>NZ_JAPEPZ010000001.1 GCF_026339875.1 Streptomyces sp. NBC_01571
GACGGCCGATGCCCAGCTGGGCGGAGAACCCGCCGTCGACGCAGAGCAGTTCGCCGGTGGTGTAGCCGGAGTCGGGTCCGGCCAGGAACACCGCTGCCGCGGCGACCTGCTCGACGGTGGCGAAGCGGCGCAGCGGTATCTGCCGCTTGATGCTGCGGCCGCCGTCGCGCTGCATCACCCCGTCCACCAGGTCGGTCGGGGTGAACCCGGCCAGGACCGCGTTGACCCGCACGCCGAAGCGGGCGAGTTCGATCGCCGCGCAGCGGGTGAAGGAGTTCAGCGCGCCCTTGGAGGCCGAGTAGTTGGCCTGGCCGATCCAGCCGCGCTCGCCCATGGCCGAGGAGATGTTGACGATCGTGGCGTCGCCGTGGGCCATGAACTGCTCCATGACGGCGTGCGTGCAGTGGTACGCGCCGCCGAAGTTGACTTTCATGACGTTCAGCCAGGCGTCCGGCGGCGCGTCGTAGATGAGGCCGTCGTCGCTGGTGCCCGCGTTGTTGACGAGCACGTCGAGGGAGCCGAGGAGGCGGGTGGCCTCCTGCACCAGGCGGGCGGCCTGCTGCGGGTCGGCGACGTCGGCGCCGATCGCCACGGCCCGGCCGCCCGCGGTCTCGATCTCCTTGACGACCGCGGCGGCGTCCTCCTGCCGGGAGCGGTAGTTGACGGCGACGGCCGCCCCCTGCTCGGCCAGGGCCAGGGCGATGGCCCGGCCGATGCCGCGTGAGGCACCGGTGACCAGGGCGGTGCGGTCCTTCAGCTTCATCTGTCTCTTCCCGTTTCTGCTACGAGGTGGGCGGCGGCTGCCGGGGCCCGCGCGGACAGGGGCCGCACCCCGGCCGGCCGCTGGCAGGGGAGGGGCGGGAGGCGACAGGTGGTGCGCGGGACGCCGCCTGCCCGCACACCACCGGCCGGGTGGGGTCAGGCGGCGTTCTGCGCCGCGGCCCGCTCGGTCAGCAGGTCGGTCAGGTTCTGCACGGTGAACAGGCCCAGCACGCCCTCGGCGGTCAGCGGCTCGGCGAGCTGGCTGCGGTCGAACTGCGGCAGGACCTTCTCCAGGTGGGTGAGGCCGGTGTCGTTGACGACCTCGTTCTCGTCACCGAACTCCTCGTCGGGGATGCCGCCCTGGAGCAGCGCGGCGATGTCGGCCACGGTGATCTTCACCTTGGTGGCGCGCTCGATGCGGAAGAGGATGTCGAGCAGGTCGATCGACTCGGCGCCCAGCTGTCCGAGCAGGGTCGCCTCGGCAACCGCCTCGGACTCGTCGATGCCGAGGGCGTCGGCGATGGCGGCCTGGACCGCATGGAAGTAGTCGGTCGAGGTGGAAGTCAGGGTTTCGGACACCGTTGGCTGCCTTTCGGATGGGTCGTTCTCCGGTGCCGGCACCGGAGGCCGGCACCGGACGGACGGGAACGGGAGAGGGAAGAAGGAGAAGAGGGAACAGGACGGGAGCAGGACGAGCAGGACGAGCAGGACGAGCAGGACGGGCAGGGGGAGCAGGTGCGGGGGCGGGGGGCGGGGGCCCGTGGGTCGGGGGCCGCCCCGCGCGGCGGGTCAGGCGGCGGCGTCAGGGGCGGACTCCTGCCTCAGCTCGCGCAGCAGCGCGGTGATGCGGCGCGCGTCGTGGGTGCTGCGCACCACGGAGTGGACGCCGGTGCGGTTGGCGAAGCCGCTCAGCACCCGGCCGGGGCCGGCCTCGAGGCAGCCGCCCGTCCCGTGCGCTCCCGCGGCGCCCAGCACGTCCACCCAGCGCACCGGCCCGGCCAGCTGACGGCGCAGCAGGTCCCGGGCGTGCGCGCCGTCGCGCACCAGGGTGCCGGTGACCGAGCTGATCACCGGCAGCCGGGGTGCGGCGAAGGTGACGCGCTCCAGTTCGGCGGCGAACTCGTCCTCGATCGCCCGCATCAGCGAGCAGTGGAAGGGCGCCGAGACCTTCAGCGCCACCACCCGTTCGGCGCCGGCCGCCAGCGCGCGGCGGGCGGCCTCCTCGACCGCCGCGCGCTGCCCGGAGATCACCGTCTGGCCCGGCTCGTTGTAGTTGGCGATCTCCACCACGCCCAGCGGGGCACAGCCGGCGCAGATCTCCTCGATCCGGGCGGGGTCGAGGCCCAGTACGGCCGTCATCGCCCCGCCGGCCCGGCGCGAGACGCCGGCCATCAGCTCGCCGCGGCGGCGCACCAGCCGCAGCGCCTCGTCGGCGCCCAGCACCCCGGCGGCGACCAGCGCCGTGTACTCGCCCAGGCTGTGCCCGGCCACCACGGCCGGCACGAACCCGGCCTCCTCGCGCAGCACTTCGAGCACCGCGAGGCTGGTGGCGACGATGGCGGGCTGGGCAATCTCGGTCGGGGCCAGCTCCTCCTCCCCCGCCGTGCTGCACAGCGCGGTCAGCGGCAGGCCGGTGGCGTCCTGCGCGCGCGCCAGGACGCGTCCGGCGGTGCGGGGGTGCTCACGCAGCAGATGCCCGGCCATGCCCGCGCGCTGCGAGCCCTGCCCGGGAAACATCGTGAAGAAATTGTCGATCATCCCCGTTCCTGCCTCACTGAGTTGACGAAAGCGCCGGAGAAAGGTCATCGAGCCGTCGGCGAGCGGATCTCGATTCTGTGAATCTGGCACGGAGTTCTGGCGCATTCCTCGAATGCGTCTGGACCGGCACCACCGCGCGGGATTTCCTCCACCGGATTCCCCCGTCCCCGGGGGGCGCTTTTCCCGCCGGGGTCCGCCGGGATTCCACCCGGATTCCACCCGGGCCGGGCTTTCCGCCCCGCCCCCCTTGACCGAGTTAGTGATCAACCACTAACTTTCGGTCATGGTGAGGATGAGTGCAGACGAGCGGCGCGAGAGCGTCATCCGCGCGGCCCTGAGCGAGTTCGCCCGGGGCGGGTACGACGGCACCTCCACCGAGGCCGTCGCCCGGCGCGCGGGGGTGTCGCAGCCGTACCTCTTCCGCCTCTTCGCGGGCAAGCGGGCGCTGTTCCTCGCGGCGGCGCGGCGCTGCCTGGCCGACACCACACGGCTGTTCGCCGAGGCGACCGAGGGGCTGAGCGGCGAGGAGGCGCTGGGCGCGATGGCCAACGCGTACACCCGCGTCATTCTCAAGGAACCGGAACGGCTGCTGATGCAGATGCAGGTGTACGTCGCGGTGGCGGCGTGCGAGGCGCGGGGCGACGCCGGGTTCGGCGAGGCGGTCCGCGCCGAGTGGCAGCGGCTGTGGGACACCGTCCATCTGCCGCTCGGCGCGGACACCGGCCGGACCACCACGTTCATGGCGTACGGGATGCTGGTCAACGTCCTGGTCTCCCTGGGGTTTCCGCCCGACCACCCGGTCTGGGACGGCCTGTACCCGGCGGCACGGGCCGCGGCGCGGCCGTCGGCGCCGCAGCGGGCGGCTCCGCCGGACTGACCCGGAGGCGGTGCGGGGTTTCGGCCGGGGGTGTTTCCTGGCGGGGCGTCCATGTCGTTGCTTCGGGTCCTGTTGCGGTTCGGTGCCATCCCGGGGAGCCGGCCCTGGGTGCGGTGTTCCGGGCGGGCTCCGGCGCGTGGGCGGGGCGGGTGCGGTCGGTCCCGGCGTGGATCGTGAGGCCGTGCCCTGCGGGGCGTGAACGCGGGCCGTGGCGGCGGGGAGTTGAGGGTGCGGCCGAGGTCCCGGAAGTGCCGTATCGGGGCGGGGCGGGCGCCGTGGCCGGCCGGTGGCTTCGGGAACGGGCCGGGGTACGCAGGCGGGGGTGCTCGGGCGGGCCCCCTCGACGGCTGCGGCAGGCGGGCGCTCCGGCCGCCGCTGCCCTCCCCGGCGGGAGCGCGGCCCGGGGCCGATGCCTCGGCGGCCGACGCGCGCGGGCGGCCGGGTCCGGAGCGCTCGGGTCCGGAGCGCTCGGGCGCGCCCCGGACCGGAGGCGGAGCCCGGACCGGAGTGCGCCCCGGACCGGAGTGCGCCCTGGAGCAGAGTGCGCCCTGGAGCAGAGTGCGCCCCTGTCCGAGTTGCACCCCTGGCCAGGGCGCGCCCCCGACCGGCCCGGGGCCCGGGCCGGGCCGGGGCGTTGGCCCAGGACGGTGCGGGCCTGGGGCCGGTGCACGGCGGTTCGGGCCTGGGACGGGTCCACGGTGCTGCCGGCCTGGGGTCAGCCCAGCGGGGTTCGGGCCTGGCATCAGCCCATTGGGGTTCGGGCCCGGGGCCGGTCCACCATGGCGCGGCCCAGAGCCGGCCCGCAGTGACACGAACCCGGAGGCGACCCACCGGGGTACGGGCCCGGGCCGGTCCGCGATGGCACGAACCCGGGGCCGGACCACCGGAGTTCGGGCCCGGGGCCGGTCCACCATGGCGCGGCCCAGAGCCGGCTCGCAGTGACACGAACCCGGAGGCGACCCACCGGGGTACGGGCCCGGGGCCGGTCCGCGATGGCACGAACCCGGGGCCGGACCAACGGAGTTCGGGCCCGGCGTCAGTCCACGGTGGTGCGGGGGGCGGGGACCGGGTGGTCCGGGCGGGTCTCGCGGGCCCAGCGGGTGCCGTAGGAGACCTGGCCCTTCTCGGCCGCGGCGAAGGCCTTGGTGTTCCAGTTCTTGCGCATGAACGCCTCGCGCGCCCGGATCAGCAGCGGATTCTCCACCGCGCCCATCCGCCCGATCCGCCACGCGATCCGCTGCAGCGGCGCGGTGCGGGCGCGGCGCTCCTGCTCGTAGCGGCGCAGCGCCGCGACCGGGTCGCCGCCGGCGGGTGCCAGGTGCTCGGCGAGCACGAGGGCGTCCTCCAGCGCCTGACAGGCGCCCTGGCCGATGTTGAAGGTGATGGGGTGCGCGGCGTCCCCGAGGAGGGTGACACGGCCGCGGCCCCAGCGGCGTTCGGGGCGGCGGCCCTCGACGTCGCCCCGGATGATGCCCTCCTCCGGGGTGGCGGCGAGGATGTCGGCGACCGGGCCGCCCCAGCCCCGGTGCCGGCGCAGCAGCATCTCACGCACGCCGGGCTCGTCGCGTCCGCCGGCGGGCCCGTTGGCCACGCTCATCCAGTGCACCAGGCCGGGCGCGACGTCGTAGTAGGTGAACCGGACCCCGGGCCCGAACATCGCGTTGAAGGTCCCCGGCGGGATGTCGGGGTGCTGGAGGGGGGAGCGGCCGCGCCAGGCGATGTAGCCGCTGTAGCGGTTGCCGGCGGGGCCGAACAGGCAGTCGCGGACGGTGCCGTGGATGCCGTCGGCCCCGATGAGCAGGTCGCCCCGCTCGCTGCCGCCGTCCGCGAAGCGCACGGTGACCCCGTCCTCGTCCTGATCGAAGCCGACCACGTGCGCCCCGGTGCGCACCGGGGAGCCCTGCAGGGCGTCGCGCAGCACACCGTGCAGGACGGAGCGCTCGACGGCGATCGTGGGCGCTCCGTAGCGCTCGACGAAGTCACCCACCGGCCAGGCGCCCAGCACCTCGCCGCGGTGGGTGCTGAAGTGCGCGACCTGCTGCGCGGGGGCCGTCTCCAGGACCTGGCCGGCCACGCCCAAATAGTCCAGCGCGAGGACTCCGTTGGTCCAGATGTGCAGGCCCGCGCCGCCGTCGCGCAGTTCCTCGGCCCGTTCGAAGACCACACACTCCACACCGCTGCGCTGCAGCGCGAGGGCCGCGGCCAGGCCGCCGATCCCTCCGCCGGCGATGAGTACGCGACGGGCACGTCCAATGGCCATCTGGGTGTCTCCTCGTGGCGGTGCGGGCGGATGTCCTCGCAGGGCGCGGTACGGCGGACCGCCGCGGCCGGGCCGTCCCACGTCCCCGCTGAATCCCTTGCGAACCAATGCAGTTGTCAACGCTAGCATTCGAAGCACTGAACTTGATAGTGTCGGCAGGACATCTAGCATTGATATATCCACGGGGCGGCAAGGCCCTTGTGGCAACCGGCAGACGGACAAGGGTGGTTGTGATGGAAGCGCTCGTACAAACCCTGGCCGTGGTGGCCACGATGGCCAACGCGGTGGTCTACGGCACCGACGTCTTCTCCGCGATCGTCCAGCGGCCCGCCCTCGCGCACGTCGACGACGCGGTGCTGACCAGCACCATGGGGCAGATCCACCGCTTCGGGGACCGGCGGATGCCCGTCCCGGGCGTCTTCGGCCTGGTCGCCACCGTGGCCACGGCCGTCGCGGCCGGCTTCGGCGGCGAGACGGCGCCGGCCGTCGCCGCGGCGGTGGCGGCGCTGGCCCTGGTGGTGTGGCTGGCCGTCTACAACAAGGTCAGCGCGCCGGTGAACAAGGAGCTCACCGGCGCGGCGCTGGACTGCCGCACCGCGCCCGACGCGCGGGGCCTGCAGCGCACCTGGGACAGCGTCATCAACGCCCGGGTCGTGCTGCAGGCGGTGGCCCTGGGCGCGATGTGCGTGGCGCTCGTGACGTCCTGACGGCACCGGCCGGCGGACGGGACGAGGGGAGACGAGGGGAGGGGACCCGCCGGGCGGGTCCCCTCCCCCGTGTCCGCCCGCCGTCCTGCTGCGCGACGCCGCCCTACTGCAGGGCGATGCTGCCCAGGACGTCCGCCTCCGTGTCCTCGTCCAGACCGTCGGTGACCTCACTGCCGAAGGCGGGGATGAGCTCCGGCTCGGGTCCTGCGGGATTCCTCTTCTTGCTGACCACGATGGTGTCCCTTCGGGCGTGAACGGCCAGTACCGTACCGAGATTCACGAACCGGCACTCCACACGTCAAGGCAACTTCCGCCCCGTCCACCGGAATTCGAGGCGCCGTCGAGAAAAACCCGGAAAAGCGGGAAGGTCGGGAAGGCGGGAAGGCGGGAAAGCAAATCCCCCGGGGCGGCGGGAAATCCGCTGCGCCGGCCATCCGAATTTCCCGCCCCGCCGGCTGCCGGCCCCGGGACCGGGACCGGGACGCACGAGGGTGGGCGTGCCGGGGGGGGTGAGCGTGCCGGGCGGAGTGTGCGGGGTGGGGTGTGCGGGGTGGGGTGTGCGGGGTGGGGTGTGCGGGGGGGGTGTGCGGGGGGGGTGCGGGGACAGTCCTCAGGCCGGCGGGGCGGGGGTGAGGGCGTCCGCGAGGGTGCGCCAGATCTCCGCGGCGAGGTCGATGTTGGCGTCGGCCTGGGCCTGCTGGGCGAGGGTGCGCAGCCCGTCCACGCCGGAGACGTCGCCGCCCAGGATCAGCAGCTGCTGGCGCAGGATCTCCAGCCGGACCCGGTCGCGGTAGGTCATCCTCGGCTCGTCCCCGGCCAGGCCGCCCAGCAGGGCGCGGGCATCGTCGTAGCGGCCGGTGGCGAAGGCCAGATCGGCCTTCAGCGCGGTCAGGTCCTGGCGCAGGGCGGGGGTGCCGACGAAGGTGAGAGCGGCCTCGGCCTGCTCGGCGCAGCGCTGTGCCTGTGCGGGGTCGGCGGGCAGTTTCTGCAGGTGCAGCCGGCCCGCGGCGAGCCGCAGTCTCAGCCACAGCACCAGGTCCTCCTGGCTGCTGAAGCGTTCCAGGGCCTGGTCGAGGCAGTGCTGCGCGCCGGTGTGGTCGCCCTGGCGCACCCGCACGGCGGCGGCCGTCCACATCGCCTCGGCCCACAGCGTGTCGCTGCGGCCCTCGACCAGGGCGGTGAGTTCGTCGGCGTGCACCCGGGCCTCCGGCACCTGCCCGGCCTCCGCCTGGACCGACACCAGGGCCAGCAGCGCGGCGGCACGGTCCTCGACGCCCAGGTCCTCGCCCAGGGCGAGCCGGTGGGCGGCGACGGCCGCGTCCAGGGCGGGGGTGATCTCGCCGAGCGAACGCAGGCAGCGTGCCAGCCGGGTCAGGCCGCGCACCCGCAGCTCGGCCAGGCCCACCTCGTCGCCGAGCGCGACCAGTTGGGCGAGGTGGGCGCGCTCCGCGGCATGGTCGCCCTGCAGGCGTGCGGCCCTCGCCAGCAGCCACAGCGCCTGCCAGCGCAGCACCGCGCTTTCGTGGCCCTCGGCGGCGAGTGCCGCGCGCAGCGCCTCGATGGCGTCCGCGGAACCGGTGGAGGAGGCCAGGGTCAGCGCGTGGGCCAGCGAGCCGGTGACCGGCTCCTCGAAATCGGCGACCTCAAGGCCCAGCCGGTCGGCGAGGTAGCCCACGGCCCGGTCGGTGGGCTGGCGCGCCCCGGACTCCAGACGGGAGAGGTAGCCGGTGGACATGCCCTCACCGGCCAGGGCCGTCTGCGACAGCCCCTGGGCCATCCGGAGCTTCTTCAGGCGGTGTCCGAACGCGGGCTGTCGCAGCATGATTCGAATCCCCTGGGGTGAGCGGGCAAGAAAGTTTCGCCGGGAGCCGCCCCGAGCGTAGGGCGCCGGGCAACACGCGGGCAAACCTTTGCCAGGCCGGGGGCGGAAATCTCGTGCGGACCTCACGCCCGCCTCACGCCCCTCTCACGCCCCTCTCACGTCCGTCTCACGTCCGTCTCACGTCCGTCTCGTGCACTTCTCCAGCGTTCCTCCAGCGCGGCCGGGCACGCTCGGCATCATCCGGCCGGCACACCCGGCCGGCGTGGAGTCCTTGCGCATGTCAAACGTCCGGGAGTCGACGATGAGGCCATCGGTGTGCGCGCACCGGGCGGCGTGGACGGCCGCCGCGGGACACGGCAGCCGGGCCCGGGCACCGGGCGCCGGCGGGCCGGCCGGAGAGGCACCCGCCCCCTCCGACGAGGACATCGGCTGGCCCAGACGGTGCGCCGTTGCTAAGAGCCTCAGCTGCTCTCAGCATTCCGGGCATTTCGGCCCGGAAGGTCCGTCTCGTCACCAAAGCGTGAGGGCTTCGGCGTGAGTACGGTCTCTCGCTTCCTCCTGCCGCTGGTGCGGCAGGGGTGCGCCACCTGCCCGCCCCGCGCTCGCCTTGCGGCGGGTGCGGGTGGCGCGGGTCTTCTGGTCGGCTCTACGAGGCTTCGACACCACCTCGGTGGCGTCCTGGTCTCCAGCCACTCCGGTACCAGTCAGGCAGGCTGCCGCGAGAGCGGCGAGGTTGAGTGCGGCGTTGTCGTCCCGGTCGATGACCAGGCCGCAGGTGTCGCATTCGTAGGTCCGGACGTGCAGCGGCAGCTTGGCTTTCACCGCGCCGCACCCGGAACAGGTCTTCGAGGAGGGGTACCAGCGGTCCGCGGCCACGAGGTGGGTGGTGTGGCGCTGGCGGGTTTTATAGGTGAGCTGGCGTCGGATCTCTGCGAATCCGGCGTCGGCGATCCTGCGCGCGAGGCGCCGGTTGCGGAGCATCCCGGCGACGTTCAGGTCCTCGATCACGACCGTGCCGTACTCGGCCGCAACGCTCGTGGTGAGCTTGTGCAGGGCGTCCGCGCGGAGGTTCGCCACCCGGTGGTGCACGCGGTTGCGGGCGGCGTTGGCCTTCTCCCACCGCTTCGACGGCTTCTGTCCGGTGCGCCGGTCGGGGCCCTGGCGGCGGGAGACGATGCGAGAGGCGCGGCGCAGCTGCTTGCGTGCCCGGTCGTAGTGTCCGGGGTTCGCGACGGTGCGGATCTCACCCGTCGAGTCGGCCATGACCGCGAGGGTCTTCACGCCGAGGTCGATGCCGACCGCCACGTCCGGCCGCGCCACACGTTCGAGGTCGCGCTTGACCTCGGCCTGGAAGGCGACGTACCAGCGTCCGCGCTCGTGCCGCACGGTCGCGGACAGGATCCGGGCCGTCCCGGCCTCAACGCGCGCGAGGAGCTTCACCGTGGGCTCGTGGGTACGGATCGTGCCCAGCCTCGGCAGCGTCACGTGCCGGCCGCCCGTGTCCACGCGGATCGCGCCGGTCGTGAACCGGCAGGAAAGACGGGCCTTCCGCTTCGACTTGAAGCGGGGCGTACCCATCCGCTTGCCGTGCCGCTTGCCCTGCTTGGACTTGGTGTAGTTGTCGAACGCCGCCGCAGCGTTGGCGAGGCCGGTGTTGTACGCCTCTTTGGAGTTCTCCTCCCACCAGGCGGCGAACCTGGGGTCAGCGTGCTTGGTCTCGTTGAACGCCTTCCTCAGTGCGGGCAGCGACCACGGCCGCCACTGCGTCAGCCCGGCCTCGGCGATGCCGTAGGACTCCTCCGCGCGGCGCTGCCACCACGACGCGGTCACCCAACCGACAGCCCAGTTGTACGCGGCACGCGCCGCGCCGCAGTGCGAGCGCAGCGCGTGCTCCTGAGTCGTGTTCGGGTCCAGGGCGAACCGGAACGCCTGAACCTGGAACCCGGGCTGTGGCTGGAATTTCTTCACTCGGCAGCCTCGCCGGTCGCCACGGCCACCGCGCGGGCGGCCCGGTCCTTCGCCGCCCGCCGCCCGTACAGGCGGGCACACATCGAGGTCAGCACCTCGGTGATGTCGCGCACCAGGTCATCGGCGGTCTCGGTGGGGTCGAGGACAACCAGGCGCCGCCCGGAGGCGGACAGGACGGCTTCGAGATGCTCGACGCCGAACCGGGCCAGCCGGTCCCGGTGCTCGACCACGATCACCGCGGCCCGCGGATCGGACAGCAGGCGGTGCAACTTGCGCCGACGCCCGTTCAGCCCCGAGCCGACCTCGGTCACGACCTCCGCAACCGGCAGGCCGAGCCCGGTAGCCCCCTGGACCACGCGGGCCACCTGCCGGTCAAGATCCGGCTTCTGGTCCGCCGACGAAACCCGGCAGTACGCCACGACACGGCCGGACGTCTCCGGGGCGGGCTCGTCGACCAACCACGTACCAGACGGCGTCTGGCGCACCGGGACCGGCATGCGGCCCTCTTTCGCCCACGTCCACGCGGTCTGGTAGTGCACACCGTTGCGCGCCGCCCATTCGGAAAGCTTCACGCGATCAAGATAACAGATGAGAAAAGCTGATATTTACTGATGGATCATGCAACAGTTGAAAGCCCTACCAACTCCACGGCTGGGAACCCGTCTCCGCTTCCAAATGGATCTCCTGGGCCCTGCTGATCAGCGTCACCTTCGTCATCTGCCGGGCCCGTCACCCCGCCCGGCCCGGCGCTCCCGCGGCCGTCCGGCCGAAGACCCAAACCCTGAAGACCGGGCTCGAAGGCCGCACTTGAGGGCCGGGCCAAGCGAGACGGGCTGGAGAGCCGCCTTCGGGGGACGGGCTTGAGGGCCGGGTCCGGGGGACGGGCTTGGGCGGGTCAGGCGGAGGGGCGGGCGGCCGGGGGGCGCAGGCCTGATTCGAAGGCGTAGATGGCCGCGTGGACGCGGTTGCGCAGGCGCAGCTTGTGCAGCAGGTTCTGCACGTGGGTCTTGACGGTGTGCTCGGACAGGGTCAGGGCCTGGGCTATCTCGCCGTTGGACAGGCCGCGGGCCAGCAGGTCGAGGACCTGGCACTCGCGGTCGGTCAGCCGGTCGGGGCTGACCGGTGAGATCGGCGGGATGGGCGCGGCGGCGGATCGGCGTCCGGCCGGGGCCGGGGCGGGTCCGTGCGCGAGGGTGTAGCCGGCCGCGGCCAGCACCACGGCGGAGGCCAGCTGGCCCGCGGTGGCGGTGGCCGGCAGATGCCCGCCGGCCGGCCGGCCGGCACGGTCGGTGCGGGCCGGGCCGCCCAGGACCAGCAGCGGCAGGTCCCCGCCGCCGAAGGCCAGGGCCTCGCGCTGGTCGCCCGCGAACGCGCCGTGGGCGACCAGGACATGGGGCGGCCGGGCGGCCAGCGCGCGCAGCAGTTCCGGCCCCGGTTCGCTCTCGCCGGTGACACGGATACCGGGGTGGCCCTCGAGCAGGGCCGTGATGCCGCGGCGGGCGAGCGGGTCCTCGCCGACCACGTGCACCCGCACGGCGGCCGTCGCGCCGGGCCGGGGGGCCGGGGCACGGCCGGCGTGTTCGTCGTGTGCGGGGGCTGGCGCGGGGAGCACCCGGAGTGCGGCGTGCCGCTCGTCCATGGCGGCCTCCTCCCTGTCGTCCGGGGATGTCCCGCCGGATCCCGGGATGTCCCGCCAGGTCACCGTAGGCGGCGGGCGGCGCCGTGTCCGGTGCGCTCCAGCGGGCCACGACCGGTCCGCTACCACGTCTCACCCCGCCGGCCCGGCCCCCGCCTGCGGCCGGCCTCCGATCTCTCCGGCCCTGTGTCCCCGGCCCGTTGACCTCCGGGCCGCCGGGGCCGGGATGCGCGGGCTCCGGCCCGGTCTCCTCCGGGCGGCGGGCGCGGGGCCGTTGCCCGCGGGGCGGGTCCGGGGTCCGTCGCCCTCAAGTCCCCTTGTCCGCAAGTCTCCTTGTCTTCTTGTCCCCGGGCTGGTTGTGCCGCGGTCCGTACCGGGGGTGCCGGCCGGGGTGGGTCAGGCGGCGGCTTCCCCGGCGGCCAGGGCGTGCAGCCGCAGGCGCAGTTCGCGGCGGGCGGGCCGGCCGCCCGGCCGGCGGGGGACGGCGTCGAGGGCCTCCAGGCGGCGGATCTGCTCGCCGGGGCCGAGCCGGGCGTTGGCCTGTTCGGCGACGGAGTCGAGGACGTCGAGGAGACCGGGGGCATCGCCGTCGGGCGCCTCGCGCAGCACCACGCCGGCCCAGACCAGGGCGCCGCGCGCCGGGTCGGGCCAGTCCGCGACGATGCAGTCGGCCACCCGCGGGTCCTGGCCGATGACCCGCTCCACCACGCTGGGCGCGACCAGCGCGTCGTCGCAGGTGAACACGGAGCGGTGCGCGTCCACGAGGTGCAGTCCGCCGTCCGCGTCGAGGTAGCCCGTGTCACCGGTGGCCAGCCAGCCGTCCGCGTCCCGCGGTGCCGGGCCGGGTCCGTCCGCCGGGCCGGGGCTCAGCTGCGGTCCGCGGATCTGCACCTCGCCGGTCGACCACACCGCGGCGGGCCGGGTGCTGCCGGGCAGGACGACCCGGCACTCGGTGCCCGGCAGCGGCACCCCGACCGCGCCGAGACCGGGCCGGGAGCCGGGCGGCTGGTGGTGGGAGAGCGTGAAGACCTCGGTCAGGCCGTAGCCCTGCAGAACGGACACGCGCAGCGCGTCGCGCAGCGCACGGGCCCGTTCCGGCGCCAGTACCCCGCCGCTGACATGGATGGCGCTCAGGTGCCGGCCGGGCAGGTGCGCCCGGCCCGCGGCCAGCCGGGAATCACCCGCCAGCCGGTCCAGCCGGGCGGGCAGCCCGTAGTAGTGCGTGGCCTCCGCCCGCGCTGCCTCCGCCAGCGCCCCGAAGGGGTCGGGGTCCGTGCACAGCACCTGCCGGGCTCCGGCGTGCACGGCCGAGTTGAGGTGCACGGCGTGGTACTGCGGCAGATGGTTGAGGACGACGGAGGAGGCACCGAGCCGGTGGGCCAGGGCGGTCTGGGCGGCGCCCGCGACGAGATTGCGGTGCGTCATGCGCACACCTTTCAACCGCCCGCCGCCGTCCGGCGCGAACTGCAGGCACGCCACCGCGTCCACACCGGGCCGCGCCCTGCGTACGGACCCGGTGGCGGGCACCGCCGCCAGAGCCGCGGACAGCGCCACCACCGCGCAGGCCCCCTGCCCACCGGACACCGCAGCACCCGACACCGCAACATCCGACACCGGGACACCGGACGGCTGGACACCGGACAGCTGGACACCGGACGGCTGACGGTCCGGCACCCAGCCGCCGGATACCGAGCCGCCGGGTGCGGGGCGCACGGGTGCGGGGCGGCCGGTGGGGTCCGTGGGGTCGGTCACCACGATGGTGTGCAGCCGGGGCAGCCGGTCCGCGAGTGCGGCGAGCAGCGCGGCCAGCGCTCCGGGTACGAAGGCGATCTCGACCCCGGCCGCCGCGCACACCTCGTGCAGCGCGGCCGGCCCCATCCGCGGATCGAGCAGGGCCAGCAGCCGGCCGCTGCGGACGGTGCCGTAGTACACGGCGGGGAAGGCGGTGTCGAGGGTGGTGGCCGCGGCGACGACGGCGTCGGCCCGCCGGACGGTGCGCCCCACGTAGCGGGCGATGCGGTCCGCCTCCCGGTCCAGGGCGGCGTACGTCACCGCGGCCCCGGCCGTGACCACGGCCGGGGCGTCGCCGTCACGGTCCGCGGCCCGCCGCAGCAGGTCGTCCAGCGGGCTCTGCGGATACCTGAGGATGGGCACGGCGGCCTCCTGGCTGCAGACAGCAGGAACAGCGGACGCCTCACGGTAGGTGTCCCGGCTCAAGAGGTCTTCGAAGCCCGCTGGAGATGCCCCCGGGCCGCCGCACCGGCCCGGGAAGTCACGCCGGGACCGCGGCCAGGCGGCCCCCCACCGGCCGGGGCAGCGGGAAACTGCGGAGCTCCGAGCGGCTCCAGGGGAAGCCGTAGCCGAGGTGGAGCACCGGGTCCTGGGCCGCGTCGGCGGGCACGGCGACGGCGACCAGCACGCCGGGCACCGGCTCCAGTTCGACGAACCGCCACGGGCGGGCCGTGTCGTCGGCGGGCGGCGTGAAGGCGCGTACGCCGCGTTCGTCGTCCAGGGTGAAGACGAACGCGTCGAAGGGCAGTCCCAGGCCGAGCCCGCGGGCCTTGGAGTAGGCCTCCTTGAGCGTCCACACCCGCAGTGCCCGCCGGTCGCGGTCCGGGCCCTGTGCCGCCTGCTCGACCCACTCCCGCTCCGGGGCGGCGAAGGTGCGCACGATGGTGGTGATGGCCCGCTCGTCCCGGTCCTCCAGCCGCTCCACGTCCACACCGATGCGGTGGCGGCGCACGATACCCAGCAGGCTGTAGCCGCCCGCGTGGGAGAGGTTGAAGTCCAACTGCGCTCCGCCGCGCGGCAGTTCACCCGGAGCGGGCCGCAGGAAGGGACGGCCCCGCGCGGAACGCCAGATGACCAGCTCGGCCTCGGCCAGGCCCGCCTCCAGCGCCAGCGCGCGCCGCACCAGGGTGTGCGCGAGCAGGTACTGGCGCCGGTCGCGTTCGAACAGGAAACGGCTCGCGGTCTTCTGCTCCTGCGCGTCGAGCCAGTGCGCGGCGAGCAGGCCGGCGACCGCGGGCGGCAGGCCGTCGTTGGGACACAGCCACAGCTTGACCGGCTCGTCCGTGCCCGCGTCCGCACCCGCGACGCCAACCGGAACGGACGCCGGGACCAGGGCCGGAGCCGGGGCCGGGGCCGGGAACGAGGACGAGGGTGCGACCGCGGACAGCGACGGTGACGGGGGCGGGGATGTCAGGGGTGCGGTCACCGCCGTGCTCCGTCCGTGCCGCCGTCGGGTGCGGGCACACCCGCGCCGGACGCCGTCGCGTCCGGGCCGGACTCCACCGGCCGTTCCTGAGGCCCGCGTCGAGACCGGAACTGCACCTGAGACCGGGCGTGGACCTGAGACTCGGGCTCGGGCTCGGGCTCGGGCTGAGAGTGGGGCTCAGGCTGAGAGTGGGGCTCGGGCTGGGGTTGGGGCTCGGGCTGGGGTTGGGGCTCGGACTGGGGTTGGGGCTCGGACTCGGGTTGGGGCTCGGGTTGGGGCTCGGGTTGGGGCTCGGGTTGGGGCTCGGGTTGGGGCTCGGGTTGGGGCTCGGGTTGGGGCTCGGGTTGGGGCTGGGGTTGGGGCTGGGGTTGGGGCTGGGGTTGGGGTTGCAGGACGGTGGGGGGCAGTTCGATGCCCGCGGATCCGGGGTGCGCGGGCAGTACGGCGCAGATGTCGGTGCCGGCCAGCCACAGCCGCGCCAGCTGTTCGAGGCGGCCGCCCTGCCACAGGGCGGCCACGTAGGTACGGGTCTCCGCGAGCCCGTCGAGCAGCAGCGGGTCGCCTGCGTCGCGCAGGTCGGCGCTGTGTACGCCCGCCGGGTGCCGGCCGGGGCCGGCGGCCTCGGCGAAGGCGGCCAGCTGTGCGGCCAGGCCGGTGACCGTGTGGGCGACCACCGCCAGACGGCAGCGCAGGGCCGCGCGTCCCAGCCGCAGTTCGTGCGCGACCGCGGCGAGGTCCGCTCCGGGCGGGCCGCCGTGCGCAGCGGCGCCGGTCAGCCAGCGGGCGAACCGCGCCGCGGTGGCGGCCAGTTGCCGGGGCGTGGCGGCGGACAGCAGTACCAGTTCCGCGTCTGCGGGGCGGCGGGCGGGCCGCGCGGGGGGACGGTGGGCGGGGGGTGCCTCCTCCACGACCAGCACGGCGTCCGCGGCCGGCGGCCCGGACACGCCGACCAGGGCCCTGCGGGGCACCGTGGTGCCGTCGTCGCGGCGGGCCGGCTCCCAGCCGGCGGGCGCCGCCCGGCCGGGCCCGGGCAGCAGCGTGGCGTGGCGCAACTGCCCCACGGCACGGACCAGGGCGGCCGCCCCGGCGACCACCCCCGGGCCGTCCCCCGTGTCACCCGCCGGGTCCGCCGTCCGGGCGCTCTCCCGCACAGCGATGCCCAGCGCCTCCAGTCCGGCCCCCGCCACCAGGCCCGCCCCCGGGCCGTCCGGACCGGGGGCGGCGGCCGGCGCCGGCTGCCGAGTGATCTGCGGCGGCGGCCCGGTGCGCGTCCCGTGCGGATCGGCGGCCGGGGCGGTCAGGCCGGCCGCAGCCAGCGCCCGGCCGACCAGCCGGGCGTGGTGCGGTACGGCTCCCAGGCGGCCCGGGTGACCGGCCGCGCCGGCGCGGATCACCGCGTACACGCGGTCCCCGGCGGCACGGGCCGCGGCCAGCGGCTTGAGCAGCACGACCACCACTCCCCCGCCACCGTCCCCGACACCACCACCCCCACCATCGGCATCGACACCGGCATCCGTGCCCGCACCGGTGTCGGTGTGGGTGCCGGTGTCAATGTGGGTGCCGGTGCGGGGCGGCCGAGGTGCCGGACGCGGTGGCAGCTCGACGGCGCCGGCCAGCGCCGCCTCGCACTCCCCCGCGCGCAGCGCGCCGAGTGCGAGGTGCAGCGCGGTGAGGAAGGAGGACGCGCCGGTGTCGACGCTCAGGCTGGGCCCGCGCAGGTCGAGCAGCCGCGACAGCCGCCCGGCCGGTCCGGGCCCGCCCGGCGTGTCCCCGCCCGGCGCGTTGTCTGCCGGGCCGGCGGCGAGGTAGACACCGACGCTGCGCCCTGCGTGGTCGGGGCCGGTGAGCCGGTCGGTCCGTACTCCGGCGTATCCGGCGCTCTCCAGGGTCTGCCACGCGCTGCGCGCCAGCAGGCGTTCACGGGAGTCCAGGACGGCCGCGCCGGCGGTGTCGAGGCCGAACAGGGCGAGCAGGCCGGCGTCGAACTCCCGGATGCCGTCCGCGAATCGGTCCCCTCCCCGCGGGGACGATGCCGTGGGGGTGTGCTGTTCCAGGGCGTGGCGCCAGAAGGCGTCCAGGTCGTCGGCGTGCGGGAAACAGCCCTGCATTCCCACGACGGCGCACGGCTCGGCGCCGCCGGCACCGGGGCCGGCCGGTGGTTCACGCTCCGCCGCGGGCCGCACCGCGGGGCCGGGCCGCGGCGGTGCTCCGGCCGGCGATGCGGCGCCGCGCAGCAGGGCCACGGCGTGCTCGCGCTGCAGGGTGCCGCCTTTGAACCGCGTCAGGATCTCGCGGGTGTCCGTCACCGTGTGCCCTTCGTGTCAGGCGGAACGGGCCGCCAGCAGGGCAGCCGCCTCGTCGATGCTGAGCACCTCGTCGCGCACCGCGTCCAGCAGGGCGTTCAGGTCGATCTCCACGGCCCGCGGCGGCTGCGCGGGGGCGGGGCCGGACGCGGGTGCGGGTGCGGAGCCGGACGCGGGTGCGGGGCCGGTGGTGCGGGTGTCCGTCACCTGCGCGGTGACGTGTGCGGCCATGGCCGCGAGGTCGGGGTGGTCGTAGAGCAGGTCGGTCTGCTCGCTGAGGCCGTAGGTGCGGTTGATGCCGGCCAGGAACTCCGCGGCCAGGATGGAGTCCAGTCCCAGCGCGGCGAACGGCGCGCTCACGTCGATGTCCTGCGCGGCGCAGTGCAGGATCCCGGCGAGCTGCGTGCGCAGGGTGTCGGTGACGGTGTCCGGCCCCGCGACGGGCCACGGGCCGGCACCGCGCACCGCAGCCGCAGCCTGAGACGGGGCCTGGACCGGGTCGGGCTGCCCGTCACCGTGCCGCGGGGCGGGGCCGGTGCGCGGCAGGGGCCCGGGCGCGGCGAGTTCGGCCGCGACGTGCCGGGCCAGTGCCTCCGGGGTGGGGTGGTCGTACAGCGCGGTGGCCGCAATCTGGGTGCCGTAACGGGCGTTGAGCGCCGCGACGAACTCGAGGGACAGCATCGAGTCCAGGCCCAGCAGCCGGAAGGACTCCTGCGTGTCGAGGGACTGCGGCTCGACCCGCATCATGCCCGCCAGTACCGCGGTGAGCTCGGCGAGCACGTCGGCCGCCGGCGTCGGCGAGGCCGTGTGCGGATGAGGGGCGGAGGTCATGGTGGGCGTCTCCAAGGGTCGGATCCCGGGTGGCCGTCCTGGCATTGTGGGCGCCGCCGCCACCGCGCCACATCCCCGGCCGTGGTGATCCCGCCGAAGGCGACTGGCTCCCGGGAACCAGCCGGCGCCCAAACCCTCCGCCCAAAGAATGAGCCGCCCGCCCACCTGCCTGCCCCTGCCCGCCCACGGCAGCCGCAACGGCGGCTGCCGGCCCGCGCGCCGGTCTCCCGGCGGGCATGGGCTGCGTGCGGCGCCCGCCGGGCCCGTCCGGCAGGCGACCCGCGGTCCGGGCAGGGGAGTCGCGCCACTGGTCCCGTGGCGCCGGGGGTGCCGTCCATCCGGCCCGCGGATACGGCGCGTTCAGCCGCTTCCCGCATCCGCGGGCAGCCCGCGCACCACCCGCACCACCCACCCCGTCCGTCCGCACCATCCGCTCCGTCCGTCCGCACCATCCGGCCCGTCCGCACCGCTCGGACGGTCGGTGCGGCCGGACGGTCGGGGCGGCCCGAGGTGCCCGAGGTGCCCGAGGTGCCCGAGGTGCCCGAGGTGCCCGGGCGGCCCGAGGTGCCGAACCGCCTTGCAGTCCGGCGCAGTTGCTGCCGGCCGCCCGCACGGCGGTGGCCCGTGCCGCCGCCGCGTGGGCGGTGCGGGTTCAGCGGGCCCGTGCGGGCGCGGGGGGTCCCGCGCCGTCGAACGGTGCGGGCGCCGCCGCCGTCTCCGGCGCCGCCGTCTGGATGGAGTGCTGCAGCCGCCGCAGCCGCGGCGAGGGCTCCAGGCCCAGGTCGTTGACGAGGGTGGCGCGCAGCTGGTGGTAGACGCTGAGCGACTCGCTGCGCCGGCCGGAGCGGTGCAGGGCCAGCATGAACTGCGCGTGCAGGTTCTCGTGGGTGCGGTAACGGCTGGTCAGCACGGTCAGTTCGGGCAGCAGTTCACGGTGGCGGCCCAGCCGCAGATCGGCCTCGATGCGCTGGTCCAGCGCGCACAGCCGGCTCTCCTCCAGCCGCCGGGTCTCCATCGCCAGCTGCGCCCCGGCCTGCACGTCGGCGAACGCGGCCCCCGTCCACAGCCGCAGCGCCCCGGCCAGGGTGCGGGCCGCCTCGGCGAAGGCCCCCTGGTCCATGGCCCGGTAGCCCTCCCCCGCGAGCCGCTCGAACTCGCGCACGTCGCTGCTGCCGCCGCCGGAGACGAGCAGATAGCCGCCCGGCAGGGTCATCAGGACGTCCTTGGCGCCGCTGCGGCCGTGCTCGAGCGCCTGCGCGATGAGCTCGCGCAGCTGCAGCACGTACGTCTGCAGGGTGGTACGGGCGCTGCGCGGCGGGGAGTTGCCCCACAGTTCCTCGATGAGGGCCGCGACGGGCACCACCTGGTCGGCACGGAGCGCGAGCAGCGCCAGGACCTGCCGCGGTTTCGGCGCCGTCGGGGTGATGGACACCCCGTTCTCCCGCACTGCCAGTGCGCCCAGTACGTCGATGTCCACGCCGTCTCCCCTGCTCGGTGTCCCGTGCCGCACCCCCGATTACAAAACAGCGCATCCGGTCTGTCAATACCCGACCGGTCGTGCTGTTTTAATGGGGGTGGGGGAGGCTGTCCGTCCGCGGCCCGTGCGCCGCCGGGGAGGGGCGGCTGCCAGGCGTCCTGCGCAACTCCGGTCCGGTTCCGGCCTGTTCCGGCCCGCTCCGGTGGGGCGGGGAGCGGCGGGGCGGGACCGGTCGGCGTCCCGCAAAGCAGACCGTGGGGTCTGCTCCTGGTGCGGAATGCCGGGCGGAAAGCGGAGCGGCGGGGAGTGCGGGGGGCGGGAAGTGCAGGGGCGCGGGGGCGGGTGCGGTGCGGGCGGGTGCCGTGGCGGTGCGGGGCGGTGCGGGCGGGTGCGCCGTGGCCGGTCCGCGGGGTTACTGCGGGGGGTTGCCGTGTTTGCGGGAGGGCAGGTCGGCGTGTTTGGCGTGCAGCATCGCCAGCGCGCGGATGAGGACCTCGCGGGTCTCGGCGGGGTCGATGACGTCGTCGACCAGGCCGCGCTCCGCCGCGTAGTAGGGGTGCATGAGTTCCGCCTTGTACTCCTTGACCATGCGGGCGCGCATGGCCTCGGGGTCGGCGGCGTCGGCGATCTGGCGGCGGAAGATGACGTTGGCGGCGCCCTCGGCGCCCATCACGGCGATCTCGTTGGTGGGCCACGCGTACGTGAGGTCCGCGCCGATGGACTGGGAGTCCATCACGATGTAGGCACCGCCGTACGCCTTGCGCAGGATCAGCGAGATCCTCGGCACCGTCGCGTTGCAGTACGCGTACAGGAGTTTCGCGCCGTGCCGGATGATCCCGCCGTGCTCCTGGTCCACGCCGGGCAGGAAGCCGGGCACGTCCAGCAGGGTGAGGATGGGGATGTTGAAGGCGTCGCACAGCTGCACGAACCGGGCGGCTTTTTCGGAGGCTTCGATGTCCAGGACGCCGGCGAGGGTCTGCGGCTGGTTGGCGACGATGCCCACCACCTGGCCGTCCAGGCGGGCCAGCGCGCAGATGATGTTGCGGGCCCAGCGTTCGTGGACCTCGAGGTAGTCGCCGTCGTCGACGAGTTCCTCGATGACCTTCGTCATGTCGTAGGGCCGGTTGCCGTCCGCGGGCACCAGGTCGAGGAGGATCTCGCCGCGCCGGCCGGCCGGGTCGTGGGCGGTGGTGTGCGGGGGGTTCTCGCGGTTGTTCTGCGGGAGCATCGACAGGAGGTAGCGGACCTCGGCGAGGCAGGTCTCCTCGTCGTCGTAGGCGAAGTGGGCCACGCCGCTGGTCTCGGCGTGCACGTCGGCGCCGCCGAGCCCGTTCTGGCTGATCTCCTCGCCGGTGACGGCCTTGACCACGTCCGGGCCGGTGATGAACATCTGCGAGGTCTCACGGACCATGAACACGAAGTCGGTCAGGGCCGGCGAGTAGGCCGCGCCGCCCGCGCACGGGCCGAGCATCACCGAGATCTGCGGGATGACGCCGGAGGCCTTGGTGTTGCGCTGGAAGATGCCGCCGTAGCCGGCCAGCGCGGAGACGCCCTCCTGGATCCGGGCGCCCGCGCCGTCGTTGAGGGAGACCAGCGGCGCCCCGGCCGCGATGGCCATGTCCATGATCTTGTGGATCTTCGTGGCGTGCGCCTCGCCGAGCGCGCCGCCGAAGATACGGAAGTCGTGGGCGTAGACGAAGACCGTACGGCCCTCCACCGTGCCCCAGCCGGTGATCACACCGTCCGTGTACGGCTTCTTGGCCTCCAGGCCGAAGCCGGTCGCCCGGTGCCGGCGCAGCTGCTCGACCTCCTGGAAACTGTTCTCGTCCAGCAGCAGGGCGATGCGTTCCCGGGCGGTCAGCTTGCCCTTGGCGTGCTGGGCGGCGGTCGCCTTCTCGCTGGGGCCCAGCCGGGCCGCCTCACGGATCGCGTGCAGTTCCGCCACGCGTCCGCGGATGTCGGTCGGCCCCGGCTCGACGGGGGCGGGGGCAGTGGTCATTGCCATGTCAGATCCCTTTCTGGGCGAGGTCCGTATCACTGCCAGCCGCGCGGGCCGCGGTAGGCCCGGGGCCTCCTCCACCAGCGGGAGCCGTTGACCGGCCTGCCCCGGCGGGCGGGTGCGCCGCCCGCGCTGAGCGCGAGCAGCACCACGGTGAGTGCGGCCAGTTCCTCTTCGCCGGCCCGCCCGCGTTCCACGCGCAGGACGGGCTCGTACTGGTTCGGGGTGCCCATACCTCCTCCCTCCTCCTCCTTCTTCTTCAGCCTTGGGGGACACCATCGGTCACCGCGCTCAAGAACCGCTCTCACTGCGCTTGAAGAGCGCTCCACGCCGCCGCCCGCGACCACAGGACGGCCCGGCACACCCGCGCCGCGGGGCCGCGGCGGCCGGACACGGCCCGCACGCAGCAGCACAGGCCGGGACGGGACGGCCGGGGCGGGGCGGGGCGGGGCGGGGGGAAACGCTTCGGCCAGTTGCCGTGGGTGCGGGGCGGGCGGGAGGTGTCCGGCGGGGCGGGCCGGGAGCGCGGGGGCGGGGCGTGCGCTCCGGTGCGCGGCGGGTGCGGGGCGGGGCGCGGACGTGATGTCTTGACGGCGCCCGCGGCGGTGATTACGGATGCCGCCGGCAGCGGCGCGGGCGCGTGGAAATGGCCGACGGTAACCGTCTGGAGTGCGGCGACGGCGGAATCAGGAGTTCGATTCGAGCCGCGCTGCAAGCGTCCTCCAGCGCCCCGGACAGCGGGCGTGACACCGGACTTGGAAGTCCGCTCGAGAACGGCTCCAGGAAATCGCTGGGGAGGGACGGCCGCGGCTAGCGTGAGCGGCGGCGCGGATTTCTGGCCACAAAAAGGAACGGGACAAGGAGCTCGACGACATACGGAGGAGACCGGTGAGGATTCAGGTTCTGGGTCCGTTGAGTGCCGAGGTCAACGGGGGATCCATCGTTCCGAGCGCGGGCAAGCCGCGGCAGATCCTGTCGCTGCTGGCGTTGTATCCCGGACGGGTGATGCCCGTCCCGACCCTCATGGAGGAGATCTGGGCGACGCAGCCCCCGCAGAGCGCACTGACGACCCTGCAGACCTACATCCTGCAGCTGCGCCGGCGGCTGGGCACCGCGATGGGGCCCGGCGCGCCGGGCGGCGCCAAGGAGGTACTGGCCACCCGGCACGGCGGCTACCTGCTGCAGATCCCGCCCGACAGCGTCGACGTGCACCAGTACGACCGGCTGACACGGGAGGGACAGACCGCGTTCGAGAGCGGCGACGACGAGGTCTCCGCCGCCCGCTTCCGCGAGGCCCTGGGACTGTGGGAGGGACCCGCCCTGGTCGACGTACGCCTGGGGCCGGTCCTGGAGATCGAGGTGGTCCGGCTGGAGGAGAGCCGGCTGGTCACCGTGGAGCGGCGCATCGACGCCGACCTGCGGCTGGGCCGGCACGCCGAACTCATCGCCGAACTCATCGAACTGACCGCCCGTCACCCCCAGCACGAGGGGCTGCACTCGCAGGCCATGGTGGCGCTCTACCGCTCCGGCCGGCAGGCCTCCGCCCTGGAGGTCTACCGCAGACTGCGGGTCCGGCTGATCGAGGACCTGGGCGTGGAACCCTCCCCCCAGCTGCAACGGCTGCACCAGGCCGTCCTCACCGTCGACCCCCAGCTGGACGTACTGGCCGGACCGCGCCACAGCTCCACCTACGACCTGTTCACGGCCTGAGCCCGAGCCCGAGCCGAACCCGCGAGCAGGAGGGGCGAAAGCGGGAACGGGAGCGTGGACGGAGGCGGAGGCGGGGGACGGGCGACACGGCCGCCGCCGGGCAGCCTGCGGCCCCCGACCGGCCGGTGACAGCACGACAGGAAACCGGCCCGGGCCCGCCACCCCCGCCCCTGACCCCGGCCCCGGCCCCGGCCCCGGCGCTGGTTCGGCACCGGGTCTGGGCGGGGCGCGGGGGGCCGCCTGCATTTCCGCCCGCCACGGGCCGGGGGCCGCGCGGGGCGCGGGGCGCGGGGGCCGCGTGACTTCCCCGCCCGGTCCCGGCTCGGCCCGATGCCGGGCGGTGCCGGGACCGGGCGGTGCCGGCACCGGGCCGTTTTGGGCGCGTGCGGATGCCCCGCGGAACCGGCGCGCTCTCCCCGGCCCTTCAACTCCTCGACGGGAACGGGGTACGGGCGCATCCGTGCCGTGCGGGTCCGCCCACGGTCCCCGAACCTGCCGCAACGGCGGCGGGCAACGACGGCAGGGACGGTCCGCCCCGGCGGTGTCCCGGCAGCGCCGCGCAGCGGTGGCCGCCGGGACACCGCCGTCCGCGCCCCGCCCGGCCCGCCCGGCCCGCCCGGGGCGGCCGGGCGCGAACACACCGCCGCAGCCCCCTCCTTCACGGCCCCCTCCTTCGCGGCCCCCTCCTTCGCGGCCCCCTCCTTCGCGGGCCCCCTGCTTCGTGGACCCCGCTGCTTCGCGCGGGCGGCGGGGCCGCTGGTGCGCCCGCCCGGGCAACGCCCTGCCCCCGCCCCGGCAGCGCCCTGCGCTCACCGGACTTGCGCGCGACGCCGGCCCGGGGCCGGGTTCAAAAGGGCGGAGTTCAGGGGGGCAGGGTTCAGGGGGCGGGGTTCAGGGGGCGGGGTTCAGGGGGCGGGGTTCAGGGGGCGGGGTGAGGACGGCGCGGACGCCGCGGGCGAGGGCGGACGCGCTGGCGGCGGCATCGCCGATGCCGGTCATGACCACGGCCGGAGCGGGGCCGGCGGCATACGGCATGTGCTGGGCGAGTTCGTAGGCCGCCCGCCCGCCGGGCCCGCACCCGCACAGCACCAGCCGCCGGCCCGGCCCCCGGGCCTGGTGCAGTACGGCCTGCGGGGCGCCGGGGGCACCGTCGGCGTGCACGGCCACGATCTTCTCCGGGCCCCGGTGGCCGCGGACGAACAGGTCGTAACCGCCCCTGGGCACACCGGGGACGACGACCAGGCAGATCACGTCCGCGTGGGGGTGTCCGGGCCGCAGCACGCTCAGCGCGGGACGCGGCGGGGGCGGGGCGGGGCGGGCCATGCGCGGGACCGCGGCCCGGGCCAGCACGTCCAGCAGCTGCCCGGCGGTGGCCGCGGCATCCCGGTGTCCGGGCAGCGCGCCCAGCAGACGCACGCACTGGGCGTGCAGGGCGGCGGCGTCCTCGTCGGCCAGGCGCGCCCGGTCATAGACGGCAGTGAGGGCCAGACCGCCCCCGGTGTCGTGGCGGGCGGTGAGGGTCAGGGGCCGGCCGGTGGCGCCGGCCGCGGTGCGCGGGCTCTGCACGTCGATGCCCTGGGCGGCGAGTTCACCGCGCAGCGCCTGCGGCAGCAGGAGCGGGCCCTCGAACCGCACCAGGGTGTCGGCGCAGGGGTCGGTGAACGTGTCGGCGAACAGACCCGACCCCGCCCCCGACCCCGACACCGACGCAGACACGGACCCGGACACGGCTGGGGGCGGGGAGGGTGGTCTGCCGCTCCACGCGCGGATCGACTCGGCGCCGGCCCACGGATAGGCGGCCAGGTCCAGGAGTGTGTCGCGGACCTGGTGCAGCAGGTTGGTGAGGGGTTCGTCGGGGTCGACGGTCACGGTCATCGGCAGCGGCCCGTCCAGCGGGCCGGGGATGCCCGCGGCGCCCGGCAGGGCGATGTCCCGGCCGGACAGCTGCACCCCGAAACTCACCGGCAGCGGACCTTGCGCGTCCGCCGCCCGGTACAGCAGCAGCGCCCACACCAGGTGCAGGGCGCTGCTCTCCGCCACGCCGCGCAGGGCCGCCCAGGAACGCAGCCGGAAGGTCTGGGCCGCCCGCAGCCGGGTGTGCAGGAGTCCGGGCCCGTGCTGCCCGGTTTCCCCGCCCGCCCGGCCCGGACGGGTCGCGGCGTGCCGCGGCGGCGCGGCCCGCGCCCACAACTGCCGTGCGGCGTCGGTGTTCTGGCCGGCCAGCCAGCGGGCGTGATCACGCAGGTCGGGGCGGCGTTCCCCGCCGGGCAGCACACCGCCCGCGGCGTAGGCGCGGTAGAACTCCCGCAGCAGCAGGTGCACGCCCCGCTCGTCCAGCAGCGCCGGGTGGTAGGTCAGCAGCACCCGCGGGGGCGGGGCCGGCACCGCGGCCGAGGACGCCCCCCGCAGCAGGGCCAGGCGCAGCAGGCCGGGCCGGTGCAGTGCAAAACCCCGCGCCCGGTCGCGCCGCAGAAGCCGCGCCCAGGTGACGGCGGTACGGGAGTGGACGGCGATGTCGGCATCGGCGCGGGCGTGCAGCACCAGACGCGGTGAGGCGACCCAGTCGAAACAGGCCCGCAGCACCGACTCCCGGTCCACGACCGACTGCCACGCCGCGGCGAACCGGGCCACGTCCAGCGGCCCGGACCAGTCCCAGTACAACTGCTCCAGCTGACCGTCCCCGCCACCCGCGCCGCCCGTACCGTCCCCGCCGCCGGTGCTGTCCCAACCGTCCGTACCGCCGGTGCTGTCCGTGCCGTTGGCGGGGCCGGTGTGATCAATGTGGTCGGTGTGGTCGGTGGCGCCGGCGGGGGCGAGGGCCGCGATCAGCAGGGTCTGCTGGTGTCCGGTGACCGGGAGGACCTCACCGCCCGGCGGGGGCGGGGCCAGCACGTCGGCCAGCAGTTCCGCGGGCAGCGGGACGGGGCCCGGCGCGCCGGCGGGCGGGGTCAGGCGCAGGGTGTGACGGCCGGGCCGGTGACTGTCCAGCGCGACGTCGAAGGCACGGTGGCGCTGCGCGAGGCGGGCGGCGACGCTCTCCGCGTCGGCCGGGCCCAGCGGGCCGCACAGTTCCAGCACGAGCGGGCCCCCCGGCGGGGGCGTACCCGGCTCGTGGACCACGGCAAGAACGGCGCCCCGCGGCGCGTACCGGCTGCTCATCCGCCCTCCCGCGAACCAGGGACCACACCCGCGGCACACCAGCGGACCGGCCCCCCGCTCCCCCTACCGCACCCACCGCACCGGCCAGACCGGCCGGACCGGCCCCGCGCAGCCAACACACCCGGCACACCCGGCAGTACCGGCTGGGCGGGCAGTAACGGCTGGGCGGGCCGAAGGGATCGTGGGGACAGGCGGGATCGTGGTGCCCGGCCGGTATCCGGCCGGGCGGCGGCGAAAGCTGCCGCCCGGCCTGCCGCCGGCGGCACGGGGCCGCGCGGGGGCGGGCGGGGCGGTGTGCGGTGGGGTGGCTGCACGGTGGTTCACGACGCCCGCCTCTCGTCATGTCGGCTGTGCGCCGGAGCTGCCCGGCAGCGGCCAGCCTAGCGTCGCCGCAGGTGGGAGGCCTGTTTCCTCGAGCGGGTGTGGAGCGGGCCGCGAAGGGGTCTCGACCGGGAACAGCGGATGGTGGGCGGCACTGACCAGATAGCGGCCGTGGACGAGGTGGGTGGCGAGAATCCACCGCGGCGCGCCGGCCGGTTCGTCGGCCAGGACCGTACGGCCCTGCTCGTCGCGGCTGAAGCCGAACGCGGCGAAACGGCGCCGCATGCCGTGCCCGAGTGCCTTGGTGTAGGCCTCCTTGAGCGTCCACAGGTGCAGCAGCCGCGCCGTGCGGTCGTCCTCGGGCAGCGCGGCGAGTTCGGCGGCCTCGGCGGGGGTGCACACGTAGGGGTGCAGCAGCTCGAAGGACGGCCGGCGGGTGACGGGCTCGGCGTCCACCCCGATCGGCCCGGTGCGGCTGACGGCGACCACGATCAGCTCGTCGGTGTGGGCCAGGCTCACCTCGGTGCCGGCCAGGCCGCGCAGATGGGGGCGGCCGCCGGGCCGGTAGGCCAGGTCGAGGGCGTCCGCGGGCAGTTGCAGGGCGGCGGCCGCGGTGTGTTTGAGGACCATCCGCGAGGCGGCGAAACGCAGCCGGCCGGCCGGCGCGGCCGTCTGCCGGTAGCGCGGCCAGTCACGGCCGAGCAGGCCCCGCAGTCCCGGATCCAGCAGCGCGGCCGCCAGCCACTGCCCCCAGGTGGTGTGCACCAGGACGTGACCGCGGCCGGTGAGCTGGTCATGGACCTCCTCCCAGGGACCCTCGGGACCCGCCACGTGCAGCGGCGGCCCGAGCAGCCCCCCGCTGCTCCCCCGCCCCTGCCCGCCCCCCGGACCCACCCGGCCCACCCGGCCCACCAGATCCGCCGGTTCCGCCAGTTCCGCCGGTTCCGGCAGACCCGGGCCGCCCGTACCCGGCCCGCCCGTGCCCGGCCCGTCCGGGGCGGGGACGTCCGGGGCGGGGACGTCCGGGGCGGGGACGTCCGGGTGGGAGGGGTGCGGGCGGGACGACGGGCGGGGGCGGGCGGGGCCGGTGCTGCCCGGGGCGGCCGGGCCGTGTCCGTTCACCACAGCAGCCGGGTCGCGTAGATGTCGCAGTCCACGCCGTGCCGGACCCGGTCGGCGAGTTCCGCCCAGACCTGTTCGCGCGGGTCGGCGGCCGGGCCGGGCAGCGGCACCCCGAGCCGTTCGGTGATGCCCGACAGTGCCAGCAGCGCCCAGTGCGGGCCGCCCAGGAACAGACCGCGCCCGTCGTCGGCCGCCTCCTGGACCCCGAGCACGGCCGCGGCCAGCCACAGCAGCGCCTGACGGTCCGCCAGCGCCCGTACGGCCGGACCGTCAGGACCGTCCTGGCCCGCCGCGCGGCACGGACGGCGCAGCGCGCGCTGCTCGCTCAGCAGCCGCCGGGCCGCACCGGCCAGCGCGGCACGGTCCGGATCACCGCCGCCCGCACGGGCGGCAGCACGCAGCAGCCCCGACAGCACCACACCGTCCCCGCCCTGCCCGCCCCCGCCCTGTTTGTCCCCGCCCCGCCCGTCCCTGTCCTGCCCGTCCCTGTCCCGCTCCTGCCGGTCCTGCCGGTTCGCGGCGGTGACGGCGGGGTCGGAGCCGGGGTGGGGGTCGGAGGCGGAGCCGGGGTGGGGGTCGGCGAGCCGGAACAGGGCCGGGAGGGCGGTGGGGTGCGGGGGGCGGGGGCTTTCGGCCAGCGCCGGCAGAGCCCGTACCAGGTGGGTCTGCCAGGACCCGGCGGCTGCCGCGTCCACGCCGGCCGCCGGGAGGTCACCGGCCAGTTTCGCCAGCATGCGGCCCTCAGGACCGGCGGGCCCGTGGCCGCACTCGGTCAGCACCAGTTCGAGCTGGGCCAGTACGTCCGCCACTACCGTCGGCACCACGTAGCCGGCCACCGCGGGCAGCAGCGCACCGGACGCGGGACGCATCGGGCGGCGCAGCGCCACGCTGGTCAGGCTCTCGCAGGCCAGCAGGTCGGCGAAGACGGTGGCGAGCACCGGCCGCCACTGCCGCAGGGCCGGCTCGCTGTGGCAGCGGCCGGCCACGATCCGCGCGGCCTGGCGCAGCACGGTACCGGTGGCGGCCAGCAGCGCGGCCGGCCCCAGCAGGGCGGCGGGCACCGGGCACGCCCGCACGGCCGATGCGCAGGCCTGTCCCAGGGCAACGTCCCGGCGCAGGACCGGCCGCAGGGCACGGACCAGCTGGTCGGCGGCCCGTATCCGGCCAAGGCCCGCCGCCGCCAGGAGCCCGGCCCGGTCCTCCCCCGCACCACCCGCACCACCCGCACCACCCGCACCACCCGCACCACCCGCACTGCCGGCGGTGCTGCCGGTGGTGCTGCCGGTGGTGCTGCCGGTGGTGCGGGTGGTGCTGCTGCCGGTGGTGGTGCTGCCGGTGGTGGTGCTGCCGGTGATACGGGTGGTGGTGAGGGCGGGCAGGCCGTAGGGGTTGGCGGCATCCCGGGGGTCGCCGAGCAGGGCGTCCAGGCGCAGTGCGGCGAGTGCCACCTCCAGGGGCGGGGGCAGTGCGGCATAGCGGTGCGCGACGCCCCGGCGGGGCCCGGGTATCACCGCACCACTGCCACTGCCACTGCCACTGCCACTGCCGCTGCCTTGGCCTTGGCCGTGGCCGGGCCGGGCGGGCGGGAGGCCGGCGGGGACGGTGCGGGGGGCGGGACGGGTGACGGCCATGGGCGGCCTCCTGTTCATCTGTTCATCGCAGACGGCGGACGGTGCTCTCCGCATGCCACTTGGCCAGGCCCAGTGCCTGTCTGTCGGCCCGGGACAGCCAGCCGTGCACGTACCGGCGGGCCTCCAGGAGGCTGGTGTTCTCGCCGAGTTCCCGGGCGACGGCGTCCTGCCGGAGCATCGCCCGGTGGGCGGCGACGACCGTCACCCCGGAGGCGTCCGGCAGCAGGGACCACTCGCCGCTGTGGGCGGCGAGCAGGCGGGGCGTGAGGGTCTCCTTGTAGACGATGCGACCGGCGTGCGGGAAACACAGCCGTACCGCCCGGGTGGTGACGGTCCCTGCGTCCTCGGCGGCGCAGGTGTCCACCTGCACCACCTGGACGCCCGGCGCGTCCTCGCGCACGCGGGTCCCCTCGACGTGCGGCAGCCGTTCCTGCCAGTCCCCGATCCGGTAGAGGAAGTCGTAGACCAGCTCGGCGGGGCCCTCGACACGGATCCGGTCCTCGAAGGACAGCAGCAGCTCGTCGAGTTCCTCCCACCGTTCGGCCGCCCCGCGGACCTCGCCGAGCCGGCGCCGTACGCCGGCGGCCGCGTCACCGCGCAGGCGGCTGTCGCCCGCGGCGAGCAGCACGGGCAGCACCCGTTCCTGACGCAGGCTCAGCACGCACCGGGTCTCACCCGCCGGGCGCACCGTCCACACCCCCGAGGTCACCATGCCCGGGCGGGCCTGGTCCTCCTCCTCGAAGACGACACTGCGGTCCTGCGGCCGCAGGACCCGCCGGGTGTGCCGGGAGCGGACGTGGCCGCCCGGGGCACCCGCCTCGTCGGCCACCTCCCACACCAGCAGCCGTTCCCGCACGCCGTCGAAGTCCAGCCGCTCGACGTGCACATGAGAGGGCAGGAACACCGGCCAGCGCACGGCATCGGCCAGCAGGCCGTAGACCACACCGGCCGGAGCGGCCACCTCCACGGCGTCCTCGCCGGCGTGCACGCGCGACGACATGCCTGCCCCTCCTCCTGCGGATACCCCCACCCTGCCCCACCCCACTCGAGCCCGCCTCGCGCCCGCACCGACCCCCCGCACCCCGCCACCCCGGCCGGCACCCCGAACCCCGAACCCCGAACCCCGAACAACCACCGACCCCGCCAACCCCGCCGGCCCCGCCAACCCCGCCGGCCCGAACAACCCGGCCGACCCGCACGGCATGCACCGGCATGCACCGGCATGCACGGCACGGGACACGACAGGTACTGGCTCGGCACTGGCGGGGAGCGGCTTCGCGCGGCCCGGCCCAGGCTTCGCACGGCACCGCCGGTATCGCACGGCCGACGCGGCACGGCATGTCCAGGCCCCCGAGCGGGCGGCCCGCGCCACGCCAAGCCCTACCGCGCCCCCGGCCGAGCCCCGGCCAGATGCCCGTACCCCGGGGGCCCGCGCCAGGGACCGGACCGCCCGGACTTCCCGGCACGGCCTGGCGGTCCAGTCGGTCCAGTCGGTCCGGACGGTCCAGTCGGTCCGGGCGGTCCGGGCTGTGCCTCTCGGCACCGGGGCCCGCCCGGGGAGGAACAAGAGCCCCGGGCCGGGGAGTTGGGGGCCGCTGCCAGGGGATCGGGGCCGGTGACCAGGGGGTTGAGACGGAGCCCGGGGGGCGGGACGGTGCTGGGCCGGGGCGGGACGGTGCTGGGCCGGTGCTGGGCCGGGGTGGGGGTGGGGGTGGGTCAGCCGACCGGGGCGGCGAGCCGTCCGCTCCCGGCGGGGCCCGTACCGGGACCGGCGGACCCGGATCCGGCCGTGGCGGTTGCGGCGGGTGAGCCGTCCGGCCGGGCCATCAGGATGGAACGCTGCAGCTTGCCCAGGGCCGCCGACGGCTCCAGGCCCAGACCGCGTACCAGGGTGGCCCGCAGCCGCTGGTAGGCGTCCAGGGCCTCGCCCCGCCGCCCGGAGCGGTACAGGGCCAGCATGTACTGCCCGCACAGGCTCTCGTGGGTGGGATACCGGCTGACCAGCACGGTCAGCTCGGCGAGCAGTTCACGGTGGCGGCCCAGGCGCAGATCGGCCTCGATGCGCTGGTCCAGCGCGCACAGCCGGCTCTCCTCCAGCCGTTTGACCTGGGTGGCCAGGTGCGGGCCGGCCTGCACGTCGGCCAGCGGCGGCCCGCTCCACAGCGCGAGCGCGGCCCGCAGGTGCCGGGCCGCCTCGGGGAAGTCCGCCCCGTCCATCGCCCGGTAGCCCAGCCCGGCCAGCCGCTCGAACTCCCGCACGTCACTGCTGCCCTCACCGCTCTTGAGGAGATAACCGCCCGGCACGGTCAGCAGCACGTCCTTGGCCGTACGGTGCCCGCCCGGATCCCTCTCCAGCGCCGCGGTGATCAGCTCACGCAGCTGCAGGATGTACGTCTGCAGGGTGGGCCGTGCACTGCGCGGCGGCTGCGCGCCCCACAGTTCCTCGCTCAGCATGCCCACCGGCACCATCTGGTCGGCATGCAGCACCAGCAGCGCCAGCACCTGCCGCGGCTTGGGAGCGGTCGGGGTGATCGAGATGCCCTTCTCCCGCACATCAAGTGTGCCGAGTATGTCGGTGTCCACGCCGTCTCCCCTGTCCGTTCGCTGCCATCTGCCAGAGCCCGCGGCCACGCACCGGCCACCACCGCCCCGCCGCCCGCCGCAGAGCCGGCCGGCCCGGTCCCGGGCCCCGTACCGGCCCACCGGCCCACCAACCCGCGGACCGGTAGGACCCGTGAGCCCGTCCGGCCGGCCGCCGGCCCGCCGGCCGCTCTGCGGCTCGTCACCGGCCGGCCGGCCTTCAGACCCGCCGGCGTCAGATCCTCAGATCATCCGCCCAGCCGGTCCGCCGGCCTCCAGGTCCGCCGGGCTCCAGGTCCGCCGTCTTCAGGTGTGCCGTCTTCAGGTGTGCCGTCTTCAGGTGTGCCGGCCGAGGGTTCTGCCGGTCCGTCAGCAGGCCCCGTTCTGCCGGGACTTGCCGGGCCGCGGACTGACCGCCGCCCCCGTGCTTCCCGGCACACCCGAGTAAAAAACAGCATGGACGGTATGTCAATCTCAAACCGGTCGTCGTGTTTTCTCTCCGCCGGCACTCGAGACCCCCTCCAGGGAACGCGACTTTTGCCGCACAACGCCCCGGCCAGGCGGAACACCGGCCCTGCGGGCCCGCTCCCCGCACGACTTGACCTCTCCATTGCCGGACCATGCGGTCTGTTTACCCGGAGGCGGGTGCGGTCCCCCGCACGGAACGAGCCGGATCCCCGCCCCGACGGGCAGAACCGGTCCGCCGCCCGCAGGCGGACTCGGCCTGCCGCCGCAGACGGAACCGGCCTGCGCCCGGGGGCGGGACCGGAGATCCGCCGCCGGGGGGCGGGGCCGCTAGCGGGGGGCGGGGCCGGTCTCGGCGGCGGGTATGCCCGGCCGTGCCGGGCGCCGGGGCGGGGGCGCGGCGAGGCCGGGCAGCAGCAGGGCCCAGAACTGTTCCACCAGATGCGGGGAGAGGTGGAAGCGGTGGCGGGAGGCGAGACCGGCCAGCCCGAGGGTGGCGGCGACCACGGCCACCGCGGCCGCCTCCGGGGAGACCCCCTCCGCCAGTTCACCCGCACCATGGGCCTCGCGCAGCAGCGCGTGCACCCACTCGCTCCACCACCGGCCCGGCCCCTCACCGCCCTTGCGCGAGGGATCACCGCCCAGCCCGAACCCGGCCCGCAGCACCGGGTCGGCCGACAGCCCCAGCACCAGGTCACGGCTGACCTCCACCAGCAACCGCAGCGCCGCACCCCCCGCACCCGCTCCGGCGGGGCCGCCCGGCACCCCGCCCGGCGGCGCGTCCTGGCGCGCGGCCAGCCGCTGCAGGGAGACGGTCGCCGCCGCCTCCACCTCACGGGCCAGCAGATCCTTGCTCGGGAAATGGAAATGCAGCGCCCCGGTACTCACCCCGGCCCGCCGGCTGATCGCCGGCAGCGAGGCGAGGGCGTACCCGTCATCGGCGAACACCTCGGCCGCCGCCCGGACCAGGGCCTGGCGCGTACGTGCCGCCCGAACCTGCTTGACCATCCCGCCTCCTCCCGGGCCCGCACCGGCCGCCGCCACGGCGGACACCCCCGGGCACTCCGAGGCCATACCCTACCAAACCGCACGCGCGGTATGTTTCACTGCGGGGATGCCCCGCCGGCACCCCGCCCCACCCCGGCCCGCAGACACCGCCACCGGCCGCCACCGGCCCGGAAACCCCAGGCCACCGCCCCCGGCACCCACCAACGGCCGCCCGGCCACCGGACACAGCCCCACGGAACAGAAACCGGCCGCACCCCACCCCGCCCGCACCGGCACCGGCACCGGCACCGGCACACCGCGCGGGCAGCCACACGGCCCATCCCGCACAAGCCACCCCGCCCGGTCCGCACACACAAACCGGCCCACAGGCCGAGGCACGGGCCCCGAGTCACGGGCCGGTCCACGACTGCGAGGAGGGCCGTGCGGGACGGGCGCCGGCCTGCCCGCCCGCCGCCCTGCCGGTCTGCGGGCCTGCCGGTCTGCGGGCCTGCGGGTCTGGGGGTGGGCGGTGCGAGCGGGCCGGGTGTCAGGCGGTCAGGCGGGAGCGGCGACCTCGTCCAGGTCCCCCAGCTCTCCCGCCTCGGCGGCCAGCCGCTCGCCCTCGGCGGCGACCTCGGCGGCCCGGGCCGGGTCGGTGACCAGCTTGCCGAGCACCGCGGGCACCGCGATGCTCGGCAGCAGATGCTCGAACAGCGCGGAGACCCGCCGCTCCAGATCCTCCCGGCCCGCCAGCGTGTGGGAGTAGACCTGCACACCCGTCCACGCGGCCGAGAACACCCACGCACTCTCCGCCGGGTCCACATGCGGCAGCAGTTCACCCTGCTCCCGCGCCTCGCGCAGCACCTTCTCCGTCGCATCCAGCCAGGTCGTGATCGTCCAGGTGCCGAAGATGGCCCCCATCTCCTGGCCCAGCGAAAGTCTCGCCGAGGCACTGACCACCGGGTTGCGGCGCATCCGGTACGCCAGCGACAGCCCCATGTCCACCAGCTCCTGCAGCTTGCTCGCCCGGGGCGCCAGCGTGAAACCCGAGAACTGCTCCGCCAGCACCCCCTCCGCCAGCGCCTGCTTCGAGGGGAAATGGAAGTACAGAGCCCCCTTGGTCACACCCGCCCGGGTCAGCACCTCACCGATCGTGGCGGCCTCATACCCGCGCTCGTCGAAAACCGACGCCGCCGCATTCAAAATCGCCCGCCGGGTGCGAATCGCACGCTCCTGCCGCACCACGAACCCTCCAGTGGTCGTTCCTCACTCCATCGCAAGATGTTTTCCTTGCAACCACTCCAAACCAAACCAGGTAGTCCGTATTTTCACAAGGGCGGCGCCCCCGCCACCACCCCGCCCCGGCTCAAAACCCCGCCCCCGCCCACCCCCGCACCACACCGCCCCGCCCGCCCCCTCACCGGGCCGGACAACACCTCCACCCCCCACCCGCCACCCCCCGCACCCACCCAACCGGAAGTCCGGATTCAACCGGTCCCCGCCCACCCCGCCCCGCCCCGAACCACCACACCCGCACACCCCGACCCCACAACAACCCCACCCGCCACCCCCACCCACACCCGACAGCCCAACAACCAACACCCGGCACGGCAGACCCCGGCACTACAACCAGACGCTCACCCGACCACACCAGGAACGGACACGGCCCACACCCCACCCGCACCCCCCACCCCGTGCCGCCACGCTCACCACCCGCACCGCCGGGCCCACACCCGAAAACCCCGGCGAACACCACCCAGCCGCCCGCCCGCCAACAGCCCCCAGGCGCCCCGGCACCCGGCAGCACACCCCCCGGGACCAAGACGCCTGACCCACCCGCCCAGACAGCACACAACCGCAGACAACCGCAGACAACGACGGGGCGGACACCGGCACCCGCGCACCACCGGGCCCCTTCCCCGCACGGCCCGGCACACCGGAGAAACCGCATCCGCACACGGCCCGGCAGAACGACGTCTGCCACCCCACCCCGGCCCTGCCGCCCGGCACCCCTGGGCACCCCGGCACCCCTGGGTGCCCGCGTCTCCTGCCGGGGCCGCACCGCAACACACCACAGGCGCCGGCCGGTTCACACAGCAGGAAAATCCCCTACACCCACAACGTCACGCAGACGGTCGCCACCAAGCCCACCCGGCACCAGGCCCCCGAACACCCGGACCGGCCGCACCCGACAGGACCGGAACCCTTCCCCCGGTCCGCGAACCCCCAACCGGCCTCCCGGACCGGCCACCGGCCACGAAACCCCCCGCCCCCGGCCTCCCGCGCACCGTCACAACCAGCAGCACCCCACCCCCACCGGCGCCGGCCCCGTCCGGGCAGCACCAGCCGAAAACTCCGGCAACCACCGACCGGAGCCTCCCCCTCAGCCCGCACTCCACCCACAGCACCCACAGCGCCCACAGCAGCGACAAGCCACAGGCCAGAACCGGCCGGCCCCACAAAAACCCGCCCGAGACAGCCACAAGGAGAGCGCCGGGCGGCCGCCACCGACAACCACCCACCACAGCCGGCAAACCCGAGACAAGACAACACCAGGCCCCACGAGACAAGACAAGGCACGACGAGGCAAGGCAAGCCCGGATGACGGAACTTGACGCAGCCGACACCCCCGGACCCACGCCATCCCCGGCACCGCCCGGCCCACCGCCCCAGAACGGCCACCACCACCACACACACCGCACCCGCAGGGCGACCCGGCCCGCGAAACAGACAACACACCGCCCCGCACCAGCCCCTGGCCGGCACCGGCCAGGACCCCCACCCCGGTCAACCCACCAAACCCACCAAACCCACCAAGCCAAGCGGCCCTGGCGGGCCTGGCGGAGTCCGGCAGGCCCGGTCGCTCACCCGGCCGCAGCAGCCGGGTGAGCCGCCGGGCCCGGCACCACGGGCAGCACCCGCGGCCCGTTCGAAATGAACGACTCCGTACGCGGCAGCTCCCCCGGCCCGAACGCCGCCCGCATCCGCGGGAAACGCCCGAACAACGCCCGCAACGCGATCTCCGCCTCCAGCCGCGCCAGCGGCGCCCCCAGGCAGTAATGCACCCCATGACCGAACGACAGATGCTCCCGACGCGTCTTTCGCGTCACATCGAACACATCCGCATCCTCCCCGTGCACCCCCGGATCCCGGCCCGCCGCCGCGAACGACATCACCAGCGCATCCCCCCGCCCGATCACCGTCTCCCCCACCCGCACATCCTCCACCGCATACCGCAAAATCGCATTCGCCCCCGGCGCCTCCACCCGCACCGCCTCCTCCACCACATCCCCCCACGACGCCCGCCCCGACCGCACCAACTCCAGCTGACCCACATCCCCCAGCAACAACGCCACCGCATTGCCCAGCAGATTCACCGTCGGCTCACACCCCGCACTCAACAACATGATCAAGTTGTCGACCAGCTCCTTCCCACCCAACCCCCCACCCCCACCCGCACCACCCGCACCACCCGCACCACCCGCACCACCGGCATCACCCGCCGCGATCAGCGCACTGGTCAGATCCTCACCCGGACAACGCCGCTTGAACGCGACCAACTCCCCCATCGTCGAATACAGCGCCCGGTAATTGGCCTGCGCCTCCACCGACGACACCGCCGTATCGAAAAACCCGTCAATGATCTCCCGCAACGGCCCCCGGAACTCCTCCGGAATCCCGAACAACTCCAACATCACCAGCCCCGGCAACGGCAGCGCGAACAACTCCCGCACATCCACCACCCCGCCCGCAGCCCGCCCCGCCGCCTCCTCCACCCCATCCAGCAGACCCCCCGCGATCTCCTCCACCCGCGGCCCCAGCAACGCCACCCGCCGCGCCGTGAACGCCGACGCCATCAACCCCCGCAACCGCCGATGCTCCGCCCCGTACGACGTCACCAGATTCTGCACCGACACCCACACCGCCAACGGCCAACTCCCCGACACCTCCCCCCGCCGCCACGCCGGCCAATGCCGATACGCATCCTTCGACACCCGCCCATCCGTCAACAACCCACGCATCACCCCCGCATCCGTCACCACCCACGCCCCCACCCCACCCGGCAACACCACCCGCGACACCGCACCCCGCCCCCGCAACACAGCCGCCTCCCCCTGCACATCCCGCCCCAACACATCCAACACAAACGGACACCCCCCACCACCCGAACCACCCACCCCAACCACCCCACCCGGACCACCCAGCACCCCCACACCCGCCCCACTCCCCGCCAGCCCCGCCAGCCCCGCCACCACCGCCGCCTCACTCCCCGCAAGCCCAGCCGACCCCGCCGACCCGGCCACCGCCGTCACACTCCCGGCCGTCCCACCGCCCCCCGACCCAGCCACCGCCGCCGCCTCACTCCCGGCCGTCCCGGCCACCCCGCCCCCGGCCACCCCGCCCCCGGCCGCCTCGCCCCCGTCCAGCCCGTCCAGCCCACTGCGACCCTGCTCACGCCCATCCAGCCGACGCACCATCAGACCCTCCCCGCAGACAGCGAAAACACCGGAAAAACCACAACGACACGAACCAACACAGCAATACAAACAATCACCAACAACACAAAACCGGCACAAAACGCCAGCCCACAACACAACACAGCACGGCACGGCGCGGCACACCCAGCGCCACCAAGGCCGCCCCGCACCCACGCACCACCCGACACCCCCGCCACCACGAACCGCCCCGCACCGAACCGCCCGGCACCGAACGGCCCGTCACCCCACCACGAGGAAACCGGCAACGCACCACCCCCGCACCCCCACCAGGAACGAAGCAGACACGACACCCACACCGGCACCAGACCCCACGCCCGCCCCGACCCCCGCACGGCCACCCCCAACCCGCACCCCCCGACCCCCGCACCCCCGCACGGCCACCCCCAACCCGCACCCCCCCGCACCCCCGCACGGCCACCCCCGGCCGGCACCCCCCGACCCCCCACACCACCAGCACCGCACCATCCCGGCCCCGCCACCAGCACCGCCACCCACAGCACCGGCCCGAACCCTCACACCACCCACACCCACACCCGCGCACGCGCCCACGCCCACGCCCACGGCACAGGCCCGCACCCGCCCAAAACAGCACCCAAACCAAACCGCTCAGCCGGTTTCACCATAGCCCCCGAACCCGCCACCCGCGAGAGCCCCACCCCACCCCCGCCACCGAACCCGAGCCTCGCACAGCACCCCGCACCCACGGAAGACACCACCAGAACGGAATACAACCCCCCGTTTACCCGGAAAGATCCCCACCCCGCCCGCCCCCGGCCACCGACCCCCGCCACCCCGCCCGCCCGGACCCTCCACCCGACCGCCGGCCGCGAAATTCCCCGCCCACCCTTGAAAAGAAAACCGGTAGGTTCGTATCTTATGACCCTGCACGGTCGATCCCAGCCCATCCAACGGCGCAACGGAGACACCCATGACCCTGCTCACCGTCCACCAGGACAACCACCCCACCCCACCCGCCACCACCCCACCCCCGCACCCCGCCCCCACCACCCCCATGCCCCGCCTCACCACCACCGTCCCCCGCGAATACGTCCACCGCTCAAGCCTCGCCGAGGTCTTCCTCACCGGCAGCGAAAAAACCGGCGACAACCACTACACCCTCACCGCCCAATGGCCCCGCGCCCACACCTTCTACACCACCCCCGACGGCACCCACCACGACCCCCTCCAAGCCGCAGAAACCATCCGCCAAACCGGCCTCTACCTCGCCCACGCCGAACTCGGCGTCCCCCTCGACCACCACTTCCTCATGTGGAACATCCACCTCACCACCCACCCCCAACACCTCCACATCGGCCCCACCCCCACCGACCTCACCCTCACCGCCACCTGCACCACCCTCCGCTACAAAGGCAAACGCCTCGCCGACTTCACCATGCACATCCACATCACCCGCAACGGCCACACCACCGCCACCGGCGGCGGCCAATTCACCTGCCTCACCCCCACCACCTACCAACGCCTCCGCCAACCCCACACCACCCAACCCACCCCCCAACCCACCCCACCCCCCACACCCCCCACCGACCCCACCCCCTACGGACGCCACCTCCCCCTCGACCTCGTCCTCACCCCCACCCCCCAACCCCACACCTGGCAACTCACCCCCAACCCCCACCACCCCATCCTCTTCGACCACACCACCGACCACATCCCCGGCATGGTCCTCCTCGAAGCCGCCCGCCAAGCCACCCACACCCACACCCACCCCACCCCCACCCACCTCACCACCCTCCACGCCACCTTCCACCGCTACACCGAACACCACACCCCCACCTACATCACCACCCACACAACCAGCGACACCCCCACCCCAAACACCAACCAAAACACCACCACCAACAACAACCGAACCAACAACAACCGAACCCACAACAACCGAACCCACACCACCCCCACCACCAACACCCCCACCAACACCCCCACCAACACCCCCACCAACACCCCCACCAACACCCGCACCATCCACGTCACCGGCCACCAAAACAACCACACCGTCTTCACCGCCCACATCACCACCACCCCCACCCACCACCCCTAACCCACCAACCACGCAACCCAACCCCCACACCCAACCCACCACCAACCCCCACCACCCACGCAACCCAACCCCCACACCCAACCACCACCCCGACCAACCACGGCCAACCACGGCACCCACCACCCACGCCAACCCCGCCCCGAAAACCTCCACCTCAGCCCCAGCAGCGAATGCCGACCACCGCACTCGGCCTCCTGGCCGCCCAAGGAATCGGCGCACCGTCTGTCGCCAATGTGGCGCGGCACTCGCAAGTCACCAGCCCGGCGCCCGACCGCTATTACGCCAGCCGGCAACCACTCCTCATCGCCTGCACGGCGACACCGGTGCCCACGGCCAACCGCCTCACCAGCGAAATCCCCCGCACACCCAGGACACCTTGGCCCGCGACAGCGACATCCCACCCCGGTGACGAGCGACGACCGTTGGCGGATGCGGCCGCAGGCTGCCGACCGCAGGGTGAAGTGGAGCCGTGAACCGCGGGTTGAGCCGCCCAGCCGACAGCGGCGAGCACAGCTCAGTACAGCGAGGCACAGCACAGGCACAGCACAACCTAACCCCTCACTGATGCCTGGCAGGTTATATACTTGATGGTCAACTCCAGAAAGAAGTAACCACCAAGATCCCGCGGCCGCGTGCCAGCCTTCGCATACTCGTGTGTTCCTTGCCGCCACTCCAGGCCCCCGAAGGCGCGCTCACCTTCCGAAAGCCGGAAAGGACGCGCCCGGCACCGAGACCTGCTCCTCGACGGCGGCCATTCCCAGTACGAACGCCATCTCAAGCCCGTCGCCGCCGACGTCCGCCACCTCCTCGAAAGGACATCGCCATGACAGGACCTCTCAAGGGCAAGACTGCGCTGGTCGTCGGTCGAGGCGGGGGTATCGCCCACGCCATCGTCATCGCTGCTCGAGACGCGGGGGCCGACGTCGTAGCCGCCGGCCGTGATCACAAGGCCCTCGCCGACGCCTACGAGGACGAGCCCGGAATCACGAGCGAGACCGTCGACCTCACCGACGAAGATTCCATCGCCGCCCTCGGTGAGCGGCTCGGCACCGTCGACCACGTGGTCTCCACCGCCTCGGCCCGGGCGCGCGGCCTCGTCGCCGACCTGGACCGCGACGCGGTGAGGCTCTCCTTCGACACCAAGGTCATCGGCCCACTCATGCTGGCCAAGCACCTGGCCCCTCGCATCCCCGCGTCCGGGTCGCTCACCACCTTCTCCGGCGTCGCCGCGGCGAAAATCGCGGTAGGCACCCTGGCCGTGGCCATCACCAACGGTGCCGCGGAAGTCCTGGCCCGTTCCCTCGCCCTGGAGCTGGCGCCCATCCGCGTGAACGCCATTTCCCCCGGTGTGATCGACACCGGCGCCTGGGACGCTTTCGGGGAAGAGGGCAAGGCGGAGTACTTCGCTCGCATCCGCGCCCGTAACCCGTCCCGGCGCATCGGTACCACGGACGACGTCGCCAGCGCGGTGCTCTTCGCGATGACCAGCACATTCCTGACCGGAGAGACGGTGCACATCGACGGCGGCGAGCCGCTCAGCTGATCTCCGCCACTCCACGTACCTCCACGCCACGCCACCCCACGCACCGCGCAGCACCCGGTGTCGAGCCGCGGCTTGTCACGCCGGGTAGGGAACGGCGTCCCGCGCCGCTCGGAGCGCGGCCGCCCACCACGCCAACTGGTCGAGGACCGTCTTGGCGTACCCCACGGCCTCGAGGCCGACGGGGCGGCCGTCCTTCCATGCCGTGAAGTAGTTCGGGAAGATGAGACCGTCGCGGATCGTCACGGCATGCAATTCGGTCAGCACGTTCTCCAGGTGCAGCACCGCGTGCCGCCCGCCCGCTGCTCCGCCGTAGCTGACGAAGGCGACCGGCTTGGCCGCCCACTGGGTGAAATGCCAGTCGATGGCCGCCTTCAGCAACGCGGGATAGCTGTGGTTGTACTCCGGCGTGACGATGACGAACGCGCTTCCGACGACGATCACGAGCTTGTGCCTGTTCTCCATGCCCACCACGATCGGGCCCCACCACGGCTCCAGCCGGACCGCGCTCAAGTCCGCCGGGCCGAGTTCATGAGGCGTTCGGCGAACGCCTCGACCAGGTCGCGGAGTTCGTCCGGGCGGTCGATGACGAACGGCCTGTCCAGCGAGGCGAGCACGGCAGGAAGCCAGTCGAGCCGGTCCACACGCAGGTCGACGCGGGACCACGCCTCGGTCACCGGGTCTCCACCGCTCGGGGACGGGAGTTCCTGCACGATCGCGACGCCGGCGGGAAGCCGGGTGTGGATCTCCTCGGCCGTCCCCTGGACTCGCAACGTCACCTCATGCTGGTACGGAGCCGTGGCGAGCCCTGTCAGGACGCGCTTCGCCGGGTCGAGTCCGCCGGGTGGTTCGAACGAGCCGGGAAGAGTCCTGACATCGGTGATGCGGTCCAGCCGGAACGTCCGGTCGTCGTCGGCCGTGAGATCCGCGGCCGTCAGGTACCACTTGCCCGAATGAGCGACAACTCCGTACGGGTGCAGCGTCCGTTCGCTGCGCCGGCCGTCGGCCGCCGTGTACCGGATCGCGATCGGCCGGTGGTGACGTACCGCGTCGGTGATCGAGAGCAGGACCGTGGATTCCGCGGCGACCGCCTCACCGGGCGGGGCGGTGAAGGTGAGGGATCCGGATACGGCGTCGAGTTTGCGCCGCAGCCGCTCCGGCAGTACCCGCCGGATCTTGGCCGCCGCTGTCTCACTCGCCGCGCCCATGGCTGTCGTCAGCCCGGCTCGCCGGCCCGCCATCAGTCCCAGGAGCACGGCGAGCGCTTCGTCGTCGCTCAGCATGAGCGGAGGCATGCGGTAACCGGTGGCGAGCCGGAAGCCGCCGTAGCGGCCGCGCACCGACTCGACGGGTACGTCGAGGTCGACGAGGTGGTCGACGTAGCGCCGTACGGTCCGTTCGTCGACGCCGACCCGATCGGCGAGTTCGGCCGCGGTCCGGACGCCGCCCGACTGCAGGAGCTCCAACAGGGTGAGTACGCGAGCGATGGGCCTGGGCATGCTCAGAAGTCTCCCACCTATACCGGGCGGGTTCCGCCCGGTACAGGTCGTAGCCTGCGATCAGGAACACCGACCGACCAGGAGAATTTCCATGAACTTCGTCTCCGTCCGCATCATCACGGGCGACGTCGCCCGCCTCGTCGACTTCTACGAGCGCGCCACCGGGGTATCCGCCGACTGGTCCAACGAGGACTTCGCCGAGATCAGGACGGCCTCGGCCACTCTCGCGATCGGCAGCACCCGCACCGTCCCTCTGTTCGCGCCCGGCTCGGCCCGTCCGGCCGACAACCACAGCGTCATCGTCGAATTCCTCGTCGACGACGTGGACCGGACGCACAAGAACCTGACCGACTTCGTGGAGGACTTCGTCAACGAGCCCACCACGATGCCCTGGGGAAACCGCGCGCTCCTGTTCCGTGACCCCGACGGCAACCTGGTCAACTTCTTCACCCCCGTCACGCCGGACGCCATCGCGAAGTTCGCTCGCTGATCACGCCGACAACACCGATCACGCGGTGGCGACAGGCAGCCAACTCCCCGGCGGCAAACGAAGGTTGGCCCCACGCCTTCCCCTTACGCGGCGGTGCCCGCCTCCATCGCGGAGACGGGCACACAGTGGGCCGTGGTCGGGAGCGATCAGACCTCTGTCGATTTCTGCGCGTACGGAGACCTGGCCGCTGGTTCCGTCACCACCGCGGGCCCGGGTCCGCCTTCGCTGAGTCCGTACCGTCCGTGGAGCTTCCGCAGGAAGCGGGGCGCGTACCACGCCGAGCGGCCGAGCAGGCGCATCGCGGCGGGTACGAGGATGCCGCGGACGGCGACGGCGTCGATGAGGACGGCCAGTCCGCTGCCCAGTCCGAACATCTGCATGAAGCTGAGCTTGGCCGTCCCGAACGCGAAGAAGCTCACCGCGAGCAGGCAGGCCGCGGCGCTGACGATGCGCCCCGTGTGCCCGAGGCCGTTGGCCACGGCGGACTCGTTGTCCTCACCCGACTCGTGGAGTTCCTTGATCCGGCTGGTGACGAACACCTCGTAGTCCATCGAGAGGCCGAAGGCGATGCAGAACATCAGCACCGTCATCGACACCTCCATCGGCTGCGCGGTGAAGCCGAGCAGCGAGGAGAGGTGGCCGTCCTGGAAGATCCAGGTCATGACGCCGAGGGTCGCTCCCAGGCTGACCATGTTGAGGACCAGCGCGCGCAGCGGTTGCACGATGCTGCCGGTGAAGAGGAAGAGCAGGAGGAAGGTGGTGAGGACGACCAGGGTCACCGCGAGGGGGAGTCTGCCGGCGATGGAGGCCTTGGCGTCGACCAGTACGGCGTCGGTTCCACCGACCAGGGGATGCGACCCGGCGGGCGGCGTGACCGCTCTCACCTCGTCGACCAGGCTCTGTGCCTCCGCCGACTTCGGCGGCAGGGCGCTCACCACGTTGATCTGCTGCGCGCCTGGGCGGCCGAGCGTGGCGCTGCCGGAGCCGGTCGCCGTGGAGCGTCCGTCGGCGTAGGTGCCTGCGCTGGTCTCGACGTGGACGACGCCTTCGAGTCGGGACAGCGCGACCGCGTACGACTGCAGTGGGGCCCTCCTCAGGGGCTTGTCGATGACAACGTGGAGGGCGGCGTCGTCGTTGCCCTTGAAGTTCCGCTGCAGTGCCGAGGCGACCTGGCGGCTGTGGGCGTCCTCGGGCAGCACGCGTTCGTCCGGCGTGCCGAAGGAGATCCCGAGCAGCGGGCTCGCCGCCAGCAGCAGTACCGCGAGCACGGGCAGCGCGGTGAGCACCGGGCGCCGCATGACGATGCGGGCCAGCCGTCCCCACGGCGGCACGCGGGCGTCGGTGCGGCGGAGCTTCGCCCACGGCAGCCGCCCGCTGTTGACGCGGTGGCCCAGGACGACGAACAGGGCCGGCATGACGAACAGGGTGCTGACGGCGGCGATGGCGACGACACCGACCCCGGCATAGCCGAACGAACGCAGGAAGTACTGCGGGAACACCAGGAGGGCGCCGAGAGCGGCGGCCACGGTCGCGGCGGAGAACGCGATCGTACGGCCCGCGGTGCTCACTGTGCGCCGGACGGCGTCGTCCACACCCGCCCCTGCCGCGAGCTGTTCCCGGAATCGGCTGACCATCAGCAGGGCGTAGTCGATGCCGAGGCCGAGGCCCAGTGCCGTGGTCAGGTTGACCGCGAAGACGGAGACGTCGGTGACGCTGCCGAGGACGTAGAGCTCCGCGAACGTGCCCGTGATGGCGATGGTGCCGATCACCAGCGGCAGCAGAGCCGCCACCGCGCTGCCGAAGACGACCAGGAGCAGCACGAGGGTGAGCGGTACGGCGATGGACTCGGCCAGTACAAGATCCTCGCCCGACTGCTTCCCCATCTCGCTCGTGACGGCGTCGTCCACACCCGCCCCTGCCGCGAGCTGTTCCCGGAATCGGCTGACCATCAGCAGGGCGTAGTCGATGCCGAGGCCGAGGCCCAGTGCCGTGGTCAGGTTGACCGCGAAGACGGAGACGTCGGTGACGCTGCCGAGGACGTAGAGCTCCGCGAACGTGCCCGTGATGGCGATGGTGCCGATCACCAGCGGCAGCAGAGCCGCCACCGCGCTGCCGAAGACGACCAGGAGCAGCACGAGGGTGAGCGGTACGGCGATGGACTCGGCCAGTACAAGATCCTCGCCCGACTGCTTCCCCATCTCGCTCGTGACGGCGGCGCCACCACCGGCCCGGACCGTGAGCGCGCCCTCGTACGGTCCTGAGTAGGCGTCGATGACGCTCTTGGCGTTCTCGTCCCGCTCCGTGCCGTCGCCCTTCACATGGGCGAGCACCAGGGCCTCGCGGCCGTCCTCGGAACGGAGATCGGCACTGGCCGTGTCCCAGTACGAGACCACGTTCCCCAGATTCCGCTCCTTCTTGAGGTCGGCCACCAGAGCCAGGCCGCTCCGCTGGGCCGCCGGTGCGTCGACACGGCCCCCGGAGGCGCGGACCAGCAGGACCAGGTTCGTCTCCCCGCCGAACCTCTCGTCGATGACGTCCATGGCACGGCTGGACGAGGAGGCCGGATCGTCGTAGCCGCCCCCCAGCAACCTCCCGAAGGCGCCGGCGCCCGCCGCGCCCATGAGGGCCACAGCCACTACAGCGACGACCAGTACCAGCCGGGACCGGCGGATCACCAGTTCGGCTATGCGTTCAAACACGCACGATCTCCTTTGCGTCCTTCGTGAGGACAAGGTCAAGCGACCGACGCCGCGAGGGGACGCCGACTCGGGTCCCCGCAACGCCTGTTCGTCCCCACAGGGGCAGATGTGATGGCGCACCTCGTCGCCGCTACGACGCTAGTGAGAGAGCGGAAGATTTGGCAGTGTCAGATTTTCTCCACAGTCCTCAACTTCGTGATGCGCGGGTCGAGTTGCCGTCGTACGGTCGCCGCATGCCCACTGACGAACACGCAGCCGCCCCGCCCTCTCTGCGCCAGCGGCGGCGGGCGGCGGCTGTCCAGGAGATCCTGGACGCGGCTGAGCGCCATATCACCGAAAACGGTCCCGCGGCTCTGTCCCTGCGCGCGATCGCCCGTAGCCTGGGTATGACCGTGCAGGCGCTCTACCACTACTTTCCGAGCCGCGACGACCTTGTCACGGCGCTCATCGCCAAGGCATACGACGACTTGACCGACGCCGTGCAGGCCGCTGTCGACGCCGCCACGGAGGACTCGGCCCAGGAGCGCGTGCTCGTCGCGGCCGAGGGGTACCGCCACTGGGCCATCGCCCATCCCGAGCGGTTCCAACTCCTCTACGGAACCCCGCTGCGGTACTACGCGGCTCCCGTCGAGGGCCCGACCACCCAGGCCGTGCGGCGGATGAGCGCGATCTTCGAGCGCGAGCTGTTCGACGGGTTCACCACCGCGCAACTCGCCGCTGCCGACACCCCTGGTCTCTCGGCTGCGCTGCTCGCGTACCTGGACCAGCTGCCGCCGACCGGTCGGCGAGACCTACCGCCACCCGCGACCGCTCTGGTCCTGAGCGCGTGGGGGCACCTGCACGGCCTGGTCGTCCTCGAGGTGTTCGGGCACACCTCGTTCCTCGCCGATCACCAGGCCGAGATCTTCCGCATGGCGATGCGGAACCTGTTCCACGACATCCACAGCCGGATTCCCCCCGGGGGACCAGAAACCGCCGCGGCGGTTCCGCATCCGCGGGAACACCCCTCTTCGGCCGGCCGATGACCTGTGTGGCGGAGGCTCGGGAGTCCCGAACGGTCCGTCGACTCGATGTACTCGTGCGGGTGTTCCTACGTTCCCGGTCGGCCGCCGCGTCGGGGCGACGGCGTCCTCAGCCCAGCGCTGCCGCACGGTAGGGCCGGAAGAACGCCCGCAGTTCCTCCGCGTACAGTTCGGGTTCCTCGAACGGCGCGAAGTGCCCGCCGCGCGCGGGTTCGTTCAGGTACACGACGTTCGCCGTGCGCTCGAGCCAGGCCCGCGGCGGGCGGACGATGTCGCCGCGGAACAGCGAGAACCCGGACGGCACCTCGACCCGGCGGGCGAGCTGCCGCGGCGGGATGGCGGAGTTCGCGTGGTACATGCGCATCGACGAGCCGATGGTCCCCGTGAGCCAGTACAGCGTGACGTTCGTAAGGATCTCGTCCTTCGTGAAACTCCGTTCGATGTCGCCGTCGCAGTCGCTCCAGGCCCGGAGCTTCTCGACGATCCACGCGGCGAGCCCTGCCGGTGAGTCGGTGAGCCCGACGGCGGCGGTCTGGGGCTTCGTACGATGCATGGCGCCGTAGGCACCCTCGCTCGCGCCCCAGGCCGCGACCTCGTCGAACCAGGCGCGCTCCTCGGCGGCGAGATCGGCCGGATCGCCGGTGAAGACGGGCAGGCCCCCGTCCATCCGGTGGACGGCCACTACCCGGTCGGGGTGGTCGAGCGCGAGATAGCGACTCACGTGGCTGCCGACGTCGCCGCCCGCCGCGCCGAACCGCGCGTATCCGAGAACGCCCATGAGCTCCGCCCACAGGCCGGCGACGGTGATGGAGTCGAGCGGCGGCCCGGTGGGCCGGTCGGAGTACCCGTAGCCGGGCATGTCGGGCACGACCACGTCGAACGCGTCGGCCGGGTCGCCGCCGTGCGCGCCGGGATCGGTCAGGAGCGGGATCACCTTCGAGTAGCGCCAGAACGAGTCCGGCCAGCCGTGGCTGAGGACCAGCGGCAGGACGGGCCCGGTCGGCGCGACGGCCCGGGCGTGCACGAGGTGGATCCCCAGGCCGCCGAGCCGGATGCGGAAGTGGGGCAGCCGTGCGAGCACGGCCTCCTGCGCCGGCCAGTCGAACCCGTCCGCCCAGTAGGCGACGAGTTCACGGAGGTAGGCGATGTCCGTCCCGAGAGCCCACCCGGCGTCCTCGGGCGCGTCCGGCCAGCGTGTCGTACGCAGCCGGGTGCGCAGGTCCTCGAGCGCCGCGGGCTCGGTTTGCAGGGTGAGGGGCTCCAGGCGGGGCAGTGCATCCGACATGTCCCGCATGCTAACGCTCCGGAGACGATCGCCGGATCGGGGCCCGGGTACGGCAACCCCGCCGGTGTCTCCCTCGGGTATGTCCACGAAACCCCAGGCAGGACGGCGTCCCCTGCGGGGTGCCTCGCTCGCCCAGCCGGCTGCGCCTGGAGAGGGACTGCGGGTCGTGGTTGCGCAACAGTTGCTGGCACTCGCGCCCGGCCTCGCACGATCTTTCGTACCGGTGCCGCCGCAGCGATCGCGGGCTGCGTCACGCTCGCCCCCGACCATCCGTTTATTCGGACGGTCGGGGGTGCGTACGTCCCCTGTGCCGCCGGACGCGCCGCATGGGCGGTGAGTCCTCAGTACCGTGCCGGTGTCTTCGAATTCCATCGACATGGTGGCCGCGGACGAGGCCATCCAGTACGAACTACCGCTGCTGCGGCGTGAGGGAGGGCGTCGAGCCACGCAAACGCGAACGCGTCACCCGCCGCGCAGCACCCCTGCGCGGCCGCGCTCTCAGTCCTCCCGGCATCACTGCGGAATCCCTGCGCTTTCGGCAGACGAAGCAGTCCTCAACCCCCTGGTGCTCTCGTGTCATGCCGGAAATAGTGGCCGATCTTGCCGTTACCGCCTACCTGAACGTCCGTACACCGTCGATGCGAACCTGCTGAACAGTTCCTGCCAGCAGGCGGGTTGCCGGTGTGCTGACGGCCGCCCGGCGGATCCGTACGAGCCTCAGGACATGCTGCCCCGGCACACCGTCCCCGGGGCCGGGGTGCGGCCCGTGCGGAGGTAATGGTCGACCGTCCCCGTGACGCAGCGGTTCTGCGGGTATGTGCCGTGGCCCTCCTCCTCCGCCGTCAGGAGGACGCCGACGCCGTCGCCCAGGGCGCGGGCCATATGACGGGCGCCGGAGTAGGGGGTGGTCGGGTCGCCGGTGCCGCCGACCACCAGGACGGGGGCCGCGCCGTCGGCGTTCACCTGGAGCGTGGCGCGCTCGCCGTCGAACGGCCAGTCGTAGCAGAGGTAGACGCCGGTGGACCAGGCCGCGCCGAAGACGGGTGAGGCGGCTTTGATGCGGGCCTCGTCCCGGTCGAGGCGTTCGAAGCCGGGGCGCAGGCTGGAGTCCGCGCAGGTGATCGCGGTCCGGGCGGCGCGGCTGTTGTCGCGCGGGGTCGCCGCGCGGTCGGCGGAGCCGATGTCGTCCGCGCCCTTGCTCAGCGGACGGCCGTCGTTGTGGTCGATCAGCGCGGTGAGGGCCTTGGCGAGCGGCGCCCAGCCGTCCGTGCCGAGATCGAGATGGTCGCTGACGGCGTACGCGAGGTGGTCGGCGTCGAGGTTCCTTCCGGCGCCGGCCGGGGCGGGCTTCTTCGCCAGGCGGTCGGCCAGGCGCGCCATGCGCCGCGCGGCCTCCTCGGGCCCGTCGCCGGTCGGGCAGTGGCGGATACGCGCCGCGCAGTACGCGGCGAACCGGTCGAACGCCGCTTGGACCGCCTTGACCTGCGATACCTGCTCCTCGTCGAGGTCCTCGGTCGGATCGACGGACGCTTCGAGGACGAGCCGTCCGACGTGTGACGGGTACATGTGGGCGTAGACCGCGCCGAGCGCCGTTCCGTACGAGACGCCGAAGTAGTGCAGCCGCTCGTCGCCGAGGAGGTAGCGCATCAGGTCGAGGTCGCCCGCGGTGTGCGAGGTGCCGATGTACGGGAGGAGCGCCCCGGAGTGCTCGGCGCAGGCGTCGGCCCCGTTGTAGCCGGTGTCGTCCGCGGTCTTCCCGCATCGCACGGGGATGGTCGCGCCGACACCGCGCGGGTCGAAGGAGACCAGGTCGTAGCGGTCGAGGAGCGGCTCGTACTGGTTGAGGAATTCGGGCAGTCCGCTCACGCCGGACACGCCGGGGCCGCCGAAGTTGAGGACCAGTGAGCCGATGCGCCGGGCGTTCGGGCCGGTGGCCTTGCGGCGGATCAGGGCGACGTCGATCGTCCTGCCCTCGGGTTTCCGGTAGTCGAGGGGGGCCTTCATGGTGGCGCAGTCGTAGCCCGTGCGTGCGGTGGACGGCGAGGTGCAGCTGGACCAGTGGAGGTGCTGGCCGGTGGTGAGCGCGGTGGGCAGACCGGCGGGCGGGTTGTTCGCGGTGAACTCCGTACGCGGCTCCGCACTCCGGCCGGGAGCGTCGTGCTGGAGCCAGGCGCCGAGGGCCCCGATCACGGCGAGGACGACCCCGGCGATTATGCGCGCGCCGACCGAGAGGCCCGGTCTGCGGCCTCGTATCGGATGTGCGTCACTCATCGAGATCCCCGCGCTCCCGCCCTGGACGCCCGCCCCGTGCCCGCATGCCCGTACCCGTGATCGTCCGATCGTCGAATGCGTGCAGGATACAAGCCGCCTCCGACAGCACGGCCCCAGCCGTTTATGTCGACGCAAGCCACGGCAGCCGGGCATCCGACAGGGAGTCTGCCGGTTACCGGTCACACGCAGATGGTGGCGCACAAGGGTGCAGACGGCTGTCATTGTCGTTGACGACGGCGGAGTCATCGTCTCGGCCAACGACGCGGCCAAGGCCACAGCTTCGAGGAACTCGTCGGGCAGGGTTTTCACGAGCTGCTGCATCGCGACGGTCACGGGCACGCCATGCCCCGCACGCGCTCTCCCCTGAGAAACGGGTGGGACGCGCTGCGCGGCATCTGGAAGGCGACCGACATCCAACCCGGCATGTGTCGGAACCGATTGCCCACTGGGCCGCCCGCACCGGACAACCGTGCTCCGACATCCGCACCGAGCTCGACCGCCAGCTCACCCAGCACGCACCGCACGCACCCGCCGTCGGGGTAACCAGCCCCCTGGCGGGTCAGGCGCTGAACGCGGCGGCCTGTGGGCGCGCCGCAGGCGGCGCTCTGCGCCGGGACCTCGGGTCCGCTGTCGCCCGTCGAGTCCCGCCTCCGGCACGGAAGGCTTGATGATGCCCCCCGGGACGCGCCTGTCGTCAGTCGGCGGCCTCCTCCGCCAGGGTGGTGTACCGCTGCCGCGCCCACAACGGCAGCACCACCCAGCACGCGAGGTACCAGGCCACCACCCCGCCGACCAGCCACGGGACGAAGCCGTCATGCGTGGCCACCCGCAGGATCAGGAACAAGGCCGAAGTGAGCGTGGCAATCAGCAGCGCCAGGCCGATGAAGGTGAGCCGCGCGGCCCAGCGCACTGCCTGCGCCTTGATACTGCGGCCAGACACCCACCGGTGAAACGGGACCGGTGCGATGAGTGCACCGGTCGCAGTCGCGCCGAGCACGACCGTGGTGATGTAGATGATCCGGTCTATGTCGGACAGGTGTCCGAAAGCCGGCGTAAAGGCCACGCTCAGCAGGAAACCGAAGAGGATTTGGACACCAGTCTGCGCGACCCGAATTTCCTGCATCAGTTCGTTCCACTGCCGGTCGGCGCGCTCAGCCTCGGACTCCTGTCGGCGCGCCTGCTCGGCTCCTTCTGATACCCAAGCCGCTGGTATCGCTTCCGAAACTCTGCCGTCCACCACGACCCCTCCCGGTGTCTCGTCCGTGTCGGCATGTACCCCCGATCGCCGCATTCGTGCACACCGAATTGACCATGTCTTGACCCCTCGACGCGGTCCGCGGCCCGGCCACAGCAGCGTGCAGGCGCAGAGCGTGGCACCGTCGAAGCCCTGCGGGGCCCGTCCCCAGGCCCTCAGTCAGGGATCCGCAGCGGCGCGGTCAGCGGGTTGGCAGAGGAGCGGGCGTGGCTCGGTGCCGATGCCGGCCGAGGAGACCGTTCCGATCGCGGCAGCGCTCGGCCGTCACGCGTGCTCGGGGCGGGATCTGCGCTGGACGGTGATCGCCTGGTACGCCGAGGCGGGTGGGGCCTCTCCTGCCGGGTGCGATGTCGGTGCCGGAGCCGCCATGGCCGGCCGTGCGGGAGGCCCTGGTGCGGGCCGCCGGGGTGGGAAGGCCTGTCAGTTCCAAGGGCACGGCGGAGCACACGGGCATGGAAGGAGAGCGGCCCATCTATCCGTGGTGGAGAACGAAGTAGGGCGGGGCCGGCTTCCCGCACAGGCCGTTGGCTCGCCAGGGCCACAGCCTGAGCTCGGATCCGGTGAGCCTTGCGGGACAGAGCGAAAATTGCTCGTCAGGCGTTGGAGTGAACACCGACGCCGCCGGAGACGGTGAGGTTGTCGCCGGTGATGTAGCCGGCGGCGTCCGAGGCGAGGAAGGCCACGGCTTCGGCGATGTCACGGGGAGCGCCGACGCGGCCGAGCGGGACGTCCCGGGCCCAGGAGTCGATCATTTCCTGGGAGACACCCATCTTGCTGTAGGCAGGGGTGTTGATCATTCCTGGGCTGACCGCGTTGACGCGGATGCGGCGGGGGGCGAGTTCGAGCGCGAGGGACCGCATGAGGGGCAGCAGAGCGCCCTTGGCCGCTGTCATCACGGCCCCGAGCCCTTCGGCGGCGCCCACGGTGAACACGACCGAGGCGCCCTCGTTGAGGAGCGGCAGCGCCTTTTGCAAGGTGAAGAAGTTTCCCTTGACATTGATGTCGAACAGGGCGTCGAAAGCGTCTTCGTCGGTTGATTCGATCGGGCCGGGGCGGGAGATGCCCGCGTTGAGGAAGAGCAGGTCCAGGGAGCCGAGTTGGCGGCGCGCCTGGTCCATCGCCCGGTCGATGTCCGGCAGGGACCGTGCGTCGGCCCGGACAGCCGTGACGTCTTCGGGAAGTCCGGCGTCGGCGACATTGCCGAGGCCAGTGACCATGACGCGGTAGCCGCGGGAGTGGAGCAGTTCGGCGGTCGCCTTGCCGATGCCGCTGGTTCCACCGGTGATCAAAGCTGTGGGTGCAGGCATGATGCGCTCCTTTGCGTACTTCTGGGCGGGGGGATGCCTCTGTCCGTGGGGCAGTGGGCGGTGCTGGGCCACCGCTCTGGCAGCGTATGGCAATTTGGCAGCGACTGCCAAGCACCATGTGACTGTCGGACTGGCAGTGCTGGGCTAGTCTGGTGGCATGAAGCAGGAAGCCAAGTCAGCGAGGGGCGCACCGACCACGCTGTGGGACCGGACACGGCAGCTGGCTTCCCAGGAGATCCTCGAGACGGCGCTGCGCCTGTTCACCGAGCAGGGCTACGACGAGACGACCATCGCCCAGATCGCCCGGGAGGCCGGCGTCTCCCAGCGCACCCTGTTCCGCTACTTCGGCACCAAGGAGGACCTTCTCGGCGGCGACCAGGACCGGTTCGGGCAGGTCCTGATGGACACGATCAGCAAACAGCCCGCCGATGCCGGTATCTGGGAGGCCCTGCGCGCAGGGGTTGCTGCCGTACTGGCCTTGCACGACAGCCGAGAACACGCCCTGGAGCGGTTCCGCCTCCTGCACAACACCGCCTCGCTGCGTGCCGGTTGGCTCGAAAAGCGACTGCGGTTCCAGGAGAACCTGCTGCCGCTCATCGAAACCCGGATGGACGCAGCTACCGGCACCGAGGGCGCGAAGGCCCGCGCGGTGATCGCGACGGCGTTCGCGTGCCTGGATGCCGCGTCGATGACGTGGGTCGCCAACGACGGCAAGAGCGAAATCATGGACCTATACGACGAGTGCCTGGCTGCCGTACGCGGCTGACACGCAGCGGCCAGCCAGCCCGGAAACCGTGGACGGAAACTAGGCGGATCCGCTGCCCCAGACAGGTTCCTCATCCGGATCTCCCAACTGGGCACAGATGGGCCACGCTGGCGTCATGCGCAACGAGATGGCACGTCCGTTCCGCTACCTGGACTCCGCAAGACGAGTGCTCAAGTCAACCCCCGAAGGACTTCCGGAGCCGACCACTTGGCACGGTTCTGGCACATGGCTTCACGTGCCAGAACCTCGCGGTCGGTCTCACGGCCTGCTGGCCAACCGCGAAGATCTGCTACCCAGGATCCGGACCTCGGCCCCCATCAGCAGCCGCCGCTGCCGCTCGTCCAGATGCGGAAACAACACCTCGAACTTCACGGCCAGTTGGTTACGAACTTCACCAGACATACCCATACCAGATCGACGATCCGAACCACGCGGAGCAACACGGCAATTTCCGACAGGCCCTTACTTGGATGCGGAGATCAACGGGCTGCGGCTCGAGGCCCGGTGGTGGAGCGCGGTGCTCAGGTGTCCCATAGTGCGATGCCGACCATGCTGGCGGATGCGCGTCCATTTCACCCGTCGGCGTAACCTCGCCGCGGAACGCTAGTGGCGTGCCGCCGGCAGCGGGGCGAATGGACGGAGTCCCGGACCGAATCCGGCCCGTACTCCCGGTTCTTAAGACGTCGCCGCCCGCCCCGGCCTGGTCTCGTCGACAAGGAGAGCTGACGCCGGCGCGCGACGGGGAACGTAAGCGGGTGCGGATCGACTCCGTACAAGGAGTGGATGCTGCGTGCACCTCGTTCTGACCGACACCGACCTATGCGCCGCCACAACACTTCCCGCACCACGAAGGGCGAACGCCGCCTGCGGCCAGCGCGAACGCCTGGAACAGCTCGGCATCACGGCACTGGTCCGGAACTGGAAGCGGCCGTAAAGCCATGGTGGGTGTGAGCGCCTTCGAACAGGGCGGTTGCGGCCCTCGCGCAGTACAAGGGCCCGTACCGTCCCCAGAGGGCACACAGAGACAATCGTCCTCGACGGCCTGGAGCATCCCGTGAATCTCGGGCTGTCCCTGTCGAACGCACGATCCAGGCGGGCCAAGCTCACGGCGGACAAGCTCACCGACTCGCCGCCCTCGGACAACTGTGGGTGGGGATGCCGTGCGCGGCCGAGGGGGCAGAAAGCCGCGCACGGCAGGGGCACCCTGTGCTGTGCCGGGCGGAGGGCACCCGACAACATCGTGGCACCGGCCAGGTGGCCGTGCCGCGTTGAGGAGGGCATCTGTGTGACGGCATGCCTCAGGAGGCTTACCTGGCCGGCGAGGGAGGCCGGCGACCGCTCGCGTTCCTGCTCACGCCGGGGCAGTGGGGCGACGCCCCGCAACTCATCCCGGTCGTGGAACGTGTCAGGGTGACCCGACAGGAAGGCGGGCGTCCCCGCACCCGGCCCGATCACCTCGGCGGCGTAAGGCGTACTCATCCCGCGGAAACCGCCGCTACCTGCGAAGACGCCAGATCAAGCACACCATCCCCGAGCCGAGGGACCAGCGGGCCAGCCGCAAGCGCCGTGGAAGCCAAGGCGGCCGGCCCACCAGTTTCGACAAGACAAGGGGCGATCCATGCGGTCGGCCGGGATGGAGCGTCACTGATCCACGGCGTTCTGTGGAAAGCGTCGGTGGGCGTGGTGGTCAGCCGCCCGGTGACCAGATTTCCGGGCCGCCTCCGTGCCACTCGACAACCGGCAGGACGGCCACGTCGACTTCGTCCAGGTCTTCCCAGCCGGCACGCCGCAGCAGCTCGGTCAGATCACGCAGACTGTGCGCCGCGCCCACAAGTTTCCTGTCCACCCACACGCGCCGACCTTCACCCTTCACGGGCAGGCAGACGATCACGGAACGTTCCCTCATTTCTCCAGCCTCACCCACTCCCCTTCACTGCGCACTCGGGACAGAACCCCGAGCCGCTCTGAGGTGGGTGCGTCAGTTCCAGGGCCGCGCGGACTACCCTGCGCTTAGCACCCTCGTGACAAGGGTCCTCCGCGGACTTCGCAGGGGCGTGAAGACGGTGCGGGTGTCGGTTCGGGTGGCTTCGGCGCCTTGTACACAGCCGGGTGGAGAAGCTGCTGTGACAGCGCCGAGAAGAGCACCGGTCATCGTCGCCACGCCGACGCGGCCAGCGAGGACCACGGGCGGGAGACCCTGAGCTTTCGGGTTATGACTGCCCAGGGCCTCCGGCTGCCCGGCCACAGACCGGCAGGTTCGTGGCCCTCCATCCGACGCGAGGGACGGACAGGGACCACCGGCACCGTGCCGCGTGTCACATGACCACCGCTCACGGCACTATGCCGGCACGCCCGCGTCAACAGGAGAACCGGGAAGCACACCATCTTCGGCGAAGTCACCAACGACGCCGGGAAGAGGGTGGTGGGCACCATCGCCACCACCGACATCAACCCTCGCAACGATCGCCCCGCCGGCGACATCGTCATCAAGTCCGTCACGATCGAACCCATCGAAACCCGCTGAGAGCCGACCCACCCCGACAAGGTCCGGCTCGGCGACAGGCCGGTGCGACGGTTGCGTTCGGCGCCATGAGGCTGGCCGGGCCGGGGATCCGGGGGCCGCCCGGGACCACTCGATCGATCCGGCTGGGAGGGGGCGCACCCGGGTCCCCACGACTCCCCCGGCTGGCTGCACACGTCGCTGCCGGAGACGACGAAGGTGCCCCCCACCTCACCGTCGAGCTGGACGCCGAGTGCGCCGAGCCAGGTAGGCGACCTGTGCGGAATCCGAACGTCGTCGAACGCGCAGAAAGCTGAGCCCTGTCCCCCAACCGCCAATACGGCGCGGCGCCAAGCACGTGGTGAACTGCTGGACTGCCATATGCGTCAGCGGTGAGGATGTCCTTGCTCCGGGTCGTCCTCGGGGGTGCTCCATCCGTCGCCGCGGTGTGCGGGGTCCGCCAGGTCGCGGCGTGCTTGTGCGGCCTGCGGCGGAGACGTTGACACACGGCGCCGGGCGGAGTGTCGGGTACCGATGAAAAATCCGGCGACCAGGACGACGACGGCGACACCCGCCACCATCAGCCACAGCGCGCCGCCATACGAAGCGGCCTGTACGTTCAGCGTTTCGGCGTTCATGCGCCCCGTCTACCCCACAGGAGAGCAAAATCCCGCGCCGACCTCCGACCGTGCAGTGCCGCAGGCACCGGGCGCTGGTATCGGAGCCCGATCGAGGCTGCCGCTGCTGGGATCGGGCTCTGCTACCAGGGGCGCTGCGGTCGTCACTCTGCGGGCAGTGCGTGCGCGGCGTGTCACAGGTGGCCTGAGATGCCACGGCTGATCTTGTCCGTCGCTGTCGGCGCGCGGAGGGGTACCTTCGGGTAGGCCCGCATCCGCCGAGGAGATTCATGGACATAACTGGCACGGACACCGGAGATTCGCACGTCTCCGGTCCCCAGACGTGGTCTGGCGTCCTGCTTGGACCAACCCTGGAGGACGTGCAGACGGCTGTCATTGTCGTTGACGACGGCGGACTCATCGTCTCGGCCAACGACGCGGCCAAGAGTGGGCTGGGCCACAGCTTCGAGGAGCTCGCCGGGGAGGATTTTCACGAGCTGCTGCATCGCGACAGTCACGGGCACGCCACGCCCCGCACGCGCTGTCAGCTGAGAAACGCGATTCTCGCCGGGAGAACCGAGCACGGCGACTTGGAGTGGTTCGCCCGCGGGGACGGCACGCTCGTCCAGATGTCCTGGCTCGTCGCGCCCTACTCCTGCGGATCGGACAAGGCGGGTGCGCTGGTGCTCTTGTACGAGTCGAATCGGGGCGTATCTGACGAGGGCGTCAAGGTCCCAGCACCGCTGACGGAGCTGGACCGCCTGGCTCTGCTGGCGGAGACGACCACTCAGCTGACGTCCACCTTGGATGTGGAGGAGGCATTGCGCCGGCTGGCGGTCCTGACGGTGCCCCGGCTCGCGGACTGGTCGGTGATCGATCTGCTCACCGAAAAAGACGAGGTACGACGCGCCTTGGTGACGGAGTACAGGGACGGAATCCTGGTCGAGCGGGAGGACCTGCAAGGGCCCATGCCCCCCGTTCCGGAGGAGTCCCCCATGCCCCTGTCGCGGGCTCTGCGCGGCGCCGCCTCCTCGCTCGCCGGCCCTGCCACCTATCAGGGTCCGCCCGATTCCGGAATCGCTGTCGAGCAGGGGCGCTTGTTCACCGAGACGGGCATGCACTCCGCTGTCATCGCGCCCATCCGAGGTCTGCGCGACGTGCTCGGAGCGCTGACCCTGGGACGCTCGAGACATCCTCGCGCCTTCACCGCCTCCGATCTGCCGCTGCTGGAGGACATCACCCGCCGGGCGGGCCTGGCCCTGGACAACGCGCGCCTGTACCAGCGCCAGCGCAAGGTCGCCGAAACCATGCAGCGCCACCTGCTGCCCCAGCTCCCCACCGTGCCCGGGGTGGACATGACGGCACGCTACGTACCCGCTGCGCACGCGTCCTCCGTCGGCGGTGACTGGTACGACGCCTTCGCTCTGACCGACAGTTCCCACGCCTTGGTCATCGGCGACGTCGTCGGACACGACCTCGACGCCGCAGCCGGCATGGCGCAGGTCCGCAATATGCTGCGCGCCTTCACATGGTCCCAGCCTGAGGCCATGCCCAGCGCCGTCGTCACCCAGCTCGACAACGCCGTGAAACACGTAGCCGAGGTCCCTATGGCGACCATGATCCTGGCCACCCTTTCTCTCGGTGACGACGAGCTGTGGCAACTGTGCTGGACGAACGCCGGCCACCCTCCGCCGCTGCTGGTCAGCCATGACGGCCGTGCCCGCTACCTCACCGACGTCCACGGCATTCTGCTCGGGACCGGGGTGACCCGGCCTCGCCCCGATGTCTTCACCGTCCTGCCGCCCCGCACCACTGTCCTGCTCTACACCGACGGCCTGGTCGAGTCACCACACCACTCCATCGACCACGGACTGGAACGGTTGCGTCGACACGCTGCCTCTCTTGCCCACCGCCCCCTGGATGCTTTCTGCGACCTGCTACTGGAGCAGGCCCGGCCCGGCGACAACGACGACGACGTCGCCATGCTCGCCCTGCGCACGCCCGCTCGTGCATAGACCGGCGGCCACGATCAGCACATAGCGCCCCGCGGCTACTAGGGTCCGTCTTCAAACTGATCTTGCCCAGAGCAGGAATGACGCGAGACTGACCGCTGCCTCGTAGGAGGCGGCGGTCTTGTCGTATCTGGTGGCGATGCCGCGGAAGCCTTTGAGGCGGTTGAAGCAGCGCTCGACTACGTTGCGGCGGCGATAGATCTGTCGGTCGAATGCCGGTGCCGGCCGCCGCGACGGCCGCGGCCCAGCCGGTGTCGCTGCTGGTCGGCTTTCTCCGGGATGGTGCACGCGATACCGCGTTTGCGCAGGTAGGCGCGGAATCCTCGGGAGCTGTAGGCCTTGTCGGCGATGACCTGGTCGGGTTTGGAGCGGGGCCGGCCAGATCCTCGACGCCATCCAAGACCTGCTGAACTGTGAGGGCACGTGTCAGAGGCTGGCGGGACGAGGCAGGCGATGTGCCCAGGTGCCGAGGGCGCCGACGCACGCTACAACGTAGGGGTGAGGGACGAGAACATCCCTGCTGAGGATGCAGGGCCGCACCGTGCGGCGAGGCCGGGGATCGACTACCAGGCGTTGTTCGCGGTCACTCCCAGCCCCTATATGGTGCTGGGCCCGGATCTGGTGATCGCTGACGTCAACGAGGCGGCCTGCCAGGTGACCGGCTGCACTCGGGAGTATCTGCTCGGACGGCACCTCTTCGAGGCCTTTCCTGGCAATCCGGCGGACCCGGATGCTGAAGGGGTGCGAAAGCTGCACGCCTCCTTGCACCGGGTGCTGCGCTCGAAGGAGCGGGACACGATGGCGCCGATGAAGTACGACATTCCCGTGGCCGAGCAGCCCGGCGTGTTCGAGGAGCGGTGGTGGTCCGCGATCAACACTCCGGTGGTCGGGCCGGATGGGCAGGTGGCGTGGATCATCCACCGGGGGGAGGACGTGACCGCGTTCATCCTCTCCCACCCTCGCCTGCAAGAAGGCGAGGCGCTGAGCAACGCGGAGGCGATGGAGGTCGAACTGTACGTGCGGGCGCGCGAGCTTCAGCGGCTGAACGAGGAACTGCGCCAAGCCCACGCCCGGGAACGCCAGGTCGCCGTCACCTTGCAGGAGGCCATGCTCCACTCGCCCCACCTGGCCCGGCACCGGGACACCGCGGTGCGCTACCTGCCCGCCGCCGGGTCACTGAACGTGTGCGGCGACTGGTACGAAGTCATCGACCTGCCCGAGAACAGATTCGCCGTCGCAGTCGGCGACGTCGTCGGCCACGGCCTGGAAGCCGCCGCCGTCATGGGCATGCTCCGCAGCGCGTTGTCCGCCTCCGTCCGGGCCGTCGAAGATCCCGCGAGGGCCCTGGACTGCCTGGGCCTGTATGCACGCTACGTGGAGGATGCGATGGCCACCACCGTCGTCCAGGCCATCGTCGACACCCGCGCTCGCCGCGTCACGTACAGCAGCGCCGGCCACCCGCCCCCGGTCCTGCTCCACCAAGACGGAACCTGCGCCTTGCTCGATCAGGCCACCGACCCTCCGCTGGCAGCCCGTCCCAAACACGTTCCCCGCCCCCAGGCTGAGCTGCCCTACACCCCCGGCGACACCCTCGTTCTCTACACCGACGGCCTCATCGAACGCCGTGGCGAGGATATCGACGCCGGCCTGCAACGCCTCACCGACGCACTCGCCCGCTATACCCGCCACCAGCCCGAACACCTCGCCGACGCCCTGCTCGCGCACCTCGGCGTCAGCAGCGGCGCCCGCGACGACATCGCCCTGATCGTCCTCCGCCTATGACCCGGACCGCCAGCTGAGCACCACAGATAACCCCTCCAACTGAAGCGCCCAGTCACCGTTGAATTCAGAGATCGCGTATTAGCGCCTCATCAGTAATCGAGATCCAGATAGTCAGCGTCATTTGTTTCGACATCTGACAGTCCCAGAGCACGGCCTGTCGACGATCAAGTTTTCCCCAGGTTGGGCGGTTTGAGCGTCGTGTAATTCCCCATCCCGAATTCTCCTAATTGGCCATGGGTAGCGCGGAGGTCGGGATCGAGGGACCTGGTCGTCGCGAAGCTGGTCCTCGTCCCGTAGTTCGGATGGCCGATGGGCAGCCCGGATGGCGAGGAGAACGTTCGTCGTGGTCGACATCACCGAGATCTACGTCCACTGGTACGCAGGCCGCTCGAAGAGCGAGCTGGCCGCGTCCCTGGGGGTGGACCGCAAGACGGTCAGAAAGTACCTGGCCCCGGCGGAAGCGGCCGGGATCAGCCCGGGCGGGCCTCCGATGAGCGAGGCCGACTGGTCGAAGCTGATCAAGGAGTGGTTCCCCGGACTCATCGACAGACGGCTGAGGCAGGTGACTTGGCCGGACATCGATCAGTACCGCGACTACATCAAGAGCCTGCTCGGGACGGTGACCGTCACGACGATCCACCAGCGGCTGCGTGACGAGCACAAGCTGCAGGTGTCGATCTCCTCGTTCCGGCGCTGGGTGCACGCGACACTTCCAGACGAGGTGGCGAAGTCACAGGTCACCGTGTTGCGCGACGAGATCGAGCCCGGATCAGAGGCTCAGATCGACTACGGCTTCCTCGGGCAGTGGATCGATCCGCGGACCGGGAAACGCCACCGGGTCTGGGCGTTCGTGATGGTCCTGCCGTGCTCGCGGCACATGTTCGTCCGGCCTGTGCTGCACCTGGACCAGCACGCATGGACGGAAGCGCACGTCGCAGCCTTCCGCTACTTCGGCGGCGTCCCGCGCCGGCTCGTCCCGGACAACCTCAAGACCGGTGTCGACAAGCCCGACCTCTACGACCCGAAGATCAACAAGGCGTATGCCGAACTCGCCACCCACTACGGAGCGTTGGTCGATCCGGCCCGGGCGGCGAAGCCGAAGGACAAGGCGCGGGTCGAGCGGCCGATGCCCTATGTCCGCGACTCGTTCTGGCGAGGCCGGGAGTTCACCTCGATCGAGCACATGCAGACCGAGGCCGTGACCTGGAGCCAGCAGGTCGCCGGTCGGCGCAAGTGCCGGCCACTGGGCGGGGCCGCCCCGATGACCGTGTTCGACGCGTTGGAGGCGGCCGAACTGCTGCCTCTGCCGCCGACTCCGTTCGTGCTGGCCCGCTGGTCGACGGCCACGGTCGGCCCGGACATCCACATCAAGGTCGGCCGCACCCTCTACTCGGTGCCGTGGAAGCTGATCGCCCGCCGCGTCGACGTCCGCTCGACCGCCACGATGGTCCAGGTCTTCCACGACGGCTCCCTCGTCAAGACCCACGCAGCCCTTGACCAGGGAAAACGCACCGACAAGAGCGACTATCCGCCGGAGAAGATCGCCTTCCAGATGCGGACGCCGGTCTGGTGCCGCAGTCAGGCGTCCGAGGTTGGCGACGCCTGCCGCGAGGTCGTCGACCAGCTGCTGGAGGTGAACGTGCTCTATCGGCTCCGCGCTGCCCAGGGGGTCCTCGGGCTGCGGAAGAAGTACGGCGAGACGCGGCTGGAGGCCGCCTGCGCGAGGGCCATCGCGGTTGGCGACCCGTCCTACCGCACCATCAAGGGCATCCTCATCGCCGGCACCGAAACCGACCCCGAGCACGAGACCAGCGGTGATGCCGGGGCTGCCGCCTTCCTGCATGGCCCCGCCCGGCTCTTCGCCACCGTCGCGACCCCCGACGCGACGGATGACGACCACGACGACCAGGTGCACGACGAAGCCGAGGTGGAAGCCCGATGACCGTGATGGACGCCGCCCTGCGGGAGTCGCTCAAGGCCCTGCGACTGTCAGGCATGCTGGAGACCCTCGATGCTCGCCTCGCCCAGGCCCACGGAGGCGAGCTCGGCCACCTCGACTTCCTCAAGGTCCTCTGTCAGGACGAGATCACCCGCCGGGAGACCGTCGCGTTCCAACGGCGTTTGCAGCGGGCTAAGTTCGAGCAGCAGGTCACCCTGGAGGAGTTCGACTTCACCGCTTCCTCGAAACTGCCCGCCGCCCAGATCCGCGACCTGGGAGCCCTGCGCTGGCTCCATGCCGGCGAATCGGTCATCCTCTTCGGCCCCGTCGGCGTCGGCAAGACCCACATCGCCCAGGCCCTCGGCCACCTCGCCGTCCGCCAGGGCGCCCACGTCCGCTTCGCCAAGACCAGCCGCATCCTCGCTGACCTCGCCGGCGGCCACGCGGACCGCACATGGGAGAAACGCGTCCGCGAACTCGTGCGCCCCGACGTCCTCATCCTCGACGACTTCGCCATGCGCCAGCTGTCCGCGGCCCAGGCCGACGACCTCTATGAACTCGTCTCCGAGCGGCAGGGACGGTCTCTGATCATCACCAGCAACCTGGCGCCCAGCGACTGGTATCAACCCCGTCGTCGCCGAGTCCCTCCTGGACCGGCTCATCAACACCAGCCATCAGGTGATCATGAACGGGCCTAGCTACCGCCCGAACAAGCGGCCCAGGAACCCCACCGACAAGATCAAATAGGGAAAACCGGTGGACGTCGTCGGGATACGTGGCAGTAGAGGCGCTCCCTGGCGGTCCTTCATCCGGACGCGGCGTTTCGGCAATCAGTTTGGATGGCTGTGCCTAAAGCGCTCCGCAGTGAACGCGCGCTTGCCGGCCGCGGTCCCCATCGTGGCCGTTGGGGCGCCGGTGGAGTGGGGACCTGCGTCGGTGCGGCGTGTCGCGGTTTCCCACGAAATCCGGTGGAGTCTCAGCGGCCGGAAGTGATTGGGTCCTCCTCAATGCTTCGCTGACACGGCCCGGCACAGTGCGAGGCGCAAGGTCCGAATCGCAGGCGTGGTCTAGCCCGCGTGTCGTCGAGTGATGGAGGTTATCGCGGTGGCTGGTTATGGGGCGCTTTCCGACGTATACGAGTGGCTGATCGGGGACGACAGGTTGACCCCCGCCAAGGCAGCCGCGGTTTACTACAGCGATGTCGTGGGCTCTATGCCGCCCAACGCGCGCGTCCTCGACTGCGCGTGTGGAACCGGCCAGCTCGCCGTCGGCCTTGCGAGTCTTGGCCTTGACGTGGTTGCCGCAGACGCCAGCAGTGGGATGGTTCGCCGGACCGAGAAGGCCGCCGACGAGCAGGGTGTCTCGCTTCGAGCCCTCCGCGCGAGCTGGGACGAGCTGCCCGACCACCTGGAGGACTCCACGTTCGATCTGGTGTTCTGTGTCGGCAACTCGCTCGGGCACGCTGAGGGCGCAGCCGGGCGCCTGACCGCACTGGACGCGATGTCGCGGCTGCTGAATCCGGGCGGACGCCTCGTGCTCACGTCACGCAACTGGGAGCTCGTGCGCTCCGCCGGCTCACGGGTAGACGTCCGCGATCGACTCATCCGCCGCAACGACCGCGATGCGGTCGTCAGCTACTACTGGCAGATCGAGCAGCACTGGGAGCAGGAACACTTCCTCGAGATCGTGGTCGCCCAGATCGAGCCGGATGGGGCAGTGCGAGCCTGCTCGGAGCGGTTGTCCATCTGGCCCTACCGGTACGAGGACCTCGTGGCGCAGTTGCGGAGCGTTGGGCTCACGGTGCAGTCCACCACCTTCGACCCCGAGAGCGATGGATACCTGGTGGTCGCCAGCCGTGACCAGGCGCGAGGCACGTCTGAGCCGGCGCGCTGATCCGCCTTTCGTCGTCGTTGCCGACCTGCCAGCTCGCGACCGCCTGCAGCGCTTCGCGAAGTGTTCAGCGCTTGAAGCGGTTGCTGCGGGTGCGGTCCTCACCTTGCATCTGACCTGCTCAAGCTGAGGTTGGAAACAGCTCACGGTCTGCCTCACCGTCAGCTCACGTCAGTAGCTGGGGAATTACGTGAACTTCCGCCTGGGGAATTTCGCGGTCGTCCACACGGCCACCGCCATGCTGGAAATACACTTCGTTGAACCCTTCGGCAATGATTCCGCGCATCTCCTGGTAGCTAGCCCCCTCACCACGGGCCTCGAACAAGCGGCGGGCATACTCCGACGGAAGGTGCACGGTAAGTCGCCGGAAGCGTCCGTCGTCGGTACTGCCGACCGCCGCGGTGTAGCCGAAACGAGCCCTCGTCTCCACCTTGATGCCGCCCGTGGCGGCGGCCTGGCGGTGCCGGCGCTCGCGTACCAGCGACTGCCACCGCTGCTTCACCGCGTCATCGATCTTCGCGGCAACGTCGGCGGGAGGGTACTTCGGGAAGAGTTCGGGCTTGGCGTAGAGGTCGGCGTTGCCGCCACTGTCGGGGATGGCGACGAAGTTGAAGACCGCGCGCTGGGGGCGGGCACGTTGCGGGCTGATCCATCCTCGGGCCCGGTGAGCTGCTTGAGCGTCTCACCGGAGTCGGGGATGTACACGTCGACGTAGACGAGGGACTTCATGTTCTTGTTGCCGGTGGCGGCGTTGGAGGTCCGAGGTGGCCGGTTGACATATTTCGGACCGGTGTGAGGCTGAAGAAGACACGGTTCCGCCGTCGCGTCACATAGAGCCTGACAATGCCGACCACCCACCAGTTCGCAGCGGCGACAGATGAACCTAAACCCTGCTCCGTAGGGGAGCAACTCCGGGACGCGAAATGAGGCGATCGAATGGACCGGGTTCCCGAGGTGGCCGTGGTAGGAGCCGGCATCGTCGGCCTCTGCACCGCCTATGCACTGGCCGAACGCGGAACGACGGCGCGGGTGTATGAAAGCGGCGTTCCAGGCCACGGGCAGTCCAGTGGCCAGTCCCGCATCTTCCGCCACGCGCACGACGACGCCCGCCTGGTCGAATTCACCCGGCAGGGCCGCGCCGTCTGGAACGAGTGGGCCGACCGGTTGGGCGCCGAACTGATCTCCCAGGACGGAGTGGTCGCCCTGGGCGGTCCCGTTCCTGAGAGACTGCGCATTCTGCAGGATGCCGGCGGCATACCGGTCCGGACCGTGGACAGCGCCGAGCTTCACGCCCGCATGCCGCTGCTCGCCGACTACCGCGGTCCCGCGATGCTCGATGAGGACGGCGGCGCCATCCGCACCCGTGTCGCGGTCGAGAGCCTGGCCAACGCGCTGGGTGACTCTGTGGTGACAGACGAGGTCATCTCGCTGCATCCGACGGGCCGCGGCACGGTGGAGGTGCTCAGCGCCGTCGGCCGCGAAGAGTACGCAACGGCCGTGGTGTGCGCGGGGCTGAGCACCGCGCGGCTGGCACGCAACGTGGGGCTTTCGCTACCCATACGGCCGGCAGCCCACGTCCGCCTCACCTTCCAGGTCAGGGGAACGCCCCCGGAACGGGTCGCCTGCCTGCAGGACAGCAGCGGCGACTTCGGCGAGGTCGGCGTCTACGCAGCCCCCTACCCCGGCAACAGCCGATATGCGGTGGGCCTCAGCCAAACGGTCGAGGTACGGGAGGATGGCAGCTTCACGGACCCCGAAGCACTGGTGGCGCTCAACGACCGCGCCCGCGCGTATGTCTCCCGCGCATTGCCCGGCCTCGACCCCGAGCCCGTCGAGTACCTGCACTGCTGGGTGACAAGCCTGCCGTGGAGCGAAGACGGCATGGCGGTCTGGGAAGCCGACAGAATCTTTTTCGCCGCCGGGCACAACCTGTTCAAACAGGCACCTCGACTGGGACGGGCATTGGCCAGCGCGGCCATGGCCGAAGAACTCGAGGAGAACCTGCGTCCAGCGGCAGCACTCGGCCAGCCCCGCTGAACACCCCAACAGTTGGCGCATCCCGCTCCGACGACGCGGTACCTACGAGGGGCGAGGAAGCCGGTACGCCCCGGCCTTCCCGGAGGCAGCTATTTCGTGTCCCCGTTTCAGAGAACTCTTTCGTGTCCGGTGGGTTGCGCTCATTCACGATCTTGAAGGTTTGACGGCACAATCTTTCCGCTTGGAGAGCGACGTACGCCTTACGACGTACACCTTCGCGGTGGGGGCCGGCTGAGGGCCATCGACTCCTTGCTCAGCCGCGGTACACCGCCGGCATCCGTGTGGTGGGTGACCATGGCGATCTACAGCATGATGTGCCCGCACCTGGGGGATCGCGAAGACTCCCTCCTACGCTGGTCGCCCGGCCCGGGCCGAGGGACGCGTCGGTGATCGCGGTGCCATTCGGAAAGATCCCGATCACCTCGGTGCGGCAGCGGCAGCCGCGCGACGCGGACGGCCTTCGCTGGATGAACCATGGGCCCCTGGAGGTGGGCCTGACCGCCGAGGACCTCGCGACATCTGGTCGCGGGCCGCGGCGTCGGCGAGTTCAAGGCGTCCAGGCCCGCCCAGGAGCGGAACGCGGTCCAGCGGTCCGTCTCCACCCGGGCCCGGGTGAAGCGGAGCACCCGGGCCACCGCGGAGGTGAGGTTGTCATAGCGGACCTTGCCCCTGGGTATGCCGCCCAGCACCTGGCAATACTCTCCCGCGCCGTCGTGAACAAGACGGGCGACTTCCCCGCAGGCACCCGCTCCTGACCCCCGCGCCATCCAAGCGCCCGGCCGCCGACCCCTGCTCAGCGGCCGGGCGGACCCATGCCCCGACCAGCCTGGCACCCACACGGCCTGGAGGAGTGGAGGCAACATCGTCTGACTGGGCGGCAAGGGCTCGCGGGGCCTCGCCGGTATCCGCGGCGGCCACGTCCGTGAAGCCGCTGACCGCAGGCGCCATCGCCACCGCCGCGACTCCCGTCCCGCCCGCCAGCAACGCCCGCCTGACCAACTGCCAGGCAGCCGCACGCACGTCTCGCGGGACAGCAGTCACCGGAGTTCGACGGAGTAGTTGCTGCCGGAGAATTCCCAGCCGTCGGTGCCTTCGCCGATGTCGGCGACGATGACGTCGTCGGTGAAGCGGTCCTCGAAGTCGTCGTCGCGCAGGTCGCCGGCCAGCCAGAGCACCTCGATGTCGCTCCAGTCCCCGCGGCTCGCGTCGATGCGCAGAGGGGCGGCACGGCGGGTGCCGCGTTCGCGTTCGTCGGCGCCGGTCTTGACGAGGCCGCTGATCTCGAACTGGCCGTCCTTGATGTGGTCGGGGATGGGGTCGGCGGGGACGATGGCGACATTCTCGTACGCGGTGTGGATGAGGTCGCGGTAGCTGCGGCGGACGTTGTACTCGGGATCCGACAGCCACTTGAAGAGGGTGTCAGGGCGGACGTCGAGGCCGGCGGCGTCCAGGGCCTCGTAGCCGCGGCGGGTGCCGGTGAGTTGGCCGAGCTGGGCGTGCCAGTGCTTGGCGCTGTAGGAGGCGAGGCGGTGGCGGGGGGTGACCTGGGCGCGCAGGAGGTCGTTGAGTGCGGCGCCGAGGGAGTGGCCGTGTCCGGTGGGCCCTGCCATCAGTCGTCACCTTCGGGGATGAACTCGCCGGGCTGGAGGAACTTGGCCTTCACCTGGCCGAAGCCGGTCCCGACCCGGTACGTGCCGGGCGGCGTCTCGTCGGGGGTCCAGAAGATCGCGGCGTCGACGTTGCGCAGAGCGACGAGGGTGTGGCCCTCCTGGACGGCTTTGAAGGCGTTGAGCCAGTGCCGGACGGAGGCTTCGGCGACCATGCTCATGCGCCAGTCCGGCCGCCAGAACGGCGACCGCGACTCGGGCCGCTTGGGCCACAGCAGACGCAGTGCGATCGACAGGCGGGTCTTGTAGTTCTTGTACGGCTCGCCACCGGCCTGGATGAGCTCGGTGCGGGCCTCGCGGGCCGCGGCGTAGAACGGCTTGAACAGCGACTCGTTCGCCTTTCCCGTCCAGGAGTCGTGGATGGTCACGGGCGTGGTGAGGTGGCCCTCGCGGTGCAGGCGCTCCAGCTGCTTGATGTGCGGGGTGGTCACCCATACCCGTCCCTCGTCGTCGGGCCGGTCGATGAGCCGCCCGAGCGGGTGGGGCATCCCCGGGTGGTCCCACTCCGGAATGCTGATCTGGTAGATCCCGGCCTGACCCCGGTCGAAGGCGTCAAGGTGGCCGGTGTGCAGGAGCTTGTTCGGAGCGAGGGGGACGGCGGAGCAGGCGGAAGGGAAGGAGCCGTTGCGGTCGATCAGGCACAGCACGCCGTCCCCGAACGATGCGGGCACGTCGAGCTGGTCGCGCCGCACGCGCTTGCCGTTGCCGCGGACGTGCGCGACGCGGGTGCTGGTGACCTCGGGGTGGACCCAGCGGGGCTCGCCGTCCATGTCCTCACTGATCAGCGGCCACGGGCCGTCCTCCCGGTCTTCCTTTCGGATCACCGGGACCGGGTGCATCTTCGAACGCGTCACCGAGTCCTTGAGGATCCTCAAGGCCGGGAAGACCGTGCCCTGCGGCTCGTCCTCCTCGTCGCCCGGGACCAGGCCGTCGTCGTCGTCCCGACGGTCGTCATCGTCCGTGTCCGCGACGGCGCTGCTGCCGGCGGCAGGCCGGGCTGGTTCCGTGGGAGAAGGCTGCGCGGTTACGGCGACGGGGGCGGGCGCGTTGTAGGCGTGCAGCGCGGCGGCGAGGCGGCGCCCCTCGGTGTGGTCGGGCAGCCGGAGCCCGGCGGCGGCCAGGGCCCGCAGCGGGACGTGGAGTTCGTCGAGGTCCTTGATGTTGCCGGCGGCGAGCGCGGTGCGCAGTGCGGCGAGCAGGTGGGTTGCCTCGGCGGGCAAGCCTTGGAAGGCGCCGGAGGTGAAGGGAAGGGCGGCCGCTGCCAGTTCGCGGACAGTGTCGCTGCCCATCGTGTCCGGGACCGTGTCGCTGCCTGCACGCGTACCGGCGGCCGCGGTGGTGTCGGCGGCCGTGGGGGTGTCGAGGAATCGGGCGTGTGCGAGGTCGGGGCGCAGGCGGGCGTGGCCGATGATGCCCAGGTCCCGTTCGGCGACGGTGACGTTCGTCTCCCCGGTGTCGGGGTGCGCGGTGAGGGTGAGGATGACGTCGGCGTCCAGGAGGTTGACGATGGCCGGGTCGTCGGTGTCCAGGACGGCGAGAACCGGGACGTGCTGGGTGCGGGCCAGTTCCCGCAGGACCTGGCTGGCCGCCGGGAGGTGTTCCCCCGACAGCGGCAGGCGCGGGTTGCGGGCCCGCTGCAGGCGGTCGACGACGACGAGCGCCAGATCCCCGGCCACCGGCACGGTCTCGGCGATGGCCTCGGCGGTCAGGTCGCTGCCGTCGTCGATGAGCAGTGGCGCGTTGCGGAGTCGCTGGACGACTTCCTGTTCGTGCGGGGTGAGGGTGCCGGTCTTGAGGCGGGCGTAGTCGCCGCCTGCTTCCGCGGCGATGATGCGGCGGGTGATGTCGGCGCGGTTGGGGCCCGATGCCGCGTACAGGACACGGCTGTTGAGGGCGAGCGCCGTGTGCCGGGCCGCCCCGAGGCCGATCAGGCTTCCGCCGACCTGTGGAGGGGCGGCGACCAGGACCAGACGTCCGGGGTGCAGACCGCCGGTGGCCGCGTCCAGGCCCGCCAGGCCGAAGGAGAGGCCGGGAGCCGATCCGGAGGTGATGACATCGCCGAGGGCGTCGCCGAGCGTGGCGAGCCGGCGTCCGGGGTCACGAGTGGGCTGGCTGGTCACCACGCCTCCTGCGGTTGCCGCGGTATGCGCGGCCGTGTCGGATGGAGTGCTGCTGATCGGGCCGTTGGCGGGGAGCAGCACCGCGACGGGTGTGCTGTTCCTGCGGAGTACCTGGGGCTGTCCGCTGACTGCCCGGCCGATCAGGGTGCCGAAGTCCTTCTGCGCCGCGCTCAGTACCCAGGAGGGGAACGCGTCGGCCTTGCGTGCGGCCGGGAACCGGTCGAGCGGGGCGAGGAGAACACGGTCTTCCTGCTTCGAGCCGCGGTGGATCAGGGTGGGGACCCCGTCGTCGTTGGCGCGTTTGACCAAGGCGTACAGGTCCCTGCGGGCGTCACTCGCGTTCATCGCGGACTCTTGTGGTGACTGGCTCACTCACCCTCCCGGTACTCAACTCCCTTACAGGATAGCAAGAGTCACACACTGAGTTGACAAACGTCACACCTTTATTGATGTGATTTCACTAAAGTGGAAGGTGGGTGGGTGTTGGATCGGCGGCCTGCGGGTGTGCGGAACGCAGCCTTGCACGAAGGCCCGGTATGACGAAGGCCGGGGCCGTCAACCGGCCCCGGCCCGACTCACCGCGTCCCCAGGCGAGCGCGCCCATGCCGGGGAGACTCAGCCGCGCCCTGCTGGCCCCTGCTCGCTCGGTGTCTCCTTGTAGGCGAGGTGCCCGACGCAGGCGAGGTGCCCGACGGAGGAGAAGGCCTTGCCCGGGGCCACTGCGAGTTGCTCCGATCAGGGGGGCAACACCCGACCGTGTGCTTCCGCGCGCAGCTTGATGATCGTCAAAGGGCATCGTCGGCTTGATGTGCGTTCGATGATGCGCGAAGGCTGAGGTCCCGGCGTCAACTGGCTACCGGCGCCAAATGGCTAGTGGTCCACAGTTTCAGCCCGGTCCCGTAACGCTCTGGCGGGCCCGGGCTGACCACTTCTCGGCCCTGCCCGGGCTGGCCAGGTTCACGGGAGAGGGAAGAGAAGAGGGGCCCGACTGCGCCGGACCCCTCTTCACACGGTGGGATTCAACCCCAGGCTCTCGAAGGCCTGGGAACATCCACTCCGCGCTGTTCGTGTCAGCCGCGGACGACGTTCTCGGCCTGCGGACCCTTCTGGCGTTGGCCCAAGTCAAACGTGACCGTCTCGCCCTCGACGAGTTCCCGGAATCCGTTGCCGGAGATGTTGGAGTAGTGGGCGAAGACATCGAGTCCGCCGCCGACCTGCTCGATGAAGCCGAAGCCCTTCTCGGCGTTGAACCACTTCACGATGCCGCTGGCCCTACTGATGCCCTTCACATCCTGCCGGAATTCCCGGCTCGTCTGGGTGCAGGCCCGTCCGTAAGCGGACGGTACCCGGCGTCCGTTCTACCCCGCCGGCGGCTCAAGTACCCGGCTCTGCACGCGGCGTAGCGTGCCGCGTCCCAGCCTCGCACCTGTGCCGATCCGTGCTCCCGGTGCCCGGCAGGGCACCGGGAGGAGGCGGTCACTTGCCCTTGGCGGCTTCCTTGAGCTTGGAGCCGGCGGACACCTTGACGCTGTATCCGGCCGGGATCTCCAGCGGCTCGCCGGTCTGCGGGTTGCGTGCGGTACGTGCGGCGCGGTGCGTGCGCTCGAAGCTGAGGAAGCCCGGGATCGTCACCTTCTCGTCGCCCTTGGCGACGACATCGCCGACGCTCTCGGCGAGGGCGGTCAGCACCGCATCGGCGTCCTTGCGGGTCACCTGGGCGCGCTCTGCAAGCGCGGTGACCAGTTCGCTCCGGTTCATTGCTTTACTCCGTATTCCTGGATCAGCCCGGTCTGCGGCGTGCAGGCGGGACAAGCCGACCATGCTGCCATCGGCCACTGACAATGCGACCCGCGGGGCAAAGCAGCAGTATCAATCTCACCCATAAGTGAAATATGGATCCGCCTCGCGTGAGGGTGGCCCGGTGTCACTGGAGACCCGGCTCGCGGAAGTGGTGAAACTGCAACGGCGGCGCCAAGCCCAAATCTCCCCGCACGACAAGGAGAGCTTCTTCCTCGACACGCTGTCCGAGTACCGGTGGGCGCGCGACGCCGCAGGTCCGGCATCCACGACGCTGGACGGGCTCATCAAGCCGGTGATCGAGGTCTGCGAGTTCTACGGCGCCGTGCCGTGGCAGCTGACCTCCCGCGCGGTCGACCGGTACTTAGCCGGACCGGGCAAGCGGCCCAGTGGAGCGTCCAGCCGTGGCCGCCAACCCATGCACGAGTTCGTTAGGCGTCGGCGAGGAGCGGGTCGTACGGGGTGCCTGTGCGGCGGCCCGCCATGAAGGAGAGGAAGTCGCCCACGAAGGCGCTTTGGCCGTAGGTGCCGTCGGTGGTGGTGAGGTCGCGGTGGAAGGCGGTGCGGAAGAGGGTTCGGTATTCGTCCGCGTCGATGCTCCCGTTGCCGTCCTTGTCGGTGACGTCGAAGAGGACCTCGGCAACGCGGATGAGCGCGGGTCCGGCGAGGGAGGGGACGGCGGTGGCGTACTCCTCGGCGCTGACGCGGCCGTCGCCGTCCGTGTCGAGGGCCGCCTGGAGCTCGCGCCACCAGGCGGCGAAGGCGTCGTAGAGCCGGTCCTCCTCGGGTTCGTCCAGGTCGAGGCGGGTGGAGAGTTCGCGTGCCATGGCGGCGAGGTCAGGCCAGTCGAGGTGGCCGTCGCCGGTCTGGTCCAGCACTCGGCGGAAGAACTCCTCCGCCGAGCGTCGGTTCTCTTCTGTGCCCCCCGAAGGGTCCGGGTCGGGGTTGGTGTAGCCGCTCAGAGGTGTGAGGAGGCGGAGCAGGGCCGATGCCCGCTTCATGCGGGCACGCAAGGCGGTTACGGTGCGGGCGCGGGGGTCGTCGCTGTCGGGTGAGAGCGAGAGGGCTTCGATGATGCTTTCGGCGTTGATCCAGCCCTCGGGCAGGAATCGGGCGAGCCCGGCCGCGAGGTAGGCGCCCTGCATGAGGGTTGGGGCGCCGGGCATCTCGGGCAGGCCGGCCCGGCGCCGGTAGGGCTCGGGGAGCGAGGCGACGGTGATCGCGCCGAGGAGCGGACCGGCGACAGCGCGGCCGGCCGCCCACAGTGTCGGGGCACCGTCGAGCAGCGCAGGGGCGGGCAGGTGGTCGAAGAGCCGGTAGAGGATGACGCGGGCCGCCTCGGTGTTCTCCAGCTCGTTTTCGACGACCCGGTCGAAGTATCGCCAGAAGTCGTTCAGGTCCTCGGGGAGTTCTGCGGCGTCGCCGTCGAGCGCGGCGAGGAACGCGCGGTACTCGGCGTACATGCGCTCCATCGTGTCCTGGTCGAGCGGCTGGCCGCTCAGCCGGCACATGGTGACGGCGCTCTCGAAGAGGGTGGCGACCACCCAGGCGCGGGTCGCGCGGTCCATCGCGTCGTAGGCGCGGCCGCGGGAGTCGGAGCCGCTCATGCGGGCGTGCAGCCGGTTGAGTCGGGCGGCCTCCCGTTCGCGTGCCACTGGGTCGGTGCCGAACATGCGCCGCATGCTGAGGAAGGTGTTGCGCAGTCGGCGCCAGGGGTGGGCGACGAAGGTGGAGTTGTCGACGAGGGCGGCGCCGATCTGCGGGTGAGCGGCCTCCAGTACGGTGGCACGGATCATGGCCAGGGCCCAGCGCGGGTCGTCGAAGAAGGCGCTGAACTGCGATTTCGGGCCGAACAGGGAGGCCTCGTCGGCCGTTCCCGTGGTTTCGGTGGTCATGATGGGTCTCCGTTCGTCCGGGCGGGCACGCCGCCGAAGCGGCGGTCTCGGTGCCGGTAGGTGTGCAGGCAGGCGAGGAAGTCGGGAGCCCGGAAGTCCGGCCAGAGCGCCTCGGGGAAGATCCACTCGGCGTAGGCGACCTGCCAGAGCATGAAGTTGGAGATGCGCTGCTCACCGGAGGTGCGGATGACCAGATCCACATCGGGGGTGTCGGGGAAAGGCAGGTGGTCCGCGAAGAGCCGCTCGGTCACCTCGTCGGCGGGCGTCCCGCTGCGGATCAGCGACCTTGCGGCCTCGACGATGTCCCGACGCCCGCCGTGGTCGAAGGCGACGGTCAGCGTCATCCCCCGGTTGTCGGCGGTCAGCGCCGCCAAGTCGTCGAAGTCCTGCGCCAGTTCGCGGGGGATGCGCGGGTCGGCGACCCCGAGGAAACGGCAGCGGATGCCGCGCGCGAGCAGCAGCGGCGCATGCTTGCGCACAACCCGGCGCACCAGACGCATCAGGAATTCGACTTCGGTGCCAGGGCGGTTCCAGTTCTCGGTGGAGAAGGCGTACAGGCTGAGCCACTCCACGCCGGCGGCCCGGGCCGCCTCGATGACGTCGATGACGGTGGTCTCCGCGGCCCGGTGACCCGCCGTACGGGGAAGCGAACGCCGCTGCGCCCAACGGCCGTTGCCGTCCATCACGCAGGCCACGTGCCGCGGCCCCGCACGCGCCACCCCCTCGTCCCGCCGCTGCTCGCCGGGTCCGCCACCACGCTGTCGCCCGCCCGGCCGGTCCTCCGTCACCGCGCGTGCGCGCGGCACGCCATGGTCCGTCACGCTCGGCCCCGCCCCGTCCGGAGCGGCACGACCGGCCGAACCCCGCTCGGTCACGCCCACCCTGCCCCGCCGCTCCCGCTCGCCCACGCCCCACCGGCGCGTTCCCTCCCGGGAGTCTGACAGCGCGAAAGAGCCCCGCCCGGCCGAACGAGGAGGCGTCACCCTTGACTCGTACGATCGAATCCGTCCGAGTGCAAGAGCGGCGAACTCGCGCGCAGGTCCTTTCAAAGCTCCGATCGATGCGCGGGTCGGAGAGTGACCGCATCCAAGGATCCGCGAACTCGCGCGCTTCCCACCGGTCCAAGGCCGACCAGGACCCGGCCGACTGGCTGCCTCCCCGCGCGGAAACCCGCTGCACCTACACCGCGGACTGGGTTGCAACCAAGCTCCGCTGGAAACTGACCGTCGACGACCGGGAACGCGCCGTCCTGGCCGGCGAGTGCGGGCGGCACCCGGTGGAGGACAGGGCGGGGTTGCCCGCCTCGTCGGTCAACGGCGCACCCGATAGCGCAGGTGAAGCACCCGGTTGCCCTGAATCACCGCGTCAGGATCCTCCAGCAGGTGCTGCGCGTGGACCGACCCGAAGTAGCGCTTGCCGGACCCGAACACGACGGGTACGACGTCCATGCGCACCTCGTCGATCAGGCCCGCGGCAAGCACCTGGCCACCGACGTCGCCAGCGGCGACCTCGACCATGCGGTCACCCGCAAGCTCCTGCGCCTTGGCCACGGCAGCCTCGACGCCGTCGACGAAGTGAAACGGCGCCTCGGGGTCCCAGCCCTCGGGCATCGGCCGGTGCGACACGACGACCACGTGGTCGATCCCGCCCGGCGGCTTCCCGTCCCAGCCGTCCGTCAGGTCGAAGACGTGGCGGCCGACGATCGTGACTCCGATCTGGTCCCAGTACGGGCGGGTGTAGTCGTAGGACGTCTGCGACACCTTCAGCTCGCCGCTCTCGTCCAACGGGATGTCACCGCTGGACAACCAGTGGAACAGTGGTCCGGGCTGGTCATTCCCGTCCGCGACAAAGCCGTCCACCGACACCGAGCCGTACATGACCACCTTGCCCACGGGGCGCTCCTCTGCTTTGGGGTGCCCCGAATTAGCGTCTCGTGAGCTGTCGCAAGCTGTTCGGCGCCGGGCCGGCCAAGCCCCGCGAAGGCTACGCCAACTTCTCCGTCACCGAGCCGCCTTGCTCAAGTTCGTCCTCATCGAGGGCGTCCGCGAACACGCCTGTAGCCCGGCGAAGAACGCCGAGACCGGCTCTGCGTCGTCCCCGGCGGCGTCCAGCAGGACATACGGCGGCTCCGCCGGCTCCCGCCGAGCGTGCCCGGCGTCGGGCTCTGGCAGGGCCGCCCGTCCGGGCCGAGCAGGGTGTGGGTCCGCGGTGATCCGCCTCGGGCGTGGCCGCCAGTGGTCATGCCGCGTCGTGGAAGACGAGGCCGAGGGTGTGCCGGCTGCCGGAGCGGACGGTGCTCACGCCGTGCCGCATCGGCCCGTTGGACCATCCCCGCTTCGTGGCCACGGGGCGGTCACGTGTGGTGAAAACGAGGCCGTGTCCCTGCGGGAGGGTCGTCGCCGAGCCGCGGGACTGGGCGCGGGGCCGCTGCTCGGTCATCAGGAACTCGCCGCCGGTGAAGTCGGAGCCGGGCGCGTCGAGTCCGACGACGACCTGGAGCGGGAAGACCATCTCCCCGAACACATCGCGGTGCAGGGCGTTCCAGTCGCCTGGGCCGTAACGAAGCAGGATCTGCGCGGACTTCGCCTGGCCGGCCTCGTGGCACATCGCGAGCCACTTCTCCAGGCTGTCGGGCCAGGGCGCCGGTTTGCCGAGCTTCGCGGCCCAGTCCCTGGCCACCGGTAGCAGCCGGGGGTAGAACGCCTGGCGGAGCTCCGCGACGATGTCGGGCAGGTCGTGGGTGAAGTAGCGGTACTCGCCGGAGCCGAAACGGTGGCGGGCCATGTCGACGGTGGTGCGGAACCGGGGGGCCTCGTCGTACAGGGCGGCGATCCGCCGGCACTCGGCCGCGGTGAGGATCTGCCCGGTCAGGGCGTTCCCGTGCTCGTTGAGCTCGTCGGCCAGGGCGGTCCAGTCAGCCTGGGCGACCCGGTGCGCGACCGGCGCCATGAGCAGGGTGGTCTCGGTCATGGTGCAGTCCTTGGATAGGTGGTGCCGCCCCGGCCGGAATGGCGTCGGCCCGGGCGGCTGCGTCTCAGGCGGCCCGGTGCACGCTCTCGGCGTCGAGGAGCTGCCGCTTGCGCTCCAGTCCTCCGGCGTACCCGGTGAGCGCGCCGTCGGCGGCGACCACGCGGTGGCAGGGCCGTACCACCAGCACCGGGTTCGCGCCGATGGCTGCGCCCACGGCCCGCACGGCCTTCCTGGGGGCGCCCACCTCGTCGGCGATGCGGCGGTAGGTGGTCGTGGCCCCGTAGGGAACGGCGCCCACGGCCCTCCACACCCGCTGCTGGAAGTCCGAGCCGCTCGCCACGTACTCGATCTCGAAGCGTGTCAGGCTTCCGTCGAAGTAGGAGCGCAGCTGGGCGGCGATCTCGGCGAACGCCTCCGGTTCATGGGTCCAGCCCGCCTCGACGGTGGCTGCTCCCCTCTGCCCGGGCACCGACAGCGAGACGAGGGCGGTGCCGCCCCTTGCCGTGGCGGACTCCTCTCCCACCAGCAGCAGTTCGCCCAGAGGGCTGTCGATCGTCGCGCAGGCCGTCATCGGTCCGGTGTCCTTTCGAAGCGTCGTCCTCCGGTGTTCCGCCATCCACCTTGCGGCGTCGCCGCAGTCATGTCCGGCGGGATTCGGACACTGCTTTCGTACGGGACTGCCGGTGGCCGCCGGGCGGACGGTGTCCGGTCCGGGTCAGGTCGCGGGTTCCAGGCGCCGGTCGGCTGCCGCGTCCAGAAGTAGTGCATGGCGTAGGTGCGCCACGGGCGCCGGCACTCCGTGTCGACCGCTTCGGCGCCCGCCTGCCTCATGCCGGCCTGGCAGGCGACGTCGCATGTCAGCAGGAGGTCCGGGTCCCCGGGGCGCACGTCCGGATGTAGCCCGCCCTCCACGGCCCGAACCCGTGGAGGGCGGGAAGGGCCTTCTCCGCGGCGTCTCGGTCCACGCCGGTGTCGAGGCCCACGGAGGCGTGGCAGAGCGCGGCGGCGAGGACGCTGTCGGTCGCTCGGCGGGACCCGCGCATGCCGAGCTCGGCCAGGTCCGCATCGGCGGGTGCGGCCGCGGAGGGGAAGGCGTGGGTGACGGCTCCGCTCGGCAAGGGCCAGCGCCCACTTCAGCGAGTCGGCGCCGGAGCAGATCATCCCGTCCCAGGACAGGCGCTGGCTGGAGGAGCTGGAGGAGCACGACGACACGCCCGCCGACCAGCGTGCCCATCGCCCGAGCCCCCAGCCGGCCACATGCGTCGGCACAGCCGGGCGGCGGGAAGGCGTCGACCTGGATCGCGATCGACCGCAGTCGGCTGGCCAGCCCGGTACTGGAACGGTGGTTGCGCGCGGAGAGCCCCGGCACCTGCTCGACGAACGTCGTGCGGGTACAGCTTTTCCATGAGGTGATCCTTCGAAGTGGACACCCTGACAATGGATCTTGATGGTCCAGTGCGGGATGTCCAGGTGGGACGCAAGTCTTCGTATCCGGAGGAGTTCAGGAAGGACGCCGTCGCGCTGTACCGCGCTGCGGCCGGGAAACGGACGTACGTGGCGATGGCCGCGGATCTTGGCATCACCGCGGAGTCGCTTCGGACCTGGGTGCGTAAGGACGAGGCCCAGTCCGCGCCCGAGGACTGCGTGGCAGGGGGAACGCGGCGGAGGAGCTGGCCTGGCTTCGTTGATCTCTAGGAACAGCGTTTGGCGACCGGTTCCGGAGGCAGTTGCTGATCACCTGGCTCACGGATCTCGATGAGAAACGACGGGACTGCCGTGTCCACGAACGTGGGACGGCCGGCCTCTCGTCAGAGTGGCTGGCCGTCGAAGGGGTCGCCGGAGCCGGGCTTGAACGTCGTGCCGAGGTCGTACTGCGCGATCCCAAAAGGTTGAAAATCGGCATCGGCAAGGACGCGGTAGAGGAACTCCGAGGTGGACATGTCGTACCGTTGCCATGCGCCGACGTCATTGGACCGCGCGAGGATGGGGTACTCGCCCGGCCGCTCGGCATCGATCAGCCAGAAGTACTCGTCGGCCCATTCGGTGGAACCCCACTCAACCAGCCCCTTGCCGCCCGGCGCGTAGATTGCAGAGGGCTCGACGGCGGAGACGCTTCCAAGCGTGCTGTCCTGGTCGACCGACAGGTCGACCCGCCACTGTGTCAGGAAGTCGAACGCGGGGCCTTCGTCGCGCCCCAGAAAGTAGAGGGAATCACTGAAGACGCCGCCACCGAACACCTCGTAGAGCTCCTTGTAGTCCGCCGGTAGCGGAACACCCAGCTCTCCCTCGACCGCCGCCCAGTCGACGGAGATCCCGAGCGGCTCCCACCCGGTCAGTTCGATCACTCGCTGAACCCACATACAACAATCTTTTAGCACCGGTCTTCGTTCCGATGTCCCTCAACCCCCTCGAGCCCCGTGAGTTCAGAGAAACTGAAGCCTGTTCAGTGGGAACTCGGGGGTCGGTCCGTGTGCATCAGGTGGGGTCGCCCGTGGGTTCGGCGGGAACGCGGGGGTGTGCTTCGGCGAGGCGGTGGGCTTCGGGGGTGACCTCGGCATCGATCTGAGCTACTTCTTCGTCGCCGCCGTATTCGAGGAAGGCGTACTCGTCATCGAGTTCGGCGAGCCGTGCTGTCAGGGGCAGCTCGTGCCCGTAGCGCTGGTTGATCCGGAAAGTGAGCTCCCAAGGTTTCAGCTCACCGGCCATCATGCGTCGTGCGAGCTCTCGCGCGGCGGCTTCTCGGCCGGCCTCGCTGGCAATCGGATAGAGAATGAGGCCGAGCTCATCGAGCGCTTCGGGGAGCAAGTCGTGCACATCGTAGTCCGCCTCTGCGCGTGTGCAGGCTGCCAGCACCCTAACGACGTGGGGAGCGATTGAGGTCGGCGGCTGGCCTGGGGGCGTGCGTGGTGCTCGCGCTCGCCCAACCCGACCTGCCCCGGCAGCGCGCCGCGTACTGGGCCTGCGGGGTCGGAGTACTGGTCTGCTGGCCGAGCGGCGCGCTCGTCGGCGCGCTGGCGGCAACCTCATTCACGACACCGACGCGCTGGGGCTGGACGCCATGTTCCCCGCGGTGATCCTGGCGCTGATCCTGCCGGCCCTGCGGGAGCGGGGTGTGCGGCGGGCGGCGCTGACCGGGGCGGCGATCGCGCTGGCCACCACCCCCCTTCCTGCCGGCCGGGCTGCCGGAGCTGCTGGCGCTCGCCGGGATGGCGCTCAACCCGATCACCGCGGAGGCCATCTGATGCCGTACCACTTCGCCATGCTGGCCGCGCTGCTGGCACTGGCCGCCGGTACCTTCGCGTTCCGCCTGGTCGGGCCGTTGCTGTGGGCCAGAGTCGCCTTGCCGCCGCGCGCCAAGGACTTGCTCAAGACCGCGGCCATCGTGCTGCTGGCCGCGCTGGTGGCGACCGCGTCGCTGACAACGGGGCACGGCGCGGCGGGGATCGCCCGGCCGGCCGGAGTGGTGGTCGGCGGGCTGCTGGCGGCGCGCAAGGCACCCTTCCTGCTGGTGGTGCTGGCCGCAGCGGCCACCACGGCGCTGCTGCGCCTCGCCCACGTCAACTGACCCGCCGGCGCCGGGCACACGAGGAACGTACGCGGCCGTCGATGACCGGGAACCTGCCCCGGCGCGGCCCTCCGCACGGCCGGGGGCACCGGTTCAGGTCGGCCGGCAGGCCGGGGCACCGAGGGTGGTGTCATCCACAGGCTTATCGGGGCTCGGGTACGCCGCCTTCGGTCCGGGGACCGTCACCAGCGTCGTGCCCAGCGCCAGGCCCAGCGCGGGCAGCAGCGGGAACCGGCCGTCGTACGCGAAGCCGTGCACGGCGAAGCGGCTCAAAGCGGCGACGCTCACCGCCAGGCCGAACCAGAGCGCCCAGGACCGGCGCGGGCCGGCGTCCGGCCGTGTCCGCTCGTAAAGGAGCGTCAGCCAGTGTTCCAGCGGCCGCAGCGCCAGCAGCACCCCCGCCATGGCAACGCCGAGCACCAGCAGCCACGGCGCCCGTAGTTCCCACCATGCCGCGGACCCGAACGCGGGCTCGGGCGCGAGCCCGGTCAGATAGAACACGGCGGCGACGACCAGCACCGGCAGCATGTGCCAGAGGTAGAGCGTCATACTCGCGCCGCCCACCGGGCGCACCAGCCGCCATACCCGCGCCCGGTCCAGAAGCCGCCGCATCGCGGGCCCGGCCAGCAGGCACAGGCCGATCTCGGCCACCACCCACGCCAGCATGGCCGCCGACGGCGGATCGGTGTTGCCGGGGCTCTGCCCGGTCACCAGGATCAGGCTGACCGGGAACGGCCCGACGGTGATCAGCGCGGCGAAGGCGAGTCCGCCTGCCGCCGCCATCACGGCCGGCACCGGCCGACGCCCCGTCAGCAGGCCGTCGCGCCAGCAGAAGCCCAACTGATAGGCCACACCCCACACGAGCACATAGTTGAGCAGTCCGACGTACGGCGTCCGCGCTGTCTCCACCAGGGTGTCGGCTGCCAGCGCCACAGCGCCCATCGCCAGCGGGACGAGGGCTCCCCAGCGTCGGTGCGCCGCGTGCAGCGCCGGAGTCAGGGCGCTCAGGAGCAGATACACCGGAAGGAACCAGAACTGCATCCCCATCGCCCAGCCCACCAGCGCGAGGGTGTCCGGGTCCACGCCGACAGCCGAGCAGATCCCGACGGCCAGCAGCACCAGCGCGCTGTACACGGCCGCCGGAAGAAGCAGCCGCAGAGCCCGCCGTCTCACCCACCCGCCGGCCGTACCGCTTGAAGCGCGGACCCGCGACCAGGAGCCGCCCGCGGCGTGGCCCCCGGCCAGGAAGAACAGCGGCATGATCTGGAATCCCAGGGTCAGCCACTGGGTCCAGTGGATGGTCGCCAGCAGTTCCGGCGCGGTGATCTCCCCACCGGGCCCCCGCACCAGAGCGGTGATCAGCCAGTGGCCGAGTACGACCAGGACGATCGCCCACGCACGCAAGAAGTCGACGTACCGGTCTCTGCTCATACGGCGTCATGCTGCCGCAGCGCGGGCGCGCCGCACAACCTCTCCGAGGCGGCCACGCGGATCCGGCCGCGGGGAGGGTGGCGCCACGCCAATTTTGGGCATGGCCCTGCCAACGGAAGGGGTCGCCCCGGCATGCTTCGTAGCGGGTCCATCCGGCCCTCAACCCCAGGGCCGCCAACCGCGCCTGCGATCGTAAGTCCGGGGCTGTCTAGGCCGGCGACGAGCGCATCACAGGCCGCGCTGACAACATCGCTTGCGGGAATCTCGCCCACGCTCCAGAGAGTGGCGCGGTCCTGCAGTTCGCTGGCTGCTGCTTCGGGCGACGGCATCCGCCTATGATCCCTTCACTCTCGGGTCCTGGTCGAACAGGTTTCACCGGTGCTGCAGCTCGGCAGCTTGTTCCAGCAGGGCCCGCGCGGAGTCTGCGTAACGCATCGCGGTCTTCTCATCGAGCCCGAAGACCTCGGCGAGGTGAAGCGGATCAGGGCCTTGGATTATGGCCTCTTCGAGGTGCCGGTCGACGCGGAGCCTCTCCAGGGTCGCGGTCTGCCCGCGCATCGGCGCGCTGATCCAGTGGTTGCTGGCGCGGCTGGTCTTGGTGGCGGTCTGGTTGTTGATCAGCAGGTGGAGGTTCGCGGCGCGAGTGGGTGCTGCGGGACCGCGAACGCCGCGGTGTCACCGCCACGGCTCCCACTGGCGGTGTCCGCAGCGCCACCACACCGGGGCGAGCGGGCCGGATTCCTGGATGCGGTCGAGGGTGGTGAAGAGGACCGGGATGGCGTCGGTGAAGTCGAGGTAGCCGTCCGGCTCGCCGCCGTATCCGCCGAGCTTCTGATACGTGCCCGACCAGTGGGCGCGGGTCAGATCCAGTACCCGGTTCATGCGGTTCTTCAGCGCCTGCTCCCCCAGCCTGGTGCCGGGGTCGAAAACCACGGCGATAGCCGGGTACCCGTCCCGGCCGGTCGGCAGGTAGAGGCTCTGCCACAACAGGACGCTCAGGCTCGCATGGACCGCGTGGGCTGTGGGGATCGTGGGAGTGGTGGACGGCACGATCCGCGGGGACGTCGGGCACCTGGACCAGATCAGGTCCTGGTTCGGCCGACCGCCGTGGGACATGGATCTGGCCGATGCCGACGCGCACTTCGGGAAGATGCTGCGTGGCTCGCCGAGCGGCACCCGACTGGCCCGGTCGCAGGCGCTGACCACGCACTTCATGTTCCTGGAGCTGCGGCACAAGGTCGAAATCCACCTATGACCGGCCAGCTCATCGAGTGCCCGATCGACAAGATGAGCCGGCCGTGCGGCACCAGTTCGGCATCGACGATGTTGGATTTCTGTGGGTGCTATGCGCAGGTCGTCGGCGCTGGCCGCCCGGCGAACCGGTCGGACAGCCAGCTGACCGCAGCGGGCAGGCCGACGGTCTCGCCGGCGACGTGATCTCCGGGTACGACGGTGAAGACCGTGCGGACGCCTGCGGTGCACCAGGCTTGGTTCAGGGCACGGGCTTGGCCGATAGGAATGATTTCGTCCAGGGCGCCGTGGTACTGGAGCACGGGTACGGTCGGTGCCGGCCGAGTGATCAGGTTGTCCTGCACGTATACGGAGGCGACACCGGGTTGTGCGTCGAACTGCTGAATCGTCGCGCCCGTCGAGTAGTCGCTGAACTTCTTCAAGGGGTAACCGGCGAGGGTCTGCACGACGCATTGGGTTTTCAATGACGCCTCGGTGGCCTTGCCTGCAGCGCTGAGGGAGTCATCCAGTGGGAACTGGCCGGGGTAGGCCTGCTGGAGGCCGATCAGCGCGTAGAGCTGCAGGCCCTCGCCGGTGACACTGCCGTCCAGGGATTCGGCCACGTTCCGGACGTCCGCCGGCACACCCCCGGACACATCGGTGATCAGCTTGAGGTCCGCAGCATAGGAAGGGGCCAGCGACGCCGCCCAGCCCGACGCGCCTCCGCCCTGCGAGTAGCCCATCGTGGCCCAAGGAGTCGCCGCGGAGACGCCCGTCCCGGGGATCGAGGCAGCCGCGCGGGCCATGTCCAGCACGGTGTGCGCCTCGGAGACTCCGGCAACATAGGTAGGGGTGGAACCGGTGTTGTAACCCTCGTAGTCGCTGACAACGACACCCCAGCCCTTCGCCAGCAGCGCCTTGACCGGTTCGAGTTCCTGTTCGGTGCTGGCGACGAACTGTTTGGACGGCGCGCACTGTTGCCCCAGACCCTCGGTTCCGACCGCGAGGTCCACCCACGGCCGGGAACCGGCACCGAGCCACGGCAGCGTCGGTGTGAACACCGTGCCGGTGACCGCGATGTCGGCGTTCTGGGCGTTGCGGGAGTGGTACATCGCCGTAGTGGCAGTTGCGGTCACCGCGGTCGCGACAACCGTCGCGGGCTGGGTCCGGATGATCGCGCCAGGTTCACCGGCCGGCAGTGGCGACGGCGCCTGGTAGAAGTCTGCCGGCGCGGCAGTTTTGGCAGGCGCGGCGGAAACCGCGGCAGGAGACAGGACCGCCGCTGCCAGCATGGCAGAGCCGATCAAGCCGGCGACGACAGAACGACGCACCGCAACCCCATTCCATAAGGTGAGCTTGCCCCGGATTCCCGGGCGGTTCTCGTGCAATGTCACGCCGCGCGTGCGGTCGTTGTGTGGTGCATCCTCTCGTCATCCTCACGGATGGTGAGGACGACCGGCACGACGATCACCAGAAAGGGCGACGTCGCGTAGGCGGCCTGGCCGCGTTCGGGCCGAGCCGCTGCGCTGACGCCGGACACATGCCGAAATCACGGCCATACGTGGCCTCTCCTCGGGAGCACTCGCCGAGGTTCGACCTATCGATGCTCGACTGGCGGAATACCGGCGCGAGCACTGGCCGAACACGGCCAACCTCCACCTGCTGATCAACAACCAGACCGCCACGGAACCGGTCGCACCAGCAACCGCTGGGGCCGCGATCCCCTTCACGGCCAGGAGGCAACTTTGGAAAGGCTCCGCGTTGATCGACAACTCGAAGAGGCCATGATCCGGGGCCCTCACCCCCTCCACCTTGCTGAGGTGTTCGGGCTTCCACTAACCAGGTCCGTGCCTACGACCTGCTGCCATGTTCGGCCGCGACGGGCGCCCGACTCCGCTGGGATCGGCGTGCGCGGAGTACGGGCGGATCGCGAAGACCGCGCACCTGCTGCTCGCCGACACGGACACCATCCGCACTTACCTCCACCTGCAGCGCGAGGAGGTGCAGCACGCCCTCCACGCGGCCGGCCGACCGCCCCGCCCGTCACGGCCGCAGCTACGGCCCGCTCTGGCGCCACCGCCGTTCCCGCCCGAACGGTCTCCCAACGGCCCTACCGGGGCGGGAGACGGCTACATGCTGGAGATCAAGCGCCATCCCAAAGACCCCCAGCCTGCGGTCCTCCACACGGACAGCTGCACCATGGCCAGCCGGAAGACGTCGCCGATCTCCGCAGCCCAGTTCCGCGCCGCCGCCCGAGACACCGAGTTCATCGAGACCTGCAGCCTCTGCCGACCGGAAGCCAAGCCGGACGACACCTCCGGCTGAGGCGCAGCGCAGCCGGTGCACAAAGGGCCGACCCCAGCTGACCGCTCACTGCGCAACCCGGCTCTCGCACCGCCCCGTTGCGCATCGAGCGTTGCGCAACAGTCGGGCGCTGCCCAGGCCCGACCATGACCCCGACCACAGGACTGACCACGGCAGGTCACAGGGTTGCGCAGCCGACGTACACCGATTGCGCAGACCGTGCGCAATCAGCCGGTGACGCCTGCGCAACAGGCGGCCGTGGACGGGGCGCCCGTACCGGTGTGGGCTGTGGTGAGGCCACACCACAAGCCCACACCACGAGTGTCCTTTGACAGCGAAGTTAGCCTCGGGCTTTCACGAGGTGGGCTGTCCAAGAGTTGATCAGAAACACGGAAAGTGCCCTTGACCTGCAACGATAGGACTTGCTGAGGGTCCTGTTGGCTGCAAGGAAAAGAGCACTTTCCAGGTGAGAGAGCCTATCTCGTCGTACCCACGTGTCCGTGTCCAGGCAGACGGTCGGCAGGTGCTCTCGCAGGCCGGTGCGGTCCTGCTGCTGGAGACGGTCCGCAAGACGGGCCTTGACCAGGCGATATCCGCAGCTCTGGCTCCGTGGCGCAAACCGCGGGCCGTCCACGATCCCGGCAAGATCCTCCTGGACGTCGCCCTGGCGGTCGCACTGGGCGGGGACTGCCTCGCGGACGTCGCCATGCTGCGGTGTGAGCCGGCCGTCTTCGGCCCGGTCGCCTCCGACCCGACCGTCTCCCGCCTGATCGACACCCTCGCCGCATCCGGCGACAAAGCCCTGCAGGCCGTCCGGTCCGCACGCTCCGAAGTCCGTCATCGTGCCTGGTCGTTGGCCGGCGAGAACGCCCCGGACGCCGACGGCCAGGTCACTGTCGACCTCGATGGCGTCCTCGTGATCGCCCACTCCGACAAGCAGGACGCGGCCGCGACCTGGAAGAAGACCTACGGCCATCACCCGCTGACGGCTTTCGTCGACCACGGACCGGGCGGAACCGGTGAACCCGTCGCCGCCCTCCTCCGACCGGGAAACGCGGGCTCCAACACCGCCGCCGACCACATCACCACCGCCCAACTCACCCTGGCCCAACTACCCAAGCACTACCGGCGAGGACGGCAGACGCTGATCCGCACGGACTCCGCCGGCGGCACCCACGACTTCGTGTCCTGGCTCGCGAAGCGGGGCCGATGGCTGTCCTACTCGGTCGGCATGACGGTCACCGAAGCGATCCACGAACACGTGCTGAAGGTCCCCGCCTCGGCCTGGACCCCGGCCGTCGAGGCCGACGGTGAGGCCCGGGACGGGGCCTGGGTCGCCGAGCTCACCGGCAAGCTCCTGGACGACTGGCCCAAGGGCATGCGGCTCACCGGCCGCAAGGAACGGCCCCATCCCGTCGCCCAGTTGAGGATCACGGACGCGGACGGCATGCGGATCACGTGCTTCGCGACCAACACCACCGGTCGGCCGATCGCCGAGCTCGAGCTGCGTCACCGGCTCCGGGCACGGGCCGAGGACCGGATCCGGGCCGCCCGGGCCACCGGCCTGCGCAACCTGCCCCCGCACGACACCGCCCAGAACCGGGTCTGGATGGAGATCGTCCAGATCGCGCTCGACCTGCTGGCCTGGATGCCCATGCTCGCGCTGACCGGCCGGGCGAGGCTCTGGGAACCGCGTCGATTGCGGTTCCGCCTGTTCTCCGCAGCCGGCCAGCTCGTCACCACCGGTCGGCGCAGGATTCTCCGCCTCGCCCGGCACTGGCCCTGGACCGGCGAGATCACCGCCGCCCTTGAACGGCTCGCGCTCCTGCCTGACCCCGGCTGACTGGCAACCCATCGTCCCTGCGGCAGCATCACCCGCCCGGGCAGGAGCCCAACTCCGTCCTCAAGCCATGAGATTGGGCTCCCTCGTCCAAGTTCCTTGTCGACGGCAGCGCTTGGAGCCATCTGGGGGCAGGTACGCGCCCAATGTGACGCGCGTAAATTCTTGCCGCCGACTGCTTGCCGACCGCCTCGGAATAATCCAGCATTGAATTTGTCAGGAGCACGCCGATTTAACCCATCGGCGGACTCTCATCTCGTACCCCTGACCGGCACCAACACCTCCCCCCGCGCAGGAGGACCGTGTGCGGATCACGACATCCAGCACCGCGAGACGCGCCAGGCTCACCGCCATGGCGTCCGGCTTCTTCACGACGGCGGCCCGCACGATGGCCGCCGCCCCGACCGCCTCTTCGGCGAAGACCTCGCCGTCGGCCGCAGCCAGCCTCACCAAGTCCCCCGCCACCTCGACCGCCGATTGGCGCTACGACACCAGGGCCAAGACCACAGCCGCCGACGTCACGACGCACAGGGCCGCGCAGGATGACGGCGAGGCCGCCGGCGCGCCGGAGCTCGGCAGGCACGGCTGCGCCCAACCCGCCTCGGCCGGTGATGTCATCGGCATGCCAGGCACCTGGGCGGTTGACCCTAGGGGCAGCTCGCTCGCGGTGAGCGCCGGCACCAACGGCTCGCACCCGGAACCCGCCACACTCACGTCCACCTCCACCTCCGCCTCCCACGACGACACGGTCACCGGCAAGCGCGTGAGCGGCACCTTCACGACGCCGCGCAATCGCGGCACCGCCTCGCGCATCGACGGCAGTCGGCGCCGCTGCGCCGGCTTCGACGTCCGCAGCAGCTTCCACTCCTCGCCGACCGCGGGCCACCGCATCCCGGGCCACCCGAGGGGGTACCGCGAGACCGGTTCCAGCGCTCACACCGGACCCGCCTGCCAAGCCGGCTGCCCCGCCGACGACTGCGGCATCGTCCGCCGCGGCAGCGCCGGCATCCCCCACCCCGGCATCGTCCACCGCCGCGACGGCGCCGACGCGGACATCACCCCGGACAACCGCGCGATGGTCCGCGCCCTTCCCCAGCCCGATGTCCGTGCCGAGCCGGGCGACTTCGGCGGTTCCCTGTCCGACGACACCAACACGGTCGGCTCGAATTCCTGCACGGTCGACCCGACCTCCGATGACAGCCGCAACTGCACCGGGGACGGTACGGCCTTCTTCCAACTGGTGGCCGAGACGCTGAGTACGTAAGGCGTCTGCGCGTACTGATAGTCCCAGACCCCCGACCGCACGCTTCGCCGAACGCGCCTTCGCCGTGCGCTCGATGAGGCCCAGGCAGCCCGCCTCAGTCTCACTCCACCTCAGCGCGGCGGCCGTTCACGTTCAACCCGCCCGCGCCCCCGCACCGCCGGGGCGCGCACGCGGAGTCCGGTCAAGAAACCCCCTTTGTCATGCGCGCGCCCTTCTACGCGTTGCTGCCTGCTGCCCCCCCGGCAGCCGGTTCACCACTCCGGGAGGTTCCGTGAGACCCACCAAGTCCCTGTCAGCCCTTGCCACGCTGGGCTTCGCGACACTGCTCAGCTTCGCGCTGACCGTTCCGGCACAGGCCGCCGGGCCGTCCTATGTCGCGCTGGGAGACTCGTACGCCGCCGGCAACGGCGCCGGCAACTACGACAGTGCGAGCGGTAACTGCCACCGCAGCTTCAGCGCCTACCCCTATCTGTGGAAGAACGCCCACGCCCCGTCCGCGTTCGCCGACACGTCCTGCTCGGGTGCGGTGACCACGGACGTGACGAACTCCCAGCTCGGCCCCCTGAACTCCTCCACCGGAGTGGTCTCCCTCACCATCGGCGGCAATGACGCGGGCTTCTCCGACGTCATGACCACGTGCGTGACCGGTTCGGACACCGACTGCGTCAACCGCGTCAACCAGGCCGAGAGCTACGCCCAGAACACGCTTCCCGCCCGCCTCGACGCCACCTACAACGCGATCCGCGCCAAGGCGCCCAACGCCAAGGTCGTCGTCCTCGGCTACCCGCACGTGTACACGCTCGGCGTCATCTGCGTCGGGCTCAGCGACACCAAGCACCGCAAGATCGACGAGGCCTCGGACGTCCTCGACAGCGTCATCTCCAGCCGGGCCGCCGCCCACGGCTTCGTCTTCGGTGACGTCCGCTCCGCCTTCAACGGCCACGAACTGTGCTCCGGCGACGACTGGCTGCACTCCCTGGTGGTCTCGCCCAGCTGGGAGTCCTACCACCCCACCGCCACCGGCCACGCCTCCGGCTACTACCCCGTCCTCAACGCCAACAGCTGATCGGTCTCGTACGAACCCGTGCCAGGTAGGGCCTGTGTCCGCGGAAAACCGCGGACACAGGCCCTACCTGGCACCGTCGAGCCCAGCACCGGCACCTGTGAGGGCGCCGTTTCCCGCTCAGCCTCGGCCTCGGCAGTCGTCCCGGCCGGGGAAGCTGCCAACGCCTCGACCAGCTCCTCCCGCACGATCACCCGCCGGTCCAGCTCGATTTCCGCGGCCTCCAACACCTCAGCCACCGCGTGGCTTCCTCCCGCAGACCCTCTACCCGCACCCGGGCAGCCACCTCCCGCTCCTCCAGCATTCCCAGCACCGACGTCACCGCGCGCCCCTCGACCACGAAGCGGACACAAGACGACGCATGCCTCCCCCCACCCCGAGCGACCATGCCTGACGCGTAAATAGCAGCAGGTCAGGATGAAGGTGGGCAGGGCGGGGTGCCCGGCGGTCGCGGAGGGCCGCAGGGTATCCGGGCTGCTTGTCAGGAAGTTGCGGCCTCCCTCGGGTTGAGGGTGACGGTGTAGCCGAGCTGGTTGAGCTGGGTGATCGCTTGGCGGGTGGTACGTGCTGGTGGCACACATCTGAGCACGCCGCCCCAAAAAGCGTCGCCACGTGGGCGCCCGCGTGGGTCCCGGCGCCGTTCCACGCGGGCGGCCCGGGGGCAGGTGACTGCGGTGGCTCGGGTCGGGGGCCGGGGTCCGCGGATTCAGCGCACCGGCGGGAGCGTGCCATGGGCAGGCGGGCGCGCCGGTGCGGTCACATGGCCAGCAGTGCGCGGAACCGGCAGTCGCACCCCTGAGGGGGATCCCGATGGCCGCACCGACCGTTCGGCTTGGTCGCACCGTGCCGACGCGGGGAATCAAACGCGGCCGCCGGATGGTTTGACCTCGAGTGAAGAAGATAGGTTTCCTCTCGTTCGGCCACTGGTCGCCGAGTGCGCACTCCAAGACCCGGTCCGCGGCCGACTTCCTGCACCAGTCCATCGACCTGGCGGTCGCTGCGCAGGAGCTCGGCGTGGACGGTGCGTACTTCAGGGTGCACCACTTCGCGCGGCAGGCGGCCAGCCCGTTCCCGCTGCTCGCGGCCATCGGTGCACGGACCTCGAAGATCGAGATCGGCACCGGCGTGATCGACATGCGCTATGAGAACCCGCTGTACATGGCCGAGGATGCCGGCGCTGCCGACCTCATCTCCGGCGGCCGGCTGCAACTCGGCATCAGCCGCGGATCACCGGAACAGGTGATCGACGGCTGGCGATACTTCGGTAACACCCCCGCGGAGGGCGAGACCGGCACGGACATGGCCCGCCGACACACCGAGACCTTCCTCAAGGTGCTCGACGGCGAGGGCTTCGCGAAGCCGAACCCGCGGCCCATGTTCCCCAACCCGCCGGGGCTGCTGCGCATCGAGCCGCACTCCGAGGGGCTGCGCGAGCGGATCTGGTGGGGCTCCGGCTCGAACGCGACCGCCGTCTGGGCCGCGAAGCTGGGGATGAACCTGCAGAGTTCCACACTGAAGGACGACGAGACGGGCGAGCCGTTGCACGTCCAGCAGCGCAAGCAGATCGAGGCGTACCGCGAGGCGTACAAGGCGGCAGGCCACACACGAGAACCGCGTGTGTCGGTCAGCCGCAGCGTCTTCGCCCTGACCAACGACCTGGACCGGGCCTACTTCGGCCACGACCGCAACTCGCGGGACCAGCTCGGCATGATCGACGACACGACCCGGGCGATCTTCGGACGCTCGTACGCCGCCGAGCCGGACGTACTGGTGAAGCAACTCCAGGAAGACGAGGCCATCCAAGCCGCGGACACCCTGTTGCTGACCATCCCGAACCAGCTCGGTGTCGACTACAACGCCCATGTACTGGAGAGCATCCTCACCCACGTAGCACCGGAGCTCGGCTGGCGCTGAGTGTCTGCCGCCCTGCGTGCGGGCCGGCTCGGCACCATCGTGGTGCTGCGGTGTTGCGACAACCACTGGAACTCGAGGACGGGCTTGCGTATGCGGGCGTTCACGGACTCAATCGCGTTCGTCGAGCAGATGACCTTGCGGATCTCGACGTCGAAGGAGAGGAAGGGCACGAACTCGGCCCAGGCGCTCTCCCAGAGGACACAGCACAGTGTCCCTGTTCGTGATGTTTCTGCAGATGAGCTTCTGGGGACCGCGTTGGCTTTCTCCCAGCGACGGGACGGGGCCTGTCCGGTGCGCCGGTTGGGGCCGCGTCGGCGGGAGACGGTCCGGGAGACCTTCCGGAGCTGCGTGAGTGCCTGGTCGTAGTGTTTGGGGTTCGCGACCTCGCGGACCTCGCCAGCCGAGTCCGCCATGACGAGGAGAGTCTTGACGCCGAGGTCGATCCCGACTGCGGTGCCGGGGCGGCCGGCAGGGGCGATGGTGTGGCGTTCCTCGGTCTGCAGGACCGCGAACCAGCGGCCCCGCTCGGACCGCACCGTCACCGACAGAATCCGCGTCCCGCCTTCGGCGATGGGTGCAGATCCTTTGAGGGGCCGCCCCACGTCGCTGGCCTGCTGCGCTGAAGAAACGGCCTGCTCGTGGACCTTGGAACCCTGATTGGATCTGCACCCTTCGGCGATCGCGTCCACGAGGGGCTGAACGTCCTCGTGGAGGCGGATCCGGCCGAGGCGGGGCAGGACGATATGCCGCCGGTCATCGAGGCGGATGGTGCCGGTGGTGAACTTGCACGCCGGACGAGTCTTCCGCTTCGGCTTGAAACGGGGTCTGCCCATCCGGGCGCCCTTGCGCTCGCCGCGCCGGGACTTGGCGTAGTTGTCGAACGCGGCGGCAGCGTTCGCGAGGCCGGTGTTGTAGGCCTCCTTCGAGTTCTGCGCCCACCACTCCCGCAGGAACGGGTCGTTGTGTTTGGCCTCGTTGAACGCTTTCCGCAACGACGGCAGCGACCACGACCGCCACGCAACGCGCTCTGCCTCGGGAACGCCGTAGGTCTCCTCCGCTGCGCGCTGCGACCAACTCGCCAGCACATGCCGCACCGCCCAGTTGTAGGCGACCCGCGCCGCCCCGCAATGCGAGGCCAGAGCCTGCAGGGCGGACGCGCTGGGGTCGAGGGCGAGCCTGTGGCCCACGACGTGGAAGCCGGGCCGCGCCTCGAACCCCCGGCGCTTCTTCTTCCCGCTCCCGGCAGGCTCCGCCCCGCTCACCCGGTCGTCTCCGCAGCCGGAGCGGTGGCCTCGGCGATAGCGCGTGCGGCCCGGTTCTTCGCCGCTCGCTGCCCATACAGCCGGGCACACGTCGAGGTGAGGACTTCAGTGATGTCCCGGACCAGGTCGCTGGTCGTCTCCTGCGGATCGAGCACCACCAGACGCCGGCCGGAAGCCGACAGTGCCGATTCCAGATGCTCGACACCGAAACGGGCCAGCCGGTCGCGATGCTCCACGACGATGACGGCAACGGCCGGGTCCGACAGGACACGGTGCAGCTTGCGCCGATTCCCGTTCAGTCCCGACCCGACCTCGGTCACAACCTCGGCAACGGCGAGCCCCAGCCCGATGGCTCCCTGGACGACATGGGAGACCTGTCGGTCAAGATCCGCCTTCTGGTCGCCGGACGAAACACGGCAGTACGCCACCGTCCGCCCAACGACCTCGGGAGCAGACTCTTCGACCAGCCACATACCGGACGGCGTCTGCACGACAGGGACCGGCTTACGGCCCTCCTTCGCCCAGGCCCACGCGGTCTGGTAATGCACGCCGTTGCGCGCCGCCCACTCGGAAAGCTTCACGCAATCATGATAAAGACTGATGAAGGGAGATAACTACTGACGAAAAATGCGACTGTTGTACTGACCGGAGGGAACGGGGCGGGCACACCAGCGACGACGCCACCTTCCTCATGATCGAGTGGCACGGCGGCTCCGCCGACCACCTCGCAGTTCTTCACTGGCAACCTCGACGTCAACCGAATCCTCACCGGCCAGCACCACCCACGCGCACGACCGCCCGGGGCCGTGCTGCATGCAGCAGGCGTTGCTCCCCGGCCAGTAGCACGGTCTCCGTCCCGGCGGCTGCATAACAGTCCGCAGGACACCCCATTACCAGGAGACCAAGAAGGCCTGCCCAGGGCCTGCTCGCAGTTCGCCAGGACCGGGCGGGCGGTTCACCCGCGCAGGTCCTCCGGCAGTTTGAAGGGGCTCGACCGAGCCCCTTCGGCATCTGTTGAACCGCGCCCCTGCGGCCGCCGGTTACGAGATGTCCACCCGGTCTGCGTCGGCCGGTGCTCCCGTCGGGGCGCGCAGAGCCGGTCGCCGCGGGGCGGCAGCAAGGTGCCCGCCAGCGTTGCGGCGACGCCGAGGCCGGCGGCCACCGCCATTGCCGCTCCGAAGCCGTCGCTGAAGGCCGCCGCGGAGGTGTAGCCACCGGTGGCGGCGAAGACCGCGGCGGTGATCGCGACGCCGAAGGCTCCGCCGAGCTGTCGCATCGTGCTGTAGGCGCCGGAGGCCTTGCCGATGTCGGTGGGTGTGCTGGTGCTGACCACCGCTTTGGTGACGGCGGGGATCGCCAGGGCGAAGCCGATGCCCGCGAGGCTCAGCGGGATGACCTGGGTCGTGTACGAGAGGTGCGGGGCGGCGATCAGGGCGATCCAGGCCGTGCCGATGGTCTGCAGGGCGAGGCCGGCGACGACGAGAGAGCGTTCGCCCCAGCGGTCGGCGAGTGCTCCGGTGCGCGAGGCGAGCAGGACCACGAAGGTGCCCCACGGGAGCAGCCGCAGACCGGCGCCCAACGGGCCCTGACCCAGGGTAACTTGCTGATACTGGGCGATGAAGAACACCGAGGCGGACATCGAGCCGCTGAGCAGGAACATCACTGCGTTGCCCGCCGAGAACGCCCGGGAGCGGAACAGCCGCAGCGGCAGCATCGGCGTACGGGCCCGGGACTGCCACACCAGGAAGACAACGACCAGGACCGCTCCCCCGGCCAGCGCGCCCGTCACCTCCACGCTGCCCCAGCCCGCCGCATCCGCCCGGACCAGGCCCCAGACGAGCCCGAACGCGGCCAGGGTGAAGAGCAGCAGGCCCGGGAAGTCCACCGCCGTGCCCTGGCCGAAGCCCTCCTTGATCCGGGCGAGCACGAAGGGGATCGCGGCCAGGCCGACCGGTACGTTCAGCCAGAAGATCCACTGCCAGGCCAGTCCCTCGGTGATCACGCCGCCCAGGACCGGGCCGAGCAGCACAGCGAGGCCGGTGACGCTGCCGTAGATGCCGAGCGCCCAGCCGCGCCGCTCGGGCGGGAACGCGGCGTTCAGCAGGGTCAGGGCGAGCGGCATGACGGTCGCCGCGCCGATGCCCTGGACGGCGCGTGCCGCGATCAGGGTGCCGGTACTGGGGGCCAGCGCGCATGCGGCCGACGCCACGGCGAATAGGGTGAGCCCGGCGACGAACAGCCGCCTGCGACCGAAGCGGTCGCCGAGCGACGACGCGGTCATCAACAGGGCCGCGAAACTGAGGGTGTAGGCGTTGATCGTCCACTCCAGGTCCTCGATCGACGCATGCAGGTCGCGCTGGATCGCGGTCAGCGCCGTGGCCACCACCAGCAGGTCGAGGACGACCATGAACGAACCCACCGACGCCAGCGCGAGCGTCCACCGCTGCGCCGCTGTGACGGACTTCTCGTTGCTGTTCACTGGTGCTCCCGTCGCCGTGTGTCTGCAGTCGTGCTGTCGGTGGTGGAGACACGGGGTGGTCCGGAAACTGGGCGGCGAACGGTCGCGGATTCTGCGATCGGCTGTGGATTGCGCGGACGGTCGGGATGCGGCGACCAGTTTCGGCCGCCGTGGGTGTCATAACTGTCGACGGACTCGAATTGCCCAAACCGTCGACGAACCGGAGCCTGGGAGGCGACGTAATGCCGAGCGAGGAGACGCCGATGCCGATGCCCATGTCGACGCTCACGCTGGAGCGGGCGCGGGCGGGCGACGGGCAGGCGTTCCGTGAGCTCACCGAGCCCTACCGGCGCGAGCTGCAGGTGCACTGCTACCGCATCCTCGGCTCGGTGCAGGACGCCGAGGACCTGCTGCAGGAGACCCTGCTCGCGGCCTGGCGCGGGCTCGACGGGTTCGAGGAGCGGTCGTCGCTGCGCTCCTGGCTGTACCGGATCGCGACCAACCGCTGCCTGAACGCGCTGCGGGACGGCAGCCGCCGGCCCGGCGAGGGCTGGGCGTACCGCTTGGAGGTTCCGTTGCCCGAACCCACCCGCCGCGGCGACCCCAGCTGGCTGGAGCCCTATCCGGACGTGCTGCTCGCCGGGCTGCCGGACGCCGCACCCGGCCCGGAGGCCCATTACGAGACCAAGGAGGCGGTCTCCCTGGCGTTCCTCGTCGCGCTGCAGCACCTGCCGCCCCGGCAGCGGGCGGTGCTGGTCCTGCGGGACGTGCTCGGTTTCCGCGCGGCCGAGGTCGCCGCAATGCTCGACACCAGCGTCGACTCGGTCACCAGCGCGCTGAAACGGGCCCGCGCCACGCTCGCGACCCGGCTGCCCGCGCACGCCCACGCCGAGACGGAGCTGCCGTACTCACCCCGCGAGCGCAAGCTCGTTGACGACTTCTCCCTCGCCTTCGAACGCGCCGACGTCGACGCGATCCTCGCCCTGCTCACCGACGACGCGTGGCTGACGATGCCGCCGCTGCCGTACGAGTACCAGGGACTGGAGGCCATCGGCCACTTCCTGAGGACGGTCGCGCTGCGCGACGGCCGCCGCTTCCGGCTGGTGCCCACGCACGCCAACGGCCAGCCCGCGTACGGCGTTTACCTCGTCGATCCGAGGACGCCGATCGCGCACGCCCACGGTCTGCTCGTCCTCACCCTGTCCGGCCACCGCGTCTCGGCGCTGACCCGCTTCGTCGACAACGGCCTGCTCCCCCGCTTCGGCCTGCCCCGCTCGCTACGCGCCACCGGCGCCTAGTCGGATTGCTTCTCGAACTGGCCTGCCGCCGCCCCGGGTTGGATACGGACGACGGCCGGGCTGAGGAAAAGGCGATGGGTGTAGATCTTCTGAGGGTTGGTCATAGGCCTGTGCCCAGCAGGTTCGTCGTTGGTGGCTGATCAGGGAGGGCTCGCGCCCTGTCATTTCGGCACCGGAACATCCGAGCTGTGGTGACGAGTCGCGCCGACCAGCACGGACGCCGCCTGCTCGAGGCGCCCCACAGGACAGACGGATGTGTGACTGCGCAGGTCACGCCGGTCTTGTACGCACCCTCAGAAGATCTGCACCCATCACCTTTCGACCCGAGGCCGCCCAGCCGTATGACGACCGGTGCCTGAGCTGGCAGTACGACCAGCGGACCGTGTCCATCTGGACCGTGGACGGCCGGGTCAAGAACATCCGCTTCGTCTGCTCCGCCGACGCGCTCAAGATGCTCTAGGCACACCGGCAGGGCGAATCCGACCTGATCGAGCGCGACGGCGTGTTCTACCTTGTCGCCACCTATGACGTGCCCGAGGCCGAGCAGTACGAGCCGGACGGCTTCATCGGGGTCGACCTAGGCATCGAGAACATCGCCACCACCTCCGCCGGTTAGCTCGCCGCCGGGCGGGGGCTCAACCGGTACCGCAAACGACAGCACCGGATCAAGCCCATAATGCCGCACGCTTTGTGCCCGCACACAATCGCGTGCGTCTATCATCCGCGCATGACCATGCCGCTGGGCGCTGACGCGTGCATGACCGATCTGCTCGACCGGCTCTTGCTCTCGGTGGACTCACTGACCGACGAACTGACCGCCGAGATCCTCAACGGCGAGCGCTCGTACGCCGAGGGCATGCTGCTGAGCCACGAGCAGTTGCGCGCCCCCGTGCACGACAACCTGCGCACGCTACTGACAGCCTTGAGAAACGGGGGTGTGCCCACCAACATGGACGCCCCGCGTGCGGCGGGCCGACTCAAGGCCGAACAAGGCATCCCGCTGGCCGCTCTGCTGCATGCCTTCCGCCTCGGCGGGCGGTTCGTCTGGGACCGGCTGCTGGCGATGGCCCTCGCCAAGGAGAGCGCCGCCTGGCTGCTGCACAGGGCCTCGGACATCTGGTTGATCATCGACGAGTGCTCCAGCGCCGCTGCCGAGGCCTACCGCGCCGCGGTGGAGGAACAGGCATGCCACGATGCCTCCGCACGGAGCATCATGCTCACCACGCTGCTCGACGGCACCGCAGGGAACAGCTCCAGGGCCTGGGAGGCCATGCGGGTCCTGCGGCTGGACCTCAAAGGACCGTTCCTGGTGGTGTGCGCCGAGAACAACGACGGCGTCGGCCTTCTGCCGACGGTCGAGGGACGGCTGCGGGCGGTCGACATCGACGGCGAGTGGATCCACCGGGCAGGCAGCCTGCTCGGCCTCCTCGCTCTGCCGAACGAGCATCTGGTCGTCGCGGTGGAGGAGCGTCTCGGCGGCATCGCGCTCTCCCGCGTGGGCATCAGCCGGCCCTTCGCCTCGCCCATGGACGCGCCGAACGCTCGGCGGGAGGCCCAACTGGCGGCCCAGTGCCTGCCGCCCGGGGCCTCCGGCACGCATGTCTACGGGAGCTCGCCGATAGCCCTGCTTGCGGCGGCCTCACCCGACGCCGCTTCCGAGGTGGCCCGTACGGTCTTCGGGCCGCTGCTCACCCTGCCGGCGGCGGAACGAGCCGTCCTGCTCGACACCTTGGGCGTCTGGTTCGCCACCGGCGGCTCGACCACACGGGCCGCCGAGCACCTGCACTGCCACCGCAACACCGTCCTGTACCGGCTGCGCAGGATCACCGAACTGACCGGCCGGCGAACCAGCGACGCGGGCTCCTGCGCGGAGCTCTACGTTGCCCTGCAGGCCGTGCGACTGGGCTCCCTCCCTGAATGAGGCTCGGCTGGCCTGGACACCGGTACGCGCGGACGCGCCCCGGCGATCACGCCGAAGGCAGGCGCGGCGCGTCTTCCGGTGGCCCGGGAACTGACGGACTGAGGCACCCCCCGGCGCTGACAGGCCTCTGACTGTCTCCTTTCACAGTCCCCTTTCACTGTCCTTTTTCACTGTCTCCTCATTCCACTCTCTCCTCGTGCGAATACCGGCTTTCCATTGTGCTCACGCACAATCGGCTGCCCCGCTTCGCTGGTGCTCGGCCCAGTGACCAGGACTTTATGCGGTTCTAGGCTCTGATCCGCTCGCCGATGGTGAGCCGACAACTGGTTGTGCCCAGTGCTCCCTGCCGCGTCGCTCCCGGGAACGCAACTGTCTGCCGATCTCGAGAGCGGACGACTGGGAACAAGAAAGGAATGGCCGATGACCGACGTCCCTGCCAGGAGTGGCCGCACCACTGGACGTGGTGAGCGCGCGGGGGTCGGCCGCCGCGCGTTCATCGGCTATGTGCTGGGTGGAGCCACGCTTGCCGTGGCCGCCGACCTCGGGCTGGGCACCCCTGCCTACGCCGCGGTGCCCTCAGCACCCCAGATCCCGGAGCTGTACGACCTCGAGGATCTGCAGACCGACGCCGCGCTCCCCACATCCGCGCTGATCAAGATCGTGATCAACGAGGACGGCACCGCTTCGTTCGAGCTTCCGCGGATGGAGGTCGGCCAGGGAATCACCACCTCGACAGCGATGATCATCGCCGAGGAGCTCGACCTGCCAGTCGACAAGGTGCACGTGGCCTTGGCGCCGGCCCGCGCCGAGTTGATGCTCAACCAGCTCACCGGCGGATCGAACACCACGGTCTCGACCTTCACACCTGTACGAGTCGCCGCAGCCATCGCCAGGAAGGCGCTGCTGGAAGCCGCGGCGATCGAGCTCGGCTCGGCAGTGGCGCTGCTGAAGTCCAAGGAAGGGGTGATCTTCACGCCAGACGGGTCATCAATGACCTACGGCTCTCTGGCCACCAAGGCAGCCAGCCGCACCGTCAAGGCGGTGGAGGTCGAACTCAAGGCCACTTCAAGCTTCTCGGTGATCGGCAAGCCCTACCGGCGGGAGGACGCCCAACTTGCGGTCACCGGGCGGAAGAAGTTCACGCTGGACCTTCACGTGCCGGACGCGCTGCCGACAATGGTCTGCCGCCCGCCCACTCTGAACGGCTCGCCGAAGTCGGTACGCAACCGAGCCACGGTGCTTGCCATGCCGGGCGTAACGGATGTGGCGATGGTCGACACGGGAGTCGCTGTTCGCGCGGAGGCATTCGGGCAGTGCATCGACGCGGTGCGTGCCCTCGACGTGGAGTGGAACCCGGGCCCGGTCGCGGGCGAGTCCGACGAGACGATCCTGGCCCGGCTGAGAAAGGCCGAACTGCCGCTGGCGATCCCGAAGGTCCCTCTGCTGGCGGGCACGGTGGAGGCGGACTTCACCTTCATGTTCCGCAGCAGCGCCGCGCTCGAGCCGAACTGTGCGATCGCCGACGTCCGGTCGGACCGCGCGACCGTGTGGGCGGGACTGAAGGTGCCGATCGTGGCGCAGGCGGACATCGCCAAGGCCGTCGGCCTGCCGCAGAACGCGGTCACCGTCAACGTCGTCACCGGCGGAGGGTCGTTCGGACACAAGCTCTTCGCTGACCCCGCCATCGAGGCCGCCAAGATCTCCAAGGCGATGGGCAAGCCGGTCAAGCTGATGTGGCATCGCGCCGACGAGCCTCGACAAGGGCGGGTACACCCCATGGTGACCTCGCGGATCCGGGCCACGTACCTGGCCGGGCAAGTGCTGACCTTCGAACAGCGGCATACCAGTGTGGTCACCGACTTCAGCCACGGACTCGGCGAGATGATCACGGCGACGGCCGACAGGCTGCCCACCGGGCTCGGCGCGCTGGGGTTCTCCGAGACCATCTTCACGCTAACGCAGGAACTCCCCTACAACTTCGGCGTCGTCACCCAGCTGCTCAACGAGACCGACGCGCGCTTCAACACCGGGAGCATGCGCAACATCTACTCGCCCGATGTGGCGTGTGCCAATGAACTGGTGGTCGATCAGCTCGCCCGGAAGATGGGCAGGGATCCGCTGGCATTCCGGCTTGCGTTCCTCAAGAACGACAGGGTCAAAGCGGTGCTCCAGAAGGTCGCTGACGTGGGCAGGTGGGGCAGGTCGATGCCCGCCGGGGCGGCGCAGGGCATCGCGATCCACAGCGAGTACAAGGGCGCGACCGCGGTGCTCGTCGAAATCGACTGTCGACCCGAGACCGTGAACCGCAAAATCTACAACGCGGTCACCGGGCCCCGGGTGACCAAGGCCGTGATCGCCGTGGACGCCGGACTGGTGATCAACCCCCAGGGCCTGGAGGCCCAGATGCTGGGTGGTGTCTCGGACGGGATCGCGCTCGCCCTCACCAGCAGCCTGCACCTGCGCGACGGGCACTTCCTCGAAGCCAGCTGGGACAACTACTTCTACACCCGGCAGTGGAACGTCCCCTCTGACTTCGAGTGCATCGTGATGCCCTCCGACTCCGAGCAACCCGGTGGCGCCGGCGAAGCCGGAGTGGCCGCATCCGTCGCCGCGGTCGCGGGCGCCTACGCCCGTGCGACCGGCACGATGCCCACCGTGTTCCCGATCAACCACGGCACGGTGTCCTTCGAGGTCAAGCCCTTCATCCCACCCGTTCCCGAGTCACCGTCCGACGGCCTGAGCCACACCTACTGAGGAGCGCACCATGAGCACGCACACCTTCATCCTCAACGGCAAGCGCGTCACCGTCGACGTCGATGACAACCTTCGACTGCTGTGGGTCCTGCGTGACGTACTGGACGTCACCGGGCCGAAGTACGGATGTGGCATCAATGTCTGCAAGGCCTGCACGTCCCACTTCAACGGCAAGGCCTTCAATCCTTGCTCGGTGAAGGTCAAGGACGTAGGGCCGGAGGACGAGATCACCACGATCGAAGGCCTGCCCGACACGGTCGGCAAGGACCTGCACCCGATGCAGGAGGCCTGGCTGGAATACGACGTGGCGCAGTGCGGCTACTGCCAACCCGGGCAGATCATGGCGGCGGTCGCCAAGGTCAGGCAGGCACAGGCTGCCGGTCATGAGATCAGCGACTCCGACCTCGACGAGATCCGCAACATCTGCCGCTGCGGTACCTACAACCGCATTCGGGAAGCGATCAAGGCGGGCGCTGCGCACATGTGACCCGCCCTGCCCGAGTGTGCGCCGCACAGGGCATGACGCGGCACCTGAGTCAGCTCTCGCAGGTGACCCTGCACGTGGTGACCACCGTCAAGGGCCTCCCCCCACGGCCGGCAAGGCCCTGCGCCCGCCGCGGGAAGCATGCCTGGTACGCGGCGTCGCACGGTGCGGCGGCCGGACCGGACGAGTCATGGCCACCATCGCCGAGGTCAGGTAACTCCGGCGGCCACGAGAACGGCGACCCGGGCCACGCCGAGTCGTCTGCCGCTGTGGCTCCCTCCGCCGTATCCGCGAAGTCATCGCGGTGAACGCGCGAAAAACGCAGGGCGCCGCCGAACACGGAAAGGAGCATCGTGCTGGACATCGCTGACCAGTTGTCGCGCTGGTGCGAGCAGGGGCGGGCCTTCGCTGTCGCGACCGTGGTCGCGGTCCACGGCAGCGCTCCCAGGCAACCGGGCGCGGCGCTGGCCGTCGACGTCGACGGCGCCGTCATCGGGAGCGTGTCAGGAGGATGCGTGGAGGCGGCCGTGTACGACCTCTGCCGTGAAGCACTGGCGTCCGCCACCTGCACGCTCCAGCGGTTCGGCCACTCGGACGAGGATGCCTTCGCGGTCGGCCTGACCTGCGGCGGAGTGCTGGACATCTTCGTACAGCCGGTCATCCCCACCGAGCGCGCGGAGCTGGTGGGGGCCCTGGCCACCGCAGCTGCGGCAGATGCGGTGGCAGTGGCCAGGGTCGTCCGCGGGCCGGCCGACCTGATGGGCGGGGCGCTGTTCGTACGGGCAGACGGCTCTTGTGCGGGCGGCTTCGGCGATCCAGCCCTGGAAGCGACGGCGCGTGCCGAGGCCACTGTGTTCCTGGACACAGGGCGTACGGGCACGATCGAGATCGGTGCCCGAGGCAGCCGGTGCGGTGAGCCACTGACGCTGTTGGTGGAATCGATCGCTCCAACGCCTCGTATGTTGGTCTTCGGCGCCATCGACTTCGCCGCGGCACTCGTACGGATCGGCAAGTACCTCGGCTACCACGTGACCGTGTGCGATGCGCGCCCCCTCTTCGTGACTCCGGCACGCTTTCCGGAAGCGGATGAAGTCGTCGCCGACTGGCCGCACCGCTACTTGGAGTCACAGGCATTGGACGGCCGCACCGTGATCTGCACGCTCACCCACGACGCCAAGTTCGACATCCCGTTGCTGCAGCGGGCGTTGCGGCTCCCGATCGCCTACATCGGCGCGATGGGTTCGCGTCGGACCCACCTGCAACGGCTGGGGCTGCTCCGGGAGTCCGGTGTCACCGAGGCGGAGCTGGCACGGCTGCACTCGCCAATCGGCCTTGCCCTCGGCGCGCGCACACCGGAGGAGACAGCCGTGTCGATCGCGGCCGAGATCGTGGCACACCGCCGGGGCGGCAGTGGCCGGCCGCTGACACACACCGAGGGCCCGATCCACCGCGCCACAACATCGCAGCCGTCAAATCGGGCTCTCCTGCCGGATGAGTGGGTCACTCTGTGGCGGGTTGGCGGCCGGGGAGGGTGGGACGTTCCCCGGCGAGGGTGAGCATGACGAGGGCGATGATCGCGTCCGCGCTGTGGAAGCCGAAGCCGCGGCGGATGATCAGTCGGGTCTTGGTGTTCGTCGACTCGACCAGGCCGTTGCTCATGCCCGTCAGCAGAGCCGCGCGGATCGCCTCGCGGTGACGGCGGACGCGGCGTTGGAGGTCGACGAAGGCGGGGATGCGGCAGCGGCGGGCCCAGCCGATCCACCGGTCCAGAGCCTGTAGCGCCGCGGTGGGACGGGTCTTGGCCAGGGTGAACACGGCCCGCAGAGCTTCCTTGAGGCGGTAGGCGCGGTGGAGGCGGGGGTCGGTCGCGGCGATCCAAGTGAGCTTGGCGGCCTGGCGGTCGGTGAGGTCGGCTTCGTTCTTCCACAGCGCGAACCGGGAGTCCTTCAACGCGCGGGCCGTCTCGCGGCCGCCGGTGTCCTCGGCCTGGTGGCGGGCCCGGTTCCACGAGGTTCTGCGTTCGGTGTCCAGGGCATCGGTGGCCCAGGCGACCACGTGGAAGGGGTCCATCACCCGTACCGCCCTCTCAGCACGCTCGGCGAGGACGTCGGCGATCCAGCCGGCGCCGTCGGCGCTGCTGTGGGTGAGTGCGGCGGCCCGTTGGTCGCCGAGGTCGTCGAAGAAGCGGTGCAGGACGGTCTTGCCGTGCCCGTCGGCCATCCATATGACCTTCGCGGTGTCGTGGTCCACGACCACGGTCATGTACTTCTGTCCCTTGCGGTAGCTGATCTCATCGATCCCGATACAGGTCAGCCCCGCGAGCCGGTCGACGGTCCGGTCGCGGTCGGCGACCACGCGCGCCACGATGCCGCCGACCGTGCGCCACGAGGTCCGCATCAACTGCGCGGTCGCGGACTTGGAGCACTCCGCGGCCCTCCACGCGGTCTGCCGGTCGAAAGCCAGGGTGTGCCCGGCGTCGTGGCGGGCCAGGGCACGGCGGCCGTGACGACGCCGTGCGACCGGCAGCGTACCCGCGGCATGTCGGCTTCCAGGAACACCCGCACCGCTCCGTGGTCCAGGCTGGACCTGATGAGCACCAGCCACAACTGGGACGGCTCCCCAGGCGCTTGGGACGGCATCGACATCTTCGAACTCGAGAAAGCCCCGAACGACACCGTCATCGCCTTCCCCGTCCGCGCCTACAGTCCCCTGCTCCAGGAGGCCACCGGCCACCCCGCCACGTCCCCGGCCGGCACGTCATGAGCCCCACTGCCAGCGGCCGGGCCGACTGCCCTCAGCAGCTCTGCCACAACGGGGCATGCCGGAATGCCGATCTGACCACTCTGCTCTCACCCGACGTGCGATGGCTGTGGGAGCAGATCGCCCGGCGAGCCGACCAGCGCGGGGACGCCGCCATGGACAGCCGCACGATCACGGTCACCCCACCGGACGCCTCCGCGCAGCGTGCCGCCGTCGTCGGACTGCTGGCCCCGCGCCCGCTGCCCGCCGGCCGCACCCACCGCATCGACCTGCAGCGGTTCACCCACGCTCTGCAGCGCCGGGGACCGCACCTGACACCGGGCGCGGTGGCCGCCCAATCACTCGGCAGGTCCCTGGCCCACCGCGTCGCCGACAAGGCCCGGCTCACCGCCCGCCTCACCACCCTGCAGCACCTGCGCAGCCGCCTGGCGCGCGCCCTGCCCCCCACCGCGCCGTTGCGGCCGGACGACACCGGCTGGGACAGCCTGCGCCGCCGCGGCAGCCTCGCCCGCCTCCTGCAGCACCCGAACCCCGAGCGGCTGCTGACAACCGCCTTCGCCGTCCTGCACCAGCTGCCCGTCTCGGCACGCGCCGACCGGCGCCTCCTGGCCCACGCGGCCGCCGGCAACCCTCACGCCCTGGACGCCGGAACCGAGCTGGCAGCGCTCGTCCTCGCCGAAGCCGCCACAGCCCGGGCCGACGCCGGGGCCAGCACCTCGGCCCGGGATGCCTGGGACCGGCTCGGTGTCGACCTCGACACCTTCACCGGCGGACTGCTCACCCTGGGTGTCCATCCCACCGGCTGGCACATCCCTCCGGGCCAGCCCAACGTCCTGATCCCGTGGGTGCTGCACCGCGCCGTCTGGCCCGCTCCCTGGCACAGCGAGGACCGGTGGGTCTTCCTCACCGAGAACCCCTCGGTCGCCGCCGCGGCCCTGAACGGCGTCCCGGGCACCGTACGGCTGCTGTGCACAGTGGGGACGCCATCGCGTACGGAACTGGACGCCGTCGCACGCCTGGCGGCGGCGGGGTGGCGCATCGCCGTGCGGGCCGACTTCGACTGCGCGGGCGTCGCCCTCGTACGCGCCGTCCTCGCCACCGTCCCCCAAGCCGTGGTGTGGCGCATGACAGCCGCCGACTACACCGCCAGCCTGCACCCAGAACCCTTCGAACCAGGCGTCCTGGACGCCGACTGTCTCGGCGAGACCCCGTGGGACCCCGCGCTCGCCACCGCCATGCGCGCATCCGGACGGCCTGCCTACGAGGAGGCACTCATCGAGGAGCTACTCGCCGACCTCCGCCGCGCATACCCGTCCTGGCGTTGTGAGGTCTCAGGACACTCTTGACGTCTTGTCACCAGGATCCGCTTGTCGTACTGATAGGCGATTCAGGAGATCTTTGACGGTATTTCGCTCGGTCACTCCGGTTCCCTGGGGCTGGCTCAGCGTGGTGCTCACCTCATTGCTGCCTGAGGCCTCGGCGGTCGAGATAGTCGATCAACGCGGCCTCCTTGCGGAGCAGCCGGTCGCGATCGCCGGGAGGAAGCGACGCAAGGGCGTCGACCAGGACCCGCTCGCGAGGAACGTGAACCATGTTGCCCGAGTAGATCCGGCACCCGGAGCACCAGGCCAGCCCGACGCAGCGCTCGAAACTGGAGGACTCGGGCGGATGGAAGCGGTACTGGTAGGAACGGACAGGCAGGGCGGCTGCAAGTTCCGGGGTGGTGAGGGTTGGCCGGGCTGTCGTCGGTTGGGGTGGATAGCAGGGCAGGCACGGGTTTCGTGATCATTGTGGTTCCTACGCCCGATGATCACGAGGTGGCCCGTGCCTGCTGCCATATCTTCTCCGGTCCCTGCCGTGCTGATGAGGCTGGGTCCGCTGGACGCCGGTCAGGTCGCCGATCTGCGTTCCTACCTCGATGCGGTGCCCGATCCGCGCTCGCGGCGGGGCCGTTGGTACTCACTGACCGCGATCTTGCTGGTGTGCGCCTGTGCGGCCGTGTCGGGAGCGAGGAGCATCGAGGAACTCGCCGAGTGGGGCCAGCGCGCCTCGAACGCACTCCTGGTAGTGATCGGGATCCGGCGTCACCTGCTCGGCTGGCGACGCACTCCGTCACCGGCCACGATCGGCCGGGTGCTGGGGACCGTTGACGGTGACGCCCTGGACCGGGCGGTGGGCGCCTACCTCGCCGACCGGCACCGCGTCGCCACCGAGCCGGCCCACAGGCCATCGCCCTCGGCGTCCGGGCGGCCGTGTGTGATCGCTGTCGACGGCAAGACACTCAAGGGATCAGCCCGTCTGACCGCGAAGCGCCGGCATCTGCTCTCCGCGGTCACCCACGCCCCGGTCGTCACCCTCGCGCAGGTGGAAGTGGGCGCGAAGACGAACGAAACCACACATTTCCAACCGCTCCTGGCACCGCTGGACCTGGCCGGCACCGTCGTCACCTTCGACGCGCTGCACTCGGTCAAGGCGAACGTCTCCTGGCTGGTCGAGACGAAGAAGGCCCACTACATCGCCGTGATCAAGACCAACCAGCCGACCGCCCACAGCCAGCTCGCGGACCTGCCGTGGCGCGATATTCCCGTCCAGCACACCGCCTCCACCACCGGGCACGGCAGGCGCGAGTCCCGCTCGATCAAGACCTGCGCCGTCCCGGACGAACTCGGCGGGATCTCCTTCCCCCACGGCCGCCTGGCCATCCGTGTCCACCGCCGCCGCAAGCAAACCGGCCAGCGCGAGACCCGGGAGAGCCTCTACGCCGTCACCAGCCTCGACGCCCACCAGACCGGCCCCGCCGGCCTTGCCACCGCGATCCGCGGGCACTGGGGGATCGAGAACTCCTCACACCACATCAGGGACGTCACCTTCGCCGAAGACGCCTCCACCGTCCACACCGGCACCGCACCCCGCGCCATGGCAACCCTCCGCAACCTCGCCATCGGCGTCCTGAAGACCCTCGGATCCGACCAGGGCGGCTGCAAGTTCCGGGGTGGTGAGGGTTGGCCGGGCTGTCGTCGGTTGGGGTGGATAGCAGGGCAGGCACGGGTTTCGTGATCATTGTGGTTCCTACGCCCGATGATCACGAGGTGGCCCGTGCCTGCTGCAATATCTTCTCCGGTCCCTGCCGTGCTGATGAGGCTGGGTCCGCTGGACGCCGGTCAGGTCGCCGATCTGCGTTCCTACCTCGATGCGGTGCCCGATCCGCGCTCGCGGCGGGGCCGTTGGTACTCACTGACCGCGATCTTGCTGGTGTGCGCCTGTGCGGCCGTGTCGGGAGCGAGGAGCATCGAGGAACTCGCCGAGTGGGGCCAGCGCGCCTCGAACGCACTCCTGGTAGTGATCGGGATCCGGCGTCACCTGCTCGGCTGGCGACGCACTCCGTCACCGGCCACGATCGGCCGGGTGCTGGGGACCGTTGACGGTGACGCCCTGGACCGGGCGGTGGGCGCCTACCTCGCCGACCGGCACCGCGTCGCCACCGAGCCGGCCCACAGGCCATCGCCCTCGGCGTCCGGGCGGCCGTGTGTGATCGCTGTCGACGGCAAGACACTCAAGGGATCAGCCCGTCTGACCGCGAAGCGCCGGCATCTGCTCTCCGCGGTCACCCACGCCCCGGTCGTCACCCTCGCGCAGGTGGAAGTGGGCGCGAAGACGAACGAAACCACACATTTCCAACCGCTCCTGGCACCGCTGGACCTGGCCGGCACCGTCGTCACCTTCGACGCGCTGCACTCGGTCAAGGCGAACGTCTCCTGGCTGGTCGAGACGAAGAAGGCCCACTACATCGCCGTGATCAAGACCAACCAGCCGACCGCCCACAGCCAGCTCGCGGACCTGCCGTGGCGCGATATTCCCGTCCAGCACACCGCCTCCACCACCGGGCACGGCAGGCGCGAGTCCCGCTCGATCAAGACCTGCGCCGTCCCGGACGAACTCGGCGGGATCTCCTTCCCCCACGGCCGCCTGGCCATCCGTGTCCACCGCCGCCGCAAGCAAACCGGCCAGCGCGAGACCCGGGAGAGCCTCTACGCCGTCACCAGCCTCGACGCCCACCAGACCGGCCCCGCCGGCCTTGCCACCGCGATCCGCGGGCACTGGGGGATCGAGAACTCCTCACACCACATCAGGGACGTCACCTTCGCCGAAGACGCCTCCACCGTCCACACCGGCACCGCACCCCGCGCCATGGCAACCCTCCGCAACCTCGCCATCGGCGTCCTGAAGACCCTCGGATCCGACAACATCGCCAAAACCACCCGAGCGATTCGAAACGAACCCGAACGAGCACTCCACATCCTGGGCATCACAACCGAACCAGACACCTACGGAACTTGATCAAGCCCTGGGATCCGACAACATCGCCAAAACCACCCGAGCGATTCGAAACGAACCCGAACGAGCACTCCACATCCTGGGCATCACAACCGAACCAGACACCTACGGAACTTGATCAAGCCCTGACGGACAGGTTCCCGGCACGCAACGCAGATCCAGCGTTCATCGTCGAAGACGGACCAGCCGATCCCCCTCTTGCGCCAGGCCGTGCGGCCTGCCGGCGCTCTTCAAGTCGTCATGGCGATCATTCTGCCTCGGGGCGGCCTCAGCGGATACTCGATTACCTCTGGCTGTCCTCGCGTTTCGAGACGATGCGGACACGGTCGAGCGACCCTGGCTTCCTTCGTTCCTTGTGCTCGACCGCGTGATGGGCGGGTGTCCAGTAGTCACTCACCAAGGCATTCAACCGCCATCGCAACCCGTCTGTCAGCGACTATCTCCGTCGGCAATGACCAGCGGCTGGGGGACGGCACGGTCAAGGTGTTGCGAAGGCGACATGGACGGCAGTGTGGATCACCACATCGACACAGCGGTCGTCCGCAGACATCGCCAAATTCAAGTTGTCGGGGCAGGGCGCAGCAGGTTGGGGTTTTCGCGTCCTCCTGGGACGCGGATGATGACGACGCGGCATGGCTCGGCTTCGCCGGGACGCTGGACGGGTTCGATCCAGATGCTGTCGAAGAGGTTGACGGCGCCTTCGGCGTCTACGGTTTTATCGAGGGCGAGCAGGATGGCGAAGCCAGCATTGGTGTTTTGGTATTCGGCGGCTTGGGCGACGTATTGACGTAGTGCGGTTTCGCTGGCGCCATCTTCTTCAATTTTGCATTCGACGTTGAATTGCACGGCGCCGAAGGAGACAAGGATGTCGGTTCTCCCGCCTGCCTTGTCGATGACTTCTGAGTTGACGACGCTGAAGAGCGCCGAGAACTGCAGTACTTCCCGGTAGTGCTGATGGAAGAGGGCTTCGTCTACTTTCTGCTTCTTGCTGTCTTTGTCGCGTTTACGTAGGTACTCAGTGAGTCATTCCCGGTAAGCGATGGTCGCTCGCTGTGATCGCGAGGCTGGCGCTATGGCCCGTGGCATCCCCAAGTCCGGGCAGGAGTAAGGCCCCAGGTAGGAACGATCTTGCCAAGAAAAGATCCGACTGAGGGGCCTCACGTGTCGACCAGTGTCACCTACACCGCCGTGCTCGATGTGAAGCTGTCCACCGCCGAACACCTGTCCCGACTGCTGCGCGACCACCGGATCGCGGCCAGGACCCGCAAGGGGCGGCGTGCGCTGGGCTGCTTCAAGCAGGCGGTACTCATCTTGCGTTGGTTCCTCGACGGCACCAGGATGGCCCAACTCGCTTGTGACAACGGCCTGTCGACCACCACCGCCTACCGGTACCTGCACGAAGGGCTGACCGTGCTGGCGGCCGGGGCGCCGGACCTCGCGACCGTGCTGGAGCGCGCAAAGACGGCCGGGCTGACGCATCTGAACCTCGACGGCACCGTCATCCGCACCGACCGCGTCGCCGCCCCAGGCCCCAACGGCGCGGACTTGTGGTGGTCCGGGAAACACAAGCATCACGGAGGAAACGTGCAGGTCATCTCCACTCCAGACGGCTGGCCGCTGTGGGTCTCGCCGGTGAGGCCCGGCCGAGAACACGACACCACCTGCGCCCGCCACCATGGCCTGATCGACACCCTGGGCCGCCTCGCCGCCGAACTGGACATGCCCACCCTGGTCGACCTCGGCTACGAGAACGCCGGCGACGGCTTCCGCCACCCCTTCAAGAAGCCGGCAGGCGGCAAGCTGACCGAGGCCCAGCAGACCTATAACAAGGTCATCCGCGGCATCACGGCATCTGCGAGCGCGCCAACTCCCTCCTCAAGACGACCTTCAAGGCCCTACGCAGGGTCAGCCTGGACCCCAGCCGAATCACGCAGATCGCCGCCGCAGCCCTCGTCCTGCTCCAACTCGAGTACGACCGCACCATCTGAACATCACACAACGTTAGGATCCGTCACTGGGAAGGGCTCAGTGGACGGCGCCGCCCGGCGGGAAACGGAAGGGAGGCCGTCATAGCCTGCGACGCTTCCCCCTGCACTGTCTCATCGCGGGTCACCGCCTCCGCCGCTTCCCCCCGTTATTCGCGGACTCGGCCGCCCGAACGCGCTGCTCCATCGACTTCGCCGCCCGGACGCACAGCAGGCCCACCACAGCGAGGAGAGCTCCTACCACTTCCATAACGGAGGCCGATGACACCGGGGCGTTGAGCAGGACGTAACCGGAGACCAGCAGCACGCCCCCGCCCAGGGCGCCACCGAGTCGTGCCACGGTGCCGCGCGGTGACCAGGGCCGATTAGCGCGGAGGAAGGCACCCATGAGGCACCACATCGCACCGGCGAGGGCGCCGAGCGTGAAGCCGAGATTCTGGGTGGAGTCCATGGACGGGGTGTCCTCCGTCGGCACGCTGAGACCGGCGGCCTCGACCTCGACCACCGATCCGCGCCACCACACCAGGTCGACCGTCTCCCCTGGAAAGGCGTCCTCCAGAAGCGTGCTGTCCTTGCCGAGTTCCACCCGTGCGGTGCCGGCACCTGGCGCGAAGGTCATGGCGTGGGCCGGGACCCGGCCGCCGACGTCATAGGTCTGCGCGACGGTCGCGACGGTCACTCGTGCGCAGTCCGGCGAGTTGGGCGCCAACGGCGGGCACACATGGGCGCGCGCGAAGTCCTTCTCCAAGGAAAGTGCACGGATCGACTCAACACTGGAGAACACCGCGATGCCCAGCAACAGGATGCCGGCCGCGGCCGCGATCCCCCGCTTCGTTCGGGACGTCACGTTCAAGTTCTAACCCCCAGCTTCCGAAAGATGGTAGCCAGCCGTCGACGAACCGGAAGCACCACCGTCTCCCTGGGCATTCCGTCCCGACGGAGGAGTCGTATTGGCGCGGACGCCGGAAGGCGGACGCTGTTCCGTACCGATTCCGCGGTGGCACTCACGCCTTTCTGGCCTTACTCCTGCCCGGACTTGGGGATGCCGCGGGCCACATCACCAGCCTCGCGATCACAGCGAGCAACCACCGCTTACCGGGAATGACTCACTGTGTAGCGGGGTCAAACTGTTCCCTATTTCACACCCAATGACACGTAGTCATAGCGGCCGTAATAGGAGTCGGCGGTGTATGCGTTGACCAATCGGGGGCCTCTCCACATCATGATCTTCTCGTAGGTGATGGGCATGTACACTGCATTCTCGGAGACTTTACGGTTGATCTGTTGGTAGATTCTCCCCGCCTTCACCGGATCTCGTTCGGAAATTGCACGGTCAAACAGTGCATTGATCTCTGGATCGTCGAGTTCACTGTAGTTATTATTACCCGCCTCCAGGATGAATCGCCCGTCAACCAGAGGTCGCAAGAATCCTTGACCGGTTGGAAAATCTGCGGCGAAACCCATGAGGATGATGCCGTACCCCCTATCCTTCACTGCACGTGGTGACTCAAATACCCCAAAGGTCGCAGCCCCGTCGATCCGGTCGATCGTCGTGTTGATATCGACTTTCCTGAGCTCCTTCTGCAGGGCTATAGCGGTGTTCAGCTCGGCTGGCGTGTTTTTACGCACGGCCATGGTCGTGGAAAAACCGTTCGGCTTGCCACACGCCCGGAGCTCTTCCTTAGCTTTTTCGAGATTTGACCTGCCATTACCGCCGAGTACGCCATACGGATCAAAGGTCCGGTCGGATCCCGCAATGGACAGAGGGAGCATATTGGGAGCGATATCACCACCGCCAATCGATCCACCTCGGGCAGTTTGAAGGTCCTTATGGTCGGCGGCGAAGATGACGGCCTTGCGGCAGTGAATATTATCCAGCGGCTTGACTGATTTCGGAAAAGCCGCGTATCTGATGTATCCAGTTCTCGGATTATCCAGATTCTCCATGAGATCAGAGTTTCCCAGCGCCTTGGAGACGGCGGCCTGACTGAGTCCAGTCCCGTTCAAGTCGAGATCAAATTCGCCACTGAGGAGACGGCTGTCCATGTCATTCGCATCGTTGACAAAAGTGACCTCAATGCGATTGGGAAGCGCCGAACGAATCGGATCCGAATTCGAGCTCCACTGTTCGTTACGGACCAAGACCAGTTTGCGATTCGGGTCATATGATGCGAACTTGTACGGGCCCGATGAAAAAGGCCTCAGTTCGTATAGGCTGCCAGTGTCACGCTCACTTTTGACCGGAGACGCTGTCGGCAGAGCAAGCATCTGCTCGAAGTCCCCGTTCGGCTCGGCCAAATGGAAGACGATGGTCCTCTCGTCCGGGGTCTCGATGGCTCGCAGACCCAGCTTCTGCGGATCCTTGTCGTTATATGGCCCCTTGTAGACTTTCTTTGGATCGAGTGCCTTCTGGAGGTAGGCAGGGCCCCCTGAGATGACGTCATCCGCCCAGCTCCGCTCGATGCCGTACTTGATGTCCTGTGAAGTGATGGGCGAGCCGTCCTCCCAAGTGATGCCGTCACGTAGGGCGTAGGTATACGTGGTGCCACTATCCGAGACCTTGGCCAAACCAGCAGCAAGGTCAGGCACTAGGGTGGTGCTCCTGCGCCCTGGCTGAGGTGCGAAGCTAACCAACTGGCGGGTGTAGTAGCGGGCGAAGTCCCACACGAATCCGTAGTAGGTGCGCTGCGGGTCCCAGGAGTCGGCCTCCTGCGTGGAGACAAACCGCAGTGCGCCTCCCTTGGTCTTTGATGGATGGGCGATGCCTTTGGTGGCGGCGTTGTACCCGGCGCCGGATTCGGTTGTCCGCTCCGATGACTTGTGAAGCCAGTTCAGGGCGACTGGAATCCCCGCGGCCAGCAGACTAATGGCTGCAATCCCGGATATGAGGGCACGTGTGAGAACGCGTTTGCTGCGACGCCGGTGCCGGGCGCCGGCCGCACCCTGATCCGTCGGGTCCTGCGCGGTGATGGCTGCGCGGCGAGAGCGCACCATCGTAAGCAACTCGTCCGGGGTAGGTCGACGGGTTGGGTTTTTGTCCAGGCACTTTTCAATGATGGGCCGCAGAGGATCGGGGAGGTCGCTCAGATTGGGGTCGCGATGGACGATCTGGTATGCGGTCACATAAGGATGATCCGCGTCGAAGGGACCGCGCCCCGTGGCCGCGTAGACCAGGAGTGATCCGAGCGCAAAGACATCAGTGGCTGGACTGATTTCCGGCGGAACCTGCCACTGCTCAGGGGCCATGAAGGGTGGCGTTCCGATTACTTGGCCAGTTTTAGTGTGCACTTCGCTGGCGTTTCGGCCGATGGCTTTGGCAATACCGAAATCGATGACTAATGGCCCGTCATCGGTAATGAGTACGTTGCTAGGTTTAAGGTCCCGGTGGATCACCTGGGCACGGTGGATGTCACGCAGAGCTTCCGCTAATCCACCAAAGAGTTGCCAGAGCTCTTCCACAGGCATGGGACCATTATCATGGATATGCCTCGAAAGGGTCGGGGCCGGTACATATACCGTTGCCATCCAGGGTGGCTGGGCGTCCGGATCGGCGTCTACCACGGGGGCGGTAAAGGCCCCGCTGACTCGCCGGGCGGCTGCCACCTCTTGGCGAAACCGAGCCCGGAACAGGGGATCCTCCACCAGATGTGAGTGCACCACCTTGACGGCCACACGGCGCCCCGAAGGGGCATGGGCCAGGTAGACCTCGCCCATCCCGCCCGCACCAAGTCGGGAAACCAGCTGATAGATGCCGACTGTTCCATTTTCAGGACCGTCGGAATTTTTGTCCTTATTTGACATATTCTCCCCCACCCCACGCTTGCCGTCGGACAGATTACGGCGCTGATGCACTGCAGGAGCCCGATCACGCAGGGGCGGACAGTACCGTTACAGGGGCTGCACCTCGCCGGGGCGACCATCGGACGTAGTACGAGGTCTGCTCAGCACGCAGACCGGGTGCGCCACAGCTTGCTTCCCACTGACACCTGCACCGTCGGTACCCGCCGTAAGCACGACGGCGGTGCCGTCATCAAGGGGCTTGGCCCTGAGCCCAGGCCCTGCGCTACTACGGGTGTACGCGCCTGCGCATGGGAACGGAGTCGGTCCGAAAACTCCGCCTGAGTGCGGGCGCTCCCCTTACCTGCTGGCCTGAACCCTCTGGCCCGATCCGTGGTACCGGAGGTACCATCGGTACCATGCCGCCTACCAAAGCCATGAACCTACGTTTTCCCGATCCGGAGCAGCGTGCCGCGATCGAGGCTGCCGCGCGACAGGAGGGCGTCAGCCTGCAGGAGTACATCCTGTCCGCTGCCTACGCTCGCGCCACTGCCGTGGAAGAGCGCTTCCTCGACGCGTTCCGGGGGTCGATGTCCCGCAGCGGCGATGCGTTTGCCGAGGAGGCAGGCGCGGCCGCCCCCGGGGCGGAGCAGCGCACTGCGGAGTTGGAGGCGCGGCGGGACCTTGAGGACCAGCAGAAGCGGGGCCACGCCGCGTGACGTTGAACGAGCCGCCCCAGCCTCTTGAGGTGACGTTCTTGCTGCACGCCGCGCAGTTGCTGCCTGGTGATCCGCAGGTTGACGACTACGGTCCGCTCTACGCAGCAGTTGCCCGGGTCAACGCGCGGGCCATGGAGCGTGACATCTACGGTTCGCTGTATCTCAAGGCGGCCGCGCTGCTCCAGACGCTGGTGAGATTGCCGTGTCTGGAGCACTCCACCGAGGCCTTCGCCTGGCACTCCACAGAGGCCTATCTGGCCCTGAACGGGTGTCACCTCGACTACCTGCCCAAAGAGGCCGTCTCTCTGGTAAGGGACGCCTCCTCCGGGACCATGGGCGTGGGACTGATCGGCCGTCAGCTGCGTGCATGGAGTGTTCTCTGACCCTTCTGGTGCGGGATCCGTTGCCAAAACCGGGCACCGGAGGAGATCCCGACCGGCCACCTCAAACACTATGTGGGTGTGAACGTGTGACGTACCACCGCACGGGTGGTCCCTATGGCCGGCGCCCGTGCGATCCCGGGCACGCGTGGTGCCGGTACGTCGCCGCGGAGAAGCCGCACGACCCCGAACCGAGCATGGAGGTTCGGGGAGCGGCTACGGTGACCGTTCTCCGAACGGCGACGCCGGGGCTGGCGTATCGAGCGGACTTGGTCCTGTTGTCCGTGTACGTCACCGCCAGCTCACGGTTGTAAGCGACGACCTGCGCCTTGAGGCCGTTGCGGTAGGCGCCGGCCAGGTAGTGGTCCACGATGTGCTGGCAGACCGTGTGGATACGGTCAGGGTTGGCGAACACCGAGGTCACGCGTCCGAACTTACGGGACAGCCGGCTACCGCCGGCTTAACTGAGCATTTCAGAATGAGCTGGTGGGGGACTTGTTGTGGCGTGGGCTGGGGCAGACTTCCACAATGGCGAATGATCTTGTGCCCGATGACCTCTGGGACCGCGTAGCGCCGTTGCTTCCTCCTCGCCCGCCGCGTCGTCGTCGGTATCCGGGGCGGTTGCCGGTGGAGGACCGGGCTGCCTTGCGCGGGATCGTCTACGTGCTGCGCAAAGGGGTGAGCTGGGCCGACGTGCCAGCTGAGCGGATCGGCTGCAGCGGCGTGACGGCCTGGCGGCGGCTTCGGGACTGGACCGAGGCAGGAGTCTGGCCGCGCCTGCACGAGGTCCTCTTGGCGGACCTGCGCAAAACCGGACTACTGGACATGGACGATGCGGCGGTTGACGGCTCCCATGTCCGGGCTCTCAAAGGGGGGCTCACACCGGGCCTTCGCCGGTCGACCGCGCTCGTCCGGGCAGCAAGCACCATCTGATCACCGACCGGCACGGAACACCTCTGTCCGTGTCCCTGACCGGCGGGAACCGTCACGACGTCACCCAGTTGATCCCGCTGCTGGACGCGATACCGCACATCCGCGGTGCTCGCGGGCGACCCCGCCACCGGCCCAAGCGCCTGTTCGGCGACCGTGGTTACGACTACGACAAGTACCGCCGCCTGATCAGGGCCCGAGGCATCACACCCAAAGTAGCCCGCAAAGGCACTGCCCACGGCTCCGGCTTGGGGAAGACCCGGTGGGTGGTCGAGCGGACCTTCGCATGGCTCCACCAGTTCAAACGCCTACGGATCCGCTACGAAGTACGCGCCGATCTCCACCTCGGTCTACTCCAACTCGCCTGCAGCATCATCTGCCTACGCCGACTCCGAACGTCGCCCTGAACTGGTCGGTTGAGGAAGAATGCACCTTGGTGCCGGGAGCCGTGACAGGCTCACCGGATGGATCACACATTCGACGCTCCGCCCGCTGACCGAGAGCTTCTCGACTTCGCTGTCGGCTTGGCCACGCGGGCTGGCCAGGTGTCTGCGCAGGGCTTCTTCGGAGAGTGGGGAAGTCGCCGCAAGGAAGACGGCAGCGAGGTCACCGAGATCGACCTCGCAGTCGAAGAGCTGGTCCGAGACGAGCTGGCCCGCCGTATGCCCGAGGACGCCATCTACGGCGAGGAGAGGGGCTCGACCGCCGGGGTGTCCGGGAGACGATGGATCATCGACCCCATCAACGGCACCACATCGTTCACTCGCCGGTGGCCGCTGTTCTCGAACGACATCGCCTACGAGGACGAGTACGGTCCCGCTGTCGGGGTGATCAACATGCCTATGAGCCGACAGATGGTCGTGGCCGGGCGGGACCTGGGCTGTTGGGTGCTGACCGGGGAGAGCCCGGACCTGAAGTCGGGCCACCGCGCCCGAGTCACCGAGCGGACCAGCGCGGGCGGAGCGAGGACTCAGGCACTCAACCCGGCCGGCTGGCCGGAGGAACTCCTCACCGCTCTCCACCGTCAGGTGTTCCTGATGGCGTCGATGGGCTGCATCGTTGACCTCGTCACCGGCCGCGCGGACGCCGTCGTGATCGCCGGCCCACCCATGGGTTACGAGGACGTGGCACCCATGCCCATCATCGTTTCGGAGGCTGGCGGCCGGGTGACGGACCTAGGCGGCGGGCCCGTACTGGAGGGCGACATGACGGTGCTGGCCACCAACGGCCTACTCCACGAAGCGATCCTGGACCTGGTTGAAGGCCTGCCGCGCAGCCGCGACCTGTACGCCCTCGACGACGGCGTGTAACTCGACAGGGTGCCGACGCTGAAGTTCATTCTGAAATGGTCAGTAAAGAGCGTTTTGTCCCGGTGAGGTTGTTTGGTGGCTGTTCACCGGGTGTTGCGCGACGCGTTGGATGAGTACGACGGCGTCACTGTCGTTGATGACGTGCGGATGTGGAATGACCCCTGCGGCCGTAGGCCGCAGGGGTCATTGGTGTTCACGGTGTCGGCTTCGTCCTCATGGTGTCGGGATGGAGAGCGGCGGTCCATGGCTTGGTTCCGTGGAGGGAGCCGGTGTCCTGGCGGGGAGGGGCGGCTGGAAGACTGGATGCCTGTGACACATTCTGATCTTGCTCGCCGTATCCATGCTGCCTCTCACCTGACGGGGCGTTTCACGCTTCGGTCCGGACGTACTGCCACGGAGTACTTCGACAAGTACCGGTTCGAGGGTGACCCGGTCCTGCTGGATGAGATCGCCCGGCAGATGGTTCCGCTGGTGCCCTCTGGCACCGAGGTCCTGGCCGGCCTGGAGATGGGCGGCATCCCGGTGGTGACCGCGCTCGGCCGACACACGGGTCTGCCCTGCGCGTTCGTGCGCAAGCAGGCCAAGCCGTATGGCACCTGCCGTCTCGCCGAAGGCGCCGAGGTCGAGGGCCGTCGGGTTCTGGTCGTTGAGGATGTGGTCACCAGCGGCGGACAGATCGTGCTGTCGACCGCTGACCTGCGTGGTCTGGGGGCCCAGGTTTTTGAGGCTCTGTGCGTGATTGACCGTGAGCAAGGCGGCGCCGATGCCCTCGCGGCCGAGGGCATCGGGCTGTTGTCGCTACTGACGGCCGGAGATCTGCGGGCCGCTGCCGCCTGATCGGCGGGTGGTCACTCTGTTGCGTGTGTCTCGGTGATGGCGAGTCGGGTGGAGGACTCGTCGACGATGCTCTTCTCGTCGGCGAACGCGGCGATGAGGGACTGCAGGGCGATGTTGTTGACCGAGCGGGGCAGCCCGCGGCTGGTGAGATGGATCAGGTCGACCGCGTCGTCGGAGAACAGCGGGTCCGACCGGCCGGCGATCGTCAGATGGTGCTTGATGTAGCTGGCGGTCTCCTCCTTGTTCATGGTCGGCATCTGGTAGCTGATCGCGATCCGCTGGTCCAGGGCCGCCAGGACGCCGTGCTTCATCCGCTTCCGCAGCGTGGGCTGCCCGATCAGCAACACCGCGAACGGCGTCGTGGAGTCCATGTCGTAGTTCGTGAGCATGCGGATCGCGTCCAGCTCATGGTGATCGAGGAGGTGCGACTCGTCGATGACGACCGCGGGAGTGCGTCCGCGCTCGTCGACCTCCGCGGCCAGCGCGGCGGACGCCTGAGCTGCGAGAGCCGCGGACTGGTATTTCGGGGTGCCGCCCAGGCTGGTGACGATGCGGTCATAGAGGCCGCGCATGCCGACCTCCGGGTTGGGCTGGTAGATCACGGTGAAGCGGGCCGGATCCAGCGAGGAGACGGCGCCCTTGAGGGCGACGGTCTTGCCCGCGCCGACCTCGCCGGTGACCACGCCGATCGCCTTGTTGTTGATGCACCAGGCGATGCGGGCCGCAGCCTCCCGGTGAGAATTGTGCTGGTGAAGCATCGAGGGGGCCAGGTCCCTTCCGAAGGGGACGCGGGTGAATCCGTAGTAGCCCTGGACACGGTCGATCAAGGAATCCTCCTCGGGCAGGGACAGAACTCCGCCTGGACGGCGGCCAGTTCGGCCGATTCATCGGCCGCGGCCCGCTGCCCGGTCCGGACGGCGAGTCGGACCGCGCGGAAAGCGGTGCGGACGGCGGGAGTTTCGAGGGGGCCGGCGTCCTGTTCGGCCCGGCGGCAGCAGACCTCCGCCAGCGTCAAGGCCCGGTCGGCCAGCTCGCGGGGCGTGAGCATGAACAGGTCGGGTTCGGGGTCGAAGTACAGCTCTGCTGCTCGGGTCGGCTTCACTGCCGGCCCCGTGAATCGTCCATCAGGGACGAGTAGTTGATGCCCTTGGCGGTGTTCGCGGTGTGCGCCTCGTCGAGGATCCTGAGGTAGTCGATCCCGGTCGACGGCGCCGGCTCGGCCGGCGTCTCCGGGCTCGCCTTGGGGTGGGCATGGCGGCCGACGTGGTGCGGGACCGCCTTGCCCAGGGCCTTGCCCAAGGCCCGCACCTCGATGTCGGTCAGGTCGAACGGGTCGAAGACCAGCTCGATCCTCATCCCGGCCAGCGACGGATCGACCTCGTAGGAGTTGCCGTGCAGGCTGACCGTCGCCGTCTTCGTCACGGTGCGGAACTCCGACCACAAGAACGCCTCCCGCAGATCCGCCGTGGACGGCAGCGGCAGCGGCTTGGGAATCGAAGAAAGCCAGCGTTCGATCGGCGGCTGTCCCGTCTCCGAGTGCACCGCACGGTGATAGACCGTCTCCACCCAGGCGGTGAACAGCCTGTTCAGCTCGGTGAAATGTTCGATCTGACCGACACGTTCCTCGTCGAGTTCGACGAGGAACTGATCCCTCACGGTCCTAAAAAATCGTTCGATTTTGCCCCGGCCCTGCGGCCGTCCCGGACGGGAGTGGGTCAGCCGGATCGCCAACGACGCGCAGGCCCGCAACAACCATGTGTCGACGAAGGCACTCCCGTTGTCAACGTAGATCGACCCCGGGACCCCGCGGGCCGACAGCGCCGGCCGCAGCGCGGCCGCGAGGCGGACGGTGTCCTCGGCGAACCCGAACCGGTGCCCCACGATCGCCCGGCTGTGATCGTCAATGAAGGCGAAGAGATACGTCTTCCTGCCGCCGATCTTCGGCCCGTGCAGGGCGTCCCCCGTCCACAGTTCGTTGGCGCGGGTCGCCTCGAACCGGCCGAACACGCTCGTCTCGCCCCCGCCGGTGCCGGTCAGCCCGGCGTTGACGAAGTGCCGCTGCAGCGTGCGCTCGGTCGGCGACCAGCCCTGCGTGGTCCGCAGGATCCGCTGGATCTGCGCGGCCGTCCGGCCAGGGTTCTCCCGCTTCAGCGCGGCCGCCAGCTCCAGCACCTCCGGCGGCGTCCGGGGAACAGCCTTGCGCGGTTCGGGAACCAGCGCGGCGAACCCGCCGCCGCGGTAGTCCCGCGTCCACCGGTCGATCGTGCCCCGGGACACCTTCACCTGCCGGCCGAACGGGTCCGTATGTTCCTTCTCCGCCAACTCCCGTGCCAGACGCCCGCGTTCACGGGTCGTCAGACTGTTGTCCAGCAGGTCCTGGATCAGGGCATAGCGGAACAGGCCGACCTGCCGGGCCTTCTCCGCCCGACGGCGGTCCTCGTCCTCACTCGATGCCATGCGCGGGCTCACCTCGCATCTCGATGCGTCTCCGTCTCCTCGCGGACGGACACGATCAAGACTTCCGGCACCTCCGATCGCCGCCCAGGGGCGGCCCGTGTTGATCAACTAGCAGGAAGAGAGCAGGTCAGAACGCGTCCCGTTATCGCGCGGCCGGCGAACTCCCACCGCGACACGGCGTTCATGTGGGACCACTTCGTCGTGGCCGCCCGATGGGCGGCCACGACTGCCGAGACGGCGTCCGCCAGCGGAGTCCCGGACGGATCGGGCATCACGGGATCGTCGGCGAGCGCGACCAGGGCGACGGTGAAGTACCGGCGAACGTCCTCGGCCCGGCTCGTGAAGCGTCGGGTCCAGCCGCGGACCGTGCCCTCGGCCAGGCCCAGATGGGCGGCGACCTGGCGGTGCCCCATGCCCAGGGCCGCTATCTCCAGCCCGGTCCCGATCACCTCGGCCGCATCCGCCCGGCGCGGCCAGATCACCTCCGGCAGCAGCACGTGCGTGACCTGGCAGCCCGAACACCTCGACCGGCGAGGGCGTACGAAGAAACGGGCCCCGAGATCACCCCGCACTTCCCTCGGCCGCCCGTGCCCCCACGGCCCGAGAGCCGCCCCGCACGACGGGCAGGCCAACTCACCCTCCCGCAACTGGCGTTCCACGCGTACGACATCGGCGTCGACGATGAGCACTCCGTACCTCCACCTCGTGCACACCGTGTCGTCGTGCACGAAGCAAGATCAGACTGCCCAACAAGATCGACACTCATGTCCACCGCGAGTGTCGCCAACCCCCGCCTTCGTACTCATACAGAGAGTCGTCCAACACCGGGACGAGTTGAGAAGGCTGCTGGGGCGAGGGTGTTCCATGTTGTGGATGGGGCAGATGTCGCCGCCCTTCGGTCGCCCGTTTCCGTGGGCTCGCTCCTGTCTGATACCAGAGCGCCCCCGCTTAACCCCGTTTGCGCCCTGCAGGGACGGGCCGGCCGCCGGTACTACCGAAACATGACGCGACAACGCCCGTATCCCAGCGACCTCTCCGATGCGCGCTGGGAACTGATCGGGCCCATCCTCACCACCTGGCGAGTCGAGCGCAGGGGCAGGGGTCTGGATATCGGCCGGCCACCCGAGCACGACCTGCGCCGCCTCATGGACGCCATCCTCTACGTCGACCGCACCGGCATTGCCTGGCGTTACCTGCCACACGACTTCCCGCCATGGGAAACGGTCTACGGCTACTTCGCCGCCTGGCAAAAGGAAGGCGTCTTCGACCAACTCAATGGCCTGCTGCGGCGCCTGGTGCGAGAGGCCGAAGGCCGCGACGGCGAGCCAACCGCCTGCGTGCTGGACGCGCAGAGCGTGAAGACCTCCGCGAACGTGCCCGCGACCAGCCAAGGCATCGACGCCGGCAAGAAATTCGCAGGCCGCAAGCGCCACATCGGGGTCGATACCCTCGGTCTGGGTCACCGCGGCGAGCGTCTCCGACAACGTCGGCGGCACACACCTGATGTCCCACATCGCCGCCAATCATCCACGCGTGACCAAAGCATGGGCCGACACCGGCTACCGCACCAAAGCCATCGACCACGGCGCCCGACTCGGCATCGACGTCGAAGGGGGCCTCCCCCTGAGTGGTGGACACGCTGATACTGGATCTGCTTGATCCGGAGGAAGCGAGAAGACCGCCGATGGCGATGAAGGACTATTCGGACGAGTTCAAGGCCGATGCCGTGGCCCTGTACGAGTCCACACCCGGGGCGACCTACAAGAGCATCGCCGCCGACCTGGGCATCAACCGGGCGACCCTGCGCGAGTGGGTGCTGCGGGACCGCGAACGCCGCGGTGTCACCGCCACGGCTGCAAAGCCGGCCGTCCAACCGGGGGCGGCGGTGCCGTCCGACGCTCCGGACGAGCGGATCCGGCAGTTGGAGGCCCGGGTGGCCGAGCTCGAGGCGAGTGAGCGGAAGCTCGCGACCGAGCGGGACATCCTCCGCAAGGCGGCCAAGTATTTCGCCGGAGAGACGAACTGGTGATCAGCCGCTTCCAGTTCGTCGACGACCACCGGGACACCTACGAGGTGAAGCGGCTCTGCCACGTCCTGGACGTGAACCGGTCCAGCTACTACAAGTGGCTCGCCGGCGCCGAGGCCCGGGCCGCCCGGCAGCACAAGGACCGGATCCTGGCCGAGGAGATCCGCGAGATCCACGGCGAGTCCGGCGGCGCCTACGGCTCCCCGCGAGTGACCGCCGAGCTCCGCGAGAAAGGACGGCGGGTCAACGAAAAGCGGGTCGCCCGGATCATGCGGACGTTCTCGATCACCGGCATCCGCCTGCGCAGACGCGTGCGCACCACCGTCCCGGACCCGGCAGCCTCACCGGTTGCGGACCTCTTCCAGCGGGACTTCACCGCCGCCGATCCGGGACGGAAGTACATGGGCGACATCACGTATCTCCCGCTCGCCGGCGGGGAGTTCCTCTATCTCGCGACCGTGCTGGACTGCTTCAGCCGCAAGGTCGTCGGCTGGTCCATGGCCGACCACATGCGCACCGGCCTGGTCGCCGACGCGCTGCGGATGGCAGCCGCGACCCGCGGCCGTCTGGACGGCGCCGTGTTCCACTCCGACCACGGGGCCCAATACGGATCCCGGGCCTTCGCCGACCTCTGCTACCAGCTCGGGGTCACCCGCTCGATGGGCGCGGTCGGCACCAGCGCCGACAACGCGGCCTGCGAAAGCTTCCACGCCTCCCTGAAACGCGAGACCCTCCAGGGCGCCCACGACTACGGTGACGCCGGCACCTGCCGCCGGACGGTCTTCGCCTGGCTGACCCGCTACAACACCCGCCGCCGGCACTCCGCCAACGGCCACCTCAGCCCCAACGAATACGAACACCGACACCACACCGCTAAACTCACGCTCGCCGTGTGATCAATAACCGCGTGCCCACCTTCACGGGGGAAGGCCCAAGTAGTCCAACGCGAGCCGGGCGTCAAAGGCTTCAAGGTGATCCCGCGGCGCTGGATCGTCGAGCGCACCTTCGGCTGGCTCATGCATCACCGCCGCCTGGCCCGCGACTACGAAACCCACCCGCACCGCTCCGAAGCCATAATCCACGTCGCGATGATCGACCTGATGAGCCGCAGACTCACCCGCGAATCCACCCCCAACTGGCGCGACACCTGAACCTCGAACCAAACAACCTCGCCGAGACAAAACACTCTTTAAGGACAGAAACTTCCACCAGGGCGCCATCTCGATCATAGAACGCCACTCCAGAGCTGACCCTGTTGCCCATTCGGTTACGCGGCGAGGCTGAGTTCGAGTCGGGCGAGGTGGCTGGTGTGGCGGCGGTCGAGTGGCCTGCCGTTCCACCAGGCGTTCAGGCGGATAAGGTTGAGGGCGACGGCGCTGTGGACGTGCTCGAGGTGGGTCTTGGCCAGGCCGCGGTAGCGGGCCCGGCGGCTGTCGGTGACGGCGATCGCTTGTCGCATGGTGCCCTCGACACCGGCGCGTAGGGCGTATGCGTCCTGCCAGTCCCGGTCGGCCTGTTCGGCGCGTGCGGTGCGCAGGGCCTCGGTCAGCGGGCGAGGGTTCAAGGTGAGCTGCCGGAAGCCCCGGCGGCTGGTGGTGCATAACTCGCGGACCGGGCAGGGGCCGCAGGTCGGCTTGGTGAAGGCGACCACGATCATCGGGTGGCCGTGCTGGGTGCACGGGCTCCAGGAGGAGCTGGTCTGTCCCTGGGGGCATGTGACCTGCTGGTACTTCCAGTCGATGGTGAACGCGTCGGCCTGGAAGCCCTGGGCGGCGCGGGCCTGGCGGGACTGGTCGAGCAGAACCGGGGTGATCAGCGTGATGCCGTAGGTCTTGCGGGACTTCACGATCAGTTCGGCGCTGGGGTAGCCGGAGTCGAGGTAGTGCTCGCCCGGAGGCAGGCCGCGGCGCTGAAGCTGCTGGTGGATGCCGTCCAGGGCCTTGGTGTCGGGGACGGTGGAGGCGGTGGTGGCCACGTTCGTGATCAGGTTCGGGGCGGTGCGCTCCTTCTCGGGCGCATCCGTGCAGCTCTCACTCACATGCAGCTTGAACCCGTTCCAGAAGGTGTCGCGCTTGGCGGACCAGCGGGCGTCGAGGTCGTAGGGGAAGCGATGCGCAGATGGCCGGGCGGCAGCCCGTCACCGCCCTCCTCGGTCCTGGTGCGGCGGGCCACCGCCTCGCGTCCGTTCTGCGCGGTGGTGCGGGTGTAGTTCTGCAGCAGCACGGTGCGCAGGGTCTGCACCGCGGGCAGCTCGCGCAGCCAGGGTTCGGAGCGCGGATCGTAGACGGAGCTGAGCAGGGCGAGGCCGTCGCGGGCGTAGGTCAGCGCGAGCTGGTCGCGCTTGGTGGCGGAGGAGGGCATGCGCCAGGTGTCGATGCGGGTGTCGTAGCGACGCGACCAGCCGGGCACGTCCAGCACGCCGGCGACCCAGTGCGGGGCCGCCACCGTCAACGCCTCCACTGCCGCGCGTACCGACTCACCCGCCAGCTCCAGGCGGTTCAGGTCCCGCACCGCGGAGACGATACGGGTGGAGTCGGTGCGCTGCTTGCCCCCGGCCCCGACCAGACCCTGCGCTTTCAGACGGGTCAGCAGCAGGTCCAGGACCTTCTCCTCCAGACCGTGCTCAACTACCCGAGTGCGGAACTGGGACAGCACGGTGAAGTCGAAGCCGGTGTCTTCCAGCCCCAGCCCCAACGCGTAGGCCCACGAGAGCCGGTCACGCACCGCCTCAGCGGCCTGGCGGTCCGTCAAGTTCTCCGCCATCTGGAACACCGTCACCAACGCCAGGCGCCCCGGAGACCAACCCGCCGGCCCCGTCTTGCCGAATGCAGCCGCGAACTCCTCGTCCGGGAACAGTTCCCCGAGCCGGTCGCGCACCGCCACCGGCAACGGCACCGCGCGTCCGTAGTTCTTCGCCCGGACCGCCCGCGTCACCACGGGATCCGGCTCCGGCCACGACCGCGGCTCCAACGACACGACCACTCCCACCCCGCGACCGGGGATCAGGAAGGAACCGGCCGCAGCACCAACCGTGCCAGCACAATCAAGCCGCTGTCAGCCCACAACCCGAATGGGCAACAGGGTCAGAGCTCCTTTCAAAGATGCGGTGAGGACGCGCCTGAGCAGGTCAGTGGTCCGCTCGTGGCCGGCGTCCCGGATGGTGGTGCGGATCTTCTTGCCGCATCGGGCACCCTCAAGGCCGAGGTCGCACGGCCACCGCATGATCTCCCGGGGCACAGCCCTTGGCGACCAAGCGGTGGCCGTTACGCTATCTGCCTGCCTGGCTTCGGCTACGACCTATTGGGTCGGATCCTCAGAAGGTGAGGCTCCAGCGCTGGAGATGGCCCGGTTCCCAGGAGCTGTAGATGCCCGGGGTGCCGTCGGTGACGCGCAGCTTCCAGGTGCCGACCTTCGTGACCGCCGAGGCGTCGACCGTGTAGGTCTCGTGCAGCTCGGGCACGGGCTCCCAGCCCGGTCCCCAGGGCTTGACGGAAATGACGGTGCCGTCCGGGCCGATCAGGTCGATGATCATGAAGTTGCTGAACTGATGGTCGAGGTCGACCGCGACCTTGAGGTCACTCGGGGCATGGCCTGGCTTCCCCTGGACGATCAGCGGGGACTCTGCCTTGCTCTCGAAGGGGATCAGATATGTGCTGGGGTTGACGAAGAAGCGCCCGCCGGATTCAAGAGAGGTCCAGGTGAACGAGAGCTTCCGGGTGTCCCCGACCGCGTTCCTGATGACGATGACAGTCTTGTAGTCGCCGGCCTTCTTGGGCGTGCCGGTGATCAGGCCGGTGGGGTGGTTGATCGACAGGCCGAGGGGGAGCTTCTTGGCGGAGTAGGTCAGCGGCCCCGGCTGGGTGCTGGAGGCGCTGAACTGGCGGCTGACCGGCTGGCCGACAGCCACCGGCTCGGTCGGCGGCGGCTCCACGGCGATGTGGTTGACGAAACGGTTTCCGACGTTGACGGCCGCCCAGGCGTTGGCAACGGCCTCGTAGGCGTTGCTTTGCGAGCCGTAGAGGTCGGCGGCGGCCTGGAGCGTCGCGGTCCGGGCGCCCGCGTAGTCGCTGGTGCTGGTCATGTAGACGGTGAGAGCGCGGTACACCACGTCGGCTGCGGCGGTCCGTCCAATCCCCGCCACCGGCAGCTTGTCGTATGTGGGGCTGTCGTAGTCCACGCCGTTGATGGTCTTCTGCCCGCTGCCCTCGGCAAGCAGGTAGAAGAAGTGGTCGCCCACCCCGGCCACCATGTGTGGTTCTTGCGACTTCGCCTGCGGCGTCCAGTAGTCCAGGGGCGCGTAGCCGACAGAGCTGATGCCGGCCTTGGAGGGGCGGTCCATGTAGCGGATGGGCTTGCCGTCGCCGTGCAGGTTGTCGAGCTCGGCCATCGTGTAGTCGGGCACGTCGTTCGGGTTGCCGGCGTAGAACTCGACGGCGGCGGCCATCATGTCGCTGATCGCCTCGTTGAGGCCCGGAGATTCACCGAAGTCGCCCAGACCGGCTGTGGAGGAGGTGACTCCGTGCGTCATCTCGTGCGCGGCGATGTCCAGGGACGTCACCGGATGCTGGCCGTCCGCACCGTCGCCGTAGCTCATGCAGAAGCAGCCGTCCTGCCAGTTGGCGTTGGCGAGGGGGACCCCTTGCTGCGATTCGTAGTGGACTCGGGAGGAGCTGCCGCGGCCGTCGTCGGCTATGCCGTTGCGGCCGAAGCGGTCGTTGTAGAAGTCCCACGTCGTTTGCGCGCCGTATGCCGCGTCCACCGCCGCGGTCTGGGGATTCGCCACCGTCCCGTCGCCCCAGACATCGTTGTCAGCAGTGAACAGCACCCCGTTGGAGTTGACGCTCGAGTCGAGTGTCCGGTGGCCACCGTGCTCCGGGTCGATCAGGGCGTAGGTGCCGTCATCCTGGCGAGTGGAGCCGATCGTGACCTGCCCGCTGTAGAGGCTGTTGCCCTGTGCGGACTCGACGTGTTCGGAGTTCTCAAGGGTGGTTCCGTTCGCGGCGTCGGTCACGACGTGACGTTCGCTCGGGGATCCGTCCTGCTGCACGCCGGTGACGACGGTCTCCCAGGCCAGCTTCGGCCGGCCGTCCATCATCCAGACGACCTGCCTGGGGGCCGTGTGCGAACCCGCTCTGCGGGTGCCCTTCGAAGTCGCCTTGCTCAGGGCCGACTTCTTCGCCGTGGCGGCCGGCACCTTGGCCGTGGTCGTCGGCAGGGTCAGCTTCGACTTGGTTGCGTAGGTGACGGTGCGGGCCCCTTGCCTCTGATGGACCACCAAGTCACCGCCGATCACGGGCAGGCCGGCGTAGGTTCGCTCGTAGCGGGTGTGAACCGTCCCGTCGGCGTCCCGGATCACGTCCTTCGGGATCAGTTTCTCGTGGGGGCCGAGATTCAGTGAACGGGCGGTGTCCGGTGCCGCGTTGGCCGCCTGGTCGAGCAGCTGCCGACGCTGTCCGGGCGACAGGTGAACGGTCCTGGCCTCAGGCCTGGTTGTCGCTTTGACCTGTGGGAGCGCTCCCACTTTCCGAGTGTTCCCGGATGCGTTGGGAGTGGACTCGGCGCCCGCCGAGGCGGGCAGGGCTGAGAACGCAAGTGCTGCGGTCGTGATCACCACGGTCGCGGCCAGACGCCGTCTGCGTCGGTGCGAACCCTGTGGGGACGCAGCCCTGTTGCTGGAGGAATTCAATCCCGGGTCCTTCCGTTCGGCCGTCTGTCGATGTCGACGGCCGTTGATACAAGGAGGCTGGAGGCCACGGTGCCTCCGACTGCGATTGCAGCGGGAGTGATCATGACAGCAGGAACTGCCTCTGCAAAAGATTCGTATGGATCATGAACAGATCTTTACCTAGCGGACTTCGATCATTTTCGATCAGTTTCAGATGTCATGTCAGTCCTGTCTGACGTCCTGTCCGTCAGGTGGCGGCTCGAACAGCCGATTTCCCCCAAGCCATTTTTTTGCAGGCCAGGCTGCCCTGTAGCCCAGCTGAACCTCTTGGTTGAGCCTCTGTAGGCTCTTCCGCGCAGGAGGTGTCATGGAGTCAGTGGGTGGGGCTGGCAAAGGGTGTAAGTACGCCTTGACCAGTGACGAGGACGATGACGACTTCTGGGGGTTTGTGCGGGACGCTAGGGGGCTGTTCGATCCGCAAGAAGACGGCCTTCGACAGGTTGAACTCCTGGAGTGCTCACCGCAGGGAAAGTTCCTGACCTGCCTCGACCACCTCGGCAGCCGTCGTGCAATGGCAGGCGGAGGGCACCTGGCGTTCCTCGACGCCGAAGGCATCGCCATGGGCTCCTACTTCGTCAGCGGAATGACCGCGACGGCTGCAACACCGTCAGTCCACGCTGGCGGCCTGTTCGATGTCACGGTGCGCCTGTGGTGCGACCAGCTGCTTCCTGGGTCGGAGGAAATCTGGGACTTGGTCCGAACAGGGAAGCTGAACCGCAAGGGCATGTGGGGTGAACTCGACACGGACGGCCGGAAGGCCTGGTTGTCCGTGGCGCTGTGGTCGTGTGAGTACCAGCGTTGCGGGCAGTCTGCGGATGCCCCACAGGGACAGGTGTTCACCCTGGACGGTCGGCAGGTCATCGATATCGACAGCTTCTACTGCGCGCTGGGGGAGGCCATCAATGGTCCTGGCGGGTACTTCGGGTGGAATCTCGCGGCCGTGGATGACTGTCTCAGAGGACGCTTTGGCGCCTCGCCCCCGTTCACCCTGGAATGGCTGCACTCGGGTGTCGCCAGGTCAGGGCTGGTCCGCCCCCCTGCGAGTGGCAACGACACCGCCGCCGATCTCCAGGTCCTCCTTGAGATCTTCGCTGACCACGACATCAAAGTCCTGTTGCGGTGAACAGGAAGCAGGTGAGCTGAGGTCGGTATACCGCCGTCAGGCGGCCTTCAGAGCAGGTTGCGGGCGGGGCATGGCGGCGTTCGGCTGTGGCGCGGGCCGGGTGAGCCGTCGGGTCATGAGCGCGATGGCCGCAAGAGTGAGCATCGCCTCGGAGTGCTCGGGCAAGGTTTCGTAGTCGCGCACGTTCCGGCGCGCGTGAAGCAGCCATGCCAGAGACCTCTCCACTACCCAACTACGCGGCAGCAGAACGAACCCCTTTGCTCCCTTGGGCCTGCTCACGGTCTTGATCGTCAGGTGTAGGAAGCTCCTGGCCCATTCGACGAGGGTGCCGGCGTAGGCGAGAGCTGCCCAGACGATGGTGATTGCGGGGTGCATCAGCCGCAGGCGGAAGAGGACTTCGCGAGCCGCGACGCTGTCGTGCATGTCGGCCGGGGTGACCATGACGAACACCGGCAGCCCTTTCAGGTCCACGACGATGTGTCTCTTTCTTCCAGGAGTCTTCTTGCCCGCGTCGTAGCCGGAGGTGGAGCGCGGGACGGTGGCGGCGACTTTCACAGATTGTGAGTCGATCACGACCGCCACCGGGCGCGGAGATGTGCCCATCGCCCGGCGGACCCGGCGCCGCAGCTGGTCACGGATCAGGTTGAAGACGCCAGCTGCCGACCAGCGGGTGAAGAACCCGAACACCGTCTTGAACGGCGGAAAGTCACTGGGCACGGCACTCCATTTACAGCCCGAGTCGACGAGATAGCGCAGCGCGTCGACGATCTCGCGCCGAGGATGCGCTTCCGGGCGGCCCCCGTGCGGGGTTTGGCATGCCGGAACGGGAAGCAGCGGCTCTATCAGCAGCCACTCCCGGTCCGTGGTGTCCGAGGGATACCGGCGTCGACGCATGAGGTCGTCCTCCACCCCGTCAGGCGATCAGGTCGAGGGTCGACTCGACGGAGTTGAGCTGGGCGACGATGTGGCGCACCCGCTTGTCCTGTGGGTCCAGGGCGGCGTGCGGGGCGATCGTGCCGGTGATCAGGCGGCGGACTTCGGTGAGCAGCACGTGCACCCGGGCCGTCTCGTACGATTCCAGTTCGTTGGGGTCAGCGGTGAACTGGTAGCCGTCCCCGCGGGTGTAGATCACCGGTGGCCACCCCTTCGTTGTGATTATGTCGCGCATCATGGCTATGCCCGACTGCACTTGGCTGCGGGTGAGTTCGGTGGCCCACATCAGCTGGGGCATGTGAAGCCCGGCCGGCGGGCCTGCATGAGCACTCGCCAGATCGCTTCCGCGTGTCCCCGTGCCGCGTCCCCCCGGTGCCGTGACCGGGGCATGTCTACTCGCCTCGCAAGAGCTTCGACAGTTCCACGTCCACGTCGACCTCGCCGCTGTCCACGGCCGTAATGATCCACTCGCAGGTAGCGCGGACACGGTCTACGTTGCGGTGCACCGTGTCACGCTCGTCCTCGGAGAAACGGCGCTCACCCAGTGACGGCACGATCCGGCCCGTCGCCGGCATGGTGGATCTGACCGATCTGATCGAGAGGTACCCCCCGTCCTCCCACCCATCCGCTGGAAACCGGACGGCCGTATGCAGGTCCTCGTCGCCGACAGCCCCCCATCGCTCTCAAGATCTCGCGGCTGGCGTCCATGGCTTCGGGGATGGCGGGGGAGCCTGCACAGCGCTGCGGAGCTTCTCCTTCAGGGTTTTCGACGGGGCTTCCTTCTCCTCCTGGAAGTGCATCAGTCGAGTTGTGGTCACTCGTATATGGCACTCGCGGGTTCGTTGCCTGATGAGTACCACCCAGGCCCCGTCCTGAGTGAGGAACGCATGCCGGGACGGCTCGTCGCCCGGCCGGGCGTGCAGCGCGAGGCCTCTCGGTATGAAGTGCAGGGCCGCGTCTTCGGCTGCTGCGGTGGCTTGTTCTTCGCCGCCGTCGATGTAGTGAGTGCCTACCAGCATCCACCGGTGCAGCTGCAGTTCTGTACCGTCGGCGCGTTCGGCCTCTCGGGTGTCCTCTTCAATGAGGACATACCACTCATCAGTCATGGCCGGATCCTAACTTGATCTTCAACGTCTGACGTCGAGTGATGTGTCGAATTGATCACCGCAACTGCGGCATACACAGCAGCCTGGTGCTCTTGGACTTGGCCTGCCACATCCTTGGGGACTTCGCGACGGTGTGGCACGGCAGCAGGCTCACCAGCGTCGAGCCGCACATCGAAGAGATCGCTGGCGCCGGCGGCCTCGCGGAGGCACTGCCGCGCTCGACTGACCGGCCGCCGATCACGACCCGGCCCATCTCCCGCACCCTGTGCAACCTCTACAGCCTGCTGGAGGAACGGGCCACCACCGACGCACACGTCATGGTCGTCCTGATCGACCCCGAGACCCCGCCCCCTCAAAGCCGCCAGGCGCAGCACCTTAGAAGTCATCTCATTTGGTGGAGCCGGTAGGCTGCCGGTCATGGTGGGGATCGTTGAGCGGCTGGTGCCGGATGAGTTGTGGGAGTTGTTTCAGCGGGTGGTGCCTGAGGCTCCGTCGAGGCCTCAGGGTGGTGGACGGCGCCGGCATGGTGATCGTGAGGTGCTTGCCGCGATCGTGTTCGTGGCCACGTCACGCTGCACGTGGCAGCAGTTGCCCACCGCTTCGTTCGGGCCGTCGCGGGCGACGGCTCATCGGCGCTTTTCGGAGTGGACGAAGGCCAGGGTGTGGGCCAAACTCCACCGCCGGGTCCTCGACGAACTCGGCGCCTGCGGTGAGTTGGACTGGTCCCGCTGCGCGATCGACTCGGTGAACATGCGGGCCCTGAAAAGGGGGATCTGACAGGTCCGAATCCTGTCGACCGTGGCAAGTTCGGGTCGAAGATCCACTTGATCACCGAGCGGACCGGTCTGCCCCTTTCGGTGGCAATCTCGGGGGCGAACCTGCACGACAGCCAGGCCCTGATTCCCCTCGTGCAAGGGATACCGCCGATCCGCTCCCGCCGCGGACCGAGGCGCCGCAAGCCCGCAAAGCTCCACGCCGACAAAGGCTATGACTACTCCCACCTGCGACGATGGTTACGCCAGCGCGGCATCCAGCACCGGATCGCCCGCAGGGGAGTCGAGTCCTCACAGCGACTGGGACGTTACCGCTGGACCGTCGAACGCACGATGGCCTGGCTCGCCGGCTGCCGCCGCCTCCACCGACGCTACGAGCGCAAAGCCGAGCACTTCCTCGCCTTCACAAGCATCGCCTGCACCCTCATTTGCTACCGCAGGCTCACCAATTGAGATGACGTCTTATCCGACCAGCCGACCATGCCCAAAAACCGGGTACGGCCCACGATTGACCTACTGCGCGTCCTCGCGGTCAGGCCGGCTACAGCCGGACGGACCGAGGTGCGGCTGGTGCCCTTCGTGCCGGGCTTTCGGCCTGGTCGTCCTATACGGCCGCACCGCGTCGGGACGCCTCTACCTGGACCTGTACTCCCACAGTTCTGCCAACACGGTCGGACTCGGCCTGGTAGTGGTTGAACCAGGGCTCGTCGCGGTGTGGCACGAAATGTAGGACTGTGCCGCCTGCCTGGGAGCACTCCCGCACGGTCGGACCTGCCGACGGATTTCCTGGCTGGGGCTGGGCTGCGACGACTGCGCGTACGTGCTCGGCGCCAACCTCGCGCTGTACAACACGTTTTCCCTGTCGTGCACTGAGCCCATTCCAACTTCAGGCGACGGCCGATCGGCGCTGTGTCACGGACATCTGGTAGACCCTTGTTGCTATAAAACTGCCGCTCATCGTTGACACCTCCGCTCGCGCGGAGAGGACGCGGCCGGCACTGGCCGGTCTCACGTCAGGCAGTGCATGCATGGGTGTGCTCGCACGTTCGGGTGGCCATTCACCCAACCATGCCGAGGAAATCCTTGACCGGCTGCCGACTGTCGGCTGGTACTGCCGTCGGAATACCGAAGGCGTCGTTCGGGATCTGTCTTCGCAGGTCAGGGTGACCGGCAGAGCTGTTCAGCAGGGACAGGCAGTCAGCCGGACGCGGCTCGCATCTTTCAGCTGTTCACGGTGGGGAAGCGGGTGAAGTATCACGCACTGCGAACATCCGGATTCACTCGTGCGTACTATCTCTAGACTGCTGCACACCGCAGTAGTTGTGCCCTGCGGGTGATTCAGTCATCTCAGATGGGATACCTACCTATCGGTTTGCGAACATGGCACCCTCCTCGATCGCTGTGCCCGCAGACTGTCAGAAAGGCTCGTGCCATGTCTGAAGTCAAGGACCGCACCACGGAACTGACATCGCAGTACGCCGCCCAGGTGACCGGCGACCTCGAGCGCAACACCAAGGAGCAGGACCGTATCGGCGGGGAGATCCAGGCCCTGCAGGAGCAGTTGGCTGCACTGCAGCATGACCACACTGTGCTGGTGAACCTGCAGCAAACCCTGGGCGGTGCGAGCCCAGCTGCCGAGGCGGCCACCGCAACCGTGTCCTCCGTACCTCACCAGGGCGTTGCCTCATCCAAGCCGGGCAGGCCGAAGAAGACGGCTGCCACGAACGCGACGACCACGGCATCCAAGAAGACCGCACCGAAGCAAGTAGCGCCGAAGCAGTCCCCCGCCAAGGTCTCGTCCCCGAAGGCGCCCAAACCGGCCGCCGAGCCGACCCTCGTCGAGGTGATCCGCGGCTACCTGAAGCAGCAGAGCGAACCGCGTTCCGCCGCCGAGATCTCCGACGCCCTCACCCAGGCCCACCCCGACCGCACGGTGAAAACCACGGTCGTACGCACCACCCTCGAAGGACTGGTCGCCAAGAACCACGCCCACCGCAACAAGCAGGGCACGTCCGTCTTCTACACCGCCCCGGCCACCCAGGAACCCGCAGCCGGCTGAGCGTCCGTGGGACCTCCGGTGGTGCTGCCCCCGGGCCCAGCCTCGGTGCAGCACCGGCCGAACTCCGGCGGGCAGATGAACCCAACCTGGACAGGGCGGGTTCGGCTGCAATCGCAGACCGGTTCCCCGACTGCGAAACTCAGCAGTCCGGTGCTCTTGGAGCAGGCCTGCCGCGCCCTTCGCAACCCCGCAGTCGTGTGGGACAGCGGCAGGCTCAGCGCGCACGCCAGGTACGTACTTCCAGGTGGATGATGTGGGCGTCGGGGCGGATGCGTCCGGTTTCCACGAGCCATTGGTGGATGGCTGCGGTGGCGTCGCCTGCCGCGGCGTCGACGCGGCGGGCGAAGTCGGCTGCGTGGCCACTGACCTCAGCCGTCCACGGCGGCCACCTTCCGACCGTGGCACTCACCTGCAGCTTCTCGCCTATTTGCGGCGGGCGACACGTTCGTCGACTAGCGGTAGTCGTCCGGGTACGACTGCATCCAAGTGTTGATCTTGTCGCGGGTCGTGACCAGCAGGCTCTGGTGCTTGTGGAGGTTGTCGAACGTGAAGTCGCCGTCCAGCGCGGTCTGCATCTGCCCGATCCAGGCGAGCGGCTGCCTGAAGTGTGCTGTGCCCTTCGGGCTGGCTTTCATGGACTTGCCGAGGTCGTCGAGGTTGGTCAGGAGGCGGTTGAGGAAGTACTGACAGTTTCCGGGGGTCCCACAGCTGTCGTTGTACGTTGCTTGCAGTACTGAGAAGGCGTCTCGTACCTGCGGCACGGCCGCGCCCGGAGCAGCCGGGGTGGTCGGGTAGCCATTCGATGTGGTGGTGCTCGGCGTTGACGAACTCCCGATCATCTTTGCCGCAGTGCTCCCGGGCGTCGGCGTCGTCGTGACGGAGGAATCCGCGGGCCCGGGCCCGGCCTCAGCGCTGTGTCCACCAGAGCAGCCGGTCGCGAGAGCGGCTGCGAGTAGCACGACGGCCACTGCGGGTATGAGTTGGGTTTGACGCACGGCTCGTCCTCGAGTTCCGGGATGATGAACAGGGCGATACGCGTGCTTACCGTGTGCCGGTGTCCGCTGTCCATCTGGCGCAGGTGGAGGGGATCCGCGAGGGTGCGGACCCTTCCCTCCTGCTCGACCGTCGTGTTCCGGGTTCTACGACGGCATGGTCCAGGTGCTGTGCGACGCGAAACGGAGCGGGTTCGCGTTGGAGTGGCGTCAGACGGCCCTCGACCGCGACCAGGCCGACCACAGGCCGTCGGCCTCGGCCCTCTGCTCTCAGCGCCAGGTCAGGACGAGAGTAGGTGCGGCGCGTACTCGCGGACCGCATCCAGCAGTTGTCGCTTCGACGGGTTGACCATGGCGTGCCCGGCGACGGTGACGGTGGGCACCGTCTCGTTTCCGTCCGCGACGGAGCGGACGAACGCCGCTGCGTCCTTGTCTCGCCAGATGTTCCGCTTGGTGTAACGCAGGCGCGTGAAGAGCAGGCTCAGCCGCAGGTTCATGCAGAACACGCAGCCGGGCCGCCAGTACATCACGACGCCGTCGCTTTCCTCGGTCATGCACTTCCCCCGTGCGGTGTTGCTGTCCCTGGCGGCCGGAACTTCCAGCCTACGGGACACCGGGGCCCGTACCTCGGGGCGTGGCCAGGATCTCGCGGCCGCGGTCCGGGGTGATCAGCTGGGCCAGGACCGGGTCGGCGAACAGGGATATCGGGGCAATATGGTCCTCGCACACCGGGTGCCACAGGCGTAGCGCTGCACGGAGTTCGGGCCAGGCTTCGTCACACAGGCCCGCGCGGGCCGTGCGGACCTTGGCGGGGTCGGACATTGGGTCGGGTTGGGGCCGCGGGCCGCCACCCGAACAGGGTGACGACGATCGGTCCCGTACGGATCGGCGGCTCGTCGGAGCCTGAAAGGCCGGTTGCCCGGCGAGGCGGTCGGCGACGGCGTGCACGGCCGCGTCGAACTCGGGTCCGCCGAAGGTGAGCCGGAAGCCCGGCTCGGCCGTCCGGGCCTCGTAGTCGGCGACGAGCGCTCGCACAGGTGCGGGCGCGTGCTCCTTGAGCCGCGGCAGGGGCCGCAGGTCGTGGGGGTGCGCGAGCTGGTCCTGCCGGACCAGGAGCGGTAGGAGTTCCGCGGCGAAGAGCGGGCTGAGCAGGAGGTCGTCGTTGCCCGGGCGATACCACATCAGGCTCGCGATGTGGCCGCGCCAGTCGCCGAGCATCGCCTTCATCTGCATGCTCAGCACGTCGGCCCGCTCCCGCCCGTACTCGTGCGCTTGGGCGAACACCGACAGCGGTCCGTCGACCGCCCCGGCCAGCGCCTCGCATCGGGCCCGCTCGCCCTCCGCGTCCCAGTGGTCCCGGGTGGCGCCCGGCGGCCTGCGCAGGGCGTGGAAGGACACCCACTGTCGGCGCATGAGGCCGTGGAAAGAGCCGTACCGCTCCGGTCCCTCCCCGGACCAGGAGGCGAGCCAGTACGCCGCCCACTCGCCGTCTACGTCCACGTCGTCGGGGTCGAGCAGCATGACCGCCGCGTCACCTTCAAGGGACAGGCGCAGGCAGCGCGCCAGGACCTTCGCCTCCTGAACGCCGAACGCCTCCTCACCGTCCTCGTCCTCTTCGACATCGTCCTCCGCGAGGTCTTCCCAGACCTCGATCCAGGTGCGGTCGTCGGTGTCCCGCAGCCATTCCAGCTGCGCGGCGCCCGCCATCCGGTAGATGAAGTTGCCCGCGTCCCGCCACCCGTTGGTGACCAGCAGGAACTCCCGAAGCGAAGGCGGCAGCCGGCGCCCCAGCCGGGCCTCGGCCGCAGCGACCTCGGCCTCACTGGCCGGCGCGAACCCGAGCCAGGCGTCCCGCACGACCTCCAGCGCGAGCGATGCGTCCTTGTCCGGGTCGTGCCCCGCGATCCACTCCGCGCTCCACTGCTCCAGAAACGGCCGCCACGCCGTACGCTCACCCATCGTCCCCTCCGCCTCTCGCTCTCCGTCGTCCGACTTCACCTCACCACAGGGGTACGACAACGGGTTGCGGCCCGACTCGGCTACGGCCGCCTTCCGCGGGAAGAGATCAAGACCCGTGACCGCGCCCCGGCCACGGGCTTCGAGAGAGCCAGAGGTCCCGGTTGCCCGCGATCAGCACGCGCCCGTCCGCGAGGGTGACCGCCGTTCTCGGGGGGTCCTCGCTGCAGCCGAGGAAGTGGATCTCCTCAAAGAAGTCCTCTGACGTCCTCCCGTCGTACTGGACGTCGGACCCGTGCTCGACCTGGACGACCTCATCGGGACGAAAGTACGCGCTCTTGGAGACCGCGGTCTCGCCCGCGACGCCATCGACGTCCACGCCGCCCGCCACCACTACACCGTCCCCCAGCTGGAAAACCTCGCAGCCAGACGCCCAGAAGAATTCGACCTCCAGGAGCTCCACGACCGGCTGGAAAGCCTGGAATGGATCAGTGATGCCGAGTTCGAGGCATATGGATTGGACTCCGCCGGGATCGCCGCACGTCACTGGGCCCAGGAGTGGCTGGAGGATCTCGCACAGCGGCTCGCCGAGCCCTACCAAGAGCCTTTCGACGAGTAGCAATCGCCTCAGCAGCCCGGACCCGCAGCCCGCTCAAACGCCAGCTGGGGGCGCAATCGCCTGAAAAATGTGCAGTGCGCCGGGGTCATGCGCCGCTGACCTCGCTCTGCGAAATGCCCGCGTTCCCGGCCGGGGACGGCCGGGAACGTCTCGGTGAGGGAATTATGTGCAGTCAGTGGGCTTTGCGGTAAGCCTCGTGGATGCTGGCCGGGACACGGCCGCGGTCGTTGACCTCGTAATTGTTGGCTCTGGCCCAGGTCCGGAGCTCCTCAGAGCTCGGCCCGTCGACCGGCGCCTTGCGTGCTCGACCGACTCCGCTCGCCCGACCGGTCTTACGGCCCTTCTCGATGAAGGGGGCAAACGCCTCGAATAGCTTGTCATAGTTGTCCGAGACCAAGTCGATCTCATAACTCACGCCGTCGAGGGAAAAGGTGTGCGTACGCACCTCGTCAGTTTCTGCGCCCGTGAGGTCATCCGTGTAAACGGTAACAATTTTCTGAGCCATACGGGGATGGTACCGACTTTCCTCCCGGCGTCCAACCCGAACCTCTCGAGCTGACAGATCCAGACCGGATTCCCTGCATTCGGGAGGAAAGAGGATAGAAGCAGATCAATCTCGGCCTCTTCGTCTCATGATTACTGTCGAGCTAGCCATCGCTTCTATCGGACAGGCGTGAAGTAATAGATGGGTGCGTCGCCGCTCGGCGTTATGCGGCACACAGACGGAGTTGGCATAAAACATGGATTCTCCTGCGTCGTGCCAGGTAGACGCTTGCGGAGCCGACCCGGAAGTCCTGCGAACCGCGGGAGTCCGAGAAACTCAGCCAGAAAAACCGTGAAACGAACACCGACCTCCGTTGCCTCCATTCTCGCTGCCCCCGTCCTGCCCCACGAGGCCGTCCTCGAGACCTTCGTACGCGTCCTAGGCCTCGCGCTTTCACGAAGCAGGCTGTCCGGGGGCTGATCAGAAAACGGAAAGTGCTCTTAACCTGCAACGATGGGACTTGCTGAGGGTCCTCTCGACTGCGAGGAAGAGAGTACTTTCCAGGTGACAGAGCCTACCGGGTTGTACCCGCGCGTCCGTGTCCAGGGAGACGGCCGCCAGATGGCCTCGCAGGCCGGTTTGGTCCTGCTATGGAGTCGGCGGACCGTCGAGAAGAATCGCGGCTGGAGGCGGTGGTGCCTGCTCAGCCGTCGGTTTGTTCGCCGGCGAGGAATCCTTCGGCCCAGTGGGTTTGACCCACGGTGTACTCGTGCACGTGGAAGCCGTTGGGATGGCCCCTGAATCCGGGTAGGGTGCGCGCCTGCTCGATGCGTTGTTCCGCCCGTTGCTGGCTCGAGTACAGGCCGAGGAACGTGAAGCTGTCCTCGCTGTCGTCCCAGAAGAGCGGTTCGCCGTCTTCCATGAAGTCGACGGTGGTGGGAGCACCCGGTTCGTCCGCGAAGTGATGCCTGTGCACCAGGAGGTAGAGCGTCCGGTTCATGAGTCTCGCCTAAGCCCTTCGGGGTACACCGTGACGAACCCCTCGTTCCACAAATCCTCGTCCACCGTCACGGGTGCGATCTCGAAACAATCAGGTTCGTCCCGGAACCCTGAAAGCTTTCTGGAGATCTCCCGCTGCCTCTCCGCGACTGCCTGGTCCGGGTAGATGCCGATGATCCTCCACTCCTCGTCGTCCAGGTGGATGGTGCCGTCCGCATCGAGATGCATGACCCGTTCGTCCTGCTCCACCGCGAGATGGCGCGCGTGCCACAGCACGTAGAGATCGCCGTCAGATTCGTGTTCGTCTGTCATCGCGGGAATTCTCCCTTGCTGGTGTGACGCTCGGGGGCGGCAGAGTTCGCGCCCCATATTGTGTCCGGTGGGTGATCAGAAACGCGAAGAGTGCCCCTGACCTGCAACGATGGAACTTGTCTAGGGTCCAGGTCGTCACAGGAAAGAAGCACTCTCCAGGTGAAGAAGCGTATCGGGCCCTACCCGCGTGTCCGTACCGAGGGCGGTGGTCGCGGGGTGGTCTCCCAGGCCGGTGGTGTGCTGCTGGTCGAGACGATCCGCAAGACCGGCCTGGACCAGGCGATATCGGCGGCGCTGGCACCGTGGCGGAAGCCGAGGGCGGTGCACGATCCGGGGAAGATCCTGCTGGATGTAGCGCTCGCGGTCGCGCTGGGCGGTGACTGCCTGGCCGATGTCGGGATGCTGCGGGCCGAGCCGGCCGTGTTCGGGCCGGTGGCCTCCGATCCGACGGTCTCCCGACTGATCGACACTCTGGGCGCCGCCGGTCCGAAGGCCCTGACGGCGATCAGGACCGGGCGGGCACAAGTACGTGAACGCGTCTGGAAGTTGGCCGGAGCCGCGGCGCCGGATGCCGACGGGCAGGTGACCGTGGACCTCGACGGGGTGCTGGTGATCGCGCACTCCGACAAGCAGGATGCTGCCCCGACCTCGAAGCGGACCTACGGCCATCACCCGCTGATGGCCTTCGTCGACCACGGCCCGGGCGGCACCGGGGAACCCGTCGCGGCCCTGCTCAGACCCGGCAACGCGGGCTCGAACACCGCCTCCGACCACATCACCACCACCCGCCTGGCCCTGGCCCAGCTGCCGAAGGAGTACCGGCGCGGCGGCAGACCCTGATCCGCACCGACTCCGCGGGCGGCACCCACGACTTCGTCGCCTGGCTCGCGAAGCGAGGACGCTGGCTGTCCTACTCGGTCGGCATGGTGATCACCGACGCGATCCACCAACACGTGCTGAAGGTCCCCGCATCCGCCTGGACACCGGCCGTCGAGGCGAACGGCGAGATCCGGGACGGCGCCTGGGGCGCCGAACTCACCGGCGATGTCCTGACCGGCTGGCCGACAGGTATGCGGCTCATCGTCCGCAAGGAAAGACCACACCCCGGGGCCCACTTGAGGCTCACCGACGCGGACGGCATGCGTCTCACGTGCTTCGCGACGAACACCACCGGCCTGCCGATCGCCGCACTCGAGCTCCGCCACCGCCTGCGTGCCCGGGCCGAGGACCGCATCCGGGCCGCCCGGGCCACCGGACTGCGCAACCTGCCCCTGCACGACACCGCCCAGAACCACATCTGACTCGAGATCGTGCAGATCGCGTTGGACCTGCTGGCCTGGATGCCCATGCTCGCCCTGACCGGCAAGGCCCGGCTATGGGAACCCCGCCGACTGCGACTCCGCCTGTTCACCACGGCCGGACAACTCGTCACCACCGGACGCCGACGCATCCTCCGCCTCGCGGCCCACTGGCCCTGGACCCACGAGATCACAGCAGCCCTCGACCGGCCCGCCCAACTCCCCGCCCCCGACTGACCAGCCGTCCACCCGTCCCGACGACCAGCACCACCCCACCCGGAGCAGTGGAACCCGGCGCCCACCCGACGCGACACCCGGGCCGCCACCGTGCCCACCATCAGCCACCGAAAGCGAAACGGTCCGCCGACTCCGTCGGCGGACCGTCATGCAAGATCGAGGCTAGGTCAGTTCGTGGGCAGGTGGGTGCTGAACCCCAGCTTCCCCTGAAATCACGGACTCCACGCTACGAGGGGAGGGACATCCCCGGCTTCCCCATATCCCGAAGAGGCCGGCGGGTGTGCCACCTCACAGGGGCTGCCAGGGAGTCGAGGGAACAACTCCAGGAAGTTGACCGTTCATCAAAGTGTGGCTGCGGAGGGGACAGTGTCCCCGGGCCTCACCCATAGCCCATGGGGACGATCGTCCGGCGGAAGCCCCATGGAGCCTTTCGCCGAGAGGCGACCGCCCTCCGCAGGCACCGCCCACGGCCCCGGCTGGTCTCCCCCGTCCAGCCGGGGCATTCACGCGCTGATCACCGGCGCGGGATGTCAGGGCGCAGCTACGAATCCACGAGGTACGCCTTCTCGCCCATCATCAGCGGTGCGTCGGCGGGCCCCTTGATGCACCTTCTCCCCCTCGAGTCGGCGTCGGCCGCGCGGTGGACTGACGGCGAACCGGTCACCGCCAGCGGTGGCGCGCCCTGGTCACCGCAGGGCAGGCGGGTGCTCGCACGGCGCGGTGATGTGCCGACGCCGTGCATGGCGGCTGGTGGGATTCCCCTCAGCCGAGACCGAGGGTGCTGAGGGCCGTGGTCCAGTCGGTGACGATGGCCTTCTGCGCGGCCGTCAGGGAGACCTTCCCGGCACAGACCGCGGTGTGGAGTTTCGTCTCCACCGGGTCCTTGCGGTTGTTGACCCCGCCGCCTTTCTTGTGGCCGGGGTCCGGCGGCTCAACCCAGAGATTCCGGGCATCGTTGGGGTCGCCGCCAAGCTGCAACGAAATTAGATGATCAAACTCTGCATCCCCCATGGGGCCCTTGTAGCCGTACGAGGCGGCGTTGAGCGCCTTCTCCTTGCCGGTGACGGACGTGGACGGCCGGATGCCGGAGGTGTAGCCGCCCTTGCGGCAGATCGTGGACTTCAGATTCGCCTGGGTGACCGCCGGAGAGATCGCGCCCGGCGTGCACGCCGGGTCCTCCAGCGGCTCCCCCTTCTCGTACCGGAAGTGGCAGCTGCCCGCCGGGGGCTGCTTCTGGACGGTGTAGGTGGTCTGCGGGCCGGCCCCGACCGCGATCGACCCCTGCGGGCCGCCGCGTCCGTCCGTACCCGACGGCCCCGTGGCCGAAGTCCCGGCCGGCGACGCGGCAGATCCGCCCGTTGCGGCCGGCGAGCAGCCCGCCAGGAACACCGCGGCGAACAGCACGGATGACGCGGCACGGTAGCTGGAGTGCATGGCGACCCCTCACGAGCAGGCAATGGCTGGGCACATACTGCCCGGCCGGTGTATCAGCACACCGGCCGGGGCCTGCGCCAAGAAGCACGACAGAATGCGGGGTGCGCCACCGCGCAGCCCGTTCGGCTCAAATCCCAAGCGAAACTGCGGCTTTGGGCAAGGCTCACCCATGCCCTGGTATGGAGAAGGTGCAGGTCACCAGATGTTCACCGCCTGCATCTACCCGCATAGACCCAGCGGTGCTGTCATTCCGTCAGCCGCCCGGAACCTCGCCTCCGGGCCAAATTCGGGAGACCGCCAAATGCGACCTCTGCGCCGCGTCACCGCCACCACCACCGCCCTCGGCATGGCCGCCGCCGGCCTCATCATCGCGGTAAGCGGCACCGCGCACGCCTCCGCCTGTTCCCAGTCCTACCTGCCGCTGCCCGACTCGTCCTGCACGCCCGGCTCGTACAACCCCGACGTCACCCAGTCGAACATCCACAGCACCATCTGCGTGTCCGGCTGGACCGACACCGTCCGGCCCTCCACGTCCTACACCAACCCGCTCAAGGCGCAGGGCATCATCGACTACGGGTACTCCGACACCAACATGTCGGACTACGAGGAAGACCACCTCGTACCGCTGGAGCTCGGCGGTGCGCCCCGTGACCCCGGCAACCTGTGGCCCGAGCCGCACTACGGCACGAAGACCGCCTACACCAAAGACGGCACCGAGACCAAGCTGAAGAACGCCGTCTGCAACGGCACCATCACCCTCTCCGCCGCCCGCAGCGCCATCAAGAACAACTGGACAACCGCGCTCCAGGTCACCGGCATCGGCTGACCTCCAGTGAGGCCGTAGGCCGCGCCGCGTGATGGGAACCATAGGGGACCGGCTGCGCCATGCGGCGCGGGAGCCCAGCAGCTCTGTCCCAGGAGCGCGGCGCGAGCGACCAGCCAAGCCGACCAAAACCCGGCACCTGGCGGCCGCCCGCCCAGGGCTACCGCTGCCAGTACGCCACCGACTGGATCGCCGACAAGACCCGGTGGGGCTGTCCATCGACCCCACCAAAGGCTTGGGCACAGCGACATCCTTCCGACCCGCCCCACAGGGCAAGCCAGTTCAAGATGTCACCCGGTCGTGCACCAGACCCTCACGTCCGATAGCTTGTCATGCCTTGAGCTGCCGACCTATGTTTCGATGATCATGCGCACATCCCCAATGATCAGCGTCATAGTCGCCGCTCACGACCTGCAGGGTCAGCTGGAGAGCTGCCTGCGTTCGATCCTGAACCAGTCCTTCCGGGATCTGGAGGTCGTCGCGGTCCTGGACCAGTCGCCTGAGTGCCCTGCGAACGTGGTGGATGACTACGCTCAGCGTGACGGGCGCGTGTCCGTCGTGCGCTTGAAGGGTGTCGTCGGCATCGGCCGGATACGCAACGCAGGCGCGGAGCACGCCGCCGGTGATTACCTGCTGTTCCTGGACAGCGATCACATCGTCAGGGATACAACACTTCAGGCCATGGCCGACCAGCTGCAAGCTACAGACGAGCCGGACGTTCTTCTCTTCGGGCATACGCGTCTGCATCACCGTCGCTCCTGGCACGGTGCCGCCGCCGAGCTGATTGCCCAGCAGGGGCGTGAGTCCTTCGCCCCGATCGATCTGCCTGAGTTGTTCGGTGCCCCCGCCTACTCCTGGGACCGCTTGTTCCGCCGCGACATGTGGACCCGGCAGCACCTCTCATTTCCCGACGGTCTCTACGAGGAGGTCTCGGCCGTCCACCGCGCCATGCTCGCCGCTGACCGGATCGGCGTTCTGAAATGGAACTGCGTGCAAATCCGCCGCCGGCTCACCCAACACCCCGCAGACGCGCCAGGCGGCACCCACTTCGACGTCTTCGCCAGGTACGAAGAGAGCTTCGGTCTGCTGCAGGAGCGCACCGCCCTGGACGCTCTGACTCCCTTTCTCTTCACTCGCATGATTCGTCACTACCTCTTCCTTCTCAATCTTGAGGGGTGCCTCTCCCACGCCGAGCGCCCGCAGTTCTTCCAACGCGCCAGCGAGCACTACCGCCGATTCCTCCCCGACGGCTACGAGCGCCCCGATGGCCGCGAGGGCGTCAAGTTCCAACTCGTCGCGAGCGGGATGTACAGCGCTTTCGAGGCCGCCAGGCTCCCTCAGCTCGCACGCGGCTTCGTCTCCCGGGGCGCCACCGTCCGCGGAGGGTAGCGCAGGCTGAGCGGCACCGACCGGGACACTCAATGTCAGGACGTGGCCTCACGCCCGTGACACGGCTTCCCGCCGCGCCGACGGGTGAACTCACCGAGCAGCCAGTCCTGATCCTCGACCTCTTCGCCAAAGTGGGTCTTCAAAGTTGAGCGGTCCTAACTTGTTCGTGGGTTGGACGGGCCATCGTAAGGTCCAGAGGCCCAGAGACACCGGGTATGGCTTTTGAGGGCGTTGTCACGTTGCTGGGTGTGTGGGTGCCTGATGGCGCGTCGGAGCGTGGTGGGGCCCGGGTGCCGGCCTGTGGTCAGGCCGTGGTGGCTGTGGCGACGACTCCGGTGACGTGGTCCCAGACGGCGAAGGGGTCTTTGGCTGCCCCGGGCCAGCGGCATCGCACTGGAGTGCGTGTAGGCGCTGGGATCCTGGGGCTGCTCCCCCTCGGGCTATATGGCGGCCGGGAGGGGTTCTGTGAGGCGGTCCAGCCGTTGGTAGAGGGCTCGCACGAGTCGGGCGCGGTTCTCGGCGCAGCGTGCGGTGCCTTCCACGTCGTTCATGCATTGCGACTGGACGAACTCGAACTGCCGCCCGAGGCCCGGTGAGGCGAGGACTCGAAGACACCGAAAGAGGCCGATCACGGATCGCTCAGAGTGAACGGATCATCGGCCGCCACCCGGGACCACTTCTACCCAGAACGATCATTAATGGGCACGTATTGCGATCTTGACTGACGGTGCGTGACGCTCCGTCATGGGCGTGGGCCTTGGCCGGTCATGGCCCGAAGCGCCGTGCCACGAACCGCGCTCGTGGGCAGTGGAAGCCATATCCGAGGAGAACGAGGTGGTCGGAGCGGTCAGCCGGTCCCGCTACGTGCAGATCGTTGCCGAGCTGCGCGGCGTGAGAGGACAACAGACACAAGGGCAGTTCACGATCGGTGACCGGGCTCTGGAGATCGAACCGATACGGTCCTGCAGCGGCCAGGCCACAGACGCCACACGGCCGGTGGCACAGTCCCTGGCCCGGCTGGCCGAGGACCTCGGCCTGCCCGTGACCACCATCCAGCAGGCGCGCTGGACCGCCTCACGCTGGCCGGCCGACCAACGCCGGAAAACAGAGTCGTTCACCGTCCACCGCGTGCTGGCCGGCATCGACGACGAACAGGAACGGTTCGCCGCGATCGACGAGCTCCCGGACGGCAAGACCCACTGGACCACGGACGACGCCACACAGCGGATCAGAACCCAGGGGAAAAACACCAGCCGCCCAACAGGGGACAAGCACCGTCATCACTCCCCGGCCCGGAGCTGATCCTGCCGCCGCGGTGACCACCAGCCTCGGCACCCTGTCCGCACGCAACTGCTCGGGGGCCGCACCCAGCGCCAGCGCCCGCCGGGTGGAAGGAATTCCGGGTGACCTGGTCACAGCCCGAGCCGATGCTGACCACGCCCGTACCGACGCCCGATCTGGGGCCAGGGTGGGCGGACGAACCGAAGTGGGACGGCTTCCGTGCCCTGCTCCACACCGACCCGGGACGGGTCGTCCTGCACTCGAGACACGACACCGAGATGGCACCGGCGTTCCCCGACATCACACCGGCCACCGCCGTGCAACTGCCGGACGCGACCGCGCTGGACGGGGAGCTGGTCGTGTGGGAAGGCAACCGGTTCGCGTTCGAACGGCTACAGAATCGGCTTCAGCGGCGGGGTGCCGCGGCCGCGCAGGCCGCGGAAGAGTGGCCGGTGCACTTCGTCGCGTTCGATCTGTTGCGCTTGTCGGGGGCGGACACGACGGCGTGGCCCTAACGGCGCCGCCGGGCCCCACTGGAGCGACGTTCACCGCCCGGCGGCTGACCGCCCCGTGGACGCTGTCCCCGTCGACCACCAACCCCGACACCGTCCGCGAATGGCTGACCTGGACGTCAGTGGGCGTGGAGGGCGTCGTCTTCAAACGGCTGGCCGATCCCTGCCGGTCCGCGGCCCGGGGCTGGCGGAAGTACAAGGTCCGCGAGACCACCGAGGCAATCGTCTGCGCCATCACCGGCTCCCCGCGCGCTGCTGCTCAGCAGACACGACAACCAGGAGCGCCTGCAGTACATCGGCCGCACCACCACCCTCCCCCGCACCGCAGGCGCCGCACTCGCCGGGCACCTCGCGGCGGCACGGACCGGGCATCCGTGGACGGACTGGTCGTTCCCGCCCGGTGGGGAAGCCGGGAGACCCTGGACGTCACCCTGGTCGAATGGCCTAGAAGAGGCAGCCGCGACGGCGTCGAGACAGAGCGATGGTGAGTTAGCGGGTCCGCGCGTCGTCGGTGGTACCAGGCGCAGCGGTAGTCCGTGTCCCTGGCCTGTACCGAACGTTGATACGACGTCGCAGCCCGCACCACCCCACGGGTGGGCACGCGATTTCCGTGAGGGCCCGAGCCCCACCCGGTCTCGGGCCCTCACCCAGGCCCGTGCACGGTCTGTGGCCAGCTGTTTCCTTCCATCCGGTCGGAAGTCCCGGCAACACCCCGTGCAAGGCTCTGTGCAACAGGCCGCGTGGCAGGTCTGTCCCTGCCCCGCGTAGCCCGCGGGCACCGCGCCACGGACGGCCGGCCGGGATGCAGCCGCCGGTCGCAGCTGGGAAAGGGCGGGCGCTCAGGCTTGCAGGAGGAGGCGCGACGGGAGAGCTACTCAGCAGCAGCCAAACGCCGTCCAGGAGAGCACTCTGCTCACGGTTGCTGCTTTGGGCGGCCGGCTGAAGCCTGTTGGACATCCGCGCCGGAGCTGACGTGTCGTTGGATCTCCTGGGGGCCGTGCCAGTCCAGGCACATCACAGTGGCATCGTCCTCGAGACGGCCGCCGGCCGCGTCCCGGACTGCGGACGTCAGCATCAAGGCCGTCTCCCGCGGGTGAAGGCCCCGGGTGCGCGCCAGCAGAGCTGGCAGGTCGACCCTCTCCCCGTGCCGTTCGACCATGCCATCGGTGAACATGAGCAGCCGGTCACCATGGCGCAGATTTAGGTCCTGAACACGGTAGGGACGGGTCGCGAACTCGGACAGCCCGAAAGGATGGTCCACCTCGCAGGTGATCACCTCCACAACGCCCTCGCGCATGCGCAAGGGCCAGGGATGCCCGGCGTTGACGAGCTGGGCCCGCCCGGTGCGGAGATTGATGCGCAGCAGCTGCCCCGTGGCATGCCCGTGGCCGTGTTCGACAAGTGCCTGGTCGGCGCGGTGGGCCTGTTCGGCCAGGTCGGCTCCTGCGCGGCGGGCGCCGCGCAGGGCGCTCACCAGGACCGTGGCGGCGAGGGCGGCGCCGATGTCGTGGCCCATGGGGTCGGTCACCGACACGTGCAGCGTGTCCCGGTCCAGGGTGTAGTCGAAGGTGTCGCCGCTCAGGTTTTCGGAGGGCTCCAGGCTCCCGCTCAGCGTGAACTGGGCGGCCTCGCACGACAGTGACGGGGGGAGCAGCTGGTACTGGATCTCCGCTGCGAGGGTGGGCGGTCTGGAGCGCTTGCCCCAGGTGTAGAAGTCGGTGAAGCGCCCGTTGGCGATCACGATGTAGGCGAGGACATGGGCGGCCTCCCCGACCGCGTCGAGGATGTCCTCGCCGGGGGCGGTGGGCAGGAGCAGTTCCAGCAGCCCGATCGCATCCCCCCGGTTGGTGACCGGCACGATCACCCGCTGCCCCTGCCCGGTCGCCACCTGATACAGCCGCTGGGTGCGGATCACCTCCTCGTAGACACTGCCGAACAAAGGGATCCGCTCCGCCTGCCGCCCATCTGGAGGGGCGGTCGACAGCCGCGCCACCGCCTTCCCCGTCAGGTCCACGATCAGGAAAGAGACCTTCGTGGCCTCGAAACGCCGCCGCAGATCCTCCGCGATCACATCGACCGCCTCCACCGGCGCCGCCGTCTCCGCCGCCGTCAGCAACCGGGGAAGCCCACTCTGCCCACCACTCACGACCGCAGTCCCTTCCACCGCCCCGCCTACCAGCAAGAGAATCACCACGGCGAGCGTCAACACATGAAAAGTAACAATAAGTGCATATCGTCGCGTTATGTGTTCACGGAAGTGAGTTTGTTTCCCGCCGTCCACCGCGGACGCGGCCGTAGCGCAGTGAACGTCCTCGCCGAACGCTCACGAATGCCGTCTCCCAGGTGCGGGCACGTCTTCTTCTGGGTGGCTGTAGCGGGCCTGTCCAGTGGTCATGGAGATTTGGCGAACTGACGGTGGGTGCTGCTCCTTCGCCGAAATCGGCTCTGGCAGGAGCCGGGGCAAGTTGGTGAGCACCACCTTGAGAGCGATCACCTCAGCCTGCGGGGTGAGTGGCGACGCGCCAGGACCGCGGCGGGGGATGTGCTGCCAGTCGAGGAAGCCCTGACGGGCGGTTGGGTTCCGGGGCTGGCGGGCAGGTGCTGGCGGTGAGTGGACGAGCTCACCGCCGACAAACTTGCCGCACTCGCAGCCCTCGGACTCAAGTGGGACTGAGCGTCATCGGGGTTGGTGAGAGGGGATACCGTGCGCAGCCGCCGACGGGGGGCGAAGCAGCTGCGCACGGTCAGGAGCGCCCGCGCTGTGCAGTGCGTGCAGAGCGCCCGTCAGCATGGTTTCACGGGCCGTGCGGTGGTGCTGCATGGGGTGTGGCGGCTGTGTGACGGCCGGCTTCAGGAGGTCTGGTCGTCGTGGAGGTGGATGAAGCCCCGCACCAGCTCCGGCACCCCCTCACAAGCCGCGAACTGGTACGCGATGACGCGCCGGAGGTCACGCTCATCCGGGCTCACCCCGCCGGGTCGCAGCGGGAACACCGCAGCCTCGTGCAGGGCGACCGCGTGCAGGACCATGAGGGCGGCGGCCTCCCCCTCGGCATCGCCCTGCGTGATGCTGCGCAGCGTCTCCCGCGTCTCCCGCGTCTGCAGGCTGCACAGCAAGACTGTGGTCCTCACGATCAGAAGGAACACGCCCACGCCCAGGACGAGCCCGTCACCCAGGCCCCGCCACGGATCCAGCAGGAACCCGGCGCGGCCCCCATCACTGTCACGCACACGCCCATCAGCCCGCCCGCGGCGTACAGGAGCGAGCCGAGTGGGAAGGGAACCTTCATGTCCAGGTTATCCCCGTCCGGCCGTGACGCGATGACCCGTGCCTGCGTTGGAACAGCAGCGCCAGATTCGTCCCTACCGAGCGGCGCGCGAGCCGGGCCCCGGCTCCGGGGCCGGGGCCCGGGGACCGGGGACCGGCTCGCCAGTGCCGCATCAGGCAACGTTCGCCGTGTTGACGAGCCCTGTTCGGTCGAACTTCGTGGCCAGCGATGAGTTTCCCCGCCTGCCTCCGTCTTATTTGGTGAACATCAAGGAAGCGGAGGCAGGGGATGGGCAAAACCACCCGCATCACACAGGTGGCCACGGTCGGGATTCGCGTCACCGACCAGCAGAAGGCTATTGAGTTCTACGTCGGTGAACTCGGCTTCGAAGTACGCCGGGACGTACCCTTCGGCGACGGGCGCTGGATCGAGGTGGCACCGCCTGGGGCGACGACGACTGTCGCGCTCGTTCCCGAGGGGGTCCCGGCCGGCATCCGTCTTACGACCCGGGACGCCGACGCCGACCATGCCGACCTGCGCGCACACGGCGTCGATGCGGACGCAGAAGTCGTGCGGATGGGGCCCGCAGTGCCGCCCATGTTCGCTGTGCGTGACCCGGACGGCAACAACCTCATTCTCATCGAAAGCTCCTGAACAGGCGGAATCCGTGATGAACAAGCAGTTCACCGCGACCCTGTAGAAGCCGGCCTGTTCCAAGCCCTCTTCGGCCGCCGCCAGGACAAACACCCGCGCGACGAGCCCCCGGCATGGCTGTGACGGGCCACCCCGGCTGCCGTGCCCCACTAGCCAGGGCAGCGGAGCAGGACCCGCAGACCCTCGTGGCTGATGTCGTCGAACAGCTTGGACGGCGCGGCACCCGAGGGGACCGTCGACGTCGCGCTCTGCACAACGGCGTCCGCCGACGCAGTAACCAGCTCGGCCACGGGCGCACCGCACCGAGCCACACGGCTATAGCCGTGAACATCAAACGCCTCAGCAGCCAGTCACCGACCGAGGAACCCTCTTCGCCGAGACTGCCGGTGGTCTTGCCGCACCGGATGTGGTCCTCGACATCGGCGAGGAAGTTCAGGAGCGGGCGGTCGGGCGCCGTGGAAGGACGCACAGGGGCCGCCGGAGTAAACCGGCAGTCCGTCGGCGGCGGCAGGCCGCCGCATGAGCGGCCTGCCGGACTGCCGCGAATACCTCCGCGAAGTCCAGCTCGGTGCCGAACGCCCCCGCGGCACCTGGTAACCACCTCGCACAGATACGGGTGGCCGCCCGGATAGCTGCTGGTGGATACAGCCGTAGCCACGATGCCGGGAGCTCCGCCCCCGGCAGTTGCGATGCCGCGGCCGGAGCGTTGTCGCCGGGTGGTTATCCGAGCCAGACGACACTCAGGACGGTCAGGCGATGCAGGGGCCTGTTCACCCAGTAGGTGAGGGACAGTTGACCGACGGCCGCGTAGCGCACGTCCTCGCCCTCGGGGTCGTCGGCGTTCCACTGGCGAAAGCCCCACGGGTCGCCGGCTGCAGCGTCCAGGACGTCCCACACGGTGTCTTCGACGTCCTCGGGAAGGGCGTCGAGGACCTTGGCGGCCGGGGCGGAGAAGCGGACCGCGTACGGCTGTCCGGTCACCGGCGCCTTCCGCGCAGCTCCGCCATGTCGACGCCCTCGCTGTCGTCGTAGCCGGAGGCCACGAACGCATCCACCGCCGGGGCGTGCGCGAGACGGCTCTGCCAGTCCTGGACGACCTCGTACAGGACGGCGAGGGAGAACGTCCGGCGGGACTCCTCGAGGGCCGCCGCCCACTGCCGCTCGAAGGCCGGCACCCACTGCGCGGCGCGCCGGTCGGCGCGCAGCTGGGCGAGGAGTTCGGCCGGAGCTCCCGGCGCGGGGGCGTGCGGCGGGACGGGTGCGTGGTCGGGCTGCGCGCTCATCTGGTCCTCCCGGCGGGTCGTCACCTCACGGTACGCGTGCACGGTGGCCGGTGATACGGACATGCTGCGATCTCCTCGTGCCCCGGTGCCCAGGGCACCGACGACGGCTAGGGCGCGCGGAAGGGGCGGCGGGGCTGAGGTGCGATCCCTGACTGCGGGTCACCAGCACGCAGGGAGATCGGCAATGCCGTGCGGAATTTCGGTGTCCGCGTAACGGAGCGGCTGGTCAAGGGAGGCATCTTCATTGACGATCGTGTCTTGGCGTGGCCGCGGACCTCTGGTCTGCTGCTCGCGCCGGTGACGTTGAGCAGCACCGAGCTGAGGGGAGACAAGTGCAGGGGGACGAGGGGCGGCGGGTTGTGGAGAGCAACGAGGTCTGGTTAGAGGACGGCGTTCTTAGGGTGCGAGACGGGCGGTATCCGTTGCGGACCATCTCCTATGTCGGGCTGCGCGTGCTGAAGATCGACCGAAAACGGGCCACGAAGTGGGAGGTGTGGGCAATCGCCTGGCTGATATTTCTCATATTTGCAATTATTGCTTCGCTGGATGGCACACCTTCCTCTTACGTGGCCAAGTGGCTGATATTCCTCATTCCGGAATCATTGTTCAACTGGCGGATCTACAGAATTCTTCACGCGCCGCCCGTCTATGCCTTGGCTCTCGATACCTCCGGCGTCAAGCATGATGTGGCCTGGTCCTGGGACAGTGCGGAAATAGAGCGCATCGTGGATGAGATCACACGGGTCCTCAGTTATCCCGAACCTGGAAGTATTCACTACTATCACATCATCCGGAACACGGTTGAAGGGGATGTGATAAATCAATACGGATACGGCAATCTCGCCAAGGCTCAGCATTTCGGCAGAGGAGACATAGGAACCAAATGAACGGTGACTACATACATCAGGTCGGCGACGGAAATGCTGGAAAGGTTGTCCACAGCGGTACCGGGGATATCGTGATCGGGGACAGGACAGGCGACCGACCGAAGGTCGTTAACGCCGTTATCGAGGAAATCAGGGCACTGCGGCAGCATCTCGATGCCAGGGACCAGGAGGTAGTGGACGCATCTGTAGAGGAGCTCGCTTCGAATCCATCCCCTGGACGCATGCGGATTCTGCTGCAGCAAGTCGCGGGTATTGCCGCGGTCGTCGGAGAAGTGGGAGCACCGGTCATATCCGCCATCAAAGCCGTTATGGGATCGCTTTAACAAACACTGATCCCTGGCCCCGTGAACAGGTCAATTGGCAGCCTCCATGTCACCTGGTCGAGGCGTGACGCTCTTCCAGTCGGTCGGCTATAGACCTGCCTTGCGGAAGAGAGACAGCAGGGACTGGGCCGGCAAGGCTCCCGGGTTGAAGAACTGCGTGGCCAGATCGGGCAGCACTGCCGGTCCCTGCAAGCGGACCTCATGGCAGGTGAAGCAGAACGCCGCCTCGAACAGCGCCAGATCGAGAGAGTTGTCGTACGCCCGGACGCTCCAACCAGGCGAGAAGCCGCAGCGGTGCTGTTCACTACCGGGCAGGCTCTCGATCAAGGCCAGCGCGTCGGCAGCTTCGTCCCCGGCCCAGTGGGCAACCACCGTGCCGGGGTATGGGTCGTCCCGTCTGGTGGGAAGAGCGGAGATCCGTACGACCTCGATCAGCGCGGTGGCAGTAACGGCTTCGGCCGGGAGCTGCATGTGCGCAGTCTGCCCGCCGGGGCGTGCCTCGGTGACACCACCGCGCTTCGGATCACCTGCGACGGCCCCGGACCAGTCGGCGAGAGCCGTGTGCAGTGCAGCGAAAATCAATCATCGAGATCCAGGTAATCGATGTCGTTGATTTCCACATCTGACAACCCCATCGCTCGGGCTCCACCGTCATGGAAATACACTTCCTTGAATCCCTCCGCGATGATTCCGCGCATCTCCTGGTCGCTGGCACCGTCGTTGCGGGCGTCGACAGGCGTTGCGTGTACTGCGGCGGGAGGTGCACGGTCAGGCGGCGGAAGCGGCCGTCGTCGGTGCTGCCGACGGCGGCGGTGTAGCCGAACCGGGCGCGGGTCTCGACCGTGATGCCGCCCGTGGCGGCGGCCTGGCCGTGCCGGCGCCTGCGCACCAGTGGCTGCCAACGCTGCCTGACCGCGTCATCGATCTTCGCGGCGACGTCGGCTGGAGGGTTCTTGCGGGCGCCGCGGCGGTAGCGGTTGACTGAGTCGGCGGTGACGCCGATCTCCTGCGCGACGGCCTTCGCGCTGCCGAGCTGCTTGATCAGGTAACCGACCCGGCTCTTGAGACTCTTCGGCGGGTCCTTGGTGAAGCTCTCCCGGTCGGCGCGCTCGATGGCGTCCTCGATCTCCCCCACCGTGCTACTCCCCTTCGTCCAGGACGGCGTCGCCGCCCTTGATGTGACGGGCCGGGTTGAAGCCCTGCTCCATCAAATCGACCGCCCACAGCATCGACTGCACGCCCTCCAGCTTCGCCAGCCCCGGCGTCGGCCCGAGACGGAAACCGCCCGGCTGCGGCTTACCGGACGCGGCGTACGGGAGGAAGTCCAGCGGGCTTTCCCCGGGCGAGGGGTAGACGACGCAGTCGGACAGCACGGCCAGCGGGAACAGGCCCGTCATCCGGGACATGTTCAGCAGCTTGCGGTGCATGTTCACCCGCGCCTTGCTGATGACCGCGGCCCGGATGTCGGGGCGCCAGGTCGGCCGCTGCATCGCCGGCCACGCCTCGCCCTCCTTGTAGGACTTGCCCTGAGGTCGCTCGCGGAGCTTGCCGACACCGCCCTTCACCGTCGCCTTGATGGCGGCAAGGACGGCCACCAGGGCCGGGTCGGCCTGCTTGTGCTGCTCCATCGCAGCCAGGAACTGGCGGTCGTCCAGGTCCCGGGTGACACCGAGGTCGGCGAGGGTGTCGACGTAGGCGGCCTTGAGGCGGTCGTGCCACGGATCTAGATACGCGCCTGTCTCCCGGCGCAGGTAGGCCTCCAATGGCTGGACGCTGAAGCCGAGTTCCTGGGCGTAGGCCACCGTGTGCGTCTGGTACCAGGCCGGCCCGGTCGGACGGGAGCCGTCCGGCGTGAACGGCGAGGGCAGCCGCGGGTCCACCTCCACATGGGACAGGTCGACCAGCCACGAGCCGGGGATCTTCGGGTTGAACGTCGGGCCGTGGAAGTGGTCGGGTGCGGACAGGCCGACCGTGAGCCGGGCGGCGGCCGCGAGGAACGCCGTGTTCAGGTCCAAGCCGACTGCGAACGGGAGCGTGCACTCCTCATCGGAGAGCAGGTCCACCGGCCGCACCCACTGATAGGCGTCCTCGTCGAGGAAGCCGCCCGTCCAGCCGGAGTTGACGACCACGGGATGCTCCGCGGTGGCCTCCGGCGGTGCCGGGTCCACCGGCTCCGTCCCCAGCGAGCCCACGTTGTGGCCCGGGATCCAGTTCCCGCTCTCCGCACCCCGCACGGCCTTCGTCGGCGGGCGCAGTGCCGTCATCAGTTCCAGGCCGGAGACGGCTGTGGAGCCGCGCGGGGTGATGACCCGGGTCGCATACGTGCCCAGCACGCGGGCGATGTCGGCCGGCTCCATCTCGGAGCCAGCACCCGGCACTACGCGGCGATCCTGCAGCGCACACTGTCGGCTGCCTACCAGCGGGCCGACTACTTCGCCCGCAACGTGCGCACCATCCAGGTGCTCGTCGACCGCGAGAGCATCCTCACCGGCGCCGCTGCCGGCGGCGAGCAGCCATGGAAGTACTACGACCTGGGGCAGGGCTACTGCTCCTATGACTTCTTTGCCAAGTGCCCGCACCGGCTTGCCTGCGCCCGCTGTCCCTTCTACGTCGCCAAGCAGTCCAGCCGAGGGCAGCTGCTGGAGGCTAGGAGCGGCATCACGCAGATGCTGGAACAGCTCGATCTCACCGACGACGAACGCGAGGCCCTCAGCGGCGATCTCGAAGCCGTCACCGCGCTCGCCGGACGCCTCGCGGACGTCCCCACTCCCGCTGGCCCCACCCCGAGAGAACTTGGCACTGCGGAAAGCTTCATCCCGTTGTCCCAGCTCAGGAACACAATCCGCCCCGTCACTGAAGGCAGCAAGGGCACCTATGGCGATTCTTCAGCACCGTCCTGATCGGCAAGGGCGTCATGCCTGCTCGCGAGAATACCGCTGGTGTGCAACGGCCCGATCGGAAAACTCTGCACCTCAGGTACTGCCGGATGGATCCGGACAGATCGAGAATCACATGGGGGTACTCCTGACCGGACACACGGCAGGGGCGCATAGACGGCTGCTTGCGCGACACGGCCGAGTGTGACGGCCATTCCCGCGGCCCGCAGGCCCCCAAAAGGACAATGCACACATAAGAGCTGTGTACATATTCCGCCAATCGCTGACCGTGAACACGGGGGCAGCGAGCAGGGGTTCACGCCGCGCAGCTTCGGTTACGGGACCCACGCGCAACCCCGTTCGTGCGCTTGGCCAGCGCGGAGAGACGATCGGGCCGACATCCCCACTCCCGCTGACGGCGGGGAGTGCCGTGGTTACCCGTCAGTTCCGAACAGGCCGGAAAACATCGCAGGAAAAGTTTTTGTGAGCGGTGACGACTATCCGGTTATCGGATCAGGGAAGCTTCTCGGCGTCCACCGCACGTGATCATCATCGGCTCCGGCCGACGCCGGCCACGTGCGGCCTGTCCACTCCGCACGGAGGTGCACCGATGAGGCTTCTCTTCTCCATTCGCAACAAGGTCGCGGCCGGCAGGAGCCTGAAGGCCAGCGCCTGGTACCTCTGGTACTGATCCAGTCGCCACGTTAGGCGACATCGTTGTCCGGTGTGCCCCTTCGAGGGCCACCGGACGGCGATGCCGCAGGCTCTCTTCCCCACCCATTCCGCCCCGACCGACTTCGTCGCTGACCGCACCGGAGAACCCATGCCGTCGTCATCCGGCACGCGCACGCGGACCACCGTGTTCGCCCCGCGGCTGGCCGCACTCCTCAGCAATCACCTCGGCCAGGACGTCTTCCGGCTGGAGCCGGACACCATCGGGGTCGCCGGCCCCGAGGTCACCGACCGCGTACTGGCCGCACGCCGGGCCACAGAGACAGAACGGCCGACCTTCAAGCCGCTCCACGGGCGTTCCATCACCCGCACCGAGGCATCTGCGGTGACCCGCACCGTCGCCAACGACGTACGCCAGGCTCTGGCCGGCCCGCTGCCCACGGATCTGGACCTGTCAGGCCCCTGGCCACTGACCGGACACCTTTTCCTGCGCGACCTCATCCTGGGCCGCGACCCCTACCGGCTACGCATGCTCATGAGCCGCTACCTGGAATTGACCCCCAAGCTCACCTGGTCGGTGATCGCCGTCGGCGCCGCGCTGCCCGGCTGGCCCCAGCCCGGCGACATCGGCCTCACCGGCCTAGCCGCCCGCGCGGCCCAAGCCACGGGCTACCAGGAACGCCGGTACGCCATGGGCGTGTACCGCAGAGCCGCAGCACCGGTGTGCTTCACCGTCTCCACCCTCGTCGCCAACGCCCTCTGGCTCGGCGCCCCGTTCGACGACGCATCCCCGAACCGGAACATCATCCTGGAATCCCTGCGTCTTCTGCCGCCCTCCTGGAACATCCTGCGCAACGCCTCACCCGAGTACCCCGCCATCGACGACCGCATCGGCACCCGCGACGACGTACTCGTCCTGCCGCTCCTGTCGCACCGCGACCCCGCCCTCTGGGACGACCCCGAAACCTTCCGCCCCGAACGCTGGAATGATCTGGACCCCGACAACACCCCCGGATACCTCCCCTTCGGCCACACCTCCGAACGCTGCTGGGGCCGACACATGGTCACCCCCCTCGCCGAACTCCTGCTCGACCACGTGCGCCAGAGCGGCCTCACCGTCGACCCGAAGCAGACCACCGGCAAAGTACCCCTCCTCGGCCTGCTAGGCGTCGAAGACGTACACCTGACACAAGCCACCTGACGCCTGTGCCGGCCTGACGGCGTCTGCCGAACTGGACCGAGGCGGGTCTATCGTGATTTAGGTGTTTTTAGGCCCTTTGGCCTAGTGGCTTTTTGTTGGGCTGATTGGCCTATTACTGTAGGTACGTCGCGCACCGTTTGTTCCGGAAAGCGAAGGGGGGGTAGCAAGCGTCCGAGGTGCTGATCTTGGGGCCGCGCAGGACGGAGGATGGCGGGTCGCCGGGCAGATGGCCAGTCCTGGGTACGACCGCCCTCCTGCCGCAAGCCCTCCCCCCAGCTGAGATGGAAGTGTCCAGAGGGAAGCTCGCGCGGTGTGGGCCAAGAGCCCTGGAAGGGGGTACCCGTTTCCAGGCTGGCGGCCATGTCCTCAAACAGTTCTGTCAGGTTCAACGCCCATGCGACGGCGTCACAGCCCGAGCCGATGCCCATTTCATAGACGCACCGCGTACACCGAGCAGGCCGCCACTGCCGCAGCCGAGCGCGAAACGGCGATCAGGACGATGCCCCCTGCCAGCGCGAGGGGGAACACGCCGGCGTGCAACCAGCCGCGCATCCTCGGCTTCAGCGCGGCCGCCGCGCGCGCCATCCCATCCCCCGCGCCATGGTCACTCTGCCCGGCAGCCTGCGTGCCGGCTGTGCCTGACGACGTATCAACCACGGGAGTCCGGAGAGCGTCGGACGCGGTGGCGTGGCGGGGCTGAGGTTGCTGTCCGTAGGCCGACGGCTGGGAATCTTCGGCGATCATCCGCTCATTTTCTGAAATCGCTGGAGGGGCGCCGGGCCGGCGCGCCGCCGCGAATCGCGGGTCAGGTGCCGGCCCTGTGCCGGTACTCGGCGTTGATGCGCTGGGCGTCTTCGAGCTGGTCTTCGAGGATGACGATGCGGCAGGCCGCCTCGACCGGGGTGCCCTGGTCGACAAGTTCCCGGGCGCGGGCGGCGATTCGCAGCTGGTAACGGGAGTAGCGGCGGTGGCCGCCCGCGGAGCGCAGTGGCGTGATCAGCCGCGCTTCGCCGAGGGCACGCAAGAAGCCCTGGGTGGTGCCGAGCATCTCGGCGGCCCGGCCCATCGTGTAGGCGGGGTAGTCATCATCGCGAGATGGCCAGTTGGAAGGCCGTCACCGGGTGCTCTCCGCCACCCCCGAGCCGGAACGCCCAGGAGCCGCACCGCGGGAATTCGACGAAGATCTCCAGCGGCAAGGGGGGCGCACCCGGCTCATCCGTCGACCCGCTCGATAGGGCACAGACAGCAGGACGGCTTCGCATCGCAGTGGAGAGGGACCGCATGTCGGTTGACCATGACGGGATGACCCTCTACACGTTCGACAGGCACCACGACAGCAGGAGCCTCCACACCGGCGAGACTATGCGGTGGCCGGCGCTCCCTGCCGGACCACACCACGACGAGCCGATGAAGAAGTGGACCCGCATCACACGGAACGACGGCACCATGCAGTGGGCCTACGACGGCAAGCCGCTGTACACCTTCGTCAAGGACAAGAAAACCGCAAACACGCCCGGCGATGGTGACGGCATGAAGGACGTCCTCCCTCCCGCCAGGCCGTAGGAGAACAACCGCCGGGCGTGCCGGTTCCGGTAGACACTCCCGCGCGCCCCGACCACGCGCCTCCGCAGACCGCTGCGCGCAGCCCCACCCTGACGGCCGGCCGCGGCATCCCGCACACCGCGGCGCCCACGTGATCGACACACAAGCAGCCCCGGTCGGTGTCGGTCCCGGCCGGGGCTGTCGATGCGCGTGGTCGTGAAGGGCGGTCGCCTACGCGGCGAAGGGCTCCATGAGGCTTCAGCCGAACGATCGTCCTCATGGGCTATAGGTGAGGCCCGGGGACACTGTCCCCTTCACTACCACGCTCCCTCCAACCACGGCAGGGGTACGGATGTTCCCGGTCCTGTACGACAGCCCGGTTTCCGGTTCCGGGCGGCCGGTACCGTCCGGCCTCCGGGGGGGTAGCTGGTCGGGGACGCTGCCAGAACGGGTGAGTCGCCATCATGACGGCGTGCGGCGTCCTGCCCGGAGGAGGTATACCGATGCGGCCGCCGGGATCAGCACGCTGGGAACGACGAGAGCAAGGAGCCCCGAGTCGAGCGGGCCCGTTGTCGCCGAGGTGAAGGCTATGCCGACAAGCGCTACCGGGACCGGGAGCGCGGCCGCGGTGCCGATGGTCTTGTCACGCCTGCTCCAGTGGGGCGCTCCCCACAGCAGCACGATGCCCGCGACCATGGCGATGCCGCCCAGCACGAGACTGAAGCCCCCGAGAAGCCCAGCCGCCGGCAGCAGGATCAACGGGGCGAGGCTGTGCCACTTGCTGACCGGCAGGGCGATGGTCTCGCCTTCGCGGGCCGTGGCCACGATGACGCGAGGGTCGCCGAGGCGGTCCAGGACGGCTTTCACCTCCGCCTCGTCACGGGCCGGCTGCTCGGCGAACGCCACCGCGAGGTGCTCGGTCAGATCGGCGAGAAGTTCGTTGCGGCGCTCAGGGTCCAGGGTTGCGGCCTCGCGTGCCACAGCCTCCAGGTAGGCCACCGCAAGCGGGTGCTCGATGGTCTTCATAGTGAACCTCCAGGTAAAGGCGGTGAGGAGTTGGGTCGTTCAATCGCTGATGAAGCGGTCCACGGCGTCGCGGAAGTACGGCCAGATCTCGGTGAACTCCTCCAGCGCCGCCTCTCCCTGAGAGGTCAGCACGTAGTAGCGGCGCGGCGGCCCGCTCGGGGACTCCTGCCAGGTGGTGTCCACCAAGCCGTCACGGCGCAGCCGGGCCAGCAAGGGATAGATCGTCCCCTGGCTGGTGGTCATCACGTTCACCGTGCCGAGCACCTCCAGCAGCTCCACTCCGTAGCGCGCGCCACCTCGCAGAAGCCCGAGGACGCAGTACTCCAGCACTCCTTTGCGGAGCTGACTTTCCGCCTTCCCTGAGCCGCCCTTACTTGCCTCATCAGGTACCATGCAATGCATGGTAGGCGGCACGGCCGGGTACGTCCAGACCGGCCCGGGATCGGCCCGGTACCGTGCCGGGTGCCGGTAGACGTTCGCAGTTGCGCCAGGGTTCGATGCGGGCCGGTCGCTACTTCGGGCCTCGCCCCCGAGCTCGCCGTACAGGTCGGACCCGGCCCGAGCCCCTGTCCTGACCGCGCCGCTGGCCGACCTGCTCCGCGACGGACCCCCAGCACCGGTCTGGCGGGCGTGATCCGGAGTACGCAGTGTCAGAAGGGTCGTTCGGTGGAGTGGGGGCTGTTCCGGTCGGGCGTGGTCGGCTTGGGCGTCGGCTACTGAAGTACGTGTATTGCGTCCTTGATGCGGCCGCGGTCAAGGAGGCGTTCGGCATGAAGAGAGCTGTTGAAGGTCGGGGGTTGTTCGAGGACGGCCACGGCTTCGTCGGTGCGGCCGGCTTCGGCGAGGCGGTTGGAGATGCTCCAGGCCGCATACCAGGTGTCGCCCTCGGAGTGCGCCCGCGCCTGCTCGATCCCCGGATGCCGTCGATGGGGGCGGCTTGGTCCACTTCGAGGGCCGACCCGGCCGCCTGGGAGCAGGCAACAACGGCTCCAGGCTCGCCCACTGTGCGTCGGCCAAATCGAACCGCCATGTCACCGCCAAGGTGGCCACGAGGTCTCCGGTGTCCGGGTCTTCCTGGTCGATGAACTCTTACCGGAGACCTCACTCCCCCGATCAGGAGACGTCGCCGCTCAGCTCACTCGAAACACGACCTAGTCGTGCTTGGGCCAGGTGGGACCCTGGTCGGTCCAGAGGACGCCCTTGTTGCGGCAGAGGCAGAAGGGGTGGCCGATGGGGTCGGCGTAGACGCGGAATCCGTATCCGTCGGGGCCGGCGCAGTCCCGCTGCAGGGTCGCGCCGAGGGCCAGGACGCGGCGCTGTTCGGCCTCGATGTCGTCGACTTCGAAGTCGAGGTGGAACTGCTTGGGGTGCTCGCTGTCCGGCCACTGCGGGGCGCGGTAGTCCTCCACCTGGATGAAGGCCAGTTCGATCTCACCGAACCGGATACCGGCCCAGTTCTCGTTACTGCCCTCTTTGACCGGGAGCCCCATTACCTCGGAGTAGAAGGCTGCCAGCTTCATCGTGTCCGGGCAATCGATGATGAAGTCGGTTAGTCGTAGCATCCCGCGATCTTGCCACAAGATCAAATGAGTCGGACTTTGAGACAGGCTCTAGGCGAGGCAGCCCAGGGCGGGGTTCAGGGTGCACAGCGTGTCCACGATCCAGTCCTCCGCGCCGCCAGGCTGGTCGGCGAGCGTGCGCATCACCTCGATCGCCTCGTCACCGCGGCCGTGCCGGATCAGTAGCCGGGCCAGCGGGACGGCCACGGGCCGTCGGACTCGGCGGCGGGTCGCGGGCCTGCGCCGGGAGGAGGTGGCCCTGCTCGCCTCCATCAGCGGCGGTTACTACACCCGCCTTGAGCACGGCCGCAGGCAGGCCTCGCAAGCCGTGCTGGAGACCCTCGCCGAGGTCCTCCGTCTCGACGACGAACGCGCCTACATGTTCGCCTGGCGGGCAAGGACGCGGCCCGGCCGCGTCGGCTACCCGTGCGGAAGGTCCAGCCCCAGCTGCGGCGGCTGCTGGACGATCTGACGACCACCCCCGCGGTGGTCCTCGGTCGGCGCATGGACGTTCTCGCCTGGAACCCGATGGCCACCGCCCTGATCACCGACTTCAGCCGGATCCCGGAAAAGCAGCGGAACCTGGTACGGCTGGTATTCCTCGACCCGGCCGTCAGAGCGCTGTATCCGGACTGGGAAGGCGTCGCTCACACCGGTGTGGCCCCGCTGCGGATGGAGGCCGCCCGCGACCCGCATGACCCGAGGCTGACCGCTCTCGTGGGGGAGCTGCCCGTCCAGGACGCGGACTTCCGGCGCTGGTGGGGTGCCCACCACGTCGCCGTCCGCGGCATGGGTACCAAGGTGTTCCGCGTCCCCCTCGCAGGCGACCTCACCCTGGACTGGGACACCCTCCGCCACCGACCCCGACCAGCAACTCGTCACCTGGACCGCCGAACCCGGCACCCCCTCGCACGACGCACTCCGGATACTTGCCTCCTGGACCGCGGGCGCCGATCAGCCCTCGACACCATCGGCGAAGAACACCCGCTGGCAATTCCGCGCAAAGACAGTCCCGACCCGCACCACATCCCCAACCCGGGTGTCCTGCCCGGCTGACAGGCCACCACGCGGAAGCGAGCGCCCCGACGCCTGGTCAGGCGGAAGTGAAAACCTCCTCGGGAGCGTCGTCGAGGACGAATCCGTTGTCGAGCCGGACCCGGACCGTGACGCGGAGCATCCGTCGCTGGTAGGAGACCCAGTGCTCTTCCAAGGCCCCTACCTGTTCCTCCAGTTGCTTTCTGCTCTCCGACGGCATCTGGTGGCCGAAGTCTTCGAGGAGCGACTTGAGGCGCAGGTACTCACGGACATCGTGGCTCTGCTGCCGGTGATGCTCGTCCACACGCTCGACGGTGCCCTCGATGCCCTCTGCCAGGGCCAGAGAGGCGGCGAAGGCACCCGTCTCCTCCAGAGGCTCCCCGGCTGGGGTCACCGACCCGGCCAACCGGAGATCCGCCGCCAGCCGCACCCGTTGGCCCACGTTCAACGTCATCGATCCTTCGTCTTCCTCGTCGGTCACCGGCGATCCGGTACACGTGGCGTCGCCAGGCCTACCGGAGGAAACAGGATCATCCCATCCTCACCTCCGGTCCCGACACGGTCGAAGCCCTCGCCGACGCTCACCCGGGACCACCTGGCGGGCGGCGGTACTACCGGGCCGAACTACGCGACCGTTCTACACGTGATCAGTGCCAACTGCCCTGCACACCGTTGGTCTCGCCGGTCCCCAGAAGATTTTTCAGGAACCGGCCCGGCGCTCCGAGGAACTCGCGTGTCAGACGCACGGGGAGGGCCTGATCGAATTCGACCTGCTCCAGTCCGCCTTCGTCGGAGATCTCCATGATTGTCGCGCCGGGGAGGGCGAGGAGTACCGGTGAGTGTGTGGCCACGAGGAACTGGCTGCCCTGTGCGGCGAGTTCGTGCATGCGGGCCAGGAGGGCAAGGCAGCTCTGGACGGAGAGGGCGGCCTCCGGCTCGTCCAGCAGGTACAGCCCCGAGGGCCCGAAACGATGGGTGGCCAGATCGAGAAACGACTCTCCATGGGAGCGCTCATGCGGAGAGACCCCGCCGTAGGCCGGCAGCAGTGGCCGTCCTCCGGCTGCGTTGAGCCTTTCGATCTCGCTGGCCACGTTGTAGTAGGACTCCGCCCGCAGGAAGAAGTCGGTGCGAGGCTTGCGGATCCCCCAGGCCAGGATCAGGTGGTTACCCAGCTCGGATTCGGTGGCACGGGTGGCGAACCGGAAGTTGCGGCTACCGCCCTCCGGATTGAACCCTGCCGCCACCGCGATCGCCTCGATCAGCGTCGATTTGCCTGCGCCGTTCTCCCCCACCAGGAACGTGACCCCCGGCGGCAGGGTGAGTGCGCCTGAACAGGCGAGTCGCCTCACAGCGGGAAGGCTGAAGGGGTACCGGCCGTCGTCGACGCCAGGGGCCAGCCGGATCTGCTGGATGAACCTGCCGTTTCCGGACGTCATGAGGCACCCACCACGCTTGCGTGCAGGGCCGTGACCCGACGCCTGTTCTGCGGCGAAAGTTCGTCGTTGGCCACGCGGACTCCCGAACATCCTGGCTGCAAGGCGAATGGCTGCGTTTCCACGTCACGCTACAGGCCCTCTCCGACACTTTGGGGGTAGGTGATCCCAAGCGAGACCGCGCCCACTGAGTTCCGCGGTTTCGGGAAGGGAAGTCCACCGACCCGAGCCGCAACGCCTTCTGGCCCGAGCAGGAGGCCTACGCCACCACGACGTCGTGCCTGTGCCGACATCGCACGCGCGGGGATGGTCCCGTGCCGCCGCCGAGCCGGCGGAGAGCGTGCGTCAAGGGGGCCATCCTGATGACGTCGCGCTCTGTCTTGGGCCCGACCGGTTCCCCTTTGCCACGGTGGCGACCTTGAAGAACTCGCTCATGGTCCCCCGTCCGTGCCGTCCGTGCGTCCTGCCGTCGCCGTCCGTGCGTCCCGCCGTCGCCGAGAGACGGGGCGTCGGCGTCATCGCCGGTGAGGTCCGGCTCTCTCCCCGTCGGCACCGCCCACAGCGACCACGACGTGGTGTTCACGGCGTCGATGGCGGCCGCTGCCGTGGCGACCTTCCTGCTCCTGCCGAAGACCGCGTCAGAAACACCGAGGGAGACAGAGCGGCGCCCTTGCCGACGGTCAGGCCCGGGATCGGTATCGTCCGCCCTGATGCCCCGAGTCCGCGGCCGGCGGCCGGCACCGAGGAGGAACACCATGGCCGACCGCCAGCAGGGAACCGCGTCGGATGACGGATCCGCGTCACGGGCACCGGAGGTCCGCCGGGCGAGCGCGCACGACTCGGTGCGCCTCGCGGTGGTCATCGGTGCTCTCGGCGTGGTCTTCGGCGATATCGGCACCAGCCCCATCTACACCCTCCAGACGGTGTTCAACCCGAGCGACCCGCACCCCGTCCCGGTCACCACGGACCATGTGTACGGGGTGGTCTCCCTGGTGTTCTGGTCGGTGATGGTCATCGTCACGGTCACGTACGTGCTGCTGGCGATGCGCGCCGACAACGACGGCGAGGGCGGCATCATGGCGCTGATCACCCAGCTGCGGCGGTGGAGTTCGCAACGTGGGCGGCAGGCCGCCGCCGTACTCGCCGCGCTGGGCATCTTCGGTGCCTCGCTGTTCTTCGGTGACAGCATGATCACCCCGGCGATCTCGGTGCTCTCCGCGGTCGAAGGGCTCAAGGTCGTCGAGCCGTCGCTGGGCAGCGCGGTCGTGCCCATCACCGCGGTGATCATCATCATGCTGTTCTTGGTGCAGCGCCGGGGAACCGCCGCGGTGGGCCGGGTGTTCGGGCCGGTCATGATCGTCTGGTTCGTCGCCATCGGCGCGTGCGGCGTCGCCGGCATCGCCGACCACCCGGACATCCTCAAGGCGCTGTCACCGACGTACGCGCTGGGCTTCCTCTTCGGGCACTGGGGCACGGCCTTCTTCGCGCTGGCCGCGATCGTGCTCGCGGTCACCGGCGCCGAGGCGCTCTACGCGGACATGGGGCACTTCGGCCGCCGGGCGATCACCCGAGGCTGGATGTTCCTCGTACTGCCCGCCTGTGTCCTGAGCTACATGGGTCAGGGCGCGCTGATCCTCGACGATCCGGACAACATCAGCAGTCCGTTCTTCCTGCTCGTGCCCGACTGGGGCCGCTGGCCGATGGTCGTCCTGGCGACGGCGGCGACCGTGATCGCCTCCCAGGCCGTGATCACCGGCGCGTACTCGGTCGCCTCCCAGGCGGCCCAGCTCGGCTACCTGCCGAGGCTGCGCATCGCACACACCTCCGAATCCACCATCGGCCAGATCTACGTCCCCTGGATCAACTGGCTCCTGATGGTCTCGGTACTCACCCTGGTCTTCGCCTTCCGCAGCTCCGCGGCGCTGGCCTACGCGTTCGGCATGGCGGTCACCGGCACCATCACCATCACCACCCTGCTCTTCTTCTATGTCGCCCGCGCCAAGTGGGGTACGCCCCGGTGGCTGCTCGCCATCGGCGCCGGCGTGCTGCTGTCCGTGGACCTGCTGTTCATGGCGGCCAACATGACCAAGATCGTCCACGGAGCGTGGCTGCCGCTGCTCATCGCCCTCACCGCGTTCACGGTCATGACGACCTGGCAACGGGGCCGCGAACTCGTCACCGCGGAACGAGCACGCCAGGAAGGGCCGCTGCCCGAGTTCATCGACCACCTCCGCGCAGGGCGGATGGAGACGCTCCGGGCGCCCGGCACGGCCGTCTTCCTGAACCGGGGCAAGGAGACCGCGCCCCTGGCCATGCGAGCCAACGTCGAGCACAACCATGTACGGCACGAGCATGTCGTGATCCTGTCCATCGGGACCGAGCCCGTGCCCCGCGTTCCGGCCGACCAGCGGATCGCCATCGACGACCTCGGGTATGCCGACGACGGGATCATCCACGTCACCGCCCGGTTCGGCTACATGGAGACACCGGACGTGCCCGCCACGCTGGCTCTGCTCGACCCGGCCGAAACCGAAGGGCCGCTGCAACTCGACCAGGTGTCCTACTTCCTGTCGAAGATCGAGCTCCGGCGCGGCAAGGCCCCGACGATGGCGCCCTGGCGCAAGCGGCTGTTCATCGCCACCTCCTACATCTCGGCCGATGCCGCCGAGTACTTCGGCCTTCCCCGCGACCGCACGGTCATCATGGGCTCGCACGTCGAGGTGTGAGAGGGAGCTCGGACGGCTCGGCGCATCAGGAGGTCACCGTGCGGTGGGCTCGCACCGCCGGCGTCAAAGGATGTTCGTGCGCCGGGCGTTGACGTGGTGGCGGCCGCGGGGGCACCGGGCGTCACTCCTGTATCAGGCCGGCTCTCGAAACGCTGCCCATCGCGTCGGGGAGGAACGCCCTGGCCACGAGACCAGAGACTCAGTGAGCCCCAGGAGACCTCATGGGATGTCGCACACCCCTGCGTCCGGTGCAGAGGTTCACGATGCCGGAGGAGGCGCCCCGTCGGCCTGGCGGCACAGCTGACGACTCTGCCCGGGACGGGGCGGGGCACGTCGTGACCGCCCCTGCCGCCCGGTGGTCAGCCTTGCCGAATGAGCTGTTCCAGTCTCTCGGTGACGTGGTCCTCGCCGTAGCCGAACCGCGTGCCGAGTGCCCGGTAGTGGCTGTACTGCTCCTGGGTGAGGGACGGGGTCACAATGGCGAGCAACCGCAGCAACAGCCGGAATCCGAGGTCGGCATCAACGTCGGTGACGACCTCCTCGACGGCCTCCAGCGACTCGGCGACCGCTCCGGACGCCAGTGCGACGTGGCCGCTGTCGGCAACGCCTCGGCCGACCGGGACTGCCGATGCGCGGATCTCCGCGACGACGGCCGTACGTAGTTCCTCCTCGTTGAGGTTCGGCCGGGCATACCAGTGTCCGGGGGCGTGTCTGCGCTCGAGTTGCGGCCAGCGCTCGGCGAGCCGGCGCAGCCAGCCCCGGACGCCCGACTCGCACGCCGCCGGATCGAAGCGCCCGTGCGCGGCGGCGAGCCACGCCGTGCGGACGATGTCGTCCGGCAACGGAGAGTCCAGGAGACAGCGCACGTCGACGCCCAGCTCGACCGCGCCCTCGCCCTCGGTGGCAGCGGCGACCTCGGACGCGAGACGCAGTGCCTGTGCCTCGTCGGGGGATCCGGCCGTCACGGACAGCCTTTCGGCGAGTGCGCTGAGGCCGAAGTCGCCCTCGTAGAGAATGCCGTACTGCTCACGCTGCCTCGCCATGGTGAGTTGCCCTGCCTTCGAAATACGTCGGCGGGTGGGCCCGTCCTGTTGCCGGCACGGGCCCACCCGCGGGTTGGAAAGTCAGCCGTTCACACCGTGTGTCTGGGTGCCTGTCGGGCTCCCCTTGCATGGAGGGCATCCAGCTCCTTGCGCGCCGCGTCCCGGTCCGCCTCGTACTAGCCGGCGAGCGGGGTCTTCTCCCAGCACTCGCGGTCGGCGAGCGTATGAAGCTGGCCGGGGGGCTGGTTCAGGCCGTCCTGCGCGGTCGTGGCCATGGACGGGCCGCCCAGCCGCAGCACATCGGCCATGAGGCACTGGTACTGACTCAACTGCTCGGCACCCGTGTCCACATGCCAGTCGTAGGAGTCACCCACCGGGCCGGCATCCGCTCCACGGCCGATCAGGTCGGGCTGGACGGCCAGCCCGCCGAGGACGGCCGGTACGACGGCATGGCGAAGCAACCCCTCCCCGTGGGCGACGGTGTTCCCCCGGTCGCCGAATGACTGACGCGTGTGTCCGGACTGGTCAGGATCCACCGCACGCGGTGGTCACCATAGACAGAGAACACGTGAACGGAACAGGAAAACTCAGGGCGTCCACGCGCACGCACACCGCTCCCAGCAGACAAGACGGTTCCGGCATACGTAGTTCACGTGCGCACCCCGTGCGATGTCACGACCCCGAGCCGCAGGCGGCGGAGCCGGGAAGCCGGCGGGGACCGATGCCGGGGACACCAGCGCGGCAGGCGAGCACCGCCGCGCCGCCCGCCGAGACCACGACCCCGCTTCACTACCGGCCTCGGGCACGCGCACTCCTATCCACCGCACACGGCTCCCTCGGCATCGGGGTCGACACCGTCCGCAACGGCTTCCGGCTGGAGTGACGGCTGAAGCCGGCTTGCCCGCGCGGACGCCGTCACGATCCGGTCAAGGCCGCTTCACCACCGCTTACCCCACTGCGTCCGGTCTGACAAGATCACCGGAAGGTCCGGGTGACGGTGACGACGGAGGTTCGGGGGAAGCCGGGTGGCGACGTACGGGGGGAGTTCCGGGGTGCGTTCAGGGCGTGCCGTGCTCGTGCTGGCGAGGGCGCGGGCGCATCGCACGTTGGTCGCCGCCGCGCTCGTCACCGTGTTGCTGGCCACGTCGGTGCTGGCGGCGCTGGCCGCGTACTCGAGCGCGATCGGTGACGCGGCCCTGCGCCATTCGCTGGCGGAGCCGCGCAACGCCGCCGACGCCGCGCTGGTCGTCAAGGCCGAGGTCGCGGCCGATCGGCGGCCCGCCGCCGACACCGCCGTTCGCGAGGGAGCGCGCCGTACCTTCGACGGGCTGCCGGTTACCGTGCGGACGCTGGTGCGCTCCGGCCCGTACGCCCTGCCCGCGACCACCCGGGCCGCGGCCACCCGGGCGGGCGACGATCCCGACCTCACGCACTTCGCGGCGCTCGACTCCACGCAGGTGCGGCTCAGCGAGGGGCGCCTGCCCCACGCGGGCACGTCGGACGTCGAGGTGGCGTTGCCCGAGACCGCCGCGCGGCGGCTGCGGTTGGCGCCGGGCGCCCGCCTCACCGTCACCGACCGGCTCGACGGGCCGCCGGTGCGGATCCTCGTCACCGGCGTGTACCGGCCCGCCGAACCCGCCTCCCCGTACTGGCTGCTGGACGAACTGGGCGGCCGGGGCGTGCGGACGTCCGCCTTCACCACCTACGGCCCCCTGCTGACGGCGCCCTCCGTCGTCACCGGCGGCCGGGTGAGCGACGGGCCGTCGGCGTGGCTCGCCACCGCCGACTTCACCCGCCTCACCGCCGGCCGCATCGACGCCCTGCGTGCCTCCGCGCGCACCGGGCCGGCCGCCCTGCTCAAGCTGCCCACCGGGGACGGCAGCAAGGGCGGTACGGCCGGCCGGGCGACCGCGACCACTGCTCTCCCCGCGGTCCTCGACCGGGTCGAGCGTTCGCTGCTCGTCTCCCGCTCCACTCTCCTGATCGTCGCCCTCCAGCTCGCCCTGCTCGCGGCTTGCGCGCTGCTGCTCGTGGCCCGGCTGCTCGCTGCCGAACGCACCGGCGAGACCCGGCTGCTGCGCGCCCGCGGTGCCTCGCGCGCCGCCCTCGCCGGCCTCGCCGCCCGGGAGGCGCTGCTGCTGGCGGGGCCCGCGCTACTGATCGCCCCGCTGCTGGCCGGCCCGCTGGTCCGGCTGCTGGCCGAGCGGGGGGCGCTGGCCCGGCTCGGCCTGGACCTGGAGGTGCCGGCCGGCGGACGGCCCGGGGTGTGGCTGACGGCGGCCGGTGTGGCGCTGGGGTGCGCGCTGGCGGTGACGGTTCCGGCGGTCGCGTCGAGCGGGTTCCGCACCTTGCGCGCCCGTTCGCTGTCCGCTCCGCTGCGGGCCGGGGCGGACCTGGGGCTGGTGGCGGTGGCCGGGGTCGCCTACTGGCGGCTGGACAGCCGCACGTCGGGCGCCGTGAGCGCGGACATGACCGGCGCCTGGGGCATCGACCCGCTGCTGGTCGCCGCGCCCGCCCTCGCGCTGCTGGCGGGCGCGGTCCTGACGCTGCGTCTGCTGCCGACGGCCGCCCGGCTCGTCGAACGCCGCACGACGAGCGGGCGGGGACTGGCCGGAGCGCTGGCCGGCTGGCAGCTCAGCCGCCGTCCGGGGCGCGGCGCCGGTCCCGTGCTTCTGCTCGTGCTGGCCGTCGCGCTCGGCGTACTGGCGATCGGCCAGGGCTCCTCCTGGGAGCGCTCGCAGGGCGACCAGGCCGACTTCGCGGCGGGCGCGCCGGTCCGGGTCCTGGGCAACGGCCCCGCCGAGCTGGGCAGCACACAGGACTACGCGGCCGTGCCCCGTGTGCGCGAGGCCGTCCCGGCCGTGCGGACGACCCTGCCGCTGTCGGGGGACCGCACGGCGACGGTGCTGGCACTGGACACCGCGCACGCGGCGGACACCGTCCTGCTGCGTCCGGACCTGGCGCCGGTCCCGGCGAAGCAGTTGCTGGCGGAGCTGGGTGCGTCCGGTGCGTCGGCGGGCGCGCGCGTGCCCGCGGGGGCGACCCGGCTGACGCTGACGGCGAGTCTGCGCAGTTCGGTGCGGGGCACGAAGAGCGCGGCGACCGTGACCCAGACGCTGGAGGACGATCACGGCGTCCCCTACCCGTTGCCGTCCGGCAGCCTCCCCGCCGACGGCCGCCCGCACCCCCTGTCCGTCGAACTGCCGAGCGGTCATGGACCGTTGACGCTCACCGGGGTACAGCTCATGCTGCCCATGCCGCCCCTCCACGCGGAACAGCACACCTTGACCCTCGACGCCCTGACCGCGGCGACCGCCGCCGGCACGGCCCGGCGGGTACCCCTGCCGGCGTCCTGGACCGCGGCCTCCGACACCTACGGGGAGGGCCCGGCCGACGCCAAGACCTCCCCGGGCCGCCCGCGCGTGCGCGCCGCCGCGCACCCGACCCTGGTGTACGGCACGGGCTACGTCCCGTCCGACCAGTCCTGGCTCACCCCGTCCCTGGCGCTGCGTATGCAGGTGACACAGCCCCGGACCACCGCGGTGGCCGCCCTGGCCACCGACCGTTTCCTCGCGTCCGGCGGGGCCCGCCCCGGTCAGACGATGGACCTCACCTTCGAGGGGCAGAGCGTGCCCGTGCGGATCGTGCGCGCCGTACGGCAGTTGCCGACGGCGCAGGGCGGGGAGGGAGAGGGGGACGGCGGCGCCGTACTCGTCGATCTGCACGCCGTGAACCGGTTCCTCCAGGTGCGTTACGGGGCCGCCCTCGCGCCCACCGAGTGGTGGCTGCGGCCGGACTCGCCCTCGGACAGCGCGGGCATCGCCGCCGCTCTGCGCGCCCGGCCCGACCTCGATCCCGGGCAGATCGTCGTGCGCGACGAGATCGCCGCGGAGCTGCGGGACGACCCGTTCGGGGCGGCCCCGCAGGCCGCGTTCACCGCGGCGGCCGGGGCGGCGGCGCTGCTGGCCGCGCTCGGGTTCGCGGTGAGCGCGGCCGGGGCGCTGCGCGAGCGGAACGCCGAGTTCGCGATCCTGCGCGCCCTGGGCGCCCCCCGGCGCCGGCTGGCCCGTGCCGTCGCCGCCGAGCACGGCGTGCTGGTCGCGCTGGCGCTGGCCGTGGGCACGGGCCTGGGCGTCGCCCTGACCCGTGCGGTGCTGCCGCTCATCGTCCTGACCGGGGAGGCCACCCGCCCGGTACCGGATCTGCTGGTGGAGGTGCCGCCGTTGCGGGTGGCCGTGCTGCTGGTGGCCGTGGCCGCCGTCCCGGTCGTCGTCGTGGTGCTGCTGGCGGTGCGTCAGGCCGATCCGGTGCGGGTGCTGCGGGAGGGGGAGTGACATGGTGATCCCGTTCAGGCGTGTGGAGAGTGCCGCCGCTCCCTGGGTCCGCACCCGTCTGCGGTCGGCCCCCGGTGCCGCTCTCGCCCTCGCGCTGCTGGTGGCGGTGACCGCCTGCCTGGCCGCCGCGTTCCCGCGCGCGCTGGAGCGGTACGAGGACGCGGGCCTGCGCCACTCCGTCGAGCAGGTGCCTCCCTCCCGGAGCGTCGTCCAGCTGTACGCCTCGGCGCCCCTGGCGGACCTGCCGCAAGGCCGGCGTGAGCAGGCGCTGCGACCCGCCACCGTGAAGCGCCAGTACGACAGCATCCTCGGCACCGTGCAGCGCCCCTTCGTCCCCGACCTCGGCCAGTCGTCGTACGGCGTGACCACTTCCGTCAACCAGCAGGTGCCCGACCGCTGGCTGCCCCGGCCGGACGCGCTGCCCGCCAAGGTCGCCCTCGTCGCCCAGGCGGGCCTGGCCGGCCACTCCCGGCTGAGCGAGGGCCGTCTGCCCCGCGTCTCCGGCACGGTCACCACGGCGACGCCCGAGGTGGAGGCGGCGGTCAGCACGGACACCGCCAAGACCCTGCACGTGAAGGTGGGTTCGGTACTGCACGTTCCCGGCGCGGGCCGCGGCGCGCTCGTCGTCCGGGTCACCGGCATCGTCGCCCCGCGCGACCGGGACGGCGCCTACTGGGCGACGGACCCCCTGCTGCGCACGCCCGTGCTGACGCGGGTCAAGCCCGCCGACCCGTACTCGGCCCGGTACTGGGTCGGCGCCGTGCTGCTGCCGCCCGAGGCGGCCCCCGCGCTCCTGGGCACCGAGGGGCGGCCGTACCGCTACTGGCGGCTGGCCCCCTTCCCGGACACCCTGCACGCCCGCGATCTGGGCGCTCTCCAGTCCGCTCTCGCCTCCTTGGTGTCGGGCCCCGGCCTCCACCAGGTGAGCACGGTCACCGGCTCCCTCACGGACGCCTACACCGAGCTCGACGACGTGCTCGCCTCCTACTCCCGCCTGCACTCCGGCGTCCTGGCGCTGATCTCGGTCGCGGCGTTCGGCAGCGGTACGGTCGCCGCCGTCGTCCTGGCGATGGCGGGCGGCCTGGCCGCCGACCGCCGCCGCACCGAACTGGCCCTGCTGCGCGCCCGCGGCGCCTCGCTGCGGGGACTTGCCGCCCGCCTGTTCGCGGAGACGGCGGTGGTCGCCGTCCCGGCCGGAGCGCTCGGCCTGGCGGTGGCGGTGCGGGCCCTCCCCGGCGCCCGGGTCCTGCCCGCCGTAATGGCCGCCCTCGCGGTCACGGTCGTCGCCTGCGCCGCCCTCCCCCTGCGTGCGGCGGCCGCCCACCGGCTCGTCCGCGTCCCCGCGCTCCGCCAGGACGTGACGTCGGTACGCCCGTCCCGGCGGCGTACGGTCGCGGAGCTGACGCTGGTGGCGGTGGCCGCCGGCGCGGTGGTGAGCCTGCGCCGGCAGGGCACGTCCGACGGGTCCGGCGATCAGCTGATCTCGGCGGCGCCCGTGCTGGTGGGTGTCATCGCCGCGCTGCTGCTGGTACGCCTCTACCCCCTTCCCCTGCGGGGCATGGCCGGCCCGGCCGGGCGGCTGCGCGGTGTGGTGAGCCATCTGTCCCTGGCCCGGGCCGGCCGCAGTTCCGCGTCCGCGGTGCTGCCGCTGCTCGCCCTGCTCACCGCCCTGACCACGGCCTCGTTCGGCGGTTCGGTCCTGGCGGGTATCGGCGAGGCCCGGGACCACTCGGCGCTCCTCGCCGTCGGGGCCGACGCCCGGCTGGAGTCGATGACGGATCCGCTGCCCGCGGGACTGACCGACCGGGTGCGCCGGGTCTCCGGCGTGCGGGACGTGGCGGCAGTGAGCGTCGCGTACCAGGCGAAGCCCAACGACGGGCGCCGGACGGTGCCGGTGGTGGGCGTGGATCCCGGCCGTTACGCGGAGTTGACGCGGCGGACGGGACTCGGTGCCTTCTCCGAAGGAGCGCTGAAGAAGGGCCGGGGCGCCCCGGCGGCCGGCGCCGTGCTGCCCGCCGTGGCCTCCCCGAGCGTGGCGGACACCTACGGCTCGGCTCCGTTCCCCGTCAGGATGGAGGACGGCAGCAGGGTCAACGTCCGCATCGTCACCGTCCGGGACATCACTCCGGCCGTGATGGGCACCGACTTCCTGGTGGTGGACCGCGCCGGCCTCGGCGCCACCGCGGCCAGGCCGACCGCGCTGCTGGTGACGGGCCCGGAAGCGGACGGCCATGCTCTGCGCGAGGCGGCGGCCGGGCACGCGGTGTCGGTCCACCTCCGCGCCGACGAGAGGGCCCGGTACGTCGACTCCCCCCTCCAGGCCGGCGCGGAGCACCTCTACACGGCGGCGGTGGCGGCGGGCGCCGGCTACGCCGTGCTCGCGCTGCTCCTGTCACTCCTGCGCGCGGCTCCCGAGCGCATCGCGCTGCTCGCACGGCTGCGCACCATGGGTCTCACCCGTCCGCAGGGCCGCCGCCTGCTCGTCCTGGAGTCCCTTCCCCAGGCCGTGCTCGCCGCGGTGGGCGGCGTCCTGACCGGCTGGGCCGCGATCCGCCTGCTCTCCCCCGGCATGGACCTGATCGCGGTGGCTCTGCCGCCCTCGATCGCCCCCTTGGAGCGGGCCCCGCTGCACACGGACGCCTGGTCGCTGACGGTGCCGGCGGTGGCCGTGGTGGCGGTGACGGTGGGAATCGCCTGCGTACAGGCGTGGTGGGCGGGGAGGCGAGGAGCGGTGCGGGAGTTGAGAGCAGGTGACACGAGGTGAGAAGGGCAGCGCACCCCGTCCCCGACGGCCCCGGCCCCCACCCTGGCAGCCCCCGCCCTGGTGACCCTCGTCCGCACGCTGCGGCTCCGGCGCGCACCCGGCCGGCCGCGTCCCCCGTTGACCAAGGAGCCCGATGCCGCCGATGACGACGAATCCCACCCTCGCCGAACTGGCCGACAAGGCGACCGCCAGCCGCGCGCGGCCCGCCTACGGCCACGACGCCCTCATCACCTGCGACCGTCTGGTCCGTGTCTTCTCCGCGGACGGCGTGGAGGTGCAGGCCCTCCAGGGCCTCGACCTGCTCGTCCGCAAGGGCGAACTCATGGCCCTGGTGGGCGCCTCGGGCAGCGGCAAGTCCACCCTGATGAACATCCTGGCCGGCCTGGACACCCCCACTGCCGGGGCGGCTCAGGTCGCGGGCCACAACCTGCTTGCCATGACCGCGAAGGACCGCCTGCACTACCGGCGCAGGGTGGTCGGCTTCATCTGGCAGCAGACGTCCCGCAACCTGCTGCCGTATCTCACCGCGGCCCAGAACGTCGCCCTGCCCCTCCAACTGGCGGGCGGGCGGCGCCGCTCCCGGGCCCGCGCCGACCATGCCCTGGAACTCATGGAGTTGCTCCAGGTCGCCGACTGCCGGGACCGCCGCCCGCATGAGATGTCCGGCGGTCAGCAGCAGCGGGTCGCCATCGCCGTGGCTCTCGCCTGCGACCCGGCGGTACTGCTCGCCGACGAACCCACCGGCGAGCTCGACTCCCACACCGCCCAGCAGACGTTCGCCGCCTTCCGCACGGCGAACGAGGAGTTGGGCACCACCATCGTCATCGTCACCCATGACCGCGCCGTGGCCACCGAGGTCCGCCGCACGGTCGCCATCCGCGACGGCCGCACCTCCACGGAGGTCCTGCGCCGCAGCGAGGTCGACGAGACCACCGGCCACGAGACGCTGGTGGCCCGCGAGTACGCGATGCTCGACCGGGCAGGCCGCCTCCAGCTGCCCGCCGAGTACACGAGGACGCTGGGCATGCGCGATCGGGTGGCGCTGGATCTGGAGGAGGACCACATCACCGTATGGCCGGACGACAGCGGGCACAGCTGATCGCCGGCCCGTGACCGGACAGCAGGTGCGCGGGTCGCGACCCCGGTGAGGCGGCGGCCCGGCCTACTCCCCCGTCTCGTCCCGTATCTCCCCGTCGCGCATCTCCAGCACCCGGTCGGCCAGGTCGAGCAGCGTCGCGTCGTGCGTGGCCACCAGGGCGGTGACCTGTTCGCTGCGCACGACCGCGCGCAGCAGTTCCATCACGGCATGGCCGGTCTCCGCGTCCAGCTGGCCGGTGGGCTCGTCGGCGATCAGCAGCGAGGGGTTGTTGGCCAGGGCGCGGGCGATGGCGACCCGCTGCTGCTGGCCGCCGGAGAGCTCGCCGGGCCGCTGGGCCGCGTGGTCGGCGAGGCCCACCAGGGACAGCAGCAGCTCGACCCGCTCCTCGCGCTCCCGTACGTCGGCCCGGCGCATGCGCATGGGCACGCCCACGTTCTCCGCGGCCGTCAGGATCGGGATGAGGCCGAAGGACTGGAACACGAAGCCGATCCGGTCCCGGCGCAGCGCCAGCAGGCCGTCCTCACCGAGTTCCGACAGGTCCATGCCCTCCACGGTGACCCGGCCCCGGTCCGGTACGTCGAGCCCTCCGACGATGTTCAGCAGGGTGGTCTTCCCGGAGCCCGAGCGCCCCTTGAGCGCGATGAGCTCACCGCGGGGGATGTCGAAGGAGACGCCGCGCAGGGCATGGACGGCGGCGGCTCCCTGACCGTACGACTTGTGGACGTTCTCGACGCGCACCATGGTCTCGGTGACGACCTGGCTCATGTGTCCTCCCTTGATCCCCCGTGGGCCGGGCATCAGTATCGCTGCCTGCCGCCAGGCCCTCCATGCCCGGGTGCCGAAGGGACGGGCGGCGTACCGCGTCGGCATCGCCACGGCCGGATGCCGGGGTGCGGTCCTGGCCGGTGCTGCCGGTCGGCGCGGTGCGACCGGGCCGGGCAGGGGTGTCTCTCCCCCGTTGCCGCTCCCCGGGCGGGTGGATGTGGTCCGTGCGAATATGAGAGAGATTGTTTCCGGCCAGTAACTGGCGGCGGGAGCGCACATGGAGATCAGGCCGCAGGCGGCGATCCTCCCCAAGGACACCACTCAGCTCGAGCACGGGAAATACGGTCCCGTATTTCCGAAGACGCCGGCGTGCTACGGGTTCACCATCATGGCGAGGTGCGGCTGCATCGCATGATCAGACGAGGCGCCGTGTACGGTCCGCCGCTGCCCGAGGGAGTCCTGGAGGACGACGGGGCCGACCGCGGCCTGATGTTCGCGTTCGTCGGAGCGCACCTCGGGCGGCAGTTCGAGTTCGTCCAGTCGCAATGGATGAACGACGGTGTCTTCTTCGGTTCGGGTGGGGCCAAGGACCCTGTCACCGGAGCCCACGACGGCGTCACCGGTTTCACGATCCCCCGGCGGCCGGTGCGTCGGCGGCTGGCGCCCCTGCCGCGGTTCGTCGTCACCCGCGGTGGCGCCTACTGCTTTCTGCCGGGCCTGAGCGCCCTGCGCCGGCTCGGTGACCTCCAGGACTGACAGGACGGCGACGGGCGCGTCGGCACCGCAGGTACTCCGCCGACTGAGGGGAACGCCTCATGGACACCCTGCACATGCTGTTCAATGCCGTCACCGTGATCTTCATCGCGGCCACCATGTTCACGGCCGGCCTCGGGGCCACCGTCACGGCGCTGCGCGGTGTCTTCACCGACGTCCCGCTGCTGTCGCTCGCGCTGCTCACCAATCTGGTGGTCGTCCCGCTGCTGGGCTGGGGCATCGGCGAGCTGTTCGGCCTCCCTTCGGCGGCGTTCATCGCGCTCGTCCTGGTCGCCTCCTCGCCGGGCGGGCCCTTCGGGGCGAAGCTGGCCATGGTGCAACGCGGGGACGTCGTCGCCGGCGCGGCCATGCAGGTGCTGCTTGCCGCCGTAGGCAGCCTCACCTTCGCCCCGACCGTCAACGGCATCCTCACCGCCGCGGGCCTCGGCAAGGACGTCTCCCTCGATGTCTCGACGCTGGTGCGGACCGTGGCCGTCCTGCAACTCGTGCCGTTCGTCGTCGGCTTGCTGCTGCGCCGTTACGCCGCGCCCACCGCACGGTCGTGGCACCCCGCGGCGGCCATGGTGTCGAACGTGACCTTCTTGTTCGTCCTCGCGGGCATGCTGTTCGGCAACTGGAGTGACGTGGTGGCACTCTTCGGCTCGCTCGCGCTCCTCGCGGGCTTCGTGCTCGCGGCCGTCACCTTCGCTGTCGGGACCCTGCTGGCCACCGGTCCGTCGGTACGCCGTACGGCCATGGGCGGCGTCGCCGCGGTACGTAACGCTGGGCCCGCCCTGGCCGCGATCGGTATCGCCTTCGACGACCAGCCCGCCGTCCTGGGCGCGCTTGCCGCGATCCTGCTCAGCGGCCTGGCGGCTGCCCTCCCGATCGCTGCCGTCCTCAGTGGCCGCCGAAGCCGCCTCGCGGCACCGGACGGCACACCCTGACAGGGTTGTCCTCTGTTCCGGGCAGCCCGCTCACGCCGGTGTGAGCGGGCTGCCCGGTCCAGCGGGCGCCATGAGTCCGGACGCGCGCATCGAGCGGACGAGGCGGCGGCCGGCCGGACTCCGAGCCGAGGGGCGCCCGGCCGCATCACTCCGACCGCCTCACCCTGGCGCAGGCCGCGCGGACCCGGGTGTGGTTCGCCACCAGGTTCGGGGTGCAGCTCGCCTATGAGCGGCGGGAGTTGCGGGGCCGGGGCTGTCGCCGAGACGGTCGCCCGGACCGACCGCGGTGCGCCGGCGGTGCGGACACGGTGCGGACACGAGCTGACGGTGGCAGAGACCGCGCCGGCGTTCCCTCAGGACGCGCGGCTTCCGCGTCGGCTCTCCTGCCGGGCGTCAGGGCGACAAAGGTGACTGCCGCTCCGAAGTCGCCTGCGATGCAGGCCAGTCGGCGCGGCCGTGCCGGTGGGCGGAGGCCCGTCCGCACCTCCGCCGGTTCCGGTCGGGCGCGGCAGAACAACGGTCCGCGGTATGTACGCCGCGGGAAAGCCTGGGATAAGTTCTCCCCGCACCCCCGCTTTGAATCGTTTCAATACGAGTCCACAGGGACGAGGTTCCATGTCGCCGAGCCGCAACATCCCCCAGCCCCCGAACGACCCCGCCCGCCGCACCGTCATCGCCGCGGGAGCCGGCCTGGCGGCACTCTCCGCCGTGGGCCTCCCCCTCGCCGCGGCGTCCCCGGCCGCGGCCGCCCCCGCCGGCGAAGCCCCGGACGCGGTGCCGCGCGGCAGAACCTCCTGGCACCGATACGTGCAGGGCCCCGCCGGTCGCACCGTCCGGCCGGTGGCCGTCACCGCGAGCACCGGCGACGTACGCCTCCCCGAAGCCCTGCTCAAGCCCGGCGGGCCCGTCACCGTCCTGCGCCGTCCCCAGCCCGTCGCCGCACCCCGGTGGCCCGAGGGCAGTACGGCAGTCGCCTCCTCCTCGCACGCGGGCAACAACGGGAACGACGGCAGCCCGCGCACCTACGACGCGGGCAACGCCATCGACGGCAACCCCGACACGTTCTGGAACGACGACACTCTGGGCGTCTTCCCGGACACGCTCACGATCACCGTTCCCTCGGCCCAGCAGTTGTCGGGCATCACCGTGATATCCAACAGCGACGGAGTGCCCACCGACTTCACGGTCGAGACCTGGCAGAACGACGCCTGGCACACGGCCGCCACGGTTTCCGATAACGATGTCATCCAGCGGGCCGTCCCGTTCGACCAGCCCGTCTCCACGACCCGGGTCCGCATCACGGTCACGAATGTGCAGAACACGCCGCGCGGTGCGTTCACCCGGGTCAACGAGGTGTGGCCCGCCGCTGTGGCGCCGGTCGAAGTCCCCAGCGTCACGGTCGACTTCGGCAAGGTCGTCGTGGGATACCCCCGCATCCGCTTCGCTTCCGCTTCGGCCAACTCCCCCGGCGTACGCGTCGCCTTCTCCGAGACCGAACAATTCCTCACCGAACGCTCCGACTTCACCCGCTCCGACCAGGCCGGCGGCGCGGGCCAGGGCACCGACCAGTTCGCCGTTCCGGCGGGCGGTACCACCTGGAAGGACCAGAAGGGCTTCCTCCGGGACGGCAAGGTCTACGCCGACGGCCTGCACGGATTCCGCTATCTCAAGATCACTCTCGATGCGCTGGCGGCCGACGCACCCGTCGCCCAGCCCTGGGGCACCGTCGACATCGACTCCGTCGACCTGGACTTCACCGGCTACGTGGGGACGCCCAGCACCTACCGCGGCTGGTTCCTGTGCTCCGACGACGACCTCAACCGGTACTGGTACGGAGCCTCCTACACCAACGAGCTCGTCACCGACACCTTCCGCCAGGACGACGTGGATCCCCGCAACGCGTGGAGCGCGTCCCTGGAGGGCCGGCTGGTGCTGCATGACGGAGCCAAACGCGACCGGGACCCCTACGTCGGCGACCTCGCCGTCTCCGCGCGCACCCTCTACCTCACCCACGACGACACCGCCGCGGCCGCCCGCAACGTCCTGGCCGACCTCGCCGACCACCAGCGGGCCGACGGATGGATCCCCCCGGCCTCCATCTCCGGATACGAACTGCCCCTGTTCGACTATCCGCTGTGGTGGGTGACGTGCAGCTGGGACTACGTCCTGTACACCGGCGACCGCTCCTACGCGTCCCGCTACTACCCGCACCTGGTCAAGGTGCTGGACACCTGGTACCCGAGCGTCACCGACGACGCCGGACTGCTGAGCAAGGGCCTCAACGACACCGGTGGCTACGGCGACTACGCCTTCCTCGGCCGCACCGGCAGAATCACCTACTACAACGTCCTGTACGTGCAGGCGCTCAACGACAGCGCGGCACTGGCCCGTTGGCTCGGGCACGAGGCGGACGCCCGGCGGTGGTCCGACCGCGCCCGGGAGGTCGCCGACGCGGTCAACACCCACCTGTGGGACGAGACCGCCGGAGCCTATCTCGACTCGTCGACCGGAGCCGTGCGGCATGCCCAGGACGGCAACTCCCTCGCCATCACCGCCGGCGTCGCCGAGACCCGGCGAGCCGCCTCCGCGCTCGACCACCTCGACGCGACCACGCACCTGCCGTACGGCAACGCCTTCATGGACAACGACACCATCTTCGACGGCGCGTCCCAGCGCGTGTACGCCTTCACCTCCTACCCCGAGATCGTCGCCAGGTTCGAGACCGGACGGGCCTCCTCGGCACTCGACCAGATCAGGCGCACCTACGGCTGGATGGACAGCCACGACCCCGGTGTCACCCACTGGGAGGGCATCGGTCCCGGCGGTTCCCTCTACGAAGGGGCCTATACGAGCATGGCGCACGGATGGTCCACGGGCGTGCTGCCGGCGCTGACCCACCAACTCCTGGGCGCCAGGCCGACATCGCCCGGATACGCCCGCTGGGAAGTCCGCCCCAACCCAGGGGACGTGGCCTGGGCACAGGGACGACTCCCCACCCCCGCGGGACCGTTGGAGGTCGAGTGGACGAACACGGCGACGTCGTTCACTCTCACGCTTCAGGTGCCCCACGGCACCCGCGGCCTGGCCGCGCTGCCCGTCAGCGGCTCGTCCGTGGTGGTACGGGACGAAAGCCGCGTTCTCTGGGACGGCCACCGCGCGTCGGACCCCCGTGTGACGATGGACGGTGACCGCGTCACCGTCTCCGGCCTGGGACCCGGCAGGCACCGCCTCAGCGTCACGCGGCGGCGATAGCCGCGCCGGGGGCCTTCCGAAGGCGCTGGTCGTCGGCCACTGCCGGCTCGTCGTCAGTGCGCGGTGCCATGGTGCGTTCCGCCGCACGACCTCGATGTGCTGCCGAAGGACAGCGATTCCGTCCTTCAGCAGGCCGAGGACGGCCCCCGGTGCCCCGGCGTGTCGTCGGGGCGCGCGGCCTCGGAGGCTCCGTCACAGGTGACGGGGCCGTCCTCCTGGCAGACGGCCCACAGGCTTGCGCCGGAGGTTCCGCCGGCCCAGCGAGCCCTGCCGTTCCCGTCCGGCCCAGGCGTCGCCCGCGGCGCTGGGTTACGAACCGAGTCGGGCCCGGCTCACAGCCGGGGCCCCTCGTCGCCGCTCCGGGTCCGGGTGCGTCGAAGGCGCAGCGTCCGATCGTGGTGAAGACGTAGCCGAGTCGCGCAGAGGGGCCGGCGTGCCGGGCGGCCCTGGCAGACGTTTTCGATCGCGTGGGCCGCCGCGTGGGCCGTCCACCCCGCACCCGGAGACGCTCCCAGGGTGGAGCCGCGGTCGGCGGTCGTGATTACCTGCTCCCCGCACGCGACCGCACACGCGCCCCCGCCCGCGCCCAAAATCTTTGCCGACATCCGGGGTCCAGGCCTCACCGTGGGAAAACTCAACATGACGAACGTCGTCCAGCCCAGCGGGGAGTGCCTGTGACCCGACCCGAAACCGCCTGCGCCCTCGGCGCCACCATCCTCACAGCCGGCGGCACCGCCACCGCCATCCACCACCTGTGGTGGGAGACCGGTGTGTTCGGGGCTCTCGCGCTCTTCCTGGCCGAGGGCGTGCTCCGACGACGCCGCGCACGCCACGGCAGGGAACGCCGGGCCCGCGTCCAGGCGGAACGTGCCGAACTGGCCGCCCGCGGCCCCGCACCACTCCCCGTCCCCTGCTGCCGGATCTGGAAGTCCTCCGAAGGTGCCGTGCACGGGGCCGACTGCACCCGGCCCCAGGCCGCGCGCACCACTCTCCGCGACGCGGAGCAGCGCATTCTCGACCAGCTCGACGACGACACCCGGGACACTGCGTGACCGGCCCGTCGTCCACGCCCCGCGGCGCACGCACCCGTCGCGTCGGGCCTGGCGGAGGATGCGGCGGTCACGCAGCCGGTGCCGCCGCGCACGGGCAGGCGTCACCAGCGCCACAAGCCGGATATCAGTCTGGCCAGGAACACTCCCGCTCCGGCCCATTTGCCGCAGATGATCAAAAGTCGTCGCGCATCGCCGTGCACCATGTCGAAGACCAGGGCGGGGCTGGCGACCAGGGCGAACGCGGCCCCGGCAAGGATCACGGCGGAAACGGCGACGTACATCGACTCGACGGTGCTCTCATCTTTCTGCGCCTGCGGCCGGGATGCCCCCATTGGTGGATTTTCCCCCGGGCGAGGGGGTCTCAATCCGACCACCGCATACGTAAGTCCCGGCGTGGGCAAGGGCGGTGACGTCCGGCCTGGTGCCGGAGCCGGCCGACCTCAGTCGGCGGCTGGGAGTCCGAGGAGAGGCCCCGCCCCGGTCAGCCGGGTGGTCTCGCCCGTGCCCGCCCGCGCCGCAGGAACAACCTGCGGGCACTGATACGCCCGCCGGCGGCGCGGCGCGGCCGGAAGGTCGCCAGGTTCAGTCGCGGTACGCCTTCATCAGGTGGAGCCACACCTCGCTGATCGTCGGGAAGCACGGCACCGCGTGCCAGAGGCGGTCCATGGTGATGCCTCCAGCCACGGCGACGGTCGCCGAGTGGAGGAGCTCGGCCACCCCGGGGCCGACGAAGGTGACGCCGAGGAGACGGTGGCCGTCCAGGTCGACCACCATCCTGGCCCGTCCCCGGTAGCCGTCCGCGTACAGGAACGCCCCCGGAACCGCGCCCAAGTCCACGTCGACGACCTTGGTCCGGTGGCCCGCCCGTTCCGCCTCGGCCGCGGTGAGTCCGACGGAGGCGGCTTCGGGGTCGCAGAAGAAGACCTGGGGGACCGCCTGGAAGTCGGCGGTCGTGGCATGGGCTCCCCACGCCGCCGTGTCGAGACTCTCTCCGCGGGCGAGGGCTCCGATGGCCTCTCCGGCGATGCGGGCCTGGTACTTGCCCTGGTGGGTGAGGAGGGCGTGGTGGTTGACGTCACCCGCCGCGTACAGCCAGCCGCCGTCGACCCCGCGGACGCGACAGGAGTCGTCGATGTCCAGCCAGGTTCCGGGGGCGAGCCCGACCGTGTCCAGGCCGATGTCGTCGGTGTGCGGGGTGCGTCCGGTGGCGAAGAGGACCTCGTCCGCTTCGAGTTCGTCGCCGCCGGCCAGCCGCACGGTGACGGGGCCGGCCGGGTCGGGCCTGCTCAGTGACACCACGTCGGTGTTCGTGCGCACGTCGACACCCGACTCTGCCAGGCCGTGCGCCACCTCTTCCCCGACGAAGGGCTCCATACGTGACAGCAGAGCGGATCCCCGGGCCAGGAGGGTGACCCGTGCGCCGAGTCCCTGCCAGGCGCTCGCCATCTCGACGGCGACACCGCCCCCGCCGATCACGACGAGGCTGCCGGGCACCTCCTCGGAATCGGTGGCCTTCCGGTTGTTCCACGGGCGCGCCTCCTCGATGCCGGGAAGGCCGGGGAGAAAGGCGCCGCTGCCGGTGCACACCACGACGCGTGCCGCGCCTCCAGCAGGTGCTGTGCGCCGTCCGGGCCCTCCACCGCCACGCGTCGCTCCCCCGCGAGGCGGCCGTGGCCGCGGACCAGCGTGGCCCCCAGCCCTGTCATGTTGGCGGCCTGCCCGCTGTCGTCCCAGTCCGATACGACACGGTCCCGGCGCGCGAAGGCGCCGCGCGCGTCCACCACGCCCGTGACCGCGGCGCTCGCCCCCTCGACCCGGCGTGCGTCGGCGACGGCGACCACGGGCCGCAACAGCGCCTTGCTCGGGATGCAGGCCCAGTACGAGCACTCGCCGCCTACGAGCTCCCGCTCGACCAGGGCGACCGAGAGACCGGCGGCCCGCGCCCGCTCGAGCACGGTCTGGCCCACGGGGCCGGCACCCACCACGATGACATCGTGGACATCGGTGTTGTCATGCGGCGTGGTTTCCATGACACATCCTCATTCATCGGTAAGGGAGTGCGGGGTTCCGCTCCCGCCGTGCCACCGGCAAGGGCCGACCGCGACGCTCAAGGGGCCACGTGGCAGCGGACGCGCTCGGCCGTCGCGATCAGCACAACTTCGAGTGCGTGCGGGTCGCGGCGGGTCCGGGCCATCAGGAGAACCCCCCGCGGCTTCGAGGAACACCACCGGGTCGCACGACGATCGGCGCCCTGATCATCACCCCAGCTTGCCCTGGCAGGGCCCGCCCAACGAGCCAACACCCCGTCGGCGAACACCACCGGCCGGTACAAACGGAGCCGGCCGTGCTCGGGCCTCACTCCTTTGGCAGGTGTGTGGGCCCTGCGGTGAGGAAGCGAGCGCCGAGGGGGCGGGTGCGGGCCGGGGCCCGTCCATGGTCCGTCCGGACCAATCGCGGCTCTCCTCCCGTACGGACGAACGGAAAGTACGGTAGGAATCCGACGTGAACGATCTGCTCACCGAAGTCATCGAGGCCCATGGCGGGACCGAACGCTGGGAGGAACTGACCCAGGCGCGGGCCACCCTTGTCAGCGGTGGCGACCTGTTCGCCATCAAGGGTCTGCCGCAGGACGTCACGCCACGCGTGATGACCGTCAGGCTGCACGAGGAGCACGCCTCGGTCCAGCCTTTCGGCGCTCACGACCAGAAGACCGACTTCACGCCCGGACGGGTGAGCATCGAGAAACTCGACGGGCAGGTGGTCGCCGAACGCGAGGACCCTCGGACGTCTTTCGCCGGACACACGCTCGAGACACCCTGGGACCCGCTGGACCGCGCCTACTTCAACGGCTACGCGTTGTGGACCTACCTCACCACGCCCTTCCTGCTTGCCATGCCCGGCTTCACGGTCACCGGCATCGAGCCATGGCGGGAGGGGGACGAGGTCTGGCCGGGGCTGCGTGCCGCCTTCCCGCCGCGGATCGCGAGCCACAGCACCCACCAGGACTTCTATTTCGGTCCCGACCGGCTCCTGCGGCGCCACGACTACCACGTCGACGTGGCCGGCGGATTCGCCGCCGCGCAGTACGTCCACGACCATACGGAAGCGGACGGCATCGTGCTGCCCACCAGACGCCGGGCCTACCGCCGCGACTCCGACGGTCGTCCGCTCCTGGGGCAGGTCATGGTCTCCATCGATCTCAGCGACGTCCACTTCAGCTGACCGGGAGCACGGCCTCTCCAAGTGCGCGGTGCCGGGGAAGAACTGACCTGGCCGGAATGCGTGACCTGCCGTGTGATGCGCCCCCACCCTGGTCTGTCGCGTCCGCGAGAAGGTGAGCGAGCAGACCCACCCGGCGTACAGGATGAACGAACGGCGGCACTGGTTCCGGTCACAGGCGGACTTCTTGCTCGGCGCGGCGGCCGGGGGTCATCCATCGGCGCGGCCCGCCCGGCGGTCGCGGGAAGCGCCGGCTGCCCTGGTGGGCGGCGGCCGCCCCGCCGGCGCCGCGATGTCCCGCCCGTAGGGACCTGAACTGGCGCTACGGGGTAATCCATTCGCCCGCCCGGCTCTCGTACGACGAGAATGCCGAGGCCAACGACGATTCACAAGGAGCTTCGCCATGACCGGTCCGCAGCACGCCCGCGACAGCCTGGACGGCCTGGTGATGGGCGACGCCTTCGGGGACAGTTGGTTCACGCGTTCCGACGAGGACACCGAAGGCCAGTGGGCGGCGCGGCGGTTGCGTCCGGCGCCGTGGTCGTGGACGGACGACTCCGCCATGGCTTTCGTCCTGTTCGCACACCTCATGACCCATGGGGAGGTCCGGCCGGGCGAGCTGGCGAAGGAGTTCGCCGCCGAGTACGACCGGGACCCGGGGCGCAAGTACGGTCCGTCCATGCACGGTGTGCTGCGGCGCATCGGGGAGGGTGAGGACTGGCAGACCGTGACCACGGCGCAGTTCGGGGGGCAGGGTTCCCACGGCAACGGCGCCGCTATGCGGGTCGCCCCTCTGGGGGCGTGGTTCCGGGACGACGTGGCGCTCGTGTGCGAGCAGGCCCGGCTGTCCGCGGTGGCCACGCACTCCCACCCGGAGGCTGTCGCGGGAGCCGTGGCCGTGGCGGTCGCCGCGGCGCTGGCGGCCGCCGGCCAGGGCCGGGACACCGCGCCGCGCGCGGAGTTCCTGCGGGAGATCGCCTCGCACGTGCCGGACAGTGACGTGCGCTCCGGGCTGCTGGTGGCCGCGAATCTCTCGCCCCGCGCGTCGGTTCGCCATGCGGCGTCCGTGATGGGCTCGGGAACACTGATCTCGGCTCCGGACACGGTGCCGTACGCCCTGTGGTCCGCCGCGGGGCATCTGGACGATCTCTCCGAGGCGTTGTGGCAGACCGTCGCCGGGTGGGGCGACCGCGACACCACCTGTGCCATCGCGGGTGGCGTCGTCGCGGCCCGAACCGGCACGGACGCGCTACCGGCGGCCTGGCTCCGAGCCCGCGAGGACATCCCCGCCTGGAGCCACTGGGGTTCCGCCGGGGCCGGCCGGCGTCACGTCGAGCACGCCGAATAGGTGGGCCGGAGCCACCACTTCACCTTTCTCTGGGCACCCGGGATCCGGGACTCGGGACTGGGACCCGGGACGTGGGACCTGGGACCCTTGACCCGGGGAGCCTCACCCCTTGCTCACGTACGGTCCCCTCCTCCGGGCACGGCGTTCGCACGGGCCAGGTTTTTGTGCAGGAACGCGATCTCCGCCTCGACGGCCTCTTCGTGTGCCTCCAGGAACGGGGCGTAGTGACGGCCTGCCAGGTGCAGTACCTCGGCGTCCGGGGCGTTGTGGGCCGCCTCGACGGCGGGGCCGGGGAGGGCGCTCCGGTCCTGGTCGCAGACGACCACGAGCAGGGGGCACCGGGTCCGGGGGGCGCGGAGCCCGGGCCGGTACCCGCCGATCCGCAGCGCGATCCGTGCGGCGACCGTCTGCTCCCAGTCCGTGTAGCGGTGGTCGGGGTCCAGGGCCCGGTCACCGTCCATCGCGTCGGGCGTGGTGAGTGAGGCGACGGCGCCGCGTACTCCGGCGGTGGGGATCAGCAGCGGAGGCCGTCCCAGGAGGCCGCCGAGCGCGTCCGCGACCGCGCGGCCGAAGAGCCGGAGCAGCGCGAGAGGTGTCATGGAGCGCAGCGCGTTGGGAGCCGCCGCCCGGCCGTCGACGAGTGGCGACTGCGCGATCACGGAGGCCAGCCGCGGGTTGTCGGCCGCGACACGGAAGACATGGCCGCCCGAGAGGGAGAAGCCCCAGAGTGAGATTCCGTCGGGATCGACGCCGGGCAGACCGGCCGCGAAGTCGATCGCGGCCTGCCAGTCGGCGCGTTGGTCGTCGAAGCGGACGACCTGGCGCGGCGTACCCCCGCTCTCCCCGAACCGGCGGTAGTCGAAGGCCAGGACGGCGAAGCCGGCGTCGTTGAACCGTCGGGCGAAGAGATCCGAGGCGGGCTCCTTCGCCACGGCGATACCTCCGGCCATGATCACGCAGCCGCCGTTGGTGCCCGGATAGTGCCAGGCGGCGCACGTGGTGTCACCGCTGGCGAAGAGTACTTTTTCGCGTTGCCTGGACATGGTCACAGGGGCCTCCGTGGGTGTGAGTCGATCCGTGGTTCTCGGGGCTCTCTCGGTTCTCGGGGCTCTCTCGCGGACTCGCCGGGCGCGGGATGGGCAGCCGCAGGATGGGCGGCCCCGCGGTCCGGCACGCGCCGTGGTCGCGCCGCGGTCGCGCCGCGGGCCCCGATTCGCCGGGTCGCGGGTGGCGACCCGGCAGCTGCCGCCTACCGCCTGTCGGCTATCGGCTATCGGCTGGCCACGACCGGGGGCCAGTTGTGCGGGTCGAGGGTCAACGGGTGCTCCTTCCATGGCTACTCGATACCGCCGACGCGGGTCTGCCGCGGCGCGGAGTACGTACCGTCCATGGTTGGGGCGAGGTCTGCGGGACAGGCCGCGCGAGACGCCGAAATGAGCGAAACTTGCCGCCATGGCACACGTAGCGGCGGATTCCGTACTGAGCCTCACGGACCAGCGGCTGGTGGCCGCCCTGCAGTGGGACGGCCGTCTCAGCGCGGAACGGGCGGCCCAGGTGCTGGACCTCAGCCCCGCCACCGTGCGCCGCCGCCTGCACGCGTTCAGCTCCGACGGCACCGTACGCGTGGTGATCTCACCGGTCGCGCGACCGCGCAACGGGGGTTCGGCCGGGGCTCTGTTCCTGCGGATCCGGGTGCTGCGGGGAAAGCTCGACACGATCGTGGCCGCGCTCGCGGCGCGCGAGGACATCCCGTTCATCGACGTCACCACCTCGGGTGACGAGATCTTCGCGGTGGCCCGTACGGAGCCGGGTTCGCGCGACCCGCTCGTCTTCCGCCAACTTCCCTCCACCCAGGCGGTCACGTCCCTGGAGAGCGCCACCATCCTGCACGTCTTCCGGCTCACCTCGGAGTGGCGTCACGCCGTCCTGACGCCGGCCGAGCGCGCGGCCCTGAGCCCGGCCGGTCCGGACCGGGGGCCGGCCTCCGTCGGGTCTCCAGGCCCGTACGGCGTCGACACCGATCCCCTGGAACAGTCCCTCATCGACGCCCTCACCCCTGACGCGCGCCTCTCGGCCGCGGCCCTGGCCGCCCACACCGGTCACCCGGAGACGACGGTCCGCCGGCGGATCGCCCGACTGACGGCCCAGGACCGGCTGGTCACCCAGGTCCTGGTCGACCCCCGCCGTATCGGGCTGCCCATCGAGGCCAAGCTCCTGCTGCACGTGGCCCCCGACCATCTGGCCGCGGCGGGGCAGGCGCTGGCCGACCATCCTTCGGTGCACGGCGCGTTCGCGACCTCGGGGCCCTCGAACCTGCACGCGGCGGCCTACTTCCCCGACCTGGCCGCCCTCTACGGCTTCCTCTCCCGCGACCTGGTCGGCCTGGGGATCACGCAGGTCGAGACTGCCATCGTCAGCCGCGCTGCCAAGCGCACGCCCCCGTTGGGCCTCGCCCAGCCCTCCCCCGCCGTTGCGCGACGCCGGCAACCGGCCCGCGCGGGGCTCGGCCAGGGCTGAGAACCGGCCTGCCGAGCGCTTCCCGTTCGGGTACGGCGGCCGGATGCGACGGCGTCCGTGCGGGTGGCGCGTGGACGGCGGCGTTCAGCGCGGAAGGACCCAGTCCGGCGCCCAGGTCCCGGCGGCGTCATGGCCGGCCGTTGTGGCGTCGAGGTGGGCGCGGAGGGTGGCCAGCGCCGGGTGGGGGTTGTCACGGTGCCACAGGAGCGAGTGCGGGTAGACGGGCGTCGGGTCGGTCACCGGGATGCGGCGCAGGCCGTGGCCGGCGGGCCAGACGAGGCGGGTCTGCCCACCCATGAAGGTGGCGAGGGCCGGGGTGTCGGCGATGGTGTCGAGGAGGGCGTCGGAGCCGAAGTTGGGCCCGGTCGCCTCGATGGTGAGGCCGAACTCGGCGACGAGGTCGTCGTAGTAGGCGGCCCACTCGGTACCGGGAACGATGCCGGGCATCCAGATCCGGTGCCCGGCGAGCTGGGCGAGGGGCACCGACCGGGCGCCTGCCAGCGCGTGGGCGGGGCCGGTGAGGAGCTCGAGCGGCTCGTCGAGGACCCGGACGGACTCGATGTCCGCGGGCAGGGGCCGACCGGGCACGGCGACCGCGCGGAAGGACGCGTCGATCGCGCCGGAGCGGATGGCGGCGACGGCCGTCTCGATGTCGAACAGCATCACCACGTCGAGGTCGATCTCGGGGTGTGCGCGGTGGAAGCCGCGCAGCAGGCCCGCCGCCGCACCGCGCGAGGCGATCACGTCGACGCGCAGCGGACGCCGGCCGGTGCGCACCGACGCGACCGCGCGTTCGGCGACGCGCAGCAGCTCGCGCGCGTGGGGCAGGAACGCCTGCCCGTCGATGGTGAGTTCGGCGCCGCGAGCGGTGCGGGTGAACAACCGCACGCCGAGGATGCGCTCCAACGCGGCGATGCGCTTGGAGACGGCCTGCTGGGTGACCGCAAGCTCGGCGGCGGCCTCCTGGAACTGCCCCGCGTCGGCGGCGGCGACGAAGGTCCGGACGGTGTCGAGGTCCATATCGGCAGCCTACGGGCACAACCGTTGGTTGTGGCCAGGCGGTCCTGTGGTTGTTTGACCTCTGGGTGCCGCGCTCGCTTTGATGCTGCCGGTCGCGGATCGGTTGTGCGGGTGAGGTACGCGAGTGAGGTGTGCGGGTGAGGGGCGAGGGGCGGCGGGGATGAGAAGCGGGCACAGAAGTGGGCACAGGCTGGGACGTCTGCGCGGGCATCGGCTGGGCCGGCGGTTCGGGTGGTTCTGGGGAGCGTACGGAACCAGCGCGCTCGGCACGTGGCTCGCCTTCGGCGCGTTCCCATTGATCGCCATCCGGGTGCTGCACACCGGACCGGCCGAGGTCGCCGCGCTCTCCTCCGTGGGGGCCGCGGTGGGCGCCGCCGTGGCGGTGCCGCTCGGCCCGTGGGTGGAGTTCCGCCGCAAGGGGACGGTGCTGATCGCGATGGACCTGGTGCGGTTCGCGGCGCTGCTGACGATTCCCGCCGCGTTCGCGATCGGCGCGCTCACCTTCCTTCAGCTCCTGCTGGTCTCGGTCGTCGTCGCGGCGGCCGACATCACCTTCCGCGCCGCCTCCGGCGCGTACCTGAAGTCGCTGCTGGCGGCCGAGGACCTGCTGGTCGCCAACGCCCGGTTCGAGTCCACGGCCTGGACGACCACCATCATCGGGCCGCCGTTGGGCGGCGCCGCGATCGGGCTCCTCGGCCCGGTGGCGACGGTGGTGGCCGACGCGGTCAGCTACCTGCTCTCGGCCCTGGGCATCCGCGCGGCGGGCGGCCACGAGCCGCCGCCCGAACGCCGGGAGGCCGCACGCATGCGGGCCGGGGACCTGCTCGACGGCTGGCGGTACATCCTCGCCGAAGCGACGCTGCGTCCGCTCTTCTTCAACACCGCCTTGTTCAACGGTCTGGTGATGGCCACCCAACCGCTGCTGGCCGTCCTGATGCTCGACCGGCTCGGGTTCGCACCGTGGCAGTACGGTCTCGCCTTCGCCGCGCCCTCGATCGGCGGCCTGCTCGGTTCGCGGCTGGCCCGACCGCTCGTGACCCGGTTCGGGCAGCACCGGGTCCTGGTCGTGACCGGGGCGCTACGCGCGCTCTGGCCCGTCGGCCTGGCCCTCCTCGGACCGGGCACCGGCGGGCTGCTGCTGGTGATGGGCGTCGAGCTCGGGCTCATCTTCTGCTGCGGGGTCTTCAACCCCGTCTACGCCACCTACCGCCTCGAGCGCACCGCGACCGACCGGGTCACCCGCACACTGTCCGCCTGGGCGGTGACGACCAAGGCCTCGACCGCGCTCCTGACGGCCGTCTGGGGCGTACTGGGCGGCCTGCTCGGCCCGCGCACGGCCATCGGGCTGGCCGGCGTGCTCCTGCTGGCGACCCCGCTGCTGCTCCCCCGCCGCGCGGCGGCGCGTCTCCGCGATCCGGAGCCGTCACCGAGCCGCACCTGACGGCCACCACGGCCACCACGGCCTTCACCGGCAGGCAGGCCGAGCCCGCACCGGGTCGGTTCACCGTCCCCCTCCCCCCTCCGGGTCGCCCTCGCCGTCGCCCCGCAGCACCCGGGCCGTCGCACCCACCGCCCGGATGCGATAGGAAGTCCGGTGTGAACGACCAGACCCCACCCGCGACCGTTCGCGTGTTCATCGCGCTCGCCCCGCCCGACCACGCGAAAGAGGAACTGGCCCGGGAGCTGCGCCCCGCCTACGGCACCCACCCTCACATGCGGTGGAACCGCATCGAGGACTGGCACATCACCCTGGCGTTCCTCGGAGAGCTGCCGGCCGAGACAGTTCCGCTCCTGCGACCGCCTCTCGCCGGACTCGCAGCCGACCGCCGGCCCTTCTGCCTGGCACTGCGCGGCAGTGGAACCTTCGACGGCCGGGTGCTGTGGAGCGGAATCGACGGAGACCTCGACGAGCTGCACATGCTCGCCGCCGATGTGCGCACCACCGTCAAGAACTGCGGGGTCGCCTTCGAGGACCGGCCTCTGCGCCCCCATCTGACGCTGGCCCGTGCCCGCCGAGGAGACCGGTCCTCGGCGGAGGAGATCGCCGAAGGGTTCGCCGGATTCACCGGCCGCGGATGGCCTGCCGAACGTCTGCACCTGGTCGGCAGCAACGCCGGCCGCAGCCGCGGACCGATCCACTACCGCGACATCGCCGCATGGGCCCTCGGCGACCCAGGCACCACCGGCTCCTGAACGAGCCGGCAGCGCACAGGGGAACGGGACCGCCCCCGGGTCCCCCACTGAACTCGCCGCGCCGGCCCGGCGAGCCACGTCGGGCGCTCCCGCCCCGAACGACCCCTGCCGAAACCCACCCCCCTTCTTCTCCCGACGCGCATCCTGGCCATCGGGCCGCCCACCGGCTCCACTCGGACGGAGAGCACCAGACACGACGACTGCGGTGGACGAGCAGACACCCATGCCGCCGGTGTAACCCCCGCCCGCCCGGACGACGAACCGCAACTTCCGGTACTCACACCAGAATTCATTTCTCGTTGAACCACCAAGATCTATGCAAGCGCACGCACCTCACCGATCCTTGTTGTCATGCACCTGCGGCCCGGCTGGCGGGCCGCGGATTCATGGAGGTGTGGAATGCGCCGAAGACTCGCCACCGCTCTCACCGCGTCCAGCCTGTCCCTGGTAGCCCTCATCGGCACCGCGAGCACCGCACAGGCCGCCGTCCCCGCCGACAAGGCGCAGGTACTGTCGAGCTGGACCCAGACCAGCGCGTCCAGCTACAACACCTGGGCAGCGGCCCGATCGAACCAAGCCGCCTACGCGGCCTACCAGTTCGACTGGTCGACGGACTACTGCTCCACCTCCCCCGACAACCCCTTCGGCTTCCCGTTCGCCACCTCCTGCGCACGGCACGACTTCGGATACCGCAACTACAAGGCCGCGGGCACCTTCTCCGCCAACAAGTCCCGCCTCGACAGCGCTCTTTACGAGGACCTCAAGCGCGTGTGCGTCAACTACAGCGGCGCCACGAAGACGGCGTGTGACGGCACGGCATGGACCTACTACCAGGCGGTCAAGGCCTTCGGCTGACCGACCCGCCCCAGGACGCAGCGGGTCACGAGGCCGTCCGAACCTCTCGTGGCCCGCTGCGCCGGGGCTCCTTCCAGGCACGCCGTCGGGCCCACCGTCCGCCGCGCCGCCCACGTCTCGGTGACAAACCCCGAGCGCACGCCCGGCCGTCTCGGTCACCGACACTGAGCCGGCGGCCACAGCGGGGCGTGGCCCAGGGGCGGGTGCCGCAACCATCAGGCCCGGCGAAGGTCAGCCGACCCAGTCCGCCAGGAATGAGAGGGCCTCCGCGTTCACGACGTCTGGCGCCCTACCTGAAACAGGTGGCCGCACCGAGGGAGGACCACGCCCCGAACATCGCGGGCGACTCCCCCTTCCCTGCCGACGGCGGCGTTCCTACGCTTCGCCCACCGCGCTGAAGCCTTCTCGCCGCCAGCGCGGCGGTGAGCGGCCCAGACCCAGACCCGGGCCCAGGCCCAGGCCCAGGCCCACAGCCGGTTTATCCCATGGCCCGTTCCTCATCGGTGCGCTGCGCCAGTGGTTCGTCGAATGAAGACCTCTCGGCGATCTCGCCGATCTCCGTGGCCGAAGGCCCGGTCCACCCGCTGAAGGACACGTTCGCGCGCCGCACCTGCACCTTGAGAAACGCCGGCAAGCTCAGCCCCGCCCGGCATGGCCGTGACGATCACCCACTACACATCGGCGTCGGCACCGGCACCGGCACCGGCACCGGCACCGGCACCCAGGTTGATAGGCAAGGAGATACTTGCCTATGGCGTCGGCCATGGCGGACGATGTCTTCAAGGCACTCGCCGACCCGACCCGTCGGCGCATCCTTGACGAGCTGGTGGAACGGGACGGGCAGACCCTGTTCGAGATATGCGCACGGCTGGTGACGAAGCACGGTCTGGGGATGTCCCGCCAGGCGATAAGCCAGCACTTGGCCGTACTCGAATCCGCTGGCCTGATCGTTTCGCGGCGCCAGGGCCGCTACAAGTTCCACGATCTGAACACCGAACCTCTTGAGCGCATCGTGACCCGATGGCTCAGGCCCGATGCACCGGAGAGCAGCCCATGAAGATCCACCTGTCCAGTGTCTTCGTCGACGACCAGGAGAGGGCCCTGCGTTTCTACACCGACGTGCTGGGCTTCGTGAAGAAGCACGACGTCCCCCTGGGCGAGGACCGGTGGCTGACCGTCGTCTCGCCGGAAGATCCGGACGGGACGGAACTGCTGCTTGAGCCCTCCGGTCATCCCGCGGTGCAGCCGTACAAAACCGCGCTGGTCCAGGACGGCATCCCGGCGACCTCCTTCGCCGTGGACGATGTACAGGCGGAGTTCACCCGGCTGCGCGACCTCGGGGTGTACTTCACCCAGGAGCCACTGGAGATGGGCCCGGTCACCACCGCGGTACTGGACGACACCTGCGGCAATCTGATCCAGATCGTGCACAGCAAGTAGGACGGCCGCCCCGACACTCATCCCGGACCGCTGTACCTCGACTACTCGACTACTGGGTGAATGCCCTGCCGTCGAAGGGAGCCACTGGCCGCCCCGCGCGAGTGCCGCCGGGCCGCCAGTGGCTTCCCGGCCTGACTACGTCCGTCCGGTCGGGTGGAAGGCCCCGCGGGGGTCGGCTCCCTGTCGGCAGGACCCAGTACCGGTCAACAGGCCCACGCCGTGCTGACACCTCGGAAACCAGGTGATCACGAGGTCTGGCCCTCCACTCTGTACCGGCTCGACTGCTCGGCCGTCCAGGAGGCGAGGATGCGCGGTGCGTCGTACGACGGGCTGCCTGGCGGACAACGGAGTCGGACTGCCGTGAACCCTTGACGGGCAGCGCGCATCACCAGGCGGCGAGGTCCACCTCGTCACGGTCCGTCCTGTCGCGTGATCGAGTCGCCCAGCCGGACCGTGCCTGGTTCCAGGACATCCAGGTACACCCCGAGGCACGCCAGCCGGCCCAGGTGGAAGACGGGTATCCGGTGCTCACGGGCGATCGCACGCATGATGCCAGGGTCGGCCCCCAGCCCGTCATGACCGAGGGTGGGAACCACACAGCGGGGCGTGGGAACCACCACTTGGAACAGCGCTTCGCCCACGCGTAGTCGCCGGTCCACCCAGGTGTCCTCCACGAAATCCTTTCTTCCGCCGGTGTCGACAACCAGGTTCGGCCGGAAGCGGCGCGGATCGAAGTCACTGTCGGGATACCCGGCCCGGAGTCCCGCCAAGGAGGACGTCGTGACGAGGTGGACCTTGCCGAAGTCGAAGAACGTCCCCGCAGCGACGTTGCCGACGGTGATCTCCTCCCCCGTACCGTCCACGGAAGCCGTCGCGCGGACGACGTCGGGGACACCGCCTTCGTACCGGGGGACGGCGCGCTCGAGTGTGCTGTCCGCTGGGGCAGTGGCCGAGACGGACACGTGGCGGCCCAGCAGCTTGGACAGCCGTAGGTCGAGATCGGGGTCTCCGACGGGGAGCGTCACACCGTCGGGCAGTTCCACCTCGACGGCGCCGTCATCGGTCAACCGGCTGCGGCAGTTCAGCAGTTGTCCCCACTTGCGGGGGTGCTTGACGCTCCCGATCGCGCCGGTGTCGTCGAGGACGGCATACGTCCTGTCCCCGGCTAACCCCGCATGGGTGACGACCGCGGACAGCAATGGCTCTCCGAGCATGGATTTCACCGGATACCGGCACAGCGCAGCCACAGTCCCCATGGAGATCAATCATGGCACCGGCCACGGCACATCAGCCAGATCGCCGACGCGAAGCGATCACGCCCGAACTCGACTCAGCACCAAGCCTGTTGGGCTCGACACATCACCGGGGGCGCCCGACTCGGCCCATCCGGGGAGAAGTCAGCGCCCCAGTGGCGTCTCGCCGGGCCAGAAGCCGGGCCCGGCGTCCGGCCGCGGACGGACCTCACGCCCACGACGACTACCGACAGCACTGCACCTGGGAGACGACTCGGGCGTGCGGGAGCGGCGCCCGGCTGACCTCGCGAAGGGGCCGCCCGCCTTCGATCTTGACAATCCACTGCCGCGACCTGAAGGCTGACCAACCAGTCGGTATGAAGGATGAGATCTTGACCAAGCTGAGCATCTCCACTGCCGCTGGCGTGTTCGACGCCATTACGGCGGGACCGTCCGAGGGCCGCCCGGTACTGCTGCTGCACGGTTTCCCCCAGACCGCGCTGGCGTGGCAACAGCAGATCGCGGCGTTGACCGCGTGCGGCTACCGTGTCGTGGCACCCGACCAGCGTGGCTACTCCCCCGGTGTCCGCCCCGATCGGCCCGAGGACTACCGCATGGGTGCGCTGGTCGACGACGTCGTCGCGATCACGGAGGAACTGGGCTGGGCGACGTTCGACCTGGTCGGCCACGACTGGGGAGGCGCGGTGGCGTGGTGGACGGCGGACGCCCACCCCGGCCTCGTCCGTACCCTGACCGTTGTCTCGACCCCGCACCCCGGCGCTCTGGCCGGCGCCCTGCGCAGCGATCCGGACCAGCGCGCACGATCCCACTACATGATCGACTGGCGCGAGACCCCCTCGACCGAGGACCGCATGCTCGCCGACGATGCCCGGCAGCTTCGTAGCGTCTACGCCGGAAAGGTCCCGCAGGCCAGTGTCGACGCCTACGTACGGCAACTGTCGCAGCCGGGCGCGCTCACCGCGGCACTGAACTGGTACCGGGCCGGTCGCCCCGACGCGACGATCGGGCTCATCGATGTGCCCACGCTGTACGTCTGGAGCACGCAGGACGCCGCGTTCGGTCCCGCGGCCTCGCAGGAGACCGAACAGTGGGTCAGCGGACCGTACCGGTTCGAGACACTCCACGACGTCAGCCACTGGATTCCCGAAGAAGCACCCGAAGCGCTGAACGGTCTGCTGCTCGAACATCTGCAAGCCCACGGCGAGTAGGGCGCCACGGCGCACACCCCGCCTGTCGATTCCTGCGGCGACGCCGCGCGGACCTCGGACCGAGCGGACCCACAGAACACCCCGACTGCTGGGGACTCGGGGGGCTGACAGCGCGGCCCCGGGGCCGGTGGCGTACCCGTGCCGGGCACGCCACCGGTCCGGTCCACGTCGAGTCGGCAGGGGTACGGTAGCGGCGGTCAACCCTCGACCAGATCGCCCGTCGCCGTCGCGGCAGAAAGGTGGGAGGTCGGGGTCTCCAAGAGCAGCAGGACCAGGGGCGGCAGCCACCTGCGAACGCGCTGCCCGACAGATTGCCCGCATGTCTTCCGCACTTGTCGTCGGCTACGACCCGCAAGCGATACCCGGCGTCGACGGGCAGGCGCTTCGCGCGGCTCTCGACGCGGAGTTGGCCCGGTTCGGCGAGCACGGCATCAACGCGGCCATGGCACCGGTCACGTTCGACGAATCGGCCGAGTCCACGCTCGCCGCGTCGCTGACCGAGCGCCCCTGGGATCTCGTGGTCGTCGGCGGTGGGATCCCGAAGCCCGAACAGCTTCTTCCGCTCTTCGAGGAGGTCGTGAACCTGATTCGCCGTCATTCGCCCCAGGCAGCGATCGCGTTCAACACCGGTGGCGGAGACAGCGTCGAGGCGGCACAGCGCTGGCTCTGAACTCCGGCCGCCCGATGGCTAGACCGTTTTGGTTCGATCACCGGCGGACCAATGGAAGATGCCTGCGGATGTGCCGACACGAGTGGGCACTCCGGCATGGCCGCAACGAACGGCCTCCTCGGCGTCCGCCCGCTCCCGTTGGGACCGATTAGACCTTTCCTTCATCGTGCCGAACATACGGGGTAGCCGTTTAGGGGACCGCGGATGCAGGCAACCGGCCACGACACCACGAGGACGCCCGCGCGGTGTGCGCGACCCGGTGGGCTCAGCGTACGGGCGAGTCGATGCGCTGCAGGATGCGCTCGGCGTCCTGGCCGAGTCGGCGCAGGCGCTCGTTGGACAGGTTGTCCACCACGAGGTGCCGCACATAGGCCACATGCTCCGGCGCGGCCGATTCCAGCTTCCTCATGCCGTCGGCCAGGAGGATGGCGTTGGTGAAGCGTCCATCGCTCGGATCGGGTTCACGCCGGAGGTAACCCCGGCTTTCCAGTCGCTTCACCAGGTGCGACAGACGGGACAGTGACGAACTGGTGCGCTCGGCCAGCACGCTCATGCGCAACGTCCACTCGGGGGCCTCGGCCAGCATCGCCATGGCCATGTACTCGACCATGCTCAGCTCCGCGTCGCGCTGCAACTGGGCATCCAGGGCCCACGGGAGCCGGGTGATCAGGCGTACCACCGACATCCACGACGCCAGTTCGGCCGGCGCCAGCCACAGGTCGGCATGCTCATCGGCCTGCCGCGACGCGTCGGGGGTGGTCACCTGCCGAGCGTATCAGCCACGTGTACGACGGTCTGGACCGTCTGCCGTTGACGGTCGACCAAGGCTGCTACCGCTGCCTCCGGGTCGTCCTCCGCGCTGCGGACGAGGCCGGCTCGAAGCACACGCTCGCTGATGCAGTCGGCCAGTCAATGCCCGGGTAGGTGAGGGAAGTTGCTGACGCCGAACCCGCGGGGACGCTGGCGGTGATCCAGGCGGTCGCTCGCCGCTTCAGCCGCCTGTCCGCCCAACCGGAACTGATCCGACGCCGCCCCCTGACCGTCTGGCGGCATCAGCCAGGGGGCGGTCGCAGCCACACCGCGCTCGGAGGCGGATCCTCGATCCGCCGCCTCAACAACCCTGCGGGTCAATGCACCTAGCCAATGACGCGGATAGGCCGCCCCGCTCGGAATGCGGCGATGTCCTCCACGGCGTCGCGGTAGAAGACCTCGTACAGTTCGCGGGTCACGTAGCCGATATGCGGGGTGAGCACGGTGTTCGTCAGCGTGCGGAAGGGGTGGTCAGGAGGCAGCGGCTCGGTGTCGTAGACGTCGAGCGCGGCGCACCTGATCGCCTCGCGGCGCAGGGCGTCCAGCAGTGCGTCCTGGTCGACGATCGGGCCGCGCGAGGTGTTCACCAGGATCGCGGACGGCTTCATCGCGGCGAGTTCGGACCTGCCGACCAGCCCTCGGGTCCGGGGACTGAGCACGAGGTGCACCGACAACACGTCCGCCTCGGCGAAAAGCTCTTCCTTGGTCACCGCCCGCACTCCGTGCTCGGCCGCGCGTTCCGGCGTGAGGTTCTCACTCCAGGCGATGGTGTCCATGCCGAAGGCCTGGCCGATCCTCGCCACCCGACTGCCCAGGTTTCCCAGTCCGAGGAGGCCGAGGGACTTTCCGCGCAGCTCGGTGCCGACCGTGCGCTGCCAACCCCCGTCCCGCATGGATCGTTCCTCCGTCGGCAGGTTCCGTGCCGCGGCGAGGATCAGCGCCCAGGTGAGTTCGACCGTGGGCTCGGGGTAATACCCGGTTCCAGAGACGACGACTCCTTGCCGGGCGGCGGCCGCCAAGTCGATAGCGGCGTTGCGTGGACCGGTGGTGACCAGCAGTTTCAGATCGGGCAGCCGGCCCAGAACATCGGCTGTGAAAGGGGTGCGCTCGCGCATGGCGACGACTGCCTCGAAGCCGGCGAGCCTGCGGACCAGTTCGTCGACGTCCGGGATGTGGCTGTCGAACACCTCCACCTCAGCGTTCAGACCGCTCCAGTCGGCACAGTCGAGCGCGACGTTCTGATAGTCGTCAAGTACTGCGATCTTCATGCGGGCGATGCTAATGGAGCGAGTCGGGATATGGCCGCAAGGTGTCCACAGGTCCAGGTCGACGACGCCGCGGTCGTCCGGGGTGCAGCCTGCCCGCACGCGCCCGACCCTGCCGTCCCGTGCGACGCGTGAGCACCGCCCGCCCTCGCCCGCGGCCCACACATGCGACGAACGTCAGACAGCCGTAGACCCTTCGTCGCAGTCACTTCAATCTTCAAGTCGATCTGTCACGCGAAGTGGACAGAACGGCAGAACCGAGCCGCTCGACGCCAAGCATGAGCCGGTGCGTCAGGCCAGTTGAACCGGCATTCCCAGAGAAACAGGTGAGCGTACACATGGGCACGCCGACGTTTCCTCGCTCTATGACTTGAACATTCACGTCATTCGGCAGTATCGCTCCACTTGAACGTTGAACATTCTGGATCCAGGGTCGGCGACCTGGTGGCAAGAACGTCCAGAGATCCCACGGGACTCCGGCGGCTCGCAACGGTCCCTGCCCCGGCTCCCCCGACGGAGGGGAAGCGCACCATGAACGCACGTCCGTCCCTGCTGAGTGCCGGTGGTCCTCACCAGCCGGCGCGATCTCTAGTGCCTGCCGCGCGACATTGACGAGGGGGTGAGGGATGGGCCGCCGCCCCGGCCAAGGCCCTGGACTACCCGTGGACCCATCACATCGCCGGGCACATGGGCCGCCTCGGCACCCGTGCCGACATGACCACCTATCAGCAGTACGTCGACGACATCGTCGACGGAGTGAAGGCCGCGCTGGCCGACGTCGACCCGACCCCGTTCTTCACCAAGTACGGCGACAACACCTGGGCCGCGGTCAAGACCTACCAGGACGCGCAGACCGCGTACGCCGCCGCTCCGGTCATCAAGAAGTACACCGGTGTCCTGGCCGCCGCCGACGTCTACACCACCAGCACCGCGTTCATCATCCTCGAGTCCATACGCCTCGACCTCGGCTACGGCTCCCAGGTCCACTCCTGAGCACTACGGGGGCCGTTTCCCGCCGGCTGTGAAACGACGGCGGAGAGGAATGCTCCCACCTGGATCACCTCACACGCCTCGGTGCAAGCGGTCAGCGCGAACGCCCGCGCCGGGGCAACAGGACAGCCAGGTGCGGTCGTGGTCAGTGACGACGTAGAACGGGTTCATCGTCGGGATCCGGCGAAGGCGGGGAACCACTCGTCGGTCGCCGGGCGGTCGGCAGGTCTCGGGTCCGCCCGATCGGGGAGAAGTACAGGATCAGTGCGGCAAGCGGAACTCCCGCTGTCGTGATGACCATTGCGGTGCGGATGCCGAGCACGGTTCCGAGCGCGCCGCCCAGCAGCGCTCCGAGAGGGATCGTCCCGTAGCTGAGGAATGCAGTGCTCGCGGTGAGACGGCCGAGGAGTTCCGGCGGGCAGTAGCGCTGCTGGAAGCTCGCCTTGATGATGTTGCCGCCCACGACACCGGCGCAGACGCAGAATCCGCCGGTGACAAAGAGCAGGACGCCGACTCCGGGGACGGTCAGCGGGATGAGCAGGGCGAACAGCGGAAGTCCCAGTTCGAACAGCAGTGTTGCGCGGGCGGTGCCGATTCGGTCGGCGACCCGGCGTGCGGCGAAGGCACCGGCCACGCCTCCCGCGCTGGTGGCCGCGATGAGTGCGCCGACCGGCCCCGGGGCCAGGCCGACAGTCCGGACCAGAAAGACGACCTGGATCGACTGGTATCCCATCAGGGCCAGGTTGGAGGCGGCTCCGAAGAGTGTCAACGCCCGGAACCAGGGGTCGTTGGCTATCAGCGACAGGCCTTCGCGAACCTCACCGACCAGTGTTGCGGGGCGATGCCCGGCTCTGGTGACGGGTGGCTCGCTATGCCGGATGCCCGCGAGGCAGAGCAGGGAGGCGAGGAAGGTCGCGGCGTTGGCGAACATGCCGTTCGCGGCACCCGCCAGCTGTGCGATGAGACCGCCGGAGCCGAGCCCGGCGATCTGCGCGGCGGACGCACTGCCGTGCAGCTTGGCGTTGCCCTCGGGCTGGTCATCAGGTTCCAGAATGCTGGGGAGATAGGCACTGTAGGCGGTCTGGAAGAACACCGCCGCCGTGCCCGTCAGCAGTGCGACGGACAGCAGCAGTCCGGTACTCAACCAGCCGAACCATGCGGCGACCGGCACGCCGGCGAAGAGCAGCAGGGAGACCGCGGCGGCGGCCAGCATGATCGGCCTGCGCCGCCACCGGTCCACCCAGACACCGGCTGGGAGACCGATGAACAGCCACGGGGCCCAGGCGGCCGCGCTCAGCAGACCGACCTCGAACGTATTGGCGTCCAGGGTGGAGACCGCGACCAACGGCATCGCGACTCCGGTGACGGACGCACCGAACTTGCCGGCGGTCTCGCCGCACCACAGCAGTCGGAAGTCTCGGTGTCGACGCAGAAGGCCACCGCGTGTGCTCTGGCTCATGAGGTAGCACGCTACTGGCGGGGCGCGTCCGTCCGGTGATCGAGGTGCCCGCCCGCCAGGGCGACGGAGAGAGCTGGTTGGCGAGACCGGAACGCGCCGACGAGAGCCGTGGACGGGCTGATGGCGTGGCCCCGGTCCTGGCGGGTGCGCCGCGGGATGCATCCCGCCCGGACCGGGACCCGCGGCGGTCAGCCGATGGCGGGGCGTCCACCGGCGACTTCGAGGACGACCCCGGTGATGTAACTGGCGCGCCGGGAGGCCAGGAAGACGACGGCCTCGGCGACCTCCTCGGGCTCGGCGATGCGGCGCAGAGCGGTCGTGTCGGCGATGGCCTGCAGGGAGTCGGCGTCCATGGAGTCGGTTCCCGGGGTGCGGGTGGGTCCGGGGGCGACGGCGTTGACGCGGATGCCCTGCTCGGCGAACTCGGCGGCCCACACGGCGGTGAGCTGCTCGAGTGCGGCCTTGGACGCGGCATACATGCCGGTGCCCTTGGCGGCGACCGCGACGGCGAGGGTGCTGATGTTCACGATCGAGCCGCGGCCTCGCCGAGCCATCCCAGGGGCCAGAGCGCGGACGAGCACGTACGGGGCCTTGGTGTTGAGATCCATGTGCAGGTCGAAGAGTTCCGGGGTCATCTCCGACGTCGGCCGGAACTTGTAGACGCCCGCGTTGTTGACGAGTACGTCGACGTCTCCGGCTTCGCGGGCCAGGCGCTCGACGTCTGCGGGGTCACTGAGATCTGCCTGGACGAAGCGGGCGGTCCCTCCGGCCTTCTCGATCTCGGTGACGACGTCGGCTCCGCGGTCCTCGTCGCGGCCGTGGACCACGATCTCCGCGCCTTCGTGTGCGAGCTGGAGGGCCACGGCGCGGCCGATACCGGCGGTGGCGCCGGTGACGAGAGCGGTGAGTCCGGACATTCCCATGGTTCATTCCTTCGCGTGCTGTGGGCGTGTTGCCGTCGGTGAGCCGCCACGGTGGAGGCGGTGCCACTGCCACGGAGAGGGGCGGCGCTGGTGACTTGCGCGGAGCCGAAGATCAGGATGCCATTACGAAAAAGCGAACTTCATCTTTGAAGCCCCCTTCATCAGTGTCGCTGACGTTAACATGCCCGGCCGCCTCCCCCTCCGGAGCACGCGCGGGTACGGCAGCAGTCACTCGCCTCGCTTGCCCGACAGGCGGGTGGTTCAGGCGGTTGCGCTGCGTGAGGGCTCGTGCCGGGTGAGGGGAACCGCGAAACGGAGGCGAACGTCTGCCCGACGCCTGGGGTGTTAGGTGGCCTGGACCGCAGCGTGATCAGTGTGCGGTCACGCAGGGCGGCCGTGGCCGGGCAGACGCCGGATTGTCGAGCTCATGAGTGCGGCCCGCGGCGAGGATCCTGTCCGTCGAACGCGGTCTCTACTACGACGCGTCGGCGTCGAACCCGGGAGCCAGGTCGGCCACCCGGTCGAGGAGCTTCACCAGGTGACCGTAGTCGTCCTCGGACAGTGCCTCGCGCAGGCCGTGTTCGACACGCTGGGAGAGGGACTTCGCGGCGGCGGCCCGCTCCACACCCGCCGGAGTGAGGGACACGAGCATGACGCGGCCGTGGTCCGGCGAGGCGTGGCGCTCGACCAGCCCCTTGGCTTCGAGGTTCTTGACGATGCCGGTCATCGTCTGCGAGGTGACCAGGCCCTCACGGGACAACTGGGTGCACGACTTCGCCACACCGCCGGTCAGGTAACCCAGCACCTTGCACTGCGACTCCGTCAGGTCCAGGCTCCGCACGCCGTTGGCCTTGCGCGCCACGATGGACTGTTCGGCCCGCTTGAGGTGAAAGCTGAGCATGGTCTCGGGGACCACCGGCGCGGGCTGGGCAGCGGCCGGCTCGCGGGTCTTCTTCGCCTGTGGCATCGCTGTCGGGCCTGCCTCTCCTGGAGCCGTTCACTAAATCATAACGCTTCACGAATGCAGGAACCTGCATGGAATAAGGCCGCTCGGGTATCGCCCCTCAGACGGACTGGAGGCCCTACGCGCCGAAGCTGACACCGCCACAGCAGATCCGCTCGCCCTGCGGTCGGCTCAAGACCCACGACCCACGACGCGCTGACACCGCGCCACTTCCTTGACGACTCACTTCTGGCTCAGCGCACGGCTCCCAAGGACCTTGAGAGGGAACCGAGTTCACTCATCCGCGCCGTCCAGGATCGGTCCCTCCCGACTGAAGCTCCTGCGTCGACATGCCGGGTACGCGGCAGCCACGAAAACGCCATCGCCTGGCACGACGGCCCGTATCCACTCCACCAGTTGTGCAGGGACTGCGCGGTCAGTCCCGCCCTATCAGCGAACCGGTGCGTCTGACGCGACGCCGGCGGCCCGGCCACCCCCTTCGATGCAAGGGCATCCGGAGATTCACCGGCGTACTCGACACTGACAGGAAGCGGCAGGAAGGCCCCTCGAGGTTTGCGGCATGTGCGACGTGCCCCAACGCCCGACGGCCGACGCCCTCGCTCATGCGGCGGCACCAGGGGTGTGGCGTGGCTTGTTGATCGTGGGCGTGCGGTCGCGTTCACTCGGTGCATGTGGTGACCAACGGTGATTCCCGTATGCCGCTGCCTCTGAGCGAAGCGCTCGACCAGGCTTCTATCTCGCCGGTGCACCGGCGCTTCTGGCTGGTGGCGGCCCTGGGGGTGATACTGGACGGGTTCGATTTCTTCATCATCGGCGTGGCCAATCCGCTCATCGCCAAGGACTTGGGCGGAAGCGCGACGGATCGGGGTCTGCTCTCCGCCGCGGCCATCGTGGGCGCCATGTTCGGAGCGGCTCTGCTGGGACCGTTGGGCGACCGCGTGGGGCGCAGCAAGATCTTCCGGGTCGATCTGTGGTTGTTCGTGGCTTTCTCCCTGGCCTGTACGTTCGCCTGGGATCTGTGGTCGCTGATCGTCTTCCGTTTCCTGCTCGGCATCGCGGTCGGGCTCGACTATCCGATCGCGGCCAGCTATCTGGCGGAGATCCTGCCGGCACGCCAACGTGGCAGGTGGCTGGTGAGTGCCTTCAGTCTCCAGGCGGCGGGGATCATGACCGGCGCGGTCGTCGGCGTCGTCATCCTCACGGTGTGGCCAGAAATCGGCTCCTGGCGGGTCATGCTCGGCTTCGGTGCTGTGCTGGCGCTTGTGATCATCTGGCTGCGCCGCAACGTTCCCGAGAGTCCACGCTGGCTGGCTCAGCACGGCCGAGAAGAGGAGGCCACGGCGATCGCCGAGAGGATGACGGGCGTCGCCTGCCGGGTCACCGACAGGGACCGGGCACACGCACAGACCCCGCGGGAAGGCTGGAACGCACTCGTGCAGCCCCAGCTGTTCAAACGCCCCTTGCTGAGGGTGACGGTGTTCACCGCGGTGCCCTGGTTCCTGATGGACATCGCCACGTACGGGGTCGGTATCTTCACCCCGACCCTGCTTGCCGGGCTGGCACTGGCCGGCCCGAACGCGACGTTCCTGGCCGACGACATCTCCTCGACCGAAGGAACCGCGTTCCTGGACGTGTTCCTCGTCATCGGCTTCGTGCTGGCCATCGTCTTCGTGGACCGGGTCGGGCGGATCCGACTGCAACTCGTGGGCTTCGCCGTGATGGCCGTCGCCCTGTGCCTGCTGGCGGTCGCCGACCAACTGCCCGGCGGTGGCAACACCCATCTGCCCCTGGTCTTCGTCGGGTTCGCGCTGTTCAACACGTTCATGAACCTGGGGCCGAACTCCACCACGTTCACCCTGCCCGCCGAGGTCTTCCCGGCCGACGTCCGGGCCGCCGGACACGGCTTCGCCGCCGGATTCGGAAAACTGGGCGCGGCGTTGGGCACCTTCCTCTTCCCGATCCTGCTCGACTCCGCCGGCACCTCCCCGCTCCTCTACGGAGCAGCGGCTACCAGCGCCCTCGCCTTCCTCGTCACCTGGACACTCCGCATCGAGACCCGGGGCCGTTCCCTGGACGAACTCTCCGGCCTCGAAGCGTCCACGCTCTCCCCGCGCATCACCCCTCCGTAATCCGGTCTCTTGCCCGACTTCGTCTCGCGGAAGAGGCGCGCGTGGGGACAGCGAAGGCGTGAACCGGGTCCAACTGACTGCCGCAGCGCCCGACGGACATCGGCTCGGGCGGTCCGACGGGGCCGGCGGGGCGTTCCGCGTGGCGCCGTACGCGATCCACGAGATGAACGCGAAGCTGACGATCCCCGACCTGGACCTCGCTGACTTCGCGGAGGCAGCCAAGGGTAAATCCGGCGGGGTCTTCCGAGGCTTGGGCCGTTTCCACCGGATCACCTCGCCGACCAGATGAAGATGGCCGCGACGTGGAGTCCGGCCAGTAGATGGTGGCGATCTTGTCATAGCGAGTGGCCAGACCACGCCATTGCTTGGGCTTGTTGATGCACCGCTCGACGGTGTTGCGCTGCTTGTGGGCGTCGCGGTCGACGGCGGGCGGCCTGCCGCCTCGGCTGCCGCGGCGTTTGCGGTTGGCGCCCTGGTCGGAGGGTTGTGGGATCACGGCCCGGATCCCACCCCTGGCGAGGTGGGTCCGGATCGGGGGCAACGGCGGGTCGTCCAGAGTGGATGTGGGGAGGAAGCCAGAGTCAGCGATGCCGCGCAGGGCGCCGAGCAGCGGCGTCCAGAAGCCCCCGGCGTCAAGGAAGCCGATGGGCTTGGCGTGGAATCCGAGCTGACGCCAGGACCACCCCTCGAAGATCTCTTCCAGGGTGCCGACACCGCCGGGCAGGGCGACGACGGCGTCGGCACGCTCGGCCATGAGCGCCTTGCGCTCGGGCGCCCTCGCCGTCACGAAAGGCTGGCACCCTCGCCACCCTCTGCGGCTGGCCGGCAACCTCATTCCCCCCGGGGGAGAGGACCCGGGTGGCGGACCCCTGAGCATTCGACCAGGGCGGCACCTGTGCTGTCGTCGTCGCACGCCCCAGCCACACAGACATCCGCATGGGTCCCGACGGATCCGTCAACCACGCCAACTCTGTCGCCGGCTGCCTGCGCTGCAAGCCGATAGGTCCACGTTCACGACGCTGCGTCGCGAACAATTCCGGGCTGCTATGTCCCGAACTTTGTCCATTGTCCTTCGGAGATCACCTCGACAGCGCCGTCGACGACCTTGATGGCCGTCTGTTCGTCGATGGCGTAGGCCGGGACGCCAATGTCGGCTGCCCACCGCTGCGCGTCAGCCAGCTTGTTCTTCGGCCACGCGTCCAAGTGCGGGAAGATCGAGAAGTCGACGACTCCCAGGGTGCGGTCGTCCGGCGCCAGCGGCCACTCGGCGAAGTACTCTCCGATCCTCGGCGTCATCACCATGCTTCCGGCACTCACCCCCACCCAGACCATGTCGGACAGCGAAGGCAGCAGATCGGCCAGCCCGGACTCCCGCATCCAATGGCACAGGTAGGTGGCGTCGCCGCCATCGACCAGGAGCACGTCGGCCGCCCGGATCCAGGGGATCCATCGCTCCGGTCCAATCGTGGGCAGTGCGGTGAGCTCGATGACACCGAGCGATGCCCAGCCCAGGCCGGACATGTGCTGCCACGTGGGCTCGGCGGCTACGAAGCCCCGCACCGATGCCGGACCGCACATCGGGTGCCCCCATTGTGCTGTCGGGATGCAAAGAGCGTGGCACTCGGAGACCGGTTTACCGAGAAGCTGCACGAGCGCGGAGTGGATGCTTGGGTTAGTGACGCCACCTGACGTGAGCAAGAGCTTCAAAGTGCCTCCAGATTCGCGAGCGGGAGTTGCATGCGGTGTTGAAGACCCGGGACAGTGCTCGAACTCATCGCCGTTGGGGCCACCTTCTACGAAGGCCCAGCGAACACCCGGCTTCGGCGCGTGTCATCCGCCACCCATTCCCCGGGCAGGAAGGAGGTGTCCTTGGCCGCGTGCACGCTGACCGCGGGCCTGTCAGTTCGCCCGCTTGCCCAACGCGCCGCAGTACTGCCGGGGACCTCGCGCACGCCGTTCCGCACTTGGGAAACACCACATCGTCAACTACCCACACCTCAGGGCGGGTCGCCTCGCACATCTGCTCGGCTACATGTCGCCGCACCAGCAGCGGGTCCCAGAGACCCTCGTACGCAGCCCGCTGCAAACGTCTCCAGTACCGCCCTGACACCTCGACGGCTTCATACCCGGCACCGTCCTGACCCTCGACGACCCAACGTCACCTTGACCAGCCGAAGTCGGTAACTGATGCGTACTGGGCTCGGATCGAGCCGTTGCTCCCGGACCGGTCGCCGAAGCGGAGCGGCCACTGGCGGGATGAGTAATTGTCAATTCCTGTGGATCGCTGGTTCAGGGCAAGGGGTTGGCGCCTTCGATGACCAGAGACCTGGAGGCCAGGGTTCCCGTCTTGAGATGCTGAACGCCCTCGCCTCGGAGCGTTACGAAGGCTGTGAGGCCTGTGCCGAGTTTGGCCACTCGACACCCGTGGACGACAGCCTGCGTCAGCGTCAGGTCGATCGCTTGGGCTGAACCGCTGAGCCGGTTGAAGTGGGCACCGCGACGGACCGGTCCCCGCAGGCAGCGCACATGGACAGTGGCCTGTTCGAGGGACGCGACGATGACCCGGACAATCTGCAGTTCTACGCTGCTACGACGGCTGCCGGGGCTGGGTATCTCACTCACGCAACTGCACCCTCTCGCTCGACCGGGACACCATTCTTGAACCGGCCACCCACGCGGACCAGCGGAACGAGGTGGGCACCGGTGATCGCGCGCCAGCGGGCCGCCCATGTGGGCCGTCACCGCCGGCCAGGCCGGCGACGCTCCCGCCGTCACCGACGTCCGGTCCGCGCGGACCGGCGAGACCACCGGATGCGGCGGGCGGCAGGCCACCGGCCGTAGACCGTGGGGCATACGGGCAGCGCAACACCGTCGAGTGGGTGCATCAACCGTATGAAGCGGTGGCGCGCCATTGCGACCCGCTACGGACCGCAGGAGCGACGATGCATCCTCACCCCACGTGAGGTTCCGGGCGCGACAACGACCGACACCGCTCCGTGGGACCGGGGCTGAGTGCTTGAGCCGGCCAGGGGATTTCGTTTGAATCAACGAGCGGACCACAGGAAGATGCCGGCGATGTGGAGTCCGGCCAGGTAGATGGTCGCGGACGGTCGCGGCTCGTGGGGCGTTCGTCCTGTCGGCACGAGCGGCAACCCCGACCAGGACAACTACTGATTCACAGGCTCCCTCGTGCCGTTCGCAGCGCGAGTGGCGTTGCGGCCGCCCATGCCTGTGGCGAGCAGCTGTGGGGGTAGGGGACGGGTTTGCCGGTGGCAGAGCGGTCATACCCGGCGATGACCTCCGGCAGGCGATGTCCATGATGTGCTGCCGCTGCGACGAGTCCTTCCGTCACGGTGGCCAGTTCCTCGGCGAGTCCGTAGCGCGCCATGCCCAGGGCGATGACGGCATTGTCGTGGGGCCAGGCACTACCGCGGTGGTACGACAGCGGGTGGTACGGCTGCTGGCCGGCCGCCAGTGTCCGGATCGCCCAGCCGGAGAAGAAATCGGGCGCCACGAGACGCCGGCCCACTCGACGAGCGTGATCCGCGTCCAAAATCCCTGACCACAGCAGATGACCGGCGTCGGACGCCAAGGCATCGACCTGGCGGCCCGCGCCGTCCAGTGCGAGCGCGGGGAAGTCGGCGTGTGGCATCCAGAAGTCCGTGCGGAAACGGTCGCGCAGTCGGGCAGCGCTTTCGCGCAACCGGCGCGCGTATGCCTCGTCCTCCCAGACGCTCTGGGCCAGGGTCGCGGTGCGAAGGAGTGCGTCATAGGCGTAGCCCTGGGCTTCGGATACGGCGATGCGACCTTCCGCTTGAGTTCCGTCCGCGAAGCAGACGGCGCCTTCCGAGTCCTTCCAGTTCTGGTTGACCAATCCCCCTGGGTCGGGCTCGTAGACGAGGTATCCGTGTGTCTCCAGTCCTCCGTCGGTGAGCATCCAGTCGACTGCCTGCCGGGCGTGCTTCTCCAGTCGCTGGGCCAGTGTGCGGTCGCCGGTGGCTTCGTAGTGGGCGTGGAGCAGCACGAGGAAGAGCGGCGTGGCGTCGACGGCACCGTAATAGCGTCCGTAGGGGACCTGACGGAAGTGTGCGAGTTCTCCGTGGCGGGTCTCGTGGACGATGCGTCCGGGCTGCTCGCCGCTGTAGGGGTCGTAGCGGCTGCCTTGGGTCGCGGCCAGGGCGCTCAGTGTCGCTGCCGCTGTCGCAGGACGGAACGGCAGCAAGAAGTACGAGGTCAGAAGGGAGTCGCGGCCGAACAGCGTCAGGAACCAGGGGATGCCCGCGGCCGGGACGTGCACTTCCTCGCCGTCCACGCCCGTGGCCGGGATGGTCAGCAGATCGATGTCGGCAAGGCCCCGCTCGCAGGCGCGGTCCAGGTCGTCGCTCGCTTCTGAGGTGACGTGCGTCGGGTGGCTTGGGACGAGCGTGTGCGGAGTCCGGCCGTGCGGGTGGGCCTGAGCGCTCACGTGCAGCTCGGCCTGCCCGTGCGCCGCAAGTGGCAGGCGCCAGCGGAGGGTTCTGCCGGTGGGCACGTCCGCGTTCTCGGCGGGTTCCACGGAGTCGGGGGCAGGATGACAGGTGAGCGTGGTCCGCGCGTGCCAGTCGTCTCGCCGGTAGTCGAACAGCACTCCGCCGTCCGTGGTCCGGGATTCCCTCGTGGCGTCCGGTTTGGGGTAATGGCGGTCGTCGCTGCGCAGCTCGAAGAGGTCGGCGAAGTCGGCGTCGACGGTGAGCTCCAGATGAGCTGTCACGGGCTCGGGCCGATTGTTGACCAGGCGCACGTGCTCGGTGAAGGCCCCGGCGGAAAGGCTCTGCTGTCGGAAGACGGTGAAGGCGGGTGGATTGTCTCTGGTGCCCTGCGGTGTCAGGACGCATGTCGACGTGTGGTCGTCGGCCGTCTCCGCGGGGACCAGAGTGCTGAGGGCGGTCCCGGCGACGGTGAGCTGCCAGCGGCTGAGGTGCCGGGCGTCGTACGAGAACAGGCCGTCGGGTGTGGTGCCACGCGTTCCACTGATGTCGCCGTCGGCGGCGAGGAGTACGAAGGTGGCGTCACGGACCAGTTGGACGCGGTTGTCGGCCCCGGTCATGCTGCGAGCTCCTTGGTGTCGGCGTGGTCTGTGCGCAACAGGTCGAGAGTGAGGGCCGCGGTCCAGGAGAAGTGCCGTGCGCCTCGGGCCGCGCCGGTGACAGGGTCGATGTACTCGGCGAAATCGGATCGCCCGGCATCCGCGAGGAATCCGTGGCGCAGTCGCGCGGCGGACGCGTGGAGGCCGTGTGACCGCAGTCCGCGTTCGATCAGCCAACTGGTGTTGAACCAGGCCGGTCCTCGCCAGTAGCGGTGGGGGGCGAACGCATGCCCGGTCAGGTCGTAGCTGGGCACCAACCGGGTGGACGGGGCCGTGAATTGGGGACCGCTGAGAGTTCGGTGCAACCGATCGACGATGTCGTGCGGCAGTTGGGGAACGACGAGCGGAACGAGACCGGTGACGCCGCTCTCGTCGACCAGCGTGTCGTCGGTGAGGTCGCGGACCCGGAAGATGCCGGATCTGTCGTCCCACAGCCGGTTGACGAGGTGCCGGGTCAGCTCGCCGGCGTGCGCCAGGTGCGGTCCGGTGTCGTTTCCCAGTTCCCGTGCCATCTTGGCGAGAGCGAGCTCGCTGACGATGAGCAGTGCGTTGAAGCCAGGGTCCTCGACCGCGAATGGGTGCGGTGCCGTGCGATCGTCGTAGCCCGCCCCGCGGTAGTCGGTGGCCAGGCGGACGTATCGCCCGTAGTCGAGGTCGGTGGGGCGGTCGGCTGGATGGCCGTGGTTCAGGTCGGCACGCCTGTACGTGGTGGAGTGGGCGGGCTCGACGCGTTGCAGGGCTCGGTCCCAGGCCGGGCTGTTGTCCATACCGGGTTCCCACGGGTGCACGACGGCGACGAGCCCGCCCTCGCCCAGCGTCCGGCGGGTGAGGAGGTAGTCGTGCCAGGCGACCAGTCGCGGGTAGACGCGGCGGAGGAAGCCTCGGCGCGTGGACTCGGCCGGGTCGGAGCGGTGCACGAGCCAGGCCGCCAGTGCGTGCACCGGCGGCTGGACGATGCCGGATGTCTGGGGTGCCGCCGGTGCCCCCGCCGCGCGGCCGGCACGTGAGGACTGCCAGAAGTCGGGGCTGGGAAAGTAGGCGTCGTGAGGCACATCGGCGTTGAAGACGATGTGCGGGATGCGTCCGTCGGCCCACTGCGCCGCCAGCAGGGACTCCAGTTCCCGCTGGGCCCTGCGCGCCGAGAGGTGACGCAGTCCGATGGCGATGAACGCGGAGTCCCAGCTCCACTGGTGGGGGTAGAGGGTGCGGGAGGGAACGGTGGAGGTGCCGGTCCAGTTGTCGATGAGGACCCGCGCCGCGCCGCGCCGCAGGGTCAGGGCTGCGGTCGTGGCGGGCGCGGGCCGGTCCAGAAGGGCCTTCACGCTCCGGACCTCCGCAAGAAGGCCGGAATGGATCGGACCGCCTCGACGGGATCACCGGTGAGACGGCATTCCGCGGCGAGGTAACCGTCGTAGCCGATGGTGTGCAGGGCACCCAGCCACGCGGGCCAGTCCAGGTGGCCGGCGCCCGGCTGGAACCGGTTGGAGTCGGAGACCTGGGCGTGCCCGATGACGTCGGCGTGCGCGACGATCGCAGCCGCGGGGTCGTGCTCCTCGATGTTCATGTGGTAGCTGTCGATACCGATCCTGACGGATTCGAGACCGACCGTGCGGATCAGGTCGGCAGCCTGGTCCAGCCGGTTGACCATGTGGTCCTCGTAGCGGTTGAGCGGCTCCAGGAAGAGCGCGACGCCCTCTTTGCGGGCGTGCTCACCCAGTTCCGTCAGCCCGGCCAGCAGGATCTCCCGGTCCTCCTCCTCGGTGCGCGGGGGCTCGAAGGGGGGAAGGCGACGGGAGAACATGCCGTAGGACGCCGGGGTCTGAGCGCCGAGGCCGCCGATCTCGGCGATCACGGTGAGCTGCGACTTCATCTGGTCGATGGCGTCGCGGCGCAGGTCGTCGTCGAAGGCTCCGAAGAAGTGGAGCATCTCGACGCAGACGGTCGGCATGACCACGCCGTCCTTCTTGGCCTGCTTGAGTTCGTCGAGGCGGGAGGCGAAGTGGAAGTCGCCCTTGGCGCGCAGTTCGATGGCGGCGTAGCCGGCTTCCTGCGCGAAGTCCCACTTGGTCTGCAGGGTGTCTCCGGGCAGGAGTTGTTCCTGAGCAGCGATGTTGAGCATGCGAGGGCCTTTCAGAATTCCAGGACAACCTGAAGGGCCTCGGCGGGCCGTTCGTCCAGCAGTTCGTAGGCGTCGACGGCGTCGGCGACCGGGATCACGTGGCTGACGAGCGAGGTGACGTCGACCTGTCCCTCGGCGACCAGGCGCAGGAAGGTCTGCTGAAGGCGCTCCACGCTCCAGCGGCCCGACAGCTGCGGGGGCACGCCGCCGATCTGTGAACAGATGAGCTGGACCCGGTTGTGGTGGAACTCGTCGCCCAGGCGCAGCCCGATGCCGTCGCCCTGGTAGAAGCCGGAGGCCACCACGCGGCCGCCCACGGTGACGGAGCGCAGGGCGTCGTGCAGTGCGGGGTAGACGCCGCTGATCTCGATGGCGAGGTCGGCGCCGAGGCCTGCGGTCGCCTCGCGGATGCGTTCGGCCACGGCGTCGGTGCGGGCGTTGAGGGTGTGCTGGGCGCCGTAGCGCTTGGCGGTCTCCAGCCTGCCGTCCAGGGCGTCCACCGCGGTGACCCGGGCGCCGTTCAGCTGAGCGAGACGCGTGGTGAGCAGCCCGATGACGCCCTGACCGAAGACGGCGACGTCCTCGCCGACGTGGATGTCGGCTGCCAGAACGGCGTTGTATGCGATCGCGCCCACGCGGGCGAAGGCGCCGGCCAGCGGCTCCAGCCCGGCGGGCAGGGAGTGGCCGACCATGCGTTCCGCGGGAACGATGCCCTCGCTGCGGTGTCCCCAGATGCCCCACACCACGTCGCCGACCTGCGGCAGACCCGGCGTACCGGACAATTCGGGCGATATCTCCAGCACCTCGCCGACCTCGGAGTAGCCCCAGCCGGCCACCGGATACTCGATGCCTGCCTCGCCGTCACGGAACAGCCGGGCCTGCGGGTCCCAGGTACGCGTCAGGTACGGGTTGGTCCCGCGGTAGGCGGTGAGCTCGGTACCGGCGGAGATGCCCGAGTAACGGGTGCGGACCCTCAGGTGGCCGGGGGGCAGTTCGGCGGGAGGCTGCTCGGCGACCTCCACCTGACGGGGGCCGGTGAATTGAACGACGCGTTCCACGTGATGGCTCCGGATAGTTGCGCGGGTGGCAGTTACGTTGACGATATCTCGAAGTTACGTCTTGTCAACAAGCAAAAGTAGTGCTGAGATGCCTGATCAGTGGACGTAAGTCGGAACGAGGACATGCGATGCGAATGAAGCCCCGGCGGTCGAAGGTGACCGCGGTCGGCGTCACGGCAGCTTTGGGATTCGGGCTGCTCACGGGCTGTTCCGGCAGCACCGGCCCCGGCAAACCGGACCGGGAGATCACGGTTTGGTCTCAGGAGAACCTGCCCGACCGCGTCGCGGCGACGCAGAAGATCATCGGCGGGTTCGAGAAGAAGACCGGCATAAAGGTCCACCTCGTGGGGGTCGACGAGGGGCAAATGCCACAACTCATCATGTCAGCCGCAGCTTCGGGCAAACTGCCCGACGTCATCGGCGCCGCCCCTATGGGCCAGGTATGGCAAATGTATACAAACGGCCTGCTCAACACGGCCATGCCCCGGCAGATCATCGACGAGCTCGGTCGCAAGAGCTTCAACGCCAACGCGCTCGCTCTCACGTCCGACGGCCCCACCAGCCTCGGCGTACCCTCCGACGCCTGGCTGCAGCTACTCGTCTACCGCAAGGACCAGTTCGACCAGAAGCACCTCGCCGCTCCGGACACCTACGGCCGCGCGGTGGCCGCCGCCAAGGCGCTCACCAGCAAGGGACACGACGGCATTTCGGCGGCCACCGATCCCGGCGACGTCTTCACATCCCAGAGCTTCGAGAGCGTCGCCCTGGCCAACAACTGCCAGCTCGTCGACGATCAGCACGCCGTCGCTCTCGAATCTCCCCAGTGCGAAACGGCCTTTCGCACCTACGACACACTGGCCCGCACCTACGGCGCCCCCGGCACCCAGAGTGTGGACTCGACGCGTGCCACCTACTTCGCCGGTGGCTCGTCCATGATCATCTGGTCCTCGTTCCTGCTGGACGAACTCGCCGGCCTGCGCAAGGACGCTCTGCCCAGCTGCCCGCAGTGCAAGAAGGACTCCCGCTACCTCTCCGCCAACAGTGGAATCGTCACCGCGCTGAAGGGCCCCGACGCGACGAACGCGGCCCAGTTCGGCGAGATCACCTCCTGGGTGACCACCAAGACAGCCGAGACGGCCGCGTCCCGCCAGTTCATCGAATACATGATGGGCACCGGCTACGAGTCCTGGTTCGGTATGTCGCCCGAGGGCAAGATCCCCGTCCGACACGGCACGGCCGCCCAGCCCGAGCGCTACATCAGCGCCTGGCGGCACAGCGACATCGGAGTCGACACCAAGAAGCCGTTCGACCAGGCCTACCCGGCAAGTGTGCTGAACCAGATCGTGGACGGCGTCAGCAACATGCGCCGCTGGGGCATCACCCAGGGTGACGGAGCTCTCGTGGGCGCCACCAACGGCGAGCTCCCGGTGCCCAAGGCCATCGGCGCCATGACCGGGGGACAGGCCTCGCCCTCCGAGGCCGCCCATCAAGCCGACAACGACGTCGCCGCCCTCAAGAAGTCCCTCCAGTAGCGCCCGCATGCACGTCACGAAGGTCTCGCCATGACAACAGCACCCTCCGACACCGCGCAGCGCCACCAGCCTCCGCACCAGCCGTCGGATCCCCCTGCCCCCCGAACACGCCGTCCCATGACCGCCAGCCGCCGCGCCAACCGCGCGGGACTCGCCTTCGTCTCGCCCACCTTTGTCGTCGTCCTCGTGGTGGTCATCCTGCCCATCCTGTGGACGGTGCTGCTCGCCTTCCAGCACGCCAAGCTCGTCGACATCCAGGGCATGGGACTGTTCGGCAACTGGTCGCTGGACAACTTCAGTCAGGTCTTCGACTCAGCAGGATTCTGGTCCAGTCTCACCACCACGCTGCTCTACACCATCGGCGCCACTCTCGGGTCCGTCGTCCTCGGTCTGATCGCCGCCCTGGCGCTGCGCAAGCCCTTCCGCGGGCGCGGCCTGCTGCGCGCCGCGATGCTGCTGCCCTACTGCGCACCCGTCGTGGCCGTGTCCTTCGTCTGGGAAGTCGCCTTGAGCCCCCAGTACGGCATCGTCAACGACTGGGGCCGCCGGCTGTTCGGCTGGGACGACCCCATCGCCTTCCTCTCCACCCGCGAGTACGAAGTGCACCTGCTGGGCCTGCACTTCGACATCCCGTTGGCCCTGCTGACCGTCATCGCCTTCGAGTGCTGGCGCTACTTCCCCTTCGCCTTCCTCTTCATCCTCGCCCGCCTCCAGGCACTCCCCGGCGGACTCGAGGAGGCCGCCAAGGTCGACGGAGCCACCACCTCCCAGCGCTTCCGCTACGTCCTGCTCCCCCAGTTGATGCCCGTCATCGCCCTGCTGTGCGTCCTGCGATTCATGCTCACCTTCAACAAGTTCGACGACGTCTACCTGCTGACCGGCGGCGGAGCCGGCACCGATGTCGCCGCAGTCCGGGTCTACGACTTCCTCACCGCCCGCTACGACATCGGAGCCGCTTCCGCCCAGGCCCTTGTCCTGGCCGCAGCGCTGGCCGTCCTGCTGGGCCTCTACTTCAAGTTCTTCGGCAACAAGGTCCAGGAGGAATCGTGACCCGCAAGGCCGCCCTCACCAGGGCCCAGTTCGAGGACAGACTGTTCGGCGTCCTGCGCTGGATCGTCATCGCGTTCCTCGCAGTGATCACCATCGTCCCCTTCTACTACATGCTGCTGCTGTCGCTGAAGCCCATCGACGCCCTCCTGCTCGACCCGGGATCCCTGTGGGTGTCCACCAAGGACCTCACGCTGTCGACCTACCGCGACGTCCTGCGATCCACCGACAACGGCGGCCAGGGTTTCTTCAGATTTCTCGTCAACTCCGCGCTGGTGTCCCTCGGCACGGTCGTCCTCACGCTCCTGGCCGCAGTGCCCGGCGCCTACGCCGTCAGCCGTCTGAAGTTCTTCGGACACCGCCAGATCAGCGCACTCTTCCTGGCCGTCTACCTCTTCCCCTCGACCCTGCTGGCCGTCCCCCTGTTCGTCCTCTTCGCCAAACTGGGCCTGTCCTCCAGCCTCGTCGGGCTCGCCATCGTCTACATCGCCCAGACGGTGCCCGTGTCGATCTACATGCTGAAGAACTACCTCGTCACCATCCCTCAGTCCATCGAGGAGGCCGCCGCCCTCGACGGCGCCAGCCGACTGCAGACCATGCGCAAGGTGATCCTGCCGCTCGCCCTGCCTTCCTTGATGGCCACCGGTCTCTACGTCTTCATGATCGCCTGGAACGAGTTCCTCTTCGCGCTGCTCTTCCTCGCGGCCGATCCCGCCAACTGGACCGTCTCACTGGGGCTGGCACAGCTGTCCAACGGCATCGAAGTACCCAAGACCGTCCTCATGGCCGGATCCGTGGTGCTGACCATCCCCGTGGTACTTCTGTTCTTCGCCGCCGAACGCCTGCTCACCGAAGGCCTCACCAGCGGCGCCGACAAGAGCTGAACCATAGGGGACACCTTGATGACGCAGAACCAGGTCAGCGCGGGGGACCTGCTACAACTCATCCGCAGCGGCCGCGCCAACACCCGCGCCGACCTGCAACGCGCCACCGGTCTGTCCCGCTCCACCATCGGACAGCGCCTCGACCTCCTCAACGGTGCCGGGTGGCTGCGGCACACCACGGGCACCTCCACCGGCGGCCGGCCCTCCCACCGCCTCGACTTCGACCGCGCACACGCCTCGATCATCGCCGTGGATCTGGAGACCCGGCACGCCCATGCGGCGGTCCTCGATCTCTCGGGGAACATCCTCGCCGAGACCACCGCCGCGCTGGACATCACCCACGGGCCCGAGGAAGTACTGGATCAACTGGCCCGCTGGTTCCCTGACCTGATCGCCGCAGCCGGCGTCGAACCCACCCGTGTCTGCGGCATCGGACTGTCCGTGCCGGGGCCCGTCGACTGGGAGATCGGGCGCATCGTCGAACCCCCGATCATGCCCGGCTGGGACCGGTACCCGATCCGTGAACGCCTGCAGCAGGCGTATGCCGAGCATGTGGGCCCCCATATGGAGAGCGGACCGATTCCCGTCTTCGTCGACAACGACGCCAATCTCATGGCACTGGCCGAGCAGCAGGCCAACCATCGTGACTGCTCGGCCTTCGTCCTGATCAAGGTGTCAACGGGGATCGGCGCCGGGGTCGTCATCAACGACGCCGTGTACCGCGGCATCGACGGAGGAGCCGGCGACATCGGCCATATCCGCCTGCACGACCGGCCTGACGCCGTGTGCATGTGCGGATCGCACGGGTGCCTGGCCGCCGTCGCCAGCGGTGGGGCGCTCGCGAGGCAACTGACCGCCATGGGACAGCGGACAAGTTCGGGATCGGACGTCAAGCGTCTTCTGACGGAAGGCAACCCCGACGCGATCAACCTGGCACGCGCGGCCGGACGGCGGGTGGGTGAGGTCCTGGTGACCGTCGTCACCCTCCTCAACCCGGGCGTGCTGATGCTCGCGGGCGACCTCTCCGGAGCCCCCTTCGTCACGGGGGTACGTGAGCTCATCTACCAGCGCGCGATGCCCCGTAACACCGCCAACCTCCAGATCGTCACCTCCCGGCTCGGCGACCACGCAGGCCTCATCGGCGCCGCCGCGATGGTCACCGACGTCCTCTACTCCCCCGCTCGCGCCGATGCACGGCTCGAGCGGCTCGCCGCCTGACGGACGAGCCCTCCGCACAGACAGGAACACCGTGATCAGCGACACCTCCCCCTGGTCCCATCGACCCGTCGAGATCGGACTCGTGGGCGCCGGCCCGTGGGCCCGGGCCATGCACGCACGCATCCTCGCCGAGGGTCCGGAGACACGGCTCACCGCGGTCTGGGCCCGCAGAGCGGAAGCCGCCCGACTGACCGCGGCACCGTACGGGGCGCACGTCGCCGCCTCCTACGACGAACTCCTGGACCGCTGCGAGGCGGTGGCGTTCGCCGTCCCGCCGGTCGTCCAGGCCGAACTTGCCCCGCTCGCGGCCAAGCGGGGCAAGGCCGTGCTGCTGGAGAAGCCGCTGGGCCCCGACCTGCCGAGCGCGCGGCGCATCGCGGACGCGGTCGCCGAGGCCGACGTCGTCTCACAGCTCGTCCTCACCAAGCGCTACCACCCGGTGACCCGGGCCTTCCTGGCGGACGCCCATCGCATGAACGTGTCCGGGGCGCGCTCGTGCTACCTGCACGGGGCCTTCCTGGGCGGGGAGTTCGCCACCGGCTGGCGACTGGAGCACGGCGCCCTCCTGGATCTGGGGCCGCACCTCATCGACCTCCTGGACGCGATCAGCCCCATCACCGCCATTCGCAGCACCGGTGACCCCCGCCGGTGGATCGAGCTCACCTGCGAACACGCCAACGGCGCGGTCAGCCAGGCCTCCCTGTCCGGCTCCGTCAATGTCCCCGGGGCGCTCACCCGCGTAGAACTGTTCGGCCCGGAAACCACGTTGGCCTACGACACGGCGGAGATCGACCACGAGGAGTGCTGGCCCGTCCTGCGCCGGGAGTTCGCCACCGCCGTACGGACCAACAGTCGCAGCGACCTCGATGCTCAGCGTGGCCTCCGCCTCCAGACGTTGATGGACCAAGCAACGCAGAACTGGTCCACGCGCTAACGGGCCATCCCATTCGGCTCGCTCGATAGCCTCTGGGTGTGGAGATCGTCGAGCGGCTGGTGCCGGACGAGTCGGGGCAGTTGTTCCAGCGAGTGGTGCCGGAGGCGCCGACCCGTCCGCTGGACTGCTCCCGCTGCGCCATCGGCTCGGGGAACGTGCGCGCGCTGAAAAAGGGGAGCTGGCAGGCCCGAATCCTGTAGACCGGGGCAGGTACGGCCCGAAGATCCATTTGGTCACCGACCGGACCGGTCTGCCCCTGTCCGTCGGTATCTCCGCCGCGAACCCGCACGACAGCCAAGCCCTCATCCCGCGGGTGAAGGGCATACCGCCGATCACCCGACGCGGGCACAGACGCCAGCCAACGCCTGGGCCGGCACCGCTGGACCATCGAACGCACCACGGCCTGGCTCGCCGGATGCCGACGTCCCCCAACTCATTCTGGGTGCGGCGAGTTGGTCTGCGGTGAGCATGTCGCGTCCCGATTTGGTGTTCGAGACCCACATGCCAAGGGCTCCTGGCCGGCAGCACCTGGGGCCGGGACGTCGTCCCGGCCCCAGGCGTTGACGACCTACTGCTGCTGGTCGCGGTGGGTCAGTGCCGGCCGTGGCCGCCGTCGCTACGACGGCGTTGGAGCGTGAACTTCTCGAAGACCGACAGCTCACCTGTAGGCGTGATGATGTTGTAGTAGGTGACGTGGATGCGGGTCATGTCACCGGGGTGACGGCCCGGGTCGACGGCGAACTCGGCGAAGCCGTACGGATGCTCCGCGTCGCGCACGCCGATCCAAACCGCCGTCTCCTTCTCCTTGACCGAGTTGAACTTGCCGACATGCTCCATCTGGACGTATGCCGAGTGATGTCCGTGACCGTCGGCGTCGTCTGTGGTGAAGCTGTTGTTGGTGATGCCGGACACGCCGCCACCGCCGAGGACCATGTGCGTCGTGCCGTGCGCACTGTCGATCACGTCGAGTGCGGTCTGACTCGGGTTGGGTGTGAGGGTGACGCTGCCGGGGACGACGCCACGCACCGCCAACGAGCGCTCGTAGTCGTGCTCGTGGCCACAGACCACCAGGTCGACACCGTACTTGTCGAACAGCGGGCCGTACGCCGCACGCAGCGCGACATCGGCGCCGTTCGCGGCGGTCGCCGAGCTGATCATCACCTGGTGCATGCAGATGACGATCCAGTCGATGTCCTTCGAAGCCCGTGCCGACTTGAGCTCCTTCTCCAGCCAGGCGAGCTGCCGACCGCCGGAGTAGCCGTTGATGTAGATGTCGCCGCCCTCCTGCAGGGCGATGTCGTCGTTCTGCAGGGAGATCACCTTCACCGAGCCGACCGTGAAGGAGTACCAGAGGTTGTCGAGCTCGGGCTGGGTCTCGGTCGAGGGCAGCTCGAAGTAGGTCTGGTACGCGTCGAGACCGAGCTTGCCGTTGCCCAGCTCGATCTCATGGTTGCCCGCGCACGGCATCCACGGACGGAATCGCGCTGAGCGGCTGTTGTTGGTGAGGAAGTCGTGCCAGACGCGAATGCGGTCGGGCCCGGTGTTGGCGTAGCAGAGGTCACCGTTGAGGAGGTGGAACAGCGGGCCGACCTTCTCGACGCCGGTGACGATGTCGGCAGCGGCGGGCGTAGCGTTGGGCTCGAAGTCCCGGCCCGAGGCGTCGGCCGGGTTCGCTCCCGTCTTCCAGGTCACACTGGGCGCACCCTGGTCGCCGAAGCTGGTGAAGGTGAACGGAGCTCGGCCGGACGGCGCCGTGTGGAAGGTGCCGGCGTCGGGGGTGGCGCCGTCGTGCTGGGCCGCGTACAGGTAGTCGGTGTCGGCCCTGAGCTTGCTGATCAGCGCGTGATGGACCCAGACGGTCCGCCCGGAGGTGCCGTCCACGTAGGTCTTCGTCGTCGCGTGCACTGTGGAGCCGAAGCCGCCACTCAGCGTGCCGTAAACGACCCGAGGGTTCTTGACGGCCGCGTCGGTGACCCACGAGACGACCATCTGGCTGCGTGGGTCGGCGCCGAAGGTCAGGTGCAGGCCCTGGACGGGGGTGGTGGCCGAGCCGGTGGTGAGACCGGTGACCTCCGACTTCGCCGGGACCGCCTCGGCGGTTCCGGCGCCGAGGACCAGGGGCCCGGCGGCGGCGCCGGACACTGTCGCGCCGAACAGGCCGAGCGCGTTGCGACGAGAGATTCTGGTTTGCTTGGGTTCTTCGGACATTCCAGGGGCCTTTCGCGTCGTCGGGTGCAGTTGCACACCGACCGGACAGCAGCGCTCCGAACCTGACAGGGGGCTGCGGCAGGTCAGCGGTGCGCGCACTCACGGACGCTAGGAAGCACGGTCGACCGGAGCGGTGAGACAGGTATGAACGCCAGATGACGGTCACCGCAACGATGGCTATTCCCGGCGACCTGGCCCTGTCTTGGCCAATGCCTCGGAGCGGTTGGGGTGTTCGGGCGCGCTCCCGTCGATCGTGATGAAGTCGACGCCGCGAGGCCCGCGCGCCATCTCGTCGGCACACGGTCTCCGCGACGGTTCGATGTCCCGGTGCGGGACGTCACGTCGGCTGGCCGCGTAAAGCTCAACCCGCGATCGCTGCGGCGGCATCGGTACGAAAGACCATGCGAGGCCGGGCGCGAGTGCCAGCAACTGTTGCGCAACCACGACCCGCAGTCCCTCTCCAGGCGCCGCTGGCTGCGCAAGCGAGCCATCCCCACCTCCGGGTGCGCCGGACACGATCCGATGGCGTCCATGACGGAGAGGCTGCGCCGACGGTGGAGAACCACGGACACGTCGGGGGGAAACCGTCGGGAGATGCTTCTCGCCGACTGCGTCGGACGGTACGTGGCCCTCGGTCACCGTTTCGGCTCCGCGGCCGGGGCCGGCCCCGGCCGCGGGGATCAACGAGTTGTGCGCCGTCGTGCGCGCGAGGCCGCCGAATCCCCGGTCGGGAAGCGGCGGAACGTCGTGCTCAAGACGACTGAGCCTCCGCGCCCGTGGTCCCGGGAATCGCTCCCTGGGTGCGCAGTTCGGCGATCTCGGTGGGGTCGAATCCCAGCTGGGTGAGGATCTCGTCGTTGTGCTCGCCCAGGTCCGGTGCCCGCTTCGCCGACGCCTTCGGTACTCCGCGCAGGTTGACGGGACTGCTGATGGTCTCCGCCAGCCCCTCGACCCCTTCCAGGGGCACCACGATGTCGTTGGCGCGCAACTGCGGGTCCTGGGCGGTCTCCTCGGGCGTCTGGATGAGGCTGTATGTGATGCGTTCCCGCCCCAGGACGTCCGTCCAGTGGGCGAAGGGCCGCGACCGGAACTCGGTGTCGAGCATCTCGCTCAGCGCGGCGGCGTTCCGGACGAAGCCCTCGAGATCCGCGAAGCGGGGATCCTCGAGCAGCTCGGGGTGTCCGATGGCCCGTGTCAGCCCCGGCCAGTGCGAGGGCGAGGCGACGAGCATGAACCACTCGCCGTCCGCGGTCCGGTACGGGTTGATCAGCGGGTTCGCGGGCGCCTTCCGGTCGTGCAGCTCGAACGGTGTGCCGCCGGCGAGTGCGCCGGCCACGAGTGTTCCCGTGGCCCAGACCCCGGTGGCGAGCAGCGAGGTTCCGACGTCGGCGCCTTGTCCGGTCCGTTCGCGGCGGTAGAGGGCGGTCGTGATCGCGGCGTAGAGGGCGATCGCGGTCGTGTAGTCGCCGCTGCCCCAGACCGGGACGGTCGGCGGGGCTCCCGCGTCGCGGGTGGAGGCCAGCAGGCCGCTGCGCGACCAGTAGGCGGTCAGGTCGAAGCCCGGCTGCCGTGCGTCGGGGCCGGCGTCCCCGAAGCCGGTGATGTCGGCGTAGACGACCTTCGGGTTCCAGCCCGCGACCTCCTCGTAGCCGAGGTGCAGCTTCTCGCGTGTGCCGTGCGGGAAGTTGGTGATCACCACGTCGGCCCACCGGACGAGTCGCTCGAGGACCTCGACAGCAGCCGGTGACTTCAGGTCGATGACCATGCCCCGCTTGTTGCGGTTGGCGAGGTGCCAGCCGTAGTTGGCCTGGGCCCGCGGACTGGGTGGCACGGAACTCAGCCGCCGTTGGGGGTCGCCCATCCCCGGCGGCTCGATCTTGATGACGTCCGCTCCGAAGTCGGAGAGCATGGTCGCCGCGGCCGGTCCCGCGATGAACGAGGACGCATCGAGGACCTTCAGGCCGGTGAAGACGGATTCGGTGGTCATCGTCATCACTTCACGAAGGCGCTGAGGCCGCCGGTGACGGCGCGTCCGACGATCAGGGTCTGGATCTCCCGCGTGCCCTCGTACGAGTAGAGGGCCTCGGCGTCGGCGACGAAGCGGCCGACCTTGTAGTCGAGGACGATGCCGTTGCCGGCCAGGAGTTCCCTGGCCCAACCCACGTTCTCGCGCATCCGCACGGTGCAGTACGCCTTCGCCAGAGCCGACTGCTCGTCCCGGAAGATCCCGGCGTCCTGCAACTGGGCCAGGCGCGTCACCATCCCGCACGAGGCCGTGGCGTTGCCGAGCATCTTCACGAGCAGGTCCTGCACGAGCTGGAAGCCTCCGATCGGGCGCCCGAACTGCTCGCGTTCCTTCGCGTACTGCAGGGCGATCTCGTAGGCGCCGAACATCACCCCCACCGCCTGCCACGCCACGCCGCTGCGTGTCTGGCGCAGGATGTTGGCGGTGTCCTTGAAGGTGTTCGCGTTCTGCAGCCGGTTGGCCTCGGGAACGCGGCAGCCCTCGAGCACGATGTCGGCGTTCTGCACGATGCGCAGCGCCATCTTGTTCTCGATCTTCGTCGCGGTGAACCCGGGGGTGTCCTTCTCCACGACGAAGCCCAGGACGTGCTGCGTGTCGACATCACGGGCCCAGACGACCACCAGGTCGGCGAACGTCGCGTTTCCGATCCACCGCTTGGCTCCGTCGAGGACCCACTCGTCGCCGTCCCTGCGCGCGGTCGTGCGCAGACCGCCCGCCACGTCGGAACCCCCGTGCGGCTCGGTCAGGGCGAAGGCACCGATCTTCTCGAAGCGGCTCATCGCCGGCAGCCAACGCCTTTTCTGTTCGTCGGAGCCACAGGCGAGGATGGTGCCCATCGCCAGACCCGTGTGCACGCCGGAGAACGTCGCCAAGGACGCGTCGGCATGTGCCAACTCGAGGGCGAGGAAGCCTGAGAAGAGGTTCGTCGGCCTGGATTCCGTGGAGTCCGGGTCGGCCCAGTCCACCAGCCCGAGATTCCCGAAGCCCTCGACCAACTGGAAGGGGAATTCGGCCCGGGCCCAGTAGTCGTCGACGATCGGAGCGGCCTGCGTGCGGAGGAACCCGCGGACGGACTCGATCTTCTCCCGCTCGCTGTCCGTGAGCAGTTCCTCGAAGGCGTAGAAATCGGCGGGCAGCAGTCCTTCGTCCAGGTAGGGACCTGACGGTGTCGGCAATTGCGTGGTGCCGCTCATGGCAATCTCCCTCAAGCGCTGTGGGACATGGCTCGGAGATCCGAGCCCGTCAGTGCTCTGGGCGCCTGGCGCTTCGGTTCTCCGGCGCGATTAAACGCGGATCCCGGACCGATCCCCCGGACCCGCGCCGCGCGGGGGTGCCGTTCTCGCCGCACACCACTCCAGTGGCCCGTCGCCGACTGGTGCCTGGTCCGGTACGAGAACCACGGCCGGGCGACGAAGCGCTGCCGGCCGACCGTGGGCAGCAAGCGCTCGCCATGACCTGCGGTACCCGGAGTCCTCTCAGCGAACCCGCTTGTCAGGGTTGTCGCCGATATGCGTGCCTGCGAAATGCGGCTCTAACAAGTGATGCATTGACACGTCGTCGTCCGGGACTCGTAATTGATCATCGGCGGATGTGAATCCGCGACCGCTGGGCCCGCGTTGGGCCCTTTCATGGATTGGTGAACAGTGTCGACATCACCACCCGCGAGAAGTGCCGCCACCGGCTTCCGCATACTCGGCCGAGGTGTCGTGGCGCTGGGGGCGGCCGCGACCCTCGTACTGCTGGGGGGGGCTGCCTTCGGCGCAGGCGGCCCAGGCCTCCGACTCCCCACACGTTCTCGCCGGGACGCCGGCAGCGGCGACCGCGACGGACGCGAACGGACAGAACACCCCGACCCGGCTCGAGCCCGTGTGCGGGACGCCCGGCAAGGACCGGGCGACCTGCTACGCGATGCGCGCCGCCGACGAGACTCCCGTCATGCGGCTCGGTGCCACGGCCACCCCCGCCGGGCTCGGCCCCCAGGACATCCAGAGCGCCTACAGTCTGCCCGCGGACGGCGGCGCAGGCCAGACGATCGCGATCGTCGACGCGTACGACAACCCCCACGCCGAGGCCGATCTGGCCGTCTACCGCGCGCAGTACGGCCTCCCCGCCTGTACGACCGCCAACGGCTGCTTCAGCAAGGTCGACCAGCGCGGCGGCACCTCCTACCCGCAGCCCAGTGAATCGTGGGCGGGCGAGATCGCCCTCGACCTGGACATGGTCTCCGCATCGGCCCCGGGCGCTCACATCCTCCTCGTCGAGACGGACAACGACGGTCTGGAGAACCTCGCCGCCGGTGTCGACCGCGCCGTCGCCCTCGGCGCCAAGTACGTGTCCAACTCCTATGGCCGGCCGGGTGACTTCGCCTCCGACCTGTCCACCTACGGCGCCTCCTACGACCATCCCGGCGTCGCCGTGGTCGCGGCCACCGGCGACAACCGGTACGGAGTCTCGTTCCCCTCGACGCTGCCCTTCGTGACCGCCGTCGGCGGAACCGCGCTCACTCCCGCGCCGGACACCGCCCGCGGCTGGACGGAGACGGTCTGGGCACGTGACCCCTACGGACCCGGCTCCGGGTGCGCGCAGTACCAGGCGAAGCCCGACTACCAGAAGGACTCCGGGTGCACCGGCCGCAGCGTGTCGGATGTCTCCGCGGTCGCTGACAACGTTGCCGTCTATCTGACGTACGGTGCGGGCGGTGTCGGCTGGCAGCGGTACGGGGGCACCAGCGCCGCCACCCCGCTGATCGCCTCGGTGTACGCGCTCGCGGGCGCCCCTCGCCCCGGCACCTCCCCCGCCTCGTACCCGTACGCGGCCGGCGGCGCCGGGTTGAACGACGTCACCACCGGTACCAACGGCACCTGCACCACCGATTACCTGTGCCATGCCGGTCCCGGTTACGACGGCCCGACCGGCCTCGGCACCCCCGCAGGCCTGGCCGCGTTCCGCAGCGGGCCGCACGGCACGCTGTCGGGCACGGTCAAGGACGCGAAGTCCGGCAAGCCCGTCGCCCACGCGACCGTGGGCTCGGGTCTGGACGTCGCGACGACCGACAGCCGGGGCGCCTACCAGCTGGACCTGCCCGCGGGCACTGTCAAGGACCTCACGGTCCGCGCCTTCGGCTACACCGCCTCGGCCCCCGCCACCCTCACCGTCGCCGACGGCCAGTCCCTGACCCGCGACTTCCGCCTCGCCGCGATCCCGCGCGAGAAGGTCCACGGCACCGTCAAGGACGGCTCCGGCCACGGCTGGCCGCTCTACGCCAAGGTCACGGTGGACGGTTCTCCCGAAGCCCCGGTCTGGACCGACCCCGCCACCGGCGCCTACGCGCTCTCCCTGCCCAAGGGCGCGGACTACGGCCTCGAAGTCGCCGCCGCGCTGCCCGGATACGAGACCGCCGAACAGACCGTCTCTGTCGGCGGACACCCGGTCGGCAGGAACTTCACCCTGGCCGCGGACCCCGATTCCGCCACGGCCGTCGGCTACACCCTGCGACGCGAGGGCACCACGGAGACGTTCGACTCCAACACCTCGGCCCCGCAGGGGTGGACGGTGGCCAACGCCTCCGGGACCGACAACGGCTGGGAGTTCGACGACCCGATCCAGCGCGGCAACGCGACCGGCGGCAGCGGCTCCTTCGCGGTCGTCGAGAGTGACAACTGGCCGATCGGCCCGCACCAGGACAGCCAGTTGATCAGTCCGGTGTACGACTTCTCCGGCAGCGAGTCGGCCGAACTCGACTTCAAGACTGCCTATTTGTACAACCCGAACAACCAGCAGATGAGCGTGGACGTCACCACCGACGGCGGCACCACCTGGCAGACGGCCTGGGCCACCTCCTCCACGAGCGGGGACGGCAGGGACCACCGGACCGTGCACGTCCCACTGCGGGCGTACGCGGGTGACAAGGCGGTCCAACTGCGCTTCCACTTCGTGGCGAACTGGGGCTACTACTGGTCCGTCGACGACGTGTACGTCGGCACGCGCGACCTCGTACCGGTGTCCGGCGGCCTGACCGTCGGCACCGTCCGCGACAGCCGCACGGGCGCGGGCCTGGTCGGCGCCACCGTGGCCGACTCCCGGCAGTCGGACGCCACGACGGTCAGCGTGGCGACGCCGGACGACACGGCCGTCGGCGACGGCTTCTACACCCTGTTCGTCGCCGGCCCGGGCAGGCACACGCTGCGCGTGAGCGCTCCCGGCCACGTCACCGCGTACCGAACGACCAAGGTGCGTGCGGACCGGACGGTCCGCGCGAACCTCCGGCTGAAGGCCGCCCCGGCGACCTCCGGCTGATCCACGTCGCACACGGGTGTCCCCGGCACCACGCCGGACCACGGCCGGGGACACCTCGCCACGCCTGCCCGGACCGAAAAAGGGATTGCGGTCACGGACCGCGGTCGGCCAGATGTAGTCACCGATCCTTCGGCCCGAAGCTGAAGACATGTCAAGAAGACGTATCAAGGGGAGAGGAGGGACAAGCAGATGATCTCCGCGACCACCGCGCTCGTCTCCTCCCGGGGTACGGACAGGATCTGACCTCGGAACGGACGAGCGCCCTTCACTGGAGCATGACTCGACCGTGGACCTGAACAGCCTGACCATACGTCCGATCACCGGACGCGACGAACTGAGCCTCTTCTCCCGGGATCAACATGACCTGGGCCTGATCCGTGGCGGCGAGGCGGCCTCCCACGGGGGCGCCTCGCCCACCCGTGCAGCCGGCCCGGCGACTACGCTGGTTCCCAGGAGGCCGGGACGTCGGAGGGGGAACGCGTCCGATACTTTCTGTGGTCGGAGGAAACCCGATGGGCGACCAGGAGATTCGCGCGGCGCTGGACCGCCACTGGGCGGCGTCCGCCGCGGGGGACCAGGACACCGAGCACGAGATCTATCACGACGACGTGATCACTGATTATCCCCAGTCGGGTGAGCGCATCCACGGTCGCCGCAATCTACAGGCGCTGCGCTCGCACCATCCGGCCGAGCTCACGTTCACCATCCGCCGGATTCTCGGCAGTGGAGACCTCTGGATCACTGAATACGTGATCGATTACGACGGGAAGCCGGCGTCCACCATCAGCATCATGGAATTCCGCGACGGCAAGGTCGTCCACGAGACCCAGTACTTCGCGGATCCGTTCGCTCCACCCGACTGGCGTGCCCAGTGGGTGGAGTCGATGCCCGACTTCTGACGTCTCCCTCCGAACCTCTCGCCTGCCGTGTCCGGTCGTGGTCGTCGGTCTACGGCGTCGCGGCTGACCGCAGGGTCCACAGATGGTCCGCGGTGCCGTTGTCGGAGTACTGGACGACGTCGGCGCTGTCGCTGGTGGACATGCCGGCGACGCCGAGCAGCAGACCGCTGTTCTTGTTGACGATCTTGTACTGGCCGCCGTCGGCGTCGATCAGCCGCCACAAGTGATCGCTGGTGCCGTTGTAGTGGTACTGCTGAACCTGGGCGCTCAGGGCGGTCGATGCGCCCTGCACGGCGAGGAGCAGACCGCTGTTGACATTGACGATCTTGTACCAGCCGCTGCCGGCTTTGACGAGTTTCCACAGGTGGTCCGGGGTGCCCGTGTCCGAGTACTGCTGCACGTCGGCGCTGTCGGAGAGCGAGGCGTGCTCGACAGCGAGGAGTTTGCCGCTGTTGACATTGGCGATCTGGAAGACGGGCGCGGCCCACACCTGGAACTCCGACAGACCCCAACCGGTACCGCCGCCGGCGTTGGGTGCCACGACGCGCAGCCGGCTGGTCGTCAGGGCGGGGAAGGTGATCTCGTTCTCGGCGTTCGCGGTGGGTGCCGCCGGAGAGCGGGTCTGGCCGGGCACGGTGGCCCATGCGGTGCCGGTCCAGTACTGCAGGTCGTAGTCGGCCGGGGTACGCACCCCGCCACCGTCGTCGTAGAAGTACAGCCGCACGTCACCGGTCTTCTGGGCGCGGCCGAAGTCGACGCCGTAGTAGTCGCTGGGGTGGCCGGTGGCGTACGAGGTCCATCGGCTGTTCTCGGGAATGCCCTGCCGGTAGACGATGCCGTCGACGGCGTTCCAGACGTTGTCGTAGCTGGAGGTGTAGGAGGCGAAGGGCTGCGGACCGGACGCGAAGCGCTGCCCGTTGGCGGCTGTGTCCACGGTGGCGTCCGCGCTCGGCGGGGTGTTCGGCGCGCCCACGTCGACCGTGACCGCGCCGAGTTCCGTCCTGGCGGCGACCTGGCTGCCGTCGACGTAGACGTGCAGGCCGGCCCCCTGGCCGTAACGGCTTCCGGTGCGGTCCCACAGTACGGTCACGTTGTGTCCGTGGTACGGGGTGTTCTCCAGCGCGAAGTAGTCCCAGCCGGAGGGTGCGAGCGGTTTGACGACCAGGGTGTCGTCGCTCTGGCCCCGCAGGCCGATGAGTCCGGAGATGACGTTGTCGTTGTAGGTGGAGTGGTTGTAGTCCTCGCTGTGGTTGTTCCCGTCGTAGAGCCAGTTGGCGCTGTCCGGGTCATGGGCCTCGGCGACGTAGGGGGCACCGCCCCGGTACTGGGTGGCGGCATAGGTGTGCAGCAGTCGGACGTAGTCGCTGTTGGAGAACGCCGACTGGGCCGGGTAGTCCTCCAGCAGGTTCGCCGCCGCCGTCAGCGTCTGGGACGTCGCGAACGGCCAGGAGGGGCCGTCCCAGCGGCAGCAACTGCCGGCCTGGTACATGAACCAGGGGCTGCGCCGTTCCACCGTCGTCGGCCCGTAGGGGGCGGCGAACCCGTTGGAGTCCTTGAGTTGGGCGAACGCTCCGGCATTCGCAGCCGGTGCCATGTCGAACATCCAGGGCAGATAGCCCATCAGCTCGCGGCTGCCGGTCTTGCCCAGTGACGGGTTGTTGTCGCGGGCCACACCGTAGTAGAACTGCCGCCCCGCGTCCCACAGATGCGCCTGCACCGCGCTCCGCAGCGCGCCGGCGCGGGCTCGGAAGTCGTCCGCCGTGCCGGTGTCGCCCGCCAGCGCGGCGATGGCGGCGATCGCCCGCGCGTCGCCGTACTGGTAGGCGTTGATCGTCGGCCGGTAGCCATACCCCCCGTGATACGGATCGGCGGACTCGTACGACGAGGCGGAGTACTCCGTCGCGTCCCACACCGGTGCCTGCCAGTACAGACCCAGAGCCGGGTTGAAGTGGTTGCCCCAGCCGTCGTACTGCTTGACGAGCGACGCCAACTGGGACTGCGCGAAGCTCCGGTCCCCGGTGGCCAGCATCTGCTGCCACACCGCGTCGGCCGCCCAGAAGCTGTACTCGTGGGCCCAGTCCGAGGTGTCGGCGTTCACCTGGTCGGTCTGCGGTTTGGAGAACTGTCCCGGGCCCCCGAGCCAGTAGTCGACGACGTCCTTGGCGTACGACTGGTCGCGCAGCCACCGCCCCTCGGTGATCTGGTGGCCGGCCGCGGCCGAGATCCCCCCGTACGGAGCGCCGTAGCCGACCGGCTGGAGGAACTCGCTCGACAGCCAGCCGTACTCCGGCCCGGTGTAGACCAGATGTTCCTTGTAGGTCTGCCAGCGGTAGTAGTACACGTCCCGGATCTGCTGGTCGGGCACGTCCAGGAAGGGGATGTTGGCCTTGAACCAGGCCGGGTCCTGCACGCCCTTCAACAACGCGTCGTGGTCGAGGAACGATGTGCCCGCCGGAGCCGGGGAACCGGACGCGGCCGGAACTCCGGCCGCGGCAGGCGCTGCGCCAGTCCCACCCAGGAGACTGCTGAGCAACGCCACGGCGGCCGCCGCGCCCCACCATCTGCCCAACCTCACCATGACGTACCCCTCCGAGCCTGAACGGTGGCCTGACACGGTCTGCTCACTGACGCCGCACGATGAGCGCCCACCACGGCGGGCAGCCCCTCATCTCTCCCGAACTCCCCTTACAACGTTGTAAAGCGATGGCCTCGTGAACATGACAACATAGGGGTCCGGGGGTGTCCAGAGGCCGCGAGCAACGTGCTCGACTCCCGCGCGTGCCGACCGGCGGACGCTCCTCGGGTCGCGCGGCCGGCTGGCTCGGTCATACGGCTGAGGCGAGTTGCTGCTCGGCCCAGATGGTCTTGCCCCGGTCTTCGTAACGGGTCCCCCACCGCTGTGCGAACTCCGAGACCAGCAGCAGACCGCGGCCGCCTTCGTCGGTGGTGCGGGAGTGCCGCAGGTGGGGGGCGGCGCTGCTGCTGTCGGAGACTTCACAGGTCAGTCCCCCTGATCCCTTTCGGGTACGCCTTGCTGGCGTGAAAACATGATCGCGGTGCCTGCCCGCCGACCCCGATGCTTCGTTGGGACTGTGAGCCCGTAGGTCAGTCTGGCGCCGGGACCGCAGAGGGGCCACGCACTGTTGCCTCCGAGCACGCCGGTCAGATTCTCGCTCCCCCAGCGGTCCCACGGGCAGGCACCGTCCTGTACTGGCACGGTGTGAAGGGGAGGGGTTCATGGCTGAGGCCGAAGACATCGAGGAGATCGAGCAGGCGGTCGAGCTTGTGGAGCGGGTCGCGGCGATCGACATCGCCAAGGCGTCCGGGATGGTGTGCGTGCGCCTGCCGCACGAGGACAGGCCGGGCTTTCGGACCCAGCGCGTCTTCAACACCATCGCGACCAGCGGCGCGATCCTGGACCTGGCCGACCACCTCATCTGCCAGGGCGTCACCCGCGTGGTCATGGAAGCCACATCGACCTACTGGAAGCCGTACTTCTTCCTGTTGGAGTCGCGTGGCCTGGAGTGCTGGCTGGTCAACGCCCGTGACGTCAAGAACGTCCCGGGCCGGCCGAAGACCGACCGCCTGGACGCGGTCTGGCTGGCGAAGCTGGCCGAGCGCGGCATGCTCCGGGCCTCGTTCGTGCCCCCGAAGCCGGTCCGTGAACTGCGCGACCTCACCCGGGCGCGTGCGGTGATGACCCACGAGCGCACCCGCCACAAGCAGCGAACCGAGAAGCTCCTCGAAGACGCCCAGATCAAGCTGTCCACCGTGATCGCCGACATCTTCGGGGTCTCGGGGCGCGCGATGCTGCAGGCACTGATCGCGGGCGAGCGCAGCCCCAAGGCCCTCGCGGACCTGGCCCACGGCACGATCAAGGCCAGTCACACCACCCTCGCCGAAGCCCTGACCGGCCGGTTCGAGGAGCACCACGCATTCATGTGCCGGATACTGCTGGACACCGTCGATTACCTCACCGTGCAGATCGACAAGCTCACCGCCCGGATCACCATCCGCCTGGCCGAACTGTCCACCACCGAGGACGACGAAGGCCCGGGTCAGGGCACGCTGATGCCGATCACCGACGTGGAACGACTCGACGAGATCCCCGGCGTCGGCCCCAGCACCGCTCAGGTGATCCTCGCCGAGACAGGCCTGGACATGACCGTCTTCCCCACCGCCGGCCACCTTGTCTCCTGGGCGAAACTCTCCCCACGCACCATCCAGTCCGGCGGGAAGAACACCTCCGGGCCGACGGGCAAGGGCAATCCCTGGCTCCGGGGAGCCCTGGGCGAGGCGGCGATCTCCGCCGCGCGCACCGACACCTTCCTCGGCGCCCGCTACCGGCGCATCGTCAAACGCCGCGGCCACATGAAAGCCCTGGTCGCGGTCGCCCGCTCGATCCTGGTGTCCGTCTGGCACCTGATGGCCAACCCGACCGCCCGCTACCGCGAACTGGGCGCGGACTTCCATGCCCGCAACCTCGACCCCGCACGCAAGGCCCGCGACCTGGTCCGCCAGCTCAAGGCCCTCGGCCACGACGTCACCCTCGCCCCGGCAGCCGCCTGAACTCCTCCCGACACCCCCGAACACCCCGGAAGAGCCCCCGACAGCCACCGCCGAGGGGCTATCTCGCAGTACCCACCTGACCGTCGAGTTTTCCGGTCAGGGTGCGATCGTAGATCAGCCGTAGTCGTACGGGCGGTTCGGCGTACCGGATGGCGTTGGTGACCAGTTCGCTGACGATGAGTTCGGTGGCGAAGACCTCGTCGTCCAGGGCCCACGCGCCCAGTTGGCCCGAGGCGAGGGTGCGGGCCGTGGCCACGGCTGCGGGGACGGCGGGCAGACTCCAGGTGGCGACGTGGGAGGGGTCGAGGGCCCGGGTGCACGCCACCAGGACCGCCGCGTCCTGCGGGGGGTCGACGGGGATGAGGTTCTCGGCGAGGCTCAGACACAGGTCCTGCGGGGGCTGACGGGACGCGGCGAGCAGTCGCGTGACCTCGACGTGTCCACCATCGTCGCCGAAAGCCTGCACCAGTCCGGCCGTGTACAGCACCAGGCGGGTCTGGTCGGGCACCGTCAGCTCGAACTTGGTGAAGGACGGTCCGGGCCGGCCCAGGGGTGCCCCCACCGGAAGATCGGGGAAGGTGACCGTGCCGTCCGGACGGGCCACGGCCAACCCCGGCCGTCCGGCCGTGGCCATGACGCACTGCCGGGTGACCGGGTTGTAGACGAGGTACAGGCAGGTGGCCCCGGCGGCCTCGCTGCCGGTCGCCGGCTCACTGTTCTCCGCGTCCATCTGGTGAACGACGTCGTCGAGGCGCGCCATGACCTCGTCCGGTGCCAGATCCAGGGCCGCAAGGATGTGCACGGCCGTCCGCAGTCGGCCCATGGTGGCCGCCGTACGCATGCCGCGACCGGGGGCGCTGCCCGTCACCAGGCCCACGCGCGCCCCGGGTTGAGCGATCACGTCGGCCCAGTCGCCGCCCGCGCCGGAGTACACCACATGGTGCGCGGTGCGCACCGAGTGCGGAGCGGGAGGAGCCTGGGGCAGCATGCCACGCTGCAGGGAGAGCACGGCGTTTCGCTCGCGGACGAAGCGGCGGGCGTTGTCCAGGGCGACGGCGGTGCGGCCCGCGAGGTCCTGGGCCAGGGTGAGGTCTTCGTCGCCGAAGGCGCCGCGAGCGCTCCAGCGATAGAAGGCGACGAGACCAAGGACGCTCTCACGCGCGACCAGGGGCACCATCATCAACGTGTGGATCCGCTCCTCCAGGAGCCGCCGGCCACGGACCATGTCATCGCGTATCCAGGCGCTGTCCTCGTCGACCGTACGCACCAGGCACGCCTTGCGGTCGGCCAGGACCCGCATGGCGGCCGCGTCACCGGGATAGTTGCTCGGCTCACCGACCGCGTACACCCCTGGCGTGGCATCCGCGCGGGTGGATCGAGAGGCGGCGCGCTGGAGGGTCCATCCGGCCTCCCCCGGCCCGTGCGGCACCTCGTGTCCGGCAAGCACCGGTTCGAGCAGTTCCACGGCCACGCTGTCGGCCAGCCGGGGAACCACCACCTCAGCCAGTTCCTGCGCGGTGCGCAGCACGTCAAGGGTGGTCCCGATACGGGCGCCTGCCTCGGCCACCAGTGCGAGGCGCTGCTGTGCCCGGTGCCGGTCACTGACGTCGACCACGGTGTCGGCGACGCCCATGATGCGTCCGTCGGGGTCCTGCAGGCGGAACACGGACGCCGAATAGACGTGCTCGTGCTCGGGGTCGCCGGGCGGTCGCCCCCGCTTTTCGAAGGCGATCGCCGGCTCGCCGGTCTCCAGCACCTTGGCCATCACCTGCTCGGCCATCTCGGAACTGAAGCCGGGCCACGCCTCGGTGGGGCGTAGCCCGAGGGCCTCGGTCACCCGCGTGCCCTGCATCCCCTGCGCCGCCGCGTTGTACCGCGTCAGACGCAGCTCCGGATCCAGGACGAACAGGCCGATCGGGGAACGGGTGAACAGCGCCTCCAGCAGTGCCTGGTCGACAGCGGCGGCCGGCTCGGCCGGCGCGGGTGACAGATCGACCCGCCAGCACGCACCGAACTGCAGGTCCTGCTCGGCGCACACACGGATCCGGCAGCCGACCGCGTGCCCGTCCCGGTGTCTGAACGCGGTGTCGCTCGCCCCGAAGTGGCCGGGCGAGGCCGCGGCAAGCAGTTCCGTGACCGACCGGCCGACACCCCACCGCGCCGGGTGGCCCAGCAGTTCCTCGGCTGCCGGGCTCCACCGGACCACCACGCCTACGGCATCCACCAGGAGCGATGCCTGACCGGCCGCGTCAGGCGTACTTCCCGCGGTCCGCGTGCTACCGACTTCCGATCCGTCCATGACCTTCCGCCGTTCTGGGCCCCTCGGCTCGGCCGGTGCCTCCAGTCTCGCGCAGCCGGATCTGCTTCGCGCGGTCTGGGCCGCGAGCGCGCCGAGAAGCGCCCGTGCGGATCGGCTCGCACGGGCCCGCGGCCGATCGGACGCCCGGCGCCTCCGTCACCTGCTTGACCGGTGACGAGCAGCGATGCCATGATCTCACCTGTCTAAACGGTGACGCACCGAGGCCCCGGCCCCCGTCCGCGAAAGAGAAGGCAAAAAAATGGATCTGAAACTCGAAGTCGTCGTGCTGCCCGTCTCCGACGTCGACCGGGCCAAGGCTTTCTACGAGAAGGCCGGCTTCCGCCTGGACGTCGACTACGTCGCCGACGACAGCTACCGCGTGGTGCACCTGACGCCGCCCGGCTCACAGTGCTCGATCCTCTTCGGCACCGGGGTCACCACGGCCGCACCGGGTTCGACGCAGGGCCTGCACCTCGTCGTCACGGACGTCGTGGCGGCCCGCGCCGAGCTCGTCGGCCGAGGTGTCGAGATGAGCGAGATCTTCCACGACGCGGGCGGGGTGTTCCACCGTGGCACGGAAGAAGGCCGGGTCAGTGGCCCCGATCCGCAGCGCGCCAGCTACGGCTCGTTCACCGCCTTCAGCGACCCGGACGGCAACGGATGGGTGCTGCAGGAGGTGACGACCCGGCTGCCCGGCCGGTGACGACACCCCCTCCCCGCCGCACACGCGCCAGAACACCCACGTTCCGGCCCGCCGGTTTCCGACCGGGGCCGGAGCATCCCGACACATGACAGGAACAGTGATGGACGAGGCCTCGCGCACCTACGACGTGGTCGTCATAGGCGGCGGACCGGTCGGCGAGAACGTGGCAGACCGCGCCCGCGCCACCGGGCTCAGTACCGTGATCGTGGAACGCGAACTGCTCGGCGGCGAGTGCTCGTTCTGGGCCTGCGAGCCCAGCAAGGCCCTGCTGCGGCCGGTGGTCGCCCGCGCCGACGCGCGCCGCGTACCGGGGCTGGCCAGGCGGTGCAAGGGCCGCTGGACGTGGACGCGGTCCTCGCACACCGCGACAGGATGGCCGCGTACTGGAAGGACGAGGACCAGGCCGACTGGCTCGGATCCGTGTCCGTCGACCTCGTCCGCGGTCACGGGCGGCTCGCCGGCCCCCGACAGGTGGCGGTGCGGACTCCCGACGGGGGCACCGTGCGACTGACCGCGCGGCACGCCGTCGCGCTCTGCACGGGCACCGGCACCGACCTGCCCGACCTGCCCGGACTTCGACACCGCAGGACCGTGGACCAACCGCGAGGCGACCGCCGCCGGCCGGGTACCGGGCCGCCTGGCCGTGGTGGGCGGCGGTGTGGTCGCCGTAGAACTGGCGACCGCCTGGCAGGCGCTCGGGTCACAGGTGACCCTGCTGGTCCGCGGCGACGGACTGCTGACGAAGATGGAGCCGTTCGCGGGTGAACTGGTCGTGGAAGGCCTCCTCGAAGCCGGCGTCGACATACGGCTGGGAGTCGAGGTCACCTCCGTGGAGCGCCGAAGCGGCACGGACGGCCGAGTACGGCTCAGCCTCGCCGGCGGGGAGGAACTGGCCGCGGACGAGGTCCTGTTCGCCACCGGCCGAGCGCCGCGGACCGCGGACGTCGGCCTGGAGACCGTCGGCCTCGCACCGGGCGACTGGCTCATCGTGAACGACACCTGCCGCGTGACGGACGTCGCCGAAGGCTGGCTCTACGCCGTCGGCGACGTCAACGGGCGGTCTCTGATGACCCACCAGGGCAAGTACCAGGCCCGAACGGCCGGAGCGGCCATCGGCGCGCGCGCCGGGCGAACGCCGGTCGACGACGCCCGCTGGGGCGCACACGCCGCGACCGCCGACCACGTCGCCGTACCTCAAGTCGTGTTCACCAGCCCCGAGATAGCCTCCGTCGGCCTCACCACGCACGAAGCGGAGCGGACCGGACGCCGGGTCGAGGTGGTGGACTACGACCTCGCCGGTCTCGCGGGCGCACAGCAGTACGCCAAGGGCTACCGGGGCCGGGCCCGCATGCTGGTCGACACCGACCGCGGCACCGTGGCCGGCGTCACCTTCGCGGGTCCAGGCGTCGGAGAACTCCTGCACTCGGCCACGATCGCCGTCGCAGGTGAGGTGCCGATCGAACGGCTTTGGCACGCCGTTCCCGCCTTCCCCACCATCAGCGAGGTCTGGCTGAGGCTCCTGGAGACCTACCGGGACACCGCCGGGTAAGCCGGCTCACCCGGCAGTTCTCGTCACCTCCCGTGCGCTGTCCGGGTCTCCGGTCCCGCGCGGCGCCGGGGCTGCGGGGGGGGCGGAGCCGCGGGCGGGGACCGTTCGACGGCCTCGGCCGGACACTCGACGCGGCCGTCACCGCAGACACTTAGTTGACACATAAACTACATGCCTTACGATTGAGGCGGCGAGCAGCGGGCCGCTTCACGGCGGCCCGAGGCGCGCCCGCACCGCCGCACAACCTCGCCCCCTTGATTGACGAATCAAGCATGTATCATAGCGATATACTTGACGTGTCAATTACTTACTTCTGAGTGGTCAGCTGCTTACGGGCCGCCTGAGGAGGAGACCATGACGCCGCTGACCTTCGAAATCGGCCTCGACTCGTTCGGGGAGGTCGCCACCGACGACGGCCGGACGCTGAGCGACGCCGAGACCGTCCGCCTGCTCGTCGAGGAGGCGGCACTCGCCGAATCATCGGGGGTGGACGTCTTCAGCATCGGTGAGCACTACCGGCCCGGACACGTCGACAGTGCCACTCCTGTTCTGCTCTCCGCCATCGCCGCTGTCACGGAGCGCATCCGCCTCGGCACATCGGTGACCGTTCTGAGTACCAACGATCCCGTGCGCCTGTACCACGATTTCGCGACTCTGGACGCCGTGTCGAGCGGCCGGGCCCAGATCGTGCTCGGGCGTGCGTCGGCCACCGAGTCCTTCCCTCTCTTCGGCTACGAACTCGCCGACTACGAGGAACTGTTCGAGGAGAAACTCGAGCTCTTCATGCGTCTGCAGCGGGAGGAGACGGTGACCTGGTCGGGCGCGTTCCGCAGATCGCTCGCCGCACAGCGGCTGCGTCCCCGGATGCCCCGAGGAGGCATCCCCACCTGGATCGGAGTGGGCGGCAGCCCGCACTCCGTGCTCCGTGCCGCCCGTTACGGACTGCCCCTGATGATGGCCGTCATCGGCGGGCGTCCGCAGCGGTTCGCCGGCCACGTCGACCTCTTCCACCGGGCGCTGCGGCAATCCGGACACGATCCGCAACCGATCGGCCAGCACTCGCTGGGACTCGTCGCCGACACCGACGAGGAGGCGACCGAGACCTGGTGGCAGTACTGGAAACCGGTCGTGGCCCAGGCGGCAGAGGAGCGAGGGTTCTACAAGCCGACCCGCGAACGGTACATGGCCGAGATCGACCATGGCGCGCTCTTCGTCGGCTCCCCGGAAACCGTCGCCCACAAGATCGCCAGAACGGCCCGCGACCTCCGACTGAGCCGTTTCGACCTCAAATACGACATCATGCGCCTGCCTCGCCAGGCCCGCGCTCGCACGATCGAGTTGCTGGGCCGCGAAGTCGCCCCGCTGGTAAGGGAACTGCTCACCAAGGAGCCCATCCATGTCTGATCTCACCTTCGGCCTCGACACGTTCGGCGACGTACCCACGGACGACTCAGGTGTGCTGGTCTCCCACGCGCGGGCGATCCGGCAGGTCCTCGACGAAGCCGTCCTCGCGGACGACCTCGGCGTCGACGTCATCGCGCTCGGCGAACACCATCGGGCGGAGTACTCGATCTCGTCCCCGGAGACCGTGCTCGCCGGCATCGCCACGCGCACCACGCGCATCCGGCTCGCCTCCGGCGTGACGGTGCTGAGTTCCGACGACCCCGTCCGCGTGTTCCAGCGCTTCTCCACCGTCGACGCCCTCTCCGGCGGCCGGGCCGAGGTGATCCTCGGCCGCGGCTCCTTCACGGAATCGTTCCCCCTGTTCGGATACGACCTCGCCGACTACGACACGCTGTTCGAGGAGAAGATCGAGCTGTTCTCGAGGCTGCTGGAGGAGAAGCCCGTCACGTGGAAGGGCACCGTGCGGGCTCCCCTGGAGGACGCCGAGGTCTTTCCCCCCACCGAGTCCGGGCACCTGGCCACCTGGGTCGGTGTCGGTGGCTCACCCCAGTCGGTCATTCGCACGGCCCACTACGGGCTTCCCCTCATGCTCGCCATCATCGGCGGTTCTCCCGAGCGGTTCGCGGCCTACATCGACCTCTACCGGCGCGCGGCCGACCAGTTCGGCACCACCGCGCATCCGGTGGGAATGCACTCCCCCGGCTTCATCGCCGACACCGACGAAGAAGCCCGGGAGCTGCACTGGCCGAGCTACCGGGTCATTCGCGACCGCATCGGCGCCCTGCGAGGCTGGCCGCCGATACGCCGGGAGGAGTACGAGGCGGAGATCGAGCACGGCTCCCTGTACATCGGCTCACCGGAGACGGTGGCCCGCAAGATCGCCGGCGCCGTTCGCCAACTCGGCGTCGGCAGGTTCGACCTCATCTACACCGCGGGCGCGCAGCCGATCAGTGCCCGTCTGCGGGCGGTCGAGCTGTACGGCACGAAGGTCATTCCCATGGTCCGCGACATCCTCGCCGGCTGACTCGCGGAAAGGGCACGACATGAGTAACGAGGACGTCCGCACCATCGGCATCCTGGGCGCAGGGAAGGTGGGAACCGTACTGGCGCGGCTTGCCCTCGCCGCAGGCTTTCGCGTGCTGATCGCCGGTTCGGGCGCGACCGAGAAGATCGCGCTCACCATCGAGGTCCTCACCCCGGGTGCCGTCGCGGTCACCGCGGCCGAGGCGGCGGCCCAGGCAGACGTCGCGATTCTGGCCCTCCCCCTGGGCAAGCACCGCGGCATTCCGGTCGACGCGCTGCGGGGCAAGCTGGTCATCGACGCGATGAACTACTGGTGGGAGGTCGACGGCGTGCGCCCCGACTTCACCGACCCCCGCACCTCCACCAGCGAGATCGTCCAGGCCTTCCTGCCGGACTCCCGTGTGGTCAAGGCCTTCAACCACATGGGCTACCACGACCTCGAGGACGAGGCCCGGCCTGTGGGCACGCCCGGCCGCAAGGCGATCGCCATCGCCGGTGAGGACCCTGCCGACCGGGCCACGACCGCCCGCCTCGTGAGCGCCCTCGGCTTCGACCCCGTCGCCGTCGGCCCGCTCGCCGAGGGCGTGCGCCTGGAACCGGGGACCGAACCTTTCGGCGCCGATGTCAGCGCCGAAGAGTTGCGCGCCATGATCGACCGCTTCCCCACCTCGAAACGAGGCGAGACCGTCGGCAGGGCCCGCGCAGCTGCCACACTGCCGCCCGCCGACGTGGCATAGCGGTCGATTTCCTCCGACGTCTCGTCGCGGAAGCACCGTTCGATCCCGGCGCCTCGGGTCGCACACCGGGAGTGCGCGGCCTCGCGGGGGTGGGGCGGCCCAGGCGTGGTCCAGGACAGGGTGATTCCCCCCGGCGCCGGCGGTTCCGGCAGGCGCGGGCGGGTCTCCCGGCAGCGCGGTGTCCCCGTCGGGCCGCCGAGCGGCGTACGCTCAGCGCGTCGCGGGCAGGCCCGGGTAGAGGTTCGCGAGGTCGCCGGAGAGTGCGGAGCGGACGGTGCGGCTCTTGTCGTCGGCGACGACTTCGAGCGCGCGGTCCTGGACTCCGTCGAGTGCGAGGCCGGCCACCCACGCGGGGTCGACCTTGTCGGAACCGTCCACGTAGTCCGCCATGTCGGTGTCCATGTAGCCCACGTGCAAGGCGGTGACGTCGATTCCGGACGGTGCCAGCTCCTGCCGTGTCACGTTGGTCATGGCCAACTCGGCGGCCTTGGCGGCGCTGTAGCCGCCGTAGTTCGGGTAGTGCGCCCAGCTGAGCACGGAGAGCACGTTGAGGATGCCCCCGCCCCCGTTCGCGGCGATCACCGGAGCGAAGGCCCGGGTGACGTTGAGGGAGCCGAAGAAGTGCGTCTCCATCTCCAGGCGGATATCGCTCATGTCGCCGCCGGCGAGCCCGACGTGGGTGCTGATTCCGGCGTTGTTGATGAGAAGCGTCGCGTCCGCGGCGGCCTCCGCCGCCCGTGCCACGGAGTCCGGGTCCGTGATGTCCAGGGCGAGCGGGACGACCCCGGGCAGGTCGACCGACGACGGGTTGCGGACGCCCGCGTAGACCTTCGCGGCGCCCCGCTCGAGCAGCTGGGCGGCGAAGTGCCGGCCCAGACCGCGGTTGGCGCCGGTCACGACCGCCACTGCGTTCCTGATGTCCATGGTTCCTCATCCCTGAGATGCTGAATAGGTATTTCCAACATAGGTAGCTGGATGTGAAAACGCAACTCAGGAGTAAGCTGAGTCGCATGACGCCCGCCAAGGCCACGCGGAAAGACCGCGACCGCGAAGAGACCTGCTCGATCGCCCGCTCCCTGGAGATCGTCGGGGACCGCTGGTCCATGCTGGTCCTCCGCGAGGCGGCACTGCAGGACGTGACGCGCTTCGCCGACTTCCGCGACCGCCTCGGCATCGCCCCCGACGTCCTCACGCTGCGCCTGGGCACCCTCGTGGAAGGGGGTGTCATGGAGAAGCGGCCCTACCGCGAGCCCGGTGCGCGCACCCGCTTCAGCTACCACCTGACGCCGGCCGGCGAACAGCTGCGGCTGGTCCTGGCCGCCCTCCAGCAGTGGGGCGACGAAAACCGGCCGCCCTCCACCGGGCCCAGCACCCTGCGGCGCTCCGCGGACGGCGACCGCGCTGTGCGCGTGGCCTTCGTCGATGACACGGACGCCGTCGTCCCCGCGGGCAACGTGCGCTTCCTGACGACGGTTCCTCGCCCGGCGCGCGGGCGGGAGGAAGCGGAGCTGGCGCCCAAGCCCTGACCGTCGAGCGCCGGGCGGCCACTCTCGGGCACCGGCGCCCTGACAGCCCACGAGGGCACACCCTTACATCACCCCGAACCGGCCCAGCGCCGACGGGAGTTCGAAGCGGCCGCCGCCGGCCGAACGACTGCGGCGCGCGGTCGTCCCCAGCACGAGCCGCTCGCGAGCAGCCGCACGCGGCCTGTGCCGGAGCAGCACCCCGAGTCCCGTGCCGCGGTCAGCGCGTTCTCGGGACGCGTACCGGCGGCCGAGCGCATCGGCCAGGCGTCCCAACGACGAGGCCGGTCACGAGGTCGCGGCCTCCGCCCGACCGGGGAGTCCGCGGCGGCGAGTTCGCGGGCCTCGCGGACCAGCGCGTTGCGTACAGATCTCAGCCGGCGACCGGTCAGCGCACACCTCGTTCACGGGCCGGGCGCCCTTCACCTCCGAACCGTTGCCCAGGTCGTCGCCGACGTGCGGCCGACGGACATCGGGTCGTCACGCGCACCACCGGATGGACCGCCTGACGGCCTCCTCCCCCGGCTCCCTGCCCTACCTCGCCTTGCCCCACCCCGCCCGTCACCCATGTCGGCAGGACTTCGCGGTCCCGCCCGCCAGGCATCGCCCACCGACTGTTCGACGGCGGCGGCACCAACCCCTCAGCCGCTGATCACCACGAGACCTCCCGACAACTCGAACTGTCTTGACAATAATTTTTGTCGGTTGCATCCTGGAGCGGTGCTGGACCTTGCCGTGACCGAAGTCCGCACACCGCAGTGGCGCCCCGCAAGGAATCCTCGCCGGAAGGCCGCCACCTCGAACGTGCTCCGCGCGCTTCGAAACGGCGGCAAGCAACCGAGACACGTCCACCGACACCGAAGGAATCCAGCATGCGTACCCTGATCAGTTCCGCCTTCATCTCGCTCGACGGCGTCGTGGAGGGCCCGGGCGGCGAGCCCGGCTACCGCAACTCCGGATGGACTTTCAAGGACATCGAGTTCGTCCCCGAGGCGTTCACCATCAAAGGGCGGGAGCAGGAGGAATCCACCGCGTTCCTGATGGGACGCGCCAGCTACGAGGCGTTCAGCCCGGTGTGGCCGGACATGGCCGAGTTCGCCCACTACAAGACCCTGCCGAAGTACGTCGTGTCCACCACCCTCACCGAGGACAAGCTCGTGTCGAACTGGGGCGAGACCACCGTCCTGCGCTCCCTCGACGAGGTCGCCGCTCTCAAGGAGACCGACGGCGGCCCGATCATCGTCCACGGCAGCGTCGCCCTGAACCACGGCCTCGCGGACGCCGGCCTGATCGACCGGTACCACCTGCTCGTCTTCCCACTGCTGCTCGGCGCGGGCAAGCGGCTGTTCCCGGCGAGCGACAAGGACACGCAGAAGCTGAAGCTGGTCGAGCACGCCGTGTACGCCAACGGCCTGCAGATGAACGTCCTCGACGTCGTGCGCTGACCGGGCTCCGGCAATCCGCTCCGCTGCCCGCTCGCACCGGACGGCGCCCGTCCCTCCCGACCTCGGCCCCACAGGCCGACGGGCCCACAGCCGCGGTAGGCGGGGATGAGTCTCCGAACCTCCTCCGAACCGCCTTCGAGCCGTACACGAACCGGTGACGCGGCGGTCCGGCGATCGCGCGCCGTGGGGCTGTAAGTACCCGAGCCGCGCCCGGATATCATCCACCGATGTCGACGATCTGCATGATCGGTGTGGGTCGCATGGGCGAACCGCTGTGCGCCGGTCTCGTCCGCGCGGGATACCGGGTGAGGGCTTGCGACGTCCTGGCCGAGCGCAGGGAAGCGGCCCTGTCGCACGGGGCTCTGGCCCCGGATTCGGCGGCAGCCGCGGCAGCGGGGGCGGACGTGCTCCTCACCGTCCTTCCCGGGCCGGTCGAGGTGGCGGCAGCGGTCGACGACGCCGTTCTCGGCGCGCTGGCGCCCCAGGCCACCTGGATCGACATGAGCAGTAACACGCCGACCGGCGCCGAACCCTGCTGGAAGCGGGCCGCCGCCCACGGAGTCGGTGTACGGGAGGCGCCCATCGGAGGTTCACCCGCGGACGCCGCAGCGGCGCGGCTGCGGGTCTTCGTCGGTGGGGAGGACACCCTCCTGGAACGCCACCGCCCTTTGCTGTCCGCGGTGTCCGACCGCATCACGCACGTCGGTGGACCCGGCACCGGCTACGTCGCCAAACTGCTGGTCAACCTCCTGTGGTTCGGCCAGGCCGCCGCCACCGCCGAGGCTCTTCTCCTGGGGCGACGTGCAGGCATCGACCTGGGCGTGCTCACCGAGACCCTGGCCGCCGGTCCCGCCTCGACCGCGTTCATCCGCCACGACCTGCCCGCCCTCCTGGCGGGCGACTACCTCACCGACTTCGGCCTCGACCACATCCACGACCAACTGACGGCGGTGACCGCACTGGCTGAGCAACTCGCCACGCCCCACAGCGTCGCGGACACCGTCCGTCGCCTCCACGCGGAGGCACTCGAGCGCTATGGGCCCGCGGACGGCGAACTGCTCGCGGTGGCCCTGCTGGAAGAGAAGGCCGGGATCCTCTTGCGCCACCCGGCTACGGCCGCCGCCGACGGCGACACCGACGCGGCCGAGTGGCGGACAGAGCGCCACAAGTGACCCTGTCTCAGCTCCGTCGAAGGAGCGGGGGGACGGGCGGTACGTCGACGGCGCCGGCGATGTCGTCGACGGTCATCCTGAAACTGTCGGGATAGACGTCACGCTCGGTGCGGCAGACGGGTTCACTGGTACGCCGGCAGTAGAGGCAATGCCGGCACTGCAGCACGACCCATACGCCGGGGACGGGAGAGCTGAAGAGCTGTTCGATGGTCTCGTGGGCGCAACGCGGACAGATGCCGGTGCCTTCCGTGGCAGTGGTTCCTTTTCACGTGTGGAGGAAGGGAGTTCGGCTTCGTCAGCGTTCCGCGGCGAGTTGCCGGAGCCTGGCGAGCCATTCGCCCGTTTCGGGCAGGTCCCGTACCGGGTTGCCGTAGTTGCCGCGGTGATCCGGCGTGACGGGTGTGGTGGCGTCGATGATGAGCTTGTCGACGATGCCGGGTGTGTTCGCCTGCGGGCCCAGCTCCATCACGGACAGGTTCGGAATCGTGATCAGGTCGCCGGCGGGGTTCATCTTGGTCGAGACCGTCCACATCACCTGCGGAAGGTTGAAGGGGTCGACGTCCTCGTCCACCACGATCACGGTGGCGGGGTATCCCAGTCCGTGCGGGGTGGTCAGGACACGCATTCCGACCGCCTTGGCGAAGCCCCCGTACCTCTTCCTGGTGGAGACGATGACGACCAGGCCGTGGGTGTACGTGGCGTTGACCGCCTGGACCTCGGGGAAGTCCTTCGTGAGCTGCTCGTACAGCGGGGCGCAGGTGTTGGCGGCCATCAGGTAGTCGATCTCGGTCCACGGCATGCCCAGGTAGAGGAGTTCGAAGACCGGGTTGCTGCGGTAGGAGATCTTGTCGATCCGGATCACCGGCATGCTGCGACCGCCCGAGTAGTGGCCGGTGAACTCGCCGAAGGGGCCTTCCACTTCGCGCTTGCGACCTTCGATCACACCCTCGATCACGACCTCGCTGCACCACGGCACCGGCAGCCCGGTCAGGGGCGCCGTCGCGATCGGTGCCGGGGCGCCGCGCAGGGCGCCGGCCAGTTCGTACTCGTTCTCGTCGTACCTCATCGGGGTAGAGGACCGGCGCCGCATCCCCGAGGCGTGGCGCCGCGTTGGCGGCAGCGGCGATGTCCGGCTCCGGCTTCACCTCCTTGGTGATCCGGAGCAACTGCCCTTCCCTGTCAAGCACTTCGAGAAGGCTGCGCAGATCGTCATAGGCCATGTGAACCCCTTGGTGACAGTCGTGGTGAGGTATCAGAGCGCTGCCCTGAGCTCTTGGGCGTGGGCGGCTCGCATGCCGTCCCACCGTTTGGCGGCGGGCGCGGGAAGGTGGAACTGGTCGAGGACCCGGGCTGTGATGTGGTCGACGATGTCGTCGACGGAAGCGGGGTGGTTGTAGAAGGCGGGCATGGGAGGCACCATCCGCACGCCCATGCGCGACAGCGCCAGCATGTTCTCCAGATGGACCTCGCTCAGCGGTGTCTCACGCGGAACGAGCACCAGCTTGCGGTGCTCCTTCAGCACCACGTCCGCCGCCCGGCCGATCAGTCCGTCGGCGTGGCCGGCGCGGATCCCGGCTAGCGTCTTCATCGAGCACGGGACGATCACCATCCCGTCGGTCCTGAACGACCCGGAGGAGATCCTGGCGCCCTGGTCCTCGGGGGAGTGCACCTCGTCGGCGAGGGCACCGATGTCGCGGGCCGACAGCCCGGTCTCCAACTCGATGGTGGCACGCGCCCAGCGGCTGAGGACCAGATGGGTCTCCACCTCGCGCAGCCGGCTGAGATTCTCCAGCAGGCGGACGCCGAGCACCGAGCCGGTCGCCCCCGTCATCGCCACGATCAATCGCACAGGGCTCAGCTCCTCGGTAGACGTGAGCGGGTAGAGGTGAGTGGGTGCGGAGGGGACGGACCACCTCGGTCACCACTCCGCTCCCGCGCTTCACACTAGGTTCGATCTCCCTGGTCAAAGCCGTAGGATGAAGAAAAGCCATGGACAAAAACGGACACGCTGACATCACCGAGGTCCCCTACCAGTCATCCGCCGGAGCTCCGCCGGGGGTCGAGGTACTCGACTTCGCCGACCTGAGTGCCCGGGCTCGTGGTCACGGGGTCGACCCCTACTCACCGGTCCGGATCGCGTTCCACGAGTTGATCACTGTCCACACCGGCACGCTGTGCTGCTCGCTGGATTTCACCGATCACGAGCTGACCGAGGGCGACTGGTTGTGGGCGCGCCCCGGTCAGATCCACCAGTTCCGCTCCGATCTGGCCTCGGCCGAAGGAACCGTCGTCCTCTTCCAGCCCGGCTTCCTGGACACCACCACCGCCGAGGTCGCCCGTGTAGACCAGTACTTCCCCTACCGTCCGCTGACCCCCTCGGGCGCCGCGGGAGACGCGCTGAGGAACACCCTCGGCCTGCTGGACAGCGAGTACCACGGGCTCGGCGGCCTGCCGTTGGAGGCACACGTCGAGGTGCTGCGCCACCTGCTGGCGGCACTCGTCCTGCACCTCTCCCACCAGCAGCCCTCCACGGGCGACGAGTCGGACGACGGAGCGGGCACCGAGGCGTTCCGCCGTTTCCAGCAGGCCGTGGAGCGCGGTTACGCCCGCAGCCACCGGGTGGACGACTACGCCAGGGACCTGGGCTACAGCGTCCGCACCCTGACCCGGGCGACCCGTGACGCCGCCGGGTGCGGGGCCAAGCGCTTCATCGACAGCCGGGTCCTGTTGGAGGCCAAACGCCTGCTCGTGCACACCGACCTGTCCGCAGGGGCGATCGCCGAACGGATCGGCTTCCCGGAGGCCACGGTCTTCACCAAGTTCTTCCGCAAGCTGGCCGGCGAGACCCCGACCGCCTTCCGTAGCTCCTCGAGGGCACACGACCGCGGCGGGCAACCGCGAAGCGCCGGCCAGTAGCCGCGTTCAGCGCGGTGGAGCCGCTCGGCGAGCGGCGGCGGCGTCGCGCACGCTCGTCCTACGGCGGTCGCTGCCCGCCCCCGGGGGCCGAGCCCGGCACGGCCGTCGGCACCGTGCGCCTTCGTCAGGGCTACGGAGACCCCGGTCGCGCGGGCTCTCGCCTTGTCCTGTCGGGGCTGGACGTACCCGCCGACGCGCCGCCGGTCCGCGTTCTCAGAGCAGGCGCAGGACGCCGACGACCTTGCCGAGGATCTGCGCGTCGTCGCCGGGGATCGGCTCGTAGGAGGCGTTTCGGGGCATGAGCCACACCCGGCCGTCCTGGCGGTGCAGCACCTTGATGGTGGCCTCGTCCTCCAGGAGCGCGGCGACGATGTCTCCGTGGTCGGCGCTGTCCTGGCGTCGGACGGTCACGATGTCGCCGTCGCAGATCGCCGCGTCGATCATGGAGTCGCCGGAGACCGTCAGGGCGAACAGGTCGCCGTCGCCCACGATCTGGCGGGGCAGGGAGTAGACGTCCTCGACCATTTCCTCCGCGAGCAGGGGTGCTCCCGCGGCGATACGTCCTACGAGGGGTACGTCGACCGGCGCCTGGCTCGCACTGCCCAGGTCGGGCGCCCAGGAGGGCCGCACGCGGTAGGCGCGGGGGCGGTGCGGGTCGCGGTAGAGGACGCCCTTGCGTTCCAGGGCCATCAGCTGGTGGGCGACCGAGGAGGTGCTGGAGAGGTTCACGGCCTGGCCGATCTCCCGCATCGAGGGCGGGTAGCCCTGGCGGTCGACCGTCTCCGTGATGTAGCCGACGATGGCCGACTGGCGGCTCGTCAGCTCGCCCCCGGCGTTCCGGGTGCCCGGCGGGCGGCCTCGGCGGGCGGGCGCGCTGTTCTCCATCCCGGGTACCTCCGTACAAGATCTTCGCAGAACGCGACCTTAACCCGCCATCCGGCGCAATCGGAACACCGGTGTCGTCGTGGTCCTGCGGACAGATGCGGCAGATCACCACATCGACCGTGTCCGGGCGCACGGCCGACGGGATGATCCCGCCGGCGGTGACGGCCGGAGGCGGCGCCTTCGACGGCGGGTCAAGGCCGCCCGTGGCCTTCTCCCCCGTGCCGCTTAGCCGTGTGCGCTCATGCCTGCTGTCCCGGCTGTTCGCGGGTGGCGTCGCCCATGAGCGCCGTACGGGCGCCCGGGGCGCCCGGGGCGCCCCGGGTGCCTCGGGTGCCTCCCGGCCGGGGCAGGCCGTGCGCGCCTGCCGGTCGGAGGGCCGGAGCGGGGGATTCGGCAAGGGCGGCGGCCGAGCCGGGCACGAGGTGTCGGCCCACTATCGCCCGCGCGGTCCTTTCGGCGTCGGCGAACATGCCTCTTCCGGTGTCGGTCAGCATGACCTTCACCGCCCGTCGGTCGCGGTCATACCGATCACGCTCGATCAAGCCGGACGCCTGCATCTCCCTCAGGACGTAGGACATCCGACCCCCCGATTCCCCGAGGAAGTCGGTCAGCTCAGCAACCGGCGCGGCCCCGCCCGCGGTTTCGGCGAGGGCGCCGAGGACGAGGTATCCGTGGAGCGACAGACCATGCCGTGCCCGCAACTCGCCGTGCAGGAGGCCCAGGGTCCAGAGGACCCCCGGAGCCTGCCGCTGGGGGAAGTCGGCCGAAGTACGGTCAGTCATGTTCGTTCCCGGGGGTCGGCGCTTCGGTCACGAACCCGCGACCGAATACTCACAACCAGGTTCCGCACGGCGGCCATGGCCGGTCCGGCGGACTCGAAGCCCTCGGATCAGGACACGGCGCACCCCGTCCGCGCCTCGGCCGTGCGACGGGAGCACTCCCCGCGGAGTCCGGCCGACCGGCCCGACGTCCTGATGTGAGGTAGTCGTGGCACGTCCGGCCCCCTGTCCCGGCTCTCATGAAGCCGTAGCGTCATCACCGAGCGTGACGTGGCCGATCGGGTTGACCACTGCAACGGACGCCGAGGGCTTGGTCACGTACGCGGACGAAAGTCCTGGCGGGTCCGGCGCGGACGGTTCGGAACAGAGGACAGGGGGCGTTCTGCGCTGTGACGGCACGGCACGATCAATCAACGGTCGGCACCCACCCGCTCACGCCGCGACCGGCCGTCATAGATGCCGGGTTCGATGTGGACGTCGTCCGGACTCCACGACGAAGACCGGGAAGTGGGGTTCGTCGTGGACGGCCGGGACGGCAGCGACCTCGCCCGCGCGCAGGCCTCGGGCGGGGCGATGAACTCCGCGCCCACCGCAGGGCCGAGGCCCCTCGGTCCCGTACGCGCGGTCATCAGGATCTCCGCGCCTCGCGCCGCACCCGTTGCCGACGCATCAGGGCCTGACCGCCCTCCACGTCGAGGAACGCGCACGCTCGGCCCTGCGCGCAGGGCCGCCGTCAAAGCTCTGTGGTTCAGCATCAAGGAGGAGCAGTGGCATGACGCTGCTGGCACGCATCAACCAACCCTCGGATCTGCGGAGTTTGAGCCGCGCGCAGCTGATCCGGCTCGCCGAGGAGATCCGCGACTTCCTGATCCGCCATGTGGCGGTCACAGGAGGCCACTTGGGGCCCAACCTGGGCGCGGTGGAGCTCACCCTGGCACTGCACCGGGTCTTCGACTCACCGCGCGACACACTGCTGTGGGACGTCGGGCATCAGGCGTACGTCCACAAGATCGTCACCGGTCGGGCCGATCGGTTCCCGGGATTGCGCCGACGCGGCGGAATGTCCGGATACCCCAGCCGGGAGGAGTCCGCGCACGACCACATCGAGCACTCCCACGCGTCGGTGGCCCTGTCGTACGCCGACGGCATGGCCAAGGCCAGAGAGCTTGCGGGGGAAACGGACCGTCACATCGTCGCCGTCGTCGGCGACGGGGCACTCACCGGGGGGCTGGCCTGGGAGGCACTCAACAACATCGCGGCGGCACCCGGGCGGCCCGTGGTGATCGTCGTCAACGACAACGGACGCTCGTACGCACCGACCGTGGGCGGACTCGCACAGCACTTGGCGGCCCTGCGTACGCACGCCGGCTACGAGCGACTGCTCGGATGGGGCAGACAGACCCTCGGCGGCGCCGGAACGCCGGGACGGGCTGCCTACCGCACTTTGCACGCCGCCAAGGAAGGGCTCAAGGACGCCCTCGCGCCTCAGCCGCTCTTCTCCGACCTGGGCCTGAAGTACGTGGGCCCCGTCGACGGGCACGACATCCCGGCATTGGAAGCGGCACTGGAACGCGCCAAGGATCACGGCGCACCCGTCATCGTCCACTGCGTCACGCGCAAAGGGCTGGGCTACCCGCCTGCCGAGCAGGACGACGAGGATCATCTGCACGGCGTGGGTGCCATCGACCCGCGGACCGGCCGCCCGCTGCGGCCAGGTGGTCGGAGCTGGTCGGCGGCGTTCGGCGAGGAACTGGTGTCGCTGGCGGCACAGCGCCGGGAGATCGTGGCTATCACCGCGGCCATGCCCGGCTCGGTGGGCCTCAGGGATTTCGCCGCCCGGTATCCGGAGCGGTTCTTCGATGTCGGGATCGCCGAGCAGCACGCCGTCGCCTCTGCCGCCGGACTGGCGATGGCGGGGTCGCATCCGGTGGTCGCCGTCTACGGCACCTTCCTCAACCGCGCTCTTGACCAGGTGCTGATGGACCTGGCGCTGCAGCGGCTCGGTGCGACCCTCGTCCTCGACCGGTCCGGTGTCACCGGCGACGACGGACCCAGCCACAACGGACTGTGGGATCTTGCGATGCTCCAGGCCGTCCCGGGCCTGCGCATCGCGGCTCCCCGCGATGTCCTCACCCTCCGGGAGGAGTTGGGAGAGGCCGTCTCGGTCACCGATGCGCCGACGGTCCTGCGATACCCCAGAGGCGCGGTCCCACCCCCGCTCCCCGCGGTCCGCCGGGTCGGCGGGGTGGACGTGCTGCGCGAGGCCCGGGGCGCCGGCGTCCTGCTGATCGCGGTCGGCACGATGGCGAAGACCGCCCTTGAAGCGGCGGAGCTCTGCGCCGAGCAGGGTGTGCAGGTCACCGTGGTGGACCCGCGGTGGGTCAAGCCGCTTCCGGGCGAGCTGCTGGGGCTGGCCGCCGATCACGGGCTGGTCGCCACGGTCGAGGACGGCCTTCGACACGGTGGCGTCGGGGCCACGGTGTCCCAGGCCCTGCACGAGGCCGACCTCCAGGTCCGCGTACGCGCCTTCGGAGTGACCGACGGGTTCCCCGAGCAGGGGACCCGCGCCGAGGTCCTCGCCGACGCGGGCCTGACCGCGCAGGCCATCGCACAGGCCCTGGTCACCGCGGTGCCGGTCGGCTCCGCACAGCCGGGACGTACGTAGTCATGGCACCCGCACCGCGAGCGCCCAGGAGCACTGGGTAGTCGCACACCACGCTTCGTAGCGGCTCGGGGCGGCCGCGGTGCCCTGTGCGTGTACCGCGCCGTCCGGTGCGTGCCCTCCGCTCACTCAGCCTGAGCCGTTCGATCGGAGCCTTACTAGAATGGAGCTGCCGGAAGGCCGGATGTGCGGTTGGTGACGCACGCTGCTGACGCTCGGAACTGTGGCCCACCGGCATCGACGTTCCTGAGAACGGGCCGAACCCAGGGCAAGGACCCCGCCGCGGGGGCAGGTAGCGCCGATCGCCTCAACGGCCCGGGTCACCCACCCGCGAAAGGGGCGTCATGGCCAAGCAGGTGACCTGTCGCAGAGTCTTCGAGCGGCCGTCTTTCGCGGACGGCAAGCGGGTGCTGGTCGATCGTGTCCTGCCGCCGGACATCAGCAGGGACGACGCGCGTCTCGACGAGTGGCTGAGTGACGTCGCGCCATCCACCGAACTGCAGCGCTGGTACGGCCATGACCCCTTTCGCTTCGCGGAGTTCCGGCGCCGCTATCTCGCCGAACTCGACGATCCTGCACACCGATCGGCAGCGAGCCGCCTGCGTGACCTCACCGACGACGGCAAGCTCACCCTGCTGACCGCCGCCGAGGACGCGGACCACAGCCCTGCCGCCGTCCTCGCGCAATGGCTCACAGGTGCCGACCGCTCCGAGCCCGACCCACCCGCGCCTCCACCTCCGTCCGGATACCGGGCAGTGGTCTCCGCCAAGATCACGAACCTCAATCCGGGAGCGTTCGCGTTCGTCATGGGCACAGGCATCGTGTCCACCGCCCTGAACGCGGACGGTGCCCACACCGCCTCGCTCGCCCTGCTGGTGGTGGGCCTGGCGGGTTGCGCGGTGCTGTTGCCCGCCTATGTATGGCGGCTGCTGCGCCGGCGGGAGCGCTTCGTCGCCGATCTCGTCGGGCCGCGCGCATTCGCCTTCCTCACCATCAGCATCGCTGCCAATGTGATCGCCGCCCGCATGGTGGCGGACGGACACACCTCCGTAGCCGGGGGGTTCCTGGCGTTCGGGGCGGTGGGGTGGCTGCTGCTCGGCTACGGAATACCCCTCGGTCTGATCGCCAGCACACGGCGGGACGCGTCGTTCGACCAGGTCAACGGCACCTGGTTCCTCTGGGCGGTCGGATCCCAGTCGGTGGCGGTCGCGGCGGCGGGTCTGGCCCGGCCGACGTCGAGCCACGAGTTGCAGGTCCTGGCCCTGGTCTGCTGGGGCATCGGGCTGATGCAGTACCTGCTGACCGCCGCGATCGTCCTGGCCAGGCTACTGGCGCGGCCGGTGGCACCGGGAAACCTCATGACATCGTCGTGGATCTGCATGGGCGCGGCGGCGATCAGCGTGCTCGCCGGGACGAGGCTGCTCGCACTCCCGGCGGGAAGCATGCTGCTCTCACGTTCGGTCGTCGCCGGATCGTCCGTCGTCCTGTGGTCGTTCGCCAGCTGGCTGATTCCGCTGCTGCTGGCTCTGGGCGTATGGCGGCACGTCCTGCGAAAGGTTCCGTTCCGTTACGAGCTCGGCTGGTGGAACCTGGTCTTCCCCATCGGCATGTACGCGGTCACCACCCATGAACTGGGGCGCGCGACCGGGACGTCGTGGATGACCGCACTGGGCCGCTGGGAAATCTGGGTCGCCGGCGTGGTCTGGGTGCTGGTGATCGCCGCCATGGGGGCCGCGGCGGTCCGGCCCCACCTCATGACCGGGCGTGCGGCCGGCCCGAACCGGCGCGTCGCGTAGCGGCGCACACACTAACTGGTCGAACCGACGCGTCGCGGAGCCGCGCACAGACCAGTTGCTCGGACTCACGCCCAGCTCAACGGGCCTATCACCGCCGCCCCCTCAGGGGCTCCGCGTAGGCTGACGCTCGTGCCCACCTCTCGTCTGCGCCGCGTCGCCGTCCTTGTGCTCAGTGGTGCGAAACCGCTCGACGTCGGCATCCCCGCGCAGGTGTTCACGACGCGCGCGAGCATGCCGTACGAGGTACGGGTGTGCGGCGCGGCGCCCGGCCTCGTCACCGGCGGCGACGGCCTGTCCTACCACGTCGCCCATGGGCTCGACGCGCTCACGTGGGCCGACATCGTCTTCATCCCCGGCTACCGGTTCCCGGACGAGGATGATCCGCCCCGGGCCGTCGTCGAGGCGCTGGTCGCCGCCAGTGACCGGGGGGCACGGCTCGCCGCCATCTCCACCGGTGCCTTCGCGCTCGCGGCCACGGGCCTGCTCGACGGCAAGCGCGCGACCACCCACTGGCACTACACGCGGGCGCTCGCGGCGAAGCATCCACTCGTTCAGGTCGACGAGAACGTGCTCTTCGTCGACGAGGGAAACGTGCTGACGTCGGCAGGGGCCGCTTCGGGCATCGACCTCTGCCTCCACATTCTGCGGGGCGACCTCGGAGTGGCAGCGTCGAACCACGCGGCCCGGCGCCTGGTCGCGGCTCCCTACCGCAGCGGCGGTCAGGCTCAGTACGTGCCGCGCAGCGTGCCCGAGCCCCTCGGCGAACGGTTCGCCGCCACCCGCGAGTGGGCTCTGCACAGACTGGGCGAGCCCCTCACTCTCGAAGTCCTCGCTCGGCATGCGGCCGTCTCACCGCGCACCTTCCTGCGGCGCTTCGGCGAGGACACGGGATACACCCCGATGGAGTGGGTCAGGCGCGCACGTATCGACGTGGCCCGTGCGCTGCTGGAGCGCTCGGAGCGGAGCGTCGAGCAGATCGCCGCCGAGGTCGGTCTCGGCACGGGAGCAAATCTCCGGATGCATTTTCAGCGCATCCTCGGCACCACCCCGAGCGAGTACCGACGCACCTTTGCCCGGGGTGAGTAGCTCGTCGTCGGATGGCGCGATCCTTGCGGACCGTGGCGCTCCCGCCGATGCCACGAGCGGGCCGTGCGCGCCATCGTGGTGGTGAACAGAAAGGACACCCCACTCATGACTCGCATCGCCATCAACGGATTCGGCCGTATCGGGCGCAATGTGCTGCGCGCACTGCTCGAACGCGACAGCGACCTCGAGGTCGTCGCTGTCAACGACCTTACGGAGCCTGCTGGTCTTGCGCGGCTGCTCGCCTTCGACTCGACCGCCGGCCGGCTCGGGCGCCCGGTCACCGTGGACGGGGACGCCCTCGTCGTGGACGGCCGTCGTATCGCGGTTCTTGCCGAGCGCGAACCCGCTCAGCTCCCGTGGGCGAAGCTCGACGTCGATGTCGTGCTCGAGGCGACGGGCCGTTTCACGTCGGCCACGGCCGCCCGCGCACACCTCGACGCGGGCGCGAAGAAGGTGCTCGTCAGCGCGCCGTCGGACGGAGCGGACGTCACGCTCGCGTTCGGGGTGAACACCGACGCCTACGACCCAGCCGCCCACACCATCATCTCCAACGCCTCCTGCACGACCAACGCGCTGGCGCCGCTGGCGGCGGTCCTCGACGAACTCGCCGGCATCGAGCACGGTTTCATGACGACAGTGCACGCCTACACCCAGGAGCAGAACCTGCAGGACGGTCCGCACCGCGACGCCCGGCGCGCCCGTGCCGCCGCCGTCAACATCGTGCCGACAACGACGGGCGCCGCCAAGGCGATCGGCCTCGTCCTGCCGAACCTGGAGGGCAAGCTGTCGGGTGACTCGATCCGGGTCCCGGTGCCGGTGGGCTCGATCGTGGAACTCAACACGACCGTCAGCCGCGATGTGACGCGTGACGAGGTACTGGCCGCGTACCGCGCCGCGGCGGAGGGACATCTCAACGGCGTCCTCGAGTACTCGGACGATCCGCTCGTCTCCTCCGACATCACGGGCAGCCCCGCCTCGTCGATCTTCGACTCGGCCCTCACACGGGTCGACGGCCGCCACATCAAGGTGGTCGCCTGGTACGACAACGAGTGGGGCTTCTCGAACCGCGTGATCGACACGCTCGAACTGCTGGCCGGCAGCTGACCGTTCACCACCTCGCCACCGCGCCCGTGAGCCCTGTCGGCGCGCCGCTCCACCATGTGTGAGGACCACGGGTGGCCGGGACCGACGCGTCCTGGGCAGGGCGGTCCCGCGGAACCAACTGCTGTGCAGCATCGGGCCGTCGGCACGGCCGGCGCGACCAGCGTGCGCGGATCGCGTCGGAGCAGCGCCGGCCGTCACTGGTGCCCGTAGGCATGGTTGCGTGCTGATCCTGCGCGGCGGCCTGTCGGCCGTCAGCACGTCCGTGCCTGTCCGGGACCCAAACCCACGCGTGGGCGCGGCAGTTGCCGAGAGGGGTTGGCTCTGGATCATTGTCCGGGGATGCGGCAGGTGGCAGCATCGGGCTCATGTCGGGAATGAGCGAGCCGGCCCCGCGCCGGCGGGTCGGACACTTCGTACGGGCGCGGCTGCTGCCGCTTCTGCTGTGCGTGCCGGCGGTCGTGGGAGCCGCCTGCTTCGCCGTGGTCGGAGTGTCCTCCGAGGAGCGGCGGGACCGGGACTGGCGGGCTGCCACGCCGTGCCCGGCCGCGGCGCCGGTCGATGTGCGTGCCGACTGCGTGACGACGCTGCCCGCGGTGATCGAGCGCACCACGGCCAAGCTGAACAGATCCGACAGGGACGACTGGCTGTACTTTTCGGGCGGTAGGCCCGTGGAGCGGCTGAACGTCTCGTACGACACCGCCACCGCCTTCGAGGCGGGCGACCACGTCACGCTGACGTGGTGGCGCGGCGCCCTGATGAAGGTCGCGAGCGAGCGGCACACCGCGAACGAGGGCGTGCCGCGTCCCGGGGGCATCGCCGGCGGTGTCGTCTTCTGCATCCTCGTGGCCGGCGCCCTCGTCGTCCTCACGCTGGTACGCCGGCGCCGCGACGGTCGCCCCGTCGCGGCGGACGAACCGACGTCGCCAAGCGTGTTCACTTTCCTGCTGCCGCTCGGTGTCGCCGCCCTGTGGGCGGTCCCCCTCGCCGGAGCCCGACCGGGCCGTGCCGTCGCGGTACCGGTGGCGGCCGCCGGCCTGCTCGCGGTGCTCGTCCTGCTGGCACGGGCCTGGCAGCTGAGCGGCCGGACGCCGCCCCTCGAGCCGCGCCCGCTGGCCGAGGGGGAGGACGTCGTTCTGCCGGCCCGCTTCCTGCAGGGCATGCCATCCGACGCGGGTCTGCAGGGCAGCCATATCGCCGTCGGCGCGGGGCCGATGGCGGTACTGTCCCACGGTGGTCCCGGCCGCTTCGGCGGCAAGGAGATACCCGTGGGACGTTTCGCCGTACAGGGGATACGGCGGCCGAAACGCTTCATGGAGCGGACCGTGCCGGCCCACTGGAACGTCGCCGAGCTCCTCGACTCCGGAACTCCGGTCCGGCTGGCCGCCGCCCCCGCCGACCTGCTCCTGCTCGTGCAGCAGCTGGAGCGGGCGGGGCTCGGCGTCTCGCGGTGAGCGTGACTTCCCCAGCGCTCCGAGCGGCGGGGACGCGACGCGCCCCGCCGGTCAGCGACTGCGGGGAGTCGAGGATCACCGCATCAGGTCATCATCGCCCCCGCTCATGAGGAGCCCGTTCGGGCCACGTGCTCCGCTGCCGATCGCCGGCCGATTCCGGCCGCTCGCGTCACCGGCCCAGGATGCCTGGGCCGCCCGAGCCCCGCCCGCCGCTCTCCGGTACGGGGTGGAGGCGGGGGCCAAATAGCGCATGCCGAGGTGCCTGGACGGATGCGCGATGCGGAAATGGCATATGCATGGAGGAGCGATGGAATAGCGACGGCAGCTGGAACTGGAGAGAACTGCGTCATGCCCCCCAACAGCAAAGCAATCGTATGTCCGTTTGATTTCAGTACGGGCTTGGAATTCGACCCCTCCCTCGCGGCGCTCATGGCCCGCGATTCCATCACCCGGATCCGGCTGCCGTACGGCGACGCCGACGCCTGGCTGGTCACCGGGTTCGATGCGGTGCGGCAGGTGACCACCGATCAGCGGTTCAGCCGGGCGGGGATCATGGGGTTCGACTATCCGCGGCTGACGCCGGAGCCGATCGTCTCCCCGGAGTCGATCAACGTGATGGACCCGCCGCACAGCAGCCGTCTGCGCCGCCTGGCATCACAGGCCTTCACCAAGGGGCACGTGGAGCGGATGCGCCAGAGGATCACTCGCCTCGCGGACACCCTGCTCGACGAGATGGCCGCGCAGGGACCGCCCGCGGATCTCGCGCACCACCTGTCGAACCGGCTCCCGCAGCACACCATCTGCGACGTTCTCGGCATCGTCCAGGACGACTGGCCCCGGATGGACCGGTACGTCCACCAGTTGCTCTCCACCGGCCCCGACAGCCGCGAGAGCGCCGCGACCGCCAAGTCCGAGCTGCGGGCGTACTTCGGCGGCCTGGTCGAAGAACGGCGGCGCTCCCCCGGGGACGACCTGATCAGCGTGCTGGCCACCGCCAAGGACGGCGAGGACGCGCTCGACGACCGGGAACTGGCGGTCATGGCACTGACGCTGATGCTCAGCGGACACGACACGGCCACCTGCCAGATCAGCAACATCTCCTACCTCCTGCTGACCCGTCCCGAGCTGCTGAAGCACCTCAGGAGCCGTCCGGAGAACCTGACCGCCGTCGTGAACGAGCTGCTCCGCTTCATCCCCTTCCGTAAGGGGGTCGGCATTCCACGAGTGGCACTGGAAGATGTGGAGATGGACGGGGTACAGATCCGGGCGGGTGACTTCGTCCACGTCTCCTACCTGACCGCGAACCGTGACCCGGAGCGCTACCCGAACCCGGACACCATCGACCCGGACCGGCCCGCCCTGCCGCACATGACCTTCGGCTGGGGCGGACACCTGTGCGTCGCCGTGCCGCTGGCCATGGCCGAACTGGAAGTCGCCATCGGGCAGCTGCTGGAGCGGTTCCCGGAGCTCCGGCTGGCGGTGCCGCCCGAGGAAGTGCGCTGGGACACGGAGACGATCCGACGCTTCCCCATCGAGCTGCCCGTTACCTGGTAGGACCACAGCGACCAGGACCACAGAGACCAAGCACCCTCCGCAGACGCGGGCGGCCACCGACGACCGTGGCCACCCGGCGGATCCCCGCGCCTCGGCGCACACGGGCGCGGCCACCCCGCGTCACCCGCACTCCCCCGCCGCACCTCGGTGCCGCATCCGCGCGCTGACCGAGCCCGGCGGAGCGATGCCCAGGAGATACAGGTCGCGCTCGGCCGAACGGCCGGACGCGCGTTCCTCGGTCTGCGGAGATCCGCTTGCCGTTCGATCATTCTGACTATGGCCCCGAATTCTTCCGGCGCCCCTTGGTCGCCTCCTTCGATCGCACCGATGCTGGCCGTTCCGGGCCCGCTGCCCGTGCCCGACGCGGACTGGGCGTTCGAGGCCAAGTGGGACGGTGCGCGCTGCATCCTGACCACGACGGGCGACGGAACGGTGCGGCTGGTCTCGCGCGCGGGCAACGACGTCACCGTGACCTATCCCGAGCTGCAGGCCCTGGGCGGCGTCCTGCACGGGCGTGGTGTGGTCCTGGACGGCGAGGTCGTGGTCCTGGACAGGTCCGGACGGTCCGACTTCGGGCTGCTCCAGCGCCGGATGGGCGTGGTCAACGCCCGCCGTGCCGCGCGACTGGCACTGGATTCTCCCGCCCATTTGATGATCTTCGATGTCATGTTCCTCGACGGCCACACCCTGCTCGGCTCCTCCTACGGCGAGCGGCGCGAGGCCCTGTCCCTGCTGGGGCTGGACGGCCCGCACTGGTCGACACCCGCATATGTGCACGGGAACGGGGCGCAGGTGTGGGACGCCGTGGTTCGTGAAGGGCTGGAGGGCGTGGTAGCCAAGAGGCTCTCCTCCCCTTACACGCCGGGGGTCCGATCGGCCGACTGGCGCAAGACCAGACGGACGGAGACCTTGGACGTGATCATCGGCGGCTGGACGCAGCGAAGAGGCGCGGCCGAAGGTGTGCTGGGTGCGGTACTGGTGGGCTTGGACGGGCCCGCCGGACTGCGGTACGCGGGATCGGTGGGATCGGGGATGTCGGAGCATGAGATCGGCGAACTCAGTGCGTATCTCACGGTCATCACGCGCTCGACGCCCCCGTTCGTCGACCGGCCCGACGTGGTCGGCGCGCACTGGGTCGAGCCGCGGCTGGTGGCGGAGGTCACCGCCTCGGAGTGGACGGCGGCCGGCCGTCTGCGTCATCCGGTCTGGCAACGGCTACGGCCGGATCTGACCCGGCTGGAGTGACCTGTACAGCCTGTTCAGCAGGGCGAGAGGTGTACGGCGGCACCGCGACGACGACCCCAACCCCAAAGACTTCTTCGCGAACAAGTCTTTGCGAAGAACTCTTTGCGGTCTAGTGTGCGCGCTATGACTGACACACCTGCGGGGCAGGAGGCTCCGAAGCCCAGGGCCGACTCCGTCGTTCTGGATGCCAAGGGGCTGCGCGCCCTGGCCCACCCGGTCCGCGTGCACCTGCTCGGGCTGCTCCGGAAGTACGGTCCGTCGACGGCTACCCGCCTCGCCGAGCGACTCGGCGTGAACTCCGGCACCGCCAGCTACCACCTGCGCCAACTCGGCGCGGCCGGTTTCGTCGAGGAGGACACGGAACGGGGCAACGCCCGCGAGCGCTGGTGGCGTTCACTGCATCGGATGACGGAGCTGAACGACCCGGAGCTGGCCGAGCGAGAGCCCGAGGCCGCCCTGACCTACCTGCAGTCCGTCGCCGCCGCGTACACCCTTCGCACCCAACGCGCGGTCAACGAGCTTGAGACGATGCCCCGTGCGTGGCGGGACACCTTCGACATGAGCGACTGGGCCCTGCGGCTCACACCCGAGGAGAGCGCTGCCCTGCGCGAGGAGTTGCGGGCAGTCGTCGCCCGCTACCGGAGCGATACCCCGGAGGCAGCGGCGAGCGCCCCGGAGGGAGCCGAGCGGGTCGCCGTCATCACCCACCTCATACCCGAACTCGACGCGCCCGGCGTCCCGGAGCTCCCTTCCGGTCCTCAGGAGGCGGCAGGAACGGAGCGGTCATGACGGAAGTCGTCCCCGGCGCGGGCGGCATACCCGGCAAGCGGTCCTTACGGCCGCTGGGCGGGGTGCTGGCGGCCATGGCCGTGTCGCTGACCGGTACTCGCGTCTCTGCCGTCGCACTCCCCTGGTTCGTCCTCGTCACGACCGGCAGCGCCACCCAGACCGGACTGGTCGCCTTCTGCGAGATGACTCCCTACGTGGCGGTCAAGGCGTTCACCGGGCCGCTGGTGGACCGGATCGGGCCACGGGCCGTTTCCTGGACCACCGATCTGGCCAGCGCGGCCGCGGCCGCCGCGGTTCCCCTGTTCCACGCCTTGGACCTGCTCACCTTTCCGCTCCTGCTGGCGCTGGTCGCACTGATCGGCGCGGTCCGCGGCCCCGGAGACCTGGCCAAGGAGGTCATGGTCCCGGAGGCGGCCGAGCGCGGCCGGGTGCCGCTGGAGCGAGCCGCGGGTCTGTCCGGCGTGACCGAGCGGCTCGCGTCCACCGTCGGTCCGGCGGCCGGCGGCTCCCTGGTGGCGCTGCTCGGCCCCATGACGGGTCTGGTCGTCAACGCGAGCTGTTTCGCTTTCGGATCATTGATCATCGGACTGGCGCTGCCTCGTGGCATGGGGCACGCAGTCGAGGCGGACCCGTCGCACGCCGGCGAGACGGAACCGGGGTACTGGCGACGATTCGGCGAGGGCTTCACCTTCCTGCGTGGCGAGTTGCTGCTGCTGACCGTCATCGTCATGGTCGGGGTCACCAACCTGCTGGACGCGGGATTCGCCACGGTGCTCATGCCGGTCTGGGCCAGAGAGTCCGGCAACGGACCGACCGCGATCGGCCTGATGGGCAGCGTGATGGGAGCGACGGCGGTCGCTGGGAGTCTGATCGCCGCGGTGGCGGCGCACCGCCTGCCGCGCCGGGTGGTGTTCTTCACCGGCTTCCTGGTGGCCGGGGCGCCGAGGTTCCTGATTCTGGCCTCCGACGCGCCGTTGGGGGCGGTCCTTGCCGTGTTCGCCGTCAGTGGATTCGGGTCGGGCTTCCTCAACCCGGTACTGGGAGCAGTCCTGTTCGAGCGGGTGCCGCGCCGGATGCTGGGCCGGGTCAACGCGCTCGGTGACTCGCTGGCCTGGGCCGGTATTCCTCTCGGTGGACTGATCGCCGGAGCGGCGGTGGCCTCCGTCGGACTTGCGCCGGTGCTGCTCGCCGGCGGGACTGCGTACTTCCTCACGACGAACCTGGCCGGACTGCGGCCGGAATGGCGTGACATGGACCGTGGGGGCGGGCGAGGTGCCCCGGAGCCGGACCCCGAGGAAGCGGTTCGGTCGACGCGTGCGAATCTCACGGCACGACAGGGAGAGGCGGACGGCAAGGATTGTCGGGTCGCAGGCCACCGGAAGAGCAACTGCTCGGCCAGGGAGGCGATCTGATTCCCCATCAGGACGATCCTCCGACGTGAATGCGGTCGTCGTTCCGTCTTGCCCAAGAGCCCTCACGCTTCAGGCGGCGGTACGTTCGCTCACGGGGCGACGGCGGAGGCTCCCCTGCTGGAGAGCCGGAGGCACGGTGCGACCTCACCGGTGTGCGAGGCGTAGAGCGTGAGCTGGCGGCGCCCCGGGTCCGGTGGGCGCGCCCCGTAGTCCTTGTCTCCGAGCCGGGTGAGCGAATCCGTTCGAGACGCCATTCGAGACCGTGGCACCATGTACCGCATGACGACGAACCGGAAGGTCCATGCCGCGTAGGCGGCCCGGACGGATCCGTGCCGGCGGCGCCGGCAGCCACCGGGCAACGGGGGCACGGCCGGTCATCGACGGCCTGTCTTCGCGTGCGCTGTCCGAGATCATCGAACTCGAGCGCACCCGAAACTATCTACAGCCGGGCGACGTCAGCACGGCTGTGGGCCTGTGGAAGGACTACGTCCTCCAGCCCGAGCGTGCTTTGTGGCACGACTACGAGTGGGGCAACGTGCACTGGTACTGCTGCGGCGACCCTCTCGAAGCCCGAGCTCTCCTCGACATCGTGATGCAGGCTGTATCGCCACGAAGCGCCCGCGAACTTCGAAAGGTCGTCAGCCGGTCAGACGCCGTCTGGAACCTTCCGTCCCCGCCCGGGCGAGGGGCGACTTGTCGCTCGCAGGCAGATGGCAGGTCAACACGCGGGTGGTGCTGCTGTCGTCCTCTGTGATGTCCCGGACATGCTCGAAACCGATTCCGTCCAGCAGGGTCAGTGAGGCCTTGTTCGGTGCAGCTACGGTGGCGTAGACCTTGGTCAGCCCGAGGGCGTCAAAGCCATAGGCGACGATCGCCTCTGCCACCTCGGCGCCCAGGCCAGACCCCCATGCCGCCGGGGCCAGAGCGTAGACGATCTCGTGGCCTCCGACGGCGTCGGTCGGCTTGATCTCGGCATGCCCGACCAGGAGTCCGTCCCGACGGACAGCCCAGACATCGAACAGTTCCTGGGCGTAGACCTTCGTGAAGATCCGCCCGAACAGGGCCCGGTCTGCTGCTTCGGAAGCAGGGCCGTCACCCATCCACTGCGACACCCTGGTGTCCTGGAACAGAGCGACAAAGTCCTCTTCGTCCTCAGGGATGTACGGCTCCAGCAGCAGCCGCTCGGTGCGCAGAGTTGGGGTCACAGACGACGACGCTACCCACGCGGCATCCAGGTCGGCAAACCACTTTCACCTGCGCGGAAATCGCCCTCCCCGTCACCATGCCGCGCATCGCCCGGCGGCGCAGACCGAGCATGCGGAGCCATTTCCACGACCAACCATCCGAGCCGAGCCACTAGAGATCTGTAACGGTTGGGGTTTCGAAGGCGGCAGGCTGTGTGACCATTGCCGACGACGTCTACGATGCGGCGGCCGCACCGAGTGGCTCCAGACGGTCGTCCACGCGGGCGCCAGCCTGACGAGCAGCCTCGCCGGCGCGGGCTGCCGAGCCGGGATCGGCGCGAAGGTCGGCACGTACGCCGGGCCAGTCGGGACCGTGAGCGCCGTCGTCGTGGGCAGTGTCGTCGGTGAGGGGATCGAGGTCTGTTGCAGATGAGGATTTGGCCTGGATGAGGAGAGGGCTGAAGGGATTGTTCAAAAGGAAACAACCTGACACCGCGAATGCGTCCACACCGGGTGCTCCGGTGTGGGCCGAGCCGGAGATCTCCGATGACGAACGGGCTGTCCTGCTTGTCGGCATCATTGACGACCCCGCGGCGCGCGAGGACGAAAAGGACGACGCGGCGAGCGCTCTGGAGTTCCTCTCCAATCCGTTCGTCGAATCGAGTCTGGCCCGGATCATTCGCGCTGAGGACTTCAGGAGCGTGCTGGCCCAACTGTGTGCGGAGTCCCTCGGCGGGATCTGGGCCAGGGCCGGCCGGGTGGACCCCGCCTTCATAGCGGAGCTGCGGGGCCCGGCGAAGGACGAGGTCTTCGGCATCCTCGGCGACCGCGCCCCGTACCTGTTGCCCCCTAGCGCCCCCCTAGACCAGAAGGTCTTCGATGGCTGAGGTTACGCCGGTCCGAAGTCGAGGCCGGTCTTGGCGATGAGGCCGTCGATGAGGCTGGGGCGGTACTGCATTCGTTTGAGCCGGGTCTTCACGAGCGCGGTGAGCTGGTCGAGGCTGTGTTTGGTGAGGTTGGCAAGCGACCGTTTCAGATGCGATCAGACGCCCTTGACCGGGTTGAACTCGGGTGCGTACGGCGGCAGTTGGTAGACGGTCAGCCATAATCGCGCCTCGATCAGCTGCCGCATTCTGCGGCTGACGTGCGTGTTCAAGGGGATGATCGGTCCGCCGAGCTGCTGGTGTGCGGCATCCAGCAGGCGGGCGTAGTCGGTCTCGGTGAAGCCCTTGCGCCGGCCCTTGGCCGGGCCGCGGTCGAGGTGGATGCGGTAGATCAGCCGGGACCGATGGCCGGACTTGGTGCAGATCAGCGCCGCCATGGAGACGCGTTTGGTGCCCGCGGCGGTGACCCGCACGACAGGCGTGTGGCCTCGGCGGCCCCACGTGCGGCCTTTGGGCGGCCTCAGCCCCTGGTTCTGGCTCAGGTTTTGTGGCGGGTGACGCTCTGTCATTGCTCGATATCGAACAGCGGGATGGATGCTGATGGCGGAGCAAGGACTGTGCGAAGGCGGATGAGGTTGGCTCGCCACTGCTTCCAGTCTTTCGGGTCGACCCAGTTCGAGGCCGGCCCGGCCCCCTCGCTGATGACTCGAGCGAGGGCCTCGTCCGCGAGCGTCCGGAGATCGTCAGGGAAGGCGGGCATGGGTTCTTCAGGGCCCCACTAGCCGCTCGCTCCAGTCGAGAAAGCAGAAAGTCGCCGATCTCCTACACAACGTCGGTCGTCAGCTCATCGGCGTACTTCGGACCTCTCCCCACCGGGTCGACATCGCTCGTCAAACCGCCCCCTCTGGCTTGGCCTTGATGCTCAGAGCCCGTCGCCCCATCCGAAGGTGACGTTGTACGCGCGCGGCGTCCTGGGCTTCTGCCCAGGACGCCCACCGCCTGAACACCCACGTCTCCCACGCCATGCGTGAGCTGATCGCCGAGCGTGCATGGCTGACGGTGTTCCTGCTGCCCGCCTACTCGCCCGACCTCAACCCCGTCGAGTGGGTATGGGCGCACGTCAAGCGCAGCCTGGCCAACCTCGCCGTCATGGCCCTCGACCGGCTCGAGGCCCTCGTACGCAACCGACTCAAGCGCCTGCAGTACCGGCCCGATACCCTCAACGGCTTCATAGCAGGCACCGGCTTGACCCTCGACGACCCAACATCACCCTGACCAGCCGAAGTCAGTAATAGTTAAGTAAGTCCAGTGCCGTACGCGCAGTTTGGCCGGTCCTCGGAGCATTCATGGCGGCGCGTTCTTCCTGCAATTCCCTCGCCCGGCATCTCTGGACCTCTTTACCGGGCAGGGCTCCGACGGTTCGAACCCCATCCCGCGCGTTCCTGCGGCGGCTGAACTCCCCTGATACTGCTCAGAGTGAGGGTGACGTCCGTGTCGCACCTGCAGCGAAAACACCGCCGGTCGCACCAGGTGCGCTCAGTCGAAGTCCGCGCCGCGTCCTCCGGGCTACAGGTCCGGGCGCAGCATTCGTCAAGTTCAGAAACCCACAATCCCGCCAGTGATTATGCAGATCAGAGCCCCGATGGTGCATACGTCAGCGACCCAGGAGATCGTGAACCTCTTTATCACCTTGGCCTGTTGTGCGCTTCGGCGTCCACGCCTCACATGCTGCTCGATGCGCTCCGCAGCACGGTCTGTTGAACGTATGAAACTATCAATGACCGACCCCCCGAATCCGTCGCAATAAATCTCGTCTCCTGCCCGTGTAACCAGGTTGAGTGTCCCTCCGCCCCCGCCTCGGACCTCCGCAACGGTGCCGTACGGCACCGTGTAGGTGATCAGCGGATTGACCACTGTCACGGCGGACGCGCCGAGCCCAATGCGTGAGCCCATGATCCGTCGGCCGAGCGCAATGGTGAACAAGCAGGCAGCCAGGCCGATCATCGGGCCGCCTTCGGGATGGTGGATGAGGCTGATGAGTACGACAACAGCCGCGACCCCGAAACCAGCAGTGAACACCCACGAAAGGATCTTGAAGGATGTCCTCCGCAGGAGCTCATCCTCGCGGTTCTTCGGCACGATGAATTTCCATTCCTTGAATTGCGGGTGGTTCCGCCCTACACGGGTGGGTGAGCGTGAGCTGTCACCCACCCGTGCAGGGTTTTTATATCAGCAGACTTCGTTGTATGAGCCGTGGCCGTATGAGCCGAGGCTGGCACTCCCGGAGCCGCAGAATCCCGTATTGAAAACCGCGTTGACGCCCATGCTGCCGTAGGTGGTTCCCCAGTCGATGGCGCCCTTTGGGTTGTCGGCGGTCACCCAACTCTTGGCTCCACCGCCGACGCCGCGAACTCCCGGGACCTTCGTGCGGAACACCCGCGGGAAACGAGCGATTGCGTTGCCCCGGTAGGCCGCACTCCAGGTTCTCGCACCGCCGGCCACTCGGCCGAAGGCAGCCGAACTGCCTCCTCCGACAGCTGTCCAGGCAAGGTCCTTCGAATACGCCGCGACATCCCAGTTTCCAGTGCCGAAACCGTCTCCCAGGAACTTGGCCGTGGCTATGCCCGCCCTCACCGCGATGCATGTTCCGGCACTTGCGACGACGCACACTCCGAAGCCGACAAGCGTGGAATAGGTCTTGATGTCCTCCCAGTGAGGTCTTCTCAACGAAATGCCGAGCGCAGCACCCCGATTGACGGTTGCTCGGGACAGCTACGCAGCGCGCCGCAGTGCGTCCTTGTGTGCCGCCTCGAGCGCCTGATCTGAGGGGGCGGCGAGGTCCGGCACCACGCCCACGCCCTCCCAGTTGGTCCTAGTGACGGTGCTGATCGTCCGGGCGGTCGGTACGGTGACTGTGATGTGTTCCGTCACCGGGTGCCGGGCGGTCGGGTGAGCACCACCCCGGGTCGTCTCGCCGACGAGAACGGCCCGCCCGTGCGCCTGCAGGGTGTACGCCACGTCCTCCCCTCCCGAGAACGTGATGGCACTGGTGAGTACGTACACGGGGCGGTCGAGGTAGCGCGGCGCGGGCAGGTGCGAGGCGGTCCAGTACTGCCGGGTGGAGCCGGTGGAGCGCTCGTAGATGTCGTTGAGGTGCACCTGGTCGTCAGGGAAGAAATAGCTACACCACATGGCGGCGCCCTCAGGTGAGCCACCGCGGCACTCACGCAGATCGAGGATGAGCGCACTGGTGTGGGCGACCAGTTCCATGGCCGCACCGATCGCGCGGGCGCCGTCGCCGGCGTCGGCGATGCGCCGGATGTCGAGATGGCCGATGTTGCCCTCGAGGTGCTCGAAGCGGTGGATGCCCTGGTTCTCAGCCCTCAGCATTGCGAGGAAGGCCGCTCGGCCTTCGTCCTCGTCCGCCGGATCCGTGGACTGCGGCTCGTCCTGCCAGAGCAGTCTCAGATGCTTGTCTGGGCAGACCTCCTGCAGGTGGGCGGTCACGGCCTCGCAGAGCGCGAGGCCGTTCAGCGTGTCGTACGCCCCAGCAGCGAGCTGACTCCGGATCGCACCCTCGATCTCCACGACTCGCTGGGGGAAGACGTATCCGGACGTGATCCGGTCCAGGGCCAGACCGATTATCTCTGCGTTGGTAGGCATGGCTGAGGAGCATAAGCTCCTGGCCGCGCCGGGCGCCCCGAATTACGCCAGCTCCCAGAGCTCACTGACGTTGTCTCAGCGGTGATCACTTCCAGATTCGGTTGAGTGCGAGGGAGGCGCGGGCGATGTCACCGATCCAGCTGGGGCTGACAGTGACGTACTGCAGAGCGCGCCAGCGTTGCTTGAGTTCGGCGGCTGCGCGTTCGCCGAGGGCTCGTATGCCTCTGATCAGGTTATTTGTGGTGCGCGTGTTCGCGTGCAGTGCCTGCTCGGAGCGGGCCTTCGGGCGCCGGGTCGGGACGATGATGCCGATTCCTGCGCCGATGTAGCCCTTGTCGGCGAGGGTGGGCAGCCCGTCGGCCGCGGCCTTGTACAGCGCGGGCAGGGCGTGGAGTCGGGCGGCCGTGATGTCAGGAGTGGAGCCGGGTTCGACATCGGAGACCCACAACGGGGTGCCGTCCGGGGCGGAGAGGAACTGCACGTTGCCGCCGAACGCCTTGTGTCTCTGGCTGAACCATAGATCGTTGCCGTTGTCGCGAGTGCCCGCGAGGCGGTCGGATTCGATCAGCGTGCCGTCGAGGATGACGTGGGTCATGCCCTCGCGTCGGCAGTGCTCCAGTACCTCGTGCAGCTCCGGGGCTTGTTCGGCCAGGACGTGGATGCCTTCGTGCAGGTAGCGGTAGCCGGTGGCCTGGGAAACGCCAGCGTCGCGGGCCAAGCAGTGCACGCAGCCATGCTCGCGGAACCAGCGCAGGACCAGCACCGCCTGGCGAAACGGTCCAAGCGCCCGACTACCGCGCCGAGTACCGATCCACCGCCGATGTGCGGCCAGTAGTCGAGACAGGTAGTCCACGACATGGCGCGGGACATCGAGCGTGGCAACATACGTGACCAACGTGAAGCCTCTGGTGGTTACGGACATGATCTTGTGGTGAGACCTGTCCTACCAGGGGGCTTTACGCCGTCTGCATCCGGGCCAGCTCCTCTGCCTGCCCATCCACAAGACGATTCACGCCGCTTCGCGCAGACTATCTCGCTGAGAAAACGTCACTGTCTGAATACCAGGCAGAGAACGCGGAGCCGGCGCGATGGCGTCCCGCCGAGTGGTGTAGCCGATCAAGCTGACGGAATCCCCAGGTCGCGGCCCGAATCACCCCCGCCGGAGGCCCTGTTGAGGCTCGCCGGGCCGGGACCAGCGATGATCGCACGACGGCTGGCAGCGGCACGTACCGGACGGCTCCAAAACGGAAGCGACGGACTGTGATCGGCTACACCACGACCGGGGACACGACCCCTGTGTGTCGCGCGGTCGAGGGAAGTTGCTGCACGCGGACGACGCCGCATATTGGCGCCGTGTTTTCTGGCGAGCCGGGTTCGGCGGGGGGCGCTTTCGGCCGCGGTAAGGCCAGGGCTCTCTTCGCTCCTTGAAGGTTCCGGATGTGGGGGTACATACGAACAATTGATGAGCTATCAGTCGATTGTTCGTTGATTCGTCGTATTTGCCTGTTACATGTCGAAGAGGGCTTTCGTGTGCGGCGGGTGGTGGGCGTGCAGGGGTGTACGGCGGCCGGAAAAGGCTTTCCCCGTGATGATCACGGGATGGATGTATCCGTCCGGGAACCGAGTGTGGGGGCCTGAGGAGTTGGGTGAGTGCTACAGGCGACTGTTACGAAAATGTCCGCATACAGCGACACGAAACGTCGCATCTCCCATCGAATCGGGGCGGGCAGGCTGTGGGTTCTCGGCAGCAGCCGGGATCCGCACACCGCCCGCTCCCGGCCACTCCACGCTGGCCGGGGCGGGCCTGCACCTCAAAGGGGAGCACTGTTGATGTCCTCTCGTTCGATCTCCCGCATCGCCGCCTCGACGCTCGCCGCGGGTACCGCGCTCGGTGCGGCCGCGCTGCCGGCCTCCGCGCAGACCAGCCCCCATCACGCGGCCGCGTACCGCTCGGGTGTGGTCATCAGCGGCGTGCAGTACGACTCCCCGGGCTTCGACGACCGCTCCAACTACTCCCTGAACCGGGAGTGGATCGACGTCACCAACACGTCCCGCCGCAGCGTGAACCTGGACGACTGGACGCTGTCCGACGAGGACGGCCACACCTACACCTTCGACCACTACCGCCTCGGCGGCCGCGCAACGGTCCGTGTGCACACGGGTATCGGCCGCGACACCTCCCGGGACGTGTACCAGGACCGCCGCAACTACGTGTGGGACAACCGCTCCGACTCCGCGACGCTGCGCAACGACCGCGGCCGGTTCGTCGACGAGGTCTCGTGGGGCGGCCGTCACTTCCGTGACCGTGACGGCTGGCGCTGGGACGACTTCGGCAGCCGCCACTTCCGTGACGGCCGGCGCCTGGGCGACCTCGGTGGCCGCCACCACCGTGACCACAACGGAGCGCACCACGGCGGCCACAGCGGGGCGCCCCGAACCGGCGGCCACCAGGGCCAGGGCGGCCGCCAAGGCCAGAACGGCCAGGGCGGCGGCCAGCACCAGGACGGTCAGAACGGCCAGGCTGGTCAGGGTCAGAACGGTCAGGGCCAGGCCGGTCAGGGCGGTCAGGGCGGCGGTCAGCACCAGGGCGGCCACCACTGATCCCGTGTTCCGGGTGACCGTGGAACCGGTCACCGGCTGAGTTCTGTTTCGCGGCGCGCAGCGGCTTGTCCAGCCTCTGCGTGCCGCTGCGCGTGACCTGGGCGGGAAGAGCTGACCGTCGGTCGTTCTAGGTCAGGGAGCCGGTGGACAACAGTCCTGCGGCCTGCAGATAGGCGGCCGTGTCCGCGTGGGTGTCGAAGAACAGGCGCGGGAGAGCAGCACATGGCGCTGGATGGTCAGGGCGATTGTGTGTTCGCGGGTGTAGCGGCGGGCATTGTCGATGCACAGCGCGGCGTGCGCCGCGCGTTCCTGGGCGAGGCTGATGGTGGTGTCGTTGAGGCGCGCGAGGAGCTCGTCGGGCTCCAGGTCCAATGCGGCCAGGGAGTGGGTGGCCGTCGGCCACCGCGAGGGCGAGGGTGAGATCGCCCTCCTCGTAGCCGTCCGCCTGGTGGGTGCGGTAGAGGCTCAGCAGGCCCAGGACGGCTCCGCGCAGCGTCAGGGGCGCCGTGATCAGGCTGTGGGCACCGGACGCGCGGATCGCCTCGGCGCGTGGCGGATCGGCTGCCAGCCAGGGTGTGTCCGGACCCAGCGTGACGAGGCGCGGCTTGAGGTCGCCCAGCGTCTGGGTGTAGGGCGTCGAGAACGGCGGAGCGCGCACGTCACTCGCCGGATGGGCCTGCATCTGCTCCTCGCCGCCGCTGTGGCCGCAGGCGGCACGGCGCAGCGGTACCTGCCGCCCCAGCGGGCTCAACGGAGGGTGATAGCCACGCACCACCGCGTCCACCACATCCACCACGGCGACGTCGGCGAGCTTCCCCACCACCGCGTGCACCAGTTCCTCGCAGGTGGTCACCACATCGAGGGTCCGTCCCACGTTCTTGCGCACCGAACCGAAGACGCGCACGCGGGCGCTCACCTTTTCGCGTTCGGTGACATCAAGCAGTTCCGCCAGCACCCCCAGGACTCTCCCCTGCGGGCTCTGCAGACGGGATGCCGAGACGGAGAACAGGTACTCCGGGCCCGGCGCGCCCTTCGGACGTAGCCCCACCAGCCGGCTCTGAGCGGGCGTGCCGCTCTCCAGCACGCCCTTCAGCATCGCCTCCAGCTCACCGGGAGCGGAAAGGGCGTACACGTCGGTGAGGCGTCGGCCGATCGGCTGTTCGGCCGGCTCTTTACGCAGAACTGGCCGGGGGAGACTGGCGCGCAGGACCCGCAGCTCCCTGTCCAAGATGAGCAGGCCGGTAGGGGACTGGCGGAACAGAGCCTCCAACACAGCACTGTCCTCGACGGCCGGAACAGCCTCGTTCTGCGGCACAGCAACCACCTCCACTCCCAGCCTGCCCCCGGCCCCGACGCTCCGCTTCATGATGCGGGCGCGGTCGGCCAGGGCACGAGAGACCGAAACCGCCGACCGGACCGGGACACCACACGTCCGAAGTGGCTCCGTTCAGTTTCAGCCGCTCTGGCCCAAATTGTGCGAATCGGTTGCTCTCCGTCGCAGTATTTGCGTCGGGCAGGCGCTCAGTGGGCCGGACGCGACCGCTGGCACGGCGCCGTTGGCCGCGCGATTCCCGCATCTCCGGACACAGGGCATCGTCGCCGCATCCCCATCCCGAATCGCCGGATTCGCGTTGCCCGCCCGTGCGAGACGTCCACACAATCGCAGCCCGTTGATTCCATTCCAAGCGAAGGGGCTTGCAATGGTCACTCCCACCTCCGAGGACCAGTCGGCGCCGAGCCTGCGCGCGGCTGCGCCGGTCTCGGACGCGTCCCGCGGTCGTTCGTATTTCGCCAGCACGGTCGGCAACCTGCTCGAATGGTTCGACTGGGCGGTCTACGCCGCCATGTCACCGTTCATCGCGACGGCGTTGTTCAACCCGGCCAACAAGGTGTCCGGGCTGCTCGCGACGCTCGCGGTGTTCGCCGTCGGATTCGTCATGCGGCCGGTCGGCGGCGTCGTATTCGGCTTCCTCGCCAACCGCCGCGGCCGCAAGTTCGTCCTGCTGGTGACGATGATCGGCATGGCGGCCGGCACGCTGTCGATCGCCGTCATCCCGACCTACGCCGCCATCGGCGGATGGTCGTCGTTCCTCCTCGTCGTCGCACGGCTCCTGCAGGGACTCGCGCACGGCGGCGAGACGGCGATCTCCTACTCCTACGTCACCGAGGTCGCACCGCGTGAAAGACGCGGACTGTGGTCGAGCGGCGTGCTCGGCTGCGTCATCGCGGGAACAATCCTCGCCAACGCCGTCGCCGGCACCCTCACTGCAGCTACCTCCGAGGGCTTCATGGCGGACGGTGGATGGCGCATCCCGTTCGTCATCGGCGCGGCGCTGGGCATCTACGCGCTGTTCCTGCGCCGTTCGATGATGGAGAGCGACGTCTACGAGCGGGCGACCACATCCGGCGCCGGCGACGCACGCTCCATCACCAGCCTCCCCTCCTGGTCAGCGGGCCGGATCGTGCGCCGCAGCACGCAGCTGGTGCTCTACGTCGCCGGCGGCTCCGTAGTGCAGTACACCTGGACCGCCTACGCGGGCACCTACGCCATCACGCAGAAGCACATGAGCCCGAGCGCCGCCTACTGGTCGCTGCTGGTCGCGCAGGTTGTCGGACTCGCGTTCATGCCGTTCTGGGGATGGGTCTCCGACCGCGTCGGGCGCCGTCCGCTGGTCATCGCCTACGGCATCGTGTTCGCTGCGCTCGTCTACCCGGCGTTCACGTTCATCGGGTCCACGTGGTGGACGCTCGCCGTTCCCGCGACCGTCATCTTCGCCCTGTGGGGCATGTCCGGCTCCCAGTCGCCCGCCGTGCAGGCCGAGAACGTCACGACCCGGCACCGCGCCCCCGTCGTCGGCGCCGTCAGCTCGATCGCCGCGGCGCTTTTCGGCGGCACCGCGCCCTACCTCAGCGCGTACACCGGCTCCATCGGCGCGCCCTGGGCTTTCCAGGTCTTCGTCATCGTGCTGTGCCTGATCAGCGCGATCGTCGGCTTCACCCTCAAGGAGACCAAGGGCGTCGACCTGGAGAAGGTCTGACCCTCCCGCTGCCTCCGATTCCGTTCCTTTAACCCCATCACAAGGAGACACCCATGTCACAGACGCTCACTGCCCCCGACCAGTTCGTCACCGTCGGGGACGAGACCTACGCCTACCGGACCTTCGGCGCCTCGGAAGGGACGCCGCTGGTGTTCCTGAGCCGGCTGCGCGGCACGATGGACGACTGGGACCACGCCCTGATCGACCCGATCGCCGCCGAACGCCCCGTCATCCTCTTCGACAACCTCGGCGTCGGCCGCACCAGCGGCCACAACCCCGGGACCGTCACCGAGATGACCGCCTCCGCCATCGCGTTCGTCGAAGCGACCGCCGACGGTCCGGTCGACCTGCTCGGCTTCTCCCTGGGCGGCTACATCGCGCAGCGCTTCGTGCTGGCCCGCCCGGACCTGGTGCGCCGCGTCGTGCTGGCCGGAACCGGTCCGGGCCACGGCGAGGGTATCCAGCCGTCCGAGCCGGTGGTCGCCCCGCTGCGCACTGCCCCCGAGCTCGCGCTCGACGCGTTCCGAGTGCTGTTCTTCACCGACTCCCAAGCAGGCATCCGCGCCGGTGACGACATGTGGCGCCGCATCCACCTGCGCGCCGACCGCGAGCCCGAGGTACCGATGGACGCCGTCCTGCAGCAGGTCGCCGCGATCCGGAACTGGTCCGGCGGCGTCGAGGGCGGCGACCAGGCATTCCCGGAGCTGGAGAAGATCTGGCACCCCGTGCTCGTCGCCAACGGTGAGCACGACGTGATGATCCCGACCGTCAACTCATTCATCATGTCGCAGAAGCTGCCCAATGCCGAACTGCACGTGTACCCGGACTCCGGCCACGGTTTCCTCTTCCAGTACCCCGAGGCCTTCTCGCAGCTGGTCAACGACTTCCTTGCGCGCACCGGAAGCCGGGCGACGGCATGACCCACCCCTTCGACATGCGCGGGAGGACCGCGCTCGTCACCGGCTCCACAGCGGGTATCGGACTCGCTGTTGCCAAGGGGCTGCACGGCCTCGGGGCACGCGTCGTCCTGTCGAGCAACGACGAGGCCGACATCAAGGAAGCCATCAACGCGCTTGCTACGGACGGGATCGAGGTCGAAGGGATCGTCTGCGACCTCAACGATCCCGACAGCGTGCGCACCCTCGCCGAGCGAGCGCACGCCCGGTTCGGCCGGATCGACGCACTGATCGCGCACGCCGGCGGCCACACACACGTCGGCCCGCTCATCGACACCCCCGACGAGGACGTCGAGCGGACCTTCCGGACCTCGGTCTTCCACAACCTCATCCTGATCGAGGGGTTCCTCCCGCTGATGGCCGCGCAGGGCGGCGGCAGCGTGGTCGTCACGTCGAGCATCGCGTCGCTGCGAGCCAGCACCAGGCTCGCGGTGTACGGCGCGGCCAAGGCGGCGCTCAACTCGCTCGTGCGCAACATCGCCGCCGAGTGGGGCGACCGCGGGGTGCGGGCCAACGCCGTCGCCCCGGGCACGGTGCGGACCCGGTTCTCCCAGGCCCTGTGGTCGGACCCGGAGCGCGAGCGGGCCGCCGGCGCCAACACCGCGCTCGGGCGGATTGCCGAACCGGAGGACATCGTCGGGGCCGTGCTGCTGTTCGCCTCCGACGCCGGCTCCTACATCTCCGGCCAGACCCTGCTTGTCGACGCCGGCCGCTCCATCCTCTGAACGGTCCCCTGAATCGATCCTGTGAATGGAAGGGAGAACGACGCACATGACAGACATCGCAGGTCAGGCAGTGGTCGTGACCGGGGCCAACGGCGGCCTCGGGCGTCAGTGGGTCGCGCAGGCGCTGGAACGCGGCGCGGCGAAGGTGTACGCCACGGACGTCACGCTCGGCACGTGGGACGACGCCCGCGTCACGCCGCTGGTTCTCGACGTCACCCGTGAGGAGACGATCGACGTCGTCGTGGCGGCGGCGAGGGACGCGACGATCCTGATCAACAACGCGGGCTTGGCGCTGCGTGATCCGATCATGACCGTCGAGGACGCCAAGCTGCGGCACGTCTTCGACGTGAACTTCTTCGGCACCGTCACCGTCACGCGGCGGCTCGCACCCGTCATCGTTGCGAACGGCGGCGGGGCGATCCTCAACGTCATCTCGCTGCTCAGCTGGCTGTCGCTCCCGGCCGCCTACAGCGCGGCGAAGGCGGCTCTGTGGTCGGTGACCAACGCCTTCCGGCTCGAGCTCGCCCCGCACGGGGTCGACCTCGTCGCCCTCCACATGGGCTACACGGCGACACCGATGACAGAGGCGCTGAACGTGGTGAAGAACGACCCCGCGGACATCGTCCGCGCCGGACTCGACGGCATCCAGGACGGCAGCCTGGAGGTGCTCGCCGACCAGTGGAGCGTGGAGGTGAAGGCGGCCCTCGCCGGGCCGGTGCAGGATCTCTATCCGCAGCTGAGCGGTGCGGCATACCCTTTCACCATGGTGCCGATCACCGAGGCACCCGTGCAGTAGGACGGGCTGCGAACTCTCTGTACATCGAAGGGAGCTGCGTATGAGCACGATCGCCAAGGCGGGCCGTGTCCTCGACCTCTACACGCCGGGAAGCCCGGTGTGGGGGGTCAGCGAGGTCGCGACGGCCTTGCAGATGCCGCGTTCGACCGCTCATTCGCTGCTCGCCGGGCTGACCGAGGCCGGGCTGCTCCACCAGTCCCGGCGCGGCCGCTACGAACTCGGATGGCGTGCGTTCGAACTCGGTCAGATCCACCGGGTGACCTCCGGTGGACTGATCGAGACCGCCCACCCCGTGATGCAGGAGATCTCGCGGCGGCACTCGGAGTCGGTGTGCATGGCGGTCTACGACCGGCAGGCCCTCATCTTCATCGACAAGGTCGTCGGCGACGACCCGCTCTCCGTCGTCGGCCCGCGCATCGGGATGCGATACGAGCCGCACACCTTCGCATCGGGCCGGCTACTGATGGCCCATCTCCCCACGACTGAGATCGAGGACTACATCGGCACGAGCCCGCAGCGCACCCGCAGCAACAACGCGGCCATCCGGCCACAGGTCATCCGCGACCAGCTCGTCAGAATCCGAAACGACGAGCTCAGCTACGACGACGGCGGCGCCATCCTCGACGTGGGCTGCGTCGCCGCCCGGCTCATCGGCCGGCACGACCAGACAATCGCCTCGCTGAGCATCAGTGCCCCGTCCCGCCGCTTCCAGGAAAACCGGATCCGGCTGTCGGAGAGCGTGAAGGCAGCGGCCGCCACCATCTCGCGGCGACTGCGGGAGAACGGGCAGATGTAGCAGCCGGCGTTCGACACCGCCGCCGCGGAGATCCGGATCCGGATCACCCGCAAGACGCTGCTGGAGCTGCCCGATCCACCATCATCCGAGCCCCCGGCCGCGAAACTGCCGGACCATCCTGCCTACCAGCAGATCATGGCCGTATTCGCCACGACCGATGCCCCGTTGCGGGCGCGGGCAGTATGCGAGGCGATGGACGTGGAGATCACGCCCGGCAACATCAACAACGTCCGCCTGAATCTCAAGCGGCTCGCCGAGCGGGGAATCCTGGCCGAGACCGAGCCGGGCTGTTCGCCCTGCCGCGGCCGTAACCCCCGTCGCGGACACCGGGCATCAACTCGCGCGTAGCCCTGCGAGCAGATCCTGGTACGACTTGAACTGGGGCTGCAGGGGTGGAGCCAGGTCGCCGAAGGACTTGCTGAACGCTTGCGGCGACCGCTCCAGTTCCACGAGCACGTGCTCTGCTGTGTCGTCGCCGGCAAGGTCGGGCGCCAGGGCCGCGCAGGACCGAACGCCTGCATGCGGGTCAGTTAGCCAGGGGCGCGTGTCGCCGCCGAGGTGGCCGATGGCAAGCACAATCGTCGCCAGGTCGTACGAGGAATCGGCGGCCCGGGCCATCGACGTCAACTGTTCCAGCAGCTCCGAACGTTGCGCGGAGGCCGCGGGATGCCGCGCCAGTGACCCAACTGCTGCGGCGGTGCAGGTCCTGCGTTCCGACACGAGGTACGGCAGTGTTCGCCGCAGGAGCACGGGACTCCGGTGACCAGCGCGGTCTGCCCCGTCATGCCGAAGGGGCCCTTCACGCCGGCGCTCCCTGATCGGCCCGGTCGAGGAACTCGTTGACACGTACGGCGAACATCTCCGCGTACTGGAAGAGAAAGCCGTGCCCGGAGTCCGGGTAGATGACCAGTTCGGCGTCGGGCAGACGCTGCGCCATGCTGAACGAGTTGATCGTGGGGACCATCACGTCGTCGTGGCCATTAGCGACCAGGACAGGGTGGTGCAGCCGGCCCAGCTCCGGGTAGGCAGTATCGCCGCCCGTGGAGAAGTGCTTGATCGCCTCGATCTGCTGCCCGTACGAATCCGGGCTGACCTCTGGCTCGCGGTTCGCGCGGCGGTGCGTCCGCTCCCACAGACCGTCGCCGGCGCGTATTCCCGCGCCGGACTCGGTGAAGAACAGGACGCGCAGCGCCGCCAGATCCATCTGCGGCGCTGATCGCAGCGGCCCGACCTGGGGCTTCGAAGGCAGAATGCCCTCTCCCGCGCCCGGCCCCGTTCCCGCGAGAACCACGCGGCGCACCACCTCGGGGAAGCCCAGGGCCAGACGCTGAGCGACATAGCCGCCCAGCGAGAACCCGATCACGTCCACCGGCCCCCGAGCAACGGCCGTGATGAAGGCTGCGGCAGCCTGTGCCATCTCGGTGACGGTGCCCTGAGTCCTGCCACCGGACCGCCCGATGCCCGCGTTGTCGAACAGGATCACCGGCCGCTCTTCGGCGAGGGCATCGACGAGCAGCGGGTCCCAGTCGTCCATCGTGCCGCGGAACCGGTTCAGGAAGACGAGCGGAGTTCCGGTGGCCGCGCCGAACCTGCGGTAGGCGAAGCGGATGCCGTCCACCTCCACGAACGAATCGGGGGCGTCGAGGGAGAAAGATGTCATGGCGACTTCCTGTCTGAGCAATTGATATGGACGCGACGCCCGGGAGCGTCGCACATGGGCGCAAGGCACGCAGGCGCCCCGGATCGGTCACACGCCGCGGAGGTTCACGCCCCTGGCGTCGCCGAGCAGGCAACCAACGATCAGCGTGCCGAAACGCAGGGCCCACCGGGAACATCAGAGCGCTCACGCCCCAGAAGGCAAGCGCGCGGAAAGCTCATCACTTCCTTCTCGGACATGGGCCAAAGTCCTTCGCTTGGTGTGCTAGCTGCACTGTCCTGCATCCCGGACGCGTCGGAACCCGGGCGGTTCAGACGTCTACCTGAGCTCGGTCGCTGACGGATAGCGTCGCAGTCAGTGAGTCATTCCCGGTAAGCGGTGGTTGCTCGCTGTGATCGCGAGGCTGGTGATGTGGCCCGCGGCATCCCCAAGTCCGGGCAGGAGTAAGGCCAGAAAGGCGTGAGTGCCACCGCGGAACCGGTACGGAACAGCGTCCGCCTTCCGGCGTCCGCGCCAATACGACTCCTCCGTCGGGACGGAATGCCCAGGGAGACGGTGGTGCTTCCGGTTCGTCGACGGCTGGCTACCATCTTTCAGAAGCTGGGGGTTAGAACTTGAACGTGACGTCCCGAACGAAGCGGGGGATCGCGGCCGCGGCCGGCATCCTGTTGCTGGGCATCGCGGTGTTCTCCAGTGTTGAGTCGATCCGTGCACTTTCCTTGGAGAAGGACTTCGCGCGCGCCCATGTGTGCCCGACGTTGGCGCCCAACTCGCCGGACTGCGCACGAGTGACCGTCGCGACCGTCGCGCAGACCTATGACGTCGGCGGCCGGGTCCCGGCCCACGCCATGACCTTCGCGCCAGGTGCCGGCACCGCACGGGTGGAACTCGGCAAGGACAGCACGCTTCTGGAGGACGCCTTTCCAGGGGAGACGGTCGACCTGGTGTGGTGGCGCGGATCGGTGGTCGAGGTCGAGGCCGCCGGTCTCAGCGTGCCGACGGAGGACACCCCGTCCATGGACTCCACCCAGAATCTCGGCTTCACGCTCGGCGCCCTCGCCGGTGCGATGTGGTGCCTCATGGGTGCCTTCCTCCGCGCTAATCGGCCCTGGTCACCGCGCGGCACCGTGGCACGACTCGGTGGCGCCCTGGGCGGGGGCGTGCTGCTGGTCTCCGGTTACGTCCTGCTCAACGCCCCGGTGTCATCGGCCTCCGTTATGGAAGTGGTAGGAGCTCTCCTCGCCGTGGTGGGCCTGCTGTGCGTCCGGGCGGCGAAGTCGATGGAGCAGCGCGTTCGGGCGGCCGAGTCCGCGAATAACGGGGGGAAGCGGCGGAGGCGGTGACCCGCGATGAGACAGTGCAGGGGGAAGCGTCGCAGGCTATGACGGCCTCCCTTCCGTTTCCCGCCGGGCGGCGCCGTCCACAATGAACTGCTGCTGGCGCTTGTCGAAAGGGGCGACCGCGAGCCGGAACACCGCACGCGGATCCACCTGCTGGCGACGGCGTCTCTTGAGTACGCAGCGTTGGTAGACCCAGAGGTCAGCAAGGAAGTGCTGCGCCGGACTGCGGCACTCGTCCCGCCCCGTGACGATGCGGCCGCCGATGTACTGGCAAATGCGGGAGCGGCGGTGCTGGACCTGCTACCGGGCCCGGACGGCCTCACCGTAGAGGAGACGCGGGCCGTGGTCTTGACAGCCTGCATGATCGGCGGGCCCACCGCGGCGGCTTTTCTGGAACACTTCCAAGGACATGCCGATCCCGCGGTGCGGGAGCGCCTGCGCTGGGGACGCAACCGTGTTGCGCGGGCGCCGGGCTGACGGGCATGAGGCCCCTGGTCGTCCACACCCCGATTCCATGCTGGCATGGTTGCACTGCTCCATGACTCCGCACGCACTGTCCAAGTCTGGCTACTGATTCCCAATGTGGTTGTCAACGCCTGGCGCGTGACTGATGGTAGCTACTTCAGCCAAGGTTGGCAGCGCGCAACGGCGGGCTGCCCTCGAAGAGACGACCGTCGCGTAGGAGTGCCCACAGGACGTTCAGGCGGCGGCGTGCGAGAGCGATGACGGCCTGCTTATGGGTCTTCTTCTCGGCCCTCTTGCGTTCGTAGAACGCCTTTGAGACTGGGCAGCATCGGGCCGCGACCTGGGCGGACATGTAGAAGACCCGCATCAGGCGACGGCAGTAGCGACGAGGTCGGCGCATATTGCCGCTGATCCGTCCCGAGTCCTTCGGGACGGGCGCCAGGCCGGCGACACCGGCGAGACGGTCGGCGGTGCCGAATACGCGCATGTCGCCGCCGGTGTGGGCGATGAACTCGGCGCCCAGGACGGAGCCGATGCCGGGCATGCTCAGGATGACCTCGGCGTGCGGGTGGTCGCGGAACCGGCCCTCGACCAGGGCGTCGGTCTCGGCGATCTCCTCGTCCAGGGCCATCACCTCCCTCGCCAGCCTGGCCACGACGGCTGCGGCCAGCTTCTCTCCGGGAACGGCAGTGTGCTGGGCCTCGGCGACCTCGACAGCGGTGGCCGCGACGAGCCTGTAGTTGCGGACCTTGCGGTTCTTCAACCAGACGGCCAGGCGGTTCCTGCCAGCCCGACGCAGAGCGGCCGGCGTCTGGTAGCCGGTCAGCAGGACCAAAGACGCCTTCGAAGTGCTGTAGTCGAAGGCCCGCTCCAAGGCCGGGAAGTATCCCAGCAGCTGGGCCCGCATCCGGTTGATCGCCCTCGTGCGGTCCGCGGCCAGGTCCAGGCGGCGAGAGGTGAGGATGCGCAAGTCCACGGCGATGGCGTCGCCGTGGTGCAGCGGCTGGAGATCGCGCCGCATGCGGGCCTGGTCCGCGATGATGAAAGCGTCCTTCGCATCGCTCTTCCCGTCGCCCCGGTAGGAGCCGGAAGCGTGGTGGACGGTGCGGCCGGGAATGTAGAGGACGGGGCCTCCCCCTGAGTGGTGGACACGCTGATACTGGATCTGCTTGATCCGGAGGAAGCGAGAAGACCGCCGATGGCGATGAAGGACTATTCGGACGAGTTCAAGGCCGATGCCGTGGCCCTGTACGAGTCCACCCCCAGGGCGACCTACAAGAGCATCGCCGCCGACCTGGGCATCAACCGGGCCACCCTGCGCGAGTGGGTGCTGCGGGACCGCGAACGCCGCGGTGTCACCGCCACGGCTGCAAAGCCGGCCGTCCAACCGGGGGCGGCGGTGCCGTCCGACGCTCCGGACGAGCGGATCCGGCAGTTGGAGGCCCGGGTGGCCGAGCTCGAGGCAAGTGAGCGCAAGCTCGCCACCGAGCGGGACATCCTCCGCAAGGCGGCCAAGTATTTCGCCGGAGAGACGAACTGGTGATCAGCCGCTTCCAGTTCGTCGACGACCACCGGGACACCTACGAGGTGAAGCGGCTCTGCCACGTCCTGGACGTGAACCGGTCCAGCTACTACAAGTGGCTCGCCGGCGCCGAGGCCCGGGCCGCCCGGCAGCACAAGGACCGGATCCTGGCCGAGGAGATCCGCGAGATCCACGGCGAGTCCGGCGGCGCCTACGGCTCCCCGCGAGTGACCGCCGAGCTCCGCGAGATAAGGACGGCGGGTCAACGAAAAGCGGGTCGCCCGGATCATGCGGACGTTCTCGATCACCGGCATCCGCCTGCGCAGACGCGTGCGCACCACCGTCCCGGACCCGGCAGCCTCACCGGTTGCGGACCTCTTCCAGCGGGACTTCACCGCCGCCGATCCGGGACGGAAGTACATGGGCGACATCACGTATCTCCCGCTCGCCGGCAGGGAGTTCCTCTATCTCGCGACCGTGCTGGACTGCTTCAGCCGCAAGGTCGTCGGCTGGTCCATGGCCGACCACATGCGCACCGGCCTGGTCGCCGACGCGCTGCGGATGGCAGCCGCGACCCGCGGCCGTCTGGACGGCGCCGTGTTCCACTCCGACCACGGGGCCCAATACGGATCCCGGGCCTTCGCCGACCTCTGCTACCAGCTCGGGGTCACCCGCTCGATGGGCGCGGTCGGCACCAGCGCCGACAACGCGGCCTGCGAAAGCTTCCACGCCTCCCTGAAACGCGGGACCCTCCAGGGCGCCCACGACTACGGTGACGCCGGCACCTGCCGCCGGACGGTCTTCGCCTGGCTGACCCGCTACAACACCCGCCGCCGGCACTCCGCCAACGGCCACCTCAGCCCCAACGAATACGAACACCGACACCACACCGCTAAACTCACGCTCGCCGTGTGATCAATAACCGCGTGCCCACCTTCACGGGGGAAGGCCCGACCTGCTGCCCGTTGCCGGTCAGCAAGGCGATCATCAGCGCGGCCCCGCCGGCATTGAGGTCGATCGCCCAGGTCACCGGCTCCCCCTCGCTCAATGCGAGGACATCTGTGATCACTTCCATCAACGCGGTCTCGTCGTTGGCCACCCGCCGTGACAGTCTGCGCTGGCCCTCCGCGTCGATCACCACGCAGTGATGCTCGGCCTTGCCCGCATCCATACCGGCCCACAGTTCAGGCACGGTCACCTCCGGAGTCGTTTCTGTTCGAGTCCCAGCAGACGACCTCGCCAGCGTGTCCTTACCAAGCGATCTTGCCGCGCGCATCCCAATCAGTGGCCGAGTCGTCGCAGGACACCGGGCGGCCAATCAGTAGAAGCCACTCCTGCGGCATGAACTTGACAGCCATACCCAGCGCCCCTGGGTCTCCCGATCGTACGAGTGACCGGAATCAACCCACCAACAACGTAAGGAACTTGATCGGGCGATGTCGGGTGATTGCCTGACAGGTGCTGGATGCGTCCGGTAGATGTTTGCGGGTGAATGAGTCCACGCCCAGCGAGCCGACCCCCGAGGACGGCGAGCCCACCTCCTTCGCCAAGAGCGCGAAGAACCTGTTCAAGAAGCACAAGGCGAAGATCCTCGCCGTCGGCACCGTGGGCTTGGTCGTCGCCGGCGTGGTCGCCAGTCTCGCCGAGGGGCAGGACACCGAGGGTTCCGAGCCGTCCCCTGGTCTTGAAGACGCGGACCGTCCGAAACGCAGGTCCCCTGTCGGGCACGAAGTAGTCGCGACTCTGGTGAAGCTCGCCGCCGGTCAGCAAGCTAGCGAGGAGCGCAGGGCGGCGTACAAAGAAGTAACGGGGGAAGACCTTCCCGCTGATAGCACCTATCGCTCAAAGCATCGTCGGGGCGACTTCGGGGAGGATGAGACTCCCGGCGAAGCTGCAGCCTGAGCGGGTGCGCAAAGGCCACCGCGGCCTCGGAATCCTGTGCGGTGCCAGTGGAGCCGCTACAGAACGTCTCTGCCGGTGACCTGTGGCTTCTCACTCGCCGCCGGAGGGCGCGGAGCGGGGGGCCCGTCGACCTGGGAACCGTGGCAGAATCCGAGCTGCTAGGTCAGGACCGCGCGGTCCTGAACGCCAGATACCGGCTGAAGACTTCGTTGCTGTCGGGGGTGAAGCGCCACTCCAGCAGGGCCGACCGCAGCTCCGGCTCGGTCAGCCAGCCATGCCAGGCGACCTCATCGGGATCGGGGACCACGGCGTCCGGCACCACGGCTTCGTGCACGCCGAGCCAGTGAGGGCTCAAGCCGCTGCGGTTGAGGAACGTGAACAGCAAGCGCGGCAGCGCACGAATGCCCAGCTCTTCGGCCAGCTCCCTCGCAGCGGCCTGTTCATAGGACTCGCCGACATTTGCGGCGCCACCGACCTCGACCTCATAGAGCCCGGGGAAGCGCGATACCTGCTCCGACCGTCGGTGGACGAGGATCCGTCCACGCTCATCACGACACACCGTCACGGCGACTCGGTGCAGCCAGCCCTCCCGGGTGGCCTGCCGGCGGCTGCCCACCATCCCCAGCACACGATCTTGATCGTCGACACGCTCCACTAGTTCATCCACGACCCACACCCTGGCAGAGCCCACTGACAGCGCAGCTTCTCTGAGTCCGCAGAGGCCGACCCAGGAGAACCGGAACTAGGAGGCCGGACACGGATGACCACAGTTGTCGACCTATCGTGTTCAGGCTCAACCGCCCACAACACCGTCGGTGACAACCAGCCTGCCTATGTGACAACCATCGCACTTCAGCTCAACTGGTCAATTCAGACATCGCGTATGAGCGCCTCATCAGTAGTCGAGATCCAGATAATCGATGTCGTTGATTTCGACATCGGAGAGACCCATGGCGCGACTGCCGCCGTCCTGAAAATACACTTCTTTAAACCCTTCGGCGATGATCTGGCGCATCGCTTGGTCGCCGGCCCCCGTCCCGCGGGCGTCGAACAGGCGCTGCGCGTACTCCAGCGGGAGATGCACGGTCAGGCGCCGGAACCGTCCGTCATCGGTACTGCCGACGGCCGCGGTGTAGCCGAACCGGGCGCGGGTCTCGACCGTGATGCCACCGGTGGCGGCGGCCTGGCGGTGCCGGCGCTTGCGGACCAGGGGCTGCCAGCGGGCCCGCACCGCGTCATCGATCTTCGCGGCGACGTCGGGGCGGGCGTGTTTGCGGGCGCCGCGGCGGTAGCGGTTGACGGAGTCGGCGGTGACGCCGATCTCCTGCGCGACGGCCTTGGCGCTGCCGAGCTGTTTGATCAGGTAGCCGATCCGGCCCTTGAGGGTCTTCGGGGGTTCCTTGGTGAAGGCTTCCCGGTCGGCGCGCTCGATCGCGTCCTCGATCTCCCCCACCGTGCTACTCCCCTTCGTCCAGGACGGCGTCGCCGCCCTTGATGTGACGGGCCGGGTTGAAGCCCTGCTCCATCAAATCGACCGCCCACAGCATCGACTGCACGCCCTCCAGCTTCGCCAGCCCCGGCGTCGGCCCGAGACGGAAACCGCCCGGCTGCGGCTTCCCGGACTCGTCGTACGGGAGGAAATCCAGCGGGCTGTCACCGGGACTGGGGTAGACGACGCAGTCGGATAGCACAGCCAGCGGAAACAGCCCGGTCAGCCTGACCATGTTGTTGAGCTTGCGGTGCATGTTCACCCGCGCCTTGGAGATGACCGCGGCCCGGATGTCGGGGCGCCAGGTCGGGCGCTGCATGGCCGGCCACGCCTCGCCCTGTTTGTAGGCCTTGCCCTGCGGGCGCTCGCCGAGTTTGCCGACACCGCCCTCCACCGTCGCTTTGATGGCGGCCAGGACGGCCGCGAGGGCGGGGTCAGTCTGCTTGTGCTGCTCCATCGCGGCGAGGAACTGCTCGTCGGTGAGGTCCTTGGTGACGCCGAGGTCCGCGAGGGTATCGACGTAGGCGGTCTTGAGGCGGTCGTGCCACGGGTCCAGATACGCACCCGTCTCCCGACGCAGGTACGCCTCCAACGGCTGGACGCTGAAGCCGAGTTCCTGGGCATAGGCGACCGTGTGGGTCTGGTACCAAGCCGGTCCAGTGGGGCGGGTGCCGTCCGGGGTGAACGGCGAGGGCAGACGGGGGTCCAGCTCGATGTGAGAGAGATCCACCAGCCAGGAGCCGGGGATCTTCGGGTTGAACGTCGGGGCGTGGAAGTGGTCCGGGGCGGACAGGCCGACCGTGAGCCGGGCCGACGCGGCGAGGAAGGCGGTGTTGAGGTCCAGGCCGACCGCGAACGGCAGCAGGCACTCCTCATCGGACAGCAGGTCCACCGGCCGCACCCACTGATATGCCTCCTCGTCGAGGAAACCGCCACTCCAGCCGGAGTTCACCACCACGGGATGCTCCGCGGTGGCCTCCGGCGGTGCCGGGTCCACCGGCTCCGTCCCCAGCGAGCCCACGTTGTGGCCCGGGATCCAGTTCCCGCTCTCCGCACCCTGCACGGCCTTCGTCGGCGGGCGCAGTGCCGTCATCAGTTCCAGGCCGGAGACTGCCGTGGATCCACGCGGGGTGATGACCCGCGTCGCATACGTGCCCAGGACGCGGGCGATGTCGGTCGGCGCCATCTCGCAGACGCCGGGCCAGGACCGCTCATCGAGCGCGTCCCAGGACAGGATCGCCAGTTGCACGCACTGCCGCTCACGGCCCTGCGCCTTGCGGTAGACCCTGGCCCACGGGCCGAAACCCCGCTGCGTGAGCTGCCACTTCGCCTTCACCACCTGCTTGACCACCGGATGGTCCTCCGGCAGACGCAGGGAGCGGCGCTGCTCGTGGCCCTCCAAGCGCTCCGGCAGCCCGAGCCGCACCACGGCCGCGGCGGTCAGGACGATCAGCGGGTCGGAGTCCTTGCCGTACCGGTTCAGCTTCGCCGCGCCCAGACCGGACTCACGCAGCGTCCACTCCACCAACTCCACGATGGTGGTGGCCGGGCAGTCCAACACGATCCCGTCCACCCCGTAGGCGGAACCGTCCCCGTCCAGCACGACAAGCGGACCATGCGGGAACCGCGAATCAGCCGGAGCCGCTGCCGCCTTCCGCACGACCGGGCGCCGCGACACCGCCGGGCGAGCGGGACGCGCCGGCGCGACCGGCGCGGCAGGCGCGGTGGGCGCGGCGGGCGCGGCGGGCGCCTCGACCGGCGCGACGGGATCCGCCTTCGGCGCGACCGGGCCGGCGGGCGTCTCCGCTACCTCCGGCTGCGGCACCACGGTCGATGCCGGGGCAGGGGCCGGGGCGGAGGGGGTTTCGGGAACCGGGGGTGGTGTGTGGTGCGCGGCCGTCCCCGGTGGTGTGGCTGCAGGGGATCGAGAAGCCGACGGCCGGCGTCGTCGCGGCCCGGAGGCGGTGCGGGGGCGGCGGGTGTTGCGGGGGCGGGGTAGCGGTGGGCAAGGCCCTCGATGAGGCGGCGGTAGGCCTCCAGCCGCTCGCCCCTCGGCTCGGCACGCCCGGCCTCCCACGCGATAATGCTCGGCACCCGCAGGCCCAACGCCTGCGCGACAGCAGCCTGCGTGAGACCGGCCGCCTCACGCAGCCGTACCCGCTCGGCCGGCGCGGGCAGCACCGTGCCCTCGTCGACGGCGGCAAGCAGGGAATCGATCGCGGTGAACAACTGCGGTGGCTGGTCCGTCATCTGCGCATCGTTCTCACTCACCGGACACCCTGACGGATCTCTTCCAGCCGCGTCATCAACCGCTGATAACGCTGCGAAGCCGCCTGAGAGGAGTTCAGGCCCTGATGCGCGGCAATCTGCCGCCAGTCCATCCCCCGCCGCCGCGCCTCCATGACCACCTGCGTCTCCAGCCGGTCCAACTCCTCACGCAGATCCTCGAACAGGCCCAGAGCAGCACCCACATCGTCCGGCCCCACGCCCCGATCCCGCCCGTGATCGTTCTGCTCGCCAGCGGCTGCCAGCAGCCGCCCCACCAGCGACGCATCCTGCTCGACACAACGCGCGGGAGTGGTGTCGTCACCAGGGGCGGGGGCCAGTACGGACAGACGGTCGCGGGCCTGCTGACTCGCATCACGTGGCATACCGGCACCCTGCCCCACGACAGCAATACAACAACGAATTGTTGTTTCATTGGACACCTGGAGAACTCGGCCGGCACAGCTACACACACCAGCCCCTCTCACCACAGAAGACCGCCCACCGCCCGTCACACCTGAACTGGAGACCACCCCCGCGCGTGCGGGGGGTGCCCCTATGTCCTTGGTCAAGGGAAACGGGGGTGCGTTGGCTTTGGGAGCCGGGCAGCATGGCGGGGTGGCTGATCTGCTGTGGGATGACGTGCACTGCTTCTTCGACCCGGACTTGATGGGGTCGCTGCCGGACGTGCGTGTCCCGAATGCCTCGCTGGAGGACTGGCAGGCGGTCCTCGATCTTGTCGCGGAGAAAGGCTGGAAGTGCCAGTACTCCCAGGGAGAGACAGTGTTTCCAGTGCCCCGGGCGGAGGCCGTACTGTCCCGTCCGGCGGATGCCGAGTGCCCGGACCTGCGGGTCTGGCCGACTGCAGATGTGTTGGCGATCTTCCGTTTCCATGCCGACGATGAAGTCGACTTCGACGTCGACCTGCGCGAGTTGCAAGGCCAGGAGCGACTTGATGTGTTCTGCGGCTTCCTCCGAGAGATCGGCCGGCGGCTGGACAAGCCGGTGCTGATGGACCCGGAGGGCGACTCCGGCCATCCAGTGCTCGGCTTCGATGTCGAGGCCGATCGAGTTGTTCGCCTCGTGGACCCGCAGGTCGGATGACTGAGGCCGACTGCTGCGGTTCGTAGAAGGTTCCGTCGCGGAGCATCGCGAAAAGGACGTCGGCTCGGCGTCTGGCGAGGCAGAACAGGGCGTGGGTGTGGTGCTTGCCCTGCGCGATCTTCTTGTCGCAGTAGGCCCTCAGCGGCAACAACGTCCGCCACCGGCTCAACACCGGCGGCAACCGGGCACTGAACTCGGTGCTGCATGTCATCGCCATCTGCCAAATCCGCGATGGCGGACGCGGGCAGGACTACTACCTGCGCAAGATCGCGGAAGGAAAGACGCCTGCGGAAGCCCGCAGGGCCCTGAAACGCCGCCTGTCCAACGTGGTCTACCGGATCATGAAACGAGACCAACGGACCCGCCTCGCTCAAGCCGCTTGACACACAGAGGCGCTGTGGATCCGGCCCCACCTGGGCCAGGTCCGCGACCTCCGCCGCCAGCGTCATTGGCAGCGCGGGGTACTGCGGTGCCAGCGCCGGTGGGACCTCCGTGCCGACAAGGCCCCCCTCGGATAGCTGTTGCCGTCTTCTCGGTGCGGCTCGCGTTTACCGGGAGTGTGGCGGTATCGCTCTCCGCTTCCGTGTCGTGACGTACATCACCTGGTGACGGGTGCGGAATGTTGCCGGAGGCTTCAGCCGCCATTCCGCTTCACATGAATCACACAGGTCCCGCATGGAATGCGCGTGTGAACGCCGCATTCCGGAACGGGTCCCGTCTCCCCGGAGTCGTGTGTGCGTGCGCAAGGGGGCCCGGAATTCTCCCTGTTGTGTTCATGTGTTCTCTGTCTATGGTGAGCGCCGCGTGCGGTGGATCTTGACCAGTCCGACACACGCGTCTGTCATTCGGCGGCCGGGGGAACACCGTCGCCCACGGGGAGGGGTTGCTTCGCCATGCCGTCGTACCGGCTGCCTGCGCACGTTGGTCCTGCCCACGCCGTGTGCCCCTGACTCCGGCTCAGAACCGCCGTTCTCCCTTTGCCTTCGACCGGGCTCGACCGCGCCCGCCCCCCTTGAACGAAGAAAGAGATGCTCTGTTGCGCCCCAGACCGTGGTTCCCTATGCCCGGATCACGAAGATCCAGATTTTTCACTCCCGTCGTCACGTCCGTGGCCGCGCTGGCCGTCCTCGGAGGGCTGGCCGTCCAGCCCGACCTGCTCGGCCGTGGAGCGGACGCCGATCCGGTGGGTGACTCCTACGACTGGAATGTGGACACGGCTGCCGAGCAGTTGCGGCAGGACCAGTGCCTCATGGCCGATGTGCTGCGGCTGGGCGGGCCGTCCATGGCCACGACCGCGCAGGACGGCCTGAACCAGCCCGCGGACAAGCTTCATACGCTCGCCGACCGCAAGAACTGGGAGAAGACCCCGCTCGCCACCGCGTACCAGACGGACCGGGACGCGGCGGGCAAGGAGCTGGACGCCCTCCATGTTCTCCGGGACGGATGGCAGAAGCCTGTCGTCGGTCTGACGACCCCGGCCGGTTTCACCGAGACCGACTTCCACTGGCCTCCGGGGTCCCCGGGGGACGGCGAGGAGGACTTCTATGGTCAGACCGGTCTGACGAAGTGGACCGCCGACCGGTTCTGGAAGAGCGACGGCGACTTCTATGCCGACTCCACGCCCAAGGCGGACGCGGCGACCCTCAAGGCCGTCGACAACCTGGGCAGCCCTCTGTACGGCAAGGACCCCGACCCGGTCGGGCTGCCGGGCGGCGAGTGGAACCGGGCCCTCGCCGAGCGGGACGCGTTCAGATGGCTGCACGGGGTTCCGGGGGAGAACGCGGGCGCGGACAACGCCCGTATGTTCTTGGCGGCGGGGGGATTTTCCCGCAGCGCCCCGCAGCCGGGCACGGCGGAGTACCGCATCGCGGTCGAGGATTTGAAGTCCCGGTTCGCCGCGTGCGCCTGGCGTGACCCGATCGATCCCGACAACGTGCTGGGTGACGTCTCCGGCACGGCCGCCACGGAGTGGCAGCAGGAGATCGCCTCCCAGGCCACGCAGCGCAACCAGATACTGAACGCCAACAAGGACGCCACCAAGTCCCTGGCGGCCGGCGCCAAGGCACTGGGTGACCTGCTGGGGTACTCGTGGGTCGCAGACCACCTCGCACGCTGGCAGGACTACTGGTCCGCGGGCGGGGCCGGCTGGGTCGGCGACGCGCCGGCGGTGATCGAGGTGCACGCCGCGCAGGGCAAGTGCCTCGACGTCGAGGGTGCGAAGAAGGACAACGGCACCCCCGTCCAGCTGTACACGTGCAACGGTTCGGCGGCGCAGGAGTGGAAGGTCTACGGCGACGACCGGGGACTGCACCTGCAGAACGTCAACTCCCAGAAGTGTCTGGACGTTTCGAACAACAACCCGGCCAACGGCACGAAGATCCAGATCTGGACGTGTGTCGGCTCCCCGGCGCAGACGTGGGAGTTCAACCTCCGCGCCGCCGGCAGCCTGCGCAACGTCGGCACCGACAAATGCCTCGACCTGCACGAGTACACCAACGGCTACAACTCGTGGCTGTACACGTGCAACGGCACGGGGCCGCAGCAGTTCGACGTCACGCCCTCCGGACACACCGGCACCGTGCCGCCCAAGGCCCAGTTCGACAAGGCCAAGGCCGGCATCACAGCCGCCCAGACGGCGGCGAAGAAGCAGCTCGACGTCCTCAAGACCCAGCTCGCCGCTGTGAAGAAGGCCGCCACCGCCTCGGACACCGCCGAGCAGGCCTCCTACACCATCGCCGACACCAACGGCGCGCCGCGGGGACGCGGTCTGCTCGTCGGACAGCAGAAGGCCCAGGTCACCCAGGGTGCGGCGGCCGCTCTCGAGGCGATGGTGAAGGCCGGCGAGACCGCCGAGGCCGCCACCCGCGCCTCCGGCGGCGACAGCGAGACCATCGCGGAGCGCGCGCTCGCGCAGGCCGCCCAGGTGAAGGCGGAGTTCCGTAAGAAGGCCGCGGAGAAGGCCGAGCTGCAGGCCAAGGCCGCGGCCGATGCCGCGAAGGTGCACCGCGACAACGCCAAGAAGGACAAGGAAACCGCGGAGGCCAGGCTGGCCGACGCGCTGAAGGCCGAGGGCGATGCGAAGGCGGCCGCCGCCGACGCGCACGCCAAGCGGCTCGCCGCCGAGGCCGAGGAGAAGACGGCCAAGGCGGAGAAGGAGAACGCCGCCGCCAGCCGCGCCGAGGCCGCCGAGCACCGCAAGAACGCCGAGTCCGAGGCGACGAAGGCGAAGGACGCCAAGGACAAGGCGGAAGCCGCCGAGAAGACCGCCGAGGCGCGGCGCGACGACGCCGTCGCGGCCAAGGACAACGCCAAGGCGATGCGGGACGACGCGTGGGACGCCGAGCAGAAGGCTGACGCGGCCCGTGCCAAGGCCGACGCCAAGACCGCCTACGCCGACTCCCTCGACTCCGGTGACGCGGCGACCGCTGCCCGCACCGCCGCGAACGACGCCGACAAGGCGGCCGACAACGCCGAGACCGCGGCCGGCAGGGCCCGCTCCGAGGCCGACGCCGCCACCCGGGCCGCGGCCGACGCGGACGCCGCGGCCACCCGTGCCGAGGCCGCCGCCAAACGGGCTCGCTCCGACGCGGATGCCGCGCAGGCGGCCAAGCTGAAGGCGGACGCGGCGGTGAAGACCGCCACCAGCGCGGTCGCCGACGCCATCAAGGCCTCCCAGGACGCCTCCGCCGAGGCCAAGGCCGCGGTCAAGCTCGCCGACGAGGCCCAGCAGCACGCCAAGGACGCCAGGACCCAGGCGACCGCGGCGAACACAGAAGCGGGCAAGGCACTCGCGGCCGCGGCGAAGGCGGCCGGGTTCGCGCACGTCACCGCCCAGGCGGCCGTGGACGCGGGCCAAGCGGCCCAGCAGGTCGCCAATCCCGCCAACGATGCGATCCAGCTCGGCTCCGCCTACGCCGACACCGACTCCGCCGCCGGCCTCGTCGTCCTGACCGGACAGAACTCCAAGACGATCGCCGAACAGCAGCAGGCCGTCGCCGAAGCCCACGCCAAGAACGCCGCCGCCGAGGCCCAGGCCGCCAAGAACATCGCCGACCAGGCCAAGGGCGACGCCAAGGAGGCCTACCAGCACGCGGCCGACGCCGCCCAGTACGCCGCCGACGCCCGCACCTACTCCAAGGACGCCCTCGCCGACGCCGCCGACGCCGCCAAGGCCGCGGCGGCAGCCTCAGCGTCCCTGGCCCGCACCATCGACTACGACCAGCAGGCCACCACCGACGCCGCCGCCGCCGACAAGGCAGCCGGCAACGCCGAGGGCTACGCCAAGGACGCCCGCGACAGCGCCGACGCCGCCGAACTCGACGCCTCCGCCGCCCGCTCCGCCGCCACCCAGGCCGAACAGGACGCCAAGGACGCCCGAGCCGCCGCCACCCGCGCCGACACCGCCGCCACCGAGGCCGAACAAGCAGCCAAGGACGCCGACAAGTACGCCAAGGAAGCCCAAGAAGCCGCCGAGCACACCGAGAGCAAAGAGAACGGGAAGCAGATCCAGTCGGGAACCATCCTCGACTCGGCCGGCCACATCGGCAACGTGTTCTATGTCGTCGACCACTACGAGAACATCGGCGACCCGGAAACCCTGTCCAAGACGTCGGCCTGCGACGACTGGAAGAGCAAGATCGTCTACAGGGGCGACTGCACCATCACAGCGAAGATCACCTACAAGGCGATCCTCGACCTGTACCTGTGCACCGCAAAAGAACTCAACCCGGCGTACAACATCTGCGCCACTGCTGATGCGGTGTATCTCGGCCAGCAGCCGTCCGAGGAGATGACCAAAGAGGTCGCTTACACCATCACGATCGCGGAATTCAACGCGAACATCGACCCGATCGACATCCTCTTCGGCAGCTGGATCGACTGCGGCAAGAAGATCGGCACGATACTCCACATCTCCTCCGGTGGAGGGGGAAACTGGGGAGGATGCGGCTGGGCGGCCCTTGACGTCGCTTCCCTCTACGCAAACAAGATCATCCGGCCTATCGCCGACGCCGTCAAGGCAGCGGATGCCGCCCTGCGCACCGGTATCGGATTTGCCGACGCCTACAAAGCCCTACGCACCGCTGGCCTGTCCGGCGAGGTCATCACCGGTGCCATCGCCAAACTCGGCAAGGCGTGCGGGAACAATAGCTTCCCCAGTGCCACGCGGGTGCTGATGGCCGATGGCACCACCAAAGAAATCGCCGACGTCAAAGTCGGCGACACAGTGCTCGCAACCGACGCCGAAAGCGATCTCACCGAGCCCCACACCGTCACTCGCACCATCTACACGCCGGACGACACCGACTTCGCCGACATTACGATCGACTCCGGCATCGGAAATGCACAGATCACCGCCACACAACACCACCCCTTCTGGTCACCCAGTGCCCACCGGTGGATAAACGCCAGTGACCTCACACCCGGCCAGACACTGCGCACCAGCGACGGTAAAACCGTCACCATAGTCCACGTCCACCGGTACCACCGACTGCGTTCCGCCTATAATCTAACTGTCGGCGACCTCCACACGTACTATGTGTTGGCAGGCACCAAGGCCATCCTGGTCCACAATTCAAGCTGCACTTCCTTCGTGAAGGAATATGATGGCGACGGCGTGATTCTTGCGGCGCTGGATCGTGGCGTTCTGACGGTGGCGGTGGAACGGAATGAAAGCGTTGTTTCAGGCGGGCGGATGTTCACCGACGTCATGGAACACTTCGGTCCTGAAAACGTCAAAGAATTCGCAGCAAAGTGGGTTCCCGCACTGCCAACCAATCTTGATCAATTCAACGCCAACCTCAGGGCTGGAATGCCGCTCTCGGAGGCTGCAGCCAAGACTTTCACTGGGCACATGCTCGGAAAGTATGGTTTGACTGTCGCAACGGTCGACGAGGGTAAACTTGTGGGCGAGCTCGGCCATTATTCAAACGTCGAAGTGTCGTTCTCGCGACCTGCAGGATAGGTGAATCCATTGGATGAAGAAGGCTCGCTGCACAAGGTGATCGCCGAGGGGGCAACCTTCCTGGAGGTTCTTGAGCATATTTCAGGACGGTATTCTCGGACTCTCACCCCGGTCGCCTTCCTGAAGATACTCCAAGACGAGCTTGGAATTCCGTTCACCCAGTCCAGGAGCATCCTGGAATACTTCGACCCTGCCATGAGGCCGATCGCGGATGCGTCTCTGATAAACGAGCGCGGACGCGCCATCCTATGCAGGTCCAGTCAACCGTAAATCCCAACTGGGCCTCCTTCATTCTCTATGACTGAATGAAAGACTAGCCTCGATCTTTCGTGACGGTCTACCGACGGAGTCGGTAGACCGTCACGCCTTTCGTGGCTGCTGGCGGGCTGGCGGGTAGCCCGGCTGTCGTGTCGGGTGAGCGCCAGGTTCCATTGCTCCCGGAGACGATGGTGCTGCTCGCAGAGACGGGAAAGCTACTGGTCAGACTGGGTTGGGTAGTTGGTCGAGCCGTTCGAGGGCGTCGGTGGCGACATGTGTCCGGGGCCAGTGGCGGGCGAGGCGGAGGATCTGGCGGCGGCCGGTGGTGACGAGTTGGCCGGCCGGGCTGAACAGGCGGAGTCGCAGGCAGCGGGGTTCCCAGAGCCGGGTCTTGCCATTCAGGGCAAGACATCGGCATCCAGGCCGGCAGGTCGAGGGCTATCTGGACGATCTCCAGCCAGACCCTGTTCTGCGCGGTGTCGTGCAGGGACAGGTTGCGCAGGCCGGGACGGCATCCTCGGCCCCGACGTCACCCTCATCCACTCCACCGGGCTGACCCCCGAGGCGTGGCGGGCAATGGGCGCCTCCGGCACCACCGTGGCCCTCGCGCCGACCTCCGACGCCCAGATCGGCCTGGAGACCGCGGTCCCCGCCGTCGACGAGGCGCTGTCCGTCGGCATCCGCCCGGGACTGAGCATCGACGTCGAAGTAGCCCTGGCCAGCGACATGTTCACCCAGATGCGGGCCCTGCACGCCATCCAGCGGATGCGCGCGGTCAACGCCGCCTCCTGCCGCAGCTGCTCCGCGGCGGTGTCGTCGTACCAGGGGTAGCTTTTCCGTCCGGGGCGGCACCGTCGAAGGCCCGACCGCGGTCCTGCTGGGGGCCGCTGCTGTTGCACGTGTACAGCCAGCTGTCGTAGCCCTCGGTGTACTCGTGCAGGTCCAGGCACTTGCCGGTGCCGGTGGAGGAGCAGGGGGAGCGGTCGACGGGCACGCTGGCGCGGTTGCGGCGGCAGGTGGGGTGGCTGCTGGAACAGGAGCACGGGGCGGGAGTGATGGCCCTGCCGCCGGTGTCGACGTTCAACCGGCTGGTGCATGCGGTGGCCGACGGGCAGGGGCTGTTGGGCACGGCGGCGCAGCGGCGGTGGCATGCGTCGCTGCCGGCGCCGCCGTTCACGCCGACGGTGGCGCTGCGGCCGGGTGAGCTGGTGATGCTGGACAGTACGCCGCTGGACGTACTGGCGGTACTGGACGACGGTGTGAGCGGCCGGGCGGAGCTGAGCATCGCGCTGGATGTGGCCACCCACAGCATCTGCGCCGCTGTGCTGCGGCCGGTGGGCACGCGGTCGGTGGACGCGGCGATGCTGCTGGCGCAGATGCTGGTGCCGACCGTGATGCGGCCGGGCTGGGACGAAGCGCTGTCGATGCGGCGGTCGGCCATTCCGTACGAGCGACTGCTCGCGCTCGATGCGCGCATGGAGCAGGCGGCTGCCCGGCCGGTGATCATGCCGGAGACGGTGGTGGTGGATCAGGGCCGGGTGTATGTGTCGGCGTCATTCGTCTCCGCGTGCGAGAGCCTGGGAGTGTCGGTGCAGCCGGTGCCGCCCGCCAACGGCCCGGCCAAGGGGAATGTAGAGCGGACCTTCCGAGCGATCGCCGACGGGTTCAGTCAGTACCTGCCGGGCCACGCCGGCTCGGACGTCTCCCAGCGGGGTACGGCCGCACAGCGGGATGCGTGCTGGAGCCTGGCGCAGTTGCAGGAACTGCTGGACGAGTGGGTCATCTGCGGCTGGCAGGAGCGCCGGCATGAGGCGCTGCGGCACCCGATGATGCCGCAGGTCGCCGTCTGCCCGAACGAGATGTGGGCAGCTCTGGTGGCGTTCACCGGGCACGTGCCGGTGCCGCTGTCCGCCGACGACTATCTCGAGCTGCTGCCCGTGCGGTGGCAGGCCGTCAACGACTACGGCATCCGCTTCGGCTATCGCACCTACGACCACCCCGGTCTGAACCCCTACCGGCGACGCCGCTCACCGCGCCTGGACAAGAACGGGCGCTGGGAGGTCCACCACAACCCCCATGACCCCAGCCGGGTGTGGGTGCGCCTGCCCAAGGGATGGCTGGAGGTGCCGTGGATCCACGCGGCAGCCGTCCGGCGGCCGTTCACCGCGTTCACCTTCGACCACGTCCGACGCACCGTGCAGCGCCGGCAGGACCGTGAAGAGCACGAGGCGGCGATCGCCCAAGCACTCGATGCGCTGCTGCGCCGTGCCAGCCACGGACTGGGCAGCAGGCGCGAGCGGACGGTGGCCGCCCGAGCCCAGGCGGTCGCACAGATGACCGACCCCTCCCCCACCACCACCGCCACCGTTCCGCAACAGTGGCCTGCGCCCCTCGCACCAGCCGCTTCGTACGGGCTGCCCGGTTCCTTCACCCTCCCGCGGCAGGATCCCGACGGCTGGGACGCCGACGACAGCCTGGACGACACCGAGGACGACCAGGACGGGGGAACCGGCCTTCTCGCCGCCCTCGTCCACGGCCAGGACGCCGCGGCAGGCCACGCGGACGAGGCGAAAGCATCCGGGCCGACGGCCGAAACAGTCCGGGACCAGGCCGGCGAGCAGACACCGGCCGCCGCCCGGGCGGGCGGCATGCGCATCTACGACCCGCACCAGGAGGCCCAGGCATGGTGACAGCGGCCCAGCCCGCCACCACGAGCACGACGTTCAGTCCGCTGACCACATGGGACGGATGGCAGCAGTTCGTCAACACACCCCTGACACCCGCACGGGACACCGACGACCAGGAATGGACGCGGGAGCAGCGCGAGGATTACCACGCACGGTCCGCAGCCGTGAGGGTGCCGCCAGGGCCCGCGGCCATCACATGCTTGCTGGGGTAAGTGATGGATCCTTCCGGGAACTGCACCAGCCGGGCGCCAGCAGCACTCGCCTCACGCATCAGATGCCGGATCTCGGATCCACTCGCGAGAAGATTTCCCGGTTCCGTCGGATCCTCGGGCACCGTGCTCTGCGCGACGGCCACCCGCAAAGTCGTACGCATGACACTCCCTAACGTGCAGAGAAGAGACCGGTTGGCGTAGCTCTCACCCGATCAAGAATTCCGGCGAGCCGGAGTGGCTGTGTGCCGAAGCTCGATAGTCGTCACCAAACGGCAAGCACGACCTGGTCGTCCTTACTTCGCGAAGCACGCCATCTGTCACCTTCGAGGCAAGTCAACTGTCATTGGCCTCGGCTTTGCAGCCTTGTTGTCACCCTCCCGCGCCGCCGTGGGCTATCCAAAAAGCGGGAAACGATCCGCGTCGGTGCCGAGTCCGTGTCTCTCGGCCGGGGTCAGCGGCAGCCGGCCGGTGGCGGCCCGCGCGTAGTGCTCGTCGCTCCAATCCACGGGCACCGGATGGCCGAGCAGTCCGTCAAGGGTGGCCCGTACACACGCCAGCCCGGCACCCTCCGGCGGCCGTACAGCTGCCGGAAGGTGTGCCACGAGGTCAAGATGATGAACTGTGGCCTCAACAGCAAGGGTCGCCATCAGGTCGCCAGCGATGAGCACATGCCCCTGCGTGCTGACGAACTGCTGGGGATCGCTGCGCTCAGCCGCTGTGACAGTGGCCGCCGCAGTCTCCAGGTACAGCCCTCGCAACTACTCGAACTCCAGGAACATGCTGGCGCCCACCCGGGTATAGCGTCGCCCGTTCGCAGCACCCACCGTGCCCGGCCCCCAGCTCGCCCAGTAGGTGGCGGCATCGCGGTCCGCAGGCCCGGCAGCCGGCGTGTGCAGAGCCACCAACCCCCGTTGTGCGTCGGCCAGGCAGTGGAAGACGAGATCCCGCACGGCCCACCCCGTGCACCCACTCGGCAGCCAGGACTCCTCGTCGCTGAGCGAGGTCACCACGCCCGCAAAAGCCCCGTAAGCAGCCTTCAGAACACCGACCGACTCCATGCGCCGCCCTCCCTCTCCGCTGGCCCCCGCTTCCGGGCACCTGGCCGAGCCGCGAGGTCGTCTGGGCCACCGCAGCAGCTCACCAGCCGATCGTAGTCAGCTCTGCGTTGCCCGGCCCTCATGCCAGCCGATCCGATCATGCAGTCGGGCGCCACGTGGGCTGCCCCGGGCCGAGAAGGGACTGTCAAACGAGTGGTGTAACTGGGGTAGTTGAGGCTACTGACGGGCTGCCGACAGGCGGCCGTCGAAGGTGATGTCGAAAGCGTTCAGCGCGGTCTTCCAGCGCATGGTCCAGCGGGCCTGTCCCTTGCCGGTGGGGTCGAGGGACATGATCGCCATGTAGACGCACTTCAGGGCGGCCTGCTCATTGGGGAAGTGGCCGCGGGCCTTGACCGCCCGACGAATGCGCGCGTTCACCGACTCGATCGCGTTCGTCGTGCAGACGATGCGGCGGATCTCGGTGTCGAACCGCAGGAAGGGGGTGAACTCTTCCCAGGCGTTCTCCCACAGTTTCACGATCGCCGGATACTTCCGGCCCCAGGCATCGGCGAACTCGGCGAGCCGCTCCAGGGCGGCCTCCTCGGTGGGAGCGGTGTAGACCGGCTTGAGGAGACGGGCGATCTTGTCCCAGTCCTGGCGGGCGGCATAGCGGAAGGAGTTCCGCAGCAGGTGGACCACGCAGGTCTGCACGATCGTCCGCGGCCAGACCGTCTCCACTGCCTCGGGCAGACCTTTGAGACCGTCGCAGACGAGCATGAGGACGTCGCTGACGCCGCGGTTCTTGATCTCGGTGAGGATGTGCAGCCAGTGCTTGGCGCCCTCGCCGCCGTCGCCGGCCCACAGCCCCAGGATCTCCCGCCGGCCCTCGGTGGTGACGGCCAGGGCCACATAGATCGGCCGGTTGGCCACTGCACCGTCGCGGATCTTCACGTGGATGGCGTCGATGAAGACGACCGGATAGACGGCGTCGAGCGGGCGGCTCTGCCATTCCGCCATGCCCTCGAGGACCTTGTCGGTGATGGTGGAGATGGTCTGGCGGGAGACCTCGGCGCCATAGACCTCCGACAGCTGGGCCTGCACCTCGCCGGTGGTCAGACCCTTCGCGGCCAGCGAGATCACCATCTCATCGACGCCGCTCAAGCGCTTCTGCCGCTTCTTGACGATCTTCGGCTCGAAAGAGCCGTCGCGGTCACGGAGCACAGTTATCTCCACCGGTCCCACGTCGGTCAGCACGGTCTTGGAGCGCTTGCCGTTACGGGAGTTGCCACCATTCTTGCCCGCCGCATCGTGCTTGTCATAACCGAGCTGATCGGTGATCTCGCCCTCCAGGGCGGACTCCAGCAGCCGCTTGGTCAGCTGCTGCAGCAGGCCGCCCTCACCGGTCAGCTGCAGGCCCTCGGCCTGGGCACGGCCCACCAGCTCGTCGATCAACTGGTCGTCCACGCCCTTCACCGACGCAGCCCTCCCAGGCTCGGCAGTCTCGGACTCGGACACGTTCTCACTGGTCATCGATGCATCTTCCATGATCGGGAGTTACACCGAACGTCTTACAGTCCCGCGTTTGCGTGTTCGGCGGAAGTGGTCGCCCGAGAGGTGCCAGCGGCACCATTTGATCACCGACGCTCCGATGAGGAACCCCACCAGTCCGCCGACGATCGCAGCAGTGGACTCGAACATGAACCCGCCCCAAGCAACAGCCATGCCCGCCGGCTGGAGCCAGACCACGATCGGCTCCCCTGAACCGCGCAAAACATCCCAGGTGAGGCCTCGAATCAGGGCCAGACCGACCAGGACGCCGACAACAGGTACCCCGTTCGGCGTGACGGACAGGGCTATGACTGGCATGGATGCAACTCCGGAACTCGGGCAACGCAGGGAGCGCACTCAGCACCTGTGGGCATGGATCCCCGATTGTGTCAGAGCTGCCTGTTTCTCGGCAGGAGGGCCGCAACGGTCAGGTCAGCGCTGTGTTCGGTAGTCCGGCCACGTGGACCCATACGCTCAACTGTCCAAGGGCGCACGAGTCATCGGACTATGAATAGCGAGTCGTCACACCAACCACGTGAGACATCCTCTCAGTCGTTGTGACGATGAGACCGCCACAGGGTTCACCGCTCAGGTGAACAGGGCATTTTCGACGTTGATGGTGACGAGTTCGACGTCCTGGGACACCGTTCCGTCCTGTCCCCGCCGGAAGACGCGCCGCCGGGTCGGAACCATGATTCCGTCGAACTCCTTGTATTCGCTCGGGTAATGCGCGGCAGGCCCGGCGTTGATGACCTCGGGCGTGTAGTCGTGCCTGCGCAGGAGCCCGTTCGAGTCGAAGTAGAAGGTCTGCTCGGGGCAATGTGTCGCGATGTGGTCGGGAAAGGTGACCTTCAGGCGCTTCCACTCCTCCCCCTCCTCCGTGACCGGGGAAAGTTCCGCGGCCTCAAATCCGGGCGAGGAGAAGGTGAACGGAGACGTGAAGTACGTCCACATGGCATATCCGGCGAAGTAGGCGACGTGCAGATCATCCCAGGGGCTGTGTACGTCGGCTGGGAACGACGCACGGGGGTCAAAGCGATCGGCCTTCACGTCACCGGCGGCGCTCTCTACGGCAACACGCTTCGCGGTGAAGGATGACCGCAGGTGGGGCGCTGTGAAGGGATAGTGGCTGGCATGCTGCCGGTGCAGGTCCAGGCGGACTGCCGCTTGACTCAGGATCCCTTCCTGGCCCTTGAGCCGCCACAGCGAACCCCCGACCCGGAGATGCGCGGTGACCGAGGTGAACCGGTTGTACCGGTGCAGGCCGCCGTGCGCCTCGATGACGGTGGTGATGAGGTCACTCATGACATGTATCTCCCTGATCGTGTTCAGCCTGATGTGTACGTTCGGCCGCATGGGCGCTGAGCAGCCAGGCGAACTCCGCGTTTCCAAGCACTTGCTCTTTATTCGGTGGCCAGGGCGGCGACGTCCGGCAACTGCCCGTCCGGGCCGCTCCTCAAAAAGGAGCGGATCAGAGCCGGCTGACGGTGAGGTCGCCGGCGGTGTCGAGGCGGCCCGGGGTGAGCTCGAGGTGCGATGCCTCGGTGTCCGCGATCGCGCCCGGACCGGTGGGGTGCCGGCGGCGGTCGTTGCACCAGGCGATCGCGCAGGCCGCCAGGTAGAGCAGGCTGATGGGGGTGGCGAGCAGCAGCATGCTGAGCGGGTCGGTGCTGGGGGTGGCGAGGGCGGCGAAGGCGGTGATGCCCATGAGCATGGCGCGCCACCAGCCGGCCATCCTGCGTGCGCTGATCACGCCGGCGAGGTTCAGCAGCACGAGGAGGACGGGGAGTTCGAAGGAGAGGCCGAAGACGAGGACCATGCGGGTGGCGAGGTCGAGGAAGTCGTCGACGGGCAGGAGGTTGGTGGCGTTGTCCGGGGTGAAGGAGATCAGCACCCGTGCCGTGGTCGGCAGACTCCAGTACGCCATGGCGGCGCCGGTCAGGAACAGCGGGATGCCGGCGCCGAGGAAGGCCAGGGTGTACTTCTTCTCGTGGCGGTGCAGTCCTGGTGCGAGGAATGCCCACAGCTGGTAGAGCCACACCGGGCTGGCGGCGACGACGCCCACGGTGATCGACACTTTCAGTGCCAGGGTGAAGGGTGAGAGGAGTCCGTTGAGGGAGATCACCCCGCAGTGCCCCGCGGTGTCCGCGCCGGCCAGCCGGCCCGGGGCGCAGTCGGGCAGGGGGTCGATGAGGAATCCGATGAGCTGCTTGTAGAACAGGGCTGCGGCGACGGTGACGAGCAGGATGGCCCCGACGGCCTTGAGCAGGCGGTTGCGCAGCTCGCGCAGGTGCTGCCCCAGGGGCATGTGTGCGGCGTCGTGGGCGGTCCCGGTTCCATCGGTGCGGCACCGACCGTGCGTGGGTCGGTCGGTGGCTTCGGCGTTTCAGCGGTTGGGGGAGGTTTCTGCCTCGGCTGCCGCTCTTGCCGTTTGCCGGTTCTGGGACGCGGTCTGGAGGGCTGCGGCGGTGTGCTCGGTCGATGGTTCGTCGGAGTCGTCCTTCTGCATGGCCTTGGTCTCGCTCTTGAGGATCCGCAGTGACTGCCCGAAGGAACGGGCCATGTCGGGGAGCCGCTTGGCACCGAACAGGAGGACGACGAGGAGGATGAGGATGATCTCGGGTGCTCCGAGCCTGCCGAACATGGGTGTTTCCTTTCCGTAGGCCCATAGGCGCAGGAGCGGCACTCCTGCGCGCAGAGGCTTGCCGGCCACGGATGCGTGCGGCCGTGCCCTGCGTCGGGGTGGGGACGTTGGTGTGCTGGGGGACGTCGGTGTGCTGGGGGACGTCGGTGTGCTGGTTGGTGATTGGTCGGGCTGGTCCCGGCTGCGGGCCGGCACGGGATGGCCGGGCCCTGGGTCTGAGACGGCGCTTCTCCGTGCGCGCGCCAGGGGAGGTCCCGCGCCGGGGCTTGCCAGGTGGCGCGCTTTGTCAGCGCCGGCGCCCGGTGGCTGTGGGAAGCGGTCCGTGGGTGGTGGCCTTTCCGAGGCCCTTCGAGGTGTCGGTCTCAGCGCTGTCGAGCCGTTCGTCCCCGAGGGTGAGGCCGGCGGTCAGGTGGCCCGCGTCGAGGCCCTGGCCGCCGAGCAGGTTCTTGGCCAGGAGGGTCTTCGGATTGAGGTCCTCGAGGCTCAGATCCTGGAACTCGGCGGGTAGTTCCTCGCGCATGCTCGCCTGGGCGCTCTGCGAGAGCTCCCGGAGTTTGCGCAGTGTCCGCAGGGTGTCGGACAGCATCCTGGGGAGCTTGTCGGGCCCGACCAGAATGACGGCGAGCACGACCAGTGTCACGACTTCGAGCGGGCCGATGTCGGAAAACATCCATGCCTCCCTTCGGGGATGGTGACGGCTCCGCCGCTCCTGGACAGCAGGCAAACCGTGGCGTTGCGTTCGTCCCGGTCCTGCTTGCCGGGGCACCCACAGCCTGGGCGTCCTCGGTCGAGGGCTCCGGCAGTGGGATCAGCAGGGAACGATGTGGGGGCTCTTCGGTGAACGGGCTCCGGCTGCTCGATGGCGGCGACGCTGCCGCACGGACGAGCTCGTTCCGTCACGCCCGGGGCGTGCCCGGGCGTGACGGTTCGTCCGCTAGCGGGACGGCCCGGCGGCGCGGCGGTACGGGGCCAGGAAGTGCGTCAGTTCGGCGAGCAGTTCCCTGGGAGCCTGCTCGGCGACCCAGTGGCCGGCGCCGGGGATGACCACGCCCCGCACGTCGTCCGCGAGGGGCATCATCGCGTCCGCGACATGCGAGCCGTAGCCTTCCGATCCTCCGACCGCCAGGACCGGCATGGCCAGCTTGCTCTCCCCGCGCCCGGCGTTCTGGTCGAGGGTGGCGTCCCACGCCCGGTAGAGGCCGAAGCTGCCCCGCAGGGCTTCGGGGTCCGAGAAGAGGCGGAAGTAGTACTGCCGCGCATACTCCGGCAGTTTTGGTCCGCCCTGGATGTCGAACTCGTAGCCGAAGAAGATCTCCTCCCGGCCCTTGACCAACTGCTCGGTCAGCTCGTGGTCGATCCGGTTGAAGGGGATGTGCCAGACCCGGTTGTTGACAGGCTCGGGTTCGAACAGGAGCGGAGAGCCCTTACGGGTCGGAGGACCGGGGACCTCCAGGAGAGCCACGCGGGCGACCCGCTCCGGATGGTCCGCCGCCAGCGCATAGCTGATGATCAGGCCGGTGTCGTGGCCGGCCACGGCAAACCGCGCGTGCCCGAGCGCGCTCATCAGCGCGACCAGGTCCTTGGCGAGAGTGCCGGAGTCGTACCCGCTCCTCGGCTTGTCGGTCAATCCGATGCCGCGCTGGTCGACGGCGACGACTGTGTGGCGCCGTGCCAGCTCCGGCATCACCATGCGCCAGGCGTACCAGTTCTCCGGCCAGCCGTGTACCAGGAGCAGCGGTGGCCCGTCACCTCCGGTGACCACGTGCTGGCGGATCCCGTTGGCCTGGACGAACCGGCTGGTGAACGTCTTGGTGAATCCTGCCGGCAGGTGCGGCGCCGTGGTGACCGAGCCGAAGCCTTTCGGCATCCGCCTGGGCTCGCCGGCGGCGGCTGGCGTCAGGCCACCCGCCGCCAGCGAGATGCCCGCGGCAGCGGCGGAAGCGGCCGCGCCGCCGACGAAGGCGCGTCGTGAGAATCCGCGCCGCGGGGTGGTGCGGTGGTACGTGGGCTGGTCAGGGCCAAGGCCATCCTGGCCGGACGGCTCTATGGGCGACATGCTCATGGGAGTGTTTTCTCTTTCCGATGGTCAGGGCATACAGCGCGCAAGCCGGAACAGATAGGAGCATGTGCTCCTAAATGTCGGGGCGTGACGGCTGGACTCGGAGGCAGCCGTTCGCGGTGTGTCACCACCGCGCCGGACGCTTGCCGGCCGCGGGGAAGGTGATGTGTCAACGGCCGGGGAAGCGCTCAGTGATCTCCTGGAGCACCCAGCCGTTCCCGTCGGGATCGCGGAAGGTCAGAAAGGAGCCGTAGGAAGCGCGCTCGGGGTGCACACCGGCGAGCCGCCCCTGACCTTCGAGGGCGTGGGTGAGTGTTCCGCCCTCGTGGCCGTGGTACAGCAGCCCGCCGGCGTCGTGGAACACCTCGCTCACCTCGATGCCGCGTCCGCTGAGTTCGGCGTGCGCCTCCTCGATGTCGGAGACGACGAGGTACAGCCCCTGGGCCGAGCCCGGGGCCGCGGAAGTCATGCCCGTGCCGAACATGATCGAGGTTCCGGAGCCGGGCGGCGTGAAGTGCACGGCCCGCCAGTCCTCGCTGACCGCCTTGTCGAGATCCAGGCGGAATCCCACCTGCTCGTAGAAGGCCTTGGCCCGATCGACATCAGTAACCGGCAGGACGATGAGTTCGAGCTTCATGTACATGTGAGATCTTCCTCTTTCGGTGTGGGTGAACCCGCACCCGCGGGTGGCCGACTCCACAGTCGGGGGGCGGGGTGGCGTCGGGGTCCTTCTGCAGGTCTGGAGCATGAGGACGCCCCAGGGCCGCGGCCCTGCCCGACGGGCCGTTGCCGTCTTCGGGTCAGTCGGGTCAGTCGGGTCAGTCGGTCGGGGGGCAACGTCTCACTGGGTGTCGGCGGTGCGGTCCTCACCGGATGTCGTGAAGGAGTGGGTTCCGGCGTGGGCGTCGCGCTCGCGGAGGTGGGATGCCGGGGTGCGGTCGACCATGAGGCTGAGCAGTTCCGGGCGGCTGTAGTGGCCGCGTGTGTCCGCCAGGCGCTTGCGCCGGTCGATCAGCTCGAAGTCCAGGTCGGCGATGACCTCGCCCTCGCCGGACGTGAGCGGTTCGCCGATGATGCGGCCCTCGGGGTCGACGATGGCGGTGAAGAAGCCGCCGGACATCGCAGCGGCTGGGGCGCCGGTGTCCTTGGCGATCTTCGCCTGCTGGTCCGCATCGAGCCAGGCGGTGGCGTTGACCACGAAGCAGGCCGACTCCAGTGCGTGCTGACGGATGTTGACCTCGATCTGCTCCGCGAACAGCTCGCCGCCGAAGGAGCCGGGGTACATCGCGGCGTGGATCTGCTCGCCATCGGCCATCAGCGCGTAGCGCGCCAGCGGCAGGTAGTGCTCCCAGCAGGCGAGCTGGCCGATCCGGCCGACGGCGCTGTCCACCGCGCGCAGTCCCGAAGCATCGCCCTGGCCCCAGACCATTCGCTCGTGGTAGGTCGGCGTGAGCTTGCGGCGGCGTTGGATCAGCGTGCCGTCCGCGTCGAAGAGCAGCTGGGTGTTGTAGAGGGAACCACCGTCACGCTCGTTGACGCCGATCGAGACGACCATGCCGGCTTCACGGGCGGCCGCGCCGATCGCGTCGGTGTCGGCGGACGGCACGGTCACCGCCTCCTCCATCAGCCGCAGGTGCTCCTTGGCCATGGCGTAGGGCGGCTGCACGAAGGAGAAGTAGGGGTAGTACGGGACGACGGTCTCCGGGAAGACCGCGAACTGGACACCCTTCCGGCCCAGCTCACGGATCTTCTCCACTACTTTCCCAACCGTGCCCGCACGGCTGTAGAGAACGGGGCTGATCTGCACAGCAGCTGCCTTTACGACGGTCATGGTGCGACTCCATCTCACGATGCCGGGTCGGCGCACACGGGGCATTTCGATGAGCCAAGCCTCAGCAGGCATGGGACGGCCTCTCCGAGACCTCTGACCCGGGAGGTTGCTGGGCTGTGCGCCGACCACTTTCCGACTCTGATGCCGTGCCCCGCCCGTGGAGGGGTTTCGGCGCTTGAAGGACGTGGCGGCCTAGCCGTCTCACCTCCCATAAATAGGAGCATATGCTCGTATCTAGGGAAAGGCAAGACCTCCTCCGGCGCACCTCAGACCTTCACCCACCATCGGGGACACCTCCGGAAGGGCACCTTGACCGGGGCATCGCAGCCGCGCCAGGACTTCCGGCCAAGGATTCCGCCCCGCGCGCCGGACCCTTCCGGGCCCCACCGCGCCGCACCCACCTTCACGAGATCCCCGCAGCCAAGCTGCGTGGCGCAGTCGTAGCTCACTCAGCCCATGGATCGAAGCCGGTATCGAGGACAGCCTCAAGGAAGGCTCGCATCCGGGCCGCATCCTCGGCACCGAACTTCTTCTCGAACTCCGCCTGCGCACTCTCCCAGAGCGGGAGCGCCGCCTTCATCCGGGCCACGCCGTCGGGCGTGATGGTCACTATCCGCGCACGGCGGTCAGTCGCCGACGGCTCAATGGTGACCAGCCCCTCGCGCTCCAGCGGCTTGAGGTTGGACGCCATCGTCGTCCGGTCCATGGCGATCATGTCGGCGAGACGAGTGATCGTCATGCCTTCGTGAACGCTGAGCAGCTGCAAAGTACTGAACTGTGTCGCCCGGAGGCCCAGCGGAGCCAGGGCCTTGTCGTACGTCGCACCGAGATACCGCGACGCCTTGCGCAGCGCCAGGTTGTTACACAAGTCCGCTCTCGACCTCGCAGCCGTCATGGCACCCTCCAAAGACTCCACTCCCAGTATACGAGCACCTGCTCTTAAATGGACTCGCGACGGCCGGAGACGACGGGGCGCGGTAAGCGCGACGCCGCCAGCGCTGTGACCGCGTGGGTTCGCACGGTGTCTTAAGGCACGCCCGCCGCCTCATGTGAGGATGGGGTTATGACGGGGCTGAGGAAATGCGGGAGGCGGCCGGTCAGGCTCGTGGCGGCGGCAAGTGCGGCGCTGGCACTGACCGCCTGCAACCCAAGCGGTTCCGACGACGGGCGCTCCGGGAGTCGCGAGGCGGAGTACAAGCGCGTCATCGAGGACCCTCAGCCGGCCCCGGCCGGCGTCATTGAGGCGGCTGGCGCACCCAGTGGCGTGGCCCGCGCGGACGACGGCTCGCTGCTCCTGTCGTACTACGTCGGCAACGTCGAGGACGACGAAGGACCGGCCGCCTCCGCCTGGCGCATCGTGGATCCCGACGGCCGCACGGTCGCCGAGCAGGCGGAACACACGGATGCAGAGGCGGGGCCGACCGCGTACAAGGGAATACGCGGTGGCTTCATGCGGGTGCCGCCCGGGGTGGGAGCCGAGGGAGCCTACGTCCTCGACGTACACGGCAAGCAGCACAAGGTCATCATCACGGAAGTCGCGTTGCGCACCCGCCCCGGCGACATCCTGCTCGTCGCGCCGGAGCCGGTCCTCGTCTACCACCCCGCCACGCGCACCGTGGCGCGACCGGCCGGAGTCCCGGAAAACGCCATCCGCCTCGCCGTCGACGAGCGGGGTACGGTCTGGAGCCTGAACCAGCCTCTCAGCGACGAACCCTACCGCGTCGTATGGCAGCGCGGCGGTCGCACGATCGGCCACACGGTCGTCCCGAAGCCGTATACGGGAGGCATCCTCGCCGCGCGGGGTGGCACCGCAGCGCTGTCCCTCACCCAGGGCCAGGGCACGCAGGGCCTGTTGGTGACGACGGACGGCGGCGGGCACTGGCAGAGAGTTCTCGGCGGCGGAATCCCCTTCAGCGCCCTGAAGCGTGGCCCGCAATCGCTCGTAATGGAGCTGCTTGCGGACGGACGGCTGCTCGTCGGCGAGGAAGGCGGCCGCTACTGGCTCGCCGGCGACCACACCAACGGCCTCTTCCACGAGCTGAAGACGCCGGCGAAATTCACGTCGCTCACCGTCTACGGCACCACGCTCTACGGCATCGCGGATTCAGCGACGGCGACGTACGACCTGGTGAAGGACGAAGGCCTGTGGATCTCTCGCGACGGCGGACGCGAGTGGCGACGCTACCAGCAGCGCAGATAGCGGAGGAACGGGTGCGTGGACGTATCCGCATGCTCTCGACCGCCGCGCCACCGCCCGTTGCCAGTATCCGGCGGTGACCTTCGGTTCTCGCACGGCTTAGGGCTCGCAGAGAATCAACATGTTGATTCGATCTCTGTGGGGTTCTTGTCCGCGAGGAACGCGGTGATGTCAGCGGGCGTGCGAAACCTGGCTGTCGAGGGCGGAATCGTGTAGCCGTGGTCGGCCAGGAGGGGTTGAACTTGGTGGACGGCCCTGGTGAGGGTGCTGCCGTTGACTCCGAAGAGCTCGGCGAGCAGGTCACGGGTGCCGAGTTTGCGTAGGTAGAGCACGGTGGCCAGGACTCGGTCGGCGGTGGTCAGCTTGTCCTTGGCCCCTGCACCGCGAGCGCGGATGCGCTCTCCGCCTCGTTGCTGGAGCCGTCGTTGCTCACGTAACTCATCGAGTTTCCGGGCCAGTTGGTTGATGAGTTCGTCCAGTGCTGGTTCGGGCATGCCGGTCAGCTCCGGGTCGCGCAGGCGTCCAGTGCGGGGCTGTGGGGGCGGGCTGCCGGCTGAGGGTGGGTTCCGGGCTGCGTTGATGTCGCGGGGGTGGAGGTGGAAGGTGTAGTTCCAGTCGCCGTGAAAGCGGTGCCGGCGCATGGGCAGGGCATCGATGTCGCGGTCGGTGACCTTGATACCGGTGTCGTAGGTGCCCGGGTCGGGTTCGGCGTGGACTTTCAGCCCTGTGCGGGTGGTGGTCGCCGCGATGCTCTTGACGATGACGTCGTGGCTGGTCAGCGGTCGGCCGCGCCAGTTCATGGAGATGTGGGAGAAGAGCCGGTGCTCGATCTTGTTCCATTTCGAGGTGCCCGGAGGCATGTGGCAGACCGTGATGTCCAGGCCTGTCTCGGCGGCCAGGGCTGCGAGTTCGATCTTCCAGGCGCGGGTGCGGTAGCCGTTGGACCCGCCCGCGTCCGCAGTGATCAGCAGACGGGTGGCATCCGGATAGTCGTGCCGGCCGCGGGCCCGCCACCAGCGGCGGATCGAGGCGACAGCGAACGCGGCGGTGTCGTGGTCGGTGCCGACGCTGACCCAGCCGGTGTTCGCGGCGATGTCGTAGATCCCGTACGGGATCGCTTTGCCCGGTCCCTGCCGGTCCGGGAAGTCGTGAGTCTTGACCAGTACCGGCTCACCGGTCGGCCGCCACTGGTGGCCTGCGTTCTTGTAGTCGCCGACGAGTTCCTTCTTCTTCGTGTCCACGCTGATCACCGGCTGGCCGGCGGCGATGTGCTGTCTGGCCCGCTCGTTAATGTAGCGGAACTGGGCGTCACGGTCGGGGTGCTGTTTGCCCTCGATGGTCTTGGCGCCGGCCTGCAGGCTGAAGCCCTCCTCACGCAGCAGGTCCCCGACCGTGTCCGCGCTCACTCGATACCCCTGACGGCTGAGCTCGGCCGCGAGGCTCCTGGTCGACTTCACCGTCCAGCGCAGCGGCGACATCGGATCGCCCCGCTCGTCAGGTTCCACCAGTGCCAGCAGCGCGGGCCGCAGACCCGGATCAAGATCCACGGCTCTCTTCCGGCCGCCACCGGGCCGACGGACCCGGCCCAGAGCTTCCTCGCCGGCCTCCAACTCGTCCACGCCCTTGCGGACCGTCGTCTCACTGACCTGGGCTGCCCGCGCGACCGCCCGGATACCACCGTGCCCCAGGATCCGGGCCTCGGCCCCCATCATCAGCCGCCGCTGCCGCTCATCGAGGTGTGGGAACAACACCCCGAACTTCACAGCGAGTTGGCTACGGACCTCGTCGGAGACGCTCATACCACAACAACGAGCCGCATCACGGGAAGCAACACCTTGATTCTCTGCGAGCCCTAATACCGCAACGGTTCTTGCCGTGACTGATGGCCAGGTCGTTCGTTGGTGTGGTTATGGGTGGGGACCTTGCTGATGTCAGGTTGTGGGCGGGTGAGCTCGAGGCGGTGCACGAGCGGTTTGTGCACCGGTTCAACCGGTCGGAGCCGCGGGAGTCGGCGCTTGCCTATATGCGGGGGCTGGTCGCGCCGCTGGAGCGGAAGAACGGCTGGACGCTGGCGGAGGAGGCCGGCCATGCCGGTCCCGATCGCATTCATCGGCTGCTGAACCGGATCGAGTGGGACGCTGACGAGGTCCTGGACGACGTGCGGGCCTACGTCGTGGAACACCTCGGGGACCGTGAGGCCGTTCTGATCGTCGATGACACCGGCTTCCTGAAGAAGGGCGTCCGCTCGGCCGGGGTCCAGCGGCAGTACTCGGGCACTGCGGGACGCACCGAGAACTCCCAGATCGGAGTCTTCCTCGCCTACGCGACGCCCCGCGGACGCACGCTGATCGACCGGCGGTTGTATCTGCCCACGTCATGGACGGACGACCGCGAGCGATGCCGGCGGGCAGGCATCGACGACAGCGTCGCCTTCGAGACGAAAGTGGCCATGGCGAAGGCGATGGTCCGCAAGGCGATCGCCGACCGGATTCCGTTCGGCTGGGTGACCGCGGATGCCGCCTACGGCTTCAGCAAGGGCTGGCGGTTCGAGCTGGAACAGGCCGACATCTTCCACGTCATGGCCACCACCCGCCACGACACCGTCGTCACCCGCTGGTCCATCGACCACCCCGTCCATGACCTGTTCCCCGACCTGCCGCGGCAGAAGTGGAAACGCCGTTCGTGCGGCGATGGGGCACATGGACAGCGGATCTACGACTGGGCCCGTGTCCAGGTCCGTCCCTGGCACCGCGAGGACCGCCGGCACTGGGTGATCGCCCGCCGCAGCGTGAGCAGGCCCGAGGAGATCTCCTACTACATCGCCTACTGTCCCGCCGAGACCACGCTGGACGAGCTGATCCGTATCGCCGGCAGCCGATGGGCCGTCGAGGAATGCTTCCAGACCGCGAAACAAGAATGCGGCCTCGACGACTACCAAGTCCGCCGCCATCCCGGCTGGCACCGCCACATGACCCTCGCCATGACTGCCCACGCCTGCCTCACCATCCTGCGCGCCCGCCAGCTGGATCAGGAAAGAGCAGAAACGGATCCTCCTAGCTCATCCACTACAGCCTCGCTGAAATCCGACGGCTGATCACCCGCCTCACGGACCGCCGGGACACCCCGGTCAGCCACATTCTGCACTGGTCACACTGGCGACGACGACGCCACACCAAGCCCGCGTCAGCCACTACAAACGACGCGGACACAGTCCATGACATCTACCCAGCACTCAGAGCAAGCACCGTTGCAGTACTAAAGTGACGCCCGTCGGACCAGTCGGCGCTAGCCGACGTTGAGGTTGTCGTCCACGAGGAACTCCGGGTAGCCGAAACGCTCTCCGAGGGCGGTGAGCGCGTCGCAGCGGTCCTCGTCGATCGCGACGAAATATGCCTTCATGGACCTCAGGAACAGCCGGAAACCGACGTCCGCGCAGGCTATGTCTACCACCTGCTCCAGCGCCGGGACCAGGCCGGGTACCGACGCGCCGACGGCTGCTTGTTCCAGCGGGTCGGCGACGGCAGCGATCTGTTCAAGGACCACACCGCGCAGCTTCGCGTCCGTCACGGGCTGCGGCGGCGACGGGAGGAATGTCGCGTCGGACCGCCGTATGCCGGTCGTCCACGCCGCTTCGATGCGGCGCAGCCACTCCCGCCCTGTCAGGCCGTGCTGCGCGGGGTCGAAGTAGCGCTTCGTGGCTCCGAGCCATACGGTGCGGAGCCCCTCGTCCGGCAGGTTCGAGGCCAGCAGCCTCCGCGCGTCCTCACCGATCTGCAGGATGATGGTGCGGCTGACCTCGGCGCTGACGTCCTCCACCAGCCGAAGCTGCACGTCCACCGGCCCGGTGCTCTGAACGAACCTGTCGTGGTCCTCGGCGGTCAGCCACACCGGATAGCCGGACTTCATGGCCAACCAGCTCAGCCCTATGTCCACGATGAACTCCTCCCGCCCGGCGCCTTCCTGCTCTGCGTCCGCCCTCGCCATCAGCGTCCCCCTCTCACTCCGGGAAGGACGTGTAGACCACGTACCTGCTCGGCTTGTGTTTGGGCTCGTACTTCAGCTGGATGACCACCGTGTTGCCGGTCGCCACGCCCTGCGGACCATCCTTGATCCACACGCGTCCCAGGGATCCTTGGTCCCGTAGCTCCCACTTGATCTCGAACAGATCGTACCCAGGATCGAAGAATTTGTTGTGGAACTGGTCGGAGAGCCACTTCTCCAGCCGCTTGACGTTGCTCTTCTTCTTGATCCAGTTCTCAAAGGCGGCCTGCACGCTTCTGACGGCGGTGTCCTGGTCGTTCCACTTGGTAGCGCGCCCCTTCGTCACGGCCTCCGCAGCCATGTCCCCATCCGGAGGATTGACATGGTCTCTGAGACTGTGAGCCCCCTCCACCCCCTCGTCCCCCACCAGGTTCAGGCAGTTGTGGACGAGCACCTCCGCGGACTGCCCGCCCTGCGGACGAACGTAGAAGGTGTGGGGACCCTCGATCGTGAGGTCGTAGACGCGCTGGGAGGTCACCCCGGTCCGGTCGCGCAGAGCGGTCACCGTCTGCAGGGCGCCATCGGCCGCGCGTAGCCTTGACCTGCCCCCGGGCTGGAACACCTCGCAGGCCTCCGAGAACGACCTCAACCGGCTCGGCTTCAGCCTTGGCGCAGCCGCCCAATCCCCTGCCGACTTGGGGGCCGACGCCGTGCACAAGGCAGATATCGCCACCGCAGAACACCTCGGCCGCCGAGTGGCCCACATCGCCGCGACATTCGCAGCCGGCCAGACAACTGCCGCATAAAAGGCCAAGGTCCTACGCACAGCTCCGGCCCGCGCAGTCGTGACAGTGCTGCGGCGGGGCGGCTGGTGTCATCCATCCGCTGCCGCCGCGGCCGCCCCCTCCGGCTTGTCACCTGAAGAGACATGAGCGGCCCTCAACTCGTCTGCGCCTGCACGACCGTCGGGCAAGAGCAGACCGCAAGCAGAACAACCGAACTCCGAGTAGAGGCTGACTGCCGGTTTCCCAGTTTGGCCGACCATCAAGCTCTGTTCTGCCACGACGTTCAAGCAGGGCGACGCCCTGGCCGACGCCGATACACAAGGTGGCCAGCCGCTCGACGAGGACATGGAAGTGCGCCGTCCAGCCGCCCCCCTCGATGGCGCCGTTGGCATTGACCACGTCATCGATCCCAGTGCGGTCCAGCCCGGGCTGCGCACAACCAGTGCCCTGATCACGGGCCAGGGCATCACGGACGCGTTCACCGGGCAAGGCCCGCCTAACCAACCTCTAGCTACCGTGACCAGCAAAGCCAGCCCAGCGCCACTTCCCCGGGCTCAACCGGTAACCCGATGGAGAGGCCTACTTCTTCCTGCCCTTGTGGAGCGTGATCATGTGTCGCGTGAGCAACGCTATAAAGATCAATAGGGCGATCGATCCAGCACGGTTGATGACGCTCTGACTGAAAAGAGCGATTCTTCCTATCACCACGACCGCCATGCCAGCAACAACGTAAAATCTGACTGCCCTGCCCTTGTCCAACTCGTTCATGGACCCTCCCCGATCGAACCCTACGACATGGTGCGCGATTGAGGGCTGGGGGTGCCGGCCTGGCGGTTCGGCTGATGGGTGATCACCTCTCGGCGGCGTGGCCAGAGACCAGGCCGGCCACTCCCGAAGAACACCGAAGGCATCCGGTGCAAGCTGAAACGCCTGGTCACCCGGGGCATCCTCACCGAACCCGAACCCGGCCTGTTCACTCAGCCCCACACCTGACCACCAACCCACCCCGCGGACCAGGGCCCCATACCCAACCCCAAGACCGAAACGGGCATTACGTCACGTACAGCACTCTCAGAGGCGACCGAACTGGATCAACGCTGTTGCCGCATTGCTTCCTCGACCCTTGCCCTGGTCCGCCTTATCGCCCATGGGCTGGCTACCGGGACCGCAAGAGCAACCACACCCGAACTGACCAAGGTTTCGGTCCACGGTGTTCCGCTCTGCCTCCACACTACGATCGTCGACGCAGTAACCACAGCGTCGACACCGAGCAGGACTGCCCATAGGCGGCCCGTAGACATCGATCTATCAGACATAGGCCGTACCTTAGACGTGTCTAGACGGCCTTGGACGGCCTTGGACGGACTTCTAGACGGACTTCGTCCATAGGCGGATCCGGTCGTCGTCGCAGCCGCCGGCGATGGTGCGGCTGTCGGGAGCGACGGCGACCGCGTTGACGCTGAAGGAGCGCTCCGGGGACCACGGCAGGAAGGGCACGGGGAGCGTACGGCCGCGTCCGGTCGACATGTCGACCAGTCGCAGGGTGCCGCGCTGCGCCAGCACAAGAGTTCCACCGCTGGTGGCCGCCGTGCCGTTGACCAGCGAGTCGGTGGTGACGGTGGCAGTGGGCTGCCGGGTGGCCAGATTCCACAGACGTACGGTGCCGAAGCCATCGGTACAGTAGAGGGTTTTGCCGTCGTCACCGAATCCCAGCGTGCTGATCCCGTCCGGGTGGCCGGTCAGCGTCGCGACGGAGGCGCGGCCGTTCCACAGCCGCACGGTGTCGTCCATGCCACCGCTGATCAGCATGGTGCCGTCCGGCCCGAACAGCACCTTGATCACGGCGCGTTCGTGGCCTCGGAGTGTCGCCGTGCTCTTCCACGTACGGGTGTCCCACACCCGTACGGTGCCGTCGTCGCCGCAGGTGGCGAGGAGAGTGCCGCTCGCGTTCCAGTCGCAGTCGCGGATCCTGCCGGTGTGGCCCGATAGGGTCGTCACCTTCCGCCCGGTCCTGACCTCCCACACGGCCAACCGGTTCCCGTCGCCGGCCTCGGGCCCTGCCGCCAGTGCGCCGTCGTCGCGGAGCCCGACCCAGCCCGTCGGGAGAACCACCGGCGGCCGCACGGCGTTGACGTCCCAGATACGCACCGTCAGTCCGTCGCTGCTGACCACGGTGTAGTTGTCCGTGAAGTGAACGGACTCGATTCCGGATTCGTGACCGGTGAGCGTTTTGAGTTCGCCGTGGGTACGCGGGTCCCACAGCTTGACGGTCCGGTCGTCGCTTCCACTGGCGAGGGCGGTACCCGGCGCGTTGAAGCGCACGCTCGTGACAGCGTCGGTGTGACCGCTGAGGGTCACGGGGGTGTTGCGGCGGTCGAGATAGACCGCCGAGCCAGCGTCGACGGCGGCCAGGGTCAGGAACAGCAGGGCGCTGCGGCGGCGCGGGCCCCGGTACGCATCCCCCGCTTCGAGCGGCGGGCCCGGGTCCGCGGGCGGGGTCGGGGTCGTCCGTGGGCCCTCGAACGCCTCCCTGAGCGTGCCAAGGGGCGGCGGGACCGCAAAGTGCTTGCGCTCCACCCGCGCCCCGGCGGGAGCGTACGCGCGCAAGACCGCCAGCAACTCCTCGGTAGGCCCTGGCAGATCGCCGAGATACCAGACACGTGCCCCGGCCGGGCTCGGCAGCTTGTGGACCTCGTCGTTGGCTTCCGCGCCCGGTCGTAACCGCACCACCAGATACGTCCGCCCCTTCGGCCGCGGCACCTCGGAGTCCACCAGCGTCAGCGCTGCGATGTGCCCCCACCGATGCCGGCGGCTGCCGTCTTTCCGTTTCGCCGTCAGGCCTTCGCCATTCACCACCAACTCCCGCCAGGGCAACAGGTACGTGCGGTTCCCGTAGAACCCGGCACACACCAGCAGCCACACCGGAAGTAGCAGCCCGTAACGCAGCACGTCGTGCAGCAGCAACCAGAAGACTCCGAAGGTCGCTACCGTGAAGGCGATTGCCGCGAAGGTGTCCGCGCCGCGGATCTGCGTCGGGTACCTCATCGGAAAGGACGCCTCACCCGACGGCCGCCCCGTGGCGGTTCCGGAGTCCCCGGCGGACCCAGCAGCCGGCACCGGGCCTCGTACGAGTGCCAGGTCCTTAGCCCCACCGACCGACCGGCGTTGCGGCCGGGGCAGGCCGAGCCCGGACAACTCCCGGTCGACGTATTCGTATATCCCGTCCAGCGTGAGCGGCTCCGGCTCGGCCAGCGCGTGCAGCAGGGCGCCGGTGAAGGCGGTGTGCGCGGCGCCGACCGGAGCGTGGGAGGGAGCGGTGGCCGTCGTGGAGGTCAGGGTGTACGTGCCGGTCAGGTCGAGCTGGCCGGACAGAAGGCTGCCGGGTTCTGCCATGGGCGACACCGCGCGGCCGGAGAAGCAGCAGTCCAGCAGCAGGACCCGGGCCTTGGCGCCGGCACGCCCGAGATTCCGCTTGACCAGCTCCATCGGAACCGCCGAGAAACCGATGTGCTCCGGGTCGGTGGTCTGCAGGGCGAGGTGCAGCAGCCCGTCGTCGTCCAGCACGCCGTGTCCGGCGTAGTAGACCAGGAGCAAGCCCTCAGCCTCTCTGACCGCCCAGGCCAGTGCCGCGCCGACGCTCGCCTGGTCGGTGGGGTCGGCCACCACGCGGCAGTGGTCGGGGTTGTCCAGCAGACCGACGTCGGGATGAGTGAGCGCCTGCTTGAGGGATTCCAGGTTCTGTGTCACGGCCTCGATGGCGGGCAGTTCGCTGTTGCGGTATTGCCCGGTCCCGATCAGTAGCACACGGCTGGAGGAGCGGTCGGGGAACCAGCGGTCGGTCACACATCCCGCCCGTGGCTCGCGTCCCGCCCGTGGCTCGCGTCGAGCAGGGCGGTCACCTCGCGTACGACCACGTGCGGATCGGCGGCCCGCCGTACGTCGAGGATCACCTCACGGCCGTCCGGTTCGCGCACCGTGACGGTGACGTCGGCACGCCGTCCGATCAGCCAGGCCACGAGTGTCTGGGCCAGCACCGCGCCCGCGCCCCCGGAACCGAGCGCGACGACCAGGACGTCCAGGGCGCCGCCCATCTGCCCGGGTTCCGGCGCGGTACGGTGCCATCGCACTTTGCCGCGCAGCGTGTCTTCAGAGGCCAACCAGTCGCGCAGCGTGTGCAGTTGGGCCTCGGCATCGGCCCCGCCCACGGCCAGCCGGACTTCCATCCCCCCGCTCGTACCTGCCATGGCGGACAGCGTATCGACCCCAACGGCGTTTTCAGGACTATGAGTTGAGCATCGGTATCGGCGTCAGCCGACGTCACAGGTGCGCGATTTCCTCAGGCGGCCGCCTGCTCGAACGCTGCTGCCCGCGCGCGGGGATGGTCCCAGGGCGTGCCGGGGCGGGAGTTCGACCGGATCCTGCATCCCCGCGCACGCGGGGATGGTCCCAAGACCAGCATGGCCACCGTGCCCACGACCGGCTGCCCCCCGTGCGTGCGGGGTTGATCCCTGCGGATCGATCAGGGCCTTGCCGCAGCCGCGGGGCGGCTGTGGCCCGGCCTCGCCGCCGCCCGCTTCGGCTTCCCCATCACATGCCCGGAGGCACCATGCGCACCGTCCCGCTACTGACCCCGCTGGACGACACGCCGCTCGCTCTCCGGCAGGGGGTCGGGGTGAGTCAGGATCCATCCGGCCACCGTGCGTGGGGACGGCGGACGGGTTGTCCAGGCCCGAAGGGCCGAGGAGCTACCGCTCGTTGGCGAAGAGTTGCAGGAGTCTGCGGCGATGCTAATGTCGATACGATTTTCACCTGTCGTCCGGGCACCCTCGGATCACGGGTGGAACACGACGGAGTACGCACGATGACTGCCGAGGAACAGACCGCGGCGCACGCGACAACGACGGCCGCCGACCCGGTCCAGGGCGGCTCGACCACATCAGAGCATCCGGGCAGCACGGGGAACACCGGGCGGTGGCCGGCTACAGCCGTCTTCTTTCTCAACGGGCTCACGCTGTCGACGTATGTCGTCCGGCTCGGATCGCTGAAGGACAAGCACCATCTGAGCGACGGGCAACTCGGGCTCATCGGCATGGCCTTTGCTGTGGCGGCCCTCGCCTGCATGCAGGGCGTGGGACCGCTGACGGCACAGGTCGGGACGCGGCCGGTCCTGCGCACCTCGCTCGTCGTCATGCCCGTGCTGCTGGCACTGGTCGGCCTGGTCGGCGGAGCCGTCGAACTTGTGGTGGTCGTCATGGCGCTCGGTGCTGTCCATGGCACCACCGACGCAGCCATGAACACCCATGCCGTCGCAATCGAACGGTGCCTGGGACGACCCATGCTCAACGGCTGCCACGCCGCCTGGAGCGTTAGCGCGGTCGTGGCCTCACTCGCCACGGCCGTCATGGAGCGTGCGGGTGTCTCGTTCGCCACACACCTCGTGGCTGTCGCCGCTGCGCTCCTGGCCGGGGGTCTGTTGCTGGGACGGCTGCTGGGGGAAACCGGCACGCGGGAGCGCGCCCGCACGTCCTCGCCCGCACAGCGCGGCCGGGACCGAAGCAGACGCGGAGACTGGAGCAGGCAAGTCGTGGCACTCGGCCTGACCGGCACGGCCCTGATGGTCTTTGAAGGCGCCGCCCTCGGCTGGAGCGCGATCTTCCTGCACGACTCCCGAGGCGCGTCACTTGGTCTCGCTGCGACGGCGGTGACCGCATACACCGGTGCTCAGGCTGTCGGCCGGGTGATTGGCGACCGTCTGACCGTGCGTTACGGCGCCCCAGCCCTTTTCCGCACCGGCGGCCTCGTCGCCGCTTGCGGCCTGGCGATGGTTCTGCTTTCACCGAACCCGGCCGCGGCCATCGGTGGTTTCGCCGTCGCGGGAGCGGGCGCCTCAGTCCTGATCCCACTGGCCTACAGCGCGGCCGGACAGGCGAAGGCAGACAGCCCGGAAGCCGCGACGATGATCTCCCGGTTCACCACCTTCACCTACGCGGGGATCCTGTTCGGTCCCGCCGCCGTCGGCTGGGCCGCCGAGTTCGCCGGCTTGACCTGGACGCTCGCGGCGCTTATCCCCGTGCTGTGCGCCGTCGCACTCCTGGGCCAACTCCCCTGCCGCCCACAGAACTGAGCTTGCCGTTTGACGACTCCGCAGCGTGCTGCACGATCAGCCCTCGCCCCGTTGGCAGCCGCGACTTCATCACCTCACGAGGGCCTTCATCGACGCGGCGGTCTAGTCCTGGTGCTGGCCGCAGGAGCCGCTTGCAGCCCGGTTTCTCCTGTTGACGCGGGCGTGTCCGCCATAGGTACTGTCGGCGGACAGCGACGTTAACTGACGGAAGTCGCAACGACGTCGCCCAACCGTTGCCTGCTCAGGAGGCCTGCGGCGGCCTGCATCGAGAGACAGCATCTACGTATGCAGACGGAGCTAGGGATGCAGGCATGCTCAGGTCAATGGTGTACGTGAGGATTCGAGGTCGCTTCCACCGCGACTTCTAAAATGTCTGCTTTATGGGTGATGTCCGACCTGTTCGGGGGCACTCGGCAAGGCAGAAGGTGTGATCCCAGCATTGACGAGGAGTAGTCATGGCTGAGCAGAAGTCGTCCTCGGCCCTCACCGAGCCCCTGCGGAATGCGGCCTCGGCGGTGCGCAAGGTACCCGGCGCCGGGATCGTGACCAAGGCCGCCGAGGACACGCTGGACAAGATCGGAGCCGTATCGCCCAGGGGCCGGCGGCTGGCCGTGTACGCCGGAGCCGGGGTGCTGGGGGTGGCCGGAGTGGTGGAGTGGCCGGTCGCGCTGACCGGTGCGGCGGTGGCCTGGCTGACCCAGCCCCGGCCCGGACAGCGCACGCAGACCCTGAAAGCGACCGAGGATACGACGGATGGCGCGGGCCACGGCGCCTATGTGGCCATGGGCGATGTGGAGACGGCGCAAGAGCCGGCCCCGGGCCCGGTACGGGAGGACGAGATGCCGGGCGGTCCGGCGGCACCAGTGGCTGGGTCAACGGCACCGCCCACGACCACCCCGCAGACACCACCCACCGCCCCACAGGCAGAGACACCGCCCACGACCCCGCAGACACCACCCACCGCCCCACAGGCAGAGACACCGCCCACGACCCCGCAGGCAGAGGCCCCGCCCAACGGCCCGACCGCCCCGCCCACCAGCTGACGTCGGCCGGGGTGATGCGCGATGGCGCTCGGGTTGCCGACGGTGCAGTCCGTGGCCGCACAATCCCTGTCGGCGGTGCCCCGGCTACTGGCCAGGGCCGCCGCACCGGGAGTCGGCGCGGTCGCGGGCGCCGCGGCCGGGATCGCGCGAGCCGGCGTCAGGAACCTGGACACGGCGACCCGTATGAGGCGGGCGGCGCGCAATGCGCTGCTCGGCACCGAGCGGCAGTGGCAGTCCGGCGCCCGGGCGCACCTCGCGCTGCGGGCGGCCGACCCGGAGCAGGCCTGGGCGGCGGGCGGGGTGGGTCGACTCGCCGGGCATGTCGCCGCGGCGTTGACGGAGCACCCAGACGTCCTGTTCGCCTACTGGGACGAGGGTCTTGGTCGCCTGGTGCTGGCCGCGGCAGAGGAGGCGGTCGCCGACAACGTCGTGGCGCACGCGGTCGGCCTCGCCGCCCGGCACGGTCTCGTCGCGGCCGGTGACGGCCCCGAGGAGGTCACGCACCCGGCCGACCGGGAGGGTATCCGGGCGGCGCTGGCGACGCTCGCGGCCGATCTGGTCGGTACCGGTGTCGGCGTCGCCGCGTACGCCCTGCGGCTGCCGCCGTCGCCGCGTGCGGTAACCGCGGTGGTGACGGTGCTGCGTGAGAACCCCCGCTTCCGTGGCCTGTTGCGCGCCCACCTGGGCGCCGACGCCATGGATCTCCTGCTGACCTGTGCGAACGCCGCGGCCCACGGGGCGGGGCAGACGCCCTCCGCGCTGCTGCTCGACGGGGCGCTGCGTGGCTGCCAGCTCGCGGACACGATGGCGCGGGCGGCCGCCTTCGAACTCTGCCAGGACGAGCTGTGCCGCCCGGACCGGCCGAGCGTCGGCGACGGCGGCCATCCGCGCCCGGACCTGTGCACCACCCCGGCCCAGGAGTACGCCACGCACGCTTTCACCGGCAGTGTGCTGGGCGCGGCGGCCACGCTGCTGGTCAAGCACGACGTGGGCGAGGCGGCGGAGGCGGTGCTCGCGGGCTCGCCGAAGGCCGCCCGGTACGGGCCGACCGCCTTCGAGGCGGTGCTCGGTGCCGTACTGGCCCGTTCGGGCCTGCTCGTCCGTGACCCGGAGCGGCTGCGGGAGCTGGAGCTGGCCGGCACTATCGTCCTGCATCCGAGCGCGGTGCGCACCGAGGACGGAGAGTCCGATCCCTGGACGGAGCCGGTGCTGGACGCGGCCCGGCGCGCCGGACTACGGGTCGTGCTGGTGGACGACCCGGCATTGGAGGACTTCACCGGCCTCGCCGACCAGGTGGTGGACGCTCGGCGGCCCCTGGACGACGTGGTGTGTTCCCTCCCCGAGGACGCCGGCGCGGTGATCACGGTGGCCCGGCTGTGGTCGCACAAGGACCACGGGGTGCTGGCCGGACTGCTCGCCGGTGACATCGCGCTCGCGCTCACCGACGGCGACAGCACGGTCGTCTGGAGCGCCGATGCCCTCGCCCTGCACGGACTGCCCGACGTTTGGCGGCTGCTGAGCGCGATACCGGCTGCGCGCCGGGTGGGCCGGCGCTCGCAGACCCTGGCCCGGTCGGGTGCCGCGCTCTCCGGGCTGCTGGTGGCCGTCGGCGAGTCGGGAAGCGGGCCCGGCACACTGGCCGCGCTGCCCGGTCTGCGGCACGCGCCGGTGGACGGCGCCGCCGCGACCGCGCTGCTGTCGGGGACCATGGCGGCCCTGCGCGTGGCGAGGGCCGGGGCCCCGCACCCCGGGGCCCGGGTGCACTGGCACGAACTCGGCCTACGGGAAACCCTGGAACGGCTGGAGGAGGAGCGGGAGAGGGAACCTCCCGAGGAGCGGCAGCAGGCCCCGGAGCCGTCCCAGAACCCGCTGCTCACGCCGGTGAGGTGGACGCGGCGGCTCGCCGGAGCCGTACGGAGTGAACTGGAAGACCCGCTGACCCCGGTGCTGGCCGTCGGCTCGGCCGCGTCCGCGATCGTCGGCTCGGCCGTGGACGCCCTGCTGGTGGTCGGCGCACTCGACCTGAACGCGCTGATCGGCGGAGTGCAGCGGCTGCGGGCCGAACAGGCCGTGTCCGGGCTGCTTGCCGAGCAGAAACGGCAGGCCCGGGTGGCCGATTCCCCCGACGAGCCGGACACACACACCGTGGACGCGGCACGCCTCGCACCGGGCGATGTGATCGACCTGCACACGGACGACGTGGTTCCGGCCGACGCCCGGGTGCTGACGGAGGACGGCCTGGAGGTCGACGAGTCCGCGCTGACCGGGGAGTCGGTGCCGACCGGGAAACAGACCGACGCGACCCCGCACGTGCCGGTGGCCGACCGGCACTCCATGGTCTTCGAGGGCACGACGGTGGCCGCCGGTCACGCGCGTGCGCTCGTGGTCGACACCGGGGAGCGCACTGAGGCCGCCCGCGCCGTCCACCTCGCCGCGCGCACGCCCCCGGCCGCCGGAGTACAGGCCAGGCTGCACGAACTAACCGCGCAGGCTCTGCCGTTGACGCTCGGCGGCGGCGGCGCGGTCACCGGCCTGGCCCTGCTGCGCGGAACCCCGATCAGGGAAGCGGTCAGCGGGGGCGTCGCCGTCGCCGTGGCCGCCGTACCGGAAGGGCTGCCGCTGGTGGCGACGGTGGCCCAGCTGGCGGCCGCCCGGCGGCTGAGCCGAGGCGGGGTCCTGGTCCGGGCACCCCGCGCGCTGGAGGCGCTCGGCCGGATGGACACCATCTGCTTCGACAAGACCGGAACGCTCACCGAGAACACCCTGCGCCTGGTGAAGGTGGCCGACACCGAAGGACACAGCCACCCGGCGGACGACGAGGCGGCGGCCGACACCCTGCGCGTGGCGGCCCGGGCCTGTCCCCGGGTCGGTGACGCCGACGGGCCGCCGGAGCACGCCACCGACGCGGCGGTCCTTGACGCGGCTGATTCGGACCCCGACTGGGAACAGGCGGAGGAGCTTGCGTTCGGGGCGGCCCGCGGGTACGCCGCCGCCGTTGGCCGGCCCGGCGACGGACCACTCCTGCTGGTGGTGAAGGGAGCACCGGAAACCGTCCTGCCCGCATGCTCCGAACTGCCCGAACACGCCTCGGAAAAGGGCCCAGGCGCTGGCCGGCGAGGGCCTGCGGGTCCTAGCCGTCGCCCAACGCCGGCCGGACGATGCCGAGAACGCCTCGGACATCCTCGAACCACCCCTGGAACACCTTGAGTTCGTCGGACTGCTCGGCTTCGCGGACAGCCCGCGCGAGACCTCGACGGCCCTGGTGCGCGGCCTGCACGAGGAAGGCATACGACCGGTGATGCTCACCGGCGACCATCCGCAGACCGCCCGGTCGATCGCCGCCGAGCTGGGCTGGCCCGAGGACACGGTCGTGGTGACCGGGGACGAGCTCGCGAACGCCGACCGGTCGGGCAGGGCCCGGATGCTCCGCGACGCGGGTGTCGTGGCACGCGTCGCGCCGGAGCAGAAACTACAGGTCGTCGAGGCGCTGCGGGATGCGGGGCGGGTGGTCGGAATGGTCGGCGACGGAGCCAACGACGCGGCGGCGATCCGCGCCGCCGACATCGGCGTGGGCATCAGCGCCCGCGGCTCCGCCGCCGCCCGCAACGCCGCGGACCTCGTCCTCACCGACAACGACCTGACGGTCCTGCTCGACGCGGTGTGCGAGGGGAGGTCCCTGTGGCACAGCGTCGCGGACGCCGTCGCCATCCTCATCGGCGGCAACGCCGGCGAGATCTGCTTCGGCGTTCTCGGCACCCTGCTGTCCAGCAGGGCTCCGCTGTCCACCCGACAGATGCTGCTGGTCAACCTCTTCACCGACCTGTTCCCGGCGATGGCGGTGGCGGTCACGCCGAAGGAGGCGGCGGAGCAGTCGGACCCCAGGTCGCCGTCGGCCGTGCTCGGAGCGCCGCTGCTCCGGCAGATCCGGCACCGCGCGCTGACGACCAGCGCGGGCGCGCTCATGGCGTGGCTCATCGGCCGCGGCACGCCCGGAACAACGCGCCGCTCCAGCACGATGGCACTGGCCGCGGTGGTCGGCACCCAGCTCGTCCAGACACTGCTGGACCGCCGTGACAGCGCATTGGTCCGCCTCACCTCCCTCGGCTCTGCCGCTGTCCTGGTCGCGCTCATCGAGACACCGGGAGTCAGCAACTTCTTCGGCTGCACCCCACTGGGCCCGGTGGCCCTGACCGCCGTCACCGCGTCGATCGCCCTGGCGGTGTGGAGCCAGCGCGGACGGGGATGGGGTCGGGAATCGGGGTGGCGGCGGGCGTCGCTCCGGCGGCGCTCGGGGCGGCCTGTGCTGCGGGGAGGATGCCTCCGAGAGGCAGCAGGGTGGCGGCGGTTCCTCCGGCGAGCAGGAGGGTACGGCGGGACACGCTCATGGCAGCTCCTGAGGAGAGCAGGGGAGGGTGGGCCACGGCCCGGGGGGACGTCCACCCCGCGGGCCGTGGCCGTGTGTAAGACCGTCACGGCCACAGCGGCCGGGGTCTGTCGGTGAAGGCCGACGCCATCTGCCAGGCGTCGAACCGCTCCAGGTCCACGTCGCCGTCGGCACCGATGCCGACGCCGACGGCCTCGTTGGCCCGGGTGGGGTAGATGCGGGCGGTGAGGGCACGCCCGTTGGCGAAGACCTCCAGTGCGGAGTGGTCGACGAGGACGCGCAGGTCGACCCGCCCGTTGGTGCCCAACGGCAGTTCGCCGTAACGGGGTTCGGTGTCGACCGTCGGGTCGAGGCTGCTGGTCTCGCGGCGCAGGCGGAGGGTGCCGCCCGTTCCGTCCTGCGCCCTGCTCACCTCCACGACCGTGCGTTCCGCGCCGTCCGGTGTCTCGCGGACCACGAGCCGGGCGGTCGCTCCGGGAGCGAGACGCAGGGTCGCCTCGATGTCCAGCTGGTCCCCGCGCACGGCGGGCAGCTGGGTGTACCGGTCGGCCTGCCGGCCCGGAGCCACCTCTACGCGTTCCCCCCGCAGCTCGGTCAGCTCCGGCGCCGGGGCCTGATGCAGGCCGCCGTCCGTGGCGAGCGTGACGACCCTCGGCAGGGACATCACGCCGCACCAGCCGGCCTGCGCGTTCGCCTCGTCCGTCCGTCCCTCCTGGAGCCAGCCGAACATGATGCGGCGGCCGTGCTCGTCGCGAGTGGACTGGGGGGCGTAGAAGTAGCGGCCGCCGTAGTCGAGGCGGTGGAGGGCGGTCGGGTTGAAGGCGTCGCCCTGGTAGCGGCCGGTCCAGTACAGGGGGTGGTGGGTGGTGCCCTCGTCCCAGGCTGAGAAGACCAGCACGTCGGTGCTGCCGGCCTCCTCGTCCTCGCCGAGCCGGAAGAGGTCGACGCACTCCCACATCGTGCCGGTCCAGTCGAGCTCGCCCTGGTTCTGCGAGGCGTCGCCGGTCAGCAGGGGGCCGACGTAGCGCCAGCTGCGCAGGTCGTCGGATTCGTACAGGAAGGCCGTTCCGCCGACGCCCCGGATGCCCGAGCCCACCAGCTGGCGCCACACCTGGCCCTCCCGCCAGACGCAGTGGTCGCGGAAGGCCGTGATGTCGACGCCCTCGGGCGGGGCGGTGATGACCGGGTTGGCCTGGTCTTTGGTCCAGTACCGCAGGTCGGCCGATCCCCTGGCCACGCAGGGGAGTTCGTGGTCTCCGTGCCTGCCCGAGTAGACGAGCGTCGGCACTCCCCCGTCGTCCACCAGGACACCGGACCAACAGCCATCGCGGTCCGGGCCGTCCGAGCCTGGCACCAGGGCGACTGGCTCATCGGCCCAGTGCACGAGGTCGGTACTGGTGGCATGGCCCCAGTGGATGCGGTGGTGGGCGGCGGCGAGCGGGTTGTACTGGTAGAAGAGGTGGTAGACGCCGTTCCAGTGACTCAGCCCGTTGGGGTCGTTGAGCCAGCCGCCGGGCGAGGTGAAGTGGAAGCGGGGGCGGTGGGGGTCGCGCAGGGCGCGTTCGTCCAGCCCCTCGGCGGTGTGGCTGCCGGAGGGGAGGGTGAGGTCGTGGGTCATGCGGCGGTGGTCTCCGCTTTCTCGGTGTCGTCGGTGGCCTCGCCGTCCGGCCGGTCGGTGGCCTTCAGGACGCGGAGCGCGATGTCGGAGGCGGGTGCGCGCAGGTGGCAGCGCACCCAGTGGGGCTGCCCGTCGTTCTCGCCGACGATGTGGCGGACGGGCTCGGTGCGGCTGCACGCGCCGTCGTCGCCGTAGGGACAGGACGTGGGGTTGAGGATCGCCTCGCGGAGCCTGGCGCGCTCGACGGGGTCGTAGCTGCGGGCCCGTTCGGGGTCGGGTACGGCGGACAGCAGTAGGCGGGTGTAGGGGTGGGCGGGGGCGTCCATCACCGCCAACGCGTCTCCGCCCTCGACGAGTTCGCCGGCGAACATGACCATGGTGGTGTCCGCGAGGTAGCGGGCGGAGCCCAGGTCGTGGGTGATGTAGAGCATGGCGATGTTCCGCTCGTCGCGCAGGCGCCGCATCAGGTTGAGCACGCCGACGCGCACGGAGACGTCCAGCATCGACGTCGGTTCGTCGGCCAGGATGAGGCGTGGGTCCACCGCCAACGCGCGAGCGATGGAGACGCGCTGACGCTGGCCGCCGGAGAGTTCGTGCGGGTAGGACTGGAGCATGTCCTCGGTCAGGCCGACCGTTTTTATCAGCTCGCGCAGCGCCTCTGGTGTGGCGGAGTGGCCGTGCAGGACGAGGGCCCGGGTGAGGAAGTGCTCGATGCGGTGGACGGGGTTGAGTGAGCCGAAGGGGTCCTGGAAGACCATCTGGACCTTGCGGCGGTACGCCCGTGATGCCCGGCGCGGCTCGGTGCGCAGGATGTCCTGGCCGTCGAGCAGTACCTGTCCGGCGGAGGGCTGTTCGAGGCGGGCGAGGCAGCGGGCGATGGTGGACTTGCCGCTGCCGGACTCGCCGACCAGGGCGGTGATCCGGCCGGCCGGCAGGTCGAAGGACACGTCGTTGACGGCACGGACGCGGCGCCGGGAGAAGACGGTGCCGACCTGGAAGTCCTTGGTCAGACCGCGTACGGACAGCAGGGGCTGGGTCATCGCGGGGCTCCCTGGGCACTCTGGGCCACCCACCGGCCGGGGGCGATCTCGCGCAGGTCGGGGATGTTCATGGAGCAGTCCGAGCGGTCCTCGGGACAGCGGACGTGGAAGCCGCAGCTGTCGGCGGTGCGCGGGGCGTCGAAGAGGCCGGTGAGCTCTTGGCGCGGGCCTGCCAGCGGCGGGAAGGCGTTCATCAGCGCTTCGGTGTAGGGGTGGAGCGGCCCCGCGAACAGGTCCTTGGCGTCGGCGAGTTCGACGATCCGTCCGCCGTACATCACGCCCATGCGGTCCGACAGCTCGATCATCAGGGACATGTCGTGGGTGATGAAGAGGATGGAGAAGCCCAGCTCCCGCTGGAGGTCGCGGATCTGCGCCATGATCTCCTGCTGCACGACCACGTCGAGCGCGGTGGTCGGCTCGTCCATGATCAGCAGCCGGGGGTGGAGTGCGACGGCCATGGCGATGACCACGCGCTGGCGCATGCCGCCGGAGAGCTGGTGCGGGTACGCCTTCAGCCTTCCCGGGTCGATGCCGACCAGCTGAAGCAGCTCGCCGGCCCGCTCCCGCGCGAGCCGCTTCTTGAGCTTCTCGTGGGTGGTGAAGATGTCGACGATCTGCTCGCCGATGGTCAGGACGGGGTTGAGGGAGTTCATCGCCGACTGGAAAACCATGGCGATCTCCTGCCACCGGAAGGAGCGCAGCTCCCGTGGGTCCAGGGCGAGGACGTCCTTGCCCTGGAAGCGGATGCTGCCGGCGGTGATCTCCGCCGGGGGCTTCAGCAGCCGCATCACGGCGTTGGCGATGGTCGATTTGCCGCAGCCGGACTCCCCGGCGAGGCCGAAGATCTCTCCGGCGCCGATGGAGAAGGAGACGTCGTCGGCGCCCACGACGGTGCGTCCGTCGCTGCGGTATTCGACGCGCAGGCCGCTCACCTCAAGTACGGGTTCCATGGCTCAGCCCCTCCTCTCACGTCGGGCACGGCGGTTGCGCAGCCTCGGGTTGGTGATCTCGTCGACCGCGTAGTTGACCAGCGCGAGCGCGAAGGCGACGAGCGCGATGCACAGTCCGGAGGGGACGAAGGCCCACCACGTGCCGGTCATCAGCGCGCCGTCGTTGCTGGCCCAGTACAGGTTGGTGCCCCAGCTGACGACGCTGCTGTCGCCGAGGCCGAGGAACTCCAGGCCGGCCTGGGCGCCAATGCCGAAGATCACGCAGCCGAGCAGCGTGGTCATCACCACGGACGCCATGTTGGGCAGGATCTCGAGGAACATGATTCGCAGCGGGCGCTCCCCGGTGACGACGGCTGCGGCCACGAAGTCCTTGCCCCGGATCGACTTGGCCTGCGCCCGCAGGACCCGGGCCGAGCCCGCCCAGCCGGTGACGACGAGCACCAGGATCACGGTGGAGGTCCCGGGCGGCAGGAACGCGGCCAGGATGATGAGCAGCGGCAGGCCAGGCAGCAGCAGGAAGATGTTGGTGACCAGGGTCAGCGCGTCGTCCACGATGCGGCCGAAGTACGCGGCGGCGAGGCCGACGACGATGGCGACGCCCGTCGCCACGAGCCCCACGGTGAACCCGACGAAGAGCGAACTGCGCGCACCCCACAGGGTGAGGGCGAGCACATCCTGACCCTTGGCGGTCGTACCGAGCCAGTGTGCGGCCGAGGGGGCCTGACTGCCCGTGGAGTTGATGAGCGACGGGTCGCCTGGTGCGAGGACGGGTGCGAGCAGGGCCAGCAGCGCGAAGACGGCGAGCAGGATCAGACCGGTCAACGCCTTCTTGCTGTCGATGAGCTGGCGCACCAGTCCGCGTCGGCGGGAGGTGCGTGCGGGGGTGGTAGGCGTGGTGGCCGTCGCGATCTCGATGGCGGTCATGTCGGCAGCCCCCTTCATCGGACGCGGACGCGCGGGTCGAGGCGGACGTAGACGAGGTCGACGAGGAAGTTCGCGATCAGCACCGCCGCCGTGATCGTCAGGAAGATGCCCTGCATCAGCGGGTAGTCCAGGCCCTGGACGGCCATCAGCAGCTGGTAGCCGATGCCGGGGTAGGCGAACACGACCTCGGTGAGCAGCGCGCCGCCGACGACGAAGCCGAGCGCCATGCCGAAGTTGGTGACGGAGGGGAGCAGCGCGTTGCGGGCGGCGTAGCGGAACATGATCCGCGAGGGACTGAGCCCCTTCGCCTCGGCCATGGTGATGTAGTCCTCGGCCGCAGTGGCGATCATGGTGTTGCGCATGCCGAGCATCCAGCCGCCGATGGAGACCAGCACGATGGTCAGCGCGGGCAGCACCAGGTGGGTGGCGACGTTGGAGAGGAATTCGCCGTTGAAGCCGGGGGTCAGTCCGACGTCGTAGGCGTGCCGCATGGGGAACCAGCCGAGGCTCACCCCGAACAGGTACAGCGCGCCCATGGCCAGCCAGAAGTAGGGGAACGAGCCGACGAAGATCAGCAGGGGCGGGAAGGCGGAGTCGAGGACGCCGCCGCGCCGCCAGGCGGCGACGATGCCGAGCAGGTTGCCGAGCACGGCCGCGATGACGAGTGCGACGCCACCGAGAAGCAGGGTCCAGCCGATCTGCGAGCCGATCACGTCGGTGACCGGGGTGGGGAAGCGGGTGATGGAGATGCCGAGGTCGCCGGTGAAGACGCTCTTGATGTAGCTGAGGTACTGCTCCCACAGGGGGCGGTGGTCGAGGCCGAAGAGTTTCCGCAACTGGGCTATCTGGTCGGGCTGCATCGTGCCCTGGGCCTGCGCGAACATCCGGGAGACCGGGTCGCCCGGCATGAAGCGCGGGAGCACGAAGTTCAGGGTGAGGGAGGCCCAGAAGGCGAGCAGATAGAACCCCAGGTTGCGCAGGATGAGACGCACGGGTCGTGCTCCTGTCGTAGGGGGTGCGGGGGTGCGGTGGGGAGCGGCCGTCCGGGGAGGAGGACGGCCGCCGATCCGTGCGTCAGCTCTTGACAGGCTTCAGCGAGGTGAGCACGAGGATCGTGCTGCCGTTGCGGTTGCCGAGGGTGGCGTACGGGTTCTCTTCGGTGGGCCAGCCGGTGAAGCGGGCGTCCGTGTACGCGCCCCACTCGGGGCCGGTGAACAGCGGGACAACGGGCGCGTCCTTGTTGTACAGCTCCTGCAGGCCGTTCGTCTGCTCGCGCTGCGTCTTCTCGTCCGTGGCGGCGGCGAAGGCGTCGATGAGCTTGTCGGCCTTCTTGTCGCCGAAGCGGTGGTAGTTCTCCGTGGCCTGCTTGCCGACCGGCTGCACCATCTTGGTCGACATCACGCCGCGGTAGTACTCGTACGGGGTGGCGCCGTTGTTGCTCCACACGATGCCGGTGTCGAAGGTGCCGGTGTTGTACGAGGACGAGACCGCCGACCAGTCGGGCGTCTTCACGGTGGCGGTGATGCCGACCTTCGCCAGGTCCTGCTTGATGATGTTGGCGACGGAGATCCAGTCGGAGGAGGCGGAGCCCACGGAGATGTCGAGGGTGAAGTTCTTGCCGTTCTTCAGCTTCCGCTTGCCGCCGCTCTCCTTGTAGCCGGCCGCGTCGAGGGCCTTGGCTGCCGCGTCGGTGTCGTACTTCGTCCAGGTGCAGGAGGCGGCCAGCGACGTGTCACGCCACTTGTCGTAGGTGTGGGCCAGGCCCGTGCAGTCGGCGGGTTCGGCGTAGCCGTTCATCGCGACCTTGGTGATCTGGTCGCGGTCGACGGCCATGCTGAGCGCCTTGCGCGCGGCCGGATCGTTGAACGGCGCCTTGGTCGTGTTCAGCTGCCAGTTGATCATGGCGCCGGTGGCCGGGAACCAGTAGTGGTTGTGCTTCTTGTCCTTGGCGATGAAGGACTTCTCGATGTCCGGGATGAACGACTGCGTCCAGTCCACCTCGCCGTTGGTGAAGGCGATGTTGGCGCTGTCGTTGCCGGAGAAGGCGAGCATCTGGATGCCGGCGATCTGCTGCTTGTCCGGCTGCCAGTAGTCGGGGTTCTTGCGCAGCTCGTACGACTGGCTCTGGAACTTCTCGATCTTGGTGTACGGGCCGGTGCCGACCGGGTTCGGGTTGGTGAACTTCGCCGGGTCCTTCACGTCGGACCAGATGTGTTTCGGCAGGATGTAGTGGCCGCTGATCTCGTAGAACGCGGTCGAGAACGCCTTGTTGAAAGAGAACTTCACCGTGTGGGCGTCGACCGCGGTGACCGTGTCGAGGTAGTCGAAGCCACCGAGCACCTTCTTCTGGAGCTCGAAGGTGTAGACGACGTCGTCGGCGGTGAGCGCCTGGCCGTCCGACCACTTGACGCCGTCGCGCAGCGTGAAGGTGAGGGACTTGCCGTCCTTGGCCTGCTCCCACTTGGTGGCCAGCCACGGCGTGTCCTTGGCATCCGCCATGCTGTGTACCGCCAGCGGCTCGTAGACCGCCTGGAGGGTCATGGGGGCGGCCTGCGGGGAGAGCGGGTTGAAGTTGCGCGTGAACGTCGCCAGGTCCTCGCGCGGGATGGTGAGCAGCTGGTTGCCGGAGGTGTCGCCGACGCCGGCGGCGCCCGAGCCACCCGTACAGGCGGACAGGACCAGGGCTGCGGCGGCGGTCGCGGTGACCGCTCTCAGGGCGGGCCGAAGCCGCCGCGGGGCGATGGAAGGTGCCATAATGGAGACTCTTTTCCTCTCTTCAACACACAGGACGAAGACGGGATGGGATTACTCGGCGGACTGATTCGCAGTCAGACCGACGAGCGTTCGAGCAGCGGGCAGTCGATCGTCACCCGGTGGGTGTCGAGCGGCTGCCCCGCTGCGAGGGCGGCGAGCATGTCGACGCCCTTGGTGCCCATGGCTTCGAAGGGCAGGGCGAGCGTCGTCAGCTTCGGCCGCAGGTAGGCGGCGATGAGTTCCTGGTTGTCGAACCCCACCACGGCCACGTCGTGCGGGATGCGCAGTCCACGTTCCTTGATCGCGTCGTACGCACCCATCGCCATCCGGTCGTTGCCGCAGAACAGGGCGGTCGGCCGGTCGGCGGCCGGACGGTCCAGCAGTTCGCAGGCGGCGGTGTAGGCGCCGTCCGCGGTGGCCCAGCCGGGGATGACGAGGGAGGGGTCGGGGGTGATCCCGGCCTCGCGCAGGGCACGTTCGTACCCGTCGCGCCTGCCGATGGCGGCCGGGATCGCCGGGTCGAGGTTGATGAACCCGATGCGGGTGTGACCGGCGTCCAGGAGCCGGCGGGTCGCCTTGTGTCCGCCGGACACCTCGTCGGGCAGGATGCACGGCAGCTCTCCTGCCGCGTCGTAGCAGTTCACGAGCACCGTCGGCACCTCGCGGGCGGCCTTCGGCAGGCTGACGGCCCGGTGCCAGGTCGTGGCGTACAGCAGCCCTTCCACGCGGTGCTCCAGCATCTGGTCGAGCGCGGCGGCCTCCTGAGCGGGATCGCCCTCGCTCGCGGCGATCAGCAGGAACCTCCGGTCACCCCAGGCACGGCTCTGCGCGCCCGTGATCACCTCCGCCGCGAAGGGGCCGGTCACGATCTCGGTGATCAGACCGAACCAGCCGCTGCGGTTGGCGGCCAGCGCGCGCGCCCCGGCGTTGGGCCGGTAGCCGAGCTCGTCGATCGCCTTCAGGATCCGTCGACGGGTCTCGTCAGGGATGGTTGCGCCGGGCTTGTCGTTGAGGACGAAGGAGACCGTGGTCCGCGAGACACCCGCGCGTTGAGCCACATCGCTCATGGTCACGCGCTGCGTCTTGTTGGTGGCCACTTTCAGTCCCCTTCGGTCGGTGGAGGTGCGCTGTGGCCCCTCCGGTTTCGCGCTTTAATAACGCGCGTTACTTCAGTGTTGCTGGGAAGTTACGGCCGCCTTATGCGGCATGTCAATACATCGTCGGTAACGGAGAGGGCTGGGAGCCAGACGCCTCCTCGGTGCCAGCGACATCGCGCGAGACGGCCAAGGTCACGGCATGGCTGTGACTCACCGGCGAGCGCGCCGAGGGATGCGACTCAGGGCCGCTTGGCGAACACGTCGATGCGCTCGGGGTCGCGCTCGATGACGGGATCGAGGATCTCGTCGACGCGCTTGACCAACGCGTCGTCCAGCGTGACGTCCGCCGCCTTGGCGTTCTCAGCGATCTGCTCGGGGCGGGATGCTCCGACGATGGCCGCGGAGACATTCGTGTTGCGCAGCACCCACGCCAGGCTCAGGGTCGCCAGCGACATGCCTGCTTCGGCAGCGAGCGGAACCAGTTCCTGGACCCGGGCGAGGACCTCGTCGCGCAGCCATCCGGCCACCGCGTCGCTGCCACCGTTCGTGTCGGTGCCACGGGACCCGGACGGCGGTTGCGCTCCCGGCTTGTACTTGCCGGTCAGTACGCCCTGGGCGAGCGGGGACCACACGATCTGGCCGATGCCCAGCTCCTGGCAGACGGGGACGATCTCCGGCTCGATCACACGCCACAGCAGGGAGTACTGCGGCTGGTTGGACACCAGACGGATCTTCAGCTCCCGGGCCAGCTGCGCCGCGGCCCTGATCTCTTGCGGCTTCCACTCCGAGACGCCGATGTAGTGCGCCTTGCCCGCGTGGACGACATCGGCCAGGGCCTCCATCGTCTCCTCGAGTGGAGTGGCGTAGTCGTAGCGGTGAGCCTGGTAGAGGTCCACGTAGTCCGTGCCCAGGCGGCGCAGCGAGCCGTTGATCGACTCCATGATGTGCTTGCGGGACAGGCCGCGGTCGTTCTTGCCCGGGCCGGTCGGGAAGTAGACCTTGGTGCAGATCTCGACACCCTCACGGCGCACGCCCTTGAGGGCGGCGCCCAGTGCCTCCTCCGCCCGGTTCCCCGCGTACACGTCGGCGGTATCGAAGGTCGTGATGCCGGCGTCGAGAGCGGCGCGTACACAGGCCGTGGCCGCGTCCTGGTCGACCTGCGAGCCATGGGTGACCCAGTTCCCGTAGGCGATGGCGCTGACCAGCATGCCGCTGCCGCCCAGATGGCGATGCTCCATGCTCGGTGTCCCTTTCTGGAGACGTAGGAGACCGTGGCCAGCGAGGCACCCGCACCCTCGCTCATGACCACACGGCGCGTCTCGCCCGTGGCTCCTTCTCGTGTCCTGTAAGCCACAGGAGGCGCGACATGGCCTCTAGTTTCGCGCTTTAATAACGCGCGTTAGTGGTAGGTTGCCAGGAAGTTACGGGCGTTTCACACGGCATGTCAATACCTAGGCGTGGGCTGCATCAGGCCACCGTGCGGTGTCCCTTCACCCGTACGTACGCCCGGGCCGCCTGGCACCGGCCACCAAAGCCCATGCGCGGACCGCGGCAGTCCCGCGCGCTTTCCCAGAGAGGCAGACCGTCCCATGGCTCGACTCGAGTCCCCCAGCGGTGTCACCGTCCTCGGTGAGTGCGTCGCCGACGCCTTCACCGACCCCGCCCTGTCCGGCCCGAGCGAACTCGCCCTGCGCGCCCTGCCCGGTGGCGGCCCCGCCAACACCGCCGTCGCCCTTGCCCGGCTCGGTACTCCCACGCGCTTCCTCGGGCGGCTCTCCCATGACGTCTTCGGCACGCTCTTCCGCAGCCGCCTCAGCGACTCCGGCGTCGACCTGAGCGGCAGCGTGACCGCCCCCGAGCCCAGCACCCTCGCCGTCGCCACCCTCGACGAGACCGGCCAGGCCACCTACACCTTCCACGCCGACAGCACCGCCGACTGGCAGTGGACCGCCGACGAACTCTCCGCCACCCAACCGACGGCACCGTCTGCCTGCACACCGGCTCCCTGGCACTGATACGCCAACCCGGCGGCAGCCGCATCGAAGACCACCTCGCCAAGGCACACGAGCACGTCACCGTGTCCATCGACCCCGACGTCCGACCCCTGCTCGTACCGCCCTCCGCCTACCGCGAACGGCTCCCACGCTGGTGTGCCCTCGCCGACATCCTCCGCCTCAGCGAGGACGACCTCGCCCTGCTCCTCCCTGGCGCCAGCCCTGAAGAGGCTTGCGACACCTGGCACGCCGCCGGCGCACGCCTCGTCGTCATCACCCTCGGCTCACGCGGCGCGCTCGCTTCCCTCGACGGCCTTCGCGTCACCGTCCCGGCTCCGGCCGTCAACGTCGTCGACACCGTCGGCGCCGGCGACTCCTTCACCGCGGGCCTGCTGCACCGACTCGCCGCACTTGGCCACCTGGGCGGGCGGCTCGACCGGCTGAGCCTCCAAGACGTCACCGAAGCCTGCGCCTTCGCCGCCCGCGTCGCAGCCCTGACCTGTTCCGTCGCCGGTGCGAACCCGCCCCGGGCAGGTGAACCGTCACTGGAGACCGGCATCGAACGGCTACTGCCACATGCCTGAACGCGGCATACCTGTTCCGGCCGTGATGACTGCGGGAACGGGCGTCCTTCGATCCGTCGCTCGGAACAACCGGACGGGCCATCGCCCTGCCAGACGTTACGGCTCGGTACGCGATAGCCAGGGATCTCCGCCGGATTGGAGGGTCCCGGCGATCCTGCGAGATTCGAGATTGCCGAGGAACGCATGAGGTTCGCATCGCCTACCGCCCGGAACGAATCGCCGTGCCTCTGCGCCGTGATCTCCTGCTGCACGACCTCGTCGAGCGCGGTGATCTCGCTGGGGGCGAAGACGCGGAATGGCGGGCCCCAGAAACTCGCTTCGAACCCACACCCTGGACGCATGCGGATTCTGCTGCAGCAAGTCGCGGGCATTGCCGCGGTCGTCGGAGAAGTGGGAGCACCGGTCATATCCGCCATCAAAGCCGTTATGGGATCGCTTTAACAAACACTGATCCCTGGCCCCGTGAACAGGTCAATTGGCAGCCTCCATGTCACCTGGTCGAGGCGTGACGCTCTTCCAGTCGGTCGGCTATAGACCTGCCTTGCGGAAGAGAGACAGCAGGGACTGGGCCGGCAAGGCTCCCGGGTTGAAGAACTGCGTGGCCAGATCGGGCAGCACTGCCGGTCCCTGCAAGCGGACCTCATGGCAGGTGAAGCAGAACGCCGCCTCGAACAGCGCCAGATCGAGAGAGTTGTCGTACGCCCGGACGCTCCAACCAGGCGAGAAGCCGCAGCGGTGCTGTTCACTACCGGGCAGGCTCTCGATCAAGGCCAGGGCGTCGGCAGCTTCGTCCCCGGCCCAGTGGGCAACCACCGTGCCGGGGTATGGGTCGTCCCGTCTGGTGGGAAGAGCGGAGATCCGTACGACCTCGATCAGCGCGGTGGCAGTAACGGCTTCGGCGGGGAGCTGCATGTGCGTAGTCTGCCCGCCGGGGCGTGCCTTGCTGACAACCACCGCGCTTCGGATCACCTGCGACGGCTCCGGCTCCTATTCGCAGTTGCGCCAGGGCTCGAGGAAAACGTCGGCGCCACCGTCGTGGGGGTGGTGGATGCGCTGCATCCGGGTGCCGAGTTTGCGCCCTAGGGGCATATCGCGCCACACGGTACTACCGCAACTCCGCCCGTACCCCAGCGACCTCAGCCGGTCACCTCGGCACGCCCTCGCCGACGGCGCCGCCGAGGCGGTCTTCTTCTGCAGCCGCTACCGTCTCGAAGCGTCCGGGAGGTCGTGCACCACACCACCGACAAGACCAGCCGGCTCGGTGGAGCCGACGCCGTGTGCTTCGACTACGGCGCGCCTGCCGCGTCCCATCCAGGTCCTGGTTCCGGGCGCATCATCTCTGTCGTGCGGCGCCGGGGCGCCCCTTATGGCAGGGGCGCCCCCGGCGTGTCATCCGCGTCAGCCGATGGTGCCGTGCTCCACGGGGAAGTCCGGGGGCCAGGGCCGGCTGAAGTCGAACAGGGACGGGTCCTCGAACTTGCGGTCTGCCTCGCGCCAGGAGGGATCGCCGGAGACGACGAAGCTGTCTCCGTCCGGTTCGATCATCCAGGTGAAGGCCGCATCGTCTGCGGGGAGGTCATGGCGCTCCTTCAGCACCGCGAACTCTGCGTCTGTCGCCCGGCGGACGTGGATGCCCTTCTCGTAGATGGGCTTGAGCGGCATGAGCTCCACATGGCCGAAGTACACCTCGACGCGGGTGTCCGTCGCGTCGACGGCGAGGGCGTCGCTGCGCAGCAGCAGCTGCCGGTGTGACGCCGCGAAGCTGACCACGCGGAACAGCCGCCCCTCTCGTGCGAACTCCGGCACTCTGTGTGTTCTTCCTGTTCTTGGGGTCCTCGGGTCATTGAGCCCACTCTCTCGCTGGCCGAGTTGGTCGTTGCTGACATCCGTGTGGCTGACCGCGTCAACGTTCTGGTCTCTGCCTTCGGGGCGTCCATGGCTCCATGCTGCCGCTTGTCCTTTCCAGCCGTACATACCCGATCCGGGTATCAACTCGTCACGTCGAGGCCGACGATGTGATCGCCTTCGGCTGCTTACACACGCTCGTGCAGAGCGTGCAGCGGCTCCGCGCAGACCCGACGGTCCGACGAGCAGCGGCGGTTCCGGCCCGGTCTCGGATCGGCGGTCTCCGTGTGCCGTTGACAGATCGGTGGCGAGCCACCGATGCGGTAGGTGCGGGTACCGGCTGAGGGAAAGCGATTGCTTCGTTGTAGGTATGACCGCAGTAGCACTGGCCGGTCTCACATCAGTCAGTGCAGCATGGGTGTGCTCGCACGTTCGGGTGGCCATTCACCCAACCAGGCAGAGGAAATCCCTTGACCGGCTGCCGACTGTCGGCTGGTACTGCCGTCGGAATACCGAAGGCGTCGTTCGGGATCTGTCTTCGCAGGTCAGGGTGACCGGCAGAGCTGTTCAGCAGGGACAGGCAGTCAGCCGGACGCGGCTCGCATCTTTCAGCTGTTCACGGTGGGGAAGCGGGTGAAGTATCACGCACTGCGAACATCCGGATTCACTCGTGCGTACTATCTCTAGACTGCTGCACACCGCAGTAGTTGTGCCCTGCGGGTGATTCAGTCATCTCAGATGGGATACCTACCTATCGGTTTGCGAACATGGCACCCTCCTCGATCGCTGTGCCCGCGGACTGTCAGAAAGGCTCGTGCCATGTCTGAAGTCAAGGACCGCACCACGGAACTGACATCGCAGTACGCCGCCCAGGTGACCGGCGACCTCGAGCGCAACACCAAGGAGCAGGACCGTATCGGCGGGGAGATCCAGGCCCTGCAGGAGCAGTTGGCTGCACTGCAGCATGACCACACTGTGCTGGTGAACCTGCAGCAAGCACTGGGCGGTGCGAGCCCAGCTGCCGAGGCGGCCACCGCAACCGTGTCCTCCGTACCTCACCAGGGCGTTGCCTCATCCAAGCCGGGCAGGCCGAAGAAGACGGCTGCCACGAACGCGACGACCACGGCATCCAAGAAGACCGCACCGAAGCAAGTAGCGCCGAAGCAGTCCCCCGCCAAGGTCTCGTCCCCGAAGGCGCCCAAACCGGCCGCCGAGCCGACCCTCGTCGAGGTGATCCGCGGCTACCTGAAGCAGCAGAGCGAACCGCGTTCCGCCGCCGAGATCTCCGACGCCCTCACCCAGGCCCACCCCGACCGCACGGTGAAAACCACGGTCGTACGCACCACCCTCGAAGGACTGGTCGCCAAGAACCACGCCCACCGCAACAAGCAGGGCACGTCCGTCTTCTACACCGCCCCGGCCACCCAGGAACCCGCAGCCGGCTGAGCGTCCGTGGGACCTCCGGTGGTGCTGCCCCCGGGCCCAGCCTCGGTGCGGCACCGACCGAAGTACCGGCGGGCAGATGAACCCAACCTGGACAGGGCGGGTTCGGCTGCGATCGCAGACCGGTTCCCCGACTGCGAAACTCAGCAGTCCGGTGCTCTTGGAGCAGGCCTGCCGCGCCCTTCGCAACCCTGCAGTCGTGTGGCACAGCGGCAGGCTCAGCGCGCACGCCAGGTACGTACTTCCAGGTGGATGATGTGGTCGGGGCGGATGCGTCCGGTTTCCACGAGCCATTGGTGGATGGCTGCGGTGGCGTCGCCTGCCGCGGCGTCGACGCGGCGGGCGAAGTCGGCTGCGTGCTGGCCGCCGGTGGCGGAGGAGCCGTAGGAGCGTTCTTCGGTGTGGGCGGCCCGCTGGACGACCTCGGGGCGGATGCCCGGTGAGTCGGTGCGGCTGCCGGAGGGGTCCACATAGCACTGTCCGCCTGGCCAAGACCGTCCCGCACGGTGGGTACCGGTCAGCCGGAACACCCTGCTGAGGCTGATCACCTCGCTGCCGGACCCGCCCATCGCCATGCCCCGCGTGGTCGGCGTGGACGAATACGCCCAGCGCAAGGGCCGTATCTACGGCACTGTGCTAGTGCTGGATTCCTCAAACTCTGTACACATATCGGCGTCGCAGTTGTCGGGTTTGGGGTGCCGGCCTGCCCCAGATCCATGGCTTTGCGCGGGAGTTGAGTTGGCTGGTCGCGAGGGTGGTGGCGTACGCGATGTCGTTGGGGTTGGCGAAGGATCGGCCGGCGAGGGCGGCCTTGCGGAAGATGCGCCACCAGCCTTCTTGGAGGTTGAGCCAGCAGGGGGTCTGTCCAGTAAACGGTGTAACCGGTTTGGTTTCTGGGTTCAGATTTAGAACGTCTTCGACGCCGCGGTTCTTCAGCTCGGTCAGGACGCGGAGCCAGTGCTTGGCACCTTCGCCTCCCTCACCGCCGGCCCACAGTCCCAGGACGTCGCGGTGCCCCTCGGCCGTGACCGCCAAGGCCAAGTATATCGGCCTGTTGGCGACCTGGCCCTCGCGGATCTTCACGTTGATGCAGTCGATGAAGACGACCGGGTAGACGCGGTCGAGAGCAGGGCGGCTGCAAGTTCCGGGGTGGTGAGGGTTGGCCGGGCTGTCGTCGGTTGGGGTGGATAGCAGGGCAGGCACGGGTTTCGTGATCATTGTGGTTCCTACGCCCGATGATCACGAGGTGGCCCGTGCCTGCTGCAATATCTTCTCCGGTCCCTGCCGTGCTGATGAGGCTGGGTCCGCTGGACGCCGGTCAGGTCGCCGATCTGCGTTCCTACCTCGATGCGGTGCCCGATCCGCGCTCGCGGCGGGGCCGTTGGTACTCACTGACCGCGATCTTGCTGGTGTGCGCCTGTGCGGCCGTGTCGGGAGCGAGGAGCATCGAGGAACTCGCCGAGTGGGGCCAGCGCGCCTCGAACGCACTCCTGGTAGTGATCGGGATCCGGCGTCACCTGCTCGGCTGGCGACGCACTCCGTCACCGGCCACGATCGGCCGGGTGCTGGGGACCGTTGACGGTGACGCCCTGGACCGGGCGGTGGGCGCCTACCTCGCCGACCGGCACCGCGTCGCCACCGAGCCGGCCCACAGGCCATCGCCCTCGGCGTCCGGGCGGCCGTGTGTGATCGCTGTCGACGGCAAGACACTCAAGGGATCAGCCCGTCTGACCGCGAAGCGCCGGCATCTGCTCTCCGCGGTCACCCACGCCCCGGTCGTCACCCTCGCGCAGGTGGAAGTGGGCGCGAAGACGAACGAAACCACACATTTCCAACCGCTCCTGGCACCGCTGGACCTGGCCGGCACCGTCGTCACCTTCGACGCGCTGCACTCGGTCAAGGCGAACGTCTCCTGGCTGGTCGAGACGAAGAAGGCCCACTACATCGCCGTGATCAAGACCAACCAGCCGACCGCCCACAGCCAGCTCGCGGACCTGCCGTGGCGCGATATTCCCGTCCAGCACACCGCCTCCACCACCGGGCACGGCAGGCGCGAGTCCCGCTCGATCAAGACCTGCGCCGTCCCGGACGAACTCGGCGGGATCTCCTTCCCCACGGCCGCCTGGCCATCCGTGTCCACCGCCGCCGCAAGCAAACCGGCCAGCGCGAGACCCGGGAGAGCCTCTACGCCGTCACCAGCCTCGACGCCCACCAGACCGGCCCCGCCGGCCTTGCCACCGCGATCCGCGGGCACTGGGGGATCGAGAACTCCTCACACCACATCAGGGACGTCACCTTCGCCGAAGACGCCTCCACCGTCCACACCGGCACCGCACCCCGCGCCATGGCAACCCTCCGCAACCTCGCCATCGGCGTCCTGAAGACCCTCGGATCCGACAACATCGCCAAAACCACCCGAGCGATTCGAAACGAACCCGAACGAGCACTCCACATCCTGGGCATCACAACCGAACCAGACACCTACGGAACTTGATCAAGCCCTGGTCGAGAGGGCGGGCCTGCCATTCCGCCATGCCCTCCATCACCGAATCCGTGATCGTCGAGATCGTCTGCTTCGACACATCGGCGCCATAGACCTCGGCCAGGTGCGAGGAAATCTCCCCGTGCGTGAGGCCCTTCGCCGACAGAGACAGCACCATCTCGTCGACACCCGTCAGCCGCCGCTGACGCTTTTTCACGATCTGCGGCTCGAAGCCGCCCTCCCGGTCCCGGGGCACCTCGATGTCGACCGGGCCCACGTCCGTGACGACCGTCTTGGACCTTTTGCCGTTGCGGGAGTTACCGCCTTTCTTCCCGGCCGGATCGTGCCGGTCATAGCCGAGATGGTCTGTCATCTCGCCCTCGAGAGCCGACTCCAGCAACCGCTTCGTCAGCTGCTGGAGCAGACCGCCCTCACCCGTCAACTGCAGGCCATCGGCCTGAGCCCGGGCCACGAGCTCGTTCAGGAAACGGTCATCCACAGCCGCCGACGCGGCCCCCGCCTCAGACGGCTTGGCTATGTTCTCGCTGGTCACAGGTGCACTCTTCCATGATCGGAGTTACACCGTTTTTCTTACAGTCCCGGCGAAGTCAGCGTTCGACTTGGGATGAAGTTCCAGACCTGTGGCCTGCTGATAGAACGTCGCCAAATCCTGCGGATCCGGGCAGTCGAGGGTTATCGCGCTCAACTTCATCTGCAAGGGCATGACACCTCCGGGACGATCAGTGGACCTCTCTGATGCACACCCTAAAGACGGCTACCTACGGCTGAGTGGGAAACCAACCGCCTCATGGCCCCGCCAGGCGTGGCATTGCAGTCGGAACCTCACGTCATCCGCAGCTACCTAAGGGCAGGTCAACTCCACAAGAAGTGGACCAGAGCCTGGCTGTGGATGTCGTTTCGATGCGGGTTGTCTTTGGACAACGAAGTTAGTCGGTTGCGGGTTGGTGACCTGGGCGGACTGGATTGGTTGGCAAGGAAGTCCTGCGACGTGGACGTCGAGGTTCGCGGTCCTGGACGTATTGCCTGATAGTGCCGTAGGAGATCGAGGTCTCGTGCTCATCCATGAGTTTCACCCAGATATCCCTGGGGCGGCCGTGACCGGATTCGATCATGGAGTCGATGAGGTGCTGGACTGGATCGATGGCGGTCGGCCGACGTGGTAGAGGTTTGCGGGGTCGGGGTTCGAGGCTGTCCAGGGCGGCTCGGACGGTCCGCCAGGTGACGTTGTGCCGTCTGACCAGGGATCTCAATGAGAGCCCTTCGGTCTCAGCGTCGTGCCGGATGCGTCGGTAAAGCTCTCTCTTGTTGGGTTTCTTGACCGGTGTGGGGTTCGGGCCGGGCTTGCGGCGCCGGCGGGGGGAACTGGCATCGGCCAGGACGTGTTCCAGTTGTTCGGGCGGGCGTCCGGTCAGGGCTGCAAGACGTTCGAGGCGGGGTTTCCCGAACCAGTTCGGTGAGCCGGTGAGAAAGCCGTGCAGGTAGCTGGGTTTGAGGTGGTTGGCGCGGGCGAGGCGCCGGATGTAGGAGTCGGTAGGTTCTCCAGGACGCGGCCTGATCTGGACGGGAAGCTGGTGCAGCCGCTGTTCCTGGGCCTCGGTCACCTGCGGGCCGCCTTCTTGAGCGGGGACGCCGCGGTCTCTGCGGCATGATCCAGGGGGATTGCGTCGATCGCTTCCTTCGTCACGCGTTCGGTGCCGCTGAGAATGGCGTCGATCGCGGCCCCGCGGATTGCGTGGGACAGGGCTCCGATCATGCCGTCGGCCCGGTTGTGGAGGTAGCGGTCGAGTTTGACCAGGCTGCCGGGCTGGTGACCGTGCAGCAGCAGGGTGTTCTCCAGGGTGGCGACCAGCCCTTTCCACTCGGCTCCGTAAGGGAACGGGCGGGTGGGCACGAGTGTGAAGCGGCCCGCGATCTGGGCTCCGCGGGTTCCGGCCAGAAGCTCGCTGTCCTCGACGCCGATGCCCGCGTAGACGAACGTCGCGGGAATGCGCTCGGAAAAGTACTTCAGGGTGTCGGAGACTTCGGCGCCGGACCGGGTGGTCTGGGAAATGTTGTGGATCTCGTCGACCAGGACCAGGCCGGTGCGGGTGTCGGTGCAGACGCCGACCACGGCCTCGATGATGTCGGTCATGTTCAGCCGGGACCGGACGGGCAGGCCCAGGAAGCGGGCGAACTCGGCTGCGACCATGCGGGCGGTCGCGGCGGGCGGGACGGTGATGTAGAGCACCGGGATGCGGTCCGGGACGTTCGGGTGCCGGGCCCGGTCGAGGAGTTCGTGGGCCCGGCCCAGCTGGGTGATTGCGATTGTCTTGCCGGTTCCGGGCAGGCCGGAAACAATCAGGCCGCGACGTGCACTGATCGCGTGCCGGTTGAGCAGAACGAGCCGCCGGCCGCAGGTGACCGTCTTCTCGACGAACGAGGTGGCGACCACGAGCATCCGGGCATGATGGTCGAGCCGGTCATCGTCGTAGAGGTCCCGTTCGGTCCGGGACAGACGCCTCAGCGCGTCAGGAGACAACAGAACTGGAGGCGCGGGCGGGTTCTCGATGAACTTCCGCCACCCGTCCAGTGTGGTCAGCTGCCGGTTGGTCTCGGCATCGACCTCGCTCAACGCGGTGTGCCGGACTGCCGGTTGGGAAAGGGTCACGTGCGCCTCCAGGGATTGGCGAGCGGATCGAACAGGCCCAGCGGGATGACCTTCGCGATCTCGGTGCCGGCCTCGTCGTCGGGCACGGGCTCGGCCGCCGTCGGTTCAGGGACCGGCCGATCGGTGACAGTGGCCCGGGTGCGGGCGGCGACGCGCCGGTCCCGCTTCGAGCGTGTGGCCGGGCGGTCATTCTCAGCGGCGGGGCCGTCGTGGGCCCGCCGCAGCAGGGCAGCGGCGGCCTCGGCGATCTGTTCCTCGGTCCCGCCCGGGACCTGTTCGCGAGCGTGGTCCCAGGCCATCTCGCCGAACGGGACGCCGACGCGGTGCAGGTGTTTCCAGAACACCGTGATCCATCGGGCCGGTTCGCTGCGGCGGTCGCGTACCCAGATCCGGGAGACGTCGTAGGGGTCGTAGTGGATCTCCCACAGACCCTTCTTCTCCACCACCCCGGAGTGCTGGCGACGCAACGGGGTCAGCTCACCGTCGTCGTATGTGCGGTGGTTGATCCGGATGCCGTAGGAGTTGATCGCTTGCCAGCGTTCGGGCAGCAACTCGACGTAGTCCTCGCCACTGAACGGGGCCGGAACGTAGCCGCACGACTCCAGCAGCATCGCGTACTTCTCGTTCGGCGTGAACGCGCGCTTCGGTGAGTCCGGATCCCGCAGCGCGTCGTGCGGGCGGTTCTGCCAGATGACGATCCACTCGTCCAACAGACCCTGGAGTTCGGGCAGGGACCACAGCGGTCCGTTCTCCAGGCCCCGCCCCCGGCGGTCCACCGACCGGCCGGTGTAACCCGCGACGAACTGTGCGAACAAGGTGGCCACCGAACCCAGCGTCTTCTCGATCGCACCCTTCTCGAAAGGCGACGCCTTGTGAGTCGGCTGGAGACTGATGCCCAAGTAGCGGCAGGACGCGCGGAAGTTGTTCGAGATGAAGACCTTGCCGTGGTCGCAGACGATCGTGTCCGGCACGATCACCGGCCGCGCAGCTGCGTGCTCCAGCCGCTCGTCCAAAGCCAGCAGCCGACGGTGCGGCATCACCGACCTCGACATCCGCAGGGCATCCGACCAGCCGGGACGCATCATCTCCGGGGTGATGCTCCGGGCCAGAAGGGCAGAAGCGTCGGCAGCCTTCGTCGTCGGCCGCAGCACCGCAGCGGCGAGTGACCTGGTCGCCAGGTCGATCATGGCGGTCAGTTCGACCTTCTCGGCGATGCCGTCGTCGAGACGCACCAGGACGTCCAGCGGCGTGGAGTCGATCTGCATCCACTCGCCCGGCGCGCAGGCCGGCACTTCCCCGAACGGGCCAGCCGGACGCGCGTTCACCGAACGGCGCGTGGTCGCCGATCCCGTCGCATGAGTGCCGGTGGCCAGCCTGTCGAACAGCCGGTAGAGCGTGCGCTCGGACGGCACCTCGACACCTTCCGCGTCCTCGTGCGCGGCCAGGATCTGTGTCGTCCGCCAGACCACGAAGCCGATCGTCTTCGACGACGCCTCGGCGGTCTCCTCGATCGCCTCCCGCATCGCCTCGACCACCGCCGGAGAGATCCGGCCGAAGGACGGCATCTGCTTGGCCGACCGGCCGTCGGCCAGTCCGACCAGCCCGTCGCGCTGGTAGCGCTGGCGCCGCTGCTTGATCCCGCTGGCCGACATCGCGTGCCCCGCCGCCGTCAACTCAGCAGCCTTGGCCCGCTCCCGCTGAGCCAGCGAGTTCCGTTGCGGATCGAACTCCGGCCGTGGCGCCGTCCCCGCAGGAGCATCCGGCGGCAAGCCGTCCAGCACCTCCAGAATGTGCCTCTCCCACCAGCGGGCCTGTTCAGCGGCGGTCTGCGGGAACTCCGCGATCCTGCCCGTCGGAGGCACCCGCCGCCCTCTCCCCGTCACCGGCCACCTCCGTCCGCCAGGCGCACGATGGTCGACGGCCCCAGTAACTCGACCGCCAGTCCCTCGGCGGCCACCTCCTGGAGCCAGAGGAGATGAAACAAGACGGGAAGCGTCTCAAGCCGGTCGCCGACGGCATCGGCGCCGGCCATCAACGGGACCGGAGCCGCGAGAACCTCCCGCAGCCGGTCCACGACCGGGCCACGCAGACACCGCGGGTGCCGGTAGCGCGACAGCCACCGCACATTCGCCAGCAGCACCGCATCCGGCACCCCGACCCGCTCGAAGCCCCATCCGGCCTGGTGGCAGGCCATGCGTGTCGCCTCGAACGCCTCCATGTCCTTCGGGTCGATCCGCTCATCAGCGCGGACATCGACGACCACCGCCGAACCATCCGCGCGGCGCACAAAGTAGTCCGGAGCGTGCCGACGCTCACGCTCGCCGTCGTGCCAATACAGCCAGAACGGCTGCGAGGCGATCCCCACCACCCTGGGATCGAAGTCCATCAGCAGCAGCCGGTCCCGCTCCAGCCATGACTCGAACCCGACATGCCGACCGGTCGTCGCCGCCCAGTACCAGCCCGAGAAGTGACGCTCACCACGCGACCACCGGAACGGCCGTACCGCAGCCACGTCCTCGAACCGGGACGTCGCACAGTCCAGCAGCGGACGTCGCCGACGCTCGCGTACGGCATCCACGTACGACAGCTCGACGTACGGCTCCGCAAGATTCACCCTGACCGGTACGGCCACCCAGCACCCCCAGCACCCCCAGCACGTCACCTCGTACGACTAGGTTCGCTGGCAAGGAAGGCGAAACGACTGGGTTCGCTGTCAAACGCCTCGATTGGATGACAGCGGACACGGGTTGGGGAGTCATCCGGGGTCAGTCGTCATGATCGATGTCGATGAGATTGGATGTCACTGCGAGGGGCGTCCGTCCTTGGACGATCTTCAGCCCAGGGGTTCGAGGGAGAGGAATCATGACGCTGGGTGCGGTGCTGTTTGACGTGGACGGAGTCCTGCTCGACTCGACGGAGGCGCATCGGCGTGTGTGGGACGCCTGGGCGGGCCTGCGGGGCCTGAACGCCGATGCTGTTTGGCCGTTGACCTTTGGTCGGCGTCCAGAGGACACGGTGCGGCTTGCGGCGCCGGAACTGGATCCGTCGCAGGAGCGCCTGGTGCTCGACCAGCTCCTGGAGCAGCAGCATGCCTTTCCGGCGGTCGACGGCGCCGTCGAGCTGTTGTTGGGACTGCCCGGAGACGCTTGGGCCATCGTGACCTCGGGCGACCGGGTATCCGTGCATGCCCGGTTCGCGGCGGCTGACCTTCCCCTGCCGCGGGTTCACGTCTATGGGGGCGATGTGGTGCAAGCCAAGCCTGCGCCCGAGTGCTATCTGAAGGCGGCCGCCGCTCTCGGCCTGGATCCGTCAGCCTGTCTGGTCGTGGAGGACGCGCCGGCCGGAGTGGCTGCCGGGAAGGCGGCAGGGTGTCGGGTCGCTGGGTTCACTTCAACGCATGACCGGGACGGTCTGCATCCCGCGGATCTGTTCTTCGACACCCACGCGGACACGGCCGCCTATCTGCAGGCGGCAGGACTGTTGTCGACCGGCTCCCTGGCCTAGAACGACCGACGGTCAGCTCTTCCCGCCCAGGTCAGCTGGACCATTCGGCTTGTGTACGGGTGCAGGTCCTCGGCGACCTCGGCGATCGTCTTGCCGGTCTCCGTGACGATCCGCACAGCCCCCTCACGGAACTCCGGATCGAACTTCCGTCGCTTCTCCGCCATGACTCCCAACTTCCCCTGCAGTTACGGTCTTCACGCTACGAGGAGAGGGACACCTGAAAGTGCCGCGCACGTACGTCGAACGACGGCGAGGCCAGGAACTGTGTGCCGTACAGCCAAAGCTCGGGTACGTGTCTCGGGAACCAGTGCCCCCGGGCCGCGACGCTGGCGCCGGAGCGGGTCGAGCAGCTGTCCAAGGCCGGGATGCGGCGGGTGTAGCGAGCGCAATGATGTGAGTGCCGTTCGCCCCACCGCGGGGTGCGTTGGCCGGACTACAGTCTCGACACAGAGCAGGGCTGCGCAGCGACAGCTGCGCAGCCCTGCTTCGGTACGCCTCAGATCCCGCCGGCTGCGGCGAGGGTCAGGCCGGGTTGATGTTCTCGGCCTGGGGGCCCTTCTGGCCCTGGGTGACGTCGAACGTCACGACCTGTCCCTCCTGGAGCTCACGGAAGCCCGAGGAGTTGATCGCGGAGTAGTGGGCGAAGACATCCGGGCCGCCGCCGTCCTGGGCGATGAAGCCGAAGCCCTTCTCCGCGTTGAACCACTTCACAGTTCCCGTAGCCATGTCGTATGCCTTCCAGTCGATGAACGCCTCCCACTCCATGTGGAAGGCGGAGGTGATCGCCCTGGTTCCTGCGGCACAGCACAGCAAAAAACACCCACCCCAAAGGCGGGGGTAAAGGGAACTTCCGAACCACGACAGCTGACCCAGACGCTACAGGCTCACAACACCCCGTCACCAGAGGAAACGGGTACACGTCACGACTTGGACCAGGCGCGCAGGACCGCCGAGGACAGGCAGGCGCGCGCCCTATCTCAAGCCGCGGCTGTTGGGTTCGACAATTCGGCGGCGCGGCGGTGTTCGGCGTTGATGCGCTGGGCTTCCTCGAGCTGGTCTTCGAGGATGACGATGCGGCAGGCGGCCTCGATCGGTGTGCCCTGGTCGACGAGTTCGCGGGCGCGGGCGGCGATGCGCAGTTGGTAGCGGGAGTAGCGGCGGTGTCCGCCGGCGGAGCGCAGCGGGGTGATGAGGCGGGCTTCGCCGATGGCGCGGAGGAAGCCCTGGGTGGTGCCGAGCATCTCGGCGGCCCGGCCCATCGTGTAAGCGGGGTAGTCGTCGTCGTCGAGACGGCCGTACGAGTCGTCTGCTGTCATCGCACCTCTCTGTGGAACGCGTGGAGGGGCCCCGGCGCTCGTTGCGCCAGGGCCCCGAAGGAACTGCTACACCATCTGCCGGCCCTGATATCGCGCCGGCCTTCTGTTTCCGCACGCCCGCCCGGGAGAGGACGGGGAATGCGGGGATCGCGGTTGCTCGACCGGAGACCACCTCACTATCGATGTCCTGCGGTACCCGGGCTCAACACTCACGCCCGGGCGATCCTGATGGCGCTCGGCTCCTCCGTTCCATCCCTCTGGGATCAATCACTTACCAAACGGGAACTGCGTACTGCTGGTGATGCGAACCGCACAGTGGCCTGTCACAGCGCCACTCTTCGGCAGCCAGCCCCGTCGCCCGTCCTGCATCTGCTCTGGCTTAGAACCCCACTGCCGAACCTCCCGGTGCGCGCGCCCGCAGCCGACGCCTTCACCGAGGTACCGCTTACTGACTTCACTGCTGGGTACCACGAACTGCACTTACGGGTGGTGCCACTGCGGTCCTGCTCACGGCGGCCCCTGATCACTGCGGGCCACCCGGTCCGGTTGTCAGCCCCGTCGCCGTCCTGCAACAACCCTGGCTCCGAAACTCCACCACCGCACCGTCCTGCGCACTGCAACTACATGCTGCTACCTGGCAGTTCGTGTCTGCCGGGTCCTGCTGTCTTCCTGGCTACGAGAGAAACCATAACCAAGCCACCGCCCAATGTCTACTCCAGCCAACATAGATTTCCGCACGGCCCGTGAGAAGGTAATCGAGCTCGAACAACCACGGCCGCTCCCCCGGCACCGCCGCGGCGCAACACAGGGAGCAGTGCGAGCCGCGCCGGTTTCAGGTCGGTACCCTCACCGGCCGTCGTACCCCGTGGACGCGAGCCGGGACGGGCTGCCGGGCGCCCGCTGCGCCGGACGCCGATCCGGCCCGGCACGATCTATGGCGACGTCACCGTCCGATCCCGACAGCGGAGAGAGAGTTCCGTGGCCAGCGAACCGAGCCCCCAGATGTCAGCTGAGCTCGCGAGGCGGGCGGGCCACTACGCCGCTGCTGTCGCCGAGTGCCTCCTGGAAGCGGATCTGCCGGTGACCGGGATTCAGAGTTGCGGTCCCTGGCGCGACACGGACGGCGAGTACCTCGACGTCGAGGCCGGCATCTCGTTCACGCAGGCATTCCAGGACCGGCATGGCGGGGGCGACTGCGGGCTCCACTGGGCGGGCACGTCCGGCTGGTGTCTCTACACGGCCGACAAAGAGGACCGGTACCTGTCCGGTGTCCGGTGGCCCGGAGCCGGCCTGCTTCCCGAGCCCCGGCTCGTCACGGCCTTCGTCGACGCTTTCCGTCTCGACCCGGGCGGGGCCGGCAGCGGCGAACAGCCGTCCTACCGACAGGAGGGCCACGACTTCCCCACGCTGCTGGACAGCCTGGCCCCCTACCTTCCCGCCCAGCCCTACCTGTTCGAGGAACCCCAGATCCGCTTCGCCGACCTGCACAGGTGCGCCTACGAAAACCGCGTGCGCCGGGCGCTCGTCTCCCGCGCCTCCGACCCCCTGACCCACCTGTACCTCCGCCAGGGCGAGCTCACAGCCCTCCTGCACATGCTCGAGTACACCGAAAGCACCAACCCCAGTGCTCTCAACAGACTGCTGGCCGCCGACCTCAGCGCCCGCGCAGGCCGGCCCCCTGAAGCCGCAGAAACACACAAGAGGGCCCTCCAGGAAGCGGACCACCGCCGCCGACAAGAACCATGACCCCCAGGCGGGCAGCGAAGAGGCAAACGCGGCGGTCGCCGCCGCTCTCTACGCCGCCTCGACAGCCTTCTCCAGGTACTCCCTCGCGGCCCTAGCCTTTGGGCAGCTCGGCCCACACGCGTGCGGCCATCTCATCGGCCTCGTCCTGTGGGGTCCCCGCCTGCACCAGGATGATCCCGCAGGACTGGTCCGGGAATGTGACCTCCCGCATCTCCGTACCCAGCGAGCCCATCGGCTTATCCGACATGGCGGCCTCCCTTCGACGGCTGCCGCCCAGGCTAAAGGGAAAACACACACAAGACGAGGACCCTCCACCCGACGGACTACAACCCAGGTGTCAAAGCCAACAACCGGGGATGCAGGCTGCTGCCCGCGGCCGCTCGCTGTAGAAATGGGCGATGACCGTGTGCGGGAACAGCTTCGACGGCACAGCACCCAAGGCGTTCAGCCGCCCTGCGCCCGAGGGGACCGTCGACGTCGCGCTCTGCACAACGGCGTCCGCCGACGCGGTGGTCGCCACGCACCCAGAGGCCGAACCGGAGGACGAGCCGAACGGCGCGCCCGCCTGAGGCAGAGCACCGCGTCGCACCGCGGGTGCGCAGGCGACAGCACACACCGGGCCGCCCGATGAGCAACCGACGTCCCGGACCGGCCAGTTGCGCAGCAAGCCGCTGCGCAAGGCGTCGACAAGCCCCGGTCACGGCAACCACGCCCGGCGACGCGCAGGGACTGCGCACTGCCGTACCCCGACCACAGGCCCGACCATGGCAGGTCGCAGCGTTGCGCAGCCCATGCGCACCGGCCTGCGCAATCAGTCCGGTGGGACTGCGCAACGGCCGGATGAAGGCAGTGCGCTCACCCGGTGTGAGCCGTGGTGAGGCCACACCAGAGCCCACACCACACGCCGGACGACCCTGCCCTCGTTCGGCGGCGGGACGCAATGCACCGCCAGGTGGAAGGGATCCGGGGTGACCTGGACGCTGCCCGAGCCGATGCTCACCACGCCCGACCTACGGCCGGGATGGGCAGGCGAGCCGAAATGGGACGGTTCTCCAGACACCTCGTGATGTCTCATTCGGGTCCGTCCGCAGCGGCCGGGGAAGGGCGGCAAGTCGGGCTTCCAGGAAGAGGCGCGACGCGTGCCACTCAGCGGCAGCCCGGCACTGCCCGGGAGAGCACTGTGGTCACGGCTGCTGCTTTGCGCGGCCGGCTGAGGCTTGTTGGGCGTCCGCGCCGGAGCTGACGTGTCGTTGGGCCTCCTGGGGGCCGTGCCAGTCCAGGCACATCACGGTGGCATCGTCTTCGAGCCTGCCGCCGGCAGCGTCACGGACCGCGGACGTCAGCATCAACCAGTGCCTGGTCGGCGCGGTGGGCCTGTTCGGCCAGGTCGGCTCCGGCGCGGCGGGCGCCGCGCCGAGCGCTCACCAGGACCGTGGCGGCCAGGGCGGCGTCGATGTCGTGGCCCATGGGGTCGGTCACGGACACGTGCAGCGTGTCCCGGTCCAGGGTGTAGCCGAAGGTGTCGCCGCTGAGGTCCCCGGAGGGCTCCAGGCTCCCGCACAATGTGAACTGCGCGGCCTCGCACGACAGCGACAGGGGGAGCAGCTGGTACTGGATCTCCGCTGCGAGGGTGGGCGGTCTGGAACGTTTGCCCCAGGTGTAGAAGTCGGTGAATCGCTCGTTGGCGATCACGATGTAGGCCAGGACATGGGCGGCTTCCCCGACCTCATCAAGGATGTCCTCGCCGGGAGCGGCCGGCAGAAGCAGTTCCAACAGCCCGATGGCGTCCCCGGTTGGTGACCGGCCGACCGTGAGCCGGGCCGCGGCCGCCAGGAACGCCGTGTTCAAGTCGAGGCCGACCGCGAACGGCAGCGGGTCATCTGCAGCACGAACGCGATCGAGGGCGTCAACGCACGCATCCGCCGAGCTGTTCGCGCCCGCGGGCACTTCGCCAACGAGGCCGCCGCCCTCAAGTGCATCTACATGGCGCTGACGAGCCTGGACCCGACCGGGAAAGGGCCGCAAGCGGTGGACCATGCGCTGGAAAACACCCCTCAACGCGTTCCAGATCGCCTTCGAAGGACGCCTGACCCCGAGCAACAACTGACCATCAACAACCAAGATCAGCCGACCGGTAAATTGGCACGCCCAGTCCGGTCGGCCGGTACGGGTTCCGGGTGCAGGAGGTCCAGCCGGCGCAGGGCGGTGCGCCGCTGCACCACCGACAGGCCGGCGACGGTGGCGCCGAGCACCAGCCAGCCGGCGGGGCCGGCGGTCATCACGGCGCCGGTCAGCAGCAGCGGGCCGGCAGACTTCTGCACGGACTGCGCCATCCCGGCCACGCCGAGGTACGAGGCACGGGCGTGCGGGGGCGCGAGGGAGACGGCCAGCTCCCAGGAGCTCACGGACCGGATCAGCTCGGCGCCGGTGACCAGCATCGCAGCGACGAGCAGGGCGGCCGAGGCGGTCCAGGCCCCGCCGCCGGCGGCGGCCAGGACCGCGCAGCAGGCGAGCAGCGCGAGTCCGTACAGGCCCACCGCGCGCGCAGCCTGACGCGGTTCCTCGACGCGGGCCGAGACCCGTAGCTGCAGGGCGACCACGAGCCCAGTGTTGATCACGAGGAAGGCCGGGACCACGGCGTGCGGGGCCGCGGTGTTGTGCACCAGCCACAGCGGCAGTCCGACGTTCAGGATCGAGTCGTCGAGGCTCATCACGGTGTCGAGCAGGACGAACCGGAGGTAGCCGGGGTCGCGCCACGGGCTCGCCGCGACGGCGGCCGGTTCCGCGGCGCCGGCGCCGTCGGTGCGCTGCACCACCCGGCCGTGGCCGTGCGGCTCGCGGGTCCGGGCCACCAGTACGGCGGCCGCGAGGAAGGACAGGGCGTTGGCGATGATCAGCGCCTGGTAGGCGGAGCGGGTCGCGACGGCGAGCCCGAGCGCGGCGATCCCGGCGCCGACGGCGTATCCGGCGTTCGCCACGCTGCGGAACAGTGCCTGGTAGGTTGTGCGGCGCTCGCCGGCCACGCGGGTGGCGAAGAGCATCTCCAGCGTCTTGGCGGCCCGGTCGCCGAGCGAGGTGAGGGCGACGACCGCCAGCAGCGGGCCGAGGCCGTGCGCGAAGAGCAGTGCGCAGAGCGTGACCAGCCGTAGCAGGTGGCTGACGATGAGAAGCGTGCGGACCTGGAACCGGTCGGCGAGGTGGCCGGCGAGGGGGGATCCGGCGATGCCGGCGACTCCGGCCACGCCGAGCAGCAGGCCCAGCTGCCCGGCGTCGAGTCCGGCGACGAAGGTGAAGTAGAGCACCGAGGAGGCGGCCCACACACCGGTTCCGGTGCGGTCCAGGAGCTGGGCGAGCAGCATGATCCGTGCGTCCCGGCCGCCGGGCGGCCGCCGCAACTGGGCCAGGAGGCCCGTTTCCCCCGGTCGAACCTTCCCGGCCCCTGCGACGCCCAGCATCCTGAATCCTCCGTGCCCCACGCGAAAGTATCTTGATGTCGAGATACTGCGGGAAAGCCTGCCCCATACCTATCTTGACGTCAAGATAGGTATGGGGGTGCCCCTTCGGGATTGGTCAAGGGGATGGGGCGGGTTGTGTGGTTCGTAGAAGGTGCCGTCTCGGAGCATGGCGAAGAGGACGTCGGCTCATCGTCGGGCGAGGCAGAGGCGGGCTTGGGTGTGGTGCTTGCAGGACGAAGCCGCAGCGGCCAAGTTCTTGGAACCGCTGGTGCTGGTCGAGGACTTCAGACGCTGCGAGGACTTCGGCGCCGCAGCAGTGCGCATGCTCGACGGCTTCGTCTCCGCCCGTGACCGCCTGCCCCAGCCGGAGGCGGCTGCCCGGGTCGGCGGGGATCCGCAGGTGGTGTTCGCCGTGGGCCGGTGGAGATGGAGTTCGAGGTCGAGCTGCGGGCGGACGCGGAGGCGAAGGCCGGGTTCAAAGTCTGGGCGGTCGGCGCGGAGACCGAGGCCGGCCTCTCACGCGGGCGCACGCACCGGGTGTCGTTCACCCTCACCCCGAAGCTTCCCGACGGCACCGAGGTCCTGGTTGACGGTTCGGATAGGGCTGTGGGGGGGGTGTGATGGACCAGGGACGCCTGGCCGGGGTGAGCGCTCAGGGCGGACCGGGTTCAGGGTATGTGGTGGGGGGCCGGCTGGTCCTGACCTGCGCCCACGTCACCGGACTCGGCGGAACGCGGGTGAAGGTCTTCCATCCGGGCGGGGACGGTGAAGCGGGCGGAACGGTGGTGTGGTGCGGTACGCCTGGTGGCCGGGACGATGCCGCGCTGGTCCCTCTCGATGACGATCCGTGCTGGCGGCCGCCTGCCAGGCCGGTGCGCTGGGGCCTGCTGGTGACGTCGCGGCCCGGTACCAGCTGTGAAACCTGAGGTGTGCCGGACAGCGCACAGCGATCCCGTCTCGTGGTCGAGGCGGAGCTGTTGGAAGGCAGGCTGAACCCGGGCATTGGGTTCGTCGGCAACCAGTACGTGATGGATCTGCGCCAGCATCCCCGCAGTGGTCGCCGGACGGAACCTCGCCGCGGGGTGGCTGTCGGGTGCGGCCATGGTGTGCGACTGCCTGCTGACCGGCGTCGTCGCCTCCCTGAACAACCTCTCCAACCGGTTGGGGGAGGCGGGCCTGGCCGCCAGCGAGGAAGCCGTCCGCCACTACCGGGCACTGGCCAATCTGCATGGCGATCTGCCCCAGAAACTGGGCGCGGCAGTGCCGCCAGTGGGCGGCTGGCGTTTCGCCTCCGTTCCGCCGACGATGGCGATGGCCGATGGGTTCGGCTCTCCCGCGATCAAGGTCGGGGCCTCCCCCTGAGTGGTGGACACGCTGATACTGGATCTGCTTGATCCGGAGGAAGCGAGAAGACCGCCGATGGCGATGAAGGACTATTCGGACGAGTTCAAGGCCGATGCCGTGGCCCTGTACGAGTCCACACCCGGGGCGACCTACAAGAGCATCGCCGCCGACCTGGGCATCAACCGGGCGACCCTGCGCGAGTGGGTGCTGCGGGACCGCGAACGCCGCGGTGTCACCGCCACGGCTGCAAAGCCGGCCGTCCAACCGGGGGCGGCGGTGCCGTCCGACGCTCCGGACGAGCGGATCCGGCAGTTGGAGGCCCGGGTGGCCGAGCTCGAGGCGAGTGAGCGGAAGCTCGCGACCGAGCGGGACATCCTCCGCAAGGCGGCCAAGTATTTCGCCGGAGAGACGAACTGGTGATCAGCCGCTTCCAGTTCGTCGACGACCACCGGGACACCTACGAGGTGAAGCGGCTCTGCCACGTCCTGGACGTGAACCGGTCCAGCTACTACAAGTGGCTCGCCGGCGCCGAGGCCCGGGCCGCCCGGCAGCACAAGGACCGGATCCTGGCCGAGGAGATCCGCGAGATCCACGGCGAGTCCGGCGGCGCCTACGGCTCCCCGCGAGTGACCGCCGAGCTCCGCGAGATAAGGACGGCGGGTCAACGAAAAGCGGGTCGCCCGGATCATGCGGACGTTCTCGATCACCGGCATCCGCCTGCGCAGACGCGTGCGCACCACCGTCCCGGACCCGGCAGCCTCACCGGTTGCGGACCTCTTCCAGCGGGACTTCACCGCCGCCGATCCGGGACGGAAGTACATGGGCGACATCACGTATCTCCCGCTCGCCGGCGGGGAGTTCCTCTATCTCGCGACCGTGCTGGACTGCTTCAGCCGCAAGGTCGTCGGCTGGTCCATGGCCGACCACATGCGCACCGGCCTGGTCGCCGACGCGCTGCGGATGGCAGCCGCGACCCGCGGCCGTCTGGACGGCGCCGTGTTCCACTCCGACCACGGGGCCCAATACGGATCCCGGGCCTTCGCCGACCTCTGCTACCAGCTCGGGGTCACCCGCTCGATGGGCGCGGTCGGCACCAGCGCCGACAACGCGGCCTGCGAAAGCTTCCACGCCTCCCTGAAACGCGAGACCCTCCAGGGCGCCCACGACTACGGTGACGCCGGCACCTGCCGCCGGACGGTCTTCGCCTGGCTGACCCGCTACAACACCCGCCGCCGGCACTCCGCCAACGGCCACCTCAGCCCCAACGAATACGAACACCGACACCACACCGCTAAACTCACGCTCGCCGTGTGATCAATAACCGCGTGCCCACCTTCACGGGGGAAGGCCCGTCTGCCCAACCGACGACTATGCCGAGAGTGTTGCACCTGCATTCACGCGAACGAGGCTCTCTTGACAATCCACTCCGCATAGTCGCGGTCTCGGCATAGGTCGATCTATGCGGATATCCGCATAGATCGACGAAGTGGGTTACATCCCCTTCGAGCCCGAGGCAGCGAACTTGTTCTTCCAGTTCATCTCTGGCCGCTACGAACGCGCCTCGGTGATGGCAGATTCGCATGATCGTCGCAACGTTGCAGGCTCAAGTGCCAGAGCCGCGGTGAATGCCTGAGCCGGGGTCTGCCAACTCAGTGTCTTGCGGGGTCGATTGTTGAGCCGGTGCTCAATGGCACGGAGGTCGTCAGCGGTGTGCAGGGACAGGTTCGTGCGTTTGGGCAGGTACTGCCGGACCAAGCCGTTCGTGTTCTCATTCGTCCCTCGCTCCCAGGGACTGCCAGGGCGTGCGAAGAAGATCCCGTCCGTGAAGTAGCGCGCGAGTTCATGATGACGGGCCATCTCGGAGCCCTGGTCCCAGGTGAGGCTCCGGCGCGCCCGTTCCGGCAACGTGCCGAGGGCTGCGATGAGGGCGTCACGCAACTGCCCGGCGGAGTGCCCCTCCCGCAGCGGGACCAGGCAGAGATCGCGGGTTCGCCGGTCGACGAGCGTGGCGACAGCAGACTGGCTGCGGGCGCCCACGACGAGGTCGCCCTCCCAGTCACCGAGACGCTCGCGCAGCTCGATGACCGGTGGCCGACGGTCGATGAGGTCGGCGGGTGCAACGAATCGGGGCATGCGCTGGTCGGGGCGGCGGCGCTGCTTTCTCAGCGGCCGGCCGGTACGAAGTTTCCTGGTGAGGGTCCTGCTCAAGCCATCCTTGGCACCTTGGTAGAGGGCTCGGTAGATGGTCTCGTCGCAGAGGTGCCGTGCCGCTCGGGACGGTCGGGCCAGCGGGTCCTGAGATGGGCGGCGATCTGCTCCGGGCTCCACTCCATGTCCAGCTTGGACTGAACCTCTGCTTTGAGCTCGGGATCAGTGGACAGTTTGGATCGTCGGGGACGTCCGGCCCGTTCGCGGCCACGGTGGTGGGCCAGGTCGGCGTCGTATCTGCCGTAGTCGTGTGGACGGCTGTTGCGCCGCAACTCACGGCTGACCGTCGACGGTGCCCGTCCGAGCAGGCCGGCTATTTCCCGGATCGCCAGGCCGCGACCGCGCAGCGAGGCGATCCTCCGACGCTCCAGCAGCGACAAGTACCGCCCCGAACACGAGGCTTCCGGGAGGTAATCCGGTTGCAGGCCACCGTTCTCCGCCCGCCACCGGTAGCCCGTCTTGCGCCCGATCCCAAGGCGCCTGCACGCCTCGACGCTGCCCACCCCGGCCGCCAGAAGACGCCAGTATTCGGCCTCGAGCTCCAGCCTGCGCTTACGTCCCCGCCTCGCCATCAACACTCCACAATGATCAAGGAATGTTGCGACAAGCGTTAGAACCCAAGCGCCGGAATCGCCTCACATTTCAAGCGTCGCCGACAGGCGTTCAGTTGCTGGGCCTAATCCGGCGTTACGTAGGGCAGGTTCTCGATGCCGCTGGCGACCTGCTGCCAGGCTCCTGAGAACTGGGTCCGGCGGGCGTTGACCGTGCTGGCCCGGTTGAGCCACGTCTCCCACAGTTGGTGGGCCAGGGCCTCGGAAGCGTGGGACACCTCCGCATCCCTGACGAATCGCCGAAGGAGAAGCCGATGTGCTTGAGCCGCCACGGCCTGCGTCGGCCGGGCGCGTCACCGGCTTCCTCGAGCGCCATCGAACAGTGAGGGGGCCTGGTTGCTGATCTAATCCGAGAAGATCTTCTCGGGGTTGCACTCGGTGGCGATTGCATCCAGCTGTATTTGGAGCACTCGAGCCAGGGGCTTGGTGAAGGGCGTCCAGCCGAGGTAGGTGTCCGTGGCGAGGTTCATGCCTCGCCTCCAGCCACGTTGGCTGTAGGACCGGTGGCAGGCAGTTCGACAAGACTCAGCGGTCCGTTGCTCACGATGATCGATCCGAGCGGGTACATCGGTCCGTCTGTGCCCCGTAGACACAGCAGCGGCATCCCGCTCTCCTGCCGCTCGCCGAGGTAGGACCAGAAATTGTCGAACCGGTCGCGGTATCCGCGGGTGAGGTCGTAGATCCGTCCCCACATCATGAAGGGCTCGCCTGCGGCATCGGCCGCCTCTTCGAGCAGCCGCGGAACTTCGTGAGCGGTGAGGTGAATCTCTACGCCCTCGACGGTTCCGACAGCGAGCTGCGCGTATCCCGCCTGATGGCTCGTGACAGCGATAGGAGCGCCGATCGCTGTCAACCAATACCCCCAGTCGTCGAGCGAGGTGGCCTTGATTGCGACAGTGACGCAATCCCTATGGGCCGCTACGGCTGACAGCTCCGGGCGCGTCGCATGGTCAGACTGCAGCTTGGCCGCAGCCGTGACAGCACGAGCGTATTCCTCGGACCAGTCCGCTGGATATGCGTCCGGCTCGACCACAGTCGCCTCGTCGGCGGCGATGGCGGCGGAGGGACGCATCTGCGGCAGCCGGTCTTCGACGAGCTCCGGCGCCGGCGCGTGTTCGCGCGGCGTGTTCGGCGATTTGACGCGACGCACGACCCGGGCGCCGGCTGCATCCGGTGCAAGGGACGCAGGGTCCGGTTCGCGGTCGTGCTGGGGCTCCGGACCGTCGTGCTCGGCCAGGAGACCTCTGAGGTGCAGGACGTCTGCGATCTGCATGGCAACAGCACGGGGGTAGCTGCAGTCGTCGACGATGGAGTCGACGGCCGCCTGATAGATCGCTGTATGGCTACGCCGTGCCTCGAATTGCGCGCGCAGGCGCTTGAGGGCCTCCGCTCCGCCAGGCTCCACCAGCCGTCCTTGTCTGTCCAGATCGACGATGAATTTTGCGGCCAGCCTCTGCAGCCGCTCAGACAGCTCTCGTTCCGTTGTGGTCGGGATATCGAGAATGGTTGTCACGCTGACCCCTCCTCATAGACGGCACGGAGTGACTGAACGGCCCGATACTGGAGCGTCTTGAGCGCGCCAGTGTTGCGTTCTATTGCGAGGGCGGCCTCGGCCACCGAGTGATCCTGCAGGTAGCGCAACTCGAGAACCTGGCGTTGAGGTGGCAGCAGTCGGGCGAGTGCCTGCCGGACCAGGTCATCTTCCATGTGCTTTAGTACAGCTTCTTCGGCGCTGTCGACCGTCGCGTCGTGATCTCGCATGTCGTAGACGGGGAACTCGCGACGCTGAGAGCTCTTGAAGTGGTCGGCAATCTTGTTTCGGGCGATGACGCTCAACCAGCCGCCGAACCCGGCTCCGCGCCAGGAGAATGCACCTGTGCGCAGCCAGGACAATGCACGAAGAAAGACTTCGCCTGTAATGTCTTCGGCCAGCGCTCGGTTTCTCCCGACGCGGTGGTAAACGAATCTGAAGATCGCGCGGTGGTGCTGCCGGTACAACTCGGCGAAGGCGTCCGGGTCGCCCTGCTGGGCACGGGCGACGAGGTCCGGTTCTCTCATGTCGCCACCGGGTGACATTTCGTGAGGCTCTGCCGTCAAGGCCTGCTCCGTTCAAGAGTGGATGAACTGTGGTGGGCCGGCATTGCGAGGGTTGCTCCCGGCCAAGCCCGACCTGGGGGTGGCCTCCGTGCCTCAGGACGCGCTCTTGGAGCGCCCCATGGGTCGGGAGGACGGGCGGCGCCGGCAGTGGCGTGCTTCCGTCGCCGAGGAGGCCCTCGATGGAGCAGCCGTAGACGTTCCGGAAGGCCCAGAGGCCGCCGAGGCTCGGTTTGGTGCCTCCGGGTCCGAGCCGGTGGAGGGTGGATTTGCCGCCCCCCGACCGCGCGGCGATGCCTCTGTTGCCGGAGTCTTCGGCCCGCGAGGAGCACGGCCATATCAAAGCGGAGCATGGATGGGGGTCTCCCTCACATCAACTCTCACGAGTGCGACTTCACTCGCGCGTGTGAGATTTAAGCAAATAACTCGCATGGGCGCAACTTCTCTACTCATGTCGCATGAAACTTTTTTCGACGCGGGCGGCTCCTGGGCTGCCCTGTCTGGCCTGGGTAAACGCATGCGAGTCCCTGACCTGCGAAAACGCATGCATGAGACTTCTGTCTAGGTAGCTCGCATGCGCGCTACTCTCCGAACATGCGCAGCATGGAAGAGCCCCACCAGGAGACACGCGAGGAGCGAAAAGCTCGCGTGAAGGCCTTCGGCGCCTATCTCACGCGGAAAGCGATCGAGGCCGGCTTCGACGTGAGGCCCTACAAGGGAGGCCGGGCCGAGCTGGCCCGTCTGCTCGATACGAAGCCCACGACGATCTCGCGGACCCTCGACGGCGAGACGCTTCCCCTTCCGCAGCAAGTCACGAAGTGGGCAAAGATCCTCCGCGTAGATCCACGGGAGATGTTGGTTGAAAGTGGTGCGCTTCCTTCAGAACATGGGCCCGATCAGTCAATTCGGGCGGTACCCTCATCAACACTCACCCCGGAAGACGCAGCCGACGCATGGGGGATCTCCGATCCCAAAATCCGCTCAATGCTCCTCGGAGGCATCGAACACGCCATCCAGCTGCAAAAAGAGACGGACGCCGCGGAGGGCCGGGGAGCCGTGGCAAGGGGGTAGGACAGTGGCGTACAGACTGGTGATCGCGTCCACTGCTGGCTGCACTGCCGGCGGAATACTGGTCGGCGAGGGCGTCTTCCGTCACACCTGGGAGTTGGCCGCAGGAGGAACCGGGTTCCTGTCTGCCGGCGCGGTCGGCTTCCTGGCCGCGACCATGCGTTCGCTGCTGGTGCTCTCCGAGGCGCGGACTCGGCGGGACCTCAGTGAGATCGCTGAGGAGCGGCGGCGGTTGGAGTCGGACATGCGGGCGCGTGAGCGGGCCGTGGAGCAACTCGAGTACGCCGTGGACCGTCGGGTTGTCGTGACCGCAATGCGGATCGCCAGTTATGCAAGGGCCCTGGACGACACAAGGGATGAGAACGAAAGCCTGCGGTCGCGGATCGTCGAACTGAAGCACGAGATCGATGAGGTCAACGACGAGAGGAACCAGCTGATCACGCAGGAGCTGGTCGCGGGCAACGACCGCTTCACCTCGAAGTGCCTGTTTTCTGCCCCCGGTTGCGAGTAGCTTCGACGTCGCAACTGCAAACGGTCATTTCAAGCCGCTTTCTGTCGCGATCTTGTTGCTCCAGAGATGTCGGCCCTTGTTGCCTGTGACCATTACGGGTAATTGCTGCTGATCTTGTAGCCGCTGTTCCCGGAAATCGGTCAACTGTGCGTGTCGGCTCAAGCGGTGCGGGGCCTGGGCATGCGAACCGACAAGCTCGTATTCGCCTACCAGGCTGGGCTACACCTCGCCGCCGCCTTTCTCTGGACATGGCGATGGCTCCGACTACGAAGGTCGGCCTCGGCCTCCTCCAGCACGGCATCGTCTTGCCCCTGGGCGATGGTCAGATGCGGGACGACCTCGTCGAACTGCCCCCCCCGAACGGCGGGTTCTGCGGCCACCGGTCCGCGACCGCCTCGGTGAGCCGGCGGAACGGGATGTCCGGTTCGGGGACGAGATACAAGATCCCCGGGAATCGCCCGCAGTGCTCGAACCGGGCCTCGAAGGGCCGGTGACGCCCGATCACTTCTCCGATGTCAGCGAGGGCACCGCTGTCGATGCGGCTCTCGTCGAGGAACGGGAAGACCGGTCGGCGTCGGTGAACAGCCATCCCGGGTAGGAGGGCTGGACACGGCTGGGCTCGGTGAAGCCGGCGCCGCGCCGGTAGGCGTCCACAAGAGCCGTCGCGGTGCGCCCCGTCAGGTCGCCGACAGCAGCACCACCGGGGCCCGCAGCGCGCCGAGCCACTCCAGGAGACGCACCATGAGGGTCTGCATCCACGGGCCGTACGCGTGGGCCTCGTCCACGATCAGCACCTTGTCTGACAGGCCGAACAGGCGCAGTGCGTTGTAGGAGACCGCCAGCACGGCTGTCAGCGCCTGGTCGATCGTGCCCGCGCCCAGCGGGGCCGCGAACCCGCGCTTCCCGCCCCGGCGCAGCCACTCCCGGGCCTCCACCGCCGTGGCGGCCGCGGCGCTGAACGGCGCCTCCCCGTCGTCGCTCCCGCCGGCCACCGGCTCCGGCGGGAGCGGACCGTGCAGCAGCCAACTGTCCGGCGAACCCGCTGTCCTCTCGCCGTCCATGACGGTGCTCAGCCACGCGGCCGCGTGCATCAGCAGCAGAGCCCGCTCCCCCGTCATCGCCCGCTCCGCGAACGCGGCCACCCGCGGGAACATCCCGTCCGCGGTCGCCATCGTCGGGAGCGCAAAATACAGGCCCCGGGCGCCGGAAGACACTCCCAGCACCGAAGCCGCGAACAAAGCGGCCTCCGTCTTCCCGTCCCCCGTCGGCGCCGTCACCAGCACCAGCCCCGAGGCCCCCTCCCCCACCACCGCGGGCAGCACCTCCGCGATATCGCGCTGCAAGGCGTGCGAGCTTAACGGGAACAGGCTGGCGAACGACAGGTCCGGCCCCGCCGGGAACTCCGCCCGCCCCAGCCGCGCCGCCGCGACCGCCCTCGCCGCGGCCGGCACCGCCCGCCCGCCCGCCCGCAATGGGCATCCAGCTGCTCCGGCGACCCCGGCCATCCGCGGCCCGGCAGCAGCAGCACGATCCAATCCACACTGCTGGCCAGCCAGTCGGCCAGCACCACCAGACCGTGCACCCGCACCGCAGTCGCCGCCGACAGCTCCCCCGCCGGGACCGCCGTCACGCCCACCACCCGCGCCAGCTCCTCCACATGCCTGCGCCGCTGCTCCCCCGCTGGTACTCACCGGCCCGCGCCGCCTGTCGGGCAGGCACCACATCGGCGAAACAGCCGTGATGCCCCCCCAGCATCTGCGCCACCTGGTGCGGCAGACTCCGCGACTGCGGTCTGCTCACCGGATACCCGAGCTCGGCCAGCAGCGAGACCAACGCCCAGTGCGTCCCCTGCTCGTGACGGAACGACCGCAACCCGTCAGCACCCACTGCCGCCGCATAAGACCCGCCGTCCACCAAAGACCTGTAGGCGGCCGGCACCTGCGCCTGAAACGGCGGCGTCGCCTTCCCGAGGTCGTGGAGCCCCGCCCAGAACGCCAGCACCCCGCGCGCCTGCGCCACACTCAGCCCAAGCTCCGCGGCCACCCCCTCCCGCAGACGCGGATGAAACAACACATCCCGCAACTCACCGAACACCGCCGCAACATCCAACAGATGACAGATCAACGGATACGGAGAAGGAAGATCCCGCTCCTTACCCCACACCCGCGCATCAAGCCGCCCCCCGACAACCACCCCATCGCGGCTCATACGGACAGCTGTAGCACCGGCCACTGACAGAGGCAGCTGACCTGCACACACGCCCCGGCCCACCACCCCACGCGGTAGCCTGCACACAGGGGCCACCGAGACACGATCCATCAACCCAGGCCACCAGCAAAGCAGATGACCACCACACACCGCTCTGGCAAAGAAACGACCAAGCTCCCCAACGACGCAGGTCACGAAGTGTCGGCTCCGCGCGAGCGGAGGTGTCCCGCCCGCAGCGACGAGCCGTCGGGTCTGGGTGGTATCGGCTCCGTGCGAGCGGGGGTGTCCCGCGGCAGTTCGTCCACCGGCAGATGTCCTGTGCGTCGGCTCCGCGCGAGCGGAGGTGTCCCGGCGAAGTTCGAGGCGGTGTCCCCGGCGCAGTTATCGGCTCCGCGCGAGCGGAGGTGTCCCGCCAGGACGTCATCAAGCCGTGGTACAACACCTGTCGGCTCCGCGCGAGCGGGCTTGCCCGGGTGCGGGAATACCGTGCGCGGCCTGATTGAGGGATGCCTGCCTTGGCGCTGCCAACGGCCCGCTACGAATGCGTGGCCAGCGGGTTCAGGAACGTCAGCACCGAGGCGTCCTCCTCGATCAGCGGGGCGAGTGCGGCGTTGAACGGACCGCCGTACGGGGCGTTCAGGTGCGCCTGGAAGGCGTCCTCGTCCCGGTATACCTCGAAGATCCAGAAGGCGCGCGGGGCGGCTACCTTGATGTAGACGTCGAAGGCGACGTTCCCTTCTTCCTCGCGCACCTTCACGGCGTAGTCCCCGATCAGACGGGCGACCTCGTCCTGCGCTCCCTCGCGGGCGGTGAACTCGGCGAGCAGGGTCTTCTTCACAGTCTCGTTCTCCTTGTCAGTGGTGGACGTCGGACTAGAGGGTCACTTGTGGGCAGAGCCGAGGTGCCAGACGACGGCCTTGTCCAGTTTCACCGAGCCGTTCTCGGCGAAGACCTGCACTCCCTGGCTGGCGGGGTCGGGGAAGATCTGGTCGGTGATCGCGACCTCGCCACTGCCGCCGAAGACCGACGGACGACCAGTCGACGAGGATCCGCAGCTTCACCTTGCCGTTCTCGGCCTTCAGCGGTGCGGTCTGGATGCCGGCATGCTCCCCCGTTACGCGTGGTCGGCAGTGGCGAGCTGCGCCAGCCGGCTCTGCCACGGCGGGTTGGGGCCGGCAACAGAGCAGGTCAGGGCCGCTACCTGGACGGCGAACCGGCATGCTTCCGCGACGTCGTCGAGTCGAAGTTCCGACAGCCGGCCGCCGAGGAGGCCGCGGGCGCCGAGGTGGTGCAGCAGTCCGGCAGTGAAGGAGTCCCCCGCCCCGACCGTATCTGCGACGACCGTCGGCACGGCGGGCACCTGAATCCGTTCGCCGTCGAGCGAGGCCAGGACACCGTCGGCACCTCGCGTGATCACGACCAGTCGCGCCCCGGCCGCGTGCCATGTGTCGCACGCCTGCTCGGGCTGGGTCCCCGGCAGCAGGAGCTCCAGGTCGTCCTCGCTCAGCCGGAGCACATCGGTGAGGGCGCACCAGTGCGCCAGCCGGGCACGGTAGACGTCGGGGTGCACCAGCAGGGGCCGGACGTTGGGGTCGATGCTGATGGTCCTGCCGGCAGCGGCCGTAGCCAGGAAGTCCTCAACCACCGCTGCGCCGGGCTCCCGGACCAGGGCCAGTGACCCGGTGTGCAGACAGGTGGTTTCGGACAGGTCCACTCGCGCGAGTTCCTCGGCCGTCCACTGCCAGTCGGCCGTGTTCTGCGCGTGGAAGGAGAACGCGGCCTGCCCCTGGTCGTCCAGTTCCGCCACGGCCAGCGTGCTGGGCTCAGCGGCCCGGACGGCACTCGACAGGTCCACACCGGACGCCTCCAGATGGGTGCGGAAGAGGCGGCCGAACACGTCACCGGACAGGCGCGCGAGGAAGCGGGCCGGGGTGCCGAGCCGGGCCAACGCCACCGCCGTATTCGCAGGCCCGCCGCCAGGCAGGACCCGTAGGGCGAGTTCGCTCGAGGTACTTGCGGGTTCGGCGAAGGCGTCCGCGACGCACTCCCCCAGGACGGTGATCTGACGCAGGCTCATGGGCTGCTCTTCTCTCACGAACGTACGAGTGAAACCCGGACGCGTCGCGGCACAGTTACCGGACGGCTCCGAGTGGGCGAGGGGCGCGGGCGTTGCCGATTTGTGACAAGTGCAGGGCATTGACGTTTCCGGGAGATGGAGTCCATCATCCTCGCCAGGAAGTGTCAACGATGACATAAGTCAACGATGACACCCCGGGCGGCATGCTCTGAACCCGACCCCGTGCCGCCCGCTATCCCCCAGGAGTCGATCATGTCTCGCACCACTCGCCTGTCCTGCTCCCTCCTCAGAACCGCCGCTGTCGCGGGCGTCGCAGCTCTCACCCTGACGGCCTGCGGATCAGGCTCCGGATCGACTTCCACCGGCTCCGGTTCCGGCGAGGTCAAGGTCGGTCTGATCACCAAGACCGACACCAACCCGTTCTTCGTGAAGATGAAGGAGGGAGCCGAGAAGGCCGCGAAGGCCGAGGGCGTCAAGCTGATGACGGCGGCCGGCAAATTCGACGGCGACAACGCCGGTCAGGTCACGGCCATCGAGAACATGGTCGCCTCCGGCGTGAAGGGCATCCTGATCACCCCGAGCGACTCCAAGGCCATCGTGCCCGCGATCGCGAAGGCCAAGGCCAAGGGTGTCCTGGTCATCGCCCTGGACACCCCGACCGAGCCCGAAAGCGCGGTTGACGCCCTCTTCGCCACCGATAACCTCAAGGCTGGCCAGCTGATCGGCGAGTACGCCAAGGCCGCCATGAAGGGCAAGACGGCGAAGATAGCCGCCCTCGACCTGGCGCCGGGCGTCTCCGTCGGAGTTCAGCGGCACAACGGTTTCCTGAAGGGCTTCGGCTCCACCGACAAGGACGTGGTCTGCGCCCAGGACACCGGCGGCGACCAGGCCAAGGGCCAGACGGCGATGGAGAACTGTCTCCAGAAGGAGCCGGGCATCAACGTCGTCTACACGATCAACGAGCCGGCCGCGCTGGGCGCGTACACCGCGCTGAAGGCCAAGGGCCGGGAGAAGGACGTGCTGATCGTCTCCGTCGACGGCGGCTGCACCGGGACCCAGGCGGTCAAGGACGGCAAGATCGCCGCGACTTCGCAGCAGTACCCGCTGAAGATGGCCGCCGAGGGCGTCAAGGCCGTCGTGACGTACGCCAAGGACGGCAAGAAGGCGTCCGGTTACACCGACACCGGCGTCACCCTGATCACCGACAAGGCGCAACACGGAGTCACGTCCAAGGACACCGCCTACGGCCTGGAGAACTGCTGGGGCTGAGTCGGCCCCTGAGGCCCATACGACTCCGCCTCTTCCTTCAGCGGCGCGGCCGTCCCTTCCTCCCTGACCGGGGACGGCCGCCTGCTTGTCCTCTTGTCCTCCGACCAGGGAGGGCAACGACTTCTGTCTTCCGACAAGGACTTCGCATGACAGCCACGACCACGCCGTACGCCGAGCTCAAAGCACCGACCGCGGCCCGCAGACTGCTCACGGCGCCGACCACCGGCCCGCTGGTCGCCCTCCTCCTTGCCTGCGCCTTCTTCTCCCTCTCCACCGACCAGTTCCTCACCGGCGGGAACTTCTCGCTGATCGTGCAGCAGGTCATGGTCGTCGGCACCCTCGCCATCGGACAAACCCTGATCATCCTCACTGCGGGCATCGACCTGTCGTGCGGTGCAGTGATGGCCTTCGGCAGCATCGTGATCGCCAAGATGGCGGCCGAGGGCTCCGTCCCACCGCTCGTCGCGATCGCGCTGGGCCTGGTCGTCTGCGGTGGCTTCGGGCTGCTCAACGGGCTGCTGGTGCAGAAGATCCCGCTGCCGCCGTTCATCGTCACCCTCGGCATGCTCAACGTGGCGTTCGCGCTGACCCACATCTACTCCGAGGAGCAGACGGTCACCAATCTGCCGGGCCCGCTGACGGCGCTCGGGGAGACCTTCCCGCTCGGCCACACGGACATCACCTACGGCTCCCTGGTCACGATCGCCCTGTTCCTCCTCCTCGCCTACGCGCTGAGCAGCACCGGCTGGGGCCGGCACGTGTACGCGCTGGGCAACAGCCCGGAAGCGGCGCGGCTGAACGGCATCCGCACTTCCCGGCTGACCATCGGCATCTACACCGTGGCGGGTCTCCTCTACGGCATCGCCGCCCTGCTGCTCGTCTCCCGCACCGGAGTTGGCGACCCGCAGGCGGGGCAGACCGACAACCTCGACAGCATCACCGCCGTGGTCCTCGGCGGCACCAGCCTGTTCGGCGGACGCGGCTCGGTCCTGGGCACCTTCATCGGCGTCCTCATCGTCGGCGTGTTCCGCAACGGTCTCCAGCTGATGGGCGTCGCCTCCATCTACCAGACCCTGATCACCGGAGTCCTGGTGATCCTCGCGGTGACCGTCGACCAGCTCTCCCGGAAGAAGGCCCGATGACCGCCACCTCCTCCCTCACGCCCGTGCTGCAGGCCCGCGGTCTGGTCAAGCGGTACGGCCATGTCACCGCCATCGACGGCGCAGACTTCGACCTGCTCCCCGGCGAGGTTCTCGCCGTGATCGGCGACAACGGCGCCGGCAAGACCAGCCTCATCAAGGCCCTCACCGGCGCGGTGCACCCCGACGCGGGCGAGATTCGCCTCAACGGCGAGCCCATCACCTTCTCCGGCCCGCAGAGCGCCCGCGCCCACGGCATCGAGACGGTCTATCAGGACCTCGCCGTGGCCGCCTCCATGGACATCGCCTCGAACATGTTCCTCGGACGTGAACTGCGGCGCCCCGGCGTCCTCGGCAACGTCTTCCGCATGCTCGACAAGAACCGCATGCGCCAGGAGGCCGCCGAGCACATGGCCGACCTGAAGATCGGCCTGCGCTCGCTGACACAGTCGGTGGAGACGCTCTCCGGCGGACAGCGGCAGGCCGTGGCGGTCGCCCGCTCCGTCGCCTGGGCCAGCAGCGTCGTCGTCATGGACGAACCCACCGCTGCCCTGGGCGTCAAGGAGTCCGGCCAGGTTCTCGACCTCATCCGCCGAGTCCGGGACAAGGGCATGCCGGTCGTTCTGATCAGCCACAACATGCCCCACGTCTTCGAGATCGCCGACCGGATCCACGTCCACCGCCTCGGTCGGCGTGCCGCCGTGATCAAGCCCTCCGACTACTCCATGGCCGAGGTCGTCGCCATCATGACCGGCGCTCTCACCGTCGACGAGGCTGGAGATACTGTCGTAGCGGATTCTGAGGCCGCGAAGGCCGCCGGAGTCCAGGCCACCTGACAGCTCAACCCAGCTCTCGCATCTTCCGGCCGAGGCCGCGGCCGGAACCGAGAGCTCTCAGGAGACGGTTCCCTCCATGGCAACCAACCGCCGCCCCACCCTGGCCGACGTCGCCCGCGAAGTAGGAGTCAGCGCCAAGACGGTCTCCCGAGTCCTCAACGAGGACGGACCCGCCTCCGCGCAGACCAGGGAACAGGTGCTGTCCGCAGTGGCCAAGCTCGGCTTCCAGCCGAACCTCATGGCCCGCAACATCCGCGTCGGCGGCCCGGACACCACCATCGGCCTGGTCATCCCCGACCTCGCCAACCCCTTCTTCGGAGCGGTGGCACGCGCCATCGAAGACACCGTCCGCGAGCGCGGCCTGACCCTGCTCATGGGCTCCTCCGCCGACGACCCAGAGCGCGAACGCGCCCTGACGGACAAATTCCTCGCCCGCCGCGTCAGCATCCTGATCGTCGTCCCTTCCGTCGGCGCCGACCACTCGCACCTCAAGTCCCACCGTACGGCGGGACTGCCTGTGATCTTCCTTGACCGCCCCGGAGTGGGCCTGACCACGGACAGCATCGTCAGCTCCAACCGGGCAGGAGCCCACGACGGCGTCGCCCACCTCATCACCCACGGACACCGGCGCATCGGCTTCGTCGGCGACCTGCCCATGAAGCTGTACACCCGCCGCGAACGTCTGGTCGGCTACCGCTCGGCGCTGCAGGAAGCCGACATCCCCTACGACCGCTCGCTGGTCGCCAATGCCCACGACCAGCAAGGGGCCGGGGCCGCGACCTCCCAGCTCCTCGGCCTGGCCAATCCGCCCACGGCCCTGTTCGCCGGCAACAACATCATGGCGCTGGGCATCGTCGCCGAACTGGCCCGCAACGAGCGCAAGGACGTCGCCTTCGTCGCCTTCGACGAGGTGCCGCTCGCCGAGGCACTCGAGCCGGCTCTTACGGTCGTCGCCCAGGACGCGGAAGAACTCGGCAGAACAGCAGCGACCACCGCGCTGACCCGCCTGGACGGGGACCGCAGTCGAGCCCGCACCATCACCGTTCCCACCCGGCTGATCGTCCGGGGTTCGGGCGAACTCCCTGTCCCCGCGCTGCGGGACGCGTGACCTGAAGTCGGCTCACTGACATGGCGCTCCTCGGCATGGCTGCGAACCCGCAGACGGCACTGCCCGGAGAGCAAGGGCAAAGAGGGTCCGGACCCAGCCGGACGATGCGCGGCCTTGCTTGATCTCTGCACACAGATGCCGCCAGCAGTCCTTCAGCGTCTGCTCGGCATCAGCCCCACAGCTGCCGAACGCTGGGCCGCCGGGGCCGTCAGGTCCGCGTACGCAGCCGAAGTGGCTCGCCGATCAGACAGCTGAGACCGATTACGCAGGAAGGAGCTGGACGATCCCCACCCATGGAAAGTCGCCCGTCTTGTGAAATGCACGAACGCTCCAGCGTCCCGCCGGCACGGAAACTTGGGCCTGTTCCGGCAAGCCTCCCTGATCCGGGCACTCCACGGCCAGGTCAGCTCCGGCTACAGCGGAGTCCAGGAGAACCGCTGCCCCATCGGTCTCCCAGACCCCACAGTCTTCCCAGTCGGTTGCGGAGTCCTCCATGACGGCCTTGGCAGCTTCAAGCAGCTCGGCATCAGAGTCGGCGGCAAGCCACCGTAGGAAGACGTTCTGCTCAGGGAGGTAGCAGGTCGTGGCGGGCTCGTCGGCCAGCACCAGCCCGGATCCCTCGGTGCCGACCGCGATGATCCCAGCCCAGCCCTCCACGTCACAGGCACGGTCGTAGTCATCGGGAACGTCGGTGCCGCCGACGATCACGCCGTCTTCCGTGCATCCGCCCCAATGGTCCAGCGCAGAGACCGGGATGACGATCAATGGGCCACCCATCGACTGCACCCAAGCGAGATCGGCACGGGCGTGACGAGCGACGTTGCGAGATGCGGTCATGCGATCAGTCTGCCCTGGTCCACTGACAGCGCCTGAAGCGCTATTCCACACCGACGAGCGGGTGTGACTGGTAGAGATAGCGGTCGCTTGGCCACGATATTTGTCACCCGCCCCGGCTCGGCGGGCTGCCATCATGCTCAGATGGCCCACGACATAGTTTTCTTCCTCGCCCTCGACGACGAGACCGCCGCTGCGACGCGCCTGCGGGGACCTGGTGGGGCCTTTGAGTCAGAGACCTGCCGTTCTATTGAGCCGGACAGCGCCATCGCCGAGTGGGACATGTACTTCGAGGAGCCTTCGGCCGAGGCCCCGCCGCTTGAGCAGCTCTATGCGTGGCGGCCCTGGCCGGAGTGGGTCACCGCCCCGTTGAACGATGGCGTTGAGGTGTTCGCTCTGCCGAAGCGACTGACCCGAGCGCTGGCCAACGCGAGCTCCGCCGAACTTGAAGAGCTAGCAGGCCGCTGGACCGCGCGGCTGTGGTCCGAGGACGGAGACGACATGACCGAAGATGATCTATTGGCGGTCCTGCAGGGAGTTGCCCGGCTCGCGGTGTCTGCGGTGAACACGGGTGGCGGCCTCTACAGCTGGAGCTTCTGACTGCCCGCCTTTGAAGGTGCCTCGCGGTTGAGGCCGCTGCACGCCAAGAGCTCGGTCCCGGTGGCGTTGAGCATTGCTCGAAATAAGCGGCCCGTGAACGCTCTGTGGTCCTCAGCTGTCGCTGTCCCTGACGCCTCCTCGCAGGCCCCACTCATCCAGGCCGGAGTAGATGAACGCAGTGCGGCCCCGCGGAAAGGAGAGAGCCTCGGCCTCCCCTGCGTAGACCGCCACCAGCGAGTCGGCTCCGCGCCACCATGTGTCGGACAGGCCCATCACTTCGCGCACTGGCTCGTACCCGTCCAGAACGATGCCGTCGACATCGTCACCGGTGACCTTGACGATCTGCTGTGCGCACCCGGACGCGTGGTGGGTCAGTGCGAGCGACTCCACCCAGCCTTCGACGGTGGCGTGGAGGGGCGCCCACCGGCCTGAGTGAATACCGAACTCACCGGACGGCCCGATCACGAACGAGTAAGGGACCGCGGTCCGCTGCATCCCGGCCTCGAACCACCAGCCGTCGGAGGATGAGCCTTCGGGTGAGTCCGCTTCGAGGTATCTGGGTCCGCCGTCGTACTGCGGTGAAGGTGGCAGGACCAGGCCACCCCACCGCTTTTCATAGGCCGCCATCCGGTCGATGACCGCCGCCGGGACGTCTCGGCCAAGCCACCACTCCCTGTGCTCCTCGATGGGCCGGATGTCGACCTTGACGCCGTGAGCGCGGACGAACGATCGGGCTCGTTGAGTCAGGCCATCAGGCACATCGTTGAAGAGATTGAGATTCACCAGGGTGACGCTACCCAGCCTCCAAGGAATCTCGGACCCTGGGTCGCTCAGCGCTCCCATGGCACGCGATCCAATCGAGCTGAACCTCGGCTGTCCCGCTGGCCCTATTCCGCACGCCCAGATATCCGAACCTACCGACAGGCCGTACGAGGCACGCACCGCCGACTTCTATAGGCTGACCGCGTGGCCAGAGCAGATAACCCCGACGACCGGGCGGGTGAGCAGGACCCCGGTGGGGGACCGGAGCGCGAGCGCACCGCGCCGACGGGCCTCCAGGCCTTCGCCGTGCAGCTCCGCCGGATGAACGGCGAGGTCAACCGGGTGGTGCACGGCTTCGCCGCCGAACACGGACTGCACGCCACGGACGTCCAGGCACTCGCCGCGATCCTCGATGCTCCCGAGCCGCTCACCCCTGGCAGGCTCAGGGAACACCTCGGGCTCACCTCGGGTGCCGTCACGGCCTGCCTGGACCGGCTCGAACGCGCGGGCCACATCCGGCGCGTCAGGGAGAGCCCCGACCGCAGAGTGGTCCACCTGCACTGGGTGCCCGACGCCAAGTCGGCGGCCCGCGCCCACTTCCGGCCGCTCGCCGAGGTCACCGCGAGTGTCCGGTCAGGCTTCAGCGAGGACGAACTGTCGGTGGTCCTGCGTTTCCTGACGGCCATGAACGAACAGCTGGCCGGGGTGCGGTCCCCCGGGCGCTGAGGCCTGTCGGCCGGTCACGCCGACGCGGGAACCGCCGGACGTCCGCCGCATCCGGACGGGCACCGTCCCCGGAAACATCCCCGTGGTCTACGATCCGACCGCGGGATAACTCAATGATTGAGATTGTTCGCCATTGAGGTACCTGGACACCTGTGCGTCAAATGCCATGCCGCCGTGACACCTGGAGAGCGATGTCCATCACCCCACGACGGGCCCTGTGGCTGATCCCCGTCGTCCTGCTCGTCGCCTGGCTCGGCATCGGGGGGACCCTCGGCCCCTACGCCGGCAGGCTCGGTGAGGTCGCCACCAACGACCAGGCCGCCTTCCTGCCGCGCAGCGCCGAGTCCACCAAGGTGGTCTCCGAGCAGCACACCTTCCAGCAGGACGAGACCCTGCCCGCGATCGTCGTGTGGACCGTGGACGGCGAGAACTCGGTGCAGGGGGCGCGCCGGACAGCGGCGACCCGCGCCCTGGCCTCCCTCGCCGGTACACCCGGCGTCGTCGGCCAGGCCTCTCCCGCTCTGCCGTCGGGCGACGGCAAGGCACTCGAGGGCGTCGTCCAGCTCCGGCCCGATCTCGGCGACAAGCTGCCCGACACCCTCGACCGCGTCCGGACAGCCGCCGACCGCGTCCCTGCAACGACGGCACGCATCGCCGGACCCGCCGCCAGCCAGGCCGACCTCTCCGACGCCTTCGCCGGCATCGACGGCCTGTTGCTCGGCGTGGCCCTCGCGACCGTCCTGGTCATCCTGCTGCTCGTGTACCGCAGCGTGCTGCTGCCCTTCGTCATCATCCTCGGCGCGGTTTTCGCGCTCGGCCTGGCCTGCGCCGTTGTCTATGTCCTCGCCGACCACGACGTCGTCCGGGTGGACGGCCAGGTGCAGGGCATCCTCTCCATCCTCGTGATCGGCGCGGCCACCGACTACGCCCTCCTGTTCACCGCCCGCTTCCGTGAGGAACTCGCCCTGCACGACGACCGGTTCACCGCCGTCCGGGCGGCGCTGCGGCAGTCGTGGGGCGCAATCGTCGCGAGCGCCGGGACCGTCGCCCTCGGTCTGCTCGCCCTGCTGCTCAGCGACCTGACGAACAACCGGGCGCTCGGACCGGTCGGCGCCATCGGCGTCGTCTGCGCCGTACTGAGCACGCTCACCTTCCTGCCGGCCGTCCTGGTCCTCCTCGGCCGTGCCGCCTACTGGCCGGCCCGTCCCAGCCCGACCGGGGACGCCGGGGCCGGCAGCGGAGTCTGGCGCCGGGTCGCGGACCTGGTGGACCGCGCACCCCGCAAGGTCTGGGCGATCGCCCTCGCCGGCCTCCTCGCCTGCGCGGCCTTCGCACCCACCCTCACCGCGAAGGGCGTCCCCCTCGACGAGATCTTCGTCAACGACGCCCCCTCCGTCGCCGCCCAGCAGACCCTCTCGAAGCACTTCCCCGGCGGCTCCGGGAACCCCGCCGTGATCATCGCCGACGCCGACCGCGTCACCCAGGTGACCACCGCGGCGCGCACCACGGACGGCGTCGCCTCGGCCGCCGCGGTGACGGAGTCCGGACGGCCCGGCGGGGAAGACCCCAAGATCGTCGACGGCCGGGTACGCATCGACGTCACCCTGAGGGCCGCCGCCGACAGCGACACGGCCAAGGACACTGTCGCCCGGCTGCGCGACGCCGTCCACGCCGTGCCGGACGCCAGCGCGCTCGTGGGCGGTTACACGGCCCAGCAGTACGACACCCGGCAGACCGCCGAACGCGACCGCACCCTCATCGTCCCTGTGGTCCTCGCCATCATCCTGGTCATCCTGGCGGGCCTGCTGCGCTCATTGCTGATGCCGCTGCTGCTGGTGGCCACGGTGGCGCTCAACTTCGCCGCCACGCTCGGTATTTCGTCGCTCGTGTTCCGGCACGTCTTCGGCTTCACCGGCACCGACGCGTCCGTGCCGCTGTACGGCTTCGTCTTCCTCGTCGCTCTCGGTGTCGACTACAACATCTTCCTGATGTCCCGGGTCCGTGAGGAGTCACTGCGCCACGGAGTGCGCCAAGGGGTGCTGCGCGGACTCGTCGCCACCGGCGGGGTGATCACCTCGGCGGGCGTCGTCCTCGCCGCGACCTTCGCGGCCCTCGGCGTCATCCCGCTGGCCTTCCTGGTGCAGATCGCCTTCATCGTCGCGTTCGGCGTCCTGCTCGACACCGTGGTGGTGCGCTCCCTGCTGGTGCCCGCGCTCGTCCGCGACATCGGCCGCCGCGCGTGGTGGCCGGGGGCGCTGAGCCGCGAAACGGCGCCGTGCCCCACCAGGCCGAGCGCGACCACGCGGGGCGGGCAGGTCCCGCGTTCCGCGGTGCACCCTCCCCGGACCTTCACATGAAGCCCATGGGGATGATCGTCCGGCTGAAGCCCCCTGGAGCCTTTCCGCCGCGCTGCGCCGACACCAGCGAGGAGCTGAGTCCCGGCAGGCGGAATCCCGGCATCGGCGCGAGTCCCGACAGCAGCCTTCTCCAGCTTTTGTGGCAAGCGGATCTCACGGAATGGCGACCTCGAACCAGACCGCCTTTCCTGTGTTCAGCCGGGTCGCACTCCAGCGCTTGGCCTGCTTGTTGACCAGGTGGAGACCGCGTCCGCCCTCGGCCGTGGCGTGCCCTGCCGCAGCCGGGGCAGCTGAGGCACGTCGTCGCCGACAGGGCGGCGGGGTGGGTGGTGTGCCTTCGGGCGGCGGTCAGGCCAGGAGGGCTGCAAAGGCACCTAACCCAGGACACCCGCGCAGCAGCCGACACCGGCACGACCACCTGGCCCGACCCTGCGCCCATGAGCAGCCGCGACCTGTACGAGAGCCAGCAGCACGGTCACGCCGCGTGACCCGGTTCCTCACCCCGCAAGACCTTCTGCAGATCGCGCAAGCCCTCCCCGGCGATCCGGCCTGTCGCGACCTGGGCGTCCTGGTGCAGTCGACCATCGAAGCTCGACGGACTCTCCGCACTGGTCACGGGCGGCTCGCGCGGGCTTGGGCTGCTTCTGTCTGCGCGGCTGCCGGGTGACCGGCGAGGCTGCTGGAACACGTCCAGGTCCGCGACGACGTGGTGGGCCGGGTGGAGTGGACCATCGCCGTCGACTCCACGGTCAACCGGGCCCACCAGCACGCCGCCGGCGCCCGCAAAAAGGGGCCGCAGACGAGGACGAACTGGAAGATCCGGGCCGCTCGCAGACGCGCCAGGCCCTCGGCCGGTCCCGAGGAGGGCTGACCACCAAGGTCCACCTCGCCGTCGACGGTCGGGGTCTGCCGCTGTCGATCGTGCTCACCCCGGGCAATGTCAACGACGCCACCGCGTTCGCCGATGTCCTCGACGCGATCCGCATCCCGCGCTCCGGCACGGGCCGCCCTCGCACGACTCCGGAACGCGTGCTGGGCGACAAGGCCTACTCCAGCAGTGCTATCCACCACCTGCTGCGGCGCAGGGGCATCGCTGGAACGATCCCCGAGCGCCGCGACCAAGCGGCCAACCGCCGCCGCCGAGGGCGCCTCGGTGGCCGCCCGCCCGCCTTCGACAAGGAAATCTACCGCGGCCGCAACGTAGTCGAACGGTGCTTCGCCCGCCTCAAGCAGTTCCGTGCGATCGCCGCACGCTTCGACAAACTCGCCGACCGCTACCGCTCCGGACTCGTCCTGGCCTCTCTGATCCTCTGGCTCCGCGATCCAGCCACGTGATCACTTAGGACATGTCCCGGCTGCCCGTCGGGCGGCCAGCACTGCTTGACTGCTCAACTGCCCGGCGAACGGCGGCGCGGAGTTTTTCTTCGGGCTCATTCCGCCTGAGCACGGTTTTGAGGGAAGAGGGTGCTGCAGCCCGCACATCGGGATCCGGATCGGAGAGTGCGGCGACGATGATCGGCGCGTGAGCCACGGCGTCGGGGCCGAAGATGCCGAGGCCCTCGATCCCCGCGCGCCGCAACATCGCTTCCGGTGCCGCCGTAGCCGCCACGAGTAGTTCAAGGGCCTCAGCTGGTGCCTCCGCGCACACCTTCGCCAGGCCGGACAGCGCCTGCTCGAATTCTGCGGTGTCGGAAGGAGAAGCCATGGCGAGTTGCTTCAGCGCCTCACTCACCGCCGACGGACGGGTCGCAAAACAGCGATCCTGGTCGCCCCGGGCGGGGGCGGTGTCGTTGTCCATTCGGTCATCCTGCCAGCAGCCGAGGCCCGGTTCCCAGAACCGGGGAGCCAACTGGCCCGGTTCAGGGTGCCGAGCCGCCCGGATAGTTCGTGTCGCCGCAGTGGGCGGCCTTCTGGCTCTTCAGGCTACGGACCACACGGCTTCGTGAGCCAGCTGGAAGATCATTTGTCAGACACCGCCTAGTTACGCCTAGTTAGCCTCCCTTTGCGGTGGGCGGACCGCCGCAGAGGAGGACAGAGACATGCGATCTCGACTCGTGGCCTCAGCCGCCACGGCAACCACCTTCGCGGCTCTGGCGCTGACGCTCGGGCTCGGGGGAACGGCCCACGCCGCCACCCGGAGCCCCGTCACCGCGGCGGAGTGCAGCGCGACCGGCGGCCTGGTCGTCCCGCTGGGTCTGGTCGGAGCCGTCTGCGTCCGGCTGGGCCCCAACGGCTGGGTCGACGCGGACTCGGCGCAGATCACGGACATCCACTTGTGATCAGCCCGTCCAGCAGCGGCACGCGCGGATACCGGAGCCGCGCCAGTCTTCGGCTTCCGTTTCGGCTCCGGTGACCTCCTCCAGGGGATCCAGGCGTCTCCTGGTCCTCCGCGGAAGGGGCACGGGCGGATCGGCCCGGGATGACGGCGGGCACCTTTCGCCGAGCGAAGCGGAAGGTCAGTCGCCGGGGACGGTGATGGTCACGGTCGCACCCGGCTTCAGTGTGGAGTGGGGGGCCGGGGACTGGGCGGTCACCTCGAGGGAGTCGTCACCGATCTCGGAGTCGTCGGTGAAGGCCATGCCGTAGTCCAGCTCGGCGAGTCGGTTGCGTGCGTCGGCGACGGTCAGTCCGGTGAGGTCGGGAACGATGCCCTTCGCGGCGGTGGGGCTCGGCTTGCCGTGGGACGTCGGGGAGACCGTGGCCGGTGCTGTCGAGCCGCCGTCGTCGTCCTGACAGGCGACCAGTGGGCCGAGCGCGAGCAGCAGCGTGGCGACGCGGAGGGCGGCGAGGCGGACAGGACGAGGGCGGACGTGGTGCATGAAGGACTCCCCGTGAATGACGCCCATGGACGTTCCGTGGCGTGCCGGATCTCAGGGTGGCGGGCCGCCGACGCCCGGCGCCATACGCAGAGCTGCGTAGCCCCTCGACCATGGAGAACAGCTGCTCGAACGGCGCTGTGATCTCCCGGCTCCTGAGGCAGAACAGCACCAGCGGCACCTGCCGACAGCTCCGGCGGTACCGTCCGGCGAGTTCCTCCTCCTCGGACGCGACAGTACGGGACCGCCCTCGCGGAGGGAGGCCCCGTACCGTTCGTCACTGTTCGGAACTCACTCGATGTTGATCTTGAACGTGCTGGTCGTGTTGCGGACGTCCTGCGCGTTGCCGCTCATCCGCAGGTTGCGGAAGGTGGCTTCACCGACGGCGGGACCCTGACCCGGCTCCGGCAGCTCGTTGGCCCAGATGCCGAATCCGGACTTGGCGTCGAAGGCGTCCCCGCTCTTCTTGGAGTTGGTGATGGAGATGTCGGTGAAGATCGTGTCCTTCACCGGGAACTGCGGTTGGCCACCGACGTAGTTGGTCTGGAACATCACGCCTCCATACGTGGAGTCGTCGATGTCGACGTCGTTGACCCGTATCCCCTGGAAGACCTTGGAGGCGGAGAACGCCCAGATGGCGGGGAAGACCTGCGAGCCCCAGAAGTGGCCGCCCGTCCTGTCCAGGGAGACGTTCTCGATCGTCGTGGGGTCGGTCCCGAAACCGTTCATCGGGTAGCCGAAGTCCAGCGAGGAGATCGTGATGCCGGAGTAGACCAGGGTGTCGGCGACACGGATGTTGCGGAAGGTGTTGGCGTAGCCGCCGTAGACGGCGATACCGGCCGCTCTCCAGGTGAGCGTCGACGTCAGGTTCTCGTAGAGGTTGTTCTTCTCGTCGGCGCCGCCGGCGTCGATCGCCGAGAACAGCGCGAAGCTGTCGTCGCCCGTGGCCCGGGCGTCGTTGTTGACGACGTGGTTGTCCGTGGAACCGTTCGTCATGTTGATGCCGTCGGCGAACGTGTCACGGATACGGGAGTTCTTGATGGTCATGTTGTCGGTGTTGGCGCCCCAGTAGAGACACACCATGTGCTCGACCCAGATGTTGTCGATGGTGATGTCGGAGACGTTGGAGAAGTCGAACACCTTGCCCGGGCCGTCGATCCGGGACGTGTAGTTGCCGAAGTAGGAGAAGCCGGCGAACGTCGAGCCCTTGGCGCTCGCCTCGGCCCGGAAGCCGATGTCCGTGTTCTCCTGCGAGGAGGGGGCGTGGAAGCGGGTGAACCACGGTCCGGCACCGACGACCTGGACCGCCTTGCCGTAGACCTGGAACTTGCTGGAGGTCTCGTAGTCACCGGCGGGCAGGTAGACGCCGACGAGCTTGCCCGTGGTGTCCATACGGACCTTGTCGAGCGCGTTCTGCACGTCCTGGTGCGCGAAGCCGGCCGGGACCGTGTAGGCGGCCGGGTCCGGGTTCGCGGCGGCCGTCGCCTGCTCGGTGTTGATGAAGTCGATGTCGTAGTAGGAGGAGGAGTTGGCGGCGTCCTTCTGGAGCCGGATCCTGGAACCGGCCGGCACGGTCTTGCCGAGCAGCAGGTTCGCCTCGTCGTAGATGTGGCGCGGAGCACCGGAGCCGGGCGAGTTGCCGGGCGCGGTCTCGTTGCCGTAGAGCCAGGCGTACTTCGACGTGAGGTCGATCGCCTTCAGGAACTGGCCGTCCACGTAGACGTCGAGTGTCGTGTCGGTGCCGTCCGGGATCGAGAATCGGGTCACCAGGCTGTTGGTCGCCGCGCGCGTGGTCCACTCGACGTACTGGCCGGTCCCGGTGAGGGTCACCGCCTTGCGGCCGCTCGCCTCGCCGGCCGCGTCGCCGATGGTCCGGTTCGGGCCGACGACCTTGGCGCCGCCTCCGACCGTGCCGTCCTCGGCCTCGTACATGTCGTACGGCATGTCCGCGCCGCGGCCGATGAACAGGGGCTGGGTGGTGGTGTTGTTGGCGCGCTTGACCGGAAGTTCGTTGGCGTCGTCGGCGATGACCGTCTTGACGGTGTACTTGCCGTTGGCGCCCGTCCACGAACCGAGGCTCACCGGAGCGGTCGTCTGGCCCGAGGCGATGACGCCGCTGTAGGAGCCGCTGAGCGTCTTGACGGTCGCGCCCTTGGAATCCTGAATCGTCAAGGTGACGCCGTGGGAACCGGAGGCCGAGTCCGTCGTGCCCTGGTTCTTGATCGCGACGGTGAACTTGACGTCGTCACCCGCCGAGGCGCTGGACGGAGTCCAGGAAACCGGCGCCGCGACCAGGTCGGAGCTGGAGACGGGCTTGACGACGAGGGCGTCCGAGCGGGTGAAGACGTTGTTCGCGTCGTTCTGCTCGATGACCTTGTTCGACGGGTCCACCTCGGCGCCGACCGGGTAACTGCCCGCGTCCCGGGCGCCGATGCTCGCGGTGACCGTCTTCGTCTCACCCGCGGCGAGGGCGGGGACGTCCGCCGTGGCGACCTTCGTTCCCCCCAGGGTGAAGTTCAGGTCGGTGGCCTTGGCCGCCTTGGTGCCGCTGTTGGTCACGGTCGCGGTGAGGCTGACGGCGTCGGACTCGACGGGAGCCGAGGGCGTGTTCGTGATGCCGGTGACCTTGAGGTCCGGGTTGGCGGCGGGGGTGCCGATGACCTGGAACTCGGCGACCTGCGCGCCCGGAGCGCCGGTGTTGGAGGTGAACTTGAGCTGGATGTCGGCGGCGGAGCCGGAGACCGGGATGGTCACCGTGTTGCCGCTCGTCGGCGAGAACGTGTAGTCCTTCGCGGCCGCGAGGCTGGTGAAGGCCGTCGCGTCCTGGTCGCGGCCGAGCACCTGGATGTTCTGCGTGCGCGTCGACCAGGCCGCGTCCGGACTGAGCTTGACGACGACCTGGCTGAGGTCGGCGTTGGCGCCCAGCTTGGTGGTGAGGGTGGCCGGATAGGCGCCACCCCCGCTCTCCCAATAGGTGCTCGTCAGACCGTCGTTGGCGTTGGTGGCGACGTACGTGAAGGTGTACGAGGAAGCCTCGATCGGCTTGCCCTCGGCCAGGTTGGAGCCCCCGCCCGAGCCGGGCCTGGTGACGCTGTTGCTCGCCACCGACACGTTCCCGGCGGCGTCCTTCGCCTTCACGTAATAGGTGACCGTGGCCGCCGCCGACGGGGTGTCGGTGTACGTCAGGACGTCACCCGCGACGGACTTGACCAGCTGGTCATTGGCGTAGACGTCGTAGCCGGTGACCTTGACGTTGTCGCTCGACGCCTGCCAGGTGAGCTTCACGTCGCTGCCGGACTGCGTGTAGGCGAGGTTGCCGGGCGCGGTGGGGGCCTGGGTGTCGCCGCCCGATCCCTTGCGGGTGACGCTGTTGCTGTTGGAGGAGACGTTGCCCGCGGCGTCCTTGGCCCGCACGAAGTACGTGATGTCGCTGCCGGCCGGCTGATTGTCGGTGTACGTCAGGACGTTCCCGGCGACGCTCGCCCGCAACTGGCCGTTGGCGTAGATGTCGTAGCCGGTGACATCCGTGTCATCGCTCGCGGCGCCCCAGGCCAGCTTGATCTGCCCGGTGGCCGGCTCGGTGTAGCTCAGGTTCGACGGCGCCGTGGGCGCCTGGATGTCGCCGGTCGCCGGCCCGTAGACCTCGAGTTCGGACAACTGCCCTGCCGGCCAGCCGGTGTTGGCCGTGATCAGCACGCGCACGTACCGGGTCGTGGTGGTGTCGAAGCTGATGGTCGCCGACTGGTCGTCGCCGCTGTCGAAGGTGTACGCCTTCGAGGCCGTCAGGTCCGTGAAGTTCTGGTTGTCGGTGGAACCCTGGACCTTGAGCGTCTGACTGCGGCTCGGCCATCCGCTGGGCAGCCGCAGGGCCACCTGGTTCACCTTGACCGAGGACCCGAGGTCGACCTGGAGCCACTGCGGGAAGGCGTTGTTCGTGCTCTCCCAGTAGGTGGCCCGGTTGCCGTCACCGGCGTTGCCCGCGCCGTAGACGTCGGCGTGCCCACTCTCGCTGAAGGGCTTGCCCTGGGCGAGGTTGGGGGTCGAGGCGGCGGTCGTGAGGACCTGCATCTCGGCGAGCTGAGCGGTGGAGGCGACCGAGTTCTTGCTGAAGTCCGCTCGTACGTAACGCGCGAGGGTCGCGGGGAAGGAGACCTTCACCGTGTTGCCGTTGCCGGGGCTGAAGACGTACTGCGCCGACGACTTGAGCGTGGCGAAGCTCTTTCCGTCGGCGCTGCCTTGAAGCGCAAGCGTCTGTTTGCGGGTCTGCCAGGCCTCGGGCAGACGCAGCACGACCTGGCGGACGCGCTTGGTCCGGCCGAGGTCCGTCTGCACCCACTGGGCCGACTTCTTCCCGGCTTGCCAATAGGTGTCGGCGTCACCGTCGGTGACGCTGGCGGCCGTGTGTGCGCCGAGGGCGCTGCCGGCCTTGGTCGCGGCGTCCGCGGCGGCGTTGGGGCCGCCCGCCGCGTGGGCACCGATGGCGGGCATGCCTAGCACCATGACGGAGGAGGCGAGCACAGCGGTTGCTGCGCGCCGTCTCCAGGATCTGGGCTTGTGTCGAGTCATGCGGGGTCACTCCCTGCGGAGGTTCGCGCGCCGGAGGGGGCGGCGAGGTCGGCTCGTTCCTGGGCAGAGCGGTGGCACGGTGGCGCGGTACGACAGAACGGCGGGAACTGCCCGCACAGAGATGCGTGATCTCCACGCAGGCGGCGGTACGCAGCTTCTTGCGCTCTTTCATCGCAATATTGCAGAGCACTGTGAGTCCGTCTACTGTCAGGACGCCACAAGTTTCACCGACCGCACCCGCGCCTCAGTGATGGAGGAGCTGCGTGCGCAGCTTCCAGGCCGATGAACAGGGCAATGAGCACCCGCCGAGGGGAGTCGACGGCGAGACGCGGCCCGCGCACTACTTCCTTTGGAGATCCGGTACTTGGCATATCGAGGGCGTCTCGAACGTCCCCCTGAAACCGGCCGGTACCCGAGCCCGCGATGCCCGACCCCGGCGCCGGACCACGCCGAGCGGGGCCTTGCACGGCACGACGCAAGAGAACGCAAAAAGCGCAATTTCTTGCGTCGCATGCGCCGTCCTGAGGGCCTACCTCATGCGGAACTCGCAGCGGTTGGTTGCGGCTCCGGTCCACCGCAAGCGGGATGACCTCGCACCGGCTTCGCGCGACCGCCACTCCGGCGTGCGTGCTGTGAGGCTGAGACTTCCAGAACGCCGGACGGTCTCACCGGAAGGCGACTCCTGCACCGTCCACCGGTCGAGCCGATCCGGTCGGGCGAGCACCACGGATCATGTTCATCGCTCGGGCTGCCGCACGGGTTGCCGGGAGAGGGCCTGTTCAGTCCAGATGGTCTTGCCTGATCCGGTGCAGCGAGTGCCCCAGTGCTGGGCGAGCTGAGCGACGACGAACAGTCCACGGCCGCCTTCGTCGAGGGTTCGGGCGTGGCGGAGGTGCGGCGCCGCGGGACTCGCGTCCGAGACCTCGCAGGTGAGGAACCGGTCTTCGATGAGGCGCAGTCGCACCGGTGGAGTGCCGTGCCGGATGGCGTTGGTGACCAGCTCACTGACGATGATCTCGGTGGCGAGGGGCCGCGAACTCGCGGACGTGGCCGTACCCGAGTTCGCGGATACGGTGGTGCCCGATGTGCTGGACACGGTGGCCCGGTGGAGCGAACCCCGTGTTGACGCGTTGGATGCGGAGGTTCGTGTCCACGATCACCAGCCCGACCGGCGCCTGCGCGAACAGGGCCTCCCACAGCGCCGAACCGACCTCGCCGCCAAGTCCACCGCCGCAGTTCCCGGCCACCCGCGCCTCCCCGGGCCTGCCGCCCTCTCCTCGGGTCAGCTCTCCGGCCCGCGTGCTCGGTGGGGCGGGCCGCGGCGGTACGTCCCACGACGCCGGCGGCAGGTGTGCCGAGCGGTCCTCCGGGCTCCCGGCTCCGCTCGACCACCGTGCTGTTCGCGCTCCTGACGGGGAGGAGTTCTCGCCGCCTCATGGGCCGATCACCTCCGCTGATGCCCCGGCTCCCTGAACAAGCGGGGCCGCACCGACCGCGGACGCCGCACGGCCGCTTCCGGCACTTCCCGCGCTTCCCGCGCCGCACCGCGGGCGCACCACACCTCCAGGCTGCCCCCAGCCGTCGCGGCGCGCCAGCCGGCCAAGGCCGCATGCGGGAGCCGGCGTAGGGCGATCAAGGGGGCGATGTCCCCGTCGGTGGACATCCACCGCGTCGTGGAAATCCGATCGCCGCCGCGTCGGACGATTGACAGCCCGTCACGAACATCGAACTGTATTCCGAAACGCCGGTACAGGACATTCACACTGCTGTCCAATGCCTACGGTATTCGAGTTGGATACTGAAGCGATCGGTTGAACAGTGACCGCTCAGGGCGTAGGACCTTGCTCCGAACAGCGAGGATGGCCGGCAGACGAGAGCCGTCGGTCCACTGTCAGCTGGGGAGCAAACCGCCTTGAGCATGCGCAACGAACCTCGTGGTGCCACGGCATCCGAGGACTCTTACGAGAGCGAGCTGCCGGTCAGGCGCGAGCAACCCGGCAATGTCGTGGTGAAGTGGCTGACCACCACCGACCACAAGACCATCGGCACGCTGTATCTGACGACCTCGTTCGCGTTCTTCCTGATCGGCGGTGTGATGGCGCTGCTGATGCGCGCCGAGCTTGCCCGACCGGGGATTCAGATCATCTCCAACGAGCAGTACAACCAGGCGTTCACGATGCACGGCACGATCATGCTGCTGATGTTCGCGACGCCGCTGTTCGCCGGTTTCACGAACTGGATCATGCCGCTGCAGATCGGCGCGCCCGACGTGGCGTTTCCGCGGCTGAACATGTTCGCGTACTGGCTGTACCTCTTCGGCTCGACGATCGCCGTCGGCGGCTTCCTCACTCCGCAGGGCGCGGCCGACTTCGGCTGGTTCGCGTACTCGCCGCTGTCGGACGCGGTCCGTTCGCCGGGCGTCGGCGCCGACATGTGGATCATGGGTCTGGCCTTCTCCGGCTTCGGCACCATTCTCGGTGCGGTCAACTTCATCACCACGATCATCTGCATGCGCGCTCCCGGCATGACCATGTTCCGGATGCCGATCTTCGTGTGGAACGTGCTCCTCACCGCCGTGCTGGTCCTGCTGGCCTTCCCGGTGCTCGCGGCCGCGCTGCTGGCCCTGGAGGCGGACCGCAAATTCGGGGCGCATGTCTTCGACGCGGCAAACGGCGGCGCGTTGCTCTGGCAACACCTCTTCTGGTTCTTCGGCCATCCGGAGGTGTACATCATCGCCCTGCCGTTCTTCGGCATTGTCTCCGAGGTCATTCCGGTGTTCTCGCGCAAGCCGATGTTCGGCTACATGGGCCTGATCGGCGCGACCATCTCGATCGCGGGTCTGTCCGTGACCGTATGGGCGCACCACATGTACGTCACCGGTGGCGTACTGCTCCCGTTCTTCTCCTTCATGACGTTCCTCATCGCCGTACCGACAGGCGTTAAGTTCTTCAACTGGATCGGAACGATGTGGAAAGGCTCGCTGTCCTTCGAGACACCGATGCTCTGGGCCACGGGTTTTCTCGTCACCTTCCTCTTCGGTGGTCTGACCGGCGTCATCCTGGCCTCGCCGCCGATGGACTTCCACGTCTCCGACTCGTACTTCGTGGTGGCGCACTTCCATTACGTCGTGTTCGGCACCGTGGTGTTCGCGATGTTCTCCGGCTTCCACTTCTGGTGGCCGAAGTTCACGGGCAAGATGCTCGACGAGCGGCTCGGCAAGATCACTTTCTGGACGCTGTTCGTGGGCTTCCACGGCACGTTCCTGGTCCAGCACTGGCTGGGCGCCGAGGGAATGCCGCGCCGTTACGCGGACTATCTCGCGGCCGACGGCTTCACCGCCCTCAACACGGTCTCGACGATCGCCTCGTTCCTGCTCGGTCTGTCTATGCTGCCGTTCCTCTACAACGTGTGGAAGACCGCCAAGTACGGCAAGAAGATCGAGGTCGACGACCCCTGGGGGTACGGCCGTTCGCTGGAGTGGGCCACGTCCTGCCCGCCGCCGCGCCACAACTTCCTCACCCTGCCGCGGATCCGCAGTGAATCCCCGGCGTTCGACCTGCACCATCCGGACATCGCCATGGCCGAGGACCGAAGCCACGGCGGAGGAGGCCCGCTCCTGACCGAGCGAGGACCCAGGTGAGCGATCTGCTGCGGCCTGGACCTGACGGCGAACTGGGCAACGCGGCGGAGGGATACCTGCTCTGGCACGCCACCGTCACGGAAGCCGAGCGACGCGCCCGTGAGTTCGCCGAAGCCATGGACTGGCTGACCACGTCACAGCGGGAAGAGATCGAGCGGTGCTATGTCGCCGACAGCCTGAAACGTGCTCGCAAGGACATCGAACGGATCGCGGCCCGATGCCTCGAACTGCGTGCCGAGTACGAACACCGATACCGAAGTCTGCGGAGACGCTGCGTAGGGCTGGCCCTGACCATCTGCGCCGCATCCACGGCGGCCGTCACCCTGTTGCTGCTCATGTGACCCTCGGCAACACACGCCCGGCCCGGACCCGGTCCGGGTCCTGTCGTTCGGTGGCGTCGGCGTGACGGTGCCGTCGGTCACGTGCCGGTGCCGTCGGTCAGGGGTCGAGGAGGCTGTGGGCGGCGAGGGCGAGCGACAGCTCCACGACGTCGGACGGCCGGCTCAGCGAGCGGCTGGTGAGATGCTCGCAACGGCGCAGCCGGTTCAGGACCGTGTTGCGGTGACAGTAGAGCCGGCCGGCGGCCCGTTGGGCGGAACCGTCGCAGGCGAGCCAGGCCGTGAGGGTCTCCAGCATGACGTCCCGGTCGGACGGGTCCAATCGCAGCAGCGGCCCGAGCACCCGCTCGGCGAGCGCCGCCCCGAGGACCGGGGCGGAGACGACGAGCGCCGCGGGCAGGTGCTCCTCCAGCACGACGGTTCCCCCGGCCCGCGGGCAGGCCCGCAGCGCCGTGTCCGCCAGGCGCCGGGCATCACCGATCGCCGCGAGACCCTCCACCACCGGGCTCACCCCGATCCGGGCCACGGGCGGGGCGGTCAGCCGGCGGGCGATCTCCCCGGCGTCCACGTCCCGCCCGTACGCCCGGAGACGCTCCTCGTCCCGGGTGACGTCGGCGCCCGGACTGCCTCCGGCCGCAGCCATCGGCTCGGGGCCGGTGTCGAGGAGACCGCTCTCGTGACCGTGACCGGGTTCGCCCTCGTCGTGGGGGTGGCCGGCGAGCAGGACGATGCCGTAGCTTCCGCCGCCGTCCCGGTCACGGTCGCGGTACCAGAGAACCCGCAGGCCGGACAGGTGGACCTGCCCCCACGCGTCGGCGAACGTCCGCCCGGAGGGCAGGCGGGCCAGCACGACCGCGTACCGCCCCTGCTCGGGAAGGCCCAGGGCGGCCGCGGTGGCGGGCAGGTCGGCGATCCGCGCGGTGCCGTCGAGCAGCGCGGCCGTCATCAGCCGCAGCCGGTTCTCCCGGCGCCACATCAGCTCGCGTTCCGTCTGACGGTAGGCCTCGGCCACGACGGCACAGTGGTCGTCGACGAAGTTCCAGACGTCGGCGGCGACATGGACGAGCAGACGCGCGTCGGAGGGCTGACGGCGGGTCGTCTCGTCGACGAGTTCCTGCCAGACCATGCCGCCGCCCAGCCGGAACGCGCGCAGCAGGGCGTCCAGCGGGAGCCCTCGATCGGCTCGTGCCCTGCCGATGGCCCAGGAGCAGCGACGGGCCGCCTCGCGCAGTTCGCCGGGCCGGATCAGCGATTCGACGTTGAGCCGCAGCGAACGCCGCACCTCGTCGCGCACGCTCTCCGCGTCGACCTCCATGGCGGCGCGGTACGCGGGCTCACGCTCCCGCAGCAGGGTCATCAGGCGTTCGGTGAGTTCGGGCAGCCCCGCCATCAGCGCCCGCGCGGCCTGGTGGAGTACCGAGAGGGCCTCCGCGTCGACGGCGGTACGGGCGGCTGCCACCGGAGTCCGGGATCCCGGCAGGGGCCGGCCGTGGGCGGGTACGAGGTGCTGCATCGCTGTCCTCCACCGGAGTCGGCTCGGTCCGGCCGGACCGGTCGGCCGACGCGCGGCCGCACGGGTGCTCCGGATCCGGACCTCCTGATCCCGCAGGATGACATACCGCCTGGTCGGTACCTAGGGGTGTGCGGTGGTCTTCTCCGCGCGGTCCAGCCAGCGGGAGAGTTCGACCCGGGAGCGGACCCCCAGGGCGGCGAAGACATTCCGCAGGTGGTGGTCGACGGTGCGGGGGCTCACGGACAGGCGCAACGCCACTTCACGGTTGGTGGCGCCCTCGGCCACGCAGCGGGCGATCCGCAGCTGTTGGGGCGTCAGCACGCCCAGCGAGCCGGTCGGTTCACTCTGGCCCGCGTCCCCGGTCGCCCGCAGTTCGGCCCTGGTCTGCGCGGCCCAGCCGAGTGCTCCACCTCGCTCGAAGGACACCAGCGCGTCCCGCAGACGGCCACGCGCCTCTCCCGGTCTGCGCTGCCGTCGCAGCCAGGCTCCGTAGAGGAGCTGGGTACGGCCGCGTTCGAAGTCCCCGGTGAGCTGGTCGTGGTGGGCGAGCGCGGCGGTGAACAGCGGCTCGCACTCATCGTGTTCGGTCAGCAGTGCACGGCAGCGGGCCAGTTGGGCCGGGGCCTGCGGATCGGCGCCCTGCGCCGCCCAGTGGGCGAACTCCGCCACCGCCGAACGGGCCGCGTCCGCCTGGCCGGTGCGGGCCGCCGCCTCCACGAAGCAGGGAACGGCGAGCATCCGTACCGCGAAGTGACCGCGGCGCGGGCCCGCGCCGACCAGCGGGCCGAGCCGAGCGGCGGCCTCGGGAAGTCGGCCGCGGGCGAGGTCGGCACGGGCCCTGGCCCACTGGGACAGCGTGGCCGCCTGCGCGAGACCGTGGGGCGCGGCGACACGCTCGGCGGCGGACGCGTGCTCCGCGACGGCCTCCTGTGATCCCTCGACCGACGCCACCAGCGCGAGGATCGCGTGGTGGTGCGCCGCGAGATTGCACTGACCGGCGTCGAGAGCGGTGCGCAGGCCGTCCTCGGCATGGGCCCGGGCGCGGGCGTGCCGGCCGGCGCGCAGTTCTCCGTACGCGAGGCGTTCCAGCGCCTTGGCGACCAGAACGCGCGGGCCGGAGGCCCTGGCGACGGCGAGCGCGCGGGAGTTGGCCCGGCAGGCGGCGGGCAGGTCACCGGCGACGAGCGCCGCTCCCCCGGCCCGCAGGAGCGCCTCGGGACCGTCGGGGATTCCGGCCACCCGCGCTCCGGCGACCACCTCCCCCAGCCGATGCCGTCCCGTGTCCAGGCGTCCTCGCATGACCGCGGACATCCCCGCCCGGTACGCCGCGAGTCGCGGGTCGGGTTCCGGCTGGCCCGGAGCACGGTCCAGGGCCTCCCGGCACGCCGCCGCGTCGCCCATCGCCCAGGCCGCCTCCATGGCGGCGAGCCTGGCCGCGAGGGCGCGGTCCCTGTCGGCCGGGCCCAGCAACTCGGCGGCGAGGAGCAGCACTTCGCGGGCGTCGGCGGCCGGGCCGTCCTGGAGGGCGAGCTGCCCGATCACCAGTTGGGCGGCACCGCGCACGGCGTCGGGCGCGCCCTCGTGACCGGCCTGCGCGAGCAGCTCCCGCGCTCGCTCCGGCAGCCCCGCCAGCCTGGCCCGGTCGGCGGCGTCGATCAGCCGGACGGCGAGCGGGCCCGTCCCTGTGGCGAGTCGAGTGGCCGGCGGCGCGGTGGCCGGGTCCCGACCGGCGTCGGGCGGTGAGCCTTCCTGGCGGCCGAGGTCGTATACGGCGGCGGCTCCGCCTCGGTCGTCCAGGGGCTCCTGACGTTCCGGAAGTGTCGGAGCCTGCGAGCGGTGGGCGGGAGGCCCGGCGGCGGGATCGTCGGCGCGAGGAGACGACGACTGACCGGTCGGGGTGTCCGCAGTTGCCGTGGAACCCGGGGTGCCCGGCACGGGGAGGGGGGCCGAGGTGCACCGGGGAGAGGGCGCCGGCCCTGGGTCCCCGCTTCGGCCCGGCTCGTTCGCCGCCCCCCGGAAGGCCGTCGGTAAGGAGCTCCGGCCTGCCGTCCCGAGTGGACTTCGCGCAGTCGCGTTTCCCGTCACGACCGTCACGTTACTTCCGCGTAAACGAAGGCGGAAGTCCCGGGTTCATTTGCCTGCTCAGTCGCGGAAACCCGATGTGACCAGGGCGAACGAGGTCCTGACGGGGCGCCGGATGGGCGGGCTCCCAGGCCCGGCAGGCAAGGCTTGTGAGCCCGCACAAGGACCGCCCGGCCGTGGCGGCACGCCCCCACGGGTGACGGCCGCCGGATTCCGGTTCCGGCGGCCGTCACTTGCTTGCTCGGTCGTGCGGTGCGGGACGGGTCAGGAGGTGTGCGGGCAGTTGCCGCGGTACTCGGCGATCGTCAGCGACGGCTGCGGCAACGGGCAGAGGAACTGCTCGTAGCGGGTGTCATTGTCGATGAAGCGCTTCAGCCACGAAACGCTGTACTTGGCGATCGTCGTGTTTGAGCTGTTGGGCGTGAAGTGGGTGGCGCCCCTCAGCTCCAGGTACGCCTTGTCGAGCGTGCTCGGCAGGCTCCGGTAGAAGGGCTCGGAGTGCGTGGCCACCGGTGCGATCGTGTCCCCGTCTGCGCCCACGATCAGCGTCGGCGTCTGGATCTCCGGCCAGGTGGTGTCCAGGTTCCATCCGGTGAGCGGGATGGCGGCCTGGAGCGAGGGACGACTCTTCGCCGCCTCCAGCGTTCCGCCGCCGCCCATCGAGTGGCCCATGACGCCGAGCCGGGTGCTGTCGATCCTGGTCCGCACGGAACTGCGCTGGGTCAGGTAGTCGAGCGCGGCGAGCAACTGCCGCCCACGGCTGTCCGGTTGGTCCAGGGTGGTGAGAGTGTCGATGGTGAACACGACGAAGCCCTGCGAGGCGAGCCGGGGCCCGAGCCACGCGATGGACGACTGGTACGCGGTGTACCCGGGCGAGATGACGACCGCGCCGAAGGTGCCGTCGCTGGTCGAGGTCGGGTAGTAGACGGTGCCACCGCCGAAGCCGGTCACCGAGAGCGAGGAGACGGTGGTCTGGGAGACGGCGTACGACCCGCGGCTCGCCTCGATGCCGGCAGTCGTGGGGGCGGGCCCACGCTCGTACGGATTCGCGGCGGCCCGCGCCGAGACGACCGGTGTTCCGATCGCCTGTGCTCCGGTGGCCTGCGCGGCGACGAGACCGCCCGCGGCCAGCAGCGCCGCGAGGCCGGCCCGCGCCAGACGGCTCGTGAGCCGGTGCGGGCGGCGCGCGGACGGGTCGGGTACGGCGGGTACGGCGGGTACGGCGGGGAATGCACGGTTCGGCTGCTGCACGGCGGGTGCGTCCTCTCGGTGAGGGGTGACGGACCCGCGCCGCGCTCGCGGCGCTGCCGGGGCGTGGGTGTCGGAAGGCGCACGCTGCGAAGCGGCGGGGTCCGTCTCGGTGGTTGCGGTGGCAACTGTCCGGCCCAACCCCGGCCCCGCACATCGGCAGAATCACCGGCCTTGGCCGACCGCCCGGCCGGCCCGCCCCTGCCGCACCGCGCCTCCGCGTCCCTCAAAGGCAGCGCGCGGGGCGGTCACACCTGGCCACAGCGCTCGGGACGCGTCTCGCCGGTCAGCCGGCGTCGGGGTAGGTGATGACGAGCATCGTGACCCCCTCCTGTGAGGTCCAGGGCCCGTGGGGCATGCCGGGCGGGCGGCACGCGTACATCCCGGTGGTGAAGGTCGCGCCGAGGGTGAGGTCGTGCAGGGCTCCCTCCAGGAGATGGACCTCTTCCCAGAAGTCGTGCCGGGACACGCCCTGGGCGGAGGTGTCGGTGCCCGGCTCCCAGCGCACGAGCGCGGTGCGGGCGCCGGTGGCGGAGTCCTCGGCCAGGACCTGTTCCCGAATTCCGGGGGCGGCTCCCGCCGGCGTGCTCCAGAGCCCGTCGGGCCGGTGGAACTCCAGCTCGGGCTTGCTCATCGCGACACCTCCGGGCGTCGGCCGGCCAGTACGGAGGTCTGTTCCTCCGTCAGGCGCAGGTTCTTCTCGGGGTCGGGGCCAGTGGTGCGCCGGCGTGGCACGATGCGCAAGACGGGTCGCCTCCTTGTCGGTTTCGTGGACGTTGGTGGTGGGGCACGGTGCCTGTGACGGCGGGTCGCTCGTAGTCGCCCGCGGGGGCGCCGGGATCACGTCCGCGGGACGGACCTGCCACGGTGACGGCCCGCTGTCACGGCGACGTACGGCGCCGGCTGGAGCCGGCACGCACCGACGACAAGCAGTGCGGCGAGCAACACCGGGGCCACGGACCGCCGATGACGGCGGCCAGAGTATCTGCGAGCGAGCTGGCGGCGCAGCCCGGTGCAGCCGAGAACCGCTCGGCCGTGACCAGGGCCTCCGGCCCGTCGGGGAATGGCGTGGACGGCGAGGGTCCGGAGCGCGGAGCCGACGCAGACGACCGTCGGCGTTTCGCCGCGCGCCTGGCGGCGACTCTTCGTCTGCCCATGGGTCAGTCCAGCAGTGAGCGGGGCCGCGAGGCCAGGATCGCCTCGGCCCCGTCGCTGATCGTCCGGACCACCTCGGCAGCGGGGCGGACGGCATCGACGAAGGACGCCGACTGACCGTAGAGAATCGCGCTGGTGTCGGGGTCGGGTGTGCCCTCAAGGGGGTTGACGTCTTCCGGGGGCGCGAATTCTCCTTTGCGGTTCCGCAGCGTCGCCTCACGCTCCGCCCACTCGTCGGTGAACCGATTGCGGCGGACGCGTTGGCCGATGGTCGCCGGCCACGGCAGGTCCGACACGATGTCGTAGGCCCGCGTCCATACCGTGTCGCCGCCATCGCTCTCGACGACCAGGCGTTTGTGGACATCGCGCACCTCGACCGCTTCGGGCGTGGCGAGAAACGCCGTGCCCAACCAGGCGCCGTCCGCACCGGCGGTGAGGACCGCCGCGAGTGTCCGGCCGTCGCCGATGCCCCCCGCGGCCAGCACCGGAACATCGGGGTATCGCCTCACGATCCCGGCCAGGAAGGGCAGCAGACCCATCGTCCCGGTGTGGCCCCCGGCCTCCGTGCCCTGTGCCACGAGCACATCGGCGCCCGCGGCGACCGCCATCTCCGCGTCGTCGTAGTTCTGGACCTGGCACATCACCCGGGCGCCCGCCTCCTTGGCGCGGGCGACCCATGGCTGGGGGTCGGCAAAAGACAGCGCGATGACGTCCGTTCGCTCCTCCAGCGCGGCGTCGAAATGGGCCTCGGTGAACGGGAGGAACGGCGTGATGAAGCCGACTCCGAACGGGCGGTCCGTCGCGGCACGGATGGTCGCGATCTCCGCGCGGATCCAGTCGGGCCCTTTCCAAGGATGCGTACCCCCGAAAGAGCCGAGCCCGCCGGCCGCGGAAACCGCGCCGGCGAGCGTCCCACCACTGTGCAGGCCCATGGGGGCCGACATGACCGGGTAGGCGATACCGAACATTTCGGTGAATCTCGTGTGCAACATGGCTCGACGCTAGCGAAATTGACCAACCCGGCCCGCGAGCGACGCGGTGGGCGACCGCTGCGTCCACGACGCTCGGCCGCCCTGCGCCGTACCCACCGGTCGTGGCTGCGTGGCGTTGCGGTGGCGAGGGAACGGCGTGGCCGGACCTCGACTCCTTCCGTTCACCGTGCGCCTTTCAAGAAATCAGCGTCCGGCCATGATGTGGCGGCCGCTTTCAGTCCTGGACAGATGCCTGATCTTCTTTTGTCATCTCATGTCTGCCCAGCTCGGACCGCTCCTGACTAGCGTCGTCGCTGTTTGAACTATCAACCCGGGAAGAGCCCCTATGTCCAATATCGATGACAACCCGTCACAAGAGCCGACCGAGCGGACTCGGCGTGGTTTTCTGCGCAACGCGGCCCTGGCCGGTGCGGGAGCGGCAGCCGTAGGAGTCGGCACGTCCGTGGTCGGCGGAACGCCCGCGTTCGCCGCGGACGCCGCTGACGCCGCGGACGCCGCCAAGAGCGGCAGGACCGGCACGTGGAGACCGGATCAGACCGCCCTCCAGTTCACCCTCGCGGTCATGCCGGACACCCAGTTCCTGTACTGGGGCAGCCAGGACAGCGTCAACCGGACGCCGCAGGAGGAGTCTTTCCGCTACATCATCAACAACAGCGGGGGCGCCACCGACAACATCGTGTTCATGGCGCATCTCGGTGACCTGACGCAGGACGCCGACCCGTCGTCGTTCCAGCAGGTCGACAAGGCGTTCGCCCTGCTGGACTCGCACGGTGCCGCGTACAGCGTGCTGGCCGGCAACCACGACGTGACCGGCGACGACAGCCGTGGCGACACGCCGTACCTGCAGACCATGGGCCCGCACCGTTTCAAGCACGCGAAGACGTTCGCCGGCGCGGACCCGACCGGCTACAACACCGCGCACATCTTCCAGGCCGCCGGCCGCTCGTGGCTGCTGCTGGCCCTGGACTGGCGGACCACCGAGCAGGGCTTCGCGTGGGCCAACGACGTCATCAAGGCCCACCCGAAGATGCCGGTGATCCTCACGTCGCACGACATCGTCGCCTCGCCGTACGATGACAACGTTTTCCCGTACGAGTCCGGCGACCCGGAGGACAACGCCGTTCTCTCCGGCTACGGCCAGACGGTCTGGGACAAACTGATCAACGACAACGACCAGATCTTCCTGACCCTCAACGGCCACTACTGGCCGCCCGGGCGTACGACCAAGAAGAACGCCGCCGGCCACGACGTGGCCATGCACATCACGAACTACCAGAACCGCTACTTCGGTGGCGGCGGCATGATCCGGCTGTACCACTTCGACCTGGCCCGCAACACGATCGACGTCGAGACGATCAACCCGTGGATCCTGGCTCAGGACCCGGAGTCCCGCAACGAGTTGGCGGCCGAGCACGCGCGGATCACCGGCCCTGTCGACAACTTCTCCATCCCGATCGACTTCGAGAAGCGGTTCGCCGGCTTCATCCCGGTTCCGGTCCGGCCGGCCCGACCTGCCTCCCGGGAGCTGGTGAAGGGCACGCTGGCGTACTGGCGCTTCGACGGCCAGGGCGCGCCCGGCACCTCGCTCGCCGAGGGCCAGAAGATCCACGACCTTTCGGGCAAGGGCAACGACCTGACGGTGGTGACGGTGCCCGGCGCGGCCTCCGACGCGCTGACCTGGTCCGCCGACCACCACCCCGACCAGCCCGGGCACGCCAGCCTCAAGTTCGTCGGCGGCAGGAACCCTGTCCACGGTTCGTACCTGACCACCGGGCCGAAGGCGCCGCTGAACTCCGAGACGTTCAGATCCGGGTACACGATCGAGACGTTCGTGATGATGCCGCTGGACTGGGACGCCGGGAAGAACGGCAACGCGTCGATACTCAGCCGCCGGGGTTCCGCCGGGGCGGCAGGCAAGCACGGCAAGAACACCGATCCGAACGAGCCGCTGGCGCAGTTCGCCATCACGAACAACGGCCGTGAGGCGCAGTTCAACCACTACCCCCTGAACGACACCTACCCGACTACCAACTGGGGTCACGGCATGGTGGAACTCAAGTGGTGGCACCTGGCGGTGGTCAATGACGGACGTTTCACGAAGCTGTACGTCGAGGGCGCTCCGGTCGTCGACAACCCGAACCGGCTGTCGGTCGGCCTCACCTCGCTCGGATTGCCCTGGCTGGTGGGCGGCCACGAGTACGCGGGCGCCGTCGATGTCGTCTTCCACGGCAACGTCGGCGACATCCGCATCGTGAACCGCCCTCTGTCCAAGCACGAGTTCCTGACCGCCGAGTAGAGCGGTCCCTCCCGTCTCCGGCCCGTACGCCGGAGACGGGAGACACTCGTTCCAGGATCGGCAGCATGGCGAGAAGTGCGTCAGGGGGCCGCACCGCCGGAACCCGACGGCGCGGCCGGGGACCTCTCTTCCCCTTCTCGGCGCTACGCCCAGGGGGTGGCGACGAGCCAACTGGTGTCGTCGGACCATGCGTTAGCGCTGTCCCAGGCATTGGAGCCGCCGTTGCCTGCGATGTACGCGGTGAAGTTGTAGTGACGCAGATACTTTTCGGGATAGTTCACGGAGGGGAAGGCGACTCCCTGACCGCTGTTGCCCGCCTGCGGGCAGAACGTCGCGTCCTGCGCGAACGTGGAGCTTCCGTCACTGGCGTCGAGATGCATCTGGAAGGCCGAATGCCTCAGATACCGGCCGGTGTTGTTGACGGACTCGAAGGACACACAGGCGCTGTTGGCCAACCCCGCGCGGACGACCCAGGTGGCGTCCGCCTTGTCCGTGGCCGAACTGGTCGAGGACACAGGGGAGATCACCACGTTGGTGTCGGCGTCGTCATGGCGGAGATAGTCGTTGGTGCAGCACGCTGTCGTGGCCCGCAGCGATATCCGCGAGCCGGGGGCGAGCCCGCTCACGCCCGAGCTGTATCCGACCGAGGTGATGTTGGCCTGCACGGCGTTCTCGGTGGCGTCCGACGGGTAGCCGGAGGTCATGACGCCTTCGTAGAACGTCCCTGCGGCCCCGTTGCTGTTGTCGCCGCCGATGCCGAGGATGATGGCACCTTCCTTGCTCATCGGGTTGTAGCCCGCGACGCCGGGGCGGCCGCCGTTGTAGTAGGTCGACAGGCCGCCGGCCTGGGCGTTGCCGCCGCGGATGGCCCAGTGGCTCGGCTCACCCTTGACGATGGCGGTCAGGAATCGGTGGTTGACCGTCGGGTCGTTCGTGTTGAGGTGCGGGTTGGCCCCGGAGAACAGGCCGTTCTCGAGGTCGGCCATGACCCAGGGGCCGTTGCCGGCCCCCGAGCCCCAGACCTTGTTGTTGCCGAAGTAGATGGCCTCCATGTGGCCGTTGCCGGTGTCGAGGCCGCTGGTCTCGGCGTTGCCGTAGTCGAAGCAGCAACCGCCGTTGTAGTGCGTGCCGTCGAGGATCGCGTACATCCCCTCGGGCTGGTCGCCGGTGGCGATGCCGGAGGTGTGGTTGTCGCGGTAGCCGGTGCCGGGGGCGACGAAGAAGCCGTACGCCTTGTGGCCCGCGACGGTGACGGGCGCCGCGGTCGCGTCGGCGAGGTTGTCGTATCCGCCTGCGGCCGGGCCGTTGAACCCGCCGGGGGGCGCCTGGGTGAGGTTGTTGCCTCTGCCGGACTGGTCGTAGATGACGGTGATGACGCAGCTCGTGCCGGCGCAGAAGGAGTCCTGGGTCGCGGCGTTGGCGTATCCGCCCGCACTCAGCACGCCGATGTCCCGGGTGGTGTTGTCCGAGGCGCGTCTGACCTGGTAAAGCCGCCCGTTGTAGCCGGAGTACAGGGCGCGGGTGGTGCTGTGGGCGGCGACGCAGGCGGTGCCGCCAGACGCGTAGAGGTCACAGGGCTGTGAGCCCGCCGCCTGCGAGGGCTGCGTGCCGAGGGTGAGCATTCCGGCGACGAGCGCGCCGGCGGCGCCGGTGGACAGGGCCCACCGGCGGAACCTGTCCGACAACCGAATCGATCGGAATAAGGACATCGAGCTCTCCTGTGGTGTGAAGGGAGGTCCCGAGTCGGCGCCCCGGGACATGGCACATTGCGGCCGGAGTCGAATGAACGGGTCCGGCATGTGTGCGAGGGAAATTCATTTGCTCCGCGACTCCGGCGCGTGGTTCACCGTGCGGCACCGGAGCACAGGCGAGGAAAGGAAAACCCCGCCCGCTCGTCACGGATCACGAAGCCGATTGAACGGGCCGCGCCGACAACGGACGACGTGAGGTCAGAGAGCCCCGCCGGATGACCTGGGCGGTGTCCGGCCGGCCCGGCCCGGCCGCCGATGGCACGGCCGTGGCCGTGGTCCTCGCCGAGCGGGGTCCTGGCAGCGAACAGCCCGGTGGAACGCGCGGGACGGGCCTGCGCATGGTGGTGTCAGCTCTCCGGGGCATTCCGTCCGCAGATGACACGGTGCACTCCTTTACAAGAGCGGAAGGAGGATTTGCGTGAGCTACGGCCATGGGCATCCCGAACCGAGTCGCGTACTGGGATCGCACGACGGGAGACCGCGACAGGACACCCCTGAGGAGGCGCCGGTCCCTCCCGCCACCCTCCCTCACCACATAAGTTCGAAATTTCGGATGCAGTTCCTCTTTTCGAACGTGGAATTTAGGGGGCACTCCCGGCGCCGTCAATACCTCGCGCAACATCCCGGTGAATACGCGACCGTGAACGAGATCTCGAACAACCCCGCAATGACTGCTGTGACGAGCGGCTCCTGGGGGCGCTTCCGGCTCACTGCCCACCGTGCGCGGTCGAAGTTCTTCGCCTCCGCCGTGAACTTTGTCGCCGTGCGGCGCATCGGACATGTGTAGAGGGCAAGAAGATGGCTCGCGGCCGCCGACAGCGGCCGCGCTGCCGGGACCCGAATGGAGTGTGATCGTTGTGAAGAACGCTTACCGGAACGCCGACCGGACCGCCACTCGCCCAGTGGCCGGTGCTCGCGGCAGCCTCCGATTCAGCCGCGTGGTGGTCGCGGGGGCCGCCGTCGCCGGGCTGGGTCTCGCGGGTACGGCCGCCGCACAGGCCGCACCCGGCAGTGGTGCGGACAGCTCGAAGGCCACGCCCACTTGCTCCGCCTCCGCGCTGAAGGCGACCTTCGGCCAGAGGCTGGCCGGCGGCATGAACCACCAGGGCGTGGTCATAAATCTCCGCAATCTCAGCGGCAGGACGTGCGCACTGCGCGGCTTCCCCGGGCTGGGCCTGGAGAACTCCGCACACAAGACGCTCGCCTCCCACACATACTGGGGTGACACCTGGTACGCCGCCAGCCCCGCCAAGAAGACTCTCGCCCTCAAGGACGGCGAGAGCGCCGAAGCGGTCATCTCCTGGAGTCACGCCAACACCGGCACCTCCGGCGCGGTGCACGCCTCGTATCTCGAGGTCACTCCGCCCGCCGCCACCCAGCACAAGACACTGGCCTTTCCCGAGTGGGTCGACAACGGTGAGCTCAAGGTCACCGCGCTGGCCAGGCACATCACGGTGAACGAGTAACCTCCTTCCCTCCCGCCGCCCCTGAACGGTTTCGGACACGGCTCCTGCGAGCCGCCGAACCGCCTCGACGCCAGCTGAGCAGGGCGTCGCACAGCGGGACATCGGTCCCCGCGGGCACGCCCGCGGGCCCGGACCGATCGGTCCGGGCCCGCGGGACGTTCGGGGCACCGTCACGGACAGCACTTCCCGCTTCGCCAGTTGCGCGGGCACGCGGCCGGGCTCCACGGATGACCGTGACGGCCGCGCCCAGTTGCCCAGGTCGTGTTGCGAAAGTCCCGTCGTCCGCCTGGAGGGCGTGCCAGGCGTCGTGAGGCAGGCGGGACTTCAGTGCCGGCTGGTCCTGCGGCGGCCGGCCATGAGGAGGGCGGTGCCGACGACGGCGACGGTGGGGGCGGCGATGCCGACGAGCAGGGTCGAGTCGTCGGTGCCCGTCGCGGCCAGCGCCTGTGGGTTGTTGGGCGAAGGGGTGGTCGCGCCCGGGGTGCTCGGCGTGGTCGTGGCGTGGTGGGTGGAGCCGGGCGTGGGGGTCGGAGTGGGAGTGGGGTCCGCCGTCGAGACGTCGATGTGCTGGCTGAAGCTGCCGTTTTCGGGGGCGTCGACGTAACTCGCGTCCGCGTCGGGGATCGCGTAGGCCACGCTGCCGGCTTCTCCGTCGGCCGTCGCCGTGAACGTCAGGGAGAAGTGTCCGTCAGCACTGGTAGTGGTCGCGCCCCCGAAGGAGGCCGCGGTACCGGGCTCGGCCGGCTGGTAGGCCACCTTCACCGTGCCGCCCTTGAACGGCTTCCACGTCCGGCCGTCCTCCCGCTCCCAGTACCCCTCGGCGGTGACTTTGCGGGTGCCGCCGGTTTTCGGGCCGACCTTGTAGTCCCCCCGGAACCGGGTGGCGCTCGCCGTGCACGTCACCGAGACGTCCGCGTCGGCCCCCCATGAACCGTATGAGCCCGGCCTCGGCGGCGGCCACCGACTTCTCGTCGCGGCCACTGATGACCACCCTCGCTCCGTCCGCCGTCAGTTCACGCGCGGTTGCCCTGCCCAGCCCGCGGGTGCCACCGGTGACGATGTACACCCGGTCCTTCAGTCCACGGTCCGTGGTCAACTTCCTTCCACCGATCGTGCGGGCCGGACGGCCTACAGCATCGCCTTCTGGGGCTGCGTGGGTACGACGATGACCGTGGTGGTGCCGGCGCTCAGGGCCGCCGTGAACTCCCGTTCCAGGTCGTCGGTGGTCTCCGCCTCGACCGCGCGGCACCCGAAGCCGCGGGCCAAGGACGCGATGCCGATCCCCGGCAGGTCGAGTCCGGGCACGCCCGGGGTCTCCTCCAGCACGGCGAACGACTTGAGGATCGAGTACTCGTGGTTGCGCATGACCACGTAGACGATCGGGAGGTTGTGCTGGGCCGCCGTGTAGATGGATTGCACGGCGTACTGGAAGGAGCCGTCACCGATCAGGCCGACCACCGGCCGTTCCACGCCCCTGTCCCGGTCGGCGCGACACCGACGGCGGCCGGGGTGCCCCAGCCGATGCCCCCACTGGCCGTGGCGAAGAACGATCCGGTCCGGGTGGTGGGGAGCCACTCGACCTGCTGCGCCAGCGTGGAGGTCGACTCGTTGACGATGACCGCCTCGGACGGCCGGACTCTGCTCAGAGCGGCGTAGACCTCGGGCGGGGTGAGCGGGCTGTTCGGCGTCCGCGGCAGCTCCCGGGGGCGTGGCATCGGTTCCGGAGCGGTCCGCGCCGAGCCATCCGTGACCATGTCCAGGAGCAGCTCGATCGCGATCGCGGGGTCACCCAGGAGGCTGTCGCCCACACGTGCCGCCGCGGCGACCGCCGGATCGGCCGTGATCTGCAGGAGCTCCGTGTCCGGGGGGAGGTAGTCGCCGGGCACGTAGGGGTAGTACCGGAACACCTCCGCACCGATCACGACCACCAGGTCGTGACCGGTCAGCCGGTCACTGATGGTCTTCACCGACATCCCGAGCGGACCACGGAACTGGGGATGGTCCTCGGGGAACGACGCACGGTCCAGCAGCGGGGCACCGTAGACGGAAGCGCGCAGCTTCTCCGCGAGGGAGACGGCCGCGTCCCAGCCACCGGGGGCCGCCTGGGTGGCCGTCTCCCCGGGTCCGCGCCTCTTCGAGCAGACCCGCATGGCCTTCAGCCTGATCGACCGTGCCCCAGGAGCCACCGCCAAGGTCGCCCGGTCGCTGAGCACCCACCCTCACATGATCACGATCGAGCGGGCGGCCGCCGGCCACGACATCCTCTCCATCGTCGCCACCCGTGAACTGCCGGCGCTCTCCCACTACACCCTCGACCTGCTCCCGCGCTGTCCCGACATCACCGCCGTACAGGCCCGGGTCGTCACCCACATCTCCTGGATCCCCATGGCCGCTCCGTCGGTGTCATGCCGCCCGGCCTCTGGGCGGAACCGGCCATGTGACGCGCACAACTCCACTGCCGGGTCAGCCGGTTGCGAGGTCTCGGCCCCCGGTGACCCACTGATGTCAATAACCAGATAGTTACTTGCTAGGGTGAGGCGTATGCCACGGGATTCCAGCGCCACCAAGGCCCGGCTGCTCGACGCCGCCTTCACCGAATTCGCCGCCCACGGCATCGCGGGTGCCCGAGTGGACCGGATCGCCGAGGCCGCCGGAGCGAACAAGCGGCTGATCTATGTCTACTTCGGTAACAAGGAGCAGTTGTTCGACGAGGTACTGCGACAGGCGATGACGGCGGGAGCCGAGTCCGTGCCCTTCGACGTCGAGGATCTGCCCGGTTACGCCGGAGCGGTCTTCGACCACCTTGTCGCCCGGCCGGACCTCATGCGCCTGCGGTTGTGGAAGCTGCTGGAGCGCCCCTCCACCACCGGACTCGAACCGGACGCGTTCCGGCGCAAGGCCGCCGAAGTGGCCGTCGCCCAGGAGCGCGGCGGCCTCGCCCCGGAGATGCGGCCGGACGATCTCCTGACCATGGTCCTGGCCGTGGCCCAGGCGTGGTTCTCGGCCGCCGAGGATGTCGACCCCGGAGGGATCAACCAGTCCTGGTCGCGCGAGCGTCTCGCCCTGCACCGCTCGGCGGTCGTCGAGGCCGCCCGCCGGATCAGCGAACCGAAGACCGCTGAAGAACAACCATGAGGGCATGAGGGCATGAGGGCATGAGGCAGCCAACCATGAGGGTGTGAGGCGGCCACAAGTGCCCACATTCCAACGCTGATGCGTGCTGCCCGATCTCCAGGACGGTCACGTCGGGACAGGCGATGCCGTCCTCCGCGTCGGCCCCGGTGAGCGAGTCACCATCCGCCCGCGCCGACAGCCCGTCGTCACCCGGGGGGACGACGGGCTGCTCCTCCGCCTCCAGCCGCCGCCGGCCGCCGGCCGCTGGCCGCTGGCCGCTGGCCGGGAGGAGATGGCAGGTCGAGGTGTGCCTCCTGCTCACGCGACTGCGGAAATCCTCCGGTCGCGCTCCCCCGCGAGGCCCTGCGAGGCACCGCGGCCAAGCTCCGTGGATGCGATCCGATGAACGGTTCGGGAACGGCGGGTAGGGCTTCGACGAAGAAAGGTGATGGGCCTGGTGAGCCGGGCCGATTTACCGCAACCCTTGCCGTTGATGGTCGGTCTGATCAGCGGCGCCGTGCGGTTCGGCGCTCATCCACCATCATCCGGAGGAGATTCCCGTGGTTCGTGCTGCCTGGCCCGCAGAGAGTGCGACGCAGGCGCCGACATCCCCACCGCACGACCCGGGCGGCGACGAAACGGCGGGGGGTTCGGGCACCGGAACGCGCGCCCGGCCAGCGGCCGGAGCACCGCTTCGCCTCGACATCCAGGGTCTGCGCGCGCTCGCGGTCTCGCTGGTGGTGCTCGCGCACGCCGGCGTCCGCCATGTCGCGGGCGGCTACATCGGGGTCGACGTCTTCTTCGTGATATCGGGCTTTCTCATCACCTCGTTGCTCCTGCGCGAGCTGGCGCGGGACGGCCGCATCTCGGTGCGGAGGTTCTACGCCCGCCGGGCGCTGCGACTGCTGCCCGCATCGACCGTCGTCGGGCTCGCCACGCTCTGCGGCGCCTGGCTCTACCTGTCGAAGATCCGCTTCGAGGAGTACGTGGGGGACGCGCTCAGCAGCACCCTCTACGTGGTGAACTTCCGGCTGGCGAACGCCGGCACCGACTACCTCAACGCGGACAGCCCGCCGTCGCCGTACCAGCACTTCTGGTCACTGGCGGTCGAGGAGCAGTTCTACGTGGTCTGGCCCTTGCTGCTGTGGGGCGGCTGGAAGCTCGCGCGACGCCGGACCGGGCTGGTGGCCGTGCCCTTCGCGATGCTGTGCGGGATCTCCTTCGCGCTGAACGTGCAGGTGACGGACACCTCGGCCTCCTGGGCGTACTTCGGCTCGCACACCCGCTTCTGGGAACTCGGCGCCGGTGCGCTGCTCGCCCTCTCCGTCGGCAGGCTGGAGCGGTTGCCCACGTGGGCGTCCGGGCCGATGAGCTGGATCGGGCTGGTCTCGCTGCTGGTCGCGGCGGTCAGGTTCGACGACAACACGCCGTTTCCCGGTTACTACGCTCTCGTGCCGGTGCTCGGCGTCGCCCTGGTGCTGGCGGGCGGATGTTCACCCGCGCGGTACGGCGCCGGCAGGTTGCTGTCGCTCCGGCCGGCCGTGTGGGTCGGCGGTCTCTCGTACAGCTGGTATCTGTGGCACTGGCCGGTGCTGGTGATCCTGCCGATGGCGTTGGACAGGCCGGCGACCGCTCCGTTCGGGCTGGCGTCCGCGGCGATCGCCCTGCTGCTGGCCTGGGTCACGCTGCACCTGGTGGAGAACCCGGTGCGGTTCCACCGGGTGTTCCGCGGCCGTCCGGTCCGGGCACTGGGGCTGGGAGCGGTACTGACGGCGGGCGCCGCGGCGGCGGCGCTGGTCGCGACGAGTTTCCCGCCGCCCATAGCCTCGGACGTCGCGGCGCCGGGGCTGAGGAGCGCGCTCACGGGGGCGGCCGATCCGCAGGCGAGGCTGACCGAGCTGCTGGAAGGACCGCATCACAGTCTGCCGAGCAATCTGACGCCCGGACTCACCAGGATCAAGGGGACGTTGTCCCCGGTCTATCGGGACGGCTGCCACATCGGCTACGTGAGCACGGCGACACCGCCGTGTGTCTACGGCGACCGGTCCGCGTCGAAGGTGGTGGTGCTCTTCGGGGACTCGCACGCGGCCCAGTGGTTCCCGGCGCTCGACCGGCTGGCCAAGGAGCGCCACTGGAAACTGATATCGATGACCAAGTCGTCGTGCAAGGTCTCCGCCGTCACCACCGTCTATCAGGGCGAGCCTTACGTGTCCTGCGACCGGTGGCGCACCAGGCAACTGGCCAGGATCAGGTCCCTGCGCCCCGCTCTGGTGATCACCTCCTCCTCGGACTCGGCCGACCTGGCCCGACCCTCCGCTGACCCGCGCCGCCAGTGGACCGACGGCTTCGAGCGGACCTACCGGGAACTGGTGAGGAGTGGCGCCGAGGTGCTGGCCGTCGTGGACACCCCCTGGCCCAAGGAGGACGCGGTCGACTGCGCGGGGACCCATCCGCTGGAGCTGGACCGGTGCGCGTCCGGTATCGGGGACGCGGTCAAAGACCCCGGAAAGAAGCGTGAGATCACCGACGCGGCGGCGGCCACCGGAGTCACGGTGGTCGACCCGGCCCCCTGGCTCTGCGGCACCGGTGGCTGCCCCGTGGTGGTGGGTGACACCTTCGTCTACCGGGACGACAGTCACCTCACCGAGTGCTACGCCGAGGCCATCGCACCTGTTCTCGGCCATGAGTTGACCGCGCTCTACGGCGCCGATCTGAGTCGGCACCCCGGACCGAACTCCCGACCTGCGGCCTCTCGCTGACGGCCCGCGCCCGTGCGCAGCGTCCGCGCGACGACGGCCCAGGTGGCGGCGAGGTGGCGCCAGGGCCGGAACTTGGGAAGCTCCGGCTCGTCCTCGTCGCCGAGCGCCATGGCGTGCGTCTCCGTCGAAGCGGCGCCCCAGCGCCGGGACCAGCCCGGAGGCGTAGCATTTCTCCTGCGGGGAGGCGGCGCGTTGCTGCCGAAGCCCGACATGCCGCGGGAGACGCCCACGGCACGGCGATCCTTCGCAGGCCGCAGCGCCTGCGATTGGAGGCTGAGATGACCGAACCCAGCGATACATGGGTCGATCGGCTCAAGGACCTCACGGGTGATTCGCCCGGAGAGAAGAAAGCCGAAGAATTCGTTCATGACCTTTACACGACGGCCCAGAACGAGCTCGATGCCCAGCGTGCCCAGGCGGAATACGAGCGCGAGGAGTAGGCGCCGAGACCCTCTCCCTCGCCTTCCCGATTCAGCCCCGAGGCGGGCGGCGCGTCGGAGGCACCCGGGGCTGACGGACAGTCCCGGTGTCGCAGCACGTCACCGCCTGCCGGGTCCCGCCGCCCAGGTAGGTGGCTCGGATCGTCAGTCGAGGGCGTCGAGAGCGGTCTCGGCGATCTCCATGAGGGACGCGCGGTCGGGGTTCATGGCACCCATGACTCTGAGCCCGTGCATGGTCATGATGAGGTACCGGGCCAGGTCCCGTGCATCGCGCTTGTCGGACAGCTGACCGTCCGCCTGCGCTTCCGCCACGACCTGGTACAGCGCGTCCTCCAGCAGCTCCGTCGTCGACTGCACGTGCGCGGTGACCTGGGGGTCGTAGGCTGTCCGGCCGACGACAGCGCCGACGATGAGGCATGCCCGTCGGCTGCCGTCGCGCACGATGTCGTCGATCGCCGCGACCAGGACGGAGTGCAGCAGCTCACGGCCCGGGGCTCCCTGGCGAAGGATCTCGACCAGCGGCAGGGCGTAGCGGTCCCGGTAGCGGTCCATCGCCGCCAGGTACAGGCCCTCCTTGCTGCCGAAGGCCGCGTACAGAGAGCCGCGGCCGACGCCCGTGGCCTCGACCAGGTCCTGGATCGACGTGCCGTCGTAGCCGTTGCACCGGAAGGCGTTCATGGCCGCCTCCACAGCTCCTTCTGTGTCGAACTCCCTGAGACGCGCCATAAGGGCGGAGTATACACAGGTCAGAACGATCGGTACAGATTTTTCGGGCGGGGCGGAGTGGCCCACCGCCCTCAGGCGCAGCCGCTCTCGCGTCACCCGATCGAGTCCCGCGATGCTGTCGCCACCGTCACACATTATTTAATGACCGATCGTTCCTGATACTGATAAGGTCCGGATTCGGCAGGTCGGAGAGTCAGCCGGACGCACGGATCACATGACGATCCGGGCCGGTCCGACCGCGAGTCAGCGCAAGCACGTACTCCCGGCGGCCCACCAATTCGGCCGTGCCGGGCAGGGAACGGAGCGACATGTCCAACCGTCTGGAATCCAAGGTCGTCATCGTCACCGGAGGCACCTCCGGCATGGGGTCGGCGTTCGCGAGGCGGGCCGCGGCCGAGGGCGCGACCGTACTCATCGGGGCACGTGACAAGGAACGCGGTGACACGACCGTGGCGGAGATCGCCCGGGACGGCGGGAAAGCCCTCTTCGTCCCGACGGACGTCACCGTCGAGGAGGAGATCGCCCACCTGGTCGACGTCGCGGTCAAGGAGTTCGGCGGTCTGCACGGCGCCTTCAACAACGCGGGCGGCGGCGACATCCGGGGGACGATCCGGGACACGGAGGCGTCGTTCTGGGACCGCGTCATCGCCCTCAACCTGACCAGCGTCTTCTACAGCCTCAAGCACGAGATCCCGGCGATCATCGCCAGTGGTGGCGGCTCGGTCGTCAACAACGCCTCCGTGGTCGGCGTGGCGGGCGACCCGACGGCCGTCGCCTACTCGGCCGCCAAGCACGGCGTCGTGGGCCTCACGCGTTCCGCGGCGCTCGACGCCACGAAGGAGAGCGTGCGGGTCAACGCCCTGGTGACGGGCCTGGTAGACACCCCGCTCTGGCGAGGGTTCGCCGCGGGCAGCCCGGAGGCCGCGAGCGCCCTGCTCAGCCGGCAGCCGGCCGGCCGGGCCGCCGACGAAACGGAGATCGCCGCGTTCGCCGCCTTCCTGCTCAGCGACGAGAGCCCGTTCATCAATGGCGCCGCCCTCGCGATCGACGGCGCGCTGACCGCCGGCTACTGAGCCTCACCCAGCCCATCCGGCCGCCGGTCCCTTCCCGGCGCACGACCACGATCCGGCAGCGGTGACCGTCCTCCCGCTCGACGGCCGCGGCGACCCCGCCACATTCTGTAATGACTATTCAGTAAACAATATGTCGCCGCGCATGGCTGCCTCCCGTGCCGGGGACATCACGGCCACCCCTGCGGCCCCCGAAAGAGGAACGAAGCGAGACGAAGGCCGTACGCGTCTTCCATTACGGCGAGGCCGAAGGACTCGAGGTCGTCGGCCTCCCCGTCCCGGAGGTGGGGGCCGGGCAGATCCGGGTCCGCGTGCACGCGGCGGCGGTGAACCCCTCGAATGTCCTGCTGCGCAGGGGCTTTCAACTGTTGCATGATCCATCAGTAAATCTCAGCTTTTCTCATCTGTTATCTTGATCGCGTGAAGCTTTCCGAATGGGCGGCGCGCAACGGTGTGCACTACCAGACCGCGTGGACGTGGGCGAAAGAGGGCCGCATGCCGGTCCCGGTGCGCCAGACGCCGTCTGGTACGTGGTTGGTCGACGAGCCCGCCCCGGAGACGTCCGGCCGTGTCGTGGCGTACTGCCGGGTTTCGTCGGCGGACCAGAAGCCGGATCTTGACCGGCAGGTGGCCCGCGTGGTCCAGGGGGCTACCGGGCTCGGCCTGCCGGTTGCGGAGGTCGTGACCGAGGTCGGCTCGGGGCCGAACGGGCGTCGGCGCAAGTTGCACCGCCTGCTGTCCGACCCGCGGGCCGCGGTGATCGTGGTCGAGCACCGGGACCGGCTGGCCCGGTTCGGCGTCGAGCATCTCGAAGCCGTCCTGTCCGCCTCCGGGCGGCGCCTGGTTGTCCTCGACCCCACCGAGACCGCCGATGACCTGGTGCGCGACATCACCGAGGTGCTGACCTCGATGTGTGCCCGCCTGTACGGGCGGCGGGCGGCGAAGGACCGGGCCGCCCGCGCGGTGGCCGTGGCGACCGGCGAGGCTGCCGAGTGAAGAAATTCCAGCCACAGCCCGGGTTCCAGGTTCAGGCGTTCCGGTTCGCCCTGGACCCGAACACGACTCAGGAGCACGCGCTGCGCTCGCACTGCGGCGCGGCGCGTGCCGCGTACAACTGGGCTGTCGGTTGGGTGACCGCGTCGTGGTGGCAGCGCCGCGCGGAGGAGTCCTACGGCATCGCCGAGGCCGGGCTGACGCAGTGGCGGCCGTGGTCGCTGCCCGCACTGAGGAAGGCGTTCAACGAGACCAAGCACGCTGACCCCAGGTTCGCCGCCTGGTGGGAGGAGAACTCCAAAGAGGCGTACAACACCGGCCTCGCCAACGCTGCGGCGGCGTTCGACAACTACACCAAGTCCAAGCAGGGCAAGCGGCACGGCAAGCGGATGGGTACGCCCCGCTTCAAGTCGAAGCGGAAGGCCCGTCTTTCCTGCCGGTTCACGACCGGCGCGATCCGCGTGGACACGGGCGGCCGGCACGTGACGCTGCCGAGGCTGGGCACGATCCGTACCCACGAGCCCACGGTGAAGCTCCTCGCGCGCGTTGAGGCCGGGACGGCCCGGATCCTGTCCGCGACCGTGCGGCACGAGCGCGGACGCTGGTACGTCGCCTTCCAGGCCGAGGTCAAGCGCGACCTCGAACGTGTGGCGCGGCCGGACGTGGCGGTCGGCATCGACCTCGGCGTGAAGACCCTCGCGGTCATGGCCGACTCGACGGGTGAGATCCGCACCGTCGCGAACCCCGGACACTACGACCGGGCACGCAAGCAGCTGCGCCGCGCCTCTCGCATCGTCTCCCGCCGCCAGGGCCCCGACCGGCGCACCGGACAGAAGCCGTCGAAGCGGTGGGAGAAGGCCAACGCCGCCCGCAACCGCGTGCACCACCGGGTGGCGAACCTCCGCGCGGACGCCCTGCACAAGCTCACCACGAGCGTTGCGGCCGAGTACGGCACGGTCGTGATCGAGGACCTGAACGTCGCCGGGATGCTCCGCAACCGGCGCCTCGCGCGCAGGATCGCCGACGCCGGATTCGCAGAGATCCGACGCCAGCTCACCTATAAAACCCGCCAGCGCCACACCACCCACCTCGTGGCCGCGGACCGCTGGTACCCCTCCTCGAAGACCTGTTCCGGGTGCGGCGCGGTGAAAGCCAAGCTGCCGCTGCACGTCCGGACCTACGAATGCGACACCTGCGGCCTGGTCATCGACCGGGACGACAACGCCGCACTCAACCTCGCCGCTCTCGCGGCAGCCTGCCTGACTGGTACCGGAGTGGCTGGAGACCAGGACACCACCGAGGTGGTGTCGAAGCCTCGTGGAGCCGACCAGAAGACCCGCGCCACCCGCACCCGCCGCAAGGCGAGCGCGGGGCGGGCAGGTGGCGCAACCCTGCCGCACCAGCGGCAGGAGGAAGCGAGAGACCGTACTCACGCCGAAGCCCTCACGCTTTGGTGACGAGACGGACCTTCCGGGCCGAAATGCCCGGAATGCTGAGAGCAGCTGAGGCTCTTAGCAACGGGTACATCGACCAGATGCTCGCGGGACGCCTGACCCCGCCCTACCGGCCCGGCATGGACGCGGCGGGCGTGGTCGACGAGATCGGTCCGGGCACGGTCACCGACCTGCGGGCCGGTGACCGTGTGATGGCGATCGTCATCCCCATCGACCCTCCGGCGGCGCCTACGCGCAGTACATCGTCCTCGACGCCCGACAGGTCGTCAGGGCACCGGCCGGGACCACACACGCCGAGGCGTCCACTCTTCCGATGAACGGGCTGACCGCACGCCGCGCCCTCGACCTGCTGGGCCTGGTTCCCGGGGACTGGATCGCCGTGACTGGAGCCGCGGGCGCTGTGGGCGGATACGTCGTGCAGCCGGCCAAGGCGGACGGACTGCGCGTCGTGGCGGACGCGGCTCCCGCCGACGAGAAGCTGGTTCGCTCGCTGGGCGCCGATCGGATCGTCCCCCGGGGAGCCGGTATCGCGGGGCGTGTCCGCGAGGTCGTTCCCGGTGGCGTCGAAGCCCTGGTGGACGCCGCGGTCATGGGCGCCGAGGCACTCCCCGCCGTCCGGCCAGGCGGTCGGACGGCGCTGGTGCGCAGCGAGCGGGAACCCGGTACCCCTCCCCCGGACGCACACGGGAACGTGACGGTCCGACACCTGTTCGTGCCGGACTACCGCCATGCCAACGACAAGCCCGACGCCCTGCGCGTCCTCGCGGAGGAAGGCCGGATCTCGCTGAGGGTCGCGCAGGAGTTCCCGGCCGACCGGGCAGCCGAGGCACATCGCCGTTTCGAAGCGGGCGGTGTGCGCGGCAGGCTCGTGCTCACCTTCTGAGAAGGGAATCCACGTATCTCCCCTGGACGCTCGATAAAGTCTCTCGGACTGCTGATGATGGTAGGTACGGGTCGGCTCGTCCTAGGGTCGGGGCATATCCAGCCCGCGCTTTTCGAAAAGGCACCCCTGTGAACTCTGAACAACTTCTGGTCACCCCTTTCTCCGCGCAGTCCACAGCCTCCGAAGTGATCGAAGGGGTCGATCTCACGGGTCGACGCGCGATCGTCACCGGCGGCGCATCCGGCATCGGCACCGAGACCGTCAGGGCTCTCGCCGCGGCCGGAGCGGAGGTCACCATCGCGGCCCGCCGTCCAGAGGTGGCGGAACCGCTTCTCCGTGAGGATGCCGGTGCCGCCGGAACCGGCTCTGTACGGATCGCGCCACTGGATCTCTCCGACCTGGCTTCGGTCAGGGCCTTCGCGCAGGACTGGAGGGGGCCGCTGGATGTGCTCGTGGCGAACGCCGGCATCATGGCCGTCCCTCGGAGAGTGGTCACCGCACAGGGTTGGGAACTCCAGCTGGCCACGAATTTCCTCGGCCACTTCGCTCTCGCCACGGCCCTGCACGGCGCCCTGTCGGAAAGCGGCTCCGCTCGGGTCGTGATGGTCAGCTCCGGAGCGCACCTGAACGCGCCCTTCGACTTCGACGACCCTCACTTCGAGCGGCGTCCGTACGACCCCTGGACTGCCTACGGTCAGTCGAAATCGGCAGAGGTTCTCTTTACCGTGGGCGCTACCAGATGGTCCGGGGAAGGCATCACGGTCAACGCCCTCAATCCCGGCTATATTCTCACCAATCTGCAGCGGCACCTCGACGACGACACCATGCGTTCGTTCGGGGTCATGGATCCCGAAGGCAACCTCACTCCGCTGCCGTACTACAAGACTCCGGCTCAGGGAGCGGCGACCTCCGTGCTGCTCGCGGCGTCACCCCTGCTCGACGGTGTGACCGGCCGCTACTTCGAGGACAACCAGGAAGCGTCCCTCGTGACGAACGACAGCGCCACTCCGGGTGGCGTGGCCGCGCACGCCCTCGACCCGAAGGCGGCTGATCGTCTGTGGCAGTACGCTTCGGACGCGCTTCGGCTCTGATGTGCGCTGCGGGATTCGCGGCCGCGGCGGGCGCGCTTCGCGCCGGTCCGCCGCGGCCGCGACGATGTTGCTCAGCGGTGGTTCCCGGCTCCTACCGGTAGGTCACGGTGATCGGTGCGTGGACGGTGTGCCGTGGAACGTCCACGGTCAGAATCCCGGTGGCGGCGTCCCAGTGGTACGCCTGGGGGGACAGGTGCACCCCCGTGGCGGTGACGCGGGTCGGCCTGCTCGCTCCCATGATCGAAAGGGTCCACCGGCGGTGTTCGACCTGACCGCGGAAGGAGCCCTTCGTGGGGCTGATCGACACCGTGTGACGCCCGCCTGCTTCCTTGTACCGGATCTCCGTGGTCGCACCATGGCCCCCGCCCGTGGCGGTCGCGTCGTCCTCGTAGAGGCTGGAGGACCCCGAGCCGCCCGCGGCGATGGTGAGCGTGACGTCCGTCAGCGCGTTGTGGTCGTCGTGGGCGACGTCGTGCGTCCTGGTGGGCAGCACGCCACCGGCCTTGAGGAACACCGGCATGGTGCCCAGGTCGGTGGTGACTTCCTGGGTGGTCCCGCCGGTGTACGTCTTTCCGGTGAAGTAGTCGGTCCACCGGCCGGGCGGGAACCACACCGAGGTCGTGGTGGACGTCCCGGGAGTCGTGGCGGGGGCGACCAGTACGTCGGGGCCGTAGAAGTACTCGCTGTCGGCGGTCGCGTACGCCTGCTGCTCGTCGGGATACTCCAAGTAGGTGGGCCGGACGATCGGTACGCCGGTCCGGTTCGCCTCCTCGGCGAGCGTGTAGGTGTACGGCACGAGGTTCTCGCGCAGGTTGAGGAACTTCTCCGCCGACTCCTTGGCCGTCGAGCCGTACTGCCAGGGCAGCCGGTCGCTGTGGTTGCTGTGCAGACGGTCGATGGGCTGGAAGGTACCGAACTGGACCCAGCGCGCGTACAGGTCGTCGGGCAGCTTGGAGGTGGTGCGGGTCTGCCCGCCGACGGTGTACCGCTCCGAGCCCGTCAGCCCGGTGGTGTCGTTGTGGCCGCCGATGTCATGCGTGATGGCGGCCATCCCCGTTGCGGCCGACTCGCCCGGGGTGTAGCCCACTTCGAGCTTCAGCGTTCCCCAGGTGGAGGAGGTGTCGCCGGTGAAGTGCACCGTGGTGCGCTTGTCCGCCCAGGGGCCGGTGGGCAGCGCCTGCTGACCGCTGTATCCGCCGGCCTGAAGGGACCCGTAGGCGCGCGAGAGGACGAACCCGCGGCCGTGGGACTTGGCCGTGGCGGTGGCGTACTGCTGGTTGATCCACGCGTCCGGAGTCACTCCCGGCAGCGAGGACTGCGTCGCGTCACAGCACCAGTCGAGCCACCAGAAGTCGTTGCCCTGCTGGTCCATGGTCCGGTGCAGGTCCATGTATGCCTTGAGCTGGTCGGGATCGGCGAAGTCGAAGGTGTAGCAGTCGTGGGTGACGCTGGCGTCCGCGGCACAACCGCCCTTCTGCAGCTTGCCCTTGGCCGTGGCCATGGCCTGGCCGAACTGAGGGTCCGACGCGAGGATGCTCGGGTGGACGTTGAGCGTGTTGTGCAGGCCCTGTGAGGCGGACCAGTCGAAGAAGCCCTTCGGGTCGGGGAACTTGGCGGGGTCGATCTCCCAACCGCTCCAGGAGTTCACGGCTTTGAAGTCGGTGTCCGTGACAAGTACGTCGAGCGGGACGCCCTCGGACCGGAACTTCGGCAGGATCGTGTTCTCGTAGTCCGCAGCGGTGCGGTCGATGTACTCCGAGTACCAGACGCCGTACGCCCAGGCAGGCAGCAGCGCGGGGGGCCCGGTGAGCGTGGCCAGGTCGGTGAGCCCCCGCTTGTAGTCGTGGCCGTAGCCGAAGACGTAGCCGTCCTGGTAGGGCTCACCACCGTGCTCCGGACGTGGGGTGACCTTCTGCGAGGCGATGTCGTACAGCGCCGAGGGAGTGTCGTCCAGCAGGTACCAGCCGTCCTGGTCGAGCAGCCCGGGTGTGGTCACGGGGGCGTCGCCGTTGCCGGTGACGCCGTCCAGGCCGCGGCGGTATCCGCCGAGCGCCAGGTGCGGCGGCGGCGCGGCGGCGGTGGGCGCGGCCACGGAGACGGTGTCCGCGTTCACGTGGCAGCTCGCCGCGTCGGGGCAGCTCAGGGTGATGTCGTTCGCCCCCGCCTTCAACGTGACGGGCACGGAGGCGCTTTGCCACGTGTCCCAGTTCTCCGTTGCCGGGAAGGACAGGGTGCCGGTGGTCCCTCCGGCGGACACGGAGGCGGTGCGCGTGTCGTGCCGACCGTCGGCGCCCACACCGTTGGCGTAGCGGACTCGCAGGGTGTAGGTGCCGGCTGCGGGAACGTCCACCACATGGGTGGTGAGGCTCGAGTCCTGGGTGAGCTCGGCGACGAAGCCGTTGCCGGCGTATCCCTTGTGATCGGTGGCGCCGACCGCGGTGCCGCCGATGCGCCCGGCCTCCGCCTCGCAGCTCACGCCGAACCGGCAGTCCGCGATCGCGGTGCTGGATGCGGGCGGGTAGGCGTCGCCCGGGTGGACCAGGGCGACGCTGTCGATGTTGACATTGCCCGAGTCCGACGCGGTGCGGGTCAGCGTCAATGTGTGGTGTCCCGTGCCGAGTGGGACACGCGCGGGGACGAGATCCCAGGTGTCCCAGTTCGCCGTCGCCGGCAGACTCACCTTCTGCTGGGCGCCGCCGTCCACGGAGAGGGTCAGGGTACGGGTCTCGGACTGGCCGTCCCCGCCGCGGGAGTTGGCGTACCGCAGGTCGAGCTGGTACGTGCCCGCACTCTTGACATCGATGTCAGCGGAGAGTGAGCTGCCGGTGCCTTCGAATCCGGCGGTGAAGCCGCTCCCGGTGTAGCCCTGGTGATCGGACGCGACGGAGACCCCGCTCGACCGAAGGTTCTCGGCCTCGCACAGGGCCTGGAGCGCGCAGGTCAGGTGTTGCCACGGGGTGGCGGTCACCGGGGTGGCGCCGGCCGGCAGTTGGACCGTGAGGTTCTGCGCGTCGAACCGCCCCGAGCCGATTCTGTACCGCAGAGCCATGGCGCTCGTCCTGACGGTGAGCCAGCCGCCGGAGGTCTTGGCGGTGTACGCGGTCGGGGTGAACCCGTCGCGACCGATCGCGTTGAACGTCGGGGCGTCGGTGAACTTCCCGTCACCGGCGTACTCGGTGCGTATCAGGGTCGGTGAGAGGATCTGGAAGCGGGCGTCTCCTGCCGAAACGGTCGGTATCCGGGGGTGACCGTGCGATCCGTCCGCCGATGCCGGACCGGTACCGGTCGCTGTCATGGCGGCGGTGGTGCACAGGACCACGGCAAGACCGGTCCGCCCTCGCAGGGATCTCAGCAGTCGCCTCGCTGACCGGGGTCTCATATGCGGCTCCTTCTCACGTCGTCCAGTTGACTCGTCACCCCGCCCCGGTCGCACTCGGAGTCATCGGAGAACTCCCGAGTCGCCCGGGAGTACGGCCTTGGCGCGGTGTCCCTAAGGATGATTTACATCGTTGGAGAGAACATGCGCGATGAGGCGACAGTCGCTCGAGATGGTCCGAGTTGGGCCCCTGCCGATGACCAACACCGGTCTGAGTAAGGCCTACTGACGGTTCGACACGCGTCCGCCGACGCTCCGGGGAGGGCGTCCATGGGGGATCCTCCCAGGAGACGCGCTTCACCGGCCGCCCGGGCGGCGAGGGCACCGGGCGTCGCGGGCGGGGACGTCGCACAATTCCAGTGCCGTGCCGTCGGCCGGGGGTGCAGACTCGCTCCATGGCGGAGATGCGGGCGTTCCGGGACGCGGTCGGTGTCTGGGCGACCGGCGGTCCCGACGGGCCGGCGGGCGATCTGGCCGTACGACTGGGGATACGGACGGCCGTGCTGCTGGAAGGCCTGAGTGACCTCGCGGCCGTGGAGGCGCTGGCCGCCCGGTGTGGCCGGGACCTGGCCGCCGAGGGGGTGTGCGTCGTACCGATGGGCGGGGCGATGAGCGTCGGCCGCTACGCCGGCCTCCTCGGACCGCCCGGCCTCGGTCTGCGTCTGACCGGGCTGTGCGACGAGGGCGAGCGGGGCTTCTACGAACGCGGCCTGGAGCGGGCACGGGCGCCGTACGGGGGCTTCTTCGTGTGCGTTTCGGATCTGGAGGACGAACTCATCCGCGCGCTGGGCACAGCAAGGGTCGAGGAGATCATCCAGGCCGAGGGCGACCTCCGTGCCTGGCGGACCTTTCTGCGCCAGCCCGCACACCACGGTCGGCCCCGGCCACAGCAGTTGCGGCGCTTCCTCGGCACGAAGCGAGGCCGCAAGATCCGCTACGGCCGCCTCCTCGTCGAGGCCCTCGACCCCCACCGGATACCGACCCCGCTCGACGGCCTCCTCACGAGCCTGTGAACCGGTGGACGAGGTGGGCCGCGGTGACGACCCTGCTGGAGCGCGGGCCGTCGGTGAGTTGACCGGATGACGCCGTCCGGTCGGGCTCCGTCCCGCACGCCGACGCCTGTCCCGGTGTCCGTCGCACGGAGGGGAACCCGGCAACCCCGTAGTACGGTCACGCACGACGGCGGGCGCGGGAAGAGGAATCCATGAACCAGAACTCAGGTGAAGCCGTACATCTCGAGGACGCGGTGCTCACGCGCGCGGCACAGGCGGGTGAGGTCAGCGCCCTGGGGCTGCTGCTGGAACGGCACCGGGCGGGTATGCGCGCGGTGGCGCTGAGCATCCTCGGGCCGGGGCCCGACGTCGATGACGTGGTCCAGGACGCGGCCGTGACCGCGCTGCGCCGCGTGCGGGACGTCCGCGACCCGGCGGCCGTGGGCGCCTGGCTACGGATGATCGTGCGCAACGCCAGCCGGTCCCTGTTGCGCGCCTCCGTTCCCTCCCTGCCGATCGACGATCTGCAGGTGCCCTCCACGGACACCGCTCCGGAACGCTGGCTGGAGCACCACACGATGCGCAACTGGATCTGGGAGGCCGTGGAGGAGCTCTCTCCCACGCTGCGCCTGCCCCTGATCCTGCGCCACTTCAGCACCACCGTCACCTCCTACGAGCGGATAGCCGACGCCTGCGGGGTCCCGGTCGGCACGGTCCGCAGCCGGCTCAGCCAAGGACGGGCCAGGCTCGCGACCGCTCTCGCAGCCACGGCGGACGCCCCGCACGGCGACACCGCACAGCGCGTCCGCGCCAGCCGTGCCGAGGCACACGAGACACTGGCCGCCGCCGAGAGCGGACGCTTCGGCGCGCTGATGACGGAGCGCTGGTCGCCCGAGATCGCCCTGCTCAGGGGGAACGAGCCGGTGGGCGGCAGGAACGTCCTGGCACGCGGCATGGACGGTGATCTGGAGGCCGGTGTACGCCAGCGCCTCGTCCACACCGTGGCCGGCCGCTCCCTCGTCGTCTGGGAGATGGACCTCCTCAACCCCGCGGACAACCCCGAACACTGCCCGCCCTCGGTGGCCTGGCTGATGACCCTGGACGACGCCGGTCGTCCGCACCGGCTGCGCCTCCTGCACCCCAGGCCGGTGCGGGCCCTCCAGTCGCTCGCCCCGATGTGACGGGCATCACGTGCCCCGGATCGAACTTCGTCCTCTCCCCCGCGTCCTGCCGGTGTCATCGACACCTGCCGGACACGGAGACCCCATGACCACCTTCGAGACGAACCCCCTGGCCGCCGGAACCCACACCGTCGAGATCGACGGAGTCGCACAGCGCTATCACGTCCACGGCACTGGGCCGGTGTGCGTCGCGCATTCCGGCGGACCGGGCATCGACTGGGCGTACCTGCGCACGCCCGCGCTGGAGCGGCACCTGACGATGGTGTACCCCGAGCCGATCGGGAGCGGCGCCTCCGGCCGTCTGCCCTCCCACCCCCACGGCTACACCCGGGCCCGCTACAGCCGGTTCCTCGGCGCGCTGATCGAACACCTCGGCGCCCCCGAGGTGCACCTCCTGGGTCACTCGCACGGCGGCTTCGTCGTCCAGTACCACGCCCTGCACCACCCTGAGCGCGTCGCCGGGGTGATCCTCTACGAGAGCGCACCACTGACCGGGCCCGAACACGGCGCCGAGGCCATGCGCCTGGTGCGGCTGTTCGCGGCACGCCACGCCGGCCATCCCGGGCTCCCCGAGGTCCTGGCGTCTTTCCAGGCCGTCCCCACCATCTCCGACGACGTACGGATGACCGCGGTCGCCAAGGGGCTGCTGCCCTCTTACTTCGCCGACTACTGGGGCCGGGAGGAGGAGTTCGCCCCCTTCCGCGCCTCGGTGCGGGCCGCCCACATCTCGGGGCTGGACGCGAACCTCTCCCCCGACGTCATCGACGACCGTGAGGACCTCGGCTCGTTCTCCGTGCCGGCTCTCGTCGTCGTCGGCCGGCATGACGTCATCTGCGGGGTGCGGTGGGCGGAGGAACTGCACCGACTGATTCCCGGATCGGACCTGCTGATCCTGGAGAACAGCGGGCACTTCGGTCACCTCGAGGAACCGGAGGCCTTCGCCCGGGCGGTGACCCGGTTCGTGACCGCCGCAGCGCCCAGCAGGGCCTGACGATCCCGTCGGCCCCGCCCGTCGCACACCTGAAGGCCTGTTGAAGGCGAAACGTCCTGTCGTCCTGGCCGGCCGGCCAGGACGGCGGCGCGGGCGCGGTGCGCACTTGTTGCGGGTCCGCAGCACGGGTTGCGGGTGCGCACCGCGCCAGGCCGACCTTGCGCCGGCCATCCGGACCGGACCACGGTCCCCTCAAAAAAATGCTTCCCGGTCAGCTCGGCGATGTCGAGAATCCGTGACCTGCTCCGTCCCTGCATCGAACGCGTCCACAATGGGTCGCACCAGCACCGAGGAGAACCACGATGGCCAAGTACCTGCTGCTCAAGCACTACCGCGGCGCCCCCGCTCCGGCCAACGACGTGCCCATGGACCAGTGGACGCCTGAGGAGATCTCGGCCCACGTGCAGTACATGCGCGACTTCGCGGACCGTCTCGAGGAGACCGGCGAATTCGTCGACAGCCAGGCGCTCTCCCCCGAGGGGACCTTCGTCCGGTACGACGGCGAGGGTCGGCCGCCGGTCACCGACGGCCCCTTCGCCGAGACCAAGGACCTCATCGCCGGCTGGATGGTGATCGACGTCGACACCTACGAGCGCGCCGTCGAGCTGGCCGGCGAACTGTCGGCCGCCCCCGGGGCGGGCGGCAAGCCGATCCACGAGTGGCTCGAGCTGCGTCCGTTCCTGGGCGTGCACCCCACCGTCACCGAATGAGCTCTCCGGTGGACGAGGTTCTGCTCCGTAGCCTCACGCCCAGCGTGCTCGGGATCCTCGTCCGCCGCGGAGCCGACTTCGCGGCGGCCGAGGACGCCGTGCAGGACGCGCTGGTCGAGGCGGTCCGGGTCTGGCCGGACACCCCGCCCCGGGATCCGAAGGGCTGGCTGGTCACCGTGGCCTGGCGCCGGTTCCTCGACGCGACCCGGGCGGACGCCGCCCGCCGCCGGCGCGAGGAGTCCGTCGACAGGGAGCCGGCGCCCGGTCCCGCGCCCGCGGCGGACGACACGCTCCAGCTCTACTTCCTGTGCGCGCACCCGTCGCTGACGCCGTCGTCCGCGGTCGCGCTCACGCTGCGCGCCGTGGGCGGGCTGACCACCCGCCAGATCGCCCAGGCCTACCTCGTGCCCGAGGCGACCATGGCACAGCGCATCAGCCGGGCCAAGCGCACCGTCTCCGGCGCCGGGGTATCCCCAACTCGAGCGAAGACGAGGGCTGGGGGAAGGTTCGACCGGCCCGGCGACGTCGCCACCGTGCTGCGGGTCCTCTATCTGGTCTTCAACGAGGGCTACTCGGGCGACGTCGACCTCGCCGCCGAGGCCATCCGGCTCACCCGGCAGCTCGCGGCCGCGATCGACCACCCCGAGGTGGCTGGGCTGCTCGCCCTCATGCTGCTGCACCACGCCCGGCGCGCCGCCCGGACCGCGCCCGACGGCAGTCTCGTGCCGCTCGCCGAGCAGGACCGCGGCCGGTGGGACACCGAGTCGATCTCCGAGGGTGTCGCGATCCTCCAGGCTGCCCTCGCCCGCGACCGGCTGGGCGAGTTCCAGACCCAGGCGGCCATCGCGGCACTCCACGCCGACGCGCCCACCGCCGAGGGGACCGACTGGGTGCAGATCGTCGAGTGGTACGACGAACTCGCGCGCCTGACCGACAGCCCGGTCGTCCGGCTCAACCGAGCGGTGGCCGTCGGCGAGGCCGACGGACCGCGCGCCGGTCTGGCGGCACTCAAGGCGCTGGACGACTCGCTGCCCCGCCACACCGCGGCGGCGGCCTACCTCCACGAGCGTGTCGGCGACCTGGCGACCGCCGCACGGCTGTACGCCGAGGCGGCCCGAAAGGCACCCGACCTCGCCGAACGCGATCACCTGACACGCCAGGCCGCCCGGCTCAACGCCCGCGGGCGTCGCTGAGGTCTCGTTCGTCGTACGCGCCCGCAGCCCTCGGCGCCCTGGCGTCCAGGCCACTGCGGGCGCGCGGCAGCCGGAACTTCCGCATGGTCCGGCTGACGGGCGTCTTCCCCACCCACCGCGCTTCGGGTGCCCGGCCAACGGCGGCGTGCCGACCCGGTGCGAGGACCAGCCCGGGCAGCGGGCCGCCCGCGTCCGGAGCAGTGTGGCGGTTCGGATCACCGGCCGGTCGATGACCGGGCGGCAGGGGTGTGGCGGCCAGGGATGGCCGGTTCGCGGATCAGGGCTGCTCGTCACCGGTCGATCGGGGGACGTTGAGGGCCAGTACGGCCGCGTCGTCGTCCACACCGGTACCGAAGGTGTCGAGCAGGTCCCGGATCGCGGCCACGGCGTCATGAGCGGTGGTGGGTGCCAGTTCCTGCGCGAACTCCAGGAGGGCCTCGTCGCCGTAGCGGCGGCCGGCGCTCGCGGAGTGGGCTTCGGTGAGGCCGTCGGTGGTCAGGAGCAGCGTGTCGCCGGGGTCGAGGCGGACCGTGGTGGTGCGGATGCGGGCGTCGGGCAGCGCACCGATCAACTGGCCGCCGACCGTGGGCAGGAAGTCGGCCCGGCCGTCCGCGCGCAACAGCAGGGCCGGAGGGTGACCCCCGCTCGCCAGGCTGACCCTGAAGCCGCGCGCCTCGCCGTCGGGGGTGAGCAGGCCGAAGATGACGGTACAGAACCGCGGATCCTGGCCGTGATACTCGTGGTTCAGGACGGTGTTGAGATTGGTGAGCACGGCAGCCGGGTCGGGGTCGTACACAGCGGCCGCGCGGAGTGTGTAGCGGGCCAGGGAGGTGACGGCTGCGGCTGCCGCGCCTTTCCCGCAGACGTCGCCCAGGAAGAATCCCCAGGTCCCGGCGGACAGAGGGAACAGGTCGTAGAAGTCGCCGCCGACCTCGTCGGCGGAGGCGACATGGTAGTGCGCGGCGACGTCGAGACCGGGCACGCCGACCAGGGTGGGCGGCAGAAGCGTCTGCTGCAGGGTGACGTTCAGACGCTTGAGACGTTCGCGTTCCCGATCCGATTCCTGGCGGGCGCGCAGGAGCTCGACCTCGTACGCACGGCGGTCGCGGGCGTCGAAGACGGTGGTCCGGATCAGCAGGGGCTCCCCGCCGGTGCCCGTACGGATGGTGGAGGTCACCAGGACCGGCAGACGGCTGCCGTCGGCGGCTCTGAGTTCCAGGGCGACGCCGCTGATCTCGCCCTGCATGCGCAGCAGCGGAGCGAAGTGGGTCTCGTGGTAGAGGCGACCGCCCACGGTGAGCAGGTCGGAGAACTTCCTGCGGCCCACCAGGTCGGCGCTGGTGTAGCCGAGCCAGTCCAGCAACGTGGTGTTGAACTTCGCGATGAGGCCGTCCAGCGTGGTGGAGAGGTAACCGCACGGCGCGTGTTCGTACAGATCCTCGACGCTGTCCTCCAGCAGCGCCGAGAACATCGCGTGGTCGTCGCCCAGCCGACCCTGCGGGATCGAATTCTCGCTCCGCTCGTTGCCGTCGGGCCCGCACGTCATCGGCCGGGCCCGGCGAAGGCCGCGATGGCGGCAGCGGTCTCCGCGGGGGCGGCGAGCTGCGGGCAGTGACCGGTGGCGTTCAGCGTGACGAGGCGACTGCCCGGAATCCGCGACCGCACGAAGACATCCACCTCCGGCGGCGCGATCGCGTCGCCGGAACACTGCGCGACCAGGGTCGGAACCCGCACCCGGGCGAGGTCCTCGCGATTGTCGGACAGGAACGTCACCCGGGCGAAGCTGCGGGCGATGTCCGGGTCGGTGCGGCAGAAGCTGTTGGTCAGCTCCTCGCCCAGTTCGGGGCGGTCGGGATTGCCCGCGATCACCGGGGCCATGGCACCCGACCAGCCCAGATAGTTCGCGTCCAGCGACTCGAGCCGTTCCTCGATGTCCTGGGCGCTGAATCCTCCCCTGTATCCGGAGGCCCGGTCGTCGATGAAACACGGTGACGGGGCGAGGAGGACGAGGCCGGCGAACGCGTCCGGCTCCCGTTCCGCGGCGAGAACACCCATCATCGCGCTCACGGAGTGGCCCACGGACGTCACGGGCCCGAGCGCAAGATCACGGCAGATGTCCAGGACGTCCTCGGCATAACCACTCGTCGTGGAGTAGCGCTGCTCGCTCCACGACGACAGGTCCGAGCGCCCAGCTCCGACGTGATCGAAGAGCACCACGGTGAAATCGGGCGCCAGAAGCGGCACCACGAGCCGCCACATGTTCTGGTCGCACCCGAATCCGTGCGCGAGCATCACCACCGGGGCATCGGGGCGGCCGGTCACCGTCACATGGTTCCTGCTCCGCACGTCCCTACCGGACATCCTCGCAGAGCGGCCCGAGGCCCCAAGCGCCCAGCGCCTCCGCTCACCGCGCCACGGCGCCCCCACGAAGCGGGGTCGGGCGATCACCCGCGTACTGCGACGACGAGCCGGCGGCGGGGCCACACACGGGAGGCAAGGGGTAAAGACTGCCGCGCCCCCAGGTGACGTGGAGTGACCATATCGACACCCGCGTTCACCTACCCTCCCGCCAGAGCGAGAGATATGTCCGTTTTAAGTATTTACGTAGACCTTATGGGTAGATGGTGGATGTATCTCCTCTCCCTTGGAGGCCATCATGGCGTCAACCCATCACGCGCCCATCGAAGAACACCCCGACCTCGTGGAGCTGCGCGCCCGGCACGACCGCGCCGCCACCACCCCACGCGCCCAGATGATCGAGGCCCTGGCCCTCATCACCGGCCTGTACCTCGCCGCGTCCCCCTGGATATGCGGCTTCAACGGTGCCACCACGCTCACGGTGACCAACCTGATCGCCGGTATCGCCTACATGCTGCTCCTGGGAGGCCTCGGCAGTTCCTACGAGCGCACCCACTCCATGGCCTGGGCCGCCGCCGTGATCGGCATCTGGACCTGTGTCGCCCCCTGGGTCGTCGCCGGCGACGTCGCCCACACCCGATCCATCACCAGCAACCTCATCACCGGCGCCGTCGCGACCCTCATCGCCGTCGCCGCCGCTGTTGCCACCACCTCCGCCGCCCGCGGCCACACCGAGGGCCGCCGCGGCAGCACCCGCAACCAGGACGACCGCCGTGCCATGCCACTGGGACGCGACGACCGCTGACTCGCCGGATCCCCGCACCACCGCCAGGAGGACCGCACGCCCTCCGCCTCCTGGCGGCTACGGATGCCGTGGGCACGGTCCGCCGCCATCGGACGACGTGTCGGCCAGGTCTTCGCGCCCGGTGCCGACGCGAAGACCTGCCCGCGCGGGCTCTGTGGCCGAGGGGGTGCGCCCGTCAGGACGCTTTCTTCGGTGACGCCTTCGCGAACTCCGCCAGGAACGCCTCACGGAACGCCTTCAGGTCATCCGGCCTGCGGCTGGTGATCAGGACGTTCGGGCCCTGGTCGCAGACGTGCACCTGCTCGTCGACCCAGGTGCCGCCCGCGTTGCGGATGTCCGTCTGCAGACTCGGCCACGAAGTGAGCACGCGGCCCAGGACGACGCCCGCTTCGACCAGTGTCCAGGCGGCATGGCAGATCGCGGCCACGGGCCGGCCCTGGTCGAAGAAGTCGCGAACGAAGGAGACCGCCCCTTCGTCGAGGCGCAGCGCGTCCGGGTTGGCGACGCCACCGGGCAACACGAGGCCGTCGAAGGACGTGGCCGAGACGTCGGCGACGACCTGGTCGACGGGGAAGGTGTCCGCCTTGTCCAGATGGTTGAAGGCCTGGATCCGGCCGGGCTTCGTCGACACGAGAACGGGCTCACCGCCTGCCTCGGTCACCGCCTCCCAGGGCTCGGTGAGTTCGATCTGCTCGACGCCCTCCGGCGCCGTCAAGAATGCGATGCGCATGGTTGCTGTTCTCCTTTCGCGGCCCCGTCAACGGGCCTTGTCCGCGGACGACTTCCGGGGTGCACCGATCACGGTGGTGATGCCTGCGACATGGCCGTGCCGTGGTCCGGCATGCGCTCAGAGGTGCCAGGCGACGGTGTTGTCGGCCGCGGTCACCAGGGCGAGCACGATCAGATCTGTGGCACCCAGCAGGATCCCGAGGTACGCCCGATGGCGGTGGGTGGTGCCGCGGTGCAGGGCGACAAGCCCGAGAACGACGGCGGTCGGGCCCAGGACCAGGTTGAAGACCAGCAGACCGACCAGGCCGAGAATGAAGGATGCCGCGGCCAGACTGTACGGGTCGCGACGCCATGACGCCTGCGCGGTCTCGGGAACGGGCCGGCTCACCGGGCCTCCTCTCCGCTGTAGGAAGCGGGCTTCCGCGCCGTGCCGTTGTCGCCACGGTGCCTCCGCAGACCGTAGACGAGCAACCAGCAGCCGATGGCCGTGGAGGCCGCCAGCGTGACGGGGAGCGGCAGGTGCGCCGCAGCACCCACCACGACTCCGAGGAGAAGGAAAGCGGCGACGAGGAAGAGCATGTGTCTCCTTTCGGATGGTGCAGGGCATCGCGGACGAATGATCGCCAGTGTCACGGGTGCCCCGGGTGCCACCCAGGAAACTCTCCGCCGCTCCTGTTCAAGCGCACCGCCGACCCGAACTCCGCGACGTCGCACGCCGGTTGCGGTCGGCTGGTCGGTGGCCTGGCACGACGCCCCGCGGGCACGGCAGAACCCGTTTGCACGAGTCCGTCGTGCGCCTCGTCCCCGGTCGGCAGGACAGGCGATTAAATACCGGAACATGACTACAGAGCCGCAGCGCTTCCACGTCCTGGTGGTCCCCGAACACGTCGAAAACGGAGGCGGTGCCTCGGTGGAGGAGTCCGCCGTGCGCTCAGCGGTGGTCGAGGCGACGGGCGAGACCGGCGCCTCGGGCTACCCCCGCTACGCCGGGGACGGGATCGTGGCCGACATCGACCCCCGAACACGTACGGTCGAGGCGGTGCTGGTCGACGGGGCTGAACTGGACTACGGGCTGAACGTCAGGGTCGCCTCCTGACCGGTCCTGTTCTCCCGGTGACGCGGGCGTACCCCAGGGCGCTTCCCGCCCGATGACGCGGGCGTACCCCAGGGCACTTCCCGCCGCGGTCACTCCTGGTCGGCGAAGACGCTGGTATCCAGGTGTTCGAGGAGGTCGGCGGGGTCCCGGTACACCGCGCGGGCACCCGCCGCCTCCAGGTCCGCGCGCGGGAGCCCGCCGGACAGTACCGCGACGGGGGTCACCCCGTCGCGTGCGGCGGCCTTCATGTCCCAGACGGTGTCGCCGACGAACACGGCCCTTCCGCTCGGTACGCCCGCCAGGGCTCTGGCCTCGGCGACGGGATCAGGAGCGGGCTTGCCGTCGGCGACGTCGTCCGCGCTGGCCGACCCGAGGATGACGTCGTCCGCGTCGATGGCCCTGCGCAGGGCGGCGAGTTCCGCGCCACCCGCCGAGGTGGCCAGTACGATCTCCCACCCTCGCGCCGCCAGGGCGCGCAGCAGGTCGGCCGCCGAGTCGAGTGGCGGCAGCCGGTCGAAGTACGTGGCATAGAGGGCGTGGTGGGCCGCGGTGAGCTGCTCGTCGCCGTCCCGGTCGCGGTCCTCGCCGAGCAGATGGTCGATCAGGTCCCCTCCGCTGAGGCCCACGGCCCGGTGGATCTCACGCATGGGAACCCGGTGGCCCGCCTGCCGGAAGGCCTCCCACCAGGTGACGACATGCAGGTGGTTGGTGTCGACCAGCGTTCCGTCGACATCGAAGATCGCAGCACGTTTCGTGGTCATCTCGGCCTTTCACAGATCGCGCAGGGCGGGGAGCAGCTTCTGCTGGGCCCACTCCAGGTACGGTTCCTGGTGGTCCCCGCCGATCTGGACGAGGGCGACCTCGGTGAACCCCGCATCCACGTAGGGGGCGACGGCCTCGACGACGGCGTCCACGTCGTCGCCGCAGGGAATGGACCGGGCCACGTCCTCGGGCCGTACGAACTGGGTGGCACCGGTGAATCCGGCGGGTCCGGGGAGTTCGGAGTTGACCGGCCAGCCGCTGCCGAACCAGCGGAACTGGTCGTGGGCGCGGGCGATCGCCGCGTCGCGGTCGGTGTCGTAACAGATCGGCAGCTGACCGACCTTGGGCTTGCCCGCGCCGCCGTGTCGGTCGAACGCGGAGATCAGGCCGGGTTCGGGTTCCGTGGCGATCAGGAGGTCGGCAAGGTGACCGGCGAGTTCGCACGAGCGGTCACCGGAGACGGCGACGCCGATCGGCGGGGGCACGTCGGGCAGATCCCACAACTTGGCGTTCTCGACGTCGAAGTGGGCACCGTGACGGCTGACGGATCCTCCCGCGAAGAGCGAGCGGATGATCTCCACCGCCTCCTCGAGCTTCTCCAGCCGCACCTGCGCGGCGGGCCATCCGCCTCCCACCACGTGCTCGTTGAGGTTCTCCCCGGAGCCGAGTCCCAGGCGGAAGCGTCCCTGTGAGAGGAGTTGCATGGTGGCGGCCTTCTGGGCGACCACCACCGGGTGGTAGCGGGTCGTCGGGCACGTCACGTAGGTCATCAGGGGAATGCGTTCGGTGGCCTGCGCCGCGGCACCGAGGACGCTCCATGCGTAGGGGGCGTGCCCCTGGGACTCCAGCCAGGGGAAGTAGTGATCGGACGTGACCGAGAAGTCGAATCCGGCGCGTTCGGCTCCGACCACGTGGCCGACGAGCTCTCGCGGACCGGCCTGCTCGGTCATCATCGTGTAGCCGATCTGGACCATGGCGCTCTTCTCCTCGTGGGTCGGCCGTGCGAGCGGTGCTGCGGAGGGGCGGGCGGTCAGCGCGCCGCGATGTCGGAGTCCTGCCTCACTGCGGCTTCGTCCGCAGCTGCAGATCGACCTCCTTCTCCTGGTCACCCGACGCCGTGCCCTGCTCGTGCACGGCGAATGCGGCGCTCAGGGCTTCACAGAGCTGGTCCACGGCGACGTACCCGCCCTGCAGCGTGGCGGTGAGCGGACCCTCGAGCGGGGTCGGCCCGGCGGGCATGCTCAGGCGCTCCCGTGTCGGCTCGAACTCCGCGGTCCACACGACGGAGTGACCGGCCTCCTGCTCCTGGGGCATGTCGCCGGCGGCCCGGTCGGTGGGAAAAGCCGTCCGCAGAACATCGAAGACGGCGGCAGCGTCCTCCTGGGACGCTCCGGTGAGGGACACGGTGACCATCGGAGTCACACTCCTTCTCGCTGGGGTAGGACGGTGGTTCTGCTGACGTACGACGGCGTACTCGGGGCTCCGCGGAGGTGATCGGGTCCGCCGGTCACGGGCGGCCACGCGGTACGCGAGCTTCGGGCGAACGGACTCGCGTCCACAGTCGCCGCCGTCCCTCCCAGCGTCCCCCGCCGGAGCTCCCGGGGCACGCGGAGCGCCCGACGGGCGGTCGTGGAACCGGATACGACGACGTCCACTGACGCGGGACGAGGCACTCCTGCGGCCGCCGCTCGCGTCCGTACCAGCGGCCACCCGAGGCGCAGGTACCCCGGCAGTCGGCGATGATGCCATCGATCGAAGCCCCCCTCGGGGCCGGCCAGTAGCCGCGCAGGTTCCCGAGGGGTCCGCCTCGGCCCGGTGCGACCGCCGCTTCCAGAGCACGTCGGCGCATCCGGATCGTGCCGCTGGGAATGCGCACCTCACCTGGCCTTCACGTCCTCTCCGTCTCACTCACAGCAGGGGAGGCCCCGACACGTTTGTGACGCACCGGCCGGGCAAACGGCACGGTGGAGGTGGTGCCCCCGTGCCGAAGTGGGATTGCGCGCCCGGAAAAGTGAAGGTGGCCGTCCTGGGGGCAGCCGGTTACGTTCGGCAGGCGGTGCGGGCCCCGGGCGGCGAGCGGGACGACCTGCTCCTCGGTGTGAAGACCGTCGTCGCGGCCATGATCGCGTGGATGCTGACCCGCCAGTTCCTGCCGCCGGCGGTCGCCACGTTCGCTCCGTTCACCGCCATGGTGACGTTGCAGGCGACCTTGTACCGCTCGCTGCGCGACTGTGTGCAATACCTGGTGGCGATATCGGTCGGAGCCACTCTCGCCGCGGCGCTGGCGGCCGTCGCGGGCATCCACGGCTGGACGTTCGGCCTGCTCACCCTGGTCGCGCTCTGGCTGGGCCGGGTGAAGCGGCTTGGTCAGCACGGCACACAGGTCGCCGTCGTGGGCTTCTTCGCCTTCTCCTCGGGAGCAGGGCGCATCGACTACATCGGCCATCTGGCCGCGTCCGTCGTCATCGGCGCGCTCTGCGGACTCGTCGCCCATCTCGCCCTCGTTCCCGCCCGCCACACCCGTCATCGCCAGGAGGCCGCCGCCGACCTGTTCACCGGCATGAGCCGGCGCGTCGACAGCCTGGCCGACGCCTTCGACGGGGAGACCCCCGGTCGGGACCAGGTGCGGCAGTGGCGCCAGGCCTGGCTCAGCGCCTCCGGCGACTGCGAGGCCCTGCACCGCAGCATCGGGGCGGAGGAGGAGAACGGTCTCCTCAACCCACGCCGGAGTGTCGGTGGGGCCGCCGAAGCGCTTTCCCGGGCCCGCGACGCCGTCACGGTCGCCCAGCAGTGCCTGGACCATCTGCGGTCCATCACACGCACCCTGGACCACGCCATCGACAGCCAGGAACTCGAGAAGCTGCCTACGGCCTTCCGCTCCGGCCTCGGCTCCCTGCTGCGGACAGTGGCCACCGCGATGGAGGAGATGGGCAAGACCTCCCTCACCGACTCGGGCCGTCTCTCCGAGCTGATCGACGAGGCCGCAGACGAACTCGACATCATCCAGCAAGGACTTCTGTCGGGCCCGGGACCCCAGCGGGCAGCGCCCACGTTGCAGGGCACCCTTCTCACCGACGCGGCCCGCCTCCTGGCCGAACTCCGCTCGGACCGTCCGGCGCTGAGCCTGCGCTGAACCCTCCCGATCGGCCGGCGCCGTGCACGGAAACGCCTGCCGTCGTCCCGGCATGATGCCCGGGCGGAGGGGTACTCGCCGTTCTCGACCAGTTCCCCACCACTTGCAAGGGTTTGTCGTGGCCATTCAGCGCCAAGTGATCGAACGGCCTCCCACCGCCGGCCGGCCGGAAGCGGTCGCCCGGGACCGGCGCTCGTCGCCCTAGCCACGGCAGCCGGCGGCCCGACCACCACGTCTCGCCACCCCGACACCAGGTACGAACCCTTTCCGCCCCGCCCACTCCCCCGGGCATCAGCCGACGAGCACGCACAGCAGGCGTGCCGACCGGCGCCGCACATCTTCTGGAGGTACCGCATGTCTCATTCCCCCGTGTCGGATCCGCTCGCCGAGCTGTCCGCAGCAGGCGTCTCGGTCTGGCTGGACGACCTGTCCCGTGAGCTGCTGGCCGGGGGTGAGCTGGAGAAACTGATCGCGGACAAGCATGTCGTAGGGGTCACGACGAACCCCACGATCTTCGCCTCCGCGCTCTCCAAAGGGGACCGCTACAGCGAGCAACTGCGCCTGCTGGGCGGCAAGGGCGTGAGCGTCGACGACGCCGTCCTCGCCCTCACCACCGACGACGTACGGGCCGCCTGCCAGACGTTCGGCCCTGTGCACCTGCGCACCGGCGGGACCGACGGGCGGGTCTCCATCGAGGTCGACCCCCGCCTGGCACGGGACAGCGATGCCACGATCGACCAGGCACGGAAACTGTGGGAGACCGTCGACCGGCCGAATCTTCTGGTCAAGATCCCGGCCACCCGCGAGGGACTGGCCGCGATCACCGCCGTCGTCGCCCAGGGCATCAGCGTCAACGTCACGCTGATCTTCTCCCTGGACCGCTATCGCGCGGTGATGGACGCCTACCTGACCGGACTGGAGCAGGCCCAGGCCGCCGGCCACGACCTGGCGGACATCCACTCCGTCGCCTCGTTCTTCGTCTCCCGCGTCGACACCGAGGTCGACCGCCGCCTCGACGCCCTCGGCACCCCCGAGGCCCAGGCGCTCAAGGGCAAAGCCGCGATCGCCAACGCCCGGCTCGCCCACCAGGCCTATGCGGAGATGACCGCCGGGTCCCGCTGGCAGGCCCTCGCCGCGGCCGGCGCCCGCCCGCAGCGGCCTCTGTGGGCGTCCACCGGGGTCAAGAACCCGGCGTACCCCGACACGATGTACGTCAGTGAACTCGTCATCGCGGGCACCGTGAACACCATGCCCGGCAGCACGCTGACGGCGTTCGCCGACCACGGCACCCTGCCCTCCGACGCGCCGGCCGCCGATGACTACGCCGCCTCGACAGCCCACTTCGAGGCGCTGCGACGCGCAGGAGTCGACTTCACGGACGTCACGGACACCCTCGAACGCGAAGGGCTCGCCAAGTTCGAGGACAGCTGGAGCGAACTCACCGCCTCGGTGGACCGCGAGATGCGTGCCGTCTCCACCGACGAGCCGGGTTCCCGCCCGTCCCCGAAGAAGTCGGCGGGCGCAGACCTGCTGGCGATCTACCTCAACGACCACCTGGCCGGCGCGACCGCCGGACTGGAACTCTTCCGACGGGCCGCACAGACGCAGAAGGACCAGGAACACGGCACCACGCTGGCGGAACTCGCCCACGCGGTGGAGCAGGACCGTGACTCGCTGACGCAGATCATGACCGACCTGGGAGTGTCGACCGACCACGCGAAGGTGGCCCTCGGCTGGTTCGCCGAGAAGGCGGGCCGCATCAAGCCCAACGGCCATCTCTTCTCCCGCTCCCCGCTCAGCGACGTCCTGGAGCTGGAGTCCATGCTGCTGGGTGTCCAGGCCAAGTCGGCATGCTGGCGGGTCCTGCGGGCCCTGGCGGACTCCGACGAGCGACTTTTCGTCGAACACCTGGACGAACTTCTGGAGCGGGCCGAGCGTCAGGCCGCCACACTGGAAGGGTTGCGTCTCACCGTGGCCGGACCCGTCTTCCGGTCCGCGCACTGACGCCTGTCATGCGCCCTCGCCCCGGTCGTCAGGGCGCTGAACGGGAGGCCCCGCCGAACAGCCGGGCGAGCGCCCTGAACGGCAGGGTCACGACGGTGGCGGTCGCACTGCCGACGGTTCGGAGCACATCGGCGACGGCACGGAACATGAGGACCTCCAGATGATACGTCTCGGGAATCCGGACGCCGGGTACCCCACGCGGTGCGCGAACTCCGGGGGCCGCGGACCACGACGCCTCCGAAGTGCTCGGAACGGATGGCCGCACGGCCGCCCCCCCCAGCCCTGGCCGGGCGCACGATCGACCGACGGCGGGACCCCAGCGGCTTCGACCATGACGGCGTCATCGAGGAAACCGGCTTAATGTGGAAATTCGGACGGCAGGTTCCTCTCTCGGAAAGGGACGACCCGCTATGACCGACACCGGAGAGCCCGAGGCGTCCCGTGGCATGTTCACGGGGAACGCCATCAGCAAGGACGTCCGCGCGACGCGTGACGACGACCGCGACCACGGTGCTCAGGGCCGGACCACCATCGCCGATGGTGTGGTCGAGAAGATCGCTGGAACGGCAGCCCGTGAAGTGATCGGCGTCCATGCCTTGGGCAGCGGAATCGCCCGGGCCTTCGGCGCCGCGCGGGAACGCGTGCCCGGCACCGCCAAGTCCGTCTCACGTGGGGTCAAGGTCGAAGTCGGCGAGACGCAGACGGCCATCGATCTGGAGATCGTCGTCGACTACGGCGTCTCCATCCAGGACGTGACGGGCGCCGTGCGGGAGGGCGTGATCTCCGCCGTCGAATGGATGACGGGCTTGGAGACCGTCGAGGTCAACATCGCGGTCAGCGACGTGAAGCTTCCCGACGAACCCGAGGAGGAGGACGAGGACCGGGAGGAGGCGCCGTCGCCGCTGCGGTAGCCGGTGGCCGGCCGGCAACACATGCCGCGCGAGCAGCACAGGAGGACCCCGTTGGCGGCGCGGGCGCTCCTATTGCAGTGCGCGGACAGCGGCCGAGAACAGCAGGGGCATCCGGGACGCCGCGGGGACGATGAGGCGGGCGGTGGCGGGACGGCGGCTCGCGGCCAGCAGGGCTCCGGTCAGCAGCCTGTGACGCCGGGTCAGTCGCACCCAGGCTCGCTCGTACGCGCCCGGTCGCCCGGCGACCAGGCAGTGGACGGCGGCCCCGGCCGACGCCAACGCGAGGGCGACGCCCTCCCCGGTCAGCGCGTCCAGGTAACCCGCGGCGTCGCCGACGAGCAGGACACGGCCGGCGACCCGGCGCCGCACCCGCTGCAACAACGGTCCCGCGCCGCGTACCTCCGTCGCGACCGGCCCGCGCAGCGACGCCGTGAGAGCCGGGAAGCCGGCCAGGTGATCGTCGTAGCCGCGACGGCTGTCGCTGAGGACCGCGACGCCCACCAGGTCGTCGCCGACCGGGGTCACGTAGGCCTCGCCGTGCCGCGACCAGTGGACCTCGACGAAGTCCGTCCACGGCTCGGCGCGGTAGTGCCGGCGCAGCCCGTACCGGCCGCGGGGACGGCCCGGCAGTTCCAGCCCCAGGCTTCGGCGCACCGGGGAGTGCAGGCCGTCGGCGGCGATCAGCCAACGGGCCGTGATCCCGGCGGCGGTGACCGTGTCCGCGCTCTGGTGAACCTCGCCGACCTTGCCGGGCAGCATGCGCACGCCGAGGGCGAGGGCGCGCCGGTGCAGTGCGGAGTGCAGCGCGGTACGGCGGATCCCCAGCCCTCCGAGGCCGCGGAAGGAGGCTTCGGCCCGCGCGGCGCCGTCCAGGTACCGGATGCCGCGCAGTTCGCGGCCGGTGACCTCGACGCCCAGTCCTCGCAGGGCGGCGACACCGCCGGGCATGACACCTTCTCCGCAGGCCTTGTCCACGGGCGCTGTCCGCGGTTCGACCACGACGGCCTCCAGACCGGCGAGCGCGGCGTGGATCGCGGCGGCCAGACCGGCCGGCCCGCCGCCGCCCACGAGTACGTCGATCACGCGGGCGCGGGCGTGGTCGAGGACGGTGTGGTCGCGGTGGCCAGCGCGCGGTTCTCGCAGCGGATGCGCACGGTGAGCAGCGCGGCGTTGAGCACGGTGAACGCGGCCGCGGTGATCCAGGCGGTGTGCACCAGGGGCAGCGCCACGCCCTCGGCGACGACGGCCACATAGTTCGGATGCCGCAGCCACCGCCGGCGGTAGGGGCCGCTCGTCACCAGCGGCAGGCCGGGAACGACGATCACCCGGGTGTTCCAACGGGGTCCCAGGGTGCGGACGCACCACCACCGCAGTCCCTGGGCGGCCGGCAGCAGGGCCAGCATCGGCCAGGCCAGGGCGGGCAGAAAGGGCCGGCCGGCCAGCCACACCTCGGCCAGGCAGCCGACCAGCAGACCGGTGTGGAGGGCGACCATCGCCGGATAGTGACCCTGCCCGGTCACCGTGGCGCCGCGGGCGGTGCTCCAGCGCGCGTTGCGGCGGGCGACGACGAGTTCGGCGACACGCTCGGCGGCGACTGCGGCCAGCAGTAGTCCGTACCAGATCATGTGTCCCGTGTCCTCCTGTCCTGTGGGTTCGACGGGCCGGGCCTACCAGCGCAACAGGACGAGTTCACAGGCGAAGCCCGGCCCCATCGCCAGCAGCACACCTGCCGTGCCCGGCGGCGGGCGGCGTTCGGCCAGGGTGTCGCGCAGTACGTGGAGCACCGAGGACGAGGACAGGTTGCCCACGTCCGCCAGGTGACGCCAGGTCACGTCGAGCGCGTCGTCGGGGAGATCGAGGGCCTCGGTGACGGCCTGCAGGACCTTGGGGCCGCCGGGGTGGCACACCCAGGCGGTCACGTCCTTGGGCTTCAGACCGTGGTCGCCGAGGAATCCCTCGACGTCGTCGGCGAGGTAGCGGCGCACCACATCGGGGACCCGCGGGTCGAGGACCACCTGGAAGCCGGAGTCCCTGATGTCCCACCCCATGACGCGCCCGGTGTCCGGATACAGGTGGCTGCGTGTGTCCACGATCGTGGGGCCGTCGGTCCCGCCCTTGCGGTTCGCGCCGTGGGCGACGACAGCAGCGGCCCCGTCGCCGAACAGTCCGGTGGCGACCATGTTGGCCATGGAGGCGTCGTCGCGCTGGAAGGTGAGCGAACACAGCTCGACCGACAGCAGTACCGCCACGTCGTCGGGCCGGCCCAGCAGGTGGTCGTGCATGCGGGCCAGGCCCGCGGCGCCGCCGGCGCAGCCCAGACCGAACAGGGGCAGTCTCTTGACGTCCGGCCGCAGTCCGACGCGGCCGGCCAGTCGCGCGTCGATCGAGGGCGTGGCGATGCCGGTGACGGAGGTGAAGACCAGCAGGTCGACGTCGGCCGCGGAGTGGCCGGCCAGGTGCAGCGCGTCTCGCACGGCCTTGGCGCCCAGGTCGGTGGCGGCGGCGATGAAGACGTCGTTGGCGGCGCCGAATCCGTCGAGTTCCCCGTACCGTTCGAGCGGCAACGTCATGTGGCGCGAGCGGACCTGCGCGCTGCGGTGCAACCGGTCGAGGACCCGGCGGTCGGTGCCCGCGGGCAGACAGGTGCGGGCCACCATGTCGGTGATCTCGGACTGGGTGCGACGGTGCGGTGCGAGGGCACCGTGAACGGCGGCGATCCGCGTCATTTGCTTCCCGTCCGGTTACCGACTGGGGTGGTCTGTTCTGCACGTGTTCCCCGGACCGGTGCTCCGCCACCACGGATCGCCCGTCCGGCCGTCCGTCCCCGGGCGCGTGCGGAAGCCGGACGAGATGACGGTCCCGCCGCCCGGGCTCGTCGTGCGCCCGCGGATCAGGTCAGGCCTCCCCCGCAGCTCCTGCTCCAGGCAGCGGCGCCGTTTCCCGGCCACGGCTTTCCCGGCCACGGCTTCCTGACCACGCCGTGCTCGGACCCCGTTCGCGGGCCACGGCAAGGACACTGAAGCAACGGGTCCGGGACGCCTACGATCGAGCGGATGGGCACTTACGAGGAGCCGACGGCCCGCCGCGCGGCCACGAGTTGGACCGACCGGGTGGGTGGCCTGGCCCGGGCGTGCCACCCAGGACCCGTGGTGGCGGTCACCGCCCTGACGGCCGCGCTGGCCGTGACCGCGGGTCAGGGTGTCGCGCGCTGTGCCCTGACCACCGCCGCGGTGGTGACCGGGCAGCTGTCCATCGGCTGGTGCAACGACGCGTTCGACGCGCGCCGGGACATCGCCGCAGGGCGCCGGGGCAAACCTGTCGTCGACGGCACGGTGGGCGTGACGCAGGTGTGGGTGGCCGCGTATGCCGCACTGGCGTTGTGCGTACCGCTGTCGTTCGGCTGTGGCCTGCGGGCGGGCGTCGCGCACCTGGCCGGAGTGGCGGCGGCATGGGCGTACGACCTGCGGCTCAAGGCGACGATGTGGTCCTGGGTGCCGTACGCGGTGGGTTTCGCCGCGCTCCCGGCGTTCGTGGCGCTGGGGCTGCCCGGGCAGCCGTGGCCGGCCTGGTGGCTGGTCACCGCCGGGGCGTTACTGGGGGTCGGCGCCCACCTGGGCGATGTGCTGCCGGACATCCGCGGAGACCTGGCGACAGGAGTACGGGGGTGGCCGCAGCGGCTGGGTCCGGACGGTGCGCGACTGCTGCTGCCGGTGCCGCTGGTGGCCGCGTCCGCGGTTCTGGCGCTGGGACCCGCCGGACCGTCGGGCAGGTGGGGAGTGGCGGCCCTCGCGGTGGCGGGCCTGGTCGCGGTGGCGGGAACGGCGCTGGGGCGCCGCCGGGAGCGGGCGGCGTTCGCGGCAGCGGTGGCCGTGGCGGTGGTGGACGTGGCGTTGCTGCTTCTGCGCGGCACCGGGATCGCCTGATCGGGCCCGCGCCCGGCGGGGTGGCGGCGGGAGTTCCTTCCATCCGGCCTGAACACCACCCGTGCGGGTCACCGTTCGAAGCGGGTGGTTCCTGCCGGCGCCGCGTGAGCGGCCCGCGTCCGGGGTGACGGCGCTGTCGAGGAGCAGTCCGGCGTGCGGCCCGGGCCCGCGCCCCACACGCTGGGAGCCATGGCCTCCCCCCAGCCCGTGATCGTGTATCCGCCCGGCGAAGACGGCGGCCGACGTGTCCGCGTGGGCGAGCAGTTTCTCGGCATGGCGTACGGGCTGCTCGACGTCGCGGACTTTCTGCGGCGAGCGGGCCTGGAGGAGGCGGACGAGCAGCTGGTCGCGACGTCCGGGTCGATCGAGTGGCGGGGTGGCGGCCCGGAGATGTGGGAGCACTGACCTGCCCTACGCCCTCAGCCCTCGCTCACGTCACCCGGACCATTTCGCCCTCCGGTCCGTGCCGAGGTCTCCCAGGGACGGAGGCCGGTCAGGAGGAGGTCGACGAGGCGGTGGAGGGCGGTGGCGGGGCGGGTGGGGCGGAAGGAGGCGATGGCGGCGAGACAGACGCGTACGTCGTCCACGGAGACGTCGGAGCGGACGGCACCGGCGGCGCGGGCGCGATCGACGAGGTGCCGCAGTGCTCGCGCCTGCTCGCGGCGGTCCGCGGCGAAGGCGGTCGCCGCCGGGTGGGGCCCGAACAGTGCCTCGTTCAGCCCGCGGTCCCGCAGCCGGTGCTCCGCGAAGCCGCGGACGGTGCCGCTGAGCGCGCGCCAGGGGTCCGGCTCGTCGAGGGCGGCACGCATGTCCGCGCGGCACGCCGCCACGTGCTCCGCGAGTGCCGCCGTGACCAGGTCGGCGCGGGTCGGGAAGTGCCGGTGGACCGTGGCGACGCCCAGACCGGCGCGGCGGGCGATCTCCCGCATCGGCAGGTCGAGTCCTTCGTCGGCGAACGCGGCGCGCGCGACCGCGACGATGTGCCGGCGGTTGTGCGCCGCGTCCATCCGTGTTTTCCGAGTCACCACGGTTCCCGCACCTCTCACTTCGGACCGATCCGGAACACCTGCTCCACATCCATGTCTACCGTGAGGCGGCGCCCGGGAGGTCCGGGCCGGAGAGGTGATCATGCGCGCAGTACAGTTCGACCGGTTCGGTCCCCCGGAGGTGCTCGGCGTCGGATCCGGGCCGGAGCCGCACGCGGGTGCGGGCGAGGTGCGGATCGCGGTCCGGACCAGCGGGGTGTCACCGGTAGACCTCGCGCTGCGGAGCGGGGACTCGCCTTCGCGGGACGGCCTCGGCCTGCCGCACATCCCCGGCGTGGACGCGGCCGGGGTGATCGACGAGGTCGGCGCGGGCGTCCGGGGCTTCGCGGTCGGCGACGAGGTGTTCGGCGCGGTCGACGTCGCCCGGCTGGGCGGGGCGAGCGCGGAGTTCGCCGTGCTGGCGTTCTGGGCGGCGAAGCCGGCCGCCCTGCCCTGGGAGCAGGCGGGCGCCGCGGCGACGGGGGTCGAGACGGCGACCCGGGCACTGGACCTGCTCGGCGTGGGCGAGGAGCGGGGCACGACGCTGCTGATCGACGGTGCGGCGGGCGGCGTCGGGAGCATCGCCGTGCAGTTGGCGGCGGCGCGCGGTGCCCGCGTGATCGGGACCGGTCGCCCCGGCAGCCAGGACTTTCTCGAGGGTCTCGGCGCGATCCCGGTCGCCTTCGGACCCGGCCTGGCCGAACGGGTCCGCGCGCTCGGCATCCCACGGATCGACCGCGCGCTCGACGTCGCCGGGGCCGGCTCGCTCGACGACCTCATCGCCCTCACCGGCGGTCCGGAACCGGTGGTCACGCTCGCGGACTTCACAGGTCCGGGCCGCGGAGTACGCCTCTCACTGGGTCGCTACGGCGGCCAGCCGGACGGGTGCCACGGGCTCGCGCTCGCCGCGAACCTCGCCGAGCGGGGGCGTTTCCGCGTACCCGTCCAGGCCGTCTTTCCCGCCCGCCGTGCGGCCGAGGCGCACACTGCCGCGGCGACGGGCCCGCGCCGCGGCAAAACCGTCCTCGATCTCGCCGGACTCACGGCCGACGTCTGACACCGATCCCGGGATCGGTGTCAGACACCGATTCCGGGATGGGTGTCCGACACCAGTCGCCCGCCGACGTCCGACGTCGACTCCCGGGCCCAGCCCGGCACCGCCGACCAGTCGTCGGCCCAGGACTCCCTCGGGGCAGCAACGCACCGCCGTCGGGAGGCTCTTCCGCGAGGGGGCGCCACGACCCCTCGCCATCCGATTTGATCGAAAAGTTGCGAAGAGCCGGTTCTTTCTGAATCGAGGTTTCACCAAATACCCCCTCAGAGTTCATCATTGACCGACAAGTTCTGCGTGTGACTTCAAGACCCTTCTCCCGCAAGCCCACCCGAATCGCCGTAGCGATCGGTGCCACCGTCGCAGCCGTGGGCGCAGGCACGGTCGCGGCCCAGGCCGGAGGCTGGCTCTCAGCCCCGTCCCACGACTTCGGCACGGTCTCCGACTCCTTCTCCGGTCATGGCACACTGACCGGCAACGTTCTGCGGAACGACAACGGCGCGACCGCGGTCGTGCGGCACACCGACCCGTCCAACGGCAAGGTGACGGTGAACGCGGACGGCACGTTCTCGTACATCCCGAAGTCCGGCTTCACGGGCACGGACACCTTCACCTACACGGCCACCGACGCGGTTCAGCTGTTCAAGGACACTCAGGCGAACGGGACTCCCATCCCGCCGCTGGAGCAGGTCGCCGGTCCGGGCGGCACCACCACCAAGATCTCCGGTGAGGGCTTCGGCTCGTCGCTCACGCCGGTGCCGGGCAGGTCGGGCCACTTCTACGGCCTCACCGACCGCGGCCCCAACGCCGACGCCCCGGACGGCAACAAGTCCGAGATGGTGCTCGACTTCACGCCCGAGATCGGCGAGTTCAAGCTCGTCGACGGCAAGGCCCAGCTCATCAGGAAGGTCACTCTGAAGGGGCCGAAGAGCCTCGGTGGCGTGTCGTACAGCGGTCGCCCGCCGCACGACACGAGCGAGACGATCGACGACGTCGCCGCCACGAACGCCAACGGCGGTACCCCCACCCCCGTGGCCAGGGACCCCTACGGCTACGACTCCGAGGGCCTGGTGGCGCTGCCGGACGGCACGTTCTGGGTGTCGGACGAGTACGGTCCGTACATCACCCACTTCGACGCGCACGGCTACGAGTTGGGCCGGCTGACCCCGTACAGGAACAGCCCGGACAACGCGTACCACAAGGTCCTCGGCTACCTGCCGGCCGAGCTCGCCAACCGGTCGAAGAACAAGGGCATGGAAGGCCTGACGGTCACGCCGGACGGCTCGACCCTGGTAGGGGTCATGCAGGCCGCGTTGCAGCAGCCGGATCTCGGCAGCACGAAGGCCGGCAATGTCGCGGCCACTCGTATCGTCACGATCGATCTGCGCACGTACAAGTCCAAGCAGTACCTGTACCTGCTGGACAACCCGGCTACCACGGGCGCCGCCAACAGCGAGATCACCGCGCTGTCCAGCACGAGGTTCCTGGTGGACGAGCGCGACGGCAACTTCGAGCCGTTCGCCCAGAAGACTCTCTACGAGGTCGACATCAACGGCGCCACCGACGTCAGCGGCCTGACGATCGGCGGCAAGTCGCCCGAGGCCCTCGTCGGGACGGCCGGCACCAACGCCGCTCTCACGTCGCTGACCGGTGCCGGCGTCCATGTCGCGCAGAAGCAGCCGTACCTCAACGTCGGCACGCTGGTGAGCCAGCTCGACCCCAGCGGTGCGTTCTTCGGCCACGACAAGGTCGAGGGCGTGGCCACCGCGAACTCCGGCAAGACGCTGTACCTGTCCAACGACGACGACTTCGGCATCGACACCATCGCCGTCGACCCCGACGGGAAGTGGACGGTGCACCAGAAGGTGCTGCCGCCCACGGGGCAGGAGGACAACGGCGAGATCCTGAAGGTGGACACCACCAAGCTGCCGGCGGTCCTGAAGACCGTCACGGTGACGATCCACGTGCGCTGACGCACGTCACAGCCGTCGGGCTCGTCCACTCAGGTGGACGAGCCCGTCCCATGACCTGGGATCCTCACCTGCCGGTCACCGCCCGGGAGTGACGCTCCGGACCGCCGAAGACGCCTGTTCTCAGCCGTTGAAGCGGTCCGGGTCGGGGCCGGTCCGCTCGTCGCGGTTCAGCGCGGAGATCTCACCGATGTCGCCTTCGCCGAGTTCGAAGTCGAAGAGGTCGAGATTCTCCTCGATGCGCTTCTGGGTCACCGACTTGGGGAAGACGATGTCCCCGCGCTGGATGTGCCAGCGCAGGGTCACCTGGGCGGGTGACTTGCCCACCCGCTCGGCGATGCGCCTGATGGTCGGGTCGTCGAGCACCTTGCCCTGCGCGATGGGCGACCAGGCCTCGGTGGCGATGTCGTGTTCGGCGCCGAAGGCCCTGACGTCGTCCTGGGTGAGGTAGGGGTGGACCTCGATCTGGTTGACCGCGGGGACCACGTCGCTGCTTTCCAGGAGTCGACGCAGGTGGTGGGGCTGGAAGTTGGAGACCCCGATGGCCTTGGTGCGGCCGGACCGGTAGATCTCCTCCAGGGCCTTCCAGGTCTCCACGAAGTCGCCCTTGCCGGGCAGCGGCCAGTGGATGAGGAAGAGGTCCAGGTAGTCGAGACCCAGCTCCTCCATGGTGCGGTCGAACGCCTGTAGCGCGTCGTCGTGCGCGTGGGCGCCGTTGTCGAGCTTGCTGGTCACGAAGACGTCGGCACGGTCGAGACCGGAGTCGCGGACCGCTTGCCCGACCTCCTTCTCGTTGCCGTACATTTCCGCCGTGTCGATGTGCCGGTAGCCGGCTTCCAGCGCGGCCAGCGTCGTCTCCCGGGTCTCCTCCGGCGGGATCTGGAAGGTGCCGAAGCCGAGCTGGGGGATCCGCACCGCGTTGTTGAGGGTGATCGCGGGGACTGCAGTCACGATGACTCCTGATATCGCTGTTCTCACGGACCGAGCGGATGCACGTCCACGCTGCTCCCCTTCCACCTCCGCCGCAAAACATACGTATGGTCGACTTTGTACACAGGAGGCATACGACGCACTCGGGAAAGCCTGTCGACCCACCTCGACACGTTGAAGCGAGGGGCCCATGACCGCGAAGACCGACGCGAAGACCGACAGGAAGTCCGCCGCGAAGCCGACCGGCGCAACGGACGAAGCGGTGGTGCGCGCGCTGTTGGACCGGCAGCGGCGCACCTATACGGCGCAGGCGGGGATCCGGCTGCGCAACACCCCGGCCCCGCTGTATCAGACGCTCGTACTCGCCGTACTCCTCAGCGCCCGCATCAGGGCCGACATCGCGGTGGCAGCGGCCAAGGCGCTGTTCGGCGCCGGAATGCGCACCCCGAAGTCGATGGCGGACGCGTCCTGGCAGCAGCGCGTCGACGCCCTCGGCGAGGGCGGTTACCGTCGCTACGACGAGCGGACGTCCACGATGCTCGGCAAGGGCGCCGAGCTGCTGCTCGAACGCTACGGCGGCGATCTGCGCCGGCTGCGCGAGGAGGCCGACCCGAAGAAGGCCCTGATGGACACACCCGGGATCGGACCCACAGGGGCCGACATCTTCTTGCGCGCCGTGCAGGGCGTGTGGCCGGAGTTCGCGCCGTACATCGACGCCAAGGCCCTGGAGGGCGCCCGACGGCTCGGGCTGCCCGCCTCGCCCGAGAAACTGGGCGGCCTCGCCGGGAGCCGCGAGATGCCGCGGCTGGCGGACGGCCTGGTCCACGCGGCCCTCGACGGACCGCTGGCCGACGAGGTGCTCGTCGCCGCCGAGGGAGCCTGAAGGACCCCCTTCCCCGGCACCGGGTACTGGAGTCAGTTCTGCCGGGCGTGCACAGGGTTGTTCGCGACCTCGTCCGGGCACTTGCCGCGCCGGTGGCGGTGCCGCCGGTCGCGCTGCCAGTCGAACGTGGCGAGGGCCAGGCAGGCCACCATGCCGACGAGGGCGGTGACGAGCGCGGCGACGAGGGCGCCGCGATAGTCGTCGCTCCTGTGCAGCCTCAGGTAGAAGAGGCCGGGCAGGGCGGCGGTGCCCACCGCGGCGCCGAGCCGCTGCCCCGTCTGCAGGGCCCCGCCCGCGGCACCCGCCATGCGCACGGGTACGTCCCGCAGGGTCATGGTGATGTTCGGAGAGACCACGAATCCGCCGCCGACACCGCCGAGGAACAGAGCCGGGGCGGCGACCCAGGGCGCGATGTCCAGGGAGACGAAGCGAAGCAGCAGCGCCGTGGTCCCCAGGCCGACGATGACGCCCGTCAGACCGGCCACGGTGAGGAGGCGGCCGTACCGTTCCACCATGCGGCCGGCGACCACCGCCGCGACCGCCGAGCCTAGGGCGAAAGGGGTCACGGCGAGGCCGGAACGGAGCGGTGAGAAGTGGAGGCCGTGCTGGTAGAAGAGAGCGAAGACCAACCAGATACCGCTGAAGCCCACGAAGTAGAGCGTGGCCACGCCGGCGCCCACGGCGTAGCCGCGCACGGTGCTGAACAGGCGCAGATCGAGCAGCGGCTCGTTGCCGGAGGCGACCAGGCGGCGCTCCCACTGGACGAAGCCGACGAGGACCACGACGCCGACAGGGAACAGCCACCACACGTGACCGATACCGCCGGAGTCCGCCTGGACCAGCGGATACATGAGCGCGAGGACGCCGACTCCGAGGAGCAGGACGCCGGCCACGTCCACGTGACCACGCCCGGAGCGCTGGATGCGGGGCAACAGGCGACGGCCGAGCAGCACGGCGAGAATTCCGATGGGGACGTTGACATAGAAGATCCACCGCCAGCCCGTGGGCCCGGATGCCAGGGCGAGGATGGCGCCGCCGGTGATGGGGCCGGCGGCGGAGGAGATGCCGACGGTCGCGCCGAAGAAGCCGAAGGCCCGACCGCGTTCGGCGCCGCGGAACATCTGCTGGATGAGCGCGGAGTTCTGGGGGGCCATGAAACCGGCCGCCAGTCCCTGGGCGAGACGGGCCACCACCAGCAGCATGATGCCGGGAGCCGCGCCGCAGGCCGCGCTGAAGATCACGAAGCCGCTGAGGGCCAGCAGGAAGATGCGGCGCCGGTCCAGGGCGTCGCCCAGGCGCCCAGCGGTGACCAGGGCGAGGGCGAAGGTGAGGGCGTACCCGGACACCACCCACTGCACCTGCGCGGGTGAGGCGTGCAGGTCGCGTTGGATGGTGGGGAGGGCGACGGCCACGATGGTCACGTCCAGCAGGCTCATGAAGCCGGCCACCAGCGTGACCCACAGGGCCTGCCACCGCCGCGGATCGGGCTCGAACCCGGCCTCCTGGGCGCCCGGCTTCCGGCCGTCGGCCGCTGACGTGGACGGTGTCACATCGGCTCCCTTCACCTGGGGGATCCGAGTTCCCCCAGCGGCGCACGAGCACGTACCCAGTGTCTATCCCGAGCCGCTTCCGCGCGTAGGCCGAAGGCCCTCGAGGTGACCACGTCAGGAGCGGCGAAGGCGTTGCCGAGGTCCGGCGACGGGATCGTCGGCCGTCCTGGCGCCTGGGGTCACCGGGCCTGGCTCAGACCTGGCTCAGTTGCCGCAACCCGTTCTCCAGCAACGCGAACGCATGTTCCGCGTCCGCCACCGCACCCGCGTGGCGCGCGTCGGCCGGCTCTCCGTACGCCAGGCGTTCCGCGTTGTCCTGCGCCAGCGCCCAGTGGACCGCGACGATCTGGACGGCGGCCAACCGCGCGGTGAGTTCCGGGGTGTCAGCCGTCTCCTGCAGCGCCTCGGCGAGTGCACGTTCGGAGCCGGTCTTGAACCGCTCCATCCGGGCGACCAGCGAAGGCGCGTCGAGGATCATCTGGTGGACCCTCCGCACCTGGGGATGATCATTGAGTCCGGTGATCGGGTCCCGCTCGCGCAGCCCCCGCAGGAAATGCTCGCGCAGTGCGGTCAGCGGGGCGGTGCGGGGCGGACGGGCCCTCACGACGCGCGCGATCTCGGTCTCGTGGTCGGCGAGGCGGTGCACCACGAGGTCCTCCTTCGCCGGGAAGTAGGCGAAGACCGTGCGTTTGGACACCTCGGCCGCCTCGGCCACCTGGGCCACCGAGACCTGGTTGAAGCCATGCTCCAGGAACAGCGTGATCGCCGCGTCGGAGATCGCCGCGTGGGTCCGCTGCTTCTTCCGTTCCCGTAGTCCTGGCCTGTCGTCCACGGTCCCCACCGTAACAGATTGCTGCCCCGAGACGATTTCTGCACCTGGTATACATTTACCCCGAGGCGAGAAATGAGACGGAGTGAGGACGTTGACGGTGAGCGAGACCGAGGTCGTGATCGCGGGCGCAGGGCCGACGGGACTGATGCTGGCGTACGAACTGACCCTGGCGGGGGTCGAGACGCTGGTACTGGAGAAGCTGCCCAGGCGCGTCGAGCAGGTGAAGGGCGGCGGGATTCAGCCCCGTACCGCGGAACTGCTGCATTCGCGGGGGCTGTTGGAGCCGTTGCTGGAGCGGGCGACGCCCCGTGATCCGGTCGGCGGGCACTTCGCCGCCCTGCCCGTCCCCCTGGACTGCTCCCCCTGGAACACCAGGCACCCCTTTCCGATCGCGATCCCTCAGTGGGAGATCGAGGAACTGCTCGAAGAGCGGGCGGTCGCGGCCGGCGCGCGGGTCCTGCGCGGCACAGCCGTCTCGGGGGTGGAGCCCGACGACGACGGGGTGGTCGTGACGGCGGACGGTCTACGGGTGCGGGCCCGCTGCCTGGTGGCGTGCGACGGCGGACACAGCACGGTGCGGAAGCTGCTCGGGCTGCCGTTTCCCGGCAGACCGGGGACCCATCAGGCGGTGTTGGCCGACATCCGGCTGGCCACCGTCTCGTCGTCGGTGCCGCGACAGTTGGAGCACATGAGTGCCCTGATGCGCCGAGCGGGCGACTACTGGGCCATGCTGGCGCCCCTCGGCGGCGACCGGTACCGGTTCACCTTCGGGCGCGCGGACCGGTCGGACACCTCACGCGACACCTCCGCCGTCGCCCGCGAGGAGATCAGCGCCGCGCTGCGGACCGTGTACGGTCCCGAGACCACCCTCGGCGCCGTGGACAACTCGTCCCGGTTCTCCGACGCCACCAGGCAGTTGGAGCACTATCGGGCCGGCCGCGTCCTGTTCGCCGGCGACGCCGCGCACATCCACCCCCCGTTGGGCGGCCAGGGGCTCAACCTCGGCATGCAGGACTCGTTCAACCTCGGCTGGAAACTCGCCGCGGTCGTCCAGGGCCGGGCACCGAGCAGTCTCCTGGACACCTATCACGCCGAACGGCATCCGGTCGGAGCCCAGGTCCTGCACCACACCTCGGCTCAGCGCGTCCTGGCGGATCCGAACCCGAGCGAGGACGTGGCCGCCCTGCGCGACATCTTCGTGGACCTGCTGAGACTGCCGGACACCAACCGCCACGTCGCGGGACTGATGTCCGGCCTCTCGCTGCGTTACGAGCTGTCCGGCGGGCATCCCCTCACAGGGCACCGCATGCCGGATGCCGACCTATTCACCGACGCCGGCCCCACCCGGCTGTCGACGCTGTTCGGCGCGGGCCACGCCGTCCTGCTCGATCTGGCCGGTACCGTCCCGGCGAACCTCGGCCTTCCGCCGCGAGTCGACCTCGTCCGCGCCACCTGCACGGACGATCTGGGCGCCGCTGCCCTGCTCATCCGTCCCGACGGGTACATCTGCTGGGCCACGGACAGCTCCGCCGCCCACGACGACACCCTGCTCGCCGCAATCGCCGACAACCTGGCGACGGCGCACTGAGCCCGGGTGTCCACCTAGGCCCGCCGAGACGCGCACTGATCAGGTCCTCCGCCGTCCCCTTCCCCTTCCCCTTCCCCTTCCCCTTCCCCTTCCCCTTCCCCTTCCCCTTCCCCTTCCCCTTCCCCTTCCCCTTCCCCTTCCCCTTCCCCTTCCCCTTCCCCTTCCCCTCAGGAAATGATCATGGTCTCAGCCTCGGTGGAGTTGCCGTAGACTGGTTCTATCGACGCGGGGTGGAGCAGCTCGGTAGCTCGCTGGGCTCATAACCCAGAGGTCGCAGGTTCAAATCCTGTCCCCGCTACTGAAACGTGAGGGGCCGGCACCATGTGCCGGCCCCTCACGTGCGTCCGGTCTCCTAGAAGGAGAGACGGTCCGCCATCAGTTTGGTGAAGCGGGCCGGGTCCTTCAGCGCGCCGCCTTCAGCGAGAAGCGCCATGCCGTAGAGGAGTTCCGCGATGTCGGCGAGGCCCGCGTCCGCCCCGTCCTCTCGCTCGGTGTGGGCCTTGTTGAGACCGTTGACCAGGGAGTGGCCGGGATTGAGTTCGAGGATGCGCTTGGTGTGCGGGATGTCCTGCCCCATGGCACGGTAGATGTTCTCCAGGGCCGGAGTGATGTCGTGCGTGTCCGAGACGAGACAGGCCGGTGAGACCGTGAGGCGGGTGGACAGCCGAACCTCCTTGACGTCCTCGCCGAGTTGTTCGGTCATCCAGGTCAGGAGCCCCGAGTACTCTCTCCGCCGGCTCTCGCGCTCCTCCTCGGTCTCGTCGGTGTCCGGTTCCCCGCTGCCGAGGTCGACCTCGCCCTTGGTGACGGACCGCAGCTGCCTGCCGTCGAATTCGGGGACCGCGGTGACCCAGACCTCGTCGATCGGGTCGGTCAGAAGCAGCACCTCGACGCCCTTGGCACGGAAGGCCTCCATGTGGGGGGAGTTCTCGATGGCTTCCCTGGAGTCACCGGTCAGGTAGAAGATCTCTTCCTGGCCTTCCTTCATGCGTTCGACGTACTGCGCCAGGGTGGTCGGTTCCTGTGCGGCGTGGGTCGAGGGGAACGAGCACAGGGCGAGGATGGCGTCGCGGTTCTCGTGGTCGTCGAGCAGTCCTTCCTTCAGGGCCCTGCCGAACTCCCGCCAGATGGTCGCGTAGCTTTCCGGGGCGCTGGTCCTCAGGTCCTTGATCGTGGACAGGACCTTCTTCGTCAGGCGCCGGTGCATCCGCTGGATGTGCCGGTCCTGTTGCAGAACCTCGCGGGAGACGTTCAGCGAGAGGTCCTGGGCGTCGACGATGCCCTTGACGAACCGCAGGTAGGGCGGCAGGAGTTGCTCGCAGTCGTCCATGATGTGCACGCGCTTGACGAACAGTTGGAGCCCGCGGCTGTGGCCTTGCGTGAACAGGTCCTGCTGAGCGTGTGAGGGGATGAAAAGCAGGGCCTGGTACTCGAAGGTCCCTTCCGCCTGCAGGCGGATGGTCTCCAGCGGGGCGAGCCAGTCGTGACTGATGCGCTTGTAGAGCTCGTGGTACTCCTCGTCGGACACCTCCTCTCGCGCCCGGGCCCACAGCGCCTTCATCGAGTTCACGGTCTCGAAATCCTCCGTGGCCGGCTCGGCGTCGGCGCTTTCGCCGGTCTGTTCCGCGGCCGCGGCGGTCTGGGCGGCCATGCGGATCGGCCAGGTGATAAAGTCCGAGTACCGCTTGATGATCTCGCGGATCTTCCAGGCCTGCGTGTAGTCGTTGAGCTGGTTCTCGACATCCACGGGCTTGAGGTGAAGGGTGACCGTCGTCCCCTGGGGCGCCTCGGCGAGGGCCTCGACCGTGTACGTGCCTTCACCACGGGAGACCCAGCGGGTGCCCTGGCTCTCGCCCGCGTGCCGGGTCAGCACGGTGACCTCGTCGGCCACCATGAAGGCCGAGTAGAAACCGACACCGAACTGGCCGATCAGGCCGGCCGCGGCATCCGCGTCGTCGGTCTCCTTCAGCTCCCGCAACAGCCTCGCGGTGCCAGAACTGGCAATCGTGCCGATGAGCTGAACGACGTCCTGGTGCGACATGCCGATACCGTTGTCCCGCACCGTCAACGTCCTCGCCTGCGCATCGGTCTCGACGCTGATGTGCAGATCGGACACGTCCGCCCCCAGCGCGTCATCACGCAGAGCCGTAAGACGCAGCTTGTCCAGCGCGTCCGAGGCGTTGGAGATCAGCTCCCGCAGAAACACATCCTTGTTCGAGTAGATCGAATGGATCATCAACTGCAGCAGCTGACGGGCTTCCACCTGGAACTCGTGGGTCTCGGCCGACATAGCGTGCGAATCCTCCAAGGTCATTGACGGCATTAGTGCACTCTAACCTCGCCGTTTCCGCCGACGCGCCGAGATGTCCTGATCGCCAACTGCCGTGCGGGCGAGGCGATTCCCCCCTCCCGACAGGACAGGATTCCGAGCGGCCACGCCGCCGCTCGGAATCGCCGTACAACCCCTGTCCCGTATGACGGGTCTTCAACTCCGTACGAACCAGACCGACCATCCAGCACAACTCGTTCCAACGGGGGAACACATGAGCCTGGTCCGCAACCACCACCGCACCCGCACCCGTCGAACCGCGACGGCGGCCGCCACGCTCCTCCTGGCGACCGTCCTCGGGGCCGCCGGTGCCAGTGCCTCCGACACCGGCACCGCCGCACCGCGGACGAAGCAGATCGCCTCGTCCGTCCTCGGCGGCGACTACCAGGTCACGCTGACCGCGGTGCGGTCGACCGATGACGAGTACGCCGCCTCCGTGCGACTGCAGGTCTTCACCCGGACCCACGGCGCGTGGAAGGAATCCGACCGGGTCACCGTGGGCGAGGCCGACGGATGGTTCTGGTACCCGCTCACGGGCAGCGGTGCCGTCTGCGCGTTCTCGACCGCGAGCACCGAGCCCGCGCCTCTCACCGTGAGCCTGCGGATCACTCCGTCGATCGGCTGCTCCGAGCCGGCGCACTACGTCGTGAAGCAGGGCAAGGTCTACGCCGGCCCCGCACAGCACAACTGACCGAGGAGGTAGTCACCCCGTAGGCCGGGCCTACTCCGCTCCGCCCCGTTCCCGCTCGTCATGGCGCCTTTCGGAATGTGAGCGGAGTTCGGTGACGGCGACTGCGGTGGGGCTGCCGGGTTCGGCCTGGAGGGTCAGGCGGCGGTGTCCGGTTCGTTCGGTGCGGAGGTGCGGGCCTGGCCGGTGGGGGGTTCGGTCGACCACGTCGCCAGGAACCGCAGAGCGGATTCGGAGGAGGACCCGGGTTCGGTGCTGTAGATGAACAGGGTCTGATCGCTGTCGCCGGGCAGGGCGAGGGCTTGGTAGGTGACGGCGAGGTCCCCGGCGACGGGATGGTGGTAGCCCTTGGTCCCCTCGGTTCGCTCATGGACCCTGCGCTCTGCCCAGTGCGCGCGGAAGTGCTCGCTGCGGACGGCGAGTTCACCGACCAGTACGCCCAGCCGGGGGTCGTCGGGGTGCCGGCCCGCGTCCATGCGCAGCATGGCGGCGGTGTCCGCGGCGACGGTCTCCCAGTCCGCGTACAGCTCGCGGGCGGCGGGCGCGAGGAAGACGAACCTGGCCTGGTTGCGTTCGTCCGCGGGCATGGCGTCGAAGTCGGCGATCAGCGCACGAGAGAGCGGGTTGGAGGCCACCACGTCGGTGCGCCGGCCCAGGACGAACGCCGGGCAGTACGCGGCGTCCAGGGTGGTCAGCAACTGGCGCACGGCCGGGCTGACCTGCTCGGCCGGTGAGGACGCGGACCGCCGCGCCTGGACGGGACGCCTCTGCGCGAGATCAAACAGGTGTTCACGCTCGGTGTCGTCCAGGCGCAATGCTGTCGCCAGGGATTCGAGGATCTCCGGCGAGGCGGTTCGGCTACGCCCCTGTTCCAGGCGCGTGTAGTAGTCGACGCTGACGCCGGCCGCCTGGGCGAGCTCCTCACGGCGCAGTCCCGGGACACGACGCCGGGTGGTCTTCGGCATGCCCGCGTCCGCGGGATCGAGCCGTGCCCGGCACGAACGGAGAAACTCTCCCAGCTCCGCGATCTGGTTCATAGCGTCATTCTCCGCGGCTTCTCCGGGCAGGGGGAGGCGCGAGGGTGGCCCTGATGCACCCAGGAAACAATGGGCCGGCCTGCTCAGCGGCTGTCTGCCGGGCGCTTCGGTCGACCGACGACTTCGATCGGCCGCGGGTCGGCGCAATGAGCCCCGGCCGAACCGTCGGCATCCCGGTGGCGGACCGAAAGGGAATGCGTTTCCCCGGGAATTCCGACCCCCCCCCAGCGGAATCGCAGCTCGATCTCCCTTGACGGCGCGCGACGAAAGCTCCCCGCTCGGCCGAACCCAGTGGGGCTGCCGTCTTCCACGGCAGCCCCACTCGCCGACCGCCGAGCGCGCGCTCCCCCGCGATCCGTGTTCCCAGTCGAAGGTCGCCCCCGCGCGACCATGGGTGCCCGCCTCCCAGGACGGCCTCACCCTGGGTGGACCGCGGCCTGGTTGCCCCGCACCGGAAAGCGGACCGTGGAGCCATGGACACGAACGACTCCTCCCCGGCCCCTCACCCGTACGTCGGAATGTGGGTGACCGCGGACGGCTTCATCCGGCAGGAGCTGCTGCCGAACGGACGTTACGACGAGGCCCGGGGCGACCGGAAGAGCGCCTACACGGGCGGTTACACAGTCGACGGCAGTCACATCGAATACGTCGACGACACCGGCTTCACCGCCACGGGGGACGTCCGTGACGGTGTGCTCCACCACGAGCACCTGGTCCTTTACCGCGAGGGCGAACAGCCCGCCCGTTCGACATAGCGCGTACTGGGCCCTCCCGACCGCACACCCCCCATGACCGGTCGAGTGCGCGGTCCCGGAAGGCAGGGAGGACGGACGGGTTCCTCGGCGTCGTGGCCCGCCGTCAGGCGCCCGCGGCGGTCCGCACGTCGTCGTGCGCGGCTTCGAGACGGGCGGCCGCCTCGGCGCGGGTACAGCCGGCGAGGAGCATGACGATCGCGGTCTTCGCGTGTCCGTCGGCCTCCTGGAGTGCGGCCGCCGCGGCGTCGAGGCCGGCGCCGGTGGCCTGCGCGACCATGCGCCGCGCCCGGTCGACGAGCTTCTCGTTGGTGGCGCGCAGGTCGACCATGAGGTTGCCGTACACCTTGCCGAGCTGCACCATCGTGGCGGTCGAGAGCATGTTGCAGACCAGCTTCTCGGCGGTGCCGCCCTTGAGGCGGGTGGAGCCCGTGAGGACCTCGGGGCCGGTGGGAACCTCGATGGCGACATCCGCGTGGCGGCTGATGACGGCGTCGCTGTTGCAGGCGACGGAGACGGTCGCCGCGCCGATCGCGCGGGCGTGCTCCAGACCGCCGACGACGTAGGGGGTGCGGCCGCTGGCGGCGAGCCCGACCACGGTGTCGTGGGCGGTCAGGCCGATGGCGTCGAGGTCGGCGACGGCGAACCCGGGGTTGTCCTCCGCGCCTTCGACCGCGAGGACGAACGCGCCGGGGCCGCCGGAGAGCAGACCGACGACCCGGTCCGGTGAGATGCCGAAGGTCGGCGGGCATTCGACGGCGTCGAGCAGGCCGATCCGTCCGCTGGTGCCGGCGCCGAGATAGACGAGCCTGCCGCCCGCGCGCAGCGAGGCGGTGATCTTCTCCACGGCCGCGGCGATCTGCGGCAGCGCGGTGCGCACCGCCAGGGCGACGGTCTGGTCCTCGTCGTTCATGGTGGCGAGCAGTTCGGTGACCGGCATGCGGTCCAGTTCGGCGGTCCGCTGGTTGCGGGTTTCGGTGCCGAGAGTGCTGAGGTCCACGTGCGGTCGTTCCTTTCGGGGAAGCGCTGTCGTTCCCTTCGGGTGAAGCGCTGTCGTTCGGTGGTGACGGAGGGGGTGCGGCGGTGTCTCCCAGTGGTGCGGGGGGCGGCGGTACGCCGGTCATCGGTCATCGGTACGCCGGGGATCGCTACGCCGGTCCGGCGTCACCCGGGGGGCGCCGCCACGGGCGGGAGTTCGGCCGCCGGTGTGACGGCCGGTTCCGTTCCGGCGCCGGGCGCCGGGGTGGCGAGGGCCTCGTCGACGCTCGGTCGGCGTGCCGCGGGGGTGCTCCGGTGACGCTGCACCGCGCCGTAGGTACGGTGCAGCGCGGCGGTGGTGGCGTCGTAGGACCGCTGCGCGACTCCGACGAACAGGCAGTCGATGAGCGCGAGTTGGGCGATGCGGCTGACGGTCGCTCCGGAGCGGAACGGCATCTCGCGCGCGCAGGTGGTGAGCACGAGGTCGGCGGTCTCGGCCAGTGGCGAGCGGGCGAAGTTGGTCAGGGCGATCGTGGTGGCGCCGTTCTCGGCGGCGGCCTGCAGGGGCTCGATCGTGTCCGTCGTCTCGCCGGAGTGGGAGATCGCAATGGCCACGTCCGCGGGTCCGAGCAGTGCCGCGGCGGTCAGCGCGGCGTGCACGTCGGTCCAGATGAAGGCCATCCGGCCGATGCGGTGGAGCTTCTGGTGCAGGTCCTGGCCGACGAATCCGCTGGCGCCCACACCGAAGATGTCTATCCGGCGGGCGTCGGCGACGGCGTCGATCGCCTGTCCGAGCTGGGCCACGTCGAAGCCGTCGCGGGACTCCTCCAGGGCGCGGACCTCGTTGTAGATGATCTTGCTGATGATCTGTTCCAGCGAGTCCGTGGCGCCGATGTCGGTGCCCAGTGCCGGGCGCTCGGCGCCGAGCGCGTTCTCGTGGGCCGCCGCTGCGGCGAGGCCGACGCGCAGGTGGGGGTAGTTGGTCAGGCCGATCGCGCGGCAGAACCTCATCACGGTGGCCACCGAGGTGCTCGCCCGGCCGGCGAGGGCGCTGATGGACAGTCCGGCCGCCTCGGACGGCGCCGCGAGGACGGTGTCGGCCACCCGCCGTTCCGACGGGGCCAGGGACGGCAGCGCGCCGCGGATCCTCGTCAGCACGTCTACGGAACCGCCGCTCTGCGGCGCCTCCGCAGCTTCACGGTGCGCGACCTCGCGAGCCATGGGTCCTCCTGGGTGGTGTGGACGCAAGCGTAGCCACGCCCACCAGGGATGGCAAAAAGTTACGTGATGAATTTTCCTGCCGGTATTTATTGACATGCGGAGGACAGGCTTCCAAACTCACAGCACCGCGGTCCGCTCGCCGGGCGCTCTCGGCGCAGCGAAGCCGCGGATCGTCCCTTTCAACGGAGAAGGCGTTCACACATGACGGCCGTACTGGCGGTGGACCTGGGGAAGACGGGGTGTCGCGCCGTGCTCTGGACCGGCCCGGACGGCTCCGACCACCCCGTTCGCGAGGTTCCCGGGGCCCCCGGTCTGGCGGAGTCCGGCGGCGTGACCGCCGCGGTCGCCGCCGTGACGGCCGCCGCGGCGTTCGGCGACGAGCTTGCCTCCGAACTGCCCTCCGGGCGGCTGGACACGGTCTGCGTGGGCGCCGCGGGCGCCGCCGCGGACCCCGCCGCGGCCCGTTCCCTGGCCGAACTGCTGCTGGACGCGCTGCCGACCGACGAGGTCGCGGTCACCAGTGACGCGGTCACCGCGCACGCCGGCGCCCTCGGCGGTGGCGCCGGTGTGGTGCTGGCCGCCGGCACCGGCTCCGTCACGGTCGGAATCGGCGAGGGCGGAACGTTCGCCCGCGTCGACGGCTGGGGCCCCTGGCTCGGCGACGAGGGCAGCGGCGCCTGGATCGGCCGCGCCGGCCTGCGGGCCGCGCTGCGCTCCCACGACGGACGCGGTCCCGCGACCGCTCTGACGGGGGCCGCGGCCGACCGCTACGGCGACCTCGACCGACTGCCCGCGACCGTGGGGCACTCCGCCAACCCCGCCCGGCTGACCGCGACCTTCGCCCCCCTGGTGGCCGGTGCGGCCGCCGACGGTGACGCGGTGGCGACCGAGATCATGCGGGACGCCGCAGCCGCGCTCGCCGAGGCGGTCGTCGCCGCGGCCCGCAGGGTCGGCGGCACGCGCCCGCTGCCCGTCGCCGTCACCGGCGGCCTCGCCGGGATCGGTGCCCCCCTGATGGACCCGTTCGCCGACCTGCTCGGCGCGTCGGGGCTGCCGCTGCGGGTGACCCCCGCGCTCGGCGATCCCCTGCACGGGGCGCGCCTGCTGGCCCTGGATTCCGCCGGACCGCACGAACCCCTCGTCATCCGCGTCCACCGGACGACGACCCCGCCGCCGTGACCGGGTGCGCCGGAACGCCGGGCGTCCGTCGCACCGGCGGGACGGAGCACCGCCCCTTCCCCACCGACCCCCTTCCCCGGTGACACCACCGATCCGTTCTAAGGAGTGCACGTGCGCCAACTCGACCTGGCGGTGATCGCCGTCTATCTGGTCGCCATCGCCGTGATCGGACTGCGCCTGTCCGGGCGGCAGAAGACGGCGAAGGAGTACTTCGTCGGCGAGAGCCACATGCCCTGGTGGACGGTGTCGTTCTCGATAGTGGCCACCGAGACCAGCGTGCTGACCGTCATCAGCGTGCCCGGCGGCACGTACAGCGGGCAGGGCTTCGGCAACGTCGAACTGGCGCTGGGTTACGTGGTCGGGCGGGTCGTCGTTGCCACGGTACTCATCCCGCTGTACAAGCGCGGCGGCTTCGTCAGCGCCTACCAGTACCTCGGGGAACGGTTCGGACTGAAGCTCCAGGGCCTGGCGTCGGTGTCGTTCGTCTTCACCCGGCTGCTCGCCGAAGGTGTCCGGCTGTTCGCGTCGGCGATCCCGATCAAGCTGCTGCTCGAGGAACTCGGCGTGCACACCGGCTACAAGGCCATCATCATCGTGCTGACCGTGATCACCGTCGTCTACACCTACCTCGGGGGCATCAAGGCGGTCATCTGGACGGACGCCATCCAGATGGGCCTCTACCTCGGCGGCGTGATCCTGGCCATCGCGGTGCTCACCGGGCACGTCGGCGCCACCGGCTTCTCGCAGGCCCTGCACGGCGGCGAGTTCCGGCTCTTCGACACCGACTTCGGCCTCGACCACATTCTCACCAGCTCCTTCGCCCTGCCGACCGCCATCATCGGCGGCGCCATCTTCGCGATGGCCAGCCACGGTTCGGACCAGCTGATCGTCCAGCGTGTCCTGACCACCCGCACGCTGCGCGACGGCCAGAAGGCGATGATCGCCTCCGGTGTCTTCGTCACCGTGCAGTTCGCCGCGTTCTCCCTGGCCGGCGCCCTGCTCTGGTCGTACAACAAGGGCCGCAGCTTCAAGGAGATGGGGCTGAGCAGCTCCGACAACCTCTACCCGAACTTCATCCTGCACGGCCTGCCGGTGGGCATCTCGGGTCTTCTGGTGGCGGGCATCCTGGGCGCCGCGATGGGCTCGCTGTCCTCCGCGCTGAACTCGATGTCGAACTCCACGGTGTCGGACATCATCCACAGCTTCCGCAAGAAGGCCCCCTCCGACCAGGCGCTGCTGAAACTGGCCCGGGTGATGACGCTGGTGTGGGCGGCGCTGATGGCGGTCTTCGCCTGCGCGTTCAGCACCAGCTCGGGCAACGTCTACCTGACCGGTCTGACGATCGCGGGCTACACCTACGGCGCGCTGCTCGGCGCGTTCCTGCTCGGCCGGCTGATCAAGCGGGCCACGGAGGTGGACGCCGTCGTGGCCTTCCTGGTGACCATCGGCGTGATGACGTACATCGTCCGCGGCGTGAAGATCGACGTGACCACCGCGGGGACGACCGTCCCCACGGCGATCGCCGCCCAGTGGCTGGTGCCGATCGGCGTGCTGGTCACGATCGTCGTGGGCGGCGTGATGAGCCTGTTCCACCAGCCCCCGGCCAACGCCCCCGCTGTCGCGCCGGCGGAACCCGACGGACACGGCACGGAGGTCACCGCGACCGCCGGCCAGTCCTGACCAGCCCCGGGCCGGGAGCCGCCGCGATCCGGCGGCCCCCGGCCCGGTCACTTCGTACCGGCCGCCCGCCCGGGCACGCCCGGCCGGTGCGACCCGAAGACTCGGAGCCCCCCCATGCGTGTGATCGGTCTGATGTCCGGCACCTCGTACGACGCCATCGAAGCCGCCGCGGCCGATCTCACCCTGGAGGGCGAGACGCTGCGGATGCGGCCGCTCGGCCGGATCGGTGCCGCCTACCCCGACGACCTGCGCGCCGCGATCGGCGCCGCCCTGCCCCCGGCCGCGACCAGTAGCGAAGCGGTCTGCGCCCTGGACACCGGTATCGGCCAGGCGTTCGCCGGCGCCGCCGTCCGCGCCCTGGACGAACTGTGCGGTGGCGAGGCCGATCTGGTCGTCTCGCACGGGCAGACGATGCACCACTGGGTACGCGACGGAGCCGTGCTCGGCACCCTCCAGCTCGGCCAGCCCGCCTGGATCGCGGAGGCGACCGGCCTGCCCGTCGTGTCGGACCTGCGGGCACGCGACATCGCCGCGGGCGGCCAGGGCGCGCCCCTCGTCGGCATGACCGACACCCTCTTGCTGCGGGGCCTGCCGGGCGTCCCTGCCGCGCTGAACCTGGGCGGCATCGCCAACATCACCGTCGCCGCTCCGGACACCGACCCGGTCGCCTTCGACACCGGCCCCGCCAACGCCCTACTGGACGCGGCCGTACGGCACTTCACGGCAGGCGCCCGCGAGTACGACGAGTCGGGGCGTGGCGCCGCCGCGGGCCGGGAGGCACCGGAGCTGCTGCGACTGCTGCTCGACGAGCCGTACTACCGCCTGCCCGCGCCGAAGAGCACCGGCAAGGAGCTCTTCCATCTGCCCTACCTGCTGCGGGCGTTGGAGGACGCGCCGGTCGCCGAACCGAACGACGTGCTGGCCACCCTCACCCGGCTGACCGCGGTGACGGTGGCGGACGCGGTCCGCGCCCACGGTGTCACCCAGCTCGTGGTCTCCGGCGGCGGGGCGCACAACCCCGTCCTGACCGGCATGATCGCCGAGGAGCTGCCCGGCGTGCGGCTGCTGCCCAGCGACGACCTCGGCGTGCCGTCCGACGCGAAGGAAGCGCTGGCGTTCGCCATTCTGGGCTTCCTGACGGTCCACGGCCTGCCGGGCACCCTGCCGTCGGGCACCGGGGCGCGCCACCCGTCGCTGCTGGGCAGTGTCACACCGGGCCGTCTGCCACTGCGGCTGCCGGAACCGGCGGCGACGGCCCCCCGTCGGCTGCTGGTCGAGACCCCGGCGTAGGACCGCGCCCAGGGCGACGCCCGGCCGCCGGCACGGCGCTCCCGGCCGGCCCGCCGCCTCGCCCGGCGTTCCTCCCCTCCCCCGCGGTCCGGCGACCGGCCGTCCCGGACCCGCACACCTCCCGGAGCAACCATGAGCCGCCCCCACTCCGTCCCGACCCCGGCGATCCCCGGTGAACGCCCCCCGGACCTGGCCGCGTTGCTGCGGTCCTGCGTCGACGACCCCCGGCGGGTGACGACCGACCTTCCCCGCAGGGTCGCCGCGGCGCACGACGCGTCGCCGTATCTCTTCGCTCCGCAGGCCGTGGTCCGTGCCGCGTCCGCGGCCGAGGTGGGTGCGCTGATGGCCGGCGCGAGAGCGGCAGGGGTGCCGCTGACCCTGCGCTCCGGTGGGACGAGTCTGGCGGGCCAGGCCGGCGGCGACGGAGTCCTGGTGGACGTGCGCAGCCACTGGCGCAAGGCCGAGGTGCTAGACGACGGTCACCGCGTCCGCCTCCAGCCAGGCCTGACGGTACGTCAGGCCAATGCCCGGCTGGCCCGGTTCGGCAGGCGGCTCGGTCCCGACCCGGCCAGCGAGTCGGCGTGCACGATCGGCGGCCTGGTGGCCAACAACTCCAGCGGCATGAACTGCGGCACTCAGGACAACGCATACCACACCATGGAGTCCCTGCAGTTCGTGCTGCCCTCGGGCACGGTGATCGACTCCGGGGCACCCGACGCAGACGAGCGACTGCGTGCCAAGGAGCCCGAACTCCACGCCGGACTGCTCCGGTTGCGCGACCGGGTACGGACCTCACCGCAGGCCCGCGCCACCGTCGAGCGCCTCTTCGCGATGAAGAACACCATGGGCTACGGGCTCAACTCCTTTCTGGACCACACCACTCCGGCCGATCTGCTGGCGCACCTGATGATCGGCAGCGAGGGCACGCTGGGCTTCGTCGGAGAGGCCGTGTTCCGTACGGTCCCGGTCCTCCCCCATGCCGCCACCGGCCTGCTGATCCTCCCGGGACTCGCCGAGGCCACCGACGCGCTGCCCGCGCTGCTCGCGGCGGGCGCCCGTACGGCGGAACTGCTCGACGCCTCCTCGCTGCGTGTGGCCCAGCTCGACCCGGGCTCCGGCGCGGCCCTGCGCGGCCTGCGGGTCGAACACCACGCGGCGCTGCTGGTCGAGTTCGCCGAGGACACCGCGGAGCGGCTGGAGGAGGTGGCCTCCGCGGCCCGGCCGGTGCTGGAGCGCCTGCCCGCGGTGACCGGCACCGCCCTGACCCGCGACCCGAAGGAGCGGGCGCGGCTGTGGCATCTGCGCAAGGGCCTCTACACCGCGGTCGCCGGCGCCCGCCGGCCCGGCACCACCGCGCTCCTGGAGGACATCGCGGTCCCCCTGGACCGGCTGACCCGCACCTGCGAGGGCCTCATCGGCCTGTTCGACCGGCACGGTTACGAGGACGCGGTGATCTTCGGGCACGCCCGGGACGGCAACGTGCACTTCATGCTGACCCAGGACTTCGACTCACGGGCGGAGACCGACCGTTACGCGCGGTTCACCGACGACATGGTCGATCTGGTGCTGGCCGCCGAGGGCACATTGAAGGCGGAGCACGGCACCGGGCGTGCCATGGCGCCGTTCGTCCGTCGCCAGTACGGCGACGAACTGTACGACGTCATGCGGGAACTGAAGCGGTTGTGCGATCCGGCGGGCGTGCTGAACCCCGGTGTGCTGCTGGACGACGACCCGGGCGCACACCTGCGCCGGCTCAAGAGTGTGCCCGCGGTCGACCCCGCGGTGGACGCCTGCGTCGAGTGCGGCTACTGCGAGCCGGTCTGTCCGACCGCGGACGTCACCACCACGCCCCGTCAGCGCATCGCCCTCCAGCGGGAGATCGCGCTGGCCGCGGCGGCAGGTGACGACGACCGGCGCCGGGAGCTGGAGGACGACTACGCCTACGCCGCCGTGGACAGCTGCGCCGCCGACAGCCTCTGCGTGACCGCCTGCCCGGTGACCATCGACACCGGAGCGGTGATGAAGCGGCTGCGCGGCGAACGCCACAGCCCCCTCGCGCAGCACGCCGGACGCGCCGCGGCCCGCCACTGGGCGACTGCGGTCAAGGGCGTCCGGATCGGCCTCGGCGCCGCCCACGCGGCGCCCGCGCCGCTGACCGGCGCGGCCACCAAGGTGATGCGGCGACTCGGCGCCACCGACCTCGTACCGGCCTGGAGCCCTGACATCCCCCGTGGCGGCGGCCCCCGTCCGGCGGCCAGGCAGGTCCCTGCCGCGCAGGCGGTCTTCTTCGCGGCGTGCATCGGCAGCGTCTTCGCCTCCGAGGACGGAGGCGACTCCGGCCATGACGGCTCAGGCCGTGGCGGCTCCGGCGGACGGGCGAACGGGTCCGCGGGCGCGTTCCTGCGCCTGTGCGAGCGAGCCGGCGTCGCCGTCGACGTCCCCGAACTCGCGGGGCTGTGCTGCGGCACGCCCTGGCAGTCCAAGGGTTACACCGAGGGCCACCGGGCGATGGCCGCCCGCACGCTGGACGCCCTGTGGACGGCCAGCGACCACGGACGGCTCCCCGTCGTCTGCGACGCCTCCTCCTGCACCCACGGCCTGGGCGAGCTCGCCGCGGCACTGCCCGAGGCCGAGCGGGAGCGGTACGCCGGGCTGCGCTTCGTGGACAGCGTGACCTTCACCGCCGAGACGCTGTTGCCGCTGCTGCCCCAGGCGCCACGGCTCGACTCCCTCGCGCTGCACCCGACCTGTTCGACCGTGCACCTGGACATCACCGGTGATCTGCGCACCGTGGCGGAAGCGGTGGCCGGCACCGTGACGGTCCCCGACTCCTGGGGCTGCTGCGCCTTCGCCGGCGACCGCGGGCTGCTCCACCCCGAGGTGACCGCCGGCGCGACGGCCGCCCAGGCCGCCGAGGTCAACGAGCGCGAGCACGACGCGTACGCCTCCTGCAACCGCACCTGCGAGATGGGCATGACCCGCGCCACCGGCCGCCCGTACCGGCACATCCTGCAACTCCTGGACGACGCCCTCGACCGGTCCGAGCGGACCGCCGGCTGAGCCCGCCGCCGCCCGGCGCGCCCGTCCCCGGGCCACCGGGCACACGGCGGGGCGGCCGGGGCCCTTGCGGCGTTCGTCTCCCTGTCGCCGTCCGTCTCCGACACCCTCATTCACCGCACGGGGCGGGCGACTTGCACCGGGCCCCGTGCGCGGGTCACCTCTCGTCGCCGTTTTCCAGGGCCCGCCGCGGTGCGCCCCTGCGGCGTGCCGCGCGTTGGGCGACGATCCAGTAGACGAGCGCCGCAGGCGGTGAGCAGCACAGCAGGATGATGAGCAGGCGGGAGTCGATGACGTCAGCGGGCCGCCCACGCTCTTCGGCCTCGTCCGGCAGGTCCCTCAAGAGGGCGTCGAGTTGCCCGCGGGTGCGCGCTTCGTAGGCCACGCCCACGCGTTCTTCGAGTTCGGGCAGTGTCAGTCGGCCGACCGCGTAGTGGTGTTGCAGCCGCGCCTCGACCCGGTCGCGCTCGGCGTCCGAGGCACGTATCGGTGCGCTGGGCGGGTGCTCCTCGCTGTCCTTCATGACGACCTCTCGGGCGGGGCTGTGGCGTCGGGGGACGGACGGTCCTGCAGGTCGACGAGCGCGATGACGACCCGTGTCCAGACCCCGGGGGTGTCGCGGTCCCCGAACTGGCCGGCGAGGCGCGCGATGTGTCCGCGCAGTTCGGCGAGCGCTTCGTCGGTCAGCCGCAGCACACCGCGGTGGACGTCGACCTCTCGGCGGCCACCGGCCTGCCGCGACCGGTAGGCGGCGTTGACGTCGGCCCGGGTGGCGTCCAGCATCGAGCCGAGGAACTCGGCCATCTCTTCCGGGCTCGCGGCATCACTGGGGGGTTCTGTGACCGCGGGGGCGTAGACCCGCTCGACCTTTCCGCGGGCCAGCGGCCGGTACTCGGCGATCTCGATCAGCCCGGCCTGTTCGAGCCGTCCCAGGTGGTAGTAGAGCCGGTCAGCCGGAAGATCGGCGCGGTCGGCAAGCTCGCGTGCGGACCGCGGCATCTCCCAGAGCGCCTCCAGGAGCCGGATGCGCAGGGGATCCGCGAGCGCCTTGTGCACACCGTGCCACCGCCGAGGCGACGCGTCGGGTCGCTGTGCGCTCATCGACCGGCCCCCGTTCACTGCACCCATCTCCGCTGGTTGGAAAATTTTACAACCAGCAGGTTGGTGTGGCTAGTGCTCTGACCACATTGGTTCGCCGGGTTCAGGCAGGTGGACACGGGCCCGCGCTGGCGACGGTGCCAGTCCACCAGTCCGGTTGATCAGATTCGCGCCAAAGGACCTCAAGCTGTCGACGGGTGAGTTCCTCGGCCTTGTGTAGGAGGGCCGCCTGCGCGATATCTGGCTCGGACGAGGAGGGAGGATCAGCGAGTGCGCCGTCGGCAACGCCGGCCGGTCCGGTGAAGTAGACGGCGTACCGCCACCTGTCCGGGGTTCGGTACAGGACAAGGGTCGTCGGTGTCCCGAGGGTGCGCCAGTACGGCTGTCGCTTGCTTGCCATGCCGGCACGGTACTGCCCCTGGTCGGACTCACCGCTCACGCGGCGCTGGTCAGAGGTCGTCCGCCCCATCTGATCCCCTTCTCACTGCGGATGCGGGCCCGTTCTTTCCGCTGGGCGGCGAGCACGTCGGGGTGGCGGGCGTTCTTGTTGCGCCAGCGCAGGTAGGCGTGCAGGGCCCGGGTCTGCACGGTGTGGTTGCGGTGGTGGGAGTTGGCGACGGTGAACTGCCGCAGCGGCCCGAAGTGGGCCTCGATGGGGTTGGCCCAGGACGCGTAGGTCGGGGTGAAGCACAGCTCGACGCGGTTCTTCTTCGCCCAGCGCCGGATCGCCTCGCCCTTGTGGGCGGACAGGTTGTCCAGGATGACGTAGATCGGGGCGCCGTCCGGGCGGGCCGCGCGAATCGACGTGAGTGCGGCCAGGGTGTTCGCGGCACCCTTCTTGCGGCGGTTGACGCCCCAGAGGGTGTCGTCGCCGACGGAGTAGCAGCCGTGGAAGTAGCGGACACCGTGGGTGCGGTGGTAGGTCGCGGGGTGTCGCTCGGGGTGGCCCGCAGGAGCCCAACCCGAGCCGGCGGTCGGGCGGATGCCGAGGGGGCCGAACTCGTCGAACGCGAAGACCCGGCTCGGGAAGTGCTCCAGGAGGTGCTCGATGCGGTCGAGCTTGGCGTCGCGCTCGGGGTCCGGTGACTCCTTCCACGTCTTGGTCCGCTGGAAGGTGATGCCGCGGCGGGCGAGCAGGCACCGTAACGCCTCGCGGCCGATGCGGATGACGCGGCCGTGGACTTTCCGCAGGTAGGCGGCGAGTTTGCGGATGGACCAGCGGGTGAAGGGCTGGCCGAGCTTGGTCGGGCGGGTGGTGGCCGTCTCGACGACGAAGTCCTCGTCGTCAGGACTGAGCAGGCGGGGACGGCCTCCCGCCCAGCGAGGGTCCAAGCAGGCCAGGCCGATCTCGTTGAACCGGTGGATCACGTCCCGGACGGTGTCCTCGTCGGCCTGCACCAGCTGGGCGATCACCGGCACCCGGTTCCCGCCCGCCGAGGCCAGCAGCATCATCGCGCGCCGGTAGCGCACCGAACTCGTGCTGCCCCGGCGCACGATCTGCTGCAGCTTCTGCCCCTCCTGATCGGTCAACCTGCGCACACGGACAGGCTCGGCCACCACACCCCCAACGATCGGACGGACGTCACCGCACATCCAACCGCCCCGACCACCAACCCGGCCAACCTATGTGGTCACAGCACTAGTTGGAGGTCCGTGAACGCGGGTTCCCTATGTCAGAGCGTCCACCGCCGTGTGGAAGGCGCGTCGGACGGCCACGATGCCGTCGCCGTCCCTTGAGGGGTGCACCCGGTTCGTCAGCAGCACGGCGTAGCGGCCGGCCGCCGGGTCGACCCAGATGCTCGTGCCGGTGAAGCCGGTGTGGCCGAACGAGTCGGGGCCGAAGGACGGCCCGACGGGTGATCCGACCGCATCCTGCCCCTGCCAGGCGAGTCCGCGCCGCAGTGCGTGGTCGCCCGTGTGGGCGGCCGTCATCAGCGCGAAGGTCTCCGGACGCAGGATCTCGGGCGCCCCGCCCGCCAGGGAGCGGCCGAGTCGTTCCATGTCGGCGAGTGGCGCGAACAGCCCGGCGTGCCCGGCGATTCCGCCCAGGACCACGGCGTTCTCGTCGTGCACCTCGCCCGCCACCACGCGCCCTCGCCACGGGCAGTCCTCGGTGGCCACGGCCCGCGCCCGGAGTGCGAGGTCCGGGGTGAAGCCGGTCTCCTTCATCCCGAGTGGTGCGCACACGAACCGGTCGACCAGTTCGTCCAGCGGCGCGCCGGCCGCGCTCTCGGCGATCAGCCCGAGCAGGATGAAGCCCTGCGAGGAGTATTCGACCCGGGTACCGGGCGCCGTCCGCGGCGGCAGCAACCGCAGCGCTTCCAACAGCGCGCTCCGGGTGGGGTGTTTGCGGTAGAGAGGCACCTGACCCGGCAGTCCCGAGGTGTGGGTGAGCAGCTGCGCGACCGTCAGGTCTGCCTTGTCACCGCCCCGGTAGTCCGGCAGATACGTGCCCACGACGTCGGTGAGATCCAGCGCGCCGCGCTCGACGAGGGCCATCACGGCCAGTCCGACGATCGGTTTCGTCACCGACGCCAGGTCCCACCGTTCGTCGCCTTCGAGCGGTGGGCCGTCCCAGGCGCGGGTGCCGGTCCAGCCCCGGTCCAGTGCCCGCGCCGCGGTACCCACGGACCAGGCCGCGCCGGAGTACACCCGCCGGGCTCGCCCTGCGACGAGGATGTCTTCGAGTGCGCTCACGCGAGTTCACCGTCCTCGGCGTCCACGTCCACCACCCGGAACGTGGGTGGGGCGCCGCCCAGACCCGCCGACACCGTACGGGCTGCCGCGCGCACCATCGGACCGAACATCTCCACGCTCTGCCGGTCCAGCGTGAAGGTGAGGCCCGAGATGCCGATGGCGCCCACGACGCGCCCCTCGCCGTCGACCACGGGCGCCGCCACCGACCGTACGTCCAGCTCTTCGTACTCGTCGTCCACGGCGTAACCGACGCCGGCCGCCTCCCGCAGCAGTGTGCGGAGCGCCGCCGGGTCGGTGGGGGTGTGCGGCGTGCGGGCGGCGAGCGGGCCCGCTTCCAACAGGGTGTCCGCCTCGTCGGCCGGCAGCACGGAGAGCATCGCCAGCCCCGTCCCGCTGCTGTGGAGCGGAACGCGGCTACCGGGCCGTGCGTACATCCGGTACTCCCTGGCCGGCTCGGACTGTGCCAACAGCACCGCGTCGTCGGCGTGGCGCACGGCGTACTGCGCGAGCAGTCCGGTCCGCCGGCGCAGATCGGTCAGCACCGGGCGGGCGAGTGCCAGATCCCGGCTGTCGTGCAGTGCGGCGGCGGCCAGGCCGAGCAGCCGGGGGCCCGCGCGATAGCTGCCACCCTCCGCGGGCTGTGCGAAGCCGTACTCGGCGAGGGTCCGCAGATGACGGTGGACGGTCGGTTTGGTGAGCCCCGTACGCCGCGCGATCTCCCCCAACCGGTGCGGGCCGCCTGTCTCGACGAGTGCTTCGAGCACCTCCATTGCCTTGTCGACGGGGCCCTTCGCGGGCTCTGGCTCGCTGGCACGGGTGTTGACCGCTTTCGACATGTCGCTTAGCTTAACGCAACCGCATTCCATCTGACGGAACGGATGTGTTGCTCAATGGAACGTATACGTCAGGAGCGGGCCCCGGACCGCAGCCGCCCGCGCCGCGACGTCCTGCGCCTGGCCGGTTTGGTCCTGCCGGCTCTCGCCGCGCCCCCGCTGCTCGCGGGGTGCCGGAGCGATCCCGCGAGCGGCGCGGGCAACGTCCTACGGGTGTCGCAGCCCGGGGACCCCGTGACCATGGACCCGCAGAAGCAGGGCGACATGGTGTCGATGAACGCCCTGATCAACATGTTCGACACCCTGACCACCCGGGGCCGCGACAACAAGCTGCACCCGCGGCTCGCGCTGTCCTGGACCGCACGCGACGAGCGCACCTGGCGCTTCACCCTGCGCCCCGGTGTGAGGTTCCACAACGGTGAGGTCTGCGACGCCGCGGCGGTGAAGTTCTCCATCGAGCGGCTGCTCGATCCCAGGACCAAGTCACCGATCGTCGAGCTGCGTTACGTGAAGAGCGTCTCGGTCGTCGACCGGCTCACCGTGGACGTCCACACCACGTTGCACGACCCGATCCTGCCGGACAAACTCTCCCTCTTCGGCGGGGTGGTCGTCCCGCCGCGCTATCTGGCCGAGGCCGGGGACCAGGGGTTCGCCTCCCACCCGGTCGGCACCGGGCCGTTCACCTTCGTCCGCTGGCAGCGTGACCACGAACTGCGCATGCGGGCCTTCCCGCGGCACTGGGCCGGCCGGCCGCATGTCGACGAACTCGTCTTCAGCCCGGCACCCAACGCCTCGTCCTCGCTCGCCGCCCTGCAGAGCGGCGGGGTCGACCTCGTGGCGGGACTCACCCCCGACGCGGCCCAGCAACTCGAGGGCTACACCGGCGTCACCCTGGACGGGTTCAGCGGGATCCGCACCTCGTACCTCTCCCTCAACACGCTGGACAGGGGGCCGCTCAGCGACCGCCGGGTGCGGCAGGCGCTCAACCACGCGGTCGACGTACCGCTGTTGATCAAAGCGGTCCTCGGCGGCAAGGCACGCGAGGTGCCCGCGATGATCCCGCGCGGCGCCTTCGGCTTCGACCCGTCCGTCAAGCCGTTCACCCGCTCGGTGCGGACAGCACGCGAACTGCTCGCCGAAGCCGGCTATCCCAACGGGTTCAGCACCACGCTCACCGCCTCCAACATCGACTCCAACGTCGCCGAGGCGCTGTCCGGACTCCTCGCCAAGGCGGGCGTGCGCGCCCGGGTCGACCTCCTGGACCCCGGTACGTACTCCAGCCGTCTCACCTCCTCCAACCACGCCGCGCTCGGTCCGATGTACCTCGCCGCGAGCACCATCTGGACGCTGGACGGCGAGAGCATGATCCAGTCGAACGTGCGCAGCGACCGCCGGCAGAGCCGCTGGCACTCCAAGGAGGCGGACCGGCTCGTCGACATCGAGGAACTGTCCGTGGACCCGGCGGAGCGCACCAAGGCCTTCTCCGACCTGCAACGGCTGATGCAGCGGGAAGCGCCGTTCGTCTTCCTCTACCAGCTCGACAACATCTACGCCCGCAACCAGAGCCCCCGCTGGAAACCGGGCCCCGCCGGAGTCCTGGCCATGGCGAGCGCGGAGGTCTCCCGATGACCGACCCCTCCCTCCGGCAGCGGCCGGACGCCACCCACGACGGCGGCCCCCGCGTCCGGACCCGCGACCGGGACGCGGTACGGCTGCTGCGCACCGTCCTCGTCCGGCTCGGCACCGCCCTGCTCGTGCTGCTGTGCACGGCGACCGTGTCGTTCTTCCTGGTCCGGCTCTCCGGGGACCCCGTCAAACTGCTGCTCCCGCCGGACGCGACCGCTCAGCAGGAAGCCGTGCTCCGGGGCTCCCTGGGCCTGGACCGGCCACTGTTCACCCAGTACGTCGACTTCCTGTGGGGGCTGCCCCGCCTCGACTTCGGCAACTCCCTCTTCTACAACGAGCCCGTGCGCACCGTACTCGCCGACCGGCTCCCCGCCACCCTCCAACTCGCCGCGGCCGCACTGGTGGTGACCCTCGTCATCGCGATCCCCGCGGGCATCTTCGCCGCGATGCGACGCGGCCGGGCCTCCGACCGTGGCGTGATGACCATGGTGCTGCTCGGGCAGTCCACCCCGCCGTTCTGGGTCGGCATCCTGCTGATCCTGGTCTTCGCCGTCGGCCTGCACGCCCTTCCCGCCTCCGGCTACGGCACGTTCGCCCATCTCGTCCTGCCGGCGATCACCCTCGCGGTCTACTCCGTCGCCGTCGTCGCACGGCTGTTGCGCTCCTCGCTGATCGACGTCCTGTCCTCCGATCACATCCGTACCGCGCGCGCCAAAGGCTTCGGCCCGCTCAAGATCGTGCTCACACACGGCCTGCGCAACGCGTCGCTGCCGGTGGTGACCGTGATCGGTCTGGAGGTCGGCAGCCTGCTGGGCGGCGCGATCCTCACCGAACAGGTCTTCTCCTGGCCCGGCGTCGGACAGCTGACGATCGAGGCCATCTCGCACCGCGACTTCCCGCTCGTCCAGGCCACCGTGCTGCTCTTCGCCGCGACCTTCGTCGTGGTGAACCTGCTGGTCGACCTCTCCTACAGCTTCCTCGACCCGAGGGTGAGGACGTCCCGATGACCGTCACACCACCGTCCGTCGCCGCACCGGCGGCCACGGCGGGACGCAGCCCACGCGCCGCCGCCCTGCAGACCCTGCTCCGCAACAGGCTCGCCGTCGCCGCACTCGCCGTCCTCGCGATCATGCTGGTCTTCGCTCTCTTCGCACCGCTGATCGCCCCCTACGACCCCAACTCCCAAGACCTGCTCCTGCGGTTGGAACCACCCGCCTGGCAGTCCGGCGGTAGCGGCGCGCACCCGCTCGGCACCGACCAGCTCGGCCGCGACATGCTCTCCCGCGTCATCTACGGCACTCGTGTCTCTCTCCTCGTCGGTGCCGGCGCCGCCCTGCTCGCCGGAGTGATCGGCACCGCGGTCGGCCTCGCCTCCGGCTACTTCGGCGGCTGGCCGGACCGGGTCCTCATGCGGCTCGCCGACGTCCAACTGGCCTTCCCCGCCATCCTGCTGGCCCTGGCCATCGTGGGCTTTCTCGGCTCCGGACTCTGGTACGTGATTCTCGTCCTCGGCTTCACCGGCTGGGTGTCCTACGCCCGCGTCGTGCGCTCCGAGGTGATGTCGTTGCGCTCACGTGACTTCATCACCGAGGCACGCGCCATCGGCGTCACCGACGGCGTCATCATGCGGCGCCATCTCCTGCCCAACGTCATGGCCCCGCTCGCCACCATCGCCACCCTGCACGTCGCCGCCGCCATCGTGGCCGAGGCGTCCCTGAGCTACCTCGGACTCGGTGTACCCAAGGAAACCGTCACCTGGGGCTCGATGCTCGCCGACGGCCAGCTGTACCTCGGAACCTCCTGGTGGGTCGCGGTGTTCCCCGGCGTCGCCCTGATGATCACCTCACTCGCCGTCAACATCACCGGCGACGCCCTGCGCGACGTCGCGGACCCGAAGGCATACCGCCGATGACAGACGACCACGTCACCCCCGACCGCACCACGCCCGTTCCCACCGCGCCCGTCCTCGAAATCGACGACCTGAGCGTCGACTTCCGGCTCGACGCCTCCACCGTGCACGCCGTCCGGGGCGTCAGCCTCCGGGTCGGCGCCGGCGAGACCCTCGCCGTCGTGGGCGAGTCCGGCAGCGGCAAGACGGCCACCGCACTGTCCGTGCTGCGCCTCAACCCCGCACCGCCGTGCCGCTACACGGGCGGTGAGATCCGCTTCGAGGGCCGCGACCTGCTCGCCGTGAGCGAGAAGGAACTGTGCGCGATCCGCGGCCACGACATCGCCATGATCTTCCAGGATCCGATGACCAGTCTCGACCCTCTCCAGCGGGTCGGCACCCAGGTCGCCGAGGTGCTGCGACACCACCGCGGTCTCTCCCGCGCCGAGGCCGGAGCGGCGGCGCTCGCCGCACTGGACGAGGTCGGCGTCCCCGACCCCGAACGCCGCTACCGGCAGTACCCGCACGAGCTCTCCGGCGGTCTGCGCCAGCGCGTGATGATCGCGACGGCACTGGTGGCGCGGCCAAGCGTCCTCATCGCCGACGAGCCGACCACCGCGCTCGACGTCACTGTGCAGCGCCAGATCCTGGATCTGCTCGTCGCACTCCAGAGACGACACGGCATGGCCGTCGTACTGATCACCCACGACCTCGGAGTGGTCGCCGAGACGGCCGACCGGGTCGTGGTCATGAACGCGGGCCGGGTCGTGGAGAGCGGTGACGTCATGGACGTCTTCGACCACCCCGCCGAGGACTACACGCGTCGGCTGCTGGACGCGACCCCACGATTGGAGTCGGCATGACGCTGCTCGAACTGGACCACCTGCGCATGGAGTTCGGCGGCAAGCCGCCTCATGTGGCGGTCGACGACGTGTCGCTGACCGTCGCCGAGGGGCAGACCCTGGCCCTGGTCGGGGAATCGGGCTGCGGCAAGACCACCCTGACCCGGCTGCTCCTGCGGCTGCTGGAACCGACCGCCGGGAGTGTCCGGTTCGACGGGCAGGATCTCGGGACCCTCTCTCCGGCCCGACTGCGAGCCGTGCGGCGTCAGATGCAGGTCGTGCTGCAGGACCCGTATTCCAGCATGAACCCGCGCATGCGGATCACCGACATCGTCGCCGAGCCGCTGGTCACCCACGACCCTCAGGCGCGCGGCCGGCGCGGCAGGGCCCGCACCCGCGAACGCGTCGGCGAGCTGCTGGAGTCGGTGGGGCTGCCCGCCGGGATCCAGGACCGCTACCCGCACGAGTTCTCCGGCGGCCAGCGCCAGCGCGTCTCCATCGCCCGCGCCCTCGCCCTCGAACCCCGCCTGGTCGTGCTCGACGAACCCACCAGCGCACTCGACGTATCCGTCCAGGCACAGGTTCTCGACCTGCTGGCGGAGCTGCAACGGCGCCTCGGTCTGACCTACGTCTTCGTCTCCCACAACCTCGCCGTCGTCCGGCAGGTGGCCGACCGGGTCGCCGTGATGCGGCAGGGCCGGCTGGTGGAAGTCGGCGACGCGGCCGACGTCTTCGGAAATCCGCGGCACCCGTACACCCGGCAGTTGCTGGACGCCGTTCCCCTGCCCGACCCGCGCCGCGCCCGCCGCGCCCGTACGGAGGCGGTCTAGAGGTGGGACAGCACCAGACCGGCGCCGCCCAGCAGGGCGACATCGTCCACGGCCGCCCCGCTCACCACCACCTGCGACAACTCGGCGCCCACCGACGCACCGTCCGAGCGCAGCCGCTCCTCGATGAGGGTGCGGAACCGCTCACCGCCCTCGCGTGCCTCTCCGTGCAGGACGAACAATCCGGGCGCGAACAGCTGCTGGACGTTGACCAGACCCAGGGCCACGTTCTCGGCGTACTCCGCGACCGTGCGCCGGGCCGACTCGTCGTCGCGCTCCACCAGCGCGGCGAGCGACACCCCGTCGCCGAGTCCGGCCGCACGGGCGCGGGCCCGCAGCCAACGGGTGGTGGCCACCGTCTTCCAGCAGCCGCGGCCGCCGCAGGTGCACGTGTCGCCACTGGCCGACACCGTCATATGGGCGCCGCTGCGGCCACCGGCCGGGGCGAGCACCTCACCGTCGTACAGGATGCCGACCCCCAGCACCTCTCCGGTCGACACCGAGGCGAACGTCCGGCGTCCGCGCCCGGCCCCGAACCAGCGGTCGCCGAGCACCTGCAACCTGGCCCGGTGCTCGACACGCACCGGCACACCGGTCAGTGCGCCGAGCCGCGCGGTCAGGGGGTAACCGTGCAGTGCCGGCACGTCGTTGACCTCGTTGATCAGGCCGGCACCGGGATCCACGAGCCCGGCGGCCGCCACGCCCACCCCGACCAGGTCGTGCCCGTCGAAGACTCCGGCGGCCAGCGCGAGCGCCGCGTCGATGTCGGCGGGCAGCGCCGTCGCCGCGTCGTACGACGCCTCGGCGCGCCGCACCACTGTGCCGGACATGCTCAGCACGGCCGCCCTGACCCGTCCGGGCACCAGTTCCACCCCACCGAGCATCCGTGGCGAGCGGGGCGCGACCGGCCCCGGCGCCGGCTCGGGAACCAGCCGCAACGGAAAACGTTCATGGACCATGCGCCGACTCTGCCACGGCAGGGTTTCAGGGAGATAGCGCTGTGAGAGATCTGACCGAGCTGACCTGGCACGAAGTACGCGAAGCAGGCACGCGCGCGATCGCGCTGCTGCCCATCGGGTCACAGGAACAGCACGCCGCCCACCTGCCCATGGGCACCGACACCCTCCTCGCCGAGGCGGTACTCGACCGGGCGGCCGCGCTGCTCACCGAGGACCCGACCGAGTCCGAGCTGGTCCGGCTGCCCGCCCTGCCGTTCGGCCACAGCCCGCACCACCTGTTCGCAGCCGCCGTCTCCCTGTCCGCCGCGACGCTGGGCGCCGTACTCGACGACGTCCTCGACTCCCTGGTCACCAGCGGATACCGGCGGATCATGGTCATCAACGGCCATGGCGGCAACGACGAGATCATGCGGCTCGCCGTGAAGCGTTTCGCGCTGCGCGCCGACGTCACCGTCGCCGCCTGCTCGTACTGGACGATCACGGCCGGTGACGACGGAGCCGACGAGGGCAGGCCCGAGGTCACCCCGGGACACGCCGGCTGGTTCGAGACCTCCCTGATGCTCGCCGCCCACCCCGCCCTCGTCCGCACCCCGGTCGCACCCCGGGCCCCGGTCGAGCCCCCGCCTCTTTTCGACAACCCGCCGTACCCCGGACTGACCGTGGAGCGCCACGGCGAATGGGCTCGGGTCGGCGGATCGACGGACGACGCCTCCGGCGCCGACGCCGCGTCGGGGCGCCGGCTACTGGACGACAGGGCCCGGGGACTCGCCCGGGCGATCCGTGCGTTCGACGCCGCCACCATCCGAACCGAGGAGAACAATGAAGATCACTGACGTCGACGTATGGGTGGTCAACCTGCCCCTGCTCAATCCGTTCACCAGCTCGTTCGAGACCAAGACCGGGGAGACCCGCACCGTCGTACGGATCCGCACCGACGACGGTGTCGAGGGCTGGGGCGAGACGATGTGGGGCCGGCCCGTCGCGGCGATCGTCCGCGCGATCGCCGGCGATCTGATCGGCACCAGCCCGTTCGCCCTGGAGAGCTTCCACCGCAGGCAGCACATGGTGCCCTTCTTCCACGGCTATCTCGGATACGCGGCCATCGCCGCACTCGACGTGGCCTGTTGGGACGCCATGGGCAAGGCGACCGGACAGTCCGTCACCGACCTGCTGGGCGGACCCGTCCGGGACGAGGTCCCCATCACCGCCCTGGTGACCCGCGCCGACGCACCCGGTGCGAGTGCCGACGCCCTTCCCGGACAACTCGCCGACCACGCGGCGCGCGTGGTCGCCGAAGGCGGGTTCGGCGCCGTCAAGCTCAAGGGCAGCACCGACGTGGCGGGCGATGTCGCCATCATGCGGGCGCTGCGCGCCGCGCTGCCCGAGGTGAACCTTCGGGTGGATCCCAACGCGGCCTGGTCCGTGCCCGATTCGATACGTGCCGGGATCGCCCTCGAAGAGCTGGACCTCGAATACCTGGAGGACCCTTGTGTCGGCATCGACGGCATGAGCCAGGTGAGGGCGAAGGTGCGGATCCCGCTGTGCACCAACATGTGCGTCGTACGGTTCGAGGACTTCGCCCCCGCCATGCGTCTGAACGCGGTCGACGTCATCCACGGCGACGTCTACAAGTGGGGCGGCATCGCCGCCACCAAGGCACTGGCGGCCCACTGCGAGACGTTCGGGCTCGGCATGAACCTGCACAGCGGCGGTGAGCTGGGCATCGCGACGGCCGCGCATCTCGCCGTCGTCTCCAGCACACCCGTGCTGTCCCGCGCCATCGACAGCATGTACTACCTGCACGCCGACGACATCATCGAACCCCTGCATCTCGAGGGCGGCCGTCTGCGGGTGCCGACAGGCTCCGGCCTGGGGGTGACCGTGGACGAGGAGAAACTGCGCCACTTCGCCGGGGTCAACGAGCGGGAAGGCGATCTGACCGGATGAGGAAGGAAGCGGTTCACACGGGGGACGCGCCCCGGCCGGCCGGGGCGTACAGCCAGGGCGTGGTAGCCGGCGGGTTCCTGTACACCGCCGGCTTCGGTCCCCAGGACCCGCGGACCGGGACGATGCCCGAGGGTGTGGCGGACCAGACCCGGCAGGTGCTCCGGAACATCCGGGCGGTGCTGGCCGAGCGGGGGCTGAGCCTGGACGACGTCGTCAAGGTGACGGTGCACCTGCAGGAACTGCGGCGGGACTTCGCCGACTTCGACGCCGCCTATCGGCCGTTCTTCGCCGAGCCCTGCCCGGTCCGTACGACGGTCGGCTCGGACCTGATGAACATTCTCGTGGAGATCGACGTGGTGGCCGTCCTCCCTGCCTGACGCGCAGACCCGGGGGGCGGGGAATGGGTGGGGACGGGTGGCCGGGACCGCATGAGGCGCCGGCCGCCCGTGGACGGAGCGTCAGATCGGCTTCGGACCCGGGCCGCCCCGCCTCCACGGCGAACGAACCTCCCGTAGCTCACCGACCTCGGAGGCCGGGGGCGTCAGGGGATGCGGGACGTCAGCGGACGCGGGCCACCGCGCTGTAGATACCGCTGCCCTCCGCGACGGGCGCCGGCTCCGTCCTGAACCACTCAGGCGCCGTGACCAGTCCGGGATCGACCAGGTCGAGGCCGTCGAAGAAACGGGTGACCTCCGCGCGGGTACGGAAGCCGAGGCGGATGCCGCCCTTGGCGTACTCGGCGGTCACCATCTCCGCCAGTTCCGGATACAGGTCGGACGAGGCGTGCGACATCACCAGGTAGCTGCCGGACGGCAGGGTGGCGACCAGGTCGCGGACGATGCCGTGCGCGTCCTGCTCGTCGGGGATGAAGTGCATCAGGGCGATCAACGACAGAGCGATCGGGCGCTCGAAGTCCAGTACGGCGCGGGCACGTTCGAGGATCGCCGCCGGCTGCCGCACATCGGCCTGGATGTAGTCCGTGGCCCCTTCGGGACCGCTGGTCAGCAGGGCTTGTGCGTGCCGCAGCACGATCGGGTCGTTGTCGGTGTAGACGACCTTCGCCGTGGGAGTGATCTGCTGGACTATCTGGTGAAGGTTCGGCGCGGTGGGTATGCCGGTGCCGATGTCGAGGAACTGGTCGACGCCCTGAGTGGCGAGCCACCCGGCGGCGCGCTGCATGAACTGCCGGTTCTGCCGGGCCGCGTCGCGCGCTTCGGGCGGCAGCTTCTCCCCCACGGCCTCGTCGACGGGGTAATTGTCCTTGCCACCGAGAAGCCAGTCGTAGACGCGCGCGGGATGCGCGTTGGAGGTGTCGATCTGCGGTGGCTGGGGGGTGTCGGTCGTCATGACGGGCTCCGGCGCACGAGGGGGATCATGGGTATTCCGCAGCATCGTACTCGGAGATGGCATCACGCCTGCTCCTGACCGGAGTTGGTGTCACGGCCGGCGCGCGGCGGCCTCGGCCGCGCGAGCCCGGCAGGCGGCGGAGAAGGACGCGAGGCGCCGTATTCCGACAGGATGTCGGAGTACGGCGCCTTGGGGTGGAACGGGTTCGCGGGTGAGGTCCGCGCTGTCATGGCGGCTACTTGGGGTCGCGGTCGAACTGTGCCTTCGACCAGCGGTGGCCGAGGACGCTCAGGCCCAGGCACCAGGCGAGGGCGATCCACCAGTTGTTGCCGATCCCCGTACCGAGGAGAAGTCCGCGCAGGGTCTCGATGGCCGGGGTGAAGGGCTGGTACTCGGCGATCGGCTGGAACCAGCCGGGCATGGAGTCCAGGGGGACGAAGGCGCTGGAGATGAGGGGCAGGAGGATCAGCGGCATGGCGCTGTTGCTGGCCGCCTCGGCGTTGGGGCTGCCCATGCCCATGCCGACCGCGATCCAGGTGAACGCGAGGGCGAAGAGGGCGAGCAGCCCGAACGCCGCCAGCCATTCCAGAACGGTGGCGTCCGTGGAGCGGAAGCCCATGGCGACGCCGACGGCACCGACGAGGACGACACTGATGATCGCCTGCAGCACGCTGCCGACGACGTGTCCGAACAGCACGGACCCGCGGTGGATGGCCATCGTGCGGAAGCGGGCGATGATGCCCTCGTTCATGTCGGTGGCAACGGAGACGGCGGTGCCGACCACCGTGGACCCGATCGTCATCAGCAGGATGCCCGGCACGATGTAGGCGATGTAGGCGGAGCGGCCCGCGCCGCCGCTCATGGTGTTGCCGAAGATGTAGACGAAGAGCAGGAGCAGCATGACGGGGGTGAGCAGCAGGTTCAGGGTCAGGGAGGGGTAGCGCCGGGCGTGGAGCAGGTTGCGGCGCAGCATCGTGGACGAGTCGCGCACGGCGAGGGAGAAGGAGCTCATCGCAGGGCCTCCTTGGCCTGGTTCGGCTGGTTCGGCTGGTTCGGCTGGTTCGGCTGGTTCGGCACGTCGGTGCTGCCGGTCAGGGCGAAGAAGACGTCGTCGAGGTCGGGGGTGTGCACGGTCAGTTCGTCGGCCTCGATGTCGGCGGAGTCCAGCCGGTCGAGGAGGGAGCGCAGTTCGCGCTGGGTGCCGCCGCTGGAGATCTGCAGGGCGAGGGCTTCGTCGTCCCGGGCGGCCTCGGGCAGTGCGAGGGCGGCGGACCGGTAGGCGTCCGGGTCGGTGAAGCGGAGTCGGACGTGTCCGCCGGGGATCAGCCGCTTCAGTTCCTCGGCCGTACCCTCCGCGGCGATTCTCCCGTCGTGCAGCACCGCGATGCGGTCGGCGAGTTCGTCGGCCTCCTCCAGGTACTGGGTGGTGAGGAAGACCGTGGTGCCGCCGACGACGAGTTCGCGGATGATCTGCCACATGGTGTGCCGCGAGCGCGGGTCCAGGCCGGTGGTCGGCTCGTCCAGGAAGATGATGCGCGGGCTGCCGACCAGGGTCATGGCGATGTCCAGGCGGCGTTTCATGCCGCCGGAGTAGGTGGAGGCCGGCTTCTTCGCCGCCTCCACCAGATCGAAGCGCTCGAGGAGTTCGGCGGCGGTGCGCCGGCCCTCGGCCTTGGACAGGTGGTGCAGGTCCGCCATGAGGAGCATGTTCTCCTCGCCGGTGATCAGACCGTCGACGGCGGAGAACTGGCCGGTGACACCGATCACGGCGCGTGCGGCCCGCGCCTGGGAGGCGAGGTCGTGGCCGCCGACGTGGATCTGGCCGGAGCCGGCGTCGGGGGTGATGAGCGTGGAGAGGATCTTGACTGCGGTGGTCTTGCCGGCGCCGTTCGGGCCGAGCAGGGAGAAGACGGTTCCTTCGGGGACCGTCAGGTCGACGCCGTCGAGCACGACCTTGTCACCGTAGGACTTGCGCAACCCGTACGCCGCGATGGCCAGGTTGGTCATGAGGGGACTCCTTCGGAGGCTGCGGGCGGTGATGTCGTCGTGGGTCAGATGCTGCGGGCGGTGATGTCGCCCTGGGCGGTGGTCGCCCGGATGGTCAGACCGGGGGTGCCGTCGGTGTTCTGGAGCGCGTTGTCGATCCGGCCGTAGCCGGTGCCGGCGTCCAGGGACGCGGAGACGCCACGGGCGGCGCCGACCGTGATGTCGCCGGACTCGGTGCGCAGGGTGACGGTGCCGCGGGTGGCTTCGGCGATGTTCAGGTCGCCCTTCTGGGTGCTGATCTCCGCGGGACCGCCGAGGCGGCCGACGGAGATGTCGCCGGCCATGAGTGTGAGGCGGGCGCCCGCGGTCTCGTCGAGCTTGACCGTGCCCTGGGCGCCCTCGAAGGCCACGTCGCCCAGGCGTCCCACGCCCCGGAACTCGGCGGCGGCCGCCTTCGCCTCGACGCGGGAGCCCACGGGAAGCTGGACGGTGACCTCGACGGATCCTGAACTGCTGCCGAGGAGCAGGCTCTTCGCCGGTGCCGCCTCGATGCGCAGGACGCCGTCACCGAAAGCGACCTGGACCTGTTCCGCGGCCTTCACGTCGCGGTTCTTGGAAGCGTTCGCGGGCAGGACCTCGACGGTGGTGTCGGCGCGGTCGGCGGCGATGAACCGGATGCGTCCCGCGGGGATGTCGAGGACGGCCGAGACGGGGGCGGGGGTGTCGAACTTCTGCATCGTGCTCTCCTTCTCCTGCATCGCGCGCCCTTTCGGCTCGCGTTTTCCGATGACAGAAACGCTACGTTGCATTTACGAATCCGACAACAGTCTTGTTGCGTGAAATCCGCGTAGCAGCAGGTAGATGCGCGAAGTTCGTTGCAATGGTCTTGCGGAGAATGCAACGCTCCAGACGAGGGTCATTGCAATGGATTGACAGTGAACGCTATGCCGGGCATCGCGCAGCCGGCACCTCCCGCTCCATGGAGGGAGCACACCCCCGATCCGGCGTGTGCGGCTCCGTCAGAACGACCTGCTCGCGTCGACGCCCGCGGCTCCCAGTACGTTCAGAAGAGCCAGCGCCTCGGCGCCACGGGATCCGGGCGGCGCGGTGTAGAGCACGAGGTACTGGTCGTGGTCCGTGAGCGCGAGCGAGTCGCAGTCGACGGTGAGCTCCCCGACGACCGGGTGACGGAAGGTCTTCGTGAGCATCGGCGCGGCCTGCACGTCGTGCCGCTCCCAGAGCCGGGCGAACTCGGGGCTGCCGTCGCGTAGTTCGTCGACGAGTGTCGTCACCGCCGGGTCGGACGGGTACCGGGCGAGGGTGAGCCGGAGCCGCATGACGACGTGATGCCGGAACTCCGCCGCGTCGGAGACCCCGTACAGCGTCGATCCGGAACGGGCCGACCCGAGGAATGCCCGGCGCGCGAGATTGCGGTCCTCCGGGGCCACCTCGGCGAAGTTCTCCATGAGCGCGGCCGCGAGGTCGTTCCACGCGAGCACCTCGAACGCGGCGGACGTCACGAAAGCGGCCGTCTGCGGCAGCCGCTCGAGGAGCGCGAGGATGCTCGGGCGGACGTCGCGCCGGTGCAGTCCGCTACGGCTCGGCGCGGTGCCCGCGAGGACGTGGAGGTGATCGGACTCCGTGTCCGTGAGCCGCAGCGCACCTCCGATCCCGGCGAGGACCTCGCCCGACGGCCGCGGCGCCCTGCCCTGCTCCAGCCGGACGTAGTACTCCGTGGAGATGTGCGCGAGAACCGCGACCTCCTCGCGGCGAAGACCCGGTGTCCGGCGTCGCGAGCCGGAGGGGAGGCCCACGTCCTCCGGCCGGAGCCGCTCGCGACGGCTACGGAGAAACGCCCCGAGCTCCTGTTTGTCCATACCCCAAGTCTGCACGCCGCGCGGCGGCGGATCCTGGTACCGCCTGTGCCTGTATCCGTCCGGAGGCCGGCCGGACACTCGGACCATGACGAACGACATCGACATCGCACCCATCGGCCTGCTCACCGGCAAGGTTGTGTTCATCACGGGCGCCAGCCGCGGCATCGGGGCCGCCGCCGCCCGCCTCTTCACGCGCGAGGGCGCCGCCGTCGTCCTCGCCGCCCGCAGCACCGACGCCCTCGAGCGGATCGTCACCGGGATCCACGCCGACGGTGGCGTCGCGGATGCCGTGACGGTGGACCTCGCCGACCGTGCGAGCGTCCGCGCGGCGGTCGACCGCGTCGAGGAGCTGCACGGACGGCTCGACGGCGCGTTCAACAACGGCGCGGCGATTCAACAGCCCGGCCCGCTCGACACGACGAGCGACGAGGACATCGAGGAGCAGTTCGCGGTGAACTTCCGTGCGCACTGGACCGCGATGACGGTCGAGGCCGCGCTCATGCGCCGGGGCGGTGGCGGAGCGATCGTCAACACCTCGAGCATCGGCAGCCGCCGCGCGAACCCGGAACTCCCCGCCTACGGCGCGATGAAGCGCGCGCTGAACAGCATCACCGAGACCGCCGCCGTGACCTGGGGGCGGCAGGGGATCCGCGTGAACGGCATCACCCCCGGCGGCACCGCGACAGAGATGATCGACAAGTGGGAGGCGGCGTCCCCGGGCGTGGTCGAGCGCATCAACGCGAGCATCCCGCTCGGCCGGATGGCCGAGCCGCGCGAGGTCGCCGAGGTGGCCGCGTGGCTGCTCAGCGACCGGGCCTCGATGGTGACCGGCGCGATCGTGCCGGTGGACGGCGGCGCCGGCGCCTGAAGGACAGCCACGGTCCGGCTGAGGGGCAACGCTGACACGGCTGACACGGCCGACGGGGCCGACAGGACCGACAGGACCGACAGGAGTCAGAAGATCATCGTGCGGGTGACCGCCCACCACCGCGGCTGGAGCGGGTCCCTCGGTTCGGTGCACCGTGACCGACGCGGTGGTGGGCGATCCGTCGCCCCGGAGCACTCGGTCAGGGGTGCCCCGACTCTGCGGGCGGGGCACCGTGGCGGGACGCGGTGAAGGGGCGTGCGTCAGATGGCGCGCGCGGATGTCGGAGTCAGCTTCTGCTCCGTCGAGGTGGTCGCCCTCGTTTTGTGCCACGTGCGGCACACGGTGACGACCGAGTCGTACAGGACGACGAGACCGGTGAGCCCGAGCGCTACGGGGGCGTCGCCGTGGGGCATCACATGGGTGAAGTAGAGGGTGCTCGTGGTGGTGATGGCGGGAAGGGCGAGAGTCCCGGCCGGCCGCCGCACGTTCTTGAGCCTCTTGTAGAGCAGTTGGCGGACCGCGCGGGGCGGGATGAGGCTCCAGGCCGGGCCGGTTCCGGTGTCGCCGCTGTGGGGCTCGATGAGGGTCAGGTGCTCGCTCACGGGTAGGTCCTTGGACGCGGGGCCGAGGGGGTCGGCCGTGAAGGGGGCCATGTATGCGTGATCGGACGTTCGGGGTTACAGGTCCTCGTCGTCGAGGTCGTAGAGGCCTTCGGTGAAGTCCGGTTGCCGGAGGCGGTCCGATTCGTCTTCGACGATGCGACCGAGGCGGCGGGCGGTGATTTCGTCGCGGGCGATGACGAGGCCTTCGACGAAGGGGGTGCTGCCGGTGGCGGCCTTGTAGAGGATCTTGCTGGCGCCCCAGGGCTCGGTGACGTTGCCGCCGTTGCTGTAGAGGCGGACGGCCATGCCGTGCCCGGCGGAGACCAGCACGATGGCGCTGTTGAGGACGCCTTCGGAGAAGTGGACGGCGGCGGGCACTGCCCGGCTCAGGACGGCCTGGATGATCGCCGAACTCGTGTCGTCGACAACGATCAGGTTCTGGTATTCGCGGCGCAGCCGGTTCTCGAGCCCTGTGACGGATCGGGGCAGGACGATGTAGCCGGGTTCGGGGTCGGGGACCAGGGGCTCGCCGAGCATCTGGATCCAGGTTCCGGACGGCAGGAGCCGGTGGGCGTTGGTGCAGTCGGACATCAGGGCCGATTCCGCGGTCACCGCGGCCGCGTGCAAGGGGTGGTCGGGGAGCCACACCAGCACGGACAGGGAGGCGGCGTTGGCGTCGCCGGTGACGAACAGCCGGCGCAGACAGCCTGTGGCGGAGATCGACACCACGGGCCTGCCGCTGAGGATGTGTTCCCGGAACTCTTCGGTGCGTTCCTCCAGGCTGCCCTTGGCGCCGATGACGGTGATCGGGACGCCGGCGGTGTTGCTCACCTGCTCGAGAGCGGTGTGGACGGCACCCACGATGCGCGGCATGAGGGATGCCTCGAAGGTGTCCCAGAAACGGGTCTGCCCTGCTCGGCCGCTCCAAGGAGGGCATGGATCGTCAAGGCTCTCCAGGGCACGGACGTGGCGCAGTTCGTCGTCCTGAGGGAGCTTCTGGTCGGCGTCCTGGCCCTGTTCGAGTTCCTGGCGGATGGTTCGAAGCGTTCCGAAGATCGTGGAAGCGCTGAGGCCTGCTATGCCGTCTGCCCGGTAGGGCACCTCCACGCCGTCGCCGGGGAAAGGCTTGCTCATCAAGGGATTCAACTCCTCTTCATCACTTGCTGGTTGCGAGTGAGCGGTCGTGGCCTGCTTCGGTCCGCTCCGAGACTACTGGATGAGCGTCATGACACTCATATGGAGCATCTCATGTTGCACTACAGGAAGCTCATGGCGCGTCAGACGACTTGAAGTGTCCTAGGCCACAGTGGAGATCTTGTGTATGCCTCCACAAAACCTGTATGCGTAGCCGGGTTTGGACGAACTCCGACGCGCACTTCACGAAGTCGCGTAGCCTAGGGTGCTCAGACAGTCGCGCGCAGCGCGCGCACCTCAAAGCGGGAGGCAAGCCCCGACCCTGATGTGGACCCGGGGCTGCCTCGGCCCCGACCGAAGGGAACTCCGTGCCCAACGAGCGCAAGAAGACCGAGGAAAAAGACCGGCAGGTCGTCGTTTCTGTCCGCTTCCCGAGCCAGTTGTTGGAGCGGATCCATGCGGTGGCAGCCATCCAGTCCGTGACCGCCAACGCGATCATTCGTGAGGGAATGGACAGCTACATCCGGGAACGCGTGGCCAGCGCCGAGTTCCAGGAGGCGCGCACGGCGTACCTGGCTCGTGCTCAGGCACAGGTCGCCACCGCCTTGCAGGATCACACCGCGTGAGAAGCCCGACAGGCATATGACATCGTTGCCCACCCCTGTTGTGCCGGCGTCCGCCGACGCCGGGACCAGCCCCACCGCGTGCACTCTTTGATCACATAACAGCAGTTCGATCCCACGAGCCGAGGTCCGTTTCCGGGGCCTCGGCTCCGCTGTGTCCCGCGCACCGGGGCGAGCGCCACCCGCCGGTGCGCAGCCGAGCACGGCGTCGGCGGCTACAGCTCCCGCCGGCGCGGGCACGGCGTGGAAGAGAGGTGAACATGGCGACCGTCCGGTGGTGTGGAGTCAGTGCGGAGGAGCGCAGTCCTGCAGGCGGTCCGCGATCTCGCGGTCGGGCCGGCACACCAGGACGTCGCCGGTGTCGTCACGGGTGGCGAGGCGCTCCACCTCGGCCGTCAGACCGTGCCGCGAGGAGGGCGGCGTGGGGTAGTGATGACGGACGTGGAAGGCGAACTGCCCCATGCCCTCGATGAAATCGTCGTCGGGTCCGTTGAAGCAGTACTTCAGCTGATAGATCCAGAAGTCGGCCTCCTGGATCTCCCCACGGCCCAGGTGATGCAGGTACAGGCAGTAGGCGGCCGCCCCGTGGTCGGCGCCTGCGGCCAACTGCCACCAGAACTGGGCGCTTTCGGGATGCCCGGCGAGATGGAGCATGCACGCGAAGACCTGCGCGCCGTCGACATCGAGGTCGGCCAGCGGCGCGCAGCCCTCTTCCGGACCGTCCTCCCCGATGGCCGCGGCCAAACGCTCCACGTGTTTGGCGGCCTGCCGGTGGTTGAGCACCCAGCGCGCCACCACCCGCAGTTGGTGGCGTGCCCGTGAAACGGTCGGCATGCCGCGGTCGGCCGGCACATAGCCGGCATCCTCGGCGAGACGGCGTAGGCCGGCACCCACATCGAAGGCGCGACGGTCCTCCCGCACAGTCCTGCCGGCCCTTGCCAACAGCTCCTCCACATTCGTCACCTGCGGTCCCCTTCCTTCTTGATGTGCGCGGGCACAGCGCCCTGCAGGCGTTCCTTGGCCTTGCGGCAGTGGTAGTCGACGGTGCTGGCCGTGACCCCCATGTACCAGCTGATCCTCTTGGTGTCGCAGTCCAATACGTAGCGCATGACGATCGCGTCGAACTGACGCGGCGGCAGCGCGCTCAGGGCCTTCCACAGACCGATGTCGCTCCGCAGCAGCGCCAGTTCCCGGCGGAATCCGATCAGCGACTGCGATATGACGACCCGGCGCACGATCGCCCAGGTCTGCTGGAGCAGGTTGTGCTCCTCGAGCAGAGCGTCCCAGTGGCGCAGAATCTCCAGGAACGCACGGTGCACGGCTTCTTCGGCAGCATCGTTGGTGCCGAGGTAGAGCAAGGCGTAATGGTGGAAGTCATCCTGGGCGGCGAGGTAGAGCGCCTCGAACTCCAGAGGCAGAGGCAACACGGCCTCGGCTACTGGACTGCCGCCATCCTCCGCGCGGAGATCGTCGGTCATGAGTCTTCTTGCGTCCTCTTCAGATGTGGCAAGGGCCGGACGGAACAGGCGAACGCCGGGCCACCGCGCCGCCGCTGGGTGACGACCACTCAACCGGGCCGATCGGCCGAACACGCATACGCAGAGCAGCGAAAACTACGCACTGATCATCAGAGGGTGCGCACCGTGATCGCCCCGACGCTCCGCCACGCGGGGTGAGCTGCACCTTTACGTGTCACCGCCATCCGGAACAGAGGCCTCATGGCCCCCAGGAGTGGCGCACGTCACGGCGACGGCACGGGCTGCTCGGCGCCATCCCCCACCACGAAAGAGTGAATTCCTCCCAAAAAGCCCACAGGGCAGCCCTCGCGTCTCGACCGAGCCGCTCCGCAAGGAGTCGATCAAGGCCGAAAGTTGCCCTGCAGCTCGTGCCCTCGGAGCATCCGGAGCGGCTCGGCCCGGTCTCCCCGCATGGCGCGCCGGGCGCTTCGAGCGGTGAGGAGAGAAGCGCGCACGGCGCTCCGGACGAGAGCTCCCGGGATGCCGGGTGCGCTCCGGCTCAATTTCTGGGCGCGTGGACCCCGCGGTGAAGCAAGCGCTCGGTCAGCCGACACCGGGATGGCGCGGGTCGAGCGGGGCGCCGCGGAGGGCTCAGCCCGCGGCGGTCGAGCGTCCGCCGTCACCCGGGCGAGCCTGCCGGTCGTACGCCGTGCGCGCCGCCTCGAGCAACCGACGCCATGAGGTCACCGTCGGCCGACGGCGCAGCAACGCGCGCCGCTCCCGCTCCGTCATGCCGCCCCACACACCGTGCTCGATCCTGCGATCGAGGGCGTGAGCAAGGCATTCGGTCCGCACCGGGCAGCCGGTACAGACGGCTTTCGCACTGTTCTGCGTAGCGCCTTCGACAAACAGCTCCTCCGGATCGGTAGTTCGGCATGCCGCATGCGCGCCCCACTTGTCGTCCGTGTCCACCCCGTCGCCGCCCTCTCCCCTGTCCGGCCCGCCGAACACCACCCTATGCGTGTGGCAGTTCGGAGAACGTACGGCAATCGCACCAGGCACGGAACGGCGTTGCCCGGCAGCAATCCCTTCGAGTGAACAGCCCTTGCCAACCGCCCTGGAAACGAGCCTGACGGACCCTCAGCTCCGCTGCCGGCAGGCGATCCGGTCGTGCGGCCGGACGAGGGGCCCCGGCCGGACTCGTCCGGTCGCCGGTACCTCGCGGCATCGAACCGGACCTCCGAAGCGGGGCGGACGGCAGCGTGTGAGCTGACCCGAAGTGGCGCCGGCGGGCGCGCGGAGGGACGCTGGGTAGTGGTGCCCGCGTCCGGATCATGTGCGCCGGCGCCTGTCCGTCACGTGTGCCGGCGCCTGTCGGTGAGCTTGGCCCAGCAGTATCCGGCCGGGGTGACGCGGGGCGTCGGTCCGGAGCGTTGAACGAGAGTCCGGTGACGAGGTCGCTCATGACAGCGGATCACGAGGTACAGGTGCGGGTGCGCAGGGCGTACGAGGTGCCCGAGCGGGCGGACGGCGCGCGGGTGCTGGTGGACCGCCTCTGGCCGCGTGGGCTGGCCAAGGCGAAGGCGCACCTGGACGAGTGGTGCAAGCAGGTGGCACCCTCCACGGAGCTGCGGCAGTGGTATCACCATGATCCGGACCGATTCGAGGAGTTCGGGCGCCGCTATCGCGAGGAGTTGCTGGATCCGGAGCGTGCGCGGGCGTTGGCGCATCTGCGTGACCTTGCCGGGGAGAAGACCCTGACGCTGGTCACCGCGACGAAGCAACCGGAGATCAGCGAGGCCGAAGTCCTCGCCGAGCTGCTCCGGAGCTGACTGCGGCAGTGCGTGCGCCCGTCGGCGTCGGATCAGGTGCCGGTGCGGACGGGGGACCCGGCACCTGTTCCTCAGGCCCTCACCGTCGCGTCACGGCATCGGGCGCCGGGGCCGGAGGTCCTTCCGCGGGGCGGGAAGGGACCTCCGGCCATCTGCGGGCCCGGGAGCACGCACTCGCGCGCTCCCGGGCCCTCGCGGGTGCGGTCCGAGCGTGATGGGACCGGAACCGTCCCCGCCCGCGCCGGACCGTCGGGGGTCAGTCGGTACGGCGCCTCGGGAGGACCTGGATCGTGTCGCCGACGGCGCGCTCGCCCGTCGCGTCCGAGGTGACATTCACCAGCTTGCCGTTGACCGCCATCGCCGTGGAGCCGCCGCCGTCGAGGTTCAGCGCCCGCACGGCGCCGAGCGACCGCATGAAACGGGCGGCCTCCGCCAGGGTGAATCCCTCGCTCACCCCGGGCTGCCGTCCGTCCACGGTCACCAGGAGCAGCCGGCCCCGCCGGTCGATGCCGGCCAGGGTACGGGGCTGGCGCACGTTGGACCAGGCGAAGCCGAACGAGAGGTCGCGCGGGTCGAGCGTCCCCTCGGTGGCGGCGTCGATGTGTACACGGCCGTCCTCGACCAGAGTGGGAGCCGCGCTGACGATGCTGTCGTCGGGTCCGAGCCTGATCTCCCGATGCGAGGAGTCCCGGATCACCTCGCGGAGCGAAAGGCGCCGGCCGACCCGGGCGTGGCCGGTGAGCCATCCCGCGGCCCCGCCGATGCCCTGGAGGACCGAACCGCGATCGGGCACCGCACCGCCCCGATCGCCCACGGAGACGACGACACCGCGCTGGTCGAGGACCACCTGGACACCCGCCCCGGCGGGAAGCTGCGCGCGGAACTCCGGGGTGAACTCCACGAGGTCGTCCGCGATGGTGCAGGTGGTGTCATGGCGGGGCTCGACGGTGGGGACGGCGCCGGGCCGACCGCAGTTGCGTACCTTGCCCGGCACGCGGTTGATGCCCTGTACCCCGTACGCGGCGGATCCGTCCCGCACCGTGACGGTGGTGGAGAGGTCGGCGATACGCGGTCGCCGGCCGCCGTCGCCCAGGATCAGCGCGGCGCGTGAGCCGACGGCCATCGACTCGAGTCTGCCGTGCACCGCGGACAGACCGGCGAGCGTGCCCTGCACACCGTCCGCGTCGGAGGTGATGAAGAACCCACCGTTGACACCGATCAGCGAACCCAGGCGTGTGGCCACGGTGGAGGTGTTCTCCCGGTCGGCGACGTTGCCGCCGTCGCTCGCCCCGACGGTCCCGGCGAAGCGCGCGGGGTCCACCACGGCGACGTGGATGTTCTCACCGTCGGGGCGCTGCCGGCCGTCGTATCCGGTCCAGTCGACCGCGGTGCGGAAACCCGCCGCCACCACCGCCGTGTTGGCGGTGCCCGCCTCGGCCTGGGTGGCGTACCGCCCGACCCGGACCTGCCAGCCCATCGTGCCGCGGGGGGTGTCGGAGTATTCGTCCCAGGTCACTTGTTCAAGCCGTGGTTCGAACCCGGCGCTCCGCAGGCGCGCGGCGGTCGCGTCCGCCCACGCGCGGTCGCCTAGTGGTGCCCAAGTGGCGGCGCCGGTGAGGCGGTTGACCGCGGGGGCCTGCACGGTGACCGACCACACCGGGTCGGCGGCGGAGTCCCGCAGCACTCCGGTCCGGACCTGGACACCGGGAGCCACGCTCAGCGTCGCCCAGGAGATCCCGTGGAGCGCGGAGGAAGCGGGCCGTCCGGAATCGGTGGTCGGCGTGCCTGCGTCCGCCGGCGGGGCGAGGGTGACGAGCGTGAGGGCGGTGGCACACGCCACGCCGCTCCAGACAGGGTGCTTCATCCGGCCGAATCCGCGGCGTGCTTTCTCGACTGCGTGGGACATACGTCTCCTGACGTTCGGATCGGCCTGCGGTCGGAGGTCCTCCGGATGCCGCGTTCCACATCCCAGACCTGTGGTGGTACGGCCAGGTCACAGGCCAAGGACGCCCGGGAAAAGCCTCGATGACAACGACTCGCCGGTTCCCTTCTGCGAGGGACACGGAAGGACGATGCGGTCCGCTCCCCTCGGGAAGGGCCAGGTCGAGGGGGACGGGCACCCGTTCGGACGGATCCCTGTGCGACGGGGGTGACCTGGGCACGTCTTGATCGTTTCCGCGGTGACGGCCGGCGTACTGGACCCGGCCCCGGCTCCTCGGCCCGCGCGCACTACCCGCCGCGGTGTCAGGCTCCGGACCGTGCGACGCGCCCCACGCTGGGGTCGGGGGAGATTCAACGATGTGTGGGCTGGTCGGATACGTCGGTTTCACGGGCCATCCGCCCCGGGGCACCGAAGTCACCTCGCTCAAGGAGATGACGGAGACCCTGGCCTGCCGGGGACCGGACGCCTCCGCCGTGTGGGCCGAGGGTCCGGCGGGCCTGGGACACACGCGGCTGGCCACCGTGGACCTGGTCGGCGGCCGTCAGCCCATGACTCTTACTCGCGACGGGCGCACGGTGTTGGCGGTGGCCTTTACCGGCGAGGTCTACAACCACGCCGGGCTGCGGTCGGAACTGACCGCTCTCGGGCACCGGTTCACCAGCCGCAGCGACAGCGAGGTCGTCCTGCACGCGATCGACGCGTGGGGCGAGGAGGCTCCGGCCCGGCTGGAGGGCATGTTCGCCTACGTCGCGTGGGAGCCGGGTCCGCGACGGCTGACCCTGGTACGGGACCGGTTCGGGATCAAGCCCCTCTCCTACGCGCGAACCGGGGACGCGCTGGTGTTCGGCTCGGAACCCAAAGCGGTACTCACCCACCCGGCGGTGACCGCGCGACTGGACCTGGACGGGCTGCGGGAGTTGCTGCTGTCCGCCCACCCGATGATCAACACACCCGGGCGCAGCGCCTTCGCCGGGCTGCGCGAGGTCGCCCCGGGCACCGTGGTCACCGTGACCCCCGAGGGTGTGCGTGCGCGCCGCTACTGGTCGTTGACCCCGGTCGAGCACGGCGACGACCTGCCCGCCACGGTGGCGCGGGTACGGGAGTTGCTGAAGGAGGCCGTCACCGGGCAGCTGGCGGCCGACGTCCCGGTGAGCGTGCTGCTGTCCGGCGGTCTGGACTCCAGCGCGATCGCCGCGCTGGGCCGCCGCACGGCGGGGACGCTGCACACGCTGTCGGTGGACCTCGGCAGTCAGGCGTCCGACCGGGACGCCATGGGGCGCGATCCGGACGGCCCCTACGTCGAGTTGATGGCGCGTCACCTCGGCAGCTCGCACCGCCGGGTACGACTGGACGCCGACGCGCTCGCCGACCCGGACGGCCGTGCCCGGGTCGGCCGCCTGCGCGACGGGCTGACACTCGGGGACTTCGACACCTCGCTGCTCCAGCTCTACCGCACGGTGCGCGAGGACTTCCCGGTGACCCTGGCCGGGGACGGTGCCGACGAACTCTTCGGCGGCTACCGCTGGTTCACCCCTCGTACGGCGGTCGCGGAATCCTTTCCCTGGGACAGCGTGCTCGACCGTGCCGACCTGACGGGACTGCTCGACCCGGCCCTGGCCGCCGCCCTGGACCTGCCCGCGCACCGCGCCGAACTCCACCGGGCCGCCTGCCATGGACGGCACCACCGCCACCGCCGACGACTGCCCGCGCTCAGGGGTCACCGCACAGAGCCTCGCCGCCCTGCCGCCACGGTTCCGTCCCGACGGCAGGGTCACCGCCGGCAACAGTGCCCCGCTGTCCGACGGGGCCGCGGCGGTCGTCGTGATGTCCGAGGCCTACGCCCACGCCCACGGCTACGCCCGGCTGGCCCGGGTCCTGGCCACCGCCGTCAGCGCGGGCACCCCCGAGACCGAGGGCCCGGCCCCCGTCGCCGCGACGCGCACCGTACTGGCCCGGGCCGGCCTCTCCCTGGCGGACGTCGGCACCTTCGCCGGCAACGAACCCTTCGCCGCCCAGATCCTGGCCTACTGCGCCGAACTCGGCCTGGACCCCGAGCGCACGAACCCGCACGGCGGCTCGATCGCCCTGGGCGAGCCCTACGGAGCGGCCGGAGCCCGACTGACCACCACCGCCCTTTCCACCCTCCGCCACGACGACCTCGGCACCGCCCTGATCAGCGTCGTCGCCGCGGGCGGCCAGGGCATGGCCCTCCTTCTGGAACGCACCTGGTAGGCCTCCCACCACGCGTCCGCCAGACTGCGGGGATCGGATGACACGCCGCACCGCTCGGCCGGTCTGACCGCCGGCCGTGTTCCGACCCGCGGCGTCCGTGTCGTGCGACGGTCACTGCTCGGTGAAGTAGGTCCAGTGTTCCGCCACGCCGAAGCCGAGCGAGAGGTAGAGCGGGAGAGCCACGTCGGAGGAGCGCAGATAGGCGGTTTCGGCTCCCGCGTCCCGTCCGCGGGCCACCACCTCCTCCGTGATCCGCCGTCCGTGGCCGGACCCGCGGTGCTCCGGAGCGGTGGAGATGTTGAAGATCCCGACATGCCCGTCCCTGAGGATGGTCATGGCGGTACTGACCACCTGCCCGCTCACCTCCCCCACGTACGCGGTGATGTCCGGGGCGGCATCCAGGACAGCAGGGGTGAACAGGGGCGCGAAGACCTCCTTCGGGACTCCGAAGCCGTCGGCGAGGGCACGGGCGTAGAGATCGTGCTCCGCCCCCGTGACGACGCGCACCTCCATCGCTCCGGTGTCGCCGGGGACCGGAGGAGCGCTCCTCAGGTCCCTGAGCATGAAAGGTTCCCGTGCCCGCTTCGTCAGGCCGTACCTGCGGGCCACCTCGCGCACGCGGTCGTCCGGGTCCGAACGCACCTGTACGCACCAGGACACGGGGCCGGGGAAGGATTCCACGGTGTCGGCCGTCCGGGCCGCGAGACGCTCGATCTGCCCGGCGTCCGGCCTGGGAGCGGAGGTGAAGACACCGTTCACGCTGTCGGCGGGGCTCCCGGTGACGACCATGTACGTCTCGTTCTCCGCCGCTTCCTGACGCATGCGCGGCTCGGCGGCGGCGATACGGCGAAGAGCGGCTCCCCAGGCATGAGCGGCGGCGTCGATCCGGGCACCGGACAGGTTCGAACTCATGGGCGGAGTCTAATCTCCGCAGGTGGAGACGGTGCGGGGCTCCGGCAGAAGTACGGATGCGGCCCATCAGACCTGAGGCACGAAGAGGCTCAATTCACCCCAAATGCGGCACAATGCGTGCAGGGGCCGGCCCGGCACGCCTGAGCGCCGCCGTTGGTTCCCGACTTCAGCCCGTCCGCGAACGAATGCGCAGGCCCCCATGAACGTGCCGCTCAGTCCGGGCCAGGACGGCGGTCCGGTGTACCTGGACCACAACGCCACCACTCCGGTCGACCCCCGGGTGGCCGAGGCGATGGTGCCCCTGCTGGCGAGCGACTTCGGCAATCCGTCCAGTGGACACGCCTACGGCGCGGCACCGCGGGCGGCGCTGGCCCGGGCCCGCCGACAGGTCGCCGCGCTCGTCGGGGCGTCCACGGAGGAAATCGTCTTCACCGGCTCCGGATCCGAGGCGAACAACCTCGCGCTGCGGGGCGCCGTGCTCGCCGCGGGCGACGGCAGGCGCCGGGTGATCACGCAGGTCACCGAGCACCCGGCGGTGCTGGAGACATGCCGCGCGCTGCACCGTCTGCACGGGGCGGACGTGACGTATCTGCCGGTCGACGGCCAAGGGTTGGTCGATCCCGCCGACCTGGCCGCGACGCTGGACGAGCGGACCGCCGTGGTCTCCGTCATGGCCGCCAACAACGAGACCGGCACGCTGCAACCGGTCGCCGAACTGGCCCGGCTCGCCCACGACCACGGCGCGCTCTTCCACTGCGACGCGGCCCAGGCGGCCGGCAAGGTCCCGGTGGACGTGCGCGCGCTCGGCGTCGACCTGCTGACCGTGGCGGGCCACAAGATGTACGCCCCGAAGGGCGTCGGCGCCCTTCGGGTACGCGCCGGCGTCCGCCTCGAACCCCTCGTGTACGGCGGAGGCCAGGAGTCCGGACTTCGCGCCGGCACCGAAAGCGTCGCCCTCGCCGTGGCGCTGGGCGCCGCCGCCGAACTCGCCGCCGCGGAGCTCGCGGACGGCGGCGGCCGGCGCGTCGAGGCGCTGCGCGACCGCTTGTACCAAGGGCTCACCCGGGCGCTTCCCGGGCTGGTGCACGTGAACGGGTGCGCCCACCGTCTGCCCGGCACCCTGAACGTCAGCATCGACGGCACCACGGGCCACGAACTCCTGGCCGCCGTGCCGCGCCTCGCGGCCTCCACCGGCTCGGCGTGCCACAGCGGGACCGGCACCGCCTCCCCCGTGCTGCGCGCGATGGGCCTGGACGACGCCCGGGCACTGGCCGCCGTACGGCTGTCGCTCGGCCGCTGGACGACCCCGTCGGACGTCGACCGGGCGGTCGAGCTGCTCGTCGACGCCGTGCGCTCGCTCGCCCGGAAGGAACCCGGCCGGTCCTGGTCCGCGGCGCCCCGGACTTGCGGCCGGTCCTCCAGCCGGTAGCTTCAGAAGGAGGTGGGGGCCCTTGCGCGAAGGAGCGGGCGGATGGGCCTGAAACGGTGGATGAACGCGTGGCCGGTGTACCGGCAGCTCACCGGCACGGACCCGCTGGGCCGCGGCAAAGCGGCCCAGTCGGCCCGCTCCGCAGGTCTCGGTGCCCGCACGGAGACCGCGGACCGGGTGGTGAACTCGGTGTGCCCGTTCTGCGCGGTGGGCTGCGCCCAGCGCGTCTACGTCAAGGACGAGCGCGTCGTCCAGATCGAGGGCGATCCCGACAGTCCGATCTCCCGCGGCCGCCTGTGCCCCAAGGGCTCCGCCAGCAAGCAGCTCGTCACGGGACCGCAGCGCGAGCAGCATGTCCTCTACCGGCCGCCGTACGGCACCGAGTGGCAGCGGCTCGACCTGGACACCGCCGTGGACATGGTGGCCGACCGGGTGCTCGACGCCCGCCGCAAAGGCTGGCAGGACACCGACGAGAACGGCAGGACACTCCGTCGCACCATGGGCCTGGCCAGCCTCGGCGGCGCCACGCTGGACAACGAGGAGAACTACCTCATCAAGAAGCTGTTCACCGCCCTCGGCGCGCTGCAGATCGAGAACCAGGCCCGTATTTGACACTCCGCCACGGTTCCCGGTCTGGGAGCCTCGCTCGGACGTGGCGGCGCCACGGACTACCTGCAGGACCTCGTCAACACCGACTGCATCATCATCATGGGCTCGAACATGGCCGAGGCCCATCCCGTCGGGTTCCAGTGGGTCATCGAGGCCAAGGCGCGCGGCGCCAGGGTCATCCACATCGACCCGCGCTTCACACGCACCAGCGCGCACGCCGACCAGCACGTCACCATCAGGGCCGGGACCGACATCGCGTTCCTCGGCGGCGTGATCAACCACATCCTCAGCCACGGCCTGGACTTCCGTGAGTACGTGCGGGCGTACACCAACGCCCCCTTCCTGGTGAACGAACGGTTCCAGGACACCGAGGACCTGGACGGACTGTTCAGCGGCTACGACCCGCACACCGCGGCGTACGACGCGTCGAGCTGGGCCTACGAGAGCGTCGCGGCGCAGGAGCGGCCGGGCAGGCACGCGAAGGAGACCTCCGAGCCCTACCAGCACGGTGCCAAGGGCCCGCTCGTCGAGGACTCCGAGAGGGCCACCGAGGCCGACCCCACCCTGGAGCATCCCCGCTGTGTGTTCCAGGTGCTCAAACGGCACTTCGCGCGCTACACCCCGGAGATGGTGGAGCGCATCTGCGGGGTACCTCAGGAGCTGTTCCTCGACGTGTGCCGGGCCTGGACGGAGAACTCCGGGCGGGAGCGGACCACCGCCCTGGTCTACAGCGTCGGCTGGACCCAGCACTCCGTGGGCGCCCAGTACATCCGGGCGGGGTCGATCGCGCAGCTCCTGCTGGGCAACATCGGCCGTCCGGGAAGTGGGATCTTCGCGCTGCGCGGTCACGCCAGCATCCAGGGCTCCACGGACATTCCCACGCTCTTCAACCTGCTGCCGGGCTATCTGCCGATGCCCGACACCGGCCACGAGGACCTCGCCGGGTACCTGGACGGCGTCCGCGGCACGCAGCAGAAGGGCTATTGGGGCGACGCCGACGCCTACATGGTGTCGCTGCTCAAGGAGTACTGGGGCGACGCGGCCACGGCGGAGAACGACTACTGCTTCGACTACCTGCCCCGGATCAACGGCGACCACGGCACGTACCGCACCGCGATGGACATGGTCGACGGGAAGGTCTTCGGCTACTTCCTGCTCGGCCAGAACCCGGCGGTCGGCTCGGCGCACGGCCGTCTGCAGCGCCTCGGCATGGCGAACCTCGACTGGCTGGTCGTCCGCGACCTCGTCATGATCGAGAGCGCGTCGTTCTGGAAGGACGCGCCGGAGATCGAGACCGGCGAGATCGTCACCGAGCGCTGCCGCACGGAGGTGTTCTTCTTCCCCGCGTCCTCGCACGTCGAGAAGGCCGGCACCTTCACCCAGACGCAGCGGATGCTGCAGTGGCGCGACCAGGCCGTGGAACCCGCCGGGGACCAGCGCTCCGAGCTGTGGTTCTTCCACCAGCTCGCCGTACGCATCAAGCAGCGGCTGGCCGGTTCGACCGACGAACGCGACCGCCCGGTCCTCGACCTGGCGTGGGACTACGAGGTCGAGGGCGACGAGCCCTCTCCCGCGGACGTGCTGCGCCACATCAACGGCATCGACCTGCGCACCGGCCGCACCGTCGACGGCTACCCCGATCTCAAGGCCGACGGCAGCACCGCCTGCGGCTGCTGGATCTACAGCGGCGTGTACGCAGGGGAGACCAACCAGTCCCGGCGGCGCACCTCCCGACTGGAGTCGGGTCCGTACGACGCGGAGTGGGGCTGGACCTGGCCGCTCAACCGGCGTGTGCTCTACAACCGCGCCTCGGCCGACCCGGACGGGCGCCCTTGGAGCGAGCGGAAGAAGCTGATCTGGTGGGACGAGGAGGCCGGCGAGTGGACCGGCAACGACACCCCGGACTTCGAACGCACCAAACCGCCGGGCTACCGGCCCCCGGCCGGGGCGTCCGGCCCGGCGGCACTGAGCGGCAACGACGCGTTCATCATGATGAGCGACGGCAAGGCATGGCTGTTCGCCCCGGCCGGGCTCGCCGACGGGCCGCTTCCCACGCACTACGAACCGCACGAATCGCCGATGCGCAACCTGCTGTACGGGCAGCAGGGCAACCCGGTGCGAAAGGTCTACGGGCGCGCCGACAACCCGTCCAACCCGGCACCGCCTGAGGCGCACGCCCAGGTGTTCCCGTACGTGTTCACCGCGGCCCGGCTGACCGAGCACCACACAGCGGGAGCCATGAGCCGCCAACTCCCCTACCTGGCGGAACTCCAGCCCGCGCTGTTCGTCGAGGTGTCGCCCGAACTGGCGCGGGAGCGCGGTCTGCACCACCTGGACTGGGCCCACGTCATCACCAGCCGGACGGCGGTCGACGCGCGCGTGGTCGTCACGGACCGCATGGCGCCGCTGCGCATCGACGGCCGCGTCGTCCACCAGGTCTGGATGCCGTACCACTGGGGCACGACGGGCCTCACCAAGGGCGACGTGGTCAACGACCTGATCGGCGTGGTGGTCGACCCGAACGTGTTCATCCAGGAGAGCAAGGTGCTGACCTGCGACGTACGGCCCGGGCGGCGTCCGCGGGGGCCTGCCCTGCTCGAGTACGTGCGGGAGTACCGCCGCCGGGCCGGCATCACCACGAAGACCGGCACCCGTATCGCGACGGCCGGCGGCCGTACCGAGCGTGCCCACACCGAACCGGACGACCGGCCGGAGGAACCGTCATGACGAGTGAGAACAGCTTCCACGGGCCGCTCGCGGACCCGGCCGGCGACGCCGGCCACCTCGACCACCCGCCGCGGGTGGGCTTCTTCACCGACACCTCGGTGTGCATCGGCTGCAAGGCCTGCGAGGTGGCCTGCAAGGAGTGGAACGGCATCCCGGAGGACGGCATCGACCTGCTGGGCATGTCCTTCGACAACACCGGCATGCTGGGCGCCAGCTCGTGGCGGCACGTCGCCTTCATCGAACAGGAGCGGCCACTGGGCGAGCAGGACGCGGGACTCGCCGACCTGCCCGTCGGTCCGTCCAGCACGGAGGGCACGCCCGAGATCGTGGCCGACGCCCTGGAGTTCGCCAAGCGCGGCGGCGGGGACCTCGGCACCGCACCGGTGGACCTGGGCTTCCCCTCCGTCGGCCTGCCCGGGGCCGGGACGGGCGCGGAGACCCGCACCCAGTTCCGCTGGCTGATGTCCTCGGACGTGTGCAAGCACTGCACGCACGCCGGCTGCCTCGACGTATGTCCCACCGGCGCCCTGTTCCGCACCGAGTTCGGCACCGTGGTGGTACAGCCCGACATCTGCAACGGCTGCGGCTACTGCGTGTCCGGCTGCCCCTACGGTGTCATCGACCGGCGGCCCGACGACGGGCGCGCCTGGAAGTGCACCATGTGCTACGACCGGCTGCGCGACGGGCTGGAACCGGCGTGCGCCAAGGCGTGCCCGACCGACTCCATCCAGTTCGGCCCCCTGGACGAGCTGCGCGAACGCGCCGACCGACGCCTCGCGACGCTGCACGAGGCCGGGGTGCCCGAGGCCCAGCTCTACGGCCGCGACCCCGAGGACGGCGTCGGCGGCGACGGCGCGTTCTTCCTGCTGCTGGACGACCCCGAGGTGTACGGGCTGCCACCGGACCCGATCGTGCCGACCCGCGACCTGATGTCGATGTGGAAGCACGCGGGCGCGGCGGCGTCGGCTCTGCTTGCCGTCTCGGCGGCGGTCTTCCTGGGTGGGGGACGGCGATGAGCGGGGACGGGTCGACCGGGCACGGCGGCCATCGCTCCGGCCGGGGGCGGGGCCGGAGAGGGGACGACGAGGGGAGCCGCGAGCAGTCCATGGTGCCGCGGGCGGAGTTCCGCTCGTACTACGGGCGTCCGGTGCTCAAGCCGCCGGTGTGGGAGTGGAAGATCCCCGCGTATCTGTTCACCGGCGGGCTGTCGGCCGGCGCCGCGCTGCTCGCGGCAGGCGCGGACCTGACGGGGCGTCCGCGCCTGCGGCGGGCGGGCCGTGTCGGTGGCTTCGCCACCCTGCTGGTGAGCATGTACCTGCTGGTCGCGGACCTTGGCCGGCCCGAGCGGTTCCACCACATGATGAGGGTCGCCAAGCCGAGTTCACCGATGTCCGTCGGCACATGGATCCTCATCGCCTACGGGCCCGGCAGCGCGCTGGCGGCCGCGGCCGAGCTGGTGCCCACCGCCTGGCGCACCACGTTGCCCGGGCGGCTGCTGCACCTGGCGGCCCGCCCGGCCGGCCTGTCCGCGGCCCTGTTCGCCCCCGGGGTCGCCTCGTACACGGCGGTCCTGCTCTCGCAGACGGCGGTGCCCGCCTGGCACGACGCCCGCAGCGAGCTGCCCTTCGTGTTCACCGGCTCCGCGGCGGCCGGCGCCGGCGGCCTCGGCATGCTGCTGGCTCCGGTGGCGGAGGCGGGCCCGGCGCGGCGGTTCGGCGTGGTGGGGGCGGCGGCCGAGATCGTCGCGTCCCGGCTCATCGACCGGCGTCCCGGCTTCGTGACCCGGGCGTACACCACCGGCCACCCGCACCGCCTGCGGAAGGCTTCCGAGTACCTCACCCTGGCCGGCGCGGTCACCGCGCTCACCCTCGCCCGGCGCAGCCGCGCGGCCGCCGCCGTGGGCGGACTGGCCCTGATGGCGGGCAGCGTCCTGCAGCGCTTCGGCACCTTCGAGGCCGGCGTGACCTCCGCGAAGGACCCGGCCTACGTGGTGAAGCCGCAACGCGAACGCCTGGACGCCCGCCGCGAGGAGCGGGACGGGGCGTGACCTCGTCCCACCGTGGGCACGGGCGCCGCCGCGGTCCCACGATCGGGTGCGGCCCACCGCCCCTCGGGGTCCCTCCGGTGTGGCGCGGACGCCGGGGGCACCGGCCGCCATAGCCTGACAGCGTTTCAGCCGGCAGGGCCCCAGCGAAAGTGCACGAGATGGACCGCGACCACGCCTCCGCCACGGACTCCGCCCCGCCCGTCGACGCGTTGCGGCGGCTGCCCCGCACCGACGTGCTGCTGGCCGATCCCCGGCTCACCGCGGCGGCGCGACGGCTGGGGCGGGAGCTGGTCAAGGACGTGGTCGCAAGGGTGCAGACACGGGCGAGGACGGGCGAGGTGCCCATCGGTGAGATCGCCGATCATGCCGTCGCCGCCCTGCCGGCCACCGCGTCGGCCCTGCGTCCGGTCATCAACGCCACCGGTGTGCTGCTCCACACCAACCTGGGCCGGGCCGCGCTCTCGGCCGCGGCCCGCGACGCCGTGCTGGCCGCCTCCGGCACGACGGACGTGGAACTCGACCTCGCCACCGGAGCCCGCTCCCGACGGGGCTCGTCCACGCTCGACGCCCTGTTGCGTCGCGTGCCGGCCGCCGAGGCCGCGCACGTGGTCAACAACGGCGCGGCGGCGCTGGTACTGGCCGCCACCGCGCTCGCCCAGGGGCGGGAGATCATCGTCGGTCGCGGCGAGATGGTGGAGATCGGGGACGGTTTCCGGCTGCCCGACCTGCTGGAGTCCACCGGCGCCCGGCTGCGTGAGGTCGGCACGACCAACCGCACCACGCCCGACGACTACGCCGCGGCCCTCGGACCGGACACCGGCTTCATCCTGAAGGTCCACCCCTCCAACTTCCGTGTCATGGGCTTCACCCGGGAGGCGTCCGTGGCCGAGCTGGCCCCGCTCGGCGTGCCCGTGGTGGCGGACATCGGCTCGGGTCTGCTCACCCCGGAACCGGCGCTGCCCGGGGAGCCCGACGCGACGAGTTGGCTGCGCGCCGGGGCATCCCTGGTCACCGCCAGCGGCGACAAGCTGCTCGGCGGACCGCAGTGCGGACTGCTGCTGGGCGACGCCGAGCTGGTGCGGCGGTCGGCCCGTCACCCGCTGGCCCGCGCACTGCGCGTGGACAAGCTGACACTGGCGGCCCTGGAGGCGACGGTGCGCGGACCGGAGCCCCCGGCTCTGACCGCGTTGCGCGCCGACCCCGCGGAGCTGCGGCGGCGCGCCGAGCGGCTCGCGGAGAAGCTGCGGGCGGACGGGTTCGACAGCCGTGCCGTCGACTCCGGGGCGGTGGTCGGCGGGGGCGGCGCACCCGGTGTGACGCTGCCCAGCGCCGCCGTCTCACTGCCCGTCGAGTACGCGGCGCTGCTGCGCGGCACGGACCCCGCCGTGCTGGCCCGCGTCGAGGACGGCCGCTGTCTGCTCGACCTGCGGGCGGTGCCGGTGGACGTCGACGCACGACTGGCGGAGGCGGTACGCCGGGCCGGAGCCCACCGGGAGACAGCCCGGCGGGGAACCGGAACCTGACCGTGCACGTCATCGCCACCGCGGGGCACGTCGACCACGGCAAGTCCGCGCTGCTGCGCGCCCTGACCGGCATGGAGCCCGATCGCTGGGCGGAGGAACGGCGCCGGGGTATGACGTTGGACCTGGGCTTCGTGTGGACGCGGCTGCCCGGCGCGGGTGACGTCGCGTTCGTGGACGTGCCGGGACACGAACGCCTCGTGGGCAACATGCTGGCCGGGGTCGGCCCGGTCCCCGCCGTCCTCTTCGTCGTCGCGGCGGACCAGGGGTGGCAACCGCAGTCCGAGGAGCATCTGTCCGTCCTCGACGCGCTCGGAGTACGGCACGGCGTTCTCGCCGTCTCCCGCTGCGACCTCGCCGAACCGGACGCGGCCCGCGCGCAGGCGCTCACCCGGATCGCCGAGACCTCACTCGGAGAACTGCCGAGCGTGGCCGTCAGCGCGGTCACCGGGACGGGCCTCGAAGCGCTGCGCCACGCCTTGGTCCGGCTCGCCGTCGAACTCCCTGCCCCGGACCGTGACGCGGACGTACGCCTGTGGGTGGACCGTGCGTTCACCGTGCGAGGCCATGGCACGGTCGTCACCGGCACCCTCGGCGCGGGCACCGTACGCGTCGGCGACCGGCTCCAACTCGCCCGTGACGGCGGCATGTTGCGGGTACGCGGGCTGGAATGCCTCAAGGAGTCGCGGCAGCAGGCCGACGCGGTCGCCCGGGTGGCGGTCAACGTGACCGGACCGGGCGCCGGGAGCCCGCGCCGCGGCGACGCGTTGCTCACGCCCGGCCGGTGGCTGACCACCGACACCGTGGACGTACGGCTGCGGGGCGCCCTGGCCCGTGATCTGCCGCGCGAACTCACGCTGCACGCGGGCTCCGCGGCGGTGCCGGTGACGGTGCGCCCGCTCGGCGAGGGCTCCGCACGCCTGCGTCTCGCCACCTCGCTGCCGCTGCGCGTCGGTGATGCCGCGCTGCTGCGCGACCCCGGCCGGCACCTCGTCCCGGCGGGGCTCACGGTGCTCGACGTCCGCCCGCCGCGGCTGACCCGGCGCGGCGCGGCGGCTGCCCGGGACCACGAGCTGCGGGCGGCGCCGGGACGCGCCGACGGAGCCGAGGAGCTACGCCGTCGCGGTCTGATCCGCCGCTCGGAGCTGCTCGCCATGGGCGTACGGCCGCCGGCCGAACCCGTCGCCGGGGAATGGCTGGCGGACCCGGCCCACTGGTCGGCTCTGCGCGAACGCCTCGGCGACGCGGTCGAGGAACACGCCGCCCGCAACCCCCTGGAGCCCGGCATGCCCCTGGAGACGGCGCGCCAGGTGCTCGGCCTGCCGGAACGCGGTCTCGTCGACGCGCTGTTGGCACAGTCGCCGGGGTTGCGGCACGGCGACGGCCGTGTCTACGGCAGCCACGCCCGTCCCACGCTCCCGCCCCCGGCCGAGGCAGCCGTCGAGGCCGTGCGCGCGGACCTCGCCCGTGCTCCGTTCCGCGCACCTGAGGCCGAAAGGCTGCGCGAACTCGGCCTCACACCCAAGCTGTTGGCCGCCGCCGAGGCGGCGGGAGCGCTGCTGCGGATCGGCGACGGCATCGTGCTGATGCCGGGGGCGGACGCGCAGGCCGCTGCCGTCCTCGCGCTGCTGGAACAGCCGTTCACCACGAGCCGGGCGCGCCAGGCGCTGGACACCACGCGCCGGGTCGCCGTCCCGCTGCTCGAGTACCTGGACGAGCACGGCCGGACCGTTCGTGTGGACGGTGCGCTGCGGCGCTGCCTCGACGCGGACTCGGACTCCGGGTGAAGGGGACGGGACACGTCGGTTGGCGGAGACGGACGGGAATCGAACCCGCCTGCCCGAGTTGCTCGGACACCTCGGTTTTGAAGACCGGGAGGGCCACCAGGCGCCTTTACGTCTCCCCGCAGGCCGTCACCGGGGCGATGCCCCGGCCTTGCGGCCATGGAACCGTCGCCGCACCCCGCAAGTCAACGCGCCACACGGCGCTCCACCTGACAGGCAAGGATCGATGAAGCCATGACGAGCATGCGGACCGGCGTCGAGCAGGCACAGCGGCGGGAGGCCGTGCGACTCACGCAGTACGCGCACGGGGGCGGCTGCGCCTGCAAGATTCCACCGGGCGAACTCGAGGAGCTCGTGGCCGGACTGGCATCCCCGGGAGCGGTCGGCGGCGCCGGCCTGCTCGTGGGCCTGGACCACGGCGACGACGCCGCGGTCGTCCGTCTGCCGGGCGGCCCCGGTGCGCTCGCCGCCGTCGCCACCGCGGACTTCTTCACGCCGGTGGTCGACGACCCCTACGACTGGGGCCGCATCGCCGCCGCGAACGCGCTCTCCGACGTCTACGCCATGGGCGGCACCCCGCTCGTGGCGGTCAACCTGCTGTGCTGGCCCCGCGACGTGCTGCCGTTCGAGCTGGCGAGGGAGGTGCTGCGTGGCGGAATGGACGTCGCGGCGACGGCGGGCTGTGTGGTGGCGGGCGGCCACAGCGTCGACGACCCGGAACCCAAGTACGGCATGGCGGTGACCGGCACCGTCGATCCGGCGCGTCTGCTGCGCAACGACGCGGGGCGGCCGGGGACACCGCTGTCGCTGACCAAGTCGCTGGGCCTCGGCGTGCTCAACAACCGGCACAAGACGACGGGCGAAGTCTTCCCGCAGGCGGTGGAGACGATGGCCGCGCTCAACCGCGACGCGGCGCGGGCGGCACTGGCCGCGGGAGCGGTCTGCGCCACCGACGTCACCGGCTTCGGACTGCTGGGCCATCTGTACAAGCTGGCGCGCGCCTCGGGGGTGACCGCCGTCGTCGACTCCGCCGCGGTGCCGTTCCTGGACGGCGCCCGGGACGCCGCCCGCGCCGGGCACATCAGCGGCGGCACCCGCCGCAACCTCGCATGGGTCGCCCCGTCCACGGATTTCGGCCGCACCGACGAGCTGACCCGGCTCCTCCTCGCCGACGCGCAGACCTCCGGTGGTCTCCTCGTCGCGGGCGAGGTTCCGGGCGCCGCGGTGATCGGGGAACTGGTGCCGGCGGGACCGTACCGGCTGGTCGTGCGCTGAGAGGAATCGCTGTGCCGAGCGGTACTTCTCCAGGCGGTCCGGGCCGGTCGGCCGCTGACGACGACGGGGCGGTTTTCATGTGGGCACGTGTGGATGGCAGGCGGTCCTTCGAGCTCGGCACGGCCGACGAGATGCGGACCAGGCTCAACCGGTTGGTCGTGTCGGGCAGGAAGACCGCGTCCACCGGCCTTTCGACGAGGTGACGTGGGAGCACGTGGAGGCCGAGGGCGAAGGTCATGTCTCGGTGGATGAATGGCGTGCGGGGCATCGTCGGTACTGGGACCGCATGGGCACTCCCGTCGACGACCGCACGATGGTCGTGTGCGTGGGGTTCCGGCTGGTCGAGGGCTCTGCCCTGTCGGACACCACGGATTCGGCCGCCTGAGTCCCCGCTTCCGCAGGACTCTCCCTCTACGGCCGCGCGGGGCGGACCGAGCGATGACCGGACGCGCGGCCCCGGCGGGACACGGTGGCTTACGCCGAGCAATTATGTCGTGCACAACTTACTTGCACACAAGAATATTGCTCGCTATGTTTCTCCTGTCGCCCCGGGCCGGAACGCCCAGGACGACCGACCGATGTCCAGCGCCACGCCCCGAAGGGGAGTCACCATGAACCTCAAGACCGCGATCCGTCCCACCCGCAGGCGCGCCGCTGTGCTGGGAGCCGTTGCCGGTGTGGCGGCTCTCACCCTGACCGCCGCCACGGGCCCGGCCAGCGCGGCCAGGGCCGAGCACCGCCCGTCCGAGGCGAAGCCCACGGTCGTGCTGGTGCACGGCGCCTTCGCGGACTCCTCCAGCTGGAACGGAGTGATCGAGCGTCTGCGGCGCGACGGGTATCCGGTGATCGCCGCCGCCAACCCGTTGCGCGGGCCGGCCAGTGACGCCGCGTACGTCCACAGCGTGCTGAAGCGCGTGAACGGGCCGGTCGTTCTCGTCGGCCACTCCTACGGCGGCTCGGTGATCAGCGAGGCCGCCGCCGACTCCCCCCAGGTCAAGGCGCTGGTCTACGTCGCCGCCTTCGCCCCCGACAAGGGCGAGAGCGCGCTGGAACTGTCCGGCAAGTTCCCCGGCAGCACCCTCGGTACCGCCCTCGACCCCGTGCCCTTCCCGCTCCCCGGCGGCGGCACCGGCACCGACCTCTACATCAAGGCCGACAAGTTCCACCACCAGTTCGCCGCCGACGTGCCCAAGCCGGTCACCGACCTGATGGCCGCCACCCAGCGCCCGGTCGCCGCCTCCGCCCTGGACGAGAAGGCCACCACGGCCGCCTGGAAGACCATCCCCTCCTGGGACCTCATCACCACCCAGGACTACAACATCCCGCCGGCCGCGCAGCGCTTCATGGCCCGGCGCGCCCACGCGCACACCGTCGAGATCAAGGCGTCCCACGCGGTCTCGGTCTCCCACCCGGGCGCCGTCACCCGCCTGATAGAGCAAGCCGCCCGGACCACCACCCGCTGAGACCGCGCCTAACCCTGACAACACCTGTGGGCGACCCGGCAAGACCGGGTCGCCCACAGGCAGAAGACGGCGCGGCGCCGCTCAGCAGTAGAGGTTGTCGCCCGGAGCGACCCCGAGGATCGCCGTGAACTGCTGGTACGCGTTCACCCGGCTCTGCACCTGCGCGGGGTTGCGGCCGTCGCACTCCAGCGAGCCGTTGATGGAGCGGATCGTCTGGCCGAAGCCGGCCTGGTTCACCATGGCGTTGTGCGGCGTCATCGAGCCGGGGCCCGACTGCGTGTTCCAGTACCAGAGCCCCGTCTTCCAGGCGACGGCCGCGTCCTGCTCGACCCGCCACGGGTTGCCCAGCAGATCGATGCCGAGGGCGTCACCGGCGGCCTTGTAGTTGAAGTTCCAGCTGAGCTGGATCGGCCCGCGGCCGTAGTACGCGGCCTGCCCGGCCGGGCAGCCGTAGGGCTGACCGGGGTCGCAGTAGTGCGGATAGTTGGCGGTGTTCTGCTCCACCACGTAGACCAGCCCGCCGGTCTCGTGGTTGACGTTGGCGAGGAAGGCCGCGGCCTCCTGCTTCTTGACCGTGTCGCTCCCGCTGTTCGCGAACCCCGGGTACGAGCTCAGCGCCTGGACGAGACCGCTGTAGGTATAAAAGCCGTTCCGGCCCGGGAACATCTGGTTGAACTGCGCCTCGCTGACGACGAACCCGGACGGGTTGGTGCCGCCACCGCCGCTCGCGGGGGCGTTCCACTTCTGGTTGGCCGCGCCCGTACACGTCCATATCTGCAGCCGGCTGCCGTTCGCGGAGTTGTTGTCGCGGACGTCCAGGCACTTGTTGGCCGCGGGGTTGACGATGTCGTGGGCCGCGGTCACCACCCACTGCTGGTTGGCGCCGCCGGAGCAGTCCCACAGCTGGACCGCGGCGCCGTCGGCGGTGCCGCGGTCGACGACGTCGAGGCACTTCCCGAGCGCCCGCAGGGTCCCGTCGCCGGAGTTCGACCAGCTCTGCGCGCCGGTCCCGTTGCAGTCGTAGAGCTGTATCGCGGTGCCGTTGGCGCTGTTCGCGGCGGCCACGTCCACGCATTTCCCGGCGAGCCCGGAGATCTGGCCACTGGCCGCGTGCGCGGGCGGCGAAGCGAGGAACAGCGCGGAGAGGATCACCGTGAGGAGGGCTGTCACCAGGGAACGTCCCACGGTGACCCGTCTGAGGGAGAAGTGTCCGGCAGGGCTGATGAGCATCGGGGCATCGCTCCTAATACGGCCGGAGGCCGCGGCGGTGGGGAGGGAGCTGTGCGGGAAGGTGCCGCGCCCGGAGCGGACTCCGGACGCGGCACCTCATCAGGTCTAGACCATGACAGGCTGACGGGACCACGTCAACAAGCGTGCGCGGCCCTTTCCGAGGGCGTCGTCAAGGCTGCCTCCGGGCACGCCGGGTGGCGGCCCATCAGGTGATCACGGTCAGGCAGGGTGGCGATCCTCGCCGACCGTGGGGCCCACCAGCCACACGCACGCGTCCACCGGCAATGCGCCACCGTCCGGCAGTGCCGTGCTCGCCAGCACCGGCCGGCCGAAGAGCCCCAGCCGGTCCAAGTCGAGCGCTTCGGAGCCGAGGTTGACCACACAGGTCAGCTCACCCCGGGAGAAGGCAAGGTAGGGGGCATCGGCCGGCGAGTGCCAACGCAGGGTGCCGTGTGCGGCGACCGGGTGTTCCCTGCGCAGCCGCAGCGCTCGCCGGTAGAGGGACAGGGTGGAGTCCGGGTCCTCACGCTGGGCGGCAACGGTGTACCGGCTCCAGTCCTCGGGCTGAGGCAGCCAGCAGGCGTCGGGCGCGGCCGTGGTGAACCCGTACGGCGGCCGGTCTCCGTTCCAGGGGATCGGCACGCGTGCGCCGTCGCGTCCTCGGTCCGTGCCGCCGGAGCGGCGCCACAGCGGGTCCCGGATCCGGTCGTCGGGCAGGTGAGCCTGCGGCAGTCCCAGCTCTTCCCCCTGGTAGAGGTAGACGGCGCCGGGCAGGGCGAGCATCAGCAACGCGGCCGATCCGGCGCGCAGTTCGCTGCCCAGACGAGTCGCGGGCCGTGGAGCGTCGTGGCTGGACATCACCCAGGTCACGGGGGCGTCGACGGCGGCAGTCGCGGCGAGCGACTCGTCGATCACCCGGCGCAGCTCGGATGCCTGCCAAGGCGCCTCCAGGAAGGCGAAGTTGAAGGCCTGCTGCATCTCGTCCGCGCGAACGTACCGGGCCAGGCGGGCGGGTTCGAAGACCGCGGACTCCGCGACGAGCACACGCTCCCCGGGGGCCACCGCACCCGGCGGGGCGGGGTGGGTGTCGAGCAGGGTTCGCCACTCGCGGTACAGGGGATGCAGTTCCTCCTGGTCGTAGTACGGCATCAGGTGGTTGCGCGCGGGATCCTGGTGCTGGCCGGGCCCGGCGTCGGGCAGGCCCTCAGCCTTGAACAGGGCGTGGGCCACGTCGATCCGGAAGCCGTCCACGCCCTGGTCGAGCCAGAAGCGCAGGACCCTGGAGAACTCGGCACGCACATGGGGGTCGCGCCAGTCGAAGTCGGGTTGCTCCGGCGCGTGGAGATGGAGGTACCACTGGCCGTCGGGCACCCGGGTCCAGGCCGGACCGCCGAAGGCCGACTCCCAGTCGTTGGGCGGTTGGGCGCCGTCCGGGCCCTTGCCGGTACGGAAGAGGTACCGTTCGCGTGCCGCGGATCCGGGGCCGGCCGCCAGTGCCTCGCGGAACCAGGGATGGGTGTCCGAACTGTGGTTGGGCACCACGTCGACGATGACCTTGAGACCCATGGCGTGGGCTCGGGCGGTGAGGGCCGTGAAGTCCTCGAGAGTACCGAGGTCGTCGGCGACAGCGGTGTGGTCGGCGATGTCGTAGCCGCCGTCGGCCAGCGGCGACGGATAGCAGGGCGTGATCCAGATCGCGTCCGCCCCGAGGTCCCTGACATGGTCGAGGTGCCGGGTGATGCCCGGCAGATCCCCGGTCCCGTCGCCGTCGCTGTCGGCGAAGGAACGGGGGTATATCTCGTAGCAGACGGCGTCGCGCCACCAGATCATGCCGTACGGCTCCGTTCTCCCACCGTGACGACCTGCTGTGCGCGACCGCTCACCGTCGACCTCGTGGCTGCCTCGGCGACCGCTACGGCGTTGACTCCCGCACGCGCGTCGGCGACCGGTGTGCCGCCGGTCGCGGCACACCGCACCAGGTCCGCCATGGCCGCGCGCACGCTCTCGGCGTACACGTACGGCTTGCGTTCCTCGCCGCCCAGGTCCAGGACCGCGTCGACGCGGTGGGGCGCCGGCCGGGTGACGCCCCTGCCCCGGGCGGGCGCCGCTCCCCCGGCGTCACGGCGCACCGTGACGGACACGCGGTCGTCGGGGTGCGGCCTGAAGCCGGGAACATGCAGCAACTCGGACGACCTGACGGGAAGTTGCTCCCAGGACCGGACACCGGCTTCGTCCGTCCAGGCCGTGATGACGGCGTGTGTCGGAATCCACCCGGTGATACGCGACTCGGCGAAGCCATGGTCCAGGCGCATCAGTTGACGTTCGCAGCGATGGGCATGGGTGAAGGAGTGCAGGTGCGTGGCGAGTACGCCACCCGGGTGCACCACGTCCGCGACGACCATGTCGACCGGGCCGCCAGGACGTCGTACCGCTGTGGCCCTCACTTCCTGCGGCTCGCTCCCGAGCAGAGCCCGGGCCGCGTCGAAGAAGTGGACGCCGTGCTCGACGAAGATGCCGCCACTGCGTTCCGGATCCCAGAACCAGTGGTCGACGTCGAGATCCTCGTCGGCGGCGTCGTTCTCGAACAGGAAGCGACGCGGGCTGTCCAACAAACCCTCGAGGATGAGCTGTTGGACAGCGCGCAGCAGTGGGTTGTAGCGCAGGACGTGGTCCACCACGAGCGTGCCGACCGCCCGCGACGCCTCCTCCCCCACCCGCTCGGCGTCCTGTGCGGTGGTCGCCAGAGGCTTCTCGCAGAAGACGTGCCGGCCCGCGCGCAGGGCGGCGATCGACAACTCGGCGTGTGTGGCGGGGGGAGTCGCCACTGCCACGATGTCGACGTCCGGGCGGCGCAGGAGTGCGTCCGGATCCAGGCAGGGCGTGGCACGGTGACGCCGGGCGAGGGCGTCCGCGCGCGCCGGGTCGGCGTCGGCCACGGCCGTGACGCGCAGCCCCGGCAGTCCGGCCACGGCGTCCAGGACGTACGCCCCGAACGCGCCGCAGCCGACCAGGCCGAGCCCCAGCTCCGCCGTCACGCCGTGCGTTCCAGCAGGGCGACGCCGATATGTGCGTCGGCCATGCCGTAGAAGACGAACAGCTTGCCGTCGACCTCTTCGATGGCGGTCGGGAAGACGACGTTCGGCACCGTGCCGGAGCGCTCCTCCTCGGTCTCGGGCGCCATCAACGGCTCCGTCGAGCGGGCCAGGACCCGCGAGGGGTCGGCCGGGTCGAGAATCATGGCGCCCGCCGCGTAGGAGACGTTCTGGTTCTGGACCCAGGGGTCCTCGATGGTGCCGGAGACGCCGTGGTGGATGAGCAGCCAGCCCTCGTCCACACGGATCGGCGCGGGGCCGCCCCCGATCTTCAAGTCCTCCCACGGGTGCGCGGACAGCGCGACGAGCTTGTGGTGGCGCGGGCGGGTCAGTGCGCTGATGTCGCGCTCCACCTCGGCCACGGGCACGTAGGAGATCCAGATGCCCGGACGTTCGTCCGTCAGACCTGCCGGGAGGTGGACGCCCTCGCCGGGCCGGAACCAGCCCAGGTCCCACATCGGCCGGTGCAGCATGGCGTACGACGGCTCCCCGCCGGGTCCGGGGACCGGCTCGGGGAAGTGGACGACGTCCTTGTTGGGGAAGAGATTGAGGTCCGTGTCGAGATCGGGCTGGTAGGCGAACTGAACGGGACCCAGGCGGGTCCAGTCGGTGAGGTCCGTGGAGACGGCGAGGGCCGGCTTCGGGCCGAGCGGTCCATAGGCGACGTACGACATGACGTAGCGGCCCAGGCTCGGGATCCAGGTGACCCGGGGGTCCTCGACGCCGGCGTTGTTCTTGCCTCGCTCCCAGCCCTCGTCGGGCGCCAGGACGACGCCGCGCCGCTCGACGCCACAGGGGACGCCCTCTTCGTCGAAGAGGACCTTCGCCAGGCCGACGCGTGAGACGTTGCCCTCCGCGACCAGGCGGGGCAGCAGGTGCAGGGTGCCGTCGGGGGTACGGCCGGAGGCGGGGTTGAGGACGCCCTCCGTCTCGTACGGCTGACCGGACAGTGGTGACATCACCATGCCCTTGCGGACAAGGCGGTACGGGATGGGATTCTGCGGCGCGGGGTGGTTCATGCGGGGTTCAGCCCTTTACTCCGGAGTCGATGTTGGTGTGGGTGAAATGACGCTGGAACACGAGGAACAGCGCCACGGCGGGAAGAGCCAGTACGCAGGCGCCGGCCAGCAGCGCGCCGGTCGGATTGGCGACGGTGCCCTGCAGGTTGGACAGGAAGCCCGCGAGCGAGACGGCCAGCGGCTGCATGTCGGTGTTCTTGGTGACGAGGAAGGGCCACAGGAACTCGTTCCACGGACCGATGAACGTCAGCAGGACGCCGGTGAGGAGCGCCGGACGGGCCATGGGCAGTGCGATCGTCCACAGGATGCGCAGTTCGCTCGCACCGTCGATGCGCGCCGCCTCGAAGAGCGAGGCCGGCAGCTGCAGGAAGAACTGACGGAAGAGGAACACCGCGGTCGAGTTGATCGCGAAGGGCAGGATCATGCCCAGATAGCTGTCGCCGAGACCGTAGTTGCGCACGACCAGCGCGTACAGCGGCAGCATCAGCAGCTGGAACGGGATGGTCTGGACGAGCAGCAGCGTGGCGAACACGGTGCCGCGGCCGCGGAAGGTGAGTTGGGCGAGGGCGTATCCGGCGAGGACGCCGAAGACGAGCGTGCACAGCAGTACTCCACCGGTGACGATGCCGGAGTTCAGCAGTGAACGGCCCAGCGAGATCGCGCCGTTGATCGCCCGGTAGTTGGCGGTGGTGAAGCCACCGGGCAGGGCGCCCGACACGTCGCCGGTGGTCGTCTTCTTCAACGAGCCGACGACCATGTAGTAGAAGGGGAAGAGGAAGGCGACCGCTCCGAGCGACAGGACGGTCAGCTGCAGTATGCGGCCGGTCCGGGCTCTGCCGGTCGTGGGGCTCGGTGTCTCCCGGGTCGCCGGCGCAGGGGTGGCGGACTCGGTGGTGGGGGTGCTCATGGCGTCAGTCGCCCCTCTCGGAGATCTTTCGGGCCAGCAGGGAGACGGCGAGCACGAACACCATGAGGACGATGCCCAGGGCGGCCGCGAAGTCGGGGTGTCCCTGTTCGATGCCCTTCTGGTACATGAGGAGCACGGGCGAGACCGAGGCATGGTCCGGGCCGCCGCCTCCCGTGAGCAGATAGGGCTCGCTGAACAGGTTGGCGCCCGTGATGATCGCGTAGATCAGGACCAGCGTGGTGGCAGGACGGACGCCGGGAACGGTGATGGAGAAGAACCGGCGCACGCTGCCCGCGCCGTCCACGGCGGCCGCCTCGTACAGCTCCCGGCTGACGTTCTGGAGTGCGGCCAGGTAGAGCATCACGAAGAAGCCGAGCTGCTTCCAGGTGACGAAGAAGGCGATCATCGGCATCGCCAGATGGGTGTTGACGAGCCAGGACGGGTCGGGGGCCAGGCCGCCCAGTGCGTGGTTGACCAGTCCGTCCGAGCCGAAGAGGAAGGCCCACACGGCGACGAGCGCGACACTGGCGGTGACGTAGGGCACGTAATAGGCGGCCCGGAAGAACGAGCGGAAGGGCAGCTTGGCGTTGAGCGCGGCCGCCAGGACCAGCGAAAGACCCACGGTCAACGGGACGTTGATCACGAGGAAGATCAGGATGTTGAGGAAGGCGCGGCCCACGACGGGATCGGTGAAGACGTCCCGGTAGTTGCTCAGACCGACCCAGGGCGAGTCCACGCCCGCGCCGGGCGCGGTGAAGTAGAACCGGTGGAAGGAGATCCACACCGTGTAGCCCAGGGGTACGGCGAACACGGCCAGAACGAAGAGCACGTAGGGTGCGGCGAACAGGGCACCGATCCGCGAAGTACCGCGCCGGCCGGGCCCGTTGGTGTGCGAGAGTGTCATGACGGGACCTCAGTACTCGGCGAGGATTTCGGAGATCTTGCTCGCGGCGTCGCGCAGGGCGGAGTCGACGGGCTGGCGGCCGAAGACGACGGACTTCGTCCAGGAGTCGCGGAACGCCTGCCACATGTCGATGGAACCCGCGACGTTGGGCACGTCGACGACCCGACGCGTCTGATCGGCGAACACCTTGTAGCCGGGATTCTTGGCGAACCAGCTCGCGTAGGTGTCGGTCAGGTCGGGCCGCAGCGGCATCTGGCCGGTCGCGGTGAGGAACTTGCCGTCCTGGGACCGCGAGGTGGCGAACTTCATCACGTCCCAGGCGGTCGCGCGGTTCTTGCAGGCGGTGAACATCGCGACGGACTTGAGGTCGCTGAAGGTGTGCACCTCGGAGGCGGGACGGCCGTCGGAGGTGGGTACGGGGACGACGCCCCAGTCGACGCTGTCCTTGTACGCGGCGATCGCCCACGGTCCGACGGTGGCCATCGCCGCCTTCCCGTCACCGAACGCGTCGCCGGGGTACGCCTCCTGCGGCGCCAGCTTCTGCGCGTACAGGCTGCGCCAGAACGTGGCGGCCTCGCGGCCCGCCGGGGAGTCGAACTGCGGCTTGCCGTTCTCGACCAGGGGCTTGCCGCCGCTCTCGGCGATGAAGGCGGGGTAGAAGTCGAACCACGACTGGAAGAACTCGCTGCTCGGGGCCGGCCAGATGGCCGCCTTCGCCGCCCCGCTGTGGACCAGGGTGCGGGAGGTGTCCAGGAACTGGTCGTAGGTCGCGAGCTTCGGGTGCTCGGGGTCGAGTCCGGCCTGTTTGAAGAGCTTCTTGTTGTAGAGGATCATCACCGGGTTGCTCTTCCAGGGCAGTTGGCGGAACGCCCCGTCCTCGGACCGGTACTGGTCGGCCAGCGAGCCGCTGCGCGCCTCGATGTAGCTCTTCGCGCCGGGGAAGTCGTCGAGATCGACGAGCCCGGCCTGTTTCTGGAACTGCGGGACGGACGCGGGCGAGGTGTTGAACACCAGGCATGCCGTGTTGCCCGCGATCACCGAGGCGCTGATGGCCTCCTCGGAGGTCTTGCCCGCGGGAATGTTCTGCGCGGTGACGTGCTGGTCGGGGTGCAGCTTGTTCCAGTCCGCGACCATCTGTCTGCCCCAGGCCGCCTCCTGGGCGTTGTTGGACAGCCAGACGGTGATGGGCCCATGTGCCTTGGCCGCCGTCGCGGCGTCGGGTCCGGACCGGGCGCAGGCCGCGAGTGCGCCCGCCATCGCCAGCGCGAGCAGCGCGGACGCCGTTCTCCTGAACATGATCTCTCCGTACTCTTCGCGTCCGGCCCCGTTGCCGGACGCGGTCCCCGAGGGGTGCCCCGCTCCTCCGCTACGCGGTCGGGGCCGGGCCCACAGATCCCCGGGGCAGGAACTCGGCGGGCGGCAGCACGACGTCGGGCGCGCTGCCGTCCCTGACAACCAGATCCAGCGCCCTGGCCGCCGCGATGCCCCAGCCCTCGGCGTTCGCGCGGGCGGAGGACAGCGGCGGGTGCGTGAACCGGGCCAGTGGTGTGTCGTCGTAGCCGATCACCGACAGGTCGCCGGGCACGGACACCCCCAGCTCCTGCGCCACGGCGAGACCGGCGGTGGCCGCCAGGTCGTTGGCGAAGACGATCGCCGTCGGAGGCTCGGGCAGGGCGAGCAGTTCGCGGGTGGCCGCGGCACCGCCCTGCGCCGTGAAGCCGCCGGAGCGCACCAGGTCGGTTGCCAGCCCGTGCGCGGACATCGCGTCCTGCCATGCGCGGCGGCGCCGCTGGGCATGGCGGAACTCCGATGGTCCCTCCACATGGGCGATACGACTGTGCCCCAGTGCGGCGAGGTGCCCCACGGCCGTCTCGAACGCCGGGAGGTCGTCCAGTTCGACCGCGCACAGGCCCTCGGCCCATTCGGGGCGCCCGAGCACCACGGCGGGCAGGCCGACGGCCCGCACCAGGGCGGGGCGGGGGTCGCCGACCCGCAGGTCGGTGACGAACACGCCGTCGACCCTGCGGTCGGCGGCCAGCCGCTCGTACACGGCCTGCTCGCGGCTCAGGTCGGTGACGTGCAGGACGAGCCCGTCACCCCGTTCCGACAGCACGGACTCGATCCCCGCGATGAAGGCCGGGAAGAACGGGTCGGCACCGAGCAGCCCCGGCTCGCGGGTCACGACCAGTCCCAGGGCACCCGCCTTGCCGCGGGAGAGCGCCTGGGCGGGCCGGCTCGGCCGCCAGCCGAGCTCGTCGATGGCCGCCCGGATCCTCGCGGTGGTCTCCGCCGAGAGCCCGGGGCGGTCGTTGAGCACGAACGACACGGCGCTGCGGGAGACACCGGCCCGCCGAGCGACGTCGGCGATGGTGGGGCGGTGAGCCATGGCTCCTCCAGACAGCGTCTAAACCGATTTAATTTGCTGTGCGGCGAAACTAAACCGGTTTAGGTGGGAGGTCAAGAGATCTGTGCGGCAGATCTCGGAACGACGCGCGAGAGGCTGCGGACGGCATGTCCGCAGCGGGCGCCGGACGGCGGGTGTGCGGGCGGTCCGGGTGCCGGGTACCGGGGTCCAAGGTCCGGGTACCGGCGGGGCTCCAGGTTCGCCGGGGTGCCGGGGGCGCCAGGTTCGCCGCGGTGCCGGGCCTCGATCACCGGCCGCCGGGGCGAACGCCGGCAGGGCCCGGCTCGAAGGCCCTACGAAGGTCCTACGAGGACACTCGGATGCCGGGGCGGCGGCGTGCCAGGTGGCGCGAGCCGAAGAAACCGGGCCGAACACGTCAAGTGATGGAAGAACGAGGCGACTTGAGATCGTCCGAACGGTCGGAGTCCGAACGGGCCGGAGAACGCGGCACGTGACGCTGCCGCCGCTGCCAGCGTCGCACCGCCCTCGATCCGTGAACTCCGGTGATTTCGGCTTCAGTTGTTGACGTCGGGCAGGGGTGCGGATACAACCCGAGAGAGCGCTCTCACGCCTGCAGTTGCTCCAACCCCCACGCACGCCGGCTCGGCCTGAGGAGATCCCATGCAGACTTCCGCCAGCGCACTCGCCACCAGACCACCCACCGGTGTCTTACGGTCCCGCACGGCTCTCGGCCTGGTCATCGCCCTTCTCGTCGCCTGCGTCGCCGCCCTGACGCCGACGTCCGCGCACGCCGCCGACCAGATCCTGTCCCAGGGGCGCCCGGCCACGGCCTCCTCGACGGAGAACGGCTCGTTCCCCGCGTCGGCCGCAGTCGACGGCAACCCCGGCACGCGCTGGTCCTCGGCGTTCGCGGACCCGCAATGGCTCCAGGTCGACCTCGGCTCCGTCCAGCAGATCACCCGCGTCACTCTCAACTGGGAGGCCGCCTACGCCAGGGCCTACCAGATCCAGACCTCCACGGACGCGAACACCTGGACCACCGTCTACTCCACCACCACCTCCACCGGCGGCGCCCAGAATCTCGGCGTCACCGGCAGCGGGCGCTATGTGCGTGTCTCCGGAACGGTGCGAGCCACCCCGTACGGCTACTCCCTGTGGGAGTTCCAGGTCTACGGGCCCGGCAGCACCACCCCGCCGGACAGCTTCTGGGGCAGCACCAGCGACATACCCCCGGCGAGCAACGCCGTCGAAGTGAAGATCCTCAACCGCACCAACGGCAAGTACCCCGACAGCCAGGTGTACTGGAGCTTCAACGGGCAGGTCCACTCCATCGCCGAACAGCCCTACCTCGACATGCCGGCGAACTCGGCGGGCCGCATGTACTTCTACCTCGGGTCGCCCAACGGCCCCTACTACGACTTCATCGAGTTCACCGTCGGCAACAACGTCTTCAACGGCAACACCACCCGGGTCGACGCCTTCGGCCTCAAGCTGGCCATGCGTCTGCACGCCAAGGACGGCTACGACGTCGAGGTCGGTGAGAACCGGCAGACCTTCGCCGAGGACCGCGCCACGACCATGCAGCGCTTCACCGACGCGGTTCCGGACCAGTTCAAGGTGCTGGCCCGGACCCAGGCTCCGTACCGGATCATCGCGCCCGGCAGCGACCCGAGCTTCCGCACGGGCGGCGTGAACGCCAACTACTTCACGTCCTACGCCCAGTCCGTCGGCGTCAACGCGGCCACGTCCGACATCTTCGGCTGCGCCGCCTCCCTCGCCGCCAATCCCGACATGTGCGCCGCCCTCAACCGCCACGTGGCCACGCTGCCGGCCTCTCAGCAGTCCGACCCGGCCCAGTACTACAAGGCGGCACCCGCGAACTACTACGCCAAGTTCTGGCACGACAACGCCATCAACCACCTCGCCTACGGCTTCCCCTACGACGACGTGGCCGGCCAGTCCTCCTTCGTCTCCCACGGCGACCCGCAATGGCTCCTGGTCGCCGTCGGCTGGTAGCCGCGCCGGTGTCATGTCGGTCGTCCGCGCCCGCCTGACGGCATGACCCGTCCTCCGCTCCGACGAATCCGGCCCGGCCCGGGACCATGCGGTCCTGGGCCGGGCCGGATTCGTCCCCCGGTTCCCGGTCAGTTGAACGCGGCCGCGAACATGCCGGGTTCGTAGGAGCCTCCCCGCTGATGCACGATCACGGCGAGCCGGTTGGCCGCGTTGATCAGGGCGACCAGGGAGACCAGCGCGGCGAGCTGGTCGTCGTCGTAGTGCTCGCGCGCCCGGGCCCAGGTCTCGTCGGACACGCCGTGGTGGGCGTCGCCGAGCCGGGTGCCCTCCTCGGCGAGCGCCAACGCGGCCCGCTCCGCCTCGGTGAACACGGTGGACTCGCGCCAGGCGGCGACCAGGTGGAGCCGTACCGCGCTTTCGCCGGCGGCCGCCGCCTCCTTGGTGTGCAGGTCGACGCACCAACCGCAGCCGTTGATCTGGCTGGCACGCAACGAGACCAGTTCCTGCGTGGACTTCGGCAGCGGCGACTGGTGGATCACCAGGGCCGCGTTGGCGAACCGCTTGCCGAACCTGGCGGCGATCTCGTTGTCGAACATGTTGAATCGGGCGTCCATGATGTCGTCCTCACTCGTGGAGATGCGCTGAACGAACACGAGATGCCGGCGACCCGATCCCTGTGACGGGGCGATCGTGTGACGTGCGCCACCCCTCTGGGCTGTCACAGAGCCACGGAGGCCGGTGTCTTGTGTGCGTGGCACCACCACGAGGACCAACAGGCGGGAGCAGCCGGTGCGGAGCGAGCGGAGCGGACCCACGGACGACACGGGCGGGCAGCCGGCCGACGGCGGACGGGCGGACCTCGCCACCGAGGCTTTCGTCGCGCATCGCAACCTGCTGTTCACCGTCGCCTACGAGATTCTCGGCTCCGCCGCCGACGCGGAGGACGTCCTGCAGGAAACGTGGCTTCGATGGGCGGCCGTCGACCTCGGCACGGTGCGGGACCAGCGCGCGTACCTGGTCCGGATCACCACACGGCAGGCGCTGAGCCGACTGCGTACGCTGGGCCGTCGCAAGGAGTCCTACGTCGGCCCGTGGCTGCCCGCGCCCCTGCTCACCGCACCCGACGTGGCCGAGGACGTCGAACTGGCCGACAGCGTCTCGATGGCGATGCTGCTGGTGATGGAGACGCTGACGCCCACCGAGCGGGCGGTCTTCGTGCTGCGCGAGGTCTTCGACCTCGGATACGACGAGATCGCCGAGGCCGTCGACAAGAGTCCGGCCGCGGTGCGCCAGGTCGCGCACCGGGCACGGGCACACGTCGCGGAGCGCAGGCCGCGTGAGATCGTCTCCCCGGCCGAGACCAGGGACGCGCTCGACGCCTTCCGACGGGCGACAGAGACGGGCGATCTGCAGAGGCTGCTCGACATCCTCGCGCCGGACGTGGTCTTCCTCGGTGACGGCGGCGGAGTGAAGCAGGCCGTCCTGCGTCCCGTCGTAGGGGCCGAGAAGGTGGCCCGCCTGCTGACCGCCGGAGGGAGCAGGACCACCGCGGCATCCCTGCGACCGGCGCAGGTCAACGCCTACCCGGCGCTGATCCTCCGGCTCGACGGCGCGATCGACACGGTCTTGGCGGTGCGCATCGACGACGGCCTCATCACCGGGCTCTACGCCGTGCGCAATCCCGAGAAGCTGTCGCACATGGAGCAGGAGACGGTCCTGCGCCGCTGAGCACAGACGGGAACTGTCGGACAGGGCCTGAGGGGCGGGAATTCGGTCACTGGCCGACACACGGGCTTGCTACGTTCTTGATCGGTTTTCGCAGGCGGCGGTCGGTGAGTTGGAGGTTTCGGTGGAGGATGCTGCGCCGTTGGATCTGGTCGGGGTGGACGCGGAGGCGGAGAGGGCCTACCGCCACCTGCTGGCGCGCGGCGGCGGCACCGTGGACGGCGTGACGGCGGCGCTCGGGGTGACGTACCAGGAAGGGCTGGCGCTGGTCGAACAGCTGCACCGCTTCGGACTGGTCACCCGGCGTACCTCGGGAGAGTTCCTCACCGTGGATCCGCGGCACGCACTGCGCGCTCTGGTGGAGTCACGCGAACGGCAACTCGCGTCCGTGCGCGATGCCGCGGGCTCCCTCGGGGCGATCTTCGACAGCGCGAGACGGGCCAGGAACGGCGGTCACGGGACGCTGGTGATCAGCGGACCGGAAGCGGTCGGCGACCGCTACTACCGGTTGAAGCAGGCCGCGCGCGCCGAGATCTGTTCCCTCGACCGTCCGCCGTTCCTGCTGGCCCCGAACGGACCGCTCGACGAGGCGGTGGTGGGCCGTGGTGTCCGGGTCCGCGCCGTCTACGCGGCCTCCAGCTTCGTCGCCGACGGCGGATGGCCGGAACTGGGCAGTCTGGTGTCGAGAGGCGAGGAAGCCAGGATCACGCCGACGCTGCCGATCAAGCTCTCGATGGCCGACCGCTCGGCCGCGATGGTGTCGCTCAGTCTCTCGGCCGGGAACACCGAGTGCCTCTACACCGAGGCGCCCCCACTGCTGGATGCGCTCGCGGAACTCTTCGAGCGCTACTGGGCGGCCGCGTCCCCGCTGGCCCGCGACCCAGGTCCTGATGCGCCGCTGCCGCCGGTCGGTCTCCCGGAGGAGGACCGCAAACCCACGGACGAGGAACGGAATCTCCTGGCCCTGTTCGCGGCCGGCGTCAAGGACGAGGCGATCGCCCGCCAGTTCGGGATATCGTCACGGACGCTGCGAAGGCGCATACAGGACCTCTACGCGGAATTGGGCACGACCAGTCGGTTCGGCGCCGGCGTCGCGGCGGCTCGCCGCAACTGGGTCTGAGTGCGCGGTTGCCTTCTCACGGACACTCAGGCGCACCGTCCGCGATAAAGCAAAAAGCTTCTCCGTAAAGGGAATTGACGATGCGTCAAGACGCGTGAAAGGAGTGCCCGACCATGTGCGACGGGTGGCCACCCCACGGTGTCCTCCCGGCGAATTCCCGTGTTTGCACCGCCACTTGTCCACTTGAGGACAATGGCACTCAAGGGACATGGCGAGTTCTTTACAGCGAGGCAGATGAATGACTGACTACGGACATCTTTCGCACGCCTAGCTCGTGAGGTTCCCTTGCGCATACCTCCGTCGCCCAGACGCGGCCTGACCGTCGCGGTCGCCGTGCTCGTGGCACTGACGACCACCGGTCCGGCCGTGTCGGCCGGGACGCCCCTCTCATCCACCACATCCGCCGCCGGACGTCCGCAGGCCACGGGAAACGTCACGCTGATCACAGGCGACAAGGTCGCGGTGACCGTCAGCAACGGCCGTACCAGCGCGACCGTTACCGATCCGCAGGGCAGGCCCGGCGGCGCCCATGTCATGTCGGTCGGCCCCGACACCTACGTGTACCCCGACGCGGCGCTGCCCTACATCGCGTCAGGAGCGCTCGACGAGCAACTGTTCAACGTCGACGAACTGCTCAGGGACGGCTACGACGACAGCCACAGCGACCGACTGCCGCTAATAGTCACCTATACCGATGCCGCCGCGCGCTCCCGCAGCGCGAAGACCCCGGACGGCGCGCGCAGGACCCTGACGCTCAGCAGCATCCAGGGCGCCGCGATATCCGCCGAGCACGCGCGGACGAAGGACTTCTGGGCCTCCCTCACCGGCACCGCTGGGACCCGGTCGGCGGCGCGCTCGGCCGTGAACGCACAACCGTCCGGGCGGCTGACGGACGGGATCGCCAAGGTGTGGCTGGACGGCAAGGCCAAGGCGACGCTGTCCGACACCACCGCGCAGATCGGCGCGCCCGAGGTCTGGGCGGGCGGGGACACCGGTCAGGGCGTGGACGTCGCCGTGCTGGACACGGGAATCGACGCCGCGCACCCCGACTTCGCGGGACGGATCGCCGCGTCGGAGAGCTTCGTACCCGGTCAGGACGTCACCGACCGGCACGGCCACGGCACCCACGTCGCCTCGACCGTCGCAGGCACGGGCGCCGCGTCCGGCGGCAAGGAGAAGGGTGTCGCGCCGGGCGCCTCGCTGCACATCGGCAAGGTCCTGGACAACGATGGCAGCGGTCAGGACTCGTGGATCCTGGCCGGCATGGAGTGGGCGGCCCGCGACCAGCACGCGAAGGTCGTCAGCATGAGCCTGGGCGGTGATCCCACCGACGGCACCGACCCGCTGAGCGAGGCCGTCAACCGGCTCAGCGAGGAGACCGGGGCGCTGTTCGTCATCGCCGCGGGCAACTCCGGCCCGGAGGCGTACAGCATCGGCGCGCCGGGAGCGGCGGACGCCGCGCTGACGGTCGGCGCGGTGAACGGTCCGGGCAAGGGCGTGGACCAGCTGGCGGAGTTCTCCAGCCGCGGGCCGCGCGTCGGCGACAACGCCGTCAAGCCCGACCTGACCGCCCCCGGCGTCGACATTCTCGCGGCCCGGTCGCAGTACGCGCCGGAGGGTGAGGGCGCGTACCAGACCATGAGCGGCACCTCCATGGCGACGCCCCATGTCGCTGGCGCCGCGGCCCTGTTGGCGGCGAAGCACCCGGACTGGAACGGGCGGCAGCTCAAGGACGCGCTGGTCAGCACCACCGCCAGTACGCGGCAGTCCAGCCCCTACCAGGGCGGCAGCGGGCGGCTCGACATCGCCGCGGCGGTGAAGGCCACCGTGGTCGCCTCCGGTTCCGCGTTCGCCCAGGTCCACTACCCGTACACGCCGGGCCAGACGGTCCGCAAGGACGTCACCTACAGCAACGTCGCGGACGAGCCGGTCACCCTGGACCTGAGCCTCGTCGCGGACAACATCCCCGCCGGGCTGTTCACCCTCACCGACACCCACCCGACCGTGCCCGCGCACGGGACCGTGGCCGTCGGTGTGATCACCCATCTCGACCAGGCGGCGGACAACGCCGCCTACACCAGTCAGCTCACCGCCACCGGCCCCGACGGCACGGTTCGCGCCCGTACGCCGGTCGGCGTGAACAAGGAGGGCCGGCGCGTCAAGCTGTCGGTCACCGCGAAGGACCGCAAGGCCGAGGGGCTGCCCGGCACCCTCGTACTGAAGGACATCGACCGGAACACCGTGCCCAAGGTGTACACCGTCGACTCCTCCGGCACGCTTGATCTCAGCCTGGTGCCGAGCACCTACGCGGCCTGGATGTACGCCGATGTCCCCGGCATCGACGGCACGCACACGCTGGGCCTCGGCCTGTTCTCCGCACCGGAGGTCGACCTCACCAAGGACCGGTCGCTCCACTTCGACGCCGCCGACCTCCACCGGGCCGCGGCGCTCACACCGCAGCCGACCTCGAACAGCTTCATGCGGGTGGACCAGTACCGGTCGAACGGCGATGTGCTCCCGTTCCTCGACAGCTACATGCCCGAGTACTGGCGCTATGACAGCCTCTGGGCAGCCCCGACGCCCAAGGTGACGCAGGGCTCGTACACCTTCGCGACGCGCTGGCGGCAGATCCAGCGGCCGCTCACGTTCTCCCTGGGCTCCCAGACGTACGAGAGCGCCGTCGTGCAGAGCATGTCCCCCGTGCTGCCCGAGGGCAGCACCGCGTACCGGGCCGTCTGGGCCGGGGACGGTTCGACCGCGGACTTCGGCAGAGTCAAGATCCGCGGCCAGGTGGCGGTCGTCCGCCGCAGCGACACCGTGTCCGCCCCGGACCAGGCCGCGGCCGCGGCGAAGGCCGGCGCCAAGCTGCTGCTGATCCTCAACGACGGCTACGGAAAGCTGGATCCGTGGGCCGACCTGCCCGACGCCGCGCCGCTGCCGGTCGCCTCGCTCGGTACCGACGACAGCATCCGCCTGCGGAGCGGGCTTCGCTGGCCCGGAGTGGGACTGCTGAAGGTGGTCTCGCACCCTCAGCCGCACTATCTGTACGACCTGGTGCGGCACTACGACGGGGCGGTTCCCCGGAGTCTGACCTACCGGCCGAGTCCGGGCGAACTCGCCAGGATCGACGAGTCGTTCCGCGACACCAAGCAGGGCAAGGCCGTACAGATACGGTACGACCTGACCGTCGACTCCGGTCTGCCGTTGAACAGCAATGCCACCCCCGTCCCCGCCCAGGGCACCCTCACCTCGTGGGTGACGGCGGATCCCGGCGTCTCATGGGTGACCCAGGCCGCGGTCAGCGACCTCGGGCAGCAGGGACCACCACGCTCGTACAAGGGGCGCGGGACATCCCGGGAGGTCTGGCTCTCCCCCGTCCAGCACCCGCGGCTCCTCGATGACAGCGCCCACCGCGCCCCCTTCAGGATCGGCGATGTCATCAGCACTTCGTCGATCACCGCGTGGGGGGACTCCGGCAGCCACGCGGGCGTGGTCTGGGCCGACGGGGACACCTCGAAGGTCTCCCTGTACCAGGGTGGCCAACTGCTCGGCGAAGTCGTCAACGAACGGATCGTCACCGTCGAAGGCGTACCGACCGATTCGCTGCCGTACCGGATCGTGGTGGAGGGGAAGCGTGACCTGCCGGGCCGGCCGTACTCGACCCGGACGCGTACCGAATGGGGATTCACCTCCGGCACCACGGACTACAGGGTCCTCAGCCCCCTGCCGCTCATCCAGCTGGACTACGCGGTGGCCGCCGACCTCTCCGGCCGGGCGGGCCGACGGAGCTCGGTGACCGTCACTCCGTCGCACTTCAAGGGCGCGACGGGCGCCGCCCCGGTCCGTACCGTGAGCCTGGAGGTCTCCTACGACGACGGCGCCACCTGGCACCGGACGACGCCGCGCCACTCGGGCGCGGACTGGAAGGCGTCGATCGACGCGCCCTCCAGGGCGAGGTTCGCCAGCCTGCGTACGACAGCGCGGGACGCGGGCGGCAACAGCGTCAGCCAGACCGTGATCCGCGCCTTCGGCCTCAAGTAGGCGAACAGGGCGGCCGGCACGACCTGTGGGCCCCTGTTCGCGCCTTCGCGAACAGGGGCTCATTGGCGTCGCTGTCCGGCACCGTGGCGCCGCCAGCACCTGAGTCCTGGTCGGTGAAGCGCCGGTGAGACGTCGCACCTGACGGGAACTGCATCCATACGACTGAATCGCCACCCGGCCGGGAACATCGGGGTCGGGGTCACGGTTGATCACAGTATGGCTTCTGAGACACGTGAGGAATTCGGGCGGATCGGTATCTGGAGCGGTGCTCTGCACCGGTCGCGGGTCGACGACGCGGGCAAGGAAGCGATCGCGGAAGCGGTCGCCGAGCTCGAAGACCTGGGGTACGGCACTCTCTGGCTCGGCGGCAGCCCCTCACCCGACGACGCCGCGGCTGTCGTCGACGCCACCCGCACGGTCACCGTGGCCACGGGCATCCTGAGCATCTGGGAGCACACGGCTGAGGAGGTGACGGCGCGGATCGCGGAGCTCGACGCGAGCGCCCGTGGACGGTTCGTCCTCGGCCTGGGCGTGAGCCACGGTCAGTTGGCCCCGCAGTACGCGAAGCCGTACAGCGCGATGGTGGCCTACCTGGACGCGCTCGACGCCGCCACCCCGCCCGTGGACCGTGGTCACCGGGTCCTGGCGGCGCTCGGCCCGAAGATGCTGAAGCTCGCGACCGACCGGGCACTGGGTGCGCACCCCTATCTCGTCACCACCGAGCACACGGCGGAGGCCCGCGAGGCACTCGGTCCCGACGCGCTGCTCGCCCCGGAACTGTCGGTCGTGCTCGACACCGACCTCGACCGGGCACGTACCACCGCGCGGACCATGCTGGCGATGTACCTCCAACTGCCCAACTACACCAACAATATGCTGCGCCTGGGGTTCACGGAGAGCGACTTCGAGGACGGCGGAAGCACACGTCTCCTGGACTCCGTCTTCGCCCTGGGCGACGCCGAGCGCGTGCGAGCCCGGACCCGGGAGTACTTCGACGCCGGCGCCGACCACATCGCTCTCCAGGTACTGACCGCCGATGAGGGCGGAGCCGGTCTGCCGCGGGCCGAGTGGCGTGAGCTGGCCGCGGTGTTCGCCGACGAGCTGTAGAGAGCGGAAGTGCTCTGGATACGGCGATCAGCGGTCGGAGACCTCACGCAGCCATCGCGCATGCCGCCGGACGCGTGACGCGTCGACGGGGAAGTAGCCGGCCCAGGCCTCGTCCAGCGACGTCCAGGTCGCGGGCTGTCCTCTTTCGGTGACCAAAGGCGTCGCAGCGTCCACGATCGCGACGAAGGACAGTCCAAGAGTCGCCGGCCACCGCGGGTGATAGGAGCGCACGGTGGCCGCGGCGGGTTCCCGCAGCAGCTCCGCCTCGACACCGGTCTCCTCGAAGAGCTCGCGGCGTGCTCCCTCCCGGGGAGTTTCCCCGGGCTCGACCCGGCCGCCCGGCGGGACCCGGCCGCGCCACCGGTGATGGACCAGCAGCACCCGGGAGAGGTCCTCGTCGAAGACCCACACCTCTGCGGCAAGTGGCCCCGGAGGCCCCTGGGCGGCAGAAGTGAGCCACCGTCCGGCGCCGTCGAACTCCGTTCTCGCCAGACGGACATCGGCAGTCGCGGCCTCCACCACCCGAGGGTCGAACGCGTCACGCATCATCGGGACAACATAGGGCGGGGGTCTGACATCGCAGACGCCCGACAGCGTCTGGGACGCGGTCCCCCCGGTCGTGCGCCGGGCGGTCATGCACGGTCAGCCGCACCGATCAACCCGCACCGGTCGGTCGTTCTCCGGTGGTCGTACCGGCTCGTTGCCGCCGCGCGGACCGGCGACGAGCGTCGTCATGGGCGGCGCGCAGAAGCCTCACGACCGTGTCCGCCGTCCTGTCCCCGGGAGTGACGACACAGATCCAGCCGTACGCTCCGTAGACCGGGTGCGGCAGCACACGGTCCGCGGCCGTGTGGTCGCGGGGACGGCCGTCGAGCGCGCGTGGGTCCTCCCCCACGAGCTCGCGGAACCTCGCGCGGCCGACGTGGATGTTGACGCGCCAGCGGTCCGGCGGATCGAGGTCGGAAGCGGTGTCGCCGGGGTGGTTGCGGGTGACGATCGTTCAGGGTCCCCCCCGGGCGTCGGCCGCGAGCCGGGCTTCAGGAACGGGTCCGCCGGGCGGGAGCGCCGTAGTCGTCGGCAGGCCCCCACCTGCCCGGAAGGGCCGGACGCGTCACGCCACTACGGGTTCGCCGGGCCCCCGAGGCCTTCGTCCTCGCCGGTCTCCAGGCCCTGTTCCGTCCAGACCACCTTGCCGTGTGAGGTGTAGCGGGTTCCCCAGCGCTGGGTGAGCTGGGAGATGAGGAAGAGGCCGCGGCCGCCCTCGTCCGTGGTGGCCGCGCGCCGCACGTGGGGTGAGGTGCTGCTGGCGTCGGAGACCTCGCAGATGAGGGTGCGGTCACGCAGCAGGCGTAGCTCGATGGGGGGCGAGGCGTACCGGATGGCGTTGGTGATCAGTTCGCTGAGGATCAGTTCCGTGGTGAACACCGCGTCGTCCAGGCCCCATTCGGTGAGTCGGCGTTCGACCGCAGCGCGCGTCTCGGCGACCGTCGCGGGGTCCGCGGGAACGTCCCAGGAGGCGAGGTGCTCGTCGTCGAGGGCCCGCGTGCGGGCCACCAGGAGGGCGATGTCGTCCCCGGGGTGGCCGAGCCGGTCGGGCACCAGGGCGTCGAGCACGGCTTCGCAGGTCTCCTGCGGTGACCGGCCCGGGCGTCCGAGTACCTGGCGCAGCCATTCCTGCCCGGTGGCCGGCTCCGGGTTGTGGTGCTGGAGCAGGCCGTCCGTGTAGAGGACGAGCCGGCTGTTCTCGGGGACGTCGACGGTGAGGCTCTCGAAGGGCTGGCCCCCGAGGCCCAGGGGCGGGCACTCGCGTACGCGGGGGAAGTCCGCGGTGCCGTCCGGCAGGATCAGGACGGGCGGCGGGTGGCCGGCCCGGGCCATGACGCACTGCCTGCGGACCGGGTCGTAGACCACGTACAGGCAGGTGGCCCCGGTGAGTACGGAACCGTCCGCGTCCCCGGCGCGGCCGGGCCGCCGCTCCCCACCGGCCGGGCGTCCCTCGTCGCGGTCGAGGCGGATCACCAGATCGTCGAGGCGGCCCATGAGTTCTTCGGGCACCAGATCCAGGTCCGAGAAGTTGTGGACGGCGGTGCGCAGGCGTGCCATGGCGACGGCGGCGTGCAGGCCGTGCCCGGTCACGTCACCCGCGACGAGGGCGACACGCCCGCTGGAGAGCGGGATGACGTCGAACCAGCCGCCGGCCGCCGTCGCCTGTCCCGGCAGATAGCGGTACGCCGCGTCCACGGCGTTCTGCTCGGGCAGCCCGTGCGGCAGCACCGGGTGGCCTCGGCCAGGGGTTGCAGTGTCGTGCTCGGACGTGCTCGGACGGGCGGACTTCAGCGCGTCCAGTACGGCCGGGGAGTGGGCGAAGGTCTCGGCGACCGCGAGCGCGCGCGTGCGGGCCTCCTGCGTGGCCTCCTTCCGGTCCTGCAGCACCAGGACCGTGGTCGCGGCGGCTATCAGCAGCACCGCGATGGTCACGGCCAGCGCGAGCATCTGGCCCGCGATGCTGTGCGGGAGGAGGCTGAAGCGGCTCCGCCTGCGGCCGGGTCCGGGGCGGGATCAGCACCCCGGTCCAGACGCTCGCGCCGCCCGGAAAACCTGCGTCCGATCAGGCTGGGCGGTGTCCGGGACCTGTCGACTGCCCGAGGCATACAGCCATGGTCGTACGCACTATGAGTAAAGGTCCAACCATATGACCGTCCGTACGGATTATTGATGTCACGGATGCCGGTCACGGGCGCCGGAGTACCACGGTGGGGCCCGTGATCCTCCGGGCCCACGGGCCGGGGACGTCAGGTCGTCGAGGTGCGGGCCGGTGTGCGTCGCGGCCGGGGTGGACCCGCGCGCCGTCACTCGAATCCGGCTTATCGTGCTCATATGGGTGATGTTCGGTGCGGCTGGTGCGACAAGCCGCTGCCGGATGAGGCCGGACCCAACCGGCGGTACTGCGGACCGGCCCACCGGCAGGCTGCCTGGCGGGCGCGCCGCCGCTGGGAGGCCGCGGCCCAGGCGCGCCATGCGCTCGTCCTGGCCGACGCGGAGCTGCTGTCCCGGGCGCGGACGATGTCGCAGGAGGCGGCCACCCAGGATCCGGAGCGGATGGCCACGACGGCGGGCCACTGTGCCGCGGCCGCCGGCCACAGCGTCGCGGCGGCGGAGATTCTCGGGCTGGCCGAGCAGTTGGTGCGGTCCGCGGTACTGGCCGACCGGCAGGGCGGGGCCGACTGGACGCGGATCGGCGCGGGGCTGGGGATGAGCGGCGCGGCGGCCCGGCACCGCTTCGGACGGATGTGCGCCCGCGAGCAGGACGGGCAGGGGGCGCGCGGCCCGTCACCGCCCGTCGGCTCCACCGGTTCGACGCACCCGGAAGCGCTCGGCGCGCTGCTGCTCCCGGCGGTGCGGGACACCGGTGCGTCCGTGAGCGGGATCTACCTGTTCCGGCCGGGCCGGCCGGTGCTCCACCTGGCGGTGACGACCGGGGGCACGACGGTCGCGCTGTGGGAAAGGGTGGAACCGGCGGCCGAGGGGCCCGTGGCCGAGGCGGTACGCGAGCAGCGCCTGGTGTGGGTCGCCGGCCATGCGGAGCTGGCCCGCCGCTATCCGCGGGCCGCGCTCACGCTGCCCTATCCCGTGGCGGTGGCGGCCGCACCGGTGACCACCGGCGCCACCATGTGGGGCGCGCTGGCGTTCCTGTGGCCCGGTACGCATCCGCGCCTGCTGAGCGCCGTCGAACGCGACGCGGTCACCACCGCGTGCCACCGCGTCGGCGCGTTCCTGCGGCAGGCCGCCGCCGACGGGCGGCCGGTCCTTCCCACGGAACGTCCGCACGTCCCGGACCCGCCCCGGGCCCGCACCCCCGGACCGGCGGAGGCGCTGGCCGCCGTAGATCTCGTCGACCGCCTCCCGGAGGGCTGTCTGGCGCTCGACCTGGACAACCGGATCACGTTCATCGACGCCACCGCCCGCGATCTGGTCGGCGGGAGCATTCCGGACCTGCTCGGGACGTCGTTGTGCGAGGCCCTGCCGTGGCTGGACGAGCCGGTCCTCCAGGACCACCAGCGAGCCGCGACCATAAGCCGTCGCCCCGCCGTCTTCACGGCCCTGGGTCCACAGGGCCGGTGGCTGGACTTCGAGCTGCATCCCGACGTCTCCGGCACCACTGTCCGTGTCACTTCCGCCGACGAGGCCGGTCCGGCGGACCGGGCACGGCGGGGCGGCCGGGACGGCGCCCTCGTCCCGACGCGGGCACGCGTGCTGTACGACCTGATGCATCTGGCCGCCTCACTCACCGAAGCCGTCAGTGTGCAGGACGTGGTGGAGCTGGCGGCCGACCAGATCATGCCCACCTTCGACGCGCAGGGCTTCGTCCTGTCCGTGGCCGAGGACGGCCGGCTGCAGATCGTCGGCTCCCGTGGGTACCGGGACGAGGTACTCAGGCCCTTCGACGGACCGCCGCTCACCGACCGGTCGGCACCGACGGTGTACGCCCTCACCGCCGGAGTCCCTCTCTTCTTCGGCTCCCCTCAGGACATGGAGAGGTTCCACCCCGACATCCCGCGGCTGACCGGGAGGGCGGCATGGGCCTTCCTGCCCCTGGTCATCTCGCGTCGCCCGGTCGGCTGCTGGGTGCTGTCCTTCGACCGTCCCCGCCCCTTCGGTCCCGACGAGCGTGCCGTCCTGACCTCGCTGGCCGGGCTGATCGCCCAGGCCCTCGACCGCGCCCGACTCTACGACGCCAAGCACCAGCTCGCCCACGACCTGCAGAGTGGCCTGCTCCCCACGACCCTGCCCGCGGTGCCCGGCCTGGAGGTCGCGGCCCGGTACCTGCCCGCGGCCCGTGGCATGGATGTCGGAGGCGACTTCTACGACCTCATCCGTCTGGACGCCACCACCGTCGCCGCCGCCATCGGTGACGTCCAGGGGCACAACGTGCACGCCGCCGCTCTGATGGGACAGATCCGCACGGCCGTCCACGTCACGGCGGGGGCGTCACCCGACGAGGTCCTCGCCCGTGCGAACCGTCTGCTCACCGACTTCGACCCGGGCCTCTTCGCCAGCTGCCTGTACGCGCATCTCGATCTCGCGCATCATCGCGCGCATCTGGCCACGGCGGGTCACCCGCCGCCGCTCCTGCGCGACGCCCGCGGACGTACCGAGGTCCTCGACCTGCCGCCCGGGCTCCTGCTCGGTATCGACTCCGCCGCCGACTACCGGACCACCGAGATCCCGCTGCCACCCGACTCGCTGCTGGCTCTGTACACCGACGGCCTGATCGAAACCCCGGGCGGCGACATCGGCGAGGCCGCCGCCGACCTCGCGGATCACCTCGCCCGCATCGCGGACCAGCCCGTCGGCACCCTCGCCGACGCCCTCATCCGGCACACCCCCCACACCGACCCGCGCAGTGACGACGTGGCCCTGCTCCTGCTCCGCGCGACGGACGCGACCTGACGGACGATCCGGCCGGCGGCCGCCGAAGGGACCGGCGCCCGGAGCACGTCGCGATCCTCCGGAGGAGCGCCGTCGCTCCAGCACACGGGGAGGCCCGGTCCGCCGCCTCGGGGAGCGACGGACCGGGCCTGCGTCCACGGTGCCACACCCGCCCCTGACGCGCTCGCCCGCCGGGCGACGGCGGCGCGGGAGGGCGCGGGACGGCGCGGCTCCCGAACGGAACGGAATCCGGGCGGAGCCGCATGGGGGACCTGCGGCACGTCGAGCGGGGACCACGCGCCAGAGCGTGACCGACCTGCACGATCCTCACGAGCCGCCGACCGGTGCGACGCCCACAAGCCTGCGATCCGCCTCGTGTCCACGAGCCGGTGATCTCCACGATGCCCACGAGCCACCGCGCGCGGCACACCCGTGCCTGCCGCCTCGCCCGTACGAGCGAGGTCCCCGGCGCGACGGACCGGTCGGCCCCCTGCCGCTCAGGACGGTGCCGGGCGCTTCGTGGGTGTCAGTTCGGCCAGGAGGAGCGTCCGGTCGTCCGCGCCGCCCCCGCTCGGCGACGTCTTGTGCAACAGCCGCTGGCCGAGTGATTCCAACGCGTCCGGGCCCTCGGTTCCCACGGGTTCGGCGCCGTCCGTGCCGAGGAGACCGGCGAGGCGGGCGATGCCCTGTTCTATGTCGGTGTCGCGGGACTCGACCAGACCGTCGCTGTAGAGCAGCAGCAGTATCGGTTCGGGCACCCGGACGACGGTCGGTTCGTAGCTGCCCATACCGAGTCCGAGGGGCAGCCCCGCGCTGGTGAGCGTGACGGGTCTGGCGCGTCCGTCCGCAGTACGGATCAGGGGGGGAGGATGGCCGGCTCCGACGAAGGTGCAGAGCCGCTTCTCCGCGTCCCACTCGGCGTACATGCAGGTGGCGAAGGAGGCACCCGGCGTGTCGCAGGCCAGTTCGTCCAGCCGGCGCATCAGCTCGGCCGGCGTGATGTCCAGCCCCGCGAGGGTGCGGACGGCCGTGCGCAGCTGGATCATGGCGACGGCCGATTCCGGCCCGTGCCCCATGGCGTCCCCGACGATCAGACTGACGCGGCCCTCGGACCGCGGCAGTACGTCGAACCAGTCGCCGCCGATGATGTTGTCCTGCCCGGCCGGGAGATAGCCGTGGGTGATGCGACACCCCTCGAACGTCTGTGAGGTCGCGGGCAGCAGGCTCTGCCGGATGGCCAGCGCCATGCGACGTTCGCGTTCGTAGCGCCGCGCGTTGTCCAGGGCCACACAGGCCCGCGCGGCCAGCGATTCCACGGCGGTGGCGTCCGCGGTCAGGAAGGGCGCCCGGTCCGGGCCGCGCGTGCACGCGATGAACCCGACCGCGATGCCCCGCAGATGCAGCGGGACGACGAGGAAGGATGCCGTCCGCAGCAGGGCGTCCATCCGGACGTCGTCGCCCCCGGCGGCGCTGAGCCGCTCCGACGTGTGGGCGTCGACCGAGTCGAGCAACTGTGTCGTACGGGTGGCGATGCAGCGCGTGTACGGGGTCTCGCGGGGAAAGACGATCACCTCGCCGACGGGCAGCGTCCCCTCCCAGTCCTCGGGCGCGTCCGTCCCGATGCGCAGGGCCAGTCGCCGGGCCTCGATCTTGGCCGGATCCGCGGAGTGGTACGCGTTCTCCTCCAGCAGCCACCGCTCCAGCAGGTAGACCGATGCGGCGTCGCAGAACCCGGGAGCCAGCGCCTGGACGACATGGCTGCCGGTCAGGTGCAGGTTGAGTTCCGAGCCGATGGCGTCGGCCGCGCCCGAGAAGACCGGCCGAAGGCGCGCGAACGTGGCTGCCGCATCGTCCGCGTGACTGTGTGCTTCGTTCCGCAGGGCGGTGCCTTCCACTGGAGGGGGTCGAATCGCGTGGCATGGACACACCTCGCCGCGCCTGGTCGGCAACTATATGATGGGGCGTCAAGATCACTTCCAGAACGGGGAGTTGTGGTGTCAGGTAGCGAAGGTCTGCCTCAGGGGGTCGACCCGGACAAGGCGAGCGTGGCCCGGATGTACGACGCAATGCTGGGCGGCCAGCACAATTTCGCCATAGACCGGGAGGCGTTGGCGGCGTTCACGGCCATCGACCCGCAGGTGCGCACACTGGCCCGGGCCAACCGCGCCTTTCTCGGGCGGGCCGTGCGTTTCCTGGTCGACGCCGGGGTGCGGCAGTTCATCGACCTCGGATCGGGCATCCCGACCCAGGGCAACGTCCACGAGGTGGCGCAGGCGGCCTGCCCGGGAGCCCGGGTGGTGTACGTGGACAGCGATCCGGTCGCCGTGGCGCACAGTGCCGCGTTGCTCGCCGACAACCCGGACACGGACATCGTTGACGCCGACATCCGTCGCCCGGCCGATGTGCTGTCCTCGCCGCAGGTACAGAAACTGATCGACTTCGATCAGCCCGTCGCCGTGCTGATGATCACGATCCTGCACTTCATCGCGCCCGAGGAGGACCCGGCCGGCATCGTGGCCGCGTTCCGGGACGCCCTTCCCGAGGGGAGCTGGCTGGCGCTGACGCACGCGACGAACCAGGACCGCCCCGACACCGCCGCCGCCGTGGGGAAGTTGTACCGTTCCCGGGCCACCTCGCCGGTCACCGCCCGGTCCCACGGCGAGATCCTCGGACTCTTCGACGGCTTCGACCTCGTGGAGCCCGGCCTGGTCTACGTACCCCTGTGGCGCCCCGATGCGGACGACCACGTCCCGGAGAACCCGTCGGAGTACTGGGTGTACTCGGGCGTCGGCCGCAAGCGTCCGGCGGGCGCCTGAGCCGGTCACCCGGCGAGCCTCTCGGAGGCTGTCCCCGGGTCACCGTCAGGGTCGCCGGCCGGAGCGTCGGCTCTCGCCACGGACGTGGTCGTCGGCCCGGTCCCGGGCGCCCCTGATGCGTACCGGCCCTGATGGTGCTCCATCCGCGTCCGGAACTCGCGCTCCCTCCGCGGAGGGCCGCCCGCGCCGGACAGGCCCGTCCGGTGCGGTGGTCAGGGGATGACGGCGTCGATGCAGCCTCCGTCGACCCGCAGCGCGCCCCCCGTGGTGGCGGAGGCCTGGTCCGAACTCAGGTACACCACCATGTTGGCGATCTCCTCGGGAGCGATCAGACGCCGCAGCAGCGACTGCGGTCGGTGCTCTCTCATGAAGACCCGCTCCGCCTCCTCCCAGGGCAGGTCACGGCCGACCAGTTCGTACACGAACTCCTCGACGCCGGCGGTGTGGGTGGGGCCGGCGAGGACCGAGTTGACGGTGACGCCCGTTCCGGCGGCCTTCTTCGCGAAGCCGCGGCCGACGGCCAGGAGAGCGGTCTTCGTCATGCCGTAGTGGATCATCTCCTCGGGGATGGCCACCGCCGATTCACTGGCGATGTACTGGATGCGGCCCCAGTCGCTCTCGATCATCCGCGGCAGGTACGCACGGGTGAGGCGGACCGCGGCGAGCACGTTCACCTCGAAGTACCGGCGCCATTCCGCATCGGTGATGTCCAGCGGGTCCTGGGAGCCGAAGACACCCAGGTTGTTGACGAGCACGTCGACGTCCGGCAAGGCGTCGAGGGCACGCCCGGCACCGTCCTCGGAGGCGACGTCCGCGTCGATGGCGACGAAGTCACCGTCCGGCACCTCCTCCCGCAGTTGCCCGACCGCCGCGTCGACCCTCTCCTTGTCGCGGCCGTTGACGCCCACCCGCGCCCCAGCATCCGCGAGACCGGCCGCGATGGCGGCCCCGATGCCCTGCGTCGACCCTGTCACCAGGGCGGTCCGTCCCGTGAGATCGATGCGCATGTACGACTCCCTTGCTGTGGCCGGCCGAGGTGCCGGTCCGGGGTCCAGGCCCTGGAGCACGGCTCTCACCCGTGCGTGGGCCGCCGCACTCCGTGTGACGCGACGGCGTCACGTCGTGGCCACGCCGATCCGGAACGACGCCGACGTCCCTCGCCCGCCCGCGCCCGGGCCTCGAGCCAGGCATCCGCCGCGCCGTCCCCGTGGCGTTTCCGTGCCGCGGGCCGGTGCCGACTACGGCTGCCGGCCGCAGGGCCGGGCGGTGGACGGCCGCCGTCGGCAAGCCGCCGTCGGCACCCGGGCCTGGGGTCACGCGGCCTCATCCCTGTGCGTCGTCCGCCGGCGTTCAGTCCGCCAGCATCGTGTGCAGCGCGTCGAGACCGTCGCGGTAGACGCCGGTGAACAGGGCCACCATCTCGTCGTCGCTCGCCCCTTGCGGGTAGAAACGGCCGGACCACTGCACTTCGGCACTGTCGGGCTCGCCGGGCACGGTGTGCACCCGGAGCGTCGCGAGATAGCCGACGACGGGGAACGGCGCCTCCACGATGGTGTACGAGTAGGACCGGTCCCCCTCGCTGAACCCGACCAGCCGCTCGACGACGACCTCTCCGTCGCCCATGATCAGCCGACGGACACGGCCGCCCTCCAGTGGCGTGCTCTCGGGGATCTGCGGAACCCACTCGGGCAGGGAACCGAAGCCGCCGATCACCTGCCACACGCGCCCGGGGGACGCGGGGACGACCCTGCTCACCGAGGTCGATGCCATTGCTTCTGCTCCAGGACTCGTCGGTCTGCGGGGGCGGGAGTGCTCGCGACAGTCGGGCCGGTCGGCTTCACACCTTTCACAGATCATCATAAAAGGCACATGCGATGAGAGGCACGCGGAACCCTTCGCGCGGCCCACGGAGGCCCTCACGCGGCATGCCGAGGCCCCCGCGCCACGGCGTCCGGCAGGGCGTGACCGCCACGGCGGGCGCCCGCTCCGTGTCTCCTGCCGCCCGGCCCTGGGCCCCTGAGCACGCGGGGTGGACGCAACGGGTGGCCGGAGAGAGTACCGTGGCGTCACCGAGCGCACCTCGCATGCCGTTATCCGTTTCGGCGTCGCCCTCGGGGAACGGCAGACGCCGGAGCTGTGCGCTCCGGCCGGAAATGAGCCGCCCCATGCCTTCTGGCTCGTACTCTCGCGCCGTCATCCGTATTCCGTTCGGCGCCCCGCGGTAGCGGACTTCCTGGTCCCCGAGGTGTTCCGGCACCTCGCCCCCCTTGAGCCGATGACCGACGAAGAGGATGCGGCACTCATGTACTCACAGGACGCGATCTCCGGCCATCGCCGGGGCCGCCCCGAACCGACCGCCGAGATGGTCTCCGGACTGGCCTGCCTCATCTGCGGCACGGACTACCGGAACGCACCGGACGCGGACGCGGTGGTGGTCTCGCACCGCGACGACGGACAGCTGCTCGCCTGTCACGGAACATGCGCCCGGCTGGCGAGCGGGTCGGTCACCGGGCTGGAGGAGACACCCCTCCCGCTGGACGAGCGCCTGCGCAGACACGAGGCCCGTCAGCGCTGAGACGGGGAGGCACGTGGCACCCCGGACGCACCCTCCGGCGGTGGTCACGGCCGACGCGCGCCCGGACTCCCCCGGCTGCGGCCGGCGCCCGCCCGCGCAGCGCGCGCAGGCGACGACGAACCCATCTTCATGACAGTTACATGACAAGGAAGCGCATGACCCTTATGAGTCTCGGAGTCCTTGCCTCCTCCCGCAAGGAGAACGAGTTCCGGCTGCCGTTGCACCCCGACCACCTCGAACGGATCGCCCCGGACGTCCGCGAGAGGATCTTCCTGGAACGCGGCTACGGCCGACGGTTCGGCATCGACGACGATGCCCTGCTGCCGCTCGTGGCGGGCCTGCGCTCCCGCGAGCGGCTTCTCGCCGAGTGCGAGGTGCTGCTGCTGCCCAAACCGACGCACGACGACATCGCCGAGCTGCGCGAGGGCCAGGTGCTGTGGGGATGGCCGCACTGCGTTCAGGACGGGAAGACGACCCAGCTCGCCATCGACCGACGACTGACCCTCGTCGCCTGGGAGGCGATGAACCACTGGACGTCCACGGGCGCGTTCAGCGTCCACGTGTTCCACAAGAACAACGAGCTGGCGGGCTACTGCTCGGTGCTGCACGCCCTGCAGCTCGGTGGCGTGACCGGCAGCTACGGACGTCGGCTGCGCGCCGTGGTCATCAGCTTCGGCGCCACGGCGCGCGGAGCGGTCACGGGACTGGGCGCGATGGGGGTCTCCGACGTCACGGTGCTCACCCAGCGCGCCGCGGCGGCGGTGGCCTCGCCCATGCCGTCGGTCGTGATGGGCCACTTCGAGGAGCAGGCGGACGATCCGTCGCGCCTGCGGGCCCTCACCGCGGCAGGTCCCGTGCCGCTCGCGGAGTACCTGGCAGGGTTCGACATCATCGTCAACTGCATCCGGCAGGACACCGACGCGCCTCTGATGTTCGTCAGCGAGGAGGAGCTCTCCCTGTTCCGCCCCGGCACCTTCTTCGTCGACGTCGCCTGCGACGAGGGCATGGGCTTCGGCTGGGCCCGTCCGACCACCTTCGGCGAGCCCATGCCCACGGTGGGACCGGACTGCCACTACTACGCGGTGGACCACAGCCCGTCCCACCTGTGGAACTCGGCCACCTGGGAAATCAGCGAGGCGCTCCTCCCCTACCTGCGCAAGGTCATGAGCGGCCCCGCCGCCTGGGAGGCCGACGCCACGGTCAGGAACGCCATCGAGATCCGCGACGGCGTCGTACGGAACCCGAAGATCCTCTCGTTCCAGCACCGTACGGCCGCGTACCCCCATGCCCCCCAGATCCCGGCCCCGACGCCACGCCCCGCCGCGCAGCCGGCCTGACAACGCCCGAGGTGTTCGTCACCGGCCCTGCGGCCGGTGCCGGCCACCGCGCGCTCGCCGGCCGCGCCTTCCCGGAATCAGGCTTCCGCGCGCTTCGGCAACCGCCAGTTCGGCCGCGGGAAGTGGCAGGTGTAGCCCTCGGGGTACTTCCGCAGGTAGTCCTGGTGCTCGGGCTCGGCCTCCCAGAAGGCGCCGGCCGGCACGACCTCGGTCACGACCTTCCCCGGCCACAGTCCCGAGGCGTCGACATCGGCGATGGTGTCCTCGGCGACCCGTCGCTGCTCGTCGTCGAGATAGAAGATCGCGGAACGGTAGCTGAGGCCGATGTCGCCTCCCTGCCGGTTCTTCGTGCTCGGGTCGTGGATCTGGAAGAAGTACTCCAGGATGGCCCGGTAGTCCGTCACGGCGGGATCGAAGGTGATCTCGATCGACTCGGCGTGCGTTCCATGATTGCGATAGGTCGCGTTGGCCACGTCGCCGCCGCTGTATCCCACCCGCGTGGCCAGGACACCCGGAAGCGTCCGGATCAGTTCCTGCATCCCCCAGAAGCAGCCACCCGCCAGCAACGCCTTTTCCTCAGTGGCGCTCATAGCTCTTCACATCCCTTTTCGTCTCTTTGCACGGTCCACGTGCGGACCGTGCGGACTCAACGGCGCGACCACCGGCCGTTCCCCCACGGACAGACGTCGAAAACGTGCCCGGAAATTCCCGTCGGCCCGCACCGCCTGGCAGTACGCCGTCCGGCGACCGCCCGGAACCCACACCCGAAGTGAATCACGGAGCGCACGCCGCACGGTGAGCGGAAGCCGTCGCCGGGCGCACGTCCGGCGGCCGGCCGGCCGGTACGGCACTCGCCGTCCACCGCGGTGCCCCGGGTCAGGGCGACCGGCGCAGCCCTGCGACGAGGAGTTCGACCAGTCGGCGCGCGTCATAGCGCGGATCGGCGTCCGCGCCGATGCAGAGGTTCCCGACGCCGCGCATGAGCACGATCGCGTCCATGTCGGAGCGGATCTCGCCGGCGGCGGCCGCGGCTTCGAGCAGCCGGCCGCACACGGGCACCAGACGGTCGAGGAAGTAGTCGTGCAGCGTGTCGAAGCCGGCGGCGTCGGACTGCAGCACAGCGGCCAGTCCGTGCTTGGTGACCAGGAAGTCGACGAAGAGATTGATCCACTGCCCCAGTGCGACATGGGGGGTGGGGCTGCTCGCCAGCAGGGCCGGACCGGCCTCGGCGCAGGCTTCGACCTGGTGCCGGTAGACGGCGATGATGAGATCCGCCCGCGTCGGGAAGTGGCGGTAGATCGTGCCCGTCCCGACCCCGGCCTTGGCCGCGATGTCCCGCACCGGCGCCTCCACACCCGAGGTCACGAAGATCGCGGCGGCCGCGTCGAGCAGCGTCTCCTCGTTGCGCCGGGCGTCCGCCCGCTTGGGCCGGGCCGTACGCCCCGCCTCCCCGTCGCTGTCACTCACCGCGCCATCCTCTCCACCACCGGGCTTGCTATCCGGAACGGCGTTCCGTATCTTCAAACGGGACAAGGTTCCGTTTGCTCATCATCCCAGAGCCGGGCCCGACCGCCAAACCGTGCGCGGCCGGCCGCCGACCCGTCGGAAAGGCCCGGCGACGGCTGTGCGGGAAGCCCGTCGCGGGTGAACGCGAACACGGTGGCGGCCCGCGTCGGCACGACACGAAACCGGCCCGCTCCCGACCCGGCGCGGACCTCCGACGCACCGAAGACCCCCACCGAACCGACCGCGCGAAGAACTTGAACGGAAGGCACCTCCATGCCCGAAACATCCATGGCGACCACCCCGACCGGCACGCTCACGCCCACCCCGGTCGTCTCCGTGAAGCCGGTCGTGCTGCCGGCCCCCGGCCGCGGTGAGGACCTGCGGGTCCGGGTGTCCGCGCCCACGACCGGGCACGACCTGCCCGTCATCGTCTTCTCGCACGGCTACAGCTGGTCGATGGACGGTTATGCCCCACTGGCGGACTTCTGGGCTGCGCGCGGCTTCGTGGTCCTGCAGCCCACCCATCTCGACTCGAAGACGCTCGATCTGCCTGCGGACGACCCCCGTACGCCACTGATCTGGCGTTTCCGGGTCGAGGACATGAAGCGCGTCATCGACCGGCTCGACCTGCTGGAAGCTTCCGTTCCGGGCCTCGAAGGGCGCCTGGACCGCAGTCGCGTCGCCGTGGCCGGTCACTCCTGGGGGGCCCAGACGGCGAGCATGCTGCTGGGCGCGCGGGTGCTCGACTCCGAAGGTGCCCCCGGGGAGGACATGTCCGACCCGCGGGTCTCGGCGGGTGTGCTGCTCGCCGCGCCCGGCCGGGGCGGGGACGACCTGTCTCCGTTCGCGGCCGAGCACTTCCCCTTCATGAACCCGTCCTTCGACCACATGACCCCGCCGGTCCTCGTGGTAGCGGGGGACGGGGACCAGTCCGCGCTGTCCGTCCGGGGACCGGACTGGTTCACCGACCCGTACTTCCTGAGCCCGGCCGGCAAGAGCCTGCTGACCTTGTTCGGCGCGGAGCACTCGCTCGGCGGGATCCCCGGGTACAGCGTCGCGGAAACCACCGACGAGAGTCCCGAACGAGTCGCCCTGATACAGCAGTTCACCTGGGCGTTCCTGCGCACCGCGCTGCACCCCGGGGACACGAGCTGGCCGACGGTCCGCTCCGCGCTGGAGGCCGATCCCAAGCCGCTGGGCGAGGTTCGGAGCAAGTAGCGAGGCGGGTCGTGCCACCGGCCCCAACCGGGCACCGCACCCTGTGCCTGCGGCCCTGCGACCCGCTCGGGCGGCCCTGTGCCTGCGGCCCTGCCCGGGCGGGCGGCCGGAGCGTGACCGGAGGCCGGGAGGCGGAGCGCCGTGTTCTTGGCGCTCCGCCTCCGGGTCACGGGCGGTCGCCGGTGCCGCCGCCGGTGGGCGCGGCGGTCTGCTGACGGCCTCCCGGACGTGGTGTGCCGGCCGCGTCGTGGACGCTGTCGTGGGCGGCGGCCGCCACCGCTTCGGCCGTGATGCCGAACTCGGTGTAGAGACGCTGGTAATCGGCCGAGGCGCCGTAGTGCTCCAGACTGACGATGCGTCCCGCGTCCCCGACCACGTCGCGCCAGCCCTGTCCCACGGCGGCCTCCACACTGACCCGTGCCCGTACCGCGGGCGGCAGCACCTCGTCCTGGTAGTCACCGGGTTGGGCGGCGAACCACTCCCGGCACGGCATCGACACCACCCGTGCCCTCAGACCGTCCCGGGCCACGAGGGCACGGGCGTCGAGGGCGATCTGCACCTCCGAGCCCGTCGCGACGAGGATGACGTCCGGCATCGCGCCATCGGCGCCATCGGCAAGGACGTAACCACCGTGTGCCGCACCGGAGGCCGCGGCGAACTCCCCGCTGTCGCGGTCCAGGACCGGCAGGTTCTGACGGGTCAGGATCATCCCGGCGGGGCGGTCGGTGTGTTCCAGGACGGTGCGCCAGCAGGCGGCGGTCTCGTTCGCGTCGGCGGGACGCACCACGTCCAGACCGGGGATGGCGCGCAGCGCGGCGAGGTGTTCGACGGGCTGGTGGGTGGGCCCGTCCTCGCCGAGACCGATGGAGTCGTGGGTCCACACGTAGGTGGCGGGCAACCGCATCAGCGCCGCCAGGCGCACGGCGGGACGCATGTAGTCGGAGAAGGTGAGGAAGGTGCCGCCGTACGGGCGGGTCAGGCTCTGCAGGGCGATGCCGTTGAGCACCGCGCCCATGGCGTGCTCTCGGATCCCGAAGTGCAGCGTGCGCCCGTACGGGCCGCCCTTCCACTCCCTGGTCTGCCGGTCGGCCGGAAGGAAGGACGGTTCGCCCTCCATCGTGGTGTTGTTGCTCTCGGCCAGGTCGGCCGAGCCTCCCCAGAGTTCGGGCAGTACGCCCGCGAGCGCCGTGAGGACCTGGCCGGACGCCTTCCGGGTGGCCATGCCCTTAGGGTCGGCCGGGAACTCGGGCAGGGCGTCGGTCCACCCCTTGGGGAGCTCCTGTGCCCGGAGCCGGTCCAGCAGTGCCGCGCGGTCCGGGTCGGCCTCCCGCCAGGCGTCGAACGCCTCCTGCCACCGGGCGTGCGCCTCGCGGCCGCGCTCGGAGGCGGCGCGGGTCCGCGCCAGGACCTCGTCCTCGACGACGAACGTGCGCTCGGGGTCGAAGCCCAGCAACTCCTTGGTCGCGGCGACCTCCTCGTCGCCGAGCGCCGAACCGTGGGCCTTCCCGGTGTTCTGCTTGGTCGGGGCCGGCCAGCCGATCAGGGTGCGCAGCATGATCAGCGAGGGGCGTCCCGTTTCCGTTTTGGCGGCCTCGATCGCGGCCAGCAGCGCGTCGACGTCCTCCACGTAGTCGCCGGTGCGGGTCCAGTCCACCGTCTGCACGTGCCAGCCGTACGCGGCGTAGCGGGCGGGGACGTCCTCGCTGAAGGAGACGTCGGTGTCGTCCTCGATGGAGATGTGGTTGGAGTCGTAGAACACCACCAGGTTCCCCAGCTCCTGATGGCCGGCCAGCGACCCGGCCTCGGCGGTGACGCCCTCCATCATGTCGCCGTCCGAGGCGATCACGTACACGTGGTGGTCGAAGGGCGAGGCACCGGGTGCGGCGTCCGGGTCGAGCAGGCCGCGCTCGCGGCGCGCGGCCATCGCCATGCCCACCGCGCTGGCCATGCCCTGGCCCAGTGGGCCGGTGGTGATCTCCACACCGGCCGTGTGTCGGTGTTCCGGATGCCCGGGGGTGGCCGAACCCCAGGTGCGGTACGCCTCGAGGTCGGACAGCTCAAGGCCGTACCCGGCCAGGTAGAGCTGGATGTACAGGGTCAGGCTCGAATGTCCGCACGACAGCACGAACCGGTCCCGGCCGAGCCACCGGTCGTCACTCGGGTCGTGCCTCATCACCTTCTGGAACAGCAGATACGCCAGAGGGGCGAGGCTCATCGCCGTCCCGGGATGGCCGTTCCCGACCTTCTGCACCGCGTCCGCGGCCAGCAGTCGGACGGTGTCCACCGCCCGCACGTCCACCGGGTCCCAGCCCGCCCGGTCGGCCACCGGCAGGCCCAGGCCGCGATCACGTCCGGCGATCACGCTCGCGGTGTTCGACGGCTCGCTCACCATGGGGTTCTCCTCAACACGTCGTGGATTCACAAAGTAGGCGACTTCCTGGCCGACGGCGCTCCGACGCGCACCGTCCGCTCCGGCGCGCCGGAGCTCCCCGGAGAGCCGGTGCCGGCCGACCGCACAGGCCCGGCGAAACGGGCACGGTGGAACGACTACCCGGGCCCCGCCGCCACACGCCCCACGACTCGGACCTGCGCGGCCCTCGCGCACCAGGTCTGTGTACGCGGTGGCGCGCGAACCGTCGCGGGCCACCGCGAGGCGCCGTCGTCGATCAGGCCGACCGCGAAGCGTGACAGGACCTCGTCCGCGACCTCGTGGGGCCGGGGACCTACTCCGCCGGGGCCGAGGAGTCGCCGAGTCCGAGCTCGCGCTCCAACTGGCTGCGAATCTCACCGGGCAGCCGGCCCGTTCGCGCCCAGTCGACGATCAGTTCGGCCACATGGCGCAGCTTGACGTTGGTGTTCTGGGAGATGCTCCGCAGCGTGTCCCAGCCCTCGTCCGGAGTCAGGCGGCCGACCGCCAGGATGACGCCGATGGCCTGATCGACCACGGCGTGCGACCGCACGGCCTGCTTGAGCTGGAGGTTCTCGTCCTCCAGGCGCAGCACCTCGTCCGCCGAGGCCTCGAAGGGCGAGGGGAGCTGCCGCGTCATGTCCGCTTCGGACGTCAACGTCGCCTCCTTGGTCCGGGGAGTCCGGCGCTACTTCGTCTCATCTCATGCCCTCGAATTCGACGCCGTCACACCGGCGTCGGGAGCCGGCTCGCGCTGCCGCCTCAGACGCGCGGGGACCGCGCCGGCGACGTCACCGCTCACCTTCCGTGGCATGTGCGTGCGGGGACGCCCTTCGCGACTGCCGGTCGCCGGTGCTGCCGTGCTCGGCGTCGTGCCGGGCGAGGAGGGCCAGCAGGTCCGCCACCTTGGGTCCGGAGTCCGCCGGGTGCCGCAGGAGGGTTCCCTCCTCGATCTGGTACTCGTTCGAGCGTCCTTGCCGGGTGTGGGTGAGGTATCCGCCCTCCTCCAAGTCGGAAATGATCTTCTGGACGGCCCGCTCGGTGAGCTGGCAGCGCGCGGCGATGTCGCGGATGCGCGTGGTGCGGTCCTCGGCGATGGCGGCCAGCACGCGGGCGTGGTTGGTGAGGAACGTCCAGCCTGTGTGGGACTCGGGTACTCCCTGCATCCTCCCAGAGTAGACGCAGCATTCACGTATAAGAAAGGGTGAAAATCTTTTCGTGTATCTCTTGACGGGTGAAGGGTGGGGCACGGACCCTTGGGGGGTTCCCGTCCACGGCGACCCGGCGTCGTGGACTTCGGCCCTGGCACGCCCCCACCGAGCCCTGTCACACGGAAGGGATGACCGTGATGGAGTCCCCACGGCTGTCGGTAACCCGTTCCACCACTGCCGAGGGCATCGCTGTGCTGGCCCTGCGCGGCGAGATCGACTTCACCACCGGCACCGAGGTCCAGCGTGCGCTCCTCGGTCCCGACGGCGAGGCGGCCGCCCGTACCGTGGTGGAGCTGAGTCAGGTGACCTTCATGGACTCCAGCGGCATCAACGCGCTCATCGGGGCCCACCACACCGCTACCGCCCGGCAGGGCTGGGTGCGCCTGGCGGCCCCCTCCCCCGCGATCCTGCGCGTCCTCCAGATCGTGGGCCTCGACAGCGTGATCACCTGCTACCCCACGCTCCAGCAGGCGTTGAGTGTCGGCGCGCGGGGCAGCCGGGCCGGTGCCGACCGTGATCGACCGGACGGTTCGGCGGGTGACTGAGACGAGGGTGTACGACGGCCCCGCGCCGTGACGCCGCTGTCCGGGCCCAGGCCGGGCACGGACCGCGCGGCCCGCTCGCAGCCCGTGTCCAGCCCGGCGAAGACCCGGGGCGGGTCCCGGTTCAGCCTTCGTGGCTCGGGAGGATCTCCTTGACCTTGGCGATGGCGAAGCCCCATCCCTGGGACACGGTCGGCTTGCCCGGCACCGCCACCTCCTGCGGATTGGTCAGCACGTCCAGCAGGACCGGCCCAGGGGTGTCGAGGGCCCGGCGCACGCTGTCGTCGAGATCGGCCGGGTCGGTGACACGGATGCCGGTGAGGCCGAGCGCGGTGGCCACCGCGGCGAAGTCGGGGTTGTCGAGCTCCGTACCGAACTCGGGCAGTCCGGCCTGCTCCTGCTCGAGTTTGACCATCCCCAGGCGGCGGTTGTCGAAGACCACGAGCTTCACCGGCAGCCGGTAGGTCTTGATCGTCATGAGGTCGCCGAGCAGCATGCTCAGTCCGCCGTCGCCGCAGAAGGCGACGATCTGGCGGTCGGGCGCCCAGAGTTGCGCCCCGAGGGCCTGGGGCATGGCGTTGGCCATCGAGCCGAGGTTGTACGAGCCGATCAGGCGCCTGCTCCCCCGCATGCCGACGAAGCGGGACAGCCAGACGGTGGCCATTCCGGTGTCGGACGTGAAGACGGCGTCCTCGGCGGCGTGGGCGTCCACCGCGGCGGCCAGCGCCTCGGGGCGGATCTCGTGGTCCCGGTTGTCCAGGGCGGCCCTCAGCTTCCCGGTCCAGCGGCGCTCGTGACCCGGGTCGGCCAGCCGCCGCTGCCCTTCCTGCCAGTGGGTGAACCGTTCCCGCGCGTCGTCCAGGTGGCCCCGGTCCCGGGTCGCCTTCAACAGCGGGAGCAGGGCCCGCAGCGTCGCACCCACGTCGCCCGTCAGACCCACGTCCACGGGGACCCGGCGGCCCAGGTGCTCCTCACGGGTGTCGACCTGGACGACCTTGCACCCCTTCGGATACCAGTCCCGGTACGGGAAATCGGTGCCCAGCATCAGGAGCGCGTCGCCGCTGTCGAGCGCGTGGGCAGCGGCGGGGTTGCCTATCAGACCGGTCTGGCCGACCTGGAACTCGTTGTCCCCCTCGAACCCCTCCTTCGCCTTGAGGGTGAGCACCATCGGCGCCGCGAGTGTTCCGGCCGTCCGCAGGACCTCGGCCCGGGCGGCGCGGGCTCCGCGGCCGACGAGCAGGGTGACCCGGTCGGCGGCGTTGAGGAGTTCGGCGGCCTGCGCGAGCGCGGGGTCGTCCGGGCGGGTGACGGGGCGGTCGAGGGCGAAGCGGGCGGGCCGGTCGTCGCCGAGTTCCTGGTCGCCGAGGTCGCCGGGCACGGTGAGCACCGCCACTCCCCCCTGGCATACGGCCGCGCGGACGGCGGACTCCAGCATCCGCGGCATCTGGTCGGGGGAGGTGACGGTGGCCCGGTAGACGGCCACGTCGCGGAAGAGCAGGTCGTTGTCGACCTCCTGGAAGTAGTCGCTGCCGACCTCGGCGAGGGGTACCTGACCACAGATCGCGAGCACGGGGGTCCGGCTCTTCGCCGCGTCGTAGAGCCCGTTGAGAAGGTGTACGGAGCCGGGTCCCACCGTCCCCATGCACACTCCCAGCGTCCCCGAGAGCTGGGACTGCGCTCCGGCGGCGAAGGCCGCGGCCTCTTCGTGCCGGCAGCCGACCCAGTTCAGGTCCTCGGTGGTACGGATCGCGTCGGTCAGCGGGTTCAAGGCGTCTCCGACCACGCCGAAGACGTGCTGGACGCCCAGTTCCTCGAGTGCGTCGACGATCACACGGGCGACGGTTCGTGCCACGGGAGTGCCCTTCGGTTCGGTGCGGCCCCTCGGAACGGGTGCCGGGTTCAACGGGTGAGTGACGGGTGCCGGGTTCAGCGGGCGAAGCGGTCCGGGTCGGCCGCCTTCCAGTCGGATGCCCAGTCGGCGGGCGCCGATGCGATCAGCTCTCCGGGGGTGAGCCAGTCGTGGAGTTCCGCATAGGAGCGGACGGTGTGCGGATTCACCCGCTGCAGCAGCATGTGGGGCCGCAGATCGCGCGGCTCCTCGACACCCATCGAGGCCATGATCTGGAGCGCGCTCTTGACCGTCGCGCGCTGATAGCGCCGTACGCGCTGGGACTTGTCGGGTACGTCGACGGCGCGGGCGCGCCGTTCGTCCTGGGTGGCGACGCCGACGGGACAGGTGTTGGTGTGGCAGCGCTGGGCCTGTATGCAGCCGATCGCGAACATCATGGCGCGGGCGGCGTTGGTGTAGTCGGCTCCCTGCAGAAGGCGCTTGACGAGGTCGCTGCCGGTGGCGACCTTGCCGCCGGCGCCGATCCTGATCCGGTCGCGGAGCCCGACGCCCACGAGGGCGTTGTGCACGGTCATCAGTCCCTCGCCCAGGGGCAGGCCGACGTTGTCCGCGAACTCGAGGGGCGCCGCGCCCGTTCCGCCCTCCGCGCCGTCGACGACGATGAAGTCCGGCGTGCTGTCCTCCTCCAGCATCGCCTTGCATACGGCGAGGAACTCACGGCGTGAGCCGACGCACAGCTTGAACCCGACGGGCTTGCCGTCGGCCAGTTCCCGCATCCGGGCCAGGAAGCGGACCAGTTCGCGCGGCGTGGAGTAAACGCGGTGGTAGGGCGGCGAGATGACCGTCTCCCCCTGCGGGACGCCGCGGACTCCGGCGATCTCCGCGTTCACCTTGGCACCCGGCAGCACTCCGCCGATTCCGGGCTTGGCGCCCTGACTGATCTTCAGCGACACGCACTTGACCTGCTCGTGCGCCGCCTTCTCGGCGAACTGCCGCGGGTCGAAGTCCCCGTCGTCCGTGCGGCAGCCGAAGTATCCGGTGCCGATCTCCCAGACGAGGTCTCCGCCAGGCCTCAGGTGGTACTCGGAGAGGCCGCCCTCGCCGGTGTCCTGGGCGAAGCCGCCCAGTTGTGCGCCGGTGTTGAGGGCGAGTACGGCGTTGGCGGACAGCGAGCCGAAGCTCATCGCCGAGACGTTCAGCAGCGCCATGTCGTAGGGGCGGGTGCACTCGGGTCCGCCGATCCGGACGCGCGGTGCCTCGGTGGGCACCGGCCGGGGCGCCATGGACGGGGTGAGGAACTCACTGCCCGTCCGGTACAGGTCGAGTTCCGTGCCGAACGGTTCCTCGGCATCGGTGCCCTTGGCCCGCTCGTAGACGATGCTGCGCGTGTCACGGTCGAAGGGGCGGCCGTCGAAGTTGCGCTCGATGAAGTACTGCTGAAGCTCCGGCCGCAGCGCCTCCAGGGCGAAGCGGAGATGCCCGAGCAGTGGGTAGTTCCGCAGGACGGAGTGCCGGCGCTGCACGAGGTCGTGGACGGCCACCAGGGCGAGCAGGAGCAGGGGGGCGGCCGCGGTCCACCACCAGGGCGAGACCAGGACGGCGACGACCGAGACGCCCGTCGCCAGCGAGCCGAGCAGGACAACCAGAAGTATCTTCAGCACCTGATGCGTGTGTCCCGAAGCCCGGACTCCAATCCGTTCGTCCCGTCACACGCGAGCTGCCCGGAACCGGGAACGGGCCCGGACTCGTCGAGTCCGGGCCCACTCACGTGCGGGGGTCACATCATCGGCCCGCCGCCGAGGGGGGTGTGCGGTCCGTAGTAGGCACCCAGTTCGTCGCGGTAGCCGGCGTCACCGAGGTGCTTGTCACGGTGGAACTCCGGGGCGTTCTTGATCTGCTCCCTGGTGCGGTCGACGAAGATCTTCTTGTCCTCCGGGTCGATCTGGATCACGGTGCTCGCCGGGAGGAGGACCTCCTTGCCGAAGATCCAGACCCCGGTGTCCACGACCAGGTAGGCGTCACCGGCCTCGTCGGAGTGCTTGTCGACCTTGCCGATTCCACCGTCGGTCGCCTCGACCTTGTAGCCGGTCAGATCGGTGCCGGCCAGATGGCCCGAGGTCGACTGGTAACTCCACACATGCTCAGTCACGCGAAAACAGCTCCTCCGGTGAACGGAGAGCGGCGAGGAATTCCCTGCCGCTCCTCCTTTTCCGTATGCGGTGCGGGACGGTTCTCGTATTCCGTCCGGACTCCGAGTTCCCCTTCCGCGGCACTTCATTCGTCCGATGCGCGAAGCGACGCCGGAATGGCCGCAGTTCGGTGGTGCCGGCAGGGAATCCGCCTCCGCGGACGACGACATGGTGGTGGCCGCCCTCCTCGGCCGGAGGGCGGCCACCACCACGTCGGGCCGGAACGCCGGCCCAATTCCGGCTCCGCTACCAGCGGTACCAGCGACCGCTGCCGCTCTTGGGACGGGCGACGAAGCCGACCAGCCACAGCACCAGTACGACGATGGCGACCCACCAGAGAATCTTCAACGCGAAGCCCGCGCCGAAGAGAAGCAGAACCAGCAGAAGAACGAGAAGCAGGGGAACCATATTATCAACCTCCGAATACCCCTGTGCCCGGAACCTCTCGGCTCGCTCAGCCCCATGGCGGAGTTCACCCGAATACCGCGGGTCGATTACCCGTTCGGCCCATGAACTGCGAAGCCGGCGGGTCCGGGATTTCGGCATCGGCCTCCGACGCGGCGCCGCCCGACTCAACCGCGGACGAACTCCAGCGGTTCGATCCCGCGGTCCCGAGCGCCGGCCGCCGTCGGCCGGCGGCTCATTCCCGCGGTGACAGACCGTCGTCGAGGGACACGTTCTCCGGTTCGAGTGTGATGCCGGAGTTCCTGGCCTGTTCCAGGATCAGGGCGGCGAAGTCCTCGTCGACATGTCCCGCGCCGACGGCACCCGCGACGAACTGTGCGGTGGCGGCGGCCAGCGGCATCGGGACCTCCAGTTCGCGACCCGCCGCGAGCCCCAGCTCCAGGTCCTTGAGCAGCAGCGGCATGGTGAACGTCGGCGTGAAGTCCAGGTTGACCAGGGCGGGCGACTTGTACCGGGTGTAGGCCGAGCCCATCACGGAGTCGTTCAGGAATTCCAGGAAGGCGGCACGGCTGACGCCCCCCTTCTCCGCGAGGACGGTGATCTCGGCGAGCGACTGAGTGACGACGCCGAGGAAGACGTTGTGCGCGATCTTGACCAGCCGGGCGGCCTCGTCCTCGCCGACGTAGGTCACGCCGCGCCCCAGCGGTGCCAGCAAGGACTCGACCCGGTCGAACACTTCGCGGGAGCCGGACACCGCGATCGTCAGGCCGCCCGCGGCGATCACCTTCGGGTTCCCGCTCACCGGGGCGGCGAGGAAGTCCGTCCCGCGCCGGGCGGCCTCTTCCCGGATCAGCGCGGACGTCCCGGTGGACACCGTGGAACTGTCGATCAGAACACCCGGCGCGGCATCCGGCGAGGTCAGGACCCCGCCAGGGCCCGTGGTGACCGCCTGCAGGTCGGGCGAGGCGGAGACCATCGTGAAGACGACGTCCCGGTCGGCGAGTTCGGCCGGCCGGTCGACGACCGTCGCACCTCTCTCGATGAGCGTTTCGGCCTTGGCGCGCGTCCTGTTGTGGACGGCCACGTCGTACCCCGCGTCGAGCAGCCGGGCGGCGAGTTGGAAGCCCATCCGACCGGTGCCGATCCAGCCGACGCGCGGCGGGTCCTGGGTGATGTGCGCCATTTCTGTACCTCGTTCCCGGAAGTCTGCTCGCCGATGGGCTCCCGCTCCGCGCGAACCTCTACTCCAGTACGCCGTCGTGCAGTTGGGCGAACAGATCGGTGTTGTGGGTGTAGTCGACGCGGACGTCGATGATCGTCACGCCCGGCTCGTCCAGGAACTCGCGGCTCAGCGCGGCCTTGAGCTCGCCCTCGAACTCCTGGATCGAGTCGACCCGGACACCCTTCGCCCCGAAGGCCCCGGCGTACTGGACGATGTCGTAGTCACCGAGCTGCACCCCCGACTTGCGTCCGTACTTCAGGAGCTCCTGGAAGCCGACCATGTCGTACGTGTTGTCCCGCATGATGACGTGGGTCAGACGCAGACCGAGGCGGGTCGCGGTCTCCAACTCCTGTGCGCTGAAGAGGAATCCGCCGTCCCCGGAAACGGAGACGACCTGGGTCCGGGGCCGCACCATGCTGGCGGCCATCGCCCAGGGCAGGGCCACCCCCAGAGTCTGCTGGCCGTTGGAGAACAACAGGTGACCGGGCTGGTACGCGCGGAAGTGACGCGCCGTGTGGATGTAGTGCGATCCGACGTCACACACCACGGTCGCGTCGTCGTCGACGAGTTCCCTGATCTTCAGTACCACCGCCGCCGGGTTCAGGCCCGCCTCGGTGGCCGGTTTCCCTCGTGCCTCCTCGTCGATGCGCAGCAGTGCGGTGCGCTGCTCGGCGATCGCCGCGTTGGCCTGTTCGCTCAGACGCAGGCCGCCCACCAGCTCGGCCAGCCTGGTCAGCGTCGCGGCCACGTCCCCGCGCAGCTCCAGAGCGGGCTGGTAGTGGTTGTCGATGTCCGCCGGAAGCGCGTCGACGTGTACGACGGTGCGCGTGGGGTCGGTGTTCCACAGCCCGGGGTCGTACTCGACGGCGTCGTAACCGACGGTGACCAGGACGTCGGCCTCCGCGATCACGAGGTCGCCGGGCTGGTTGCGGAACAGGCCCACCCGCCCGAGGAAGTGGTCCTCCAGTTCACGGGATACCGCTCCGGCGGCCTGGAACGTCTCCACGACGGGAAGGTCGGTGCCGTCGATGAGCGTGCGCAGTGCCGCGCAGGCCTTGGCATCGGCCCCTCTGAGACCGACGAGCAGCGCGGGGCGTTCGGCGTCCCGGATCAGTCGTGCCGCGTGACGGATGTCGTCCTCGGGGGCAGGGCCGAGTGCGGGGACGGGCAGGGGCCGGATGATCTCGGCGGACGTCGGTGCGCCGAGGACGTCGGCGGGCAGCACCACGGCCGTCGCTCCGCGCGGTTCGGTGACCGCGGCGCGCAGGGCGTTGGCGAGGGCCTCGGTCACGTCGTCCGGGTCGTCGACCTCGCCGACGTACTTGGTGAACGGCCTGAGCGCGGCGGTGGCGTCCATGGACTGGTGGGTCCGCTTGAGGCGGTCCGCCCGCTGGACCGCTCCGCACAGGGCGACGACCGGATACTGCTCGGTGTTCGCGGTGATCAGCCCGGTCAGCAGGTTGGTGGTGCCCGGCCCGGAGGTGACCACGGCGGCCCCCGGCGTACCGGTGAGGCGGCCCACGGCGGCTGCCATGAGGGCGGCGTTCTGTTCGTGCCGGCACACCACGAGCTGGGGACCGCCGTCCGCCAGAGCGTCGTAGACGGCATCGATCTTCGCCCCGGGGACGCCGAAGACGTACTGCACACCATGCGCGGTGAGGGTCTGGATCGCCCGCTGCGCGGAGCGAACGCGCTGTTCGGCCATGTTGGTTGACAGCCTTTCGAAGGAGAGGTCACAGCACGGCTCAGCTCACCCGCGGCTCAGCCGCCTTCGGCCTGGTGGATCTGTTGGGCGAGGCTTTCCGACGTCAGGTCCGACGCGAGGAACTGCGGGGTACGGGGCAGGCTCAGATGCAGCTCCGACCGCGAACTGATCTCGATCACGCCGTGCTCCAGCCGGTAGTCGAGGGCATGGCCACCCTGCCGGTGGTCGCGGTCGATGAAGTGCATGTGATAGCCGGCGACCGCGATGGCCTGCTCGAGATCGGGGGTCCGGAAGCCTGCCAGGGTGCCCTCCACGTCGCGGAAGGTGCTTTCCTGCTGTCCTTCGGCCGCCTCCGTCAGGGGAGGGTACGGGGGTTGCTGGCGCATCACGGTGCGGGTGCGCACCGCACCGAACGTCCCCTTGATCCGCAGCGCGTACATGAGGTTGTCGCTGCTGAGCGCCGCGTCGATCAACGCGGTGATGGCGACGCGGTCCGTGCTCGTCGTCACCGGGATGCTCGTGTCGGGCCGGAACCAGGTGACGGCCGCGAAGGGGGTGAGGTCCCCGGCGTCGGCGATCCGGGCGCTGCCATCGGACCGCAGGTGGTGGCAGGTCCCGTCGAGGATCACCATCTCGCCGTCGAGGCGGTTGAAGGTACCCAGGCCGAAATCGCCGTGCCGGAGCAGTTCGCCGATCGTCACGTCGCCGTCGTACACGCCGTCGATCAACGCCCCCATCGTCGAGGTCTGGTAGATCTCCCGTGCGCGCCGCACGTCGTGGTGACCGTCGTGCATGCCGCGCACGTGAGCCACCATGCCCCTCGCCCATCGGCGGAACGCAGCATGCGGATCTTCCGGTGCGCGCATAGCGAAAAGCCTTCCCGGGTTCCGGTCGGCCACGGTTGCGTGCGGCGCCGCCGGCCGTGGTGATCACGGGCCGACCGCACGGCCGATTCCCCGCGCGCCGGACCCGAATATTGTGTCCGCATCACGAGCCGGACGCATCTTGGCCCGTGCCCCCGCTCCCTGCCGCCGTGCCTTCCACCGCGCACTCCCCCGCCGCGTACGGCGCGACTCTTCGGCCGGGCCACCGGACCTGTTCTCGGGACCTGCCCGCCGGACACCCGCAGACCCTGTCGGTCATGCGCGTATGCGGAAATTGTGCCTAAATTTACGGAACGGGGACTTTCGTGCTGCCGATCCGTCGTGGCTCACGGCTGCCCCCGGCAGGTCGCCCGGCTGCCCCCGACAAGTCGCCGCGGAGGGGGGATCCCCGGCGGTCCCCTCCCCACTCGAATCAGCAAGGGGTGCAGTTGTGGCGCATCAGTGGACACGGCGCGAGGACGCAAGACTGCTCACGGGAAACGGCCGCTATGTCGCCGACATCGACGTACCGGACTGCCTCGACGCCGTGTTCGTCAGGAGCAGGTCCGTCGCTCACGGTCTGCTGCGCTCCGTCGATTGCCGTGCGGCTCGTGAGGTGCCCGGCGTGGTGGGCGCCTGGTCCGCCGCCGACCTGGCGGACATGCCCTCGTGCGCGCACTCGGCGGCGGACCTCCAGGACCTGCCTCCGGTACCGCACACCGTGCTGGCCGAACTGTCCTCGGACGAGGTGGTCGCCGGCCGTGAGTGGCCGGCCCTGGTCAAGGAGCGTGTGCGCTACGCGGGCGAGGCCGTCGCCGTCGTCCTGGGCGAGGACCGCTACCGGGCCGAGGACGGGGCGGCCGAGGTCACCTTCCACGTCGACCCGCTGCCCGCGATGGTCACGCCGTCCGCCGCGGCCTCGGACGAGACCCTGCTCTTCGACGGTCTGAGCAACATCGCCCTGCGGGGAGAGACCGGCACGCCCGTCGAGGACGAGGTGTGGCAGGAAGCGGCCGCCGTGGTGGAGGGCCGCTACCGGCAGAACCTGCTGATGCCCACACCGATGGAGTGCAGGACGATCCTCGCCGTGCCCGAGGAGGACCGGCTGACGATCTGGTCGGGGCACCAGATGCCGCACCGGCTGCGCCGTGAGATGGCCGCGCTGCTGGGCTGGTCGCAGGAACAGATCCGCGTGGTGGTGCCGGACACCGGTGGGGCGTTCGGCGGCAAGAGCGCCTCGTTCCCGGAGTTCGTCGTGGTCGCCTTCCTCGCGGTCAGGCTCCGGCGACCGGTCCGGTGGATCGAGGACCGTCTGGAGTCGATGATGGTCGCCACGCGTGGCCGGGGACAGGACCAGCGCGCACGGCTGGCCGCCGACGCCGACGGGCGGCTTCTCGCCTACGAGTTGCACATCGACGCGGACGTCGGCGCCTACCCTCACCTCGGAGTCGGGCTGCCGATGCAGACCGCCTGGATGGCCACCGGCGCCTACCGCACTCCCCGGGTCCATTCGACGGTTCGCTCGATCCTCACGAACACCATGATCACGTACCCCTATCGGGGGGCCGGCCGCCCCGAGGCGGTCATCGCGCTCGAACGCTGTATGGACGTGCTGGCAAGGAAGTTGGGGATCGACCCGGCGGAACTGCGCCGCCGCAACTTCATCCCGCCCGAGGCCTTCCCGTACAAGACCCCCACCGGCCGGACCTACGACAGCGGGGAATACGCCCGCGCGCTGGACCTGGCACTGGAGACCGTCGGGTACGACGCATGGCGCGCCGAGCAGGCCCGGCGCCGGAACGATCCGACGGCCAAGCCGCTGGGAATCGGCCTGTCCTGCTATGTCGAGCGATCCGGCGGAGAACCGGGTGGGCTGCACGAGTTCGGCAGCATCGAGGTCGGCGCGGACGGCGTCATCACCGCGCGGTGCGGAGCCGCATCCAGTGGCCAGAGCCACGAGACCGTGTTCCCCGCACTGGTCGCCAAGACCCTGGGCGTGGACCAGCAGCGTGTCCGGCTGATCGAGGGCGACACCGACGAACAGCCGGAGGGCCTCGGCTCCTTCGCCAGCCGGACCGCACAGGTCGCCGGCGCGATGCTGCAGCACGCCTCCCGGCTGGTCGTCGCAGAGGCCCGGCAGCGGGCAGCGACCCTGTGGGATCTGCCCCTGGAGGAGGTGGAGTGGGCCGACGGCACCGTCCACGCCGCCCACGACGGCTCGGCCGCCATGGACGTCGGCGAACTGGTGAAGGCCACCGGGCCGCTGCGCGTGGAGGACCGCTTCGAGACGGGGATGGCGTTCCCCTTCGGCTCCCATGTGGCGGTGGCCGAAGTGGACCCGGAACTCGGCACCGTGGAGCTGCTGAAGGTGGTGACGGTCGACGACTGCGGGGTGGTCCTCGACCCCGCCGTCGTCCGCGCTCAGGCCTTCGGGTCCGCGATACAGGGCATCGGCCAGGCGCTCTACGAGGCCATCCCCTACGACGACAACGGCACACCCCTGCTGGCGAACGGCCTGCTGGACTACCTGCTGCCGACCTACACCGAAGTACCGCCCATCGAGATCAAGGACACCTGCACGCCGAGCCCCAGCTCGCCCCTCGGTGCCAAGGGCGCCGGGGAGTCGGGCTGCATCGGACTGCCGGCCGCGGTCGTCAACGCCGTGGTCGACGCGCTCCGTCCGGCCGACGCCGACCTGTTGCAGATGCCGCTCACCCCGGACGTGGTCTGGCGCGCGGCCCGAGCCCCGAAGCTGGAGGAGGACCGGTGAAACCCGCCGCCTTCGACTACGTCGCACCCCGTACGGTGTCCGAGGCCGTCGATGCCCTGGGCAGCAGAGGCCGCGACGCCCAGGTCCTGGCCGGAGGCCAGAGCCTGCTCCTGGAGATGCACCTGGAGCGCGTCCGTCCCGACCTGGTCGTCGACATCAACCGCATCCCGGAACTCGACACCCTGCGGGTCGTCGACGGCTCGCTGCGGGTCGGCGCCCTGGTCAGGCACCACGTCTTCGAGTCGGCGCAGGCCGTACGGGGTCCCCTGGGCTCGTTGTTCTCGCTCGCCGTCGTCAACATCGCGCACCCGCCGATCCGGTCCCGGGGAACGATGGTGGGCAGCTTCGGCTGGGGCCACCCCGCGTCCGAGTGGTGCGCCATCGCCATGGCCCTCGACGCCGACGTCCACCTGCGAGGACCGGAGGGCGCCCGTACCGTCGCGGCCCGCCACTACTTCCATGGTCCCCTCAAGACGGACCGCCGCCCCGGCGAACTGATCACCTCCGTGCGGTACCCGCTGCTGGCCGCGCACACCGGCGTCGGCTTCATCGAGCACCGGCGCACGCACTTCTGCTTCGCCCAGGTAGCGGTGGCGGCCGTCCTCACCGTGGACGACGGGGTGATCAGGGAAGCACGCATCGGACTGGTCAACTGCGCCGACCGTCCGCTGCGGGCGCACGCCGCGGAGCAGGCCCTGGCCGGCGTCGAGATCGGCCCGCCGACGGACGGATACCTGCTTCCCGAGGACCATCCGTTCGCCCGCGCCGGCCGCATCGCGGCGGAACGTGACGCCGCACCCCTCGCGGAGCCGTACGCGGACCTCGAATACCGCCGGCATGCCATCGCCGTCGTGGCCGCCAGGACCCTGTGCCAGGCGGCCGACGACCACCGGTCACGCATCGGCGGGACCAAGGGAGACAGCCAATGAAGATCACACTCACGGTGAACGGCGAGGAGTTCCCGCTCGACGTGGAGCCCCGGCGGATCCTGGCGGACGTACTGCGGGAGGACTGCCGGCTGACCGGCACCCATCTGGGCTGCGAGCACGGCGTGTGCGGCGCCTGCACGGTGCTCGTGGACGGTGAGGCGGTGCGCTCCTGTCTGATGCTCGCCGTGCAGTGCGACGGCAGGTCGGTCCGGACGGCGGAGGGGCTGGCCGGTCCGGACGGTGAGCCCAGCGCGTTGCAACGGGCCTTTTCCGCGGAACACGCGTTGCAGTGCGGCTTCTGCACCCCCGGATTCCTGATGGTGGCCGCCGGGGCGCTGGAAGCCGACCCCGCCCTCGCCGATCACCCCGAGCGCGTGGATCACATCGTCGGATCCAACGTCTGCCGGTGCACCGGCTACGAACCCATCCGTCGCGCGATCACGCGGGCCGCGCGGGAGCAGCAGGAGCCCGTGACCTGACCCCGTCCCGTCCGCGTGGTGTTGAGGAGTGGAGATGGCTGCGAGGGGAGAGTCGAGATGTCCGTAAGGGGAGACGTCCGCGCCGGAGTCGTCGACGTCCACGCGCACTGGCTGCCCCGGGAGCTGCTCTCCCTGCCGCCGGGCTTCCCTCTGGGCGGCATGAGCGACCGTGACGGGGAGCTGTACCTGGGGGACAGTCCGCTGTTCTTCGCCAGTACGGCGATGACCGACATCGACGTGGTGATCGCCGACACCGTGAAAGCGGGTCTCGGGGCACGCGCCGTCTCGGCGCCGCCCTTCGCCTTCCCCGTCTTCTCGCCCTCCGAGGCGGACGACTACGTCTCGGCCTACAACGACCGGCTCGAGCAGGCCGTCTCCTCCTCCGACGGCACACTGGTCGGACTCGGGCTGGTCCGGGTGGACGACGTGGCCGCCGCCCGTCGCGAGATGACACGCCTGACGGACATGCGGGGCATCGCGGGTGTCGCCGTCCCGCCGCTGGTGCAGGGCCGGTCCTACGGCGACGGTGCGATGCGGGAGGTACTGGCCACCGCCGTCGACGCGGACCTGGCCGTCCTCGTCCACCCGATGCAGTTGCCACGGCCGGAGTGGAAGGACCACTACCTGGTGAACCTGATCGGCAACCCGGTGGAGACCACGACAGCCGTGGCATCGGTGCTCCTGAGCGGCGTCATGGAGGAACTGCCGGACCTGCGCATCTGCTTCGTCCACGGCGGGGGGTGCGCGCCGGCCCTGCTCGGGCGGTGGGGGCACGGATGGCGGTCGCGGGAGGACGTACGACACGGCGGTAGCCGCCCGCCTGCCGAACCGTTCACCCGGCTGTACTTCGACACCGTCACCCACGATCCCGACGTGCTGCGGCTGCTGTCGGCCCATGCCGCACCGGAGCGGATCGTGTGCGGGAGCGACTACCCCTTCGACATGGCGCAGCCGGAACCCGTCCGGTTCCTGTTGGACCACGGCCTCGACGCCGAAACCCTCGAGGCGAACGGCCGGGCGTTCCTCGGCATCCACGGCCCCGACTGACTCCCGCCCGGACCCGCCGGGCACTCGGTTGCTCCGGCGGGTGCCGCATCCGAGGCGTCCGCGTCCGAGGCGCCCCCGCATCCGCCACAGCAGAGGTGTGCCATGTCCGAGACGAACGACTTCACAGCACTGGTCATCGGTGGATCGGTGGGCGGTCTGGCCGCCGCGCACGAACTGCGGGCCGTGGGCGCCGGGGTCGCCGTCTACGAACGGTCGGTGGGGCAGACGTCGGCGCGCGGCGCCGGCATCGTCATGCAGCCGGAGGTCGACGCGCTGCTGAACCGCCTCGGCAGAACGGCGTCCTCGGTCTGTGTCGAACTGCACGAGCGTCAGCAGCTGGACGCGCACGGCAGGACGGCGCGTTACGAGGCTCCGCAGCTCATGACCGCGTGGGACACCCTCTACCGCGCGCTTCGAGAACCGCTCTCCGGGGTCTGCTACCGCCTGGACAGCACTCTCAGACGTGTCCAGGTGAGCGGTCACGACGTCACGGCCGAGTTCTCGGACGGGTACACCGCGCGCGGCAACTTTCTGGTGGGCGCCGACGGAATCGGGTCGGCCACCCGCATGCTGCTCGACTCCGTCTCCCGTCCCGAGTACGCCGGGTACGTGGCCTGGCGTGGCCTGGAACCCGAGTCCGCGCTGCCGAGCGAGCTGCTGGACCTGCTCGCGGGCCGCTTCACGTTCTTCACGTCGAGCGGCATGCAGATGCTGTGCTACCTGGTGCCGGGGGCCGACGGCGAGCGGGAGGAGGGCTCGCGTCGCGTCAACTGGGTCTGGTACGTGAACGTCGCCGAGCCGGATCTGCCGAGGCTGCTCACCGGCCGCTCCGGAAAACGCTTCGCACACTTCGTGCCGCCGGGCGAGTTGCAGCCCGAGACCGTCGAACAGGTCGCCCGGCAGGCCGACGTCTCGCTTCCGCCGCCCTTCGCCGAACTGGTGCACTTGTCGGACGTCTTCATGCAACCGGTGTTCGACCTCGCGCCCGGGCGCATGGTGGCCGACCACGCGGCTCTGATCGGCGACGCGGCAGGCACGGTCAGGCCCCACACCGCCTCGGGAACCTCCAAGGCGTTCGGTGACGCCGCGGGCCTGGCGGCCGCTCTGCGCGGGTGGACCCCGGCGCGGCCGCTGCCCGCCTCCGAGCTCGAGCACTGGGAGATTCGGCGGCTCGACCGCTTCCTCACGTTGTCCGAGGCCGGGTTCGACCTGGCGGTGCGATCCACGTTGGGTGCCGAGAGAGGGAGCCGGTTCTTCGGGTCGGACTGACCGTGTGTTCGGCTCGCCGCGCGGCGAGGCCTCGCGAAGGGCCGCACTTGACGCGACTGATTGAAACTTTTACGGTTACACCCAGAGTCGTAACAGACATTGTTACGACGGATCAGTGGAGGATGTCATGGGTCAGCTCACCGGCAAGGTCGCGATCGTCACGGGAGGCACCACGGGCATCGGCCTCGCCACCGCCAAGCGTTTCGCCGCCGAGGGCGCACAGGTGTACGTCACCGGCCGCCGCAAGGCCGAGCTGGACGCCGCCGTCCAGGACATCGGCTCGGGCGCCGTGGGAATCCAGGGGGACATCGCCGACCTCGGCGACCTGGACCGGCTCTACGCGGCCGTCGAGCAGGACGGCCGCCGGATCGACGTGCTGTTCGCCAACGCGGGCGGCGGCGAGTTCGCCCGGCTGGAGGACGTCACGGAGGAGCACTTCGACCAGACCTTCGGCATCAACGTCCGTGGTCTCCTGTTCACCGTCCAGAAGGCTCTGCCGCTGCTCAACGAGGGCGCCTCGGTGATCGTCCCGGGCTCCACCGCCGCGGCGTCCGGCGGAGAGGCGTTCGGCGTGTACGCCGCGACCAAGGCCGCCATCCGCTCTCTCGCCCGCACGTGGGCCAACGAGCTCAAGGGCCGGGGAATCCGGGTCAACGTCATCGTGCCCGGCCCGATCGACACCCCTGGAATCGCCGGCCTCGCCCCCGACTCGGAGCAGGCCGGACAGCTCAAGGGCCACCTGGCGAGCCTGGTGCCGCTGGGCCGCATGGGCCGTACCGAAGAGGTGGCCGGCGCCGTACTGTTCCTCGCCTCCGACCAGAGCAGCTTCACCACCGGCTCCGAGCTGTACGTCGACGGCGGCCAGAACCAGGTCTGAGTTCCACGACGACGGTGGAGGCCGGCACGGAGTCCTCTCCACGACACGGGGGCCGGACACCGGAGACGGCGCGGGGACCGGCCGCCCCGGTGCCGGCCCGCGCGGCTCCCTTCCGACGTCACCCCCTACACGTAACAGCGCGGCTCTCGCGCGCGGGTCGGCGCGGATCGCGACAACCCAGCCAGAAGGAGGTTCGGCGATGCCCGCCGGTCCAACGGTCCGTTCCCTGCTCGGCGGCGTCGGGGTCTGGAGCATGGAACTTCGCTCGGCCGCCCGTCCCGAAGTCCGGGAGGCGGCGGCCGAGCTCGACGAACTCGGCTTCCCGGCGCTGTGGATCCCCGGACTCGACGGTGGCGGCGCACTCGACGACGCCGGACACCTGCTGGCCGCCGCGCCACGCGCCGCCGTCGCGGTGGGGGTACTCGCCCTCTGGGGTCAGGACCCGGCGGCCGTCGGAGCGCATGTCCACGATCTGGACCAGGCACACGGGCGGCGGCTCGTCCTGGGCTTCGGCGTGAGCAGCCCGCACTCGGCACAGGCCGCGGGACAGACGTACGGGAAGCCCCTCCAGGCCGTCGCGGACTACCTGGACCGGCTCGACGGCGTGCCGCATCCCGTTCCCTCCGAACGCCGCATGCTCGGCGCGCTCGGTCCGAAGATGGTCGACCTGGCCGCCCGCCGCACCGCCGGCCTGCACCCCTTCCTGGTGACACCGGAGTTCAGCGCGATCCACCGGCGCCGTATCGGCCCGGCCCCGGTGATCGCCCCGCACCAGGCCGTGGTCCTCGACACCGACCCGGCCAGGGCACGCGCGGCCGCCCGCCGGGGCATCGGCATGTTCATCGGGTTCCCGGCCTACCAGAAAAACCTGCGGCGGCTCGGCTTCACCGACGAGGATCTGATCCCCGGCGGCAGCGACCGTCTCATCGACGCCGTCGTCGCCCACGGCTCGCTCGACGTGGTGGCACGCCGCGTCCGCGAACACCTCGACGCGGGCGCCGATCATGTCGCCCTCCACGTCCTGGGCGGCGACCCCGGCCTTCCCCGCACGCAGTGGCGTGAACTGGCCGGCCTCCTTCCCGGGCCCACGCCCGTACGGGACGTCGTACCGGACGAAGCACCTGCGCCCGCGACCGCCGGCGGCGATCCGGCGATCTAGGTCGTGTTGCGAAAGTCCCGCCTGCCTCGCGGCGCCTGGCACGCCCTCTCGCCGCACCGGGCGAAAACCCGGGTACGTCCAGTACGCGGGCTTCCGCCCGGCCCGGTGACGGGCCGGGCTCCGGCGCGCCGGCGCCGCCCGCACTGGGGGCGCCGAGCCATGCCGAAGAGGTGAGGAGCGCTACGCCCGCTCCTGGGCCAGTACGTCCCGCAGTACGTCGGCGATGGTGGTGGCGGCCAGTTGCTTCCGCATGGTGTCCTCCACGCCGTCGTAGACGTGCCGCAGGGTGGGCCGGATCCCGAAACCGACCGGGCAGGACTGGTTCGGTTCGCTGTTGTGCATCCCGAAGACACCGCCCTCGTCCAGGGCCTCGTACACATCCAGCAGGGTGACCGTCTCCGGCTCCCGCGTGACGACCCAGCCGGCACCGGTGCCCCGCCGGGCCTCCACCAGCCCCGCCTTCCGCAGATCGCCCAGGCAGCGCCGGATCACGACGGGATTGGTGTTGACGCTGCTCGCGATGCGCTCGGACGTGGCGACTTCGTTCCCGCCCTGCCGGTCGAGCACCATCCATGTCAGGACGTGCACCGCGACCGTCAGTCTGCTGTTCGCACTCACCCTCGGATCACTCCTCCATCCATGTAACCCACAATGTTACATCGCCTCGGGGGCTGAAGCCCCCGACCGGATCGGCGCTCCCCCGCCGCACCGCACCCTCCTCGCCCGACGTGACCGGCATCACGTGACAGACGTGCATAGTGGGGCGCTCGCCGACGTCTTTCACCAGGTGTACGAAGCTGGCAAGGGCGGGGACGGTGCGGATGCAACAGGCTGGAGCCGAGGGTTTCGACGGGTTCGTCGCGGCCCGCTGGTCGGCGTTGTTCCACCTCGCGCGCCTGCTCTGCGGCGGTGACCGGCACCGCGCCGAGGACCTGCTTCAGGAGGCCCTGGTCAAGCTCTGGTTCGTCTGGCCGCGGATCGCGGACGAGGCGCCCGAGGCGTACGTGCGCAAGATCCTGGCCCGCGCCGCCGCCCGCTCCGCCCGCAGGCGGTGGTGGGGCGAGCGTCCCGTGGACCAGTTGCCCGACCTGGCGCAGATCGGGGACGTCTCCGCCACCGTGGCGGAACGGTCGCGGCTGGAGGCGGCCCTCGCCCAACTGCCGCCCCGGCAACGGGCCGCCGTGGTGCTGCGCTACTACCAGGACCTGCCGGAGAAACAGGTCGCGGAGGTCCTGGGGTGCCCCCTGGGCACCGCCCGGTCCCACGCGTCACGCGGTGTGGCGCGCCTGCGTCAGATCCTGTCCGTCGTCATCGAACCGGTGGAGTGAGAGGAAGCATGGATCACTTCGAGCGGGAGTTGGCGCGGATGATGCGCGACGCCGAGGAGCAGACCCCCTTCGAGCCGGCGCAGCAGGACCGCCTCAGGGCCGGAGTCCGCGTCCGCCGCCGGGTCCGCTCGGCGCAGAAGGCCGTGGGCTCCGTACTGGCGGTCGCCGGGCTCGGTGCCGGCCTGTTCCTGCTGCCGCACACCCCGAAGGGCGACCGGCCCCAGGCCCCGCTGCCGCAGCCCATGACCGGCCGTTCCTCTCCGAACATCTCACCGACCCCGACCCTGACCCCGAGCCCGACCCCGACTCCCACGCGGCCCTCCAGCGGAGCTCCCACCGGGTCGGCCACCACCACTCCCGACGACACCTCGACCACTTCCAGCCCGCCCACGGCACCGTCCTCGACGGGCGGTTCGACCTCGATCGGCACCGGTTCCTCCGGGACCGCGACGACCAGCCCGCCGCCCGGGGCGTCGTCGACGCCGAGCGAGAGCATCACGCCGCCCCCGCCGACGACGACCCTCGAGCCGTCCTCGTTCGCCGACGCGACCGACACCGGGTAGCCACCGCTCACCCGCCGCCGGGCCGTACGCCGTCCCGAACCCCCTGCCGCGAACCTTCCGCCCCGACCTCTGCCGCGGAAACCTTCCGTCCCGCGCACCGTTGCCCGCTCCGCCCGCAGCCGTACTCCGTGACCGCAGCTCCGCCGTGAGCGCCTTCGGGATGCCCTGCGACGACGCACAGACCTGGACGAACCATGACCAAGACCATGCGGCCCGGCCCGACCGGCCTCCCGACAGGACTGCCCATGGACGGGCTGCCGCTCCGACTGCCGCTGCCGGCGCACCATCCGGAACCCGTCCTGGACGTGGTCGTCCCGGTGTTCAACGAGGAGACGGATCTGGAGCCGAGCGTCCGGCGCCTGCACACGCACCTGCGGGAGACGTTCCCGTACCCGTTCCGCATCACCGTCGCCGACAACGCCAGCACCGACGCCACGCCGCGGATCGCGGCCCGGCTGGCCGCCGAGCTGCCGGAGGCCGAGTGGATACGGCTGGCCGAGAAGGGGCGCGGACGGGCTCTGCGCGTCGCCTGGTCGCGGTCTCGGGCGCCGGTCCTGGCATACCTGGACGTGGACCTGTCCACGGAACTGACGGCGCTGCTCCCGCTGGTCGCTCCGCTGATCTCCGGCCACTCCGACATGGCCATCGGCACCCGGCTGGCCCGTGGTTCCCGAGTGGTACGCGGTCCCAAGCGGGAGATCATCTCCCGTTGCTACAACGTCCTGCTGCGGTCCACCCTCGCCGTCGGCTTCTCCGACGCGCAGTGCGGTTTCAAAGCGGTCCGGCGCGAGGTCGCCGAGCGCCTCCTTCCCCTGGTGGAGGACTCGGAGTGGTTCTTCGACACGGAACTGCTGGTGATCGCCGAACGGGCCGGGCTGCGCATCCACGAGGTACCGGTCGACTGGGTGGACGACCCCGACAGCCGGGTCGACCTGATCCCCACGGCCGTGGCCGACCTCCGCGGTATCGCCAGGATCGGCGGGGCGCTGGCCCGTGGCACGCTCCCGACCGCGGGGCTGCGGCGCGCCACCGGGGGTGACCCGCCCGGTTCACTCGTCGCCCAACTGCTGCGCTTCGGTGCCGTGGGCGTGGCGAGCACGGTCGGGTACGTCCTGCTCTACGTGGCCCTGCGTCCGGTCGCGGGTCCGCAGGGAGCCAACGCGTGGGCACTCCTGTTCTGCGCCGTCGCGAACACGGCCGCGAACCGGCGGCTCACCTTCGGGCTGCGCGGGCGCGGCGGTGTGCTGCGCCAACAGGCCAGGGGGCTGGCGGTGTTCGGCCTCGGCCTGGCGCTCACCAGCGGGTCGCTCGCCGCGCTGCACCGCTGGGTCCCGGGTCCCGGGCGGCCCACCGAGGTCGTGGTGCTCGTCGTCGCCAACCTGGTCGCGACGCTGCTGCGTTTCCTGCTCCTCCGGGCCTGGGTGTTCACCGCCGCCCCGAGCGGCAGCCGAACGGGAGTCGAGGTCCGATGATCGACCCGCACGTCGCGAACCCTCCGTCGTACGAGGACAACCGGCCGCACACCGAGGGCCGTTCGTCCGCAACGCCGCCGTCGTACGATACCTCCCCTGCCTTCGTCCCCTCCCCCACCGCTGTTCCGCACCGGTGGCCGCGCTTGCGCCGGGCGGCGGAGCAGCACGGTCCGGTGCTCGCACTGTACGGGGCGCTGAAGCTCGTGGGCTTCTGCGCGTTCATGTACCTGCTCGACTCCTCCGGGGACTTCCGCCGGAAGAACCCGCGCTTCGGCGGCGGCGCCCACGTCTGGGACGTGCTGGCCACCTGGGACGGCTGGTGGTACCAGCAGATCGCCGCCCACGGCTACCACCCGGCGCTCGTGCCGGTGCCCGGTGCCAGCGGCCTGATCACCATCGAGGGCAATTCAGCGGCGTTCTTCCCTCTGTACCCGGCTCTGATGCGTCTGTTCTCCTCGTGCACCGGCCTGGGTCTGTTCGGCGCCGGCCTGCTGGTCTCGGTCGTCGCCTCGTTCGCCGCCGCCCTGGCGATCCACGCCGTCACCGCGCGGATCGGCGGCCGCCGGGCCGGGCTCGCCGCTGCCGGGCTCTGGGCGGTGTGGCCCGGTTCCGGCCTGGAGTGGTCGGCCTATTCGGAGTCGCTCTACGTGGCCCTCGCGGCCTGGGCCTGCTACGCCGTCATGCGACATCGCTGGCTCACCGCCGGCCTTCTGACCTGCGCCGCGGGTCTCACCCGCCCGACGGCCACCGCGCTGATCGCGGCGCTCGGCGTCGCCGCCCTGCTGGCCGTGCACCGGCAGTGGCGCGAGGCCCGCCGCTGGGGCGACACCCCCGGTCCGGACGGGAAGGGACGTCGGGGCATCGTCCTGCGCCCACTGGCCGCCGTGGCGATCGCCCCCCTCGGGCTGGTCGGCTACCTCGGCTGGGTGGGATACCGAATGGGCGACTACGGCGGGTACTTCAAGCTCCAGGAGGGCGCCTGGGCCCACACGTTCGACTACGGCAGACAGACCCTCGACGTGTTCACCTCCCTGCCGGTGGGCCACTTCGACTACCTCTTCGCCTCTCCCTACGAAGACCTCATCGGCGTCGGCACGGTCCTGCTGGCCCTGATCGTCCTCCCGCTGCTGCTACGGCTCCGCCCGCCACCGGTCCTCGTCGTCCACACCCTCCTCACGATCGCGCTCGTCCTGGGAAGCCAGCAGATCTTCGGCAACGTCTCGCGCTACCTGCTCCCGGCCTTCCCCCTGTTCATCCCGTGCGCCGTCGGCATGCGCCGGCTCGGTACGCCGGTGCTGTGCACCGTCCTCGGAATCGCCGCGCTCGCCTCCGGCTCGTACGCGGGGTACGCCCTGTTCGAACTCGGCGTTCCGTAACCGGCGTTGCGGGGACGCCGCTCCGGCCCGGACATCCCGGACCGGCCGCCGGCGCGCGCGACGGCCGCGGGGCACGCTGCGGACTCCCGTGCTCCCGGTCGGGAACCGGGAGTGAGATGCTGGACGTATGGATACCTCCCCCGCGGCCTCGGACGAGCTCGTGGTGATCACCACCCGGTACGAGTCGCCGAGGGCGTTCGTGATGCTCCTGCGGGGGTGTGCCGACCTGACGAGCTCCGGGGAACTGGAGGAGATCTTCGGTGAGGCCGCCGGGTCCGGCTGTCCGGTGATCGTGGACCTGGCCGGCCTCGCCTTCGGCGACGAACATCTGCTGGGGCATCTGCTGGCTGCGCGCGAGAAGGGCGACCTGACGCTTGTCGGCCCCCTGAGCAGGCAGTTCCACCAGCGCATGGACGTCACGGGTACGGTCGGGTGCTTCGATGTCCAGCCCGACCTGACCACCGCCCTGGCGCATCTGCCGGACTGACCGCACGCAGAAGGCGGGTCTCCTGGTCGAGATGACCTGCCCGGGAACCACCGCACGGACGACGCCCGCTATGTTTGCGGCAGGCCATGGGAAAACTGGAGGCGCGCGGGGATGCCGGGTGTGACGTTCCCGGGCGGAGTGCGCGCCGACGGACTGCCGGCGGCGTTGTCGGATCCGGCTCGGCTGGCGGCGGTGGCCGCGACGGGACTGATGGACACCGGACCGGAGCCCGAGTTCGAGAACCTGGCGCGGCTGGCGGCGACCGTGACCGGCTGCGGCCGCGCCTTCATCACCCTGGTCGACGACCGGCGTTCGTTCTTGAAGTCGTGCGTCGGCGTCGACGCCACGAAGACCGACGAGCGGCAGAACCGTGTGGGGGAAAGCTTCTGCTACTTCCTGGTCGGCCTGGAGGGTGACTCGTTCGCGGTGGAGGACGCGGCCCGGGACCCGCGCACCCGCGACCATCCCTCGGTGGCGCCGATGAAGATCGGCGCCTGGGCCGGCCACCCGATCCTGGGGCCCGGCGGGGAAGTCCTGGGCAGCATGTGCGTGATCGACGAGAACCCGCACGTGTGGCAGCCGCAGGAACTCGCCATGATCGCGACGATGGCCCACTCCGTCAGCAACGAGATGAACCTGCGGCTGTCCCTGGCCACCGCCCAGCAGGCGTTGGCCGCTTCCAGCGAACTGGCCCGCAGCCTGCAGGACAGCCTGCTGCCGCCCGTGCTCCGGCCCGTTCCCGGCCTGGACACCGCCGCGTCCTACCTGCCCGCGGCCGGCGGCACGGAGGTCGTCGGCGACTTCTACGACCTCTTCCGCGCCAAGGGCTCCTGGTGGTCCACCGTCATGGGGGACGTCTGCGGGAAGGGCACCGAGGCGGCCAAGGTAACCGCCCTGGCCCGCTACACCCTGCGCGCGGAGGCCACCCAGCAGCTCTCCCCGGCCACGGTGCTCACCCACCTGAACTCCGCGCTGCTCGACCAGCGGGTCGGCGGCGGCCGGTTCCTCACCGCCGTGTACGCCACCTTCCGCCTCACCGCGGGGGGCCTCGCCGGACGCCTGTGCACGGCCGGGCATCCCCCCGCCCTTGTCCGCCGCCGCGACGGCCGCGTCCAGTCGGTCGGCCGGCCGGGAACACTCCTGGGCGTCCTGCCCGAGGTCCGTCTCACCGACGTCCGCTTCCGTCTCGCCGCCGGAGACACCCTGCTGCTCTACACCGACGGCGCCACCGAAGCCCGTCCGCGCGCCGCCACCCCCGGCGGGACGCGCCCCCTCTTCGACGAGGCCGACCTCGCCGCCGCCCTGGCCGCCACCCATGGTGCCGACGCCACCGAGACCGTCCGCCACCTCGGCCGGGTCCTCGCCGACCACACCGGCGGCTGGGCCAGCGACGACACCGCGCTGCTCGCCCTCCGCGTCCCACCCACCCCCTGAACGCCGGCCGCCTTCGGCAGCCGATCCCGGTCCGGGCCGAGGTCCGCGGGTGAGCGGCGAGCACGGCGGAGCCGGCCTGCGCCCGAGATGTTCAATTTCCCCCATCGTGGGCATGGGTGGGGCAGCACCACATGCCGGAGAACCCGGCCCGATTGCAGCGGGCCGGGTTCTCCATGCGGTGCGGATGGTGCGGTGACGCCGTTACTACCAGCGGTGGTGGTCCTCGACGACGCGGAAGCTGCCCACGACGCCGTTCTTGACCTTCACGCCACCGTGGACGCGGAAGGGCATGACACCGTTGCTGGTGCTCCACGGGCCGACCGTGGCGACGGGCGAACCGTTGTCACAGGTGGCGCCGCGGAAGACCTCGACGGTCTTGTGGCTGTCGTTGCGGACGTTGAAGCTACGGGAGCCGAGACCGCTGATCACGGTGATGCAGCCCCAGCTCTGGGCGGAGTAGGTGCGCTCGTTGAAGTCGATGTGGCCCTCGTAGTGGCGACGGCCACCACGGTCGCCTCCGCCACCTCCTTCGTTGCCCTTGGACTGCCCGCTGTCGCCACCCATGGGAGCAACCTGCTTGACGACGGGGGCGGCCTCAGGAGCCGCGGCGGCGGAGGCGTAGGTGACGCCCGTGGCGACGAGGGCCGTAGCAGCCGCAGCGGCGGCCGTCACGGCAATGTTGCGCGTGGTCATGTCACTTTCCCAATCTCTGAGACGTCGGCCAAGCAGCCGATCTATGAGAGAACGTACCGATAATCGCTTTATCTGCCATATCGGACACGCGGGAGTTTTCCAGCAACACCCGAATGGACGCAGGTACCCGGGCGGCGCACCGCTCCGAGCGCACCTGACACCCACCCGAAGGGCTCGCTGACGTGGGAATCTGGCGCTTCGTGGCGCATGGCCGAGACACCGGTGGCGCCTGCCGCGGCAGCACCCGGGCCGCCGCCGACACGGCCGGCGAGACCGCCCGGGGCTGAGCGCAGCGGCCGAGGGGGAGCTGAGCCGGCCGACTCCCACGGGAGCACTTCCGCCCCCCCTCCGGCGTCGGAGGCATCACGGGCGTCGGTGCCCCAACTCGGTTCGGCGGCGGAGACGTTGATCCCCGACCGGTCGAGCCCGGGCACACGTCGGTGCCGTCGATGCCGCCCAACTCCAAGCGGGTGCCGCGTTTCCCGTCCGGCTCGCCCAGACCCGGCCCGGTGTCGACCGGAGCTCCGGCACCGTCTACGAGTAGCGCGAGCCGGCGGGGCGCCTGCGCCGAACGGGCCCCCGCACGGACGCGGGTGCCCTCACAGCTTGGCGCCGAAGTCCTGTGTCCACCACGGGCCGCCCGTCCCCTTGTGGACACCCACGCCGATGTTCTTGAACGAGCAGTTGAGGATGTTGGCGCGGTGGCCGGGACTGTTCATCCACGACTCCATCACCGCCTGCGGCGTCTGCTGCCCCTGGGCGATGTTCTCGCCGTACGTGGACCAGCGGTAGCCCGCGGCGGTGATGCGCTGCCCGGGGTCGGCACCGTCCGGGTTGGTGTGTTCGAAGAAGTTACGGGCGGCCATGTCGTCGGAGTGCGCCTGCGCGGCCTTCTCCAGCTCCGCGTCCTCGGTGAGCGCACCGCAGCCGGCCGCCGCGCGTTCCTTGTTCACCAGCGCGACCACCTGCGCGACGGTGGTCGTCGGAGCCGCCGCCACCTCCGCCGGCGCACTGGCCGACGTCCTGGCCGGCGCCGCGGACCTCCGGGGCGGCGGCACACTCTTCTTCGTGGCGCGCGGGGTCCTGGACGGGCTCGCCTTCTTCGATGCCGACGCGGACGGTGACCCGGACGGCGCAGCGGACGGGGAGGCCGACGGCGTGCCCTCGGAGGCGCTGGACGCCGAGAGGCCCACCACGTGGTCGTCGGCGGTCCGCGCGGCGTTGCCTCCCCCGCCCCCGTTCCCGGGGTCCGAATTGAAGTACCAGAGACCGCCGCCGGCCACACAGGCCGCCACGACGGCACCGCCGACCGCGCGGCGCCGGACACGCCGACGGCGACGGGCCTCGCCACGGGCGGTACCCGCGCGGCCGCCGGCACGGTGGCGGGCCCGCGCACCCGGTCCGGCGGTGCCGCCGGAAGCGTCGAGCTCCGACGCCGAGCCGGCCGGAGCCATACCGGCGTGGGCCGAGCGCACTCTCTCCAGCAGTGCGGGCGACACCGACACGAGCGCCAGGCCGGCCAGCAGCCCCTCCGCGGGCATCAGTCCGCTCCACAGGCCGGAGCAGCGTGCGCATCCGCGGGCGTGCCGGGCTATTCGCTTGCGCCACAGCGCCGAGGGCCGAGCGTCCCAGGAGGCCAGTACGCCGCGCAGTTCCCCGCACGGCGGCCGCGCGTCGAGCGCCCGCACGACCACACGCGCCGCCTCCAGTTGTGCCTTCATCCGCTGCACCCGGACCGCCGCGTGCTGAGGTGACACCTCCAGGGCAGTGGCGACCTCGGTCCGGGTGAGTTCGCCGGCGCACTCCAGCCACCACAGCGACAGCAGCGCCCGGTCGTCCGGCTCCAGCCAGCGGGTGGCGCGCGCGGTCTCCTGACGTTGGCCGGACAACTGCAGCCGCACCATCGTCAGGTCCACGAAGTCGGCACCCGGATCGGCGACGTCCTTGGTGTCCTCCGCGGTTCCCGGGGTGAACTGCCGGTCCTGCCAGTGTCTGCGGACCTGGTTCATCGCGATCGCCACGAGCCAGGAGCGGAAACTTTCGGGGGTACGCAGACTTCCCAGCGCGTCCAGCGCGCGGAGCATGGTCTCCTGCACCACGTCGTCGACGTCGACGGAGCCGTTCAGAGCCCGGCCCACGACGTTGTAGACCAGCGGGAGGTACGCACCGACCAGGGCGTCCTGAGACTGTGGGTCGCCGCTTCGGGCAGCGGTCACCAGCGCCGCCTCGTCCACCGTGTGCCGTGTGCTCATCAAACGCTTCCCTGTCCTCGACGCCGAACGATGCTGTCCGATACCTGGGAGACCGCTCGGTGAGCCTCGGATAACAGTTCTTCGGAGAATCGTTCCGGGAGAGACTCACCGCTGCGCCCGGGAAACGCAATTGGAGGACGTCACATCGGGGAGGGGCGGAACGCACGAGTGCCGAGCCCGACTCGGTCGGACTCGGCACCTCGGGAAACACAGGGACGGGTGGGTGGGAGTGAGGGCGGGGAGCGGCGGTTCAGCCGTTCTTGCGCCCCACACCACCATAGAAACCGATCTCGCCGGACCTCGCCGGAGGCGGGCCGTCCGGGCGCCAGAACGGAACCTGGGCCAGGCCCGGTTCGATCAGTTCGAACCCGTCGAAGAACCGCTCAACCTCGGCGCGACCACGCAGGTTCAGGGTGGCGCTGGCCTTGTTGTAGACGGCCTGAGCGTCACGGCGGTCGGCGAAGTCGCCCGTGGCGTGGGAGAGCACCAGGAAGCTGCCCGCGGGCAGCGCGTCGCGCAGGGCGGCGACCACTTGCTCGGGATTGTCCGCATTGGTGAGGAAGTGGACGACGGCGACGAGGAGAAGGGCGACGGGTTCGTCGAAGTCGATGACACGGCGTACGTCGGGATGGTTCACGATGGCCTGCGGGTCGCGCAGGTCGGCGAGTACGACACTGGTCGGAGCGGAGCGGCTGACCATCGCGCGGGCGTGGGCGTTCACGATCGGGTCGTTGTCGACGTACGCGATGCGCACGTCGGGCGCCACCGCCTCGGCCGTCTCGTGCACGTTCGGCGAGGTGGGCAGCCCGGTGCCGATGTCGAGGATCTGGCGGACGCCGCTGCCCACGACGTGGTGGACGGCGCGCCGCAGGAACGCGCGGTTGGCTCGCAGGCCGATCCGCGCCTCGGGGGCCGCGGCGGCGAGTTCGTCGCCGGCCCGCTGGTCCACCTCGTAGTTGTCCTTGCCGCCCAGAAGGTAGTCGTAGATCCGCGCAGGGTGCGGCCTGCTGGTGTCGATCTCCTCGGCACGGAATCCGTCCTGCTTCACGCTGCGCTCCTCTCGACGACCGCCCCGGCTCCCCGCACGTGAACGGCTCAGGACAGCCTGCCACATCAACTTGCCCGCGCATGACCACAGTTCGCCCCCATGGGCCGACTGTGGGAAACGGCGGCGGGCCACTGAACGTCGTACGGATGAAGCGGCCGGCCGCGGCCGGACACCGGCACGCTCGGCGACCCGGACCAGGGTCGGCACCGCTGCCCCGACGGGGCCGTCCGGGCATTGCCGGGCAGACCGGACGCCGCTGGTGGGCAGCCGACAGGCCTCAGGGCATGTCCATGGGCGGGAGGGGCTGTTCCGTCCAGATGGTCTTGCCGGCCGCCGAATAGCGCGTGCCCCACCGCTGGACCATGTGCGCGACGATGAACAGGCCGCGCCCGCCCTCGTCGTCACTGGCGGCCCGCCGGAGGTGGGGCGTGGTGTGCCCCGTGTCCGAGACCTCGCACAGCAGGCTGCGGTCGCGGATCAGTCTGAGCTGGATCGGACCGGAGGCGTAGTGGATCGCATTGGTGACCAGCTCGCTGACGACCAGCTCGGTGGTGAAGGACAGTTCCGCCAGCCCCCAGTTCCCCAGCTGCCGACTGGCGAGGTTGCGGGCGCGTCCGACCGCCGCGGGGTCCAGGGGCAGCTCCCACGCGGCCACCTCGTGCGAGTCCAGCACCCGGGTGCGTACCAGCAGCAGCGCCGCGTCGTCGGCGGCCGGCCCCTCGGGGAGGAGTTCGGCGATGATCTGATCGCACAACTCCTCGAGAGGCTTCTCGTGTTCGGACAGCACACGGCCCAGCCGCTCGAGTCCGAGCTCGATGTCATGGTCCTGGCCCCTGACCAGACCGTCGGTGAAGAGGGCCACGAGGCTGCCCTGGGGCAGGTCGAGTTCCGCGCTCTCGAAGGGCAGACCGCCCAGACCCAGCGGGGGTCCGGAGGGGAGCTCGGGGAAGGTGAGGACGCCGTCGGGGGTGACGACCGCCGGCGGCAGGTGCCCTGCGCGGGCCACGGCGCACCGCCCGGTCACCGGGTCGTACACGGCGTAGAGGCAGGTCACGCCGAGGGCCGGGTCGTCGTACGACCGGGCATCGGCGGGCTGACCGCTCACCCGACGTGCCGCCGTCTGTTCCTCGGAGGTCTGCTCGGCCAGGTCGTCGAGGCGAGTGAGCAGTTCGTCGGGGGTGTAGTCCAGCCGTGCCAGGGCGCGCACACTCGTGCGCAGGCGCCCCATCGTGGCGGCGGCGCGCAGACCGTGGCCCACCACGTCGCCGACGACCAGCCCGACCCGCGCTCCGGACAGCGGCACGAGGTCGAACCAGTCGCCGCCGACACCGGCCAGGTGAGCGGGAAGATAGCGGTGGGCCACCTCGACGGCCATCTGCGGCGGGATGTGCCGGGGCAGCAGGTCGCGCTGCAGCGCGAGGGCGGCCCTGCGCTCCCGGGTGTAACGGCGTGCGTTGTCGATGCAGACGGCGGTACGGGTGGCCAGCTCCTCGGCGAGCGACAGGTCGTCGCTGTCGAAACGGGCACAGGTCCTGCCGCGCAGGAACGTGACGAGCCCCAACGTCGTGCCGCGGGCGCGAAGAGGTACGACAAGCAGGGAATGGGCCCACGGTTCGGCGCCGGGCAGGGGCCCGGTGTCGCCCGGTCCGGTCTCTTCCAGTACCGGTCGGCCCGAGGACAGGCTGCGGGCCTGGGGGGAATCCTCGGCGTAGGTGACGCGCCGCTCGGCCGACGGTGTTTCCGCGGGTTCCCCCTCGGAAACACCGTCGGCCGAGCGGCGGGCCATGCGCAGCAGCGGCTCCGGGCACACCTGCCGGGGTGAGGGTTCCTCCCCTTCCGTGACACCCTCCACGAGGTCCACCACGACGGCGTCGGCCAAGTCCGGGACGATGACCTCGGTGCACTCCGTGACCGTGCCCGAGACGTCGAGGGTGCGGCCGATATGGGCCCCGGCCCGCACCAGGAGCGCCAGCCGCCGCTGGGCCAGATAGCGGTCGGTCACGTCGAAGGCGTCCTCGCACACGCCCAGCGTCTGCCCACGGGCGTCCTGCAGGCGGTAGTAGGAGCAGGACCAGACGTGGTCCTGCTCCCGGTCGGCCGGCGGCCGCCCGCGATAGCGCAGGTCTACGACCGGCTCACCGGTGGTGAGCACGTTCCGCATGACCTGTTCCAGCGTCGACGGTGCCCCCTCGGTCAGCACCGCGCCGCCCGGGTACAGGTCCTGCGACAGTGTCCCGATGACGTCCTCGACCGGTTCGGTGAACTCCCGTCCCGACGCGGTGTTGGCCCACGTCAGCCGAAGGTCGGTGTCGTAGATGGTCAGGCTGATGGGCGACTGGGTGGCCAGGCCGCGCAGCATGGCCAGGCCCGCCTCCCATTCGTGGACCTCCTCCAGCTCCGCCGCGACCACGACCCAGGCGGGTCCCTCGCTCCCGTGGGACAAGCGGGACATCATCGTCGCCGACCGGACGATGTGGCCGTCCCGGTGTTTCAGGTCGACCGCGTTGCTGCGCACGTTCGGGGCGTCGTGCCACGCGGCCAGGCCGGGCTGCCAGGAACGCCCGCCGGCGAACAGCATGTCCACGGGGTGCCCCACGATCTCGTCCGACCGGTAGCCGAGCATCTCCTCCGCCGCCGGGCTCCATCCCACGACCCAGCCCTGGGCATCCAGGACCGCCGTGGCGGCCCGCGTGACGTCGAGGGGACCACGGAAGTAGACGCTGTCGTTCGCATTCCAGACATTCATGGCACCACCCCAACCCGTGGCGATGTCTACAGCATCTGTCCGCAGCCCGGGGTGTACAACCGCGGCCACGCCGCGATCGCCGCCCGCCGGCGTTCCCGCGCGTCGATCCGCGGGCCCGCCGGAGCCGTCACGCGCCGGTGACCGTTCGGCCGCGGTCGGTGGCCGCACCGTTTCGTGGTCGGTGGCCGTACCGTTCCGTACCCGCGTCCCTCGCGCTGTCACCGGCGCCGCGGACGGCCGTGACACCTTCGACGGCGTCATGGGCCTTACGGGTGGCGCCGGGGAGAACACGACCGCGCGTGCACCGCGTCGGAGGGCGGCCCTGACCCCGGGAGGATCCCTCCGGCCCGTCCCGACCCGGCGCCGTGCCGGCGAGGGCACGCGTATTTTGAGCGGTAGCCGCCCGCGTCCGGCACGAAACTCCTGTTCCGGGGTTTGCGGCGGGTATAGCTGCGGGACTCGGCGTGGAGGGAGACGATGAGGAGGAGAATGACGTCTGCTGCCGAGCCATGGGGTACCTCGGCGTCCTGAAGCCACCGAGTGGCCGCGTGCAGTGAGGAGGGATGGGGATGGGTGCAGCCGAGTCGTTGGAGCGCGACGACGACGCGGCGGACGTCGCCCCGACCGCGTCCGGTGGTCTCCTCGACCTGCTGAGCGTGGCAGCCATCCTCCTCGACGACCACGGCAGGATCGTTCTGTGGAGCCCTCAGGGCGAGGATCTCTTCGGCTACAGCGCCGAGGAGGCGCTCGGCGAGTTCGCCGGCCGCCTCCTGATCCACGAGGAGCACCGGGACATCGTCCTCGGCCTGTTCGCGCAGGTCATGGAGGGCGGCGGCAGCTGGGCCGGAGTCTTCCCCATCCGGCACAAGGACGGCAGTACGCGGCGTGTGGAGTTCCGCAACATGCGGCTCCAGGACGAACAGGGTGACCACTACGCCCTGGGGCTCGCCGCGGACCAGGCGACGCTGCGGCAGGTCGAACGCGAGCTGGCACTGGCCGCACGACTGGTCTCCCAGTCACCCATCGGACTCGGTGTACTGGACACCGACCTCCGGTACGTCTCGGTCAACGCGGCAGAGGAACGGATGAGCGGCGTCCCCGCCGGCGAACACCTGGGCCGGCACGTGCATGAGGTGCTTCCGCTCCTGGACGAGTCCTTCGAAACGACCATCCACGAGGTACTGGCCACCGGCGCCCCGGTCCTGGATCAGTACACCTCCGGCCGCACCCCGGCCGACCCGGACAACGAGCACGCGTGGTCGATCTCGTTCCACCGCCTCGAAGCACCCAACGGAAAGGCGCTGGGCGTGGTGACCTCCAGCGTGGACGTCACCGAACGTTACCGTGCCTTCGAGGAACAACGACGCACCGTTCTCACCCTTCAGCGCAGCCTCCTCCCCCACCCTCCGCCGCAGCGGCCGGGGCTGGCCGTCGCCTCCCGGTACCAGCCCGCCAGGGCGGCCAGCGGGATCGGTGGTGACTGGTTCGACGTCATCGCTCTCGGCGGCGACAAGACCGCCCTGGTCGTCGGGGACGTCATGGGCAGCGGCGTCAGCGCCGCCGCCACCATGGGCCAGCTCCGCACCGCCACCCGCACCCTGGCCGGCCTCGATCTCGACCCCGCCCAGGTCCTCCAGCACCTCGACCGCATCACCGAGGACCTGGAGCAGGACATCATCGCCACCTGCGTCTACGCCGTCTACGACCCGTACAGCGCGCGATGCCTCATCTCGCTGGCCGGCCATCTGCCGCCCGCGCTCCTCCGCCTGGACGGGAAACACGAACTGCTCGACCTGCCCACCGGAACCCCGCTGGGCGTGGGCAACGGCGGCTTCCACACCAGCGTGCTCTCGCTGGGCCGTGGCGATCAACTCGTCCTGTACACCGATGGCCTGGTCGAGAAGCGCGGCTTCCCGATCGACGCGTGCATGGACAGTCTGCTCACCCTCCTGGACGACCCGCACCGCTCCCTCGACGAAACCTGCGAGGTACTCCTGCACGCCCTGCGCGATCCTGGCGGCCACGACGACGTGGCACTGCTCATCGTCCGAGTCCTGCAGGCCTGCGCCTCTGAGCAGACGCCACTGTCCTGAACGACTGGGCGCCACTCCCGCCGGCGCCGATGCGGCGGACGGCATGCGCCACCGGAGTCACGGCAGCGAAGGTGTCACCGTTCAGTCGGTCGGCACCGAACGTCGCACCACCAGGCTCTCCACCTCGTACGACATCGCGCTGGTCCCACGGGTGGGAGCCGGGTGGTAACGCCCGGCGCACACCGAGAGGTTGACGATGAGGTAGGCATGCCAGGCGCGCCCCACCCCCCGCCGGTCCGCGAACACCTGGGTGCCGTTCACCCACCACACCACCGAACGGACGCCGAACTCGACGCGCAGATCGACCCACGCGCCCGGGCCCACCGACTCGTCGGTGTAGTAGTGGCCGCTGCCGCGGACATGGTTGGAGAACTCCAGCAGATCCGCGTTGTCGGGGTGGTACTCGAAGACGTCGATCTCCTGGCCGCCGTCCCGCCAGGTCCAGATCGCCGGCCAGGCCCCGATCTCACGGGGCAACCGCACCCGCGCTTCCAGTACGTCGCCCGCACGGACGACGAACTCCTCTTCACTGCCTTCGGTCGTCAGCAGTCCCGTGTTCCACCAGCCGTCCCGTCTTCGGGTGGCCCGAAAAACGCCGGTACGGCAATAGGTACCGTCCTGAACCAGGTGATCGAGCTTGTCGTCGCCCGGATTGACCGGCCCGCCGCCGGGATAGGCCCAGGAACGGCCGGCCACCCACTGCCGCGCGGAAGCGAAGTCCGCTGTGAAGACCACATCGGTCGTGGGCTGGATTCCGGAGACGGGGAGCGGTTCGTCGGACACCGGTTCGTGCATGCACTGGTTCTCTCCGGTACGCGCCCCCGCCATGCCCGCACGCACCCGCACCACCGTGCAAACTACACGTCCGGGTGAGACGCCTTCCCGGCCTTCGCGGGCTCCGGTCCTCGCCGCACGTGCCACCTCCCGATGCCGCCGCGCGGTGCCGCTGCGCGGTGCCGCTGCGCGACCGGACGTCACCGTCCGGGATCGGATGCGCGCTCCCCACCGGACAGCCGACCACGAAGAGCCGAGCGGAGTAAGGATGGAAGCACACAGCCACGAACGCACGACGAAGACACCCGGCGGCCCGCCCCGGACGGACGCCTGACAGTGATCACTGTGCGGGGCGTGTGCGTGGCAGTGGCGCGGTCTTTCTCGCACGCCGCTCCAAGGCGTCATGACGACCCGACAACGAGCTCCGCTGTTCCTCGAAGGTCAGCCGCCCCCGCCATGGAACGCGGAGCGGAGAAGAGCCCCCCGTGAACTCCATCCCTCAGCGACTACGTGCTTCTCCCGATCCCCCGGCCGATACTCCGGTCCGGCGGGCGGTCTCGGCCGGTGACTGGGGTCTGCTGCTCATCAGGCTCACGTTCGGCCTGTTGATGGCAGGGCACGGCGCCCAGAAACTCTTCGGGATCTTCGGCGGCGACGGCTTGACCACCACCGCGAACAATCTCGCCGCGCTGGACTACCGACCCGGCAAGGTCTACGCCGTGATCGGCGGTGTGTCCGAACTCCTCGGAGGCCTCGGCTTCGCCGTGGGACTGTTCACTCCCCTGGCAGCGAGCGCCCTGATCGGCGTGATGATCAGCGCCATGGCGACCGTCACCGCGGCCCACGGAGTGTGGGTGACCGACGGCGGTCTGGAATACAACCTGAGCATCGCGGTCGTCGCACTCGGCGTCGCCGCGACCGGTCCGGGCAAGCTGGCCCTGGACCACCCGTTCCGCTGGGGCCGGGGCGGTTGGCCCGAAGCCGTCCTCGCCCTGCTCCTCGGAGGGATCGGTGCTGCCGTCGTGCTGTTGCTCTGAGGGCTGTCCCGACAGCCGGGCCGCCGGCACCGCCGCGAGGGAGCGAGAAGGGCCGGCCTTACTCCCCACAGCGTGGCGCCCCGGGCAAAGGTGCCCGGGGCGCCCATCGCCGCGGCGGCCGCTTTCCTACACCGCGGCGATGCCCTCCATGCCGGACTCGGCGAAGGAGGGAAGTCCGGTGACGGTGGTGACCTTCGTCAGGGAGCCGTTCCCGCCCACACGGAACCCGTCGACCGTGCCGGAGGTGGCGTTCTGCACGTAGAGGAAGCTGTCGTCCTTCGTCACCGCCAGGTCGATGACACCCTGGGACATGGCCGACGGCGGGGTGGCGACGCCGCCACCGGTGGTGAGCGCAAGCCTGCCGTGGCGGTCGGTACGGTATCCGGTGACGGTCGAGCTGCCGGTGTTGCCTCCGTAGAAGAAGTCCCCGGCGCGTTCCAGCCAGCACAGCGTCTTCTGCCCGTTCGGCAAGGGCTTCTGGACGACGTCCAAAGTGCCGTCGGTACGCACCTTGTACGTACTGACCGTGGAGTCCTCGGCCTCGGCCACGAGCATACGGCCGGCCCGGTCGAAGGTGATGGCGAACGGCACGCCTCCGGCCGAGTCGTTGACCACCGCACGGCGCGAGGGGCGCCCGTCATGCCGTACCGGGAAGACCTCGATGGTGTTCGCGGACTTGGTGGTGACGACCAACTGCCCACCATCCGGCGTGAACGCGAGCTGGCCCGGCGAACTGGAGAACAGCGGCACCTTCTTGTTGTCCAGCCCGAGGGAGCGGTGCGAACCGCGCAGCGGAGCAAGGCCCTTGGCCGTGATCCGGAACCCCTGAACGCTGCCCGCGCCCCCCGCGTTCATGACGTAGGCGAGCCGGCCCGACACCGCGATCGAGGAGGGGAAGTCCCCGCCCGAGCGCACCACCTGACGGTCGGTCAGCTTCTGTCCGCGCACCCGGAACGACGTCACGGTCCCGCTTCCCGCGTTGACCGCCAGGAGCCTCCCCGACCGGTCGTCGTAGACGAGCGAACCCTGGGAGGCGAGAGAGTCGGTGGGAGCGTCGACCTGGTCGCCGCCCCTGCCCCCGGTCGCGTAGCGGCCCAGGGCCGTCAACTCGCCGCCCCTGCCCCGCTTGAAGACGTGGATGGTGTTGCCGTCGAGTTCGTCGCCCTGGACGAAGACGGCGTGGTCGGCCTTGGCCGTGTCCCCACGTGGACGGGTCTCCCGCGCCGAGGCCACGGTCACCGACGTGGCGGCCGCCGCGGCGGCGAGGACTCCGGCCGCGCCGATGGTCAGCCGACGCCTCCGCGACGACCTGCGCCTGTTGTGCCTGCTCATGTGCTGCTCCTCGGACTCGGCCGCCCCCTCGGTCGGAAGCGGGCAGAGCCAGAGTTGCCCATGCGAAGGGTGGGACAGGAGAGGTTCAGCTGCCGCGTCAGCCTCTCGTAAGAACTCCGGCGGAGCGTTCCGCACAGCGGTCACTCGCCAACAGTCCTCTTCTCGGCGGACCGTAATGAAGCAGCGTTCACTCGGGCACGCTCAGGATGACGGCGGTGCCCTTCCCAGGAACGCTGCGGATCGTGAGCTGTGCTTCGATGAGGTCCGCACGCTCGTGCATGGCGGAGAGACCCACTCCCCGCACGGTGGAGGCCGGGCGGGCGGCCGCGCGCAGACCCGGCCAGCGCCTGGCGTCCGCGGCCTGAGGCATTCCGATCCCGTCGTCGGTGACGGTCAGCGTCATCACATGGCCGTCGGCCTCCACACCGACCGTGATCCGGGTGGGCTCGGCGTGTTTCACCGCGTTCGTCAATGCCTCCTGCACGATGCGGTACACGTGCGCCTGCACTTCTGAGGACAGCCGGTCGCTGATGTCGGCACACTGCGGATCGATCCGGAGATCGACGCGGATACCGAAGGTCTCCGAGGTGCGACGGCACAGCGCCTCCAGGGCCGCGCGCAGTCCCAGCTCGTCCAGGACCAGGGGACGCAGATCCGTGATCAGGTGGCGCAGCGAGGTGATCTGGTTGCCGACCAGCGCGCGTGCCTGCTCGATCGCGCTGCGCATGGCCTGGGGCCGGCCGTCGGCGGCAGCGGAGGAGAGCACCACCTGCACGGCGCCGAGTTCCTGGAGGGTGTCGTCGTGCAGTTCCCGGGCCCAGCGGCGGCGTTCGCGCTCCGCGCCGTCGTGGCGGGACCGGACACGTTCACGTTGGAGGCCCCGGTCGCGGTGGGTCGCGCTGCGCATGGTGGAGGCCGTGTACACGACCAGGAGAAGCGGGAGCACGTGCAGGGCGTTCAGCAGGGGCTGCTCGGTGATGCGGACCAGGCTGGCCACGGCGAGCATGAGCGCGATGGCGCCGGCCACCACCATCCAGGTACGGCGTCCCGCGGTGTAGAGGGGCGCTGCCCCGAGAAACGGGGTCGCCGCGGCAAGGGAGAGGGCCAGCTCGGAGGGCAGCGGCTGGTCGGTGACCTCCAGCACCACCGCAGCCGCGAGCAGACAGGTTCCCACCGCCTGCAGGGCGAGGCCCCATCGGGCCGTACGCCGTCCGCTCATGCCACCAGGCCGCGTTCGCGGGCCGCGGCGATGAGCTCCGCCCGGGAGTCCTTGCCGAGCTTGTCCCGGATGCGGGCACGATGGGTCTCCACTGTCCGGACCGAGACGTAGAGACGCTGCGCGATCTCCTGGTTGGTGTGGCCCAGCGCCAGCAGCGACAGGATCTCGGCCTCGCGTGCGGTCAGCGACTCCGGGTCGGCAGGTCCCGGCATCTCGACGGCAAGCCTGGCGCCCAGCACCGGCTGGACGTACGTCGCGCCTTCGGCGACCTGGTGTGCGGCTGCCCGCAGCTCCTCGGCGGCGGCCTCCTTGAGCAGGTATCCGGCCGCACCGGTGCGCAGCGCCTCCCGGGCGAACGCCGGATCCTCCTGCATCGTGAGGACCAGGATGCGCGTGCCGGGCGAAGCGGTGCGCAGCGCGGGAATCGTGGGCAGACTCGACTTGCCGGCCATGGTCAGGTCCAGGACCAACACCTGCGGACGGGTCCGGCGCACGGCCTCGAGGGTGTCGGGGACGGTGGCGCTCTCGGCGACGATCCGGAATGCCGGGTCCTGGGCCAGCAGAAGCCGCATTCCGGCCCGGACCACCAGATGATCGTCGGCCAGTACGACGGTCACCTCCCGGGGCGCTTGCCGGGACGGGAGAGAGCTGAGGTCGTCCATAGCTGCAACGGTAGATCCCCCGTGGCCGTCAGGCAGCCGCTGCCGGCCCGTGTGCGGGAAACCCGCAGGAGGTGCGCGGGGAGGATGCAGCCGGGGGCCGTAAGACCTGCGGTGGAATGCAGGGACTTACGGATGCGCGGTGCGGCCCCGCACCGATGTGCCCGCCCTCGTGCGGGCGGATGCTCGAAGTGACCGGACGTACAACCCCTCTCCTGAGGCGGCTCCCATGACCCGTTCCTCGCTCCCCCTCCCCCGAGGCGGCACGGGCAGGCCGAAGCGCCCGGGCGCCGAGCGGGGTGTCGGCGGCCGCGCGCGGAATCCGTGGCACATCCCCTTCAAGCGGGGTGGCCCGCGGGTGGGCGGCGGCGTCCTCGCCCTGTCGGCCGTCCCGGTCGCGCTGATCACCGTCATCACCCTGGCCGCCACCTTCGCTCCCATGGCCGTCCACCTGTCCCCTCTCCTGGTCGCCGCCCCCACCTCCACGGCGGCGTTCGCCAGCTCCCGGTTCACCGCGGGCACCGCCCTGGCGGCCAGCGCGGCCGTGTTCGTCATCGACCGCCATGACGGCCTGCTGCATTCGCCGGTCCTGCCGATCCACATCGCGGCCCTGCTGGTCGTGTCGGTCTTCGTCGTCACCGCCCGGACCCTGCACGACCGCGACCTGCGGGAGCTGACCCAGGTACGCGCGGTGGCCGAGGTGGCCCAGCGGGTCGTGCTGCGCCCCCTGCCCCGGCGGCTGGGTCCGCTGCGGGTCGCCTGTACGTACCGGGCGGCCGCGGCGCACGCCCTGGTGGGTGGCGACCTGTACGCCGCCGCCCGGACCGAGCACGCGACCCGTTTCCTCATCGGCGACGTCCGTGGCAAGGGCCTGCCCGCCGTCGAGGACGCCTCCGCCCTTCTCGGCGCCTTCCGAGAGGCCGCTCACCAGCACGACGCCCTTCCCGAACTGGCCGCCGCCCTGGAGAGCAGTGTCCGCAGGCATCTGGCGCAGCTCACCGACAGCGACCCCGAGCGCAGCGAGCGCTTCATCACCGCGCTGCTCGTCGAAATCCCCGACGAGGCTGCTCTCGTCCAGGTCATCAGCTGCGGGCACCCCTCACCCCTGCGGGGCCGCCGCGGCGTGGTGGCCGCCCTGCCGATACCTCGGCCCGCGCCACCCCTCGGGCTGGCCGGCATCTCTCCCGACACCTACCACGTCGACACCTTCGCGTTCGGCCCCGCGGACACCCTGTTGCTCTACACCGACGGCGTCGTCGAAGCCCGCAACACCACCGGCGGTTTCTATCCGATCCTCGAACGGGCCCCCAGCTGGCCGTGGGATTGCCCGCACCGCTTGCTGCGGCGCGTCAACGACGACGTGGACATCCATGCCGCCGGACACCTGGAGGACGACCTCGCCCTGGTGGCCATCCAGCGCACGCCCGCTCCGGGCGGCGGTCCGGGTCCACGACCGTCCCGGCCACTCCCGACGGAGGTCGACCCATGACTTGTCCGGTGCTCCCGAATCGACGCACCATCCATGGAAAGGCGATGAGGACGATGGCTGCCACGCGACTGAACAGGTGGCTCTTTGTGCTGCTCATCGTCTACATCGCCGGGTCGTGCGCCGTGCAGCTCCAGGATTCCGCAGGCGGCCTCGTCCGCTGGTCGGGCTTCTCCGTGCTCGTCCCCGTCACCGCCGCCGCGCTCCTGCCCATGCGGCGCTCCCTGATCATCGGTCTCGCCACGCTGGCTGCCAGTATCGTCACGTACGGCTTCGCCATCCACGGAGTGTCGGCCGGTGGCCGGACGGTCGTCATCACCGCGGTCGCCCTGTCCTTCGCTCTGGGCCTCGTCGTCTGCCGGCTGCGGGCGCGTCGGCCGAACACGCCCGCCACCGTCACCCGGAACCGGTCCTGTCCGCCCGATCCAGCCGACAGCAAGCCCCGTAGCACCCCCGAAGCACCGCATGCCGTTCGGGTCCCACCGCCCGGCATCCTGCCCGCCGCACTGCCGCAACCCGCGGTGGTGGAGCTGGCCGGCCACTGCCGAACCGGTTCGGGCCGACTCGGTATGCGCGCCCAGTGGCTCGACGCCATCCCGCTGTCCGGCGCCCGGGTAGGACTCGTCGCCGGTGCCGTGACCGGACCGGACGCCGCCGCCTCCGAACTCCGTGCCGCGGTACGCACATTGGCCGACGTCGATCTGCAGCCGGAGGAACTGCTCGCCCATCTCGCGGACGTCCTCGCCCGGCTACGGCCCGACGTCCGCCCCAGTCACGACACCCAGACCGCCGGCACCAGCACCGTCCGCGCCCAATGCCTGTACGCGGTCTACGATCCCGCGTCCTGCCGCTGCACCATCGCCTGCGCCGGGAGCCCTGCACCCGCCGTCATCACACCCGATGGCACGGTCACATCCCTCGACCTGCGCCAGGGCCCGCCCCTGGGACAGACGGACCTGCCCTTCGAAGCCACGGAGATCGACCTCCCTGAAGGCAGCACCCTCCTGCTGTACACCCACAGTGACGCCGACGCACCGGACTCCGGCAGGGACGAGCTGCTCAGCGCACTCGCCCGGCCCGAGCGCTGCCTGGACGCCACCTGCCGGTCCGCCGTCAAAGCCCTGCTCCACGCGCCCCACACCCAGGTCGCCGTCCTCGCGGTCCGCACGCACGCGCTGGACACCCGTACCGTCGCCACCTGGGACCTGCCGGCCGACCCGGCCGCCGTCTCCTACGCCCGCTCCCACATCGCGGAGAAACTGGATGCCTGGGGCCTCACGGACGCCGCCCCCACCACCGAACTCATCGTCAGCGAACTGGTCACCAACGCCATCCGCCACGCCCAACCACCCATCCAGCTGCGCCTGATCCACCACGCCGGCAGTCTGGTCTGCGAGGTCGCCGACGGCAGCAGCACCTCGCCGCACCTGCGCCGGGCCCGCACCTTCGACGAGAACGGGCGCGGACTGTTCATCGTCGCTCAACTCGCCGAACGCTGGGGAACCCGCCACAGCCCCCACGGCAAGATCATCTGGGCCGAACACACACACGCCCCCGACCAGCCCACCACCACCGCCTGAGCCGGTTCCACCGTCGCCCTCGCGGGATGGACCGGCGGGCCGCACGGCGGCGCACCGCGCCCGTGTCCCGGCCGAGTGGCCGGAACACGGGCGCGGTGCGCTGGAGTTGTCCGGCGGTGCCGAGACTGCCGGTGCCGGTGCCGGTGGCTCAGGTCGGCAGCTTCCAGCTCTGCGCGCTTGAGCCGTTGCAGCTGTAGAGCTGGAGCTGGGTGCCGGTGGTGGTGGAGGAGTTGGGGTCGTCCAGGCACAGCTTGGACTGGGGGTTGATCAGTGATCCGTTGGCCCCCGCGGTCCATTGCTGGGCCCCGCTGCCGTTGCATGTCCACAGCTGGACCAGTGTGCCGTTGGTGGTTCCGCTGTGGTCGGCGTCCAGGCATTTGCCAAGGGTTCGGACCGTCCCGTCGGCGGCGACGATCCAGTCCTGGGCGTAGGTGTTGTTGCAGCCCCAGATCTGGACGTGGGTGCCGTCGGTGGTGGAGGAACTCGCGTCGTCCACGCACAGGTTCGAGGCCACCGCGGAGGCGATGGGGCCGATGCGGGGCGAGGCCGGGGCCGTGGTGTCACCGGCGTAGGAGGGCGGGGCCGCGGAGGCGGCCGTCGCCCAGGAGGTGTTGGCGCCGGTGCCGAGCGTGTAGTTCAGCGTGCCGCCGGCGGTGATGGCCGTGGTGGGGGCGAAGGCGTTGTTCCAGGCGGTTCCGTTCCATGTCGCGGACTGTACGTAGGGGGCGTTGTCGGCGGCGCCGTCACCATTGATCGTCAGTGTCCTGCCCGACGGGAGGGCGACCACGGCTTGTGTGAACAGGGGGGAGCCCAGGGCGAGGTCGGAGGTGCCCGGGGTCTCGGGGTACATGCCGAGCGCCGACCACACGTACCAGGCGCTCATCGCGCCGAGATCGTCGTTGCCGTCGGCCAGGCCGCCCGGGGTGTTCGCCCAGATCTGGTCCTGGATCGCCCGGACGGTGCCCTGTGTCTTGTAGGGCTGTCCCGTGTAGTCGTACTCCCAGGGCAGTTCGATGCTGGGTTCGTTGCCGACCCATGCGTAGCCCTTGTCGCCTGTGTAGCTGCGCAGCACGGTGTCCAGGTAGTGGTTCATCGCCGTGTTGCCGCCCTTGGCGCGGGCGAGGCCGCCGATGTTGAACGGGACCATCCCGGTGTAGATCCAGGAGTCGGCCTCGACCATGTCGGTGCCGCTGGTGGGGTCGAAGCCGCCGGTCCAGGATCCGCCGGCGTTGCGCGGTTCGACGAAACCGGAGGCGGGATTGAGCACGTTGCGCCAGCCTTGGGCACGGTTGGCGTACGTCTTCTGGTTGCCGGTGTCGCCGAGTGCCCCGGCCATCGCGGAGATCGCGAAGTCGGCGGTGTTGTACTCCAGGGTGGTGGCCACCGGGCCGTAGAAGTTGCAGCAGCCGTAGCTGCCGTCGTGCGGCATGTATCCGGGTGAGTTCAGGTAGTTCAGACCCGGCCGGTCGTTGTTGGCCGTACTCGCCTGTCTGACCATGTCGGCCAGGGCGGTCGTGGTGTCGAAGTCCCTGGCGCCGAAGGCGTAGTAGTCGGCGAGGATCGCGTCCGCCGGGTCGCCCACCATGACGTAGGACTCGCCGTTGTTCTCCGACCACTTGGGGAAGACTCCGGTCTGGGCGTAGTCGTCGACCATCGACTGCGCGGTGTCCGAGGCGACCTGGGGAGCGACCAGGGCTTCGAGTTGGGCCTGCGAGCGGTAGATGTCCCACCCGGAGTAGTTGGCGTACGCCGCTCTGTGGCCGGTGTCCACGCTGTGCGTTCTGCCGTCGAAGCCGTAGTACTGGCCGTTGGTGTCGCTGATGACGTTGGGGTGCAGCAGCGAGTGGTAGAGCGCGGTGTAGAAGCTCTGCTGCTGTGCGGCCGTCCCGCCGGCGATCTGTATTTTGCCGAGAGCGCTGTTCCAGGCGTTCTGCGCGGCGGTGCGGGTCGCGTCGAAGTCCCACCCGGTGTTCTCCGCGGCCCGGTTGGCCGTCGCGTTGGCGACCGAGACGTAGGAGATGCCGACCTTGGCCTGCACCACCGGGTTGGCGGTGGTGTTGAAGGTGACGTAGCCGTTGGAGGCGGCGGCGTTCGGGGAGGCGCCGCCCTTGGCTGCCTTCGGAGCCGTCGCGGTGGGGGTCTTGCCGTGGAGTACCGGCTCGTCGGGCTTCTCGGCGGCGTTCCCGGACGACGTGCCCGGCTTCGCCGGGGTGGCGGCCGACGTCTTCGCGACCGAGGCGCCCTGCGAGGTGAACGGCTGGTCGAAGACCATGTCGAAGTACACGCTGTACGTGTTCCCCGCACCGCAGAAGTGGCCGCTGGTGACCTGCCCGCTCACCTCGGTGTTCGAGACCTTCGTGAACTGCGTCGAGGAGGCGCCGTTCTGGCTTCCGGTGAGTTTGAAGATCAGGTTGGCCTGGCTGCTCGACGGGAAGGTGAAGCGCGCCATGCCGCTGCGTGTCGTGGTGGTCAGCTCGGTGGTCACCTGGTTGTCGAGGGCGACCTTGTAGGAGCCTGCGGAGGCCGACTCGTTGGCGTGCGAGAACGTGTCTGTGGCGCCGGTGTTCACGGCGCCGACCGTGGGCAGCACCGGTATGTCGCCGGCCGCACCGCAGCCGGGCCCGGCGATGTGGGTGAGGCTGAAGCCGGTGATGGACGAGTCGTTGTACTCGTATCCGCCGCCGGAGGGACGCGACGGCGTGTCCGGGCTCCACTGCACCATGCCGAACGGCACGTCGGCCCCGGGGAAGTCGTCGGCCTGGTTCGACGTCCCGATGAACGGGTTGACCACGGTGGCGGGCGACGTGACGAGCGCGGCCTTCTCGGCCGCCGACGCGGGTGCGCACAAGCCGGCCACGGCCAGTGCGGCAGCCGCGAACAAGCCGATCGCGGGGGTTCCGGGCGGTCTCGGCAGTCGTTTCATCACGGTCTCTCCTCTACTCGGAGGCAGGAAGCGGCACTTGACAACGTTGCCTTCCGGTCGAAAGCGCGATGCCTGAGCCATGACCGGGGTTGACAACGTTGTCTCATCACTGGGACGGAGCGCCTGGCGATGCGAACGCGGTGACGGAGCCCCGGGGCCACGAGCACCTCGGGGCGCAGACGGGAACTCTTCGTGAAGTTAGCCACGCGGCAGGGGCATGTCAACGATCCACGCAGGACGAAACTGACGTCCTTTCAGATCACCCGACGACCTCTGCCCGTCCGAGGACCCGACGGCCACGTGCGCCGAACCGGCCGGCCGACACAAGGATCCGGCACGGTCTCAACCCCGTCGGTGCCTGCCGGACCGGCCCCCGGGACCGCGCAGGCCGCGAGCCTCGCCACGGCCCAGCTCGACACCACCCAAGTCCACCTGAAGGCACGGAGCGCACCCGCCCGCCGACTCGCTCGCCTCGAAGCCGACATGTCGACACCGATGGGGGAATCCAGCACCGGCGCGCTCGCGACCGATGGGGTGGGGCAGGGACCTGGGGTCTCCGCCGCACCCCGTCAGGGTGTCAGCTGATGCCTACGGCGCGGGCGATGGTCTGCGTGACGCCGTCGCCACGGGCATCTGAGGCGTGGACTCGGATCGTCAGGCCCGGCGCGTGTCGGTGACGACGAGGAACACGACTGGGGCTACGAGGCCACAGTGGGTGCGACCGGCTATCGCATTCCGGCGCCTCGGGCCAAGGTGCTCGGCGGCAGTTCCACAGTCAACGCGGCGGTGGCGCTGCGTGCACGCGCCGCGGACTCGCCACCTGGACTGCCCGCGGTATCGGCAACTGGTCGCTCGAGGAGGTGCTGAAGACCTACCGGCTGCTGGAGAACAGCGACGCCGGCAGCGACCTGCTGCACGGGCGGACGGGACCTTTCCCTATCCGCCAACAGACCTTCGAGGAACTCACTCCGTCGCTGAGGGCCTTCGTCGAAGCGGCCGCGAGTCAGGGCTTCGCCCGGATCGCAGACCCGAACGGCGACCGGCAGAACGGAGTGACGGCATACCCGTTCAACATCCTCTCCGGCGTACGCCGGAACACGGCGTTCGTCTACCTTTCCGACGAGGTCCGCGGCCGCCCGAACCTGACCGTCGTCGGCCTGGCCGAGGTGGACTCGGTCGAGTTCAGCGGCACCACGGCCACGGCTGTTCGGACGGTCGACGGGACCATTCACGAGGGCGGGGAGATCATTCTGTCGGCCGGCGCCTACGGCAGCGCAGCCATTCTCATGCGTTCCGGCATCGGCGTACCCGGGGACCTGGAGCGCCATGGAATCAAGTTGGTCGCCGACCGCCCGGTGGGACTGCGCTTCCAGGACCACCCGTTCCACTACAGCGTCCACGCCCTCAGGCCCGACGCGGCCCGCATGACCCCGGCGGCCGGAGCCATCCTCTGGACAGCCTCTTCCAGGGCCCACGCGGACGAGCTCGACCTTCACATCTCGGTCTCGCATCTGATCGACGGCGCTGTCAGCCCCACCGGTTCCGCGGTCGTCCTGGCCACCGGCCTGGTGCGACCCGAGTCCATGGGCTCGGTCAAGCTGCGCAGCGCCAGTCCGAAGGCCGCGCCGCTCATCGACTACAACTTCCTGGCTACGCCGCGCGACCGCAGCCGGATGGTCGGGCGTCAAGCTCAGCCGCCGGATAGCGAGGGAGGACGCGTTTGCCGCTGTCACCGCCGGCGAGTTGCTGCCCGGCGAGCACATCCGAAGCGACGCGGACCTCGACCGGGCCGTCCGTGAAAACCTGAACACCTACCAGCACCCCACCTCGACCGCGCCCATGGGCGGTGCGAACGACCAGCGGGCCGTGGTCGACGGCTTCGGCTCCGTGCACGGGATCAACGGTCTTCGGGTGATCGACGCCTCGATCTTCCCCGAGGTGCCTTCCACCGCGACCGACCTCACCACCGTCATGGTGGCCGAGCACATCTTCCGCCAGGCTCTCAGCCGTTGAGGTGAGGCCGATCTCTTTCACCGTGCCCCCCATGCCGCGCAGCCGGCGGGATCCGTCCCGCTCGACCCGGACGCGCTGTCGGGTTGAACGGTGGGTGCTGTTCCGTCCACGTCTCCCCGGACCGACACGCGCGGCGGCGCCACACGCACCGGCGCCGACGAGGCACATCGCAAGAAGTCTGGCTAGGAGCATGTCTCAGTAACCGGCAACCCGCCTGCGGTTCGTGATTATTCATACGGGATGATCACGGTATGCGTGGTGGCGAGGGGCTGTTCGAGGTCGAGCCGGTCGGGAAGAAGCGGCCGCAGGGTCAGCTGGCGGCGGTGGACAAGACGTTTCGGCCCTTCGATCCGCATCAGGTCCTGCTGCTGCCGCCGTCGCTGGACGACTGGCTGCCCGAGGGCCACCTGGCCCGGTTCGTCGCCGACCTGGTCGATGAGGTGCTCGACCTCGGACCGGTCCTGGCGGACTACACCGAAAAGCGCGGCTACCCGCCCTACGATCCGCGGCTGATGGTACGACTGCTGATCTACGGCTACACCACCGGCGTCCGCTCCTCCCGGGCGATCGAGCGCCGCCTGGCCGACGATGTCGCGTTCCGGTTCCTGGCCGCCGGCCAGGAACCGGACTTCCGCTCGATCGCCCGCTTCCGCCGCCGCCACCTCGACGCGCTGGCCGGTCTGTTCACCCAGTCCCTGCACCTCGCACAGACACTCGGCATGGTCAAGATGGGACGCGTCGCGCTGGACGGCACGAAACTGGAGGCCAGCGCCTCCAAACACAAGGCGATGAGCTACGGCCGCCTGGTCGACAAGGAAGAGCGGATAGAGGCCGAGATCGCCGCTCTGGAAGCGAAGGCCCACGCCCTGCTGACCGACGCCGAGGCCGCCGACGAAGCCGAGGACGACACCTTCGGCGTGGACGGCAAGGAGGCGGACCTGCCCGCCGAGCTGGACCGGCGTGAGAAACGCCTGGCGAAGCTGCAGGCCGCCCGCGCGCAGATCGAGGCCGAGGCCGCCGCCAAGGCCCGCGCCCACGCCGAGGACAAGGAACGCCGCCGTCAGGAACGTGCCGCCAGCAGCGACGAGCAGGCCGTCACCGACGCCGGGGAAGCGGCCGCCGCCAAGGCCCGTCCCAAGCCCAAAGCCCAGGCCAACTTCACCGACCCCGACTCGCGGATCATGAAGAACAGCGACGGCGCCTACATCCAGGCCTACAACGCCCAGGCCGTCGTCGACGAAGAACACCAGGTCATCACCGCCGCCGACGTGACGACCAACCCCTCCGACGCACTGAACTACACCACGATGCTCGACCAGTCCGCCCACAACACCGGCATCCACCCCAAGCAGGCCCTGGTCGACGCCGGGTACTGCTCCGAGACCAACCTCGAAGCCGCGAACGAGCGCCAACTGGCCTGCGGCACCGACACCTTCATGGCCACCGGCCGACTCGCCCACGACGAGCAGGTCCCGCCCGCTCCACGCGGACGCATCCCCAAGGACGCCACGCTGAAGGAGCGCATGGCCCGCAAACTGCGGACCAAACCCGGCCGGAAGGCATACAGCCGCCGCAAAGCCATCGTCGAACCTGTCTTCGGACAGGTCATGACCTGCCAGAACGGCCGCCAGCTCCTCCTGCGTGGCGAGGACGGCGCCCGCGGTGAGTGGCGACTGCTCGCCGCCTGCCACAACCTCCGCAAGATCTTCCGACACTCCGGGCTCGCCGCCCAGGCCGGCTGACCAGCCAGGCCCCCGGCCCACGCCACAGGCCCTACCAGCCGAACAACAGCCGGGAAGGACCCAACCACGGCCTCACAGGTGCACACGAAACGGCCGCGACCGATCCCATCGATCACGGCCAGCGAGCCCCTTGCTCGTTACCGAGACACGCTCCTAGTCTGAAATCGACACCATCATTCGGTGGCCTCGCCCCAAGGCCACCGGTCAGCGCTGACCTGCAGGCGACGCCGGCCCGTAGGCGTCACCTCGCGTGACGGGACTGGGCATGGGCAATCCCTCCGAGGTTTCCTCCGCGCACCGTCTCTCGGACGCACCTGGCGGTGGGACGATCGCCGGCTTCGTCCTCGACGACCACGGTGTCGTATCCGCGTGGAGTGCCTCCGCCGAGGAGCTCTTCGGATACAGCGCCGCCGACGTCATCGGACAGTCGGCCGTCGCGCTGTGGCCGGAGGCATTCACCGAATACTCCGGAAGCACCCAGGTCTCGCTCTCGGGCCACCCCGCCGTGGTCGACCTTCCGGGAAGGTGTCCTGCCGAGGTCGCCTTCCGTACCACCCAACTCCTCGGGACCGGCGGATCCTCCAGCGAGGGCTCCATGGTCATCGCGGCCCCCGTCACTCTGTCCGCAGGTACGGAGGGGCAGGCGATCCTGGAGGCACTCTTCACCCAAGCGCCGATCGGGATCGCCGTGTACGACCGGAATCTGCATTTCGTACGGATCAACGCCGCCCTGGAGCGTATCCACGGCTTCCCCGCAGAACAGGCTCTCGGCCGTCCCATCAGCGATGTCCTTCCCGGGCTCGATGCCAGGGCGATCGAGGGGAGGGTCAAAAGGGTTCTGGAAACCAGGGAGCCGATCATCAATGCCGTCCATCACGGGCGCACGCCAGCCGAACCGGACAGGGACCACGTTTGGAACGTGTCCTCCGTCGTCCTGACCGGGCCGGACGGAAACGTCCTCGGGGTAACCGATCTGATCATCGACATCACGGAACGCCACCAGACCCGTGAACGCCTTTCGCTCCTCGGCGAGGCCGCGGTCCGCATCGGTACGACGCTTGATGTGGAGCGCACGGCGGAGGAACTCGTGGACATGCTGGTTCCGCAACTTGCCGACGTGGCGACGATAGACCTCCTGGACAGCGTCTTGGACGGCGCGGAACCGGGGCCGATGGGCGCAGGCCCGGTATTGCTGCGTTGTCTTGCCCGCAAGGCCGTCAACACGGTGGTCATCGGTGGCGCGCCGCCGCCCGGTGAACTGCAGAACTACCCACCCGACTCACCTCACGTGCAATGCCTCGTCGACAGCCAGCCGCGGCTGATCCCTGCCCTCGACCCCGACACCGAATGGCTGCGGGACTCTTCCGACCTGCGGATCCAGGTCATGCGCGAATACGGGGTCGACTCGTTGATCCTCGTACCGCTGCGCGCCAGGGACACGACCTTGGGCTTGGTGCATCTGTACCGGGCGCGTCATACGGATCCCTTCGAACCCGATGATCTTGTTCTCACTCAGGACATCGTCGCGCGCGCCGCCGTCTGCGTGGACAATGCCCGCCGCTACACCAACGAACACAGGGCGGCCCTCACCCTGCATGCGAGCATGTTGCCCCGCAGCGTCGCGGACCAGAGCGCGGTAGAGGTGGCGCACCATTACCAGCCATCGCGAGTGCATGCGGGAGTCAGTGGCGACTGGTTCGATGTGATCCCGCTCTCGGGCGCTCGGGTCGCTCTCGTCGTCGGCGCGGTACCGGGCACGGGATTCCAGGCGGCCGCCTGCATGGGGCACATCTGCTCCGCCGTACGTACGCTGGCTCAACTGGATCTCGCCCCGGACGAGTTGCTCGGCCAGATCGACGACATGGTGCCGCGGCTCCTGGAACGCGAACACTCCAGCGGGTCCGGTCCCGCGCCCGTGGTGGAGGCATTGATGGGTTCGACCTGTCTGTACGCCGTCTACGACCCGGTCTCGCGGCGATGCGTGATGGCGAGCGCCGGTCATCCCTCACCGGCCATTGTGGGCCGGGACGGGGCTGTGTCCTTTCCCGATCTGCCGACCAACAGGCCGCTCGGTCTCGGCGATCCGGTCTTCGAACCGTTGGAGGTGGAGCTCGCCGAAGGCAGTACCGTCGTGCTCTGCAGCCAGAATGTCCTGCGCCATGCGGACAAGTCCGACGCGCTGACCGCCCGACTCAGCACCGTTATCGCCGGTCACAGCCGCCCACTTGACGTCACGTGCCGCTCCATAACCGACCTGATCGCTCCCCACCTCACGGTGGAGGGCGGTCTGGCCGTTCTCCTCGCCCGTACGCATTCCTTGAACTCCGAGAAGGTGGCCACGTGGACCGTGCCCCCTGTCCCGGCAGCCGTTGGTGACATGCGCTCGCTCGTCCTTCGGCAACTCGACCAGTGGGATCTGGAGGGCCTGGCCTTCACCACGGAACTCATCGTCAGCGAACTCATCACCAACGCCATCCGCTACGGCCATGATCCGATACAACTCCGGTTGGTCCTCGACCGGACGCTGATCTGTGAGGTGAGCGACACGGCGAGCACCGCGCCGCACATTCGCCGGGCAGCCTCCACGGACGAAGGAGGACGCGGACTCTTCCTGGTCGCTCAATGTTCCCATCGCTGGGGAACCCGGCACGCCCCTGCCGGCAAGACAATCTGGGCCGAGCAGATCCTGGATCCAGTGGGGTCCGGCGAGGTTGCGGCTCAAAAAACAGGAGCTTCGTGAGCGAGGCCGGCGGAGGGCCGTGGCCTCCCTGCCCTGCAGGTCGGCGGGCTCGCCATCGGCGGCGGCCTCACCGCCGGCCGCGGCGAGGCGCACCGAAGCCACCGATGGATGGATGCCTACTCAGGCCAGGAGCCGAACTCGGTGACGACGGGGCTCCCACGGCGGCCGCCCTCGCCGGCACTCCCCGTGGCCGTCGCGGCCCGGCGGCGCACCGCGACCATGGCCACGTCGTCCTGCACCTCCCCGCCCGCATGGACGGTCAGGTCACTCATGAGGCGTTCGATCAGGTAGCACGGTTCATCCTCGGCGAGGAGCGCGAAACGGTCCAGTGCCGGGTAGAACGCACCCGCCCCGTCGCGAGTCTCCAGGAGGCCGTCGGTGTGCAGGAGCAGCGTGTCCTCCGGCTCGAATCGGAAGGTGTTCACCTGATAGGCCGCCCGGTCGCCGCCCAGGCCGAGCGGTGGTGCCGGCTGCGGCACTTCGAGGCAGTCCACGTCCGCTCCTTGGGAGCGCATCGCGTCGGGGTGGCCGCAGCTGATCACGCGGACGACGTGCAAGTCGTCGGGTATCTCCAGGACTAGAGCGGTGATGAACCCCTCCGCCGCGTCGTTGTCCGTCTCGCTGACCTGGTCGACACGGCGGCGCACACCGGCGTCCAAGGAGAGGGCGACATGCTCCAGTTGCACGTCGCGGTGCGCGGCTTCACGGAAAGCACCGATGACCGCTGCGGCGTCGTCGACTGCCGCCAAGCCATTGCCCCGCACGTCGCCGATCAACATGCGGACCGTACAGCCGACGCGTTCGGCGGCGTACACGTCACCGCCGATGTGTGCGTGGGCGGCTGCCGAGCGGTAGGCCGTGGCGATCTCCAGCCCTGCCATACGACGGGGCAACGGCGGGAGCAGCGCCTTCTGCGCTGTCTCCGAGACGGAGCGCACCGCACAGAGCGTTCGATGGTCCACGTCACGCATGCGCCGGACCACGAGGACCAGGACGCAGACGACCAGCAGGCCCAGGACGTCGATCGGGAGGCTCGGTGAGCTGGGCAGACCGTCGTCGGCGTCGACCGCCACCACGCCGAGACAGGCGAGGGCGGTCATGCTGACGGTGGTACGCGCGTTGTCCGCAGCGGCGGTGAGCGCCGGCACCGCCACCAACAACACTTCCAGGTGGACGTCCGCGGGGACGATCACGCCCAACAGGGTGACGCCGAGCAGTACGGCCGAGGCGACCACGACCGCGATGAGCGTTCGTGGCCGTACCGCCGGGAAGCTGACGGCAAGTCCCCCGGCGGTCGCGACGCGGTGCGTGCCTGTCACGATGTATGTCTGCTTCGTCATGAGAACCTCCTGCCACGTATGACATCTGGCTGGTCCGGCCGGCATGACCGGTGTCCGCCGGCGCCGGTGGGAAGCCTCGGTCGTGCGTCGTGTCATGCGCGTCGCCCCACCGTGGCTGATCGGGCAACGCTGCTGCGGGCCGGGCCGGTTGTCCGCCGGTCGACAGTCGCGTCCGTGGACCGCGAGCCTACGGTCAGGCCGAGAGTCGGCTGTTTTCCGCCGTGTGACGGCACTGGCCGGAGGCCTCCGGGTACCGGCGGGCGGTCGCGCTGCGCCGGAGCCGCGGTCGTCGGCGTGTCATCGCGGAACGCCGTCCTGGAGTTGTGCGAAGAGTTCCGCGTTGTGCGTGTAGTCGACCGGGACGTCGATGACCGTGATGCCGGGCTCGCAGAGCCCGACCGGGTCGAGGGACCCGCGCAGTTCGGTCTCGAAGTCGTCCATGGTCTCGGTCCGAATCCCTCTGGCGCCGAACGCGCAGGCGTACAGGGTGATGTCGCAGGCGCCGGACCGGACGCCGGAGGCTCTGCCGTATTTGCGATGCTCCTGGAAGGCCACCGTGTCGAAGGCGTTGTCCCGCATGATGACATGCGTGGCGTGGAGGCCCAGACGGGTGGCGGTCTCCATTTCCGGTGCGCCGGCCAGAAAACCGCCGTCCCCGGAGACCGACACCACCTGTGTCCCCGGCCGCAGCAGCGCGGCGGTCATCGCCCGTGGCAGGCCGACTCCCGGCGTCTGCGGGCCGTTGGAGAGGAGGATGCGGCGCGGCTGGTGTCCGCGGAAGTGACGGGCCAGGTAGAGGTGCGAGCCGGTGTCTGACACCACGGTGGCATCGTCGTCCACGACCTCGGAGATCTTCCGGATCACCGCGCCGGGATCGAGGCCGGCAGCGGTGGCCGGTGCCGTCCTGGCCTCCTCCTCGATGCGGGCCAGGGCGGTGTGCTGTTCGGCCAGGGCAGCTCGGGTCCGGTCGCTGATCGGCAGCCCGGAGAGCTCCCCCGACAGCTCATCGACCGTCGCGGCCACATCGCCCCGCAGTTCCAGAGCGGGCTGGTAGTGGCTGCCGATCTCGGCGGGCAGCGTGTCGATGTGGACGATCGTTCGGGCCGGGTCGGTGTTCCAGAGGCCCGGGTCGTACTCCACTGGATCGTAGCCGACGGTGATCAGTGCGTCGGCGTGCGTCACCATGGCGTCCCCCGGCTGGTCACGGAAGAGGCCGACCCGGCCGGCGTACTGCTCCTCCAGTGCGCGCGGGACAATGCCCGCGGCCTGGAAGGTCTCCACCACGGGCAGGCCGGTGACGCGGATCAGTTCACGCAGCGCGGTGCAGGCCTCGGTGTCCGCACCCCGCGCCCCGACGAGGAGGACGGGCTGCCGTGCGGCGCGGATGATCTGTGCGGCACGGTGGATGCACTCGGCGGGAGCGGGACCGTGAGACGGGTGCCTGTGCGGCTGGACGACGCTTGCGGCGGTGGGCGCTCCCGCGACGTCTTCCGGTATCACCACCGCGGCCGCGCCGCGGGGTGGGGTGACCGCTGCGCGCAGGGCGTTGGCGATGGCTTCGGGGACATGGTCCGGGTCGCGGACCTCGCAGGTGTAGGTGGTGACCAGTCTCAGTGCGGCGATGGCGTCCATCGACCGCTGGGTTCGCCTGAACCGGTCCCGGCCGGTCCCCGCCGCGCACACCGCAATCACGGGGTGCTGCTCACTCGTCGCCAGGAGCAGGCCGGTCATCAGATTGGCGGTGCCGGCTCCTGGGGTGGCCAGGACCGCTCCGGGGGTGCCGGTCAGCAGCCCGACAGCGGCGGCCATCACGGCCGCGTTCTGTTCGTGGTGGCACATCACAAGTTCGGGGCCTGCGACGGCGAGGGCATCGTGAACGGCGTCGCTCGCGCTTCCCGGGACACCGAAGACGTACGGCACGCCGTACTGGGAAAGGGTCTCGACCATGCGCTGGGCCGCGCCGATGGGTGGGGTGGGCATGCGCCCGCCGCCTTTCTTGGTCCTTGTGTTTGCGCAACGGTGTTGGCCATCGCCGCACAGGGGGTGCTGTCGCAGGACCGGCTTCGCGCTGTCGAGGCGTTTGAAGGCGTCCGAGCCGAAGTCGCCGCCGTTTCCAGAGAGTTCGCGGACCGTCACCTCGCCGCCTCATGCCGTCGGGCGATGTGGCGATCGTGTGGGACGGGCGCTCCGTCGGAGTCAACTCAGGACGACGTCCGGGCGGTGCGCGGGCAAGCGGCGGGCATGCCCATGGGCTGAATGCGCCGTGCCGGGACAGGGGGGAATCAGATGTGGTCATGGGCGTGATCATGGCAGTCCGCTCGCTTTCCGCGGTGTAGCACGCGGGGCGCGCCCGACGGTGTACCGCCGGCACGCTCCGGTGCCGCATCACTGGTAACCGCATCACTGGCAACGGTAGGCACACGCCCCCGCCCGGGGGCATCACGTGAATGCGTAGTCGTCTCCGCTAGCGGCGTCAGGGACGCTCTGTGACTCCGGGAACCGGCCGGCCGTCTCGCAGCAGCCCGGCAAGCTGCGTACGCGTGGTGACCTTGAGCTTGCGGAACACCTTACGCAGATGGTAGTCGACCGTGCTGGCGCTGATGAACAGCCGCGACGCGATCTCGGGGTTGGTGGCTCCCTCGGCCGCCAGCATCGCGACCCGTCTCTCCTGGGGGGTGAGCTGGTCACCGAACCGGGACCGGCGCTTGAGGGTGGGCTCGCCGGCTGCCGACAGTTCGCAGCGGGCCCGTTCGGCGAAACCGTCCATGCCGAACCGCACGAACATCTCGTGTGCCCGCCGTAGTTGGTCTCGTGCCTCAAGGTGGCGGCGCTCGCGCCGCAGCCACTCCCCGTACAGAAGATGGACACGGGCCACCACGGCACGCAGGCCGGTGCGCTCGAGCCGTCCCAAGGCCGTGCGGTACAGGTCCTCGGCATCCGGGCCGACGGCGAGCAGAGCCCGGCAGTGTGCCTCGACGCCCACCGCCCAGTGGCTGGAGCAGGGCCCGGTCGTCCGGCACAGCTCCCCCAGGGCCTCGTCGGCCAGGTCCTGGTGTCCGGTACGTACGGCCGCCTCGACGAGTTCGGCCAGCGCCCAGTTGCGGATGCGCTGGACGCTGGAATCGGCGCCGGCCAGGCGCGCGGATTCCAGCGCCTGCTCGTATCGGCATGCCCCGTTGTGGAGGACTGCGCCGGCCCACTGGAGGTAGGTCAGGGCCATGCCTTCGCCCCGCGCCATCGAGTCCCGGGTCGCGGTGTGGATAGCGGCAAGGGCCTCGTCGTCCCGGCCACGGAAGACGGCGAGCCCCACCTCGGCGTAGGGGACCGGGCCGGCACCGGTCATGAAAGTGACGTCGGCAGCCGTCTCGGCCAACGACGCGGCCTGCAGGAGTTCCCCGCCCAGCAAGTGCAGTCCCGCACGGGTGGCCGCCGCGACCGGGAGGATGCTGATCGCCCCTCGTACCTCGCACGATCGCACAAGCCGCGTGGCCAGCAGTCGCCAGGCCTCGTCGTCCCACAGCAGCCCGGCGCCGTGACCGGCCAGCCACAGCCAATACAGTTCCTCCTCCGGGGCCAGTTCCTCGGTGATGAACGCCGATACCGCCCTGCGCAATACCGGAACCGAGGCGCCGCGGCCTTCGACGACGAGGAGCGTCAGTCCGTCCAGCAGGAGATCCGAGGCGCGTGGCACCGACGCCGCGGGCAGCCGGCGAGCGCTGTGGGCGATCTCCGTGATCCGGCACTCGTCACCGAGCCGGCCGGCGAGCAGCGCCGCGGCCAGCGCTTGCAGATAGACATCCCTCGCACGGGAGACGTCGATGGACTCGAATCGGCGGGCCGCGCGCAGCAGCAGGGGGGCGGCTCCACCGCCGAAACTGCGGGCGAAGGCGATCTGCCCTCGCAGCAGCTCGCTGTTGGCGGCCCGCAGCTCGTTCTCGGGCCCCCGGTCCGCCAGCGTGAGGAGGCCCAGAGCGCTGTCGTACGCGCCGGCCTGCAGTTTGGCGCGTGCGGCACGCAGCGCCCGCTCCGCCCTGGCGGCCGGGTCGGCGGTGAGCGCGACCGACCGCTCCAGGAATGCCCCGGCGGCAGCGATACCACCACGTGCCAGGGCCCGGTGTGCCGACCCCTCGAGCTCCGCTGCGGCTTCCTCGTCGAAGCCGACGGCCGCGAGCGCGCGGTGCCAGGCACGCCGGTCCGGTTCCGAGGGGCCGGTGGCGTCCGCCAGAGCGCGGTGCGCCGCCCGCCGCTGCGACGGCGGCACCGCCTGATAGACAGCCGACCGCACCAGGGGATGGCGGAAGACCACCCGCGTGCCGATGGAGAGCAGCCCGTCGGTCTCGGCCGCCGCCGCGGCCGAGACCCCGATTCCCAGAAGGGCGGCCGCGCGCCACAGCAGTGCGGAGTCGCCGGTCGGTTCCGCCGCGGCCACCAGGAGCAGCATGCGGGTGGCCGCGGGAAGGCGGAGGACCCTGCTACGGAAACTGTCCTCGATGCGCCCCGGCACGGCTGCGGTGTCGGTCGGACCGAATCCGCCCGCGAACCCCGCGGCCGTCATGGTCCGGGGCAGTTCGAGCAGGGCGAGCGGACTGCCCCGGGCCTCCGCGGCGATCCGCTCCACGACCACCTCGTCCAACGGCACGTGCAGGGCCGAGTGCAGCAGGGCGCGGGCGTCCCCGGGGCCGAGCCCGGTCAGCACCACCTCCCGCAACCCGCGTAGACCGCCACCGGCGCGGCGAGTGGCGAACACGAGACCGAGGGGCTCCGCACCGACGCGGTGCGCCACGAACGTGAGCGCCTGTGCCGAACCGGGATCGAGCCATTGGGCGTCGTCGATCACACAGATCAGCGGTTGGCGGGCCGCCGCCTCGGACAACAACCCCAGTACGGCCAGGCTCAGCATGAGGCGGTCCGGCGCCGCTCCGGTCCGCAGCCCGAATGCCGCGGCCAGCGCGTCCTGCTGCGGTCCGGGCAGGTGCTCCAGCGTGGCCAGGAACGGCGCGCAGACCTGATGCAACCCCCCGAAGGGCAGTTCCGCCTCCGCTTCCACACCGGCGGCTCGCACCACGTGGAAGCCGACCGCGGTCAAGGCCATGTGGTCGAGCAACGCGGACTTGCCGATACCAGGCTCACCGACGACCACGAGAGCGCCACCCCGTCCGGCCTTGACGGCATCCTGCCAGCGGTCGAACAACGCGCATTCGGCACGCCGGCCCAGCAAATCCGCGGGACGCCCCGGGAGCTCCATGTCCCCAATCTACCTGTGGCGTCCGGTCCATACCTCTCCTACCTGGACTTATGCTCATCTGGCACCACCGGAGACGTGGGATCCGCCAACCGACCGGCTCGTGACGCGCACCGGGGCTTCGCCGGAGTCAGGGCACAGGACCGCGCGGCGGCATCGCGAGGGCAGCGGAACGGTGGTCACGAACCGGCCGCCCGCGGCGGACGCCGTGGGAGACGAGTCAGGAACCGGGTGTCGCCCGGCTCGGAGGTGACAGACAGGCTCCCGTGATGCCTGTCGGCAGCGGTCCGCGAGGAGAGGTCCCCGATCGGGCCTGGCCGTCCGGTAAGGCAGCGGTGCCCGGCTTTCCGAGGAGGGCGGGGCTCCGGGGGTGTGCGGGCGCGGCCGCGGCCGAGAAGCGCGAGGTCACTTTGGTGGCCGGTTCTCTCGCCTTCGACCGGAAGGACGACCAGGATCAGTGATCGTCAGCGGTGTGATCATGAGGGCGCTAGGTTGTGGTCGGAGGTGCCCATGCTGGAAGTTCTCGGGCTGGATCAGCCTGCCGAGGCGTTGTACATCATCCTGGTCGACAACCCGCCCATGTCCGCCGGGGAGTTGTGCCGCCGTACCGGCATCGAGCCCGACGCCGCCATCGCCGCCCTGGTGCGGCTGGAGGACGGCGGCCTGATATCCCGGCTGCCCGGCAGCCCGCCCATGTACACCGCGCTGCCGCCCGACCACGCCCTGGAAGTGCTTCTGCTCGCTCGCGAACGGGACATCCACCGGGTGCGTGCGCTGAGCGAGCGGCTGACGCAGCGGCACCGTGAGGCGCGTCGGAGCCGGGACTCGACGTCGCTGATCCAGGTGGTCACGGGCCGCGACGGCGTCGCTCGCTGCGGGCAGCAGTTGTTCAAGCGCGCCGAGCGGGAGATCCGCGGCATCGACGCGCCTCCCTACGCCCAGGCGAGCGACGGCGAACGCGTCAACTCCGCCACCGCCGTGGCCGGACGCAGCGTTCGCAGCCGCTTCATCCATGCCCGGGACACCCTCAGCATGCCCGGTGTCGTGGCGCGGGTGGAGGTCGACATCTCAGCGGGCGAAGAGGTCCGGTTCCTGCCCGAGGCCCCGATGAAGCTGATCATCGCGGACGACCAGGCAGCGCTGATTCCGCTGCTGGCCACACCTCAGGTGCTGGACGCGTGCATTTTGGTCCATCCCTCCGCCCTGCTCGACGCGCTGTCCACCCTCTTCGAGTCGCTGTGGGAGCAGGCGCAGCCCTACCTGCCCGGCAGGCCGGCGTCGGTCGGCCCGAACGAGTTCGTCAACGACGAGGAGCGGCGGATCATCTCTCTGTTAGCCATGGGGATGTCGGACGAGGCCATCGCCCGTCAACTGGGGATCGGCCACCGCACGGTGCAGCGCCGGGTCCAGGCCTTGCTCGGCCGGCTGGGGGCGGCGAGCCGGTTCCAGGCCGGAGTGCTCGCCGCCAGCCGCGGCTGGTGGCGGCCGGATCATGAACAGCACGCCGTACCGCTGGCGTTGAGCGGGGAGCCCGGACGCACCGGTTCGTGAGCGGCGGTGCGCGGGCCGGCCGGGACGCCCCGGCCGGCCCTGTCTCACCTCGCCCGCAGACGGAAGTCCGACGTGACCGCTCCCCCCTTCACCAGTCGGATCGACCGGCTCGCGGACCGGTAGCCGTCGGCCGACACGACCACCCGCACCGGCCCGCCCTTCGCCGGGAGCCACGCGGAGTACGTGCCGTCCTGGGCCGTCGTCGCGGTCAGAGTGCCGTCCGGGCCGTCGATGTCGATCGTGGCACCCGAGAGGGGAGCCGCCTCACCTGCGGGCGTGGTGCCCGTGACGGTCCCGGTCAGCCGGCCCCAGCCGGCGGGCGGCACCACCGTCATGGCCACCGGCAGCGACACCGCTCCGTACGGGGTGTCCGTGTCGACGACGAGCGCTGCCCGGTGTGCGCCGGCGTCGGCGGCGGTCATCGCCCCGGCGTCGAGGGTCAGTCGTATCCGGGCCGACCCGTGCGCTTCGACCGTGAGCTTCCCGGCCGATTCCGCGAGCCACGACACGTCGCCATGTGCCTGGTCCCAGCCCGGCAGTTCACGCACGGCCGGCTGCGGCACGCTGTAGGCGTCCATGCCGCCGATCGCGAACCAGCCGGGCGCCGACTGGGCACCGAGCACGGGTTCGGCCAGGTTGGGCAGCGCCGACCAGGTGTCGGTGGACGGGTCGTAGGCGTGCGCCTCGTTGGTCAGCGCGCCGGCGCTCACCTCGAACCCACCTGCGACCAGCAGTTGGCCGTCGGCCGCCGTCCCGGTGGCGCCCCAGACGTCGGCCGGGGCGTCGGCCACCCGATGCCAGGTCCCGTTCGCCCGGTCCAGCGCGTAGGTGTGGTCGGTGGCCTGCGGGGCGTGGCCGTCGGGCTCGTAGGCACCGCCCGCGCAGTAGGCCACGCCGTCCGCGGTGCCGCACACCGGGTAGGAGATCGGTTCCGGGTAGGGCGTGCCCGCCGACCAGGTGTCGGTCGCCGGGTCGTAGACCTGGACGTCGGCGGTACCGCAGTTGATCCGGTCGCAGCCTCCGATCACGTACAGCCGGTCACCGAGGACCACCGAGCCGGCGGCACCGTACGCCTTGGGCGCGTCCGCGATCTGCGACCAGGTGTCGGTGGACGGGTCGTAGACCTCGCCGCCCGCGATGGGCGCGCCCGAGGCGTCCCGGCCGCCGGTGACGTACAGCTTGCCGCGGATGAAGCCGTAGGCCGGACCGAGCCGTTTGGTGGCCGGCGCCGTGAGTGTGCGCCAGGTCGCGGTGCCCGGATCGTAGGCGGAGAAGGCACCGCTCCACTGGCCTCCCGGTGCTTCGCCGAGGCCGGCGTACAGCGTGCCGTCGTCGACCGCGGCGATGCCCGCGAAGGTCCCGGTCGGCAGGTCGGTCAGCGCGGACCATTCCCGCCCGGCCGGGGCGCGGGTCGCGGACGCCGGTGCGGCGGCGGTGCGCAGCAGGGTGTTCGGGGTGAGTGCCGCTCTCGTGTGCCGGGCCGGGGTGCCGGACAATGTCGCCGGAGTGCCGCCGAGACGCTGCTCGCCGAGCGAGACGGTGGCGGGCGAACCACCGGTGTTGTGGACGGTGACCGTGACGTTCTTCCTGGCGCCCCACGGCACGTTGGCCGTCACCGCCTGGACGTCGTAGCGCAGTTGTGCCGGGTGCAGCGTGAAGTCGGCCGTGGTGACGGTGTCGGGCCGCACCCTGACCGTGTCGGTGACGGGCGGGTATCCGAAGCCGGGCAGTCCCGCGGTGAATTTCTGTGGGCCCGTGCGCGGGGAGAAGAGCCAGTACAGGCCGTCGCTGCGCGCGGGGTCGCCCGGCGCGGCCACCATACGGCCGCTGTCGGCGGCCACCGCCGCGGCGGCGACGGTCGCGCCGAGGACGCCGTGGCCGGAGTTGGCGTCGTCGATCCTTCCGACCAGCAGCCCGCCGGGACGGGTGACCAGGGCGGGGGTTCCGACTCTCACGTCGTCGATCTGCCAGATGCCGGTCAGGGAGCCCGTGAAGTGGAACCTGACGCGTACCGACTTCTTGCCGGCGTACGTGGTCAGGGGCACCGTCTCGTGGGCGGGACCGGCGACGATGTCGGTCCGGTGCCACAGTGTGGTCCAGGTGGCTCCGCCGTCGGTGCTCGCGTCCACGTCGGCGGTCAGGTCGCCGACCCGGTAGAGCGACGGCAACGCCGTGTCGAACTGCAGCTCGGGGACCTTTTCGGCGCTGAAGTCGTAGCTGGGGCTGATGAGTTCGGTGTCGGCGGGTGCCCAGCCCAGGGCGAAGTCGTCCACTTCGGCGAATCGGCCGGTGCCGCCGGTCTGGTTGCCTCGGTTGAGCGGGTCGTCGAACTGCCAGCCCCCGGCCGCGGTGTTGTTGCGGACCGTCCATCCGTCGGGTGTGGCCGTGGTCGGGAAGGACTGCGACTCACCGCCGTGGTAGGTCATCCGGTACCCGGGGGCAAGCGTTCCCGCGGTGTCGAGCGGCAGTGTCAGGTCGGCGGTCCGCGGGGCGGACCGCACGGGGGCGGTGGTGTCGGCGGGGCGGTAGCCGGGATAGAGCGCCGTGGCGTGCAGCGTGTAGGTGTGGTTCTCGGGCACGCGGACGGTGTACCGGCCGGTCGCGGGGTCGGTGAAGAACGTGCCGGGCACGCCGTCGATCGTGAGGCGGGCGTAGACACCCCAGCCGTGTTGTCCGCCGTCGTGGACGGTGCCGGACAGGGTCTGTGAGGGAAGCGCGGTCAGCGCCACGTTCTTGGTCGGTGTGGCACCGTCGTCCACGCGGACCGTGCCCAGGTCGGTGTCCTTGTAGCCGAAGGCGCTGACCGTCAGCGCGTACGAGCCCGCCGGTATGTCCAGCCGGTACGCGCCCTGGGCGTCGGTGGTCGCCCGGTGGTCGCCGAGCGCGACCGTCGCGCCGGGTACCGGCCGGCGGGTGGCCGCGTCGGTGACCGAGCCGGCGACGGTGCCGTGCGGACCGGGACGGAAGGCGGTGATGCCGTCCGGTGTGCCCAGCCCGCTCGGTCCGTCGTAGCCGGGCCGCGCGGCGCAGGTGAAGGCGGGGGTGCAGTCGGGTGTCGGGCCGTGGCCGCACACCGAACGGTCGGCGCAGCTGGCGTCGTCGCCCCGGGTCACGTCGTGGAGGGCGCCGGGCGCCTGGTAGGGATAGGCGGCCGGGTATGTTCCGGAGACGGGGGTGCCGGCCAGCGCGTACACGCCGGCGATGATCGGCGCGGAGGCGCTGGTGCCGCCGTAGACGTTCCAGCCGCCGTCGGAGAAGGAGTTGTAGACCGCCACACCAGTGGCCGGGTCCGCGACGGCGCTGACGTCCGCGACCGAGCGGCCCGGGCAGTCGACGGACGACTGGAAGGCGGGTTTCGGCTCGACGTCCGAGCAGCCCGATCCGGGCGCGCCCCAGTGCTGCTGGCCGCCGCCGTCGACGGTGGTGGCGTTCCAGACCGACTCGTTCCAGCCGCGTGTGCTGCCGTCACGGACCAGTGAGGTGCCGCCCACCGCGGTCACGTACGGCGACGAGGCCGGGTAGCTGGCGCCGTAGCCGTTGTCACCGGAGCTGAAGACGACCGCGACTCCTGGGTGGTTGAAGTACGCCTCGTCGTAGGCCAGTTGGCCGGCGTCGTCGCCGTAGCCGCCCCAGGAGTTGGAGACGTAGCGCGCGCCCAGGGACACGGCGGTGTTCTCGGCCGTGCCCAGGTCATCGGAGGACGCGGTGTCGGCCTCGACGAGCAGGAGGTGCGCGTCGGGTGCGATCGCGGAGACCATGTCGAGGTCGAGGGATATCTCCCCCGCCCAGCCGTCGTCGGCGGCCGGGTAGGCGGCGGAGCCGTGTTCGTCCACCTTGCGGAAGCATCCGTTGTCGGAGGTGCAGGCGGGCAGCCCGTACTGCCTTCGGTAGACGGCGAGATCGGCCTCGGCGGTGGGGTTGTCGTAGGCGTCGACGATGGCGATCGTGGCCCCGGCCCCGCCGTCGGCCGGCAGCCCGTAGGCCGCGCGCAGTTCGGCCGGGGAGTAGCCGTCGGGGTCCGCCTGGCCGGCCCCGGCGCGGCGCAGGCCGCGCGTGGCGGGGACGTCGGTGCGGCGCAGGGCGAAGCACGTGAAGGAGCCGGGTCGGGGTGTGCCGCAGGCGGGCTCGGCGGAGACGGCGGGTGCCGAGGAGGACGACGGGTCGGACGCGGAGGGCGCGGCGAGGGCCTGTCCGGGCAGCAGCGCCACCAGGACGGTGAGGACGGCGGCGGCCACCGCGGCCACGACGGACCGGGGGCGGGACGGTCTGCGCCGCCCCGGTCCGGCGGGCGATCTGTGCAGCAAGGACGGCTCCAGGAGGTGACGGGGCAGGGGCCCGGCATGGTTCGACACGCGGGCGCTCGGCGGAAGAGACGTGTTGACCAGCACAAAACTCCAACCATTCGCATCGGCCGGTCAACGCGGACCGCTGGCGGTTTGACGCCGTGTCGTATTCACGCCTTCGACACATTCCGGTGAACGCGGGCCCGCAGCAAGCGCTTTTTGTCCGCTCAACGGACAGACGGAACGCACATTCTCTGCGAAACGCACCTGAATCACGGGCGGTAAACGCCTCGAGGGCACCTCGATACTGACGTTCAGTCACGGCGGTCACACAACGCAACTGATTGACACGCGAATTACTGGTCCCGCTAATTAGCCACCGGTGAATACCAAGACATTCACCGTCGCCCGAGAGCCGTGTACGGGTCGACCCCAGCAACCACGCATGGGAGTCACACGTTGCGCACCACAGGCACTACAACGCGAACCAGATCCCCTCTCAGACGAACGATATCCACCGGCCTGGCCGTGCTCGGCGCCACCGCAATGGCGCTGCTCGGCCTGCAGGCCCCGGCGTCGGCCTCGGATGCCGCGCCCGCCTCCGCCGCTGCCGCTTCGGACGGCGCACGCCCGCTCTTCGAGCCGACCTGCGCCGTCCCCGAGCGCAGCCACTTCTCCTGCTTCGCCCTGCGCCGCTCCGACGTGAAGTCGGTCAAGGGCGTGTTGCGGGCAGCCGACACTCCCGACGGCTACGGTGCCGCCGATCTGCAGAGCGCCTACAACCTGGCCGCCGACGGCGGTGGCGGGCAGACCGTCGCCATCGTCGACGCCTTCGACGACCCCACCGCCGAGGCGGACCTCGCCGTCTACCGCGAGCAGTACGGGCTGCCGGCCTGCACCACGGACAACGGCTGCTTCCACAAAGTCAACCAGCGCGGCGGGACCGACTACCCCGACCCCGACCCTGGTTGGGCCGGCGAGATCTCTCTCGACCTCGACATGGTCTCCGCGATCGCGCCCAACGCCCACATCCTGCTGGTCGAGGCCGACGACAACAGCTTCGAGAGCCTTTCCTCGGCGGTCGACGAAGCGGTCGCGCTCGGCGCCAAGTTCGTCTCCAACTCCTACGGCAGCGACTACCGCGGCGGCAACGGTGAGGACCCGTCCGAGACCACCACGCTGGACGCCCACTACAACCACCCGGGTGTCGCGATCACCGCGTCCACGGGCGACTACGCCTACGGCGTCGGCTACCCGGCGGCGTCCCAGTACGTGACCTCCGTGGGCGGCACCACGCTGACCCGGGCCCCCTCCACGCCGCGCGGCTGGACCGAGTCCGCCTGGAACCTCGCCGGCTCCGGCTGCTCACTGTACGAACCGAAGCCGGCGTTCCAGCACGACACCGGCTGTGACAACCGGGCCCTCGCCGATGTCTCCGCCGTCGCGGAGGACGTGGCGGTCTACCAGACGTACGGCAACGGCGGCTGGGCCGTGTACGGCGGCACCAGCGTCTCCGCGCCCATCATCGCCTCCGTGTACGCCGACGCCGGAACCCCCGTGACCGGCACCTACCCGAACTCCTACCCGTACGCGACGCATGCCGGGATCAACGACATCACCACCGGCAGCAACGGCACGTGCTCCCCGTCGTACCTGTGCAACGGCAGCGACGGCTACGACGGTCCCACCGGGCTCGGCACACCCGCCGGTCTGTCCGCGTTCCGCAGCGGCCCGCACGGCGTGATCTCCGGCAGTGTGACCGACAGCGCCACCGGCAAGCCCGTCGCCGGGGCCACCGTCAGCGCGGACACCAACGTCGCCCATACCGACGCCTCCGGCGCGTACTCCCTGACGGTGCCGACCGGTACCTACGACGTCAGCGTCCAGGCGTTCGGCTACGCCGACGGCTCGGCCGACAAGGTCGTGGTCGACGACGGCGCCACGCTCACCAAGAGCTTCTCCCTCACCCCGGTACCCAGCCGGACCATCGCCGGCAAGGTCGTCGACGGCTCCGGCCACGGATGGCCGCTCTACGCCAAGATCACCGCGGACGGCGTGCCCGGCTCCGTGTGGACCGACCCGGCCACCGGTTCCTACAGCCTCGACCTGCCCGAGGGGCACACCTACACCCTGCACGTCGCCACGGCCTCCACCGGCTACCGCGCCGTCACCAAGAAGATCGACGTCGGCGGCTCCGACCAGACCGTCGGCTTCTCCGTCCCTGTCGACTCGTGGGCCACCAACACGCCCGGATACCAGGTCCACGACAGCGGCAGCACCGAGCCCTTCGACGCCACCGACGCCCCGCCGACGGGCTGGAGCGTGGTCAACGCGGATGGCACGGAAGGCGGTTGGCAGTTCGACGACCCGGGCAACCGCGGCAACGGCACGGGCGGTGACGGGGCGTTCGCCGTCGCCGACAGCGACCACTTCGGCGGCGCGGCCACCCAGGACACCTCACTGGTGACCCCGGTCTACGACTTCACCGGCAAGGACAACCCGGAACTCGCCTTCAACACCCAGTACCAGCAGTTCACCAACCAGACCGCCGAAGTCGAGGCGACCGAGGACGGCGGCAAGACCTGGACCAAGGTCTGGACCGCGGGTTCGTCCATCTCCCCCGGCCAGCGGATCACCGTCCCGCTCACCGACTTCGCGGGCAAGTCCGCGGTGCGGTTGCGCTTCCACTTCGCCTCGCACTTCGGCTGGTGGTGGTCCGTCGACGACGTCCTCGTCGGCAACCGCGAGGCCACACCCACCCCGGGCGCCCTCGTCGTCGGCACCGTGACCGACGCGAACACCGCCACGGGCGTGGTCGGTGCCACCGTCACCAGCCAGGACAAGCCCGCCGAGCGGGCCACCACGGTCGCCACCCCCGACGACCCCAACCTCCCCGACGGCTTCTACTCACTGCTCTCGACCACCTTCGGCAGCCACACCTTCACCGCGGCCAAGTCCAAGTACACGTCCCTGTCCAAGGCGGCGAAGGTCGGCGCCGACAGCACGGTCACGGCCGACTTCAAGCTCAAGGCCGGGAACATCACCATCACCCCCGCCTCCGTCTCCGCCACCGTCGCCTGGGGCGGATCCAAGACGCAGAACCTGACGGTGAAGAACACCGGTGACGCGCCCGCGACGGTCAAGCTCGGCGAGCAGTCGGGCACCTTCACCCAGCAGGGCAAGGGCGCCGCGCTGCGGACCGTCAAGGGTGACTTCACCCCGCTGTCCAGCAAGGCCCATGCCAAGAGCAGCACGGCCAAGCCGGCCGCCGTCCCGGCCGACGGCCCCTGGCAGGCCGTCCCGGACTTCCCGGGCGCCATCATGGACAACGCTGTCAGCGCGTATGACGGCAAGATCTACTCGGCCTTCGGGTACACGGGATCGGCCGACAGCAAGGACATGTACGTCCTCGACCCGGTCGCCGGCAGCTGGACGAAGCTGGCGAGCGCGTCCGACACCCGCGAGGACCCCGCGCACGGCATCATCGACGGCAAGTTCTACGCCGTCGGCGGCTGGGCCTCGACCGGCAACCCCGATGCGAAGCTGGAGATCTACGACCCGGGTTCGGACAGCTGGACCACCGGCGCGTCCGCGCCCAAGCCGTACGCCGGCTCCGGCAGTGCCGTCCTCGACAACAAGCTCTACATGGTCGGCGGATGCGGTGCCGACTCCTGCGGCACCACCGACGCCAGTGTCTACGACCCCAAGACCGACACGTGGTCCGCGATCGCCGCGTACCCCGAACCGATCTCGTGGCAGGCCTGCGGCGACATCGACGACCTGCTCTACTGCGCGGGCGGTCTGAGCGCCAACAACACCGACGTGACCCACACCTACGTCTACGACCCGGGCACCGACAGCTGGTCACAGCTCGCCGACATGCCCGCCGCGCAGTGGGGTTCGGCCTACACCGCGGCCAACGGGCAGCTGTTGCTGGCCGGCGGTGTCGGCAACAACGCGCTCACCAACCGCAGCCAGGCCTTCGACCCGAAGGCCGGCACCTGGAGCGCGCTTCCCAATCCCAGCGTCCCCACCTACCGGGGCGGCGGCGCCCCCGGCTTCTACAAGATCGGCGGCGGCACGGCGCCCAGCACCCCGACGTCCAAGGCCGAGTTGCTGCCCGGCTACGACCAGACCGGTGCGGGCGACATCACCTGGCTGAGCGAAAGCACCCAGCAGCTCACCCTGGAGCCCGGCGCGAAGACGACCGTCACCGTCTCCCTGGACGCCTCGGTCCCCGAGGTGACCCAGCCCGGTGACCTGACCGCCGCCCTCACCGTGGGCACCGACACGCCGTACTCCGTGCCGCGCGTACCGGTCAGCCTGCACGTCAACCCGCCCAAGACCTGGGGCAAGATCACCGGAACCGTCTTGGGGGCCACGTCGTCCGGCGGCACCGCGCCGCTGGCCGGGGCGACCGTCCAGATCGACAGCTGGGCCTCGACGTACACCCTCACCACCGCGGCCGACGGCACGTACGCCCTCTGGCTCGACGCCCGCAACAATCCGCTGACCGTCATCGTCGCCAAGGACGGCTACCAACCGACCGTGACGACGGTGAAGGTCCAGAAGGGAGCGACGGTCACCAGCAACTTCACCCTGAAACGCAAGTAGCACAGCAAGTACGCAATGGCGCCGACGGCACGTGGAACCACCCCGCCGACGCACGCTCGGTTCGACCTGGGCATGAAGGATGGGCCGGTCCTCAGGGACCGGCCCACCCGTCCTTCACCGTCCTCCGTGGAAATACGTGCTGCGGCTGGTGGTCGGCCATGACCGGTGCCATGGAGCCGACGTCGAGGGTGTGTTCCACCGCCTCGGGGACGTTGTGTAACGCTGCGGTGTGCAAGGGGGAATCGGCCCTGAGCACGAGGATGCGTCTCCGGCCGTTCACACGGGGAGCGCCGGTACGAGACGGAACCTAATCCGTCACACGGAACCGGTGGCTCCCCGCGCCGACCGTGAAGCGGGCGTGTCCGTCCCTGCGTTCGCCGGCCGTCGCGCCCGCGGGGGCGTGTACCTTCTGGCGGCCGCCGACCGGTACGAGGACATCGGCGGTCGACCCCACCGGCACGTCGACGCGCAGGGTGAAGTGGCCCCGTGTCCGCGTCCACGACGAGGTGATCCGGCCGAGAGGTGACTCGACATGGGCGGAGGCGTGCGTCAGGTCGCCGACAACACGGGGGTGAATCGTCACCTTCGTGTAGCCGGGTGCGGTGGCCTCGATGCCGGCGACATCCTGGTAGAGCCAGTCGTCCACGGTTCCGAGGAACGCGTGGTCGTGCGAGCGCGAGTTCGCGTTCCACTCCTCCCACATGGTCGTGGCTCCGAGGCCCTCGAACCAGTAGCCCCAGCCGGGGTAGGTCGGGTTGGTGGCCACGGTGTAGGCGAGATCGGCGTGCCCGGCATCGGTGAGGACCGGAAGGAGCACTTTGGTGCCGAGCGCGCCGGTGTCCAGGTGGTCGGCGCGGGCCTGGATGTCGGCGACGAGGTGGTCGGCCACCGCTTGGCGGTGCTCCTTCGGTACCAGGCCGAAGCTCAGCGGGAGCAGGTTCGACGTCTGCCGGTAGCCGGCGGCCCGGTCGTCGTAGTAGGCCTCCTTGTCCCGGTTGTAGAAGGTGGCGTTGAAGGTGTTCTTGACCTCGGTGGCGAACGCGTCGAAGTGCCGCGCGTCGGCGTCGTGGCCCAGCGCCCTCGCCATTTCGGCGAGCCGTGTCGCGGTGAGGTAGATGTATGCGGTTCCCGAGAGCCGGGTGCCCTCCGGCGCGTTGGCGCCTTCCGGGGAGAGCCAGTCGCCGTAGCTGAACCCGGTGTAGATGCCCCCGGTGCCGGCGATGTCGTGCTCGTAGTACGCCAGCCAGGCCTTCATCCCGTCGTAGTTCTCGGCCACCGCCTCGGTGTCGCCGTAGTACCAGTACAGGTCCCAGGTGCCGAGTACGAAGCTGGCCGACCAGACCGGGTCCTTGACCTGTTTGCCCGACTCGGTGGTGGGCACGGTGGGGCCGATCGATCCGTCGTCGTTCTGGTCATCGCGGTGCGAGCGCAGCCAGCTCTCGTAGAAGTTCTGCATGTCGAAGTTCGCGATCGCCGAGTCCGCGTACAGGAAGCCGTCGGCCGTGTACGGGCGCTTCTCGTACATGGGTGTGTCGGTCGGGATCGAGTGCAGGTTGTTGAGGATCGTGTCGGCCTGCGCGTCCTGGTAGCGGTTCAGCAGATCGCTCGAGCTGGTGAAGCCGCCGGTGGACGCCACCGCCGTGTGGACCCTCGCCCCGTCGACCGACCGGAGGGTGACCCCCTGGGGTACGACGACCTGGGCATAGCGGAAACCGGCGTAGCTGTAGCTCGGCCGGTATTGCTCCACGCCGTCGCCCTTGAGGGTGTACGAGTAGGTCTGCAGAGCCATCCCGAAGGCGCCGGTGTTGTCGACGGTGCCGTCGGCGCGCAGCTTCTCGCCGTAGGTGACCGTGACCGTCGCCCCGGCAGGCCCCTGGACCCCGATGCCCGCCCAGCCGGCCGTGGGGCTGCCGAAGTCGTAGACGTGTGTGCCCGCGGCCGGAGTGGTGGTGTGCTCGGCCTTCAGGTGATCGGTCACCTCGACGGGCGGGAAGCTTTCCGCGCGAAGCGTGCCCTTCGGCCCGTCGACGCCCAGTGCGGGGCGCCAGGTGTCGTCGTCGAAGCCAGGGCTGTTCCAGCCGGACTGCTCCGCGCGGGCGTCGTAGGTCTCCCCGAACCAGAGCGACTGCGTGGTGGTCGGCCCGTCGGACACCTTCCACCCGCTGTCGCTGACCACTTGCCGGTGCGTGCCGTCGGTGTACGTGATGTCGAGTTCCAGCTTGAGCTTGGGCTCGCCCCACCAGGACGACGCCTTCCACTCGTCCGGGTCGGTCATCGCGTAGAAGCCGCGGCCCAGGCTGACCCCGATGGCGTTGCCGCCGGTGCGCAGCGCGTCCGTGACGTCGTAGGTCGAGTACAGGACGGTCTTGTCGTACACCGTGAATCCGGGTTCGAGTTCCCGGTCGCCGATGCGTCGGCCGTTCAGGTAGAGCTTGTTGTAGCCAAGGCCCGCGACATGGGCCCGCGCCGAGGCTATGGGCTTGCCCGCGGTGAACTCGTCCCGCAGCAGCGTCTCCGGTGGAGGCGGAGCCGACACCGACCGGCCCCAGGGGCCCGAACCGTAGACGGCGGTCTCGACGGCGTTCGGCCACGCCGCGTCGTCGTATCCGGGCTGCTCCCAGCCGTCGTCCGCGGAGTTCGAGGTCTTCCAACTGCTGTCGGTGACGAGGTCGGCCGGTGCACCCGCCCCCTCGAAGTGCAGACTCCCGAGCACACCTGCCGGCCCCTGATCGGTGTTCGTCGCCTCCACCGCGAGCACGTTGGTGCCCGTGTGCAGGTACGGGGCGATGTCGATGACGCTCGCGGTCCTCCAGGAGTCCGCGACGCGCGCGGAGCTCGTCACCTCGGCGCCGTTGACGAAAAGCGTGAAGCGGTCGTCCGCGGTCAGCTGCGTCTCTACCGTGCTGATCCGCGCCCCGGCGGGCAGGTCGAAGCTCCGGCGCAGGTAACGCGTCCCGGCGGGAGCGGAGTCGGACGGGTTGCCTTCGGGATACCAGATCCAATGCGCGTCGTCGAGCCGCAGTGCGGGCGCTTTCGCGTGCGCTCCGATCCACGCCCCGTGGAAGTCGCCGGGGTCGACGAAAGCCGTCTCGAACCGCGCCTCACCGCTCCACGGCGACGCCTTCCCGGCGGGGTCCCAGGACCGTACGCGCCAGTAGTAGCGCGTACGGGACGCGAGAGCGGGACCGCCGTACGCCACGTCGAAGGACCGGGAGGAGCGCACGCGCCCGCTGTCCCACACCTCTCCCCGGCCGCCGTGCGACGTCGACACCTCGACCTCGTAGGCCACTTGCTCGGCAGCGGTGCGACCGTCCGTGCCGCGGGCCGAGGTCACCTGCCAGCTCAGCCTCGGCCGGGGGACGTCGACACCCAGTGGCTGGACCTGGTGCTCGACCCGGAGCCCGCTCACCGCGAGCGCCGACCCGCCTGCCGCCAGGCCCTGTTGGAGATCCGGGTCGGACACTGCCGCCGCACCGGGTGTGGACCCGAGCCCTGACGCGGCCGCTACGAACGCCAGCATCAGCCCGACGGCCACCCTGCGCTTCCTCACGCTTGCCTCCATCGACGGCGGACGGTTCGGCGTGCGCGTGTACGCCGCCTCCCCGAGCGAGTGAAACGTTTCAAATCCCTTGTATGTCACTCAACCACAGGCGTCACGACGGGGACAAGATGTCGTCGGCGGACCCGTCCGCCCGGCGGCCGAACCATGTCTCGGACGGGACCGACTCCGGCACCACGCACGGCTTCCGCATGATCACCACGCCGGCGATCTCCGCTCTCCCGTGGGCGTTTTCACGCTCACGGACGCGGGTGGCCGACTCACCGACCCGGGGAGCAGGTTGCCCTACGACCGCTCCGCGGGTTTCACCGTGCACGGCACGGGATTCGAGGGCGGGCCACTCGCGGGTTCCTTCGACTACGTCATTGCGATCAACTACAACCACGAGCCCGGCACCTCCCCCCTGGACTGGACCCGCCCGATGGGTGCCGGCAAGGGGGGCGGCACCTGGCTGCACGTCGACCACGGTGGCCCCACGCACGGATGCGTCAGCCTCGCCGACGGCCGTATGAGAGAACTGCTGCGCATCCTCGACCCTGCCCAGCACCCGGCGATCGTGATGGGCGACGCGGCCTCTCTCACCGCCTGAGGAATGGGGCGAGGTCGTGCCCCTGTACGTGACGCTCGTGGACGAAGGCCCGCCGACTGCGGGCCGTCACCCCTAGCTCGGTCAGACGGTGCTGACCACCTGCTCGTATGCCAGACGTGGGGAGCGCGTGAACCACGCGTCCTCGCCCGGCCTGCCGATGTTGACGACGGCGAGAACCGAGTGTTCGCCGTCGCTGAAGAACTCCTTGTCGATGCCCTCGGCGTCGAAGCCGGTCATCGGTCCTGCGGCCAGGCCCGCGGCACGGACGCCGATGATGAAGTAGCCGACCTGCAGAGACGCGTTGAGTCTCGCGGACCGCTCGCGGACCGCGCGCTCGGCGAAGAGAGTCTTGGCCTGTGGGAAGTGCGGGAACTGGCTGGGCAGTTCCTCGTGGAACTCCAGGTCAGCGGCGAGTATGGCGACGAGCGGGGCGGCCGCGGTCTTCTTGCGGTTGCCCTCGGACAGGTGCTCGCCCAGACGCTCGCGCGCCTCGGCGGAACGGACCAGCACGATACGCAGCGGCTGCTGGTTCATCGAGGTGGGGCCGTACTTGACCAGGTCGTAGACCGCCTCGACCTGGTCGTCCGTCACCGGCTCGTCGGTGAAGGTGTTGGCGGTCCGTGCCTCCCGGAACAGGAGGTCCTGGGCAGCGGGATCGAGCGTGAGGGACATGATGGACCTCTTACGGTTGAGTGTCTGTGGTTTCTCGGTGCCGGCGAACTGCGAAGCAGAGGAACTGGGCGCTGACACCCAGCAGGTACACGGTGGTCGTGGACGTCCCCACGAGCCCCCACAGGAGGGGCCCTGAACAGCACCGGGCCAGCGACAGACCGGCCAGCGCGGCGCAAGCCGCCATGGGCAGGTGGAAGGCCGCCCAGATCCGCGTACCGGCCGGAGCGGACCTGCCCGGCGTCATGGGGGCACCACCGTGTGCGACCGCGGCCAACGCGACGAAGGCGAGCGTCGCGCCGGCGAGGAGCGCCAGGACGTCGGGTGTCCCTGGGGCGCCACGATCGGACGACGTCACCGCCGTGGCGGTCCACAGGGCCAGGGTGTACCCGTGCGGGGCCGCGCTCGCGGTCACGGTGTCCCGGAGTCGGCCGCGGTATCCGCGCCGCCGGTCCGTACGGGCATCGGGCCCGAACACCCTGGAACGCGGCCGGCTATCCGTCCGCGACATGGATGACGGCCTTGCCACGCGGGCGCTCGTCCGGGCCTCGGCGTCGGTGGGCGCGTGCCGCGCGCGTGGTGTTCGTGGAGCGCGTCGTGTTCATGAGGTGGTCACCTCCTGATGAGTGACGGCGCCGTCCTGGAGGCCACGCCGTTGCTGCCAGCATCACGGGTGGTGCCGCACTCGGGCGTCACCCATTCAAGGGATCCTCGCCGTCGTGTCAGACGCTCGGTGCACCGCTCAGTCGACTTCGTCGGCGCTGATGGCCCGCTCGATCGCCAGTCGGGTCAGCTCGACCCGCGAGTTGATGCCGAGCTTGGTGAAGATGTGCTTCATGTGCGTGTTGACGGTGTGCACCGACACGTACAGCTGGTCGGCCATCGCCCGGTTGGTGAGTCCCTCGACGACGAGCGGGATCAGTTTCCGCTCGGACTCGGTCAGGCGTCCCAGCCCCGCGGGGCCGGCTGTGTGGTTCCGCACGGGGGCGGTGCGCACACCGAGCCGGCGCAGGCGTCGTCTGACGCGTTCCTGGTCCCGCCCGGCTCCCGAGACAGATGCCAGCCGGCCTGCTTCCTCGAAGTACGGGATCGCAGGGGTCGTGTCGGCCGATTCCGCCATGAGCTCGCCCAGGTCCTCGCAGGCCGCTGCCAGGGCCAACGGCCTGCCGGTGCTCCGGTAACCGGTGATGGCGGACTCCAGTGCACGGGGGTCACGGTCGACCAGGCCGTCCACATGGGCGCGGACAGCCCCGATGATCTGCGGGCACCCGTCCTCCGCGGCCAGGCCGCGCAGCGCGCCGGACACGGCCCGCGCCAGCGACGGGTCCTTGTCGCGGAGCGCGATGCGCACGATCCCAGGCCAGTGGGACGGAGGTACCGCCAGCAGTCGCGCCGGCTCACGACTCTGGAAACCTGCCGTGAGTGCCGCCACGGCTTCGCCGTCCTCGCCCTCCGCGTCCGCCAGCGCGGCGCGCGCGAGGGACACCCAAGGGCCGTACCGCTGCGTCGTGTTCGTGCCGGACCCGGTTTCGGCCGCGCGGAGGTGGTCCCTGGCCCTGGTGAGGTCACCGCGTCCGATCTCCACCAACACCAGTACGGAGCGTGCCTGCGGGTTCTGCAGTGTGATCTCGAGTTCGCCCGCCACCATCAGGCTGGCCTCGGCCTCCACGGCCGCGTCGTCCAGCGCTCCCTGTTCGAGGAGCGCGCAGGCACGGGCGGCATGCCAGTGGGGTAGGGACCAGCCCAGGCCCAACGCCTCCGCCTCGCGCTGTCCCTCCCGCAGCACGCGCTCCGTGTCCGCGAGCCGGTCGGTGGTGGTCAGCACGGTGGCCAGCCACAACGCCGGGATCCGCGGGGGCCGCAGGTAGCGCGCGGCGGACTGGGTGCCGGCGCGGCGGGTGGCTTCCTCGGCGAACTCGAGGGCGCGGGCCAGGCGCCCTCGGTAGAAGGACGTCTGCGACTGGAACACCATGGCGCTGACGATGACGGCCGGGTCCTGGCTGCGGTAGGAGGCCTCGACCAGCCAGGGCCCGGTCTGCTCGGCAGCGGTGATGTCTCCGAGGTACACGTGGCCCGTCGCCTTGGTCTTCAGCAGCCGGACGCGCAGGTCGGACGGCAGTGCGGGAAGGTCGAGTGCCTGCTGGAGGTGTGTCATCGCGGCGGCGTCGTCGCCGGCGGCCTGGTGGATCTCGGCGGCCACCAGGCGCAGGTTCGCCTCCTGGAGCGGCTCGAGACCTTCCGGCAGAGTGGCGTCGACCAGGTCGAGCGCCTCGTGCACCCGGCGGGTCCGGCCCAGATACTCGGCGGCGTCCGTCAGGAGGGGGATGCGGCGGCGGTCGTGCGGGGGCAGCAGTCCGGCGACCCGCTGGGCCAGGTCCGCGGCCGCGTCGGGGGCCGACGACGACAGCTCCCGTACGGCGGTGGTCAGCGTGGTCACGGCGTCGTCGTCGACGGGGCCGCCCGACATGACGACGTGCCAGGCCACCTCGGCCGATCGCGCTCCGCGCAGACTGTCGGCCGCCTCCCGGTGCAGAGCCATGCGTACGGCTGGCGGCAGGTTCTCGTGAACGGCCTGCCGGATGAGGTCGTGGCGGAAGGCGAGTCGCGGGCCGTCGGCCGAGAGCAGACCGGCGTGCAGGGCCGCCTCGATGCCCGACAGCAGGCTTCCGACCTGCCTGCCGAGCATGCGGGCGGCCGTGCCGAGGTCGAATTCGCGGCCGAGGACGGACCCGATCTGGAGCAGACGTACGGCATCCTCCGGGAGCCGGTCCAGGCGCGCGGCGATACTCCGCCGGAAACTGACGGGTATGCCGTCGTGCAGGAGGCTCGCCTCGCCCGCCTCCATTTTGGCGGCATCCGTGTCGGCGAACGCGCGGACCAGTTCAATGGCCAGGAAGGGATTGCCCGCGACGGCTCGCAGGAGCCTGGCCAGACCGGGTGACGGCCTCGCTCCGAGGACGTCCGCCGCGATGTCCTGCAGTTCCTGCTGGGGCAGGGGGCCGAGGGTCAGCCAGCTGGCTCCGAGGCGTTCGAGGTCGTCCCGCACCCTGGCCACGGTCGGTCGCTCGGTGTCCGACCGTACCGCCAGTACCCAGAGGATCCGGGAAGCGGACAGGCGTCCGGGCAGGGTGCGAAGGACGAAGAGCGTGGCCGGGTCCGCCCATTGCGCGTCGTCCACGAGGACGGCCACCGGGGCGTGCTGTGCCCGGTCCTCCAGGGCGTCCGTGATGCTGTCCAGCAGCCAGAGCCGCTGGTCGTCGGTGGCCGCGGCGGCTCGGCCGGAACCGTCGGAGGACTGCAGGGCGGACTGCAGTGCGGCTCCCGCCGCGTACTGGTCGAGTTCGTCGGCCCGTACCGACACCACGTCGAAACCGGACCGCCGCCCCATCTCGTCCAGTTCCCCGAGCAACCGGCTCTTGCCGACGCCGGGCGCGCCTTCCACGACGACGCAGGCACCCCGTCCGCCACGCACCGTGTCCAGCGCCTCGCGGACAGCCGTGATCTCGCGGTCCCGTCCTCGCAGGCGCAGACCGGTCACGGCCTGGTTCCCCTGCCCGCCTGCTGGGTCGCCGGCGGCGTCTGTGCTGCTCATGGGGCAAGCATCGCTCACGGCCGCGTCTGTCCTCAACGCCGGTTTCCCGGTGATCGCCGGTTTCACCCGGGTGATGTTCGGCCGCGCGCCGTCCTGTCACCCCGGGGCGACGCATGCTCCGTGCCATCCGGATCTCTTGCCCTTGAGAGGAGCACTACGTGCGTACAGGCAAGGAATACCTGGCAGCGCTGAACGACGGCCGCAAGGTGTGGGTAGGTGACGAGCTCGTCGACAACGTGGCCACGCACCCGAAGACCAGGGCGTACGCCCAGAGCCTCGCGGCCTTCTACGACCTGCACCACCGCCCGGACCTCCAGGACGCCATGACGTTCGTGGACGAGGGGGGCGTCCGGCGGTCCATGACGTGGTTCGAGCACCGCTCCAAGGAGGACCTGCGGCGTAAGCGGCACTACCTGGAGACGGTGCAGCGGGAGCTCGGCGGCGGCGCGATCCCGCGTACACCGGACGTCAACAACTACGTCCTGCTGACCTACGTCGACGACCCGGAGCCCTGGAGCAGCCAGTCCGTCGGGACCGACGGGAGGGACCTCACCGAAGGGATCCTCGACTTCTGGAACGTGGTGCGGGACGGCGACCTCAACGCGACACCGGCCTTCGTCGACCCGCAGGCGGACCGCTCGCGCGATTCCGCCCAGGCCGAGTCGCCCGCGCTGCGGGTGGTCGCCACCTCGGACGAGGGCATCACCGTACGGGGTGTGAAGGCGATCAGCACCGGCGCGGCTTTCGGCGACTGGATCCACATCGGCGTCTTCTACCGCCCCGGGATCGTCGCCGAACAGATCATTTACGGGGCGGTGAAGCCCGACACCCCCGGCGTCACCATCATCTGCCGGGAGAGCAACGTCCACGACGGCGAGGAGGTCGAGCACCCGCTCGCCTCGCAGGGTGACGAGCTGGACAGCGTCATCGTGTTCGAGGACGTGTTCATCCCCTGGAACCGCGTCTTCCACATCGGTAACCCCCAGCACGCGTCGCTGTATCCGCAGCGTGTCTTCGACTGGCTGCACTACCACTCGCTGGTGCGCGCGATGGTGAAGGCCGAGCTGATGCTCGGCCTGGCCCTGCTGATCACCGAGCACATCGGCACGTACCAGCTGCCGCCGGTCCAGGCCCGGGTCGCCCGGTTCGCCGGCTTCCACCAGACGCTCAAGGCGCATACGGTCGGCTCGGAGGACGAAGGGTTCTTCACTCCCGGCGGCATCTTCAAGCCGAACGTCCTGATGTTCGACTTCGGGCGGGCGTACTACATCGAGCACATCACCGACATGGTCCACGAGCTCCTCGACCTGGCCGGCCGGTCCGCGCTCATCTATCCGACCGAGGGGCAGTGGCAGCAGCCTGAACTGCGGCCTTGGCTCGAGGCGTTGCAGACCGGACCGGTCGGCAGGCCCTATGACCGACTGAAGATCAGCCGGGTGATCCGAGACATGTTCCTGTCCGACTGGGGCGGCCGCATCAGCACCTTCGAGAACTTCAACGGCACGCCTCTGCTCGCCATCCGCAGTCTCACCATGAAGCGTGCCGAGATGTCCCCGGGCGGCAGCATGGCGGACCTCGCGCGCAAGGTCTGCGGCATCGAGGGCGTGAGCGACGAGCAGGAGACCGTGTACACGGCTCAGGCGAACTACGCCCGGCGCCAGGACGCCTCACGTCAGGACGCCTCCTAGCAGGACGCCGGGGCCCGGATCAGAGCACACCGCACTCCCGGGCCCTGGCGACCGCTCCGCCTCTGTCGTGCGCGTCGAGTTTGCGGAAGATCGCGCGTACCTGTGTCTTGACGGTGTTGTGGGACACGTAGAGCTCGGACGCGATCTCACGCAGCGTCAGCGGGCCGCACAGGGCACGGAGCACCCGCCGCTCCCCCACCGACAGATCCTGGGGGCAGGGGGCGGCGGGGGCCACCACCGTCTCCGCGTCCGCTCGGCCGAGCAGAACCGTCAGTACCCCGGGCGCCTCGCACCGGGCCGCCGCCCGCTCGGCGGCCTCGCGGGCCGTTCGCGCCGCGTCGGTGTCGCGCCGCGCGCTCTCGAGCCGCGACCGCGTGAAGTGGCACAGGGCGCGTACGTGGGGTTCGCCTCCCGCCCGGGGCGATCCCGCCAGTACCGCTTCCGCGCCGGCCAGAACCACCTCGGCCTCCTCGGTCCGTCCCTCCTCCAGGAGCAGGGCGGCTCGGCCTACGTAGGCGGCCACAGAGACGAAGTGCCTGCTCAGACCGACCGCCGCGACCGCTTCGAGGGCCTCGTCGCAGAGAATGCGCGCCAGTTCGTGCCGTCCCGCCAGGAGCGCGCACAGCGTCCGCAGCCCCAGCGCGCGGACGAGCGCCAGGCCGTGCCCGGCGGCATGCGCGTCACGGGTCGCCTCACCGAGCAGCGTCTCTGCCTCCTCGTACCGGCAGGTCCACAGCAGGGCGGCACCGCGGGCCGTGCAGGCCAGGGCACGCCACGCGGTCAGCGGCAGGGTACCGGCGACGGCGGCTTCCCCGAGACGGCCGGCGGTCAGCACCTCCCCTTTCAGACAGCAGGCCACGACCTGAGCGACGGCTGCGGCGTCGGACACCGTGCTGCCTTCGCCGACCGTCTCCGATCCCGTCCGCCTCAGCCGGGCCACGTCCAGCCAGCGCAGGGCCGTTTCCGGGGCGCCTCCTGAGAGAGCCGCCATCGCCGCCACGACGCACAGTCTCGCGTCGGCGGCGACCGTGCGGGGCGGCAGGAGGTCCAGCCACTGCGAGACCCGCGCACCACGGCCTGCCGAGATCGCCTTCTCCCAGCCGTCGAGGACCGACGCGACGGCCGCGGCCTCGTCGCCGCCCTTCGTCCAGTGCCGCACGGCCCCGGTCGTCTCCCCGTGCCGGGAGTACCACTGCGCCGCCGACCGGTGCAGGGACACGACGGCGTCGGACGCCTCGGATCCGAGGACGTCGGACAGCAGCGAGGACAGGCCTCGGTGATGCCGGTACGCGGACGGATCGGCGGTGACGGGCACGAGCAGTTGCACGGTCCGTGCGAGTTCGCGCAGCAGTACGCCCGCCCGGTCCCCGGCGAGGGCCCGGCACGGTCCGGTGCTCAACTCGTCGAGCACACTGGTGCGCAGCAGGAACCGGCGCTGTTCGGCGGTGAGCCGATCGAGCACCTCGGTGGCCAGATACTCGGTGACGGCCCGGCCGCCGCGGGCCAGATTCCCTTCCGTGTCGGCCTCGTTCGCCGAGCGGGCGAGGGTGCGCCCCATGATGCACAGCCCCGCCGCCCATCCCTCGGTGGCCTCGTACAGCGCGCGCGAAGCGTCCTCGGTGGGGGCGGAGCCGAGCAGACCGGTGAGCACGGCCTGTGCCTCCTCAGGGGTGAAGGTCAGGTCGTGCAGGGTGAATTCGGCGATCAGACCCCGGGCGCGCAGGGTCGGGAGGGGGCTTCCGGGAATGTGCCGGGTCGACAGAACGACGCGGAAGCCGGGGGGAAGCCTTGTCAGGAAGTCCGCCAGGCTGCGTACCGCGTCGGCGTCCGTGATGGATTCGAGTCCGTCGAGGATCAGCGTGAGCGGTGCCTCCCCGCCCAGTCCGGTCACCAGGCCCGGCAGGATCTCCTCGAGCCACGCGTCGAGCGTCCACCCGTCGCCGTCGAGGCGGCCGGGCAGGTTCGGGCGCGCGTGGTGCACCGCTCGCAGGATGCAGGACCACAGCCGGCCCGGCGCGTTGTCGTACGCGTCCAGGCTGAGCCAGGCGCACTCTCCACGGGCAGTCAGGCCCCGCGCCCATTCGGTCAGGAGCACCGTTTTCCCGGCACCGGCCGGCGCGGAGAGCACCACGACGGGCTCGGTCGCCGCGTCAAGCCTGCGCAGCAGGCGCGGGCGTGTCAGCAGATGCGGGGGCTGGGCCGGGGGATGCAGCTTGAATGTCGCAACGGAGCTGGTCATGGCACTTTCCGTGGAGTCGTCGGGACGGGCGAGCCCCCGGCGCCCATGGCTCGCCTCGCAGGAGCCGGACGTCGGGGGCGGTGGTACCGGCGGGCCGGTCATGGGCCTGGCAGCGGCCTCCTTCGTACCGCTGCCTCCAGGGCTAGCGCGGAGCCCCGAGCGTGCCGAAGCCGCCCGCGAAGTGGAGCAGCGGTCGGCAGTCCACCTTGTGCACCCCATGGCGGACGTTGCCCACGAAGATGGTGTGGTCGCCGCCGGGGAGCGCCTCGGCGACGTCGCACACGACAGCCGCGATGGCGTCCTTCAGTACGGGGACGCCGTGGTCGTCGAAGGTCTCGACGCCCGCGAACTTGTCCGCCTTGGAAGCGGCGAAGTTCCGTGCCAGGTGCTCGCTGTCCTCGCCGAGCACATTGACGGCGAAGCGGCCGTGCGCCGCGATCGCGGTCCGCGTGTACAGGTGGTTGCCGATGCATACGAGCAGTTGGAGCGGGTCCAGGGAGAGGGCGGACACGGCGCTCGCCGTCATACCGATGGGCGTGCTTCCGGAGCATGTGGTGATCACGCTGACACCCGTGGCGAGCCGGCTCATCGTGGCTCGGAATTCGACTGTCATGTCGAGGGTTTCGGACATCGGAGGACCTCCGTGAGAGTCGGGGAGAGCGTCGGCCTGCTGCACAGGTCAGTGGGCGAACTCGCCGTCCCACCAGGTGGGTTGGCGGGTATGCCGGGAGGGCGGGGCAGGAGTGTGGGCGGCTGCCCCGCGACGTGCGCGAGGTGGTCGCGCGCGGGGTGGACGGAACTCGCTTCGCCGGGTTCCAGACGGAGTCGCGGGCCGGGCCGGTGGGTGCCGGCCCCGTGGTCCGCCGGTTCTTCGGCGCAGCCGGTCGGCCGGGCGCCGGAAGTCGGCGGGTGGCGGGCGGCACTCCGAGCTGCTGGGTCCTCAGCCCGCGGGGAGGGGTTCGAGGACGAAGGTGTGGCGCAGCAGGGTGTAGGGCACGTCGGTCAGCCCGCGGCACGGGCCGGCGTCGGCCGCGTACGTGTCGTAGGACTCGAGCAGTGATTCCTTGACCCCGAACACCGGATCGGTGTCCAGGTACGGGTCGTCCGTGGGGAACAGCATGCTGGTCACGCGCTGGTATCCCGGAGCTTCGATCAGCAGGTGCACGTGGGCGGGACGCATCGGCGACCGGCGGGTGGCGCGCAGGAGTTCGCCGACCGGGCCGTCGGCGGGTATCGGGTAGCTGGACGGGCGGATGGAACGGAAGCTGAAGTGGCCCCTCTCGTCGGTCCGGAACAGCGCGCGCATGGCCGTGTCGACCTGGCCGGGCACGTCCACGTCGTAGTGGCCGTCGGAGTCGCTGTGCCAGACATCCACCGCGGCGCCGGTGACCGGCGCTCCCTCCCGGTTCACGACCCGTCCCTCGAAGAACAGCGGGGTGCCGGGCAGGCCTGCGGAGATGTCGGCGGCGTCGGCGAGCTGCGGCCTGTCCTCCCTGAAGAAGGGGCCCAGTACGCTGTTCTGGGTGGCTTCGGCGGGGCGTCGGTTGCTCAGGGCGTCGACCAGCATGGTGACGCCCAACACGTCGGACAGCAGGATGAATTCCTGGCGCGTCGGTGTGCACATCTGCCCGGTGCGCGTCAGGAAGTCGATTCCCCGGGCCCACTCCTCCTCCGTCGGTTCGACGTCCCGGACGAAGTCGTGGAGGTGCCGTACCAGTGAGGCCAGGATCTCCGCGAGGCGGGCGTCCTTGGTGTCCCGCATGGTCGCGATGACAGCATCGGTGATGGTGTCGCTGGTCAGATCACGCATGGCGCGCTCCCGTGGTGATGGGGGGTTCGATGACGGAGTCGGGCGGGGAAGGTCCGTCGCCCGGTGGTGTCCATGGCGTCTCCCCGGCCCAGGCGCGGGTGAGGAGGGCGCGGACCGCTGTCCGGTCCACCGGGCGCGGATTCCAGTAGCCGTCCCGCACGATGAGTTCGGCCGCCTGCTCGATCCCTGGTTCGGGCATGCCGAGGTCTCGCAGCGCCCTGGGGGCGCCGAGCCTTCCGGCGAAGTCGAAGAGACCGCTCGCGGCGTCGTCCGCCGGGAGCGCCCGCGTGATGCGTGCCATGGCTTCGGGGGCCATCGGCCCGTTGTAGGCGACCACGTGGGGCAGGAGCACGGTGTGGGTTTCGGCGTGCGGGAGACCGAAGGTGCCGCCCAGTACGTGGCACACCTTGTGGTGCAGGGCCATGCCCACCGTGCCGAGGCATGTGCCCGCGAGCCACGCCCCGTACAGCGCGTCCGCCCGTGCCTCGCGGTCGTCAGGACGGCGCGCGATGACCGGAAGGGATCGGGCGAGGGAGTCGAGCGCTTCACCGGCCATCAGGAAGGCGACCGGGTCGCGGTCCTGGGCGTAGAGGGCCTCCACGGCGTGCGCCATCGCGTTGACGCCGCTGACCACCGAGGTCGCCGCCGGAAACGTGAGCGTCAGGTCGACGTCGTAGACGACCGTCTTGAGCAGCGCTTCCGGCAGCCGCCGGGTCGTCTTCCTGCGGCCTTCGGTCTCTCCGAGGATCGGCGTCATCTCCGAGCCGGCGTAGGTGGTGGGCAGTGCCAGCTGCGGCAGGCCGGTCCGTACGGCGATCGCCTTGCCGAGGCCGATGGTCGATCCACCGCCGAGGGCGAGGACGCAGTCCGCCTCCACGGATCCGGCGTACGCGACCGCCTTCCGCGTGACCTCGACAGGGGTGTGCGGGGCCGCTTCGGCGAAGGTTGCCACGGCTGCCGTACCCAGCAGGTCGCGTATCTCCGCCGCCTGGTCCACTTGACCAGGTGTGCACAGGATGAGCACCCGACTGCATTCGAGCGCACCGACCTCTTCGGGGATACGGCTGCGCGTACCGCTGCCGAAGACCACCTTGGTGATCTGCCCCCGGTGCACGAACGTCTTCATGAGAATTTCCTCGGTCCCGACGATCCCGTGTTCATGGGGAAAGCGTCGGCAGTCGGATGACGCGCGTCAACGGAATCCGTGAGTGATAGCGGGAATCGGGGAGGGAATACCTTGTTCGCGCAACGTTCACCGGCCGGGCGGCCTGGGGATCACGGGCGATATCACTCATCTGCGGGATGCCGGCGGAAGCGAGGGCGCTGGACCTCGGGCGGGGGGGCAGGTCAGGTGAGACGCGAAGGAGACGGACATGTACACGACGGATGCGTTCCGCCGCACCCGCAATGTCCGCGAGGCCCTCGGAAACATTACCGATCCCGACCGAATTCCTGACCTTGCGCGGAGACAGCGTCCGATGGCTCGGCATGGGCGGGAGACGGACCGGAAAAGGGTGGATGAAGTGGTCGCCACGGCCTTGGAGGCGGTGTCGGATGTACCGGAGGGTGCGTCGTCGGCGATGGACGGGGCCTGGTTCGGGTTGGGTTCGGGTTGGGTTCGGGTTCGGGTTCGGGTTCGGGTTCGGGTTCGGGTTCGGGTTCGGGTTCGGGTTCGGGTTGCACGGTGTGCCGAACGATCTGATCCAGCCGCTGTACGAGCAGGGGTCCTTGGGGCCAGAGGACGCAGCCGGCAAGTGCGGGCGATGGAGTCGGGGTCGGCCTCGTGGCGCTGCCCGCCGGGGAGTTGGAGGTAGGGCTCATCCCCAGGGGCACGCCGACCGACTGGCGGCCGCGCGCAGGCCCTCGTGAACTCCTCGCCCGTACGTGCCTGTTGGACCCGTCGCGGATCGCTGCCGCGTACCCGTGCAACGGCATTCACGGGGGCGCCGGCCGGATCACGGGTGAGCAGGGGAAAGCCAAGCCGAAGCCGGGACCGCCGGACCAGGTGCGGGGTGGGGCGGGGCCGGTGAAAGAGGTGACGAGCCCGGCGGTGGCCTCCCGGGCCACGCAGCCGCGCCTCCCGCGCGGGGCCGGCCGGTGCGGACGTAGGGTTCTGGTATGTGCGCCATACGGGAAGACGGCGCCGCGCACCCCTACGGGTCCCGCCCCCCTTCGCCCACCGAGTCGGAGCGCCGGTCGGAGCTGGACCGGCTGCTGGAACTCGCCATGCGCGACACGGGCGTGCACGCGGGAGCGGTCTTCCTGCTGACCTCCGACCGACGGGCGCTGCGGCTGGAGGCGATCGCGGGCATCCCGGCGGAGTACCTCGCGCCCTGGTTCGGGGTGGCGCTGTCCAGTCCCGTACCGGTGGCCGACGCGGTGCGCGAACGGAGGTTGGTCTGGCTCGGCGACCCCCAGGAGACCGCCCGTCGGTACCCGCGCGAGGCGATCGCGCTGCCGTACCACCATGCTGTGGCAGCGGCGCCGATCCTCACCGGGACCACGGCCTGGGGCGCGCTGCTGCTGTTCTGGCCCGGCTCGGACACCGCCGGGCCCGCCGGTCCGGGCCCCGAGCGGGTCCGTGCCACCGGTCCGAGCCCCCAGCGGGTCCGGGCCGCCGCCAGGAGCCTGGGGCGGTTGCTGCGTGACGCCGCCGGCACCGGGCACGCCGTCCTTCCCGGACCAACGCCACGCAGTCTGCCGCCGCCGCCCGCCCGCAGACGGGGGCCGGGCGAGGCGCTGGCCGCGGTGGACTTCGTCGAACGGCTGCCGGAGGGCAGCTGCTCCCTCGACCTCGAGGGCAGGTTCACCTATGTCAGCGCCACCGCCGCCGCCCTCCTCGGCGGCAGCGTCCCCGATCTGATCGGCACCCGCCCCTGGCAGTCGTTGGCCTGGTGCGCCGACCCGGTGTTCGAGGACCACTACCGCGCCGCCGTGATCAGCCGGGAGCCCGGCTACTACACCGCCATGGCCCCACCGGACCGGTGGCTCGCGTTCGAGCTCTATCCCGACGGATCCGGGGTGAGCGTCCGCATCTCGCCGACGGATCCGGACGGGGCCTCGCAGGGTGCGCCCGCCAGGACGGAGACGCCCCAGGGCGAACCGATCCGGCTGGGCGAGGTCTACCGGGTACTGCACCTGGCCGCCGCGCTCTCCGAAGCCGTGGGCGTGTGCGACGTGGTCGATCTGATCACCGAAGAGATGCTGCCGGCCTTCGGGGCCCGGACCGTGGCCCTGCTCGCGGCCGAGGACGGCCGCATGCGGGTCATCGGCTGCCGCGGATACCGGACCCGGCTCCTCAAACAGTTCGACGGAGTGCCGCTGACCTTCCCGGCGCCCGCCGTCCAGGTCCTCGCCACCGGCGTGCCCAGTTTCTTCCCGACCTTCGAGGAGCTGTCCCGCGCCTACCCGGCCTTGCTCCCCCAGGACGGTCTGCACGCCTGGGCCTTCCTGCCGCTGATCGCCTCCGGGCACCCGGTGGGTTCGTGCGTGTTCGCCTTCGACAGTCCCCGCTCGTTCCCCGCCCGGCAGCGGGTCGTCTTCACCGCACTCGCCGGTCTGATCGCGCAGGCGATGGAAAGGGCCCGCCTGTACGACACCAGCATGGAGCTCGCGCAGACCCTGCAGGCGGCCCTGCTTCCCGACTCGCTGCCCGACCTGCCCGGACTGGACGCGGCCGCCCGCTATCTGCCCAGCGTCCGCGGCATGGACATAGGCGGCGACTTCTACGACCTGGTCCGGGTGGACGACACCACCGCGGCCGCCGTCATCGGTGACGTCCAGGGCCACAACGCCACGGCCGCCGCACTCGTGGGCCGCATCCGCCCCGCCATCCGTTCCCAGGCCCTCGCCGGGGCCACCCCGGCCCACGCCCTCACGCAGGCCAACCGCCTGCTGGTCGACATGGACCCGGGCCGGTTCGTCAGCTGCCTGTACGCCCACCTCGACCTCGCACGCCACCGGGCCGTCCTGGCCACCGCCGGGCATCCCCCGCCGGTCGTGCGTCATCCGGACGGACACGCCGAGGTCCTCGCTCTGCCGCCCGGACTGCTGCTCGGCATCGACCCCGACGCGGACTTTCCCTCCACCGAGATCCCGCTGCCACCCGGCACCGTCCTCGCCCTGTACACCGACGGACTCGTCGAGACCGCCGGAGTCGACCTGGACGACGCCATGAGCGGGCTCGCCGCTCAACTCGCCCAGGCCGCCCGGCCCCAGCCCATGGACCGACTCGCCACAGCCCTGATCGACCACGCGCGACAGACCGCCACGCGGACGGACGACATCGCCCTGCTGCTCATCGGGCTCGGCACCGCCGCATAGGACACCCGCGGATCCGGCCACCGCCGGCCGGCGGGGTGCTGAAGCCGGCGCGTGCGGAAGGCACGCAGCCCCGCCGCCCGCGTCCTTCTCCTCCGCCGTGGCCACGCGGGGCCGCACGTCCGGCATGCCTTGACAGCGCAAGAACATGAAGCCAGCATGGAAACTATGGAAACTGAATCAGTTTCGCAATTCTCCAATGAGCGTGGACAGCGTGCTGATGTGATCGTGGAGGCGGCCGGCCGGCTCTTCCTCGCAGCGGGTTTCGCCCGGGTGAGCATGGATGATCTCGCCCGCGAGCTCGGGATGAGCAAGAAGACGATCTACCGTCACTTCCCGGACAAACGCAGTCTGCTGACCGCGGTGCTGGACCGGCAGTTCGCGGCGGTGGAGGCCACGCTGGTGGCCGCTGCCGAGGAGGCGGAGGGCCAGCCGTTCGATGTGCGGGTACAGCGCTTCCTGCTCGCGGCGGGCAGTGAGCTCGGACGCATCGGCGCGGCCCAACTCGCCTCGGGCAGAGGTGATGTGATGCTCCGCCAGTACGTCGAGCAGCGTGTGGACGCCGTGGTCTACGCGCGGCTCGACGAACTGTTCCGGGAAGGTCACCGGCAGGGACTGCTGCCGGCACCACCCGAGTTGCTCAGCGAGATCACCCGCGGCGCGGTGGAGCGGCTGCTCACCTCGGAGCTGCCGCGTGAACTCGACTGGACCGCGGCCGATCTGCTGCGGGCGACCGTCGACACCGTGCTCCACGGGGCGATATGCCCGGCGCACCCCGACGGCGAACTACGCGAGGCGGTCATTCCGACAGTCCGCGATGACGAGCAGGAGGTGACCTCATGACCGGGGCGACCGGCAGGGTGGCATTGGTGACAGGGGCCGGCAGTGGGATCGGCGCGGCCACCGCGGGCCTTCTGGCCGCGCGAGGGATGCGCGTGGTGGTCAACTACCTCCGCAACACCACGGCGGCCGAGGAGGTCGTGGCCGGTATCGAGGCCGCGGGCGGCCAGGCCATGGCCGTGCAGGCCGACGTGCGCGAGGTGGCGGCGGTCGAGAGCATGGTCGAGCAGGTCCGGGCGGCATGGGGCGGCGTCGACGTGCTCGTGCACAACGCGCTGATCCCGTATGCGGTCAAGTCGTTCCAGGAGATGACGTGGGACGAACTGGGCGACAAGCTCGACGGGGAGATGCGGGCGGCGTTCGCGGTCACGAAAGCGGTCCTGCCCGCCATGGCCGAACAGAGCTGGGGACGCATCGTCTACATCAGTACCGGCCTCAGCCGACGGCCGCGCGAGAACATGATCGCCCTGGGCACGGCCAAGGCGGCACTGGAGCAGTTCGCCCGCTACCTCGCCCAGGAACTGGGCCCGAAGGGCATCACGGTCAACATCGTCGCGGCAGGCCCGGTGGAGGACACCCGCATGGCCCGTATGACGGATGTGTTCGACGACGCGCACAAGCAGCGGCAGATCGCCGCCACTCCCCTGGGCCGCCTGGCCCACCCGGACGACGTCGCCCACGCGATCGCCTTCTACGCCACCGAGGACAACTCCTTCATGACCGGCACCACGGCCGCGGTCAACGGCGGCATGGCCATGTACTGACGGCCGTCCGTCCTTCGCGCACGAGGCCGTGTCGTCCCCGTCCTTCGCGCACGAGGCCGTACCGTCCGGATCCGTCATCCGGCCGTACCGCTTCCAGCACACCGTCACTCCAGCGCCATGGGCCACAGCGCCCTCCGCCTGCGGCACGCGCGGGCACAGGTGGCTACACGATCAAGGAAAGGCGTTCATGCACACGATCGATCTCGCCTACGTCGGGCGGGGCCTGCACGAGGAACTGGCCGCCTACATCGCCGACCAGCAGGACTTCTACGCCGACGAGGGCGTCCACGTCGCACTGCGCGACGGCTGCACCTGGGACGACGAGCGGCTGCGCCGCGGCGCCACCATCGGACTCGGCCGGGCGCTGCTGTCCCGCCTGACCGACGGCACCCCCTGGGTCGCGCTCAACGTCAACACCACCCGCCCGCTGTTCTGGTTCCTCGCCCGCCCCGGCCTGACCTCCCTGGCCGACCTGGCCGGCCGCAGGCTGGCGGTCCACGCCCCGCACACCGCACCCGGCTGCTTCACCCGGATCGTGCTGCGCCGGGCCGGTCTCGACCCGGACCGCGACATCCACACGGTCGTCCGGTCGCCCGGGGACTACGGCATGGACCTGCGCCTGCTGCACGAGGGAAAGATCGACGCCGCCCTGGTCGGCAGCACCATGGCTCCGGAGGCCGTGGCCGCCGAACACGGCTGGAACGTACTGGCGTGGGTCGGCGACCACTTCCGGATCCCCACCGTGGGCCTGGCCGTCGATCCCACCTACACGGACCCGGACGACCCCGCGGTCCAGGCCGTCCTACGGGCCCACCGGCGCGCCCTGCAAGTGATCCGCAACGACCCCGACACCACGGTGCGGCACATGCAGACGTTCCTCGGCGGACACACCGCGGACGAGGTCCGGGCCCACTACGACACGTTCATCGCCCCGCATTTCACCACCGACGGACAGGCCGACCTCACCGTCGGCGACGCCGCGATCACCGCGGTCGCGGCCGAACTCGGCGTCCCCGCCTCCGTCACCGCGGCCGAGTTCTACCGCACGGCGGCCACCACGCCGTAGGGGCTGTCCGTTCGAGAACGTGCTCGGCCGGAACCGCGTCCGAGGTCACACGGGCATCCCGAACCGGCGGACGCCGGCAGCGGCCACTTCTCCTTCGCCGGGCCCGCGGCCGACGGCTGGACCCTCCGGGGCCGACGATCCGGGCGTGAACGGTGGTGCCGTCGACGACAACGGCCCCTCCGGACGAACCTCTTCGGTTCATCCGGAGGGGCCGGCGGCTGACGGCCCTGACTCCCGAGACTCGGCAGGAATCTGCCGGGGCCCGCGACTCACGGCGCGTCAGGCGGTCACGTCGTGCCCTTCGCCCCACGGATTCCCATGGGCCGCGCCAACTCCGCGCCTGGCGACCGGAGTCCGGTGCCGCCGATCAGGCCTGACCCGACGCCGCCGGGGCCCGACAGGCCGGAAAGGGACCACAGGCTCGGCCCTCCGGCGTCGCGGTATCCGCCGGTGCCGCCGGCCGCGACCGGCCGGTCGTCACGGTCCGTGGGCTGGAACCCGACCGTGTAGGTCCGCGTGAACGAACCGTTGGCGGAGGTCACCTTGATGGTGCGGGTGGTGAACCGGTGCCCGGTCGAGGAGAGGACCGAACTGCCGTCGGTGACCTTCACCCGTGCGCCGGACCGGGCCGGTACGGCGGAGACGGCCGGGATCCTCTTGCCCTTCGGCCAGTCGACGACGTACGTCGACACGTTCGGATCGAACCCGTCGATCGCGACACCTCCGACAGTGATGGCCTTGGCGTCGGCGACACTGGCCTTGGTGGCGTCCGAGAAGTTCTTCACCGTGACCGAACCGTCGGCGTTGACGACCACGTGCGCCGTCATCGCCGCCGCCAGGTTGATCCGCTCCCAGCTCGCTCCGCCGTCCGCGGTGAGGTCGAGCGGGTAGCCGGAGTCCGTCGCGGTCTGCTCCAGGATCTGCGTGCGCTGCTCGGTGGTGAGGTCCGGGAAGGCCGTGATGAGCAGGGCTGCCGCGTCGCACGGCGTCTTGAGAACCTGCCCGGCCTTCGCCACCTGGGAGAACCCGTAGGTCAGGCGCTGCGTGTACAGGTCGACGTGCTGCGACGTGCTCAGCCCCCCGTAGGAGTCGCCCCCGCAGGCCGCGAGCGTGTCGCCGTACCCCTCCTTCTCGCACTGCGCGAGCAGCACGTTCTCCATCTCGGTGTGGGCCTGCATCAGCAGCTTCTCGAAGTCGGGGTCCGCCCACCGGTGCGCGACGGTGGCCTGTCCGGTGATGCGGCCGCCCATGACGTCGATCGGGTAGTGGAACCCGAGGACGATGCGGTTGTTCCCGTACTCCGAGGTGCGCGCGAGGATCGACGGTGCCAGCTCCGGCAGGAGCGTGGCGAGGACGGTCCCGGCCTCGTAGCCGCCGTAGGTGTGACCGCTCGGGTACGAGCCGCTGGTGGTGAGGCTGCCGTAGGAGCCGTCCTGCGACTCGTAGATGTCGCCGCCGTCACCGACGAACCCGAGCCGCACGAACGGGCGCAGGTAGCCGTAGTGGTTCTTCGCCGCGTCGACCTCGTCGAGGCCCTTCGTGACGCGGGAGAACAGGGCGCTGGTCTTCGGCAGTTGGCCGCCGTTCAGGGCGTCCGTGTAGATCCGGCCGAGCCGCGACCCGAGGCCGTCGGCCATCGTGACGGTGGCACTGTTCGTCGCGTCGACCTCTGCCCGGTCCACCTCCTTCTGCGTCGCCGCGTTGTTGATGCTCACGGCGATCTTGTCGTTCTGAGCGGTGAGCGGGGAGCCGTGGACCACCTCGGTGTTGGCTCCGAGGACGTCGGAGTGGAGGTCGTGGACACCGTCGAGCAGATCGTTGAAGTAGTCGGTCCCGTCGCCGGTGCCCGGCCACTTGTCCGACGCGTAGGTCGCGTTCAGCGTGTCGTCCGGGAAGGGGGACGGCACGTACGTCGGGTCGGAGGCGTCCGCCACGGCGGCCGCCGCGGTGGTCGCGGTGGAGTCGTCCGAGGATCCGGCCAGGGTGACCGCGGTAACGGTGGCCGTGTGCGCCTTCGCCTTGCTCGCGGTCGTGAGCAGCGTCGTGCCCGTGGTGGCGGGAACGTGCGCGATGGTTCCGTCGTCGAGGGCCACGGTGTAGCCGATGATCGGGAATCCGCCGTCGCCGGCCGCCCGCCAGGTCACGCGGACCTGCTCGCCGTCGGTGATCACTCCCGTCACGCCCGGCGTCTGCGGCTTGCCGCCCCCGGTCACCACGGGTGCTGTGGCGGCGCTCGGGTGCGAGGCGCCGAACTTGTTCACCGCCTGGACGCGCGCCGTGTACGACCTTCCGGCCCGCAGCCAGGTGAACGTCGTGCTCCGGCTGTTCGGATCGTCGATCTCGACCTGGTGGCCGTCACTGAGGGTGATCTTGTAACCGGTGACCGGTGAACCGCCGGTGTCCTCGGGGGCGGACCAGGCGACGGTCACACTCGTGCCGGACGAGGTGGCCGACACGGTGTCAGGCGCGGCCGGCGCCGTCCTGGGCTTCGTGGTGAGTGCGGACTGCGCATGACGAAGGGCGTCGTAGCGGGCGGTGAGGGACGCGTCCGTCGACGTGTCGTTCGCGAGCGCGGTCTTCGCCGCCGCGAGCGAGTCGGTGAACGCCTTCCACGACGCGTCCGTGTAGCGGGTGTTGTCGAGGGCCGAGGCGGTCGCGACCAGGTCCTCCAGCCGCAGCCTCGGGAGCGGGATCAGCTGGCCCGCGGCGAGGGTGAGACTGCGGGTCTGGGTGTCGACTTCGAGCTGGGTCGCGCCGTCGGCGTCGACGAGGGCGTGTGCGGACGCGAGTTCGCGCCGGTACACACCGAAGTCGATCGTGTCGTAGCGCGCCGCGTCGGCGGAGAGCCCCTCGTACTGCTCGATCGCCTTCCGCAGGGCGGCCTTGTCGGTGACGGCCGGCGTGTCGACGTGGGTGAAGGTGATCCGGCCCAGGTTCGCCACGTACGGGTGCGAGGAGTCCGGGTTCGTCGTCAGCCGCAGGTGGACGGCGTGCGTGCCGGTGATCGCCTTGGGCAGCGTCAGGCTCGTCGTGCCTCCGGACGACCACGCGGCTCCCGTGACCGGAAAGGGCACCGTCGCGTACGGCGTGCCGGGGTTGGCCGCGTCGAAGGAGTCCAGGTAGAGCTGGACGGCGGAACCGGTGCCACAGCGAGCGGAGTTGTTGACGTAGGTGATCGTGACGGTGCTCTTGGAAGAGCTGCCGAAGTCGATGTCCCCGTAGTCGAGCCAGGCTCCGTCGTAGGTGCCGCCGAGGTCGGTGGTGGAGCCCGCGCCGGTCCAGCCGACCGGCTCGCTCTTGAGGCCGCCGCCGCTGTTCGAGCGGAACGCGGTGGCGTCGAAGCCGACGGGGACGTTGGTGTCCTGCGTCAGGGTCAGCGAGTAGACGTTGCCCACGTAGGGCTGGGACGCGGACTGCGTGCTGGAGACGAAGTCGGCGTACACGTCCTGGACGCCGGTGAAGACGCTCGGGTCCAGGTGCACGCTCGTGGTGGCGATGGTTCCCCAGCCCGATCCGCTGTAGTCGAGGGGGATGTCCACCGTCTTCGGGCCGTCCTTCGAACCGAGGTGCAGTTCGATGTGCGAGTCCGAGGCCGCCCGCGACTGGGGCTTGTCATAGCGGACGGTGACGGTGTCGGCGCCGTCGCGGAGGTTCGTGTCCTTCCATTCGGCCCACGCGCCGTTCGTCACGTTCTCGAAGATGCCGTTCGAGAGGTTGAGCGGGGCCGAACCGCCGCCGGTCGTGGTGCTGTTCACCGCGGTCAGCGTGGCGAGCGTGGTCGAGGGGGACGAAGACACCTCGTACGGCGAGAACTGGTACCAGTCGAAGTTCGACACCCACTGCTGGCCGGACGGGGCGTGGAACACGAACGTCGCGCTCTTCGCGCCCAGCAGGGCGTCCGGGTCGGTGACGGCCGCCTGCACCGTGTTGTAGGACTGCCAGCCGCCGGTTCCGGGAAGCGAGACGGTGGCGACGACCGGACCGTCGGCGGCGCCGGCGTGGATGTCGACGCTGCTCGGCTTCGCGTTCGTCGCCTGCGAGTTGGCGTAGCGGACCGAGACGCTCCGCGGGGCGACCCCGCCGAAGTCCAGCTTGGCGTACCGCTCCCACGCTCCCTCGGTGACGCCGCCGAGGTCGCCGTCCGAGTAGTACGCCTCCCTCACGAGGCTGGGACCCTCCATCTGGTCGGGGGCCTCGGCCTGCAGGACGGCGTAGCCGCCCTCGTCGATGGTGAGCGCGTCGACGGCGGTCTGCAGCGCGTCGTGCGCGGCCATGATCGTGCCCGTCGCGGAGGTGGTGTCCGCGAGGACGGTCCGCGCGCGTTCGAGCGCCGACCGGAACAGACTCCAGGAACCTTCGGAGTAGTTGCCGCTGCGCACCAGGGACGCCTGGTCGACGAGTGCGCCGAGGGCCTTGCGCTGCACCGCCGCGGCCGAGATGACGAGCGGGTCGGTCGCGGATATCCCGGTGCCGCTCACGGTCGAGGCCCGAACGCCGTGGGCGAAGGCCGCGTCGCGGAACGTGATGCCGAAGCGTGCGTCGACCTTCGTGGTGCCGGTGAGCGACAGCGTCGCCGTGCGCGAGTCGCTGACGCGGAGGTCCGCCGTGACACCGCCCGGCAGGCCGGTCACGCTCGCCGCCCCGGTCCTGGTGAGGCTGGTTCCCTTGCGGGCGGCGAAGGACGCCGGTCCGGACAGGGTGAGCTTCACACTGCCGTCGACGGTGCCGTCCGCGGTGGTGTTCACGGTGCCCGGGTGGACGGAGACGACGGTGTCGCCCTTGCCCGTTCCCGGGCCGCCGTCACCCGCGCTGCCCTTGTCGGTGTTCAGCGAGTACGCGGGCTTCGTGTGGGCGCCCCACTGGGAGGGCTTGGAACCCATGGTGAAGTCCAGGGTGCCGCCGGAGATGATCTGCGAGTAGTCGAGCCATGTGTTGTCGAAACGCTTGCCGTTGAGGGACGCGCTCTGCACGTAGTAGTTGCTCGGCGAGACGCCGTCGGCCTTCACCGTGAACCGGGAGCCGTTGGCGTAGCTGATCGTCGTGGAGTCGAAGAACGGGCTGCCGATCTGGAACTGGCTGGAACCGGCCGTCACCGGGAACAGGCCCAGGGCGGCGCCGACGAACATGGTCGACATGGTGCCGGCGTCGTTGTCCATGGTCGGCAGGAAGCCGTTCGGGGAGAGCTTGTAGACCTGGGTCTTGACCGGCGGGGTGAACTGGCCGCCTGAGCTGGGGGCTTCGTTGGTGGAGCCCGTCGCGATGTAGCGGTTCCAGGTCGTGCCGGTGTAGATGGCGCGCACCCACTTCTGCGTCAGGCTCGGCTCGCCGACGTAGTTGAAGAGGTACGGGGCCTGCAGGTCGATCTCGTTCGCGTTGGAGTGCAGCATGGTCGAGCCGTCGTCGACGCTGGAGTCCTCGCCGAACATGTGCTTGACCGCGGCCTTGCCGGCCTCGTCTCCGCCCATGGCCTGGATGAGGCCGCCCATGTCGTAGGCGTCGTACCAGTGGTACTGCCAGAGCGTGCCCTGGTAGAGGCCGGCCGCCTCGAACTTCTCGTGGTCCGCGCTCTGCCAGTCGCCGCCGGACGCGCGCGGGGTGAGCAGACCGACCTTGGTGCCGTCGGACGCGGTCCAGGCGTCGGACTTCACGAGGTTGTCGATCGCCATGGTCGACTGGGTACGCAGCTTCTTCGCGTCCGCGTCCTTGCCGAGCGCGTCGGCGATGACGGACAGCGCCCACTGGTCGTAGCCGCGCTGGACGGTCGTACCGGGGTCCCCGGTGACGTAGCCCTGTCGCAGCTGCGCCCCCGTGTAGTACCCGGAGTACGAGAGCAGTGCCGGGTACGCCTCGTCGAGCCGGTCGAAGTTCTTGAAGCCCTTCGACAGCGCGTCGGCGACCAGCACGGCCGAACGCTCCCAGCGCACGGTCGGAACGGAGTGGGTGAGGCTGCCGAGGCTCTTGCCCGAGGCGCGCGCGTCGGCGAAGAGTTCGATGAGCGACTGCACCATGTCCCGGTAGGTGGCCGGGTCGATGTACGCCTCGACGGAGTACTTGCGGAAGTCGTCCCAGGTGGACCAACCGTCGTAGTACGTGAAGCCGTTCGTCTTGTGCACCGCTCCGTCGACACCGCGGTACGTTCCGCTGGTGCTGGTGGCGTTCACCGGCAGCGCGTACATGCGGTACAGGTGCGTGTAGAACTCCTTGGTCAGCGTCGACCCGGGGTCGGACTGCGCGGAGGCGCGCACGTCGACGGCTCCGAGCGCGCGGTTCCAGTCCGCCTTCGACTGCGCGCGCGCCTGGTCGAAGGTGAGGTGGCCCACCTCGTTGCGCTGGTCGGTCGCGGCCTGTTCGGCGCTGATCGGCGACAGCGTGACGCGCAGTTCGATGTCCTGCCCCGCGGACTTGTCGAACCCGAGGACGGCGCCGGTGTCGGCGCCGTCCTGCGTGGTCGCGTCGCTCAGCTTGCCGTCGCTGCCCCAACTCTTCAGGGAGGTCACGGGTACGTTCGTGGTGGCGTCGTAATACAGCTGGTACGAGGCGCCGTTGAACGATCCCGCGATGAGCCCGGTGATCGAGGTGGTCCCGTCAGGGAGCGTCGTCGCCTTCATGGTCGAGCGGGTGCGGCTCGTGAAGTTGTTCGCCAGGTCGAGGACCAGCTCGGGGTCCGACCCTGAGGGGAAGCTGTATCGTTCGAGCGCCGTGCGCGTCGTCGCGGTCATCTCGGCCTTGATGCTGCCGGAGTCCTGCGTCACCGACGACGCGGTGCCGGAGACGGACCCGAGCCCCACCTGGTAGTAGCCGGGCGTCGCGGTCTCGTCGTCGTGGCTGTACGTGTGCGCGTACGTGCTCGGGGCGGGGCGCTTGTCGTACCGCACGGACGTCGGGACGACCAGCAGGTCGCCGCCGCCTCCCGAGCCGCCGACACCGTCGAGGTTCGTCGCGGTGAACCCGGCGATCCGGTTCTCGTTGTAGTCGTACCCGGTGTGGTTGCGGTTCGGCGTGGTCATCGGGTTGACCTTGGCCAGGCTGTGGGGCGCCTGTGCGCCCGGCAGGTCGTTGCCGTCGTCGCCGGCCGTCGACACGAAGGGGTCGACGAGTTTCGTGTAGTCCGTGCCGCCGGAATTCCCTGCGGACGTGATCGCGGCGGGCAGTGCCGCAGCCGCGCCGCCACCCGCCAGCGCGGCGACGCCGAGCGCCCCGCTGAGCAGCGCGGCGACCGCCGCGCGCAGTGGCCGTCGATGCCGGCCGGGTCTCGGAAGGACGGTGCGGGGCAAGGGGGGTTGGGATCTGATGGGCACGTAACCTCTCCAGCGTCGTCATACGCACGCACGGCTCGGGCTCACCAGAGGACAACGTTGTCAGCCCGGGACACCGGGTGCGCAACCCAGGGTGAGACGGAAGTGGACACAAAGGATTGCATCCTCACACCGGATTGCGCCCCACCGCGTTCACGACCGTCCGCCATGACACACGGAGAAGGCGTACAACGGGGGAACAATATTCGTACAGCATGCGCGTGACGGACGCCGCGAAGACGACGCGCGGGGAAAGCAGTCATGGAGCCGCAAGGATGAAGCACCGTCAGCCGACGCTTCTCCTCCGCGTCGTACGTCCGCGCACCTCGGCGCGGACAGGTCTGACGCCGGGAACCGGTCGGCCTGGTAGGGGTGTCGTCAAACGACGGGCGACCGGCGCCCGTAGGCCGCGATGGTGGCATGTTCCTGAGCGGTATGGCCGGTGGACCCCTCTGCACACACGTTTCCGCGGCTGGTGCTTCAACCGCCTCAAGGAATGGCGCGGCTTCGCTACCGGGTACGACAAGACGGCCGAGTCCTGTCAAGCAGCCCTGACCTCGCATCACTCCTGATGTGGGCGTGACACTTTGACGACAACTCCTGGGACCGCACGGGCACGGCCGCGAGTTCGGAAGAGCACCGGACCTGTCCGATCGCCCGAAAGTCGGGCCTCAGGTGCGGGGTTGACCTGCTTCAGTACGCGGGTTCACTGTCCAGGACGGCCTCGACAGTCAGCGCGCCTTCGATGGTCGCGTTCAGCCAACCTGGAGAGTCGAGGCCCTGAGGCCAGCCGGCCCTCATGCATGCATCGATCTCTGCCAGTCGTTCCAGTCACCTCGGGAAGCTCCTCCGTGAACTCCCGGGATGCTCTCTGCCGGACCGAAGCTCCCGTCCGCCGCCTCCAAGTAGAGGACCATGCGCACCGGCAGCACCTAAGAGACTGACCCCAGAGGGATGTCCAGCCGGTCGGCCACGGTCGTGAGGGCTGCTCCCAGGGGGACCGCGACCCGGGTGAGGGCGTGTTGGTCGCCCCGGGTCGGGTCCCGGTTGACGATGAGCACCGGCTTCCCCGCCTGGGCCGCCTCGCGGACGAATCGGAACCCGGACATCACCGTCAGCGACGAGCCCAGTACCAGAAGTGACGTCGACTCGCGGACGAGCCGGCGGCAGTGCTCGACCCGCGATGGCGGAACGGTCTCACCGAAGAACACCACGTCCGGCTTGAGGATGCCGCCGCAGACCGCGCAGGGCACCACCTGGAAGTCTCCGACCTGTTCGTCGGCGAGGTCCGCGTCACCGTCCGGGTTGATCGCGGCGGCCACCGGCGCGAAGCCTGGATTGGCGCTCTCCAGCCGCAGGGCGAGTTCACGACGCGAACTCGAGGCGCGGCAGGAGAGGCAGACCACTTGGTCCAGGCTTCCGTGGAGTTCCACGACGCCCTCGCTGCCGGCGAACTGGTGCAGTCCGTCGACGTTCTGAGTGATCACTCCCGAGAGCAGGCCGTGCCTCCCGAACGCGGCTACGGCTCGGTGTCCGTCGTTGGGGCGGGCACGGCCGAAGGTCCGCCAGCCGAGGTGACTGCGTGCCCAGTACCGCCGCCGCGCCTGGGCACTCGCGGTGAAGTCCTGGTAGGTCATCGGGGTGTGCCGACTCAGGCTGCCGTTCTCGCCCCGGTAGTCGGGGATGCCCGACTCCGTGGAGATGCCGGCCCCGCTGAGCACCAGCACACCCCCCGTGGACAGCATGTCCGTGATCGGCTCCAGATCCGTGGTGCCGGGCGGCAGGTCCTGGGCAGGGGTCCAGCTCAGAGTGGGGCGCATGCGCATGCTGCAAGGGTACGGCCCGATGAAACGGCGCACGGGCCGGCACGATCGCCTCCGCCTGCGGAGCTCCTTGCGGGTGCCGGCCCGTCATTGCGTGCCGCCGGGTCCTCGGTCACTTCGGGAGCCTCTCCCGGCGGGAACGGTGTCAGTCGGACGCGACCCTGTCGGGGTCGTCGGCCGGGGTGCCGACGCGCAGCCACCGGTACCCGTAGGCCGGCAGCTCGACGCGGAGCAGGCCGTCGTCGGGCACCGTGAGCCCGGCATGTCCTTCGTCGAGCAGATCCGTCAGCCTTCCGCCGGGTCCGGCCTCGGGCAGTCGCAGCCGTGCGGTGACCGGCCGGTCCGCGAAGTTGTGGACGGCCAGGACCTTCCCGTCGGTGGTGCAGCCGATGTGTGCCAGCACGGCACGCTCCCCCGCCTCGACCACGCGGTACTCGCCCCAGGCCAGCTCCGGCGCCTCTCGGTAGCGCTCGACGAACAGCCGGATGCGGCTCAGCAGCGAGCCGGGGTCGCGGCTCTGCTCGTACACGTTGACCTTCTGGGGTGCGAACGCACCGTCCGCCAGCGGGTTGGGGAAGGTTCCCGGTTCGGCGGTGGAGAAGCCGGCCCCCGCCTCCGGCGTCCACTGCATGGGGGTGCGTACGGCCTGACGGCCCTCGGCGGCCAGGTTCTCTCCCATGCCGATCTCCTCACCGTAGAAGAGGACGGGGGTGCCGGGCAGGGTGAAGAGCAGGCTGTAGGCGAGTTCGACGCGGCGTCGGTCGCCGTCGACCATGGGGGGCAGCCTGCGGCGCAGCCCTCGGTCGTACAGCTGCATGTCCTTGTCCGGGCCGAAGACCGCGAAGACCTCGGCGCGTTCGTCGTCGCTCAGTTTGTCGAGGGTGAGCTCGTCGTGGTTGCGTACGAACGTCGCCCAGTGGGCGTCGCGTGGGGCGGCCGGTCGGTCCCTCAGCGCGGCGGCCAGCGGCCCCGCGTCCTCGCGCGCCATCGACAGGTACATCTGCTGCATGCCGATGAAGTCGAAGCACATGGTGAGTTCGTCGCCACGGTCCGAGTCGGGGTCTCCGAAGAACCGGGCGAGGCCGTCGTAGGGCAGGTTGACCTCACCGAGCAGCATCGACTCGCCGTTGCGGCGGCCGAGGAAGGCGCGGAGGTCGGCGAGGTACTCGTGCGGGTTCGGCAGTGCTCCGGCGTCGTTCTGCCCGGCCGTCTCCAGCAGGAAGGGCACGGCGTCGACGCGGAAACCGGACAGCCCGAGCCGCGTCCAGAAGCCCATGACGCGGGCTATCTCGTCACGCACTTCGGGGTTGGCGACGTTGAGGTCGGGCTGCTGCTTGTAGAAGCGGTGCAGGTAGTACTGCCCGCTGCCCTCGTCGTACTCCCACAGACTGTCCTCCGCGTCGGGGAAGACCACCCCCTCGGGGCCGTCCTCGGGGGGTTCGTCCTGCCAGACGTACCAGTCACGGTGGGCGGAGTCCCGGCCGGAGCGGGCGTCCTGGAACCACGGGTGGTCCTCGGAGGTGTGGTTGACGACGAGGTCGGCGATCACGCGAATGCCGCGGTCCTTGGCGGTGCGGACGAACTCGGTGAAGTCACCCAGGGTTCCCAGGCGGGGGTCGACGCCGTAGAAGTCCGTGATGTCGTATCCGTCGTCGCGTTCCCGTGTCGGGTAGAAGGGCATCAGCCACACACAGGTCACGCCGAGGCGCACCAGATGGTCGATCCGCTGCGTGAGGCCCGCGAAGTCGCCGATCCCGTCGCCGTTGCCGTCCTGGTACGTCTCGACGTCCAGGCAGTACACCACCGCGTTCTTCCACCACAGGTCGGACGTGCGGGTCAGACGCATCGGTACTCCTTCGCCGTGGCGGGAAGCGGGCGGGTGACGTCGAGCCGTGGCAGTACCTCGGTCCCGAACGCCTCGATGAACGGGCCTTGTTCACGGCCAACGTGGTGCAGCATCACCGCGTCGAAGCCGAGCGCCGCGTACTCCTGGAGCCAGGCGGTGTGCCGGCCGAGGTCGGACGAGACGTTGACCGTCCCGGCCACGTGCTCGGGGGTGACGTGCTCGCTGACGAGGTCGAACAGTTCCGCGGAGTCCAGGTCCCAACTGGCCGGGGGCGAGTGCACGTTGGTGCGCCACTGGTCGTGCGCCAGCGCCAGGGCCTCGCTCTCGTCGGGTGCCCAGCTCAGGTGGACCTGGAGGTGCAGGGGGCCCTGGCCGCCCGCGTCCCGGTACGCGTCGGCGATCTCGCGCAGCCGTTCACGCGGGGCGTTGACCGTGATGAGGCCGTCCGCCCACTCGGCGCACCAGGCGGCCGTGGCCGTGCTGCACGCGGCTCCGATGAGGGGCGGCGCGGCGGCCGGCAGCGTCCACAGCCTGGCCCGGTCCACGGTCACCAGTCCGTCGTGGCTGACCTCCTCCCCTTGCAGCAGCGCACGGATGACGTCGACGCACTCCCGCAGCCGCGCGTTGCGCAGGTCCTTGCGGGGCCAACGTGCCCCGGTGATGTGCTCGTTGGACGCCTCGCCGCTGCCGAGCGCGACCCAGAACCTGCCGGGGTACATGGACGCGAGGCTGGCGATCGCCTGGGCGATGATCGCGGGATGGTAGCGCTGGCCTGGTGCGTTCACCACGCCGAACGGCATCTGGTCGGTGGCCTGGAGCGCGGCGCCGAGCCACGACCAGGCGAATCCGGACTCCCCCTGGCGGACGCTCCACGGGGAGAAGTGGTCCGAGCACATGGCGGCGGCGAATCCCGCGCGTTCCGCCTGCACCACGGCGTCGCGCAGATCGGCGGGCGGGATCTGCTCGTGCGAGGCATGTAATCCGTAGACAGTCATGCCGGGGCGGGTACCCTCCCGGCCGCTCCTGAACGGAGACCTTGCCGGAAGAATCCCGAAACCCGTTGCACTCCGGCGGAGTTGACGCGATGACGGGCGCCCCGGGCTGGGAAGTACAAGGCAGCGGCGGTCGATCTCGGATGATCCGCGCGGCGCTGCGGCCGCATGCCGGCGGCCGCGGTGTGGTGGCTGCTCCAAGACCGAGGCCGGTGGGGGCAGGCCGGCGCTCACGGTCGGGCCGACGTCGCCGGGTGGTCGAGAGAGCCGTCTCCCGGCTGGCAGTCTGCCGACGTCCTCAGCGTCGCTGCGGACGCAGGGCCGCCAACTCGCTCGCCGAGCCCTATGGACGCATGTGAAGTCCTCCGAGCGTGGGAGGACTTGATCACACCGCGACACCGAACGAGAAACGGGCCGACGCGTCAGCAGTCCGCTTCGCCGGGAGCGCTCGCCCCCCGCTGAGCGGTCTGTGCGACTCGGGAGAGCAGGGAGCGCAACTGCTCCGCGTCCTGGTCGTCGAGGTCGGTGAGGAGGCGTGCCTCGGCGGCGAGACCGCGCGACCCCACCGAGATCGCCGACATCGTCTCGTTCCTGGTCAGTCCGGCCAGCAGTTGCGTCAACGGCTCCATCCCGTTCGCCGACGGCGGCGAACGCGGCACGCTGCCCGCCTGAGGAGACTCGCCGGCCACAGCTCAAGGCCGCCGCTGCGCCACTGCCTCGGTGAAGCCGCCGGCCCGGGTGCTCGGTTCCGTCGCGCAGGCGGGTCCACCGGTCCGCTGCCACCGAGGCCACCCGTCTCCAGGTGGCCGTCGTGCAGGCGGACCCGCCCTGGTCCCGCTCGGGTGGCCGCGGACCTCACGCGCAGGGGTTCGTGTCCTGCCGGACAGAGGTCGAAGGTCCCCGTTCGTCGAGACGGCAACCGGCCGGTGACCGACATCGGCCCGCCCCGGACAGCGGTTCCGGGGCAGGCCGTGGCATCGCGGCCGGTGTCCGCCACCCGACAGCGGCGCGGCCCTCTCGGGGGGATCAGGCCTCGGTGCCGTCCTCCGGAGCCAGCAGGACGGCGGTGCGGCTCGCGTGCGCGACGGCATCGCTGATCCGGGGGTTGAACAACGCCTCGACGGATCCACGGTGATGGGGGCTCACCACGATGAGGTCGGCCTCGAACTCCGCCGCCGCCTCGGAGATGGCCGTGGCGATCTGGGTGGTCAGTCCGTGGAAGAGGGTCGCGTCGGCCTTGACGCCCTTGTCGCGGAGGGCGGCCAGGGCCTCGTCGACGACGGCCTTCGCCTGGGCGTCGTCCTCGAGCGGGACGACGGCTGCGAGGGTCGCGGAGGAGGCGACGACGTGCACGACCCGGACCTGGGCGTCCGTCAGCCGGGCCAGGTCCCCGGCCAGGCGTACTGCGGAGAGCCGGGTGGGGCTGGGATCGACGGCGACCAGGATGCGCTGGAACATGGAATCTTCTTCTTTCCCGTTCTGGAAGATACGGAGGATCTTCGCGGTACTCAGTGACGCCGGAGGACCGGTGCCACAGGGATCAACGTCCGGCGCGGCGCCGGCCTTCCCGATTTCGTCCCTTGATCGTCCCGTGTTGTGATCATCCGACGGGCGCCAGAGGCTGCGGTGCTGTCCCGCACGGTGAGGCCTCGGGCCGATCACTGACCGAACGCCTGCACCGGCACGGAGCGTGTCACGACGTGACGGACCGTACCGGTCCGGGATCGGGAATCGGGGGTCGGGGGCCAGGCATCGGGCATCAGGCGTCGGAGGCGTCGGTCGGGCCGATCACGCCGAGGTCCCGTCAACCGGCGACAGAACTCGAGCCAGCCAGTCGTTGCGTGTCCGGCGGGCGCCGGCCGAGACGCGAGCCTGCGGGTAGAGCGCGTCGAATCCGTGGAACCCTCCCGCCCAGATGTGCAGTTCCGCCTGGCCGCCGGCCGCCCAGATCCGGGTGGCGTAGGCGACGTCCTCGTCGCGGAAGACTTCGGCCGAGCCGGCGTCGATATACGTGGTCGGCAGCCCCGAGAGGTCCTCGGCCACCGCGGGTGAGACATGACCGGGCACCTGGTCGTCGCGGAGGCCGCCGAGAACCGAGCGCCAGCCGAACTCGTTCATCTCACGGGTCCAGACACCGGGACCGCCGGAGTACTGCCGACTCGACGTGGTGACGTTGCGATGGTCGAGCATGGGACAGACAAGCAGCTGCGCCGCGACCCGCGGGGTACCCCGGTCGCGTGCCATCAGTGTCACTCCCGCGGCGAGGCCACCTCCCGCACTGACTCCCGCCACGACGATTCGGGCGGGATCGACGCCCAGTTCGTCGGCGTGCTCCTCGACCCAGAGGAGACTCCGGTAACAGTCGTCGACCGCTGTCGTGCCGCCTGCCTCCGGCGCCAACCGGTAGCCCACAGAGATGATCACGGCACCGAACAGGTCGAGCCACTCCAGCGGTATGTCGATCTGGGAGAGGCGATCCCCCATGACCATCCCGCCGCCGTACATCCACAGGACGCACGGCGCCCCGGTGACGCGGGTGGCACCGGACGGACTGAAGACCGACAGGGGAATCCGCGCACCGCCCTCACCGGACACGGTGACCTCGCGATGGTCGGCCTGGTGGCCTTCGAGAAGGGACTCGACCGGCGCCGACGGGAACCGGCGCAGTTGGGCGAGCACTTCGGGGTCGAGCCGCGTCATGAGCGGCATGTCGGCGAGCAGAACGCGCAGTTCGGGGTCCACGTCGGGTCGTACGGTCGTCACGGGGGGCTGCCTTTCGTCGGGTTGTGCCGGAGGTTCGGGAGCAACGGGCAGGGGCGTCGTACCGGGGCGGGTGCGGGCCGGCCCGGGGGTCGAACGGCGGGCTCTCAGAAGGCGGCCTTGCCACGGACCGGTACGTAGTCGGTGTACTCGGGCTCCTTGGCCAGCATCCCGTCGATCCGCTTCACGATGGCCTGCGCGGCGTCGCCGGCGAAGATCCGGTGGTGGTCCTCCTCGCTGGTCCAGCCCTCGGTGACATGAACGACGTCGGGGTCGGACGCCGAACGGCAGACGAGATAGACGACGCAGTACTCGCTCGCGCCTGGGTTGCCGTCACTCAGGCCGGTCAGCAGGAGGTCCGTCAGCTGCGCACCCGTTCCGGGCTTTGCGGTCAGGGTGGCGTTGAATCCGTAGGGGGCGGTCATGACTGCCTTCTTCCGTGGGCGAGGGTCGGCGGACTGTTGTCCCGGGTGGGCGGGATTCCACCTTCGTCGGGATTCCAGTGATTCCATTCAAGCCGTCTGACCTGGGAAAAGGTAGAACGATGCTGCCCGCTGCTTGCACGATCCTCTCTCGTACGGGAAGAACGAGAGCAGCGTGTGCTGCAATGAGGGCATGTACCTCGAAGAGCTCCGAACCCTGCTGGACCGGCATGTGCGGCCCGACTGGACCACGGCCATCGACGGTGTGCTCATCTCGAAGGTCGAGCGGTCCGACCCGCCGGCACCCTCGATGTCCGGCACGGTGCTGGCGGTCATCGCCCAGGGCGCCAAACGCCTCGCACTGGGCGACCGGATGTTCGAGTACCGGGCCGGGCAGTACCTCGTCGCGTCGGTCGACCTTCCCGTGACCGGCCAGTTCGTCGGAGCCTGCCCGGAACGTCCGGCGCTGGGTTTCGGTCTGACGCTGGAACCGTCCGCCGTCGCCGAACTGCTGCTGCAGGCAGGGTCAGCGGACGCTCCCCGCAGCGGGGGGAGCGCCCTGCCGGGCATCGCCGTCAGCGATGCTCCGGACCGGCTGCTCGACGCCGTGGTCCGGCTGCTGCGGCTGCTCGACGAGCCGCGCGACCGGACGGTGCTCGCTCCGATGGTCAAACGCGAGATCCTGTGGCGGCTGATCACCGGTGAGCAGGGCGGCATCGTGCGCCAGCTCGGCCTCGCCGACAGCAGCCTCAGCCACGTCGCACGGGCCGTGCGCTGGATCCGCGAGCACTACGCGCAGCCGTTCCGGGTCGAGGACGTGGCGCAGCTGTCGGGCATGAGTGTCTCCGCCTTCTACCGCAACTTCCAGGCGGTGACCGCGATGAGCCCCATCCGGTTCCAGAAGCAGATCCGGCTCCAGGAGGCCCGGCTGCTGCTCGCCGTCCATCCCCATGACGTCACCGGGGTCGGCCATCGCGTCGGGTACGACAGCCCGTCACAGTTCAGCCGGGAATACCGCCGCCATTTCGGCGCGCCTCCCAGCCAGGACGCCGCCCGCCTGCGTCACACCGCGGGGGCCACCGCGGGTGTTCTTCCCTGACTGCCGCCGCGGCCCCGTCTCGTCACGGTTCCCCGCGGCGGCCACCGCCCGGATGACTACGCTGTCCCCCTGACGATCGGAGGGTCCGCCCTCGGCTACCAGGTCACCGGCAGGGCGCGCGGGCCGTAGACGATGGCGTCCTGGTTGTAGGCGAGCCGGTCCGGCGGTGTCGCCAGGCGCAGTCCGGGGAGGCGTCGCAGCAGGGTGGCGAGGATGATCTGGAGCTCGACCCTGGCCAGGGTCTGTCCCAGGCACTGGTGGATTCCGTAGCCGAAGGCCACATGGCGCCGCGCGTCCCGGGTGACGTCGAGTCCGGAGGGGCAGGCGCCGCCCTCCGTCGCGAACAGCGCCGGGTCACGGTTGGCGGTGGACAGCATGCAGATCACGCCGTCGCCCGCCGGGACGGTGACCCCGCCGACCTCGACGGAGCGCGTCGCCGCACGCCCCAGACCGAGATGGATGATGGTGAGGTGGCGCAGGAGTTCCTCGACGGCTCCGCGGATGAGGTCCGGATCGTCGCGCAGGAGTGCCGTCTGACCGGGGTCGCGCAGCAGCGCGAGCACGCTGATGGCCGCCATGTTCGCGGTGCTCTCGTGACCGGTGACCAGCAGCAGGAATCCGAGTGACGCCGTCTCCTGGGGAGTGAGGTCGTCGCGTGCCACCAGACGGCTGAGAATGTCGTCCGCCGGGTACTGACGCTTGTGCTCAGCCAACTCGGCCAGATAGTCCATGAGTTGAGCATGTGCCCGCTCGGCCCGCTTGCGGGTCGTCCGGTTGTCGAGCAGGGTGCGGCTGAGCGACTGGAACAGATCGTGGTCCTCGTAGGGCACTCCGAGCATCAGACAGATGGCCAGCGACGGGATGGGCAGGGCGAAGTCGGCCACGAGGTCGGCCGAGGTGCGTCCGTCCGTCATTCGGTCCACGGCCCTGTCGACGATGTCCTGGATGCCGGGTCGCAGTTGCTCGATGCGCCTGACCAGGAAGTCCTTGGTGACCATGCGGCGCAGACGGGCGTGTTCGGGATCGTCCATGCGGATGAAGCTGGGCTTCGCCGTCGCCAGTTCCCGCTGCCCCGCGGAGAGGAACGGGAAGCCGGGGGTGCGGGCGTCGGCACTGAAGCTGGGGTCGGCCAGTACGGCGCGTACCTCCTCGTAGCCGGTGACGAGCCAGCACGCGGTGCCGTCCGGCAGCACGGCACGGGTGACGGCGGCGTCATGAGCGGCGGCCGTGTAGGCGGGGGGCGGGTCGAAGGGACAACTGCCGTAGGGGGCGGGGAGGTCGAGCGTGGGGGCGGGCGCGGTCGCGGTCATCAGCCGGGCTGTCTCCTGGTGGGGGGTCACGTGGCGTCCATGAGGGTGATGACACCGCTGGGGCACAGGTCCGCGGCCAGGCGCACCTCGTCGGCGTACTTCGGATCGGGCTCCGGTACGAGCAGGGTGACGCGTCCGTCCGTGTCGCTCTGCTCGAACACCTCCGGCGCGGCACCGGCGCACTGCCCCGCGCTGCAGCAGCGTTCCCTGTCCAGGCGCACGGTGAGGTGCGGGCGTCCGGCCCCGGCATCGTCGGAGGGGGTGCGCAGGACGCCGAGGGTGGTGGACATGGCGGCGGTCTGACCGGCCAGGACCAGCAGTTCGATCAGTTGCTCCGGGCTCAGGAAGCGCGCGAGCCGGCGCCAGAGTTCGTCCGGCACCGTGGAGTTGTCGGTGAGCAGGTCGCAGGTCTCCAGAAGGGTGCGCTCCTCGTCCGTCCAGGGGTGGGCGTCCGGGGCCGCTGCCGTGGCCAGGATCTCCTCCGGTGTCAGTCCGGCCCCGGTCGCCGGCGTGCGGTGGCGCTCGTGGACAAAGGTCGCGCCGAGCCGGTGGGCGGTGCGCAGGACGATCAGTTCGCGTCGTCGGCCACCGAGCGTTCCTTCGTGGGTGAGCACACGGGCGAGGGAGAGCCACGCGTGGGCCAGGGCAGGGTGATGCGCGAGGGTGCCGAAGAGGTTGACCCGGCCGGCACCGTCCTTCTGCGAGTCCGCCAGGAGGGACCGCAGCGACGCGGGCCACTCGGACGGCGGGAGGGGCGGAATGCGGGGAGGGCCGGACACCCGGACGGATGCGGGTGAGGAGGTCATGAGGGTGCCTTCCGGATTCGTAGGGTTCGGACGGGGCAGCGTGTTCCGGGGGTGTCGGGGGCTCACCACCTGCAGAGGACCACTCCCGCGCTGGCCCCGCTCGCGAAGCCGAACATGCCCACCAGGTCCCCGCGTCGCAGGCGGCCGCACTCCAGGGCGGTGGCCAGCTGGAGCGGGATGGTGTTGGTCGCCACGTTGCCGTGGGCCGGGAAGGTGGCCAGGATCCGTCCCGGGTCCACGCCCACCCAGTCGCAGACGACCCGGGTGAACGGCACCGACGGCTGATGCACACAGACGAGGTCCAGGTCGTCGCTCTCGACGCCGAAATCCTTCAGCGCTCCTCGCACCTTGCCGGGCAGTCCCTCGAACGAGTCCACCAACTGCGCCGAGTCGATGCGGAGATGGCCGAGCCTTCGGTGCTGCGCGTAGGGGTTCGGCAGCGTCGCCGCCCGCCAGCCCCAGGAGTTGGCGAAGAAGCGCGAGCCGACGATGCCGGGCAGGCCGCTCGCCTCCACCAGCAGGGCGGAGCCCATGTCGCCGGTGCTGAGGCTGGGCAGCGCGGTCAGGATGTCCGCCGGGTCGTCCACCTCCCAGCGGCTTTCGCGGGTGCTGACCTCGGCGGTGGTCACCAGCACCCTGCGGTACCGGCCGCCCCGGATGAACGCGTCGGCGACCTCCAGGGCGTTGAGGACACCGTTGCAGGCGTTCTTCAGGTCGAGCACGGGACACCCGAGGCCCAGTTTGTCGGCGACGACATGGGCCGTGGCGGGCTCCTCCATGTCGGCGAGGATGCCCGCGTAGAGGAGCAGGTCGACGCCGGCCGGATCGGTGTCCGTGTCCGCCAACAGGCGTCGCGCCGCGTGGACGGCCAGGTCGGAGGGCTGATCGTGGTCGGCGGCCACGATGCGCTCGGCCAGCCCGTACATGCGCTGGAGCACCCCGCGGGACAACGGCGCGGCGGGGCTGCCCGCACGGAAGCGGTCTTCCACCGCGGCCACGCTCTGCCGCCCCTCGGGGATGTGGACAGTTGCGTGAACGATGCTGCTGTGAACGGTCATTGATTCAGTCCTCGGTTCGGTCCTCGGCGGAGGGCGGCACGTCAGTCCTCGGTGAGGAGCAGCACGACGTTGTGCCCGCCGAACCCGAAGGACTGGCTCACGGCGGCACGGACGCGCTGGGTGCGCGGCAGGTCCGTCACACAGTCCAGGTCGAAGGGGAGGTCGTCGGCCGCGAGGTTGGCGATCGGCGGCACGGTGGACCGGTGGATGGTCAGAGCCGTGAGCGCCGCCTCGATCGCACCCGCGGCACCGAGGCTGTGCCCGAGCACTCCTTTGGGCGCGGTCACGCTGGGCCGGTGCGGGAGCACGCGGCCGATCAGCTCGGCCTCGGTCAGGTCGTTGAGGGGCGTGGAGGTGCCGTGCGCGTTGACGTGATCGACGTCGGCCGCGTGCAGGCCGGCTTCGGCGAGCGCAGCCCGCAGTGCCGCCTCGGCGTGAACTCCGCCGGGAGCCGGGGCAGTTGGATGGTGGGCGTCGGAGGAGAGGCCGACCCCCGCGAGCCGCGCGTAGGCGCGCCGACCGCGGGCCCGCGCGTCCGCATCCCGTTCCAGTACGAGTACGGCGGCGCCCTCGGCGATCACGAAGCCGTCCCGGTCCGCCGCGAAGGGCCGCGAAGCCGCCCCGGGGTCGCCGGTACGGGCCGACAGCGCGCCCATCCGCTGGAAGCCCGCCGTGATCACGGGAGTGACCGCCGCCTCCGCGCCACCCGCCACCGCGATGTCGCACAGGCCGGCCAGAAGCAGCCGGCGCGCGGTGGCCAGTGCGCTGGCGCCGGACGCGCACGCCGTCTCCGTGGCCATAGAGGGCCCGTGGGCGCCAAGGTCCAACAGCACTTCTCCGGCCGCCATGTTGGGGATCAGCATGGGTACCAGGGCGGGAGAGACCAGCTCGGGACCGCCTTGGTGGTGACGGAGGGTCTGCTCCTCCAGGTGCGCCGCCCCGGCGAGCCCGGAACCGATCACGACGGCGACGCGGGTACCGTCCCACCGGGCGGGTTCGAGGCCGGCGTCGGCGACCGCCTCGCGCGCGGCGAGCACGGCGAGCCGGCTGAAGTGGCCCATGCGCCACGCCTTGCCGCCGCCGATGCGGGCCTGCTCCGGCGTCATGGCCGGGATGCGGCAGGAGAAGTCGACAGGGCAGCCCTTGAGTTCGGGGTCCGTCGCAGCGGCGGAACGACCGCGCAGGATCCCCTCCCAGGTCGGCTCCCGGCCGACACCGGCCGGGGTGATCAACCCCAGGCCGGTGATCGACACAGAGGTCTGACGAGACGTCACGAGGACCCCTGCTGTGCTCGCTTGGCGTTCAGCGCGGCGACGAGGCCGCCCACGGTGCTGTGCTTGGCCGCCTCGTTCTCCTCCACGGGGACACCCAGTTGTTCCTGGAGTGCCAGGGCGAGTTCGGCGAGCGCGAGCGAGTCGAGGTCGAGGCTCTCCAGCGTGGCCTCGGGGCGGATGCTCTCGGGGCTGACCTCGAACTTCTCGGTCAGTACGGTGGTGACGGCGGTCTGGACGGGGGACATGGACGTTCCTTTCGGCACAACGGACGGCAGCGACAGGGAAAGTGACGAGGGGGCTGCGGACGGAGGACCTCGGGGAGGACCGAGGGTCAGGCGCTCGGAGCGGCGGGGACCGCCACGGGCGGTACGCCACCGTCGAGCTCCGGCACGGTCGGGAGCTCCGGCCAGAGCAGCGCGGCCGAGCCCCAGGTCAGCCCGGCTCCGAAGGCGGTCAGCAGCACGCGCTGTCCGCTGCGCAGTTCACCCCGGGCCGCGGCGTCGGCCAGGGCCAGCGGAATGGAAGCGGCGCCCGTGTTCCCGACCCGCTCGATGTTGGTGACATGCCGATGAGCCGGTACGGGGATGCGGGCTCCGACGGCGGACAGGATGCGGGCGTTGGCCTGATGGGCGCAGAACCGGTCCACGTCCTCGGCCGACCAGCCCGCCTGCTTGAGCACGGTCTGGGCGGACTGTGTCATCCGGGTCACCGCGTGCTGGAACACCTCACGTCCGTGCATGCGGAAGTAGCGGTCGTCCGGCCTGTAGTCGTCGGGGCGGGCACGCTCCAGCGCTCCGCCGCCGGGCACCTGGATCAAGGTGTCCTCCGAGCCGTCGCTGCCGAGGTCGAACGCCACCACGCTGCCCGGCTCGCCCCTGCCGCCCCTCCGCAGTACGGCCGCCGCGGCACCGTCCGCGAACACGATTCCGGCGGAACGGTCCTGCGGGTCGATCAGGGTCGAGTACACCTCGGCAGCCACCAGGAGGACCCGGTCGGCACACCCGGACGCCAGGACACCGGAGGCCGTCGCGAGACCGTAGACGAATCCGCTGCACGCGGCGGACACGTCCCACGCGGCCGCCCCGCCCAGCCCGAGCCGGGTGGCCAGCCGGGGCGCCATGGCCGGCATGGGCCGGTCCGGGGTCGACGTGGCGACGATGACGGCGTCGACCAGCGGAAGGCCCGCGACGGTCAGCGCCTTGCGAGCGGCCTCCAGGGCGAGCTGGCCCGTGGCGACACCGGGCGCGACCCAACGTCGCTCACCGACGCCACTGCGTCTGCGCACCCAGGAGTCGTCGACACACCACGCGACGGGCAGCTCGCCGTTGGCCACCGCACGTGGTGGAACGAACCCGGCGATGCCCTCGAGGACGGCCGTCGTCACCGGGCGGCCTCGCGGTGTCGGGCCGACAGCGGGATCGCCAAAGGGACTTCACTGCAAGCAAATCGGTGAGTCACACACGCCTCGATGGGGAGTGATCTTGAACGAGCGGCATGACTGTAGATCGGATCAAGATCACCTCGCCACGCGACACGATGCGAACAAAAGAGCCATTGATGCCGGACGGCCACAAAAGTCCAGCTCAGCGCCCGAAGCGCAGAATCGTTACGGCCGTTGAGCCAGTCGTGCGCCACCCGAAAGGCGGCAAAAGAGGACGGCCGTTCGAGAGCACACATGAACAGCGTGCAGGCGCTCCCACCACACCCGTCGGACCCGACCGTCAGCGTCCCGCCCCCTCGCGAGCGCCGGACTCCCGTCACCGGCACGCGCGGTCGACCCACCTCGCCCCTGGTCACGACCTCGCGGACGAGGTGCCAGGAGAGCCAGGCATCACTTCCAGTTCCGAACGCATGGACGATCGACCGACGTTCGGAAACGTGACCGCATCGGGGGATCGTGCGACCTGGGCTTCGACCCTTCGTCGCCGTCGACCGGCTGCGGCACGTTCAACTCCTTGTGCATTGAGCCCAATTCACAGACTCCCTTGTTTCATCTCTTGACGACTTTGGTTCAGACCTTTAAGTTCCCGATCACCACGGCTCCATGAATGCACCCATCGTTCATGAACGTGAACACTCCCCCACCATCAGCCTCCCATGAAGGGCTGTGATCCCCCCTGATGACCAGCCAACCTCTGACGCGCTCAACGGTGTTGCGCGCCGCGCTCACCACCTCGCTGCTCGCGCTCTCGGCCGGTGCCCTGACGGCGGCACCCGCCTCCGCCGCCACCGGTACGATCACGGGCCTCGCGGGCAAGTGCCTCGACGTGGCCGGCGCGAGCTCCGCGAACGGCACGGCCGTACAGCTCTACGACTGCAACGGGACCGCCGCCCAGCAGTGGACGGTCGGCTCCGACGGGACGATACGGGCCCTCGGCAAGTGTCTTGACGTCACCGGCAACTCGACCGCGGACGGAGCCAGGCTCCAGCTCTGGGACTGCTCGGGCGGCGCGAACCAGAGGTGGACGGTCTCCGCGGCCCACGACATCGTCAATCCGCAGGCCGACAAGTGTGCCGACGTCACGGGCAACACCTCGGCGAACGGCGCCCCGATACAGATCTGGACCTGCACGGGCGGCGCCAACCAGAAGTGGACCGCGCCGGCCGCGGGCGGCGGCGGCACGAACCCCTCCGCGCCGATGGCCGTCGCCCCGTACCTCTACAACGGCTGGGGCAGCCCGCCGAACCCCACCACCGTCATGAACGCCACCGGCGTCAAGTGGTTCACGCTGGCCTTCGTGCTCAGCAACGGCTACTGCAACCCGCAGTGGGACGGCAGCCGCGCCCTGACCGGCGGCGTCGACCAGCAGACGGTCAACACCGTGCGGGCAGCCGGCGGTGACATCATCCCGTCGTTCGGCGGCTACAGCGGCAACAAGCTGGAGAGCTCCTGCTCGAGTGCCGGAGAGCTCGCGGGCGCGTACCAGAAGGTCATCAACGCTTACGGACTCAAGGCCATCGACATCGACATCGAGGCCGACGCCTACAGCAACACGACGGTCCAACAGCGCACCGTGGACGCGCTCAAGACCATCAAGGCCAACAACCCGGGCATCAAGGTGTACGTCACCATCGGAACCGGGCAGAACGGCCCCGACACGGGACTCATCAACCGGGCCGCGTCGTCCGGCCTGACCGTGGACAGCTGGACGATCATGCCGTTCGACTTCGGTGGCGCCGGCCAGAACATGGGCACGCTCACCCTGCGGGCGGCCGAGGGCCTCAAGACGGCGCTCAAGAACGCCTACGGCTACAGCGACGACCAGGCGTACCGGGACCTGGGCATCTCCTCCATGAACGGGATCACCGACCAGAACGAGACGGTCACCGTCGCCGACTTCCAGACCATCCTCGGCTACGCCCAGCAGCACCACCTGGCGCGACTGACCTTCTGGTCGGTCAACCGCGACCGCCCCTGCACGAGCGGCGTCGCCGACAGCTGCTCCGGAGTGGGCCAGCAGGACTGGGACTACACGCGTGTCCTCGCGAAGTACACCGGCTGACCCTCCCCACCCCCCCCACCAGCGCAGGAGAGCCCCGTGTTCAGATCAACAAGACATTCCGGCGGCCGCCGGATACCGAAAGCGCTCACCGCGGTCGCCCTCGTGGCGACAACGGTCTCGGGCCTGTCGGTCGCCACGCAGGACAAGGCGACCGCCGCGACCGCCGCGGCCGCCGCGCTGCCCACCGGCTGGGCCACGGTCGTCAACGCCGCCAGCGGCAAGTGCGTCGACGCGCGTGCCGCCGCGACGGCGAACGGCACCGCGGTCCAGCAGTACGCGTGCAACAGCAGCCAGGCCCAGCAGTGGCAGTTCGCGGCCACGTCCGGCGGTTACTCGCAGGTCGACAACCGGGCCGACGCCACCAAGGCGTGGGACGTCACCGATGTATCGGCGGCGGACAGCGCGCTGGTGCAGCTGTGGACGTACAGCGGCGGCAACAACCAGCAGTGGCAGGCGGTGGCCGATTCCGGCGGCGCCTACCACTTCGTCAACCGCAACAGCGGCAAGTGCCTGGACGTGCCCAGCGCGTCCACCGCGGACAGCGTGCAGCTCCAGCAGTACACGTGCAACGGCACCGCGGCCCAGTCGTTCTTCGTCAACCCCGTCGACGCGACGCCGCCGCCCGGGACCCCGGACCTCGGCCCGAACGTCACCGTCTTCGATCCGTCGACGCCCGCCGCGACGATCCAGAGCAGCCTCAACTCGGTGTTCTCGCAGCAGGAGACCAACCAGTTCGGCACCGCCCGGAAGGCCTTCCTCTTCAAGCCGGGCACCTACGACGCCAACGCCAATGTCGGCTTCTACACCCAGGTCGCCGGCCTCGGTCTCTCCCCCGACGACGTCAACATCCGCGGCTCGGTGCACGCCGAGGCCGACTGGTTCCAGGGCAACGCCACCCAGAACTTCTGGCGGTCGGCGGAGAACCTGTCGGTGACCCCGACCAACGGTTCGGACCGCTGGGCGGTGTCGCAGGCCGCTCCGTACCGGCGGATGCATCTGCGCGGCAACCTCGCCCTGGACGACGGCGGTTGGTCCAGTGGCGGCTACATGGCCGACACGAAGATCGACGGCCAGGTCAACTCGGGTTCGCAGCAGCAGTGGCTGTCGCGGAACACCGAGTGGGGCAGCTGGACCGGTTCCAACTGGAACATGGTCTTCGTCGGCTCCAGGAACGCCCCCGCCAACAGCTTCCCCAACCCGCCGTACACCACGGTCGCCCAGGCACCGGTCACCCGTGAGAAGCCGTTCCTCTACGTCGACTCCGCGGGCGCGTGGAAGGTGTTCGTGCCCTCCGCACGCACCAACACCAGCGGCACCACGTGGAGTGCGGGTACCCCGGCGGGCGCGTCCCTGCCCCTCTCCGACTTCTTCATCGTGAAGCCGGGCGCGACGGCCGCGCAGATGAACGACGCGCTCGCCCAGGGCAAGGACCTGCTGGTGACGCCCGGGGTCTATCACCTCGACCAGACACTGAAGGTGACCCGGCCCGACACCGTCGTCCTGGGCCTCGGCCTGGCCACGCTCATCCCCGACAACGGCATCACGGCGATGACGGTCGCGGACGTGGACGGGATCCAGCTGGCGGGTCTGCTGATCGACGCCGGGGCCACCAACTCCGCCCAGCTCGTGGAGATGGGACCGAGCGGCTCCTCCGCCGACCACAGCGCCGACCCCAGTTCTCTGCACGACGTCTTCTTCCGCATCGGCGGCGCGGGCGTCGGAAAGGCCACCACCAGCCTGACCATCAACAGTGACGACGTCATCGGCGACCACCTCTGGCTGTGGCGCGCCGACCACGGCAGCGGTGTGGGCTGGACCAGCAACACCGCCGACACCGGCCTCGTCGTCAACGGCGACGACGTGACGATGTACGGCCTCTTCGTCGAGCACTACCAGAAGTACCAGACCATCTGGAACGGCAACGGTGGCCGCACCTACTTCTACCAGAACGAGATGCCGTACGACCCGCCCAACCAGGGCGCCTGGATGAACGGCTCCACCCAGGGCTACGCCGCCTACAAGGTGGCGAACTCGGTGACGAGTCACCAGGTCTACGGATTCGGCAGCTACTGCTACTTCAACGTCAACTCGTCCGTCGCCGCCGAGCACGCCATCGAGGCGCCGAACAACGCGAACGTGAAGTTCAAGGACATGGTGACGGTCTCCCTGGGGGGCACGGGCACGATCCGGCATGTCATCAACGACCGGGGCGGGCCGTCCGACTCCGCCACGAACGTCGCCAACCTCGTCAGCTACCCGTGACCCGCTCAGAGGGGACTGATCAGCCGATGCACACCACCAGATCCGGACCGACACGCGTGGTCCTGCGGGTCCTTCTGCTGCTGGCGACACTGCTCGCCGTGGTGGCTCCGCCCGCCGCCCAGGCGAGCACGACGGCGACCCCGTTCAAGGTACTGGCGCTCTACAGCGGCACCTGGGACGCGGCCCACATCGACTTCGAGAAGGAGGCGAACGACTGGTTCCCCAAGCAGGCCGCGGCCAACGGCTTCACCTACACGTCCAGCAACAACTGGGACCTGCTCAGCAACGGCGGCGTCAACGCCTATCAAGTCGTGCTGTTCCTCGACGACCTGCCGCAGACGTCGGCCCAACGGACCGGCTTCGAGCAGTACATGCGCAACGGCGGCGCCTGGATGGGCTTCCATGTCTCGGCCTTCACGACCAGTGCGTCGGACTGGCCGTGGTACCACAACCAGTTCCTCGGCAGCGGGAACTTCCAGTCGAACACCTGGGGCCCGACCACAGCGGTCCTGAAGGTCGAGGACCGTACGCACCCGGCCACCAAGAACCTGCCGGCCACGTTCACCTCGGCGGTCAGCGAGTGGTACAGCTGGTCCAACGACCTGCGGCAGAACCCGGACATCAAGATCCTGGCGTCCGTCGACCCCAGCAGCTTCCCACTGGGCACGGATCCCAACCAGAGCTGGTACAGCGGCTATTACCCGATCCTGTGGACCAACACCAAGTACAAGATGTTGTACGCGAACTTCGGTCACAACGCGATGGACTACTCGACCAACACCCGTCTGTCGTCGACGTTCGCGAGTGAGACGCAGAACCGGTTCGTGCTGGACGGCCTGAAGTGGCTGGGCGGGGCCGACAACACGACCCCGCCGGCGGACTCGATCTCCGAGACCGCCTGGTACTCGCTGACCAACGCCGGAAACGGCACGTGTGTGGACGCACGCGCGGCCGCCACGGCGAACGGGACCGCGATCCAGCAGTACGCCTGCAACGGCACCCAGGCACAGCAGTTCCAGTTCCGTTCGACCGACGGCGGCTACCGGCAGGCCGGCATCCGCGGCAACCCGCAGCAGGTCATCGACGTGACCGATGTCTCGACCGCCGACAACGCACCACTGCAGCTGTGGAGTTACGGGGGCGGGCAGAACCAGCAATGGCTGCCCGTCAAGGAGAGCACCGGGCGCTACCACTTCAGCGCCCGGCACAGCGGGAAGTGCCTGACGGCGGCGAGCGCCGCGACGAACAGCGTGCAGCTCACCCAGCGCACCTGCGACGGCTCGTCCGCGCAGAGCTTCACGCTCACCGCACAGCCCTGACCGACCGGCACAAGGGTGCCCCTGTCCCACCGCCCTCCGGCGGCGGGACAGGGGCACCGCTGTGTGCGTCGGTGCGGCGTGCACGCGGAATGGACGGCGAGAGCCGGGGCACACGCCCAGAGGAGCCTCGTCGCCCCCATCCCCGTGGCGGCGAGGTTCCGCATCAGGACGCGGTGACCGGGGAAGCGTGGTACGCATCGGCGGAGCCGGACCTCGAGGGCCACTGGACCGCTTGCGCGGCGCCGGTTTGCGTCACCCGCCCAGCGGCCACACGGTGAAGAAAGGTGCGTCGCCCCTACGGGAACGCACTCGTCGGCGATTCGGGAAGAAGGCGGTCGTGATGTTCAAGGGAAACGCCAGGACGCAACAGATCACGGGCAGGATGCGGGAGACCCTGGGAAAGGCCCTGGGAGACAAATCCATGCAGCGGAAGGGCCGCAACGAACAGTTGCGGGGCAAGGCGCATGAGATGACCGGAAAGGCAGCGGACCGCATGCGCAAGCGGACCAAGCACTGAAAGCCGAGCCGGCGGGCGACGAAGCCACCGCCGCGTCCGGCGGGGGTCAGGGCGTCGTCCGGGACTGCGCACGGCGCCCCGCCCCGCCCCGCCCCGCCGAGGACATGACGCCCCGCCCTGACCGGAACGGTCGGTCCCGGGCGGATCCCGGGGCGGATCCCGGGGCGGATCGAAACCCCGCGACGGAGAGCACAGAGGATGATGACCATCGAGCACCCCGCGGACCGCGGCGGCGACGAACGCGGAAGATTCGAACGGTTCGCCGAGTCCGCGTCGAAATTCACCAGCTCACCGGTCTTCTTCGTGTTCTGCCTCGCGCTGGTCTCCCTCACCGTCGCGCTCCACGTCGCCGGTGTCGAAGTGACATGGCTCCTCTTCGCCGGCGAATCCATGACGGCGGTGACCCTCATGCTCCTCGCCCTGCTGAAGAACTCGGAACTCCGGGCGGACCGAGCGATCCAGCGCAAGCTGGACGCCATCGCTGCCGCCCTGCTCGAGGCGCAGGAAGGCACCCCCGGCAAGGCCCACGAGAACCTCAGGGACGTCATTCGGCTGGAGGACGAGATCTGAGAGGCGCACCCGCGCCTCTCGGATCTCTCACGGTTTTCTCCGTTCTCACCAAGGGCGTCGAGCCGCTTGGTGACACGCCGCGCGGGAGCGCGACGTCACCAGTAGTGTCGACGGCCGCCGACCGCGTGTCCGATGCCTCCCAGAATCCACAGAACGACTCCGATGATCACCAGGATGACCCCGATGGTCCATAGAATGCTGATGCCTGCCACGAGGCCGATGACGAGCAGAATAACTCCGAGGATGATCATCTTTTCCTCCGGTCGGGGAGCTTGACCCCCTACGCGCCGAGTCCCCGGAAATATTCGGCCGCAAACACGGAGGCGATCCGGTCGGCGGGAGCCGCCGGACCGGCGCGGTCCGTCAGGGCCGGCGGTCCTCGGCCGGGAGTTCCAGGCGCAGTTCGTAGCCGCCGTCCGCGGTGGGGCCGGCGGTGACGGTGCCACCCAGGAGTGCCGCGCGCTGGCGCAGGCCCACCAGTCCGTGGTGAGCGCTGGGAAGCGGGAGCGGGGGGTGGGTCGGCGCGGTGTTGGTGACCGTGGCCCGTACGGCGCCGTCGTGGTGGCGGATGTGAACCGTCGCGGTGGTTCCGGGGGCGTGCTTGCGTGCGTTGGTCAGCGCTTCCTGGACGGTGCGGTAGATGGCACGCTGCACGGTGGGCGGCAGGTCGTCGGGCACGTCGGTCTGCAGCTCGGTCTCGATACCGCTGTTGTCGACCAGCCGTTCGAGGTCTGCCAGGGACGGCTGCGGTGTCAGCTCCGTGGGGCGCCCTCCGGAGGCGCGCAGAACGCTGACCATGTGCCGCAGCTCGTCCAGTGTCTGGACGCTCAGCCGCCGGATCGTGGCGGCGGCCTCCTTGACGTCGGCGTCCTGGGTACCGACCTGGAGCGCTCCCGCCCGCACCGCGATCAGGCTGACCTGGTGGGAGACCACGTCGTGCATCTCCCGGGCGAGCTGTGCGCGCTCCTTGGCCAGCACACTCTGCGCGGTCAGCAGCCGCTTGTGGTCGCGCGCCTCGGAGATCTCGGCGAGTTGCCGCGACAGGTCACGCCGGGCTTGGACGAGTTGGCCGAGGAAGACGGGGGCGGCCGCCGTCGCCGCGGTGTAACCCAGAGTGATCACGGTCGCCGTCTTCGTGAAGTCGTAGCTCAGTGACGGCCAACTGGTCATGTCACAGATCGTGAACATCGTGACACAGAAGGCGAGCGCGGTGCGATGCCGGGTGAACGAGGCGAGGGTGTACAGCGCGGCCAGCGCGGCGAAGACGGCGTCGGAGACCAGGACCGCGGGCAGCGTGAGCAGAAAGGTGAGCAACGGCCGGCGACGCCTCAGAAAGAGGGAGAAGGCGGCGACCAGGGCGCAGGACAGCCGGAGTGGCTCGTCGATGTGGACCTTGACCCAGACGTCGAGGAGCGAGGCGGCTACGAGGGCGGCGTCCAACAGCGGTGCGCGCAGCCGGCCGAGGTTCATCCCCGCCCCTCGCCCCGCGGCTCCTTGAGGAGGCCGGCCCGCTCGGCGAGCAGGGCGGCCTGGACACGGCCGTCCACCTCGAGCTTGCCGAGGATCGCGCTCACGTGGTCCTTGACCGTGCCGGTACTGAGGTGCATGCGCGTGCCGATGTCGGCGTTGGACAGCCCCTCGGCGATGAGGACGAGCACGTCCCGTTCGCGGTCGGTCAGCCGGGCGAGGCTGTGGGCCGCGGTTTCCCGGGGGCCCGCGTTCAGGTAGCCGTCCACGACCGTCCGGGTGACCTTGGACGACAGGACGGTGCCGCCGTCGGCCAGTGTCCGCACCAGGAAGGGGAGCTCCTCCGGGTCGGTGTCCTTGAGGAGGAAACCGGCCGCGCCCGAGCGGAGTGCCGTCGCGACGTATTCGTCCATGTCGAACGTCGTGAGCATGGCCACCACCGGGGGGTGGGGCAGCCGACGGAGGCCGGCGAGGACGGTGAGGCCGTCGACGTCGGGCATCCGGATGTCGAGAAGTACCACGTCAGGGCGTATGTCCTGGGCCGTCTGCAGGGCCTGGCCGCCGGGAACCGCGGCCGCGACCTCGATGTCCTGCGCCGCGTCGAGGATGTGCTGAAAACCCGTTCGGATCATGGCCTCGTCGTCGACCACCAATACCCGGATCACAGGTGCTCCACTCGCCGCCGGACCACTGTCCGATTCGTACCACGCCGAGCACGTGCCGCGGCTGTCCGACACCGGATCCGGCCAGGCGGCGGGGAGTGCGCCAGCCAGTCGGCGGGGCGGTTCCGGACACCTGCCGGATGTCCGCTGCGGGCGGCGTCTTCGACTCTGGAGCGTATGACGCGCGACGTGGCGGAGGTCGTACCGCCCGGGGCGGCGCCCGCAGTGCGGGCATCCGCCTCTCCCTGTCGTGCGCCGTCGCCGTACCCCTTCGGCCCACCGTCGCCGTTCCCACTCCGCTCACCTTCGCCGCCCTCCCTCGGGCCGCCGCCGTCTCCCTTCGGGCCGCCGTCGCCGTCACCCTTCGGCCCGTCCTGGACAGGACGGCTGATCGGCCTGGACCTGGCCCGCGGCCTGGCGGTGGTCTTCGGACGGAGGCCGCTGGAATGCCCGCTGCACACCGCCACGACGGCCGCCCGCCGGATCGGCCGAGCGCCGGTGGACGGCCGGAACCCCGCTGACGCGGCACGACCTCCCGACGGCACCCGCGGTGTTCGACGAACTCACACCATCCGGCGCCCGCGCCGGGCCAGTTAGGAGGTACGCCGATGTCGGTCCGCCTGACATTCATGTGCGCGACAGCAGGGGACACCACCAGGAGCGCGGTCTTCGGTGACGGCCCCCTGAGCGAGCACGGTCTGTGTGAGGCGCGTGCCGTCGGCGCGACGCTCCCTCCGTACTCCCCGGTCGTCCGGGCTCCGTCTGTCCGCTGTGCGCTGACCGCCGACGCGCTCGGACTCGACGCCACGGCCGAGCCCGCGCTGCGCGACTTCGACTACGGCAACTGGCGTGGCCGCACCGTCCGTGAGGTCGTCCAGGACGACCCGTACGGCTACGCGAGCCGCCTCACGGACCCGGACGCGACGCCGCACGGGGGCGAGTCCGTACGACAGCTCTGCCGCCGTGTCGCGCACTGGTTGAGCAGCGTGCCGCCGTTCATGGACCATGCCCTGGTCATCACCGAGCCGGCCGTCGTCCGGGCCTCGCTCGTCCACGCGCTGTCCGCACCGGCGACCGCTTTCTGGCACTTCGAGGTGCCACCGCTGTCCACGGTCTCCCTGACCCTGCGAGAGGGCCGCTGGAACGTCCGGCCCGGTCGGCTCGGCCCTGAACGAGCCGGCACCAGTCGCACCGTGCCCATGCCGTGCGACGCCCCACACGATCCCAGGGCCCCTCTGTGGGGCGACGCGGTGAGCGACGAGTGGTACGACCTCGTCGCTCGGGTGACGCCCTCCGACCGCGCCGGTCGGACCATGAGGCCGAGCAGGCCGCATGTCGCGGAGAACAGGACCGGCGGTGCCGCCACGGCGGGTGGGGGGCCGGTGGGCCGGGCTCTGGCCGCTCGGGGGCGGGAGCCGCTGGGCACGGGTGCCCACCGGGTGTGTGGGCGATGCCGGGTTCGCCTGCACCCGCGTACCGAACCGGAGCGATGAGGCTCTGGCTCGCTCTCTCAGCCCGGAAAACCGCCCTGGTCCCGTCGGCCCTGTCGTGGCTGCGGGCGACCGCGGACGCCTGACCGGCGACGCGACGGAGCGGGCGGAGCATCCGCGCTGTTGAAACCCGGTCCGGTGGGGGCGCTGAAGCCTCCGGGCACCGCTGGTGCCGTCGCCGGCGCCGTGTGCGCCGGCGCGGGGGCCGGCACGGCCGCCTCGCGTGTGCGCGGCAGCGCGCGGCCGACGACGCGGGAGTGTGTCATCAGCGGGGCGCACGCGGTGCAGACCTCGAGCAGGGTCCAGACCTGGCCGACCGCGGGGTCGTGACGCAGAACCAGGACCACGCCGCCCGCGCAGTGCGTGTGAGCTCCCTCGTGGGCCGCGCACTGTGTCTGGCGGCAGGCGCAGGCGGCGTCGGGATGCACGGTGGCGGCGCGGGCGTGTGCCGCCGCGTGCGCTTCGGCGAAACGGCGAAGCGCCGTCAGGTCGCGGGAGCGGGGCGGCATTCCGCACGACGACGAGCACGACACGGAGGCGGTACGGTCGCTGTGGCCGGAGACCCGGATGATCCACGTCCGTCCCGGGCGGCGTGCAGCGGGTGTTTCGGGGTGCGCGAGGTCCAAGACCGGCAGTCCTTCGGTAGTGGAGGCGGGGTGCACGTCGGTGCTGGGCACCACGTATACCTGTACCCCGTTCTCCGGCGGGTCATTTACCAGTTGCGCCCAGGTCCTTGGGACACGACTCCCTGCACAGCGCATCGACTTCTGGCAAAAGCGACTGTGATCATGCCATGGGTGCACCCGGACGACGAAGGCGCGGCACCTCGTGCCGGACGTCCGCAGCGGTCACCGGGCGCCCCGCGCGGTGCGCGGGACGCCCGGGCAACCTCCTTGGCCCTCGGAGGAGATGGGGTGGGGCGCGGTGCGGTGAACGCGACCGGCGAAGAACGGTGACCGCCCTCCCTGGCACCCGTGCCTCAGAGTTCGCGGTCGATACCGGTGTCGATGCCGGTCACGACCGCCGCCCCCAGCATCGCGTCGTCCTCGGCGAGTCCGCTGTCGCGCAGCGCCCCGGACACCAGCCGCACGGCCTCGTGCTCGGCGCTGGACCGGTCCGCCGCCTCGACCTCGACCCGGGCGGCGAACCTCCCGTCCTCCTCCACCGTGAGCAGGCTCAACTCCTCGTTCTCGCCCAGATCGGTGTTCTTCGGGTCCTGGGGCCGAAGCCTGCGCTCGATGTCGGAGCGGGCGCCGTCGGACATGCCGTGGACGAAGGTGCCGGGGACAGTGATGACGTATGTGGTCACGGGAACTCCTTGCGAGAACGACCGGGGCGACCCTCGCCCGCCGAATCACCGGCATCATGGGGTTTGCCGAGTTGCATGCGGTGCGTCTTCCCCGCCCTGGGCCGAGAACACCGGTCACCGCACGACCGGCCCCCGTGAGCTCACCCGTCCGGCTTACCGGCACCGTGGGTCCGAGTTGACGAGGTACGCCCCCGCACCTCGAGCACCCGCGGTCCGTCGTGGCCCACGGGTGGCGTGCGGCGAAAGACTTCGGCCGGATTCGTGGCCGGATCCCGCTCTCCGCATGACCGGCCCGTCTCAGCTGGGTAGCCATACCGCCGGCACATCGGTGCACGCGGGGTGGGAGGAGCCGACCCGGGTGGCATGGAGGGGACCAGGGGCCGAGAAGACTCCGTCACGCCGTACGCGGCGGCGGCTCGCGATCCGTGCACTGCGCGACCAGGGGCGCTACGGGCCCGGCCTCGGTGAGGTGCTGCCCGCGCTCGTGGTGGTCGTGCTGGTCGTGTGCGGAGTGGTGGCGGGCTTCGCCGTGGCCTTCCGCGCCCTCGGTGCCGGGGTGCTCGTCGCGGCGCTGGCGCTCCTCACCGTCGCCACCCCGGTCGCGGTCCGGCATCACCGTCCGCTGGCCCGTCGGCGTCTGGGGCACTACACGCCCGAGGAACTCGCGGAACTGGACACGGAGGGGCTCGCCCTGGCCGTGTCCCGGATGCTGCGCCGGGACGGCTGGTTCGTGCTCCCGCCCTCCAGGGGGCAGGACCGGCCTCGCGTGCGCGCGCGCAACGGCGAGGGACACCGCATCGAGGTGGCGTTCCGTCCCGTGGCCGAGCCCCTGCCCGACGAGGACGCCCCCGCGCGGTCCGGGCGCCGGGCGGGCACACCCCTGCGACTCGTGGTGCACCGCGGGACCTTCAGCCACCGTGACGTCCAATGGGCGCGCCGGCAGGGCGACATCCACCTCATCGACGGCCCGCGCCTCAGGAGCTGGGCGCACGGCACACCTCTGCACCGGCTGACCGATGCCTCCTGAGCGGCCGATGCCTCCCGAGACCGGGCGACGGGTCGTGCCGACCGGTACCGCGCGTGCCGCGACCCGCCCTTTCCGAACCGCCGAAACCGCCGAGCGCCGTCCCGTCCGGGACACCGCAGCGAGCGGCACGACCGACCGTTCCGTGGACCGGAAAGCCATCGAACACATGTGCCCCACACGAAGCCCCCGTCCCGCCCGTCACAGCCATGTCAGCAGCAACACAGGAGGTCAGAGACCCGGACGGCATCCGACCAGGTACTTGAGGAAAAACCCTTTGCACTGCCCGGCCTGCCGAATAGCGTGCGAGAACCCGAGCAACTCCCCCCACCTCTTCGCGCGGTCCATGTCCGTCGGTATACCGAACCCGCCAGGAGACCCGGAATGTCCTACGACAGCTCCGCTTCGAACTCCGCCCGACCCCACCACGGACAGCACTCCTCCCCCGCCCGCGCCCCCGCACTCCCGGCTCCCTCCGGGGAACCGTTACGCGGCGGGAACCCGCCTCGCCCCTGGACCGGACACCACCGCGACCTACGGATCCTCCGCCGCGCCTACCGCCGGCAGCGCTGGCTCACCACACTGGCGGCGCTCGGCTACTTCTCCCTCTTCCTCGCTCTCTCCGTCGGCCGCCCCGACATCATGGCGAGGCCCGTGACAGGCGGTCTGTCGACGGGCCTGGTCCTCGCCCTCACCCAACTCCCCGTCACCTGGCTGGCCGTGGCGCTGTACGAGCGCACCGCCCGCCGCCACGTCGACCCGCTGGCGCGCCGGGTGAACCGGCAGGCGCCCTGGGCCGGCGGCGAACAGGAGCGGGAGCGATGACGGACTTCAGCGACTCCGCACGGTCCTGGTCCCTCGTCGCCTTCTGCATCGCCGTCTCCGTGACCCTCCTGCTGTGCGTACTGACCGGACCCGACAGTGACGACCTCGAGGAGTTCTACACCGGGTACCGTTCGCTGTCGCCCGTCCGCAACGGCCTCGCCATCGCCGGCGACTACATCTCGGCCGCGACCGTGTTCACCATCGGCGGGGTCATCGCACTGTGCGGATACGACGGCGTCGTCCTGGCCCTCAGCACACTGCTCTCGCTCCTGTTGTTGATGTTCCTGCTGGCCGAACCCCTGCGGAACACGGGCAAGTTCACGATGGGCGACGCCCTCGCCCGGCGCATGCCCGGGCGCGCGGTGCGCATCACGGCGTGCGCGGTCACCATCGTGGCGCTGGTACCGATGATGCTCGTGCAACTCGCCAGCACCGGACAGCTCCTGGCCTTCATCCTCGGCTTCTCCGACAGCACCATGAAGACCGGCTGCATCGTCGGGGTGGGCGCTCTGATGATCACCTACGCGGCCATCGGCGGGATGCGGGGCACCGCGTTGATCCAGACCCTGAAGATGGTCGTGCTGCTCGGTTCCGGAGTGACCGTCGCGGTACTGATCCTCAGGACCTTTCACTGGAACCCGGGGACACTGTTCGGCGCGGCCGCCGACCACAGTGGTGCGCGGGACCGGTTCCTGCACGGCGGGCTGGAGTTCGCCGGCGGCCCGCATCCGCATCTCGACATGCTCAGCACCCAGTTGGCCATCGTGCTGGGCGGCGCCTGCCTCCCTCACGTGACGATGCGCATGTACACCGCGAAGAGCGCACGTCAGGTGCGGCGTTCGATGTCGTGGGCGGTGTCGTCGGTGGCTCTGTTCGTCGCGGTGGCCACGGTCATCGGTATCGGCGCGACGGCGCTGATCGGCCGGGCGGGCATCGCGAAAGCCGACCCCTGGGGACACACCGCGTACCTGCTCAGCTCCCGGGCGGCCTTCGGTACGGACATGTCGCGGGCGGAGACCCTCATTTTCACCACGGTCACCACGGCGATCTTCCTGACGCTGCTCGCCTCGGTGGCCGGGATGACACTGGCCTGCGCCAACTCCCTCGCCCACGACGTGTTCGCCACCCGGGGCTCCGGCATGGCGCCGCACCACGAGACGATGCTGGCCCGCGTCTCCGCCGTGGTCGTCGGGACGCCGATCGTGGTACTCGCCGCCCTGGTCCAGCACCGCAGCCTCCAGCCACTCGCGACCCTCTCCTTCTGTCTGGGCGCCTCGGCGATCGCACCGGCCCTGATCTACAGCCTCTTCTGGCGCAACTTCACGCGCGCCGGCCTGTTGTGCACGCTCATCGGCGGCACCCTCTCGGTCCTTGTGCTGATGCCGGGCACCAGACTCGTGTCCGGCTCACCGACGTCCGCGTTTCCCCACGCGGACTTCAACTGGTTCCCGTTCACCACCACGGGGCTCGTTTCCGTCCCGCTGGGATTCGCCTTCGGATGGCTCGGCAGCGTGCTCTCCGGACGCCGCAGAGCAGCGCGCGAACGCAGTCGTTACGAAGCCATCGAAAGTCTGATCCTGGCGGGGCCGAGACCGAAACGGTGACGGGTGGGGGCGCGCGGAGACCCGCCTCCCCGCGGGCGCCCCCGGGCCGGCGGCGCCTCCGCTGTCAGTAGCCGAGGCTCGTCATGTAGGCGCACTCGGTGTAGATGTAACCGGGCCTCAGTTTGGCGGTGTCGGACGCGGGGGACTTCCCGGTGCCGGTCTGGGACTTGTGGACGAAGTACGTGGTGCCGACCGGCAGTCGGATGGTCCGCTGCGGGTAGTTCTTCCCGCTGTCGTGGCAGGGCGTGAACCCTGCCAGCAGCGTGCTGGTGAGGGAGTAGGTGGTGCAACTCCCGCAGGCCTTGAGGGAGAAGCTGCCGGTCACGGGGCCCGTGTACATCACCGTGATGTCGTCGGGGCTGTCGTTCTTGACGGTGACGGCGATGCCGCCGCCGGACGCCGTCGTCGGCAGCCGCCCGCCCGCCGCGGGCACGGTCTGGGCGATCTCCGCCGCGATGGCGATCTTCTGTGCGCGGGCCCGGTTCTTGGCGTGCTGGTTGTTCTTGACGAACTCGTTCATGGTGGTGACGGCCTCGTCGAACCGTTTGTCCTTGTACTGGCTCACACCGCAGGCGTACGTCCCCGAGTCCGCGTTGGTCTCCGCTCGGTCGGCGTCCTTGCCGAGGGCCGCGGCCACACCCGCCCGCTCACCCGGAAGTGCGGTGACCTGGGTGCCGAGGCTCCTGAGGTGTTCGACGGCCGTACAGGGGTCGCTTCCGCCCACCTGCTTCACGGCCCTGTCGACCTCAGCGCTCACCGCGGGCTCCACCTTCCCGGCCGGCGCGGACCGCGGGAAGGTCGACAGGAGGTCGCCGAAGTGCGTTGTCCAGTCCGCGTCCCCGTGGCCGAGTGCCTGTGACGCGCACTCGTAGAGCGAGGTGGCCAGCCGGTCGTCGGGCCAGGTGGACAGCGCTCCGAGTTCCTTCCTGCCCATGGTTCCCGGGACCGTACGGAGGTACTTCAAGGGCGCTATGGCGTCGCAGTAGTTCCTCTGGGCGTAGGGCGAACCGACCGTGGCGTAAAAGGTCTTGAGCCGGTCGGGCACACGGTCGGCGGCCTTCGAACCGGGATGGTCGCCGCGCAGAGCCCGGTAGGCGGCCAGTGCCCTGCGGTAGTCGGACTCCGCCGTGGTGAACGACTGCTTCCCGGAGGCCTGGACGAGCTGGTCCGCCCGCTCCAGCCGGTCCATGAGCATCGCCTCGGTCGCCCTGTCCCGTGCGTTGCCGTACAGGGCGACGCCTCCTGCCGGTACGGCCAGGAGGACGACCCCGAGCACGATCGCGAGCCACGCGCGCGGCGGCCACACGAGACGGGTGCGCAGACCCAGGACCGCTCCGTGGACACCCGCGAGTCCGAGCAGGACCAGGTAGAGGATGACGGCGCCGCCGGGGACGCCGCCCGGGTCCGCGGGCAGGGCCACCACGAGCAGGATCGCGGTCGCGACCCAGCACACGGCCATCGCGCCCCAGCGGCGCATCAGCGCGTACCCCAGGCCCAGCCCGCACAGGTTCAGCAGCGCCACCGCGACCGCCCGCAAGGCGTCCGCCGGAGCGGGCGGCGGTGCGGTGGGCATCGGCGGCACGACGAACGTGCCAGGCATGTCGTTGTGATCCCAGGACATGACGGCTCCCCCAGTCAATCACGCCCGAAGTCCTATGACTTGTCAGTGTACGTTCAGTCACACTGGAGCAACAGGGGGTGAGGCCCGGCGCTTGATGGTTCGTCAAGTACGCCTCGCTCGTCGAGATCCGCGGCCGACCGCGGGGTCAGTGCGTGCGGCGTCCCACCCGTCGGCTCAGGAAGACCGCGGCCGTACCGGAGATCAGCGACGCGCCGGCGATCCCGCCGAGGCCGGTCATCTCCCGGTCGTGCCCGGCGGAACCGGAACTCGCCAGTGTGGGGCGGCCCGGCTGGGCGGCGCCGGCCGCCTGGACGATCAGGTCGGCCACCGCGTCGGGGTGCGCGATCAGGGACACGTGACAGGAGTTGATCTCCACCGTGTGGGAGTGGGCGCGCTCGGCCTCGAAACGTTCCTGTTCCGGATTGATCGTCATGTCCTGCCGGCCGACGAGGGCCCAGGACGGAATGGTCTTCCAGGCAGCCACCTTGGCCGTCTCCGAGAACGCGGTGGTGGCCGCGGGTCGCTGGGTGACGCCGAGCAGGTTCGCCTGGCTCTCCGGCAGGCAGGCGGCGAAGACCGAGTGCACCTTGTCGCGCTTGAGGTACAGGTCGGTCCCGCTGACACCGTCGCCGGCCTGGTAGGGCACGGACTCGGTGGCGGTCCCCAGAGCGCTGGGGAACCGGGCGCCCAGCGACATGCCGCTCTCCCCCACGTCCGGCATCAGCGCCGAGATGTACACCAGGGACTTCACCTGGGAGTTGCCCTCCGCGGCAGTGCTGATCACGGCACCGCCGTAGGAGTGGCCGGCCAGCACGATCGGGCCCCTGATGCTCTTCAGTACGGAGGCGATGTAGGTGGAGTCGCTGTACAGCCCGCGCAGTGGGTTGGCCGGAGCCATGACGGTGTAACCACGGCGTTCGAGCCGCTCGATCACCCCGTTCCAGCTGGAGCCGTCCGCGAAGGCACCGTGTACCAGCACGATGGTGGGCTTCGCGCCGCCGTCCGCGACGGCCGGGGCCACCCCGGCCGTGCACAGGGCGGCGACGGCGCACCCGGCCGCCGCGGTGCGGGAGCGCCGTATTCGGCGTCGCGATCCAGAAACCGCAGATGTCCGCATGCCGTTCTCGCTTTCTCTTGATGCCTACGGCACCAGATCGTTCACGCCTCCGTTCCGCCGAGCCCGGCCACGCGGTCCAACCGGGTGAGATGTGCGTGGCATCGGGGTGACAACCGGCTCACGGCCGTGGTCGGGGACGATAGCGGCGAACTGGAAACCGGCGGACACGCCCATCCGTGTCCGTACACGGGATCCCGGGCGTGGATCCGCGGGAGCGCTTCCGGCTTCCCGCGGATCCCTCCTGTGCGGACCGGCGCGAGGTCAGTGCCTGCCGAGGCCGTTGAGGAACAGGTCCACGACCAGGTCCGCCGCCTGCGGAGCCTCGACGTCGGGGAATCGGTGAGCGGCGCTGTCCACCAGGTCGTCGAGGACGCCCCTCGCCCACGCCCCCGGGATGTCGGTGCGCAGAAAGCCCTCGTCGGCCGCGCGCTGGAGGAAGGCGTCCAGTCGCCGGCTCTGTTCCTCACGTGGGTCGCGGGCCTTCGGGTCCGCCTGCATCATCCGGCGCGTGTCGACGGGCCACTCCCGGCTGACCGGAATGATCCCTTCGACGTAGCGGTGCAGAGCTACGGCCACCGGGGCCTCCATCAGCCGGGCCTCGTCGAGAACACGTGCGGCGGAGTCGAGCTTCGCCTGGAACACGGCGTCGAGCAGGGCCTCACGGGTGGCGAAGCGGCGGTGGACGGTGGTGCGGTCCACGCCCGCCGCGGCGGCGATGGCCGAGATCGAGGTGCTCGGGTCGTCGGCGAGAAGTCGGGCCCCGGTGCGCAGGACCGCGGCCAGGTTGCGTGCGGCGTCAGCTCTCATGATGCGGCAGCATATCAACCAGTCGCAATTAGGCCGTGTTCATCAACATCTGAGGGGGAACAGTCCACTCTGGTGCCATAGGACTGATGCACTTAGGCCGCACCGCCGTGTGCAACTGCCCCTTGTCACTGTTGACACGGCCTGGCCTCGCGCCGCTCCGCTTGGACTTCTTCGGTCTCCGGTCCGGAAGAGCCGGCGGGGTCACTCGGTTCGGACGCCACGACGACCACCTGGTCCTCGGCGCTCCACGCGCGCCGCTCCCCCTTGTGGGGGTTGAGCCGGACCCCGAGGTCCGGGAGCGTGGCGCGCCGGTCGTGACGGCGGTATCCGATGGCGCACTCACCGCGGTCGCGCGCCGCGGCCACCACGGTGGCGAAGCTCGCCTCGCTGCCCGGGCGGACGTAGTACACGGCGGGCCGCAGGCAGATGGTGCTGCCTTCGGCGGAGAACAACTCGTCGAACACGGCCGCGAGGTGCCGGTTCTGTGCGATCTGCGCCATGAGCAGTCCGGTCAGCTCGCCGCTGACGATGACGTCGGAACCGGGGTTGAGGGGTGCCAGCGGCCGGTTGCGGTCATCGATGAGTTCGGTGACGACCCGCATCTCCCGTCCGGTCCGGTCCTCCAGCAGCCGCACGGCCAGCAGGGTGACCAGAGTCCGGTCGTCGGGCCGGTCGGGCCCGTCCCCCGGATCGGGTCCGAGGACGACCATCCCGTCGTACGGGGCGAGGTCGAGCCCGAGCAGGGTCTCGGGCCGCGACAGGTCGGCGGACTGGAACCGCACCGTCAGCCGGGCGGCAGCCGCGGTCTCCGGTTCCCGCGCCGGTCCCGGCACGGCCCGGTCCGTGACCACGTGCAGCACCGAACCCGGGCGGGCCGTGCGCCGCAACTGGTCCACGACGAGTGGCGCCCGCCGGTTCCAGCCGAGCAGCAACAAGTGGGTGGCGTCGTCCGGAGGTGGCGGGTCGGTGACGATCGCCGCCCGGTCGACGAGGTGCCGGCAGTCCTCCAGCCGCGTCGTGTCGTCGTCGTGAGCGAGGACGATCAGGCGGCTTCCCGGTGCGACGACGGTGTCGGCGGCCGGATTCAGCAGCGTACGTCCCTCGGGGGTGAGCAGTCCGACCACGCAGGAACTGGCGTGACCCAGCAGAACCGTGCCGAAGGGCGTCCCGTGGAACGCGGACCCGTCGGCGAGGTGGAACTCGTCGCCGGCGAAGTCCAGCAGGTCACGCAGGACCACGGAGAGGCCGGGGCGGCCGACGCACTGCGCGATCAGCCTCGCCGTGACCGTGTCGGTCTCCAGGACCGTGCCCCGTGCGCCGGCGGCCAGTCGGGCCGGTGCGCGGTAGCGGTCGTCCCGCACGGCGGCCAGCACCGGCGGCCCGCCCGTCCCCTCGCCCAGGACCGCTCGCAGGGCCAGCAGGACGCGCAGGACCTCGGCGTCGGCCGTCGGCTCCCCGGACGGCAGGACCAGCACGGTGCTCGCCGTGCGCGGGCTGACCAGCGCGAGTACGCCGGGGTCGCTCGCCGGGCCGCTGCGGCAGATGATCCGGGCGCGGCCCGGCGGACCGGTCTGGAGCGCCAGCGCCCGCTCCATCTCGGTCTTGTCCCGGTCGGCGAGCAGGACGATGGCCCGCGGCCGGTGTGCGGCCTGGGCGGCGATCAGTTCGCCGACCACCGTGGCCACCTGGTCCGACCAGCCGAGTACGACGGCGTGGCCCTCCTCGATCACCGTCGACCTGCCGCGGCTCAACTCCGCCAGCCGGTCGGCCAGGCCCGTGGTGATGACCCCGACAAGAGTCGACACGCACAGCAGCGCGACCAGCCCGAGCAGGGCCGCGAGCAGCATGCGCAACGGGGTGCCCGTCACCGCGCCGAGGCGTAGCGTCTCCGCGCTGGTCCGCCACACCGCCGTCAGCCCAGCGTGGTGCCGTCCTGGCCCAGGCCGTGTCCCACGCGGCCAGGTTGTGTCGCCGCAGTACGAGGTCGGTGATGCCGTACGCGACGCCCCCGAGGAAGGCGACGGCCAGGGCCGCGGTGATCGCCCAGCCCATGCAGCGGCTGCGGATCCGGTCGGTGGTCAGCGGCGGCCCGGTGAGCCGTCCCCGGGTGTCGGACCAGATCCGGATGGTGCTGCCCTCGGTCAGACCGGGCCGCACCCCGGTCTTCGCGGTGCTTGTGTGCCCGGTGGGGTCGGTGAAGCGGACGCTGACCGGGTAGCGGCTCTCCTTCTCCTCCGTCGACCCCGGCTCGGGGTGGCGTGGGGCGTCCTGGACGAGGACCGCGAGGGCCGGCTGTCTCGCCTCCTGCTGGCGCTCGGCGGATCGGTATGGCCGTGGACGCCAACGTGCTCGTCTTCGAACGTGCCCGCGAGGAGTACACCTCCCGGCACCGTCCCAGCCCGTGCTCGGCCCTCACCGCCGGATTACGCAACGCCTTCAGCGCGATCGCCGACTCCAACATCACCACGCTGATCGCGGCCGTACTGCTGTTCCTCCTCGCCTCCGGGCCCGTGCGCGGATTCGGTGTCACCCGCGGCATCGGCGTCGTCGCCTCCATGGTCAGCGCGTTGGTGGTCACGCGGGTGCTCGCCGACCACGCCGCGTCCCGCCCGTGGGAGCGCCGTCGTCCTCGTGTCACCGGAATCGCCACAGCCGGCCGGGTCCGCGACCGGCTCCTGCGCCGCAGGCCCGATCTGATGCGCCGGCCGCGCCGCTGGCTGGCCGCCTCCGCCGCCGTCCTGGTCCTCGCCTCGTCGGGCATCGCGGTGCGTGGCCTTCAGTTCGGCATCGACTTCACCGGTGGCCGTCTGGTGGAGTACGCCACCGGCGTCCCCGTGGACCCGGAACGTGCCCGCGCCGATCTCGAGGACGCGGGAGTCGCCCGAGCGGTCGTCCAGTTCTCCGGCGACACCGGACTCACGGTACGCACCGAGGAGTTGACCGACACCGAGGCGGCCACGGTGACACGGACCATCGGCACGCTCGGCGGGGGTGGCGGACAAGGTCCGCGACGAGTTGATCGGCCCCAGCCTGGGCGAGGAGCTGCGCCGCAACGCGCTCATCGCGCTCGCCGTGGCGCTCGGCGCCCGGCTGCTCTATCTCGCGGCCCGCGTCCGCCGGCTGTTCGGCACCGCCGCGGTCGCGGCGCTCGCCCACGACGTCCTCGTCCTCGTCGGCGTCTTCACCTGGCTCGGCAAGCCCGTCGACGGCGTCTTCCTCGCCGCCCTGCTCACCGTCGTCGGCTACTCGGTCAACGACTCGGTCGTCGTCTTCGACCGGATCGGGGAGCCGCTCCGGCGCAACGCCGGGAGCCCGCTGCCGAACCTGGCCAATCACGCGATCCTGCAGACGCTGCCCCGTACCGTCAACACGGGCATGGGCGCGGCGCTCATCCTCACCGCCCTGGCCGTCCTCGGCGGGGAGTCGCTCACCGACTTCGCGCTCGCCCTGCTCATCGGTCTCGCGGTCGGCACGTACTCCTCCGTCTTCACCGCCGTCCCCGTGGCGATCGAACTCCACCGCCGTGACCGGCCCCGGCATCCCGCACGCCGGGCGCGCGAGGTCGCCCACGACGGAATTCTCTGACCAACCCACCACAGACTGCGGCGAGTTCACGCAACGTGCCGCTGAGGTCAGGTCCGTCGGCGCCACCCACCGGCGCGCTCGGTTCCCTCCGCAGTAGGACACACGGCTTCGTCGTGACACGACGCGCCGGCCCGGCCTTCCGCGCCGTGACGGTGACCTCGCCGGAGGGCACCGCCCGGCCGGAGGGGTGATCGGCCGCCGGGGCGGGTTTGGCCCAGGAGCGGGGCGGGAAACCGTCAACGTTCCCCCAGGCGGCTGGGCCGGACCTCCGGCCCCGCCGTCCGTGGGTGCCGGCTCAGGGAAGGAGCGCCAGATGCCGGGAGCCTTTCGGCGCGCGGGAGGCAGCCAAGTGCCTCGGAGGCGCCGGAAAGCGAGGTGCACATGACGGACTCCTCCGACGCGCCACGCAACGGACGACGCCGGCGCCGGACCCCGCGAGCCGTCTGGCACGACTCGGCCCTCGGACGCCTCTGGCAGCACGGCAGCGAACTGGAGCTGCTGCACCGGGCCATGGGGTTCGCGGCACTGAGTCTGGTCACCCTGACGCCGCTGCTGATCGTCGTCGCGGCGGCGGCCCCCTTCGAACACCGGGGATTCGCCCTGTGGGTGATCGACGGCATGAGCCTGTCGGGGCATCCGGCGGACGCCGTGGAGAAGCTGTTCTCGGCGCCGCGCAGGGTGCTGAGCACGACCAGCGTCTTCAGTGTGCTCGCCGTCGTGCTGTTCGGTGTCAGTTTCGCCGCGAGCGTGCAGAACGGCTACGAGCGGATCTGGGAGATCCCCGCGGGCCCGTGGCACCACGCGTGGCGGCGCGTGGTGTGGCTCGCCGCCCTGACGGCGTACCTGTTCAGCGAGGCGGAAAGTGGCGCGGTGCTGGTCGGCGGGCTCACGGAGACCATCGTGCGCGTCGCTCTCACCGTGTTCTTCGGTGTTCTCTTCTTCTGGTGGGGGCAGCACTTCCTGCTCGGCGAGCGAGTGCCGTGGTCGGCGCTGTTGCCGGGCGCGGTGGCCACGATGGCGGGGCTGGTCGGTCTGCGCGGGTTCTCGTACGTCGTGTTCTCGCCGCTGATCGTGAACAACGCGATCAGCTACGGGACCGTCGGCACCGTTCTCGTCGTGCAGTCGTGGCTCATCGGCGTCGGTTTCGTCGTCTTCGGCGGAGCCCTGGTGGGCCGCCACATCCACGACGCCATGGAGCGGCACGCCCGATGAAGGCCGCGCGCCGGCGGTGGTCTCACGCCCGGTCGCGGCCGTGGCCCCGGTTCCGCGGCCGCGCCGTCATCGTGGCCGCGGCGACCGCGGTCGCCGCCAGGACGGCCCCGGCCGTGCCGAGCGCCGCCTGCGCGGCACCGCTCGGGGTGCCGTCCGCGGCCAGGTACACGCCTCCGACCACCGCGACGCCGAGCGTGCCGCCCAGCTGCTGGACGGCGTTGAGGAGCCCGGCCGCCGAACCGGTCTCCTGCGCGCCCACACCGCTGAGCGCGGTGGTGAAGAACGGCGGGGCGAACAGACCGGTGCCCAGGCCCGCGACGACGAGCGCGCAGGGCAGTGCCACCGGGTACGTGCCGAGCGGGACGGACCGGTGGGCGAGAACCGCGCCGGCGAGCCCGACGGCGAGGGTGGCGACCCCCGCGTGCATGACCCCGGTCCCGTACCGCGGGACCAGGTACGCGCCCGCGGCCCACGACGCGACGGCCGGCCCGGCGGACCACGGCAGCAGGGTCAGCCCCGCGGTGAGCGGGCCGCGGTGCAGACCCAGTTCCAGGTGGAGCACCACGGTGCTCATGACGCCGTTCGTGACGGCGAAGAAGCGCGTGGAGGTGGCCGGCGCGGCGGGAAACGCGCGACCGCGCAGCAGAGCCGGTTCGATCAGCGGGGCCCGGCAGCGGCGCGCGGTGCGGCGCCGGTGGGTGACGAACAGCACCAGGACGGCCGCGCCCACGGACGCCGCCGTCCATCCGGCCGGTCCCGGTGTGCCGGTCGTCAGCGGGCACACCACCAGCGCGACGCCGGCCATCGCCAGCAGTGTCCCCACCGGGTCCAGCCGCGGTCGGACCGGCGCGCGGTCCTCACGCAGTCGCCGCGCGACGAACAGGACCACGACGGCGTTGACCAACAGGCAGGCGCGCCACGACATGCCGAGCAGGTCGGCGTGGGTCAGTACCCCTCCGAGTACCGGTCCCAGGACCGCCGACACACCCATGCCCGGGCCTATCGTGCCCAGCGCCCTGGGCAGTTCGTCGGCGACAGGGTGCTGCGCGTGTGCGAGACCCGGGCGAACACCCTGATACCGAACGCCGCCGGAGAGCGTCACACATCCTGGCTCGAGCTCTTCTTCGACCTTGTCGCGGTGGCCGGAGTCGCCCAGCTCGCGCACCTGCTGCACGGTGAACCGGATGGCGGGACGTCGGCCTGTACGTGGTGCTGTACCTGGCGTTCTGGACGTGCTGGCTCTCGCCGACCCTCTCCGGAAACGTCGCGGCGGAACGTACGCGTACCCGCGCTCTGTTGCTCGGCATGTTCGGCCTCACGGTGATGGCGGCGGCCGTGCACGGTGTCCAGGAGGGCGGGTCGGTCACGGCGTTCGCCATCGCCTACGCCGCCATCCGTGTCCTGGGCGGCAACGCCTTCGGCGACCGGCGCGGGGTCCTGCTCGACTGGCTGACGGTCTCGTTCACCGCGGGCGCGGTCCCGTGGACCGTCTCCATCTGGGTCGACGGCCCCGCCCGCCAGCCAGGCGCCGGGAATCGACGGCTGACCACGCCGTGTCCGTCGGGGCCGTACGGCGGACACGGCGCGCAGTCGGCGCGCCCCGGACGGCTCCGGGCCGCGGGCCGGTTCACCCCCCGGTGCCCGCGACCCGGCGCCGACGGGTCCTCGCCCTCCCCCACCCGGCTCGGACCCGCCCCGCCGCACCGCACCGGACGGTCGGCTAACAGATCGGCACGGCTCCGGTGTGGAACGCCCCGCCGCCGTCCACGCCGGAACTTGCCTCTCGTACCTGCCTCCTGCTCACAGCCGACACTGTGCTTCGGTCCCGAGCAGGCGAGAAGGCGCGTGCCGTGTCTCGTGCCGTGCCGCTCAGCGGACCGCAGCCATCCCGGCGCCCCCGGGAACGGCGTCCCCGGTCAGTGCCCGACCACGGCGGCGGAGAGCGCGGTCCTGTCCCGGCGCGCGGCGACCCGGTCCAGGAGGTACTGGACGGCCAGGCAGCCCACGACCCAGGCGACCAGGGCGAGCAGCGATCCGGTGAGGTGCGCGTTGTCGAAGTAGGCGGCGTCACGCAGAGCCTGTATCGCGGCCGCCGGCGCCAGGAGCTCGGCCAGCGGGGAGAGCCAGCCGGGCAGGAAGGTGGCGGGCAGGATGCCGCCGGAGGTGGCGTTGCCCAGGATCAGCAGCAGCACGGAGGCGACCGGCATGCCGATGGGGCCGAACAGCCGCAGCAGCACTCCGGTCGCGGCGGCGGTCGCCCAGGCGAGCAGCCCCACCACGACGGCGACGGTGAGGAAGGACGCGGGGAGCGCGCCGAATCCGGTGTGCGCGATGAATGCCACCGTCACGCCGGAGGCGGCGGCGAAGACCAGCATCGACGCCGCCCGGGCCGTCAGCGCCAGGCGCGGGGCGATCTGATAGGAGGACACCGCGAAGAGGAACCCGGCGAGCACCACGCCGAACGCGGCGTAGAACGCCGACAGTCCGCGGGCGTCGCCGGCCGCCAGCGGCCGCACATCCCGTACGGGGACGGGGTGGCCGACCGCTTGGGTCGCGGCCGTGGCGAGGCTGGAGACGACGGAGGGGCCCTGCGCGCCGGCGGCCAGCAGACGCATGCCGTGGGCGTCGCTGACCAGAGCGGCCGGAACCTCGTCGTGGACGATGGCCCGGCGGGCCGCGTCCGCGTCCGGGTAGCGGTGGAAGGAGTAGGCGTCCGGTGCCGCGCTGTTGAGAGCGAGTTCCGTGCGGGCGGCCACCGTGTCGGACGCGGCGATGCCGAGCGGCTGGTGACGCGCGGTGGGGGCGTGGAAGGCCGCCAGATAGACGGCGACGAATATCGTCCCGATCGCCAGCGCGGTGACGACCGGCACGAGCATCGCCTTGCGGACTCCGGCGGCGGCCGCGAGCACCGGGGCCGGGATGCCCGGCTCGGTGTCGGCCAGCGCGTGGCGGCCGTGCGCGGGACGATGGCCCGCCGGATACGCGTCCGGGTCGTACGGGGTGCCGTCGGGTGAGGCGATGACGGGGAGTTCCGAGCTGGGTTGCATGAAGGAAGGGCTCTCTGGGAGTCCGCGACGTACGCGGGAGGTCATCTCGGTCCAGGACGCGACCGGCGGTCAGGAGGATTGCGGGGGGGGTGGCGATGCCGACGTGACGGGAGTGGGCCGCGGTGCGCCGCCGCTCCGGCGGCGATGCGTCTGGGCTCGGTCGGGGGCGGGCGACGCGGTGGGGCCCGGTCGGGAGGGTCCCCGTCCGGCCGCACGCGTACGCCACGGCCGGCCGGCGGTTCGGTCGGCGCCGGTGTCAGCTCCGGAGCGACGGCGCCGGCCCGCACGGCGACCGCCCGGTGCCCCGCCGCGCGCACTCGACCACCAGCCGGTCAGCCACCTCTGTGGCGCCCCGGTGGCCGGTCGCCACCGCTCTGCCCTTGCAACGTGCCAACTGCACGGTCGTCACCGCTTCTCTTCTCTCGCGACAGGTGAGGAGTGCCGCGAGAGACACCGTCGGCGCCCGCGACGAACGCCGGCCCGCAGAGCGGGGGCACCCCACGCCAAAAGACGCACTCATGGCGTGCCGCTCGGGCCGACCTCGTCGACGGTACACTAAACGCAGAAAATCCTGCACTTGTTGTGCTGTGGGGACCGCCACTGCCGTAACCTCGACGCATCCGCCAGAACAGACCGCACAGACCAGAAGGCGACGGGCCCACGGTGACTCCCAGCGCATCGCGAGAAGACGGCCGACCGCGGTTGCGGGCGGACGCCGCACGCAACCGCGACCAGATCCTGGCCGCCGCGCGAGCCGCCTTCCGGGAGCTGGGCACCGCTGCCCCGCTGGACGAGATCGCCCGCCGCGCCGGGGTCAACATCGCCACGCTCTACCGGCGTTTCCCCGACCGTGACGCTCTCATCCGGCAAGTCGTCGTCGACGGTTTCACCCTGGTGCATCGCACCGTGCGCCGCGCGCTCGAGGCCGCGCCCCGCGACCCGCTGGCCGCCATCGGGGAATTCCTGCTCACCCTGGTGGACGAGCGGGAGATGCTCGTCCTGCCCCTGATCGGCGGTCCGGTCACCGACGATCCCGAGGCCGCGGCCCTGCAGCGTGAGATCGTGACCGTCCTGGAGGAGCTCCTGGCCACGGCCCGCGCGCAGGGCGTGGTCCGTCCGGACGCGACGGCGGTGGACCTGATCGCCACCGGAGCGCTCTCCTGCCGTCCGCTCCCGCACCTCCCCGCCGAGCAGGCCAGCGCGCTCGCCGCCCGTCACGTGCGCATCTTCCTCGACGGCCTGCGCCCGGACGGTGCCCGGCCGCTCCCCCCGCCGCCCACGAACGAGGACCTCACCGTCCACCTGCACCCCGTCAAGGGCACCGACCGCGGGAGCGGTCCCTCCGCGAGGTGACCGGGCCGGCCCCGCTTCCCGTACGGGGGGGGACCGGCCCACTTCCCGTACGGCGACGGACCGCGAACCCTCAGTCCCTCCCCCGCAGTTCTTCGTAGGGGATGCGCGAAAGGTGGAGGACCTCGCCGAGCGTCCCCCACTCGTCACCGCCCAGCTTGGTCAACGGGCGCAGCCGTGCGGAGCTCGGCCGTCGGCCGGCCATGAACTGCTCGTGGACCGCCATGTGGAGCACGCGTCCGAAGACCACCGTGGAATTTCCCAGACGCACCGTCATGTGCGACCGGCATTCCAGGACGACCGGTGAGGCGGCCACCCTGGCCGGTCGCACATGCAGGCTGGGTTCCCGTTCGATGCCCGCGTAGCCGAACTCGCTCACGCTGCGCGGGAAGTCCGTGGCGGTGGCGTTGACCTGATGGAGCAGGGACTCGGAGGCGAAGTTGACGACGAACTCGCCCGTGTCCTCGACGTTGCGCAGCGAGTCCTTGCGGCCGATCGAGGTGAACTGCACGATCGCCGGCTCGGTGCTGGCGATGGTGAAGAAGGAGTGGGGTGCGAGGTTCTCCGTGGCCCCGTCCGGGGTGACGGTGGAGATCCACGCGATCGGACGGGGCACCACGACGGAGGTCATGAGCCCGTAGAAGGACGTGCTGTCCATGGCCTCTGGATCGAAGTCGACGCGCATGGCCTCACCTTCCACGGACGGCGCGCCGGTCGAGGCGTTCGACACGCGCAGTCCCGGAGCGTCAGGCCGGCGTCCGGCGGCACCCGTCCGGGCTCGTCCGTCCCCCCGTTCCCGTGGCGCCGGACGTGTGCGGGGTCCGGCGCCACGCCGGCGGATGCCCTGCGAGGTCAGAGCGACGTCATGACGTGCTTGAGGCGGGTGTAGTCCTCGAAGCCGTAGGCGGACAGGTCCTTGCCGTAGCCGGACTTCTTGAACCCGCCGTGCGGCATCTCGGCCACGAGTGCCATGTGGGTGTTGATCCACACACAGCCGAAGTCGAGGTTCTTCGACATCCGCATCGCCCGCGCGTGGTCCTTGGTCCACACCGAGGAGGCCAGCGCGTAGTCGACGCCGTTGGCGTACCGCACGGCCTGCGCCTCGTCCTCGAACGACTGGACGGTCATGACGGGGCCGAAGACCTCGTTCTGGATGATCTCGTCGTCCTGCCGGAGGCCGGAGACCACCGTCGGGGCGTAGAAGTAGCCCTTCTCTCCGACGCGGTGCCCGCCCGCCTCGACCGTGGCGTGCTCGGGGAGGCGCTCGATGAAGCCGCTGACCTGGGCGAGCTGGCCCGCGTTGTTGAGCGGTCCGTACAGTACGTCCTCGTCGTCCGGCTGCCCGGTCCTGGTGTCGGCCGCGGCCTTGGCGAGGGCCGCGACGAACTCGTCGTGGACCGACTCGTGGACCAGGACGCGGGTCGCGGCCGTGCAGTCCTGACCGGCGTTGAAGAAGCCGCCGACCACCAGGTCCTCGACCGCCTTCGCCAGGTCGGCGTCCTCGAAGACCACGGCGGGGGCCTTGCCGCCGAGCTCCAGGTGGACCCGCTTGACGTCCTTGGCCGCGCTCTGCGCGACCTGGATGCCGGCGCGGACCGAGCCGGTGATGGAGGCCATCGCCGGAGTCGGGTGCTCCACCATCAGACGGCCGGTGTCACGGTCGCCGCATACCACGTTGAAGATCCCGCGCGGCAGGTCCAGCTCCTCCAGGACACCGCCGATGATCCCGGCGAGCAGCACCGTGGAGGCCGGGGTGGTGTCCGAGGGCTTGAGGACGACCGCGTTGCCCGCGGCGAGGGCCGGCGCGAACTTCCACACCGCCATCAGCAGGGGGTAGTTCCACGGCGCGACCTGCGCGCAGACACCGACCGGCTCGCGACGGATCACGGAGGTCATGCCCTCCATGTACTCGCCCGCCGACCGGCCTTCGAGCATCCGCGCCGCGCCCGCGAAGAAGCGGACCTGGTCGATGGCGGGGGCGAGTTCCTCGCTGCGGGTCAGGTGGAGCGGCTTGCCGGTGTCGCGGCTCTCGGCGGCGACCAGCTCGTCCGTCCGCGCCTCCATCGCGTCGGCGATCTTCAGCAGCACGCGCTGCCGCACGGACGGTGTCGTGTCGCGCCAGACCGGGAACGCCGCGCCCGCCGCCGCCATCGCCGCGTCGACGTCCGCGGCACCCGACAGCGGGGAGGTCGCGTAGACGTCTCCCGTGGTGGGGTCCACCACTTCCAGTGTGCGGCCGTCCGAGGCGTCGGTGAACTCACCGTCGATGTAGTTGCGGAACGTGGTGCTCATGGAACGTCTCTCCCGGTCAGGCGGTGGTACGGGCGGACAGGTGCTCGTGGACGGCGGTCCAGCCGCCGGTGTCGGCGCGGGTGAAGACGATGGTCTCCCGCTCGTGGACCCTCTCCTCCCCCGCGTGCGTGGCGACCCGCGTCTCCACGTCGTGGCTGAAGACGGCCGTGTCTCCGATGTGCTGGATCAGCTGGGCGCTCGAGGCGCAGCCGAGGACGCGGAACCCGTCCCGCTCCACCCAGCGCTGCCAGAGCGCGCGGTACTCGGCCGTCGAGCCGAGCCGCTCGGGGGTGGTGTGGAAGACGAAGGTCGCGTCCGGGGCGAAGGCGCCGAAGTAGTCGTCGAGCCGGCCCTCGGCGAAGGCGGCGACAAGCGCGTCCGCGGCGGCCCGGACTTCCTGGACGGTGGTGGTGCTCATGCTCAGCTCCTGGTCACGGGCGTACGGCGGGGAGCCGCACCGCCCGGGTCGGCGCCCCGAAGGCGAGCCGGAGCAGGTCGATCGAGCGGGCCGTACGGTCCTCGCCCGGTATCCGCTCGACGCCGTAGGTCCCGATCCCGGTGGCCGAGGACGTCACGGCCACTCCACCTTCCGTTCATGGGCGGTGGCGGTCCCAGCAGTCTGTGGCCCCCGGATGATCACCGACAATTGTGTCCATCACGGAGATGTACCGTTGATTTTGTGGCTGCCGACAAACTCACCGTCGAGGATCTGCTCTCCTACCCGGCTCTCCAGCTCTCGGTGAAGGCCGGCCGCGGTGGCCTGGGCCGGTCCGTGTCCTGGGCGCACGCCAGCGAGCTCGCCGATCCGACACCCTGGCTCCTGGGCGCCGAGGTGATCATGACGGCGGGGCTGGCGGTCCCCCGTACCGCGGCCGGACAGCGCGCCTATCTGGAGCGGCTGGACGACGCCGGGGTGTCCGCCCTCGCCCTCTCCGCGCGGCTGCACATGCCCCCGCTCCACGACGCCTTCTTCCAGGCGGCGGAGGAGCGCGGCTTCCCGGTTCTCGAGGTACCGCTCGCCGTTCCGTTCATCGCGGTCTCCCAGGAGGTGGCCGCCTCGGTCCAGGAGGACGCCCGGCACCGGCTGGGGGCCCAGCTCCAGGTCTTCGGCTCGCTGCGCTGGCTGGTCGCCGAGGATCTGGACACACCGGCGCTGCTCCGCCGTCTCGAAGGTCTGTCGGGATACGACGTCTACCTCTGTACGCCGCAGGGCCGCCCGCTGCTGCCCGGCGTTCCCACGCCGGATCCCGGTGTGCTGCCCGCGTCCGTCGACGCCCCGCCGACGATCCCCGGCGGGTTCGTGCTGCCGGTGCCCGCGCCCGGCGGACCGGCGGGATTTCTCGTCGCGTACGCGCGTCGGGGCGCCCAGCCCGCGGGGCTCGCCGTCGTCCAGCACATCGCCACCGTGGCCGCGCTGCGGCTGGCGATGGTGCGCAACGAACGCGAGACTCTGCGCCGTGAGGGCGCGGAGACGCTGGCCGAGCTGCTGCAGGAGGTGCTCGACCCCGACGCGGCCCGGCGCCGGCTCGCCCGGCACGCGATCGAGGGCGATGCCGTGCTGCTCGTGGTACGCCACACCACCGACGATGCGTTGCTGCGCTGCCTGGAGAACCATCCCCATCTGCTGCTCACCTGGGGCGAGGACCGTTATCTGCTGGGGGCGCCGGAGTTGGCGGATGCGGTCGGTGAGCTGCCGGACGTGGCAGCCGGGATGAGCCGCACCTTCCAGCCCGGCGCCGCGCTGAGGGTCGCCCAGCGCGAGGCGCTCTGGGCGGTCTCGAAGGCCGTGGAGTCCGGCCGCCCCGTCGTCCGGTACGGCGACGACTCGACGGGCCGGTGGCTGCCCGACGACCCCGGCGTCCTGACCGCCCTGGTCGAGCACGTGCTCGGTGAGGTGCTGCGCTACGACGCGGCCCACGACTCGCAGCTGCTGGTCTCCGCCCGTACCTGGATGGAGCGCGACCGCCGCACCGAGACGGCCGCGGCGGCGCTGCACATCCACCCCAACACGCTCTCCTACCGGTTGCGCCGCTTCGGCACGCTCGCCGACCGCGATCTGACCTCGACGGGTGCGTTGGCGGAGGTCTGGCTGGCGATCCAGGCGGCGGGGGCACTGGGTCTCACGGACTGACCGGCCCCGCGGCGCACCGGAACGTGAGGACGGCCGGCCGAGTCCGTTCCGAGATCCTTGGTCAACAGGCTGGCATCCCCAAATGCCCTTTGCCTAGGATGTATTGTCTGTCAAGCCAAGCCACCTGAAGCAGCTTGGAGCTGGGGGAACGATGCAGGCTGGAAAGCAGTTGTCCACGAAGATCGACGCCACGGTGCCCACCGCCGCTCGCATGTACGACCACTATCTGGGCGGCAAGGACAACTACGCTGCGGACCGGACGGCCTGCGCCGAGCTGGACAAGGTCGTGCCGAGCACCCGCGCCCTGGCGCTGAACAACCGGCGCTTCCTGCAGCGGGTCGTCAGGACGCTGGCAACCGACTACGGCATCCGGCAGTTCCTCGACCACGGGTCAGGCCTGCCCACCCAGGACAACGTCCACCAGGTCGCCCAGCGCGTCGACCCCGAGTCGCGGGTCGTGTACGTCGACAACGACCCGATGGTGCTGGTGCACGGCCGGGCGCTGCTGGACCAGAACGACCGCACCACGGTCATCCACGCGGACCTGCGCGAGACGGACAAGATCTTCTCCCACCCCGACACCCAGCGCCTGATCGACTTCTCGCAGCCGGTGGCCGTGCTGTTCAACTCGGTCTTCCACTGCATTCCGGACAGCGAGACCGACGGCCCTCTGGCCGTGTCCCACCGGGTGGCCGAACGGCTGGTGCCCGGCAGCTGCATGGTGATGTGTCAGCTGGTCAGCGAGGACGCGAAGGTCCGGGAGTTCGTCACCGATTTCATGGACCAGGCGACCCAGGGGCATTGGGGCAGGGTCCGTGAGGAGAAGGACGTGGCCGAGTGGTTCGAGGATCTCGACGTCCTTGACCCCGGCCTGGTGGAGGTGTCCACCTGGCGGCCCGACAATGAGGTGGCGCCCCGTCAACTGACCCAGGAGTGGGTCGAGTTCGGCGGCGTCGGACGACTCAGGTAAGAAAAGACAGGTCCTACACGCTTCGGCTCCACCGGCTTCGCGGCCGGTGGAGCCGAAGCGCTTTCACGAGGCGGAATACCGTTCGTCGGCCGTCTTCTGAAGCAGCGTCAGCGTTTCCCGCGGGGTGAGAGCCTCGTCTCCCAGCCGGTCCAGGGCCAGGCGGTACTCCTCGGTCTCGTCCCGGTCCTCCAGGAAGTTCGCGCTCCTGATGTGCTCCAGGTACACGATGTCGGGCAGGTCGAGACCGCCGAAGCGCAGGTAGGTGATGGGGATGGCGGGCGCGGACGCGTTCGTCACGTCCAGGGGAACGATCTGCAGCGTCACGTGGGGGCGCTGCGCCATTTCGACGAGGTACTGCAGTTGCTCGCGCATCACCTCGCGGCTGCCCAGCACACGCCACAGGACCGACTCGTCGATGACCGCCCACAGTTGTGGGGCGTCCTCACGACGCAGCAGTTCACGGCGGCGCGTGCGCAGCTCCACCCGCCGCTGCACCTCACCGGCCGGTGCCGTGGGCAGACCTCGTTCCACAACTGCCTTGGTGTAGGCCGGAGTCTGGAGCAGCCCGGGGACGTACTGGATCTCGAAGGTACGGATGGCGGCAGCGGCCTCCTGCAGCCCCACCAGCCGGTCGAACCACTCGGGCATCAACCGCTTGTCGTAGCGCTGCCACCATCCCGGCTCGCCGGCCCGCTGCAACAACTGGAGCAGGACCGACGCCTCGTGGCCGTCGGTGTCATAGAGGTCCAGCAGTGCGCGGACGTCCCCCTCCGTCGGAGGCCTACGGCCTTTGCCCGCCTCGATGCGCGACAGCTTCGCGGGACTGAATCCGATGGCACGAGCGGCCTGATCCTGCGAGAGGCCGACATCCTCGCGGATACCCGCGAGTTGGACGCCGACCAGCATCTTCAGCAGGGTCGGAGCCGGCTCGGTCCGCTTCAGATACGGTTCGAGGCGGGAGATACGAGGTGACTCGGCGGACATCCTTACTCCCTGTGGACCGGCAGACGAGAAGACCCATCCTCGCATCCTCAGGCCCTCTGCCGCATACTCCGGCAGAAGTGGAACCGTATGCCTCCGCTTCACACCAGGTGATCGAACTCCCCGTCCTTCGCTCCGGCCAGGAACGCGGCCAGTTCGGCGGCCGTGTAGATGAGGGCCGGTCCGTCCGGGTCGCGCGAGTTGCGCAGCGCCACCTCTCCTTCGTCCAGAGGTGCCACCTCGACGCAGTTGCCCTCGGCGTTGCTGTGCCGGCTCTTCACCCAGCGGACCCCCAGCGAACTGGCCCGCGTTCCGTTTCGCACTGATGGCACCGGACTCTCCTTGCTCACGTTCCACCACGGTGTACACGTCGGCCGCCCTCAGGGTCGGACCGATCCCGCGCGGTCCTGTTCCAGCCACACCCGTGCAATTTCCCGTGAAATTGCACGACGGGCGTCGACAGGATGGATAATAGCTCGGGCGTCAACCGCACCGTTGGCGCACCGGACCTGACGTCAGATCAGGGAGATGTCGTGTCGTTATCCGCACGCCAAGCACCAAGTCCCGCAGGCGGAACGGCCACGCCGTGGGCGGGTCGGACAACTCCGTCCGGTTCGCCCTCGGACGGAGCGGCCGCCCGCGTCCAGGGACAGGAGCAGCCCGGGAGAAGCGATCCCGCGGGCAACGTGCCCAGATCCGCGAGCCTGCGCATCAGTGAATCCCCCCAGGGGTTCACCCAGGCGCGCGACTTCACCCGCCGCACGCTTGGCCGCTGGGCGCTCGGCGACCGCAGTGACGACGCCATCCTCGTCGTCACCGAACTGGCCACCAACGCGGTGCTGCACGCGGCTCCGCGGGCCGGTGCCGGGCAGACGGGAGTGTGGCTGAAGCTGACACTTCGCCGCACCCACCTCGTGTGTTCCGTCACCGATCAGAGCGACAGTCCGCCCATGTGTCCCCGCACGGACGGCGCTCTGGAGGTCCACGGCCGCGGACTGCGGATCGTCGAAGCGCTGTCCGAGCACTGGGGCTGGACCCGCTCGCCGGCGGGCAAGACCGTCTGGGCCATGCTGCCGACACCTCCTCGGCCGACACCGCCTGCCTGGCAGGGCCCGGTATGACACACGTCGCGGCGGAGCGTCCCGCCAAACCTCATCACGGAACTCCTCGCGCGGGAGCGGACATGGAGACAGCTCTGAAAGACCTCGAACACGTTCCCTGGCGCGAGCTCCAGGACTCCACCGGAGCGGCCACGGCCATCCCCTCCCTGCTCACCGCCATCACGTCGGGCGATGAGGCCACCGCCGTCGACGCACTCGCGCGACTGAGGCAGCGCATCTGCCAGTACGGCTTCGTCGTGGACCAGGCGACCGCCGCGACGGTCCCCTTCCTGTGGGAGCTCGCGCAGCTTCCCCAGGTCGCCTGCCGCGTGCAGATCCTCCGGCTGTTGAAGAACATCGCCGACGCCCGGCAGTGGGAGAGCACGGCCATGGCCTACCCCAAGCTGCTCAACCGGCGGGAGAACTACGTGGGTTGGGAGCGCGAGGCGCGCCGCGCCGTACGGGACCACCGCGGGACCATCCAGCGCCTGCTCGCGGAGCCGGACAAGGAAGTCGTGCAGGCGACGAGGGAACTCGCCTCCGCCCTGACCGACTGACACGCCGTTCGCGTGACGACCCCACTGATCACTGCACGTCGGGGCTCAGCGGACCCTGTCGCCCGGCGCCATCCGGTACGTCTCCCGTACTCGGGCGGCCGGCGGCCACGCGATCAGCAACCGGGAGCCACCGACGCAGGTGCCCACCGGATCCGCGTCCCGGCTCGGGCATCGGGCGCCAGGCACCAGGCACCAGGCACCAGGCACCAGGCACGGTCCTGCGTCCACCACGGGTCCGGCGACTCGGCGAACTCGCGCTCGCCCCAGAACCCGGGCAGACCGTGCTCGGCGGCGTTGTGAAGGTCACCGTCAGCTCCGGTCGGCTCGTGTCGGTCCGTGCCGGCGCCATGAGGCGAAAGCCGTCCCGCAGTGACTCCGCCTGGTCGCAGCCCGGCGTGCGCCGGCACACCGGGCGTTCCCGCTCCGGGTCACAGGCCCTCGGCCGCTCGATGCGTCAGCGCACGACGACGACGGGGGCGATGTCGATCGTCCCGTCGTGGTTGTCATAGAGACAGAAGGTCGTCTTCGTCGGGATGTCGAAGACGACGCCCCCGGTCGCCACACACTCGGCCTTGGTGACCGCGGGCCGGGAGGCGGCGTCGGCGGCCGCCCCCGTGGCGAGGATGAGCCCGGCAGCCCCGAGAGTCGCCGCCGTGGCCGGGGCGGCAAAGCGAGAGCGCATATCTGTCTCCTTCTCCTGATGATCCGTACTTCGGCAGGAGACAGCCTGCGGCACCCGTCACGATGAATTCCCTCGTGTGGGAGCACGCGGGGCGGCCGGGCACGTCATGCCCGGGAGCGACCGCTTCCGCCCGTACCCGGCCGAGGGCCGTCGACAAGCGGGCCGCCGACAGCCGGAGCGGGCCGGGTCTGTGACGCGTGTCCAACAACGCGGACACCAGCCGGTCGACGGCAAGGCACCGTCGTCCGCACCCGGACCATCGCCACCCGCACGATCGTCGACGGCACCGAGCAGACCCCGGCTCGGGCCGGCTGAGCCGGGGGGCTCGCTCCTGCCGTCGGCGTGGTGCACCGGGTCGTCGGTACCCGGTGCACCACGTCATGGCCGGCGGCGCGCCCCGCCGCCGGTGCGGGTCAGTGTCCGGACGCCGAGGTGAGGGCTGCCCGAGCGGCTCTCTCCACCAGCGCGACACCGTCCTTCATCGAGGGGCTGCCGTCCGAGAGGACCGCGACGAGATAGTGGTGTCCGTCCACGACGATCCGTCCCACGCTGTTGACGTCCCAGAGCCCGGACGTGCTGCGCTGCAGCCAGCCGTTCTTCAGAGCCCACCCGGAGCCCCCGGCCGCCGAGACACCCCACGCCTGCTCGGTCGCGACGCCGGCCATCAGAGTCCGGACATAGGTCCGGGACTCCTGGTTCAGCGCGGTGGCGCCCCCGTCCGGCTTCCCGCCCGTGCCGAACACCGCGCGCAGCAGGCGGATCTGGTCACTCGCCGTCGTGCGGGTCAGTCCCCAGCGAGTGCCGGATCCGCCCTTGGTCTCGGTCAGGCCCAGGCGCCTGTTCGCCGCCTCCAGACCCGGTGCCCGGCCGATCTCGCGCCACAGCGCGTTCGCCGCCGCGTTGTCGCTGTGCCGGATCATCGGTTCGGCATGCGCGCGTTCCTGCGCGGTGAGGCGGCGTCCCGCGTCCTGCGCCTGAAGCAGCAGTGTCGCGAGGATGTCGACCTTGATGATGCTCGCGGTGTCGTACGTGACGTCGTCGCCGTAGACCGTGGGCACCCGGCCCGTGCCGTCGAGGTCGAGCACCGCCGCCGTCACGCGTGTCGTGTTGCGGGGTTCGGCCGCTGCCGGAGGTCCGGTCTCGGCTCCGGTCTGTGCGGAAGGCCTTCCGACGGCGGCGGCCGCGGGTGCCGCGTGTGCCGTGCCGCCCGCGAGAAGCGCCGTCGACAGAGCCAGGAGGACACCGGCGCCGGCGAAGGCGCGCCTGCCTCGGTGTCCCGCCGGGGACTCCGGGTGCTGCGGGGGGCGCGGTTGGTTGGGCATCTTCAAGCGAGCCTCGACAAGTGGTGTGGAAGGGTCACTGAAGAGCGAACATAAACAAATCGCGCACAACTCGGGGTGACCGGGGTCACCACGGGCCTCTTCCCGGCCGGAATGTGAAAAGAGCCATAGGGGCGCCATCGCCTCGGGCGGTCGTCAGGACCGAGCGCCCCGCCCTTGATCCTGAACGCGCCCTGCGGACCGCCCTGGCCTGCTCACGCCACCCCGCCACCTGTGGAGAGCGACGCGGCTCCCGCCCCTCTCAGCCCGAAGACGCCGCGTTCCGCGCGCGGGCCGGCAGAGCCTGCTCCCCGGTGCGGCGGATGGCGATGAGGGCGGCGTCGTCGCCGAAGCGTCCGCCCGCGTGGGCGAGCAGATCCCCCTGCACGTCCTGGAGCAGAACGTCGGGCGGATGACCGACCCACTGGGCGACCCGTTCCATGAGCGGATAGAAGACACCGCGGCGGTCACGGGCTTCGACCACACCGTCGGTGAACAGGAGCAGGGTGTCGTCCACGGCGAACGGCAGCACGGCGACCGTGACCTCGCCGGGATCGGTGAGACCGACGCCGAGCGGAGGCGCGGGGGCCAGATCCGGGGCGCTCACCGCGCGGCCCGGCCGCAGCAGCAGCGGCGCCAGGTGGCCACAGCTGACCATCCGGACGACGGGATCGTCGTCCGGGATCTCCAGCAGGAGCGCCGTGACGAAGCGTTCCCCCGCCTCGTCCGTGGGCTCGAAGTCGTCGAGGTATCTGCTGAGGCTCCGCTCCAGGGAGCCGGCCAGCGCGGGCAGCGCGGCGTTCTGGTGCACGGCCTCGCGGAAGGCGCCGAGCAGGAAGGCCGCCTCACCGATGGCCGGCAGACCCTTGCCGCGCACGTCGCCGATCACGACCCGGGTGCCTTGCGGACTGCGGGCGGCCGCGTAGAGGTCACCGCCGATCTCGGCCTCCTCTTCGGCGGGCAGGTAGACGCAGGAGAGCCGCAGGCTGCCGAGTCGGCTCGGCAGCGGCCAGAGCAGTACCCGCTGCGCGGCTTCGGCGACCGACCGTACCCGGGCGAGCTCACGGCTGTGCCGGTCGCGGACCACGGACAGGATGACGATCAGCGCGGAGAGCACGGCCAGGGCGAACAGCTGCACCAGCACGTTCCGGGAGAGGAGCAGGCCCGAGCGCCAGCCGATGAACGCCTGGGCCGCCATCGCCGCGGCCCCGACACAGCCCGTGACCAGGGGGCCCTCGCCCCATGCGGTGATCGCGGGCGCGATGACCAGCAACGGCCCCAGCACGATGTCGGAGGGAGCGACGATGTCGGCGACCGTGATGAGGACGATGAGCGCCACCGGAATCAGCAGCAACAGACGGCTTGTCCGGCCCGCCTGCGCAAAGCCCCGATTCCACGCCGTCATGGTTTCCACAGTGCACCGCGGCGGGCGGGGTCGCGAACCCGAAGGGCACTTGAAGCCGACGATGTCTTCCTGACTTCTTACCTGACGTGACCGCCCCTCTCACGTGGCGTGACCGCTCGTCGCCCGGCACGACCACTCGCGGTCGTCGCCACACCCTCCACACCACGAACGCGGCGCTCGCCCGGGGCGGACGACTCCGATCCCGTCCCTCCGGACCTGAAGGTAAGAGTCGGGTGAGGGACGATGCCGGCAGCCGGGCCGGACCTCCCGATTTCGTACGCGGCCGCGCCGTCCTCGTTGACGCCGGTGGTGGCGCATGGGCGCGCGCGTGGAGTTCCGGCCGGCCCCGGGACACCGGCCGCTCCCCCAGCCGGACGGCCCCCGGACCACCACGAGCGCGATCAGCGTGTCGACGGCAGGCGGCGGGGGCGTACCCCTCATCGGCGCGGAGCAGGCGTCGGCTTCCTGGCGGCAGTCTCAACCCGCATCTCCAGCAAGGGCGTTGCGGACGCCGTTACCCCGGGATCCGGACCGGCCGGGCAGTTGCCGTGCGCACCGGGGCGCGAACTCCGGTTGCGTACGACGGGGCAGCCGCGTCGTCGGCCCCTGCCGTCATGGCACAGCGGCGCCGTCTGCCCTGCGGAGCCGTACGGCTCGTCCCGTTCCGACCCCTGTCGGGATGCCCGCCCGGGATGGCCCGCGCCCGCCGGCGAGCTGCGGGCCATCGACGTACGACTTCGCGTGGGCGGGTCATGTCGTCACTGGTGCCGACGCACCCCGTTGACGACCGTCCCGCTTCCCGATTCCCCATCCCGGCTCCCGGCTCCCGGCGCTCAGGCTCCGGGCTGCCGCGCGGAGAGACGGTACGCGCGGTGCCGTCCGGCTCAGCCGCCGCTCTTGCGGCGGAACGACCGCTGGCTGGATGCCGGTCCGTGTGCTCCGCGGATCTTCGACGCGTCCGGTTTGCCGTTGCCCCCGGTGCCGTCCGTCTGGATCCCGCGCTTGCGCGCCAGAGCCTCCCGGAACTTGCGCTTCAGGTCGTACTGGCCGTCGTCGTCGGGCGTCAGTGCGGGGCTCTCGGCCTCGGTGGGCTCCGAACCTTCTTGTGGCTGTGACTCGGCAGTCATGCTGACCTCCTGGGTTCGGGCGCTTGAAGGTACAGCTTGTCATGCCGACACCGCGCGGACCGCCGCCGCCGATACCGGAGCCCGGCCGGCCGAGCGTGCGTCCGCTCTCCGGGCTAGCACGTCGGGTCCCGGCGCGTCACCCGGGGAGGTGTGTGCCATCGGAGAACGAAGAGATGTGAGGATGTCTTCATGAGCGACAACGTCTACTTCGACATCACCATCAACGACGAGCCCGCGGGCCGGATCGTCTTCAAGCTGTTCGACGAAGAGGTTCCCAAGACCGCGAGGAACTTCCGCGAGCTGGCCACGGGCGAGCACGGCTTCGGCTACGAGGGTTCGAGCTTCCACCGGGTCATCCCGGACTTCATGCTGCAGGGCGGCGACTTCACCCGGGGCGACGGCACGGGCGGCAAGAGCATCTACGGCGAGAAGTTCGCCGACGAGAACTTCCAGCTCAAGCACACCAAGCCCGGCCAGCTGTCGATGGCGAACGCGGGGCCGAACACCAACGGCTCGCAGTTCTTCATCACCACCATCGTGACCGACTGGCTGGACAACAAGCACGTCGTCTTCGGCGAGGTCGTCGAAGGCATGGACATCGTCAAGCAGGTCGAGTCCCTCGGCTCCCGCAACGGTTCCACCAAGGCGAAGATCACCATCGCGAAGTCCGGCGTCGTCGGCGCCTGACCACCGCCGTTCGCCGTCTCCCCCGAACCCGGCCCCGGACAGCCCGTCTGTCCCACACGGGCGCCGGGTTCGGGGGCCGCCGAACATCAACCGGTCGCGCGGTCAGGTGACTTCGCCGACCCGGCCAAGGACGACGTCCGCGCCCGGGAGGGCTCGCGGGAGCGGGCCGGCGTGTTTCAGGACTCGACGGGATGACCGCCGTCGCCGTCGACGACGATACGGTCCTCGCCCGGCTCTTCGGCTCGTTCGACCATCGTGACGTCCACCTCCCCGTCGCCCGTCGTGTCGAACTGGTAGAGGTCGGCCTTGCCGTCTCCCGTGGTGTCGGTCATCCACACATCGGGCTTCCCGTCACCATTGGTGTCGGCACTGAGGACGACATGGTGTTCGTCCCCCCGGGTTTCGATCACTTCCGCCTGATCTTCGCCGTTGTTCATAGCGGCCGGTTGCCCGCACCCGCGCATCCGAAACAGCCCGCGCCGGAACGTGGCCCGCGGCTCACGGCGGACACCGACGACGACGAAGGCACGTGCGCGGCCCGCGACCGGGGACCCAGGGATTGAAACCGTTCAATCGGTCGCGTCGCGAGCGCCTCAGGAACCACCCCAAGCCCGTTCCATGGTGATGGCCCGTCAAGAAAATCCCTGCACACTCATTGACCCTCACACCGTGCACCCCTACGTTCGCCTCAGTCCACCGATGTGAATCGATTCATCATTCCTACGTGAGGGGCCGCAGTGATCAGTAGGAGGAACATCCTGGCGGGCGCGGCGGCCACGGTGGGTGCCGTGGTCTCCGGAGCCGGACCAGCCCTGGCCGCACCGTCCTCGTCCGCCGCGACGGGGGCCCGACACGGCGCCCCGCACGTCACGGTGCCGACCGTCGAGTACGTTCAGCACCCGTTGGGCATCGACGTGCAACACCCCCGGCTGAGCTGGCCGGTGGCCTCGGACGAGCCGGACATGCGCCAGAGCGCGTATCAGATCCGCGTCGCCTCCAGCGCCTCGGGCCTGTCGCACCCGGACGTCTGGGACAGCGGAAAGGTCGTCTCCGGCGACTCCGTCCTCGTCCCCTACGCGGGCCCCCGACTCGAGCCGCGGACACGCTACTTCTGGAGTGTGCGCGTGTGGGGCGCCGATGGCCGGGCCTCCGGCTGGAGCGAGCCGTCGTGGTGGGAGACCGGTCTCATGGACGCCGCGCAGTGGTCCGCGGAATGGATCTCCGCGCCCCCGGTCCTCACCGACGCTCCGTCCCTCGAAGGCGGCGCCTGGATCTGGTTCCCCGAGGGCGACCCGGCCAACAGCGCCCCGGCGGCGACCCGTTGGTTCCGTCGTACGGTCGATCTGCCGGCCGGGATCACGGCGGCGACACTGGCCATCACCGCGGACAACGTCTACGCCGTGTCGGTGAACGGCACCGAGGTGGCCCGCACCGACCTGGAGACGGACAACGAGGGCTGGCGCCGTCCGGCCGTCGTCGACGTGCTCGCCCAGCTGCGTTCCGGCCAGAACGTCCTCGCGATCGCGGCGACCAACGCGAGCGAGGGACCCGCCGGTCTGGTGGCCGTCCTCGCTCTCCACACCGCGTCCGGCGAGCAGCGGATCCTCACCGACGCCTCCTGGAAGTCGACGGACAAGGAGCCCGCCGGGGCCTGGCGCGACGCCGGTTTCGACGACAGCGCCTGGCCCGCGGCGAAGGAGGCGGCCGCGTGGGGAGCCGGACCGTGGGGCAGGGTCGTCCCCGCGTCGTACGCCGCCAACCAGCTGCGGCACGAGTTCAGGCTGCCCCGCAGGAAGGTCGCCCGCGCGCGCCTGTACGCCACGGCTCTCGGCCTGTACGAAGCCCACCTCAACGGCCGCCGCGTGGGCCGCGACCACCTCGCCCCCGGGTGGACCGACTACCGCGAACGGGTCCAGTACCAGGCGTACGACGTCACCACGCTGCTGCGGTCGGGCGGCAACGCCCTCGGCGTGTACGTGGCGCCGGGCTGGTACGCCGGCAACGTCGGCATGTTCGGGCCCCACCAGTACGGTGAACGTCCCGCGCTGCTGGCCCAGTTGGAGGTCGAGTACGCCGACGGGACGAGCGAGCGGATCACCTCGGGCGCGGACTGGCGGGCCGCCTCCGGACCGATCGTCGCCGCCGACCTGCTGGGCGGCGAGACGTACGACGCGCGCAAGGAGACCGCCGGCTGGACCTCTCCCGGCTTCGACGACCGGGCCTGGCTCGCCGTCCGCGGCGCGGGCGACGCCGCTCCCGCCCGGATCGTCGCGCAGGTGGACGGCCCGGTCCGGGTGGCCGAGGAACTCGCGGTCAAGAAGGTGACCGAACCCCAGCCGGGCGTCTTCGTCCTCGACCTGGGCCAGAACATGGTCGGCTCCGTACGGCTGCGGGTCTCCGGCAAGGCGGGGACGACCGTACGTCTGCGGCACGCCGAGGTCCTCAACCCGGACGGCACCCTCTACACCGCCAACCTGCGAACCGCCGCGGCCACCGACTCGTACACCCTCAAGGGCGGCGGCGAGGAGACGTACGAGCCCCGCTTCACCTTCCACGGGTTCCGCTACGTCGAGCTGACCGGATTCCCCGGTACTCCCTCGGCGAAGGCCGTGACGGGACGGGTCATGCACACGTCCGCCCCGTTCACCTTCGAGTTCGAGACGAACGTCCCGATGCTCAACCAGCTGCACAGCAACATCACCTGGGGTCAGCGCGGCAACTTCCTCTCCGTCCCGACGGACACACCCGCGCGCGACGAGCGGCTGGGCTGGACCGGTGACATCAACGTCTTCGCGCCGACCGCGGCCTACACGATGGAGTCGGCCCGTTTCCTCAGCAAGTGGCTCGTCGACCTCCGCGACGGGCAGACCTCGGACGGCGCGTTCACGGACGTGGCGCCCATGGTCGGCACGGTCGGCAACGGCGTCGCGGGCTGGGGCGACGCGGGCGTCACGGTTCCCTGGTCCCTGTACCAGGCGTACGGGGACCGGCAAGTGCTGGAGGACGCCTGGCCGTCCGTCCGGTCCTGGCTGAAGTACCTCGAGAAGAACAGTGACAGCCTGTTGCGGCCGGCCAGTGGATACGGCGACTGGCTGAACGTCGGCGACGAGACGCCGAAGGACGTCATCGCCACCGCGTACTTCGCGCACAGTGCCGACCTCGCGTCCCGGATCGCCCGGGAGATCGGCGAGGACGACGCCCCCTGGCTCGATCTCTTCGGCCGGATACGCGAGGCGTTCCGGAACGCCTACGTCACCGCCGACGGCAGGGTGAAGGGTGACACGCAGACGGCGTATGTCCTCGCCCTGTCGATGAACCTGCTGCCGGACGCGCTGAGAACAGCCGCGGCCGACCGTCTCGTCGCCCTGATCGAGGCCAAGGACTGGCATCTGTCGACGGGCTTCCTCGGTACGCCCCGGCTGCTTCCCGTCCTCACCGACACCGGGCACACCGACGTCGCCTACCGGCTGCTGCAGCAGCGCTCCTTCCCCAGCTGGGGCTATCAGATCGACCAGGGCTCCACCACGATGTGGGAACGCTGGGACTCCATCAAGCCCGACGGAAGCTTCCAGACCCCGGACATGAACTCCTTCAACCACTACGCCTACGGCTCGGTCGGCGAGTGGATGTACACGAACATCGCGGGCATCGCGGCGGGCCGGCCCGGGTACCGCGAGATCGTCGTACGGCCCCGCCCGGGCGGTGACGTCACCTCCGCCCGCGCCACGTTCACCTCGGTCTACGGCCCGGTCTCCACACAGTGGCGCACACGGTCCGGCCGCTTCGCCCTGACCTGCAGCGTGCCTCCCAACACGACCGCGGAGGTGTGGATCCCCGCTGCCGACCGGCGGGCGGTCACCCACGACCACGGCACCTTCCTGCGCGAGGAGGACGGCTGCGCGGTGTACCGGGTCGGTTCCGGCACCCACCGCTTCAGCGCGTAGCGCGCGGGACCGGCCGCGCCGCGGACAAGGTGGCTCCGGCCCTTCACACCCCGGTCGATCGACCGGGGTGTGAAGGGGTACGGGGAGGGCTCGGGGTCGTCGCACACAGGAACGGCACGTTGCCACCGAACGCCTGGTGTGTGCAGCTGAACCACTGGTCGCCGTTCCCGCGCATGCCCGCGACGCGGTCGGACTCGGTCAGGGTTCCGTCGAGGATGACCTGAGTCATGCCCTATCTGCGGTCGCGTCGGGCGACGGTGGTCGACCAACCCTGGTCGAGCAGGAGACAGGCCTGGTCGACGGCTGCGACGGGGTCGGGGCGGGAGTCGGCGAACGCGAGGATTTCGAGGGTGAACCGGGCGTAGGCGGCGCAGACGAGGTCGCCGTGCGGCAGCCCTGTCTGGTCGGCGAGAGCGCGGGCCAGAGCGTGTTCATGGCGCAGCCACATCGTGCGGGAGTACTCGCGCAGCGCCGGGGTCTCCTGGACGAGCCGCTGGAAGTCGGCGAAGCGGGGGTCCCTGGTGTGGGCCGAGTCGACGAAGCCGGTGAGGTGGGCGCGCAGAGCCTGGGGGACGGTCTGACCTGGTGGTCGGTCGGTGACCGCGCGGACCAGGGCGGCCTCGTTGCGGGCGTCCTCATCGAAGACCAGGGCCTCTTTGCCTCGGGGGAAGTAGTTGAACAGGGTCGACACTGACACGTCGGCGCCCTCGGCGATCTCGCGGACGCCCACCTGCTCGTAACCACGTTCCAGGAACAGTCGCAGCGCCGTGTCGGCGATCGCCTGGCGAGTGGCGGCTTTCTTGCGTTCGCGCCGCCCGCCCGTTCCTGCGCGGTCGATCGTCTCTGCCATGTCTTCAACCCTACCCGGCGTCGAGCAAACTTGGAATGGTTGTATGTTTGTATCGGTTGCAAAAAATGGCGGTGCCTGACGGGTCCGCGGCACAGGGCCGCGCCCATGATCCGGCGCCGGCGAGAGGAACACCATGAACCACGTAGCACCCGCCCAGGCCAGGATCAGCATCATCGGCGCCGGACCCGGCGGGCTGACCTGCGCCCATCCTCCAGCGACACGGCATCGCGGTCACCGTCCACGACCGCGCACCGGGTCCCGACGCCCGCGATCAGGGCGGCACCCTGGACCTGCACGCCGACAACGGCCAGATCGCCCTGCGCGAGGCGGGCCTGCTCGAGGAGTTCTTCGAGCTGGCCCGCCCCGAAGGGCAGGAGATGCGGCAGATGGACCCGACCGGCACGATCACGTCCCACACGGTCCCGGAGGCCGACGAGCTCTTCAAGCCGGAAATCGACCGCGGCCAGCTGCGCGACCTGCTGCTCGACTCCCTGCAGCCGCGAACCGTGCACTGGGGACAAGCCCTTGACACGATCAGCGGCCCCGCCGACGGGCCCCGACACCTGCACTTCACCGACGGCACGACCATCGAGACCGATCTGGTCATCGGCGCCGACGGCGCCTTCTCCCGGGTACGCCCGGCCGTGTCCCCCGCCGTCCCCGAGTACACAGGGGTGAGCTTTCTGGAGGCCTGGTTCTCCGACGTCGAGAACCGCCACCCCGACATTGCCGAGCTGGTCGGCCCGGGCGGCGCCCATGCCGCTGACGGCGATCGCGGCCTCTTCGCCCAGCGCAACAGCGGAGAACACATCCGCGTCTACATCATCCAGCGAGTCCCGGTCGACTGGATCAGCCGGAGCGGCCTGACCACCGACGACACCGACGGCATCCGCGCCCTGCTCCTCGACAGGTACGCCAACTGGTCGCCCCGGATGCGCCAGATGATCACCGACAACGACGGCCTCTACGTCGACCGCCCGATCTTCGCCCTGCCCGTCCCGCACACCTGGGAGCACGACCCGACCGTGACCCTGCTGGGCGACGCCGCCCACCTCATGCCCCCGCTCGGCGTCGGCGTCAACCTCGCCATGCTCGACGCCGGCGAACTCGCCCTCGCCCTCGCCGACTCCGCCACCGTCGACGACGCCGTCCGGACCTACGAGAAGACCATGCTCCCCCGTTCCACCGGAACGGCAAGGATCCTCGAAGGCGGCGCCGAGCACCTGCTGTCCGCCGACATCCCCGACTTCGGCGAGGACCACGACGCCCAACCCTGAGCCCCCGTCCGCGGGAACAAGCGCACCCCGGAGAAACCATCGGGCGGTCAAGCCGCGGGACTGAGTGGTTGGTCCGGATCGGCGACATCGCCCGCGCCGCCGTCGTCCTCAACGGTCGACGGAAGGGACAGTCAACCCTTCGGCGCCCGGCGCCCTTCGCAGGATTCCGAGTTCTCCACCGTGGGGCTGTGTTCATCGGGGCGTCGACGCACACCTCGCATCGGCGACGGGGCGGACGAGCGCCTGGCGTTCCAGGCGTCCTCCTCACCGTGGTGGCGCGTGGAGTGATCCCGGAGCCCCAGCCGAGACCAAGCACTGAGCAGTCACCGAGATCGATGGCGCCGGCCGGGAGCCGGTGTTTCCAACCGGCTCGGTTGAATCGGTGGAAGTCGGTCTGGGCGTCGCCGGAGACCATTCGCAGGAAGGGAACTCGGCGGCAGCGGGGGCCTCTTGTTCCCCAGAGTCTCGACGAGACCGTTCGTCCCGGCGAACCCGGCGAACACGCCGAACCCGCTCCCCCGGGGACCACTCGGAGGTCGAGTAGCCGTCCACCCCGCACACAAATAGCCTGGTACCAGACGTTCCGACCGGTCTGGGCGCCACGCGCACCGCAGGGGGATGCCTTCTCGTCAGGAGTCCAACGTGATGTCCACGCCCCGCTCGCACACGGCCCGCGCGCTCGCCGCGGGTGTCCTGTCCGCCGCTCTGCTGTCGGCCGGCACGGCCGGCGCCTTCGCCGCCGGACAGGCCGCCGCCTCGAACCCCGCTCTCACCAGAACCAGTAGTACGAAGGCCACACCGTCCGACAAGAGCTCGATCACCATCAAGGCCGACAAGACTCAGGTGAGGGCGGGAGAGTCGGTCACCTTCACCGGCCACTCCAAGGGCCTGAAGATCCACACCAAGGTGACGCTCCAGCACAAGAAGGACGGCAAGTGGAACTCGCTGAAGGCGAGCACCACAATCAAGAACGGCAGCGGGTACACCCTGAAAGCCAAGCTCAACGCCAAGGGCAAGGAACAGCTGCGCGTCAAGGCGGGCAAGACCGTCTCACCGGCTGTCACCGTCACCGTCACCGTCACCGTCAGCAACCCGGTCCGATAGCACCGTTCACTCCGCTGACCTATGATCCGAGGCGCCGATTCCCCCGCCGCGCTGCCGCAGTGCGCGCCGCCCGCGAAAAGTAGGTCTCCCCGTGACCAGGCTCGCCAGTACGCCGCCATGGCTCCTTGCCCGCTTCGCACAGGGCGCGATAGCCGTCGCAGGTGTCGCGGAGGTGTTCCGGGCAGTGACTGTCCGGGCCCACCACCTGCATCCCTCGGACGCTCCGTCGAGGGACTCGGGTCGATGGTGTTCGTCTATGTCATGACGGGGACGTTCGCCGTCTTCCTGACGTGGTTCAGCCGCTGCTGGGCGAACGCGCGGGCACTCTCGTCCGAAACCGGAACCGGAACCGGAACGGGCACGGGCACCGCCATGGGGGCCGTCACCGGGTCCGGCACCTGGGCCGTGGTCGCCTGGCTCGTCCCGGTGGTCAACCTGTGGGCCCCGCGCCGACTCGTTCTCGCCGTGGACCACGCGAATGCCGCGCGCGGGGCCGATCGGGGACGAAACGATCTCCTGGTGAACGTCTGGTGGTCGGCCTGGACCGGGTACGCGGTGGTCACCGCGATCTCGCAGACCGGTCAGGGAACCTCGATGCCCCTCCTCGTCGCTTCGGGAGCGCTCGACATCGCCGCGGCGGTCCTCGCGATCCTCGTCATCCAGCGCATCACCGCGGGACAGCGCGCCGCGCTCCGGGCCGACTCGGCCGTCGAACCACTCACCCCCGCCTGACCGCACCGGCGACGATCGCGCCGGTGGGTCACGGGGCCGCGAGGCGCCGGTCGGCGCGTCGTGCCGAAGTCCTGGGTCCAGTAGCTGCCGGGCTGCGCGAGGCCGACGCCGATCTCCCTGAACGCGCACGTCAGGATGTTGTGTCGGTGGCCGGGGCTGGACATCCAGGCCGCCATGACCGCCGCGGAAGTGGCGTATCCGTAGGCGACGTTCTCGTCGTACGCACTCCAGTCGTAACCGGCACGCGTGATCCGCCGGCCAGGACCAGAACCGTCGGATCCCCTGCGCGACATGTTCCGGTGGCGCGCCATGTCCGCACTGTGGTGTCGCGCGGCCTTCGAGAGCTTCGCGTTCAGGGCCACCGGGGAGCAACCGGCCCTGTGACGGGCTCTGTTGACCAGGGCCACGAGGTGAGCCACGGCCACGTGAGCCGGGGCCGCCGCGCCAGGGGCGCTCAGGGGCGCTCCACCCCTGGCCCCCGGGGCGGACGGTATCGCCAGCGCGCTCAGCGCGATCGCGGCGATGGCCGCCGTCCGGTGGCGCGACTTCCTGCGGTACTTCCTCAAACGGACCTCGCCGGGTGGTCACGGGGCGTCTCCCGGCGAGATCTGCGCCGCGTGGACGCCGTGTCCGAGCCGCGGGGACACCTGGTGGGACGTGCTGGTCGGAACCTGTGGGAGTGAGGGTGACGAGCATCAGCACTACCCGCCCCCGTGGCGCACGGCGACGTCGGCATCGGGTGCGCTGGTGCGCGGGCCCGGCTCGCGGGAGCGTGACGCCGACGGGGGCATCCAAAGGACGCCCTGTACACGCGACGAGGAGCGTGATCCGGTACAGCCGGCCAACCTGGGCGGAACACAGGCCTGTTGAGGAATCACGGCGCCGGGAGGCCTCTGCGGCGCCGCGGGTTCTCATCGAGGAGGACGCGCGGTCACCGCGTCCCCGACGGCACGGGGTGGAGCGTGGCCGGGGTGAAGTCCGGTCGGCCGGCCGGTCGGAGGCGGGACGCGAGGGAGGGGTGGCCCCCCTCGCAGGCTCGCCCGGGTCGGGGGTGAGGACCGCTGCGCTGCCCTCACCCCCGGCCCCGGGCGACGCCCGTCAGACGTTGACGCCGAAGTCGGCGGCGATCCCGGCCAGACCGGAGGCGTACCCCTGACCCACGGCGCGGAACTTCCACTCCGCGCCGTTGCGGTACAGCTCTCCGAAGACCATCGCGGTCTCCGTCGAGGCGTCCTCGGACAGGTCGTAGCGGGCGAGTTCGGTGCCGCCGGCCTGGTTGACCACCCGGATGAAGGCGTTACGGATCTGTCCGAAGCTCTGTCCGCGGGACTCGGCTTCGTGGATCGACACGGGGAAGACGATCCTGTCGACGTCGGCGGGTACGGCGGCGAGGTTCACCTTGACGCTCTCGTCGTCGCCCTCGCCCTCACCGGTCAGGTTGTCGCCGGTGTGCTCGACGGAACCGTCCGGGCTCTTCAGGTTGTTGTAGAAGACGAAGTGCTGGTCCGAGACGACCTTGCCCGACGCGTTCAACAGGAGCGCGGAGGCGTCCAGGTCGAAGTCGGCGCCGGTGGTGGTCCGAACGTCCCAGCCCAAGCCCACCAGCACCGCGGTCAGACCCGGCGCCTCCTTGCTCAGCGAGACGTTGCCGCCCTTGCCCAGGGAAACACCCATGGCTGATCCCTCCACGTAGTCGGTCGGTTCGGGCCCGCAGAACGGACCCGGTCAGAATCTACAACACTGTAGAAATCGCAGCTGGGGCAGCGTGTGCCACCGCGACGACAGTGCGGCAGCGAGAGACCCGAGGTGGCGGCCGGGTGTTGAACGCCGCACCGTCCGGGAGCGTAACTCCCTCGACAAATGCGTAGAGTTCAAGGCTCACGTGGCAGGACGGTCGTGAACAGCGTGGCAGCGGAGCGGGCGATCGGGCCGGAGGTGGTCGGGGTGGGGCAGCGGGGCGTACAGCGATCGGGGGGTACGCGCAAAGGACGGCGCCGAACACTGCTGTGGGTCACGGGAGTTCTGTCGGCGATACTCCTCGCCGTCGCCGGCGTCGGCGCGTGGGTCTACAAGGATCTCAACGACAACATCCAGGCCGCGGACCTCGACAACAAGCTCGGTGAGGGCCGGCCCGCCAACCTCAGCCCTGGCTCCAAGAACATCCTGCTCGTCGGTTCGGACACCCGCGCGGGCGGCAACGCCAAGTACGGCAAGGATCTGACGACCATGCAGTCGGACACCCTGATGGTGCTGCACATCGCCGCCAACCGGAAATGGGCCACCGCCGTGTCCTTGCCCCGCGACTCCTGGGTGCGGATCCCGGCCTGCGACAAGGGCGACGGCAGCACGTCCACCGTCCACCGCTTCAAGATCAATGAGGCGTTCGCGATCGGCGGGAGCAAGGGGAAGGTCGCCGACGCCGCCGCCTGCACCATCAAGACGGTCGAGCGGAACACCGGACTGCGCATCGACCACTTCATGTCCATCGACTTCCAGGGCTTCAAGGGCATGGTCAACGCGCTGGAGGGTATCGAGGTCTGTCCCAAGCAGGCCATCCACGACACCAAGGCCCATCTCGACCTGAAGGCCGGCTGCCAGACCGTCAAGGACGAGAAGGCGCTCGGTTACGTCCGCGCCCGCTACAGCGTCGGCGACGGCTCCGACCTCGGACGCATCGGCCGCCAGCAGGAGTTCATGCAGGCCCTCGCGGAGAAGGCGCAGTCGAAGCTGACCAGTCCCGGTTCCCTGTACGGCTTCCTGCAGTCGGCGACCAAGTCGCTCACCACGGACAAGGACCTGGCCGGCATCAAGCCTCTCTACGGCCTGGCCTCCCAGGTCAAGGGCATCCCGAGCGACCGTCTCGCCTTCCTGACCGTGCCGAACTACCCGCGCGAGGCCGACGTGCCCACCGACCAGGCCAACGTCGTGTGGCAGTACCCGCAGGCCGCCGACCTGTTCACCGCGCTGGCCAGGGACCACGAAGTCCGTAAGAAGCAACTCCAGGCGGACACCAGGGACTTGGTGTACGCGTCGTCCGTGCGCGTCCAGGTCCTCAACGGCACGGGTGTCGGCGGGCGAGCCGCGGCCGTCGCGGAGCAGCTCCGCGAGGTGGGCTTCACCGTCGTCGCCACCGGCAACGCGCCCTCTCCCGTCCGCACGACGACGGTCAGCCACCCGCCGGGACTCGACCGGCAGGCCGCCGTGCTCGTCTCCCGGCTTCCCGGGGTCTCCGCGGCACGGAACAACAGCACGGCGACGGGCGGCGCGGTGACCCTGGTGGTCGGCCCGGACTTCGAGCTCGACACCGTCCGATAGCGGCCCCGGGCCGTGTGAGACAAGCCGGATCAGCCGTACGGGACGAGCCGGATCAGCCGCGTGGGACGAACCGGATCGGCGGAGACAGCTCGCCCGGCGGGGGCGGCAGGTCGCGCATCCTGGGCCTCGGTCAGCTGCCGACGTAGTTCGCGAGGTGCTCGCCCGTGAGCGTGGAACGGGCGGCGACCAGATCGGCGGGGGTGCCCTCGAAGACGATTCGGCCGCCGTCGTGACCGGCGCCGGGACCGAGGTCGATGATCCAGTCGGCGTGCGCCATGACCGCCTGGTGGTGCTCGACGACGATGACCGACTTGCCGGAGTCGACGAGTCGGTCGAGCAGGCCGAGCAACTGCTCGACGTCGGCGAGGTGAAGGCCGGCGGTCGGCTCGTCGAGGACGTACACACCGCCCTTGTCGGCCATGTGCGTGGCCAGCTTGAGCCGCTGCCGTTCACCGCCGGACAGGGTGGTGAGGGGCTGGCCGAGGCTGAGATAGCCGAGCCCCACGTCGGCGAGGCGCCCGAGGACGCGGTGCGCGGCCGGTGTGCTCGCCTCGCCGGCGCCGAAGAACTCCTGGGCCTCGGTCACCGACATCGCGAGGACCGCGCTGATGTCGCGGCCACCGAGGTGGTACTCCAGCACCGACGCGTCGAACCGCTTGCCCTCGCACTCCTCGCAGGTGGAGGTGACGCCGGCCATCATCGCCAGGTCGGTGTAGATGACGCCGGCTCCGTTGCAGGTGGGGCAGGCGCCCTCGGAGTTGGCGCTGAACAGGGCCGGCTTCACGCCGTTGGCCTTGGCGAACGCCTTGCGGATCGGGTCGAGCAGTCCGGTGTACGTCGCCGGGTTGCTCCGTCGCGAGCCGCGGATCGCGCCCTGGTCGACCGACACCACGCCCTCACCGTCGGGGATCGATCCGTGCACGAGCGAGCTCTTGCCGGAGCCCGCGACGCCCGTGACGACGGCGAGCACGCCGAGCGGGATGTCGACGTCGACGTCCCGCAGGTTGTGCGTCGTCGCGCCGCGGATCTCCAGCGTCCCGGTGGGCTTGCGCACCGTCTCCTTGACCTGGGCCCGGTCGTCGAAATGGCGGCCGGTGATGGTGCCGCCCGTCCGCAGGCCCTCGACGGTGCCCTCGAAGCACAGGGTGCCGCCCGCCGTACCGGCGCCGGGACCGAGGTCCACGACGTGGTCGGCGATCGCGATCACCTCCGGCTTGTGCTCCACGACGAGCACCGTGTTGCCCTTGTCCCGCAGGCGCAGCAGCAGGCCGTTCATGCGCTGGATGTCATGCGGATGCAGCCCTGTGGTGGGCTCGTCGAAGACGTAGGTGACGTCGGTGAGCGAGGAGCCGAGGTGGCGGATCATCTTGACGCGCTGCGCCTCGCCGCCGGACAGGGTGCCCGAGGGACGGTCGAGCGACAGGTAGCCGAGGCCGATCTCGGCGAACGAGTCGAGGGTGTGTCCCAGCGCGGCCAGCAGCGGCGCGACCGACGGTTCGTCCACTCCTCGTACCCACTCGGCCAGGTCGCTGATCTGCATCGCGCAGGCGTCGGCGATGCTGATCCCGGCGATCTTCGACGAGCGGGCCGCCTCGCTCAGCCGGGTGCCGTCGCACTCGGGACAGACGGTGAACGTCATCGCGCGCTCCACGAACGCGCGGACGTGCGGTTGCAGGGCGTCGACGTCCTTGGACAGCATCGACTTCTGGATCTTCGGGATCAGTCCCTCGTACGTCAGGTTGACGCCGTCGACCTTGATCTTGGTCGGCTCCTTGTGGAGGAGGTCGTGGAGCTCCTTCTTGGTGTACTTGCGGATCGGCTTGTCCGGGTCGAAGAAGCCGCAGCCCTTGAAGATGCGGCCGTACCAGCCGTCCATGCTGTAGCCGGGGATCGTGAGGGCACCCTCGTCGAGGGACTTGCTGTCGTCGTACAGCTGGGACAGGTCGATGTCGGTGACCGTGCCCCGGCCCTCGCAGCGGGGGCACATGCCGCCGAGGCGGTTGAAGGTCGCCTTCACCGCCTTCTTGGCACCCCGCTCGACCGTGATCGCCCCGCTCGCCCTGACCGAGGGCACGTTGAAGGCGAACGCTCCCGGCGAGCCGATGTGCGGCTGCCCGAGCCGGCTGAAGAGGATGCGCAGCATGGCGTTGGCGTCGGTGGCGGTGCCGACCGTGGAGCGGGGGTCGGCGCCCATGCGCTGCTGGTCCACGATGATCGCGGTGGTCAGGCCTTCGAGTACGTCGACCTCGGGCCGCGCCAGCGTGGGCATGAAGCCCTGGACGAAGGAGCTGTAGGTCTCGTTGATCAGGCGCTGCGACTCCGCGGCGATGGTGCCGAACACCAGGGAGCTCTTGCCCGAGCCGGAGACACCGGTGAACACGGTCAGGCGCCGCTTCGGGATCTCGACGCTGACGTCCTTGAGGTTGTTCACGCGCGCGCCGAGCACGCGGATCAGGTCGTGGCTGTCGGCACCGTGCGGCGCAGGCGACTGCGTGCCCGTCCTCGTGACCTTGCTCATCGTGTCTCCATCTGTTGCGCGGGGCCGCGCTCACGGTCCCGGGCGGCGTCGCCCGGCTCGATCTAATCACCTTCGAGCACTACGTCTGGATCGGTCCCGCTCCGGCCCGTGGGCCCCGGATCCCGGCCGCACGGAGTGCCGTTTTTTCGTGGTGTCCGGGCCGCCCTCGGCCGATGCGTCGTCCGGGAGGAAGCCCGCGCGAGGGGTGCCGTCCAGGACCGTCACGCTAGCCGCGGCTCAAAGGTCCTGGCTTCTCGATTCCTGATCGATCCGGCCGCACGGGGCCGAGGGGCCGGTGCCGCCGGTGCGGAACACGTACGAGCGCCACGGCGTCCCGGGCCGGCCTGTCTCCCCGGGCGACCGGCGACCGGCCGGTGCGCGGCGGGCGAGGTGTCGCGACGGCAGGGTGGACGCGGCAGCGCGTGAGACGGACGCGCCGCCCGGCGGACCCGCGGACGGACCGTGCGGAGGCCGGCCGGACGACCGGTCACCGGGTGCGGCGGTCAGCTCTGCGGACCGCCGCCGGTGATGCGGTCCCACAGGGACCGGGTGGCGCCGAAGCCGCTCTCGTGCACCCAGACATGCGTGCACGACGGGCACTGCAGGTGGAGCAGGCTGCCGGTGTTGGTGAGCAGGTAGCGCCAGTGCTCGGAGCACGTGCGCCGCTGCTCGCACGGCTCGCATCCGCGGCTGTCGTCGCAGTTCGGGCAGGCCACCCAGGCGCGGCGCCCGAGGTCCGCCTGCGGGTCAAGCGGCAGCATGGCCGTCGCCTCGCCGGGGCAGCACACCGGCGGCGACGAGTTCGTCGTACGCCCGTTGCTGCTCGTCGTCGAGACCGGAGTACAGGAGGTCGTACGCCGCCTCCTCACCGTGCAGCGCCTCCACCGGGCTCCAGTCGGAGCCGAGCGCGTCCAGGACGTGGGCCTGCCGGAGCACCTCCTGCGAGGTGAGGTCGACGGCGAAGTCCACCAGCTCGGGGTTCTGCGATCGTCCGGCTTCGGGCGTGGGCCGGCCGGCGGCCTCGTCCGGGCCGTGCGGATGCGGGGGGTTATGTGAAGCCATGACACTGAACTTAGGGTTGCCTTTCTTCCTACGGCAAGAGGGGGTGGGGGAAGTCACAGCAGGTCAGCGACGCCGGCGGTACTCCTCGTCACCCACGGCGACGGGCCCGCCGACGCCTCGCGGCGCCCGCGACGCCGACGGCCGATCGGCTCCCCGCGCCGCCAGGGGCTGAGGTCAGGCTGCTCCGCACACCGCCGCTGCCTGCCATCGACGACAGGGCCGGAACGCTGAGCAGCCGTCAGAAAGCCGCGCCACGCGACCTCTTCCGGTTCCGGGACGGGCGGGACCGTGCACCTGGGGCGCTCCGTGCCGTACCGGCACCCTCCCGGTCCCGCGGCAACCGGCATTGTCCGACGCGGACGTGCTCTCGTGACAGGGAACCGGCCGAACGACCAAAAGATATGAGAAGAGTGCTAGGTCACAGCCGCGCCCTCTGCTGCCCGTTTGTGGGTCTGCCCTAGCATCCGAGCATGACGGTCCTGCCTGACGACGAGTTTTCGCTGGCCGCCGAGTTTCCTGAAGCGACTCATGAGCAGTGGCAGCGCCTCGTGGCAGGCGTACTGCGCAAGTCGGGGAAGGAAGTCTCGGGCTCAGCGGCCGAAGACGCCCTGTCCACCACGGTGGAGGACGGGCTCACGACGCGTCCCCTCTACACCGCGCTCGACTCCGCGCCCGATCCCGGCTTCCCCGGCTTCGCTCCCTTCGTACGCGGAGGCCGTGCCGAGGGGAACACCGTCGGCGGCTGGGACGTACGCCAGCGGCACGGGGCGGTCTCGGACGGCGCGGTGCTCGCGGATCTGGAGAACGGCGTCACCTCGCTCTGGCTGCTCGTCGGTGAGAGCGGCGTTCCGGTGTCGTCGCTCCCGCGTGTGCTGGACGGCGTCTACCTCGATCTGGCGCCCGTCGTCCTGGACGCGGGGCCCGAAACCGAGTCCGCGGCACAGGAGTTGCTGGCGCTGTACGAGAAGCGTGGTGTCGCGGCCGGAGACGTGCGCGGCAATCTCGGTGCCGACCCGTTGGGCCACGAGGCCCGTACGGGGAAGGTGTCCGGCTTCGCGCCGGTGGCCGAACTCGCACGGCGGTGCGCCGCGGAGTACCCGGGACTGCGGGCGCTCACCGTGGACGCGCTGCCGTACCACGAGGCCGGTGGCTCCGCCGCGCAGGAACTGGGCTGCTCACTCGCCACCGGCGTCGCCTATCTGCGGGAGCTGACCGCGGCGGGGGTACCCGTCGAACTCGCCTCCGGCCAGCTGGAGTTCCGCTACGCGGCCACCGCCGACCAGTTCCTGACCATCGCCAAGCTACGGGCCGCACGCAGGCTCTGGGCTCGCGTCGCCGAGGTCTGCGGGGCGCCCGGAGCGCAGCTCCAGCACGCCGTGACCTCACCGGTGATGATGTCGCGCCGCGACCCGTGGGTGAACCTGCTGCGCACGACGGTCGCCACGCTGGCCGCCGGAGTCGGCGGCGCCGACGCGGTCACCGTGCTCCCCTTCGACGACGCGCTCGGCGTGCCGGACGCGTTCGCCCGGCGCATCGCCCGCAACACCTCGACGATCCTGGTCGAGGAGTCGCATCTGGCCCGGGTGATCGACCCGGCGGGCGGGTCCTGGTACGTGGAGCGGCTCACCGACGAACTGGCCCACGCGGGCTGGGAGTTCTTCCAGCAGATCGAGCGGTCGGGCGGCCAGGCGGCCGCTCTGCGCTCGGGCCGGGTCGGCGAGGACCTGGCGAAGACCTGGGCCGCGCGCAGCGCGAAGCTCGCCAAGCGGCGCGAACCCGTCACCGGTGTCAGCGAGTTCCCGCACCTCGCGGAGCGGCTCGTCGAACGCGCACCCGCGCCCGCGCCGCCGTCCGGCGGCCTCCCCCGAGTGCGGCGCGACGAGGCGTACGAGACGTTGCGCGCCCGCTCCGACGCCCATCTCGCGGCCACCGGCAGCCGGCCGCGGATCTTCCTGGCAACCCTGGGCCCCGCCGCCGCCCACACCGCTCGGGCGACCTTCGCGTCCAACCTCTTCCAGGCGGGCGGCATCGAGCCGGTCACCGGAGAGCCCACCGCCGAGGCGTTCCGCGCCGCCGGTGCCACCGAGGTCTGCCTGTGCTCCAGCGACGCGCTGTACGAGGAGCAGGCCGAAGCGGCGGCCGAGGTGCTCAGGTCGGCGGGCGCACGGCATGTGTTCCTCGCCGGGCGCCCCGGGCAGTACACCGATGTCGACGCGTACGTGTTCGCGGGCTGCGACGCCGTGGACGTACTCTCCACCACCCTCGACCGCATGGGAGTGTCCTGATGGGAATCCCCGACTTCTCCGGGATCGAACTGGGGACGCCCACCGCCGAGGGCGGCTCCGACGAATGGCGCGCCGCCGTCAAGGGCGCGGCCGGAGGTGACGACCTGCTCTGGGAGACGCCCGAGGCCATCGCGGTCAAGCCGTTGTACACCGGCCGCGACCTGGAGGGCCTGGACTTCCTGGGCACCTACCCGGGCATCGCGCCGTATCTGCGCGGCCCGTACCCGACGATGTACGTCAACCAGCCCTGGACGATCCGCCAGTACGCGGGCTTCTCCACCGCCGAGGAGTCCAACGCGTTCTACCGGCGCAATCTGGCGGCCGGTCAGAAGGGCCTGTCCGTCGCCTTCGACCTGCCGACCCACCGCGGCTACGACAGCGACCACCCCCGGGTGACCGGTGACGTCGGTATGGCGGGCGTCGCCATCGACTCGATCTACGACATGCGTCAGCTCTTCGACGGCATCCCGCTGGACAGGATGACGGTGTCGATGACGATGAACGGCGCGGTGCTGCCCGTGCTCGCGCTGTACATCGTGGCCGCCGAGGAGCAGGGTGTCCCGCCCGAGAAGCTGGCCGGGACCATCCAGAACGACATCCTCAAGGAGTTCATGGTCCGCAACACCTACATCTATCCGCCGAAGCCGTCGATGCGGATCATCTCCGACATCTTCGCCTACACCTCCCAGCGGATGCCGCGCTACAACTCCATCTCCATCTCCGGCTACCACATCCAGGAGGCGGGCGCGACGGCCGACCTGGAGCTGGCCTACACGCTCGCGGACGGCGTGGAGTACCTGCGGGCCGGGCAGGAGGCCGGGCTGGACGTGGACGCGTTCGCTCCCCGCCTCTCGTTCTTCTGGGCGATCGGCATGAACTTCTTCATGGAGATCGCCAAGATGCGGGCCGCCCGGCTGCTGTGGGCCAGGCTGGTCAGGCAGTTCGACCCGCAGAACGCCAAGTCCCTGTCCCTGCGCACGCATTCACAGACTTCGGGGTGGTCCCTCACCGCGCAGGACGTGTTCAACAACGTGACGCGTACGTGTGTGGAGGCGATGGCCGCCACCCAGGGCCACACGCAGTCGCTGCACACCAACGCCCTCGACGAGGCGCTCGCCCTGCCCACCGACTTCTCGGCGCGCATCGCCCGTAACACCCAGCTGCTGATCCAGCAGGAGTCGGGCACGACGCGGGTGATCGACCCGTGGGGCGGCAGCGCGTACGTGGAGAAGCTGACGTACGACCTGGCGCGCCGGGCCTGGCAGCACATCGAGGAGGTCGAGGCGGCGGGCGGCATGGCGCAGGCCATCGACGCGGGCATCCCGAAGCTGCGTGTGGAGGAGGCCGCGGCCCGCACCCAGGCCCGGATCGACTCGGGCCGTCAGCCGGTCATCGGCGTCAACAAGTACCGGGTCGACAGCGACGAACAGATCGACGTCCTCAAGGTCGACAACTCCTCCGTACGGACTCAGCAGATCGAGAAGCTGCGGCGGCTGCGCGCGGAGCGCGACGAGTCCGCGTGCCAGGACTCGCTGCGCGCGCTGACGGCGGCCGCCGGGGGCACCGGCAACCTGCTGGAGCTGGCGGTGAACGCGGCCCGCGCCAAGGCCACCGTCGGTGAGATCTCCGACGCTCTGGAGAAGGTGTACGGGCGGCACGCGAGCCAGATCCGTACGATCTCGGGTGTGTACCGCAACGAAGCAGGCGAGTCGCCGTCCGTGGAGCGCACCCGCACCCGGGTGGACGCCTTCGAGGAGTCCGAGGGCCGCCGGCCGCGCATCCTGGTGGCCAAGATGGGCCAGGACGGCCACGACCGCGGGCAGAAGGTCATCGCCACCGCCTTCGCCGACCTCGGCTTCGACGTGGACGTCGGCCCGCTGTTCCAGACCCCGGCCGAGGTGGCACGGCAGGCCGTCGAGGCCGACGTGCACATCGTCGGGGTGTCCTCGCTGGCCGCCGGGCACCTCACCCTGGTCCCGGCGCTGCGGGAGCAACTGGCCGAGGAGGGGCGCGAGGACATCATGATCGTGGTGGGCGGGGTGATTCCGCCGCAGGACGTGCCGACGCTGCTGGAGATGGGCGCGGCGGCCGTCTTCCCACCCGGAACGGTGATCCCGGACGCGGCGTACGACCTGGTGGAACGGCTGGCCACCGGTCTCGGACACGGCTGAGGCCCATGGCGATCGACCTCGACTCCTATGTGAAGGGCGTACTCGACGGGAAGCGTGCGTACATCGCACGGGCCATCACCCTCGTCGAGTCGACCCGGGCCGACCACCGGTCCCTGGCGCAGGCCCTGCTGACCCAGTTGCTGCCGCACGGCGGCAACGCCCGGCGCATCGGCATCACCGGGGTGCCGGGTGTGGGCAAGTCGACCTTCATCGACGCGCTCGGCACGATGCTCACCTCGCTCGGGCACCGGGTCGCGGTGCTCGCCGTCGACCCCTCGTCGACCCGTACGGGCGGCTCGATCCTGGGTGACAAGACCCGGATGGAGCGCCTGGCGGTGGACCCCGCCGCTTTCGTACGCCCCTCCCCCACCGCCGGCACCCTCGGCGGCGTGGCGAAGGCGACACGGGAGTCGATGGTGGTGATGGAGGCGGCGGGCTACGACGTGATCCTGGTGGAGACGGTGGGCGTCGGCCAGTCGGAGACCGCGGTGGCGAACATGGTCGACTCCTTCCTGCTGCTCACGCTGGCCCGCACCGGCGATCAGTTGCAGGGCATCAAGAAGGGGGTCCTGGAGCTCGCGGACGTGATCACCGTCAACAAGGCGGACGGCCCGCACGAGCGCGACGCGCGTTCCGCGGCACGGGAGTTGGCGGGCGCCCTGCGTCTGATGCACCCGGTGGACGCGGCCTGGACTCCCCCCGTGCTGAGTTGCAGCGCCCGCGAGTCGACCGGCCTTGACACCGTCTGGGAACGCCTCGAACAGCACCGCGTCCTGCTCGACTCGACGGGCCGCCTCGCCGCCAAGCGCCGCGACCAGCAGGTCGACTGGACCTGGACGATGGTCCGCGACGAGCTCCTCGGCCGGCTGCACGCGGATCCGGCGGTACGGGCCCTCACACCCGCCCTCGAACAACAGGTCCGGGACGGGGAGTTGACGGCCACACTGGCGGCGGAACGCATCCTGGGCGTGTTCGGCGGCGTGGCCGACTGACTCGTCGCGACACTCCGGCCGTCCATGGCGGGAACCGGCACCGTGTCCGTCGGGCGGACACGGTGCCCACCCGGGCCGCCGAACGGCTGTGGGTCAACCCCGACTGCGGCCTGAAGACCCGCGCCTGGCCGGAGGTGCGGGCCGCGTTGGAGAACCTGGTGACGGCGGCCCGCGAAGTCCGCGGCGACCTGGCGCCGACGGTTTCCTGACACCGGTGTGGCCGGGGCAAACCATCTCGGTCCGCCCCGGCCGTCCGCCGTTCCCGCAGGACGCTCGCCGGGATCACCAGCCCGTTCACGAACCCGCGTTGAGGCTGTCGGCCCACTCCTCGACGGTGGTGACCTCGCCGCGCCGGCTGAGGACGTCGTTCACGAGCGTGTGGTGCAGTGCGGTGTCGGGGTCGGCGCAGGCGTCGGACAGGACCGTGACCTTGTAGTCGAGGTCGGCTGCCTGCAGGGCCGTGGACAGGACGATGCCGCCCGTGGCGATGCCGGCCAGGACGAGATGGTCGATCTCCTGGACGGCCAGGATCTGCTGGAGATTGTTGCCCGCGAAGGCGCTCACGCGGTTCTTGTGGACGACGATCTCGCCCTCCGCGGGGGCGACATCGGGATGGATGGCGGCACCGGGGTCGTCCGCGGTGAAGAGGTGCGACGGAAGGGAGCCGAAGATCTTGTTGCGGGGGTGGGCGTCCAGGTGACCGGGACGCAGTCGCAGTGCCACGTGGATGACGGGGACGCCCGCGGCGCGCGCGGTGCCGAGTGCCCGTACGGCGTGCGGCAGGTAGTCGTCGGGTGTGTGGGCGACGTGGTTGAGCTGGAGATCCATCAGGAGGAGGGCGGTGCGGGGCATGGGTCTGCGCTCTCGTTCAGGTGTGGTGGGAGTCAACGTGTGGACTACGACGTCCGCGGCACTTCGGCCGAGGTGTCCCCGGCCGTCGCGCGGCCGAGCGTGCGGTCGAAGGCGGTCAGGAGGAGGTAGAGCACGCCCGCGCCGAGCATGACCCAGGCGAGGTGGTGCATGCCGCCGGTGTCCGCGCGCCGCCCGAAGGAGGCGGCCGTCGTGGAGGAGGCGACCATCGATCCGACGTAGGCGAAGGTGCGCAGCAGGCCGGCCGAGGAGGCGGTCCGCTCGGGATCGGCCTGGAAGTAGACGGAGTTCTGCAGGGCCAGGCTGTTCAGGCCCTGCGGGACGCCGAAGACCAGGGCGACGAGAACCAGCGCCCACACGGGGCTGTCCCCGGTGAGTGTAAGCATCACCACACACGCGACGACCTGCCCCAGCCCGCCGACGAGCAGCTTGCCGCGCACGCCCTTGCGCCGTCCGGAGACGATCGAGACACCGATGGCCACCAGGAACATGGGGATCTGCGCCAGCCCGGCATGGAAGGGCGAGAGCCCGAAGCCCTCCTCCGTCCACTGGGTGAACCCATAGAGGAAGGCGTAGGAGACGACGTAGGCGACCAGCGCGCGCCCGTAGGTGGCCAGCAGGGGTGTGTTGCCGCCCAGCACCCGCAGGTCGATGAAGGGGGTGGGGGCCCGTAGCTCCCGGGCCACGAACACGGCGCTCGCGGCGACGGCGGTCACCAGCAGGTACCAGTCGCGCAGGTGCAGGTTCATCAGGAACAGCAGCAGCGAGATGAGCGTGACGGCGAACAGTGCCATGCCGGGCAGGTCGAGCCGGGCCGCGAGGCGCCCGCGCTGCGGGGACTCCCCCGTACCGGTCTCCTTGGGCAGCCGGAGCAGCCCCAGCAGCACGGCCGCGGCGGCCAGCGGCACGTTCAGCGCGAAGGTGGCGCGCCAGCCGCCCAGACCGATCAGGAGGCCGCCCAGCAGCGGGCCGATCACGGCGATGGTCTGGTTGGTGACCGCGAGCGCGGTCAGCACCCCGCCGGGGCTGTCCCGCCCGGTGCGCGTGGCCTCGCTGCGCAGCAGCGCCATCGCGGCGGGATACCCGGCGCAGGTGCCGAAGCCGAGCAGGACCCGGGAGGCGATCAGCACGCCCAGGTTCGGCGCGAGGGTGCCGACGACGCCGGCGACCCCGACGAGACTCGTGCTGAGGAGGAAGAGCCTGCGCGGCCCGAAGACGTCGATGAGCCGGCCGACGACGGGCTGCCCGAGAGCGGTGGCCAGGTAGAGGGCGGAGACCAGCCACGCGGTCTGGGAGGGCGGTGCGCCCAGCGCGTCGCCGATGGGTACGAGCGAGACGGCGATGATCGTCGAGTTGACCGGGTTGAGGACGGAGCCCAGCATCATCGGCGGCAGCAGCCGCCGGTCGAAGCCCGCCGTCGCCGCCGTGCTCCGCGCCTCTGTCCTCGGTTCACTCATGGGTGAGGCGCTCCAGCACCGTCATGGCGGCCATCACGGTCCGTCGTTCCTCTTCCGTGCACTTCTCCTGGAGTTGACCGGCAAGCCATTCCTGCCGGACCTGGCGCCCCTCCTCCACCCGCCTGTGCCCTTCCTCGGTCAGCGCGATCAGCAGACGGCGCCGGTCGTCGGGGTCGGGGTGCCGTTCCACCAGTCCCAGGGCGGTCAGCGACGCGATCGTCGTGGTCATCGACTGGTGGCGCACCCCCTCGGCCGCGGCGAGCTCGCTGGCCGTGACGCCCGGCTTGCCGGACAGGTGAGTGAGTACGGACGCCTGCCCGAAGGTGATGTCCTCGGCTTCGGCGGCGTTCAGGATGCGGCGCCGCAGGCGGCTGATGACCGTTCGGACCTGTCGCGAGGCCTGAACCGCCGAGGGCGTGGGGCGCGGGGTCTCCTTCATGCGTTCCACAGTAGAACCCGCAGCTTGAGTTGTACAGTTTCAGCTGTACAGCTCAGGCTGCTTGAGGGGCTCAACTCCGCGGGGCAGTTCGGGCCGGGCCGTTCGCGCCTCCGGGCCGCGTCCTTCTGAGATGCGGCGGCGTCCCTGGAGGTGGAGAGTGGGAACATGTCACAGCCATTGGTGCCACCGGGCGAAACCCCTCCGGTCGAGGGTTCGATCGCCGAGGCACATCAGGAACGGCCGGACGGCGGGATCTGGGAGCACCCCCTGTGGTGGCTCGGACTGATTGTCATCGGGGCGATCATCGTGGCGGCCTATTTCGCCGCTCGCATCATCGGCTACTGAGGCCACCGGGACCCGCCCCGCGTGGAGCGCGCTCCGTGCGGTGCGGGCGCTCCAGGTCCCGGGAGTCCGCGTGTCCGACGCGTGGGGCACGCGGCGTCCTCACTTCCGCTCCGCTCCTCACTCCCCTCGCCCGGGCCGGCCTCGGGTGTGGCCACCTTCGCGTGGCTCGACCGCACCTGTGCGACGCCACTCCCTGAGGCATCCGCTCCTCCCTTGGCGCGAACAACCGCTGGAGGCCAACAAGGGATGCGCATCATGACATCTGAACCCGATGGTTTCGTCTGCGACCCGACCCTCGGCACGAGCGCCGCACGCCGGAACGTGCGCAGCCGTCTCAGTCAGTGGCACGTCGAAGGGCTCGCCGACGACGCCGCGCTGGTACTCAGCGAACTGCTGTCCAACGCCCTGCGCCACGGAGCACCGCCCGTCCGGGTCTCCGTGACCCTTCGACGTACGCGCCATGACGGCCCCACCGTGCACATCGAGGTCGCCGATGCGGGCCACACCCTCAACTGCGGTGTCACGCGGTACCGTTGGGGACACCCCGCTTGCACGATGGACGAGAACGGCAGGGGCCTGTGCCTCGTCGACGCGCTCTCCTGTCGCTGGGGCGACGAACCGACGCCACAGGGGCACACGGTCTGGGCCGATCTCGCCTGCGATGCCGGGAGGGCCACCTGAATCCCGTGGAGGAAGGCCGACACCGGCCGCGGCGGCGTCGCCCGCTGCCTCATCGTCGTCAGGGACGTGAAGGACGGCCGCAGTTCCTTCGAGGTCGTCATCGGCACCAGGACGACCTGCCCCCCCCGATGACAGGGGGGCTCCGCTCGCGCGTGACGCGTCGTCGGCACGGGCGGACCCCGGTCGTGCCCGCCACCCGACCTCGGTCAGCGAGGTCGCGCGCTCGGGCCGGGCAGGACCGTGACCTCCGCCGGGGTGAGCGCGACGTGTTCGTCGGCGCACTCCACCACGACCCGCACCGGTGCCGCGCACTCACTGTGCCGGATGTCGAGAACCGGGCCCTCCGGATCCGCGACGTACGCCTCGCCCCACTGTCTGAGCGCCACCAGGACGGGCCACAGGTCCCGGCCCTTGCGGGTCAGGCGGTATTCGTGCCGCGTACGGCTGCCCGCTTCCCGGTACGGCTCGGTCCGCAGGATCCCGGACGCCACCAGCTTGCGGAGCCGGCCGGCCAACACCGCCTCCGAGAGCCCCACATGACGGCGGAAGTCGTCGAATCGGCGGACGCCGTTGAAGGCGTCGCGCAGGATCAGCAGCGTCCACTTCTCGCCCACCAGGTCGAGCGTGCGCTGGACCGTGCAGTTCTCCGTGCTCACTTCGAGCCAGTCCATACCCGCATCATAGGCGCGCTGGCTTCGCCATTGACAGTCAGCTGCGGCCCCGGCTAGCTTCGATTTACGCAGTCAGATGAGGAGCGCGGACATGGGCCGGTCACGTACGTACGAGTGGGAAGACCCCTCGGTCTCGGCCTCAGAGGTCGGACGGACCAGCGGGCTCGACTTCCTGCGCGCGATGATCGCCGGGCGGCTGCCCAGCCCTCCCCTCGGCGCCACGCTCGGGTTGGTGCTCGAAGAGGTCGATCACGGGCACGCGGTGTTCTCGCTGGAGCCCGGCGAGGAGCACTACAACCCCATCGGAAGCGTCCACGGCGGGATCTACGCGACCCTGCTCGACTCCGCGGCGGGGTGCGCCGTCCAGACGACGCTTCCGCAGGGCATGGCCTACACCTCGCTCGACCTGACCGTGAAGTTCCTGCGCCCGATCACGGTGGACACCGGCAAGGTCCGCGCCGTGGGCACCGTCCTGAACGGCGGCCGCCGCACCGCGCTGGCCCAGGCCGAGCTGTACGACTCCACCGACCGGCTGCTCGCCCACGCCACCAGCAGCTGTCTGCTGTTCCCGGCGCCGGCGGCCTGAACCGCGTACGGCGCGTCGGGGCCGTCTTCGCTGGAAGGCCTCCGGAAGCGGCGAAGGCGTCGTCCTGAGGTCCTCGCGAGCTGTCTCGGCATCGCCGCCCGGCTCCCCCGGTCCGCTCGGGGTGCGGGACTCGCTCTGGCCTGCACCGGAGGGCGCTCTGGCCGGGACCGGCGGGCGCCGTGGCCCAGGTTGGCCGCGGGCCACGCGATCACAGCGCGAGTCGTTCACGGCTGCTCGGAGGCCGGTTCGCCGTGCCGGGAAGTCACCGCGACCCGGATACCGTTCGCCGCGGCCAGGAAGTCACCGCGACCCGGATACCGTTCGCCGCGGCCAGGAAGTCGCTCTCCCCTCGGTGAGGGAGTCGACTCACCGCGGCCCGGAAATCGGTCCGGAAGCGGCGGGTCGGGGGCCGTAGGCGGCCTGGGCGCGTGTCGCGCCCCTGGACCAGCCGTGTCGCCCCTGAACCTGCCTCCGGGACCGGGACCGCCCGTGCCCGCGGAGTCTGCGCTCCGCAGGCACGGGCATGCCGCCCTGCCGTAGGTCAGGCGGGGGTGATGTTCTCGGCCTGGGGGCCCTTCTGGCCCTGGGTCACGTCGAACGTGACGGCCTGGCCTTCCTGGAGCTCACGGAAACCACTCGAGTTGATGTTCGAGTAGTGCGCGAAGACGTCGGGGCCGCCGCCGTCCTGCGCGATGAAGCCGAAGCCCTTTTCCGAGTTGAACCACTTCACGGTTCCGGTGGCCATGTCAATGCCTCTCAGTCGATTTCGGATCCGCACCGCGCGAATCCGGAGGTGATCGCCCTGGTCCTCAGGCACTGCACAGCAAAAAGCCCGCACCGGAGCGCGGGCAGGTACTGCGAACCACGACATCTGCGAGCGACGCTACACGGCGAATCCGCGTACCACCAGAGAGCAACGGCCATCAGGAGATGGAGCCGCCCCGGCCCGGGCGTGGCAAAGGCCCGCAGTTCGGGCCGTTTCACACCAGGGGGTGACGGCCGAACGATGGGCGGCACGCGCCTCCACGACGGGCGGCACGGGCGTCCGCCACCTCTTCGCACCCCCGGCCGGGTGAGCGAGCCGCTCGGAATCCCCGCGCGCTCGCCCCCCGGCGACTCCATGGCAAGGCGACCGCGGCCCGAGTGGTTCAGGAGGGCGCGCCGGTCAGGACTTCCACTTTGCCGGTGTCGAGCGAGTAGTAGGCGCCGACCACGGCGAGGGTGCCCTTCTTCACGAGCGGCGCGAGGTCCTTGTTGGAGCCCAGGTCGTCCGCGGTCAGCTTCACCTGGGCGCGGGCCATGGTCTCGACCGGGTCGGACCCGCCTTCCCGGGCCGCCCGGTCGTACGCCGGACGCAGGGCCTCGACGATCGCCTGCAGATTGCCGGGCAGTGGTTTGCTGTCGCGAATCGACTTGTACGCCGCCTCGACCGCTCCGCACCGCTGATGTCCGAGGACCACGATGAGCGGAGTGCCGCTCGTCATGGGCCCGTATTCGACCGAACCGGTGACGACCGGGCCGATCGCCTCCCCTCCCGTGCGCATCACGTAGAGGTCGCCCAGTCCGGTGTCGAAGAGCAGTTCGGGCGGCACCCGGGAGTCGATGCACGAGAGGACCGAGCCGAAGGGCACCTGCTCCTGGGCGACGAGTTCCCGCCGGTCGGGATCCCGGTCGGGGTGCTCGAGCTCTCCGCTCACCCAGCGCCTGTTCCCGTCCATGAGTCGCGCGAAGGCCGCGGCGGGCGTCGTCGGCCGTGCCGCGGGCGAAGTGCCGGTCGCCGGCGAGGTCCCGGGCGCCGACACCACGGCCTCCGTGGCGGAGGAGCAGCCGGCGACCGCGGCCGCCGCCACCGCGAATCCGCCGGCGAGAAGCACTCTGCGTGCCGGGCGTTCCGGACGTCCGGTTCTGTCCATCGTCTTTCCCCTCGCCGCCACTCGGACACGTCTCCGCGTCTTGACCAGGGCGATTGTTCAGCGCGGCGCCAGTATCCCGGCGGCAGGCGCAAGCGGGCACGGACCGCATTGCCACCAACGGCCCACACATCCGGGTCGGACCGCGGCCTGGGCACCCCCTGCCGACGCCGCGCCTCGCACGGAACGGCACCTCACTGCCGCGCCGGCACCACCCGGCTGTTCGCCCAGCTGTGCGCCTGGCATCGACCGGCGAACGCCGGTTTCCGCCCGGGCCGCGGTCACCGGCCGGGCGATCCGCCGCCCGGCACGGCCGGGTCACCAGGGTGGCGGTGCGCGCCGACGGGACCTGTCCGGGCCAGCAGCAAGGTCGTGTCGTCGGACGGCGAGGGGGTGCGGCGGGCGGCGAAGGCCCTTTCGCCCAGTTCCTCCAGGGGCAGCCTCGGGTGGGACAGCGCGGCGGCGAGGCGACGTATCCCGAACTCGATGTCCTCGGTGGGGAATTCGACCAGTCCATCGGTGTACAGGGCGATCAGACTGCCGTCGGGGATCTCGATCCGGACGGATTCGAAATGCCCCAGACCCAGGCCGATCGGGACTCCGGCGGGAATCTCCGTGACGGTCGCCGTGCCGGCGGGGCTGACCATGATGGGTGGAAGGTGTCCGGCTCCGGCGATGTCGACGTGCCGTCCGGCCGGGTCGTAGACGACGTACAGACAGGTCGCGCCCACGCCGGAGACGGTGGCGCCCGGGGAGTCCGCGTCCTCCTGCGTCAGGCGGCCGACCGTGCGGTCCAGGCTCGTCAGAAGCTCGACGGGCGGCAGATCCATGTCCGCGAGCGTGCGCAGCGCGGTGCGGAGCCTGCCCATCGCGGCCGCCGCCTGGATGCCGTGCCCGACCACGTCGCCGACGACCAGGGCGACCCGGTCGCGGGGCAGCGCTATCACGTCGTACCAGTCGCCCCCCACGCCGTGGTCCAGGTCGGCGGGGACATAGCGCGAGCTCACCTCCAGGGCGGGCCCGCCGGACAGGCGGGCCGGGAGGAGGTTGCGCTGCAGGGCCAGGGCCGCGGTGTGTTCGCGGGTGTAACGATGGGCGTTGTCGAGGCTCAGCGCGGCACGGTCGACGAGTTCCTCCGCGAGGACCAGATCGTCCTGCTCGAACGGGGCGGGATTGTCCGTCCGCACGAAGACGGCGATACCCAGTGCGACGCCCCTCGCCTGGATCGGCACCATCATCACGGTGTGCATGTCGGTCATACGGATGACCCGGGAGCGCTGCGGGTCGCACTGCAGCCAGGTGGCCAGGGATTTCCGCAGCAGCGGCTCGATGTAGGACTTCCCCGTGGTCAGTACCTGGGTGAACGGCGAGGCCGGCGGGACGAAGACGGGCTCGCCGCGGCCCCACAACGCCTCCGGGTTGCCTTCGTGGATCGACGCCAGCCCCGCCCGGCGGAAGACGGGGATGCGTCCGGCGTCCCTTCCCAGCCGCGCGAGGGGCTCCTCGCCGAGGGGTACGGACTCCGCCAGGTCCACGGTGACGTAGTCGGCCAACCGCGGGACGGCGAAGTCGGCCAGTTCCTGCCCGGTCTGCATGACGTCGAGAGTGGTGCCGATCCGGGTGCTGGCCTCGCTCAGCAGGGCGAGGCGCTCGCTCGCGAGCCGTCGGCGGGCGTCGGGATGAGCGTCGAACGCGGCCAGCCACCGGGGCGCGCCGTCCCGTGCGGCCAGTCGGGAGATGCGCAGTTCCACCTCCAGCCGGTGCCCGCGGCGGTGCCGCAGCTGAGCCGAGCCCGTGGGCGCCAGCAAGTCCGCGAACGGCCGGCCGATCACCTCCTCGGCCGCGTAGCCCAGGAGTCGTTGGGCGCCCAGAGTCCAGCCCGCGACGGCCCCGTCCGCGTCGATGACCGCCGCTGCCATGCCCTCCGTCTCGACGGGCGTGCCCCACAGTCCGTCGCGGCGGTCGTCGGCGGCTCCCTCGTCGGTGGTCATGGCATTCTCCCGGTGAGCGGACCGGTCACTGCCCCGACGGTGCCGGACCAGCGTCTGCCGTGGTCACCGTGACGCGGGGGTCGTGAAGCCGAACTCGGCGCCGTGTACGCGTTCCTGAGGCAGCCGCGCTCATGGAGGGCCTGCGGTGATCAAGGGGTGAGACCGAGCTGGCGCAGCATGCCGAGCTCATCGCTGCTGCCCCAGCGCTCGACCATTTTCCCGTCGGCGAACCGGCTGATCTGCATGCCCCGGTAACTCACCGTCCTGCCGGTCGCGCTGTGCCCCATCAGTTCACCGAGATGTGTGCCCGTGATCGTGTACGCGAAGGCGATCTCGTCGTCGGTGGCCATGACGTGCTCGACCTCGACGTGCAGATCGGGGAAGGCCCGTCTCATCGTGGCGAACATCTCCTCATAGCCCTCGGGTCCCGGAACCTGGCCCGGCGCCGGGTCGTGGTCCACCGAGCCGGGTGCGACGTATTCGTCGAGCTCGCCGAGGTGGTCACTGTTCACCGCTGATCCGAAGTTCTCCAGGACGGCGAAGTTGCTGCTGCGCGACATGACGCGCTCCCTGAGGTCGGGGTGGTCGGTCTCGGGCGCACACACTCGCGGGGTGTGCGGTCGCATGTTCCTCCCCTCCACGATAGGTCTGGCGGACTGGGGTGGCCTGCTGGAACCGGCGGCGACGACCCCCTCGCGCGTCCGGCGGCACGGACGTGGAGGACACCGAGCCGGGCGACGCCGCCGAGCGGCCCGGCGGCATCCGGCTCACCCCCGAGTGCCCTGCGCCGCCGTGCTCCGGAAACGGGCCCGGTAGACCGTGGGTGCGATGCCGATGATGTGCTGGAAGCTGCGTCGCATGGATTCGGCGGAGCCGAAGCCGGACCGTTCGGCGACGGCGTCCACCGAATCGTTGCCGCTCGTGAGGAGCGCCCGCGCGGCCTCGACGCGCACCAACTCCACGTACCGTCCAGGTGTCATGCCGACCTCCGTGCGGAAGAGCCGGCTCAAGTGCCGGGTGCTGACGCCCGCCTGCAGCGCGAGCGCGTCCATGTGGTGGGCCTCCGCCGGGTCGGCCACGATGGCGTCCATGACCCCGCGCAGCACGGGGTGTCCGGAGCCGCGGGGGGTCATCCGGGCACTGAACTGGGACTGACCGGCCGGCCGGGCCATGAAGACCACGAGTTGCTGGGCGACGGCGCGTGCCAGGTCCGCCCCGTGATCCGCCTCGACGAGCGCGAGCGCCAGATCGATGCCGGTCGTGACGCCCGCCGAGGTCAGGACAGGGCCGTCCTGGACGAACACGGGATCGGCCTCGACGCGCACGCGGGGGTAGCGCGCGGCGAGTTCGCCCGCGAGCCGCCAGTGCGTCGCGGCGCGGCGGCCCTCCAGGATCCCGGCCTCGGCCAGCAGAAAGGCGCCCGCGCAGACGGACGCCGTGCGGGACGAACGCGTGGAGAGCTCCGTGACCAGGTCCACCAGTTCACGGTCGTCGACCGCCCGCCGCCAGTCCGGGCGGCCGGGCACCACGAGGGTCCCGAGCCGCTCGGGCAGTTCGGCTGCCGACGTGTCGGCGCTGAGCCGCACCCCGGAGGAGGTACGGATGCCCGCCCCGGTCTCCGACACGATGTGTACGTCGTAGTCGGCACCGTCCTCGTTCGCGGTGGTGAACACCTCGGCGGGACCGGCGACATCGAGCAGCTGCACTCCGTCGAAGGCGAGCACCGCCACCGTGTGAGGCGAACTCGGGCCGCCCGTGCGGGGATCGGCACTCACTCGGGCCATGGAGAGTCCAGGATGGTGCTGACGAAGTCTCCGCGCTCGAACCCGGGGACGTAGTGGGCGAGGACGTCGGCCTTGACGTTGCCGAAGGTGGTCTCCGGCTTGTTCCGGACGCCTTGGGTGAAGGAGTCGAGGATGCGGCGCTTGAAGTCGGGCCGGGGATGCAGGGCGGTGATCGCCGCGCGGTCCTCGTCGGAGACGTCGGCGTAGCCGATACCGAGCACGTCGTACTCGACCCCCGCGGTCACCAGGGCGACCTCGGGTTCCATGAACTGCGGTACGCCCGGGGTGGTGTGCAGGGCGATGGCCGTCCAGACCCTGCGGATGCTGTCCTCGGGCACGTCGTGCGTGCGCAGGAACCGCCGGGCCTCGTCGGCGCTGTCCACCTCGAACCGGCGGCCGCTGTGGTGGAAGCGCTCGCCGAGTCCGAGGTCGTGGAACATGGCCCCGATGTACAGCAGCTCGGGATCGAAGCTCAGGTCCCGGTTGCGCCCCTGCAGGCTGCCGAACCAGAACACCCGGCGCGAGTGGTGGAAGAGGAGCTCGGTCGAGGTGTCGCGCACCAGCTCGGTGGCTTCGCGCGCCAAGCGCGTGTCGGGCACCGTCACCCCTGCCGCTGTGTCTGTACGACTCGACATCACATCCGCCTCCTTTTTGCCGTCCACCGGTCCGGGCCGGGGATCTTCCGTGTTCCTCGTTCCTCCTCAAGGTTCCGCTCGGATCGCGGGAGCCGCCATGGCGCTGGAGCCATATGCCCCACAGATCCGGACACCGGCGTCCGGGACACCACGGACGATCCGATCCGGGGACTTTGCATGATCATGCGTTTCAATGCATACTCTTTCTATGTCTAAGGTCCTCACCTCCCTTCCCGCCGACGAGCGCGTCGGCATCGCCTTCTCGGGCGGTCTCGACACCTCGGTCGCGGTCGCGTGGATGCGCGACAAGGGAGCGATCCCGTGCACCTACACCGCCGACATCGGCCAGTACGACGAACCCGACATCGCCTCGGTGCCCGGCCGCGCGAAGACCTACGGTGCCGAGATCGCGCGCCTGGTCGACTGCCGCGCGGCACTGGTCGAGGAGGGCCTGGCGGCGCTCACCTGCGGGGCGTTCCACATCCGCTCGGGCGGCCGCGCCTACTTCAACACCACCCCGCTCGGACGTGCCGTCACCGGCACCCTGCTGGTCCGGGCCATGCTCGAGGACGACGTACAGATCTGGGGCGACGGCTCGACGTTCAAGGGCAACGACATCGAGCGTTTCTACCGGTACGGCCTGCTCGCCAACCCGCACCTGCGGATCTACAAGCCCTGGCTGGACGCGGACTTCGTGACCGAGCTCGGCGGCCGCAAGGAAATGTCGGAGTGGCTCCTCGCCCACAACCTGCCCTACCGCGACAGCACGGAGAAGGCGTACTCCACCGACGCCAACATCTGGGGTGCCACCCACGAGGCCAAGACGCTGGAACACCTCGACACGGGCGTGGAGAGCGTGGAGCCGATCATGGGCGTCCGGTTCTGGGACCCCTCGGTCGAGATCGCCGCCGAGGACGTCACGATCGGTTTCGACCAGGGCCGCCCGGTGACGATCAACGGCGAGAAGTTCGCCTCCGCCGTCGACCTGGTGATGGCGGCCAACGCGATCGGCGGCCGGCACGGCATGGGCATGTCGGACCAGATCGAGAACCGGATCATCGAGGCCAAGAGCCGCGGCATCTACGAGGCACCCGGCATGGCCCTGCTGCACGCCGCGTACGAGCGCCTGGTCAACGCGATCCACAACGAGGACACCGTCGCCCAGTACCACAACGAGGGGCGGCGCCTCGGCCGGCTGATGTACGAGGGCCGCTGGCTGGACCCGCAGGCACTGATGGTGCGTGAGTCGCTGCAGCGCTGGGTCGGCGCGGCCGTCACCGGCGAGGTGACCCTGCGGCTGCGGCGTGGCGAGGACTACTCGATCCTCGACACCACGGGCCCCGCGTTCAGCTACCACCCGGACAAGCTGTCCATGGAGCGCACCGAGGACTCGGCCTTCGGTCCCGTGGACCGGATCGGCCAGCTCACCATGCGCAACCTCGACATCGCCGACTCGCGCGCCAAACTGGAGCAGTACGCCGGGCTCGGCCTGATCGGCACCTCGCCCGCCATCGGTGCCGCGCAGGCGGCCGCCACCGGACTGATCGGCACCATGCCGGAAGGCGGCGCCGAGGCCATCGCCTCCCGTGGCGAGGTCTCCGAGGACGAAGAGATGCTGGACCGGGCCGCGATGGAGTTCGGCACCGACTGACCCGGCTGGTCGAACGCGGCGTCAGCACCCCCTGGGACGCCGCGCGTCGGGAGGGACGGGCCGGGCCCGCCCCTCCCGACGATTACAGCGGGACGGCACAACGGCGCGGCGCACCGGGCGGGTTGGCGCTCCGATCGAAAACTCCTGGCGCATCGCCGACAGGGAACGCTACGATCCCGGCGATGACGACTCACTCTGTTCACAGATTGGGGGCCCCGTCCGCGCAAGGTGAGTGCTGATGCTCACTCGGACCGCGAAATGGGATTCCCGCCTTTCCCTCTGGCTGCGCGTGCGCGAGTTCGCCGTGCCGCCCTCCATGATCGAGACGTCGACCGCCCGCCGCCGTGCCGGCGACTGGGCGGGGGCCTGTGCCGCCGCGCGGATCGACATCGAGTTCAGTCCCCGTTCGGTGGCACGCACCCATGGCCGGGACCTCGCCGCCCGGATCCGGGCCGATCTGCGCCATCTCGCTCCAGACCTGCTGCGCTGGCACATGCCGAGGATCGCCCCCGACGGCCTGTTGCGGCCGGGTCTGACCATCGCTCTGGCGCGGTACGACGAGTCGGGGCGGCACGGTACGGGCCCGGTGCACCTGGTCGCACGGACGCCGCCGGCCTGGGCGGACGCCGGTCAGCGGATCAGCCTCGCGCTCTGGGACGGCTCCCGCTCCGACGTCAGCGCCCGTCGCCACCCCCACCCCCATCCCGACCGGCGGTTCCGTCTCGACCTCCACCGGCATCTGTGGGACGCGCGAAGGACGGACGAGCTGCGGATCCGTTCCGGCGCCGAGCAACCGCCGCCGGACACCCGCCTTGTGGTGGATCCGGACGCGTGGGCGAGGGTGCCGCAGGGACACCGGTGCGCCGTCGACCGATGGGCGGCCGAGGCGGCGATCGTGCTCCGCGCCGAAGGGCGACCCGACGACGCCGTCGTCGCCGTGCGGATCGGGGCCCGGCACCGAGTGGTCCTGAACCTGGTCACGGACGGGGACGGCGCCGGCCCACCCGCGTTGCGGATCACGTCAGTACCCACACAGGCTGACACCTCCACGCTGCCGGTCCTGCCCGACGCGGCGACCTGGGTGCTGCCCGACCTGGAACTGGTCCGCGCCGGCGCGATCGAAGTGGATCGGCTGCACCCGCTGGTCGCCTCGGCACTGGCGCCGGGGGCACCGGGCCGGTCGGCGGTCCGCACGTCCCTCACCGTGGACCGGCCAGGACAATCGCACCTCGTCGACTGCCGGGGAGCCCGGCACCGGATCGGCCTCGTCGACGGAGCCCTGGCCCCACTGGACCACGACCCGGACGAGATCCGCCGCGAAGAACTGCTGGCCGCGCTGACCGGTACCCCACTCCCCTGCCTGCGGGCCATCGATGTGGCGCACCGTCATCCGGACTGCATCGCCGGCGTCCGTGAGCGGCTGGACCACGGCGACACCGCCGGTGCGCTGACCGTCGTCGAAGATCTGCTGGGCCCCGACGCGCTGCTGCGCAAGGGCGCCCTGCGGGACGAACTGGAGGCGGCGGCGCGGCGGCGGATCACGTACGGGCTCTACAGAGCAGGGCTCATCGGCCCCGGACCGGACACCGGCGCCGCGCCCGGATTCGGCACGGGCGCCGGCACCGGCACCGGCGGTATCCGCCCCGACCGTCGTCACACCCACTCCCGCCGCCCGCACCCGCGCCACGCGACCTTCCGCTGACCCGGGCGTTCCTCCTCCGCACCTCCCCGCCGCCCCGGTCTCCGTCCTCTGCGCCCTCTTCGGGCCGTCACACATCCCAAAGGTGATCACACACATGTCCACACACACCCGTTCCCGGACAACCGACATCCGCACGACCCCGCCCCCTCCCGCCCAGCTCGATGTCGCCGGCGCGTTGCTGACCCTGCTGCGCGACACGTCGACCGAACCGCGCCCCGACATCCAACTGGAGGCCCTGACCCTGGCCGTGGCCGCCGACCTGCCCGTACTGCTGTGGGGTGAACCGGGGATCGGCAAGACCGCGGCGCTGACACAGCTCGCGGACGCCCTCGACCTGCCGTTGACCACGGTGATCGCCAGCGTGCACGAGCCGTCCGACTTCTCGGGGCTGCCCGTCATCGGCGACGATCCGGCGGAACAAGGGGTGCCCATGGCCCCGCCGGACTGGGCGGTGCGGCTGGTCCGGGCCGGCCGGGGACTGCTGTTCCTGGACGAACTGTCCACCGCGCCGCCCGCCGTGCAGGCCGCCCTGCTCCGCCTCGTCCTCGAACGGCGGATCGGCGCCCTGCAACTGCCGCCCGGGGTCCGGATCGTGGCCGCCGCCAACCCGCGGGCCTCGGCGGCCGACGGCTGGGAGCTGAGCCCGCCGCTCGCCAACCGGTTCGTCCACCTTCAGTGGACCCACGACCACGAGGTCGTGGTCCGCGGCCTCGGTGGGACCTGGCCCCGGGCCACACTGCCGCGGCTCGACCCCGAGCGGTTGCCGGCAGCGGTGGACTTCGCCCGCCGTGCGGTGTGCGGACTCCTCGCCGCCCGCCCCGGGCTCGTACACCGGCTGCCCAGCAACGAGACGCGCAGGGGCGGCGCCTGGCCGTCTCCCCGGAGCTGGGAGATGACACTGTGTCTGATCGCTTTCGCGACCGCGGCCGGCTCTTCCCGCGAAGTGCTTTCCCTGCTCGTCAGGGGCACCGTGGGGGACGGTCCGGGGCTGGAGTTGCTGGCCGGCCTGGACCGGATGGACCTCCCGGACCCCGAGGTCCTGCTGGCCGACCCGGCCAGTGCCGCCCTGCCGGAACGGGGGGATCTGCGGCAGGCCGTGCTCGACGGCGTGGTGGAGGCGGTCCGCAAACGCCCGGAGAGGTCGCGCTGGGAAGCGGCCTGGGCGCTCCTGGTCCGGGCGGTGGAGGCCGGAGCACCCGACCTGGTGGTCGTGCCCGCGAACACACTCGCCTCGCTGCGCCACGAGGACTGGGACGTTCCGGCGTCGATCGAGAAGCTCGCCGGAGCGGTCTCCCTGTCCCGGCGGGCCGACCGCGCGGCGGCCCGGACCGCGGTCGCCGCATCGGCCGGCCGATGAACGCGGACACACCGAGGACGCCGCCGGCCGTACCGGAGCCCCCGGGCACGCCTGCGGCACCGGACGCACCCGGGACAGCGGACGCACCCGGGGCGCTGGACCGCGACAAGCTCTTCGCCGCCCGGCTGCACGCCGCCCGGGTCCGGCCCTACCTGGCGACGGCGCTCTTCGCCCTGCAGACCGTGGAGTCGCGGCAGGTGCCGACGATGGCCGTCGACCGGTACTGGCGGTGCTATGTGTCGCCGCCGTTCGTGGACCGGATGTCGGTGGAGGAGCTGGCCGGAGTTTGGGTGCACGAGGTGTCGCACCTGCTGCGCGACCATCACGGGCGCAGTGACCGGGTCGCGCGCGAGCGCGGGCTGACCGGCCCGGGGGAACGGCTGCGGATGAACATCGCGGCGGACTGCGAGATCAACGACGACGTGTTCGGCGAAGGGCTCCTCCAGCCCGAAGGCGCTGTCACACCGGAGGCCTTGGCGCTGCCCGAGGGTGAGCTCATGGAGGACTACCTGCGCCGGTTCCGGCTGGGGCCGCGCACGCAGAGTCTGGTCTGGCTCGACTGCGGCAGTGGCGCCGACGGACTGGACCGGGAATGGGAACTCGGACCGGACGGAGCGTACGGCCTGAGCGACCAGGAACGGGACGCCGTTCGGTTCCGCGTGGCGCAGGGCATCACCGCGCGTCCGGGAGACGCCCCCAGGGGGTGGCGGCGATGGGCGGAGGAGGCGTTCCAGCCGCCGCAGCCGTGGCGGAACCTGCTGGGAGCGGCCGTCCGTTCGGCGGCCTCCGGCTCCGGAGCGGGTGAGGACTACACCTACGGCAGGCCGTCGCGGCGCTCGGCCGGGGTACCCGGCGCCGTGCTGCCGAGCCTGAGGCGCAGACCGCCTCGGGTCTCCGTGATCATCGACACCTCCGGGTCGGTCAGCGACGCCGAACTGGGCAGCGCGCTGCGCGAGGTTGCGGCGATCTCCCGTGCCGTGGGCGGCCGTCGTGACCTCGTCACCGTACTGCCGTGCGACGCGTCGGCCCAGATCGTGCACTCGCTCTGCCGAGCCGAGGGAATACCGCTGGTGGGCGGTGGGGGCACCGACCTGCGTACGGGCTTCGCCCGAGCCCTCCGAAAGGGACCCCGACCGGATGTCGTCGTGGTACTGACCGACGGTCAGACGCCCTGGCCGAGCAACCGGCCACCGTGCCGGACGGTGGTCGGCCTGTTCCCCCGACACCACTCGTCCTCCTCGTGGGACGAGGAGGATCCCGACTACGTCCCTGACGCACCGCCCGAGTGGGCGCGGGTGGTCGTCATCGAATCGGATCCCGCCGCTCGGTGAGTTCTTCGAGGCCTCTCAGGACGGGAGGAGGCAGGAAGAGGCCTGCCGGAGCGTTCTGACTCGGGCGGCCGGCGTGGGTTCGAGGGTCGCGAGGGGTCAGCGGGACCTGATCTCGTCGGCGTCCAGACCGCGGTCGACGCCGTGGGGGACGACGTTCTGGCCGGGCTCGATCTCCAGCCGCCGGCCGTCGAGACGGACCTCGACCCGGTCCGGCTCGAAGGAGACCATGTCGGCTATGCGGCCGACCTCGCCGTAGGCGTTGCGGTACGACCAGGCGGCGCGGTGTGCGGTGCCGATGTCGTAGTAGTCGCACAGCCCCTTGTACGGGCAGAAGGTCTGCCCTTCGACGGGGCTCAGGCGGCTCTCGTCGATGTCCGCGCGCGGGACGTACCAGCGCGGGGCGAAGCCGGACTCGTAGAGCACGACCGGGTGCTCGGAGCGGGCCACCACGGTGTCGTCCAGGCGCACTTCCAGCGTGCGGGAGGTGTCGCGGATGTCGATGCGGTGGTACGGGTCCGCCGCGTGTCCCAGGATGCGTTCGTCCTCCTCGTAGAAGGCGTCCATCGCCCGCCAGGCGAAGGCGATACGGTCCTCGAACGCGGCGGCGTGCCCGGGCGGACCGGTGAACTCCCAGGCGGCGCGTTCGGTGGTGCGGTCGCCCACGCGCGCGGCGTACCAGATGGTTTCACCGAGATCCTGATGCCGGGTGACCTTGTCGCTCCTGACCAGGACCTGCGAGTCCACGTCGGCGCGGGGATAGTAGGCGACCGGGTAGCGGCCCGGCTCGTGCAGCAGCAGTACGTTCTCGCTGTCGGCGATCCAGGTCCCGTTGAACCGCACGCGCATACGGCGGCGCAGCGGCTCGGCGAACAGCAGGCGCTGCGGCAGGGGTTCGGGAGTGAGGAAGCGTCCGATCGCGCTCGCCGAGAGGGGCCCTTGTTGCCAGGACAGTCCCATGGCTCGTTCCTTCCGGGTGCGGGGTGGCAGGGTGCCGGGCGCGGCGGACACCTGTGCCCCGAGGGGGTGTTGTCGCGGTCCGCTCCGGCTCTGCGGGAGCGGCGCATGCCCGCGGGAGGTGCCCACGGGAGCAGGGGCCGGCCGTGGCCCGCGCGGCGCCCGCGCCGCTCCGGTCGCCCCGGCCCTGGCGCGTCAGGCGACGACGCGGCCGAGGAAGTCGCGGATGTACTGGGTGATGTTCTCCAGGTGGCTCTCCAGCGCGAAGTGCCCCGATTCGAGCAGATGGACCTCGGCCTCGGGCAGGTCCTGGCGGAACGCCTCCGCGCCCGCGGGACCGAAGATCTCGTCGTTGGCGCCCCAGACCGCGAGCACCGGCACCTGGGAGTCGCGGAAGTACTGGTGGACCTTCGGGTAGAGGTCCACGTTGGTGGGGTAGTCGCGGAAGAGTTCGAGCTGGATCTCGTCGTTGCCGGGCCGGTCCAGCAGGGCTTGGTCGTGGACCCAGTTGTCGGGGCTGACGAGGCTGGGGTCGGCGACGCCGTTGACGTACTGCCAGCGGGTGATCTCGGGTGTCAGGGCGCCGCGCATCGGGGCTTCTGTCTCCGGTCCGGGCGCCTCGGCATAGGCGAACACGCCGTCCCAGAAGGGTTTGACGAAGCCCTCGACGTAGGCGTTGCCGTTCTGGGTGACGATCGCGGTGACGCGGTCCGGGGCCTGCAGCGCGAGCCGCCAGCCGATGGGAGCACCGTAGTCCTGCACGTACATCGCGAAGCGGTCGACACCCAGTTGTTCGAGCAGGTCGGAGGTGACCTGGGTGAGGGCCTCGAAGGTGTAGGGGAAGTCCCTCGGAGAGGGCATCGCCGACTGGCCGAAGCCGATGTGGTCGGGGGCGATGACGTGATAACGGTCGGCGAGCGCCGGGATCAGGTGACGGAACATGTGCGAGCTGGTCGGGAAGCCGTGCAACAGGACCAGGGCCGGCGCCTGCGGGTCGCCGGCTTCCCGGTAGAAGACCTCGAGGCCACTGACGGTGGCGGTGCGGTGATGGACTACGGAAGTCATCTGTCTAACCTCTCACTTCACCTTTAAGGGTTACGTGATCAGTCGACCACGCTTCGCTCTAACCTGTCAATGCACTTTTACCGGCTAGATTGACGCGGGTCCGCCCTCCGGGGCTGGAGCCGGCCGGGCCCTCACCTCAAGCGTCCGCCCGCGAGCGCCCCCGGGCCACCGAGCCGGTACGGGAGCGGACGAGGAACTAAAATCGGCCATGGCGCAACAAGAGCCACAGAGGAGTTGCTCCCAGCCGGCCACCCACGCAGGAGTACCGCAATGGCGACGCTGCTGTCCGTGAACGTAGGGAAACCCAAGGACGTCCCGTGGCAGGGAAGGACCGTCCACACGGGCGCGTGGAAGGCACCCGTGCACGGCCGCCGGATGGTGCGGCACCTGAACATCGACGGAGACGGCCAGGGAGATCTGGCAGGGCACGGAGGCGAGAACCGGGCGGTCCTCGTCTACCAGCTGCAGTCCTACCAGTACTGGGAGAACGAGCTGAGCCGCCGGGACCTCACGCCCGGCAGCTTCGGAGAGAACTTCACCGTCGACGGGCTCCCCGACGACGAGGTGTGCATCGGCGACCGCTACCGCATCGGCGAAGCGGAGTTCGAGGTCACCCAGCCCCGCGTCACCTGCTACCGCGTGGGGATGCGCCTGGGCGAACCCGCCATGGCCTCCCTCCTGGTCGCCCACCACCGCCCCGGCTTCTATCTGCGCGTCATCACCGAGGGGCATGTGCAGGCCGGCGACGACATCACCCGCACCCGGCGGGGCCCGGAAGTACTCAGCGTCGCCGACATCGACGCGCTGCTCTACCTCCCCGGCCGTGATCCCGAGAAACTGCGCAGAGCGCTGAGCATCCCCGCCCTGAGCCCCGGATGGCAGCAGTCGTTCCGTGAACTCGCGCAGGACGAGTCACCGAAACAGGAGGAACCGGGATGGCCCGGCTTCAGGACCCTGCGCGTGGCCCGCGTCGTCCCCGAAACCCCCAGCGTCACGTCGTTCCACCTCGACGCCACCGACGGCACTCCGCTGCCCGAGGCCCGGCCCGGTCAGTACCTGTCCGTCCGGCTCACCACGGGGAAGGGCGCCCCCGCCGTACGAAGCTACTCCCTGTCCTCCGCGCCGGACGCCGGCACCTACCGCATCAGCGTGAAACGCGAGCCCCACGGCCAGGTCAGCGGCTACCTCCACGCATGCCTCCACCCCGGGGACCTCGTGGACATCGCGAGCCCCCGCGGTACGTTCGTACTCGACGAGGGCACCGGCCCGGTCGTCCTCGTCTCCGCGGGGATCGGCGCCACCCCCGTGCTGGCGATGCTCCACCGGCTCGCCGCAGCCCGGGACCCCCGCCCGGTGTGGTGGATCCACACAGCCCGGGACCACACGCAGCATGTCTTCGCGGCCGAGACCCGGGTGCTGCTCGCCCGGCTCCCCCACGGCCGCGCGTACATCTCCTACACCGCGGCCGGCGAAGTCACCCAGGGCGACGATGCCGCCCACATCCGCCAAGGGCGGCTGACCGCCCGAGCACTGGCGGACATGGCCATTCCCGCGGACGCCGACGCCTACCTCTGCGGCCCGCCCGCCTTCATGGACACCCTCGGAGGCCATCTGCGCGCGCAGGGGCTGAAGCCCGAGCGGATCCACACCGAGGTGTTCAGCGCCCTGCCCGCCATCAACCCCGGCGTCACGGCCACGCCGGCGGTCAGGCCGCACCAGCCGGCCGATCCCGTGGCCACCGGATCCGTGGCGACCGGACCGCTCGTCACCTTCGCCCGCAGCGGCATCACCACCCCCTGGTCACCGCAGCGCGCGTCTCTCCTCGACCTCGCCGAGGCCTGCGACGTCCCCACCCGCTGGTCCTGCCGCACCGGGGTGTGTCACACCTGTGTCACCCCCATCGTCTCGGGCGACATCGCCTACACCGCCCAGCCCCTCGAACCTCCCGAGGCCGGCACCGTCCTGATCTGCTGCAGCCGACCGGCCACCGAAGTCGTCCTCGATCTCTAGGACTTGGGTGCGGTCCGGGCGGTGTGCGAGGTGCGGCACGCAGCCGCCTCGCGGGCGGGGTGTCCGCTCGAAAGGCCCTGAACGGGTCACTCTCGGTCACCGGCCACGACATGCGTGCTACGCCATACGGGCCCATACTCGAATAGCGGCACCACGGCGGCCCACAGCTTGACTACCCCCTGGGGAGGTCCTGTGATCATGCTTGCTTTGCTAGCGCCGGGTCTCATGATGGCGTTCCTCTTCGGGATGGACGCCCTCGAAGATCGGCTCATCCCGCGACCGGTCCCGCTCCCGAGCGACGACGGGGACGGCACTCCGGTCCCGGACGACGTACCACCGCCCTCGCCCTCGCCCTGACGGCATCCCCCGAGGTGGGGGCCCACGACCGCGGAGACTCCGCGGGAAGCGGCCCCACCGCATTGGTCCACCGCACCTCCGTCCCAGGCCGTCGAGCGGGCGCGCTCCACGCGCCCGTGCCGGGCAGAGACGAGGAGGCATCCCCATGGCGAAACTTCTGTTCGTGATGACCGGAGCGACGTACTGGACGCTCAAGGACGGCACCCGGCACGCGACCGGTTACTGGGCCGAGGAGTTCGCGGCCCCGTACAAGGCGCTCACCGGAGCCGGACATCAGGTCACCGTCGCCACCCCCGGCGCGGTGGTGCCGAACGTGGACATGATGAGCCTGCGGCCCGAGATGGCGGGCAGCGCGCAGACCGCTCTCGATCTGGAAGCGATCATCCGCTCCGCGGAGGAGATGCGGCGGCCCATAAAGCTGGCCGATGCCCGCCTGGAGGACTACGACGCCGTCTACTTCCCCGGCGGTCACGGTCCGATGGAGGACCTGTGTGTCGACGCCGACGCGGGCCGGCTGCTGACCGCGGCGCTCGCCTCCGGCAAACCCCTCGCCGTGGTCTGCCACGCCCCGGCCGCCATGCTGGCCACCAGGATCCGCGGCGTCTCGCCCTTCGCCGGTTACCGGGTCTCGGCCTTCACCAACGACGAGGAGAACGCCGTCGGGCTCGCCTCCAGGGCCAGGTGGCTGTTGGAGGACGAACTCAACGACCTGGGCGTCGAGTTCACCCGCGGCGAGATGTGGAAGCCGTACACGGTGGTGGACCGCAATTTGTTCACCGGGCAGAACCCCGCTTCGGCCGCCGTCCTGGCGGAGCGGTTGCTCAAGGCCCTCTGACAACCCGGAGGGCGACGCTCGTGGCGCCGCTGACTCGGACGGCGGGGCGGCGGGCGGCGGCCGGGTCCGTCAGCGGCGCAGGACGCCCTCGGCCGCGAACGGCGCGAGGGTCGGACGACTGACCGGTACGTCGCCGAGCGCCGCGTCGACGGCGGCCAGCACGTCGTCCGTGAGGTGCACGCCCGCGGCCGCGGCGTTGGCGCGCACCTGCTCGGGTCGCGAGGCTCCGGTGATCGCCGACACCACCTCACCGCGGCGCAGCACCCAGGCCAGCGCCAGGGTCGGCAGGCTCACCCCCGCGCCCTCGGCCACGGGAACGAGCCGCTGCACGGCCTCCAGGGCGGCGTCGTTGAGGACGAGGTCCTTGGAGCCGCTCATCGCGTCGTTGGCGAAACGGCTGTCGGCGGGGAGCGGCTGTCCCGGCTTGTACTTGCCCGTGAGCACACCCTGTGCCAACGGGGACCAGACGATGTGGGAGATGCCGTTGGCCCCGCACACCGGGAACACCTCCGCCTCGGGCGCCTGCCACAGCATCGAGTACTGGGGCTGCGACGAGACGAACAGCTCCGGCCCCGCGATGTCGACGGCCGCCTGGATCTGCTCGGGAGTCCACTCGCTGAAACCGAGGTAGCGGGCCTTGCCCTGCCGCACGACCTTCTGGAGCGCCTCGACCGTCTCCTCGATCGGCACCGTCACGTCGAAACGGTGGGCCTGGTACAGGTCGACATGGTCGGTTCGCAACCGCTTCAGCGAGGCGTCGATCTGCTTGCCGATCTGGTCGGCGGACAGGCCCTGGTCGGTGTCCGACATCTGCCCCCAGACCTTGGTCGCCAGGATGTACGAGTCACGGGGGTGCTCGGAGAGGATCTCGCCCCAGGCCGACTCGGCCGCGCCCCGGCCGTAGACATTGGCCGTGTCGAAGAAGTTGGGGTCTTCGAAGTTAGGCGGGGTGGGTGAGCCTTCGTCCTCCGGGGTTCTCACGGAGGGTAAGCGTGGGGGTGGTCGGCTCGTGGGTGCAGGGCGTCCGTGGTCATCGGCGATCATGACTGTTCTCCGGCAGTTTGATCACCAGAAACCACGGGCTTGGACAACGATACGGCGGTGCTGCTCGACTTGGACGGCCTTGCCGTCGAGAGCGTTGAGCGGCTGATGGACGGCACCCGGCGGGTGCATCTGACCACAGCGGACGAAGCCGCCCGGGCCTGTCCCTCCTGCGGCGTGTTCGCGTCACATGTGAAGGGCCTCGTGTACACCCGTCCACGTGATCTTCCTTACGGAGAACGGGGATTGGAGTTCGTGTGGTGCAAGCGGCGTTGGTATTGCCGGGAGTCCGGATGCGAGCGGAAGTCGTTCACCGAGCAGGTTCGGCAGATACCGGCCGGGGCCCGGATCACCGGCCGGCTGCGCCGGGCTGCCGCCCTGCGGGTGCGGGATGCTGCTTCCACCGTGGTCCAGGCCGCCCGTGACCTGCACGTGTCCTGGCCGACGGTGATGGACGCCTTCCGCGCGGCCGCCCGCGAGGTCACCGAGGCGCCGCTGCCGGAAGTGGAGGTGCTGGGCGTCGACGAGACCCGGCGCGGACGGCCGCGCTGGGAACAGGATGCGGACACCGGCAAGTGGCACCTGGTGCGCGAGAGGTGGCACACCGGGTTCGTCGACGCGCTCGGGGCCGGTGGCCTGCTCGGGCAGGTCGAGGGCCGTGCCGCCGCCGACGTCCTGGCCTGGCTGTCCACCACCCCTTTGGAGTGGAGAAAGAACATCCGCTACGTCGCCATCGACATGTCAGCCACCTACCGGGCCGCGATCCGCACCGGCCTGCCCGATGCCATCGTGGTCGTTGACCACTTCCACATCGTCCAGCTCGCGAACAAGATGCTCTCTGCTGTACGGCGTCGCACCACCGCCGAGATCCGGGGCCGGCGTGGACGCGCCACCGACCCGGAATGGAAGGCCCGTCGACGGCTGCTGCGCAACCGTGAGGACCTCACCGACCAGCAGTTCGCCACGATGTGGAACGCGCTGCTGGACGAGGGGCCGATCGGGCAGACGCTGCTGACCGCCTGGATCGCCAAGGAGAGCCTGCGCACCCTCCTCGCCCTGGCCCGAACCGGCGCCGACCGCGAAGAAGTAGGCCACGCCCGATGGAAGTTCCTCACCTGGTGCGCGGACTCAGACATCCCCGAAGCCTGCACCCTCGCCACCACCGTCGACCGCTGGTGGCCCGAGATCGCCGGGTTCATCGACACCGGCCACAGCAACGCCAAGAGCGAAGGCATCAACCGCGTCATCAAGCTCGTCGCCCGCAACGCATTCGGCTTCCGCAATGCCGACAGCCAGCGCCTACGCACACGCTGCGTCACCACCCGCCGAGCCCGCGGACACCTCAACCCCGCCTAACTTCGAAGACCCAGAAGTTGATGCCCGCGTCGAACGCGGCCTCGGTGCAGGCGCGCGTCTGCTCGGCCTGGATGCCTCCGGAGTAGGTGAGCCAGGACCCCAGGGAGATCTCCGAGACCTCCAGGTCCGAGCTGCCGAGTTTCCGAAAACGCATGACGGTTCCCTTCCGTGGTTCCTTCGACGAAGTGGACGATCACCATGTAATGCGCAAACGTCCTGGCGTGGAAACCGCGCCCGACACAGGAAGGGCGGCCGGCGGTGCTCTCCTGCCCACGCGCCCCGTTCCGCACGTCCGTCGTTCACTCGGCGGCGTCGTACCAGGAGTTGCCCGCCGCCCAGTGTCCGACCCAGCCCGCGAAGCCCGGATCGGCGGTCGTGTGACCGAACGGTGCGCCGAAGGGGTTCGCGCCCTCGCCCATGACGTTCCAGATGTGTCCCCGGTGCGGACCGGTGACGACCAGGTGCCAGTTCATGCCGCAGCCGTCGGTTCCCAGCACGATCGAGCCGTGCCTGAAGACCTGGTCGAGGATCGGTTCGAGCTCTTCGGCGGGACGGGGGTCGTCCTCCCACAACCACGCCTCGGTCAGCGGGAACGGCCGGCCGAGGACCTGCCCGCGCCCCTCGTCGGTCCCTTCGCCGTCGGGGTGGTCGGCAAGCCCCACCAGTCCGTGGTCCGGTGGACCGGCGTAGGACCCGTCGGTCACCTCGGCGACGAACGTCCGGTAGGGCTCCGGCAGCACGATGCCGTGTTCGTTCTCGAAGGCATGCACCGCCGGCCAGCCGAGCGCCGACGCGCCGTCGTCATCGACGTCGAAGGCCGCGCGAAGCGCCTCGATCTCCTCAGGGGCGGCATGATCCGTGTTCATGCCGTCCATGGATATCACTCGCCTGCGACAGCGGGACCTCTCGGTGGCGGCGTGGAATCTGGAGTGCTTCTCGGCGGCGGCGGGGGATGTGCGGAATCAGGAGTCTTCTCGGCGCCGGCGCCGGCGCGGAATGCGCGGAATCAGGAGTACTTCTCGGCGGCGGCGCGGCGCTGCCGCTTGCCCAGGGGTGCCAGGGAGAGGTCCTCGGCGGTGGACCGCAGGTTCTTGTAGGGATAGCCGCGCTGGGTCAGCCACGCCTTCGCCGCCTCTTCGGCGCGTTCGGTCGCCTCCAGGATGTCCTCCTCCTCTTCGCCCGAGTCCAGGAAGCGGAAGGTGAAGGCGGACCGTGCGGCCAGGTCGTAGCTGAGGTGCCCCTCCGCGGTGAACGCCGCGCGCAGCACGTCGTGCTCCGCCGCCCGGGCCAGGAGCTCGGAGCGCTGATCGGTGCCGAGTCCGTCGAAGACACCGCGCACGGTGACACGGAAGGTACGAGTGCTCATTCCGCGACCCTAGCCAGTGACGCCCCCGGGGCTCCAGCGCATTTCCGTCCGCAGCGCCCCGCGGGCCGGGCGCCGTCGCGCGGTGTCGAGGGCGGGGCGCCGGCCGAGTACGTCCCGGGTGTCGTGGACGCCCGTGCACCGCCGCGGCGAACTGCCGCAGCCTGCGCCGGGACGGCCCGAAACCCTAGATGGCCTGGGCCGAATACGGCTATGGGGTCAACCTCCGCCTGGCGGACTTCACCGCCGAGCGGACCCTGTTGGCCACCCACCACAACGGTGAGCCACTCACCGCCGAGCACGGCTTCCCGCTGCGCCTGGTCGTGCCGCACCTCTACGGCTACAGGAGCGCCAAGTGGCTGCGCGGCATCGAGTACATGACCGAGGACCGGCGCGGTTTCTGGGAGCGCGGTTACCACAACCTCGCGGACCCCTGGAAGGAGCAGCGCTACTCCCACCAGGAGCAGGAGGGCGACGGACCGGCCGGGCGGCGCCCGCGACGCACGGCCGGCGGAACGCCGCCGCACCCCGCCGACAAGGCTCACGGTGGGGGCGCCATCGGCGGGAGGACATCATCATGGGGAGATGATCCGCGGCGTCGGGAGAGCACATGGATCTGCGGCAGATGGAGGTCGTGGTCGCGGTGGCGGAAGAGGGCGGCTTCACCGCGGCGGCGCAGCGGCTGCACGTCGTGCAGTCCGCCGTGTCGAGCACGGTGCGCGCGCTGGAGCGTGAGCTGGGGACGGCGCTGTTCGACCGCACCACGCACCGGGTGTCGCTGACCCCGGCCGGCGAGGCCTTCGTACCGGCGGCGCGGGCGACCCTGCGGGCCGCCGAACAGGCCCGGTCGGCGGTCGACGTGGTCCAGGGACGGCTACGGGGACGGGTGACGGTCGGCACGATGCAGGGCGTGTGGGCCGATCTTCACCTCCCGCTGGCCGCGCTGCGGGCGGAGCATCCGGAGGTCTCGGTCCGGCTGCGGCAGGCGGCGGTGACCGACATCCGGCAGGCGCTGCGCGAGGGCACGGTGGATCTGGCCGTGGTCGCCCTCGACCGCCAGCAGCAGCGCGGGCTGGTCACCCGGTTGCTGTCCCGCGAGGAGATGGTCCTGGTGTCCGCGCCGGAGCGGGCACTCGCCGGGTCCGGCGCGGAGGGGACGGTCACGCTCGCCGAGGCCGCCCGGCTGCCGCTGGTGGACTTCACGCCCGGCTGGGCGATCCGGCTCTCCGTGGACCGGGCGTTCCGTGCGGCCTCCGTCGAGCGCGAGCCGACCTTCGAGGTCAACGACATCGTGGCGGCGTCCGAGCTGGTCCGCAACGACCTGGGCGTCTGTGTCATGCCCGGCTCGATCGCCGCCCGGTTCCCCGACCTGCGGACGCACCGGTTCGACCGGCACGCGCCGAGCTGGAAGGTGATGGTGGTCCGGCCGCGGGGCGAGGCGCCGCCGGCCGTCGCCGCACTGCTGCGGCACATGACCTGAGCGGAGCCGGCGGCGCGCGTCCCGCCGTGCGCGCTCGTCCCTCGCCGCACCCTGGGCACACCCATCTCTCTTCGAGATGACAGACATCTTCGATCATCGCCATGACGGGGGAAGCAATGAGGCTGCTGCGGCGCTGAGGCAACCATGCGAACGACATGGAAGCCGTTCCGCCGCCACCCGGTCCGTCCCCGAACCGCCCACCCGGTTCCCCTTTCCGAGAAGGTGCCCGTGTCCGTATCCCCTGAACTCAAGCGCTCGGACCCGACCGCCACCGGTACGACCGCGCAGGGCGTGCCGGGATGGCTGGTCGCCCTCTTCGCCGTCGCCTCCGGCATGACGGTGGCCAACCTGTACTACGCCCAGCCCCTGCTGTCCTCACTGCGCGACGTCTTCCACGTCGGCACGGCGGCCGCCGGCGGACTCATCACCCTCACCCAGGTCGGTTACGTCCTGGGCATGCTGTTCCTGGTGCCGCTCGGCGACCGGCTGGAGAAGCGCAAGCTGATCACCGTGCTGCTGACGGTCACCACGCTCGCGCTGGTCGCGGCCGGTCTCGCCACGAACTTCCCGATGCTGCTGATCGCGTCCCTGATCAGCGGAGGCACCTCGGTCGTCGCCCAGATCCTGATCCCCTTCGCGGCGAGCCTCGCCCCGGATCACGCCCGCGGCCGGATCGTCGGCCGGGTGATGAGCGGCCTGCTCACCGGCATACTGCTCTCCCGCACCCTGAGCAGTCTGGTCTCCGACGTGGCCGGCTGGCGCGTGGTCTACCTCGGCTCCGCCGTCCTGATGGCGCTGCTGGCCCTCGCCCTGCGCGCCGCCCTGCCGCGGCACGCGCCGACCACGACCATCCCGTACGCCCATGTCCTGCGCTCGACTCTGCAACTGGTGCGCACCCACCCCGTGTTGCTGCGCCGCGGTCTCTACCAGGCGGCGATGTTCGGTGCGTTCAGCGCGTTCTGGACGACCGTGTCCTACGTCCTGACGGGCCCCCACTTCCACTACTCCCCCGTCGGGGTCGGCCTGTTCGCCCTGGTGGGTGCCGCCGGTGCGGCCGTCGCCCCGCTCGCCGGGCACTGGGCGGACCGAGGGTACGTACGTCCCGTGACCGGCATCGCGTTCGTCGTCGCGGCCCTGGCCTTCGCGGTCGCGGGCTTCGGTCAGGGCTACGTGGCCCTGCTCGCGGTGGCCGCGGTCCTGATCGACATGGCCGTCCAGACCACACTGATCCTCGGCCAGCACACCATCTACCAGCTCGACGCGAACGCCCGTGCCCGGCTCAACAGCGCCTTCATCGCCACGTTCTTCGTCGGAGGCGCGCTCGGGTCCCAGTTCGGGTCGATCGCGTACCACGCGGCGGGCTGGACCGCAGTCAGTGTCCTGGGCACCGCACTGCCCGTCCTGGCCCTCCTCTACTGGACGACGGAGCGCCGTGCCGCCCGCCGTGCCGCCGCCGCGGCCTGACCGGCAGGCTCAGGACGACCCGACGGACCGGGCCGACCGGACGAGCCCCGCGACGCTCGCACCGCCTGTCAGGATCCGGCTTCCTTCCTGAGGAAGTTGCTCACCTGGCAGGCGAGGCTGTCCCCGCCGAGGTCGGCGCGGGTGTCGGCGTCGGCGGAGCCGTCGGACAGATCGATACCGCCCGCCCAGAGGTACCGGTCGGTCCACTCGTCGTCGACCTTCAGCTGGATCTGGATGTCCACGCGGGGCAGTGAGGCGTCCGGGCCCGCGGCGTAGAGGACCGCGGTGGCCCGGCGCAGCGGGTAGACGTCATAGCCCTCGATGAACTGGGAGTTGCGCCAGTCCAGGAGGGCACTCTCGCCGTCGGGGCCGATACGGATGTCGATCTGGCCGTCTTCGAGGTGGATGCCGAAGTGTTCGCCGGCGCGGTTCTCGACGGTCACACGGCAGCGGAAGTAGGTCAGTCCTTCGGCGGCGTCGTCGCGTCCCCGCGGCGGTTCCGCCGTCTCCACGCCGTGGACGCGGACACGCAGGCCGGCATGCTCGTCGTACTCCTGCCAGTCCCCGACCACGTTCGGCTCGTGCACAGTCCACCTCTCCACCTCAGAGAGCTGTTTCCTATCTGTGCCCTCAACTGGGTGTCAAATGAGCGGAACATGCCGTGGCCAGCGTTTTTGCCCTCGTTGATCGGCGATCAAGCCGTGCCCAGCCAGAACCCGGGCCCGTGCCGTCGAGGGACATTTCCGCGCGTGCTGCACATCACGTTTCTCAGGCGTCGCGCGGCGCCGTCCGCATCCGCTCGTCGAGCGGAACCGGACCGACGTCGCGACGCCGCTCGTCCGCGCTCTTCCATGATCGAAGATCGTCACCCGCGACGGTCAGCGGGACGCGGGGAAGCCCAGGTCCGGACCGGCCGCGGTCTCGGCGGGGTCCGGCCAGTGGCTCGTGATGACCTTGCCTCGCGTGTAGAAGTGCACGGCTTCGCCGCCGTACATGCGGTGGTCGCCGAAGGCCGAGTCCTTCCAGCCACCGAAGGAGTGGTAGCCCACCGGCACGGGCATCGGCACGTTCACCCCGACCATGCCGGTCTCGACCTCCAGCTGGAAGCGGCGGGCCGCGCCGCCGTCGCGGGTGAAGACGGAGCCGGCGTTGCCGAACGGGGAGCCGTTGATGATGTCCATGGCCTCCTCGTAGGTCTCCGCGCGGACCACGCACAGGACGGGACCGAAGATCTCGTTCCGGTAGGCGTCCGAGTCGGTGTTCACCTTGTCGAGGAGCGAGATGCCCATCCAGTGTCCGTTCTCGAGGCCCGGGACCGTGAAGTCCCTGCCGTCGAGCACCACGTCGGCTCCCTGGGCGGCCGCGCCCGCGACGTAGGCGGCGACCTCGTCGCGGTGTGCCCTGGTGACGAGCGGGCCCATCTCGGACGTCGGGTCGTTGCCCGGGCCGATCTTGACCTTCGTGGCCCGCTCGGCGATCCGGGGCACCAGCGCGTCGCCCGCCGAGCCGACCGCGACCACCACGGAGACCGCCATGCAGCGCTGGCCCGCGGAACCGAAGGCGGCGGTCGCGGCGGCGTCGGCGGCCGCGTCGAGGTCGGCGTCGGGCAGGACCAGCATGTGGTTCTTCGCGCCGCCGAGGGCCTGGACCCGCTTGCCGGCGGCGGACGCCCTGCCGTAGACGTGGCGGGCGACCGGCGTGGAGCCCACGAACGACACGGCCGCCACGTCCGGGTGGTCGAGCAGCGCGTTCACCGCGATCTCGTCGCCGTGCACGATGTTGAGCACACCGTCGGGCACCCCGGCCTCGGCCGCGAGTTCCGCGAGGAGCATGGACGCGGACGGGGCTTTGCTGCTCGGCTTGTGGACGAAGGTGTTCCCGCAGGCGATCGCCATGGGGAACATCCACATGCTGATCATCGCCGGGAAGTTGAACGGTGAGATGCCGACGATCACGCCGAGCGGCTGACGGACGGACGCCACGTCGATGCGGCCGGACACCTCCGTGGACGTGTCGCCCTTGAGCGCCGTGCCGAGCCCGCAGGCCAGTTCGACGATCTCCAGGCCCCGGGCCACCTCGCCCAGCGCGTCCGCGTGGACCTTGCCCTGCTCGGCGGTGATCAGCGCGGCGAGGTCGCCGCGGCGCGCGTTCAGCAGCTCCCGGTAGCGGAAGAGGATCGCGGTCCGCTGCGCGAGCGAGGACGTGCGCCAGGTGGCGTACGCGTCCTTCGCCGCGGCCACCGCCGCGTCGACCTCGTCGGCACCCGCCATCGCGACCAGCGTGGTGACCTCACCGCTCGCCGGATCGGTCACCGGGCCCCAGGTGCCGGCGGCCGTCGATCCATCCCCGTAGGGCTTGCCACCGATCCAGTGGGTGACGGTCTTCATCGGCGGAACTCCTTCGCTGAGGGTGGGGGGCTGCGAGGTCGTCGGTGGACCTCGCGGGCCTCGACCGCGGCCGGACGGTCTCGGCCACGGGCACGTCCCACCAGGTCTGCGGGCGGGACTGCTGGTTCAGCATCCCTCCGCGCAGAGGCCGAAAGCGGCTCCGGAGCCCCTCGCAGCCCGAAGTGCCTCACCCAGGTCCCGTTCCGTCGTGGTGCGGATCACGCGTGCGCCGGGGGGTGCCGTGTGGCCTGATGACAACGGACAAAGGCCCACTTTCTTGCGCAAGTCTTCCCTCGGTCCTACCCTTGGCCGGAATGAGGCTCCGCTCACCAGGGCATACCGAGTCGCCGGCATCCCGGCGCCCCGGACAGCGCAGGCTCACCCTGCGGCCCCTGATGCTCGGGTGCCTCGTTACGGGCGCTCGCCCCCACACCGGAGTCCCGACGACTGTTTCGTGGGTCATCGACCGTGCGGGCCGAACGCAGCGGCCGCGGTCGAGCAGCGCGCAGGAAACGCTGCCGCTCCTCCGGTCGCCCAGACGTACGGCCATGCGTACGCGATTGTCCGCGCAGGCCAGTCGTCCCATTGATCGCCGTAGCGGAGATACAGATGGTGGACCATGCCGGGCCTCGTCGCACCAGAGCCCACAAGAGCCGCTCTGAGTACCGCCAGAGCCGCGCCGGGACTGCTCGCTTCGACGAGACCCCACGGTTTCCGACACGTACCGCCCGACTCCTGCGCCTCGCGTACACGGAGCGCCGCACGGCCCCGCCCCGCACGGCGCGATCGGCTCGCATCAGGGCCGCCGGGCACACCGTGACCGCCAGCCGCTACGGGCCGTTCCTTTTCGCGATCGCCATGATCGCCGCGATTCTGGGCTTCGGCTTCATGCTGCCCACGTCCGAACACCTCGGCTCACTCATGGCCACGGTTCCCGCGGCAACGGCCGCGCTCGCCGGAGCGCGAGTCACCGCCACCGTCGCCGGCCTCTCCTGTGCGGCGTGCGTCGTGCTCGACGCGCACGACGGGCTCTTCGGCACCTCCACGTTCGTCGTGCACCTCGTGTCGATCGCTCTCGTCTCGCTGTGCGTCATCACCTTTCGCGCCCTGCGGGAACGGTCCACCCGTGAACTGCTCGGAGTACGGGCCGTCGCCGAGGCGGTTCAGCGAGTCCTGATACGTCCGATGCCACCCTCCATCGGTTCGCTGCGCATTCGGGCGGAGTACCAGGCCTCCCACCCCCAGGCGCGCGTGGGGGGCGACCTGTACGCCGTCGCTTCCGCCGACGGCGCGGTCCGCTTCCTCATCGGAGACGTCAAGGGAAAGGGCCTGGCGGCTGTCGACGACGCGGCCGCGCTTCTGGGGGCATTCCGCAGTTCATCGCGCCGGACACCGTCTCTGGCCGAGCTCATGGCCCTCCTCGATGAAGCCGTGCAGGCTCACTTCGAAGAAGTGGCCGCCACCGACCCCGACGTCGCGGAGCGCTTCATCACCGCGCTCCTGCTGGAGATACCCGCGGACGGTTCGTGCGTGAGGATGATCAACTGCGGCCACCCTCCGCCCCTCCTCGTCGAGGGAGGCACCGTCCGGTCCGTTCCGGCGCAGCGGCCCGCGCCGCCCCTCGGTCTGAACAGCAGCGGCACACAGGACTACGCCACGACCGTGCAGCCACTGGCGGAGGAGGCGCTGTTGCTCCTCTACACCGACGGCGTCATCGAAGCCCGTGACCCGAAAGGCAACTTCTTCGACCTCGAGGGCCGGATCGCCGCCTGGCCGGGCAGCGACCCGGATGCGCTGCTCCCGTACATTCTCGACGGTCTGACCGCCCACGTGGGCGGGAACATGCGCCTGAACGACGACGCCGCCATGGTCACGGTCCGGCGTCTGGGCAACAGCATCGTTCGGCGGCAGCACGACGGCGGGAACGTCGACCTGGCCACCCTGGTGAACCCGGCCCGGGTGGGATGCCGCTGACCGACCACAGCAGGCGGTCCCACCGCTGACGCGTCGGGCCGCGTGCCCGCGTGCACGGCCCCGGCCGGGGCGGTGTCGGCGGTGCGTGCGACGGTGATCGACGCGGCGTGGGCCTGCGATGCTGAGATCATGCTGAGAGTCCAACTGCAGCCCTTGAGCACCGTGGTGGGGCAGGTCGTCGTGTGCGAGGTCGACGGACCGGGCAGTGCCCCGCACACCCATGTCTACGTGGCCGTGGTCACCAAGCCCGAGCTTCACTACCGGGGCGGGCGGCTGGCGATGATCCTCACGATCCATCATCCGAACGAGGCCCCGCGGTGGTTTCGTGAGGACCCTCCGCCGGGTGTGACCTGGCTGCGTGATCCACCGGACCCCACCGTCGCGAACGTTTATGCCCGCCCCCCCTTCCGGGTGCCAGGAGTCCCACAGGACCGGCCCGCCGTGCGGGTCGGGTGCCAACTCGTCGGAGAGGGACTGCTCGGACGGCATTCGACGTCCCGGTCGGTCCGGGGAAGTCAGTGGGCCGAGGCGGTCGGCGGGAAGATCCCGCCTGTCGAGGACGACGCCGTCGCCCCGGGGTTCGACTCCTGGGCGGAACGCGAACTGGACAGGCTGGAACGGCAGTCGTGGTGGCATGACCTGTAGGACGGAGACGGAGGGGTCGCCCCGTCTCTTCCCGGGAGAGGCCGGCTCGCTTTTCCGGAGAGGTCGGCGCCGCGCCGATCGCGGGCACCCACGGCGACTTGGGGGGCAGGGCAACCGTGGTTCTCGTCCCGGCACGAGCACAATGAAGACGCCGTCGAAGGACGCCCGACTACCGCTGTGCGGCCCCGGATCCCCGTCGACGCCTACATGGCAAGAATGGAGAAGGAATGACCAGCGACAAACGTGACTGGCTGTTCTTCACCGCCTGGCTCCTGACCGGGTCCGGCTACTTGCTCGCCCTGCTGACCGTGCTGTCGATCGGGGTGTTCATCCTGCCGATCCCTCTGATCGCCACCGTAGTGCTGGCGACGCGACGCGGTGCCCTTCGATGCCTGCCCGGCCTGGTATCGAGTGCGAGCCTGCCGCTGTTCCTTCTCACCTACCTCAATCGGCACGGTCCCGGTACCTACTGCACCGCCTCTGCCGGCGGCGGGAGCTGCACGGAGGATCTCCTCAGCCCGTGGATCCTCCTCGCCGCCGGCCTACTCGTCCTCGCCGCTGGAATCGCACTGTTCCTCAGGATTCGGCGCCGGCCGGTCACCACCCACGTGCCGGGCACCTCTGCGTGACGTGGCGAGCAGGTCGGTCGAGGGTGTGCTGTTCCCCCGTGTCCGCGTGCGAGTCGGGCGCGTCAGCGACTCCGTCGGCGCCCTGGTGGTGCAGGCTGCCGTGTCGCCGAGGGGAACCCGCCCGAAGACGATGGGGTTCTACAATCGCGGTTCATGGCGACTCCCGACTGCTACCCATGCAGCATGGAAGCGGGGTTCGACGGCCTCCCCCCACGCGAGTGCGTGGCACACGACCAACTCTGGCGGGTGGCCCACGTCTTCGACACCACGGTGCGCGGCTGGCTGGTACTGCTGCCTCGACGCCACGTCACCGCGGTTCATGACCTCACCGACGCGGAGGCATCCGCCCTGGGGGTGTGGCAGGTCAGGCTCTCCCGGGCTCTGCGAAGCGTGACTGGTTGCGCCAAGACGTACGTGGTCCAGTTCGCCGAAGCGGAGGGCTTCGCGCACGTGCACTTCCACATCGTGCCGCGCATGGCAGATCTGCGGCCAGAGCATCGCGGGCCGGGTATTTTCGAGCTGCTCCGAGGACCGGAGCAGGAGCGGGTGACGGCTGAGCAAGCAGACCAGATGGCCCGCTCACTGCGAGCTCACCTTCACGAGCACCCGAACGCTCGGTAGACCGGTCACATGTCGAACCGGGGCCCGAGAGCGGAGATCAATCGCAGGTCGGCTCGTTAGGGTCGGAGGCATGACGACATCCCTTGCCGGCAGTTCCTTCGACTCGCTCCGTCTCGACGCCGTACCGGACCAGGAGGCGTTGCGCCGGGTCTACGAACTCCCCGGCGACGCGGCCGTCCGGAAACAGATGACCGAACTCACCGAGCAGACCCGGCGGTTGATCGGCTGCTCATCGCTGGTCCTGGTCGCCAGCACGGACGCCGAGGGCAACTGTGACGTCTCCCCGCGCGGCGGCCCCGCCGGTTTCGTCGCCGTCCTGGACGCACGCACGGTGGCGATACCGGACGCGACCGGCAACAAGCGTCTGGACACCCTGCAGAACGTCGTCGCCACCGGACGGGCCGGGCTGCTGTTCCTCATCCCGGGGCGCACCACGACGCTCAGGGTGAACGGCCGGGCCTGCGTCTCCACCCGCCCGGAGCTGCTGTCGCAGCTGACCGCCGTGGGCAGGCCGCCGGCCAGTGCGCTGGTGGTGGGGATCGAGGAGGTCTACCCGCACTGCCCCAAGTCGCTGCTGCGCAGCGGGGCCTGGAAGCCGGAGCAGTGGCTGTCGGCGGACGCCCAGCCGACCTCGGCCGAGGTGACGCTGGCCCAGCTGCGGATGCCGGAGCTGACGATCGCCGACATCGAGCAGGCGGAGGCGGACTCGCTGAAGTACCGGTACGAGTAACGGCCGACCCGCGATCACTGAGCCATCAGCCGGCCGAACCCCGGGTCGAGTGCGTGGCCGGCGAACGAGCTGTCGTCAAGGCTCCACGTCAGGACCGGGGGGCGAGGACGCAGAACTCGTGGCCCTCCGGGTCGGCCAGGCACGTCCACGGCACGTCGCCCTGGCCGAGGTCGAGGTCGGTGGCGCCGAGGGCCCGCAGCCGGGCCACCTCCGCCGCCTCGTCGTCACCGGGGTACGGCAGCAGGTCGAGGTGGACGCGGTCCAGCGCGGTCTTCCCGCCGGGCGTGCGGAGGAACTCGAGATACGGGCCGACGCCCTGCGCGGAGCGCCACACCGCATGATCGTCGGTCACCTCGTGCAGGTTCCAGTCCATGGCCCCGTCCCAGAACCGGGCCATGGCCCGCGGATCCGCGCAGTCGACCACCACCGCGGCGATCGGCCCGGTGTCCCGGTAGATCTCCCGCGGCTCCAGCACGCAGAACTCGTTGCCCTCCGGGTCGGCGAGGACCGTCCACGGCACATCGCCCTGGCCCACGTGAGCGGGCGTCGCACCGAGAGCCTGGAGGCGCGCGACCAACTCCCTCTGATGGGCCGCGGAGGTGGTGGCGAGATCGAGGTGCACTCGGTTCTTCGTTGCCGTCTTGGGTTCAGGGACGGTGACGACGTCGACGCAGACGGCGACCGGGTCCGGCCAGACGAAGCCGCCGCCCGGTTCGACGTTGGTCACGCCGGTGCCCTCGCTGGAAACACTCCAGCCGAGCGCCTCCGCCCAGAACCGGCCGACCGCCGAGTCGTCAAGAGCCTTGATGTTCACCTGCACGGGTCGCAGCGCCATGCCGGCAATCCTAGGTTCGCGGCGGGACCGCACGGCGTCCGGGACCCCCGCAGTCGGAGGACCACCGTCTGTTGACGGCGCTCCGTGCGGTCACCGGGAATCGACGCCCGTTACGACCCGCCAGTTTCCCGCGGGGCCATGACTCACCGCTGTTATCTCCATCATCGAACCACAGTTGTCACAACGCTACTTGCTCTGATCACGACCGGGTCACTAGAGTTCACATCCGAACCTTTGCTCGGATGTTCGCTCGTTGGGAGTGACGGCGGAGGGGGCACCGCCCGTCGGCGTCTCGGCAGGCGGGCGGAGGAAGAAGGAGCTCGCCTTCGTGGCGTCCCACCGTCGACCCAAGCAGCCGAGCCGCACCCGTGTGACCGTGCTCACCACCGTCGCCGCGGCCGCCGTGGCCCTCAGCGCCAACGCCGCCAACGCCGCGCCCAGCGAGAAGCCGGGCAAGGACGAGGTCAAGGCGAAGGTCGACGCCCTCTACGAGCAGGCGGAGCAGGCCACCGAGAAGCTCGACGGGGCCAAGGAGAAGCAGGACAAGCTGGAGAAGCAGATCAGCACCCTGCAGGACAACGTCGCCCGCGGCCAGGAAGACCTCAACGAGCTGCGCGACGCTCTCGGTTCGATGGCCAGCGCCCAGTACCGCACCGGCGGCATCGACCCCTCCGTGGCGCTGTTCCTCTCCTCGAACCCGGACGACTACCTGGACAAGGCGTCCGCGATGGACCAGCTGAGCGGTCAGCAGGTCGAGGCGCTGAAGAAGGTCCAGGAGAAGCAGCGCGAGCTCGCCCAGCAGCGCCAGGAAGCGTCCGAGAAGCTCAAGGACCTCTCCGACACCCGCGCCGAGCTCAAGAAGAAGAAGCAGGAAGTCCAGGGCAAGCTCGCCTCCGCGCAGAAGCTCCTCAACTCCCTGACGGCCAAGGAGAAGGCGGCTCTCGCGGCCCAGGACCAGGAGCGTGCCACCCGCGCCAGTGAGCGCGTCGATCTCGGCAACTCCAAGGCCGCCTCCGGGCGCGCGGCCGCCGCGTTCGCCGCCGCGCAGAGCGTGATCGGCTCCCCGTACGACTACGGCCACGCCGGTCCCAGCACCTTCGACTGCTCAGGCCTCACATCCTGGGCCTACGCCCAGGCCGGCGTCTCCATCCCGCGCACCTCGGAGGTCCAGGCCAACGCGGGCACCCGCATCTACTCGCAAAGTGATCTGCAGGTCGGCGACCTGGTCATCTTCTACGGGGACCATCACCACGTCGGGCTCTACGCGGGCGGCGGCCAGGTGCTGCACGCCCCGCACAGCGGCGCGCTCGTCCGCTACGAGTCGATCGGCAACATGCCTTTCCAGTTCGGAGTCCGCATCTGAGCCGTACCGCTCGAGCGGATGCCACCGACGACCGTCGCCTCGCACGGCGAACCGTCAGGCGTCGATGGCGAAAGAGAGCGGCCAGGGTGAGCTCCCGAGGAACCGTTCGCGGTCGGGGGGCCCGGCCCGCGAGGTTCAGCCGCTCAGGTCTGGCATTGCTTCGTGGACGCGGGAGACCAGTTGCTCCAGGCGGCACCGTCGGCCCGGGCGTGTACACGGATCTCCACCTTCACGGGGCCGCAGACCCGGGTGGTGCTTCCCACTTCGGCAGGGCCGATGGCTTCGCCCGCCCTCACATAGGAGCGACCGCTGCCCAGTTTCACCCAGTGGCCGCCGTCGACAACCCGGAAAAACGCCTCGTACGAGACATTGAGCCCTCTGGTTCCCGTGTTGCGCGCCTTGATGTGTGCCGTGATCTCTCGGGTGGGGATTCTGCCGACAGATCCCCGCTGGGCGCTGATGCAGCCATTGATGGCCACACGTCCGGTCGACACGCCTCCGCCGCAGGCGACTGATGCGGCGTGAGCGTCGGCGGGGACTGCCGAGATGATGAGCGCCACTGTGCCCAGAATCGTTCCGATACGCCTCAACTGCAATGCCCCGTTTCCTCCGTCAAGCCTTGCTTCCTTGAAGAGACCATGGCTCGCCCCGGGGCACCGTGAGCGATTTCATCGAGCTTTTCACCCTAATGAGCAGCCGTAGCCTTTGATATGACAGGCGTTTCCGCGCTCGACGATGGCATTCGTCCCGCCGCGGGAAAGGGACGGCGCGATGACCATGGCTCGGACCGCCCCGAGTGCGGCCATGACCCTGACCGGAGGGAGCGGCATGCGCACCGGCCCCTGTTCCGAGGTGCGGGGATGACCCTCCACCAGGCTCCGCATCAGGCCCTCCACGAAGCGCTCCGCCAGGCCCTCGCGGCGTGCCGGACCCTCGTCGTCGAAGGCCCCGACGGCATCGGCCGTGGCGCCCTGATCACCCAACTGGCCCGCCAGGGATTCCTCGTCCGGCGCGCGAGCGGACCGCTGCACCATGTGGACCCCACCCAGCCGTACCGCGAACTCCTCGCCGCGCCCGGCCGGTTGGCCGTCGACGCCAGCCTCGTCCATGAACTGGTCTACGGTCCGCTGCGCCGCGGGCGCTCCCGGGTGACCTGGATCCAGGCCCTCGATTTCGCCCAGGCGGTGGCGGAACGCGACGGGGCCCTCCTTCATGCGACGGGAGAGACGGACGACGCCGAGGCCGTGGAGGGATTCCGACGCGCTCTGCGAACCCTCGGCCAGCACATCCCCGTCATCACCCTCGACGCCCGGGACGTCGGCCTCCCGGTCCGCGAAGCCGCCCGCACACCCACCGGCAACCAGGTGCGCCCGCAGGCGAATTGACGGCTGGGCGGCGACCGATCGCGTGGCGAACGGCAGGAGGCACCGCGTGGCGGACAACCGGCCCGGCTCCGGTCGGGAGGGTGCGGCCCCCGAGCCGTGCGTCAGGACCCCCGCACCGGCTGGATGTTCTGGTTGACCCGGAAGAGGTTGTCCGGGTCGTAGGCGGCCTTGGTCCGGGCGAGGCGGAGGTGGTTCCCGCGGTAGCCGGCCCGTACCCTCTCCTGACCTTCGTCCATGATCATGTTCACGTAGGCGCCGCCCGCCGAGTACGGGTGCAACGCGTCGGAGTACTCGACACTCCACCGCTTCACGAGTTCCGCGTTGGCCGGGTCGGAGTCGACGCCCGCGAAGACGGAGGCCCAGCCCGTGTCGCGATAGGCCCAGGCGGTGTCCGTCGGCGCGAGGTCGTGGACGGCGCCGTCGATCGGGTACAGGTGCATCGTCGATTTCCAGGTCGGCGGCGCGGCACCGAACCTGGCATGCAGCTCGACGGCCTCGTCGGGGATGTCGTCGACGAAGTCCGCGCGCCAGTACCACTGGTCACCGGGGGGATAGACCGCGTCGAAGGCGGACTGCAGCGCGGGGTGGGGCATCGGCGCCGGCGCGTGCAGCAGCGGCGCGGGCAGCGCGGCGAGCAGGGGTGCCATCTCCGCCGCCGCGAGTTCCGTGTCGTCCCCGACGCGGCACCACATCACGCCGCAGATCCTGCGCAGACGGATCTCCTCGGGGAACGGCGGGCCGGGCGGGACGGATCCGAACAGGAAGAAGCCGTTCAGCTCGCGGGGGGCGTGCGGGATGAAGTCGCGGTAGGCGGCCAGGACGTCGGCGCCGAGTTCGGCGGGCCAGAACGTGGGGCCGGCGACGACCGTGCTCACCTCGTGCAGCCGGAACAGGAACGAGGTGACGACGCCGAAGTTGCCCCCGCCCCCGCGGATCGCCCAGTACAGGTCGGGGTTCTCGTTGGCACTCGCCCGCACCCGCTCGCCGCTCGCCAGGACGAGGTCGGCCTCCAGGAGGTTGTCGACGGTCAGCCCGTGGGCGCGGGTGAGATGGCCCAGACCACCGCCCAGCGTGAGGCCGCCGACGCCCGTCGTGGAGATGATGCCGGCGGGCGTCGCCAGGCCGTGCTCGTGGGTGGCGCGGTCGACCTCGCCCCACACACAGCCGCCGCCGACGCGTGCCGTGCGGGCCTTCGGGTCGACCTCGACGTCCTTCAGCGGTGCGAGGTCGAGCACCACGCCGTCGTCGCAGACTCCCAGACCCGCGCCGTGATGGCCCCCGCCGCGCACGGCGAGGCGCAGCCCGTGACGGCGGGCGAAGCCGACGACGGAGGACACGTCCTCGGGGTCGGCGCAGCGCGCCACGAGGGCGGGCCGCCGGTCGATCATCGCGTTGTAGACGGTGCGCGCCCGGTCGTACCCGGGGTCGTCGGGTCCGGTCAACCGACCCTCGAATCCGGTCAGCTCCTGTCGCGCTGCCTGTGCCGGCGTGATGGACATGTGCATCCCCCGGGTCCGGGGACGGGTACGGGGACCCCGGTGGCCGGGGGCCTCATTTCCAGTGTCCCTCCGCTGGGCGCGCCGCGCCCGTTCTGCTCGGGCCCGCCCCTCAGCTGTCGGCGGCGGCCCGGGGGGACCTGGACAGCAGCAGCAGGCTGCGGGCTTCGAGCCGGACGTCGGTGTCGGCCTTGCGCTCCCGCTCGTCGGGGAGGCCCGCCGGATCGGCGGTGTCGATCCGTGCCGTCCATCGCTCGCCGTAGTCGGCACCCGGAAGGCGGAATACGACCGGCTCCCAGTAGCTGTTCAGGAGCAGCAGGAAGGAGTCGTCGACCACCGGGCCGCCGTACGGGTCGGGCTCGGCGATCGCGTCACCGTTGAGGAAGACGGCGACGGCGTGTGCGTCGGCGCGCTGCCAGTCCGCGTCCGTCATCTCGCTCCCGTCCGGCCGCAGCCACACCAGGTCGGGAAGCGGCTGACGCTCGTGCGTGGCCGTGTCGCCGAGGAAGAAGCGGCGGCGACGCAGAACGGGGTGGGCGGCGCGCAGCGCGACGGCACGCCGGGTGAAGTCGATGAGTTCGCGCTGCTCGTCGTCCAACCGCCAGTCGATCCAGGAGAGTTCGTTGTCCTGGCAGTAGGCGTTGTTGTTGCCCCGCTGGGTGCGGCCCAGTTCGTCGCCGTGCGCGAGCATCGGGATGCCCTGGGAGAGCAGCAGGGTGGCGAGCAGGTTGCGCTGCTGACGGGCGCGCAGTTCGAGGATTCCTTCGTCGTCGGTGGGACCCTCGGCACCGCAGTTCCAGGAACGGTTGACGCTCTCGCCGTCCCGGTTGCCCTCGCCGTTGGCCTCGTTGTGCTTGTCGTCGTACGAGACGAGGTCGCGCAGGGTGAATCCGTCGTGCGCGGTGACGAAGTTGATTCCCGCCCGCGGCCTGCGCCGGTCGTGCTGGTAGAGGTCGGCGGAACCGGTCAGGCGGGAGGCGAACTCACCGAGCGTGTGTTCGCCGGAGCGCCAGAAGTCCCGTACCGCGTCCCGGTACTTGCCGTTCCACTCCGACCACAGGGGCGGGAAGCTTCCGACCTGGTAGCCGCCGTCGCCGAGGTCCCAGGGTTCGGCGATCAGTTTTACCCGTCCGACGACCGGATCTTGCTGGATCAGGTCGAAGAACGCCGAGAGCCGGTCCACGTCGTGGAACTGCCGCGCGAGTGTGGCCGCCAGATCGAACCGGAATCCGTCGACGTGCATCTCCGTCACCCAGTACCGCAGCGAGTCCATGATCAGCTGCAGTACGTTCGGGTGCCGCGTCAGCAGGCTGTTCCCGGTACCGGTGGTGTCGTAGTAGTGTGCCGCGTCCCCCTCCACCAGACGGTAGTAGGAGGCGTTGTCGATGCCGCGGAAGGAGAGAGTGGGGCCGTTCTCGTTGCCCTCGGCGGTGTGGTTGTAGACGACGTCGAGGATCACTTCCAGGCCCGCCTTGTGCAGCGCCTTGACCATCGACTTGAACTCGGTGACCTGCTCTCCGCGGGTGCCGTGCGCCGCGTAGGCGTGGTGCGGGGCGAAGAAGCCGATCGTGTTGTAGCCCCAGTAGTTGGACAGTCCCCTGTCCCGCAGGAAGCCGTCCTGGGTGAACTGGTGGACCGGCATCAGCTCGACCGCGGTCACACCCAGCGAGGTCAGATGCCCGACGATCGCCGGATGGGCCAGGCCCGCGTACGTGCCGCGCAGTTCGACGGGAACGTCCGGGTGGGTGCGGGTCAGACCGCGCACATGGGCCTCGTAGATCACCGTCTCGGCGTACGGCCGCAGGGGTGGCCGGTCCTCACCCCAGTCGAAGGCCGGATCGGTCACCACGCCGAGCATGGTGTGCCCGGCGCTGTCCGCGGGATCGGGCCCGTCGGCCGCCCGCTCGTAGAGCGAGGCGTCGTTGTCGATCTGTCCGTCGACCGCTTTCGCGTACGGGTCGAGGAGCAGTTTCGCCGGGTTGCAGCGGTGTCCGGCCCCCGGGTCCCACGGTCCGTGGACCCGGTAGCCGTAGCGCCGGCCCGGCCCGACGTCGGGCAGTCGGCAGTGCCACACGTATCCGTCGACCTCGGTCATCGTGACGGTGCGCGAGGCACCGTCGTCATCGACGAGAACGAGGTCGACCCGTTCGGCGGCTTCGGTGAACAGGGCGAAGTTGGTGCCTTCGCCGTCGTATGACGCCCCCAGCGGGTACGGGCGTCCGGTCCAGGTGCGCACGTGATCACCGTACGGCGGTCACGGCCTCGGTGTCCTCCCGTGCCGCCGCGAAGGCGGGTACGGGCAACGACAGCGCCCGGGGCATCCGGCACGCCTCCCGCAGGCTCGGCACGGGGCCGGCCGGGACCAGCGGAGCGCGTTCGGCGGAGCGGGCCCGCCAGGAGAACCAGATGATCTTGCCGCCGGCGCCCGTGGCACAGCAGCCCCAGTTGTCACTCAGGGCGGCGATTCGTGCGAGACAGCCCTGGGGTGCGTTGTGCGGGCGGATGTCCTGGTCGTTGTCCGAGACGGCGGTGATGAGGTGCTTGCCGTTCCACCACATCTCGACGGTCGTGTTCTTGTCGGCCGAGTGCTGGGCGATCGTGTCCAGCAGCGCTTCGGCGCAGTGGCAGACGGACTCGACGAGGAACTCGAGGTTCCAGTACCGGAGATGGGCGGCCAGAATGCGTCTGACCTGTCCCACTCGGTCCGGGCTGACCTCGACGTCGAGGTGGTAGTAGCAGGGAACTGCAGGTTTCATCTTCGTTGGCTCCTCACCGGCGAAGCTCCCGCTCCCTCTCTCGCCCTTTCCGGACGAGCCCCGAATACGAAGCGTGAGTGTTGGTCGCTCCTGAGTAAGTTCAAGGATGCGAGTGCTACTCCGTTCGTGCAACACGAGAGCACTCCTGACCGCTCCTGGTGTAGTTGAAGAGCCAACAAGACGCTTGGTGATGACACAGGCACCATGGGTGAGGGCGCCGGCCTCGATGACAGGTCGGTGCCCCTCTGTACACGCCCGCCCCGCACCAGCCGGACGGGCCCGTGCGCAGTCCTGGAGAGTGGAAAGGTGACCAGCGCCATGCTGCTGCCTGCCAAAACCGAGGTCGCCAGGCATCTGGAGCAATACCGGGCCTGGGAACGTCTGCTGCTCGTGGCCCCCATGGACCACGCGGTGCGGGGAAACTTCGAGAACTCGGGGTACACCCTGTGCGTACTGATGGGGAAGCGCTGCGCGCGGGAGGCCGTGGACGCGGCCGAGCAGTATCTGCGCGGCGGTGCGCGGGCTTCGGGCGCTTCGAAGGCGTCGCCCGCCCCCTCGTCGGCGACGGCCTCGGCCTCGGCCACCACGTCCGTGGCGGGTGCACGACGTCCGCGAACTCCCGGCGCGGTCACGGCCTTCCGGCCGGCCGAACAGGCCGTACGGCCCGGGGGTGTCCCTGAAACGGGACAGTGATGGGCAGGTTCCGGAACAGCTCTGAACGGCAGGCGCGATCGAGAACGGCGGAGGCGAAGGACATGGACGCACACCCGGCCGACGGCCGTGACCCGATCGACCCCACTCCGGTCGACCGTATCCCGGTCGTCGACGTCCGCCCGGTGGTCGAGTGCGGGCGTCGCCCCGCCAAGGCCGTCTGCGGGGAGAGCTTCCAGGTCACCGCGACCGTCTTCGGTGAGGGCCACGACCTGGTCGGCGCCAACGTCGTCCTGCGTGATCCGACGGGGCTGGCCGGTCCCTGGACCCCGATGCGCGAACTCGCCCCCGGGACCGACCGCTGGGGCGCCGAGGTCACGCCGGATTCCGTGGGCCACTGGACCTACCTGGTGGAGTCCTGGAGCGACCCCGTGGCCGCCTGGCGCCTGGCCGCCGGCATCAAGGTCCCGGCCGGCATCGACACGGACCTGATCCTGGAAGAGGGCGCCGCGCTGTTCGAGCGCGCCGCGGCCGGCGTACCGGACCCGGACGGACGGTCGGCGGTACGGGCCGCGGCCGAAGGACTGCGCGACGCGTCGCAGCCACCGTCCGCCCGTCTCGCGGCCGCCCTGACCCCGGAGGTGACCTCCGTTCTGTCCGCGCACCCGCTGCGCGAACGGGTGTCGCACTCGCTGCCGCTGCCTCTGCTCGTGGAGCGCGAGCGGGCGCTGTACGGCTCCTGGTACGAGTTCTTCCCGCGCTCGGAGAGCGGCCTGCAGGATCCGTCCGCCCACGGCACGTTCCGTACCGCCGCCGAACGCCTGCCCGCCATCGCGGAGATGGGCTTCGACGTCGTCTACCTCCCGCCGGTCCACCCCATCGGCACGACCTTCCGCAAGGGCCCCAACAACAGTCTGTCGGCGAGCCGTCGGGACGTCGGCGTGCCGTGGGCGATCGGTTCGCCGGAGGGCGGGCACGACGCGGTCCACCCGGATCTCGGCACCATCGACGACTTCGACGCGTTCGTACGCCGGGCGACGGATCTGCGTCTCGAAGTCGCCCTCGACTTCGCGCTCCAGTGCTCTCCCGACCACCCGTGGGTGGAGAAGCACCCGGAGTGGTTCCGGCACCGCGCCGACGGCACGATCGCGTACGCGGAGAACCCGCCGAAGAAGTACCAGGACATCTACCCGATCGCCTTCGACGAGGACATGCCGGGGCTGATCGCCGAGTGCGTGCGGCTGCTGCGATTCTGGATGGACCACGGGGTCCGGATCTTCCGCGTGGACAACCCGCACACCAAGCCGGTGGTCTTCTGGGAACGGGTCATCGCCGAGATCAACCGCAGGGATCCGGACGTGATCTTCCTGGCCGAGGCGTTCACCCGGCCGGCGATCATGGAGAGGCTGGCGACGGTCGGCTTCCAGCAGTCGTACACGTACTTCACGTGGCGCAACACCAAGGACGAGCTGACCGACTACCTCACCGGGCTGTCGGGCGAGACGGCCGCCTTCATGCGGCCCAACTTCTTCGTCAACACCCCGGACATCCTGCCCGGCTACCTCCAGCACGGCGGCCGGCCCGCCTTCGAGGCACGGGCCGTACTGGCCGCCACCCTGTCGCCCGCATGGGGCGTCTACGCCGGATACGAACTGTGCGAGAACACCGCGGCCGCGCCGGACAGCGAGGAGTACCTCGACTCGGAGAAGTACCAACTGCGTCCGCGGGACTGGGAGTCCGCAGCCCGTGAGGGCACGACCATCGCCCCGCTGATCACGCGCCTGAACCGGATCCGCAGGCGCCACACCGCCCTGCACGCACTGCGCAACCTTCACTTCCATCAAGCCGACAACGATGCCCTGATCGCGTACAGCAAGCGCACGGGCTCGGACACGGTGGTGGTCGTGGTCAACCTCGACCCCCACCACACCCAGGAGGCCACCGTCTCGTTGGACATGCCGCAACTCGGCCTGGACCGGGACGAGTGCGTGCCGGTGCATGACGAGCTCACCGGCGAGACGTACTACTGGGGCAGGACCAACTTCGTCCGACTGGAGCCGGGCAGTGCACATGTGCTCGCCGTCGGACCGGCACCGCAGATCGGAGGGTCACCCACCATATGATCGTCAACGAGCCCGTACCGGACACCTTCGAGGACACTCCGGCCAAGGACCGCGACCCCGAATGGTTCAAACGCGCCGTCTTCTACGAGGTCCTGGTCCGCTCCTTCCAGGACAGCAACGGCGACGGCGTCGGTGACCTCAAGGGCCTCACCGCGAAACTCGACTACCTCCAATGGCTCGGCGTCGACTGCCTCTGGCTGCCCCCGTTCTTCAAGTCCCCCCTGCGGGACGGCGGCTACGACGTCTCCGACTACACCGCCGTGCTGCCCGAGTTCGGCGACCTCGCCGACTTCGTCGAGTTCGTCGACGCCGCCCACCAGCGCGGCATGCGCATCGTCATCGACTTCGTCATGAACCACACCAGCGACCAGCACCCGTGGTTCCAGGAGTCCCGCTCGAACCCCGACGGCCCCTACGGCGACTACTACGTCTGGGCCGACGACGACAAGCAGTACCAGGACGCCCGGATCATCTTCGTCGACACCGAGGCCTCCAACTGGACCTTCGACCCGGTCCGCAAGCAGTACTACTGGCACCGCTTCTTCTCCCACCAGCCCGACCTCAACTACGAGAACCCGGCCGTCCAGGAGGAGATTCTCGCGGCCCTCCGCTTCTGGCTGGATCTCGGCATCGACGGCTTCCGCCTCGACGCCGTGCCCTACCTCTACCAAGTGGAAGGCACCAACTGCGAGAACCTCCCGGCGACCCACGAGTTCCTGAAGCGGGTGCGCAAGGAGATCGACACGCACTACCCGGACACGGTGCTGCTGGCCGAGGCGAACCAGTGGCCCGAGGACGTCGTCGACTACTTCGGCGACTTCCCCTCCGGCGGCGACGAGTGCCACATGGCCTTCCACTTCCCCGTCATGCCCCGCATCTTCATGGCCGTCCGCCGCGAGTCCCGCTACCCCGTCTCCGAAATCCTCGCGAAGACCCCCGCGATCCCGAACAACTGCCAGTGGGGCATCTTCCTGCGCAACCACGACGAGCTCACCCTCGAAATGGTCACCGACGAGGAACGCGACTACATGTACGCGGAATACGCCAAGGACCCGCGCATGCGCGCCAACATCGGCATCCGCCGCAGGCTCGCCCCCCTGCTCGACAACGACCGCAACCAGATCGAGCTGTTCACCGCCCTGCTGCTGTCCCTGCCCGGCAGCCCGATCCTCTACTACGGGGACGAGATCGGCATGGGCGACAACATCTGGCTCGGCGACCGCGACGCCGTCCGCACCCCCATGCAATGGACCCCCGACCGCAACGCCGGCTTCTCCTCCAGCGACCCCGGCCGCCTCTTCCTCCCCACGATCATGGACCCCGTCTACGGCTACCAGGTCACCAACGTCGAAGCCTCCATGTCCTCACCCTCGTCACTGCTGCACTGGACCCGCCGCATGATCGAGATCCGCAAACAGAACAAGGCCTTCGGCCTCGGCACCTACACCGAACTCCCCTCCTCCAACCCCGCCGTCCTCGCCTTCCTGCGGGAGTACAAGGACGACCTGGTGCTGTGCGTGCACAACTTCTCCCGCTTCGCCCAGCCCACCGAACTCGACCTGCGGACCTTCAACGACCGCCACCCCGTCGAGCTCATCGGCGGAGTCCGCTTCCCCGCCATCGGTGAACTCCCCTACCTGCTCACCCTCGCAGGCCACGGCTTCTACTGGTTCCGGCTCCGCCGCGCGGTCGCCCCGGGCGCCGTCAAACGGTCCTGAGCCATCGCCCGGCAAAGATCGCCTGCCTCTGAAAGGACGTGTCGCCATGCCGAAGACCGCGTTGCACCGTCCGGGCCGCCACGCCCCCGCCGCGCTGCTCACCTCCCTCGGTGATCTGCTGCGGGAGTGGCTGCCGCGGCAACGTTGGTTCGCGGGCAAGGGACGCCCCGTCACCGGCCTGAGCGTGGCGTCGTCGACCGAGCTGTACCCGGGCTGCCTGCATCTCCTGGTACACACCGAGCACCTGGGCCGGACCACCCACAGCGGATCCGGCACTCCCCCGCCGGACGACTGCTATCAGCTCCTCCTCGGCGCGCGGAAGGTCCTGCCGCCCCGGCTCGCCCATGCCTTCATCGGCCGCGCGAGCGCGGGACCCCTGGCCGACATGAGCGTCTACGACGCGCTCCACGACCCGCGGGCGACGGGGCTGCTCCTGGAGCGGCTGCGTACTCCGGGAACAGCGGGGCCGCTGCTCTTCGAGCGCGACCCACGCGTGACGGTCCCGGCCGGCCTCGCTCCCCGGCTGCTCGACGCCGAGCAGTCGAACTCCTCGCTGGTGTACGGGGACTCCTTCATCCTGAAATTCTTCCGCCGCGTCCAGCCGGGCATCAACCCGGACCTGGAACTGCCGTGGGCGCTGGCCCGTCAGGGCTGCACCCGGGTACCCGCCCCCGCGGCATGGTTCGGCACCTCGCAGCCTCGGGAGGCGACGCTGGGAGTGCTCCAGCCTTTCCTGCCGGACGCTGCCGACGGCTGGACCCTGGCACTGCAGTCACTCGCCTCGGAACGGGAGTTCACCGAGGAGGCCTACGAACTGGGACGGGCCACCGCCGAGGTTCACCTGGCACTGGCGACAGCCTTCCCCGTCGACGCGCCGAGTCCGCTCCAGCACGAACAGCTCGCCGCCGCGATGACCGAGCGCCTCGACGCCACGGCCCGCGCGGTACCCCAACTCGCACCGTACGTAACGGGGTTGCGTTCCGCCTTCGACGCCCTCGCCGCACTCGACGTCGCGGCGCGCCCGTCCCAGCGGATTCACGGCGACCTCCACCTCGGCCAGGTGCTGAGGGCCGGGCGCCAGTGGTCCGTCATCGACTTCGAGGGCGAGCCGGCCCGTCCGGTCCTCGAGCGGCGGCGTCTGCAGTCGCCCGTCCGCGATGTCGCGGGCATGCTGCGCTCCTTCGACTACGCCGCGCGTTCCCGCCGCCCCTGGCGCCCGGAGTGGGCGCACCGCTGCAGGGAGGCGTACGGCGCCGGCTACGCCGCCGCGGCCGCCTGGGATCCGCACGAGGATCCCGAGCTGCTGCGCGCGTACGAGACGGACCGGGCCGTGTACGAAGTGCTGTACGAGGCGCGGCACCGGCCCGACTGGCTGCCTGTCCCGATGGCGGCGGTCGCTCGTCTCGCCGAAGGTCTCTGAGAACCAGCCCCGTTCCGTGTTCGCTCTTGAGGAGGATGAAGCCGTGGCCGTTTCCACCACTGCTGTCGGCGCGGGGCCGGTGGCCCCGCTGGACGCGGCGGACCGCGCGCGCCTGTTGTCGGGTGCCCACCACGATCCGCACGCCCTGCTCGGCGCTCATGAGGTGCCGGGTGGTGTCGTGTTCCGGGTGCTGCGTCCGTACGCCGAGGCCGTGGCCGTGGTGGTCGACGGGCGGCGTACCGCGCTGACGGACATCGGCGACGGACTGTTCGCCGCCGTGCTTCCTCTCGACACGATCCCCGCGTACGCGGTGTCGGCGACGTACGCGGGCCGCGAGTTCGAGGTGCAGGACCCCTACCGATTCCTGCCCGCGCTGGGCGAGACGGACCTGCATCTGATCGGCGAGGGGCGCCACGAGGAACTCTGGCGAGCGTTGGGCGCTCACCCCATGACCCATCAGGGCGTGACCGGCACCCGCTTCACGGTGTGGGCCCCGAACGCCCGGGGGGTGAGGGTCTGCGGGCCGTTCTCGCACTGGGACGGCACGGGGTATCCGATGCGCTCGCTCGGCTCCAGCGGCGTCTGGGAGCTGTTCGTGCCCGGCATCGGCGAGGGCGAGCTCTACAAGTTCGAGATCACCCGCCCCGACGGCTCCCGTACTCTGCGCGCCGACCCGATGGCCCGCCGCACCGAGGTCCCGCCGGCGACGGCCTCGATCGTGACACGGTCGTCTCACGTGTGGGAGGACGACGCGTGGATGGCGAGCCGCGGGGAACGTCCCGTGCACGAGGCGCCGTTCTCCGTCTACGAGGTGCATCTCCCGTCCTGGCGACCGGGCCTGACCTACCGCCAGCTCGCCCAGCAACTCCCCGCCTACGTCTCCGACCTCGGCTTCACCCACGTCGAACTCATGCCCGTCGCCGAACACCCCTTCGGCGGCTCCTGGGGATACCAGGTCACCGGCTTCTACGCCCCCACCGCCCGCCTCGGCACCCCCGACGACTTCAAACACCTCGTCGACGCCCTCCACCAGGCCGGCATCGGCGTCCTCATGGACTGGGTCCCCGCCCACTTCCCCCGCGACGAATGGGCCCTCGCCGAATTCGACGGACGCCCCCTCTACGAACACGCCGACCCCCGACGCGCCGCCCACCCCGACTGGGGCACCCTCGAATTCGACTTCGGACGCCGCGAAGTCCGCAACTTCCTCGTCGCCAACGCCGTCTACTGGTGCCAGGAATTCCACATCGACGGACTCCGCGTCGACGCCGTCGCCTCCATGCTCTACCTCGACTACTCCCGCCAACCCGGCCAGTGGACACCCAACGAACACGGCGGCCGCGAAGACCTCGACGCCGTCGCCTTCCTCCAGGAGATGAACGCCACCGTCTACCGCCGCAACCCCGGCGTCGTCACCATCGCCGAGGAATCCACCGCCTGGGACGGCGTCACCCGGGCGACCTCGGACGGGGGGCTGGGGTTCGGGCTGAAGTGGAACATGGGGTGGATGCACGACTCGCTGGAGTATCTCCAGCACGAGCCGGTGCACCGCAAGTACCACCACCACGAGATGACGTTCTCCATGGTCTACGCCTACAGCGAGAACTACGTCCTGCCCATCTCCCACGACGAGGTCGTCCACGGCAAGAGGGCACTCGCCTGCAAGGCACCCGGCGACTGGTGGCAGCAACGCGCCACCACCCGCGCCTACCTCGGCTTCATGTGGGCCCACCCCGGCAAGCAACTCCTCTTCATGGGACAGGAGTTCGCCCAGGGAGCCGAATGGTCCGAAGCCCAGGGGCCCGACTGGTGGCTCCTCGACCCCGCGTACGGGGCCGAAGCCGACCACCGGGGGATCAGGGACCTGGTCCGCGAGCTCAACACCGTCTACCGCCAGGAACCCGCTCTCTGGCAGCGCGACACGGACCCCGCCGGCTTCGCCTGGATCACCGGTGACGCCGCGGACGACAACGTCTTCGCCTTCCTGCGTCACGACGGGGACGGCAACCCGCTGCTCGCCGTCAGCAACTTCTCCCCCGTCGTCCGCCACGCCTACCGCCTCGGCGTCCCCGACTCCGTCCCCGCCTGGCGCGAGACCCTCAACACCGACAGCGCACGGTACGGCGGAAGCGACGTCACCAACCCGGACGTCGTCAAAGCCGAATCCCGCCCCGCCCACGGCCGGTCGGCGAGCATCCGGCTCACGCTCCCCCCGCTCAGCACCCTCTGGCTCCGGCCCGCCTGACTCCGGCCGCGCCACCCGCCCACCCGAAGACTCGCCGCCCGACGCCGGACGGGACAGGAGCCTTCAGGGTGGGGGAAACGCGGTTCAGGGAGAGGACGGCTTGCCCGCCGTACCGATCCAGGTGTGGAACAGCGCGTGGAGGTCCTTGCCGGACAACCGCTCGGAGAGCCGGACGAACTCGGCGGTGGTGCCGTGCCCGGCACGGTGCTCGGTGGCCCAGGTGCGCAGGACGCGGAGGAACGTCCTGTCACCTACGGCCGTGCGCAGCTTCTGCAGGGCCATGGCCCCACGCGAGTAGACGGGCGTCTCGAAGATGTGCTCGCCACTGCCGGGATCGGCCGGCGCGAACGCCCACAGGTCGTTGCCGGCCGGCTTGGCGTACAGGGCGTCGAAGGCCTGCTGCGCGGTCCTGCCGCCGTGCTGCTCGGTGTAGAGCCACTCCGCGTACGTCGCGAAACCCTCGTTGAGCCAGATGTCCTTCCAGGTGGTGAGGGCGACGGAGTCCCCGAACCACTGGTGGGCGCTTTCGTGGACGAGCGTGCTCAGGTCCGGCGCCGAGTCGTACAGGGGCCGCGTCTGGGTCTCCAGCGCGTACCCGACCTGCGGAGCCCGGTCGACGATGGCCCCGGCGGCGCGGAACGGGTAGGGGCCGAAGACGGCGCTCTCCCAGGCGAGCACGGAAGGCAGCTTCTTCAGCACGGGCGCCGCGGCGCTCGCCTCACGGGGGTCGACGGCGTTGTAGACCTTGAGGCCGTCGGCGGTGGTGTACTGCTCGACCTTGAACTTTCCGACCGTCGCCGTCGCGAGGTAGGCGGCCATCGGCTCGGACTGCCGCCAGCGGAAGGTGGTACGGCCGTGGCTCGTCGTCCGCCCGCGCAGAACGCCGTTGGCCACGGCGGTCGTTCCGTCGGGGACGGTGATCGTGAAGTCGTAGGAGGCCTTGTCCTTGGGGTGGTTGTCGGCGGGGAACCAGGTCATGGCACCCTGCGGCTCACCGGCCACGAACGCGCCGTCGTCGGTGGGGATCCAGCCGTCCGGGGAGCCGTCCGGGTCGGTGACCGGCTTGGGGGTGCCCGAGTAGGTGACGGCGACCCTGAACTCCTGGTTCCCGCGCAGGGCGTGGCGCGGGGTGATCACCAGTTCCTGTCCGGCACGACGGTAGGACGCCTTGACGTGGTCGACGGTGACGGCGGTGACCTTCAGCCCCGAGAGGTCGAGGTCGAAGCGGGTCAGCCGTTCGGTGGCCCGGGCGGTGACGACCGCAGTGCCGTCGAGGTGGCGGCTGTGGGGGTCGTAGCCGAGGGTCAGGCCGTAGTGCCCGACGTCGTAACCGCCGTTGCCCGCGAGCGGGAAGTACGGATCCCCCGCGCCGGAGGTGCCCACCGGACCGGCCGCCGCCGGTCCGGCCGCTACGAGCAGGGCCGCGACGGCGGCCGGGATCGCGGCGACGACGGCCTCCCGGCGAAGGACGCTGCTGCGTCTGGTGACCTGCTGCGGGCGTGACGTCACGTTGACTCCTCCTGGGCGACAGTGATCACTGGCGCACAGCCTATGAGGCCGCCCGGCCGTAAACCCTCTCCTTCTGGTCAAGTTACCTGGCGTGGCCGCCCGTCAGAGGCCCCGGTGCCCATCCGGTCAGCGGGCCAGGCGGCCCAGCAGCGACGAGGCGGACAGGATGCCGAGGGCCGCGGCCACGACGAGGACCCCGTAGTCGAGGGCCAGGTGCGCATGGGTGCCGAGCAGCAGGCCCCGCAACGCGTCCACCTGGTAGCTCAGGGGGTTCACCTTGCTGATGGCCTGTAGCCAGCCGGGCATGACGGCCACCGGGTAGAGGGCGTTGGAGCCGAAGAACAGCGGCATAGTGATCGCCTGGCCGATCCCCATCAGCCGGTCCCGGGTGAGCACGATGCCCGCGATGGTCATCGAGAGGCAGGAGAAGAAGGCGGAGCCGAGGACGACGGCCACCGCGACGCCGAGCAGCCGCAGCGGGTTCCAGGTCATCGCGACGCCGAGCAGCGCGGCGATGACGACGACCACGAGCGCCTGGATCAGCGCCTTCACCCCGGCGGCGAAGGCCTTGCCCGTGATGAGCGCCGAACGCGGAGTCGGTGTGACGAGGAGTTTGGTGAGGATCCCGGCGTCCCGTTCCCAGATGATCATGATGCCGTAGAAGATGGCGATGAACATCGCGGACTGGGCGATGATGCCAGGTGCCAGGTAGTCGAGGTAGGGGATGCCGCCGGTGGGTATCGCCTTGATCCGGGTGAAGGTCTCGCCGAAGATCAGCAGCCACAGCGCGGGTTGCACCGCCCGGGTGTACAACTCGGTGCGGTCGTGCCGGAGTTTCTGCAGCTCGACCGCGCACATCGCGCCGACCCGGGCGGGCAGCACCCGCCATCCGGTACGGGCCCGGGGCGGGACCACGAGCAGGTCGAGACCGCCCGGGTGAGCCAGGTCAGCCGACACGGGACGCGGTACGGCGGGTGCTTCGGACATCGCTGAAGTCTCCTGACTTGTCGTCGAGGCCGCTGCCGGCGATGTCACGGAAGACGTCCTCCAGCGTGGGCTGTTCACCGCTCCCGGCGCCGCGACGTTCGGCGAGGCCCGTCCTCAGTTCGTCGGGGGTGCCGAGAGCACGGACGCGGCCGCGGTGCATCAGCGCGACCCGGTCGCAGTACTGGTCGGCCTCGTCCATGTAGTGGGTCGTCACGAGGACGGTCATTCCGGTGGCGGCGCGTACGGCGTTGATGTGCTCCCACACGCTCGTCCGGGCGATCGGGTCGAGGCCGATGGTCGGCTCGTCGAGGATCAGCAGCCGGGGCGCGCTGACCAGCGCCTGGGCGAGTTCGAGACGGCGGACCATGCCTCCCGAGTACGTCTTGGCCAGCCGGTCGGCCGCGTCGACGAGGTCGACCGCCGCGAGCGCCTGACCGACGCGTGCCGCGCGCTCCCGGCGGGAGACGTCGAAGACGCGCGCGAACAGCTCCACGTTCTCCCGGCCGGTGAGTCCGGAGTCGGCGGAGAGCTGCTGCGGTACGTAGCCCAGCAGGCGGCGTACCGCCATGCGTTCGCCGGCGGCGTCGTGTCCGAAGACACGGACCGTGCCGGCCGGGACCGGCAGCAGGGTGGTGATGCAGCGGATCGCCGTGGTCTTGCCGGCGCCGTTGGGCCCGAGCAGTCCGAACACCTCGCCGTCGCGGACGGAGAGTTCGAGTCCGTCGACCGCTGTCGTGTCGCCGAAGGCGTAGGCGAGCCCCGTGCAGGTCACGGCGTCCGTCCGGGACGCCTCCACGGTGTCCGCCACGGCGTCCGTCACGGCGGCCTGCGGGCCGGGCCCGCCCGGCCCGGCCGGAGTGCGTCCGGCGTCCGGTCCCGCGGTGGGCGCGTCCCCGCCGTGCCCGGGATCCTCGCCGTCCGTCGTGTGGCGCGTCATGTCTCCTCGGCCTCCTCGTGCAGGTTCGCCGCCAGCTTGCGCAGGGCAGGAAGAGCGGCCTCCAGGGCCGCACGGTCGGCTTCGTCGAGACGGGCGACCTGGTTCCGTACGAGGACCGCGCGCCGCTGTCGCCAGTCGCGCAGCCGTGCGTCCGCCGCCGGTGTGGGCATGAGCCGCGCGGCGCGCCGGTCGGCCGGGTCCGTCTCCCGGATCAGATAACCGTCCCGCGCCAGCTGGTTGACCAGCGTCGAGACCGAATTGCCCGCCAGGTACAGCTCCTTGGCGGCCTCGGACACGCCGATGCCCGGGCGGGCCATGACCAGGCGCAACAGGTCGACCTCGGCGCCGCGCAGCCGCGGGGCGGTCATGCCGCCGCGCAGCCGTCGGCGGATCAGCCGCTGCACCCCGGCCAGGGTGTCGGCGAGTGCCTCGGGAAAGCTCTCCGGTTCCACATCACGAGAATAGCTCTGTGTTAGAGGTAATTCGCCCAAAGGGAGGGTCAAGAAGAGGCGTACAGGGGTGCGCCGTGTCCTGGTCCGGCGCACCCCTGCCTCGCGGGCGACCCGACGACCGTTCCCCTCTGGTCGAGACGGCGGACCTCGTGATGGAGTTTCCCCACCCGACGCCGGGCACCAGCCGAAGGAGAACCACCGTGACCGCGACAGCAACCGGCCCCTCGCTTCCGTGGACCCATGAACCGGTCAGGGTCGGTCTGGTCGGCGCCGGGCCCTGGGCGCGGGCCGTGCACGCCCGCGTCCTCGCCGCCGGCCCCGAGACGCGTCTGACGGCGGTGTGGGCGCGGCGTGCCGAAGCCGCCCGCGAGACGGCGTCGCCCTACGGAGCCGACACGGTCGCCCGTTTCGAAGAGCTGCTAGACGGCTGCGAGGCGGTCGCGTTCGCCGTTCCGCCCGCCGTGCAGGCGGAACTCGCGCCCCTGGCCGCGAAGGCGGGCAAGGCGCTGCTGCTGGAGAAGCCGCTCGGGGTGGACCTCGCGTCGGCGCGGCGGGTCGCCGACGCCGTCGCCGAGGCGGGCGTCGTCTCCCAGCTCGTCCTGAGCAATCGCTATCACCCGGCCACCCGGGAGTTCCTGAGCGCGGCGCGGGCGATCGAGGTCACCGGAGCGCGTTCGTGTCTCCTGCACGGAGCCTTCCTGGGCGGCGAGTTCGCCACGTCCTGGCGTTTGGAGCACGGCGCCCTGCTCGACCTGGGTCCCCACCTGCTCGATCTGCTGGACGCGGCCGTCGGGACGATCGTCCGGGTCCGCGGTACCGGCGACCCCCGCCGCTGGATCGAGCTGACCTGCGAGCACGCCAGTGGGGCCGTCAGTCAGGCGTCGCTGTCGGGGTCGGTCGACATCGAGCGCGGCAGCACCCGGATCGAGCTCTTCGGGCCGCAGCCTCCGCTGGTGTTCGACGCCGCCGGACTCGACGGTGAGGAGATCTGGCCGGTACTGCGCCGGGAGTTCGCGACGGCCGTGCGTACCGGGGTGTCGGGAGCGCTCGACGCCCGCCGGGGGCTGCACCTGCAGACACTGATGGACCAGGCCACGCCGAGCTGACGTTGCTCCGCCTGCCCACCCCGGGGCGCGGACCGACCGGGGTGCCCGGCCGAAGGACGGGCCCGGGCACCCCTGCGCCCTTGCCGGTCAGGCCGTGTACCGCCGCAGCGCCGGCGTCGCGGCGGCCAGGCCCAGCGTGGCGACGATCACCAGCAGACCGCCGCCCGCGACGGCCGCGCGGGCCCCCAGGAGGGAACCGGCCGTTCCGTGCAGGACGTCGGCGAGGCGCGGGCCGCCCGCGACCACCACGGTGAACACTCCCTGCATCCGGCCGCGCATCTCGTCGGTGGCGGCCGACAGCAGGATCGCCCCGCGGAAGACCATGGAGACCATGTCGGCGACCCCGGCGACGGCGAGGAACGCCACGGCCACCCACAGGCTGCCGCTGAGACCGAACCCGGTGATGGCGGCGCCCCAGGCCAGCACCGCGACGATCACCATGAGGCCGTGCCGGCGCGCGCGGGAGAACGTGCCCGACATCAGTCCTCCGATCACCGCGCCGATGGGGATCGCCGCGAACAGCAGTCCGAGCGCGAGGCCCTCGCCGTAGGGCGCGTACGTCTCGGCGGCGAGCTGCGGGAACAGCGCCCGGGGCATGCCGAAGACCATGGCGATGATGTCGGCGAGGAAGGACAGCAGCAGCACCTTGTGCAGGGCGATGTAGCGGAACCCCGCGACGACCTCGCGCCAGCCCGCGCGGCGGCCCACCGCTCCCGTCAGAGGCGGCAGCGAGGGCAGACGTACGACCGCCCACACGGTGACGCACAGCGCCAGGGCGTCGATCAGATACAGCTCGCTCAGGCCGATCACCGGAATCAGGGCACCGGCGAGCAGGGGTCCGGCCACCAGGCCCGTCTGCATGACGGTCGAGCCGAGCGCGTTCGCCGCGGGCAGCTCGTCCTCGGGGACCAGCCGGGCGATCGAGGCGTTGCGGGCCGGTGCGTTCAGGCCGAAGAAGGCCTGCTGGAGGGCGAGCAGGACCATCAGGACCAGTACGGAGTCGAGTCCGATGACGGCCTGTATCCAGAAGAGCAGCGAGGTGACGGCTATTCCGGTGTTGGTGACGAGGAGCAGCTTGCGCCGGTCCATGCTGTCGGCGATGGCGCCGCCCCAGAGGGCGAAGACCACGAGCGGCAGCAGACCGGCGAGGCTCGCGTAGCCGACCCAGGCCGAGGACCCGGTGATGTCGTAGATCTGCTTGGGGACGGCGACGGCGGTGAGCTGGCTGCCCACCGACGTGACGATGGTGGAGGACCAGAGCCTCCGGTACGCCGGGCGTCGCAACGGGCGGGTGTCCATCGTCCAGCGGCGCCAACCACTGCGGTCCGGCCGGCCGGGGTCCGCCGCCCCGGCCGCCCCGGCCCGCGGTGCCGGTGCGCCGTCCGTACTGCTCTTGCTCGTGTCCACGACCGTCCTGGCTGCTCGATACATCTTTCGGTGTCAGGGTTCACTATCGCGGAACAGGAGCGTGCGGAATCCCCGTGGGTCCCCCGCGGTCGGTCGCACCGGTCCCCCAGGGGCCGTCCCGGCGCGTGGCGTACGTCGCTCAGGCACCGGCGATCAGCAGTGTCCCCATGCCGATCATCGTCGCGGCGACCAGGGCGTCCAGCACCCGCCACGACGAGGGCCGGGCCAGGAAGCGGCCGAGCAGCCCGGCGCCGAAGCCCAGCGCGGCGAACCAGCACAGGCTCGCCAGCGCCGCCCCGAGTCCGAAGGTCCAGCGGAGCGGGCCGCGGTCGGCCGCGAGGGAGCCGAGCAGGAAGACGGTGTCGAGATAGACGTGCGGGTTGAGCCAGGTCAGCGCCAGACAGGTGAGCACGGTCCGCCGCCGCGAGCCCGTGGAACCGCCCGCCGCCTCCAGCGCCGAGGGACGGAGCACCCGCCGGGCGGCGAGGACGCCGTACACCAGGAGAAATCCACCGCCGATCAGTCCGACGACCGTGAGCGCCTCCGGTCGGGCCACCACCAGCGCGCCGACGCCGCCCACCCCGAGCGCGATGAGCGCCGCGTCGGACACCGCGCAGATGCCCACCACCGCGAGCACCGTGTCGCGGCGGATGCCCTGGCGCAGCACGAAGGCGTTCTGGGCGCCGATGGCGACGATGAGCGAGAGACCGGTGCCGAACCCGGCGGCCGCGGCGGTGAGGGCGTTGGTCATGGCGACGACGTTAGGAAGGCGACTGTCAAGAGTACAGCTAAAGATTCTTACGTATCATTAGCGCCCGTGATGGCAGAACTCCCTCTCGACCAGGTCCGGACCCTGCTCGCGGTGGTCGACGAGGGCACCTTCGACGCGGCGGCCGCCGCTCTGCATGTGACGCCCTCGGCCGTCAGCCAACGCGTCAAGGCGCTCGAACAGCGCACCGGCCGTGTCCTTCTGACGCGGACGAAACCCGTGCGCCCGACCGAGTCCGGCGAGATCGTCGTGCGGTTCGCGCGCCGGCTGGCCCGGCTGGAGCGCGATGCCCGGGCCGAGCTCGGCATGAGCGACTCCGGGGAGCCGACGCAGCTGTCGATCGCGGTGAACGCCGACTCGCTCGCCACCTGGTTCCTGCCCGCGCTCACCCGCGTCCCGCGCGAGCTGCGGCTCTGCTTCGAACTGCGGCGCGAGGACGAGGACCACACGGCCGCCCTGCTGCGCGAGGGGGCGGTGATGGCGGCGGTGACCTCGTCCCCCGACCCGGTGGCGGGCTGCTCCGTCCGGTCCCTGGGCCGGATGCGGTACCTGGCGGCGGCGAGTCCCGGCTTCGCCGGGCGGTGGCTCGGCGCCGGGACGGAAACGGCCCTGCACGACCTGCTCGCCCACGCCCCGGTGGTGGTCTTCGACCGGAACGACGACTTCCAGGACGACTTCGCCGCGCGTCTGCTCGGCGGCCGCGGCGCGAGCCCGCTGCGGCACTCCGTGCCCACGTCGGAGGGGTTCGTGGACGCCGTCGTCGCCGGGCTCGGCTGGGGCATGGTGCCGCAGGCGCAGGCCGGGCCGCTGCTGCGCGCCGGGCGGCTGGTCGGCCTCGCCCCGGACCGGGCCGTGGACGTGCCGCTGTACTGGCAGCAGTGGAAGCTCGACTTCCCGGCGCTCGCCGTGGTGGCCGAGGCCGTGGCGTCCGCCGCCGCGGACGCGCTGGAGCCCGCGCCGCGCTCCTGACCCCACCCGGCCGCCCGACCCCTCGACCGCCCAACTGCCCAACCGCCCAACCCTCCTGGCCGACCGAGCGCGTGCCCGCCCGACCACCTGGCCGCCCAACCCTCCTGGCCGACCGAGCGCGTGCCCGCCCGACCACCTGGCCGCCCAACCCTCCTGGCCGACCCAGCGCGTGCCCGCCCGACCACCTCGGCGGGGACCACCTCGCCGCCAGGGACCGGAAAACCGCCGCTCCTGACCGAGGACGCGTGGCACATCGGTCAGGAGCGGGCCGGCGACATCGTCCCGGGACTCCTCGCCGGGGCGCGGGCGCGGTATCTTTCGCGCTGGGTGAAGCCGATACGGCTGAGTGAAACCGAGGCCAACGAAAGGCGACCGGCGCGCGGGAGGCGCCGACGTGCGGGCGGGTGCCGGTGAGGCGCAGTCTTGCTGTGGTCACCTGACGGCGGGCGGACGAGGACAGACCGATGACTGGGAGCGCCGAGCAAGCGGAGCGGGCGCTGGATGGCCTGGCCGTCCTGCTCAGCGGGGCTGTGGCGGACGCGATCCGCGCGGCCCGCGGCTTCGCGGGGGGTGTGTATCTGCGCACGTCCACGCCCGGACTGCTGAGACTGGCCGTTCTCGCGGGCCTGCCCGACCAGTTGTTCCGTTCCTGGTGGCGCCTGCCCCTGGACCGGCCCTTCCCCGCCGCCGACTGCTACCGGCAGGGCACGGAGGTGCTGCTCGCCGACGCCACGGAGACGATGCGCCGCTATCCGCAGCTCGCCGCCGGTCTGCCGTTCCAGTTCGGCTCGTTGTACGTGCCCGTGACGGGCTCCTCGGCCTCCTACGGCGTCCTGACGGTGCTGCGCCCCTCGGCCTCGGACGCCACCGACGTCCTGCCGGACCGCGACCGCATGACGGCGGTCGCGGAAAGTCTGGGCACCGCTCTGGCCGCCCGGGAGAAGGACGGATCCGCGGTCACGTGGGACAGCGAGCCGTTGTGCGTGCGGCCGCCCGCCGACGGTCCTGCCCCGCTGTGCGCCGGACGGTTCACCTGGGATCCGGTCGGCGGCACGGTCACCGCAGACGAGGCGTTGTGGTCCCTGCTCGGTACCGGTGCCGGGGCGTTCCCCGGGACACCGGAGGCGCTCGCCCGAGGGCTGTCCCCGGGTGATCCGCACACTCTGCTGGCCGCGCTGCACGAGACGGCCGCCGGCCACCCGCCCGCCCATTCGCTGCCCCTGCACACGTCGGGCGGCGGCCTGTGCCTGCTGCACCTGGCACCCGGAGACGACGCGCCCGACCCGCCGTTCCCGGTCCGCGGGACGGTCGTCGACCCCGGCCCGGGACCGGCCGCGGCCGGTGCCGCGGACCTCCTCCCGGAGGGCGTGTTCGCGCTGGACCGGCTCGGGCTGATCACCTACGTCAATCCGCGCGCCGCCGAACTCCTCGGCCGGCCGCACGGGGAACTGCTCGGGCGACCGCTGTGGCAGGCCGTGCCCTGGCTGGACCAGCCGTCCTACGAGGATCATCTGCGCGGCGCGCTGCTGTCGCCGGAGCCGGTGCACTTCCAGGTCGCCCGCCCGCGCGAGGGGCGCCGGACCTCCCTGGCGGGCCGCGGGGACACCTGGCTGACCCTGTCGGTGTATCCCGGCCCGCGCGGGCTGACGTGCAAGCTGATCCCGATGGGGCGCCTCGCCGACACCACCAGGGCCGCGGAGGCCGCACCGGCCGACGTGGGTCGGCGGGCGGAACCGGCGCCCCGCCTCGGAACATCCGTGTCGAGCGTCACCACGGCGGGGCTGTACCACCCCATCGTCCTCGCCATCGCGCTGTCCGAGGCCGTGACCGCCCGTCAGGTGTCCGAGGTGGTGATGCGCGAGCTGCTGCCCGCGTTCGGCGGACGGCAGCTCGCCATCTACCTGTTGCAGGAGCGGCGGCTGTACCTGGCGTGGGAGACCGGCTTCCCCCAGGGATTCCTCGCCCCCTTCGACGGGGTGGGGCTGGACGCCAAGCTGCCCGGAGTGGAGACCCTCACCTCCGGACGAGCCCTCTTCTTCGAGTCGATGCCCCGGCTCGAGTCCGCCTACCCCGGTATCGCCCTGGACGCCAAGGTGGGCGCGCGGGTCTTCCTGCCGCTGATCGCCTCGGGCCGGCCGGTCGGTTCCTGCATCCTGGGCTTCGACCGTCCGCGCGACTTCAGCACCGAGGAGCGTGCGGTGCTGACGGCGCTAGCCGGACTCGTCGCGCAGGCCCTGGAGCGAGCACGACGGTACGACTCCGAGGCCGCCCTCGCGCGTGGCCTGCAGGAGGCACTGCTCCCGCACCGGCTGTCGGCGCACCCCCAGGTGGAGACGGCCGGGCGCTATCTGCCCGGCACCGAGGGCATGGACGTGGGCGGCGACTGGTACGACGTGGTGGAGGCGGGCGACGGACTGGCCCTGGTGATCGGCGACGTCCAGGGACACGGTGTCCAGGCGGCCGCCACCATGGGCCAACTGCGCAGCGCCGTACGGGCGTTCGCTCTCGGCGACCACGCTCCGGACGAGGTGATGAGCGGCACCAACCGGCTGCTCATCGACCTCGATCCCGGACAGTTCGCCAGTTGTTGCTACATCCGGCTCGACCCGGTGACCGGCGTCGCCCGTGCCGCGCGCGCCGGACATCCGCAGCCCCTGCTGCGCCACCCCGACGGCCGCGCCGAGGTCCTGAACCTGCCCGGCGGTGTGGTGCTCGGCGTGGACCCGCACGCCCGCTACCCCGTGACGGACCTGCGCCTGGAACCCGGCGCCGTCCTGGCCCTCTACACGGACGGCCTTGTCGAGAAGCCCGGCACCGACATAGACGACGGTATCGAGAGGGTGCGCGCGAAGCTGTCCGGCGCGGGTACCCCGCACGCCCGTCCCGGCGCCTCCTCGCTGTCCCGCGCGGCCGACCTGCTGACCGAGGAGGCCCGGCAGGCGGCCGAACGCCCCGACGACATCGCGCTGCTGCTCACCACCCGCCGCAGCGGTCCCCGCCCCTGACGCGGCCGGGGCGGTGGCCGCCTGGCCGCTCTGACCCGGCCGGGACGACGGGGCACCTCAGTGCGCCGTGTCGAGTCGATCCCGCTGATCCGGCGTCAGTTCCAGGTCCACCGCCGCCAGATTCTCCTCCAGCTGCGCCACGGACGACATCCCGACCAGCGGGATCACCGGGAAGTCGGCGCCCAACTGCCAGGCGAGCACCACCTGGTTCGGACTCGCTCCGGTCTCCCGCGCGACCTCCCGCACCGCGGCGAGCCGGGGCGGTGTTCCCGGGTGGTCGTAGTCCGCGGGCAGCGGCTTGTCCGCGCGGCCGTAGGCGCCGCGCAGCAGCGGCGAGTAGGCGACCAGGGTGACGGCGGGCTCGGCGCGCAGATAGCTGAGGAGTTCCCCGGTCGCACCGCCGAGGCTGCCGTCCCGGAAGAGCGCGTCGGGTACGTCCGTACGGGGCCGCAGCAGACTGTGCTGGTACTGCAGCACCTCGTAGCCGGGCAGCCCCGCGGCAGCGGCGACGGCGCGGGCCCGCTCGACCCGCCAGACGGCGTGGTTGCTCGCGCCGAGCAGGCCCACGGTCCCCTCCGCCACCAGCGCGCCGAACCCCTCGACGGTCTCCCGTATGTCGACGGTCCGGTCCTCGATGTGCGCGTACAGCAGATCGATCCGCTCCAGGCCGAGCCGTTCCCGGCTCCGCTCGGAGGCCTCCCGGATCGTCTTGGCCGACAGCCCCTCCGGGTTGTCGGTGTACCCGGTGCCGGGGGCCAGCGGCCTGGCACCGAGCTTGGTCGCGAAGACGATCTCGTCGCCGACGCCGCGGCTGCGGCGCCAGCGTCCGAGCAGTTCCTCACTCTGGCCGCCCTGGCCGCCGTCGACCCAGAAGGCGTAGTTGTCGGACGTGTCGATGAAGTTGCCGCCGGCCTCGACATAGCGGTCGAGTACGGCGAACGAGGTCTTCTCGTCCGTCACCGAGCCGAACAGCATCGCGCCGAGCGCGAGCACACTCACCTCACGGCGGTGGTCCGGATCGGCGCCGATGGAACGGTACTTCATGCTGGTCCCTCCAGTCCCGGCCCGGCGTCCGCGGGGCCCGAAAGGGAGTCTGGAACTTGAAGAGCACTCCAGGTCAAGGGCTTGCGAACGGTCCCTCCAGGGCGGCCCACTGCAACAGCATGATCGTCTTGGCATCGGCGATCCCCCCGCCGCGGATCATGGCCAGGGCGTCATGGAAGGGCAGTTCGACGATCTCGATGTCCTCGCCCTCCTCCTCCAGCCCGCCTCCCTCGTGGGTGCGGGTGGACGGCCCGTAGGGGGCGGCGTAGAAACTCACCCGCTCGGTGACCGAGCCCGGACTCATGTAGACGTCGAAGACGTGCTGGACCTCGCCGACGGTGTGCCCGGTCTCCTCGACCACCTCGCGGCGCACCGCGACCTCGGGGTGCTCGTCCGCCTCGTCGAGCAGGCCGCCCGGTGTCTCGACGAGCATCCCGTCCGGGTGCCCGTTGGTGTACACGGGGTAGCGGAACTGCCTGGTCAGCAACACGGTTTGGCGCTCGGTGTCGTACAGCAGGAGGGTGGCTCCGTTGCCGCGGTCGTGCGTCTCGCGCTCCTGGGTGCTCCAGGTGCCGTCGGCGTGCCGGAAGTCGAAGGTGGTGGTGCGCTCCACGTACCAGTGGCTGGACAGGAGTTTCACGTCCCGGACCCGGACCCGGGGGTTACCGCTCAGGCCCAGGCCCGTCCGGTCGAGCCCGGTACGGCCACGGCGGTCCGGGGTGTCGATGCCCGCGGTCATCGTGCGCGGTCCGCGTCGGAGAGGTCGTTCATGGCCACTGTCTATCACCGCGGCACGAACATCGAGGCCACAGCGGGGCTTCGCCCGTCTAGGCTCACGGCATGGAACAGACGGAGATCATCCTGCGCGCCATCGGCGTGCTCACCGAGACCAACGCGATGGTCCGCAGGATCGCCCAGGACGAGGACGCCGAGGCCGAATCCACCGAGACACAGCTCGGCGCGCTCGTCACCGAGGTCTTCCCCCGCGTCGAGGTGCCCGCGGACGCCGGACCCGCGGAGGCCGGACAGGCCGTCGCGGATGCCTATCTGCCCGCCACGATCTCCCTCGTCGGTGCCTTCGCCTTCCTCTTCTCGGAACTCGCCGACGTCCACGACTCCGGACAGACCGACATCAAGACGGCCGATCTGCTCCAGGACCTCGCCCTGCGGATGTCCAGGGCCGACAACGAGTAGCCGCCGGCGGCCTCGCCGTGGCGCCGGCGGCACGGCGAGGCGGCAGCCGGTCCTCGGGCCTCCAGCGTTCAGGAGTGCGGGACCACCGCCACCGGACACGGGGCGTGGTGGATCACCGCGTGCGCGACCGAACCGATCCGTGAGCCCAGAGCGGAGCGGTGCGCGCGGCGCCCGACCACGATCAGCTGGGCGCCGGCGGTCTGCGCGAGGAGGACCTGGCCGGCGCTCCCCATCTCGACGTGCGGGGTGACGGGCACGTCGGGAAACCGCTCACGCCACGGCTGCAGCGCCTCGGCGAGCGCCTTCGTCTCGTACGGTTCGAGGCCACCGGCCTCGTCCAGCAGCCTCAGCGAAGCCGGGCTGTAGGCGAACACCGGCGGCAGACTCCAGGCCCGTACAGCGCGTACCCCGGCGCCTCGGGCCGCCGCGGTCTCGAACGCGAACTCCAGGGCCGCCGCGCTGTCGTCGGGCTCGCCCTGCTGGCCCACGACGATCTCCCGGCCCGCCGCCTCGGGCGCCGCCCGGTCGTCGGCACGCACCAGCACGACGGGGCAGCCGGCCTCGGCGATCACCTGCTGTCCGACCGAACCGAGCAGGAACCCGACGACCGCGCCGTGGCCGCGCGAACCGAGTGCCAGCGCGCGGGCACCGGCCGCCTCGGCGACCAGGGCGTCCACGGCCGTCACGTCCACCACCTCGTCCGATATCGCCAGGTCCGGGTGCGTGTCGGCGATCGTGCGGGCGACGTCGCGGACCATCTCCCCGGCCCAGCGGGCCTGCTCGTCCCGGTCGCCGGCGTCCGCCGTGCCGTGAGGCGGCCAGTGCCACGCGTACATCACCCGCAGGGGCACGCCGCGGCGGACGGCTTCCCTGCCCGCCCAGGCCGCCGCGGCCCTGCTCTCGGGTGATCCGTCCACGCCCACGGTGATCGGGTGGATCATTCGCCTGCCTTCCCGCCGCCGGCTGGTCGTCCTGCCGGCTCGCTCCGCAACCTGACCGCTCCAGTGTCCGTCATCGTCGCGGAAGGGGGTCCCTACGCGGACTCTCTCACCACCAGTTCCGGGTCGAAGATGACCGAGGTGGGGTCGGTGCGCAGTCCCTGGATGTGCTCGTCGAGGAGACCGGCCATCGTCGAGGCCATCTCCTCGACCGGCTGGCGCACGGTGGTCAGCGCGGGCCTGCAGGTCGCCGCCACGCTGGAGTCGTCGAAGCCGACGACCGCGACATCGTCCGGCACCCGTCGGCCCCGCTCCCGCAGCACCTGGCAGGCGCCCTGGGCCATCAGGTCATTGGCCGCGAACACCCCGTCAACGTCCGGGTGTTCGGCCAGCAGTCCGGACATGGCGGCCATTCCGCTGTCCAGGGTGAACCCGCCTTCGGCGACCGGCACGTACGGATGCCCGCTGCGTGCCATGGTGTCGCGGAACCCGGCGAGCCGATCCTGGCTCGCGCCCACCCCCAGCGGTCCCGTGACGGTGACGATCCGTCGGCAGCCCCGCTTCAGCAGATGCTCGGCGGCCCGCCGCGCGCCGTCCCGGTGCGCGAGGTCGACGTAGCTCAGCGGGACGGGCCGCGACGGCCGGGCGAAGAGGACGGCGGGCACACCGGCGTCGGCGAGCAGCGCGGGCATCGGGTCGTCGGCGTGGGTGGAGACGACGAGGGCGCCGTCCGCGCTGCCCTGCCGCAGATCCGACAGCACCTGCTGCCTGGCTTCCGGGGACTCGGCGAACATCAGCAGCGGATGCATCGAGCGTGGTCGCAGATAGCCCACCACGCCGGCGACGACCCGTCCGAAGAACGGGTCCGCGAACACCCGTGCCGTGAAGGCGCTCTGTTCGCCGTCCGAGGTGTCGCCCGCGCCGGAGACGATCAGCGCGACCGTCTGGGTCCGCCGGGTCACCAGTGATCTGGCGGCCCGGTTGGGGGCGTATCCGGTCCGCTCTACCGCCTGGCGCACCACTTCCTGAATGCCGGGATCGACGTTGCGGACGCCGTTGATGACCCGGGAAACCGTCGCGCGGGAGACACCGGCCTCCCGCGCGACATCCTCCAGCGTGGGGGCCTGTCTGCTCATGCCCCGCACCTTAACCGCCGCGTACTGCGCCGGGATAGAGCGCTCTCCCATCGAGCTCCGAATCAGCTGTAGACACCGAACTCGTAGAGCGAGTAGCCCCATCCGGTCCCGCGGGCGGTGCCGTTGACACGCACGTAGCGGCCGGTGCCCGGAACGTCGAGGTCGTCGACGCCGCCGTTGCCGTCGGTGACGGAGCGGACGGTCGTCCAGTTCTGTCCGTCGTCCGAGGTCTGCACGGTGTAGGCCTTGGCGTACGAGGTCTCCCACACCAGTTGTACGTGCCGGAACGAGGTGCGGGTGCCGAGGTCGACGCGGAGCCACTGGGGGTCGCTCCAGTCGCTGGCCCAGCGGGTGGTGAGGTTGCCGTCGACGGCGCCCGCGGCGGTGCAGGGGCAGTCGCCGCCGCCCGCCTGGGACGAGGACGCGGTGGCCGGCCTGCCGAGGGCGACGTTCGTACCGCTCGGGACGGGCGGCACCACCCGCACGGAGCGGGTCTCGACACCGACGTTGCCCTTGCCGTCCTTGGCCTTGACGTAGATCTTCCAGACGCCGGGCCGGTCCGGTGCGGTCACCCTGAGCCGGCCGCCGCCGAGATCGGTGGAGGGCAGGGAGGTCAGCTGCTTGCCCTGGTCGATGTACATGCTGTTGTCCAGGACCTCGTAGGTGATCGGATCGCCGTCGGGGTCCGTGGCCTTGACGGAGAGCGTGAGGTCACCCCCGGCGGGCACCTTGGCGGCGTCGCCCTCGACGGTCAGGTCGGAGATGACGGGCGGGGTGTCGTCGTGGGAGGTGTCCGCGCCGTACGCCCTCTTCACGGCGTAGTACGACAGCCTCTTCTCGCCCGCGGGCAGCAGGTTGAACCAGATGCCGCCGAAGTCGTACTCGGTGCCGTAGTGGAACATCGTGGCACCGAGCGCGACACCCGTGTGCCCGGTGACGCAGTTCCACGCCCGGGTGTATCCGTCGGCCTTGGCCCGGTCGGTGGGTTCGGCGGGGACGCCGTTGGCGTCGTCCGGGACCTCCCACTCGCCCGCCGGGCCGGTCTCGGTGACGATGTACGGTTTGGTGTAACCACCCTGCTGCCAGGCCGACTTCACGTCGCAGACGGCGTTGTAGGCGTTCACCGCGTACAGGTCCAGGTCGGGCGCGTTCTTCTTGTAGTAGGGCCAGGCCCCCGTCCACGCGTCGGTGGAGGTGACCGGGTGGTTGGGGTCGACGGCGTGGATCTTCTTCGTGATGTCGTTGACGAGCGTGGTGTAGGCGTCGCGCTGGCGCTCCAGCTCGTCGCCGCTGTAGCAGTTCTGCAGTCCGAGCACGGACTCGTTGCCGACGTTCCACATCAGGACACCGGGGTTGTCCTTGTAGGTGGCGGCCCACTGGGGGAACTCGCTGAGGACCTGGTTCTTGTAGGCGGTGTCCGTCAGGTAGTTCACGCAGCCGCCGCTGCCCGGGCCGCCACCGGGCTGCAGCCAGAAGCCGGCGATCACCTTGATGCCCTGGGCGGCCGCCGCGTCGAAGAGCGGCTTGCTGGAGGCGTCGGTGCCCCAGGTGCGGACGGTGTTGACGCCCATCGACCTCAGGTCGGGCATGTAGCGCCCGGCGTCGGCGGCGGACGGCCCCCAGGTGAGGCCCTTGATCTGGTACGGGCTTCCGTCGACGGTCAGTCGCCAGTTGCCCTGCGAGCCGGTGACCTTGACGACGCTGCCCGCCGCCTGCGCGGGATGGGACGGCAGGGCGAGGGCCCCCGCGGCGAGCAGGCCCGCGGTGACGGGCGCCGCGATACGGCGCCGGGTGGTTCGGGATCCGGTCATGGGTGTCCGTCCGGTGTGCGGGTGAGGGAGAGTCAAAGGGGGTGAGGCGGGGGCGTCCCGCCGGCCGGGCCGTGTTCCGGACCGGCGGGACGCGACCGCGTCAGGGGAGCCGGTAGTCCGCGTCCAGCGCCGCGCCCGCCTCGGGGTGCGTCTGGTCGTAACCGCGGGCGTCGCACTGGAGGCCGCCGACGACGCAGTGGTCGACGAGCGCCTTGAGGGTCGGTGCGTCCCACGCGTTGAAGAAGTCGTAGTGGAACGAGTAGCCGGCGCCGCTCGCCAGCGTGACCTGGGACATGTCACCGTTGACCGGGAAGGCCATCTTGAACTCGATCATCGGCAGGGCGACGGGGTGGTCGTCCGGGCAGATGTTGTTGTTGGTGCCGGGGTTGACGACCGGATACGCCATGTGATTTTGGTGGTTGGGTGTGTCCAGGTACTTGCCGTCCCAGCAACTGGGCGCCTGGAAGCGGATGTTGAGCTGGACGTCGGCCCTGTTCGGGCACTGTTGCGGGAAGTCGACGTTGAAGAAGCTGTCGCCGCACTCCCACCCCTCCACGAACCCGTGGTGGTTGCGGAAGTCGGCCGCCGACTGCATGGGACTGCCGACGACGAAGCGCAGTCCCTTCGGGAAGGGCCGCACGCTGGTGTAGTCGGTGACCCCGGCCTTGTAGTAGATGACCTGGGGACCCACCGGAAGCACGGGGGTGTCGCCCTTGAGCAGGGTCGGCATCCAGTAGGCCGACTTGTCGCCGGGCGCCTTGCAGGTGGTGCCACCGGCGTCGAGCGAGGCGGTGGTGCTGGCCGCGTTCGTCGTGGTGTTGCCCATGAAGGTGTGGTCGTGGGACTTGCCGGGCTGGCCCGGGTAGACGATCGGGTCGTCGGGCCGGGTGTGGGACACCGAACAGTTCGCCTGGAACTCGTGGAAGTAGCGGTGCGTCGGCTCCGCCTTGGAGGGGACGACCCCGGTCACCTGCGGGTTCGCCGGGATGTAGCCGTCGCCGTCCGGGTCCTCGGGCGAGGCGAGCGTCGAGGCCGGCATCGCATGACCCGTGTGCACGGTCGTCGACGCGGCCACGGAGGATGCGGGGCCGGCCGCCGGATCGGCGCTCATCGCCACTCCGGCCAGGCCGAGCGAGGTCAGAACCAGCGCGCTGGACATCAGGATTCCTGAGACGATCTTCGATCTCCGTGCCATGGAGACCCTCCTGCCACATCGGTGGGGGCGGTGGGGGCCGGGCGGCCGTGAGCGGCGTGGGGTGCACGAAGCTGCCGCGGTCGCCCGCGTGACGGACCATCACATGTGCCGGGATACATGGGAGAGCGCTCTCCCAGCCAGGAGTGTTGTGGCGGTGACACAGGAGTGTCAAGGGAAATGGACGGAGGATCACTCCCGGCCCTTCGCGCACCTCTTGAACGCAATCACGTACTGGAGCGCGTACCAGCGAGGGTTCATAGGACCCTGAACCAGTGCATAAGCAGGGCGAGTTGACCGTTCACTCCGCAACAACATCCGGGACTGCGGTCACAACTCTTGACGCGTCGTTCACCTGGATGAAGCATGCATCGGCAAGAGAGCGCTCCCCCATACCTCCCACCGTTCACTTCCTGAACCAGGAGAGTCGCCCCCATGCCTTCAACCCCCACAGAGGCCCAGGACTCGGGCCGGTCGCCGGTGGCTCGGCGTTCCGTACTCGGCGCGATGGCCGCCGCTGCCGCCGCTCCCGGGCTGCTCGGACTGTCCTCGCCCGCGTCCGCGGCCCCCGCCGCGCCCGTGAAACAGCCGCAGGCCCTGCCGGGCGGCGGCGACCTCGGCCCGAACGTGATCGTCTTCGACCCCTCCACAGCGGGTATCCAGTCCAGGCTGGACCAGGTCTTCGGGCAGCAGGAGTCGGCCCAGTTCGGCACCGGACGCTACGCGCTGCTGTTCAAACCGGGCACCTACAACGGGCTCAACGCCCAGCTCGGCTTCTACACCTCGATCGCGGGCCTCGGGCTGTCCCCGGACGACACCACCATCAACGGCGACGTGACCGTCGACGCGGGATGGTTCAACGGCAACGCGACGCAGAACTTCTGGCGCTCGGCGGAGAACCTGGCCCTCAATCCGGCCAACGGCACCAACCGGTGGGCGGTCGCCCAGGCCGCTCCCTTCCGTCGGATGCACGTCAAGGGCGGTCTCAATCTGGCGCCCAGCGGCTACGGCTGGGCCAGCGGCGGCTACATCGCCGACAGCCGGGTCGACGGCTCGGTCGGACCGTACTCGCAGCAGCAGTGGTACACCCGCGACAGTTCGGTGGGCGGCTGGGCCAACGCCGTCTGGAACATGGTGTTCTCCGGCGTCCAGGGCGCGCCCGCGCAGTCCTTCCCCAACCCGCCCTACACCACGCTCGACACCACACCCGTCTCCCGGGAGAAGCCGTTCCTCTACCTGAACGGCAGCGAGTACCGCGTCTTCCTGCCGGAGAAGCGCACCAACGCGCGTGGCACCACCTGGGGCAGCGGAACCCCGCGCGGCACGTCGCTGCCGCTCAGCCAGTTCTACGTGGCCAAACCCGGCGTCTCCGCCGCCACCCTGAACGCCGCGCTCACCCAGGGACTCCATCTGCTGCTGACGCCGGGGATCTACCACCTCGACCAGCCGATCCAGGTCAACCGGGCGGGCACCGTGGTCCTGGGCCTCGGTTACGCCACCCTGATCCCGGACAACGGCGTCACCGCGCTCAGGACGGCCGACGTCGACGGGGTGCGGCTGGCCGGCTTCCTGATCGACGCCGGATCCGTCAACTCCTCCACGCTCCTGGAGGTCGGGCCGGCCGGGGCCTCGGCGGACCACTCCGCCAACCCGACCACCGTGCAGGACGTCTTCGTCCGGATCGGTGGCGCGGGCGCCGGCAAGGCGACCACCAGCATGGTCATCAACAGCCGTCACACGATCATCGACCACACCTGGGTCTGGCGCGCCGACCACGGCACCGGCGTCGGCTGGGAGACCAACCGGGCCGACTACGGCATCCGCGTCAACGGCGCCGACGTCCTGGCCACCGGCCTGTTCGTCGAGCACTTCAACAAGTACGACGTCCAGTGGTTCGGCGAACGCGGGCGCACCATCTTCTTCCAGAACGAGAAGGCGTACGACGCGCCGAACCAGGCCGCCATCCAGAACGGCGGGATCAAGGGGTACGCGGCCTACAAGGTCGACGACTCCGTGACCACGCACGAGGGATGGGGCCTGGGCAGCTACTGCTACTACAACGTCGATCCGTCAGAACTTCACCCAGACGCACGTCTGGTCGCGTAACCTGACCGCATGACCCAACGACGCAAGCGCGCAAGCCTGTACGTGCGACTCAGCCGCCAGGCGGACGCAGAGAACGTGTCGCTGGACGGCATGGTGGACGACATGCGTGCGCTGTGTGCCAGCGAGAACCTGGACGAAGTGGCGCTCCACATTGACGACGGTCTGACCGGAGGGTACCGCGACAGGGACGAATTCCAGGCCTGGTTGGGCGATGCCCGAAGCGGCCTCGCGGAAGTCCTGGTCCCCTACAACACGGACCGCCTGACGCGCGAGGGCCTGAACGTCGCCGCGTCGATCCTGGACACGGTTGAAGGCAAGGACCCCACCAGTGGTCGCGAAGCACACCGTCCTGTCCGCCTGGTCGATTGCTTCGGCCTGGACAGCCTCCACGGTGACGCCTTCCGATTCCGCTTCGTGATCCAGGCTGAGGTAGGCCGCGCCGAACGGGAGCGCATGCGCCAGCGGAGCAAGGACCGCGCTCGCAGGCTCCGCAACGCTGGTCGCTGGGCAGGCGGACCGATCCCCTTCGGGTACCGCGTGGTAGACAACCCTGACGGCCCAGGCAAGGCCCTGGACGTGGAGCCAGCGGAGGCCGAAGCCGTCCGTCAGGCCGCGGAGGAGGTCCTGGCAGGCGACTCCCTGGGTAAGGTGGCCCGCCGTATGAACCATGCCGGCGTCAAGCCCAGGCGCGCCCATCAGTGGTCCAGGGTGACCCTGCGTCGTGTCCTGACCGGCGACCACATCACGGGCCGCATGACGGTTAACGGGAGGCTGGCCAGGGACGCGGACGGCCAGATCCTGGCCCCGTTCCCGCCTGTCCTGTCCGTGGCCCAACTGACCGCCCTGCGCGCGGCTCTGGCCGATGGAAAGGCGCCTGTCCACACTGGCCGCGCCCTGGCGCATCTGCTGTCCGGCCTCCTGTACTGCCACTCGTGTGGCCGCTCCCTGTCCGCGTCATCACGGAAGGGCGGTTACCGCTTCTACCGCTGCTACAGCCGCGCAGGAGGCGGCCTCTGCGAAAGGCCAGTAGTGGTGTCCGCGGGAGCGATTGAGCCGTACGTGACTGACCGCTACCTGGCCGCCGTTGGCCACCTGCCGATGTACAAGGAGCGGACAGTGGTGTCCGGCCTGGAGGAGCTGGCCGCGGTCGAGGAGGACATCAGAGACACGCTGTCCGACCTGGCCACGGACGCCAACGCGGACACGTTCGCCCGTCTCCAGCGTCTTCAGGCACGTCAGAAGGAGCTGTCCGAGATGGACACGGACAGGCGGACAGAGCTGGTCCCGACCGGACAGACGATGGCGGAGTACTGGGCGGGCGCCATGTTGGCCGACCGCCGCGCGCTCCTCGCGGACGCCATAGACGAACTGATCGTGCGGCCTGGGCGCCAGGGCCAGCGGAAGTTCACGGAGGACCGCCTGGTGTGGATCTGGGCGGATGACCCGGACGCGGGCGAGGAGGAGGACGCCCTGGACGGCTGAGGAGCGGCCGGAGGCCGAACAGCGAGCGAGTTGTTTCTATATTTTTGTTTCGTCTCACTTAAAAAATAACTCTCCATAAGGCTCCGCTTTTTCGGGCTTACCCCAGGAGCTGGGACGTTTCAATCGTTCCGCAACACTCCAGCTAGGGGACCTCCTCCCCGGTCAGGTGACGTACCCGCCCGCCCGGACCCGAGGAGGCCCCATGGTCCAGTACGAGACCCATTGCGCTCACTGCGGCGACGCCCTGACTGGCCGCCAGCGTAAGACGTGCTCCGCCCGATGCCGGAAGGCGGTCCAGCGCACTTCGCCTGGCCTCCGCACCTGCCGGCTCTGCAAGCAGCCCTTCCAGCCGTCCGGCCCTGGCCGCCGCTCCGTCTGCCCCTACGACGACGCGGACGACTACTGCCAGGGCCTCCAGGACGACGCGGAGGACGCGGAGGCCATCCGCCAGGCCGCGCGCCAGGAGGCCGCCTGCGAGGCGCCTGGGTGCGGTCAGCCGCTGTCCTACGCCGGCCGTGGCCGTCCTCCTCGTTTCTGCGGTCCCGCCTGCAAGACGCGCACGTACCGCAGGGCGGCACAATCGTGAACCCAGTCTCCCCAGCCTCTCCCCTGGCCGCCCGCCAGACCCGCGGTCGCGTGAACACCCGTCTCGCTGTCCTGGGCGTGCCTGCGAAGGCTTGCAGCGTCTGCCTGGTCGTCCTGGGCCTGGACGCCTTCCCCGTTCACCGCACGGGCCTTCAGGGTCGCGCTTCGCGCTGCAAGGGGTGCCATCGTGAACGCCAGGCCCTCCTTCGCCGCGATCCTGCGTACAAGGCCGCGGAGCGTCGCCAGCAACGCCCCTACGATCGCCAGCGTGCGCGCCAGGAGGACCGCAGGGCGTACATGCTGGGCCGCTCCCAGCTCCGCCGTGCCCTGGAGGCTGGCGCGGAGTACGACGGTCACCAGCCGGAGGACCTCCTGATCCACTGGGATGACGAGGACCTGTACGCCTGTATCTGCTGTGGCGGACCGTATGAACACCTGGACCACAACGTCCCGTTGATCCGCGGCGGCTCCCACACGCTGGACAACCTGGTCCCCCTCTGCCAGGACTGCAACCTGGCGAAGTCTGGGAAGTGCCCGTACCGGTTCTACGCGGAGCGCTTCCCCTCGCTGAAGCCGTTCCTGGAGCCCTTCTTTGACACCCATGAACGGCTGACGGAGGAGGAGCTGGCGGAGCGCCAGGGAGGCACGGCGTAGCCGCGTCTCGGCCGGCGTCACGGCATAGCCGCCTCAGTTGAGTCGCCTACTTGACTCGACTCAATTGAGTCGGTAGTCTGGCATTCCTGCCAGGGTGGCAGGGACGAGAGGGGTTCACGATGTCGTACCGGGTCACCGCATACAACGCTGCCGGCCAGATGCTGTACATGGTCCCGGACACGGACGCGGTGATGGACAAGACGGTGGCCACGGCCGGCGAAGCCTTCGACCTGATGGAGTCCCTGAAGTCGGCTCACCGCTGGGACAGCGAGCGCCACTACGACACGGGTAACGGCTTCGTCCGCAACCGCATCGCCTCCTTCCGGATCCTGAACGAGACGGGTCATGCGGAGTTCTGGACCCGCGCCCAGGTTGCGGAGTACGCCGTAGTGCGCGCCGCCCGTAAGGCCGCCGTAGCCGCCCAGGCCACGGAGGAGGCTCCCCAGCCGGCCGCGGAAGCCGTTAACGACGAGGAGCTGGTCACGGTCGCTACGGATGCCGCGTACTGCGTCCGCTGCCACAAGGACGACCTTCCGGCCAGCCTCCTGTGCGACCGCTCCGCGGTGAACGATCTGGGCGCGGACCGTGACCCCGAACTCCTGGCCCGCTACGAAGGCCTCTGCCTCCGCTGCTGTAACCACAACCACGGCTGACGACCATGGCCCTGGCTTCGGCTGGGGCCTTCGTCATGTCCGCACGCTGCCCGCACGCTACGATGACCTCTCTTCAGGGAGGGGAACCCATGAATCAGCCGCAGCAACCGAACCGCCCTCAGTGGCCCACCGCTCCGCAGGGCGCGCCGTACCAGGCCCAGCCGCAGTACCAGGCTCCGCAACAGCCGTACGGCCAGCCTCCGCAGTACCAGGGCCAGCCGCAGTACGCCCAGGCGCCCCAGACAGTCGTCACGAAGCGAGGAGCAAACCATGGCCTTCACCTGGTCCTGTCCATCCTGACGGGCGGCCTGTGGGCAATCACTGGCTGGCCTATCGCTGCGATGATGGGACGGAAGACTAAGACGCGCTACCGCTGACCGTTAACGCTTGACCTGCGGCCCCTGGCTCCTCGCTGGGGGCCTTCGTCGTACCTCCAGGCCGTTACCTTCCCGTGATCAAACAGGGGACATCCTCCCCGGTCTAGTAGTAGGGAAGGAAGACCCCCTGGAGTGCCTCGCACTTATGACCACTACGGCTGGGCGGAATGAGCGCCAGGGCCGGTCCCTTCCCCCAATCAGCGTTCCCCGTGGCCGTCCTCCTCTCCGGCCTGGGTAGAGCGCTACGGGGCCCTGTTGCGACGCCTGCGGGCGGGAGACAGGGCCCCTACAGACTTCGTTAACGCAGCGAACACGGCCCCCAGTAGCCAGTCCGGCGGGACATGGTGAAACGGGCCCTAGTACCTGCCGTTAACGGCCCCTGGTCGCCGGCTCGCAACCGCCGGCCAGGGGACAGACTTCCCCGCCCTGGGTGGCCTTCAGAGCCTTCGCCAGGTCGGGGAACGCAACTCCCTGCCTCGCTGTAGGACGCGCCCCGATCGGGCCAGTCCCATGACCAGCGAGGCAGGGCCATGCATGCGGGTAGCTCCCGCAGGCTCCGCGCCAGGGCCGATCCCCCGAAGCGCGTAGCGGTGCCGGTAGTTCAGCGGACAGAACTCCCCCGTGGAGGGGGCGACGCAGGTTCGAATCCTGTCCGGCACACAAGGTCCCGCGCGGACCAGGGTAGGGGCGGACGCGCCCGAACGGCTGAAGTGCTGGCGACAGCGCGAGGGGTTCAAGTCCCAGCTACCCGCTAGGGCGTGAGGCGCCGGAAACGGGGCTACTTGCCACGCCCAACCCTGTCGTTAACGCCCCACGACCCGCCTGGAGGCCCCGCAATGGCCATTGTCGTAACTGACTCTGCCTCGCCGAAGGGCCAGGTCCGTGTCACGAACACGGATACCGGCCAGGCCGTCCAGGTCCCGAAGCAGCGCGACGCGATCGCGGACGCTACGGCCAGCCTGAAGGGCCCGAAGTGAGTCCCTGGACCCTCTCCTGGGCCGTCTGGCTGGCCGCCTTCGGCGTGATCGAGGGCCTGGCGCTGGCCAACAAGCGACCTGACGACACCCTGTCTGAGCACGTCTGGCGATGGTTCGCCGTGACGCGCCACGACCCGCAGCCTGACGGCTGGACCAGGCTTCGCCGGTTCGCCCTCCTGGCCGGCATGTCGTGGCTGGGTGTGCACTTCCTGACTGGCGGCTGGGTGTGAGCAGGCGTCGCGCCCTGTCCGTGTGCAGTACCCATGGGTGCCCCACGCTGACCCAGGGGGGTCGCTGCGATGAGTGCAGCGCGAAGGCCCAGCGTTCACGACGTGGCTCTTCAAGGGCAGGGTATGACGCACGCTGGCAGCGGACCCGCAGGGACTACCTGCGCGACCATCCGATGTGCGAGTGTGCTGAGTGTGAGGCCATGCCCTCGCCGCTTCGTCCTGTCGCTACCGAGGTTGACCACCTGGACGGCCTGGGTCCCCTGGGTCCCCGGGGCCATGACTGGTCCAACCTGCGGGCCATGACGAAGGCTCATCACTCGCGGGCCACGGCCCAGGCCCAGCCTGGCGGCTGGAACGATCGTCACTAAATGTGATGGCCGGCCTGGGGGGTGACCCCGACGATCATGGGGACCCTGAACGCGGGGGAGGGCTCCGCCCGGTCCGCCCGGTTCAAACACCTGATGTGACCCACCCCACACGCACGCATCGTGACTCCGCCAGGAGGTGATCACCCATGCCCAGTGGAGGCGCACGCGCCCGGTCCGGCCCCGCGCCGACGTCAACCGAGCGAAGCCACAAGGCCCAGACGGACGCCCAGGGCTGGGTGACCCTGCCGGCCGAAGGTCGCGACGGGCCGGAGCCGGCCTTTCCCCTCGTCTCCCCCAGCGATCGCGAGATGGATCTCTGGGCCCGACTCTGGGAAACACCCCAGGCGGTCATGTGGGACCAGCTCCGCCAGGAGTTCGAAGTAGCTTCCTACATCCGTCTCCTGGTCCGCGCTGAGGCCCCCCGATCGTCGGCCATCATCTGGGGCCAGGTCAAGCAACTGGCGGAGTCCCTGGGTCTCTCCGTGTCGGGCATGCAGCGAAACCGCTGGGTGGTCGGCATCGTGAACGACGACTCCGGGTCTGGCTCCTCGCCTTCCGCTGTCTCCGCTGTCTCGTCCCTGACTGCGCGCCTGCGGGCGGTCCAGGGTGAGTGACGGTAAGTGCCTGGTCGTCGCCCTGGCGTGGATCGAGACTCACGCTGTCGTGCCTGACGGCTTCAGTCAGGGCCAGCCGTTCACGATGCTGCCCTGGCAACTGAAGGTCGCTAGCAACTTCTACATGGTGCGCGAGGACGCGGAGCTGGGCCAGCGGTCAACAGCCTTCGTCTTCCGGCGCGGCCAGGTCATCATGTCCCAGAAGTCGGGCAAGGGGCCCTTCGCTGCCGCGGTAGTCCTCCTGGAGGCCGCCGGCCCGACCGTGTTCGATGGCTTCGCCCAGGGTGGCGAGGAGTACCGCTGCCGTGACTGGGGTTGCCCCTGCGGCTGGTCGTACGTGTACGCGCCCGGGGAGCCTATGGCGGTCCCCCAGCCGACTCCGCTCATTCAGCTCCTGGCGACGTCTGAGGACCAGGTGGCGAACGTCTACCGGCCCCTGGTCGCCATGGTCAAGCACGGCCCGTTGAAGGCCTTCATGAAGCCGTTGGAAGGCTTCGTCCGGGTCGGTGACGAGGGCCGAATAGACGTGGTCACGTCGTCGGCTCAGTCGCGCCTGGGTAACCCCATCACCTTCGCGGTTCAGGACGAGACGGGTACGTACACAGCGACCAACAAGATGATCAGGGTTGCGGAGACGATGCGTCGCGGCCTGGCCGGCATGTCCGGCCGGAGCCTGGAGACGACGAACGCGTATGACCCGTCAGAGGATTCGACCGCGAAGCGGACCCACGAAGGTCACGCGCCGGACGTCTACCGCTACTTCCCGCAGGCGCCTGCGAACCTGTCCTACGGCAACAAGGTCGAGCGACGCCGGATCCACAAGGTCGTTTACGGGGACTGCCCGCATATCGACCTGGACGCGATCGAGGCTGAAGCGTCGGAGCTGGCGGAGACGGACCCTGCGCAGGCGGAGCGATTCTTCGGAAATCGGATCGTGGCTGGCGCCGGAGCGTGGATCGATCACGCGCGGTGGCTGGACCGCGAGGCCCCCAGGGACGTGAAGGCGCGCACGCGCATCGTCCTGGGCTTCGATGGCTCCGACCTGGACGACTGGACCGGCTTCCGCGCTGAGACCCTGGACGGCTTCCAGTTCACGCCTACGTACGGGCCTAACCAGCTCCCGACCGTGTGGAATCCCGCGGACTACGGCGGCCAGGTTCCGCGGCTGGAGGTGGACGCAGCGCTGGCGGAGGTCATGGGCCGGTATGACGTGGTCCTCCTCTACGCGGACCCCCCGTACTGGGAATCCGAAGTTGACGGCTGGGCCGACAAGTACGGGGACCGCGTGGTCATCCGCTGGCACACGCGCCGCGTCGTCCAGATGCACGCTGCCGCGGAGCGGTTGAAGACGGACGTCCAGAAGTCGAATACGCCCTTCGAGCATGACGGGTGCCCGATCACTTCCGCGCACGTCCGTAACGCTCGCGCCGCTGCCCGTCCGCAGGACCGGTACGTCCTTCGCAAGGCAGCGCAGGACCAAAAGATTGACATGTGTGTGACTTCCATCCTGGCCCACGAAGCGGCCATGGACGCGGTGGCCGCCGGTAAGGCGTTCCGCCGGAAGTCCTACTTCTATTCCGCCTGATGAAAGGAGGCCCCCCAGTGGCGACTGAAGCTGAGGCCCTGCAACTGGTTGGCCTCCTGGAGGACGAACTCCGGAGCCGGCGACCGGCTATCGACCGGAACGAGGCCTACTACCGGGGGAAGCAACCCCTGAAGTTCGCCTCCGATGAGTTCCGCCGGTATCACGGGGACCGCTACCGGGAGTTCACGGACAACTGGGTTCAGGTGGTCAGTGACTCCCCGGTGGAGCGGCTGACCGTTAACGGTGTCCTTCCCATGGGGATGACGGAGGCTGACAAGGAGTCCTGGCGTGTCTGGCAGATGAACGGCCTGGACGCGGACTCCCAGCTCGGCTTCCTGGGCGCGGTGAACTCTGGCCGCTCCTTCGTCCTGGTCTGGGGCAACCCTGACGACCCGGAGACTCCGGAGGTCACCTTCGAGGACGCGTCACAGTGCATCGTCGCGTACATGCCTGGGTCGCGCCGGAAGCGCAGGGCCGCGCTCAAGCGCTGGGAGGACGGAGGCGACGACTTCGCCACCCTGTACCTCCCTGACGAGGTCTGGAAGTTCAAGCGTGGCCGTATGGGTGCGGCCCAGAAGAGTCTCCACATGCTGGACGTGGACTCCGAAATGGCGAAGTGGGAGGTCCGGGAAACCGGCGACGAACCGAACCCCCAGCCGAACCCCATGGGCGTCGTCCCGATGGTCGAGTTGCCGAACAAGCCGACGCTTGTAGGGGACCCGATCAGCGACGTAGCCGGCGTGGTCGCCATGCAGGACGCTGTGAACCTTTTGTGGGCCCAGCTCTTCACGGCCAGCGACTACGCGTCGTTCCCTCAGCGGCTGGTCCTGGGCGCGGAGCGTCCGGTGGTCCCGATCCTGGACGAAAATGGCCAGGTGGTCGGGGAGCGACCTATCGACCTGGAGAAGTTTGCGGTTGACCGCGTCCTGTTCATCACGGGCGAGGACGCGAAGGTGGCGGAGTGGACCTCTGCCAACCTGGACGCCTATACGTCCGTGATCGAAGTCGCCGTTGGCCACATCGCTGCACAGACGCGTACGCCCCAGCACTACCTCATTGGCAAGATGGCCAACGTTTCCGGCGATGCCCTCCTGGCCGCTGAGACTGGTCTGGTCAAGCGGGTCGAGGAGAAGGAACTCTGGTTCGGCCAGGCCCTCCGGGAAGTCTTCCGGCTGGTCGCGCTGGCGCAGGGCGACGAACCGAAGGCCCTCGCCATGGCGGGCGGTCGCGTGCTGTGGGCAGACGCTGAGTCCAGGTCCCAGGCCCAGCTCGCGGACGCCCTGACGAAGCTGAAGCAGATCGGCTTCCCCTTCGAGTGGCTGGCGCTCCGGTACGGCCTGACGCCTACGGAGGTCGCGGACCTCATGGTCATGAAGGACAAGGAGCTGGCCGCGGACCCGATGGGCGCTATCACTCAACTGATGGCGCACGATCCGGCCCAGGGCGCAGCCGCCCCGACTGAGGCGCCTGGTGGTGTCGATGGCGTTCAGCCGGCTGTCGCGTAAACACCAGGAGCGACGCGCGGCCCTGGCTGAGGCTACGGCCAGGAGCGTCCTCGCTGAGTGGGCGAAGGTCCGGCCGGAGTCCGTGGCGCGAGACTGGGCGCGACTCCTCCCCCGCGTGACCGCGTATGTCCAGGCTGGACAGCTTCACGCGGCGGAGGGCACACACACGTTCCTGAAGGAACTACTGGGGCCCGACGCTGAGGGCGCCCCGGAGATCGTCCCTGAACAGTTCGCATCCCAGACGCCGGACGGGCGGGACGCAATGGGCCTCCTGGCCCGAGCCATCCCGACCGCCATCAGGTCCAGGTCTGCCGGCCTGTCCCCGCGCGCCGCAATGGCGAGGGGTGCCGCGTTCCTGGACATGGTCGTCCGGACGGTGGTCGCTGACACGGGTCGACAGGCAGACCAGGCCGCAATGGTCGGGAACGTCAGGGTGACCTCGTACGTGCGCGTCGTGGAGCTGCCCGCATGCTCCCGTTGCATCATCCTCGCCGGCCGCGAATACAGCGTCTCGCAGGGCTTCCTGCGGCATCCTCGCTGTGACTGCACCATGGAGCCGGTAGTGAAGCGCCGGAAGGCCCCGGTCCTGGACGCGGAGGACCTGTTCCAGTCCATGACTCCGGACCAGCGTCACCGCACATTCGGCGAGGCCGGTACGAAGGCGATCGAGGACGGCTCACGTATCTCCTCTGTCGTGAACGCTCGCAAGTCCATGGACCAGGTCGAGATGTTCGGCCGTACTGTCCAGGTCACGCATGTGGGCACTGGCTCCCGCAAGAAACCTAGGCGGCCTCCGCGGCTCATGCCGGAGGAGATCTACCGCCAGGCGGAGTCGCGCGAACACGCGATCCGACTCCTCTACAAAAACGGCTACCTGAAGTAGGGCGCAACGCTCCTTCGCTGCCACTCCCCTGACCACGCGCGCAAGGCGCCAGGTCTCCCTTTGTCGATTCCGCAATGGAGGACGCATGCCCGAGAACGATGAGACCCAGACTCCGCAGACCGGAGAGGACACGAACACTTCCGGTACCGGAGAGGAGGTCCCCCAGGGCGACGCTGGCACGGCTGGCGACGATGGCACCCCTGAAGGTGCCGATGCCCTGGGCGACGCGGGCAAGCGCGCGCTGGACTCCATGAAGGGCAAGTGGCAGACGGAGCGCGACAGGCGTCGTGAGCTGGAGGCCCGTATCGCCACGCTGGAGGCCCCGCAGGCGTCCGGCGACAGCGACCAGCCTGACCCGGACGCGATCCGCGCTGAGGCTGCGCGAGAGGCCACCACGAAGGCCAACACTCGCATCCTGAAGTCGGAGATCAGGGCCGCTGCCGCTGGCAAGTTGGCCGACCCTGCGGACGCCCTGGCGTACCTGGACGTCGCCTCCTTCGAGGTGAATGAGAACGGCGACGTGGACGCGGAGGAGATCAGCGACGCGATCGCGGACCTGTTGACCCGCAAGCCGTACCTGGCCGCGAAGGGTGCTCCTCGCTTCCAGGGCTCCGGCGACGGTGGCGCGGCCCGTAAGGCGGCTGGGCCCTCCCAGCTCACGCGCGCGGACCTGAAGGGCATGTCGCCCGACCAGATCCACAAGGCGAAGGCCGAAGGCCGCCTGAACACGGTGCTCGGCATCGGTAAGTAACCCCCCTTTCCCCATACGAACGGAGGCCCACCGTGGCCGTCGACACTTTCATTCCCGAGGTCTGGGCCGCTGACCTGTTCGTCGCCCTTCGTGGCGTCCAGATCTTCGGCCAGGGTGGTCTCATCAACCGCGACTACGAGGGCGACATCGCGCAGTCCGGCGACACTGTCCACATCGGCTCGCTGACCCGCCCGACGATCAGCAACTACGTCAAGAACTCCACGGTCATCGACCCCCAGACCCTGGCCACCACTGACCAGGCCCTGGTCATCGACCAGTCGAAGTACTTCGCCTTCGAAGTGGACGACGTGGACGCGCGCCAGGTGAAGGACTCCGGCCAGCTCCTCAACAAGGCTGCGGACGACGCTGCCTTCGGCCTGGCGGACGGTGCTGACCTGTTCCTGGCCAGCCTCATGACCGCGGGTGCGGGCAGCGTCCTGACCCCGGGTGCGGCTACGACCCCGGACGCTGCGTACAAGATCGTGCTGGCCCTGAAGGTCAAGCTGGACAAGGCGAAGATCCCGACGCAGGGCCGCTTCCTGGCCGTGGCGCCGGAGTTCCACGCGCTCCTCCTCCAGGACAATCGCTTCCTGGACGCTGCGGCCTACGGCTCCAACACCCCGATCCTGAACGGTGAGGTGGGCCGCGTCCTGGGCTTCCAGGTCATGGTGACGCTGAACCTTCCGGCCGGCACCGCGGGCACGCTTCCGGCGGTCTCCAACTTCGTCGTCGCGGGTCACTCCATGGCGACCACGTTCGCGGAGCAGATCAACAAGGTCGAGGCCTACCGCCCGCAGAACTCCTTCTCCGACGCGATCAAGGGCCTGTACCTGTACGGCGCGAAGGTCGTCCGCCCGGAGGCCCTGGCCGTCATGGACGTGGACGTTACGACCGGTCTGCCGGCCTAGTCGTGAACTCTGAGGGTGGTCGCTGGGCCTAGTTCCTGGCGGCCCCCTCGGGTCCCTCCCTGACACACCTACCTACGAAGGAGGCGCCCCGTGGCGCTCGTTCCCGTCGAAATTGTCAACGGCTCCAGCCAGACCGTACGCCTCTCCCTGGAGGAGGACGGCGACACGCTGGCCTACTTCCGGAAGCTGGCCAGGCGCGAGGACCTGGAGTCAGTCACGGTCCTGACTCCGGCACCCGCGCGCAAGTCTGCCGCGAAGTAAGGGCGGTGACGTCTCATGGCCCTCGCTTCGCTGGCGAGTGTCGCTGACCTGGCGGCCAGGGGCGTTACCGTCGCGTCTGAGGAAGTGGCCTTCGTGGACGTCTCCCTGGACGTTGCGTCCGCCATCGTGCGTGACGCGGCTGGGTCCCCCATCAGCGAGACGGCTTCGGCCGTGACTCTGGAGGGGGACCGGGGCCAGCGGCTACGGCTACCTGGCCAGCCTGTCCGCTCCGTGTCTGAGGTTCTCCTGGACGGCCGTCTGGTCACTGACTGGAAGCTGGTGTCCGGCGCCCTGTACCGGACGGCCGGCTGGCGCCTCACGTCGGTGCCTTCCCTTGTGGACGTCACGTACGTTCACGGACTGGCCGCTGTCCCGGTCGACATCGTGGACCTGGTCTGCCGCATGGCGGCCCAGGCCCTGGTGAAGTTCCGGGAGTCTCCCGACGCGATCGCCTCGAAGCCGGTCATCCAGGAGCGTATCGGTGACTACTCCGTGACGTACGCGTATGAGCTGGCGTACTCCGACATGGAGTTGCCGAAGTATCTCCGCGCACGCCTAGCTGCCCGCTTCGGTGCTGGTGGCGGCCAGGTGGTGAAGTCCAGGTGAGCCGTGTTGATCGTCTGCTGAACGCTACGGCGGAGGTCTGGCGGTCGGCCCGTACGCCTGACGGTATGGGCGGCTGGACGGACGGGTGGGCCAGGACCAGTACGGTCCGCGCCCGCCTCTCCCAGCCGTCTGCCGCGGAGCGTGTGGTGAACGACCGCGCGGAGGCCCGCCTGACGCACATCGTCTTCCTTCGTGACGACGCTGATGTGCGTCGCGGGGACCAGCTCCGCACGACTGGCCGGACCTTCCGTGTCCTGGCCGTCTATGAACCGTCCGTTCCTGGCTCGTACCTGCGCGCTGACTGCGAGGCACACCAGGCATCCCCGTAAGGAGGCCGCCGCATGGCTGCCATTTCTGCCCAGCGCGTTGCCGTGGCTGGTACCGCTGTCACCTACCAGTCCGCCGCTTCGGGCGGTGACACGGCCCCCGTTGGTGGCGGCCTGAAGCTGCATGTCGCGAACGGCGGGGCGTCCCCCATCACGGTCACCGTTGTGACCCCGGGAACCCTGGACGGCCTTGCGATCGCGGACGCGGCCCTGTCCATCCCTGCCAGCGGTAACGGCTTCATCCCGCTGACCAGCGTCTACCGGGACCCCGTGACTGGCCGCGCGAACATCACGTACAGCGCGGTCACTTCGGTGAACGTGGCCGTCATCTCCGACTGATGGCTTCGAGCATGAGGGGCCTGCGTACTGCGCTTGCTCGCCTGCGGCTCCTGCCCGTCCGCGTAAACGAAGCGCGTGCGGACGCCCTGCGCGACTGGGCCCAGGACCTGGAGAAGACAGCCAAGGAACTGGCCCCGGTCCGGAAGGGCACCCTTCGCGACTCGATCGAGGCGAAGGTGAACGCCAGCTCCGGTAAGGCCTGGGTCCAGATCGCCCCTGGCAAGGCGCGCAAGTACGCGTACTACGTGGAGAAGGGGACTTCCAAGATGGCTGATCAGCCGTTCCTGGGCCCCGCTGCCCAGATCCACAGACGCACGGGTGAGCGCGCCATGCAGCGTGCGGCCAGACGTCGTCTGGGCAGGTGGTGACGTGGCTACCGCCCTGCGCCCCCTCCAGGCCGCTGTCTACTCGAAGCTGGTCGGGAGTTCTGCCCTCCTCGCCCTGGTGTCCGGCGTATACGACGAGGTCCCCGAACCGGCCCCGTACCCGTACGTCTCGATCGGCTCCCTCAGTGAGTTCCCCGCAGACGCGCACGACGCCCAGGGCCTGGACGCCACCGTGACGATTCACGTCTGGTCTAGGGCCCCTGGCTTCGCCCAGGCGTACGACATCTTCGCCGCGCTGGACGCTGCCCTGGACCGCGTACCTCTCGCGGTCGCCGGCTTCCGAGACGTCTCGATCCGGCACGACCAACACCAGGCATTGAAGGACCCGGAGCCTGGCGTGAGACACATCAACGCCCAGTACCGGGTCTCCCTCACACGTGATTCCTGACCCTAGGAGGTAACCCAATGGCTGGACTTGACGCCTTCGGCATCGCCCTCAAGCGCTCCGACATGGCCACTCCGACCGCCAGCTTCACCACGATCGGCAACGTCACCAGCGTGTCCGGTCCCGAGATCGAGCGGGAGACCTACGACGTCACCGCGCACGACTCCACCAGCGGCTGGCGGGAGTTCATCGGTGGTCTGAAGGACGGAGGCGAAGTCTCGCTGGACGTCAACTACGACCCGCGGAAGCACGACGTCTACGTGGCCGACTTCGAGGACATCGCGCCGCGCGACTACAAGCTGACCTTCCCCGGGACCATCGGGGAGTGGGCGCTGAAGCTGATCCTGACCGGCTTCAGTCAGGAGGCGCCCGTGGACGACAAGTTGGCCGCGTCGCTGAAGTTCAAGGTTTCCGGCAAGCCCGTCATCACCCCTGGAGCGTGACCCTGATGTACCTGTCTGCTGACGACATCCTGAACGCCGACGACCTGGCCCGCGAGGACGTCTCTGTCCCGGAGTGGGGCGGCGTGGTCCTCGTCCAGGGCATGACTGGCACGGAGCGCGACCGCTTCGAGGCCGCCATGATGAACTCCGAGATGACGGGTGTCTCGAAGGACAAGGCCCTGGACATGTACCGCGCCCGGCTGGCCTCCGCGTGCATCGTGGACGAGAACGGGAAGCGACTGTTCCAGGGCGCCGCGGTCAAGCGGCTGGGCGAGAAGTCGGCCCAGGCCCTGACTCGCGTGGTCGAGGTCGCCTCCCGCCTGTCCGGCCTGACGGATGAGGACGTGGAGGAGCTGACGGGAAACTGATCGCCCGCCCAGAGCGACAGTTCTACTTCCGCCTCGCCGGTTTCCTGGGTATGCCGGTCCATAAACTCCTCGCCAACACGTCCTCCCGTGAACTCACGGAATGGATGGCCTACGAGAGGGTCACGGGCCCGCTGGACTCCCGCCTACGCACTGACATCGCTGCCGGAATCGTGGCCGCCACGGTCGCCAATTCCCAGGGCGCGAAGCGTAAGGCGAAGCCGTCCGACTTCATACCGACGTGGTTCAAGCGTCGCAAGTCCCCCTCTGAGATCTGGCAAGACGTGCTGAAGGCGAACGCTGCCCTGGGCGGGTCAATCCGTTACCGCGATGAATAGGAAGGAGGTCCGCCCATGGCCACGCTGGCATCGCTCACTGTGGCACTCGGTATCGACACTGACCGAATCGACCGCGGAGTACGCTCGGCACAACGCCGGCTAGTAACCCTCGGCATCGAAGCGGACCGCGTTGGCCGGCGCGTTGCCGGGTCGTTCCGTTCGATCGGCTCACGCGCTGCCTCAGTCGGGTCCTCTGTGGGATCCGCCCTGGGCTCCGCGTTCAGCACGCTGGGAACGGTCGGCCTTAAAACGCTGGGCGGCCTCACTAAGGCATTTGCCGTGATGAGCGTCGGAGCCATCGGCGCGGCCGGTGTGCTCGCTGCTGTCCCGCTGGCGGTCATCGGTCTAGGCGCGTCTGTTGCTGCACAGAGCAAGCAAGTGCAGTCGGCCTTCGGTGACCTGAAGACGCACGTCACCAAAACCATGCAGTCCCTTGCGAAGCCTCTGGTCAAGCCGATGGCCGACGCAGCCAAGCAGATCAGCGGGATCTTTGATGACATCGCCCCGCAACTGGGCCAGTTGTTCAAGGCTGCGGCCCCGATGATCAAACCCCTGGTCGAGGGAATCGGGGGCCTCGTAAACGGCCTGGTCAAGGGCCTCGTGCCCGTCATGCAACAGGCTGGCCCCCTTGTCGAATCGCTGGGCGCGCTGTTCACCACAATTGGCGACGGCCTGGCCGGATTCTTCAACGGCCTGACCATCGGTCTGGGTTCGGCCGCCGGAGTGTTCGATGGCCTGGGAACCGTGATCGGCACGATCCTGCCGGTACTCGGCGCGCTCCTGGGGCAGATCCTTGCGGTTGCCGGTCCGGCCCTGGGCAAGTTGCTGACCGCACTGGGCCCCGTGATTCAGGCGCTCGGCGATGCGCTGATGCCGATCATTGCCGCGCTCGGCCCTGTGCTGGACGCCTTCGTTAACGCTGTGATCGCGCTCCTTCAGTCTGTGCTGCCGCTCCTGCCGCCGCTGGCGCAATTGATCGTTGGGCTACTGCCTGCGCTCACTCCGATTCTCGTCGCGTGCGTCCCGCTGTTCCAGGCGCTCGGCGATGTGATCCTGGCCCTGATACCGATCCTCACACCGATCATTCAGCTTGTCGCATTCCTGGCAACGGCGCTCGGTAATGGGCTGGCGCTCATCATCACGTCGATCGTGGTCCCGGCGGTCCAGGCCATAGCGGCACTCCTCCGGGGCGACTTCTCCGGGGCGCTGGGGTTTGCCAAGACGGCCGTAAAGGGCGTCGCGGACTTCTTCGTCCTGATCTTCGTGAAGCTGCCTTCCCGTGTGTGGACGGCCATTTCTCCTCTCGCCGGCAGGGTGTGGCAGGCGGTGAAGGATGCGGGCAACCGCATGTCGGACGGTGCGAAGCATGGTGTAGCAACCGCGGTGACATGGTTCAAGTCGCTGCCTGGTAAGGCTAAGTCTGCCCTGGGCAACCTCGCCGGGACTCTGGTCAGCGCGGGTGCGTCGCTGATCGCCGGATTCGTGACGGGCATCGTGTCCAAGATCGGGTCTGTCAAGTCGACGCTGGGCAGCCTGACTTCCAAGCTGACTAGCTGGAAGGGCCCCGCGCCTGTTGACCGGAAGATCCTGACGCCGGCCGGCCGCATGGTCATCGGTGGTTTCCAGAAGGGGATCGCAGCGCAGACGCCACACCTTCGGCGCCAGCTCCAGGGCCTGACTTCGGATCTTCCGGGGATGGCCATGGACATCTCGCCGAAGGGTGTCATGTCTGCCTCTGTCCGCCAGGCCCAGGCCATCACGTTCAACGTGACTGGCGCGGACGAGGACATGAAGCGGTTGATCCGCCGAATCGTAAAGAACGACGGTCGAGGGTCCGTGCAGACGGCCTTCGGCACCCGATAAAGGAAGGGGGTCAGCGGTGACGTTCCCGCTCGACATTCGCACTGAGCTGAACCTGGCTGGTCTGTGGACGGACATTAGCCCTGACGTTTACGTTCGGGACCAGAAGCAGATCACGCGCGGCCTGCGCGATTTGGGATCCACCGCTGACCCCACTTCCCTCTCGCTGACCCTGAACAACAAGGGCGGGAAGTACTCCCCCCGGAATGCCATGTCCCCCCTGTTCGGACTGATCGGCCGGAACACTCCGATCCGCGTGTCCGTTCCCCAGGCTGGTGACCACTTCCTTCAGCTTGACGGAGGCACCAGCCACTTCGCCTCCACGCCGGACACTGCCGCGCTCGATATCACGGGCGACATAGACGTGCGGATCGAAGCCGAACCTGGCTGGTTTTCCGGCCGTATTCAGCTCCTCATGGGCAAGTGGACGGACGAGGGAGATCAACGCTCCTGGGTCGTCCTCACCTACAACGGCTCCCTGTACTTCCGGTACACCACAGACGGAACCGTTAACACTGACCTTTTCCACACGGTCGCCCTGCCGGTCATGCCGGAGCGCGCTGCCGTGCGCATGACCCTTGACGCTGACAACGGAGCCGGGGGACGCACGGTCACGTTCTACTGGGCGGAGTCCCTGGACGGACCCTGGACCTCGCTGGGCGCAACGACGACTAGCGGCGGCGCTGTCTCCGTGTTCAACTCCACGGCACCGCTGACGATCGGCCCGTACGACTTCCGCGACGGAATCGGCACTCCCCGACTTCCGTTCATCGGCCGGTTTTACAGGGCGGAGGTCCGCAACGGGATCAATGGCACTGTGGTCGCCGCTCCGGACTTCCGGGGCCTGGCCGCCGGGACGACGTCGTTTACGGACTCCGCGTCCAGGAGCTGGTCCCTGACGGCTGGCGCTGAGGTACGGGACCGCGCGGACCGCTTCATGGGGGAGGTCAGCTCCTGGCCTCTCCAGTGGTCGCCGGACGACGCGGATGTGTGGTCAACGGTCCAGGCTTCGGGCGTCCTTCGCCGTATGGGCCAGGGCGCGAAGCCTCTTGACTCCACGCTGCGCAGGCGCATCCCTTCGGGGAAGCCGGTCGCGTACTGGCCTATGGAGGAGGCGCAGGACACGACGCGTGCTTACTCCCCGATCGCTGGCGTTCAGCCGGCCACTGTGTCGGGTGTGGAGTGGGCGGCCTGGGACACGCTCCCTTCGTCGGCTCCGCTGCCCAGCCTGACGGCCTCAGCGAGCCTGACCGCCTGGGTAGCGCCAGTGTGGTCCTCCTGGCTCACCCCTGCCGCGGCATCAAATGCGTGGCAGGTGGAGTTCGTCTACAACGCGGACAACAAGATCCCGCCCGCCTCCGGTAGCTATGCGGAGATCATCAGGTACTTCTCCACGAACGGCACTGTCCGCCAGTGGATCGTGAAGATGAAAAAGGGCATCTGCTACGTGAACGGCTACGACGACGAAGGCGTGGTCCTGGTGGATCACGCGATCGCCATCGGAGACGACGTCTTCAACGGCTGGACGCGGCTGCGTTTTTGGGCCGCGAACAACGCGGACGGCCGTACCTTCAACTGGCGCATCGACTGGCAGGATGTTGGCGGGAGCGCCGGCGGCCTGACCGCCACTGAGACGGGCAAGTGCGGAAGCGTGTCCCGCGTGGCCGCGCGCTGGGGCGCCCTGACCGAAGGCTGGGGGTTCGGCCACCTGGCCGTGTTCCCCGACTCCGGCAACACCACCTTCAACGGGTCGGACAACGCGTATTCGGGTGAGTCTGCCTGGACGCGCATGTCCCGCCTGGCGCTGGAGGAGGGGTTCAACATCACGCGCCAGCCTGGCCCGCTGACTCCGGAGTCCATCGGCTTCCAGCGAATGGACACGGTCCTGGACCTGGTCGAGGCCGCTGCCGATGCTGACGGCGGAATGTTGACGGAGGACCCGAACCGTCTGGGCCTGCGCTACCGGGACCGTTCGTCCCTCTACGCCCAGGACCCTGCCCTGACCCTGTCCTACGTGAAGCCTGGTCTGGGCCCTGATCTGGACCCCGTGGACGATGACGCGCAGATACACAACGACGTGACGGTGTCGCGTGATGCTGGCGCCTCCGCGCGTGCCGTGCAACAGGACGGCCCGCTGGGTGTCGACACGATCGGCAGGTACGACACGGCTTACACGCTGTCGCTGGCCGACGACTCCCGTCCGGAGCCGATCGCGTTCTGGCGCCTCCATCTGGGGACGTTCGACGGAGCTCGGTATCCGTCCGTAACGGTCATGCTCCACAAGCCTGGCGCGGAGGCCTTCATACCGGCCATCCTCGCCCTGCGCGAGGGGGACAAGATCCGGCTTACGGACCTCCCCCAGTGGGTCAGCAATGAAGACGTTGACCTGATCGTTAACGGCTGGTCCGAGGTCCTGGACCTGTACCGCTGGGAGGTGACGTTCACCTGTTCGCCTGGCGGTCCGTGGGATGTCGCGATGCTCGACCCAGGCTTGCGTGCGTCTGGTGGTGACAGCGTCCTTACCGCGGCGGTCAGCTCCTCCGCGACGAAGCTGACTGTTACTCCTCCCCTGGGTGTCGGCTGGACGACCGATCCGGGAGAGGCACCGTTCGCGATCCGCGTCGCTGGCGAGGTCATGACCGTGACGAAGGCTCTGTGGGCCGTTGACGATGGTTTCGACCGGACTGTCACCAGCGGCTGGGGCACTGCCGATTCAGGCGAAACGTGGTCCCTTACCGGTACCGCGTCCGACTTCAGTGTTCAGGGGGTGTGACTGTGGCTGACCTGTACCCCTCGTACTCAGCCCTCGCTGCGGCGGAGACTGAGAACGTCACCTACGCGCGGCGAACGGTCCCCGTAACCGGCGCCACCTGGTGTGCCATCGCCATCCATGGCGGAGGGATCGAGGTAGGCAGCGGCGAGGTAGCACGCGCGGTGGCCGCCGGCCTGATGAACCACTACGAATTCGCAGGCCTGAAGTCCTCCAACAACGTGTCCTTGCATGTGACCAGCACGAACTTTGACGAGCCGACATGCCTGGGCATCGTCACGTCGTCTCGCCGCTGCCTCTCCCTCCACGGCTACGTCGGAACTGCCGGCCTGGCAGAGACCTCCCTCGGAGGCCTGGACACGGACACTGCCGAGCGGGTCCGTGATGAGCTGACGCGGGCCGGCTTCTCCGTCATCGACGCGGCCCAGGAGATCAACGGCAACGACCTGACGAACATCGCCAACAAGACGACGCTAGCGGCCGGCGTCCAGATCGAGATGAGTAACGCCCTCCGCACGTCGTTCTTCCCCAACGGCGACACGTCCCGTGCGATGCGGGACAGCGGGCAGCGCACTCCCGCGTTCACTGCGTACGTGGCCGCCCTTCGCCGCGCATTCTCCGGCCGTGCGCGCATGTCCCTGGGTGCCGTTAACGTCAGCCGCTGGGCGACGGTTCCGTGGCCGTCCGCTGATCTGGACGTTGCGGTATCGCTGGGTACCGACAAGCTAGCCACTGGCGGGTCGCACTTCCTGCATGTGGCTGGTCGGGTCGCGGACACGAACAATTGCTACCTGGCCCGCCTGGCGCTCAACACGGACCAGTCGGTGACCCTGACCCTGCGCAAGCGTGTCGCCAGCACGGAGACTCTGTTGGCGACCGCGCCCGCTACCTTGACCCAGTTCACGCATGCCGCGGGTCGCATGTTCCGCCTGCGCCTGAAGATCACGGGCAGCACGCTGAACGCGAAGATGTGGCTGGACGGCAGTCCCGAGCCTGACGGCTGGTCTGTCACCACCACTGACACGAGCCTGTCCGCGGCTGGCGCTGTCGGCATGCGCTCCCTCCTGTCGTCCGCGAACACAAACACGCTGCCCGTGGCCTGTTCGTATGACGACTTCCGCCAGATCTCGTACCAGACGATGACGGTAACCCGTGGCGTTAACGACGTGGTCAAGCCCCAGGCGTCTGGCGCCCCTGTCGATATCGCGTCTCCCGCACCTGTTGCTCTGTAGGAAGGGGCCCTCCTGATGACCATGTGGCAACCTGGCATGGCTGTATCTGCTGACCGCCTGAACGACGGCCCCCCGACAATCGTTGAAGCGACTGGGTTCACGATCGCCAGCGGCTGGGACCTGAACGACTTCAGCATGGCGCGGGCCGGCTCCGTCGTGGAACTGAACCTGTACGTCCACCGCTCCGGCACAACGCTGACCATCACGGGCACGGCGAACCTGAATGACACCCTGGTGGGGACCGTTCCCGCTGAGTGGTGCCCGACCCGCGGCACGATCAATGGCACCTGGGATGACGGCACGGCGGAGGGCGGTTTCGTCATCGGCACGGACGGCATCGTGACCCTGCGCACGTCCAACGGTGAGGCCATCGTGGGCGACGCGACCAGCGCCGGCAACGGCCGGAACCTACGGCTGCACATCGTCTTCATTCAGTAGCCGCCCAGCCTCTCCCCCTCTCTCCTCTGGCCCCCGTGTCTGGCATCGCTGCCGGCCCGGGGGCCTTCCCATGAAAGGACGTTTACGCATGTCTGCTGTCTCGAAGGTCGTCTCCATAGCGAAGGCGGAAGTCGGCTACAAGGAGGGCCGGTCCGGCGGCCACTGGAACAACAAGGAGAAGTACGCCGCGGAGGTCCCCACCATGGCCTGGGTGTCGGCTGGCGGCTACCCCTGGTGTGCCCTGTTCGTCTCCTGGGTGGCGCTCAAGGCTGGCGTAGCTGCCCTGTACCCGCGCTCCGCGTCGTGCGAATACGGCGTGTCTTGGTTCAAGTCCCGGAAGCGCTTCAGCGAGTACCCCGCGATCGGCGCCCAGGTGTTCTACGGTCCGGGCGGCGGTACCCACACGGGCATCGTCGTGTCCTACACGGACAGCACGATCACTTGCGTGGAGGGCAACACGAACACGGACGGCTCCGCTGAGGGGGACGGTGTGTACCTGAAGACGCGTGCCCGCAAGTCGGTCAACGTTTACGGCTACGGCTACCCGGACTTCCCCGAGGGCATCGTGTCCGCTGACCCTGCCTGGGCGGACAAGGCTCCGAAGCCTGCGGACAAGCCGTCCGCTCCGTCCGCTCCGGCCACGAAGCCGGCCACTCCGGCGAAGCCGAAGGTCTCCCTGGCCGCGCTGGTGTCCGCCGCGAAGCGGAACCCTTCCGCGAAGGGGACCCCGGTCACCTACTCGGGTGTCCGCACCGTGGAGGCCGCGCTGGTGAAGGCTGGCCTCCTGTCCGCGCGCCTGTCCGATGGTCACTTCGGCACTGAGACGGTGTCCGCGTACGCGGCCTGGCAGCGCAGGTGCGGCTACTCCGGCACGGGTGCGGACGGTGTCCCCGGCATGGCCACTCTGCGGAAGCTGGCCGACAAGTACGGCTTCAGCGTCACCGCGTAGCCGGACAGGAGCGGGCAGCATGAGTGACGACCTGGGGTCAGTGACCATCGGCGCGCGCGAGATCTACGACGAACTGGTGGCCATGCGGGGCGATGTCCGCGTGTCCACTGACCGCCTGACCGCAGCGGCGGACACCCTGTCCGACCACGAAGGCCGCTTGCGGTCACTGGAGCGGCGGACATACGCCGTGCCTGCCGCGCTCGTGACCGCTGTCCTCTCCGCGGCCACCACGATTACAACCGTCGTACTGAAGATGTGAGGCAGCTATGGGTGAGCACAACGCGCCGGACAGTGGCGTGACCGCGAAGGCCATGGACGTGGCCCGCTGGGTATGGCGCAACCGCCGGAAGGTCGCGGCTGTAGCCCTTGTGGCCGTGCCGGTCGTAGCGCGCTGCCTGCCTGGCTTCCCCGCTGAGGAGGCCGTGTCGGTCCTCCGCGCCTTCCTGGGCGCCTGACACAGGGGACGTCCTCCCCGGGGCGGTAGGGACAGACCCGCCAACCTGGGGAGGACCCCATGAACGACATCGCGATTACCGGCCTGGCCCGCGCAGGCAAGGACTCCGTGGCCGCCCGCCTGGTCGAGGCCCACGGATACGTCCGTGTCGCCTTCGCTGACCGGCTGAAGGAGGCGGCCCTGAAGGCGGACCCGATCGTTTCCGCGTACGGGAACAACGAAGACACGATGGCGGAGACTGTCCGCCTGTCGGAGATCGTTAACGACTACGGCTGGGAGGCAGCGAAGGACCTGTATCCGGAGGTCCGCCGCTTCCTCCAGAACTACGGCCAGACGGTTCGGGAGATCGATCCCCAGTTCTGGATTAAGGCGGCCGGCGACGCGGTCAGGGCAGCGCATGCCGCGGGCCAGCCGGTCGTGTTCACGGACGTGCGGTACAGGAACGAAGCTGACTACCTGGCAGCGAACGGCTTCCGCATCGTCCGTGTCATCCGTCCCGGCCAGGAGCCTGGGGCGCATGTCAGCGAGCGTGACATGCTCCGCTACCCGGCAACGCGCACGATCGTTAACGACGGCTCGCTGGAGGCACTTGCGGCCTGCGCTGACACACTGACCGCCGGCTGACCATGGCCAAATTGGGGTCCCTTCGGGGGCCCCTTTTTCGTTGTAGGTGCCACATTTGAGGCGCCTGCGCTACGCTCCTGGTACCCCCCATAGGAAGATCAACTAGGAGTGATCGCGTGACCACGAAGCGGGCAGCGGCCCAGGACCTTATCAACCGCGTCAGGACACTCCGACTGGCAGGCCAGGCCGACGACGCGGAGGCCCTGCGCGAGGAGGCAGAGGCAGCGGTGAAGGCCACAGCGCCACGGGACAGGAAGGCCCTGGGCGAGGAGCTGGCGGACGCGTTCACGGTGGAGTCCTCGGCCTCTACTGCGCTGGCAATCGCGTCGTACCACGAAGTCGAGGGCATTGACCCGATCGTGAACGCAGCGGTCCGGCGCGTGAGGGACGCGGTGGACGCCGGCCTGAAGGCTGCCGATATGGCCCGCTCGATCGCAGAGGACCTCCTGGAGGCGCGGCTGAAGATGCGCACTAAAGAGGGCTTGCCCGATGTCGTCGCGGAGCGGAAGTTCACGAAGGACATCGCCCATGACACGTTCGTGAAGGCACGCGAGGGAGTGACGGAGTCGGACGTCCACCGCTGGGCCACTCACAAGTCGCTGGCGAAGGCGGTCCGTAACCGCATGTCCGACGTGGTGGTAGCGCGCCTCCAGAGCCTGGACGAACACCCAGAGAACTTTCCGGCCGACGCCCTGGCCCAGGCGAAGGCGGCCTTTCCGAAGCTGTCCAACACGGAGGCCGTTTACGCACTGTACGAGGCGAAGGGCACGAAGCTACCGCGCAAGGGCCGTACGCAACTGGCACGCGAGGACGCCCAGCGCAGGGCCGCCCTGGTGAAAGCCGCCATGGCTGGTGAGCTGACGTCCTCCGACGACGAGGAGCCTGACGAGGAGGAGCTGGCGCGCGACATGGCCGCCCTGGAGCGAGTGGAGCGTGGCTTCCTGCGGACGACGAGGCGCGCGGCCAGCCTCACGAACGACCAGCGGAACGCGCTGAAGGCCCGCATTAACGAGATGATCACGAACCTGGCCGCTGCGGCGGCTGGCCTGTAGCGCGCAGGCACGGACGAGGGTCGGCCCCTGGCTGGGGGCGACCCCTTTCTGTTTTCAGCGAAGGGGAGGAGCCGAGGGGCCTCTAGTTGTTTCTATATTTTTGTTTAGTCCCGTTAAGAAAAATAACTCTCCATTCGTTTCGCTTTTTCGGCCTTACCTCAGCAACTGGGACAGTTCAGCAATTCCGCTCCTCCATTCCTGGGGACCTCCTCCCCGGTCAGTAGTGAAGGCAATCCCGCCCGCACTACCGGAGGCCCCCATGTCCAATCCCATCAGCACCGTTAAGCGTGCCGGCTCCCGTTTCTACGTGAACGAGACTCGCCCCAACGTCACCGTCCCCGGCGTGACCTCCATTGTGGGCATGCTCCCGAAACAGGACTTCCTGGGACCGTGGCAGGCTGGCATGGCCGCTGACCTGGCCATCGACTCCTTCGACTACCTGTCCCAGATGGCAGAGCGCGACCGCGCTGGGGCACGTCGGTACATCTCCGGCGCCGCCCGCCGCTACACGGAGACCCGGTCCAAGCTGGGGTCCCGCGCGCACGACGTCTTCGAGCGGCTCATGAACGGTGAGGACGTCGACTACGTCCACCCCGACATCGTGAACCACGTCGAGCACTTCCGTCAGTTCCTGGTCATGGTGAACCCGGAGCTGGTCCGCGCTGAAGACGTGGCCTGGTCGTACCAGCACGAGTACGCCGGCTCCTTCGATGCGATCCTCCGGGTCTGGGTGAATGTCGACGCGAAGGGCAACGTCACGATCACGCCCGACCGCTCCGGCACTCCCATCCTGGTCATGGTCGACTACAAGACGAGCAAGAACACCTACACGGACGTCGCGCTCCAGCTCGCTGCCTACCGGTACGCAGACGTCATCATTGACCCGGAGGGCAATGAGGAGCCGATGCCGGACATCGAGTCCGCCGCGGTCCTCCACGTCACCGACACGGAGTGGTCGTTCAAGGGCGTGCGCGCTGACCGCATGGTCCACGACTACTTCCTGAACCTGCGGAAGACGTTCACCTGGGTGCGCGAGGACTCGAAGGACGTCATCGGCAAGGCCCTGTCCTCCTCGAAGGGCCGCATGGTGACGGGTACGCAGCGACGGGGGAAGTGACCGCATGACTGCCTACCGCGACCGTGACGGGGATGTCTGGACCCGGAACGAACACGGGCAGTACGTGTCCCCTGGTCTGAACACACGAGCCCTGGATGAACTGCGGGACGCGTACGGCCCGCTGACTCCCCTTACCGACGACACGGAGGAGGCGCCCCGCATGACCCGTGAAGAGGCACTGGCGAAGGCCACGGAACACGTCAACTCCCTGTCCACGAACAGCCGCGGGTACCAGGACGGTGTCCGCTTTCCCGACAAGGTGGCCGCTGTCGAGCGGCTGGCCCGCTTCCTGGCCGGCGACGCTGCGACGGACGAGGAGGCCTGACCATGGTCCTGTCCGCGACTGAGGAAGAGATGCGGGACCCGGAGTTCTGTTGGACCTGCATGCGCAAGTGCGGGTCGCAGCCTCACCGCTGATCCGTTAACGACTGACTCTCGACTGGCCCCCTGGCCTGGCTTCGCGCCTGGCTGGGGGGCCTTTCTCTTTTCCGGCCGGAGCCGCGGGGGACGTCCTCTCCGGACCAGTGGTGACAGCCACCACTGAGAGGGTTCACGATGTCCGCTGACTTTCGCGAGACAGTCCTGACGCTTATGAAGGTCCGCCACGTCGTCCGTACGGAGCGCGGGAACGGCACCGTCGCGCAGCTCGACAAGGCGCACACGAAGGCCGTGAAGGCGTACCTGGAAGACGACTACAGGCGCGTCGCCGACGCTGCCCACGCGGAGCGCATGGCGTACCTGAAGGCCGCGGACTACCCGGACCCCGAAGGCTGGGGTGACAACGGCAAGGGTCTGGGTGAGCACCGCCGTGCCCGTGACATTGCGCATGAGGAGAAGCAGCACGCGAAGTTGCCGAAGCCGGGACGGCGGTACCGCTTCCCCGCCTGCAACTGGGATGCCGCCAGCCGGCCGTTGCGTGCGCTGCCGACCACTGACCCGCTGACCTACCTGACCGAAGTCGGGCCTGGCCACTACGCCACGGCGGAGGCAGCGGAGGGCCTGGCCGATCAGGGGACGTCCTCCCCGGACCAGTAGCAGAGGGACAGCGAAGCGCCAGGTCAGGGCCCGATCGAGGGCCTGGGGGACGTCCTCCCCGGACCAGTAGCAGAGGGGCGCTTCACCCCATCTTCAGCCACTTGTCAGCCATGCCCAGGAGGTACCCCCATGCTCGACATCTTTGCGACCGACCCGGAGGCGAAGGCCGCACGCGAGGAGCGTGAGGCGAAGTTCGAAGCCTCGAAGCGTCCGGACTGGTCCTTCCAGCTCCGTTCTGGCAAGCGCAACGGCAACCAGCCGGTCAGCCTGCGGGAGTGGCGCATCACCACTCCGAAGCTGGAGACCGTGAACGCCCTCAAGGAGTTGTTTGGCGGCGTGATCACGGAGGCCCCGAACGGGGACTACGCCCTGGACACGGACAGGGACCGCCTGGAGGTCATCGTGGACGCCTCCAAGATCGAGTCCAAGCTGATTCAGTGGGCGGACGGCCTCCCGATCCATGAGTGCGACGGTTCCAACTACCTGTCGCCGGAGGCGGACAAGGGCAAGCCGTGCGACTGCCCGCGGCTCCTGGACGACCGGAAGGAAAAGGCGAAGCAGCGTCGGGGCCCGAAGCCGAACATCGTCGTCCCGCTGCGCTTCCCGCAGGACGAGGACCTGGGCACTGGCAAGTACACGGCCACCGCCTGGTCGTTCGCGGAGGACCTCCCGTACGTCATGGCCCAGCTCTCCCGCATCGACGGAGAGGCCCTCTGCGCCCTCCGCCTGGACCACATCGAGTACGAGAAGAACGGCAAGCCCCAGTCGTTCACGAAGCCTGTCCTGTCCGTCATCGGCTCGTACCAGGACGCCATCGCCGGCGACCCGGAGAACTGACCGTGAACGCCATGTGCGCCACGGCGGTCCGCCTGGCCCCGGACGACCGGATCCGCGCTCCGCTGTGGACCTGGCCTCCGCTCCTGGCGAAGGCGGTCCTGACGCAGCGTCGGCGCCGCTTCGGGATCGAGGACGAACGGATCCTGCCCGCTGAACTGACGGAGGAGGACGACACCCCCTGACCCTTTGGTCCGGCCCTTGACGGGGTCGGGCCTTCGGGCGTGACAAAACTCCCTGACGAGAGGTCACGCTCGTGCGCTACGTAGGCGGAAAGAGCCGACTTGCTAAGTCCATCGCTGAGGCGGTCCAGTCGCGACGCGCAGGCCGGAGCAAGTACATAGAGCCATTCATGGGCGGCGGTGCCACGTTCGCGCGCATGGCCCCGATGTTCGACCAGGCAAGCGCTGGAGACGTGGTGGAGGACCTGGTCCTACTGTGGACGGCCGCACGCAACGGCTGGGAGCCGCCCACGGACGTTGACGACACGCTGTACAACACCCTTCGGGATGCCGGCCCGTCGCCTGTCCGTGGCTTCGTGGGATTTGGCTGCTCATTCGGAGGTAAGTGGTTCGGAGGCCGCGCAAAGGGCGGATACAACGCGGACGGCACGCCCAGGAACCACGCGGCGGAGTCTGCGCGCGCTGTCCTGCGCCTGGCACCCAAGATGCATGGCACTGACATCCGTTTGCGCGGTTACCAGGACTGGACGCCTGACGCGGACACGGTCGTCTACTGCGACCCCCCGTACGCCGGGACGCAGGCCTACGGCGCGGCCGGCGCGTTTGACAGCGCGATGTTCTGGAAGACCGCAGAGTCATGGGTCGCTGACGGCGCGCTGGTCCTGGTGTCGGAGTACGAGGCGCCGGACGGCTGGGTCCCCGTGCTGACCCGCGAACACCGCCAGTCCCTCCAGCACGGTAAGGAGGGCCGCCCCAAAACCACAGAGACCCTGTGGGTTCACGTCTCCCAGCTCTGACCCTTTGGTCCGGCCCTTGACGGGGTCGGGCCTTCGGGCGTGCCAAGACGTCTTCAGTGAGAGGACTTCCTGATGACGTTCACGATGCGTTCCGGTCACCGCGTCTGCGCCCTTCCCCTGGGCAGCGGGCAGATGGAGTTCACGACCCGCAACCCTGACGGAGAGGTCATCTCCACTGTCACGCTGTCCGACGCGTCCGCCTCGCTCACCCTGCGGAGCCTGGAGGTGAACGCCCGTTAACCCGCTGCCTGGCCTCCTGACGGGGGTCAGGCCTTCGGGGCGCAAGGACCAACACGACGCCCAGGAGGCACCCATGGCCGAAGCCACGAAGTCGACCCGCACCGTCACGACCACTGAGGAGTCGTTCACGCTGACTCTGGCCCCCGCTGAGTTCGACTGGCTGAAGGGCGTGGTCGGCAACACGGTCTCCGTCAACGGCGACCCCGGCGAGCGCGTGTGGGCGGCCATGAAGTCGCCGGCCGCAGTCGAAACGGGCACGTACACGCACAAGGGCGTGACCTACGACCTGAAGGCGGAGTACCTGGACACATCGCACGACGTCTGGGAGTTCACGGGTGAGCGCGACAGCGCTGGTGTACCGCTGATGTCCTGCGCCATCGGGGGCGACACGTATGAGAACTGGCCGCTGACCCGCGTGGCCGACCACTACCGCACCCTGCGCAAGATCTGACCCGCTGCCTGGCCTCCTGACGGGGGTCAGGCCTTCGGGGCGCCCAGACATTCCATGAAGGCACGGCTTCGCCGCGCTTTAGCCGCCCCTACTGGGGCGTTTGCGAGAGGACACACCCATGGCTGAGACGTTCAAGGCAGGCGACAAGGTCACGACGACCCGCCCCAGCATGCCGCAGGGGACCATCGTGTTCGGTCCGTACCGGTCAGCCGTGAGCAACGGGGAGTGGGCCCTGGTCCAGGCTCCGGACGGTACGGCCGTGTCGGTCCCCGCCAGCTCCCTGACCCTCGCGCCTGCGTTCACGATCGGCGAGACCGTTGAGGAGCGGGCCATGGGCCGCACGGTCACGATCGAGGCCGGCCCGTTCAAGGGCCTCGCGGGCAAGGACCAATACGTGGTCAAGTTCGTGAACGTCGGCCACCACGCGTGGGTCTCCGCCACGGGCCTGCGTAAGCGTCCTGCCCCGACCACCCAGCTGGCCTCCTGGGAACGGGAGCTCCTGGACGGTCGCTCCTCGCGCTCCGTCACCTACGCCGGCCGCCCCTACAGCCTGGACGGCGAGTACACGGACCGCCAGGGCGACGTCTGGAAGTTCAACGGCCGGATGTCCTCCGATGGCACGCCGCTCATGGAATGCGCCCTGTACCCCGTTTTCGATGCCACGTCGCTGGCCGAAGTCGTCCGTTCCTACGGTCCCCTCTCCCGCGTCTGACCCACTGCCGAGACGCGGCTACGCCGTGCCTGCCTGGCCTCCTGACGGGGGTCAGGCTTCGGCCGTGCCTAAACCGTTAACGACTGGAGGCACGCGTGTTCGTAACCTTCCGAACCATTTCGAAGGCTGGCGCTCCCGCCCTGGGGGACGTCCGGCAGATGGGCAGCGGGGACACCCTGGTCATCCTTCCCAGCGCGACACAGCGCAGGGACTGGGGGCGTTACCAGGACGCGATCGGCCAGGCCGTGGCCCGTGGCGCTGAGGTACACCGCACTGCCCAGGAGGCCCAGGCATGACCGCCTGGTCCGTCCTGGTCCGTGTCGCTGCCCTCGCTGCGTACGTCGTTGCCCTGGCCTGGGCCCTGGGCCTCCTCCCCTGGCAGAGGGGGAAGCGGTGAACCGTACCGGCATCCCCGAAGGCTTCCGTCCCGTCCGGCCTCTGCCTGACACGGAGCCTGTCGACGTCGCTGCCCTCTCCCCCGCTGTCCGCTCCACGTGGATCACGGCGGACCTGATCGCAAGCCTGGAGGACTGATGCGAGACCGAATGAGCCGATGTACCTGCGACCAGGCTTCAGGCCAGTACCAGGGCCCTGACGAGGACTGTCCCGCGCACGGTGACCCGCTCCTGTTCGCGGACGAGGTTGACCGCCTGCGCGCTGAGCTGGAGCGTGTACGCGCTGTTGTCAATCAGTACCCCAGTGCTGTCTGGTATCACGGTCCGACCCTCCGCGCTGCCCTGGGTGGTGGCCAGTGAGCAACCCTTCGAAGGCCCGCGGAACAAGGTGGGAAAGCACCATACGCGACTACCTGAACGGGACCCTGGGCTACTCCCACCCGACTGACTGGCGGCTGGTCAAGCGCCAGGCCCAGGAGGGCGCGAAGGACGTCGGGGACCTCCACGCCTGGCCCTTCATCCTGGAGGCGAAGGACGTCAAGTCGCCGGCCGTGCCTACCTGGTTGCGCCAGGCCGAAGCGGAGGCCGTTAACGCTGGCTTCCCGTACGGCGTGGTGATCCACAAGGTTCGCGGCAAGGGTCCGGCCCTGGCGCGCGTGCACATCACGGACGTGACCTTCCAGCGGCTGATCGGCAGTGGGACCCTGCCTGACGGCTTCCGTGGCATCTCCTTCCCCACGCTGAACACGCGGGGCCAGTACTGGACGTGGACCCTGGCCGACTTCGCCCAGGTCCTCCGCGCTGTCCGCGCCACCCTCCCGCCTGTCTGACGCCTGGCCCCTGCCCTGACGGGTGGGGGCCTTCGTCGTGCCTCCCTGGGGACGTCCTCCCCGGTCCAGGGGTGACAGACCCCCGATCGAGAGGAGACCCACCCTGTGGACGTGAACGAGATCCTGGCCCGCTTCCAGGACGTTGACGATAAGCCGGACGGCGGGTACATCGCACGCTGTCCTGGCCACGGTGACAGCCGTCCCTCCCTGCGTATCTGGTTCGGCGAGGACGGCCGTGTCCGCATGACGTGCCGTGCCGGTTGCGAGACTGGCGACGTCATCCGCGCCGTGCGCCTCCCCTGGTCCGCCATGTTCAACGCGACTGGCGCCGCCAGGACCGTGACGTCCGTGAAGCCGGAGACGGTGGGCACGGCGGAAGTGGCCGCCCTGCGCGTGTACCTGGACGCTGCGGCGAACGACCTCCAGCGCGTTGACACGGAGTACTCGGGCATCGCCGCGGACTATGCGGTCCGCCGGTTCGGCATGACTCAGAACCTGGCCGCCAGCCTGGGCCTGGGGTTCGATGACGGGTCGCTGGCGGGTCTGCGCTACACAGACGAGGAGGGTCGTCCCAGGAACTACCGCTCCCCCGGCTTCCGCCGGTTCCCCCGCCTGATCGTCCCCCTGGTCGGATTCGACGGAGTGGCCCGCGGCCTCCAGGGGCGTGACGTGTCCGGCGACTGTCCCGCCCGTTGGATGTCCCTCAGCAACCCTGACGGCCTCCGCTGGGCCCCGTATGGCGTCCTCCTCGCTGAGGCCCAGACGGACACGTACATCGTCACGGAGGGCCCTGGGGACGGCCTTACCGTCGTGGCCGCCGGATACAACGCGGTCATCATCCGCGGGGCCTCCCTCGTTAACTCCCCCGACCTGTTGGCGGAGCTGGCCGCCGGCCTGAAGGGCAAGCGGGTCATCCTCGCCGGAGACAACGACAAGGCCGGTAACGGCTTCACCCAGCGACTGGCGGACGGCCTGGCCGCTCACGACGTCCCGACCCAGGCCCTGGCGATTCCGCACGAGGGCGACGACTTGACCGACTGGAGGGCCCGAGACGTGGCCAACTTCCCCGCTGCCCTGGCCGATGCCGTTAACGCTCCCGCTGCGGAGCCTGCGCCTGCCTTGCCGGCTGGTCTGCCGGACGTGGACGTGGAGGACGTGGCCCCGACGCGGGACCAGGTCGGCCGGATCACGGACCTGTACTACGACACGCTTCGTGAGTACGGCGCGTCCGACGTCCAGGCCGCGTACCTCCTGTCCACGTTCGCTGAGGGCCAGATCAAGTACGCCCCTGGCCTGGGTTTCTTCACCTGGTCGGGTCGCGTCTGGGAGCGGAGCGACTCGAAGGTACGCAACATGGTGCACTTCATCGGCCGTGCCCTGATGGCCGCCGCGAAGCGCAAGACGGACGACAAGGCCCCCGACGCGAAGGAGGACCCCGGAGAGGGCCTGCGCAAGGCTGCGAAGGGGTTCACGACTCGCCGCAAGATTGACGACTGTCTGGCGGAGCTGGCGTCCATCCCGTCAGTTCACGTCTCCCCGACCGACTTTGACAGTCAGCCGGACATCCTGTCCTTCCGTAACGGAACGGTGGACCTGCGCACGGGCGCCATGCGTGAGCACCGTAAGGAGGATCTCCTGACGTACTGCCTGGCCGTGAACTACGACCCGGAAGCGAAGTGCGGACGCTGGGAGTCCTTCCTGGAGGAGGTGTTCCCGGATATGCCGGAGATGCCGTCCTACTTCCGGCGGCTGGTCGGCTACGGCGCGACGGGTCATACGTCGGAGCAGTGCTTTGCTGTCCTCTGGGGCCAGGGCGCCAACGGCAAGTCCGTTGCCACGGACACGCTGACTTCGATCTTCCGGGACATCACGGAGACGACCCCGTTCAGCACGTTCGAGGAGAAGTCCTCCGGCGGGATCCCGAACGACATCGCTGCCCTGCGCGGTAGCCGCTTCGTCATGGCCTCCGAAGGCGAGTCGGGCAAGCCGATGTCGGAGGCGGTCCTGAAGCGCGTCACGGGCAAGGACGAGATTTCCGCCCGCTTCCTGCGCCAGGAGTTCTTCACCTTCAAACCGACCTTCCTCCTCATGCTGGCGACGAACTTCAAACCGAAGTTCCGCGGCCAGGACGAGGGCCTGTGGCGTCGCGTCAAGTTGATCCCGTTCACCAGGTTTTTCGCGCCGGAGGAGCGGGACCACACGCTGGACCGCAAGCTCCTCGCGGAGGCGGAGGGCATCGCGGCCTGGGCCGTGAGGGGCGCGATGGAGTGGTTCCGGTCCGGCCTCCAGGACCCGCAGCACATCATCGACGCGACGAAGGACTACCGCCGCACGTCGGACGCCCTGGCTGGGTTCTTCCCCGGGGTCCTGGAGATGGCGGAGGACGCCAACGAACTGACCGCCGGCCAGGCGTACCAGGCGTACACGCACTGGTGTGAAGCGGAGGGCCTGCCTGCGCGTGAGCGGTGGACCCGACGCACGTTCCTGGACGCCATGGCGGAGCGCAAGGTCCAGCGCAGGAACACGGCTAAGGGCGTCGCCCTGGTCGGTGTCCGCATCGCTGCCGACCACGCGGACGCCCCGGACGGTCCGGGCATCTTCGGCGAGTAGCGGGACCGGGGGACGTCCTCTCCGGACCAGTAGTGCAAGGGCCTGGCCTCCTGACGGGGGTCAGGCCTTCCCCCTGTCCAACAACGGAGAGGGGACGTCATGCGCTACATGGGCGGCAAGGCGAAGATTGCTAGGCACGTAGTAGAGGCCATCATCAGCGACGGCGCACCGACTGACCGATGGTTCGAACCGTTCGTCGGCGGAGGGAACGTGACGGTTCACGCGGCCCCGCTGTTCAGTACCTGCGTAGGCATGGACGCACATCAGGACCTGATCCTGATGTGGCAGGCGGCCACGGCAGGTTGGCGACCGGAGGACGTAACGCGGGAGTCATACGCGGAGCTTCGGCATGCTGACCCGTCGCCGCAACGTGGATTCGTCGGCTTCGGGGCGTCCTTCGGCGGTCGCTGGTTCGAGGGGTATGGCGTCTGTCCTCGGTCTGGGGACGTTTGGCGCGCTTCAGCGCGAGCGCTTCACAGACAAGCAACCGTGTTCACGGAGCATGACGTTCGGTTCCGTCATTCTGTGTTCGGTGCGCACGTGCCCCCGGCGGGGACAACGGTGTATTGCGATCCTCCGTACGAAGGTACGAAGCCGTACAGCAGGATGCCCGCGTTCGATCACCGAACGTTCTGGCAGACGGCCACCACGTGGGCGCGCTCGGGGCTGTCGGTTTACGTGTCGGAGTACCAGGTTCCCCGCGACGTGCCGCACACCATCGTCTGGGAGCGGGAGAAATACAACTCCCTGAACAAGGACAACAACACCCGCGTAGCCGTGGAGCGGCTGTACCGCATCGGCTGATCAACTCCGCTGGCCAGGTCCCTTGACGGGGGCCTGGCTTAGGGCGTGACCACTCCCCTATCGAGAGGGCACGATCATGCGCCACTTCAGCGGAAGTCTGAACGGCCAGGACTGGGACGGCTACGTAGTAGAGCGGCGGGAGGACCTGGGCCCGTTCCGGACCTGGGTCAGGCGCCAGGCGGAGACCCGGACCCCGGTCGCTGTCGACACGGAGACCTGCGGCCTGAAGATCTTCGCCTGGGGTCCCGGCTTCCTGCGCCTCGCCCAGTTCGGTAACGAGACGGAGGCCTGGGCCCTCACGATCGAACACGGCTCCGTATTCGCTGACGCTGCCGCCTGGGCCCTGGAGCTCCTCCCCGACATCACGGGGCACAACTGGGCAGGCTTCGATGCCCTGGTCTGTGACGAACACCTGGGCGTGCCGCTGGAGGCCACCTGCGCGAAGGCCACGGACACCCAGATCCTGGCGAAGCTGGTCGACCCGCGTCAGCAGATGGAAGGCGGGATTGGTTCCGGTCTGAAGGCGAACTCCGCTCGGTACATCGACCCTGCGGCCCCTGACACCCAGGACGGCCTGAAGGCAGTGTTCAAGTCGCTGAAGCTGAAGATCGCCGAAGGCTTCGCGAAGGTCCCCCTGGACCACCCGACGTACCTGGAGTACGGCCTCCTGGACGTCATCCTGACCAGCCGCCTGCGGCCTCGCCTGGAGGCGACGCTGGAGAAGTTGGGCGTGCCGAAGCGGCTGTCCGTTTACGAGCACCGTGTGGCCCGCATCTGTGCCCAGATGGTTCGTGCCGGCCTGGTCCTGGACGTCCCGTACGCGGAGGGCCTCCAGTCGGATCTCTCGTACGACGCGTACCACTGGGGCGAGACAGCCCAGGCCTACGGCGTGACGTCCGTGAACTCCGCCCGCCAGGTCGCCGACGCCCTTATGAGCATGGGCGAGACCCTCACGGAGAAGACGGCTTCCGGCGCCTGGAAGGTGGACAAGGCCGTACTGATGGCCCTGGCGGACCTGGACCGCGACTGGAAGCCGATCCGGTCCCGCACTCCGAACCCTCTCGCTGAAGCGGTCCTCCGCTCGAAGCGGGCGGGGAAGTGGCGCTCTGCCTACGCGGACAACTTCCTGGAGAACGTGGACGCCCGCGGCCGGATCCACCCCAACATTCAGTCCATGCAGGCGCGGACCTTCCGCATGTCGGTGACCCAGCCGGCGGTCCAGACGCTTCCCAGCTCGGACAAGATGATCCGCCGCGCGCTCCTCGCCGACGAGGGCCACGTGATGATCAGTACCGACTTCCAGGCCGTGGAACTCCGGGTCCTGGCGGCCCTGGCCGACGTGAAGCGGATGAAGCTGGCGATCGCCAACGGGGAGGACCTCCACTCCTTCACGGCGCGCCTGGTGTTCGGCGAGGGGTTCACGAGCAAGGACCGGAAGGTATCGAAGGGGATCGCCTTCGGAAAGGTGTACGGCGGTGGCGCTGCCACGGTGTCCCGCCAGACCGGCGCCCCTCTCGACGCCGTTCAGCGGGCCATGGCGAAGTACGACCAGGTCTATCCGGAGGTTGGCCGCGCGGCGAAGGACTGGCGGATAGAGGCCTTCAACAACCGCATGGTTGCCATCTCCGTGACGGGTCATCGTCTGCCGCTGGACCGGGACCGCACGTACGCGGTGACGAACTATCTCGTCCAGTCGACGGCCCGTGACTGCCTGGGCCAGGCCCTGATCCACATGGACGAAGCCGGCCTGGTCCCCTACCTGCGCCTGCCGATCCATGACGAGGTCCTGGCCAGCGTCCCGAAGGCGGAGGCGGAGGACATCGCGCGCGGCATCGCGAAGGCCATGACCTTCAGCCTGAAGGGCGTCCCGATCGAGGCCGAACCGGAGATCGGGAAGCGCTCCTGGGGCTCCCTGTACGGCGCTGACTACTGATCCTGGGGCCCTCTGGCATCGCGCCAGGGGGCCTTCGGGTGTGCTGGCGCTCGACTCGCTAGATACCGCTGCGGCCTCGCGCAGGCGCCTCAACTGGGGCGGCTACAAGATTCTCGATCAAAGGTCCCCTACACATCACGGCCACATCTTCGCCGGGTGAACACATTCCGCTCCCTCCTTCCTACGGATGACCCGCACGTTTCGCCTTCATCTCGAAGGCCAGAGCGGACTCCTGACCATGTCATCGTTGAAGAACGAAGTTGACGCGCCTCAATTGAGTCGTCTACTTTCACATCACGCTCACAAGTGGTCGGAAGCGATCAGCCGACCCGCTTGAGGCGCCTTCCTCCCTCACACCCATTTACCGGCTTCGCCATGCCGTGGCCCCGCCATGCCCTGGCCCAGCCGTGCCCGAGAGGACCTCACCGTGTCTGTCACCACCCGTCTCCAGGTCATCGGCTCCGTCATATCTGAGGAGGTCACGGACGAGACGCTGGCCGCCGCAAAGGCCGGCGACCGTGACGCCGCTGCTTCGATCCTGGCGGACCTGGAGTCCCGCTTCAGCGCGATAGCCCGTCGCACCGTGGCCCGCACTGAAGGCGACGCGTCTGACGGCCTGCGCGCCGCGTACACGGAGGACTTCCTCCAGGAGGCCCACCTGATCGCCCTGGAGTGCCTGTCCGGCTACGAGGGCGACAGCGTTGACGACTTCCGCGCCTACTCCTTCCGCTACGTGGAGCGTGAACTCCCCGCGCGTGGCCGCGACATGCTGAACGGCACGGACGATGACACGGACGGAAAGAAGCTGTTCGCCCAGATGGTCAAGCACTTCCGCGCCGCGGATGTGAACCACTCAACGCACGAAGCCGACTACGTGAACCTTGCCGAATCGGCCGTACAGGACCGGGGCCTGGTCGCCACGCTGAACGGGGGCGCGTACAAGTCCCGCGTTCGCATGTCGCCGGAGGCCGCGTATGCCGCGCGTCTGGCGTACCAGGGCATGGTCAGCATCCTCACTCCGACCGCCGGAGACGACGCTGACACGACCATTGCGGACACCCTGGTGGACGCTTCGTCCGTGGAGGCTGCGGCGGATGAGACCCAGGCCGGATACCGGCCGGTCCAGTGGGTCATCCCCGCCCGCGCGCTTGAGGAGACCCTGACCCTCCCCCGCGATGAGGAGACCCGCGCTGCCCTCCTCCTGGCCGTGGACCGCTTCCGCGCTGGCACCGTGACGGACGAGGACCTGGACCTGGTCGAGGGTCTCCCCTGCCGCTCCGCGGAGCTGGGGGCCGCCGTGGACATGCTCCGCGCCCTGCACACCCAGCGCCAGGAGGCCCCTGCCGCGTCCTCCGCGGAGACCCAGACTGCCGCTGCCCTGGGCCGTGGCTCCGTCGCCCTGAACGCCCAGCGGGCCATCCTGGAGAAAGCCACTGAGGACGCCGTGAAGCGCGCCCTGGTCCGCCGTGTCCTGGGCATGCTGTCCCCGCGTCAGGCGTACATCCTGGCCGCCTCCTTCGGCTTCATGGGCAAGTTCAAGGACGACGCCCAGGTGGCGCGTGAGATGGCGAAGGCCGGCATTGCTGAGGTCGAGGCCGCCCGCGTCCGCAAGGACCGTGACAAGGCCCGTGCTGCGTTCACGAAAAAGTGGGCGGACCTGGTCGCGAAGGCTGGTTCCGAGCGTCACGCCCTGGAGGCCGCCGCATCGAAGCAGGGCGTGTCCCTGGAGGACGCGCTGGCGGAGGACTGACCCGCAGGGGACACACTCCCCGGTCAGTCGCAGAGGGGCGGTACGGAGTGTGCGTCAGGGCCCTGTGGGTCGACGTGGCCGCCCGCCCCTCTCCCGTGTCTAGCCGCCTCAACTGGGGCGTTTACGAGAGGACTCCCCGTGTCTGACCTGGAATCCCTGGGCAATCCGGAGCACAAGTGCAGCGACGCATGCGGCCCGTACGAACCCCTCGCTGACCGTGACCTGGAGTCGCTGGAGGAGTCGGCCCACATCGACACCCTGTACGCGGAGCTGAACCTGGTCCGTGAACACGCGGCCCTGATGTTCCTGGCCCTCCAGGCGCACGCCCCGGACCTCCGCGTCCCGGTCCGCACCCTGTCCGTCCTCCTGGACCTGTCGGAGGTAGAGGCCGTCTGCCTCCTCACCTCCGAGCCCCAGACGCCGGAAGTCGTCGTCCAGCACGCGGTGAACGTCGCCGGCGAGGACGGCTACGTGGGCCAGGCCATGGCCGCAGTGTTCCGGGTCCAGATGCTCGACATGGAGGCCCTGGACGACGAGGACGAGTGACCCGCCGGCCCCTGCCCGTGACTGGGTGGGGGCCTTCGGAGTTGACGCGACTCAATTGAGTCGACTACCTTCAGCACTCCCAGCCGCCCCATCTGAGGCGCCTACCGAGAGGACCCACCCGTGAACGCCGTTCGTACCCGCCTCACCCTGGCCGCCGGCCTGGTGATCGTCGCACTGACCGCTGCCGCTTTCTGGCTCTCTTACGCGCACCTTCACGACGTGGCCGCAGCGTCGGGCCTGGGCAACTCCCCGGAACGCGCCTGGGCCTGGCCTGCAACCCTTGACCTGTTCATCGTGGCCGGAGAGATCATGATGCTGGTGGCAGCCCTGGCGAAGCGTCGGGACCCGTGGGCCATCGGCCTGACGGTTGCAGGGTCGGTCGGCTCGATCGGCCTGAACGTGTTCGGGGTCGGCGCGCACGCTCCGCTCATTCAGTACATCGTCGCCGCTGTCCCTCCGTCTGCCGCGCTCCTGGCCTTCGGCGCCCTCATGCGCCAGGTCCACCACGCGGTCGCCGGCGAGGAGGAGGCCCAGGAGGCGCCTGCCGTTAACGACACGGCGGAGCACCGCACGGACCTGGTGATCCTGGAGGGCGGCCCTGCCCTCTCCCCCGACAGCGGCCTGAAGGAGGTCCTGGACGAGGAGGACCAGACGGAGGACGCCCCGGAGCCTGACGAGGAGGAGACGGCCGTGTTCACGATCACGACGAAGCCGACCATGGCGGATATCCAGGCCGCCGTGTCCGACATCGACCGCGAGGGGACTCCGCTGTCCGGCAAGGCCCTGGCCAGCTACTTCGGTGTGAGCGACCGCTCCGGCCGTCGTTACCTCACCGACTGGAAGGCCGCCCAGGAGGCCGCTGCCTAGGCCAACTGCAACCCTCTGCAACCTTTCTGACATGACGGGTCCCTTCGGGGGCCCGTTTCTTTTTGGTCGTGTTGGTAGCAGAACCGTGACCGAAAAACAGGGCCCACACCCGTAACTCTGGCCCCGACTTGACCTACGATTTACTTGAACTTCACACGAACACCCTGGGGGGGGTTGTTACCACCATGCTGACTATCGCTCTGCATGCTTACGTGCCCATGACAACGTCGTTCGGCTGGGCCTGGGGAGCCTGGCGAGGGGAAAGCCTCCTGGCGGAGGAGCGGCTGGACTCCCTCCTGGAACTCCCTCGCGTGCTGCGGTCGTACGCAACCACCGTGTCAACGCTCCTTCGAGGGGAGGCCGCCGGGGACCGGTTCAACGTGACCGCCTTCGGCGCGCTGTCCGGCCTGGTGTACGGCCGCGACGTATGGGCCTGGGACGCCCTGTCCGGCCTGTACAGGGCCAGCGGTGAGCCCTGGGTCCCGCGCACGAAGGAGGCCCGCCAGGATGTCCCCCAGCGGGCCTCTGTCACTCTTCTGTCCGGCCGTCAGGTCACTGTGCCGCACGCCTCCGTGCGTCCTGTCGCCGCGTAACCTCCGCAGCCGCGAGGTCCAACTCCCTCTCCAGGCGACGCCCCAGGATGGACTTTCTGAGACTCCTGGCCTCCTCGCACGACGACTTCCCGTGCATGCATTCGCCGCACGCCTGGAAGTGGCCCCTGTACCGCTGGCAGGCGCACTCCAGACAGAAATTGATGTTGTACCCCGGTCCGCTGCCTGCCTCCTCGAAGCTGACCAGGACCGGATAGATCGTCAGGCCCCCGCACCTGTAACACGGGACCACCGGACGGGTAGTGTCTTCCACGGCTGCACTCCTCGCAGTGTCGGCCACGGCCTCCGACTGGACCTACTCCGGTCGGGGGCCTCTTTGCGTCCCCCAGCCTACGCGCAGGGTGCACAGTGTGCACAGTGCCCACAGTGTGCTGGTCAACGCGCGGAGCGCACGCCGTGCCCAGAGACTCGAAGCATGGAGATCCAGTACGAGTACGCCCGGATCGCGGACGACCTGGCCCGACAGATCGAGGCTGGCGAGATCCCTGCCGGCGGACGACTCCCGAATGAGCGGGACCTGGCCGACGTCTATCACGTCTCCGCTGGCACGATCCGGCGGGCGGTACAGGAGCTGCGGGAGCGCGGCCTGGTCGCCACCCTGCCCGCTAAGGGGACGTACGTCCTGGCGCGGGACTGACCCCACAACACAAAAGCCCTGGTCGTCACCAGGGCCTAATGTGCGTCTGGGGGGACTTTGGATCCGACGATCGTCCAGCACCACGGGTTCGCGGCACCGAACAAGCCGGGGGTGAAGTTCCACGACCTGCTGGTCGTCTCGCTGGGCGGCAACGGGCAGTACGAGCGGGTCGTCAACGACACCGGGTCACCCACCTCGGGAACCTCCACCGTACCGTCCACGGTGGTCTCCTACCCCTGACCGTGCCCCCGGGGGCCCGCTCTCAGCAGGAGGTGAGGCTCCCGAGGTCGACCGCGTCGGCCATCGCCTGCATCCCCTTGTCGTTGGGGTGCAGGTGATCGCCGCCGTCGAAGAACGGCAGGATGCGCTGCGGGTCGTAGGGACTGCGGGTGATCCGGTCGAAGTCCGTCACGGCGTCGAGCGCGCCGCTGGTCCTGATCCACTCGTTGACGCCCTGACGCACCGCCTCGGACGCGGCGTCGTACTCGGACCAGTCCTTGAACGGCATGACGGTCGCTCCGACGACGCATTTGCCGGCCGCGTGCGCCCGGTCGATGATCTGCCGGTAGCCGGCGATCATGTCGTCCACCGTGACGCCGGTGTGGGCCTTGATGTCGTTGATCCCTTCGAACAGGAACACCGTCCGCACCCCGGGCTGGGAGAGCACATCACGGTCCAGCCGGTTCAGCGCGGCCTGTCCGGCACCGTCCGCGAGCACCTTGTTGCCCGAGATTCCCTCGTTCGCCACTCCCTTCACGGGGATGCCGGGCGCTGCCTGCAGCCGCTGGGCGAGATAGTCGGGCCAGCGGCGGTTGCCGTCCGTGGTCGACGCCCATCCGTCGGTGATGGAGTCACCGAGGGTCACCACCGAGCCGACCGCCTTGGGCGTCTCCACGTCGACGGCGTCCAGCCAGTACCAGGAGCCCATCGGATCGGTCCAGTTGGCCGCGCCCTCCTCGGCGGCGTGGTCGCCCGCGGTCGCGTAGTTGGTCTGCATGGCCATGCCGTGACCGGTCGTCGGTCCCTCGGCGCCCGTCACGTACAGGCTGATCACCAGATCGCTCCGGGCGGCCAGCTTGCCGGGCAGCGGATCGCTCAGCACCACCTGTCCGGCCGGGACGGTCACGGACGGGGCTCCGCCGTTGAAGGAGAGCCGCCGGTTGGAGCCGTGGACCAGTTCCGCACCTTGCTTGCGCAGTCCGGCGTACGCGCTCGCGAAGGTCACCGGGTGCTCGCCGAAGGCGTTGGACAGCCGGATCCGCAGGTCGGTGCCTCCGACGCTGGTGCGCACGATCAGGCGGTAGCTGCGGTCGGCGGGCCCGGCGCCCTGCCGGTCGGCGCTGGCACCCCAGGTGACGACGGAGTGCCTGCCCTTGGCGGCGGCCGGGTTCGCCACCGCTGTCGGGACCTGGGCCCGCGGCTGGGCCGCCTGCTGCGCCTGCGCCGTCGACGAAGCGGTCAGGGGCCCGCACAGGGCCAGGACCAGGGCAGAGAAGACGCCCACCGCGCGGCGGCGGTACGAGGCGGCGCTCATCCGAGGTTCCGCAGCGTGACGGACTCACCGGGCGTGAGCGTGATCTTCCGTGCGGTGCCGCCCGCGACGACCGTGGTGGCACGGCCGCCGACGCTCTTCAGTGTCACCCGGGTGACCTTGCCGTTCTTCCAGCCGAGGTCGGCGACGAAGCCGCCGCGGACGCCCACGCCGGTCACCGAGCCGGATGCCGACCACGCGGCGGGCAGCGCGGGCAGCAGTTCGACGTGGCCGGGGCGCGAGTAGACCAGCATCTCCACCATCGCGGCCGGGGTGCCGAAGTTCGCCTCGATCTGGAAGATGCCGCGGCCCTGCTCGACCTCGTAGATGTCGAAGAGGTTCATGGCGCTGCCGTTGCTCCCGTCCGACGACGGCTTGAGGTTGTTGACGACGAGCTGGTAGGCCTTCTCCGCGTCCTTGAGCCGCGCCCAGCACAGACTGCGCCAGGCGTTGGCCCAGCCGAAGCTGTTCATCCCGCGCGCGGTGAGCAGGGCGGTGGCGCCGGCGACGATGTCCTTCGGCGTGGAGTCGTCCGGACGGATCCGGTCGCCGGGGAAGAGCCCGATGAGCGGGGAGAGGTGCCGGTGCGTGGTCTCGCCGAGGTTGTCGGGCGACATCCACTCCTCCAGCCAGCCGGTCTTGGGACTGACCACGGGCAGGTACAGGCGCTTGCGGAGGCCGTCGACGGTCCTGCTGTAGGCGGCGTCCCTGGCGAGTACCTCGGTCGCGGTGCGGAAGTTGCCGAAGAGGTTCCACACGAGTTCCTGGGCGTATGTGATGCCCTTGGCGTCCAGCGGACCCTGCTCGGGCGACCAGTCGCTGTCGGCGACCAGTACCTCACGCGAAGCGCCGGACGCGTCGGTGACGGTCGTGGGGACGAGACGCGCCTCCCAGAACTCCACGGCGCCCTTGAGGAGCGGGTAGATCTTCTTCAGGTAGGTACGGTCCTGAGTATACTCGTAGTGCTCGAACAGGCTCTGGCAGAGCCAGGCGTTGCCCGCCGGGTGCCACCACCAGCCGCCCCCGCCGTACGGGTTGGTGGAGATCGCCACGGTCCACCCGGCGATCTTCCCGCTGGAGTTCCGGTAGCGGTTGGACGGGTCGTTGAACAGCCGCTGGGTGACGTCCGTCCAGGAGGACAGCTGCGCGAGGCAGTAGTCCGTGAGGGCGTCGAAGCAGTCGGACAGTCCCGCCCGGTCGGCCATCCAGTAGTTCATCTGGATGTTGATGTCGGTGTGGTAGTCGGCCATCCAGTCCGGGTCGTTGCCGTCCAGCCAGGGACCCTGAAGGCCCATCGGCAGGCTGCCCCGCGACCCGGAGATCATCAGATAGCGGCCGAACTGCAGGTAGGCGGCCTCCAGTTCCGGGTCCGGGATGTCGTCGCGGTGACGTGCCTGTATCCGGCCCCAGGTGTCCAGTTCACGCTGCGCGGCGGACGACGTACCCAGGTTGATGTCCAGCTGTCCGAACACGCCCCGGAAGTCGGCGACATGGGTGTGCAGCAGGGTGCTTGCCGAGTGACCCGCCGCGTTCAGGACCTTGGTCCTGGCGAGACGTTCCGGGGCCAGGGACGGGTCGCGGAACTTCTTCGCCGCGTCGGGCGCGTAGTTGGTGCCGCCGCTGACGACGACCGTGAGGTCCTTGCAGCCGTCGAAGGCGATCGACGTACCGTCGACGCGGACCCGGCCCGTGCTGCTGTACGCGGTGACGGCGGCGCCGTACTCGAGGCCGTTGGCGAGGGAGGCGCCGAACGACGCGTAACGTCCGGCGCTGTTGGCGGTGGTGGACTCGCCATGGGTGCCGGCGAGGGTGACGGTGCCGGTGTAGGACCCGCCGCCCCGCTGGGAGAAGTACAGGACGACGGCGTCGTCGGGGCGGCTGGCGAAGATCTCCCGCCGGTAGGTCACGCCCGCGACGTCGTACGAGGTGGTGACCAGGCCCTGGGCCAGGTCGAGGGTGCGGCGGTAGTTGTCGACGCCACCCAGGTCGTGGTCCGGGATGGCGACGTCGAGCCTGGCCAGCAGGGTGAGGGAGCCGAAGTCGTCGCGCCCGTAGGGGAACTGGCCGTCGCTCTGCAGCTTGTCGTTGAGATGCCCGGTCCACAGGGTGGCGTCGGTGATCATCACGAGTTCGTCGGCGGGGTCGTTGCTCACGAGCGCCCCGAGGCGTCCGTTCCCCACTGGCAGCCCCTGCTCGATCATCGAGTGGGCGGAGCCGGGAGCCTGCCACCACAGCTGGTTCCGCGCGGCGTCGGCCGGGGACAGCAGAGGTGACTCGGTGGGACGCCCGGGTGCCGCCGAGGCGGTGAAGGCGGGCAGAGCTCCGAGGGCGGTGACCGCGCCGGCGGCGGCGGCGAGGGCGAGAAAGCCCCTGCGACTGGGCGTGTTGTCGCGGGGTTCGGTGTGCTGGATGTCCACGGTGGTGCACTCCATATCCGAGAACGGCTCGTGCGGGAACGGCTCGTGCGGGAACGGCCCGTGCGGGAACGACGGCTGCGGACCGTCGGCGTCGGGCTGGTCCCCGCGGGGCCCGGGACGTGTCACCGGGCCCCGCGGGAAGCCGGTCAGGCGGACTGCGGAACGACGATCCTGTCGATGTCGGGTGCGTATCCGCTGCCGCTGTCGAAGGTGATGGTGTTGGACCCCGCCTTGAGCGCCAACTGCAGGCTGACGGTCTCGGCCGTACCCCAGTCACCCGTGGACGGGAACTTCAGACTGGTGCCGTTGCCGCTGTTGGAGAGGACGGTCACCGAGCGGGGGTCGCCGCTCACGTAGGCCACCTTGACGGTGTAGATCCCGTCCTTCTTCACCATGACGTCGTTGATCCGCAGCTTGCCGCCGGTGTACAGGTTGCCGACCTTCTTGCCGCCGGAGCAGGCGTCGCACCCGGCGACGGAGGCGTTGCCCGACAGGGTGTTGGCGGTCGCCTCGGCCTCGTAGCTCGTGGTCGTGAGCGCGCTGCCGGCGGGCTCGACGGTGAACAGCCGCGAGCCGTGTGCCGGAAGCGCCTCGGTGATCCTGTTCTTGTGGGTCCCGAGGTTCGCCTTGTTCCACAGGTCGCGTACGGAGGCGTTGCCGGTGAAACCGAAGGACGCCCAGTCGGCGGTGACGGAGGCCGGCGAGTCGCCGAGGTTGAACAGGGCGACGGTGTAGCTGCCGTCGGGGTTCTTGGTGCCCCAGACCTGCTGGTCGCCGACCGGGGTGACCGGACGCGCGACGGGCGAGTCGTTCTGGTCGACGGCGATGACCTCCTTGTTGGTCAGCAGGGAGACGCCGTAGCTGTCCAGCTTGGTGATGTCGTCACCAGTGAACAGCGGCGACTTGTTGATGGCCCACAGCGTCATGTAGCTCTGCCGCTCGGCCTTGGTGAGGCCGTCCATCTCGCCGTTGCCGACGTCGATGGCGTCCAGGTCGTTCCAGCCGCCCGGGGCCGCCTTGCGGCTCCACGCCGGTGCGTCGTCCCACCGGTCGTTGACCGAGTTCTCCCAGGTGACCAGGGTGTTGCAGTAGCACTCGACGTCGGTGTCGATGCGCCAGCCGTTGGAGTACTGCTTCCAGTCGGCGGCGTGGCCTATGTCGAGCGACCAGGAGAGTTCGAGGTGGATCGGGCGCCCGGCGGTGGCGATGGCCTTCTGCCAGGCGGCGACGTCGGCGACGTTGTTGTAGTTGTCACCGGACTTGAACGAGCCCGGGCCGACACCGTCCAGCTTGAGGAAGTCGTAGCCCCAGTCGGCGAACTGCTGTGCCTGCGAGTCGATGTACTTCTGCGCGCACGGGTTGTCGAAGTCCAGCTTGTAGGCGTTGTCCCAGCCGTTGGTGGTGCGCAGGTCCGGGTAGACGACGTCGGCGGTCGTGCAGCCCGGGGCGTTCCAGACCGGCACCTTGCCGTCGCCGTAGGCCCCCTTCTCCAGACCGACGGGCAGGTAGATGCCGGCCTTGAGGCCCTTGGAGTGGATGTGGTCGGCGACCGACTTCATGCCGTGCGGGAAGCGGACGGGGTCGGGGGTCTGGCGGCCGTACTGGTCGAAGCCGGTCTTCCAGCTCTTGTCCATCCACCAGCCGGCGTCGATGTTGACGTGGTCGTAGCCGTACTTCTTGAGCTTGGCGGCGAGGGCGTCCGTCTGCTTCAGGACGTTCGCCTCGGTGAGGTAGCTGTAGTCGCCGTCCGGGTTGAGTCCCGGGTACTTCGACGACTGCATGCTCCAACTCGACCAGCCCATATACGGCTTGGCGGCCACGGCGGGGGCGGCGTCGGCGGGAGCGCTACCGGCGGCTGCCGGGCCGGCGTGCGCGGCCGGGGCGGTGGTCGCGATGCCCGCGGTGAGGGCGAGGACGACCAGGGCTCTCAGGGCGCGGGTGGGCAGGACGGGGTACGAGGGTGACCGCATGGGTCGTGCCTCCTGGGAGTGGGTTCAGGGTGGGGCGGCTCAGCCCTTGCCCGAGCCGATGGTGAGTCCGCTGATGAACTGGCGCTGGAGCGCGAAGTACACCAGCAGCGTGGGGATCGCGGTCATCAGGGCGCCGGCCGCGATGAGGTTGGGATTGGTGAAGTACTGGCCCTGCAGGTTGGCCAGGGCGGACGTGACGGGGCGCTTGTCGCCGGTCTCGATCAGCGCGAGCGGCCAGAAGAAGTCGTTGTAGATCCAGATCGATTCGAGGGTCGCCAGGGCCGCGAACGCGGGGCGGCACAAGGGCAGGACGATCTGGAAGAACTGTCGCCAGACCGGGGCGCCGTCCACGAGCGCCGCCTCGGAGATCTCCTTGGGGATCGTCTTCATGTAGTTGCTGAGGACGAAGGTGCAGAACCCCGACTGGTAGGCGATGTGAATGGCGATGATGCCCCACACCGAGTTGTAGAGCAGCAGTGAGTCACTCATCCACTGCGGCAGTGGGACCAGGAGGTAGAGGCGGTACAGCGGGGTGATGAGAACCTGCGCCGGGAGCAGGTTGCCCGCCGTGAACAGCATCAGCAGGACGATGTTCCAGCGGAAGTCGAAGCGGGAGACGAAGAAGGCGACCGCCGCAGAGAACAGCAGTGTGCCCAGGACCGCGGGGACGGTGATGAGGACGGAGTTCCAGAAGAAGTGCGGCATCCCGGACTGCTGCCAGGCGTCCGTGAAGTTTCCGAGGCTCAGGCTGCGCGGCCAGGACAGATAGCCGTGCTTCGCGGTGTCCGAGTAGGGCCGCAGCGAGGTGTAGACGGCCCAGAGCAGCGGGACGAGCCAGAGCAGGGCGATGCCGGCGAGCATCACGTGGCGGCCGGTCTGACGGCGGGGCCCCTTGCCGGTCCGCGGCGGCTCGTGCCGGGCCGTGGTCCCAGCGCCCGGCCGCGTCATGGTCGTGGTCACTGGTCCTCCTTGCGGAAGGTCTGGACGAGGAAGGTCCCGATGGCGGCGAGGGAGACCAGGAGCAGCACGACCGCGAGGGCGGAGCCGTAACCGATGTGGCTGGACTCACCGATGATGTTGTCGGTGATGAGCAGGGAGAGCAGTTCCATGCCGGGTTTGCTGCCGACGCCGCCGCCGAGGACGTAGACGATGTCGAAGGCCCGCAGGGACTCCATGACCGTGACGACCAGGATGATGATGTTGACCGGTTTCATGGCGGGGAACACCACCCGCAGGAAGGTCTGACGGCCGTTGGCGCCGTCGAGTGCTGCGGCCTCCTTGAGCGCCGGGTCGAAGCCCTTCAGGCCGGCCAGGTAGAGGATCATGATGTAGCCGGTGTGCCGCCAGCCCGAGGCGACGAGGACGGCCCACAGGTTGAGGTCGGCGTTGCCGAGCCAGTCGATGTGGTGACTCGAACCGGCCGCGCTCAGAAGGCCGTTCAGGAGTCCGGTGTCCGGGTTGTAGATGATCTCCCAGATGAAGCCGACGACGGCCAGGGAGAGGACCATCGGCAGGAAGATCGCGGTCTGGTAGATCCTGGTGAAACGGATCTTCCGGTCGAGCTGGTAGGCGAGGAAGATGCCGAACGGTGTCGGCAGCAGGGCCGTGAACAGCAGCCAGATGACGTTGTGCCGCACCGCGGGCCAGAACGGCGGGTAGTTGGTGAAGATCTGCTGGTAGTTGTCCAGGCCGATCCAGTGGATGTCGGCGAGGTCGATGCCGTCCCAGGTGGTGAAGGACAGCCCCAGGGAGGCCAGCGCGGGCAGCCAGACGAAGAAGAGCAGGGCGGCGAGCGGGATGCCGATGGCGACGGTCAGGAAGAGCCGGTCGCCGGGGCCGAGACGGCGAGGACGCGTGGGGCGACGCGTGCGGGGACGTGGCGGCACGTCGGGCGTGACGGGTGCCGCGGGCGCGACGGGGGTGGAGGACACGGTGCGGGAGACCTTTCCGGTCCTGGTCAGGCCGTGAAGAATCGCGAGCGCTGGGATTCGATCTTCTTCAGCATTCCCGAGCCGTCGTCGGGGTGGCCGAGCCACTGCGTCAGGCCGGGGAGCACGACGGTGGAGATGAATCCGGGGTCGCTGTCGCGGTCCGCGAACTGGCTGATGTGCTTGGCGGAGGCGATGAGTTCCGCGGACTTCTTCTGGAGCGCGTTGTACGAGCCGGTGTTCGCCTGCTCGTTGACGGCGAGGTTGCTCGGGTCGACACCCATGTACAGCTCCTCGGCGTGGGCACCCCCGAGGAACTCCAGGAACTTCTTGGCGCCGTCCGCGTTCTTGGGCCTGCGGCTGAGCATGAAGCCGTCGGTGGGGGCCTCGACGGCGTCCTGGCCGTGGGCGGAGTCGATCTCGGGGAAGGGGAAGAAGTCGATGTCGGCGCGGATCGCCTCGTCGGTGATCTGCTGGCCGAGGAAGAGCCCGATGACGGCCATGCCCGACTTCTTGTCGAGCAGCGACTGTGCGGCGTCCTGCCAGGAGCGGCCGCCCGCGCCCTGCTGGTAGTAGGGCGTGAGTTCGCGCCAGTGGTCGAGGGTGGCGACGGCACGCGGGTCGGTCCAGGAGACCTTGCCGCGCATCAGCGACATGTGGAAGTCGTAGCCGTTGGTGCGCAGGTTCAGGTAGTCGAAGGCGCCGAGGATGCTCCAGCTGTCGCCGCCGCCGTATCCGGAGGCGATCGGGGACAGGCCGTCCCGCTTCATGCGCTTGGCGAGCGCGACGAACTCGCTCCACTTCTGCGGGACTTGGTAGCCGCGTTCCTTGAAGAGGCTCTTGCGGTAGAAGACCGCCCACGGGTAGTTGTACAGCGGAACGAAGTAGTACTTCCCGTCCTCGCCGCGGGAGAGCTGCTTGGTCGCGTCGCTGAAGCCGGCGCCTATCTTGTCCCACACGTCGTCGAGCGGCGTGCAGAGCTTCTTCTTGGCGAAGTACTGCATGCGGTATCCGGCGAACCACGTGAAGACGTCGTCCGGGGTGCCCTGCAGATAGGTGGAGATGCTCTTCTGGAAGGTGTCGTGGTCGACGGTGTTCGTCTTCACCGTCAGGCCGCTGTCCTTGCCGAACGCCTTGGTCAGGGCGGCGTAGGCGGACTTGGGGGTGGCGTCGGCGCCGTTGGAGCCGAAGGTGACCGTCTTCGGGTCGGCCCCCGCTCCCTCGCCGCACGCGGTCAGTACGGGCGCGGCCAGTGCGGCGGCGCCGAGTCCGAACAGCCCGCCGACTACTCTGCGCCGGCCGGGGTCACGCGCAGCCAGGGGATTGCGGCTCTGCTGCGTCATCGTCGCTCCTCATGCGTGTCAGTACGTGGTTGATCTTCGGTGCGTGTCTGCGATCGAACGGTCGGGGCCTGATGCGATTTCGTGGCCGATGCGGGTGCGTGGTCGGTGCGGGTGCGTGGCTGATGCGGGGGACGGCGCGTACGGTGCTGGTCCTCGGTGCGCTCTCCGTCCTCAGTGCGCTTCCGATGTGATGAAGGACTGGATCGCGGTGGCCGCGGCCCCGCGCGCCCACTCCTCGAAGGGCAGCGGGCGGGTCTGTACGTCGCACATCGCGGCCGACCCGAAGGCGGCCGCACCGAACGCGTCGCGGATCTGTTCGGCGAACAGGTCGTACGCGGCGAGTCCTTCGCCGGAGATGATCACACGCTCGGGACCGAGGAGATTGGCCACGGTCGCGATGCCGCGACCGATCGCCTCGCCCGCGCGGGCGTACACCTTGCGCGCTCCGGGGTCGCCGTCGTGGGCCAGGTCCAGCGCCGCGGCGGCGTCGGCCACCCGCACACCCGTCGCCTCCCGGACCTGGGCGACGATCGCCGAGTCGGAGGCGATCGCCTCGACGCAGCCGCGGTTGCCGCAGTGGCAGAGCGGACCGGCCGGGTCGATGGCGACATGCCCGATCTCACCGGCCACGCCGTGGGCTCCCGCGACCACCTGACCGTGCACGACCAGGCCGCAGCCGATGCCCGCGCCGACGGTCACCACGGCGAAGTCGGACAGACCCACGCCGGCGCCGAACCACTGCTCGGCCACGGTCAGGGCCCGTACGTCGTTGTCCACGGTGACCGGAAGTCCGGTGGTCATCCCGGCCAGTTCGGCGAGCGGCACGTCGCGCCATTCCAGGAACGGCGAGTAGCGCACCACTCCGGCCGAGCGGTCCACGTCGCCGGAGACGGCGATGCCGATGCCCTGGACCCGCACCCCGAAGCCGTCCGCCTCCGTCAGCAGCTCCTGGACGAGCGCCGCGGTCGAGGCCAGCACCGTCCCGGGCGCCCGGGACGTGAGCGAGACGTGCCGGGCGACCCTGATGCGGCAGCACAGGTCGGTCAGGACGGCGATGAGTTCGTCGCCCGTGACCTTGATCCCGATGAACAGGGCCCTTCCTCCGTCGACCCGCACCGGGTTGGCGGGCCGTCCGAGAGCGGGCTGCCGCGCGTCCTCGGCGACGTCCTCGAGCAGATAGCCCGCCTCGATGAGGGGACGGACCGCCTTGGTGACCGCCGCGGCCGACAGCCGGGTCCGCCCCGCTATCTCCGACCGCGTGAGCGGGCCGTGGGACAGCACGGTGGTGAAGATCTGGGAAGCGGCCGGCGTATGGGCCGGGAACGCCTCGGGGGGAGAGGTCGAGCGCATGGCCGGAACCTAGGGTCATTATTTTCTGCTGTCAATGAAAGAAACAGGATTCGCCTGAGGATGCTTGAGGAGGTGCCTGTGACCTGCGAATGCAAAACCTGGATGGGGCATTGACACGTGATCCATGGTCGGGGTTGGCTTTCGCTCGTCTCGTACGTGGCACCGTCTGAACGTGAGGACCCATGTCGCCGATCTCCTTCGCCCCGGACACCGGGGTCTGGCTGCTCTCCACCCCGCGCACCTCGTACGCGCTGCGGGTCGACGAGACCGGGACGCCGTGCCACGTCGCGTGGGGCCCGCGGCTGACCCTCGAAGAGGCCGAGCGGATCGCCGCCGTTCCCCCGGCCGTCGCGGCCAGCAGCTTCGAGGGCAGACCCGGGGTCGGGGAGGAACTCCCCGTCGACGGCGGGACGCGTTACGGACCGCCGTCCCTGCAGGTCCGGTTCGAGGACGGGTCCCGTGCCTTCGAGTGGCAGCCGCCGGGCCACGACGTACGCGAGGGCGAGGGCGAGGGCGAGCTGACCCTGTCGTTCCGTGACCGCCGCTACCCCCTGCGGGTGGAGCTCCACTACCGGGTGCGCGACGACACGGACGTCATCGAGCGCTGGACCGTCGTGCGCAACCTGGGTGACGAGCCGGTCACCCTGCTGCGGGCCGACTCGGCCGCGTGGGCCCTGCCGCTGCTGCGGGACTACCGGATCGCCCATGTCACGGGCCAGTGGTCCGCCGAGAGCCGGCTCCACCGGGACCGACTGGCCCACGGTGAAACGGTGTTGACCAGCCGCCGCGGGATCACCAGCCATCACGCGAACCCTTGGGTGATGCTCGACTCGGGCGAGGCGACGGAGGACCACGGCCGGGTGTGGAGCGCCGCCCTCGCGTGGAGCGGGAGTTGGCGGATCACCGTGCAGCGCACCCCTGACGGACGGGCCGGATTCACCGGTGGCCTCGGCCAGGACGGTACGACCGTGCCGCTCGCGCCGGGCGAGGAGTTCACCGCTCCCCCGTTCGCGGGCCTGTGCACCGACGGCGGCTTCGGCGCCGCCAGCCGTGCGTGGCACGCGTACGTCCTGACGCATGTGCTGCCGCACGCGCGGGAGGACGCGCCGGTGCTCTACAACTCCTGGGAGGCGACCGGCTTCGACGTCGACGAGGTCGGACAGAAGGCACTGGCCGAACGGGCCGCGGCGCTCGGGGTGGAGCTGTACGTCGTCGACGACGGGTGGTTCGGGGCGCGCCGCAGCGACCACGCGGGACTGGGCGACTGGACGCCGGCGACCGACCGGTTCCCGGACGGGCTCGCGCCCCTGGTCCGCGCGGTGCACGGTCTCGGGATGCGGTTCGGCCTCTGGGTGGAGCCCGAGATGGTGAACCCGGACAGTGACCTGTACCGCCGGCACCCCGACTGGGTTCTGCACTTCCCCGGCCGGCCCCGCTCCGAGCTGCGCAACCAACTGGTCCTCAACTTCGCCCGCCGCGAGGTCGCCGACTGGGCCTACACGTGGCTGACCCGGCTGGTCGGCGACCACGGCATCGACTTCCTCAAGTGGGACATGAACCGCGCGTTCAGCGAGGCGGGCTGGCCCGGGCAGCAGGACGGCACGGACCGCCTCGGACCGCAGTACGTGCGCAATCTCTACGGTGTTCTCGACCGGCTGCGCGCGGATCATCCGGCGCTGCGGATCGAGTCGTGCAGCGGCGGGGGCGGGCGGGTCGACCTGGGCATTCTCGCCCGTACGGACCAGGCGTGGGCCTCGGACAACACCGACGCCGCCGACCGGATGTGGATCCAGCACGGATACGGCCAGGTCTACCCCGCGCGCACCATGGGCGCGTGGGTGACGGACGTGCCCAACCAGCTCACCGGCCGTACGGTCCCGCTGCGTTTCCGCTTCCATGTCGCGATGGCCGGGGCGCTGGGCGTCGGCGGTGACCTCACCCGCTGGTCCGAGGACGAACTGCGGGAAGGTGCGGCCCTGGTGGCCGAGTACAAGAAGGTGCGCCACCTGGTGCAGCACGGCGCGCTGGACCGGCTCGCGCCGCCCGCGGAGGACTCCGTCGCCGTGCTGCAGTACACCGCCGCGGACGCCTCGGAGACGCTGCTGCTGGCGTATCGCCGGGTGGCGCGGCACGGCAGCCCGAATCCGCCGGTCCGGCTGCGCGGCCTGGCCCCCTCGGCCCGCTACCGCGACGCGCGCACCGGCGCCGTGCACCACTCGACCGTGCTCGGGGAGTACGGACTCGTTCTCGATCTGCCGGTGGGCGACTGGTCGAGCACGACGGTGCACCTGGTCCGGGAGGCCTGAGCCGGCAGTGCCGAGCCGGTGATCCCGCCCCGTTCGCAAACGGATCCGGGCTGGATCACCGGCGGGGCCGGAGAGCGCGGGAGCGGCGGCCCGTGTGCCCGGTCAGTACCGCTGGGCCTTCGTCAGGCGCGGGGTGAGCTGGGGCGTGGTGGGCTGTCTGCTGATGGCGACGGGCTGGGCGCGCTTGCCCGGTCCGAGGTTCTCCGCGCCCACGAACCGGGTCTCGACGACCTTGCCCTTCGCGTCCTCGAAGTCGACCTGAACGGCGTACGACGCCTTCTTGTCCGTCTTGTTGGTGATGCTCACGAGCACCGCGAGCAGCCCGCCGGTCTGCTCCCTGGGCAGGCCGGTCATCGCGACCTCGGACCTCGCGTTCCCGCCGCCCTTCACCTTCTTCAGCTCGGCCTCCGCCGCCGCGCTCGCGCGGGCCGTGTCGGCCGAGACGGACGCCGCGAACTCCGACGCCGCGGCGGACAGGGACGAGGCCGCGGCCGAGGCCGAGGACTGGGCGGACGCCACGGCCGAGGAGGCGGCCGACGCCATGGCGGACGGCGCGCTGCCGGAGAACGAGGACGTGACCGGCGCCGTGGGGCGGGCGCTCGCGGAGGCGGCACCGCTGCCGTCGCCGCTGTCCGAGCCGCACGAGACGAGCGCGGCGCCGCAGGTCAAAGTGGCCAGGAGGGCCGCGGCCGGATGGATTCGGCCGTTCCGTCGTGGGTCCCCGTAGGTGCGTCTGCTCATGAAGCTCGTCCTCTTCCTGCTGGTCCGGAACCCGGTCCACGGGCCTTTTCCATGCTCGGTGGCCGCCTCCGCGTCCGCGATCGGTGCTGACCCGTTGGGGTGCTCCGCCCACCGGAGGTCCGGGGCCCGTCCGTCTGCGACTGGACCAGACCAGTTCTGCGTGAATCGTTGACATGTACTCCACCCGACGCAATTCTGAGAGCGCTCTCAGAGAATCCGGACGACTTCCGTCCGCACCGATCCACCTCGTTGGAACCCCCACGTCAAGGAGGAAGAGAGTGCCCAGAAAGCGCACATGGCGGGCCTTGGCGGTGGCCGCGGCCACCCTCACCGCGGCGCTGTTGACATTCGGAGCGCCGTCCGGGGCCGAAGCGGCCGTCCCGGAGACGATCCCGCTGAAGGTCACCAACAACTCGGGGCGCGGCGACGCCGTCTACCTCTACGATCTCGGCACCCTGCTGTCGACGGGACAGCAGGGCTGGGCCGACGCGAACGGCACCTTCCACGCGTGGCCCGCGGGGGGCAATCCGCCGACGCCCGCCCCGGACGCGTCGATCCCCGGACCGGCGAACGGCCAGTCGAAGACGATCCGCATCCCCAAGTTCTCCGGCCGGATCTACTTCTCCTACGGCCAGAAGCTCGACTTCCGGCTGACCACCGGCGGTCTGGTTCAGCCGGCCGTGCAGAACCCGAGCGACCCCAACCGCAACATCCTCTTCAACTGGTCCGAGTACACGCTCAACGACTCGGGGCTGTGGATCAACAGCACCCAGGTCGACATGTTCTCGTCCCCCTACGCCGTGGGGGTCCAGCTCGCCGACGGGAGCACGAAGACCACCGGTCACCTCAAGGCCGGCGGCTACACCGGGTTCTTCAACGCCCTTCGGGGGCAGCCGGGCGGCTGGGCGAACCTGATCCAGACCCGTTCCGACGGCACCGTCCTGCGGGCTCTCGCCCCGGGCCACGGCATCGAGTCGGGCGCGCTCCCCGCGACCGTCATGGACGACTACGTCAACCGCGTGTGGCAGAAGTACAGTTCGTCGACGCTCACGGTGACTCCGTTCGGCGACCAGCCGAACACGAAGTACTTCGGGCGCGTCTCCGGCGACGTCATGAACTTCACCAACAGCGCCGGAGCGGTCGTCACCAGCTTCCAGAAGCCGGACTCCGACAGCATCTTCGGCTGTTACAAGCGCCTCGACGCCCCCAACGACCAGGTGCGCGGCCCCATCTCACGCACCCTCTGCGCGGGCTTCAACCGCTCCACGCTGCTGACCAATCCCAACCAGCCCGACACCGGTTCGTCCGGCTTCTACCAGGACACGGTGACCAACCAGTACGCCCGCAAGATCCATGCGCAGATGGCCGACGGCAAGGCTTACGCGTTCGCCTTCGACGACGTCGGCAACTACGAGTCGCTCGTCCACGACGGCAACCCCCAACAGGGGTACCTGACGCTGGATCCGTTCAACTGACCGCGCTCCGGGCGGCCGGTGGCCCACGAGCCGCCGGCCGCCCGGGAGTTCAGTCCTGCTCCACGCACAGGACGGGCACGTCCTGGACGAGGTTGTTGGCGAACCCGCCGCGGTTCCAAGTCTGCCGCAGTGGCTGTGTGTTGCCCTCGGCGTCGGTGGCCCGCGCGCTCAGCGTGTGCCGGCCCGGCGTGGCCGCCCAGGCGAACCACCAGTGCCGCCAGGCCCAGCGGTGGCCGCCGGCCGGTTCCAGGTCCGCCTCCCGCCACTCCCGGCCCCCGTCCGTACTCACCTCCACGCCGGTCACCGGCGCCCACCCCGACCAGGCCCGCCCCTCCAGCGGCACGGCTCCCTCCCGGACCACCCGGGCCCGGGACATGAAGTCGGGAAAGCCGGGCGGAACCAGCAGGGCCCGCGGGGCGATCCGGGAGACCGGCTCCCCCACCTCCCCGGCGTCCTGGCGCAGCCGGTGAGCCGCCATCTGCTGGAAGCCCTCGAACGGTATGTCGATCACCGTGATCCCGCGCAGCCACTTCACCTGCGCCATCCCGTACCAGCCGGGTACGACCAGCCGCAGCGGAAACCCGTGCTGCGGCGGCAGCGGGGCGCCGTTCATGCGGTACGCCACCAGCACCTCGGGGTCGTCCCCCAGGGCCGCGGCCACGGGCAGCGCCCGCTGGTAGTCCTGCTCCACCCCGCACTCGACCCCGTGGTCGGCGCCGGTGAACACCACGTCCACGGCACCGGCTCCCACCCCGGCCTCGGTCAGCAGCACCCGCAGCGGCACGCCCGTCCACTCGGCCGTGCCCACCGCCTCGACCAGCCACGGCTGGCTCACCGGCCGGGGGGTCAGCAGCGCCCGTCCGTTGCCCTCGCACTCCATGGTCACTCGTTGGGTGACGGCGGGATACGAGGTCAGCTCGGCCGGCCCGAGCACCCGCGGCCTCCGTACCCGCCCGCCGACCGAGAGCTGCCAGGGGGAGCCCTCGGCGTACGGGATGTCGTAGTGCGTCAGTACGTAGTGCAGGCCGGGCGGGGTGACGTCATAGCGCAGGGCCTCCAGGGGCAGCCCGTGGTTCCGGGCGGCGAGAGCCAGCTCCTGCCGGCTGATGTCCTCACCGGGGCCGGCCACCCTCGCGGGTCCGCTCACCTCGTCAAGGTGATGTCCCATGCCCGTATTCTCCGCCCGGACGCCGGGTGGGGCCAGGTCATGCCCGGCCCGTCACCTCCGGCGGACGCGAAGGACCGGACTCGGCCCGCGACGGCACCGGGCGGGTGCTCCGCTCCACCAGATCGTGCCAGCCCGACTCCAGTCGCTCCACCGTCATCCCGCGCTGCCGGGTCAGATGGAGGATCAGCGCGGGTTCGAGATAGCCCATGAGCGTCTGCGCGAGCAGTTCGCTGTCCGCGGCCGGGACGGCCTCGCGCAGCAGCATGGCGACGTGCGTGAAGCGCACGCGGTACGGAGCGGAGTTGAAGCGGCGGGAGGCGTCCGGTTCGGCGGCGATGTACAGATCAAGCCGGTCGCGGGTCTGGCGGAGCGCCCCGCAGCCGAAGGCGTGGAGTCGGTCCACCGGTGAGGCTCCGGGGCCCAGCGGCGGGGGGCCTGCGAAGAAGGCGGCCTGGAACTGCTGCTCGGTGTGGTCGAGCAGGGCCATCAGAAGGCCGGTGCGGTCGCCGAAGCGCCGGAAGACGGTCCCCTTGCCCACGGACGCGGCAGTGGCGACGGCCTCCATCGTGACATTGGTGACCCCGCGCTCCTCCACCAGGCGGGCCGCCGCTTCCAGCAGTCGGGCGCGGTTGCGCGCCGCGTCGGCGCGCAGTTGCGGGCCCCCGGGCCCGGAAGTCAGCTCCAGCAGCACGGGCTCGATGGCGGGTTCCGGTCCCTTCGGGAAGGGCGGCAGCGGGGTGGACATGAACACAGCGTAACGGCAACCGGGGACAACTGGACCCCGGTCCGCTTGAGTGATACAACCTTGAACAGACCAATAAGCGGACCTCGGTCCGGTTCATTACGGCATTGTTTCGTCCCCGGGAGTCACCCATGTCCGTACGTATCCTCGCGCTCGTCGGCAGCCTGCGCGCCGGCTCGCACAACCGTCAGCTCGCGGAGGCGGCGGTCAAGCTCGCCCCCGAGGGCACGGAGATCGAGCTGTTCGAGGGCCTCGCCGAGGTCCCCTTCTACAACGAGGACCTCGACGTCGAAGGCGGTGTCCCGGCCGCCGCCGTGACGCTGCGCGAGGCCGCGGCCCGCGCCGACGCCTTCCTGCTCTTCTCCCCGGAGTACAACGGCACGATCACGGCCGTGCTGAAGAACGCCATCGACTGGCTGTCCCGCCCCTACGGCGCCAGCGCCTTCACCGGCAAGCCGGTCGCCGTGATCGGCACCGCTTACGGCCAGTTCGGCGGCGTGTGGGCGCAGGACGAGGCCCGCAAGGCCCTGGGCATCGCCGGAGCCACCGTCCTGGAGGACGTCAAGCTCTCGGTTCCCGGCTCCGTGATCCGCTTCGCCGAGACCCACCCGGTCGACGACGCCGAGGTCGCCGGCCAGCTCGCCGGGGTCATCGAACACGTCACCGCCGCGGTAGCCACCGCCGACGCCGCCTGACGACCCGCCCGAGGGGCCGGTCCGGCAGCGCCGGGCCGGCCCTTCGCGCGTCCCCGGCCGGCGGGCCTGTCCACGATCTTGGCGGAACGGAACCCTCCGGGCCAAGATGCCCGCATGAAGGGTGATCTTTTCTCCAGTGACCACATGGTGCAGCCCGCCGTCGCGCCGGGCATGACCGTCCAGAACGCCAAGTCGATCAAGTACGCCGTCAACGGTGACATGCTCGCGCGCCAGGGGGCGATGATCGCCTACCGGGGCAACCTGCAGTTCGAGCGCAAGGGCCAGGGCGTGGGGGGCATGCTCAAGCGCGCGGTCACCGGCGAGGGACTCCCGCTGATGACCGTGCGCGGGCAGGGCGAGGCCTGGTTCGCGCACGAGGCGCAGAACTGCTTCATCGTCGACATCGAGCCGGGCGACGTCTTCACCGTCAACGGCCGCAACGTCCTGTGCTTCGACTCCACGCTGTCGTACGAGATAAAGACCGTGAAGGGTGCGGGCATCACCGGCGGCGGCCTCTTCAACAGCGTGTTCACCGGGCACGGCCGACTGGGACTGATCTGCGACGGGAACCCGCTGGTCATTCCCGTCTCCCCGCAGCAGCCGGTGTTCGTCGACACGGACGCGGTCGTCGGCTGGACCGCCCATCTGCACACCTCGCTGCACCGGTCGCAGTCCATCGGCTCGATGATCCGGGGCGGCTCCGGCGAGGCCGTCCAGCTGAAGCTGGAGGGCGAGGGCGTGGTCGTCGTGCGCCCCAGCGAGGTGACACCGCAGAAGGCGCAGCAGCACTGAGACCTGGACGGTGCAGGGGCCCCGCCGGGCGGCCGGGCCCCTTCCCTTGCTCCGTCAGTGCCTGGCGGCGGGGGTGTTGGCGGTCGTCACGTCGACGGCGGCCCACGCCCTGTCCACCGCCCGGTACTCCGCACCGGTCGCGCCGTACATGTCGGCGGCGGCCTTGAGCGTGGCGGTCCGCGCGTCGTGGAAGTCGGTCGTGGACACCATGTAACGGGTCAGCGCGCGATAGAAGATCGCGGTGGCCTTGGCCCGGCCGATTCCGGTCACCGACGAACCGTCGTACGTCGGCGACTCGTACTTCACGGTGCCGATCGTCTTGCGGCCGCTGCCCTCGGCGAGCAGGTAGTAGGCGTGCGAGGAGACACCGGAGCCCGCGTGGACCTCGGCGTCGTAGGCGGCCGGCGACCAGTAGTCGATGGTGCCCTCCAGCTTGTCCAGGGAAGGGTGGTCGAGACGGCGCAGGAACTTCTGGGCGAGACCCAACTTCTCGCCCATGAGGTAGTTCGGCGGGTTCTTCGGGTTGTTCGCGGTGAACTCGACGTTCGAGCCGAAGATGTCGGCGAGCGACTCGTTGAGGGCGCCCGGTTCGCCGTACTGGTTGCCGTCGCGGTCCACCCGGGTGGGTTCGAGGGCGGCGGTGGCGTCGACGACGCCGTGGGTCAGTTCGTGTCCGGTGACGTCGAGGACGACCAGCGGCTTCTTGAACATGGCGCCGTCACCGTCGCCGTACAGCATGCAGCCGCACGTCGAGTCCCAGAAGGCGTTGCCGACCTTCCTGCCGAAGTGGACCATCGCGCGGGCGCCGGTGCCGTTGTTCTTGATGCCCTTGCGGCCGAAGGTCTTCTTGTAGAAGTCCAGCGTCTTGGTCACGCCGTACTGCGCGTCGACCGCGACGGTGGCCCGGTCGGCGGTCGTGCCGGTGCCCCACTTGTCGGTGGTGCTGGTGAACTTCTTGCCCCGCGCGAAGGATTCCAGCTCATGGCCGCCTGCGTCCCGGGTCTCGGTGTTCCACCGAGTGGGGTCCTTGAGGAGGTAACTGGTGCGCGCGGTACGGGTGGTGGTCAGCGTCACCTTTCCGGCGAAGAGGGACGCGCCGCTGCCGGTGGCGGTGACCGGGTAGTGGACCGCCCCTGCCGCGGTCGCCGCGAAGAGGCTGGTCGGCTGCGCGGCCACGCCCGTCGCGGGGTTCACCGTCTCGCCCCGCTCGCGCAGCTTCTCCCGCAGGGACGGCGAGATGAACTCGTCGCTGTCGGGGTTGTTGCTGCGGATCCGGCCGGTCCGCGCGTCCACGACGACCGTGCGGGAACCGCCGGCCGACGCGGTGCCGGCGTCCGACACCCGCACCTGATAGGCGAGGGCGGCGGCGCCGTCCCGGGCGTCCACGACCAGTTGAGCGGTGCCCGCGTCGCCCCCGGCGGCCGCGGCGGCCTTCCGCTCGGCCTGCCCCGCCGTGAGCTTCGCCTCCGTGGTGGACGGCTTGACGCTGTGGTCGGCGGCCCGGGTCACGCCGAGATAGGCGGACTGCCCGCCGAGATGGATCACGAGGTCGCCGCCGAGCACCGGGAGACCCTGATGACTGCGGACGAAACGGACGTGCCGCTTGCCGTCCGGGTCCGTCATGACGTCCGTGGCCCGCAGGGTGTCACCGGGGCCGACCCCGGTGGCCGACGCGTGGGCGAAGGCGGCGGCCCGGGCCACGTCGACCGGCGAGGATGCCGAAGTCGCCGGGTGGGCGGGTGAGTCCGCGGCCGCCGCGAAGGCGGGGCCCGCCGGGAGCGTGACGGCCGTCGTCACCACGACGGCGATCGCCGTGCGGCGTATGTGGGGTCTACGCACTGAGTTCCTTCGAACAGGGGCGGCAGGCATCGCCAACCGCCCTGGCACACGGCGGAGTTGAACGCCGTGGGGACTGTCGGGCCCCGTGGCGAAACCCTCACCGATTCACCATGTCCATGTAAAGGAAGAAGATCCCTTTCACGAACTTCGAGGTGATCTCTTTACGAATGTTCACTTCTCGGTGACCGGAGCGTGACCAACCGTGCGTCTCCCGAACAGATGGGCCAAAGCGGGGAACGGTTGCCTCGCGAGAGGCGCCGACCGGCACATGTGACCGACATCGCAGCGCCTCCGGCTCCGCCCGCGGCGGGCGGAGCCGGAGGCGACCAGGTGTCAGATCGCGCGGTGGGCGAGCGAGGAGAGCACTGTGCGCAGATCCCCGGCGGGGCGCGGAGCCAGCGACGCGCCCGCCAGGAGGGTGTCCGCCGCGGCGAGGTGCCGGCGCGCCTCGCGCAGCGCCGTCGAACGACCGCCGGCCTGTTCTACGAGGCTCGCCGCCCGGCGCAGGGCGGCGTCGTCCAGGACGTCCTGGGCGGCGAGGAGTTCGGCGAGCGCGCGCTGCCCCGGAGCGGCGAGGGCGGTGAGGACCGGGAGGGTCTTCTTGCCCTGCCGCAGATCGCCGTGGACCGGCTTGCCGGTGACGGACGGGTCGCCCCAGATGCCCAGCAGGTCGTCGGCGATCTGGAAGGCCACCCCGAGATGGCGCCCGGCGCGGTCGAGCGCGGCGGCCGTCTCCCCCGGCGCCCCGGCGAGTTGGGCTCCGACGGCCAGCGCGCACCCGAGCAGGGCCCCGGTCTTGTGCTCGGCCATCACCTCGTACTCCCGCACCCCTACCGCGTCGGGCCCCGTCCACGGACGCCGGGCGAACAGCAGGTCGTCCGCCTGTCCCCGGACCAGGTCGCGCAGTGCGGTGGTCAACTGCCGTACGGCCGCCCCCGAACGCGGGGTCGAGGGCGCCGCCGTCAGGGTGTCCACGGCCAGCGCGAACAGCGCGTCTCCCGCGAGGACGGCTGGTCCGGTGCCGTACGCCTTCCACACCGCGGGGCGCCCGCGGCGCAGCGCGTCGCCGTCCATGATGTCGTCGTGCAACAGCGAGAAGGTGTGCACCAGTTCCACGGCGACCGCTCCCGGCACGCCCGTCTCGGCGGAGCCCCCGACCGCCTCCGCCCCGAGGACGGCGAGCGCCTGTCGTACGCCCTTGCCCTGGCGGTGGGCCGCCGGCGCGCCACCGACCTCGCAGCGCCCCAGCGCGTAACCGGCCATCTCGCCCACCCAGGGATGCAGTCCACCGATCGCGTCCGCGAGGGCCGGGGCGACCAGTTCCCGGCAGCGGTCGAGGATCTCCGGCGCGGCGGGCGGCGACTGCAGGGTCGTGGAGTGCGTCATTCGGCGGCCGCCTCGTCCGCGCCGGCCTCGTCCGCGGCCGCCGCCGGTCCGGTCGTACAGCCGAGTTCCGTCCGCGCCCGCTCGACCATCTCCCGGGCGTGCCGCAGACCGATGCGCTCCAACGCCCCGGCGAGTTCGGTGAGTTCCGCCTCCGTCTCGGCGCGGTCGCGGCCGAGGCGGGCCAGCGACTTGACCAGTCCGAGCCGGGAAAGGGCCTGTCCACGCGGCTCACTCATCGCCTCGAACTCCGCCAGCGCCTGTGCGTAGACGTCCCGGGCCTCGTCGTGACGCCCCGCCCGGTAGAGCACGTTGCCGCGCATCTTGTGGTTGTAGGCGAGGGCGCCGGACAGGTTCATCGCGCGGCAGGAGACCTCCGCCTCGCTCAGCAGCTCCAGCGCCCGGTCCGGGTCGCGGTCGCGTACGGAGACGATGTCCGCGAGGCCGCGCAGGGCCCAGGCATGGCCGCGCCTGTCCTCGGCGCCGGCGGCGATCCCCGCCGCCTCCTCGAACAGCGCGTACGCGGTGTCGTAGGCGCCGGTGTTGCGGTGTATCTGCGCGATGCCCTCCAGCGCCCACACGGTGTGACGGGCCTCGCCGCGCACCCGGGCCTCGGCGAGGAGCTGTTCGTGCAGGGTGGTCACGGCGGCGTAGTCGCCCTGGATGCGCCCCGTCTCGGCCAGCCCCGCCAGGGAGTAGCCGCGCACGACCACATCCCCTGCCCGGCCGCCGAGTTCGGCGGCCAGCCGCAGCAGCCGCCACGCCAGCGGGAAGGCGCCGCGCTGCCGGGCCAGTGTGCCGCCGCTCCACAGCGCCCACGCCATGGCGCCGGTGTCCCCGGCCTCGCGGGCGGTGCGATAGCTCGCCTTCCACGCCCGGTCGGCGTCCGCGACCTGCCCGAGCCTGCGGTGCGCCTCGGCGACCGCGAGACCCGAGCGGGCCGCTTCGGCGGGGGATCCCGCGCGCTCCGCCGCACGCAACTGCTCGGTGCCCGCGGCCAGTACATCGGTCAGCGATGAGTTCACGGACAGGGTGGTCAGAGCGCCCTGGTACTCGGGGGCGAAGGCCTTGCCGTACATGAATGCCTTTCGGTCTGCCACCGGTGGGCCCGGCCTCTGCCCGGCCGCCTGGTGGGACGGAGTGTGGGGGGCGGCGGCGCGCGGTGCCTTGGCTGCAGCCGTTACGTATACACACGGTGTATACGCCGAGCGTATAGTGGACCGGTTCTCCACTCGTGAAATCCCCGGCCCACCGCGGTCGGCGCGCCGCCTACCCGTCGTCGATCAAGACGGCGCCCGCGCGGGCAAGGTTGCCTGCGGCCGGAAAGAAGAACGAACCGGGTGCGGCCGAGCCTCGTTGCGGACGGCGCAGGGGGCAGGAAGCACACCGTCCGCACGGCCCCTGCGCAGGCCGGGACGGAGGTCCGACCGGTGCCATGAAACCGCACAATGGAACGCACATTCGATTCCGGAGTACGCTGGACGCATGTCCACGCATCTCCAGGGCTCGCTCTTCGACCAGACCGACGAGCTCCACCTCGCTCCGCTGAACGGAACGCACCGGACCGCACTGGGCGCCGGGGCCTGGATCGACCTGCTGCCCGGGTGGCTCGGCGGGGCCGACGCGCTCTTCGAGCGGCTCGTCGCCGAAGTGCCGTGGCGCGCGGAGCGCAGGCAGATGTACGAGCACGTGGTGGACGTGCCGCGGCTGCTCTCGTACTACGGGGCGGGCGACGCGCTGCCCCACCCGATCCTCGACGAGGCCCGGGCCGCGCTGTCGGCTCACTACGCCGACGAGCTCGGCGAGTCGTTCACCACCGCGGGCCTGTGCTACTACCGGGACGGCCGGGACAGCGTGGCCTGGCACGGGGACCGGATCGGCCGGGGCGCGCGGGAGGACACCATGGTCGCGATCCTCTCCGTGGGCGCCCCACGCGACCTGCTGCTGCGCCCGCGCCACGGCGGGGACACCGTGCGCCGCCCCCTCGGCCACGGCGACCTCATCGTGATGGGCGGCTCCTGCCAGCGGACCTGGGAGCACGCCGTACCCAAGACGGCACGCGCGGCCGGACCACGGATCAGCGTCCAGTTCCGCCCGCGGGGGGTGAACTGAGACCGCGCCCGCTTCCGGCTCCCGCACGGGAACCGGAAGCGGCCCTGCGGCGGCAGCGGCCCTACGGCGTCAGCAGCGCCTGCACCGTCGGGCCGTACCGTTCCACGATGTCCTCGACCGCGGTCGCCCGCAGCCGGGAGCCGCGCGCGATGCCGTACATCACGCCGAGTCCCAGCAGGGTGCCGACGGCGAGTTCGGCGCGCAGGCCGGCGTCGGGGCCGGCGAGGCGCACGGCCAGGTGATCGCTGACCTGCGTACGGAAGTTGGCGCGCAGTATGTCGCCCTGCTCGCCCTGGAGCGGGGCGAAGACGATCCGCAGGATGGGGTCGGCGCCGCGTTCTGTCTGGCCGATCAGCAGATGGCGGACCATGTGCCGGCCGAGGTCTTCGAGCGGCGCGTCCAGCAGGGCGGCGGCGTCCGTCTCGAACGACATCACCCGCGCGAACAGCGCGTCCTTGTTCCCGAAGTACTTGAGGATCAACGGCGCGCTCACACCGGCCCGGTCGGCGACCGCCTTGAGGGTGATGTCCGTGTGCGCGTGACGTGCCATGAGGTGACGGGCCGCGCGCAGGATCGCCGCCTTCGTGGCCTCGGCGTCACGGCGCTGGACGGCACCCGGGGCCCCCGAAGGTCCGGGAGTCGGGACGGACACGGCGCTCACGCTCCTTCCAGTGCCCCGTCCCTGGACGCCTCCGTACTGCCCGGGGTCCGACGGGTGCCGTGGGACGGAGGGTCCGCGGGGATGGCGAGGGAGGCGGCACAGGCCACCAGGGCGACCGTACCGGCCATGGCGAAGGCCAGCAGATAGCCGTGCAGGGTCGGGATGGGAGCGCCGCCGATCAGGCTCGTGTGGTGGACGAGGATCGCGGCCACAGCGGCACTGCTCACGGCCTGGCCGATGGTGCGCATGAGCACGTTGACGCCGTTGGCGGAGGCGGTCTGCCCGGCGGGGACGGCCCGCAGGATCAGGGTGGGCAGTGCGGAGTAGGCGAAGGTCGTGCCCGTCGCGCAGACCGCGGACCCCAGGACGACCACCCACAGATCGCGGCTGTCGAGGATGCGGATGCCGTAGCCGAAGGCGATGATCACGGTCCCTATCGCCAGCGTCACCCGGGCGCCACGGGCGGCCGAGACGCGGGCCGACACCGGGGAGAGCAGCAGCATGGTCACCCCGCCGGGCAGCAGGCACACGCCCGTCGCGACGATGGACAGGCCCAGCCCGTAACCGGTCGCCTTGGGCGCCTGCACCAGCTGCGCCGTCACCAGGGAGTTGGCGTAGAAGGCGAATCCGGTGAGGAGCGCGGCTATGTGGGTCAGGGCGACCTTGGGGCTGGTGGCCAGCTTCAGGTCGACCAGCGGCCGTTCGGCGCGCAGCTGCTGCGTCCACCAGAGGGCGAGGACACAGACGCCGCCGGCGAACAGGCCCAGGATCGTGGGGCTGGTCCAGCCCCACTGTCCGCCCTGCGACACGCCCATCAGCAGGCAGGTGAGTCCCACGGCCAGGCCCAGCGCGCCGACACTGTCGAAGCGGCCCGGTTCGCGGACGGGCGACTCGCGCACCGCCCACCAGGCCAGCACGGTGCCGAGGGCGCCGAGGGCGGTCGTCCCCCAGAACATGACGTGCCAGTTGGCGTACTGGACCACCATCGCGGCGAGCGGCAGCCCGAGGGCGGCGCCGATCCCCACGGTGGAGCTCATCAGCGCGACCGCGGAACCCGTGCGCTCGGGCGGCAGTTCGTCCCTCAGGAGGCTGATCGACAACGGCACGACGGCGGCCGCCGCACCCTGCAGGGCGCGCGCCACGATGAGCACCCGGATGTCGGACGTGAGCGCGCACATCAGCGAGCCGACCGTCATCATCCCGAGGGCGATCAGCAGGACGCGCTTCTTGCCGTACATGTCGCCGGCGCGCCCCAGTACGGGGTTCAGGACGGCTCCGGTCAGCAGCGTCGCCGTCACCATCCAGGACACCGCGCCCGCCGACGCGCCCGTCAGCCGGGGCAGGTCGGGGAGCAGTGGCACCACCACCACCTGCATGACGGCCATGAGGCTCCCGCCGAGGGCGAGGACCGGCACGGTCAGCCGGTCACGCAGTGCCGCCATGAACACTCCAGGAGTAGAGGCGCGGAAAAGCAGGTGAATAGTAATTCACCATAATGGGTGAATCATTATTCACTCAACGCGCGTTCGTCTCCCGGCGGGCGGCTACCGGCGCGAGCGGGCCTGCACCGTGCGCGCCACGCGCGGTCCCAGCCAGCGTTTGAACCGGCGCAGCGCCTCCAGCCGCCCGGCCGCGCGGTCGATCCGGTAGTACAGCTGGGGCGGGACGTACGGGAGCAGCGGAGAGTGCCGCTGGCCGAGCAGGGCGAACATCTGCGCCGCCGGGAGGCGGACGTACCGTGGCAGGTTCTCGTACCACTGGGCACTGTGCCGGGCGGCGCTCTGGACCGACAGGAGCGCGGACCTGCGCTCCTGTTCGTAGCGGGTCAGGGCCGCGGACAGTTCCCGATGCTCGCCCAGGGCTCCGGCCAGGGCGATGGCGTCCTCCAGCGCGAGCGTGGTGCCGGCACCGATCGAGTAGTGCGTGGTGTGGGCGGCGTCGCCGAGCAGGACGAGGTTGCCGCGATGCCAGGTGCGGTTGGTCAGGGTGCGGAAGTTCAGCCACTGGGCGCTGCCGTCGGCGTGCTCCCGCCCGATCAGGCCGTGCCCGTCGAGGAGGTCGGCGAAGATCTTCTCCAGCAGGGCGAGACCGTCGGCCTCGCCGGTCCGGTCGAGACCGAGGCCGGTCCAGGTCTCCGGTGAGCACTCGACGACGCAGGTGCTGAGGTCCTCGCCGAACCGGTAGGCGTAGCACCAGATCCAGCCGTGCTCCGTCTCCACGAAGCCGAAGGTGAAGGAGTCGAAGACCTTGGTGGTGCCGAGCCAGATGTAGGTGTTGCGGCCGAGGGCGACGTCGCTGCCGAAGTGGCCGGCATGGGCTTCGCGCAGCGCGCTGTTGACTCCGTCGCAGGCGACGACGAGATCGGCCTCGGGCATCCGGTCGGCGGTGATCTCGTGCTCGTACTCGATGCGCACCCCCAGGGATCGCGCCCGCTCCGCGAGCAGGTCGAGCAGCAGTCGGCGACCGATCCCGAACCCCTCGTCGCCGTGGTGCACCGTCGTCTCGCCGCCGATGTGGGCGACCCCGTCGCTCCAGCGGACCGAGTTCGCCCGGACGGCGCGCGCGGACTCGGGGTCGCCCTCGTGGAGCTTGTCGAGCAGGGCCGCCCAGTACGTCACCCCCCAGCCGTAGGTCGACCCGGCCGGGTTGCGTTCGTGGACGGTGATGTCGTGGGACGGGTCCTGGCGTTTCATCAGGATCGAGAAGTAGAGGCCGGCCGGTCCACCGCCGACGCACGCGATCTTCACGCGCACTCCCATATGTCACACAGAGCGGTCAATTGGACACGAAGAGTAGCAGGGGCATCCAGGGGGCCCGCCTCACGGTTCACGCCAGCTTGAGGGGGTGAGCCGCGCCACTCGACACTCGGCGGCCCGGGAAGATCGCCGACGGCGCACGGGCCGACAGGAGGAATTCCCGCTTCCGGTCGACCGCGAGGGCCTCGACAGCAAGATCATCTTCGTTCAACCTTGGACGACATCACATCAATTGTCCGGATCGCAGCCAACCGACATTCGGCGATTTCTCCCCCTCTCCTACGAACCGATAGGCATGTCGGGTCATCAACAGAGCTGATCCCAGGAGGAATCCGCATGCCGGAACTCACTCGTCGCCGTGCGCTCGGGGCCGCGGCCGCCCTCGCCGCCGTGGCCGGTGGCCAGGCACTCACCGCCACCTCGGCCACGGCCTCGGCCTCGGCGTCCGCCGCCGGACACCACGACGGGCCCGAACCCTTCGACGAGGTCTACCGGGGCCGCCGGATCGAAGGCCGCGCCGGGGGCGGCGGCCACCATCACGGCGCCGGGTACGGCGTGTTCATCGACGGGATGGAACTGCACGTGATGCAGAACGCGGACGGCAGCTGGATCAGCGTCGTCAGCCACTACGACCCGGTGGCCACCCCGCGTGCCGCGGCCCGCGCCGCGGTCGTGGAGCTGCAAGGGGCGCCTCTCGTCCCCCTCGCCTGAACCCACCCGGCAACCGCACCCGCACCCGCACCCGCACCCGCGAACAGCGACGCCAGCAGCACGTCAGCACCGCACAGCAGACCGTGGAGTCCCGCACATGACCGTACGCAAGAACCAGGCGAACCTCTCCGCCGACGAGAAGCGGCGCTTCGTCGACGCGCTCCTCCAGCTCAAGCGCAGTGGCCGGTACGACGCCTTCGTCACCACGCACAACGCCTTCATCATGGGCGACACGGACAGCGGTGAACGGACAGGTCACCGTTCGCCGTCGTTCCTCCCCTGGCACCGCAGATTCCTGCTGGAGTTCGAACGGGCCCTGCAGTCCGTGGACGCCTCGGTCGCCCTGCCGTACTGGGACTGGAGCACCGACCGTTCGCCCCGCTCCTCCCTGTGGGCCCCGGACTTCCTCGGCGGCACCGGCCGCAGCCTGGACGGCCGGGTCATGGACGGTCCCTTCGCGGCCTCCGCCGGCAACTGGACGATCGGTGTCCGCGTCGACAGCCGCACGTACCTGAGGCGTTCGCTCGGCAGCGGCGTCCGGGAGCTGCCGACCCGTGCGGAGGTGGAGTCCGTGCTCGGGATGGCCACGTACGACATGGCGCCGTGGAACAGTGCCTCGGACGGCTTCCGCAACCACCTCGAAGGCTGGCGCGGCGTCAACCTCCACAACCGGGTGCACGTATGGGTCGGCGGGCAGATGGCCACCGGCGTCTCCCCCAACGACCCGGTGTTCTGGCTCCACCACGCCTACATAGACAAGCTCTGGGCCGACTGGCAGCACCGCCACCCCGACTCCGGTTACCTGCCGCTCTCCGGTACGCCCGATGTGGTCGACCTCGGCGAGACGATGAAGCCCTGGAACGACGTACGGCCCTCGGACCTGCTGGATCACACCGCGTTCTACACGTTCGACGTCGCCTGACCCGAGGCACCGGCGCTCCCGGCCGAGGCACTCCCCTGCCGACGCCGGGCACGGTGCGGTGGCCCCTGGCACGACGGGGCCACCGCATCGCCCGTCCCGCGCGTCGCCCGTCGTGCGCGACGCTCGTCCCAACGGCGGTCAGCGCGTCACCGTGGGCCCTGGAGCCCTGGAGCCCTGGAGGCCTGGCCGGCGTACCGGACGTCGCTCTAGACGTCGCTCGTCTCGGGCGTACGGCACTCGGGGTGCCCCCAGCCCTGACCGTTCTTGGCGATGGACTCACCCGCCGCGTACGAGCGGCCGCAGACGCAGCGTCCGGGGAACTTGGCCTTGATCGTACGGGCCGACGCGCCCTGCCGTGCGGCCGCCGAGCCCTGCCGGGGCGTCTTGGCCGGGGCGCGGCGTCGGACGGCGCCCGAGGCGGGGGTGTCGGGAGACGCCGGAGGCTCCGGAGAGCCGAGGTCGCTGCCCGCGGGCTGCTGGACGACGGCGGCCTGGCTCGCGGCCCGGTCGGCGAAGTCGTTCAGCCGGTCACCGTCGACCTGGTGGGCGGGGACGTAGCGGAACTCCACGGTGCGGCCGTCGAGGAGTTCGTCGATGCGCGCGACGAGCTCCTGGTTGGCGACCGGCTTGCCGGAGGCCGTCTTCCATCCCTTGCGCTTCCAGCCCGGCAACCACGTCGTGACGGCCTTCATCGCGTACTGCGAGTCCATCCGGATCTCGAGCGGGACCTCCGGCGCCATCGCCGTCAACAGGCGCTCCAGTGCGGTGAGTTCGGCGACGTTGTTCGTCGCCTTGCCCAGCGGACCGGCCTCCCAGCGGGTCGGCGTCTCCTCGTGGTCGGCGACGACCCACGCCCATCCGGCCGGTCCCGGGTTTCCCTTCGAAGCCCCGTCACAGGCGGCCACAACGCGTTCAAGCATGGCACCGATCATGCCACGCCCCGGCGACCGCTCACCGCACGGGGCGCGGCTCCCTCGGCCGGATCCGCGGGCTGTTACCGAGCAGCCGCAGGCCCAGCAGGGTGGCCGTGTGCAGGACGTACTTGCCGTCGCGGTGGCTGGCCACGAGACCCCCGTCACGCAGTACGCCGATCTGGTAGCTGGCGCTGGGCAGCGCGATCCCCACGGCCCCGGCGACCTCGGAGGTGGTGCGGGCGCTCTGCCCCGCGACCTCGGTCAGCACGGCGGCGCGGGTGCGGCCCAGCAGGCGTTCGACCCCGTCGTCCGTACCGTCCGCGAGGGCGAGGGGTGCCTTCGCCACCGGGTAGACGAGGACGGGGTCGAGACCGGGGTCCGCCAGGGCGGTGGGCCGGCGCCAGCAGAAGTAGGAGGGGACGAGAAGCAGTCCGCGGCCCTCCAGATACAGGTCCCGCTCGATCGGGTAGTTCACCTCGAGCACCGGAGCGTTCCAGCGCGCCATCGGACGCAGACCCTCGAGCAGCGCCTGGGTGCCGCCGTCGAGCAGGGCGCGGGAGCGCACCCCGACATCGTTGCCCACCGCCGAGCGGATGTGCGGCCAGTGCGGTTCGAGCAGGCCGCGGAAGTAGATGCCCAGGGCGTTCGCGAGCGACTTGAGCGCGTCGCCGCCCGGGCGGCCCAGTGAGGCGGCCCAGGTCGGGAGGGGGCGGGACTCGGCCAGCCGGGACATCTCACGGACCAGTTGCACGCGCGGGGTGCGCAGCAGCTGGTCGAGGCCCGCGGACAGTCCGCCACCGGTGACCGGAGGGGTGAGGAAGTCCGGAATGTAGCCGGTCGAGGGAATCAGGGCCCGTAAGGGGCGCAGCGCGCGGCCGAGGGTCGAGTCACCGGCGAACCGTTGGGAGACGGAGCGGCGCCAGTGTCCGAATTCCAGTGGTCCCTGGCCGGCCTCCAGTCGGCACACGCTGCACATCAGTTCCCACAGGGGATCGGGTTGACGGGCCACTCGGATGTTCTGGAGGTCGTACGACGTGAAGTGGATACGGAGCATGCGGTCTCTTTCGCTCGCCATGCCTGTGGGGGGTTCGGCCGCCCGGACGTGCACAGCCACAAGGTGGGACGAATACCGCATGCGCATGGTTGCCCCCGGCCGAAGGGGGCGGGCCCGCCCCGGAGAGAACGCGTCATTCTCTCCGGGGCGGGCCGAGGGCTCGCGACGCCGACCGTCCAGCGTGCGGCGCGTGAGCGTGCGCCCCGGCCACGCGGGGTCGAGGCCGATCACGAGGCCGCTCGAACGGTGCCGTGCCAGAGGTGACACCGGGTATGAACCCGGGTGCTGACCTGCGGTGCCACCCCGGAACGCGGTGGGCCGGCCGCGCCCCGGGACGACGCCGTCCCCGGGGAGCGGCCGGCCCGGCCCGCGGTTGTCGATCAGCAGTACAGGTTGGCGCCCGCCGAGGTGCCCAGGATCTGTACGAACCGCTGGTAGGCGTCCACACGGCTCTGTACCTGCGCGGGGTTCCTGCCGTCGCACTCCAGGGAGCCGTTGATGCTGCGGATGGTCTGGCCGAATCCGGCACTGTTGACCATCGCGTTGTGCGGCGTCATCGTGCCGGGGCCCGACTGCGTGTTCCAGTACCAGAGCCCCGTCTTCCAGGCGACGGAGGCGTCGGTCTGGACGAGATTGGGATTGTTGAGCAGATCGATGCCCAACGCATCGCCCGCCGCCTTGTAGTTGAAGTTCCAGCTGAGCTGGATCGGGCCGCGGCCGTAGTAGGCGGACTGACCTGCCGGGCAGCCGTAGGGCTGGCTCCAGTCGCAGTAGTGGGGGTAGTTGGCGGTGTTCTGCTCCACCACGTAGACCAGCCCGCCGGTCTCGTGGTTGACGTTGGCGAGGAAGGCCGCGGCCTCCTGCTTCTTGACGGTGTCGCTCCCGGTGTTGGCGAAGCCCGGGTAGGAACTCAGGGCGGCCTTGAGCCCGTTGTAGGTGTAGAAGGAGTTCCGGTTCGGGAACATCTGGTTGAACTGCGCCTCGCTCACGACGAAGCCCGAGGGGTTCGTGGAGCCGCCGTCACAGGCGTAGGGCTCCCAGTACCAGGTGCTGATGACGGGGTCGTAGCCCGGGTTGTCGTGCTCGGCGATGTAGGCCTTGCCGTCGGTGTAGCGGACGATGTTGCCGGTGACGTACGACGTGCCGGCCACCCAGTTCGGATAGCTCGAACAGGACGCGGCGGACGCGCCGGCTGCCGGCAGCAGTACCGGTGCGGCGGTTCCGACCACGAGGGCGGCCAGGAGGGCGGAGAGGCGGCGCTTCGACAAGGGATCAGTTCCTTTGCGGTGCCAGGCCGCACCGGAGGCAAGGTCGGAGCCTTGTGCGCACGCGCCGAGGGGGTCGGTCACGGCATCCGGGGCGGCCACGGTGGGGGGTGTGGGCCCACACTCAACCGCCTTGGTCTGTACCAGTCAAGGGTGTAGACCAGTCGGATCTGACAACGTTGGCGCGGAAGTGCCGTGAGCTGCGGGGAAGTTGGCGGCCGCGTCCGCCGGCCGGGACGCGGGGCCCATCGACACCGGCGCCTCGCAGGGCCGGAACCCTGCTGCCGCGCGCGGCCGGAACATCTGCGCCGGCCTTTTCAGCCGGCTGCGAAGCCGCGGCCCCGGCCGTCCCCACGGCCGGGCCGCGCACGGTTCAGACCAGGACGCCACCGCCGTCCACGACCACGACGGATCCCGTGCTGTAGCCGCCGCGGATCAGGTACAGGTACGCCTCCGCGACGTCCTCCGGAGTGCCCACCCGGCCCACCGGAAGTGACTCGGCGGAGGACTGGAACAGTGCGTCCCGTTCCTCTTCGGCCAGGTCACGCCAGAGCTCGGTGCGGACCACGCCGGGCGAGACCGCGTTCACCCGGACCGGCGCCAGCTCCAGGGCGAGAGCCCGCGTCAGCGCCTCCATCGCGCCGCACAGACTCGCCGCCACGCTCGTGCCCGGCAGGGGGCGCCGCCCCGCGGTCCCCGTGGTCAGCACCACCGAACCGCCCGGCCGCACGGAGGCGGCGCCGTACTTCACCGCCGCGTACGCGCCCCACAGTCGCGTGTCCAGAAAGCGCCGGGCCCGCCCGAGATCCGCCTCCGCGAGGCTCCCCATCAGCAGGGACTCGCCGGCCGTGTAGACGAGGTGGTCGAATGCCCCGACCCCCTCGAAGAAGGCACGCAGCGCGTCCTCGTCGGTGGCGTCGAGGGTGTGCCCCTCGGCACCCTCCGGCAGCCGCTCCAGTGCCGCGTCCACGCTCTCCCGCCGCCGCGAGGCGACGACCACCGCGGCGCCTTCCCGCGCGCTCGCCGCGGCGACCGCGAATCCGATGCCGGCCGTACCGCCGATGACGACGACGCGCTGTCCTCGCAGGTCCATGACGTGTCCCTTCACGTTGATCCGATGTGATCCAGCCTGCGCCCACCTCCCCACGGCCGTCCAAGACCTCTTTCGGCGTCGGCGATACCCTGGAGGCATCGCCGTCGGCGGGCTCGTACGACGAAAGGGACGGCCATGGACCTCGACCTGCGCAAGGTCCGGTACTTCGTGACGGTCGCGGAGCTGCTGCACTTCGGACGCGCCGCTGAGCGGCTGCACATCTCCCAACCCGTGCTCAGCCGTCAGATCCGGGCGCTGGAGAAGGACTTGGACGCCGAACTGTTCGTCCGGGACAGCCACACAGTGAGGTTGACCCGGGCGGGTATCCAACTCCTTGACGACGCACGCCTGTTGCTCGCGTCCGCCGATGCCGCCCGGCAGCGCGCGCACCTGGCGTCCCGCGGCCCCAGCCGCCTGGTCGTCGGTTTCCGCGCCGGGATCGTCGTCACCCGGGCGCTGCGTGCCTTCGGTGCCCGGCACCCGGAGGTGGAGGTCAAGGCACGCCGTGTCGAATGGGACGACCAGGAGCAGCTGATCCTGGACGGATCGGTCGACCTCGCCTACGTCCGCCGGCCGATCCGGGACGAGGGACTGACGCTGCTGCCGCTGTACACCGAGCCCAGGGTGGCGATGCTGCCGGAGGGCCACCGGCTCGCCGGCAAGCAGGAACTCGCCCTCGCCGACCTCGACGACGAGACCTGGCTGCGCTACTCCGACCCGCGGCCCGGCGACGTACCGATCCGCACCATCGAGGAGAAGTTCGAGTCCGTCGCCGCCGGGAGCGGTATCACGCTGGTCCCGCACTCGGTCGCCGAGCAGTACTCACGGCCGGACATCACCTACGTACCCGTACCGGACGCCGAGCCCGATCAGGTGCTGCTGGCCTGGGAGTCCGGCCGTCGTTCACCCCTGATCGCGGCGTTCGCCGAGGTCGCGGCCGGCTCTCCACTCGGCGGCTGAGCGCTCTGCCGCCGGCGGCCCGAGGGGCACGACGAACTGCTCCACCGCAGGCATGCGGCGGCGGCGCGCTCCCGCGAGGACTCCTGTCACCAGGGCGGCCACGAACAGGGTGATCCCCAGGAAGATCACGGGATTCACCCAGCCCGGCACCAGCTCGGTCCCCACGCCGCCCGACGTCACGCACTGCGCACTGACCGGCAGCGACTCCCGCGTCACGATGTGATCGCCCGGTACGCCCTTCGCCGCGCACATCTGGTCCGGGTCCAGGATGTAGAAGCCCGACATCACGCCCCGCGCGTACGCGCCGCACGCCGCCGCGCCGGCCATGACCGCGGCCAGCGCGCACGTCGACGCGCTCGGCAGGTGCCACCCGCCGCCCGGTAGCCGCTGGTGGGCCCGTCGGGCGAGCGCCACGGCGGCGGCCAGGAACACGCAGGGCGCCAGCATCGGCGCCAAGGCCAGGAACAGGAACAGAAGGCTCGCCATGCCTGCCCAGACAGCGCGGGCGGGAGATCGGTTCCGCCGGGTGACGTACGGGGCCGGCCCCTCGCGCGGGCCGGCCCCGGTTCCCGTGCCCGTCCGGACTCAGGACACCTCGGTCGCCCTCGGCATCGAACCCTCGGTCGTCCTGACGTCGATCACGGAGAACGCCGCGCCCTGTGGGTCGCTCAGCGCGGCGAACCGGCCGAACGGGCTGCTCATCGGACCGAAGCGGAGGATGGCGCCGCGCCCGGTCGCCTTCGCGACCGCCGCGTCGCAGTCGTCGACGGTGAAGTAGACGTTCACGTACGACGGCACCTCGGGCGGGAAGTCGTCCGTCATCCTCATGCGGCCCAGGACCGGGTCCTGACCGAGGTCGTAGAGCCTGAAATCGATCGCGGAGTCGTCCAGTTGCTTCGCGTGGTAGCCGAAGACGGCCGGGAAGAAGGCGTCCGTCTTCTCCGGCTCGCGGGTGAAGATCTCGGCCCAGCAGTAGGCGCCGGGCACGGCGCGCGCCTCGAAGCCCTCGTGGCGGCCGCCCTGCCACACCCCGAAGACCGCGCCGGCCGGGTCACGGGCGATCAGCATCGAACCGAAGTCGCCGACCTTCATCGGGTCCATCAGGACCTCGCCCCCGTGCGAGCGGATCTTCGCGGCGGTGGCGTCCACGTCCGGCGACGCGAGGTAGAGGCACCAGGCGGACTGCCCCTCCTGGCCGGGCATCGGCGGGACGACGGCGGCCACCGCCTTGCCGTTCGCGTAGGCCTGCGTGTAGTTGCCGTACTCCGAGGACGACTCGCCGAACGTCCAGCCGAGCACGTCACCGTAGAAACTCTTCGCTCCCTCGACATCACTGAACATCGCGTCCGCCCAACAGGGCGTTCCCTCGGGCTCTACGGCCATGGCGATCCACTCTTCCTGGTGCGGCGGGTACCGGGGTCGCGTCTCGAACTCTCTGCAGCCCCCTGCCACGCTAAGGGCTGTCCGTAATCCCCGGTGGATCAGCGCGCGGCGTCGGATGCGGTGCATCGCAAGGCGGAGGGTCGTCCTCATACTGGACGTATTCGGGCGATCCGACAACGCGGCGAGGTGCCGTAGCTGTCGTCGTGCGCCCGCCGGGGATTACGGGACAGCCCTTGGCCAGGCTCCGGGGCCGCCGCGCGCCGGGCGACGCCGCGTGGACCACACTGGAGAGGGCACTCCGGTGGTCGTCGAGGGGACGGAACACGTGATGATGCACGCGTGGGAAGTGGCCCGCCCCGGGCCGATCGAGCGGGAACCGCTGCGCTTCGTGGAACGGCCGGTGCCGGTGCCCCGGTCCGACGAGCTCCTCGTGCACGTCCGGGCCTGTGGGGTGTGCCGCACCGACCTGCACGTCAGCGAGGGCGACCTGCCGGTGCGGCGACCGCGCGTGACACCCGGCCACGAGGTGGTCGGAGTGGTGGCGACGGCGGGCGAGGAGGTGCGCGGCTTCACGACCGGCGACCGGGTGGGCGTCGCCTGGCTGCGCCGCACGGACGGCACCTGCCCGTACTGCGCACGGGGAGCCGAGAATCTCTGCCCGGCCTCGGAGTACACCGGCTGGGACGCCGACGGCGGCTACGCGGAGTACACGACCGTACCGGCGGCGTACGCGTACCGCCTGCCCGACGGCATGGACGACGTGGCGTCGGCACCGCTGCTGTGCGCGGGCATCATCGGCCACCGCGCTCTGTTGCGGACCGCGCTGCCGCCGGGCGGCCGGCTCGGACTGTACGGCTTCGGCGGCAGCGCCCACCTGTGCGCCCAGGTGGCCCTCGCGCAGGGCGCCACCGTGCACGTCCTGACCCGTGACCCCGCCGCCCGACGGCTCGCGCTCGAACTCGGGGCCGCCTCCGCCCGCGGCGCGTACGACGAGCCGCCCGAGCCGCTGGACGGCGCGATCCTGTTCGCGCCGGTCGGCGACCTGGTCCCGGTCGCCCTGCGCGCGCTCGACCGGGGCGGGATCCTGGCGGTCGCCGGGATCCATCTGAGCGACACCCCGCCGCTGCGCTACGAGAGCGAGCTGTTCTACGAGAAGGAACTGCGCAGCGTCACCTCCAACACCCGCGAGGACGGGCGCGGCTTTCTGGAGCTCGCGGCCCGGCACGGGGTCCGCGCCACGACGCACACCTACCCGCTGTCCGAGGCGCAGCGGGCTCTGCAGGACCTCAAGGCGGGCCGGTTCGACGGGGCGGCCGTCCTGGTGAACGACCTGCCGGCGCGCCACTGACGATCCGGGCCGGCTCGCCGCGGAGCATCCGGGCCGGCCGCATTCCGGCGCCCTCCTCCGACCGGCCCACCGGCGTCAACCGGTGACGTCGACCCGTACCGTCATCAGTCCCGCGCCCATCGCGCGCACCGCCGCGCTGTTGAACCGGGGCAGACTCCTGAGGCGCGCACGGGTGTCGTCCTCGGGCATCAGGTGGGCGACGCCGTCGTGCCACCGGCCCCTGACCCGGATCCGCACCCGTGGATCCGCCTTGATGTTCCGCACGTACTGCGACCGCTCGCCGTACTCGCTGACGAACCAGAACTCCCGACCCGTCAGGCGCCCGCCGACCGGTGTCCGGCGCGGCAGCCCCGAGGTGCGCCCCGTGGTCTCCAGCAGGGTCTGGAACGGCAGCCGTCGCAGCAGCGGATTGCCGATCCACCGCTGGAACGTGGTGACCGTCCGGTACTTCAGCTCGGGATTGCGGGACATGTGTGGCCTCTCCTGTGCGGTGCCGGTCACGGTTCCGGGTGGTCCGGCAACCGTCTCACGACCGCCGTGCGCATTCCGTGCCGACCAGGCCGTTGAGGTGGCGGCGCCTCGAACTCGCCGTTCGTCAGGCCTCGTTCGGCACGTCCGCGGACCTGACGGTGCCCCCTCGTGTCGCCCCGGGCGAAGACCCGGACCGGGTGTACTCCGGTACGGGACGGGAAGAAAGCGCTCGCCCTGTATCCGGCCACTGGGGAGGACCACCGCCGATGGCGTCGTCCGAGAAGCCGCTCCACGATCCGGGGTGCCGACCGCATCGTGGTGATGGACGACGGTCTCGTCCGGGAGGTCGGCTCGCACGAGGAACTGCTGCGCCGGGAGGGCGCGTACACGGCCCTGCACAGCGGTCGGCCCGCCTGATCCCCGGGAGAGGAGCGGACCGCCCGCCGCACTCGTGGGCTACTCCCCCGCGTACGCCTTCTCCAGGGCGGCGATGTCCAGTTTGGACATCCGCAGCATCGCCTGGGTCGTGCGGGCGGCCTTCTCCTGGTCCGGGTCGCCCATCAGGTCGATGAGCCGGGAGGGGACGACCTGCCAGGACAGGCCGTACTTGTCCTTGACCCAGCCGCAGGGTCCGGCCTCGCCGCCGTCGTCGATGAACCTGTTCCAGTAGTGGTCCACCTCTTCCTGGTCGTCGCAGTGGATCTGGAACGAGATCGCCTCGTCGAACGTGAACTGCGGGCCCCCGTTCAGTGCGACGAACCGCTGGCCGTTGGCCACGAACTCGGCCACCAGCACGGAGCCGGCCGGCCCCGGGCCGGCCTCCGTGTAGCGGCCGATCCTGCCGAGCCGGGAGTTCTTGAAGATCGATACGTAGTAGTGGGCGGCCTCTTCGGCCTGGCCGTCGAACCACAGACACGTGGTGAAACCCTCGGCGGACATCCGTACCTCCTCGAACGGGGAACATCGGTCATCTGTCCAGACCGATCGTCGCCGCAAAACTCATCGGCGGCACGCACCGAACGGCCTCCGTACGGAGAACCCGTCGGGCACGCGCCGACGCGTCCCCCGTACGGCGGTGGCACGGCCGTCTGCGGCCCCGGGAGCTGCGGCGCGCCGGGCGAAATCCAACGGCGCGCGCGGGCGGCCCGGCGTTAGCATGCGCGGACATGACCTCTTCGGACGCCCCCCGCATCGAACCGTTCACCGTCGACTTCCCGCAGAGCGACCTCGACGACCTGCATCAGCGCCTCGACCGCATCCGCTGGCCCGACGAACTGCCCGGGGTCGGCTGGGCCTACGGCGTGCCCCGGGACTACCTGCGAGAGCTCGTACGGTACTGGCGGCACAGCTACGACTGGTGGGAGGCGCAGAACCGGCTGAACGCGTGGCCGCAGTTCACGACGGAGATCGACGGCGCGCGGGTCCACTTCGCGCACATCCGCTCGCCGGAACCGTCGGCGACCCCCCTGATCATGACGCACGGCTGGCCCGGCTCGATCGTCGAGTTCACCGACGTCGTCGGCCCGTTGACCGATCCGCGCGCGCACGGCGGCGATCCGGCCGACGCGTTCCATCTGGTCGTGCCGAGCATTCCCGGATTCGGACTCTCGGGGCCGACCCGGGAGACCGGCTGGGAGTTCCAGCGGGTGGCCGCCGCGTTCGCGGAGCTGATGACGCGGCTCGGCTACCCGCGGTTCGGCGCCCAGGGCGGCGACTGGGGCGGCGCCATCTCCCGTGAGCTGGGCCGGGCCTTCCCCGAGCGGCTCACCGGCGTCCACCTGAATCTGCTGCCCGGCTCGTCCGCGCACACCGAACCGACCGACGGGGAACTGGCAGCGCTGAGTCCCGAGGAGCGCGAGCGCACCCTGACCTCGTGGCGGCGGACCCAGGAATGGCGCCGGGACGAAGTCGGGTACGCCGAGATCCAGTCGACCCGCCCGCAGACGCTCGGCTACGCGCTCACCGACTCCCCGGTGGGCCAACTCGCCTGGATCGTCGAGAAGTTCAGGCAGTGGACGGATGCCGAGGACCGCCCGGAGGAAGCCGTGGACCGGGACCTGATGCTGACGAACGTGATGCTGTACTGGCTCACCGGCACGGCCGGATCCTCGGCCCGCATCTACTACGAGCGGGCGCACGCGGACTACCAGGGCACCCAGCCCGGCACCTCGACCGTGCCGACCGCGCTGGCGGTCTTCCCGCACGAGTCCTTCGTACCGCTGCGGCACATCGCGGACCGCACGAACAACATCGTGCGGTGGACGGAGTTCGACCGCGGCGGCCATTTCGCCGCGGCCGAGGAACCGGAGCTCCTGGTCGACGACGTCCGGGCCTTCTTCAGGTCGCTGCGCACCTCTGCCCACAGCGAATCTGCCGGGGGCCGAGAAAGCTGACCCGGGCGGGATCTCGGTCCGATGGTGGAGAGCGCGGCAGCACCCGCCGCACCACCACGAGGAGGACCGATGACCGCATTCGTCAACGGCTGGAACCCGTCGCGCGCGCCGCGCGCCGAGGAGGGCGACACCCCGCCGACACGCTTCGACGACCATCTGTCGGCGCAGCTGCTCGTGCAGCGGATCGTCCTCCTCGGCACCCAGGTCGACGAGGTCTCCGCGAACCGGGTCTGCGCCCAGCTGCTCATCCTGTCCGCCGAGGACCCGCGCACCGACATCAGCCTGTACATCAACAGCCCGGGCGGATCGGTGACCGCGGGCCTCGCGATCTACGACACCATGCGGCTGGTCCCGAACGACGTGTCGACGCTCGCCATGGGGTTCGCCGCGAGCATGGGGCAGTTCCTGCTCAGCGTGGGCACGCACGGCAAGCGCTACGCGCTCCCCAACGCGCGGATCATGATGCACCAGCCGTCGGCGGGCATCGGCGGCACCACCGCCGACATCGAGATCCAGGCACAGAACCTGGAGTTCACGAAGAGCGCGATCGAGCGGATCACCGCGGAGCACACCGGCCAGAGCGTGGAGACGATCTCCCGGGACGGCGACCGCGACCGCTGGTTCACGGCCGAACAGGCCAGGGAGTACGGCATGGTGGACCGGGTGGTGGAGTCGCTCGACGACGTCCGCCCGGCCGCGTCGCGACGGCGGATGGGGCTCTGACATGGGTACGTACACGATTCCGAACGTCGTCGAGCGCACCCCGCAGGGTGAGCGGTCCTACGACGTCTTCAGCCGGCTGCTCTCGGAGCGGATCATCTTCCTCGGCACCGAGATCGACGACGGGGTCGCCAATGTCGTCATCGCCCAACTCCTCCATCTGGAGTCGTCGAGCCCGGAGAGCGAGATCGCGCTCTACATCAACTCGCCCGGTGGTTCGTTCACCTCACTCATGGCGATCTACGACACGATGACGTTCGTCCAGGCGCCCATCTCGACCTTCTGCGTCGGGCAGGCGGCCTCCACGGCCGCGGTGCTGCTGGCCGCGGGCGATCCGGGGCGGCGGTTCGTGCTGGAGCACGCGCGGGTGCTGCTCGGCCAGCCCGCGAGCGGGGGCCGCCAGGGCACCGTCTCGGACCTCGCGCTCCAGGCCAGGGAGATGCTCCGGATCCGCTCCCAGGTCGAGGAGGTCCTGTCCCGGCACACGCACCACGACGTCGCGGCGCTGCGCGCGGACATGGACCGCGACAAGGTCTTCACGGCACGGGAGGCGGTGGCGTACGGAATGGCCGACGAGGTACTGAGCCGGCGGCTCGCGGCGGTCTGAGACGGCCCGCCGCGAGCGTCCGTTGCGCGTCAGGCGGCCAGGCACATGCCGTCGTGACGCGGGGACGACGGGGTGTGGCGGCGGGCCGGGCGCACCTGGGCCGGGCGGGTGAGCTCGTCCTGCGCCCGTGAGAGCAGGTCGGTGAGACCGAGGCCGAGGGCGCGGGCGGCGGCCGCGAGGACTTCGGACGAGGCCTCCTTGCGGCCCCGCTCCAGCTCGGAGAGGTACGGCATCGAGATCCGGGCCGCGTCGGCCACGTCCTTGAGCGTGCGCTCCTGCGCCAGCCGCTCCCGGCGCAGGACGTCACCCACGAGGTCGCGCCACAGCGGCTCCCTGCGTCCGGAGGAGGGCGGCGTGGGCCGGGGCGTCAGGGCCGGAAGGGGCCGCCGCGGCGTGCGGTCCGCGGGGACGCCGGCCCCTGGCGGCCGACGGGTGGCCTGATCCGGCGCGGTGGCCGGGCGCAGCGGGATGACACGGGCTTCGTTCGAGGCTTGGTTGCTCACCCTTTCAGCCTAGGAGTCCCAGACGGCACGGGAAGGGATCGGCATTCCGCTCTCGGGGGAATCGGACCCCGTGAGCCAATAGGGTGGCGGCGGACCGGTGGAGGTGTGGACGGTGCTGCGGGACACGTTCGACGAGGCGGCGGAGCTGTACGACCGGGCCCGCCCCCGCTATCCGGCTGCGCTGGTGGACGAGCTGGCCGGGCGGGTGGGCCTCGGGCCCGGTGTCCGCGTCCTGGAAATCGGGCCGGGCACGGGGCAGCTCACGGTTCCACTGGCGCGGCTGGGATGCGACGTGACGGCCGTGGAGCTGGGGCCCGCGCTCGCGGCGGTGGCCCGGCGCAACCTCCGCGACTTCCCCCGGGCGCGGGTGGAGGTGGCGGAGTTCGAGCGGTGGCCGCTGCCGCGTGATCCCTTCGACCTCGTGGTGTGCGCCACCGCGTTCCACTGGCTCGACCCCGCGGTACGGGTGGCCAGGGCTGGGGACGCGCTCGGCCCGGACGGGGTCCTCGCGCTGGTCACCACGCACCACGTCGCGGGCGGCAGCACCGACTTCTTCGCCCGGGTCCAGGCGTGCTACGAGCGCTGGGACCCGGCCACCCCGCCCGGACTGCGGGCATCGGACGAGGCGGACGTCGCCACGGACACGGGTGAGCTGGAGCGGTGGGGCCGGGTCACCTCGTACCGCTTCGCGCAGGAGATCACCTACTCGACGCGGGAGTACATCGACGTGCTGCTGACCTACTCGGGGCACCGCGCGCTGGACGCGCCCGCGCGCCGCGGTCTGCTGCGGTGTGTGGAGGACCTGATCGAGACACGCCACGCGGGGTCGATCACCAAGCGCTACCTGCACGAACTCCTGCTGACGCGGCGGAAGTCGGCCGGTGACGACTGACCGGGTCGCTCACTGGCCGACCTTGCCGTCGATCCGCTCGCGCAGGAAGTCCGCGTGGCCGTTGTGCCGGGCGTACTCCTCGATCGTGTGCACCAGGACCTCGCGGAGCGAGATCGGTTCGTCGCCGTTCGCCCCGGTGACGTCGAAGTCGCGGGCCTCCCCGACGAACCGTTCGGCGAAGGCCGCCTCGGAGCGCCAGGTGGCCCAGGCCTCGGCCACCACGTCGGCGTCCGGCACCGCGCCGTCGAAGTCGCCGTTCGGGTCGTCCTTCGACCGGTAGTGCCGGGGCACGTCCTGACCGGCCATCACCCGCCGGAACCAGGTCTGTTCGACCCCGGCCAGGTGGCGCACGAGGCCGAGAAGGGAGAGGTTCGAGGGCCCGACCGAACGCCGGGCCATCGCCGCGGCGTCCAGACCGGCGCACTTCATCTCCAACGTCAGCCGCTGGTCGCGGAGAAACCCGACGAGGGTGTCCCGCTCCCCGGCGAATCCCCCGTCGGTGCGTGGATCGTCGTCGGGGTGAACGGACATGTCCCACCAGCCGAAGTTCCGATCGGGTCGGGTGCTCCCGGACTGCGCAGAGGCGGTATCGGCCATGCGCAAGGGCATCGCCCCGCCGGCGGGGCATCCGCCACCGGATTTCCGGCCCTCGGACCCGGGTCGACTACGCCCGGAGGGAGGGGGTATCCGACGGCGGAAACTCACCGACATGTCGGCCCACCCGTCCGGAGGACACCGTGCTGATGGCCCACCCCGTGGTTCTGCGCAATCTCGTCGAGCAGTACGTCACCCTGCGCACGCTCCACGCCGAGAACGGCGGCGCGGAGGTCCGCCGGCGCATGGACGACCTGGCCTACACGCTCTGTGTCTCGACCGGTACGAAGGATGTCGACACCGCACTGGTCGCGGCCCGCCACCGGCTGCCGGGAGCCCGGACCGCCGACGACTCCGTACTCACCGGCTGAGCACGCCTCACCCGTCAACGCGATTGCGACAGGAAGGAGTTGACGCCCTCCGTCCCGAGGGCGTCAACTCCTCCTCGTCCCGGCCGCTCACGCGAGGAGACGCGTACCCTGAGCACGCCTCAGCGCAGCCACTGGTCCTTCTCCGCGGGCCGGTACAGCGTCACGGCCCGGGTCAGCTTGTCCAGCACCAGCCGGCCGGCCGGAACCCGGGTGACCTCGCCGTCGTACGAGAACTGCGGGTCGCCGTGCAGTGCTTCGAGGCGCAGGCTGCGTACCTGTGCGGTGGTGAGGACCCGGCTGTTGTGCAGGGTGCCGGTCAGCACCGCCAGCAGCAGACGTGTCCTGGCCAGCGGGGTGCCGGCGTCGACGGCGCGGACGTCCAGCAGGCCGTCGTCGAGCTGGGTCCGGTAGGTGGGCGCGAACCCGGCCGGGTGGTAGATGCCGTTGCCCGCGAAGAGCAGCCACAGGCGCTTGGGACGGCCGTTCACGGAGACGTTCACGGGGCTGCCCTTGGCGAGGACACCGGCGAGGCCGACCACGAGCGCCGGCCACTTCCCGATCCGTTCCTCGAGCTTCGCGCGGGCGCCGACCAGCTCGGAGTAGACACCGAGGCTGAAGGTGTTGAGGAACACGTGCTCCGCTCCGCCCGGCGCGCGGGCACGCCCGAGGTCCGCGACCACCGCCTCGCCGGCCTGCACGGCACCCACCACGTCCTCCAGGGACTGGTTGCCCAGGTCCACGGCGAAGTGGTTGAACGTGCCGCCGGGGAACACCGCGAGGGGCACGCCGAGCCGGGCGGCGACCTCCGTCGCGGCGTTGATCGTCCCGTCACCGCCGCAGGCGCCGAGCGCGCCGCCCCGCTCCTTCGCGCGGCGGCCGGCCTCCTCCAGTAGTTCCACGAGGTCCTGTCCCTGGAGGGCCACCGTGATGTCGGCCTTGGGCAGCGCCGCGCGCAGATACTCGCTCGCGTCGGGGCTGTCGGCGCTCCACGACAGGCCCGAGGCCGAGTTGACCACGATGTGCAGCCCGGCGCCGCCGGGCAGTGCGGGCGCGGGGCGGCGCGGCGGTGCCGCGGCGGCGGCGGCCTCCGGTTTGACCGGCCACCAGCGGGCGGTCAGCGCGGCGGCACCGGCGCCTATCGCGACCCCCACGGCCACGTCGCCCGGGTGACGGACCTCGGCACGCATCCGTGCCGCGGTCAGCGCGGCGGCGCCGGGCACCACGAGGAGGCCGTACCGGGGTGCTTCGAGGAGCACTCCCGCCGCGAAGGCGGCCGCGGAGGCGATCCGGCCGGCCGCGTCCAGTGGCTGCGTCCTGCGCACCGCGGGGCGGGCGACGGCGCGGGTCACGGCCGAGGCGATCGCGACGGTGCCGATGCCCCGGAGGGCCGCCCGGCGCGCGGTCCGGTCCCCGGACGCGCCGAGGGCCGCGGCCGCGCCGCCCCACAGGAGACCGCCCGCCAGGGTCCGCCGCCACCCGGAGGGGCCGGCCCGCAGCAGGGTCTCCACGTTCGGCAGACGGGCCGTCCCGGCGCCTGTTCGTCGCCCTGTCCTGCGCCTTCTCATGGAAGCCCACCCTCGCGTCTCGGCAACTGATCTGCTGGTCGGCAAGGTTGGTGCCGCCCCTGTCCCTGTTCCCCGACTTCGCCCGTTCATGGACGCGCGGGGCCGGCGGTGGTCAGGAGCTCTTCGGCAGCTTCACCACGGACACGAAGAAGTCGTCGATCTGCCGGACGGCGGCGATGAACTGGTCGAGGTCGACCGGCTTGGTGACATAGGCGTTGGCGTGCAACTTGTAGCTGCGCAGGATGTCCTCCTCGGCGGAGGAGGTGGTGAGGACGACGACGGGGATGTGCGCCAGATCACTGTCCGACTTGATGCGCTCCAGCACCTGACGCCCGTCGTACTTGGGCAGGTTGAGGTCGAGCAGGATCAGGTCGGGCCGCGGCGCGTCCACGTACTGGTTGACGCGGTACAGGAAGTCGAGGGCCTCCTCGCCGTCCCGTACGACGTGCAGGGCGTTGCGGATCTTGTTGTCCTCGAACGCCTCACGGGTCATGAGCTCGTCGCCGGGATCGTCCTCGACGAGCAGGACCTGGATGGGTTCGACGCGGGTGGTCACGTGCGTACTCCTTCGGGTGGGCGCGCTGGTTCGTCGACCCGAGGATCGGGTTCGGGCCGCGCCATGGGCAGGGTGAAGGACACGTCCGTACCCTCGCCCGCGACGCCGTCCAGGGTGATGGTGCCCCCGTGATGCTCGACGATCTTCCGGCAGACGGCAAGCCCGATCCCCGTGCCGTCGTACTCGTCACGGCCGTGCAGCCGCTGGAAGATGACGAAGACCTTCTCCTTGAACTGGGAGTCGATGCCTATCCCGTTGTCGCGCACCCCCAGCCGCCACTCCCCGTCCGCCGCGTCGCAGTGGACGACGATCTCGGGTACCCGCCCGGGTTCGCGGAACTTCACGGCGTTGCCGATCAGGTTCTGCCAGAGCATCGTCAGGGTGGTCGCGTCGCCCGTCACGGTGGGCAGCGGTCCCTCGCGCACGACACGGGCGTCGGTCTCGTCCAGGGCCACGCTGAGGTTTCCCAGTGCCCGGTCCAGTACGTCGTCGAGCGCGACCGGCACCAGCTTCTCGCCCACGCGGCCGACCCGGGAGAAGGTCAGCAGGTCGTTGATGAGGGTCTGCATGCGCTTGGCCCCGTCGACGGCGAAGTCGATGTACTGCTTGGCGCGGTCGTCCAGTTGGCCGCCGTAGCGCTTCTCCAGGAGCTGACAGAAGGACGCGACCTTGCGCAGGGGTTCCTGCAGGTCGTGGGAGGCGACGTAGGCGAACTGCTCCAGTTCCGCGTTGGAGCGCTTCAGCTCCAGCGTCTGGGCGTCGAGTTCCGCGGTCCGCTGTTCCAGGAGCGTCTCGCGGGCCATGGAGGCGGAGAGCTCCTCGACGATGCGGCGGCGCATCTCCTCGACGGCCCGTGCCACCGCCTCCAGGTCCCGTGGCCCGTCGAGCCGGATCCTGCGCTCGAACGCTCCGCCGCTGACGTCGACCGAGGCCGCTTCCAGGGTCCTCAGCGGCCGTCCGACGATGCGGTGCAGCAGCAGGGTCAGTGCCAGTCCGCTCGCCAGGAAGGCGGCGAGCGTGCAGCCGAAGAAGAGGTTTCGGGACTGCCGGCTTTCCTCCGCCGACGCGCGGGTCCGGTCGCGCAACTGCCCGAGGTCCGTCTCCATGGTGGAGAGCAGCTTCCGGGTCACGTCGAACTGGGCCTTGCTGGCCTCCAGTCCGGGCGCGCCGCGACCGCCCGTACGGACCGACTCGATCAGGGGCTTGGCGTAGTCGCGGCGCCAGGCGTCGCCGGCCCGCTGCACCGCGTGCAGGTCGGCCGCGATCCGGGGCTGGCCGGTGAGCAGCGTGCCCAGACGGGTGCGCAGTGTCGCCTCGTCGCGCACCCCGGACTCGTACGGCTCCAGGAAGCTGGTGTCCTTGCTCAGCACGTAGCCCCGTACGCCCGTCTCCTGGTCCACCAGCGAGGTCTCCAGCTGGAAAGCGGTGGAACGGGCGGGCTGGATGAGGTCGGTGAGCAGGTCGGTGCGGTCGTCGGCACGGGCCTGGAGAACTCCGCCGGACACCGCGAAGACGATCACCAGCAGTACGTTGACGGCCAGTACGACGTGGATCCAGCCCTGCACGGTCAGCCGGGCGACTCTGCTGGACCTGCCCGCCGGGGCGTCGACGGTGGGCCCGGGGGTCACTGTGGTACGGGTCACGAGCCGCCGTCCGTCGCCAGGTGCAGGACCGCCACGTCGTCGGCGAGTCCTCCGTGGAACGTGCTCTGCGCCGCGACGTCCTCGACCACCGCGTCGACGAACGGACGACCGTGCAGGTCCATGTGTTTCCTCGCCACCTCGAGCAGTCCTTCCTCACCCAGCCGCCGGTCCGGTCCCACGACGCCCTCGAAGAGTCCGTCGGTGAACAGCGTCACCGCGCTGATGTCGTGCGCGGGCAGCTCGGTCTCCGGCCAGTGCGCCCCGCCCGGGACCAGCCCCAGCGCGGGTCCCACCGGCGGTTCGAACAGTTCGATGCCCTGCGAGGTGCGGACGAGCAGCCCCGGGTGTCCGGCACGGATCACGGTCAGCCGGCTGTGGTCCCTGGACAGTCGCAGGATGGTGAGGGTGGCGAAGATGTAGTCCTCGGCGCGCTCGGCCTCGAGGATCTCCTCCAGGAGACGGACCTGGGGCGGCCCGACGCATCCGGAGAGCACGGCGGCCCGCCAGGCCACCCGCAGACAGACACCGAGGGCCGCTTCGGCGGCGCCGTGGCCGGAGACGTCCCCGATCACCGCGTGCACCGTGCCGTCCTCGCTCTCGACGACGTCGAAGAAGTCGCCGCCGAGCAGCGCGTGGTCGCGTCCCGGGCTGTAGCGGGAGGCGACCTGGCACCGATCACCGCGCAGCAGGGGCGTGGGCAGCAGCCCGCGCTCCAGCCGGGCGTTCTCCTGTGCCAGCAGCCTGCTCGCCTGGAGTTCGGCGCTCGACCGCTCCACCTGCTTGCGCTGGAGGGCGTACCGGACCGCCCGGCTCAGCTCCTCCGGGTTCAGACCGTCCTTGGAGAGGAAGTCCTGGGCCCCTTCGGCCACCGCGGCGAGACCCGCCTCGTTCTCGGCGAGTCCGGTCAGTACCACCACGGCCGCGTCCGGTGAGGCGTCGCGCACCAGCCGCACCGCGCTCAGTCCGTGGGTGTCGGGCAGGTGCAGGTCCAGCAGCACGCACACCGCGTGCTTCGAGGCCTGCAGAAACGCCCGCGCCTCGGCCAGGGACTTGCACCAGGTGACGTCCATCGGCAGACCGCTGTCGGCCAGCACCTCCCGCACCAGGAGGGCGTCACCGGCATCGTCCTCGACGAGGAGCAGCGCCGCGGTGGCATCCAGGCCCCAGCGGGGGTCGGAACTCACCTGGCGCGGTACCGCGGTACGTTCACCGATCCGCGGCGTGCGCTCCGCCACGTTCGTCCCCCTTGAGTGACCGACGCCGACCATCGACTGTGGCGAGCCTACTGGTATTCCGCCTCGGTCCATGCCCGGGGCGGCCGACTCGACGGCCCTGCCGCCCCCTGCCGTGCCGTCGCCACCGGTCCGTCCCCGCTGCGCGGGCGGCCGGGTCAACGGCGCAGGTCGAGCTGTGCCTTGACGCACTTGCCGACCGGAACGCGCCCGACGGTCACCTCCGTCGCCAGCGCGTGAACGATCTCCAGTCCGTGCCGCCCGATGCGTTGCGGATCACGCGGATAGCGCCGGGGCAGGGTGGCGCTGCTGTCGTAGACCGTGACCGTCACGGAGACGTCGGTCCCCTCCAGCTCCAGGATGTAGGGCCCGTGGCTGTGCCGGTCCGCGTTGGTGACCAGCTCGCTCACGACCAGCAGGAGGTCGCCGTCGGCCCGCGCGTCGATCTCGGCACACCACTCCGACCGGAGCTGTTCGAGGAACAGTTCCGCGAAGGCGCGTGCGTCCGCGATGCACCCCGGCTCGCCGGTGTAGTGCGCCGCTCGCCGAAGCGGGTCCACGGGCACGTCGAAGCCAGGCGGTATCACTGCTCCGTCCAAGGGCTCGATCATGTGGTTCTCTCTCGGATGCCGATACGTCCGCGGACTGCGTGTCCGGACGCCGCTGCACAAGAGCGCATACCCAGTGGCGCCCTCCACATTCACCCCGATGTCCACTCGGGTCGCACCGGGTCCGGAGCCGGCGCCGCGAGCCGCCCTCACCCCCTTCGGCACACGATCCCCACACGGTACCGGTGTCATCCCGGCTCGGACGGGCAGGGCCACCAGTCGGAGGGCCTCACGGGTCACCGAATCTCCGGTACGAGCAAAGGGTGCGGACGGATGGATGGACAGACCCCCGAAGGCCGGGACGGCGCGTCGCCCGGGGGACCGCACGACGCTCCCCTCGGGGAGACGTACGAGCACGGGGGCTTCCGCCGCGGACCGGACACGGACGGGAACGGGGGCGGGGACTCCGCCGTGGCACGCGAAGGGGGGACATTCCGGGGACCGGACGAGGGTTTCCTCCCCGGGCCGGACGACCGGCCCCTGCGACTGACGGCAACGGACGCCGCGCCTCCTCGGGTACGGGACGACGCGCTGCTCCGCGCGGCCGATCAGCTGGCGGACGTGGCCGAGATCCTGGTCTCCGTGTCGGCCCGTACGGCGGTCGCCGTCGACAGCCGGCTGTCGCCGCCGCTGCTGCGTGCGCTGACCCTGGTCGGTTCGTCTCCCGGTCTGAGCCTCGCCGCGCTCGCCGACCGGGCACGGATCAGCCGCTCCCGGGCGAGCCGCGTGTGCGACACCCTGGAGGGGGCGGGACTGCTGACCCGCGCGCCACTCGCCGCGGACCGCAGGGGCGTCGGCCTGAGCCTGACGCGACACGGCCGTGCCGTGCTCGACCGCGTACGCGCGCACCGCAGCAACTGGATCACGGACGCGCTGCGGCGGATGCCGGATGCCGACCTGGACGGTCTGCTGGCCGCGTTGCGCTCGCTCGGTCCGTCGCTCGCCCACGGACATCGGGCGCATCGCCCGTCGCCCGACCCGTCCCTGTGAGCCGCTCTCAGACCGCATCGTTCTCCAGCGCCTCCGCCACGGTCCGGAAGACCGGCACGACCTCCGAGACCCCGGTCACGCCCAGCACCCGTTCCACGAACGGGGTGAGCGCGGCGAGTCTGAGCCGGGGACCGAGGACCCCGTAGGCGCGCAGGACGACGTTGATCGTGGTCGAGTCCGCGAAGGTCAGCTCGGCCAGGTCCAGGACCACCGGCCCCTCGGGGGTCCGCGCCGCCGCGTCGAGGGCGGCGCCGAGGCTCCCCACGTTGTCGAGATCGGCCTCGCCTGCGACCGCGATCACGGTCGCCGGACCGACCTCGCGCGTGGACAGCGAAAGGGCCGCCTGACCTGGACTCCGGCCTGAATGCACAGCGATCCTTCGGGATGTCGTCGGAACGTGCGGTATAGAGGAATACGCGCACGGGGCGGTACACCGCAGCGCCGCAAGGGAGCTGCGCCAGGTCCCACCGTATCCGATCGTTGTCATTTGACAACAATTGCTGTCAGGCAACAATCTGGTCCCCCTGCGACCCCGAGTCAGGCGTCCCTGGGGGCTGGTCGTCGCGGTGGAGGGACCTCTAATGGAGCTAACCGGTACGCAAAGGAACCTAACCGGTACCGGTCGCGCGCCCCGGCTCCCGGCCGGAGCCGCCGCCCCGCTCGTCGAGCTGGTCCAGCGCGGTCGCCCGGAACGCTTCGAGCCCCTCGGTGAGCCGGGCGACGTCCGCCGACGACATCCGCTCCAGGACGGCCCGCACCTCGCGCGCGCGGTGGTCACGGAGTTCGCGCAGCACCTGCTCGCCGAGCGGGCTCAGCGCGACCTCGACCTCGCGCCGGCTCGTCGTGCTCGGCGCCCTGCGGATCAGCCCGACGGCCTCCATCCGGTCACACAGACGGCTGACCGAGGAGGGACGCGAGGCCAGAGCGTCGCCGAGCGAGCGAAGATTCATCGAACCGCCCTGCTCGATCACGATCAGGGCCCGTAGCTGTGAGGGCGGCACCGGGCCGGACGGCGCGGCCTCCTGCCCTCGGCCCCACAGAAGTTCGAGAAGTTCCGCGACGGCGTCCAGCGTTTGCGCGGCATCGTCTCGGGACACGGGTGGACGGATCGAGCGCGGCACCGGACCACCTTGTCATCTCCTGAGGGGCTTGGCCAGCCATGACGGCCCACCCGGCCGGTCTCCCCGCCCGGCCCTCCGCACCCACCACACCACCCGCACGCGAACCGCACGAGAAAGCCACCACGACCGTGACCTCTGTGAACGACGTCGACCGAGCCCTGCGCGCGACCCCTCCGCACGCGCTGCTCGACACCCTGCGCACTTTCCTGACGGACGTCTGGGGAGCGACCGGCGCCGATCTGCGCATGGCGGACTACGGACTGACCGTGCTCCAGCCGGTCGAGGCACCCGGCGACCCCTCGCGCGCCGTCTCCCTGCACAACAGCGCCGAGGGCCGGGCGTTCGGGAGCCAGGCACCGCACGAGGAACACCCCCGGCACGGGGAGTACCTGCTTCTCCACCTGCCGGTCACCGCCCGCGGCGAGCGCCTCGGCGTGCTCACGGTGCGGCTGCCGCCGGGGTCCGTGGGCCTCGAGCTGACCGACGAGCTCGCTCAGGTGGCCGAGCTGCTGGGCCACGAGATCGTCGTGGCCGAACGCGACACCGACGTCTACCGGCAGGCGCGCCGGGTCGGCCGGCTGACCCTGGCCGCCGAGATGCAGTGGGAGCTGCTCCCCGGCCGGGCCAGCGCCCGCGACGAGTTCTCCATCGGCGCGCAGCTGGAGCCCGCGTACGCGGTGCGCGGGGACAACTTCGACTGGTCCTCGGACGCGGACCGGCTCACCCTCTCCATCCTCAACGGCATGGGGGACGGCATCCACGCCTCCTTGCTGACCCAGCTGGCCGTCGGCGCCCTGCGCAACGCCCGCCGTGCCGACCTCCCGGTCGCCGACCAGGCCAGGCTCGCCGACCAGGCGATCTACGCCCAGCACCACGGCGACCAGCACGTCTCGGCGCTGCTCCTGTCGTTCGACCTCGCCACCGGCAGGGTGCTCGCCGTGGATGCCGGCTCGCCGCGGCTGTGGCGCAGACGGGGGACGGCCGTCGAACGGATCGAATTCGAAGCACAGCTGCCGCTCGGCATGTTCGAGGAGTCCGACTACCTGCCGCAGGAGTTCGCCGTCCTGCCCGGCGACCGGCTCCTGGTGGTCAGTGACGGTGTCTACGACGCCCTGTCCCCGCTCGGAGAGGCCTTCGGGGAACGGGCGCTGGCCCGGGCGGTGACCGCCACGGCCCTGCTGCCCGCGGCCGACGTACCGCGTGCCGTCCTCGACGAGCTGGATGGCTACCGCGTCACCGAGCCGCTGGACGACGCGTTGATCGTCTGCCTCGACTGGTCCGGCAGGAAGCGCCGCGAGGGGAGCGGGCCGCAGACCCGCTGAGCGGGGTCGTCCCCCGCGGCCGGCGCCGCGCATGTCGTCCGGGAGGGAATCACCGCACGGGGCATTGTCCCGTCCTGCCGGGGCACCCGGACGGAGCCGAATCCGGTCGACGGCGGCCGGGCCTGGAAGTCCGGAGGTGGACGATGGTCTGGTGGATGTGGCCGGTCGTCGTGGTCGCGGCCCTGGCGCTGCTGGGCGCGACGGTGGCCTGGGTGCAGACGAGCAGGCGGTCGGGGACCGTCATCGCCGTGCAGCGCGGGCGGCGGTTCGGGAAGCGGGACGTGCGATGAGCGAGCTGACCGCCGCGCGCAGCCTGGGCGGACGACCGGTGGTCACCCTGGGGGGTGACGTGGTGGCGCAGCTCAGGGACACCGTTTTCGACGGACCGGCGGGACGCGTCACCGGATTCACGCTCAGCGGCCGGGGACTGTTCGCGGGACCGCTGAAGGCGAGCCTGCCCTGGAGCGCGGTGCACTCGGTCGGCCACGACGCCGTCATGATCCGGAGCCGGGAGGTCCTCGCCGAACCGGCCGCGGTGGTCGCGCGCGGCGAGGCCGCGCACGGCCGGGTGGTGGGCGCCAAGGTCCTCACGGACGCGGGCACCGAGGTCGGCACCGTACTGGACCTGGTCGTGGAGGCGGGTACCAGCGGACGTGTGGTGGGGTTCCGGATCGCCGCCCGCGAGACACCGAAGTCGGGTTCGGCACGCCGTCGCCGCAAGGTGTTCGTCCCGCGGGGCGAGACCCTCGCCGTGTCCGGGCAGGCGCTCGTCATTCCCGCGGACGCGACCCGGTTCGTCGCTGACGACCTGGCCGGTTTCGCCGCCCAGGTCGACGCGTTCCACGCGACGGGAGAGACACCGTGACGCTGTTCTCCGAGATCAACGGGCTGCCGGTCGTCACCCTCGGGGAGGCCACCGAGATCGGTGTGGTCAAGTCGCTCACGATCGACGCCGAGGCCGGGCTGGTCAGCCGGCTGCGGATCGCGCGGGCACGCGGCCGCAAGGAGACCTCACTGGCCTGGGACGTGTTGCACGCGGTCGGTCCCGACGCCGTCCTGGTGCGTTCGGAGACCGTCCTGGACACCCTGCCGTCCACGGCTCCGCCGCATCGCGAAGCCCTCGGCGCGCGGGTCCTGACCGAGAGCGGCGACGAACGCGGGACCGTGCGGGACATCGCCTTCGACCCCGCGACCGGGCGGATCGAGGGGATCCGCACGACGTCCGGCGAGTTTCCCGGTGAGCTGCTGATCGGGCTCGGGGACTACGCCCTCGTCGTGCGCACGGACTGAGGCGTCTCCCCTCTGCGAACACCGGAGATCCGGCGGAGGCCGCGGGCGACTCCGTGACGCCGGATCCGCCACGCACGCCGAATGGCGCTCTGGGAACCCGTCGGTGAGGGGTCCCGGTCGTCGCGCGGGGAGCGGTCGATCCGGAGCGGCCGGCGTCGACGCCGGTACCGGTGCTGTTGCCGGTGCCGGTGCTGGTCCTCGGTGCGGCGCGGGCGGCGAACCGGCCGCCGGCGCGGTCAGGCGGCGGAGGTGCCGAGTACGGCGGCGGTCCGCTGCATGCGCAGCGCGTCCACGGATTCGGCGAGCAGTTCGTACTCGGTGGTGTCGTCGCTCGTGGCGATGCGGACGAGCTTCCCGGCGGCCAGCTCCTCGGCGACAAGCTCCTGTTGACCGCTGTCCCCGCACCAGGCGCGCAGCATGCTGGGCACGTCCGGGACGGTGTCCGACACCGGGGCGATCGAGTTCGGCGGGAAGGTGGGGTCCTCGGGCTGCGGGTCGAGCCGTTCGGCCATCCACGAGGCACGGTCCCGCATCCACCACAGGGCAAGCGCCAGGGTGGGCGCGCGGTATGTTCCCAGGGGGACGCCGACGCGTCTCCCCCCGCACACTCCGTATGCGGTGACGTGGCACAGGAATTCGTCGTGCACGATCGCTCCCCCATTGCAACGCTCGCTGCCGGGCCGTCCTCACTTTCCCTGCGGCTCGTTCACTGCACGCGGCTCGTCCGTGGTCGACGGTCGTACCGGGCATCCGTGGTACACAGTGGTGCTGCACTCGGGCGTGGCCGAATCGCCCTCCTCATCGAGTATCGCCACTCCTGACACTCTGTCACCATGCCATTCCAGCCAGTCTCTTGGCATATTCACCTACCCCTTTGGCCGAAACGCGACCCGGCGCCCTTACCCGGGAGGTAATCGACGCTCTCAGGGGCCGCCGGGCATGGTTCCGGTACCGGATGACGGCGTGCCACCGCGCCTCCGCATCCGGCCCTCGACCAGTCCGTATCCCCTTCGCCGGAGGCCGATCAGCCATGTCCGAGAACACCGACCGTTACGAATCCGCCGTCGCCCGCTACCTGGAGGCCTGGAACGCGGCCGAGCCGGACGCGCTCACCAAGGCGGTCGCCGCCGCCTGGAGCGCCGACGGCCGCTACACCGACCCGCTGGCCGACGTGCGCGGGCACGCGGGGATCGCCGCCGTGATCTCGGCGGCGCACGAACAGTTCCCGGGATTCTCCTTCCGGCTCGCGGGGACGGTCGACGGGCACCACGACATCGCCCGCTTCGGCTGGGAACTGGTCGACGAGACGGACGGCTCGGCTCCCGTCGCCGGATTCGACGTGATCACCCTGGACGACGACGGCCGGATCCGCGGCGTGCACGGATTCCTGGACCGCGTGCCGGCGTAGGCCGACGGTTCCGTCTTCGGCCCAAGGTGGTCCGTGTCCCTTCGGACGGCACGGCCGCGATGAGTTCCGCCGCTTCCGGTGGTCTCCTTAACAGGAGACTCACCAGAAGCGGAGGATCACATGGGCACGGTCGGCGGGGCGGGCAGGCTGAACCGGCACTTCACCGAGGTGCTGCGCAGGAGCCCCGGCAAGGGCGGCTGGACCTACGTGGTCTGGCCCGAGTCGGTGGCCTTCTTCGGTACCCGCGGACTCGTCAAGGTCCGCGGCACGATCGACGGCCACCCCTTCCACGGTTCCTTCATGGCCCTGGGCGACGGCACGCACAAACTGCCCGTGAACGCCGGGATCCGCAGGGCGATCGGCAAGGAGGAGGGCGACACCGTCACGGTCCGCCTGGAGGAGCGGCTCAGCCCGTGAGAGCCGCCCGCGCGACATCCCGGTAGCGCCTGGGCGCGACGCCGGTCGTCCGCTTGAAGGCGTTGCTGAACGCACTCTCGGAGGTGTAGCCCACCTTCTGCGCGAGGGCCGACACGGACGTCTCACCGTCCCGCAGCGCCCGCCTGGCCAGGCTCATGCGCCAGTCCAGCAGATAGGTCAGGGGCGGGACGCCGGCCACCGTCCGGAACCGCTGGGCGAAGCTGGTGCGGGACATGGCCGCCGCTCTGGCCAGTTCCTCCAGCTGCCAGGGGCGGGCCGGGTCGGCGTGCATGAGGCGCAGCGCCGGGGAGATGCGCTCGTCGGCGAGGGCCCGCAGCCTGCCGGCGGGCAGGGCGTCGGCGTCCGCGAGATAGGCGCGCAGCACCTGGACGAACATCAGCTGGGCGAGCTGGTCGGCCGCGAAGTCGGCACCCGCCCGGCCGGCCGTGAGTTCACGCAGCAATTGGTCGAGCAGCCAGCGCAGCACGGGGGCCTCCTCCGCGGCGGCCCGCACATGCAGCAGCGGCGGCAGGGCGTGCAGCAGCAACTCCTCGCCTGCCCGGCCCAGTTCGACATGGCCGCCGACGAAGACGACGTCCTCGCCACCGCCGTAGCGGATCATCGGCCCGGGGGTGTCGGCGAAGAGCCTCGTCGCGTCCACCGGGTCCGGCGTGGGATCGCTCGCGACCACGAACGCCCGGCTGCCGTCGAACACGGCGACGTCGCCGCGCTCCAGCCGGACGGCGTCCGGCATGCCCTCGACGGCCACCCACATGCTCCCCTTCACCACCGCGGTGATCTTGAGCCGGTCGGGCCGGGGGAAGCGCAGCGCCCAGTCACCGCCGGCGGTGAAGCCGCCGGAGACGATGCAGCGGGCGTCCATCAGGCCGAGGGTGTCGGAGAGCGGGTCGACAGGCATATCCGTACTATCGCGCAAGTTATGCGGACTCTCAAGCATTCATCGTACGGGCGGCCGGTCCTACGGTGGTCGGGAAGGCACAGACAAGGAGACCCGAGCCATGACCACCGTCCAAGTACCCCTGCACTCCGGCTTCGACGCCGCCTCCACCGCCGAGGACGTCATCAAGGGAATCGACCTGACCGGAAAGGTCGCCGTCGTCACCGGAGGCTATTCCGGCATCGGCCTGGAGACCGCGCGCGTCCTGCGTGCCGCGGGCGCCGAGGTCGTCGTCCCGGCGCGGGACACCGAGAGGGCCGAGGCCGCGCTGAAGGGCATCGACGGCGTCGAGATCGAGACCATGGATTTGCTGGATCCCGCCTCGATCGACGCCTTCGCCGAGCGTTTCCTCGCCTCCGGGCGCCCCCTGCACATCCTCGTGAACAGCGCGGGCGTCATGGCGACCCCGCTGACCCGGGACGCCCGAGGCTACGAGGTGCAGTTCGCCACGAACCACCTCGGCCACTTCCAGCTGGTGGCACGCCTGCGGCCCGCGCTGCGCCGGGCGCACGGGGCCCGGGTCGTGTCGGTGTCCTCCTGGGGCCACCGTTTCTCGCCCGTCCTCTTCGACGACCCGCACTTCGAGCACCGCGCGTACGACCGCTGGGTCGCCTACGGACAGTCGAAGACGGCCAACATCCTCTTCGCGCTCGCGCTCGACGAGCGGGGCAGGGCGGACGGGATCCACGCCTACTCGCTGCACCCGGGCAGCATCGTCGACACCAACCTGAAGAAGTACCTCGCCGAGGAGGACCTGAAGGCGGCCGGTGTCCTCGACGCGGACGGCCGGACGGTCCTGGACCCGGAGCGGCAGCTCAAGACCGTCGAGCAGGGGGCGGCCACCAGCGTGTGGTGCGCGACCAGCCCCCTGCTGGAGGGGAGGGGCGGTGTCTACTGCGAGAACAGTGACATCGCGCCCCCGATGTCGGTGGAGGAGGGCCGCGAGTGGACGCTCAGGAACAGGACACCGAAGCCCGGCGTCGTGCCCTACGCCGTCGACCCGGTCGCGGCCGACCGCCTCTGGGAACTCAGCGAGCGCCTCACGGCCTGACCGGCCGGACCCGGGGCCCGGCCGGCGCGCGCGTCACGCCTTGATGATCGCGTCGATCCGGGCCAGTTCCTCGTCGTCGAAGTCCAGGGCGCGGGTGGCCGTCACGCTGTCCTCCAGCTGCTGGGTGCTGCTCGCGCCGATGAGGGCGGAGGTCACCCGACCGCCGCGCAGCACCCAGGCCAGGGCCATCTGCGCCAGGGACTGACCGCGGGCCTCGGCGATCTCGGCGAGCGCGCGCAGCTGCCCCACGAGGTCCTCGGTGACCGTGTCGGCGCTCAGGAAGGGGCTGTCGCTCGCGGCGCGCGACCCCTCCGGGATGCCGTCGAGGTAACGGCTGGTGAGCAGGCCCTGCTCCAGCGGGGAGTAGGCGATGGAACCGACCTGGAGCTCGTCCAGCGTGTCCAGGAGTCCGTCCTCGGGACGGCGGTCGAGCATCGAGTAGCGCGGCTGGTGGATGAGGAGCGGGGTGCCCAGCTCACCGAGGATGCGGGCGGCCTCCCGGGTCTCCTCCGGCGAGTAGTTGGACACGCCGACGTAGAGGGCCTTGCCCTGCTGGACCGCCGAGTGCAGGGCCCCCATCGTCTCCTCGAAGGGGGTCTGCGGGTCGGGACGGTGCGAGTAGAAGATGTCCACGTAGTCCAGGCCCATCCGGGCGAGGCTCTGGTCGAGCGAGGACAGGAGGTACTTGCGCGAGCCCCATTCGCCGTACGGGCCGGGCCACATCAGGTATCCGGCCTTCGTGGAGATGACCAGTTCGTCGCGGTAGGGCGCGAAGTCGGCCTTCAGGGCGTCACCGAGGGCCGACTCGGCGGCGCCGGGCGGCGGGCCGTAGTTGTTGGCCAGGTCGAAGTGGGTGACACCGAGGTCGAACGCGCGGCGCAGGATCGCACGCTGGGTCTCCACCGGCCGGTCGGGGCCGAAGTTGTGCCACAGACCGAGGGACAGCGCGGGAAGTTTCAGGCCGCTGCGTCCGGTGCGCCGGTAGGGCATGTCCGCGTAGCGGTCGGGATGTGCGGTGTACAACGCGTGCTCCTGGAAGGCCGGGAAAACAGATCCCCACTCTCGCGCGCGCCCGGCGCAGAGGTCCAACGGGAGAATCGGATCGGATTCAGCGACAGGGACTCTCAATCGGCCAGTACGCTTGTGCCCCATGGAACTGCGCCATCTCCAGCACTTCGTCGCCGTCGCGGAGGACCAGCACTTCACCCGGGCGGCCGAGCGTCTGATGGTGTCACAGTCGGGGCTGTCCTCCTCGATCCGTGCCCTGGAGCGCGAACTCCAGGCCCCGTTGTTCGTACGCACCACCCGGCGGGTCACGCTCACGGAGGCCGGTCGTGCCCTGCTCGGCGAGGCGGAGCGGGTGCTGGCCCAGGTCCGCGCGGCCCACGACGCCGTGGCGGCCGTCCAGGGCCTGCTGCGCGGCACGCTCTCGCTCGGCACCGAGCAGTGCATCGCCGGAGTGCACGTGGCCAAGCTCCTCACCGCGTTCCGGCGGCGCCATCCCGATGTCGAGATCCGGTTGCGGCAGGCGGGCTCCGGCGCGCTCGCCGAGGAGGTCGCGGCCGGGCGGCTCGACCTGGCCTTCGCGGTGAGGACGCAGCCGGACAGCGACCAGCTGCGTTCCGTCCCGCTGACGAGCGAGCCGATGACGGTGCTCTGCCATCCGACGCACCACCTCGCGACCTCCGCGGTGGTCACGCCGGAGGAACTGGGCGGCGAGGCCTTCGTCGACTTCCACCCCGACTGGGGACCGCGCCGCATCACCGACGCGGCCTTCGCCGCGGCGGGTGTCCAGCGGACCGTGACGCTCGAGGTCAGCGACGTGCACAGTCTCCTGGAGCTCGTCGGCGCGGGCCTCGGTATCGCCGTCGTGCCACGGCACTTCGGTCTCAAGCGCGAGGCCGGCGGCCTCACCTCGCTCCCGCTGAAGGGCGCGGGCGACGCGCCGTACGAGACCGTCGCCATGCTTCCGCCGCCGGATGCCACCAGCCCGGCGGCCCGCGCCCTGATGGTCCTGCTCGACTCGACCGAGGCCGAACGCTGACGGAAGCTGACGGACACCGGCGTACGCCGGCGGACCGGCGCCTGCGGACGAACGCTGACAGACTGGCGCCGGCCGGGCAGGTGCCGGGCGCGGCTCTGCCAGGCGTCTCGGCACCGGCACTTCGGCCCCGGTCACGCCAGCGGCGTGCGTGTGGCATCCCGGAGCGGGGGCAACCGGACTCCGGGAGGTCTACATGAACGCGAGTACGACGACACGGACCGGACGGACGGAGGCCCGGCGCGCGGCGCGGGGCCCGGTGACGGAGTACGCCGCCAGGGCCGGTCTGACCGCGCGGGGCGTGATCTATCTGCTGGTCGGAGCACTGGCGTTGCAGATCGCCTTCGGTGACAGCGGCAAACAGGCGGACCGCGGCGGCGCGCTCGCGGAGATAGCGCAGAAGCCCTTCGGTGCCGTGCTGCTGTGGGCGCTTGGCATCGGACTGGTGGGCATGGCGCTGTGGCGCCTGTCCGAGGCGGTCTTCGGTTCCGTGGGGCAGGACGGCGGCAAGGCCAAGAAGCGGCTGCTGGCGGCCGGCCGGTGCGTCTTCTACTCCTTCACCGCCTACTCCGTGCTGTCGTTCGCGGCGGGCTCGCGCGGCAGCGGGAGCGGATCCAGCGACCGGCAGTCCCAGGACGTGACGGCGAAGGTCCTGGGCCTGCCCGCGGGGCAGTGGATCGTGGGCGCGGCCGGGGCCGGCATCGTGGTGGCGGGCGTGTGGATCGGCACCCGGGCCGTCCTGCGGAAGTTCCACAAGAAGCTGAAGCTCGGTGAGATGTCGGCGCGGACCCGACAGCTGGTGGACGTCACCGGAGTGGGCGGCGGCGGGGCGCGCGGGCTGGTGTTCGCCGTGGCCGGTGGCTTCGCCATCCGCGCGGCGGTCGAGTTCGAACCCGACAAGGCCAAGGGGCTGGACAACACGATCCGGTCGTTCGCCGACACCCCGGCGGGGCCGTGGCTGCTGGTGTGCGTCGCGGTCGGACTCGTCCTCTTCGGTCTGTTCTCCTTCGCCATGGCCCGCTGGCGCAGGGTCTGAGAGCGACATCCTGGCGGTACGGGTAGGTGCGCGGGCCTCGCGCACCTACCCTTTCTGCGTCAGGGCCCCGGCTGTCGCGGGATCACACGGGAACCGGTTTCCGGGCGCAGGGGGCGGGGGGATGCGCCATGGTGGACGCATGCATGCAAAGGACATCCTCGTCGACGCGTTCGGCCGTATCCAGGAAGACGTCCATGCCGCCGTCGAGGGACTCCCCCCGGAGACCCTCAACGCGCGGCCGGCGCAGGACGCCAACTCCCTGTCTTGGCTGGTATGGCATCTCACCCGGGTCCAGGACGACCACGTCGCCGATGCCGCCGGGCTCGACCAGGTCTGGCTGACGCAGGGCTGGGAGAAGCGGTTCGGGCTCGATCTGCCCCGCCAGGACACGGGGTACGGTCACACGCCCCGGAAGGTGGCCGAGGTCCGGGTGGAGTCGGGTGACCTGCTGCTCGGGTACTACGACGCCGTGCACGATCAGACCCTGGCCTTCCTGCGCGGGCTGACCGCCGCGGATCTCGACCGTGTCGTGGACGAGCGCTGGACCCCGGCGGTCACCCTCGGCGTACGGCTGGTGAGCGTCCTGGCCGACGATCTGGAGCATGTCGGCCAGGCCGCCTACGTCCGCGGGCTCCTTCAGAGCGCGGCTTCGTAACCGGGCAGGACGACGTCCCGGATGAGCGCCGCACGCTCGTCGAACGGGATGAACGCGCTCTTGAGGGCGTTCACCGTGACCGTGCGCAGGTCCTCGACGCTCCAGCCCGCCTCCTCGACGAGCAGCGACATCTCGCGGGTCATCGTCGTGCCCGAGACCAGCCGGTTGTCGGTGTTGAGGGTGACACGGAAGCCGAGGTCCCGCAGCGCGGTGATGGGGTGGTCGGCGATCGAGGTGGCCGCACCCGTCTGGAGGTTGGAGGTGGGGCACATCTCCAGGGCGATACGGCGGTCGCGGACCCAGCCCGCGAGGCGGCCGAGCTTGCCGTCGACGATGTCCTCGGTGATGCGCACGCCGTGGCCGATGCGCTGGGCGCCGCAGACCTGGAGGGCCTGGTGGATGCTGGGCAGTCCGTGGGCCTCGCCGGCGTGGATGGTGAAGGGCACGCTCTCACGGCGCAGATGCTCGAACGCGGCCAGGTGGTCGGCGGGCGGGAAGCCGTCCTCGGCGCCGGCGATGTCGAAGCCGACGACCCCGCTGTCCCGGAACGCCACCGCGAGGTCGGCGATCTCGCGGGTGCGGTCGAACATGCGCATCCCGCACAGCAGCGTGCCGACCCGGACCGGGGTGCCCGCGGTGGCGGCCTTGGCCATACCGGCGGCGAGGCCCTCCTGCACGGTCTCGACGACCTCGGGCAGGGTCAGCCCGCCGCTCACCATCAGCTCGGGCGCGTACCGGACCTCGCCGTAGACAACGCCGTCCTCGGCCAGGTCGAGCACGTACTCCTCGGCGGTGCGCAGCAGGCCCTCGCGGGTCTGCATCACGGCGAGGGTGTGCTCGAAGGTGGCTATGTAGCGCACCAGGTCACCGGAGTTGGCGGCCTCGTAGTACCAGGCGGCGAGCGCGCGCGGGTCGGTGGTGGGCAGCGTGTGGCCGACGGTCGCGGCGAGCTCCACGAGGGTGTCCGGGCGCAGACCGCCGTCGAGGTGGTCGTGCAGCACCGCCTTGGGGAGACGGCGGATGGTGTCGATGCGGGGCGCGGTCATGCGTGTCTGTTTCCTCGGCAGGTCGGTTCCGGGCGATGGAGCGGTGGGGCGGTACGGCGGTGGGAAGGCCGGGGCACTACTCGGCGGGCTGGAGAAGGTCCCAGCGGTTTCCGTACAGGTCCTGGAAGACGACGACCGAGCCGTACGGCTCGTGGCGCGGCTCCTCCAGGAAGGTCACTCCGGCGGCACGCATGCGCGCGTGGTCGCGGGCGAAGTCGTCGGTGTGGAGGAAGAAGCCCACGCGGCCCCCGGTCTGGTCGCCGACCCGGGCGCCCTGTGACGCGTTCTTGGCCCGGGCCAGGAGCAGTCCGCTGCCGGCGCCCTCCGTGCCCGGCTCGACGACGACCCACCGGGAGCCGTCGGGTCGGGACTCGTCCTCGGCCAACCGGAACCCGAGTGCTTCGGTGTAGAAGCGGATCGCCTCGTCGTAGTCGTCGACGACGAGGGTGACCAGGGCGATGCGTCTCATCAAGGCCTCTCCTGGGATGCGTGCGTTATACGTAACACGTAGGGTACGACATCCCGCTCCGCCCTCGTCCCGCACGACCACGTGGACCACCTGCGGCGCGAGTCCCGAAGGGCGCGCCGACTCATTCGGCCCCCTCGGGAACGATCCCCGCCACCCTTACGTCTACAGTTATGTAGACCGTCTTCGGGTTCACAGTCGGCGCGGACAGTCGGCGCGGACGGCGTCCTCCCGCGTGTCCGCGCCCCGCCAGGGAAGGGACCTCCCACCATGTCCGCAGCGCCGCGCACCGTGCCCGCGTGGGCGGTCGGCGTTCCCGGGGCGCCCTCGTGAAGCGCGCGGACACGGCCGACCTCGCGGGATCGACCGCGGTGGGGAGCCTGGTCGCCTTCGTGCTGCTCACCCTGGTCGTCACCGGCCGGGACGGCGGCACGCTCTTCGGCGACGACGCCCTCGGCACCTGGTCGGCCGGCCACCGCCCGGCCGTCGCCCTGGCCCTGGCCCGCGCGGTCACGTACACCGGGACGGGCCTCGTGCCGTACGCCCTGGTCGTGCTGGCCGGCGCCGTCGCGGGGCGCACGGCGCGGGAGCGGATCCTCCGCGCCCTCGCCTGTCTCGGCTGCCTCGCCACCGCCCAGACCGTGCGGTACGCCGTGATGACCCTGGTCGCCCGCCCCCGTCCCGCCGCCGCGGGGTGGGCCACGCACGCGTCCGGCTGGTCCTTCCCCTCGGGGCACACCACCACGTCCGCCGTCAGCGGCGGGCTGCTGGTCCTCGCGCTGCTCGCGAGGGCCCCGCGCAGCGGACGGCCCCTCGCCCTGGTCGTGGGCTGCTGGTCCGTCCTCGTGGGGCTGAGCCGGGTCTATCTGGGCGTCCACTGGTTCTCCGACGTCCTCGGCGGCTGGCTGTTCGCCCTGTGCTGGCTGAGCCTCACCGTCTACGTCGTCGCCCGCTTCGTCCCGCCCAGGCACTCCTCCATAGCGGCACTCCGTCCCCGCCCCGATGCCCTGACGACGGAAGAGCGCCGCAATGAGCCCCACCCCCGCCGCAAGATCCCCCCTCGGTCTCCTCCGTAGCCACCTCGGCTGGGCCGTCGGGGCCGCCTACCTCGCCGCCGCGACCGTGTCGGCGCCGGGTCTGTGGCTGCGCCGCCCGCACACGATCGGCGACGGCGGAATCCTCGAGGTCGCCTTACGGGCACCGCACTGCCTGCTGTCCCTGGTGCTGTTCACCGCCGGCCTCCAGGTGCCGGTCCACGGACTGCGGGCCCTGCTCACCCGGCCCACCGCGCTGCTGACCGGCCTCGTCCTCCACCTGCTCGCACCCCTGCTGATCATCCCGGGCGTGGCCTTCGCGCTGCACCGGACCCCGGACAGCGACGGCGGCAGCGGACTGATCGCGGCGATGATCCTGATCGTCTCGATGCCCGTGGCGGCCGGTGCCACCGTGTGGACGAGCAGAGGCGAGGCCGACCAGCCGACCACCGTCGGCCTCGTGCTGGTGTCCACGATCGTCGGCCCGCTCACGATCCCGGTCACCATGACGGCCCTGTGTCCCCTGCTGCGCGGCGGCTACGCGGAAGCGCTCGCGGGGGCCGCCCGGACCGCCGGGCACGGCTTCGCGCTGACCGGGGTCCTGCTCCCGTGCGGTGCCGGAATCCTGTCCCGGCTCGTCCTGCCCGCCCGCCCCCTGCGCCTGCTGCTCGCCGCGGCACCCCCCGCCTCCCTGCTCGGCTCGCTGCTGCTCACGTACATCAACGCCAGCGGCGTCCTCGGCCCCTTCGTCGCCCGTCCGGAGCCGGTGCTGATGGCGGCCGCGCTGGTCGTCGCCGCCCTCGTGTGCGGACTGTCGTTCGGCCTCGGCCGGATCACCGCCCGCGTGATGCGCCTGGACACTTCGGCGGGTGCCTCGGTGACGCTGGCCTGCGGGATGAACAACAGCAGCGCGAGCGCGGTCCTCGTCACCACGGCGCTGCCCGACCGGCCCCACGTCCTGCTGCCGGTGCTGGCCTACAGCCTGCTGCAGAAGGTGGCCGCGGGCCGCGTCGTGCGGGCCGGGGCCGGGAAGCGCGCCCGCCCATGACATCGTTGGCAGTGATCCGGGACCGGTTCCGCCGGCCCCTTGACGAGCGCTGTCCTTACAGGAGTTGAGTGCCATGTCCGAGCTGCCGAAGCCGACCGGAGCCCCGGCCCGTCAGAACGTGACCTTCCCCAGCGCCGGAACCACCGCCCACGGCTATCTGGCGTTGCCGCCGTCCGGTCAGGGGCCGGGTGTGATCGTCATCCAGGAGTGGTGGGGCCTGACGGATCACATCGCACAGGTCGCCGACCGGCTGGCCGCGGAGGGCTTCGTCGCCCTCGCACCCGACCTGTACGGCGGCAACGTCGCCCATGACAGCGGGGAGGCCTACCGGATGATGCAGGAGCTGCCCGTCGCGCGAGGTGTCGAACTGCTCTCCGGCGCTGTCGACCATCTGCTCGGCCTGCCCGAGGTCACCTCGGACACGGTGGGTGCGGTCGGCTTCTGCATGGGCGGCGGCTTCGTCCTGTACCTGGCCGCGGCGGACCCGCGGGTCAGCGCGGCGGTGCCGTTCTACGGCGTCATCCAGGGCGACATGCCCGACTTCTCCGGCCTCAAGGCCGAGATCCTCGGCCACTACGGCGAGCTCGACACGAGCATCCCCAAGGAGAACCTGGAGCAGCTGAGCGAGGTGGTCCAGCGGCAGTCCGGCATCACCCCGGACCTCCGTCTCTACCCCGCCAACCACGCCTTCTTCAACGACGGCCGCCCGGAGACGTACGACGCCGAGTCGGCCGAGCGCGCGTGGGAGAGCACGCTGTCCTTCCTGCACGCCCGGCTGGGCTGAGCCCTCCGGCCGCGACCGCACGGGCCGGGGAGACCTGGACGGTGGCCGGCCGGCCTTACCGCCTGTGCCGCGAGAGGCTCGGCACGACGGTGGGCCACCGGTCTCACTCCCCCGGCCGGTGGACCCCGTCCAGCCGGGCCACCTCGTCGTCGGTGAGCCGGAGCGCGCCCGCGGCGACGTTCTCGGTGAGGTGGTCCGGGTTGCCGGTGCCGGGGATGGCCAGTACGTGCGGACCCTGCCGCAGCGTCCACGCCAGACGCACCTGCGCGGCGGTGGCGCCATGGGCTCGCGCGACGTCGAACACCTCGGCGCCGGTCCCGTCGTGCGAACCGTCCGTGCCGCCGGGGCCCCGCGCACCGCCCTTGCCGGCGATCGCGAAGAACGGCACGAACGCGACGCCCAGGTCCCCGCAGATCCGCAGCACCTCGTCGGTCCCGGGTTGCGCGGAGCCGAGACCGTACCGGTTCTGCACGCACACCACGGGCGCGATGGACCGTGCCTCCGCCAGGTGCCGGGGTTCGACGTCGGAGACACCGAGGTGCCGGATCAGGCCCGCGTCGCGCAGTTCGGCGAGCGCACCGAAGTGCTCGGCGATCGAGTCCTGCCCCATCCGGCGCAGGTTCACCACGTCGAGGTGGTCGCGCCCGAGCTGACGCAGGTTCTCCTCGACATGGGACCGCAGTTGGTCCGGCCGGGCGGGGGTGCCCCACTCCCCCGCGTAGTCGCGGTACGGGCCCACCTTCGTGACGATCACCAGATCGTCGGCGTACGGGGACAACGCACTGTTGATCAGCTCGTTCGCGGAGCGCAGCGACGAGAAGTAGAAGGCGGCGGTGTCGATGTGATTGACACCGAGCTCGATCGCACGGCGCAACACGGCGATCGAGCGGTCGCGGTCGCTCGGCGTACCCAGATGGAAGGCCGCGCTGCCCGTGAGCCGCATGGCACCGAACCCGATGCGGTTGACGTCGAGATCTCCGAGTCTCCAGGCACCCGCGGCCGCCGCGCTGATCATCTCTGAGGTCATCGTGGCAGTTTGGCATACGGACGTACGAGGCCACGTCGGCGGTCTGTGAGGCGACCGGGCCTCCGAGAACGTCCCGCCGCGGGAACCTGTACCCGTGCTCTGGCGACCGCCAGGTCCGGCCCGACTCCCCACGCCACGGCGGTCAGGGGTGGTCGTACCAGGCGAAGGCGGAGATGCGCCAACCCGCGGAGGTGCGGACGAACTGGATGGTCTTGACCCCGCCGCCCTCGAACGGTTCACCGTCCAGGATCCCGGACTTGCGGTACTCGCCGAACCGTGAGGCGACATCGCCGGCGATGTCGGTCCGTTCGGAGGTCTCCCACTCGGAGAACTCGACCAGCCGGCCGTCGCCCAGCAGCGTCCGGCGGGGCGCGATGAACTCCTCCACCGTGTAGACGGTGAAGTCCGGGCCCGTCTTGACGATCACCCCGCCGGGGATGACGAGTCGACGGATACGTTCCAGGTCGGCTGTCCTGCCGCCCCGGTTGTCGAAGGCGCCGAAGAACTCGGCGGTCACCAAGTCGATCTCGCTCTGGGACACGGCGCGACGGTAACACGGGCCCGCGTGACTCCGTATGGTCACGCGGGAGCCTCTGCCCAGACGCGGAGTCGGCGCGGCCCGGCCGGAGGCGCCGGGGCCGCCGATCGGTGTGCACCGTGCTCGCCTCAGCTCAGCGGCTTCTCCAGTACCGCCTTGCGGTGGCTGAACGTCTCGATGGAGTAGCGGCCGTGGTAGCTGCCCATGCCGCTCTCGCCGACACCGCCGAACGGCAGGTCGGAGACGGTGAGATGGGCGAGCGGCAGTCCGAGGCCGAGCCCTCCGGACGAGGTCTCGGCGGCCAGCCGCTCCCTGGTGGTGTCCGACTCGGTGAAGGCGTACAGGGCCAGCGGCTTGTCGCGGTCGTTGATGAAGTCGACGGCCTCGTCCAGTCCCGACACCGTCACGATCGGCAGGATCGGACCGAAGATCTCCTCACGCATGACGGGTGCCTTGGGGTCGACGTCCGCCAGAACGGTCGGCGCGAGGTACTTGGTGGCACGGTCGCCGGTGCCGCCCGTGACGGTGCGGCCGGAGTCGAGCAGGGAGCTGAGCCGGTCGAAGTGGCGCTCGTTGACGATCCGCCCGTACTCGGTGGACTGCCGCGGTTCGGTGCCGAAGAGTTCCTCGACGGCGCGGACGAGTTCGGGCTCCAGGGCTCGGGCGGTCTCCGGGTCGGTGAGGACGTAGTCGGGCGCTACGCAGGTCTGACCGGCGTTCAGGAACTTGCCGCGGGCGAGCCGGTCGGCGACGACGGCCAGATCGGTGCCGCGGTCGACGAACGCCGGGGATTTTCCGCCCAGTTCGAGCGCGACCGGGGTGAGGTGCTCGGCGGCGGCCCGCATCACGATGCGGCCGACGGTGCCGTTGCCGGTGTAGAAGATGTGGTCGAAACGCTCGGCCAGCAGCGCGGTGGTCTCCTCGACGGCGCCCTCCACGACCGCGACGGCATCGGTGTCGAGGTACCGGGGCAGCAGCCGTGCGAGGACCGCCGAAGTGGCGGGGGCGAGCTCGCTGGGCTTGACGACGACCGTGTTGCCCGCGGCCAGCGCGCCGAGCATCGGCGTCAGCAGGAGCTGGACGGGGTAGTTCCAGGGAGCGATGACCAGGACGACGCCCAGCGGGTCGAAGCGCGTCCACGCGGTCGCGTCCGCGCCGAGGTGCGCCGGGACCGGAGCGGCCTGGGGGCGCAGCCACTCGTCGAGGTGTTCCAGGGTGTGGTCGATCTCCCGGACGGTGAAGTCGATCTCGGTGCGGTGGGCCTCCGTGGAGCTCTTGCCGAGATCGGCGTGGAGCGCTTGCGCGAGGTCGTCGCCGTGCGCGGTGAGCATCTCGCGCAGTCCGCGCAGCTGCGCCGTGCGCCACTCGACGGGCTTGGTACGGCCGGAGCGGAAGGTGGCGCGCAGCCGGGCCACGAGGTCGGCGGGCTGCTCGGGGATGGGGTGGGTCACGGTGCTCTCTCGCTGGTCGGAGCGGACCGGGTGATCCGCGTGCTGGGGCCGGTCGCACGGTCTCTCGGGCGCGCACCGGCCTTCATCGGGACAACGGGCTCGATGTAATTGCCAACCTTTCAGGTACCCAAGTACATTCCGGCTACACAGGAGTCGCCTTCCGTCACCGGTCGGCCACACTGGGTGGAAGCGGGGCCCTTCGCAGACACGGCCGACGCGAGGCAGACTCTGGGCGGACGTCCACCGGCCCCTAGCCCCGCCTCGTCCACCTCACCAACCCTGCCGGATACCGTCCCACCCCTGCCGCGTCCCTACCGCGTCGCGCTGTCGCGCAACTGCTGGATGCCCAGATCGAGCGCGGCCTCCAGATGGGTCGTCCGCCCGGTGGAGAGCAGCACCACGACACCACCCTGAATGCCTGCCAGCAGCGCGGCCGCCGAACGGTCGGCGTCCACGCCCGGACCGATCTCCCCCTGGCGCTGCATCGCCCGGACGCCCTCGGCGATCTCGCCCTCCCACTTTCCCAGCAGCTCGGCGACGACCGCCCGGGCACCCGGGGTACTGCGCCCCAGCTGGGACATCAGCATGTTCAGCGGACACTGCTGCCCCTGTCCCCGATAGCGGGCGATCACCGTGTCGCGCCAGGCCAGCCAGGCGCCCCACGACGTGAGGTCGCCCAGTTCGGGCCGCTGGTCGGCCAGCACCTGGTCGGCCTCGAAGCGGGCCACCGCGAGCAGCAACTCCTCCTTGCCGCCGGGGAAGTAGTGGAACAGCTGACTCTTGCTGGTGCCGGTCCGTGCCCGCACGTCGTCCAGTGTCGTCACGGCGACGCCCCGCTCCCGCATCTCGGCGGCCGCTCCCTCGATGATCCGCCCGCGCGTAGCCGCCCCCTTGGCGGTGAGTTTCACGATCCCTCCCTCTTCCGAACCTGCCCGTTCCGGAACCTGCCGGTTTTCTGAACCTGCCGGTTTTCTGAACCTGCCGGTCCATTTCCACGGTGCCAGCTTCGCATGCCGTGCGGTCGTCCCTCACTCGCTCGTGAGCGCCGCCCGGCTCCGTTCGAGGTGGGCGCGCTCGGCCGGGCTCGCGGTCAGCGCGATGGCCGCCCCGTACGCCCGTACGGCCTCGGCGGTCCGGCCGAGGCGGCGCAGCAGATCGGCCCGTACGGCGTGGAAGGCGTGATATCCGTCGAGGTCCAGCACGTCGACCAGGGCGAGGGCCGCCTCGGGGCCTTCGACCTCGCCGACGGCGACGGCCCGGTTGAGCGCGACCACGGGGCTCGGGGTGAGCTCCGTCAGCTGGTCGTAGAGCCGGAGGATCTGGCCCCAGTCGGTGTCGGCCGCGGTCCGGGCGTCGCTGTGCACCGCGTTGACGGCGGCCTGGATCTGGTACGGGCCCGGCCGGCCGCGGCGCAGACAGCGGCGCACCAGGTCCTGCCCCTCGGCGATCAGGTCACGGTCCCACAGGGAGCGGTCCTGGTCCGGGAGCAGGACGAGGGCGCCGTCCGGTGCGGTGCGGGCGGGCCGGCGCGACTCGACGAGGAGCATCAGCGCGAGCAGCCCGAGGGTCTCGGGCTCGTCCGGCATCAGCTCGGCCAGCAGACGGCCGAGACGGACGGCCTCGGCGCAGAGGTCCTCCCTGCCGCCGTACCCCTCGTTGAAGATGAGGTAGACGACCGCCAGCACACCCCTGACGCGGTCCGGGAGGTCGGCGTCGCGCGGGATGCGGTACGGGATACGGGCGTCGCGGATCTTGGCCTTGGCGCGGACGATCCGCTGGGCCATGGTCGGCTCGGGGACGAGGAAGGCACGGGCGATCTGCGGTGTGGTCAGACCGCCGAGGAGACGCAGGGTGAGGGCGACCTGGGCGTGCACGGCGAGCGCCGGGTGGCAGCAGGTGAAGATCAGACGGAGCCGGTCGTCGCGCACGGGGCCCTCCTCGTCCGGTTCGTCCCGCGCGTGGAGCCGTTCGGCCTCGGCGTGCCGGGCCTCGCGCGTCGATTCGCGGCGCAGCCGGTCGACCGCGCGGTTGCGGGCGGTGGTGATGATCCAGCCGGCCGGGCTCGGGGGTATGCCGGACTGCGGCCACTTCCGCAGGGCGGTCGTGAAGGCGTCCTGGACCGCTTCCTCGGCGAGGTCGATGTCGCCGAGGAAGCGGACGAGGACGGCGACCGCGCGGCCGTATTCGGCGCGGAAGACTCCCTCGACGTCGACGTCCAGGGGCATCAGGCCTCGCCCATGAAGGGCCGCACCTCGATGGGGAGCGTCGTCGCCAGCGTCGCCCTGCGGCCCCACTCCAGTGCCGCGTCCAGGTCGGGAGCCTTGATCAGGCAGATTCCGCCCAGGTACTCCTTGCTCTCCGTGTAGGGGCCGTCCGTGACCAGGACGTCTCCAGCCTCGGCCCGCACCACCGTGGCCGTCTCGGGCCCGTGCAGTCCCCCGGCGAACACCCAGGCCCCGGCCTCCCGCAGATCCGCGTGGAAGACCTCGAGATTGTGCATGATCTCTTCGAGTACCTCGGGCGCGGGCGGCTCTCCCTGCGGCTGCATCACGCTCAGCAGGTAGTACTTCATGGTGTGCTCCTTGTTCCTCGGGGGGCTCTCGCTCCTGGGGTCTTCACTGACTACACGAACGGGAGAGCCCCGGATCGACACACGCCACGACGACCGAGGGAGATTCCTTCGATGACCGCCCCACCGCACCCTCTCGTCTCCCGGGCCCGACGGCTGGCGGCCGAGGTGCTCGCGCCGCGCGCGGAGCGCGTCGACCAGGAGGGCGTGCCCGCGAGCAGCATCGAGGCGGTCAAGCGGTCGGGGCTGCTCGGGGTGAGCGCGCCGGTCGCGTACGGCGGATCGGCCGCGCCCGCCGCGGTGGTCCGCGAGACGGCCGAGATCCTGGCCGGGGCCTGCTGCTCGACCTGGTTCGTACAGGCCCAGCACCACACGCCGGTCCTGACCCTGGCCCTGGCCGAGGCCGGCCTCCCGGTGCGGGAGCGGCTGCTGGGTCCGCTGGCGCGCGGGGAGCTGCTGTCCGGAGTCGCCTACGCCCAGCTGCGCGCGTATCCACGCGTCCCGGTGCGGGTATCACGCGAGCGGGGCGGCCGGCGCTTCGACGGGACGGTGCCCTGGTACACCGGCTGGGGGCTCAACGACGTGATGCTGCTGGCGGGCGTGACGGACGACGGGGAGGCTCTGTTCGCCTTCACCGCGGCGCGTGAGCAGCCCGGTCTGCGGCCGTCGCCCCCGCTGCGGCTCGCCGCGCTGACCGCCTCCCGGACGGTCTCTCTGGAGCTCGACGGTCTGTGGCTGCCCGACGACGCGGTGGCCCTGTGTACGCCGTACGAGACCTGGGCGGCGGCCGACCGGCCGAAGAACACCAACGCTTCTCCCGCGGTGTTCGGGGTCACGGCGGCGGCCCTCGACCTGCTGGACACCGATCCGCCGGCGAAGGAGACCGCGCGGGTGCTGCGCGCCCGCCTCGACGCGGTGCGGCGGCGGGCGTACGAGCTGGCCGACCATCCCGTGCCGGGCGAGCGGATCGAGGAGCGGCTGGCGGCCAAGACGCTGGCCTACGACCTGATGCGGGCGGCCACGACCGCGGCGGTCGTGGCCGGCGGCGGCCAGGCGATGGACCTGCGCAGCCCGGCGCAACGACTGGCCCGGGAGGGGATGTTCCTGCTGATCCAGGGGCAGACCTCGGCGGTGCGCACGGCGCACCTGGGTGCGCTGGGTGCGGCGGGTCCGGCCGGCGCGACGGGGTGACCCGGGGCCCGGGATCAGGCCGGTGCACCGGGCCTGGTGCGAGGGGTCCGGTCAGCTCTACGAGTGCGCCGGGTCCGACCGGTGCCGCCGGCCCGCTCGGCGCGAGGGGGCCGGTCCGTGCGGGGACCGTCCGTGCGGGGACCGTCCGTGCGGGGGCCCGTCCGTGCGAGGGGGCCGGTCCGTGCGGGGCCGGTCCGTGCGGGGACCGTCCGTGCGGGGACCGTCCGTGCGGGGACCGTCCGTGCGGAGACCGTCCGTGCGCGGGGGCCGGTCGGCGCGAGGGGGCCGGTCGGCGCGAGGGGGCCGGTCGGGCGCTGCGGGTGCGCCGGGTCCGGCCGGAGCGTCCGGCGCGACGGGTGCCCAGGGCAACACCCGTCCGCCCGGCACGACCGATGCCCAGGGCGAGGCCGGAGCGCCCCGCGGCGTCCGCTTCGTCGCGGCGACGGGCACGTCAGGTCCACCAGGTCCGTCCGACCTGTCACGCGCCAGATGCCGGGCCCACCGGGGGTCCGGCGCACCAGAACCGCGATGCCCTCCCGGCGGTCCCGGCCGTCCCGGCCGTCCCGTCCGCTCAGCTCGTGAAGGGCACCTGTGCCGCGGGCACGGGTGCCGTCGCGAACGGGTGCTGCCACAGGCCCCGCGCGGCGAGGCGGGGCAGGACGCCTTCGCCGAACCAGTAGGCCTCCTCCAGGTGCGGGTAGCCGGAGAGGACGAACTCGTCGATGCCGAGGGCGTGGTACTCGGCGACGCGCTCGGCGACCTCGTCGTGGCTGCCGACCAGGGCGGTGCCCGCACCGCCGCGGACCAGGCCGATCCCGGCCCACAGGTTGGGGTGGATCTCCAGACTCTCGCGGCTGCCGCCGTGGAGTGCGCGCATGCGCCGCTGCCCCTCCGACTCGCTGCGGGCGAGGCCGGCCTGCACGGACTTCACGGTCTCCGGGTCGAAGCCGTCGAGGAGCCGGTGGGCCTCGGCCCAGGCCTGTTCGGAGGTGTCGCGGGTGATGACGTGCAGGCGGATGCCGAACCGGAGAGTGCGTCCTTCGCGCTCCGCGAGCCGCCGTGCCCACGCGATCTTCTCGGCGACCTGGGCCGGCGGTTCCCCCCAGGTCAGATACACGTCCGCATGCCGGGCGGCGACCTCGCCCGCGATCGGCGAGGACCCGCCGAAGTAGATCTCGGGCACCGGGTCGGGGAGATGGGCCAGCCTGGCCTCCTCGACCCGCAGGTGCTCGCCCGACAGGTCGACGGTCTTGCCGTCCCACAAGTCCCGGACGATCTGGAGGAATTCGCCGGTACGGCGGTAGCGGGCGTCCTTGTCGAGGAAGTCGCCGTAGGCGCGCTGTTCGTGGCTCTCGCCACCGGTGACCACGTTGAGCAGGAGCCGGCCGCCGGTCTGCCGCTGGTAGGTGGACGCCATCTGCGCGGCGAGCGTCGGCGAGACGAAGCCGGGCCGGAAGGCGACGAGGAACTTCAGGCGCTCCGTGTTCTGGCTGACCATCGCGGTGGTCAGCCAGGCGTCCTCGCACCAGGCGCCCGTCGGGGTGAGCGCGCCGACGAAGCCCAGGTCCTCGGCAGCGCGGGCGATCTGGCTCAGATACCCGACCGTCGGCGGCCGGTCGCGGCCTGAGCTGGTGGCCGGGGTGCCGTGGCCGCCGCCGACGACATGCCGGCTGTCTCCGTTGGTGGGCAGGAACCAGTGGAAGGTGAGGGACACGTGGGGTCTCCGTTCAGAGCAGGCCGTGGCGGGGAGGGTTGGTGCCGTTGAGCGCGTGGCGGCCGATGTGCTGGATCTTCCAGCGGGCCGGGTCGTGCAGGGTGTGGGTACGGGCGTCCCTCCAGTGGCGGTGCAGATTCAGGGAGTCGAGTGCCGAGCGGGTTCCGGCCAGTTCGAAGAGGGCGCCCGCCACCTCCACGGCGGTGGCGGAGGTGTGCACCTTCGCGGCGGCCACGGCGATGGACGCCTCGGCAGCCGAGTCCTCGGTGAGGTCGTCGCGGGCCGCGTCGACGGCGCGGGCCGCGGCGCCGAGCAACGCCTCGGACGCCCGCACCTGGACGGCGAGTTCACCGAAGCGCTGGATGAGGAGCGGATCCTCGGCCGCGCTGTCCACACCGCTCTCGAACCACGGCCGGCTCTTGGTACGGACGAACTCGGCGGCCTCGGCGAACGCGCCGGCCGCGATCCCCGCGTCGATGGCGGCGTGCAGCAACTGGGCCACCGCACCGTGGAGCTGGGGTTCGCGGAAGGTGAGGTGGTGCGGGACGACGCGGTCGGCGGGGACGGGGACGGCGTCCAGGCGTACGGTGCCGCTCGCCGTCGTACGCTGCCCCATGCCGTCCCAGTCGTCGACGACCGTGACCCCCTCCGCGTCCCGGGGGACGTAGGCGACGTGCAGGTTGTCGTCCTCGGCCCGGGCCAGGACGGGGATCCAGTCGGCGAAGAGCGCGCCCGTGGAGTAGTGCTTGACTCCGGTGAGGAGGTACGAGCCGTCGGGCCTCGGATCCAGACGGGTGCGGATGTCCTGGACGTGCCGGGTGCCCGCCTCCGACTGGGCGTTGCCGAAACGCCGTCCCGCCAGGACCTCGCCGAAGAAGAACGCCCGCTGCTCCGCAGTGCCCTGACGGCGGATCACGTTGACGTACACGAAGTGGTTCTGCGGGATCTGGGCGAGGCTGGCGTCGGCGGATGCCAGCAGCCGGAAGATCTCGGCGAGGGTCTCCTGCCGGACATCCGCCCCGCCGTACTCCGCGGGCACGGTGACGGCGAGCAGCCCGGAGGCCGAGAGACGCTCCAACTCGGCGCGTGGCAAACGTCGTTCGGAGTCCCGCTTGGAGGCTCCGGCGCGGAACTCCGTGGCGAGCGCGGCGGCGACGGCCAGGGCCTCGTCGTCGCCGGCGATCACTTCGGCGGTCGTGCGGCCCGGCGTCCTGTCCTCCTGCCCGTCGAGATCACCCTGCCCATCGCGGGGTGCCGCCCCGCCGGGCACGTCGCCGGGCGTCGTCCGGGCGGACACGTTTTCGGGCGTCGTCTGCGCGGTCACGGGTCAGCCCGCCGCGGCCAGCAGCGGGGTGCGGCCCAGGGCCGCCGAGAACTGGTCGACCACCTGGGCCAGGGCCTCGGCCGTGCCCGGTGCCAGGATGACGCCGCCGTCCTCCCCGGTGGTGATGTCCTTGTCCAGGGTGAACCAGCCCTGGACGATGTGCGCGGCGCCCATGGAGTTGAGCACCGGCCGCAGGGCGTAGTCGAGGGCGAGGACATGCGCGGTGCTGCCCCCGGTGACGAGCGGCAGCACGGTCTTGCCGGTGAGCGCGTACTGCGGGAGCAGGTCGAGGAGCGCCTTGAGGACGCCGGAGTAGGCGGCCTTGTAGACGGGGGTGCCGATGACCACACCGTCGGCGCGGGCGAAGAGTTCGGTCGCCTCGACGATGGCGGGATGCTTGAAGTCCGCGCCGAGCAGCGCCTCGGCGGGGATCGTACGGACGTCGAGCGGGATCACCCGGTGCCCCTGCGCGACCAGGCGGCCGTCCAGGTGGCGCAGGAGTTTCGCGGTACGGGACGAGACGGAGGGACTGCCGGAGACGGACAGGACGGTGGCCATGGGCCCTCTTTCGTGAGCGGCGTACGGGATGGGTGTCAGGCGTGCGCGGGGACGGACTCGGGCTCGGTGTCCGGCAGCCCTGCCTCCAACTCGCGTACGAGGGGCAGCACGCGGTGGCCGAAGTACTCGACCTCCTCGTGGTAGTGCAGGAAGCCGAGCAGGAGGAGGTCGACACCGAGGCGCTTGTAGGCGACGATCCGCTCGGCGATCTGCTCCGGGGTGCCGATCAGCCCCGTACGGAAGCCGTCGTTGTACTGGATCAGGTCCTCGAAACGGGAGTCCTGCCACATGCCCTTGCCGTCGGCACTGGACTGTCCGGCCTGCTTCACCGCGGCACCGAAGCCCTCGACGGCCTCGGTGTCGGCCCGCGCGACGATCTCGCGCAGGGTGTCGCGGGCCTCGGCCTCGGTGTCCCGGGCGATCAGGAATCCGTTGAGGCCGAACCGGGGTGGCCTGCGGCCGGCCTGTTCCGCCGACGCCCGTACGTCCGCGATCTGTTCGACGACCCCGTCGAAGTCCTTGCCGTTGGAGAAGTACCAGTCGGAGACCCGGCCCGCCATGGCGCGGGCGGCGGTTGAGTTGCCGCCCTGGAAGATCTCCGGGTGCGGACGCTCGGGAGTGTTGAGGGGCTTGGGCTTCAGCGTGAAGTCACGCAACCGGTAGAAGTCACCGGCGAGTTCGGTGTGGTCCTCGGTCCAGATCTGGCGCAGGGCGCGGATGAACTCCTCCGAGCGGCGGTAGCGCTCGTCGTGCTCCAGCCATGGTTCACCGAGCGCGGTGAACTCCCCCTTGAACCAGCCGCTGACCACGTTGACGGCGAAGCGGCCGTTCGACAGGTGGTCGGCGGTGGCGCCGAGTTTGGCCAGGACACCCGGGTGCCACAGGCCCGGATGGACGGCGGCTATGACCTTGAGCCGCTGGGTGGCCAGCAGCAGGGCGAGGCTGAAGCTGGTCGACTCGTGCTGGAACTCGGCGCCGTAACTGGCCATGTAGCGGACCTGGCTGAGCGCGTAGTCGAAGCCGTTGTTCTCGGCGAGGACGGCCAGTTCGCGGTTGTAGTCGTAGCCCCAGTCGGTGCGCTGCTCGATCGTGCTGGTGACCAGGCCGCCGCTGACGTTGGGGACCCAGTAGGCGAAGCGGACGGGTTCGGTTGCGGACACGGAGGACTCCCGGTGTGCGGAGAGAGGGCATGACGAATGGAGGCCCGGCGTGTCACGGGGACCGCGGGCGGACAACGGCATGCGGCAGGGAGCGGAGAAGGCGGCGGAGTGCCCCGCGGGGAGAGTTCACCTGCGGGCGGGCGGCCTGTGCGAAGGGGACCCTACCGTCGGGATCGTCAGGCTTCGCGACAACAGAAGGCGCTGGAGACACGCGCGAGGTCGACGTGGCGTCGTCGCGTGAGGTCCGGCTGCTTCTTCATGTGGCCGATCGTGGCAGCCGCCGGTCCGGACCGTCAAGGAACGGCGGGCCGGTCTCGCATCCCGGACCGGCGAATTTCACGAAGGCGTGACAGGGCATCCCTTGAACCGCCCGCGGCGGCGGCTGCATTCTGCTGGGATGCGCACGGAGCAGCTGGAATACATCGCGGCGGTCACCCGGCTCGGTTCGTTGCGCCGGGCCGCCGAGGAACTCCACCTCTCGCAGCCCGCGCTGAGCGAGACGGTACGGAATCTTGAGCGGGAACTCGGTGTCGACCTGCTGGAGCGCAAGCGGTCCGGCGCCCGGATGAGCGCCGAGGGGCGCGAACTGCTGCCGCACATCATCAACGTGCTCGACGCGGTCGACCGGCTGCGCGGCGCGGCGGGCGAGCAGCACCGCATCAGCAGAATGGTCCGGGTCGGCACCGTGAACGCGGCGACGGTGCCGCTGCTCATCCCGGTCGTCCGGGGGTTTCGCGCGACGCACCCGCAGACACAGGTCGAAGTGGTCGGCGCCCAGCAGTCGGACATCCACCGGGGCCTCTCGGAGGGTGGTTTCGACCTGGGGCTGGTGAACCACCTGGACGGCGACGACATGCCCGCCGACTTCGAGACCACCGAACTGCTGCGCGGACGGCCGGTGGTGTGCGTACGCCCGGACAGTCCGCTGGCCGCGTCGACCGCCGTGTCGCCGGCCGACCTCCTCGACGGGGGCGAGCCCCTGATCGCGATGCGCTCCGGCTATGTCATGCATCGCTACCTGCACCGGTTCCTGGAGGGCCGGGGGCCGTCCCCGTCGTACTCGACCGACGGCGCCGAGATGGGAAAGCTCATGGTCGCCGAGGGCCTGGGCGCCACCGTGCTGCCCGACTTCAGTGTCATCGGCGATCCCCTGGAGCGGTGCGGCGCCCTCACGTACCGGCCGCTCACCGACGGCACGACACGGGTCCTGCTGATGCTCCGGCGCCGCAGGACGGACTCCGTCCCACGCGCCGCGGGCGACCTGCACGACGCGTTCGTGCGCAGGTCCGCGGAGCTCGGCGGCGGTGCGGCACCACCGGACTGAGCCGACCGCTCCCGCCCGGGACGGCCCAGGAGCGGGGAGCGCCCGGGAGCCCCAGGGAGCGCTCGGGGCGCAGTGCTGTGACCATCCGACGAGTCCCTCGTTTGACGGATCGGCGTGACAGGACGCCGGCTCCTTCGGAAGGCATTCGTTCCATGCCCCTCCCTCCGTTCGCCCGTAGCGTCCGCCACGGCAGGACCGGACTCGACCGGGCCGAGGCAGCCCTGGTCGAGGAGTACAGCGACCTGGTGCGGCTGGCGTATCTGACGCTGCCGTCGTCGCTGAGCAGGCACCGTCGCATTCTCGTGGCGCACTCCCTGGTGCAGCGGTCGCTGCCGGGCACCCGGAGCGGACGGCCGGGCCCCCTGGTGCCGGCCCCGCGGGGGACGGCGCGGCGGCCCGTCGCGGAGAAGGACCGCCTGCGCGGTCAGGTCGTGCGCTCCGCCCTGGCGCACGGCCGGTCACCGCGCGGCTGGCCCCGCGGGCTGCCGCCGCCCCGTACGGTCCTGCCCACGCTGCCCGTCGTCTGGGGACTGCGGCTCTTCCCGCGCGCGGGCGGGGCCGAGGAGATCGCCCTGAGCCAGGCCCTGGCGGGTACGACGTCCGCGGGGCGCGCGGCGTTCGTGCTGCGCCGGGCGGACGGGCTCGCCGACCCGGCGGTCGAGGCGTTGCTGCGCGCGGCGGGCGTCCCCGATCCCGAGGGCGCCCTGCGGTCGGCGAACCGTCTCGACGAATCGGCGGGCGCGGCGGCGCGGACCCTGCTCACGTCGAGGGAGTTCGACGCCTGCTCGGTGCGGACCCGGCCCACCGATCTGCTGCGCCGCAGACGCCGTGTGCGGTTCCTGTGGGCCGCGCTGACCGCCGCCGCGATCACCGGGTTGATGCTCTCGGTCGCCCGCCAGGAGGCCGCGCCGCCCCGGCCGGCCACCGGCTCCCGTACCGGCGTGGGACTTCCCGGACCCGAGGACCTGGTACGCACCGCCGGGGACGTCTGGGCCGACACCTCCCGGGTCGACCTCACCGCGTGGCCCGCGCGGGGCGCCCGCGCGAACGACCGGGCGCTGCTGGCCAGGGCGCTGTCCACGTGGAGCCGGCCCGCACCCGCGCTGCGGGTCACCACGACGCCGGGCACCCCGACGGACCCTCCGCCGCGCTCGCCCCAGCTGCTCTACGCCGGGAACGTCGACGGCGACGCCGTGGTGCTCCTGTACGACGGCCGGCGGGTGGTGCGCTACAGCGAGCCGCTCGGTGCACCCGGGCGCGGTGCTCTCGCCCTGGCGCGGGCCGACGACGCGGATGTGACGACCGCCGCCGCCCTGGTCGTCCACCGCGGCGCCCGAGGCGCGCGGTATCTCCTCGCTCCCTGGATCGCGGAGGCGCGCAGCCGCGACCTGTTGCGCCCCGATTCCCCCGCGCGGCCGGTCGGCGTCGCCCGGGACGGCGTCACCGTGCCCGTCCCCGCTCCCACCAGGAGAGCGGCATGCGACACCCGGCCCGTGCTGCAACTGCGTTCCTCCGCCCGCGTCGTGGAGAAGCACACGTTCCTGCTGACCGACCTCGGCGAACTGTCGCCGGTGCACCTCACGTACACCCCGCTGCCGGGACACGGGAGCCCTCCGGCACGCCTGCCTCGCGAGGCGACCGGCGGTCCGGCCCTGCTCGCCTGGGCCCACCTGGCGTGCGGACTCGAGGAGTTGCGGGGCACGGGCGTCCGGGCGGTCAACGTCTGGGACTTCGCCGAGCAGGAACTGCCCGAGCGGGGCGGACACGCGGTGTGGGCCTGCACGCGGGCCTCGACCTGGCGCGGGCCCGGTGACGTGGAGCTGGTGCTGCGTGCCCCGGCCTCCTCACCGTCCGCTCCCGCCGAGGTGGTCGGCCGGGCCCGGTCCACCGCGGCCTGCGGCAGATTCGGCCGGCACGTGGTGGCCGACGTCCACTGGCGTGCGCGCTCCGGTCACTGGTATCTGCTGGCGGCCGGCAGCCGGGCGGTCACCCGTATCGACGTGACCGGCGAGGTGACGGCCCGGCAGCAAGGCCGGACGCTCGCCGTCCGCGCGCCGAGGGACTCCCGTGTCCGGGTGTCGGCCCGTCTGCGCGACGGCACCTCACTGGAACCGGTCGGTGGCCCAGGCCGGTGAGGGGCGACATCGTGAACGCGACGCGGGCCGCCGACCGGGCGTGCCGGGTCGCTCAGTCCTCGTCCCCGGTCGGCACGACCACGAGGAACGCATCCGACTTCAGGTCCATCACCACGGTGGCCGGCTGACCCTCGGTACGGCGTCGGGCGGCGTATTCCTCCGCCGTCCAGGAGCCACGCGGGGACCCTGCGGGAAATCGTTCCAGCACCTTCGCGCCCATAACGGCGGACACCTCCAGCTCCGGCTTTCGACTCGGACCGCCGAGTCGCCTGGAATTCACTTGCCCGTGATTTCCGTGGACATGCCCAGGAGGCCCGGGGCGACTTCAGGGGTGCGGGCGGGCCGGTAGCAGGCGGCCCGCCTCGCGCGCTGACGCGCTCCTCGACCGGGGCAGCGGAGCGGGCCCGCGGCCGAGCCGTCCCGGCCACCGGGCGCGCCGCCCGATGTCGTGGAGGGGCGCGGGTACCAGCAGCGAGCGAACCACCAGCGTGTCGAGCAGGACGCCGAAGGCGATGGTGAAGGAGAACGGGACTCGTCATCCGGCCGGACCGCTCGAACCCGGCGGCCGCCGGCCCGGTCTCAGCGGCCGGGTGGCCGCACGGTGGAGAGTTCTTCGTTCAGCTCGGTGAGGAAGCGGAGCACCACGGACAGCTCGTCCCCGCCGCAACGGTCGCGCACCCGTGCGGTGACCTCGGCGAGCGGCCGGACATGGACGCCCGCCGCCGTCCTGGCCTCGGCGACGTCGTGGAGGTGGACCACCCCGCGGCCGGGGCCCCCTGGCTCGTCGGATGCGGCCCGCGCGTCCGAGTCGGTCGAGACGGGCCGTGACCGCGCCCGAGGTGAGTCCGAGACGGTCGCGCAGACCGCCGGCGGTAAGGGTTGCGGCGCGTCGAGGATCGCGGCCAGGCGCCTGCACGTCGGTCGCGTGCAGACCGTGTTCGCCGGCGAAGGCGTGGACCAGACGGTTGATCTCCCCGTTCACGCGGCGCGGCCGCACCGCGAAGGCCTGAAGATCCGTCGCCCCGTCGCGCTCCCGCCCCGGACCGCCCCCTCGGGGACAGGGTCACCCGCTCGGTCGTCACCGCCGTCTCGTCCGGCCACGCGATCAGCCTAGAGAAGTCCGCCGTCCGCCCCCTCGGGGATCCCCGGTCGCCGGAAAGACCCCTTCCACGCATCCGACGTCACCGCCCGCGTGGAAGGCATGACAAGGGGAGTACGGAATGGGGGCGACGCGGCGAACGACGGAGGGACCCATGAGCGAGGACGACGCCGGCCTGAGATGTCTGGTGACCGGTGCCACGGGCTACATCGGTGGACGGCTGGTACCCGAGCTGCTGGCGGAGGGACACCGGGTGCGCTGTCTCGCCCGCTCCCCCGCCAAGCTGCGCGACTACCCGTGGGCCGGCGAGGCGGACGTCGTACGGGGCGATGTCCTGGACGCCGACTCGGTGGCCGAGGCGATGCGTGACACGGATGTCGCCTACTACCTCGTCCACGCCCTCGGCGCGGGCCACGACTTCGAGGCGACCGACCGCGAGGCGGCACGGATCTTCGGTGAACAGGCCCGCGCGGCCGGCGTCCGGCGGATCGTCTACCTGGGCGGGCTCACACCGCCGGGCGTACCGGAGACGGAACTGTCGCCGCACCTCAGGTCCCGCACCGAGGTCGGCCGCATCCTGCTGCACTCCGGCGTGCCGACCACCGTGCTGCGGGCCGCGGTGATCATCGGCTCCGGCTCGGCGTCCTTCGAGATGCTGCGCTATCTCACGGAGCGGCTGCCGGTGATGGTGACGCCGAGCTGGGTGCACACCCGCATCCAGCCGATGGGGGTACGGGACGTGCTGCGCACCCTCGTCGGCAGCGCCCGGATGCCCGCGGACGTCAACCGGACCTTCGACATCGGCGGTCCCGAGATCCTGACGTATCTGGAGATGATGCGGCGGTACGCGACCATCGCCGGCCTGCCCCGCAGGCTCATCTTCCCCGTGCCGGTGCTCACCCCACGACTGTCCAGTCACTGGGTCGGTCTGGTCACTCCGGTGCCCGCGTCCATCGCGCGCCCGCTCACCGAGTCGCTGCGGCACGAGGTCGTGTGCCACGAGCACGACATCGTCCGGTACGTGCCCGATCCGCCGGGGCGTCCGATCGGCTTCGACGAGGCGGTGTCGCTGGCCCTGCAACGGGTGCGGGACGCGCAGGTCACCACGAGGTGGTCGTCGGCCTCGGTGCCCGGCGCGCCCAGCGATCCGCTCCCCACCGACCCCGACTGGGCGGGCGGCAGCCTCTACACCGACTGTCGTGAGCTGGTCGTGGACGCGCCGCGCGAGGCGTTGTGGCGGGTGGTCGAGGGCATCGGCGGCGACAACGGCTGGTACTCCTTCCCGCTCGCCTGGGCCGTCCGCGGCTGGCTGGACCGCCTGGTGGGCGGTGTCGGTCTGCGGCGCGGGCGGCGCGACGCGACCCGGCTGCGGGCGGGCGACTCGCTCGACTTCTGGCGGGTCGAGGAGATCGAGCCCGGTCACCTGCTGCGGCTGCGCGCGGAGATGCGGCTGCCGGGGCTCGCCTGGCTGGAGATGTACGCCGAGACGGGCGACAACGGCGGGTCCCGCTACCGGCAGCGGGCCATGTTCCATCCGCACGGGCTGCTGGGGCACGCCTACTGGTGGAGCGTGTCGCCGTTCCACGCCGCCGTGTTCGGCGGCATGGCCCGCAACATCGCGAAGGCCGCCGTCAAGCGGGCGGCCGAGAGCACCCCGACGACGAAACCGGAGTCCGCCTCCACTCCCTGACCGCCGACCCCGCTTCCGCTCCCCGCCCCCTGATCCCTCGTCCGCCCCCCGACCCCCGACCCCCGACCCCCGATCCCGCCGCGTCCGGTTCCCGTCGCTCCGCGCTCCGCGCATCCGTAGGGGCCCCTCGCGCCGAAGCGGGAATCGCCGTAGCCCTCGCGGCGGTGGTCCTCGTGCCCGCACCGCCGGTCCAGCCGAATCCCGGAGCCCCGCCATGAACGTCTCGGTCGTCCTGTTCACCTCGGACCTGCGTCTGCACGATCACCCGGCGCTGCGGGCGGCCCACGACGGTTCGGCCGCGCTGGTCCCCCTCTTCGTGCGCGACGACGCCGTCGCCGCGGCAGGGTTCACGGCGCCCAACCGGATGGCGTTCCTCGCGGACTGCCTGGCCGACCTCGACGCCGGACTGCGCGAGCGGGGCGGACGGCTGGTGGTGCGTTCCGGCGACGTGACCGCCGAGGTGTGCAAGGTGGTCGCCGAGGCGGAGGCCGACGAGGTGCACATGGCCGCGGGCGTCAGTGCCTTCGCGCGCCGCCGCGAGGACCGGCTGCGCACCGCACTCGAGGCCGAGGGGTGCCGGCTGCACGTCCACGACACGGTGATCACCGCACTCGCGCCGGGTGCCGTCACCCCGGCCTCCTCGGACCACTTCGCCGTCTTCACCCCGTACTTCCGGCACTGGTCGCGGCAGTCGCTGCGCGGCGCGGTCTCCGCGCCGCGGGCGATCCGGGTGCCGGACGGTGTCGTCTCGGAGCCGGTGCCCTCCCGCACCGGCCTGTCCGGGGTGTCCGAGGGACTGGCGCGGGGCGGCGAGACGGAGGCCCGGAGGAGACTCGTCTCCTGGCTGCGGAGCGGGATCGCGTCGTACGAGGACCGGCACGACGACCTGGCCGGCGACGCCACCTCCCGGTTCTCGCCGTACCTGCACTTCGGCTCGCTCTCCCCGGTCGAGCTGGTGCACCGGGCCCGTGGCGCGGGCGGGGCGGGCGCCGAGGCCTTCGTACGGCAGCTCGCCTGGCGGGACTTCCACCACCAGGTGCTCGCCGCGCGGCCGGACGCGGCCGTGGCCGACTACCGGACCCGCCACGACCGCTGGCGCCCGGAGACCGAGGCGCGGGAGGACATCGTCGCGTGGAAGGACGGGCGCACCGGCTATCCGGTGATCGACGCGGCGATGCGCCAACTGCGCCACGAGGGCTGGATGCACAACCGGGGACGCCTGCTGACGGCGAGCTTCCTCACCAAGACGCTGTACGTGGACTGGCGGGTCGGGGCCCGGCACTTCCTGGACCTGCTGGTGGACGGCGATGTCGCCAACAACCAGCTCAACTGGCAGTGGATGGCAGGGACGGGCACGGACACCCGGCCCAACCGGGTCCTCAACCCGGTGCTCCAGGCCAGGCGTTACGACCCGGACGGGGTGTACGTCCGGCGGTGGGTGCCCGAACTGGAGGGGATCGCGGGCGCCGCCGTGCACGAGCCGTGGAGGCTGCGGGGCCTGGACCGCGCCGCCTACGATTACCCTGACCCCCTGGTCGAACTTCCGGACGCGCTGGCCCGCTTCAGGAACGCCCGGGGCCGTGGCTGAAGGAAGTCACCAGGGATTTTACTGTTCGTAGAGATTTTTTCGTCGAACGCGTGCGTACTGGTGGGCGTCAGAATCACTCGTCACCGGATCCACTCGCACCGGATTCACATGCGGCACGACGGGGCTCCGGCTCCGCGCTGCCGCCCCGCCAGGAGGCTCGATGCGCATTGCACGGAACGCAGGAACGCTCTTCGTGGCAGGTGCGTTGACCATGACACTCGCCGCGCTCGCGTACCCTGCCGTGATCGGTGTGCAGACCACGTCCAGCGCCCCGAACCGCGTGATCGCCAACACTCCGACGGGCCCGTTGACCGAGGCCGACCGTGACTTCGTCGTCAAGGTGCGAGCGGCGGGACTCTGGGAGTACCCGGTCGGACAGCTGGCGCTGCAGAAGGGCACCATCCCGGCGGTCAGAACCGCCGGCGACCACCTGATCAAGGGCCACGCCGCGCTGGACGACACCGACCGCAAGGTCGCCGCCACGCTCGGCATCACCATCCCCAACAAGCCGTCCCCGCAGCAGCAGGGTTTCGTCTCGACCCTGAGCGCGGACAGCGGCAAGCAGTTCGACACGGACTTCGCCAACATCCTGCGGCTGACCCACGGAACGATCTTCCTCACCGTCGCGAAGATCAGGTCCACCACCGAGAACTCGTTGGTGCGCCAGCTGGCCGACCAGGCCAACGACACGGTGCTGGACCACATCACGGTGATGGAGAAGACCGGACTGGTCAACTTCGACCAGGTGTTGTTCCAGGAGACCACCCCGCCGAAGCTGCCCGCCGGAAACGTCACGCCGCCCGCACCCGCGCCGGGCGAGCCGACCGTCGTCCTCACCCCGCCCGCGGGAAGTTCCGCGTCCCCCTCACCGACGGTGCGGTGAACCGGGAACGTCGCCCCGGCCCGGGACCTCAGCTTCCCGGGGCCGGGGCGACGTTGTCGTAGAGGCCCATGAGGGACCCGAGGGCGTCCCGCAGTCCCGGCGGGCGGAGCATCCCGCGCAGCGGACGCCCGGCCCAGCCGGGGCCGCCCAGCACGACGGCGGGATGGTTGCGGGCTCCCTTGACACCCCATTGGGTGCCGGCCACGTGCCGGGCGAGTGGGACGTCGGCCGTCGAACGGGTCTGGGCCCACAGCACGACGGCCGTCGGGCCGAGCCGCCGTACCGCCGCGGTCAGCGCCTCGGTGGGCACGGCCGCACCGAACATCCTTGTGGGCAGGCCGAGTTCGGCGAGTCCGGCGTGCAGCGCCTGCAACGGCAGGCTGTGCTCCTCGCCGGGGACGCACGCCAGCACCACGGGCCCCGGGCCGGTGGCCGGAGCGTCGGGCCGGGCCGGCTCGGTGGCCCGGTGGAGCGTCCGGGAGATATGCCAGGACAGCAGGTGCTCCACCTCCACGTAACGGTCACCGGAGGACTCCCACTTGCGTCCCACCGCGTGCAGGGTGGGCACCATCACCTCGTCCCAGGCGACGACCAGGCCGTGCCGTGCCACGAGCGAGGCCAGCTGGTCGTCCATCGCGGGCGCGTCGAGGCGCACGGCGGCGCGCGCGAGGCCCCTGCACTCCTGGCGGACGTCACCGAGCGGCAGCGCGCCGGCCGCCTGTGAACGCCGCCGGCCGGCCTCCGCGGACGGGTCGGGGCCGGAAGGGATCCGCTCGACGCCCTTCCGCGCGGTCCTGGCCGCCTCGGCGGGCGGCACCCCCGCGGAGGTCAGACGGCACATCTCCTCGAGCATCGCCACGTCCTGCGGCGTCCAGCGGCGGTGCCGCCCGTCGGAGCGGACCGCGGGACCCACTCCGTACCGGCGGTCCCAGGAACGCAGGGTGGTGGGCGACACTCCCAGCCGGCGGGCCAGCGCACCCGTGGTGACGCCCGTCTCGGCGGGCCGTGCGGCCACTTCTGACGGCCCTGTCGGTCGGTCCTCGCCCATGCGGCGACTATACGACGCAGAAACGATGCAAGTTGTCCCGGATGTCCCGCGGTTCACACGATGGAGCCTCGCGGCGCGCCGTACGGAAGGCGCCCCGTGACCCCCGTCCGAACCGAGGAGCCGTGGTCATGACCGCAGATCCGATCACCACGGGGCGTGCGCCGGCCGTACACACCCGCCGCACCGAGCCGGTCGCGGCCCCCGGATCCCCGCCGGGTCCCACCGGCGACACGCGCGGCCGTCCCGAGGCCGCCGCGCCCGATCGCGTCTCCGTCCGGCACGAGCTCACCGGACCACCCGCACCGCAGCGTCGGGTGCCGCGTCTCGCGTCGTACGAGGACTCCACCCGGACACAGCTCGCGCGGCGCACCGGCCGGCCGCCGGGGACCGCCGGCGGCCACTGCCGACGCTGCCTGCCCCGACGGCGACGCCGGCTGCCCACGCGGGCCGACGGGTGAGGACCGGCGGAGCCCGCCCGGCACCGGGCCCGGCCGGCCCGCGTCCCGCGCACGCGCCCGGCCACCGCACCCGGGATTCTCCCGCCGTGGGCCAATCCGCGGCCGGACCTGCTCCGGATCAGTCCCGTACCGTTCGCCCTGCTTGGAGGACCACCCTGTGAAGGAAGCCGTGGAAATCGGGAGAGACCCGGCGGCGGGACCCGGTCTGCCGGACCTGATGGCCGACGTCGCCCGGGGCGACCAGGAGGCTTTCGCCGCGGTCTACGACGTCGTGGCGGGGCCGGTGCTCGGCATCGTCCGCAGGGTGCTGCGCGACCTGGCCCAGTCGGAGGAGGTGGCGCAGGAGGTACTGGTCGAGGTGTGGCGGACCGCCGCCCGCTACCGGCCCGAGCGGGGGTCGGTGATGAACTGGGTGCTCACCCTCGCCCACCAGCGGGCCGTCGACCGGGTGCGCTCGGCCGAGGCCTCGGCGGCGCGCGAGCACAAGGCGGCCCTCCTCGACCGGACGCCCGAGTTCGACGAGGTGACCGAGCAGGTCGAGGCGCGGCTGGAACGGGAGCAGGTGCGGCGCTGTCTGCGGACGCTGACGGAACTCCAGCGCCAGTCCGTGACCCTCGCCTACTACCGGGGCCTGACCTACCGGGAGGTGGCGGAGCTGCTGACGCTTCCGCTCGGCACGGTCAAGACCCGGCTGCGCGACGGTCTCATCCGTCTCCGCGACTGCCTGGGGGTCACCGCATGACCACGTCCGACCTGCACACCCTGACGGGCGCGTACGCGCTGTACGCCCTCGACGCGGACGAGCGCGGCCGGTTCGAGCGGCACGCCGCCGACTGCGAGGCCTGCGTCCAGGAGGTTCGTGAGCTGACCGCCACGGCCGCGCGGCTGGGCCTCGCCGAGAGCGCCGTCGCGGCCCCCGAGCTCAAGAACCGGGTCATGCGGCAGATCACCACGGTCCGGCAGGAAGCGCCCCTGCCGACGCCTTCCCCGCCCCCAGCACCAGATCTCCGCCGCGTACGCCGTACCCGCGGCCTGTCGCGCTGGGCCCTGGCCGCCTGTGTGGCCGCCGCGGCGGCGTTCGGCGGCACGGCGGTGTGGCAGCACGAACGGGCGCGGGACGCACAGCATCAGGCGCGGGACGCCGAGCGCCGGACCGCCGACCTGACCGCGGTGCTGGCCGCCCCGGACGCGAAGAGCCGTACCGCGAGACTGGCGGGCGGGGCCGGCGGCACGGTGGTCGTCTCCGCGAGCCGTGACAAGGCCGTCTTCATCTCCTCGGAGATGGCGAAGCCGCCGAGCGGCAAGGTCTACCAGCTGTGGTTCGACGACGCGGGCACCATGCGCTCCGCCGGTCTGATGGACCCGCATCGGACCAGCGAGGCGGTGCTGCTGGACGGGAACGTGGCCAAGGCCTCGGGCATGGGCATCACCGTGGAACCGGCCGGCGGCTCGGCCCGGCCGACCTCGGCGCCTCTCGCGCTGCTGGACCTCCCCGCCTGACCGCGGCCGGCCGGCCGCGCCGTGCCCCCTCGTCGGGACCGGGCCGGCCGGTCCTCTTCCGCGCCAGGCCGGGCGGGAGCGGCCGATCCTCTCCTTCCGGACCGGAGCGGACCGGCCCGTCCCTCTCCCGGGACGAGCCGGTCCTCCCGGCGTCGTCACCGGTCCTCCCCCGGCGGGCGACGCCCGCACGCGGCCCCGTCAGCCGCGCGACTTCGGCGGCAACGGAAAGAAGCCGCTGGTCCTCGCGGAGTACTCGGCGAACCCCGCTCGCCCCGCCAAGTGCTTCTCCAGCAGCGCCTTCCCGCTGCCGTTGATCAGCAGCCAGCTCATCAGCAGCGGTGAGAGCACCGACACCGCGGCCGCCGCGCCCGAGTCGCAGGCGAGCAGGAACAGGCCCCACCACACGCAGAAGTCGCCGAAGTAGTTGGGGTGCCGGGTCCAGCTCCACAGGCCCCGGTCCATGACCCGGCCGCGGTTGGCGGGATCGGCCTTGAACCGGGCCAGTTGGGCGTCGCCCACCGCCTCGAAGAACAGTCCGACCGCCCACAGCGCGGCGCCGGCGAGGGTGAGTCCCGTCAGGCCCGCGGAGACGTACTGCGCGGCCTGGACGGGCAGCGACACCAGCCAGACCAGGGCTCCCTGCAGGAGGTAGATCATGCGCAGGGCGTACAGGTGGCGACGGCCGGGCGCCTTGGCGAGCATCGCCTCGTATCTCGGATCCTCGCCGTGGCCACGGCCCCGCCGGGCGATGTGCAGGGCCAGCCGCAGCCCCCACACCGAGGTCAGTACGGTCACCAGGATCCGTCGCCCCTCGTCGCCCTCGCCGGCGGAGGCCAGGAAGGACACCACGGCCACGGCGGTGAACCCGATCCCCCAGGCGACGTCCACGATCCGGTGGACGCCCTTGCGTACGGCGACAGCGAAGGTGACGAGCATGACGGCGAACGCCGCGGCCGCCGCGAGACCGAGGTTCTGGGCGAAGCCTGCCCAGGGGAAGCCGCTCATCGCTCGTCCGCCCCCGCGTACCAGTCCCCCGGCACGGCGGGCATGCCGCTGCTGCCTCCGGGAGCGGGCCGCACGCTCAGGATCTGGTCGACGCCCATGCGCCGTTCCTGGAAGGCGAGCGCCCCGCCGACCAGGTACAGCCGCCACACCCTGGCCGTCTCCGCCCCCACGAGCCGGACGAAGTCGTCCCAGCGCTCCTCCAGCGTGCGGTGCCAGGCCGCGACCGTACGGACGTAGTGCTCCCGCAGCGACTCCACGGACCGCACCTCCAGCCCCGCGGCCTCCAGCAGGCCGACGGTGTCACCCAGCGGTCTCATGTGCATGTCCGGTGCGATGTACGCCTCGATGAACGCGCCGCCGCCCGGTGCCACCGAGCCCCGCGACATCTGCTGGACGAGGACGCGCCCCCGTGGGCGGACGAAGCGGTGGAGGGCGGCGGCGAACGCCGGGTACTCGGTGTCCCCCACGTGTTCGCCCATCTCGATCGCGGTGACGGCCTCGTACGCGCCGCCGGCGATGTCCCGGTAGTCCTGGCAGACCACGTCGACCTGGTGTTCGAGGCCGCGCTCGCGCACCTGATCCCGTACGTACGCGGCCTGTTCCCGGGCCAGGGTGACCGCGGTGACCTGGGCCTTGTACCGCTCCGCCGCGTACAGCGTGAGGGAGCCCCAGCCGCAGCCGATGTCCAGCAGCCGGGCACCCGGGACGAGGCCGAGCTTGCGGCAGATCAGCTCCAGCTTGGCACGCTGGGCGTCGGCGGGACCGAAGTCCGGTTCCTCGCCGGTCCAGTAGCCGCACGAGTAGGCCATGGTCTCGTCGAGGAGCAGGCGGTAGAACGCGTTCGACAGGTCGTAGTGGTGGCTGATGGCGGCGCGGTCCCTGGATCTGCTGTGCAGGCCGCCGCGGAGTCGTGCCTGCGAGGCGGGGGTCGGGGGCCGCGGACCCACGGCCCCGAGGCGCAACGCGGTGGCGGCGGCGCGGGCCCGGTCGGCGGGGGTGAGCCGGGGTGCGTGCAGACTGCGCTCCCGAACCGCACTCCACATGGCGCTCAGGCCCGCCGCCAAGTCGCCCTCGACATCGATCTCCCCGGTGACGTAGGCCTGGGCCAGGCCCAGTTCGCCGGGCTGCCAGAGCAGCCGTCGCAGGGCGCGGCGCGTGCGGACGACGACCACGGGGGCGTCCCGGGGGCCGGTCTCGCTGCCGTCCCACGCGCGCAACCGCAGCGGCAGGGGGCCGCCGAGGGCGTCCTCGGCCAGTGCGGCGAGCCGGTGGGCGGCACCGGGGCGGGCGGTGGTCACGGTGATCACGGGGTGGGGTCCTCCTTCGTGAACAGGTACTGCTGGACGTCGAGGTACCCGGCGCGGAATCCCGCTTCGGAGTAGGCCAGGTAGAAGGTCCACATCCGGCGGAAGGTCGCGTCGAAACCGAGCCCTTCGACCTCGTCGGCGCGCTCGGTGAAGCGCTCGCGCCACAGCCGCAGGGTCTCCGCGTAGTGCGCGCCGAAGGGGTCCCTGCGGGTGGTCCGCAACCGGGTGTGCTCACGGGTCACCTGTTCCACGGCCTCCACCGAGGGCAGCAGGCCGCCGGGGAAGACGTACTTCTGGATCCAGGTGAAGGTGTCGCGGCTCGCCAGCATCCGGTCGTGCGGCATGGTGATCGCCTGCAGCGCGGCGCGACCGCCGGGGGCGAGCCGCGCGTCGAGCGTCGCGAAGTAGACCGGCCAGAACTCCGCCCCCACCGCCTCCACCATCTCGACGCTCACCACGGCGTCGTACGTGCCCTCGGCCTCCCGGTAGTCGCACAGCCGGACGGAGACCCGGTCGGCCACCCCCGCCTCGCGCACCCGCCGGCGGGCCAGGTCCCGCTGCTCGCGGGAGAGGGTGAGCGAGGTGACTCGGGCACCGCGGGCAGCGGCGCGTATCGCCAACTCGCCCCATCCGGTACCGATTTCGAGCAGCCGGGTGCCGGGCCCGACCTCGGCGAGGTCCAGCAGCCGGTCGATCTTGCGGTGTTGGGCGGCGGCCAGCAGGGGCCACGAGGCGGGAAAGCCGCGGAAGAGGGCCGCCGAGTAGCTGAGGGTCTCGTCGAGGAAGAGGGCGAACAGGTCGTTGGAGAGGTCGTAGTGCCGGCTGATGTTGTCGCGGGCGCCGGTGAGTGTGTTGCGCTGCGCTTCCGGGCGGCGGGGCGCCCACAGGCCGCGCAGCCGCTGGAGCGGTTCCGGGATCAGCCGCGCCGCGTTGTCGGCGAGCACGGTGAGCGCGGCGACCAGGTCCGGCGCGTCCCATTCGCCCGCCATGTAGGACTCGCCGAAGCCGACCAGTCCGTGGGTGCCGATACGGCGGTGGAAGGCCTCCGGGTCGTGGATCTCGATCACCGGGCCGCCGGTACCGAGACGGCTTCCGTCGGCGAACCGTGCCTGCAGGGGCAGCCGTCGCAGTGCCCTGCTCAGCACGGCGCGGGTGACGGCGGTCCGGGTGCGCGAGGCCTCCGGCGGCGTCACCACGTCCGGCCAGCGGGCGGGATCCCCGTCCCGGCGCTGCGCGGTGGCGGAGCGGGGCTCGGCTGTCCTCATGTGTCACTCTCCTGGCTTCGGTGGTGTGAACGGGGCTGGACGGGCAGTCCCCGCAGGTAGAGGCGGATGCCGTGGACGCGGATGGCCACCGAGACGGCGGCGGTGGACCACGGGTGGCGCAGCGCGGCACGCAGCAGCGTCGCGACGGTCGCCGCACGGCGGGTCCCGCGCACGGTCGCGGTGAAGGGCCGGGTGCCCGCGCGCTCCAGGCGCACCATGAGGTCGAGACGGTCGTCCGGGAGGGGAAGCCGCATGCGGTACTCGCCGTCCACGGGGAAGAAGGGCGAGACGTAGAACCGCTTCTCCGTGCGGTAGAGCCGCCTCCCGAACCGGTGGGTCTCCCGCTCGGGCCGTCGGTCCTCCCGCTCGGGCGACTCCGCCCGGCGGCTCGCCGGCTCCGACGACCGGGCGGGCTCCGAAGGCTCGTCGGCCGCGACGGCGCGGTGGTCGTCCCGCTGCTCCCGCGTCGTCCCGGCGCCGTCCGGGAGCAGCAGATAGCAGTGCCGTTCGCCGTACGTGTTGTGCACCTCCGCGACCACGCAGCGCGGTGCGCCGCCGGGGTCGTGGCACCAGTAGAGGGTGAGCGGGTTGAAGACGTGACCGAGGACCCGCGCGTGGGTGAGCATCGTGACCGGGCCGCCGCGCAGATCGATGCCGTGCCCGGCGAGGAAGCGGTCGAGCCCGGCGCGGATGGTCGGCTGGTCCCCGTCGAAGTGGTCACGGGGGTCGAAGCCGGCCAACGGGCGCAGCGGAAGGGGCAGTCGGGGCGGGTGGTCGGGGTCCGTCAGCCACATGTACGTGCGGTGGCGCAGCACGTACCGGGTCGGCGCGGTCCGTACGTGCGAGACCGTGCAGGGGTAGAGCGCGGGGGTACCGGTCACCACGTCACCCCGAGGGCCGCGGCGGCCGCCGCGCCGGAGCGGCAGCCGTCCTCGTGGAATCCCCAGCCGTGGTAGGCGCCGGCGTACGCGGTCACGGGGCTGTTCAGTTCCGGGAGCCGGGTCTGCGCGGCGACGGACTCCCGCGTGTAGACGGGGTGTTCGTACACCATGCGGGCCAGGACACGGTCCGGGTCGACGCGGTCCTCGCCGCCGAGGGTGACCACGTAGTGATCGGGTGCGTCGAGGCGCTGGAGCCGGTTCATGTCGTAGCTGACGCGGACCCGGTCCGCGCCGGCGTCGCACGACGGCATCAGGTAGTTCCAGGAGGCCCTCGCCGCCCGGGCGCGCGGCAACAGCGCGGTGTCGGTGTGCAGGAGGGTGGTGTTGCGGGAGTAGCGGAAAGCGCCGAGCACCTCTCGCTCCCGCTCGGTGGGGTCGGCCAGCAGCCTCAGGGCCTGGTCGGGATGGACCGCGATCACCACCGAGTCGTACGACGCGGTGGTGCCGTCCGCCGTGGTGACGTCCACGGCGTCTGGATGCCGTCGCACGGCGCGGACGGGGGCGGAGGTGTGCACGGCGTCGAGGCGTTTGGCGACACGGTCGACGTAGGAGCGGGAGCCGCCGCTCACCGTGCGCCAGACCGGGGAGTCGCTCACCGAGAGCATGCCGTGGTGCTCCAGGAAGCGGAACAGGTGGGCGGCCGGGTAGCGGCCGGCCGTGACGGCGTCGCAGGACCAGACCGCCGATACCAGCGGGGTCGCGAAGTGCTGCACGAAGTACGGCGAGAAGCGTTCCCGGGTCAGGAACTCGCCCAGCGTCAGGCTCTCTTCGCCGTCCGCGGCCAGCAGTCGCCGGGCCGCGCGGTGGAAGGCCGGCACTTCGGTGAGCATCCGGAGGTAGGAGCCGCGCAGGGCGCTTCGCGGGCGGGCGAACAGGCCTGCCGGACCGCGCGCGCCCGCGTACTCGAGGCCGCAGCCCTCGCAGCGCACCGACATGCTCATCTCCGACTCCTGGGTGGCGACGCCGAGTTCGTCGAACAGCCTCAGGAGGTTCGGGTAGGTACGGCGGTTGTGCACGATGAAGCCGGAGTCGACGCGGTGCAGTCTGCCGTCGGAGGCGGCGAGGTCATGGGTGTGCGCGTGGCCGCCGAGCCGGTCGTCCGCCTCGTACAGGGCCACCGGTCGTGCGCGGCCCAGCACGTGGGCGGCGGTGAGTCCCGCCACGCCCCCGCCGATGACGGCCGTCCGCCGCGCCGGCCCGTGCCGTCCGCGCTGTCCGGGCTGTCCGCGCTGTCCGGGCTGTCCGCGCTGTCCGCGCTGTCCGCGGTCGGCGATCTCCTGCTGGTCCGCACGCGAGGCGTCCTCTGACGCTTGCCGCACCATGTCTCCTCCCACCCGGCTCGCCGGTTTCGGCTTCAGAGCTCTCGGCCCTATTCCGAAGCTGCGGCCGTGATGGATTGGCCGGAAGGCGCCCTTCCTCCGATCGGGTGAGAGGCCGGTGCCGACACGGGCGATATGCCTGGTCGGTGAGAAGGGGGCGAGCACGGAACGGCCGTACGGAGCGCGCCCGTGCGGCTACCGTGGGCCATGGCCGTGCGGACTCGTCGTCGGGACTCTCCCGGCGCGGCACGGAGATCTTGCGGGGCGGCGAGGCGGAACCGGCCCGTGGATCAGCGAGGCGGGCCCGGACCGCGGACCGGCGGAGCGGAACCGGACCGCGGCAGCGGCAGCGGCGGAGCGGAACCGGATGGCGGGAGCGGCGGGGCGGGACCGGGACGCGGGAGCCGCGGGACGGAACCGGGACGCGGGGGTCCGGGTTCGGTCCGTCATCCGGCCCCGGGACGCGGCCGCTTGAAGCCGAGCAGCGTGCGGTAGCGCTCGCGCGTCGCGAACTCCCGCAGAGGCCAGATCACCGGCCGTCCCACCTCGGCGCAGAGATGAAGGACCCGGCCCTCGCCCACGACGACCCCGACATGGGCACCCCACGCCTCGTCGCCGTGGTTGAAGAGGGCGAGGTCCTGCGGCCGGGACTCCCGTACCCGTTCGGTGAGTACGGTGTCGGCCCACAGCTCGCTCGAACGCCAGGGGGGCAGACGCGGGCCGAGGTGGCGCAGCACTTCGTAGGCGAAGAACTGACAGTTGGCGCCGTCGGCGAGGCCCGGCCTCTCGGCGACGGACCGCGAGCCGGGAAAGCGCCGGCCCACGTACGGAGTGGACCAGATCAGCTCGGGCAGCCGCGCTGTCAGCTCACTCTCACTCGGTTCCCGCACCCGCGACTCCGTCCGTGTACCGGGCAATTCCCTCGGCCTCGCGTGGTTGCCGAGCCGCTGCGGCCTGTCCCCTCAGCGAAAGCCACCTCTACACATAAAGAAGAAATAAGCGCACAATAGGTGCAAGCGGCGCTTACCGCACACCGCACCAGAAGCGGTCAGGCCTGCCGAGATCGAAGGAGTCGACTCATGGCCAACGTCTCGCACCCCAGAAACGACATCACGAACCACCCGGACGTGTCCGAAATGCGGGACCGGTATGCCCGCGTGACGGGTGGCCGCGACGTGGCGCTCGTCGACGGACCCGTGTTCCTGCTCGGTCTGTACTGCGCCGTGTCCCCGTGGATACTCCACTACACGACGAGTCAGCCCGACCTGATGACCCACAACCTCGTCCTGGGCATCGCGATTGCCGTGCTGGCCCTCGGATTCACCGTGACACCGGAGAGGATGTACGGCCTGAGCTGGGCCCTCTGCGCGATGGGTGTGTGGATGATCATCTCGCCGTGGGTGGTCGGCACCAGCCCGGACACCGGCGTGGTGCTCAACAACATCATCATCGGCGCGCTGGCCGTGGTCCTGGGGGCGGTGTGCGCGTTCACGGCGACGAAGAGCACTTCCCGGGCGTAGGCCCGATCGTCGCTCCGGGGTGCCGACCCGTTCGCGGGAAAGGAAGTGGACGACAGCCACAGGCCGGCCCGCCCGTGCGGGCCGGCCTCGACGCGCCACCGCAACCACCCGCGACCACACCCCGGGTCGAGGTCAGATCGCCGTGCCGAGCGACCACCTCGGGGCGCTTCCCGCGAGACGGCAGGTGAGGAAGTACAGCGGAATCGGTGGTGTGTACGGCGACTCGCCCTCGGGGCGGTGGATCAGACGCGGCCGGTCGGAGCGCGGGCGCCGCAGGGCCCGCGTCCAGGACGGGTCGGCGAGCCTGGCGCCGATCGCGTAGCGCGTGGACGACGGCCAGGTGACACCTATGTGCGATCCGGACGGGACGATCCACCACCACCGCTCGTCGTCGGCGAAGACGCAGCCGACGCGGGGCAGACAGTCCATGATCCGTTCACCGTGTTCCCGGGAGGTGCCCACGGCGTCGTACCCCAGACTCGGGGATAGTTCGGCGGGTATCACGAGGGTGGCGCCGGACTCGCGTGGGTCGAGGGCTGTGCCGTGGTCGCGGGGGTCGCGGGCCGAGGTGTGTTCACACAGGTCGGGAGTGTGCTGTCGTTCCATCAGACGGAGATCCTTCGGCCGAGTGGGGGATGGGCCGGGCGGTTTTCATGGTGGGCGGACGGCTGATCGAGGCAGGGCTGCCGCTCCGCGCCGGCAGGACGGCCCAGACGATGCGGCCGGACCCGTCTGCGGTGTCCCCGACGCCCCAGTCGCTGCTCAGCGCGCCGACCAGCAGGAGCCCGCGGCCGCACTGGTCCTCGGGTCCCGGCTGACGCTGTGCCGGGAGGGTCCAGCCACGATGCTGGTCCTCGACCTCGATGTGGAGCGGGCCCCGGGCGATGTGGAGTCTGCACACGATCCACTCGCTCGCCGTGTGCGTCAGAGCGTTGGTGACGAGTTCGGAGATGAGCAGGACAGCGTTGTCACGCGTCTCACGGTCCGTGCCCCACTCACTCAGGAGGTCGCGCACATGTCTTCGGGCCACACCTACTGAAGCGGGGGCCGCGCGCAGGGCGAACACTCCGGCCCGGTGGGGATATTCGTCCCCCGGCAGTCGGTCCAAAGGCTGGGGGAGGGAGGGCGGGGTCATCGCCGTTCGCCTTTCGTCTGCCTGCACCACAGGCGGTGCCAGTGCCGTCCCGGCGGTCCGGTATCGCCACGAGATGCGTCCATCTCGTCGCGCAAGCCGTCGCGCCACAGCTTCGTCTCCCCCAACTGGGCTGTGCGGCCTGCCTCTTAACCGTTCCAGGGACGATAGGACCACTGTGGCAGCTGCCAACAGCACCTCGCAACCGACAAGTTGAAATTTGCAGAGTGCCAGGTGCATGCTTCCCTGGTCGGCGGATGATCGTGACAGACTGCGACCTCGAAACCCGCTCCGAGGGGGTACGGCGTGTCCACGGATTCCGACTGGGGTGGGGCGCCTTCGGTCCTGCGCATGATCCTCGGCAGACAGCTGGAGGAGCTCCGTACCGCCGCCGGTCTGACGTACGAGCAGGCCGGGGAGGCGATCGGTGTCAGCCACTCCACCATCCGCCGGATGGAAGCGGCCAAGGTGGCCCGGCTGCGGCTCGCGGACGCCGAAAAGCTCCTCCAGATCTACGGTGTGACCGACCAGCAGGAGATCGACACCTTCCTGAAGTCGGTCCGCGAGGCCAACAAGCGTGGCTGGTGGCACACGTACCGCGACGTGCTGCCGGACTGGTTCGCCGCGTATCTGAGCCTGGAGCAGGCCGCGCTCCAGATCCGCGCGTACGAGGCGGAGTTCGTGCACGGACTCCTGCAGACGGAGGCCTACGCGCGCGCTCTGCTCGGCGCGGGCAATCCGCACGCCCCGGCCGACGCGACCGAGCGGCGGGTCGCGCTGCGCATGCGGCGCCAGGAACTGCTGACCCGGCCGGGGCCGCCACGCGTCTGGGTCGTGATGGACGAGACCGTGCTGCGGTGGCCGGTCGGCGGCCCCGAGGTGATGCGCGCCCAGATCGACCATCTCATCGCGGTGAACACGCTCCCCCATGTCACCCTGCAGATCATGCCGTTCAGGAACGGCCCGCATCCGGCCATGCGCGCCGGTGCGTTCCACCTCTTCCGGTTCAGGGCAAGCGAGTTGCCGGACATCGTGTATTCGAGTGGTCTGGTGGGCGCCGTCTATCTCGACAAGGTGGACGACGTCCTGGTCTACCGCGAGGCACTGGACCGGCTGGGCGCCCAGTCCACGCCCGCCACCAAGACCGAGGCCCTTCTCGGCTCGATTCGCAAGGAGCTATGAGTGCACCACCACAGGAACAAGCCCCCGATGAGGCAGCACCACCGGGGAGACCCCTCCATACGCAATGGCATGCCCTCTCGGGAACTCGGCGCGCAGGGCTGGTCCAAGCCGTGGAGCGACGACGCGGGCGGTGCCTGCGTCGAGGCGAAGAGGCTGGCCGACGGGCGGATCGCGCTGCGTCAGTCCACCGATCCCGACGGGCCCGCGCTGGTCTTCACCCCCCATGAGATGACGAGCTTCCTGGCGGGCGTCAAGGCGGGGGCGGCCGACTTCCTTCTCTGACAACCTTGTCCTCTTGCTATGCCCTGTGTGTCCTGCTCACTCACCGCACTCAACACCCGCTGTGAACCGACGACTTGATGGGAGGGGCGGCGTTGCCCGACAACGGATGGCCGGCCGACCGTATCGACACCGAGAGCGCACACTCCGCGCGCATCTACGACTACATCCTGGGCGGTAAGGACTTCTACCCCGCCGACCAGGAGGCGGGCGACGCCATGGCGCGGGAGTGGCCCGCGCTGCCGATCCACATGAAGGCCAACCGCGACTGGATGAACCGCGCGGTGGCCTATCTCGCCAAGGAGGCGGGGGTACGCCAGTTCCTGGACGTCGGCACCGGCATCCCCACCTCGCCCAACCTCCACGAGATCGCCCAGTCGGTGGCCCCCGACTCCCGGGTCGTCTACGTGGACAACGATCCCATCGTCCTGACCCTCTCGCAGGGCCTACTGTCCAGCACCCCCGAGGGCAGGACGGCGTACGTCGAGGCCGACATGCTGGATCCGGCGACGATCCTGAACGCACCGGAACTGCGTGACACCCTCGACCTCGGCGAACCCGTCGCGCTCACCGTGATCGCGATCGTCCACTTCGTGCTCGACGAGGCCGACGCGGTCGGCATCGTCCGGCGTCTGCTGGAGCCGCTTCCCTCGGGCAGCTATCTGGCGATGTCCATAGGCACCGCCGAGTTCGCCCCGCAGGAGGTGGCCCGCGTCGCCCGCGAGTACGCGGCGCGCAACATGCCGATGCGCCTGCGGACCCACGCGGAGGCGAAGGAGTTCTTCGAGGGCCTCGAACTCGTCGAACCCGGCATCGTCCAGGTCCACAAGTGGCACCCGGACGGCACGGAGACCGAGCCGATCCGCGACGAGGACATCGCCATGTACGGGGCGGTGGCCCGCAAGCCGTAGGACGACGGCACAGGTTCACGGTCCCCGCCCGCCGGTCCCACGTCCGTGGCTCCCGCCGGGCGGGGACCGCGGCGGCGGACCTCACGCGTCGGCGGTGGAGTCCAGCAGGGTCGCGCACTCGGCCGCGAGGGCCACCATCCCGTAGGCCTGTGCCACGCGCAGCGCTTCCCGCAGGAGCCGGGAGGCGTGGGCGGCGGTGCCGGGGCGGCCCGTCCTGCGCAGCGCGCGGGCGCGGGCCAGTCGCAGGCGGGCCAGTTGGGGCTGGGAGGAGCGGACCGGCTCGGCCGCCAGGTGGAAGTCGGCGAGCGCGGTGTCCGGCTCCCCCGCGGCCAGCGCGAGCAGGCCACGGGCTCGAGCGGTCGGGCCGACCAGCACGGAGGGCCAGCCCGCGAGGGCGATCTCGTCTCCGTCGTGGGCGGCCAGGCGGTCGCGCAGTCCCGGCACGACCTCGCGCAGTTCGCTCTCGAATCCGCCCCGCGCGTCGAGTGCGGCGCTCACCTCGGCGAGCAGGACCAGCGTGGGCACCGCCCACCCGGAGGGCGGGAACCGGGTGAAGTCGGCCGTGTCGTGTGCGAAGCCCACGAGCCGGTCCGCCCCTTCTGCGTACTGGCCGGTCTCGCACAGGGCGAGCGCCAGACCGGCCCGCCAGACCGGGAAGTAGCCGTGCCGCTCGACGGTGTCGGCCAGACCGGAGGTGAACAGGTCGGCCATCCGGCCCTGTTCCCGCAGCAGCCAGTAGGCCTGCCCGAGGCGGGTCTGCTGGAGGTTGTCGGCGGGAGCGGCCAGATCGGCGGATAATCGCTCGACGAACGTCAGCGACTCGCCGAAGATCCAGCCCGCCGCCTGGTCGAACCGGCCGTGCCACAGGTCGAGCAGGGCGTCCAGGGTCCGCTGCTGCCAGACGGCGAGGGTGCTGCGGGTGTCGGCGGCGTGCTTGCGGTACTGGTTCGCCGTGGCCAGCGCGCTGTAGACCTTGCCGACGCGTAACTGGTCGATGGCGAGGGCCATCAGCGCCTCACCGCGGAAGTACGCGGAGTCGTGCCCCGCCGCCGCGTCGCGCAGCCGTTCGGACAGCGCCAGGGATTCGGCGGTGGAGACGAAGTCGTACAGGCCCCACCGGCATTCGGTGAGCACCTCGCAGCGCACCTCGTCGTCCTTGCCGTCCACGGCGAGCCGGCGCAGCGTGCCGCGAGCGAGCCGCGCTCCCTGTTCAGGACCCGCCCGGCTCACCGCGGTGTCCTCACTGACGGCCATGGACAGCTTCTTCGCCAGGTGCGCGTTGAGCCGCAGGCGCAGTCCGGCGGCCTCCACTCCCCCGTCCTGCGCCAGCGCGGCCAGGCTCTCCCTGATCCGTTGCAGCACTTCGTGGTCGACCTGTCCGGGGTCCGACCAGCGCCGGGCCATCCTGATCACGGCCTCCGCCTGGGCCGACGGATCGCCCTCGGCGCTCGCGTACGCCGCCCGATAGAGACGCTCCGCCTCCCGCATGTCCCCGGTGGCATGGCTGAGGTCGCCGCGCCTGAGCAGCCGGTCGAACTCGTCCCGCCGCCGCGCCACGACCCAGTCCCCGTGCCGTGGCGGTGACTTCACCAGCTTTCCGGTCCGCTCCCGCGGACCGGCGCCGACAGTCTTGGAGATGCGCTCGAAGGAGGGATCGGGAACCAGGGCGAGCAACGCGCCCTTGGCGTCAAGACGTTCGTCGCAGAGCTGTGCGAGTTCGCGTGTCACGCGGCGCTGGCCCGTCTCGATCCGGCTCAGGAAACTGCGGCTGCAGTGCACCTCTTCGGCCAGCTCGCTCAACGACTTCCCGGCCGCCGTGCGCCGTCGGCGCAGTTCCGCGCCGAACGCGTTCTCTTCGATCGTGATCCCTCCAACGGCTCGCGCCCTGGCTCCTGTTGCCAGAAATCGTTGGCAACAGCCGACCGCTCCGCGTTGGCGCGGAAACCCACCAGTCTGTGTGTGAGCGAGCTTACAGGGAGCGAGCGCGCGGACACCGGCAGACAGGAGCCTCGGTCATGGGTGGGGACGGTCCCAAGGTGGTGGCGGCGGTCGACTTCGGCACCCATGGCACCGGCTTCGCCTGGGCGGTGAGGACTCCGCCGAACGACGATCCGCGTACCAGGAGGGTGCAGTTCTTCACACGGTTCCCGGGCCGCCAGCTGGACTACCCGAAGAACCTGACCGCGATCCTGCTGGCCACCGGGGGCGAGACGGTCGCCTGGGGCCACCGGGCCCACGGTCTGTGGGCCGACGCCCTCGCCAAGGGGGAGTCCGACGGGCTCGGCTACGCCTACGCCTTCAAGACGGCGTGGAAGAGCGGCGGCACGATGTCGGACATGCCGACGGTGGGCGGCTTCGTCGACCTCGACGACCGGGACCGGGTACGGGAACTGACCACCGCCTACCTCAAGGAGATCCGCGAGCTGGCGTTGGCGGAGATCAGGGGGATGACGTACACGGAACGGGAGGTCCGTTGGTGCATCACGGTCCCCGCGATCTGGGACGACGAGGGCAAGGCGGTGATGCGGCGGGCGGCGGTCGACGCCGGGTTCCCCGACGATCCGGAGCGCCTGCTGCTGGCGATCGAACCCGAGGCCGCCGCGCTGTACTGCTACTTGAGGATGACGGACGCGGAGGCGGCTCCGTCCGAACCTGCCCGGCTGCCCCTGCATCGCGACGGGTTCCGGTTCGTGGTGATCGACTGCGGCGGCGGCACCGTCGACATCACGGCCTACGAGTCGGACAGCGGAGCCGGACCGTCGATCGCGCTGCGCGAGATCGGTCTCGCCACCGGTGGGCACCTCGGCTCCGAGTATGTCAACCAGGCGTTCCGGGACACGGCACTCGGCGAGCGGTTCGGGCCGGCGGTCCTGAAGCGCATCGAACGCGACCACCCGGGTGAGTTGTTGCGGATGTCCCGGCAGTGGGAGCACGCCAAGCGCACGGTGGAGGTCGAGCGGGACGCCTCCTCGGTCGCGCACGTGCTGGATCCGGTGCGCATCGAGGTTCCGGCCGTCGTGTGGACCCTCCTCGACGAGCCGGTGCGGGCGCGGCTGACCCGGGACGCCGGCGGGCTGCCCCGGCAGATCGTCCTCCCGCCCGACGAGGTGGAGGGACTGCTCGACGAGACGGTGGATGGCATCCTGGACAAGGTCGCGGAGCAGCTGGCCACCATCGCGCGGACCGGCGGCACGGGCCCCGAGCCCGAGACCCTGCTCCTGGTGGGCGGATTCGCCCGGTCCGAGTGGCTGCGCGAACGGATGCGCGCCCGCTTCGGCGGCCGGCACCGCATTCTGGTCCCGCCCGATCCGGCCCTCGCGGTCCTGGAGGGCGCCGTCCACTTCGCCTACCGGCCCGACGTGTTCGTCTCCCGGCAGGCCAAGTACACCTACGGGTTCGAGACGGCCAAGCCCTTCGAGGAGGGTGTGGACTCAACGATGCGCATGTACCGCGACGACGAGGGCGATGTGCTGTGCGTCGGCCGCTTCGGCATCGCCGTGCGCCGTACGGACGGCGTGCGGGTGAAGGACGCGTATCCCTTCCGCATCGTGCCGGTCCGCGAGGAGCAGCTCGAGTTGGACGTACACCTGTACCGCACGGCCGAGCCCGATCCCCGGTACGTCGACGAGGACGGGTGCGAGGAGATCGGCCGGCTGACCGTCGATCTGAGCAGCACCGTAGGCAGACCGCTGCGGGAGCGTGCCGTGATGCTGCTGTTCTACTTCGGCGCCAGTGAACTCCGGGTCGAGGTGTTCGACCCGGCCACCGAGGAGACCAGCCGGGTCTCCGTCGACTTCGACCGGATGTAGCCATGCCCGGACACCCCGAGGGAGGAACCGTGTTCTTCAACCGCCACAAGGCCGAAGCCCCGCAGGACGGCCGGGACGGGTCCGGCGACCGTCCCGCCGTCGGTGAGCCGCGCCGCGTGGAGGAGGAGACGGCCTTCCTGATCCCGCAGTCCGACTGGAAGCAACTGGCCGTCAGGCTGGACGGCCTGGAGGCGCTGGAGGCCCGGGTCCGGAAGCTGGAGGCGGATGCGGTCGCGGAGCGGGCCGCGCTGCGTTCGCAGACACGGTCCGAGATGGGCGAGTGGGCCGAGCGGGTGGAGCGCCGGATGCGGGGCTTCGACACCCGGCTGCGGGACACACTCGTCGGCTTCGGCCGGCTCAGCGACCGGCTGACGGAACTGACCATGCGTCATGAGGAGGTGGACGAACGGGCTCTGGCGCTGGAGAGCACCGTCGCCGACAGCCGTCGTCTCCTCGACGAGCTGGGCGAGGTGCTGGACCTGGTGCGCGTCGCCCAGGTGGAGGAGCGCACCGACCTCACCCGGGAGGACTTCCTCATCCACTACGAACTCGCGGGACGGCTCAAGGCGTTGTACACGCAGCGCATGCCCGATCTGATCCAGCCCCGGCTGGCGGCGGAGCGGCCCCGTGACGTCGTACGCCGCCAGGCCGAGTTGATCCGCCGGTTGTGCCTGGCGCTCTTCGGCCCGGAGGAACACGACGGGGTCGGCGATCCGGATCTCGACGAGCTGGCCCGCATCACCACCGACAACGGGCGGGTCGGGCTCGACCATCAGCACCAGAGGCTGTTGGAACGGGTCGGCGCGGAGGCCGCGAACCTGTCCCGGGCCATGAACGAGAGCGGCTATGCCAGCCGCTTCGACTTCACGGTCGAGCCAGGCACCGTGGCGGACCCTCGGGAGCACGCCCTCTGGCTCTCCTGCGAGGCGGGCCGCCCGGTCGCCTTCGTGGTGTGTCCGGGCTACCGGGCGGCGGACCGGCGGCTGCTGGAGCCGTTCGTCTTCACCGAGTCCGGCGGGGAGGGCTGAGGACAGTGCGGGAACTGCTGGGCCGACGGAAAAACGCCCAGAGACCCGTGAGTTGGGGGTCCGGCGGCCACTACCCCGCGGGGATCGGCACACCGGTGACGTCCTGTGCGACCTGGGTTCGGAGGCGGCACAGGAAGGTTTCGGTCCGGGGCGCGCGGGGGGCGCTCCGGCCCGGAAGTCCGTACGCGCGCGGGTGGGCCGGCCCGTCGGCTACGCGCCGGCCCTCGGCCGGGACCCGCTCGCGCGGCGGCGGGTGACGAACGGCCTCCGGGCGCCTGCGGCCGTGGACAGAATCCACGGCGAGCCGCGCCCCAGGGCGGCAGAGACCACCGGGCCCGAGGGGGGACGGGGGAAGGAGGGGGAGCGGAGTGCCCGATGTACGTCCGACGGGGGAAGGTCGGACCCGCGGTGACGGGCCGCGGCCATCGGCTCCGCTCCCCCTCCGGCGTGCGTGGGCCCGGCCCGATATTCGCTCGCCGGAGCCGCCGGGCTCGCCCACACTGTCGCCGTGACGCGAACGGTGAGTGCGTGGGTGAGTGCGGGTGACGAGGTGCTCGGGGTCGTCGGGCCGTTCCCGGTGGACATCCCCTGGTGGTCCGAGGCGGCACCGGTCGTCGACCGGTTGGAGAAGCTGCTCGGCGTGCCCGTGCTGGTGCTGCGTCTGCTGGACGTGGACGGCGGTGAAGGTGGTCGGGACGGTCATGTGACGTATCACGTCGAGGCGTTGGGGCCCCCGGTGCCCGGCACCCTGGAACAACGGGCCGTCGCCCCGGACCTGTTGGTCGGTGACGAGGTCTTCCGGTCGCCGTGGGCGCGGGCGGACGGACTGCGCGAGCTGCTCGGCTGGGCCGAGGAGACGCTGGCCTCGGCGGGGCGGCCGGTGACCGGTCCGGTGGAGCAGCGTCGGACGTGGAACCTGGCCGGTCTCTTCCGGCTGCCCACCGCGCGGGGGCCGGTCTGGCTCAAGGCGACACCGCGCTTCGCCGCCGACGAGGCGGCCGCCATCGCCGCGTTCGCGCGGGTCGACACCGGTCTGGTCCCGGTGCTGATCGGTTCCGGCGAGCGGCGCGTCCTGATGGAACACGTCCCCGGTGTGGACTGCTGGCAGCCCTCCGCGGAGACGGTCGGCGCGGCCATGGAGCGCATCGTGGCCGCGCAGGCGGCGCTCGCGGAACAGGGGCCCACGTGTCCCGGGGACGGCTCTTCACCGTCGAACCGCGCGGAGGGCTCGGCCCTGCCCGGTTCGAGGGGCGGGCCGTCCCCCGCAGGCGCCGGGGACGATCCGGCGTCTCCGTCCGGCGTCCCGGACCGGCGCATACCGGGGCTGGTCAGCGCGGTCCACGCCCTGCTCGACGGACCGGCCGTCGGGGAGCTGACCACACAGGAGCTGCTCGCGGCACGGGAGTTGACACGGCGCTGGGAGCTGCTCACCGAGTGCGGTCTGCCTGACACACTGGTGCACGGTGACTTCCACCCGGGCAACTGGCGCAGCGACGGCGGTCCGCCGGTCGTCGTGGACTTCGCCGACGCGCACTGGGGTCATCCCGTCCTGGACGGTCTGCGCGTCCACGACTTCCTCCCCGGGTCCGGCCGCGCGGTGGCCGCCCGCGCCTGGACCGACGCCTGGAAGGCCCGGGTGCCCGCGAGTGATCCGGCGCGCGCCCTCGCCCTCGCCGAACCGCTCGCCCTGCTCACGTACGCCGTCCGGTACCAGGAGTTCCTCGACGGCATCGAACCGTCCGAACGGGCCTACCACGAGGGGGATCCGGCCGGCGCGATCCGCGCGGCGCTGCGGTCCGCACGGAACCCGAGCCCGTACCTGGCGTCTTCCACGACGGGCTCCGTCTCCAGTTCACGCTCACCCAGCCGGGCAAGCTGAGGCCCTGAATGATTCCCGGGCTACCGACGCTCACGGCCGGCCCCGTACTCCGGGAGCGGCGTCCTGCAGATCGGGGGGCTCGCGGGCGTCACGGCATCCTCGGCGCGCCACCCGGCCGGACGCGGCCGAGGTGACCGCCTCACCAGGTGTGGGCGACATCGACCACCAGACGGCCGGGGAGCTGGGACACCCGGAACGGCAACCGGGCCCGCACACCGAGGCCCACTTGCGTGACCCCTTCGAAGCTGGCCCCGAACTTCGCGTCGCGGAAGGTGCGGTAGCCGGTCAGGTCGACGCCCGGAAGCGCTTGGCCGCCCCGGCCCGGGTAGGTCGCCTCGTGGGTCTCCTGGTCGTAGGCGGGAGCGGACAGCCTGATCTCGATGATCGCCCCGCCGGAGATCGGAATGCGCATGCCGGACGGGTCCTGGTAGAAGGCGTCGACGTACCGCACGGTGTACCCGATCGGCCCGGTGCCCGCCGTGGGTACGTCGAAGACCATGCGGTCGTAGCAGTCGTGATCGCCGGTCCTGATGTCGGTCAGCGATCCGACATCGGTGTCCGCGGCGGTCTTCGCGAGGCTGCCCCAGCCGGTCGGGCACACGACAGCCGTCGTGGCCGCGCCCGCCGTCGCGGGCGCGGCCACTCCCACGCCCACACCGGCCACCGTCAGGACGGCCAGCATCGCCGCATATCGTCCTGTGCGCATCGTTCCCCCTCGTGCTCCGGCTCTTGGTTTCCTGCCATGTACGACATGCCGGTCACGGGATTGGTTGTACGGGCCGCCCCGAAAGGGGTGATCCAGCGGCGCGCCGTCCGGGCCTGGCGGCAACTTCCGCGGCAGGCCTACTCGTAGCAGTTGCCGCTGCACAGCGTGGAGACGGTACCGCTCTCACCGGAAACCGCCGCACCGGCCGGGATCCTGTGCGAGTCCCACGGCACCGGCGCGGCCATGGCCGGCGTCCCAAGAGCGGCGAACGCCGCGATGGCCATGAGAGCGGTGACAAGGGCACGCTTGGGCATACGCATTCGGAACTCCTCGAACGATCTCGGCGGGTCGGCCTCCCGCGTCCGGCTGGACGCGAGACGAGTCTCACCGTGCCGACTCCGCCCTGCGCGGCTCTTCCACGAGGTTCGAAACGTTCCGAGGCTCCCGCGCCACGGCCGCGGACCGTCCCACCGTTCGGCTCTCCACGACACACCCCGCAGCAGTCACGGCCGTTGCTGCCCGGCCATCGCCCAACTCCAGTTACCTCGGGCCCCTGCCGAGAATGAGGCAGGGGCCCGAGGTGCAGAGGGCTGCGGAAGGCCGGGACCTGTCCTCGATGAGCGGCGTGCCGGCCGATATCAGCTACCGTCTGCTGCCGGCCCGACCGTCCCGCCTCACTTCAGGTGTCGGGTGAAGAACTGGGCCGCGGCGTCCCCCGCGAACTGCGGAACGCCGGTGTGCCCGCCCATGTTGGCGTGCAGGGACTTCTCCTTGGAGCCGAAGGCGTCGAAGAGGTCCAGGGCCGCCTGCCGGTCGTTCCCTTCGTCGTCCCACTGCAGCAGGACGTGCAGAGGAACGGTGACCTTCCGGGCCTCCTCGAACATGACGCGAGGCACGAGACTCCCGGCGAACAGAACGGCGGCCGAGATGCGCGGCTCGACCACCGCCAGCCGGATGCCGATGGAGATCACTCCCCCCGAGTACCCGACCGGGCCGCCGATCTCGGACAGCGCAAGGAGGGCGTCGAGCGCGGCCTGCCATTCCGGGACCGCCTTGTCGACCAGTGGGAGGACGAGGGCGTCGACGATCTCGTCGCTGACCCGATCGCCGGCCTCCATCGCCCGGCGCAGGTCGGCGCGGGCCTGCTCGACGGCGGGCCAACGGGGCCGGTCGCCGCTTCCGGGGAGCTCGATGGTGGCCGTGGCGAAACCATCCGCCGCGGAGTGCCGGGCCCGGGCCACCAGTCGGGGGTACATCCTGCGCAGCCCGAGGGGAGGGTGGCCGAGCAGGATCAGCGGCGCCGGTACGGATACGGACGCCGATGCGGGCGTCCACAGGATGCCGGGGATCTCGCCCAGGGTGAATTCGCGTTCGACGACGCCGTCGTCGAGGCGCTGTTCGGAAGTGACATGCATGGTCGTGCCTTTCGGGAGTGCACTGGAACGGCGCTCCCGGGCGACCTGCCTATCGCCCGACCGTGACCCCGGAGGGGAGCACCCATGTCGATTTTGCGTTCACGGGTACCACCTCCTCGATCTCTCGCACGGCCTCCGGAAACGTAGCAGTGGTCGCCCTCGTCCGCCCAACGGTTTTCGTCGGTTCTCGTGGACAAGGCAGGCGGTGTCGGCTTCGTGACCGTGGTGCCTCGACACCTGGGCGGCCGGCCTTTCGCCGGCCAGACCCGTGCGGCGGCGTCCGGCGTCCGGCGGCCCGGCCGTCTCGGCGGTCCCGTCGGGCCGGAGAACCCCGCCGGTCGCCCTCCCAGGGCGGCCGAAACCCGCTCGCCTGGCGGGTCTCAGAAGAGTGGCCAGTTGCGCAGGGCGGCGTCGGCCATCTCCTGGAGTTCTTCGCGGCCGACACCGGTCGCGGCCTGTACGGCGATGCCGTAGGCGAAGGTGGTGAGGTAGCGGGCCAGCAGCCCCGGATCGGTCTGCGGAGGCAGGTCGCCGTCGTCGACGGCGCGCTGGAACCGCTCCCGGACGCGGGAGTAGCCGTTGTTCCGCCAGGCGACGAGCAGGTCACGGACTTCCTGTCCGGAGTCGCTGGTGGTCAGGGCGCCCTGGACGCCCAGGCACCCATGGGGATGGGCCGGGCGGGTGGTGGTTCGAACGGTGCCGGCCAGGATCGCGGTGGCGACGCCGAGGGCGGTCGGCTCCTCCATGGCTCGCGCCAGGTATGCGCTCGGGCCCTCGGTGTAGCGCTCCAGAGCCTTGCGGAACAGCTTCTCCTTGTTGCCGAAGGCCGCGTACATGCTGGTGGTGGAGATGCCCATCGCGTTCGTCAGGCCGGCCGTGCTGGCCCCCTCGTAACCGTGCTTCCAGAAGACCAGCATGGCGCGCTCGAGAGCGTCGTCGGCGTCGAATCCTCGCGGTCGGCCGATGGGGCCGCTCTGTTTCGTCTCCACCCCCACAGCCTACCTCTTCTGCATCGATCGCTACGGAAGTGCTAACGTCGACTTCCGTAGCGATCGCTGCACAACTCGAAGGGGCTACTCCCGTGGGACTGCTTGAGGGAAAGACCGCTCTCGTCACCGGGGGCAGCGCCGGAATCGGCCTGGCCACTGCCGTCCGGCTGGCGGCCGAGGGCGCACACGTGTTCATCACCGGCCGACGCAGGGCAGAACTCGACGCGGCTGTCGAAGTGATCGGTCCAGCGGCCACCGCGGTCACCGGTGACATCGCGGACCTGGCCGACCTGGACCGGCTCTACGAGGCGATCCGCAGCCGGGGACGGGGCCTGGACGTCCTGTTCGCGAACGCCTCCGTCGCCTCGCTCGTGCCGCTGGAACAGGTCACCGAGGAGCACTTCGACACCCTCTTCGGCATCAACGTCCGCGGCATGCTGTTCACCGTCCAGAAAGCGCTGCCCCTGCTCAACGACGGCGCTTCGATCATCCTGAACGGCTCCACCAACGTGGACGTCGGCGATGAGGCGCTCGGCGTGTACGCGGCGACCAAGGCCGCCACCCGATCGTTCTCCCGGACCTGGGCCAACGAGCTCAAGACACGGGGCATCCGGGTCAACACCATCACGCCCGGCCCGACCGACACCCCCGCGCTGTCGGGACTCACCGCCGCCCCTGAGCAGTTCAAGGAGCAACTGGCGACGCGTGTGCCGTTGGGCCGGCTCGGGCGCCCGGAGGAGATCGCCGCCGCCGTGGCCTTCCTCGCTTCCGAGCAGAGCAGCTTCATCACCGGTTCGAGCCTGTACGTCGACGGCGGCCTGAACCAGATCTGAGAGGCGTAACCACCCATGACGACAATGGGGATCATCGGCGCGGGCGAGGTCGGCGGCCAGATCGCACGCGCGGCACCGGCAAACGGCTACGAGGTCGTCATCGCCAACTCACGGGGACCCGAGACCCTGGAGGACTTTGTCGCCGAACTCGGCCCGTCAGCGCGTGCCGCACCCGCCGCGGACGCCGCGGAAGCCGGCGACTTCGCGGTCGTGGCCGTACCTCTGAAACTGGTCGACGACCTGCCGGTCGAAGCACTCGCGGAGCATCGAGTGATCACCCAGAAGCCGTTGAACTCGTGACGCGGCTGTACGACCAGTTCGTTTTCGACACCGTGGACAACAGTCCGCTGAGCGAATCCTGGCGCACCGCTCCCGGTCAACCCGCCTGGACCGAGCTTGCGCATCGGACCCGCGACGAGCTGACGGTCAACCTGACGAGAGCCCGGCGCATCGGTCAGAGGTGACTTCGATCGGCGGAAGTCCTCCTCGGCGACGCCCGGCACGGCGAGGCCGTGGAGAGCGTCGCGTCCCCTCCGTATCCGGTCGCGGCCCCGATCCGGAGCCGCTCCACAGAAGGGTCGTCTTCATGTCCGACAGTGATCTGCGCGCGTTCTACCTGCGCTACCTCGAGGCGCTCAACGCCCACAAGTTCGACGGAATGGACGAGTTCATCGACGACCGGACCACCCTGAACGGTGAGCCGGCCACCCGGGACGACCTCGTCGCCGTTCAGAAACATGACGTGGACGCGGTTCCGGACCTCCACTGGGAACTCCAGGAACTGCTCTTCGACGGCGACCGTCTGGCCGCGCGTCTGGTCAACACCGGTACTCCGGTGAAGGAATGGCTCGGCGTGGCTCCCACCGGCGCTTCGTTCGAGATCACCGAGTACGCCATCTATCAGGTCCGCGACGGACGGTTCGTGCACATGACCGCCCTGCACGACGCCGGTGAACTTCTCCGGCAGCTCACCGGTTGACCTCCCGGATCAGTGCCGTCAATCCGAAGAACGGTCCGGACATCACCAACGGCCCACTCGGGCCCCATGACTCGTGAGGACACGCATGACCATCACCCTGATCACCGGTGCCAACAAGGGCATCGGCTTCGAGACGGCCAGACGGCTTCTGGCGTTGGGCCACGTCGTCTACATCGGCGCTCGTGACGTCGAGCGAGGCGAGAAGGCCGCCGCGGCGCTCGGCGCGCGATTCGTGCAACTCGACGTGACCGACGACGCGTCGGTGAACCGCGCGCTGGCGACGATCGACTCGGCCGAGGGCAGGCTCGACGTCCTGGTGAACAACGCGGGCATCCTGGGGGACGGAGTCACCGACGGTCCCACGGCGCTCCGGGCCTTCGACACCAACGCGGTGGGAGTCGTGCGGGTCACGGAGGCGGCGCTCCCCCTGTTGCGCAAGTCCTCGAACCCGACCGTGGTCACCGTTTCCAGCAGCGCCGGTTCCTTCTGGGCGGTGACCAATCCGGACCGGCCGGAGTTCAACCTGCCGTTGGCGCTCTACTCCGCGTCCAAGTCCGCGGCCACCATGCTCACGGTCCAGTACGCCAAGTCCCAGCCGGGCATCAAGTTCAACGCGGTCGAGCCGGGCACCACCGCGACCGACCTGACCGCGGCGTTCGGAATCGGAAGGACGCCGGAGGAGAGTGCCGCGGTCGTCGTGCGGCTCGCGACGCTCGACGCGGACGGTCCGACCGGAACGTTCCAGGACGAGAACGGGGACGTGCCCTGGTAGCCGTGGGGGAACCGGTCGGGGGGCAGCACGCCTGGGCCGCACCCCGACCGCTCGCACAGCCGCTGTAGCACCCTATCAACGCTATGTAAAAATATCATAACAGTGATAAATTGGACAGATGCAAGAAAGGGCCGTACGTACCCGGCAGCGGGTTCTGCGCGCCGCCGCGGAGCTCCTGAGCTCTCAGGGACGTGCGGGCATTTCGACGCGCGCCGTGAGCGCGGCGGCCGGCGTGCAGCCGCCGACCCTGTACCGGCTGTTCGGAGACAAGGACGGACTGCTCGACGCACTCGCGGCGTACGGATTCCAGCAGTATCTGCGCGAGAAGCAGGCCCTCGAAGAGACCGACGACCCCGTGGCCGATCTGCGCCGGTCCTGGGACCTGCACGTCGAGTTCGGTCTCTCCCAGCCGGGTTTCTACGTACTGATGTACGGCGAGGGCCGTTATCGCGGCGGCATACCGGGCGGACTCGAGACCATCGCGATCCTCCGCCGGATTCTTGCCCGGGTGGCCGCGGCCGGCCGGCTCCGCATGAGTGTGGAGCGGGCCACGCAGCTCGTCCATGCGATGGGCCTGGGTGTCGTGCTGTCACTCATCGCGACACCCCCCTCCGAGCGGGACCAGTACCTGCCGGCGACGGCCCGTGAACACGCACTGCGAATGATCACGACCGCGAGCACCGTCGAGGAGCAGAGCGTGGACCTGGCGAGCCGAGCCGCGACCCTGCGTGAGGCGTTGTCCCGGGCCGACACCACCACGATGACACCGTCCGAGCGCGCACTCCTGGCGGATTGGCTCGACCGCCTCGCCGACGGGAGTCCCGCCGCCCGATCGACACCCTGAAGGAGGGACGGCGCCGATGGCCAGAGCTGGGGACACGATGCCTGACGCCGGGCAAGGAGCCGGGCACATGGTCGGCACGGCCATGGCGGCGGTGGACGCACACGGAGTGGTGGTCGCGTGGGGCCGGGAGGCCGAGCGGCTCAGCGGCCTTTCGGCCGCTGACGCGATCGGACGATGGGTCGGGCGGCTTCTGGTGAACCCGGGGGTGATCCTGAGGGCGCCCGCCTTCACGGATCGGAGCCGCCGGGGCGACGGTTGGTCAGGGATCGCCGGGCTCCGCCGCCGCGACGGCAACCCGCTGGATGTGTACCTGCGGGTCTGCCCCCTCACGGAGCGGGACGGAGAAGTGCGATGGCTGGTCACCGCTACCGAGATGACGGCTGTTCCCTCGTGGCCGATGAACGGGGCCGGGGTGCATGCGCTTCTCACCGGGGCGCCGATCGGCATCGCCGTGCGCGACACCGACCTGCGCTGCACCTGGGTCAACGACGCGCTGGCACTCCAGGACGGCATCCCCCGCGAGAAAAGGCTCGGGCGCCGGCTGACGGAGGTGCTGCCGGGATCCGAGGCCGAGTCGGTCGAGACGGTGATGCGGCTGGTCCTGCGGAGCGGGGAGCCGCAGGTCGATCACGAATACCGCGCGTGGATGCCGACGAAACCACAGCAGGAACACTCGTTCTCGACCTCGTTCTTCCGTCTCGACGACGCCGACGGGCGCACCCTGGGGGTGTGCGCCATGAGCGTCGATGTGACGGACCGGCAGCGGGCCCGCGAGCGCCTGGCCGTGCTCAGCGAGGCCAGCACCCGGGTCGGCACCACGTTGGAGGTGATGAGGACCGGGCAGGAACTCGCCGACCTGGCCGTGGCCCGTATCGCGGACTACGCCAGCGTGGACCTGGCGGAGTCCGTCGCGCTGGGCGAGGACTCCCTGGCCCGGCTCGGTTCGACGAACGGTCACGTGCCCGCCTTCCGCCGAGCGGGGGTGGCATCGATTCACGAGGTCGTCCCGGAGTCGCTCTGGTCGCGCGGCGAGACCGTGTCCGTACCGGCCCCTTCCCCCTTCACGGAGGTCCTGGCCTCGGGCGAATCACATCTCGAACCGGAGCTGAACGCCTCCCGGGGCACCTGGCTCGACCGGGACCGGAGACGGTCGGACAATATTCGCAGGTACGCGATGCACTCGCTGATCATCGTGCCGATCCACGCGCGCGGTGCGGTGCTGGGCGTGGCGGTCTTCGTCCGCATGGGCGACTCCTTGCCCTTCGAGGCGGACGACCTGCGGTTGGCCGAGGAACTCGTCGCTCGTGCCGCCTTGTCCCTGGACAACGCCCGCCGCTATCTGCGCGAGCGTGCCGCGGCCCTCGCCCTCCAGCGCAACCTGCTGCCAGGACGGCTCGTCGGCGGGGTGGCCGTGGAAGTGGCATCCCGCTACGTGCCCGCCGACACACAGCATGGCGTGGGCGGCGACTGGTTCGACGTCATCCCGCTGTCCGGCGCCCGGGTGGCCCTGGTCGTGGGCGACGTGGTCGGCCACGGCATCAACGCCGCGGCGACCATGGGCCGGCTCCGGGCCGCGGTGCACACGCTCGCCAACATGGACCTGTGCCCGGACGAGTTGCTGGCACACCTCGACGACACCATCTCGCGCCTCGACGTGGAGGACGGCCGCAGCCCGGGACGCGACAGCGCGGAAGCCGGCGCGACCTGCCTGTACGCCGTTTACGACCCGGCCACCCGGCACTGCACGATGGCCCGGGCGGGCCACCCGCCGCCCGTGGTGATCTCGCCGGAGGGCCGGGTCTCGATCCCCGACCTTCCGGCCGGTCTGCCGCTCGGTGTGGGGCCGGCCTCCTTCGAGGCAGTGGACCTGGAACTGCCCGAGGGCTGTGTGATCGCCTTCTACACCGACGGACTCGTAGAGACCCGGGACCAGGACATCGACGCCGGGATACGTCGGCTGGGCAACGCCCTGGCACGACCGGACCGCCCTCTGGACGAGCTCTGCACGGCCGCGTTCGACACCCTGCCGGCCAGAGCGCTGGAGGACGACGCCACTCTGCTCCTGGCGCGGACGCGTTCGCTCATGCCGTCGCAGATCGCCACCTGGGACCTGCCGAACGATCCGATCGTCGTCGCGCACGCCCGCACCCTGGCCACGGCCCAGTTGACCGGATGGGGACTGGAGGGCCTGGCCGCCACCACCGAACTCATCGTCAGTGAGCTGGTCACGAACGCCGTACGACACGGTGCCGGCTCCATCACCCTTCGCCTCATCCGCCACGAGATGCTGGTCTGCGAGGTGACCGACACCAGTGACTCCGTCCCACGTCTGCGCCATGCCCGTCCGACGGACGAGGGCGGGCGCGGCCTCTTCCTCGTCGCACAACTGTCCAGTCGACGAGGCACCCGCCACTCCTCCGTCGGCAAGACCGTCTGGGCCGAGCAGGAAATCAACATCCCCGGGCCTTTGCGGACGCCGAGGACGTAGCCGCAGGTGTCCGCGTCGAGCAGCACCCCGTCCCCGCCCTCGGTCCGCGGGAGCGGGGGCTGGGGCGGGGGCCGGCGCGTCATGCGTAGGTGCGCAGTTCGGGCCACGTCTCGCCCCAGGGGCGGCGGGGACCGGAACAGACGTAGACGTGCCCGCCCCATTCGATGTTGTGCACCCCGTCGGGGTTGGAGAGCGTGGCGGCCACGCGGACGTGCCGGAAGTACCGGCTCAGATGGGCGGCGTACTCGGGGGCGTGCTCGGGGCCGGGGACGACGGCCACCACGGTCGTGGCGTGCGGGTTGCCGGGGCCCCACCACCAGTCGGTGTTGTGGGCGCTCACGGCGGTGGGCAGCCCGGTACCGCGGCCGAGTTCGTCGATGGCGCCGGCTTCACCGTAGTCCGCGGCGAAGATCACCGCGTTCGCGCGCTGCCCGGGCGGGAGCCCGGTCCACACCTGCCGTACGGTGCCGACCAGTTGGGGCCAGCCCAGGGATTCCCCCGAATTCGTGCTGACGTCGTACGTCCAGGCCGCGTCGGCGGGCGGCAGCACCGGCAGCACGATCACGGCGAGCAGCGCGGTCGAGGCGGCGGTTCCGATCAGCAGGCCGCGCGGCCGGTCCGGCCGGGAGTGCAGCCACCCGTCGAGTCCCACCGCCCCGGCCGCCAGCAGGCAGACGTACAGGCCGCCCAGGTAGTACACCTGCGCTCCGGTCGTCACGGCGAACAGCACGAACAGCACGGCGTACACGGTCACCAGGCACCGCCACAGCGGCCGTCCGGACCGCCACAGGAACCGCAAGCCCGCCAGCCACAGCACCGTCATCGCCAGACAGGACATGCCGAGCTGCCCCACGACCCAGGTGGGGATGTTCCCCGGGCCTCCGTTCTCCCCGTTCAGTGCCCGTGTCATCGCGAACATGACCCAGCCGTGCCGCGCCTGCCACCACAGGTCGGGCAGCACGAGCAGCACGGCTGTCGCGGTGCCCACGAGCAGTCGGCGGTCGGCCGCGGTCCGGCGGGCCGGGCCGAGCACCACGGCAGCCAGCAGGACGGTCCCAAAGATCGCCGCGAGGTGGTTGAACTCCGCGCCGATGCCGACCAGTACTCCCGCGACGAGCCACCACCGCGTGTCGCCGGTGCGGCCGATCCGTACGACCACGAGCGCGATCGCCGCCCACGCCAGCACTTCGTACGACGTGGTGTTGGCGATGTGCGCGCCGCCCAGCAGCACGGGCATGGTGCCGGTCGCCACCGCCGCGAGCAACTGGGCCCGCCGCGCGCCACCGAACTCCCGCGCGGTCATCCCGCCCACGACCACCGTGCCCGCGGCGGCCAGCGCGGGCCACAGCCGCAGGCCCACCTCCGAGACCCCGAACAGCGACAGCGACACGCGTGCCAGCAGCGGCGCCAGCGCCGGCTGGTCGACGTAGCTCGCCTGGAGGTGCCGGGCGCAGTCGAGGAAGTACAGCTCGTCGATGTGAAAGCCGTAGCGCGGGGACAGCCCCACCAGCACGGCCAGGACCACCCCCGCGACGGCGAACACCCGCCGGTCCAGCGGTGCGATCCGCCCGCCGGCCTCCCGGGCCTCGTCCGCCCGCCGCCCCACATCCGCCGTGTCCGCCGCGTCCGGCGCGTTCGCCATTCCCGCCACCCCGCTTCCCAGCCCCTCGGTCGCGTCTTCCCCGCGGCCGGGGCGGCCCCGCGCACAGGCTCCCGGGCCGCTCGTACCTTACGCAGCCGGTCCGTTCGCGGCGAGGGGACACCTACGGGCTCTGCCGCTCCGTCGGTGCCGCACGACTGCGAACCGGGACGGCGGCCTCATGGACGGGGGCGGCGGTCAGCGGGGCGTCGTCGGGTGCCGCTGCGACGAAGACGGCCGAACCGGTCCTGGCGTCGAGGCGGTTCTGCCGGGTGCGGGCTCCGCGCCGGAACGAGCCGGCCGACCGGAACGGCGGGCAGGCGAAGGGACAGGAAGAGGGCGACCCGGGCGGCCACCAGCGCGGGCGACGGACACAGCACAAATGGTTGCGTTACGTTAGCAGATAAGCACTCAACGTGACTTTCCGCTGAAACGGGGCCCTTGTGAACGAGCTGATCAAGTACCTGCAGGACAACATGCTCATCGACTTCCGGGGCGAGATCACCCTGGACACCGTGTGCGGTTTCCTCCGCGGGGACGACGGGAGGGAAGCCCAGGACCTCCTCAGAAAGGTGGACGAACAGGAAGGAGTCCACGAAATGCTGGTCACCCTGGCCGACAACCTGAAGGAGCACCTCGAGGGAGGTGTCAACGCGGGAGTGCTCAGGGAGCAGCTGGCGCACTACTCGGAGACGTAACCCCGGTGTCACTCCTGGTCTCACCGGGCAGGACGTCCGGCGAGACCAGGGGGACGCCCGGCCGGTTCACGCCCAGGGCCCGTCCGCCGCGCACGGATGGCGGGGGGGGCACCCGGCTCCGCTCCGGCCCGACGGCCCCGAGTGGCGCCGGCCGGGGAAGGGGCCGGCCGATCGAGGGTCCGGCGCCCGGTGCGGCCGAAGGCCTCTTCCTGGCGCGCGCTCAGACACTCCCCCTTCCACCCCGCTCCCCCGCCCCGCCCACGCCGCCGGCCTGGAGCTGGTGGCGCAGGGCCGCCCACCCCGCGGACGGACTGCCCGCGCAGAGCGACCAGTACGGGTGATGCAGCAGCCGGGCGTGGAGCCGGACCAGGTCGCGCCGCAGCCGCGCACCCTGCCCAGGAGACGCGCCGGCCAGCGCCCGGTAGGTACGGACATAGGCCAGGTGGAGGTCGATCAGGTCGGGAGGGAACGAGTCACGCGTCATGTTTACCATTAGAGCACTTGTTCGATTTTCGGCGCACGTGACACCCCTGTGACCCAGCCCCGCACCACGCCCGGCCTGTGGCGCGGGGACGCAGGCATGCTCCAAGCCCACGTGCCGAAAAAACTCCTGTCTTCCGGCTCGCACACCTCTGCGATCATCCCTGAATGGCGCACCGTCTCGAATCGCTGGTCATCCGGCGCATCCGCCGCCTTCCGTCCCCCAGGGGCTCCGCCGGGGAAGGAGCCACCGCCGCACGGCAGTACCCGGCGCCACCTCGGCGACAGCGGGCGGCCGACCGAACGGTGGTGCGGCCGGCCGTGGTCCCGTCAGCCGGCCGGGGGACGGCCACGGGACGGCGGCGGGCAGGCACCGGTGCTCAGGTGGTGGCCGGCTCCACGTCCGGCGCCGGTCCGGTCAGGTACTCCTCCGAGATCTCCTTCGGCCCGAAGGGCCAGACCTTCTCCAGCCGTGCCCAGACCACGAAGGCGACGCAGCCGAGGACGAGCCAGGCCAGGGACCATTCGATGGGGTGGCGGCCCGGGGAGTTCTTGTCCGCGTAGCCGTAGATGGTGAGCCAGCCGATCAGCGCGATGAGACTCGGGAGCGGGTAGAGCCACATCCTGTACGGGCGCCGCAGCGCCGGTTGGCGTCGGCGCAGCACCGAGAGGGCGACGATCTGGGCCAGCGCCTGGACGATCACCATGACCGTGGTGAGGAGCTGGATCAGGGTCGCCAGGTCGGTGTGGCGGCCGATGAGGAAGCCGATGGCGGTGATGACGCCCATGGTGGCCAGGCCCAGCGTCGGGAAGCGGTGCCTGGGGTGCAGTTTCGCGTACGGGCGGAAGAAGACGCGCTCGCGGGCGGCGTCGTACGGGACGCGTGAGCCGCCCAGCAGTCCGGTGAAGACCGAGGCGAAGGCGGTGATGAGGATGAGGACGGTGACCGTGTCGGCGGCGCCCTTGCCCCAGGTCTCCTCCAGGACGGCCGAGGCCACGGAGGTGGAGGCGATGTCGCCGGGATCGGTCATCCGGTGCCAGTCGACGACACCGAGTGTGCCGATCTGGAGCAGGAGGTAGATCGCCATGATGCCGAGGATGGAGAAGATGATCGAACGGGGCAGGGTGCGGCCCGGGTCCTTGATCTCGGCGCCCATGTACGCGGTGGTGTTGTAGCCGAGGTAGTCGTAGATGCCGATGGTCAGACCCGCGGCGAAACCGACCCAGAAGTGACTGCTGGTCAGCTCGAAGGCGTGCGCCGGATAGGTGAAGGCCAGATGAGCGCTGAAGTCGGTGGCCGCGGCGACGATCACCAGGAGCACCGAAGCGATCATGACGGCCCACATGACGGCCGTGATGCGCGCGATGTGCTCGACACCGCGCCACAGGAGCACGACGACCAGGACGATCACACCGAGGCCGATCAGGTCGCCGGTGGTCCTACCCATGTCGGGTGCCAGATATCCCAGGTACTGGACGAAACCGACCACGCCGGTGGACATGATCAGCGGGATGAAGAGCATGGCCGTCCAGACGAACAGGAACGGCATCAGACGTCCGGAGCGGTACTGGAAGGCCTGGCGGAGATACACGTAACTGCCGCCGGAACCGGGCATGGAAGCGCCGAGTTCGGCCCAGATCAGGCCGTCCGCGAGGGCCAGTACCGCACCCGCGACGAAGCCCATGATCGCCTGTGGGCCGCCGAACGCGGCGACCATCAGCGGGATCGTCACGAACGGACCGATCCCGCACATCTGGCTCATGTTGATGGCGGTGGCCTGGAACAGGCCGACGCGGCGGACGAAACCGCCGGTGGGTGGCGGACTGCCGGACATGGGGCCTCCTGTGATCGGGACGAGGGGAGAGAGGGACGGCGTACGGGAACGGCCCGGATGGCGGCCGACGGATCAGGGGCGGCGGGTGACCGGCCGGCGCTGGGCTCCCCTCGTGGCTCGCCCGGCGAGGCTGACTGGGCGATAAAGTTAAGGAGCCTTACTAGATGCGTCAAGGGGATGTCATGAATGCGTGAGAATGGAGCGATGCCCGCCCGCGACGCCAACGAGCAGCCCGAACAGCCCTGGAACCGCCGCCGGCTGCGCAGCACCAACGAGCGGCTGCTCCTCGACCGGTTGCGCGCGGACGGTCCCGCGTCACGAGCCCAACTCGCCCGCGAGACAGGGCTGTCGAAGCCGACGGTCTCCAGCGCGCTCGCCGCGCTGGAGGACGCCGGGCTCGTCCACGAGGTCGGCACGCACGCTCCGGAACGCGGCCGGGTGGCGGTCCTTTACGCTCCGGACCCCGCGGCCGGCCACGCGCTCGGCATCGACATCGGCCGCGGCTGGCTGCGGGTGGCGGTCGCGGATCTGGACGGTGCGGTGGTCGCCCGCGCCGATGTACGCAACCGGGCGCGCAGTTCGGGGGCGATGGCCGACCTGGTGGTCGCCACCGCCCGCCAGGTCGTCGCCAACTCCGGCCTCGGCACCGACGAGGTGGCCCACGCGGTGGTGGGCACACCGGGCGTGTACGACGAGCAGCAGCGCCGGGTGCGGTACGCGATGCATCTTCCGGGCTGGGGCCGGGCGGGTCTGTTCGACCGGATGCGCGAGATGCTGGGCATCCCGCTGGAGGTGCACAACGACGCCAATCTCGCGGCGCTCGGTGAGTACACGTACGGCGTCGGCGCGGGCAGCCGGCTCTTCGCGTACATCATGATCGGCACCGGCCTCGGCATGGGTGTGGTCAGCGAGGGGCGGCTGTTCACCGGGGCGCACGGCGGGGCCGGGGAGATCGGCTTCCTGCCGTGGCCGGGGCAGCAGAAGCCGGAGACGCTGGAGGACGCGGTGTCGGGCGTGGCCGTCGTCGAGGCGGCGCGGCACTTCGGCATGACCGGACAACTCACCGCGAAGGCCGTCTTCGACGCGGCGCGCGAGGGCCACCCCGCCGCCGTGCGGGCCGTCCGGCTGGAGGGCGAGCGGATCGCGCACACGGTCGCGGCAGCGGCGGCGGTGCTCGATCCCGATCTCGTGGTGCTGGGCGGTGGGGTGGGCCACAGCATCGACCTGCTGCTGCGGCCCGTGCGCGAGACCCTGCGCACGCTCACACCGCTGCGCCCGAAGATCGTGCCCAGTCGGCTGGGCGAGGACGCGGTGCTGCTCGGCGCGGTGGCCACCGCGCTGGGGACCGCCCGGGACGTGGTGTTCGACCGGCGGTCGGCCTCCTGAGAGCGTGCCCGCGGCCACCGGTGATTGACACCCACCGACTCCGCGACCTAGCTTGTGGACCCAGTTAGTAAAGTTTCCTAACTTGCAGTGCCGTAGCGCGGATGATCCCCAACCCCCAAAGGAGACCACCGTGTTGGACCGCTCTGCCGCACGTCGGCGCCTGGCCGGCGCCGCCGTCGCCCTGAGCCTTCTCGGCTCCCTCTCGACGAGCGCGTGGGCCGGTCCCCGGGACGCCGGACCGGCCGCCACCGCGCCCGCCCGTGCCACGCCGGTGCCGTCCGTGGCGGGCAGCGCCACCGCGCTCTCCGGCTACGCGATCCAGTCGACGGCCGAGGTCAGGGACTCGGCGGCCGACGTCTCCAGCCCTGGCTATGCGGCCGCCGGCTGGTATCCGGCGGGCTCTCGGTCCACGGTCCTCGCGGCCCTGCTCGCGGACGGCGTGTACGCGGATCCGTTCTACTCGACCAACCAACAGCGGATCCCCGAGGCCGACTTCACCGTGCCCTGGTGGTACCGCTCGGACTTCACGGTCGGTGACACCGCCGAGCGCAGTTATCTGGACTTCAGCGGGGTGGTCTCGGCCGCCGACGTCTACGTGAACGGCAAGCGCGTCGCGGCCGCCACGGAGGTGGCGGGCGCCTACACCCACCACGAACTCGACATCACCTCGCTGGTACGGGCGGGCACGAACACGGTCGCGTTCCGCGTCCGGCCCAACCAGCCCGACCAGAACCTCACGATGGGCTGGATCGACTGGATCCAGCCACCGCCCGACGAGAACATGGGCATCGTGTGCGACGTCCTCGTACGTCGCGGGGGCCCGGTCGCGCTCCGCGACGCGCACGTCGTGAGCAGGCTCGCCGTCCCCTCGCTCGCCTCCGCGGACCTGACCGTGAAGGCGCGGGTGCGCAACGACTCGGACACCGCGGTCACCACGACTGTCTCCGGCGCCATCGGCTCCACGGCGACCTTCAGCAGAGCCGTCCCGCTGCGTGCGCACGAGACGAAATCCGTGACGTTCACCCCCGCGGACATCCCCGGGCTGCACCTGGACGCACCGAAGGTGTGGTGGCCCGCGGGCATGGGCGGACAGCCGCTGTACGGCCTCGAGTTGACCGCAACCGTCGCCGGTACCGTCTCCGACACCGCGCACGAGGACTTCGGCATCCGCGACGTGAAGGCCCCGCTCGACGCCGACGGCGCACGGCGGTACAGCGTCAACGGACGCGAGCTGCTGATCAAGGGCGGCGGCTGGTCCCCCGACGAGTTCCTGCGCTGGGACCGGACGTACGTGGCGGACCGGCTGAGGTACGCCCTCGACCTGGGCCTCAACACCATCCGCCTCGAAGGACACCTCGAACCGGACGAGTTCTTCGACCTCGCCGACCGGTACGGCATCCTCACGCTGCCCGGCTGGGAGTGCTGCGACAAGTGGGAGGGGAACGTCAACGGCAGTGAGTCCGGCGACCCGTGGACCGCCGCCGACCACCCGGTCGCCAAGGCCTCGATGGCCGCGGAGGCCGCCCGGCTGCGCGACCACCCGAGCGTCGTCTCGTTCCTCATCGGCAGCGACTTCGCACCGGACGCCACGATCGAGAAGGACTACCTCGACGCCTTGAGGGCCGCCGACTGGGCGACCCCCGTGGTCGCGGCCGCCTCCGACAACTCCTCGCCCGTCAGCGGCCGTTCGGGCATGAAGATGACCGGCCCCTACGACTGGGTCCCGCCGGACTACTGGTACGCCAAGCGCGAGGGCGGCGCCACCGGCTTCAACTCCGAGACCAGCGCGGGCCCCGACATCCCCACCCTCGACACTCTGCGCCGCATGATGTCCCCCGCCGAGCTCGACACCCTCTGGAAGAACCCCGGGGCCCCGCAGTACCACCGCTCGCCGTCGGCGACCTTCGGCACCCTCAAGATCTACGACGCCGCCCTGGCCGGCCGCTACGGCCCGCCGACGGGCCTCGCGGACTACGTGCGCAAGGCGCAGCTCGCCCAGTACGAGAACGTGCGTGCCCAGTTCGAGGCCTACGGACGCAACGCCGCCGACTCCTCGAAGCCCTCGACCGGAGTCGTCTACTGGATGTTCAACAGCGGATGGACCTCGCTGCACTGGCAGTTGCTGGACCGCTACCTCGACCAGGGCGGTGCCTACTTCGGCGCGAAGAAGGCGAACGAACCGCTGCACGTCCAGTACTCCTACGACGACCGCTCGGTCGTCGTCGTGAACAACCGGCACACGGCCGCCTCCGGACTCACCGCACGGGTCACGCTCTTCAACACCGACGGCACCCGGAAGTACGACCGGACGGCGACCGGAGTGAAGGTGGACGGGGACGGCGCGCACAGCACCGCGCTCACCGTGCCGGCCTCGGTCGGCGGACTGTCGACGACGTATCTCGCACGGCTGGACCTCACCGACTCCCGGGGCAGGACGGTCAGCCGCAACGTGTACTGGCTCTCGACCCGGGCCGACACCCTCGACTGGGCCGGCACGGACTGGTACCACACGCCGACGACGAGCTACGCCGACCTCAAGGGGCTCGGCTCCATGGCGCGGGTGCCGGTCTCGGCGACGGCTTCGACCACCGCCGGACCCGGCGGCACCTCCACGACGAGGGTCACGGTCCGCGGCCCCGGGACCGGGAAGACGCCGTCGCTGCTCACCGACGCGCATCTGGTGGACTCGAAGGGCCGGCCGGTGCTGCCGGTCCAGTGGTCCGACAACGAGGTCAGCCTGTGGCCCGGCGAGTCGGCGACACTGACCGCGACCTACCGGACCGCGGACCTGCACGGCTCCGCCCCCAGGATCCGGATCTCGGGGTGGAACACACCGGAGACGACCGTTCCGGCGGCTTAGTGATCGTCTCCGGAAACCCTTCGGGGGCTGACGTGAGGTCGGTCCGTGCGCGGGGGCGGATCGCAGGTTCGGTCCGGTGAGGTGGCGGCACCGGACCGGACCGCCGCACGCCCCCAGCGCCGTCACCCCTCCGCGGGCGGGACGCCGACCAGTTTCGTCAGGAAGCGGTCCACCTGTTCCTCCAGCGGAGGCCAGGGCATCCCGGGCTGGTTGACGCGCAGCGAGACCGCGCCGTGGACGGCCGTGCGCAGATCGAGGGAGACGGTCTCCGCGTCGCCGCGCGGCGCCAGCCCGGCGTCCATGCAGCGGCGGATCGCCGCGGTCGTGCGCTCGGCCATCTCCTCCTTGAAGGACATGTCGGTGCGCCGGTTGAGCGTGCTCTCGTGCAGCACCTTGTACAGCCCCGGGTGCTCACGGGACCACGCGCCGAGCAGCGCCGTGCGGGCGCGCAACGCGGCCACCGGGTCGGCGGCGTCCGACTCCGCGTCGTCCACCGCGCTCAGCAGGCCCGCATGACAGTGCTCCAGCGCGGCCAGCACCAGCGCGTCGCGGTCGGCGAAGTGGATATAGACGGAGGTCGCGGCGATGCCCACCTCGCGGGCGACCGCGCGCAGCGACAGCGCCTGGTCGTCGCCGAGTTCGTCCAGCAGTCGCAGCCCCGCGTCGACGATCTCGGCGCGCAGCCGCTCGCCCTGGCCGCGCGGGTTGCGGCCACGCCGCGCGGGGCGGGCGGTCTCTCGGGCCGGCGTGGTGGCGTCCATGATCCGGCATTGTAAGGGGCGGGCTGTAGAGCTACAGTCGTAGCCCTACAGCCGTTCACTCAAGGGGAGTCACATGACGCTGCCGACCCGGACCACGGTCGAGGAACTGGACCCGGTGTTCGCCGCAATGGCTTCGGCCACCTTCCGACTCGCCGGGGCGGGAGCGGAGCTGACACCACGTGAGCGGGCCCTGCTCAGCGTCGTCGCCGACGTCTGCGAACAGGTCCTCGGGATGCCGTACGAATTGCACGTGCGGGCCGCCCTGGACAACGGTCTCGACGCCGACGACCTGCGCGAGCTGCTCCGCTTCATCTCGTACGACAGCGGCTACCCCGCGGCACTGGCCGCTCTGGAGCGGCTGGCCGAGATCGAGCGCGACCACGGCCTGCCCGGCCCGACCGGCCAGAGCCACCAGGTGAACGCGGACGGCACCGGCAGCCCCCTCCCCGCGGCGATGCGCGCCGAGGTGCGCGCCCTCGATCCGGGCTTCGCCGACTACATGGACCTGCAGTCGCGGATGCGTGCCGGCATGTCCCGGATCAGCGTCCGCGAGCGGGCGTTCGCCACGATGACGGTGGACGTCCTCTACCAGACCCTCCGGGAGAGCTTCCGCGCCCACGTCGGCCGCGCGCTGGGCGCGGGGGCGACGCCCGACGACATCCGCGCCGCCGTCCGTGCCACCGCGCCGTTCGGGATGACCCGGACCTGGCGCGCCCTGAACGTCCTCGACGCGCTGCTGACCGAGCGGAAGGAACGGGAGGGGAAGCAGACGGCCGAGGCCGCCTGACCGATCTCCGGCTGCACCCCGCCCACGACGCGGGCCGCGGGGCCGAGCCGGCGGGGTGCGGGCCGCGGGCGCGGTCCGGGGCGACGTGGGCGGGCCGGCGGGGCCACCGCAGCGCGGCAGACCGTGCAACCGTCGGCGACGGGTCGCGCATGCGACTGGAGCACCCGCCGGGCAGGCATGTCCCGCCAACCGGCCGCCCGACCTGGCGGACACACCCTGGAACCGGCGAAGGGGCGGGACCGTACCCGGGCCCGCCCCTTCGCTCACCCGGCTCGTGGTCAGCTGACGTTGAGCGCCGTGTCGTCGAGGACGAACGACGTCTGCAGCATGGAGCCCTCGGTGCCGGTGAACTTGACCGTGATCGTCTGCCCCGCGTAGGCGGACAGGTTGAAACTGCGCAGCGTGTACCCGGACGCGGCGTTCAGGTTCGAGTACGTGGCGAGCGTCGACAGGACCGTGCCACCACTGTTCAGTACCTGGGCCTTGAGGGTGTCGTACGCGGTGGTGGTGGTCGTCTCGGCCGTGTCCACGTGGAGATAGAAGTTCAGCGTGGCCGCGCAGCCGGACGGAACGGTGACCGTCTGGGCGAGCGTGTCGGTGCGGGCCGTGCCGTACCCGTCCATCCAGGCCTTGTACGAGCCGGTGCGGGCGGCCTCGCTGCTGCTGTTGGTGATCACACCGCTGGTGGCGGTCCAGGAGCTGCTGCCGGACTCGAAGCCCGGGTTGGCGAGCAGTTGGGCGGCGGTGCAGGTGCCACCGCCTCCGCCACCACCGCCGCCGCCGGCGCCCGCGAGCCACTCGGTGGCGTTCAGGGCGAGGGCGGCGTTCGTGGCACCGGTGTCGTTCCATCCGTCGTACAGCGTGTTGCCGGACTGGCCGGTGCCGTCGTCGATCGGCGAACTGTCGCCCCAGAAGGCGACCTTGCCGCTGCCGAAGGTGCTGGTGGCGAAGAACGCGCCGGTGTTGCCGGAGTAACCGCTGCGGTAGACCAGTCCCTTGACGGCGGAGTTGTCGGACGGCTTGAGGGTGGCCGTGGTGCCGTCGGCGATCAGGCTCTTCGTGACGGTGCCGAACGAACCGTGCAGGACCGGGTTGGTGCTGTCGCTGATGGCCGCCGGGTATCCGGAGCTGACGTCGAGCGTGTCGATCGAGAAGCCGAACGGGTCCGTGGAGTCGACGCTGTTGTTGGTCATCAGGTCGTTGAAGATCTCGACCGCGTCGTAGCCGTCGTTGTTCCGGTCGGCGCCGGTGTGGTCGGAGACCATGAAGAGCCCGCCGCCGTTCTTCACGAACGTCATGATCGCGGTCTTCTCGGCGGTGGTGAAGAGCGTGTTGGGCTCCGGAAGCACCAGTTCGTCGAAGTTCGACAGGTCGTTCGCGGCCGAACCGCCGTAGGTGAGGCTGGAGCCCGAGGGCAGGGTCCTGAGGCTGTAGTCGCCGGTCTTCTGCAGGGCGACGCCCCAGGAGGAGAGGGCCCCGGTCCAGTCGGTCTCGGACGACGGAGACGAGTCCTGGCCCAACGGGTCGGGCTGACTGGTGGAGATGACCCAGTCGGCGTTGCCCGCCGTCTCGGCATGACCGTTGTCGAACAGGACGCGGTGCTGGGTGGCCGCGGCGGCCGGCGCGGACGCCTGGACGGCCGCACCCGTGACGACGAGTCCGAACACGGCCAGCGCCGAGGCGAGTCTGTGGCGGGACTTTCTGAATCCAAGCATCCGGCGAACCTCCATGGGGGTGGGGAGAGGCGGAGCGGGCGCCCAAGTCTCCGCGCGTAGAACGGTGATCAGCCGTCTTCCGCGCGACAGATTATTGAACGGTACATGGCAATGTCGCGACTGGACAGGAGTCCGCCGGACCCGATCGAGGACGCCCGGCAAGCCGAACGGACTGTCTCCGCCCCCAGCGGGAACACCCCTAGATGCACGGGTCCAGAATTGAAGGGGCGGACATGGAGATCTCAGGCATCATCAGTGCCATCGTCATCGGCATCATCATCGGCATACTGGGTCGGCTCGTCGTCCCGGGACGCCAGCACATCGGCATCCTGTGGACGATCGTCGTCGGCATCGTCGCCGCGTTCATCGGCGCCGGGATCGCCTCCGCGTTCGGCGTGGCCGACACCAAGGGCCCGGACTGGATCGAGTGGTTCATACAGATCGCCGTCGCGGCGGTGGGCGTCGCGGCGCTCGACCGGGTGAAGGTCCGCCGCTGACGCGCCGGGCGGCCACCCGCCCGCGCGCTGCCCCGGTTCCGTGGGCCGATCAATTCCCTTGCGGCGCCCGGAGCGTGGCACATAGGTTCTGCGGACTTCACCCCGCGCCGCAGACGCCACGGAGAGACCTTGTCCCTGCTCATCACGCCGCTGTCCGACCCCGAGCCCGCACCGTCGAGTCGGCGTCTGGCCTGGCTGGCCGCCGACTCGACGGGCGTGCCCGTGGGCTCCGCGTTTCTGCGGATTTTCACCAAGGAGGGGCAGGAGCACCTCGCCGAGCTGGAGGTGGCGGTCCACCCGGCCGAACGGCGTCGGGGGGTGGGCGACCGCCTCCTGGACGCGGCCGTCTCGGCGGCGCGAGCCGAGGGGCGGCGCTCGCTCGTCGCACAGGCCGCGCACGGCTCACCCGGCGACCTGTTCCTGGCGGCCCGCGGCTTCCGCCGGGTGCTGGCACTGACGTACGCACGGCTGCCGCTCGCCGGCATGGACCTCGTACGGATCGACGGAATCGCCGAACGGCCGCATCCGGGGTACGCGTTGACGCGCTGGGACGGCACGGTGCCGCCCCACCTGGCACGGACCTATGCCGACTCGCGTCGGGCCATGGACGACATGCCGATGGAGGAGACGGACTACGGAACCGTCGTCTGGGACGTGGCGAGGGTCGTCGCGGCTGCCGAAGCCGTCGCGAAACGCGGGGAGTTGCTCCACACGGTCGCCGCGGTGGACCGTGCGGACGGTTCGATCGTCGGCTTCAGCGAGCTCGTCGTGCCCGGCGACGGCCGGGGTGACGCCCAGCACTACGGCACCGGGGTGGTGCCCGAGCACCGGGGCCACGGGCTGGGACTCTGGATGAAGGCCGAGTCGATCCGCACCGCCCGCCGACGGCACCCGGGGCTCGAGGGCCTGCTCACCGACACCGCCGACAGCAACGCGCCGATGCGCGGCATCAACGACGCGCTCGGCTATCGGCCGACGCACCGGGCGGTGGAGTACCAGCTCGACCTGTGACGGCGGGCGCGACCGGGTACGTCCAGGTACAGCCGCGTACGGACGGGTGGGAAGTGCGGCCCCTCACCCGGCCGCCCCGAGCGCCGCGAGCCCGTCGTAGGTCGACGGGTACGCGGGGGTCCAGCCGAGTTCACGTTCCGCCTTCGCCGAGGACACCCGCATCGTCGTCGCCATCACGACGTGCGCGTACGCCATGGGGCTCGTAGTCCACAGCGGTACCGTCACCGGCTTCGGCAGCCCGAACCGCTCGGCCACGGCTCGGACATGGGCGCCGAAGCCCATCGGGGCGCTGTCGGCGATGTTGTACGCCTGTCCTGGGCGTCCGCGCTCGACGGCGGCGACCACGGCGGCCGCCGCGTCGACGAGACCGGTCCACGGCAGCACCCGATCGTGGTCCGCGGCGACGGGGGGCTGCCGCCTGCGCAGCATGGGCAGGAGCGCGTCGGTGCCGCCGGGGCCGTAGAAGAGGCCGAAGCGCAGCGCGATGCCGTCCAGTCCCGCCGCCTCGAAGGTGAGTCGTTCCTTGGTGCGCATGGCCGCGATGTGCCGTTCGAGCCGTGGCGTGGTGCCCCGCGGTCCGAAGGGGTCGTCCTCGGTCAGGAGATGGTCGCCGTGGTCCCCGTAGCCGTATCCGAAGACCATCGACTCGGCGACGAACCGGTGGGCGCCGGTGGCCCGGGCGGCCTCGATCAGGTGGGCGGTGCCCTCGGTGCGCAGCGCGTCGGTCGCGTACATGTCCCGGTGGCGCAGGGGTGCCTTGCGCAGGGCCGTGGCGGCGTGCACGACGGTGTCGAAGTGCCGGCCGTCCACGGCACGCAGCAGCCCGTCGCGGTCCATCAGATCCGCCCGGACACCGCCCGCCGCACTCCGGGCCAGGGCGGTGACCTGGTGTCCCGCCCCGGTCAGGGCCTGGGTGACGTGCCGGCCGAGGACGCCGCTCGCGCCCGCCAGGAGGATGCTCTGTCGTGTCGTCATACCCGTGCGACGAAACGAAGGCGCCGGGGTGTGACATCGCCTCCCGGCGCGGACGGAGACGCGTCCGGGCGGACCTCGATACGTGCGGGCCACCGCGACACTTCCGGGCGGACCGCGATACGTGCGTGCCACCGCGACGCGTGCGGGCGGACCGCGATACGTGCGTGCCACCGCGATACGTGCGGGCCACCGCGACGCGTGCGGGCGCACCGGCGTACGAGAAGTCCCGGCGAGCCCGGCGGCGCTACCCGTAGACGTACGGCGTCGTCGTGGTCAGTGGCTGGAAGCCCAGGCGGGCGAGGACGGGGCGGCTCTGGGTGGAGGCGTCGACCTGGACGTAGCGGTAGCCGCGGTCGGCGGCCACCCGGGCACGGTGGGCGACGAGGGCGCGGTAGATGCCCCGGCCGCGCCAGGACTCGACGGTGCCGCCGCCCCACAGTCCGGCGAACCGGGCACCGGGCACCATTTCCATGCGGGCCGCGCTGACCGGCTCGTCGCCGGCGAGGGCGACGACCGCCACCACGTTGTCCTCGTCACCGGTGAGTTGGGCCAGCAGTTGGTGGCGCATACGGGTGCTGTCGGTGCCGAAGGCCTGTTCGTGGACGTCCGCGACGAGGTCCACGCCGGCGCGGTCGGTGACGGGCAGGAGCCGTACGCCCTCGGGCGGCTGGGCGTCGAGCGCCAGATCGCCCAGCTCGGCGATCATCAGCGTCTCCTCGGGCTGCGCGACGAACCCCGCGTCACGCAGGCGCTGTCCGAGGTTCTCCGGCTTGTCGTGGCCGTACAGCTTCCACTCGAACTCCCGGCCGAGCTTGCCGAAGTACCGCACCTGGTCGGCGATGGCCGCGTCGGCGCCCGGGCCGTCCAGATCCGACCAGATCACCCCGTTCCAGCCGTGCTCCGCACCGACCTGGCGCACCACCTTGTCGACGCGCTCGACCCGGGCCCCCGGGCCGTCGGGCCGCGCGTCCTCCCGCATGTCCCGGTCGAACAGGGCCAGTACCGCAACGTGATCCATGGGCTCACTCCAGCACCCTGCGGCGCATACGGCAATGGCATTCCTCCGAGGGCGTCGGTCGCCCACCCCCACCTCGGGGCATCACCCCAGGTCAAAGCTGGTGCGGCGACGGTCGGTTGGGAGACCCGCGGTCGGTCGGATCCACGGCTGCACGACCGGAGGCCGATCGGACAGGTCCGCGCGGTGCCCGGAGCCGGCGCCCACATCGGCGTGCCCATGGCCCCCGGGCGCGCACGGTCACGGCGGCGTTGCCGGCCGCGGTACCGGACGGCGCGCAGGCCAGAAGCTTCGAGCCGGCCGCCGGAGCGGCGAGGCCGGAGACGGTCCGGCAGGCGCCCGCCGGGCCCCGCGGGCGAACCGGCGGCGCCATCGTGTGGCGTACGACCCCCGAGGACACCGAGGGCGCCGGTCGCACTCCGGCGCACGCACGATACCTTCGCACTGACACGGTCCCGTCCGGCGCAGCCCGGCCGGGATGGGATCTCAAGCATCGGGATGGTCATGCGCGAGGACGCGATCGTCGAGGTGGCGGCCGGAGTTCATCTGGTTCACGGCAGCAACACCAACTGGGTGATCCTGAGCGAGGGGGACGCCGTCACCCTGATCGACACGGGGTACCCCGGCGACCGTCCGGACGTCCTCGCCTCCCTGGACGCGCTCGGCCACTCCCCCAAGGCGATCGGTGCCGTCCTCATCACGCACGCGCACAACGACCACCTCGGATCGGCCGAGTACCTGAGCAGTGCCTTCGGGGTCCCGGTCCATCTGCACGAGGAGGAACTCCCGCACGCGCGGCGCGAGTTCATCCAGCAGGTCAGCGTGGGGTCGGTGATGCTCCAGGCCTGGCGCCCCGGCGTACTGCCGTGGGCCGTGCACGCCATCAGGTCCGGGGGCACGGCGGACGTCCGGATGACCCGGCCCGAGTCGTTCCCCGCTGAGGGGCCGCTGGACCTGCCCGGCCGTCCGGTACCGGTGCACACGCCCGGGCACACCGCCGGGCACTGCGTCTACCACCTGCCGGACGCCGGTGTCGTGATCTCCGGCGACGCGCTGGTCAGCGGTCATCCCACCTCGCGGACACGCGGCCCGCAGCTGCTGCCGAACATGTTCCACGCCGAGCGTGCGATGGCCATCGCGTCACTCGCCCGCATCGAGACCCTCGCGGCGGACGTCCTGCTGCCCGGCCACGGTCCGGTCCATCACGGCTCCGTGGGCGACGCCGCGCGGCGCGCGCTGGAGCTCGCCAACTGACGCCGGCGGTGCCACCGCCCCCGGCTGCACGGCGGTGAGATGGGCCCGCAGCGCGTCCCGGTCACGGGCCAGGCAGTCGATACGGCTCTGGATGCGGTCGACCTCCCCGCGCAGGAGCGCGGCGGTCTCCGGCGTGAGGCACTCGGGGTGGAGGTGGATCTCGCCGGGGTCGGTCAGGAACGGCAGAAGGGCGCGGATGATCTCGGTGGTGAGCCCGGAGTCGAGGAGCAGGCGGATCTGCCGGACGCACGGGACGGCCGCCTCGCCGTACGCGCGATAGCCGTTGGCGGTTCGCTCCGGGCGCAGCAGCCCCTGCTCCTCGTAGTAGCGCAGCATCCGGGTGGGGACGCCGGTACAGCGCGACAGCTCACCGGTCCGCACGATTTCCGCCCCTGACTTCCGCTCCCTGGCTTCCGCCCCCTGACCGGCGTACCCGCCGTCGACCGGCTCCCTCGCCCTGGCCCGCCCGGCACGCCGGGCCCGGCCGACGGCCCCGCCCCGGGCCGACGCACAGGCCCTCGCGCCCTTGCCTTCACACTGATGTGAGGGTTTCAGCATGGTCGCATGTCCCTCGCACCGCCCGCCAAGGGCACCGCCACGGCTGCCCCGAAACTGCCCCTCCGCGCGCTGCTCGCCCTGTCCACGGCCGCCTTCACCGCCGTCGTGACGGAGCTGCTGCCCGCGGGTCTGCTGCCGCGGATGGCTCGGGACCTGGGCGTCCAGGACAGCCGCGTCGGCTTCCTGGTGTCCGGCCACGCACTTGGGTGCGGGCGCGGCCGCCCTGCCCTGGACCTCGCTCCCGCTGATCGTCGCCGCGCTCGGGGTCGTGGCGGCGGGAGACCGACGGTCGTTCCCGCCGCGCCGCGCCGACACCGGGCGCTGTCCCGCCCCGTCGGCCCGGCGCCTGCCGTCACCCGAGTTCGAGCGTGGTGATGCCGTAGACCCGCTCCCGGGCGAACGGCCTGACCGGTCCGGTGTACATGCGAGCCGTCTCGAAGGAGGGGCTGAGGCCGAACTCCTCGGCCAGGGCCATGCCCGCGGTGTTCGTCCGCGGGACGTCGACGGTGATCCCCCGCCCGGGGGTCTCCGCGGCCACCGCGCGTAGCAGGGCCCGGGCGTCCTGCGCGGTGTCGGCGAACAGCGGGCCGACGCGCGGACCGTCGAGGGCGGGACGGACGACCGCGTAGCCGGTGAGCCGTCCGTCCGCGACACGGACGAACGTGCGATGGCCGGGTCCGGCCAGCCACCGTGCGAGGAACCGGGGACGGTCGGCCGGGCAGCAGGCGCTGTCGTAGGCCGCGATGTCCGCGAGGTCGGCCGCCCCGGCGGGCCGCACTCCCGCCGGCACGGGCGCCGCGGGTACGGTTCCGGTGAATCGGACGGTGCGGTGGGCGAGCTCGAACCCGGACCGCCGGTAGTTGTCCTGCTGCGCGACCACACCGTCGAGTCCGACGGTCCGGCCGCCCGCGTGCGCCAGGGCCGTCTTCCACGTGGTGAGACCGTAGCCGCGGCCGCGCAGATCCGGTCGTACGAGATAGAAACCCAGGAAGGCGTAGTCGGCGTCGTAGGTGACGACCGAGACGGCCGAGACCGGTTCCGCCCCGACCCTGCCGATGAAGAAGCCCTCGGGATCCTGGGCGAAGAAGCTCGGAGCGTCGGACAGCCCCGGATTCCATCCCTCGTCCGCGGCCCACCCGGCGACCACCGACCAGTCATCGAGCGATGCCTGCGTGACGACGAGGTCCTCGGAACCCGGGAAGGTCATCTGTGCGCTCCATTCGCTCAGTGGTGTCGGGTGCCGGCTGCGGAACGTCGGGTGCCGGGGTGCTCGGGGACGCTCCGGGTCGGCCACACCCGCACCGACATCCTTCCGGATCTCCGCGGGGATTTCAGCGGCCGCCGTCCGGCACACGCCCGGTCGGCCGGAGCGGCCCGGCTCACCGGCGCCGGAACGGACCGAAACCGGACCGGACGGCAATCGGATCGCACATGTCGGGACCGGACCGAACGGCAATCGGATCGCACACGTCCGGACCGGACCGGACGGCAGTCGGGACCGGACGGGCACGGAGAGGGGACCGGACACGACCGGACACGTACGAGGCCCCACCGGTCCTGAGCCCGGTGGAGCCTTTCGTCGCCGCGGGAGCGCCGGGTCAGCGGAGCGCGGCGGGCCTGAACCGCCGGTAGAGCACCGCCCCGCCCAGCAGCAGTGCCGCGCTAGCGGCGATCGCGGGCACCGTCTGGTCCGCGCCGGTGTGCGCGAGGGACGCCATGGGCTGTTCAGCTGCCTGGTACGGCGCCTTCTCGGGCACGATCGCCCTCGTCGGGGGCTTCGGCGCCGGGACGGGCACCACGGGCTGGACGGGCACACCGCCCGAGGTGTTCGTGGAGGTGTTGCCCACCGAGGCGTTGCCGAGGCCCACCACGTTCACGGAGTTGCCGCTGACGTTCACCGGGAGGTGGACCGGCAGCTGCAGGCCGTTACCGGAGAGCAGACCGGGAGAATCCTTTCCGCTTCCCTGTGCGAGCGCCCCGCCCGCCGCCGTGCCCGAGGCCCTGTCGGTGTGCGCGCCGACGTTGCCGGAGCGTGTGCCGCCCGCACCGGGGCCGCGGTCACCGGCACGACTGCCACCGCCCACTCCACGGACGGCGCCGCCGTCGCTCACGTTGGCACAGCTGTTGCCCGCCGCGGGGTTGAGGAGGCCGGCCACGTTCACGGTGTTCCCGCACGCGTTCACCGGGACGTGCACCGGGAGCTGGATGGTGTCGCCGGAGATCAGTCCGGGTGAACCCGCCGTACCGCCCTGCGCCGCGGAGTCGGCGTACGCCGGCATCGTCACGGCCAGCGCGCCCGATGCGGCGGCCGCGGCGATCAATCCATTCCGGGTAACCCGTTTCATAGGTTCCCTCACCTTCCAGACATGGTCGCGGGCACTCACCCGCACCGCGTAAAACGCGAGAGCACCATCCGAGTTATGGCTTATCGGGCTTTCACTCCATCGAGCGTCACGTTTATCGAACTACTCCGGGCGCGCTCCGACCGGGCGTCGCCACCTGAGCGTCGGGGTCCCGGATCACCGGGACTCCTTCTGGATGCCCGGAGGGTGCGGCAGGCGGGACGGTGCGGACCAGTCGCCCGGAGGCGCGCTCCCGGACCCCCGCCTATCGTGATTCCTGTCGCGACCGGGAGGGCATCCCGATCCGGCTTCCCGCCGTCCCTGGAGGCCCGCATGCTGTCCGTGCACCAACGCTGGACGTGCGTCGGAGCCGGCGCGGCGACACTGGCCCTGCTGACGGCGGGACTCCCCTCGTCGGCCGTGGCCGCCGACGCCCCCGATCTGTCCCGCTTCTACCACCAGAGGATCACGTGGGGCGTCTGCGCGGGTGACGGGATGCCCGCCGACCTCCAGTGCGGGAAGGTGACCGTTCCGCTGGACTACGCGCACCCGCAGAACGGGACCCTGGACATCGCGCTGGCGCGGTACCGCGCGACGGGCGCCTCGAGGGGGTCCGTGCTGCTGAACTTCGGCGGTCCCGGTGGCGCGGGGGTCCCCGAGCTCGCCGCGGACGACGGCAAGGACTTCATGGACCTCACCAACGGCTACGACGTGGTGACCTTCGACCCCCGGGGCGTCGGCCGGTCCTCGCCCGTCAGCTGCGGCGAGGGCGCCGACCAGACATCCGGCGCTGCGGGACCCGCCGCCGACGGCAGCGATCCGCAGGCCGTCCTCAAGGAGCTGCGGAAGGTCGCCACCGCGTGCGCCGCGCACTCCGGCCCGGTGCTGGCCCACATGGGTACGGTGAACGCCGCCCGGGACCTCGACGTGATGCGGCAGGCGCTCGGCGACAAGAAGCTCAACTACCTCGGTTTCTCGTACGGAACCCGCCTGGGCGCGGTGTACGCGGCCCAGTTCCCGAAGAAGACGGGCCGGATGGTGCTCGACGGCGTGGACACGCTCACCGAGTCGATGGCCGAGCAGGGGCTGGTGGGGGCCGAGGGACAGCAGACCGCCCTGGACGACTTCCTCACCTGGTGCACCGAGGACGTGTCCTGCCCGTTCGGGGAGGATCCGCGCGAGGCCCGGGAGCAGGTCGTCCGGCTCGTCGCCTCGCTGGACCGGGATCCGGTGCCGACCGGCCTCGGGCCGATGTTCACGGGTCAGGAGCTCGCGGGTGCCGTCGGCCAGGCGCTGTACAGCCGGCGGATGTGGCCGACGCTGGAGCAGGCTCTCGCCTCGCTCGTCCAGGACGGCGACACCCAGGGGCTCATGCAGTTGTCGGGCGGCGGCGCCTCCTTGCCCAGGCCGCGTGCGGTGGGTACCCCGCACGCCGGGCTCGTCGACCCCGCGGACATCCCCGTCGACAACCTCCCCGCCGCCTTCATGGCGATCAACTGCGCGGACGACCCGGACCGGCCCAGCGCCGAGCGGGCCGCCAAGGACGTCGACGCGCTGCGCGCCGCCTACGACCGGGCGTCGCCGGTCTTCGGCCGGTACCGGCTCACCCAGGTACTGCTGTGCCACGGGCGCCCCAAGGGCACCGACTACATCCGTGACGACGTGCGCAACGTGCGGACCCCGAAGATGCTGCTCGTGGGCACCCGCGGGGACCCCGCGACGCCGTACCGCTGGACCGAGGAGACCGCCGCCCGGCTCGGCTCCTCCGCCGTCGTGCTCGACAACAGGGGCGAGGGCCACACCGGGTACACCTCCTCCAAGTGCGTGCACCGGAAGGTCGACGACTTCCTGCTGTACGGCTCCCTGCCGGACAACGGCAGTTCCTGCGGCCCGGAGAGCGGAAGGGACAACCCCTGACGCACGTCACGGAAACGGCGTGACCCGGTAACACCGACAAGTCGGATACAACCCCTTGTGCTCCCCGGTCGTCACACTGGGCAGGCGTCGCCCGGCGCGCGCCGCACCGTACGTGACCGACCGTCGTGACCGAAACAGGGGAACCCACCGATGCGCATCAGCTCCGTTCTCGCCCTCCCGGCCGCCGCCGCGGCACTGCTCCTCGCCGTGCCGCAGAGCAGTTCGGCCGCCGCCGGGTCCGCCCGGCCGGCCGCCGCGGCCCAGCCCGCCAAGTGCGCCGACAGGTCCGTCGTCGTGCGCGCCCACCAGGCCACCGACCCCAGGGTGGTGCACATCAGCGTCACCAACCGGTCCGCGCGGACGTGCACCGTCGACCGCATCCCCACGGTCGTCTTCGGGGATCTCGACGGCGCGGCCCTGCCGGTGCCCGCCGGTGAGAGCGGGCCGTACGCGCTCGGCGCGGGCAGGACGGCGTACGCGGCCGTGCGGACCATCGCCGACCCGGCCGACCCCGAGGCCCGCCGGGTGGACTCGATCGGGGTCTCGGCGGACCCCGCACGGTTCGGGCGTTCCTTCACGGCCCGGGAGCTGGGCGCGGGGGACGCCGTACTCGTGTGGGAGCCGGTCACCACGTGGTGGCAGCCCTCTCAGGCCGCCGCCGACCGGCAGCTCAGCTGAAGGACACCTCCGGGGAATAGAGGTCCATCCACGTCGCCAGGTCCAGGGTCCGCTCCAGCCCCCGTCGCGACGCCTGCGTGATCTGCGGGGTGTCGCGGTGGGCGGCCTGGCGGAGCCTGTCCGGGTCGACGAGGTCGAAGACCGGATGCGCCGGCCGGGCCAGCAGGTCCTTCGCGTGGTCCTGGAGGGCGATCGCGTATTTGGGGTCCTGGGTGGACGGGTAGGGACTCTTGACCCTGTCGTACACGGACTTCGGGATCACGTCCGCGGTCGCCTCCCGCAGCAGGCTCTTCTCCCGCCCGTCGAAGGACTTCAGGGACCACGGCGTGTTGTACACGTACTCGACGAGCCGGTGGTCGCAGTACGGCACCCGCACCTCGAGGCCGACCGCCATGCTCGTGCGGTCCTTGCGGTCGAGCAGGACACGTACGAACCGGGTGAGGTGGAGGTAGCAGATCCGCCGCATCCGGTACTCGAAGTCGCTCTCGCCGTCCAGGCGCCGGATTCCCGCGACGGCCGTGCGGTAGCCGTCGGCGACGTACGCCTTGAGGTCCATCGCCTCGGTGAGGTCGGCGCGCAGGACGTCGGCGTCGTCGCCGAAGTCGCGCTGGAACCGGACGAGCCACGGGAAGGTGTCGGCGCTGCGGGCCTCCTCGTCGAAGAACTGCAGATAGCCACCGAAGACCTCGTCGGCGGACTCCCCGGAGAGCGCGACGGTGGAGTGCTCGCGGACGGCCTGGAACAGCAGATACAGCGAGGTGTCCATGTCGCCGAAGCCCATCGGGAGGTCCCTGGCCCTGATCACCTTGGCGCGGACGTCCGGGTCGGCCAGGGCCTGTGCGTCCAGGACGATGTCACGGTGGTCGGTGCCGGAGGCGCGGGCCACGTCGTGCACGAAGGGGGTGTCCGGGGTGGCCCGCAGTTCGTCGGCGACGAAGTGGTCGCTCTGGCCGACGAAGTCGACGGCGAAGCTGCGGACCCGCTCCCCGTGTTCGGCGAGCTGGCGGGCGGCGAGCGCGGTCATGGCGGAGGAGTCGAGGCCGCCGGAGAGCAGCGTGCAGCGCGGCACGTCCGCGACGAGCTGGCGGCGCACGATGTCGTCGAGGAGCGTGCGCACGGTGGCGACGGAGGTGTCGCGGTCGTCGGTCTGCGGCCGGGTCTCCAGCTGCCAGTAGACGTGCCGGCGCAGGCCGGAGCGGTCGACGGTGACGACGGTGCCGGGCTCGACCTCGTGCATGCCGTCCCAGATCGCGTGCCCTGGTGTCTTGACGAAGGTGAAGAGCTCCCGCAGACCGTCGAGGCGGACCCTCGCGCGGGCGAGCGGGTTGGCGAGAATGGCCTTGGGTTCGGAGCCGAACAGGACGCCGTCGGAGGTCGGGTAGTAGTAGAAGGGCTTGATGCCCATGCGGTCGCGGATCATCACGAGCTTGTCGTGGCGGCCGTCCCAGACGGCGAACGCGTACATGCCGTTGAGCCGTCCGGCGAGCTCCGCGCCCCATTCCAAATAGCCGCGCAGCACGACCTCCGTGTCGGAGTCGGTCGAGAAGCGGTGACCGCGGCCGGTCAGCTCACGGCGCAGTTCGGTGAAGTTGTAGGCCTCCCCCGAGTAGACCAGCGCGACCGTGCCCTCCGGGGTCTCGGCGGTCATGGGCTGCCGTCCACCGGGCAGGTCGATGATCGCGAGCCTGCGGTGGCCCAGGGCCGCGGGGCCCTCGGCCCAGGTGCCGCGGTCGTCGGGGCCGCGGCAGGACATCGTCTCCGTCATCGCATCCAATGTTTCGCCCTCGGCACGCAGCTCGCGATCGAAGGAGACCCATCCGGTGATGCCGCACATGCGTTACCTCCTGCGTCCGGTTCGCAGGCAGCGCTCCGCGCTCACCTGCACTTACAGGGTCCCGCGGTCGCTTCCACAAAACCAGTTGTATCCAGCAGCTATACCTTGAGGCTCCGCCCTGCGGGAAAGGGGCGTCAACACGGACGTAACCCGGCCGGCACAGCGACCCCGTCGATTCCGGCCGCGTTTTGCCCGCCGCGGACCCGTCGACCCCCTCGACGCCGGGCCACCCTCCGCCGGAATCGGCCAAGGGTAAAGAATTGCCCAACAAGCGGAGAGATCCCGGGACGCTTGCTCCCTTTCGCCCCTTTCCGCCCCATGCGCTTCACTCATGGTGTGCGCCGGATGCTCTCGCTGCTGTTCGTGGTCCTCGGCCTGGCCGGGGCCCTGACCCTGGCGTGCGCCGTCTCGGCCTGGTGGTGGTGCCTGGCGGGGCTCCTGATGGCACTGACGGCCGTCGGAGCGCGGGACCTGGCGCAGACCCGCCATTCGGAGCTGCGGAACCTCCCTCTCCTGGGCCATCTGCGCTTCTTCGCGGAAGCCGTGCGGCCACACGTGCAGCGCCAGGTCGTCGAGCGGAACCACGACGGGCGTCCGTACGACCGTGCGGTGCGCGGCATGGTGTACGCGCGGGCCCGTGGCGCCGAGGCGGAGGAGCCGTTCGGCACCGAGCACGACGTGTACGGCGGGGGGTACGAGTTCCTGGTGCCGTCGATGAGCCCGGTCGAGGTGCCGGAGAAACCGCCCGTGATCCGCGTCGGGGGTCCGGACTGCACCCAGCCGTACGACATGGCGCTGCTGAACGTCTCGGCGATGAGCTTCGGAGCGCTGTCCGCGAACGCGGTCCTGGCCCTCAACAGGGCGGCGGCGCTGGGTGGTTTCGCGCACGACACCGGCGAGGGCGGTCTGTCGGACCATCATCTGCGCGGCGGCGGCGATCTGGTCTGGGAGATCGGCACCGGGTACTTCGGCTGCCGGACGGCCGAAGGGGGCTTCGAGGAACGGGAGTTCGCGGACAAGGCGGCGCTGCCGGAGGTCCGGTGCGTGTCGCTCAAACTGTCCCAGGGCGCGCACCCGGGCGTCGGCGGGGTGCTGCCCGGGGCGAAGGTGAGCGCCGAGATCGCCCGGGTCCGGGGCGTCACGGCAGGGCGCACCGTGCTCTCGCCGCCGTACCACCAGGTCTTCTCGACCCCCCGCGAGCTCGTGGGGTTCATCGCCCGGATGCGGCGCTCGGCGGGCGGCAAGCCGACCGGCCTCAAGCTCTGCGTCGGTTCGCGCCGCCAGTTCCTCGCCGTGTGCAAGGCGATGCTCGCGGAAGGGGTCACACCCGACTTCATCGTGGTCGACGGTTCGGAGGGCGGCAGCGGGGCCGCGCCCCCGGAGTTCTCCGGCCGGCTCGGAACGCCGCTCACCGAGGGGCTGATCACGGTGCACAACGCCCTCGTCGGCACCGGTCTGCGCGACCGCGTGCGCGTCGGTGCGAGCGGGAAGGTCGCGACCGGCGCGGACCTCGTCACCCGGCTGCTCCAGGGCGCCGACTACACGAACGCGGCCCGCGCGATGCTGTTCGCCCTCGGCTGCCGCCAGGCGCAGCGCTGTCACACCAACACCTGCCCGGCCGGCATCACGACCCAGGATCCGCGCCGCGTCCGTGTTCTGGACGTGGCCGACAAGTCCGTACGGGTGCACCGGTACCAGCGGGCCACGGTCCACAGCGCCACCCGGATCATGGCCGCGATGGGAGTACGGGATCCCGGTGAGCTCACTCCGAGCCAGCTGCTGCGCCGTACGGACCCGGCGACCGTACGGTCCTACGCGGAGCTCTACGAGTGGCTGGAGCCCGGCGTTCTGCTCGCCGAGGCGCCGGCCTCCTGGGAGCGGGACTGGGCGGCGGCGGACCCCGACTCGTTCTGACATCAGAACTCCACCGGGTCCCGGACGATCGGGCAGGTCATGCAGTGTCCGCCGCCGCGCCCCCGTCCCAGCTCGGCGCCCACGATGGTGATGACCTCGATGCCGGCCTTCCGAAACCGCGCGTTGGTGTGGGTGTTGCGGTCGTAGGTGACGACCACACCCGGTTCGAGGGCGACCGCGTTGTTCCCGCTGTCCCACTGCTGCCGCTCCATCTTCCGGTCCAGGAGCCAGTCCCGGGCCGCGGGCCGTGCCGTCGTCTGCGCGAGGAGATCGTGCGGCTCGACGACGTCGACGCCGCGCTCGCGCAGCTTCTCCACGTAGTCCGCGTGGTCGCGCCGGGCGTTCTCCACCCACATGACGTCGTCGAAGAGCAGGTCGCCGGAGTTGGTGGGGGTGAGCCGGCGGTGCGCCAGACCCGGCGCGCAGACCAGCACCCTGCGCAGTCGGCCGACCTCGGAGTGGACGCCGTACACCGACCGGTTCATGGTGTCCTGACGGGTCACGGGGCGCCTTTCTCCGGATCGGGGGGGACGACGGTTCAGGAGGTGAGGGACTGGGGAGGCGATCCGGGTACGGCCGCCACCCGGCACGCGGACGATCAGGCCGACGCACCCGACGACCTCGCCCCGATGTGCCTGCGGCATGCTCCGGGACCCTGGCCATGGGGGGGCGCCGCAGCTGCGCGCTCTTCCGTTCCGCCCTTGCGCCGGTACGCCTCCGGCTGCGTCATGGAGGTCCTGCGGCGGTGTCGGGAGCATGAGGGGCGACCCGAGTGACACTAGCAATCAATTACCCCAAATGCCCGATAAGGGAATCAGTCCTATGGTGCTGATATGGAGCATGCGCTGAGTCCCGCAACCCTCTCCGATCTGCGCCGGCCGCGGCCCTACCCCGCGGTGTCCGTGCTGACACCGACGCACCGCCGCGAACCCGACAACGCCCAGGATCCGGTCCGGCTGCGCAATGTCGTGGCCGAGGCCAAGAAGCAGATCGAGTCCGATCCGGCCGTCACCCGTGAGCAACGCGCCGAACTGGTCCAGCAGCTCGACCAGGCCATGGCGGAGGTCGACCTGGCCCACGCCGAGGACGGTCTGGCGATCTTCGCGGCGCCCGGCGAGCACCAGGTGTGGTCGCTGGCCCGCCGGGTCCCCGAGCGTGTCGTGCTCTCGGACACCTTCCTGACCCGCAACCTGGTCGCCGCCCAGTCCTCCGAGCGGCCGTTCTGGGTGCTCTCGGTCTCGGCCGACCGGGTGACGCTGTGGAACGGCGGCGGCGCGCGGGTCGCCGAGGAGCACACCGACGGCTTTCCCCTGACCCGCAGCCTGGAGGACCCGGACGCCGAGCGCCAGGAGCGCGTGGGTGACCTGGCCAGCACCTTCCGCGCCGAGCGGACCCGGAACTTCCTGCGCGAGGCCGACACGGCGATGAGCGCCGTCCTCCGTGAGCGGAGCCGTCCGTTGTACGTCACCGGTGACACCGCCGCGCTCTCCCTCCTGGACGAGGTCGGCACGGTCACGAGGGACGCGTGGCACCTCCAGCACGGCGGCCTCGCGCACGCCACGCCCGAGGCCGTGTGGCAGGCGGTCCGTCCGCTGGTCGGCGCGGAGGAGCGGAGGAACGCCGACACGGTGGCCCGAGAGCTCGAGTCGGCCCGCGGCCGCAAGGAGTTCGCCGCCGGGGTCGACGAGGTGTGGCAGAACGCGTCGCAGGGCCGGGTCCGGCTGCTCGCCGTGGAGGAGAACTACCGCGAGACGGTCCGCGACGACGGCGACCACCTCGTGCCGGCCGAGAGCGGTGACCTGGAAGCCCGCGACGACATCGTCGACGAGATCGTCGAACAGTGCCTGGAGACCGGCGCCGAGGTCCGTTTCGTCCCCGACGGCAGTCTGGGTGACGCGAAAGGCATCGCCGGGGTGCTGCGCTACTGATCTCTCCGGCCGACAATCTCCTGGAGAACTGTCGGTCGAGAGGTGAGCACGTGAGCGAGTTGTTGGGTGTGGCGGTCCTTGGGGCAGGCCACATGGGAGCCGACCACATACGACGAATCGACCGAGTGGTGAACGGCGCCCGGGTCGCGGCAGTGGCCGATCCCGACACCGGGCGGGCCAAGGACGCCGTCGCCGGGATCGACGGAGTCTCGGTGCACACCGAGGTGTCGGCCGCCCTGGACGCGCCCGGTGTGCGGGCCGTGCTGGTCGCCTCCCCCGGGCCCGCCCACGAGGAAGCGCTGCTGGCGGCCTTCCAGCGCGGGCTGCCGGTCCTGTGCGAGAAGCCGATGGTGCCGGAGTCGGCCGGGGCGCTGCGGGTGGTGGAGGCCGAGGCACGGCTCGGGCGGCGGCTGGCGCAGGTCGGCTTCATGCGCCGGTACGACGCCGAGTACGTACGTCTGAAGTCCCTGCTGGACAGCGGGCGGCTGGGCCGTCCGCTCATGCTCCACTGCACGCACCGCAATGTCTCCTCCCCCGCCGGCTTCACCTCGGCGATGCTGGTGAACAGTTCCGTCTCGCACGAGATCGACGCGGCACGCTGGCTGCTGGGCCAGGAGCTCACGGCCGTGACGGTGCTGCGTCCGCGGCCTTCGTCGCACGCGCCCGCGGACCTCCTCGACCCCCAGCTCGTGCTGTTCGAGACCGCGGAGGGCGCACTCGTCGACGTGGAGGTCTTCGTGAACACCGGCTTCGGCTACCAGGTGCGCTGCGAGGCGGTCTGCGAGTCCGGGAGCGCACGGATCGGGGACGAGAACGCGATGCGGGTGACGACGGCGGACGGTTCCCGTCAGGAAGTGCCACAGGACTACCTCGTACGCTTCGCCGACGCCTACGACCGCGAGGTGCAGGCCTGGGTGGACGCCACCCGTGAGGGCCGGGTCACCGGGCCCAGCGTCTGGGACGGGTACGCCGCGTCGGCGGTGGCCGAGGCGGGTGTCCGGGCGCTGGAGAGCGGCGGCCGGGTGGCCGTCGAACTCGCCGCGCGCCCGGACCTCTACGCGTGATCAGCCGCTGACGCTCGCGGCGCCCGTCTCGATGTGCCCGGTGAACCGGCGTGACCAGCTCGCGTCCGAGTCGACGGTGATCGTGAAGTCGTACCAGCCGTCCTGGTACGCGACGGCGTTGAAGTAGTCCTCGGCCCAGCCGCCCGCGGCGACGGTGTACGTCCACGGCCCGTCGCCGCGGTACTGGTTCGCGGTGATGGTGAACTTCACCGCCGAGGCGGAGGAGTTGGCCATCCTGAAGTAGACCGCCGTCTTCCCGGTCCCGGGCTCGGTGGCGTAACGGGTGCTCACCTCGGCCGACTTGCCCGCCTGTGTCGCGTCGCCCCTGAACCGGCGCAGGAAGCGGTTGGGCCCGGTCATGGTGAGGTCGTACTTCCCGTCGCCGTACCCCGAGCCGATGTTGAAGTAGTCGGATGCGGTGCCGCCCCCGTCGACCGTGTACTGCCAGGGCGTGGTGTCGCGGTAGGCGTTCGGGTGGATCGAGAAGTGCGCGGCGCTCCTGGCCGGGGTGCCCTGGTTGGCCATGGCGAACCAGGCGAGGATCTTGCCGCTCGCACCGAACTCCAGGTGGTCCAGGTAGCCGTTCGGCTGGTAGGGCAGGGCTCGGGCGGGCCGGGTGCCGGGCTCCTGGACGGGCAGCGCGTTGGTGGTGGGGACCGGGTTGGGCAGGGGACCGCAGGTGGATATGCCGATGACGCTCGTGGCGGGCAGGGCGACGGCGCCGTACACGGGGTGGGCGAAGTCGAAGACGCCGGTCAGGTCGCCGGTGACCTTGCGGCGCCAGGCGCTGATGTTCGGGCAGGCGGCGGGTCTGCCCAGCGAGGTCGTCCAGGTCTCCAGGAAGCGCAGCACGGACGTGTGGTCGAAGACCTCCGACGAGACCCAGCCGCCGCGGGTCCAGGGCGAGACGACCAGCATCGGAACACGGAATCCGAGACCGTACGGAGCGCCCCCGAGGAACTCCCCGGCCGTGTTCGCGGGCGGGACCGGCGGCGGCACGTGGTCGAAGAAGCCGTCGTTCTCGTCGTAGTTGAGGAACAGGACGGTGGAGTCGAAGACGTCCTGATCGGCGGCGAGGGCCTTGTACACCAGGTCGACGAAGTGGGCGCCGTCCCCGGGCGGGGCGTAAGGGTGCTCGGAGAAGGCCTGGTTGGCGACCACCCAGGACACCTGGGGCAGGGTGCCCGCGAGGACGTCGGACCTGATGGCGGCGGCGATGTCGTCGGGTGTGGAGCCGGTGACGCGCGGCACGGAGGCCATGCCCCGGTCGTACAGCGGGTCGCCGGCCTTGGCCGTGGCGAACTTCTTGAAGTAGGCGCAGGCGTTGTCGCCGTAGTTGTCCTGCGCGTTCTGGTAGACCCTCCAGGTCACTCCGGCCGTCTGGAGCGCCTCCGCGTAGTTCTGCCAGGTCAGGCCCGACTCGTCGCCGCCGTCGTAGCTGGATCCGTCGACCTTGCCGGACCAGAGGTAGGTGCGGTTGGGACCGGTGGCGCTGAGCGTGGAGCAGAAGTAGGCGTCGCAGATCGTGTAGGCGTCGGCGAGCGCGTAGTGGAAGGGGATGTCGGAGCGGTCCAGGTAGCCGAGCGAACGGACGTTGCCCACGCCGGAGACCCAGTTGTCGAGGCGTCCCTTGTTCCAGGCGGAGTGCTGCGAGGACCAGGAGTGCGGGAGGTCGCCGTTGCACTGCGCGAGGGTCTCGCCGTCCTTGCCGCCCGCGGCCGGTGTGGAGCTCAGTTTCCACGGGTACTGCCGGCCGCCGCCGTTGGGCTGGTTGAAGACGGGGTACCCGCCGGGCAGCGTGATGCCGCTGCGGTCGCCGAATCCGCGGACGCCCTTGAGGCGGCCGAAGTAGTGGTCGAAGCTGCGGTTCTCCTGCATGAGGATGACGACGTGCCGTACGTCCGTGATGGTGCCGCTCGCCGTGCCGGCGGCCGCCGCCGGACGTGAGCCGACGCCCAGCGCGGTGCCCGCCGCCACGGATGCCCCAAGCCCCACGAAACCTCTTCGGCTGATCGGTGTCATTCGCCCGCCCTCGTCACTGGAGTGCCCCAGCGGCACACCGCGCGCAAGCGTGCACGCGGTGATCCCCGAGATCCATACCCGCGCGGTGAGTTGCGGGTGAACAGCGGCCGAACCGTGACGGTCGGCGTCGGCCTCCGGTGGGCACCTCGCGGACGGCGCGTCGCCGGCCGGACAGCGGGCCGTCCTCTCCTCACGCCTCCGGGTGGGCGTGCGGGTCCGGGACGAGGACGACCTTGCCGGTGACGGTGCCGGACTCCGCCAGGCGGACGGCCTCCGCGGCCCGGCCGAGCGGGATGCGCGCCGCGACCTGCGCGGTGATGGCACCCTCGGCGAGCAGCGCGAACACCTGCCCGAGGTCGGTGCGCAACCGGTCCTGGAAGGCCGCGGCGCGGCGCCTGCCCGCCCAGATGTTGTAGAAGTGCGTGCGCCGGCCGTTGGGCAGCAGCTTCCAGAGGAGGAGCCGGCCGACCAGCTTGAGCACCGGCAGTTTGGAGGATCCGGCGACGTCCCGTGTCGAGGCCGTGCCGTACGACACGAGCGTGCCGCCGCGCGCCAGCAGCCGGAAGGAGTCGACGATGCCGTCACCGCCGACGTGGTCGAAGACCGCGTCTACGCCGCCGGGCGCCAACTCCCGCACGCGGGCGGGCAGATCGTCGGCCCGGTAGTCGAGCGGCGTGGCGCCGAGCGCGCGGACCGCGTCGTGGTGGCGGGGCGAGGCGGTGCCGATGACGTGGATTCCGGCGTGGGCGGCGAGCTGGACGAGGGTCGAGCCCACTCCGCCGTTCGCCCCGTGCACGAGCACGGTTTCGCCGGCCCGGACGCCGGCGACGCGGTGCAGCATCTGCCAGGCGGTGATGCCGTTGACGACGACTGTCTCGGCGTCGGCGGGATCGAGGCCGCCCGGCACCTCGACCAGGTCGGCGACGGGCAGCACGACCCGGCTGGCCCAGCCGCCCACCTTCGTCAGCGCCGCGAACCGGCGGCCGACCAGCGACGCGTCGACGCCCGCGCCGGTCCCGAGCACGACACCGACGAGGTCGTAGCCGGGCACGAACGGGAAGGGAGGCTGGTCGTAGTACTTGCCGCGGCGCATCTGCTGCTCGGCGAACGAGATCCCGGAGGCCTCCAGCGCGAGGAGGACCTCACCGGCCGCCGGCTCCGGCGCGGGGCGCGTCCGGATCTGCAGGCCGGCGGGCTCCACGACCCCCGGCAGGACGACTTCGGTCACCAGGTTCGCGGTGGTGTGGGTGTCCATGACGGTCGGCTCCTCTGCTCGGCAGGAATTTTCGTTAGAGAGTCACGCTTGCGTTATAGGTTCTAACTAAAGCTTGCCCCTCTACACTGGGCACGTCAAGTCCCGTTCCGACGAGCGACAGAAGAGGCGATGACGTGACCACGGAGAGCCGGACCGGACCGGGCCCGCGCGATCGGTTCCGCGCACAGGTGCGGGAGGAGGTGAAGGCGGCGGCGCTGCGCCAGCTGGCCGACGGCGGCCCGGAGGCGCTGTCGCTCAACGCGGTCGCGAAACAGCTGGGCATGACCGGCCCGGCGCTCTACCGCTACTTCGCCAACCGGGACAGCCTGCTCACCGAGCTGGTCGTCGACGCCTACGAGACACTGGCGGCCGCCCTCGCCCGCGCCGCCGGCGCCCCCGCACGGGACGGGGCCGAACGCCTGGCCGCGGTCGTCCGGGCCTACCGCGACTGGGCGCGGACCGAACCGCACCGCTACCGGTTGCTGTTCCGGGCCCCCTTCAAGGGGTACGACGCCCACGCCACCCGCCTGGTCGAGGCGGCCCAGCGGGCGATGAACGTCGTACTGAACGTGGCGAACGCGCTGGCGTCGCCGGACGCGGCCGTGCCGGAGGATTCACAGGACCAGGTCCAGGAGTGGATGAAGCGCCGCGGAGTCGAGGACGTCCCGCCCACGGTCGCCTCGCGGACCGTGCTGCTCTGGGCTCATCTGCACGGCCTGGCGAGCCTGGAGATCGAGGGCAACTTCGCCTCCATGGGCATCGATCCGGGGCCCCTCTACGAGGCGGAGGCAGGAGAGTTCACCCACGGCCTCTGAATCCGAACATGCCCTGGACATGACCCGCACACATGACCCTCGAACACAAGAGTGAGGAAAGGCCACCGCCACCCCCGTAAGCCGTCAAGTCACGTACGCTGTCTACGACTTGGGCAAGCACCGCGCGTACCTCATCGGTCCTGGTCCACCCCTCCGGATGGACTGCGGCACATGCCAGAAGCACCACCGGATCGTGTGTTGCCAAATCCCTTACAGGGCGTCGCGGGCTGTGCAACAGTCGTAACGGTCCTTCCGCCCAGCTCTGGTCGTACCGTCCCCTCATCGGAGTGCGTCATGTCGCCCCATCTCTCTGCGGACCGCCCCGCCGCGCAGCCGCCCCCACGCGGCGCGGTCGACGCGCTGATCTCGCAGACGCGGCACCTGCGCGGCGAGGTGGACGCCGTACGACGTGACGCACCCGCCGACGGCGCGGACGCCCAGGGACGCTGGCAGCGCGCCCTCTGCGATCTGGCGATGCACCAGCTCAACGACCTGGACCAGCACCTGGCGCAGCTCCGGGACGGCCCCCCGCCGGTGCCCGTGGAACCCGCCCCCGCGCCCGCCGCACCCGGAGAGGGCTCCCTGCTCAGCAGGGTCGGAAGCGCCGAGTGGAACCTGCTGACGGACGAGGCCAGTTGGTCCGGGGAGCTCTACCAGATCCTGGGCCGTGACCCCGGCGCTCCCCCGCTCACCCTCGACGAGCTCCCGTCGCTGGTGCTCGACGAGGACCGGCCGATGCTGACGGCGATGGTCACCGACTGCCTCATCGACGCGAAACCGATCGACGGGGAGTTCCGCGTCGTGCGCCCGGACGGCGGAGTGCGGACCGTGCACATCATGGGTGAGCCCGTGCTCGACGCCGACGGCGGTACCACCGCGATGTGGGCGGTGCTGCGCGATGTCAGCGAACTGCGGCGCAGCCAAAGGACGGTGAGCGAGACCCGTGACTCGCTGCGGCACGACCGGCGCTTCGCGCAGGACGAGCACCGGCTCGCGGTCGAGCTGCAGGAGGCCGTCCTGCCGCCACGGCACGGCAGCCTGCGGTTCACCCGCCGGGGCCCGGAGGCACTGGACCTGGCCGCCCGCTATCTCCCCTCGTCGGCCACCGCACTGATCGGCGGCGACTGGTACGACGCGCTGGAACTTCCCGACGGCGAAACCCTGTTGAGCGTCGGCGACCTGACCGGACACGGCGTCACCGTCGCCTCCGGCATGGCGATGCTGCTGGGCGCTCTGCGCGGCATGGCCATGGCGGGAACCCAGCCGGGTCAACTCCTCTCCTGGCTCGATCGGTTGGTCGACGCCTCGGTACAGCCGACTCTCGGCAGCACGGTCTGCTGCCGCTACCGGCCCGGGTCCCGCACCCTCACCTGGGCGCAGGCGGGACACCCCGCCCCCTTGCTGTTCCGCAACGGGACGGGGCGCATCCTGACACCACCGCACGGCGTGCTGCTCGGCGCGACCTCGGGTGCCGCATACGGACAGGCCGAAGAGACCCTGGAGGACGGCGACCTGCTGCTCCTGCACACCGACGGACTGGTCCCTCGGTGCCACGGAGCGGCGGCCGTCCAGAGGCTGCTCGACCTGGCCCCGCGCTTCGGCGGAGCCCGCACGGCCCAGGACTGCGTACGGACGGTTGTCGAGGAGTTCGGCGAGACCCACCGCGAGGACGACGCCTGCGTGCTCGTCGCCAGGGTCGGCGGCTGAAGGGCCGGCTGAGCGGCCGGTCGATCACGCCGAACACCGGACTCGGCCCACGGGCCCCTCCCACCGGATCTCCTCGCACAGGCGGCTTCAGACCTGTGCGTCTCCCGCGCGCCTCGGCTTCGCCACCGGCTTGGGAAGGGCGAGCTGGATCTCCTCACGCAGTTCGTGGATCTTCGGGAAACTGGAGTACTGAGCGGTGAGCCGGTACATCTCGCGCAGCCGGTCCCAGGTGCGGTGGGAGGAGTTCGCCCCCATCGACACCAGCGCCAGCCGGGCGTAGCGGTCCGCCTGTTCGGGATCGTCGGCGATGAAGCACGCCGAGGCCAGTGACAGCCAGTCGAAGATCTGCGACCGCTGCCGCCCGTTCTCGCGCAGGTGCAGTGCCTCCTTGGCATGGCGCTGGGCCGTGGCTGCCGCGGCCGCGTCGTGCTCCGCGAGCGTCCGGTAGGCCAGGGCCTGCATGCCGTGCATGTCCGCCTCGTCGAACAACTGCATCCAGCTCGGCGGCGGCACGTCACCCCTGTCGGAGACGAAGAGGTCCTCCGCCTCGCCCAGGGTGCGCCGCATGGCCTGCCCCTTGCCCATCGACGCCTGTGCCCAGGCCTCGATGGTGTAGAGCATGGCCCGGGTGCGCGGCAGCATCTCGGAGCCCGAGCCCGACTTGGCGAGCTTCATCAGGTCCAGGGCGTCGTCCGGCCGGCCCAGGTGCACCATCTGGCGCGCGGCGCGGGAGAGCGCCTCCCCGGCACGGGGCCGGTCACCGCCCTCCCGGGCCGCGTGCGCGGCGATGACGAAGTACTTCTGTGCCGTGGGCTCCAGGCCGACGTCGTGCGACATCCAGCCCGCGAGGACGGCGAGGTTGGCGGCGACGCCCCACAGGCGCCGCTGCAGATGGTCGGGATGCCGGTAGGAGAGGATGCCTCCCACCTCGTTGAGCTGGCCCACCACGGCCTTGCGTTGCAGCCCGCCGCCGCGGGCTGCGTCCCAGGCCCGGAACACCTCGACCGAGCGCTCCAGTTCCTCGATCTCCTGCGACCCGATGGGGGCGGCCTCGTAGCGGTCGAACCCGGCGGAGTCGGCGTGCAGGGGATTGTCGAGGTCAGGGGCGTCGGCCACCAGGGCCGGATCGGTGTGCAGCCAATCGTGCATGGCACTGCTGAGTGCTGATCCCGCGGCGAGCGCGGCACCCGCGCCCACCAAGCCGCGTCGGTTGAGCATGAGGTCCATTCCCGTGAATTCGGTGAGGACCGCAGCAGTCCGCTCGGGCGCCCACGGCACTCCGTCGGGATGTTCCACATTCCCGCCGCCCGGCCGTTTCCCCACACGCCCGTGCCGGACCAGACCGAGGTCCTCGATGGTCACGACACGGCCGAGACGCTCGGTGAACAGAGCCGCCAGCACTCGCGGAACCGGATCACGCGGGATCTCTCCCAAGTCGATCCAGCGCCGCACCCGTGAGGTGTCGGTCGCCAGCTGGGGGTGGCCCATGGCCGCCGCCTGCCTGTTGACCAGCCTCGCGAGTTCGCCCTTGGACCAGCCGGCCAGGCCGAACAGGTCCGACAGACGAGCGTTGGGTTGTCCGTTCACATCAAGCCCCCAGGTTCTCGGCTGAGTTGACAGTAACCCTCTGTCAGTTGCTGAGCGACTATTCGCCAGGGTTCGCCAGGGTGCGCCAGATGGTGTGCCACTGGGCACCCGGTGTCAGGTAGGAATGCGCCACCCCGACCCGGTTACCGGGGACATTCCCCCAGGGTGTTCCCCGACGGCCGGGACGGGCGGCGCGGCAACTTGCAGGCACACGAAGGGATCTGTTTCGCCCATGTACACAGCATCGTCCTCCGTGTCCGCCCCGCCCCGGCCGCTGCATCCCCGTCCGGCGGGCAGCGGCCCCTACCTCGACCCCGCGCGACCGGCGGCCCCCGTGCTCGGAGCAGCCCGGACACGGCGCGTTCCGGGGATCGGCACCCAACCGCTCAGCGGGAGACTCGACTTGTCCGGCCCTCAGGGCGCACAACTGCGCACGGCGATCGCGTCGGTGCACCGGATCTGTCCCGAGTTCGCCCCCGTCCAGGTACTGCGCCGCAGCGGGCGCTCCGTGCTCCTGGTCGGCACGACCGGGCGCAGTACGGCCGTCGCGAAGTGTTTACTGGACCACTCTCCGATCTGGGCCGAGCGGATCAGGCACGAAATAGCGGCATACCGGTCGTTCGTGCGACACCGGCCGCCCGTCCGGGTGCCCCGGCTGATCGCGGCGGACCCGGACAACTGCACTCTGGTGATCGAGCGGATGCCGGGCAGGGTGGCCGCGCTCCAGCGGCACCCGGCCGAGGCGCCGCCCCGCGCGGACATCCGCGCGGCGCTGGGCGCGGTCTGCCGGCTGAACGCGTGGCGGCCACCGGCCGGGACGTTCGACGCCCCGCTGGACTACGCGGAGCGGATCTCCCGTTTCCATGAACTGGGTCTGCTCACGGACCGGGACATGGGCGATCTGCAGAAGCTGCTGCACGGCATCGCCCACTCGGCGGGCCGTCAGGGCATGGGCCAGTTCTGCCACGGGGACGCGCTGCTGTCGAACATCCTGCTCTCACCGGCCGGTCCAGTGCTGGTGGACTGGGAGCACGCGGGCTGGTACCTGCCGGGCTACGACCTGGCGACCCTGTGGGCGGTCCTCGGTGACGCTCCCGTGGCACGCCGTCAGATCAGTCAGCTCGCCCAGTCCGCGGGACCGGCGGCACGTGACGCCTTCCTGGTGAACCTGATGCTCGTACTGACCCGTGAGATCCGTACGTACGAGACAGCGGTGCAGCGCTCGATGCACGACGCGACCCCGGCGGCGCCGGGACCCGCCCACCCGGGCGCCCTGCCGTCCGGCGAGGAACAACGGCTGCTGCTGCGGCGGCTGCACGACGACTGCCAGATGGCCCGCCGGGCCGTACGGGCGGCGGTCGGCACTCGCTGAGGGGCGACGGTCGGCACTCGTCGAGGGGCTGAGGCGAGGGCCTGAGGGGGGACGAAGGTCCGCGGTGCGCCAGGATCATCGGCGCACCGCGGACCTTCGCCATGGATACCGCAACCCCTCTGCCCCGTCGGACCGCGCGCAGGAGGGACCCGTGCGCGCCGAAGGCACGGAGTCCGCGACGTACGCGCCCGGACCGGCCCACTCGTTTGCGTCGAGAACTTCACCCGATCGAGCCACAGGTCCACTCCACTGACGCCTCGCAGGCCGCCGCGCCGCCGCCACGAAAACCCTTCGATCCAGCGCTGACATGGGAAATCAGCTGCTCCTGGGCATGATTGACGGATCGTCGGATACCCGATACGACTGACCTCGTTCGGCCCCGCACGCCCCACCGCGCCCGACCGTCCCAGGAGGCTGCATTGCGAGGATCTCTCATCGACCCCGAGGCCACCGCCGGGCACAGACGCGCGCGCAGAGCCGCGGGTGTCCTCGTCTCGGCGGCACTGATGTTCCCGATGCTCGGCGCGGCCCCGGCGGCCGGCGTCGACCAGGCCTCCTCCGCGCGGCTGCAACGGGCCTTCGCCGGCGCGGCCGCCGAGTACCACGTGCCGTTGAGCGTCCTCCTGGGCGTCTCCTATCTGGAGTCCCGCTGGGACGCACACGCCGGTGCGCCCAGCGTCAGCGGCGGCTACGGCCCCATGCACCTCACCGACGCCCGGACGGCGATCGCCGGTGCAGCGCACCACAGCGAGGGCACCGAGGACGCCCGCGGCGACAGCTCCCGCGCGCCCGTCGTCCCCACGACGAAGGTCCCGGAGAACGCCCAACTGCCCGCCCGGCTCAAGACGTTGACGAAGGCGGCCGAACTCACCGGGCTCCCGGCCGAGCGCCTGCGCACGGACGCGGCCGCGAACGTCGAGGGCGGCGCCGCGCTGCTGGCCGCCGCGCAGAAGGACCTCGACGAGCCGCTGAGCGCGAACGCGGCCGACTGGTACGCCGCGGTGGCACGCTTCTCCGGCGCGGACGACAGTGCGACCGCGGCGACGTACGCCAACGACGTCTACGGCGTGATCCGTACGGGCGCCGAGCGCACCACGGACTCCGGCCAGCGGATCACGCTCGCCGCCCAGCCGGCCATCGGCCCTGACACGGCGCAACTGCGGCGGGCCGGACTGCGGACGGTCTCCGCCGCCGGCACGGAGTGCCCCACGACCGTGTCCTGCGAGTGGATCCCGGCCCCCTACGCGGAGTTCGGCGACGGCGACTACGGAAACCACGACCTCGGCAACCGGCCCGCGTCGCAGGGCATCAAGTACATCGTCATCCACGACACCGAGGGCGCCTGGGACGGCGTGATCAACCTCGTCCAGGACCCGACCTATGTGTCGTGGAACTACACCCTGCGCTCGACCGACGGGCACATCGCCCAGCACGTGAAGGCCAAGGACGTGGCCTGGCACGCGGGAAACTGGTACGTCAACGCCAAGTCGATCGGCCTGGAGCACGAGGGCTTCCTCGCCTCGCCGGACGCCTGGTACACGGAGGAGATGTACCGGGCCTCGGCGCGGCTGGTGACTTACCTCGCCAAGAAGTACGGCGTGCCCCTGGACCGGCAGCACATCCTGGGGCACGACAACGTTCCCGGTCCGACGACGTCCACAATCCCCGGGATGCACACGGACCCGGGTCCCTACTGGGACTGGGAGCACTACTTCGCCCTGCTGGACCACCCCTTGTACCACCGGACGAAGGCGGGCGGCGGCCTGGTCATGGTGCTGCCGGACTTCGCGGCGAACAAGCCGCAGTACACCGGGTGCGTCACCAGCGGCCAGGCCTGCGCCGCCCACGGCTCCAGCGAGGTGCGCCTCCACAGCCTGCCGTCCGACAGCTCACCGCTGATCAAGGACATCGGGCTGCGGCCGAACGGCGCCGACTCGACCATCGACGTGAACGACGTGGGCTCGCGTGTCTCCACCGGTCAGCAGTACGCGGTCGCCGACCGTGACGGGGACTGGACGGCGATCTGGTACCTGGGTCAGAAGGCCTGGTTCAAGAACCCCAAGGCCCACCCGACGGCGGTGAGCACGTCGGGACAGGTCATCACGCCCAAGGCGGGTCTCGCGGACATCCCCGTGTACGGGCGCGCCTACCCGGAGAAGGAGGCGTACCCGGCGGGCATTCCGGCCCAGGCGGTGTCCCCGTTGTCGTACAAGCTCCTCGCGGGTCAGAAGTACGTGGTCGGTGACAAGGTGCCGGGCGAGTACTTCTACTCGCCGACCTTCGACACGACATCGCACAAGGTCGTGACCGGGAAGGACATGTACTACGAGATCCAGTTCGGACACCGCGTCGAGTTCGTGCGCGCGGCGGATGTGGACGTGACGCGCTCGCACTCCTAGCAGCGGCACGCCTGAGCGCCTCAGGGGCCGGATCCGCTCACGGCGGATCCGGCCCCGTGCCGTCCCTCCGTCCGGCACGCGGAATTCCTCGCCATGACCGCCGTGTTGCTCTGATGATCGCCGACCGTTCCCGCATGGAACTGGCGTTCGACAGAGTTGCCGTCAACGATGGAGGAGCCCCGTGCCACTGACCTCGACCCCCTTGCGGAAGCTGGGCTTCCTGACCATCGGGTTGTTCGACGAGGCCGACCCCCGGCGGGGCCACGAGTCGACGCTGGAGATCATCGAGCTGGGTGAGCGGCTGGGCTTCGACAGCGCGTGGGTGCGTCACCGGCATCTGCAGTACGGCATCTCCTCCCCCGTCGCCGTGCTGGCCGCGGCCTCGCAGCGCACCAGCCGGATCGAACTCGGCACCGCGGTCATCCCGGTGGGCTGGGAGAACCCCCTGCGGCTCGCAGAGGACCTGGCGACCGTCGACCTGCTGTCCGGGGGCCGCCTCAATCCGGGTGTCAGCGTCGGCCCGCCCATGCACTTCGACCAGGTCAAGCAGGCGCTCTACCCCGACACCGCCGAGGCGGAGGACTTCGGCTACGGACGTGTGGAGCGGCTGCTGGACTTCGTGCGCGGCACACCGGCCACCGACTTCAGCGGCGTCGAGGGCTTCGAGGTGTTCTCCGACCGCGTCCAGCCGCAGGCGCCCGGCCTCGGCCGCCGCATGTGGTACGGCGGCGGCAGCCTACGGTCGGCGCGGTGGGCGGGCGAGCACGGGATGAACCTCCTGACCAGCAGTGTCGTCAAGGCGGAGGAGTCGGAGGACTTCGCCGAGGTGCAGCTGTCGCACATCCGGACCTTCCGCGCCCACCATCCCGACCGCGACCGGGCCCGGGTCTCCCAGGGCCTGGTCGTGATCCCCACGGACAGCGCCACGCCCGAGCAGCGCAAGAAGTACGAGGAGTACGCGCGGGGGCGCACACCGCGTACCGCGGCCCCGCAGGGTCCGGCCCGGATGATGTTCGCGCCCGACCTGGTCGGCACCTCCGAGGAGATCGCCGAACGTCTCTACGCCCACGTGGCGTTCCAGGAGGTCGACGAGGTCGCGTTCGCGCTGCCCTTCACCTTCGCGCACGAGGACTACGTCCAGATCCTCACGGACATCGCCCGCGGGCTCGGCCCCGCACTGGGCTGGCGGCCGGCCGGCTGAACGCGGCGGCTCAGCCCTGCTGGAAGAGCTCCGGGGGCAGCGGCTTGAGCAGCGCGTACAGGTCGTCGGTGATGGGGCGGTCCCAGGCGGCGATGGTCACGAGCACGTTGTCGCTGCGGTCGAACTGCACGCAGGAGATCCGGGTCTCGGAGAGCTTGAGACGGCGCACGATGAGGAGGTTGTCACCCTGCATCACCGGCATGTCCTCGACCCCGGTGACGGTGACCTCCTCGTCGTTCTCCAGCGCCAGGAGCAGCTGGGCCACCTCGAACGGGATCTCTCCCTCCTCGACCTCCCGGGCCGGCGAACCTTCGGGCAGATTGCCGATGATCATCGCCGGGCCGCGCCCGCCGAAGAGGTCGTAGCGCAGGAAGACACCCTGGCAGCTGCCGTCGGGAGCGGGCAGCAGGCCCGCGCCGAGATTGCCCGGCCAGTCGCCCGGATCCATGGCCAGAACGTCGAAGTCGGGACCGGCGGGCGTGGCGCTGCGGCGGCGGAGGAAGGACATGCCGCAATGGTACGTGTCCGGCCGCCGGCCGGGGCCCGGGGGCGTCTCCCGCACGGGGCTACGCGGGTGGCTGTTCGCCCAGCGCCGCCGCCAGTCCCGTACGGTCCGTGCCCACCTTCCGGTAGACCGCCGAGAGCAGCCGGACGACGGACGGCTCGTCGATGTGCAGTTCCTCGGCGACCTGGTCCGCGGTGCGGCCCCCGGCGGTGAGCGCGGCCGCCGTGCGCTCCCGGGCGGTGAGCGTGTCCGTCTCGGTGCTGTGCAGTCTGCGCGGGCGCAGCCCTGCGGCCGCCAGCTCGTCACGGGCCTCTTCGACGAGCCCGTCGGCGCCGCACTGTACGGCCGCGTCGAGCCCTCGGTAGAGGTGTTCGGCGGCTTCCTTGGGGCGGCCCGAGCGGCGCAGCTCGGTACCCAGGGCGACCAGGGCGCACGCGAGTTCGTACGCGGCCGGGGAGCGCTCCAGGTGGGCCACGGATTCTTCGAGGAGTTTGACGCGAGCGGAGCCCGAGGAGACCTCGGCGGCGGCCCGCAGTGCCTGGCCGACGGCCGAGGGGGCGCCGTACTGGCGGGCGCGCTGCACCGCTTCGTGGGCGGTGGCGACGGCGCGGTCCGGTGCGTCGTGGCTCTCGGCGCGGGCCAGGTGGAGCTGCCACGGGCACCAGGAGGGGTTGCGGATGCCGCGTGGGTCGAGGCGGCGGCCGGCCGCCGCCAGCTCGGCTGCGGCGTCCTTGGTGAGGCCTCGGGCGAGCAGCAGTTGCCCGTACACGATCTGGGCGTCGGGGAAGGTCACGGCGGCGGGGAAGGGCGCCCGGAACGCGTACTCCTCGGCGGTCCGGGCGGCCTCGGCGACCCGGCCGCGGGCCAGCAGGATCTCGACGAGGGTGGCGACGGCGTACCAGTGGACGGGGGTGCCGGGCCCGACGCGCTCGGCGAGCCGGAAGCCGGCGCGGACGAAGTCCTCGGCCTCGGCGAGCCGGCCGCGGCGGTAGCGGACGTAGGCGAGGATCGTGTAGCCGAAGGAGAGGTGGGCGCCGTGCCAGCCCTGGCTCTCGAAGTCGGCGATGCCGGCGGCGAACAGTTCCTCGGTGCGTCCCGGGCGGTCCGCGTACATGAAGGTGAGGGCGACCAGGATGGGCACTTCGAAGCCGCGGTCGGCCTCGGCCCAGCCCAGGCCGCCGGCGAGGGCGCGCTCGGCGTGTTCCAGTGCGACGTGGGCGGGTTCGCCGCGCAGTGTGGCGTCCCAGGCGCGCAGGCCGATGACATAGCGCTCGGTGAGGTCGCGGCCGGTCAGTCGGTCGGCGAGGCGGGTCAGCCGGCGCGAGCGGGCGGGCGAGTCGGGCTCGTCGGCCCGGAAGGCGTCCCACATGAACTGCTCGGACTGCATGCGCAGCCGTACCCGGGCGTCCGCGGTCATCCGGCTCTCCCGGGCGAGCGTCTCGGAGGCCTCGGCGAGCCGGTCGCTGTGGGCGAGGACCTGGGAGAGCCGGTAGACGACGTTGTGGCGCAGCTCGGGGTCGGTGATGGGTTCCTCGAGGGCGGCCCTGAGGTGGTTGACGGTGGTCGCCGGTTCGGTGAGCAGGGAGGCGCAGCCCAGTTCGTACAGGACGGCCGCGCGTTCCTTGAAGGGCGGTGGTTCGCGCAGGGCGCGGGCGAGGTAGCGGCGGGCCGCGTCGGGGGCGCCGGCGCGCTGGGTCTCACGGGCGGCGGCGCGCAGTTGCTGGACGACCCAGACGTCGCCGTCGGGGTGGCTCTCCATGAGGTGGCGGGCGGCGGCGGAGGGGCCGAGGCCCTCGTTGATCACGCACCACGCGGCCTGGCCGTGCAGGGCCACGCGGACACCGCCGGGGATGGCGCGGTAGACGGCGGTGGCGACCAGCGGGTGCACGAACTCCAGGGTGTCGGCGCCGGTGAGGATCCGGGCGCCGCGCAGGGCGTCCGCCGCGTCGGCGGCCTCCTCGGAGCCGAGTCCGGCGACGGCCGCGGCAAGGGGCGGGGCGATCTCCGTGCCGAGCACCGCACAAGCCCAGGCGAAGCGGACGGTGGAGGTGCCCAGGCGTTCGAGGCGGGCGATCAGGCCGCTGCCCTTGACGGCGGCGGCGAGGTCGCGCAGCAGGTGTGCGCCGGCTTCCGTCGGGACCAGCCCGCGGTCGCGCACCTTCGCGGTCAGTTCCACCGCCTCGAAGGGGTTGCCCGCCGTGACCGCCCAGCACTCCCGGCAGAACGCGTCGTCGGCCTGGGCGCCGAGGTCCTCGCGCACCAGCCGTGCGACGGCGGCGGCGCTGAGTGGTTCGAGATCGACGGGGCGCTGGCCCGCACGCCCCGGCAGGACCCTGAACGACTCGGCGTGGTCGGGGAGTTCATCGGGCCGGTAGCCGACGACGAGCAGCAGCGGGAGTTCCTCGGCGCGGGGCGCGAAGGCGGCGAGCCAGCTCAGCGACTCGGGGTCGGCCCAGTGCGCGTCGTCGAGGACGAGCACCATCGGGGCGCGCTGGACGGCGAGGTGGGTGAGGACCCAGTCGAGGCCGGCGCGCAGACCCTGCTGGTCGGGCGGAGCACCCTCGGCGGCGGCGCACAGGCCGAGCGCGGGTCCGACGATGGCGTACCAGCTGCCGAGCGAGGCGCGGAGTTCGGCCTCCGAGAATCCGGCGAGGTGCGGTTGCAGGAGTTGACGGGCGACGTGGAAGGCGACGCGCTGTTCCTGCTCGCCGCCGCGTGCGGACAGGACGGTGCAGCCCTTGGCCGCGGCGCGCCGCCGCACCTCGGCGAGGAGGGTCGTCTTGCCGATCCCGGCGCGTCCGGCGAAGGCGAGGAGCGCGCCGCGGGGCCGCTCGGGTGCTTCGGAGCCGTCCTTGCGCAGACCGGTGAGCTCGCTCAACGCCTCCTCGACAGCGGTGAGTTCACTCTCGCGTTCGTAGAGAGTCCTTCTGCTGCGTACGCTGCGCTGTCCCATCCTCCACCCCCTGGCCACGGTGGTGCGTCCTGCGCGGGGAGCGGGTGCGCACCGTGACCTCCAGGCACCTCAGCGTACGCCGATGGCGCCTTCCGGGGAGCCCTTACGGTCGCTGACGAGCGGATCTTTCGTCAATCCCGTGCGGCGGACGCGGACTTCCCGTCCCGTGGGGGTGACGGGCCCCGCGCACGTCGTTCCGGCGGGCCGGCGAACGCTTTCGGCGGGCAGCATGTTCGGGTGGGAATGTCCCTCGCGGGTGCCGCCTCCCAGGCGCACCGGGACCGCGGCCGTCCCCTCGCCCGTGGCGTCCCGTGCGGCCATGACGGGCATCTCCCTCGCGGCGGGCATGACGTCGTCGAGCGTCGGACGGCCGGCCGTGGCGCGCTCTTCGATGCCGGACCGCATCCGGGAATCCGGTCACGGTGACGGCTTCCGCCGGTCGCGAGCTGGGGCCGGCCTGACACGGGGATCTCTGATCCCGGCTTGATCGCCGTCCTCGATCACGGATCCCCGGTCCCCGAGGACGGAACGGGGTCCGGGTGATCCGACGATCCGGGACGCATCACGATTCGTGATCGGTGCCAGATCGGATTGCGTCTTGGACAGCCCCCGGCCCGGTGTTGGACTGGATCCGCGGCGGTTCCCGGCCCTGAGGCCCGGGACCGTACGGCATCAGTTCAACCTCGATCCAGCGGAGAACACCATGCCTCTCATCCACGTTCAGCAGACCCCCGGCAAGACCGCCGAACAGAAGGCCCAGTTGGTCCGTGACCTGACCGACGCGTATGTGCAGGCCACCGGCAGCAAGCCGGAGAGCGTGTGGCTGACGGTGCAGGAGATCGGTACCGACAGCTGGTCGATCGCCGGCGAGACGCTCGCGGCCCGAGCCGCCAAGCGCTGACCCCCGGACCCGTCGGCCCACCAGCCCCACACACAACCGCCGTTTCCGGGACGGCGCTTCCTGGACGGGGGGTCGGACACTCCCGACGCCACCTACGAGGGAGCTTCCCGCCGGATCCGGTGGGAGACCGGGCAGTCCGCGTATCCGATCCGCCATGCCGGTGCGGATCGAGGGGCATCAGCGGTCGCCGCTGACGGACAAGGAGCCGATCACCGCCCCGGCCACAGACGATCCGGGCCGCCCGCCGGAGCTCCTCGGCAGGGCGCCCGGCCTCCCCCATCGGGCCGGACGGCGGGGGCGGAGATCGTCCGGACGCCGGCCCCCTCCGGGTGGGTCCGCCCCCGGCCCACTTTTGACCAAGGAAGTCGTCCGTCATGAAGACCGCATCGACACGTGCGCCCTACGCGCTGCTGCTCGCCGTTCTGTGCTCGCTGAACGCCGGTGGACTGTTCGCCTCCGACATCAATCTGCCGGGTGTGCCGGCCACCGCGCACGCCTTTCACACCCCGGTCGCGTCCGTGCAGTGGACGTTCAGCGCGTTCATGATCGGCATCGCGGTCTCCCAGGCGGTCTACGGGCCGGTCTCGGACGCGTACGGCCGCAAGGGCGTCATCGTCTCCGGGCTCGGCCTGTTCGTCGTGGCCTCGCTGGTGTGCGCGGTGGCGCCCACGGTCGAGGTGTTCGGTGCCGGCCGGCTCCTCCAGGCGCTGGGCGCCGGGTCGGGCATGGTGCTGGGCCGGGCCGTGATCAGCGACTTGTACGAGGAGAGGGACGCGGCCCGGATGTTCGCCACGGTCATGCCGATCGTGGGTGTCTCCCCGTCCGTCGCTCCCCTGGTGGGCGGCTATCTGACCACGTACGTCTCCTGGCGCGCGGCATTTGCGGTGACCGCCCTGCTCGGCCTGGTGACGCTGGTCGTGATGATCACCTCGATCCCCGAGAGCCTGCCGCCGGAGCGGCGCAGCAAGCACCTCGGCACCACGCTGAAGGCCTACCCCAAGCTGCTGACCCGTCCGCTGTTCTGGGCGTACACGATCAACCTGGCGGTGGCGTACGGCGGTTACTTCGGCTACCTGGCCGCCTCCCCGCTCGTCTTCGAGAAGATGGGCCTGGCCACCCAGACCACCAGTTACTGCTACATCACCGTCTCGATCGCGTACGTCGCGGGCAACCTGACCTCGCGCACCCTGGTCCGCGCGCGGCCTGTTGACCGACTGCTGTGGATGGGCCACGGATTCTTTCTCGCCGGTGCGCTGATGATGCTCGGTCTGGGGCTGAGCGGGGCCGGCCGGCCCTGGGGTCTGCTGGTCCTGGTGTTCATGCCGGTGATGACCTTCGGCAACGGCTTCCTGCTGCCGTTGTCGATGAGTGCGGGGGTGACGGCTTTCCGCTCGACGGCGGGATCGGCGTCCGGCCTGATGGGCGCCCTCCAGTTGCTGGCCGCCTCGCTGGGAATCTTCCTCTCCAGCCGGCTGCCGGCGGGCGATCTCTCCGCCCTGGGCTGGTTCGTCATGGCCGCCGCGGTTCTGGGAACGGCCGCCTTCGCTTTGTTCCTTTCGCTGGCGGCGCGGCAGCCCTCCGCTCCACAAAGGTGTGACGGCGAATTCCGCGGCGCCGGCACGGAGGCCGGTGATCTGCGGGGAGTTACCGCCGACTGAAGGGAATCCGGGCAGTGAACAAATACCTGCCCCAGTGAATGAAACCGCATGGCCTCAAGAGCGAACCCGCCCGGTGGCGGGTGCCGTCGATCGGTGTGCGAGGATTCTCTCGCGGCGATCCCGCGAGCAAGAATGTTTCACCGTTCAATAATAGGGATCGCCCTGATGGATGGGGGGATCCTGTGGAACTGCGTCAGATTCAGTACTTCGTCACCGTTGCCGAGGAGCTGCATTTCGGCAGGGCGGCCGAGCGGCTGCACATAGGCCAGCCCGCGGTCAGCCAGCAGGTGCGCCGGCTGGAGCGGGAGCTGGGCACCCAGCTCTTCGACCGTTCCGGTCGCACCGTGACCCTCACCCCGGTCGGCCACGCCCTGCTGCCCGAGGGCCGCGAACTACTGAAGGCGCGGGACTCCTTCGCCGCCACGGCGCAACGGCTCACCACGCCGAGCGCCGCCGCCTTCCGTGTCGGCATCAGCTCCGCCCTGGGGCCCCGGCTGGACGACTTCCTGGACGCGCTACCCGACCGCGGCGCCGGCACCCGCTTCGAGTTCCAGACCCTCGACGCCCGCACGCGCCTGGAAGAGGTAGGTGCCGGACGGCTGGACGCGGCCTTCGTCCGCGGCCTCGAACACGCTCCTGGCCTGCGACTTCTCGGACTCTGGCACGATCCGCTGCTGGTCGCGCTGCCCGCCTCGCACGCGCTGGCCGCACACCGCCGCCTGGATCTGGCCGATCTGGCCGGGCTGCCCTTGCGCATCGCCTCCCGCGGGGAGAACGCAGTGCTCTTCGACGCCGTCGTCGCCGCCTGCCGCGCAGCGGGTTTCGAGCCGACCTTCGGCCCGCCCTCCACCCGGCTCCAGGACACCCTCGCCGAGCTCGGCGCGGGCGCGACCGGCTGGACCCTGATGTACCCGACAGCGGCAAACACGGTGTCCTCCCGCCGGATCTCCCTGCTTCCGCTCATCGGAGATCCCCTCACCATCCGCATGTCGCTCGCCGTACGGGAAAACGCCGACCCGGCACGCCTGGAGTTGCTGACGGCAGCAAGTGCACGGGTTCGGCGGAAAGTCGCGGGGGAGAACTGAGTCATCGGGCATGGCGAACTCTTTACCCTCCCGTTGATCTTCACTTGAAGACATGCGATACGTTATGAACAGACGAACTTCCGGCTTACGCCTTCGCCGATGTGCTTTCCGGCTGAAAAGTATGGGCAGTTGAACCGTGAAGTTCGCCAACGGGGTGATGTGACGGGGGATGCCGCTCGAGGAAAATCCTCCGAAATAACAGCGTGTTGAATCCCAGGCAATCCGTCGCGTCATGTCGCGACGGATTCACACGCGGCTGTCACCCCGCCAACTGCATGCGCCATACATGGAGGGGTAATGATCGTCAATCTTGATGTGACGCTGCGCGACGGGGGCTACCGCAACAACTTCGACTTCCCGCTGGACTACGCACTGCACCACGCGCGTGAGAGCGTCGCCGCCGGCATGGAGTGGGTCGAGATCGGCTACCGCAACGGCTCGTTCAAACCCAAGCCCGGGATCGGCCGTACTGGCGTGGGCGCCGACGACTACATACGCGCGGTCGCCGAGGTCGTCTCCCCCGACCGTCTCTGCATGATCCTGCACCCGAAGAACATCACCGAGGACGACCTGCCGCGCATGTACGATGCCGGCGTCCGCCTCATCCGGTTCTGCCTGCCCTCCGGCGCGCCGGAGCACGGGCTCGCCCTGCTCTCCCAGGCCGACGGGCTGGGCTTCACCACCACCGTCAACATCACCCGCGTCAGTCAGCTGGACCGGCGCCGACTGGTCGAACTCGCCGCGCTGTCCGGCGACGCCGGCGCCGACGTGGTCTATCTGGCCGACTCCAACGGCAGCATGCTGCCCCGCGAGGTGACCAACTGGTCACCCTGGTCCGCTCGGTGACCGACGCGGCCATCGGTCTGCACGCCCACAACAACCTCGGCCTGGCGCTGGCCAACGCCATCGCGGCCGTCGACGCGGGAGCCACCTGGATCGACTCCTCCATCCTGGGCATGGGCAAGGGCCCGGGCAACCTGGTGACCGAGCAGTGGCTGGCCTACCTCGGCCGGCGCGCCGACACCGACGCGTACGACCTCGGCCGGATCCTCAGCCTCGCCCACCGCATGGAGTCCCGGATCCCGGAAGCCACGCCCTCGCTGCCACTGCCCGACCTGGTCCTGGGGCACTTCGACCTCTCCGTCGAGGAACGCGCCAAGCTCCCCGTGGACCGGATCGGCGACGCGTTCTCGGCGGCCCGCGAACTGACCGCGGCAGGCGCCCGGTGACTTCGCGTCCCCCGGGGCCGGCGCTCGCTGCCGCGCCGGCCCCGGCCCCGGCCCTCGCCGTGCTGGGCGACGCCGACGCACCGCGCCACGCGGTCGTTCTCGCGCCCGTCATGCCCCGCTGGGACCACGGCTCGTTCTTCCACCAGGTCGCCGAACCGCTGCTCACCTCAGGACACCGGATCACGGTCTACGACACCCTGTCCTTACTGTGCGACGGTGACGACCTGAAGGCCCTCGTGGACCGCTGGGGGCGCCACCTCGCACCGCACGCGGACGGTGCGTGCGGCCCGTCCCCGGCCGTGGCCCCCGACCTGCTGGTCGGCAATGCCCTGGGCGGCGCCGTCGTCCAGGCCCTGCTCACGCACGAGTGGACCCATCACGCCAAAGTGCTGCTGCTTTCCGGTCCGTCCGTCGCCGACGACGAACTGGACACGAAACTGGAACGGATCGCCGCCGCCGTCCAGGCCCAGGGCCTTCCCTCGGCGCTGCGACTCCTCGAAGAGGCCGTCCGCGGCCCCGGCCGGCAACCCGGCGCCACCACCCTCCCGCGCACCGAGCCCGACGCCGGCCAACCCCCCGATCCCGAAGAGGAGTTGGCGGGGCGACGACTGTCCGCCGGCCTGCGGCTGCTGCACGCGGCCGATGTCCGCGGCCCTGTACGGGACTTCCCGGGCGCCCTCCTGCACGTGTACGGCGAACGGTCCCTGCTCGTCCAGCGCAAGCACTTGGCCACCGGACCCGGCCCGCGACACCACCTGACGGGCGTACCGCAGGCCGGAATGCGCCCCCACGCCGACCGGCCCGCCCTCACCCGCGACACCCTCACCCGCTTCCTGGGAGCTGAACACTCATGAACCGCAAGACCGTCGCAGTCCTGCCCGGCGACGGAATCGGACCGGAGGTCCTGGACGCCGCGCTGCCGGTGATCGAGACACTCGGCCTGCCCGTCGACCTCGAATTCGGTGACATCGGCTGGGAGTACTGGCGGAGCGAGGGCACCCCCGTTCCCGACCGTACCTGGGACCTGATCGGCCGCAGCGACGCCGTGCTGCTCGGCGCCACCACCAGCAAGCCACGCCGCGAGGCACTCGCGGAGCTGGCTCCCGAACTGCGTGCGTCTGCCCCGCAGTACATCTCGCCCATCATCCAACTCCGCCAGCGTCTCGACCTGTTCGCCAATCTGCGACCGGTGGAGAACCACCTCGGCGGCGGCACCCCGTACCGCTTCTGCGTGGTCCGGGAGAACACCGAGGGTCTGTACGCGGGCCTGGACTGGAACCACGTACCGGACGAGATGTGGCCGCTGGTCGCCGACCACCCCAACGTCCGCCGCAGCGGCCGCCCGGGCGCAACGGCCAGCGTCCGGCTGCAGACCTCGCACGGCCTGGACCGCATCCTGCGCTTCGCCTTCGAGACCGCCCGCGGCCACGGCTACGAACGGGTCACCCTCGCCGACAAGCCCAACGTCCTGCGGCACAGCAGCGCGTACGTCCTGGAACGGCTGGAGGCGATCGCCGCCGACTACCCGGAGATCCCCTTCGAGGTCCTCAACGTGGACGCGGTCGCCCTGTGGATGGCGCGCCGCCCGGAGCGCTTCGGCGTGATCGTCGCCGAGAACATGTTCGGCGACATCCTCTCCGACCTCGGCGGCGGCGTGATGGGCGGACTCGGCCTGGCGCCCAGCGCCAACATCGGTGAGGCCGGCAACTACTTCGAGCCGGTGCACGGCAGCGCCCCGGCGATGGCCGGACACGGGCGCGCCAATCCCGTCGCGGCGTTCCTCACCATCGGCCTGTTGCTGGAGCACCTCGGCTTCGAGGGCGAGGCGCGTGGTGTCCGGGACGCCGTACGCCATGTCACCCGCCGGCGCGACCGGGTCACTTACGACCTGGGCGGTGGCGCCACCACCACCGAGGCGGCCCAGGCGGTCATGGACGCCTGCCGCGAGGTCCCGCACGCCCCGACCTCAGCCGTCGTCACCATCGGGGACGAACTGCTCCGCGGTGATCTGGAGGACTCCAACGCCCGTGTCGCCTCGCGGATGCTCGCCGAGCGCGGCATCCCGGTCCGCGTCCGCCACACCATCGGCGACGACGAGGCCGGCATCGCCGACGCCATCCGTCCCTCCCTCGGCCGCGACGACGTGATCGTGGTGATGGGCGGGCTGGGCCCCACCTCGGACGACGTGACCCGCGGTGCCGTCGCCCGCGCGCTGGGACGCCCGCTCGAACACCGCGAGGAGGCGTGGCAGGGTCGTGGACCGCCTCACCCGATTCGGCGTCGCCATCCACGACGACAACCGCCGTCAGGCACTGTTCACCGAGGGCGCCGACCTGCTGCCCAACCTCAACGGTACTGCCTGGGGCTGCCGGACCCAGGTCCAGGAAAGCACCGTGATCATGCTCCCCGGGCCGCCGCGCGAATGCCTTCCGATGCTGGAGTCCGTGCTGCGCGACGGCCTGTCGCACCTCCCCGACCCCCCCGAGGTGACCGCCGTCTTCCGCCGCACGCTCGGCCTCATCGAAGCGGACGCGGCAGCCCTCGTCGATGAACTCGTACGGGACAGCGGTGTACCGGTCAAACCCGCGTACCGCTGGCACTACCCGTACGTCGACATCCGACTCGGCTGCCCGCCCGAATCCGCCGACGTCATGGCCAAGCGCCTGGACACGGCGCTCGCCGACCACGTCGTCACCGACCGGGACCGCACCGCCGTCCAGGAGCTGGCGCTTCTGCTCGACGAGCGCGGCCTCGTCCTGGACATCGACGACCAGCTCACCGGGGGCGTCCTCGCGGCCGAAGTGACCCGCGCGCGCCGGAGCGGCGAAGGCTCGGGCTCACTCGGCGTCTCCCTCTCCGGCGTCTGGCGGGGCGGGGGCCGTACGACCTACACCGGAACGGTCGCCATCACCTGCGTCGTCCGCGACGAGACCGGCGAGCGCGCCCACACGTCGACCGTCCCCCATCGCGGGGCCGAAGTCACCACCTACTTCACCGAGTTCGCGGCATGGTCCCTCACCCGGCACCTCACCGGCCGCGCCCACCCGCTCACGGAGGAATCCGCATGACCACCGCTCCCGTGGAAACCGAAGCGCTGCGCGAACGCATGGCCGGGCTGGACACGGCCGCCCTCTCGGACGCCATGGACAGCCTGCGCACCCCGCCCGGCGTGCTGCCCGGCATCGCGGCGCGCACCCCCGGCAGCATCGCCTGCGGACCCGCCTTCACCGTCCGCTACCGCGAGGTCGACGACGACACCGGCTTTCGCAACGCCGCCGACTACATCGACGACGTGCCGCCCGGTTCGGTCGTCGTCGTGGACAACGGCGGCAGCCGCATGTGCACCAACTGGGGCTCCCTCCTCAGTTCCGTCGCACTGCACCGCGGCGTCTGCGGAACGGTCGTGCACGGCTCGGTACGCGATGTGAAGGAGAGCCGCACCGCCGGGTACCCGCTGTTCAGCACCGGTGTGACGATGGTCAGCGGCAAGAACCGGGCGGTGCTGGACCGTACCGGCGCCGAGGTCGACATCGCGGGTACGTCCGTCCGCCCGGGCGACTGGATCTTCGCCGACGACAACGGCGCGCTACGCATCCCGGCCGACCTCGTCGAGGAGGTCGTCCGCCGCGCCGAGGCCGTGGAGCGTACGGAGTCCCGTATCCGGGCGGCGGCGCTCTGCGGCGACAGGCTGGACGAGGCACGCGCCCGCTTCGGCTACGCCCGTCCCTGGGAGGACAAGGGCGACCATGACGACCACTGAAGACACCGGGCGGCCCAGTCCCCCGCCCTTACAGGACGTCGGCTTCATCGACGTCCACTACCACGTAGGTCCGGACGCGTATCTGCGCCGCCACACCGCCGCCACCGCCGGTGCGATCTACGCCGGGCACGGGGGTTGGGTCGTCCTCAAGAACCACCTCGGCTCGACCGCGGCCCAGGCATGGGAGGCCCGCCAACAGGGGTTGCCCGTCTCCGGCTCGATCGTCCTCAACGCCCTGGCGGGAGGATTCGACGCGCGGGCCGTGGAACAGGCCGTCATCCAGCACGGCGAGGACAGCGGACTGCGCCTGATCGTCCATCTGCCCACGGTCACCGGCCGCACTCACCGCAGCCGGCTGACCCGCACCCCCTCCCAGCTCCTCGCCGGGGGCCTGCGCCCGCTCACCGTCGCCGACGACAGCCGGGTGTTGCGCACGGAGGTCCGTGAGGTCCTGCGCGCCGCACGGGATCTGCCGGTGGTCATCTCCACCGGCCACGCCGACGCCCACGAGGTGCGACTCCTGGTCGACGAGGCCGTACGGCTGGACCTGCCACGCCTGATGCTCAACCAGCCCGCCAATCCGATGACCGGGCTGACCTGCAAGGACCTCGTGGAGGTGGCCGCCGCGGAGCAGGTATGGACGGAGCAGACCGCGCTCACCCGACTTCTCGAATACCAGGACCTGTCCGACTTCACCGACGTCCTGTCCCTCCTGCCGAGGGTCGTCTACAGCTCCGACCTCGGCCAGCCGTCCCAGATGGACATCGAGCCATGGCTGGAGTGGAGCCGGTCGTCCTTCCACCAGGCCGAGTTGACTCCTGAACGGATCGCGGAGATCACCCGCACCGAGCCCCTGAAGATGCTGAGCCTGTGACCGCGCCCCCCGTCCTGCCGGACGTACAGGCGGGAGGCCGCCGCCCCCACCACCTGCCAGTGCTGAATGCGACCACACCCTGAAAACGCAGGAGTGGCCGGGCGGCCGGTGGCGGGGGCGGTACGCCGGAGCGCGTCGCCCCCGGTGGGCGCGCCTCGCCGAAGGGCCCCGCGGGGAACGGCCCTTCGCAGACGGCAGCCGTCTTCGTTCGGCGCGGGAGGTGCCGGCCGTCTCCCGGGTCCGGTACGGCTCGGCACCGGCCGGGGGACGGGGTCACCGCTCGCGTGTTCCTTCTCCTCGTGCGAGGCGCCGGCTCAGGTCAGATCGAACTCGCCCTCGCGGGCCCCCGACACGAACGCGCCCCACTCGGCGGGCGTGAAGATCAAGGAAGGGCTCTCGGCGCGGCCGCTGTTGCGCATCGCGATGAAGCCCTCGACAAAGGCGATCTGGACGTCACCTCGCCCTCGGCTGCTGGACTGCCACTCGGCGTTGCTCAGGTCCAGCTCAGGCTTGTCCCAGCCCGCGAGCGGGTGTTGCTCGATGGTGCTCTCGGCCACGTCCGTGCTCCTCCCGGTTCGTCGTCCGCCGCCAGCCTAGCGATCGGTTCCGGTGGCGGACAGGCCACGTGAGGGGGACGGTTTCAGGAGCTGGGCGGCTCGGCCCCGACCAGCCACATCGAGAAGAACTGGGAGCCGCCTCCGTAGGCGTGTCCCAGTACCCTGCGAGCCCCTTCCACCTGGTGTTCTCCCGCCTGCCCGCGTACCTGGAGCGCCGCTTCCGCGAAGCGGATCATCCCGGAGGCGCCGATCGGATTGGTGGAGAGGACGCCGCCCGACATGTTGACGGGCAGGTCCCCGTCGAGCTCGGTCACCCCGGATTCCGTGAGTTTCCAGCCCTCGCCCTCGTCGGCGAAGCCGAGGTTCTCCAGCCACATGGGTTCGTACCAGGAGAAAGGTACGTACATTTCCACGGCGTCGATGTCCCGGCGCGGGTCCGTGATGCCCGCCTGCCGGTAGACGTCGGCCGCGCAGTCCTTGCCCGCCCGCGGTGACACACAGTCCTTGCCGGCGAACAGGGTGGGCTCGCTGCGCATCGCGCCGCCGTGCAGCCACGCGGGCGGACGGGGTGAACGGGCCGCGCCCGCACGGTCGGTGAGGATCATGGCGCAGGCGCCGTCCGAGGACGGGCAGGTCTCCGAGTAGCGGATCGGGTCCCAGAGCATCGGGGAGGCCTGGACCTTCTCCAGGGTGATGTCGTGCTCGTGGAGGTGCGCGTAGGGGTTCTTGAGCGCGTTGCGGCGGTCCTTGTACGCGACCAGGGAACCGACGGTGTCGGGCGCACCCGTACGCCGCATGTACGCGCGTACGTGCGGCGCGAAGAAACCGCCCGCCCCCGCCAGCAGCGGCTGCTGGAAGGGGATCGGCAGGGACAGGCCCCACATGGCGTTCGACTCGGACTGCTTCTCGTAGGCCAGGGTCAGGACGGTGCCGTGGACGCGGCCCGCGACGAGGTTGGTGGCGACCAGTGCGGTCGAGCCGCCGACGGAGCCCGCCGTGTGCACGCGCAGCATCGGCTTGCCGACGGCGCCGAGCGCGTCGGCGAGGTACAGCTCCGGCATCATGACGCCCTCGAAGAAGTCGGGTGCCTTGCCGATGACGACGGCGTCGACGTCGGACCAGGTCAGCTCCGCGTCGTCCAGGGCCCGGCGGGCCGCCTCGCGGACCAGGCCGGCGATCGACACGTCCCGCCGGGCCGCCACGTGCTTGGTCTGGCCGACGCCTACGACGGCCACGGGCTCCTTGCTCATCGCGGATCCCCTTCGAGTACGGCGACCAGGTTCTGTTGGAGGCAGGGCCCCGAGGTGGCGTGGGCGAGCGCCCGGTCGGAGGTGCCCCGGTGGATGCGCGCGGCGGCCTCCCCGATGCGGACGAGTCCGGCCACCATGACCGGATTGGCCGCGAGCGCTCCGCCGGAGGGGTTGACGTCCACGTCGTCGGCGAGCCGCAGCGCCTTGCGCAGGACGACCTCCTGCGAGGTGAAGGGCGCGTGCAACTCCGCCGTTTCGACGGGCCGTTCGAAGGCCCCGGCCCGCTCGGCGGCGAGGCGGGCGGACGGGGAGTCGGTCAGGTCGCGCACGCCGAGGCCGTGGGCCTCGATGCGGTGGTCGATGCCGCGGATCCAGGCGGGCCGCTCGCACAGCTCGCGGGCCCGCTCGCCCGCCGCGAGGATCACCGCGGCGGCGCCGTCCCCGACCGGCGGGCAGTCACCGGCCCGCAGGGGACGTACGACGTAGTCGCCCTGGGTCACCGAACCCCGCAGCTGCGCGTGGGAGTTGGCGGCCGCCGAGGTCCGGCTGCGGGACGCGACACCGGCGAGCGCGTGCTCGTCGGTGTCCCCCGCGTCGATGAGCGCCCGGGCCTGGAGTGCGGCGAGCGCGACCGAGTCGGGCCACAGGGGCGCGACGTAGTACGGGTCGAGCTGCCGGGTCAGGACGTCCCGTACGGAACCGGGCGACGACTTCCCGTACGCGTACACGAGCGCAGTGTCGGCGTCACCGGTGAGGAGCTTCGTCCAGGCCTCGTACAGCGCCCACGCCCCGTCCATCTCCACGTGCGACTCGGAGATCGGCGGCCAGGCGCCCACCCCGTCGAGCGCCATGGTGAAGGAGAAGGCACGGCCCGCGAGGTAGTCCGTCGAACCGGAGCAGGTGAAGTCGATGTCGCTGGTCTTCAGGCCGGTCCGGTCCAGGACCTCGTGCAGGACCGGCATGAGCATCTCCACCTCGGAGAGTTCGTCGCTGGAGCGCCGGTGGTCGGTCTGCCCGAAGGCGACCACGGCGACGTCCCTGATGGGCCGCATCTACAACAGCTCCTTGTACGTCTCGTAGTCCGCGTCGGGTTCACCGGCCGGCCGGTAGTGGTCCGGGTGACGGCCGTCCCGCGTCCACACCGGCTCCACCCGCAGCCCCATCCGCACCTGGTCGTAGGGGATGCCGCCGATCCGGCCGTGCAGCGCGAGGTCGGCGCCGTCGAGGGCGATGTGGGCGTAGACGTAGGGCACCTCGATGTCGAGGTTCCTGGCCTTGATGTTGACGATGCAGTACGTGGTGACCGTGCCCCGCGGTCCCACCTCGACCTGTTCCGCGGTGGCGACCCCGCAGGTGGGGCACGCGCCCCGGGGCGGGACGTACACCTTGCGGCACAACGGGCAGCGCTCCCCCACGGTGCGCCGCTCGGAGAGGGCCTCGAGGTAGGCGCTCTGGGCGCGTCCGGGTGAGTACACGTAGTCGAGGCGGGCGGGGGTGACGATGCCGGTCACCATGTCGGCGAACCGGCCGTCGTGACCGCCGGTTTCGCCCGGATCGCCGTCGTACGGTTCGAAGCAGGCGATGTCCGTGATGGCCCCGGAGCGTTCACCGGCCCAGCGGACCCGCACCCGCATGCCGGTGCGCACGGCGTCGGGGCCGGGAGCGTCGAGGGCGTGCAGCAGGGCCGTGTCGGCGCCGTCGAGCCTGACCAGGACCCAGGCGAACGGGGTGTCGAGGGGCTGGCCCCGGCGCGGGGCGTGGTTCCAGGCCCAGGTGGTGACGGTGCCGGTGGGAGCGACCTCGACCAGGTCGCGGAGCTCGTCGGCGGTGACGGGGTCGTACTCGACGGGTGGGACGAGCGTCCTGCCGTCGGTGGTCCGCACGCCGAGGACCACCCGCTCGCGCAGTCCGGTGAGGAACGCGCTCTGAACGGGGCCGAGCGAACGGGTGAAGGGGAACTCGACGACGAGGGGGGCTTTGAGGACTTCGGGCATCCCGGATGTCTCCTTCGGGGGTCAGGCGCGCCCGGGCGGGGGCTCGGGGGTCAGACGCGCCGGTAGACGGGTGGGCGCTTCTCGGCGAAGGCGCGGGAACCCTCCTTGGCGTCCGCGGTGTCGAAGATCGGCCAGCCGCGCGCGAGTTCGGCGGCGAGGCCGTCGGTCTCGGTCATCCCGGCGGTCTCGTACACGGACGCCTTGACCGCCTCGACGGCGAGCGGGCCACAGGCGTTGATCTGTTCGGCGATCTCGAGCGCCTTGGCGAGCGCCGTTCCGTCCGGCACGACCTGGCCGACGAGACCGATGCCGGCGGCCTCCGCGGCCGAGTAGGAGCGCCCTGTCAGCAGCATTTCGAGGGCGTGCGTGCGCGGGATCTGACGTGGCAGTCGCACGGTGGACCCGCCGATCGGGAACAGTCCGCGTCTGACCTCGAAGAGGCCGAAGAGCGCCGACTCGCCCGCGACACGGATGTCGGTGCCCTGGAGGATCTCGGTACCGCCCGCGACACAGGGTCCCTCGACGGCGGCGATCACCGGTTTACGGGGGCGGTGATGGCGCAGCATCGCCTTCCAGTGCAGATCGGGGTCGGCTTTCAGCCGGTCCCGGTACCGCTCGCCCGCCATGCCCCCACCGGCCAGCGCCTTGAGGTCCATGCCGGCGCAGAAGGCGCCGCCCGCGCCGGTGAGCACGATCGAGCGGACCGCGTCGTCCGCGTCGGCCTCGGTCCAGCCGTCGTACAGGCCGACCAGCATCGGCAGTGAAAGCGCGTTCTTGGCCTCGGGCCTGTTGAGCGTGAGCACCAGCGTGGCGCCTTCGCGCCGCACGGTGAGGTGTTCCGTCCCACCCATTGCCGTCCTCCCGTCGCAGGAACGAGAACAGGTTGCAGGAGGCGTGGAGTCAGTACAAGGGTTTTCTGACAGACAGTCAGATTTCTTCTGCGCGGGCCCTTCCCAGTTGCGGCGGGCTTTGCTCTGATGACCGTCGAGCCGAGGGGCGGCCCCGGACGTTCGGCGTCAGGAGGAGCGGTGGAGTACAACCTTGCCGACCTGTTCGAGTCGGTCGTCGACGCGGTCCCCGACCGCGAGGCGCTGGTCTACCTCGACCACCCCGGCACGGGCGCGGAGCGCCGGCTGACGTACGCGCAACTGGACTCGGCGGCGAACCGCATCGCCCACCACCTGATCGACAGCGGCATCCGCCCCGGCGAGCACCTGGGGCTGCACCTGTACAACGGGATCGAGTACGTACAGACCGTGCTGGCCTGCCTGAAGGCGCGGATCGTGCCGGTCAACGTCAACTACCGCTACGTCGAGGAGGAGTTGGTCTACCTCTATCAGGACGCGGATCTGGTGGCCCTGGTCTTCGACGCGGAGTTCGCCGACCGGGTGACGGCGGCGCTCCCGCGAACCCGGGCGCTGCGCCATCTCGTGCGCGTGGGAACACCCGCGTCCGGCGCCGGGACGGCCGGCGCGCGGACCGCTCCCGACACCTCCGCTCCCGCTCCGCCTCCGGCTCCGACCCTCGTGGACTTCGCGGACGCCGAGGCCGCCGGGTCTCCCGGGCGGGGTTTCCCGGCGCGCTCGGCGGACGACCAGTTCATCATCTACACAGGCGGCACGACCGGTATGCCCAAGGGCGTCATGTGGCGGCAGGAGGACCTCTTCTTCGCGGGCCTGGGCGGCGGCGCCCCGACGGGTGAGCCGGTCGCGAAGCCGGAGGAGCTCGCCGAGCGGGTCGCGGCGGGCGGTGAGGGCATCACGTTCTTCCCCACTCCCCCGCTGATGCACGGCACTTCGACACTGACGGCCTTCATCGGGTTCAACTTCGGGCAACGGGTGGTGATCCACCGCAAGTTCGTGCCCGAGGAGGTCCTGCGGACGATCGAGCGGGAGAGGGTCACCAGCGTGTCGCTGGTCGGCGACGCGATGCTGCGACCCCTGGTCGACGCGCTGAAGGGGTCCATGAAGGGCACGGACTGCTCCTCCATGTTCAGCCTGTCGTCGTCCGGCGCCATCATGTCGGAGACGGTCCGCGCGCAGTTCCAGGCGCTGGTCCCGAACGTGATGCTGCTCAACAACTTCGGCTCCTCGGAGTCCGGCTTCAACGGCACCGCCACTGCCGACTCGGGCCCCGAAAGAGGCTTCCGGGTGCGCGTCAATTCCCGTACGCAGGTGGTGGATCCGGCGACCCACGAACCGATCGCCGCCGGTGAGGTCGGACGCATCGCGCAGCGCGGCCATGTACCCCTCGGCTACTACAACGACCCCAGGAAGACCGCCGAGACCTTCTTCCACAGGGGCGGCGAGCGGTGGGTGCTGCTCGGCGACATGGCGACCGTCGACGAGGAGGGCATCGTCACCGTCCTCGGCCGCGGCTCCCAGTGCATCAACACCGGTGGCGAGAAGGTCTACCCGGAGGAGGTCGAGCAGGCCCTCAAGTCCCATCCGGACGTGTACGACGCCCTGGTCGCCGGGGTGCCGGACGAGAGGTGGGGCAACCACGTGGCGGCGGTCGTGCAGCTGCGCGAGGGCGCGCGCCGGCCGTCCCTGGAGGACATCCAGGACCACGTCCGGGACCACCTGGCCGGCTACAAGATCCCCCGCCAGCTGGTCATCACGGACGCCATCCAGCGATCACCCAGCGGCAAGGCCGACTACCGCTGGGCACGCTCGGTGGCCGCGGAGGCCGGCGGCTGAGCCCCGCGCGCGACCCTCGCCCGCCGCACCTCGCGCACGGGCCCGCGAAGAAACTGGGCGCCGACCCCTTGCACGAGACGGACCGGCCTGAATTACTGATCCCGAACAGCTCGACCGAATGATCGGTCGCCCGGATTGGTACGGTTGGTGAGGGAGGAGTCCCCATGGCGGATTCCACGGTGTCGAAGGACCTGCTGGACGCGGGAGAGCGGCTGGACGCCGACGCGCTGCGGGCGTTGCAGGAGGAGCGGCTGCGGGCGTCGTTGCGGCACGCGTACGAGAACGTGCCCTTCTACCGGGAGTCCTTCGACAAGGCGGGCGTACGGCCGGACGACTGCCGCACCCTGTCCGACCTGGCACGTTTCCCGTTCACGACGAAGGCGGACCTGCGCGAGAACTATCCGTACGGGATGTTCGCCGTGCCCCAGGAGCGGATCCGCCGCCTGCACGCGTCGAGCGGGACCACCGGGCGCCCCACGGTCGTCGGCTACACGGAAAACGACCTCTCCATGTGGTCCGACATGGTGGCCCGTTCGATCCGGGCGGCGGGCGGCCGTCCGGGCGACAAGGTGCATGTGGCCTACGGCTACGGGCTGTTCACCGGAGGTCTCGGCGCGCACTACGGCGCCGAACGGCTCGGCTGTACGGTGATCCCCGCGTCCGGCGGCATGACGGCGCGGCAGGTCCAGCTGATCCAGGACCTGCGCCCCCAGGTCATCATGGTGACCCCTTCGTACATGCTCACGCTGCTCGACGAGTTCGAGCGGCAGGGTGTCGACCCGCGCGGCACCTCGCTGCGGGTGGGGGTCTTCGGCGCGGAGCCGTGGACGGAGGAGATGCGGCGCGAGATCGAGGAGCGGTTCGCCATCGACGCCGTGGACATCTACGGCCTGTCGGAGGTGGTCGGCCCGGGCGTCGCCCAGGAGTGCGTGGAGACCAAGGACGGGCTGCACATCTGGGAGGACCACTTCTATCCGGAGGTCGTCGACCCGATCACCGGGGAGGTGCTGCCGGACGGCGCCGAGGGCGAGCTGGTGTTCACCTCGCTCACCAAGGAGGCCATGCCCGTGATCCGCTACCGGACGCGGGACCTCACCCGGCTGCTGCCCGGCACCGCCCGCGTCTTCCGCCGGATGGAGAAGATCACCGGGCGCAGCGACGACATGGTGATCCTGCGGGGGGTCAATCTCTTCCCGACGCAGATCGAGGAGATCGTGCTGCGCACGCCGGGCGTCGCGCCGCACTTCCAGCTCCGGCTGACCCGCGAGGGCCGTCTCGACGCGCTCACCGTACGTGCCGAGGCGCGGCCCGGCGCCACACCCGAACTCCGCGCCGCGGCCGTGCACTCCATCACGGCGGCCGTGAAGGACGGGATCGGCGTGTCGGTCACCGTCGAGGTCGTCGAGCCGGAGTCGCTGGAGCGGTCCGTGGGGAAGATCAGGCGGATCGTCGACCTGCGGGAGCGCTGAATCGTGTCCGCCGCCGGACCGCGGGGTCCGGCGCGGCCTACGACTCCGCCGCGAACCGGTCCCTCAGTTCCCGCTTGAGGATCTTCCCGCTCGCGTTGCGCGGCAGCTCGTCCACGAACAGCACCCGCTTGGGCGCTTTGAAGTGGGCGAGCTTCTCGCGTGCGTGCGCGACGAGTTCGTCCCCGCTGATCTCACCGCGCGCGACGACGACCGCCGTGACCGCCTCGATCCACCGTTCGTCGGGCAGACCGATCACCGCCACCTCGGCGACCGACTCGTGCGTGTAGAGCGCGTCCTCCACCTGCCGCGAAGCGACCAGGACGCCCCCGGAGTTGATGACGTCCTTCACCCGGTCCACGACGGTGAAGAAGCCGTCCTCGTCGTGGACCGCGAGGTCACCGGAGTGGAACCAGCCGTCGCGGAAGGCCTCGGCCGTCTCCTCCGGCTTGTCCCAGTAGCCCTCGCACAACTGCGGTGAGCGGTAGACGATCTCGCCCCGCTCCCCGTCGGCCACGTCCTTGCCGGACTCGTCGACGACCCGCGCCTCCACGAACAGCACCGGCCGGCCACAGGAGTCCATCCGGCCCTTGTGCTCGTGGGGGCCGAGGACCATGGCCAGGGGGCCGATCTCGCTCTGGCCGAAGCAGTTGTAGAACGCCAGCTTCGGCAGTTGTTCCCGCAGTCGCTCCAGGACGGGCACCGGCATGATCGACGCCCCGTAGTACGCCTTGCGCAGCCCGCTCAGGTCGCGGGTCGCGAAGTCGGGCCGGTTGGACAGGCCGATCCACACGGTGGGCGGGGCGAACAGGCTGTCCGCGCGTCCCGCCTCGACCAGGTCGAGGATCGTGTCGGCGTCGGGCGCGTCGAGGATCACGTTCACGGCGCCGACGGCGAGATACGGCAGCAGGAACACATGCATCTGTGCCGAGTGGTAGAGCGGCAGCGCGTGCACGGGCAGGTCGCCGGCCTGCAGGTCGAGAGCGGTGATCGCGCTCAGGTACTCGTGCACCAGCGCGCGGTGCGTCATCATCGCGCCCTTGGGCAGCGCGGTGGTGCCCGACGTGTACAGGAGTTGTGTCAGATCCTCACCGCGCGGCTCCGGACCGTCGTACGGCGGGGTCTCGGCCAGCCGCGCGAGCAGTGAGTCGCCGGCGTCGCGCAGGGGCAGGGTGCGCGTCCCCTCGGGCAGGTTCCCGGCCAGGCCCGGATCGGTCAGGACGAGTCCACAGCCGGCCTGGCCGACGATGTACGCCAGGTCGTCACCGGTCAGGTTCTGGTTGACCGGCACGTGCACCAGTCCGGCCCGGGCGCAGGCGAGGAAGCCGATCAGGTACGCGTCCGAGTTGTGGCCGTAGGCGCCGACCCGGTCGCCGGGCGCCAGTCCCGCGGAGCGCAGGGCCTGGGCCGCGCGGGAGACGGCCTCGTCGAGTTCGGCGTAGGTCCATGAGCGGTCGCGGTAGTGGACCGCGACGCGCTCCGGGGTCCGCCGGGCGCTGCGTCGCAGCACCCCGTCGACCGTGACACTTCGTCCCGCCGTCATGACCTGCTCCTTCGTCCGCCGCTCTGGCGTGATCCTCGTTCCGGTCCGTGAGCGCGGTCAAGCGTCCGGCGTGCTGGTCGCGAAGACGCTCCGCCTGTCGTGGCGCTGGACCCGAAGGGCGGTTCGACCGAACGGGAGCTGGTGACGCGGCAGTTCACCAACCGTACCCCGCGGCTGACCTCGCCTCGGGCGACGCGGCGAGGGCGGGCGCCACGCCGCCGGGCGGTACGGCGACGGGGCGGCGACGGCGGACCCGTCGACGTGCCCGGGGCGGCTCGCACACTCGGGGCACGGGGCACGGGACCGTAGGAACACGCCTGGCACACGGTCTGCGGGTTCGCCACGGCCCCTCGCCGACACGGTGCCGGAGCCGCGCCGGTGCCGGAGCCACGCACGGCGGGTTCCGCGCTCAACTCGATCCGCGCGCCCACCAGTTCGTCGTGCGGGCAGGGAAGCGCGTCCCGGCGCCGGTCGGCACGGAGTCGCTGGGAGTGCGGAACGAGGTCGAGCCGGTGCGGGACCGCGTCCGGCGGAGAAACCGAGGTCACCACCGGGTCCTCGTACATCCGGGCGGGACCTCGGGGACTCGTCTCACACGGCTCGGGTGCGGCCCTCCCAGTACGGATCCCGCAGCCGCCGCTTGTACAGCTTCCCGTTCGGGTCGCGCGGCATCGACTCGATGAAGTCGACGCTCTTGGGGCGCTTGTACCCGGCGAGCCGTTCCGCGCAGTGGCGCAGGACGTCCGCGGCGAGGGCCGCTCCCGGGGGGTGTCCGGGCGCGGGCTCGACGACGGCCTTGACCTCCTCGCCCCAGTCGTCGTGCGGGATGCCGAAGGCCGCCGCGTCGGCGACGGCGGGGTGGGCGAGCAGCGCGGCCTCGATCTCGGCCGGGTAGATGTTGACGCCGCCGGAGATGATCATGTCGATCTTGCGGTCGCGGAGGAAGAGATAGCCGTCCTCGTCGAGACAGCCGAGGTCGCCGACGGTGAAGAAGTCACCGATGCGGTTCTTCTTCGTCTTGCTCTCGTCCTTGTGGTACGAGAATCCGCCGGTGCTCATCTTCATGTAGACGGTGCCGAGTTCACCGGGCGGCAGTCGCTTGCCGTCGTCGTCGAAGACGGCGAGTTCGCTGATGGGCCAGGCCTTGCCGACGGTGCCGGGTTTCTTCAGCCAGTCCTCGGCCGTCGCGAAGGCGCCGCCGCCCTCGCTGGCCGCGTAGTACTCCTCGACGCTGTGACCCCACCACTCGATCATGGCCCGTTTCACGTGGTCGGGGCAGGGGGCGGCGCCGTGGATGGCGTGCCGCATCGACGACACGTCGTAGCGGGCCCGGACCTCGTCGGGGAGCGCCAGCAGCCGGTGGAACTGGGTCGGGACCATGTGGGTGTGGGTGCACCGGTGGGTGTCGATGACCCGGAGCATCTCCTCGGGGGTCCACTTGTCCATCAGCACCAGACGGTGGCCGATGTGCAGGGAGGCGCCCGCGAACTGGAGTACGGCCGTGTGGTAGAGCGGCGAGCAGACGAGGTGGACGTTGTCGTCGAAGGGCCTGATGCCGAAGATGCCGAGGAAGCCGCCGAGGTAGGACTCCTCGGGGAGCTTGCCGGGCAGCGGTCGGCGGATGCCGCGGGGGCGGCCCGTGGTGCCCGAGGTGTAGTTCATGACCCAGCCGAGGGTGCGGTCGGCGGGCGCCGATCCGTCCTGTCCGGCGAGGAGTTCGGCGTAGGGCCGGAACCCGTCGACACTGCCGACGGTGTAGCGGCTCGTGGGTGGCAGTCCCGCCTCGTCGGCGGCGTGGCGGGCGGCGTCGGCGAACCGTTCGTGGGCGATGAGGACCTTGGCGCCCGAGTCCGAGACGATCCAGGCGATCTCGGGCCCGACGAGGTGGTGGTTGACGGGGACGAGATAGAGGCCGGCCTGCGAGGCGGCGAGGTAGGCGACGAGGAACTCGACGCCGTTGGGCAGGACGACGGCGAAGGCGTCGCCGCGTTCCAGCCCGGCGGCGCGCAGCCCGTGCACCAGTTGGTTGGCCGCGGTGTGCAGTCGGCCGGCGGTCCACTCGTCGCCGTCCGGGGTGACGAGGACCGTCCGCCCGGGGTCGGCGGCGGCCTGGGCCCAGAAGCCGTTCGGTGAGGTCGAGGTGGTCACGGTCGGGCGCTCCTTCCGGCGATCCTGTTGATGCGGTCGACGGCGTGCTCGAAACCGCGGGTCAGGTCGTCGAAGACGGCCCGCACGCTGCGTTCGCTGTTCATCCGGCCGACGATCTGCCCGACGGGCGTCCCGAGCAGCGGCTCCACCTCGTACTTCTGGATGCGGGAGACGGCCTCGGCCACCAGCAGCCCCTGCAGGGGCATGGGCAGGGTGCCTGGACCGTGCGGATCGTCCCAGGCGTCGGTCCACTCGGTGCGCAACTGGCGGGCCGGCTTGCCGGTCAGCGCGCGCGAGCGGACGGTGTCGCCGGACCCGGCGGCCAGCAGCTTGCGTGTCACGGCCGGCGAGTGCAGGTCGGCCTCGGTGACGGTCAGCCACAGGGAGCCGAGCCATACGCCCTGGGCGCCGAGGCTGACCGCGGCGGCCACCTGCTGTCCGCTGCCGATGCCGCCCGCCGCGAGGACGGGCAGCGGGTCGACGGCGTCGACGACCTCCGGCGTGAGCACCATCGAGGCGATCTCCCCGGTGTGGCCGCCCGCCTCGTAGCCCTGCGCGACGACGACGTCGATACCCGCCTCGGCGTGCTTACGGGCGTGCCGGGCGCTGCCCGCGAGGGCCGCGACGAGCACCCCTTGGTCGTGAGCGCGCCGCACGACGTCGGCGGGCGGTGAGCCCAGCGCGTTGGCCAGCAGCCTGATGGGGTAGTCGAAGGCGACGTCGAGCTGGGTGCGCGCGACCTGTTCCATCCAGCCCGTGATGCGCCAGCCGGGGGCCTCCCCCTCGGCGAGGCCGGGCACGCCGTACTTGGCGAGGGTGTCCGCGACGAACTGCCGGTGTCCCTCGGGGATCATCGCTTCGACGTCCGCCTCGGAGACCCCCTCGACCTTCTTGGCCGGCATCACCACGTCCAGGCCGTAGGGCCTGCCCCCGACGTTCGCCTCCATCCAGTCGAGGTCGCGCTTGAGGTCGTCGGGGGCGGTGTAGCGGACCGCGCCGAGCACGCCGAGACCGCCCGCGCGACTGATGGCCGCGGCGACGGCGGGAAACGGCGTGAAGCCGAAGATGGCGTGCTCGATCCCCAGTTGCTTGCTCAGCTCCGTCTGCATGGCCGCAGGATGCCGCAGTCGTCCGGCCGAGGGAAGGGGTTTTCTGATGCTCCGTCAGTTTTCTCGGCGGCCGTCCTCCTCCAGCACGGCCATGGCGGCGTTGTGCCCCGGCACCCCGCTCACCCCGCCGCCGCGCACCGCGCCCGCCCCGCACAGCAGGACGTTGGCGTGCGCCGTCTCGACGCCCCAGCGGCCCGTGCCCTCCTGGGCGTACGGGAAGGCGAGGTCGCGGTGGAAGATGTTGCCGCCGGGCAGCCGCAGATCGCGCTCCAGGTCGAGCGGGGTCTTCGCCTCGATGCACGGGCGGCCCTCCGCGTCGGTGGCCAGGCAGTCCGCGAGCGGCTCCGCGAGCTGGGCGTCCAGCTGCGCCAGGGTCGACTTCAACAGCTCCGCACGCACGGCGTCGTTGTCGTGCGCGAAGAGCCGGGCGGGCGTGTGCAGGCCGAAGAGCGTAAGCGTCTGGTAGCCCTGCTCGACCAGCTCCGGGCCGAGGATGCTGGGGTCGGTGAGTGAGTGGCAGTAGATCTCGGAGGGCGGGGCGTCGGGCAGCGCGCCGGCGGCGGCCTGCGCGTGAGCGGTCGCCAACTGCTCGTACCCCTCGGCCACATGGAAGGTCCCGGAGAACGCCTCGCGCGGATCGACGGAGCTGTCGCGCAGCCTCGGCAGCCGCTTGAGCAGCATGTTCACCTTGAGCTGTGCGCCTTCGGCCGGGGTCGGCGCCGCCTCGCCCGTGAGGGTCGCGAGCTCCTGCGGCGAGGCGTTCACCAGGACGTGCCGGGCCGCGACCACGCCCTCCCCGTCCGCGGTCCGGTACGTGACCTCCGCGGTCCGCCCGTCGGTCTCCACGCGGATCGCCTCGTGGCCGGTGGCGATCACGGCGCCCGCGCCGCGCGCCGCGCCGGCGATGGCGTCCGTGAGGGCGCCCATGCCGCCGACCGGCACGTCCCAGGCACCGGTGCCGCCGCCGATCACGTGGTACAGGAAGCAGCGGTTCTGCCGCAGCGAGGGGTCGTGGGCGTCGGCGAAGGTGCCGATGAGTGCGTCGGTGAGGACGACGCCCCGCACGAGGTCGTCGCTGAAGTTCTCCTCGACGGCGACGCCCACCGGCTCCTCGAACAGCACCCGCCAGGCGTCCTCGTCGTCGATCCGGCCACGCAGCTCGTCGCGGGTGGGCAGCGGTTCGGTGAGGGTCGGGAACACCCGCTGGGCGACACGGCCGGTCATGCCGTAGAAGCGCTGCCATGCCTCGTACTCGCGGTCCGATCCGGTCAGCCGCCGGAACGCCTCGCGGGTGCGCCGCTCGCCGCCGCCGACGAGCAGTCCGGTGGGCCGACCGTCGCGTTCGACGGGCGTGTAGGAGGACACGGTGCGCCCGCGGACCCGGAAGTCGAGGCTCAGATCACGCACGATCTTCCGGGGCAGCAGGCTGACCAGGTACGAGTAGCGCGACAGCCGCGCGTCGACCCCGGCGAACGGCCGGGTGGACACGGCGGCGCCGCCGGTGGTCCCCAGGCGCTCCAGCACCAGGACAGAGCGTCCGGCACGGGCCAGGTAGGCGGCGGCGACGAGACCGTTGTGGCCCCCGCCGACGATCACGGCGTCATATCCCTCGTATACAGGCATGGTTCTTGGTAGCACGCGATGATCTAGGTCTGCCAGAGGTACGCGGCAGCCGGCGGGCGCCCGGATGGACGCTCGCGGCGGCCCGGGAGGTTCAGTGCCCCTCGGCCGCCCGCTGCTGCCGCAGCGCCGCGACCCGTCGGTACAGCTCCACCGCCTCCTGGGCGCGCCCCAGCTGCTCCAGACAGTGCGCCTCGTCGTTGCGGCTGGCCAGGGTGTCGGGGTGGTTCTCGCCGAGGACGCGCTCGCGGGCGCCGGCGACGGCACGGTACTCGGTGAGGGCGTCGGCCCAGCGGCCGAGCCAGCCGAGGCCGACGGCGACCTCACGGCGGCTGACGAGGGTGTCCGGATGGCCGGGGCCGAGGACACGTTCACGGATCGCGCACACGTCCCGGGACTCGGCGAGCGCCTCCTCCCAGCGCCCCATCCGGCCGAGGTTGACGCCGAGTCCGTGCCGGGCGCGGAGGGTCTCGGGGTGGGCGGGGCCGTGCACCCTGGTGCGGTCGTCGATCAGGTCGCGGTACACCTCCAGGGCCTGTTCGCTGCGGCCGAGCCGGCCGAGACTGATGGCGACCTCGTAGCGGGCGGAGAGCGTGTCCGGGTGGTCGGGGCCGAGGGCCCGCGCCCGCGCCTCGGCCACCTCCCGGTAGGTACTCAGCGCCTCCGGCCATCTCCCCAACTGACCCAGCGCATAGGCGACTTCATAGCGGGTGAGAAGAGTGTCGGGGTGGGCCGGACCGAGCACCCGCGCGCGGGCGTCGGCGACCCCGCTCGCCATCCGGTAGGAGTCCTCGAGGCGGCCCAGCCTGCTCAGGTTGAAGGCGAGGTTGTGCCGGCAGCGCAGGGTGTCCGGATGGTCGGGGCCCATGGCGCGTTCCCGGGCGGCCAGCACGGACGTATAGGCCTGGTGCGCCTCGAAATGACGGCCCAACTGGCCCAGGACGTATGCCGTTTCCTGTCGGGCGGCCAGGGTGTCGGGGTGGTCGGGGCCGAGCACCCGCTCCCTGGCCCGGGCGACGTGCGCGTAGGCGTGCAGCGCGTCCGCGGCCCGGCCGGTGCGGCTGAGCGTGAAGCCGACCTCGTACCGGCTGGCGAGCGTGTCGGGGTGGTCGGGGCCCAGGAGGTGCTCCCGCTCGGCGGCGACCGCGCGGTGCACCTCGCCCGCCTCGGTCCACCGGCCCAGTCGGCCCAGACTGAGTCCCGCGTTGTGCCGTCCCGCCAGGGCGGTGAGCAACTCCGGTGACGGCGTGGGCCGTTCGGTGCGGTCCGGCGGCGCGGAATCCGTCGTCGAGGGGCGTACGGTCCACTCGCCGGTCAGCCCGGCCGACGCGTCCGGCGGTGTGGCACGCAGCCCGGCGCCGGTCGCCTTGTGGCCGGTGGTCATGCCCCGCGTCCAGGAGGGCAGCACCGGGTCGCGGGTGGGTGGCGGCTGCGCCGAGGACGCCAGGATCCGCTGGTCGGGGGCCGGCCGGCCGAGGACCGGGGACAGGACGGTCGGCGCGTGCACCGGCGCCGTACGGCCCTCGCTGATCCGGCGGCCGAGCTCGCCGGCGTCCTGCGGGCGCCGCTCCGGCTCCTTGGCCAGCAGGTCCAGGATGATCCGCTCGACGTACTCGGGCAGCTCCGCCCGGCGCCTGCGCGGTGGCTCGGGAGAGGTGTCGCGGTGGCTGATGAGGACCGCCCACGCGTCGGAGAGGTCGAACGGCGGAGCCCCGGTGGCGATCTCGTAGAGCACACATCCGAAGGAGTAGAGGTCGCTGCGCCGGTCGACCTCGGCACCGCTGATCTGCTCCGGCGACATGTAGTGCGGGGTGCCCATCGCGATACCGGTGCCGGTCAGCCGGGCCGTGAAGTCGATGTCGTGGCCGAGCCGGGCGATGCCGAAATCGCAGATCTTCACGGTGCCGTCGGCGAGCCGCATGATGTTCGCCGGTTTCAGGTCCCGGTGCACGATGCCCTGTTGATGGGTGTACGCGAGCGCGGCCGACACCTGGTCGGCGATGTCGACGACGTCGGCGACCGGCAGCGGATGCTGCTTGTTGTCCTCCAGCAACTGACCGAGGTTGTGTCCCGCCAGCAGCTCCATGACCAGGTACAGCACACCGTCGGACTCGCCGAAGTCGTGCACCACGGTCACCCCGCGGTGCTGCAGCGCGGCGGCCACCCGGGCCTCGCGCCGGAATCTCTCCCGCAGGACACCGGTGAAGGACGGGTCGTGGTGCGGACTGAGGGGCTTGAGGCACTTCACGGCGACCTGCCGCCCCAGCGACTCGTCGCGGGCGCGCCACACCTCGCCCATGCCTCCCCGCCCGATCAGATCGAGCAGTCGGTACCGGCTCTGGATCAGCCTGGTCTCCGCCATCTCGTGCGATCGCCCCCGTCGCTGCTCGCCGCGCCCTCCCCTGGCCCGTCCAGTATGGCGAGTTATCTGCCGACTTTGTACGGCACCCGGCGCGAGCCGGAGCGGCGCCGCGCCATGGCGCGCGGCACGTGCGGGGACGGGTGTTGCCGACGAAGACGTGCGGGAACGCAGCGCGGTACGGTGCCCGCGACGCGCACCGACCGGGCCACCGGGCGGACGGCGGGGCCGGTCCGCCGTACGGTCCGCGGGGCGTACGGCGGCAGAGCGGCGTACGGCGGCGGAGCGGGGTACGGCGGCGGAGCGGGGTACAGCGGCAGAGCGGCGTACGCCGGCGGAGCGAGGTACAGCGACAGAGCGACGTACGACGGCGGAGCGAGGTACAGCGGCAGAGCGGCGTACGCCGGCCGCACCACGCGCCGCCACAGCGCGGCGCGCGCCGGGACGCGCACCTGATGGGACGCTCCAACGGGCCGCGAAGGCGTGCCCCCCAGCATCGGGGCGGCGCTCAGGGCATTCAGGCAGGTCACCCCGAACCCTGACCCTGTGGTTGCCCGTCTGGTGCCCCGGACGTACCGGCAGGGCTGTCAGTCGTGGGTGCCAGAATCGGCGGCATGACGCTGTGCGACTACTTCTCCGCCGCTGACGACCAAGCCGCCGTCGCCGTGGGTGACTTGCCCGGGGGGCCGGGCCCGGCCGCGCTCGACGTGGTCTCCCTGAAGGGCGTCGACCCGGTGGTCGCCCTCGCCCGTCTCGAGGCGATCGCGACGGACTGCAGTTATGAGGAGGCCGGTCGGCGCCCTCGGTCCGGGCAGCTGCTGTCCGGGCCGGACGGCGACGGCCCGCTCGTGTTCAGCCTGTCGGACACTCTGGTGGCGGCCCTCGTCACCGCGGCTCGAGGCGACCTCCGGCGCATCGCGGAGTCGTGGTCCACGACCGACGAACTGCGGCAGAACCAGGTCGACGCCGGGACGGCGGCCGGCGCCCTGGAAGCCCTGGCCGGCCTCGCTCGACGCGCTCGGCCGGCCGGCCTGCGCCTGTACTGCTGGTGGGCGCTGTGAAAGGCCAGGCCTCCACGACGGCAGGTCAACGCCGTACCCGCGGCATCCCCAGCCCGATCCACGAGATGATCTCCCGCTGGATCTCGTTGTTGCCGCCGCCGAAGGTGAAGATCACCGCCGACCGGTAGCCGCGTTCCAGTTCGCCGTGCAGGACGGCGCCCTCCGAACCCTCCTTCAGAACACCCGGCATGGCGACGATCTCCATGAGCCAGGCGTACGCGTCCCGACGCGCCTCGGAGCCGTACACCTTGACCGCGGAGGCGTCCTGCGGGGTGAGGGTGCCCTGCTGGACGGCGTTCACCATCTGCCAGTTCAGGAGCTTCATGGCGTCGAGCCGGGCGTGGGTCTGCGCGAGCCGGCGGCGCACCCAGGGGAGGTCGACGACCCGGCGGCCGTCGGCGAGCTTGGTCTCCATGACCCAGCGCTGGACGTCGTGCAGGGCACGGATCGCCATGGTGCCGTGGGCGGCGAGGGTGACGCGCTCGTGGTTGAGCTGGTTCGTGATCAGCCGCCAGCCCTTGTTCTCCTCACCGACCCGGCGGGAGACGGGGACGCGGATGTTCTCGTAGTAGCTGGCGGTGGTGTCGTGCGAGGCGAGGGTGTTGATGAGGGTGCAGGAGTAGCCGGGGTCGGAGGTCGGTACGAGGAGCATGGTGATGCCCTTGTGGGGCGGGGCGTCCGGGTCGGTGCGGACGGCGAGCCACACCCAGTCGGCGGTGTCGCCGTTCGTCGTCCAGATCTTCTGCCCGTTGACCGTGTAGTGGCCGGTGGTCTCGTCGCCCTCGCGTACGGCCCGGGTCTTCAGCGCGGCCAGATCGGTGCCCGCGTCGGGCTCGCTGTAGCCGATCGCGAAGTCGATCTCGCCGGAGAGGATCCTGGGCAGGAAGTACCCCTTCTGCTCCTCGGTACCGAACTGCATGATCGTCGGGCCGACGGTGTTCAGCGCCATCAGGGGCAGCGGTACGCCCGCCTGGGCGGCCTCGTCGAAGAAGATGAACTGCTCCATGGGCGTGAGGCCGCTGCCGCCGTACTCCTTGGGCCAGCCCACACCGAGCCGGCCGTCCGCGCCGAGGCGGCGGATCGTCTCACGGTAGAACCGCTTCTGCGCCGCCGGGTCGCCGTAGCGGGCATAGGCGTTGTCGGGCACCAGCTCGGCGAAGTAGTCGCGCAGTTCGGTCCGCAACCGCTGCTGCTCCGGCGTGTATTCGAGATGCACGGCGCCTCCTGGCTCCCCAAGGCGGGACCTGACGGCGCACACCGTAGAACGTGTTCCAGAAATAGGGAATGGCGCTGACATGCGTGAGGGGGCGCCCGGTCGGGCGCCCCCTTCTGTGCGAGCCGTCAGTGGCAGGGGAAACCGAGGAGGTGGCGGGCGTCGTGCACCCACTCGTGGACGTTCTCACCGGACACGACGGAGGTGGCGCCCTGTTCGGCGCCGACGAAGTAGAGCAGGACCAGCATCAGGACGCCGAAGAAGACCGCCCAGGGGACGATCGCACCGATCGGCAGCTTGGCGGGAACGGCGGTGGGGGTGGCGGTCGGCTGGGCGACGGACTGCGCCATGGGGCGGTACCTCCTGGGGAACTCGCGTCCCGTCTCGGTGGTGCACAGGACGACGGCCGCGGGTCTGACTTGCTCGACCTCCGCCGCCCCTGGGAGGGGTGGCGTGCGCTGGGCATACAGTGGCGCGACCGTGCCGGACTCCCACCGGACTTCCGCCGAACCGTCGTCAATATCATCCCGACCGTACCGCGAAGCCCGGGCCCGGCCAAGGGCGCGTGGCAGGAGCGCAGTTGCGTGCCGGGGCCCGGTCGGGGTGGGTGGATTCCCGGTTCCGGCGGGGGATTTGGGCACGGATGAACACGACAGCGCACGAGAGTGAACGTATGACGAGCCGAGTGATCTTGATCTCAGCCGCGCTCAGCGCGGCGCTGCGGGAGGCCCGCTTCGACGAAGGGGGCCGGGTGGAGGCCGCGGGGCTGCGGCTCGCGCGGGCCGCCGCGGGCGCGGTGCCCGGCGCGGAGCGGCTGTGGGTCTCCCCCAGCGTGCGGTGCCGCGAGACCGCTGACGCGCTGGGCCTGGACGCGATGCTGGACGTTCCGGAGCTGGCCGGTCTCGACGTGGGCCGATGGCGTGGCGCGACGCTGGAGGAGGTCAGCTCGAAGGAACCGGAGGCGGTGGCCCGGTGGCTGGCCGATCCCGGTGCGGCACCGCACGGCGGGGAGTCGGTACGGGCGTTCTGCGACCGGGTGGCGGACTGCCTCGACACGGCCGCGCAGTTGACGGGCCGGACCGTCGCCGTGGTGGAGCCGGAGGTGGTACGGGCCCTGGTGGTACGGGTATTGGGCGCGCCGGAGTCGGCGTTCTGGCGGGTCGACGTACCGCCCCTGACCGCCACCGAGTTCAGCGGCCGCTCCGGGCGCTGGAACGTACGAGTCGGACGGCCACTCGTCCCGTCGGCGGAAGCGGCCGGCTCAGGCGGGTAGCAGGGTCGCGAGGAAGTCCGTGCAGGCCTGGGCGCACGCGCGGCAGGCCCGCGCGCTGACCTGCGCACCGGGACACCGGTCGAAGACGTCCGCGCACTCGCGGCAGACGGACCGGCACCACTCGACCTGGACACGGATGCCCGCCTCGCCCCGGGGGTGCTGCCCGTCCAGGACGAGGCAGGTCGCGTCGCACACCTCGGCGCACATGAGGCCCATCCGCCGCGCGAGTTGCCGCACCTTGGGTCCGTCGGGATCCATGCAGCTCGCCCGCAGCGCACAGGCGCGGGCGCACTCGACGCAGGCCTGCGCGCAGTCGAAGCGGTCTTCCAGGAAGCGGACCGGTTCCTGGAGGAGGGTCGGTTCCGGGAAGCGGACCGATTCGGGGAAGCGGACCGGCTCCTGCTCGGGTGCCGGCGCAGTCGTCTGTTTCACCTTCGTCTTCGTCGTGGTCACCCGGCGCGGGTAGCCCCCGGGGATCGCGTCAAACCCCGCGTGGACGCCCGGCACCGGGGGCGCGGCTCATTGTCCCGCGGCGTCCGCCGCCTCCCGCGAGATCCGCTCGAACTGCGCGCCCATCGCCTCGGAGAGCGCATGAGCCGCCGAGAGCGGGCGGACCATGACCATCAGGTCGTCGATCCTGCCGTCCTCGTCGAAGTGCAGGAAGTCGCAACCGTTGATCTCCTTGTCGCCCACCTTCGCCGTGAAGACCAGCGCGTGGTCACGGCCGTCGGCGCCCGCGATCTCCCTTACGTAGCGGAAGTCGGTGAAGACGCGGGTGACGCCGCGCAGGATGGCCGCGGTGATCGCCTTGCCCGGGTACGGCTTGAAGGCGACGGGGCTGGTGAACACGACGTCGTCGGCCAGCAGCTCCTCGACCGCGGCGAGGTCTCCGGCCTCCACGGCCTTGCGGAAGGGGTGCATCGGGGTCCCCGCTCTCATAGTCAACTAATTGAATAGGTGCGTAAGAGATTAGTCGCGGGGGTGTATGCCGTCTAGCCTTGGCCCATGGCATTGCGCAACGCGGTCCTCGCCGCGCTCCTGGAGGGTGAGGCGTCGGGGTACGACCTGGCCAAGGGGTTCGACGCCTCGGTGGCCAACTTCTGGATGGCGACCCCGCAGCAGCTCTACCGGGAACTCGAGCGGATGACGTCCGAGGGACTCATCGAGGCCCGGCTGGTGCGGCAGGAGCGGCGGCCGAACAAGCGGGTCTTCTCCCTCACCGCGGCGGGCCGCGTCGCCCTGCGCGAGTTCACCGCGGACCCTCCGAAACCCACCGCCATCCGCGACGAACTGCTGGTCAAGGTGCAGTCCGTCGACGCGGGCGACGACGCGGCCGTACGGGCGGCGATCGCCGAGCGGCTGGAGTGGGCGCGCGCCAAGCTGGCCCGCTACGAGCGGCTGCGCGCGCGACTGCTGGACGGACGCACCGAGGACGAGTTCCTGGCCCGCGCGGAGCGTGTGGGCCCCTATCTCACCCTGATGCGGGGGCGCTCCTTCGAGGAGGAGAACATCCGGTGGGCGGAACGGGCCCTGGCCATTCTGGAGCGGCGGGCCGCGGTGCGCCCCTAAGGGCTGTCCCGTGATCCCCGGTGGGCGCACGACGACAGCTGCGGCACCTCGCCGCGTTGCCGGATCGCCCGAATACGCCCAGCATGAGGACGACCCTCCGCCTTGCGATGCACCGCATCCGACGCCGCGCGCTGATCCACGGGGGTTACGGGACAGCCCTTAGGCAACCGGGTCGGAGGTTCTTCGCCGGTCGGGGATCGTCGGAGATCCGTCCTGCAGGTCCCAGGACCGGGGTCGGGTGAGCTCCTGCCACTCGTCGCGGAGCAGGGCCAGCACCGCGACGTCGTACCGACGGCCCCGGTGCAGGCAGGCGGAGCGGCGCACCCCCTCCTGAACGAACCCCGACCTCGCCAGGACGCCGAGGGCCCCGGTGTTGGTGGTGTGGGTGACCGCCTGGACGCGGTGCATGGGCAGTTCACCGAAGGCGAGGTCGACCAGCGCGTCGACGGCGTCCGCGCCATGGCCCCGGCCCCGGTGGCCGGGGTCCAGAAGCAGCATGATCTCGGCTGTGCCGTCGACCATGTCCTGGTCCGTCAGGGCGATGTGGCCGATCGGTGTGCCGTCGGGGAGCAGGACGAGGAAGTCGTCGCGGTCGTGCTCGTCGCGGTCGCGCTCGATACGCTCGCGCACGCCAGAGAGGGAACGCGGCCAGATGCCGATTTCGTGGGCGGCAACGGGGTCGGAGCGCCAGACGTGGATCAGCTCCGCGTCGTCGGCGTCGAGCGGCGCGAAGGCGACGCCCCTGCCCCGCCAGCAGACCTCGCGAGGCGATTCCGTCTGCTCGTCCTCCAGTTGCACCCCGGTACGCCGCCCCACAACCGCTGCCCCGTCTTCGATCACGGACGGAGGCTACCGACCCCCGGGACCGGTGGACCAGTCATTTCCGTCCCCGGCCGGCCTGCTGCGCGCGGGACCCGGTGATCCCGGTCGGAAGACGTTCGCCGGATCGTCGCTCCGGGGTGTCGATGGGATCGGGCCGGCCGCGCGGAGCGGTGCGGGCCGCCGAAGGAGCGGGCCCGGCGGCGCGGGTGGCGCGACGGCCCGGGGCCCGCCTGCCGGGATCCGGCCCCGCGAACGTGAGCGGTTACGCTGAGGTCATGCCGTCCACACGTCGAACAGCGCGCCAGACAGACCTCCTCGAACGGCTCGTCGCCTTGCTGGCGGCGGAGGGGTTCGCGTCGTTCACGCTCGACGAGCTGACCGAGCGGCTGCGCTGCTCGAAGACGACGCTGTACCAACTCGCGGGCAGCAAGCAGGAGTTGGTCCGGGAGGCGGTGAAGCACTACTTCCGGGAGGCGGCCGGCGCCATCGAGAAGCAGGTGGCGGACACCTCCGCGCCGGCCGACCGCGTGGTGGTCTACCTGAACGCGGTCGCCGAGCGGTTGCGACCGCTGTCCCGGCGATTCCTCGACGACATGGCCCAGTTCGAACCGGCCCGCGAGGTGTACGAGGCCAACACCCGCCTCGCCGCTGCCCGGATCAGACAGCTGATCGCGGACGGTGTCGCCGCGGGCGCGTTCCGTGACGTCCATGCCGCGTTCGTGGGCGAGGTGGTGGCCGCCACCATGCAGGAGATCCAGCGCGGCGAGGTGGCCGCGCGCACCGGGCTGAGCGACGCGGAGGCCTACGCGGAGCTGGCCTCGCTCATCGTGCACGCCGTCTCACCCTGACCGCACCGCCGGGGGCGAGGAGTCGACGCCCCAGTCACGGAGCACCGACTCGGTGTCCGCGCCCGCCGCACGGGGCGCCGAGGGCTGTCTGCTGGGGGTGCGCGAGAAGCGCGGCGCCGGTGCGGCCTGCAGGATGCCGTCGACCTCGACCAGGGTGCGCCGGGCCACCATGTGCGGGTGGGCGCCCGCCTCGGCGAAGGTGAGCACGGGCGTCACGCACGCGTCCGTTCCGGCGAAGTGCTCCGCCCACTCGTCGCGTGTGCGGGAGGCGAACCTGTCCGCGAACCGGGACCGCAGCACCGGCCACCCGTCACGGTCGCCCTGCGCGGGCAGCTCGGCGGGGACCAGCCCGAGCCCGTCGAGCAGGGCTGAGAAGAACTGCGGTTCGAGTGCGGCCACGGCCAGGTACTTGCCGTCGCCGCACGCGTAGGTGTCGTAGAAGGGCGCGGCCCCGTCGAGAAGGTTCGAGCTCCGTTCGTCCGACCACTCCCCCATGCCGCGCAGCGCGTACGCCATCTGGCCCAGCAGTGCGGTCCCGTCGACCATGGCGGCGTCGACGACCTGCCCGGCGCCCGATCGGGTGCGCTCCCAGAGCGCGGCCAGGACGCCCACGACCAGCAGCATGGATCCGCCGCCGAAGTCCCCCACGAGGTTCAGCGGCGGGGCCGGCGGCCCGTCGCCCCGGCCCATCGCGTGCAGGACGCCGGTGAGCCCGATGTAGTTCAGGTCGTGCCCGGGATCCCGGGCGAGGGGGCCGTCCTGACCCCAGCCGGTGATCCGGGCGTAGACGAGCCGCGGGTTCGCTTCGCGGCAGTCGTCCGGGCCGATCCCGAGCCGCTCGGCGACACCCGGCCGCAGGCCCTCGATGAGCACGTCGGCCCGCGCCGCCAGACCTCGCACCAGCGCCCGTCCCGCGGGATCCTTGAGATCGGCGAAGACCGACCGGCGGCCACGCTGCACGGCGTCGGTCGCGCCGGCGGGGCCCAGGCTGAGCGCCCGGCCGGACGGCCGCTCGACCCGCACCACGTCGGCGCCCAGGTCGGCCAGCACCATGGCCGCGTGCGGAGCCGGCCCGAGTCCCGCGAGTTCCAGGACGCGCAGGCCCGCGAGCGGGCCGGCGGATCCATCTCTGGACTGCATGGCCATACGGTACCAAAAACGATACTGTTGTATCGATCGCCGTATCATTAATTCCCGAGCGACCGAGGAATCACCATGCCAGCCACCCGAACGCTGCCCGCCCAGGAAGCCGTCGATCTGATCGGCCTGACCCGCGAGCTCGCCGAGAAGGAGCTCGCCCCTCGCGTCGCCGAAGCCGAAGCCGAGGAGAAGTTCCCCCGCGAGGTCTTCCGCACCCTCGGCCGGGCCGGCCTGCTGAGCCTGCCGTACGCCGAGGAGTACGGCGGTGGCGGCCAGCCGTACGAGGTCTACCTCCAGGTCGTCGAGGAGATCGCCGCCGTGTGGGCCAGCGTCGCGGTCGGCGTCTCGGTGCACGCGCTGTCCTGCTTCGCCCTGGCCGCGTTCGGCACCGAGGAGCAGAAGCACAAGTGGCTGCCCGGCATGCTCGGCGGGGAACTGCTCGGCGCGTACTGCCTGTCCGAGGCCCATGCCGGATCCGACCCCGCGGCGATGCGCACGCGGGCCGTCAGGGACGGCGACCACTACGTGCTCGACGGTGCCAAGGCGTGGACCACGCACGGCGGGCACGCGGACTTCTACACGGTCATGGCGCGGACGTCCGACGCGGGCTCGCGGGCCATTTCCTGCTTCCTCGTCCCCGCCGACACCCCCGGCGTCATCGCCGATCCGCCCGAGCACAAGATGGGCCTGACCGGGTCGGCCACCGCCACCGTGCGCCTGGAGAACGCCCGCGTTCCCGTGGAGTACCGGATCGGCGAGGAGGGACAGGGCCTCGCGATCGCGTTCGCCGGGCTGGACTGCGGCCGGCTGGGCATCGCGGCGGTGGCCACGGGTCTGGCCCAGGGAGCGCTGGACCACGCGCTGCGCTACTCCCGCGAGCGGGAGACCTTCGGCCGCCCCATCATCGAACACCAGGGGCTGGCCTTCGTCCTCGCGGACATGGCCGCGGCCGTGCAGGCCTCCCGCGCCACCACGCTCGCCGCCGCGCGGCTCAAGGACCAGGGACTCCCGTTCAGCTGTGAGGCGTCCATCGCCAAGCTGATCGCCACCGACAACGCCATGAAGGTCACCACCGACGCCGTCCAGGTACTGGGTGGCGCCGGCTACACCCGCGACTTCCCGGTCGAGCGCTACATGCGCGAGGCCAAGGTCATGCAGATCTTCGAGGGCACCAACCAGATCCAGCGTCTGATCATCGGCCGGGCGCTGCGGGAGAGCGACCGGGGCACCCTCCGGGTCCACGACCAGGAGACGCACCGGCCCTGACACCACGCCCCGCGGGTCAGCGCACGGGGAAACCGAAGGAGTACCCCTGCTGCTCCAGCCACGGCAGGATCTCGCGCAGGCCGTCGACGGTCTGGGAGCGGTCACCGCCCGCGTCGTGGAAGAGGACGGTCGGGCCGTTGGGGATCTCCTGCTTGACAGTGGCGACCAGGACGTCGGTGCCGGGCCGCTCGAAGTCCTTGGAGTCGACGTTCCAGCCGAGCGGGCGCATCCCGCGCGAGGCGGCCAGCTTGCGGCTGTACGGCGTGAAGGCGCCGCCCGGGGCCCGGTAGTACTGCGGCCGCACGCCTCCTGACGCCTTGGTGATCATGCGTTCGGCGTCCAGGATCTGCCGCGACTGGTACGACTCGGACTTCTTGTCCATGGCGGTGTCGTGCGACACCGTGTGGTCGCACAGCCGGTGCCCGGCCGCCACCACCGCCCTGACGAGGTCCGGGTGCGCCCGGGCCTGGGTGCCCACCATGCAGAACGTGGCCTTCACGCCGTACTCCCGCAGCACCTCCAGCACCCGCGGTGTCCAGACCGGGTCCGGGCCGTCGTCGACGGTGATGTTGACGCCCCGGGCACCGCGGTCCGAGGCATGGGCGATGTCCACCGACACCGGCGCCCTCGCGGGCCCCTGGGCGCGCGGCCCGGCAGGGCGGGCCGGGGCCACCGCTCGCCCGGGCCTGCTCTCGACGGGGCCGGCCTGCGCGCTCCAGACGGAGGTGGTGACGGCTATCGCCGTCATGCCGACCGCCGCCGCGAGTACCCGGCCGTACCGTGCCCACCCGCCACGCCACACCATGTCCGTCCCGCCCCTTGCCGTCTCCGTCGTTCCCGTGCACCCGTCACGACGAGCGAAATCAACCGCGGATCCATCAGTTACCGCTCATGGACCGATCCGCGGGGGTTCGCCGACCCGACGGCGCCGCCCGCCGGCCGGTACACGACCCGAACCGACCCGAGCGTGTCGGTACACGTGACCATCGCCCTTCCAAGACCGATACTTCGCAGTGACGAGCCCTCAGCAGCGACGACCGCCGGAACCGAACGCCCTCCATGCCCAACGAACAGGCGCGAACGCAGGTCACGGGCTCCACTCTTACGCTCACCAGGAGGTACCCATGAAGATGCTGATCAACGTGGCGGAGACGGTGGTCGCGGACGCGCTGCGGGGAATGGCGGCCGCGCACCCGGACCTCACGGTGGATGTCGAGAACCGCGTGATCGTACGACGTGACGCCCCGGTGGCCGGAAAGGTGGGCCTGGTCTCCGGCGGCGGATCGGGCCACGAGCCCCTGCACGGCGGTTTCGTCGGTCCCGGCATGCTGTCGGCGGCCTGTCCGGGCGAGGTCTTCACCTCTCCTGTACCGGACCAGATGCTGCGGGCCGCCGCCGCCGTGAACAGCGGCGCGGGTGTGCTGTTCATCGTGAAGAACTACACCGGTGACGTGCTGAACTTCGACATGGCGGCCGAACTCGCCGAGGACGAGGGCATCCAGATCGCCAAGGTGCTGGTCAACGACGACGTCGCCGTCACCGACAGTCTCTTCACGGCCGGCCGGCGCGGCACGGGCGCGACGCTGTTCGTGGAGAAGATCGCGGGCGCCGCGGCCGAGGAGGGCGCCCCGCTGGAGCGGGTGGAGTCGCTCGCCCGGCAGGTCAACGAGAACTCCCGGAGTTTCGGTGTCGCGCTCAGCGCCTGCACCACTCCGGCCAAGGGCAGCCCCACCTTCGACCTGCCGCCCGGGGAACTGGAGTTGGGCGTCGGCATCCACGGCGAGCCCGGCCGCGAGCGGCGCGCGATGATGACCTCGCGCGAGATCGCCGACTTCTCGGTGCACGCGATCCTGGAGGACATGAACCCGCGCAATCCCGTTCTCGTCCTGGTCAACGGCATGGGCGCGACCCCGCTCCTGGAGCTGTACGGGTTCAACGCGGAGGTGCAGCGGGTGCTCGGCGAGCGCGGGATCCCCGTCGCGCGCACACTGGTCGGTAACTACGTCACCTCGCTGGACATGGCCGGTGCCTCGGTGACGCTGTGCCAGGTCGACGAGGAGCTGCTGCGCCTGTGGGACGCGCCGGTGAAGACACCGGGCCTGCGCTGGGGTGTGTGAAACGGCCCGCCGCCCGGCAGGCCACGATCACTGCCACAGCCACAGCCACAGCCACAGCCACAGCCACAGCCACGGTCGCCACCGCGACCCCGGTCAGGACCACGACTCATCTCATCGGCCCAACGTAGGTACCACGCAAGGAGATTCTGTGCTCGACGCCGATTTCTTCCGCCGTTGGATGACGGCGACCGCCGCGTCGGTGGACCGTGAGGCGCAGCGGCTCACGGCTCTGGACTCGCCGATCGGTGACGCCGACCACGGCAGCAATCTGCAGCGCGGGTTCACCGCCGTGGTGAACGTGCTGGAGAAGGACGCGCCGGACACCCCCGGCGCCGTCCTCACGCTCGCCGGACGCCAGCTGATCTCCACGGTCGGCGGCGCGTCGGGGCCCTTGTACGGCACCCTGCTGCGCCGTACGGGAAAGGCCCTCGGGGACGCCGCCGAGGTTTCCGAGGAACAGTTCACCGACGCGCTGCGGGCGGGCGTCGACGCGGTCATGGCCCTGGGCGGGGCCGCACCCGGCGACAAGACGATGATCGACGCGCTGGTCCCCGCGGTGGACGCGCTCTCCGACTCCTTCGCGGCCGCCGCCACGGCCGCTGAGGAGGGCGCCGTCGCCACGATCCCGTTGCAGGCCCGCAAGGGCAGGGCGAGTTATCTGGGCGAGCGCAGCATCGGGCACCAGGATCCCGGCGCCACCTCGTCGTCCTTGCTGATCGCGGCACTGGTGGAGGCGTCCGGTGAGTAGCTTGGACAACACCGCGGACAGGCTCGTCGGCATCGTGCTCGTCTCGCACAGCGCAGCCGTCGCCGCCTCGGTCGCCGAACTGGCGACGGGGCTCGCGGGCGGCGGCACGATCGCGCCCGTCGCCCCGGCCGGCGGCACGGCGGACGGCGGTCTGGGCACCAGCGCCGAACTGATCTCGGCGGCGGCCGCCTCCGTCGACCGTGGCGCCGGGGTGGCCGTCCTCATGGATCTCGGCAGCGCGGTGCTCACGGTGAAGGCCCTCCTCGCGGAGGGCGACGAACTGCCCGGCAACACCCGCCTGGTGGACGCGCCCTTCGTCGAAGGCGCGGTGGCCGCGGTCGTCACGGCCTCGGCGGGAGCCGACCTCGCGGCCGTCGAGGCGGCGGCCGCGGAGGCGTACACGTACCGGAAAGCGTGATCCGGACGACGCGTGAGGCGGACGCGGGCGAGGGGCCTACCGGCGGAGGGCCGAAGCCCGGCGTTCCGTGACCGGAGTCGGGGCATGGGCGGAGGCAGGGGTCGAGGTCCCTGGTCCGGAGCCCCCGGGTTCGCGCCCGGGGGCTCCCCGCCCGGCGCCCGCTCCGGGGGACCGGCCCGCACCCGCCGCGACGGCGACGGCGCCTTCGGGCAGCCCAAGTGGGCCGAGGAGAAGGCCGCCGCTCATCCGTCCTGCAGGAACAGCCTGGCCAGCCGCTCACCCTCCGCCAGGGCGGCCGCGTGGTCCTCGATGGGATTCACCCGGGAGTTCCTGAAGGCGATGTAGGTGACCCCCGAGTCCGCCCCGCCGTACCGCGGGTCGCCGCCGATGCCGAGCGCCTTGGCGGTGGCGTACGAGGCCTCGCCGATGATGCGGCGCGGGCCGATGTCTCCGACGACCGCGTACTGGACCCGGTCCCGGTAGATCACGGCGACCACCGACCCGCCACGGATCCCGTGGTCGCCGTGATTCCAGAGGGGGCTGGGGGCGGGCACGACGACGTACGGAAGGGTCTCGGCGCTCAGGTAACGCCCGTCCGTCTGCCGGTAGGCGGTGGCCGCGGAGAAGAGCGGGTCGGTCCGACGGTTGCACACGGCGCCGGGGCGCCCGTCGCAGTCGATGTCCATGTCGGCCTTCCAGAAGACGACGCCCCGCGCCCCGCAGACGGGGATCTCGGCGCGGGTGCCTTCGTCGGTGCGATAGCGCCCCTTCGACACGGGAACGCAGTCACGCACCTTCGCGAGGAGGTCGGCGGCCAGTACGGTCCCCTCCCCCGTCGCGGGCGCGGTGGGGTCCGGGTCGGCCGCGGCGCACATCGCGGGCACGAGCACGGTGGCGCCGACCGCGACCAGCGTGAGCGACCGAACACGTAAGGCACGCAGGGCACATAGGGCACGCACGATGAAGACCCTCTCCTGGGACAAACGTCGACGGGCTTTCACCCAATCTGGTGCGCGTCCGACGGAGCGGCCACCTGAGAGGGCCGGAAGGTGCACGGCGGGCCGGGCGGGCGCGGGCCGCGGCCGAGGGCCCGAGCCTCGGTCGGCTCGGGCCGCTCGACCGCCCTCACCGGCGCGGGAACAGCGACGACAGCGGTCCGCGCCGTGGGCGCGAACTCCCGTGAACGGTGGGTGAGTTCGCACCGCGTCAGGGATCAGCATACGGAGCCGACGGCGGTCCGACGAACGCCCGTCCGTCCTCTTGATGTGGCCGCGCCGGCCGTGTCTTATAGGTACAGACCAATCCCGTCGAGGGGAGGAAGGCCCGTGCGACGCGTATTCCCCGCGTTGGTGTGCGGCTCACTGCTCGTCATGACCTCGTGCGCCGGGGGTGCGGACAGCCCCGGCCGGCCACTGCCTCCGGCACCGATGGGGGTCACCGCGGCGGCGGGCAGTTCGTCCAGCGTGCACGTGATGTGGAACCGGGTCTCCGGAAAGCCGGAGGTCACCGCCTACGAGGTGTATCGCGGCACTACCAAGGTCGATCGGGTGCCCGGCGCGGAGCACATGGTGGACGTCACCAGGCTCGCTCCGTCCACGACCTACGTCTTCACCGTCCGGGCCCTGGACTCCGACGGGAACCCCGGACCGCCGAGCACCGAGGTCCGCGCCACCACACCGGCCGCGGTCGCCGCCGACCGCACTGCGCCGAGCCGCCCCGGGCAGCCGCGCGGCAGGACGGTCGGAAGCCGGGCGGCACAGTTGGAGTGGTCGCCGTCCACGGACGCCCGGGGCGTGGCCTCGTACGACATCTACCAGGGCGGTTCGAAGATCCACAGCGTCGGCGGCGCACAGACCGCGACGGTGGTCACCGGGCTGCGCCCCGGCACCGACTACTCCTTCACCGTCAGGGCACGCGACGCGGCCGACAACGTCTCCCCCGCGAGCGCCGCCGTTCGGCTGGCCACCGAACCGGGCGCGGGCGACGGCCGGGGCACCGCGCCGACCGACTTCCGCGTCGGCGCCCACCGGACGGACGGCGCCTACTACCTGGACCTGTCCTGGATCCCGCCCCGCACGGACGGCGTGATCACGGAGTACCGGATCGACCTGGACGGCCACCAGGCGACCTCGCTCGTCTGGGGCGGCACGCCTCCCCGCGGCAGGTCCACGTACAGCTTCTATGTCGGCCGGGACGCCGGGGTCGCGTACCGGGTGCGGCTGCGGGCGAAGCTGCCGGACGGGACCTGGGGCGGGTTCTCGACGGAACGGTCCGTGACGACGGGCGGGGGATGACGGGCGTCACCCCGTCGTACCGTAGGCCGGCCCGCGGGCGAGACGTCCGTCCGCCGGACGAAGGAATTCGTCACCTGCCCGGTCCCGTCCGCATGCGGGCCCGACCGGGGGCACGTTGGCTCGTCCCGAGGCCGCACGGGCCTTTCCGATCCTCGGCGGCGCACCGGACGTCCCGCCGACCGTGCCGCTGGAGGACAGTCCAATGCGCACTAATCGGGATTTCCGCCGCTCGGGCCCGGCCATGGCCTTCGCCGCGCTTCCGCTGACCCTGGTCACGGTGACCGCCGCCGCGGCCGCTTCGGGCATCTCCGTGAGCGCCAGTGGTTCCAGGGTCACGGTCACCACCAGTGCCTGCCGGAACGTGGACGGCGGTTTCGGCAGCGCCTCCCTGCTCTCCGGTGGACAGTCCAACTTCTCCCAGGGGCGACAGGTGTCGCTGTCCGGGACGAGCGCGGGTCAGTCGGCCGTGTGGTCGAACGTCGGCGCCGGCACGTACACGGTCATCGTGCTCTGCCAGGACGGGCGGACGGCGGGCACCCAGGCCGTGAAGGTCTCCGCGCCGTCGGCGCCGTCCGCCTCCTCGGCCTCCTCGGCGCCCTCGGAACCCTCGGCAACTTCGACGTTCTCGGCGTCCTCCGTGTCCTCCGCGCCCTCCGCGCCCTCGGAACCCGCCGTCTCGGCGACGGCCGCCGCGCCGACGCGCGGGGTGCTGGGCGGTCTCGGCGGGGCGGCCACGGACCGCGGCACGGCCACCACCATGGTCGGCGGGGCCCTGGTGACCACGGGTGTCGTGGCGACGGCCTGGTTCCTGCGCCGCAGGTCCAAGCCCCAACGGCTCTGACCCGCCGGCCCGTCGCTCCGACGGCCGCCCGTCCGACACGGACCGGTCCTCCGCACGTCAGCCCGGCAAGGACCGGTCCCCCGCACGTCAGCCCGACGCGGACCGGTCCTCCTCGGGGGCGTCCGATGCGGGCCCGGAGCTCGTACCCTCCCGCTCGGGCGGCCGGTCCCCCAGGTGCTCGAACTCCTCCAGCGCATGGCTCAGCCACTGGGTCCAGAAGGTCTCCAGGTCGATACCGGCCCGCAGCACGAGGTGCCGCAGTCGGTCCTGGGGGGCGTTCCTGACGGGTGGGAAGTCACGCTCCTCGATCTCCTCGTACTCCGCCAACTGGCGCTGGTGAAGGGCGAGATGACGCCGCAGATCGGTCTCGATGCCCGCGGTGCCGACGACGGCCGAGGCCCGCAGCCGCAGCAGCATCGTGTCGCGCAGGGGCTTGGGGTCCTGGCTCACGGCGGTCCAGCGGGCCAGTTCGTCGCGGCCCGCCGGCAGCACTTCGTAGCTCTTCTTCTGTCCCCGGGCCGGCTGCGCGGACCGCAGGGCGCGGATGTATCCCTCGGACTCCAGCCTTCCCAGCTCGCGATAGATCTGCTGATGCGTCGCCGACCAGAAGTAGCCGATCGACTTGTCGAACCGCCTGGTGAGTTCGAGTCCCGACGAGGGCCTTTCGAGCAGAGCGGTGAGGATCGCGTGCGGGAGTGACATGGGTTCATCCTAGGGAGGGCCGCCCCCGGGACGGCCCTCGCTGTCGTGTGTGCCCGGCGGCCTACAACGCCGCCGCGAGCTCCGTGCCCTGCTTGACGGCCCGCTTGGCGTCCAGCTCGGCGGCCACGTCGGCACCACCGATCAGGTGCACGCTGTGCCCCGCGGCGGACAGCTCGTCGTACAGGTCACGACGGGGCTCCTGCCCGGTGCACAGCACGATGGTGTCGACCTCCAGCACCTGGCCCGCGCCGTCGACGGTGACGTGCAGTCCGGCGTCGTCGATACGGTCGTACTGGACGCCCGGAACCATGGTGACGCCGCGGTGCTTGAGCTCGGTGCGGTGGATCCAGCCCGTGGTCTTGCCGAGTCCGGCGCCGACCTTTGAGGCCTTGCGCTGCAGGAGGTGGACGGTGCGCGGCGGTGCGGACCGCTCGGGCGTGCCGAGGCCGCCGGGGGCGCGGTAGTCCATGTCGACGCCCCAGTTGCGGAAGTACGTCGCCGGGTCCTCGCTCGCCTTGTCGCCGCCGTCGGTGAGGTACTCGGCGACGTCGAAGCCGATGCCGCCGGCGCCGAGGATCGCGACCCGGTCGCCGACAGGGGCCTCGTCCCGCAGGACGTCGAGGTAGCCGACGACACTGGGGTGGTCGACACCGGGTATCTCGGGGGTCCGCGGAAGCACGCCGGTGGCGATCACGACCTCGTCGTAGCCGGACACGTCACCGGCGGCGACTCGGGTGTTCAACCGCACGTCCACGCCGTGCCGTTCGAGCTGGGTCCGGAAGTACCGGATCGTCTCGTCGAACTCCTGCTTGCCGGGGACCTTGCGGGCCACGTTCAGCTGGCCGCCGATCTCGCCCGCGGCGTCGTAGAGCGTGACGTCGTGGCCGCGCTCGGCCGCGGAGACCGCGCAGGCCAGTCCGGCGGGGCCCGCGCCCACCACGGCCACGCGCTTGCGCAGCCGGGTCGGGGCGAGGACCAGCTCGGTCTCGTGGCAGGCCCGCGGGTTGACCAGGCACGAGGTGATCCGGCCGCTGAAGGTGTGGTCGAGGCAGGCCTGGTTGCAGCCGATGCAGGTGTTGATGGCCTCCGGCTGCCCGGCCGCCGCCTTGGCGACGAAGTCGGGGTCGGCGAGCATCGGCCGGGCGAGCGACACCATGTCGGCGTGGCCGTCCGCCAGCAACCGCTCCGCGATTTCGGGGGTGTTGATGCGGTTGGTGGTCACGAGGGGGACGGAGACGGCGCCCATCACCTTCTTGGTCACCCAGGCGTACGCGCCGCGCGGGACGGAGGTGGCGATGGTGGGGATACGGGCCTCGTGCCAGCCGATGCCGGTGTTGATGATCGTGGCTCCGGCGGCCTCCACGGCCCGGGCGAGTGTGATCACCTCGTCCAGCGAGGAGCCGCCGGGCACCAGGTCCAGCATTGAAAGGCGGTAGATGATGATGAAGTTCTCGCCGACGGCCTCGCGCACCCGGCGGACGATCTCGACGGGGAAGCGCATCCGGTTCTCGTAGGAGCCGCCCCAGCGGTCCTCGCGCCGGTTGGTCTGGAGGGCGATGAACTCGTTGATCAGGTAGCCCTCGGAGCCCATGATCTCGACGCCGTCGTAGCCGGCCCGCTGCGCGAGCCGGGCGGCACGCGCGTAGTCGTCGATCGTCTGCTCGACCTCGGCATCGGTGAGCGCGTGCGGGGTGAACGGGCTGATCGGTGCCTGCAGGGCGCTGGGCGCGACCAGGTCCTGGTGGTAGGCGTACCGCCCGAAGTGCAGGATCTGCATCGCGATCTTCCCGCCCTCGCGGTGCACCGCGGCGGTGATCTCGGCGTGCTGCTCGGCCTCGGCGTCGGTGGTCAGCTTCGCGCCACCCTCGTAGGGCCGTCCCGCCTCGTTGGGCGCGATGCCACCGGTGACCATGAGGCCGACACCGCCGCGGGCCCGGGTGGCGTAGAACTCCGCCATCCGCTCGAAGCCTCGCTCGGCCTCCTCCAGACCCACGTGCATGGAGCCCATGAGCACGCGGTTGGGGAGCGTGGTGAATCCCAGGTCGAGCGGGTTCAGCAGGTGCGGGTAACGGCTCATCGGGCCCTCCGTGCGCGGTGACGTACGTCTGTTGTAGACGACGGGACACGCCTTGTGCAACTAGTTGCACAATGAGGAGGGTCACTCCGGGCCGCTCCGGGCCGCTCAGCCGAGGGCCATCCCGGCGACGAGTTCGGCCACCGGGCGGACTGGCCGACCACGACCAGGTGCCCGGCGTCGGGGACGATGACGATCGCGACGTTCGGGCCGGTCTCGAACCCGGCCCGCTCCTCGGCGGTCAGCCCGATCTCGTCCCGGTCGCCGCGTACGACCCCGGCCGGGCCGCCCGACGCGCGGAGCCGCGCCACCAGGGAGCCATGGCGGTCGCGGTGGGCGACGCAGTGCCGGATCTCCCGGCGACAGAACGCCGGGGCGTTCTTCCCGAACTCCGCGACCAGCGCCGCGCGGCGCCCGGGGCAGGCCGCCCGCCATGGCGCGCGACGCCATCCGCACCAGGGCCCACCAGGTCAGAGCCCCGATGACCGGGAGCCTCCCGAGCCGGTCGGCGACGGCCGGCGACCTGGGTTCGTCCGGGCGCGAGAAGGCCGGGGACAACAGCACCACCGGGCCGGAGAAGTGGCCGCCCGCCACCATCACCGGCGCGCGCAGGAGCGCCGGCGCGCAGACCCTGTCGTCGTAGAACGCCCTGCTGCACATGCCTCCCGACAGGAGCAGCACACTCCTCGGCGCGTCGGCGGGAACGGACGCCTCGACGTCCCGCACGTGGAGCTCCTGGGCGCTGCTCACGGTCTGGCCTCCGTCTCCTGCGTCCGGTCAGCCACAGTGTGGCGGCGTGACCGGGGCGGGGTGACGATCCAGGGCCGGACGCGGCATGCCGGGCGGCCGGGCCCGGCCACCCACGGTCCGGACGCTCGGGGCCCGGTCACGCAGGGCCCGGCCGTTCAGGGTCTGGTGCCGATCACGACGTTGGCGTACAACTCGTCGGAGACGGCCAGGCCGGCGATCAGGCCGCTGCGCGCGAAGGCCTCCACGGCCAGGGGCGCCTGGGGTTCGCTCGTCTCGACCAGGAGGCTGCCGCCGGGGGCCAGCCAGCGGGGGGCCTCCGCGGCCACCCGGCGCAGGACGTCGAGGCCGTCCGCGCCACCGTCGAGGGCGGTGAGCGGCTCGTGGTCGCGGGCCTCCGGCGGCAGCAGACCGACCTCGTCCGTGGGGACGTACGGCACGTTGGCGGCGAGGACGTCCACGCGACCGCGCAGGGTGTCGGGCAGAGCCGCGTACAGGTCGCCCTGGTGGACCTGGCCCCCGAAGGGCGCGACGTTGCGGCGGGCACAGCGGACCGCCGCCGGGTCGATGTCGGCGGCGTGCAGTTCGGGTCCGTCGAGGGACGCCGCCAGCGCGGCGCCGACCGCGCCCGAGCCACAGCACAGATCCACGACGAGGGAGACGTTCCGGGCCAGGGCTACGGCCTGGTCGACGAGGAACTCGGTACGGCGGCGCGGCACGAACACACCCGGTTCCACGGAGATACGCAGACCGTGGAACCGGGCCCAGCCGACGACGTGTTCGAGGGGCAGGCCCGAGACGCGCCGGTCCACCATGGCGGTGACCTCGTCCGGGGTGCGGGCGGTGGTGAGTATCAACTCCGCCTCGTCCTCGGCGAAGACACAGCCTGCGGCACGGAGAGCGGCGACAACGGAATCGGATGGGGAAGGCATGGAAGCCGAGAGCCTTTCGGTGAACCGAAGGGCGCTCTCGCGGTCGCCTACCGGCGGTGAGCCACGTCGACCCGAGATGAGAGCACCCGACCTGAACTGGCGGTAATGGGTCCCACCTCCTCGGCAACTCCCGGGCTGGGACGTTCCGCAGCCGGAACGGTCACCTTACAGGAACGGTCAGACGACGACCGACTCCTCCAGTTCCTCCGCCGCCTCACGCTCCTGTGCCGCCGCCCGCTCCTGCGACCTGCCGCGCTGCCGCGACTCCGCCGGCGGCACGATCGTCGGATCCTCCCGTACGGCTCCCCGCGCACGCCCACGCTCGACGGCACCGGCGAGGGCCGTGACCAGCAGACCGACGACCAGCCAGACGACCAACGTCCCCACATCGCCCGTCAGTCCGTCGCGGTCGAAGTACAGGAGGCTGCGGATGCCCTCGACGAAGCCGGCGCCGTTCCAGAAGGAGTGCAGCGCACCGAAGAAGCCGTTCTGCAGTTCGGGCCGGAACAGACCTCCGGAACTGGTGAAGTTGAGCATCACGAAGAGCACCATCATGGCGAGCGTGGTCCACCGCTTGAGGAAGGTGTGGAGGCCGACGCCGACGAAGAGGATGCCCGCCGAGTAGAGCCAGGCCATGCCCCACACGCTCGCGAGGTCGTGGTGCGCGAGGTGGAACACGGGGCCGGCGAGCAGCGCGCCTATGGCGCTCACCACCGCCGAGACCCCGACGGCCAGCAGGCCCCGTATCCGTAGCGGCAGCTCGGCGCCGGCGGCGCCGAGCGCGGCGACGGACGCGTAGGAGCCGATGCTCAACGCGATCAGCAGGAAGAACAGCCCCTGGCCCGTGGGGTCGTCGGCGACCGGCGGGGCGACGTCGGTGACCTTCAGCACCGCGCCCTGCCGGGCGGCGACCGGCGTGAAGACCTTCTCGACAGCCGTGGCGCCCATGTCGGACGCGGCGGTGGCGACGACGAGTTCGGGTGACCGGCCACCCGGTACGTAGGCGCCCGTGATGTCCCGGGACCTGAGCAGGCCGACCGCCTCGGTGCGGGTCGCCACGGTCCGTACGTCGAGCTTGTTCCCCGCCGCGTCCTTGACGGTCTGGGCGAACACCTTCGTCTCGGCGCCGGAGCCCACGACGGCCACCGGGAGATGGTGCGGCTCGGGCGTGACGAACGCACCCATATAGGCCAGCCCCATACCGAGACACATCAGCAGCGGGGTGACCAGGTGCGTGAACACATGGCGCAGGGCCGGTGAGCGCAGTCCGGTGACCACGGAACCTCCTTTTGATTGGCATATACAACCATCGATCAAGTTGTACTATACAACCAGGAGAGTGAGGGGAGGCCCCATGAAGGCAGGCGAAGGGCCCGATGAGACCGTCGTCACCACCGGCGGGTCGGCCGGGGCGGCCGTGGAGACCATCCAGCGCGAGATGACGGCCTTCGCCCGGCGCGCCAGGGCCTCGGCGGGGCGCATGCACCCGGAGCTGTCGCTCGTCTCGTACACGCTGCTCGGCCACCTGGAGGAGAGCGGCGGCTGCCGTGCCACCGACCTGGCCGCGCACTACGCGCTGGACAAGTCCACGGTGAGCCGTCAGGTGGCGGTGCTGGAGCGGGCCGGGCTCATCGAGCGCCGGCTCGACCCGGACGACCACCGGGTACAGGTGCTGCATCTGACCGAGGCGGGCACCCGGATCCTGGCCCAGGTCACGGAGAGCCGCCGGATCGCCTTCCGCGAGCGGCTCGCGGACTGGCCGCCGGAGGATCTGGAGCGGTTCGCCACGTATCTGGTGCGGTACAACACGGCTTCCGGGGCGTCCAGGGCGTCCGACCGGAAGGTGCCGGAGAGCTGACGGATCCTCCTGCGTGAGCTCCCCGCACGGGGCACCTCACGCAGCCAGTCCCGGACGCCGGGCGACCCCCGAGCGCGCCGCCCGACACCCACGACCCCGGCCGTCAGCGGGCTCCCACGGTCTGCCCGTCCGCCAGGTGTTCGGGTACCCGCGCGGCCAGGAAGCGGGTCGTGCGGCGCAGCTCGAAGCCCAGGGACTCGTAGAGCCGGATCGCGCCGGTGTTCCCCGCGGCGGTGTGCAGGAACGGCGTCTCGCCCCGCTCCCGGATCCCGTGCGCGACAGCGAGGATCAGCCGGGACGCCAAGCCCTGGCCGCGGAAGTCCGGGTCGGTGCAGACCGCGCTGATCTCGGTCCAGCCCGGCGGATGCAACCGCTCCCCCGCCATGGCGATCAGCGCACCGCCCCGGCGGATCCCGAGGTAGGTGCCGAGTTCGACGGTGCGCGCCAGGAAGGGGCCGGGCCTGGTGCGCTCCACCAGGTCGAGCATCTCCGGTACGTCGGCGGAGCCGAGCCGGACCGCTTCGGCGTCCGGCGCCGCGGCGAGCCCGGCGTCGACGAGCTGGACGCCGTCGATGCTGAAGGTCAGCTCCCAGCCGTCCGGGGTCCGCCCGTTGAACCCGGCAAGCGGAGCCTCGCCGCCCGGACCCACGAGGGCCGCGAGGTCCGCCCAGTCGTCCGCGTCCGGCGCGTCGGGCAGGGCCAGCCACGGGGACACGTCGACGGGGTAGCGCAGGACGCGGCCGCGGCGTTCGGCGAAGTGGGCGTGCGGGCCGGTCAGCGAACCGAGGGCGGGGTTGTCCAGCGGGTGCGCGGCTGCGGTGCGGGCGTCGCTCATCGGGCGACCTCGATCACGATCTTGCCGCGCGCATGGCCGTCCTCGACCGCGCGCAGCGCTTCGGCGGCCCGGTCCAGCGGGAACGTCGCGGTCACGAAGGGCCGGAGCCGGCCGTCGACCACGAGCCGTGCCACCGCGTCGAGGACGGCGGACGTACGGGCCCGCTCGACGCCCGCTCCGCCGAGCCGCGCGACCGTCTCCCGGTCGGCTCCGGTGATCAGCTTCGTCCGGTCGGCCAGCAGGGTCGCCGCGGCCTCCAGCACCTCACCTCCGACGAGGTCGAGGACACCGTCCACCCCGTCCGGCGCCGCCGCCCGCACCCGCTCGGCCAGGCCGGGGCCGGCCGGGACGTGCACCGCGCCGAGCGACTCGACGAAGTCCTTCTTGCCATCGCTCGCGAGCCCCACCACGCGCAGCCCGAGAACCTGCGCGATCTGCGCGGCCGCGACGCCCACGCCGCCGCCCACGCCCGTGATCAGCACGGTCGCGCCGGAGGGCAGGCCGAGCTGCTGGATCGCGTCGTACGCCGTCGCCGCCGCGACGGGGAGTGTCGCCGCGTCCGTGAACGAGAGCGCGGCGGGCTTGTGGGCGGTCACCGTCGTGGGCAGCAGGGCGTAGTCGGCGTATCCGCCGGCCACCGGGTTGCCGAAGACCTCGTCCCCCACCGCGAACCCGGTCACGTCGGGGCCGGTCTCCTCGACCACTCCCGCGACCTCGTTCCCGAACACGGCCGGCAGCTCGGGGGCCGCGGCGCCGGGACGGCGGTAGCCCGTCCGCTGCTTCCAGTCGACGGGGTTCACACCCGCCGCACGGACGGCGACGAGCACCTGGCCGGCTCCCGGGCTCGGCCGGTCCCGGTCCACCAGGGCCTCGGCCTCGGGGCCGCCGTACCGGGTGAAGACGTACGCCTTGGGCATCCTGCTTCCTCGCTCTCCCTCGCTGTCACCGGTGGCAGGGGCGCACCGGGGTCGGCATGGGGGCAAGGACGATCACGCCGCGGCTATTCCCCGACGTCGGCAACGTTCATACGTCCGCAATGATCGGGGGCCCGCACGGGGACGGAGCACGGCCCCGGGCCACGTACGGTGGAACGCGCACGCGCCGAGAAGACGCGTGCGCACCGATCACGCTCGATCTGCGGGCCGCCGCACCCGACGGCCTGGAGGTACCAGTCCCATGAACGTCACCCGAGGTTTCACCGGACGCCCGCGCGTCCACCGCACCGGGCTGCCGCCCGGCCAGTACGACGCGGGCGACGACTGGCCCGTGCTGTCCGCCGAGGTCACGCCCGCTCTCGCGGCCGCCGACTGGACCTTCCGGATCGACGGTCTGGTGGCCGAGCCGCACACCTGGGACTGGGAGCGGGCACACGCGTTGCCCGCCTCGGCGTACGAGGGCGACATCCACTGTGTGACGAGCTGGTCGAAGTTCGGGGTGCGCTTCGGCGGTGTCTCGCTCGACGCGTTCCTGGCAGTGGTTCGCCCGCATGGAAGCGCCACCCATGTGGTCGCCTACTCGCACACCGGGTACACCACGAACCTCCCGCTCACCGACCTCACCGGCGGCCGTGCCTGGATCGCCTGGGAGTACGAGGGGAAGCCGCTGCCCGCCGAGCACGGTGGCCCGGCGCGCCTGATCGTGCCGCACCTGTACTTCTGGAAGAGCGCCAAGTGGATCGCGGGCCTGCGGCTCCTGGACCACGACGAGCCGGGCTTCTGGGAGCAGAACGGCTACCACGCGCGCGGCAATCCCTGGGAGGAGCAGCGGTACTCCGGTGACTGACACGACCGCGTCCCCGACGGGCTTCGTACCCGCGCCGCCCCTCGCGCCCCCGGCCACGGGCGCCTTCGTCCCCGTCACGAGCTTCGCCGTGCCGGGGCGGATCGCCGTGAGCGGCCAGACCGCCGCCACCTGGCGCGACGCCACCCTCACCGGCGTCCGCCGGGAGACACCGCGCGCCGCCACCTTCCGGTTCGCGGTACCGGGCTGGCCGGGGCACCTGCCCGGCCAGCACCTGATGCTGCGGCTGACCGCCGCGGACGGCTATGTGGCGCAGCGCCACTACTCCATCGCGTCACCGCCCGACGACACCGGGCACATCGAACTCACCCTCGACCACGTCGAGGGCGGTGAGGTCTCCGGCTGGTTCCACACGGTGGCCGCGCCCGGGGACACGGTCGAGGTCCGGGGGCCGCTCAGCGGGTTCTTCGCCTGGCCCGGCGACCGGCCGGCGCTGCTCGTCGGCGCCGGCTCGGGTGTCGTACCGCTGATGTCGATGCTGCGCCACCACCGGGTGCGGGGGCTGGACGTGCCGTTGCGCCTGCTCGTCTCCACGCGTAGCCCCGAGGAGCTGATCTACGCGCGGGAGTACGGCGTGGAGACCACGGCCGTCTTCACCCGTGACGCCCCGACGGGTGTGGCGGTCGGACGTCTGACGGCCGCACATGTGTCACCGCTCCTGGCAGAACGGCCTCCCGGTGGGTGGGAGGCCTATGTGTGCGGCTCCAACGGGTTCGCCGAACACGCGTCGCGGTTGCTGGTGGAGGCGGGGCAGCCCGTGGACCGCATCCGCATCGAGCGCTTCGGCTGATCCGGGCGCATCGCGCGTCGGGGTCCAGGGGTGTCGCGTGCCGCGGTCCGGGCGCCGGTCCGACGCCCGGGTCCCCGGTCAGCCGTGCGGAACCACCGCCACGGCGCACGGGGCGTGCCGGATCAGCGAGCGCACGGCCCGCCCCGGCCCGGTGCCCGTCGCGCGCCCCACGACCAGCAGGCCGGCCCGTGCGGACGCCCTCAGGAGGTGAGGTCCCGGGTGGCCCTGGACCGCGTGCTCGCGCACCGTCGTCCCAGGGAACCTGCGGCGCCACGGCTGGAGGGTGCCGGCCAGCGCCCGGCCCTCGCCGTCACCGCGCTCGGCCGAGTCCTCGGGCCGGGGCGCGCGGGCGCCCTGGGCGTACGCCTCGGCCCGGGTCCACGCGTGCACCACGTGCAGCGGCGCGGAACGGAGCGCGGCCGTGTCGAACGCGTAGCGGATCAGGTCGTCGGCCGGACGGTCCACGTCGAGTCCGAGGACCACGGGCAGGTAGGGGGCCGAGTCGGGCGGTGAGCCGCCGGTGACGGGCGTCCGTTCGTCCTCGGGGAGTTCACCCGCGCGTACCAGCACGACCGGGCGTTCGGCACGGGCCGTGACGGCCAGGGCGACCGCACCGACCTGGAAACCCGCGAAGCCGGTGGCGCCGCGTGAACCGACGACCAGGGTCTCCGTGTCCGCGGCGGCGGCCAGCAGGGCCTGCACCGCGGGTGTCCCGGTGCGGCGGGCGATGATGTCCAACCCCGGGTGCGCGTAGGAGAGTTGGATGGCCGCCCGGTCGAGTGCGGTGCGGGTGCGGCCCGCGGGGACGTCGACGTCGGGGACCCGGCCGGAGACGGCCGGCCCGGTCCCCGCGTGCAGCAGCCGCAGGGGCAGCCGGCGGCGCCTGGCCTCCCGGGCGGCCCAGTCGGCGGCGTCGAGGCTGGCCGGCGAGCCGTCGATGCCGACGGTGATGGAGCGTGTGCCGGTGCTCATCGCCTCCATCGCCTCCTCCCCTTCCGCGGGCCGGAGTTGGTCGCGTGCCAGTGGGCGTCGAGTGCTGCTGGACGGGAATGCGTCATGGTGGCTCCTGTTCCGCCGCGAAGTGGTTCGCGGGTTCCACAGGGGGCGCGGATCATTCGTACGGCGGCAGAATCTCCGTACGGGTTCCTCGTGGTCGCTCACGGCCGTACGCGGTACGCCGTGGGAGGGGATGGAGCGGGGCAGGGAGGTGACGATGCGTACCCGGGTACGCGGCTGGCGCTGGCGCCGCAGTCCGTTGCGCCGCCGTTGTGACGTCGTGGAGGCGTGGGCACTGCTGGCCGTCGTCGTGCTGCTGGTCGTCGGCGCGCCGCTGGCCGGGCTGGCCGTGGGGTGGCGGGTGTACGACGACGCGCGGGCGCGGGCCGCCGCGCAGCGGGCCGAGCGGCACCGGGTGGCCGCCGTGCTCGTCGAGGACGCGCCCGCCGCGGTTGCCTCGCCGACCGGAAGACAGCCCTCGTACCCGGTGAGGGTGCGCTGGACCGCGCAGGGCGGGGGGTCGCGCACCGGCATGGCCCAGGTCCCCACGGGCGCTCGGCGGGGTGAGCACACCCGCATCTGGCTGGACTCCGACGGCCGGCGGGTCCGTCCCCCTGAGAACGCGTCCGCCGTCTGGCAACACACGCTGATGGCGGGCCTGTTCACCGCCGGGGCCGCCGTGGCCGTCGTCGTCGGCGTCCACAACGCCGGGCGGCGGGTCTCGGTACGTCGCCGCCTCGCCGAGTGGGAGCGGGGCTGGGAGCGTACCGGGCCGGAGTGGCGGCGCCACACGCCCTGACCTGCGCGGCCTCTCCCGGGCATGCGCGGCCGGGCGCGGGGCAGAAGGCCCGGTGGCCGGCGCCACCAGGCGCGGGCGGACGCGGAACCAAGCATGGCGGCCCTCCGGCGGCCCACGTACGGTGTGATCATCCGCAGCCGTGACGTCTTCAAAGGTGGTCCTTCATGGCCCTGTTCGACCTCCCACTCGACGAGCTCCGCGCGTATCGCAGTGCCTCCGCCGAGCCCGAGGACTTCGACGCCTTCTGGGCCAAGACCCTCGAAGAGACACGTGAACACGGCCTGGACGCCCGCTTCGAACCCGTCGAAACTCACCTCAGGACCGTCGAGGTGTACGACGTCACGTACGCCGGGTTCGGCGGGCACCCCGTCAAGGGCTGGCTCACCCTGCCGGCCGGGGCCGACGCGCCGCTGCCCGCGGTCGTCGAGTTCGTCGGGTACGGCGGCGGCCGCGGCCTCCCGCACACGCATCTGCTGTGGGCCTCGGCGGGCTTCGCGCACTTCGTGATGGACACGCGTGGCCAGGGCAGCGCCTGGGGCGGTGGCGAGACCCCGGACCCGGTGGGCAGCGCGCCCGCGTACCCCGGCTACATGACCCGTGGCATCGACGCGCCCGAGAACTACTACTACCGCCGGGTGTTCACCGACGGGGTGCGCGCGGTGGAGGCGGTCCGCTCGCACCCGCTGGTCGACCCGGCGCGCACCGCGGCCGTCGGCGCGAGCCAGGGCGGCGGCATCACGATCGCGGTGGGCGGTCTCGTCCCCGACCTGGCCGCGATCGCTCCCGATGTGCCGTTCCTGTGCGACTTCCCGCGCGCGACGACGTTGACCGACCGGCATCCGTACCGGGAGATCGGCAGCTACCTCAAGACCCACCGCGGGCGCGCCGACGACGTCCGGCGCACCCTCTCCTACTTCGACGGGGTCCACTTCGCGGCACGCGGCACCGCGCCGGCGCTCTTCTCGGCCGGCCTGGAGGACCAGACCTGCCCGCCGTCCACGGTCTTCGCCGCGTTCAACGCCTGGGCGCACGAGGAGAAGACGATCGAGGTCTACGACTTCAACGACCACGAGGGCGGCGGCCCCTACCAGGAGGCGGCCCAGCTCCAGTGGCTCCCCTCGTACCTTTAGCCCCGGTTCAGCCCGCCGTTCCGCGCGGTACGACCGTCGCGAGTACGGCGGGCAGGGGGTACCAGTCCGCCGACACCACGCTGGCGTGCCGTGCGGCGAGGAGAGCGACGCGTTCCTGTGCCTGGGCCTGGGTGGGGTTGGTGCCGTCGATGGCGGGGGGCACGTTCTGTGCGTCGGTCATGACGACGAGGTAGTGGCGCTCGTCGTACCAGGCGGTGGCGATCGTGCCGCCCGCGTAGGCGGCGGCGTCGCCGTCGTACATCACGAACCAGGGGCGGATGGTCGTGTCGGTGTAGCGGGTGCGCGGGTCGCCCGCGGCCGCGCCGTGCACGGCGGGGAAGGCGGACGCCTCGCGCAGCCGGCCGGCGGCGGCGAGGTCGCGGAGGTGGGTGGCGTACTCGCGGTCCGTCCAGAGCGAGTCGAGGGGGTTGCTCTCCTCGACGGTGCCGGGAATGAGCTCGACGACGAACTTGCCGGCGAGCGCCGAACGGGCGGGCCAGCCGTCCGCCTGGACGGCCGAGTCCAGGTCGGGGTGGGACCCCACGACGTCGGCAGGACGCAGCAGCGCGTCGCCGAGTTTCGCCGTCAGCAGGGCGTCCAACTGGGTGGGTCCGCGGCCGATGTTGGCCGCGAAGCCGTCCTTCATCTCGATCTTCAGCTGGATCGGCCGGTGCCCCGGGTGCGCGTCGTGCCACGCCCGGATGTCGGAGAGGCAGCCGCCGAGATCGCGGTTGACGGACTTGGCGCGCAGCTCGGAGGCGTTCGCCGCGTTCTCGCAGTTGTTGTCGTTGCCGATCGGGTTGCTGTGCGAGACGCGCCAGGAGGCCCCGAACGCGTTGGTCCACACGTCCAGTTCCAGCATCCCGGCGCCGGAGTCCAACGCGTCGGCGAAGTAGGGGTACTTCGCCTTGTCGTAGGAGTTGTGGACACCCACGGAGGTGCTGGAGGAGTACGAGAGGTCCGTGGCACTCGCCCCGGGCGAGGTGGTCAGGGCGACGGCTCCCGCCGTCGCCACCGCGATCCCCGTACGTGCCAGGACCCTCACATGTCTGCGCATGTTCCCCCTGCCTCTCCTGCATCGGTGGTCAACCGGCGTGCAGCGTAGGGGTGTTGGGTGACATCCGGAAGAGCCCGTGATGACGGGAGGGCGGACACCGCACCACGTGGCGGGAGGTGCGCCACCGCCCCGCGAAGAACGGATGCCGCGTGGCCACTTCCACCCGGTCCGACCAGTCGGTATGTTCGGATCCGCTGTCCCTACGGATGACGGAGGTCTCCATGTCCCAGCCCGCGCCCGATGTCCGGGGCCACTGCGACGCACGCTTCACGGCGGTGCGTACGGCGTTCGAGGAGAACTTCCGGGACCGTGACGAACTGGGCGCGGCGGTGACCGTCGTCCTCGACGGCGAGACGGTGGTGGACCTGTGGGGCGGCTGGGCCGACGCGGGACGCACCCGCCTCTGGGAGCGCGAGACGCTCGTCAACGTGTGGTCGACGTCGAAGGGCCCGACCGCGCTGTGCGCGCACATCCTGGCCGACCGCGGGCTGCTCGACCTCGACGCGCCGGTGGCCGCGTACTGGCCGGAGTTCGCGGCGGCGGGCAAGGAGTCCGTCCTCGTACGGCATCTGCTGTCGCATCGCGCGGGGCTGGCGGGGTTGCGCGAACCGCACACGTTCGAGCAGCTCTGCGACTGGGAGCTGACCGTCGGGCGGCTCGCGGCCCAGGAGCCCTGGTGGGAGCCGGGGACGCGGTCCGGCTATCACGCGCTCACCTTCGGCCATCTGGTCGGCGAGGTGGTGCGGCGGGTGTCCGGGCTGATGCCGGGCGCGTTCCTGGAGCGGGAGGTGACCGGCCCGCTCGGGATCGACTTCACCATCGGACTGCCCGAGAAGGAGGTCGGGCGTGTGGCCGAGCTGGTGCATCCGCCGGCCGCGTCGAGCAGCGAATAGGCCGCGGTCTTCGCACAGTTGGCGCCCGCGGCGGTGGCAGCGCTGACCAATCCGCTGGTCGGCGCCACCGAGGCGGGCACAGCGCGCTGGCGGGCGGCCGAGATCCCGGCCGCGAACGGCCACGGCACGGCTCGGGCGATCGCCGCGCTGTACGGGATCTTCGCCGGGCGCGGGTCGCACGGCTCCCGGCAGGTGCTGTCGCCGGAGGCCGCGGAGCGGGTGCGTGAGGGGCAGGGCAGCTGCCGGGACCTGGTCCTGGGTGCCGGGTTCGAGCACGAGACGGAGGCCGGGCTCGGACTGTGGCTGAGCGGGCCCAACACCTCGTACGGACCCAACCCGAGGGCTTTCGGACATGACGGCTTCGGCGGGTCCTGCGGTCTCGCCGACCCCGAGGCGGCCGTCTCCCTGGGGTACGTCATGAACCGGATGGGGCCGCACATCGCCGACGACCCAAGGAAGATGGCGCTCGTGGACGCTCTCTACAGCGCCCTGTGAGCACGCCGGAACCGCCGGGAGCGCGCGGTCTGAAATCGGCCGAACCTCCCGGCCGCCCTTCCCTCGTGGTTTAGACCAATGCTAGATCTGGTCGCGCAATGAGCCCGCACGGCTACGTCTAGTCACCACGCAGGAGGCGCGGACATGGCCCGCACCAGCCACCCGTCCGACATCCGTCCGTCCGACCCGCCCGCGCAGGACGTCCACCCCTCCGCCCAGGAACCCCGGTACTCGCGGATCGCCACCCAGCTCCTCGGCGAACTCCGCGACGGCACCGTTCCGCCCGGCGAACGACTGCCGGGAGAGCGGGAGTTGGCGACCAGGTTCGGGGTCAGCCGGGAGACCGTACGCCAGGCACTGCAGCAGCTGCGACTGGCCGGGCTGGTCTCCACCGACCGGCGCGGCAGCCACGCGACACTCCCCGGCACCCACGCCGAGCACATCCCGTCGCTGGACTTCCCGGTCGGCGCGCACAGCCGGGAACCGTGCGGTGTCCGGCACGCGAGTGTGACCTGGGAGGCACCCCCGCCCGAGCACGCCCTGGCACTCGGGCTCGCGCCGCGCCGCCCGACCCTCGTGCACCGCTACGAGTCGGCCGCGGCGGACGGCAGCGGACTGCGTACGGCCGTCACCTCCTTCTCCGCGGTCGCCGTGACGGAGGTGGAGGAACTCGCCCGCTACCGCGACCGCGCGGACGGCACCGCCTCGGCGCAGCTGCGGCGGGCCTACGACTGGATGCGCAGGGCCGGGCTGACCCTGCACCACCGGGACGCGATCACCCGGCTCCCCCAGTCCGTGCTGGTCACCCGGCGCGTGCACGACCAGTACGACCGGCCCCTGGAGATCACCGACCTGGTCGTGGAGGCCCAACAGGATGCACTCGTCTATGAGTTCACCCTTCCGGCGGCCGGCTGAACCAGCCGCCGGCGACAGTCCCGCGCCGGGGTGCCCCTCCCGAGGCGGGAGGCGACGGCGATGCGTCGGCGAGGCGAGTGGCACGCGGGGCGCCAGCAGCCGCACGACCGTGTCCCGGGTCGTCCGGGGTGACCGCCCCGGCGTGCCGGCCGGCCACCCTGAAGGGGGCGTTGTGCCGGTCGGCCACCCCGAACGGGGGCGTTGTGCCGGTCGGCCACCCCGTACGGGGCCGGGTTCGCGGTGGCTCAGCCGGCGCGGCTCGGTGTGGCGGGCCCGTCCGACCTGAGGCGGACGTGGATGCCGTCCTCCTCGACCCGCGCCGAGGTGGCGCGCAGCCCCAGCGGATAGGCCTCGGGGGCGGCCCGCTGTGCGACGGCCTCGCGGATCCGTCGCGCCACGGCGTCGGGGGCGGCCCTGCCCATGATCTCGACCGACGTCACCGTCATCCTGACGCGTCCGGCCGCGGTTCCGGGCCGGACTGTCACACTGCCGAGGCCGCCCTGCCCGAACAGCAGCGTCAGGGTGTCCTGGTAGGGGTCGGTACGCACTTCGGTGACCGGCAGGCCGCCGGGGTCCCCGGTCAGGCCGGCCACGGCGCCCGGCGGGATCAGTACCGTCACCCGCGCCGAAGCCACCTCGGCACGTCTGTCACCGCCGCCGGTCAGCCGTACGTCCTCCAGCCGGGCGTGGAACGAGGCGTCGGGAATCCGGCCGAGCCGCGCGTGCGCTCCGTCCACCTCGACGAACGGCAGCCGCTTGTCGGCGAGTTGGAGGAACGCCGGGCGGGACGAGAGCCCTATCCGGAGGTCTCCGTCCGGCACCCGGGACGCGATCGCGGTACGGACGCGGTGCTGCAGCTCGGCGCGGGCGAGCGGTTCGCCGCCCACCGGAAGGGCGACCAGTACGCCCACGCAGGCCAGGACGGTCACGGTGCGGCGCCTCACGCGGTCGCCTCCGGCTCACGGGCCGCGGCGGGTTCCGGCTGCCGGGACACGGCCGTCCCCTCGGCGTCCAGGCGCGGCAGGATCCGGTCGAGCCTGCGCGGGAGCCACCAATTGGCCCTGCCGAACAGGTACATGGTGGCCGGGACCAGCAGCAGACGCACGATCGTGGCGTCGATGACCACACTCACACCGAGCCCGAGCGCCATCATCTTGATCACCACGTTGGTGGAGAGCAGGAAGGCGAGGAACACACTGGTCATGACGATCGCCGCACAGCTGATGACCCGCGCGGTGGCGGCCAGTCCGCCGGCCACACTCGCGTCGTTGTCGCCGGTCTCCAGCCACACCTCACGGATGCGTGAGAGCAGGAAGATCTCGTAGTCCATCGAGAGTCCGAAGACGATGGCGAACATCATCATCGGGACGAACGACTCGACGGGCACGGACTCGGTCACACCGAACAGGGCGCCGCCCCAGCCCCATTGGAAGACGGCGACCACGACACCGTAGGCAGCGCCGATCGACAACAGGTTGAGCACGGCCGCCTTGAGGGCCACGAGGAGACTGCGGAAGACGCAGAGCAGCAGGACGAAGGCCGCGCCGACCACCACCCCCACGACCCACGGCAGCCGCTCCCCCAGGGTGTCGCGGAAGGCGATCTGGACGGCGGTGGTACCCGTGACGTGGGCGTGCGCCCCGGTGCCGTCGAGCGCCCGCGGGAGTACCCGGTCCTCCAGCCGGTGCACCAGCGCGGTGGTGGACGCGTCCTCCGGCCCCCGGCGGGGCACGACCGTGGCGGTGAGCAGGCCGCCGTCCGGCGTGGCGACCGGTCCGGTGACGGTGACGACGTCGGGGGTGCCGGAGAGCGCGGTGCGCACTCCGGCGGTGACGGCGTCCCGGTCCGCGCCGGTCCCGTCCAGCGCGACGACCACCGTGAGCGGGCCGTTGGTGCCCGCGCCGAACCCGTCCGAGATCAGGTCGTACGCCCGGCGCTCGGTGTAGTCCGTCGAGCTGGCGCCCGCGTCGATGTGACCGAGCCGCAGGGAGGCGACGGGAAGGGCGAGGACTCCGAGAACCAGCAGGCCCGCGACGAGGAAGAGCCAGGGCCTGCGTCCGACGGTCGCGGCCCAGCGATGCCAGGTGTCGTCGTCGTCCGCGGACTCGGCCACCGGCCGGCGCACGCTCCAGCGGTCGACGCGCCCACCCGTCAGCCCGAGCAGCGCCGGTGTCAGGGTGAGCGAGGCGAGCGCGGCGACCAGCACGGTGATCCCGGCGGCGGCGCCCAGGCTTCCGATGAACGACACCCCGGAGGCATACAGGCCGGCCAGCGCCATGGCGACCGTCGCCGCCGCGACCAGGACGGCGCGTCCGCTGGTGGCGAGGGCGCGCCCCGCCGCCTCCTCCGGGCCGGCCCCGGACGCGAGCAGTCCCCGGTGGCGTGTGGTGAGGAACAGCGCGTAGTCGAGACCGACGCCCAGCCCCATCATCGTGGCGAGGGTGGGCGCGGTGGCGCCGAAGGTGACGGCCGCGGCCACGAGTCCGAGGACGGCCACCCCGCCGGCGAGTCCGGCGACCGCCGTGACCAGGGGCAGGCCGGCCGCCGCGACACTGCCGAAGCCGAACAGCAGCACGACCACGGCCGTCACCAGGCCGATCGCCTCCGACAGCCCGTCGGCGGCCTTGGGCCGGGCCAGCTGACCGAGCGGGCCGCCGTAGTCCACGCTCACGTGGTCGGCACGCAGACCGGCGACGGCCCGGTCGACCCCGTCCAGGTACGAACGGTCGAAGGTCACCGGGTTGTCGGCGAAGCGGAGCGTGGCGTAGCCGGTCGTGCCGTCCACGGAGACCGTGCCCGGCGTGGTCAGCGGATCGGCGACCGTCAACACCTCGGGCAACCGGCCGATCCCCGCCATCGCGGCGTCGAGGGAGGTCCGGTGGGCGGCGAGTCCGTCGTCCGCCTTCAGGACGATCTGCGCGCCGACGCCCTTCAGATCGCTGCCGTGCTCCTCCAGCAGGTCGGCGCCCCGCTGCGCGCTGGTGCCCGGCAGCGAGAACTCGTCCTGATAGGTGCCGCCCCAGGCCCGGTCGGCGGCGAAGGCGGCGACCAGGACGAGCAGCCAGGCGGCGACCACCCGGCGGGCGTTGCGGGCGCACCACCGGCCCAGGCGGTGCAGCGCGCCGGACGGCGTGGCCGTGGGCGGGCCGGGGGGTGCGGTGTCGGGAGGTGCGGAGGCAGTCATGACGGGATCGTGGACGCCGCGGGTGAGCGCGGGATCAGCGGAATGTTCGAGGAATGTCAGGGCACACGGCCGCGGGCCTTCGTACCGGCGCCGCCGGGCTAGCATCGAATTCCCGTACGCCACCTCGTACGTCGAGTCCCGAACGACCCCACGGTCGTACAGCCAGTCCCGTACGCCCCCGCGTACGGCCCCCGTACGCATTCCCCCGCACGCGTCCCCCACGGATCCCGGTGCGCGGGGGACGAGGAGCACCGCATGCCGGACAGCAAGGGCCTCGTGCTGGTCGTCGAGGACGAGCGGCACATCGCCGACCTCCAGCGGCTCTATCTGACCCGCGAGGGCTTCGGCGTGCACGTCGAGACGGACGGCCGGGCGGGGCTGGCGGCGGCGCGGCGGCTGCGGCCCGTGGCGATCGTCCTGGACATCGCGCTGCCGGGACTGGACGGCGTCGAGGTGTGCCGCAGGCTGCGCGAGGACGGCGACTGGACGCCGGTGCTGCTGGTCACGGCACGCGACGACGAAGCCGACCGGGTGCTCGGTCTGGAACTCGGCGCGGACGACTACGTCACCAAACCCTTCTCGCCCCGGGAACTGGTCGCCCGGGTCAAGACGGTGCTGCGCCGCGCGGCCGGACCGCCCGAAGCCGCGGCCCGGCGCGTAGGACGGGTCGCGGTCGACCCGGTGCGCCGTACGGCCGAGGCCGACGGGCGGCCCGTGGAACTGACGGCCACCGAGTTCGACCTGCTCGCCCATCTGCTGCGCCATCCCGGCCGGGTCTTCCTCCGGGAGCAGCTGCTCGCGCAGGTGTGGGGGCAGGCCGACTACCGGGGCAGCCGGACCGTGGACGTCCATGTCGCGCAACTGCGCGCCAAGCTCGGTGACGCCAGCCCGATCCGGACCGTGCGGGGCGTCGGCTACAGCGCGGCGGACCCGGCGCGGTGAGGGTCCCCCGGTACGGCGGCGGGCGGCCGTGGCGGCGGCCCGGTCCGATCACCCGTGGCATCACCCTGGTCACGACGGCGGTAGCGCTGGTCGCCGTGGTGCTCACGGGCGTCACCGCCTGGTATCTCGTCCGCACCGGCGCGGAGGCCCAGCAGCGCGACCAACTGGGCCGCCAGGCGGAGGTGCTGAGCCGGACGCCTGTCCTCTCGGAGCTCCTGCTCGACCGTGAACAGCGGCTCGCGGGCTCCAACGGACAGCAGGTCGCGGTCGTCACCCCCGGCGGAGAGACGGTGGGTCCGGCGACCGCGGCCGTGGACGGCCGGACACGGACGAGGCTGCTCAGCGGGGAGGCGGTGTCCACGGAGGCGTCCCTGAACGGCACGGACGTCCTGGTCGAGGGCCGCCCCACGCCCGGAGGCGGTGCCGTCGTACTGACCCAGCCGTACGTCGTCGTCCACGACAGTGTGGCCCGGATGCGCCGGGCGCTCCCGCTCCCGCTCGTGGTCGGTCTGGTGGGCGGCGGCCTCGCCGGGCTGCTGCTGGCCCGGCGCCTGTCCCGCCCGCTCACCGCGGCCGCGACCACGGCCCGGCGGCTGGCCGAGGGCGAACGCGGGCTGCGTGCCGCGCCGGGCGGGCCCCGTGAACTGACTGACCTCACCCGCGCGTTGAACGTCCTCGACGCGGCACTGGCGCACAGCGAGAACCGGCAGCGGGAGTTCCTGCTCTCCGTCTCGCACGAGCTGCGCACCCCGCTCACCGCGACCCTGGGCTACGCGGAGGCCCTCGCCGACGGCGTGGTCGGGCCCGAGGAACTCCCCATGGTGGGCGAGACGTTGCTCAGCGAGACCCGGCGGCTCGAGCGCTTCGTGCAGGACCTGCTGGACCTCGCCCATCTGGAGACCGACGACTTCCGGGTCGAGACCCGGCCGGTGGACCTGGACGCGCTGGCCGGGAAGGCGGGCACGGTCTGGGCGGGTCGCTGCGCGCGGCACGGTGTGGTCTTCCGGGTCGAGCGGCCGGGCCGTCCCCTGACCGTCGAAACGGACGGCGTACGGGTGCGCCAGATGATCGACGGCCTCGCGGAGAACGCGCTGCGGGTGACCCCGGCGGGCGCGCCCCTGGTCCTGGCCCTCGCCCCGGACGGCGACGGTGCCCGGATCCAGGTCCGCGACGGCGGTCCCGGGCTGACACCCGAGGACGCCGCGGTCGCCTTCGAACGCGGCACCCTGCACGCCCGCTACCAGGGCGTCCGCCCGGTCGGCACCGGCCTCGGCCTGGCCATCGTGCACCGGCTCGCCCAGCGCCTGGGCGGTTCGGTGACGGCGCGGGGGCACGGGCCGGAGGGCGGCGCGTGTTTCACCGTACGGGTGCCGGGACGGCCGGGGGCGAGTGGCTGACCCGTGAACCGAGCTCAGCGCCTGCAGTCGGTCAGTACTGTCGAGACAACTGCCGCCCACCAAACGCCCCTTCGGAATGTCCTGATCCCTGGTCAACCCACAGACGCGGTGGTCGACGGACTCGGTAGGCTCCCCGCATGGTCGAGGACACGGGGCTGCCGCACGTCACTTCCGATTCGGACGATCAAGGCTGGGCGGCCACGCGTGCGTGGGTCGAGAAGCAGTTGCACGAAGGGGAGCGGGTCGAGGCTGCTGAGAGACTGCGCGGTGGCTGGACTTCGGAGATGCGTCGCCTCCACATCTCCGGGACTGGCGGCAGACGGCAGCTGGTGCTCCGGTCCTTCGTCAAACCCTTCTACCTGCGAGCCGCGCACGGCCTCCTCACACGCGAAGCGCAGGTCCTCACGCTGCTGCGGACCACCGATGTGCCCGCGGCCACCGTCCGGGCCGTCGACGCGACCGGAGAGCACTGCGACCACCCGTCGCTGCTGATGTCGATGCTGCCCGGCGGTGTCCGGCTGGAACAGGACCGGGCCGAGACGCGTGCCGCGCTCCTTGCCCGGCAATTGGTGACGATCCACCGGACACAGATCACCGAGCGGACGCGCCCCCGTTCCTACCAGGCATGGACCTCTCCCGAACGCGTCCGTCCGCCGGCTGCCCCCGACCGTCCGGAGCTGTGGGAACGCGCGGTCGACGTCATTCGGCAAGACCCGCCGGACTACGAGGGGTGCTTCCTGCACCGGGACTTTCACCCCGGTAACGTGCTGTTCAGCGGGCACGGTGAGGACCTTCGCATCAGCGGCGTCGTGGACTGGGTCGAGACGTCCTGGGGCCCGGCCGATCTGGATGTCGCCCACTGCTCCACCGCGCTCGCCCTCCTTCACGGCCCCGACATCGGCATGACGTTCGCCGACCTCTACGTCGCCGCAGGCGGCAAGTTGAGCAACGAGCCGGCCGCTCACCTGTACTGGAGACTGCTGGACGCCCTGGCCTTCGCGCCGGACGCCGAGAAGGTCGCCGGTCCCTGGAACGAGTTGGGGCGCACCGACCTCACTCCCCCGGCTCTCACCGGACGTCTGGAGGGTTACCTCGAGGCGCTGCTCCGACGCTACGGCTGATTACCTCGTGATGGAGAGGGGTCACCGACGAGAGGGGGGTGAACGGCGTCGACGGCGAGTGTTGTGGAGGTGTCACGGTCCGTCCGCCGTTTTCGCGGCGGACGGGTGACCGGTCCTCGTCGTCCTCAGTCCTCGGCGACCCGGATGATGCTCCGGCCCGGGACGTGCCTCCCGGGGGCGAAGGTGGCGGCTGCCTCGGTCAGTGGGCGCACCTCACCGATCCGCACGTCGAGTCTTCCGTCGCGGAGCCGCTGCGCGAGGTCCGTGAGGCGTGTGCGGTCGGGTTCCACGACGAAGAAGATCGCCCGCCCGTTCTCGGGCCGGACGGAAGGAGGCTGGGCGATCGTGACGAGGGTGCCGCCGTCGCGTACGAGTGCGGCCGAGCGGTCGAGGATGTCACCGCCGATCACGTCGAACACCACGTCGACCTGGCCGGCGTCCCGCAGCGTGTCGGTCTCGAGGTCCAGGAACGCATGCGCGCCCAGCGCGAGGACGGTCTCCCGGGCGGCGGACCGGCCGGTGCCGATGACACGGGCGCCCGCCTCGTGTGCGAGCTGCACCGCGATGGAACCGACACCGCCCGCGGCACCGTGGATCAGGACGGTCTGGCCGGTCGTGAGGCGCGCGTGGTCGAACAGACCCTGCCAGGCGGTCAGTCCGGAGATCGGCAGCGCGGCCGCCGCCGTGTGCTCGATGTCGGCGGGCAGGGGGGCGAGGTTGCGGGCCTCGACGGCCACGTACTCGGCCAGCGAGCCGTTGCGGGTCCAGTCGGTCAGTCCGAAGACCCGCTGGCCGACGGTGAGGCCGGTGGTTCCGTATCCGAGCTCTGCCACGACACCCGAGACCTCGTGTCCGGGCACGCTCGGAGTGCGGTCGCGGCCGGCGCGATCGGACCAGGTCGCGGGCCAGTCGAGCTCTCCGCGGGTGAATCCCGCGGCATGCACCCGCAGGATGACATCGTTCTCGGCGGCATGGGGATAGGGCAGGTCCGTCAGGGCCAGCCCACTGGCGGCGGCGTCGCGGTCTCGAACGGCGATGGCTTTCATCAATGTTCCCTTCTGGCTTCAGCGCTGGTTTCGGCGCCGGCTGCTGTGCCGGTTTCGACCCTGGTGTCGGTGAGCAGGCGTGTGTCGATCACGTCAGCGGATCTTTCCCCGTAGGCCGTCGCCCTTTGCTCGTGACCGAGGCGTGGTGGACGCCCGTACCGGCGGGTGCGACGACGGGTGCGGCCGGTCGATCCCTGGTCGTGCGGCCGGCCGCTCGCGGTCGCCGTCTTCTCGACGGTGGCGAGCGTCAGCACCGTGAAGGCGGTACCGCGTCCGGGACGATGTCGGTCGCGGCCTGGGCGCATCGGTGTCATCGGTCTGCTCCCGGCTTCTTCGAATTCACTTCGGCCAGGGCGCATCCATGATCCGCTCGACCATGGTCGTGCGGTGGAAACCGGGGACGAAGTGTTCCAGCACGTCCGCATTGATGGTCCCGTATGTGGTGTCGGGACGATTCCTGAGTCCGTCGACGAATGCCTGCAGGAATTCCTTCTTGAATTCTCCGCGCGGATGGGCGGCGACGATCTCCTCCACCTGGCCGCCGTCCAGTCCGTCCAGCCCCCAGCCCACCGCGTCGGTGAGGACGCCGTAGGTCATGGCAGCCGTCTCCGGGCCCATGCGGCCGGGAATTCCCGGCGTCGTGTGCAGCGCGATCGTCGTCCAGACGACCTCGGCCGCGCCGGCCGGGAACCCGCGGTCGAGCAGGAACTTGCGCGCGTGGTCGGCGCCGTCGAGTTCGAAACGCTGCTCCTCGTCCGAGAACGGGGTCAACAGGCCCGTGTCGTGAAACATCGCGGAGATGTACAGCAGTTCCGGATCAGGATTGAGGCCGAGCTTCCGCGCGTGAAGGGAACCGAAGAGGAAGACACGCCGGGAGTGATGAAAGATGAGCGGCCCTGTCGTTTCCCGGAGGAAATCGGTGGCCTCCGCCACTGCCGCGGTCTCGGGAATTTCCACCTCTGCGATGATGTCGTTCATGATGTCCACGCTTTCCGATGTGGCGGGTGACGAGTAGACGGTGCTTCCGCCATCCACCATGCCGACCACATGACCGCGGCCGCCGCATCGGGACGGCCATGAACCACTCGAACCCAGACACCTGAGGAACGGGACCGTGAGCCTCGCCCCGCACCGAGTCGTGATCCTCGTCTACGACGGGGTCAAACTGCTGGACGTCGCCGGCCCCGCAGAAGTGTTCGCGGAAGCGAATCGACTGGGTACCGACTACCGCATCGCCCTGCTGTCGACGACCGGTGCCGACGTCGCCTCGTCGATCGGCATCCGCATCGCGGTCGACGGCAGCCCCACCTCCGAGCCTGCCCCCGACACGTTCGTGATGCCAGGCGGGGACATCTATCCGAGAACACCCGTCACCCGCGATCTGGTCGAGGCCGCGGCGGATCTGGCGGTCCGGTCCGGGCGGGTGGCGTCCGTCTGCTCGGGGGCGTTCGTCCTCGGTGCCGCCGGCCTCCTGGACGGCAAACGTGCGACCACCCACTGGAAGGTCGCGGGGGAACTCGCCGCCCGGTACCCGAAGACCCGCGTCGAACCCGACTCCATCTACGTCCGCGACGGCACCACGTACACCTCCGCGGGTGTCAGCGCCGGAATCGACCTGGCGCTGGCACTCGTCGAGGAGGACCACGGGCCGGACCTGAGCCGGGACGTCGCTCGCGCCCTGGTGGTCTATCTGCAACGAGCCGGTGGCCAGTCACAGTTCTCCGCTCCCCTTCAGGGCCCGCCGCCCCGGTCACCGGCCCTTCGCAGCGTCGTCGACCTGGTGATGGGGGATCCCGGCGGGAACCACTCCCTCGACGAACTCGCCAAGCACCTCAACCTCAGCTCCCGCCACCTGACACGGCTGTTCCGGGAGGAGATGTCCACGACACCGGCCCGGTACGTCGAGTCGATCCGGTTCGACATCGCGAAGGCCCTGCTCGACCAGGGGCACACCGCGACACAGGCGGCGGCGCTGGCCGGATTTCCCAGTTACGAGAGTCTCCGGCGGGTCTTCGCCCGGGAGTTGTCCATCAGCCCGGCGGCCTACCAGCGCCGCTTCGGCACCGCCCGCCGCGCATAGATCTCCCCCACGAAACGGTCCCTCCGAGCCGGCCGGATCCGGGCAGCACCCGGTGGGCCCGGATCCGGAGTGTGTGTCCCGGGTGTTCCGGCACCTCGGTGGGTTCGGGGGAGGGCGAGGAGACGACGGCCGGACAGCCGGCGGCTCAGGGGGCAGCGCGCGCCCGGTGCGCTGACCTAAGGTCCCCTTCATGACTTCGTTCCGTCCCGCCCCCGGCTGGCTGGCCGACGCCGTCTTCTACCAGATCTACCCGCAGTCCTTCGCCGACTCGAACGGCGACGGCATCGGTGACTTCGACGGGATCACCGAGCGCCTCGACCACCTCGCGTGGCTGGGCGTCAACACCGTGTGGCTCAACCCCTGCTTCGTGTCGCCGTTCCGCGACGCCGGTTACGACGTCTCCGACTACCTGGCCGTGGCCCCCCGTTACGGCTCCGCCGACGACCTCGCCGCGCTGGTGGACGAGGCGGGCCGGCGCGGCATCCGGGTCCTGCTGGACCTGGTGGCCGGTCACACCTCCGACGAGCACCCGTGGTTCACGGCCGCCGCCGACGACCCGGCCGACGACCGCTACATCTGGGCGCCCGAGGGCCGCCCGGACGGTTTCGTCCCCTCCCCCGGCACCCGCCCCGGCGCGTATCTCCCCAACTTCTTCGCCTTCCAGCCCGCCCTCAACTTCGGGTACGCGCGCGGGAATCCGGCGGAGCCGTGGCGCGGCCCGGTGGACGCCGAGGGCCCGCGCGCCAACCGGGCGGCCCTGCGCACGGTCATGGATCACTGGCTGGGCCTCGGCCTGTCCGGCTTCCGTGTCGACATGGCCGCGTCACTCGTCAAGGACGACCCCGGAAGGCGCGAGACCGCCGCCGTCTGGAGGGAGTTGCGCCACTGGATGGACGGCGCGCATCCGGACGCGGTGCTGCTCTCGGAGTGGGGCGAGCCGGAGGTCTCCGTTCCCGCGGGCTTCCACGCCGACTTCTTCCTGCAGTTCGGCGGCGACACCGACGGTCTCGCACTGCGGTCGCTGTGGAGCAACGGCGCGGGGACGGTCAACGAGGCATGGGACCCGCTCGACTGCTTCTTCGACCCGAGCGGCCTGGGCTCGCCCGAGCCCTTCGTCGAAGCCTGGCGCCGGGCGTCCGGTGCGCTCGGCGCGAGCGGCTTCATCTCCCTGCCCACCGCCAACCACGACTTCTCCCGCCTCAACTGCGGTCCCCGCACGGCCGAACAGCTCCCGGTCGCCTTCGCCTTCCAGCTGACCTGGCCGACGCTCCCGGCGATCTACTACGGCGACGAGATCGGCATGCGCTACGTCCCCGATCTGCCCGACAAGGAGGGCAGTGTGCTCGGCCCGCGCTACAACCGCGCGGGCTCGCGCACCCCGATGCAGTGGGACGACGGCCCGAACGCCGGCTTCTCCACCGCTCCGGCGGACCGCCTCTACCTCCCCCTCGACCCGTCGCCGACCCGTCCCACCGTCGCCGCGCAGCGCGCCGACGAGACCTCGCTCCTGCACCTCGTACGCCGCCTCGTCGCCTTGCGCTCGGCCTCACCGGAGCTCGGCCCGGACGGCTCGGTGGAGGTGCTGCACGCCGGATACCCGTTCGTCTACCTGCGCGGCGGCCGCTATCTCGTGATCGTCAACCCGGCCCGCAGCGGCGGGAGTTGCACGATCGACGGCATCCGTGACGCCCGCCCGCTGGAGACCGCTGGTGTCCGCCTGAACGGCTCCTCCGTCACCGCCGACGGTTTCGCGTACGGGGTCTTCGAACTCGACGGGTGAGCCGTGGGCGGCCCGACCGGGCCCCGGTCACAAGGGGACCCGGTCGGGGGCGGAGCGCCTGCGCAGCGTGTCTACGCCGCTCGGCACTCCGCGAGGCGGCGTTCCAGGAAGCGCCGCTCGGCCGCGTTCTCGACCAGCTCCAGTGCCCTGGTGTACGCCTCGGCCGCCTCCGCCGTACGCCCCGTCCTGCGCAGCAGGTCCGCCCGGGTGGCGGCCAGCAGGTGGTATCCGTCCAGCTCACCCGTCCGCTCCAGCTCCGCCACCAGCTCCAGCCCCGCCGCCGGGCCGTCGGCCATGCCCACCGCCACCGCACGGTTGAGCCGCACCACCGCGGAGGGCACCAGACGCGCCAACTCCCCGTACAGCGCGGCGATGTCGGCCCAGTCCGTCTCCTCGGCCGTCGCGGCGGTGGTGTGGCAGGCGGCGATGGCGGCCTGGACCTGGTAGGGCCCCGGGCGCCCGCGGCGCAGGGCGGTCTCCAGCAGGGCGGCGCCCTCGTCGATCGCGGCCCGGTCCCACGCCGTACGGTCCTGGTCCTCCAGTGTCACCAGTTCACCGGCCGCGTCCACCCGGGTGGCCCGGCGGGAGTCGTGCAGCAGCAACAGGGCCAGCAGGCCGAGCACTTCGGGTTCGTCGGGCATGAGCCGGGCCAGCACACGGGCGAGACGGATCGCCTCCGCGCAAAGGCTCGTGCGCACCAGATCCACGCCGGACGTGGCGGCGTACCCCTCGTTGAAGAGCAGATAGACCACGCCGAGGACGCCGGTGGTGCGCTCGGGCAGCAGGTGCGCGGCCGGAACACGGTACGGGATCCCGGCGTTGAGGATCTTCCGCTTGGCCCGCACCAGCCGCTGCGCCATCGTCGCCTCGGGGACGAGGAAGGCCCGGGCGATCTCGGGCGTGGTCAGCCCCGCCAGCGTCCGCAGGGTGAGGGCCACCCGGGCCTCGATGGGCAGCGCGGGATGGCAGCAGGTGAAGAGCAGCCGCAGCCGGTCGTCCGCCACCCCGGCGTCCTCTTCGTGTTCCGGGTCGTACGGTCCGTCGTGCCGCGCCAGCACAGCCACCTCCCGCAGTTTCTCCGCGCCCACCGCCTGCCGGCGCAGCACGTCCAGGGCGCGATGGCGCGCGGTCGTGGTCAGCCAGGCGCCGGGGCGGCGCGGGACTCCGTCGCGCCGCCACCGGTCCAGGGCCTGGGCGAAGGCGTCCTGCGCGCACTCCTCGGCGAGGTCCCAGTCGCCGGTCACCCTGATCAGGGTGGCGACGACCTGGCCCCATTCCTCGCGGAAGGCCGAGGCGACCGCTCTCTCGACGTCCCCCGCTGCCGGATTCTCGTTCACTCCCAGACCGGCCGTACCTCCACCGATCCGCCGGCCAGTGCCGCCGGATGCCGGGACGCGAGCGCGATGGCCTCGTCGAGGTCGGCCACCTCGATGATGTCGATGCCCGCCACGTACTCCTTCGACTCCACGAACGGCCCGTCGCTGAGCAGGACCTCGTCGCCCTGGACGCGGACGGTGGTGGCGTCGGTGGACGGCCGCAGCCGGGCGCCGCCCTTGACCAGGTCGCGGCCGCGCACCTCCTCGATGTAGGAGGTGAAGCGGGGGTCGTCGGCGATCTCCTCGGGGCTCAGTTCCTCGCCGCCGACGGGGGTGCAGATGAACAGGACGTACTTCATGACCGGCCCTCCTCGTTCCTGGTGACGGCGGATGCGTCGCACGGGAGCGACGTGTGCTGGTGGACGATCCGCCAGCGGTCGCCGGCCAGGCGGTAGCCGGTGGTCACCCGCTCCGTGGTGTCCAGTTTCCCGCCGTCGGCGAGTGCGGCGCGCGTCCGTACGAGCGCGTGGCCGAACGCGATGCTCTCGTCGACCCGGATCCGGAGGTCGAGCACCTCGCGCCCGACCGGTCCGGCCACCGTCGTGAACCAGAGCTCCACCGCCTTGCGCAGGGCCCCGACCCCGCGCTCCTCCATGCCGCTGACGGGATGGAAGACCTCGACGTCCGGCGCGTAGCAGGCCATCGCCCGGTCGACGTCGTGGTCGCGGACGGCGGCGGTCAGTTCCGCGTCGAGCCGGCGGATCTCCCCCTCGGCGTCCTCGTCCTCCCAGAACGCGCGGACCTCCATGGCCCCGACGGACGCGACGGGGTGCTTCGCGGCCGCCTCGACGGCTTCCTCCAGGGTGGCGCACTCCAGGATGTCGTATCCGGCGACGTACTCCTTCGTCTCCGCGAACGGTCCGTCGGTGCGCAGCACCTCTCCGTCACGGACCCGTACGGTGACCGCGTCGGCGGGCAGGCGCAGGCGGTGGCCGTGCAGCCGTACGCCGCGTTCGGCGCTCAGCTCCTCCACCCAGGGTTCTACGGGGGCCATGCCGGAGGCGTCGGCGGTGTCGTCACCGCAGACCAGCAGCATGTACTTCATGGTTCCTCCCGGTGCTCAAGAGCTTCCTACACCCCACCGACGAACGGGAGCGCGCCGAATCGACACGCCTCGCACATCTTTCGTGGACGGCGGGCGGGACACGTCGTCCGGCGGGGAGGCTCCCGATCAGCCGTGGCAGGAACGCGCGGTCAGCCGCGAGGGGTTCCGAGCCGCACCGGAAGCGCCCGGACGCTGTTGCCGACGAAGCTGGAGTGGCGGACGAGCGCGGCCTCGGGCAGGGCCGGTTCGAGATCGGGGAAGCGGGCGAACAGCCGCTCCAGCGCGATCGTCGCCTCCATGCGCGCGAGCGGGGCGCCGAGGCAGTAGTGGGCGCCGTGCCCGAGGGAGAGATGGCGGACGGCGTCGGGCCGGGCCGGCCGGGTGACGTCGAAGAGGTCGGCGTCCGGACCGTGCGCCGCGGGGTCCCGTCCCGCCGCCGAGTACCCGGCGAGCACCGGAGTGCCCCGGGGGATCACCGTCCCGTCGACCGTGAGGTCCCGGACCGGATAGCGGAAGGGGAAGTAGCTGACGGGCGCGTCCCAGCGCAGTGTCTCCTCGACCACGTCCGCCCAGCTCACCTCGCCCTCGAGGACCATCCGCAGCTGATCCCGGTGACCGCACAGCGCCCGTACGGCATTGGTGAGGAGATTGAGCGTGGTCTCGTGCCCGGCGATGATCATCAGCACCAGGGTGCCGATGAGTTCCTCCTGGCTGAGCCGGTCGCCGTCCTCGTCGCGGGCCGCGATCAGCGCGCTGGTGAGGTCGTCGCCCGGCCGCTCGCCCCGGGCGGCGGCCACGGCCGTCAGCACGGCCACCAGGTCACGGTTGGCCGCGAGTGCCTTCTCGGGACCGATGTCCGTGGCGACGACCTGGTTCGACAGATGGTGCAGTCGTTCGCGGTGCTCGGCGTCGACCCCGAGCAGTTCGCCGATGACCCCCATCGGCAGTGGCATCGCGTAGTGCCGCCGTAGATCGGCCACACCGCCGTCCCGACCGGCCGCCCGGTCCAGGCCGTCCAGCAGCTCCGCCGTCAACTGCTCGACCCGGGGCCGGAGTTCCTCCACCCGGCGTGCGGTGAACGCCTTGCTCACCAGTGACCGCAGCCGCCGGTGGTCGTCGCCGTCCGCGGTCGTCATCCCCCGCACGGTGGCGAAGGTCGCCAGCGGCCAGCCCGGCGCGATCCGGCCCTCCCACAGCGCGGTGAAGTGCGCGGCTCCCTTGGCGACTTCGGAGTGCGAGAGGAAGTCCCTCAAGGCCTCGTGGCCGAGCACCGCCATGCCTTCCACTCCGCCGGGCAGCACGACCGCCGCGACGGTGCCCCGCTCCAGGAGCCGCGCGTTGTCGGCGTGCGGGCAGCCGCCGGCCGGGTCCATACGGTGCGGCGTGCGGGGCGAGGTGTCCACCGGTTCTCCTGACCACGACGGGGGGACGGATGCCACACGAGGTGCGGTTCCGCGCAGATCGTACGGTCAACGGGGGTCATTCGAAGGCCCGTTGGGCCGTTTCTTCCGGCCATCGTGCCGCGCCTCGCCCCGGGTGCCGGACCGTTCCCGCCGAACAGCCGGCGTCCGGCCGAGGCCCGCGCCTTCGCCCACGGACGGTTCCGCCGTCGCGGCGTTCCTCCCACCGTCCGCCGTCCGCGCGCGGTTGGATGGGTCCATGACCGACGAGCCCATGCCCGACGCGCACACCCGGATGATGCGGGCCAACCAGGCCAACTGGGACGCGCGGACCCCCGTCCACGTCGCCAGCCGCTTCTACGGACTGCACGAGAGGCTCGACCCCGCCCGCTGGTTCGCCGCCTTCGAATGGGAGGACCTCGGCGAGCTGTCCGGCAGCGATCTGCTCCATCTCCAGTGCCACCTGGGCACCGAGACGATCGCCTTCGCCGCGCGGGGCGCACGCGCCGTGGGGCTCGACATCTCCGAGGCCTCCGTGACGGCCGCGGCCGGCATCGCCGCCCGGGCGGGCGCGGACGTCGCATACGTACGGGCCAACGTGTACGACGCCGTCGAGGCCCTGGAGGGGCGGCGGTTCGACGTGATCTACACCGGCAAGGGCGCCCTGTGCTACCTGCCCGACCTGGACCGCTGGGCAGCGGTGATCTCCCGACTGCTGCGCCCGGAGGGGCGGTTGTACATCGCCGAGTTCCACCCGCTGCTCAACTCGCTGGGCCCCAAGCCGGCCCCGGGCGACGACGGCCGACTGCTGCTGCGCCACGACTACCTGAGCGGCCGCGACGCCGTGCACCGGGACGCCACGTACACCTACACCGATGGACCCGCCGTGCAGGGTTCGACCGACAGCTACGAGTGGATGCACGGCCTGGGCGACGTCGTCAACGCGCTGATCGGGGCTGGGTTCGGTATCCGGCGGCTGCGGGAGAGCGACGAACTGCCCTGGCCGCGCTGGCCGCAGATGACCCGTACGCCGTCCGGCTGGTGGCGGCTGCCGGAGAGCGAGCCGCGCATCCCGCTGCTCTACGGCCTGCTCGCCGGACACCGGAACGCGGGCTGATGTGCGCCTAGGCGCACTGAGGCGGAGCTCACAGCGACATCCGGCCGTCAGGTGATATAGTGCGTACAGCACTTGTGTACGCCCCCTCCCGGGCGCCGGTGCCGATCTTCCTTCTTCTCGCTGACCCGCCCGTCGCGTCCGACCGGCCGTCAGCTTCCTCGTATCACCTTCCGAGTACGCACTGGCGTGGCTCCTCAGGTGATCTCCCCCGCCGTACGGAGGCGTGACCACGCCGCCTCCCCCGGCACCCCCTCTCTCCCTTCCTCATGACCTCATGAACCCGAACCTCATGAACCCGTCCTCGAAAGGACCCCCTCTCATGACCACCACACTCGAACACCCTCCCGTACGGCAGCAACTCCCGGCCCGCACCGCCGGTGTCCTCGACATCGCCCCCAACGGCCAGGGATACCTGCGCGGCGCCGGCACCTGCCTGCCCACGTCGGCCGACGTCCAGGTGTCCGCCGCGCTGATCCGGCGTCACGGCCTGCGCAAGGGCGACACCGTCGAAGGCGTACGCGGCGGCCCCCGCGCCCTCACCGAGATCGAACGGATCAACGGCCGGGCACCCGAGGAGCTGCGCCGCCGCCCCCACTTCCGCGACCTCACCCCGCTGCACCCCCGCGACCGGCTCCGGCTGGAACACCCGGCGAGCGGTATGGCCGGACGCGTCATGGACCTCGTCTCGCCCGTCGGCAAGGGCCAGCGCGGACTGATCGTCGCCCCGCCCAAGACCGGCAAGACGGTACTGCTCCAGCAGATCGCCGCCGCCGTCGCGGGCAACCATCCCGAATGCCGTCTGATGGTCGTCCTGCTCGACGAACGACCCGAAGAGGTGACCGACATGCGGCGCTCCGTCCGGGGCGAGGTCTACGCCTCGACCTTCGACCAGACGCCGAAGCAGCACATCGCCCTTGCGGAACTCGTCGTCGAACGGGCCAAGCGGCTCGTCGAACAGGGCGAGGACGTCGTCATCCTGATGGACTCCCTCACCCGGCTGTGCCGGGCCCACAACAACGCGGCCGCCGCCGGCGGCCGCACCCTCAGCGGCGGCGTCGACGCGGCCGCGCTGCACGGCCCCAAGAAGCTCTTCGGCGCCGCGCGCCTCGCCGAGGAGGGCGGCTCGCTCACCATCTTGGCCACCGCCCTCGTCGAGACCGGTTCCCGCGCCGACGACTTCTTCTTCGAGGAGCTCAAGGGCACCGGCAACATGGAGCTCCGCCTCGACCGCCTCACGGCCTCCCGGCGGATCTTCCCGGCCGTCGACGTCACCCCGTCCGGCACCCGCCGCGAGGAACTCCTGCTGGCCTCGAACGAGTTGTCGGCCGTACGAGGGCTGCGACGCGCTCTGCAGACCCGGGACCCCCAGGCCGCCCTGGAGACCCTCCTGGAGCGGATGCGCGCCACCCCGGACAACGCGGCCTTCCTGCGTCAGGTCCAGCCCACCCTTCCCACGGCCTGACCCCCTCCCGGCCCCGTCCGCGTGCGGCATCCGGGTGCTCGATCCGCGCGCTCGGGCCCGGCGTCCCCGCGTAGAGCGACTCCGTTCCTACGTTTGCGGTATGACTATCGGATTCGCACCCTGGGCTGCCGTCTCTCGCGCCGCCGTCTCCTGCTCCGTCGTCTGCGTGGTCGGCGCGCTGGCCCTCGCCCCGAGCCCGGCCCTGGCACGCTCGGGCTCCGGCCAGAGCCCCGCTCCGGGCCTGTCCAGCCCCAAACCCTCGGTAGCGCCGTCACTCCAGGGATCCGGAACCCGGGTACTGCCACGGGCCGGGGCGCCCGCGGTCCCCGACGTCTCCGCGCTTTCGTGGCTGGTGGCCGACGCCCGGACCGGTGACGTGCTCGCGGCGCACAACGCGCATCGCGAACTCGCGCCCGCCAGCACTCTCAAGACCCTGTTCGCGCTCACCGTGCTGCCGACGCTGCCCGGCAACACCCGGCACACCGTCAAAGGCGCGGAGCTGGAGGGCATCGGTGAAGGCAGCAGCCTGGTGGGCGTCACCGCCGGGCACACCTATCGGGTCGCCGACCTGTGGCGCGGTGTCTTCCTCCACTCCGGCAACGACGCCGTGCACGTGCTGGCGGCGATGAACGGCGGCTGGACGAAGACCGCCGAACAGATGCAGGCCAAGGCCCGCGAACTGGGCGCCCGCGACACGTACGTCGTCTCGCCCGACGGCTACGACACGCCCGGTCAGGTCTCGTCGGCGTACGACCTCGCGGTCTTCGGACGGGCCGGGCTGCTCAACCCGGAGTTCGCGCAGTACTGCTCGACCGCCGAGGCCACCTTCCCCGGCACCGACTTCCCGTACCGGATCGAGAACACCAACCGGCTGCTGACCGGTGCCGACGGGGTGGAGCCGTACCCGGGGCTGCTCGGGGTCAAGAACGGCTACACCACCAAGGCGGGCAACACGCTCGTCGCCGCCGCGCGACACGGCGGCCGCACCCTCGTGGTCACGGTCATGAACCCTCAGGCGGGCGGCGGCTTGACGGTGTACGAGGAGGCGCGTGCGCTGCTGGACTGGGGCTTCGCGTCCGCCGGGCACGTCGATCCCGTCGGGTCGATCCTCGCGGCCCGGACCCCTGCGCTGCCGAGGCCGGCCGCACCCAACCCACCCACACTCCCGGACAACGACGGCGCCGACGTCGGCTGGCCGGAGACGGCCGGGATCATGGGCGCCGCCGGCCTCGGCGCCGGCGGAGTGGCCTTCGCCCTGCGGCTCAGGAACGGGCGGACCGGCCGCGGCTGACCCACCGGCAGCCACAGCAGGAGGCCCAGCGTGATCCACGTATAGGCGTTGCTGCCGAGGAATCCGTCGAGTCCGGAGGCGTCGTCGAACCACAACCACACCACGCTGCTGCACAGGACCGCGTACAGGACGGCCGCGACCCGCGTACGGTGCCGGTGCAGCAGCACCGCGAAGGACGGCAGCAGCCAGACGAGGTGGTGCACCCAGGTGATCGGACTGACCAGGCAGGCGGCGAGTCCGGTGAGGGCGAACGCGCCCGCCCAGTCCTCGGCCGCCACCGCCCGCGACGCCCGCCACGCCCACACGCTCAGGGCCAGCAGGACCGCCGTCGCCCAGGCGGCCCTGCTCGGTTCACCCGGCACCGCGAGCCGGGCCAGGACGCCCTGGAGCGACTGGTTGGAGACGTAGTCGAGACGTCCGATGCGGCCTGTGTCCCACAGCGCCTCGGTCCAGTAGACACGCGACGGGCCCGGCGCCGCCCACGCCGCCAGAGCGGTGGCGCCCGCGGTGACGGCCGTCGCGACCCCCGCCGCCCGCCAGCGCCGCGCGAGCAGCAGCAGACCGATGAAGATCGCGGGGGTGAGCTTGACGGCCGCGGCCAGACCGATGCCGACGCCCGCCCGGCGGCCCCGTCCGGTGGACAGCAGCCACGCGTCGCTCAGTACGAGGGCCAGCAGCAGCAGGTTCACCTGCCCGAAGCTGAAGGTGTCACGGACGGGTTCGAACAGGGCGAGAACGCAGCCGACGAGGGCGAAGCCGAACCACCCGTAGCGGCGCAGCGCCGGCCCGACGAGGATCCACACCACGGCGGCCAGCGCCACGAGGTTGAGCAGCAGCGCGAGCGCGATCGCCGTGCGCTCCCCCACCAGTGCCATCGGAAGCATGGTGAGGGCCGCGAACGGTGGATAGGTGAAACCGTACGTCGTCCCGGGCAGCAGGTAGTCGTAGATGCCGCCGCCGTGATGGGTCCAGGCGTCGACGGTGCCGTAGTACACACGCAGGTCGAACCAGTCGCGCAGCAGCGGCACGGTGGCGGTGAACACAGCGACGGCGGTGGCGAGTACGCACACGAGCAGCAGTCGCCGGCCGCCGCTCTCCGGCAGCCTCACGCGGTCCCTCCCAGCATCGGGGGCCGTGACTCCGACAGAGCCGCCTGACGGGCCTGCCAGAGGACGACGAGGGCGAGCGCTCCGCCGGAGACGGCCAGCACCACCTGGCCCACGTCCGCGGGCGCGCCGCTCGGCAGCACGGCGAGCGCGAGCACTCCGCTGACTGCCGCGACGCGGTGGCGTACCGAACCGTTCGGTGCCGCGGCGGCGATCAGGAACAGGCCCCACAGGGCGTACCAGGGGCGGATCGCCGGGCCGAACACGGCGACCGCGCCCAGGCTGAGCCCGAGCGCGTAGATGGGGCCCGGCCGCAGGCGCAGCCAGATGAACAGCACGACGAGCACGGTCACGACCAGTCCGGTCGCGTGCCAGACGGGCATGGCGAGCGGTGCGAGGCCGCTGCCGAGGTCCCCCAGCACGGCGGCGGTGCCCCGGCCGAGCAGGCTGGTGAGCGACCAGTTGTGCGGGGAGACCGGGGTCTTCAGGGCCGCTATCCAGCCGTATCCGGTGCCCGCCGCCGCGGTGGCCGCGACAGTGGTGGCGAGCGCGACGACCGCGGTGGTCAGGACGGTCCGCGCCGCGCCGCGCCGCCCGCGAATTGCCACGACCGCCAGCAGGCCGAGCGCGGCGGGCGCCTTGACCAGGGCGGCGAGGGTGATGAGGACGATGCCCACGACGTGCCATCGGCCGCGTGCGGCGACCAGGCCGACCCCGAGCAGCCCGAGCATGATGGCGTCGTTGTGCGCGCCGGCCACCAGGTGCAGCAGGACGAGCGGGTTGAGCGCGCCGAGCCACAGCGCCGCGGCCGGATCGGCACCGCTGTGCCGGGCCAGCCGGGGCAGCGCCGCCGCCATCAGCGCGACACCGAGCAGGGCGACCAGGCGCATGCCGAGCAGTCCGGCCGGTATCTCGCCGCGGGTCAGGCCGGACAGCGCGGAGGCGACGGCGAGGAAGACCGGGCCGTACGGGGTGGTGGTCTGCTGCCACACGGGTGCCACCTCGTCGGCGAGCGGGCCGCCGAGTTGTGCGGGCCCGTGCGCGTAGACGTCGATGTGCGCGTCGACCATGGCGCCTTGCGCGAGGTAGCTGTACACGTCCCTGCTGAACAGCGGCGGGGCGAGCAGCAGCGGAGCCGCCCACGCGGCCAGCACCAGCAACAGGGCGCGCGGGGTGGGCGGTTCGGGGCCGCGTACGACGGTGCCGAGCAGTGCCCACGCGGCTATCAGCAGGACGACGCCGAAATACACGCCGACCAGCCCGAGCACCGCACGGCTGGAGCCGGGGGCGAGGAGATCGTGCGCGGGCAGGGCGCCGGCCGTCTCACCGCCCAGCGCGAGGAAGGCGGTGCCGGCCAGGCCCAGAGCCTGGCAGCGGCGGAGATCGACGGGGTAAGCCTTGGCCAACACTTGGAAAGCGTGTCAAGGGCGGGTGGCCGGAAAGCGACGTGGTGACCTCCGGGCGGGGGCAGTCGAGTTACCTCCGTGTGGCGTGCCGGGGCGGCGCGGCTCGTCGCGGGGATTCCCGTGCCTTCCGGAGGGACGGGCACGTCGCTCCTCGCGGGCCGGCCCACGAACTCAGAACACCGACAGTCCGGTCAGCGTGGTGAAGCGGTCCAGGGCCGCCACCCCGGCGACCGAGTTGCCCCGCTCGTCCAGGCCCGGGCTCCAGACGCACAGGGTGCAGCGTCCCGGGACCACCGCGATGATGCCGCCGCCGACGCCGCTCTTGCCGGGCAGGCCGACCCGGTAGGCGAATTCGCCGGCCGCGTCGTACGTGCCGCAGGTGAGCATCACCGCGTTGACCTGCTTGGCCTGACTGCGGGTGAGCAGCCGGGAGCCGTCGGCCCTGATGCCGTGCCGGGCCAGGAAGCCGGTGGCGAGCGCCAGGTCGGCGCAGGACGCCTCGATCGAGCACTGCCGGAAGTACTGGTCGAGGAGGACCGGCACCGGGTTGTCGATGTTGCCGTACGACGCCATGAAGTGGCCGAGGGCCGCGTTGCGGTCGCCGTGCCTGGCCTCCGAGGCGGCCACCTCCTTGTCGAAGGTGAGGGCGGCGTTGCCGCTCTCGGCGCGCAGGAATCCGAGCAGGGTGCCCGCCGCGTCGCCGGTCCGGGTCTGCAGCCGGTCGGTGACGACGAGGGCACCGGCGTTGATGAACGGATTGCGCGGGATGCCGTTCTCGTATTCGAGCTGCACGAGCGAGTTGAAGGGGTTGCCCGAGGGTTCGCGGCCCACGTGCTCCCACAGCTCGTCGCCCTCGCGGGCCAGGTCGAGGGCGAGGGTGAAGACCTTGGTGATGGACTGGGTGGAGAACGGCCGGCGCCAGTCCCGGACCCCGTACACCGTGCCGTCGAGCTCCGCCACGGCCATGCCGAAGCGCCGGGGGTCGCAGGCGGCCAGCGCCGGGATGTAGTCGGCGGACCGTCCGTGGCCGGGTGTCTGTTCGATCTCGGTGGCGATGCGTTCCAGGACCGGCAGGAACGTCGGGGAGGACAGCGACGCGGACATGATCACCATTGTGCCGCCCGTGCGGTCCGGTTGCCCATCGGCTCGGGCCGGGCGTGGGGTGCCGCCGTCCGCGGCCGCTTCGGGCCGGTGCGCAGCGACCGGCCGACCGGCGGCCGACGGCGCCTCCTGCGGGCCGAGTTCGGCGACGCCGTGCTCTGCGACGCCGTGGTGGGCAACGCCGTGGTCTGCGACGCCGTGGTCTGCAGCGAGGCCTCCTCGGCGGCACCTTCGCGGGGTATGAGGTCACGGACAGGACGGCGTGACCTCACGCCCCGCTGTGGTCAGCTGCTGAGGGTGCCCGTCGCGAGCAGTCCGAGCAGCGCCACCCCGATCACGATCCGGTAGATCACGAAGGCGTTGAAGGAGTGCTTGGCCACGAACTTCAGCAGCCAGGCGATCGAGCCGTAGGCGACCACGAACGACACGATCGTGCCGACGGCCAGCGGCGCGGCACCCACGCCGGTGCCCAGGGCGTCCTTCAGCTCGTAGAGACCGGCACCGGTCAGGGCCGGGATGCCGAGGAAGAAGGAGAGCCGGGTCGCGGCCACCCGGTCCAGGTCGAGAATGAGCGCGGTCGACATCGTGGCGCCGGAGCGCGAGAAGCCCGGGAAGAGCAGCGCGAGGATCTGCGAACTGCCCACCAGCATCGCGTCCTTGAACGAGGTGTCGTCCTCGCCGCGCTTGTGCCGGCCCATCTGGTCGGCCACCCACATCACGCCGCTGCCGACGATCAGTGAGGCCGCGACCACCCACAGCGAGGCCAGCGGCCCCTCGATGAGCGGCTTCGCCGCCAGGCCGACCACGACGATCGGGATCGTCGCGTAGATCACCCACCAGGCGAACTTGTAGTCGTGGTGCTGACGCTCCTCCTTGTCGCGCAGTCCGCGGCCCCAGGCGGAGACGATCCGCACGATGTCCTTGAAGAAGTACACGAGCACGGCGGCGATGGCGCCGACCTGGATGACCGCCGAGAACCCGACGACGGCGTCGTCGTCGACGGGGATGTTCATCAGCCCCTCGGTGATCTTGAGATGGCCGGTGGAGGAGACGGGGAGGAATTCGGTCACTCCCTCGACGACTCCGAGGACGACGGCCTGACCGACGTTGATGACGCTCATGGAATCCAGTTCTGAGGAGTTGGTCGACAGTGCTGTAGACAGTCTTACTATGCCCGGGTCGCACGCAAGGCCTAGGCCCACACGGCTTGCGCGAGCGAAACCCCCGCGAATGCCGCGCCGAGCCCGGCCGCCACGCTCACGATCACGTTCGCCGCAGCGTAGAACCCCGCTCCGGTCTCGGTCAGCCGTAGTGTCTCGTACGAGAACGTGGAGTACGTGGTCAGTGCCCCGCACAGACCGGTACCGAGGAACAGCTGAAGGTGTTGGCCCGCCGCCCCCGCGGCGACCGCGCCGGTCAGCAGGCCGAGCACCAGACAGCCGGCCACGTTGACCGCGAAGGTGCCCCAGGGGAAGACGGTGTCGTGCCGGGTCTGCACCGCACGGTCGGTCAGGTAGCGCAGGGGCGCGCCGAGCATCCCGCCGACGATCACCAGCAGCCAGTTCACAACTACTTCTTACCTTCCCTGCCCGTTTTGCCGGACTCGGCGTCGCGGCCCACGTACCGGACGACCTCGCAGTCGTCGAGGATCACCAGCCCTTCCACGACGAGTTCGTCGAGCTGGGGGAGGAAGGCGCGGACGCGTTCCTCGTCGTCCACGAGCACGATCGCCACCGGGAGGTCCTCGCTCAGCGACAGCAGCCGTGAGGTGTGGATCAGCGAGGAGGCGCCGAAGCCCTCGATACCACGGAAGACACTGGCGCCGGCCAGGCCCGCCGCGCGGGCGCGGTGCACGATCTCCGCGTAGAGCGGCTTGTGGTGCCAGGTGTCGTTCTCGCCGATGAAGATCGTCACGCGCAGGGCACTGCCTGTCAGCCGGGTCATCGCCGCCTCCCCGCCAGCGCACGGCGGGTCACCGTGACCGCGGCCCATACCGCCGCCAGGGCCGCGAACAGGGTCGCCGCGAGGTAGCCGAACGCGGTCGCGGGGTGCCCCCCGTCCAGAAGTCTCTGGACGTCGACGGCGTAGGTCGAGAAGGTGGTGAACCCGCCGAGCACCCCGGTGCCGAAGAAGGGCCGCACCAGCCGGTGGGCCGCCCACACGTCGGTGATGACGACCATGAAGACGCCGATCACGGCGCAGCCGACGACGTTCACCCAGAACGTGGTCCAGGGGAAGCCGCCGGTCTCCACGGGCCACAGCCGGGCCGCCCCGTACCGGGCGGTGGCGCCGAGGGCGCCGCCGAGCGCGACCATCGCCACCACCGGCCCCTGGCCGTCCCAGGAGGACGCGCGGCGGGCGGACGGGCGTACGGGAGCGTCGGGTGTGCCGACTCGCTCGGGGTGCGGGACTGTCATGGACGTACTTCTCCTACTCGCCGGGCCCCAGGGGGCACACGTCATCGCAAGTAGGGACCGTTGGCGGCAGCCGCGCCGCGGTTCGGGTACGGCGGGCCCCACCGCCGCGCCGCGACACAAGATCGCGGCCGGTGAACAGCCTACCGCCGGTGACGGTGGCCCCGCACACCCGGACCGGTCACGTGCGGCCGGTGCCGGGCGGCAGGTCGCACACCGCGATCCCCCGTTCCCAGATGCTTCCCAGCACCAGGCGGCCATCCGCCACGCACACGCTGGTGACCATGCGGAACCGTGCGTGGCGGCGTTCCAGACGGTGGACGACGCGGCCCTCGTCGTCGACCGCGACAACCCCGGTGGTGCCCGGCGGCCGGAACGGCGCGCGCACCGCGACGCCGGCTGCCGCGTGGCGCAGAGCGGGGCCGCGGCGGTGCAGGAGCTCCAGGGCGGGGACGCGGGGACCGGCCAGCGCCACCCAGATCGGGCCGCCGGGTTCGCGCCAGAGGTTGTCCGGCTGTCCCGGCAGGTCCTCGGCGAAGATGTCGGCGCGACCCGCGGCCGGACCGGTGAGCCGGACCCGGGTGAGACGCCGGGCGCCGGTCTCCGCGACGACCAGGAAGGACTCGTCGGCGGCCGACGCGAGACCGTTGGCGAACTGCAGCCCCTCCACCACCACGTCGGGTTCCGTGGCGCCGGGAGCCAGGCGCAGCAGCATGCCCGTACCGGTGTGTTCGACCAGGTCTCCGATCCACTGGTCCAGCGGATAGCGGCGGCTGGAGACGGTGAAGTAGACGGTGCCGTCCGTGAGCGCGATCGCGTTGCTGCAGAAACGCAGCGGTGCGCCGGCCACGGTGTCCGCCAGGACACGTACGGTGCCGTCGCGGACGCCGACCCCGAGCAGTCCGCGTCGGGCGTCGCAGACCAGCAGGTCGCCGTCCGGGAGGAGTTCGAGCCCGAGGGGCCGGCCGCCGGTCCGCGCGATCACCCGGACCCGGACGCGGGCGGGGTCCGCGAGTCCCTCGACGCGCAGGACACGGCCGTCCTCGACGCCGGTCAGGATCCCGCCGTGCGGGTCGGCCACCACGTCCTCGGGGCCGTGACCGCCGAGGGACACGCAGTGGCGTGGCACGAGTGCCGTGGGGCGGCCGGAGTTCCGGGTGTGCGTCATAGGGGCCTCCGTACCCCTGTCGGCCTTTCTCGAACAGGAGCCGGACCTCGGCCGGACCTCGGCGGTGCGGTGGTCGTCGCGCGGCGGAGGTCCGTGAGGGGTCTCGGGGACCTTCACGGGGCGAGGCCACGCCGGTTGGGGCCGGCGCACGAGTTCACGGCCGGCCGGCCGGTCCACCGACGCACGGTGCGTTCGTCGCCTTCGACCTGATGGCACAGGGGGTGCCGGTGCGCTGCACGGAGCCGGCCGCCGGGTCCCGCAGGACGAGCGGTGGGCGGCTTCGACGACTCCCCGCCGCCACACGTCCCTCCGGCAGTCTTCGGACCGGCTCGGCAGCGGGACGGAGGTGCTGCTCGCGAGGACCGGTGGCGAGGATCCGGCCGCGGTGATCCTGCCGACCGAGCCGGTGCGGCGCGGCTCGACCTGAGCCACCGCCCGCGTCGGAACTCCCCGGCACGGGCGTGGCGCCCGCGGGTGTCGGCGCGCCCGCCCTCTCCGTGGCGACCGGTCAGGATTCGAGAAGCCATCGGGCACTCCCCCGTCCTAGCGTGGAGGAGCCGGCGCAGCCCGTCGGCCGACAGCCAACGACACGCATCACCAGGGAGTCGCCATGACCGCCGGTCTGAAAACCATCATCTACCCCGTCAAGGACCTCGCACGGGCGAAGGCCATGTTCGCCGGACTGCTGGGGGCGGAACCGTACGCGGACACCGCCTACTACGTCGGGTTCAAGGACGCCGGGCAGGACGTGGGCCTCGATCCCAACGGGCACGCCAAGGGAATGACCGGGCCGGTTCCGTTCTGGCACGTCGACGACATCAGGGCCGCGCTCGCCGGGCTGCTGGAGGCCGGGGCCGAGACGCTGCAGGAGGTCCAGGACGTGGGCGGCGGCAGGCTGATCGCCTCGGTCAAGGACCCGGACGGCAACCTCGTCGGGCTCCTCCAGGACGCGCCCGGCGCATAGTCACGGACACGCCCTTGCCGTATTGATGCAACTGCACTGGTTGCACACTCAACGAACGGCGGCGCCTCTGTTACCGTGCAGACATGGCAGCGAACACGGTGGATGAGGTCCGGCTCGAGGACCGGTGGCGGGACATCCTGTCCGTGCACGCGCGCACCATGTGCGAGATCGACCGCGCGCTGCATCCGCACGGTCTGGGAGCCAGCGACTTCGAGGTGCTGGACATCCTCGCCTCCGGCGAGCTCTCGCACGCGGGTGAGCACTGCCGGGTGCAGAACATCGCCGACCGCGTCCATCTCAGCCAGAGCGCCCTGTCCCGCCTGATCGGGCGGCTGGAGAAGGACGGTCTGGTGCAACGCACGGTGTGTGCGGAGGACCGGCGCGGAGTGTGGGTCGCGCTCACCGGCAAGGGCCGCGACCTGCACGCCGAGGTGCGCCCGCTGCAGCGCGCCGTCCTCGCCCGCACCCTGGCCGGCTGAGGCTGTCCTTCGCGGACTCCTCCGGCACGGCTACGGGGCGGCCGGGGGCAGCGCCGCATCGCCGTCGCCCGGGCGGCGGTCGACCGGCCGGGCCGGCGGGATGGGCGTGGTGGCGAAGTCCCGTGTCCCGGTCCACAGCGCGGGGACCGCGTCGCCGCGGCGGCACAACTCGTAGGCGATCGCCTCGTAGTTGACCCGCCAGCCGCGGAAGTGCGGCCATGCCTCCCGCGCCGTCCGCTCGGCGGGGAAGCCCGCTGCCCGCACCATGGACACCGCCGCGTCGAACTCCGCGAAGGACAGCTGGATCGGAGTGTCCGGGGCGGGGTCGGCGTCGTAGGCGAAACGCAGCGAGCGCGCGATGTCGCGCAGTGCGGTGAAACCCGCGCGCAGGACCAGGCGGGCTTCGGGCGGGGCGCTGCCCGGGGTGAGGGAGAGGTGCAGGGCGGCCGCGTCCATGACGGAGACGAGACCGACGATCCAGCTGCGGTACGGCCGCGGGGAGCGGAACGCCAGCAGGACCGGATACGTGGAGTGGCTCTCGCCGATGTCGGAGGCGAGCCGCTCCCAGGAGCGGTACAGCTCGGGCAGCGCGGTCTCGGTGTCCACCAGCCACTGCCGGGCCAGGATCTCCGGACCCCAGGCGGGTTCGCCCGCGCGCGACTGGAGCAGGGTCACCTCCAGTTCGCGGCGGTTGTAGGCCGCGTACAGGGTGGGCAGGTACGCGATCTGGAGGGCGATCACGACCGGTCCGGTAGCCGCCGCGAGGAAGTCCACGACGGACAGGTGCAGACGGTCACCGCTGGCGAAACCGAGCGTGAACAGGCTCGATCCGGCCTCCCGTACGGACTGGGTCCAGGTGAGCGCGGAGAGGGCGTGCAGCAGCAGTCCGAAGCCGAGCAGGGCGCCGCCGAGCCAGCTCGCGAGCATGCCGACCAGCATGAGCGGGGCCAGCCAGGTCTGTGCGCGGTCGATGGCGTCGTAGCCGCCGGGGGCCGCCAGGCGCAGCAGCAGACGCAGCCCGCGCCACCAGCGGATCACCAGCGAGGAGTAGAGCCCTCGCGGCACCACGAGGGTGCGCAGGATGCTGGCGAGCACCAGGACGAGAAGCAGTCCGCCGGCGACGCCCGAGATCCAGTTCATGCGGCCATTGTCACGCCCGGTACGGGCCGGCCGGCGCTACGGACCCGGTGTCCACGGACGTCCGAGACGTCCGCGCGGGCCGGCGCCGCTCATGGCGACGGCGCGGGCAGGCCCTCCACCCGTGTCTCGTCGAGGGCCCGTCGCCGCGTCGCTCCGGGTCAGGCGCCCGGGCGGGCCAGGAGGGTGCGGACGCCCTCGGAGGTGAGGGTCAGACCGTGCGGCGAGCTCGCGTCGATGGTGAGCGCCAGATCGCCGGACGGCCACTGGGAGGCCAGCGCGCCCAGGGGAACCATCCGGTAGCGGGAGACGAAGGGCAGCAGACCGGCCATCTCCAGTTCCGAGGTGAAGACCGGTACCACCTGCTCCCCGTCCGGCTGGTCGAGGACAGGCAGCGCCACGGCCGCGGGATCGGTGGCGTCCTGCTCGCTCACGTCGTCCGGCACGGGAACCAGCACCTCGCTGCCGGCCAGCGTGTCCAGTGCCACCGTGTCGCGGGTGTTCTCCGCGAGGGTGTCCAGGGCCCGCTGGGCCGGGGTCGCGGGCGTGGGCCGGTGGTGGTCGTTCGAGGGTGTGTCCATGGCAGATCCCCATGAGTAGCGGACGGACCGCCCGGAATGTGATCCGTTCCGGGCGCGGTTCCCGTCGCGCGTACCCGTCCACGGCCGGGACATGCCTCCGCGACCGGTCGTTCGTGGTGCTCAGGGGATCAGCGGGACGTCGTACGAGGGCAGGCCGAGGTGGTCGCGGCCGACGCGCCGGGCGAGCGGTTCCGCCATGGTGGGTCCGACACCACGTCACCCACGTCACCGGCGGGCTCGCCACCGTGGCGGGCGTGACCTGGTGCGACGTACCCGCTGCGGCCGATCTCGGCCGTTCGCCACCGTGCTCGCCCGTCGGGCCGGACGGCGGCCCGGACCTGTGTCAGCGCGCCGTGCGCGACTGACGCGAGGCGTCCGAGGACGGAATCATGATCGCCCGACTGGCCAGGAACGTGAACGGCACGGCCACGGCCGAGGCGAGCAGCGCCGCGGTCCGGGACCCGCAGTGGCCCACCTCGACCAGGAAGTGCAGGGCGAGCGTGGAGACGACGAGGTTGGTGACGGTGGCCAGCGGGAAGCGCACGAACTTCCGCAGCGTGGGACGCGTCCGGTAGGTGAACCGCGCGTTGAGGAAGAACGAGACGACCGTGGCCCCGGCGAACGCCACGAGGTGGGCGGCCAGGTAGGGAAGGACCGTCAGCAGTGTGAGGTAGAAGCCGTAGTACGCCGCGGTGTTGGCCACGCCGACCATGGCGAACCTGAGGAACTGGCCGCCCATCAGCCGCTGCCGGTGGCGCGCCGGGGCGGCGCGGACGGCGGCCGTCGGTCGAGACGTCGAGAGAAAAGTCCGATCATGTCCTCATCATTGAAGCAGAGCCGGGGAGCGTCCCCGCGCACTCCCCTCCCCCGCCGCGACGGCGCGGCCCGGAAAACCGCGGGCCGTCGCCGCCCCGGGCGATTACAGTCGGCGTTCTCATTTCCGGACCCGTGCCGTGACCGGGCCGCGCCGTTTTCCACCGGGGGACAGAGCACCATGGGGTCCGAAAATTCAGGCCTGCCCGTCAGGGGTGCGCGCGTGCACTATCCGCGCACCCCGCATCTGGCCTGGTCACCGGGGGCGACCTCGGACGACGTACGGGTGACGGACCTGGCGGGCCTGCGGGACCTGGAGGTGGTGGTCACCGAGAAGCTCGACGGGGAGAACACCACCCTCTACGCCGACGGACTGCACGCCAGATCGCTCGACTCGGCGCACCATCCCTCGCGGGCGTGGGTGAAGGCTCTGCAGGGACGGATCGGCGCGGCCCTCCCGCCGGGGTGGCGGGTGTGCGGCGAGAACCTGTACGCGCGGCACTCGATCGCGTACACCGGACTCGACAGCTGGTTCTACGGGTTCTCCGTCTGGGACGGCGACCGGTGCCTGGACTGGGACCGGACGGTGCGGTTCCTGCGGCGGCTGGGCGTGCCGGTGCCGCGGGTGCTGTGGCGGGGGGTCCTCGACGAGCGGGCCGTACGGGCGCTGCGCGTCCTGCGGCTGGATCCCGCCCGGCAGGAGGGGTACGTCGTACGGACCGTCGAAGGGTTCGGACACGAGGAGTTCGGCCGCCGGGTGGCCAAGTGGGTGCGGCCAGGGCACGTGCGGACCGACACGCACTGGATGCACGCCGAAGTGGTGGCCAACGGGCGGGGCACGGCCGCCGCGCTGTGGGACGTGCGGTCGGGCGCGGCCCCCGACGCCCGGGCGCTCGCGGCGGCGACGGGAACGGGTTCCCATTCGGGGACGGCAACGGGCTCGGGCTCGGGAACGGCGACGGGTTCGGGTGCGGGGACGGGAGCGACGACGGGCTCGGCTTCGGGGACGGGAGCGGCAACGGCGGCCGCGGGCTCGGGAACGGCCGAGGAGGCACCCGTCGGTGAAGCCGTCGTCGCGGAGGTGTCCGCCAGGCTCGATGTGCTGGGGCGGACCGGGGACGCCCGGCTGACGGGGGTGCTCGCCGCCCTGCTGCACGGTCGGCGCCGTGCCCGGCTGGCTCCCCGGCTGGCCGGACCGCTCGGCATGCCGTCGGCACGGCGGGTCGCGGACCTGGTCGGACTCCAGTCCCTGCTGCACCGTCCGTACCCCGACGAGCAACGACGTGCCGGACTGGGACGCATGGCCGTCGCGGCCGACCTGGGTGTACTGCACGCGGTCGCCGCGGCCGTCGCCGTCACCGAGGGTGCCGCGGCGCGCGAACAGGTCGACTGGTCCGCGCTGCACGCGGAGGAGGCGGGCCTCCTCGGGGAGGAACCGTTCGAGCGTCTCCGCGCGAGCCTGCACGGTGCCCTCGACGGCCTCGGTGACGCCGATGTGGCCGACCGCTGCTGGGCGCAGGCGCGGGCGTCGTACGCCGCGGGCCACGTGGCCACCGCAGAGGCGGCCGTGGCGGCGACCTGGCGGCTGCGGAGCGGCGCGTTCCCCCGGCTGATCCATTTGGTGGGCCCGTCGGGCAGCGGCAAGAGCACGTTCGCCGCCGGCCTGCACGGGATCGACGGTCGGGTCTCCCTGGACGACCTGCGCTCGGCGCGCGGCTCACGCTCCGACCAGCGCGCCAACGCGGACGTCCTCCGCGAGGGCCTGCGACGGCTGGACTCCGCGCTCGCGGCCGGTCCCGCGACCGTGGTCTGGGACGCCACCTCGCTCGGCCGGCACCAGCGTTCCCTGGTGGACGCCGTGGCGCACCGTCGTGACGCGCTGATCACCCACGTGGTCGTGCTGGCCACGGACGACGAGCTGGCCGGGCGCAACGCCGAACGGGCGCACCCGGTGCCACCCGAGGTGCTCGAAGCACAGCTGCGCCGGTTCGACCCGCCCTACCCGGGCCAGGCGCACCGGACGTGGTACGTCGGCGCGGGCGGAACCGTGGACGACGTCGACGGCGCACTGGACGGGGGCGAGCGGTGATGCGTACCAGTGACGAGATCTACCACCGGGTCCGCTGGGACCCGCGCTTCGACCCGGCCCGTTTCGTGCTGGGCGTCAACCAGCGCGGGGCCGCCCCCAAGCGCGTCCCGCTGCCCGCCTTCGTGCCCGGGGGCGACATCCCCTGGCACCGGGTGCTGTTCGTCGAGGCGGACGGCGAGTTGGTGTGGGACCGGGCCACGGGCGTCGACCGTATCGACATGTCGTCCGCCGGCCGGGTGCGGGCCCCACGCCTTCTGCGGGCCCCGTTCTTCACGGCCGACACGCCGTACGGGTGGGACGACGCGGTGGCGCGGTGGCGAGCCCCCGAGGGACCGCCGGTCACGTCCGACGGTTCGCGGGTGTCGCCCCACCGTCTGCGGGTGCTGACCTGGAACACGCTGTGGGACCGCTACGACAGCGACCGCATCGACACCGACCGCCGCCGGCCCCTGCTGCTCGCGGCCCTGGAGGAAGCCGACGCCGACGTCATCGCGCTCCAGGAGGTCGAGGCCGGCCTGCTCGACCTGCTGCTGCGGGCTCCCTGGATCCGTGCCGCCTACACGGTGGGCTGCGACCCCCGCGGGAAACGGGTCGACGACACCGGGCTGCTGCTGCTCAGCCGGTTGCCCGTGCGGGAGGCCGGCCACCACGCGCTCGGGCCGCACAAGGCCGTCACCGCCCTCACGCTGGAGACGGCGTCCGGCCCGCTCGTCGTCGCCGCCACCCACCTCAGCAGCGACCACTCCGACAACGGCCCGGCCCGCCGCAAGGCCGAACTCGCGCGCGTCGCCGAGGGACTTGCCGACCTGGACGGTCCCCTGGTGCTGCTCGGCGACTTCAACGACGGCGGCGACGGCCCGGCCGGCCCCGCCGCCGCCCTCGGACTGCGGGACGCCTGGACCGAGGTGCGCGGGCCCGCCGACGGGAGCCCCACCTTCGACCCCGCCGTCAATCCGCTGGCCGCGATCTCCTCGCTGTCCGGCCGTTCCTCCCGGCTCGACCGGATCCTGCTGCGGGGCCGCGCGCTTCACCCGACGGACGCGGCCCTGCGGGGCGACTCCCCCGGCCCCGGCGGCCTGTACGTCTCCGACCACTTCGGCGTGGAGGCCGTGCTGAGCCTGGAGGGGGCGGGCGTCGTCGCGGCCCGCGACGGCGTCGGCTCCGCGGCGGATCCCGGCTCCGCGTACGACCCGGGGCCCGTCGGCGCCGACCACGCCGTCGACTCCATCGCCGCCCTCGACACCCTCGACCTCGCTCCGACCGCGCGGACGGCGGTGGCGTGGCTGCCGTCGGAGGATCTGTGGCCGGCGATCCAAGTACTCCGGCGGACGTACGACCCGCAGGCCCGGCGCTGGCCGCCGCACGTCAACCTGCTCTTCGGTTTCGTCCCTGAATCCGCGTTCGAGCGGGCCGTCCCGCTGCTGTCCCGGGCTGCGGCCACGACACCGCCGTTCGACATCCGGCTCGACGGCGTGCACACCTTCGGACACCGGGACGACGCCACGGTGTGGCTCGACCCGGCGGGAACCGACCCGGAGCCATGGGCGCGGCTGCGGGCCGCGCTGGAACGGCGGTTCCCGCGGTGCCGGGGCCGTGCCGAGGGATTCACCCCGCATCTGACCCTGGGTCGTGTCCAGGACCCGCGGCCGGTCGCCGCCGACTGCGTCGCGCGGCTCGGCTCCGCCGTGCCGGCCCGGGTCGGGCACCTCGTCCTGCTCTCCCGCCGGGGCGACGAACCGATGTGTCCGCGGGCGACGGTCGCGCTGGGCACCGGCGAGGTGCGGTGGCTGCCCGACCCGACCACCACGTCCACCACGTCCCCCATGGCCACGACGGCCGGCACGCTCGGCGCTGCTGCCGCGGCTGTGGCCGTGGACCCGGACGACCGTGGTGCCGAGCGCACCGCGCGGCGCCTCTCCGACGCCCTCGGCGAAGGCACCGTGCACGTCGTAGGGTCCCGGCGGATGGGCGGCGCGCTGCCCGGAGCGGATCTGGACCTGGTCGCGGCCCTGCCCGGCGTCGTCGGCATGACGGACGTCCTGGCTCGGGTGACCGGGGCTCTTCCGGACGCCGCCCGGGTACGGCAGGTGACCGGCGCCCGGGTGCCGGGGCTTCGGCTGAGCGTCGACGGACTCGGTGTCGACCTGAGCGTGGTCGCCACCGGTCCTCTCCCTCCCGCCGAAGCGGTGGACCACCGCGCCGAGCTGGGCGCGGCGGCCGCGACCGCGCTGAGCGCGGTCAGCGACGCGGACGCCGTACGGAGCGCCGTCGCCGGCCGGCACGCCGCGTTCGCCGGGCTGGCCGCGGAGGTCAAGGCCTGGGCGAAGGCACGCGGTCTCGACTCGGCGCCGTTCGGCGGGCTGCCGGGCCTCGCCTGGTCCGTCCTGGCGGCCCGTACGACCCGCGAGGCGGAGGTCCTGTCCCCGGCCGGACTGCTCCGGGACTTCTTCGGGACCTGGGCCGCATGGGACTGGCGCGAACCGGTCGGCCTCGATCCGGTCGGCCTGGAACCGACCGGGCCCGGTCCGACCGGCCTCGATCAGGCCGGCCACGAACCCTTCGGCCTCGTGGGTGCCGCGTTCGCACGGTCGCCCTCCGCGGTGTCGGTCATGACCCCGACCGACCCGGTCCGTCTCTGCACTTCACAGGTCGGTCCCGGCTTCCGCGACCTCCTGACGGACGAGCTGTACCGCGCCTGGGACATCCTGGAGACGGCCGCGCGGACCGGCGCGGATCCGCTGCCCGCACTGCTGTCTCCCCCGCCTCTGCACCGCCGGCACGCCGCGTGGCTGGTGGTGAGCGTACGTGCGGCCGGGACGGAGGAGTTCGAGCAGACCCGGGGTCGCGTGCGCGGGCGCGTAAGGGCGCTCCTCACTGCTCTGGAGGATGCCGGGACGCCCGACGCGCATGCCTGGCCCCACCCGTTCGGGGAGGGCACGGCGTCGGCGACGTACGCCATCGGCCTCGGCCGGAACCCGCTCGACGCGGCCCGGCTCGACGGGCTCACCCGGGGATGGGGCAGGGGGCTGCCCGGGGTCGTGACCGAGAGGGCGGAATGCGGTGACGTGCCCACCCTCCGCTGCCCCGCACACATTCTTCCTGCGCACCGGGAATGAGTCGGCTCTTCGAGGGAAACCCCCTTCATTTCTCGTCCGAGCGGGTTTGGGACGGTCCTCTCAGGTCAGCCGTAACAGTGGATCGCACAGTCAATGCGGTAAGGACGTGATCTGCAGTGACCAAGAACCAGAAGGCACAGGCGAAGACGGAGCAGGCCAAGGGCAAGGCCAAGGAAACCGTCGGCCGCACCGTGGGCAACGAGCGTATGACCGCCGAAGGCAGGGCGGAGAAGGCCAAGGGCGACACCCGCCAGGCCAAGGAGAAAATGAAGGACATTTTCCGGCACTGAGGGTCACGCGCTGCACCGGGCCCGCCGCACGCTCATGCGGCGGGCCCGCTTCTTTTCCAAGAAGGAGTGAAGGAAATGTGCGGAGAGTACCGGGCGCACGCCACCGACACGGCGGCCGACCCGCCCGCATCGCGCTCCCCCGGACCGCGCAGCCCGGCCGAGGTACGAGAGGCCGTACGGCAGGCGCTCGACAACGCGCGACGATCCCGCGGACCCGAGGCGACGGCCGATGCGACAGCCGTCGGCGACGTCCTGCTCGTCGCCTCCGAGCTCACCACCAACGCGATGCTGCACGGCGGCGGGGTCACGGCGTTCGAGGTGATACCGGGCGAGCGCGAGGTGCGCCTGTCGGTGAGCGACCGCAGCGAGGAAATGCCGACGCCCGCGCGGCGCGCCGGCGGTTCGGGGTCCTTGCAGATCGGCGGCCATGGCTGGCCGATCATCTGCCTGCTGGCCCGCGACATCATGATCTCGATTCTCCAGGCCGGAGGAAAGCGCATCACGGCCGTCGTGCCGCTCTCTCCCCGGTAAAGACATTCTCTGCGGCCCTGCTGCGCCAGATACGTACGAAGGACCGCACCATTCTTTTCCTTGAAGGTATTCCGAGGACATTGGATCCACCGAAACCATCGCCGGGTCGTCCGGGGTCAGCCGGGAGGAAAATTTGTCGGAGTCGGCACATGACGAAGCCCGCCGTGACGCGGAGCGCACACGGGGCGACACGGGGCGTGAGGAGACCGAGGAGGAGAGGGCCGACCGCAAATGGGGTGACCTGCTCCAGGAGATCCGGGTCGCGCAGACGGGCGTCCAGATTCTGTTCGGCTTTCTGCTGACGGTCGTCTTCACGCCCAGGTACACGCAATTGGAACAGATGGACAGAACGATCTACATCGTCACCGTCGTTCTCGGGGCCTCCGCCACCGGGGCACTGATCGGCCCCGTGTCCCTGCACCGGATCGTCGCCGGCAGGCGGGTGAAGGAGCGGGCCGTCGTGTGGGCGTCACGGCTGACGCTCGCGGGGCTCGTGCTGCTGCTCGCGACGATGACCGCGTCGCTCCTGCTGATCCTGCGGGTCGCCACCCACGACGCCTACGTGCCCTGGCTCGTCACGGGGATCGTGGCCTGGTACCTGTTCTGCTGGTTCGCCGTACCGATGTGGATCCGCAGCCGCCACACGACTCCGTGACCCTCACGGCAGGCCTTCACGCGGTGAGGGCCTGCCGTGGCACACCGGGCAGCGAGGACGTGCCCCGCGCGGCGGGGCGCACCGGATACGTGGTCTTCCCCGGGTCCACCACGGGGTCCCCCAGCACGATCCGGCCCGCCGCGTGCAGCGCGTCGCACTCGTCGGTGGGCAGGGCGACGTAGCACCCTCCACGCCCGGCGCCGGCGTCCATGGGCTGCCAGTAGCCGTACCGGCGTCGCCCACTGGCCTGCACGGTGAGGCAGACGGGAGCCCGCTGCACGGTGATGAGACGCAGCACTTCGGCACCCTCGGGGCCGAGAGGAGCGGAGGGGCGCGGGAGGGCTCGGAGCATCGTCAGCGGTCTCCGTTCAGGGCTCGCGGCACGGCGCGGCGATGGGAGGGTGGGCGTCATGTGCGGGTGGCCTCTCGACGGACAGGTCCGGTCACGTACCGCGGGAGGCGGAAACGATCTTCGTTGCTGCTCGGCATTGTTGCGGACGGCACTGACATCGCGGTCGCGGTCCTCACGGAGCTGGTTCGTTCAGCCGGTGCGTTCAGCCGGTGTGCCGGGCCGATTCGTGGAGCCGGTTCCCCGAGGGCGGGTCGCCGTCCCGGTCCGATGTGCGCGAGCGGCGAGTTCGCCCTGGACGAAGGGGTCGTGGTCGGGGTCGTACGTCCCCGCATGGTCGGCGAGCGCCTCGGTGATCCGCTCCCACTCCTCGACCTCCGCGCGCACGACCAGCGCCTCCTGACCGGTGAGCGCACCGCCCCGCGCCGCCTCCCGGACGTCCTCCAGCGCGGCCTTCGCCTCGTGGTGCCGCATTCCGGTGGCCGTACGGCACACGCGCGCCCAGGCGGCACGTTCCTCCTCGGAGGGCTCACGCACCTCGTCGTCCGTCGCGTCGACGCGTGCCGGCGTTCGGTCCTGCTCCAGGCTCACTGCTCCACCCCGTTCAGGTGCACGGAACTGATGTGTCCTACAGCAGTCCCGTCTGCCCCCGACCGGAGAAACGACACCTACCGAGAACGACGAGACGGTACGGGGAGCAGTGCGCGGTGCGCCCGAGGTGGGCGTTCGCACCCCCCGGGCGCCCGTGGGGCCGGAAGGTCACCAGGGCAGCAGGGCGTGCACGTCCTTGCCGTCGGGACGCACCACCACACTCACCCGATGACAGAGCGCGTGGATGAGGTGCCAGCCGATGCCGCCCGCGCCCCGGGACGGGTTCATGCGGCGGGGCGTGGGCGGCGTGGTGCTGCTGTCACGCAGTGTCACCTGGAGGCCGTCGCCGGTGGGTCGTACCCGCAGTTGGAAGGGGCCGGGAGCGTACTGGATCGTGTTGGCGGCCAGCTCCGTCACCACCAGCAGGACGTCGTCCCAGTACTCGGGCGACGAGGGCGGTGACGCCCGGGCGAAGACCCGCAGATAGCCCTCCGCCGAGAGGCGGGCGTCGGTCACGTCGCACAACTGGCCGGGGAAGACGACGTCGAGGCTCTCGAACTCCTCGTCCGACGGCCGCTTGTCCCCGCTCGGATCACTTTCCATCACGCCTGCCCCGGACTCGTCGGCGGGATCTCTCCTCTTACTCCACACCACGCGGACGCCACCTTTCGTGCGCTCCTGCCCGCCTGCCGGCCCCACTCGCCTAGGTTCCGGCATCCCTGGAGGCGCGGCCGACCGTGCGCCGCCTCAGCGCGCGCCGCTCGTTCTCGCTCGTCCCGCCCCAGACGCCGATGGTCTGGCCCGTGTCGAGCGCCCAGCGCAGGCACTCGTCACGGACGGGGCACCGCCGGCAGACGGCCTTCGCCTCCTCGACCTGCGGAAGTGCGGGGCCCGTGTTGCCGATGGGGAAGAAGAGATCGGGGTCGACGGTGCGGCATGCTGCCGATTCGCGCCAGTTGTCCATGGGAGCCTCCTGCGATCACGGTGATGTCGTTCGTCGGACTTCGGTCTCCCTTCGGGTCACCGTTGATCCACGGGTGAAACACAGGGCTTGCCGGGACGGCATTGCTTGAACGCGAAATGACGCCGTCGGCGGTGCGCGGGCACGCCCTCCGGATCGCCCGTGGGGCGCGACGAGGAAGCGCGGGTGGCAAGATGGGAGCCCTGGTGGGCGACGACGCGGCTTCAACAGCAGAGCAGGTGGCACATGTCACATGAGCCCGGCGAGATCTGGGAACAGTTCGCCGTCGCCCTGGCGGAAATGGCGCGCGATCTGCTGGCCCAGGACTCGGTCCAGGACACGCTGAACCGCATCGTGGAGCACGCGACGCTGCTGATCAACGGCTGCGACGACGCCGGCATCCTCACCGTGCGACGGGGTGAGGTGCATGCCCTGGCGGCCACGAGCGAGGTGGTGCGCCGCGCGGACCGGATCCAGCAGGACCTGCGGGAGGGCCCCTGCTTCGACGCCGTGACCGACCGCCAACAGGTCTATGTCATCGAGGACTTGAACCAGCCGCACGAACGCTGGTCCCGCTTCGCCCCCGAGCTGAGGAAGCTGGGCATGGGGAGCGTGATGGGATTCCTCCTCTTCACCGAGGACGACGAACTGGGCGCCCTCAACCTGTACTCCCACCGGCCCCGCGCCTTCGACGAGAACGCCCGGCGGGCCGGCTGGATCCTCGCCTCGCACGCCGCCGTGGCCTTCTCGGCGGCGCGGACACACCAGCAGCTCGGCGACGCCCTGGAGACCCGTCACGAGATCGGCGAGGCGATGGGCATCCTCATGGAGCGCTACGGGCTGCCCGAGAACGCGGCCTTCAAGGTGCTCAAGAAGGCATCACAGGACCGCAACATCAAACTGCGCGAGATCGCCCGCCAGGTCTGCGAGACCGGCGAGAAGCCCGGCTGACCGCCGCGGAAACGGTACGGGGTGCGCCGCCACGTGGCCGGACCGCCGCGCGGCGCGCCGGCACGGGCGACGGCCGCGCGGGCACCCGCCCCCCGACGGACGACCGGGCCTGGACGGAACGGACAGGGTGCCCGGGTTGCGCTCCGGGAGCCGCCAGCCGTCGGATGCGTCCGTACTCGGCGGCCATCTCGGGGGTCCCGAGCAAGTCACCGAGACCGGCCGAGGCCTCGTGGTCGACGTCCTCGACCGAGCGGATGGCCAGCTCGTGGAACTCTGCGCGGCGGTTCTGCTCCAGGTAGGTCTGCCAGTGCGCGAGCGCGCTGATGACGGCGAGGATTCCGGCGTCCGTGTCGTCGTCGGACCGGATGCCGTCGTGGATCGTCGCAAGCTCGCGGCCGAGGTCTTCGGGGCTGAGCGTCAGGAAGTTCTCGCGGGCGGTGGTGGGCGCCGCCCAGGCGTCGTCGGTGAGTTCGTCCTCGGCGGCGTACCGCAGCAGCTCCGGCCGCGTCAGGCCACGACCGTCTCCCGCCCGAGGGCACGGGCACTGTCTTCGTCGGCGGCGACGCTCAACTGCAGGGTGTCCGCCTCGAGTTCGCTGTATCTCACCAGCGCAGCCCTAAGCGCCGGCCCCTCCCGTCTGGCGGACGGTGCCCCCGGCCCGGCACCCGCGTCGGGTCACGCGGGCGTGGACCGGGGACGCGGTGCTCACCGGCTTCGGCGTCGGGGCGGCGGGCCCGGGGTGTCGGGAGGGTCCGGGAGGGCGGGAGGATCCGCGGTGGGCCGCGCCCTGCGCTGACCGACGGCCACCTGTTCGGGGTCGAGAAGGTCCTCGCCGTAGAGATCCTGCAGCCAGTTGGTCTGGTAGATGGTGTCGAGGTAGCGCTCGCCGAGGTCGGGGGCGATGGCCACCGCGGTGATGCCGGGCGCGTCCTGCCGGTTCAGCCAGTCCATGGCGCCGCTTACCACCGTCCCGGTGGAGCCGCCGAACAGGAAGCCGCGGCGGGCCAGCCGATGGCAGGTGCGGATGGTGTCCGCCTCCTCGACCCGGATCACCTCGTCCACGAACGACTCGTCGAGCAGCGGCGGACGCATGCTCATGCCCAGGCCAGGGATCATCCGGCGGCCCGGTTTGCCGCCGAAGGCCACCGAGCCGACGCTGTCGACGGCGACGATCCGCACCGGCCGGTGCCACTTCCGGAAATAACGCGCACAGCCCATCAGGGTCCCGGTGGTGCCCGCCCCGACGAACAGGACGTCCAGGCCCGGGAAGTGACTGGCGATCTCGGGCGCCGTCGTGCGGTAGTGCGCCTGCCAGTTGCCCGGATTGGTGTACTGGCTGAGCCACACGTAGCGGTCGTCGGACGCGCACAGCGCGCGGACGTAGTCGATCCGCGCGCCGAGGAAACCCGCGTTGGCGTCCAGTTCGGAGATGACGTGCACCTCACTGCCGAGCGCCTCCATCAGCAGTCGGGTCGAGAGGTTGCACCGGGAGTCGGTGACGCACAGGAACTGATAGCCCTTGCTCGCGGCGATCATGCTCAGCGCCACGCCCAGGTTCCCGGACGACGACTCCACCAGGATCGAGTCCGGCTTCAGGACCCCTTCGCGCTCGGCGCTCTCCACCATCTCGTTCGCGGCCTTCAGCTTGATGGAGCCGGCGAAGTTGAAGCCCTCGCACTTCAGATACAGCGAGCGCCCGAAGATCGACTGGAGGTCGACGTAGAGCTGGCTTTCGTTGAAGGCGTGAGGAGCGGAGATGACGGGCACGGTGGGCCTCCTGATGCCAGAGCTGAGGTGGTTCCGCTTCAGCCGTACCGACGCAGGTCGTGGAAGAAGTCGTCGACGAGACGGAGGTCCCCCCTCCTGGCCACTTCGTCATAGACGTACTTGCCGACGGCGAGGTCGAGAACACCGAGCCCGAAGGGCGAGAAGATCACGGTCCGGTCGGCCGGCGAGGTCACCCGTCCGGTCAGGACGTCGTCGAGGGTGCCGTCCAGGAAGTCCCGGCCGCCGGTGAGCTGTTCGGCCAGGTGGGGTGAGGTGTCGGCCTTCAGGCAGTGCTCGACGTCGTCGACGATGTTGGCGGCGGCGAGCAGGACCTCGGGGGCGAGGTCGCGCAGCGACACGTTCAGCACCAGGGGGTGGTGGGAGAACCAGTCCGGGTCCGTGACGTGGGGTTCGCCCGCGACGGTCGCGAAGACCACCAGGTCGCTGGCCCGGATGAGCTCCTCGGCGCTGTCGTGGACCGTGATCCGAGGGGCGTGCCCGCCGGTCCCGGCCCCGGCTCCGGCCTCCCGCAGGTATCCGGAGAACCCCGCGGCGCTGTCGGCCGACAGGTCGTGCACACCCACGGAGTCGAAGGCCCAGCCGGTGCCGGCCAGGAAGGTGTGGATGTAGCGGGCGATGAGACCGGTGCCGACGAATCCGACCCGGGTGGGGCGGGAGCGGCCGCGGCTGAGGCGGTCGGCCGCCAGCGCGGCGGACGCCGCGGTCCTGGTGGCGCTGATGACGGAGCTTTCCAGGCAGGCGAAGGGGTAGCCGGTGTCGTGGTCGTTGAGGACGAGGACCGCCGAGGCCCGGGGGATGCCCGCCTGGACGTTGCCCGGGAAGCTGGAGATCCACTTCATGCCGTCCACCCGGATCGGCCCGCCGATGGAGGCGGGCAGCGCGATGATCCGGTCCGCCGGGCGGTCGGGGAAGCGCAGGAAGTACGAGGGCGGGTTGACCGAGTCCCCCACGCCGTGCAGCCGGTAGGCGGCCTCGACCAGGTCCACGATCTGTCGCTCGCGTCCGCCGAGTGCTTGCTGTACCTGCGCGCCGGAGATCACCGCGAAGGTGGGCGCCGGGCCGGAACGGGGAGCGGCGGCCTCGGTGAGAGGAGAGGGCAGGACGGTCATCGCCGGCCCCCCTCGGGGGTGCGGCGGCGCTCGGCGGACCGCTGGGGCTCGGCCATGGCGACCAGCACCTCGCGTTCCCCGGTGAACGCCTCCCGGCTGTGCGCGGTGCGTACGTTGTCTACCAGCAGCAGGTCGCCGGCCTGCCAGGGCTCGCGCCGGGTGTGGTCCTCGTAGGTGGCGTTGATGAGCTGGACGACGTCCTCGCCGATCGGGGAGCCGTCTCCGAAGCGGGTGTTGAACGGCAGTCCGTCCTCGCCGTAGACGTCCACCAGGTACTCGCGCACCTCGGGCGCCAGCGTCCACTCGTTGAGGAAGGCGATCTGGTTGAACCAGCAGCGCCTGCCGGTGACCGGGTGCCGCACCACGGCGTCGCGGTGCTGCCGCGTGCGCAGGGACCCGTCGGGCTCCCAGGTGAAGTCGATGGCGTGGTCGCGGCAATAGCGTTCGATGGCGGCGTGGTCGTCGGTGCCGAACGACTCGGTCAGGGACGCCCCGATCTCGTCGTTGTAGCTACGGGTGAGCAGCCAGCCCTCGCGCTCGAACCGCTCGGTCAGCGCGGCGGGCAGTGCCTCGAGCACCCGCTCGGCGTCGGCCACCGCGGTCGCTCCGCCCTGGCCCGGCGCGCTCAGGCAGGCGAACAGCATCAGGCCGGGGAACTCCAGCCGGTAGCTCAGCTCGTGGTGCATGCACATCGGCTGGTTGGCGGGCCAGGTGGAAGAGGAGTACAGCCCGGGTCCGTGGACCTGCCGGGGGGCGAACGCCTCCCTGTCCTCCATCGGTTCGCCGCCCAGTCCCCTGAAGACGGCACCGACCTGCTCCGCCGCCCGCAACCCCAGGCCCCGGACGAGCAGTGCGCCGTGCTGCGCGACCTGCCCGCGCAGTGCCTCGCGGTTGTCGGCCGCCCAGGCGGGCGCGTCACCGGGGGCGTCGACATGCAGGATCGGTGGCTTGCCGGGGTGCAGTTCCACCTCGGGCAGGGCTGCCAGGAACGAGGACGACATCGGGAATCCTTTCGGTTGCCGCTCACGAGGGTGAGGCCGCTCAGGGGTGAGCTCCGCTCAGGTGGGTGAGGGGGAGGCCAGCAGTTCGGCGGCGTCCAGGACCGCCTGCGCGGCCGCGTCCGGCCGGGTGCGCGGGAAGTAGTGGCCGCCGTCGGCGAGTTCGCGCAGTTCCACCTGTTCGGCCAGGAGCTGCCAGTCGCGGTACCGGTCGGCGAACCCCGCCGTGTGGGGATCGTCGGCGGCGACAACCACGGTGACCGGCACGGAGAGCCTGGCCGCCGGGGAGCTCTCCATGGCGTCGGTGAGATAGCGGTGCGCGGCCACGCAGTCGTTCCGGTAGGCGGCACCGATCTGTTCGGCGTGGAGCGCGTTCAGCTCACCGAGCTCGGTGTATCCGCTGTCCGAACTCAGCGCGGCGGCGATCTCGGCGTTGCTTCGCCCCGCCAGTTCGGTGACGGCCGCACGCCGGGTGTCGGCGGTGCCCAGGAGTTGGGCGCCCAGGAACACCCGGGGCACGTCCACTCCGCGCTCCCGCAGCAGCCTCGCCGTCTCCAGGGCCGGAGCGGCACCCGAGGAATGGCCCCAGAGCACGACCCGGGTCAGGCCACGCCCGACGATCTCGGTGACGACCTGCCGCGCCACCTGTGCCAGCGGCGCGAACGGCTCCTCGTGGGCGGCCAGGTCGTGGCCGGGCAGGTCGACGGCGTAGACCGAGGGTCCGTGTCCCGTGGCCGCCAGGGCGTCGGCCATCGGCCGGAAGTTGACCGCGTTGCCGCCCGCGTAGGGGAAGCACACCAGGGCGCACTCCGAGGCGGCGTCCGGTTCCGCGAGCGGCTGCAGCAGTTCGTGGCGCCGGCGGGCGGCGCCGTCCAGGAGCGCGGCGAGGTCGGCGAGCACCGGGTGGGAGGTGATGTCCTTGAGGGACACCGCGCGGTCCAGGGCGACGGTGAGCTTCACGGCCGTCAGCGAGGTGCCGCCGGAGTCGAAGAAGTGGTCCCGCCGTCCGACGCTGTGCTCGGGCACGCCCAGCAACTCGGCCCACAAGCCCGCCAGTTTGCGCTCGGCAGGGGTGTGCGGCGCGCTCCGAGGCCCTCCGGCGAGGTCGTCGTCGGTACCCGTCGAGGTCTGTTCGGCCAGCGCCGTCAGGGCTTTGGTGTCGATCTTCCCGTTGGCCGTCAGGGGCAGGCTCTCCTGCCAGTGGAAGGCGGAGGGGATCATGTATGCGGGCAGTACGGCGCCCAGCGCCTCGCGCAGCGCCTCCGTGGGCAGGGGCCGGCCGCAGTAGTAGGCGATCAGGTGCGTGCCACCGGCCGACTCGGCGACCACCACCGCGCCGTCCCGGACGCCGGGCACCCGCAGCAGGGTGCTCTCGATCTCACCGATCTCGATGCGGAAACCCCGGATCTTGACCTGGTTGTCCCGGCGGCCGAGGAACTCCAGCGAGCCGCCCGGATGCCAGCGCCCGCGGTCGCCGCCCAGGTAGAGCCGCTCCCCCGACCGGTACGGATCCTTCCGGTACGCCTCGCGGGTCCGCTCGGGGTCGTTGACGTACCCCCGGCCCACGCAGACCCCGGAGAACGCGATCAGGCCCGGGGCACCGAGCGGCACCAGCGAGAGGTGTTCGTCGACGACGTAGACGTGCACGTTGTTGACCGCGCGCCCGAGCAGCACACGGTCCGGGACGCCGTCCATGATCTCGTGGTTGGTGTCGTCCGAGGTCTCGGTCAGCCCGTAGGCGTTGACGAGCCCGATCCCCGGCTGGACGGCGAACCAGCGCTGGACCAGCTCGCGCTTCAGTGCCTCTCCGGTCACCGACACCCGGGTCAGGTCGGGCAGTTCACGGGGGTGCTGCTCCAGGTACGACACCACCACCTCCAGGTAGGAGGGCACGACCTGCGCCACCCCCACCCGGCCCTGGACCAGCGTGTCGACGAACCGCTCCACGTCGACGATCACCTGCTGTCCGACGAGCAGCGTCCGGCCGCCCACCAGCAGCGCGGCCAGCAGTTGCCACAGCGAGATGTCGAAGCACTGGGGGGCCGTCTGCGCCACTACCCGGTCCTCGTCGATCCCCAGGTCGTCGATCTTGGCGTAGAGGTGGTTGAGCATGCCCGCGTGCTCGCACATCGCGCCCTTCGGCTCGCCGGTGGAGCCCGAGGTGAAGTAGATGTAGGCCAGTTGACCGGCCGACACCCTCACCCCGAGGTCACCGTCGTCGTGCTGTTCCGCGTACGCCGTCTCGACCAGCAGTCTCTCGACGCCCGACAGCGCGCCCAGCGCCCCGTCGAGCGTGTCGGTGCTGCCGGACTCGGTCAGCACGAGCCGGCATCCGGCGCGCGACAGGGTCGCCTCGATGCGTCCCGCGGGGAAGTGGGGCTCGATCGGCAGATAGACGCCGCCGGCCTTGAACACCGCCAGCACCGCGGCCAGCCAGTCGAGGTTGCGTTCGGTGACGACGGCGACCGCTTCCTCGCGGCCCAGTCCACGCGCCAGCAGGGCCCGCGCGAGCCGGTTCGCGCGCGCGTTGAGCTCCCCGTACGTCCACTCCCGCTCGCCGTGGACCGCCGCCACCGTCTCCGGGTGCATGCGAACCCGCTGCTCGAACAGTTCGTGCACCCGTCCTTCGGGCAGCGGCCGCCGGGGTCCGGCCAGTGCCTGGAGCTGGTACCGCACCTCCTCGGCCGGCAGCAGACTCTGCGGTGCGTGGTCGGCGTCCGCGTCGCCCGCCATCAGCGTGAGCGCGGCGAGGTGGTACCCGGCGATCCGGGCCGCGCACTCGGCGTCCAGCACCTCCGTGCGGTACCGCAGCCGCAGCACCGGGTCCGCGCCGCGATCGCACCAGCCCACATCGAGCACCACGTCCTCGGCCAGTGCGCCCGCGGTCCCGGCGGGGTCGAACGTGATCTCGTACGACGGGCCGGTCGTCCCCGACTCGCGGCGCAGCGCGTCGACGGAGAAGTCCCGGTGCGCCAGCAGATCGGCCTCGGCCCCACGGACACCCACCACGAGCCGGCGCCACGACTGCGGGGCGACGGTCAGCCGGCAGGGCAGCGGACCGGTGTCCGTCCCCGCGGCGGAGTATCCCGTCACCACGTCCCGCTCACCGGACAGCACGGCCAGTACCTTCGCGTGCGCGGCCAGCAGCACCGAACTGACCGGAGCTCCCACGTCGCGCGCCAGGCCGCGCACCGCCTCCAGCACGTCCCCCGGCACCGCGGCCTCGTACTCGGCCACACCGGCGACCGGCTCCCGCGACCACCGTGGGGCCGGGGTGAATCCCCCGGCTGCCAGTACACGGCCCCAGTACTCCCGGTCCGCCTCCACGTTCGCTCCCATCGAATGGCCTTCCTCAACTCGCCCGGGACGTGTTGCCGCCGGCCGAGTACGTTCCCGCCGCCGCTGCCGCGCCGACTCCTTCGGGGGGCGCCGGGGCGGTCGCGGTCTCCACGGCGGGGTTTCCTCCCCAGTGAGCGGACGAGGGGACCTCCTCGCCCTTCATGAGGAAGGAGTCGGGTGCCAGCACGGCGCCGTCACCCATCGTCACGCCGTAGTGCACGTGGGCGCCGACCCCGAGGGTGCAGCCGGCACCGAGAGTGGTGCGGTCGGACTTGAACGTCCCGTCCTCCTGCGAGTGGCACTGGATCTTGCTTCCGGCGCTGAGCGTGCAGTCGTCCCCGATCGCGGCGAGCGTCCGCTCCGTCAGATAGCAGCCGTCGTCGAAGACCCTGCGGCCGATCCGGACGCCCAGCAGCCGCCAGATCACGTTCTTGAAGGGGGTGCCGTTGAAGATGTTGAGGTAGTGGTCCGGCACCTTCCACAGGCGCTCGTGCCACCAGAAGTACGGGTCGTAGATGGAGCACAGCCGCGGGCTCAGCAGCCGGAACCAGGCGATGCAACGTTCCACCAGGACGAAGTACAGGGCGGTGAACGTCAGGGTGATCGCCACGTACGCGCCGATCACGATGTGCCCGAAGACTCCGTACAGGCTGACGGAGGCGAGAGCGAACGCCGTGAGCGCGAGGGTGTGCAGCCAGCGCAGGAACAGGAAGAGCGCCATCGTGCGGAGGTTGTAGCGGTTCTTCGCGGCGAGATTGCGGCGCAGTTCCCCACCGGTCCGGAGATGGTCGAACCGGGAGTCGCGCTCCACCGACCGGGGGATCTCGAAGCACGGTGAGCCGAGCAGCCCGACACCCGTGCGGACCTCGCCGTCCAGGGGAACCATCACCTTCGTCGCGAGCAGGCAGTTCTCCCCCGTCCGGCCGCCGGCGGGATAGGCGATGTTGTTGCCGAGGAAGTTGCGCGCCCCGATGGTCGCCCGGGACACCCGGAACGACGTGCTCGAGAAGTCCGCGTTGATGAGCGAGAGGCCGTCCGCGATCATCGTCCCGCTGCCGACGGTCGCCAGGAGCGGGGTCTCGTGCTGCACCTCCGAGCCGAAGTTCGAACCCGTCTGCTCGACCTCCGACAGGTCGTACCCGAGGCCGCGCAGGTAGGGGACGACGTACGAGCTGTCGCCGAAGAGCCAGGCGTAGAACCTGATGTTCGTCAGGGCCGTCGTCGCCCGGTGCAGCGCGTAGTGGAAGCCGTACAGCGGATAGACCCGGTCGGGTTCGATGACCAGGCTCAGCAGGCGCGGCACGGTGAACAGGGCCACGAGACCCAGGACCACGAAGCCGAAGAACAGCGCGAGGGACAGGACCACGGCGTCGACGAGGAAGTCCGACGACGTGATCGCGGGCGTGGCCGCGTCCAGCCGCCTGCCGAGCGCCGGGACCTGGGCGAACAGCATGTACACCCCGCCGACGGCCAGCGGGAGGTACAGGAAGAACAGCTGGAGCAGGCCGGCGATCCCGAACCAGGCCCGGCGCGGGGTGCCGCAGGCCGCCGGCGCGACCCGCACGTGGTCGATCCGCGTGGGTTCCGCCGGGGAGCCGTGCCGGCGCTCACCGTCCGGGACGACCTGGCCGCGGTACAGGGCGGACGAGTGGCCGAGCTGGGCTCCGTCGCCCATCGCCGTGTCGATGTCGAGGACAGTCTTCTCGCCGACGAACACATCCCGGCCGAGTGTGACCCGGCCGGTCTCGATCCGTCCCGAGTGCGCCCGGTAGCAGAGGAAGAACGAGTCCTTGCGGATCACCGTCCCGGAGCCGATCGTGAGCAGGTCGGTGCAGACGGGGACCGAGCGGGAGAGGATCGTTACTCCGCCGCCGATGCGCGCGCCGAGCGCGCGCAGATACAGCACGTACAGCGGATTACCGACAAAGAAGATCATCGGATTGGCGTGGAGCAGTACTTTAACGAGCCAGAAACGCAGATAGGTCAGACTCCAGACGGGGAAATCACGGGGTCTCCAGCGGCCGATGAGAATCCACTTGGCGGCGATCGGGAATCCGCACAGTGCGATGAATCCGAGGCCGCCGAACACGAACGACCGCACGTAGACCTCGGCCAGGCCCGATCCGGCGGCGATCCATTCGTAGCCGCGGGCGGCGACCAGGCCGGTGAAGAAGGAGTACCCGAGGAAAATCATCAACTGGGCGGTTCCGCACAGGACGTAGCGTGACGTGCTCGGCCGCGGCACGGGGGTCGGCGACGGTGCCGGTACGGACGGCGTCACGGGAAGCGACGCGTCGACCGGGGCGGCGACGACCTCCGCGAGAGCCGTCGCCAGGCTCCGGATCGTGGGGTACCGGTAGATGTCCTTCATCGACGCGGACGGCAGATCCGGCCGCTTCCTGACCCGTGCGCAGAACTGGGCCATGACCAGCGAGTTGGCGCCGAGGTCGTCGAAGAAGTGGCTGTCGACCGGAACGTGTTCCGCGGACACGACGCCTGCCAGTACTTCCGCGAGTTTCCTCTCGGTCTCCGCCGTCGTCGGGTCGGCACTGCTCGGCCTGGCGGCGGCTGCGTCGTCCGGTCCGACTATGAAGACCTCGGAGGACTGCTCCACCATTCGACCTCCTGAGAAGACATTTCGGCTCCCGATTGCCGCGGGCGGCCGGTCCGGTGTCCTCACGCTTCGGCGAATGGCCCGACCGAGCCGTTTCCGAGCCACGAGACCGCACTCTCTTACCGTGATCACGAAACCGTGAACCCCAGTCTTATTCGTCCACCCTCAAGGCTGCCACTCCGAATCAGTGGCGCGGAATCCACGGCACCGCGTGGCAGGCCTCTGCCAGTTGGCCCCTTACACAAGTGGAGTAACGCGCCGCTTCACTCGAATGGCTGCCGATTTGTGACAAGGCCCGAAAAGAGAAAAGACAGGCCGCTGACAACCGGCGCCGGCACCGTCGACCGCGGGCGATGGCGTGGTGCCGGTCCACCCGATCGGCGGCCCTGGCAGGATGGCGGCATGGAACGTGTGCTGGGAATCGGCGGGTACTTCATGCGGGCCGCGGACCCGGCGGCCCTGAGTGCCTGGTATCGCGACTGCCTGGGCCTGGACGCCGACGAGCACGGCCTGTGGCACCAGGGAGCCGGGCCGACGGTGTTCGCGGCGTTCGAGTCCGAGACCGACTACTTCGGGTCCCGCGCCCAGCGGACCATGCTCAACTTCCGGGTCCGCGACCTGGACGCGATGCTCGCGCAGTTGCGGGCGAAGGGAGCGGACGTGGCCGACGGGACGCAGGACATGGAGGGTGTCGGCCGATTCGGCTGGGTCACCGACCCCGAGGGCAATCGGGTCGAGCTGTGGCAGCCCGCCTGACCTGACCGCCGCTTCGCGCGGACGGTGACGTGCTGGTGGCCCACCGGACCGCCGAGGTGTGCGGTCCGGCCCGGCCCGTTTCTGCCGGTTACTGCTAATCTAGAAGTAACCGGCTCCGGGCCCCCCACCAGGAATTTCCCGCGAGCTGTTCCCCCGAGTTCCGCTTGCGCGGAGAGAAGGAGCGTCCCGTGCCGCTGGCCGAGGAACTGCTGGGATCGGCGGCGGTGGCCGGTCTCGCCGAGTGTCTCGACAGGGCCGGCCGACCGCGCGACGCGGAGGCCGTACGCGCGTGCGGGAAGAAGCTCGACGGACTGGCCCTGCGGGAACGAAGCGACCTGGTGCGGGATGTCCTGACGGCGCACCTCCCCGGGGGCTACTCCGCGACACAGGCCGTCGTCCGTACGGCGCTCGCAGATCCCGGATTCACCGGATGGATGATCTGGCCGGTGACGGAGGCCGTCGTCACGCGCGCCCTCGAGGACGACGATCCGGACTCCTTCGAGGCGGCACTGCACCTGCTGGCGGACCTGACTCCCCGGCTGACCGCGGAGTTCGCGATCCGGCGGATGCTCAGGGCCGATCTCGAGCGGAGTCTCCGCGTCGTCCAGCGGTGGACCGACCATCCGGACGAGCACGTGAGGCGCCTGGCGAGCGAGGGAACACGGCCCCGGCTGCCGTGGGCGATCCGGGTGCCCGGACTCCTGGACAGCCCCGAACTCACCCGCCCGGTCCTCGACGCGCTCTACCGCGATCCGTCCGAGTACGTGCGGCGTTCCGTGGCCAACCACGTGAACGACATCAGTCACGCCGTCCCGGACCTGGCCGTCGAGGTCGCGGCCGGGTGGAGCGCGGCGCCGGACGAACACACACCTCGAGTCGTACGGCACGCGCTGCGCACGGCCGTGAAGAAGGGGCACCCCGGGGCGCTGGCCCTGATGGGCTTCGAACCGGCGACGGAGGTCGCCGTCCTCGGCCCCCGGCTGGGCGAGGACCGGGTGGCGGTGGGCGACGAGATCACGTTCGCGTTCGACGTCGCCAACGAGGGAGCGGCACCGGCCAAGCTGGTGATCGACTACGTGATCCACTACCAGAAGGCCAACGGCAGCACCGCGCCCAAGGTCTTCAAGCTCACCACCAGAACACTGGAGGCGGGCGAACGCGTCTCCATCAGCCGCCGGCACTCGTTCAGGAAGATCACCACCCGGGTCTTCCATCCGGGTGCGCACGCCCTGGAACTCCAGGTCAACGGTGAAGTCCGGGGCCGTGCGGAGTTCACCCTGCTCGCAGCGTCCTGACCGGGGGTTCACCGGAGAGGTGACGGTGACCGACGGGGACGGTCAGGCGCCGTTCACCGTGTCCGCGTACCGGGTCCGCATGGCCTCGCTCGCGGCCGGGCCGGCCGTGAAGACGAACTCGTCCGTGTCGACGCGCCGGCCCGTCGTCCGGTCGACGACCACGGGATCGACCTCGGCGCCCGTCCGCGCGTCGACCAGGATCATGGCCCGCTCGTCCGCGTCGAGCCGGGAATTGCCCCAGGCGGCGAGAGCGACGATGACCGAGCGCAGCGAGCGGCCGTACTCCGTGAGGACGTACTCGTAGCGGTTCGGGTGCGTCTGGTACTGGCGACGCTCGAAGAGCCCTTCGGCCACCAGGGATTTGAGCCTGCTCGTCAGCATGCTGGACGAGATGCCGAGGTTCTCCTGGAACTGATCGAACCTGGTGAAGCCGTCGAACGCGTCGTGCAGGATCAGCAGCGTCCACCACTCGCCCACATGCTGGACGGTCTGGGACAGCGGGCACTCGCGGTCTTCCAGGCGTATACGGGCCGGCATGCGCGCCCCCTTCCGTTCCGTCACCTACAGGGTTCTACGTTAGCAGTAATGACTGCTACAGTCGAAGTGAGTCACTTTGGATTTAGCAGTGACTCCCTGCGCGCGATGCGCCCTGCCCACACGGCAGCCCTGCCCCCCGAGCTCCGAGGAACATCCCATGTCACCCGTCACCCTCGACGCACTCCCCCAGGCCGTCACCCGCTATCTGGCCGCCCACCGTCTGCACGACACCGCGGCACAGCTCGCGAACTTCACCCCGGACGCCACGGTGACCGACGACGGGGAGACCCACAACGGCATCGACGCCGTCGAGCGGTGGATGAACCGCACCGCCGGCGAGTACAGCTACACGATCGAGCCCACGGCGGTCCACAAGACCTCCGACCGGGAGTACACGGTCACCCAGCGGCTCGAAGGCGACTTCCCCGGCGGGGTCGTCGACCTGCACTTCCGGTTCACCCTGCGCGACGGACTCATCGAGCGGCTCGTCATCGAGGCCTGAGTTCCCCACGTCCGCCGCCCGAGACGGTGCGAGGACGCGCTCGCCGCGCAGTCCGAAGCGGCGCACGAAACAGCAGACGGAGCAGCAGGAACCAGTAGGAAGCAGAGGGAAGCAGACCATGAAGACCTGGTTCATCACCGGGGGAACCCCAGGCGGATTCGGCATGACCTACGGGACGCGGCCCTGGAAAGAGGCGACAACGTCGTCCTGACGGCACGCAGGCCGGAGCTGCTCGAGGAGTGGGCCCGACCCCACGCCGACCGGGTGCTGGTCCTGCCACTGGACGTCACCGACGCCCGGCAGATCGAGGACGCCGTCACAGCGGCGGAGGCACGCTTCGGTGGCATCGACGTCCTGGTCAACAATGCCGGACGGGGCTGGTACGGCTCCGTCGAGGGCATGGCCGACGACACCGTGCGGCGCACCTTCGAACTGAACTTCTTCGCCGTCGTGGCCGTCCTGCGCGCCGTTCTGCCGGGCATGCGCGCCCGGCGCAGCGGATGGATCGTCAACATGTCCTCCGTGGCGGGGCTGAGGGGGGTCACCGGCTTCGGCTACTACACCGCCTCCAAGTTCGCGCTCGAGGGGCTCACCCAGGTGCTGCGCGAGGAAGTGGCGCCGCTGGGCATCCGCGTCCTCGCCGTGGAGCCCGGCGCCTTCCGCACCCGGGCGTACGCCGGCTTCGCGGACGAGCCGGTGGCCGAGACCGTGGACGCCTACCGGCCGATGGTGGAGTCCGTACGGGACTTCATGATCACGCAGGACGGCAACCAGCCCGGTGATCCCGTCCGCGCCGTCCGCGCCGTCGTCGAGGCGCTCGACGAGGAGGAGCCGCCGCGCCACCTCGTCCTGGGCAGCGACGGATACGACGCCGTGGTCGAGCAACTCGACGCACTGCTCGCGGACATCCGCGCACGCGAGGCCGTCTCCCGCGGCGCGGACTTCCCGGCCTCCGGTTGAACCGGGGACCGTCCGGGTCGGAGCGGCGCGCAGCGCCCCGGGGCCGCCGCCGGATCACGTCCGGCGGCGGCCCCGGGGCGGGACCGCGGGTGGCTACTGTTCGCGCTGCTCGGTGCGATTGAGGCCCCGGGCGATCTCCTGGAGGATCTCCAGCTCCTGCTTCCCCGTCATCTCCGCCAGCTGCCGCAGAAGCAGAGCGCACAGCCCCGTCACACCGTCCGCGACCTGGTCGAGGTTCCCGTCCGACTCCGCGCGCTCCATCATGTACTTCGTCATGAGGTTGTCGCCGGAGACGTAGGCGGTCATGGCCTCGATACCGAGGCGTACGCGGTCGTAGTCGTTCGTCGTCATCGCGCCACCGTCGCATGCCGCGCGCGATCATGCCACCGTCCGCCAGGATCGGCGCTCCCTGCCCCCCCGTTCCCGCCTTCCGCGACCGGCCGCCGAAGCCCGCCGGGACGGAACGCGGGTCCGGTTGACGCCGCCCGCGTACGGCGTTCCGGAGCCGTCGGCAACCGGAACGAACTGGTTCCGTGCGGCGCCGTTGAGGCTCAGGTGGCGCGTACGGCGGCGCGGCGTGACAATCCTGCGAGGCACGGTTTCGGGCGAAACGGGGACGATAGGGTTTCCACCATGAACGCACGGCTGGCTCTGCTGCGTACAGTGGCCCCCGGAGTCACGGAGAGTGACATCTTCCGGTTGGCGCTCCAGCACGCGTTGGGAGAGCTGGGTGCCCTGGGCGGAACGATCCATCTGCGTGGCCCCATGTCCATGCTGCGCATGGTGTCGTCGGCCGGTCTCCCGCCCGCCCTCACCCAGGCCTGGGAGATCGTCGACCAGGAGGGCCCGCTCGCCCCGGCCCGTGCCCTGCAGCGGGGCAGCGGCGTGTGGGTGCCTCTGCCCACCACCACGCCACCCCCCGGTCCGGCCGGGCCCGGCAGCCCCGCGACGGAGCCCGCCGAGGCCGTCTGGCCCGGCACCGGCCTGGCCGCCCTGCCGCTGTTCGGCAGGGATCGCGGCATCGGTGCGCTGACCGTGCTGATGGGCGACGCCGGGGAGCCCAGCCCCGAGCAGTGGGACTTCCTCCGGGCCGTCGTCACCTGGGCCGAGGAGCGCATGATCCAGGCACCGCCGCCGTCCGGGCCCTCGCACACGGAGTTGAACAGGGACCATCTGCGGGAGGCGCTGAAGGAGGTCAGCGTCGGATCGTGGGACTGGGACATCCGGACCGGCGAGCTGATCTGGGACGCGGCGGCCCTGGAGCTCTACGGCACCCTGCCGGCGGACTTCACCGGCAGGATCGAGAACTGGATGCGGATCGTCCACCCCGACGACCTGGCACCGACCCTCGCGGCGGCGGAACGGGCGATCCGGGACCACGGTGTGTTCGAGGCCGAGTACCGGGTGCGCAAACGGGACGGCACCTGGGGCTGGACCCAGACCCGCGCCGGAGCCACGTACGACGAGAACGGCGAACCGGTCCGGATGGGCGGCCTCGGATGGAACAGCGACGAGTCCCGCTCCGCCCGTGACTCGCTCAGCCGGGCCCTGCGCCACATGAGCGACGGCTTCCTGGCCGTGGACGACGAGTGGCGGATCACCTTCGCCAACCTGGAAGCCGAACGCACGCTGGGTTTCTCCGAGGAGGAGCTGTTCGGGCGTGTCCTGTGGGACCTGCCCGCCGCACGGCAGGTTCCCGGACTGGAGAGCCAGTGCCGGAAGGCCGCCGCCGAGGAGAAACCCGCCAGCTTCGACGTGCGCATGCAGGACAGCGGGCGCCGCTACCAGGTGCGCCTCGTCCCGGGACCAGACGGCCGCACCCTCTACTTCACCGATGTCACCGAGAAACGGCGTATGGAGGAGGAACGCCTGGCGGCCGAGCTCGCCGCGTCCACACGATCGGCCCGGATCAGCGAGCTGACCACCGCGCTCGCCAAGGCGACGACCTCACGCGACGTGGTGGACGCCGTCGCCCACCGGGTGCTGCCCCCGTTCGCGGCGACCGGACTCCTGGTCCAGGCCGTCGAGGACGACCTGCTCCGCAACGTCGGGGCCGTCGGGTACCCGGCCGACTTCCTCGCCCTCCTCGACAACCGTCCCCGGGCGCCCGGGGACCCGTCCTGGGACGCGATCGCGTCCGGCCGGCCTCTCTTCCTGGCCTCGCTGCAGGAGCTGACCGAGCACGCGCCCTTGCTGGCCCACCGGGCCGACCGCACCGACAAGCAGGCGTGGGCGTTCCTGCCGCTGACGGCGTCCGGTCACACGTTCGGAGTGTGTGTCCTTTCCTTCGACCGGCCACGGCGCCTCACCCACGAGGAACGCACCCTCCTGGCGACCATCAGCGCGCTCGTCGCCCAGGCCCTGGAGCGGGCCCGGCTCTACGACGCCGAGCACATCCGCTCCCGTGAGCTCCAGCGCAGTCTCCTCCCCCAGGCCCTGCCCAGCCTGCCCGCGTGCACGGCCGCCGCCCGCTATCTCCCCGCCGGACAGGGCATGGACGTGGGCGGCGACTGGTACGACGTCATCCCGCTCTCCGGGGGCCAGGTCGCCCTCGTCGTCGGCGACGTCATGGGCCACGGCCTTCCCGAGGCGGCCACCATGGGGCGGCTGCGCACCGCCGTGCACACCCTGGCCGACCTCGAGCTGCCCCCCGACGAGATCATGAGCCGCCTCAACGACATCGTCGGCGGCATGGGCGAGGGGTCGTACGTCACCTGTCTGTACGCGCTGTACGACTCCACCACCCAGATCTGCTCCATCGCCCGTGCCGGGCACCCGCCGCCCGCGTTGGTCCACCCCGACGGCACCGTGCTCTTCCCGGAGCTCGCCACCGATCCGCCACTGGGCGCGGCGGAGCCGCCGTTCGAGACGGTCGAGCTGCCGGTGCCCGAGGGGAGCCTGCTCGTGCTCTACACCGACGGTCTGGTCGAGTCGGCGAAGCGCGACATCGACGAGGGCATGGCGGATCTCGCCGAACTGCTCCGCACGGTCCGCAGGAACGGCACCGACACGGACCTCGACCAGCTCTGCGACATCCTGACGGCCGGCCTGCTGCCCGCCGAGCACCAGGCGGCCGACGACGCGGCGGTGCTCGTGGCCCGCCTGCACGCCCTGACCAGCGACCGGATGGCCTCCTGGCCCCTCCCCGAGGACCCGCGGGCGGCCGGCCAGGCCCGTCGGCATGTCCGGGAGCAGCTCACCCGCTGGGGGCTGGACAGCCTGACACCCACCACGGAGCTCCTCGCCAGCGAGCTGGTGGGCAACGTCGTACGCCATGCCAAGGGTCCGCTCCGTCTGCGTCTGCTCCGCAGTGCCGGGCTGATCTGCGAGGTCTTCGACGGCAGCCTGACGATGCCACGCATCCGTCGCGCGACCGACACCGACGAAGGAGGGCGCGGCCTGCAACTGATCACCGCGCTCTCCCAGCGCTGGGGCACGCGCTACACGCCGACGGGTAAGTGCATCTGGACCGAACAGCCGCTGCTCGGCCCGGACGGTCAGAAGGACGTGCCGCCCGAGGCCCTGGACCGGATGTTCCCGAGCGCCGAGGGATTCGACGCGGACCTGGACACGCTCCTGCTGGAGGAGTCCGACGAGTAGCGGGAGCGGGCCTGGTCCGGCGCTCCGGCGCTCCGGCGCTTCGGCGCTCTGTCGTTCCTGTCGTGACGCGGGCCGGCGTCGCGCTGCCCCTTGTTCCCGTCGGTCGCTGTTCCCGTCGGTCCCTGTTCCCGTCGGTCGCTGTGCGCGTCGATCGCTGTGCGCGTCGGTCACCGGCTGGTCGTCGGCGGCGCGGCCCCGGCGGATCCGTTCGTCGCGGCGGCGGCACAGCGGCGGGCCAGGAGCGCGAAGGCGTCCCTGAGCTCGTCCGGCCCGACGACCTGGATGTCGGCGTCGAACCTGCCGAGGGTGGCGGCAAGTCCGGGCCATGACCACGCGCCCAGGACGAGCCGGCAGCGCTCGGGGCCGAGTTCCTCGACGACTCCGTCACGCGTGTAGGTGGACACGACGGACGCGGGCAGGCCGAGGATCACCTCGCCGGTGCAGGGCCGGCCGCCGGAGCCGTCGGAGCCCTGGAAGCGGCCGGCGACGAAGGCGCTCACCTCCCCTCCGGGCAGTTCCCGCGGGGTGAAGCGGGGCCCCGTGGGTGTGCGCGGGGTGATCCGGTCCACGCGGAAGGTACGCCAGTCGTCGCGGTCGAGGTCCCAGGCGACGAGGTACCAGCGTCCGCCCCAGGTGACGAGGTGGTGGGGTTCCGCCCGGCGCGGCCCGGCCGCAATGACATCGGCCCCGGCAGCTCCCGGTGCGGAAGCCCGGGTGTAGTCGAAGCGCAGCACCTCGCGGGCCTGGACGGCCGCGCCGAGCGTCCCGAGCACCCGGGCGTCGGCCCCCGTGTCCGGCCCGGTCCCCGCGCGCTCGACGGCGGTGACCCGGAGGGCGTCGACGCGATGCCTCAGCCGTGCGGGCATGACCTGCCGGACGGTGTTCAGCGCGCGCACCGCGGCCTCCTCGATTCCGGCACCGGTCGTGCCGACGGTCTGGAGCGCGACGGCGAGTGCGACGGCCTGGTCGTCGTCGAACAGCAGCGGCGGCAGCTCCGTACCGGCGTCGAGGCGGTAGCCCCCGTCGGGACCCTTCGTGGCCGCTACGGGGTAACCGAGCTCGCGCAGGCGGTCGACGTCGCGGCGCACGGTGCGCGGGCTGACCTCCAGCCGCTCGGCCAGCGACTGCCCCGGCCAGTCGCGGCGTGCCTGAAGCAGGGACAGCAGGGTCAGCAGTCGCGCTGAGGTCTTCGGCATGACGCTCATGTTGCCCCGAGTAGAGGACACGACCTGACCGCTTCCCCTGCGACTGTGGTCCTGTGCCAGACAACGAGTACGACCGGAAGGACCAGATCACCGTGACCGTCACGACCACCCCCTCCACAAACCTCGACGGCGAGCGGGCCGACCTGCTCGCCGAACTCGCGACCGTGCGCGCCGCCTTGACAAACACGACGCGCGGTCTCGACGACGAGCAAGCTGGCGAGCGGCCGACGGTCAGCGCGCTGTGCCTGGGCGGCCTGATCAAGCACGTCGCGTCCATCGAGGACGCGTGGATGCGGTTCGCGGTCGAGGGCCCCTCGGCGATGCGTCACGACCTGCCCGAGGGTGTCACCTGGGCCGACCTCGCGGCCGGAACCGCTCGTGAGTTCCCGCAGTGGGCGATCGACCACCAGAACAACTTCCTGATGCTGCCCGGCGAGACGCTGGCCGACATCGTCCGGGGCTACGAGCAGGTCGCCGCCCGGACCGAGCGGACCGTCGCCTCCGTGCCCGACCTGTCGGCGGCGCACCCGCTGCCGGAGGCGCCCTGGCACGAGCCGGGAGCGGTGCGGAGTGTGCGCCGCGTGCTGATGCACGTCATCGCGGAGACCGCCCAGCACGCCGGGCACGCGGACATCCTGCGCGAGACGCTCGACGGACAGAAGTCGACCTGACCGCCGCGGGATTCCTGCCGGACCGGGCCGTCGCCCTGACCGGCGCCGCGGATCGCACGACCCCGTGGCAGGGGCCGCGGCCGCGCCGGTGACAGCCGTCACCGGCGCGGTTCCGGTGGCCTCGTCGAGGCCGAGCCCCGCACGTAGGGTGTCCGGCCCGCCCACCGCCCGGACCACCCGCGTCCGGGCCGACCGGCGATGCCCCGGGCCGACCGGCCGGGTCCGGCACCCGCCGGCGCACGAAACCCCCACGGAACCGAAAGGAGCGGCGATGACCGTGCTCGACAGCCGGGCGCTCAACCGGGCAACGCTCGCCCGGCAGTTGCTGCTCGATCGCGCCGGCGTGCCGGTCCTCGACGCCGTCGCGCATCTCTGCGGTCTTCAGGCGCAGGAACCGCAGGAACCCTTCGTCGGGCTCTGGTCACGGCTGCGGGCGTTCGACCCGGCGGTGCTCTCGGACCTGTGGTCCGGCGGAGTGTGGTGCGGACCCACCTCATGCGCCGTACCGTCCACCTCGTCACCGCCGCCGACGTCCTGGCCTGGCGGGGCCGCCACGACGCCATGCTGCGGCAGCGGGTGCTCGGGAACTACCGGCGCGAGCTCGGCGGCACGGACCTCGACGAACTCGCCGCTGCGGGGCGGGCGGTGATGGCCGACGGCGAGCCCCGGTCGATGACCGAACTCGCGCGGACGCTCGCCGGACGCTGGCCGGAACCGGGGCCGCGGGCGCTGGGCGAAATGCTGGTCGCCGCGCTCGTCCCGATGGCGCAGCTGCCGCCGCGCGGGCTGTGGCGGACCAAGGCGGGGGTGCGCAACCTCCCGCTCTCCTCCTGGCTGGGCCGGGAGATCGACCCGCCCGCCGCCGACGGCGCCGATCCGGTCGGCCAGGCACTGGTACGCCGCTATCTGGCCGCCTTCGGCCCCGCGGCCTCGGCCGATCTGCGCGCCTGGTGCGCTCTGGCCGGGCTGCCCGCCGCGGTGGCCGCGATCCGCGAGGAACTGGTCGCCTTCCGCGACGAGCGCGGCCGGGAACTGCTGGACCTCCCCGGTGCGCCCCGCCCCGACCCCGGCACACCCGCCCCGGTGCGGTTCCTGCCGGCGTTCGACAACGCGATCCTCGGCTACCACGACCGCGGCCGGATCATCGACGACGCCCACCGCGGTCTGTCGGTCGCCGGTGAGCGTGTCGTGCTGGTCGACGGGCGAGTAGCCGCGACCTGGAACGTCGGCGCCGGCACCGTGGTCGTCACCCCGCTGCGCCGGCTCTCCCGCGCCGACCGTGCCGACGTCGCCGAGGAGGGACGCGAACTGGCCCTGTTCCTCTCCGAGAACGACAGCGCTCGCGTACGGGTCGCCGCGTCGCCGGACTGAGCGGCTGAGGGAGCGGCCGAGGGAGCGGCTCACGGAAATGGACAATCGGAATTAGGCATTCGGCATTCCACTTCGACTTCGACGTCTGCTTCGGCTTCGACTTTCGTTTCTGCTTCGGCTTCGACTTTTGCTTCGCCTGCGGGAAGCCCGCCGCCCTCACCCACGCCATTCGGCGGGAGTGCTCCCCTTGTGCGTTGTCGCCGTCCACGACCTGCCGGGACGACCCGGTCGCAGTAGCATGGGCTCAATCAACGCGAAGTCGCAGCCACGCCACTTTCTCCGGTCTTTCACCCCATTCGTAGCCACCGACGAGCCGGGCAGGAAAGAAGGTGCTCGCATGTCTCACGCCGCAGACGATCTGAGCAGGGATCCCACGCCGGATCCGGCGGAGGAAAACGCGTTCTTCCCTTCACCTTATTCACTGAGCAAGTACACCACGCCGACGACCGATTTCGATGGAGTGCAGCACAAGGGCGCCTACACCGGGGGAAAGTGGAAGGTGCTCATGATTGCGGCCGAGGAACGCTACGTGCTGGTGAAGAACGGGAAGATGTTCTCCACCGGAAACCACCCGGTCGAGATGCTGCTCCCGCTTCACCACATGATGGAAGCAGGCTTCGGCGTCGATGTCGCCACGGTGGAGGGCTACCCCGCCAAGCTCGAACTGTGGGCCATGCCGCGTCAGGACGAGGCGGTCATGGCCACGTACGAGGTTCTGAAACCGCAGCTCAAGCAGCCCAGGCGGCTCTCCGAGGTCATCGCCCACGGTCTCGGGGACGACTCGGACTACCTCGCGGTGTTCATCCCGGGCGGCCACGGGGCGGTGGTCGGCCTGCCGACGAGCGAGCCGGTGGGGCGCACGCTCGACTGGGCCCTGGAGAACGACAGATTCGTCATCACCTTGTGCCACGGCCCGGCAGCTCTGCTCGCCGCCTCACTGGGCAAGGACGAGTCGCCGTTCAAGGGGTATTCGGTCTGCGTCTTCCCCGACGCGCTCGACGAGGGGCCGAATCTTGAGATCGGCTATCTTCCCGGCCGCCTGCCGTGGCTCGTCGCCGATCTCCTGAGCGTGCAGGGCCTGAAGATCGTCAATGACGACATGACCGGCCGGACCCACCGGGACCGGAAGCTCCTCACGGGCGACAGTCCCCTCGCCTCCCACCGCCTCGGTCTTCTCGCGGCGGACGCCCTGGTCGAAGCCGCCCGGTCCGCCGGCTGAATCCTCGGCCGTGGATCGTCGGACCCGGGACGTCGAGTGGAGCGTTCACATAACGGACCACGGCCGGAACAGCGCTCGGCGTGGCATGAAATCGCTTCTTAAAAAGGGAACTCAGGGGAAACATGAGTTTATGAGCGTTCATTTCATCACCGGCGCCAATTCGGGTATCGGGGCGGCGGTGGCTCGACTGCTGGCCGCGCGCGGGGAGGTTCTGTGGCTGCTGGCCAGGGACCCGGATCGGGCGGCGGCCCTGCGTGCCGCCTTCCCCGGCAGCCGCACCCTGGTGGCCGATCTCGCCGTGCCGGGGGAACTGGCAACCGCGCTCGAACTCCAGGGAATGCCCGAGCAGTTGGACTCGCTGCTGCACGTGGCCGGTGTCCTGGAGCCCGGTACGGTGGGGCAGTTGGGAGCCGGACCGTGGCAGGAGATCTGCGCGGTGAACCTCTTGGCACCGCCGAGCTGACCCGGCTGTTGCTCCCGGCGCTCCGCGCCCGGCGGGGACACGTCGTGTTCCTCAACTCCGGTGCGGGCCTGCACGCGCCACCGGGACTGGCCGCGTACGCGGCGTCGAAGTTCGCCCTCAAGGCACTCGCCGAGTCCCTCCGCGCGGAGGAGTACCAGCACGGTGTCCGCGTGACGTCCGTCTACCCCGGCGAGGTCGACACACCGATGCGGGCCGAACTGCACGCCCGGCTCGGCATCGCCTACGACCCCGCCACCTGTCTCACCGTGGATTCCGTGGCCCGGGTGGTGGCGGGCGCGTTGGACCTGTCTCGGGACGGGACGGTGAGCGATCTGATGCTCCGTCCCGGCTGAGCGTGCGGAGGCGGGCGGCCCGGATTCCGGTCCGCCCGCGCAGCCGTGCCCGTCGTGCCCGTCTCGCCCGTCGTGCCTGCCGGGCGGCCGTCGGCGGGAGTGGTCGTCAGTCCGTGGAGTCGAGGCCCGCTCCGTGACCGCCGACCAGCGCCCGGTATCCGGGCGCGGCGGCCAGCAGCTCGCTGTGGGTCCCCACCAGGGCCCGGTCTCCGTCGAGGAACAGGACACGGTCGGCGCGCCGTGCCGGACCGGGCCGGTGGGTGATGGTGACGACCGTGCCGGGACGGGTGCGAAAGGCTTCTTCCACGCGCAGCTCCGCCTGGGCGTCCAGGTGGCGGGTGGCCTCGTCGAGGATGACCAGTCGGGCCCGCGAGAGGTGGGCGCGCGGACCAGGGCGATGATCTGCCGCTCCCCCGCGGACAGCGCGGCCGGATCGACCGTGGCCTCCAGACCGCCGAGGCGTTCCAGCAGAGGAGCCGCGCCGACGGCGCGTACGGCGGACAGGACGTCCCGCTCCCGCGCGCACGGACGAAGCCATCGCAGGTTCTCCTGAAGCTCGCCCGCGAACACATAGGCGTCCTGCGGCAACAGGACGCGGACGCGCGCCAGTTCCCGGGGGGTGAGCCGGCCCGCTGCCGTACCGCCGAGCACGACGTGCCCCCGATCCGGCGGGACGTCACCCGCCAGTACGTCGGCGAGGGTGGACTTGCCGACCCCGGAAGGGCCGACCACGGCAAGGTGCTCCCCGTCGTGCAGGGTGAGGTCCAGGGCGTCGAAGACGGGTTGCGCGGCGGCTCCGTAGGAGTAGGAGATGCCGCGGAGGAGGACGGATCCGTCCGCGGGACGGTGACCGTGCTCGCCGTCCGGCGCGGCAGCGGGGTCCGTCCGCCGCTTCGGGGGGAGCACGGCATCCGGGGGCAGTGGGCCTTCTTCGTGTGCGCCCTCGTGGGGCGCGCCGTTCGTCTCCCCGTGGTCCGCGCCGTCCGCCGGGCTCCGTGGAACAGCCGGGGCTACGGGGGCGGGTGGCGGCTGGGAGGCGGCGGCGAGGCGCTCGGCGGCGACGGCGAGGCGCAGCCAGGACGATCCCACGCCCTGGACGAGCAGCCGCAGGGCCGGTTCCAGCGTCCCGGTGAGGTAGGCCAGTACGCCCATGACCTCGCCAGGGGTCAGCCCTCGGCGGACCAGCGCAGGGGCCGCCAGGACGACGAGCAGGAGTGGCAGGTGTGCCCCCAGCGCGACGAGGAGCCGTCGCAGGGCTGCGGTGACCGCCAGTGCGCGGTTCGCGCGGACCGCGGCGTCGACGGCGGCGAGCAGGTCCTGTTCGGCTAGCCCGCGGGCTCCGCAGGTGACGATGTCGCGCAACGCGGTCAGGGTGTCGGCGCACAGGCGCGCCAGGTTCTCGTCGGCGGCGAACGCCTGTCGCTGGCGCCGCATGGTGACCGGCGTGGAGGCCGCGAACCCCGTCAGCGCGAGCAGCAGCGGTACGGCGATCAGGGGGGTGGCCGCCGGGGCGAGCATCGCGGTGCCCCCCAGCACCGCCGCCGCCGTGAGGGCGAAGTGGGAGACGACCAGCAGCTGTCCGGCGGTGGCGTCACGAACTGCCTCCACCTGGCGGGTCAGTTGGGCCACGGCCGCGGCGGCGGACGCGTCCGGGCGGCCTCGGGCCGCGACGCCCCGGTGCAGCAGGCCGGACACCAGTCGGCGTACCAGCCGGTCGCGCATCGGCTCGACGACGTGCGCGAGTTGAGGGTAGGTCTGCCGGGTCGCCCACGCACCGATCAGCGCGGCCGCCGCGAACACGGTGAGCCAGCACGCGGCCTGGCCCGGCCGGTGTTCGAGGAAGCCACGGTCGACGGCCAGGGCCATCGCCTTGCCGGACACCAGGGCCGGCAGGGCCGACAGCGGGGTCCACGCGAGCAGCCGGAGAACCGCCGCGCGGCTGTCGGTGAAGGCCGAGCGCAGCACCTCGGCGGCGGCGCGGGCGGGCCGCCGCGGCCGGGCTCCGGCAGCCGGGACAGCAGCGTCGTGGGCCACAGGCGCCGCGAGGGTGACGGGGGTGACAGGGGCGGGCATCGGTTCGGCCCCCGGTGACGGCGGGCGGACGGGAGGGACCGTGGCACGGACGGCCGGTGTCGTGTCGTCAGTCACCGGCGGAGGCCTTCAGGGGAGCCGGCCGGGGGCCGGGCGTTCCGCCGTCGAGCACGTCACGGTAGGCGGCGTGGGGCCAGAGGTCGTCGTGGGCGGCGACGGTGCGGACGCGGCCCTCGTGGAGCCAGGCGACCCTGTCGGCCGCGGCGGCCACGGTGGCGCGCCGGGTGATGTGCAGGACGGTGCGTCCGGCCGTCTCCCCGCGCAGGGCGTGCAGCGCCGCGGCTTCGGTGGCGCCGTCCAGGCCGCAGGTCGCGTCGTCCAGGACGATCAGGCGGCTGTCGCGGGCGAGCGCTCTGGCCAGGCCGAGGCGCTGGCGTTCTCCGCCGGACAGGACGAGGGAGGCCATCGGCGTGCGGTAGCCGTCCGGCGGACGAAGGCCTCGGCCTGCGCGGCCCGCGCGGCCGCGGAGTCGCGACGGCGGCGGCGCCGGGCCGAGGCCTAGGCCGAGTGCGTCCTGGACCGTGGCGCCGGTCAGCACCGGGTCGGCGAAGGCACAGGAGATCGCGGTGGGCAGTTCGTCGGGGTGGATCGCCGCCAGCGGGACGCCGTCGAGCGTGACGGTGCCCTCGTCGGGTTCGGCCAGGCCCACGGCGAGCGCGGCCACCAGCGAGGTCACCGAGTCGGGGGCGCCCACGAGGGCGGTCCAGGAGCCGTCGGGCACCGTCAGGTCCAGTCCGTCCAGGGCGACGGCACCCTGACGGTGTACGACGACGCCCCGCAGTTCCAGACGGCCCGGACCGGCGGGCAGCGGACGGGGGGTGATCCTGCGGACCGGCAGGGTGAGTACGTCGGTGAGCCGGGCCGCGCCCGCCCGGGCCTGGGCCACGTCGAGGAGGCTCTGTGCGGTACCGAGGCCGCTGAGGCCGATGCCGGTGTAGCCGAGGGCGGTCAGCAGATCACCGACCTCGAGCCGGCCCGCGGCGACCTGCGTTCCCGCGACGGCCAGGACCGTGAGCTGGGTGGCCGGGGCGAGCAGGCCGGTGCACCAGGCGGTGCGGCGCTGGGTGTCCCACAGTTCGTGTCCCAGTCTCGACAGGTGCGGCAGGGGACGCAGCACGCGCTGGATCTCCCGGGTGACGGTGGCCGAGGCGGCGATGCTGCGGCTGCCGCTCAGCGCGTCGAGCAGTCCGGACGCCAGTTGCGCCTGGGTCCGCTGGTATCCGTCGCCCGCGTGGGTGGTGCGGCGCAGTGGGCGGCGGATCACCGCGTAGCCGGTGGGCGCGGTGACCAGGAACGCCAGGGACAGCAGCGGGGAGAGCAGGGTCAGGGCGACGACGGCGACGGCGGCCATGAGCAGTTGCGCGGCCGAGTAGACCAGTGCGGGCGCGGCCAGTGCGGCCTGCGGGGCGCTGGCGGTCAGACGGGCGACGAGGTCACCGACCGGCATACGGGAGACGGCGGCGGGACCGGCGGCCAGCATGCGGCGGATCGCCGTGGTGCGGATGCGGGATGCCGCGTCGGCGCTGGAGCGCGGGGCGGCGTACTGGGCTGCGGCCTCGGCGGCTGTCAGCAGGGCGAGCAGCGCGATGAGTTGGCGGCCAGTGGCTGTACCGGCCCCGGCCAGCGCCTGGTTGACGGCGCGGGCCAGCAGGGCCGGCAGCAGCAGGGTCGCGGTGGTGCTGGCGGCCACGGCCAGGGCCAGGACGGCCGCCCAGCGTCCGCCCGCGGCCGGCAGCAACAGGTGTGGTGGCCGGGGCGTTTCGGGCCGGTCACTGTCATCTGGCCCGGTGTCGTCGGCGGTGGGGGGAACCGGTCGTGCGGGGGGCCGGTCCGGCGAGCCGGTCGGGGCGGGCTGCGGCGGAGCGGCGTCGGTTCGGTCGCTGTGCATGAAGCCCTCCGGGGGAAAGTGGCCGGTCCGGACGGCCGAAGCCGCCCGGACCGGTTCGTCGGGGGGTGCCGGCCGCGCCGGGGCGGCGCGGCCGGCGGCTGGATCAGAGGCAGAGCAGGGTGCTCACGGTGCTGTTGGTGCAGTTGACGGCGCTCAGGGAGCTGAGAACGGAGCGGTACTCGAGGATTTCCTCGGGGGTCTCCAGGGCCTGCAGGCTGAGGATGGACATGATGGTCCCCTTCCGGGTGGTGGTGGGTGCTTCCGGCGGTCTGCCGGAACTCTGTGGGCGGCCTGATTCCCGGGCCGCGGGCGGGATGCGCCGGCGCGCTGTCGGACAGTCGGTGCCGTGTCAGCCGGTGCCGCGTCAGTCGTCCGGTGCCGTGTCAGCCGGTGCCGCGTCAGTCGTCCGGTGCCGGCCGGTCGCAGTCGGTCGTCCGGTGCCGGCCGGTTGAGTCCGTTGATCGCTACCGGCCGGTCGGAGTCAGCCGGCCGGTGTCGGGAGGGCGCCGGACGGTGGCCGCTGCCGGGCGGAACCGGTCTTCGGAGCGGCGAGTTCGGCCGGCTCGGTGGGAACGGTCAGGAAGGGCAGCGTCGGGGTCCCCGCGTACACGGCGCCGAGGGCGGTCATCACACCCGCGTTCCCCGTGGCCAGGTCCATGGACAGACGCAGCAACTGCTCCCCGGGAAAGGCCGGATGGCCCTCGTACGGAACGACGTGCCACAGCAGTCGGCGTACGTGCCGCCGGATCACCTCGGTGCGCTCCGCGGCGTCGGGGTCCAGCAGCGCCTGCAGCCCGATCAGTCCGGCGCGACCGTTGAACAGCCCGGGCTGGACGATGAACTCCGGTACGGCGTCACGGGCGATGCGCTCCAGCTGATCCGCGAGCCCGACGTCGGGCCGGTGTTTCAGGTGCGCCTGCACCACCGCGGCGATGCCCGCGCTGCCGGACTCCAGGTAGGGCAGGACGCGGACGCCGTCGTCGACCTGGAGGGTGCCATCCTCGGCCACCACGCACCGCGCGAGGTCGTGCTCCAGGGCGCGGCCCGCCAGATCGAGCAGGTTGCTGTCGGCCGAGACCTGGTGCAGGTGCAGCAACAGCAGCGCGGTTCCACTGGCCCCGTGGACGAGGCCGGTCCTCGATCCGTCCGGCGGCGCGGCCCGGTCGAGGTGCAGTCCGGCGGCGGCCCGCTCGGCGGCCTCGACCGCGGCGTCGTACAGGGTCCGGTCCCCGGTGGTCCGGGCGAAGGAGAGCAGGCACAGCCCGATGCCGGCCAGGCCGCCCAGCAGATCCGGGCCGTATCCCTCGGAATCGTCCTTCAGCAGACGGTCAAGCAGGTCCATGGCCTGTTGCCGGTGTCCGAGCAGGTCGAGGACGTAGGCCACGCCATGTCCTCCAACCAGCAGGCCGGGCCGCAGTGGCTGGCGGTCGACCGCCTTGAGCAGCCAGCCCACATGTGCGGGATCCACCCGGGCACCGGTCGTATGGCAGGCCCACAGCACACCCGCCGCGCCGTACGCCAGTCCCAGGCCGTCGTGGGTGAACTGGCTCGGGTCGCCGGGGAAGAGTCTGTCGGTGCGGTGCGGGGTGGCGCTGGCCGCTGTCGCCGCGGCCAGTTCGTCGCGCAAGCGGGGCCACGCGGCCGCCTCGCCGCTGAACAGCTCGCCGAACTCCTCCGGCGGAACCCGGCGTTGGGGGTTCGCGGGACGGCCGGCGAGCTCCGGCGGCTCCGCCGTGGGCAGTGCGAACCTCTCCCGCGCGGCGGCCCGGAGCGTGTCGGCCTTGTGCGCACTCAGTACCGTCAGGGGCAGCAGCGGCATGAAGATCCACAGCCGCAGGGCGGCCGGGGCGTGGTCGTCGACGGCGAACCCGGTCAGCCCGGGCGGCGCGGCGAAACCCGCTGCGCCCAGTGCGGGCCGGACGAACGCGTCGGCGGGCGAGGAGAGTTCGAAGTCCACGAACACCACCCGGCCGTCCGGCCGCACGATCAGGTTCCGGGGGTGCAGATCGCCGAAGACGATGCCGCGGGCGTGGATCGAGCGCAGGCCGTCCTCGATGCTGTCGAGGATGCGCAGCGCCTTCGCGCGGTACCCGGCTGTGTCCTCGTCGGTCACCTCGGGGTGGACCAAGGGGTAGTTGCGGCCGAACCAGCGGTGCAACGGCTCGCCCTCGACGTACTCCTGCACCAGGAAGTGGTGTTCCCAGGCGGTGAGTCGGCCCAGCACCGCCGGCACGGCGTCCAGGCCGGCCAGCCGGCTGAGCATCTCGTGCTCGAGGTCCAGCCGGGTGACCGCGTCGTCGCCCCGCTGGTCGAGGCCGGCGTGCGGTCTCGCCTCCTTCAGGACCACCTGCCGAGCGTCCGTCGTCCGCCGGGCCAGGTAGATGCCGCCGCCGTTGGAGAAGTGCAGGGCGCTTTCGACCGTGTAGGGAAGGTCGTCGACGCTCGCCTGGGACGCGGCGGCGAGCGTCTCGGCGAGCACCGCCGGAACCGGCGCCCAGGGCGGGACTTCGAAGACGGCGGCGCGGACGTCCGGGCGCAGCTTCCCCGACGGCTCGCGGAAGGCGAGAACGAGCTCACCGGTCTCGGAACGGCAGAACCGTTCGACGAAACCGCCGTAGCGTAAGTACAGAGGTCCCTTGCGCCAGCGCAGGTCGCTCAGGATGTAGGGTCCGGGCGCGCCGTCGAGCGCGGCGTCCAGGGTGCTCAGACAGTGCTCGAGTGCCGCGTCGTCGCGTGGGTAGAGCGTGAGGAATTTCCCGCTCGAGGCGCGGGCCGCGTACTTGGCGTTCTGCGTCTGCACGAGTCCGGGACTGCGCAGGAACTTGAAGGCGACGCCGTTGTCGAAGCAGTACCGCCGGACCACTTCGAGGACCTGCGGGGCGTTGTCGAGGCGGGCCGCGACATGAATCTTCCAGCCCTGTTCGGGCAGTTCGGGCGTCACGGGCTGGAAGCCCACCCACACCTCCCGGGTGCTGCGCACCCAACCGGGGGCGCGGCCTCGGTGGCGGCAGGGAATTCCTCCCGCGCGGCCCACTGCACGGGTGAGTCGTAGAACAGCCGGTCGGCGTAGGAATACACCTCGTAACGCATGTCCATTCGAACCCTCCCATAATCACGGCGGAATACAGCAGCACCACGTGCCCCGGTGAAACCGGCACGCGACGACGGACGACCGCACAGGAAGGACGATCCCCCGACAGGCCACGATCCCCTCAACGACCCTTTGGGAATAAGGCCCTTGCGCTTGTCGGGGATGTCATGACCCCGACGCCATCAAGGTAGGGTCCGGCCGCCACCTCGCATCAGAGCGCGTTCACGGCGCATCCACGTACAGAACGCCGTGCGCTGCCGAACAGCGCACGCCCGGCCGGCCGACACGCGCCCTCCACCTGTTCAGCGAAAAGAAACACAACCGCACGTCATACTCACGCTCTTCACAGCACGCCCACGGCAGCTCATAATTCCAGCCGACTTTTCGATTCTTCGGTACGCGCATCGCGGAGTGTTCGACGACCGCGGACACGAATGGAGTAACCGATCGGCGGGCGACTCCCCTGGAATCGGACGTCGGCAAGCACACGTCCATTGCCGCCCTCGCGGGGCACGGGCGGCTCTGACCTCCATTGTCAGCGACTTCGAGGCCGCACGGGAATCCGGCCGCCGGCGGACTCGCCCCGGCGGGCGTCACGCCCTTCACGGCGCCGCACCGTCCCCGTTCGAACGCCGTCCCGCACCCGCGCCCTTCACATCCGCCGTCGGGCTTGACCCGGACCCGATCGCGCTGGCCGCCCTCACAGCTCAGCCATGGCGGTCAGGGGCGGAGAAGGAAAGTCCGCCCGTCCCGGACAGCGGCGCCCTCCCGCACACAACTGCGCCCCCATGCCGGGCCGGTCGGCGGCGAGGCACGACAACTCCCCTGCGGTACCGGGGCCCGGGCCGGATCCCAAGACGGCCACCACCCGACACCGCAGTCCGGGAACGGCACTTGGGGCCAGGCCCGCGACGATGAGCCCCTGGTCGCCCGTCCGTCGCCGTGAGTTCCCGTGCCGACGGCCCAACGGAACGGCCGCCCGGGTGTGACGCGAGACGGAAAGTCGGCCACTGGACCCACAGATTTAACGACACACCCCTTGATACGCCCATTTCTACGCGCGTAACCTCAGCCGATCGCAAGGTCCCAGCCTGTCCGACCCCACCTCATGCGCCGTTCGTCCGGCGGACGTTGAAGGAGTCACCCCCGTGCCGATGCACAGACCCAGCGCAGTGCGCGTAGCCGGCGCCGCGTTCGTGGCCGCGACCGCCACGGCGGCCGTCGTCATGGCGCCGCTGCCCGCCGCCTTTGCCACGCCGTCCACGAATGTCGTGATCTCGGAGGCGTACGGCGGCGGCGGCAACTCCGGTGCCACGCTCACGAACGACTTCGTCGAGCTGGCCAACCGCTCGACGGCCGCGTATCCGCTCGACGGGTACAGCGTCCAGTACCTCCCGGCCTCCCCGGCCGCCGGCTCCCTCTGGCAGGTCACCCCCCTCACCGGCGCGCTCGCCCCCGGCGGCGACTACCTGGTCACCGAGGGCGCGGGCAGCGGTGGCAGCACCGCGCTGCCGACCGCCGACGCCAGCGGCAACATCGCGATGGCCGCGGCCAGTGGCACGGTCGCCCTGGTCAAGTCGACCACGGCGCTGACGTGCAAGACGGCCGCCGACTGTGCCGGTGACCCGGCCATCGTGGACCTCCTCGGCTACGGCACCGCCGTCGTCCGCGAGGGCACCGCCGCGCCGGTCGCGAGCAACACCACCTCCGTGTCCCGCACGGCCTCGCTCGCGGACACCGACGACAACTCCGCCGACTTCACCGCCGGTACACCCACCGCCACCAACAGCGCGGGCGAGACCGCGAACGGGGGCGGCACCGGTGGCGGTCCCGGCGGACCCACCACCCCGGGCGCGTTCCGGATCCACGACATCCAGGGCACCACCCGTCTCTCGCCGCTCAAGGGCCAGAGCGTGGTGGGCGTCCCCGGCATCGTCACCGCCGTCCGCACCACGGGCTCCAAGGGCTACTGGATCCAGGACCCGACCCCGGACACCGACCCCGCCACCAGCGAGGGCCTGCTCGTCTACACCGGCTCCACCGCGCCCACCGTCTCCGTGGGCGACTCGGTCCTGGTCAGCGGCAAGGTCACGGAGTACTACCCGGGCACCGGCACCCAGTCGGTCACCGAACTCGGCAGCCCGGTCTCCACCACCGTCTCCACCGGCAACGCCCTCCCGGACGCGGTCGCCCTGGACGACACGACCGTCCCGGGCACGTACACCCCCACCGCGAACGGTGGCAGCATCGAGGGCCTCCCCCTCCAACCGAGCGTCTACTCCCAGGACTTCTACGAGTCCATCGAAGGAATGCGCGCCTCGGTCCGCGACGCCCGGGTGACCGGCGCGACCAACTCGTACGGCGAGATGTTCGTGACCGCCAAGCCCCACGAGCGGCCCACCAACCGCGGCGGCACCCTCTACGGCGCCTACGACCAGCAGAACACCGGCCGAATCGAGATCGTCGCGGCCGACGGTTCCACCCCGACCCTCAACGTCGGCGACGAGCTGTCCGGCACCACCACGGGCCTGGTCGACTACGCCTCCTTCGGCGGCTATCTGCTCGCCCCCTCCTCCGCCACCACCGGCAGGGCCGTGGACAACGGTCTCAAGCAGGAGGTGACGCGCAAGCAGAAGGGCAAGGAACTCGCCCTCGCCACCTACAACGTCGAGAACCTCGACCCGACGGACGGCGCCGACAAGTTCGCCCGCCTCGCCAAGGGCATCGTCACCAACCTCTCCTCCCCCGACATCGTCACTCTGGAGGAGATCCAGGACGACAACGGCGCCACCGACGACGGCACCGTCTCCGCCGAGGCCACGCTGACCAGGTTCACCGCCGCCATCACCGCGGCGGGTGGCCCGAAGTACTCCTGGCGCTACGTCAATCCGGTGAACGACCAGGACGGCGGCGAGCCCGGCGGCAACATCCGCCAGGTGTTCCTCTTCAACCCCGAGCGGGTCTCCTTCGTGGACCGCCCGTCCACCGGTGACACCTCCACCACCGCCGTCTCCGTGGTCAAGGACAGACGGAAGCACGAGGTCCGCCTCTCCGCCTCACCGGGCCGCATCGACCCCACGAGTGACGCGTGGGCCAACAGCCGCAAGCCCCTCGTCGGCGAGTTCAGGTTCCAGGGCGAGACGGTGTTCGTCATCGCGAACCACTTCAACTCCAAGGGTGGCGACGACCCGATGCACGGCCGCTTCCAGGAGCCGACCCGCTCCTCGGAGACCCAGCGGGGGCTCCAGGCCGCGGAGGAGAACGCCTTCGTCGACTCCGTCCTCGCCGCCGACCCCAAGGCGCGGATCGTGGCCCTCGGTGACCTCAACGACTACGAGTTCTCCGACGCGGTCAAGACCCTCACCGACAACGGCGACGTCCTCACCGACCTCATCAACACCCTTCCGGTGAGGGAGCGTTACAGCTACGTCTTCGACGGCAACAGCCAGACCCTCGACCACATCCTGACCAGCCCCTCCATCAACCACTACGACTACGACGTCGTCCACATCAACGCGGAGTTCGCCGACCAGGCGAGCGACCACGACCCCCAGGTCGTCCGGATCGACGTGAACAAGTGCGGCAGGAAGGCATACCAGCCCAAGCCGGGCCGGGGAAAGTAGCCCGAGCAGTTCCTCGGGCCCTCCGCCCGGCGCGATCGCGCCGGGCGGAGGGCCCGATCCGGAGCAGGACGGGTGCGAGCCGCGGCGGACCGTCAGGTCACACGGGCGACCGGAGCACGAGCAGACTGATCTCGCTCGGTGCGAAGATCCGGAACGGCGGACCCCAGTAGCCCGCACCACGGCTGGTGTAGAGCTGGGTCCGCTCACCGTGCCGGCTGAGGCCCTGCACCACGGGCTGGTCCAGTCGTACCAGATAGTGGAACGGCCAGATCTGGCCGCCGTGGGTGTGACCCGAGACCTGGAGGTCGACCCCGGCCGCCACCGCCTGGGCCACCTGCTTGGGCTGGTGGGCGACCAGGAGCACCGGCAGATCGGAAGTGACGTCCGCGAGGGCGAGGGGGAGGTCGGCGCGGTGCCCGGCCAAGCCGGACGAGGCGGCCGTACGGTCGTCCACCCCCGCGAGGACGAGGCGGTCGCCGCCACGCTCGACGACGACATGACGGTTGTGCAGCGACTCCCAGCCGAGCCGGGCCATCTCGTCGAGCCAGCCCTGGGCCTCCCCGAGGTACTCGTGGTTGCCCGTGACATAGACCCTGGCCAGGCGTGAGCGGACCCTCCCCAGGGGCGCGGCCTGCTCCCGGCGCTTGGCGATCGTGCCGTCGGCGATGTCGCCCGCGTGGCAGACGACGTCGGGTTCGAGGGCGTTGACCGCGTCCACGACCCGCGCCGACCAGCGGGCCCGGTCGATGGGCCCGTAGTGGGTGTCTGCCAGGACGACCACACGGGTCCCGTCCAGCCCGGGGCCCAGCCGCGGGAGGGTGACCTCGACCTGCCGGACCCGGGGCAGCCGCATGGCCTCGGTGTAGCCCCAGGCCAGCAGCAGCGCCGCGATGACCGCGACAGCCACCGCCACGCTTCTGGCCACGCCCTGCCCGCCGACACCGGCGGCGGCCAGGCCGAGCCGCAGCACGCCTCCGAGGGCCGACCACGCGAAGAGCACCCAGATCACACCGAGGATCGTGTCGCCCGTACGAGCCGCCGGGTCCGACTGCCGGCGGCCGTGGCCCAGGGCCATCATCACCGGGAACGCGACCAGCGCGACCCCGAACAGGACGCCGCCGCCCAGTGCGACCGGGAACGGCCACCCCGTGCCCGAGGCCAGCAGCACCCACCACGGCAGGAAGAACAGGGACACCAGCACGGCGAGGACGACGAGCCCACCGAACAGCCGGCGCCAGGTCGTGACGGAACGCCTCCCGGCGGATTCCCGCCCCGCGGATTCCGTTCCGGCGGATTCCTTCCCGGTGGATTCCACGGGTGGTGCCGAGGTGCCGAGGACCCCGCCCTCCTGTCCTGCCGCGGCCTCCGCCGACTGATCGTCCAGCACGGTCCCTACCCCCACATCCGCTGACGCCAAGGTGAACCGTTCCATCCTCGCACCGCGGCCGCCGGAGCCGCCGGGCCGGAGTGGGCCGGAGGCGCGGTTCCCCCTGCCGCGGAACCGCGCCTCGTCACACCCTGACCCTCTGCCCGGTCAGCGGCTCAGCGCCGCCACGCCCGCGGCGGCGAACCTCTCGTCGAGGTCACCGGTGGGAGCGCCCGCGACGCCGATCCCGGCGACCGGGGCTCCCTTGACGGCGACGGGCGCGCCACCCGCGAGGAACGGCGTGCCCGGAATGTCCTTCGGGTTCGGTACCTGAGCCGGTGGCCCGGCGAGCTCGGAGGTGGGCGCGTTCCAGGGCTCGCTCACCGACCGTGAGCGCGACATCCTCGCGCAGCTCGCCCAGGGCCTCGGCAACCGGGAGATCGCCAGGGCGCCGCACGTCAGCGAGGCGACGGTGAAGGCCCACCTCGGCCGGATCAACGACGAGCTCGGCGTCGCCACGCGAGCCGGCGCGGTGGCGCCGGCGAAGGAACAACGCCTGCTGCCGTGAGGCGGGCGCGGTGTCCGTCGCCTCCCGGCATGACACCCCTCGCCCTCAGCGCCGCAGGTACTCCCGGTCTCCCATCACCACGACGGGACGACGCAGGGGGTCGAGGGTGCGCAGCAGGGTCCTCATCCCGGACTCGGGGATGGTGACGCAGCCCGACGTGCCGTCCCCGTGGTCCAGGTGCAGCCAGATCCCCCCGCCCTTGTCCTCGCCCAGAGGCCGGCTCCAGTCGTACGGCGGGGTGCCCCTGAGCCTGTTGTAGTCGATGGCGATGACGTAGTCGAAGTCGTGCCGGTGGGATTCGTCCGCGTCCGCCGGGGACGCGAAGGCGTGGGCGTCCTGCCGGTAACGCAGCAGGCTCCCCGGGTCGTCGAGTGTCCCGCCCGCGTCGGAGAGGGTGAAGACGCCGACCGGGCTGCGCTCGTCGTCCATGCGGTGGTCGGTCGTCCAGCCCAGCCTGCCGTTGTGCGCGCGCCAGTCGGCGGTCCGTTCCCAGTTCGCCCTGCGCCGCTCGTAGAGCACGACGAGGCCGTCGGGCGAGTCCTCGTCATCGCCGTAGACGGCCACCACCTGACGGGTGGCGGCGGGAACCTGCTCCCACATCATGTCTCCGATGCCGGGGACGCGGGAGGCGGACGCCGGGCGGGGGGCGGGTGCCGGGCGGGGCCGCGCGGAGGCCGGCGTGCGGTCGGTCTGCGCCGCCCCGCCGGGGCTCGTCCCCGCGGTGATGGCACCGCACGCCGTCATGGCGCCCAAGAGGACACCGCAGGCGACGGTCGCGGCCATGGCCTGCCGTGGACCGCCGGGTTGGCGCGAACCGCGACGTGGCACGGCTCGGTGGGAGTGCCGGGAGTGCCGGGTCCCAGAGGATCTCCACATGATCAGGATTCTGTTGCGGTCCGGACGACGGCCGCATCCCGACCGGGCATCCGGCCTAGCAGGGCTTCGTCGGCCGCCGTGCCGTCCCGCCGTCCGGAGCTGATCCTGCGAGAACGCCCACTCCGAGAACGCCCGATCCGAGGACGCTCCGGAGGCTCCGGAGGGCGGGGCGAGGTGGGGGCGCGGACCGTCGGTCGCCGCAAGAGCGCGCGTACCGACGGTCCTTACGGCCCCGACGGTCCTCAGAGCTGGGCGACCGGCTCCAGGGCCTCGACGGCGGCGGCGGCCGCGGCGGAGTCCTGACCGTAGAAGATGTCGATGTCGACCTCCTCGCCGCCCATCGTGAGCGTGTCCCAGGCACCACTGAGCACCAGCATGCGCAGCGTGCTGCTCTGCAAGGTCCCCAGCCGCTCCAGGATCGCCTCGTCGTCCGGCATGCCGGACATGCGTACCGCCAGCCGGGAACGGATCCCCCGCATCCGCTCCAGCAGCGTCGCGGTGTCCGCCTCGCGGTCCGGCTCGTCGGCGATCCCGTCGATGCCGTGCGCGATGATGTCCTTGATCGCCCAGGTGGCTCCCTGGTCGTCGGTGGTCACCATCGCCTTCCACGCGCGGCTCTTGTGGCGGTACTGGAGCATCGACATCGCGGCCTCGTGGCGCAGGAAGTCCGCGTCCCGGAAGGGCTTGCCGTTCCAGGCTCCGTTGAGGGACCGTGCGAGCGAGATCGCGGACGCCAGGCCGCTGTTGAGTCCCCGTCCCGGCCAGAAGTGAATGGCGTTGGCGGCGTCGCCCAGCAGGAAGCCGTACGTGCCCGTGGAGTTGGCCGTGGGCGGCAGCAGCTCGGCGGTGAAACGCGGACGTTGCACCATGTCCAGGCGGAAGGAGGTGACCGCGCTCAGGTCGTCCGCCTCCACGCCGAACAGACGCAGCCCCTCGTGCACCCGCTTCCACAGCGCCGAACCCCTGATCAGGGCCGGCAGGAACAGGGTGCTGTGCGTGGAGCACTGGAAGTCACCGTGCTCGTCGCGCCCCATCAGGCACGGGCGGGAGGCGATGCACTCCTCGAAGACGCGGCGCACGGGGTCGATGCCGACCACCTCCGCCGTCTCCGCGTCCGTCAGGCGCATGTTGAGGAAGCCCTCGCCGCGCAGGGAGTTGAGCAGGAACCGGTTCTGCGCCACGGTCAGCAGCACCGCCATGGGGTCGGTCAGGCCCGACTTCACGCGCAGGCCGAGTACCACGTCCTGCAGATGACGGCCGTCCAGTGAGTAGATGGACTCGTCCGCCTTGCCGAACTTGGCGGCGAAGTGCTCACGGGTGCGCGACCGCCCGCCGTCGCAGATCGCGAGGACGTGCTGCGTGGCCAGAGTGTCCTGCTGTTCCTCGATGCTGAACCTGGCCGGAACGAGCTGGATCCGGCCCTTCTTCTCGTTGGCCACCTCCAGCAGGCGGTCCTCGATGTAGGCGATGCGCATGTTGCGCGGGTGGTGATCGCCGACCGAGTCGGGTCCTGAGGGCCACATCTCGGTGTAGTTGTCCGCGTCGAAGAGCCGGTCGCGCACTTCCTGGGGCAGGCCGAGGTACTGGCGGCTCTGCACGGTCACCACCTGCTGGCGCCGTACGTTGCCCTGGCTCGCGTCCTTCCAGACGATCTTGCGGCCCTGCTTGCGCCACCGGCCGTCGTACACGGTGATCTGCGCCTGGGCGCCGAGGAAGTGCTCCAGCAGCAGGGCGAGCGAAAGGCCGACGGGTCCGCCGCCCGCGACGGTGACCCGCAACACCGGTCCGTGCGCGAGCTCCTCACCGCCGAGCGTCAGGGACCTCGGCAGCGAGAGCGCCATGATCGTCTCCATGGCGTCCGGAACCTCGAACCGGAACTCCTGGTCGCCGATGGTGATGTCGTCCCCGGGTTTGAGCAGCCGGGAATCGATCTCCTCGCCGTTCACCAGCGTTCCGTTGCTGCTGCCGCAGTCACGCAGTACATAGCCCTGGGTCTCGTCGAGGACGATTTCCGCGTGGAAGCGTGAAACGCTCAGGCTGGAGATGACGACGGTGTTATCGGGGTTGCGTCCGAAGGTGACCCGGGTGCCGATGACCGGTATCCGTTCTCCGGCCAACAAGCCTTCGTGTCCAACAAGCACCGGCGCCACGGCACTTCCTTCCAGGGTTGACGACATGCCGCTGCCGCGGTGCCATCGGAACGCACCTCTGCGCGGATGTGACCGGACAGCGAGTGACGGGTAGGACGGAGCGACGTCCGCTCGACGTATTTGAACGGTAAATGATTCACTTTTGACGACAGCATAGCGTCGCCTGACCGGTACTGATGACCCATCATGCCCTCTTCCGGAGCCGCACGGGAGTCCCTCCGACGACGCCGGGACGGACCGCGCCGGCGACGTCACGGTCCCGCTGCGCCCGAGCCGTCACCCGCTGCCCCGACGTCACTGGAGTGACGGTCCGCGGGGACGGCCGAAGGCGAACTCCCCCTCGCATGCTCCGGGGAGACGACCGGCGCGTACCGCGACACCCGTCGCCGCCCGCCACCGCCCGCCGGCGTCGAGTGCGTCGCCACAGGAATGCGGGAGGTGCCGCGGATCGGCCGGAGGTGCCGTGGATCAGCCGGCGTCCGGGGTCCGGGAGTCGTCCGCGCCCGCACGGGCCGCCGCGTCCGGCAGGTAGCTCGCCAGGCCGCGCAGGATGATCTCCAGACCGATGTCGAAGCGCTCGTCGGAGGAGTCCGTCACCATCATCCCGGCCAGGGCGCGCAGATGGGGGAAGTCCGCCGCGGGCAGGGAGGCGAAGTAGTCCTGCATCTCGTCGGCCATCTCGCGCCAGTCGGGGCGGGCCGGCGACGAACCCTCACCGCTCTGCCGAGCGGCCCGGTCCCGCCACATGCCCTCCTCCAGGGCGAACCCGTCGATGTAGGTGGAGATGAGGTCACCGGCCTCCGCCGCGATGCGGTCGGGCAGTCCGGCGGTGCGGAAGACGGCGAGCAACGCCTCGACGTGCGGCAGCAGTTCTGCGGTGAAGGGCACGTGGGCCATGGAGATCCTGGCCATGTCCCGGTGGGACAGCAGGCGCCGCCGTCCGGAGCGGGCGTACTCCCGCACCTCCTCCTGCCACCGCTCCGGGTCGGGTGCGGGCGGCTCGAAGCCGTCGAAGAGCCGGGTGTACATGAGCTCCAGGAGGTCGTCCTTGGAGCTGACGTAGGCGTAGAGCGCGGAGACCGTGACCCCCAGCTCCGCCGCCACCTGGCGCATCGACAGACGGTCGAGCCCCTGGCGGTCCAGCACGGTGAAGGCGGCCTCCACGATGCGTTCGCGCGACAGCGGCGTACGTGCGGGCGCGACGCGGGCGCGGGCGGGGCGCTCGCGCTCCCAGGGGGACGGCGGAGGAGGTGCGGGGGTGCCGGGGGCCGCGTCGGTCATGACGTCAGTCTAGGCACGGGAGAGCAGCGTTCTCCTGCGGTGAGCGGCGTTCACCTCCATCAAACGCGATATATCTTGTCCGCTCCGCGAAGTTGCGCTATATCTTAATGAACGCCGTTCTCTCGGTGAGCGCTGTTCTGTTAGGGTGAACACCGTTCTCCGGTCCGGTCGTCCGTCTCTCCGGGCCCTTACCGGCAAGTCGGGCCGTCGCATCCATCCGCGCCACCGCGCCCGCGAGTCGTCACCGTGGCGCGACCCTTCCGTGAGGAGTTCCGATGTCCACCACCGGTGTCGCGTCCACCGAGACGCCCATCGACTCACCAGTGCCCTACCGGTGGCGCTGGGCCGCCCTCTTCGTGATCCTCGCGGCCGAGGTGATGGACCTCCTCGACGCCGTCGTCACGAACATCGCCGGCCCCTCCATGCGGGCCGACCTCGGCGGCGGCGCCTCCACGCTGCAGTGGCTCGCCGCCGCGTACACCCTCTCGATGGCCGTCGGGCTCGTCACCGGAGGGCGGCTCGGGGACATCCACGGGCGCCGCCGGATGTTCCTGGTGGGAGCCGCCGGCTTCACCCTGGGATCGTTGCTGTGCGCCGTGTCCGTGTCGCCCGAGATGCTGATAGGCGCGCGCGTCGTACAGGGCCTGTTCGGCGCGGTGATGCTGCCCCAGGGCCTCGGCATGATCAAGGAGATGTTCCCGCCGAAGGAGTCGCAGAAGGCCTTCGGCATGTTCGGCCCGGTCATGGGACTGTCCGCGGTGTGCGGGCCGATCCTGGCGGGCTGGCTCGTGGACGCCGACTACTTCGGCACCGGCTGGCGGATGATCTTCCTGATCAACCTGCCGCTGGGCGGCGCGGCCATCCTCGGCGCCGTGCGCTACCTGCCGAGGGGTCGGTCCGGCAGCAAGCCGCGCCTCGACGTCCCCGGCATGCTCCTGGTCTCGCTGGCCGCCCTGCTCATCATCTTCCCGCTCGTCCAGGGCCGCGAGTACGACTGGCCCGTATGGGCGTTCCTGATGATGGCCGCCTCGGTGGTCGTCTTCATCGCCTTCGGTACGTACGAGTCCAGCCGCGGCAAGGCCGGCCAGGACCCGTTGGTCGTCCCCAGCCTCTTCCGCAAGCGTGGGTTCAGCGGCGGCATGATCCTCGGGCTGGTCTTCTTCTCGACCATGCAGGGGTTCATGCTGGTCTTCAACCTCTACACCCAGATCGGCCTCGGCTATTCGCCGCTCAAGGCGGGACTGGTGATGGTGCCGTGGTCGGCCGGCATGATCGTCGGCTTCGGGCTCGCCCAGGGTGTCGCGCGGTTCGGGCGGACCGTGCTTCAGGCGGGCGCGCTGGTCATGGCGGTCGGCGTGTTCGGCGTGTGGCTGACCCTCGACCAGGTGGGGGCCGGCGTCGGCCCCTGGCAGCTCCTGCCGTCGCTGCTCGTCACCGGCATCGGGATGGGCCTGCTCATGGCACCGTTCTTCGACATCGTGCTCGCCAGCGTCGAGCAGCACGAGACGGGTTCGGCGTCCGGCACGATGACCGCGGTCCAGCAGCTCGGCGGCGCCTTCGGCGTGGCCATCCTCGGCACCGTCTTCTTCGGCCTGCTGGGCGGCGGGATCGCCACCGCCGTCGACCACCGTTCGGACGGTCTGCGGGGTCAGTTGGCCGCCGCGCACGTCGCACCCGCGGCTCAGGAGCGTGTCGTGGCCGACCTGCGTGAGTGCGCCTCGGACCGGGCCGTCGCCAAGGACCCCGCCGCGGCCCCGGCGTCCTGCGCCCGCCTGGAGAAGGACACCCGCTCCGCCCTGACCTCGCCCCAGGCCGGCGCCCGGATACCCGCCGTGCTGGAGGCGACCGCTTCGTCGGCCTTCCGGAGCGGTTTCGGCTCCGTCATGAAGACGTTGCTCTGGATCGTCGACGGCATGCTCGCCCTGACCTTCCTGCTCGCGTTCCTCCTGCCGCGCCACGCGCGCCCCGAGGAATCCGCCGGGCACTGACACCCGGCCGCACCGGCATTTGCGAACGGGACGGGCGGGCACCCTTGAGGAGGTCCCGCCCGTCCCGTCTCATTCTGCGGCGCAGCGCGGTCCGCCGCCGCGTCGCAGGCGGAGCGGGGCGGGGCCCGCACTGTTCGGGACACGGTCCGCTCGAACCGGCCGCGAGCCCAAGGGGGACACGGTGGCACCGGCCGTGGAAAGGGACCGGCACCCCGGACCGGTCCGCGGCGCGCGAAACACGTACCGTTCGGGCAGGTAGGGGTGGGCTCGCGACGGTGGACGGCGGGACACCGGTCCATCGGACGCACGGCGCTCCGCACGCGGCGCGCCACGCGGCACTCCCCACCCGACGCACCCCCACCGCACCACCCGCACCACCCGCACCACCCGCACCACCCGCACCACAGCCTCCGGGAAGGACGAGCCCCGTGCTCACGTCGTACGCAGCCCATTTCGACACGCCCGCCGGGTACCTCGACTTCGCACGGTTCGGTCCGCCGTCGCGGGACGCCGTGGCTGCCACCGCGCGAGCCATGGAGGAGTCCGCCCGCGCCGACCACACCACCGTGGACGGCCTGATGCGCGCGGAGGCCACCGCACGGGACACGGCCGCCCGCCTCGCCGGCACCGACAGCGGTCACACGGTGCTGCTGCCGAACGCGTCCACCGGCATGTTCCACGCCGCTCTCGGCATCCCGGAGGGCGTGGTCCTCGCTCCGCGCACCGACTTCCCCGCCAACCACTACCCGTGGCGCCGCTCCGCGGATCTGGGCCGGGCCGTACCGCGCTGGCTCACACCGGCGCCCGGGGCCGGGGTCACCCCCGGCCTCGTCCGCGCCGCGCTGACCGACGACGTCGTCGCCGTGTCCGTCAGCGCCGTGGACTTCCGCACCGGCTTCCGTACCGACCTGGCGGCGCTGCGCGAGGCGATCGGACCGGACCGGTTGCTGATCGTGGACGCCATCCAGGCGTTCGGGGTGGCCCGCATGGCCTGGGACGCCGCCGACGTGGTGGTCGCGGGCGGCCAGAAATGGCTGCGCGCGGGATGGGCCACCGGCTTCGCCGCACTCTCCGATCGCGCGCTGGAATCCCTGGAGCCGGTCCTCACCGGCTGGACGGGCGTCGAGGACGTCGGCCTCTTCGACGGGACGGAGCACCCGCCCGCCCCGGACGCGCAACGGTGGTCGATCACCAATCTCAGCCCGGTGACGGCCGCCGCGCTCGCGGCCGCACTCGACCTCGTCGAGCGGCACACCGTCGCGGCGATCGAAGCCGCGATCGCCGCGCGGATCGACGAACTCACCGAGGTCGTCAGGGAGCGTGGCGGCCACGTCCTCTCCCCCACCGACCCCGTGCGGCGCGCGGGCATCCTCTCCTTCACGATGCCGGACCACGACCCCTCCGTCGTCGCGAAGTCGTTGCACGCCGAGGGTGTCACTCCGACGGTGCGCGCCGACTCGCTCAGGCTGTCCCCGCACGCCTCGACCCCGCCGGAGGCATCCGCACGGGTAGCCGCCGCGCTGTCGTCGCTGCGCGGCTGAACCCGGCCGACGGCGGCAGCCCGCGGTCCGGCCTCCGGGTCCGGGTCAGTGCGGCACGTTGCGGCGCCAGCGAGAAAACAAACTAGTTCAGCCGCCCACAAGGGCGAACCCGAAGCCGCTCACGACGCACGCCGCAAGGCCCTGGCTCTCACCGTGCAGCGCGCCTTCGCGCCCTGAGAGGCATCCGCCGTAGGTGCGGAATCGCGTTGCCGAGGGGGCTCTCGGTGACCGGTCACCGGATCGCAGCAGGGTTCGTGCGTGCGGGGGAAGGGATGATCACGTGGAGCGAGCCCGAGTACTGCTGCTGGACGCGGCTCCTGGCGAGTTGCTCGGTCGGGAACTGGAGCGTCTGCTCGGCCACGGGCTGGCCGTCACCCTGAACCTCCGGCGGGTGGCCGATCACGCCGGGGCGCGGGCTGCCTGGGCCGGCCGGGTGGACTTCACCGACTTCGACGCCTTCGACGAGTCCGCGCTGCTCGCCGAGACCGTCCGGGACGGACTCGGCTACCACGCGGTCAAGTCCCGCGCAGGGGTGCCGTTGCGCGCCGCGTTCCTCGCGGCGGCGACCGACGCGGGCCTGGCCAACCGGCTCCGCGTGGTCGGCCGGGCCGGAGCGGGCACCGATCACGTCGAGTTGGCGGCCGCCGCGCGACACGGGGTGGCTGTGACCCATACCCCCGGCTCCAACGCGAACGCGGTCGCCGAGTTCGCCCTGGCTCAACTGCTCGCCCTGACCCGAGATCTCCGGGCGCACGACGAGGCCGCGCACGATGCCGGCTGGCGCACCCCGGCCGCGCCGGCGGTGGAGCTGACGGAGCTGACCCTGGGCATCGTCGGGCTGGGCCGGATCGGTCTGGCCCTGGCCGGACGGGCGACCGCGCTGGGCATGGAGGTCCAGGCCCTCTCACGACGTCCGGCCGACGCATCGGTGCCCCGGGCCCGTTCCCTCACCGCGCTGTTGACCACCAGTGACGTGGTCTCCCTGCATCTGCCGCTCACCCCGCAGACCCGAGGGTTGGTCGGACGGGAGCAACTGGCTCTGATGCGTCCAGGGTCGATCCTGCTGAACACCGCCCGGGGTGGAATCGTCGACGAACAGGCGCTGGCCGACGCGTTGCTCGACCCCGCGCATCCGCTCAGGGCAGCGGCTGTGGACACCTTCCAACACGAGCACGCCGTCTTCACCTCACCGCTCTTCGGTCTGCCGAACGCCCTGCTGACCCCGCATGTCGCCGGGATGACCAGGAGCGCCATGGCCACGGCGGCCGTCCGGTGCGCGGACCACATCGCGGCCCTGCTCGCCGACCGCCCGCACGGCGTGCCCGTGGCGACCGTGTGACAGGCGTCATCGACGCGACGAGGCCCACCGGCCCCACCGTGTCGGGCGGCCCACCGGGTGTCTAGGTGGCATGTCCGGCCGGCTCGATCCACTGCGCGCCGCGCGCCACCGCCTCGAGGCAACGCCGCGCAGTGCGGCCCCGCCCGGCAACTCCGGCCATGCTCCGGCCCGCCAACTCCGACCGCGGCGCCGCCCGGCAACTCCCACTTCGGCCCCGCCCGGCAACTCCGGCCATGCTCCCGCCCGGGAACTCCGTCCCACGTCGACCGCGCATCCCCGCGATCGTCAGTGACGCGTTATGGGTACGCCGCTTCCCGTCAAGCATCCGTCAGCGCCGGGCCCCGGCCCAGGTCGGCGGGGCATAGCTTCGTCGATGCGTCCGGCCGATCCGACCGGACGACGCACGTCGCCTTCTCCGAGGAGCAGCACCATGTCTCCAGTCGAGCATGCCGAGGACCCCGAACCCTCCGAACGCTTCCCGGCCGGACTTCTCTTCGTTCCTGTCCGGCCGGGGTACGCGGGCTCCACGGCCCGGTTCTTCCGCACCCCCCTGGGCGGCCGTACGGCCGTCGGTTTCACCTCGGCGGCGAAGCTCACCGCCACGCTGGGCGCCGACCACCCCCACCTCAAGCTCTCCGAACCCGCGCTGCGCGCGCTCGCCGCGCCCCTGGGCGTCACGGCCCTCGTCGTCGACCCGTCGTTCTCCGCCCCCGCGGTCGACCGCGCCGCGGCCACGGTCCGCGAGCGGGGAAACTCCTGGCGCCGCTGGCATCCCGAACACGTCGGCGCCCTGCGGGTGACCGGCGCGGCCGCCGTCGTCGCGTGCCTGAACCTGCTGATCGGCTGAGGAGACACCATGTCCATCCAGGACGCCCCCCTTCAGGACATGGCCTTTCAGGCATCGCCCCGCGTCCTCGGCACCGCCGGCACCTCCGACGACGCCGACGCCGACGCCAGGGATGCCGACGGCCTGTCCGTGTGGCCACGCTCCGCCCGCTCCGCCGCCGACGGCGACGTCCGTGTCGGCGGCGTTTCCCTCACCGAGACCGCCGACCGCTTCGGCACCCCCGTCTACGTCCTCGACGAGCAGGAGGTCCGCGAACGCTGCCGCACCTACCGCACGGCGTTCCCCGAGGCCGACGTCGTCTACGCGGCCAAGGCGTTCCTGTCGCGGGCCGTGGTGCGCTGGGTGCGGGAGGAGGGCCTCGGCCTCGACGTCTGCTCCGCCGGAGAACTCGAACTCGCCGTGAGCGCCGGCTTCCCGCCGGAGAAGATCGTGATGCACGGCAACGCAAAGAGCCCCGAGGACCTGCGCACGGCGCTCGGGCTCGGCGTCGGCCGCATCGTCGTGGACAGCGAATCCGAGATCGCCCGGTTGGCCGCGGTCACTCCCCCCGACAGCCGTCAGAAGGTCATGGTGCGGGTGGTGCCCGGTATCGCGGCGGGCGGGCACGCCAAGGTGCGCACCGGCACCGACGACCAGAAGTTCGGGCTCTCGATCACGGACGGGTCCGCGGAGCACGCCGTCGCCCGGATACTCGACCAGCCGCAACTCGAACTCGTCGGCCTGCACTGCCACATCGGCTCGCAGATCACCTCCGTCCAGCCGTACGTCACCGCGGTACACCGTGTGGTCGGGCTGATGGCCCGGATGCGCGACCAGCACGGCGTCGCTCTCCCCCAGTTGGACATCGGCGGCGGTCACGCCATCGCCTATCGACCCGGCGAGGAGAACCTGAACGTCGGGGTCCTGGCCGGCCGGGTCCGCGCCGAACTCGAGGACGGCTGCGCCCGCGCCGGGCTGCCCGTGCCCAGGCTCACCCTCGAACCCGGCCGGGCGATCATCGGGCCCGCGGGAGTCGCCGTCTACCGGGTCCTCTCGGTCAAGCGCACCGGGGAGCACACTTTCGTGGCCGTCGACGGTGGCATGAGCGACAACCCGAGGCCCGCGCTGTACGGGGTGCGGTACGCGCCCCGGCTCGTCGGCCGGCCCTCGGCGGTGCCGCCCCGTCTCGTCACCGTCGTGGGCCGGCACTGCGAGGCGGGTGACGTCCTCGCGGAGGACGTGGCACTCCCGGGCGACGTGCACCCCGGCGACCTCCTCGCCGTCCCCGCGGCCGGTGCGTACCACCTCTCCATGGCCTCCGGCTACAACCTGGTCGGCCGGCCCCCGGTGGTGGCGGTGTCCGACGGTGCCGCCCGTGTCCTGGTGCGCCGCGAGTCACTGGACGACATGAGCCGCCGGGACATCGGGGTGTAGTCCCGGGACCGCTCCGGTCCTGCGCCGGCGCTCCCGCCCGCCGCCGGCACTCGGTGGCAGCCACTCGTGCCCTGACAGGAAGCAGGTGGCCGCCACCGCGTGCCCGCACCTCATGAAGATCCCCCCTGTCACCCCCGCGTCACCCCCACAACACCCCCTTGCCCATGGGAACGAGGTCTCGATGACCGTGGAGAACACCGTCGGCCTGATCGTGGCCGTCGCCCTGCTCGCCTACCTGATCATCGCGCTGATCAAGCCGGAGAAGTTCTGATGTCCGCCCCCGCCCAGACCCTGCCCGCACCGGTGCCGGCCTCCCCTCCGCCCGGAATCGAGAAGCCGCCGCGCCGGGTCGGCGCCGGAATGCTCGATCCGACACAGCTGTGGCGCGCGCTCCCGCAGGCGTTCACCAAACTGAATCCGGTGACCCTGTTCCGTAACCCGGTCATGTTCGTGACCGAGGTCGGTGCCGCGCTGACCACGGGCATCGCGATGGTGCACCCCGGTCTCTTCGCCTGGCTGATCACCGGCTGGTTGTGGCTGACGGTGGTCTTCGCCAACCTCGCCGAGGCCGTGGCCGAGAGCCGCGGCAAGGCGCAGGCCGACTCGCTGCGCCGGACCCGGCAGCAGACCACCGCGTGGCGGCTCGCGGGCTGGGAGCCCGGGGCCGCCAAGGACGCCTACCTCGAAGAGGCCGTCGCCGCCTCGGAGTTGAGGCGGGGCGACATCGTGTCCGTACCGGCCGGGGAGTTCATCCCCGGAGACGGCGACGTCATCGAGGGCGCGGCGAGCGTCGACGAGTCGGCGATCACCGGTGAGTCGGCGCCCGTCATCCGTGAGTCGGGCGGCGACCGCAGCGCGGTCACCGGAGGCACCCGGGTGCTCTCCGACCACCTCGTCGTACGCGTCACCCAGGAACCCGGGGACAGCTTCCTGGACCGGATGATCAGCCTGGTCGAGGGGGCCAACCGGCAGAAGACGCCCAACGAGCTGGCCCTCAACCTGTTGCTGGTCATGCTGACCTTCGTCTTCCTGGTCGCGGTCGTGACCCTCCAGCCGATGGCGATCTTCTCCAAGGACGCGATGGCCGCCGCGCACGACACCGCGGCGCTGAACGCGAACGGTGTCACCGCCATCGTCCTCGTCTCGCTGCTCGTCTGTCTGATCCCGACCACGATCGGCGCGCTGCTCTCGGCGATCGGTATCGCGGGCATGGACCGGCTGGTGCAGCGGAACGTACTGGCCATGTCCGGAAGGGCCGTCGAGGCCGCCGGTGACGTCAACACCCTGCTGCTCGACAAGACGGGCACGATCACCTTCGGCAACCGGCGGGCGAGCGCGTTCCTCCCGGTCGGGGACGTCCCCATGGAGCGGCTGGCGCGGGCCGCGCTTCTCTCCAGCCTGGCCGACGAGACGCCTGAGGGCCGTTCCGTCGTCGAGTTCGCCTACGAGAAGCACGAGTTGACCCAGCAGGTCGCGAACGGCGCCGAGTGGGTGCCGTTCACCGCCGCCACCCGCATGTCCGGAGTCGACCTTCCCGACGGGCAGCGGCTGCGCAAGGGCGCCGCGGCTTCGGTCTCGGCCTGGGTGCGCGAGCGGGGCGGTGAGGTCCCGCTCGCGCTGGGGGCGGTCGTGGACCAGGTCTCCGCGTCGGGCGGTACGCCCCTGGCCGTGGCGCGGTCCACGAGTGACGGCCGGGCAGAGGTGCTCGGCGTCGTCCACCTCAAGGACGTCGTCAAGCCGGGTCTGCGGGAACGCTTCGACGAGCTGCGCCGGATGGGCATCCGTACGGTGATGATCACCGGCGACAACCCGGTGACCGCGAAGGCGATCGCCGAGGAGGCGGGCGTCGACGACTTCCTGGCCGAGGCCACGCCGGAGGACAAGCTGGAGCTCATCAAACGGGAGCAGGCCGGCGGTCACCTCATCGCGATGACGGGTGACGGTACGAACGACGCCCCGGCGCTCGCGCAGGCGGACGTCGGCGTGGCGATGAACACGGGTACGTCGGCCGCCAAGGAGGCCGGCAACATGGTCGACCTGGACTCGGACCCCACGAAGATCATCGAGATCGTCGAGATCGGCAAGCAACTCCTCATCACCCGGGGCGCGCTGACGACGTTCTCGATCGCCAACGACATCGCCAAGTACTTCGCGATCCTGCCCGCGATGTTCGCCGCCGTGTATCCGGGGCTCGACCGGCTCAACATCATGGATCTGCACTCGCCGCTGTCCGCGATCCTCTCCGCGGTCGTCTTCAACGCGGTGGTCATCGTGGCGCTGATCCCACTCGCCCTGCGCGGTGTGCGCTACCGGCCGTCGTCCGCCTCCGCGCTGCTCACCCGCAACCTGTGGATCTACGGGCTCGGCGGCGTCGTCGCGCCCTTCCTCGCCATCAAGTTCATCGACTTCGCCCTCGTCCAGTTCATCCCGGGGATCTGACCATGACACGCATCCCGCACTGGCTCGCCCAGCACCTCGCGGCGCTCCGGGTGGTCCTCGTACTGACCCTCCTGACCGGGCTGGCCTATCCGCTGGCCATGACGGCCTTCGCCCAGGTCCCCGGCCTGGACGGCAGGTCCGAGGTCACCGCCGCCGACGGCAGGGACGCCGGATCCTCCCTGATCGGCCAGTCGTTCACGGACGCCAAGGGCAACCCGCTGAAGCGGTACTTCCAGTCCCGGCCGTCCAACGCCGGTACGGGGTACGACGCCACCGCGTCCGGAGCCGGGAACCAGGGCCCCGAGTCCGTCGTCGACACGGCGGACAGGCCGAGCCTGCTCACCCTGGTGTGCGGGCGCAGCAAGGCGGTCGGCGAGCTCGAAGGCGTCGACGGCTCCCGCCCGTTCTGCACACCGGACGGTGTGGGAGCGGTCCTCGGCGTCTTCCACGACGGCGGTACGCGCGGCCGGGTCACCAAGGTCGTCAGTCTCGACCAGGCATGTCCGGCCAGGCCGTTCGTCAGCTCCTACAAGGGAGTTGACGTCGTCTGCGCCGAGCCCGGCACGGACTACAGCCGTGCCGTGACCGTCCCCGTACGTGGCGACGCGCCGGCCGACCCGGTCGTCCCCGCCGACGCGGTGACCGCGAGCGGCAGCGGGCTCGACCCGCACATCAGCCCCGCGTACGCGAAGCTCCAGGCGCCCCGCGTCGCCCGCGAGCGTGGCGCGGACGTGGCCGACGTACGCGAGTTGATCGAGAAGTACACCACCGGCCGCACGCTCGGCGTGCTCGGCGAGCCGGGCGTCGATGTCGTCGAGCTGAACGTCGCGCTCGACCGTACCTACCCCCAGCAGGGAGCCTGATCATGGCCGCCTGGATCCAGGCATCGCTCGTCCTCGCCGTGGTGGTGGGGCTGCACGTTCCGCTCGGCGACTACATGGCCCGAGTCCTGGACGGCGGCCGGCACTGGCGCGGGGAGAGAGCCCTCTATCGCGCGTGCGGCATCGACCCGGACAGGGAGCAGACCTGGCGGCACTACCTCACCGCACTGCTCGCCTTCTCGGTCATGAGCATCGCGGCGCTCTTCGCCCTCTTCACCCTCCAGGGCAAGCTGCCCTGGTCGACGGGTCACGCGGGCATGCCGTGGCGGCTCGCGCTGCACACCGCCGTCTCCTTCACGACCAACACCAGCTGGCAGAACTACGCCGGCGAGTCCACCACCGGGCACCTCGCCGTCATGGCGGGTCTGGGGGTCCAGGCGTTCGCGTCGGCGGCGGTCGGTATCTGCGTGGCGCTCGTCCTGGTGCGCGGGCTCGTCCGGCGCAGCACCGCCGACCTCGGCAACTTCTGGGTGGACCTCCTTCGGACGATCTTCCGCGTCCTGCTCCCGATGGCGGTCGTCGGTGGCCTGATCCTGTTGGCGGGCGGGGTGATCCAGGGGCTCGGCGCCGGCCACACCGTCACCACGGTCGCGGGCGGCAAGCAGACGATCCTCGACGGACCGGTCGGCTCCTGGGAGCCGATCAAGCTCTTCACCGGTGACGGCGGCGGCGTCTTCAACGCCAACAGCGCCCACCCCTTCGAGAACCCGAGCGCCTGGACCAACGCCTTCGAGATCGTGCTGATGCTGCTGATCCCGACGGCCTGCATCCGCATGTTCGGCCGGATGATCGGCAGCCTGAAGCAGAGCTGGACCCTGCTGACGGTCGTCGGCATCCTCTTCGGCCTGCTCCTCGTAGCCGGCACGCTGGCCCAGTCCGCGCACACCGGCACGGTCACCCAGGCGGTCGGCGGCCCGTACGAGGGCACCGAGACCCGCTTCGGCGTCCCCGGCTCGACGCTGTTCGGCGTGGGGGCCACGGGCTCGGCGGACGGCGCGGCCAACTCCTCGTACGACAGCTTCTCCAGTCTCGGCGGCGGGGTGCTGCTGTCCGCGATGATGCTCGGCGAGATCGCGCCCGGTGGCACGGGCAGCGGACTGTACGGCCTGATCATGGTGGTGCTGGTGGCCGTCTTCATCGGCGGTCTGATGGTCGGCCGCACGCCCGAATACCTGCGCAAGCGGATCGGGTTCGGGGAGATGCGCTGGGTCGTGGTGTACGCGCTGATCCCGCCCACCGTCATCCTGGCCTGCACGGGCGTCGCGCTCGCCTTCGGCGACGGCCAGACCTCGATGGGCAACCCGGGGGCGCACGGTCTCACCGAGCTGATCTACGCCTACACGAGCAACACCAACAGCAACGGCAGCGCGATGGCGGGCTTCAACGGCGCCACGGACTTCCACAACCTCCTGATGGTGGTCGCGATGCTGGCGGGGCGGTATCTCCCGATGGTGGCCGTGCTGGCCCTGGCCGGACGGCTCGCCAAGCAGCAGCCGGGCGTCGTCACCGTCGGCACGCTGCGCGCCCAGGGTGTCAACTTCGTCGTCCTCGCCACGGCCGCGGCGGTCATCCTGGCGTTGCTCAACTTCCTGCCGGCGCTGTCCCTCGGCACCATCGCCGACGGGCTCCTGTAACCCCGTACCGGCTGAGCTCCCGGCCCGTCACAGGCTCAGCCGGACGGCATCCCGCACACGACGGCCACGACGGCGTCGGTGTGTGACCCGGCGCGGCCGCCACCAGGCGGGCCGCGCCGTCGGGGTTTCCGGCCTGCGGAGCCGGAGGGACCGCGCGTTCCCCTGATCAAATGAGACCGCCATGGGCACTCCTTGAATCCGTACCGATCGCCGGAATGGGGAGCGCATAGAGCCGGAGTTTCCGGCGGCCTCAGCGGCGGACTCGGTATGACGTTCTTCGACGGTGGAGACAGCCTGGACACCGTGCCCGTCACCGCCACTGGGACAGCCGTCTACTCGGCCCACCTGTCCACCGTCGGAACACACACGATCACAGCCGCCTACAACGGCAGCGACAACTGCAGCGCCTCGAACGCGGAGGCCACGGTAGTGATCTCAGCCGCGCCGGTGCCCCCGCCTGCCAACGGGGCCTGCCTCCTCGCCTGCGGCGGCCTGATCGACTTCAACGTCGGCAACATCCACAACGAGATCAACATCCGTCACTAGAGCTCCGACGTGGGTGAACGTCACTCGGAGAGGAGTTCGGTGAGCTGCTCGGCGGCGGTGGCGTCGCCCCTGTCGGCGAGACGTCGCAGTTCGCCCAGGTCGTCCTGCTCGGTGGCGAGTTCGATCAGCTGGTCGGTCGCGGTGGGGTTCCCGGCGTCGGAAAGACGCCGCAACTCCGCCACATCACCCTGCTCGGCCGCGAGTTCTATCAACTGGTCCGTCGCGGTGGGGTTCCCGGCGTCGGAAAGACGCCGCAACTCCGCCACATCACCGCACTCGGCGGCGAGTTCGATCAGTTCGTCGAGGGCGTCCTCGTCGCCCTTCTCGGCCCGGTCTCTCAGGGCGGCCAGGTCGGAGTCGTTCATGATGGACAGCCTCCCGTGTCGCCCCGGGCCCGGCCGGCCCGGGGGCGTGTACGTACCTGCCGAGCGCCTTCGCCATGAGCCGCCCGGCCCGGACAGAGGGTCCCGGCCATTGAGGCCGTGACCACGCGCAGGAGACGCGGCCGCGCGGGCGGAGTGGCCCGGGGCGGCGACGCAGAGCGGCCCACGCGGCCACGGCCTCACGACGGAGGGGATGCCCGCGGGCGTCCGGTCCGCGGCCCCCTTCCTGGCCGCGGACCGGGCGAACCCCCCGGGCGGGGCGACCGGTCCGCGCTGTGGCTGGACCACAGTCCCGGCCCCCGCTCAGGACTGCGCGTGGTGACGGTCGTGGAAATCCCCCTGTTCGAGGCAAGCCGAGAACTCGGGGGAGGTCACGAACCCTCCAGCGTCACGCCACGGATGGTCGCCCGTGTCCCCCCGTGCCGCCCAGTCTGTGACCGCTTACGGCCTCCGACGTCCTCCGTTGATGTTCTCCTGACGCCTTCCCCACCTGCCATGACGGAGCCTTGACGTCTGCCTCCGACGCGCCGTAAGAGAAGCGCAAATTCCCTGGTGGAACGGACAGTTCGAGGGCACGGCCCGGCTATATTTTCCGTCGGCCGCCGGAAAGGCCATGGACGTCAGTGGCCTGACGGCGCTCCTCCTGGAGCGGTCTCGGATGCCTTTCTCGCCCGAAAGCATCCGCATGGCCTCCCGGCGGCCGAGCACGCGGCGGCGTTCTCGTCGTCATCCCGTCGCCGACGTCCGTGCACAGGTCCGCGGTGCCGGGGCCCCGGCACCGCGGAGCCCGGCGGCCACCCCTACCCGTGTCAGCTCGACCGGCCGTCGGCGTGCGCAGCGCACCGGGCCGGTTCCCACCGAGGCTCGAAGGTCCCGATGATTCCCGCCGCTCCCCCGCAAGCCCCGCCGTCCCGCGTCCACGGATCGGAGGAAGGGACGAAACGCCGGGCGCCGAGCGGGCTGTTCGAACCCGCCCAGCTCGTGCAGTCCCTCCCCGAGGCACTGCGCAAACTGCACCCGCGGGCCCTGGTGAAGAACCCGGTGCTGTTCGTCGTGTCCGTGGGAGCCGTCCTCACGACCCTGTCCGCGGTGCTCCACCCCACCGTCTTCACCTGGGTCATCAGCGGCTGGCTGTGGCTGACGGTGATCTTCGCGAACCTCGCGGAGGCCGTCGCCGAGGGCCGCGGCCGGGCACAGGCCGAGTCGCTCCGCAAAGCCCGTACGGACACGGTCGCCCTGCGCCTGCGGCACTGGAACTACGGCACCGACCCGCGCCACGCCGACACGGAGGCCGTGGCCGCCACCGCCCTCGGACCGCTCGACGTCGTCCTGGTCGAGGCCGGCGAGGTCATCCCCGCCGACGGCGACGTCATCGACGGCGTCGCGGCCGTCGACGAATCCGCCGTCACGGGGGAATCCGCGCCGGTCATCCGCGAGTCGGGCGGCGACCGCAGTGGGGTCACGGGCGGTACTACGGTCCTGTCGGACCGGATCGTCGTCCGCGTCAGTGCCCGCCCGGGACACTCCTTCCTGGACCGGATGATCGCCCTCGTCGAAGGCGCCTCCCGGCAGAAGACCCCGAACGAGATCGCGCTGAACATCCTGCTCGCCGCGCTCACGATCATCTTCGTCCTGGTGGTCGTCACCCTCCAGCCGATGGCCGAGTACGCCGACGCCGCCCAGTCCACCACCGTTCTTGTCGCGCTCCTGGTCACCCTCATCCCGACGACGATCGGCGCGCTCCTGTCCGCGATCGGCATCGCGGGCATGGACCGGCTCGTCCAGCGCAACGTGCTCGCCATGTCCGGCCGCGCGGTCGAGGCCGCGGGCGACGTGGGCACCCTCCTTCTCGACAAGACCGGCACCATCACTCTGGGCAGCCGCGAGGCAGCCGCCTTCGTCCCGCTGCCCGGCGTCGAGGAGGGCCGACTCGCCGCCGCCGCACAGCTGTCGTCCCTGGCCGACGAGACACCGGAGGGCCGCTCCGTCGTCGTACTGGCGAAGGAGCGGTACGGGCTGCGGGCGCCCGCCGAGGGGGAGCTGCATCATGCCCGGTGGGTGAGGTTCAGCGCGCAGACCCGGATGAGCGGCGTCGACCTGCGCTGGGACAACGGTGCGGTGTGCGCGATCCGCAAGGGCGCCGCCCAGCAGGTGATCGAGTGGGTGGAGATGTACGGCGCCCAAGTCCCGCTCGAGGCACGGGCCTTCGCGAATTCGGTGGCCGGTTCGGGCGGCACCCCGCTGCTCGTGGCGGTGTACGACTGGGAAGGCCCCCGCGTGTTGGGCCTGATCCATCTCAAGGACGTGGTCAAGGACGGCATCCGGGAGCGCTTCGCCGAGCTGCGCCGCATGGGCATCCGCACGGTGATGATCACTGGCGACAACCCGCTCACCGCCCGTGCCATCGCCGAAGAGGCGGGCGTGGACGACTACTTGGCCGAGGCGACCCCCGAGGACAAGCTCGCGCTGATCAGACGCGAGCAGGAGGGCGGCAAGCTCGTCGCGATGACCGGGGACGGCACGAACGACGCGCCGGCGCTGGCCCAGGCCGATGTGGGCGTGGCCATGAACACCGGCACCTCGGCCGCCAAGGAAGCCGGGAACATGGTCGACCTGGACTCCAACCCCACCAAGCTCATCGAGATCGTCCAGATCGGCAAGCAATTGCTCATCACACGGGGCGCGTTGACGACCTTCTCCATCACCAACGACGTGGCCAAGTACTTCGCGATCATCCCGGCGATGTTCGCGGGGGCCTATCCGGGCCTGAAGTCGCTCAACGTCATGGGCCTGCACAGCCCGACGTCCGCGATCACCTCGGCGATCATCTTCAACGCGCTGATCATCGTCGCGCTGATCCCGCTCGCGCTGCGGGGCGTGCGCTACACGCCGTCGTCGGCGCACGACCTCCTGCGGCGCAACCTCATGCTGTACGGCCTCGGCGGACTCGTCCTGCCCTTCGTCGGCATCAAGCTGATCGACCTGCTGATCTCCGGAGTGCCCGGGCTGGGATGAGGGGGCTCCTCGTCCGCAGCCCGGGACGCCGTCGAACGGTCATCAGTGGTGGTGGCCGTGCCGGCCGAGGGTCTCCACGGGGGTCGCGCCGGGGCGGCTCCACTGCGGCACGGGGCGGCTGGTCGGGCCCCAGGTGGCGACACCGTCCACGTCCGAGCGCCAGTACCAGCAGGCCTGGCGGCCCACGGCCGGGTGCCCCTCGCGGACGTCGCCGAGCACGGCGCGGCCCTCGGGGTTGTCCTCCCACGCCTCGCCGCGGCCGTAGGACGTCATGTCGAGCAGGGCGAGGGACCCGTTGACCGCCTCGTTGCCACGGCCCGTCGTGGAGTACGTCAGGAACACGCGGTCACCGTCGCGCAGGAAGCAGGCGATGTGCCCCATTCCGCCGCCGACCGGCGCCTCCACGTCGCGCACCGAGTACCAGGGCTGGGTGTAGCCCATGAACTCGACGTAGGAGGCCACCTCGCCCCAACGGCCCGTGGTCAGGATGGCCAACGAGACGCCGCGGGCGTTGAGATAGACGGCGTCCTTCAGGTGCCAGGCCGTGGTGGTGCAGCCCTCGCACTGCCCCTGGTGCGGCGCGCCGTCGTGCCACATGTGCTGGTAGACCACGAGCTCGTCGCGGCCCTCGAACAGGTCCAGGAACGGGACCGGGCCGTCGGGTCCGACGACCTCGACCGTTCCGTCGAGCTCGACCATCGGCAGCCTGCGACGGGCCGCGGCGAGGGCGTCGCCCTCGCGGGTGTGGGCCTTCTCACGGACCAGCAGTTCCTCGCGGGCCGCCTGCCAGGTGGCCAGGTCGACGACCGGCGGCTTGCCGGTGAGGTCGCTGCTCGCACGGCCGGGCGTGGTCGTCATGGTGTCCTCCGTGGTGTGTCGTGCGGGGCGGCGTCGCATGGCATCCCACGACGCTCACCAGAACAGACTCGGGTCCCGCCCGGAACTCATCGCGGCAGGGGAAGGCGTCGACGCGTGCGCTCTGCTCCCGGCGGCCGGTGCGCGCGCCCGGGTCCTTCCGCTCGGGCGCCGGGTGTCGACAGGCCACCCGCGACGGACGGAATGATCTCCCCTTCCCTCCACCAATAGTCATATGTGAGACGCACCACTCGACACTATCGCAACACTCATGTTGCATTTATCGTCGAAGGATCTACATTGGAGTCGCGGCCCGGCAGCGGGCAGCGAACGAATCCCACGAGACGAGGAGTACGCGATGTCACGGACCTGGCTGATCACCGGTGGTTCGCAGGGCTTGGGCAGGGCTCTGGTGCTCGCGGTTCTGGAGGCCGGCGACCAGGTCGTGGTCACCTCCCGCAGGCCGGAGGCGCTGGCCTCCCTGAGAGCGGACCACCGGGAACGACTGGAGACCGTCGCGCTGGACGTCACCTCCGCGTCCCAGTGCCGGGACGTGGTCGCCGCGGCGGTGGAGCGGTTCGGGACGGTCGACGTGGTCGTCAACAACGCCGGTTACGCCACCAGCGGTTCGATCGAGCACTTCCCCGAGGACGAGTTCCGCGCGCAGGTCGAGGGGAACCTGTACGGCGTGGTGAACGTGACCCGGGCGGTGCTGCCGGTGATGCGCCGCCGCCGGTCCGGGCACGTCGTGCAGATCTCCTCCATCGGCGGACGCGTGGGCGGCACGCCCGGTCTGAGCGCCTACCAGACGGCCAAGTTCGCCGTGGAGGGCTTTTCCGAGGTCCTCGCGGGCGAGGTGGCCCCGTTCGGCGTCAGGGTCACCATCGTCGAGCCGGGCGGCATCCGCACCGGCTGGGCCGCGGGCGCGGCGGAGCCGTCCGGGCCGGTGACCCCCGACTACGAGCAGACGGTGGGCACGTGGCTGGCCATGTTCGCGAAGTACGCCGGGAACGAGCCCGGCGACCCGGACCGTATGGCCCGCGCGATCATCGGCGCGGTGGACGCCGAGGAGCCCCCGCGCCGGCTTCTGCTCGGCAGCGACGCGCTGGGGATCGCCATCGGCGCGGAGGAAGCCCGTCTGACCGAGGCGAGGAAGTGGGCCGAGGTCAGCCGCTCCACGGACTACCCCCCGGACCCCTCCACCGCCTGACACATCACGTTTCGCCCGAAGGAACCGAGAAGACGGGAACCGAAAAGACATGACCGTGCGTGACAAGCTGTACATCGGCGGCTCCTGGGCCGACCCGAGTGACCCGGGCCTGCGGCTCGACATCCTCTCCCCGCACGACCAGTCCGTGCTGGGCACCGTGGCGCAGGCCGCGCCCGCCGACGTGGACGCGGCCGTCGCCGCGGCCCGCGAGTCCTTCGACCACGGTCCCTGGCCGCGCACCACGCCCGAGGAGCGCCAGGAGATCGTCCGCCGCTACGACGCCCTGCGCGCGGCGCTAGCCGACGAGGTCGCCGAGGCCATCTCGGTCGAGAACGGTTCGGCCGGCTGGTTCACCAGGGCCGGCCAGCCGTTCCTGACCCGACAGGTCGACGCGTACCTCAAGGCGGCCGAGGAGTTCGGGTGGGAGGAGGTCGTCGAGCCCTCGGACGCGTCGGTGGCCTTCGACACCATCGTGCGGCGGGAGCCGATCGGGGTGGTCGCCGCGGTCATCCCGTGGAACTCGCCGTTCTCCGCGGCCACCGCGAAGCTGATCCCGGCCCTGCTGGCCGGCAACACCGTCGTCCTCAAGGTCTCCCCCGAGAACTCCCTGAGCATGATGCTGCTGGCGGACCTCTGGCACCGGTCCGGGCTTCCCGAGGGCGTCCTCAGCGTCCTTCCGGCGGACCGTGAGACCAGTGAGTACCTCGTCTCCCACCCCGGCGTGGACAAGATCTCCTTCACCGGTTCGACGCGGGCCGGCCGGCGTATCGCCTCGATAGCCGGGGAGCACCTCAAGCGGGTCGGTCTGGAGCTGGGGGGCAAGTCCGCGGCGCTGATCATGGAGGACGCGGACCTGGATGCGGCCGTGCGGGGCCTGCGTTTCGGTTCGCTCGGCAACAACGGCGAGGCCTGCATTCTGCAGACCCGCATCCTCGCCCCCCGCAGCCGGTACGAGGAGGTCGTCGCCGCGCTGAAGGAGATGGTCGAGTCCCTGAAGGTCGGTGACCCGTCCGCCCCCGACACGTTCATCGGTCCGATGATCCGCCGCGACCAGCAACAGCGCGTGATCGACTACATCACCGTCGGAATGGAGGAGGGTGCTCGCCTGGTGACCGGCGGCCCGCAGGTGCCCGAGGGTCTGGAGAAGGGCAACTACGTCACCCCGACCCTCTTCGCCGACGTCGACAACTCCATGCGCATCGCCCAGGAGGAGATCTTCGGCCCGGTCCTGGCGGTCATCGCCTACGACGACGAGGACGACGCCGTACGGATCGCGAACGACTCCGAGTACGGCCTGTCCGGCGGCGTCTGGACCGCGGATCCGGAGCGGGCCCTGGCCGTCGCGCGCCGGCTGCGCACCGGCACGGTCACCGTGAACGGCTCGCCGATGAGCTTCGACGGCCCGTTCGGCGGTTACAAGGCGAGCGGTCTCGGCCGCGAGTACGGCAAGGTCGGCCTCACCGGCTACGTCGAGCACAAGACCATCACCCGCAACCGGTAGCCCCGGCCCGCGGACGGAACCGTGCGCCCATCGAGCCCCGCCCGCGCCGCGCCCGACGCGGTTCGGCACCCCGCGGCGCCGGACGCTCGCCCCTCCGCCGGCAGGGCGAAAGGCCGTTCAAGCGCGCGTGCGCGTCACCTCAGGCGCCGACATACCGCGCGAGGTGCTCGCCCGTGAGGGTGGAGCGGGCGGCGACCAGTTCGGCCGGAGTGCCCTCGAAGACGACCTCGCCGCCGTCATGGCCCGCGCCGGGGCCGAGGTCGACGATCCAGTCCGCGTGGGCCATGACCGCCTGGTGGTGCTCGACGACGATGACCGACCTGCCGGCGTCCACGAGCCGGTCGAGCAGGGCGAGCAGTTGCTCGACGTCGGCCAGGTGCAGGCCGCTGGTCGGCTCGTCGAGGATGTAGACGCTGCCCGTCCCGGCCATGTGGCCCGCCAGCTTGAGGCGTTGCCGCTCGCCGCCGGAGAGGGTGGTGAGCGGCTGGCCGAGGCCGAGGTAGCCCAGGCCGACGTCGGCGAGCCGGTCGAGGACGGCGGTCGCGGCCGGCGTACGCGCGGGACCACTGCGGAAGAACTCCGCCGCCTCGGTCACCGGCATCGCGAACACCTCGCTGATGTCCCGGCCGCCGAGCTTGTACCGGAGCACCGGCGTCTGGAACCGCTTCCCCTCGCACTCCTCGCAGAGGGTGGCGACACCGGCCATGATCGCCAGGTCGGTGTAGACGACGCCGGCGCCCTTGCAAGTGGGGCAGGCCCCCTCGGAGTTGGGGCTGAACAGCGCGGGCCTGACCCCGTTGGCCCTGGCGAACGCCTTGCGGATCGGTTCGAGCACGCCGGTGCAGGTGGCCGGGTTGCTGCGACGGGAGCCCTTGATGGGCGACTGGTCCACCGTGACCACGCCGTCCCGGCCGGCCACCGAGCCGTGGATCAGGGAGGTCTTGCCGGAACCCGCGACCCCGGTGACCACGGTGAGTACGCCGAGCGGGAGGTCCACGTCGACGTCGCGCAGGTTGTGCGCGTTCGCGCCGCGCACCTCCAGCACACCGGACCGTTTGCGCACCGACGGCTTCACCGAGGCCCGGTCGTCCAGGTGACGTCCGGTCAGGGTGCCGCCGGCCCGCAGACCCTCGACGGTCCCCTCGAAGACCACCTCGCCGCCGCGCGTGCCGGCGTGCGGTCCGAGGTCGACGACGTGGTCGGCGATCAGGATCGTCTGCGGCTTGTGCTCCACCACCAGCACGGTGTTGCCCTTGTCGCGCAATTGGAGGAGCAGCTCGTTCACGCGCTGGATGTCGTGCGGGTGCAGGCCGACGGTGGGCTCGTCGAAGACGTAGGTGACGTCGGTGAGCGCGGAACCGAGGTGGCGGACCATCTTGGTGCGCTGTGCCTCACCGCCCGACAGCGAGCTCGACGGCCGGTCGAGCGAGAGGTAGCCGAGGCCGATCCCGACGAACGAGTCGAGGTTCTCGGCGAGGACCGGGACCAGCGACGCGACCGACGGGTCGGTCAACCCGCGGACCCACGCGGCGAGGTCGCTGATCTGCATGGCGGAGGCGTCGGCGATGCTGACGCCGTCGATCTTCGCTGACCGAGCCGTCTCGCTGAGCCGGGTGCCATGGCACCCGGGGCAGACCGAGAACGTCACCGCCCGCTCCACGAAGGCGCGGATGTGCGGCTGGAGGGTCTCCTTGTCCTTGGTCAGGAAGGACCTCCGCACCCGCGCGAGGAGGCTTTCGTAGGTGGTGTTGATCCCCCTCACCTTGACCTTGACCGGGTCCCGGTGCAGGAAGTCGTACCGCTCCCGCTCGCTGTAGTCGCGGATCGGCTTGGCGGGGTCGAGGAAGCCGGACTCGGTGAACGACTGCACCACCCAGCCGTCGGCCTTCCAGCCGGGGACGGTGATCGCGCCGCCGGCCAGGGACTTGGAGTCGTCGAAGAGCTGGGCGGGGTCGATGTCCGAGACGCTGCCCAGGCCCTCGCAGCGCAGGCACATGCCGCCGACGACACTGAACCCCTTCTCGGTCTTCCTGCCGTTCACCACCAGCACGCCCGACCCGTCGGCGGAGGCGACATTGAAGGCGAACGCCCTCTGCGTGCCGATGTACGGCGTGGCGAGCCGGCTGAAGAGAATGCGCAGCAGCGCGCCGACGTCGGTGGCCGTGCCGACCGTTGAGCGGGCGTGGACGCCCATCGGCCGCTGGTCGACCAGGATCGCGGTGGTCAGTCCGTCGAGCACGTCGACGTCGGGCCGCGCCAGGGTGGGCATGAAGCCCTGGACGAAGGCGCTGTACGTCTCGTTGACCAGCCGCCGCGACTCCGCGGCGATGGTGTCGAACACCAGGGAACTCTTGCCCGATCCGGAGACTCCGGTGAACACCGTCAGCCGCCGCTTGGGGATCTCGACGTGGACGTTCTTGAGGTTGTTCTCCCGTGCCCCGCGGACCCGGATCAGATCGTGGCTGTCGGCGGCACGCGGCGCGGGCGGCCGAGTGTCCGTCCCCGTGCGGGCCGTCACGGTGTCCCTCCCGTGTGCCGGACGCGGCCTTCGTCGTACGACGTCGTGATGGATTCCTGAACTTCACGGTTCATGGGTCTCAAGCGTATACCTGCAAGATCAGTTGAGACTTTTGCGAAAGGATCCCAGTAGCGGTCGTCTAAAGTCTCAAACCATGAAGTACCTGCGCCCGTTCGACCTGGCCCGCGAGCACGGCATCTCGACCCAGGCGGTGCGCAACTACGAGCGGGACGGGTTCCTCCCGCTCGCCGAGCGCACCCCGTCCGGCTACCGGACCTACACCGAGACGCACGCGGCGGCCCTGCGCGCCTACTTGGCGCTCGTCCAGGCCCACGGACATGCCGAGGGCGGGCAGATCATGCGGTCGCTCAACGCGGGCGAACTCGACGCCGCGCTGACGGCCGTCGACCGCGGCCACGCCCAACTGCTGCGCGACCGGGGGACGCTGGACGCGGTCGGGCAGGCCGTCGAGCATCTGGTCTCCGGCACCGGTCCCGCCGAGCACGCTCCCTCCGGCTGTGAGCCGCTCGGTATCGGCGAACTCGCGCGCCGCCTGGGCGTCACCGCGGCGACCCTCCGCAACTGGGAGGCGGCGGGCATCCTCACACCCGTCCGGGAGCCGGCCACCGGACATCGCTCGTACGGCGCCCCCGACGTCCGCGACGCGGAACTGGCCCACCTCCTCAGGCGCGGCGGCTATCCGCTGGAGCACATCCGCACGGTGGTCCGGCAGATCCGCACGGCCGGCGGCACCGAGGCGCTGTCCGCCGCGCTCGACGACTGGCGGCGACGGCTCACCGCCCGCGGGGTGGCGATGCTCGACGCGGCGGCCCGGCTCGCCGGGTACGTGTCCCTCCGGGGCATCACCCCGGCGACGCCCGCGGCCACCGCGGAACCGGCTCCACCGCCGGCGGACCGGCCGGCACCCTGAGACGTCGTGGCGCGGGCGACCGGCGGCCGTACGCGGACGGGCCTGCGCGGAGGGCTCAGCGCGGACGACTCGACGCGGGGGCTCAGCGCGGACGATCGGAGCAGGCGCCCGCCGTACGGCATCTCGTACCGCCGCCGGCCTGACGCCCGTGCGGCTCCCCCTGCCCAGCTGGGGGAGCCGCACGGAGGAATTGGCCGGAGGACGGCGGGGGCGGATCAGGGGCGAGGCGGTTTCCGGGTGCTCGAACCGCTCTTGCCTTCAACGCGCCTAGGAGGCAGGGGGTCTTGGCGCTGCCGATGGCGGGACGTGTTCTGGCGGGGTGGCCGGGTCAGGGTGATCTGACGGACCAGTTGTTGGAAGCAGGTCAGGGACGCGAGGGCCGGTACGACTGCCGCGGCCACACCGGTGATCGTCTTGTGGGCGTCGGCCACGCAGAACATCATGGCGACGGAGGAGAACAGCAGAACGGCGTACCACGAGTGCACGGCACGGCGTTGGTGCAGGGCGGCTCGCAGGACGGACAGCGAGGCCACCATCCAGGGGCCGTACACGAGAAGGGGCCACCAGGGTCCCGAGCCGCTCTGGGTGGTGGACGCGATGTGCCGCAGCGGCGCGTAGGCCACCATCCCACCGAAGACACTCACCATCGACACGATGACGGCGGCGACCGCGGCGATCACGAAGCTCACGGTCTGCAGCCAGGTGAAGCGGGGTTTGCGGACCCGCACCTTCCGATGCCCGGTCGAGGAGCGTCGGATGGGCGGCAACTCGGCAGTGATCTGCGCCAGGTTGTCCATCGGTTCACTGATGAATTCGTCCCCGTACGACGGCTCGCCGCGGGGTGGCGGCACGGTGGCCTCCTGCTCCGCCGCCGCGGCGTCCTGCAGGAGGTAGGTGAGCTCCTCGACCGGGTCCCAGCCCTGTTCGTACAGGGCGTCGGCGGGACCGCCGTGCCGGCCGGTACCCGTCCCACCGGGGTACACGGGAGGTTGTTCGTATCGAGCGAAGGACAGATCCGGATAGTCGTCATTCACAGAAAATTCCGCCCTGTCGGATCAGGGCCGGGTGACAGCCGGAACGTCCCCATCGGGCGACGAGTACGCGGCAGCAGGCATGTAGGTGTATCGCCCGAACGTCACGGCTCGGACCGCGAACGGGCTCTCCGCCGCCGCTCCGGAGAGCGACGGGTCAATAAGACTTGCTTGGGTCATGTTCCATTAACGCTGGTCAGCTCCCGCAGATGTGCGGCAAACGAGTGAGCGCCAGCCCGCGGAAAAATTCACGAAAGCGTCTTTATTGATCCGGAGCCGACGGTTCTTCTGAGCGCTTCCGCCGGAATCCCGGAGGCCCCGTGGCCCGGCACCTGCTGGGCCACCAAGATGCGCCCCGGGCCCCGCGCGGTGACACTTTTCTGGTGGCCTCGCGCGCCGCACAGGGTCTCCGGGGCGTTGCGACCGGTCGCGTGGCCGTCCCGTCCTCCCTGGAGATTCCGTGAGCCAGCTCTTCCAGCCCCTGACACTGCGTGGTGTGACGATCCCCAACCGGGTCTGGATGTCGCCGATGATGCAGTACTCCGCCCCTGCCCAGGGCCCGGAGACCGGCACACCGACCGACTGGCATCTCCAGCATCTGGTCTCGCGCGCGGTGGGCGGAGCCGGCCTGGTCATGGTGGAGGCCACCTCCGTCAGCGCGGAAGGCCGCAGCAGCGCCTACGACCTCGGGCTGTGGAACGACGGGCAACCGCCGGCCTTCGCCCGCGTGGTCCGCGCGCTGAGCGATTCCGGCGCGGTACCGGCGATCCAGCTCAACCACCCCGGCCGCAAGGCGGGCATCGGACGCCCCTGGTCCGACGCCCACCCCCCGCGCCCCGGCCTGCGGCGGGTGGGCCCGAGTCCGATCGCGTTCGGAACGGTCCCCGCGCCCCACGAACTCACCACCCACGCCATCGCGACGGTCGTCGACGAGTTCGCGCAGGCCGCCCGGCGCGCGCACCTGGCCGGGTTCCGCGCCCTGGAGATCCACGGCGCGCACGGCTACCTCGTGCACTCCTTCCTCTCCCCCCGGACAAACCACCGCACCGACGCCTACGGCGGCGACCTGGAACGGCGCATGCGCTTCGCGCTGGAGGTGGTGGACGCCGTCCGCACCCAATGGCCGCAGGAACTCCCGCTGTTCTTCCGCACGTCGGCGACCGACTGGCTCGCGGGCCACGGCACCGAGACCCGGCCCGGCTGGACCGTCGACGACACCACGCACCTCGCCCGGGAACTCATGGCCCACGGAGTGGATCTGCTGGACGTCTCCACCGGCGGCATCGTCCCCGACGCCACCATTCCTGTCAGCCCCGGCTACCAGGTGACCTTCTCGGCACAGGTGCGCGCCCAGACGGGCATGCCCACCGCCGCCGTAGGACTCATCACCCGACCCGAACAGGCCGAGAAGATCATCGCCCTCGGTAAGGCCGACGCCGTCTTCCTCGGGCGCGAACTGCTGCGCGACCCGTACTGGCCCCGCAACGCCGCTCACTCCCTGGGCGCCCCCGTGCCCGCACCACCGCAGTACACCCGCGCGTTCCCCGGTCGCTGACGTCTGCCCCCGCAAGCGCCGTGAACCACCGGAGAGAAGGTCAACTCTGTCACCCTTTCCATGGGCATGGCGCTCACCGCCTGCACGCCGCCGGCGAAGGGCTCGCCGCTGTTCGAACTGCCCGAGGACACGGTCGAGATGGGCGTGGGCATCCACGGCGAGCCCGGCCGCAGGCGCGAGAAGCTCCGGTCCGCGGACGCGATGGTGGGCGACCTCGTCGACGCGGTGGTCGGCGACCTGTCGTACGTCTCCGGTGACCGCGTCGCCCTGATGGTCAACGGCCTCGGCGGCACACCGATCGGCGAGCTCTACCTGGCGTACGGGCGGGCCCACAGGCAACTGGCCGGGCAGGGCATTGAGATCGAGCGCAGCCACGTGGGCGAGTACTGCACCTCGCTCGACATGGCCGGAGTCTCCGTCACACCGGTCCGGCCGGACGACGAGATCTCCGATCTGCTCGCCGAGCCCGCTGAGATCCCGATGCGGGTGTTCTGAAGGCCGACGCCCCCGTGCTGCTGTTTCGACTCCCCGGTCCGCTGTTCGGCGCGGCGGTGCGCACAGTCGCCGGCCGTGGCGACTTGTGCGCACCGTGACAACTCAGGGCCGGACGCCGGTCACCAGGGTGCGGGGGCCGGTGGCGGGACCACCGGAGGCCGGTCGTCGCAGGTGATGGTGTTCGGCAGCTCCCAGGACGCCATCCAGGCGCCCGTCGTGCCGCCTCCGTCGTTGCCCCCCAGGTCCTGGGCCGTGAACTCGGAGCCCGTGGAGGGGAAGTTGAACGATCCGCAGTTGTTGATGCCGACCGCACCGACGTTGCGGGCGTCCACGTTCTCGAAGGTCGCCGATCCGGCGGAGCGGGCGCTGAGTACGGACGTGCCGGTTCCGTCCACCCGGATGTCCTTGAAGTGGACGCCCCGGATCGCGTACTTGTCCTTCACGGGGAAGTCGGAGACCAGCATGACCGCGTTGTAGGTGTTGTCGAGGAAGTGGTCGCCGGTGACCTCGATGTCGGCGTCGATGTCCCGTTCAAGGGCGTAGAACCAGATGGCGCCGAGCCCGATCTTCCAGTTGAGCTCGAACGGCCCGGAGCGGACGGTGGTGTTGTCCGTGATCCGCAGGTGTCCGGTGAACGGCTCGGCGCCGAAGCGGGAGCCGACCTGGATGGCGCTGCCCTCCCTGATGGGGTCGGCGACGAGGTTTCCGGTGACCGTGTTGTCGGTACCGCCGTAGAGAGCGATGCCGTTGGCGAGGACGGGCGTCTGCACGGTGTTGTGCGCGAAGACGTTGCGCGCGTTGCCGGTCTTCTCCGACCACATGGCCAGGCCGTCGTCACCGCTGTTGCGGACGAAGGTGTCCGAGACGGTGGAATCGGTGACCCCGGTATGGAAGTTGAGGCCGTCGGCGATCTGGTCGACGATCACGTTGCGCGTGATGCGCAGACGCTTCATCGGGCCGTCGAACCACATGCCGACCTTGGTGTGGTGCAGATAGAGGCCGTCGATCGTCGAGTCGCTGAGGGCGCCACCGACGGCGTTGACCTGGTCGGTGTCGATGCGTTCACGGACGTCGCCCTCGACGGCGAAGCCGGACAGGTGGACGTCGTGGCTGCCGCCGTCGGCCGCGTCCTTGCCGTAGAAGCCGACGCCGGTGTGCACCGAGCCGTCGGGGGCCGGGGTGTCCAGGGTGACCTGGTGGCCCTTGACGATCGTGTACCAGTTGCCCGCTCCGACGATCGTCACGTCGTCCACGACGATGTGCCGGTTCACCTGGTAGGTGCCCGGCGGAAGGTAGACGTCGAGGTGCCGCTTCCTGGCGTACGCGATGGCCCGGTCGAAGGCGCCGCCCGCATCGCGCCGGCCGGTGGGGTCGGCACCGAACGCGAGAACGTTCGCCGCCCGCACCTCGACGTGCGGCGCGGCTACGAGTTGCGTGTCGAGCACGTCGATCACGGTCCAGGCCGCGGCGCTGCCCTTGGGCGCCGTGAGGCGGACGGTGTCGCCGGCCCCGTACCGCTTGCCGAGCAGAAGCCGCTGCTCGTCGTAGAAGTGGCTGGGCCTGAACGGTTTGTCGATGGTGGGCGTCGGGGTGGTGGCGGCGGGAACGCATCCGCACTCGGTGATCCACCAGTCCGGGTGCAGCAGGTCGGCCCGGGGGTCGTTGGTGAACGGGTACTGGTTGTAGAGCCACGAGTACTGCGAGGTGAGCGTCATCGTGGAGCGGTGTCGGCCGTCGACGGCGACGTCGAGCGGTGCGGTGATGCCGCCGCCGTCGGGCGCGTCGGGGATGCTGTAGCGCACGGTGAGGGCGTTGGCGGCGCGCGGCAGCGTGAACTCGACGTACTGGCCCGGCTTCAGGCGTACCGCGGCTCGGCCGGACGCCTCGGAGGGCAGGGTGTAGGCGGTGCGGTCGGGGCCTATGACGGTGCCGTCGGTCGACGCGTTCTCCGCCTCCTGCTCGGCGAAGTCCACCGCGGCTCCGCGCCCCGCGACCAGGGCGGGATCGAGCGCGGCCCTGGTCACCGCCTGGGTGCCCACGCCGGTGCCGTGCCCACGGGCCGGCGGGGCCGCGAGGGCTGCCGGGGCCTGAGCGCCGAGCAGGAGAACGAGTCCGGTGGCCGCCGCCGTCACCACCGTGGCGATCCTGGCCGGTTTCCGCGCGCGGCCGCGGACCCGCTCCGCCGCCGCGCGCGTGCTGTACCGCGACATCAGATTCTCGTTTCTCTCGGAACGGACGAACGAGGACGGACGTGGGAGGAGCACGGTCGAACAGCGCCGGGCGAAGCCGGGCGAACAGCGCATGCGGAGACACTGGGGCCGCTCTGCGTGCGGAGTGTGGAGGGGCGGGCCGTGCCGGTGCGGTGACAGTAGGGGGTCGCCGGGCACCCTCACAAGACGTCGGACGCCTCTTTCCAGCTTTCAGTACGAATCCTGCGTTGATTCATCGATTTCTTGCAACGTGCACGGCGGCCGTCGGGGAGGGGTGGTCCGGCCGGCGGCTCAGCACTGCTGCACGTACCGGAGGTTCTCCCACCGCCCGGCGGCGATGTCCTCGCGGGTGCCCACCAGCAGATTCAGGGTGAACAGGTTGTGGTCGACGCCGTTTCCGGATATCTGGGCCATGAGCACCAGACCGTCCTGGTCGGGCGCCACCTGCCACTGGTCGGAGAACCCGCCGATCTGCGCGACGGCGTGGGGCGACGGCCCGCCGTGGACACTGTTGACGACCGCCTCCACGAAGCAGTCCAACACCTCGTCGTCCTCCTCTCTCCCGGCCTCGAAGGCCTCCGCCGCCGGAGAGCTGTACCAGTCGTGGTCGATGGTCAGACCGGGCAGGGCGTACACCGGGCGTCGCTCATGGGCCGCGGCCTCGTGGTCGTCCAGGCCTTCGGGCAGTGGACGCTCCGCGGTCGGGGCACCGGCGGGGACGTGGAGAACGGCCGAGTCGTCCGGCTCGTACTTGAAGGTGGTGAAGAACAACAGCTGCCCGTCCGCGGGGAGTTCGATGTCGAGGCAGTCGCGGGGCAGGGCCGCGCAGTCGACGCTCAGCACGAAGGGTCCGGCCCCGTCGGGCCATTCCACGCCTTCGGGCAGTGAGGGGAGCCCGCCCGTGCGCCCGGCCGGACGGAGGTCCGCCCGGCCGTGCTCCGGCAGGTCCTCGTACCCCACCAGGAGGACACAGGGCCGCAGCAGCTCCGCCAACTCCCTTGCCACGTCTCCCGGAACGCCGTGTTCCGAGGCCAGCTCGGTGAGGATGCGCTCGTTGATGAATGCCATGCCGGTGATCGTGCCAGGAGCCACCGACAACGGACCGGGTGGTCCTCGGGAGAGGACCACCCGGTCACCCGGAGCAGGGAGTTCGTGCTAGATGCCGCCCTCGCGGCGGGAGTTCAGGCGTGGACGTTGTGCGATGCGGCGTGGTGGGCGGGCCGGCCCGTCCTGGGCGGCTCAAGGCGTCGCAAGGACAGGGTGGCGGTGAGGAGCAGGCCGGTGAAGACGGTGAGGAGGAGGGCGGAGACCCACATCTGCCGGCTTCCCGGCGACTGCCAGGCCGTCCAGAGGGTGGCTGCGCTCCACAGCAGGATGCCCACCACGTAGAAGGCGCGGACACGGTGCAGTTGTCGCACGGCTCGCAGGAACATGACGCGTTCGGTCTTCGGTGCCATGGCGGGCCGTGTACCCCGATTCGGCCGTACCACCGGCCGGGGCGGACTTTCCGCACCCAGGTCCCGCGTGTCCCCAGGTGACGGGCCGGGAGGACCGATCGGCGGCTACGGACGCCTTCTCGGTCCTGGCCGCCCGTGGCGGCGCAGGGCACACGACTGGTCCGCGGGTTCCAGGGAACCGGGCAAGGTACGCGCTGCGTCGGGCACGCGGGACCGGGGCGAGAGGTTTGCGCGATGAACGAGGCTCAGAGGTCGTTGCTGGACGGTCTGACCGTGGACGAGACCAGTCCCGAACAGCCAGTTCTGCTGGACGGGGCCGGCGGGCCGATAGCGACATGGCGGGAGAACCATCCCTACGACCGCAAGGTGCGGCGCAGGGAATACGAACGGCAGAAGCGTGTCCTGCAGATCGAGATGCTCAAGCTGCAGCGCTGGGCCAGGGACACCGGCGCCCGCCTGATCGTCGTCTGCGAAGGACGGGATGCCGCGGGCAAGGGCGGCACCATCCACCGGTTCACCGAACGGCTCAATCCCCGCAGCGCCCGCATCGTCGCCCTGGACAAGCCCACCGAACGAGAAACGGGACAGTGGTACTTCCAGCGGTACACCGCGCACCTGCCCGCGCCGGGCGAGCTCGTCTTCTTCGACCGCTCCTGGTACAACCGGGCCGGTGTGGAGCGCGTCATGGACTACTGCACCGGACCCCAGTACGAGCTCTTCCTCAGGCAGTGCCCCCGCTTCGAGGAGATGCTCATCGAGGACGGCATGACGCTGGTGAAGTTCTGGTTCTCCGTCTCCCGCGGTGAGCAGCGCACCCGTTTCGCCATCCGCCAGGTCGACCCCGTGCGGCAGTGGAAGCTCTCCCCCACCGACCTCGACTCCCTGGACCGCTGGGACGACTACACCGTCGCCAAGATCGAGATGTTCCGTGCCACCGACACCGCACACGCCCCGTGGACCGTCGTGAAGAGCAACGACAAGCGCCGTGCCCGCCTCGAAGCCATGCGCAGCCTCCTCGCCCGCGTCGACTACGCCAGCAAGGACCCCGAAGCGGTCGGAACGCCGGACCCCCTCATCGTCGGCCCGGCCGACACACTCCTCGAGCCAGGCGAGGAGGAGTCCGCACTCTCCCCCACGCCTCTCGCCCGCCACACCGAGGGACCCGGAAAGCACCCCTCGGCCGACTGACCGAGGCGGACGGTCCGCTCGGAGCGTGCCGGGGACGCGGCGCTCAGGACGCGGGGACCTCGTAGGCGGCGGCGGGCGCGCTGAGCGCACCTGCCTGAACCGCGTGACGGCTTCGGCGCCATCGGCCGGGTGGGGACGACACGGACGGGACCCAGGACACTCCCCCCAAGTCCGCGGCGACCACGATCCGCACCTACGTCTGGCCGCTGCGCCGGCTGCTGGAGAGGGACCCGTCGGCCCCGGGCAGCCTGCTGTCGGCCGCGGACGGGTACCGCCTCGCCGTGGCAGGCGGTGCGGTGGACGCCTGGCAGGCCGAGTCACTGGCGCAGCAGACGGCCGGCTCAGGGCCGAGGGCCGTCCGAAGGAGGCCGAGGACACGGCCGGCCGGGCTCTCGCCCTGTGGCACGGCGAGTCACTGGCGGGCGTCCCCGGCCCCTTCGCGGCGCGCAGACGCGACAGGCTGGAAGAACTCGAGGTCTCCCTCCAGGTGGAGCGCCTCGATCTGGCATCCGGCTGGGCCGCTTCCAGTCGCCCAGCCGACGCCGGCCGAGCTCACCGCCGACCACCCCCTGCGTGAGCATCCGCACGCGCTGCGGCCGAGTCCCTTTAGGACGAGTTCAGGGCACCCCTCTACGCCCCGCCTCCACTGCTCCCGCGGGTGGTGCAGGCGGGGCTGCCGGGCCGCAGGACCAGCGGGGGTTCCACTCCTACGGGCAGGGCCGGACATCCTGGTGTGATCCGGGCCGAGGGGCCCGGATCACACCGCCGGTCCAGGGACAGCGCGGCTCGACGTGCGATCGCCCGGTACCTCAGAGCCTCGTCGACGATCGCCTCCGCCGACGCGCCCTGAAGGCGCCCGCTGTCCTGCCTCGACACAGCGTCTTGTCAGCCGTCCACCGGTCGGATTCCGCCTGGGTCATGAAGACGGGCGGCCGCCCACCACCCTGCGAACGGGTTCAGTAGGCGTAGATCGATGTCGCCTTGATCCGCCTGTACGCGCCCCATGTCGTGCACACGGTGGTGCTGGACTTGTTGTACTGGGTGCCGTGTGCGGCGATCCGCCAGCCCGGGTAGGCGATAAAGCCGCCGCCCTTCTTGTACAGACCGCCGTTGCCACCCATGGTGTAGCCCTCCAGCACGTAGTGGTACCCGGCTGCGGAACGCAAGTACACGCACCCGTCGGCATGTTGGTAGGTGCCGTAGAACGTCCCCGTCCGGGAGCTTCGTTCCCGTGCCGCGGTGCTGGATCTGCGGAGTGCTGGCGACCGTCGCCCGGGCGGCCTGGCACGGCGAAGAGGGCCTCACCCAGCGGGACTGGCTGTCCGTGACGGGCAGCGGGATGCGTCACCGCATGCACGACCACGGTCTCCCGCCGATCGCATGAGCCAGGCACCCGCTTCCGCGCCGGTCCAGCTCGCCCATCGGCTCGCAGCCTCATCCGCTCACCGCTTTCGCCGGCGCGTAGCGACTGGGCGTCGACGGCGCCCCGCGGCGTCACGTGATGATGAGGATGCTTCCACAGCCCCCAGGGCCCCCGCCGGTCCCGCCACCTGCGCCGCCTCCGCCCGGGCCTCCCGGACCGCCACCGCTGCCGTTGTCGGGTGAACCGTCCTGACCGCAGTCACCGCCTGAACCACCGCCACCGCCACCCCCTCCCCCGCCGCCGCCCCCGTCGTCACCGCCGCCGCCGTTGGAGATAGTCACCGCCTGGCCGACGTCGCCGCGCGCGGGGAGGCCGTCCGCGAACGCGCAGTTGATGCCGGCGACAGCGGCCGTGGTCGACAGTGCGGCTGCGGCTGCGAGCGCCGCGCAGCGTTGCGGGAAAGTCATCGCTTCTTCGCCTCTTCACTGCGTTGGCGGCCGGCCCGGGGCGGATCGGCCGCCACACGCGGCCGTCGGCTTCTCACCCTCGTGGGAACCCGCGGAGCGCGGCGCCATCGCACTCCCTTCCCGGAGTAACACGGAGGCGACGACCCGGCAACTCGAGCAGAGTCGGCTCCGCCGCATCGCGGCTCCGTCAGCGGTGCGGTCCCTTGACCGCGAAGCAGGCCGACTCCATGTCCCAGGGCTCGGTCTCGTGACAGAGCATGACCGGCTCGAACGCGGAACGGCGCCGGTGGTCCTCCAGGAGCGTGACGGCCAGGCGGTGGTGGCCGGTGGTGCCTCCGGCCGTGACGGCGACGGCCTCGACCTCGCCCTCGCCCTCACCCTCACCCTCACCCTCACCCTCACCCTCGCCCTCGCCCTCGCCCTCGAGGCGTCCCGCAACCGACCTTTGGCATGAGTGTGGTCGGGCGGGGCGGGGCCGGGGCCGGGGCCACGACCGCACGACACAGCGGCGGCCGGCAGGGGCCGTCCTCCTGGCAACATGCGTATCCAGAACGGGAGATGAGCAACAGCACCCCCCTGCTATGGTGCGCCGATGTCATCGATCAAGCAGGTCCAAATAACTTTCGACTGCGCAGAACCTGAGCGCGTCGCCCGCTTTTGGTGCGAGGTGCTGGGGTACGTCGGACCGCCGCTGCCGGAGGGGTTTGCCACTTGGGACGATTTCGACCGCTCCCTCCCTCCCGAGCATCAGGGCCCGGCGTCCGCATCATGCGCTGATCCCTCAGGTGTGGGCCCGCGACTGTACTTTCAGCGTGTTCCCGAAGGGAAGGTCGTCAAGAATCGGGTGCATCTTGACGTGCGGGCCGGCACCGGACTCGTGGGTGAGGAGCGCGTGGCCACGCTGGAGGCCGAATGCGCACGGCTTGTCGCGCTCGGCGCGGTACGCGTGCGGCTGCTGCTCGCCGATGAGGACAACGAGTCGTGCCTCCTGATGCAGGACGTCGAGGGCAACGAGTTCTGTCTCGACTGAGCATCGTCCGAGACGGCGGGGCGTGGAGCCGTCTCCCTTGGGCCTCCGTCGAACTGGTCCATATGGGACGGGAGTTGTCCCGGAGGGCCGGACGCCGGCAGCAGTCCCGGAAGGCCGCCGCGGGTGGGACACCCTCTCCCGGTGACGGTGTCGCCCCCCTCAGGCGAGGTGCTCGCGGAACCACTCGACGGCGGCGCTGCTCGCCTTGTCGAACTGGGTGGTGTACGGGTCGAAGTGGCCGCCCGGGATCGTCCGCAGTCGCTTGGGCTCCAGCGCGCGCTCGTAGGCAGCGAGGGCCAGGTCGGTCACGGTGACGGTGTCGTTGAGCGCGACCACCATGAGCAGCGGGGTGGGCGAGACCCTGTCGACCCAGGTTCCGGGCTCGTACATGCGCGCGGCCCGGGTGGAGCGGACCGTGACCTCGTTCTCCCACACACCGTCGGGTTTGGGCTGGAGGTAGAAGTCGATGGCCTCCTGCGCCCGGTAGGACACGGGCACCGCCGGGTCGCTGCCGACGACGGCCAGGGTGCGGGGGGCCTCGCCCCGCAACTGGGCGCGCTCGTCCTCGGAGAATCCCTCTTCCAGGGCGGCGACGGCCTCGGGCACGACACGGCGCCGGCCCTGCTCGAAGCCGCTGATGGTCGGCACCTGGGAGACCACGGCCCGCAGTCGGCGGTCGGTCGCCCCCAGGACGATCGCGTGGCCGCCGGCGTAGCTGGTGCCCCATAGGCCGATCCGCTCCGGATCCACCTCGGGGAGGCTCTCCAGGAAGGAGATGGCCCGGCGCCAGTCGGCGATCTGCCGCCACGGGTCGACGTCCTGGCGCGGCCGGCCGTCGCTCGCCCCGAAGCCGCGGTGGTCGTGGACCAGGACGACGAAGCCGTTCTCGGCGAAGACCTGTGCGAACGGTTCGAGTCCGTGCTCCTTGACCGCGGCGTAGCCGTGCGCCATGGTGATCGCCGGATGCGGGCCCGGGCCGTCCGGCAGGAAGAGCCATCCCCGCAGCTGTACTGCGCCGTCGGCCGTGAACTGGACTTCCTTGCGCTGAATCATGGAACAACCTTCTCAATGGGGAGGGGCGTCAGCCCCGCTGGAAGTGCCCTGGGCCTCGGCGAGGAGGCCGTCGAGGTGGGTGGCGACGCTGGCCGCCTGTTCGATGTGGGCCCAGTGGCCGGCCTCGGCCACCGCCACCGCGGTCACGGCGCCGAAGCGGGGCGCGATCGCGTCGTCGACCATGTCCTCGGTGACGAACCCGTCGCGCTCGCCGCGCAGGATGAGCACCGGGCCGGTGCAGCCGCTCGGCCGTTCGCCTCGGGGGTGGCCGGTGTTCCAGCAGTCGGCGAGGGCGCGGACGACCTCGGGACGCAGATGCAGGCCGGTCGCCACCAGCCGGTCGCGTTCGGCCTCCGGGAACGCGGTGGACAGCTGTTCGCGTACGCCCCGCTGCCCGTCCGCGTCGCCGCCCAGCGAGCGGAACTGTTCGATCATCTCGTCGGGCAGGTGTACGCCCGCGAGGGGGACCGGGGTCACCAGCACGAGTCCGCGGGCCCGCTCGGGTCGCTGCGCCGCGACCAGTTCGGCCACGGCGGCGCCCATGCTGTGACCGACGATCACAAAGGGCTTGCCGAGGGCGTCGACGACCCGGCCCGCCTCCTCGGCGAACCGGTCGTAGTCGTAGGGCCCGCCCACCGCGTCACGGTCGCCGCAGCCGGCCAGGTCGAGAGTGACGCACTCGATGCCGGGTGTGGTGAGTCGTGGGATCAGGCGGTCCCAGGCGTACTGGTCGTCGAGGAAGCCGTGGACGAACACCACAGCCAGGTCCCCGTCCCCGGTGCGCCGATAGCGTATGTCGGTGTCGGCGACGCGTTCCGTCTTCATGGATGTCCTCACTGTCCGGGAGCGGACGTAGCCCCGGAAGGGGACCGGTCCTGGCTTTCGATGGGGCAGTCGGTCGGACGCGGGTCCAGGCGCCGCGTCCGGTGGATCGCGTCGTCTCCGGCCGATTGCCAGGTCATGGGGTTCACCAGCGCGGAGTTCCTTCGGCCAGCTGCAGTTCACCCCTTCCGAACGAGAAGCTCTCGTTCGGGACCGGGACCAGGGCGATGAAGATGTCGTCGGGCGAGACTCCGAGCGCCTCGACGACCAGCCTGTTGATGGCCGCGGACACCGCCCGCTTGTCCTCCAGGGGCCGGTGGGCCCCGAGGAGAACCGTGATGATCATGGCGTCCGAGCTGCGCTGCATGCCCATGAACGTCGGGTCGAGGAACAGTTCGTCCTCGCCGTGTTCGCTGATCGTGATGAAGCGGTCGCCCTCGGGGATGCCGAGCCCCTGCACCAGCGACTGGTTGAGCGCGTCGGCGAGCGCACGCTTCTGCTGCGACGAGAAGCGGTTGGCGGGGATGTGGGCGTTGAAGACCGGCATGGGGGGCTCCTTCGGGGAGTGCGGTGTCGGGTTGTCCGACTGTTCGGAGGGCCTGACCAAGGCCCCGGTTGTGGCGCTGTCGCCCTGGGTATCCACGGCGCACGGCACGAGCCTGCGGGGCGCGGATACGGTCGGAGCGGGGGTGGGTGTGGGGGTGGCGTCGGTCACGTCAGGATCAGGCCTTGGTGGCTCCCGAGGGGGACCATTCGGCGGTGTCCACCGGCGACCATCCGTCCGGGCGCTCGTCGAGGCGATGGCTGCGCACGCCCAGCCGCTCGCTCAGGATGTCCGCCGGCAAGGGAGGGACGAACGCGTTGTCGGCCAGGGTGTACTCGGCGGCGAGGCGGCCGACCGCCGGAATCGCCGCGGTGTCGATCCGTCCGTTCCGGGCGTAGACGTCGTCCCGGATGTGGAAGCGCACGACCTTGCCCCAGACGACCTGGTCGTTGACGTCGCCGACCTGGATGATCCGGTCGAGCGTGCATTCCATGGCGATCGGGGAGTCCTTCACACGCGGCGCCTTGACCACTTCACAGGCTTCTTTGGCCAGGCCGACCTCATCGAACTCGTCCTGGGAGCCGTCGAACTCGATCGCGCTGCGATGCATCTCGTGGGCCTGGGGAAGCGTGACCAGATTGGTGACGAACTCACCGCTGTCCCGAATGTTGACGAACGTGTCCTTCAGCGTCCCGTCCGACCGCGGCTGCAGGGTCAGGGACACCATCGGAGGGATCCGGCTCACCACGGTGAAGAACGAGATCGGCGCCAGATTGGCGACACCGGATGACGACAAGGTGCTCACCCAGCCGATCGCACGCGGTGTGACCGCCCCGATGAGGAGCTTGTACGCGCTCCTCGCGTCCAGTTCGTCGCTGTTGATGATCACGTCGATAGCCTCTCTGGCGTGCACGGCGGCCTACCGTCGGTGAGCCGTCGCCTTCTCGGAGCCGCCCAGGGTCCGCACCGCGATCGGCGTCACAGTGTGGACGGGGGTTCCGTAGGGGGTGGGTGCGCCGCGCCGTCGCGGTCGCGGTCGCGGTCGCGGGATCAGTTGGCTGCGGACGCGAAGAACTCGAGGCCCTCCAGCACGTCACGCCCCTTGGCGGTGTCGGCGTACAGCCGCGCCTCCGTGATCCGTCCGTCGGTCACGGCGAACAGCAGGAGGTGCTCGTTCTCCATCGTGCGGCCGTTCTTCGCCTTCGCCCGGGCCCGGACGGGGACCACCACGTGCGACCCGGCGTCGAGCACCGTGTGCAGGTCGTAGTCGAAGTACTCGTAGTAGTGGTCGAAGAGATCCTTGTAGAAGGCCACGAAGCCCTCCCGCCCGTGGAAGGTCCCGCCGTAGGGCAGTGAGGTGGGGAAGTGGAAGGCCACGTCCGGCGACATCAGCGCCACCAGGTCGGACGCGTCGTTCTTCTCGAATCCGGTGTAGGCGCGGTGGCAGGCATCGACGATCGCCCGGTTGCTCGACATCTTTCCTCCATGCTCATGGCTGAGGGTGGTGCTGGGTGAACAGGTGTCCACGCACCTGGGTTCCGTCCGGTCGTACGCGGAGGGACCGGAGGCCAGGGGCGGGCCGGTCGGCTCGTGAGACGCGCGGCGGGCCTGAGGCCCGACGGGGCTCGGGCGGTCACCGGGCGGCTTCGCGGACCGAGGGAGCGGTAGTGCCTGCCGACGGCCCGATGTCAGCTAAGTTCCCATTCGGAACTCAGGAAGTCAAGGCTGGGTTCCAAAGGTGGACCCTGGCGCTATCCTGGCTCTATGGAGTGGCGTGAACTGGATCTGGGCAATTGCAGCGTCGCCGCGGCCCTGGGGCTGATCGGCGAGCGATGGACCCTGCTCATCCTGCGCGAGGTCTTCGCCGGGCTGCACCGCTTCGACGAGATCGCGGAGCACCTCGGGGTCTCCCGTCGCCTCCTGACCGAACGCCTGGGGCAACTCGTCGACGCCGGCCTGCTGGAGCGCCGGAGCTACCAGGAGGCCGGACAGCGAGCGCGCCACGAGTACCACCTCACGTCGGCCGCCCACGACCTGCAGTGGATCCTGGCCGCCCTCCTGCAGTACGGAGACACCCACCTCGGCGGCCCGGAGGGCCCGCCGACCCTGCTGAACCACGCGGGGTGCGGGGGCCAGGTGCACGTCGAGCTGCGCTGCTCCTGCGGGCAGGAGGTCTCCGGCTCCGAGGTGGTGCCGATCACCGGCCCCGGCGCCGTCAGCACGTCCCGCTGACGGCGACGGACGGTCGCGCGAGCCGCTTCCCCTCCCTGAAGGAGGCACCATCATGACCACATCCGCATCCACTCCCCTGGCGTACGAGGTTCTCGTCCAGGAGGGAACGCCCCGGGCCGGCGGCGAGCGGCTGCCCAACGGTGAAGAGCTCGTCTCCTCCCCCCTGACGTCGACGCTGGTCTTCGGGGACGAGGACGCCGTGCTGGTCGACCCGCCTCTCACCATCGAGCAGACACAGCGGGTGGGCGACTGGATCGAGCGCTCCGGCAAGCGCCTGGCCTACATCTACGCCACCCACGGACATGGCGACCACTGGTTCGGCACCGCAGATCTCGTGGAGCGGTTCCCCGGCGTCACCGTCTACGCGACCCCGGAACCATCGAGGTCATGCACCAGCAGGCCACCGAGGGCCGCGAGGAGCTGTGGGACAGACGCTTCCCCGGCCTGATCCCCGACACCCCGGTCCTGGCCCGGCCCGTTCCCCCCGAGGGCTTCCTGCTGGAGGGCGACCTCGTCGAGGCCGTCGAGGTCGGTCACACCGACACCGACAAGACCACGGTCCTGCACGTGCCGTCGATCGGTCTCGTGGTGGCCGGCGACGTCGTCTACAACGGCGTGCACCAGTACATCCTCGAAGGCGGAAGCGGCGGCCTGGAGGAATGGCTCGTGGCCCTCGACCGCGTCGCCGCGCTTCAGCCGCGCTCCGTCGTGGCCGGTCACAAGAACAAGGACCTGCCCGACGATCCGGTCACCATCGAGGAGACCCGCCAGTACCTGCTCGACGCCATCCGGCTCCTCGGCCGGAACCCCACCCCCCGCGAGTACTTCGGCCAGATGACGGCCCTCTACCCGGACCGGCTCAACCCGGGCCCGGTGTGGTACGGGGCGGTCGGCCTGCTCGGAGCCTGAAAGAGCGCTCGACGGTTGTCGACGGCTCGTGCGGGCGGGAGCGTGCGGGGAGGTGCCGCCCGGCCGTGGACCCCGGACTACCGGAATCCGTCCCCGGGCGCCTCGGCGGCGGCGTCGAGGTCCGCCCACGCGGCGTCGGTCAGGTCGGTGGCGGCCCACGCGGCGGCGGAGGTGACCTCGTCGGAGGAACGGAAGCCCGCGACCACCCCGGCCACGACGAGGTCGCGGAGCGGGAAGCGGACGGCGGCGTGCGGGAGTACGGTGCCGTGCCTGGCACAGACGTCTCGCGGCCGGTGGGCGAGGGCCTCGCCGAGTCGGCCTTCCTCGCCCACCGCCTGCGCCGTCCCACGAGCGACCGAGCCACGGGATTCCGCCCGGCTGCCGAGTGACCCACGCCGTCATCACCGCCCACGGCAGAACCGCCGCGGTCACCAGCGGCCCCTCGCCCGTAGCCACCGGACACGGCGGGCAGCGCCTGGCGCCGGGTGATGAACTGGCGCTCGTGGGCAAGGTGCCGGACCGGCGTCCGGTCCGGCTACCGCGGTCCAGCCGGGTACGAGGCCCACCCGGCGGCCCGACCAGCACGCTGCTGGTGCCCGTCGAAGCGGACCCGGCTCAGAGAGGAGACGCTCGTGGCACAGCGCCGGTACGAGGAGGTTCCGCGTTCGGACACGGGGCGCGCCGAGGCCTTCAGTGACGGCGTCCTGGCGATCGTCATCACGCTTCTGGTGCTCCGTCTGAAGCCTCCCCCGATCGATGCGGGGCGTCTGCTGGCCCAGCTGCTCAGCCAGTGGCCGACCTATCTGGCCTATGTGGCCTCGTACCTCTACATCGCTGTCGTCTGGCTCAACCACAAGGCGGCGTTTCAGCGCATCAAGGTCATGACCCGTGGCCTGCACTGGGCCAACCTCGGGGTGCTGTTCTCCACGGCGCTGCTGCCCTGGCCCACCGCGCTCGTCTCCGAAGCCGTCGCGGAGGCCAACCCTCCGGACGACCGGGTCGCCATCGGGCTCTACGCGATCATCGGCGCGATGCTGTGGGTGAGCTGGATGATCTTTTTCCATGTGCTCTTCCGCCACCCCGAGCTCCTCGAGGACAGCGTGGAGGAGACCTTCTTCCTCGGCGAACGCTTTCGCGCCTTCGTGGGGGCCCTGCTTTACGCGGCCGCCGGACTCGTCGGCGTCCTGACCATCCCGGCCCTCGCACTGGCGATCTTCGTACTCCTACCGCTCTTCTACGGCATCACGAGTCATGGCTACGCCCAGCTGCAGGTCTTCGGGCGGCGTCCTCCGCCCAGGCAATGAGCGGCGTCACGGATCCGGCGCCGGGCGGTCCGGATGGGTGCGTCCGACCGGGCGACCGTGCCGCGGTCCGGGGAACCCGGGCCGGTGCGCGCTGATCGGCGCGGCAACGCCGACAGACGCATTCCCGTCCTCGGCACAGGATGCCGGGCCGCCGGATACCCGGGTCACGGCGCCCCTGTTGCGCTACACCGCCGAGGTGGGCGAGTGGTACGCCACCGGGTGGGCCCGGTCGGCGAGGCGTTGCTGTTCGGCGAGGGCGTGCGCCTGTTCCCGCGTCGCGCGGTACAGGTCTCGGTAGACCGTGTAGAGGTCCTCGTACACGCCGCGGGTCTCGGCACGTGGTTCCACTTTGCGGCCGATGGTGGCCCATGTGGTCGTCCGGTCGGCCAGGTCGACCGCGCGGGCGGCGAGCAGGGCGTCGCCGTAGCTGGCGCCGATCCGCTGATCGGGCAGTTCCTGGGTGCGGCCGGTGACGTCGGAGACGATCTGCGTCCCCAGGTCCGCTGTGGTGCCGCCGCCGACCGCGATCAGCCTCGTGGGGCAGGCTCCGAGTTCGTCCATGACCTCCAGGTGGTGCCGCACCGCGTAGGCGGTTCCTTCCAGCGCCGCACGGTAGAGGTGGGCGCGGTTGTGCCGGAGCGTCAGCCCGAGGACGGCCCCGCGGGCGTCGGGGTCGAACAGGGGGGTCCGTTCGCCGGCGAAGTACGGGAGCATGACGAGGCCGTGCGACCCGGCGGCGACCTGTTCCGCCTCCGCGGTCAGGTCCTCGAAGCTGGCACCCGTCAGCTCGCGCAGCCAGTCGGTGACGGCGCCGGAGGTCGCCGTACCACCGGCCAGACTGCAGGTGCCCCGCTCGATCCCCCGCGTGGCCCACAGACGCTCGTCGGTAAGGGGCTGGTCCAGGATCTCGACGAGGAACATGGTCGTGCCGTACATGAGCATGCAGTCGCCGGCCTTCTCCACCCCGGCGCTGAGGGCTTCCGCCCAGGCGTCGACGGTGCCGGCGGTGACCGGTGTCCCGACGGGGACACCGGTGACCTTCGCGGCGTGCGCGTTGACGCGTCCGGCGATCTCGCCCGGCCACAGCAGGGACGGCAGGCGGATGCCGGGGGCGATGTCGGCGGCGATCCCGGGGATCCACGCGGCGGCGTGCAGGTCGTACAACGGGTCGCACTGACTGGCCGAGTGATGGTCGAGGACGTACTCGCCGGTGAGACGTTCCACCACGTAGGAGGACGCCATGAGAAATCGGTCCGTACGGGCGTAGACGTCGGGCTCGTGGCGCCGGAGCCACGCCAGCTTCGGACCGATGGCCTGGCTGGTGAGGATGGAGCCGCCGCGGCGAAGGAGTTCCTCCGCCCCGTAGCGTTCCGTCAGTTCGTCGATCTCGCGGGTGGCACGGGTGTCGATACCGTAGAGGATCGCGGGCCGAAGAGGGCGGCCGTCGGCGTCAACGGGCAGAAGGCACGGCCCGAGGCCGCTGACACTGACGGCCGCAACGGTACCGTCCGCGGCGGGCAGCAGTTGCCGGCACAGAGCCACGACGTCGGCCCACCACACTTGTTCGGCGTCGTGCTCGGCCCAGCCGGGCTGTGGCATCGACACGGCATGCGGCACCCGCGCCTGAGCGACGACGGTGCCGTCCGGTCGTGCGAGCACCGCCTTGGAGCTGGAGGTACCGATATCGATGCCGAGAAGCAAGGCGCTCATTGGATCCTCCTGCGGTGGGCGGACGTGCGGCCTGCGGTGTGCCGCGTCGTCCGCCGCCTCCGAAAAGCGGGCGGGCGGCGGAGTCGAGCGGCGCGGCGAGCAACAGGATGAGGCCGGGAGCGCACGACCTGCCGGATCGTGGGGAAGCCCACGACAGTGGGGGCTTGTCGACAATCGTGACGGCGAAGACGGCCGCAACCACTCCGGACACGCGTCCCGCGCCGCCCTACCGATCGATTCCGAATGAGCCGGGGAGTCCGATGGCCCTCCCCGTTGCCCTCCCCGTCCTCCCCGCCCGGTTCACAGCCGCTTGGCGCTGCGGAACAGTTGGGCGTAGAAACCGTTTCCGTCGATGCGGGACACACCGCCCGAGTCGCCGATCGTGGGGCCGTTCTGCTCCTTGCGGCTGGAGATGAAGACCTTGTGCCCCTCGGTGTCCAGCCCCAGGTAGAGGGCGACGTGGTCGATGTGGTCGGCGGTGCGGTGGTCCATCTTGAAGAACAGCAGGTCTCCCGGCTGCAGCATGTCGGTGTTCTTCGGCCGGGTGTACCAGGGGCCAGGTCCCTGGAGCTTGATGATGTCGACGCCGACCTTGGAGCGGGCCATGCCGTTGGCCGAGCGCGGCAGTCCGTCGCCGAGGGTGTCGCTGGCCCTCAGCGGGTAGCGGGACCGGTAGCCCCACACCATCCGCATGAACCCGGAGCAGTCCAGCGCGCGGTAGCGCTCCTGGCGCGGGCTCATCGTGGTCCCGTTGCGGAAGGTGTACGGGATGCCGAGGTAGTCGTAGAAGTCGTTCTGCTCCAGGCGATCCACGCCGTCCGCCTTGTACGGGCCGAACACCGCGTCGCCCGCGTACGGCACGCCCGCGGAGTCCTTCTTCACCGGCACACCCTGCACGTACTGGAAGGCGATCGCGAAGATGTCGTCCTCCTGGCTGCCGTAGTACTGCTTGAACCAGTCCTTGAACCACTGTTGGTTCTGGGCGTCCTTGGTCCAGGGCTCCGACATGAGACGGACCCAGTCGTCCGTGATCACCTTGGTGCTGGTGTTGGCCGGTTCGGCGAAGGTGCGGGACGGGCCCTTGAGGGTGGCGGTGCGGGCGCCGTCGGTGAAGGTGGCGATGATCGCGCCCTTGGCGTCGCGCAGCACGGATCGCGCCGGGTCGTTCAGCCGCTCCCAGGTCTGCTTGCCGGTCGCCTTGCCCGAGTTCTGCAGAGCGTTGTCGGTGACTGTCTGGGCGGCCGGGACCTTCGCCTGTTCGTCCTTGCGCAGTTCGTAGGTGAAGTACGCGCTGCCCGCGAGCAGCGCCAGCACGGTCGCCGTGTGGACGACGGGGTGGCCTTTGCGCTTCGGCATGGTGAGGGCTCCAGGATTGCGTCGGGAACAGACGGACTCAGGCGGAGGGCAGCGCGCCCAGCAGAATGCCGGCGGTCAGCACCACATAGGTGGCGAGGGTGACCGATCCGGTGGACAGCAGCGTCGCGCCCTTGGGCTGGCGTACCAGCTGGTAGCCGATCAGGCCGGGGACGATGAAGCCGAGCGTCTGGTTGGCGTACAGCAGGGGGAACTCCATCTGCAGCACGATGATCACGGTGGCCTGGATGAGCACGCCGCTGAGCACCACGGCCGCGAACAGCCGCTTGCCGTACAGGATCACGAAGCGCTGCATCAACAGCGTGGCGAGGTACGTCAGGACGGTCACGCCGACCACCAGCGCGGCTCGCTGCAGATCCTCGATGAGGGTGAGCGCGAGCCAGCCGGGTGTGATCATGCCGCCCGGCGACAGGTTGGTGGCCAGGTAGCACATCAACGAGAACATCAGACCGAGGCCGATACCGATCGCGGCGATCTCGGGGGTGAGGACGGAGGGGATCAACGCTGTTCTCCTGGGCTGTGCCACTGCTGGCTCTCGTCGGCGGAAGGCTGGGGGGGAATGCGGGGTTCGAACAGCCCCCGGTGCGGGACCTGTCCGGGTGAGGCGCCGCCTTCCGGGCGCGACTGCGGCGCGGCGGGGGCGGGATGGGCACCGTGGTACTGCTGCGTGCGGGCATCGTCCGGGTACGGTCGGCCGTCCCCTGTCCGGCTCGCCCGTTCCTGGTCCGGGTACGGGTTTCCGGCGTCGCGCTGCACGGGGAGCTGTCGGGCGTGCGGCTGCTGTCCGTAGCGCGACTCGTACGCCTCCGAGTAACCCTGGTAGGGGTCGATGCGGGGCACGTACAGCTGCATGGTCTCGACGTGCTCGACCACGGCGGGTGCCGCCCCCGCGCCGCCGGCCGGGGCGACGTCCACGAGCTCGTCGTCGCTGTCGTCCGGCGGGAGTTCGGCGAGGTGCTCCAGCAGGATCTCGCCCTGGCCGTGGATGTTGCCGATCGCGACCAGCGAGGAGTCCGGACCGAGCTGCTCGAGCAGCCGGGCCATGAACTCCTCCGGGTCGCGCCTGTCGCCGCCGAGGTCGACGGCGCGCGAGCGGAACTCGGCGGGGATGGCGTCGATGGCGGACTTGGCCGGGTGGCCGATGACGAAGACGCGCTCGGGGTCGAGGTCGGGGATGATCTCGCCCATCTGCCCGTTGCGTTCGACGCGGTCGGGCCGGCAGTTGATGACCACGTTGAGCGGGCGGTGGATGGCGCCGAGGTCGAGCAGCTGGCTGATGTTCATCAGCGTCGACTCGGGGTCGTTCGCCGCGAAGACGTTGGCGAAGCGCAGCTTCTTCCCCTCGGGCGTCACATAGCGCTCGACGGAGAGGACACCGGGGTCCGGCGGGGCCTCGTACATGCCCGTCAGGGCCGTCTCCCGGTCGACGCCGAGGAGTTCGGCGACGGTCAGCGCGATGGCGACGTTCTCCTTGAAGGTGAACCAGCTGAAGCCGCGCAGTTCCTCGTCGCTGACCATCTCCGGATCGGCGTAGATGAGCCGGCAGTTCCGGGCGTCGGCCTCCTCCTGGAGGATGTGGAAGCGGTCCTTCTCCGCGGTGACGCAGATGCCGTCCTCCGGCATCGATCGGCACAGCGAACGGGCCACGTCGTCCAGGGTGGGGCCCATCTCGGCGAGGTGGTCCTCGCGGACGTTGCACAGCACGCCGATCGTGGAGCGGATCAGCTTGGACTGGTTGATCTCCTGCAGGGCCGGCATGACGGCCATGCACTCGATGACGAGCGCGTCCGGCTGGTAGGCGGCGGCGCGCCGCACGATGCCGATCTGCTCGACCACGTTGGCGATGCCGAACTTGCGGTAGACCGGCTCCTCGGTGGCGTCCGGGTGGATGAACCTGGCCGCGGTGCCGGTCGTCTTGGCGACGGTGGTCAGACCACCGCCGCGCAGGGCGCCCGCGCAGAGCCGGGTGATGGACGACTTGCCGCGGATACCGTTGATCAGGACCCGGGTGGGTATGTGGTCCAGGTTGGTGAAGTGCCGCCGCTGCTCCACGATGCCCGCGACGAGCAGGATCGCGCAGCACACCAGCAGTACGGTGTAGAGGAAGAGCACGGGCGATCAGTTCCTTGTGTACTGCTGCGGCGCGGACGCCTGCGGCGGGGTGCGGCGGGGTTGCTGCCGGTTCTGGTCCTGCAGTTGCTGTCGGATGAGTTCCAGGGAGCGGGTGACCGCGCCGACCTCGTCGTGATGCTGTGGGAACAGCACGGTCTTGCGGTCGCCGCCGGCCAGCGACTCGGCCCGCTCGGCCAGCGAGCGCAGCGGCCGGGCCACCACGATGTGCAGCCAGCCCAGGCAGGCGGCGGCCGCGGCGGCGCCGAGCAGTCCGGCGAGCACGGTGCGGTTCTGGCTGTCGTACTCGGGGATGGCGAGCCGGCTGGCGGCCTGCCAGCTGACCACGCTCCAGCCGAGAGACTCGGCGGGGCCGCTGCCGGCGAACGGGGCGGCGGCGGCGATCTGTACGCCGTGTTCGCGGTAGAGCACCCCGTTGGCGCGGGCCTTTTTGCCGAGCCGCTGGGCGCTGGCCGCGGCCAGGTCCGCGAGGTGGTCGTCGGGCAGTTCCTGGAAGGCGAGGAAGCCGGTGTTGCCGGCGATCACCTTGCTGTGGTCGTCGACGAGGCGGACCACGCCCAGGCCCGGTCGGGTCAGCAGTGCGTTGAGGAACTCGACGCGGAATTCACCGACGAGCCGGGCACCGCTCCGTCCGGGGATCTCGGCGTCGGCGACGACGACGGGCTCCTTGCCGCCTTGTCCCAGCAGCCGGATCGGGGTGTCCGAGACCCGGTGGGAGCGGATCACCTTGGGGCTCTTGCCCTTGCGGGCCAGGATCTGGCCCGAGGAGTCGACGACGTAGAGGGAGCGGTAGCGCTGGTTCTCGTCGAGGGTGCGTTCCAGCACCTTCGCCATGGCGTCGGGTTCGGTGCGGTTGCCGATGAGGGAGGCGACCGATTCCAGGTCGGCGCTGCCCTCGTTGAGCGCGCGGCGCACCCGGTCGCTGAGGGTGTCGGTGCGTTCGCGCTGGTCGCTGACGAGCTGCTGCGGTACGACGGCCTTGCTGTCGGCGCGGTTGACCAGCAACATCAGCGGCGCCGACCAGGCCAGCAGCAGTACCGCGCAGGCGGCCAACAGGGCCCGGGTGCCCACCCGGCGCAGTCCGCGCGGGCGCGGCGCCGTGCCGGTCGCGTCGGCGCTCTCGCCGAGCAGCTGGCGGCGCAGCCGTTCCAGGGCGTGGCCGACGCGTCGCGTCTCGCCGTAGCCGGGGACGTTGACGGGCCGGGTCAGGTCGCCGCGGGTGAGCCGGCGGGACTCCAGGAACAGCCGGATCAGCGGGCGCTGCACCGTGCCCAGCAGTACGGCCACGGCGATGGCGCCGGCGACGAGGAGCGCGCCGCCCGCCAGCAGGCCGAACACCAGGGAATGGGTGCGGGTGGGGTCCTCGCCCACCTTGACCATGGCCACCACGGACAGGCCGAGCCCGGACGCGGTGGTGGTCGCCCCGGGGCCCGGCGCGGCCAGCGTGGCGTATCCGGCGACGGACCGGTTGCTGAGCACGTGGCCGCCGACCAGGCTGCCGCTGACGCCCTGGTACCCGCCCATGCCGGGTTCCTTGCTGCTGCGCGGGTCCTGCCGGGCCTTGCGGGCAGCGAGCTGGGCGAAGTCCTTCAGCTGCTTGCTGGACGCCTTGATCTCCTCGCGGTCGGTGCCGGTGCGCACCTGCTCGGGCTCACGGATGCCGTCGCTGCTGAGGATCGCGCCGCCTTGGTCGGCCACGGCGATGGATCGGAACTGGCCGAGGCTGATGCCGGGGAACGTCAGGTTGCTGGACGCCACCAACAGCAACTGCGGTGTGTCCGGCCAGGACAGCAGCGCGAAGGACAGCAGACGTGTCTCGCCGTTCTTCAGCCGGACCATGCGCGGCGCGAGTCCGCCCTCGTCGCCGAGGGCGGCGGTGTTCACCGAGGTCAGCGGGACGGTCTCGCCCCGGGCCGCGACCAGCTTGCCGGAGCGGATCTCGACGACCGCGGTACCCGTCCACTTCTGGTAGGTGCTGCCGAGTTTGTCGAGGGCGGCGTCGCCGGAGACCGGCTCGCCCGCGCTGAACAGCGCGGCGGACCGGGTGAGGTCGGTGACGGACTCGTCGATGGAGGCGCGCAGCGCGATGGCGCCGTCCTCCGCGAAGTGCTGCTGAGAGGTCAGCACCGCTTTCGGCACCACGGCGTTGTCGACACGGCCCAGGACGACCGCGGTGATACCGGCGAGGGACAGCAGGAGCACCGACAGAACCGCGATCGGCGGGCGGATGCCTCCGATCAGCGACATGTCGGCTCGGCGGCGGGCTCGGTGCTGCCGTGCCGGGGGCGGTGACGCCAAGGGAGGGTCCTCTCAGGGTGTACAGGTGGTGAGTCCGCGCAGGTAGCAGGGACGGTGTTTCGGTTGTGTGTGCGCTGCGGGCACATCTGTTGCGCGAGTGTGTCCGCAGCACTCAGACCGTCAAGAAACCCATGAAGTTGCACACGTACCGCTGTGATCTACACAACAACTGCGTTTAGGCGGTCAGATTCGGGCACTCGGGTGGGTTGCCCGTGTGGTGCCGGCCGTCGTCAGGGCATCTTATTCAGCGGCTTCAGGCCGTCCTCGGCCGCGCCGCGGTTGTACAGCGTGCCCTCGGTGCGCTCGAAGGCGAGCCGCAGCCGGGCCCGCTGCCGGTCGGTGAGGTCCTTGTCGTCCCGGAGCGCGGACGGCACGTCCAGCAGGCGGTAGTCCCGTGCGTCGTCCTCGGTGTAGGCGGTCTTGCCGCCGTCCGTGGCGTTCTCGGCGTCCGGCGGGATCTCCAGCAGCGTCGGCTCGAACCGCGGCTGGACGTCCCAGTGGCCCTTGCCGTGCTCGGTGAACGTGAACCAGGCGATCACGCCCTCCTCCGTGAGTCCGGTCGGCACCTCGTGCCGGGCGATCTGGTTGCCCATGCCGTAGGCGACCCAGGTGCCGTCGACCTTCTCCATCGGCTGCACGACGTGCGCGTGACAGCCGACGACCAGGTTGATACCGGTCTGCCGGGCGATCTGCCGGGCGAAGGAGAGCTGCTGGGCCGAGGGGTCCGGGTGGTGCTCCAGGCCCCAGTGGATGGAGAGGATCACCACTTCGGCCCCGGCCTTACGGGCCCGCTGCTCAGCCGCTTTGATCGCTTTCAGGCTCATCTTGTTGGCGAGCCACGGCTTGCCCTTGGGGAAGGTGTGCGGCTCGTTGAACCCGTAGGCGAACGATATCTGCGCGACCTTGACGCCCTTCACGTTCATGACCAGCGGGGTGAGCGCCTCCTTCTGTGTCCGGTAGGAGCCGGTGTGCTCCAGGCCGGCGTCGTCCAGCGCGTCCAGGGTGCGCCGGACGCCCTCGTACCCGTGGTCGAGCGAGTGGTTCGAGGCGGTGGAGCAGGTGTCGTAGCCGAGGTCCTTGATCGTCTTGGCGGTCTGCGGGGGCACCTGGAAGTCCGGGAAACCCTCGAAGGGGCCGTTCACGGCGCCCACCACCGGCTCGAAGTGGCAGATGCCCAGATCCGCCTTGCTGATCAGCGGCTTGATGCCGGCCATCATCGGCCCGAAGTCCAGCCCGGCAACGCCCTTGCCGGTGCGCTTGGCGTCCTTGCGGGCCTGGTCCACCAGCGCGGGGTGCATCAGGATGTCCCCGGCCGCCGCGACCGTGAAGGAACGACCGGCGTCCTGGCTGCCTCCGTCGTCCGAGACAAGGCCGCAACCGGCGACGGTGGCGACGAGGGAGAGCGGGGCCAGCAGGCTCAGCGGGATGCGGCTAAGACATATGTTCACCGGTATATCTTGATACGACCATGAGTGCCACTCGCTCGCGCATCATAACGATCACAACAATTCTCCTGGCCATCGCCGCTCTCGCGGGTGCTGTGACCGCCGTGCTCCACGCCACCCGCGGCGGCGGCACGGACACCGCCGACTCCCGTCCCGACCGGGACGCCCAGCGGGGCAACCTGGCCCAGGAGGTGGCGGACTACACCAGCCGCTTCGGTCCGGGCCACGGCTACCGGCAGCCCGGCCGGGGGGACCGCACGGCCATCGCCCAGGGGGTCGGCCTGCTCGTCGACGGCCACCGCGCACAAGCCGAACGGTTGCTCTCCGAACGAGACTTCACGGTGCGCACGGTCCTCGACCGGGTCTCCGGACACCGCTACGCGGAAGTGGCCGACCGCACCGACGACGCCGTGACGCCGCGAGGCTGGGGTCGGGTCTACATCGACCTGGACCACACGCCGCGCTTCTCGATCCAGGTCCCGCACCCGGTCTTCGACGAGGGCACCGAGCAGCTGGGCGTGCGGGTCCTGCGCGACTCCCCCGGCGGCATCCTGGTGATGGCGGGGGCACATCGCAAGGCCGGAGCCGGGAACTCCGCGGACGTGGCGCATCGCCGGGACACCGTCTTCTACGCCATCTGCGCCGAGCTGGTCCGCCGCGGGATGCCCGGGGTCCAGTTGCACGGCTTCGCCTCCTCCACGGCCCCCGGCTACGACGCGGTCGCCTCCACCGGCGCCGGATCGTCCGGCCGGCCGGACGCCCGCAGGCTGGCCGGCGCCCTGGGCACGCACGGCTTCCACGTGTGCTCGGCCTGGGTGCGGAGGTGCCCGGTGGAGGGCTCCACGAACATGGAGGGCCGGGCCGCCGACGCCGCGGACGTGCCGTTCCTGCACGTCGAGTTGGCCCCCGAGGTGCGCGTGAACGCCTCGACCGCCGAGCGCGCGGCCGCCGCCCTGAGCGAGATCACACGCCGCTGGGCGACCGCCCCTGTTGCAAGCTGAGGGCATCGGAACGCGGGCCCACCGCGTCGTAGACCTTCTCCATGCACCGCGGGTCCGTCGACAGCAGCTCGGCCCCCGACGCCGACACCTGCGGAGGCAGACCGGGTCGGTTGTCCGGCGAACCGGTCGTGTTCCAGCGGGCAAGGACCACGGCCGCTGACGTCCGCGTCCCGGTGCCGGAGCGAGGGGTGCTGGGGATACGCGAGAACCGGGACGCGGGAGCGACGCCGGTCCCCTCCGGTGTGCTCCGGTACATGTCCGGCTCGACCACGCTCGTCGGCGCGCTGCCCCCGTACGCGGCCCGGCTCACGAGCAACCCGGGCGGCCAAGAGCGCGGAGCTGCGTGGTCCCCTGCCGTGAGGGCCACGGTCTTGGACCAGCCTGCCGCAGTCCCCCAGGTACCGTGCGCGCCACGGCGCAGCAGGCGGACCTCATCCCACCAGCCATCGACTGAGATCGACGGACTCAGGCACTCGCGTGCCGCGTGTGCACGTGGCCATCGCGGGGGAAGGAGGGTGGCGCCGCGGGCAGGATGCCGTCCAGGTCGTACCGGCTCTTCTGCGCGACCCGGCACGATGCCGGATTGTCCACCTGGTGCACGAGTTCGAGACGCTCCAGCCCGTCGGCTGCGAAGGTGTCGAAGGCCCAGCTGGTGAGTGCCTCCAGAGCGCGGGGAGCCACTCCCCGCCCGCGAGCGTGCGCCGCGGTCCAGTAGCCCACCTCGGCCGCCGGTCTGCCGGAGGTGACTCCCTTCACGACCACGTTGCCCACCAACTGTGGCTGAACCGGGCCGGGTTGTGCCTCGAGGACGGCGAAGCCGAACCGGTCCCCCGCTGCCCAGCCCCGCTGCTGGGCCTGCACCCACCGTGCCCCGTCAGCGGCGTTGTCCACGGCAGAACTCGTCCACCGGCGCAATGCGGGGTCCCGGCTCACCTCGACCAGTGCGGCAACGTCCTCCACCCGCCAGGGGCGAAGAACGAGAGCGGGAAGGACCGGCGTCGCGGCAACCTGAAGTAAGAGGGGGGTGCTCATCAACCGATCATATGTGGCGGCGTTTTCACCCGGCACCGGCCGCGTCCGGCTCGTGCCGCCTTGCGATCGCCCCGTCATCGCTGTGTCCGGGCGCGCAGAGCCTGGACGGACCAGTCGAACACTGGAGCAAGACTCTCCGGGGCCGGCCAGCCGTTGACCACCGCGAGCAGCTGGAGGTACCGCTCCCTGCGGGGGTCGTTCACGCTCTCCAGCCGAGTGGCCAGCCGGCGGCGAAGCTCCACGTCGTCGGGGCGGCCGAGGAGGTGCGCGTAGTACGCCGTGAACGCCGTGACGACCGGATCGGCCTGGGGTGAGGCCGGGTCGATGCCGACGGTCAGGGCCGGGCCGGCCTGGTCACGGACGGCTGCGGCGATGTCGCGGCGCGGGCCCGTCGTGTCGCCTCGGACCTGCTCGGCGGCCTGGTCCTCGGCCATCCGCCGCACGACGGCGCGGAAATCCGGTTCCAGAGACATTTCCGCCAGCTCCACCCATGCCTGGACCTGCTCCGCCTCCGGGTCGTCGGGCAGCTCGGGGGTCATCGAGCGGATGACCCCCGCGAACGCGGGGTCGGTGTCAAGACCGCCGAAGACGGCGTCGAGGAAATCGCCGATCAGCCGTCGGCGTTCGTCCTCGGAGAGCTGGGCCAACCGGTGCATGAGTTCTGTCTCCTCGAATGTGGACCCGCGCTCGGCCACCGCCGTCAGCACCGCGCGCCGCAGGCGCAGGACGCGGATCTGCACGGCCAGTGCCTCGGCGTGCGCCGCGGCGACCTCGGGAAGCGAGAGCTCGCGGTCCACGACCTTGCAGATCACGGGAAGCCCCAGACCCAGCTCCCGCAGGGTCCGCACCAGCTCCAGGCGCGCGACGGCGTCGATGGTGTAGAGGCGGTAGCCGGCCGGGCTGCGGTCCGTCGGCGCCACGATTCCGCGATCGGAGTAGAACCGAATGGTCTTGACCGTGAGACCGGTCCGCCGAGCGAGCTCGCCGATCGAGTAGAGCGTGTCGCCGTCCATGCCCCCACCTTCGTGTCTCCCTCTACTGGAGACTCAACTCCCTTGGCCTGTCGGCAGGCAACCACTCCTCATCCACACGTCTCGACCCCCTCGCCGACTGGGTCGCCGAGACCGGTGACGGTGTCAGCGGGTTCGCCGTGGGAGACGAGCTGATCGGCTACGCCCCTCGGGCCGCGCAGGCGGACCATGTCGTGCTTCGTTCAACCGCGGCGGCACACACGCCCGCCGGGATCGCCTGGGAGCAAGCGGCACCGCTGTCCGCCGTCGGCGTCACGGCGTGGGCCGCGGTGAACGCGGTCGCACCTGCGGCGGGGTGAGACGGTCGTGGTGTCTGCGGCCGGGGGTGGCGTGGGGGTGCTTGCAGCCCAGCTCGCTGTGTTGCGGGGAGTCCGCGTGATCGGCACCGCGGGGCGACAGAACTCGGACTTCCTTCGCTCCATCGGCGTCGTCCCGGTACCGCACGGTGAGGGGTTGGCCGGCCGTATCCGCGAGAGGTCGAGGAGTTCAACTGCTACGTCGGGTACACGCCATGTACGGCCAGATGGGCGTGAACCTCTACTGGGCCTCGGCGGTCAACAAGCACTGAGTCGTTCCCCGGCGGTTGATGCCCGGCACGCCGTCGCTCAAAGGCCGTTGCACTCCGCGGCAGCTGAATTCCGAGGGCCGGGCCGGGCCCGGCGGGACCCTGTGGCACGTGCTTGTCAGAGCGACAAGTCACCCTCAGCCCCGTCCTGCCTCGCACCGATCGACACTCAACTCACAGTGAGAAATGCACGATCTTCGCTGCGGGAGACCACCTGAGGACGCGGACCGCAGTCAGCCGTCGGTCCGTCGCGGCCCGGGAGCACCGGCAGACAGGTCTTCGCTTTCACCGGGCGCAACCGCGTTGGCGGCGCGCGGTGGCCGACTGAGCCACTGCACGCCGCCAGGCGGTCATCAGGTTCGGGGGTGACCGGCTGCGCGGTCACCGGGGGACGGGGTCAGCGGCGGTGACCGTGGCGGCCGCCGTGGTCGCCCCGGTGGTCACCGTCGTGACCGCGGTGGTCACCGTCGTGACCGCGGTGGTGGCGGCCGCCCCAGGAGGCGTCGTCGATGAAGCGGCCGTGGTCGTTGCGGAGGGTGGCGGTGTCCGAGCGCCTGTCCCACACGGAGGTGCGGCGGTCCTGGTAGACGTCGCGGTAGGTGTCGCGGCCGATGCCGGTGTGGACGCGGACGGTGGAGCGGCCGTCGAGGCGGTAGTGGTGGAAGGTGTAGGTGTGGCCGTCCTCGTCGGACAGGGTCCATCCGTCGAGGTTCACGCTGCGGCGGAAGGTGTTGGTGACGTCGATCCACTCCCGGTTCAGGGAGCGGTTGCCGCGGTCGCCGAAGCCCGGAGAGTCGGCCTGCACATCGCTGATGACCACGCCCGAGCGGTACGCGGCGGCCTGGACCGGACTGGACTGGGCGGAGGCCGGCAGGGCGGCCGCGCCGAGGGCGGCGCCGGCGGCGATCGTGGCGGCGGCGATACGGCGGATCAAACGAGAAGACATGAGCTCTCCCCTGAGTACGAGCCCACGAGCCGACCAGTGCGGGACGGCTGGAGCGGGCGGTGTGCGGATCCCGGCTGGTGCCGAGAACCCACAGCCTGGCCGCCCGTCCGGCTCGATGGGAGTTGAGCCGTTTCATGTTGCCGTATGCGGACATTTCCGTGACGGTCAGCTGCAACGTTCAACTAATCTCACAGGCAGTAACACCCGGTTCGCGGGAGAGCGCACCCATCCGTCAACCATCGCGAGGGAAGCGGTTTCCAGACCCCGCACGCCCGGACCGCGCCACCCTCCCGCTACCCGCCGGAGCGCCCTTTGGCGCGTAACAGACGAAAGCAGGACACTTACGAACAAGGGCCTGGTAATTGACGATGCGTGCGATTCTCCAGGCCGCACCAAGAGTCCTGTCGCCGTTGCCGCTCGACCGACGACACCAGCCCGCCCCGCCGGCCCAGGCACCCACGCGCATCTCCGCTCGCGCGACTGGGGCGGCAAGGAGGTCGGCCGAGCCAAAATTAGAGGTCAATAGACATCTAAATGGAAACTAGAATAGACGGCAGATGGCGTCCTCTGAGGAGAGTGATTCCGTGGGCCGCGTGTCCAGGGCGCATGCAAAGGAGAACCTCCAGCGCGCCGTAGCCACTGTCTCCCGGACGTTCCGTGGGACAAAGGCCGCCGGGCTCCCCCACCGGCCGGTCAACAGCTTCGCCTTCCTGCTTCTCAGTGTCGTACTGCTCTCGGGTCTGCAACTGGCTCTCCATGCCGCTGACCTGCACATCATGGGCATAGCTGAGTACGCCGTCCTGATCCCCGTCGTGGCCAGTGCTCTCCTGTCGGTGCGGCAGACCTTGATCGTCGGGTTGTTCAACCTGGCCGCGGCCATAACGATCTACGGAGTTCTCCTCCAGGACATGGGCCGCGCCAACCAAATCACGGTGATCACGGCACTCGCCGTCGCGCTGGGAATCAGTCTGGCCGTCTGCCGTCTCCGCATCGCGGGAGAGAGACGATTCAGCCGGCTCATGATCGCTCGCGAGCGGCTCATGCTGCTCAGCGAGGCCAGCAGTCGCGTCGGAAGGACCCTCGACGCCACGAGAACCGCGGAGGAACTCACCGAGGTCGCGGTGATCGGTTTCGCGGACCACGCCACGGTGGACCTCTTCGAGAGTGTCCTGGAGGGCGAAGAACCCGTCCTGGAGCCAGGCATGGGCGACGTTGTCCTGCGTCGGAGCGCCGAATCGGGCTCATCCACGGCGCTGCGGGGTGCGGGTCCGGGCGAGGCCGTCGTCTACCAGGAGGGGGCGGAGACAACGCTCGGCCTGGGTACGGGCAAGCCCATGCTGCTGGAGATCACCGGGACCGCCCCCTCCGCTTCCGGGCCCGCCGATCCCGGCCACAGCGGCACGAACGCACCCCACTCCGCGCTGGCGGTCCCCCTCCGCGCGCGCGGCGTGACCCTCGGCACCGCGCTGTTCACCCGCTCCCCAGCCCGGGAGCCCTTCGACACCGACGACCTCCTCCTGGCTCAGGAGGTCGTGGCACGAGCCGCGGTGTGCGTGGACAACGCCCGCCAGTACACCCGCGAGCGCAACATCTCCCTGGCGCTTCAACGCAGCCTGCTCCCGCCGATGGCACCGGAACACCCGGCGCTGGAAGCGGCCACGCGTTACCTGCCCGCGGGCCCGTACTCGGGCGTGGGCGGCGACTGGTACGACATCATCCCGCTCTCGGGAGCCCGGGTCGCCCTGGTGGTCGGCGACGTCGTCGGCCACGGCGTCAATGCCTCGGCGACGATGGGGCGGCTGCGTGCCGCCGTACGTACGCTCGCCGACATCGACCTGCCGCCCGACGAGCTGCTCACCCACCTCGACGACGTCGTCACCCGCACCCGCGACCGCATCGACATGAGTGAGGTCCGGAAGGGGAGCCGTGATCCCGGACCGGACGCCGGCGAGACCGTGGCGACCTGCCTGTACATGAGCTACGACCCGGTCTCACGCCGCTGCTCGGCCGCCCGGGCCGGCCATCCGCCCCCCGCTGTCGTACGTCCGGGATCGAACGTCGAATACCTCGACATCCCCGCCGGTCCTCCGCTGGGTGTGGGCGGTCTCCCCTTCGAGACGGCCGAACTGGAACTGCCCGCGGGTACCCGGCTCGCCCTGTACACCGACGGTCTCATCGACGTTCCCGGACACGACCTGGACGAGGGCCTCGAGCACCTTCAGAAAGCCCTGTCCCAACCGATCCCCTCGCTGGAGGACATGTGTGACCACGTACTGAACACGGTGGTCGGTGACGGCTCCCGAGACGACGTCGCCCTCGTCATCGCCCGCACCCGGGAACTCGACGGCACGCACACCGCCGCGTGGAACCTGACCGACGATCTCGCCGACGTCGCCCGCGCCCGCGACCTCGTCTCGTCCCGGCTGGCCCGCTGGGATCTGGCGGATATGGCGTTCACCACGGAACTCGTCATCAGCGAGCTGGTCACCAATGCCATCCGCTACGGATCCGGCCCGGTACAGCTGCGGCTCATCCGTGAGGACACCTTGATCTGCGAGGTGTCCGACGGCAGCAACACCGCGCCCCACCTGCGCCGAGCCCGGATGTTCGACGAGGGAGGGCGCGGGCTCTTCATCGTCGCGCAGCTCGCCGAGCACTGGGGGACCAGGCAACGGTCCGACGGCAAGACCATCTGGGCCGAACTCGCCCTTCCTGACGTGCGCCCCACGAGGACCGAAGACCGCTGCGCCGGGTAGGACGCTCGCGACGGACTGCCTGGACGGCAGCTGCTCGGCCGTGGACCGGGCACCGGGCACCGGGCGGCCGAACGACGTCTCGTAGGCCGGCTCGCGAGTGCCCGCGCGCACGGAGGTGATCGTCACGGACAGCCCACCAGCGAAGATCACCTGCCGCCGAGCGTTTCCCGCAGTCGATCAGTCACCGCATGCGTTCTCAGTCGGGGCGGGTGGCGGGGAACGTGGACGCCCGTCCGGCGGCTCGTGCGGGTGTCCGTCAGCAGCCGTTCATCAAGGCACCCTCGCTCAAGGGCGGTTCAGACCCCACGTCTGCAGGGCGTAGGGGCGCCCCTTCTCCTCCCCCGTGACCAGCGGCACGTCGAGCAGTCCGAAGCCCGCCTTGGCAGCCACGGCAACACTGGCGGCGTTCTCGGCCTCCAGTTCCAGGATCACCTGCTCCGCGCGCAGCTCCTCGAAGGCGTAGGCGGCCATGACCCGCACCGCCCGCGACGCCAGACTCCGGCCGCGGTGCGCCGGGCCGACCGCGTAGCCGATCTCCGTGCCCTCGGGGGCAGGCCGCAGCATCACCTCGCCGAGAGGTGGGCCGCCGTCGACGGTGATGGCGAGCAGGATGGCCTTGCCCTCCGCCCGCAACTGCCGGTCCCGGTCCAGCCGTGTTCGGGCGGCCGCTTCGTCGAAGGGGGAGACGATCGGTGTCCAGTAGGCGATGTCGGGGTGGTCGAACAGGTCCGGCATCGCGGCCAGGTCCGCCTCCGTCCAGTCACGGAGGACGAGGCCCTCCCCCGAGAGTTCGATCCGCTCGGGAAAGGGCGACAAGGTACTGCTCATGGTGCGGACCTCCCTGGCCTGTTCAGGACAAGACAAGATAGCCGGGGAACCGGGCCGGACGAGAGGCGCCCTTTGGCGATGCGGCCCCGAGTATCCCCGGGGGCCGGGCGCCACCGAGCGCCTTCCTCGTCGGGAACCTGCGCCATCACCACGACAGCGACGAACTGGGGCCTCGGACGTCGCGACGCGGCGAGTGACGACGTCGCGCACGAACGGGTCGCAGTGTGGGAGGACTTAGCCGCCCGAGGCGCACGAGCGGCCACGGTGACCACTCGTCCGCCCGTCGGTCGGAGAAGGGACTTCCTCACCGGAACGAGGACGGAGCGACGACCTCGGTAACCGCGTCGGCCCGCGGAACAGCCCCGAGCATGCCCGCTGATCTCGCCGGCGCACCGGGAGGCTCCAGGATCCCCGGCACAGTCAAGCTCAGGCTCGTCCCCGGTTGCGTACCTACACCGTGATCTCGTCCAGGAGCTGTGGGCCGTTGTTGCGGACGCTGTTGACGGTGGTGGAGACCGGCCGGGTGTCGAGGTGACCGTCGGCGGGCCGGATGAGCAGCGCGCGCAGGTCCTCGGGGTCCTGGTGGTGGGGGTCGAGCCAGGCGTCGTAGTGGCCGGGTGTGAGGGCGAGGGGCATGCGGGGATGTACGCGGCCGGCCGCGTCGGTTGCTTCGGTGGTGAGGATGGTGCAGGTCGTCAGCCATGCGTCCGGGTCGTCGTCCTGCTTGATCTCGGGGTTGCGCCAGTACTCGTACAGGCCGGCCAGTGCCATTACCTGGTCGTCCTCGGGATGGATGAAGTACGGCTGCTTGAGGGCCTTGCCGGTGGTCTCGTCCCTGGCCTGCTCCCATTCGTAGAAGCCGTCGGCCGGCAGCAGGCAGCGGCGTCTGAGGAATGCCCGGCGGAAGGCGGGCTTCTCGTGCACGGTCTCCACCCGCGCGTTGATCATCCGTGCGCCGATCTTCACGTCCTTCGCCCAGGACGGGACCAGGCCCCAGCGCAGCGTGCGCAGCTCCCGCCGCGCCGATGTGGCGTCTTCCTGCTCGCGGGGCGCGCGTTCGAGGACGGCCCACACCTTGTCGGTCGGGGCGACGTTCCAGTTCGGTGCCAGCGTCTCCTCGGGACGCCGGTCGGCGACCTGGAAGAGCCGGACCAGGTCCGCCCGGCTGCGAGTGGAGACGTAGCGGCCGCACATGCAGCCACTGTGCCACCACCGCTTCCGGACCGCCGGTCATGCCGTCCACCGGCCGATGCGTGTCGGGAGGCTGGCCTCGTCGCGCGTCATGCGGTGACGATCCCAGGGCTACGGGGCGATACGACCCGCGATACGGCCTGCGTGGAGGAGCCCGTGAGCGCGCGGCCCGAAGGCACCCCCGCACCGCCCGGTCCGGGCCTCGACTGCGCGGCAACGGGAGTCGCACCGGACGGTCTACGGTCCCTCAGCCCTACTCCCCGCACCGCGGAAGGAGGTTCACGTCGTCGGCCCAGCCCGCGAGGTCGAGGTTGACGTCGCTCACCCAGACGTTCCGGTGCCCGGTGTCGAAGTCTTCGGCCGGTACCGGGTGGCGCTGACGAACGCCGAGAAGACCGACAGCGGGAGCAACGCGGGGCCGGCCGCCGTCACCAGGAGCGGGCCGCCATGAGGAGTTGCTCCCGGACGGCGGTGGCCGGCGCGCGGGAGGGCGCGCCTGCCCGCTCCACCAGGAACCCGGTGTTGATGGGCGGGTCGTCCGGCGTGAGCAGGGGCACCAGTGCGCCGGACGCCAGCTCGGTCTCGCACAGGTAGCGGGGCAGGACCGTGACCCCCGCTCCCGCGGTCACGGTGGCCGGCATTCCGCGCAGGTCCGGTACGACGAAGGCGGGCCGAGCGGTCAGGCGCGTCCGGAAGACATGGCGCCAGTAGCGGCGCGGGATCGGCAGGTCCTCGGCGTACGCCACCAGTGGGACGCCGCGAAGGGGGCCGGGTCGGCGCAGTCGATCGGTCCGATCCGCCGGGCCCACGCCGGAGACGTGACCAGGACGAATTCCTCGTCCATCGGCGGGCCCCGCCCTGGTCGAACACGCCGTCATGTCGAACACGCCGTCATCACGCACCGGGTCCTGTGTCATCGACATCCCTCGCATCGCCCAACTGACGTCGGGCCTCAGGCAAAGTCGCTGGTCCAGATGTCCGTGTACGCCTGACTGCCGATGAAGGGGTTGCTGACGGCCCAGAGCTCGCCCTTCTGGTTTTCCGGCACGTCGAAGTTGCACATCACCCAGCCGCCCTCCTCACCACGGTCGTTGAAGCACTCTCGGCCCCAGTGCGCAGGGAGCTTCCCCTTTATCGTGCCCGCGACGGACTCTCCGTTCGCCTTCGTGTCCTTGACCCAGACCCGGTCCCCATACGCGACGAAGCACGCCTTCGCGCCGGTCGTCGACACGCACGTGGCGCCCGACGGAGGCGCGCCACTCGGGGCGCCGTTCGCGGCCGATGCCACGGTTGCCGTCCCGGCGGTGATGAGTAGCGCCGCCGCAGGAATCACAGTCAGCGCGCACCTCAGTCTGTTCACGTGCTCTCCCCGTTTTGTCGAAGTCCTCGTGCTGCGTGGGCACAGGACATTCAACATCATGCGGTCGTGCTCGCCGCCACCCTCTCCTCCTCGGTGAAGAGCAGCGGGACCGGGACTCCGTTCCACCCTGCGACACCGCGCCGACCACCGTGTGTTCGCCGTCAGCATCGGACCCGGGACGCCGGACTGCTCGAAAGCCCCACCCATCGCCGTGCGATCCCGTGTCGGCACCGCTGAAGAAGACGGCATCCCGACTGCCGCGCTCCTCGGGCACCGCGGTCCGTCAACACAACTCCGCCCAGGCGGACACCCGGTGACCCTTCACGGCCGGGCTCCACGAGCGGGAGGGCTCAAAACAGCTGCCCGGTACGCGACGCCCGGGCGGAAGCCGGCCCCGTCCCCGAGTCACCAGCGAGCCGAACGCCGGTCGTCATGTCCGGCTCTCCGGCAGTGCCTCCGGTGTCGCACCGCCCTCCACCGTGGCAGAACGCAGGGGAAGTTCAGCGATCACGGTGAATCCGCCCTCGGGCCGCGGTTGCGCGGTGAGGTTCCCACCCACGCTGGCCGTCCGTTCCCGCATGCCGATCAGTCCATGCCCGGTTCCCTGCTGCGGCCCGTGCGGGATCGCGCAACCGTCGTCCTCGACCGTGACCGTCAGGCAATGCCGTCCGAAGCTCAGGCACAGCCGCGCCTTCTCCGCGCTGCCGTGCTTGCGCACATTGGTCAGAGCCTCCTGGACGATGCGGTAGGCGGCCAGATCGACCGCGGGAGCCAGCGGCTGGGCAGATCCACTCCGGGTGCACAGGACGTAGAGTCCGACGCGTTCGAACGAGGCCAGGAGAGCCGGGAGCTGCGCCAGGCCCGGAATCGGATCTCTCGGTGCGTCGGCATCGTCGCACTGGCGTAGCAGGCTCACGGTCGCGCGCAACTCGTCCAGCGCGGACCTGCTCGCTTTTTGGATGTCCATGAGCGCGGCGAGGATCTGCTCGGGCCGCTCCTTCCCTACATGGACCGCGACGCCGGCCTGAGCGTTGATCAGGGCGATGTTGTGGGCGACGATGTCGTGCAGCTCGCGGGCGATCCGGACGCGCTCCGCCGCCACCCGCTGCCGTGCCTCCTGTTCACGAGTCCGCTCCGCGTGTTCCGCGCGTTCCTCCACGGCCGCGATATAGGCACGGCGCGAGCGCACCCCGTCCCCGACCGCCGCCGGCAGCGCCGTCCACGCCAGCATCGCGGCGCTGCCCGGATGCAGCCACGAACCCGGCTCGTACACCACCTCCGCCCCGACCAGTACGGCGGCCGAAGCCGCCGCCACGCCCCAGGCGGTACGGCGGTCGGTCAACGCGGCCACCGAGTAGACCGACACGATGACCGGGCTCGTCACCAGTGGACTCTCGCGGAACCCGAGCACTTGGAACGCCGCCCCACAACTGACCGCCAAAGCCGCTACGGCAAAGGGGTACCGGCGGCGCCACGGCAGCGCGAGGCAGCCCACGGCTGCGAGCAGGACGGCAGGCCATCTCAGGTCGAAGCGGTGCTCGCGCGGAATGATGGAGGCGGCCACGACGGACAGCACGAACAGCCCCAATGCCACTGCCACGTCGGAGGGCCTGCTGCGGAGGCCACGCACTGGCCTGCTACTGATGCTCACCGCCATGGCACCACCGTAGGGACACCGCCCGCGGGACGCTCGGCGGCGAAAGCGGTCGGCAGCTTGAATTCCCAGCGCCCACGGCCCAGCGCAACCCCGGCGGGAGTTGACCTCTTCGAGTGATGAGCGGGTACGAGACTGCTTCGCCGCATCGATCGTCGGTTCGGTCGGGCCGGGCGGCGGGGCTCGTACGGCGGCGCGCGGATGCTGTTGCGCACTACTGTCCCGGCCGGCCCGGCCGGACGATTTCCAGGAGGTCGACGACGGAGAGCCCGGACGAGGTCGAGAGGGTCGAGGTCTTCGGCGCACGCGGCGAACACGGCGTACACGATGCGATCCGGAAGGCACCGGTGACGTCGCCCGGTATCGGACGCGGGTGCCGAATCAGGTCGGCCGTGCGCCGTGCAGCGGGTCGGTCGGGGTACTTCGTGGACGCTCCGGTGGCGTCCTCGGCCGACGCGCCCGGCTCGAACTGGTCCGGCCGGCCGGACCGGGCCAGGCGGAGGCGGCGGCCATCAGGCGGCCGGAGACACGAGCATGGGGGACGCGCTGACGACACCCGCCAGCGGCGGTGGGCGCGGGGATGTCCTCGGAGCACACCGCCGAGGTCACCTCGGCTCGGCGTGTTGGCTCACCGGTCGGCCGTGACCGAGCGCTTCACGCGGCGAGGCCGGCCATTCCGGTCGGGGCGCGTCGCGCAGCCATGACGGAACCCGCCGCCACGGATGATCGTCCCTGGCGGCGGGTTGGATGCGGAGCGGTCGTGCGGCGGATCGCGATCACCGCGGCGCCGTCGATGCACCCGATGGTGTGGGCGAGGGGATGGCACCGGATGTGCCGCGGAATCGGGTCTGACCGGGTCAGGCCCACGCAAGCGCCGGAATCAGGCGCAGCGCGTTGTCCCGGTTGATACCGCGGAGCTGGTGGCCGTCGATGGCCGGGTCGCTGTCCAGGGCCGGTGCCGCGATGTCGGTGACGATGTGGGCGGGGGTGGGCGGCCAGTCGGTGCCGTAGAGGATCCGGTCGGGGTCGACCGCGGCCATGAGGGTGGGGGTCGAGGACGGGGACATGGGGCCCGCCGTGTCGTAGTAGAAGCGGTGCAGGTAGTCGCGTATCCGGGACGGTTCGATCTCGGGGGTGAGGTGGTTGCTGAAGAGCTCCAGGCGCGTCGCCAGGTGGGGGAGGAAGCCGCCGCCGTGCGGGAGGACGAAGGTGAGGTCGGGGTAACGGTCCAGGGTGCCGTTGAGGATGAGGTTGATCGCCGCGCGAGTCGTGTCCATGAGGAAGTCGCACATGAACGGCGGCAGGCCCGGGACACCCACCCCGTCGGCGTTGCCACCGGGTACGTCCATCGGGTGCGTGCTGATGATCGCGGAGCGGTCGTTCAGCTCGGCGAGGAGACGGTCGTGGGAGGGGTCGCCGAGATAGACACCGCCCGCGCTGGTGCGGGTGCTCACCCCGACGGCGCCGAGGTCGTCGAGGCCGTACTTCAGCGACCAGCTCGACAGGTCGAGGTCGTCGAGGAAGACCGGTGCGAAGAAGGCGAAGCGGGTGGGGTGGTCCGCGGCGATCTTCGCCGCCGCCTGCAGCGCCACCCGCGCGCTCTCCTCACGCTTGCCGCGCTCCTGGATGCGGCCGAGCATGGCCACGGTCATGACCGTCGTGCGGATCCCCGTACGGTCCATGAGGGCGAGCGCGGAGTCGAGGTCCCAGCGGGTCCACCAGGGCAGCTTGTCGCGCCGGACCAGGCCCTGCGCCTCGGCCCAGTCGAGCCAGTCGGGTGCGGTGAAGTGGTGGTGGACGTCCACGCGGGAGGTCCTGGCGTCGTCGTCGGCCGGGGCGGGCGCCGAGGAGTGGGGCGATATCATGGTGGGCTCTTTCTCCGTTCGGAAGCTGCGTTCAGGTGGAGGTCCCTCAGACACGCCCGTCGGACACCGTCGCCAGCGGCTGCTCCGCCGCGGCTTCGGTCACGGCGTTCGGTGGCGTCTCGCGGCGAAGCACCGTCATCAGCGTGTCCGTGAGCGCCCGTTCCGGGTCCGGTACGAGCCTGGGCGACCGCCATGCCACGAAGCCGTCGGGGCGGACCAGGACGGCACCGGACTCCGCCGTGCCGTGCACCGCCGCCCAGTCGGCCCCGTCCTCGGGGACCAGGTCATGGTTCGCGCCGACGACGTAGGTCTCCACCGGGATGCCCAGGCGGGCGGTGACACCGCGGGCCGCGGTGCGCCAGGCCTCGCCCCCGGGTCCGGTGAGGACGACGAAGGACCCTTCGTAGACGTCCAGGGTGGAGATCCGCCGGCCGTCCCGGGTGGTCACCCACATGTGCGGGGCGCGGCTCCCTGGAGCGCCGCCCAACTGGAACCGGTCGGGCACGATCGCGGCGTCCGGGTCGGCGCCGACGACGGCGCCCGACGGGTAGCGGTAGCACAGCGCCACCGTCAACGCGTCGGCCGGACCGTCGTTGCGCTTCTTCTCCGGGGTGTAGCCCGGGTGCTGTTCCTCGTTCGCCTGGAACAAGGCGCGGGCGGTCGTCGCGAGCGCGACCGGCCGACGTTCGGTCTGGTAGGTGTCGAGCAGTCCCGGTCCGGCCCAGCCGCGCAGGGCGGCCGCGATCTTCCAGGCGAGATTGTGGGCGTCCTGGATACCGGTGTTGGAGCCGAAAGCCCCGGTGGGGGGCATCTCGTGCGCCGAGTCACCGGCCAGGAAGACCCGGCCCTGGCCATAGCTGTCGGCCACACGGTCCGCCGCGTGCCAGGGGGCCTTGCCGGTGACCTCGACATCGAGATCGGGGACGCCCGCCGCGGCGCGGATGTGGGCGACGAGGCGCGCGTCGGTGAAGTCGTCCAGCGTCTCGCCCTGGTCCGGGGCCCAGGGGGTGTGGAAGACCCACTGCTCGCGGTTGTCCACCGGCAGCAGGGCGCCCTCCCCCGCGGAATCGGTGATGTAGCAGACGACGAAGCGCCTGTCACCGACGACGTCCTGCAGCTTCTTGCTGCGGAAGGTGACGCTCACGTTGTGGAACAGCGCGCCCGGTCCCGACTGGGTGATACCCAGCCGCTCGCGCACCGGGCTGCGGGGCCCGTCGGCGGCCACGAGGTAGCGGGCGTGCACGATGCGCGTCTCGCCGCTGTCCCGGTCCCGTACCTCCGCGTGCACCCCTTCTGCATCCTGTGTGAAGGACACCAGTTCGGTGCCGAAGCGGATGTCGCCGCCGAGGGAGCGGGCGTAGCGCAGAAGGACCGGTTCGAGGTCGTTCTGACTGCACAGGCACCAGCCGGACGAGGTGATCTGCGACAGGGAAGGACCCGTGTCGATGGCCTTGACGATCCACCGGCCGTCACCGCCGGAGAGCGTGCTCACCTGGAGGACGCCGTCGTTTCCGGACAGGGCACCCGCCGCGGCGTGGATGTCCTTCTCGACGCCCGCGGTCCGGAACAGCTCCATGGTGCGCAGGTTGTTCCCGCGGCCGCGGGGGTGGGTGGACGTCGCAGCGCGACGCTCGACGAGAAGGTGCTCGACGCCGAGGCGACCGAGAAAGACCGACGTGGACAGGCCCACGAGGGAGCCGCCCACCACCAGAACCGGTACGGATTCCACGGCTCGTCTGCTCATCGACTGATCCCCTATCGTCTGTCGTCATCGTCTGTCGTCCGAGGCCGAACGCTCCAACCGTGGGAGAGGGCGACTCGGGGCCTTTCCATTCGGCATCAACTCTTCGCGCGCTTCCCGGGCTCCGCACCTCCTGTTGCTCCGATTGCGACGCCGCGTCCCGACGCCGCACCGGATGGGCTAAGGACGTTTGCTGACGGCTGCCTGCCGGGAACCGTCGAGGCCATGACGCGAACCCCCATGCAGACCGAACACGGATCCGCGGACCCCGTGGCCGCCGCCTCCCGATGCACACCCGACTTCCGCGCCAATCCGCACCCCGTGTACGCGGAGTTGAGGAAGACCGCCCCGGTGTGCCCGCTGCAGCCGCCGCACGGCGTGGAAACCTATCTGATCACCCGTTACGACGACGCGCGCGCCGCGCTGGCCGACCCCCGGCTGAGCAAGGACATGTACGGCGCCCTCGACGCGTACCACAGCATCTTCGGCGACTCCTCCATCGCGCTCGACGACAACATGCTGTTCTCCGACCCGCCCAAGCACACCCGGCTGCGGAGGATCGTGCAGGGTGCCTTCACCCCGCGTCGCGTGGAATTGCTGCGCCCGCGTATCCAGCAGGTCACCGAGGACCTGCTGGAGCGCTGCCCGACCGACGCGTCCATCGACCTGCTCCGGAACTTCGCGTTCCCGCTGCCGCTCCAGGTCATCTGCGAACTCCTCGGCGTGCCGGAGGACGAGCGCGAGCGCGCCCACCAGTGGGCGGGGACCGTGGCGAAGACCGGATTCGGCCCGGAGGCCAAGAAGGCGCTGGAGGAGGCCGAGGGGAAACTGCGCGACCTCTTGGTCGACCTCGTGGCGCGCAAGCGCAGCACGCCCGGCGACGACCTGATGAGCGCGCTCATCGCGGCCCAGGACCAGGACGGCGCTCTGACGGACCATGAGCTGGTCTCAACGGCGTGGGTGCTGTTCTTCGCGGGTCACAAGACCTCCGCGTACCTCATCGGCAACGCCGTGTTCCACCTGCTCTCGAAGCCGGACCAGCACCGCGCGGCCCTCGCGAGCCCCGAGGCCCTGAAGCAGGCCGTCGAAGAACTGCTGCGGTACGAAGGGTCGGTGGAGAGCTCCACCTTCCGCCACGCCACCGAGGACATCCCGATGCGCGGTGTGGTGATCCCCAAGGGCGCACTCGTCCAGATCGCCATCACCTCCGCCAACCGCGACCCGGAGGCGTACGCCGAACCCGAACGGCTCGACGTGTCACGCACGGGAGGTCAGCCCCACCTGGCCTTCGGGCACGGCCCCCACTACTGCGTCGGGGCGCCGCTGGCCCGCCTGGAGATGCACATCGCGCTCACCACGCTGTTCCGCCGGTATCCCGAGATCACGCTGGCCGTGCCCCCGCACGAGGCGCGTTGGCTGACCGTGCCCTTCCCGGCGTTCCGCGGACTCGTCGAACTGCCCGTGGTCCTCGATCCGGAGCGGATCGCCGGCTGAACACATCGCCGAACAGTACGCCCACCTGCCGCGGTCCGGCTCGTGGTCGGGTGCGACCACCGGGCCGACCACGCATCGCACGCAGCGCTGGGCGACGGCGAACAACGCATGCGGCACTCCATTCCGTGCGCGGCCAACGCGCCACTCGATCAACCGGTCGTCGTCCAGGATGCTGTCGGGCTCCTGGACGCCGAGGCGGAACCGCTGCCCGGACACGTTCGGTCCACGAGGAATCCGACGGCACACACGGCGTCTTCAGAGTCAGGATCGGCCCGTGCTCCCGGCCCGACCGTCGTCGGGGAACCGCAACCCCGGGCTCGCGGACCTGGTCGGCGGAGACTAGTGCCGCGGCAGGCAACGTTCGCCCCGTCGCGACGCCCGGCACGCACTCTCGCCGCACCGGCCGAAAGCCCAAGTACGTCCGGTACGAGGACTTCCGGCCGGCACGCCGAGAGCACGCACCGGACGCCGCTCCTCGAAGGGCGAACGTTGCCTGCCGCGGCACTAGGTACGCGTACGCCTGCCGGCTCTACGGGATTGCCGTATCCGCCGGTGGCCGAGCCGGCGTCATGGGAGACGTCGGGCCCGACGCGGCACGCCGGGCCCGGTACTGGGTGCTGAGCCGTCAGCGCTGATAGATGGTGTGCACGCCCTTGGCCATCTTCGTGCAACGGCCTCCGGTGCCGAGACCCTCGCGGACCCAGATCGTCCGTACACTCGACGCGAAGGTGTAGCCGCCCCCGGGACCGATACTTTTCCCGTTCTTGCTGCTCGTGTACACCCACTCGTCGCGCGTACCGCCGTCCGCGTACTTGGCGTGGATCTGGACGCAGGCCGCCTTGTGGTCGTACTTGGTGTCATACAGGGTCCCGTCCACCATGATCCGGCCATTGTCGAGGGGACCCCTGTGGCCGTGCGCCCATGCCCCCGGGATGTCTGACGCGTGGTGCGAGGCGGTCCACGCCTTGAACGGCCCGCTGAACGGAACGGCGTGCGGGTTCATGCCGCCCGTCGAGGCGCTCGCCGAGGGCGCGAGGACCAGGCCCGCGCCGAGCGCGGTGACAGCCGCGGCGAGGACAACCCTCTTTCGTGCGGAGTTCTTTCGTGCGGAGTTCTTTCGTGCGTACATGATGGTGATGACCTCCACGTGTTGAAGCCGTGCCGGGCGTGCGCTGTGCGGGATGTGCGCCCTGCCGCCCTACCGCCTGGCTGGTGTTCTCGCGCCATCGACCCTGCGGGACCGGCCCCCGAGCTCGCAAGAAAGGTCCGGCAGCAGGAAAAAAGCCGGGACGCCTCACGTGCTGACCTGTGAAAAGACGGTGCGGTCTGGCACCGTGCCGGGACAGTGCGGGACGCGCGGTGGGACATTGGTGGGGTACGCGAGACTAGGCCCGGGCGAGGGATGCTGATGAGCCGATGGCAGCCGCTGCCGGATGAACTCCCTCCCCAGGCTTCCCGGTTGATCGAAGAGCTGCGGCTGTACAAGGACCGTGCGGGGCTGAGCCTGGCCTCGCTCGCCGCCAAGACCGCGTACAGCACCACCTCTTGGCACCGCTACCTCAACGGACACAAGCTGCCCCCGTGGCGGGCGGTCAAGCTTCTCGGCCGGCTGGCCGACGCGGACCAGGGGCGATTACGTGTCCTCTGGGAGTCGGCTGCGGTGGCCTGGCAGGACAAGACCACCGAACTCGGCGGCACCACCGACGGGGACGCGGCTCCTCCCGGGGCGTCGAAGAGCGAGCAGGCACCGCCTGACCCGCCTGGATCCACCCCTGCCCCCGGGAGTCCTGGGACAACGGTCGCCGCTGTCGTGGGCCGAAGGGTCATGGCCGCCGGTGCCGTCATCGGAGCCGGCGCCCTGTTCACCGTTCTGGCTCTCCTTCACCCCTGGACCGGCGGCCCCGGCAGACCGCCCGCGCCGCGTGGGGCACCGCCGGGCGCACCGACGTGGCCGTGGCCGCTGCGGTCGTCGGACGCGGGGGCTGCGGGAGTAGGGTGCCGCGGTCACGCCTGCCAGGGACAGGACCCCTACCGGGAGAGGTGTGACCGCTTCAGCACGGTCGTGCACGCGCTGCGCACCTACGGGACCGTCCTCACCCTCCGGTACAGCCCGGCCTGCCATACGGTGTGGGCCGAGGCGGGACCGGCTCGGGGAACGGAGCGACTGCTCGTCGCCGCCCAGGGCTCCGCCACCCAGCATGCGCTCCCCGGCGCCTCGCGCACCGCCATGACGGTCGCGACTCCGCGCGGAGCGCTGGCCTGTCTCGTCATCTCGACTCGAGGAGATCACCCGGACGGCTCGGACAGCGCGGACGGCGGGGCGGATCAGGCGGTCGACCACCAGCTCTGTGTGACGGAGCACGACAGCTGGGCGGACCCGGTCAGCGGCGACAGCTCGCCAGGGTGACCTCGTTCGTCCGCAGCCCGTGGAAACGGCCCGCGTCGTACACCTCGTACACCCCACCGCGACCACGGAGCAACGGCAGGGTGTACCTCTCACCGCGGTACGCCGTCCACGGCGGCACCGAGACAAGCCTTCGGGCCGCGAAGCCGAACGTTACCGCGCCGACGATTCCGTCGACGCCGAGGCCGTGGTTCGTCTGCCACGTCTGGGTCGCCCTGCTCGTGGCGGCGTCGAACGAGCAGGTGATGCCGGAGCCGGGCAGGTAGCCGTCCGCCCACAGGATTGCCTGCCACAGCCCGACCAGATCGCTGCGCGGCACCCGGCCCACCTCCAAGAGCGGTTCCTCGCTCCAGTCGTCGGAAAAGGCGCCGGACCCGATCACATACGTCGCGTGATCGGTGGGTGGCGCGCTCGCGGCACACGTCGCAGCGAAGACGACCGAGCAGACGGCGGCCGACACCGCCGCCCGTCGGCCGACACCGCCGGACAGGTTCATCCACCTGTCATACCGCGCTCGCTGACGCTCCGTCATCACCTTGGCGCGATCCATCCCCAGGGGTTTGCTCGGGACCGCGCTTCCAGCAGGGTGGGAGCCATAAGGGGTGAGAACGACCGAGGGGGAACATGGCCGACTGGAAACCGCTTCCCGACACACTCGAACCCGACGTGCGGGCCCTCGTCGAGCAGTTGCGCCGGCTCAAGGACCGCAGCGGTCTGAGCCTGGCCGCACTGGCAGAGCGCACACTGCACAGCAAGTCGTCATGGGAGCGGTATCTCAACGGCAGGTCACTGCCTCCCCCGCAGGCCGCGGAAGCGTTGGCGCGGATGGTCGGCGCGGACCCGGCGCGGCTTGCCGCGCTGTGGGAGCTGGCGGCACGGGCCTGGAGCCGACAGCGCTCGCCCGAGCGGCGGGAACACTCGGGGCCCGCCACATCTCCCAAGTCCGCGAAGGCCCCCGAGCACGTCGAATCCCCTGAGCCCGTTGAGCCGGGTACGTCCTCTGACATCCCGCCGGAGACCGATGCTGCCCGGTTCTCGGCCGACGCGGCCGCGGGACCAACGTCTCGTGTACTCCCACGGAAGCCGTGGACCAGCCGCACCCGCCGCTGGATCGTGCCGGCCGCCGCCATGGTTCTCATCATCGGCGGAGTCACCGTCGCGCTGCGGGTGACGCACCCTGCCGGGGATCCGACCGAAACCCATCGGTCTTCCGCCACGGGTGGCTCCGGAACGAACGAGCTCGACATCACTTGCTTCGAGCAGAGCTGTACGGGCAAGGACCCGAAAACGGAGGGATGCGGCGACCCCTGGACCTCCGCCCTCACCAAGGTCCAAGGCGTCTACGTCGAGTTGCGCTACAGCGACTCCTGCAAGGCCGCCTGGACACGCATCAGTTGGGGAGACGTCGGCGACATCGCGCGTGTCGTGTCCGCGAAAGGCACGATCCGCCAGAGGCGGGTGCACTACGACACCGACGTCTACAGTCCGATGGTCGCGGCCGACACGCCGTCCGACGCCAGGGCCTGCACCATCCTCACCTCCGGTGCGCACGGCTGCACCGAGCCAGGCGGCACGGTACGGCTCACCCCACCTCCCGATCCGCCGCCGCCCAACTCGCCCTCCGCAACGCGCCATTGAGGACCCATCTCGCTCGAACAGGCGTCGCGGGCCCGTCAGGTCACGTCAGGAACTCCCGGTCCGGACCTTGTGAAGCATCCCGTTGATCACCTCAAGGCATCTTTCGACTGCGTCCCACCTGGACATCTCCCCCGGACCATCAAGATCTATGGTCAGAGTGTCCACTCCAAAGGAACAGCGTCCTGACTGCCGTGGTGCCTGCCGCAGTTCGCTGCGGCAGGCACCACCATGTTCTGGACGTGAACACCGCCGGCAGCCTTGCCGTGATGTCACCGGGCGAGCGTCGCCCGAGGCGTCAACTAGCGCGAGGTGACCTCGTAGCTTCTGTACTGCTTCACCTTCAGGTGGACGTAGCCGGATTCAAGGTGCCCAGCGGTGACTCCCGGCGCCGAGGTGAAGGCCCCGTGGCGCCACACCACCTTGCCGTTGACGGCGACGGTCTGGGCCCGCCCGGAGACCGGGATGGCGATGGTGCCGCTGGTGCCCTTGGGGGCGTCGACGGTCAGGGTGAACCGGCCTTCGCCAGTCCTTGCGGCCCAGCGGACGCCGATGTCTCCGTGCGGAGTAGGAACACTTCCGCGCGCCCAGGTGAGGTCTCCGGGGCTGGGTTGGACCGTCCAACTGGTGTATCCCGCGGTATCCGGACGAACGCCCAGGACGTAGCTGGACAGTGCGGAGGTCGGGGCTGTGGACCATCCGTGGGACAGGCTCGCTCCCGACCCGAGGCCGGGTGTGCCGTCGCGGCCGGAGATGTTCTCCCACATGGTCCCGGTCTGGTTCGGTCCGGGAGCGATCATGTGACCCCACACATCGTGCAGGAGCTCTTGTGCGTTCGCGGTGTCGCCCGCCGCCAGGCGTGCCTGGAGTTCGAACCCGCTGACGAAGGGGCTGACCAAGTCCCTGTTGCCGGCGTCGGAGGAGAAGGGAAGCGGTCCGTAAGGCGTGGTCCACAGGGCGGACTTGAGCCTGGCGAGGATCTCCGCCTGCTTCGAGGACGGCGCGACTCCGTACAGGACTGCCAGGGCGTTGGCGTCCTGGGCGACTCCGGACTGAGTGTCGCTGATTTTGTAGAGGCCACTCTTCGGGTCGTAGAGGCGTTCGTTGATCCGCGTCCGCAACGCCTCGGCGTCGGCCTTGTAGGCAGCGGCTTGTGAGGCGTCTCCTGCCGCGGTGGCCAGTGCCGCACCGTCCAGCAGCGTCTTGTAGTAGAGGATGTTGTAGGCGGAGACCTCGCCACCCTTGTCGCTGTCGTAGAAGTCCCAGTCTGCGCCGTCGACTCCGGCTCTGGTCGAGAACAGGCCGTTCCCGTCCAACCGTGTGGCGTTCCAAGCGAGTTCACGCTTGACGATGGGCCATTCCTTGGCGACGAAATCCTTGTCGCCGGTGTGGAGGTAGTAACTTGCCAGGCCTGCAACGAAGTACATGGAGTACGTGGCCGAGTAGGTGGTCGTGTCGCCCGGGGTGAGCGGTCCGAGGTGCGGCACGCTTGCCGGGTGGAGGGCGCCGGGAACGAATCCGCTGGAAAGCTGCCGGCTGCCCAGCAGGTTCAGGGACTGCTTGATGTACTCCGGATTGTTCACGGAGTAGTAGTCGGTGAGGCCCTCCACCAGGATGTCGCCGCTCCAGATTGCACGGTCACGCCTGGCTCCGTCGAGGACCGACGCGAGCGCGTTGGACCCCGGAGGAGTGAAGTCAGCGAGCGCGGCAGGCGTGGACAGAGGACTGCTGTAGAGCGTCTTGCCTGTACCGCTGACGACAGTGAGGTCCTTGAAGGCCGCCTCCTCGTCGCCGAACTCACGAAACCCTATGGTCCCGGTCGGATAGGCAACGGCGCCGGAGGGCAGAGCCGATATGTCGGCGCGGTCGACCTGCCTGCCGTCCAGCAAGATCGTCATGCTGGTTCCGGACACCGTGGTGGCCACCGTGTGCCAGGTGCCCTCGTTCACGGACGACGGCAGAGTCACAGAGCCGAGGCTCGTGTAGGCCCCGTCATGGACATTGAACTTCTGCAGCGTATTCGGAGCGCCGCCGGTGTCGGTGCTGTCGTCAAGGATGAACAGGTAGCCGTTCTGCGAGTTCTGCGCGCGAACCATCCATCCGGCCTGGTTGTGAACGATCTTGGTCTGGAAGGTCGTCGTGTAGTCGCTCCAGTCGGACCCGCGGTTCAGGACCCCGGCACCGTCATTGATCTTCGACCCGCCGGCATCCATGGCACCGTCCCGGACGGACCAGGTCCCGGGAAGGGAGTTGGTCGGAACGAGATTGGTCTGCAAGGTGTAGGCACCGGCATACCAGATCTTGTTCAACTCGTCCGAACTCGAGAGGAAGTGACCCCCGTACCCGTCGGCTTGGGTGCGGTCGGCGATGTACTTGATTCCGACCTTGCTCAGCGTGAGGCGACCCGGCGTGGAGAGCGTGATCTGCTCGTACCGCTCGCCTCCCTGCGCGGAGCGGTTGGTGATCGTGCCCGGCCCGGACACCTGGTAGGTGTTGAACCGGGAGCCGTCGCCGTCGGCCCAGGGCGGCGACCCGTCACCGGACGGACTCATGTACTGCAGGCCCTCGCTGTACGCCGCTTTCAGGGTCGGAGACCCGGACTTGGCGGAGACGGTGAAGTAGGGCAGACCGCCTACCTCTTGGCCGTAGTCGAGAAGGACGGTAGGTGCTTCTCCGCCGCCGTCGTAGGTCAGCGTCGCTCCGCCGGAACCACCGCACAGAAGGTTTCGGGCGCCTTCGACGGCGCCTGTTGTGCTGACCACGGACACCGGGCACACGTCGGCACGCTTCGGTGTCCGGACGTACTCCCGCCAGTCACTCGTGGCCCGGGGCGACTTGGACCGGGCCGCGTGTTCCGCGGAGACGGGAGCCGACGTCGCCGCTGCGGCGGACATTGCCATCGGCTGGGCGAGCAGGGCGACGACGAGGGCAAGGCCCAGCGAGAACGCCGCACCAGCCAAACCGCGTCTGCGGGGCAGACGCCTTCTACCGGAAATGATCACGCGGACTCCGAGGTTGCGATGCTGCCTTGATGGCCCGGACGCGACGGCGCTTACCGAAGAACGCGCAGGCCAGAGTGGGTTCGTGACGGTCCGAAAGTTTTTGAAACGATTCATTTCGATTCTGCAAGACGCAACGTATGCAGAAGCCGTAAGCGCGTCAACCCATAGCGCAGGACTCGTCGCGTCAACCAGGCCCAGCGGCGGGCCGGGGATCCAGAGGCAGATCGATGAGGCCCGGAGATGACGTCATGACCGTCCAGCGTGCCGTGCGGACGCCGGGGAACCATGCGGGAATGGGATCCTCCCGGGCCCCGGAGCGAGGTCGCCGCACACGGAACCGGGGCCTCCCTGGAACAGATCGCTGGCACCGCTTGTGCCGGATCGGCCATCGCGCGCTGGCACTTCCCCGGCCGTCGCGCACTATCGGAGGCCGTGTTCAGCAAGCGGAGTGCGGGCGTCGCGGTGGTGATCGCTGTCCAGGCGGGCAGGGTGCCATTCGTGTCACTTTCGCGTGGGAGAGCCTTGATCATCGCGTCGGCGGCGTCGCCGGGCAGGCCGCTCGGACCGGGTCCCCAGCTCTCTACGTGAAGCGACCGAACTGGTCGGCATCGCCCTCCAGACGGCCCCCGGCGTGCGGGGGGGGAGGGCGGCCTACAACTCCTCGCCCCAAACCGGTTCGTGTGCCCCCGCGCGTGGAGGCGTGACCCGTGCGGGTCGTCGGTCTGCAAGATGCGAGGAAGCTGTCCCTGCTGGTGTGGGTCGAGTCCACCCCGGCCGTGAACAGTTCATGGCGGATCCGTGGTTCCGCCCCGTGTCAGGGGCGTTGGCGGTCTCCACCTGGTCCGCCCGCTTGCGCGGATACTCGGACGTGGTCTCCGATCCTCACACGAAGTACGCGTCGCCCCCACGCCGGCGGGGGTAGTTCCCCGCCGTCGGCTGCCGCGAGGCCTCGGCACCCTTGCCCAACAGTCACCGCGAGAAGGAGCACGACCCGTGCCCGTATACGCTTCCCCCTCCTCGCCCTCACTACTCGGCGTGTTCGCACACCCCGACGACGAAAGTCTCCTCGCTGGAGGCGTCCTCGCCCAACATGCCGCCAGAGGTGCACGCACCAGGGTCATCACCGCTACCTGGGCTCCCGGCAGCCACAGGGCAGCCGAGCTGGCTGAGGCACTGACCGTCCTCGGGGCCGGCCCACCACGCCTGCTCGGATACCGCGACGCCCACAACGACGCGTCGGCGCCTGAGAGACCCCGATTCTGCGACGCTCCCCTGGACGAGGCCATCGTCCAACTGGTCACACAGCTACGGGAGTTCCGTCCGGACATCGTGGTCACCCATGACGCCGTCGGTCAGCTGACCGGCCACCCAGACCATCGCCACACCCACCGGGTGGCCCTGCTCGCCGTCCAAGCGGCTGGGCTCGCCCACCTCTACCCGGACGCCGGCGAACCCTGGCAGATCCGCGCCCTCTACGCAGCCACCCACCCGCACTCGGGCGTCGACGCCCTGGGGCCGCTACTGACCGACGTGGGCAAGACCGTCCTCTCCGTCCCGGACGAGTACGTGACCACAACCGTCGACGTGACACCCTGGGTTGACCAGAAGTGGCGCGCAATCACCTCACACCGCGGAGAAGTCGCGCGCGAGCGCTCCCTGCCCGGAATCCTCACCCGCCTACCCGAGGACACCCGCCGCGTGATCATCTCCACCGAGCACTTCACGCGCCTCTCGCCCCTGCCTATCCCGGGAAATCCGCATCGGCTGACGGCCTGAGATTCAGAATTACTCATTACTGGCAAGGCCGCCAGGCAGTAGCCGCACAGATTCGATCTGAGAAACTCACCTTCCTACGATCCGCGCGATGACCTGCGACCACCGGTCAGAGACGACCGTGCGCCGGAACGAGGGTCTCGCACTGATCACACAGCACTAGGAGGATCCGTCGGCCCTCGCGCAGTGAGCCATCCGCACCACAACGCTCGCAGATGCCTTCACTGCGGTCAGCGAAGGCATCAGTGACAGCATGGAGGCGTGCGTACTCGGGGTGCGTCCAGTTGCCGCCAGGCTTCCACGGCCGCGGAGACGCCTGGAAGGCCAAAGACCCCAGCTTCTGCTTTATGGCCCCGAGCTCGTACTCCGGGAACTCCGCAACCACCGCCTCATGGCACTCGAGCACCAACTGCCGCCAGCCAGGTCCCACGTCGATTCCATTCGCAGGGTCCCGGAAGTGCTGCCGAACCGGGTCCAGTACGTCGCCTGAAGCCGGAGAAGTCCCCGTCATCCCGCCCCCTCACGCAGCAATCGTCCCGATCTTACGGGTCCCTGATTCGCGCGACGTGGTCCATAAGAGAAGCCCCAGCCGCCGAAGTCGTTTCGCCGCTGTCCGGCGCATGGAGGGCCTCCGGCCTTGAAGTTGGCGGATCCTCTCAACGGCGCCGAGAGCATCCGGTCCGAGCACGGCGCCGCCCGCCTGGAGAGGTGGCGGGACCTGGGCTGCCGCCTCGGCAACCGTGAACGGATGAGCGGCACCGCTGGAAGATCGAACGGTCGATCCCTTGGCTCCTCGGCTACCGCCGCCCCACCGTCCGACACGAACGAAAGGGCCCGCACTCCCTCGCCTTACTCGGCCTGCCCCCCTGGCCTGCTACAGCGGCGTGTTGTGAAAGTACTGGTCACGAGCGGCCTGGCGTACGTGGGCGGCGTCGTTGTCAGTGGTGTCGTACATGATCGGCGCGTCAGTACTTCTAGGTGATGGGCAAGCGCCATGCCGATCACGAACCAACAGGTAGCAGGGCACACGTTTCTGCGGCAGATGTATGCGGACTCGTACTTCCCCGATCATCTCGTCGACCGGGGCAGGGCGATCCTGTTGCGGCTGTGCGAGCGGATTGAGGGTGAGCAGCCGTCGGATCTGGGGGCCCTGTATGCGCTAGCCCAGGCCGCAACGGAGGAATTCAACCGTCTGGAGGCGGAGTTCGACGCAGCCGGGAGTGAGATCGAGACGGTTGCGCGCGAAGTGATCGCTGAGGACTTCTGGTTTGTCGCGTCGGCATACGGGTTCACGGACGCGGATGTAGAGGAGCTGATCGCCACCCGGGAGTGGTGAGCGACGACCGGAAGGCCGTCTGCCGGTCAGAGCCATTCGGTGAGGACTGCGATCAGAACGGTTGCCTCGTAGTGGCTGCGCGGACTTCGGCAGACAGTTCGCGACATTCCGGGCTTTGTGGACCCAACACCTTTGATGCCGTGCGGCCGGGAACACCTCGGCGAGCGCCTTCCACAGACCCATCGCTCCGTCGCCAACGACCAGCTCCCGATCGCGCATGCCTCGTCGGCGGCAGTCGCGCAGCAGGTCGGCCCATGACTCGGTGGACTCTCGCAGCTCCTCGGCCAGGGCGATCAGCTCCTTGGTGCCGTCCGAACGGACACCGAGCAGGACCAGGACACAGGAGTGGGTCTGCCCGAGCCGGACCTTCGGGTGCACTCCGTCCGCCCACACGTACACGAAGTCGCGGTCCGAGAGGTCGCGTTGCTGGAAGGCAGCGTGGTCGTCCCGCCGCTGTTTCGTCAGCCGGGTCACGGTGGCCGGCGACAGGCCGGCCGCGCCGCCAAGGAACTGCTCCAGCGCGGGCACGAAGTCGCCGCTGGACAGGCCGTGCAGGGAGAGCGGCGGCAGCACCTCGGCGATCTTCGGCGACTTGCGGCACCACGGTGCGAGGATCTTCGAGGAGAACCGCTTCCATTCGCCGGTCGCCTCGTCCGTCCGGGAGTCGTTCACCCGTGGTGCCCTGACCTCGACCGGTCCGGCGGCGGTGACCACGGTCCGGGGCTGATGGTGGCCGTTGCGGACCACCAGGTGCCGGCCGTGTTCGTCGGTTTCGGCAGCCAACTCGGCTATGTAATCGTTGACTTCCGGCCTCCAACCCGGCAGTGAGCATACGACGGGCGCCTTCCCGCACGATCTCGTCAATCAGGGAGCCGGACTGGGTCGAGCCGTCGTCGGTGACTACGCTGACCACGGGCGTGCCTTCCCGAGCCGCGCGCCAACGCGGGCCTGCTCGGAGACCATCACAGGATCATTCGGGAAGGTAGGCCTTCCGCGTCCTCCGCCGATCCACAGGTTCTGAGCATTGCTCCGGAGGAGCTTCCAGGTCTTCATTCGCGTGGGGCCATGCTCGACGCGGGCGCGGACCTGCTTGTGTGCGCGGTTGTACTCCTGCTTCCCGGTGGGCAGTTCCTCGCCCGGCCGCCGACGGTGGGGCGGATACGGGGCCTCAACCCGGGCCCGCGGTCGCGGCGCCCGGCCGGCGAGCCGGACGCCGCGACCGCTCAGGTCAGGCCGCCGCGGTGACCGCTCCGCCGAGGTGCCGGGCGAAGAACCGGACCGCGCTGTCGACCTCGAACCGAGGCAGTTCCTTGTGCTTGCCCGAGTTCACGTGCAACGACTTCTCCTTCGAGGCGAAGGCGTCGAACAGCGCGAGACCCTCCTCGCGCGAGATGTGCTCGTCGTCCCACTGCATGTCGTACTCGATCGGGATGGTGATCCGCTTCGCCTTCTCGGCCAGGACATCGGGCCAATGCTGACCGAAGACCGCGGCGGTGACCCTGGGTTCGATCGCCACGAACGGTACGCCGATGGCGGTGCCCATGTTGATGCCCCAGAAGCCGACCGGCCCGTCGGTGCCGACCTCCGGGAGTTTCTGGAGGGCATCCAGGGTCGCCTGGTACTCGGGCACGGCGAGCTCCGCCAAGTGGTCGTTGTAGCGCACGACGATCGGGCCTTCCGGCTCACCCGCCGCCCTCGCCCGGAACAACTCGGTGATTTCCGCCTCGTCGCGCGCCGTGCGCGGCCGGTCGCCGTGACCGGGCGCGTCGATGACGGCGACGTGGAAGCCGCAGCCGGTCACGAGGCGCTGTGCGCGGCCGGACATCGCCGGGTGCTTCTTGTGGTTGCCGCCGCCGTGGGCCATCAGGATCAGGGGCGCACGATCGGCCACGTCGGAGGCCGGCGACCAGAGGACGCCGGGGACGTCGCGCACGGTGAAGTCGCGTTCGAGGATGCCGTTCGACGACGACTCGGTGGTGAACTGCAGAGAGTGCACAGGTGTTGCCTTTCGGGGGGGCCTTGTTGTCGAGGCGCTCCCGGCGACACCTACGTCAGTCACCGGCCGTGACGGCAAGGGGGAGCACCCACACGGATACAGCTCTCATGGGTCTCACCTCCTCAAACGGTGTCACGGTCGGCTGGAAGCTATCAGAACGATCATCATCCCTCCAGCCCTTTTCCCCCGCCATGTGATCACGACCCCAGACAGGCGCTGCCCCGGGAACGCGCCCCGTCAGGGCGTTTCGGGCTTGCGGGCCAGGAGGCAGGCGTGGGGTCTGTTCACGCGTCCGCCGGGCTCCTGTTCCAGTCTCGCGGTGACGACGAGTCCGGCCTGGCCCAGCAGGTCGACCATGCGGTCCAGGGGCAGGAGGTACGACTCGTAGGAGACCGGACGGCCATAGCCGTGGGTCGGCTGCAGCCGCTCATTGCCGACGTAGTCTCCCCAGAGCAGGTAGCCGCCGGGCGCGAGCGTGCGGTGGAATTCGGCGAACACATCCGGCAGCCACTGTGGGGGTGTGTGATGGGTGGAGTACCAGGCCAGGATGCCGCCGAGCTCGTCGTCCCTCATCTCCAGCGCGGTCATCGAGCCCTCGGTGAACCGCAGGTTCGGATAGGCGTGCCGGGCCAGCCCGACCATCTTCGGCGACAGATCGACGCCGAAGACGGGCACCCCCAGCCCGGCCAGGTGCGCCGTCACACGTCCGGGGCCGCACCCCAGGTCCGCGACCGGCCCCAGAGCGGCCGTCCGCACCAGTTCGGCGAAACCCGCCAGCATCGCGCGTGACAGCGGGTCCATCTCGGCCGGAGGCGGGACGCGTTCGACGTAATCGGCGGCGACCGTGTCGTACGACTCACGGACGGCGGTCAGAAAGGAAGGCTCAGCCATGCGGGCGACCCTAGACCAGGCAACTGACAGACCATGGCGCGACCTTCAGCCGACTTTCAGCCGACCTGCGCGACGTCCACCGCTGCCGACACCCAGTCGTCACACCACCCCGGTGATCGTTCGCGGTGACGGCACCAGCCGAGGCGGAGTGAGCACGTGTGGACGGCGCAGCGTCCATCAGCGGACGATGGACACGATCTGGCAGGCGGCTTCGGCGATCTGGCGTTCTCCGCTGATGCGGGCCCGGGCGAGGGCCGTACCAGGATCGATGCCGCGGGTGCAGAGCCGCCAGGCGGTCTCCGCGTCCAGCCGTACTGACGCGGCCGGCCGGCCGCGGGGTGCTTCGGCCAGTGACCGGCGGTCCGCGGTGGCGGTCACGGTCCAGGTGCCGACGGCTGGCTCGACGATGACCATCTGGAGTTGTGTCCCGGCGGGTGCGGGCGTGTGACGCAGTGTGTGGGGCAAGGCCCTCATGAAGGTGTCCAGGACCGTGGAGAGAACGTCGGTCTCCGGGTCGGTGTCCCGGCCGGTGGCGTGGCGGATCTGCTGGCGGTGGGTCCAGTACTCGGTGAACTCCCGGGCGATGTCCAGCCACTTGGGCGCTGGATCAGCCCCGGCCCAGGACACTCCCAGGCCCCTGGCGTCGAGGTCGTCGCCCTCGAATTGACGGGCGACCTCGGTCCCGGCCAGTTCCAGGGCCTCGATGAGCTCGGCGGGACGGTGATCGGCGTGGAGATCGACCCATTCCTGGTTGACCCGGCGGATGAACGCCTCCATCGTCTCTCCGACCGCCTTGGCGCGCTGATGACTCTCTGTGCTCCAGCCGAGGCGGCCGTGGTAGTCGCCGAGAATGTGGGCGGCGAGATCGCGCACGGTCCAGCCCGGCACCGCGGCCCGGCTCCACTCATTGCGCCGCAGACCGCGTAACAGGTCGAGGAGCGACGCCGGCTCCGGCCCGAACAGCGGGCGAGCGTCGATCGGCTTGCCCAGCCAGGAGGGGTTGGGCATGTCGTCGGGCTGGAGACTCTGGTCAAAGCCTGTCAGGCGAGAGGCTCGGTTCTCCATCGAACACCCCTCACCTCACGAGGCGCCAGACGAGAAGGACGTCGAGCTCATCTTCCGCTGAGGCGGCGCGCGGAGAGCATCCCACTCCTGCGACGTCCGCGGACGACGTCGCAGCGGAGGCTTCGGATCGAGCAGGCAACGTCACCCGGGTGAGCTCCGTGCTTCACTTCACGTGCCGTCGACGGACGTTACCGGCGCTTCGGCTCGAGGGCGGGGCGCAGCGCGTCGACGATCAGGTCGAGGAGCTGTTCGGCCCTGTCCTGCGCGTCGATCGCCGCGGTCGAGAGGAACACGCCGAGGAGCATCATCGTGACGTCCTCGGGATCGACGTCCGAGCGCAGCGAACCTGCCTCCGCCCCGCTGCGCAGCATCATGGCGATGACGGCCGTGACGCGTTCCCGCGTCGCGGGCGTGGCGATGCTGCCCGACGCCCAGCCTGCGCGCAGCGTATCGGACATGCCGCGCTTGATCTTGAAGAACGCCGCGTACCGAGTCATCCAGGCACGCAGTGCGACCGCGGGCTCAAACTCGCCGAGGAGCACCGTCGCACTGGACACCACCTCGTCGAGCTCCGCGGCGTACACGGCTTCCACGAGTGCCTCACGAGTGGGGAAGTGCCGGTACAGCGTGCCGATCCCGACGCCGGCCGCACGGGCGATCGCGTCCAGCGGCACGGCCTCCGATGTCGCCGCGAAGGCGTCCCGGGCGGCGGCGAGGAGTCTGTCGCGGTTCCGCCGTGCGTCGGCGCGTGCCGGCCGGTCCGGGGCAGCCGCACTGCGGTCTGTGGGCGTGGTCTCACTCTCAGACAAAACGGAGGACCTCCGGTTAGTGCTACGGTGAACGAAACGGAGTTACTCCGCTTCGTCCATGGTCCCACCGAAGGAGAGCGCACATGGCCGTCCCCGCCCGATTTCCTCAGGTCACCGCGTCCGGCGCGCCGCGCGCTGGTGGCACCGCACGGTTCGCGGGCCGTACCGTGTCGCGGATCGGCTTCGGTGCGATGCAGTTGGAGCGCCTGCGGACCGACCGCGGAGCGGCGATCGCGATGCTGCGCCGTTGCGTCGAGCTGGGAGTGGACCACATCGACACCGCCCAGTTCTACGGCCACGGCTTCGCCAACGAAGCGATCCGCGAAGCCGTACGCCCCGAGGACGACGTCATGGTGGTCAGCAAAGTGGGCGCCGAGCCCGACTCCGAGGGTCCGCTCCCGCTCCGCCTCGCACAGCGCCCCGAACAGTTGCGCGCCAGCGTCGAGGACAACCTGACGACCCTTGGCCTGGACCGGATTCCCCTGGTCAACCTCCGCCGTACGGACACCGGCCCCGGCCTGCGCGCCACAGGGGATCAGCTGGTCGCCCTCGACGACCAGCTCGCCGTGATGACCGCCCTGCGAGACGAGGGCAAGATCGGTGCGATCGGCCTCAGCAGTGTCTCCCTCGACGTTCTGCGCAGCGCCCTGCCCGCGGGCATCGCGTGTGTGCAGAACGCGTACAACCTCCTGGCCCGCGACGACGAGGACATGCTCCGACTGTGCCTGGACGAGGGCATCGCCTGGGTTCCCTACTTCCCCCTCGGCAGCGCCTTCGACGGGATGCCGAAGGTGACCGACGAGCCGGCCGTCATCGCCGCCGCGCGTGAGTTGGACGTCACGCCCGCGCAGATCGGACTGGCCTGGCTGCTGCACCACGCCCCGAACGTGTTGCTGATCCCCGGCACGGCCGACCCCGAACACCTGGAGGCGAACGTGAGGGCCGGCGCGGTCACGCTCGACGAGGCGACGCTCTCCGCCCTGGACGCGGTCCGGGGCCGATCCGGAGACATCGCGCTGAACCAGTGACCGACCGTTCCGGATCGAGGCTCCCGCCGGTCGGGTCGTCGGTCTGCATGCGCCGGACGAGTTGCGCGGAGTACGCCCGCGTCGCACTGGAGGCCGTCTTCCGCGGCACCGGCTACTCCTCGCCACAGGCCTGACCCGCACCGTCCGCTACGCCGACCACACCGGTACGCGCCGCGGCCGCACTCTCCCGAAGGCACCCAGCACACCGCGCTCCCGGCCCGCTCCGCGTACGCGGTCGGGGGGCGTTTCTTTCGGATCGGTGATGAGAGTGGGGCCGCGTGGCGAGCCGACGCCCGGGTGTTCTGGAGTGAGCATGGCTGGTGGCCCCACATGTTCGAGGGAACCGTACGATGCCTGCCGTGGACACCTCACGGGACGACTTGCGATGCGGGCTCTGTGGGCAGGTCATGGATGCCCGGCACGAGCAGCACCACGAAGAATCGGTGGTCGGCGCGGGGAGGCGTGTCGAGTACGTGGTGATCGGACTGCGCGGCGCCCTTGCCCTCTGTCAAGCCGTCGATGACCCCTCTCGGACCCGCAGGACCGGTGCCGCCGATCTGGCGGGGCAATTGGGGATTGACCTGGCCGATCTTCCTGGCAGTCATTACACGTGTTGGGAGAGGCCCGGGGAGTACGGCGGCGTCTTCCGGAGCGGCTTCGAGCGGGCCTGACATGCTGCGGCGCAGGGGCGGCACCAGGGTCATCTGATCGTTGGTCGATGTGCGTCGCTGACTGACGCGCAGCGAGCGTGGAGCGGGCCGTTCCGTCCTGGTTCCTGGCCCTCGGCGGTATACGCAGCAGGATGCTCGAGCTCAACCAGCAGATCACCTGGGCGCCGGAGCGCGTCCGCGACGGGCAGTTCGGCAAGTGGCTGGAGAACGTCCACGACCGGAACATCTCCCGGAACCGGTACTGGGGCGCCCCCATACCGATCTGGGTCTCGGACGACCCCGCGTATCCGAGGACCGATGTCTACGGTTCGCTGGACGACCTCCGGCGGGACTTCGGTGTGCACCTGACCGACCAAGGTCGTGTTCGCCACCGACATCACCCCCTACGGAAAGTTCCAGCTCTCGGTGAACCCACGGGCGTGCGGCCGCCGTCTCGGCAGCCGGACCCAGGAGGTCATCGACGCCGTCGCGGCCGGCGCCTGGACCAGGGAACAGGATGGCGGCATCACCATCGCCGGGATCCCCATGCGGCCCGAAGAGACCGAGCAGCACCTGGTCGCCGACGCTCCGGGGGCCGCGGTCCTGCCCGGCGACGCCGGCCTCGTCGTGCTCGACACCCGGGTCACCGAGGAACTGGCCGCCGAGGGGATGGCCCGCGATCTGGTGAGGGTCGCGCGACAGGCCCGCGGGGCGGCGGGACTCCAACTGCTCGACCGGATCAAGCTGACGTTCGAGGTGCCGGACGACGTGGCCACCGCCGTCAGGCCCTATCAGGCGTTCATCGCACGGGAGACGGTGGCTGACACCGTTCACTACGGTCCCGCGGGCCGAGAGGTCTTCACGGGATCCCTCGGAGACGGCGCGCAGGCCAGGGCATCGGTGAGCACCGTACTCTCCGGAAGGAGCACCCCGTGACAGAGGTCGGGCAGCGCCTCGAACGACTGGTGTCCGCCCGGGCCGAACACCGCCCCGGGGACTGCGCGGTGGTGGACGATGCCGAGCGACTGAGCTTCAGCGATCTCGAGCACCGCAGCAATCGTGTGACCAACGCCCTCATCGCCGGCGGTCTGCGGCCGGGTGACCGGGTCTGCCCGCTGGTTCCGAAATCGGCCATGGCCATCGCCGGCATCAGCTCGGCAACGAGGCCTTCCTGGCGAAGGCGCCGGACCACGTGGTCGACAAGATCCGTGGGCGGCTGGCCAAGGCCGAGGCGGATGTCGCCCGCCTCACCGCGCAGTTGGACGCGCTCACGGGGTCGTAGGGGGCCTGAGCCCGAGGGGGTCCCCCACCGGCAGTTCCTCTTCAGTCCGGCGACTGCCGAAGGTGAAGCTCGGTTCCGCGTTCTCGTAGGCCGGACAGCTTCAACACGGCCCCTGGATGGAGCCGCGCCGGGTCATCGTTTCCGGCGCCTGGCGCGGCGCAGGGCTGGTCACTGTCCGAAAATGCACTGCCCGCATGCGGGCACCGACACCAAGCCCGGCGGTGCGCCGCCACGCCCGCTGACCGACAGCCCTCGAAGCGTCGGATCCTGGCACGCCTCCACGCTCCCCCGGAGAGCACCTCCATCGGCCCTCGCCGCTTCCTCCACGCGGGGTCGGCCCCATCCACCGTGTCGGACATCATGCTGTAAACAACGACAAAAGCTGTCACTCTCGAGGCCATGCAGGATTCCATTGTCTTGCCGGGGTACTCCCTGGCCAAGGAAGCGAGGTCGGCACGTCACCTCACCGACCGGTTGCGCGGCAAGCGGAGCAGCCAGGCGGTGTACGGCGTCAAGACCCTGGCGGCGACCATGCTCACCTGGGGTGCGGTAGCCCCGTGGTCCCCCGGGGGGCACCCCTACCTGGCCGTCACGACCGCCCTGCTCGCGGTGAACGCCTCCACGGTGTACCGATCCGTGACGCAGGCGGCGCAGAACATGGTCGCGAGGGTGGCCGGACTCGTCCTCGCCCTGGTGACCGCCCGGCTGCTGGGACCGACCGCGGGCGGCGTCGTGGCCATCGTGGTGGTCGCGGTCCTGGCGGGCCCTCGCCGCTCCACGGACGACCGCGTGCAGATCGCCTCCACCGCGCTCATCGCACTGGCCGCCAGTGCCGCCGACCCCGTGGGCAGCCTGGTGTCCCCTGTACTCCAAACCCTTGTCGGCGCGGCTGTGGGCGTCGCCGTGAACGCCCTCGTCCTGCCTCCGCTCTACCTGGACGAATCCGACGCCGCCGTGCGCGGCTTGGCCCATGACATGGGAACCCTGCTGCGTGACATGGGCGCCGGTCTGGCCCAGCGACACCTCACCGTCAAGGCCCATACCTGGCTGCACCAGGCGCGCCACCTGGAAGAACGCTTCACCAGCGCGCAGGAGGACGTGCAACGGGCCGACGAGAGTCTGCGCTGGAACACTCGATGCGCCGCGCATCCCCGCTGCGAGGACCTGACGTACGCCGAGGCGTTCGGCGCCCTGCGCGGAGTGTCGCTCCAGGTCCGGGGGATCGCGCGGACCCTGTCGGACAACGCCCACAACGATCACGCCGACCACCACCTGGGGCAGCAGTTCCTCGACCGGTACGCCGAGACCCTGCGGCTGGCCGGAGACGCCGTCCAGGGATTCGCCGGACCACGTGCGGCCGCCGGCCCGTCGGGCCCGGCTCCCCGCGGGCAGCTTCGCGAAGCGATCGACGAGGCCCAGGCCTGGCACGACGCCATGACCGACCTGATCGGCGGGGGCACCCTCGTCAAGCCGGGCGCGTGGTATGTCTACGGCTCGCTCATGACCGACGTGGAACGGCTGCTCGCCGACCTGGACCACGTCGGCGCGCACTGAACCCCGGACTCCCGCGCGAGGGCTCCCCGTGGAGCGGCGCCCGACATCGACGAGGGCGTCGAACGCGGTGAGCCATGCCGGAGACCGCAGACCGTAGTCGTCCGACCATCGAAGAAAGACACGCATCCGTCAAGGACGCACCGTCCTTCCGTACCGCTTCCGGGGAAGCGGGGGACGGGGTTCCCCGGCCGAGTCGGCAGGGTTGTCCGTGCCGGGGAGTCGGGTCGAGTGGCGCGGGCTGTCGAATCGGCCGAGAAATGCTTGGACCGGGCGGGCGTCCGCGCGGGACACTGCCGTCCGTGGCGGAACGTGCGAACGCGATCACCTGCAGTCATCGAGTGCGGTCCGCCGCCCGTCACGGGCGCACGGCACGCCAGGGGGCGTCGTCCCCCCGCGCACCGAAGCTCCGTACGACCGTCCGACGACGCGACAGTGCCCCGCCGCCGCGGCCCCGGCGGTCAGAGGGGATGTCGTACGACACCACGGGGGTGGCATGGGATCGCCGGCATCACCACGCAAGTCCCCGCCGGGCAAGGGCCCGGTGGTTCTCGCACTGCGCTACTACACCCGCGAACTGACCCGGCGGCGCCGGCTGACGGCGCCCGCGCTGCTGCTCCCCGCCGTCGGCAACATCGGTATCAGCTACGTCGCTCCCCTCATCGTCGCCAAACTCGTCGGCCGGATCGCCGACCACCCCGCGACCACCGTCGGCTCCACGCTTCCGTACGTCCTCGCCTTCGCCGGCGTCCTGCTGTTCTCGGAGGCGCTCTGGCGCATCGGGCTGCACTGTCTCAACCGGCTCGACGCCCGCGGCATCGAGCACCTGTACGTGATCGGCCTGGACGAACTGTTCGCCAAGGACGCCGCCTTCTTCCACGACAACTTCGCCGGATCGCTGACCAAGCGGGCCCTGAGCTTCGCCTCGCGCTTCGAGGAGTTCGTCGACACACTGACCTTCTCGGTCGTGGGACGGTTCGTCCCGCTCGCGTTCGGCGCCGTGGTGCTGTGGCGCTACGCACCCCTTCTCGTCGTGGGGCTCCTCACGATGATCGCCCTGACCGCGGTGTGCGTCGTCCCCCTGATCCGTCGCCGTCAAGCGCTCGTCCGCCGGCGCGAGGAGGCGATCGCGCGGGTGTCGGGCCACGTCTCCGACAGTCTGATGAACATGGACACGGTCAGGGCGTTCGCCGCCGAGGAGCGGGAGGCCGCCGAGCACCGGTCCCGCGTCGCGGAGTCACGGCGCCTCACCCTGAGATCGTGGGACTACGGCAACCTGCGCATCGACACCCTGGTCGCGCCGATGTCCGTGCTGACCAACGTCCTGGGCCTGCTGCTGGCCGTGGCACTGGGCGGAGGCGAACTCGGCGTGGAGGCCGTCGTGGTCGCCTTCACCTACTACAGCAACGCCACGCGGATCATGTTCGAGTTCAATCAGATCTACCGGCGCCTGGAGAGTTCGATGACCGAGGCCGCGCAGTTCACCGAACTGCTGCTCACCTCGCCGACCGTACTCGACCCGCCCTCGCCCGAACGCCTCAGCTCCCATGCCGCTGACGTCCGCTTCGAACGGGTCTGCTTCGCCCACGCGGGCGCGCGCCCCCTCTTCGAGGGACTCGATCTGGCGGTGGCCAACGGATCGAAGATCGGACTCGTCGGCCGGTCCGGCGGCGGCAAGACCACGCTCACCCGTCTGTTGCTGCGGATGACGGACGTCGACGCCGGCCGCATCCTCATCGGCGGGCAGGACATCAGCAGACTCCGCCAGGCCGACCTGCGCGGCGCCATCGCCTATGTGCCGCAGGATCCCGCCATGTTCCACCGCACACTGCGGGACAACATCGCCTTCGCCCGGCCGGACGCCACCGACACCGAGATCCGGCGCGCGGCCGAGGCGGCACACGTCACCGAGTTCAGCGACGCGCTGCCGGACGGCTTCGACACCATCGTCGGCGAGCGCGGCGTCAAGCTGTCCGGCGGACAGCGCCAGCGGGTCGCCCTCGCCCGCGCGATCCTGCGTGACGCGCCGATCCTGCTGCTCGACGAGGCGACCAGCGCCCTGGACTCGGAGAGCGAACACCTCGTCCAGGAGGCCCTGTGGCGGCTGATGGACGGCAGAACGGCGCTCGTGGTGGCGCACCGGCTGAGTACGGTCGCCAAGATGGACAGGCTCGTCGTCATCGACCGTGGACGGATCGTCGAACAGGGCACCCACCACGAACTGCTCGCCACGGACGGCGCCTACGCGAAGCTGTGGCAGCACCAGTCCGGCGGCTTCCTCGACGACAGCCCGGCCCGGAGTGCCGGGTGGTCCGGATGACCGAAAGCGCCCTCGGCTCTGTCGAGCACGAACTCGACCGGACGGCGTGACCGAGGACCACACACCGAACCACTGCTCGGCGCCCCACTCCTCGAACCGTTCCACCTCGGTGAACCCCGGCTTCGCCGCGAGGCGCATCGATCGGTCGTCGGCGGTCCGGGTGCAGAGGGTCACCGGCTCGCCGGGAAGCGCGTCGGCGAACCAGCCGAGTGCCGCCGCGCACGCCTCCGCGGCGTACCCACGTCCCCCTGCCTCCGGCAGGAACAGGTAGCCGAGCCGGGCCTCCCCGGCATCCGGACGGACTTGACTCCGATGCTCCGCGTCGCGCCGGTTGAGCTCGCCGGTGCCGATCATCGCTCGCCGGGATCGGCCCTCTGTTCCTCAGGCGCCGAAGACCTGGAACTCCGAGACCTGCCCGGCCGGCCAGCCGCTGTTGGCGGTGAAGGTGAGTCGTACGTAGCGGGTGGTGACGGTGGAGGGGAGCGTGAGGGTCGCGGTGTTGCCGGTCGCCGGGTCGAAGGTGTGGGCAGCCGAGGCGAGAAGCTGGGCGAAGGTGCCGCCGTCCGTGCTGCCCTGGACCGAGATGGTCTGGGTGCGGGTGCCCCAGGCGGTCGCCGGGGGAAGCCGAAGGACGATCCGTTTGACGCCGGTGGAGGCGCCCAGGTCGACCTGGACCCATTGCGGGAAGGCGTTGTTGACGGACTCCCAGTAGGTGTTGGCGTCGCCGTCGGTCGCGTTGCCCGAGCCGTACGTCTGGGTGTGACCGCTCTCCGTGGTGGGGCGGTGGAGGGCGAGGTCGACATCGCCGGAGGGGGCGTCGGTGATGACGGTGACCTGGTTGGAGGGCTGCGACACGTTTCCCGCCGCGTCGAGGGCGACGACGTCGAAGGTGTAGGCGGTGGCCGCGCCGAGTCCGGTCACCGTGAACGAGGTCGCGCCGGTGGTGCCCACCTGGGTGCTGGTCGAACCGGACACCTGAAGGACCCGGTAGCCGGTGACACCGACGTTGTCGGTCGAGGCGTTCCAGGTCAGCGAGACGGAGTTGCTGGTGTGCCCGCCGGCGGTCAGCCCGCTCGGCGCGGCGGGCGGTGTGGTGTCACCGCCCGTGGGGACGGTCGGCTGGGTGGGGCGGGTGGGGGTCAGCGCAATCTGGCCCTTGAGCATGCGGCCGCCGTCGCCGGTCAGGCGCAGGTAGTAGTCGGCGGAGCAGGCGGTGCCGTCCTCGTCGAGGGCGAGGAACCCGGAGTTGGTGGGCACCCAGGCTTGGGTCTCGGCGGTCTTGGCGATCTGGTTGCCCTCGTTGTACTCGTCGAACATCGAGATGTAGATGCCCTGCGCCCCGGCCCGGACCACGTTGTAGAACTGCCGCCACATGAAGTCGCCGTGCGCACGCTGGCGTCCGGACAGGTCGCCCGGCAGGACGCACGGCTGGTAGTCGATGCCGTTGGCGTTGCAGTCGGCCTGGTCGCCGACGGTGTAGGTGTTGTAGGCGTTGTCGGCCTCGTTCACATTGCCGATCGCGCCGACCATCCACGGCGAGATCATGTTGAAGGCGTGGTAGACACCCAGGTATCCGGCCCGTGAGCCCCCGGTGCCGGTCCGCCACTCGCGCGGGACGCCGCCGATGACGTAACACCCCTGGCCCTTGAACCAGTTGATGACGTCGAGGCAGGCGTCGGCGGTGAAGGGGTGGTCACCGTCGTCGAAGCCGAAGCCCCAGATGCAGACGACCGGCTTGCCGTTCTGCTTCGCGTAGGCCGAGGACGCGGTGTGCGCGGACATCTTGTTCGTCCAGTCCGTCTTGGTCTCCGACTGCATGTTCGTCCAGTCGGTGACGTCGTACATGATGTAGAACTTCCGGCCGTACGACTCGGCGGCGCTGCGCACCTTGGTCGCCATGGCGTCGCGGGTGGGGCCCTCGCCGCCGGTGGGGTTGAAGCGCTGCAGAGCCGCGGTGTCGATGCTGTTCTGCTGCATCCACAGGAAGTGCGTGTTCACCGTCTGCTGGTCGTACGAGGAGAACAGCGTGGCGGGCCGGCCGTTGCCGAAGGCGGCGTACGACGTCTGGTACGTCCTCGTGTAGTCGCGCATGTCGGGCCAGCACTTGATGCCGGTGTTGGACGGGGACGGCGACTGGCCCCAGTTCTGGGTCCAGTGCCACCAGCCGTTGATGGGTGCGCCGTCGCCGATGCACGCGAACCAGCCCTGGTAGCCGACGCTGATCTTGCCGACCACGTCGCCCGGCGAACCGGCCGCCGACGCGGGTTCGGCGAGTACGGTCTCGGCCACTCCCATCGTTCCCACCGTGGTGGCCGCGATCGCGGCCTGCAGGAAGACCCTGCGTGTGACACCCATCTGGACTCCTCAGGTCGGCTGTCGACTTCCGTCGACCACGGGCGTGCGGACTCGGGTGACCGGCGCCGGCCGTGGCCCTGTGGGGGCCGGGGCCGCCGGCTCGGGTGGGTGCCGCCGGGCGCGAGCGCGCCCGGCGGCACCCACGGTCGGATCAGGTGTTCCAGACCTGGAACTCGGAGATCTGGCCGGCCGGCCAGCCGGTGTTCGCGGTGAGGTTCACCCGGAAGTAGCGCTGGGTGGTCGCCGCGAACGTGATGGTGACCGTGTTGTTGGTGGCGGGGTCGAAGGTGTACGTGGCCGACGACTTGACGGTGGTGAAGGCGGACCCGTCGGTGCTGCCCGACAGGGACAGCGTCTGGTTACGGGCGCCCCAGCCGGCCGGGAGCTGGAGGACGACTCGGCCGGCGCTCTGCGCGGAGCCGAGATCCACCTGCACCCACTGGGGGAAGGCGTTGTTGGTGCTCTCCCAGTAGCTGCCCTGGTTGCCGTCCGTCACGTTCGACGACGCGTACACGTCGGTGTGGCCGGACTCGGTGGTGGGCTTCCCGGCCGCCAGGTTCTGGTTTGCCGCGCCGGCCCCGGTGCCGGTCAGCGCGACCGTGGTCGTGCCGTTCGACGCGTTGCTGGCGATGCCGAGGTCGCCGGTGCGGGTGCCGGACGCGGTGGGCCTGAACGTGACGGCCACCGTGCAGGAGGCGCCGGCCGCGATCGATGTCCCGCAGGTGTTCGTCTGCGAGAAGTCTCCCGTGACGGTGATGCCGGAGACGGTCGCGGCCGCGGTACCGGTGTTGGTCACCGTCACCGTCCGTGCGCTGCTGGCGGTGTTGAGGGCCTGGGTGGGGAAGGACAGCGACGTCGGGTCGGCCGAGAGGGTCGCCGGCGAGGAGCCGCCACTGCTGGGGAACACCTGGAGAGCCGACAACTGGGCCGCGTTCCAGCCCGTGTTGGCGGAGATGTTCACCCGCACGTATCTCGCGGTGGCGGAGTTGAAGGTGATCGTCGCCGTGTTGTTGTTGGTGTTCGGGTCGAAGGTGTACCCGGCCGAGGCCTTGATCGTCGAGAAGCTGGATCCGTCCGTGGATCCCTGCACCGACAGGGTCTGTGTGCGAGCCGACCATGCCGTCGCCGGCGGGAGCTTCAGCACGACCTTGCCGATGCTGAAGTTCTGGCCGAGGTCGACCTGGGCCCATTGCGGGAACGAGCCGTTCGTGCCCTCCCAGTACGTCGACGCGTCCGGGTCGGTGAGGTTCGAGGGGACGTACGGACTGCTGCTCGAACTCGCCGTCGCGGGCCGACCGGCGGCGATGTCGGTGCCGCTGTCGATGCCGCTGCCGGACAGGGAGACGGTGGTCGGGCTGTTGTTGGCGTTGCTGGTGACCGTGAGGTTGCCGGTGCGCGATCCGCCCGTGGTGGGCTTGAACCCGACGCTCACCGTGCAGGACGCGCCGACGGCGAGGGTGGAGCAGTTGTTGGTCTGGCTGAAGTCACCGGTCGCCGCGACGCCCGAGATGTTCGCCGACGCGGTGCCCGAGTTGGTCACCGTCACCTTCTGCGCGGCGGCCGACGAGCCGACCACCGTGCCGTCGAAGGACAGGCTCGCCGGGTCGGTGTTCAGAACCGGGCCCGGCGCGGTGCCGGTACCGGACAGGCTCACCGTGTTGGTGGTCCCGCCCGCGTTGACGGTCAGGGATCCGCTCCGGCTGCCGGTCGCCGTCGGCGCGAACTTCACGCTGACGGTGCACGAGCCGTTCGCCGCGATCGACGAGCCGCACGTGTTGGTCTGGGAGTAGTCGCCGCCGGCGGAGATCGACGAGACGGACGCGGCGGTGCCGGTCGGGTTGGAGACCGTCACGGTCTGCGCGGCACTCGTCGAACCGGTCGCGACCGAACCGAAGTTCAGCGCGCCGGGGGTGGCCGTCACGCCTTCGGACGGGTAGGGCGGGTAGACCGGAGCCGGCCAGCCGCCGCAGTACGGCGTGCCGCTGATGCCGGAGTTGCCGCCGCCGTCGGTGACGGCGAAGTTCCCGCCCGAGCAGTTGTACACCGGGGACGAGTAACCGACGCCGGTGGCCGTGACGTTGGTGAACTTGGCGGCGCCGCCGGTCTGCTCCTGCAGCGCGAAGGTGCCGGTTCCGGCGATGGTCACGTTGTTGAGGTTGACCCCGCTGATGGTGCCCTCGACCCACTGGACGGCTTCGTACGGGCTCTGTTGGATCAGCGCGTTGGTCACGTTGACCGGGCCGGTGATCGCGCCCTGGCTGCCGTCGAACCACAGTGCGCCCACGCCGAACTGCCAGTTCGGGTCGAGACTGCCGGCCCGGATCATGGTGTTGTCGGAGATCGTGGTGGTGCCGACCGGCGTCGAGGTGAAGCGCTGCCCCACGTGGATGCCACCACCCTGGGCGAGGCCGGTGTCCACCACCCGGTTGCCGCTGACGGTGTTGTCGTGGCCGCCGTAGATCGCGATGGCGTTGGCGAGTATCTGCAGGGACACGGTGTTGTCGGAGATCGTGTCGTGGGCGTCGGCACCGATACCGGAGTCCGCCCAGGTGGCGATGCCGTCGTCACCGGTGTTGCGGATGTCGCTGTTGGTCACCTTCGAGTTGGTGACCGCGCCGTGGAAGTTGATGCCGTCCGCGGTGGTGTCACGGATGCGCATGCCGGTGAACGTCAGCCCGTCCATCGGCCCGTCCATCCAGGCGCCGACCTTCATGTGGTCGATCCACACGCTGGAGACCGTCGAGTCGCTCATCGCGCCACCGATGCCGTTGACCTGGGCACTGTCGTCGCGTTCCTGCACATTGCCGAAGATCGCGAAGTTCTGCAGGCGCACGCCGGTGCTCGCGGAAGGCGCGGAGTTGCCGTAGAAACCGGGTGCCGTGCCGGTGACGGTCGAGTACCACATGCCGGCGCCGGCGATCGTGACGTTGTTGACGCTGATATGGCCGGGAATGTTGTAGGTGCCCGGCGGGATCCACACGGTGCCGCCGGGTCCGGCGGCACTGATCGCGGCGTTGAACGCGCTGGTCGCGTCGTTCGCACCGGTCGTGTCGGCGCCCTTGCTGGTCACCGACACCGACCCCGAGGGTGCGGTCAGGGCGGCGCCGACCTGCTCGAAGTCGGCGAAGTCGATCGTGTACGAGGAGGCGGTGTCACCCGAATCGACCTGCAGCTTGAAGGTCGTTCCCGCCGGATAGGTGGTGGAGAACAGGCGGTGGGCCTCGTCGTAGAAGTGATGCGGGTTGCTGCCCGGCGAGTTGGTGAAGGGGTAGCTGCCGTAGTACCAGCTGTAGGCGTTGGTCAGGGTGAGGTCGGGCTGCTTGACGCCGTTGACGTACAGAGACAACGAGGCGGTGTAGACCGAGCCGTTCGAGGTATCGGGGATGCTGTACCGGAAGTTGATCGAGTTGGTCGCCACCGGCGTGGTGAACGTGACGTACTTGCCGGTGCCCTGGAGCGTCGTCGCCTTGCGGTACGACGCCTCGTCGGCCAGCTGACCCTGGGTGTAACTCGGGCCGATGGGTGTGCCGTTGGTGGCGGAGTTCTCCGCCTGCACCTCGACGTACGGCAGGCTCGCGCCGCTGCCGCCCGTGGCGGCGGCCGCCGCCCAGGCAGGTTGGACAGCCAGAACCAGGACGCCGACGGCAGCCACCATCGCGGTGCTGACCGCCCAGACGAGCGCTCGTCTCAGATCTCGGATGGAATGGAACACTGGACCACTCCTTTCATCACGAAATGCCGGAACTGTTCCGCAGGCGCCGCCGGAGAGGGAGGTACGGGAAACAAGTGAGAACTCAAGCAATCGCGCAGACCGGCGCGGAGCCGGACCACCTCGCCTGACCCATGGACTGTGATCGGCGAAGCGACTCAAGGGGAGACGGGGGACGGGGGGAGCTGAGAGGGGGCGGTGACGACGCAAGGGGGACCGTAATATCCGTGACATGAACGCGCAATAACTGGACAGGACTTTGCAATATAAAAAATGCAGCCCGCAAGATCTAATGCGAGACCTCGGGGCTGCGGCAGGTACCCGGCTGCCCAGAGGGTGGCGGGGCGAGGGAACGGGCGCGCTCCAGGTCCCGCCCGGACAAGCCGTGCGGGACACCCCGGTTCGTCCGGTCCGTTCCAGTGGATCGGCGCCGGAGTGCGGAGGGTGCGGGGCTCGCGCGCGGACGCCGGCGGTGCTCTCGTGCCGTCGGCGATCATCCGGCCGGACGGGCGGTCGCGCTGCTCCGCCCTCCGGTGGCCCGAGCGGGTCGGCGGTGCCGCCGGACGGGGAAGTCCGGCGGCACCGTCGGAGGGCGGGGTCAGGAGTTCCAGATCTGGAACTCGGACACCTGGCCGGCGGGCCAGCCGCTGTTGGCGGTGACGGTGACACGGAAGTAACGCTGGGTGGCGGCGGGGAAGGTGAGCGTGACGGTGTTGCCGTTGCTCGGGTCGAAGGTGTGGGCGGCCGAGGATTTCAGGGTGGTGAAGGTGGTGCCGTCGGTGCTGCCGCCGAGGGTCAGGGTCTCGGAGCGGGCACCCCAGCCGGCGGGCAGCCGCAGGACCACGCGGGAGGCGCTCCGGGCGGAGCCCAGGTCGACCTGGACCCACTGTGGAAACGCGTTGTTGGCGCTCTCCCAGTAGGAGCCCTGGTTGCCGTCCGTCACGTTCGACGACGCGTACACGTCGGTGTGACTGGACGCGCTGGTGGGCTTGCCGGCGGCGAGGTCGGTCTGGGTGCTGCCGGTGCCCGACAGGGCCACGGTGGTGGGGTTGCCGGACTGGTTTCCGGTCAGGGTGAGGGTGCCGGTGCGGGTGCCGGAGGCGGTGGGTTCGAAGGTGACGGAGACCGTGCAGTCGGCTCCGGCGGCCAGGGAGGTGCCGCAGGTGTTGCTCTGGGCGAAGTCACCGCCGGCGGTCACCCCCGTGATCGAGGCGGTGGCGGAGCCGGTGTTGGTGACCGTGACGGTCTGTGCGGCGCTGGTCGTGTTCACCGCCTGGTCGGCGAAGGTCAGTGAGCCGGGAGACGTGGTCAGCTTGGCCGACGGCGAGCCGCTCCCCGCGGCGAAGCCGAGGTGGTTGATGTTCCAGCCTCCGCTGTCCTGGTGGAGGGTCAGGGTCTGCCGGCCTGCGGGCAGGACCACATGTGTGGTCACGGTGCCCCAGGTCTGCCAGTCGCCGGTGGCGGGCAGGTCGACGGCTCCGGTGAGGTCGGTGCCTGCGGCGTCCGACAGGTGCAGCGCGCCGGCCACCGCGGACGGAGCCGCGACCCGGAGGCCGAGGGTGTAGGTGCCGGCCGTGGCGACGTCCACGGTGTAGCGGAACCACTGTCCGCCGCTGGTCCAGCCCAGGTTGTAACCGCCGCCGGTATCCGCGGTGTTGTCCAGGTCCACCCCGTCGGCGCGGTAGGCGTTCGCGTTGCCGTTGACGGAGGTGACGTTGTAGGCCAGCCCCTGGCCGCCCGTGTCGTAGTTCTCCGCCTGCACCGTGCCGGGCACGGCGGCCGGAGTGCCGCCGTAGGGGCCTTCGGGGGCGGCCGGCGGCCAGTCGTTGTCGCTCAGCGTCGCGACGAACCCGCTGGAGTTGTTGACGAAGGCCGCGGCGCCGGACCCGAGCCCGGTGACCCTGTTGCCGGTTATCGTCGCGGAACCGGTGGGCGCGGGGTAGAACGGCGGCGAGATCGCGATGCCGTTGCGGCCGGGATTGCGGACCGTGTTGTCCCGCAGCAGGGTGTTGGTCGAGGTGGAGAAGCCGATCCCGTCGTAGAGGGAGCCGGTGACGGTGTTCCCGGTCACCGTGACCTGGTCGACGATCCCGGTGTTCTGTCCGTCGCCGCCGTTGCCGATGTGCAGGGCGGGCTGGCCCTGGCTGTAGGCGTTGCCGCCGGAACGGACCACGGTGTTGCCCGTCACGGTCGCGGACAGCAGGTCGCTGCCGTTGACACCGAAGCGCCCTGCTCCGAGACCGATGTAACGGGCCGTGTCGCTGATGTAGTTGTCCTTGACCTGGTGGCCGCTGCCCCCGTAGATCCCGACCCCCTTGCCGCCCCACGGGGCGATCGAGGTGTTGTCGCTGACGGTGACATTGGTCATCGGGTTGTAGTAGGTCTTGGAACCGTCGCTGTCGGTGTTGTAGTTCACCGAGTTGATGGCGATCGCGTCGTCCCCGGTCCCGCGGACGAAGTTGTCGGTGACCGTCAGGTTGTTCCCGGTGTCCGCGCCCAGCGACACGTTGTTTACGTTGATCCCGTCCGCCCAGATCGACGTCAGCCTGCTGTTCTGCACCTTCCCACCGGTGCCGGAGGCCCAGAAGCCCGACATGGTGTGCTGGGTCCAGATGCCGTCGGCCAGCCAGTCGGTGCCGGTGGTGTCCATCGCGCCGCCGTCCCCGCCGACGGTGCTCCGGCTGACGGCGTTGGCGTCGATGTGGAAGTTCCGCACGGTGCAGGAGGTCAGGTTGAACAGTGCGGGCAGCGGTGTGCTGTTGGGGACCGGGACGTCACGGTAGATCGTGCTGTACCACATGCCCGCACCCGCGATGGTGATCCCCTGTGCGTTCAGTCCCGCCGTGCCCTTCACGTAGAAGGTGCCCTGCGGGATCCACAGGGTCCTGCCCTGCGACCGGGCCTGGTCGATGCAGTTCTGGATGGCGGCCCGGCTGTCCACCGAGTGGCTGTCGGCCGCGCCATTGGTCGGACTGTCGTCCGCCACCGCACCGCAACTCGTGATCGAGATCGAGTCCGCCGGCTGCGTCAGCGGCGCCGGCGGGTTCTCCACGTCGACGGAATCCACGTCGTAGAAGGACGCGCTGTTGTCGGAGTCCTTCCGCAGCGAGAACGTGGCGCCCGCCGGAATCGGGGCCCCGGTGACGAAGGTGTGCGACTCGTCCCAGAAGACCCTCGGGTCGCCGTCGGACGGGTTCTGGTTGTCGCTCGTGTTGTAGTTGCCGTTTCCCTCGTACACCCAGGTCTGCCGCGAGTTGAGGTTCAGCGCCTGCCGGAACACCCCGTTGACGTACAGGTTCAGCGTTCCGGTCACTCCACCGCCGGATGCCGAATCCGGGATACTCGCGCGGACGTTGACGAAGGAGATCGGCTGCCCGGTGGTGTTCGTCCACTGCACCGACTGGCCCGTGCCGCCCAGGTGGACATAGGAATGGCCCGAAGCCTCCAAGGCGGCGCTCGAGTACTGCGTCGTCGGCGCCGAGGTCAGCGACCGCACGGCCGCGCCCCCGCCCGGCGTTCCCTCCTCGGCCTCGTAGACCGAGAACGGCGTCGTCGCACCCACCGCCGCGCCCGCTGCCGCCTGTGTCTGCCGGTGAGTGTGGGCCGTCGGCCCGGCCCGGAGCGCCTTGGACGGGGGCGCCTCCTGTGTGGCGGCGGCCGGTAAGACGGACACGCACATCGCGCCGACCGCGGCGACGGCGGCCACCGCCAGTCGGCCCCCGGCGCGGCTGATGCCGCGCCGGGGTCTGGGGATCGTCAGCATGTGATGCTCCTTCAGGAGTTCGGGAAACCGGCGCCCCGACCGTACAGAGCCCGCATCCATCCCGCTAGATTCCGACAAAGCAAAGAATGCATTCTGCAAGCCAATGCAAGTTACTTGTGAATATTCGCAAAATAGCGATGTCAGGTGACACGGACTCGGCACCTCGCAGGAACGGAAATCCCGACCACGGTCCGCACTCGCAGAAGATCGCGAACGGCCGATGCTCGCGCGGTGGCCGTGTCGGGCCGGCGGATCGTGCTGTCGCGGTTGCCCTACCTCGCCGTGTCGAGGTGCTCGCCTTCGTACTGCTGCCACCGGTGATCGACCGCCGTGAACAGCCCAGGTCGCGGCCTTGGCCGCCCAATCTCGACCGTCCGCCCGCTCACCCCAGCGTCTTCACCCTGGGCGAGGCCGTGATGTCGCTGGATCTGACCGACGGCGGCGGCGCGGCGACCTTCAACTCTCCTTGCTTCCTCGTGATCTACGCGGCCGCGGCGTTGTCCCGCTCCAGTGCCGCGCACAGCCAGTCGTCCGCGGAGCCCGGTGTCGGTTCCGGCCTGCCGCCCGGCGGCGTGAGCACCACGGCCGTCAACTCCCAGTACCGGTCCAGGCGCGGCTCAGCGGCGAGCCGGGCGGCCAGCAGCCGGCGGAACCCGCGGCTGTCGCGGCTGTCGTACGCACTCGCGTAGGCGGCCACGTAGGCGTCCAGTGCCTCACCCGGGTACGGATCCCGTGCCCGCCGCACCTGGGGGCCCGCGAGCTCGTACGCCTCGGCGAGACCCGCGTACAGCGCGGCCGCCCCGTGACCCCCGGCCACGCGGTGCACCTCCGGCTGGGGCTGTCGGCCACCCGGGCAGGGAGCCGTCGTCATCGCATGCAGCCGGGCGAAGGCGAGCACCTGCGCCGGGTCCGGCTCGTCGGGCGGCTGCGGAACGGCCAACTCCAGGAACGCCGACGTCGCCCGGGCCGGCATCCGCGGCGGCAGCCAGGCTCGCCAGAACCGGGCCAGTGGCGCCGTGCTCGGCGGGACATTCACCGCGCCGACCAGGCGCAGCCGGTCCGCCCGCTCGACGGGCGGGCACTCCCGCACCAGCCGCAACGCCGCCTCCCGCCAGCGCAACGCCCGCACCTCACTGCCCAGTTCACGCAGACGACCCGCGACGGCGTCCTCCAGCACCCGACCCGCCGCGCCGTCGTCCTCGATGACCCGGCGTACCTCTGGCAGGGGCAGACCGAGGGTCCGCAGGGAGCGGATCAGTCGCAGCCGCTCCAGCGCCGAAGGGCCGTAGCGGCGGTGCCCGCCTCCGCTACGGGAAGCCTCGGGCAGCAGACCACGGTCGGAGTAGAAGCGGACGGTCTTCACGGTGACGCCCGCACGTTCGGCGAGCTCACCGATGCTCCAGACAACCTCGTGCGACGACAGTTGAACCTCCCTCTGGGGGAGTTCCTACGGTACCGGCGTTGCGCGGCCCGGGCCTACGTCCGGGTTCGCGGACCTCGGCGTACGCGAACGGCGTGACGTCAGGTGGCGACTCAAGGAGACAGTCATGGCCGTGTTCATCATGGTGGCGGGCGTGTTCACCGGCGCCGGTGTCTGGCAGGAGACAGCCGCGCGGCTGTCGGCGGCGGGCGGCGAGGTGCACGCGGTCCCGCTCACCGGAGTCGACGCGGGCCGGCCCGCCGCGTCGGCCCGCGTCGGTCTGGAGACGCACATCGCGGACGTGATCGCGGTGATCGACGCGGTGGGCGTGGTGTCCGGACGGGAGATCGTGCTCGTCGGCCACGACTACGGCATCCATCCGGTGCTCGGTGCCGCCGACCGGCGGCCTCAGCATGTCGCCCGCGTCGTGTACCTGGACTGCGGAATGCCGCAGGACGGAGTCCCGGCCCTGGCCGCCGTACCGGACCAGATCCTCCGTGCGGAGCTGACCGACCGGGCTCAACGCGGCGAGGTCGAGGGCGAGTTGGCCCCGCCGTCGAGAGACGAGTGGCAACGCTGGGGCAGTACGGCCGGCCTCTCGGCCGCGGCACTGGAGCGGCTCACGGCCCTTGCCGCGCCGCAGCCGCTGGGCACCTTGCTCCAGCCGCTGCGACTGACGGGGGCGCTGGCCGCGGTTTCCACCACCGGGGTGCTGTGCACCCGTAACGGTGTCGGCGTCGACGTGTTGCAACAGCGCGTCGATCTCGGCGACCCGGCGATGGCGGCCCTCACCGACCCCCAGGTCACCTTCTTCGAACTGCCCACCGGCCACTGGCCGATGTTGTCCTGCCCCGCCGCACTGGCGGACGTCCTGCTGCGGGCCGCGGCCGGGGAGGGGCGCCACCTGCGACCGTTCGACGCCTCTGCAACTCCCGCCCACCTGCGGCCGTTCCCGCTGGAGATGCCCGAACTGCCCCGTGACCGCAGGGAACATGTCGACCTGTACGTCCCGGACGCCGAGGGCCCGCGACCGGCCGTCGTCTTCGTGCACGGCGGCCCTGTGCCGTCCGGGGCCACGCCGACCCCGCGCGACTGGCCGACCCTGGTGGGATACGCCCGCCTCGCGGCCGCCGAGGGCGTGATCGGCGTGACCCTCGACCACCGGCTGCACGATGTCGGCGACTTCGAACGCGCCGCCGCGGACGTCACCGCCGCCCTGGAACTGGTGCGGGCCGATCCCCGGGTGGACGCCGACCGGATCGCCCTGTGGTTCTTCTCCGGCGGCGGACCGCTCACCGCGGACTGGCTGAGGCACCCCCCTGCCTGGCTGCGCTGCCTGGCCGCCTCCTACCCGATCCTGGCGCCACCGCCCAACTGGGGGCTGACCGGCAGCCGGTTCCACCCGGTCCGGGCGGTCACGCAAGCGGGCGCCCTCCCCATCGTCCTGCTGCGCGCGGGGCGTGAGACACCCGAGATCGCCGCCACCGTGGAGGCGTTCGTGACCGCAGCCAAGAACTGCGGGGCACACCTGGAACTGGTCGACGTACCGGACGGCCACCACGGCTTCGAGACCCTCGACCCCACCGAGGAGACGCGCCTCGCCCTGCGCCACGCGATGCGCTCGGTGGTGGCCCGCCTGACCTCCTGACGCCGTACGGTGCGCATCCGCTGAATCGTCCCCGACCCGTGCGGCGGACTCCGCCGGTCGCTGCGACCGGCCGGCCCCGACCAGCCGCCGCACTTACCCCTCCCGACGTCCAGACCTCACCCCAACTGTGCGCGGTGTGAGGGAGCTTGGTGACGACGGACAGGCATGACCTGTCGATGGCGGGTAACCCGAAAGAGGCTGAAAGGGCCACAGGTAACGTACGGCGACATTTCGGGAGAAAAGTTATGACGAGCTACAGCGGAAGCGGTGCGCAGCGGACGAGCCGGACCAGCGGTCTGGCGGTCGCGGGACTGGTCTGCGGCATCGTCGGCCTGTTCATCCTGCCGATCGTCCTGGGACCGCTGGCGATCGTTTTCGGTGCCGTCGCACTGCGTCAGACCGCGAGCGCGATGCCCAAGTGGGACATCGGCCTGGGTGTGGCCGACCTCGTGCTCATGGTCGTGATGTTCGTCGTCGCCGCGAACAACGGCGGCAGTGTCTTCTGGCACGTCGGCTGACCCAGCCCGCACATCAGGCATCCACTGCCTCACGGCTCCAGGTCACCGCGCCCACGCCGCCCCGCTCGGGGGCCGCGTGGGCGCGGTGCCGAGGTCCGGCCGAATGCAGGGGTCGTCCGTGTGGAGGACGACCGGTCGGCACGATCGGAGGGCCTGCCCGCACGAGCCCGGGGTACCCGGTTCCTGCACGCATCCAAGCGGACGACGGCAAGGGAAGTGAAGACACAGTGGCAGTCAAAGCCATGGGCTGGGCGCACTCGTTCGCGGTGTCGGGAGGCGTGCGGGCCGGACGGCAGTGGACACGCAACCATCTCAGGTCCCTGCCATGGGCCGCCGAAGAACCCGACACGGCTGACGCGGTCGTCCTCTGCGTGTCCGAACTGCTCACCAACGCCCACGTTCACGCCCACAGCGACGCCCATCTCGTCCTCACCTGGGACGGTGACTGCCTGCACGTGAGCGTCCACGACGAGGACCCCACCCTGCCCCGGCAGCGCGACCCGGGGACCGGCGCGACGTCCGGACGGGGAATGGGCATCGTACGGACCCTCGCTGACGACTGGAGCATGAAGTGCCAGCGGCACGGCAAGACCGTGACCGCATGCTTCCGCCCTGCCGCCGCCCACCGGGAGACGGAGGGCCCGGCGAGCGCGCCGGCCCGCCCGGCCGAATAGGGAAGCTGGGCGAATGCCGGTTCCGCCCGGTGCGAGAGCCGGGCGGTGCGACGGTGGGTGCGGGCTTCACAGGCTGCGGTCATCCGCGATACCTGTCGACAACGAGCACGTCACTCACGGCCACTGCGTCCGAGCCTTGCCTGCGCCGGTGACCGGCCTTGGGAGACAGCCCGGGCCGCGTGGCCGACTCCCCCGGCTCGCGGGGGCCCCTCGGAGGGAGCCCCCGCTCTGCCTCGGGTCAGGGCAGGGTCCATCTCTGGTTGGCGGCGGCGTGGCAGGTCCACAGGTGGACCGCGGTACCGTCGTTCCACGTACCGCCGGACGCGTCAAGGCACTTGCCGGACTGCGGGTTGCGGACCGTGCCGTCGGACTGGGCGGCCCAGCTCTGCGCGCCCGAACCGTTGCAGGTCCACAGCTGGATCTTCGTCCCGTCGGCGGCGGCTCCCCCGGAGACATCGAGACACTTGCCCAACGCCCGCAAGGTGCCGTCGCCGGAGACCGTCCACTTCTGGGCCGCCGATCCGTTGCACGTCCAGATCTGCACCTTGGTGCCATCGGCGGTCTGGGCGTTGTCGATGTCCAGGCACTTGCCGTTCACCCCCTTCACCTCACCCGAACGGGTTCCCGGATCCTGCCCGCCGCCCCGCTTGACGCGGATGTTGCGGAACGAGACGTCGTCCCCGTCCCCGTGGTTCTGGAGACCGATGTATCCCTGTCGAAGGCTCCGTACGGGATCGGTGTTGGTGAAGTCGTTGATCTTCCGCCCGTTGAGGAAGATCTCCAACCGTTCCCCGGTGACCCGGAGTTCGTAGGTGTTCCACTCACCCGGTGGGTTCAGCGCGGAATCCCGCGCGGCCAGGTCGGCGGACTGGAAGCCGTACACGGCGCCCGTGGTGCGGTCGGCGGTGTCGGTGGAGTCGATCTGGATCTCGTAGCCGTTGTTCACCGCCGACCACGGGTCGTCGGAGGACGGGAAGCCGATGAAGACACCGGAGTTGTCGTCCCCGGCCATCCGCCAGTCGAGCTTGAGGGAGTAGTCACCGGTGAACTCCTCGGCGCTGTACCAGAACAGCCCCATCCCGCCCACGGAGCTGAGTGTGCCGTCCGCGAGGCTGAACCGCCCCGGACCGGCCTGCTTCCAGCCGCTGGTGGACGAGCCGTCGAACAGCGGCGTGTAACCGGTCTCCGGGCGGCAGTCCGCGTCGGTCATGCCGGCCGCCCAGCGGATACCGCCGAGGAGGTGCCGCCGGAAGGCCGGATCGGCGTACGACTCGTCGGTGTGGCCGCCGCCGGTGTAGAAGGCCCGCCCGCCTTGGTAGTCCTTGCACCAGGCGATCGGGTGGTCGCCGGACATGTTCCCGCCCGAGTAACTGGACTCGTCGAGCGAGGCCAGGACGTGAGCGGTGGTGCGCGGGTTGGTGCGGTAGTTGTACCACTCGTCCGTGCGCTGCCAGGAGGAACCCAGGTGCGCGGTGGCGTCGTGCGCCCGGTCCTCCACCTTCACGGTCGCGGACTGGATGGCCGGGTGCGAGTGGAACAGCGCCCCGGCCAGACCCTCGTAGAAGGGCCAGTCGTACTCGGTGTCGGCGGCGGCGTGGATGCCGACGTACCCGCCGCCACCCCTGACGTACTGCTCGAAGGCCGTCTGCTGGGCGGCGTTCAGCACGTCGCCCGTCGTCGACAGGAAGACGACGCTCTTGTACTGGGCGAGGTTGCCCGTGGTGAAGGCCTGCGCGTCCTCGGTCGCGTCCAGGGTGAAGTTGTTCGCGGTGCCCAGGGCGCGCAGGGCGGCGATGCCGTCGTCGATCGAGTCGTGGCGGAAACCCGCCGTCTTGGAGAAGACGAGAATCCTGTACGCCGGGTCGGCCGCCGCGAGCGGCCGTGCTTCAGCGGTCACGGAACCGGTGGCTGACTGGCTCACCGCGCCGGGCAGCGCCGTGGCCTGCGACGACAGGCACAGCGTGGCGCCGACGAACAGACCGAGGGCCGCCTTCAGGTAAGTACGCATGGTCGGTCTCCTCCCTCCTATGGCAGGGTCCATCTCTGGTTGGCCTCGGCGTGGCAGGTCCACAGGTGGACCGCGGTACCGTCGTTCCACGTACCGCCGGACGCGTCAAGGCACTTGCCGGACTGCGGGTTGCGGACCGTGCCGTCGGACTGGGCGGCCCAGCTCTGCGCGCCCGAACCGTTGCAGGTCCACAGCTGGATCTTCGTCCCGTCGGCGGCGGCTCCCCTGGAGACGTCGAGACACTTGCCCAACGCCCGCAAGGTGCCGTCGCCGGAGACCGTCCACTTCTGGGCCGCCGATCCGTTGCACGTCCAGATCTGCACCTTGGTGCCATCGGCGGTCTGGGCGTTGTCGATGTCCAGGCACTTGCCGTTCACCCCCTTCACCTCACCCGAACGGGCACTGCCGCCCGAGGTGGTGAAGGAGAACTCGTCCAGGTCGAAGAGCGCGCCGCTGCCGCCCTTGAAGGCGAGGTACAGGGATGTGGAGCCGGTGGGCTGGTTGCTCAGGCCGGCTGTCACGTCCTGGAAGGTCTCCCACCCGCCGGTCACCGGCACGGTCGCCGTGCCGAGCAGGGTGCCGGTCGCGGAGCCGGTGCGGACCTCGATGGTGCCGCCCGCGCCGGCGGAGGAGACCCGGGCGGTGAACCGGGTCGCGTTGCCGAGGGCATACGGCTGGAACGAAATCCAGTCGCCGTTCTCGATGTCGCCGACCGTCTTCCCGCCGTGTGCGGGACCGTGGGAGATGACATCGACGCCGGCGGAGGCTTTGTAGTGCTCGCCCTGCCGGTGGCTGGGCTGAAGGACGTGCTGGTCGTGCGAGGTCAGCGCGGGCTGGCCGCCGGCACCCCTGTCGGTGTACTCGGCGTCGATCACACCGAAGATGTTGGCGTTGGGGTCGTGCTCGCCGTCCGCCAAGGTCTGCAGGGTGCCGCTGCATCCGGTGGTCGAGGTCTGCGGGTGGCCGTGGCTGTCGTGTCCGACGATGAAGGTGACCTTCACCTTCGTGCAATCGCTGGTGCCGTCCTCGGGGTCGGTCACCGTCACCTTGAACGGGATGGCGTCGCCGAAGTCGTGGATGCTTCCGTCCAGGGGCAGGTCCAGCTTCACCGTGGGCGCGGTGTTCCCCACCGTGATCTGCACGGAGGCCGTGGCGGACTTGCCGGTGGTGTCCGTGACCTTCAGCGTGGCCGTGTACTGGCCGTTGGTCGTGTAGGTGTGGGAGGGGTTGGCGGCGGTGGAGGTGGCACCGTCGCCGAAGTTCCAGGCATGGCTGAGGGCGTCACCGTCCGGGTCGGTGCTGCCGGCGGAGGAGAACGCGACGGCCAGGGGCGTTCTGCCCGAGGTGACGTCGGCCTTCGCCTGCGCGGTCGGGGCTAGCCCGTCGGTGACGTGCTCGATCCGGTACAGGGCGGAGTTCTCGTCGCCGCTGAAGTAGCCGGTTCCGTAGTCGAGGACGTACAGGGCGCCGTCGGGGCCGAAGGCCATGTCCATCACCTGGGTGCCGGCCCAGGGGAACGGATTGATGGACTGCACGGCGCCGTCGGTACCGGCCTCGATGCGCTTGATCCAGCGGCGGCCGAACTCCCCGGCGAAGAAGTCACCGTCGAACTCCTGTGGGAACTTCACCTCGGAGGTGGAGGCGGCGTCGTACCGGTAGACCGGGCCGCCCATCGGCGACTCCGAGCCGTTGCCGAACTCCGGGACGGACGCGCCGTCGTAGGGGATCCAGGCGGGCTGGACGGGAGGCAGGTCGGTCAGTCCGGTATTGCGCGGCGAATTGTTCTTGGGCGCCGCGCAGTTGAAGGCGGACCCGGAGGTACCGGTGGCGAAGTCGTAGTCGATGTAGGCGTCGTTGTCACCGGTGCAGTACGGCCAGCCGAAGTTGCCGGCCTTGGTGATCCGGTTGAACTCCACCTGCCCGCCGGGTCCGCGCGTGGGGCTGGCGGTGCCGGCGTCGGGGCCGTAGTCGCCGAGGTAGACGGTGCCCGTGGGCTTGTCGACGCTCATACGGAAGGGATTGCGGAAGCCCATCGCGTAGATCTCGGGGCGGGTCTTCGCGGTACCGGGCGCGAAGAGGTTGCCGCTCGGGATCGCGTACGATCCGTCGGCGTTCACCTTGATCCGCAGAACCTTGCCCCGCAGGTCGTTGGTGTTGCCCGCCGAACGCTGGGCGTCGAAGGCGGGATTGCGGGTGGCACGCTCGTCGATCGGGGTGTAGCTGTCCGAGGCGAACGGGTTGGTGTCGTCGCCCGTGGACAGGTACAGGTTCCCGGCCGCGTCGAAGTCGATGTCGCCCCCCACGTGGCAGCAGATGCCGCGGGAGGCCGGCACGTCGAGGATCTTCTTCTCGCCGGCGAGGTCCAGGGTGCCGTCGGTCCTCAGGACGAACCGCGACAGCCGATTGACCCCGTCGAACGGGGTGAAGTCGGCGGCCGTGCCGTCCGCGGGGGCGTCACCGGCCGGGGTGCTGAGCTTGGGCGCGTAGTAGAGGTAGATGTACCGGTTGGTCGCGAAGCCGGGGTCCACGGCGACGCCCTGCAGCCCTTCCTCGTCATGGCTGTAGACGTCCAGCTTGCCCGCGACCGAGGTGGTCCCCACGGCGTTCGTCAGCCGGATCGTGCCGTCCCGGGCGGTGTGCAGGACCGAGCGGTCCGGCAGTACCGCGAGGGTCATCGGCTCCCCCGTCTCGGCCACGCCCTTCGCCAGCGTGACCTGCTGGTACTCGACGGGGGCCGCCTTCGGACCGTCGGCCGGATCCGCCTGCTGTGCGGCGGCCGGGGCGATCGGGAGCAGACAGCCGACGGCGCAGGCCATGGCGGTCAGTAAGTGACGGACACGTCTGTGTCCGAGCGGTTTTTTGCGCACAGAGGTCTCCCAGAGTGGGGTGGGATGACGACAGCCCTCGCCGGACTGCCAAGCGGTGCACAGGCGCGCGCCGTCGCGCCGTCCATCCCGGCCACAGCAGCGCTATGACCGGTTCATTTCAAAGAAGTTAGCGACCTTTGTAAATCTCCGTAACCCACCGAGCACAACTTCCCAAGACTTTTTCCCCATCGGAGACAAAGTCGAGTTCCTGCGGATGAGGGAGGCGTCCCGAAGGGCACGTCCGGCCAGGGGTGCGGACACCTCGTTCAGCCACCTACGGCCCGCAGGTGAGCGCGGCGGTTGCCCCGCTCCCCTGCGGGCCGCGGTCGAAGCTGCCGGCCCGGCACCGATCCGAGTTCGTTTACCATTCAAACAAGCACACGGGTGTCGTCACCCCGGTCGGCACCAATGGCTCGCGTCGTCAGGCATCGCTGCGCGATCCGTCGGCTTCCTCACGGCGTGCCGAAGAGCGTGCACTCGGAGGTTCCACTCGAGGTCCCGCACTCCGTGTCCTGCTCGCCGGTGATACGGAGAACACGGGACGCTTCGCGCGGACGCTGATCGTCATCGACGAGAACGTCCGCGCCCCCGCGAGGGACGGTCGGCCCCGCGAGGGCACGTGACAGTGGGATGCCGTAGTCCTGCTGCGCCTCACCTGGCTGTGACCCACCTCACGGGAACTGGCCCGGTACAACCGACAGGTACCTGCGTGAAGCAATCCTTGCGAGCTCGTCTGCGAGCCGGCGATCCAGAAGCCTTCCGCCAGCTGTACCAGGAACTGGGCCAGGCGATCTACGCCCACGCCTACCGGGCCACGGGTGACTGGTCGGCGGCCGAGGACGCCGTGTCGTTGACGTTCCTGGAAGTGTGGCGGCTGCGGGAGCGGCTGGAGGAGGGCGACGACAGCGTCCGCCCCTGGGTCTACGGCATCGCCACCAACGTCCTGCGCAACCGCGGCCGCGCGGCGCGCAAACACCAGCAGACCCTGGCCCGCTTCCCCACACCGGAGACGGTCCCGGACTTCGCCGACGAAGTCGCCGATCGCATCGACGACGGTGAAAGACTCGCCGCCGCCAGAGCGGCGGTGGGCAGGCTGCGCCGCGGGGACCGCGACGTGTTCATGCTGTGCGTCTGGTCCGACCTCAGCTACGCCGCGGCCGCCGAGGCCCTGGGCATCCCGGTCGGCACCGTCCGCTCCCGCCTGTCCCGCGCACGGGGGCGTCTGCTCAAACTGACCGAGCAGGAACTGAAGCGCGGGAAAAAAAGAGTGGAACCCCCCGCACCCGTCCGACAGATACAGGGCGACCGCACACCCGCGGTCCGGTCGATACAGGAGAAAGCCCGATGAACGCTCCGAAGCACGGTCACGAGGTCGAGCGCCAGGAGCTGTCCCACCTGCTGCCGCGCCCCGGCACACCAGGTCTCTCTCCCGCCCGGTCTCAACGTCTCGAGGAATATCTGATGCAGGAAGTCACCCAGACCGGCGCGCAGACGCAGCCGTCTCCCGCAGCCAAGCGCGGCATGCCGCGCTGGAGCCTGATCGCCGCCCCCGCCGCGGCACTGGCTGTCGCCGCGGCCGTCGCCGTCAGCGTCACCGGCTCCGGCACCGGACCCACTGACGACAGTGTGGCGATGTCATCGGTCATCACCGTGCAGCCCGCCTCGGCCCACGGCGCCACCGCTTTCCTCAGCCAGGTCGCGGACGCGGCCGGCAAGCAGAAGACCCCGACCGTCGGCGCCCACCAGTTCATCTACGTCAAGAGCAAGGTCGGCTTCACCCACCAGGTCAAGCAGCGCACCATCGGCGGCCCGGCCAAGCTCGACGCCGTCCACCAGCGCCAGGTGTGGCTGGCCGCCGACCCCTCCAAGAACGGCCTCATCCACGAGGGCGGCCAGAACACCACCATCCACAACAGCGGCCCCGGCATCGTCAACCCCCACGCAGCAGCGCAGCCCCCGAGGCCGGGCACCGTCCCCCAGATCGCCTCCCTGTCCACCAACCCCGACACCCTGCTGAAGCAGATCTACACCGCCACCCGCGGCCAGGCCCCCGGCAAGGACGCGGCCGCGTTCAACTGGGTCGGCGACACCGTGTCCGAGTCGATCGTCCCCGGAAACGTGGCCTCCGCGATCTGGCGGGCCGCCGCGAAGATCCCCGGCGTCGTCCTCGTCAAGGACGCCACCGACGCGGCCGGCCGCCACGGCGAAGCCATCGCCCACGTCTCCAACGGCGAACGCACCGAATACATCTTCGACCGCAACACCCACCTGTTCCTCGGCGAGCGCAGCTACCTCGTCAAGGACACCCCGGAGGGCAAGGCAGGCATGCTCACCGGCACCAGCGCGATACTCTCCCGCGCCGTCGTGAACAAGATCGGCGACCTGCCCGCAGGCGCCCGCGCCTGACCCCACGCACCATCCCAACCGCCCGGCCGCTGACCACCACTCAGCAGCCGGGCGGCCCTCATCCCCCAACCGGCGCCAACACGGCCGGGCTTGAGGAGAGGCACCGTCGTCCGACGGGCGGCAAGGGCTCGTCGGTGGCGAAGGGCCACAGCCACGCAGGTGAGGTGGTGGCACCGGTGTGCCTGAACAGGGCCGGTCCGGCGAGGCGACACGAGTTCTCCGCCCGGTTCGGTTCAATCGTCGGCCCGTTCCCGGCTCAGCCGTGCGGGGACTCGGGCACGGTGATCACCGGGCATTCCGCCCGGTGCAGCAGGCCATGCACCACCGACCCCAGTCTCATTCCGGAGTACCCCCCGCGCCCGTGCCTGCCGACGACGACCAGACGGGCGCCGACCGAAGCGAGAGCCAGTTCCTCCACCGGGTGGCCGCGAAGCACTTCACGGGTGATCTTCACATCGGGGTATTGCTCCGCCCATCCCGCCACTGTCTCGGACAGGATGCGTCGCCGCTCTCCAAGCCCCACCGCCTCGTCACCGAAGGGCACAACGGGCCGCCGCCACACCCACACCGCCCGCAGCTCAGCGCCATGCAGCGCGGCCTCTTCCACAGCGAACTCGACGGCGGCTCCGGAAGGTTCGCTGCCGTCGACTCCTACCACGAGATAAGGATGCCGCTCGCCCGCATGCTCCGGCCCCCTGACCACGACTACCGGGCAGTCCGCCTTGGCGCTGACCGGAACCGCCACCGAGTCCCCGCTGAAGAGCTCCTCCGGCCGGCTGAGCCGACGAGACCCGACGACGATGATCCGGGCCTGCGCCGCCATCTGGCAGAGCACCGCGTATGGCATGCCGTCGAGCAGTTCCGTCGCCAGAGGTACGTCCGCGTGCAGCGCCTCAACTGCGGCGGCCGCCTCGGCGAGCGCGTTTTCCCCCTGGGCCCGGAGCATCGTGCGACGCCAGGGTGTGTCGATGTGCTGTCCTCCGGGCAGGGGCGGCACCGCCACCACCAGTCGCAGGGGCAGCCGCCTACGGACAGCCTCGTCGACCGCCCAGGCGAGCACCGGATCGGGCCGCTCGCGCGGGTCGATCCCGACGATCACCTCATTGCGTACAGCGGTGTTCTTCATCGCTCCTCCTGCCGCCTCATGCCGTCATGGGGAATAAAACGCGACAAATGACCCCAGTATCGCCAAAGAACTCCTCAGCCATGGCCCTTTCGGTAATGCGTGGACCGAGCGCACATTCACGCTCCGGCCACACGAGAGCATGGGCCGGCAAACCTGTGTCCCCGATGCCGAAGGTCTTGCATGTGACCTGTCCCGTTCCATCCTTTGCCTGAACAGGCTCGCCCGCCGCCGCACGCGGGCGACCTCCCCGGCCCCCGAAACGCGGGATGGGAGTCCAAAGACGGACGACTCGTCGATGCCTTCCGCGGTCGTGGTGGGGTGCCGACACCGCCCAGTACCCGTCCGAAGCCCTGCCGGTTCTGTTCCCCACCACGGTCCACGAAGACCGGGCAAGGCGCCCGGGCGGCCACCGCAACGCTGACCGACCGCAGCAGCGACCCGCCGGTGGTGCGGTGGTGGGGACCCTGGGTCACTGAGGCTTCACGGGCATGCTGCTGCGCTCGGTCAACCAAGGTGTGCTGCACCACGCCCGCAGTTCCGTCGATTCCGGCGTGCGGAGTCCGGGGCGTGAGCGGAGGACATGGGAAGTCCACTCGGCCCCGCTTCGGACCCAGTCGGCCCATGTCATGGGGTGAGGTCGGCGCACAGGCTGGAGAAGGCGTTCCGAGCGAGAACCTCGGCCCGAAGTCCGAGTGAAGACGGGCTCCCATGGCCGAGGTCGGCACACCCAGCAGCGAAGGGAAGCCACCGTGACCACACAGCCTCTGGACAGGGACACCGTATCCGCACTCGTTGCGGCGGCCGCGGCTGCGCCCTCGCTGCACAACGCACAGCCATGGCGGTTCCGCTTCGTGCGCGCGGACGCCGACCTGCGCCTCTACTCCGACCTGGAGCGATCCCTGCCGCGCACCGACCCGGACGGGCGCGGCCTGCATCTCGGCTGCGGCGCCGCGCTCTTCAATCTGCGTGTGGCCGCCGCGGCGGCGGGGCTGGGGCCGGTCCTCCGCCTGCTGCCCGACCCGGGCCATACAGACTTGCTCGCCGAAGTGGACCTGCGCGGCTCCGCACCACCCGACGAGACGCTCATCCCACTGCACCCGGCAATTTCCCGCCGTCATTCCAGCCGTCTGCCTTTCCGTGACGAGGAAATCCCCACCGCCCTGATGGAGCGACTGTGCGAAGCGGCCCACGTCGAAGGCGCTCAGCTGCTGTTCCCCGGCGCCTGGCATGTGAGGTCCATCTTGGAACTGGTGCAGGATGCCGAGGGCCGGGAGGCTCTGGACCCAGGCGTCCGCGGTGAGACGGCCCAGTGGGCGCGAACGGAACCGCCACCCCCCGGAGGAGCACCCCAAGGCGTCCCTGTCGAGGCTTTCGGCCCCGTCCCACGCGTCACCACGGTGCCGGTACGCGACTTCGCGGCCGGCCGACCGATGCCGGGCCGCGCCTGGGTGTCATTCGAGGAGAACCCGCACATCGCTCTGCTGGGCACGGCCTGCGACAGACCCACGGACTGGCTGCGCGCGGGCCAGGCACTGGAGCGGGTTCTGCTCCAGGCCACGGCTGACGGGTTGGTCGCCTCGGTCACCTCCCAGCCTCTGGAATGGCCGGAACTCAGGTGGGCGGCTCGTGACCCTCTCTCGGCCATGGCCCATGTGCAGATGGTGGTCCGGCTCGGCTACGGCCCCGAAGGCCACGCCAGCCCGCGGAGACCGGTCGCCGAACTGCTCGACATCCTTTGAAGCGGGCGTCTGACGCACTGGAAGAGGCAGGCCGGGCGGGCCCCGCGGCCGTACCCTGCGCCGCAGCGCACGACGGGCAACCCGACGACGAGGAGGAGGGACTGTATGAAGGTCTCAGAACTCATGACCGCTCCGCCGGTCTCCGTCGCGCCTAACGTTTCCCTGCTCGAGGTGATCCAGCGGATGACAGAGTCCGCCATCGGCTCCGTCCTCGTCGTGGAGGACGGCACATTGCGTGGCATCGTCACCGACCGCGACGTCGTCGTCCGCGGAATGGGCAACGGGCTGAGCCAGGAGACACGCGTGGGCGCGGTGATGTCGTCACGAGTGCACACGGTCGACGCGTCCGACGACCTCCAAGTGGCCTACCGCGCGTTTCGCCGCACCGGCGTGCGCCGTCTCCCGGTCCTCGACGGGGGCCGGGTAGCCGGGGTACTGACGATCGACGACCTGCTTCTGGACGTCTTCCGACGACTGGCCGACCTGCTCGGGCCGATCGCCATGAGCGTGCTTCACGAACAGGCCGGACCGCCAGCGGTGGTAGGGGCCCGGGGTGAGCCCTGACGGGGTCGAACGGGAAGCCATCTCGTATCGCACGCCCGGGGCGACGCGCTGGCCCGACCCCGGCCCGCCGTCGGACGGCGCGGCTCTGGCCACCGGCCCCCCCTGCCCCCCGTCTCTCCGACCCGTCAGACCCGACCGTCCAGTCCCTGCCCGTCTCGGATGTCTTCCCCGCCCTCGACGGTTCCCCGCGTGGCCTCACGCACGGCGAGGCCACCACTCGGCCGACCCGCTACGGCCGCGACGAACTGCCTCGCGTGCGTCAGGCTCATCTTTGGCAACGGCTGATCGCACAGTTCACCGACCTCTTCGCGGTGGTACTACTCGTCTCCTCGGCGATCACCTTCTTCGCCTACGGGCTGGAGCGGCCCCGGGATCCGGCCACGATCCATCTGGTGTGCCAGAAGAAGAGGGCTGTCCCGGGCGCCCGACTCCGATCACGGTGCCTCGGGTCGCACGATCACGACCGGGCATTCCGCGTGCTGGGACACACGCTCGCTGACGGAACCGAGCAGGGCGCGGGCGAACGCGCCCCTCCCCCGGCTCCCCACCACCAGGGCGTCCGCACCCTCTGCAGCCCGCAGCAGGATCTCGGCAGGGTTGCCGTGCACCAAACGTGTCCTGACCGACCCGGCCGCATCCACGCCCAGCACGTCGGTCAGTTCCTTCTGCATCCGCTGCCTGGCATCGTCCTCGTCGACCTCCACGTCCACGGCAGGCGCCGACCAGCCGTACAGCCCCGGCAACTCCCATACGGCGACCGCGTCCACGGTTCCGCCCACAAGTCCCGCGTAGCGCACGGCCCATCGCAGGGCGGCGTACGAGGACGTCGATCCGTCGACACCGACCACCACCCTCGGCTCGGAGACATCCATATCCATGTGTCCCACCTCAGCTTTCGTAGCGCGCTGGCCAGTTGGGCCCGCCCCGTTCCCCTTCCCGGGTCCACCGGGCCACGCGGCAGCGGTCGAAGGACCGGCGGGCGGCCCGCCAAGTCCCGTACGCGACCACAACGCCACCGACTGCGATCGCGAAGCCCAGCGCAGCGGCGCCGGCGGTCGCGACGAGATCCCTGGCCGGTGGCCGCGCGGCGACGTCAGGTCGGGCGTCCCGCCACACAGTCGCCTGGGCTCCTCGGGGCAGCCAGGCCCCCACCGGCGCGGTGCCCCGGTGATCGCCCCGCTGGTCGATCCACCTCCCGAGCGCCTGAAATCCGGATCGGGCACCGGCACGGCGACCCGCCGGGCGTGCCTGCCTCGGCAGCCGGCCCGTGTCCGAAGGGTGCCCCGCCACCTGCGCCCGCCGCGCATGTGCACAGTGGCTGTACCCAGCGCCCTCGGTACCCACCGTCGCCACGTACAGCACCACGAGGGCGACTCCCTGGTTGTCGTACCGGCCGGTGGTTCGATAACCGAGGATGTGCGGTATCCGCATAGCACGGGCCTCCGCTCCGGAGTCGTCGGTTCCGATACCGTTCAACTCTCCCGCGTCACAGAGCGGCCTGGTAGGGCCCCCCGGTCCACGTGGGTGCCGTTCGGCCCCACTGCCCGGAACAGCTCGGAGGCGATGCTGGGCCTGTCAGGGCCCTGGCCTGTGGACGGAGGGGATCAATGAGCAAGCGCAAGCGAGCCGAGCGGCGGACCGGACGTACCGGCGGCAGCGCCCGAATGCCGTCGCAGGTTCCGGCCGAGCGGTCGAACGGCGGCTCGGCCCGCTGGAGTGCGCGCGGCACGGCCGGCGACTGGCTGCTGCTTCCCGGCGGTACCTGGCGGCGAGTCGAGACGATCCGGGTAGAAAGTCTCTTCGGATGAGGGACAACGGGCACGCCGCGCACAGCGCGCGTCCCTTTCGGGCGGCTCCGCCAAGGCCGGCACGTACCGCCGAAGCGGACTTCCGCCCCCGTGGACAAAGGGCCTCCCCCCGCTGTCACGGCCTCTGTGGCACGACCGCGACCGGGCACTGGGCGTGGTGCAGCAGTATGTGGTTGACACAGCCGAGCTGGAGCCCGACGTGGCCCGTCCTGTGCCGGGCCCCGACGACCAGGAGGTCCGCGGCGGCCGATCGTCGCACGAGAACCTTGCCGGCCGGCCCCTCAAGGGCCGTACGAATCGTCCGTACCCGCGGATGCTCGGCGATCGCTTCTCCGAGCGTTGCGAACAATTCCTCCCCCGGAGCATGAGCCGGTACATCGGGATGGACGGGGCTGCGCCAGGCCCGGACAACGTCGAGGACGCAACCGCGCACCTCGGCCTCGCGGAAGGCGAACCGCACAGCCTCGGTGGTCGTGTCGGTGTCCCCCAGCCCGAGCAGAATCCGCTCATGTGTCCCGACCGTGCCCGCCCGATCGCCTCGGACCACGATCACAGGGCAACGGGCCCGGCCCGCCACAGCCAGGCCGACGGACCCGAGCAGCATTCCCTTGAGCTCACCGCGACCACGCGACCCTGTCACCAGGGTGAACGCGCCGTCGCTCTCGCGTACAAGGGCGGCAGCGGCCTCCTCCTGGATGATGTCCGTCGTGACCTTCACCTCAGGGTTGCGCCGCTCCGCGCGTTCCGCTCCGGAGGCCACGATGTGCTCCGCCAGCACCTGCTCGGCGGGACGTTCCAGGCCGGTGAACGGCGGCGGCACTTCGTACCGCTGCCAGAGGGAGCCGTAGACGAGTCTGAGGGAAACGCCGTGGCGGGCAGCTTCGTCCACGGCCCAGTCGACGGCGAGCAGACTCGAGTCCGATCCGTCGACCCCTACAACCAGAGGGAGTGCCATCGTCCCCACCGCCTTTCACCGCTTGCAGCGCATGGGACCGAGTCAACCGTCGCATCTCCCCTCGCCGGAGCACGAGGGGCCCTTCGGCCTCTTTCACGGGCATACGGGCCCCCACCTGGTCCGTCCCCGCCGCGGCCGCTCACAGCAGACGCGCAGTGCCAGGCGCACGCCGCCGGCAGTTCCCCTCGCAGGCGTGCCGTACAGAGGCGGCGGCTCGCTCGATCAACTCGGGGAGAGCCGCCCGCACTGTTTCGCTCAACCCCGTGCCGAGTTCCATGCCGGCCACCTCCACGCCGTGCACGACGACCCTTCGCGGGAGCAGGTCGAGGGCTTCCGCCAAGGCAAGGCTCTCCCCCAGGCTCATGGCGTGTGTGCTCGCCGCGCCCCTCGTGCCGCGTGCCGCCTCCGTGGCCGTCAGCGTGTGCAGTGCGCCCGGCCTGGCCGGGCACACACGGAGGGCTTCGACCACCACCACGGTGTCCGCGTCACGCCACAGTTCGAGCATCCGGCCGGGCTCGCCGTCGCCGACCGCCAGTACGGTGTCGTCGGGAACACGGCCTCGCAAGGATTCCACCACCGCCGGGCCGACCCCGTCGTCACCCCGCAGGGGATTGCCCAGGCCGATCACCACGACCCGGCCGGTCATTCACGCTCCACGGTCAGGTCGAGGAAGTGGGTGGCACAGGAGATGCAGGGGTCGTGGTTGCGGATGGCCCGCTCGCACAGGCGGGTCAGTTCCTCGTCGTCGGCTGTGGGTCCGAGCCGGTCCAGCCGTGTCTGGACGGCCCGGCGTACGTCCTCCTCGATGGCCGTCTGGTTCTGTGCCGTGGGCGGGATGATGCGGGCCGCGGTCAGCGTGCCGTCCTCGGCGAGGACGTAGCGGTGGTACAGCAGTCCGCGGGGGGCCTCCGTCGCCCCGGCGCCCGTTGCCTTTCGCGGGAAGACATCAAGGGCGGGCCGCGGCGGTCGCTCGTAGCCCTGGATGATCCGCAGGGCTTCCTCGATGGCCTGCACCACCTCGACGGCGCGTACGACGATGCTGCGGAAGGGGTTGTCGCAGAAGTCCCCGGCCGCGGGATCTCCAAGCCCGGCATCCCGAGCGGCCTCGGCCGCCACCGGGTGAAGCCACCTGCCGCTGATCGCGTACCGGGCAAGTGGGCCGGTCAGATAGCGGCGGCCGTCGAGCACGGCGGTCCGTGCGGTGCTGTGCGCCACCTGGTCTTCGCGAACGTGCCGCTCAAAGTCGGACACGGGGAACTCGCCCAGCGTCGGCGTTCGGCCGCAGGAGGCGATGACCGTCGGTGTGCCGGAGTCGATGGAGTACTGGCCCGGGTCGCGCAGCGCGAGCAGGTCGTGGTCACTTGTCGCGTCGGGGAAGTCGAACGCCGCCACCCAGCGGACGGTTTCCAGCGCGTCGTCGCGGGCCTGCCGTAGCCGTTCCGCCAAGGGACGGAGTTCTTCGGGCGCCGGCGTGCGGTAGAAGCCACCGACGCGAACGTTGACCGGGTGGATGGGGCGGCCGCCGAGCTGTTCGAGGATCGCGTTGCCGGTCTGTTTGATCCGCAGGCCTCGCTCCACGGCGGGCCGCTGGTCGCGGGCGAGTTCGATGGCGTCCGCCCGGCCGAGGAAGTCGGGTGCGTGGAGCAGGTGGATGTGCAGGGAGTGGCTCTCGATCCACTCGCCGCAGTACAGCAGGCGGCGCAACGCCAGGAGCGGCCCGTCCACGGTGACACCGCAGGCGTTCTCGATCGCCTGACAGGCGCTCATCTGGTAGGCGACAGGGCAGATGCCGCAGATGCGGGCGGTGATGTCCGGCGGCTCGGTGTGGCCCCGGCCGATCAGGAATGCCTCGAAGAACCTGGGTGGTTCGTAGATGCGCAGCCGCGTTTCGGTGACCGTCTCGTGGCGAACGCGCAGGTGCAGGGCGGTCTGGCCCTCGACCCTGGCCAGGGCGTCGAGCCTCAGGACGCGGTTCCCCCGATCGCTCATGCGCGCCCCTCCGGGTCGGATTCTGTTCCCGCCGAGGGAGTGTCCTGCTCCTCGGCAGCGAGATCGGCCAAAGGTGCGTACTCCGGCGACGCGGCGTTGAAGGTGCGGAAGACACGCTCGATGTCGGTCTCACTCATTCCGTCGTGGCGCAGCTGCCCGAGCATGGAACGCAGATTGGGCCGATCGGTCGGGCCGAAACATCCGTAGCAGCCGCGTCCGTAGGCGGGGCAGATGGCACCGCACCCGGCATGGGTGACAGGGCCCAGGCAGGGAGTTCCGTGAGCCACGGTGACGCACGTGTTGCCGCGTCTCTTGCACTCGAAGCAGACGCTGTGAGCGGGGATCTGGGGCTTACGTCCTGCCAGGTGGGCGGTGATGACTTCGAGGAGCTGGCGCCGGTCGATGGGGCAGCCCCTGAGCTCGAAGTCGACCGGTACATGTGCCGAGATCGGAGTCGACGTCTCCAGCGTGGAGATGTACTCCGGGCGGGCATAGACCGCGGCTCGGAACTCGTCGACGTCCCCGAAGTTGCGCAGTGCCTGGATCCCCCCGGCGGTGGCGCAGGCCCCGATGGTCACCAGCCGCCGGGAGACACGCCGGACGTGCTGGATCCGCTCGGCGTCGTCGGCCGTGGTAATCGATCCCTCGACCAGGGAGAGGTCGTACGGTCCCCGGCCGGCCGGCCTCGCACGTCCTTCGCCGGGGCCCTCTGCGCCGGACATCTCCAGGAAGTGCTCGATGCGCACATCCTCGGTGAGGCCGAGCAGTTCGTCTTCGCAGTCGAGCAGGGTCAGCTGGCACCCGTCGCAGGAGGCGAACTTCCATACGGCCAGCGTCGGCCGCGGGTCGTCCTCCTCTCGTCGGCCGACGGCGTGTCCCGGGTCGGTGTGGACTGCGTCGGCGGACGGCTCCCGGTCGACGGCCGGTCCTCGGTCGGATCCCATCTCACAGCTCCCGTACGGCCAGCAGGCGTGCCACGCGGTCGTAGCCGACGACCGGCCCGTCCCGACACAGCAGCAGCGGCCCGAGCTGGCAGTGGCCGCAGTGCCCGGTGGCACAACGCATGTTGCGCTCCAACGACACCTGAACGCGGTGGGCGGCAAGGCCTCGCCCCATCAGGACGCGTGCGGTGTGGCGCATCATCACCTCGGGTCCGCACACCAGCGCGTGGGTCCGGTCCGGCCTGAGGGCGAACGCGTCGAGAAGGGTGGTGACGGCTCCGACGGAACCTTGCCAGTGCGGGGCGGGGCGGTCGACTGCCACGCCCACCCTGGCTCTGTCACGCCAGCGTTCGATGTCTTCTCGGTAGATCAGGTCGTCAGGGGTACGGGTCCCCACCAGGATCCCCAGCCGGCCATGGGCGGCCGGCCGGTCCAGGACCGCGTGCACCACCGGTCGCAGTGGTGCGAGGCCGATGCCGCCGGCGACCACGAGCACGTCCTGACCGGCTGCCGCGTCCAGGTCCCAGCCGCTTCCGAACGGCCCGCGCAGCCCCACGGTGTCCCCTGGACGCAGTGCGTACAAGGCGGTCGACACCGCACCCACCGCACGTACGGTATGTACAAGGCCCCCGTGTGGGCCGCACAGGGTGCTCACGGAGATCGGCACCTCACCGACCCCGAACGCGTAGATCATCGCGAACTGGCCTGGCGAGAAGGGCGGGAGTTCCCGGTCGGCCGGAACCAGTTCCACCGAACGGCTGTCGGCGGTCTCCGCCCGGGTGTCGGCCACCCGGTACGGCAGCGGCGGTGTCACGGCACTCATCGCGGGCCGCTTCCCTGGGGAGCGTACAGATCCAGCAGTCTGATACGGGTGGCTTGCAGTCGTTCGGCAACCACCCCGGTGAACTGGCGCATCAGGGCATACCCGAGTTCCGGATCGGCCGCACAGAGTGCCAAGACATCGGTGGCGGGGAACTCCAAGGCCTCCACCCCGGTGACCGCCCGCGCACCGAGGTGCCAGCGGTACGGCGGGCAGACCCACGACCAGCCCAGCAGCTGGCCCGGACCAAGCGTTTCCACCACTGCCTCCGGCTGTCTGCCGGAAAGACGGACGTCCAGGGCGACCTCTCCCCTGCGCAGCAGCCAGAAGCGGTCGGCTTCCCCGTCCTCGTCGAAAAGGCGCGCGCCGACTGGAAACGACACGTCAAGCGCGACGGACAGCAATCGCCGACGCTGTACGAGAGGGAGGAAGTCAAGGAGCGGCGGCAGGTCGGTCACGGTGCCTCCCCGGATGTATCGGACCGCGTCCAGTCATGCAGGGCGGCGGCCTCCTCGGTGATGTCGATGCCCACGGGGCACCACACGATGCAGCGGCCGCAGCCGACGCAGCCGGAGGAGCCGAACTGGTCGTACCACGTGCCGAGCTTGTGGGTCATCCACTGCCGGTACCGGCTGCGCGGGGACGTACGGACAGGGTCACCGTGCACAAGGGAGAAGTCCAGGTCGAAGCAGGAGTCCCACAACCGCCACCGCTCCGCGTGGTCACCGGAGAGATCGGTGACATCCTCCGTCGTGGTGCAGAAACAGGTGGGACACACCATGGTGCAGTTGCCACACGTCAGGCAGCGTCCGGCAACGTCGTCCCAGCGGGGCGCGTCGAGCGTCCCGCCCATCAGCTCCCGCAGGTCCGTCTCAGGCATGGCCCTCCCCATGCGGTCCGCAGCGGCGGCAACACTCGCGCGAGCCGCCGTACAGGTGACGGGGTCGGCCGGACGGACAGGCAGTTCGGCGAGGATTTCGTCGCCTTCCGGGCTGGCGCCCCGGATCCAGAAGCGGTGGCCCTCGTCATCAACCACCTCGGTCATCACCAGATCACAGCCGGGAGCGGCCGCAGGTCCCGCGCCCATGGACACGCAGAAGCAGGTGCCGCCGGGCTCCGTGCATTCGATCGCGACGAGCAGCGCTCCTGCACGCCGGCCCAGGTACCCGGAGTCACGGTGGATCCCACCGGTGAGCACCCTGTCCTGGATGGCGATGGCCCGTGCGTCACAAGGACGCACCCCGAGGAAGGCGTACCGCGGTATCGAGGGCGCCTCGTCCGAGAACACCATCTCCTCGCCCACCCGGTCGGCACGCCACTGCCGCAGCTTCGCCGGATGCAAGAACTGTTTCCACGATTGAGGGCCCGCCGCGTTCGCGAAGGCGGCACCGTCGGTCCGCTCCCGCAGTCGGTACCGGCCGGCTTCGAGTTCCACCCCCCACCCGTACGGCAGTTCGTCGGCCGACTCCAGCTCCGCCAGCACGATCGCACCGTCCCGCACGGTGGGTCCGACCACAGTGAAACCACGCCGTCTCAAGACCTGCACCAGCGCGGCCATGCCCTCTTTCCCCATCGCCGACCCCTCGGAGGCAGAAGACGACCAGGCGTTCGCATCGAGCTCCGCACTCATGTCCGTTCTCCTTCGGCACTGCGTAGGGGGACGCCGCCGCTGCCTCACACAGTCCACGAACGCAGATTTTCCGGTTCGGCACCACGCGGGTGCGGCCAAGCGGGCCACAGGCCCGGGTGCTTCTCCGGGTGCCATGTCGGCTCGGCTCATGGTCTGCGAGAGACCCTGCGACGCGTGACCTATTCGGGGCCCCAAGGGCGTACGGCCGCCAGCGCCCGGACCACCGCGGAGGCCGGCGGGCCACTGGTGTCGACCTCGACAGCCTGAGCCCACGCGGGCTCCCTGGCCGCCATAGCGGCCGCGATGTCGGGTCCGGCGTCGGACATGCCGGGGCCGCGCGTGCTCAGGCGCGCCGCTGTCACGTCTCCGGGCGCATGGCAGTGCAGGGCCACCAGGTCCGCGCTGGTGCTTTCGGCCACGCGCAGGGCGGCCGCACGGTGTTCCGCGTCGGACCATGTGGCGTCAAGGACGACGGACTCTCCGCAGGACAGCAGGGCGGCTGCGCGATCGAGCAGGGCGATGTAAGTCCTGGCCGTCCAATCGGGTGTGTACAGGCCCTCGCCGTAGCCGGCTGCCGCAGAGCGTTCCGCGGGGAGACCGGCCAGTTCCTTGCGGAGTCGGTCGCTGCTGAGCATGGTGACCCCCAGCAGGTCGGCCAATGCTCCGGAAAGGGTGGACTTCCCGCTGCCCGGCAGTCCCCCGACGAGAATGAGGCGGACGGCGGACGTGCGCAGATGGCGCAGCGCCGTCGAGGCCAGCTGCCGCGATGCCACCTTCGCGCCGGGTGCGCCTTGCACGGCCTGGATCAGGGAGACCTTGGCGCGTACGAAGGCGCGGTAGGCGACGTAGTGGTGGAACAAGGACGAGGGCGCGGGGTCGCCTGTGTACTCGCCGTACTGGGAGAGGAAGTACGCTGCGCCCTCCGGAGCGCCCAGCTGTTCCAGGTCCATGGCGAGGAAGGCCGCATCGTCGAGGCCGTCGACGTAGCGGAGATGATCGTCGAACTCCAGGCAGTCCAGGACGCGGGGTCCGTCATCGAGGCAGAAGATGTCCTGGGCGAGGAGGTCCCCGTGGCCGTCGACCATCCGCCCCTGATCGATGCGAGAGTCGAACAAATTCTCGCGGCCGGCGAGATAGCGGCGCACCAGTCTCTCGATCTCTGTCAATTCGCCGGGCACGAAGAAACCTTCGGCTGTCAGCGCTCGGACCTGCGTGAAGCCGGCCTCCCAACGTGATGACAGCGCGTCGCGTGTGCCCTGCTCGTTCACCTCGCGGCCGCGGGGCGCAACCGCGTGCCAGGCAGCGAGTTGCCGGGCGACGGTTCGCAGAACGTCGTGGACGGCCGCCCCTTGTCGTACGAGGTGGGAGAGGCGACGGCCCTCGGGCATGCGGCGCATCACCACGAGCGGCTCGGGTTCCTCGGCGTCGGGACAGCGGAACTCGCCCAGGCCCAGGTACACGTCGGGGGCGAAGCGGCGGTTGAGGGTGACCTCGCGTTCGCACGCGGACCTGCGCGCTGCCACCGTGGTGTAGTCAAGGAACCCGAGGTCGACCGGTTTCTTGAGCTTGTACGCGCAGTCGCCCACAAAGAACAGGGTCGCCGTATGTGTCTCGCAGACCGCCGACCGCGGCAGCGGCTCCCCGTCGTGCCCGGCACTGGACCGGGCAGCGGACTCATCGGCCGGCGGCACCGACCGAACCTGCGTCCCGTCCTGGCCCGCCTCAGTCCGCTCGTGGCTCCGGCGCCGCGCGGATCCTCCGAGGTCCTGCTCGTCTTCGCCCTCCACGCTAGACACGCTCCGTGAGTGCGAGGGGCGGCCGTTGCTCGCCGGGCTCCGGGCGCATCGACACCCCCGGTTGATCGGCCCCCGTCATGACGTACATGCTCGTGTTCCCCCAGGAAACGCCCGTCGACGGACTCCACACCCAGTAGCGACCTTGTGGAGCATGCCGAGTTGTGGAGCATGTCGAGGGTGAGCGCGCGCTCCTCAGGCTCGCGGGTGACCCGCGGTGGCCCACAGTGACGACTGGTTGCATGACGTCGACCTCCGTCTCGTACGAAGGTGGAAATGACGCGGAACGAGTCCGACCGCGTGGTTGGTGTCATTCGAGCATCACCCGGATCCCCTCCGCCGCGCATGTCGGCCTGGAGAAGAGGGGCCGCAGGCACGTAGTCGCGGTCAGGTATCGGGAGCGGAACGCCGGGCGTCGTCCGTCCGGCAGACGACGTCCCCGGACACCGACACCACACCGTCGACGCCGCGGCACAGCTGCTCGATGACGGGAATAAGACCCTTGTACTCCACGGAGCCGCCTAGTACGACCCGTCCGTCGCGCACATCAACACTCACGTCCGCGTCTCCGAGCCCCATGGTGCGCCGCAGTACGTCCCCGGCGATCTCCTCGCGGATGGCCTCGTCACGGCGCAGGAAGATCCGCAGCAGGTCACCGCGGCTGACGATGCCCAGGAGGCGGTCCGCCTCGTCGACCACAGGCAGCCGCTTGACATTCTGGGTCTCCATGAGGCGCGCGGCCTCCACCACGTTCCACTCCGGCCGCGCGCACACGGCTGGAGCCGACATCAGTTCCTCGGCGCGGGAACCCTCGGCCTTGGCCCGCTCCCAGGCCTCCAGGTTCGGAACCGGAATCATGCCTGCCGGATCGCTCTGATCGGCACTCTTGCGCAACAGGTCTGCCTCGGACACCACACCCATCGGGCGCCCGAGATCGTCGACCACCGGCACGGCCGTGACATCGTTCTCCGACAGGAGCCTGACGAGCTCCTTGAACGGCGTGTCCGGCCGTGCCCGGACGACGCCACGGGTCATGAGCTCCTCAACCGTTCGGTGACGCATGGTGCCTCCCGACGCGGGCCGCCGGCCTCGCGGATACGCGCCTCTCGCCGGTGCGGCGGCGCATCCCGCGTGGCAGGTTGGTTACAGCACTATTCTGCGGAGAGGGCAGCGATCATGCGAGCTCACCTCGGCGACCAACTCGTCATCGAAAGTCCGGCGACCGGCGACGGCAAGCGCGACGGTGAGATCGTCGGACTCCATCACGCGGATGGGACGCCTCCCTACGACGTGCACTGGTCGGACACGGACGAAGTGACGCTCGTCTTCCCCGGCCCCGACGCTCACATCCGGCATCTTGATCAGGACCCGGGCGGAACTGCCCAGGAGTCACACCCGGGCGCCGGCGAGGCAGCTGCCGTGGCCGCGCCCGAGCCTCGGACACGTACACGCGAAGCCGGAGTCGTCGGCAGGCGTGTGGCCGAAGAGCGCCGCAGACAAGGGCTCAGTCTGGACGAAACGGCGCGTCGCGCCCGCATGGCGCCCCAGTACCTGGCGCACCTGGAGGAACGGCCTGCTGACCCCACGATGGCGGCACTCATCAGGCTTGCCGACGCCTTGGGCACCACAGCCACCGCTCTGCTCGACGAGGGCGCGGATCTCCCACCCGGACAGTCCCACGCACTCCTGCAGCCACAGCTACGGGATCTGGCCCCGGACGAATGCCGCGCTCTGCTCTCCACGCACGGTGTCGGACGCGTCGCGGTGACGGCGTCCAGCGGACACCCCGCGATCATCCCCGTCAACTACGAGGTCGTCGACGAAGCCATCGCCTTCCGGACCGCCCCCGACTCCGTGGCCGCAGCTGCCGCGGAAGCGGAGGTCGCCTTCGAGGTCGATCACGTGGACGACACTCTGAGCCGGGGCTGGAGCGTGCTCGCCGTGGGGCCCGCGAGCGTCGTGACGGAACCCGAGGCGGTCCGCAGCCTCACCCAGCATGCGCACACCACGCCCTGGGCGGGCGGTGAGCGTGAGATGTGGGTGTCGATCCGGCCCACGAGCCTCACCGGCCGCAGGATCACTCCAGCCGAACAGTAGACAGTTCGTGGCGCCGGCCATCGCACGGGCTGCGCCGGGAACCTCGGCACCCGGACGCGGGATGTGGTGACAGCCGTAGAACTCCGGCTGATCGTGGGCATCGGCGACGTCAACCACGGCACAACCTGCTGCCCGACCGCGCACTGCCCCGCATCGACTCGGCGATGCCCGTGCCCTGCGATCACGACGTCCACGCTTGAACGAAGCCCGGCGGGAGCGGGCTGATGCTCAGGGGCGACCGCCCGCGTCGGCGTTCGCCGCGACAGTGACGCCTTCAGCCCGCAGTCCCTGAGGTCCACGCAGGCGCCCTCGTGGGTTCGCGGATCCGCTCTCCCTGGCGCCGGTCGCCATGGGTGCCCACTCCATATTCGTGGCTCCGGGAGTGTGGGAATTCGCCGTGGTCCGAACCGTCCATGGCGCGGACGATATCCGCCATGGCCATGACGAACACCCTGCCACGCGGGACAGTTGCTGCACGCTCCGAACAGCCCCGCAGCTGACGACCCTTCACACGCCGGACCCGCGAGGCGACGCCCGTCACACGCCACGCTGCCGTCCGCGTGATCCTGGGCCGCCACAACCTGCCGCCGCTACCGCTGCGCTACGACTTCTGCCCCTCGAACCTGCTCTTCGGAGGCGACCATGCGCTTGAGACGCAGCACCCTCACCCTGTTGTCCACCGCACTCATGGCCACGACGGCAGCGGCCTCCGCCACAGCCGCCGACCGCCCCGAGCAGCACTGCGCGGGGCAGAACCGCATACGGGTACCCGGCGCCGCCTTTCAGCAGGTCTCCTGCCACGACGACCTGACCACCAGCGCTTTGACCGGCACCTCGTACACCGACCCCACGGACTGGTCCTCGCTCACCGCGAAGGGAACGCTGAACCCCACGGACGTGCCCGGCATCCAGATCGACGGCTACTTCCCCGATTCCTCGCACCTCAACACGACCCATGGCTGGAACCACGACGCCCAGTTCGTCATCCGTCTGCCCGATCGGTGGAACGGTGGTCTGGTGATCACCGGAGCACCTGGCACACGTAAGCAGTACTCCTTGGACACGTCGATCTCGGACTGGGTTCTGGCACGGGGATACGCCTTCGCCGCCACCGACAAGGGCAACAGCGGACCCGACTTCTACACCGACGGCAGGCGGCCGGGCGATGCCGTCGTCGAGTGGAACGGCCGCACCACCGAACTGACCCTCGCCGCGAAGAACCTCGTGAGGCAGTCCTACGGGCACAGCCCACGCCGTACCTACATGACAGGCATGTCCAACGGCGGCTATCTGACCCGCTGGCAGTTGGAGAACCACCCCGAGCTGTACGACGCGGGACTGGACTGGGAAGGCGCCCTCTGGACACCGGACGGCCCGAACCTGTTCACCTATCTGCCGACGGGGGTCCGCCACTCCCTCGGCCGGGCATCCACCAAGGACATGCTGGCAGCCGGCTTCACACCGGGAACCGAGTTCCTGTGGCCCTACCACGAGCAGGTCTACTACGGCCTCACACAGAAGGCGTACCGCGCCGAGTTCGATCCGGAGTACGACCCGAACTGCCCCGGCTCTTCGGCCGGTTCGACGCTTCCGGAGATTCTCGCCCCCTGCCAGTCCGATGCTTCGTACGACTACGCCTCACGGCCCGAGTCGGTGAAGAAGGCCGTCGAACGGGTCTCTCTGACCGGGAAGATCGGCAGACCACTGATCACCGTACAAGGGGATCTTGACGCGCTGTTGCCGGTGGCCACGGACTCGGACGCATACGCACGCATGATCGCCGACCGTCACCGTTCCCGCCTGCACCGCTACTACACCGTCGAGGGCGGCACCCACGTCGACGGTCTGTACGACTCCCATCCCGACCGGCTCAGGCCCGTACTGCCCTGCTACCGGGCCGCATTCGCCCTCCTGACCGACTGGGTCGAACACCATCAGGATCCGCCGGCCAGTGGCACGGTTCCCAAGCCGACCTCCGGTGACGTGGTGAACTCCTGCGCGCTGCGCTGACACCCTCGACTTCACGTGGGTGCGGCCCACACAGAAGGCGAATGGGAAGTGTGGACCGCATCCAATGGCGGCGGACAGCCGTGGTTCTACAGTGCGGCAGACCACACACTCCCGAGTGACGCCCGGTGCGCGCGGCCCCGACACTCACCCCTCATCATTCACCCGCGGGAGGACCGCATGCCGGTTCGTGACCACGCCCGTACGATCGGCTGGGCAGCACTGATGGCCCTGCTGCTTGCCCTGTTCACGGTTCCACCCAACGCCTCCGCGGCCTCACTCACCCAGGTGAGCGGCTTCGGCTCCAACCCGGGCAACCTGTCGATGTACTCGTACGTGCCCGACAATCTGCCCTCCGGCGCGCCGTTGGTCGTGGCCCTGCATGGCTGTACGCAGAGCGCGAGTGACTACTACAGTCACTCCGGGTGGCCGAAGTACGCCGACGCCTACGGCTTCGCGCTTGTCCTGCCCCAGACCAGCAGCGCCAACAACGCGAACTCCTGCTTCAACTGGTACCAGTCCAGTGACTACACCCGCGGGCAGGGCGAGGCGCTGTCCGTCAAACAGATGGTGGACTACGCCATAGCGCACTACGGCAGCGCCCCGGGCCGCGTCTACGTCACCGGTCTCTCGGCGGGCGGCGCCATGACCGCCGTCATGCTCGCCGACTATCCGGACGTCTTCGCCGGAGGATCCATCGACTCGGGTATCCCAGCGGGCTGCGCGACCGATCTGAGCAGTGGCCTGACGTGCGAGTACAGCCCGGTCAGCAAGACCCCGCAGAAGTGGGGCGACGCGGTGCGCGCGGCGTCCGGCGGCTGGTCGGGACCCTGGCCACGCGTCGCCGTCTGGCACGGAAGCGGTGACACAACCGTCAATCCGGCCAACGCCACGGAGTCCAGGGACCAGTGGACGAACGTCTGGGGTATGAGCCAGACCCCGTCCTCGACCACGTCCCTCCCTGGTGGCACAACCCAGGCCGTCTACAACGACATCAGCGGCAAGCCCGCGGTGGAGACCTTCACCGTCTCCGGCATGAGTCACGGCCTGGCCGTCAACCCCGGCTCGGGCGCCGACCAGTGCGGCACGACCGGCACGTACTACCTGAACTACGTCTGCTCCAGCTACTACACGGCGAAATTCTGGGGACTGGACGCCTCAAGCGGTCCCGGCAGTGGCTCTCTGCCCGCACCCACTGGTCTGAGTGTGACGGCCACCACCGACACGACGGCCTCGCTGTCCTGGAACGGAGTCAGCGCTGCCGCCTCGTACAACGTGTACCGAGGTGGTACCAAGGTGGCCTCCACATCCTCGACCTCGTACACCGACACGGGTCTGGCGTCCGGCACCGGCTACCACTACACCGTCGCCGCCGTGGATTCGGCCGGAAGCGTGGGAGCGTCCTCCTCACCGGTCCTGGCGACGACGAACGGCTACATTCCGAAGTGCTTCACCGACAACAACTACAACCATGTCGCCGCGGGACGAGCCCACCAGAGCGGCGGCTACGCCTACGCCAACGGCTCCAACCAGAACATGGGCCTGTACAACCTCTACCTCACCCACACGTTGGAGGAGACCTCGGACGGCCACTATGTGATCGCCGACTCCGGCTGCCCCGCCTGACGAACTCCTCCCATGGCCATCCACCGTCGGCTCTGACGACGAGGCGCAAGTGGGCCACCGATATGCACCGTTGAGCCTGACGCAGTTGCCCTCGTATTCGGGGCGACGCGAGTTCTCGCCCTGGCCGGGTCGCCACTGCGGATGCGGCGCTCGGCGCCCCGGTCGAGGGTCGAGTCGAGCCGACCGTCGTCCTGACGGGATATGGACGCGGCATCACCTGTTCGTAGACGGCGTTGCAGACCTCGTAATCGCGATGCAGGTCGGCGAGGTGCGTGGGCACCTTGACGACGTCCGGGAATCCAGGCCGCGTGCCGGGAGCAGAACGCGCGGGTTACGCAAGACCTGCTGGGTCTGTTGGGCGAAGGTGTCGCCGACGACCTCCCCGGTGGCTGGGTCGTGCGGTCCCGTCCCGGCGGTGTACAAGAACCCGTTGGCGTCGACCGCCTGCGCGTACGCACCTCCGGGAGCCGGCGCATCGCCCGTACGGATCTCTTCCCTGACCATGGCTTCCTTTCCGGACTGAGTCCCTGCCGACCTGAAGCCGCAGGTCTAAGGATGGTGTGTTCGACCGTTGGGGTGCTCACACTGGTCGTGGGCAGCTGCCTGAGGGGTAGATCATCTGACGGGGCCGGAGGGCTCTCAGGTTTTCGCTCGCTCTGTTCGACCAGCCTCCTATGCATGCCTCCTGAGCTACTCGTACGGATCGCGGGGCGCGTGGAACGAGACGAACTCGAAGAACGGCGGGCCAAGCAGTTGAGGGAGACGCGGGCCGAGCGGGACACATTCGCCGCCGCCGGGCAGGTCCTTGAGCGGGTGAGCGAGCATGCCCGCCGACGGGCGCACCTCGGCTGCGCCGCCCGCGGAAGTTGGTGGACGGGCGGTGATGCTGATCCCGCACCGCGCCGGTCGTGGGGAGCCCATGCTGCTGCGAGCCCACGGCTGTGGTCGCACCACCGCAACGTGTGATGGCTCTGTCAGGAGGTGAGAATGGAGATGCCGTCTCCGAGCAGCTTCAGTCCGAGGACGAAGAAGAGGACGGCCATCACAGCGACATTGTGCTGGGCGGCCCAGTCTTTCCAGTTGCCGAGCGTGGTCCTGGCCCGCTCTCCCCCGAGGAGGAAGACTCCGAGCGGGACCAGCAGGCCGAGCGTGGCGATCACGACGAAAATCGCCAGTGAGGCGATCTGCTGCCCGACCGGCAGCCCGGCCGAACCGATCGCGGCGCCGGCGGCGATGGTCAGCGGGGCGTTCTTGGCGTTGAGCGCGGCCAGGGCCGTGCCGAGTCCGAAGACCTTGACCGGTGTCAGGCGGTCGATCGCGCCCATCCACTCGGGCAGTTTCGCCTGCGAGGGATCCTTCGGGCGCCGATGCCACTGCCGGGCGCCGAAGACGACGAGGAACACGCCCAGCGCGAGCTTGAGCGCTCCCACCCAGGTGGCCGGGTGCTTGTGGGCCGAGGCACCCGCGGGGGAGGCGATCGCCAGCATCACCGCGCCCAGCACGGCGAGTCCGAGGACCCAGCCGACGGTGAAGAGGATGCCGTTGAGACGTCCCCGGGGCGTGGCGAGGATGAGGATGACGGCGATGATCGGCAGCGGGCTGATGGCGACGCCGGCCGCGAAACCCAGCAGGTCACCGAGAACTGCGCCCATGATTGCCTCCAGCTGGGGTCGGGTGGCGATCCAGTCGAGCAAAGGTCCGGTGGAGGCAGGCGCCCTGGCGGCCTGTGCGGCGCGAGGGGGTCTTGTGCGATCAGCGGCGCTGCGGGCTTCATGGCAACGCGGGAGTGGCTGACCGAGAAGTCGACGACCCCATACTCAACGCGCACGCCCCGACCCCATCTTCCTGCGCCGTGCTCGATCTGTCCTCGGGAGCACTCAGGGCGCGGAGACGGCGGCGTCGCCGTGCCGCACCCGTGTCGCCTTCATCAGGGTCCAAGATGCGGGGCTGCGCATCCGTGGCGAGGATTGGGCTGTGAGGGCGATGCCGCCCTGTGTCCCGGCGTCTGGTGACCCTCGCACCGATCCGTGGCAGGGGAGTCGCACGATGACTGCAACGGCACGAACGCCTCAAACGGCTCACCCCGAGCGTCCGGGCAGGTCGGACGGTGTGAGCAACGAGTTCACCGTCTTCACGGAGATCAAGCCGGGCCATGCGGACGCCATGCGTGAGGATCTCGCCACGCTCGCCGACGCGACGAATGACGAGAGGGTCCATGCGGCCTTGCGCCAGATCGGCACTCTGCACGACGCACGACACGTGATCTTCGACAATGACACCCGGCACATGTTCGCCAGCGTCTTCGACGGCTCCTGGGACGCCTACATCGACGACTTCGCCCAGACGGACGTCGGGGACCGCTTCGACAAGGTCTTCTCGCACACCGAAGGGTTCCCCGGCGTCAAAGACCCAGGGGCGAAGGACTGGTTCGTCGCCCACCAGGCACCCGCGGGAGTCTTCGTCAGCTCTTATCCCGATCTGACCGTTCAGCAGGTCTGGAAGGACCAGCGCGTGAGCGAGGCGTTCCAGGCGGTGCTGGACACCCCCGAGTTCCGAGCGGCGCTGGACAACCCGGCCAACGCCGAGTTGATGGCCACACCTGCCTTCCAGAAACTGCTGGAAGAAGCCTCCGCCTAAACCGGACGCTACCAACCCTCAACCCTCAGAGCCGGCCCACCATCGGTGAACCGCGTCGGCCGGTGCCAGCCAGCGCAGGGCTTGCCCAGGCAGGGACCGATGTGGAGGCACAAGCGATCATGAGCACGGCAGACAGCGGCAGCGCGGCCGGTGTGCGCGTGGAGATCGAGGACGTACAGAGCGGGGCGCTGCGCCCGCGGCCCGTCCCCTACCAGGGGAAGTTCCTTTTCCTGCGCGTCGACGACCCCCACGCCGGACGTGCCCTGCTGCGCCGGCTGCTCCCTGTGACCTCCGGTGGCCTGCGGAGCGTGGACCGGAGCGGGGACGCGTGGGTGGCGGTGGCGTTCACCTATCGGGGGCTGAGGGCCCTGGGGGTGCCCCAGGAGTCACTGGACAGCTTTCCGCGAGCGTTCCGTGAGGGCATGGCCGCCCGGGCCGATTTGATCGGCGACGTGGGCGAGAACGCGCCGGCTCACTGGGAGGCACCGTTCGGGACGGGCGAAGTCCACATCGCACTGAGCGCCTTGGCTTCCGATGCGGAGCAGCTGGACAAGGAGCTGGAGCAGGCCCGGGTCGCCTATGAAGAGACGCCCGGCGTCCGGGTGATCTGGCACCAGGAGGTGAAACAGCTTCCGACCGGGCGTACCACCCTTGGCTTCCGGGACGGCATCAGCCATCCGAACATCGAGGGCGTCGGACTGCCCGGCTCGAACCCGCAGGAAGCCCCCATCAAAGCCGGCGAGTTCATCCTGGGCTACCCCGACGAAACCGGCAATCTTCCGCCGATGCCCACCCCTGAGGTCCTCGGACGCAACGGAACCTATGTCGCTGTGCGCAAGATCCATACAAACGTGGCGGCCTGGCGCCGCTACCTGCGCGCCAACAGTGCGAACGCCGAGGAGGAAGCGCTTCTGGCGGCCAAGATGATCGGGCGCTGGCCCAGCGGAGCGCCGCTGACGTTGGCGCCGGAGCACGACGACCCGGAACTGGCGGCCGATCCGCACCGCGTCAACAACTTCCTGTACCGGGAGCATGACGACCGCGGCCTGCGATGCCCCGCCGGCGCGCACATCCGCCGGAACAACCCCCGCGACGCTGCCATCATCGGCGACGCCCGGATGCACCGGCTCATCCGCCGCGGCACCACCTACGGTCCACCGCTGCCCGAGGGCGTGCTGGACGACGACGGCGCCGACCGCGGCCTGGTCGGAGTCTTCATCGGGGCCCACCTAGAACGGCAGTTCGAGTTCATCAAGGCCGAATGGGTCAACGACGGCAACTTCATCGGCTACCCCGGCGAAAAGGACCCGGTGGCCGGACACCACGGCGGCACCGGCAGCATCACCATCCCCGACAAGCCGGTCCGGCGCCGCCTGCAGAACCTGCCCAGTTTCGTGGTCACCCGCGGTGGCGAGTACTGCTTCGTACCGGGCTTGCGAGCCCTGCGCTGGCTCGCCGAACTGGAGGACTGAGCGGAGTTCGCCGCCGCATCCGATCACGCCCTCCGGGAAGAGGCCGAAGTCATGGCAGCACAGTTCGTCCCCTACACGCCTGACGTCGAAGTCGCTGATCCGGACTTCGACCAGCACGTGCAGACGGTGATCGAGAAGACCGAGAGCTACATCGCCGAGTCGGTCGAGGCCGGCGGCACCGGCCAGGCCCTCCGCGACGCCCACGCCAAGGGATACGGCCTCGTCCGGGGGCACGTGGAGATCCTGGACGGGCTCCCCGCCGAGTACGCCCAGGGCATCTACGCGATCCCGGGAACCCACGACGCGCTCATCCGCTTCTCCAACGGTTCCCCGCACGCCGGAGCCGACGCGCGACTGGGTGCCGCCACCGGACTGGCGCTGAAGATGTTCGACATCCCCGGCCCGACCCTGCTGGAGGACGAACCGGACACGGGCACCTTCGACTACGCCAACATCAACGGGCCGATCTTCTTCTGCAACACGGTCGAGCACTACCTCTTCATCCAGGAGCTGTTCCTGAACGCTCCGGCCTACTTCTCCCAGGGCCGACCCGGCGCCCATCGCTTCTTCACCGAGTTCGTCACCGGCAAGGGAACCCTGCCCCAGGAAGACTGGGCCTGGGACGAGTTCCTGGCCTTCCTCCGCCTGTCGAAGACCCCCCCGACCAACCTGCTCCTGTCGAGCTACTGGACAATGGGCGCAGTCAGGCACGGCGACTACATCGCCAAGGTACGCGTCACCCCCGCCCCGGACTGTGCCGCCGCGGTGGTCCGGCGCACCATCGACCCGACCTCCGCGCAGGAGGTCTTCCGACCGGCCCTCCAGGCCGAGTTGCAGGAGCGGCCCTACGCCTTCGACATCCAGGTCCAGCTCTGCACCGACCTGGAACGCATGCCGGTGGAGGACACCACCGTGGAGTGGCCCGAGCAACTCTCGCCGCCCGTCACCGTGGCCAAGCTCCGGCTGCCACAGCAGGACATCTCCGGCCCGGAGAATCTGGCGAAGATGGACTCACTGTCCTTCACGCCCTGGAGGGTCACCGCCGAGCACGCCCCCCTCGGCAACATCATGCGGGCCCGCAAAGAGGTCTATCGGCAATCCTCCATCCAACGACACAAGCTCAACCAGCAACCGCGCACAGAGCCTCACAGCGCCGACGAGGTACTCGGCCCGGCCCACGAGCCTCAGTGAGCCTCCGCCCGGCTTGAGGACCCCGATCACGACTTCGGTGCGCCCGCAAGCTCACCCCTGGCCAAAATGACGCCTACACGCCTCGCCGTCGGGCGCGCACGGCTGCGCCCACCTCAGATCTGGCCGACCCTTACAAGTTCCGCGCCGACCCTGCCCGCCTTGCGTGCGCTGCTCGTCCTCGGGCGGCAGATATCCACATCAGGCGGCCTCTCTCGTCAGTCAGGGCGAGAAAGTGCAGGCCATGATGGTGGTGTTTACCGGAGGAGTTCCGCCGGTCGGCCTTTCCGGTGCGGCGCTGGGTAGGGATGAGAGTGCCGTCGCTCAGGACCACCTCCCCGCCCTGCTTGGCGACCTTCTTCAGGGAGCGGTCCAGGCACGGCGCCTGAGCGGCGAGCAGGGTGATCAGCTCATCGCGCCAGCGCCGGATGGTGGACTCGGACACGTTGTTTCCGCCGGCCATGTCAGCCAAACGCTGGTCGTGACGAACGACAGCCAGGACGATCACCGTGATCTTCCCGGGCGGCAGGATCCGCCACTTGGACCGTATCGCCTTCAGATGGCGACGCAGCAGATCGGCGAGCTGGTTGACGGTGCGCGTGGACAGTGGCAGACGGCACTGGCAGACAAGCGGGCAGGTGTCCTCGGCGCGTTCTTCGGTTTTCGGCACACAAATCCAACCGCCGCCGGGGGCACCGTGGTTACGCCCGCGCCGCACTGCCCAGTTGGCGGTAAGGCGATTCACAGGCGAGTGGTGAACCGCCCGTCGGGCAGTTAGCGCATCCAGCCGCGGTCAACCAGCCTGACCAGCTTGCCGCGCAACGTCTCCAGCTTCGCCCGCACGCTGACGTCCACCCCCAGCCTCTCGCCGACCTGCCGGGCCATGACCGGCCCGGCCGCCTGCCGCACGACGGCAAGGATGCGCTGGTAGTCCGGCGGAAGCATGGTCTCCTCCACGTCCGGCACGCGGTGCGGGATCAGCATCACAGCCCGTCCGCCCACCTGCCCGGGCGCTGGCGCGGCCGAGGCGCGCTCAGCGGCAATCTGCTCGCTCACCACCAACGACACCACCGGCGTTGCTCGACGCCTCGAAGCGGAAGAGGAAGCGGAAGAGGTGGACGACCTGGCCGCTCCAGAGACCGCGCAACGGGTCACCCTTCACGGGGATCTGCCGGCCCTACAGCTGATCGGTGAGCCAAGGCTCTGGGTTTCTTCTGAATCGAGGCTGGGTGCGGCCCGGCGGACGGTTTCAGAAGAAACGCAGAGGTTGGGCTGTGAGGCTGGCCGCCCATCACCGGAAGCGGGTCCCACCCCGCAGGAGCCGCATTGACCACGACGTCCACCACCACGCGTTCGAGCCGTGGGATATGCCACCGGCGCCCACGGCGCGGGGCCGTGCCCTTCTTGGCCCCGCTGCTGGTCCGGGCCGGCGCCGCCGGGGTGCCGGCGCTGTGGTGGAGCGACACGACCTCCGTGGCCGGCCCGGCGGGGTGGCTCACCGGCGCGGGGCGCATCACCGGCCTCCTGGCGGGCTACGCCTGTGCGGTGCGGCTGGCTCCGATGGCCCGCGTACCGCTCCTCGACCACACCGTCGGTGCGGATCGTCTCGCGCGCCGGCACGACTACTGTCCGACGGTTCCCTATTCGCACTGCGCCCCCGCGCACCCCCGCCATCTGCGCGTCACGCTCAAGTCCGCCGATGGTCAGCGCCACGCTCGGCCGCCTGACACCGGGCCCCCGGGTGTGGGCCTCGGGATTCAACCGACATGAATCCCGAAGCGGCACCGAGTCGCAGTCTCTTCCGCAGGGAAAGGGCGCCTCCCCATCACGGACACGGCTTGCTCCCGAAGCCCTGCGCAAGACCAGTTGCCCCTGTCCAGCGTTGAACACCCCCCCGAAGGAGCCCCCTGTGGGACTCGACCTGATCAACGGCGTCCCCGCGCACGTCCTGTTCGTGCACGTCGTCGTGGTCCTGATACCCCTCACCGCGCTGGCGCTCGTCCTGTGCGCCATCTGGCCATCGGTCATGCGCCGGTTCGGTCTCGCCCTCCCGGTCCTCGCTCTGGTCGCCCTGGTCAGCGTGCCGCTGACCACAGACGCCGGCGAGTGGCTGGAGCGCCACGTCGGCAGCGACGCCCTCGTCCGTAGGCACGCCGAACTCGGTGATGAACTGCTCCCCTGGGGCATTGCCCTGTTCTTGGTGGCCGCGGCGGTGTGGTGGACCTACCGCCGCGCCGACAACCGCGCAGCTGAGGCGACAGGGCCCACCACCCGCAACACGGTGGCCACGCCGCTGCGTATCGCAGCCTCGGTTCTCTCCCTTGTCATCGGAGTGGGCGCGGGTGTGCAGGTCTACCGAATCGGTGATTCCGGCGCGAAGGCTGCCTGGCACGACGGCTACTCCGCCACCGCCCATCCCGACCACGGCTGACACACTTTGGCTGAGGCGGTTTCCCGGACAGGAGGCCGTCTCAGCACACGTTGCTGCACATGGCCGGTCCGGGCGACGGGGTCTCAGGCAGCTGTCGACGGGCCGACACGACGGTCCCTTGAATAGCCGAAGCGGCTGCCCGTGGGCCTGGTTGTCATCGAGCGTGCGCCGGTGGGCAGGACCGGTTCCCGACGTCCCTGGCCGCTGTCGCCTTGGGCGACGCGTCCGACACGATGATGGCGCACCCACTCACCCCGCAACTGCGCAACCTGCGGAGTCCGGGCGAGATCGGCGTCGGCCAGAACACCACTGTCGTCTGCCCCGCACCGCTGATGAGCACCATCGGAGAGCTCGGCGCCTTCCTCAGCAGGGGGACGACCGCCGCAGCGGCCGAGATGCCCCGCCTGCCACGGCCGTACCGGCCCCCGGCCTGGCCGGGACTGCTCATGTGCCGGCACCGAACGGGGCAGCCGGGGCCGAGGCAGTGTCCTTGTAGCCCGGAGGCGTGCGGCGGCCCACAGCGCACAGCCGCGGCGGGTCACCGCGCCGTCCCCGCGTCCCTGACCCGGCGCCCGGCCTCGTGCAGACCCGAAGGTCCATGTCAAGGCGAGCCGTCGACCGGCGCGGGGCGGGGCCCGGCAGTGCTGAAGTGACCGGCACGGCGACGCAGGTGACGGCGGCCCGCGTAGTGCCCGGGAACTGAAGGTGGCACGGCCGCGGCCCCGTAGAAGAGCCGTTTGCCGATCTCGATGAGCGCCAGGTAGGCGAGGATCATGCCGACCAGCGTGGCGAAGAACGCCCCTGGCAGCGGTTGGAAGCCAAGAGTGTGAGCAAGTGGGGTGGCCGGCAGTACTGCCCCGACGGTGACTACAGCGAGCGCGGCCAGGGTCAGCGGCAGGCTGGGGTGACTACGGAAGAACGGAATGCGCCGGGTACGGATGGCGAAGATCACCAGTGTCTGGGTGGCCAGCGATTCGACGAACCAGCCCGTGCGGAACTGGGCCGGTCCGGAATGGAAGACCCAGAGCATGACGCCGAAGGTGACGAAGTCGAACACCGAGCTGAGCGGGCCGAAGGAGATCATGAATCGGCGGATGAAGGCGATGTCCCAGTGCGAAGGCTTCCGCAACTGCTCCTCGTCGACGTTGTCCGTCGGAATGGCCAGCTGACTGCTGTCGTAGAGAAGGTTGTTCAGCAGGATCTGCGAGGGGAGCATCGGCAGGAAGGACAGGAACAGCGAGGCACCTGCGGCGGAGGCCATGTTGCCGAAGTTGCTCGAGGTGCCCATCAACACGTACTTGATGGTGTTGGCGAAGATCCTGCGGCCCTCGGCCACACCGTCCGCGAGGACGTCGAGGTCCTTCTCCAGCAGGATGACGTCGGCCGCGTCCTTGGCGACGTCCGTCGCCGAGTCGACGGAGATGCCCACGTCGGCGGCGTGCAGAGCCAGCGCGTCGTTCACCCCGTCACCCAGGAAGGCCACACCGCCGCGGCTGCGCCGCTGTGCGTGGACGATACGTGCCTTGGCCTCAGGACTCACCCGCGCGAAGACGGTCGTCCCGGTGATCGCCTCGGCCAGTCGCGCGTCGTCGAGGGCGTCGATCTCGCTGCCGGTCATCGCGCCCGCGTCGGTGAGCCCCAGATCCCGGCAGACTTTGGCGGCGACCGCGGCGTTGTCACCGGTGACCACCTTCACCGCGATGCCGAGGCCGGAAAGCCTGCGCAGCGCCGCGGCGGCGTCCGGCTTGGGCGGGTCGAGGAACACCAGCAGTCCGGCCAGGCTCAGCCTCCACTCGTCCTCGGGTCCGACGGCCTGCGTCCCCGGGTCGACGGGCCGGGTGGCGACGGCAACCACCCTGTTGCCTGCGGAGAACTCCGCCGCCAGCGCGTCCCGGGCCGCGGGTGGGACGTCGACGCACCGGTCCAGGACGGTCTCCGGGGCCCCTTGGTCACCAGGCTCGAAGAGCCGTTCCCATCCCGCACCAGGACCGAGATCATGCGCCGTTCGTGGTCGAAAGGCAGCACCGCGATCTGCGTGTACGCGTCCAGCGCGGCCCGCTCGCCCACGGCGGCCGGAGACCGCCACAGGGCCTGGTCCAGCTGGTTCCCGCCGACGTCCTGCGCGTCGCGCGCCGCGTTCTCGGTACTGAGCAGGCCCCACCTCACCACCGCGTCGGAGCCGTGGTCGCCCGTGGGAACAGCGCGCATGTACTCGATGCGGCCCATGGTGAGCGTGCCGGTCTTGTCGGTGAACAGCACATCGACATCGCCCAGGTCCTCGATGCAGACCAGGCGCTTGACCAACACCTTGCGCCGGCTCATCCGGCGCGACCCGGCGGCAAGGCTGGTCGAGACGACGGCGGGCAGCAGTTGCGGCGTGATGCCGACCGCGATGGCCAGGGAGAACAGCAGCGCGTCGATGAGCGGCTTGTGCAAGGCTACGTTGATCACGAAGATCGAGGTGGTCAACGCGCCCGCGACGTAGACCAGCAGGAGGGAGAAACGCCGCAGGCCGACCTGGAACTCGGTGTCGAGCGGGTGGGTGTCGAGGCCGGCGGCGATCTTGCCGAACTCGGTGTGCGCACCGGTGGCGACCACGACACCGCGGGCGGCGCCGGTCCGCACGACCGTACCCATCAGCGCACAAGCGGACAGTTCGGCGAGCGGGGTCCCAGCGGCGACAGCGGCGAGGCTCTTGTCGACCGGAAGCGACTCGCCCGTCATCACCGACTCGTCGCACTCCAATCCCGTGACGTCCGTCAACCGCAGGTCCGCCGGCACGATGTCGCCCAGTCGCAGTTCCACCAGATCGCCTGGGACCAGCGCCGTGACATCCACCAGCGTGGCCCGGCCGTCGCGCTGCGCCACGGTCTGGTGGTGGATCTGGGAGTGCAGCGCCTCGGCTGCTCTCTCGGCCCGGTACTCGTTGACGAAGCCCAGCCCTACGGAAGCGCTCACGATCAGCCCGATGATCACCGCATCGCTCCGTTCCCCCACCAGGAAGGACGCGACCGCGGCCGCCAACAGCAGGCCGAGCAGCGGAGAGCGGAGCTGATGCCAGAGCACGGGGAACACGCGGGCACGGTGTGTGGCGACCGCGTTGGGGCCGAACTGTCCCAGGCGTCGCGCGATCTCCTCGCCCCCCAGTCCCTCCCCGGCGACGACACCCAGCGCCCGAAGGACGTCGTCCGCCGGCAAAGCCGCCGCCGACATCGCACCGGGCGCCGATACAGGCGGCTGTGCCCGGTCAAGGACGCTCATCCTGCTCCCCCTCCACACTCGGGGGTACCGTTTCGCGGTGCGGAGCACCGGCTGGTTTCGCGACCTCGGCTCCGCTGCTCGGTCATACTCATCGCCGCTCCGGGGCCCGTCACGCCCGGTGAGGGCGCCGGGTCCGCGGACCCGGCTCACTCCGGGGATCCAGCATCGCACCGCCGACCCGCCTCGACCAGCAGCCGCGCCCCTCTCGGACGCGGAGCGTCTTTTGCGGTACCGCACCACCTCGGGTGCTTCCGGTTCACTTCGCCCGCCGGGGGCACTGTGCCGTCCTCGGGCTTTCCGGGCGACGAGCAGCACGGGTCGAACGTCGCAGCAACCGGACGGCAAGCGTCTCGAACATGGCCGTCGCGACGGACGTCACGCCGGTGGCGACAAGGAGCACCCCGGCGAACAGCGTCCGGAACTCCGGTGTGAGACTCGTGCCCACTGTCATCGCCCCCTTCGGGTCGGCCTCGTTTCCCCCCACCCAACGCCGAAAGCCGACAGGGCACATGAGCCGAGCGGATCGACCTCGGGGACTGAAGGGCCCTTGCGCCCGCGCGGCCCATGCGCGTCGGGCCGCGCATCTCGTACGCCTCGTCGACTGGTTCGACGGCGTCTTCGCGGGTCGACCGGATGCCCTGCGACCGCACCGGTCTTCCCTAAGGGCTGTCCCGTGATCCCCGGCGGGCGCACGACGACAGCCACGGCACCTCGCCGCGTTGTCGGATCGCCCGAATACACCCAGTACGAGGACGACCCTCCGCCTTGCGATGCACCGCATCCGACGCCGCGCGCCGATCCACCGGGGATCACGGGACAGCCCTTAAGAAGCCTCCGGCACCGCCGCTCCCCTGTCGGGTGGCCGTAAGAAACTCGTAAGACGGCGCGGCGTGGACCGGCGTCGCCCTCATGACGGTGGCCGCCGTCTACGGACCGGGCCCCGCAGGGCCAGAACGAGCGCCGTCACCGTGGCCACCGCCGCCAACGCGATCAGCAGGTTGCGCGGGTAATCCAGCGGCAGCACCGAGGAGTTGGCCGTTCGTCCCGGCCGGAGCAGCACCGGCAGGGCCACCACCGTCAATGCGCCCGCGACCACCAGCGCCCCGCGAACAAGCCCCCGCACGCCACCGCGTACCAACACCAGCCCGGCCAGCAGCACCAGCGGCGCGATCACGGCGTCGTGCAGGGCGACCGCCCCGCCCAGCCAGACAAGTGCGTCCGTCAGATCCCGGACGTCGAGCAACAGAGACACGCCTTCGCCCATGAGCGCAACACCTGCCGCACCCGCGAGGTACCGGGTCACCTTCACGACAGCACCTCCAGTCGGCCCACCCACTTGGTCTGCAAAACGCCGGGCCGGTTCGGGGCGATGAGCCGCGCCGGATAGCCGTGGTCCGGATCGAGTTCCTCACCGTTCAGGCGGAGCGCGAGCAGGGTGAGCGGGTCACGGGCGTGCTCATGACCCATCTCCGACACCCGGTAGCCGCCGCGCAGCTGCAACGACACCACCCGCACCCGTGCGTGCGGCGGCGCACCGGTCCGTTCCAGTAGATCCACGACCCGTACGCCCGTCCAGCGCGCCGACGCGCTCCAACCCTCCACGCAGGCGATCGGCAGCTCCACCTCGTGCTGGGGCAGAGCGCGCAGTTCGTCCAAGGTCAGCGTGTACGGTCTCGGGCCGGCCACCGCCAACCGGTACTCCTCGTCCGCGATCCGGCCGACCCCGGCCGCGGCGGCGGTCCGGTTCACCGGCAGGGACTGCGGGCCCCGATCCGGATGGCGGGGCGCGAACAGGATGAAGTCCTTCAGCGGGGTAAAAGACTGACCCACAGTGGTCAGGGTGACGGCCCCGACGGCCGCGCCCACCGCGGCCAGCAGCGACCGCCGGTCGGATGCGTCCTGCACGGGCAGAGTGAGAGTCCCGGGCGACCGCGTGCGCCAATGCGCCCGGATCTCAGGCGCCTTGACCGCGATGTGCAGCACCAGCGCGCCGGTCACCAGCCACGCGACCGCATAGTGCACCGGTACGAACGAGAAGGGCCACGGGTACCACTGCACCGTGTTCAACAGCCCGGTCGCCAGCTCGAAGACGGCCCCCGCGACCAGGAGCGCGACCGACAGCCGTTCCACCGCGTGCCGGACCGACCGCAGCGGCGGCCACTCGAACAACCGCGGATACACCGTCCACAGCTTCGCGAGCAGCAGTGGGATCGCGGCGGTTCCCGAGGCAACGTGCAGGCCCTGGGTGAGTCGGTAACCCCACGACGGGCGGCTCGGGATGTAGTCGATCAGCGAGCCCGGCGGATGCTGCATGAAGTGGCTGATCAGCCCGGTCACGAAGCACACGGTGAACGCCGGCCCCAACCAGCGGCCGATGGAGGTCGCGGTGCGGGCGTCATGGAGTCTTCCCTTGAACACCGGCGGAGCGAGCGGAGGGAAACGCAGTTTCATGCCACCCATCCCACCCGGCGGCCGCCCGATCCGGAACGTCTGCACGCCTTACGGAACTGAGACGCCTCCCAGGGGACCTGCCTCGGCCTCCGGGGGTGACCCCGTTACCGCTCAGGCTGTTCGCGACCGGGTCGGACGGTCCGCCGAGCCCGCACAACCGGATCGTCCAGCCTCCCGTGGCCGGTCCGATCGTCTCACTCGTTCGGTGGCCGTAGGCGTGTGTCCGCGTTCGGTTCGAGGGCCGCTTCGGCGGCGCGGATGGCAAGGGCCGCATTGATGAGGCCGATGCGGCTAAAGGCTTGGGGGAAGCTCCCGAGGGCTTCGCCGGTGCGGGTGTCCACCTCTTCGGGGAGGAGGCCGACATCGCCGGCGTGGCTGAGCGCGTCTTCGAAGACCTGGCCCTGACGCTGCGCGGGCACGAAGCGCTCGGGATCGACGTGTGCCCCTCGGCCGTGGTCGCCACGGTCTGCCGGGGCGGTGCCGCACGCAGCGGCTCGGTGTTCGATCCGCTGCCGGAGGAAGGCGGGTGGGACACGGCGCTGCTCATCGACGGGAACATCGGCATCGGCGGTGACCCTCGCCAGCTGCTACGACGCATCCGGGATCTCGTACGTGACCGAAGGCTGCTGATCGTGGAAACCTCCCTGGCCGACGTGGACGAACGCCGCCGCGTCCGTATCCACATCCACGTGGGGCAGCAGGCCGCGAGCCCTGTCTTTTCCTGGGCCATCGTCGGCGCCCACGCCTTGATCCGACATGCCGGGTTGGGCGGCAGCAGAGCAGTGGGTCATCACTTCGGCGCAGCGTCACTTCGTCGCCCTGCGCGCTCGCGCCTGAGCCCGGACCTCCTTGCGTTCCGGCCTCAGGCGCAGCCAGGTCCGCACGATCAAGACGAGGGCCGAGGCGAAGAACAGGGCGGCGGTGATGAGGAGCCAGCGGGCCAGGAACCCGTCCGCGGACAGACTGGTGTCGGCGGTGTACTGGCCGCCCTGGCGCAGGATCAGTGGCCACCACACCAGGAACAGGACTCCCGCGACGAACGTCGGCACGCGCAGGTAGTTGACGCTCGGCCGGTTCGTGCCTCTGCCCGGCCCCCGGCTTCCGCGGCACAGCCACTGGGCGCCACGGTCGGTCACCGAGTAGAGGGGCAGCAGGACCAGGTCGTGGAGGAGCGCGGCCCCGACGAACCAGATCACCACGCCCAGGGTGTCGCCCTTCAGCAGCCTGATCCCCGCGTAGACGGCCAGGGCGAAGGAGGCGAGGACGAGCAGGAGGTGGAGCGGTGAGGCGCCGTAGCGGCCGCGGAAACCCGCGGCGGGGCCGCGCGTGGAGTGGTTCATGCCGGCTCTCCGAAGGTGAGGCGGTGAACCCACTTGGTGTTGTGCACTCCTGGGGCGGCGGGGAGGATCACCCGGGCCGGATGGCCGTGGTCCGGGGACAGCTCCGCTCCGTTGACCCTCATCGCGAGCAGCGAACGGTGGTCACGGGCCTGGTTGGCGGCCAGGACCACCGAGGAGAACGCTCCGCCGCGCTGGACCGATTCCACCCGTACCGGTGGAGTGTCGGTGCCGAGCCCGACGAGGGCGGCGAGGTCCGTGAGGCGGATGCCGCTCCACTGCTGGTTGGGGGTGGACCAGCCCTCGACGCAGGCGATCGGCAGCGCCGACTCGCTCTGGGGCATCGCGAGGAGCATCTCGCGGGTGAGAACGACCTGCCGTCCCCCGCCGCGGACCGTCAGCCGCCAGGCGGGGCCGATGTCGCTCGGGCGGATGCCGACCGACGCGGCGGTCTTGTTGATCTGGAAGCCGTTCGGCCCCGAACCGGGTTCGCGGCCGTGCGGGGCGAGCAGAGCCGTCCTGCGCCACCAGCCGCCGATGCTCTGCCCGGCCGTCACCGCGAACAGCGCGAGCGACCCCGCTCCGACCATGGCGACGGCTCCCCGACGGGAGATCGTCGCGGATGCCGGAGACGGTGACACGAGCCCTGCCGCTTCGTCCGAGTCGGGTTCCGGCTGGACGTCACGGCCGGCCCGCACGGCGCGCACCGCACGCGGAAACCGGAAGGCGGCGTGGACGATGAAGGCGCCGATGAACACCCAGGCGCCATAGAAGTGGAGAGGGTAGAAGGAGCCGGGGAAGACGTAGTTCAGCTGGATGTTCAGGATCCCGGTGGCGAAGGTGAATCCGGCACCACCCACCAGCAGGAGCAGCGACAGCCGTTCGAGAGCCTGACCGGCCGAACGGACCGGCGGCCATTCGAACAGCTTGGGGATGACCGACCACAGCTTAGCGAGGAGCACCGGTACGAGCACCACACCGAGGACGGTGTGGATGCCCTGTGTCAGCCGGTAGAGCCAGTACGGCGATGTCGGCCAGGTGAACAGGTAGAAGCCCAGCCACCCCTTGTCGGGCGTCGCGTCGTTGCGCGGCGCGAGGTCCGGGTTGTAGGCCGCGTAGGACAACAGGCCGGTCACGAACACCAGGGTGACGCCGACCAGCAGGGTCAGCCCGAACACCCCGGTCAGCCAGGGGCCCCGCAACGGACTGCGCCAGAACCCCGGACGAGTCGGCCCCGGTGGCGTACCCCCGGACCGGGCCCGGTCTACGGCCGTACGCAGCCGGTCGCGCGGAGTCATACGCCGTGGGGGCGGCGGGGCAGCGGCCGGGGGCCGCGGGGATTCACTGTCCGGCCGGTCCGGCCTGCCGCCGCTCTCCGCCACCCGGAACACCTCCACGCGAATACCTTCGAACAGACACAGGTGCTGATGAGAACATCCCTCACCCAGCACCCGGCCCGCTCCGCGACACGCCAGATCCGGCAGTCGGCACCTCCCCACGAATCTGCACGCAACCGCCGGGAGACGCCCCTCGGGCGAGCTGACCGGAGGAGATGGACACGGGCACCCCGACCCCCTGTTTGTTCCTCCTTCAGACCCTCGCGCTCGACGCCGGCCCTCGGCCGTGGTGGGCGATCACGTGGCCGGCTCCCAGCACGACGCTTGTGGGCCTTGTCCGCGCTCCGCACCTGGACTCTCCTGGACCCGCTGGACACCGCTCCGTCACGGCGTTGACCGCAGGCATTTGCCCTATACGCGACGAGAGCGCCATGTTTGTTCTTTTTGGCCTCATCATCCTCGTTGCCGCAGTGGTCATGGGCGCGGCCGGTCTGCTCGGCAACCCCGGCAGCGGGCATGCACTCGCGCCCAACGGCTTCACCGTGTTCGGCCACCACGTCACTGGTTCCACGGGAACGCTCTTCCTGTCCGGCATCGTCGTCGGGGCCGCCGCCATGATCGGGCTGAGCCTGATGTTGACCGGATACCGCCGCACCGCACGTCGCGGACTCGATGAGTCCCCACGCAGGACGGCGGCCGTCATCAAGGACCGCGAGGACCTGATCGTCCAGCGAGAGACAGACGGCGCCCGGAGCGACCAGCCCGACAGCTACGCCGGCCAGGGCGACGGGCACACTACCGATGGCACCCGTCCGGTCCACCGACAACACATCCGCTTCCGGACCACACCGCCGCGGAGTGACAGGGGTACATGTCAGGGGCGACAGGGAGCCAGTGACCGGTCAGGGCTTGCCCGGCGAGTCCGTCCTGACGCGTGCGATGTGGTCGAGCATCGCGTCGAGGGCTACCTCCAGCGGCCGGACCTCACGCTGGATCTGCGTCAGCAGAAGCCCTCCCTGCAGGGCCGCGAGGGTGGCGAGGGCGAGGTCGTCGGGGTCGGCGTCGAGTTCTCCGCGTGCGTGCATGGCGGTCAGGCCTTCACGGATCGCGGACTCCCAGCGCAGGAAGCCCGAGGCGACGGCCAGCCGGGCTTCCGGGTTGTTCTCGGCGACCTCGCTGCCCAGCGTGCCGATCGGGCATCCGCCACGGCACTGCAGACGACGCTGGTAGTCCACCAGGGAGTCACGCCATCCGCGTAGGCCGGCCATGGTGTCCAGGCGGGGGAAGTACGGCTCCTGCAGTTCCAGAACCGCCGCTGTCTGGAACTCGATGACGGCCAGGAGCAGCGCCTGTTTGTCCGCGAAGTAGTGGTAGATCTGCGAGCCGCTCACGCCGGCCGCGGCTCGTACGTCCTCCAGCGTCGCCTCGGTGAGGCCGCGCTCGTACATCAGCCGGGCGGCGGCGGCGACGATCCGTTCGCGGGTCGCCCGGCCTTTGGGGGTCAGGGGCCTCGCGGGGGCGCTCTGCCGGTTGTGTGCCGTCCGATTCTGAGTCGTCATGGCTCCACCATAGAAGATTCTGGAGTGGACAACCCATTTTTCGGTGAGCAATCTGGGACGCACAACCCACTCCGGTCCTCTTCCGGACCGGAATTCTGGAAGGTGCAGCACATGGAACTCACCGGCAAAGTCGCCTTGATCACCGGCTCCACCGGGGGTATCGGCAGCGAGGCCGCGCGCCTGATCGCGGCCTCGGGGGCCCACGTGGTCGTCTCCGGCCGCAATCCGGAGCGCGGCGAGGCTACCGTAAGGACGATCACCGAAACCGGAGGCAGCGCACGGTTCGTCCCGGCCGACCTCACGGACCTCGACTCGCTGCGGCGGCTCGCCGGGGAAGCCGGCGATGTCGACATCCTGGTCAACAACGCCGCGCTGTTTCCCGGTGGGCCGACCACGTCGCAGGACGTGGAGACCTTCGACGCCGCCATGGCCGCCAACATCCGGGCCCCCTACTTCCTGACCGCCGCGCTGGCACCGGGCATGGTGGCCCGGGGATCCGGCAGCATCATCAACGTGAGCACAATGGCCGCGCGCATCGGGATGGCCGGGCTGTCCGTCTACTCCGCGACCAAGGCCGCGCTGGAGTCCCTCACGCGCACCTGGGCGGCCGAGTTCAGCCCGGCCGGAGTCCGCGTCAACACGGTGGCCCCCGGCCCCACCCGCACCGACATGGTGATGGACACCATGGGAGAGGAAGGAGCTCAGCAGATCGCCAAGACGACCCCGCTCGGCCGCCTGGCGACCCCGCGGGAGATCGCCGAGGTCATCCACTTCCTCGCCACCGATCGCGCCGCCTACCTCACCGGCGCGACGATCGCGGCGGACGCCGGCCGCACGGCGGTCTAGACACCAACGCCGGAGCACGCGAAACGGCAGCCCGGACCACACTTCGCCGGCTGCGCGGCTTCGTGGGCGGGGTGCCCACCGCCGTGCGCCGTCCGCGTCCCGGACGTGGACGGCGCACGGCCGCACAACGTGCACCTCGACGTCACCGACGCGGCGCGGAACCAACCACCATGTGGGCGTCCGGACACCGCTTCCGAGACCAGGGCAATGACCCGGGCCGGGACGGATGGTGGTGCACCAGTTCCTCACGCAAGGACGCAAGGCACCCAGATGCCGCACGCCCCTTGCCGCTTGCGGGTACACACGCTCACCACGCTGCGGACGTCACGGCTTCACCACGAGTCTGCCGTCCGAGTGAGGTCCAAGGAGCCCGCATCAGGCCAGAGCGAAGTAGCGCAGCCACACGTAGCTCCTGCGGGGCATCCCGATGTCGACGCGGACCACGGGTGCCCTACAGCGGGAGCGTCTGGTCGAAGCCGGGCTGCGGGTGCGGGATCCGCCCCGCCTGCGGGACGTCGACACGGCCGCCGATGCGACGGCCGTCGCCGCCGCGGCCCCCGACGGGCACTTCGCGGCGCGACTGAGACGGCTCCGGACGACGGCCGGGCAGGGCGCCGCTCGGGATGCCGGACGGACCGCTCGTCCCTCCGGAGGAAACGCCCCTGGTCCGGTCCCCGCCCCAGGCCTTCAGCGCTGACGCCGGGGTGGTCTCCGGGCTCGGTGCCGAGGCGGAACGAGGGCGCGGATCAAACCCCGGGCGGACGACCGGAGAGAACGCCGCGCAAGTCACCCGACGGGGGACCGGACCGTGAGCGCACGAGGGACGCCGACGGACATGGCCGGTGCACGAGACCCCTGGTCCGACGCGGGAATCAGGGCTGGAACCAGGACAGGGGCCGCGGCCGGGAGTCCCACCGGGCGGGCCGTGCGTTCCTGGTCGGCCGCCCCGTACGCCGATGCGCTGGGCACCGGTCGGGGGCCGTTGTTCCTGCGGCGTTCGGACGACTGGCTTCTCCCCCTGGAAGTGGAGCGCTGGTGCGCGCGGGCCGACGCCGTGGACCTCCATGTGCTGGCGTGCTGCGAGGGTGCCCCGTCCTCGACGTGGGGTGCGGGCCGGGGCGGCTGGTCGCGGAAGTCACCACGCGCGGGCAGTCCGCGCTCGGCATCGACGTCAGCGAGGCCGCCGTCGCCCGTACCGCGCGACTCGGCGCTCAGGTACTGCACCGGTCGGTCTTCGAGCCGCTCCCCGGCGAGGGCCGCTGGGGCACCGTGCTGCTCGGTCGACGGCAACATCGGCATCGGGGGCGATCCCAGCGCACTCCTCCACCGGGCTTCGCAACTCCTCGCCCCAGGAGTCCTGTTGATCGCAAAGACCGTGCCGGGCACGGATGTCGACGAACGCGTCGACGTCCGCATTGTCCGTAGCGCGCACGCCGACGACGGCGTGAGCGGCACCGACGCACGCGGTAGAGCCGAGGGCGACTCGGGCCTCCGGGGCGCTCCGTCCACTGACCGGGCCGCCTTTCCGTGGGCCCGGCTCGGCACTCCGGCCCTGCTGCGACACGCGGCGCGCGCGGGCCGGCTCGCGGACACCCAGTGGGAGGCCGGTGGCCGCTCTTTCGTATCCCTGCGAAACGGGCCTGCGCGAGACGGGCGCAGGGTCGTTCACCGCCGCGGGATTCGGGAAGTACGCGGGGGACACAGCAGACCGGTCACGGCCATCACCGTGACACCGACGAGCAGCACCACCCCGAGGACGGAGTGAACCAGGGGCCGCGCAGCGTGCTGTGCCGGGACCCGGGCGGGAAGAGAGACCGTGGAAAGCCCCGCCGCAGGCCACAGTCCACCCGGACCGGATCTCGAACCATGACGAAAATCTGACGTCCGATCCGGTGCCGGCGCTTTCGGAAGCTGCTCGGCCTAGCGTGCGAGGGTGAACCGCGACCGTCCCCGCGAAAATCTCCGCGACCGCTCCGACGGCCCTCCCCCGGCTCCGTCGGAGGCTCCCTCCACAGTTCCGCCCCGGGCACCTTCCCGGGGCCTGTCACGGGTGCGTTCCCTGGTCCGCGCCGAGGCCCGTTCCCACGGCATCTCCCGATCCCTGCTGAGCGACCGGCCCCGGGACGTCCACCGCGACCTGGCCGCAGCCTTGGCCGCCGCACTGCTCGTCCTGACGGCGGCAGTCGCCGGATACGTCATCGAGCACCGATACGGCACGCTGATCGTCAGCGCGGCACCGCTGTACGGGCACTGGGGACCGCACGTCGGACCCGGAACCGCGGCCGCCGTCGCCATGGCCGTCGCCGTCGTCACGTACGGGCCGCCACTCGCCGCCCGCCTCCCCTGGCGGTGGCTGCTGCCCTCCGCCTGGGGCACGTCGACGGCCTGGACGTTCTCCCTCGCGCTGATCGACGGCTGGGACCGGGGCGTGGCACGGCGTCTCACCACGCGCTACGAATACCTCCAGGTCATCTCCCCGGTGAACCGTTTCCACGACATCCCCGCCGCCCTGCGGGATTTCACCCACCACATCCTGATCCACTCCCCCGCCCACTGGCCCGCGCACATCGCGGGGCACCCGCCGGCCGCCACCCTCACGTTCGTGTTTCTCGACCGGATCGGTCTGGGTGGCGGGGCCTGGGCGGGTGTCTGGTGCGTCACCGTCGGTGCGACGGCCGGCGTGGCGGTGCTGGTCACCGTGCGCACGCTGGCGGGCGAGACGCTGGCCCGGCGCGCAGCACCCTTCCTCGTACTCGCCCCGGCGGCGGTATGGATGGGCACCTCCGCGGACGGATACTTCGCGGCGGTCGCCGCCTGGGCACTCGCCCTGCTCGCCCTCGCGGTCACCGGGCACCGAGCCCGCACGACCGGCTTCGCCTCGGGGCTCCTGTTCGGCCTCACCGGGTATCTCTCGTACGGGCTGACGCTGATCGCCGTGATCGCCTGCGCGGTGGTATTGCTCGGCGCCCGCTCCTCCCGGCTGCGCCCGCTCCCGTACGTCCTGGCTGGACTCACCGTCGTACCAATGGTGTTCAGTCTTCTCGGCTTCAACTGGTGGGAGGCATACCGTCTGCTGGTCATCCGCTACTACGAAGGCGCTGGTGGCATCCGGCCGTACGGCTACTGGGTGTGGGCGAATCCCGCGGCCACGGTGCTGATCGTAGGGCCGGCCACGGTGGCCGGCCTGCGACGCGTGGGAGCGGCTGTCGGGCGCCTGGCGTTGACCGCGTCCCGGAGGTCCGGGACGCCTGGAGGCGGGATCCCCGCCTCGGCACCGGCTCCCCTCGGCGCAGGTACGGATACCAGCACGACTCCCCTTCACCGCGCCGACACTCGTCTGCCTGCCCCGGCACCCACATCCCGATCCGGCACAGCCGCCGACACTGACGCCGGCATGCCCCTCCGCCTCGCCGTCCTCGTCGTCGCCGCGCTGCTCGCACTGCTCGTCGCCGACCTGTCCGGCATGAGCAAGGCGGAGACTGAACGCATCTGGCTGCCGTTCGCAGCGTGGACGCTCGCGGCGACCGCCCTCCTCCCTCACCCGCGGATCTGGCTCATCACCCAGGCGACACTGGCCCTCCTCCTCAACCACCTTCTGCTGACGGGCTGGTAACCACCGGCTAGGCTGCAGGCGGTGAGTGGTGAAAGCGTGGCTCGTCGCGGCCTTATCCCGGAATGTCGCCTTGAGTTGCCCCTGGCCGTTCGTCGAAACGGTCGCCGACCGGGCCCGCACCCGGTACGGAAGCCCCGTCATCTACCCCGCGGCCCTCACAACCGGCGCACACGACAGGCGGCACACACAGACACCGGCCGTGAGGGGCCAGATGGTCGGGCGAGCGGAAGGTGCCCCAGCGGCCGGCCCTCATCGGTCTGAGCTCGGACCAGAGCAGCGATCTCGGAGTCGCTGGTGAAGTCAGGTCCCCTCCACGACTTCGGCACGGGCACCGGTGCGAGGAGCACCTCGGTTCCGTAGGTGCGGGCGGTGTCGAACAGGGTCTGCAGAACGCCGAGTCCGGCCAGGTTGAGCGTGCCTGTGTGAGCGGACCACGTCCGTGCGGCCTCGTCGTATCCGGCGATCGGGCGGACCTTGTCCAGTTGCTTGTTCCACTGGGCCCTCGCCGCCGGCGCGGACGTGATCGTGATGTGCGGGATCCAGCTCGACCCTTCGGGGATGCGCGGGGGTGTGGTCGTGTCCTGACGGTAGCGGGCACTGCTGACAACGCTCCGGGCTTCTACAGGCCCGCAACCGGAAGCTGCCACCACACGCTCTGCGCTGGTCGGCAACCTCGGTGTATTGGCCTTCCCCGGGTCCCGCCCGCCGACCTGCGCCCGCAGGCAAGGAGAGATACAAGTGAGGAAGGGAGTCGACGCGGCGAACTGCGACGAACGCCGCGCCGCGGCCTCTGCTGTTGCCTTCTGGCGAAGCGAGAGTCAGGGGGCGGGATGGGCGATGAATGGACATGGAGAACGCCGGCCCCTGCGGATACGACCCCGGCCCGCTTCCGGATCCGGTCACCTCGGCCACTGCAGTCGTCGACGCGCGGGGCACCGTGACGGGGTGGAGCACTGGCGCGCAGCGATTGCTCGGGTACCCGTACCAGGACGTCGTGGGGCTTCCCGCGACGCGTCTGCTCTGCCAGAACGACGACACCCCATGGGACGGGTCCACGGCTTTCCCGGGGCGCAGCGGAACGACCACGCTGCGGCACCGGGACGGAAGTCGCGTCGACGCGGAGCTTCAGGCCTTCGCATCGCTCGACCACGAGGGCAGAGCACAGTGGCTCATCGTCGTCACACCGTCACAGGGGACGCCTGCTCATGAGCGGCCACAGGCGCGTGAGGGCGAGGCGACGACAGAGGAAGCCTTCACACAGTGCCACCTGCCCGTCATGATCTATGACGCAGAGTTGCGGGCGCTGCGCGCGAGCGCCGGCGCGGCCCGCGAGCTGGGCCTCTCGGAGCAGCAGATACGTGGTCGGCGTGTCACCGACCTGATGCCTCCCCATATCTGCACCACGGTCGAGGAGGGGATGCGCAGGGTTTTCGAGTCGGGGGAGCCGGAGCTGTTCCATGTGCACGGCAAACCGAGACGTGGGGCCCCGGGAAGATTCTGGGCCGTCACCGTGTCCCCCCTCAGAAACGCGGCAGGAGAAGTCCGCCACGTGCAGCTCATCGCCCTCGACGTCACCGAACTGCACCGCGCCCGGGAGCGGCTGGCCCTCCTGAACGACGTCAGCACACAGGTCGGCAGCACCCTCGACGTGACGCGCACGGCTCAGGAGATGGCCGACGTGGCGGTGGGCAGGCTCGCCGACTTCATCAGTATCGACCTGCTGGACTCGCTGTTGCGCGGTGTCGAGCCGAGGCCTTCGTCCGAGGGCTCCGTCGGCCTGCGCCGCGTCGCGCAGCAGTCCGTTCTTACCGACGTGCCCGAATCGGTGATCCAGCCGGGAGATGTGGACTACTACCCGGAATCCTCGCCTCCCGTCCGCTGCCTGCTCACGGGCGATTCCTCGCTGCACCGCACCCTGGACGAAGCGGTCGACGGGTGGCGGACAGCCGACCCCGAGCGCGCGGCCAAGGTTCTTGCCTTCGGAATGCACTCGATCATGGTGGTTGCGCTGCGCGCCCGCGGCATCACGCTCGGCGTTGCCGTGCTCGTCCGGCACCGGCGCCGGGCGCCCTTCGACGAGGACGACCTGCTCCTCGCGGAGGAGATCGCCGCGCGCGCCGCCGTGGCGGTGGACAACGCCCGGCGCTTCACCCGCGAGCGGATCACCGCTCTGGCCCTGCAGGAAAGTCTGCTCCCACAGCGGCTGTCCGCCCAGGAGGCCGTCGAGGTGGCTCATCGCTACCTGCCGGCCCGCTCCCAGGCGGGGCTGGGCGGCGACTGGTTCGACGTGATTCCCTTGTCGGGGGCCCGGGTCGCCCTCGTCGTCGGAGACGTGGTGGGTCATGGTCTACGGGCCTCCGCCACCATGGGGCGGCTGCGGACAGCGGTTCGGACTCTGGCCGACGTCGACCTGCCTCCCGAGGAACTCCTCGTCCACCTCGACGACTTGGTCACTCATCTCAGGGCCGAGGAGGGCAGTGGCACGGGCTGGGAGCTCGAGGTCGTCACCGATCTGATCGCCACCTGCCTCTACCTGGTGTACGACCCGGTCTCGCGTCGTTGCGCCGTCGCCGCGGCGGGGCACCCCCCGCCCGCCGTGGTGACGCCCGACGGTTCGGCGGAGTTCCTCGACCTTCCTGTCGGACCTCCGTTGGGAGTGGGTGGGCTGCCCTTCGAAGCGGTCGAATGGGAAGTGCCCCGAGGCAGCCTCCTCGCTCTGTACACGGACGGCCTCGTCGAAGTCCGCGAACACGACCTCGGCAAAGGCATGGCCCTGCTGCTCCAGCGCCTGCGGCGGCCCGCTCCCTCGTTGGAGGCCACCTGCGACGACTTGATCCGGGCGCTGCTTCCCGCGCAGCCGTCGGACGACGTCGCCCTCCTCCTTGCGCGTACCAAGGCTCTCGACGCGGGCCGGGTCTCCACCTGGGACCTGCCGTCCGACCCTGCCGCCGTGGCAGGCGCACGGGGCGAGGTCTCCAGGCGCCTGGCGGACTGGGGACTGGACGAGCTCGCCTTCACCACCGAGCTGGTGGTGAGCGAGCTGGTCACCAACGCGATCCGCTATGGCCGGCCACCCATCCGACTGCGCATGATCCGCGACTCGGTGCTCATCTGCGAGGTCTCCGACACCAGCAGTACCGCCCCGCACATGCGCCGCGCCCGCACCTTCGACGAAGGCGGACGCGGCCTGTTGCTCGTCGCCCAGTTCGCCGAACGTTGGGGTACACGCCACCTGCCCGGAGGGAAGTCGATCTGGGCAGAGATCGGTATCCCGAACGAGCGGGGGTGACGGTGGCCGACCGCCTGCCCCGCCATCGGCTCTTCCCGGCCAACCCGCCGGAGGCGTTCTCGCTCGGAACCGGGTGCCTGTCCGTCGTGCGCGACCCCTGCTCCGATCGGCAGGACTTCAGTAGGCCGTCAGTCCTTGCTCCCTGAACTGTTCACGGACTCGCTCCGTCAACGCCGGTCCGGGCACCGGGTTGTCACGCAGCGGGAACGGAATCCGGAGAGCCTCGTACTTCGAGGTTCCCAGCTTGTGGAAAGGCAGCACGTCCACTCGGTCCACGTTGCCGAGTCCGGCGACGAAGTGGGCGAGCCCCTCCACTGACTGCCGGTCATCGGTCCAGCCGGGGACGAGAACGTATCGGATCCACACCCGAGCACCCAGGCGGTCCAGGCGAGCGGCGAAGTCCAGTGTGGGGGTGAGTTCTCCGCCGGTCAGCGACCGGTACGTTTCGCTGCTGAAGGACTTGATGTCCAGCAGCACCAGGTCGGTGTCCGCGAGGAGTTCGTCCGTGGCTCGCTCACCGAGGAACCCGGAGGTATCGATAGCCGTGTGCAGGCCCAGTTCCTTGCAGCGACGCAGGACCGCGCCGGTGAAGGCGGGCTGGAGCAGCGGCTCGCCGCCGGTGATGGACACCCCTCCCCCGGCCGTGGTGACGAAGGCCCGGTACTTCTCGATCTCCGCCATCACCTCGTCGACCGTGGCCGCCCGTCCGTCCCTCATGTGCCAGGTGTCGGGGTTGGCGCAGTACAGGCAGCGCAGCGGACAGCCACTGAGAAAGAGGACGAACCGGGTCCCGGGACCGTCCACGCCGGTGGACAAGTCCCAGGAGTGGATCCGGCCCGCTGTCGCGGCCCTCGGCTCGCTCACAGCAATCCGTGGAAGGTACGGCTGATCACATCGAGCTGCTGCTCGGGGGTCAGGCGGACGAAGTTGACCGCGTAGCCGGAGACGCGGATGGTCAACTCCGGATACTGCTCGGGGTGTTCCATCGCGTCCTCCAGCATGGCCCGGTCCAGGACATTGACGTTCATGTGGAAGCCACCGGCGGACATGTAGGCGTCAAGAATGCCGACCAGGTGGCCCACCCGTTCGACAGGAGCGTGTCCCAGGCCCTCAGGGGTGATCGTCGTCGTCAGCGAGATGCCGTCGCGGGCCTGCTCGTACGGAATTTTGGCGACCGACAGCGCTGAGGCGGCCACGCCGTGCCGGTCACGTCCGTTCATCGGGTTGGCGCCGGGGGCGAAGGGCTGCCCGGCCCGACGGCCGTCGGGGGTGTTGCCGGTGTGCTTGCCGTAGACGACGTTGGACGTGATGGTCAGCACGGACTGGGTGTGCTCGGCATCCCGGTAGGCCGGGTGCTTGCGCACCTTCGCCATGAAGGAGTCGACCAGCCCGACCGCGAGGGCGTCCGGACGCTCGTCGTTGTTCCCGTACGCCGGCCAGTCGCCCTCGGTCTCGAAGTCCACCGCGAGCCCGGTCTCGTCCCGGATGACCCTCACCCGCGCGTACTTGACGGCGGACAGGCTGTCGGCGGCGACCGAGAGACCCGCGATGCCACACGCCATGAACCGGTGCACCGGGTGGTCGTGCAATGCCATCTCGATGCGTTCGTAGGCGTACTTGTCGTGCATGTAGTGAATGACGTTCAGCGTGTTGACGTACGTCCCGGCCAGCCACTCCAGCATGCGGTCGTACGCGGTCGACAACTCCTCGTACTCCAGATACTCCCCGGTCAACGCGGGTGCCTCAGGCGCAATTTGCTCGCCGGACACCTCGTCCCGGCCACCGTTGATCGCGTACAGCAGGGCCTTGGCGAGGTTGACCCGTGCCCCGAAGAACTGCATCTGCTTGCCGACCGCCATCGCCGACACACAGCACGCGATCGCGGTGTCGTCGCCGGTGCACGGTCGCATCAGTTCATCGGACTCGTACTGGAGGGCGCTGGTGTCGATCGACACCCTGGCGCAGAACTCCTTGAATCCCGCCGGCAGCCGGGGCGACCAGAGCACGGTCAGGTTGGGCTCGGGCGCCGGACCGAGGTTGTAGAGGGTCTGCAGGAAACGGAAGGTGGTGCGGGTGACCAGCGGGCGGCCGTCCGCGCCGAGACCGCCGAGGGACTCCGTCACCCAGGTCGGATCGCCGGAGAACAGCGCGTCGTACTCCGGGGTGCGCAGGAACCTTACGATCCGCAGTTTGATCACGAAGTCGTCGATGAGCTCCTGGGCGCGGGTCTCGTCGACCCTGTTCTCGTCCAGGTCCCGCTGAAGGTAGACATCCAGGAAGGTGGAGGTGCGGCCCAGCGACATGGCGGCGCCGTTCTGCTCCTTCACGGCGCCAAGGTAACCGAGGTAGAGCCACTGAACCGCCTCGTGGGCAGTGGTCGCCGGGCGGGAGACGTCGCAGCCGTACGTGGCTGCCATCCGCGTCAGTTCGTCCAACGCCCTGATCTGCTCGGCGAGTTCCTCGCGGTCGCGGATGATGTGCTCGGTCGACGGCTCGGCGTCCAGCCGGGCTCGTTCGGCGCGTTTGGCAGCGGTCAGCCGGGCCGTGCCGTACAGCGCCACACGCCGGTAGTCGCCGACGATCCGGCCGCGGCCGTAGGCGTCGGGCAGTCCGGTGATGATCCCGGCCTTGCGGGCAGCGCGCATCACGGGGGTGTAGGCGTCGAACACACCGTCGTTGTGGGTCTTGCGGTAGGTGCCGAAGACACGGGTGACGAAGGGGTCGGGCTCGTAGCCGTATGCCTTCAGGCTGTTCTCGACCATCCGCAGACCGCCGTTGGGCATGATCGCGCGCTTCAGGGGGGCGTCGGTCTGCAGTCCGACGATCAGCTCCCGCTCACGGTCGATGTATCCGGGCGCGTGCGAGGTGATCGTCGAAGGGGTCGCGGTGTCGACGTCCAGGATTCCCCTGCGCCGCTCGTCCGGGAAAAGGGCGCTGACCGTACCCCACACGGCACGGGTGCGGTCGGTCGGGCCGACCAGGAAGGTCGCGTCGCCTTCGTACGGCGTGTAGTTGGCCTGGATGAAGTCACGGACGTCGATACGCTCACGCCATCGCGTGCCGGAGAAGCCGCGCCATGCTTCGAGTGCCCGCGTCCCGGCCGTCACTGTCGCTGTCATCGCCGGTGGTCTCCTCTGCTCCGCACTGGGATGTCTCCCTTTCGATACTCGGGCGGCGCGAACACCGCCGGGAGGGCCGTGAAGTGCCTGTGTCTGCGCCGTTCGGCCTCAGGCAGGGGCCGTTCGGCCCCGAGGTCGCACGCGCTTACGCGACGGGCAGGTCCGGTCGGACGAGGGTGCCCGACCTGCCGTGGACGATCTCGTACGCCGCGTCCAGGGCGCCGATCGCGGCCAGCCCCCTTGTGCGCTCGACGAAGCGCGCGGCTGCCTCCGCCTTGGGCCCCATGGATCCGTCGGTGAAGCCGCCCCGGCGCAGCTCGGCGGGCGTGGCGCCGAGGAGCGGCCGCTGCCCGGGGGTGCGGTACCCGGTGTAGACGCAGGGCACGTCGGTGAGGACGAGCAGGAAGTCGGCCTCCAGGTCCTCGGCGAGCAGCGCCGCGGTGAGGTCCTTGTCGACGACGGCCTCCACGCCGGTCAGCGCGCCGGTGTCGCGGTCGGCGGTGACGGGGACGCCTCCGCCGCCGGCGCAGATGACGAGGGTGCCGCTGCCCAGGAGTTCGTGGACGGTCTGGGTCTCGATGATCCGTTCAGGTGCCGGTGAGGGGACGACACGGCGCCAGCCGGTGGTGTCGGCGGCGACGTGCCAGCCACGTCTACGGGCGAGCGACGTCGCGATGTCGTAGGGGTACACCTGGCCGACGAACTTCGTGGGGTGCTCGAAGGCCGGGTCGTCGGTCCGGACCAGGGTGTGGGTGACCAGGGCGACGATCCGACGACCGGGCAGGGCGTCGTGCAGGCTGCGGGCCAGCAGGGAACCGATCATGCCCTGGGTCTGGGCGCCCAGCAGGTCCAGCGGATAGGGGGTGTTCAGGACGGGGTCGGCGGCGCTCTCGACGGCGAGCAGGCCGATCTGTGGCCCGTTGCCGTGCGTGATGACGATCTCGTGCTCGTGGGCGAGGGCGGCGATGGCGGTGGTGACCCGGTCGACGTTGGCTTCCTGAACGGCCGCGTCGGGGCGTTCGCCCCGGTGCAGCAGGGCGTTGCCGCCGAGGGCGATGACGATGCGCATGGCTCAGCTCTCCAGAGTGGCGACGAGCACGGCTTTGATGGTGTGCGGTCGGTTCTCCGCCTGGTCGAAAACCACGGAGGCAGGCGAGAAGGGGAAATCGCGGCGTTGCCGGCCGACGGCGTTGATCCAGTACGGCCGGCGCTGAGGAAACGGCGAACTCGCCGAAGGCTTCACGAGCGTAGACATACGGGCCGCCGCTCGCCGGGACACGCTTGGACAGCGAGCCGGACTCACCGCCGGCGCGAGCGTGACGGCGCCGAACGACACGAGCGAGGTGGTGCCGTAGGTCACCAAGGCCGAAGGGAGCGCGAAGCCTCCGGTACCGATGACGCTGCCCATCACGAGTGCGGTCGCCGAGGCAGGTCCGAGCGACGCGTTGGGGGCGTCCCTCTCTGTAATTCTTGGCGTACGGGGCATAGTCGCGCTCCTTGCGCGGACCACCGGGGACAGGCTGCGAACGACGCGATCCGTGAACGATCCTGCTCGGCGGACGCCATCGCGGTCAGTGGCCACGTGTCCCCCGCCGGGGCCAATGGTCCCGTTCGGCACGTCCCGAACGGCTCCGTGGTCCCCCCGGATGGCCCGGGGTGACCGCGGTGCCGTTCGCGTGCCGAAGCGATGATCAGGGCGAGGACAGCCCCAGCCCGTAGACGGAGCGCCCCCTTTCCAGCTGACGGCCGGTCACCAGTTCGGGCTCGACCCGGATGAAGACCTCCACGGGCGAGGCCACCCAGGAGCGCGGGCCGGTACGGGTGAGCCGGCCATGCTCGTCTGGATCGGTCACCATCGCGGCGCGTCCGGTGACCACGACGCTCCAGCCGGAACGGGCTGACGCATCCACCTCGTCCGCTTCGAAAGCGATCACCGCACCGTCGATCGCGGCGACCAGTTCCGAGTCGGCCGAAGTCCGCATCACCACCGCGAAATCGGCGTCCAGACTGAAGTTGACCGGCAGAACGGCGGGCAGGGCATGGCGCGTGTGGACGACGCGGCCTATCGGGACCCGCGACAACAGACGCAGGCACTCCTCGCGGTCGAGTTCACGGAAGCCGTCGTTGGGATTCATCGCGGGGTCCAACTCTCAGGGGGTGCGGTGGCATGCGTTGCCGCCTGTGGAACGGCGGGCCGCGGGGCCGACCGGTCCCCGCCGGACGACGGAGCGGCGGCCGCCGGTACCGACGGTCAGGGCACGTCGATCCGGCGCCCGGTGACGGCGGCCGGATCGACGCACACCCACAGGGATCGTTCGCCACCGGCCCACGGAGCGCTGTACGCGAGTTCCTCCAGACGTCGCACGCCGTCCGCGTCCGTCACGGCCCGGGCGCGGCCGCGTACGAGGACACTCCAGCCCTGGCTGAGCGCTTCGTCGATGTGATCGACCTCGAACGCCACGTCGCTGCCGACCACTTCGGCGGGCGCCGAGCCTGGTGCCGTCCGGAAAGCGATCGCATCGTCGACGACTGTGTAGTTGAGGGGGACGACGAGCGGTCCGTCGGCAGTGTCCGTCGCAAGTCTTCCGACACCGTGTGTCGACAGCCGTGCCCGGCACTCTTCGGCGCTCAGTTCCATCAGCTCGGAGTGGTGGGCGGCCTTGCCGATCCCTGGTGGCAGGTCGGCTTCGCCGCCGCGCAGGGTCGCCACGCTGGTCTCTAGGACGTCGGCGAGGCGGATGAGTACGCTCATGCCTGGCATGGCGGTGCACTGTTCCTCCAGGTACCTGATGTATCCGGGAGCAGTACCCGCGCGGGAGGCGGTCTCTTCCTGGGTCAGGCCGAGTTCCTCGCGTCGTCGGGCGATACGGTGCCCGATGTCGCCCGACGCGTGGTCCGCGGTGGCGGACGACGCGTGCGTCGATGTCTGTTCCGACATGGCCGTTCACTTCCTCGTCTCAGGATGTCGTGACCGTCAGGGCGTCGTGCTGCGGGCCGCCGAGCACGATCTTGAGGGCGCCGGTGTCCGCGGCCCTCGAGAAGACGTCATAGGCCTCCTCCATCGCCTCCAACGGGAAGGTATGGGTCACCAGGGACGACGTGGGCAGGTGTCCGGCTGCCATCATGCGCAGCAGGGTGGGGGTGGAGTACGTGTCCACCAGTCCGGTGGTGATCGTCACGTTCTTGGTCCACAGGTCTTCGAGGTGAAGTGTCGCGGGCTTGCCGTGCACGCCGACGTTGGCCACGTGCCCACCGGGCCGCACCATGCGTGTGCATGTCTCGAAACTCGCCGGCACCCCCACCGCTTCGATGACGACATCCGCCCCCAGCCCTTCCGTGAGGTCGGCGACCAGTTGCTCGGCTTCCTCCCCCGCGACGGCCACGGCGTCGGCGCCGAGGTGCTTGGCGGCGTCCAGCCGTGCTGGGGCCAGGTCCACGGCAATGATCCTCTCGGGGGTGAAGAGCCGTGCAGTGGTGATAGCAGCGAGCCCGATGGGTCCCGCTCCGACCACGACCACGGTGTCCGCGGGCCGTACCCGCCCGTTCAGCACACCCACCTCGTAGGCGGTGGGGAAGATGTCGGCCAGCAGCACGGCGTCCCTGCTGTCCACCGCGCCGGGCAGCGGATGGGTGGACAGGTCCGCGTGCGGTACGCGGACGTATTCGGCCTGCGTGCCGTTGATCAGATGGCCGAGGATCCAGCCGCCGCCCCCGCGGCACTGTCCGTACATCTCCTCCCGGCAGAAGCGGCAGCGGCCGCACGCCGTGATGCACGACACCAGGACCCGGTCGCCGGGGCGGACCGTGCTGACGTCGGTGCCCACCTCGACGATCTCCCCGACAGCCTCGTGTCCGAGCACCGTGCCGGGGCGGACCTCCGGTACGTCACCCTTGAGGATGTGCAGGTCGGTCCCGCAGATGGTGACCGCGTCGACGCGGACGATCGCATCGGTGGCGTCCTGGATTGCGGGATCCGCGACGTCCTGCCACGCGGACTTTCCCGAACCATGGAACACAAGTGCTTTCATGACGACCCCTTCTCTGTGCCCGGCGGACGCCGGTCGTGGAGGAGGACGGCATGGAGCTTCACCGTTGCCTGCGACTACCGTGGCCCGTGTCCGCCGTGTCGGCTCCGACAAGGGTGGAAAGCCCTTCGGCGATCGCCCCACGCGTGGATTGAACTTGTATGTCCAGCCTGAGCGTGACAGCTGCTGTCCGCTTGGGCCGGTCGGTCCCCATCGGGGGACCGGGCGGGCTGTTCGGGTCGGCCGCGGGTCTCGCGTACGTGGACGGTGGCGCCGCACTTCGCGTACGAGGGCCGAACGGCCCACCGCCGGACCTCGGTGGGGCCCGGACGGCCCGCGATACCGCCTGGACGGCCCCTGCCCGCCGTGCAGTCCCCGCTGCCACCGTCCTGTCTGTGACGAGACGACGAGGAGGTGCGGTCGGATGCGCGGGACCAGGCGTGTGAGGCGACTGCTGTGGCGGTGGCGGAGCAATCCTCTGCGACGACACGACGACGTCGTCGGGGCCTGGATCGTGCTGGCCGTCTGGATGGTCATCGCGATCGGCGGCACCCTGATCGGCGTGCAGACGGCCCACACCGCCGACAAGTCCTTCGCGCAGGTTCGCCGCGAGCGGCACCCGGTCCAGGCCGTTCTCGTCGAGAGCACGGCTCCGACCGTGAACATGGGAGCGGGCACGCCCTACGACCAGGTCCGGGCCACCGTCCGCTGGACGGCGAAGGACGGCGCCACACGTACCGGCCGGGCCTTGCTGGATCCCGGGCAGCGAGCCGGATCGAAAGTTGTCGTCTGGCTGAACGGCAGAGAGCGGCTCACCACCGAACCGACGTCCGCCTCAACGGCCGCTGTGGAGGCGGACGTGTTCGGGGCCGCAGCCGCACTTGCCTTCGCCGGCCTGGCTTTCGCCGCCGGACGCGTCGTCCAATGGCGGTTCGATCAGCGGCTCTACGACCGATGGGGCCGTGAGTGGGAGCAGCTCGGACCGCAGTGGCGGCGCAAGACCAACTGACGCAGAAATCGGCAGGGGGATTCGGCCCGCGGCGGAGGACATCCGACGGCGGGGCGACCGTTCCCGGTCGCCCCGCCGTCGCACGAGCTGTCGCGGACTGTGCGGACACTCCGGACCGACCGGCGTCCCGCCGGGCACACGGCTCTCGCAGGGGGCGCCGCGAGCGGCCACGCCGGCCCATGAGACCAAGTCGGCGTCTCGCACGCCGGGTGAAGGAGGGGCACCATGTGGAGCCTGGTGAAGGTCCCGGACAACCCGGTCCGGGTGAACGCACGTCTGGACGATCCGCTGTCCCGGTGGCTGTGGCCGGCGAAGTGGATCCTCGCCGTCCCCCATTACGTACTCCTGTTCCTCCTCTGGATCGCGTTCACCGTGGTGAGCGTGATCGCGTTCTTCGCCATCCTGCTCGCCGAGCGCTATCCACGTACGCTGTTCGACTTCAACCTGGGGGTCCTGCGCTGGACCTGGCGGGTTGCCTACTACTCTTACGGCGCCCTGGGCACTGACCGATACCCGCCGTTCAGCCTGGGCGAGGAGCCTCAATACCCTGCCCGGTTGGACATCGCCTACCCTGAGCGGCTCTCCCGCGGCCTGGTGTTGGTGAAGTGGTGGCTCCTGGCAACCCCGCACTACGTCGTCATCGGCTTCTTCCTCGGGGGCCCACGGCTGGGTGTGTGGTACGGCGGGCTCATTCCGGTCCTCACGATCATCGCCGCCGTGACCCTGGCCTTCACGGGGAGATACCCGAAGGACCTGTACGACCTGGTCCTCGGCCTCAACCGGTGGGCCCTTCGCGTCGCGGCGTACGCCACCCTCATGACGGACAGCTATCCGCCCTTCCGACTGGATGTGGGCGGCTCAGAACCCACCCACCGGGAGGACCGGTCATGATCGGCGTGCTGGTGGCGGGGTTCCTGATCGCGCACGGACTGCTGCACCCCGGTGTCTGGTCGGCACGGTTGCCGACCGGCACGCGGACCCCCATCGACGCCGGCCAGTCCTGGGCGTTCACGGCTGCCCGCGTATCCGCCCCGCCGACCCGGGCCGCAGCGCGGGCACTCGCCTGGTACACCGCGACGCTGTACCTCGTCGCCGGGGCGGGCGCCGCCGCAGGCAGCGACTGGTGGCCGGGCGCCGCGATCGTGGCGGCTTCCAGCGGACTCGCTCTCAAGGCGATCTGGTTCCATCCGTGGCTCACCGTCGGGATCCTGTTCGACGTGGGCGTCATCGTCGCCGTGGCCTCCCACTGGCCCGGATCCCTCTACTGAATCCGGATCGGCGGCGGTGGAACCCCACAAGCCCACGGGCCCGGAACCTTGGTTCCGGGCCCGTGGGCTTGTGGCGCATCAGCTGGCTGGTCAGTCGTGCGGGACCACCACGACCGGGGCCATGGCATGGTGCAGGACCGCCTGCGTGACCGGTCCCACATGCAGGCCCGCGGGTGAACGACGACTGCGGCGCCCGACAACGACCAGGGCCGCGTCCCGCGAGGCATCCACCAGGTGAGGCGCCGCGCTGCCGACGACCACTTGCCGGTGCGTTTCGACGCCGGGGAACTTCTCCTGCCACGGCCGCAGCACCTCGGCCAGCCCACGCCGCGCGTGCGCATCAAGCTCGAAGTTGAGTCCGGCGTCCAGGGCGCCACCGTATCCGTAGTAGGGCGGCAGGCTCCATCCGTGGACGACGCGAAGGCTTCGCCCTCGGCGGGCAGCTGCGTCGAACGCGAACCCGATCACGGTAGCGTCCGGATGCTCCAGGTCGAGCCCGAGCACGACATCGCCCGTCGGGGGCTGTTCCTCGGCGCGCTCGCCGGCTCGTACGAGGACGAGCGGAGCCTTGGCACGGGCCACCACGGCGAGTGCGACGGAGCCGACCAGGAACCCCCTCACGCCGCCCAGGCCCCGGGATCCGAGCACCAGGAGATCGGCGTCCTCAGCGGCGGCCAGGAGGCCCGTGACGGGCGGCTCCGCGATCAGGTCGGCACTGACGCGCAGACCGGGGTGGCGTTCGGCGATCCGTGCCGCGGTCTCCCGCAGCAGGCGCAGGCCCCACTCCTCCTGCTGATCGTCCACGGGCGGCACAGCAGCACCCGCCAAAGGCAAGTAGGTATAGGCCTGCTGCCACAGCCAGGCATGCACGAGGCGCAGGGGCGCGTCGCGCAGCAGCGCCTCGTGGGCGGCCCAGTCGGCGGCTGCGGTGCTTTCGGGCGAACCGTCCAGGCCGACGGTGACGTTGCGGAACATGTGCGGACCTCCTCAGGGGGACGCCTCTCAGTCTCCGCGTGCCACGCCTGTGTCAGGAGGGGCCGCTGGTCCCCCGGTCAGGGACCGACCGGTCCCCGCGTCACCCGTCAATGGACGCGCAGGCAGCGCCAGTAGCGGCGCGCCAGCCCTCCATGTGCATTCAGGACCGAACGACCCGGGCATCGTTCTCCGAGGCTCGTTCAGACGACCGCGACCGGGCAGTGGGAGTGATGCAGCAGGAAGGCGGCGAGGGGCCCCGGCCATGGACCGATGCGGTGCGAGTGGCTGCCAGAACCGACCACCACGACGGCGGCATCACGCGTCGCCTCCAGCAGTGCACGCATCCGGTCGGAGCCGACCGTGCGGGTCTGCACCTCGACCCCGGGATACTGCTCCCGTGCCCCGGCCACAGCACGGCACGGTAAAGACGGTTCGGTCTGTGCCTGTTGGCCCGCACCGTCGCGGACCTGATCCGCGGCAACCGGTGCAGGAAGGGAGGCCGCCGGGCGATACCGGGGGCCGGCGTGCAACACACGCAGCCGGAGCCCGCGACGCTGCGCCTCCGCGAAGGCGAAACCCGCGGCATCCATGCCGGCCTCGTCCTCCAGGCCGAGCAGCACCTCGCTACGGCCGGCTGCTCTGTAGTTCCCCCGTACGACGAGCAGCGGACCTCGCGTATGCGCGGCCAGCCGCAGGCTCACCGAGCCGAACAATAAGCCGGCGAGACTGCCGAGGCCCCTTGTGCCGATGACGGTGAGCGCCGCGTCTCGGCCGTGCCGGGCCAGCGCCTGGACCGGTCCGCCCTGGAAGGCCGAGGCCGTGACGGGTAGTCCTGGGTGCCGCTCGCGCACGCGCGCGACCGCGGACGCCAGTACCGGACCGGCTTCGTCGGCGTCGGGCACGGCGTACACGATGTCCAGCGGGGCGCCGCGCAGCAGCGCTTCCTCGGCGGCCCGGTCCAGCGCTCGTACGGCGATGAGCGAGCCGTCCACTCCGACGGTCACATGACGGGTGGTCATGTCGTCCCTCCCCTTGGTCAATGCTGTCTAGGTGGCGGCTGTCGTGCCGTCGGCCCGGTTCTCGAGTGCCGCTCGCCCCGCTTCGAGGCGGGCCGACGGGACGCGGAATGGCGAGCAGGAGACGTAGTCGATGCCGGTGTCGTGGAAGAAGTGGATGGAGTCCGGGTCCCCGCCGTGTTCGCCGCAGACGCCGATCTTCAGGGCGGGGCTGGTCGCACGGCCCTCTTCGACGGCGATCCGGACCAGACGGCCGACGCCGTCCCGGTCGAGGGTCTCGAAAGGCGAGGTGGCGATGATGCCCTGGTCGAGATACCCGGGGAAGAAGGATGCCTCGGCGTCGTCGCGGGACAGTCCCCACGTGGTCTGCGTCAGGTCGTTGGTGCCGAAGGAGAAGAAGTCGGCGGCTTCGGCGATCCGCCCCGCGGTCAGGGCGGCACGGGGCAGTTCGATCATCGTGCCGATGGGGCAGCCGACGGGGTGCCCGGCGGCGTCCGACACCTGAGCGAGTACGCGCTCCGCCGCCGCCCGTACGATCCTGAGTTCTTCGACCGTCCCCACCAGCGGAACCATGATCTCGGCCCGGGGATCTCCCCCGGCCCGCCGGCGTTCCACGACGGCCTCGGCGATCGCCCGTACCTGCATCTCGACCAGTCCCGGGACGACCAGTCCCAGGCGCACGCCGCGCAGCCCCAGCATCGGGTTGCTCTCGTGCATGCGCTCCACAGCGGCCAGCAGACGCCGGTCGTGCGCGGTGGGTCGAGTGGCGACGCGGACGGCGAGCTCGGTGTGGTCGGGCAGGAACTCGTGCAGCGGTGGGTCGATCAGCCGGATCGTCACCGGCAGCCCGTCCATAGCTGCCAGGATGCCGACGAAGTCGGCCCGTTGCAGCGGCAGCAGCGCGTCCAGTGCGGTGCGGCGCCCTGCCTCGTCCTCGGCGAGGATCATCGCCTCGACCAGGCTCCGCCGCTCGCCGAGGAACATGTGCTCGGTGCGGCACAGTCCGATGCCTTCGGCTCCGTAGCGGCGGGCACGTGCCGCGTCCTCCGGGCTGTCGGCGTTGGCACGCACCCCCAAGCGCCGCACGGCGTCGGCGTGTTCGAGGGTACGGGCCACAGCCGCGGTCAGCGCTCCGTCGTGTTCCCCGGTGTCCAGGAAGTGGCTCACCGGCGAGTCGGTGAGCGGCAGAGCGCCGAGGTGGACCGTGCCCGCCGTGCCGTCCACGGAGATCACCGTGCCTTCGGCGAGCACGGTCCGGTCGGGTGCGGTGAGCGTCCGTGTCTCCACGTCCACCGTCAGTTCCTCGGCACCGCATACGCACACCCTGCCCATACCGCGCGCCACCACGGCCGCGTGGCTGGTCTTGCCGCCACGGCTTGTGATCACGGCCTCGGCCGCGACCATTCCGGGCAGGTCGTCGGGGGTGGTCTCGCGGCGTACGAGGATCACCTTCTCCCCCGTCGCGGCGCGCCGCACGGCCTCGGCCGAGTCGAAGACGATCGCGCCGACGGCTGCGCCTGGTGAAGCCGGGACGCCGTGGACCAGCGGCTTCGTGGTCATGTGCGCGGCGAAGCCGGGGAACATGAGTCGGGCGAGCTGTGTCCCACCGACCCGGGCGAGCGCTTCGTCCGCGCCGATCAGATTCTCGTCGACGAGGGCCTCCGCGATGCGGAAGGCGGCTTCGGCGGTGCGTTTGCCGACCCGGGTCTGGAGCATCCAGAGCGTGCCGCGCTCGATGGTGAACTCGACGTCGCACAGATCCCGGTAATGGTGCTCCAGAGTGTTCATGTGGTTGATGAGTTGCCGGTACGAGGACGGGTCGAGCCGTTCCAGTTCGGCGAGCGGTACGGCGTTGCGGGTGCCGGCCACCACGTCCTCGCCCTGCGCGTTGGGAAGGTAGTCGCCGTAGACGCCGCGGGTACCGGTGGCCGGGTCGCGGGTGAAGGCGACACCTGTCCCGGAGTCCGGACCGAGGTTCCCGAAGACCATCACCTGGATGTTGACAGCGGTGCCCAGGTCGTCGGGGATGTGTTCGCGACGGCGGTACAGGCGGGCTCGTTCGCTGTTCCAGGAGCGGAAGACCGCATGGATCGCCCGGTGCAGTTGCTCGCCCGGGTCCTGCGGGAACTCCTCGCCCGTCGCGTGCCGGATCATCCTTTTGAAGTCCTCGACGAGCCCGGCGGGGTCGCCGGTGGTCCCGCGCCGGTCGAACAGTGCCGGGTCGATATCGAGGACCGTGCGGCCGTACATCTGCAGGAGGCGGCGGTAGGAGTCCCGTGCGAACTGCTCACAGCCTGTGGCCTTGGCGAGCCCGAGGACGGATTCGTCACCGAGGCCGACGTCGAGGATCGTCTCCATCATGCCGGGCATGGAGAACTTGCCGCCCGAACGCACGGACAGCAACAGCGGGTTGTCCCGCCCACCGAGTTCACGACCGGCGCCACGTTCCAACTCGCCGATTGCCGCCGCGACCTGAGCGGCCAGCTCCGCCGGCTCCTTGCCCGTGGCGAGGTATTCCCGGCAGGCGTCGGTGGTGACGGTGAAGCCGGGCGGTACCCGCAGCCCCAGCCGGGTCATCTCCGCGAGGTTGGCTCCCTTGCCGCCGAGCAGGTCCGCCATGTCACGGCCGCCCTCGGCAAATCCGTACACGTACCGGGTCATCTCTCTCATCCTCCGGTGCTGCTCAGACGTGCGGGACGACGGCGACGGGACTGGGGGCGTGATGCAGCACAGCGTGCGCGACGGATCCGATGTGGGTGCCGAACCTGGCTTCCCGCATCCGCCGTCCCACGACCACGAGACCCGCGTCGGCCGAGGCCCGGATCAGCAAACCGGCAGCCCGCCCTTTCGCGACGGTCTCGGTCACGGCGACCTCAGGGAACTTCTCGCACCAGGGACGCAGTGTCCCGACCACGAAGCGCTCCTGTTCAGCGAGCAGTTGCGGGCCGTCAACGGGAGTGAGCCGGCCGGCCGCGGCGTAGGCGGACGGGCCGCCGAAAGCATGGATCACGCGGAGGGGGGCTGCACGGCGCCGGGCAGCGTCGAAGGCGAACTCGATCAGCTCGTCGCACGGCTCCTCGATGTCGAGGCCCAGCACGACATCGCGGTACGGGGTCTCGGGTATCTCCTCCGGGGATATCCCGTCCATCGCGCAGAAGTGCTCGTCGGTGCCGCACCGTCCCGCCCGCACCAGCACGACGGTGCGCATCGACCTGGCGACCACCCGCTGTGACACCGATCCGGTCAGGAACCCGGCTGCTCCGCTGATCCCACGGGAACCGAGAACTAGCAGGTCGGCCTGCCCGGCCGCGGCCAGAAGAGCCGTGACCGGCGTGTCCTCCAGCAAGTCGCCGATGATCAGGAGGTCGCTGTGGCCGGCGTGTACCGTGTTCGACACCCGTGACAGCGTCTCCTCGGCCCAGGCCCTCTGCGGCATGTCCGCCGGTACGGACGCGGTAGGGCGCGGCTGCCACTTCCAGGCGTGCACAAGACGCAGCGCCGTGCCTCGGCGTACAGCCTCCCGGGCCGCCCAGTGAGCGGCGGCCAGGCTTTCGGGAGAACCGTCGATCCCCGCGGCGACGTGTCGAAGCATGATCCGCACCTCCAGCGTGCATGCCCGTGGATTTCCTCTTCTCCCGACGAGCCTCGTCTCAGGGCCGGCATGGGTGCAGAGGCCGTGCAGACCCTCCCGAGGGGCCCTTCGGCCCAAGTGCTGTCGGCCCTGCCCCGCCCGGAACGGCGGCCCTTTGCACACAGTGGGGGGAAGTGTCGGCCGCGTGTCCAGGCCCGGTGCCGTGCGGCCCGGCCTCGGGGCCGGTCGGCCCATGGTGAATACGGGGCTTCACAGAGAAATTGGAGGTAGCAGTCTCGCGCTCCAGGAAGAGGCCAGGATCATGAACGCTTCCCCCACTTCCAGCATGCTGCGGGCGTTGCCGGCCGAGTGCGCCGAGCGGCTCATGGAGATCGCCCGGGAAGTGTCCTTCCCTCAGGGAACCCGCCTGTTCGAGGAGGGACATCGCGCGGACCGGTTCTGGATCATCCGTAGCGGCACGGTGGCCCTCGACATGCGTGTGCCCGGTCGCCGAGCCGCGGCCATCGAGACTCTCGGCCACAACGAACTCGTCGGCTGGTCCTGGTTGTACGCACCGCACACCTGGCATATGGGCGCCGAGGCCACGAGCCCGGTGCGCGCCTACGAGTTCAACGCCGACGTGGTACGGGCCATGTGCCAGGCCGATCCCGCCCTGGGCATGGCAGTGGGTCAGTGGGTGGGGAACACCGTCGGACGCCGTCTGCGTTCGGCCAGAACACGACTCCTTGACCTGTACGCGCCTTACGGCAGCGGAGTCGATCGTTGACCGCATCGGAATCCACTGAGGAGTCACCGTGCACGGTACCCCGCACATCGTCAGCGACGTGATGACCCACACCGTCGCCTCCATCGGCCGCAGGGCCAACTTCAAAGAGATCGTGGAGATGATGGAGCAGTGGAATGTCAGCGCCCTGCCCGTCCTGGAGGGCGAGGGCCGAGTGATCGGCGTGGTCTCGGAGGCCGATCTCCTCCCCAAGGAGGAGTTCCGCGACAGCGATCCTGACCGGTACACGCAGCTGCGACGGCTCTCCGATCTCGCCAAGGCCGGCGCTGTGACGGCGGAGGAACTCATGACCGCCCCGGCCCTCACCGTCCGGGCGGGCGCGACCCTGGCGCAGGCCGCCCGGACCATGGCCCACGCCAAGGTCAAGCGGCTGCCCGTCGTCGACGACGTGGGCCTGCTGGAAGGCGTCGTCAGTCGCGGCGATCTCCTCAAGGTATTCCTGCGCGACGATGAGGAGATCGCCGAGGAGGTCCGCCGCGAAGTGGTGTCGTATCTGTTCCGTGCGCCGTTGTCACCGATACGGGTGCAGGTACGGGACGGGGTCGTCACCCTCGCCGGGCGCGTCCGGGACACCTCCTTGGTGCCCGTGGCCGCGCGCCTGGTGCGGGCCGTTGAGGGTGTGGTGGACGTCGAGTTCGACCTCACGGGCCCGTCGGCGCAGCAGGTGCGGTGACCGGCGGTCGATTCCAGGGCCGCGAGGGAATTGGGCCGGTCGGCCCTAGTGTGTTCGGCCCCGGAGGGTGATGATCGTCGTCACAACCCGCTGGTGGGCCGTAGTCCACTACTGAAACTCAACTAGGGGTCTTCATGGCCGAGGCGCGTGCCTTCACGGAACAGAACCCGATCCGGGTCTTTCTGCTGGACGACCACGAGGTCGTACGCCGTGGCCTGACCGATCTCCTGGACGCCGAGCCGGACATCTCGGTGGTCGGCGACGCGGGCAGCGTCGAACAGGCACTGGTGCGCGGCCCGGCGCTGCGTCCGCACGTCGCCGTGCTCGACGTCCGCCTGCCGGACGGCGACGGGATCAGCGTCTGCCGCGAGCTGCGCAGCCAGATGCCGGAACTGGCCTGCCTGATGCTGACGTCCTTCGACGACGAGGAAGCCCTCCTCGACGCGATCATGGCCGGAGCCTCGGGATACGTACTCAAACAGATCAAGGGCTCCGACCTGGTCTCGGCAGTCCGCACCGTGGCTTCGGGCCAGTCGATGCTGGATCCGACCACGACGGCCCGGCTGATGCGGTCACTGCGCGCCGACCCCGCCGGGGAACCTGCCCTCGCTCCCGAACTCGCCGGCCTCTCACCCCGCGAGCGGGACATCCTCGCACTCATCGGGGACGGGCTCACCAACCGGGAGATCGGCAAGAAGCTGTACCTGTCCGAGAAGACGGTGAAGAACCACATCTCCCGGCTGCTGGCCAAACTCGGTGTCCAGCGCCGAGTCCAGGCGGCGGTCCTGGCCAGCCACCTGGAGAACCCCGACACCGCCGACCGCAAGAGTCGCTGACCCCGGGGAGTGCCGGCCTGCGCGACCGGCCCTGGTCACCCGCAGCCGCCGGACACCGTACGCACAGGCAGGTCACCGGCTGTCTCAGTCATTCGCCGGACCCGGTCCCGGCCCAGCGCTGGGTGCGCCCACCGGTACCCGCCACACCAGCCGCGTGCCACCGCCCTCGGGCCGTTCGCCGAGCGTCAATGCGCCCCTGAGGGCGACGGCCCGCTCCTCCATGTTCTTCAACCCGCTGCGCCGTGCGTCACTTGGCACTCCGCAGCCGTCGTCCGTCACGGTGAGCGTCAACTCGCCCCCGGCGCAGTGAAGCCGGACGTCCACGGCCCGTGCCCCGGAGTGCCGGGCCGCGTTGCTCAGTGCCTCGCCGAGCACCGCGACGGCGTGGTCGGCGATGTCGCCGGGGACATCGGTCTCCACGAGCCCCTCGATCCGCAGCGCCGGCGGGAACCCGAACGACGTGGTCGAGGCCGTGACCGCCTCGGAGACCCGGCCGCGCAGACCGTTGCCCTCTCGGCCGGACCCACCGTGTGTCCGCAAGCCGAAGATCGTCGACCTGATGATCTTGATGGTCTCGTCGAGATCGTCGACGGTGCGTGTCAGTCGCTCCATGCCCTCGGCGTGCTCCATGAAGCGCTGGGCGCTCTGCAGGGTCATGCCCGCCGCGAAGAGCCGCTGGATGGCGAGGTCGTGGAGATCGCGGGCGATGCGGTCGCGGTCCTGGAGCAGCGCGATCTGTTCCGCGTCCCGGCGCCGTTCGGCCAGTTCCAGGGCGAGGGCGGCCTGGTCGGCGAACCCGAGCAGCGGGCCGGTGTCCGCGTCGCCGAAGGGTGCGCCGCCCTGGACCCGCCCGAGCAGCAGCACACCCCGAGCCTTCCCGCTGATGCCGAGCGGCACAGCCACGACGGGTCCGAGCCCGGCCCACTGGGCCTCGCCCTCGCTCGCGCGCCCATCGTGTGCGATGTCGGCACTGACCACGGGCTCCGCGGAGCTGAGCGCGGCTCCGACGAAGCCGTCCCGCGTCGACATCACCAGGCCGCCGCGCTGCTCCGCGCCGAGCCCGACGGCCAGCGCGGGCCGCAGCGCCTCCTCGCCCGGAACGCCTTCCGCGATCATTCCCATGTCCGCGGAGACGATCTTCCGGGCCTCGTCGACGATGAGCTCCAGCACCTCCTCGCCGGGCGCGCCGGTCAGCAGGACGCTGGTGACCTTTCCGCTGGCCCGCTGCCAGCGTTCCCGCAGGCGCGTCTCCTCGTACAGCCGCGCGTTCTCGATGGCCACCCCGGCCGCGACCGCCAGCGTCGACAGGACCGACTCGTCCTCGGCGTCGAACTGCGTACCGCTGCGCTTCTCGGTGAGATACAAGTTCCCGAACACATCGTCGCGCACCCTGATCGGAACCCCGAGAAAGGAGTGCATCGGCGGGTGGTGGGCCGGGAAGCCGTACGACTCCGGGTGCTCCGAGAGTTCCGGCAGCCTCAAGGGCACCGGGCGCCGGATCAGCTCGCCGAGAAGCCCGTGTCCGCTGGGCAGCGCCCCGATCCGCGCGCGCCGCTCCTCGTCGATCCCGACGGTCAGGAACTCGGACAGCTTCCGGTCCCCGCCGATCACGCCGAGCGCCCCGTACTCGGCGTCCACGAGCACCACCGCGGCCTCCACGATGCTGCGCAGCACCTGCGGCAGGTCCAGCTCCCGCCCGACCGAGAGGACGGCCTCCAGCAAGCTGTGCAGACGGTCCCTGGTACCACGCACCGCGTCGATACGCACCTGGAGCTCGCCCAGCAGCTCGTCGAGCCGAAGCCTGGGCAGATGCTGCCCGGGTTCCCCACGCAAGTCCGCGTCCTCCGCGCCCATCGCTTCCTCCAGCCGATTCAGCGATCAAGACCGCGCACCAGTTCGCCTGCGCTCACCGTACTGCTTGGGCGGCTTGGGCATCACCGCGCACTGCCCGATGACGTGACTCCTGAGGGAAGTTCAGCGGGGCAGGCGTCGCTGGGGCCGCTTCCGGTCACACCGCGCTCCGGGAGCAGAACGGGGGTGCAACGAACGGTTCCGGTTGCACCCCATTCCATCGCGGCACGGGCTGCCGCTGCTTCACCCCGTATGTGCCACGGACAACAGCTCGGCACCCACGCGTGTTGCCCACGTCTCGATCCGCTCGTGGTCGCGGAAGTCCCCTCCCTTCCCCGAGGAAACGATCTTCCGGGCGACGAATCCTTTGGCGCCCTCCTCCAGACAGCCTCCGAACGTGACGTGTTCACGGGCATCCAGCCGGGTCATGACCCGCCGCACGCCGGGCACAGGCGGGATGTCCTTGTACGTGGCCGATAGGTCGAGTGGACCGCTGCTGAACAACCACAGCGGGCGCCCGGCGAGCGCACGGCCGTGCCGGCGGACGAAGCGGCGGGCGTCCTTGTGCCAGCGCCCGCCATACAGGCCGCCGCCCACGACGACGGCGTCGTACGAGTCGACGTTCTTCACCGACCGCGCGGGCACCGCCTCGGTGGACAGGCCTTCCTTCCGCAGGACTTCGGCGATCGTCTCGGCTATCCACGCGGTCGATCCGTTCGTCGTCCCGTAGGCGACGAGCACCTTGCTCACCATGTCGGTACCCCTCTTCCCGCCGCGGGCTTCACAGCTTGCGCAGCCATGTCTCGGTGACACCGTGCAGGGCCGGCTCGTCCGGTCGCACGTGCGAGTCGTCCATCCGGTAGGTGAGCTTGTCGAGCACCGCGACCACGCCGTCGATCCGGTCGGTCATGGAGACGGCGATCTCTGCCTCGCTCCGGCGCTCCACATGGCCGACGAGGGTGACGACGCCCTCGTGCACACCGACCTCGACGGTCGAGGGAGTCATCCACAGCGCGCGGACCAGCACCTCGTCGATCACCTCGCGACGGATCACGTCGTCCGGCTGCAGGAAGACCTGGATCAGGTCGCGGCGGGTGACGATGCCGACCATTCGGTCCTCGTCGTCCACCACCGGGAGCCGCTCCACACGGCTGCGCGCCATGGTCCGGGCGGCTTCGGCGATGGTGTCGTCGGCGTGCACGGTGACCGGTGGAACCGACATCAGCTGTTCGGCCGTGCGGGCGTGCCCCTTGGCGGCCTGTCGTCGGGCGCCGCGGGTCAGCCCGGGGAACCGGAACCGGCGGGGTGTCTCGTAGGGGTCCGGAATGGCCGCCTGCCGGACCATGAGGTCGGTCTCCGAGATCACGCCGAGGACCTTGTCGTCCTCGTCGATCACCGGCAGTCCGCTGATGCGGTGCTCATGGAGCAGCCGGGCCACTTCCTTGAAGGGCGTGCCGTACCGGGCCGTGACGACCTCCGTGGCCATCACCGATCCGACCTTGTCCTGCCTCATCTCTGTTCCTCCTCAGCGCAGTCGGCGCAGGTAGGGGTCCTGGGCGCGGCGCGGCAGCAGGCGGACGCGTGCGTCGAGCACGGTGACCTCGGCGGGTGTCGCCAGGACGGGGTTGAAGTCGGCCTCGGCGAGCTGCGGCAGGTCGCCCGCCATGCGGGACAGCCGCAGCAGAAGCTGTTCGAGGCCTTGGAGATCAGCCGGCCGGCTGCCGTGCGTGCCCAGCAGCAGGGGCGCACAGCGCGGCGCGGTGATCAGGTCGTGTACGTCGTGGTCGGTCAGCGGTGCGAGGCGGGCGGCATGGTCGGCCAGCACCTCGGTCGCCGTGCCGCCGAGCCCGAACAGCACCAGCGGGCCGAAGACGTCGTCCTGCGTCACGCCCGCGAACAGTTCGGTGCCTCGCGCCGCGAGCGGCTGGACCACGACTCCGGTCATGAGTCCGGCGAACCGGGTCTCGAAGTCCCGGAAAGCGGCGCGTACTTGGGCGTCGCCCTCGAGGTCGAGATGGATCGCGTGCTGTTCGGTCTTGTGGACCAGGCCGGGCCAGTGGGCCTTCATGACCACGCGGCCGTCGGCACCACGGAGCCGTTCGGCGGCGATGACGGCGTCGTCCTCGGTCTCGGCCCAGGCCCACGGAAGTTGCGGAATGCCGTAGCAGGCGAGGAGTTCGGCGCAGGTGCGCGGGTCGAGCCAGCCGCCGTCCGGATGGGTGGCGAGATAGGTCTCGGCGACCGTGTGCGCCCGGGTGGGGTCCACCCCCACCAGCTCCGGGATCGTGCCCGCGGGCCGGTTCAGCCAGGTCGTGCGGCGGGCGGCGTGCGCCAGGGCCCGGGCCGCCGCGACCGGTTCGGCGTACGAGGGGACGGCGCCGCCCTCCCGCGCGGGCAGCAGCTTGACCGGCAGGTCCTGCTCAAGGCGTACGACGGCGACGGGCCGTTCCCGCTGTCCGGGGCCATCGGTGAGGGCTCGGACGAGGTCGTCGCCGGTCGCCACGGCGACCGCGGTGGGGACGAGGGCCATGAGCACGGCGTCGATGCCCGGGTACCGCAGAAGCCGGTCCACGCAGTCCCTGAGCTGGTCCTCCGTGACGGCCGCCGTGGCGTCGACCGGATTGCCCGCGGCCGCCCCTTCGGGCAGCACGGCGAGCAGGTCGTCGATCAGCTCGGGAGTGGGGGCGGGCAGGGACAGTCCTGCTTCGGCGCAGGCGTCCGCCGCGAGGACACCCGCGCCGCCCGCGTTGGTGACGATCGCCACGCGGGTCCCGGTCGGAAGCGGCTGGGCGTGCAACAGCGCGGCGGTTTCTAGGAGTTCGCCCACCGAGCGGGTTGCGGTGATGCCTGCCTGGGCGAACAGTGCCTGTCGGGTCATGGTCCGGGTCGCGGCGGCCGCGGTGTGCGAGGCGGCGGCACGGCGACCGGCCTCGGTACGGCCCGCGTCGACCGTCAGGACGGGCATCCGGCGGGTCACGCGCCGGGCGGTGCGGGAGAAAGCCCGCGGGTTGCCGAAGGACTCCAGGTGCAGCAGGGCCAGGTCGGTGCGGCCGTCGCTCTCCCACCACTGGAGCATGTCGTTGCCGCTGACGTCGTACTTGTCGCCGAGCGACACGAAGGACGAGACGCCGATGCCGAGCCGGGACAGCCCGTCGAGCAGGGCGATGCCCACGCCGCCCGACTGTACGGCTATGCCCGCGGTGCCGGGGCGCGGGTGTTCGGCCGCGAAGGTGGCGTCGAGGCGGATCTCCGGGTCGGTGTTGGAGATGCCCAGGCAGTTGGGGCCGACGAGACGCATGCCGTAGGTGCGGCACGCGGTCATGAGCGCTTCCGCCTGGAGGGGGCCGAGTCCGGCCGTCACCACGAGCAGTGCCCGTACCCCGGCCTTGCCGCACTCTTCGGCCATGGCCGGTAGGGCGTCCGCGGGTATCGCGAGGACCGCGAGATCGGGGACCTTGGGCAGTGCGCTGACCGACGAGTAGGAGGGCACGCCGAGGATCGAGGAGACGTGGGGGTTCACCGCGAAGAGTCGTCGGGTGAAGCCCCCAGCGTGCAGATGGTGCAGGAGAGCCCGCCCCACCGACCCTGGCCTGCGTCCGGCGCCGACCACGGCGACCGCTTCGGGGCGCAGCAGCGGTTCCAGGCTGACGACGTCGGCGGCCCGGCCACGGGCCTCGACGGCCGCGAGGTAGGTGTCGTCCTCGTCGAGCGCGATGGTGCAGCGCACCTCGGGACCCTCGAACCGGCGTCCGGCGCGCAGGCCCAGGTCGGTGAAGAGCCGCAGCACCTCGTGGTTCTCGCTGAGCGCGTCGGCGGTGAACGTGGTGACGCCGTCCGCACGCGCGGCGGAGACGAGGTGTTCCACCAGGAGGGTTCCGACACCCCGGTGATGCAGCCCGTCGGCCACGGCGATCGACATCTCGGCCGTCTCGGGGTCGTCGACGGTCTCGTACTCGGCCAGGCCGATCACCCGGCCGTGCGTCTCGGCGAGCAGTGCCCGGTAACCGGGGCGGGCCGGCGCCGCGGCCCGGTCCGCGGCCAGGTCGGCGGAGCGGCGGCTGGCGGCGAAGAACCGCAACCGGAGGTTCTCCGGGGACATCTCCTCGTAGAGCCCTCGCAGCTGCTCGTGGTCGCCGGGCCGTGCGGACCGTATGCACACGGTGGTGCCGTCCGCGAGCAAAGCGTGCACGGTGGGGCGATCGCGCTCGTCGTCCGTCATCTCGGACCTCCTCGGAACTTCTCGACTCTTCGAGCATCCAGCGGTGCGCGGCCCCGCCCCAGGGGCTGATCGGGTGCTCCACATGGGTCGGTCGGCCCCTGTCTCGTAGGCCGGTCCACGGCGGAAGGTGGACACCCTTGGAATCCCGTACGCATGGAGGGAACTGCTGCCATGACCGAGCCGATCGTTGTCGGGGTCGACGCATCCGCGCCCAGCAGGGCGGTGGCCGAGTGGGCGGCGGGGGACGCGCGGCTGCGCGGGCTGCCGTTGCGGGTCGTGAGCATCGAGGGGGTCGAGCAGGCCGGAGGGGTCGCCGCGGCGCTTCTCGGGCCGAACTCGCGGGCCTCGTGCGCCGTTCTCGGGCTGCGTGACGAGGGCGGCGTCCCGGTGCCGGCCATGGATTCCGTGGCTCGGGAGGTGGCGGCCCGCTCGGACCTGCCGGTGGTACTGGTGCCGGACGGCCGCCAGGGTCGTACGGGCGGCGAGTGGCGGGCGGGCGAGGTGGTTCTGGGCGTGGACGCCCGCGACCCGGTCGGCGCCGTCGTGGACTTCGCCTTCGACGCCGCCCGACGCCGCGGTGTCCGGCTGCACGCCGTGCACGCGTGGCGGCTACCCTCCTGCGCGGAGCGGTGGATGCCGTACGCGCTTCCGGAGGAGGACCGGGGCGCGTGGGAAGACCAGGAGGTGCAGCTGCTGTCGGACGCGCTGCGGCCGTGGCGGGAGAAGTACCCGCACGTCGACATCTACGAGGACGTCCGCCTCCAGAGCCTCGCGGCGGCCCTCGCCCGGGCGTCGGCGTCGGCGGCGCTCGTGGTGGTCGGCCGCGCGGGCCGGACACTCGGTCCCGCGGTGCGGGACGTGCTGGAGCACACCGCGTGCCCGGTGGCCGTGATCCCATACTGAGACGGGGCCGTACGGTCACCGGTCCGGCAGGGTGAGGGTGCGGGATTCCCCGGGCGCTACGGACACGGTGCGGTCCGCCAGGGCGATGTCGATCGGATCTTGGTCGGAGGCGGGCACGTACATCCTCAACTCCCCTGCTGTCAGACGTATTTGAACCCCACGATGACCGCGGTAGCAGATCGCGAAGCCGTACTGGGACAACTCCGGCAGCGGCACCGGATCGAGCCGCAGCACGCCGCCCCGGGTCTCCAGACCGGTCAGGCAACGCTGGACGAGATCAAGGGTGCCGGCCATGGCACCGAGGTGGATGCCCTCCCCCGTGGTGCCGCCCTGCAGATCGGCGATGTCCCCGGCCAGGGCCTCGTGTACGAACGCCCACGCCTCCGCGCGCCGCGCCCTGGCCAGCACCCACCCGTGCACCACGCTGCTCAACGTCGAGCCGTGACTCGTGCGGCGCAGGTAGTGGTCGACGGTGCGCCGCCAGACAGTGTCGTCCACCTCATGCCCCAGCCTGCGGAACAGCCCGCCGAGTTCGGCGGGCGAGAAGAGGTAGCCCAGCATCAGGACGTCCGCCTGCTTGGACGCCTGGTAGCGGTTGACGCTGTCACCCTCGGCCTCCAGGATCCGGTCGAGCCGCCGGATGTCGCCGTACCGTGTCCGGTAGCCGTCCCAGTCCAGCTCCCGCAGTGCGCCGTAGCCCTCGAACTGGCTGACCACCCCGGCGTGGAAGGGCACGTACAGCTTCCGGGAGACCTCATGCCAGCGGTCGAGTTCCGCCGCGTCGAGGCCGGTGCGCTCGCACAGGTCCCGGCGCGGCAGTTCGGGCAGGTCGTAGAGAACGTCGAGGGTGCGGGCGATCACCCAGGCGGCGGTGACGTTGGTGTACGCGTTGTCGTCGAGTCCAGCCCGCTCCGCGCCTGGGTAGGCGTCGTGGTACTCGTCGGGGCCGACGACGCCACGGATCCGGTACCTGCCGAGCGTCCCGTCGTACACCGCGAGGCCGCTCCAGAAGCGGGCGATCTGCACGAGCATCTCGACGCCCTTGGTGTGCAGGAACTCGGTGTCTCCGCTCGCCTCGCAGTACTGCCACACGTTGTACGCGATCGCCGAACCGACGTGGTGCTGCAGCCGTGAGTGGTCGGGAAGCCAGCGGCCGGAGCGCGGGTTGAGGTGCAGTTGCTGGGTCTCCTCCCGGCCGTCGCTGCCGCTCTGCCACGGGTACATCGCACCGGTGTGACCGGCGTCGGCCGCGGCCCGGCTGGCCTGCTCGAGGCGGCGATGGCGGTAGGTGAGCAGGGCGCGGGAGACCTCGGGGAAGTGCAGGTTGAGGTACGGCAGGACGAACAGCTCGTCCCAGAAGACGTGTCCGCGGTAGGCCTCGCCGTGCAGACCGCGCGCCGGCACGCCGACGTCCAGCTCCGCGGTGTGCGGGGAGAGCGTCTGGAGCAGGTGGAAGAGGTGGAGCCGCAGCACCGGGCCCGCACTGTTCGGCACGTCCAACTCGGCGTTGCGCCAGAGCTGTTGCCAGGCCGTGCGATGGGAGTCCAACAGTGCCTCGAAGTCCGGAGCGCGGCCGACCCGGTCGAGAGCGGCGTGCGCGGGGTCCTTGATGGCCGGGTCGTGGGAGGTGTGCAGGGCGACCGTCTTGTCCACGGTGACCGTCCGGCCGTCGGTCAGGGAGAGCGGCAGCAGCTGGGCCGCCCGCGCGTCTTCGTGTGCGTCCAAGGTCCGGACGGGTGCGTCGGTGGTCGTGCGCGCCGCCAGGCCGATCCTGATGTCGGAGGTGTTGGTCCGGCAGTCCAGCCAGATCGTGTCCGGCGCCGCGGTGCCGGTCCGGAGGTCCGTGAGGTGTCGGGAGGCGAGGGAGCGGTACCTCTCCACTCCGGTGTTGGCGACTCTCCCGTCGAGCGCCGTCTCGACCTCGATCTCCCCGGACCAACCCTGAGCCGTCAACTCCATGCGCAGCAGGGCCAGATGCGGGTCGGCCATATGGACCAGCCGTACCTGCCGTACGGCGAGGTACCGGCCCACACCGTCCTCGACGTACTCGTAGCGCAGGGTGCGTTCCAGCGTGCCCGCGCGCAGGTCCAGGGTCTGACGGTGGTCGAGAACCTTGTGGGTCTCGGGCGTGAGCCAGTTCCCTGAGGCGGTGCGCACTCGAAGTGGCAGCCAGTTGGGGAGATTGACCATGTCCTCGTTCTCGACCCGGTGGCCGGCCACATCCGAGATCAGGCGGTTGTAACAGCCTGCCACGTACGTCCCCGGGTAGTGGACGGGGTCCGCCTCGCATTCGGGAGCCGCGCCCCGGGTGGCGAAGTAGCCGTTGCCGAGGGTGCACAGCGCCTCGCGCAGCCGCTCCTGCGCGGGCTCGTAGCCTTCGTACTCCCAGGTCCAGTCGGGCATCCTCAGTCCTCTTTCCGTGTGAGCAGCTCCGCGAGGTCCTCGACCACCAGGTCCGCACCATGCTTCAGGAGGGCGGTTCGGATGGCTGGGGTGCGGGCGCGGTCGACGCCCACGACGAGACCGAATCCGCCGCGTCGCCCGGCCTCGACGCCGGCGAGGGCGTCCTCGACGACGGCGGCGTGTCCGGCGGGAACCCCGAGGCGACGGGTCGCCTCCAGGAAGAGAGCGGGGTCGGGCTTCCCGGGGAGCCCCAGCCGAGCGGCCTCCCCGCCGTCCACCAGGGTGTCGAACAGACCGCGTACTCCGGCGTGTTCGAGGAGTTCGCCCGCGTGGCGGGAGGCGGAGGCGGCGGCCAGCGGGATCCCGGCGGACCGCAGGGCGCGCAGCAGACGGACCGTGCCCGGGTAGGCGTCGACGCTCCCGGCGCGCAGCTGCTCGGTGAACAGCAGTTCCTTGTGTGCGGCCACGGCCCTGACCTCGTCCTCGGAAGGTCGCAGGCCACGGGCTTCGAGGAAGGCCGCGGCGCCGTCGAGGCGCGACTTCCCGTCGACGTAGCACAGATATTCATCGCGTGGGTCGAAGGGGCGCTCACCGCGTGGGCCCAGAAAGGCGTCGAAGGCCGTCTTCCACGCCGCGGCGTGCACCCGCGCGGAGTCCGTGATGACCCCATCGGTGTCGAGGACCACGGCCCGCGTCCCCCGCAGCGCACGGGGTACGCGGGCCGTGCCGCTCCGCTCCGCGCTCATCAGGCGTCGGCCACCAGTGCGGTGAGGTCGAGGAGCCGGTTGGTGTAGCCCCACTCGTTGTCGTACCAGCCGAAGACCTTCACCAGGGAGCCGTTGGCCTGGGTCAGAGCCGGGTCGAAGACGCAGGAGGCGGGGTCGCCGATGACGTCCCGGGAGACGATCGGTGCCTTCGAGACACGGAGGATGCCGTTCAGAGGTCCCTCCGATGCCTCGGCGAAGGCGGTGTTGATCTCCTCTGCCGTCGCCGCCGTCCGCAGAACCACCGCGAGGTCGGTGAGCGAGCCGTCCTCGACGGGCACGCGCACCGCGATGCCGTCCAGGGCACCGGCCAGTTCCGGTACCACCAGCCCGACGGCGCGGGCGGCTCCCGTGCTGGTCGGGATGATGCTCAGGGCCGCCGACCGGGCCCGGCGCAGGTCCTTGTGCGGGCCGTCCAGCAAGGACTGGTCGTTGGTGTAGCCGTGGATGGTGGTCATCACGCCGCGCTCGATACCGAAGGCCTCGTGGAGCACCTTGACCATGGGCGCGACGCAGTTGGTGGTGCAGGAGGCGGCGGACACGATCCGGTCGTTGTGCCGGTCGTAGGTCCCGTCGTTGACGCCCATGACGATGGTGGCGTCCGCGTTCTTGCCGGGCGCCGACAGCAACACCGTGTGGGCGCCGCCCTTCAGGTGCAGGGCCGCGGCGTCACGGTCCCGGAAGCGGCCGGTGGATTCGATGACGACGTCGGCGCCGTAGTCCGACCAGTGAAGGGCCGCCGGGTCGCGTTCGGCGGAGACCGCGATGCGTCGGCCGTCGACGGTGACAGAGCTGTCGTCGTGACTGACCTCGCGTCCGATGTGTCCGAACGTGGAGTCGTACTCCAGCAGGTGGGCCAGGGTCGCGGGCGGGGCGATATCGTTGACGGCGACCACTTCTACGTCCTGGGTGCCCGCCTCCGCCCGGTCGAGTGCCGCGCGCAGATACGTGCGGCCGATGCGGCCGAAGCCGTTGATGCCGACGCGTACGGTCATGGCGATGAGCTCCTTTGCGAGTGAGATGTCTCAGCCGGTGTCGGGGTGGGCGGTCAGCCGGTCCAGGTCCGGTCGGCGACCTCGGGCAGGTCGGTGCCGTGTTCCCGGATCCAGGCGTGGTGGCGGGTGCGCGTCGACGACGTTCACGACACGCACGGCGAGACCGGGCAGCAGCCGGCGCAGCAACTGGGCCGCGGCCAGGACCTCCAGGGTGGGGACGTCACCCGCGCAGGCCAGGACGACATCCGGTTCGCCACCGTTCTCCGTACCCGCCCACTCCCAGACTCCGGCACCGCGGGCGCAATGGGCGCGGGCCTCGTCCATGGACAGCCAGTCGAAGCAGGGCTGCTTGCCCGCGACGACGACATTGACGTAGTCACGGCTGCGCAGCACGTGATCGGCCACCGACAGCAGGGTGTTGGCGTCCGGCGGCAGATAGACCCGCACGACCTCCGGGCTCTTGCTGAGGACGTGGTCGACGAAACCGGGGTCCTGGCTGCCGGGCAGCACGATCAAACCGGTGTCCGGGTATCCGGGCCCCTGCCGTCGTCGCGCTGTTACGTGCGGCCGCCGCGCGACCCTCGGACGTACGTCCGCCACCGCACAGCAACCCCCTGATCCGCTCATCCGCGCTGCGGTACCACGGCGACCGGGCAAGCGGAGTGGTGCAGGACCGCGTGGGCAACCCGACCGAGTTGGAGCCCGGCGTGTCCGTCGCGCTTCCTGGCGCCGACGACGAGCAGGTCGGCGTGGGCCGAGGCGTCCAGCAGAACCCGGCGGGCGGTCCCTTCGACGGTGCTGCGCCGCAGGTCGACGTCCGGGTGCTCCGCTGCGGCCGCGCTCAGCACCGACGCCAGGACCTCCACGGCTCGTTCCTCGTGCAAACGGGCCGGTTCACCCGCGAACAGCGGGTGGTCGGTGCTTTCATGCGCCGGGCATCGCCAGGCCCGCACGGCCTCCAAGGCGGCGCCGCGGATCTCGGCCTCCTCGAAGGCGAAACGCGTCGCCGCCGAGTCGTGCGGTGCCTCCCCGACTCCGAGTAGCACGCGCCGGTGATTCCCGGCCCTCGCCTGGTTGTCGTGGTTGCCCCGCAGCACGATCACCGGGCAGGCCGCACGGCCGGCTACCGCGAGACTGACCGAGCCCAGCAGAAGTTCGGCCAGGCCGCTGCGGCCGCGCGACCCGATGACCAGCGCGGAGGCGGTGTGTGCCTCGTTCAGCAGGACGCTCACCGCGTCGTCGGGCAGGACATCGGTACTGACCTTCACATCGGGGTCACGGCGCTGGGCGCGCCGCGCGGCGGCCTCCGTAATGTTGTCCGCCATCACCTGCTCCGAGGGCCTGCCGAGGCCTTCGGCCGGCGCAGCGCCCTCGTAGCGCTCCCACAGCGAGGCGTACACCAGGCGCAGCGGTACACCGCGCAGCGCGGCCTCGTCCGTCGCCCAGTCCACGGCGCGCAGGCTGGACTCCGAGCCGTCGACGCCCACGACCAGGGGCAGTTCCACCGTCCTCACCGTCCTTCATTGAAGTCGAAGACGATCCGGGCCTTGACGTGACCGCGCAGTACCTCGTCGATGGACTCGTTGACGGAGACGAGGGGCCGGGATTCCCGGATGACCCGGGTGCGGCCCGCCGCGTGCAGTTCGAAGACCTCGGTGAGATCTTGCCGTGTACCGACGATCGAGCCGATCACCGACGTGCCGTTCAGGACGGTGTCGAAGATCGGGACCTGGATCGTTCCATGAGCCGGGAGGGCCACCATCACGAGCTTCCCGCCGCGCCGCAGTCCCCCGTACACAGCGGAGAACGCGGCTTCGTCCACCGCGAGCGCGATCGCGGCGTGCGCGCCACCGAACCGCTTGAGCACCTCGGCCGGATCGTGGGTGCGGGCGTCGATGACGAGGTCGGCGCCCAGTTCCGACGCGAGTTCGAGCTTCTCGTCAGTGACATCGATGGCCGCCACCGTCGCCCCGGCGATCTTCGCGTACTGCACTGCCAGATGCCCCAGTCCCCCGACTCCCGAAATGGCAACAACCTGAGCGGGCCCGACTCCGGCGACCTTGAGCGCCTTGTACGTGGTGACGCCGGCGCAGGTGAGCGGGGCCGCGTCGAGCGGGGAGATCCCGTCGGGCACCGGCTGAGCGAAGTCGGCCCGGGCAAGCATCTTCTCGGCGTATGCGCCGTCGCACCCGTACCCGGTGTTGACCTGCTCCTCGCAGAGCGTCTCCCAGCCGGACAGGCAGTGCTCGCAGCGTCCGCAGGCGGAGCCGAGCCAGGGCACCGCGACGCGCTGGCCGAGCGCGAGGTGAGTGACACCTGTCCCCAGGGCCTCGATCAGCCCCACGCCCTCATGACCGGGAACGAACGGCGGATTCGGCTTCACCGGCCAGTCGCCGTGCGCGGCGTGGATGTCGGTGTGACAGAGCCCCGAAGCCTCCACCCGGATGCGGACCTGGCCGGGGCCCGGCTCGGGATCGGGACGCTCCTCGATGACCAAGGGCTCACCGAACGCTCGTACGACTGCTGCCTTCACGGGGTCTCTCCTCGGATGGTCGTTAGCGTCAGGTGGTCGTCGTTCCGGTTGGTCAGTCGTGAGGGACGACAGCGACGGGGGCCGTGGCGTGGTGCAGCACTGCGTGCGTGACCGGCCCGATGTGCGCGCCGAACGGAGAGCGGCGGATCCGGCGGCCGACAACCACCAGGGACGCCTCGCGCGAGGCGTCGACCAAATGGTTGGCCGCCTTCCCGGACAGCGAGTCCTCGACGACGTCCACCGTCGGGAACTTCTGTCGCCACGGCCGGAGCACTCCGGCCACGGCCGCCGCTTCCTCCGCTCCGAGCTGAGCATTCAGCTCCAGGTCCGGGGGCATCCCGTACGCGATGTAGGGCGGCTCGTTCCAGGCATGGACGACCCGCAGCGAGGTATTGCGCAGGTGTGCGGCCTCGAAAGCGAAGCCGATCAGGGTGTCGTCGGGGCCCGTGGTGTCGAGCCCGAGCACGACGGGCCGCGAGGGCGGGGCGTCGGATCCGGTGTCAGAGGTGCCCGACGGCCGGGTCGGATGCTCGCCGACGCCCCGGCCCTCGCCCCGTACGAGGACCACGGGGCGCTCTGCGTGCGCCACCACAGCCAGCCCGACGGAGCCGACCGCGAAGCCGCCCACCCCGCTCAGGCCACGAGATCCGAGCACCAGCAGCTCGGCGTCCTTCGCGGCATCGATCAGCAGGTCGGCGGGCCGGCCCGTGACCTGTTCCACGTGCAGGTCGACCTCCGGGTGGGCCTCCCGCAGACCAGCGGCCGCCTCGCGCGGTACGCGCTCGGTCCAGTGCTTGTGGGTCTCAGGGCCGAGCAGAGGAGCCAGGGCCATGGGTTCCGGAACCGGCTCCCAGACGTGCACCAGCTTCAGCGGCAGCTCACGAAGCTGCGCCTCGCGGGCCGCCCATTCGGCGGCGGCACGGCTCTCGGACGAGCCGTCGAAGCCCACGGTGACAGTGCGGGCCATGCTGTTCACCTCCTGAACCGGGATCGCTCGATCCCGGTTCCAGCGTCGGGTCATGGTGGGTTGCGGTGCAGGGGCCGCAGGTCCCCGGAAGAGGCCGTTCGGCCCTAGGTCGTGTTGCGAAAGTCCCGCCTGCCTCGCGGCGCCTGGCACGCCCTCTCGCCGCACCGGGCGAAAACCCGGGTACGTCCAGTACGCGGGCTTCCGCCCGGCACGCCGAGAGCACGCACCAGACGCCGCGAGGCCCGCCCTCCGGGCGGACGACGGGACTTTCGCAACACGCCCTAGGTCCCGAGTCCCGTGGGGGCGGGTGACCCCTTGTCGGGGACGGCCGTCCCCTCCCGCGGTCAGCGCAACCAGCCGTTGTTCCGGACGATGGGCAGCTTGGCCCAGAGCTTGCCGACGCCCAGGGTGTCGCCGGCCGCTACCAGCGCCAGAGCGACGAGGACTACGGCGTAGACGAGGTGGTAGTCCGCGAACGGGTTGCTGGACATGCTGGCCGAGCCGTCGGAGAGGTGCTTGGCGGGCGGCCACTCGGCAACCCACATCAGCGCCATCATCGCCGTGCCCGCGACGGCCGCGAGCCGCAGCGCGAAGCCGCCGACGAGGGCCAGTCCGATGCCGAGCAGACCGGCCATGAACAGCCAGTCCGCCCAGGTGGCGCCGGCCCAGGAGTGGAAGGTGGACTCCATCGGTCCGGCGGCGACGCCGCTGAGGAAGCCCTTGGTCGGCGAACCGCCGTCGATCCAGCCCTTGCCGGAGGGAGTGGCGTAGCCGAACCCGAAGGTCTTGTCGAGGAAGGCCCACAAGAAGACGAACCCGGTCAGCAGCCTGAGGGAAGCGAAGACGTAGGCCCGTGCGACGGCCGTGTCGCTGCGCGCCGATTCCACGGACTCGGACGTCGACGATGCCCGGTCCCTGCGGAACGACGACAGACGGAATCCCGCACTCCGGTGAGGGTGCTCGTGCATGGCCATGATGGTGGTCCCTTCAAGGGAATCGGCGAGTGTCGGATCCGTGCCCGACAGCGACCACTCTGGTGGCGGCGGTCCGGTCCCACCGGATGCCGAAAGGCCGTGCCTGTGGGGCTGAACGGCCCTATCTGACAGCCTCGTTGGGCTCGTCGCACAACGGGTTCGCGGCACTGCGCCGAAGGCCTCGCCAGGGGCGCCTGCCTCCGACCACAGGGTTCACCGCTTCTTTCAATTCCGGCGGCAGAGGCCCTTCGTCCCCTGCCCGGCGTGCTGCTCCCGAGGTGTGACGAGAGGGAAGGTTCCCAGCGCACCCCCGCAACCGCCGGATTCGGAGGCATGCCATGAACCGCCGCATCCCGTGGGAGCTCTTCGGCCGCGCACGCACCTTGCACATCGCGGTCGTGCGCTCCGCTCAGGACGAGGACTAGTGCCGCGCCCCTTGACCGCCCCCGTGTCCCCCGTGTCCCAGCCACTCCTGGTAGGCGGATACGGCCGTGGGCAGCGTCGGGAAGATCCGCTCGACACCGATGGCCCCGGTCAGCCCGTAGGCGTCGAGGTCATCGCGCAGGTCCTGTTTGACGCGGGCGAGCGCGAAGACGATGCGGCGCTTCTCGAACTCCTGACGCAGGGCGTCGACTGCGTCGAGTGCGGTGATGTCCACCTCGACGATGGCCTCGGTGTTGAGGACGAACCAGTCGACAGGACCGTCGTGACGGTCGGCTGCCGCGAGCGCTCGCCGCTTGAAGTCCTCGGCGTTGGCGAAGAACAGCGGCGAATCGTACCGATAGACAAGCAGGCCGGGGACCATGTGGGCCTGCGGATAGTCGTCCACGTCGTGCATCCCGGCCAGGCCCGGGACCAGTCCTTCGATGGCGTCGTGCGGCCGGGCCACCCGGGTGAGCAGCTCCGCGACGGAGAGCCCGACCGCCACAAGCACGCCGTACAGGATGTCCAGGGCGAGTACCCCGATCAGACATCCCAGGGCCAACAGCAGCTCCCGGCGTCGGAAGGCGGCCAGCCGTCGGAACCCCGCCAGATCCATCATGCGGACGGCGGCATAGACGACCAGGGCGCCCAGGACGGTCGTGGGCGTGTGCGCGAGGAGTGGGCTGAGGAACAGCAGTACGGCCAGGACCGCGGCACCGGCGACAAGAGAGTACGCCTGGGTGCGGCCCCCGGCCGCGTCCGCGAGAGCGGTGCGACTGGCGCTGCTGCTCACCGGGAGGCCGTGCAGCACGCCCGCACCCAGGTTCGCGGCCCCCAAGGCCAACAGCTCCTGGTTTGGGTCAAGTTCGTCGCGATCCGAGAAGGCGCGCGCGGTGAGGATGACATCGGTGTAGCCGACGAGGAGCACGCCAAGAGCGGGCAGTACCAGGCGTGGCAGGTCACCCGGCGTCGGCAGCCCTGCGACAGGCAGCCCGGCCGGTACCGTGCCGATGACGGCGATGCCGTGATCTCCCAGTCCGAAGACCGCGACGGCCGCCGTCCCGAGAATCAAGGCCAGCAGTGGCCCAGGGACCCGGGGGCAGAACCGCGCAACCGCGAAAAGGAGCACGATCGCCGCCACAGAGAAAATCACCGTGGAAGACCGAGCCGTTCCCAGGTTCCTCACGAAGGACATCAGTTGCGGAAAGAACCGGGAACCTGAGGTGCTGACACCGGTCAGTTTGGGCAGCTGGTCGACGATCATGATGAGTGCCACGCCCGTCATGTAGCCGACCAGAATCGGCCGCGACAGGAGATCGGCGAGGAAGCCCAGTCGGGCCACCCATGCCACCAGCAACATCACTCCGACCACGAACGCGAGTGCGGAGGCCAAGGCCGCGTACCGGCCGGGGTCGCCGGCGGCGAGTGGTCCCACCACCGTGGCCGTCATCAGTGCGGTGGTCGACTCCGGCCCGACCGACAACAGCCGCGACGATCCCAGCAGCGCGTACACCAGCAGGGCGGGGAGGATCGCCCACAGCCCCACGACCGGCGGCAGCCCCGCGAGGCCCGCGTAGGCCATGACCTGCGGAACCAGATACGCCGCGACGGTCACGCCTGCCAGCAGGTCGCCGCGTAGCCACGGTCGGCGGTAGCCGGCCAGCACAGCGAGCCCGGGAGCAAGTCGCCGCACGAGACCGCCGCACCGTTCCCCGGCGGACACACCCGGGTGCTCGGACATGGGGCTCCCTTCATCGCCCCTTTCAGCATCGCCCCGCGTACCTTCCGCGGCGAGGGCCTGCCCGCCCTCGCCGCGGAACGCTCAGGACCGATGCGTCAGGGTCCCTTCGTCAACACGAACGTTAGGTCTTCGGTCGTGGAGTTCCCCGGCTCGGATGACGCGTCATCTCGTGCCAGGGCCACCGACTGCAGCGCAGGACACCCCTGTGGCCTGGACCGGCGGCGCGATCCGGCGCAGGCTGGAGAGGAGCGAGGGACAGCGAGGGCCACACCCCTGCCGCCCTCTCGGACGGCGCAGCGGGGCGGCTCTGCGTGCGAGGCGTATCCGCCCCGTCCCTCACCTCGGAGCAGGAGTGATCACGATGGAAGCCAAACAGTGGTCCGTTCAGATCTACATATCCGAGGACGGCGACGCCACCCACGCCCGTGCCGTCCTCACCACCCGGGACACGGCGGCCATCACCGGCAGGGGCGTGGCCCGGCGCAACCCGGGCGACCGCCCGATACCGGAGATCGGCGACGAGCTCGCCGCCAGCCGCGCCCTCGATGATCTGGCCATCCGGCTGCGCGACGTCGCCTCCGCCGACATCGTGCAGCTGACAGGACCCGCCGATCCGTCCAGGGCCGGCTGGTGAGGGAGTCCGAACGGAACAGAGATACGGCATGCCTGCCGTACGCCCATGCCGACGCCGCCATCCCCTCACGCACGTCGCCCCTGCTCCGTCCACTTCCTCGACCCGCCATCGCCTCCGCACGACATCCTGAGGAGGGGACCATGCACGCCAGCCGCTACACCGTGAGCGACGTGATGACCCACACCGTCGTAGCCGTCAGCCGCGACGCCACCTTCAAGAAAATCGTCGGGGCCATGGACGAATGGAAGGTCAGCGCCGTGCCAGTCCTGGAGGGCGACGGCCGAGTCATCGGTGTCGTCTCGGAGGCCGATCTTCTACCGAAGGAAGAGTTCCGTGACACCGTCCCCGCCCTGTCTCAGTCCCCGCCCGCTCCGGACCAGGCGACCCCTTCCACCCGGCTGAGTGCCCTCACCGACCTCGCAAAGGCGGGAGCCGTGACCGCCACCGAGCTGATGACCACCCCTGCTCTCACCATCCACGCCGACGCCACTCTCCCCGAGGCTGCCCGCATCATGGCCCGGCGCGGGGTGAAGCGACTACCGGTCATCGACGGTGAGGGCATGCTCAAAGGCATCGTCAGCCGGGGCGACCTTCTGAAGGTCTTCCTTCGCTCGGATGACGATATCGCCGAGGAAGTCCGGCACCAGGTGGTCCCCTACGTCTTCGCCGATCCGGCCGAACCGGTGCGGGTGCATGTGAGGGACGGCGTCGTGACACTCACCGGGAAAACCGACGATCCCTCGCTGACAGCCGTGGCCGCCCGCCTGGTTCAGGCCGTCGAAGGCGTGGTGGATGTCGAATGCGACCTCTCCGGCCGCTCGGTGGCGCACCCCTCGCCACCAAGCGACCCACGGTGAGTGACTCGGACGCATGCCGCGGCCTTGCGGTCGCCCGTCTTGCACCATGACACGCGGGACCGACAGTTCGCATGGACCTCCCACCCCGCCTCGCGCACCGCGTCTCTTCCTCGGCCTCGGCGGCCGTCCCGCCCAGGCGGATCAACACTGGCCCAGGGGGCGAGCGTGCTACTGACCCTCGCCCCGCCTTCGGAGCCCGGCGGGCCCCGCGGTCCACAGCTCCGGGCGTGGTCGGCGACAGCGTCACTGCACGGCCCCCACACCCCAGTCGCCCACCAGGCCGGTCGGCTGAAGCCGGGGCCGACCGGCCCCTGGAGCCGCAGCGCGGACCATCGCAGAGTGGAGGGGAAGACATCGGACGAAGGAGGTGGGAGTCATGCAGCACCGGATGGTGAGCGATCTGATGACGACTTCAGTCGTACGGGTACGGCAGAACACCGGCTTCAAGGAGATCGCGAAGCTGCTCGCCGAGTACGACATCACGGCGGTGCCTGTCGTGGACGATGACGACCGGCCCGTCGGCATAGTTTCCGAAGCGGATCTCCTACGCAAAGAGGCGGGACAGCTGGACCCCGAGGGGCTGCTGCCAGTCCTTCATCCGCGCCCAGCCGAACGGGCCAAGCAGGCGGCGACTACCGCCGGAGGCCTGATGAACAGTCCGTCCATCACGGCACGGCCGCAATGGACGGTCGTGGAAGCCGCCCAGGTGATGGAGCGCTATCGCGTCAAGCGGCTCCCGGTGGTGGACGAGGCCGACCGTCTGGTGGGGCTGATCAGCCGTGCCGACCTGCTGCGGGTGTTCCTCCGCAGTGACCATGCCATCCGGGAGGAGATCTCCAGGGATGTCCTGGTCCGTACGCTGGGCATCGCCCCCGACTCGGTGACCGTGCATGTCGTGGACGGCCGGGTCGTCCTGAGCGGAACTGTCGAACGGAAATCACTCATCCCCGTCGCCATGCGGTTGTGCCAGGGCGTGGACGGGGTGGTGGACGTCACCCAACAGCTGAGCCACCGAACGGACGACACCGCAGACACCTTGCGAGCCAGCTCACCACGGCGAGCTCAACTCGCGCCCTGAAGTGCGCCGCCCAGCGGCCCGCCGACACGGCGTCGTGCACCCTTCCGCACGTGGGCTCGTGTGCGGCGCCGATCTCCGGGGCCTCGCCTGTATGCGCCTGTGAGAACGACTTGCAACCAGCTGGAAGTGCCCTGGCCCAAGCCGCGTAGACGTGTTCAAGATCCGGGGTCATGGCCCTCGTACGTGCTGGACGCGCGCACCGCTCAGTTCCGCCAACCGCACCCCTTGCCCGAGCAACGAGATCCGTCGTGGCTGACGAGCACGTCACCGTCCAGAACCAGCGGAACCACCAAGGGCAGGGGTGTTCGGCCCTGTGGGGCGGAGTTATGGGCGAAGCCCGGCGACGGTCCACGGCGCTTACGGGCTTCAGTGGGCAGGGGCCGTGCGCAGCCCTCACAGAGCGGGCAGCGAACGCGCACGGCAGGAGCGCCGACCGGGGGTGCCGTTGCTTTTCTCCGGACGGCGTTTGCCCGGTTCAGGAGTCGATAAGGGGAGGCCGGCCGTCGGAGGCGAGTCGGGCCGGCGGTCCCGCGGCGAAGCGGGCGTGGAAGGCAGGGTACCGGCGAAGGCGCAGCCAGCTTCGCTGACGGTTGGACAGCGAGTGGCTCACGGAGTCGGTTCACTTGGCCGCAGCACCGGAGGGTCTAATCGTGGCATATGGCAAGTGCGTCGGGACATAGGTCGCTACGGAGAGTGCTTACGTGGGGCGCGCTACGCAGGGCCTGGCTCAGGTGTCCGTCCTCGGCCTGGAACCTCGGTTCGGCGAGCCCGGACGAACCCGAGCCCGCCTCGGTGTCGTTTCGGACGCACCATCAGCGAGTTCAGCTGCAAACCCTCCTGGGGAAACTCGAACCCGCGGCCTTTTGCCGTCTCTGGAAGACGTTTTGCGCCAGCTCGGCAGGCAGTCAGTCCGGGGCGGCACGATGGCTGCTCCCTGTGTCGAGGCTCTCGACGAGGCGGCTGTGTCTGTTCGTCGGGATCCTGGGACGCCATGCCAAGCGGGACACGTTCCGAACAGGCTCCACAGTGACGGGGTCCGGTGTGTGCCGGGCCCCCGTCTTCTCGTGAGTTCAGCGGCGGACGCTGTTCTCGGCCTGGGGACCCTTCTGGCCCTGGGTCACATCACACGAACGACAACTCGTAAGAACAAAGTTAGTGCCGCGTCAGGCAACGTCCGCCCCGTCTTGTGTTGCCCGGTGTGCCTTGCGGTGGGGTGGGCGAGCTGGAAGGCTCCCGGTCATGCCGATGTTGGTCAGGGCTGCAGAGCGGGACGACGTGCCCGCACTTGTCCGCCTGCGTGTTGCGAATGCTGAAAGGCATGTCCAACTCGATCCGGCCATCTACCGCGTGCCCGACATAGAGGCCGTGCGCAGGCATTTCGAGGAGGTGCTTGCGGCCGAGTCCAAGGTGCTGGTCTTTGTCGCCGAAAGGGTGGGCGAGGTGGTGGGCATGGTGGAGGTCATCCTGCTCACGGATCCCCCGGACCATCAGATCCTGGCTCCCCGCCGCGCAGCCGAGATCCACACCGCAGTCCTGGACGGGCATCGTGGCAAGGGTGTCGGGGCTGCCTTGCTGATGGCGGCGGAGAAAGCCGCCGCGGATCGCGGTGTCCTGGTCATCTATGCCGGCATCTTCGCACCGAACAAGGGAGCCGTCCGCTTCTACTCTTCGGCCGGCTTCGGAACGCGTGGAATCCTGCTGAGCAAGAACCAAGGTGCGCCCTCGGCAGGCTGATGCGTCTCGGCCGGAGAGCGGGTGGCCAGTACCTATGCGACCCGGGCCACGACCCTGCGGAGTCGTTCGCCAGATGATGTAGCGGCGGATCATGCTCCCCTGAGCCTCCACCGCCCCGGCAGCGCCCGCTGGCAACGGTGAACGCCCTGAAAGAAGACGTCCGTTGGAACCGACTCTGCATCGGTCCCAACGGCCCCGAAAGAAGACGTCCGGTGGGAACGACCCTGCATCGGTCCCACCGCACGTCCCGTTCCCTAGCGGTTCTTGCGTGCCGCTGACAGCCGTGGAGCTGTCCACAGGGCGATGAGGGCGACAGCCGAGACCGCCGCCGCTATCAGCAGGTCGGCGCTGACGCCGGCGCTGTCGACGGTGACGCCTCCCAGGAAAGCGCCTGCGGCGAGGGCGAGTTGGCTGGCGGAGATGAAGAGGGCCAGTCCGCTGTCGGCCTTCTCACCCATCGCGTCCAGGATCCACAGCTGCAGTCCCAGCGGCATCGCACCCCAGGCCAGGCCCCACAGCCCGACCAGCACGACCGCGCCCGGGGCCGTCGTTCCCATCAGCGGGAGCAGCGCCAGCGATGCGACCAGCAGGATCACTCCCGCGGTGAGCGTCCCCCTGATGCTGCGGGCCGCCGTCATGCCCGCGGCGAAGTTCCCCACGATCCCCGTGACTCCGAACAGCAACAGGACGGGCGTCGTCAACGTGTTGTCGATGTGGGCGAGGTCGTGCAGCGCGGGCGACAGGTAGGTGTATCCCGCGAAGTGGCCGAAGAAGACCAGAACCGAGGCGATCACGCCGGCCCGGGCCCTGGGCATCTTGAAGAGAGTCAGCAGCGACCCGAACGTGACAGTGTGCTGCGCCGGCATCCGCGGGAGGGTGAAGAACTGCAGGGCGAGGGTGGCCAGAGCAAGGCCGGCGATGATCAGGAATCCCGCGCGCCAGCCCAGTAGGTCACCGGCCAGGGAACCCAGCGGAAGGCTGGCCACGGTCGCCAGGGTAATACCCGACGTGATCACCGAAGCAGCCCGGGGAACGACCTGTGCGGGAACCAGCCGGGGGGCGACGCTGACGCCGATCGTCCAGAACCCTCCGACCGCCACGCCCAGCAGCACTCGCGCGACCATCAGCACGGAGAAGGCCGGGGCGAGTGCTGCCAGCAGATTGGACGCCACGAGCAGGACGCTCAGTGACAGCAGGATGGCCCTTCTGTCCACCCGGGCCGCGACCACGGTCAGCAAGGGCGCGGAGAGTGCGGCCATCAGGCCCGGGGCGGTCACCATGAGTCCTGCCGTCCCCTCCGACACATGAAGGCTCTTCGCCACGTCGGGCAGCAGACCGATCGCGAGGAACTCGGACATGACCAGGGCGAATGCGCCCGCCGCGACGGCCCACACAGCCACCCAGTCGGTCCCACCGGAGGCCACGGACGGCACATCCGCTCGGGCGCGGTCACCGAGAGCCGGTCCAGTGCCCGGCTCAGAGGTTGTTGAGGAGTTCATGTTCGTCTTTCGGGAAGGGGGGCGGGGCCCGGTGGGGTGGAGGGAAGGTCGGCTCTCAGTCCTCGAGGGCGGGGTAGTCGGTGTATCCGCTCGCGCCACCGCCGTAGAAGGTGGCCGGGTCGGCCTCGTTGAGCTCCGCGCCGGTGCTCCAGCGGTGGACGAGATCAGGGTTGGCGATGTACGGACGGCCCACGGCAACGACATCGGCCAGGCCCGCGTCGAGGATCCCCTGCGCGGACTCCTTCGTCGTGACCTGTGCGAAGCCGTCACTGGCGATGAAAGGTCCCGAGAAACGCGTACGCAGCTCCTGGATCAACGCGTCGGCCGGGTCGGCGAGCGCGTGGAGGTATGCCAGGCCCAACGGGGCGATGCCGTCGAGGAGCGCCCGGTACGTGGCAGCGGTCTCGGCGGTGTCGTCCTCGAGGGCGCCCTGGATGTTGTGCGCGGGAGAGATACGGATCCCCACCCGCTCCGGCCCTATCGCGTCAGCGACAGCCCGGGCGACCTCCACGACCAGCCGCGCCCGAGCTGCCGGGGACCCTCCGTACTCGTCGGTGCGCAGGTTCGTGGAAGGAGCGAGGAACTGGTGCAGCAGGTAGCCGTTCGCCGCGTGCAGTTCCACGCCGTCCAGGCCGGCCTCGACGGCGGATCGGGCGGCGTGCACGAACTCCTCGACCAGCTCGGGCAGTTCGTGTGTCTCCAGCGCCCTCGGGACCGGGTAGGGCTGCATGCCCTTCGCGGTGAAGATCTCGTCCGGGGCCGCGATCGCGCTCGGGGCCACCGTTTCCTGGCCGGGCTTGTTCTCAGGGTGCGCGATGCGGCCCGCGTGCATCAGCTGCACGACGATGTGACCGTTGCGCGCGTGAACGGCCTCCGCGATCAGGCGCCACCCCTCGATCTGCTCGGGGCTGTGGATTCCCGGGCTGTCGAGGTAGCCCTGGCCGCGCGGGCTGGGCTGGGTCCCCTCGGCGATGATCAGGCCGGCACCGGCCCGCTGCCCGTAGTACCGGGCACTGATCTCCTGCGGCACCTGCCCCTCGCCGGCCCGGTTCCGGGTCATGGGCGCCATGGCGATGCGATTGCCCAGGACCCATTTCCCAACGGTCACCGGCTCGAACAGGTTGGTCATCGAAATCTCCTTCTACGTGTACTGCTCGGGGAGGCATCCGGCAGGGGAAGGGCGGACGTCACCGCATGGTGCGCAGGCCCCTGGCCGGAGGCCGGGCAGCGCCAGGCAGCACCTGACGCCCATCGGTCGGACGGCTTCGGACTCCGCCCGGCACGAAAACCGAAGTAACTTTGTTTGTTTCAGCGAGGGATGCGACTGCACTGTTGCCACACCGAGGCGGCAACAGGAGTTGCAATCAAAAAAAGTTGCGACTGAGACCGCGGAGTGGCCCGAGCCGCCCCGACTGACGGCGAGTTGGCCGCCGCCGAACCAGAGCGGTGCACGTCAGTCGACCCGCCCTGCTCCATGACAGGAGGGCTTCACGTCCGACATTCCGCGCCACCTGCGGACAGACCCATGGCTGCGGGGGATTTCAGCATCCAGCCTCGCGCACCTGCATCACGCGCGCCCTGGCCTTACAGGCCGGCGATGCTGTCCTGCACGGACTTGCCCCACGCCACACCTTCAGCGTGCGTGTTGGCGAAGTCCGGGTCCACGTAGATGTGGGTCCGCTTGATGAGTTCACCCTCGAACTCGAAAACGTTGCAGAACAGTCCGAAAGAGGAGACGCCGTCGGGGAAGTCCACACCCGATGTCGTCGTTCCGTTCTCCGCGCCCTCGACGATCACGTAGTTTCCGGACGACAGCACGGTGAAACCGTCGATCTCATGCTCGAGCGACGCGATTCCCCGGCCGAGGCCCTGGGCGAACGCGCCGATCTGCGCCTTGCCGACGGCGAAGCCGAACTTCGGGTAGAACATCTGGGCGTCGTCCGTGAAGATGTCGATCACCGCAGGATTTCCGGCATCGACCATGCGGAAGTAGTTGATGACAATCTCTTCGCGGCGCTTCTGAAGATCGCTGTTGCCGTTCACTTTTCCTCCTGTTGGATGTTCTGCGTATTCGCGTGATTTCTTCCGCGGGCGCACATGTACGCCCCGCCGTCCCGGCAGAAGGGTGCTTCCGCATACCGGCCGTGGATCGTGGACCGACAAGGTCCACGGAGTCGTCGCATCAGCCCCGAGGAGGCCAGCGGGACTCGCTCCGATCATGACCCTGCACGGTCTCCCTGTCGCCTCGTGCCGACGTTCAGGGTGTGCGCCCCAGCTAATTTTTAACCGAGCGGTTAAAAACCTAGGCGAGAGGGGTGGATCTGTCAAGAACCTCCAGGTCGACCGACATCCCCCGCCGGGGGCGGGCGAGGCGGGCGGCCGTCACGGAGCCGCGTACCAACGGGCTCGGCAACCGTCAACGGCCTCCACGGACGACCCTGAAGCGCACCTGGCAGCCGAAGCCCGCCCCTGACCTTCTTGACGGGGCGGATCCGCCCCGGTTACATTTCTAACCGATCGGTTAAATATGGTGCACGTCGCACCGCTCCCGGGAGAGGGGGCGACGATTCGGCGTCGCGACACGGCCGCTGCACGCGCCGACCGATCCCGTGAGCGCAAGGTGCCGCGCGAAAAAGCAGCACCTCGAAAAAGCGACGCCCACCAGGAGCCACAGTGAACAGCAACAGCGATCGCCAGAAGAAGTACGAAGAGATAGCCCTCAGCTATTTCCGCCTGGTGGACCAAGGTGACCCGGCAATTTTCGACCTCTTCACGGACGACGCCCGGATGTTCTTCCCGAAATTCGGCATCGCCACCGGCAAGGCGCAGATCGCAGCGTTCGCGCGGGGATTCGCCGGTGCGATTGCCTCGATTCGGCACGACGAAGCCGGGCTTCACGTAATGGCGTCCGGGAACCATGTGGTGGTCGAGGGAGCAGGCAAGGGAACCCTGACGTCAGGGGCAACGTTCCCCGACGACGATCCCACCAGTGGGATGTTCTGCAATGTGTTCGAGTTCGAGGGCGAACGCATCAAGCGCCTCCACATCTACGAAGACCCGGACTTCGCACGCACCCACACTGACGGAGTGAACTGGGGCAACTCGGTGCGCGAAAGCCTGTAGGACCAGGAGCACCGGCCCGATCAGGCGGCCAGAACCCGACCAGGCGGCCAGAAAGGGCAGCGCCATGCGGGCCCCCTCGCGCCGTACGGCCACGAGTAGAGGGAAAGTCGGCCGACGAGGTCGATCGAAACCCCCGGGGCAGACAGGGATGGGCGGGCCGGTGGCCCGCGAGCCGTCTCGCGTGTGCGCCGGAAATTCACGCGACTCCGTAAGCGTTCCAGTGCTCGACGTGGCGCCGGTGACGAGGACCTTTCCGCCGTCGATCTGCCCGCGACCGTTTCTCTGCGAGAGAAGTCGGAATGCTGCGGGGGCACGGGCGCTGGCCGTACCTGACAGAACCCCGGTGCATCCCGTCATCGCTCCGACGGACGCCGAGCAGTCGGTCCATCGCGGGACCCCCGCAGCGGGGGCCGGAGCAGGATTATTGACCGCTCGGTTCTAAAGGTCGTACGTTGGCGCGGAGACACATTGAATCGGAACAAGAAGCAGGAAATGCCCATGGCTGTCGGCCGACCCCGAACCTTCGACGAAGCGCAAGCGCTCGACCTCGCGGTCGAGGTCTTCTGGCGCCAGGGGTACGAGGGCACCTCCATCACCGACCTCACCACCGCGATGGGCATGAACAAACCCAGCCTGTACACGGTGTTCGGGTCCAAGGAAAATCTGTTTCGGCTGGTCGTCGCGCGCTACGCGGAACGGGACATGGGCTACAAGACCGCAGCGCTCGCCGAACCGACGGCCGCCGCCGTCGCCCGGACCCTGTTGATGGAGAACGCCAAGGCGCTCACCCGCAAGGACCGGCCGGCCGGCTGCCTCTCCATCCAGGGCGGCCTGTCCACCAGCCCCGAAAACGCCTCGGTCTGCGCTTTCCTCGCCGCGAGCCGGCTGGAGGGCGAGCAGGCACTGGCCGACCGGTTCCGCACGGCGGCGACGGACGGCGACCTGCCCGCCGGTACGGATCCGGACGCGCTCGCCCGCTACGTCATCGCCTTCACCGAGGGCCAAGCCGTACACGCCGCCGCGGGTGCCGACCGCCGGCAACTCGAGGAGACCGCAGAAATCGCTCTACGGGTCTTCCCGGGCGGCACAGGCCCGATGTCCGACTGACCCGCCCGGCCGGGGGCGTGGGCTGCGCGCGTCAACCCGCGCGGCACGCATCACCAAACGAAGGGGTTGATCGGCTCGGAGTCCTTGCGTGGTGACCGGGCTGAGCGACCGAGCCCGGCCCTGCCGCTGAGCCGCTGAGCCGCCGTGGGCATGGACAAGGCGCTGCGCCTGGGCGCGGTGCGCGCTCGTCTCAGCGAATTCTTATGTCAAGCGCGGGCATGAAACCGCGGGTCACGGCTTACTGGTCCGAGAGGGTGCGCGCGGTTCGTCAGATGTCCGAGTTCAACGGAGCGTAGTCAGCACCAAGTCGGCACGGGACACGTGAAGACGGGTGATGACATGGGCTTTTGGTCGGCATCAAACCAGCACGGACGTCAGCGCCGCACCGGCAGACCACCCGAACTGCGCATCCCGGACGGCACCCGTTTCGATCACCTTCGAGCCCCTGAACCGCCCGTCCGCGAACCGGCATGGTGGCCGCACGCATAGCCAACCCCCTAACTATGGTGCCCCACCACATGTGCCCCTGACCTGCGTCTTCCTACGGTGTGCCCACACGTACCCGTCCCCACGGCACACAAGGAAGTGGCGCACATGGCCTCCGCGGCAACCGCTCCCCCACCACCCGCCAACCTCAAGCGCATCGTCGCCGCCAGCCTCATCGGCACCACCATCGAGTGGTACGACTTCTTCCTGTACGGCTCGGCGGCCGCGCTCGTCTTCAACAAGCTCTTCTTTCCCGGCTCCGACCCGCTCGTCGGCACGCTGCTGTCGTTCCTCACGTACGCGGTCGGATTCGCGGCCCGGCCCCTCGGCGCGCTGGTCTTCGGACACTACGGGGACCGGCTCGGCCGTAAGAAACTGCTCGTACTCAGCCTGTTGTTGATGGGCGGGGCGACGTTCGCGATCGGTCTGCTGCCGACGCACGCGACGGTCGGCGCGGCGGCCCCCGTGCTGCTGACCGCCCTGCGCCTCGTCCAGGGCTTCGCGCTGGGCGGCGAGTGGGGCGGTGCCGTCCTGCTGGTGTCCGAACACGGGGACGCGAAGCGGCGCGGGTTCTGGGCCTCCTGGCCGCAGACCGGAGCACCCGCGGGGCAGCTCCTGGCGACCGGCGTGCTCTCGCTGCTGACCGCCACCGTGTCGGACGACTCCTTCGTCGCCTGGGGCTGGCGGATCCCGTTCCTGCTGTCCGGCGTGCTGGTCGTCGTCGGTTTGTGGATACGTCTGTCTGTCGACGAATCACCTGTGTTCCAGGAGGCGTTGGCACGGGCCGAGGTGCGCGGGCGGACGCGGGGGTCCGCCGCGGAGAGGCTGCCGCTGGTGTCCGTGCTGCGCCACCACTGGCGCGACGTCCTGGTCGCGATGGGCGCCCGCATGGCGGAGAACATCAGCTACTACGTGATCACCGCCTTCATCCTCGTGTACGCCACCACGTCGGCCGGCGTCTCCCGGCAGACCGCGCTCAACGCGGTACTGATCGCCTCCGCCGTGCACTTCGCCGTCATCCCCGCCTGGGGCGCGCTGTCGGACCGGATCGGCCGCAGGCCCGTCTACCTGCTGGGCGCCGCCGGAGTGGGCCTGTGGATGTTCCCCTTCTTCTCACTCATCGACACGGGCGGCTTCGGCAACCTGGTCCTCGCCGTCACCGTCGGACTCGTCCTGCACGGCGCGATGTACGCGCCCCAAGCCGCCTTCTTCTCAGAGATGTTCGCGACGCGGATGCGCTACTCCGGTGCCTCGATCGGCGCCCAGTTCGCCTCGGTCGCCGCGGGCGCCCCCGCCCCGCTGATCGCGACCGCGCTGCTGTCCGACTACGGCAGCTCCACACCGATCTCCCTGTACGTCATCGCGGCGGCCGTGCTGACCCTGATCGCGGTGGGCGTCGCCGAGGAGACCCGGCACCGCGACCTGGCCGACGTGACGGACCACGACGAGGCAGAGGTGACCGAGCAGACGACGGATGCGCGATCCACGGCCTGACTGCTCCGCACGTCCTCATCTCCCGGCCCCCGTACGCGTGTACGGGGGTCAGTGGCGTGCGGCCGTGGACAACCGGTGCAGCCGCAGGGCGAGTTGGATCTCCAGCACACGGGCCGGGCTCTGCCAGTCCTCCCCCAGCAGCCGGCCCACCCGCTCCAACCGCTGAGCCACCGTGTTCACATGGACGTGCAGGTCGTCCTTGGTGCGCGCCGGGCTCATCCCGCACGCGAAGTAGGCGTCGAGAGTGCGCAGCAGGTCCGTGCCGCGCTGCTGGTCATAGGCGACAACCTGGCCGATGGTCCGCCCGACGAAACCGGAGATGTCCCGGTCCCCGGCGAGCAACAGCCCCAGGAACCCGAAGTCCTCGGCGGCGGCGCCGTCCCCGGTGCGCCCGAGCAGGCGCAGCGCTTCGAGACAGCGCTGTCCCTCCGCGTACGCCGCCGCCACCGCTTCGGGGTGCGCGGCGAGGGCTTCGAGGGGTGCCGAGGCGCCGACCGTGACGGCCTCGTGGACCGCGGTGCCGAGTTGTCCGGCCGTGCGTCGGGCCAGGTCGGTGGCGGTCTCGTCCTCGCCGAGCGGGAGCAGCAGCACCGTGCCGCCGTCCCTTGCCGCGGCCAGTCCGTGTCCGGTCGCGGCCAGGTGGGACGCGGCGGACCACAGCCGTCGGCGGGCGTCCGCCTCGCGTTCGGCATCGGCGGTGGAGGTGTCCAGGCGCGCGGCGAGCACCACATGGACGGCGTCCAGGTCGGCATGCAGGCGGGTGGCGCGCTCGCGCAGCAGGCGTGGGTCGCGGTCCCGGGCGTCCAGCAGATCGTCCAGCAGCTCGCCGCGGACGCGCTGTTCGGCCTCGGCGGCCGAGCGTCGGGCGAGCAGGAGCAGTGAGGTGACCATCGCGGCGCGCTCGAGGGTGCGCTGGTCGACGGGGTCGAGGTCCGGGTGCCCGCCCAGCACCAGGGCGCCGAGCAGCTCTCCCCCGGCTGCCACGGCCGCGACCCAGTCCTGACCGTGTCGCACCGCGTGGCCCTCCGTGCGGGAGGCCTGAAGGGCGGCGTCGGGTGCGGTGTCCGTCCCGGTGAACTCGACCGGGCCGTCGAGTACTTCGGACACCGCGGCGGCCACGTCATGGACCCCGCCGCCGCGCAGCACCAGCTCGGCGAGGCGGTCGTGGACGTCCGAGGCGCGCTCGATGACTCCGCTGCGGTCCCGGATGATCTCGTTGGCGCGGCCCAGGCGGTCGAGGGCCGAGCGGGTCTCCATCAGTCGGTTCGCCGTGTCGATGGCCGCGGCGGCCAGCGCCGCGAACGAGCCGAGGAGGGCGATCTGCTCACGTTCGAAGATCCGTGCCCGGCGGTCCGCGGCGAACAGCACTCCGATGACGTGCCGCCCGATCATGAGGGGTACGCCGAGGATGGCGACCAGGCCCTCGTCCCGGACGCCCGCGTCGATGGCCCGGGTGTGCTGGAACCGGTCGTCCTTGAAGTAGTCGTCGGTGACATAGGGACGGGCGGTCTGGGCGACGAGCCCGCCGAGTCCCTCCCCCATGCCGAGCCGCAGCTGCTGGAAGCGCGCCGCGACCGAGCCCTCGGTGACCCGCATATAGGTGTCTCCCTCGGCCTCGTCGTGCAGGCTGAGGTAGGCGACGTCCGTGCCCAGCAGGGACCGGGCCCGCTGCACGATCGCGCGCAGGACGGCGTCGAGGTCGCGCAGGCCGGCCAGGTCGTGGGCGGTCTCGAAGAGCGCGGACAGTTCGGCCTCGCGACGGCGCCGGCCCTCCATCTCGGAGCGCACGCGCAGGGCGAGCAGCTTGGCCTCTTCGAGCGCGGCGATGCGGGTGGCGGGGAGGCTCTCGGCGCGGGCGAGCAGGACCGGCTGTTCGTACGCCTCGGCGGGGGCGCCTCTGGCCAGAAGCTGGAGGAAGGGTGTCTCGGCGTTGTCGGCGGGGCGTTCGGCGGACTGCACGTGATCGCGGGACATGCTCAAAGGATGACCTGTCGTGAGGCCGGCCCGGCCGGCCCTGTGGATAACCCGGCCGGGCCGGCTCGGCGGCACCGGACCGGCTAGTGCGCCGTCCAGCCGCCGTCCATGACGAGCGACGTGCCGGTGACGAAGGAGGCCTGGGGCCCGCACAGATAGGCCACCGCCTCGGCGACCTCCTCGGGTTCGACCAGCCGTTTGACCGCGCTGTCCCGCAGCAGCACCTCGGACAGCACACGCTCCTCGGGAACGGCGTGGGCCCGCGCCTGGTCCGCGAGCTGCTTCTCGACCAGTGGGGTGCGTACGTAGGCGGGGTTCACACAGTTCGAGGTCACTCCGTGGGGGGCGCCTTCCAGGGCCGCCGTTTTCGACAGCCCTTCCAGCCCATGTTTCGCGGCCACGTACGCCGACTTGAAGACCGACGCGCGCAACCCATGGACCGAGGACACGTTGACAATCCGACCCCAGCCCTGCCCGTACATGTGTGGGAGCGCGCCGCGGATCAGCCGGAACGGGGCCTCCAGCATCACCGTGAGCATGGTGTGGAAGACCTCGGGCGGAAACTCCTCGATGGGCCGCACCGTCTGCAGTCCGGCGTTGTTGACGAGGATGTCCGTGCCCGCGGCGGCGAGCTCCGCCGCGTCGAGGTCGGTGAGGTCGAGCGGATGCGGCTCCACGGTGCCCGGCAGGCCCCGGGCCAGTTCGGCGAGTACGTTCAGCCCCGCGGTGTCCAGGTCGACCGCGCGTACCTTGGCCCCGTCCGCGGCCAGCCGCAGCGCACAGGCGCGGCCGATGCCGCCGGCGGCGCCGGTGACCAGGGCGGTGCGGCCGTCGAGGCCGGACGAGGGAGCGTGGGGGCCCGGGAGGGCGCTGGGCGCGGTCATGGCTCGACCCTAGGCAGCCCGATCGCCCTCCCACATGTGCTCATCCCACACAGTTCCACTTCAGGTCGTGGTGTCGAACCATGCCGGTGCGTGGGACAAGGCCTGCTTGATCCGGAACATCGCGAACTCGTTCAGCTCCGGCAGGGCGTCGACCGAGAACCAGCCGACCTCCAGCGACTCGTCGTCATTGACCCGCGCCTCGCCGCCGACGGCCCGGCAGCGGAACGCGACGTCCATGAACTGGCAGGTGTCATTGTTCTCGTAGGTGACCGGATCGAGGGCCTGGACGAGCACGACGCGCTCGACGACGCAGTGCACCGCCGTCTCCTCGAAGACCTCCCGCACGGCGCAGGCCGCGGGCTGCTCGCCCGGATCCGGGATGCCACCGATGACCGACCACTTGCCGGTGTCCGAGCGCCGGCCCAGCAGCACTCGGTCCTCGTCGTCGAAGACGATGGCTGTGACCCCGGGGAGCCAGAGCAGCTGATGCCCCGCGGAGGCCCGGATCGTGCGGATGAAGTCAGGAGTAGCCATGGCCCGACCCTAACGGTCCGCTTCCGCCACCCGACCGCGGCCGCGCGACCCCGCTCGCTCCGCAGCCGCGTCAACAACCCAGCGGACTCAGTACAACTGGACCGCACCGTTCCGGCGCCCGCGGACCGCCCTGGTGCCGGCCCATCCGAGCCCGCCCGCCGCGACCAGCACCAGGAGCATCTCGGGGAGGATCCCCATCCGCGTGGCGGGGGTCTCGGAGGAACGGAGCGGCACCTTCTGGACCAGTGAGTCCGCCACGAACATCCCGGTCCGCTGGGTGATCTTCCCGTCCGGCATGATGATGGCGCTGACGCCGCTCGTCACCGGCACCGTGACGGTACGGCTGTGCTCCACGGCACGGACCCGGGACATGGCGAGTTGCTGGTAGGTCATCTCGCTGCGGTCGAACGTCGCGTTGTTGCTCGGCACCGAGATGATCTGCGCCCCGTCCGTCACGGTGCTGCGCACGGCCCAGTCGAAGGCGGCCTCGTAGCAGGTGACGAGGCCGACCCCGGTGCCGTCCATGGTGAAGACGCCGGGCTTGTGACCCCGGCTGAAGTCCTGGCGCACCATCGACGTCCAGTTCTTGTTGATCGCGCCGAGCAGCGAGCGCAGCGGAAGGTACTCGCCGAACGGCTGTACCTGTCGCTTGTCGTACGTGTCCAGGGGCCCCTTCACCGGATCCCACAGGATCTGCTCGTTGTAGAGCTTGCCGTCCCGCTCGACGACGCCGCCGACCGAGATGGGCACACCGATGGCCTTGGCCGCGGTGTCGATGACGGCGCGGGCGTCGGCGTTGGTGAACGGGTCGACGTCGGAGGAGTTCTCCGGCCACAGCACGAAGTCGGGCCGTGCGACCTTGCCCGCCTTCACCTCGGCGGCCAGCCGCTCGGTCTCCCGCGCGTGGTGGTCGAGGACGGCGCGCCGCTGGGCGTTGAACTCGAGTCCCGCGCGCGGCACGTTGCCCTGGATCACCGCGACGGTCGCCGTGCCGTCCTCGGCCTTGTCGCTCACCAGAGAACGCGCGGCGAGCGCCCCCACCACCGGGACCGCGACACCGAGCAGCGCCACCGCGGCGGCACCCCGTCGTACGACACCGGTGCGACGGCCCTCGACGACCTGGCGCACGATCTCGTACAGGCCGAAGCCGCAGAGCACCACCCCGAAACCGAGGACCGGAGTCCCGCCCAGCGCGGCCAGCGGCAGGAAGATGCCGTCCGCCTGCCCGAAGGCGATCTTTCCCCAGGGGAAGCCGCCGAACGGCGCACGCGCGCGGGCCGCCTCTCCCGCGATCCACACGGCGGCGGCCCACAGGGGCCAGCCGGGCAGCCGGGACACCAGCGTGATGCCCGCGCCGACGAGCGCGATGTACACCGCTTCCACGGCGACGAGCGCGAGCCACGGCCCGGGGCCGACCTCCACGCCGGTCCACACGAGCAGCGGCAGCAGGAAACCGAGGCCGAACAGATAGCCGAGCCCGAGCCCCGCCTTCCAGGAGCGCCCCCGCAGGACCCAGGCGAAGACCGCGAAGGCGGGCAGGGCCAGCCACGAGACCGTGCGCGGCGGGAAACTGACGTAGAGCAGTACGCCGGAGAGCGCCGCGGCGGCGGCCGGAGCGTATCGCCGTGCCAGTCTGGCCCCGCGCGATGCGGTCACGGCGCGGGGTTCGAGCTGTTCCGGCTCGTCTACGGAGGTTGCGGTGGCGGTCACCCGGGGAGTGTACGGCGCGTGACCTGGGCTCCGACAGCACGGTCCGCCCCCGGGGCCCTGCTGGAAGCTCCCCTGTTCCCGATCGGCCCCGGCCCTGGGTTCCGCGCCGCCCCGGAGACGGATCACGCGTCCCGGGCGCCGCTCACCGCCCGTCCTATGCATCGTTTTTCTGCGCAAGTCATCCACAAACCGGCGCATCAGCCGTTACGGTGTGCCCGAGCTTCTGACGTGGCCGGATGCTGCCATGACGGTCGGGGCTCGTCACAGGTCGGGGGGCGACGGGGTGGGTTCGACGGGGATGACGTCCGCGGCCGGTGCGACGGCCGCGAACGAGAGACGAAACGTTTCGGACGCGGCGGGTGTGATCGTGCTCGGGGCCTGCGCGGTCTGGTCGCTGATCACTGCCGCCGTGCACGACGGACGCCCCGAGGGCGTCCTGCTGGCGGTGCTGGCGATGGCCGCCGGCTATGCCTCGGGCCGGATCCTGGGCGCGGTCCTGCCGGTCGCCGCCCCCTGCGCCGCGGCCCTCGTGGGACTCGGCCTGTCCCTCACCGCGCGGTACACCACCCCGGGTCCGCAGATCACGGCGCCGCTCGGGCACACCGGTGCCACGGCCGCGCTGCTGACCCTGTCCACCGCGGCGGCGTGCTGCGCGGCCTGGGCGGCGCGCCCCCCGGCGCTGCGGCTCGCGCTGCGCCTGCTGGCCCTCGGGATCACGGTGACCGGCGCGGTCCTCGGCTCGGCCGCGGGATGCGCCCTCGGCGCCGGGGTCCTGCTGTGCTCGCTCGCCGCCGACCGCGTGCGGCGCCGCGCCCTCGGCCTCGGGGCCCTCGCGCTCACCGCGGCACTGGTCACGTCGACGACCTGGGCCATCGCCGAGGACGCGCTCCCGGACGGGCTGACCGCCTCCCTCGAGGATCAGCTCACCGAACACCGCGTGCTGCTCTGGCAGGACGCGGTGCATCTGGTCGGCAGGAGTCCGGCGCTGGGAGTGGGACCGGGCCGCTACGGAGAGCTCAGTCCGACGGTCGCGCTGGCGCCGCTCCCCGACGGCAAACCCCACTCCGCCGCCCTGCAGCAGGTGGCCGAGCAGGGCGTGGTCGGCGCCGTGCTGCTCGCGGTGCTCTTCTGCTGGGTCCTCTACTCACTCTGGCGGTCTCCGCAGTCCACGCCGATCGCGCTGACGGCGGGGGCGGCCCTGACCGCCCTGGCCGCGATCGCGTCGGTGGGCAACGCGCTGAGTTTCACCACGGTGACGGCGGGCGCGGGACTGCTCGCGGGGCTCGCGACGGCACGGCCGTTGGCTGACGGGTGCCCGGAGGGCGTCATGAGGGAGGACGAGCGTCTCTGGGCGCACCGACTCGAACCGTGAACCCGCGAGACGGCACCACGACCCCATGGCCCCACAGGGGTACGGGATCAGATCACGGCGCCGGGAGTGGCCGGCCGGAGCCTGTCGCGGATCACCCGCACGGCCGCCTCCGCGTTGTCCACCGTGATGGTGAACGTGTGGCCGTCCCCGAGCCGGAGCACCACGCCCTCGCCGCGCCGGACGATGACGGCGGTGCCCTTCTCGGGACGCCAGCGGTAACCCCAGCCGCCCCACTGCCATGGAGTGACGCTGGGCGCGAAGTCGGCGCCGACCACGTCCGAGAGGGGGATGCGGCGCCGGGGCAGGCCGACGTGCCCGCAGCGCACTTCGAGGCAGTCCTTGTCGACCTTCACGGCGACGTGCACGAAGGCGAGCGTGCCGAAGAGAACGAGCAGTCCCGCGGCGATGCAGCCGACGACGGACATGGCGAGCGCGGCTACGCCCGAGGTCCATGTGGACTCGACGGCCAGTTCGATGCCGAGCGCGATGCAGGCGGCACCGGCGAGCGCCGGAAGCCACTGCACGCGATTGGTCGCCCGCCCGGTCCAGACATCGGAGTGCGGGATGTATTCGCCGTGGGGGTGGTCCCTCATGCCTAAGAGACTACTCATGTTCCGCAGTGCGGGCACCGGCTCGCAGAGCGTCACGGCCGCGCCGGGCGGTCCGCGGACAGCGGTCGTCCGAGCGGTGACCGACGGTCAGCGGGCGGGGCTGACCTCCTGCAGGAGGCGGCCTTCCTCGTACTGGAGCGCGGGCGCGGGCAGGGCTCCCGCCCGGCCGCTGAGAAGCACGGTGACGGTGCCGTCGGCGGCCGCTGCCGGGTCCGGGAACGCGCCGATCCTGCGCAGCGCCTGCGCGGCGACCGCACCGGCGGAGGCGTGCAGGACGAGCGGCGGAAGGCCGGGCCGCTGCACCGCCGCACGGATCCGTTCGGCGACCAGTTCGTAATGGGTGCAGCCCAGGACGACGGCCCTCACGTCGTCGGGGGTCCGGGCGGCGGCCGCGGTGATCGCGGCGTCGATACCCGTCTGGTCCCCGTGCTCCACGGCGTCGGCGAGCCCGGGGCACGGCACCTCGGTGACGGCCACTCCCTCGGCGAAGTCACGGATGAGTCCCCGCTGGTACGGGCTGCCGGTGGTGGCGGGGGTGGCCCAGATCGCGACGGGTCCGCCTCCGGCCGCGGCCGGCTTGATCGCCGGGACCGTGCCGATCACGGGCACGTCCGGCTCCAGCCGGGCGCGCAGGGCGGGCAGCGCGTGCACGGAGGCGGTGTTGCAGGCGACGATCAGCGCGTCGGGACGGTGTTCCGCCGCCGCCTCGGCGACCGCGAGCGCGCGCTCGGTCACGTCCTGGGGCGTACGGGGTCCCCAGGGCATGCTGTCGGGCGCCGAGGAGAGGACGAGATCGGCGTCGGGCCGCAGTCGACGTACCGCGGCGGCAGCGGCGAGCAGTCCGATTCCGGAGTCCATGAGCGCGATCTTCACCCGGTCACCATAGACGATCCGCCCCGACGGGTCCCCGGGGTGGGGCAGACTGCCGCGCGTGACTGCCGTCGTGTGGACCGCCGTGGGATCACTGGCCGCCTGGCTGTGGCTGCTGCTCGGCCAGGGCTTCTTCTGGCGTACGGATCTGCGGTTGCCGCCGCGCCGGGAGCCGGACGACTGGCCGTCCGTCTGTGTCGTCGTGCCCGCACGCGACGAGGCCGGCGTCCTGCCCGCGAGCCTGCCGACCCTGCTCGCGCAGGACTATCCGGGACGGGCCGAGGTCTTCCTCGTCGACGACGGCAGCTCGGACGGCACCGGGGAGCTGGCCGGTGAACTGGCTCGCGCGCACGGCGGCCTCCCGCTCACCGTCGACTCGCCCGGGGAGCCGCCCACGGGCTGGACCGGCAAGCTCTGGGCCGTACGCCACGGCATCGCCCTGGCCCGCACGCGCGAGCCCGTGTACCTGCTGCTGACGGACGCGGACATCGCCCACGCGCCCGACAGTCTGCGGACGCTGGTGGCCGCGGCGCACACCGGCGGTTTCGACCTCGTCTCCCAGATGGCGCGCCTGAGGGTGGAGAGCATGTGGGAGCGGCTCGTCGTGCCCGCGTTCGTCTACTTCTTCGCCCAGCTGTATCCCTTCCGGTGGATCGCGGTGAAGGGGGCACGCACGGCGGCCGCGGCCGGTGGCTGTGTGCTGCTGCGCGCGGACGCCGCCGAGCGGGCGCGGATTCCGGACGCCATCCGGCACGCCGTCATCGACGACGTGGCGCTCGCTCGGGCGGTCAAGGGCGTCGGCGGTCACATCTGGCTGGGGCTGGCCGAACGGGTGGACAGTGTGCGCCCCTACCCGCGACTGCACGACCTGTGGCGCATGGTCTCGCGCAGCGCGTACGCCCAGCTGCGGCACAACCCGCTGCTGCTCCTGGGTACGGTCCTCGGCCTCGCCGTCGTCTACCTGGTGCCGCCGCTCGCGCTCCTGACCGGCCTGGTCGTGGGGAGTACGGGGGTCGCGGCGGCCGGCGGGTTCGCGTGGCTGCTGATGACGGCGACGTATCTGCCGATGCTGCGCTACTACCGGCAGCGCTGGTGGCTCGCTCCGCTGCTGCCGGTCACCGCGTTCCTGTACCTCCTCATGACGGTCGATTCCGCGGTGCAGCACTACAGGGGGCGCGGCGCGGCCTGGAAGGGCCGCACCTACGCGCGCCCCGACACCGCCCTCGACGAGCGCTGACCGCTCACTTCCTGCCGGGCGTCCAGTTCATGCCCCACCCGTATACCTGGTCGACGGTGCGCTGCGGGCTCACGCCGCGTTTGGGCACCAGGTAGCGGGCCTCGCGCTGGACGATCAGGTCGCCGTCGTTGTTGGTGATCAGGGCGAGGGCGCAGACGGTCGAGGGCACGGTGCACTCGTCGAGCGAGAAGTCGACCGGTGCGCCGTTCGCCGGCTGGAGGGTGACCGTGGCGTGCAGGTCGGCGAAGGAGCGCGCTCCTTCGTAGATGGTCACGAAGATGAGTATGCGCCGGAAGCTCTGGCGGTGGTCGAGGTTGACGGTGAGGTTCTCGCCGCTCTCGACGGCACCGGTGCGGTCGTCGCCGTCGAGATGGATGTACGGCGGCTGGTGGAGTGCTCCGAAGGCGTTGCCGAGCGCCTGGACGACTCCCTTGCGGCCGTCGGAGAGTTCGTACAGGGCGCACAGGTCGAGGTCGAGGTCCGCGTGCATCGCGACGGCCCGGCCCCGTTTGCTGCCCCATCCCGAGAACTGTTTGCGCATCTGCCAGTTGAGGTTCACGCGCATGGAACCGGATGTTCCGCCCTGTTTGGCCAGCGACACCGAGGGGGCCTCTTTGGTGAGGGTGACCTTGGACAGACGCACCGGGGTCCGGGGCGGCGTGGGCGGCGTCGTGGTGGCGGGCGGGGCGACCGGTGGGGGCGGGCCGACCACGCGCGTGCCGGGCGCGGGCGGCGGGGAGACGGCGGGCGGCGGACCAGCCGGACGAGGGGACGAGGGCAGGGCGGCGGGAGGCACGGCGGCGGGCGGTGCGGTGTGCTGCGGTTCGTCCACCGTGATCCCGTAGTCCGTGGCCAGACCTTCCAGGCCGCTGCCGTACCCCTGTCCGACGGCGCGGAACTTCCAGGCGCCCTGGCGCCGGTAGAACTCCCCGAGCACGAAGGCCGTTTCGACCGTCGCGTCCCTGCTGTCGAAGCGGGCGACCTCCGTGCCCCGGCCCGCGTCGAGCACTCGCACGTACAGGCCGGGCACCTGCCCGAAGGTGCCGCCGTCGGCGGAGGCGGCCAGCACCACGGTCTCGATGGCGGGCTCCACGCGCGCGAGGTCGACGAGCAGCGTGTCGGTCACCTGACCGCCCGCGTCACGCTTCCCTTCGTGCCGCACGGCGCCGGAGGAGTGCGCGGGCTGGTTGTAGAACACGAAGTCGCTGTCGGAGCGCACCTTCCCGGACACCAGCAGCAGCGCCGACGCATCCGCGTCGGGCACCCCGGGGCCCGAACTCCAGCCCATTTCGACGCGCAGCGCACTCGTCGGCACCGGAACATTCGATCCCTTAGACATTGTCATGTCCGCCCCCATCACGTGTCACCGCGCCAGGCCCCGCCCCCGGGCCGCCTCTCCGGCCCGTTGCAGACCAACCTATTCCCCGGGGGCCGGGAAGCGCCCGGACAGCCCGGGAAGATCAATGGTCAACCCCCGGTAACCCCTTGGGAACTCGGCCTTTACACGATCTGAACCCGGTTTGGCGCCCTTTTTTGCCGAGTTCGCTCGCATTGGGGATCCCAAGGTGTCGCCGACACGGAAAACAACCCTCTTATCGGTCTCCCCAACCAGCACATCGTGGGCTTAACTTATGTCCCATGACCTCCCCCCGCTCCACCTATGGCGGCGGTTACTACTCCGCGCCGTCCTTCCCGGACACCCCGATCTACGACTCGCTCGTCGCCGAGCGGGGCACCCCCCAGATCGCCCCGATCCGGGTTCCCGCCGCCTACGACACGAGCAGCAGCTACCTGCCCGCGCTCCCGTCGGCACTCCCGGCCCTCCCGGCCGGACCCTCTCACCAGGTCCCCTCCTACGGCGGCTACCCGCAGGCCCAGCAGCCGTCCCCGCTGCAGCAGGCCCCCGCGCCCTACATCCCGCAGCAGGCAGGCGCCCCGCGCGGCTACCCGGGCCCCCAGCAGCAGCAGCCGCAGCGCCCGATGGCGACCGGCACCGGATACGAGGCGATGCGCCCCGCCTCCCCCCGCCCCGCCCCGGCTCCGTACCAGGACCCGTACAACAACCAGCAGTACCGCGGCTACTGAGGTCCTAGGACGGGATTGTCGGCGCCGACTGGCACGATGGCGCCATGGGGAACGCGGAGCTGCACTCGATCCACGTCCATCCGGTCAAGTCGTTCCGTGGTCAGTCGCCACGGGACGCACTGGTGGAGCCCTGGGGACTGGCCGGGGACCGGCGCTGGGCATTGATCGACGACGGGGGAAAGGTCGTCACCCAGCGCCAGCAGCCACGCCTGGCGCGAGCCGCCGCCGAGCTGGTGCCCGGCGGCGTCCGGCTGTCCGCGCCCGACCGTGCACCGCTCAGCGTCCCGGTGCCGGAGCCGAAGGCCGCGGACAGGGCCACACTGGACCTCTTCGGCGACAAGGTGGAGGCGGTCCTCGCCGGCCCCGCCGCGCACGTCTGGTGCAGCGAGTACCTGGGTTCCGAGACACGCCTCGTCCACCTGGACGACCCCGCCACCCGCAGGCCCGTGGACCCGGAGTACGGGCGACCCGGTGAGACCGTCAGCTTCGCGGACGGCTATCCGCTGCTGCTCACCACCCTCGCCTCACTGGACGCGCTCAACTCACTGATCGCCCAGGGTGACCACGCCCACGAGGGTCCGCTTCCGATGGACCGCTTCCGGCCGAACGTGGTGGTGTCGGGCACCACGGCCTGGTCCGAGGACGCCTGGACCCGCGTCACCATCGGCGAGGTCGCCTTCCGGGTCGCCAAGATGTGCGGCCGCTGTGTCGTGACCACCACCGACCAGGACACCGCCGAGCGCGGCAGGGAACCCCTGCGCACGCTCGGGCGCCATCGCCGCTTCGGGTCCCGGCTGATCTTCGGACAGAACCTGGTGCCGGAGTCCACCGGCATCGTGCGTGTCGGCGATCCGGTCAGGGTGGTCGCATGAGCGGCGCGATCGGTTTCCGGTCACCCTTCCGATCCCGTACCGCCCGAGCCCGGCACACGGGAACCGGAAGTCCGGGCACGGTCGTTGAGGCTGTGTGAGAAGTTCATGAGAGGACCGCGGGAGGGGTGATTTCGCTCTCTCCTTCCCCGGTCCACGGGTGAACGGCTCCGCCGGGGGTTATCACGGACGCGGAAGGCGGAAGGGGGTGCGCGGTCATGCGCGCAATCGGTGGGCTCTGGCGCTGGCGGCACAATCCGCTGCGTCGCGGGACCGATCTGGCCGAGGCCTGGCTGGCCCTGCTTGCCCTCCTGCTGATCGTCGTCGTCGCTCCCCTGACCGGCGTCGCCGCCGGAGCCGCCGCCGAGCATGTCCTCCAGCAGTCCGTCCGGGACCAGCACAGGGCCCGGCACGAGGTGGTGGCCACCGTGGTCAGGAAGCTGACGCGTGCCCCGCTGGAGCCCGACCCCGAGGCCTCGTCGGCGCAGGACCCGCGCAGCCGTGTGCTCGCCGACTGGACCGCCCCGGACGGCTCCGCGCACCACGGCAAGGTGATCACGGTGCTCAGGTCCCCGCACCGGGGCGACCACTTCACGCTCTGGACCGACCGGCAGGGCCGGCTGGTCGCCCGCCCCCTGGACCCGGCCGCCGCGACGACGCACGCGGTGCTGGCGGGCGTCGGCGCGGCCCTCATGACCGTGGTGCTGCTGGAGGCCGCACGACGTCTGATCGTCTGGCGCATGGTCCTTGGCCGGTACGCCCGTTGGGATCAGGCATGGGACCGGGCGGGCCCGGACTGGGGCAGGACGGGTACCGGCAGCTGACCGCCTTCCCGCTCCGGTCAATCCTCCGTCCCCGCGCACGCTACGGTGGGACGGCCGTACTGTTCGGCATCGTCGTGAGAAGCTGTTCTAGATCGCGACGGCGTTTCAGCACGGCCTCGCAGGACCCGCGTACGACGAGGTGGGGGCAGAACAGCGCCATGGCACAGGGCACGGTCCAGGTGACGCACACCGGCACCTCGCGGTGGCGGCGCCGCACGGGAGAGTACGCATCGCTGGCCGCGGCCCTGGAGGCGGCCGCCGAGGGCGACGTACTCACCGTCGCCCCCGGTACGTACCGGGAGAACCTCGTCGTCCAGCGCGCGGTGACGCTGCGCGGTCCCGAGGGCTCGCCCGGCTCCGTGCGCATCGCGCCGGTGGACGGAGTGCCGTTGACCGTCCGTGCCTCAGCCGTGGTCCAGGACCTGCACGTGGAGGGCCAGGACTCGGCCGCGCCCGCGCTGCTCGTCGAGGAGGGCACCCCGGAACTGTTGGACATGCGGATCGTCACCCGGTCCTCGGCCGGCATCGAGGTGCGCGGTGGCGCACGTCCGACCGTGCGCCGCTGCACGGTCGACAATCCGGCCGGCGTCGGCATCGCCGTACTCGACGGCGGCGGTGGGGTGTTCGAGGAGTGCGAGGTCGTCGCGGCCGGGCAGTCGGGCATCGCGGTCCGCGGGGGCGGCCGGCCCCGCCTGGAGCGCTGCCGGGTGCACCACACCTCCGGCGCGGGCCTGTCGGCGACCGGCGAGAACTCCTCGCTGGAGGCGGTGGGTTGCGAGGTCTACGAGGTCAAGGGCTCCGGGGTGCAGATCACCGGGCGGGCCGCCGCCCACCTCACCGACTGCGATGTGCACCGTACGACCTCGGACGGCGTCACACTGGACACGGACGCGGTGCTCACGCTCGCCGACTGCCGCATCCACGACATCCCGGAGAACGCGGTCGATCTGCGTTCCCGCTCGGTCCTCACCCTCACCCGCACCACCGTCCGGAAGTTCGGGCGCAACGGCCTGTCGGTGTGGGACCCGGGCACCCGTGTGGACGCCAACCAGTGCGAGATCTTCGACAGCACGGGCGACTACCCCGCGGTCTGGGTCAGCGACGGCGCCACCGCCGTGCTGGAGTCGTGCCGGGTGCACGACGTGCCGGACGCCCTCTTCGTCCTCGATCGCGGTTCGCGCGTGGACGTCGTCGACAGCGACCTCTCCCAAGTACGCAACACGGCCGTCTCGGTGAGCGACGGCGCCACCGCGCAGCTCGACGACTGCCGTATCCGGGACGCCGCGACGGGCGCCTGGTTCCGTGACCACGGAAGCGGCGGAACGCTGTCCGGCTGCACCGTCGACGGCACCCAGACCGGTGTCATCGTCACCAAGGGCGCCGACCCCACCATCGAGCGCTGCACGGTCGACTCCCCCGCGGAGGCGGGCTTCTACGTGTCGGCGGGCGGCCGCGGCAGCTTCCACCACTGCCGGGTGACGGGCAGCGGAGGCTACGGCTTCCATGTCATCGACGGCTGCCGCGCGACGCTGAAGAAGTGCCGTACGGAACGGTGCGCACGCGGGGGCTACGAGTTCGCCGACGGCGGCAACGCGGCGGGCGGCGGCCCGGTCGTCGAGGACTGCACGAGCGACGAGAGCGCCGGAGCACGGTCCCCGGCCCCCGAGACGGCCGTACAGACGTCCGGTCCGTCCGCCGGCCTGCTGGGCGCGATCCCGGGCCAGCGCACCACCGAGCAGGAGTCGCCCGCGGGCTCCCCTGAGCCCGAGCAGCCCGCCCGCTCCTCCAAGGCCGTCCTCGGCGAACTCGACGCGCTGGTGGGCCTGGAGAGCGTCAAGCGCGAGGTCCGGGCCCTCACCGACATGATCGAGGTGGGCCGCCGGCGTCAGGAGGCGGGTCTCAAGGCGGCCTCGGCGCGGCGCCATCTGGTCTTCACGGGCTCCCCCGGCACCGGCAAGACGACGGTCGCCCGGCTGTACGGCGAGATCCTCGCCTCGCTCGGTGTCCTGGAGAAGGGACACCTGGTCGAGGTGTCCCGTGTGGACCTGGTCGGCGAACACATCGGCTCCACGGCGATCCGCACCCAGGAGGCCTTCGACCGGGCGCGCGGCGGTGTGCTCTTCATCGACGAGGCGTACGCGCTGTCGCCGGAGGACTCGGGGCGCGACTTCGGCCGCGAGGCCATTGACACGCTCGTCAAGCTCATGGAGGACCACCGGGACGCGGTCGTCGTGATCGTCGCGGGCTACACGGCCGAGATGGAGCGCTTCCTCACGGTCAACCCCGGTGTGGCGTCCCGCTTCTCGCGGACCATCACCTTCAGCGACTATCTCCCCGAGGAACTCCTGCGGATCGTGGAGCAGCAGGCCGAGGAGCACGAGTACAGCCTCGGGGCGGGCGCGTCCGAGGCACTGCTGAAGTACTTCACAGCCATCCCCAAGGGCCCCGCCTTCGGCAACGGCCGCACCGCGCGGCAGACCTTCGAGGCAATGGTCGAGCGGCACGCGGGCCGGGTCGCCCAGCTCGACGAACCGAGCACCGACGACCTGACCCTGCTCTACGCGGAGGATCTTCCGGAGCTGCCCTGAGCGTCGCCGTCGGGACGCGGGCCCGGCACCTCGTGCCGCAACCGCGCCAGCAGCCGCTCCCGTTCCTCCGCGAAGGCCGGATCCGACTGGTAGTCGGAGTGCCCGAGGATAGGGGCCGGCAGGGGGTTCTCCAGGGTGCGCCCGTAGACGAGCGGGTCCTCCAGAGGCGCGCGGTCGACCTGCGGGCCGCACTCCCCGGGCAGGCGTACGGGGCCGCCGATGGGGTCGGTGAGCCGGTACAGGTTGCGCCAGCAGTCGACCTCGCGGTGCAGCGAGGCGAGGGCCGCCGGCCCGAAGTGGGCGGGGAACCAGCGCCCGTAGAGCCGTTCCAGCGGTGAGCCGTAGGTGAGCAGGGCGACCCGTCTGCGGACCGAGGGCTTCAACTGCCAGGCCGCGGCGGCCGCCAGCACACTGCCCTGGGAGTGCCCGGACAGCACGAGGCGTCCGCCGGTGGCACGGGTCCAGGTGACCATGCGCCAGGTCAGGTCGGGCACCGCGCGCTCGGCGTAGCAGGGCGGCGCGAAGGGGTGGGCGGCGCGCGGCCAGAAGGTACCGACGTCCCAGAGGATGCCGATGGTGCGGCGGGCCGCGGGGTCCTTGTAGGCGCGCCGGCCCGAGGTGACGAGCAGTATGAAGCCGAGGCCGATCAGCCAGGATCCGAGGGACTGCGCGGTCTCGGCGGCGCCGTGCACGAAGGCGTACGACCCTTGCGCCGCCCGGGCAGGCGTGTCGCCGGTCGTCAGCGCGCCCACCAGGGCTCCGGAGCCCAGGAGCAACGTCACGAAGGAGAGGGTCCCGACGACAAGGGGTGCCTGGTCGGTGAGGGTGGCCACGGCGCGGGTGGCGGCGATGCTGCGGGTGCGGGCGTTGTCCTTGTGCTCTCCCTGGTAGTCGAGTTCCACCGCGCGCATCTCGCGGACACGCAGACGCCAGGTGCGCACGGCCAGTCGGCCGCAGAGTCCGAGGAGCACGAGCAGCGCCGGCGGGATCACGGACGCCTGCCAGGTCAGCAGGACGGGCGGACCCGGCAGCGAGCCCTGGGTGCCGTCCAGCCAGTCGGCGACGCGTTGGGCCACTCCGCCGGACATCACGCCGCCCAGCGCGCAGGCCAGCATCGCGACGGCGGGACCGGCCAGACCGCGCATCGCCGTGCGCTCGTCGACGGGGGTGTCCCCTGTTCGCGTGGAACCGGCGCCTCGCGGCAGGGCGCGGTGCAGGACGCGGGCCACCACGGCGAGCGCGACCACGAGCAGCCCCTGGGCGAGGGCGAGGCCGCCGAAGGCCGCGTCGCCGGGCAGCCGGCCCGTCGACTGCCAGCCGGGCCGTGACCAGCCGGCGTACAGCAGGGTGACGGTGAGCAGGACGATCGCGCCCACGGGCAGTGCGCGCACCAGGGTCGCGTCGAGTTCCCGGTCGAGCCGGTGCTCGCTGCGTCCGCGGCGGCAGACCACCCACAGCACGACGAACGCGCCGACGGCGAGGGCCGCCTGCAGCAACTGGCCGAGGAGTCCGAGCAGGACGGACCCTCCGGCCCCGCTGTCGAAGCGGGCCGCGGGTCCGCCGACCGCCGCGGTGACCGTCAGCAGACCCGCGGCGGTGTGCGCCGCGCGCAGCCGGGCCACCAGGCGACGCCCGTACCAGAAGCCGGGGCGGCCGAGGGCGGTGCGGTCGGTCTCCCCCTCGGGTTCGGCCGCGCGGGACACCGGCTGCTGGGACTCGTATGCGCTCCAGGTGCGGTGGGACAGGTACCACAGCAGGCAGGTCAGGGCCGTGGGCACCAGGCAGGCCAGGGCGAGGCGGCGGCCGGGCCGGCTCCACCAGCCGTCGTGGGAGAGGTCCGGGGAGAGGAAGGCCAGCCAGGAGTGTTCCTCGGCGCACGCGCGGGTGCCCGCGCACTGCCAGGCGGCCAGGTCGAGGGCGACCTCGCAGGCGGCGGCGACCAGCAGCACGGTCAGGGTGAGTCCGGTCAGCCGGACGAGCAGACCGTAGAAACGGACCGCGCCGCGGCGGCCGCGGCCGGCGGGGCGCATCCAGTGCGCGAGGTTGACGACCATGAAGGGCAGCAGCAACAGCCACAGGGCACGGGTGCCGTTGCCGGAGGTGAGGTTGCACCACACGTAGGCCTCGGGGACCGGTCTGCCGCGGTAGTCGTCGGGTCGCCGTTCCGCGTCGGCGTCTTCACGGCGACGGTGGACGGCCGCGACGTCGTCGCCGCTGATCCGCACCGTGTGCGGGTCGTCCAGCATCTCCTCGGGTGTGGTGCCGCCGACTCCGTGGACCAGGAGTTCGAGGGCGGTGTCGGCCGCTTCGGGCCGTTGTGCGGGGCCGGTGAGCTCTCCCGCCGAGGTCTGTTCCCGTGCGTGCTCCATGGTTTCCGTGCTTCCCCCGTGCCGTCTGCGTCGCCTGTGTCATGGGCAGTCACAAGGATCGCCGCCGGGGGCCGCGCCCGCACCGATGGTCACGGAATCTCCCCGAGATGTGTGACAGCACCGCGAGGAGAGAGGAACGGAGACCTCACAGGGAGTGGCGCGGCTATCGGTGCCCCGTGCGAGGATGGGGCGTCCTGCAGGCCTCGGAGAGGGAGAATGGCCACGTGGGAGTGGGTTCGGACGGAGTGTCGGGCAGGTCGGACGAAAGGACCGGAGCGGACGTGAGTGAGAATCAGAACCTCCTCGCGGAGCAGCGTCGCGCCCTGATCCTCGACGAGGTGCGGCGCCGGGGCGGCGTCAGGGTGAACGAACTGACGCGCAAGCTCGGGGTCTCCGACATGACGGTCCGCCGCGACCTCGACGCTCTCGCGCGCCAGGGCGTGGTGGAGAAGGTCCACGGCGGTGCGGTGCCGGTGGCCGAGGCGAGTACGCACGAGCCGGGTTTCGAGGCCAAGTCAGGTCTGGAGCTGACCGCCAAGGAGGACATCGCGCGGGCCGCCGCCGAGCTGGTCGCACCGGGCACCGCGATCGCGCTCTCGGGCGGCACGACGACGTACGCGCTGGCCCATCGTCTCCTGGAGGTGCCGGACCTGACCGTGGTCACCAACTCGGTGCGGGTGGCCGACGTGTTCCATGCCGCGCAGCGCCTCTCCGGTCAGCGGCAGGGTGCGGCCACGGTCGTGCTGACCGGTGGGGTGCGCACGCCGTCCGACTCGCTCGTCGGCCCGGTGGCAGACCAGGCCATCGCCGCGCTCCATTTCGACGTGCTGTTCCTGGGGGTGCACGGGATATCCGTGGAGGCGGGTCTGTCCACACCGAACCTGGCGGAGGCCGAGACCAACCGGCGCCTGGTGCAGTCCGCGCGGCGTGTCGTGGTGGTCGCCGACCACACCAAGTGGGGCACGGTGGGGCTGAGTTCGTTCGCCGCGCTGGAGCAGGTCGACACGCTCGTGACGGACGCCGGGCTGTCGGCCGAGGCGCGTGCGGAGATCGCCGAACACCCGACACACCTCGTGGTGGCCGGTGAACCGGCGGACGCTACAGACATCTGACGGGCTGTCAGCTAGGGTGACGCTGCTCGTGCGGCGGTCCGCGGTACGGGTGTGCTCCGGTCATCGTCCGCCCGCGCCCGGGACTCCGTCCCAACAGGGGGTTTCGTCCATGGCACGCCGTCTGCGCCCGGTGGGGCCCGACTTCGCCGAGACCGCTCCCCTGCGTCTGGTGTTCGCCCGCGAGATGGCCGCTCCTCCCGGGGCCGTCTTCCGGGCGCTGGCCGAGGACGTGTCCGGCTGGAGCGAGTGGTTCTCGGCCGTGAGGCTCGCCCGGCCGAGCGCGGACGGCACCGGGCGTGAGGTCCGGCTCCGTGGCGGCACGCGCTTCCAGGAGACCGTGCTCGTGTCCAGGGCCCCCGAGGTGTACGCGTACCGGGTGGACGTCACGAACGCGCCCGGCGCCCGTGCCCTGGTCGAAGAGTGGCGGCTGACCCCGGCCGGGAGCGGCACGCGGGTCCGGTGGACGTTCGCCGCCGACGGGACCGCTCTCTTCCGGGTGGCCCTGAAGGTGGGCCGGTCGGGTCTCGGCCGCGCCTTCCGGGACGCCGTCACGGCGCTGGACCGGCGGCTGGCCTCGCCGCACGCGTAGAACCGGCGCGTACGTCAGCTGTCGCGGCGGTTCGCCCGGCGCGCGTACGCGACGCGGGTTCAGTCGGGCCAGACGCCCGTCTCCAGGAGCGACGCGATGGCGGCCGTGAAGGGCGCGATGTCCAGGCCCTGATCGGCCAGCCACGTGTCCGAGTAGTACTTGTCCAGATACCGGTCCCCCGGGTCGCACAGCAGGGTCACGACGCTGCCGTTGCGTCCCTCGGTCACCATCTCGGCGACGATCTTCAGCGCGCTCCACAGTCCGGTACCGGTCGAACCGCCCGCCTTGCGGCCGATGGCCTGCTCCAGGGCCCGCACGGCCGCCACGGTCGCGGCGTCGGGCACCTTCATCATCCGGTCGATGGCGCCGGGTACGAAACTCGGTTCCATCCGGGGTCTGCCGATGCCCTCGATACGCGAGCCGCAGTCGTAGGTGACGTCCGGATCGCCGGTGGTCCAGCCCTCGAAGAAGCACGAGTTCTCCGGGTCGGCGACGCAGATGCGGGTGTCGTACTGCATGTAGTGGACGTAGCGCGCGAGGGTCGCCGAGGTGCCGCCGGTGCCGGCCGTGGCGACGATCCACGCGGGCTCCGGGAACCGTTCCAACTCCAGTTGCCGGAAGATGGATTCGGCGATGTTGTTGTTCCCGCGCCAGTCCGTGGCGCGTTCCGCGTAGGTGAACTGGTCCATGTAGTGGCCACCGGTCTCGACCGCGAGGGCGGCGGACTCCTCGTACATCCTGCGGGAGTCGTCCACGAAGTGGCACTGGCCGCCGTGGAACTCGATCAGGCGGCACTTCTCGGCGCTCGTCGTGCGCGGCATCACCGCGATGAAGGGGACTCCGACGAGCTTCGCGAAGTACGCCTCGGAGACGGCCGTGGAGCCGCTGGACGCCTCGATCACGGGACGTCCCGGACGGATCCAGCCGTTGCACAGGCCGTAGAGGAAGAGCGATCGGGCGAGCCGGTGCTTGAGACTCCCGGTGGGGTGGGTCGACTCGTCCTTCAGATACAGGTCGATGCCCCACGCCTCGGGCAGCGGGAAACGCAGCAGGTGCGTGTCGGCCGAGCGGTTCGCGTCGGCGTGCACCTTGCGGACGGCCTCTTTGAGCCAGGTCCGGTACCGCGCGTCGCTGTGGTCGACGTCGAGGGTTTCGCCGGTCCGGATCTGCTGGGGGCTGCTCACGGCGGGGCTCCTAACGCATCGCGCCGACGCCGGTTCAGATGGTCGGACGCCCCGATCATAAACACCTTGCGCACGCTTCTCACCTGCATAAACACGTCTTTGAGCGACTCAAAGGCACCCCTGGGGCAGGATGTCCGAAGCGATGGGGGCGCACCCGTGCGAGTGCTCCCTTCCCCGCTGTCACCTCGTCCTGCGCACTGGTGCTCGCCGCTGCCTGCGGGCAGACTGCACCGCACGGGACGCTGCCCGCGTCCGACCGCACCGCACGGGGACGACACTCCCGCGGCGGGTGCGCAGACCGGACCGCCGCCCGCGCGGGATCCGGGACAGGGCACAGCCGAGGCGCACAAGGGGGCGGGGCATCATGGCGGAGCCGGAGTTCACGGCCACGGGCGTGCGGATCGGGAAGAGGCTGCGCTCGCTCACCCGGGCCGGACAGGTCCGGATCAGCGACGGCAGGCTGGAGCTGCTCACGAGCTACGGCAGCGAGATCGACAGTGCCCCGGTACAGGCGGTGCGGGCCTCAAGGCCCTGGTTCGCGCCCGAGGACCGGGCGTTGGCGGACGTCAACGGCACGCGCTACTCGCTCACGCTCGGCGAGCACGATCCCGCGCCCGGCAAACCGGGACCGCCATCGGCGCGCCGGTTCATCGAGGCGGTCCGCAGGGCGGCGGGGAGCAGCGGCTGACGTGGTGGCCTCGACGGCCGCGACGGGAGCCCCTTCGCTCCGGCCGCGCGACGGCCCGGAGCGCGAGCCGTGTCCGCCGAACGTGCCGCGAGTTGCAGGACGGCACCCTCTGAGTCACGCTGTTCTCACATCACTCTGGGTTTACCGGCGATAACGCTGCGAACCAGCCGCCGGTCACCACAGCAGGCGGCTGTCCCACTCAGCCACTCTGCTGGATCCGATCTCCGCCTTCTTCCGGACCTCAATTCGGGGAGTCGCAGCCGTGATCAGCCAGCCGAACAGGCATTGCACGGTGGAGCTCCAAGCCCTGCCGTCGCGGATCGGCCAGGTCCGCAGAATCGTTTCTGCGCAATTGCGCTACTGGCATCTGGACCCCTTGATCGACCGGGCCGCGCTCGGCGTGACCGAACTGCTGACCAACGTTCACCTGCACGCCCAGCCGGACAAGGTGTGCACCGTGGAGATCGAGCTGCTGCTCGACCGGCTCACGGTTTCGGTGCACGACCACGACCCGCGCCTGCCCGAGCTGCAGGACGCCGGTCCCACCGCCACGGGCGGGCGGGGCCTGGCGATGGTCGCCGCCGTCAGCGAGAGCTGGGGCGTACGACCGGACGGGGAGTCGGGCAAGGTCGTGTGGTTCACCCTCCCGGCGCCCTCGCCCGCGGTGGCGGCGCCCGTCCTCACGCCGTACGACACGATCCGCGAGCCCACCCTCCGGCAGACCGTCGACACGCTCGACGGGCACAGGCCCGAACACGCTCCCGCCCGGTCGGCCGTTGCCGGCTGACCGGGCGGTGACCTTCTCCCCGTACGCCACGGGCTGGAGCGGGGCGCCGCACGGCCCCCGACGGCTCACTCCGTGCCGATGGCTCGCAGCACGTCCAGACGTGCCGCCCGTCGCGCCGGACGCAGGCCCGCCAGGGCTCCCGCCACGAGGCCCACCAGGGCCACCACGACGAGTCGCGCGGGCGGGACCGCGAAGGCGAAGGTACTGTCCGACGCGCCGTCGGAGGCTTTTACCAGGACCCAGCCGAGGAAGGCACCGAGGGCGAGCCCGCCCGCCGTGCCGAAGGCGGCGACGAGGACCGACTCCCAGCGGACCATGGCCCGCAGTTGCGCGCGGGTCTGCCCGACCGCCCGCAACAGACCGAGTTCACGGGTGCGTTCGTGGATCGCGAGGGTCAGGGTGTTGGCGATACCGAGCAGGGCGATGAGCACCGCGAGCGCGAGCAGCGCGTAGACCAGGGTCAGCATCATGTCGATGCCCCCGGCCGACGACTGTGCGTACTCGTCGCGGGTCTGCACCTCGGGGTCGCCGTACCGGGCGGCCACCTGCTTCACGGCGGCCTTGCCGTCGGCCGTGCTCACCCCGTCCCTGAAGGTGACGGCGACGAGCGTGTCGGCGTCCTGGGTGCGGTGCGCAGCCCAGGCGGCGCGGGTGATGACGTAGTCGCCCGCGAGTTCCGAGCGTCCGTAGACCGCGCGGACGGTGAAGTTCACCCGCCGGCCGTCGGTGAAGGCGAGCCGGGCGGTGGCACCGGTCGTGAGGTGCTGCCTGACGGCCTCGCTCCTGGTGACGGCGATCCCGTCGGCGCCCAGGTGGTCGAGCGAGCCGTGCACGGCGCCGAGATCGAAGACCCTGCCGAGCGCCGCCGGGTCGGTGACGGTCAGCGCACGGCCCTTCCCGTCGACCTCGGCGACGCCACGGCCCAGCCCTACGGCGTACTTCACTGCGGGCTGCCGCGCGATCGCGGGGGCCAGTCTCGGACTCAGCCCGCTGCCGCCCGCCCCGAACGACGGGGTGCTCACGGCCACGTCCCCCGCGAAGGACCTGGAGACCGTGCGGTCCATGGTGGCCTTCAACGAGGCCCCGAAGACCGTGAAGAGCGAGACGACGGCGACGCCGACCATCAGGGCGCTCGCGGTGGCCGCGGTCCGTTTGGGACTGCGCAGCGCGTTGCGCCGGGCGAGTGAACCCGTGACGCCCCGCAACCGGTCGAGGGGGACGCCGATGGCGCGCACGGCCGTCGAGGACGCGACCGGGCCGAGGACCACGAAGGCGGCGAGCGCCAGGACGGCGCCGAGACCCGCGAGCCACAGGGAGGGACTGGCCAGTACGCCGGTCAGGGTGGCCCCCACCGCGAGCACGGCCAGCGCGGCACCCACGGCGGCCCGTGCCCGGGAGGCCCCCGACCGGTCGACGGCCGTCTCGCGCAGCGCCGCCAGGGGTGCGGTGCGTCCGGCGCGTACGGCGGGCAGCAGCGCGGAGCCGAGACAGACCACCACCCCGACCGCGAGGGGCAGCAGCAGGGACAGCCCGCTGATCACCAGATCGCCCGACGGGAAGGGGAATCCGATGGCGGGGAAGAGCGCCCGAAGTCCGGCCGCGATGCCGATGCCGCCCCCGAGGCCGGCTGCCGAGGCGGTCACGGCGACGACGCTCGCCTCCAGCAGGGTCGAGACGGTCACCTGGCGGCGGGAGGCGCCGAGGGCTCGCAACAGGGCGTTCTCGCGGGTGCGTTGGGCGACGACGATCGCGAAGGTGTTGTGGATGGAGAAGGTCGCGACGAGCAGGGCGACACCGGAGAAGACGAGCAGGAAGGTGGTGAAGACGGTCAGGAACTGGCTGGAGATCATGTCGGTGTTCTCCTGCGCCGACGCCTGACCGGTGATCGCCTCGACGCCGGCGGGCAGGAGCGGGGTCAGTCCGGCGACGAGCTTCTCCTGGCCGACTCCGGGGGCCGCCCGCACCCGGATGCCGGCGGCTTCGCCGGGCTTCGCGGTGAGGTACTTCTCGGCGTCGGCCTGTGTCATGCCGGTGAAGGTCACCTGCGCCATGCCGTCCTCACCACCGAACGTCGCGAGGCCCACGATCGTCACCCGGACGGGGTCGGGGGTGCGCAGCGTCGTCGTGTCGCCGATCCTCAGGCCGCCCTTCTTCGCGGCACCCCGGTTGACGACGACCTCGCCGGACTTCGCGGGGGCGCGGCCTTCGGCGATCCGGTACGCGTTGAGCCGGGGGTCCTCGATCCAGTTGCCCGCGAGGGTGGGCGGCCCCTGGCCGCCGATGGGCTTGCCGTGCGCGTCGACGAGCTGGCCCGCGCCCTCGATGTCGGGCACGGCGGCGGCCACTCCGGGGGCCTTCTCGATCGTCCTCACCAGGCCGACGTCCACGGGCCGCCGGACGCCCTGGCTCTCGCCGGGCGTGGTGATGGTGTCGGCGCCGCGGACGACCGCGTCGGTGCCCCTGGCCGCGTTGCCGAACATGGTGTCGAAACTGGCCCGCAGGGTGTCGCCCATGACCAGCGTTCCGGTCAGGAAGGCGACACCGAGGAACACCGCCACGAACGTACCGGCGAAGCGCCGTTTGTGAGCGCGCAGGGAGGCGACGCTGAGGCGGAGCGAGGCGTTCACGAGGGCGCCCCCTTGGTGTCGAGGGCCTTCATGCGGTCCAGCACCTTGTCGGCGGTCGGGGCTTCCATCCGGTCCACGAGGCGGCCGTCGGCGAGGAAGACGACCTCGTCGGCGTGGGCCGCGGCCACCGGGTCGTGGGTGACCATGACGACCGTCCGGTTCATCCGGCGGACCGCGGCGCCCAGCAGGTCGAGGACCTCACCGCCGGCCCGCGAGTCCAGGTTCCCGGTGGGTTCATCGGCGAAGACGACGTCGGGACGGCCGGCGAACGCCCGTGCCACGGCGACACGTTGCTGCTGTCCGCCGGAGAGTTCGGAGGGGCGGTGGTGGAGCCGGTCGCGCAGGCCCACGACGTCGACGAGCGCGTCGATCCAGTCGGGGGACCCCTTGGCCCCCGCGAGGTCCAGGGGCAGCGTGATGTTCTCCGCGACGGTGAGCGTCGGGACCAGATTGAACGCCTGGAAGACGAAGCCGACGTGATCGCGGCGCAGCAAGGTGAGACGGCGGTCGTCGAGCGTGCTCAATTCGGTGTCCCCGACGAAGGCGGTGCCCGAGGAGAGCGTGTCCAGGCCCGCCGCGCAGTGCATCAGGGTGGACTTGCCGGAGCCCGAGGGCCCCATGATCGCGGTGAAGCGCCCGGCCGGAAAGCCGACGCTCACCCCGTCGAGGGCCCGTACGGCGGTGTCCCCGCTGCCGTACACCTTCACGGCGTCGGTGACGCCCGCGGCCGGACGTGTCGCGGTCACCGTGGTCATGCTGCTCCGCCCTTGCCCGTGAGTCCGAACTGCTCGTCGAGGACGGACAGCCGGCGCCAGTACTCGTCCTCGTCGATCTCGCCGGACGCGAAGCGGCGGCCGAGCACGGCGATCGGCGAGTCGCCCGTCGCCCGTAGGGCCCCGGCCGTACCGAGGTCGCCCCGGGCGCGCCACGGTCCGCGGCCACCGCGCCAGACCGTGCGGCGCAGGACGGTCACGACACCGATCACGGCGGCCGCCCAGACCAGCGGGAAGAAGAGGATCCACGGCCCGGGGCCGCCGTCCCAGTTCGCCAGGGTCTGCATCTCGGGTCATCTCCTCATCGGGTCTGCTGTGTTGCCTCGAGAGTCCCTCCCGGAGGGCCCCCGGGTCGTCGTACGGCCAGCGGCAGTGCGCGTACCTCCGCGGGAGTACGCGGGGCGGCCCCGGCTGCTTCCCCCGTTCCGGGCCAGGGCTTCCCGCTCGCGCGACCAGACCCTGTACCTACCGGTATGTACTTCTGTACCTACTGGTAGGTACAGTGACGTCATGGGCGCTCAGGAGCGGCTGATCGAGGCGACACGCGAACTGTTGTGGGAGCGGGGTTACGTGGGCACCAGCCCGAAGGCGATCCAGCACCACGCGGGCGCCGGACAGGGCAGCATGTACCACCACTTCACCGGCAAGCCCGACCTCGCCCTGGCCGCGATCCGCCGCACCGCCGAGGAGTTGTGGGCGGGCGCCGAGGAGGTGCTCGGCGCACAGGGCTCACCGTACGAGCGCATCGAGGCGTATCTGCGCCGCGAGCGCGACGTCCTGCGCGGCTGTCCGATCGGACGGCTGACGATGGACCCGGACGTGATCGCCAGCGACGAGCTGCGCGCTCCCGTCGACGAGACCCTCGACCGGCTGCGCGAGTGTCTGGCAGGCATCGTCGAAGAGGGCAAGGAGCAGGGGCAGTTCGCGCCCTCGCTGGACGGCGAGGAGATCGCCGCGACGATCCTCGCGACCGTTCAGGGCGGATACGTGCTGGCGCGCGCGTCCGGTTCACCCGCGGCCTTCGACTCGGGCGTCCGCGGACTGCTCGCCCTGCTGGCCCCCGGCTCCTCCGGCCGGTGAACCACCCGGACCGGGACGCACACCGTGGACCTCACGCACGGCGATGCCTTCCCAGGCCCACGGACACATGGCCCGCGCAGAACCCGCAATCCCCGATGAGCCCGATGAGCCCTTCCGGAGGCGCCAGATGCATGCCATGCAGTACGAGCTCACCTTCCCCGCCGACTACGACATGGGGATCATCCGCGCCCGCGTCTCCCGGATCGGGCATCTGCTCGACGGCTGGGAAGGACTGGGCTTCAAGACGTATCTGATGCGCGAGCGCGGGGTACACGGGTCGCCGGTCAACCAGTACGCGCCGTTCTACCTGTGGAACACCGTCGAGGGCATGAACTCCTTCCTCTGGGGCGGCGCCTTCCAGGGGCTCGTCGACGACTTCGGGAGGCCGGTGGTGCAGCATTGGACGGGCCTGGCGTACGAGGAGGGCGCCGCCGCCGGTGCCCCGGCTCGGGTCGCGGTGCGGAGCCGGCGGCCCGTGCCGGAGGGGGTGGAGCTGTCCGAGGTGATGGCGGACGCGGCGGCCGGGGCCGGACGGCTGGCCGTTCTCGACGGGGCGGTGTGCGCGGCCGCCGCCGTCGACCCGCGCCACTGGGAGGTGGTGCACTTCTCGCTCTGGGACCACGACGCGCCCAAGGCGACGGGCGAGGTGTTCCAGGTGCTGCACGTGTCGGCATCCGAGCGCGACCGGCTGCCCCGGGGACACCAGTGGTGAACACGGTCCGTACGGTCCTCGGTGACGTGCCGCCCGGGGAACTCGGTGTCTGCGACGCCCACGACCACCTCTTCTTCGGCAGTCCCCTGCTCCCCGGTCAGGAACTGCGCGACGCGTCCGCCGCACGGGCCGAGCTGGCCTCGTTCCGCGAGTGGGGAGGCCGCAGCGTGGTGCAGTGGACGCCGTACGGGCTGGGCCGGCGCGCCGCCGACCTGCCGCTGCTCTCCCGTGACACCGGCGTCCACGTGGTCGCCGCGACGGGACTGCACCAAGCCGCCCACTACGCACCGGAGTTGCCGGCCGAACTGCGCGGCAGGCTGGCCGAGGTGTTCGTGACCGAGCTGACGGAGGGCATCGGCGCCTCCGGGGTCCGGGCCGGGATCATCAAGGTCGCGGGCGGCTTCCACGGCCTGGACGCGCACGCCCGCTGGACGATGACCGCGGCGGCCGAGGCCCACCGGGCCACGGGGGCACCGATCGCCGTACACCTGGAGCTGGGCACGGCCGGCCTCGACGTACTCGACCTGCTGTGCGGTGAGTTGGGCGTTCCGCCGCACCGGGTGATCCTGGGCCACCTGAACCGTTCGCCGGACTTCGTGGTGCACCGCCAGGCCGCCGAGGCCGGCGCGTACCTGGCCTTCGACGGCCCCTCCCGGGCCAACCACGCCACCGACTGGCGCATGCCCGACGCCCTGCGCGCGCTCGCCGACGCGGGTTTCGGCCACCGCCTGCTGCTGGGAGGCGACACGACCACCGCGGCGGCGCGCTCGGTCGACGGCGGTCCGGGACTGCCGTATCTGCTGCGCCGGATCCGGCCGAGACTCGAACTCGCCCTGGGTGCGGAGCTGGTGGGGCGCATTCTCACCGAGAACCCCGGGCGCGCGTTCGCCGTGGAGTGGCGTCGGCCCTTCCCCGCCGTCGGGCCGGTCGAGAGGTGATCGGCGCCGTCGTCGGGCTCACCTGCGTGCCCGGGCGCCGCGGCGGATCGGGGCGGGCGTGAGCCGGCGACGCCGCGGGGCTTCTCAGGAGTGGGCCGGCCTCGTCTCGGGTCGTCTCAGGCGTGAGCCAGCGCCGCCGGCGGATCGTCCAGCACCGGCTGCCACGCCAACTCGGCCGCTCCGACCAGGCTGTTGTGGTCCAGCGTGCAGGCGAGGATCGGGACGCCGCCGCTCTGCCCCCACAGGCTGCGGTCGGCGACGACGGCGCGCAGTCGGCCCGGGTCGGCGTCGAGGAGGGTCCGGTGCAGGCCGCCGAGGATGATCCGGTCGGGATTGAGGATGTTGACCAGTCCCGCGAGTCCGAGGCCCAGCCGGTCGATCAGGGCCTCGGTGGCCGTGCGTACGGACGGGTCGGTGTAGTGGTTGCGGATGAGTTCGTTGGACTCCTCGAGCAGGGACACCTCGGGGCCCGGGTCGCGACCCGCCGCCGTGAGGAACGCCAGGGGGTCGGCCTCGACGTCCAGGCAGCCGCGGCTGCCGCAGTGGCAGGGGCGGCCCTCGGGGTTGACGGTGAGGTGGCCGACTTCGAGGGCGAGGCCCGAACTGCCGGTGTGCAGGCGGCCGTCGAGCACCAGCGCGCCGCCGACGCCCCGGTGCCCGGTGGCGACGCAGAGCAGGTCGCGTGAGCCGCGGCCCGCTCCGTGCCGGTGTTCGGCGAGGGCGGCGAGGTTGACGTCGTTGGCCGCGAAGGCCGGCCCCTGGATGCCCGCCGCGCGCACCCGCTCGGCGAAGATCTGACGCACCGGGGCACCAGCGGGCCAGGCCAGGTGCAACGGGTTGAGGGCGAGTCCGTCCGGTTCGGCGACGGCGGACGGCACGGCAAGTCCGGCGCCCACGCAGCGCCGTCCGGTCACGCGGAGCAGTTCGGCGCCCGCCTCGACGACGGAGCCGAGCACCTTCGCCGGATCGGCGTCGACGGTCTCGCAGCCGGGCGCGGTGGCGACGATCCGGCCGCCGAGACCGACCAGCGCGGCCCGGAAACCGTCGGCGTGCACCTGCGCGGCGAGCGCGACCGGCCCGTCCTCGGCGACTTCGAGACGGTGCGAGGGCCGCCCCTGCGAACCGGCCGCCGCCCCGGGACGCGCGTCCACCCGGATCAGCCCCAGCGCCTCCAGCTCCGCGGCCACCGCGCCCGCGGTCGCCCGGGTCACCCCCAGCTCGGCGGTGAGCACGGCACGCGTCGGCGCTCGTCCGGTGTGCACGAGCTCGAGCGCCGGACCGAGCGCACCGCGCCCCCGGTCAAGCCGCGTCCGCGTGTTCCCTTCCCCCGCCACCCGGGGGCCCGCCTTGCCGTTCATGAGGGCGAGTCTCCCATGATCCGCTCGAACGGTGACCCGCCCGGCCGTCCGGAAGCCCTCACCGCCGGCGTGACGTTCCGCTCACCGTTGTGTCACCCGCGGTGCCCGGCCCGGCCGGGAGGCCACTCACCCGCAGGGTGATGTTCAGGCGCCCGTTCAGCCCGACTTCGGGCGGCGCCGTGCCCGCGTACACCCGGGGCACCCCGTGGTAGGCGAGCCGGGACGCCCCGCCGAACACGAACAGGTCCCCGCTGCGCAGTTCCACGTCCGTGTAGGGCCTGGTCCGCGTCTCGGCGTTCCCGAAACGGAAGACGCAGGTGTCGCCGAGGCTCAGCGACACGACCGGCGCGTCCGACCGCTCGTCGCCGTCGCGGTGCATGCCCATGCGGGCGTCCGCGTCGTAGAAGTTGATCAGCGCGATGTCGTACGCCGCCGACACCGCGTCGGGGCCGAGCGCGTCCGTCGCCGCGCGCCGCCCCAGTTCGTCCAGCCAGGCCGGGAAGGGCTTCACGGGGGCGCCGTCGCCGTCAACGACCGTGCGCGCGTACCGGTACGGGTACCAGTGCCAGCCGAGGCACACCTGCCGCGAGGTCATCGTGCCGCCGCCGGGGGTGTGGACCGTGCGCAGTCCCGCCGGTGGGCGGGCCCAGGCCCGGCAGGCCTCCAGCAGCTCCCGCCGGAGGCCGGCGTCGAGCCAGTCGGGCAGGTGCACCGCGCCCGGCCCGACCTCCCTCCGGGTACGGGGAAACAGCTCGCCGTCCATGGAACCCATCATCACCCATCGTCCGGGACTCCCCCGTATCCCCCATCTCCTCTGCCTCCCCCGTCTCCCCCGTCTCCCCCGTCTCCCCCGTCTCCCCCCGTCTCCCCCGTCTCCCCCGTCTCCCCCGTCTCCCCCGTCTCCCCCGTCTCCCCGGTCTCCCCGGTCTCCCTGCACGGTCTCCGGCGGCCGGTGACGCTCCCCGGCCGGGGGCGGGGCCGTGCTCGGCTAGCCTGGACCCACGATGAGCGACCGTATGACGACACCCTGGGCCGAGTACGCGCTGACCCGATTCCCGGAGGACCCCCGCGACCAGATGCGCGCCTGGGACGCCGCCGACACGTATCTGCTGCGGCACCTCGCGGAGAGCGGCACCGTGCTGTCCGGGACGGTCGTGGTGGCCGGCGACCGCTGGGGCGCGCTCACCACGGCGCTGTCGGAACACCGGCCGACGCAGATCACCGACTCGTTCCTCACCCAGGAGGCGACCCGGGCGAACCTGGCCCGCAACGGAGTCGCCGCGGACGCCGTACGCCTCCTCACCACCCAGGACGCGCCGCCGGACCGCGTAGACGTGCTCCTCGTCCGGGTGCCGAAGAGCCTCGCCCTGCTGGAGGACCAGCTGCACCGGCTGGCGCCCGGCGTGCACGAGGGGACCGTCGTCGTCGGCACGGGCATGGTCAAGGAGATCCACACCTCGACGCTGCGCCTCTTCGAGCGCGTCCTCGGCCCGACCCGCACCTCGCTGGCCGAGAAGAAGGCCCGGCTGATCTTCTGCACCCCGTTCCAGGGACTGGCGCGGGAACCCAACCCGTGGCCGTACCGCTACCAGCTGCCCGACGGCGTCGGCCCGGTCTCCGGCCGCACCGTCACCAACCACGCCGGTGTGTTCTGTGCCGACCGTCTCGACATCGGCACCCGGTTCCTCCTCCAGCACCTGCCGCGCAGCCGCGGCGCCGAGCGTGTCGTGGACCTGGGCTGCGGCAACGGGGTCGTCGGTACGGCGATCGCGCTGGCCAATCCGGAGGCCGAGGTGCTGTTCGTGGACGAGTCGTACCAGGCCGTCGCCTCGGCGCGGGAGACGTACCGGGCGAACGCCGGGGACGGCGACGGCGCGGAGTTCCGGGTCGGCGACGGGCTGACCGGGATCCCGGCGGAGAGCGTGGACCTCGTCGTGAACAACCCGCCGTTCCACTCGCACCAGGCGACGACGGACGCCACGGCCTGGCGGATGTTCGCGGAGGCGCGCCGCGCGCTGCGGCCGGGGGGCGAGCTGTGGGTGATCGGGAATCGTCACCTCGGTTATCACCTGAAGCTGCGCCGACTGTTCGGCAACAGTGAACTCGTGGCCAGCGACGCGAAGTTCGTGGTGCTGCGGGCCGTGCGGAAGTAGCTTCGCGCAGCGCGCGGGACGCCGCTCCGCGTTCGTGACGGCACGCGGCGGACGGCGACCGGCGCCGCCGCGCGCCGCCTGGTCATCCGTTTCGCTGTGGAGGTGCGCCGACGACCCCGATGAGACGCGTCACCGCCCGTGCCATCGATTCCCGCCCCACACTGAGGTACGTGCGGGAGTCGACCGCCTCGGGGCGGTCCGCGAGGTACGCGCGGATGGCGCCGGTCATGGCGATGTTCAGGGCCGTTCCGATGTTGACCTTGGCGATGCCGCCAGCGACGGCGGCCGTGAGTTCGTCGTCCGGTACTCCGGAGGAGCCGTGCAGGACGAGCGGCACGTCGAGTGCCGCGGCCAGCCGTTCGAGCCGGTCGTGGTCGAGGGTCGCGGTGCGTGTGGTCATCGCGTGCGAGCTGCCGATCGCGACGGCCAGCGCGTCCACGCCGGAGTCGGTGACGAAGGCGCGGGCCTCGGCGGGGTCGGTGCGCGCGCCGGGAGCGTGGGCGTCGAGCGCCGGCTCACCGTTCTTTCCGCCCACCTGGCCCAACTCGGCCTCGATCCATATCCCTCGGGCGCGCGCCCAGTCGGCGGCCGTCCGGGTGGCCTCCAGGTTCTCCTCGTACGGGAGCCGCGCGGCGTCGTACATCACGGAACTGAATCCGGCGCTGGGCGCCTGCCGGAGCAGGTCGTCGCTCTGGACGTGGTCCAGGTGCAACGCCACGGGCACCGAGGCGCGTTCGGCCGCCGCGGCGGCGGCGCGGGCCAGCGGCAGCAGCCGTCCGTAGCGGAACTTCACCGCGTTCTCGCTGACCTGGAGGACGACCGGGGCGTGCGCGGCCTCGGCGCCCGCGATGACGGCCTCGACGTGCTCCAGGGTGATGACGTTGAACGCGGCGACGGCGGTCCGCGCCCCGACCGCGGCGGCGACCAGGTCACCGGTGGCTGCGAGTGGCACAACTCCTCCTTCTCGAGACGCGGTTGAGTGGGCTCAGTGGGCCGGGGCGTCGAGGACGACCGAGCGGGTGAGGTGGCGCGGTCGGTCGGGGTCGAGCCCGCGGGCCGCGGCCAGGGCGACCGCCAGCCGCTGGGCACGGACGAGTTCGGCGAGCGGGTCGAGTCCGCCGGCCACCCACTGCCCGCCGGTGGCCCGCACCTGCTCGGCCAGCCCTTCGGGCGCCTCGCCCAGCATCCAGGTGGCGGTGCCGCGGGTGGTGATGCTGATGGGCCCGTGCCGGTACTCCATCGCCGGGTAGGCCTCGGTCCAGGCGAGCGAGGCCTCGCGCATCTTCAGACCGGCCTCGTTCGCCAGTCCGACCGTCCAGCCGCGGCCCAGGAAGGTGAACTGCCCGCAGTCGACGAGCCCTTCGGGCAGCGGGGTCTCCAGCGCGGTGCGCGCGTCGGCGACGGCGGCGTCGGTGTGCCGTCCGAGGTGGGCGCGGAGCAGGGTGAGAGCGCTGGTCGCGAACCGGGTCTGCACGACGGAGCGCTCGTCCGCGAAGTCGAGCACGACGACGTCGTCCGCCGAGTCCATGACGGGGGTCCGGGGGTCGGCGGTGACGGCGGTCGTACGGGTCCGTCCGCGCAGCCGCCCGAGGAGTTCGAGCACCTCGGTCGTGGTGCCGGACCGGGTCAGGGCGACCACCCGGTCGTACGTGCGGGTGTGCGGGAACTCGGACGCGGCGAAGGCGTCCGTCTCCCCCTGCCCCGAGCCCTCGCGCAGCGCGGCGGCGGACTGCGCCATGAAGAGGGAGGTCCCGCACCCCACGATCGCGACCCGCTCGCCCGCCGCGGGCAGCGCGTCGCCGTGCGTCGCGGCCAGTTCGGCGGCACGGATCCAGCACTCGGGCTGACTGTTCAGCTCGTTCTCGACATGGGTCATGTCCTGTCCCTCCCCGGGGCCCGCTTCGGGCGCTGATGCTCGTTCGTGCAAGATATAGCGAGTTTTCAAGCACAATCAAGCATTCGATGTCAGAAATGCGGTGCGCTAGGGTCGCGGAGGATCGAGGAACGGAGAGTGCGGATGTCGCGCGACGCCCGCTGGAAGGCGCTGCTGGAACTGCTCGTGGAGCGGGGCCGGCTGGAGGTCGAGCAGGCGGCGGTGGAGCTGGACGTGTCAGCGGCGACGATCCGGCGCGACTTCGACCAGCTCGCCGAACAGCAGATGCTCGTCCGCACCCGGGGCGGCGCGGTCGTGCACGGGGTGTCGTACGAACTGCCGCTGCGCTACAAGACCGCCCGCCGGGCCTCGGAGAAGCAGCGCATCGCGAAGGCGGTGGCCGACCTCGTCGCCCCCGGTGAGGCGGTCGGCCTGACCGGGGGCACGACCACCACCGAGGTGGCCCGCGCACTGGCCGTACGTCCCGATCTCACCTCCGGGTCGCCCGCCCTGACCGTCGTGACGAACGCGCTCAACATCGCCAACGAGCTGGCCGTGCGTCCTCAGTTCAAGATCGTGACGACGGGCGGGGTGGCCCGTCCGCAGTCGTACGAGCTGGTCGGCCCCCTCGCGAACGGCGTGCTCGGTCAGATCACCATGGATGTCGCCGTCCTCGGCGTGGTCGCCTTCGACGCCGTCCACGGGGCGGCCGCCCACGACGAGGCCGAGGCCGCCGTCAACCGGCTGCTGTGCGAGCGCGCGGAGCGGGTGATCGTCGCGGCCGACTCAAGCAAGCTGGGGCAGCGCGCCTTCGCCCGGATCTGCCCGACCGACCTGGTGGACACGCTGGTCACGGACACGGCGGTCGACCAGGAGACCGTGCGCCGGTTCGAGGAAGCGGGGGTGCGGGTCCTCACCGTCTGACGATCCCGGTCACCCGGCCCGTCACAGGCCCTTGCGCGTGTCCGCCGTGCGGGTGAGCGCGCTCAGGTCGATGCTGGTGGCCGAGGCCTCGGGCGCGGTGATCGAGATCCCGGGACGGCCCGGGCGGTGCAGGGTGACGGTGGGGAAGAGGGGCTGCGCCAGGGCCAGTCGTCCGGTGCCGGGTGTCTGCGGGTACATGCCCAGAGCGGCCCAGACCGCCCAGGAGGACATCGCGCCGAGGTCGTCGTTGCCGACGAGACCGTCCGGGCGGTCGGCGAACAGGGTGGCCAGGGCGCGGCGGACGGTCTCACGGGCGCGGTCGGGACGGCCCGCGTAGTCGTACGCCCAAGGGGTGTCGAAGGAGGGCTCGTTGCCCAGGTAGGCGTACGGCTCGCTGCCGCCCGCGTTGAGCCGCGTGAAGAAGGTGTCGAGACGGCCGGTGACCGTGGCGCTCCCGCCCATCAGGCGGAAGAGACCGGGCAGGTCGTGCGGGACCATCCAGGTGTACTGGGCGGCGTTGCCCTCCACGTAGTCGGTGGTCTGCGCGGGGTCGAAGGCCGGCCAGCTGCCGTCGGCGGCACGCGGCTGGAGGTAGCCGGTGGCCGGGTTGAAGAGGTTGCGCCAGTTCCCGGAGGCCTTCGACAGGGTGCGGTACGCGGCGGTGTCGCCCAGCCGGTCGGCGAGCTGGGCCAACGCGTAGTCGCAGACGGCGTATTCGAGCGTGGTGGCCGCCGGACCCCACACGCCCTTGGCGCCCGAGGGGACGTAGCCGAGGGTGTCGTACTGCCGGTGTCCGGGCCGCTGGCGCTCGTCCTCACGGCCCGCCATGGCGGCGCGCAGCAGGCCGCGGGCGTCGAAGTCCGTGGCACCGAAGGCGTGTACGGCGGAGGCGATCACCGGCAGCGGATCGCCGACCATGACGCCGGTGCCGCCGTTCGCGACGGTCCAGCGGTCGAAGTACCCGGCCTGGAGACCCTGGTCGAGGACGGACTGCGCGATGTCCGAGGCCTCGGCCGGGGCCAGCAGGGCGAGCAGCTGGACCTGGGAGCGGTAGACGTCCCAGCCGGAGAAGTCGGCGTACTGGACATGTCCCGCGCGGGTGCGGTGCACGGCGCCGTCCGTGCCGGGGTAACGGCCGTCGGTGTCGCTGAACGCGCTGGGGTGCAGGAGCGCGTGGTAGAGGGCGGTGTAGAAGACACGGCGCTGGACCTCGGTGCCGCCGCCGACGGCGATACGCCCGAGCCAGTCGTTCCAGCGGGCGCGGGCGGCCCGCCGGACCTCGTCGTACGGGCGCCCCTGCTGCTCGGCCGTGACGTTGCGGAGCGCGCCCTCGGTGTCGACGAACGAGACGCCGACCCGGACGGCCACCGTGCGGACCTCGGGGGCGAAGGAGACCAGGGCCGCGCCGGGCCTGCCGTCCGGGTGGACGGCGTGGGCGAAGGGGTGGTCGAACGTGGCGTGGAAGTGGAGCCGGTAGCGGTTGTGCGACTTGCAGAAGCCGCCGCTGTCCGTGTACCCGGAAAGGGTGTTGGTGCCGATGTCGACCGTTCCGGTTGCCGCGTTGAAGGCCTTGCCCGCGTCGACGCTCAGCGCGGCGGCCCGGCCCGCGGTGGCCGGGTAGGTGAAGCGGGCGGCGCCGGAGCGCTGGGTGGCGGCGAGTTCGGTGCGGATGCCGTTGTCGAACGTGACCCGGTAGTTGCCGGGCGACGCCAGCTCATGGGCGTGCGAGAAGGTGGCCTGCCCGGTCGTGTCGCCGTCGAGCAGGGGCATGAAGGGCACGTTGCCGTAGTCCTTGCACCCGGCTCCGGAGAGGTGGGTGAGACTGAACCCTCCGATCCGGTTGTCCCCGTACGCGTAGCCGCCGTGCTGGTAGGTCACCGTGTCCGGGCTCCACTGCACTCCGCCGAGCGGTGCCGTCGCTCCGGGGAAGGTGTTCCCGGCGCCCCCGCCATGGCCGAAATCGGCCCCTCCGGGCGCGGTGCCGACGAAGGGGTTCACATACCGTGCCGGGTCGGCGACCGTGTCGTCGGCGACGGCGGGCGCGGACGGGGCGGTCGTCGACACGACGAGGACGGCGGCGCCGGCCAGCGCGGCCCGGTGGAAGGGGAATCGCACGAGGTCTCTCCGGGCTGTGGCAGGGACTGCGTCCCCGGGCGGCGGGCGTGAGGGTCAGTCTCACCGGGCACCGACGACCGCGCCGCACCGCCACGCCCGGAGGTCACCCGCCCGGTGGAGAGCGCGCCGGACGCGGCGGCTCCCGCCGCGCCGCGCGCTCCACCTGGGCATCACGCGACAGTGAACCCCCTGGGGTGACCGAACGTACGCGCCAACTGGCTAGACTACGCACCCTCGTGCACGTGATCCGGTCACGTCCGAACACAGCCGTTCCCGAAGGGTTTCGACGCTTGATAGCCATCGAAGATGTCAGCAAGCGATACGCCGACGGCACGGTGGCCGTCGATCGCCTGTCCCTAGAGATACCGAACCACTCCATCACCGTGCTCGTCGGACCGTCGGGGTGCGGCAAGACCACCACGCTGCGCATGATCAACCGCATGGTCGAGCCCAGCAGCGGCACGATCCGGGTCGACGGCGAGGACATCACGCGCCGGCCGGTCAACGCCCTGCGTCAGTCCATGGGTTACGTCATCCAGAACGCCGGGCTCTTCCAGCACCGGACGATCCTCGACAACATCGCCACGGTGCCGCGGCTGCTCGGCTGGTCCAAGCAGCGTGCCCGCGCCCGTGCGGCGGAGCTGATGGAACGGGTCGGGCTCGACCCGGGCATGGCCCGCCGCTACCCGTACCAGCTCTCCGGTGGTCAGCAGCAGCGCGTCGGTGTCGCCCGCGCACTGGCGGCGGACCCGCCGATCCTGCTGATGGACGAGCCCTTCTCCGCGGTCGACCCGGTGGTCCGCCGGGGCCTGCAGGAGGAGTTGCTGCGCATTCAGGGCGAACTGGGCAAGGCCATCGTGTTCGTCACCCACGACATGGACGAGGCCATCACCGTCGGCGACCGGGTGGCCGTACTGCGCACCGGGGGCAAACTCGCCCAGTTCGCCGCCCCCGACGAGCTGTTGTCGGCGCCCGCCGACGCGTTCGTGGAGGAGTTCCTCGGCGGCGACCGGGGCATCCGCGGTCTGTCGTTCCTGTCCACACGCGACCTCGCCCTCGACCGTTCCCGGGTCTTCCCGGTCGGCACCGACTGGCAGCAGCTCGCCGGGCAACAGACCGCTCGGACACCGGTCCTGGTCACCGACGCCGACGGAAGGCCTCTGGGCTGGGCCGACTTGACGGAATGGGCGGGTGAGGTGCAGGACCTGGAGCCGTACGGGCAGGGCTTCGAGGTGGGGCGGGACTCGCTGCGGGTCGCGCTGGACCGCGCGGTGCTGTCGCCCACGGGTCAGGCGGTCGGCGTGGACGCGTCCGGACGGGTGCTGGGTCTCGCCGGCCAGGAGACGGTCGCCGCGGCGATCCGCGCGGCCCGGCAGCGGCGCGCAGCGGACGCCCCCCAGGAGACCGCCCCCGCGAAGGTCGTTCGATGAACGGCTTCTTCGACATCCCGAGCGACCTCCAGAGCAGCTACGCCGGCCTGATCGGCGGGCACATGCTGGAGGCGCTGGTCCCCGTGCTCGTCGGTCTCCTGCTGGCGTTGCCGATCGGACTGCTCTGCGTCCGCTTCGGCTGGATCTATCCGCCGGTGCTGTGGACCACCACGGTGCTGTACGCGATCCCGTCGATCGCCTTCTTCGTGGTGCTCATCGACTACACGGGACTGAGCCGGACCACCGTCATGATCCCGCTGTGTCTGTACAGCCTCGTGGTGATCGTCCCGGCGGTCGTCGACGGCGTCCGCTCGGTCCCCGAGGAGACGAACGCGGCCGCGGCCGCGATGGGCATCGGCACCGTGCGCCGCTACCTCCAGGTCCAACTGCCCATCGCCGTACCGGCGATCATGGCCGGACTGCGGGTGGCGACCGCCTCCAGCATCAGTCTGGTCAGCGTCGGGTCGCTGATCGGCAACCAGGGGGCGCTCGGCAACCTGCTGACCACCGCGATGCTCTACCACCGCCCGCTGCTCGCCGTGAACTCGGTGGTCACCACCGCCGTCCTCGCGGTGCTGGTCGACGCCCTGCTCGTGCTGCTCCAGCGGGTCCTCACCCCCTGGCAGCCGCCCTCGTCCCGCAGGGCCGGGCGCGGTACGTCCACCACGATCCCGGGCCCCACCCGCACACCGGAGAGCGTCTCGTGAACGTACTGAACTTCATGCAGTCCTTCTTCACCGACGGGTCCCACTGGCACGGCTACGACGGCATCCCGCAGCGCGTGTGGGAGCACGTCCAGTACACGGCCGGGGCGCTCGCCATCGCCGCGGCCGTCGGTCTGCCGATCGGCCTGGCCACCGGGCACACCGGCCGCGGCGGCAACGCGCTCGCCTTCGTGTCGGCGGGCGCACGCGCGCTGCCCACCTTCGGACTGCTGGTGCTGATGTTCGTCTGGCTGGGCCTCGGCATCGTGCCCGTGATGATCCCGCTCGTGGTGCTGGCGATCCCGCCGATCCTCATCACCACCTACGAGGCGATCCGCACCGTGGACCCGTCCCCCGTCGACGCGGCCCGGGGCATGGGCATGGCGGAGCGGAAGATCCTGTTCCAGGTCGAGGTCCCCGCGGCGCTTCCGCTGATCCTCAGCGGTCTGCGCTCGGCGGCGATCCAGATCGTGTCGACGGCGACGATCGCGGCCTATGTGAGTCTGGGCGGGGTCGGCCGCTACATCCTGGACGGCCTCTACCAGCGCAACTACGAGAAGGTGGCGGGCGGTGCGGCGCTCACCGCGGTACTGGCGCTGCTCGTGCTCGTGCTGTTCTGGGCCATCACCCGGGTGGCGGTTTCCCCCGGGGTGCGCAGGCGCCGTACGGCCTGACGCGAAGCGGCGAGAACAGGAGGAAGGGGGGACGGGCCCGGCCCGTCCCCCCTTCTCGTGCTGTCACTCCCGGACCGTCACTTCTCCGCGGTGGCCAGGGCGTGTTCGAGGACGACGAGGAGCGCGTCCCGCACCGATCCGCGCTCGCGGGCGTCGAACACGGTGAGCGGCACGTGCTCGCCGACGTCGAGCGCCCACCGTACGTCGTTCAGGTCGTGTTCGACCTTGCCGTCGAAGGCGTTGACCGCCACCGCGAAGGGGATCTCGCGGTGCTCGAAGTAGTCGACGGCCGCGTAGCAGTCGTCGAGCCGGCGGGTGTCGACGATGACGAGGCCGCCGAGGGCGCCCTCGACCAGGTCGTCCCACATGAACCCGAAGCGTTCCTGGCCGGGCGTGCCGAACAGGTAGAGCTTCAGGGTCGGATCCAGCGTGACGCACCCGAAGTCCATGGCGACGGTGGTCGTCATCTTCTCCGGGGTGTGGGAGAGGTCGTCGATGCCCGCGGCGACCGAGGTGATGGACGCCTCGGTGGTGAGCGGCTCTATTTCGGAGATGGCGCCCACCGTGGTGGTCTTGCCGACGCCGAAGCCGCCCGCGATGACCATCTTGACCGGCATCGGGGGCCGGGACGCCTCGGTGTCAGCGCTCACGGATCGCGCCCCTGGAGTCGGGGATAGCTCGGAGACCATCGATAACCCTTCGCAATACGGTGGCGTCGCGGGCGGATTCGGCCTGCGGTGCGTACAAGGCCAGTTGACCGTCGGCGCGCAGATCGTCGGCGAGCACCCTGATCACATTCAAATGCATCCGCAGCTTCGCCGCGATCTCCGCCAGTGACTGCGGCTGGCGGCAGACCGTGATGATGTCGCGGTGCTGGTCGAAGACGAAGGCCTCCAGCGTGGCCAGACCTAGTTCGGTCGCGACGACCTGCGTCTCGATCGGGATCGGCGGCACCAGGCTGTCACCTCCGGCGATCCGTCCCGCGGTCAGCAGGAATGGCCGGACGACCGACGCGGGGGGTTCCACACCCCACGCGCCGTCGTCGGCGGCTGTTGGCTCGCCGGCCGTCATCACGTCCTCACCCTTCACCTCGCGGGTCGTCGCGGCCTTCGCGACGCCCCCGCCGACCGTCAACGGGTCGGCGCGATCCCCACGGTGTTCTTGAGCTCCATGACCAGCTGCGGACTCAGGGCGGCGCCGGCGCGGTTGGCGAAGAGGGTCATCTCGTACGCGATGTTCCCGAGCTTCGCCTCCTTCGACGCGACCACGCCGAGCACCGCGCCCGCGCCCAGCGCGGACACCAGGACGTGGCCTTCCTCCAGGTCGATGATGACCTTGTTGAGCCCGCCGAGGCCGTAGTTGCCCGACGCGCCCATGGCAAGGCTGGTGATCCCGGAGACGATGGCCGCGAGCCGCTCCGAGTCCGCCTTGCCGCGCAGTTGGGACACCGCGATCAGCAGACCGTCGGAGGACACGCCGATCACGTCGACGACCCCGGCCGTCTCGGTGGCGAATCGATTGAGCAGCCAATTGAAGTCGGCAGCGGCGGTCTTCACGTCCGTCGCCGGTTCCACGGCCGCGGACTCCGGTCCACCTGTCCACATGGTCACTTGCTCATGCCTTCCGGGAATGAGGGTCTGTTGTTCTCTGGTCTGTGTTCCGTCGAGGTGTCGGGCCGTCCCCCTGAACGGGCCGGCCCGCCGCCGCCTCGGTACCCGGCCGCGCTCTCACGCTCGGCCCGCAGGACGGCTTCCTCGAACTCGTCGATCTCGGAGCGCGCCGCTTCCGCTTCGGCGGTCTGCCAGGCGGGCGGGCGCGGATTGGGGTTGGTGACGGCCTGCCTGGGCAGCCGGGTCGAGGCGGTGGTGGCCTGCAGGGTCGCACCGCGCACGCGGCGCCGCAGCGGACTGGCGCCGCCCTCGGCCGGCCGCGCGGGGGCACTGCCGGACGCCGCCGGGGCCGGGCCCGAGCCGCGTCCCCGGTTCCCGCCACGGAGCGGCTGTCCGAGGTCACCGTCCGTGGCGCGGGGCGACTGGCCGAGGCCGTCGCCCGCGGTACGGGGTGGCAGTCCGAGGCCGCCGACGGCACCGGTGCCACGATGCCGTACCGGACCTGCGGCAGCGCTGCCCGGTGTGCCGTGTCCCGCTGCCTCGCGGGCTGCGGGTCCCGGCCGGGTCGGTGCCTCGGGGGCCGTGGCGGCGCCCGGCCGGGGCCGGGCCGTGCCGGGGCCGCCGTAGCCCATGCCGCCCTCGGACGACGGTTCCTGGCGGCCCGCGTGGCCGGGGGACTCCGCGGCGCGGCTGCGGGCGGGAATCCTGCGGGGCAGGTCCGCGGGGCCCGGCTCGGGATCGACGGCGGCGGGGCGCGGTTCGGCGAGGCCCGAACGGCGGGGCGGTGGCAGGATGTGCGGGGCCCTGGTCGCGGCTCCGGTGGGGTCGGCGAGCAGCAGGTGGGACGCGGGCACCGCGACGGTGGCCGTGACGCCGCCGCCCGGGGTGCGGGTGAGGACGACCTCGATGCCCCAGCGCCGGGAGAGTCCGCCGACCACGAAGAGGCCGAGGACCTCGGTCGGGGCCAGGTCCAGCCGTTCACGGCGGATCAGGCGCGCGTTCTCCTCCTCCAGCCGTTCGGCGCTCATCCCGAGCCCGTGGTCGATGATCTCGATCAGGGCGCCGCCGCCGGAGCCGTGCCGCGGTCTCAGGACCACCTCGACACTGCTGGACGCCGGGGAGAACGTCACGGCGTTCTCCAGGAGTTCGGCGAGCATCAGCGTCAGGTCGCCGACGATGTCGGGAGCGACGGTGACATCGCCCTCGGCGTGCGGGGTGACGCGCTGATAGCCCTCGATCTGGCCGAGCGCGGCGCGCACGATGTTGCTGAGCCGCATGGGACCGGAGTTGAGGCCCGTCTCACGGATGCCGGCGAGCAGCATCAGGCTGTCGGCGTTGCGCTGGAGACGTACGGCGATGTGGTCGATGCGGTAGAGCCGGTCCAGTACCTCGGGATCGGTCTCACCGCGCTCCACGGAGTCGATCAGCGCGAGTTGCCGTGCCGTCAGGTTGCTGACGCGGTGGCCGACGTTGCCGAACATCTCGGCGATGTTGCGGCGGCTGACCACCTGGCGCTCCAGCAGGGCACTCGCGGTGACCTGCACCTGGTTGAAGGCTTCGGCGAGTTCGCCGATCTCGTCGCGGACCGGCACGGGAACGGCCTCGAGTCGCGGCGGCCCCGCGTCGTCGGCGTCGTCGTCGGCGACCCGGGCGAGTTCGGTCTCGGCGGCGGCGGCCACGTGCTGGGCCGCCTGGGTGAGACTGCGCACGGTCCGCACCACGGAGCGGCGCACCAGCACCGAGAACAGGATCCAGGCCGCGAAGGCGGCCAGGTTCGCGGCCACCAGCCAGAACACCTGCCACCAGGCGTCGTTGGACGCCGACTGGGTCTCGGCGGCGATCTCGTTGATGAGCGACTCGGTGATCTTCAGCCGGTTCTGGGCCTGGCGCTCATAGGTCGGGTCGGCGGTCAGCGCGGCCTGGAGCGCGGCGCGCAACTGCGCCGGACTCCCGGCGACCAGACCGCTGGGGTCGACCTGGAGCGCCGCGTAGTGCTGGGCGATGACGCTCTGGTAGGCGCTGTGCTCGATCGAGGCGAGTTCGGCGCCCTGTTCCTGGCTCGCGAACCGGGTGAAGCGCTCGGCCTGGTAGGTGTACTGCTCGTAGTCCCCGACGGCTCCCGTGTACTCGATGAGCGCGTTGGCGTCGCGGGTGCGGGCCGCGAAGACGCTGGTCTCGAAGGACGCGTGGGCGGTGTCGGCACGCAGCAGCGCGTCGAGCAGATTGCCGGCGGACTCCGAGGACTCACCGCCCGACTGGCCCAGCCCGAGGCCGTTGATGAGGCCTTCGATCACCGATCCGTAGGCCGGGTCGATGTTGTCGGCGGGGATCGGGCCCTGCTCGATGGTCTTACGGAGGCTGTCGAGGCCCTCCAGCTCCTTGAGCGCCTGGGCCTCGGCCTCGGGCAGCCGTTCGCCGTAGGTGGCCCGCACGGTCTCGGCCTGGGCGGTGACCTTCTGCTGCGCCTGGAGGAAGGCGGAGGTGTCGGCCGCTTTGTCGCCGGGGCGGGCGGCCTCGTGGCGCAGGGACACCAGGAGTGCCTGCCGGTGCTCGGTCTGCACGCCGTCGATGAGTTTGGTGACCTGCGCGCTGTCCCGTACGAGACGGGCCGTCGCGGCCGCGGAACGGGCCGAGTCGATCTCGGAGTAGACGATGTACGCGATCATCGCGGAAACGACGGCCAACGGGACAATGACCAGGACGTTGAGTTTCCGCCGGAAAGGCCAACGGTCCAGGAGGGAGGGTGTCCGGCCTATTCGGGGAGCCGTGGTCTGCGGCCCCCGGGCGGCTTTCCTGTGCGCGGGCACCAAACCTCCTTGACTTCATTCCCAATTGGAAGCCCGCAGCCCGGGCTGCGTGGACGGGTCGTGTCAGCGCGCTCGGGCCGAGCAAGTGGAACCATGTCCCCCGACTCGGCCAACATTAGCGGTTGCCGCAAGAGTACGGCCATGATCAACCAAAAAGTGACACGGCGATACGTCCGATTCGCCGACCTTTCGAGCGAGTTGCGCACACGCGGTGAAGCCGCCTGGTCTCCATCGGTGATCTATTCGTGTCTTGACGGTGCGTTACTGCGCTCGATTGGATCGACTACACGCCACGCCTTCCGACCGTCGACCCCCATGCACAAGTCTGGATGACCAACGTGACCCACGCCAGAAGCACCCGAACGACCGCAACGTATGCTGTGTCCCTGCTGGTTGTGGCCGCGGCCGCCCTCACGGGCTGCGGTTCCTCCGACGACAACTCCGACGGCAAGGACCCGCTGAAGGGTGACACCGCCAAGGGCGGCACGGTCGTGGTCGGTTCCAACAACTTCCCCGAGAGCATCCTGATCGCCGACATCTACGGCGAGGCCCTGAAGGCCAAGGGCATCAAGGTCAGTTACAAGCTCAACATCGGAAGCCGTGAGACGACCTACGGTCTGATCAAGAACGGCACGATCACCGTTCTGCCCGAGTACAACGGCGCCCTGCTGGCCTACCTGAACGCCAAGGCGGCCCCGACGACGGTCGAGGACACCTCGAAGGCCATCACCGCCGGTCTCGACGCGAAGCTGACCCTGCTGGAGCCCTCCGAGGCCCAGGACAAGGACGCGGTCGCGGTGAACGAGGCCACGGCCAAGAAGTACAGCCTCACCGAGAAGTCGACCATCGCCGACCTCGCCGACGCGGCGAAGGACATGGTCATCGGCGGTTCCCCGGAGTTCCAGACCCGCAAGCAGGGACTGGTCGGCCTGAAGTCCGAATACGGCCTCAATTTCAAGTCGTTCAAGGCCCTGGACGCGGGTGGCCCGCTGACCGTCGCGGCTCTGAAGGGCAACAACATCCAGGCCGCGGATATTTTCTCGACCGACCCCGGAATCAGCAAGAACAAGTTCGTCGTTCTCCAGGACCCGAAGAATCTCTTCGGTTTTGAGAACGTCACTCCGCTCGCCTACAAGAGCGGTCTCACCTCCGAGGGAGTTTCCGCCCTCAACGCCGTGTCCGCGAAGCTCGACACGGACGCCCTGGTCGACCTCAACGCCCAGGTGCAGAACGACAACAAGGACCCGCTGGACGTGGCCAAGACGTGGCTGTCGTCCGCCGGACTGTCCTGACGGACGCGCGCCGGCCGGAGCGGAGGTCCGCTCCGGCCCGCTGTCCGTCGCCTCGGGGGTGGGGGCGCCCGGGGCCGTGTGGTTGAGGAGAACGTCCGTCATGCTCGAGCACACCGCCGAAACGTCCCCCGGTGGCCCGCGCACCGCTCGTCCACGCGTGGCCGCCCCGCCCGCCGTGCCCGGCGAGGTGGCGCTGATGGGCCATGGTCTCGACGCGCGCGCGGTCGCCCGGATCGCCGGCGGAGCCTCGCCCGCCACCCTGCGTCCGGCGGCACTGGAGGGGATGGAGCGTTCGCACCTGGCCGGCCAGGCACTCGCGGCGGAGGGCACCCGGGCCTACGGACGCACCACCGGTGTCGGAGCGCACCGCGGCGTCACCGTCGAGGAACACGACGGCGACGGCCATGACCTGCGACTGCTGCTCAGCCACGCGGGTGGCATCGGGGAGCGGCTGCCGGTCCGACAGGTGCGCGCGATGATGGCGGTCCGGGCCAACCAACTGCTCGCCGGAGGCTCGGGGTTGCGCCCCGCGATCGCCATGGCCGTGCTGGACGCCCTGCGGGCGGGTGTGCATCCACCGGTCAGCGAGTACGGGGCGGTGGGCACCGGGGATCTGACGGCGCTGGCCGAACTCGGACTGGCGCTGTTCGGACACGGCCCGTGGGAACACGACCGGGCGGACGGCGGGGAGCCGCTCCCCGAGCCGCTGCGGATCGAACGCGGCGACGTCCTCGCCTTGTTGAGCAGCAACGCCCTCACCCTCGGGCAGTCGGCGCTCGCCTGCCACGACCTCGACGCGCTGTTGCGCGCGGCCCACGTGGTGGCGGCCCTGTCCCTGTGCGCGATCAACGCGTCGCTTGAGGCGTACGCGCCCGAGGTCCACCTGGCGCACCCGCATCCGCCCACGCAGCGCGCCGCCGCGCGCGTACGACGGCTGCTCGGCGCGTCGCAGGCGCCGTGGCCGCCGTCCCCGCGCGTTCAGGATCCCTTCGGATTCCGCTGCTTCCCGCAGGCGCACGGCCCGGCGACGGAGGCGTGGAGCACCCTGGACGAGGTGCTCACCGTCGACCTCAACTCCGCCGTGGAGAACCCACTGGTCGGCTGGGACGGGGCCGGTGTCAGTCCGGTCGCGCGCCACCACGGCGGTTTCTTCGCCACCCCGCTCACACTGGCGCTCGACGGGGTGTGCCTCGCCGTCCTGGGCACGGCCAGGCTCTCCGCCGCCCGGCTCTCCGGGCTGGGCCGACCCGAACTGACCGGGCTGCGTTCCTACTTGGCCGACGGGGCGTCGGCGGGGTCGGGGATGATGATCCTCGAGTACAGCGCGGCGGCAGCGGTCGCCGAGGTCCAGGCGTGTGCCGCACCGGCCGCTCTCGGCCATGTGGTGCTGTCACAGGGGACGGAGGAGGCGGCGAGCTTCGCCACTCAGGCGGCCCGCAAGACACTCCGGCTCACCGACGCGTACCGGCTGGTCCTGGGCTGCGAACTGGTGGCCGCGGTACGGGCCTTGCGCCAGCGCGGTACGGTCCCCGACCCACTGACCCCCGCGGGGCGCGCCTACGCACGGGCCGCCGCGGTGCTGAACCCGGCGATGGAGGACCGCTCCCTGACGAGCGACGTGGCGAGCGCCGCGGCGCTGCTCACGGAGTTCGCGGCGGCGGTGGGGCACACCGCCGACACGCCGTCTTCTACGTTGCTGTAGAGGTTTCCGGGGCAGCGTGATCGCCCGTCCTGCCCGTCACCTCTCCCCGGCGGCCGGGGAACGGGGAACAGGGAGCGCCTCGGTACGTTCGCGCTCTGCCGATACCGGCCGGTGCCGAACCCATGGCGGGGGCGACGGCCCCGACTGCCCTTCCGGACGGCGTGGACGTCGTACCGTCGACCGGTCGCCCCACCGCAGTCACCGCAGTCACCGCAGTCACCGCAGTCACCGAGGAGAACGTTCCATGAACGCGTTGCCCGCCGTCGTCGGCCGGGACGAATTCGATGCGCTGATCGTCAGGACGGACTATCACGACGACGTGTCCTGGCGGGCCGTGACGGCCGCCCTGGCGGAGCCCCGGGGCGGCGGGGGTGACGGGCAGTACGCGGCGGGACTCCATATCGTGGACGACCCGGCCTGGGCGGAGGCCGGCGTCGACGACGTGGTCGCCGCGGTCCGCGCGGACGAGAACCTGTCGGTCGTCTTCCTCGCCGACGGGACCACCATGCGTGCCGCGCACCACGCGCTGCTGGCGGTCACCACGCTGACGCGGGAGGAGTGCGAGGACGACGAGGACCACCGGCGGCTCACCGAGTTCGGGCGCTCCTTCCGTACCGTCCCCGCGGGGATTCACGACATCCACGCGAACCTGAGCATCGGCAATCTCGGTTTCGAGGAGTACGCCGCGATGGCGCATGACGAACCCGAGGGGATCTACCGGGCCTCCTGAACGACCACCGGTCCACGGAGTCCAGCAGGTGTCCACCAGGGATCCGTCGGCTACGGCCGGTCGGTCACGAACCCGTCGAGCGCGGCGGTGAGTTCCGTCGGCTTCTCCACGGGCAGCTCGTGGCCGGCGTCCAGGATCCGCACGACGGCGTCCGGGTAGGCCTTCGCCATCCGGAGCATCTGTCCGACGGGCAGTTGGATGTCGTAGTAGCCGTGGACCAGGAGGGTCGGGGTGCGGATCTCGCCGAGCCGGTCGAGGACGTCGAAGGACCGCATGGCGCCGTACAGCGTCATGACCACCTCGCGCGGGGTGCACGCCGAGGTCCGCACGTACTCCCGGATCTCCTCGCGCGGATAGCCCGGGGCGAAGGCGCGCTGGATGTTGGTGGCGACGAACAGCTTGAACGGCACCAGCGTCGACGCGGCCATGAGCAGGCCCCGCCCCCGGCTGTAGGTCATCCTGCTGATCGAGCTGACCAGGACCATGCGTTCGACCCGCTCGGGGTGGGCGAGGGCGATGGTCTGGGAGATCATCCCGCCCATGGAGTGACCGACCAGGACGCAGCGCTCGATCTTCAGGTGGTCGAGGACGGCGAGGACGTCCGTCGCCAGCTCCGCGATCGTACGCACCCCCGCCCCGCCGCTCTCGCCGTGCCCGCGCAGGTCCAGCCGGACCACCCGCCGCTTCTCGGCGAAATGCGCCACCTGGTGGTCCCAGCGGTGCCGGTTGGCCGTCCAGCCGTGCAGGAACACCAGGGGGACGCCGCCACCGTCGCGGGGGCCCTCGTCGTCGTACGTCAGCGCGGCGCCGTCGACATCGAGCTGCGGCATGGGGCCTCCTGGGTGCGATCCGGTTACTGACGGGTACGGTATCCGGCCGCACGGGCCGCCGTCACCGTCGTTCGCCGAGGAATTCGAGGATGTGCCCGAACACGTCGAGGGCGGCGCCCCGGCCCAGGAACGTGTCGAGGTGACCGTAGCCGGGGATCTCGGTGTACGAGACGTCCAGCTGCGGCTGCCGGTGTGTCAGTACCTCGTGGCAGAGCCGCTGCGAGTCGAGCCACAGTCCGTTCTCGCTGCCCGCGAGCAGCAGTACCGGAGTGTCGATGCGGGCCGCCGCGTCCAGCGCGTTGGGCGGCAGCGTCCGGTAGCGGTGATCGGTGTCGTGCCAGCGGACGACGGTGCGGGCCAGTTCGATGCGGCGCAGGTGGGGCAGGATCCACAGGGGCGCGGGCCCGAGGAGTTCGGCGAGCCGGTCGTGGGTGGCGTCGGACAGGTTCTCGTGCACGAAGAGCGAGGCACCCGAGCCCCAGGCCGAGTTGTGGAGGATCTGGCAGGTCGGGTCCGGGCAGGCCGACCCGCGTGACGCGAGGGCGAACAGGGGCGTGTACTTCGACCGCAGGCCCACCTTGCGGAAGTCGACCGGGATGTGGTCGATCCGGTTGCGCAGCAGTTCACCCGCCACCGTCATGCGCAGCGAGGTGCGTCCCGCGAGCTTCGGCGTCAGGAACACACCCTGGGAGACCACGCCCGCGAGCCCGGGCACCAGTCCCGCCGTCATGCTCAGCGACAGGGTGAGGGAGCCGACGCAGTGGGCGACCACGAACAGGGGCCGGTCGCCGACGCGTTCACGGACGCGGGAGACGGCCTCGGGGATGTCGTACAGGGCGACGTCGTCGTACGTGTACCGCCGGCCGGTCTCGTTGTAGGGGAAGCGGCGGCTGCCCCGCCAGTCGAGCAGCCAGGGCTCGTAGCCGTCGTCGAGCAGGGCGTCGACGAGGTTGCGGGTCTCGGGGAGCAGGAACATGTCGGCGGACGCGGTGTGCCCGTGCAGGAGCAGCACGGCGGGCCGGTCCTGCTCGCCGCTGTCGACGCGGGTGAGCGCGAGGCGTACGCCGTCCCGGGTCGTGAAGGGGATCTCCTCGACCCGCGTCGGGTCGAGGCGGTGGCGGAGGGGGTGCGGGGCCGTGGCAGTCCGGACCTTTCGGAGCGGCTGCCGGGTGCGGGAGGCGGCGGTTCTGAGGATCATCGGCGGTGCTCCGAGGGGGTCGGGGTGCGGCGCAGGTCGAGGAGGTCCGCGGCGGCCCGGGCGAAGGGGCCGAGCAGTCCGCGGCCCATCTCCAGGCCGAACCATGCGAGCCAGGTCAGCTTGGCGGCCCGCTGTTCCCGGGCGGTCAGGCGCGGATCGACCTTGATGCCGTCGATCTGGTCGCGTACGTAGCTGTCCGCGGGCACGACCAACTCCCCTGTGAGGGCGGCCGGTTCTCCCTCGCGGCCGATCTCGACGCGCAGCGCGCGGGTCTGGCGCCACACGTCACGGCGGGCGCGGGCGTGCTTGTGGCCCTCCAGCCACCAGCGGCCGCCGTCGGCGTCCCGCAACAGCAGTCGGTAGCGCAGGAGTCGATGGTGCTGTCCGTGCTGCCGCGGAATGCCCTCCTCGGGGCGGATCCAGAGGTCCCCGTGTGCCACGACCAGCGGTTCGGGATGCACGGCGGGGCACACGAGCTCGCCACCGGCGTCCACCCTCCGCTCCCGCGCCAGTTGGTACATGCTCGCGATGGAGAGGGTCAGCGCCATCGAGCAGGGGGTTTCGGCGGCGGTGCCGACGGGCCCCACGAAGCCCTCGGTCGTCTCGGAGAACCACAGATAGGGCTGGTCGTCCTTGTGCGGGAGCCTGGCCAGGCCGTCCTGGGCGAGACGCTCGAAGGTCCTCAGCTGCGCCTGGGAGTCGTAGCGGGCCGGGGGCCGAAGCCCGAGCGCCTCGACGAGCGCGGCGGTGCGTTCACCGGTGGCCGCCGGCCCCTTCAGCGTGGCCTCGCACAGCCTGAGGGCGGTGGGACTGCGCAACACGCGGGTCAGGAAGTCCAGTTCGGGCACGGGGTCGGCCTCAAGGCGGCCCAGGACGTCGGCGCGCCACTCGTCCCAGTCCTGTACGCGTACGTGCATGCCGCCGAACGCCATGTCCCGTACGACATCGTCGAGGGTGTTGGGCAGGCCGGTCAGGTTGTAGTCGTGGCCCCAGGCGTCCGGTTCGCAGACGACGGCGGCCGCGACCCGGCTCACCCAGTCCACCGGGGCCGAGTTCAGGTACCTGAAGGCGGGTACGGTGCGGAAGCGGGCGAAGGCCGAGACGAGCCCGCTGCTGAGGTCCTGCGGGTTGTAGGCACCGGTCTTCGTGTGACCGCCGATGCCTCCGGGGCGCAACGCGGTGACGACCAGACCGTGGTCGCGTGCCCTGCGCAGCGCGACCTCGGCGGCCCACTTCGTCTGGTCGTAGCCCGCCACGAGACGGTCGACATGGGCGAGTCGGTCGTCCTCTCCCATGGAGGCGATGCCGACCTCGTTGAAGACCGCGATCGAGGAGATGTGGTGCAGCGGCTTCGGCGCCCCGGTCGCCGCGAGTTCGGCCAGGGTCAGCGCGCCGAGGACGTTGCTCTGCCGCAGCGACCGGTAGCCGCGCAGGAAGTCCACGGCCGCCGCCACCCCGACCACGCTGTCCAGTTCGTGGGCGAGCGTGTTCCAGACGTCGTCCGACAGGCCCAGGCGCGGGCGCCGGATGTCGCCGGGGAGCACCGTCACCCGGCGGCGGATCTCCGACGACCAGGGCAGCCGGTGGGTCTTCAGCGCGGCGCCGAGGCGGGCCGAGGCCGCCTCGTCGTCGGCGGCGCGGACGAGGCAGTACACGTGGGCGTCGCTGTGCCTGAGCAGGTCTAGGAGCAGATGGCCGCCGAGGAAGCCGGTGGCGCCGGTGAGCAGGATCCGGCGAGGCGGCACCGGCTCGGGCGAGCCCGTCCAGGGCAGACGGTCGGCGAGCGAGAGGTCGGCCAGGATCTGGTCCAGGTCTTCGGGTCGGGCCGAGGAGTACGGGGACGACGGGGAGGAGGGTGAGGACGGGGTGTCGCCGGCGGCCGTCCAGGAGTCGGTCCTCGTCCCCGGCGGTGGGGTGCGGGGTGCCGTCCCGGGAGGTGCGGTGCGGGGTGCCGTCCCGGGCGAGGGAGTACGGGGTGGCGTCCCGGGCGGAGACGTGCGCGGTATCGGTTCCGGCGGGGCCGAACTCCCCGCGGGCGTGGGGGTTTCCGAGGTGTCCGGCACGGCGGGGGCCGCCGCGGCGCCGACCGTGGCCAGCCAGCGCCGGGCGAGGCTGCGCGGCCGGGCGTCGGCGAACACCTCGTCGAGGTCCATCTCCACGCCCAGTGCGTCCTCCAGCGCCGCGACGAGTTCCACGGCACCGACGGAGGTGCCGCCGGCGTCGAAGAAGTCGGTGTCGGGCGACAGCCGTCCTTCGGGTACGAAGGGGCCGGCCGCCTCGGCGATCGCGGAGGCCAGGCCGTCCACGTCGGGTGCCGCGGGGGTGGGCACGGCGTCGCCCGGGCTGTCGGCACCACATCCGGTGCCGTCACCGTCACCCGCACCCGCACCCGCACCCGCACCCACACCCACACTCGTACTCGTACTCGTACTCGCACCGGCGTCGAACGGCGGCACTCCCGCGCCGGTATCCGCGTCCACGTCCGCACGACGCGAAACGGCACGCGCACCTGATGCCCCACCCGGTTGCGGACCGGTCGTGGTCGCTTCGGACGCCGACGTCAGCCCGGCCCTGGACAGCAGGGCCTCCACGCTCAGCCCCCCGTCACCGCGCTCGATCGCCTCACCCGCCGCCCGCCGACCGGCGTACGACGACGTGTCCTCGTTCACTTCACGCATGAGAGCCCTTCACCCTGTGCACTGTCCTTTCCCGCACCGCTGTCACCGACCGGGCCACGCGCCGTGGCCGTCCCGCTCACCGTCGCCGCCAGGAGCGGAAGGCCCGCAGCTGCTCGGGCGTGACCACGCTCTCCAGGCGCGCGTCGTCCGGGTCGCCGCCGCCGAGCGCGGCCAGCAGACGCCGGGCCGGCAGGTTGCGCGCGGTGCGCTCCGCCGTCAGGCGGACCTTCGCGCAGCCCAGCTGGTCGGCACGGTCGGCCAGCCACCGCAGCATCCGTTCCTCGACGCCGCGGCCGAGCGCACGGCAGCTCATCGCCCAGGCGAGGACGTCGAGTCGGCCGCCTTCCGCGCGCAGGGCGAACAGTCCGATCTGCCCGTAGTCGCCGAACCGGTCGCGTGCCGCGGCCGTCCACACCTCGCCGTGTTCCCGCCACCGCGCCAGATCGCCGCCGTCGGCCGACCGGGGGTGCAGCACGAACTGATTGGTCCGGCGCACGAGTTGTCCGGCCCGCTCTTCGTCGCCCTCGGAGAGGGCCCGGATGTCGACCTGAAGTTCCAGCCGGGCGAGGAACTCCTCGAATCCGGCCTGTTCGCGGGCCGCGTCCCGTTCCCTTTCCTGCGCGTAGAACCGTGCCCGCAGACCGTCCTCGACCGTCGCCGCCACCGGGACCGCCGGCCACAACCGGCCGAGGAAGTGGCCGAGTTCGGCCGCCGGTGGGCAGGTCAGTGACAGCACCTGCGGCAGCGCCGACCGCATGGCCGCGATCTCGACCGGGTTGTCGTCCAGGTAGAGGAAGCTGTCGAGTCCCAGGCCGAGCGCGCGCGCCGCCCGGGAGAGACGGTCCGGCTTAGGCCCCCAGGTGGCGGAGAACGCGCTGAAGTGCTCGGGCTTCAACAGGCTGTCCGGGCGGTCCAGGACGGCTCGTACCGTGTCCTCGTCGTTGTTGCTGACCAGTGCCAGCAGCACACCCGCGGCCCGCCAGTCCAGCAGCCTGCGCGCGAGAAGGGCGCGATGACCGGTCAGGTCCACCGCGTCCGGGCCGATCTCCCCGGCCACTCCGCCCCACAGGGTCTGGTCGCCGTCCACCGCGATCACCTTCGGCGTGGGTCGCCGCACCGCTCGTACGACGTCGGCCACCCGCAGGGCCACCGCCGCCTGGAAGTGCGGTGTGAAGGGGAGGTGGGCCAGCCGATCGGTTCGTTCGTCGAAGCGTTCCGCGACGGCGTGGTGGCGTGTCCAGTCGTCCGGGCGGAGCACCGCGATGCCGGGGGAGCCGGTGAGTTCGGCGGCGAGGTCGTCCTCCCACCGCGTGAAACGGCCCTCCTCGCGCGCGGTGGGCAGGAAGCCCACGATCAGCGGCTTGCGGGTGCGCTCGGACACGGCCTTCAGTGCCGCCGGGTACGCGGTGCGCAGCTCGTCGAGCACCTCGTCGGTGACCGGGCCGAACCGTTCCAGGTCCACCGCCCGCAGCAGCACCACACCCGCCGCCGACGCGGGGTCGGCGAAGACGCCCGACGGGTCGCGCAGGGCGGCGAGCACCTGGTGGTACGGGGCTTCGGCGATCGTCGTGCCCGCGTCCCGCACCCGGTCGGGTGCTCCGTCCCGTGCCTCGTCCGGTGTCCCCTCCTCGCCCGTCGCCTCCTCGACCGCCGCCGCGCACAGCTGGGGCAGATGGCCCAGCGCGAACGTGGCGGCGAGAGCGAGCGAGCGGCGCGGGCCGGTGGCGGGCTCGCCCGCGACCGGGACACCCGTCACCGCACCGCCGTTCCCCGCCGCCGCACGGACCGTCTTTGCCGCCGCACGACCCGTGTGCGCCACCGCACCGATCGGCTCCGCACCGATCGTCTCCACCGCCGCACGGACCGCCGTCGTCGGGTCCTCGGCCGCGTCCGCGAGCAGCCGCAGGAACTGCCCCGCCAGGTCGGTCGAGGTCGCCGCGTCCAAAATGTCGAGGTTGTGGTCGAGGCGGACGCGGCCCGCGTCCGGGGTCATGGTGATCATGAGGTCGAGGTCGGAGTAGCCCGTGCCGGCGGGGAGCACCTCCAGCCGTTCGAAGCGGCCGGCGGAGGAACGTACGTAGTTGAAGTACACCTCCACCAGGGGCGCGTTCGCCCGGTGCAGCCCCTGTCCGGCGAGGGTCGGCAACACGTCCGAGAACATGGCGCCCTTGGCGAGGACCCGGTCGAGGCGCGCGTCCGTGCGGCGCAACACGTCCTCGATCCGCTCCCCCGGCCCGGCCTGTGCCGGGAACGGGACGGGCACCCCGAAGAAGCCCACCGCGTCGTACGCGTCGGCGTGGATCCGGGTGTCGACGGGCACGGCGAGCACGAAGCGCTCCCGTTCCCGCGCCCTGGCCAGCAGCACGGTCAGGGTGCCCAGGCAGAAGCTGGCGGGTGTGACGGCGAGCCGGCTCGCGGCCGCCGTCACCCGTTCCATGAGCCCGTCGGGTATCTCCACGGTCACGCTCCCGGCCTGGTACGAACGGGTCTCCGGGCGGGGCCGGGCGAGGGTCAGGTCGAGGCGGGCGGCGCCGTGGAAGGCCTCGCGCCACTCGGCCGTGTCCGCTCCCGCGTCCGCGCCCGCACCGGGGGTGACGTCGGTGCGCTGGGCCTCGATCAGGAGGTCGAGATCGCGATTGGTGACGGAGTCGCCGAGCGACGTGCCGGACAGTTCGGCGTCGATCTCCCCCGCGACGAGCAGCAGCGACTGCAGATCGCTCACCGCGTGGTGCGCGCCGAACACGAGGAGCCGGTCGCCCTCACCCGCGTCCAGCAACTCGAAGCGCCAGAGCGGCGCGTCCGCCAGGTCGAAGGGTGGCTCCAGCAGTCGGCGCAGCCGGTCGGCGGGGTCGAGTCCGGCGTCGCCGCTCACCTCAGTCCAGCGCAGGAGTGGTGAGGTCAACTTCCTTTCCACGCACATCTGCCGGCCCTGTCCGCCGCCACCCGGCATCCCCGTGCGCAGGGCGGCGTGCCGTCCGGCGAGGCGGGTGAGAATGTCCGAAAGCGCCTCGCGGGTGGTCGGTGCGGTGAGCCGCAGGGCCAGGCCGATGGCATGCGCCGCGTCGGGCATGTCCGGCCGGGCGCTGCGCAGCAGCCGTACCATGTCGCGGGTCGCGGGCCGCAGTTCGCTCTCGGGTACCCCGGTCGCCCCGGGTGCGCGCTCGGGCCGCCGTTCCCCTTCCCGTGCCCCGGAGCCTTCCTCGGGCAGCACCTCGCCCAGTGCTCGTGCCAGGCCCCGGATGTCGGAGGCCGAGAACACGGCGGCGGCGGGGAGTTCGGCGCGCAGCTCGCGTGCGAAGGCGTTGCGCAGCCGGACGAGCATCAGGGAGTCCAGGCCCAGTTCCTTCAGGGGCGTGACCGCGGACACGTCGACCGCACCGCCGGAGACCTGGCCGACCTTGGCCCGTACGTACGCTTCGAGCCATGCCTCCCGGTCGCGGTCCGTGGTCGCCGCGAACACCCGGGTGACGAGGCCGTCCGTGTCCGCCGAGGCCGCCGTGGCGGTGATCAGGTCGCCCAGGATCGGGCGGGTGCGAACCACGTCCGGGTCGAGCGCCAGCGTCTCCCGGTCCAGGGCGAGAGGCGCGAGTTGGCGGCGGGATGTGGTGAGTACCCGCTCGAACAGGTCGCCGCCCTCCTGCGGGGAGAAGGCGGCGAGACCCGACCGGCCGGTCTCCGCGGCCCGGGTCCCGGACCCGGCGACCATGCCGACTCCCGCCCAGGCGCCCCAGTCCAGACTCAGCGCCCTGCGGTCGGTACGGGACAGGTGGTGCGCCCAGGCGTCGAGGAAGGCGTTCGCCGCCGCGTACGCGCTCTGCCCGGCCGAGCCGAGCAGGCCGGCCGCCGAGGCGAAGAGCACGAACTGCTTCGCCTCCGGGACGAGTTCGGTGAGCAGGGCGGTGCCCAGGACCTTGGGCGCGAGCACGCTCAGGACGCGGTCGTCGGTCAGGGTGGCCACCGTGGCGTCGTCGAGGACGCCGGCCGCGTGGACGACCCCGGCGATCGGTCCGGCCGCCTGCCGTACGGCGTCCAGGGCGGCCGTCAGGCCGTCACGGTCGGCCACGTCCGCGCGGGCGGTGCACACGGTGACACCGCGGGCTTCGAGCCCCGTGATCCAGGTCGCCGTCTCCGCGTCGGGCTCGCCGCGGCTCATCAGGGCCAGCCGGCGGGCACCCAGGCGGACCAGCCGCTCGGCGACCACCCGGCCGAGGCCGCCGAGGCCGCCCGTGATCAGGTACACGCCGTCCGCGGTGATCCCCTCGTGGCCGCCGTCGTCGGGGCGGGTGCGGGCCAGTCTCGGTACCAGGCGGCCCGACTCCCGCAGCGCGACGAGCCGTTCGTCGTCCGCGTGCCGCAGCTGCGTCCACAGGGCGTCACCGCCGTCCGTGGCCGGAAGGTCGATCAGCGTGGTCGACAGTTCCGGGTGTTCCTGGGCCACCGCGAGGCCGAAGCCCCAGGCGAGTGCCTGCTGGGGGTGCGTCACCTGCGTGCTGTCGCCCGCGGCCTGGCTGCCCCGCACGACCACGAACAGGCGCGGGGCGCGGCCCTGCGGGTGGTCGGCGAGCGCCCGCACCAGGTGCAGGGTGCTGAGGCAGCACCGTCGCGCGGCCTCCTCGGCCGTGGCGACGTCCTCGATCGGGGGTGCGTCGAGCGCGGACAACTGCACCACCCGTTCGGGCGGTCCGTCCGCGAAGGCCTCGTCGAGCAGCCGGGCCACCTGCCCCGGGTCTGCCGGATCGAGGACGTAACGGCCGGGGCCCTCGGTGTCGAACGCCTCGCCGGGGCGGGCGATCACGTGCGGGGTCGAGGCGGCGGCCAGGCGCTCCGTGAGCGCGGCACCCACTCCGGTCCCGTCGGCGAGGACGAGCCAACTGCCCCTGCCGGTGGGCTCCTGTGCGTCGGGGCGCGGCTGCCAGCGGGTCTCGAAGAGCGCACCGTCCGCGCGTGTGAGCGCGGCCAGTGCGAACCCCGTCGCCTCCAGGACCAGTTGGTCGTCCTCGTCCCAGAGCCGCAGGTCCAGCAGCGCGGAGTCGCCCTCCACGGAACGCAGTCGGCAGGTCGCCCACGCGGGAGTGCCGCGACGGCCGGTGAAGCGCACCCGACCGGCACCGGCGGGCACGAACGCCCGGCCCTCGGGGGCGTTCGCGGGCAGCGCCGCCGTGTGGAAGGCGGCGTCGAGCACCGCGGGGTGCACGAGATGACCGGCGGCAGGACGCCGGGCGAGCCGGCCCACCGCTTCGGAGTCCGTGCGGTGTCCCTGTTCCAGGCCCCGGAAGGCGGGGCCGTACTCGATGCCGAGGGCGGTCAGCCTCGCGTAGACGGCCGACAGGTCGGCTTCCTCCCCGCACCGTTCGCGCAGCACGGCAGGCTCCTCGTCCGCGTCGGGCGCGGATTCGGCGGCGCCGGTCAGGACGCGTCCGGTGACATGCCGCTCCCACCGGGCCGGCCGCTCACCGGCGGGAGCCGAGGAGATGGTGAAGTCCCGCGAGCCGTTCTCGGCGGGCTGGAGGACCAGTTGCACCCGTACGGGCCGTTCCGCGTCGAGCGCCAGGGGCCGCACGAACCGCACGTCGGCGAGTCGCACCTCACCGCCGTCCCCCGCTTCACCACCGGCCGGTACCGAGGCGGCCTCCAGGGCCAGTTCGAGGAAGGAGGCGCCGGGCAGCCAGACCTCGCCGCCGACCCGGTGGTCGCGGAGGTAGGCGAAGCGGCTGTCGCGCAGGTCGATCTCGTTCTGGAAGAGGTGCCGGTCGGGTGTGTCGCTGGCCTCGACGTGCGTGCCGAGAAGCGGTGGGCCACCGGTCGTCGCGGCGACCGGGGCGGGTGCGAGCCAGTGGCGTTCGCGGGCGAAGGCGTACGTGGGGAGGTCGACCCGGCGGCCGCGCGGGAACAGTGCCGCCCAGTCGGGCGTGTATCCAGCCTCGTACAACTCCCCGAGCCCGCGCAGCAGTACGTCCTGACCGTCGCGCTGGCGGCTCAGCGAGCCGACGGCCACCGCGTCGATCCCGGCCTCGGCCGCCACCGCCTCGACCGACGCGGTGAGCGTCGGGTGCGGGCTCAGCTCGACGAAATGGCGGTAGCCGTCGTCGAGCATCCGCCGGATCGTGTCGGCGAATCGGACCGGGCGGCCGAGGTTCGCGTACCAGTGGTCGGCGTCCAGCCGGTCACCGGGCACGGGCGCGGCCAGCACCGTCGAGTAGAGCGGGGTCGGTGCGCGGGTGCCCCTGATGCCGGTGAGCCGGTCGAGCAGGTCCTCGCGGACCGGGTCCATCAGGGGGGTGTGGGAGGCGAACGGGGTCGACAGCCGTCGTACGGGGATGCCCCGCGCGTCGAGCTGCCTGCGCAGCCCGTCCAGCGCGTCGGTGTCGCCGGACACGGCCGTGGAGTGCGCGCTGTTGACGGCCGCGACGAACAGCCGGCCCCGGTGGGGCCCGAGCAGGTCCTCGACCTCCGCGGGCGGGAGTTCCAGGGACAGCATGCCGCCCTGTCCGACCAGCGGGACGACCGCGCCGGCGCGCCCGGCGACCACGGCCGCGGCGTCGTCCAGGGTGAGGGCGCCCGCGGTGTACGCGGCGGCGATCTCGCCGAGGCTGTGCCCGACCACGGCGTCCGGCCGCACGCCGAGCGCCCGCCATGCGGCGGCAAGGGCCGCGTTCAGCGCGAACAGCACCGGCTGCAGGAACTCCGTCCGCTCGAGCGGGGCGAACTCCTCCGGGGCTCGCAGCACGTTGAGGACCGACCAGCCGACGTGACGGTGCACCGCTTCGTCGATCCGGGACAGCTCCTCGTGGAAGGCCTCCGACTCGTCCGTCAACTCCGTTCCCATGCCCGCCCATTGGCCGCCGTGCCCGGCGAAGACGAAGGCCACCTTGCCCGTGCGCCCCTCATGGGACCGGCCCGGCGGTGTCCGTCCGCTCGCCAGCGCGTCGAGCCGGGCGCGCAGTTCGTCGCGGTCGCCCGCCACGATCCCCGCCCGCCGTTCGAAGTGGCCGCGGTGTCGCGCCAGGGTGTGGGCCACGTCCGGCAGAGCGACGTCCGGTGCGAGGTACCGGGACAGCCGCGCGGCCTGACCGCGCACGGCGGCCTCGCTGCGCCCGGACAGCACGAACAGTCGCTTGCCGGTGCCGGCTTCGGCCGGGGGCCGCTCCTCGGCCCGCGGGGCCTCTTCCACGACCAGGTGCGCGTTGGTTCCGCTGATCCCGAAGGCGCTCACACCGGCCCGCCGTACGCGTTCCCTCGTGGACGGCCAGGGAGTCGTCTCCCGCAGCAGTCGCAACCCGCTGCCGTCCCAGTCGACGTGGCGACTTGGTGTGTCGGCGTGCAGGGTGCGCGGCAGCGAGTGGTGGCGCAGGGACTGGACGACCTTGATCAGCCCGAGCACACCCGAAGCGGCCTGCGCGTGTCCGATGTTGGACTTGAGCGAGCCGAGATGCAGGGGGCGGTCCTGCGGGCGCGAGGCGCCGAAGACCTCGGCCAGGGCGTTCGCCTCGATCGGGTCGCCGAGCGTCGTCCCGGTCCCGTGCGCCTCGACGTGGTCGATGTCTGCGGGTTGCAGCCCGGACAGCTCCAGCGCCCGCCGGACCACCTGCTCCTGGGCCGGGCCGTTGGGCGCGGACAGTCCCTGGCTGCGGCCGTCCTGGTTGACCGCGGTACCGCGCAGCACGGCGAGCACCTCGTCGCCGTCGCGGCGCGCGTCGCCGAGCCGCTTCAGTACGACCATGCCCGCGCCCTCGGCCCAGACGGCTCCGTCGGCGTCGTCGGAGAAGGAGCGGCAGCGGCCGGTCGGGGAAAGCCCCCGCAGACGGCTGAACTCGACGAACGTTCCCGGTGTCACCATGAGGGTCACCCCGCCGGCGAGCGCGAGGTCGCACTCGCCCGACCGCAGTGCCTGTGCCGCCAGGTGCAGCGCCACGAGCGACGAGGAGCAGGCCGTGTCCACGGTCAGCGCCGGTCCGTTCAGACCCAGCGTGTACGCGAGCCGTCCAGAGGCCACGCTCAGCGCCGACCCGGTGCCGACGTACCCGTCCAGTTGATCGAGCCGGGAGCCCGCGAGGTAGTCGCTGCCGAACATGCCGACGTACACACCGGTGGGGCTGCCCGCCAGGTCGGAGGGGACGATGCCGGCACGCTCCAGCGCCTCCCACGCCGTCTCCAGCAGCACGCGCTGCTGCGGGTCCATGGCCGCCGCCTCCTTCGGGGTGATGCCGAAGAAGCCCGCGTCGAAGCGGTCCAGGTCGTCGAGGAATCCGCCCTCCCGGGCGTACGACTTGCCCAGGGCTTCCGGGTCGGGGTCGTACAGCGACCGCACGTCCCAGCGTGCCCGGGGGAACGGGCCGACCGCGTCGCGGCCCTCGGCGACGAGGTGCCACAGACCCTCGGGGTCGCGCACGCCGCCGGGCATACGGCACGCCATGCCCACCAGGGCCAGCGGCTCGTCCGCGGCGGGCGTGGTGTCGCGGGCGTGCCGCGGACCGGGCGCGCTCCGCGGGGCCCCGGGGGCGCCCGCGGCGAGTGCGGTGGCCAGCAGGTGCGCGGTGAGCCGGCCCGCGGTGGGGTGGTCGAAGAGCAGGGTGGCGGGGAGCCTGGCTCCGATACGGGTGCCGATGCGGTTGCGCAGCTCCACCGCCGTCACCGAGTCCATGCCGAGCTCGCGCAACGGCCGGTCGGGCCCGATGGATTCGGCCGAGCGCAGGCCGAGTGCCCTGGCGGCCTCCTCGCGGACCAGCGCCAGGACGCGTGCGGCGCGCTCGGCCTCCGGCAGCCGGGCCAGCCGGGCCGCCAGACCTTCGCCGCCGTCCCGGTCGCCGCGCGGCGAGGGCAGCAACGAGCTCCACAGTGCCGTGCCCGCAGCCGCCGTGTTCTCGCGCAGCCGGGGCAGGTCCAGGGACCAGGCGACCAGGTGCGGTGTGCCCCGGAGCAGGGCGAGCTCGACGAGTTCTCGGCCCTGGTCCGGGGTGAGGGCGCGGTGGCCGACACGGGCCATGCGGTCCAGGTCGGCGTGTTCGGCGGCGAGGCCCTCGCCCGCCCAGGCACCGAAGGAGACCGAGACGCCGGGCAGGCCCAGGGCGGCCCGGTGGTGGGCGAGTTGGTCGAGGAAGACGTTGGCCGCGGCGTAGTTGGCCTGGCCGGCGGTGCCGACGACGCCGGCGGCCGAGGAGACCAGCAGGAACAGGTCGAGGGGCATGTCGGCGGTGAGCCGGTGCAGTTGGGCGGCGCCGTCGACCTTGGGACGCAGCACCTTCGCGAGGCGTTCGGGCGTCAGGTCGGCGATCACCCCGTCGGCCAGGACTCCGGCGCAGTGGACGACACCGCGCAGTGGCAACTCCGCTGTCACCTGGGCGAGTACGCCGGTCAGGGCTTCGGCGTCCGCGACGTCGCACGCGGCGATCTCCACCTCGGCACCGAGCGCGGTCAGTTCGGCGGTGGCCTCGTCGGCGCGTGGATCGTCCGGGCCCCGACGGGACGTCAGAATCAGTCGTGGGACCCCGTGTTCGGCGAGAAGTCGGGCGATGTGGCGGCCGACCGCTCCGAGACCGCCGGTGATCAGCACCGTGCCGTCCGTGGGCACCGGGTCGGGACGCCCGACCAGGTCGAGGACGACGGGCGCGCCGGACGCGGTCCGCCGCCGAAGCGTCTCGCGCGCGCCGGTGACGGACAGGGTCCGGGGGCGGACGGGCCGTGTCGGCCCGGTGAGGGCGGCGTGCAGCGCCTCGGCCGGTTGTCCCGCGCCGCGTGCGCCACCGGCCGCGAGGGCCAGGGCTGCCGCGGTGGTGAACGGCACGTCGTCCGGGAGCGCCGCGAGCATCCGTGCGTCGGCGACCGCCTCGGAGCCGGGTGGCGTCTCGGCGAGGGCGCAGACCCGCAGACCGGGAGCGAGGTCCCCGGTCCCGGCGCCGGCCTCGGTCAGCACACCGGCGCACGCGGTACGGGGCCGCGCGCTGCCCGGTTCGGGGACCGCGACGGCGTGCACCTGGATCCTGACCTGGCCGGGTGCGAGGGCGTGGGGCGCGACCGCGCGCAGGGCAGGGTCCGTCGGGGGTCCGGTCAGTTCGTACTGGTCCCCGGCCGGGATCCGCAAGGTGTCCGTCGGGCGGGCGCGCACGAGCCGCGGAACGAGCAAGGCGCCCGCCCGGAGGGCGAGTTCGGGCTCGTCGGGGTGCGCGAGGGCAGCCGGGAGGACGTCGCCGGAGGGGCCGGAGCCGTCGAGGTCGAGCAGGGTCAGTCCGAGGTGCGGGTGTTCGGTCCGGGCACTGCGGGCCATGCCCCACAGCACGGACTGGGCCAGCCCGGGCACGGTGTCTCCGGCACCGGTCGCGATCGCGCCGCGGGTCACCCACACGGTCCGGGCGGGCAGCCGGTCCTCCGCGAGCGACGAGAGGTCACGCAGTTCGGCCAGCGCGTCGGCGGCCAACTCCTGTGCGGTGGCGGCCGGTTCCGCGTCGGCCGCCGGACGCGGCCAGAACCGTACGAGGATGTCGGCGTCCGTCTCCCGCACCTGGTGCCCCGCCGCCTCCAGACCGCGTACGGCGGCCCGGACGTCCGGGTCCGAGCGGTCGCCGTGGACGGCCCACACGGCGGCCGGGGTTCCGGCGGGTTCCTCGGGGGCGGCCGTCCATGCCACTTCGTACAGGTGACGGCCGTTCTCCGAGGCGCCGTTCAGGTCCGCCGGGTCGGCGGCCCGCAGCCGTACGTCCTCCAGTCGGCCCGCCGGAAGGCCGTCCGCGTCCCACAGTGTCACGTCGAGGGTGAGGTCCGTCCCGGAGCCGCCCGACCTCCGGACCAGCGCCGTGAGGTCGTCGGTGCCGCCGGGCGGCAGGACGCAGCGGCCCACCGCGACCGGCAGCAGGACCCGGCCGTCGGACGCGCCGCCCGTGTCCAGCGCGGCGGCCACGTGCAGCGCCGCGTCCAGCAGCGCCGGGTGGACGGGATAGGAGTCGGTACTCCCCCGGGCCACGGTGGGCAGGGAGAGCCGGGCCAGCAGCTCGCCGTCGACGGTGGTCGGGACCGCCGAACGAACGCCCTGGAACGCCGGGCCGTAGCCCAGACCGAGGGCGCTCAGCCGCTCGTACGTCCGCGTGCTCCAGACGGACTCGGCGGCCTCCGGCCACACCGGCGTCCGGGCGGGCGGCGCCGGGACGGGGCCGGCCGCCGAAGCGGTCGCGTGCAGGGTCCACTCCGGGTCCTGCCGGCCGCGCGGGCGGCTGTGCACGGTGATCTCCGGGGCGGAGCCGGCGGTGACCACCTCGACGGACACCTCGACCGTGCCGGACTCCGGCAGGACGAGGGGCGCGAGCAGGAGCAGGTCGGTCACGTCGCCGGGAGCGTCCGGGCGGGCCACGGCGAGGGCGGCGCGGCACAGCTCCATCAGGGTGGTGCCCGACACCACGGGCCGTCCGAACACGGTGTGGTCGGGCAGCCAGTCGGCGGTGGCCGGGGACCACTCGTTGCGGAAGGTCCAGCGGGTCTCGTCCGCGGACTGCAGCTGGATGCCGAGCAGCGGGTGCGCGGCGCGGTCGAGGAGTCCGGGGGCCGCGGCCGTGGGCTCGGGCTCGATCCAGTAGGACTGTGTGTCCCAGGCGTACGTGGGAAGTTCGACCGTCTCCGTGTCGGGCACCAGCCGGTGCCAGTCGACAGGCCGTCCGTGGACGTGGAGTTCGGCGGCGGCCCGGTCCAGACAGGCGGCTCCGTCCTCGTCACGGCGCAGCGATCCGACGGCGACGAGGTCCTCGTGGCCGGAGTCCTCGGCGTCCGTGCGCAGGGCGGTGAGGAGGGAGGGGTGGGGGCTGAGTTCGACGAAACAGCGGTAGCCGTCGGCCACCATGCGCTCCACGGTGGGCGCGAAGCGGACGGGTTCGCGCAGGTTCGTGTACCAGTAGTCGGCTTCGAGTTCCTCCGTGACCGGTTCGCCGGTGACCGTGGAGTACCAGGCGACGGGGGTCGGGCAGACGGTGACGCCCTCGAGTTCGCCGAGGATCGTCGTGCGGAGCGGCTCGACGCCGGCGCTGTGGGAGGCGTAGTCGACGTCGAGGCGGCGGACGAACACCTGCTGCCGGTCGAGGTCGGTGAGCAGGGCTTCGAGCGGTTCCGCGTCTCCGGCGATCACCGTCGAGCGGCCGCTGTTCACGGCGGCGACGCAGACCCGGCCGCCGAGCCCGGCGAGGTGTGCCTCGACCTCGGTGTGCGGCAGGGCGACGACGGCCATGGTGCCGGTGCCGGACAGCGCGGTCAGGGCCTGGCTGCGCAGGGCGACCACCGCCGCCGCGTCGTTGAGGCTGAGCCCGCCGGCCGCACAGGCCGCGGCGACCTCGCCCTGACTGTGCCCGATCACCGCGTCCGGTCGTACGCCAAGGTCCCGCCACACCGCGGCCAGGGAGACCATCACGGCGAACAGGACCGGCTGGACGACGTCCACCCGGTCCAGGGGCGGAGCGCCCTCGTCGCCGCGCAGGACGGCCGCCACCGACCAGACGGTGAACGGGCGCAGGGCCGCGTCGCACCGGTCGAGTTCGTCCGCGAACACCGAGGAGGTGTCGAGCAGTCCGCGGGCCATGCCGGACCACTGGGCGCCCTGGCCGGGGAAGACGAACGCCAGCTTCCCCGGCGGACACGTCTGCCCGGGACCGACGAGGAGCTCGGGGTCGGACTGTCCCGCGGCGAGTGCGCGCAAGGCCGCGAGCAGTTCGTCGCGGTTGCCCGCCCGGACGACGGCGCGGTGTTCGAAGTGCGTGCGGTGGTGGGCCAGGGTCGCGGCCACGGCGGGCAGCGCCGCGCCCGGCCGTGCGGCGAGCGCGTCGAGCAGGCGGGCGGCCTGTCCCCGGAGGGCCGGCAGGGTGCGGGCGGACAGGGGGAAGAGCGCTGCGGCCCGTCCCGTGCCGGGCGCTTCGGTTTCCTGTCGCCGGGCGGGCGTGGCCGGTGCGGTCGCGGGCGGTCGCGCCGCGTCCCGCGGCGCCTCCTCCAGGATCACGTGCGCGTTGGTTCCGCTGATGCCGAACGCGCTCACTCCGGCCCGCCGCACCCGGTCGGCGCGCCGCGGCCACGCGCTGGCGGCGCTGTGCACACGCAGGCCGCCGCCGGTCCAGTCGACGTGCTCGGTCGGGGTCTCGGCGTGCAGGGAGGCGGGGATCAGTTCGTGACCGAGGGACAGGACGGTCTTGATGACGCCGCCGATGCCCGCCGCGGCCTGGGTGTGACCGATGTTGGACTTCAGGGAGCCGACACCGAGCGGCCGCCCCGCCGGGCGTCCCGGTCCGAACACCGAGGCCAGCGCCCGCCCTTCGATGGGGTCGCCGAGCCGCGTACCGGTGCCGTGCGCCTCGACGTGGTCCAGGTCCTCCGGCCGGAGTCCTGCGTCGTCGAGCGCCGCGCGCAACACCCGTTCCTGTGCGAGGCCGTTGGGAGCGCTCAGGCCCTGGCTCCGGCCGTCCTGGTTGACCGCCGAGCCCTTGACGACCGCGAGGATCCGGTCGCCGTCCCGGCGGGCGTCCGCCAGCCGCTTGAGCAGCACCAGACCACAGCCCTCGGCCCACACCACCCCGTCAGCTCCGGCGGAGAACGGGCTGCACCGTCCGGTCGGCGACAGTCCGCGCAGTCTGCTGAACTCGACGTGCCCGCGCGGCGTCACGAGGAGCGAGGCGCCACCCGCCAGCGCGAGGTCGCACTCACCGCTCGCCAGCGCTCGCGCCGCCAGGTGCAGGGCGACCAGGGAGGAGGAGCAGGCGGTGTCGACGGTCACGGCCGGACCCTGGAGACCGAGGGTGTACGCGATACGCCCGGACGCCACGCTGGACGCCGAACCGGTGCCTACGTGCCCGTCGAGCTGCTCCAGCCGGGCCGAGGCGAGGTATCCGCTGTCGTACAGGCCGATGTAGACGCCCGTGGAGCTGCCGTTCAGTGTCTCCGGGACGATCCCGGCGCGTTCGATCGCCTCCCAGCCGGTCCGCAGCAGAAGCCGCTGCTGCGGGTCCATGGCCGCGGCCTCGCGGGCCGAGATCCCGAAGAAGGGCGCGTCGAAGCGGTCGATGCCGGTCAGGAAGCCGCCGCGCAGGGTGTACGCCTTGCCGGCGGCCTCCGGGTCGGGGTCCAGGAGCGCACGGGTGTCCCAACGGCCCGCGGGCACCTCGCCGACGGCGTCCTCGCCCTCGGCCAGCAGCCGCCAGAGGGCCTCGGGATCGTCGGCGCCCCCGGGGAACCGGCAGGCCATTGAGATGATCGCGATGTCGCCGTCCGCCCGTACGGGTGCGCCGGCCTGCGCCGAAGCCGGGGCCGGATCGGCCGTCGGGGCGGGTCCTTCGCCGAGGACCGTCTCGGCGATCGCCGCGATGGTGGGGTGGTTGAAGACGAGGGAGGGCTCCAGGGGGCGGCCGAGCCGCTCCGCCAGCTCCGCCGCCAACGTCACCAACTGCCGCGAGCCCAGACCGAATTCAGCGATCGGGCGCTCCGGGGCGACGGCCGACGGGGCGAGGCCGGCCGCCTCGGCGACGGCCGACGTCAGCCAGGCCCGTACGTCCTCGGAGGTCGTCTCGGGCGTCTCGGGGGACTGCTTCGGGAACTCGTTCGCAGGCATCTGGGCACGTGTCCTCGTGAACTGGGGCTCAGGTGGATGCCGTACGGCCGCCACGGCGGAGCGCACGGGGTACTGCCGATGCCGCCGACGTACGGCAGACGGCAGACGGCAGACGGCAGACGGCAGACGGCAGACGGCGAACTCGGCCGGTTCTTGGCGGGTTTCGGGGCGTACGGGTGAGGCACGGCGCCAGGTACGGTCGGCCCCTGCGTCCGGCCGGTGCACGCCTCGATGCGTGCACCGGGCACGACGGAGCGACCCGGCGCACGTCACATGCCGACCAGGGACCCACCGACGGCGCGTGCGCTGCCGGGCGGGCGCCGTCATCCAGGGACGGGGGCGCCGACCGGGGAGAGAGTGCCGTCGAGGTATGCCGTCCGGGTGGCGTGACGCTGGATCTTCCCGCTGGACGTCTTCGGAATGGTGCCGGGGTGGACCAGCACCACATCGCGCACCGGCAGGCCGTGGGCCTCGCCGATCGCGCTGCGGATCAGATCGACGATCTTCTCGGACTCACCCAGCGCCTCCGGGACCGTCTCCGCGACGACGACGGGCTGCTCGCCGTCCTCCTCCCCGCCGTCCACGGAGAAGGCGGCGGTGCAGCCGGGCCGCAGCGCCCAGTGGGACATCTCGGCGGACAGTTCCAGGTCCTGGGGGTAGTGGTTGCGGCCGTCGATGACCAGCAGGTCCTTGATGCGTCCGGTGACGAAGAGCTCGCCTTCGCGCAGGAAACCGAGGTCACCGGTGCGCAGGAAGTGACCCTCGCGGTCCTTCAGGGTGGCCCGGAACGTCTGCCGGGTGGCCAGGGCGTTGCGCCAGTAGCCCTTGGCCACGCTCGCGCCGGCGACCCAGATCTCACCGACCTCGCCCTCGGGCAGTTCCTCCTGCCGTTCGGGGTCGGCGATGACCACGGTGGTGCCGGGGCCGGGCCGGCCGGAACCGACCGCCGCCGCGTCCGCCGCGCGGGTGTGCGGTCCGGTTTCCGTGGACTCGGCCAGGGTGGGCGGGGCTTGTACCGAGCCGCCGGTGACGATCAGCGTGGCCTCCGCCAGGCCGTAGCACGGGTACAGGGCCTCCCGCCGGAAGCCCGCGGCGGCGAAGGTCTCGGTGAACCGGCGCAGGGTGGCGGCCCGCACGGGTTCCGCGCCGTTGAAGGCGACCCGCCACCGGCTCAGGTCGAGCCGGTCGAGGAGTTCGGGCGTCGCGTGCTTCAGGCACAGCTCGTAGGCGAAGTTGGGGCCGCCGCTGGTGTGCGCGCGGTAGTGGCTGACGGCGTTCAGCCAGCGCTCGGGGCGGTGCAGGAAGTGCAGCGGCGAGAAGAACGTGGCGGTCACACCGAGGTGCACCGCGTTCAGGACCGGGCCGATGAGTCCCATGTCGTGGTAGACGGGAAGCCAGCTGACGAAGAGTTCGTGGCCGTACTCCTCGATCACCTCGGGGGTGTGGCCCATCCGCTCCGTGATGACCCGCTCGTTGTCCAGTAGGTTCCCGTGGGTCACCATCACCCCGCGCGGGGCGGAGGTGGATCCGGAGGTGTACTGGAGGAAGGCGACGGAGTCGGCGGTGAGATCGGGTTCGCGCCAGGAGCCGGCCGCCTCGTCGGGGATGTCCTCGGTCGCGACGCAGGTGATCCCGGCCAGTTCCGGCAGGTGCTCCGCCATGCCGGCCAAGGCGGCCATCACGTCACGGCCGCCCAGGATCACCTTGACGTCCGCGTCGGCGATCAGGCGCTTCGTCCGGAGCAGGGCACGGTGGTTCTGCGACCGTCCCTGCGGAGGCACGCCCGGCACGGCGACGACTCCGGCCGAAAGACAGCCCAGATAACCGGACATGAACTCGAGTCCGGGTGGATAGAGCAGCATCGCGCGGGAACCGGCGAGTCCGCGTTCCTGCAGCCAGGCGGCGACGGCCCGGGAGCGCTCGGCCAGCCGTCCGTAGGAGATGTCCTGGATCTCTCCGTCGCAGTCACCCGTGACGAGATACCGGTAGGCGGTCCGGTCAGGTTGTCGGGAGGCGTGCGCGGTCAGTAAATCGACCAGGGAACGAGCCATATGAGGTGTCTCACCTGTTCGGATGAGTGAGCGAGAAAACTGGAGTTCGAAGGCCGCGTCACAGATACGCGCAGATGCCGTGTCCGCCTGGCCCCCTTGCCAGAGCGTCCGTTTCGACCAACCCGCCCGAGGAGCAACGGAACTGCTTCCGCCCGCTCCCCGCGACCCCCGTTCGACTTGCTACCAACGAGTAGGACGATAGCAAGACTTGATGCTCCGACCGGTGTAACCCCGGGTACAAATCGTGGAATTGCGCAGTCCGTCCACCGAACGCCGTTCCCGGACGCCTGAATTGGCTGGTGCGCGGCGGGAACGAAGTGAATATGTGTGTCGCGTCACCCACTTCGAACAATGTCCCGCTCATCGACAGCGCGGGAATGCGGCCGCTCCGCCACCCGCACACCGCCCGGCCCGTCGTCACGCCCGCGGCCGCACGCTCCGTTCCCGGGACAAGCCCGCGGCCGCACGCTCCGTTTCCGGGACAAGCCCGCGGCCGCACGCTCAGTTTCCGGACAAGAGTGAGGCGGACCGCGCGATGCGCGGTCCGCCGAATACCCTCGCCGTCGTGGAATTACTGGCTGACGTTGATGGCCTGGCCGGCCCCCGAGTCCGCCACCGACCACGAGGAGTGGTCGTTGAGCGCTGCCGACTCGTTGTGCGCGGAGATGTTGGCGACGTGCTTGGTGACGTTCACCGTCTTGCCGATGCTGAACTTCAGCCGCCCGAGAGCCTCACGGCCCGGCAGCAGCTCCGCCGACTCGGCGTCCAGTTCACGAGGATCCATCATGATCAATTCCCCCTAAGGAATCGGTGCACTGTGCTCGTCGGACGCGGCCAGGTTCCCCCCGGGCCGTGCCCAACTCCGTCGGACGAACTGTCCAACGAGATTGGACACTAGGGGGCGGGGCGCCCGCATCGCAAGGGATTCAGGGGAGGCGGCAGGGACTGAATGGAAGTTCGAATAAGCCACCTCGCCCGCCACCCCGACCCTCCACCGCCCCACTCCCCCTCCCCGCAATTACCCCGCGAACGACCTTGCCGCAGCTCGAGCACCCGCTTACCGTGACTTTGTGCCGAAAATAAACAAAACCCGAACGCGCAACGTCGCGCCGGACAACGGCAAGGACCTCACCCGCCTCCGGATCGCCCTCACCGCCTTCTTCGCCCTCGACGGGTTCGTCTTCGCCGGGTGGGTCGTCCGCATCCCCGCCATCAAGGAGCAGACCGGTACCTCGGCGAGCACGCTCGGGCTCGCGCTGCTCGGGGTCTCGGCCGGCGCGGTGATCACCATGACGCTCACCGGAAGGCTGTGCCGGCGGTTCGGCAACCACCCGGTGACCGTCGTCTGTGCCGTCATCCTCTCGCTGAGCGTGGCACTGCCGCCGCTCACGCACTCCGCGGCGGCCCTGGGCGCCGTGCTCCTGGTGTTCGGCTCCGCCTACGGCGGAATCAACGTCGCGTTCAACAGTGCAGCCGTCGACCTGGTCGCCGCGCTGCGACGGCCGATCATGCCCAGCTTCCACGCGGCGTTCAGTCTGGGCGGCATGATCGGCGCGGGCCTCGGCGGACTGGTCGCGGGATCGCTGTCCCCCACCCGCCATCTGCTGGGGCTGACCTTCGTCGGCCTGCTGGTCACCGCCGTCGCGGGACGCGTCCTGATGCGCGAGGAGGCTCCGGCGGCACCCGGCCGTCAGCACTACGGCGATGCACCGGGCACACCGGGCCGTCCACGCCACGGAGATGCCCCCAGCGCACCGGGCCGCCCGCACCACGGAGATGTCCCCAGCGCACAGGACCGTCAGGACCACGGCGATGCTCCCGGCGCACAGGACCGGCCGCGCCCCGCCAAGGAGGCGGAACCCCGCCGCACGGACTCCCGTACCCGGGTGCTGGTCCTCGTCTTCGGCGTGATCGCCCTGTGCACGGCGTACGGCGAGGGAGCCCTGGCCGACTGGGGCGCACTGCACCTCGAACAGGACCTCGATGCACATCCCGGCGTCGCGGCCGCCGGCTACTCCTGCTTCGCGCTCACCATGACGATCGGACGGCTCAGCGGGACGGCGCTGCTGGAGCGGCTCGGTCGGACCCGCATCCTGGTGGTGGGCGGTGCGACGGCCGCGGCCGGCATGCTGCTCGGGTCGCTCGCCCCCTCCGCGTGGGCCGCGCTCCTCGGCTTCGCCGTCACGGGGCTCGGCCTCGCCAACATCTTCCCCGTGGCCATCGAACGCGCCGGCGCCCTGGCCGGACCCGGCGGAGTCGCCGCCGCGTCCACCCTCGGTTACGGCGGCATGCTCCTCGGGCCGCCGGCCATCGGGTTCATGGCCGACTGGTTCTCCCTGCCCACGGCGCTCACCAGCGTCGCCGCCCTGGCCGCCGTGGCCGCCGCCATCGGCTTCACGACCCGACGGGTCGCGGTGGCCTGATGCCGACCGGCGTGCTGCCGGAAGACACCGGCCGCCGCCCGGCGAACGCCACCGCCCGAGAGCGGGGGACCGCGTCACACGGTGGTGCCCGGTCGCGCGGTGGCAGGGTGGGTCGGCGTCCCACGAGAGCCGGGTGGGAGATGTCGCGAACGACGCCCTGGACGCCGAGGCGGGCGGCGTCGGTGTCGGTGTCGAGGGCGGTGCCATCGTCGCCGGACAGGGCGGCGCCGGTCACGCCGGCGTTCTCCTCCAGCCGCTCACGGTGCCAGATGCCGGGCATCTGGCATCGGCATCGGCATCGGCACGATCCGCGGGTGCCGGGCCGGCAGACAGGCGAGCGCCCCCGCCCCGGCGCGGCCTCGGCTCGGGCCGATTCGCCGGCGAGGTCCACGAGTGCCTGGTTCACGCCGCGGCGCTCCTCGGTGAACCGCGGGACGGCAGCGCGCGGTTCGTCCGGCAGACTCACCGCATGGACGTTCCGGAATTCGTGGAGGCCCTCGACGCGGAGGGCCGTTCGCTGGCGGCGGCGGCCGAGGAGGCGGGACCTGGCGCCGAGGTCGTGACCTGCCCGGGCTGGCAGGTGCGGGATCTCGTACGGCACACGGGCATGGTGCACCGCTGGGCGACGGCGTTCGTCACCGAGGGCCACACCGCGTACCTACGGGGCGGCGGGCTGCCCGCGCTCGACGGTGCCGAACTCCTGGCCTGGTTCCGCGACGGTCACCGCCGGCTCGTCGACAGCCTCGCCCGTGCCCCGCGGGATGTGGAGTGCTGGAGCTTTCTGCCCGCGCCCTCACCACTCGCCTTCTGGGCTCGTCGACAGACGCACGAGACGACCGTGCACCGCGTCGACGCGCAGTCCGCGCTCGGCGGGACGCCGGGTACGGTCGCCCCGGACCTCGCGGTGGACGGGATCGACGAGTTGCTGCGCGGCTTCCACGGACGGGCGCGGAGCAAGGTGCGCGCACAAACGCCCTGTGTGCTGCGCGTGCGGGCGACGGACGCCGACGCGGTGTGGACCCTGCGGCTGTCACCCGAACCGCCCGTGAGCGAGCGGCACCCGGCTCAGGGTGCGCCACAGGACGTCGGCGCCGACGCCGACTGCGAGGTGTCCGGTCCCGCCGCGCGGCTCTACCTGGCGCTGTGGAACCGGCTGCCGTTTCCGACGGTGACCGGCGACGGCTCACTCACCACGCTGTGGCGGGAGACGTCCGCCGTCACGTGGCGCTGAAGCGGGCAGTCTGGTCGCGGACGCTGTGGTCGCGGATGCCGTGGTCGGGGGCGCTGTGGTCGGGGTCGGTCGGATCGCCCGCCAGCATCCGCGCGAGCACCGCGCGTTGCAGCGGCAGCACCTCACCGTGCAGGTCGAGCCCCTTGGGCGTGAGGGACACCCGTACACCCCGCCGGTCCTCCTGACACATACCGCGCGCCACGAGCCCGTCCTTCTCCAGTCGGGCCACCAGACGGGACAGCGCGCTCTGGCTCAGATGCACGCGGTCGGAGATCTCCTGGACACGGTACGAGCCGGCGCCGTCCGCCCCGGCGTCCCCGGCCAGCACGTCGAGCACCTCGAAGTCGCTTGCGCCCAGCCCATGTCGGTGCAGCACACGGTCGACCTCGCACAGGGTGCGCGCATGCACCGCGAGGATGTCGCGCCACTGGTCCACGAGCACCTGCTCGGCCTTCTCCGCCGCCATGGGCGCACCGTAGCAAAGAATCCATTTCGTTGCATCGGAATTAAATGCATTTGCATTGGATGCATGTGCATGTACTCTCTCCGTCATGACCTCCCCGCTCACCACTCCCGTGTCCATGGGACGCTGGACCCCCCGACTGTGGGGCACCCTGCTGGTGCTCTGCGCCGCGATGTTCCTGGACGCGCTGGACGTGTCGATGGTCGGCGTCGCGCTGCCCTCCATCGGTTCCGAACTCGATCTCTCCACCTCGACGCTGCAATGGATCGTCAGCGGCTACATCCTGGGATACGGCGGACTGCTCCTGCTGGGCGGCCGCACCGCCGACCTGCTGGGCCGCCGTCAGGTCTTCCTGGTGGCCCTGGGAGTCTTCGCGCTCGCCTCACTGCTCGGCGGACTCGTCGACTCGGGCCCGCTGCTGATCGCCAGCCGCTTCATCAAGGGCCTGAGCGCGGCGTTCACCGCGCCGGCGGGCCTGTCGATCATCACCACGACCTTCCCCGAGGGCCCGCTGCGCAACCGCGCCCTGTCGATCTACACCACCTGTGCGGCCACCGGCTTCTCGATGGGTCTCGTCCTGTCCGGCCTGCTCACCGAGGCCAGCTGGCGCCTGACCATGCTGCTGCCGGCGCCCATCGCGCTCCTCGCGCTCCTCGTCGGCATGAAGCTCCTGCCGCGCAGTGAACGGGAGAAGGACCACAACGGCTACGACATCCCGGGCGCAGTTCTCGGCACGGCGTCGATGCTGCTGCTCGTGTTCACCGTCGTCCAGGCCCCGCAAGCCGGCTGGGCCTCGGCCCGAACGCTGCTGTCCTTCCTCGCGGTCGCCGTCCTGCTCACGGTCTTCGTCCGGGTCGAGCGCCGCTCACCCGGGCCCCTGATCCGGCTCGGGGTGCTGCGCTCCGGCAGCCAGATCCGGGCCCAGCTCGGCGCGATGGCGTTCTTCGGCTCGTACGTCGGGTTCCAGTTCCTGGTCACGCTCTACATGCAGTCGCTGCTCGGGTGGTCGGCGCTGCACACCGCGCTCGCCTTCCTGCCCGCCGGCGCGCTGGTCGCACTCTCCTCGACCAAGGTCGGCTCCGTGGTGGACCGTTTCGGTACCCCGCGACTGATCGCCGTGGGCTTCGCGCTGATGGTCGTCGGTTACGCGCTGTTCCTGCGCGTCAGCCTCGACCCGGTGTACGCGGCGGTGATCCTGCCGACGATGCTGCTGATCGGCGCGGCCTGCGCGCTGGTCTTCCCGTCGCTCAACATCCAGGCCACCAACGGCGTCGACGACCACGAACAGGGCATGGTCTCGGGCCTGCTCAACACCTCGGTCCAGGTGGGCGGCGCCATCTTCCTGGCGGTCGTGACGGCTGTCGTGACCGCGAACTCCTCCGAGGGTTCCTCCCCGCAGGCCGTCCTCGACAGCTACCGGGCCGGCCTGCTCGTGGTCACGGGCATCGCCGTGGCCGGGCTGCTGATCACCCTGCCGGGCCTGCGGACGCGACGCCCCCGGGGGTCCGTCGTGGTCGCCAGGTCCGTACAGGAGACGTCGCAGGAGCGGGTACCCGTCTGCGACTGACCCGGTCGCCCGGTCGCCCGGCCACCGGCCAGTGGTCCCCGGGGCCGCCGGGCCGCCGGGCCACCGGGCCACCGGGCCACCGGGCCGCCGGGCCGCCGGGCCGCCGGGCCGCCGGGCCCCCGGGCACATCGTCGCCCCGGCCCCACCGGCCCACGCGGTCCCACGGACCGCTCCGATCCGTCCCGTTTCGTTCCCAACTCGACGCGCCCGGCCGGGCATTCCTTGCCCGCCGGGCGCGGCGCACGGACACTTGCCGGATGAGACCGACACGTACGCAGGACCAGCGGGACGCGATCACCGTGGAGATCGGGTACGCGTTGTTCAGCGCGGCGTTCGCGGCGGCGCTCGCCCTGGGGGCGGTGTCCGGCCCCGCGCTGCTGTTCCATCTCCCCTTCGCCGTCGAGAAGATCCTGATCACTTCGGGGATAATGCTGGCCGTCGCGCTCTTCGCCGTACGTGTGGTCACGGTGCTGATCCGCTTCGGCCGCGCGGCCGGCGCTCAGCCCAGCCACCCCGGCCGGACCAACCCCGACTCGTAGGCCATCACGACCAGTTGGGCCCGGTCGCGGGCTCCGAGCTTCACCATGGTCCGGCTGACATGGGTCTTGGCGGTGAGCGGGCTGACGACAAGTCGCCTCGCGATCTCGTCGTTGGACAGACCGATACCGACCAGCGCCATCACCTCCCGCTCCCGCTCCGTGAGTTGGACGAGGAGACCAGCCGCCGCCGGCTCCTTCGACCGGGCCGCGAACTCGGAGATGAGGCGCCGCGTCACCCCCGGCGACAACAGCGCGTCGCCCTCGACCACCGCCCGTACCGCGCGCAGGAGTTCGTCCGGCTCGGTGTCCTTGACGAGAAAACCGGAGGCACCGGAGCGGATCGCCTCGAAGACGTACTCGTCCAGCTCGAAGGTGGTGAGCATGACCACCTTGACGTCCTTCAGGTCCGGGTCGTCGGTGATGCGACGGGTCGCGGCCAGCCCGTCCAGCACCGGCATGCGGATGTCCATCAGAACGACGTCGGGCCGCAGTGCGCGTACCTCGCGCAGCGCCTCGTCGCCGTCGGCCGCCTCACCGGCCACCTCCAGGTCCGCCTGTGCGTCGAGCAGCGCCTTGAAGCCTGCCCTGACCAGTGACTGGTCGTCGGCGAGCAGTACGCGGATCACCGGTCCTCCTTGACCTGAAGGGGAAGTACGGCCACTACCCGGAATCCGCCGTCGTCGCGCGGGCCCGCCTCGATCGTGCCACCGAGGGCGGCGGCCCGCTCCCGCATGCCGGCCAGCCCGTGCCCGCTGCCGCCCGCGTCGGCGCCGGTCCCGGGCCCGTCGTCGTCGATGCGCAGCCGCAGCGTGTCCCCCGACGACTCGACCCGCACACGCGCGTGCCGCGATCCCGAGTGCCGTACGACATTGGTGAGGGCCTCCTGGACGATCCGGAACGCGGCGAGGTCGACGCCCGGCGGAAGCTTCGGGGGCGTGTCCCGGACCTCGACGGTCAGGCCCGCGGCCGCCGCCTGTTCGACGAGCTCGGGAAGCCGGTCGAGTCCGGGCGCCGGAGCCCGCGGCGCGTCACCGGGCGCGCGCAGGGTGGCGAGTACCTGCCGGACCTCGCCGAGCGCCTCCTTGCTCGCCTCCTTGATGGTGGTGAGCGCCGAACGCGCCTGTTCCGGGTCGGAGTCGAGGAGCGCGAGGCCGACGCCCGCCTGGACGTTGATCACCGAGATGCTGTGCGCCAGGACGTCGTGCAGTTCGCGGGCGATCCGCAGCCGCTCCTCGTCGGCGCGCCGTGCTGCGGCCTGCGCACGCTCGGCGCGGTCGCGGGCCCACTGCTCACGGCGGACGCGGACCAGTTCCGAGACGGCCACGATCGCCACGCCCCAGGTGGCGACGCCGATCTCCCGGGTCCAGGAGACAGCCCGGTCCCCCGTCGGCGGCAGCCAGTGATAGAGCCAGTGCGCCATGAGCAGATGGCCGAGCCAGAGCAGGCCGATGGCCGCCCAGGCGGCTCGGCGGTGTCCCGCCACGACCGCGCCGAAGCAGCCGACGGCGGCCGTGACGAAGACGGGCCCGTACGGGTATCCGGCGCCCAGGTAGACCAGGGTCACCGCCGCCGTGCCGAAGGCGACGAGCACCGGACGACGCTGCCGCCACAGCAGCAGACCGCACCCCACGAGCAACAGCGCACGGGCGAAGTGGTCGAGCGCCCCGCGATCTCCCTCCTGGGCGTGCGCGGCGAACTGCGAGCCGACGAGCACGAGGACGGTCAGCAGCAGGGTGGAACGCCAGGGCAGGCGGCCGGCGCGCCCCTCGGCGTTCCCCGGATCCCCACCGGTCCACCCCGGCGGCCCGGTCCACCCCGAGGGCCCGTGCCGCCACCACGGCGGTCCACCGCCCCACGCCGGGGACCTGGTGGTTCGCTGCTCTTCCATGACGGCCACGCTAGACGCCACGGTCCGCCGACGGCGTCAGCCGGACGAGGTGATCACACGTACTCCCCACGGAGTACCGCCGCCGGCCGCACCGACCGCGTCCAGCCCGAGATCTTCAACCGGGAGACCCTCACGCTGGAGGACTACCGGAAGGCGTGGGCGCCGGACCTGGACCACCGACTGACCCGAGCGGGGCACTTCACGGCCGACGCACCACCGGGCCGCACCCCACGCCACCGCCCCGCCACCACCGGGATCCCCCCGCAGCTCCGGTCCGTCCCCCCTGCGGGTTCTCCCTCAGGAGCCGGCCCGGCCGCCGTCTCCGCCCGCTGCCCCCGCGGGCTCCGGGTACACCAGTCCCACGCCGTGGGCGAGCTGGTCCGCCGCGTGCCGGAAGAACTCCTCCCGGTCCTCGACGACCCTGTTGAACTGGCCGAAGACCTCGAAGCCGATCAGGCCGTAGAGCTGCGCCCAGGCGGCCACGAGTGCCACGACGGTCTCGGGCGGGAGGTCGGGGGCGAGGTCGGCGGCCAACCGCCGTGCCTCCGTTCGCAGACCGGCGGGCAGCGGGGTGCGGGCCACGCCCCTGCCCCGGTGGGCGTCGCGGACGATCCCGATCAGGAGCAGCCCCACACGGGAGGCGGCCGGGACGGTGGTCTGCGGCGCGGTGTATCCGGGCACGGGCGAACCGTAGATGAGCGCGTACTCGTGCGGGTGTTCCAACGCCCAGCGCCGCGCGGCCACGCAGACCGCGATCCAGCGCTCGCGCGGGCCGCCTGCCGCCGCCTCGGCATGCGCCGCCTCCGCGCTCTCGCCGAGCGAGTCGTAGGCATCGATGATGAGCGCGGTCAACAGGTCGTCACGGCTGGGGAAATAGCGGTAGAGCGCGGAGGAGGCCATACCGAGCTCACGGGCGACGGCGCGCAACGAGAGCTTGGCGGCCCCCTCCGCGGCGAGCTGTCTGCGTGCCTCTTCCTTGATGGCCGCGGTGACCTCGATCCTGGCTCGGGCGCGTACTCCTCGTGCGGTCGTCATGGGAGGCAGTCTGCCACGTTTCCAGAGCACTGCACACAAACGAGAGCACCGCTCTTGCTTTGGATCACTGATCTCGTGCAGACTGCTCTCAAGCGAGAGCAGTGCTCACAAAAGCGAGCGGCGCTCTCTCATTCGATAGGGGTCATCATGTCCACGCATGTCCAGAAGCCCGGCTGGTTCACGGTCAACGTCTTCAACCGGGCCGTGGCCTGGATGACCCGTCGCGGCCTCAGTGTCTGGGGGTCCCGGGTCCTGGCCGTCCGCGGCCGCAAGAGCGGCGAGTGGCGTACCACTCCGGTCAACCTGCTCACCGTGGACGGGCAGCACTACCTGGTCGCGGCGCGTGGCCACGTCCAGTGGACGCACAACATGCGGGCCGCGGGCGGTGGCGAGCTGCGCCTCGGCAAGCAGGTCGACGTCTTCACGGCGACCGAGGTCACCGACGACGACAAGGTCCCGCTGCTGCGCGCGTACCTCAAGCGCTGGAAGGCCGAGGTCGGAGTCTTCTTCAAGGGGGTCGGTCCCGACTCCTCCGACGAGGAGCTGCGCCGCATCGCCCCCGACCACCCCGTCTTCCGAGTCGTGGTCGAGAACTGACCGCTGCTGCCCGGGAATCGGCCGGCCTCCGCATCGCCCGCGGAGGGGTCGGCGCGAAACCCCGGCCACCGAAACCCCGGCCACCGAGGGACCGGCGGCTGACCGGTCCACGCCTCCCAGGCGTCCGACGGCAGGGTGTCCGGCCCGACATGTCCGGCCCGAGGCGTCCGGCCCGAGGTGTCAGGCCCGAGGTGTCAGGCCCGAGGTGCCAGGCCCGAGGTGTCCGGATCACCGACCCGGCTCATCCGGACCACAACCTGACACACCTGGGTCACCGACCTGCCCCTCCGGACCACCGACCCGAGTACTGGGACCACCGGCCCCACGCGCCCCGACCATCGCCCCGGCACACCCGGGCCACCGGCCCCACGCGCCCGGCCCGACCGGCCGACGCCCGCGGATCATCGATCCGACGCCCGCCGTCCTTCACGAGACCGCCGCGCGGGAGCCCTCCGCGCCCGGATCAAGCGGACCGCGACGTGCCTGGACCGCCGGGGCGGCTCACTTGTCGAGTGCGGTGAGGGCACGCCCGGCCAGCGGGTGCGAGCGCACGAGTTCACCCAGTGTGGTGGAGCCGCGCGTGATCCGGGCGAACGCGTTCCAGGCGGGCCGGAAGCCGGTCAGGACCGCGTGCAGCGTGCCCGGCCGCCGCTCGAACGCCGTGAGCATGCGCTTGCCGACGCTCATCTCGACCCCGAGCCCGGCCTTGATGGCGAAGGCGTAGTTGAGCGCCTGGCGGCGGGCGTCCACCGCGTCGTGCGCCTCGGCGATCCGTACCGCCCACTCCCCCGCCAGCCGGCCGGAGCGCAGCGCGAAGGAGATGCCCTCGCGCGTCCACGGTTCCAGGAGTCCCGCGGCGTCCCCGCACACCAGCACCCGCCCGCGCGACAGCGGCGAGTCGTCGGCACGGCAGCGCGTCAGGTGACCCGAGGAGATGCACGGCTCGAAGCCGGCGAGCCCGAGCCGGGCGATGAAGTCCTCCAAGTACCGCTTGGTGGCGGCGCCTTCACCGCGGGCGGAGATCACGCCGACGGTGAGGGTGTCTCCCTTGGGGAACACCCAGCCGTAACTGCCCGGCATGGGACCCCAGTCGATCAGGACCCGACCCTGCCAGTCCTCGGCGACGGTCTCCGGCACCGGGATCTCCGACTCAAGGCCGAGGTCGACCTGGGCGACCTTCACCCCGACGTGCGCCCCTATGCGGCTGGCGCTGCCGTCGGCCCCGACCACCGCCCGCGCCAGCACCGTCTCGCCGCCCTGCAGCACGACGGCGACGGTGCGCCGGTCGGGCACGGCCGATCCGTGCTGCTCGACCCGGGCCACCGTGACGCCCGTACGCAGTTCGGCGCCCGCCTTCTGCGCGTGCTCGACCAGCTGCTGGTCGAACTCGGGCCGGTTGATCAGCCCGAACAGCATCTGCTTGGAGCGCCGGGTGCGGGTGAACTTGCCGTCCAGCGAGAACGTGACCGCGTGCACACGGTCTCTCAGCGGCAGCTCGAAGCCGGGTGGCAGCGCGTCGCGCGAGGGGCCGATGATTCCGCCGCCGCACGTTTTGTAGCGCGGCAGCTCCGCCTTCTCCAGCAACAGGACACTGCGTCCCGCGACCGCTGCCGCATAGGCGGCGGAGGCGCCCGCTGGCCCCGCGCCGACCACGACGACGTCCCACACCATCTGTCCGTCGTCCGCCGAAGAGTTCTCGCTGCTCACGATGGTCTACTGCTCCCAGTCCAGCCGTCTGCCGCACCTGTCTCCCGCATCCTACGGCGGGCGTCGCCGCAGGCCACTGTGGGAGGATCGGCAGCGTATGCGCCCTGCACACCAGTGCGCGCGTGCGCACCACCCGGTCACCCGTACACAGAAGTACAACGTCGCACCCACAAGGAGCGTGCCCATGTCGTCGAATCCGGTCGCCGAGACCGTCGCCTCGCTGATGCCCGCGGCAAAGGCGGAGCTCACCGAACTGGTGGCCTTCAAATCGGTGGCGGACTTCGGCCAGTATCCGCGCGTCGAGAGCGAGGGCGCGGCGAACTGGATCGCCGACGCCCTGCGTGCCGAGGGCTTCCAGGACGTGGCGCTCCTCGACACCCCGGACGGGACGCAGTCGGTGTACGGCTTCCTGCCCGGCCCCGAGGGCGCGCGGACGGTCCTGCTGTACGCGCACTACGACGTGCAGCCGCCGCTGGACGAGGCGGCCTGGACCACTCCGCCGTTCGAGCTGACGGAACGGGACGGCCGTTGGTACGGGCGCGGGACCGCCGACTGCAAGGGCGGCCTGGTCATGCATCTCCTCGCGCTGCGCGCCCTGAAGGCGAACGGCGGCGTTCCGGTGAGCGTCAAGGTCATCGTCGAGGGTTCGGAGGAACAGGGCACGGGCGGTCTCGAGCGGTACGCCGAGGAGCACCCGGACCTGCTGACCGCGGACACCATCGTCATCGGTGACGTCGGCAACTTCCGGCTCGGTCTGCCCACGGTCACCTCGACGCTGCGTGGAATGACCCTCGTACGTGTCCGGATCGACACCCTGGAAGGCAACCTGCACTCGGGACAGTTCGGCGGCGCGGCACCGGACGCGCTCGGCGCGCTGATCCGGGTTCTGGACTCGCTGCGCGCGAAGGACGGTTCGACGACGGTCGACGGACTGACCGGTGACGCGCGGTGGGAGGGGCTGCAGTACGACGAGGAGGCGTTCCGCCAGGACGCCAAGGTGCTCGACGGGGTCGAGCTGATCGGCTCCGGTTCGGTCGCCGACCGCATCTGGGCCCGCCCGGCCGTCACGGTCCTCGGCATCGACTGCCCGCCCGTCGTCGGCGCCACTCCGTCCGTGCAGGCGGGCGCGCGTGCGCTGGTCAGCCTCCGGGTGCCGCCGGGCACGGACGCGGTCGAGGCGGCCAAGCTGCTGCAGGCCCACCTGGAGGCGCACACGCCGTGGGGCGCCCGGGTGAGCACCGAGCAGATCGGGCAGGGCCAGCCCTTCCGTGCCGACACCTCCAGCCCCGCGTACACGGCGATGGCGGAGGCGATGGCGGTCGCGTACCCGGGTGAGGAGATGCAGTCGGCGGGCCAGGGCGGCTCCATCCCGCTGTGCAACACCCTGGCCTCGCTCTACCCGCGGGCGGAGATCCTCCTCATCGGGCTGAGCGAGCCGGAGGCACAGATCCACGCGGTGAACGAGAGTGTCTCGCCTGACGAGTTGGAGCGTCTGTCGGTCGCGGAGGCGCTGTTCCTGCAGAAGTACGCGGCGAGCTGAGTACTCCCAGGAGGGGGCCGCGCCTCACGACGAGGCGCGGCCTTCCGCCACACGCCGGGCGAAGTCACGGCGCCGTGCGCGAGGCGCGGCGTCGCGGGCATGTCCGCCGCACGCGGCGGCGGGAGCCCGCGCCTTGAACCGATCCACCGTCAACACGCTCACCGCGCACCGGACTCGGGTGGCTCAGCCGACCGGGACTCCGGCCTCCAGGTAGAGCGCGGCGCCGCGCTCCCGCGCCCGCAGCGCCCACCGCAGTCGCTCGTAGCGCACCGGTGGCAACAGGTCGGCCGCCTCCTGTTCGGTGACGAAGCGCCAGGCACGCAACTCCGGTCCCGGCAGCAGCAGTCGGCGGGCTTCGTCGGAGCCGAGCAGGCCGCCGTCGTAGAGGAGGCGCAGACCGCCGTACCCGGGCGGCGCGGGCGGTTCCCAGTCGACGACGAGCAGGCCGGGTACGTCGTCGAGTTGTATGCCGGTCTCCTCGGCGACCTCGCGCATGCCCGCACGGGCGGGGGCCTCGCCGGACTCGACGACGCCGCCGGGAAACTCCCAGCCGGCCTTGTACGTCGGGTCGACGAGCAGTACCCGGTCCTGCTCGTCGAAGAGGAGTACGCCCGCGGCGAGGGTCTCGGAGGTGGGTTCGGGGGTCTGCACGATGTCACAGGCGGGCACGCCACCGGTGCGGACCGCCTCGGCGATGCGCAGTGCGGTGTCGTACGGGGTCAGGGCGCTGGTGTCGACGAGGTGGGCGTCGGTGGTGAGCCAGGAGGCGAGCGCCGTGCGGTAGGGCTCGATGTGGTCGTAGCACCACTGGCGCATCCGTATCTCGCCGTCCGGCAGGTCCTCGGGTATCTCCCGGTCCGCGATGCGCTCGCGCAGGATCGTTTCCGCCGGAGCGAGGAGGACATGGCGCACCTCGATCCGGCGCGAGGCCAGGCCGCCGAAGATCTCGTCGCGGTACTCCTGACGCAGTAGGGTCATGGGGACCACGAGGACACCGCCGAGCTCCCCGAGCATGGCGGCCGCGGTGTCGACCACCAGGCGCCGCCAGATCGGCAGATCCTGGAAGTCGCCGACCTCGGCGAGGTGTTTGGGCGGCAGCAGTTTCGTGAGTCCGCCACCGATGACCTCGGGGTCGAAGAGCGTGCTGTTCGGGATCAGGTCGATCAGTTCCCGTGCGGTGACCGTCTTCCCCGCACCGAACGCACCGTTGATCCAGACGATCACGGTTCCCCCTCTTCTGTTGGCCCCCTGTGGCTTGCCCGCTCCACCCTGCCACGGAAACCAGCCCCTGATGAGGGAGCCGAACGGCGCGTCGCCGACACCCCGCCGCGGGGGCACCGGCGCCGCGCGCGGGCTGCTCGGCTCAGCCGTTCCGGTCCGGCGTGGAGTCGTCCGTGGCCAGGCTGTCGCTGCTGAGTGTGTGGTCGACGGAGCTGAGCGTGTCGTCGACGTGCAGGTCACCGAGGGCGCTGCTGTCGAGGGCGTGGGACGGGGTGATCGCCGCGACGACGAACCCGGTGGCGAGGGAGGCGATGGCCAGCATGCTGCGCTTCTTCATGCCCGGTTCAACTCCGAAACCGGCGGCGGGTCACGGCCCGGTGACGACAAGTCACGGCTCGGTCACGCAAAATCCGCTCGCACGTTCCGGACACATTCACGCTACTAGCGTCATCCCACTCGAAACACCCCAGGGGGGACGACATGACCAATCCGTACAACGCGGGCCCCACCGGTGGGCCGCCGCCCGCCGACGTCCGCATCGCACCGGGCTGGGCGCGCAAACTACGTCGTGCCCGCGCTCGCCGTGTCCCTTCTCGTCGGGGTCGGTATCGGCAACAGCGGTGGGGGCTCCACCGAGCCGGCCGCGGCCCGGACCCGGCCGACACCCACCGTCACCGCCACCGCCACGGAGACCGCGACCGAGACGGTCACCGCGGCACCCTCCGCCACCGTGACGGTACGGGCGACGAGGACCGTACGCGCGACGGTCACCGCACGGCCGGCCGCCGCGGGCGGCGGCAGCGACGACAGCGGCGGAAGTGGTGGCAGCGGCGGCGGAAGCGCCGTGTACTACGAGAACTGCACCGCCGCGCGTGCGGCGGGTGCCGCTCCCGTGCACGTCGGGGACCCCGGCTACGGCCGCCATCTCGACCGTGACGGCGACGGGGTGGGCTGCGAGTGAGGAGCCACGGCCACGCGTGACACCCGGAACCACCCGTCCGTCACGGGTCGATGACGTTCGGCCCGGCAACCCACCGTGTGCCGTTTCGATGCTGTTCAGTGTATTCCGTCTGCACCAGCACCACTTGGGGGAATACGTGCGCACCCGGATCATCAGTGCCATTCTGCTCACGGTCGGCGTCGGCGGTTTCGTCGCCTGTCAGCCGACGGACGACGGCAAGGCCACGGGCACCTCGACTCCGACCGCCGCGGCCTCGACGCCGAAGGACGGCAAACCGACAGCGGCCGAACGGAAGACAGTGCCCGACTTCGTCGGCATGGGCCTGCAGTCCGCTCAGGACAAGGCACAGAAGCAGGGCTTCCGCTCGCTGAAGTCGCACGACTCGCTCGGCCGGGACCGCCACCAGATCCTCGACCGGGACTGGAAGGTCTGCACACAGAACCTGAGGGCCGGCACGACGGCCGGCACCGACACGACACTGGACTTCGGCGCGGTGAAGGTCGCCGAGACCTGCCCGGCGAAGGATGTGCCGGCCCCGTCCACGGCGGGCGGGAAGATTCCGGACTTCACGGGGAAGTCGGTGAAGGCGGCGCGGGCGGCGCTCGACTCGGGCACGTCGTTCACGGTCAAGGACGCGTCCGGCTCGCACCGTTGGATCCTGGTCGAGAGCAACTGGAAGGTGTGCACCCAGTCTCCGGCCGCCGGCGCCGCACTCCGAGGCCAACCCGTGGAGCTCACAGCGGTCAAGTTCGACGAGCCCTGCTAGCGCTGTGATTGCACAGGTTCACCGGGGCGGCGGTCGTAGCGGTTGGACGGGTGCTGGCATCCGATCCGACTGCTGGAGGCGCGGTGGCCGAGCCTGTCCGTGTGCACAGACTGACCGACCAGGAGGGGCGGAGGCTGCAGCAGATCGTGCGCCGGGGCAGCACGAGTTCGGTTCGCTACCGGCGGCGACGATGCTGCTGCCGGCCTCGGCGGGCGGGAACCGGGTGCCGGTGATCACCCAGCTGGTGCAGTCCAACGCGGACACGGTCCGGGATGTGCTCCACGCGTTCAATGACCCGGACCCTGCACGCCTGCCTCGGCTGGCGCAACGTCAGCGCCCGCCACCGCGACGCCCTGGCCGCCGAACGCAAGGAACGCGCCCGCATCCGCGGCGAGAAGGCATTCGCTGGGGATACCGACCCGCTCGCGGCATGATCAGGCAACAGGGCGAACGTTCCAGGTCACAGCACCACCTCCGCGGCGGTCTGTCCGGGCTACTTGACCAGCCGGAAGGCGGGATGCCCAGCCCAGGCCCGCAGGAACTCCACCGTTCCCGGCGCCATCCAGTCGTCGTCCGCGATCCCCAACACCCCCGGAAGGCCGGCGACGACCGAGGCCTGTCCGTCCTGCAGCTCGCGGTCAGAGCACTGGCGAACACGTCGAGCACAGCGCAGCGCGGTGCCGTGCCTTGCCGTGCGTACCGTGCCGTGCCTCCCGTGCCCAGCAGTTGAGCGCAGGGCAGCGCGGGACAACCGCGCACGCACCACAGTTGAACGTGTTCAAATTCTCTGTCACGATACTTCTCGTCACCCGGAGGGTGCCGGACGAGAGGACCACGGTCATGACGAGCTCGCTTCTCACGCCCCGAGGCCGTACCCGCACCGGCACGACCGGCGGCGGAACGGCGGCGGGGAGCACGGCCCCGACACGGATCCTCGACTGGCGGCATCCTCAGGTCACCTCGTTGCTCCGGCGCATCGGTACGCAGGCGGCCCCGGTGGGCGCCTCAGGTGTTGCCCACCGGAGGGAGGCCCTGCGTCAGGCCCACCGACGGATCGTCGCGGACGTGCGGCCCGTGTACTCGGTGCAGGACGAGCGGCCCGTGTCGGAGGTGCTTCGCCGCGGCCGCGGATCGTGCAGCCAGCGGCTGGCCGTGCTCGAGGCCGTCGCGCGGGCGTCCGGGGTGGCCACGCGCGTGCGCGGCCTGCTGGTGGACGGGACGTTCTGGTATCCGCGCTTTCCGCGGTTGCACCGGATCGTCCCCGACCAGGTACTGCTCGCGTGGCCGGAATTCCACCTCGAGGGCCTGCCGTCGGCCGACCACCCCACCGCGCCCTGGTTGGCGGCCTCGGAACTCTTCGGCGGCCTGGACGAGTTGAGCGCAGGACACGGCGGCGGCTTCACCAACGCCGGCGCGGAGACGCTCTTCGAGGCGTTGTCCAGGACGGCGGTCGACTGGGACGGCGCGACGGCCTGCCCCGCCACCGGCCCCGCCTGCGACCTCTCGGCCTATGTCCTGGCGGATCTCGGTCACTTCGACTCGCGCGACGAACTCTTCGCCCGGCACGGCCAGACCCTCTGCCCGATGGCGCGGGTCCTGGCCGAGCCCGTCCTGGGCCGCCGCCCGGCAGGCGTCTAGGGCGTGTTGCGAAAGTCCCGTCGTCCGTCCGGAGGGCGGGCCTCGCGGCGTCTGGTGCGTGCTCTCGGCGTGCCGGGCGGAAGCCCGCGTACTGGACGTACCCGGGTTTTCGCCCGGTGCGGCGAGAGGGCGTGCCAGGCGCCGCGAGGCAGGCGGGACTTTCGCAACACGACCTAGCGGGCGACCGGGAGGCGCCATCGCCCCGGGTCGACCCTCGGCCGGCATCGGGACGCTGCGAAGACAGCCCAGACGTCTCCCCAGCCCCTGCCAGGACTGGCTCAACGGCCAACCCACAGCGCCTATTAGGCAGAAAGGGGCCCCCGCTAGCGGTAGTTTGTTGACGGCGGTTCAGGGCCGTAATAGGCCGGTAGCAGAGGAACGTCGCCTCGCTGCTCGGGGAGCTTGTGATGACCCGTCGTGTTCCGTGTCCACCCGCTCCGGGCCCGCTGGAAGCCTACGCCGCACGCTTCGATGACCTGTTCTCCACACTGGCACAGCGCCGTGGGTTCCGCGAGTACCTCGTGGGGCTGCTGTTGCCACGAGACCGCAACAAGACGCTGACCTGCCTGGCCGGCACCGAGCCCATCGCAGGTGCCCAGCATGCTTCGGTACAGCGGCTCCAATTTTTCCTCTCCGAGTCGACGTGGGACCAGGAGCAGGTCAACGCCCGCAGGGTGGCACTGCTGCTGGCGGGCTCCGTGACCACGCCGCACTCGGGCGGCGTGCTGGTGATCGACGATTCAGGCGACCGCAAGGACGGAAAGGCGACCGCGCACATCGGCCGGCAGTGGCTGGGCCGGCTGGGCAAGACCGACAACGGCATCGTCACCGTGACCACCTGCTGGGCAGACGAAAACCTCTGCTACCCCCTGCACGCCGTGCCCTACACCCCCGCCCATCACTTCCCCAAAGGCAGGAGCGACCCCAGTTTCCGTACGAAGCTGCAGATCGCCGCCGAACTGGCCCGCACAGCCAAGGCCACCGGAATAGCCTTCCGAGCGGTGGCTGCCGACTGCGCCTACGGCGACCAGGACAGTTTCCGCAGCCAACTCGCCGCGGCCGGACTGCCGTTCGTCATGGCCCTCAAACCAAGCCACGGCACCTGGGCCTACGGAAAAGACGCCTACACCCCCGCCGATGCCGCCCGCGCCCTGACCTGGACAGACCCCCTGCACCCAGGCGACTGGACTGCTGTCGAGCGGACCTTCCGCGACGGGCACACCGAAACCTGGTGGGCAGCAGACGCCCGTCTCGGCTGGTGGGGCCCCGACGGAAACGTCCGCCTGGTCGTGGCCACCACCAACCCGGCCACCCTGCCCGCACAGTCCACCTGGTACCTGGCCACCGACCTGCCCCGCCCCGGCGGCCCCCGAGAGGCCGACAGCCCCGAACCCGCCGCCGACCTGCACGAAGTCGTCCGGATCTACGGCATCCGACACTGGATCGAGCAGAGCTCCAAACAAGTCAAGGACGAACTCGGCTGGGCGGACTTCCAGGTCCGCTCCGACACTGCGATCCGGCGCCACCAGACCCTCGTGAACTGCGCATTCAGCTTCTGCTGGAACACCTGGTTCGCCCCACCCACGCCCCCTGCAACCGACCAGCCACCCCAACTTGACCAACTGTCAGACCCGTTAGAGAGGGGGAGAACCCGGGCCCCAGCAGCCCCAGCCGGCCTCCTGGCCCCAGGCACTCCGGGCCGTCCGTGGCTGGCTGACGCCCTGGGCCACGCTGCAACGCTACTGGCGGGCATGGTCGAGGAGGCCCCCGCCCCCAGCACTCCAGGAACTGATCGACACCGTCGGCAGCGGCAGACCCATTGATCTCTACTGCCCGGTTTAACAAACCACCGCTAGCGCTCTGACCGCATTGGTTCGCCGGGTTGGTGGTCGGGGCGGTTGAATGTGCGGTGACGTCCGATCGGAGTGCTGGGGGTGCGGTGGCTGAGCCTGTCGCGTGCGCGGGTTGACTGACCAGGAGGGGCAGAAGCTGCAGCAGATCGTGCGCCGGGGCAGCACCAGTTCGGTGCGCTTCCGACGCGCGATGATGCTGCTGGCGTCTGCCGGCGGGAACCGGGTCCCGGTGATCGCCCAACTGGTGCAGGCCGACGAGGACACCGTCCGGGATGTGATCCACCGGTTCAATGAGATCGGCCTGGCCTGCCTGGACCCTCGATGGGCGGGAGGCCGTCCCCGCCTTCTCAGTACTAACGACGAGTTCACCATCGCGAACTCCGACCACCGCAACCACACCGTGCAGACCCGGGCCCTGCAGTCCCATCTGCGTTGGCGCAATATGAATGCCCGTCACCCCGACGTGCTGGCAGCCCAGCGCCGCGAGCGGGCCCGTATCCGAAGCGAGAAGGGCATCGGCTGGGGAGGCCGCCCACTCGCCGAAGCGGCCTGACCCACCGAGAAGAGAGCCTCCGATGGCAGTAGAGATCATCTACGAGACTCATTCCACCACCACCGACAACCAGGCGGGCATCGCTACCGGCTGGCTCCCGGGCCGGCTCTCGGAACTGGGCCGTCGCCAGGCCGGGGAACTAGGCGAGCGCCGACGCGGCGACGCGCTCGCGGCCGTGTTCACCTCCGACCTTCATCGCGCCGTGGAAACCGCCCGGATCGCGTTCCCCGGCGGCAAGCCCGCGATCCATCAGGACATCCGACTACGCGAGTGCAACTACGGCGACCTCAACGGAACATCCGCCATCCTCATCGCCGCCCAACGGGCCCGCCGGATCGACGAGCCCTTCCCAGGCGGACAGAGCTACCGCCAGGTCCTGGCGGCCACCGACGCATTCCTCCATGACCTGGCCACAGACTGGGACGGCTGCCGGATCCTGCTGATCGCCCACTCGGCCAACCGATGGGCTCTGGACTGTCTGCTCACCGGAGCATCACTGGATGACCTGCTCGAAGCCCCACCTGCGTGGCGCCCGGGCTGGCGCTACACGCTTCCCGCCTACTGGCCTGCCCCAACCCGGTGAACCTTGTGAGTCACGGCACTAGCGGCCTTCGGTCGGCGGGCGGGTCTGCGTGTCAGCGAAGGGCGACGTCGCGTCGGGTTCAAGTCACCCTGCGCCGATGGAGTTTCACCAGGACCTCCGATGTCCCGGCGCGCCTTCGCATACGGCCATGCCCTCCGGGCGACGGCTGCGCCACGCACCCCCTCCGAGCGCCAACCAACACAACCGAACGCGAGGTTCGGATCCCCTCCCCACACTGTGGCGCCGTCAAGGGTTCTGACGGGATATCGGACAGTTCTCGCCCTCCTCTTCCAACAGACTCAGACACGTCCTACCGTAAACGCGCACGCTTGTCGCGGACATGCAGACATCTCGTCTTTCGCGAGCTCGGAGGAACGTAACGATGCGTCACCTTCACACCCGCACAACCCGCAGCAGATTGGTCGGAGCGCTCGTCGCAGGACTGTTGTGTACGACCGGTCTCGCCACACCGGCCCTGGCCTCCCCCGGCCTGGCCCCGGCCCCGGTCGACGGTCTCGCTCTCACCCCGCCGATGGGCTTCAACAACTGGAACTCCACGCACTGCCGCGAGGAGTTCAACGAGAGCATGGTCAAGGGGATCGCCGACCTCTTCGTCGAGAAGGGCCTCAAGGAGGCCGGGTACCAGTACGTCAACCTGGACGACTGCTGGGCCCTGCCCTCCCGGGACGCGGACGGCAAGCTGGTCGCGGATCCGGCCCGGTTCCCCGACGGGATCAAGGCGGTCGCCGACTACGTGCACGCCAAGGGGCTCAAGCTCGGCGTCTACACCAGCGCCGGCACGAAGACGTGCGACAGCGCGGGCTTCCCAGGCGCCCTGGGCCACGAGTACAGCGACGCCCGGCAGTTCGCGGACTGGGGCGTCGACTACCTCAAGTACGACAACTGCAACAACCAGGGCGTGGACGCCAAGCTGCGGTACACGACCATGCGGGACGCGCTGCGGGCCGCCTCCCGGGAAACCGGGCGCCCCATCGTCTACAGCATCTGCGAGTGGGGGGAGAACAAGCCCTGGGAATGGGCGTCGGACGTCGGACAGCTGTGGCGCACGACCGGGGACATCAGCGACAACTGGGGCTCGATGCTGTCGATCCTCAAGCAGAACCTGCCCCTTGCCCCGTACGCCGGTCCCGGGCACTGGAACGACCCGGACATGCTGGAGGTCGGCAACGGCGGGATGACCGACACCGAGTACCGCTCGCACTTCTCTCTGTGGTCGGTCATGGCCGCACCGCTGCTCATCGGCTCCGACCTGCGCAAGGCGACCCCCGCCACCTTCGACATCCTCGCCAACAAGGACGTCGTGGCGGTCGACCAGGACCCGCTCGGCAAACAGGGCACCGTGCTCTCCTCCGAGGGCGGACGCTGGGTGATCGCCAAGGAGATGAAGGACGGCAGCCGGGCGGTGGCGCTCTTCAACGAGACCGGCAGCGCACAGCGCATCGCCACCACGGCGGCGGCCGTGGGACTGCCGGCCGCTCCCGCCTACACCCTGCGCGACCTGTGGCAGCACCGGACCTACAACACCGCGGGCGGCATCTCCGCGACCGTCCCCGCGCACGGCACGGTGCTCCTGCGCGTCTCGGCCGGACACGGCTGGGCCGAGCAGCCGCCCGCCGTCGAACTCGGTCTGGGCGGGGCCCCGTTGGTGGAAGCGGGGAGCCCGGCGACCCTGACGACGACGGTCACGGACCTCGGCCGCACGACGGCGCGCCAGGTCGCCGTGACGCTCGGCGGGCCCGCGGACTGGACGATCAGGGCGGCGTCACCAACCACCGCGCCGACGGTGCCGACCGGCCGTTCGCTGCGCACGAAGTGGCGGCTCACCGTGCCCGAGGGCACCGCCACCGGATCGTACGACCTGACGCTGCGGGCGACGTACCGCTCGCCGCGCGGCGTGCGCGTCGAGACCGTGCTGCCCGTGACGGCCTCCGTGGTCGTGCCTCCCCCCTCCGGCGTCTCCTCCCTCGGCGACCTGCCATGGATGTCGGCGGCCAACGGGTACGGCCCCGTCGAGCGCAACACCAGCAACGGCGAGAGCGCCGCGGACGACGGTCATCCGATCACCGTCGGCGGTGTCGTCCATGCCAAGGGTCTCGGTGTGCACGCCGCGAGCGCCGTCGAGTACTACACCGGCAAGAAGTGCGAGACCGTCACCGCGGACGTCGGAGTCGACGACGAGAAGGGCGACAAGGGCACCGTCGCCTTCGAGATCTGGGCGGACGGCACCGAGGTCGCCTCGACCGGGGTGCTCACCAACACCATGCCCGCGCGGCCGCTCTCGGCCGACGTGAGCGGCGCCCAGGTGGTCCGCCTGGTCGTCACCGACGGCGGCGACGGGATCGACTCGGACCACGCCGACTGGGCCGACGCGCAGCTGACCTGCTGAGCGGCCCGATGACCCGCTGAGCGGCCCGACCGCGACGACCGGAAGGCCGGTCGGCCACCGGGTCGGCCGAGTGGGTGGGCGGCTCTCCCGGAAGGGTGAGCCGCCCACCGGCCTCTCGACCGCGTGAACGACGTGACCGACCGGCACACCGAACCGGCCGGCACACCGGACCGGCCGACACACCGAACCGACCGGCACACCGAACCGACCGACAAACCGAACCGACCGACACACGGATCCGACAGGCTGACCGGGCCCAAGGGCCGACCGGAGAACCGCGTCACCGACTGCCGCGGCGACCGGACCCCGACCGGTCATCCCGACCGGTCACCCCGTTCCACGCACCCGGCCCGCGGCTCTCAGCCGCCGACCCGCGCGGCCGTCTCGTTCGGCTGCTTGCGGAGCGCGGCCGCCGCCGCGCCGACCAGACCGGCGTCCGTGCCCATCAGCGCGGGCGCCACGGTCAGCCGCCGCACGAAGGACAGCGTCGCGTAGTCGCCCAGCGCCTTGCGCAGCGGATCGAGGAGCACGTCGCCCGCCTTGCCGACACCGCCCCCGATGACGGCGATGTCGATCTCGACCAGGGTCGCGGTGGCCGCGATGCCCGCCGCGAGCGCCCTGGCCGCCCGCTCGAAGGAGGCCACCGCCACCGGATCGCCCGCGCGGGCGGCGTGGGCCACCGCGGCGGCCGAGGTGTCGCCGTCGGGTCCGGGCCGCCAGCCGCCCTCCAGGGCGCGCCGAGCGATGTTCGGACCGCTCGCGATGCGCTCCACGCAGCCACGGGAGCCGCACGGGCAGAGGTCGCCGTCGAGGTCCACGCTGATGTGCCCGATGTGGCCCGCGTTGCCGGTGGGGCCCGCGTGCAGCTGTCCGTTCAGGACGAGGCCGCCACCGACTCCCGTCGACACCACCATGCACAGCGCGTTGTCGTGACCGCGGGCGGCGCCCTGCCAGTGCTCGGCCGCGGTGATGGCGACGCCGTCGCCGATCAGCTCGACGGGCAGACCCCCCGTGGCCTTGCGGACCCGCTCGACCAGCGGGTAGCCACGCCAGCCCGGCACGTTCACGGGGCTCACGGTGCCCGCCGAGGCGTCCACCGGGCCCGCGCTGCCGATGCCGACGGCCGCGGCCCTGCTCCACAGCGGGGAGAGAGTGAGCTCACCGACCACGGCCTCCACGGCCCCCATGACGGTGTCGCCGTCCTCCTGCGCGGGCGTCGCGCGCTGCGCGCGCAGCACGATCCCGCCGCGGCCGTCCACGAGCGCTCCGGCGATCTTGGTGCCGCCGATGTCGAGCGCGGCCACGAGGTCGGTGTGCATCAGTGTCAGTTCTCCTGGTGAACCTTGCGAAACAGGGCGGACCGGTCTCGCGATGGGGAGCGCAGGCCGGAGAATGCGGTGAACAGTGTCTCCCGCATCTGACAACGTTGTCCAGGCTCTATGCTCGACGCCACATCCTCATACATCCCCATGGACCGTCGCATCACCGGGGACGACAGGAACGACCGCATCCCCGTGGACGACAGGACAGGACAGCACATCGTGGCAGAGACCGCCCGCCGATCCGAGAACCGTTACGGCAACCGCCCGACCATGAAGGACGTGGCGGCGCGTGCCGGCGTGGGTCTCAAGACGGTCTCACGCGTGGTCAACGGCGAGCCGGGCGTGACCCCGGACACCGAGCGCCGGGTCCAGGAGGCCATCGACGCGCTGGGTTTCCGGCGCAACGACAGCGCGCGGGTGCTCCGCAAGGGCCGCACCGCGAGCATCGGCCTCGTCCTGGAGGACCTCGCGGACCCGTTCTACGGCCCGCTCAGCCGCGCGGTGGAGGAGGTGGCCCGTGCCCACGGGGCGCTGCTCATCAACGGCTCCAGCGCCGAGGACCCGGAGCGTGAGCAGGAGCTGGTCCTCGCCCTGTGCGCGCGCCGGGTGGACGGCCTGGTCGTCATTCCCGCCGGTGACGACCACCGCTACCTCGAACCCGAGATCAAGGCGGGCGTGGCCACCGTGTTCGTGGACCGCCCGGCGGGACAGATCGACGCCGACGTGGTCCTCTCGGACAGTTTCGGCGGGGCCCGGGACGGCGTGACCCATCTGATCGACCACGGTCACCGCCGGATCGGCTTCATCGGTGACATGCCCCGCATCCACACCGCCGCCGAGCGGCTGCGCGGCTATCGCGCGGCCATGGAGGACGCGGGCATAGCGGTCGAGCCCGCCTGGATGTCCCTGGGCGTCACGGACCCCGAGCGGGTTCGTGACGCGGCGGAGGAGATGCTCTCGGGCGACTCCCCGGTCACCGCGATCTTCGCGGGCAACAACCGTGTGACGGTCACCGTGGTCCGGGTCCTCGCCGAGCACGGACGTCCCGTCGCCCTGGTCGGTTTCGACGACATCGAGCTCGCGGACCTCCTCCAGCCGGGTGTCACAGTCGTCGCCCAGGACGCCGCCGCCCTCGGCCGCACCGCCGCCGACCGCCTGTTCCGCCAGCTCGACGGCACCCTCCTCACCCCGGAACGCATCGAGCTGCCGACCCGTCTGATCACCCGCGGCTCGGGTGAACTGCCGCCCTCGGCCTGAGCCGTGGCCGTCCGCACCCGCGCGTCCTCCGAGCGCCCGGTCCCGCCGCGACACCTCTCGCGCACCCGCCGGGTCACCCGGGTGCGTGGCCCGAAGGCACCGACTCCCCGATGGTGAGCGGCTGTTGCCACTGACGCGCCGGATGTACGAGCGTCACGTGCCGATCCTCGCGGCCGGTTCCCACACCGGCCCCGCCCGACTCCGGTTCAGGACGGCCCGGTACGGGGTGGGCGGCACGGTCACCCTGTGCGGGCACGCGTCGGGAACACCACGGCCGGCGTCTCGGGCCGGGTGAGCCGGAGTGGGCACGTGTCCGTGTCGCTCGTCCACCCGCCGGGCGTGCTGCGTGAGTGGTGCCTTGCCGCCGCCCGTCCGCCGGGAAGCGCGGGGCACGCCGAGCCGTCGTGCGGGACACCGCGGCGGCCCACGTAGGCGGTCGGCTGTTCGCCGAGGAGGGGCTCACCACGGCGTCCGGACCGGCGAGGTACACGTCGACAGGCCGGGGCTGCCCTCCGTGTCCTCCGGAGGGCGCCCCGTCGGCGGTTCCCCCCCCCCGTTGCCCGCGTTCCCCGCGCGGCCCGAGCCGGCGTAGCCCGCGGAACGCTCTACTTCGCCGAGGCGGTCAGGTCTCCGCGCCTCGGCGCGGCGAAACCCTCCAGGTCCGCCCGCGTCAGACCCGCCAGCCGGGCCACCTCCGCGATGTTCAGGGCGCCGCAGTCCAGACCGCGCAGAAGGTAACCGCTGAGCGCCTTGGCGGTGGCGGGTTCGTCCATGACGTCGCCGTCGGTGCGGTTGGCGTAGCGGGCCAGGCGCCCGGCGGCCTGCTCGAAGCCCTCGCGGTAGAAGGCGAACACGGCCGCGTAGCGGGTCGGGATGTGGCCCGGGTGCATGTCCCAGCCCTGGTAGTAGGCGCGGGCCAGGGCGCGGCGGGTGAGGCCGTAGTGCAGTCGCCAGGCGTCGTGCACCTTCTCCGTCGGGCCGACCGGCAGCACGTTCGTGGAGCCGTCCGAGACACGTACGCCGGTGCCGGCGGCGGCGACCTGCATAATCGCCTTGGCGTGGTCGGCGGCCGGGTGGTCACTGGCCTGGTGGGCGGCGCTGACGCCGAGGCAGGCGCTGTAGTCGAAGGTGCCGTAGTGCAGACCCGTGGCGCGGCCCTCGGCGGCCTGGATCATCCGGGCGACGGTCGCGGTGCCGTCGGTCGCCAGGATCGACTGGCTGGTCTCGATCTGGATCTCGAAGCCGATCCGCCCGGGGGTGAGACCGCGCGCCTTCTCGAACTCCTCCAGCAGCCGCACCATCGCGGTGACCTGCTCCGCGTACGTCACCTTGGGGAGGGTGAGGACCAGCCCGTCGGGCAGGCCGCCCGCGTCCATCAGACCGGTGAGGAAGACGTCGAGCGTACGGATCCCCCGACGCCGGACCGATGCCTCCATGCACTTCATGCGGATACCCATGTACGGAGCCGCCGTACCGTCGGTGTACGCCTGTGCGATCAGCCGGGCCGCGCGCGCCGCCGCCTCGTCCTCCTCGGCGTCCGGACGCCGGCCGTAGCCGTCCTCGAAGTCGACGCGCAGGTCCTCGATGGGCTCCCGCTCCAGCTTGGCCCGTACCCGGTCGTACACGGGCCCGGCGAGGTCGTCCGCGAGGCCGAGGACCGCGGCGAAGGAGGCGGCGTCGGGGGCGTGCTCGTCGAGGGCCGCGAGTGCCCGGTCGCCCCAGGAGCGGACGGTCTCGGCGGTGAACGCGTCCGCGGGGACGTACACGGTGTGGACGGGCTGCCGGGTGCCGGGGTCTCCGGGGTAGCGGCGCTCCAGTTCGGCGTCGACCGGGGCGAGGGAGGCGCTGATCTCCTCGCTGACGGCGCCCGCGAGGCTCGTCGCCACGTTCTCCTGCTGGCCCTTGCCCATCCCGCACCCTCCTGTTTTCCGCTTCACGGAATCAACAATCCGTAGAGCGAAGTTATCCGTGGCGCTTCCCGGTGGTCAACACCTGTCCGCACCCTGGTCCGTCGCCTTCTCTCCTGCCCCGTGCCTTCTTTCGCGCACCGCCCCGCACCCCTCATGCTGGCCGTGCGGGGAGGGGATCACATGTCGAACATCCGCCGGGTGACCCGGCGACTGGGCCTGCGGACCGCGGTGGCCGCCGCGCTGACCGTGCCCCTGCTCGGGTCGGCGTCCGCGTCCGCCGGCCGCGGCGACGGTGGCGGTGGCCGGCGACTGGACGTCATGACGTTCAACCTGCGCTTCGCGAGCACCGCCGAGCCGCACAGCTGGGCCGCGCGCCGTCCGGTGATGCGCGAGCTGCTGCGCCGGGCGGCTCCGGACGTCATCGGCACCCAGGAGGGCCTCTTCCCGCAGTTGCGCGACATCGCGTCCGACCTCGGACGGCGTTACGACTGGATCGGCACCGGCCGCGCGGGAGGCAGCCGTGACGAGTTCGCGGCGGTCTTCTACGACACCGAACGCCTCGCCCCGGCCGCGTACGACCACTTCTGGCTCTCCGACACACCCGAAGTGATCGCCTCGAACACCTGGGGCGGTTCCCACATCCGCATGGTCACCTGGGTCCGCTTCCGTGATCTGCACGCCGACGGGCGGGAGTTCTACGTCCTCAACACCCATCTGGACAGCGGGAGCCAGTACGCACGCGTGCGTGCCGCCGCGCTGATCGGGCAGCGGATCGCCGGTCTCGACCGCGCCCTGCCGCTCGTGGTGACCGGCGACTTCAACAGCGCCGCTCACAGGAACCCGGTCTACGGCGCGATGCTGGACGCCGGTCTCGTCGACACCTGGGACACCGCGGCCGAGCGCGGCGCCCCGTACGCCACCTTCCACGGCTACGGACCACTGCGGCCAGACGGCGACCGCATCGACTGGATCCTCGCCACGCCCGGCGTGCGCGCGGACCGGACGGAGGTCGACACCTTCTCCCTGAACGGGCGGTACCCGAGCGACCACCTGCCCGTGCGGGCGACACTGCGCCTGGGATGAACCGAGGCCCCCGTGACCGCGCGGGCGGTCACGGGGGCCTCGTACGGCCGGACTCGATCAGCCCTTGCGGGTCTTGATCTCGTCGGTGAGCTGGGGGACGACTTCGAAGAGGTCGCCGACGACGCCGTAGTCGACGAGGTCGAAGATCGGGGCTTCGGCGTCCTTGTTGATCGCGACGATCGTCTTCGACGTCTGCATGCCGGCGCGGTGCTGGATGGCCCCGGAGATACCGGAGGCGATGTACAGCTGCGGGGAGACGGACTTGCCGGTCTGGCCGACCTGGTTGGAGTGCGGGTACCAGCCGGCGTCCACCGCCGCGCGCGAGGCGCCCACGGCCGCGCCGAGGGAGTCGGCGAGGTTCTCGATGACCGAGAAGTTCTCGGCGCCGTTGACCCCACGGCCGCCGGAGACCACGATCGCGGCCTCGGTCAGCTCGGGACGGCCCGTCGCCTCACGCGGCGTACGCGCGGTGACCTTGGTACCGGTGGCCTTCTCAGAGAACGACACCGTGAGGGCCTCGACCGCGCCGGCGGCCGGGGCGGCCTCCACAGCGGCGCTGTTGGGCTTGACCGTGATCACCGGGGTGCCCCTGGAGACACGGGACTTGGTGGTGAAGGAGGCGGCGAACGCGGACTGCGTGGCGACCGGACCCCCGTCACCGGCCTCCAGATCGACCGCGTCGGTGATGATGCCCGAGCCGACACGGACGGCGAGGCGGGCCGCGATCTCCTTGCCCTCGGCGGAGGACGGAACGAGGACGGCGGCCGGGGACACGGCCTCGTACGCGGCCTGCAGCGCGTCCACCTTCGGCACGACCAGGTAGTCGGCGTACTCGGCGGCATCATGCGTGAGGACCTTCACCGCGCCGTGCTCGGCGAGCACCGCGGCGGTGTTCTCGGCACCGGAGCCGAGGGCGACGGCGACGGGCTCGCCGATACGGCGGGCCAGCGTCAGCAGTTCCAGAGTGGGCTTGCGGACGGCGCCGTCCACGTGGTCGACGTAGACGAGAACTTCAGCCATGGGACTTCTTCTCTCCTGCTAACAAAGATGAGGGACGGTCGGCGTGTCGGGGTTCAGCGGGCCTCGAACGGGCCTCAGATGAACTTCTGGCCCGCGAGGAACTCGGCGAGCTGCTTGCCGCCCTCGCCCTCGTCCTTGACGATCGTGCCGGCGGTACGCGCCGGGCGCTCGGTGGCGGAGTCCACCTTCGTCCAGGAACCCCCGAGACCGACCTCGTCCGCCTCGATCTCCAGGTCCTCCAGATCCCAGGACTCCACCGGCTTCTTCTTCGCGGCCATGATGCCCTTGAACGACGGGTAACGCGCCTCACCCGACTGGTCGGTCACCGACACCACCGCCGGCAGCGACGCCTCCAGCTGCTCGGAAGCGGCGTCACCGTCACGGCGGCCCCTGACCACCGCGTCCTCGACGGACACCTCGGACAGCAGCGTGACCTGCGGGACACCCAGACGCTCCGCGAGCAGCGCCGGCACGACACCGGCGGTGCCGTCGGTGGACGCCATACCGGAGATGACCAGGTCGTAACCGGCCTTCTCGATCGCCTTCGCCAGCACCAGCGACGTACCGATGACATCCGTGCCGTGCAGACCGTCGTCCTCGACATGGATCGCCTTGTCCGCGCCCATCGACAACGCCTTGCGCAGCGCGTCCTTCGCGTCCTCGGGACCCACGGTCAGCACGGTGACCTCCGCGTCGTCCGCCTCGCCGGCGATCTGCAGCGCCTGCTCCACCGCGTACTCGTCGAGCTCCGAGAGCAGACCGTCCACATCGTCACGGTCGACGGTCAGGTCATCGGCGAAGTGCCGGTCGCCAGTGGCGTCGGGCACATACTTCACAGTGACAACGATCCTCAAGCTCACGCCGGCTCTCCTACTGCATCGTCATTTCTGGGCTGCCTTCTTTCAGGCAGCATAGGCGCCTGAAGCGGCCGATCCCGGTCGGGGCGGCCCGCGCTCCGAACGAAATATTACTCGCCAGTACATCCAGTTCCTGCCCACTGAGCAAGCGCTTTGCACTGTGACCTTGGCAACGCTGTGTAACCGACGAGTAGGTTCGAAAAGGGGCCGGGTCAGTCGCGCAGACCGTTGAACCTGCCCTGGTGGTACAGGAGCGGGCGCCCGGCGCCCGAGGGGTCACCGAGGACGACCTCGGCCAGCACGATGCGGTGGTCCCCGGCCGGTACCCGAGCGACGATCCGGCACACGAGCCAGGCCAGCACGTCGTCGAGGACGGGAACGCGTTCGGGCCCCGCGCGCCACCGGGTGGGCGCGCCGAAGCGGTCCGCGCCGCTCCTGGCGAAGGTGGCGGCCAACTCCCGCTGGTGCTCGCCGAGTATGTGCACACCGACGTGGTCGGACTCGGAGATCGCGGGCCAGCTCGACGCGCCGGAGCCGACGCCGAAGGAGATGATCGGCGGTTCCGCCGAGACCGACGTGAGCGAGGTGGCGGTGAAACCGACCGGGCCCCCGCCGCCCTGGGCCGTGATCACGGCGACACCGGCGGCGTGCCGCCGGAAGACGGAGCGCAGCAGTTCGGGCGAGGCGAGCTGATAGGTGCCGAGACCGGGCGTGGCCGTCATGGAGTTGTCCTCACTGCGAGAGGTGTCGTGGGGGTCCCCCGCTCGGACGGCGCCGAGGGCGGGAGAGGGTCCGCGGGTGCTCAACAGACCGGACAGCACGCACTGGCGGTGCGGGCCAGGTCCACGTGGACACGCTCGAAGAGAAGGAGTTCCGGGGGCATACGGTCAGGCTGACGATAGGTGGCCCGTGCAGTCAAGTGCGGTCGGGCCTTTGGGAGCTGTCTCACCGTCGCCTCACGGGTGGACGGAGTCGGTCCGGGCCGGCCGGGTCCCGGCGATCCGCCGGGTCACACGGCCTCACCGAGCGCCGCGATCACATCCGCCTTGCGCGGCTGGCCGGTCGCGCGGCGCACGATCCGTCCTTCGGCGTCCAGCACGAGCACGGTCGGCGTCTTGAGGATGTCCAGTTCGCGGACGAGGTCGAGGTGGTCCTCGGCGTCGATCTCGACATGGGACACGCCGGGCACCAGTCCGGCGACCTCGGCGAGCACCCTCCGGGTGGCCCGGCAGGGGGCACAGAAGGCGCTGGAGAACTGGACGAGCGTGGCCCGTTCGCCGAGCCCCTCCCCCAACTCCGCCGCGCCGAGACGCTTTCCGCCGTCGCGTCCGCGCACTCTCACCCTCCCGCTCCGCCGCCGGTGCAGCAGTCCGTATCCGCTCGCCGCGGCGAGCACCAAGAGGCACACCACAAGTCCGCTCATCATGTGCACAAGCATTCATGAGACCGCAAAGATTCCCGGGGCCGCGGATCGCCCCGGCTGCGGAATGCTTGCTTCATGGACATCGATGTGAGGGGGCCGCGGCTCGGCGCGGCCGTGACGGCCGTCGTCCTGGCGGTCGTGCTGATCACCGGCAGCGCCTGGCTACTGGCCTGGCAGACACTGGCGTTCGCGCTGGGCGCGGCGGGAGGCGTGGCGCGCTCGCCGTACGGCATGCTGTTCAAGACCGCCGTACGTCCCCGGATCGGGCCGCCGACGGAGTTCGAGGCGCCGGAGCCACCGCGGTTCGCCCAGGCGGTCGGGCTGGCGTTCGCGGCGGTGGGGCTGATCGGTTACACGGTGGGGCCCGACTGGCTGGGGCTCGCGGCGACCGGTTGCGCGCTGGCGGCCGCGTTTCTGAATGCGGCGTTCGGGTACTGCCTGGGGTGCGAGATGTACCTGCTCGTACGCCGGGTTTCCGTACGCGTGCAGTAAAGGCGAGTTAAAAGACCGAGGTGGATCACGGGGACGACGTGACGAGGATCTCGCCGCCGCGTGGCACCAGGACTGGCCACTCGTCCGTTCTTCGGGCACGATCTGCGCAATGCCGTAAACCTACGGCTGCGTAACTTTCCCGCCGGGGGGACCCCTTCCCAGGCAGAGAGAAGGGTCCACCCCGTCCATGGCAGAGCTTGTCTACCGTCCCGTCGTCGGTCTCGCCCACACGTTGTTCAGGGCCTGGGACCTCAAGATCGACTGCAAGGGATCGGAGAACATTCCGCGCTCGGGCGGCGCCGTGCTGGTCAGCAATCACATCAGCTACCTGGACTTCATCTTCGACGGCCTGGCCGCCCTGCCGCAGAAGCGCCTGGTGCGTTTCATGGCGAAGGAGTCGGTGTTCCGGCACCGGATCTCCGGTCCGCTGATGCGGGGCATGAAGCACATCCCGGTGGACCGGAAGCAGGGGGAGACGGCCTATCAGCACGCGCTGGACTCGCTGCGCTCGGGCGAGATCGTCGGCGTCTTCCCCGAGGCGACCATCTCGCAGTCCTTCACACTGAAGAGCTTCAAGTCCGGTGCCGCGCGCATGGCTCAGGAGGCCGGCGTCCCGCTGATCCCGATGTCCCTGTGGGGCACCCAGCGCCTGTGGACCAAGGGCCACCCGCGCAACTTCAGGCGCAGCCACACCCCGATCACGATCCGGGTGGGCGAGCCGGTGGAGGCTCCGCAGGACCAGTACGCGGGCGCCATCACCCGGCGACTGCGCGAGCGTGTCCAGGAGCTCCTGGAGGCTGCGCAGCGCGCCTATCCCGTCCGCCCCAAGGGACCGGACGACACCTGGTGGATGCCCGCGCACCTCGGCGGCACGGCTCCGACCCCCGAAGAGGTCAAGGCGGCCGAGGCGCACTGAATCGTCACTCCGGGGCGTGCACCGTGACGCGTGCCCCGGGGCTGAACTTCTCCAGCAGGTCGGCGAGTTCGGCGGCCGCCGCCTCGACCCCGGCCACCGGCATCGGCGCGAGGCCTTCCAACAGGAAGATCGCGGAGGTGGACTCCTCCGTGAGACGGGTACGCGGCCCCTGGCGCCAGTTCCAGCGCCGGCAGGTCACACCGACCCCGTCGCACCACACCACTTCGCCCGCGTCCGGGCGCTCGACGGTCCCGGTGCCGCCCGCGACGGTCACGAACTCCTCGTCGCCCGTGGCCCGTACGAGCCGCATCCCGCCGCTGACGTGCTCGATGTCCTCACCGCCGACCGGGATCAGGTGGGCGACGCTGATCGCGTTGTAGAGGTCGACCAGCAGATTGATCCGGGGCAGTCCGGCGTCCGACAGGGCACGTCTGGCCAGTGCCTCCGCGGAGTTGCGGGTGCGCGAGGGCTTGGACCCGAAGGCCGTGTAGACCTCCCGCCAGGCCACCATGTGCGGGTCCTCGTGCGGGGCGCGGCCGCCCAGTCGCCCGGCCAGCCGGCGGGCAGCGTCGTCGAGCAGCGCCGAAGTCCCCTCGGTGCTCGGCCCGTTGGCGAGTCCGTACGCCTCGACGGCGACGTGGGTGAAGCCGGGCGCCAGGGCGCGCACCTCGTCGGACACGGTGAGCGTGAGAGTCATGATCCGCGGTGCCTGCCTTGCCTCAGAGTGCGGTGGGGAGCGTCTTCCAGAGATACGGCCGGTCGGGGGCGGCCCTGAGGGCGCTCAGCACGACCGGATGCGGTTCAGCGTACAGGACTGGGTAGTCCAGCTCATTGAACTCCGGGTCGGGCGTGAAGGCGAGCCGTTCGCCGTCCAGGGAGAACTGTGCGTCCACTCCCGGCTTGTTGCCGCGGGGGTCCTGCCGGTGCCAGGCCCCGTGGAACCGGACGGCCACCAGCCCGTGCACCTCGTCGAACTTCTGGTAGCAGAACGCCGTCGGGATGTCCTCGGCGCGCAACAGCGCGGCCAGGGCGTGCGCCTTCGCGTAGCAGATGCCGGTGCGCCGCTCCAGGACGTCGGAGGCGCGCCAGGTGACCCGCGGATCACCGGTGTCGTGCGAGTGCGGGATGGTGTCGCGCACGAATTCGAAGGCCGCACGCGCATAGGCATACGAGTCCACGGCCTCCATCGCGAGCCGGGCAGCCGTCTCCCGTACGAGGGGATGGCGGTGGTCGATCACCTCGTCGTCGGCCAGATAGGCGGAGAGGTCGGGGTTTTCCTGGATGAGCTCCATACCCGCAGAGCATAGGAATACGGCCGACCGCGAGTCAATGACTTTCCGGTCGACCGTATATCTATGCAATTCCTCACGAGAGGAGCACGATGCGCTCTAGTGGTGGGCCATCTCTTCCTTGAGCGCGGCCAGGAACCCGTCGACGTCGTCCTCGGTCGTGTCGAAGGAGCACATCCAGCGGACGTCGCCCGCGGCCTCGTCCCAGAAGTAGAAGCGGTACCGCTTCTGCAGCCGCTCGCTCACGTCGTGCGGGAGGCGGGCGAAGACCGCGTTGGCCTGGACCGGGTGGAGGATCTCCACGCCGTGCACCGAGCGCACGCCCTCGGCCAGTCGCTGGGCCATCCCGTTGGAGTGGCGGGCGTTGCGCAGCCACAGGTCCTTGGCGAGCAGCGCCTCCAACTGCACGGAGACGAAACGCATCTTGGAGGCCAGCTGCATGGAGAGCTTGCGCAGGTGCTTCATCTGCCGGACGGCGTCCTGGTTGAGGACGACGACCGCCTCCCCGTACAGCGCGCCGTTCTTCGTCCCGCCCAGGCTCAGGATGTCGACGCCGACCGCGTTGGTGAACGTCCGCATCGGGACGTCGAGGGAGGCGGCCGCGTTGGCTATCCGGGACCCGTCCAGGTGCACCTTCATGCCGTGCGCGTGGGCGTGGTCGCAGATCTCACGGATCTCGTCGGGCGTGTAGAGCGTGCCCAGCTCGGTGCTCTGGGTGATCGAGACGACCTGCGGCATGGCGCGGTGCTCGTCGTCCCAGCCGTACGCCTGCCGGTCGATCAGGTCGGGGGTGAGCTTGCCGTCGGGCGTGGGAACGGTGAGCAGCTTGAGGCCGCCCATGCGCTCGGGCGCACCGCCCTCGTCGACGTTGATGTGCGCGCTCTCGGCGCAGATCACCGCGCCCCAGCGGTCGGTGACCGCCTGGAGCGCGACCACGTTGGCTCCGGTGCCGTTGAAGACCGGAAAGGCCTCCGCGGTGGCACCGAAGTGGCTGCGGATGATCCTCTGGAGGTTCGCCGTGTAGTCGTCCTCGCCGTACGCGACCTGGTGTCCGCCGTTGGCCAGCGCCACCGCGGCGAGCACCTCGGGATGGGCGCCCGCGTAGTTGTCGCTGGCGAAGCCGCGGACGGCCGGGTCGTGGTGACGCCGGGCGTCGGTCTTCGGAGGGTTCACGGCTTCTCGGTCAGCCACAGACGTTTTCCGTTCACTTCACCGGCGGGCAGGTCCCAGACGCCTGCGATGGACTCGGCCAGCGCGTCGACGTCCGTGAAGCCCGCGAACTTCGCGTTCGGGCGCTCGGCGCGCATCGCGTCGTGCACCAGTGCCTTGACGACCAGGATGGCAGCCGCGGAGGTGGGACCCTCCTCGCCCCCCGCCTTACGGAAGAAGTCGGCCATGGCCAGCGTCCACGCCTCGGCTGCGGCCTTGCCCGCGGCGTAGGCGGCGTTGCCCGCGGTCGGCTTGCTCGCGGCCGCGGCGCTGATCAGGACGTACCGGCCGCGGTCGCTGCGCTGCAGCGCCTCGTGGAAGGCGAGGGAGGTGTGCTGCACGGTGCGGACGAGCAGCAGCTCCAGGAAGTCCCAGTCGTCGAGACTCGTCTTGGTGAAGGTCTCGCTGCCGCGCCAGCCGCCGACGAGGTGGACCAGACCGTCGACACGGCCGAAGTCCTTCTCGACGCGGGTGGCCCACTCGTGCGTCGACTGCAGGTCGAGCAGGTCGACGGTGTCCCCGACGACGGTGGCGCCGCCGTGCCCGTAGCGGGCCGCGTCCACGGCCTCCGCGAGCCGCTCGGGGTCGTTGTCCGAGCCGACGACGGTCGCGCCCGCGTCGGCGAGCCGGGCCAGCGTCGCGCGTCCGGCGGGTCCACCCGCGCCGGCCACCGCGATCACCGCACCGCTGAGAGCTCCGTTCGCCATCTTCTTCGCCTCCTGAGCGTCCTCGGCGCGGGCGCTCACGCGGCGGCCCGCTCGGCGCCGGCCGCGGTGATGCCCTTGGTGGAGGCGATCACGTTCTTCAGCTTCTTGGAGAGCGCCTCATAGAACATGCTCAGCGGAAACTCGTCCGGAAGCACGTCGTCCACGAGCTTACGCGGGGGCAGGCTCAGATCCAGGGCGTCCGGGCCCTTGGCCCAGCGCGATCCCGGGTGCGGGGCGAGGTAGGCGGAGACCAGCTCGTACGCCTTGAACCAGTGGACGAGCTTGGGGCGGTCGATGCCGGCCCGGTACAGGTCCTCGATCTCGGCGCACAGCTGGTTGGTGACCTGCGGGGCGCGCTGCCAGTCGATGTGCAGCTTGTTGTCGGTCCAGCGGACGACATCGTGCTTGTGCAGGTAGGCGAAGAGCAGCTGGCCGCCGAGGCCGTCGTAGTTGCGGACACGGTCACCGGTGACCGGGAAGCGGAACATCCGGTCGAAGAGCACCGCGTACTGCACGTCACGGCCGTGCTGGTGGTCCTCGGCCTCCAGTTTCACGGCCTCCTTGAAGGCGGTGAGGTCGCAGCGCAGCTCTTCGAGGCCGTACATCCAGAACGGCTGCCGCTGCTTGATCATGAACGGGTCGAAGGGCAGGTCGCCATGGCTGTGGGTGCGGTCGTGGACCATGTCCCACAGCACGAAGGCCTGCTCGCAGCGCTCCTGGTCGTCCACCATCGCGGCGATGTCCTCGGGCAGCTGGAGGCCCAGGACGTCCACGGCGGCCTCGGTGACGGCGCGGAAGCGGGCGGCCTCGCGGTCGCAGAAGATGCCGCCCCAGCTGAAGCGCGCCGGTGCCTCGCGCACGGCGATGGTCTCCGGGAAGAGGACGGCCGAGTTGGTGTCGTAGCCCGCCGTGAAGTCCTCGAAGGTGATCCCGCAGAACAGCGGGTTGTCGTAGCGGGTGCGCTCCAGCTCGGCCAGCCAGTCCGGCCAGACCATGCGCAGCACGACCGCCTCGAAATTGCGGTCCGGGTTGCCGTTCTGCGTGTACATCGGGAAGACCACCAGGTGCTGGAGGCCGTCCTCACGGTTCGCGGCGGGCTGGAAGGCGAGCAGCGAGTCCAGGAAGTCGGGAACCTGGAAGCCCCCGTCGGCCCAGCCGCGGAGATCCTTCACGAGCGCCTCGTGGTAGGCCGCGTCGTGCGGCAGCAGCGGGGCGAGCCGCTCGACGGCGTCTATCGCCCGGCGTACGGCGAGATCGACGTCGGCGGCATCCGGGGCGCCCTCCGCCTCGAAGTCGATCGAGCCGTCCTTGGACTGCCATGGCCGGATCTCCTCCACGGCATCCTTGAGCACGGGCCAAGCCGGGTGCTCCACCACCCTGCCCACGGGAGGAACCTGCTCCTCCATACCCACCTGCACAAGAATTTCCGTCATGTCTCATCCTCCACGGGAGAACCTCGCGTATGCACACCGTATGTAAATGAGGTTCCTTCTCGCAAGGGGAGTCTCGATAGATTATCCTGCGCTACCCCCACCTTCACCGCTCTTTTTCCTGCCATACACCGCGTGGGCAACCACTTCCGCCAAGCGGTGTCGAGCGTTCCGGGCATCCGCGCGACGCCGCGGCGGAGGGCGGCGCCACCTCGCGGGCCGGAGGATTGGAGGGTCTTCGAAGTTAGGCGGGGTGGGTGAGCCTTCGTCCTCCGGGGTTCTCACGGAGGGTAAGCGTGGGGGTGGTCGGCTCGTGGGTGCAGGGCGTCCGTGGTCATCGGCGATCATGACTGTTCTCCGGCAGTTTGATCACCAGAAACCACGGGCTTGGACAACGATACGGCGGTGCTGCTCGACTTGGACGGCCTTGCCGTCGAGAGCGTTGAGCGGCTGATGGACGGCACCCGGCGGGTGCATCTGACCACAGCGGACGAAGCCGCCCGGGCCTGTCCCTCCTGCGGCGTGTTCGCGTCACATGTGAAGGGCCTCGTGTACACCCGTCCACGTGATCTTCCTTACGGAGAACGGGGATTGGAGTTCGTGTGGTGCAAGCGGCGTTGGTATTGCCGGGAGTCCGGATGCGAGCGGAAGTCGTTCACCGAGCAGGTTCGGCAGATACCGGCCGGGGCCCGGATCACCGGCCGGCTGCGCCGGGCTGCCGCCCTGCGGGTGCGGGATGCTGCTTCCACCGTGGTCCAGGCCGCCCGTGACCTGCACGTGTCCTGGCCGACGGTGATGGACGCCTTCCGCGCGGCCGCCCGCGAGGTCACCGAGGCGCCGCTGCCGGAAGTGGAGGTGCTGGGCGTCGACGAGACCCGGCGCGGACGGCCGCGCTGGGAACAGGATGCGGACACCGGCAAGTGGCACCTGGTGCGCGAGAGGTGGCACACCGGGTTCGTCGACGCGCTCGGGGCCGGTGGCCTGCTCGGGCAGGTCGAGGGCCGTGCCGCCGCCGACGTCCTGGCCTGGCTGTCCACCACCCCTTTGGAGTGGAGAAAGAACATCCGCTACGTCGCCATCGACATGTCAGCCACCTACCGGGCCGCGATCCGCACCGGCCTGCCCGATGCCATCGTGGTCGTTGACCACTTCCACATCGTCCAGCTCGCGAACAAGATGCTCTCTGCTGTACGGCGTCGCACCACCGCCGAGATCCGGGGCCGGCGTGGACGCGCCACCGACCCGGAATGGAAGGCCCGTCGACGGCTGCTGCGCAACCGTGAGGACCTCACCGACCAGCAGTTCGCCACGATGTGGAACGCGCTGCTGGACGAGGGGCCGATCGGGCAGACGCTGCTGACCGCCTGGATCGCCAAGGAGAGCCTGCGCACCCTCCTCGCCCTGGCCCGAACCGGCGCCGACCGCGAAGAAGTAGGCCACGCCCGATGGAAGTTCCTCACCTGGTGCGCGGACTCAGACATCCCCGAAGCCTGCACCCTCGCCACCACCGTCGACCGCTGGTGGCCCGAGATCGCCGGGTTCATCGACACCGGCCACAGCAACGCCAAGAGCGAAGGCATCAACCGCGTCATCAAGCTCGTCGCCCGCAACGCATTCGGCTTCCGCAATGCCGACAGCCAGCGCCTACGCACACGCTGCGTCACCACCCGCCGAGCCCGCGGACACCTCAACCCCGCCTAACTTCGAAGACCCGGATTGGATGCGTCAATCCGCACGGGACTCGCCCACCCCCGGGTGATCCGAACCGGCCGGACAAGGCGTCCCCCGCCCGGCCGGGACACGCCCTGCCTGGCGTACGAGCGGGTACATCGCGGGGCCGGGCCACTAGGCTGCGGCCTTGCCGCGTGGGCGCCGCCGGGACCACGCGTGCGCAGAGCCGCCGTCGACGGAAGCGAGTCGCATCTTGAACTTCCTCACCATCGGTCATCGCGGAGTGATGGGTGTCGAGCCCGAGAACACCCTCCGTTCCTTCATCGCCGCCCAGAACGCGGGCCTCGACCTGATCGAACTCGATCTGCATCTGAGCAAGGACGGCGCGCTCGTCGTCATGCACGACGCGGACGTGGACCGTACGACCGACGGTTCGGGGCCGATCTCCGAAATGACGCTCGCGGAGCTGCGGGCCCTGGACGCCGGGTGCGGTGAGCGCGTACCCGTCTTCGAAGAGGTCCTGGACGCCGTCAGGGCACCGTTGCAGGCCGAGATCAAGGACACGGCCGCGGCGCGGGCGCTGGCCGACGTGATGCACCGGCGCGATCTCGTGGGGCGCGTCGAGGTGTCGTCGTTCCACGACGAGGCGATCGCCGAGGTCACCCGGCTCGTGCCGGGCGTCCGCACCGCGCTCATCGCGAGCCGCTACGGCGTCGACGTCGTGGACCGCGCCGTGGAGGCCGGTGCCGCGACCGTCTGTCTGAACATCCGCCGACTGACCCTGGAGGTCGTCGAGCACGCCCGCAAGTCCGGTCTGAGGATCATCGGGTGGGTGGTGAACACCCAGGACCAGCTGCGGCTGGTGCGCGCGCTGGAGCTGGACGGCGCGACCACCGACTACCCCCAGATCAAACGCACCGGCCGTTTCACGGCGTGACGCCCGCGCCGACGGCCGGACCAGCGCACACGACGCCCGCGCACTCGACGCGTGCGCTCGCGCCCACGGCCTCGCCGGCCGTCAGGCCAGCGGCTTGACCAGCAGCTCGAATCGCAGGTCGTCGCGCTGCGGGACACCGAAGCGCTCGTCGCCGTACGGGAACGGGGTCATCCGTCCCGTACGGCGGTAGCCGCGCCGCTCGTACCAGGCGATGAGGTCGTCGCGTACGGAGATCACCGTCATGTGCATCTCCGCGACCGCCCAGGTCTCGCGCGCGTACCGCTCCGCCTCGGCGAGGATCACCTTGCCGAGACCGCCGCCCTGGAGTGCCGGGCTGACCGCGAACATGCCGAAGTAGGCGTGGTCGCCGCGGTGCTCCAACTGACAGCAGGCGACGACGGCACCGTCCCGCTCGACGGTCAGCAGCCGGCTGTCGGGCGCCTTGATGACGGCGAGCACGCCCTCCGGGTCGGTCCGCTGCCCCTCGAGGATGTCCGCCTCCGTGGTCCAGCCGGCCCGGCTGGAGTCACCGCGGTACGCCGACTCGATCAGCGCGACGAGAACGTCCACGTCCGCGTCGGTGGCGTCGCGGAAGATCGGGCCGTGGGAGGGGGCGGTGTTCATGGAGCGAGTCCTCGAATCTCTGGATCTCTGGCGCGGCTCGGGCCCCGCCGAGCGTAACGCCCCGGCCGAGCGCCGTTCCATGATCCCCGTCGGCGGACGAGGCCGGCCACGGCAGCTCGCCGCGTCGCCGGATCGCCCCGACAGGTCCCGCACGAGGACGGCCCTCGGACCCTCCGCCGTGCGACGCACCGCGGCCGACGCCGCGCGCTGATCCACCGGGGATCACGGCACAGCCTCTAGGCTCCGGGGCCATGGTGCATGTACTGAGCAGCCGGACCCTTCTGCGCCCTGCCGACCCGGAGCGCTCGCGCGCCTTCTACGGCGGGCAACTGGGCCTCGCCGTCCACCGGGAGTTCGGCACGGGGCCGGAGCGCGGCACGGTCTACTTCCTCGGCGGCGGTTTCCTGGAGGTCTCCGGCCGCAGTGAGGTGCCGCCCTCGCCCGCCCTCAGGCTGTGGCTCCAGGTGGCCGACGCGGCCGCGGCGCACGAGGAGCTGACCGCCGCCGGCGTCGAGGTCCTGCGCCCGCCGGTGAAGGAACCCTGGGGGCTGATCGAGATGTGGATCGCGGATCCGGACGGCACCGAGATCGTGCTGGTGGAGATCCCGGCGGATCATCCCCTGCGCCACCGGCCCGGGATCTGAGAGCACCCGGCGGACGGAGAACGGATCATCGGTGCCGCCGCCGTCCGGTCGAGGAGCGGCGGCGCGGGCGGACCCCGCGCCCGCGGAGCACGGCCCGCCGGCACCGACGCCGATCACGCCGGGCGGAGTTGCGGCCGCCCCGCGAGTGCGCTCAGCCGCGCGCGGCCCCCAGACGCCCCTCCAGCTGGCCGAGCAACTCCCCCAGCAGAGAGGCGAGTTCACGCTGACGGACGGGGTCGATGCCGGACAGGGCCGTAGTCTCGTAGGCGAGCTGCTGGGGCAGGACGCCGTCGACGAGCTCGCGTCCCTCGTCGGTGAGCCGGACGTGCGCGACCCGGCGGTCACGGGTGTCGCCCCGGCGTTCGACCAGGCCGCGCTCGGTCAGCTGCTTGAGGCGCTTGGTGACGGCCGCGCCGGAGGAGAACGTCTCGCGGGCGATCTCACTGGGGGTCAGCTCGTGTCCGGTACGGCGCAGCGTCCCGAGGACGTCGAACTCGGGACGGGTCAGCCCGGCCCGGCGCAGCGGGGCGTCCTCGGCCTGCTGGAGGAGCGCCGCCGAGCGGTTGATCCGGCCGATGATCTCCATCGGTCCGGTGTCGATGTCGGGATGCACCGCCCGCCATTGCTGCACGACCGCGGCCATCGTGTCGCCGGGCACCGCCGCCCGTCCGGCGCCGGTGTCCCCGCCCGCCGCCCGCCCGTTCGCTGCCGTCATGCCTGTGCGCCCTCCACGGAGTGCAGTCCCTGCCGTCGTACCGTCGCGGCGAGCGTACGGTGTCCGGACCGTTCCACCCGCATCACCCGCTCCTCCGGCAGGGCGCGTTGCCACCATTCGCCGGCCGCGGCGTCCGCGGTGGCACGCAGTTCGACGACGGCGCCGGCCAGGTCGCGGCGGGCGGACTCCAGGGCTCCGGGTGCGGGACCACCGGAGTCGAGGAGCCGCACGGCGCGGGCGTCGGCGCGCTCGACCGCGTCGAGGGCGTCCTCGACGCGGTCGCCGGCCCGCCGGTTGGTGACGGCGACCGCCGCGGCGAAGCCGACCAGCGCGCCCACCAGGGTGTCCACGACCCGGTCGGTCATCAGCTCGCCGGGCCGCTGGAAGTGGGCGAACTCGGTGATGAGCAGGGCCATGGGCGTGACACAGACACTGCCGAGCCAGTAGTTGCGGCCGATCAGCGCCTCGGCTGCGAAGTTGAGGGCGAGACAGCACAGCACGAGGGCCGTCTGACCGAGGTGGGCGAGCGGGGCGAGAGCCGCGAAGACGAGTACGCCGACGAGGTTGCCGACCACACGCTGCACACCCCGGCTCCAGGTCAGGGTGACATTGGTCTGGTAGAGCGAGGCGGCGGTGACGAGGGCCCAGTAGGGACGGCCGACGCCGAGGGCGAGCGACGCGTACCCGGCCAGCGCGCAGCCGAGCGCGACACGCAGCGCGATCGGGGCGAGTGGCCCGAGCCGTCGCAGCAACGGCTCCTCCCCCAAGGCGAGTTCGGCCTCCACGCCCAGGAGCTCACCGGCGGCCTCCCCGAGGTCGTCCGGGTGCGGTACGGGGCCGGTGCCGCGCAGGTCGCGAGCCCAGCCGCGCAGCCGCTCGGGCTCCGTGTCGGCGGGCGCGGCGATCGCGACCTCGGCCCGTACGACGAGCCGTTCGAGGGCGCGCCGGGGCGCGGAGCGGGCGCCGGTGGAGAGCAGCGACTGCCACGCCCCGTGCACGGCGGCGGCCGCGGCGGCGCGGGCCCGGGCGGATCCGGCACCGGCGGCGCGCGTCCCGGCGTACGCCGCGGCGGCGTTGAGCGCGTGCGCGGTGGCCCGGCGCTCCGGTCCGTGCGGGCGGAGGAGTCCTGGGGCCATGCCGACGATCCAGGCCCAGACGCCCGCCGCGGCGCCGAGCGCGAGATGGCCGGGGACCTGGCCGAGCGTCTGCGGCACGAAGAGGGACGCGGAGCTGATGAAGCAGAGGACCACATGGCCGGGCGGTCCGACCCGGGTGGCGTCGCACAGCACCTTCTGCACGGCGGCCAGCAGGGCGCCGACCGTGACCAGCAGGACGGGGCTCGTGGTGAGGGAGGCCGCGGTCAGGGCTACGGCGAGTCCGGTGAGCATGCCCAGCACCACCAGGGCGAGGGTACGGGCGCGGGCGGCGTACGGGCGGTTGTGGGCGTAGAGCGCGCAGAGCGACCCGGCCATGGTGTACATCGCCAGGTCCAGCCGGCCGAGCGCCAGGAGAGCCAGGTTCGGCGGCGCCACCGAGACGACCACGCTCAGGGCGGGCTTGAACCAGATGTCGGAGGGCCGGCCGAGGCGGAGCACCCCGGCCAGCGGGAGGCGACGCGCGCCCGAAGGGGGGCGGGGGCGGCGCACGCGGGGTGTCCGGGGGGTCGCGGTGCTCATACGAAGAAGAGTAGCAGATGCTTTACGAGTAAAACACTCGTGCAGCATGTCGGCGCCGCGACACCTGCCCCTCCCCGCTGCGGCGCTCCCCGTACGCTCCCCCCGAATGCACCCTTGCGCCCGGCCGTCGCCGGCTTGCGCACCGCCGCGCGCGGGCATGCCCGGTCCGACGTCCGACAGCGTCGAGCGGGGGAGGTACACGGTGCACGGACCGGCTTCGCCCGGCTGGCTGCTCGTCGCGCTGTGCGCGGCGACCGGGGCCTACTGTCTGCTGCGGATGCGCAGCGCGGTCGAGGAACAGCGCCGCACGGCGGGCGGTGAGGCGGTCATGGGGTTCGGCATGGCGGCGATGGCCGTGCCCGCGGCCGTCGCCGCTCCCCCGCACTGGGCCTGGCTCGGGTACGTCGGGGTGTTCGGTGCGGCCGCCCTGCGCGCGCTGTGGGCGGCCCGCAGCGGCCGGCATCACTTGCACCATCTGGTCGGGGCCTGCGCGATGGTCTACATGGCGGGCGTGATGGCCGCCTCCCCCGGACACCACCACGCGCACGGCGGTTCCGGGGTGCCGCTGGTGACCGGGGCGCTCCTTCTCTACTTCACCGGGTACGTGCTGCTCTCCGGGTTCCGGCTGCTGCCGGTCGCCGCCGTGGCCGCGGGCACCGGGAGCGCCGGGACGACGCTGCCCGGACCCGCCCGGCGCCCCGGCTGGGGCGATCGTCCCGAGCTGTCGCGGGCGTGCCGGCTGTCGATGGGGATCGCGATGCTCGCCATGCTGGTCACGCTCTGACACGTGCGCGCGCCGCACTGGTGGGACCGCTCCCGCCTCGCCCCACGAAACCGTGGTGTACGTCACTTTGCCGTCGCGGCCCGTATCCCCGGGCGACACTCCGCTCATAGGCTTCAGCCATGATGGTCCCCGCGGCACTGTTGCTGCTCGGCGCCCTGGCGGCCGTGGTCGCTCCACGGCTGCTCGCCCGGGCGGACTGGCCGGAGCGCGAACCTGTGGTCGCCCTGTGGGTGTGGCAGTGCGTGGTGGCGGCCGTTCTGCTGTGCTGCGCGCTGTCCATGACGCTGAGTGCGGCCGCCGCGTGGATGGCGGTGCGCGGCCATGTGTTCGCTCCCGCGCCCCACTCGGTCGTGAACGCCTACGCGTTGGGCACCGGGGACACCTGGGCCGCGACGACCGCGGTGGCACTCGCGTGCGGCGGCGCCTGGACCGCGGCCATGCTGGTCCGTGAGGTGCTGGGCGCACGGTCGCGCCATCGCCACAGCCGAGCCGAACTTCGCCTGCGCGCACCGCTGTTGCCCGGCGAAGAGCCCGGCAGCGATCGACTGGTGGTACTGGAGGGCGAGCGTCCGGACGCCTGGTTCCTGCCCGGCCCCGCACCCCGACTCGTCATCACCACGGCCGCGTTGCGCCGTCTCAAGGGCCGCCGCCTGGATGCCGTACTCGCCCATGAGCAGGGGCACGCGCGGGCCCGGCACGACTGGCTGCTGCACTGCTCGGCCGCCCTCGCCGTCGGCTTCCCTCGGGTCCCGGTCTTCGCCGCGTTCCGCGACGAGATGCACCGGCTGGTCGAACTGGCCGCGGACGACGTGGCGTCCCGCCGTTTCGGCCGTCTCACCATCGCCCTCGCGCTGGTGGAACTCAACGAGGACCGGGGCGTGTTCGGCCCCTGCCCGACCCCGCAGGCCCATCTCCCGGCGCGGGTGCGCCGCCTCCTCACCCCCCAGGTCCGGCTGACGCCGTCGCGGCGGCTGCGCCTGACCGCGGCGGCCACCCTGGTGCCGGTCGTTCCGCTGCTGGTGACGTTCGTACCGGCGCTACGGGCACTCGGCTGAGGCGTGCCCAGCGGCCCCCGCGCCCGCACCGCTCCGAACCGCTCGGAACGAGCCCCCGCCGACCGACCACCGGCTCACCGCTCACCGCGTACGGCTCGGGGTGCGCCGACTCCTCGGACGTCCGAGGCGGCCGAGGCGGCCGAGGCGGCGACGCGCCCGCGGTCGCGCGGGCGGTCGCCCGTCACGGGGCCGGTGCGGCTCGGTGCGCCCTTGACCCGTGCGGGCCGCGCCACGAAGGATCGCCCTCATGACGATCAAGTGCGTGCTCTTCGACTTCTCCGGAACCCTGTTCCGCGTCGAGTCCACCGGGTCCTGGCTGCGTGCCGTGCTGGCGGAGGCCGAAGTCGCCCTTCCCGAGGAGGAGTTGACGCGGAAGGCGGCCGATCTGGAGGCCATCGGCGCGCTCGCCGGCGGCGCCGCTCCCGCACGGGCGCTGCCGACGGAACTGGCCGAGGTGTGGCGGCGGCGCGACGAGAGCGCCGCGTCCCACCGGGCCGCGTACACCGGCGCGTCCCGGCAGGTGCCACTGCCCGATCCCGCGCTGCACGAGGCGCTTTACGACCGCCACATGAGGCCCGCAGCCTGGCGCCCCTATCCCGACGCGGCGGAGGTGCTCGCCGCGCTGCGCGGGCGCGGGGTCGCGGTGGGCGTGGTCAGCAACATCGGCTGGGACCTGCGGCCCGTCTTCCGCGAGCACGGCCTCGACCCGTACGTCGGCGCCTACGCCCTGTCGTACGAGCACGGCATCCAGAAACCGGACGCCCGGCTGTTCGCGTCCGCCTGCGAGGCGCTGGGGGTGGCGCCCGAGGACACGCTGATGGTCGGGGACGACCGCCGTGCCGACGGAGGCGCCGCGGCGCTGGGCTGCGCGGTGCACTTCGTGGACCACCTGCCGGTGGCCGCCCGGCCCGACGGGCTGCGGCCGGTCCTGGACCTGCTCGACTGACCGCCGGCCCGGCCCCCGCCTCTCAGCTCTGGTAGCCCTCGACCTGCGAGGACGGCCGTACGTGGGCCTCGTCCGGGTTCTCCCCGAACTCGGTCTTCGCACGCCGCTGACGCAGCAGGTCCCAGCACTGGTCGAGCTCGCGCTCCAACTGCCCGAGCCGCTGATGTTCGGTGTCGGAGTCGATCTGCCCTGACGACAGGGCGTCGCGGAGCTGTCGCTCGTCGTCCACCATCGCCGTGATCTTCGCCAGGATCTGCTCTTGGTTCATGTCCGTAAGCCTCCTCGGGACTCGTGCCCACTGTAAGGAGATCCTCCCCCGCACCGCACGTCCGCCTGAGACGTTCCCCCGCGACGCCCCAGGCGGACGGCAGCCCGAAGCCGACCCCTGACGGGGTCGTGACCCGGACGGCCTGAGTATAGTTGGCTGGCAGCCAGTCAACACAGGAGTTACAGGATGTCCCCGCGCAGCCCGTCGGTCAATGAAGAGCTGCGGCGGCGTTCCCGGGAGCGACTTCTTCAGGCCGCGCTGGAGCTGGTGAGCGAGCGCGGGTACGACGCGGCGACGCTCGGGGACATAGCGGATCGCGCGGGATCCGCACGCGGGCTGGTGTCGTACTACTTCCCCGGAAAGCGTCAGCTCGTGCAGTCCGCGGTGCACCGGCTGATGCACCGCACGCTGGAAGAGGGGCTGGAGCGCGAGCCGCGCACCACGGACGGCCGGGAACGGATGGCGCGGGCCATCGACGCGGTCCTCGGCCTGGCCCGGGACAGACCGGTCCTCATGCGGCAGCACATGGCCGGGATCCTGCAGGACGAGGGGTTCGTGCAGTGCCCCGAACAGCAGCGGCTGGCGCAGCTCCTGCGGGAGACCGTCGCCGGCCACGGCTCGCCGGACGCGGCCACCGACTACCCGATGCTGCGCGCGCTGCTCATGGGCGCGGTGTACGCGGCTCTGGTGCCGGGTGCCCCGATGCCGGTGCCGACGCTGCGGGCGGAGCTGTTCGAGCGCTACCACCTCGACTGGGAGATGGGGGTCCCGCCGGACACCGAGGTGCCCGGCGGGACGAACGGGGCGGACCTGTCACGGTTCTTCGCGACCGGCCGCCTGCCGGACGATCAGTCGAAGTAGTCCGGCTGGGTCTGGACGTTGAGCTCGCGCAGGTGGACCCGCTTGGCCGGGTCGGTGCGCCGGTCGCTGAGCTTCAGGACGTCGAAGCCCTTGGCGATGTCGTTCGAGTAGATGTAGCCGTTGTAGTAGTACGCCGACCAGGAGCCGCCGACCTGGAGCGTGTCGGTGCTCAGCGGGCCGCGCTCGAAGTAGGCGATCTCCTTCGGGTGGACGGAGTCGGTGAAGTCCCAGACGGAGACGCCGCCCTGGTACCAGGCCTGGACCATCAGGTCCTTGCCCTTGACCGGGATCAGCGAGCCGTTGTGGGCCACGCAGTTCTCGGTGTCCGCCTGGTGGCGGGGGATCTTGTAGTAGCTCCGGAAGACCAGCTTGCGCCGGTCGCCCTTGCCGACGATGTCGTAGATGCCGTCGGCACCGCGGTTCGGACCGATGGCCGCGTTGCAGGTGGCCGCGCCGCCGCCGCCCAGCTCATCGGTGAACACGACCTTGTCGGCCTTCTGGTTGAAGGTCGCCGAGTGCCAGAACGCGAAGTTGACGTTGTCCTCGACCTGGTCGATGACCTTGGGGTGTTCGGGGTCCTTGATGGAGAACAGGATGCCGTCGCCCATGCAGGCGCCCGCCGCGAGGTCCTTGGAGGGCAGCACGGTGATGTCGTGGCAGCCGGTGGTCTTGGAGACGCCCGGGTTGGTGGGCGAGCCCGGGTTGCCGCCGCCGTCGGATCCCTCACCCGGGAAGAGCACCGGGAAGTTCACCACCGCGGCCTTCTCCGGCGCGTTGCGCGGCACCTTGATGACCGAGATGCCGTCGTGCGGGGGCTGGCAGTCGGGGAACGTGGCGCTCGGCGAGTACGAGGACACGTAGATGTAGACGTTCTTGCGCTCCGGCACCAGCGAGTGGGTGTGCGAGCCACACGCGGTCTCGACGGCGGCGACGTACTTCGGGTTCGCCTTGTCGGTTATGTCGAAGACCTTCATGCCCTCCCACGAGGACTTCTCGGTCGCGGGCTGCGTGGTGCTGTTGCAGGAGTCGTCGCTGCGCGAGGAGTCGGTGGACAGGAAGAGCAGGTTTCCGGAGACGGAGATGTCGTTCTGCGATCCCGGGCACAGCACCTGGGAGACCGTCCTCGGGGCCTTCGGGTTGCTGATGTCGAGGATGCGGAAGCCGTCGTAGTTGCCGGCGAACGCGTACTTGCCCTGGAAGGCGAGATCCGAATTGATCCCGGGCAGGGCGTCCTTGGGGATGTTGGTGAGGTGCTGGACGTTGTCGGAGTGGACGATCTCGTCCTGTCCGGGTATCTCGCCGCTCGCCACCGCCGCCTTCACCTCGGCCGCGTCGCTCCGGGAGACCTTCTCCCGTACGGCGGGGCCGTCCCCGGGGTCGGGGGTCGCGGCCGCCGGGCCGGCCGTGAGCAGTGCGGCCAGGAGCCCGGCCGCGACGGCGGCAACTCCCAGGCGTCTGTGCCGCGTTCGGGGGTCGTTCAACAGGGTCACTGCGTCCTCCCTTGTAGCCGTTCGCAGAGGAACGGTTCACGGACCCCAGAAGTATCGTCCGTCCCATGCGCTGATCAACAGATGGCAACGTACTCGTAATGAGAGTTTTTGATCAGACACGTTCGGAAGCGTGCTAGGACGGTCATGAACACCCGTGAGGTGTAAGCCGATCCGCGTGTCCCAGGAGGTCGCCGTGCTGTTCCGCCGTTCACCCCGTGCTTCCCTGGTCACGGCTTCGCTGGTGGTCGCCGTACTCGCGCTCGGGGCCTGCGACGGCTCGGACGCTCCGGCCAAGTCCGGTAAGGCGGGCGGGCCTTCGGTGATCGCGCCCGGTAAACCCGGCGAGGCGGCCGAAACGCTCTCCGCCGACGATGCCGCGAAGCAGCGCACCGAGGACGACTCCCCCAACTCGGCGGACTTCGCCTACGCCCGGATGATGATCGAACACCACACCCAGGCACTGGAGATGACCCGGCTCGCCCCGCGGCAGGCCGAGTCCGGCCGGGTGAAGGCACTCGCGGCACGCATCGCGGCCTCCCAGGGACCCGAGATCAGCACGATGAAGGGCTGGCTAGACGCGCACGACGGGGACGGGCACGCCACGGAGCACCGGCACGAGGCGATGCCCGGCATGGCGACCGAGGCCCAGCTCAAGGCGTTGCGCGTGGCCCGGGGCAAGGTCTTCGACCGGCTCTTCCTTAAGCTGATGATCACGCACCACGACGGGGCGATCTCGATGGCCACGGACGTGAAGGCCCAGGGCAACAACATCCAGATCGAGGAGATGGCCGACGACGTGATCGCCCAGCAGACCAGCGAGATCGGCAGGATGCGCGCGATGTCGTGACGGTCTCCGGCCTTCGGAGGTGCCCCCGGCGGCCTGTTCAGCGACGCACATGACGGGGGGTCAGGAACCCCTCGTCGCGCGCCCCGGCGATCAGCCGCAGTGACCTGCGCCGGCTGTGACCGGTGGCGCACATGACCGCCAGGACCGGATCCGCCCCGTCCTGCTGCGCGGCCCGGTACTCCTCGGCGACCAGCCGCCGCCCCTCGACTCCACCCGGCCACGCGGGGCGGGCACGGCCGGACAGCGGCTCCGCGGCGGCGGCCTGCGGCGCGGCACCACCGCCGCACGCCTCGACGAGGGGCTCCTCGATCCAGTCCGCGAGCGCCGTGAGGTCGTCCAGGGACAGCGGCGGCTGGGCCCGGACGTCCTCGATGGAGACGCCCTCACCGGCCGTCACCGCGAGCACGTCGACCCGGGCGCCGTCCGCGAAGTCGATCCGGACGGAGAACCACCGCGTGACGCTCTCGTGCTCCCGCACCTCCCACGCGGGCCACACGGACACCGAGCCCTCCGGCCGATCACGATCAGAAAGACTGAGAAAGGATGCTTCCAGCACCCGCAGAACGTAACCGCGTGATCACACTCCATACGAACGGACACGCACATGTGTGCCGCGCGCCGCACCCTGTCAGCGGGCCATGAGTGGTGCGATGCTGGAGCCATCAGCGATCTCCTCGGGATGTCCGGGTTTCGGGTTGGGAGTTCCGCCGTGCTGCATGTCGCCGTTGTCGGCTCGGGGCCCAGCGGGGTCTACACCGCACAGAGCCTCGTACAGAGCGGTCTGCCCGACATCCGGGTGGACGTCCTCGACCGGCTGCCGTGCCCGTACGGCCTGGTCCGCTACGGCGTGGCCCCCGACCACGAGAAGATCAAGTCGCTCCAGAACAATCTGCGCGCCGTCCTGGAGGACGAGCGGGTGCGGTTCCTCGGCGGTGTCCAGGTGGGCCCCGGCGGCGTGCCGGCCGCGCGACTGCACGAGCTGTACCACGCGGTGGTGTACTGCGTGGGAGCCGCCACCGACCGGCACCTCTCAGTCCCCGGCGAGGAGCTGTCCGGCAGCTGGTCGGCGACCGAGTTCGTGTCCTGGTACAGCGCGCACCCGGACTCCGTGGCCGACGGAGCCGCCGGATTCGTGGACGGCACCCGCTCGGCCGTGGTCATCGGCGTCGGCAATGTCGCGGTCGACGTGACCCGGATCCTGGCGCGCGGCGCGGCCGAGCTGAGCCCCACCGACATGCCGCAGGCGGCGCTCACCGCGCTGGCCGCCAGCAGGGTGACGGAGATCAGCATGGTCGGGCGGCGCGGTCCGTCGCAGGCCCGCTTCACCACCAAGGAACTGCGCGAGCTGGGCGGGCTGCCGGACACCGACGTCGTGGTGGACCCCGAGGAGCTGGCGCTCGATCCGCAGTATGTCGACCCGTCGGCGCTGCCGGCCGCCCAGCGCCGCAACGTGGAGGTGCTGCGCGGGTGGGCCGCCACCCCGGCGCGGGGCCTTCCGCGCCGGATCCGGCTCCGTTTCTTCCTGCGCCCCGTCGCGCTGCTCCCCCGCGTCGGCGAGCCGGACGGCGCCGGCGGCCGGGTGGGCGCGGTGCGCTTCGAACGGACGGTGCCCGACGGGCAGGGCGGGGTGACGGGCACGGGTCGCCACGAGGACATCGCGGCGGAGCTGGTGCTGCGCTCGGTGGGCTATCGCGGGGTTCCGCTCGAAGGGCTGCCGTTCGACGCGGAGCACGGCACGGTGCCGCATCTCGCGGGGCGGGTGCTGCGGGACGGCGCCGTCGCTCCCGGCGAGTACGTGGCGGGCTGGATCAAGCGCGGCCCGACGGGCGTCATCGGCACCAACCGGCCGTGCGCGAAGGAGACGGTGACCTCGCTGCTGGAGGACGCGCCCGATCTCGTACGGCGCGAGGTGTCCGACGACCCGCTCGCGGCACTGCGGGCGGACGGCCTCGCGCCGGTCGAATGGGCCGGCTGGGAGGCGATCGAGCGGGCGGAGGCGGAGCTCGGGGCCTCCCTCGGGCGGCGTGTCGTGAAGCTGCCCGACTGGGCGTCGCTGATGACGGCGGCGGCGCGGACGACGACCTCCTGAGGGCTGTCGGCATCCTCCGTCCGCCCCTGCCGCGGGTCCGGCGGAGTCGCTCGGGGTAGTTCCGTGGGCATGACACACACCGGCAACAGACCGGAAATCAACAAACTGTTCAAGCCCCCTACGGTCTCGTGCTGTTCGGAGGTTCCCCACACCGTCCGGCCGCCCCGATCCGCCGCCGTCCCTGGAGTGCCCATGGCAGCAACCGCACCCGTGCATCCCGTCGACGAGGTCCCGCCGGTACGCAGTCTGGCCGCCTTCGGGCTTCAGCACGTGCTCGCGATGTACGCGGGAGCCGTGGCCGTTCCGCTGATCGTGGGCGGCGCGATGAAGCTCTCGCCGGCCGATCTGGCGTATCTGATCACCGCCGACCTGCTGGTCTGCGGCATCGCGACCCTCATCCAGTGCGTGGGTTTCTGGCGCTTCGGCGTCCGTCTGCCGATCATGCAGGGCTGCACCTTCGCGGCGGTCTCACCGATGGTGCTCATCGGAACCACCGGCGGCGGACTGCCCGCGATCTACGGCTCGGTGATCGTCGCGGGCCTCGCGATCATGCTGCTGGCGCCGGTCTTCGGCAGGCTGCTGCGCTTCTTCCCGCCGCTCGTCACGGGCACCGTCATCCTGATCATCGGGGTCTCCCTGCTGCCGGTCGCGGGCAACTGGGCCGCCGGCGGTGTGGGCGCCAAGGACTTCGGCGAGCCGAAGAACCTCGCGCTCGCGGGCTTCGTCCTGGCCGTCGTCGTGGGGGTGCAGCGGTTCGCGCCGCCCTTCCTGAGCCGGATCGCGGTGCTGATCGGCATCGCGGTGGGCCTCGCCGTGGCGGTGCCCTTCGGGTCCACGAACTTCGGTGGCGTCGATGACGCCGACTGGCTGGGGATCAGCACTCCCTTCCACTTCGGCGCGCCCGCCTTCCACGCCTCCGCGATCGTCTCGATGCTGGTGGTGGCGCTGGTGACGATGACGGAGACGACGGGCGACCTCATCGCGGTGGGCGAGATGACCGATCGCGGGGTCGAGCCGCGCACGCTGGCCGACGGGCTGCGCGCCGACGGGCTCTCCACGGTCCTCGGCGGCGTCTTCAACACCTTTCCGTACACGGCGTTCGCGCAGAACGTGGGTCTGGTCGGCATGACCCGGGTACGCAGCCGCTGGGTGGTCGCCGCCGCGGGCGGCATCCTCGTGCTGCTCGGCCTGCTGCCCAAGCTGGGTGCGGTGGTCGCGGCGGTACCCGCGCCGGTGCTGGGCGGCGCGGGTCTGGTGATGTTCGGGACGGTCGCCGCGAGCGGGCTGCGCACCCTGGCCGAGGTGGACTTCAGGGGCAACGACAACCTCACCGTCGTGGCCGTCTCGGTCGCCGTGGGCGTCCTGCCCGTCGGGGTGCCGACGGTCTACGAGAAGTTCCCCGACTGGTTCCAGACGGTGATGAACAGCGGGATCAGCGCGGGTTGCCTGACGGCGATCGTCCTGAACCTGCTCTTCAACCATCTGCCGGGCAGGCCGGGTGCGCAGGACGGCGCCGCCGCTCCGGAGGCACCCCCGGTCAGCGCGTAGACAGCGCTCCCGGGGCACCCGCGGTCACCGCCCGGGCAGAAGGGACCTCAGCGGTCGGCCCGCTCCGACTCCTGGCGGGCCGCCGCGGCGAGGATGCAGCCGATGAGTCCCGGGAACAGCGTGTCGAGGTCGTCCGCGCGCAGCCCGTTCATCTTGGCCGTGCCGCGGTAGACCTGCCGGATCACCCCGCTCTCACGGAGCACCCGGAAGTGGTGCGTGGTGGTGGACTTGGTGACCGGCAGGTCGAAGTGCGAACAGGACAGCTCGTCGCCGTCGGCGGCGAGCTCCCGCACGATCCGCAGCCGCATCGGATCGGACAGCGCGTGCAGCACGCCCTCCAGGCGGATCTCCGCACACGCGGGGTGCGCGAGATCCCGGCTGCTGCCGGCGGGGGCGGCGGTCGTCACGGCGGCTCCAGTCCTCGGGGCGGGCCCTCGTCCGGCGTCGTCTCCGGCCGGCTGGGCTCCACCGGTTCCCATTGTACGAGACCTGTCGTAGTTTGACACTTCCCGTACTACGATGTTTATCGTAATAGCCGCAGCCCGGTCCCGCGACGAATGGAGTCCTCCGTGAGCGCGCTCTTCGAGCCCATCACCCTGCGCGGCCTGACCATCCCCAACCGGGTGTGGATGCCCCCGATGTGCCAGTACTCGGCCGCGCCGGAAGGACCTGCGACGGGCGCTCCGAACGACTGGCACTTCGCGCACTACGCCGCCCGCGCCACCGGCGGCACGGGCCTGATCGTCGTCGAGGCCACCGCCGTCTCCCCCGAGGGCCGGATCAGCCCGTACGACCTCGGCATCTGGAACGACACCCAGGTGGAGGCGTTCCGTCGCATCACGGGCTTCCTGCGCGGCCAGGGCACCGTGCCCGGGATCCAGCTCGCGCACGCCGGGCGCAAGGCGTCGACCGACCGCCCCTGGACGGGCGGCGCACCGGTCGGCGAGGACGCGTACGGATGGCAGCCGCTGGCCCCGAGCGCGCTGGCCTTCGACGAGCGCCATCCGGTACCGGCCGAACTCACCGTGGACCGGATACGGGAGATCGTCGGCCAGTTCGCGGACGCGGCCCGGCGCGCCCTGGACGCCGGATTCGAGATCGTGGAGATCCACGGCGCCCACGGCTACCTCGTCAACGAGTTCCTCTCCCCGCACTCCAACCGGCGCACCGACGAGTACGGCGGCTCCTACGAGAACCGCATCCGCTTCGCCCTCGAAGTCGTCGACGCCGTCCGCGAGGTCTGGCCCGAGGACAAGCCGCTCTTCTTCCGCGTCTCCGCCACCGACTGGCTGGACGAGGGCGGCTGGAGCGCCGACGACACCGTCCGCCTGGCCGCCCGGCTCCGGGAGCACGGCGTGGACCTGCTGGACGTCTCGACGGGCGGCAACGCCTCGGGCGTACACATCCCGGTCGGGCCCGGTTACCAGGTCCCCTTCGCCGCACGGGTGAAGGCGGAGACCGGGCTGCCCGTCGCCGCCGTCGGCCTGATCACCGACGCCGAGCAGGCCGAGAAGATCATCGCCAACGACGAGGCCGACGCGGTGCTGCTGGGCCGCGAACTGCTGCGCAACCCGTCGTTCGCCCGCCTCGCGGGACGTGAGCTCGGCTCGGACGTGCACGTACCCGAGCAGTACCACCGCTCCGTCTAGATCGTGCGCGTGTCCGGCCCTCCACGGGGTGAGCGGCCTCCCGGTCCGGTCAGTTCCCCAGCAGCCGGCGCAGCCACCGCAGGCGGGCCGCCTTGGTGTCCTGGGACAGGGCGGCGCGCGGCGCCAGCTGGTCGTACCCGTGGAAGCCGCCCGGCCAGACGTGCAGTTCGGCACGGCCGCCCGCCTGCCACATCCGCGTCGCGTACGCGACGGCCTCGTCGCGGAAGGTCTCGGCCGAACCGACGTCGATGAAGGCCGGGGGCAGTCCGGTGAGGTCCTCGGCGCGCGCCGGGGCGGCGTAGGGGGAGACGTCCGGGCCGCCGCGCGCGTCGCCGAGCAGCGCCGTCCAACCGGTGTCGTTCGCCGTGCGGTCCCACATGCCCACCCCGGCCATCTGGTGGCTGGACGGGGTGTCGTTGCGGTCGTCGAGCATCGGGCAGAGCAGTACCTGCCCCAGCAGCGCCGGGCCGCCGCGGTCCCGGGCGAGCAGGGCGAGGGCCGCGGTCAGGCCACCACCGGCACTGCCGCCGGCGACGATGATCCGGCCCGCGTCGAAACCCAGTTCCGTGGCGTGCCCGGCCGTCCACACCAGTCCCGCGTAGCAGTCCTCGACGGGCGCCGGGTGCGGGTTCTCGGGAGCGAGGCGGTACTCCACGGACACCACCGCCGTGCCCAGTTCCCGCGCCCAGTCGAGCATCTCCACGACCCCGGTGCGGCGGTCGCCGACCACCATCCCGCCACCGTGCGTGTGGTAGATGACCGGCACCGGAGCATCGGTCCCCGTGGGCCGGCAGACGAGCAGCGAGACGTCCGGGGCGCCCTGCGGCCCGGGAACCGTGCGGTCCTCGACCTCGAAGGCACCGTCCCCGGTCAGGTCCGACTCCGCTTCCTCGAACGCCGCCATGCTCTCGCGCAGGGCCGGGATCATCTCGGGGTGCAGGGCGGGCGGCATCTCGTCGGCGACGACTTCGAGGGCGGCGGCGAGTTCCGGGTCGAACGGCGGGGGCGGCCCCACCCGGAAGCGCTCGTTCCCGGCGGAGGGTGCGGAAGGTACGGCGGTCATCGGCTCTCCCTGCGTCACGGTCACGCCCCTGTGACCACTGTCGTCATGGTGCTCCCGGCCGGCGGTACGACGGGAGCGACATACGGCGGGGAACTCCCGCCGCACGGTGGGGCTGCTCCACGGACACGGCGGCGGTGCCCGCGCCTCCGGGCGTTCGTGGTTCGCGGTGCCGGAGAACAGTGATGCGCGACCCACCGGGGTGGCACGAGATCCAGGTCACCCCGGCCCCTGTCACACATCGCCCCGCCACCCCGGTCATAGGTGTGTACCCACAACCGTCGTCGATCGTCAGGAGATCACCGTGGAATCGCGTCTCAACTACTTCGGCCACCCCCTCGCCGGCAAGGTGCTGAAGCACATCAACACGGCCGGCAAGGCGGTTTCGGACACGACGCTGCCGCTCACGGTCCAGGAACTCGTGAAGATCCGCGCGAGCCAGATCAACGGCTGTGGCTTCTGCACCGACATGCACACCAAGGACGCCGCCGCGGCGGGTGAGACCGCGCAGCGGCTCCACCTGGTCGCGGCCTGGCGTGAGGCCACGGTCTTCACCGACGCCGAACGCGCCGCACTGGAACTGGCCGAGCAGGGCACCCGCATCGCCGACGCCGCCGGCGGTGTGACCGACGAGGCGTGGGCCGCCGCGGCCAAGCACTACGACGAGGAACAGCTCGTCGCCCTGATCTCCCTCATCGCCATCATCAACGCCTACAACCGCATCAACGTCATCAACCAGCAGCCCGCCGGGAGCTACCAGCCCGGCCAGTTCGGCTGATCGACGCCCGCACGCCGGGCACGACCGGTCCGTCTCCACGTCGCCCCGACCCACGACGAGGAGACGGACCACCGGCGTTGAGCGGTTGCCCGGCCGGGGGGTCTTCACCACGACGACAACGTCCGGTGCGCGAACCGGTCTTCTCACTCGACGGCACACGCGCCCGCGGACGCCTGCTTCTCTGTCCCACGCACATCGAAAAGGGGAAACCCATGCCCAGCTCAGCCACCCCCCGCTTCACCGACCGAGTCGCCATCGTCACGGGGGCGGGGTCGGGCATCGGCCGCGCCACCGCGATCGCCCTCGCCGAGTCGGGGGCACACGTCCTCGGTGTGGGACGCCGGAAGGACGCCCTGGAGGAGACGGCTCGCGCCCACTCCCGCATCGCGGTCCTGCCGCTCGACATCCGCGAGGAGAACGCCGCGGACACGGTGGTCGCCACCGCGGTGGAGCGATGGGGCCGGATCGACGTGCTGGTGAACAACGCCGGCGCCACGGCCGTGATGCCTCTCGCGGAGAGCGACCGGTCGGTCATCACCAGCCTGTTCGACCTCAACGTGACAGCGCCGAGCATGCTCGCCCACGCCGCCCTGCCCCACCTGCGCGACTCCTCGGGTTCCATCGTCAACGTCTCCAGCACCTACGGGCACCGCCCCCTGGCCGGCGGAGCCCACTACGCCGCCACCAAGAGCGCCCTGGAGCAACTGACGAGGAGCTGGGCCCTCGAGCTCGCGTCCGACGGGGTACGGGTCAACGCGATCGCCCCCGGACCCACCAGGACGGACGTCCTGGTCGCGGCGGGCCTCTCCCAGGACACCATCGACGAGCTGCGCGCCCACGAACGCGACCGCATCCCGACCGGCCGTCTCGGCGACGCGGAGGACGTCGCGGACTGGATCCTGCGCGTCGCCGATCCCCTGAGCACGCACCTGACCGGTCAAGTGCTCACCATCGACGGGGGACTTGAGCTCGTCTGACCGGCGGCGCGACCACCACGGGCGGCACACCGCCTCCTGGCCCGGCGAAGTCCGCCCGGCCCGTCTCCCCGGCTCGTCTCCCCGGCTCGTCTCCCCGGCTCGTCTCCCCGGCCCGGCGCGGGCCGGACCCCGCCCGGTCCGTCGCCCGTGACCGGAGCGGGGCCGCGCCGATCACCCGGCACCGGACCACCGGGCGAGCTGCGCGGTCCGACGCCGGGCCCGAGGGGCGGGAGGGTGACCGGACTCAGCGGGTCTGGTCGGTCGGCCGGATCAGGATCTCGTTGACGGCGACGTGCTCCGGCTGGGAGAGCGCGTACAGAACGGCAGCGGCGATGTCCTCCGCCTGGAGCGTCCGCATGGACTCGGCCATGTTCTTCGCCATGGTCCGTATGGCCGGGTCGGTGATGTGCGTGGCCACGAAGCCGGGCTCCACGACGACGACCCGCACGCCCTGCTCGGTGACCTCCTGGCGCAACGCCTCGGAGAAGGCGGTGATGCCGAACTTGGTGGCCGAGTACACCCCGCTCGCGGCCGATGAAGCCCGCCCCGACGTCGAGGAGATCTGCACCACCGCCCCCTTGCTGCGGAGCAGGTGCGGCAGGGCGGAGTGGACGGCGTACATCGATCCGAGCAGGTTGGTCTCCACCATGCGCGTCCACTCCGTGGTGTCCGCGCCCAGGATCTGCCCGCTGAGCATCACGCCCGCGTTGTTCACCAGCACGTCGAGGGCTCCGAAGCGCTCGACGGTCGCCTCGACCGCGTCGCGCACCGACTGCGGGTCGGTGACGTCGAGTTCGAGGGCCAGCATCTCGCCGGGGGCGTCCGCCGCGAGGAACCGCACCCGGTCGGCCCGCCGGGCGCCCGCCGCGACCCGGGCTCCCGCCTTCGACAGGGCGATCGCGATGGCCCGTCCGATGCCCGATGACGCACCGGTGACGAGGACGACTCTGCCTTCCAGGGTGTTGCTCACAGGGTTCTCCAAGAAGTTCGTGGTTCGCAGTACCGGACCCGCCGAGGACCCTCAGGCCGGCCGGGAAGAGGCGGCCCAGAAGATGACCGCCCGGTCATGTTTGAACCGTAGCAGCTAAAATGACCCTGCGGTCATGTTGGTGGTAGTCTTCTCGTCGTGAGGAGGCACACATGACCGGGACGACGGCCGCCACCGGCCAGCGGGCGGACATGGTGCGCAATCGACGCCTGCTGCTGGAGGCCGCGACGGCGGCGTTCGCGGAGCGCGGGGTCGAGGTGTCGATCGGCGAGATCGCCCAACGCGCCGGCCTCGCCAAGGGCACCGTGTTCCGGCACTTCGCCTCCAAGGAGGAACTGCTCGCGGCGATCACGCTCCAGATGCTCGACCAGCTCATCCGCGCGGCGAAGCGGCTGCTGGCAGCCGACGACGCGGCAGCGGCGCTACGGGAATTCATGACCGACGGGGTCGAACTGCTCGCCGCCGACCGCGCGTTCTGCGAAGTGATCGGACGTCCCTCGCTCCAGCATTCCGGCGTGCGGGACACGATCGGCGATCTCTGCGAGGCGGCCGAGGCACTCACCGCCCGGGCGCGCGAGCAGGGCGCCGTCCGCGGCGACGTCACGGGAACGGACGTGGTGCTGCTCCTCGGCGGCATCCACCAGACCGCGGCGCCCCTGCTGGCCACGCAGCCACAGGCGTGGCGCCGCTACCTCGAACTGGCTCTCGACGGCCTGCGGGCCACCGACGCCGGCCCCCTGCCACAGCCACCGCCCGGACGCCCGCGCCTCACCTGACCCGCGGCGCCCGGTCCTGATCCGGAGCCGGGAACGTGTCACATACACCGGTGGTGTCCGGTCTCTCCTGTGGGACGTAGCGCAACCAACGTGGGAAAGGGATGGTCGGCATGTCGTACCCGAAGCAGGTGTACATGGGAGATGACGGCGAGATCAACGCGGACTTCCGATCGGCGAAGACTCCACCGAACGTCGGCACGGCCGGCGGTGACGCCATCCACTACCTGGCGACCACGGCCACCACGCACGGCGAATTCGGACTGTACCGAGTCGAGATGCGCCCGCACGCGGGTGGACCCAGGACCCACTTCCACAAGACCATCTCGGAGTCCTTCTTCATCCTCAACGGCACGGTTCGTCTCTTCGACGGCGCGCGGTGGACCGACGCCCGGCAGGGCGACTTCCTCCATGTGCCGCAGGGCGGACTGCACGCGTTCCGCAACGACTCCGACTCACCGGCCGACATGCTCCTGCTCTTCACCCCGGGAGCACCGCGCGAGGAGTACTTCGAGAAACTCTCGCAGCTCGCGGACGCCACGGACGAGGAGCGCGCCGAGTTCCTCGTCGAGCACGACTCGTACTTCGTGGAACAGCCGTAGGAGCCGTCCCCGGCCCTCGCCGCCCCGCCGCGGATCAGCCCCCGGGGCGCGGTGCGCGCAGGTGAGCCCGCCGCGCCAGTTCCTCCTCGTCGACCAGCGTGAGCATCGGCATGCCCGGCGCGCAGAGCATGGTCACGACGAAACGGCACGGCGCGTCCGTGCGGGCGTTTCCGTCCTGGTAATGGATGACGTCTCCGCCCGGCTCCCAGAACGTCTCGCCGGCCTTGACGACCCGCTCCGGTTCGCCTTCGAGCTCGAAGCGCACCTCGCCCTCGATCGCGTAGCCGAAGGCCGGTCCCGAGTGGCGGTGCGGAGGGGTACCGGGGTCACCGGGCGGCCACTGGACGAGGATCGTCATCCCCGAGGCGCCCTCGGGGATGTGGGGCGGTTCGACGTCCTGCAGGACCGTCACCGCCGTCTTCCACGCCTCGGAACGCGGGCTGTCCGGCGTCTCGCCCGACGAGTCGTTGTTCGACACTCCGACCCCCTCCGTGCTGGTCCGCGGTGACGGTGACCGTCGCTGATCAAGCGTGCACGGGTCCGATGGGGAGCACAACACGAGGCGTAGGCGGCAGGGCAGGACGCGTGGCTCCACCACGCGCCCCGCGGTGCCGGCCGGTAAAATGGGGGACCCGAACCTGAAGGAGATCCATGTCCGCCGGGGATGACGCAGACTCCCTCGACCGGGCGACGAGGGATTTCGTCGCGGCCCGTCCCCAGCTCTTCGGGATCGCGTACCGCGTGCTCGGCAGCGCCGTGGAGGCCGAGGACATCGTGCAGGAGGCCTGGCTGCGGTGGCAGAGCACCGACCGCACCGACATCCGCGAGCCGGCGGCCTTCCTGGCCACGGTCACCGCCCGCCTGGCCATCAACCTCGCGCAGTCCGCCAGGGTACGGCGTGAGACGTACATCGGGCCCTGGCTGCCGGAACCGGTAGACACCAGCCTCGACCCCCAACTGGGCGCGGAACGGGCCGAGGCACTCGACCTGGCCGTCCTCTTCCTCCTGGAGAAACTGAACCCGGTGGAACGGGCCGCCTACGTCCTGCGGGAAGCCTTCGCCTACCCGTACGGACAGATCGCCGACATCCTCGAGACCAGCGAGGCCAACACGCGACAACTGGTCAGCCGCGCCCGCAAACACCTCTCCGCGGAACGCAAGGAGCCCGTCAGTCCCGACGCCCACCGCAGGCTGCTGGAGGTCTTCCTCGTCGCGGCACAGACCGGCAGCCTCTCGGCGCTCGAGGAAGTACTCAGCGCCGACGTGGTCAGCTACGCCGACGGCGGAGGCATCCGCGGGGCCTCCAAGATCCCGGTCGTCGGCCGCCCCCACGTCAGCAAATACCTCGTCGCCTTCGCCCCGCGGTTCTGGCCCGGGACGGACATCCGCTGGGTCGAGAGCAACGGCAGCCCGGCCGTCCTCGTCTCCTCCCACGGAAACCCCGTCGTCCTGCTCTCCGTGGACGCCTCGGAACACGGCATCGAACGCATCATGTGGGTCATGAACCCCGACAAACTCGGCCCCTACGCGGCTTCGTTGAGCGCCTGAAGACGTTCTGTCACAAGCCTCCCCACGGGTGTCACAAGCGGGGTGGGCTCTCGGTCAACCCACTGGCGGAGACCTGGGGCTTGCCCATGACACAAAGGCGCGGGACACATGGCACTTGGCGCATCCGGCTCGTCGGGCTCCGCCCGGGGCCGGACCTCTCGCACGGGCCCTCGGCACGAGGTGACCCCGGCGTGCACCCGCCCTCCCGCGACGGTGCCGACTCCACGTCCGGCGGCGTACGACGACGTCCACGGAGCCATGCGGTGACCGACGGATTCCGGTTGCCCCCGCCGTCCGCCGCCGAGGAGTTCGACGGGGAGTCCTTCGCTCCCCTCTACACCACGACGGTGACCGCGAGTGGGGGGACAGCCCGTCACGGACGGGTCTCGGGAAGGGCCCGCTCGGCCGACGGGGTGCTGGACCTCGATCTCCGCATGCCCGCCGAGCTGGGAGGAGACGGCCGGGGAACGAACCCCGAGCAGTTGTTCGCCGCAGCCTTCGCCGTCTGCTTCCACGGCGCGCTCAGCCTGGTGGCACGCCACGCGGCGATCGACCCCGCCGCGATCTCCGTGGAGGCGACCGTCGCCCTCGGGCGGGACCCGGGGGACATCGGCTACCTGCTCCACGTCGACCTCGTGGTGAGGTGGCCCGGCGTCGACCCCGAGGCGGCCGCTCCGCTGCTCGCGAAGGCCGATTCCCTGTGTCCCTACACGAAGATGGCCTGGCGGGGGACGCCGACATCCATCACCTTCTCGTCATAGCCGGGACATCGGCCGCCTGTTCGGCACCACCGCCGGCCCCGGGTTCCTCATACGATGCGCGTCGCGTGTGGTGACCGTCTGCGCGCGACCCGCTGCAGGGCCCGGACGAATGAAGGTGTCACAAACTCCGGGACGGCCTGGTCGTAGTGATGACACCCCAGGCGATCGGAGCAAACCGTGGTCATCACCGAACGACGTCTCTCCACCATGGTGCTGGTGATCGGCACCGGAGGAGCCGGACTGCGAGCGGCCATCGAACTGGCCGAGGCCGGCGTCGACGTCCTCGCGGTCGGCAAGCGTCCGAAGGAGGACGCCCACACGGCACTCGCGGCCGGAGGGATCAACGCGGCGCTGTCCACGATGGATCCCGAGGACAGCTGGCAGCAGCACGCGGCGGACACCCTCAAGGAGAGCTATCTTCTCGCCGATCCTCGGACGACCCGGATCGTCACCCAGGGCGCCGCCCGGGGAATCGACGATCTGGAACGCTACGGCATGGCCTTCGCCAGGGAAGAGGACGGCCGGATCAGCCAACGCTTCTTCGGCGCCCACAAGTTCCGGCGGACCGCCTTCGCCGGCGACTACACCGGCCTGGAGATCCAGCGCACCCTCATCAGACGCGCCGACCAGCTCGGCATCCCCGTACTCGACGGCGTGTACATCACCCGGCTCCTGGTCCACGACGGCGCCGTCTTCGGCGCCTACGGCTTCGACCTCACCGACGGAACGCGCTACCTGATCCACGCCGACGCCGTCATTCTCGCCGCGGGCGGTCACACCCGCATCTGGCGTCGTACGTCGTCACGGCGCGACGAGAACACGGGCGACTCCTTCCGTCTGGCGGTGGAGGCAGGGGCCCGTCTGCGCGACCCCGAGCTGGTCCAGTTCCACCCGTCCGGGATCATCGAACCGGAGAACGCGGCCGGCACCCTGGTCAGCGAGGCCGCTCGGGGCGAGGGCGGAATACTGCGCAACGCGCTCGGAGAGCGGTTCATGTCCCGCTACGACCCCGTCCGTATGGAGCTGTCCACCCGCGACCGTGTCGCCCTGGCCTCCTACACGGAGATCAAGGAAGGGCGAGGGACACCCAGCGGAGGGGTGTGGCTCGACGTCTCCCATCTGCCCCGGCAGACGATCATGACGCGGCTCCCCCGCGTCTACCAGACCCTGCTGGATCTGCAGATGCTGGACATCACCCGTGAGCCGATCGAGATCGCGCCCACGGCGCACTACTCGATGGGCGGGGTGTGGGTGCGCCCCGAGGACCACAGCACCGACGTCCGCGGCCTGTACGCCATCGGCGAGGCGTCGAGCGGGCTGCACGGCGCCAACCGCCTGGGCGGCAACAGTCTCATCGAGCTGCTGGTCTTCGGCCGCATCACGGGGCAGGCGGCCGCCGCCTACTCGCGATCGCTCACCGCGCACACGCGGTCGGCGACTGCCACCGCGCACGCCCGCGCGGAGATCGACGACCTCCTCGCCGCCGACGGGCCGGAGAACGTCCGCGCCCTGCAGCGTGCCGTCCGCAACACCATGACCGAGCACGCGGGAGTCGTACGCGACGAAGAAGGCCTGCGGGCCGGGCTGGCGGAGCTCGCGGCGATCGAGGAGAGGATGGAGAAGGTCGGCGTCCACCCGGACATTGCCGGCTACCAGGACCTCGCGCACGCCTTCGACCTCATGTCCGCCGCCCTGGCGGCCCGTGCCACCCTCGAGGCGGCACTGGAGCGTCGCGAGACACGCGGCTGTCACAACCGCAGTGACTATCCCGACCTCGATCCCGCTCTGCAGGTCAATCTCGTGTGGTCGCCGACGACCGGCATCACCCACGAGAGCATTCCGGCCATCCCTGAAGAGATCTCCTCTCTGATGGAGGAGGTCTCGACCGAGGGAAAGCTCGCCGAATGACAGGTGAGGGCCTGGCCGGGGCACGGGAGGGCGCGTCGGTGGTGATCGACGTGTCCGTGTCCGACTCCCCCTTGGGCGCCCCCTTCGAGGAGACCACACTCGTGCCCGGGTCCGACGCGGAGAACGCCGGGACGCGCTTCGTCGAACGGCCCCCGCACCAGCGGTGATTCCAGTGGGCCCCTGTCGACAAGACAGGGGCCCCGCCCTTGCCGCGGCAGCCTCACCCCACGCAGGCACGGACCCTGTCTGAGCCCTCCTTTTCCGAATCGCCCCCCTACGAGATCCCCGCGCGGAAGAATCGGCACGACATGTTCCACCCCAAGGAAGCCACCGTTTTCCGTCCCGCTCCCCACGAGGAGCCGACCGGCGTCTACCTCATCGACCCGGTCCGCAGTGCGATCGGCTTCTCCGCCCGACGCGCCATGATCGCCGACGTACGCGGGCACTTCACCGCGTTCGAGGGGCTCCTCAAGCTCGACGGAGCCCGTCCCACCCGCTCCGAGGCCTACCTCAGTGTCCAGACGGGCAGCGTGGACACGGGGTCCCGGGAGCGCGACGCACACGTCACCGGACCGGAGTTCCTGGACGCCGAGACGTTTCCTCTCATGAGCTTCCGTTCCACCGGAGTCCTCGACGCCGGTGACGATCGGCTCCGGCTGGCGGGGTGCCTCCGGATCAAGGACGGCGAGCTCCCTGTCCATCTCGACCTCGAGTTCCGTGCGCCGAGCCGGGACGCGTACGGACGCGACCGAGTCGGCTGCGAAGGTACGGTCACCCCGCGGCGCTCCGCCCCTGGCCCCGACGGCAATCCCGCTCCGGGACCAGGGGGACTCCTGATCAGCGACAGGGTGCGGCTGATCCTCGACCTCTCCGCCGTACGGACACGGCCGTGTCAGCCTCTGTGATCACCGGTGAGCGCCTTGTACTCCTGCGCCGTCGGCTTGGTGATCTGCGCGCCCTCGCCGTAGAAACGCCGGCTGAGCCGGGCGCGCAGTCGCTGGGCCGGGCGCGATCCGGCAGCAGGCTCTTCCCCGTCGCCCGTTCCGCCGGGACCGATCGGCCGGTACTGCTCGTGCTGGGTGAGGACGTGCAGTCGTTCTTGGCTGAGCGGCTCGTGCACCTCGACGAACTCACCGTGCGGCAGACGCCTGATCGTGCCGGTCTCGCGTCCGTGCAGGACTTCGTCGCGGTCCGCGCGCTGGAGACCCAGCGCCCACCGTCGTGCTACGGCGTAGGCGGCGGGGGGCACGACGAACAGGGCGATGCGCACCGCCCACGTCACTGATTCGACCCCGACGTGCAGGCGAACGGCGATGATGTCGTTCGCGGCTCCGACGAGGGCCACCAGATAGAAGCTGATCCATGCCACGCCGAGGCCCGCTCGCACCGGGCGGTTGCGCGGCCTGTCGAGGACGTGCTGGTCACGATCGTCGCCCGTCACCCATGCCTCGAGGAACGGGTACGCGCCCATGGCGACGAAGAGTCCGGCTCCCACCAGCAGCGGGACCAGGTTGTCGAGAGCCAGTGTGTGGCCCCAGAAGTCGACTTCCCAGCCCGGCATGACGCGCAGGAGCCCGTCGGCCACACCCATGTACCAGTCGGGTTGGGACCCCGCCGAGACCTGGTCGGCGCGATGGGGGCCGTACTGCCAGACGGGGTTGATCTGCGCGAAGGCGGCGACGAGGAGTATGCCGCCGGCGACCAGGAAGAAGAATCCCGCGGACTTCACGGCACGCACCTTGAACGGAAGGCCCACGACGTTCCGGTTGTCGCGCCCCGCACCCGGATACTGGGTGTGCCTGTGGCGGAGGGCCAGGACCACATGCGCGACGACCAGCCCCACCATGAGGGCAGGGATGATCAGCACGTGAAGGGTGTTGAAACGCGCGACCAGGTCGTCGCCCGGGAACTCACCCCCGAAAAGGAACATCGAGAGATACGTTCCGACGATGGGCACGGAGAGAATGGTTCCGTTCACGACCGCGAGGCCGGTCCCGGACAGCAGATCGTCCGGAAGGTCGTACCCTGTCAGGCCCGCGAACATTCCCAGGACCAACAGCAGGAAACCGAAAACCCAGTTGAGCTCACGAGGCTTTCGGAACGCTCCGGTGAAGAACACCCGCAACATGTGGACCAGCATCGCGGCGACGAAGACCAGCGCCGCCCAGTGGTGGACCTGTCGGATGAGCAGGCCACCGCGTACGTCGAAGGAGATGTGCAGGGTCGAGTCGAACGCGTCCGACACCGTCTGCCCGCGCAGCGGGGCGTAACTGCCCTGATACGTCACCTCCTTCATCGACGGATGGAAGTACAGCGTGAGATACACGCCTGTGACGACGATGACGAGAAAGCTGTAGAGGCATATCTCGCCGAGCAGGAACGACCAGTGGTCCGGGAACGCTCTTCGCGCTCTCTCCCTGAGCCGACCGTGCACACCCAGGCGCCCGGAGGCCCAGTCGGCGATCCTTTCTCCTGCGGGACCTCGCCGCGCGGGCTTTTCCCGGCTCCCGTCGCTCATGCCTCTACCACCGTTCACACATCGTTCAGGAGAATCGCGTTCGCCCCGGCGCGCTTCCCGTCTCCCAGGCAGCCGAGGACCTCGGCGAAGAGGGTCGGAGAATCCGGCGCGACCGGGTGCGAGAACGGGTCTCGTCACCGCACTTCCGGGATCGGCGGACACCCGGCCCGCTCCCACCCGTATGACCGGGCGAGAAGCGTGGATGTGACACGCACGGAGGCTCATGTCACAAGATCCGGGCCTGCCCGGTCAGAAGGTTGAGCCGAGAAATGAGAAATGGCGTGTCATTCACCAGGACTCCGCTGCCGGCCACCGAAATCACCGTCCGGGCACAGGCGTGTACGTGCCGGCCCCGAACCATCGGGCCGGAGATACCGCTCAAGGCCTCCGGAACCGCGAGGAGAAATTCTGTGCGGCCGTGTGACACGGCCGTCCGTGAGGGAGAATGCCGTATGGATCGTGTCGCTGCGGTGCCGCTCGCGGAGTTGCTGGACGAGCGTCGGTATCTGCTGGACGTGGCCTGCTGGATGCTGGGCAGCGCCGGTGCGGCGGAGGGCGTGGTCGACGAGACGTACCGCCGGTGGTACGGGCTCCCGGACGCGACGCGTGGCCGTATCGAGGTGCCCCGGTCCTGGCTGGCGAAGACCGCGGGCGGTATCTGTCTCGGCCGGCTCACCGGTCCCGGCCCGGTGGACGACACCGCCGGCACCGCCGGAACGGCGGACCGCCACCAGAATGCCGAACGCCCCGCCGCCACGCTGGTCGTCGACCGGGCACGTCATGGCGTTCGCGTGCCACGCCCGCACCCCGTCTCGGCGTACCAGCACGATGTCCTCGCCCGAGCCGTCCGCGAGGCCTGTGCGGCGCAGGACGGCGAACGGCTCGCCTCGCTCCTCGCCCCGGACGCCACGGCGCTCTTCGACGGCGGCGGCAAGGTCCGGGCCCTGGCCGGCCCCGTACACGGCTGCCGGCAGGTCGCCGCCAGCCTGTTGACGCTCCTGGCCCTCCGGCCGCGCACCACGCTGACCGCCCACTCGGTCAACGGCCGCACCGGTCTCGTGGCCCGCTACGACCACCAGGTCGCCGCCGTCATCAGCCTCGCCGTCGCCGATCGGCGCATCACGCGGATCTCGATCGTCCTCAACCCCGACAAACTCCGCCTCTGGAACCACCCGCCGATCGTCCGCGGCGCACCGGAGCGTCCGTCGCCGCGGAGTGACGGCCGGCTCTGATCACCTGCCGTCCCGCCGGGTCTCAGGCCGACGCTCCGACGACCAGCACGACGCTGACCACGACCATCACCGCGGTGATGAGAGCCATCGCGGCCAGCGTTCCCCGGAGCCATCGCCCGAAGCGCACGTGGTGCTGCTTCTCCACCACGCTGATGCTGTCGGCGATGTGCTCGGTCACCATTCGAGCGACGTGTCTCTGCTCCTCGACGTACCACTCCTCGATATCGATCCTCTGCTGCCGGGTCAGGCCGGGCACACGTGCGGTGAAATCCGCCGCGCGTCGGTGGGCCGCTCCCAGGTGGGACTCCCGGTACAGGAAGTTCTCGATGTCGGTCAGGCCGCGTGCGGCCTCCTCACTCGCGTCCAAGGTGCCCTCCAGAGGGGTAGGCGCATCCCTGCCACCCGGCACCGGCCGAATGCTCCGGCCCGCGCGTGTGGCCCCGTCCCCCGTCGCTCACCCGGCTCCCCCGCCGGAGCGTCGCGGCTCGCCGCTCGCGAGGAACGCGTCCCGCGGATGCTGGACGGAGGCCAGGGAGACGAGATCGCGGCCGAACAGCGCGGCGGTGAGCCAGACGGCGAGCACGCGGACCTTCCGCTCCCAGGTGGGAACGGCCAGGACGTGATAGCCGCGGTGCATCAGCCAGGCGGGAAGACCCTTGATGACGATGCCCTTGTACTGGAAGACGCCCCGTCCAAGACCCAGTGTCGCCACCACTCCCAGGCTGCTGTGACGGTAGTCCCGGATCCTGCCTCCGTGCAGGTCGGCCGCGATGTTCTTCGCGAGGCGCCTGCCCTGCCGCACGGCGTGCTGGGCGTTCGGTACCGTGTGCGCCCCCGGTACCGGAGAGGCCAGGTCCGGAACGGCCGCGTCGTCTCCGGCCGCCCACACGTCCGGCACGGGCTCGTCGGCCGTACCCACGCGAAGGTCGGGGCGGACGATGACCAGACCCCGCTCGTCGACCGGCAGATCCGTGTGGTTGTGCACGACCGGGTTGGAGGCGTTGCCGGCGGTCCAGACGATCAGCGCCGAATCGAACTCCTCCCCGCTGGACAGCACGACGTGCCCGTCCTCGGCGGAGACCAGCTGGGTGTTCAGATGGACGTGCGCGCCCCGGCGTTCCAGATCGCGAACGACCCAGGCGCCGGGCTTGTCACCCACCTCGGGCAGGATGCGCCCCCGGGCCTCGACCAGGTGGAAGGAGAGGTCCTCGAAGCTCAGTTCCGGATACGACGCGAGCATCGCGGTCGCCAGCGACAGCAGCTCGCCGAAGCCCTCGACCCCGGAGAATCCGCCACCCACGAACGTGACGGTGAGCAGTTTCCGCCGCTCGGCCCCGGGCGGCGTCGACGCCGCCTGGTCGAACGCGGTCATCAGCCGGTCGCGAATCGCGACGGCCTCCTCGACGTGCTTCAGGCCGATCGCCTGCTGCGCCAGGCCCGGTATGGGGAAGGTGCGGGTCACGGCGCCGGCGGTGACCACGAGGGTGTCGTAGCGGAGTTCGTGGTCGTTTCCGTCGGCGGACCGCACGGTGACCGCCCGGTCCGCGTGGCTTATCCCGGTCACGCTCCCCGCGATCAGCCGGGTGCCGCGCAGATGCCTCCGCAAGGACACGGCGGCGTGCCGCGCCTCGACCGAGCCGGCCGTCACCTCCGGAAGGAACGGCTGGTACGTCATATAGGGACGCGGGTCGACGACCGTCACCCGAGCCTCGCCCGTACGCAGCGCCTTCTCGAGGCCCCACGCGGTGTAGAAGCCCGCGTAGCCGCCACCGACGATCACAATCTCGCGCATGATTCCCTCTGTCCGTTGTTCGACACCGGAATAGACCGGGTGGGGCCGGGTGGTGTGACAGACACGGCAGCGGAAACGAGGCAAGGGGTACGTCGTGGTCCGGGGCCCATGGGCCCCGTCGGACGCAAACCCTACATACTGTAGGGTTTGCGTCCTCATGAGTTCGTCATGAGCCTCTTACGTCTCGGGGGATCCCTGTGAAGGAACGTGACGCCGATCGGACGGCGCCGGGCGACGGCACCTTCGAGCGGGTCCTGGACCGGGCGCTGCACTCCCCCGAGATCATGGCAGCGATGGAGCACTCCGGCGCCGCGGACACGCGCGAGCGCCTGCGCGACGAGGCACTGAAGGCGCGCGCCGCCCTCTCCCGGACCGCCGCCGCCGAGTACGGCCGCTACCTCGGACTGCGGGCCCCCGCCGGGGGCCTCGCACACCCGGGCGGACATGACGGCCCCTCAGATGCCGTCGTGTGCACGGAGGAGAGCTCCGTCTCCGTGTCCGCGTTGCTTCTGCCCAGCCTCGGTGTCGTCGCGGCCGGCGTCTACGTGCTGAGCGGGTTCGACCTGCGCGCCCTGGACGTACGCCCGCATCTGAACGACGGCCTGATCATGGTGGTCGTGATCCTGGCCGCCGTGACGGCGGGGGCGGCGCTGGGTGATCTGGTCTGGTCGCTGGCGACCCGCCGCCGTCCTGCCCCGGAAGAGCGTGAGCCCGGCGGCGCCGAGCTGAGACAGGCCCATCTGGACTGGCAACTGGCCCTTCTGGAGCGGAGCTTGATCCCGTTCCTGCTCGGGCGCCTGGACGGGCCGGAGCCGGTTCAGCCCGCAGGGAAGGAACGGCCGAACCGGTCCGAGCGGTCCTTCACACCGGGCAGCGCGAAGAAGTAGCCGCCCCGGTCCCGCCGAGGCGGTAGCCCGGCGGCTCGCGACCCGCCCCCGGATTCACACCACTCCCTTACCCCGTGACACCGCGCGGACCAGGCACCCTTGCCGTACGAGGCCCGCCGGCAGCCGCTCGTCGAGATCTCCGGCGTCCGTCCTCACCGTGGACACAACTCACCTTTCCTTACAGGATGTAGGGTTTCCCCGCTCTGCGGTTCCCAGGAACCGCACAGGTTCACCGGCCCGTCCCCACGGCTTTCTTCCACCCCCTCTCCCCAAGGTGATGCTGCACCGTGTCTGCACAACAGCCTGCGCTCGTCCCCGAACAACGGAACTCGACGTCGCGGCGGACCGCTCCCGCCGAAGGGTCCGCCGGCGGCGCAGGGCCACGACTGCGGCTACGGGCCGCCGCGGCCACCGTCTGGTACCTGCGGCTGCTCGCGCTGCTCAACCTCGTGGCAGTCGTCTCGCTGCCGTTCCGCGAGGAGGTGCACGAGCACAACGCGGGTCAGTTCTTCACCCCGTACCTGGCCACCGCCGGGTTGATCTCGGCGGCCCTGGCACTGTTCCTGGCCCTGGTGATGAGGCGCCGCAAGCGGGCGGCGTGGATCTTCAACATGCTGCTGGCCGGGCCGCTCTTCGGGCTGTACGTGCTGGCCCTGACCCAGGCCCCGTACCGACGCCACGGTTTCAACTGGTTCTCGACCCTGTTCACCGGACTGTTCGTGCTCGCGCTGCTGCTGGGACGCTCGGAGTTCCGGGCCGTCGGGGACCGCTCGAACCCCCGGCTGGCACTCGCCGTCGGCGCCGGCGGCGTCCTCGTGAGCGGGACCCTCGGAATCCTGCTGGTGAGCGCCACCAACAAGGTGTCCGGGGCGCCGCTGAGCGACCGGATCGCCTACACCCTGCTGCGCGGAGTCAGCGTCGGCCCGCTCGCCGACCGCCTCGACTCCGTCGTCGCGCCCCGTTGGGTGGACGTCCTCATCAACGCCCTGATCGCCGCCACCTTCCTGCTCGTTCTCTACGCGTGCTTCCGCGCCCCCCGCGGCAGTGAACTCCTCGGCGAGGACGACGAGAAGCGACTGCGCGCGCTCCTGGCCAAACACGGCGAGCGGGATTCGCTGGGCTACTTCTCGCTGCGCCGCGACAAGGCCGTCATGTGGTCGCCGAGCGGCAAGGCGGCGATCGCCTACCGCGTGGTCGGTGGCGTGACCCTGGCCTCGGGCGACCCGATCGGTGACCCGGAGGCGTGGCCCGGCGCGATCGAGGAGTGGCTGCGCGAGGCGCGCCGGCACGCGTGGACACCGGCCGTGATGGGCGCCGGCGAGGAGGCCGGCACCATCTACGCCCGGCACGGCCTCGACGCGCTCGAACTCGGCGACGAAGCCATCGTGGAGCGGGCGGACTTCACCCTCGAAGGACGTGCGATGCGCGGAGTGCGCCAGGCGCACAACCGGATCCGCCGGGCCGGGTACACCGTCCGAATCCGCCGCCACGCCGACATTCCCGAGGCCGAGATGGCCACTCTGATCGACAAGGCGGACCACTGGCGGGACGGCGAGACCGAACGCGGCTTCTCCATGGCGCTGGGACGGCTCGGCGACCCGGACGACGGCCGCTGCGTCATGCTGGAGTGCCACGACAGCCGTGCCGAGCCGCGGGCGGTACTGAGCTTCGTGCCCTGGGGAGAGAAGGGGCTGTCGCTCGACCTGATGCGCCGTGACCGGAACTCCGAGAACGGGCTGATGGAGTTCATGGTCATCGAACTTCTGCTGCGCGCACAGGAGTTCGGGGTACAGCGGCTGTCGCTGAACTTCGCCATGTTCCGATCGGTCTTCGACCGGGGTTCCCGGCTCGGCGCCGGGCCCGTGCTCCGGCTCTGGTGCACCGTGCTGACCTTCCTCTCCCGCTGGTGGCAGCTCGAGTCGCTCTACCGGGCCAACGCCAAGTACCGGCCGGTGTGGGAGCCCCGCTACCTGCTGTTCGAGAAGAGCAGCGACCTGCCCCGCATCGGTATCGCCACGGCCCGCGCGGAAGGCTTCCTCAACCGGCCCGCGCTGCCGGCCCTCGGCCGTCGCGGACGCCCGCGGACACCGGAGGGAACGACCCGACCGCCCCACGGCGGTGCGCCGTCGAGCTCGACGGCGAGTTCGCCTTCAGGTTCGCCTTCCGGTTCATCGTCCGCCGGGTGACGCGATGTGCCCGGCCGGCACAGGACCGCCTCTCGGCTCCGGTGCCTGCCGGGCACCCGTCCCCCCGCCATTCCCCGGTCACCAGGCGTTCACGTCCCCCGGCGACGATGCGGCCGATCACCCGAGCCCGCTCCGGAGGAATCGACCACCCCATGAAACGCGTCGCGGCCGCCCCCGCCCTGGTCCTCGCGCTCTCCGCCCTCCTGACCTCCGCCCTCCCGGCAGGAGCGACGGCAGGACCGGCCGGCTCCTACGGGACGAAGACCCCGTACGCCCCGCAGCAGGACGCCCGTTCGTATCAGCGGGCACCGAAGGGGTTCGTCCCGGTGTTCACGGAGAACGTGTCCCGGCACGGCTCCCGCGCGGCGACGAGCGGTGAGGACGCGGAGTTGATCCTCCAGCTGTGGGACAGGGCCGCGGACGAGGGTGAACTCACGCGTGCCGGCGCGGAGTTCGGTCCCCAGGTACGGTCACTGACCGCCGCGATGGAGAAGGTCGGGTACGGCAGTCTCAGTGGCCGGGGGCAACGGGAGATCCAGGGCGCCGCGGTCCGCATGGAGCGGCGGCTGCCCGGGCTGTTCGCGCGGATCGCCCGGGACGGCGAACCGATCGACGTCGTCAGTTCGGGCCAGGGCCGCGCCGTCGACAGCGGCCGGCTCTTCGCCTCCGCGCTCGCCGACGCCGACCCCGCCCTCGGCCCCCTCATCGGCCCCGCGCGGGCCGACGCCGACCTCCTCTATTTCCACAAGTCCGCGGGGGGCGCCGCCTATCGCGACTACATAGCCAACGACCAGCGACTGGCGACCACGCTCAAGAACATCACCGAGCAGCCCGCCACCCGTCGCGCGGCCCGCGGCATCCTGGAGAAGATCTTCACCCCGGCCTTCGTCCGGCGGATCTCGGCGGGCGAGTTCTCCTCGATCGGCTCCGAAGTGGACGCGGCACAGGCGGTCTACAACCTGTACAGCATCGCCCCGGCCATGAGCGACGAGGGCGACTGGCACCTGGAGCGCTACCTCGCCCCGCGCGACGCCGCCTGGTTCGCCTATCTCAGCGACACCGAGGACTTCTACGAGAAGGGGCCCGGCTTCGCGGACAGCGACATCACGTACAAGATGGCGGACGTCCTGCTCGACGACTTCTTCAAGAAGGTCGAGGCCAGACGCGCGGGGACCAGCGACCTGGGCGCGGAGCTGCGCTTCACCCACGCGGAGGAGATCATCCCGCTCGCCGCGCTGATGCGGCTGCCGGGCAGCACCGAGCCGGTGACGGAGAGCCGCCCCTACACCTACGCGGACAACTCCTGGCGGGGCGGCTCGGTGGCCCCGATGGCCGCGAACATCCAGTGGGACGTGTTCCGCAAGGGGAACTCCTATCTGGTGCGGATGCTCTACAACGAGAAGGAGACCGCGTTCAAGCGTGGCTGTGAGCCCGTGCGGAAGGGCAGCTCGTTCTACGACCTGGACGAACTGGAGCGCTGCTTCGGCCGCGAGGTGTCGTGAACGCCACCTCCGACCGGGTGACCTGGGAACTTCTCCGCCCACACCGTCAGTTCTGACGAGACCGGCCCGGCGCGCGAGCGTCGGGCCGGTTCGGAACGACGAGTGCGATCAGTGAAGGAGCCACAGCGGCATGGTGTTCAAGAGGCTGCTCGGGGCGATGGGCGCAGGCGGCCCCTCGGTGGACACGGTTCTCGACGGCGGCGCGGTGGCGCCCGGCGGAATCCTGTCGGGACAGGTCCATCTCCGAGGCGGCGACGCGGACGTGGCGATCGAGCACATCGGGCTCGATCTGATCGCCCGGGTCGAGGCGGAGCACGAGGACGGGGAGAGCGAAGGCGCCGTCGTCTTCGAGCGGTTCACCGTCGGCGGCGGTTTCCGCCTCGCCGGGGAGGAGCGGCGCAGCATCCCGTTCAGTGTGCCGCTGCCGTGGGAGACGCCGGTCAGTGAGTTGTACGGGCAGCCGCTGGGCATCGTGCTCGGGGTGCGGACCGAACTCGCCGTGGCCGGCGCGAGGGACAAGGGAGACCTCGATCCGCTCACCGTGCGGCCGCTGCCGGTCCAGGAAGCGGTTCTGGAGGCTCTGGGCCAGTTGGGATTCGGCTTCCGGTCGGCCGACCTCGAGTACGGCCACATCGGGGGCACGGGGCAGCGGTTGCCCTTCTACCAGGAGATCGAGCTGACCCCGGCGCCGCAGTACGCGCACGCGGTGAACGAGATCGAGCTGACCTTCCTCGCCACCCCCGCAGGCATGGAGGTCGTGCTGGAGGCCGACAAGCGCGGCGGCCTGTTCGAGTCGGGGCACGACGCCCTCACCCGTTTCACGGTGAGCCATCAGGACGCGCACACGCTCGACTGGAACAGCGAAGTCGACGGCTGGATGAGGGAGTTGGTCGAGCACCGGGCCTCGTACGGCTCGCACGCCTCGTACGGCCACGAAGATCCGTACGCCGCCGGGAGCGCGTACGGGCACGCGCCGGGCCATGGCGGCCACGAGGGCCGTCACTCCGGTCCCGGCGTGGGGACCGCGATCGCGGCCGGTGCGGCGGGACTCGCGGTGGGTGTGGTCGGCGGGCTGGTCGCGGCCGAAGTCGTCGATGAGGTGGGCGACTTCTTCGAGGGCGACGATGACGAGGAGGGCGAGGAGGACTGAGTCCCGCGCGGTGTCCGTACCGGGCGGCCCTGTGCGCCGACCCGGTGGGGACACCGGGAGCGTCAGTGCGCGGTGCCCGGGACGTCGGCCGTCGTGCGCGGGGCGGCCTGCCCGGCGGTGTTCCGGAGGGCGTCCCCGGTCGTGCCCGGGTGGGTGCCCGCCTCGGTGGTGGCCGCGGGATTCCCGTCCTTCATCGCCTTGGCCTCGCTCTTGAGGATGCGCATGGACTTGCCGAGCGCGCGGGCGGTGTCCGGCAGCTTCTTCGAACCGAACAGCACGACGAGCACGATCGCCACGATCAGCAGGTGCCAGGGTTCCAGGCCGTTGCGGAGCATCGTGCGCCCGCCCTTCCTCGCATCGGTCGAGGGAGCGTCCCGTGGTCCGCCGCCCCCAAGAAGATTGCCACTTTGCGCAACTGTACAACCGGTGACCGATGACCGGGTCAGGACCGGCGGGCTCTGCGGGCTCTGCGGGCTCTGCGAACAGGATGAACTCGATGTCCTGGACGGGCTCGGCACGCTCGACTGGCTCGGCACGCTGGACGTGCTGGGGAAAGTCGCGTCGCCTTCAGGCGCCGAAGCCGCGCAGCCGCCGACCCGCCGCCTGGGCGGGCAGCCCGGACCGGTCGGCCCGGTCCGTCAGTTGTCCGACCATGAGGCGTACGACGGTCACCACGTCCGGGTCGTCGACGAAGTAGACCTGTCGCCGGCCCTCGCGCCGGGACCGTACGAGGCCGGCGAGCTTCAGCTTGGTGAGGTGCTGGCTCACCGCGGGCAGCGCACCGCCGACCCGCTCGGAGAGTCCGGTCACGTCGCTCTCGCCCTGCGCCAGCGCCCACACGATGTGCAGCCGTGCCGACGACGCGAGCAGCCCGAAGGCGGCGGCCGCCTCCGCCAGCACCTCGGCGGACGGATCGTCGAAGCCGCCGACCTCCGTCGCCACCGTGTTCCCTCCCCCTCGCCGCGATCGTCCCGCGCGAACCGCCCCGGCCGCCATGTGAACCGTCCCAGTCTAGGGAGCCCCGCCGGCCGAGGGGACGGGACGCGGCCCGACCGGGCCGGCTCGGACGGAAACGGGCTCCTGGCGGCCGGACGCCGACTGTCAGTGCCGTGGTGCACACTCGCGCTCAGTTGCCGAATGTCCCGGAGGGCACCGTGTTCACGGGGATCGACGAGGTCGCCTGGGCCTCGATGAAGCATGCCTACGGAAGCGCGGAGGAAGTACCGCGCCTGCTGCGGGGACTGGCTTCGCCCAGCCCCCAGGAGCGTGAGAGGGCGCTCGACGGCATGTACGGAGCCGTGCACCACCAGGGCGACGTGTACGACTCGACACTCGCGTGCATCCCGTTCCTCTTCGCGCTCGTCGCTCGGGCGGAACTCCCCGACCGGAGCGGCGTCGTGGAGCTGCTCGTCAGCATCGGGGGAGGAGCGACCGCCGACGAACAGCCGCTCGAGGACGCGGATCCCGTCGGGGAGCGACCGGCCGAAGGGGCGGATCCCGCCGACGACAACCACGCGATGGCCCGGACCGCGGTAGGGGCGGGTGCCGCGGTCTTCGCCCAGCTGGTCGGGGACCGGGACCCGGAGGTGCGCCGGGCGGCGGCGCCGGCGCTGACGCGCTTCCTCGACGAACCGGAGCGGGTGCTCGGGCTGTTGGCGGAGCGACTCGACGAGGAACAGGAGGACCGAGTCCGCCCGGCCCTCGCCGAGGCCCTCGGTCTCTTCGCGCGCCTGCGTCCCTCGGTCGGCGCCGCGGCGGTGGACCGTCTGGTCGCGCTCTGTTCCGCACCGCACGACCCGGGGCTGCGGCTCGCCGCGCTCGGCCAACTCGCCGGCTGCGCCCCCGATCGCCTGCCCATCGACCTCGTGTCCACCGTCGTCGCGCTCCTCAGGGCCAGATCCCGGTGGCCCCGGGTCGAGGACCTGCCCGAGCGGCCCGACACGGACACACTCATCGGTCGGCTGCGACGCCTGCGCCCGGCCGACGAGGAGGGCTCTCAGCTCCTGCGGACGCTGCACACCGCGCTCGGTGGGCGGACGGCCGACCGGATCGCCCTGCTCAACGGGCAGTTGACCTGTGACGCGGCCACCGACCGGTGCAACGCCGTGTGGATGTCGGCGGGGCTGTTCTGCGAATGGCGCGGATCGTACGAGGAACCGGTCGCCTTGATCGGCGAGCAACTCCTGCTGGGGGACGGGCGGTTGCGTGACGCGGCCGTCTCGGTCCTGGGGGATCTCTTCACCCTGGCCCGACCGGCCGCCGACCACCTCGCCGAGCTGGTGGCCACCGGTCCCGAGCACTCGACACGCCGGTGGGAGCGCGGGGCACCGACGCTGGGCGGAGCGCTCAAGGCGCTGGCCAGGGCCGGGGACCGGCGAGCGGTACCCGCGCTCGCCGAAGTACTGGGCGGACCGGTCGTACCGTACGACGCCGGATACACCATCAAGTACCTGGGCGCGGCGGCGGAACCGCTCGGCCCGCTGCTGCGCGCACGGCTCGGCGAGGTGCCCCTCGACTCGCCCGACGCGTACGACCACGCCTCGCCGCTGCTGTCCGCCCTGGGCGGGCTGCGGCACACCGACGCGCTGCCGGAGGTGCTGCGGCTGCTGCGCGGCATGACGGCCGAACTACGCGGCCGGGAACGGCTGGTGAAGGCGGCCACGCAGACCCTGGGCGCGTTCGGACCTGCGGCGCGGGAGGCACTGCCGGTCCTGCGCGAGCTGCTGGACGGCGAGTACGCGGTGGCGGCGGCGTCCGCGCTCTGGTCGGTGGAGGGGGACGCCGGGGCCGTACTGCCGGTGCTTCGGCGGGAGTTGACGCGAGGGAAGCACGCCCGCGCGAGCGCCGAAGCACTGGGGCGGTTGGGTCCCGCGGCGGGCGCCGCGGTGCCCGACCTGCGCCGCATGGCAGCGTCGGAGGACGTCTGGAAACAGGCGGCGGCCGCGGGGGCCCTGTGGGACGTCGCCGGGGAGCCGGATCCGGTCCTCACGGCGCTCCGTTCGGCCTGGGGACGGAACGTGCACACGCGTGGCACGCTGGCCGCGTGTCTGGGCCGAATGGGTCCGGCGGGTACACCCGCCCACGCTCTGCTCCGTACGGAACTCGCCGCACCGCGACGGCACCAGGCGCGGTCCGCCGGGCACGGCAGCCACGACATCGTCGAGGACGAACAACTGCTGCGCCTCTGCCGGACCGCCCTGGAGAGCGCCCGGCCGGGGCCGCGGCAGGCGACGTTCGCCCCGCCGCGAGGCCCGGCACGCACCCTCGCCGCACCGGAAGGGAGTGACGAGCCGTGCTGAGTGGCGCGTCGAGGACATCGTCCTCAGCCGGTCTTCCGTCCCCACAGTGGCCCGATCCGCTGCCACTCCTCGTCCCACTGCTCCATACGGCGCCGCTCCATGTGTCCGCGCACGAGCCGCCCGCCCATGAACGGCACGCCCGCGGCGCTCACCCCCATCAGGATCCCTACCAGCGAGGCGCGCAGCCGGGACTCGGAAGGTGAGGCGGGCTTGATAACGAGCCGGCCGTCGTCGTCCGTCCACACGGTGACCGGGGTGCCCGCGTGACTGCCGACGGAGACCCGCGCCCGGCCGGCACGCGGTGAGCCGTCCGCCGCGGTCCAGCGGACCTTCGCCCACACCATGTCGGCGCCGGTCGCCGACGCGGTCGTCTTCGGTACGTCGTCGGCGAGCAGCGCGAGGACGGAGTGCCGCTCGGCGCGCTGTCGGGCGAGGCCGTGCTCCACGGACTGCGTCGCCAGCAGGCCGGCGAGCACCCCGCCGACCACGGTGAGCGCTCCGGCGACGAGCACGATCCAGGCCTCCAGGGCGTCGCTGCGCCGCCGCAACGGGTTGCGCCGCCATCTCCACAGCCACCCGTTCGGAACCTTCGGACCACGGAATGCCGCCATCAACGGCGTCCTCCTCACGACCGCACGGACATGTCACGTCGCCCTCCCATACGGGCCCGGTCCCTCCGATGCTCACGAGGAGCCCGGGGACGCGTCCGTTCCGGCACTCCCTTCGCTCTCCGCCCGATGCCCTCCGCCCCGCCCTCCGCGGACGGACCGTCGGCGGACATCGTCAACGGGCCCCACCGACCGGCACGTGCTGCCGTTCAGTCCCGTGAGGTCGCCGGGGTGTGCTCGGTGATGGTGCAGTCGCGCCGACATCGGAGCTGACATCGGAGCTGACAGCGAAGAGGCAGAGCCCCTGTCGCGCGGCAGGGGCCGACCTCGTGACAGGTACCCGCGCGACGGGTACCCGTGCGACATGCGCGTCCATCTGTGCGGCCCGGTGGGTCTCCGCGAGGGCCGCGGCCTACGGCAGCTGCCAGTCCACCGGTTGGGCGTCCTGCCGCAGCAGCAGGTCGTTGGCCCGGCTGAACGGCCGCGAGCCGAAGAAGCCCCGGTCCGCCGACATCGGAGACGGGTGCGCGGACTCGATCGCCGGAAGATCCCCCAGCAACGGGCGCAGATTACGCGCGTCACGCCCCCACAGGATCGACACCAGTGGTTTGCCGCGAGCGGCCAACGCCCGGATGGCCTGCTCCGTGACCTCCTCCCACCCCTTGCCCCGGTGCGCGGCGGGCTTGCGCGGGGCCGTCGTCAGTGCCCTGTTGAGCAGCAGCACGCCCTGCCGCGTCCACGGCGTCAGATCGCCGTTCGACGGCCTGGGCAGCCCGAGGTCGGAGTGCATCTCCCGGAAGATGTTCTCCAGACTGCCCGGCAGCGAACGCACCTCGGGCGAGACCGCGAAACTCAGCCCGACCGCCATACCCGGTGTGGGGTAGGGATCCTGACCCACGATCAGGACCCGCACGTCGTCGAAGGGCTGCTGGAAGGCCCTCAGGACGTTCGCGCCGGACGGCAGGTAGGTCCGGCCCGCCGCTATCTCGGCCCGAAGGAAGTCACCCATGGCCGCGATGCGTTCGGCCGCAGGCTCGAGGGCCTTCGCCCAGCCTGCTTCAACAAGTTCGTACAGAGGTCGTGGTGCCACGGTGCGTCACTCTACTGGCACACACGGACGCCCCGCATACGCACCGAAGCCCGCCGGACCAGCGCAGTTGACACTCGCCCCGGCCTCCACGGTCCCGCACAGCGCGGGCATGTCCGGCATTACTGATCAATTCTGATCCACGCGTAACTCATCCGACAAAACCGGACGGATACCGCTCACCTGCACCCTCCCCGAACAGGGGAGCCCAAGAAACCAGTAACATGCGGCGCCATGAGCTCCCCCACTGGGCCCGCGTCCGGCCTGCCAGTACGAATGCCGCGACCCCGCCAGCCCGGGCGGCACCGCCGTCCGGAGCCCCTGGCGGCTCCCGAGGGCGCGCCCGCGCTCGTCCTCGCGGTGCCGGGCACCTCCAGCGCGGCCACGCGCAGCCTCGCCGAGGAGGTCGTGAGCATCGCGCGCTCCGAGCTGCCCGGCCTCGACGCCCGCATCGGGTATCTCGACGGGGACGACTCCGAGTTCCCCACGCTGCAGTCCGTGCTCGCGCGCGCCGCCGAGGAGCGCACCGCCCGCTTCGAGCAGGCCCGTGCCGCCGGTGCCGACGTGTCCGAGCCCGACGGCCCCGTCGCCGTCGTGGTGCCGCTGCTCGCCGGTCCTGACAACGCGCTGCTGCGCCGCATCCGCCAGGCCGTCATGGACAGCCGTGTCGCGGCCGACCTGACCGATTCCCTCGGTCCCCACCCGCTGCTCGCCGAGGCGCTGCACGTACGCCTGTCCGAGGCGGGTCTGGCGCGCGCCGACCGCGCCCGGCTGTTCACCGTGGCCACGGCCGCCGACGGCATCATCCTCGCCTCCGTGGGCGGCGAGGAGGCCGTGCAGGCGGCCGGTATCACCGGCATGCTGCTCGCCGCGCGCCTCGCCGTGCCGGTGATGGCGGCGGCACTCGACGAGGAGGGCGCGATCGCGGCCACCGCCGAGCAGCTGCGCGGTTCCGGTTCCCAGCAGCTGGCGCTCGCCCCGTACCTGATCGGCCCGGAGATCGACGCCGGCCTGCTGGACGAGGCCGCCAAGGAGGCGGGCTGCTCCGCCGCCGAGGCGCTCGGCCCGTACCCGGCGATCGGCAAGCTCGCGCTGGCCAAGTACACGGCGGCGCTGGGCATCGCTCCGCAGCAGCCGCAGGGCGCGCCGGTCCGCTGACCGGCCCCGCACCCCCTCTCGCACTCCGAAGGGCCCGCTCCTGATCCCAGGAACGGGCCCTTCCGCCTCTGCCCTCTGCCCTCTGCCCTCTGCCCTCTGCTTTCTGCCCTCACAGGCTGCCGCGGGTCCTCGCGCCCGGCCGCACGGCCGGTGGCGCACTCAGCCGAAGACCACGCAGGACGCCGCCGGAACCGGCATCGATCCGCTCCGCCGCGGCACCCCCGTGTCCGGGGCGACGGCGAACCAGGTCACGTCCCCCGAGCGCTCGTTGGCGACGTAGAGGAAGCGTCCGGAGGGGCCGACGGCCAGCGCCCGTGGCCAGGCGCCTCCACAGGGCACCGTGGCGACCAGCCGCAGGCCCTCACCCGTCGCGTCGGGCGTCAGGACGGAGACGACGTCCTGGCCCCGCGTGGCGGTCCACACGAAGCGGCCGTCGGGCGACACCACGATGCCCGAGGGGTACGCGTCGCCGTCCGGGACACCCGAGAGCACCGACGTCTCGCCGACGGGCCGCAGCGAGCCCTCCAGGGCGTTCCAGCGGCACACGGTGACGGTGGGCGCGAGCTCATTGAGCACGTACGCGTGTTCGCCCCGGGGATGAAAGGCGAGGTGGCGGGGTCCGGAGCCGGGGCGCAGCGCGATCTCGCGGTGCAGCGCGAGCCTGCCGCCCTCCAGCGTGCACACCCGCACCGAGTCCGTACCGAGGTCGACGCTCACCGCCCAGCGCCCGCTCGGGTCGGACTGCACCTGATGGGCGTGCGGGTTCTTCTGGCGCCGGGTGTGCGGCCCGGAACCGGTGTGCTGGAGCACGCTCGTGGCGGCGCGGGCCAGCGTGCCGTCGGCGCGGACGGGCACGGCGGTGACGCTTCCGGAGCCGTAGTTGGCGGTGAGGACGTGTCCGGCGAAGACACTGAGATGTGTGGGACCGCTGCCGCCGACCGGCACCGGGGGCCCGGCCGGCTCCGGCTTGTCGCCGCCCACACGGTACGCGGCCACCGCGCCGTCGGCCGTCTCGCTGACCGCGTAGAGCATGTCGCGGGCGGGTGACAGCGCGAGGTACGAGGGGTCGGCCACCCCGCCCACCGTGCTCAGGAGGGTCAGCGCACCGCTGTCGCGGTCCACGGCGGCGGTGAGGACTCCTGGGCCCCCCGCCGCCGTGAACGAGCCGATGAACGCCCGCTGTTCCCGCCTGCCACCGTCTGCCACTGCCGACCCCTCTCGGTCCCCGCGTTGCTCGGGGCCGACGGTAGCAGCCATCGGTCTGCGGTCTAGACCAGGACCTCCCCACTGCCGCCGCGCGCCCGTTCGTGCGCCTCGGGGTGGTGCACGTAAGCGGGTCGCTGGTCCAGCGTTTCGTAGGTGCGGTGGAAGACGGGTGTGGCGCTGCCGGAGATGGGCGGCACGATCCACGACCAGTCGGCGCCGACGCGGCGGCCCTTGCGCTCCTCGCGGCCGAGATGGGTGAGGAAGTGCCGGGACTCGGTGTGGTGGTCGGTGACGGTGACGCCCGCGCGGTCGAACGAGTACAGGACCGAACGGTTGAGTTCGACGAGCGTCCGGTCCTTCCACAGGGAGCGGTCGGTACGGGTGTCGAGGCCGAGGCGCTCGGCGAGGAACGGGAGGAGGTCGTAGCGGTCGGCGTCGGCGAGGTTGCGGGCGCCGATCTCGGTGCCCATGTACCAGCCGTTGAAGGGGGCCGTCGGGTAGCAGATGCCGCCGATCTCCAGGCACATGTTGGCCAGCGCGGGCACGGCGTGCCAGCGCAGTCCGAGCGAACGCCACCAGGTGTACTCGGGATGGTCCAGCCTCACTTCGAGCACCGCGTCGTCCGGCAGCGTGAACCAGCGGGGCCCCTCACCGGCGCCCTGCACCACCAGGGGCAGGACGTCGAAGGGGGTGCCCGGGCCGCCGGGCCAGCCCAGCCGCCGGGCGAGCGCGGTGAGGCCGACGTTGCGCGGATCGCCGGTCACGCTCCCGTCGGGGCGCGCGTAACCGGCGTACCGGATGAGCTGTTCGTTCCAGATCCGCGGGCCGGGGCGGCCCGGCTCGTCCGGCGCGAAGACCGTGATGAGCGCTCGGATGCGGCCGTCACGGGTGGCCTCCCGCAGGTGGTCCGCGGAGGCGTCGGCGACCTCCCGTGCCGTCCGCACCTCCCTGCGGTCGCGGACCCGCAGCGAGTGCCAGTACAGGCGCCCGATGCACCGGTTGGCGTTGCGCCAGGCGACACGCGCGCCGAAGACCAGTTCCTCGGTGGTGTGACGGTATGTGCCCGTCTCCGTTATCTCCGCCCGTGCGGCGGCGATGCGCCGGGACGGGTCGCCGAGACGCTGCTCGGTGTGATGGAGGGTGAGGAACTCGGCGGCGGCGCGGAGCAGCTCGTACGCCCTCCGCCGCGGACTCCTGAGGGCCGGTTCCGTCCCACCGGGTGTCCCGGGGCCGGTCCACGGCACGGCGTCGGGCACGTCGGGGCCGGTCCAGGACACGGTCCGGTCCGGGCGGGGTGCCTGCACGGGGCAGGACCGCGCCTCGGCCGCCGGCCCTCCGTCCGGCAGCCGGCCCTGGAGGTCCGGCACCGGCACCGGCAGCGGGCCATGGGCCGGGGCCGGTGCCGGGACCTGAAGCGTGACAGCCGGGTCCGGGCGGGTACGAGGCTCCGTGCCGGCACGCGCGCGCGGCGGACGGGACTCCGCAGGTTCCGTCCGGTGACCGCCCGCCTGTTGTTCCCGGGGGCCGGTCAGCAGGTGATCCCGGTGGCCGCCGGAGCGCTGCTCCGGGCAGCCGTCCGAGGGCTGGTCCCGGGGGGCGTCCCCGTACTGGCCCCCCGGCTGGTCCCCGCGGCCGTCCCGGCGCCGGTCCTGGCGCTCGTCGGGACGCTGGTCCCGGCGGTCGTCGGGGAGCCGGCCCCGGTGGTCGTCGGAGTCGTCGTCGGGCTCGTCGTCGTCCCGCAGGGGTCCGACCATGAGCCGGTCGAGCCATCCACCCGGCCCGCCGGGCCACGGCGCGCTCCCCTCGTCCGCGAAGCGCTCACCGTGTCCGGTTCCGCGCGACATGTTCCGCATGGCGCCACCCCCAGCGGCTCAGTCCGCGGGCCGCTCCCGCACGGTCCCGCGGCTTCCGTGCGTCTGATAGCCGCGGGGTTACCCCGCCCACGCGGTGATCCACCATCCACGTGGCCCATACATCCGTCACACCCACGGAGCGGATTGCCCCTGGCCCATGCCGGACGCACACGCCGGCCGTCAGACACGCATGAGCCGGGAGCCGCGCAGCGGCGCGGCCAGCGCGACCAGTGCCCGTTCCAGGCCGTGCAGGTGGGCGAGTGCCTGCTCGGCGCCGGGGTGCCGGCCCGGCACCCCCGCGTGGGCCGTCAGGGCGCCCTCCGGCACCGCTCCGACCAGGGACTCCACCGCTGCTTCCACGCGTCGGCAGGCGGCCGTCAGCCGGGCGTCGTGGGAGGCATCGGGGTCCCCGGCGACGGCCACGAGACCGTGGGCCTCCCGGGCGCAGTCGTCCAGGAGCGCGAGCACCTGACGGGCTCGCGCCTTGCGCGCCCGCAACGGGTTGAGGGGATGCACCAGGGGCGCGAGCGCCATCCGTACGCGCCCCAGAAGTGCTTCGAGCTCCCCCGCACGGGGTGCGGGGTCCGCGGCCTCGTCCCCCGCGAGCCGTGCGGCCGCCGCCGCGGTGCAGCCGTGCACCGCGTGCAGGGCCCGCTCGACCCAGCGGTCGGTGACCGCGTGCGTGGTGAGGGGCAGGACCAGTACGACGGCGAGCGCCGCGCCGAGCGCGCCGACGCCGGTCTCCGCGAGCCGCAGCACGATCAGACCGGGGTCCAGCACACCGAGCAGACCGTAGAGCGACTCGGCCATCAGCGTCACCGCGAGCATCATCCAGGTGTACGAGACGGCTGCCGTGTAGAAGATCCCGAAGACGCAGACCGCGACGAGAACGGCGCTGGGGACCGGCGCGCCGTGCAGGGGCACCGCTATGACGAGGCCCAGGGCCATGCCGAGCACCGTGCCGAGAACCCGGCGGAAGCCACGCACCAGTGTCTCGCCGCGCGAGGCGGTGTTCACGAAGATCCACCAGGTGGCGCCCACGGCCCAGTACCAGCGGTCCTCGGACAGCCACTGGCCCACCACCAGCGCGAAGGCGCCGCCCACCGTCGCCTGGAGCGCCTGGCGGGTGGTCGGCCTGTCCCAGCCCCTTCCGTGCGGTGCGGGGGGCGTCGCGCCGGGCGGCAGCCGCCCCTCGAAGCACCACAGGGCGAAGCGCACCAGCGAGGACGCCAGCAGCGAGAGCAGCACCGCGGCGTACAGCCCGGGCACCTGGCGGGGGACGGCGTGCAGGAACTGCGTCATGAAGAAGGTCATGAACGCGAACACACCCAGGGAATGACCCCGCGGCCCCCAGCGCCGCGCGTACACGCCGGCGCCGACGACCGCCAGGAAGGCCAGGTCCCTCGCGACCGGCTGGTCGTGCAGCCGGGCGGCGAGGGCCAGGACGGGCAAGCCCACGGCGGGGAGCAGGGCCGTGGTGACGGCCTGCCCCCGGACGGTCGCGTCGGTCACCGTGAAGAGGGCGAGCAGCGCGGCGAGGCCGCCGGCCACGGCGCCCACGAGTCCCCGGCCTGCGAGGCCGCACAGGGCCACCGCCAGACCGATGCCGAGGACGGCCCGGGAGGCGTTGCGCAGCCGCAGCCGCCCCGGATCCGGCGCCATGAACACCCTCTTGAGCACTGCCCCGCCCTCTCACCACCGCCCGGCCGAACCGGCATGAAAAAGGCGCCGCGGGAGTCCGCAGCGCCGTCGATGGGGACATCACACCATCCGCGGCCCACCTGGCTCAACAGAGGTCGCTCCCGGTGCGCCATTGGCTCATCTCGGCTGGCTCGGGCTGTGCCATGAATGAGCCAACGGACCACTCATGGGGACCGCCGGTCCGGAACACCCGCCGCTCCGGTGGTCCGCTCCCGGTGGACGACGCGTCACTCGACGGGCAGGTCCGGTCGGACGAGGGTGCCCGACCTGCCGTGGACGATCTCGTAGGCCGCGTCCAGGGCGCCGATCGCGGCCGGTCCGCCGGTGCGCTCGACGAAGCGCGCGGCGGCCTCGGCCTTGGGCCCCATGGATCCGTCGGTGAAGCCGCCCCGGCGCAGCTCGGCGGGTGTGACGCCGAGGAGCGGCCGCTGCCCGGGGGTGCGGTACCCGGTGTAGACGCAGGGCACGTCGGTGAGGATGAGCAGGAAGTCGGCCTCCAGGTCCTCGGCGAGCAGCGCCGCGGTGAGGTCCTTGTCGACGACGGCCTCCACGCCGGTCAGCGCGCCGGTGTCGCGGTCGGCGGTGACGGGGACGCCTCCGCCGCCGGCGCAGATGACGAGGGTGCCGCCCGTCAGCAGCTCATGGACGGTGTCGGTCTCCCACACCCGCTCGGGCTCCGGGGAGGGCACGACGCGTCGCCGGCCCGTGCCCTCCGCGGCGAAGCGCCAGCCGCACCCGGCGGCGAGAGACGACGCCACGTCCCGTGGGTACACCTGGCCGACGCGCTTCGTTGGGTGGTCGAAGGCCGGGTCGTCGGCGCGCACGAGAGTGTGGGTGACCAGGGCTACGATCCGACGACCGGGCAGGGCGTCGTGCAGGCTGCGGGCCAGCAGGGAGCCGATCAGTCCCTGGGTCTGGGCACCGAGGAGGTCCAGCGGGCAGGGGGCGCTCAGGGCCGAGTCGGCCGCGCTCTCGCCGGCGAGCAGGCCGAGCTGCGGCCCGTTGCCGTGCGTGATGACGATCTCGTGCTCGTGGGCGAGGGCGGCGATGGCGGTGGTGACCCGGTCGACGTTGGCTTCCTGAACGGCCGCGTCGGGGCGTTCACCCCGGTGCAGCAGGGCGTTGCCGCCGAGCGCCACGACGATGCGCATGGGTCGGTCCTTCTCGGGGTCGGTCCTTCTCGGGGGAGCCGGGTTCTCGAGGGAGCAGGGTTCGCGGACGGGCGGGGACGTTCTCCGGGGGCGCGCAGTTCTCAGAGGGAGAGGTCGACTCCGTACGCCGTGCGTCCGGCGACCAGTTCACGGCCGGTCACCAGTTCGGGTTCGATGCGGATGAAGACGTCGCGGGGCGAGGTGACCCAGGAGCGGGGGCCGGTGCGGGACAGCCTGCCGTGCTCGGCGGGGTCGGTGACCACCGTCGCGCGGCCGGTGACGACGACGCTCCAGCCGGAGTGCGCGCGGGCGTCGACCTCGTCCGCCTCGAAGGCCACGACCACGCCGTCGACCGAACGGGCCAGGTCCGAGTCCGCCGCCGTCCGCAGCAGTACGGCGGAGTCGGCGTCCAGACAGAAGTTCAGCGGCAGCACCGCGGGCAGGGCGTGACGCGTGTGCACGATACGGCCGACCGGCGCCCGGACCAGCAGGACGAGACACTCCTGCCGGTCGAGTTCACGGAAACCGTCGTCGGGATACATCACCGGTCGACTTTGATCCGGCGTCCGGAGATCTCGGCGGTGTCGATGGACAGCCACGTCAGGCCCTCGCCGCCCGCCCAGGGAGCACTGTACGAGAGCTCCTCCAGCCGTCGTACGGCGGCCGGGTCCGTCACGGCGCGGGCCCGACCGCGTACGAGCACGCTCCAGCCCTGGCTCAGCGCCTCGTCGAGGTGGTCGACCTCGAAGGCGACCCGGGCTCCGTCGGCAGCGGCCGGTGTCGAGCCCGGTGCCGTCCTGCAGACCACCGCGCCGTCCACGACGCTGTAGTTCAACGGACCGATGTACGGACCGCTGGGCGTGTCCATGGCCAGCCTTCCGACACCGTGCGTCGACAGCCGCGCCCGGCACTCGTCGGTGTCGAGCACCAGCAGTTCGGGGTGGCGGGCGGCCCGGCCGACGCCGGGCGGCAGGTCGGCGTCACCGCCGCGCAGGGCCGCCACGCTGGTCTCCAGGACGTCGGCGAGCCGAATGAGCACACCGACGCCCGGGGTGGCCGTGGGCTGTTCCTCGATGTACCGGATGTAGCCGGGAGCCGTGCCCGCCCGGTCGGCCGTCTCCTCCCTGGTCAGGCCCAGTTCCTCACGTCGTTGGGCGATACGGCGCCCGATGTCGCCCTGTGCGCGGTCCACCGCCGGGTCCACCGTGTTCGGCGGGATCTGTCGGGACATGGCCCTCACTTCTTCCTGTCGGGAGGCCCGGGTCCTCGTCCTGCGGGGCCCTTGGTCGTCGTCCTGCGGGATTCCCCGGTCGTCGTCCTGTCCGAGGGCGCGATCCTCGCGGCCGGCCGGGCGGGGCACTCGTACGAAGCGGCCTGGTACGTCCAGCGTGACCGCGGTGGACGCGGTCCGCTTGGGCCGGTCGGGCCCTTCGCCGGACCGGACGGGGCAGGACGGCCCGCGGTACGGGGTGCGCGGACGGACCGTGGTGGCCGTCCCGGCAGATGCCATGCGGCCCGGTCCTCGGGGCCGGGTGGCCCCTGGCCCCATTCGCCGGACGGGGAGAGTGTGGATGCGGCAGGGCCCCGCGTCAGGAAGAGACAGGGACATGAACGCCTCCCCCACATTCACCAGGCTGCGGGTACTGCCCGTCGAACACCGCGAGCGCCTGCTGCGTCTCGCCCGCGAGGTGTCGTTCCCGCAGGCAACCCGTCTGTTCGAGGAGGGCAGGCGCGCCGACCGGTTCTGGATCATCCGGACCGGCACGATCACGCTCGACCTGCGTGTACCGGGCCGGCGCGCGGCCGTCATCGAGACTCTCGGGCACAACGAACTCATCGGCTGGTCCTGGCTGTTCGGGCCCCACATCTGGCACCTCGGCGCCGAGACGACGAGCCCTGTGCGCGCGTTCGAGTTCGACGCCGAGCAAGCGCGGGTCATGTGCCAGGACGACCCGGTGCTGGGAATGGCGGTGGCCGAGTGGGTGGGGGACACCGTCGCCCGACGGCTGCGGTCGGCACGGACACGGCTGCTGGACCTGTACGCGCCCTACGGCAGCGGCCCGCTCGGCTGACGCCGGTGCCCTTCGTCGGCCGCACCGCCCGGGTTGGACCGGCCGGCCCTGGTGCACCCGGGCCCGGAAGGCGATGATCGTCGTCATAGCGCTCGTGATCCTGGTCGTGGGTCCACCCGGGAACGGTCCGCGGTCCGTCGGAGAACGGCAGTCCGCCAGGGAACAAGCGAACTAGGGGTCTTCATGGCCGAGGCGCGTGCCTTCACGGAACAGAACCCGATCCGGGTCTTTCTGCTGGACGACCACGAGGTCGTACGCCGTGGCCTGACCGATCTCCTGGACGCCGAGCCGGACATCTCGGTGGTCGGCGACGCGGGCAGCGTCGAACAGGCACTGGTGCGCGGCCCGGCGCTGCGTCCGCACGTCGCCGTGCTCGACGTCCGCCTGCCGGACGGCGACGGGATCAGCGTCTGCCGCGAGCTGCGCAGCCAGATGCCGGAACTGGCCTGCCTGATGCTGACGTCCTTCGACGACGAGGAAGCCCTCCTCGACGCGATCATGGCGGGAGCCTCGGGATACGTACTCAAACAGATCAAGGGCTCCGACCTGGTCTCGGCAGTCCGCACCGTGGCTTCGGGCCAGTCGATGCTGGATCCGACCACGACGGCCCGGCTGATGCGGTCACTGCGCGCCGACCCCGCCGGGGAACCTGCCCTCGCTCCCGAACTCGCCGGCCTCTCACCCCGCGAGCGGGACATCCTCGCACTCATCGGGGACGGGCTCACCAACCGGGAGATCGGCAAGAAGCTGTACCTGTCCGAGAAGACGGTGAAGAACCACATCTCCCGGCTGCTGGCCAAACTCGGTGTCCAGCGCCGAGTCCAGGCAGCGGTCCTGGCCAGCCACCTGGAGAACCCCGACACCGCCGACCGCAAGAGTCGCTGACCCCGGGGAGTGCCGGCGGTGCGGGGCACACCGGCACCACCCTTCACGGACGGCCACCGGCCCCCGGACACCACCCTTCACGGACGCCCGCCGACCTCCGCCCGCCGGACACCACCCGGACCACCCGTCTCTCAGACGCCCTCCGGTCCCCCGGCCGTCCGCGAGTCGGTCGGGGCCGGGGCCGGGGCCTCGGCCGGGGCCACCGGCACCCGCCACACCAGCCGCGTACCGCCGCCCTCCGGCCTCTCGCCGAGTGTCAGCGCTCCGCCCAGGGCGACGGCACGTTCCTCCAGGTTCCGCAGCCCGCTGCGCGCGGCCCCCGGGGGCACCCCGCAGCCGTCGTCGGTCACCGTCAGCGTCAACTCGCCCTCGCCGCACCGGAGCCGGACGTCCACGGCCCGTGCCCCGGAGTGCCGGGCCGCGTTGCTCAGTGCCTCGCCGAGCACCGCGACGGCGTGGTCGGCGATCTCGCCGGGGACATCGGTCTCCACGAGCCCCTCGATCCGCAGCGCGGGCGAGAACCCGAACGAGGTGGCCGAGGCCGTCACCGCCTGCGAGACCCGGCCGCGCAGACCGCTGTCCTCCCTGGTACCCGCGCCGTGCGCGCGCAGACCGAAGATCGTGGACCGAATGATCTTGATGGTGTCGTCCAGGTCGTCGACGGTCCGCGTCAGTCGCTCCATGCCCTCGGGATGCTCCATGAAGCGCTGCGCGCTCTGCAGGGTCATGCCCGCCGCGAAGAGCCGCTGGATGGCGAGGTCGTGGAGGTCGCGGGCGATGCGGTCGCGGTCCTGGAGCAGCGCGATCTGTTCCGCGTCCCGGCGCCGTTCGGCCAGTTCCAGGGCGAGGGCGGCCTGGTCGGCGAACCCGAGCAGCGGTCCGGTGTCCGCGTCACCGAACGGTACGCCGCCCGGCTCCCGCCCCAGCAGCAGCACTCCGCGCGCCTTTCCGCTGATCCCCAGCGGCACCGCCACCACGGGGCCGAGCCCGGCCCAGGGGGCCGCGCCCGCGCCCGGCCGGGTGTCGTTCGCGATGTCGGCGCTGACCACCGGCTCGGCGGTGGCCAGCGCGGCTCCCACGAGGCCGTCCCCGGAGGACATCACCAGGCCGCTGCGCTCGCGCGCCCCGAGGCCGACCGCCAGTGCCGGGCGCAGGGCCTCCTCGCCCGGCACCCGCTCCGCGATCATCCCCATGTCCGCGCAGACGATCTTCCGCGCCTCGTCGATGATCAGCTCCAGCACCTCCTCGCCGGGCGCGCCGGTCAGGAGCATGCTGGTGACCTTTCCGCTGGCCCGCTGCCAGCGTTCCCGCAGGCGCGTCTCCTCGTACAGCCGCGCGTTCTCGATGGCCACCCCGGCCGCGACCGCCAGCGTCGACAGGACCGACTCGTCCTCGGCGTCGAACTGCGTACCGCTGCGCTTCTCGGTGAGATACAAGTTCCCGAACACATCGTCGCGCACCCTGATCGGAACCCCGAGAAAGGAGTGCATCGGCGGGTGGTGGGCCGGGAAGCCGTACGACTCCGGGTGCTCCGAGAGTTCCGGCAGCCTCAAGGGCACCGGGCGCCGGATCAGCTCGCCGAGAAGCCCGTGTCCGCTGGGCAGCGCCCCGATCCGCGCGCGCCGCTCCTCGTCGATCCCGACGGTCAGGAACTCGGACAGCTTCCGGTCCCCGCCGATCACGCCGAGCGCCCCGTACTCGGCGTCCACGAGCACCACCGCGGCCTCCACGATGCTGCGCAGCACCTGCGGCAGGTCCAGCTCCCGCCCGACCGAGAGGACGGCCTCCAGCAAGCTGTGCAGACGGTCCCTGGTACCACGCACCGCGTCGATACGCACCTGGAGCTCGCCCAGCAGCTCGTCGAGCCGAAGTCCGGGCAGATGCTGCCCGGACCCCTGGCTCTCGTCCCCGCTCATCGCTTCCTCCGACCGACAGGGCAGACAGGGCAGCTCGGACAAGCTCTCGTGTCTTCACCGTACTGTCCGGGGGCCCCGGTCTCATCACCGGGACGGCGACGAGACCCCCCGGACCGGACTCGCGCCGCAACCGCCCGTCGCCCCGTCGGTGTCGAGGAGGACGGCCGCCGTACCCCGTGGCGCTCGGGGTACGGCGGTGCCGCTCGGCCCGGTACTCACCGGGCGTCGGGCGCCTGCCCGTGGTGTGCGGTCACGACGGTGAACTCCTTCACGCACGACACGCACGGGGCGCACGGGGCGCACGGGGCGCCGGTCGTCAGCCGGTCCAGGTCCAGTCGGCGACCTCGGGCAGGTCGGTGCCGTGTTCCCGGATCCAGGCATGGTGGCGGGTGCGGACGTCGGCCATCCGCTGGCGCACGGAGGCGGCGCGGACACCGAGGCCGGGGACCCGGTCGATGACGTCCATGACGAGCCGGTAGCGGTCCAGGTCGTTACGGACGACCATGTCGAACGGCGTCGTCGTGGTACCCATCTCCTTGTAGCCGCGGACGTGCAGGTGGGGGTGGCCGGTACGGCGGTAGGCGAGGCGGTGGATGAGCCACGGGTAGCCGTGGTAAGCGAAGATCACCGGCTTGTCGGTGGTGAACAGTCCGTCGTACTCCAGGTCGCTCATCCCGTGCGGATGGTCCTCGCGGGGCATCAGCCGGGTCATGTCGACGACGTTCACGACACGCACGGCGAGACCGGGCAGCAGCCGGCGCAGCAACTGGGCCGCGGCCAGGACCTCCAGGGTGGGAACGTCACCCGCGCAGGCCAGGACGACATCCGGTTCGCCACCGTTCTCCGTGCCCGCCCACTCCCAGACTCCGGCACCGCGGGCGCAATGGGCGCGGGCCTCGTCCATGGACAGCCAGTCGAAGCAGGGCTGCTTGCCCGCGACGACGACATTGACGTAGTCACGGCTGCGCAGCACGTGATCGGCCACCGACAGCAGGGTGTTGGCGTCCGGCGGCAGATAGACCCGCACGACCTCCGGGCTCTTACTGAGGACGTGGTCGACGAAACCGGGGTCCTGGTGGGAGAAGCCGTTGTGGTCCTGGCGCCAGACGTGCGAGGTCAGCAGGTAGTTCAGGGAGGCGATCGGAGCACGCCACGACAACTCCCGTGACGTCCTGAGCCACTTGATGTGCTGGTTGACCATCGAGTCGACGATGTGGACGAAGGCCTCGTAGCAGGAGAACAGGCCGTGCCGGCCGGTGAGGAGATAGCCCTCCAGCCAGCCCTGGCAGGTGTGTTCGGACAGGATCTCCATGACCCGGCCGTGCCGGTCCAGGTGTTCGTCCACCTGGAGTGTCTGGGCCTGCCAGGCCTTGCCGCTCGCGGCGTAGACGGCCTCCAGCCGGTTGGAGGCCGTCTCGTCGGGGCCCACCAGCCGGAAGTCCCGGCGGTGCGCGGTGTCCTTCATCACCTGTTCGAGAAGGTCGCCGAGGACACGGGTGGGCTCGTGCAGGGTCGTGCCCGGCTTGTCGACGGGCACGGCGAAGTCGTCGAGCGGCGCGATGGGCAGCTCCCGTACGAGCAGACCGCCGTTGGCGTGCGGGGTGGCGCCCAGCCGGCGCGCCCCCTCCGGCACACAGGTGAGGACCTCGGCGACCGGCCGGCCCTCGGCGTCGAAGAGCTCCTCGGGGCGGTAGGAGCGCAACCAGGACTCCAACTGACGCAGATGGGCGGGGTTTTCCCGGACGCCGGCGAGCGGGACCTGGTGAGCGCGCCACGTTCCCGCGACGGGCAGGCCGTCGACCTCCGCGGGTCCGGTCCACCCCTTCGGCGTGCGCAGCACGATCATGGGCCAGTGCACGCGCTCGCTCACGCCGTCCTCGCGGGCGGTGCGCTGCATCAGCGCGATGCGGTCCAGGGCCCGGTCGAAGGCGTCGGCCATGGCCCGGTGCACCTGGTGCGGGTCGTCACTGGTGACGTGGATGGGGTCGTGGCCGTAGCCGCGCAGCAGCTCGTCGAGTTCGGGCTCGGGGATGCGGGCCAGCACGGTCGGGTTGGCGATCTTGTAGCCGTTGAGGTGCAGGATCGGCAGGACGGCCCCGTCGTTGACCGGGTCGAGGAACTTGTTGGAGTGCCAGGACGCGGCCAGCGGTCCGGTCTCCGCCTCGCCGTCCCCGATGACGCAGGCGACCAGCAGGTCCGGGTTGTCGAAGGCGGCGCCGTAGGCGTGCGCGAGGGAGTAGCCGAGCTCGCCGCCCTCGTGGATCGAGCCCGGTGTCTCGGGGGCGACATGGCTGGGCACGCCACCGGGGAAGGAGAACTGCCGGAACAGCCGCTCCATGCCGGCCGCGTCCCGTGACACGTCCGGGTAGGTCTCGCTGTAGGAGCCCTCCAGCCAGGAGTTGGCGAGCACCGCGGGCCCCCCGTGGCCGGGCCCCCAGACGCACAGCGCGTCCAGACCGCGGGCCCTGATCACCCGGTTGAGGTGGGTGTGGACGAGGTTGAGTCCGGGCGAGGTGCCCCAGTGACCCAGCAGCCGCGGCTTGATGTGGGCCGGGGTCAGGGGCTCGGTCAGCAGCGGGTTGGCCAGCAGGTAGATCTGGCCCACGGCAAGGTAGTTGGCGGCCCGCCAGTGGGCGTCCAGGGTGCGCAGTTCCTCGTCGCTCAGTACGGTGGCGTCCTGTTGTTCCACCTTGGACGGTTGGACCTTGGGCATGGTGACTCCGAAGTCATCGGGGCAAGTCAGCGGGCGGAGGAGGTGGCATGGCCGGCAAGGGGACGGCGTCGTTGCCGGAAGCGGTGTACGAGCGGGAGCTGCTGCGGCTCCAGACGGAACTGGTGAAGCTGCAGGAGTGGGTGCGGGCCGAGGGCGCCCGGCTCGTGGTGATCTTCGAAGGGCGTGACGCGGCGGGCAAGGGCCGCACGATCAAAAGGGTCTCGGAGCACCTCAACCCGCGGGTCGCGCGGACCGTGGCGCTGCCCAGGCCGACCGAGCGCGAGCGCACCCAGTGGTATTTCCAGCGGTACGTCGAGCATCTGCCGGCCGCCGGGGAGATCGTTCTGTTCGACCGGAGCTGGTACAACCGGGCCGGTGTCGAGCACGTCATGGGTTTCTGCACCCAGGAGGAGTACCAACTCTTCCTGCGTCAATGCCCGCTCTTCGAGCGCATGCTCGTGGAGGAGGGGATCGTGCTGCGCAAGTACTGGTTCTCGGTGAGCGACGCGGTGCAGCAGGACCGGTTCCGGCGCCGGCTGAAGGATCCGACGCGGCGCTGGAAGCTCTCCCCGATGGACCTGGAGTCGATCACCCGCTGGGAGGCGTACTCCCGGGCGAAGGACGAGATGCTGGTGCACACCGACATCTCGGAGGCGCCCTGGTTCGTGGTCGAGAGCGACAGCAAGCGCCGCGCCCGGCTGAACATGATCGCCCATCTGCTCGGCTCGGTGCCCTACTACGAGGTGCCCCCGCTGGTGCTGGAACTCCCGCCCAGGCCGCCGTCGACCGGGTACGAGCGCCCGCCACGCGATCTTCAGACGTACGTCCCCGACCATGCGGCGAGCCTCTGAGCCGGTCACGGTGTCTCCGCCCGGCCGGGGACGACGGCGACCGGGCAGTCGGACCGGTGCAGGACGGCGCGCGCGATCCGGCCGACCGGCAGCCCGACGTGTCCGCGGTGCCGCTCGGCGCCGACGACCAGCAGGTCCGCCTCGGCCGCGGCGGCCAGCAGCACGCCGCGGGCGGGCCCCTCGGCGGGCCGCAGGCGGAGGTCCACCGACGGATGGTCAGCCGCGGGTCCGGCGAGTGCCGACTCCAGGATCTCCACCGCCTGCCGCTCGTGCAGTCGGGCGGGTTCCCCCTCGACGGGCGGCTGGTCCGTCGGCTCCCGGCCGGGCCACCGCCAGGCCCGTACCGCGTCCAGGGCGGCCCCGCGGGCCTGTGCCTCCTGGAGGGCGAAGCGCGCGGGTGCGGAGTTGTGCGGGCCGTCGCCGACCCCGAGGACGATCCGGCGGTGCTTCCCGGCCGCGGCCCGGCTCTCCTGGCCGCCGCGCAGCACGATCACCGGGCAGTCGGCACGGGCGGCCACCGCGAGGCTCACCGAGCCGAGCAGCAGTTCGACGAGCCCGTTGCGCCCGCGCGAGCCGATGACCAGCGCGCAGGCACCGTGCCCCTCGTGCAGCAGGACGCTCACCGGGTCGTCGGGCAGGACGTCGGCGGACACCGCCAGGCCGGGCCGCCGGTCACGGACACGCCGCGTGGCCGCGTCGACGACGTCCTCGACGAGTACCTGCTCCGAGGGCCGGTCCGCTCCCCCGGCGGCGGAGACTCCTTCGTAGCGTTCCCACAGTGAGGCGTTCACCAGCCGCAGCGGGGCCCCGCGCAGCGCCGCCTCGTCCGCCGCCCAGTCCACGGCGCGCAGGCTGGGTGCGGAGCCGTCGACGCCCACGACGAGGGGAAGCTCCAAGATCCTCACCTTCCCGTGCCGGGATCGAGGACGATCCCGGTCCTGTCCCGACCGCGCGGCCTCTCGTCGATGGGCTGGTCCACTGCCGCGAGCGGACGGGTCCCGTGGACGGATACGGTCGGACCCGGCGCGTGCGGCCGAAGGACCGCGAAATCCTGCCGCGTCCCGAGGTCGGAACCCGTCACCGGGACGCCGGCGCGGATCGTGCCGTGGACCGGGGCCCGGACCGTGCCGTCGATCAGGGCCCGGATCGCGCCGTACGCCGGCACGGCCACCCTCACGAGTTTCCCGCCGGGCCGCAACCCGGGCCGGGACACGGCGAAGGCGGCTTTGTCCACCATGGTGGTGATTCCCTCCTCACGCGGGATCACCCCGCCGCACGGCCCCCGTTCGCACCGCCCGCGTGCCCTGCCCGACCGAGGCACGGTCGTCCGCCGCCGGGCCCTCGCCCGCCGCGGAGCCGGACGGGTGACACGCCGGACAGGGACCTGCCCGGGGCCGGCCGAGAGAACGGGGCGCCTCGTGACGACCGGAAGACACCCGAACACTCGTACGATTAATGGCTTCATGTTCCGGTCCCCTCGGGGGGTCGGTCGCGCGGGACGACAGCGACGGGGGCGTCCGGTGAGAGGAGCGGGGTCCGGCTCCCGGACGCGGACCGGCCTCGACGACGGCCGCCCGAGCCTGCCTCGCGGCCCGCCCACGCGGCGGCGGCCCGGTGTCCGGGCGAGCCGGCGGGACCCACGGTGACACTGCGGAGCATGGTCCCCCTCTCCCGGGCCGGGCGGACGATGTGTTTCCAGCCTCCGGTCCCGGAAGGCCACGGTGCAGGGGCCGCAGGTCCCCGGCGGGGGCCGAACGGCCCTATGGGCCCGTCGCCCCGCGCCCGGGGGCGGCGACCTGTGGTGCCCGCCCCCTCATGCGTCCACGCTGGAAGGGGCACCCTCGACCCGGCGCACCTCGCCGGTGAGCGACCGGACGGTCCTCGTACCGGTACGTACGCCCCTACGGCAGCGGAGGCCGGCCATGGACGACGTTCCCCTCCCCTATCAGGTGACCCAGGCGCGCGACGAGACGGCCGACACGGTCACCCTCACCCTCGCGCCGACCGGCGCCGGGCTGCTCGCGCCGTTCACGCCCGGCCGCTACGCCCTGGTGCACGCCCTCGGGGTGGGCGCGATCCCGGTACCGGCGTCCCGCATCGACCGCCACGAACTCGCCCTGACGATACGGTCGCTGGAGGCGGTCTCGGCCGCGCTGTGCGCCCTCCGGCCGGGCGGCCGGGTCGGTCTGCGCGGCCCGTTCGGCACCGGCTGGGAACTCGACAGGGCCGCCGGGCAGGACCTGCTGGTCGTCGCGGACGGACTCGGCCCGGCGCCACTGCGCCCGCTCGTCCTCGACGCGCTCGCCGCACCGCAGTCGTACGGACACCTGAACGTCCTGGTCGGCGCCCGCACCCCGGACGACATCCTCTACGCCCAGCAGACACACGCCTGGTCGGCGGCGCACGGCCCCCCGCACTGCGCGGTCACCGTCGACCGCCCCGGCCCCGCCTGGGAAGGTCCCGTCGGCGCCGTCACGGCTCTCCTGGACGGGGCCCGGTTCGAGCCCCGGAACACCGCGGCCTACGTCTGCGGTCCCGCGGGGAAGATCCGGGCGGCCGCCCATGCCCTGCTCCGGCGCGGCCTGCCCGCGGAGCGGATCCGGGTAGCCCTCGACGGATTCCCCGACGGCGACACCGGTCACCGCCACGGTGCCCGGCCAGGGGATGTCCTGCTGTCCCGGGACGACGGCCCGGTGGTCGGCTGGGACCAGGTCGAGTCCCCGTCCTCCGCCGCGGGACCCGACGCCTGACCCGGGGCCCTTCGTGACTCCGCGGCCGGCCTGCCGCCCGGCCGCGGCCCACCGGCTCGGCAGTCGGGTGCCACGGGCCCACGGCCTCACCTGTCAGGCCCGGTCCGGCGCGGAAGGGGCCGTCGGTACAGTCGGTGAAGATCACCTCAGGCGGCAGGAAGGCCGGCGCACCATGGCCGTGGACGAGCTCGACACCCGGATCCTGCGGCTCCTCCTGGAGCAGCCGCGTACCAGCGTGCGTGAGTACGCCCGCACGCTCGGCGTCGCCCGCGGCACGCTGCAGGCCCGCCTGGACCGGCTGGAACGGGACGGCGTGATCACCGGCACGGGACCCTCGCTGTCCCCCGCGGCGCTCGGCCACCCCGTGCTGGCCTTCGTGCACATCGAGGTCACGCAGGGCCATCTCGACGAAGTGGGCGACGCGCTCGCCGCCGTACCGGAGATCATCGAGGCGTTCTCGATCACGGGCGGCGGCGATCTGCTCACCCGGGTGGTGGCGCGCGACAACGCCCACCTGGAGGACGTGATCCAATCGCTCATCAGCATGCCCGGCGTCGTACGGACCCGCACCGAGGTGGCGCTGCGCGAACGTGTCCCGCACCGGGTGCTGCCACTGGTGGAATCGATCGGCCGGATGGCGAACGGCTGACGGGGGCGGCGACGGGGTGATCGCGACGCGGGGAACACCTCACCCCTCACCGGCCGGGCCTTGGCATCCTGGACCCCATGAGCGCTCTCGGTCGCACCTCGGTCATCTTCGATCTCGACGGAACTCTCGTGGACAGCGAGCCGAACTACTTCGAAGCCGGGCGGCAGACACTCGCCGAACAGGGCATCACCGACTTCACCTGGGCCGACCACGAACAGTACGTCGGCATCAGCACCCGGGAGACGCTCGCCCTCTGGAAGGAGCGCTACGGTCTGCGGGCTCCGCTGGAGGTCCTGCTCGCCGACAAGAACCGCCGCTATCTGGAGCTGGCCCGTGCCTCCACGCATGTCTATCCGGAGATGCGGAAGTTCGTCCGGCTGCTGGCCGACGAGGGCGTCCCGATGGCCGTGGCCTCGGGCTCCTCGGCCGCCGCCATCGAGGTGATCCTCACGGGGACCGGCCTGGCGGCCCGACTGACGACCGCCGTCTCGGCCGACGAGGTGGCGCACGGCAAGCCCGCCCCCGACGTCTTCCTGGAGGCGGCTGCCCGCCTGGGAGCCGCGCCGGCGGACTGTGTGGTCCTGGAGGACGCCGCCCCGGGGGCCGCGGCCGCGCATGCGGCCGGGATGCGCTGCCTCGCGATCCCGTACGTCACCGCGCAGGCCGACGACCCGGCGTTCGGCACGGCCGGGCTGCTGCTGCGCGGGGGCCAGGCCGAGTTCACGGCGCGGGCCGCGTACGACTGGCTCGCACGCTCGGCCGCGTCCTGCCGCACCTCCGGCACGCCCTGAGCCCGCCGGTACCCTTCCAGAACCGCGCGAACCCGCACCCGGCCGGCCGCCACCGGTCAGGCGGCCTCCCGCGTCCCCGTCGCACCGCCGCCCGGGCCGCCACCCCCGTCGCGGTGGATCGGCGTCCGCGAGCCGGTCAGCGGAGCGCCGGTGCCGCCCTCACGGGCCGCGACGATCTCCGCCGCGATGGACAGCGCGGTCTCCTCCGGAGTACGGGCCCCGAGGTCGAGCCCGATCGGGGACCTCAGACGGGACAGCTCCCGCTCGCCGAGCCCGGCCTCGCGCAGCCGCCGCTCACGGTCCTCGTGGGTGCGGCGCGACCCCATGGCCCCGACGAAGGCCGCCGGCATCCGCAGGGCCGCCTCCAGCAGCGGTATGTCGAACTTGGCGTCGTGGGTGAGCACGCACAGGACCGTCCGCTCGTCGGTCCCGGTACGCCGGAGATAGCGGTGCGGCCAGTCGACGACGATGTCGTCCGCCTCGGGAAAACGGACCCGGGTGGCGAAGACGGGACGGGCATCGCACACGGTCACGTGGTAACCGAGGAACTTGCCGACCCGGACCAGCGCCGTGGCGAAGTCGACGGCGCCGAAGACGATCAGACGCGGTGGCGGCACACTGGACTCCACGAACAGCGTCACGCCTCCCGGGCACCGCGAACCGTCCTCGGAGACCTCGACCGTGCCGGTACGCCCCGCCGTCAGCATGCCGCGGGCCTCCCCCGCCGCCGTGCCGTCCAGCGCCGGGGAACCGCTGAGACCTCCCTCGACCGGTGGCCCGTACATCTCGTCGGGGCGGACGAGCAGCGCCCTGCCCAGCAGCTCGGCCGGTCCCCGGGCCACCCGGGCGACGGCGGCCGGCTCACCGCGGGCCGCGGCCGCCAGCGCCGCCTCGAACACCTTCCGGTCCGGTGCGTCCGCGCGCACCGGCGTGACCAGGACATCGACGACACCGCCGCAGGTCAGCCCCACCGCGAAGGCGTCCGCGTCGCTGTATCCGAACCGTTCGAGCACCGTCCGGCCGTCCTGGAGCGCCTGGACGCACAGGTCGTACACGGCCCCTTCGACGCATCCCCCGGAGACCGAGCCGACGGCCGTGCCGTGGCCGTCCACGGCGAGGGCGGCGCCCGGACCGCGCGGCGCGCTGCCGCCGACGCGCACGACGGTGGCGACGGCGAAGTCCCGGCCCTCCTCGGCCCAGCGGTGCAGCTCGTCGGCCAGGTCAAGCACCCGGATCCCCTTCCGCCGCGGTCCCCGCGAGCAGCACCCGGTCGGGTCGGATCGGCAGGTTCCGGTGGCGTACGCCGGTCGCGTGCCAGACCGCGTTGGCGATCGCCGCCGCGGCTCCGACGACCCCGATCTCACCGATGCCCTTGATGCCGACCGGGTCGTCCGGGTCCGGGTCGTCCACCCAGTCCGCTTCGATCTGCGGCACGTCGGCGTGCGCGGCGAAGTGGTAACCGGCCAGGTCCGCGCCGACATGGCCGCCCGTGGCCCGGTCCCGGACCGCCTCCTCGTGCAGCGCCATGGACAGGCCCCAGACCATTCCGCCGACGAACTGCCCGCGCGCCGTCAGCGGGTTGACGATGCGGCCCGCGGCGAAGATGCCGAGCATCCGCCGCACCCGCACCTCCCCCGTGGTGACGTCCACGGCGACCTCGGCGAACTGCGCCCCGAAGGTGTGCCGTTCCATCGGCGGCAGCGCGCCGACGGCCTGGGAGGTGTCCGAGCGCGCCGTGATCCCCTCCGGCGGGATGCCACCGCCGAGGACCAGCCGCTCGCGCAGCTCGGCCGCTGCGACCCGGATCGCCCAGGCCCAGGAACGGGTGCCCATCGAACCGCCGGCGATCATCGCCGGGCCGAAGTCGCTGTCCGCGATCCGCATCCGGATGCGCTCCGGCTCCGTCTCCAGTGCGTCCGCGGCGACCAGGGTGAGCGCGGTCCGCGCCCCGGTCCCGATGTCCGAGGCGGTGATCCGTACGGTGAAGGTGCCGTCGGGCTCCGCTGTCACGGCCGCCGTGGACGGGGCGGACAGCATGGGGAAGGTGGCCGCGGCCGTGCCGGTGCCGAGCAGCAGACGCCCTTCGCGGCGAACTCCGGGGTGCGGGTCACGGCCCGCCCAGCCGAACCTGCGGGCCCCTTCCTCGAAGCAGCCGGCCAGATTGCGGCTGCTGAAGGGCAACCCGGAGACGGGGCCCACGTCCGGCTCGTTGCGAAGACGCAGCTCGATCGGGTCGAGGCCGCACTTCTCGGCGAGTTCGTCGATCGCGGACTCCAGCGCGAAGGAACCCGGCGCCTCCCCCGGGGCCCGCATCCAGCTCGGCGTCGGCACGTCGAGCCGTACGACGCGGCTGGCGGAGTGGTGCGCGTCGGAGCCGTACATCGCCCGCCCGAACTCGGCGCTGCGCTCGACGAACTCGTGGACGGTCGAGGTGAGACTCTCGGCCCGGTGCTCGACCGCGCGCAGCCGTCCGTCCGCGTCGGCGCCGAGCCTGACCCGCTGCGCCGTGGGACTGCGATAACCGACGAGGGAGAACATCTGACGCCGGGTCATGACGACCCTGACCGGGCGGTGCAGCACGGTCGCGGCCATCGCGGCGGCGACGGAGTGGGGTCGGGTCCCCTTGGAGCCGAAGCCGCCTCCCACGTGCTCGGACCGCACCCGGACCGACTCGGGGTCGAGCGAGAACAGCTTCGCCAGTTCGTCCGCCACGAACCTGCTGCCCTGGTTGGAGTCGATCACCTCGAGCCGGCCGCCGTCCCAGCGGGCGACCGCCGCATGCGGCTCCATGGGGCTGTGGTGCTCCTCCGGGGTGCTGTACTCGGCGTCCACGACGACGGCGGACGCGGCGAGTTCGGCCTCCAGGTCGCCCTTCGTCGCGGCGGGGGCGCTCTCCGGCGTGTACACACCGGGAAGTCCGGCGGCGAACACGACGTCGTGCGGCTCCTCGTCGTACTCGACGACGAGCGCCTCGGCGGCCTCCCTCGCCTGCTCGGGTGTCTCGGCGACGACGAGGGCCACCGGCCAGCCGGCGTACGGGACCCGGTCCCGCTGGAAGATCTGGGCGATCGGGTCGGGCACGCCGAAGGCGTTCGTGTAATCGCCGTTGAGGCGCGGGGCGTTCACGTGGTCCAGGACGGCGAGGACACCCGGCATCGCGAGGACGGGCGCGGACCGCACGGCGCGGACACGGCCCCGGGCCACCGTGGACAGCACCAGCCAGCCGTGGGCGAGTTCGGGATAGGGCACCTCGCCTGCGTAGCGAGCCGCTCCGGTCACCTTGGCCACGCCCTCCACACGGGTGCGCGCGGTGCCGACGGCCACGACCGCCGGGGTCGTGGTGGTCGTGGTGGTCGTGGTGGTCGTGGTCATCGGGCGGCCTCCTCGGTGAGCTCGGTCAGCGTCGCCACGACGAGATTGCGCATCAGGGGCACCTTGTATCCGTTGTGGGGCAGCGGTTCGGCCGACGCCAGTTCGGCGTCCGCGGCGGCGGCGAAGGCCTCGGCGTCCGCCGGTCCCCCCAGCAGCGCCCGCTCGGCCTCCCGGGCACGCCACGGCCGGGACGCCACCGCCCCGAAGGCGAGGCGCACTTCGCGCACCACCCCGTCGCGGACGTCGAGCGCGGCGGCGATCGAGCCGATCGCGAAGGCGTACGAAGCGCGCTCGCGCACCTTGCGGTAGCGGGAGCGGGCGGCGACCGGGGCGGCGGGCACGGTGACGCCGGTGATCAGCGCGCCGGACGGCAGGGCGGTCTCCCGGTGCGGAGTGTCACCCACCGGCAGATAGAACTCCGCGAGCGGCAACTCACCCGGTCCGTCGAGCGTTTCGTACGTGACGGCGGCGTCGAAGGCGGTGAGGGCCACCGCCATGTCGGAGGGGTGCGTGGCGACGCAGTGCGCGGAGGCGCCGAGGACGGCGTGGTTGTGGTGCTCGCCCTCGATGGCGGGACAACCACTGCCGGGAACACGCTTGTTGCAGGGTTTCGCCAGGTCGGTGAAGTAGCCGCAGCGGGTGCGCTGGAGCAGGTTCCCGCCGACCGTGGCCATGTTGCGCAGCTGCCCCGAGGCACCGGCCAGGACGGCCTGCGCCAACGCCGGGTATCGGCCCCGCACTTCGGGGTGTGCGGCGAGGTCGCTGTTGGTGACGGTCGCACCGATGCGCAGCCCCTCACCCTGGGTGAACCCGATCCGGTCCAGGGGGAGTTCACGCACGTCGACCAGGCGCGCGGGCCGCTCCACCCCGCTCTTCATCAGGTCGACGAGGTTGGTGCCGCCGCCGAGACACCGCGCCTCGGGGTCGGCGCCCAGCAGGGCGACCGCGCCGGCCACGTCGAAGACGCGCTCATAGCCGAACTCCTTCATGCCACAGCCTCCTTGGCATCCACTCCGGTGGTGCCGGACTCTTCGTCCGCTTCCGTCTCCATGGCATCGGATTCCGCGGCACCGGATTCCGTGACGTCGGATTCGATGAGGTCCGACCGCGCGGCACGGACTTCCCCGGCCCGGACCGCCCCGTCCTCTGCCGCCCGGGCGACGGCTTGCACGATCGACACGTATGCGCCGCAGCGGCACAGGTTGCCGCTCATCCGCTCGCGTATCTCCTCGGCGGTGAGCGGCGGGACGCCCGCTTCGGGCCGTACGTCGGCGGTCACGGCGCTCGGCCAGCCCGCCGCGTGCTCCTCGATCACGCCGAGGGCCGAGCAGATCTGGCCCGGTGTGCAGTAGCCGCACTGATAACCGTCGAGGTCGAGGAAGGCCTGCTGCACCGGGTGCAGTCGTTCCCCGTCCGCCACGCCTTCGATGGTGGTGATGTCGCGGCCCTCCGCGGCCACGGCGAGTTGCAGACAGGAGACGGCGCGGCGCCCGTCGAGCAGCACCGTGCAGGCGCCGCACTGACCCTGATCACAGCCCTTCTTGGTACCCGTGAGATCGAGATGCTCGCGCAGCGCGTCGAGCAGGGTGGTGCGGTGGTCGACGGGCAGCGTGTACTTCTCGCCATTGATGTTCAGGGTGATGGCGCTGGACGTCGATGGGGCCATGAGCAGCCTTCTTTCGCCGAGTCGCGGGTCGCGGGGGAAGGAGTGGCGCTGAGCGTTGGGGGCGGATGGGACCGAGGGCCGCCGTACAGGGTGCGGAGCCACGCCGGCTTCGAGGGGCGCCAACAGTCCACGTTGGCCGGATCTCGCGCTATGGTGAACCGAAGTGGACAGCTGTCCACTAACCCTGAACTTAGCGGACAGCTGTCCACTTAGCAAGGCCGGGCTCCGCCGCGAGTGCCGTGCCTTCCGGAAGGGGGACGAGTGCAGCAGAAGAAGGACGCCCCGCTGCGTTCGGACGCGCAGCGCAACCGCGAGCGCATCCTCGAAGTGGCCCTGGCGGAACTGACCCACTCCTCGGACACCCCGCTCAGCGCGATCGCCAAGAAGGCGGGCGTGGGACAGGGCACGTTCTACCGGAACTTCCCCAACCGCGAGGCGCTGGTCCTGGAGGTCTACCGCTACGAGGTGCAGCAGCTCGCCGACACCGCGGCCCAGCTGCTGGAGACCCGCGCTCCCGACCAGGCCCTGCGGGAGTGGATGGACCGGCTGGCGCAGTACGCCATGGCCAAGGCAGGCCTGGCCGAGGCGTTGCGCGCGTCCACCGTGACCCGGGGCACCCTGACCAGGCTGGGGCACGGCGCGGTCTCCTCGGCCGTCTCCCTCCTTCTCGACGCCAACGAGCGGGCGGGCACCATCCGCCCGGGGGTGACCCCCGACGACTTCGTCCTCGCGATCGCCGGCCTCTGGCAGATGGACGCGCACGGAGACTGGCAGCCGCGCGCCGCACGTCTGCTGGACCTGGTGATGGACGGTCTGCGGGTGGGCGCGCCGGGTCCGCGCCCCCCGGCGTCCGGCACGGCCTCCGCCGACGCGGGGTGAGCCGCGCGAGGGACTCGCATGCACCGGACTCGGACGCGGTGGACCCGGACGCGCCGGGTGAGGCGCTTCACCGAGTTCGGACGCGCCGGGGTGACACGCGCGACGAGCTCAGCCGTGCCGGAAGGAGACGCGCGCCGCGCGCCCGCCGATGCCGGTACCGGACACGCCGACCCCGGGCGGCGCACCGTCTGGTGCACCACATCACGTCATGCACCACATGACGTCATGCACCATGTGGCGCACACCTGACGTCACGCGCGCGGCACCGGGATCACGCCACCGGCGCAGCAGCCGGGCGGGGGCGACGGCCGGCGAGCTCACCAGCTCGGGGACGCGGTAGCCGTCGACCGCGTCCCCGAGGTGGTCGAAGAGACGCTCACCTCGCCCGAGGAGCCGGGGAACGACGGCCAGGTGCGGTTCGTCGACGAGCCAGGCGCGCACATACTGCTGGACGGTGGCCGATCCCCCGCCGAGGCGCACGTCCCGGCCCGCAGCCGCCTCGAGGGCCGCTCCAGGACCGTGGTGACGGGTTCGTCGGTGAAGTGGAGGGTGGTTCCGCCCTCCATCGTCAGCGACGGCTGCGGACGCGGCCGACGACCGTGGGAGGTGCGGTCACGCGGCGTGCCCTACGCTCCACTGGCGTCGAGCATGTCCTCGCGCTCGACGAGCTTCACCCGCTCGCGGCCCTGCGGTTCACCGAGCGCCTTCTCCGCGGCGTCCAGCCGGTACCAGCCCTCCCACGTGGTGAAGCGGACGTCGCGCTCCTTCAGGAACGCGTCCACGGCCTCCGGCTCGGGTGCGACGGGCGTGTGCAGACGGCCGCTCGCGTGGTCGTCGAGCAGACTGGCGACGGTCTCGTTGGCGTCGCCCTTGGTGTGACCGATCAGGCCCACCGGCCCACGCCGGATCCAGCCGGTGACGTACGTCGACCGGAGGTGCTCGCCGGTCTCCTCGATCACCCGGCCCGCCGCGTCGGGGACGGTGCCGGACTCGACGTCCCAGGGCAGCTTGGGGAGCTTGTCGGAAAGGTAGCCCACGGCGCGGTAGACGGCCGTGACGTCCCAGTCCTTGAAAGTGCCGGTGCCCTTGACGTTGCCGGTGCCGTCGAGGACCGTGCGCTCGGTGCGCAGGCCGGTGACCTCGCCGTCCTCGCCGAGGATCTCGGTCGGCGACTCGAAGAAGTGCAGGAACAGCTTGTGCGGCCGGTCGCCGACGTCGCGGATGGCCCAGTTCTCCAGGGTCTTGGCGACCATGTCGGCCTGCTTGTTGCCGCGCCGGGTGGCGATCGAGCCGTCGTCGTAGTCGATGTCCTCGGGGTCGACGATGACCTCTATGTTCGGGGAGTGGTCCAGCTCCCGCAGCTCCATGGGGCTGAACTTGGCCTGCGCCGGGCCGCGGCGGCCGAAGACGTGGACCTCCAGCGCCTTGTTGGCCTTGAGCCCCTCGTGGACGTTCGGCGGGATCTCGGTCGGCAGCAGCTCGTCGGCGGTCTTGGCCAGGATGCGCGCCACGTCGAGCGCGACGTTGCCGACGCCGAGGACGGCGACCTTCTCCGCTTCGAGGGGCCAGGTCCGCGGCACGTCGGGGTGCCCGTCGTACCAGGAGACGAAGTCCGCCGCGCCGTACGAGCCGTCGAGACCGATGCCGGGTATGTCCAGGGCCCGGTCCGCCGTCGCGCCCGTGGAGAAGACCACCGCGTCGTAGAAGGCACGCAGATCGTCCAGGTTGATGTCCCCCGGGTAGTCGACATTGCCGAAGAGACGTATCTGCGGCTTGTCGAGCACCTGGTGCAGGGCCGTGATGATGCCCTTGATCCGCGGGTGGTCCGGGGCGACGCCGTAGCGGATCAGGCCGAAGGGGGCCGGCATCCGCTCGAAGAGGTCGATGGACACACCGGGCTCGACGGCCACTGCGGACTTCAGCAGCGCGTCGGCGGCGTAGATGCCGGCGGGACCGGCTCCGACAATGGCTACCCGCAGGGGGCGAGGCATGATCAGATTCCCTTCGAAGGGGGCAGGGGTGACTCGCGGGGAAGCCTAAGCTAAGGCATGCCTTAGTCAGTACTCGGGTTGGATCTATGACCACATAAGGGCGACTTATGACCCCTTGTATCTGGGAACATCCCTAGAGCCGGGGCAGCCCCCTCGGGACTCCCCCACGGGATGCGGGGCCGGGTGCCGGGGAGCAGGCGCTCCTGGTCCGGGGGAAAATGGGGAGGTGAGCGTCCGGCGCGTGTCAGTGGACCGCCTCGTGGAGCAGCCGTCAGGCCGCGGACTGGTGGCGGTCCCTGTCGTGCTGATCGTAGTGATCACCGTGGTGGACATCCAATCACCGGCCGACGTCCATCTCGGCCCGCTCCTGGTCATCGCGCCCGCGCTGACCGCCTCGCTGGCAGGACCACGGATGACCGCCCTGGTCGGCGTGCTGGCCGTGACGGCCCAGGTGGTCATAGCAGTGCTGCACGGCGGCCTGGGCACGGCCAACCACGTCGCGCAGATCATCGCCCTGTCGGTGCTCTCCGCCCTGGTGGTTTTCGTATGCCACGTACGGGAGCGGAGAGCCCGTGAGCTGAGCCGGTCACGTTCGGTGGCCGAGACGGCGCAGCGTGTTCTGCTGCGGCCACCGCCCCGCCGGATCGGGCCACTGCGGGTGGCCTGGCTGTATCTGGCCGCCGAGGACGAGGCCCGCATCGGGGGCGACCTCTTCGCCGTGGCCCGCTCCGCCCACGCGTCCACCCGGCTGGTCATCGGGGACGTACGCGGCAAGGGCATGTCCTCGATCGGCGAGGCCTCGGTGGCGCTCGGCGCGTTCCGGGAGGGCGCCCAGCGGTACGCCACGCTGCCCGAACTGACGGCGGCGCTGGAGGCGAGCGTGTGCCGGGACCTCGACGAGGTGGCCGACACCGAGCACGACCCCGGCGAGCACTTCATCACCGCGCTCGTCCTCGACATCCCCGACCACGGCACCCAGGTCGAGATGATCAACTGCGGCCATCCCCCGCCCCTGCTGCTGCACGGCCACGGGATCGAGATCCTGCACGCCAAGCACCCGGTGCCACCCCTCGGTCTGTGCGAAACGCCCGCCGCCCGGCACCGCACCGACCCGTTCGCCTTCGAGGTGGGCGACATCCTGCTGCTCTACACGGACGGCGTCATCGAGGCCCGGTCACCGACGGGCGCCTTCTACCCGCTCGCCGAGCGGGTCGCCACGTTCCGGGGTGCCGGACCCGACGCCCTGCTGCGTCACATCCACGACGACCTCCTCTCCCACGTCGGCGACCGGCCCTCCGACGACGCCGCCCTTCTCATCGTCGAACGCGTCGCCTCCGAGCATCCGCACCGACCGCATCTCACGACCCACCCCGTCGACGGCCGCCATCGGATCCGTCCCGGTGATTCGCCGCCCACCCCTGGGACGCTGCCCTGATCCGGCCGCAGACGATGCCCCTTGGCACGGACCCGAGGCGGCCGATGGGGTCGGTGCCCGTCCCGTGGGTACCGCGCGCCGGCCGGAGGCCCCGTGGCAGCCGCGACGGTGCCGGCGCCCGTCCCGCCGGCCGTACCGCCCGCCGGGTCCCGCGGTACGAGACGCCCCACGGTCCGGCGTCCCGCCGCGGCCACCCCGGTCCTGGACCCGGGAACACCGCCGGACCGCCCCGTGCCACGCCCCTCGCCACGACCGGTGCCGACAGGCGGAGACCGGCCGGTAGGAACGCGGGGAGGGGGCAGCCGTGGCCGGTCCCGGACTCCGCCAAGGGCTCCGCCCGGACCCCTGCGGGGCTCCGCCCCGGCACCCCGCCATGGGGCTGCCGCCCCGTGGACCCCCGCATCGCCCGTCCAGCCCGTCCGCAAACGCCGGACGGGCTGGACGGGCGGGCTCGCGCCAGAGGGTTCCGGCCGACGCCCGCCCGGGTCACTCCCGGGCCATGTCCGACTCCGCCCGGCTCGCCGTCGAATCGGCGTCGTCTACCAGTTTCCGCAGGTGACCGAGGTCCGTGGAGGACGAGGAGGCGGGCGCCGGCTGCCCGGCGTCCTCGCCGTGACCGCAGCCGGCCAGCAGCAGGACGGCCACGGCGGCCAGCCCGGCCGGTGCGACGCGGCGCGCGCCCCTCATTTCGCGCTCCCGTTGCCGTTGGCGCCGCACCACTTCTCGACCTGGGACAGGTCCTTCTGGCGTGCCTCCAGGGTGGGGATCAGCGAGCGCCGGAAGGTGAGCCGGTCGTTGAGGTAGTTCTCGATCTCCTTGTGTCCCGCCGACCTGGCATTGGCCACGCGCTGTTCGAGCCGGGCGACGGAACCGCGCCGGGACGCGTCCGCGTGCAGCCGGTCGAGGATCCGGTCGATCCGCTGGTCGACCTTCGGCGCGCGCCGGCACAGCGCCGCGGCGCCGTCGCCGGTGGGCGTGCCGGACGGGGCGGGAGACGCGGTGTCCGCCGCGGCGACGCCCGCGGCGCCGAGCAGCGTACCCACGGCGACCAACGAGACCACGGTCTTCCTGGTGCTTGGCATGACGAACTCCTCCGTGTTCACGGGCGGTTGCCCGCTCACCGCGGAAACTAGGAGTCGTCCTTGTGGAATTCTTGTGGGCGGTGGGCGGCCGCGATCATCCAGTTGCGCCGGAGCGGCAGCGTGTTCCCCTCGTCCGCCGCGCCGTTGGCGAGCGGCAGCGTGACCTCGATCCGGGTACCGGGTCCCGCCGGCCGGTCCAGAATCCGGATGCGGCCCCGGTGCAGGGCGATCTGCTGGGCGACCAGGGTGAGTCCGAGGCCGGAGCCCGGGCTGTCGGGCCGGCGCCTGAAGCGTTCGAAGACCTGCGCGCGCAGTTCGGGCGGGATGCCGGGGCCCTGGTCGTCGACGACCAGGAATACGTCGGTGCCGCTGGCGCGCAGGCTCACCTCCACCTGCGCGGGACGCCCGCCCACGTGCCCATGCCCGTCCCCGTCCCCGCGCCCGTGCACCAAGGCGTTGACGAGGAGGTTGTCCACCACGCTCCGCAGGCCCGGTTCCCAGCCGTGCACCCGCAGGCCCGGCGCGCAGCGGCCGGACAGCCGTGCGCGCGGATGGCGGCGCCGCTGTTCCTCCGTGCTCGCCTCGACGACGTCGGCCAGGTCCACCGGACCGAACGCGTCGGCCTCGACGAGGTCCCCGCGGCCGAGGTCGCGCAGCATGACCAGGAGGCCCAGCAGCCGGGCGTGCTCGCGGCGCAGGTCGTGCAGCACCTCGTCGCGGTCGGCTCCGGCGAGTTCGGGATGCCCGGCGAGGATCTCCAGGTTGGTCTGCATGCTCATCAGCGGAGTGCGCAATTCGTGCGAGGCGGCGGAGGCGAAGGAGCGGGCGGTGGCCAGTGCCTCGGCCGTTCTGGCGGCCTGTTCGTCGTAGCGGGCCAGGACGGTCCCCAGCGTGTGCGCGAGATCGTCGACCTCGGCGATACGCGTCGGGGTGTGGTCCAGGCGGGCCGGGCTGGAACGCGGGTCCAGGCCGCTCGCGCGGCGTTGCAGACGGCGCAGCGGCCGGCTCGCCCGGGCTGCGACACCCCAGGCGAGCAGTCCGGACAGCGGTGCGGCGAGCAGTGCGACGGACACCGCGCGCCGCCGGACCAGCCGCAGTTGGGTGTCGGCGGCGGTGTCCGAGGCGAACAGCCACAGGGTGCCGCGCGCTCCGGGCCGGCCGCCGGTCACCCGGGTCGACAGGATCCGCCAGCTGTGACCGTCGGCCCGGAGCGTGACCGGGACCGGCGCGCTCGCGGGCAGCGGTGCTCCGGCGTCCGGCTGCGGGCCGCCGGTGAAGGTCTCGTCCGGACCGATCAGCCGGATGCCGACGTCCAGGGCCGAGGTGAACAGCCTTCGCTGCCGCGCCTGTTCCACCGCGGCCGACCGGTCGGCGGCGCTCGCGCGCAGCAGTCCCCGGGCGTCCTTGGCCACGGTCGCCGCGCGCTCGCGCAGATGGGCGTCCTGCTGGTCGTGCAGGTCCGCCGCGACCAGCCGCAGCAGCAGCCAGCCGGTGGCCAGGACCAGTACGGGCACGGTGGCGCCGACGGCCAGTGCGATCCGTGTGGACAGCCTCACCGCTGCTCCCCCGCCCGGTCGTCCCGCAGGACGAAGCCCACGCCCCGTACGGTGTGGATGATCCGCGCGCGGTCCGAGGTCTCCAGTTTGCGGCGCAGGTAGCTGACGAAGGTGTCCACCGCGTCGGTGCGCACGTCGAAGTCGTATCCCCATACCCGGTCGAGGAGTTGGTCCCGGCTGAGTACGAGGCCGGCGTTGCGCGCGAGGACGTGCAGGAGCTCGAACTCGCGCCGGGTCAGGTCGACCGGCCGTCCGTCGAGGCTCACCCTGCGGGCGGCGGGGTCCATCAGCAGGCCGCCGACCCGTACGGTGTCGGTGTCGGTGTCGCGCGGCGGTCTGCGGCGCAGCAGTGCCTCCAGGCGCAGCACGAGCTCCTGCAACGCGAAGGGTTTGACCAGATAGTCGTCGCCGCCGGCCTGGAGACCCGCGATGCGGTCGGCGGTCTCGTCGAGCGCGGAGAGCATCAGCACGGGTACGTCGTTGTTGTCGCCCCGCAGTGTCCTGCACACCTCGATGCCGTTGAGGTCCGGCATCGAGATGTCCAGCACGATCACGTCCGGTGGTCTCGTCCGGGCCACGGCCAGCGCCGGGAGGCCGCCGTCGGCCAGGTCCACGGTGAATCCGCCGAGCCGCAGTCCGCGCTCCAGCGAGCGGCGTATCGCCGCGTCGTCGTCGACGACCAGGACCCGGCCCCGGTCTGCGCTCATCGCCACTGTCCCTCCGCGCCGCTGTCCCTCCACGCCACGGACCCGGCCGTGTCGCCCGGATCCGCCGCCGCCCATCGTGCATCAGTCGCGGCGTTCCCGTTCCCGAGGGGTACCGACGGCTCCTCCCCGGCCGCCGTCCGGCCGGCTCGCCCGTATCCCCTTCCCGGGTGATGGCCCGCTCCCGCACCGGGTCCTTGATCGCTCCGCGCGCCGACTGTGGTGGAGTGGGCCGCACCGGCCCGGGCACCGTTGATCCGTGCTTCCGCGCACCGGCCCATTCGTGCGTCGGTGCGACCGTGCACCCCTGGAGGAGCCATGACCGAGGAGACGAGCGGCGCGGCCCGTGGCGGACAACGATGGGCTGCCAGAGCCGCGCTGGTCGCGGCCGTACTGGCGGTGCTGCTGCCGCTGGCCAAGGGCGGCCTGAGCGGCGTACTGCTGCTCGCGATCGCGCTCGTCGGCGTGGTCGTCACGGCGGCCGCGGCCTGGTGGACGCTGACCCGGCGCGGCCTGCTGCGCTGGGTGGCGGCGCTGCTGGCGGTGACCGCACCCGCCGCCGTCGTCACCCTGTTCGCGGTCTCCCTGCTGTGGGCGGTCCCGGTGTCCCTGCTGCTGTGGGCCGTGGCCGTCTGGAGCGGACGGTACGCGCTGCGCGGCGACCGTCCCCGCTCCCGGCCTGCCAGGGAACGCAGGACGGCGCCCCCGCGCCGCCCCTTCCTCATCATGAACCCGCGGTCCGGGGGTGGGAAGGTGGCGAGGTTCGGCCTGGTGGAGAAAGCCGAACGGCTCGGCGCGCGGGTCGTCCTCCTCGACCCCGACGAACAGCAGGACGTCACCGCGCTGGCGCGCGCGGCCGTCGCCGACGGTGCCGATCTGCTGGGCGTCGCGGGCGGCGACGGGACCCAGGCGCTCGTCGCGGCCGTCGCCGCCGAACACGGTCTGCCGTTCCTGGTCGTCTGCGCGGGTACCCGCAACCACTTCGCGATGGATCTCGGCCTCGACCGCGACGACCCCGCACGCTGCCTCGACGCGCTCACCAACGGCGTCGAGCTCCGGGTGGACCTCGGCTTCGCCGGAGGCCATCCGTTCGTCAACAACGCCTCCTTCGGCGCCTACGCGGCGGTCGTGCAGAGCCCGGCGTACCGCGACGACAAGGTCGGCACCATCCTGGAGCTGCTGCCCGAGCTGCTCACCCGCCGACGGGGTCCGCGGCTGACCGCCCGCACCGAAAGCGCGACCCTCGACGCCCCGCAGGCCGTGCTGGTGAGCAACAACCCCTACCGCACGAACGATCCGGCCGGGATCGGCCGCCGCGAGCGGCTCGACTCCGGGCTGCTCGGCGTTCTCGGGATCAAGGTCGACAGCGCGGCCGAGGCCGCGGCCCTGGTGCTGGACCGCACCGCGGAGGGACTCGCGGTCCTCACCACCCGCGAGGTGGTCGTCGACGCGGACCAACCGGAGATCGAGGCCGGTGTCGACGGCGAGGCCATGATGCTGTCCGCCCCGGTCCACTGCCGCGTCGACCCGGGCGCGCTGCGCGTCCGGGTCCCCCGGAGACGTCCCGGTGTGCCCGAGCCCCAACCGACGCTGAACTGGCGCCGGTTGGGGGAACTCGCGACGACCGCGGGCCGGACGCCCGCCACCCGTCGGGCCGTTCACGGCGAGGAGACGGCCCGGCGCCCCTGAATCCGGCGCCGCTGAATCCGGGCCCCTGAATACCGCCTCCCCCGCGCATCCGGGGGGGCCGGGCTCCCCGGTCGCACGCCCGCTTGCCGGGCAAGCCGAAAATCCGGAAGGCCGGACAGCCGGCTCCGCGAGCGACCTCGGACCTCCCAGACAACCCCTTCTCCGTGCCGGTGAGCACTCCCGTCCGGTATGCGCCGAGAAGCCGGTGACGCGGAGTGCGGACAGGGTGCTGACCCGGTGCGGACCGGGCCCGGTGCGAGGACCCGGTCGAAGGCCGTGGTCCGCCCGGACCACAGCCTTCGTCATCGCTCCGGATGCCCGGGAAGCGGGCGGAGCGGCCGGCGCGCGCCCCCGCCCCGCCCCGCCCCGCCCCGTCCTACCGGTGTCAGGGGGTGCAGTTCAGAGTGCCGGAGCGCAGCGCGTGGCCCCCGTCGTTGGAGTCGTCGGACCACATGACCGGCTTGTGGCCGCCGACGCAGGCGGACTGGGGGGCGATGGCGAAGCCCTCGTTGTTGTAGTCGGCCATGCCGGTGGGGCGGTCGTAGGTGTGGGTGACGGCGAACGTGCCCTGGGCGTTGATGTCGAGGGTCGAGGTCCGGCCCTGGCAGGTGTCGTCGCAGGCCGCCCACAGGTGCCCGGTGGCGGGCTCGAACTCCAGGTCCATCACGCCGGGAAAGCCGCTGATGATGGTGGCGACGCGGGTGAATCCGCCGCCGGACTGGTTGAGGGCGTAGGCGTAGACGGTGCCGTTGTCCTCGACGCCGGCGAAGAAGAGACCGCTTCCGTGGCCCGGGTACCCGGCCGGGTCGTAGGCGGCGCCGGTGTGCTCGTCGCGGAATCCGTGCGCGGTCAGGAAGGTGTCCGGGATCCACGAGATGCCCTCGGGGCCGGCGTTGGCCGGGAGGGAGGGCAGGTCGGAGGTCAGGTTCCACTCCGCGGTCGCGTTCAGCGACGAGGCGGTGGAGGAGGCGTCGAAGCGCAGGATCTTCGGCAGGCTGGTGGAGCTCTTGCTGTTGTCGCGCTCGGTGACGACGAACATGCCGTCAGGGGTGACGACCACGCCCTCGGCGTCGGGGTCGCCGCTGCCGCCGGCGTAGTGCAGAGCCTTACCGGATCCCCAGCCGCCGGCCGGGTCGGGGCTCCATGTCGCGCCGTTGGGCACGAGCCTGTACAGCTTGCCGGGACCGTTGTTCACCGCCCAGAGCACGCCCTCGAACTCGAACGACAGCCCGCTGAGGTTCTCCCCGAACACGTTCGAACCGTCCGCGACGGTGACCGCCGCGCCGCCCGGCCACGTGGTGTCACCCCCGCCGCCGCTGGTGCCGCAGGCGTTCGCCGCGCCCTTGGTCGGCGCGGTCGTGGTCGTGAACGCGCCGGTGCCGTCCGCGCACCGCCCGTACGTGGTACTGGCGTGGTCGGTCCAGGTGTAGGAGTCCATCAGGGTGGAACCGTCCGTCTGGAACAGCCGCGCGGAGTCCGAACTGCCCAGCCCGTACGACGACTCGACGTCCAGCGCCAGGAACGCACCCGGAGCGATCGACGTCTTCTTGCCGATCTTGTAGGAGTGGGAGTTGTCGTTGTCCTTGACGATCCATCCGGACACGTCGACCGCGGCGGACCCGGTGTTGACGAGTTCGACCCAGTCGCCGGGGCTGCCGCCGCTCGACTCGACCTCGTTGATCCGTACCGTGGACGGGTCCTGCGCCGAGGCCGGCGCACCCGACAGGCCGAGGGCGAGGAAGGTCAGGGCCGCGGCGGTGATGGGGGCTTGTCTACGCCAGTGCGTACGCAAGGTGGCCGGTCCTCTTTTCAGGGGGTCGGGCAGACAAGGAGCGCGCTCACGCTCCCGGCGAAGCTTCGGGCACACCGACGACCAGGGTCTGAACACGCCGCGAACAGTGCGGGTAGACGCCGAACGGACTTGATCAACCGGTACCCCTGCCGCCCGGCCGCGCCAAGGCGGCTCCCTTGGCGCCGAGTTGGGTACCTGCGTCGGCGCAGGAGCCTCCACACGCGTGCCGTCGCCTACGCCAGGCTCGAGCGGACGGCGAACGACCTGCGTAGGAACCGTGCACTCCGCGGATGAGGGCCCGGGACACCCGCCGCTGGTCACTTTCCGCGTTCAACTGGCGTGTCTCCAGGACCGCACAAAGCGGGCCAGCCACGGCTGGCAGAAGCGGCTACCACTCCTCGCTAGCTCCTCCGCGACGATGGCTTCCCGCAACTCTCCCCACTGGAGCCGCACATGGCACACGCGGTCGAGGCGACGGCCAAGGCGGGCACGGTCGGGAACCTCACCGCGAAGATCGTCGGCGGCAGCTCCTTCAAGGTGGAGGGGAGCGCGTCCGACGACATGTCGGTGGTCACCAACAGGACGGCGACATGCGCGACCGTCTCGGGCAAGTAGCCGTCCGCGTGGGCCCGTTCGGCGCCCCCGTACGTGCGCCGTCCGAGGGGGCGTCCGAGGCGGGGCCCGACGCCCGCGCCAGGTCGGCACGGGCGTCGCGCAGGTCGTCCCGGGCCAGCCGCTTCGGCGGCCCCCTTCAGGCCGCCGGACGGCAGCCGTGCGCGAGTCCTCCCGGCCCCTTACGCGGGCCGCGCGGCACTGTGGATGGCGGCCTGTCCGGCGTAGAAGATCGACTCTTCGCGTATGTACGCCCCCGGGCTCGGCGCGTGGATCATCATGCTGTTGCCGACGTAGAGGCCGACATGGCTGACGTCGCCGTAGAAGAAGATCAGGTCGCCGACGCGGAGGTCGGTGAGCGGGATCGCCGTGGTGGCCGTCGCCTGGTGGCGCGCGGTACGCGGGAGTGCGACCCCGGCCATCATCCACGCGGCCCGGGTGAGGCCCGCGCAGTCGTAGGAACCCGGCCCGGCCGCGCCCCAGACGCACGGCCTGCCGATCTGCGCACGGGCGAAGGCCAGCGCCTTGGCTGCCTTCATGTCGTACCCCGATCCGGACGTGTCGCCGCCGGCCATGACCGTGCCCGCGGTGGTGGGCGCCGCCGAGGTGACGGGCGCGGCCGGGACGAAGGACGCGTCGGGAGCGACGGACGGGGCGAACGGCGCCGACACGACCGACGGGGCAGGGGCAACGGTCATGGCCGGGCCGTAGGCCGTCTCCGAGGCGACGGGCACCTCCGGAGCGAAGAGCGGGTCCGGGGCTCGGAACGGCTCCGGGACCTGGAGCTGGTCGGGGGCGTAGACCATGTCCTGGGCGTAGGACAGCTCCGGAGCGTAGGGCGTACCCGGGGCGAACGCCGTGTCCGAGGTGAACGTCATACCCGCGGCCGACGCGGCGTCCGAGGCGAACGCCGTGTCCGACGCGAACGTCATACCCACGGCCGACGCGGCGTCCGAGGCGAACGCCGTGTCCGACGCGAACGTCATACCCACGGCCGACGCAGCATCCGAGCCGAACGCCGTGCCCGACGCGAACGTCATACCCACGGCCGACGCAGCATCCGAGCCGAACGCCGTGCCGGGGGCGAACGTCATGTCCGAGGTGAGGGGCATGCCCGTACCGAGGGACGCGTCCGTACCGGCGGGTGCGCCCATGCCCGCATGTGCGGCCGTGTCCACGGGTGCGCCCATGGCCAGGCCGGCCGACTGCCGACGCCGCCACTGCTCCTCGGCCTCGCGGCGGGTCTGTTCCTCCGGGGCGGCCCAGACCTCCGGAGCCGGCCGCGCCTCGATCGCCGCGATCGGGGCGCTCCGCTGCTGGACGACGTGACGGGACAGCAGTTCCCGGGCGAGTGCGAGCTTGCGCCGGTTCTGCTCCTTGCGGTTCTTCAACGAGGAGTGGCCGGACTCCGCGGCCGGCGCGGGCAGGGCCATGACGGCCTCCTGTCGCGCCCCGGTCCCGGCCGGCAGCGCCGCGACGGCCCTCCCGGAGGACAGCTCCGGCACAGGCCCGGCCGCCGGTCCGGCGGTCAACTCGGCCACGGGGCCCGCTCCCGGTCCGGCGGTCAGCTCCGGCACGGGGCGCCCCGCGGTCTCCAGGGCGCGAGCGGAGGGTCCGCCCTCCAGGCGCTTCACGGGAGGCGTGGGACGCGCTTCGGCCGCGCGTTTCGGCATTCTGTCGGCCGGCAGCCTCGCCGGCACGGTCGGGCCCAACTGGGCACGTCCCACGTCGAACCAGGGCCGGGAGACGTCGTCGAGGGCGGCGTCGGTCCCCCTGCGCCCGTTGTCCCGGGCCGGGTTGACGCGCTTACGCGAACCGGAGGTCATCGCGCGGGTCGCGTTGTAGTTCCCGGTGGCTGTCTCGGCCCGGTCGTAGAGGGAGCTGATGCGCTGCTGGACCTCTTCGCGGCTCGGACCGTCGTCTCCGCCGAGCGACGCGGAGTTGGGGCTCTGCGAGAGGTCCGCCGAGGAGCGGGCCACCGTCGCGGGTGCGGAGCGGGGCATGCCGGGGAGGCTGCTGCCTCCAGGGCCCGGGGTGCGTTCCGGCGCCATGGCAGACGTACTCCTTCCGTGCTCCGCCTACCGAGTTAGCTGTCGGGTTCGGGCGGACGGATCCGGAAGGTATGCCCTACGGCCTCTGCCCGGTCGGGCAGTTGGGCCGATTCACCCCAGGGTTCGGTTGGGTCCCCGGCTCCGGTGGCCAGGAGGCCGCACCGGATTAGGCGGAGGCCAAGCGACCCGGCGAGGTTCGCCGGAGGAAGTCGTGTGGCCTGTCGCCAACTTAGCCAACTTGTGTGCCTCACGTGAAGATTGAAGTGCGAAGTGTCCGATATGTATTTGTGACCTTCGTCGTACTCCCGATCTCGGGTGAGTCCGCTCACCGCGGCGCCCGTGTCAGCGCAGTTGCGCCCGTGGCTCCTCGGCGCGATACGCCGGATCCGACGGGTCCGCCAGGGCCGGTGACTCCGCCACGGCCGGCGCTTCCGCCACGGACGCTGGGACCGGGGGCTCGAACTGGTCCGATCCGCCGGTCGGTCGATCGGCCGCTCGGCGCGACTGGAGCAGGACCGTCAGGGCCCGCACGGGTCTTCGCCAGCTCCCGTGCAGCAGTCCCAGGACGATCGCGGCGGCCACGGCGATCAGGTGCTCCCGACCTGCCAGATTGGGTTTGACGATCGACTCCCACACCATCGAGCCACCGGTGAGCGCGAACACCACGGGCGCCCGTCGGACGACCGCGAGATAGGTGAACAGGCCCACCACCGCGGCGGACGGGCCGGTGTCCAGCACCTGCCCGATCTCGGGGGGCAGCCCAAGGCCCCACCAGCCCGGGCCCATCGCGATCATCACGCGGACGGTGAGGGTGCCCGCCAGCGTGGTGACGTACGCGATGGCCAGGGTCCGCGCCCGGCCGAGGGCGAGTTCGGCGAGGGCGAACGCGAGGAACAGCTGAGTGATGCCCGCCCACACCGGAAGGTCGAGGGCGGGCACGTACAGCGACACGGGAGTACGCAGCAGAGCCAGCGGCAGGGGCAGGGACGCCTTGACACCGCCGGTCAGCCGCACCACCGTGGCGCCGGCCGGGTGCTGGGCGATCGCGTGGAAGAAGATGACCCCGAAGGCGGCCACGAAGGCCAGCACGAGTCCGGACAGTCCGCGGCGCAGGAGTTGCCGGAACGGTTCGACGACCATGCCGTGCCACTCGCCGCGCAGGGTGCGTCCGACGAACGACACGATCCGGTACAGCGTGCCGCCCGGTCGCCCGCGCGCGTCGTCACCCGCGGCGGACGGCGGTGGGCCGTCGCCGGGTCCCGCCGTCCGTCCATGACCGTTGCCGACATCGCCGCGACGCTCTTCCACCGCCCTAAGCAATGCCCTCTCCCCCCACCACCCGCAGGACGTCTCCCCGTATAGAGGGACGAGATCTTCATTAGGTTGACTCCGGCCGCGCCCTCTCCCTGTCGCGGGCCCGGCCCCCACGGCCCGTGCGCCTCAGGGCGAGCGACGCGGGCCGCCCGTCGGTCTGCCCAGGTAGGTCAAGGGGCCCGGTTCCGGTACGGGGATCTCGTGGAAGCCGAGACGGTCGTAGAAGGCGCGGGCGGACGTGTTGGCGGTGACCATGCCGAGGTGGACGGCCGGGACACCGCGATCGGCGAGCGCGTCGAGGAAGGTGTCCATCAGCGCCCGGCCATGGCCCCTGCGCTGCCAGTCGGGGAGCAGGTCGATGTGCAGATGCGCGGGATAGGCGACGAGTTCGGGCAGGATCATGCGTTCCGGGCGGTGCAGCAGGTCGATCATCGTGTCGCCCGGCGTGCGCGGTGGCGTCGTGCTCCGGGGGTACCGCTCGGCGACACCCGGTATCCAGATGTCGCGGAGGTCGCCGACGAACCGCTCGGTGTCGGCGGTGCCGAGGACGTAGCCGACCGCCCGGCCGGTCCCGTCGTCGAGCACGAAGGCCAGCTCCGGTTCGAGGTGACAGTAGGGGTACGCGAACAGGGTCGGCATCAGCTCCTGGTCGGGATGGAGGGCCCGTGAGTCCCCTCCGTCATGAGCCGTCATCACGCACACGTGCGCCACCGCTGCCCGGTCTTCGGCCTGATACGGGCGGATCGTCGGCTGGTGAGTCATGAGCCGTATCCTCCCTGTATGGGAGCGCTCCCGCCAGCGCCTGGACGGCTCCGACCGCCCCGCCCGTCCGACCCGTCCCTTCCGTCCCCCCGTCCGCCCGTCCGGCCCGCTCGAACCGCCCGGCTCCCGGCTCCCGGCTCCCGGCTCCCGGCTCCCGGCTCCCGGCTCCCGGCTCCCGGCTCCCGGCTCCCGGCTCCCGGCTCCCGGCTCCCGGCTCCCGGCTCCCGGCCAGGGTCCCTGCCCGCGGGGCATCGCCCCGCGCGGCCGACCGCGGTCACCCGCCGCGCAGCGTCTCCCACTGTGCCGCGGCGCTGTCCAGCAGCATTTCCAGGGCCGTGGGATAGGCGCTGTCGACCATGCGGGTCGCCAGGAGGGGCGCCGCCTCCGCGATCCGGGGATGGGTGGCGCGCGGCAGCCGGGCGTACGTCGAACGCCACATGTCCTCGTCGGCGCTGCGGCTCTCGCGTGGCAGCGCCAGCGAGGCTGCGTCGAGCGCGGCGAAGGCCAGCGTCTGGTCGATGAAGGCCTGGTAGATCCGTACGGTGTCCGGCAGCGGGAACCCCGCCGTGCGCAGGACGTCGAGGATGGCCTCGTCGGCCGCCAGTTCGTGGGCCCGGCCGGTGACCCGGTTCGCGGTCAGCAGGGCCGCCTGCGGATGCCCGACGTACACGGCGTGGATACGCAGCCCGAGGCCGCGCAGATCGGGCCGCCACTCCCCCGTGGGCCGCCAGCCGTCCAGGGCCTGCCCGATCAGGGCGTCGCCGATCGCGAGGGTCAGGTCGTCCATACCGCGGAAGTACCGGTACAGGGTGCTGGGATCCGCGTCCAGGGCCAGGCCGAGACGGCGGGCGGTGAGACCCGCGCTGCCGTGCTCCCGAAGCATCCGCAGGGCGGTCTCGACGATGAGCCGCTCGGACAGCACGGTCCCGCCCCTGGTGGGACGACGCCGTCGCCGCTTCTCCTCGGGCACCACCGCTTTCGGCACCGCCGCCTCCTCGCTCCTTATGCCAACGCCATTGACCTTATCCGAGCGCCCGGCGTTGGATCTCCCGCCAGGGGCGCCGCGTCTCCGGTCCGCGCGGGCACGTCCCTTCTCCGCAGAGAGGAAGTCCGTGTCATGCGTGTTCTGCTTGTGGGAGCCGGCGGTGTGGGCACCGCCATCACCCGGATCGCGGCCCGTCGCCCGTTCTTCGACGCGATGGTCGTGGCCGACTACGACCTGAGCCGCGCCGAGGCCGCGGTCGCCGCCCTCCCGGACGCCGCGGGCCGCTTCCGTGCCGAGCGCGTCGACGCCTCCGACCAGGGCGCGGTGACCGCGCTGCTGAGCCGGCACGGGTGCGACGTCCTGCTCAACGCCACCGATCCCCGGTTCGTGATGCCCCTCTTCCAGGCGGCGCGCGCGGCCGGCGCCACCTACCTCGACATGGCGATGTCCCTGTCGCGCCCGCATCCCGAGAGGCCGTACGACGAGTGCGGGGTCATGCTCGGCGACGCGCAGTTCGCGCAGGCCGCCGAGTGGGAGAAGGCGGGCGCGCTGGCCCTCGTCGGCATGGGCGTGGAGCCGGGGCTCTCCGATGTCTTCGCGCGGTACGCGGCCGACGAACTCTTCGACGAGATCGAGGAGATCGGCATCCGTGACGGCGCGAACCTCACCGTCGACGGCTACGACTTCGCCCCGTCCTTCAGCATCTGGACCACCATCGAGGAGTGCCTCAACCCGCCGGTCGTCTACGAGGCGCACCGCGGCTGGTTCACCACCGCGCCGTTCAGCGAGCCGGAGGTCTTCGACTTCCCCGAGGGCATCGGCCCGGTGGAGTGCGTGAACGTGGAGCACGAGGAGGTGCTGCTCGTCCCCCGCTGGATCGACGCACGGCGCGTGACCTTCAAGTACGGCCTGGGCGAGGAGTTCATCCAGACCCTCAGGACGCTGCACCTGCTGGGCCTCGACCGCACGGATCCGGTGACCGTGCCGAGTGCCGCGGGCCCGGTGGACGTGTCGCCCCGGGACGTCGTGGCCGCCTGTCTGCCGGACCCGGCGACGCTCGGCGAGCGCATGCACGGCAAGACCTGCGCGGGCACCTGGGTGCGCGGCACCAAGAACGGCGCGCCGCGCGAGGTCTACCTCTACCACGTGGTCGACAACCAGTGGTCGATGGCCGAGTACGGCTCTCAGGCGGTGGTGTGGCAGACGGCCGTCAACCCGGTCGTCGCCCTCGAACTCCTGGCCACGGGTGTGTGGACCGGCTCGGGAGTCCTCGGCCCGGAGGCGTTCCCCGCCCGTCCCTTCCTCGACCTGCTCACCGCCTACGGCTCGCCGTGGGGTATGCGGGAGCAGTGACCGCCCCCGGCCGCCCGCCTCGCGGCCCCCGCGGTCCCGGAGTCCCTCGGTCCCGGAGCCGGCCGGGTGACGGCACGGCTCCGGGACCCGGTGATCGCCCTCGCGGTGTCCACGGAGTCCGGGGAGGTCCGGTGGTCCGGCAGGGTCCGGCGGTTTCTAGGCGATCACCATCAGGAGATCGCCCGCCTCGACCTGCTGCACGGAGTTGATGGCCAGACGGCCCACCGTGCCGGCGACCGGGGCGGTGATGGCGGCCTCCATCTTCATCGCCTCGATCGTCGCGATGGTCGCGCCCGCCTCGACGGCGTCCCCGGCCGCGACCGACACCGTCACCACTCCGGCGAACGGCGCGGCGACGTGCTTCGGGTCGGACTTGTCGGCCTTCTCCGCCGCCGGCAGGTCGGAGGCCACCGAGCGGTCACGCACCTGGATCGGCCGGAGCTGGCCGTTGAGCGTGGCCATCACGGTACGCATGCCGCGCTCGTCCGCTTCGCCGATCGCCTCCAGGACGATGAGGAGCCGCACCCCGGGGTCGAGGTCCACCTCGTGCTCCTCCCCCGGCCGCAGACCGTAGAAGAAGTCCTTGCTCGGCAGGACACCGGTGTCGCCGTAGGCGTCGCGGTGCGCCTCGAACTCCTTCGCCGGCCCCGGGAACAGCAGCCGGTTGAGGGTGGCCCGCCGGTCCTTCTCCAGTCCGTCGCGGTCCTCGGCGGACAGTTCGACGACCGGCCTGGGCGCGGCGCGGCCCTTGAGCGCCTTGCTGCGGAACGGCTCGGGCCAGCCGCCGGGCGGGTCGCCCAACTCGCCCCGCAGGAACCCGATCACGGAGTCCGGGATGTCGTAGGCGCCGGGGTCGGCGGCGAACCGCTCGTGCGGGACGCCTGCGCCGACGAGGTGCAGGGCGAGATCACCGACCACCTTGGACGACGGCGTGACCTTGACCAGGCGGCCGAGCATCCGGTCGGCGGCGGCGTACATCGCCTCGATGTCCTCGAAGCGGTCGCCGAGGCCCAGTTCCCGTGCCTGGACACGCAGGTTGGACAGCTGACCGCCGGGGATCTCGTGGTCGTAGACGCGTCCGGTGGGCGAGGCAAGGCCGGCCTCGAACGGTGCGTAGATCCTGCGGACGATCTCCCAGTACGGTTCGAGGTCGCCGACCGCCCGCAGGCTCAGTCCGGTCGGCCGCTCCGAGTGGTCGGTGGCCGCGACGATCGCGGACAGCGACGGCTGCGAGGTGGTGCCCGCCATGGAGGCCACCGCTCCGTCCACGGCGTCGGCGCCCGCGTCGATCGCGGCGAGGTAGGTGGCCAGCTGGCCACCGGCCGTGTCGTGGGTGTGAAGGTGGACGGGCAGGTCGAACTCCCTGCGCAGCGCGGTCACCAGCTTCGCGGCGGCGGGTGCCCGGAGCAGACCGGCCATGTCCTTGATCGCCAGGACGTGTGCGCCGGCGTCGACGATCTGCTCGGCGAGCCGGAGGTAGTAGTCGAGGGTGTAGAGCTTCTCGGCCGGGTCGGACAGGTCCGAGGTGTAGCACAGGGCGACCTCGGCGACGGCCGAGCCGGTCTCGCGCACGGCGTCGATCGCGGGCCGCATCTGTCCGACGTCGTTGAGCGCGTCGAAGATGCGGAAGATGTCGATGCCGGTCCGGGTCGCCTCCTCGACGAAGGCGGTGGTGACCTCGGTGGGGTAGGGGGTGTAGCCGACGGTGTTGCGGCCGCGCAGCAGCATCTGCAGGCAGAGGTTGGGCACCGCCTCGCGCAGTTGGGCGAGACGGTCCCACGGGTCCTCGGACAGGAAGCGCAGGGCGACGTCGTAGGTGGCGCCGCCCCAGCACTCCAGCGACAGCAGCTGCGGCAGCGTCTGGGCCACGGTGGGCGCGACGGCCAGCAGGTCCTTCGTCCGCACCCGGGTGGCCAGCAGTGACTGGTGGGCGTCCCGGAAGGTGGTGTCGGTGACGGCCACCGAGGTCGACGCCCGCAGCCACCGCGCGAAGCCCTCCGGCCCGAGCTCGGTCAGCCGCTGCTTCGACCCGGCGGGCGGTGCGCCGGTGGGGATGTCCGGCAGTTTGGTCGTGGGGTCGATCAGGTGCGGGCGCTCGCCGTGCGGCTTGTTGACCGTGACGTCGGCGAGGTAGGTGAGCATGCGGGTGCCGCGGTCGGCGGAGTGGCGCGCGGTCAGGAGATGGGGGCGTTCCTCGATGAAGGAGGTGGTGACCCGGCCCTCCTGGAAGTCCGGGTCGTCGAGCACCGCCTGCAGGAACGGGATGTTCGTGGCCACACCGCGGATGCGGAACTCGGCCACCGCACGCCGTGCACGCCGCACCGCGGTGGCGAAGTCGCGTCCCCGGCAGGTCAGTTTCACCAGCATGGAGTCGAAGTGGGCGCTGATCTCCGAGCCGACGAAGGCGGTGCCGCCGTCCAGCCGGATTCCGGAACCGCCCGGTGAGCGGTACGCGCTGATGGTGCCGGTGTCGGGCCGGAACCCGTTGGCCGGGTCCTCGCTGGTGATCCGGCACTGCAGTGCGGCGCCCCGCAGCTGGATCCGGTCCTGCGCGAGGCCGAGGTCGGCCAGGGTCTCGCCGGAGGCGATGCGCAGTTGCGCCTGGACCAGGTCGACGTCGGTGACCTCCTCGGTCACCGTGTGCTCGACCTGGATGCGCGGGTTCATCTCGATGAAGACGTGGTTGCCGTCCCGGTCGAGAAGGAACTCGACGGTGCCGGCGTTGCGGTAGCCGATGCTCTGCGCGAAGGCGACCGCGTCGGCGCAGATGCGGTCCCGGAGCGCGGGGTCGAGGTTGGGTGCCGGGGCCAGTTCGACGACCTTCTGATGGCGCCGCTGCACCGAGCAGTCCCGCTCGAAGAGGTGGATGACGTTACCGTCGCCGTCCGCGAGGATCTGCACCTCGATGTGGCGGGGGTCGACGACGGCCTTCTCCAGGAACACCGTCGCGTCGCCGAAGGCGGACTCGGCCTCGCGGGACGCCGCCTCGATCGCCTCACGCAGGTGCGCCGGTTCGTCCACGCGCCGCATGCCGCGTCCGCCGCCACCGGCGACCGCCTTGACGAACAGCGGGAAGCCGACGTCCCGCGCGGCGGCCGTCAGCTCGTCCATGTCGGTCGACGGCTGCGACGATCCCAGGACCGGGACGCCCGCCGCGCGGGCCGCGGCGACCGCGCGCGCCTTGTTCCCGGTCAGCTCCAGTACGTCGGCGCTGGGGCCGATGAACGTGATCCCGGCCTCTTCGCAGGCCTGGGCCAGCTCCGGATTCTCGGACAGGAATCCGTACCCGGGGTAGACGGCGTCCGCCCCCGCCCTGCGCGCCGCCCCCACGATCTCCTCGACCGACAGATAGGCACGCACCGGGTGCCCTCTCCGGCCGATCTCGTAGGCCTCGTCGGCCTTGAGACGATGCAGCGAGCCGCGGTCCTCGTAGGGGAACACCGCCGCCGTTCCCGCGCCCAGTTCATAGGCGGCGCGGAACGCGCGGACGGCGATCTCACCACGGTTCGCGACAAGTACCTTCCGGAACATGCACAGTCCCTTCCTGACGTTCGCGACGGGCGCGCCCGACGGGCGCCCTCGTGACTGTTGCCCTGTCTACACCCGCTCAAGAACAGCCTGGGCCGAATCACCACCGGCCGGTAGCTCTTCCGCGGCATCGTGAGGATCATCATCGTGCGACCGGCCGGGTCCCGGCCCGGCGCTGCCGGTCGTCTGCTGCGGTCTTCCCGGGAGGCGCACGATCAGCCCAGAAAGCTCAACCGCACCTGGCGTCGGGGGTTGGAGACGTTCGTGTCCACCAGGCACACCGACTGCCAGGTCCCCAGTTCCAGTCGGCCGCCGAGCACCGGCAGAGTCGCGTGGGGCGGGACGAAGGCGGGAAGCACATGGTCGCGGCCGTGACCGGGGCTGCCGTGGCGGTGCTGCCAGCGGTCGTCGGAGGGAAGCAGGGTGTGCAGGGCGGCGAGCAGGTCGTCGTCGCTCCCGGCACCGGTCTCGATGACCGCGATCCCGGCCGTGGCGTGCGGCACGAAGACGTTCAGCAGGCCGTCGCGCCCGGCCGCCGCCTCCCGCAGGAAGGCCTCGCAGTCACGGGTGAGGTCGACGACCGTCTCCGTGGCACCGGTGGTGATGTTCAGGACTCGGGTGGTGAAGGCATCGGACATACCCCGATTCTCACCCGCGCGCCGGGCCGCGCCTACGACCGGTCGGCCGGCCCGTGGTACGAGAGGTCCATTCCGCGAGACACCATTGACCGGGCAACGACGACCTGACTACTTTCTGGCCCATGTTGCGTTCAGCCCTGCTCACCACGCGCGGTCACATCGACCTGCTGCGGGTGGCCTCCGCCGCGTGTCGCCGCGGCTGCTGACGCCCTTTCACCCCTCGCCCGTACGGCTTTCTCCCCTCCCGGCGCGCCCGCGCTCCGCCCCACCCGCACGTCCCGAGCCGGTACCTGGTTCCTGACGCGGCGGAGCTCCGGCGTCCCCCTCTCCGGCCGCTCTCCTCCCCGTGGAGCATCCATGACCATCAGCCATGCCCCGCCCGGCCCTTCCGAGTCCGGTATTCCTGGAATATCCGCAACGGCCGAGCACACCGCGCGGCCACAGGCGTCGCCCGAGCTCGTCCCGATCGTCCCGAGTTCCACGCGCCGTGCCCGCGTCCCCCGCTGGCTGCGCCGCACCTCCGGCCCGCTTCTGCTCCTCGCGCTCTGGCAACTCCTCAGCGGCACGGGCGTACTGGCCTCCGGCATCCTCGCCCCGCCGGGCACCATCGCGCGGGTCGGCACCGATCTGATCGCCGACGGCTCGTTGACGAACGCGATGGGCGTCTCCTTGCAACGCGTGGCCGTCGGGCTCCTGTTGGGGACGGTCATCGGCACCGGCCTAGCCCTCGTGTCCGGCCTCTTCCGCATCGGCGAGGACCTGGTGGACGCGAGCGTGCAGATGCTGCGGACCGTGCCCTTCGTCGGACTCATCCCGCTGTTCATCATCTGGTTCGGGATCGGCGAGGCCCCGAAGATCGCCATCATCACGCTGGGCGTCTCCTTCCCGCTCTATCTGAACGTGTACGCCGGTATCCGCGGCGTCGACTCGCAGCTGATCGAGGCCGGGGAATCGCTCGGGCTCTCCCGCTGGGGGCTCGTCCGGCACGTCGTGCTGCCGGGCGCGCTGCCCGGGGCCATGACCGGGCTTCGCTACTCCCTCGGCATCGCCTGGCTCGCGCTGGTCTTCGCCGAACAGATCAACGCGGACGCCGGGATCGGCTTTCTCATGGTGCAGGCCCGCGACTTCCTGCGGACCGACGTGATCGTGGTCTGCCTGATCGTCTACGCCTTCCTCGGCCTGCTCGCCGACTTCATCGTCCGCTCCCTCGAAAGGCTGCTGCTGCAATGGCGACCGACGTTCACGGGCCGGTGACCGCGGAGAACGCCGCGGCGGCGGCACACGTACCCGCGGAGACACGGACGCCCGCCCCGGCCCCCGAAACGCAGGCACCGCTCCCGGCCGTACGTGTCCAGGGGCTGACCCGCGCCTTCGACGGCCGCGCCGTCATCGACGGCCTCCATCTCGACGTCCGGCCGGGTGAGTTCGTGGCGCTGCTCGGTCGCAGCGGCTGCGGCAAGTCCACGCTGCTGCGCATCCTCGCGGGACTCGACCGCGACATCGAGGGCTCCGTCCTCGTCCCGCGCCGCAAGGCCGTCGCGTTCCAGGCGCCGCGGCTGATGCCCTGGAAGAGGGTGTGGCGCAACGTCCTGCTCGGACTGCCCGGCAAGCCCGAACGCTCCGTCGCCGAGGACGCGTTGACCGAGGTCGGCCTCTCCGACCGCTCCGACGCGTGGCCCAGGACGCTCTCCGGAGGCGAGGCTCAACGCGCTTCACTGGCCCGGGCGTTGGTGCGCGAGCCCGATCTGCTGCTGCTCGACGAGCCGTTCGGCGCACTCGACGCCCTCACCAGGATCACGGCGCAGCGACTGGTCGGCGAGCTGTGGCGGCGGCGCGGCTGCGCGGTCCTGCTGGTGACGCACGACGTGGAGGAGGCGGTGCTCCTCGCCGACCGTGTCCTGGTCATGGACGAGGGCGCGATCGCGTACGAGACCCAGGTCGAGCTGGACCGCCCGCGCGACATCGCCGATCCCCGTTTCGCCGCTCTGCGTGCCGGGCTCCTGGAGCGCCTGGGCGTCGACAGCACGTCCTGAACGCCCCACACCCCCGAACCCCCTCCGCCCCCTCCGACCGCGCGACGCCCACGCCCCCTACACACACCCGGACCGACCGAACGGAAATCGCCATGCGACGACGCCTCGCCCCCGCCGCCCTCCTGCCCCTGGCTCTGCTGCTCACGGCCTGCGGCGGCACCTCGGCCGCCGACACCACCGCCGGCGCCGGAACCGACGGCAAGGGCTCCCTCACCCTCAACGTCGGTGACCAGAAGGGCGGTTCGGAGGCGGTGCTGCGGGCCGCCGGGGAGCTGAAGAACCTCCACTACAGGATCAAGTGGTCGACGTTCACCTCCGGCCCGCCCCTTCTGGAGGCCGTCAACGCCAAGGCCGTCGACATCGGCGGCGTCGGCAACACCCCGCCCGTCTTCGCGGCCGGCGCCGACTCGAAGATCTCGGTGGTGGCCGCCTGGCGCGGCACGTCCAAGGGCGAGGCCGTCCTCGTACCGAAGAACTCGTCACTGAAGCGCCCCGAGGAGCTGAAGGGCAGGTCCATAGCCGTGGCGCAGGGTTCGTCCGCGCACTATCAGCTGATCGCCTCGCTCAGGAAGGCCGGTCTGAAACTGAGCGACGTGAAGGTCAAGTACCTCCAGCCCGCCGACGCGCTGGCCGCGTTCACCGGCGGCAAGGTGGACGCGTGGGCGGTGTGGGACCCGTACACCTCGCAGGTGGTCGAGGCGGGGCAGGGCCGGATCCTGACGGACGGCGACGGGGTGGTCAACGGGCTCAACTTCCAGGTGGCCGCGCCCGGTGCGCTCAGGGACGGCCGGAAGGCGGCGGCCGTCAAGGACTACCTGGGGCGGCTGCGGCGCGCCCAGGACTGGGTCTACGACCACCCGGACGCCTGGGCGAAGGTGTGGGCGAAGGACACCGGGCTGCCGTACGGGGTGGCGCTCGCCTCGGTGAAGCGGACCAACGCCAGCCGCGTCGCGGTCGCCGTGGACAAGCCGCTCATCGCCTCCGAGCAGCGGATCGCGGACACCTTCACCGGCCTCGGGCTCATCCCGCGCAAGGTCGACTTCTCGTCGTTCGTCGACACGCGCTTCAACGGCGGCCTGCCGGCGTCCACCACCACGCCCCGTGTCTACAAGGAGTCCTGACATGACCGTCCATCTCCACTGGTTCCTGCCGACCGGCGGCGACGGCCGCACCCTGGTGGACCGGCACGCGTACGCGGCCAACGCCATCGGCCGCGCGCGGCAGGCCGACGGGGTCCGGGCCCCCGACATCGAGTACCTGGCCCAGATCGCCAAGGCCGCGGAGCAGTTGGGTTTCGAGGCCGTCCTCACCCCCACAGGCACGTGGTGCGAGGACGCCTGGCTGACAACGGTGGCACTGGCCCAGCACACCGAGCGGCTGAAGTTCCTGGTGGCGTTCCGGCCCGGTGTCGTGTCGCCGACCCTGGCGGCGCAGATGGCGGCGACCTACCAGCGGATCACGCGGGGCCGGCTGCTCCTCAATGTCGTCACCGGTGGCGACTCGGCCGAGCAGCGGCGCTTCGGTGATCACCTCGGCCACGATCAACGGTACGCGCGTACGGACGAGTTCCTGTCCGTGGTGCGCGGAGTGTGGAGCGGGCAGCCGTACGACTTCGACGGGAGCCACTACCGGATCGAGGGTGGACTGACGGCGCTGCCGCCCGACCCGCTGCCGGAGATCTTCTTCGGCGGTTCGTCGGCCGCCGCGGGGCCGGTCGCGGCCCGGCACGCGGACGTCTATCTCACCTGGGGGGAGCCTCCGGCCCAGGTTCGGGAGAAGATCGACTGGATTCGCTCGCTGGCCGCGCGCGAGGGGCGTACGGTCCGCTTCGGTATCCGGCTGCACTCCGTCTCGCGCGACTCTTCGGCCGCGGCCTGGTCGACCGCGAACCGGTTGCTCGACGACCTCGACGCGGACACCGTCGCGGCCGCGCAGTCCGCGCTCGGGCGCAGTGAGTCGGTGGGTCAGCAGCGCATGCTGGCGCTGCACGGCGGTTCCCGCGACGAGCTGGAGATCTCCCCGAATCTGTGGGCGGGTGTGGGTCTCGTACGCGGCGGCGCGGGCACCGCTCTCGTCGGCAGCCACGCCGAGGTCGCCGACCGGATCGAGGAGTACCACGCGCTGGGCATCGAGCACTTCGTGCTCTCCGGGTACCCGCACCTGGAGGAGGCGTACTGGTTCGGGGAGGGCGTGATCCCGGTTCTGGCCGCCCGGGGACTGCTGCCTCGGACCCCGGAGTCGCTGCCGCGTACGGCGGCCGGGGGCGGTGCGCCGCTGCTGGTCGCGGGCGGCCGCTGAGGGGCTCCCGTCGGGTGGATCACACCTGGTCCACCCGGGGGAAGATCTCCGGCTCCGGCCGAGTTGGTAGAAGCGTGAACAACACTGGGACGCAGGCGCGCGCGGTCGATGTCGTGGTCGTAGGCGCCGGTCAGGCCGGACTGTCCAGCGCCTATCACCTGCGGCGCACCGGTCTCGAGCCGGAGCGCGACTTCGTGGTGCTGGACCACGCGCCGCGTCCCGGCGGCGCGTGGCAGTTCCGGTGGCCGTCGCTGACCTACGGCAAGGTGCACGGAATGCACTCGCTGCCCGGCATGGAGCTGGAGGGCGCGGACCCGGCCCGTCCGTCCTCCGAGGTCATCGCCGAGTACTTCGACACCTATGAGCGCACCTTCGATCTGCGGGTGCGGCGGCCCGTGGAGGTGACGGCCGTCCGGGAGGGCGCCGAGGGGCGACTGCTCGTCGAGACCTCCGACGGCACGTGGTCGGCGCGGGCGCTGATCAACGCGACCGGCACCTGGGACCGGCCGTTCTGGCCACGCTATCCGGGACAGGAGACCTTCCGTGGACGGCAGTTGCACACGGCGCAGTACCCCGGGCCCCAGGAGTTCGCCGGGCAGCGGGTGGTCGTCGTGGGCGGTGGCGCGTCCGGCACCCAGCACCTGATGGAGATCGCTCCGTACGCGGCCGCGACCACGTGGGTGACACGGAAGCCGCCGGTCTTCCGCGAGGGGCCGTTCACCGAGGACTTCGGCCGGGCGGCCGTCGCGCTCGTCGAGGAACGGGTACGGGAGGGGCTGCCCCCCAAGAGCGTCGTCTCGGTGACGGGGCTGCCACTGAACGACGCGATCCGCCAGGCCCTCTCCGACGGGGTGCTGGACCGGCAGCCGATGTTCGACCGGATCACTGCGGACGGCGTGGAGTGGGCCGACGGACACCGTGTGACCGCCGACGTCATCCTGTGGGCGACCGGGTTCCGCGCCGCCATCGACCATCTCGCGCCGCTGCGGCTGCGCGAGCCGGGCGGCGGTATCCGTGTCGAGGGCACCCGTGCGGTGGCCGATCCGCGGATCCAGCTGGTCGGCTACGGACCGTCGGCCAGCACCATCGGCGCCAACCGGGCCGGGCGCGCGGCGGTGCGGGACATCAGGCGGCTGCTGGCCGGAGTGCCCGCCGGCGCATGACGTCCCGCACGGCCGGCGTTCAGCTGGACGAGGCCGAGGCCCCGCTCGCCCGGTTGTTCCGGTTGAACTCGGCGACGTTCCTCTGATGCTCCTCGTAACTGGCCGTGAAGCGGGTGTCGCCCGGCTTGACGGTGACGAAGTACAGCCAGTCGCCCGGAGTCGGGTTGATCGCGGCGCGCATCGCGTCCTCGCCGGGGTTGGCGATCGGTGTGGGCGGCAGACCCATGCGCTCGTAGGAGTTGTAGGGGCTGTTGACCTTCGTGTCGCTCGTGGTCGTGTTCAGCGTGGACCGGTTCAGCGCGTAGTTGAGCGTGGAGTCCATCTGCAGCGGCATGCCCTGCTGAAGCCGGTTGAAGATCACCCGGGCCACCTTGGCCATGTCGGCCTTGGTGGCGGCCTCCGCCTGGACGATGCTCGCGATGGTGACCACCTGATAGACGTCCATCGCGTTGCGCTGGGCTCCCGCGGTGATCGGGCTGCCGCGGAATCTCTTGTCGGCCGTGTCGACCATGAAGCGCAGCAGCGACTCGGGCGTCGCTTCCTCGTCGACCGGGTACGTCGCCGGGAACAGGTACCCCTCGGGGTTGCCCGCCGCGACGACGGGCAGCTTCAGATGAGCCTTGGCCAGGGACTTCTTGGTGGCGCCCGACGGCAGGGCGAGCGCCTTGTCGACGGCCCGGTAGACCTGGCCCGAGCGCCAGCCCTCCGGGATCACGAGGGACGCGCGGGGCGCCTTCTCGCCTCCGACGATCAGCAGCGGCACCGCCACGGCGGTGACCGCCACGACGGCTCCGGTCGCGACGAGGGCTACCCGGCCCCGGCGCGTCAGTCGAATCGTGCTCCGTGGCGGAGTGTTCATCTGCATGCGGGCACGGTAACCCGCTAATGGTCACAAACCCGACATATCGTCATCTTGTCGGCGCCAGTTGGGCGTCCCGGCGGACGAGGGCCGCATAGCGTCCGTCCCGCTCCAACAGCTCCTCGTGCGTGCCGCGTTCGACCGCGTGGCCGGAATCCAGGACCACGATCTGGTCCGCGCCCCGGATGGTGGACAGCCGGTGCGCGATGGTGAGCGTGGTCCGGTTGGCCGACAGCGCGTCGATCGCCTCCTGGACGGCGCGCTCCGTGCGGGTGTCCAGGGCGCTGGTCGCCTCGTCGAGGATGAGGACCGGCGGGTCGCGCAGGATGGTGCGCGCGATGGCCAGGCGCTGCTTCTCCCCGCCGGAGAAGCGGTGTCCGCGCTCGCCCACGACCGTGTCGTACCCGTCGGGCAACGACGCGATGTGGTCGTGGATCTGGGCAGCCCGCGCCGCCGCCCGCAGTTCCTCGTCGGTGGCGTCCGGCCTGGCGAAGCGCAGGTTGTCCGCGACGGAGGCGTGGAAGAGGTACGTCTCCTGGGACACGACGCCGATTCCCCGCGCGAGCGTGTCGAAGTCGAGGTCGCGCACGTCGATCCCGTCGAGCGTGACGCGGCCGCCCGTGACGTCGTACAGCCTGGGCACCAGATAGCTGAGCGTGGACTTGCCGGAACCGGTCGGGCCGACGACGGCGAGGCTGCCGCCGGCGGGCACCGTGATGTCGATGCCGTCGAGGATCGGGCCGCTCTTGTCGTCGTAGCGGAACTCGACGTCCTCGAAGCGGATCTCACCCTTGACCTGGTCGAGGTGGACCGGGCGCTCCGGCTCGGTGATGTCGATGGGCAGGTCCAGGTACTCGAAGATGCGCTGGAAGAGCGCGAGCGAGGTCTGGATCTGCACACCGGTGGACAGCAGGCTCACCGTCGGGCGGAACAGGCCCTGTTGCAGCGAGACGAAGGCGACGAGCGTACCCAGCGAGACGGACGGCCCGCCGAACTGGATGGCCATGCCCGCGGCCCAGTAGATGACGGCGGGCATGGCGGCCATCACGATGCCGATGACGGACATCCGCCAGCGCCCCGCCATGTTCGACTTCACCTCGAGGTCGACCAGGCTGTCCGACTCCGCCTCGAAGGCCTTGGTGAGCGAGTCGCCGCGGCCCATCGTGCGGCCGAGCAGGATGCCGCTGACGGACAGCGACTCGGTGACGGTGGCGGCCATCGCGGCCATCTGCTTCTGCCGCTCGGTGGCGATCTTCTTGCGTTCGTTGCCCACACGCCGGCTGATCCACACGAAGACCGGCAGCAGGAGCAGCGAGACGACGGTGAGCCGCCAGTCGAGGACGATCATCGCGACGATCGTGGCGACGACGCTCGTGAGGTTCGAGACCAGCGAGGTGGCGGTGGAGGTCACGGTCGCCTGCATGCCGCCGATGTCGTTGGCGATGCGGGACTGGACCTCTCCCGTGCGGGTGCGGGTGAAGAAGGCGAGCGACATGCGCTGCAGCCGGCCGTAGACGGCGGTGCGCAGGTCGTGCATGACGCGCTGGCCGACCGTCGTGGAGATGAGGGTCTGCAGTACGCCGAAGATGCTGGTGACGACCGCGCTGAGGATCATGCCGAGCGCGAGCAGGCTCAGCAGACCGGTACGGCCCTGGGGGATGGCGACGTCCAGGGTCTCCTTCAGCAGGAAGGGCGTCGCGACGGTGACGAGGGACGAGGCGCCGACCAGCAGGCCGACGATCGCGAGGCGGCCGCGGTAGGGCCGGAAGAGCTTCAGGATGCGGCGCACCTGCCGCGGCTGTTCACTCTCGGCGGGTGACGGGGTCCAGGTGGATTGCTCGGGGCGCATGGGCTCCTACGGAAGGTGAGGGAACGATTACGGAGACGTGAGGAAAGATGCCTCACGGAGCCTAGCTCATTGTTACCTACACTCACAATGAACGGCATCCTGTTATTGTTCCCGTATGACCACCCCCGACGCCGACGGCCTCCTCGCCGAGCAGTTGCTGCGGCTCACCCGCCGCGTGCACCGCATCCAGAAGCGTCATCTGGAGCAGCGCGGGCTGGGCATCACTCCGGCCCAGTCCCGGCTGCTGCGCACGCTCGCGCATTACGGCTCACCGCCGCGGATGGCCGATCTCGCCGAGCGGCTGGAGGTGGTCCCGCGGGCCGTGACCACGCTGGTCGACGGCCTGGAGGCGAGCGGAAAGGTGCGCCGGGTCCCCGATCCCAGCAATCGGCGGGTGATCCGGATCGAGGTCACGGACCAGGGGCGCGCGGCGCTGCAGGAGTTGCGGGGCGCACGCCGGTCGGCCGCGGAGGAGATCCTGGCTCCGCTGTCGGACGAGCAGCGCGAGGTGCTCGGCGGGCTGCTGGACACGCTGGTGGACGGGATGCCCCGGCTGGAACGGCGCTGCTGAGGCGCTCGGCGCGCGATGGACTCTGCGGGGGCCGCTGAGGACGCTCGGCGCACGCGATGCAGTCGGCAGGAGCTGCTGGGGGCGTTAAGCGCACCCGATGCACTCGGCGGGGGCCGCTGGGGCCGCTCGGCGCCCCCGATAAGCTCGGCGCGCCGACGGGCCCCGCGGTCCCGCTCGTGATGCGGGAGCGGGTACGCGCGGTTCCCTCGGACTTGTCGGGACATCCCTTCGGCCTCAGCTGGCCCGGGAGACTTCAGCAGTACCGGTGATCCACCGTCAGCACCCCCTGCTCGGTGCCGAGAACGCGGTCATGGCAACCGTCGGACCCGCGCAGGGAGTAGCGCTCGCGCGTCGTCCCGACCGCGTGCCGCTGGTCGCGCGGCGCGTCGGATGTGTACGTCGCGTCGCCGTCATAGGTGTCGTCGAGCCGTGACCACGCGGTCCGCCGCCCGCCGCGCACCTCGTCCACCGCCGCCCGGTCACCGAGCCGCAGAACGGTCCGCAGCCGGGCGTCCGGTCCGAGCGTCGTCGTGCCGTCCATCGTGTACGTCCGGTGGGTGCGTGTCGCCCTGGCCGGCCCGCGCCCGTCGACGGTGACCGTCTGGTCGTCGCTCCAGGTTGCCTTCAGTCCGTCCGTGTCCTCGCCGTCGGTCCACCGGTGCACGGAGGTGTTCGCGAGCACGCGACGGACGGTGGTCGTCACCCGGCCGTGCGAGGTGTCGACGTAGCCGGAGACCGTGAGCCGGTGGCCACCCACCGTGTCGAGGCGCTCCGGCGAACCGGGCGTGTACGAGGAGGTGTTGGCGAGGGTGTCCGCCCTGACCTCGGTGAGCGCGCCGCTCACGTGGGCGCGCCGCGCGTCCTGCCAGACGAGGACGTTGACGGGGGCGCTCCAGCCGCTCTGCCCCTCGGGAACACCCACGACGGACACGTCGACGTGGTGCGGACGGCCGTCGTCGAGAAGCCCGGCGAAGGGCGAGAGGTCGTATTCGATGGGCTTGACGTCGAAGGCGCGCGGTCCCGGGATCACGTACCAGAGGAAGGGGTTGGACCAGCCGCCGGTCCACACGTTCGGGAACGGCTCCGCGATGCCGGCGAGTCGGCCGTCGACCTTGATCTGCACCTCACGGTACGGACCGCCCGCCGCCTTGCAGGAGTACGGGGCCGCGTCGGGCACCGTCAGATACCAGAACTCCTCACAGCCACCGCCGGACCCGGTCGCGTACACCTCGGCGACGATGCGCTCGCTGTTGCGCGGGGTGGTGAGGGTGCCGTTCTGGAGGGTGAGGACGCGGTCGGGGGTCGCGGCCGGCCGCGCGGCCCTCCCCTGCGCGTAGAAGGTCAGCGTGACCTTCACGTCGAGGACGCCGGTGTACGTGTCGTCGACGACGTTCCCGATGAGCATCTCGACGTCGCCGCGGCGCCGGAACGTGTCGCTGTAGCGCGTCACGTCCTTCTCGACCGACCACTCGATGCCGTCGGGCGAGGGCTCGGGAGTGGACGTGCGGAAGATCTCCACGCCACCGACGTGCAGATAGCCCAGCCGGTCGTACTGGCGGCCCTTGACCTTCCCGTCGAGTCGCAGGACGACCTTGCTCCAGTGGTCGCCGCAGCCGCCGGGCGGTGCGTACGTCCCCCGGTACGGCGTGAAGTCACTGAACTGTGCCTCGGCGAGCGTCACTTCGCAGGACTTGGTGGCCGGCCTGGACACCGCCGGGGCGGCGGTCAGCGGGTCGTGCCAGTCGGTGCCGAACTCCGCGGGGGCGGTGACCGGGGCGTGGGAACTGGTGACGGGGGCGCCGGGGGCAGTGACGGTGGCGTGGAGTGCGGCGCTCGGTAAGGGGGCCGCTGAAACCGGGCCCGTCGCGAGGCAGGTGCTCGCCGCGAGAAGCACTCCGGCGAGCATGGACATGACGATCCGTCTTCTCATGTGCGGTGTTCTACGGGGAGTCGGGACACCCCGCAATGGGCCTCACGGCCGCCGGTCGCGGCGCACAGGTGGCGACCAGGGTGCCTACGCCGCCAGATCCGCCCTGTCCCCCATCACCACGACGGGGTGCCGACGCGGGTCGAGCGTGCGCAGCAGACGCTCCATGGCCGGCTTGGGCAGGCTCACGCAGGCCGACGTACCACTGCCGTGGTCCAGGTGCAGCCAGATGCCGCCGCCCTTCGACCGGCCCTGGGGACGGCTCGGGTCGTCGGGCGGGGTGCCCGGGCGGCGGTTGTAGTTGATGGCGATGACATAGTCGAAGTCGTGCCAGTAGGACTTGGGCCAGCCGCGGGGGGCCTGGTACGACGGCGATCGGTCGTACGGGAGATGGGCGCCCGGGTCGTGGAGCACTCCGCCGGCGTCGGTGAGGGTGAACACCCCGACGGGGCTGCGCTTGTCGTCCTCGTGGTGGTCGGTGGTCCAGCCCTTCACCCCGTTGTGCGCCTTCCCCATGCGCTGTGTGTCCCACGTGGATCCGGACTTCGTGTAGAGAACGACCGTCGCGTCGGCGGAGTTCCTGCCCGCGCCGTAGACGGCCACGACCTGACGGGCGTTGGGCGGGATGCGCGCCCGCAAGCGGTCACCGACCTCCGGGATCCGCGTGCCGTCGACACTGCCCGCGGGGGCCCGTTCGGCCTTCCCGCCCGCTTCGCCCCGCTCCGTCGCCGCATTGCCCCCTCCGGCCGGGCCACCGCATGCCGAAAGGACCATCGCGAGGACCCCGCATGCCGCCGCGGCGAGTCCCGTACGCATCGCACCCTCGTTTCGCATGCGTTCCATCGTCGCACCACTTATCGGACGAACAGCCCTTTCCCTCCGTCCCTTTGGACACATGACGGCCTTCCGGACCCGCACCCGGCGGCCCGGAACGCGGTCGCGACCGCGGGCGCGACCGGGGGCGTCGCCCCGCTCGGGGGCGGATCGCGACGGGACGCGTCGGACGGGCCGAAACGTTGTCCCAACGGAAAAAACCGCTTGCTTCGGACTGCTCCCTGCCGCGAACCTTTCACGGTTTGCTGCCGGCCTCGGAGACCGGCCTGGTCGCCGAAACGTTGCGGCTTCCCCTCACCCCCGAACCCACCCCTTACACGAGCCACTGGGACGTCATGCAGATTCAAGACCTTCCCTATCCAGACCCGGGTGTGCCGGACGCCCGCTCCGGCCCCCGATTCCTGCGGTGGCTCGGCCGGAACCAGCTGGGCGGGCAGTTCAAGGCCCTGGCCTGGGGACTGCTGCACTTCGCCGCCGTCGCCGGGCTTCCGTTCTGTGTGGGCCTGTCCGTGCAGGCCGTCGTCGACGGATCCGGCACGCGGCTCGCTCTGGCCGGCGGGCTGATGGGGCTGTGCGGTGCGGGCATCGCGCTGGGCGAAACCATGCTGCACCGGGCCGCGGTCACCAACTGGATCACCGCCGCCGCACGCGTCCAGCAGTTGCTGGCGCACAAGACCGCCCAGCTCGGCTCGGCGCTGACACAGCGCGTCGCGGCCGGCGAGGTCGTCGCCGTCTCCACCGGCGACGTCGAGAAGATCGGCTGGTTCGTGGAGGCCCTGTCGCGGTTCGCGGCGGCCGCGCTGACCGTCGTCCTCGTCTGCGTCGGCCTGGTCGTCTACCAGCCGGCACTCGGCGTGATCGTCGCCGTGGGCGTGCCCGTCCTGGCGCTCGCCGTGCTGCCGCTGCTGCCGCGCGCCACCCGGCGCGCCGACTTCCAGCGCGAGAAGGCCGGACGCGCCACCGAGCTGGCCTCGGACACCGTCGCGGGTCTGCGCGTGCTGCGCGGCATCGGCGGCGAGGAACTGTTCCTCGACCGCTACCGCCGCGCGTCCCAGGAGGTCCGCCGGGCAGCCGTGCGCAGTGCCCGCATGTGGTCGCTGATCTCGGCCGTCCAGGTGCTGCTGCCCGGCCTGCTCATGATCGCCGTCATCTGGCACGGCGTGCACCTGGCCCGCGACGGCCGGATCACGGTCGGCGAACTGGTCACCGTGTACAGCACGGTCATGCTGCTCACCTATCCGCTGCGGCACTTCGAGGAGATCGCCATGGCGTACTCCTTCTCCCGTCCGTCCGCCAAGCGCGCCGCCCGGGTGCTGTCCCTCGAGCGCGCCACGGACAGCGGCGGGTCACGCGCGGCCGAGGTGCCTGGCGGCGATCTGTACGACCCCGTCACCGGGCTTCTCGCGCCCGCGGGACGGCTCACCGCCGTGGTCTGCGGTGACCCGGACGCGGCGGGCGTGCTCGCAGAGCGCCTGGGGGGCCACCCTTCCACGGAGGGCACCTCCGTGCTTCTGGGAGGCGTACCGCTCGACGACCTGCCCCTCGGCTCCGCGCGTACCGCCGTCCTCGTCCAGGACAAGGACCCGGTGCTGCTGTCCGGCTCGCTGCGCGAGCTGCTCGACGTGCCGTCCTCGGGTGAGGTGAGCGCGGCCGACGCGCTGGCCGCCGCGCAATGCGGCGACGTCCTGGACGCGCTGACGCAGGGCTCGGTCGACGCCGAGGACCCGATGGACGCCCGCATCACCGAGCGCGGACGCTCCCTGTCGGGCGGCCAGCGCCAGCGTCTGGCCCTGGCCCGGTCGCTGGTCACCGACCCCGGCGTGCTGGTCCTGGACGAGCCGACCTCGGCCGTCGACTCGCACACCGAGGCACGGATCGCCGACGGCGTCCGCGCCCTGCGCGCCGGACGCACGACGGTCGTCTTCACCTCCTCACCACTGCTCCTGGACCACGCGGACCGGGTCGTACTCGTCCACGAGGGCGAGGTCGCGGCCGTAGGAGTACACCGCGAGCTGGTGCTCGGCGAACCGCGGTACCGGGCGGTGGTCACCCGGGAGACGGACGAGGAAGCCGCCACCGACGGTGGAGGCGCGGGCGTCGGCACCGTCGACCCCCCGGACGGGCTCGACAAGATCGACAAGCTCGACGAGCTCGGCAGGACCAGCAAGATCGACGAACTGGAAGAAATCGAGGAAACCGCATGATCGGCCTGGCGCCACCGGCGTACGACCCGGCGGCCCCGACGACGGCGAACACCCTGCCCGTCGGCGCCGCCTCGACCGTACGCGCCTACGTCACCGAACTCTTCCAACGGCACCGCCGGGCCTTTCTGCTGCTCGTCACCGTCAACACGGTGGCCGTGGTCGCCTCGATGGCCGGGCCCTATCTGCTGGGCGCGGTCGTCGAGCGGGTCTCGGACCATGCCCGGGATCTCCACCTGGAACGCACCGCCGCGCTGTTCCTGGCCGCGCTCGTCATCCAGGCCGTCTTCGTGCGCGAGGTGCGGCTGCGCGGCGCCATGCTCGGCGAACGCATGCTCGCCGACCTGCGCGAGGACTTCCTCATCCGGTCGGTCGGGCTGCCGCCGGGCGTGCTGGAACGGGCCGGCACGGGCGACCTGCTGTCCCGCATCACCACCGACATCGACCGCCTCGCCAACGCGATGCGCGAAGCCGTGCCCCAGCTCGCCATCGGCGTGGTGTGGGTCGTGCTGCTGCTCGGAGGGCTGGCCGTCACCGCACCGCCCCTCGCCCCCGCGGTCCTGGTCGCCGTCCCTCTGCTGGTCGTCGGCTGCCGCTGGTACTTCAAGCGTGCCCCCGCCGCCTACCGCTCGGAGGCCGCCGGCTACGCCGCCGTGGCCGCCGCCCTCGCCGAGACCGTGGACGCCGGACGCACCGTCGAGGCGCACCGCCTGGGCGAGCGCCGCATCGACCTGTCCGAGCGCCGCATCAAGGAGTGGACGGCCTGGGAGCGCTACACCCTGTGGCTGCGGTCGGTCCTCTTTCCTGTCGTCAACCTCACCCATGTCACGGTCCTCTGCTCGGTCCTCATGATCGGCGGGGTCTTCGTCCTGCGGGGCTGGATCGATGTGGGTCAGCTGACGACGGGCGCGCTCATCGCGCAGATGCTGGTCGACCCGGTGGGCCTGATCCTGCGCTGGTACGACGAGCTGCAGGTCGCCCAGGTCTCGCTCGCGCGGCTGGTCGGCGTCCGGGACATCGAGCCGGCGGCCGGTGATCCCGAGGTGATGCCGGACGGGCGCGACGTGCACGCGGATGAGGTGCGGTTCGGTTACCGCGCCGGCGTGGACGTGCTGCGCAAGGTCTCCCTGGAGGTCGCGCCGGGCACCAGGCTCGCGCTGGTCGGCCCGTCCGGTGCGGGCAAGTCCACCCTGGGAAGGCTGCTCGCCGGGATCTACGCCCCCAGGGACGGCCGCATCACGCTCGGCGGCGCCGAACTCTCGCGGATGCCCGCGGAGGCGGTCCGTACCCACGTGGCCCTGGTCAACCAGGAGCACCACGTCTTCGTGGGCTCCCTGCGCGACAACCTGCTGCTCGCCCGGACGGGAGCGGCCGACGCCGAGCTGTGGGCGGCCCTGGGCGCGGTCGACGCCGACGGCTGGGCCGGGGCTCTGGGCGACGGTCTGGACACCGAGGTCGGTTCGGGCGGACTGGCGCTCACTCCGGCGCAGGCCCAGCAGATCGCGCTGGCCCGGCTGGTCCTCGCCGATCCGCACACGCTGGTGCTGGACGAGGCGACCTCGCTCCTCGACCCGCGGGCGGCCCGTCATCTGGAACGCTCGCTGGCGCGCGTCCTCGACGGACGTACCGTCGTCGCCATCGCGCACCGGCTGCACACCGCCCACGACGCGGATGTCATCGCCGTCGTGGAGAACGGCCGGATCAGTGAGCTGGGCAGTCACGACGACCTGGTCGCTGCGGACGGCGCCTACGCGGCCCTGTGGAGGTCCTGGCACGGATGACGTGGTCCTGACCGAGCGACGCGGCCCGGACGCGCGGGCCGCGCCGGTGCGGTCAGGGGGGCATGCGTGGACAGCGGTGGAGCGGCCGGCGCCATTCCGGCGGGGCCGCCGCACCGGTGTCCGCGGCCTCGCTCCGTGGACGGGTAGGTCCCGCGGCGGAGCCTGTGGCGTTGCGCGGTGCCGAACCGGAGTGGAAGGCTGGATGTCGGCACCGATTCGGGGAGCGTCCGGGAGCCACCCGGTTCGCGCGGGGCGGGGCCGGTGTCCAGTGGCCGTGCCCGCCGTCGAGGGTGGTGGGACCGGGCTCACCCGCATCACCTGGAGGTACCCGTGGAGAGCGCCGACGGATGGGGAGACGACGTCTACCAGCCCGACGGATCCGAGGTGCAGGACGACGCGGGGCTGCTCGACGTCGAGGACACCCTGGACGCCGACGGTGTGGGTGACCCACTCGACCGGGGCTGGTCCCCGCCGGAGCGGCCGTGGGCGGTGGAGCACTCCGGCGTGACCGCCTCCGAGCGCAGGCACGGCGAGACCCTGGACCAGCGCCTCGCGGAAGAGCTGCCCGATGTCGTGGAGCCCGACGGGGACGGCATCGGCGACTACCCGGACGGGGACGGCGAGCCCCTGGACAACGAGGTGGGCGCCGCCCGCTCCGGCCGTCTCGTCGCCCCTGCCGAAGGAGCGCACGAGGACGAGGAGAGCGGGCTGATCGCCACCGACGTCGGCATCGACGGCGCCGCGGCCTCGGCCGAGGAAGCCGCGATGCACATCGTCGACGAGGACACCATGTCCGGCTGACCGGGCCTTCCCCGGCCTGCCCTTCCCACGCAAGGAGCACCCATGCAGCAGGAGAAGCAGCCCGACTACCACTCTGTCGTCTTCCGGGACCGGGCCGCCGGATTCGCCTTCCTCACCCGTTCCACGGCGACGAGCGAGCGGACCATCGAGTGGGACGACGGCGAGACCTACCCGGTCGTCGATGTCGAGATCTCCTCGGAGAGCCACCCGTTCTACACCGGCAAGGCCCGGACGGTGGACACCGAGGGCCGCATCGCGCAGTTCGAGAAGCGCTACGGAAGCTCCGAACAGGGCGGGGAGAAGAAGGACACGGCGTGAGGCCCTGAGACCGTCGCCGCCGGGCGCGGGAGCGTCACGTCCACCGGGCGCGGGAGCGCCGTCGTCGCCGGACGCGGCGCTCCCCCGGTCTTCGGTCAGATGAAGTTGAGCGCCGCCGCGCAGCCCACCCCGCCCAGCAGCATGAACACCGGCGTCAGCACCTTGAGCTCGACCCAGCTGCCGGCCCGGAAACGCATCACCTTGGGCGGCCCGATCGGGTACCAGCGCTTGCGGCCGAGCGGGATCGGCCACAGGATCGGGCAGCCGGACACCGTCAGCGCGTCCCCGATGTCGTGCACCAGCGCACCCAGGACGATCGGCAGGCCGAGCCACAGGTACTCCTGGCCGGGCGCGGTGAACAGCCAGTCCGAGCCGTTGCCCGGCTTGTCCAGGATCCCGGCGAGGATCCAGGCGCTGGTCGCGGCCAGCAGCCAGACCAGGACGTCGCTGCTGGACCCGCGCGCGGCCCGCCACAGCAGCCCCTCGATCGCGAGCACCATGTGCACGAACAGGATCGCCAGGACCGCCCAGCGCCCACCGGTGATCGCCATCACCGAGGATCCCGCGCCGATCACCACCGCCCACAGCCAGGTGTGCGTCAGCGTGCGATGGCCACCGGAGCGCCGCGGGTCGCCGGCCTTGCGTGTCGACTTGTAGACCGCGTACGAGAGCTTGTCGACGATCTCGCACACCCCACGTGAGATCGGTCCGAAGGCCCGCGAGATGGTCGCCGCCTTGTGGTCCAGGTCGGGGGCGAGCGCGGCCCCCGCGCAGATCAGAGCCCCGACGAGGAGGACCGGCCAGGGCATGGTGTGACCGGTGGCGGCGGCCGCCGCCCCGACACCGAGCCAGGCCGCGGCCCCCGACAGTGAGTGTGCTGGTCCCATCATGGCCGTTCCCCGCCCCATTCCGCTTGTGCCGCTGTCCAGTTACCCGCGTACGGTGACGCTTCGCCGGCGCCACAGCGTAACGTTCGTGATCTTCGGCCTGACATCCGATTCCCCCATCGAGCGGGTCGACAGGCAAGATGGGGGCGTGACCCTTATCGATCAGCTGCCGCAGACCGCAGATCCCGACGCCCTCTACGAAGCCTTCGAGTCGTGGGCCGGGGAACGTGGTCTCACGCTCTATCCCCACCAGGAGGAGGCGCTGATCGAGGTGGTCTCGGGGGCGAACGTGATCGTCTCGACCCCCACCGGCTCGGGGAAGAGCATGATCGCCGCGGGTGCGCACTTCGCCGCGCTCGCCCGGGACGAGGTCACTTTCTACACGGCACCGATCAAGGCGCTCGTGTCGGAGAAGTTCTTCGAGCTGTGCAAGATGTTCGGCACCGAGAACGTGGGCATGCTCACCGGCGACGCCTCCGTCAACGCCGACGCGCCCGTCATCTGCTGTACCGCCGAGGTGCTGGCGTCCATCGCGCTGCGGGACGGCAAGCACGCCGATGTCGGCCAGGTCGTGATGGACGAGTTCCACTTCTACGCGGAGGGCGACCGCGGCTGGGCGTGGCAGATCCCGATCCTGGAACTGCCCCAGGCACAGTTCATCCTGATGTCGGCGACGCTCGGCGACGTCTCGATGTTCGAGAAGGACCTCACCCGGCGCACCGGCCGCCCCACGTCGGTGGTCCGCTCGGCGACCCGGCCCGTGCCTCTCTCCTACGAGTACGTGCTGACTCCGCTGACGGAGACGCTCACCGAACTGCTCGCGACCAAGCAGGCCCCGGTCTACATCGTCCACTTCACCCAGGCGCAGGCCGTGGAGCGGGCGCAGGCACTGATGAGCATCAACATGTGCACCCGGGAGGAGAAGGACCAGATCGCCGAGCTGATCGGCAACTTCCGGTTCACCACCAAGTTCGGCCAGAACCTCTCCCGCTACGTACGCCACGGAATCGGCGTCCATCACGCCGGCATGCTCCCCAAGTACCGTCGGCTGGTCGAGAAGCTGGCCCAGGCCGGCCTGCTGAAGGTCATCTGCGGCACGGACACCCTGGGCGTCGGCGTCAACGTCCCCATCCGCACCGTGCTGTTCACCGCGCTGACGAAGTACGACGGCAATCGCGTGCGCACGCTGCGCGCCCGTGAGTTCCACCAGATCGCGGGGCGCGCGGGGCGGGCGGGCTTCGACACGGCGGGATTCGTCGTCGCGCAGGCGCCCGAGCACGTGATCGAGAACGAGAAGGCCCTCGCCAAGGCCGGCGACGACCCGAAGAAGCGTCGCAAGGTGGTGCGCAAGAAGGCTCCCGAGGGCTTCGTCGGCTGGACGGACAACACCTTCGAAAAGCTCATCTCCTCCGAACCCGAGCCGCTCACCTCCCGCTTCCGGGTGACCCACACGATGCTTCTGTCGGTCATCGCCCGGCCCGGGAACGCCTTCGAGGCGATGCGGCATCTGCTGGAGGACAACCACGAGCCGCGCAAGCAGCAGCTGCGGCACATCCGGCGGGCGATCGCGATCTACCGCTCGCTCCTCGACGGCGGCATCGTCGAGAAGCTGGACACCCCGGACGCCGAGGGCCGCATCGTGCGTCTCACCGTCGACCTGCAGCAGGACTTCGCGCTCAACCAGCCGCTGTCGACGTTCGCGCTCGCCGCGTTCGACCTCCTGGACCCCGAGTCCCCGTCCTACGCCCTGGACATGGTGTCCGTCGTGGAATCCACCCTGGACGACCCGCGGCAGATCCTCGCGGCCCAGCAGAACAAGGCGCGGGGCGAGGCCGTGGCCGCGATGAAGGCGGACGGCGTCGAGTACGAGGAGCGCATGGAGCGGCTCCAGGACGTGTCGTACCCCAAGCCGATGGAGGAGTTGCTCTTCCACGCCTACAACACCTACCGTAAGAGCCACCCGTGGGTCGGCGACCATCCGCTGTCGCCGAAGTCCGTGATCCGTGACATGTACGAACGCGCCATGTCCTTCACCGAGTTCGTCTCCTTCTACGAGCTCGCCCGCACCGAGGGCATTGTGCTGCGCTACCTGGCCAGTGCCTACAAAGCCCTGGAACACACCGTCCCGGACGACCTCAAGTCCGAGGACCTGGAGGATCTGATCGCCTGGCTGGGCGAGTTGGTGCGCCAGGTCGACTCCAGCCTGCTGGACGAGTGGGAGCAGCTCGCCAACCCGGAGGAGATGACGGCCGAGGAGGCCCAGGAGAAGGCCGACCAGGTCAAACCGGTCACGGCGAACGCCCGCGCCTTCCGTGTCCTCGTCCGCAACGCGATGTTCCGCCGTGTCGAACTCGCCGCCCTCGACCACGTCGACGAGCTGGGCGCCATGGACGCCGACTCCGGCTGGGACGCCGATGCCTGGGGTGAGGCGATGGACAAGTACTGGGACGAGTACGAGGACCTGGGCACCGGCCCGGACGCCCGCGGCCCCAAGCTGCTGTCCATCGTGGAGGAGCCGCAGAACAGCCTGTGGCGCGTCCGTCAGACCTTCGCCGACCCGAACGGCGACCACGACTGGGGCATCAGCGCGGAGGTCGACCTCACGGCGTCCGACGCGGAGGGCCGCGCCGTCGTCAAGGTCACCGACGTCGGCCAGTTGTGAGCACAGGAGAATCCGACACATGACAAACCCAGCCGAGAGACTCGTCGACCTGCTCGACCTGGAGAAGATAGAGGTCAACATCTTCCGCGGCCGCAGCCCGGACGAGTCGCTGCAGCGTGTCTTCGGCGGCCAGGTGGCCGGCCAGGCGCTGGTCGCCGCCGGGCGTACCACGGAGGGCGACCGCCCGGTGCACTCGCTGCACGCGTACTTCCTGCGTCCGGGCAGGCCGGGCGTGCCGATCGTGTACCAGGTCGAACGGGTCCGGGACGGGCGCTCTTTCACCACGCGGCGTGTCACCGCCGTGCAGCAGGGACGCACGATCTTCAATCTGACCGCCTCCTTTCACAAGCCTGAGGAAGGGACTTTCGAGCACCAACTGCCGCCGGCTCGCGAAGTCCCCGACCCCGAGTCGCTGCCGACGCTGCCGCAGGAGATCACCAAGCATCTGGGCACGCTTCCGGAGGCGTTGGAACGCATGGCGCGTCGCCAGCCGTTCGACATCCGGTACGTGGACCGGCTGCGCTGGACGCCGAACGAGATCAAGGACGCGGAGCCGCGCAGCGCTGTGTGGATGCGGGCCGTGGGACCGCTGGGCGACGACCCGCTCGTGCACACGTGCGCCCTCACGTACGCGAGTGACATGACGCTCCTGGACGCCGTCCGCATCCCGGTGGAGCCTCTGTGGGGGCCGCGTGGCTTCGACATGGCCTCCCTCGACCACGCCATGTGGTTCCATCGGCCGTTCCGGGCGGACGAGTGGTTCCTGTACGACCAGGAGTCGCCCATCGCGACCGGCGGGCGAGGGCTGGCCCGCGGACGCATCTACGACATCGAGGGGCGCCTGCTCGTCTCCGTCGTCCAGGAAGGTCTGTTCCGAGCGCTGTAGAGACGCGCCGATGACGATCCGTCAGATTGCCAGGTCGTCAGGTGCTTCTGCGGCGCAACCAGCCGAGCAGCCCGCCCGGCCGCCCGCGTTCCTCGGACGCGGGCGGATCTTCGGGAGTGGCTGTCCGCGGCCACGAAGCCACCGCCGGAGACGTGACCGGCGCGGCGCCGACCGGTGCTGCTCCGGCTGCCCCGGCACCGACCGGCGCCCGGGCAGCCGGAGCGAAGGACGCCGCAGCTGGAACAGCCGGCCGAGAGGCCACCGAGGGTGAAGGGGCCGGGGACGATCCGGCCGGTTCCGGGACGACGCCGGGCTGAGCCCTCGGCGTCGGACGCGGTGCGGGGTGCGTCTCTCGGGCTTCGGCGACGGCCTGCCCCAGGTCGGCGCGGAGCCAGCTGATCTCGTCGGGGTCCTCGGCCGTCATGATGCGGGAGACGAGGTGCGCGGCGGGCGAGTCCGGTGCACTGTGGGAGGGGCGTTCGGGGCGGAAGCGGTTCAGGCAGGCGCGCTCGTACGGATCCCTGACGACCTCCGCCACCTGGGCGGGGTCGAGCAGGGAGGCCACGACCGCTGCCCTCGCCCAGGGGCCCTCGGCCTGGCGCAGCAGGAATCCCATGTACCGCCCCCGCCAGTTACGGGGCCGGAGGTCCAGGCCGCCCTCCAGCTGGTCGCGGAGTCCCTCGGGCGTACGGCCCCTGAGCAGCGGAGCGTTCTGCCTGTCGGCCGGGAACCGGCGCAGTTCCTCGGCCAGGTACAGCCAGACCACGGCCCTGTAGCGGTTCAGGTAGAACTTGACCGGCACCACGAGACCCAAGCGTGCGAGGCGTGTGAACCTGGCGGTGGAAATGCCCAGGAGGGCGGCCCCCTCGGTCGTACCGACAGCCTTGACCCGCTCTCGCAGCGCCTCGGGAAATTCCTCTTGGGAACGCACGCGGTCGATCTCCGCACGGGCGACCCGGCGTCCCCCTCCCCCTCCCCCTTCGTCGGGAACGGTGCGCACGTATCCGAGGTGCACCGCCAGGTCGAACTCGCCGCGCCTGAGCTCCAGCTCGCGGGCGGCGCGGGCGAGCGACCAACTGGCGGACTGCGTGACGGTGTTACCGGACATGACGGTCTCCCCCGTGGAGTACGGTGCTCGCGCCGGTGTGCGCTTGCCTCGAGAAAAACCGTAGCCGGTCCGGACGATCTCGTGGCGCGCCTGTGGATAACTCCGCCGCGAACACGTCTCCGCAGGTCAGGAGTCCAGCGAGGGGGATCGCTCCGGCTGGCGCGTGTCCACTCGCAGGTGTTCGCCGACACGGTTCACCAGCAGCGTCATCTCGTAGGCGACCTGGCCGATGTCGGCCTCGGCGGCACTGAGAACGCACAGGCAACTGCCGTCTCCCGCCGCGGTGACGAAGAGCACCGCTTCGTCGAACTCGATCATCGTCTGACGCACCTGGCCCGCGCCGAAGTGACGGCCGGAGCCCTTGGCCAGACTGTGCAGACCCGACGAGACCGCCGCCAGGTGTTCGGCGTCCTCGCGTCGAAGTCCCGTACTCGCCCCCGTCACCAGCCCGTCGTTGGAGAGCACCAACGCGTGCCGGACGTGTTCGACGCGCGCGGTCAGATCGTCCAGCAGCCAGCCGAGTCGCGTGTTCTGCTCCATGTCCGTCTCCCCGTGTCGTGTCTCCCCCTGACCGGAGGATTCGACCAGCCAGCCTTCCCCACGGCCGCCCTCCGGGCAAGGAGGATGGGGGCATGGCACAGAAGATGACCGACGAGCAATGGCGGGCCTTCGTCTCGCACGGCACCCGCACCGGAAAACTGTCGACCGTCCGGGCGGACGGGAGTCCGCACGTGGCGCCGATCTGGTTCCTGCTGGACGGTGACGACCTGATCTTCAACACCTCGAAGGAGACCGTGAAGGGACGGAACCTGGCCCGTGACGGCCGCGTCGCCCTCTGTGTGGACGACGACCGGCCGCCGTTCGACTTCGTGGTGCTGGAAGGCCGCGCCGAACTGTCCGAGGACCCTGACGAGTTGCGCCGCTGGGCCGCCCGAATCGGTGGCCGCTACATGGGTGCGGAGCGGGCGGAGGAGTTCGGGAAACGCAACGGAGTCCCGGGCGAACTCCTCGTACGCGTGCCGATCGACAAGATCCTGGCCTACTCCGCGGTGGCGGAGTAGGCCAGGCGGCACAGCCGTGTACGGCAGGCCGACGCGGATCCCGTCGTTCGGATCAGGCTGACTGTGAGATGCGACGTCCTGTGGCCGACCGCCTCCGCGAACGTCCGCCTGTTCCGAACGACACTCCATGGATCCCCTCGTCCGTGGGCCTCCGGCGACTCGGCTTCTCAGCCGACGGAGTCGAGCAGCCGGGCGGTGTGCACCCGCCCGGCGTACTCCACCAGTCGGATCAGCACCTCCTTGCCGGAGTCCCGGTCACGGGCGTCACAGAGCACCACCGGCGTGCCCCGGTCGAGGTCGAGGGCGCGGGACACGTCCTGGGCTCCGTAGGCCCGGGCGCCCGCGAAGCAGTTGACGGCCACCACGAACGGGATGTGCCGGTGCTCGAAGTAGTCCACCGCCGGGAAGCAGTCCTCGAGCCGCCGGGTGTCCGCGAGGACGACGGCTCCGAGCGCGCCCAGCGACAGTTCGTCCCACAGGAACCAGAAGCGGTCCTGGCCCGGGGTGCCGAAGAGGTAGAGGGAGAGACCGGACCGGATGGTGATGCGGCCGAAGTCCATGGCGACGGTCGTCGTGGCCTTGCGGTCCACACCCTCGGTGTCGTCCACCGACTGGCCTGCCTCGCTCAGCAGTTCCTCGGTGCGCAACGGGCGGATCTCGCTGACCGCGCCCACCAGGGTGGTCTTCCCCACGCCGAACCCACCGGCGACCAGTATCTTCAATGCCAGCGCGGACGACTCGGCGGCCGAGGCGTCGGAGTTCTCGGAGACCATCGATCACTTCCCTCGGGAGTGCCGACAAAGGTCGGCATGGCCCGTCCGCACCCGGTGGGGTGGGACGCAGGTGCATGGCGGGCGCTTCGGTGCATTCGGTACAGGTCTGCGGGTGCGCGAAGTCAGCATCATGGCAACTGCGCCTTCCCCGCGCGGGAACGGACCGCTAATGGACCGTTGCGACCGTCTCGCGGCTGTTCGGCGTCCGGACGTGGGCAAAAGCGGGTACTGGCCGGGCCGACATCGTTCATCTAGAGCGCCCTCAACCCTTCGATCACCTCGTGGAGGATCCGCTCGTCGGGCAGCTGTGCGGGCGGCACCGGGCGGCTGACCGTGACGCGGCCGCGTTCCAGCAGGTCGCCCAGCAGCACTCTGACCACGCCTACCGGCAGGTCGGTGTCCGCGGCGAGCTCGGCCACGGACTGGGTCTCGACACGGCACAGGTCGATGAGGTGGCGGTGTTCCGGCCCGAGAAGCGAGTCGTCGTCGGCCCCGGGCGCGGCCGTTTCGAGGGTGACCAGAGCGATCAGGTCGAAGCGCACCCCGGTGGGGCCGGGTTGGGTGCGTCCGCCCGTCATCGCGTACGGGCGGACGAGGGGTCCCGCCTCGTTGTCGTACCACTGGCTGCCCACCACGCCCTCGCTCATCCGTATCGGCCCTCCTCGGCCGATCCGGCGGCGGGCGGTTGCGCGGCGGCGCGCGGAGGTGCGTGGAGGTGCTCGCCGACGCGCTTGACCAGCCGTGCCATCTCGTAGGCCACCAGCCCGATGTCGGCCGTCGCGGCGGTGAGGACGGACAGGCACGACCCGTCGCCCGCTGCCGCCACGAGCAGGAAGCCGTCGTCCATCTCGACCAGCGTCTGGCGTACGCCCCCGGCACCGAAATGACGGCCCGCGCCTTTCGCCAGACTGTGGAAGCCGGAGGCGACAGCGGCCAGGTGTTCGGCGTCCGCGCGGCCAAGGCCGGTGGAGGCTCCCACCGCCAGCCCGTCGTTCGACAGCACCACCGCGTGCCGTACTTCGGCCACACGAAGCACCAGGTCGTCCAGCAGCCAGTCGAGCTCGCCGGATCTCTGGGCAGCCCGCAGGCTCGGGTCCTGAATCACGCGGGGTCTCCTTCGCCGCTGTCGCCACCCGCGTCGGGGGCTGAGGTGCCGCCGGGACCGGATGTCCGGCCGCTGCCGCGCGCCCAGCCGTCGCGGTAGGCCGTCATACGGTCCCGTACGAGTTCGGGGGTGCGGGTGTCTTCGCTCCGGGGACCGGGCGCATGGGCCGGCTCCTCAGGGCGCTCTTCGCGCAGTTGGGGTGCAAGGCTGGCCTGCCGTACGCGCCTGGGGAGGCCGTCGTCACCGTCGGAGGCTTCCGGAGTGCGGTGCAGCCGCAAGGTGGTGACTCCAGGTGGCGGTGTTTCGGGTGTGGTGTCCACGGGGGCTTCGACGGCGGCCTGTACGGGAGCCACGAGGACGGGCCGCTCGGCGGGCGCCTGGACGACCTCCCTTTCGGGGGCGGCCGACACGCGCGCGTACTCGCGTTCCGCGGGCTCTTCGGTGTCCGCCCCGCGAGGGGATCGTTCCGCCGAACCTGGGTGCAGCAGCGCCGTGGGAAGCAGGACGACCGCGGTGGTGCCTCCGTAGGGCGAGGTCCGCAGGTGCACCTTGATGTCGTGCCGGGCGGCGAGCCTGCTGACCACGAAGAGACCGAGACGGTCGCTGTCGGACAGGTCGAGCGTCTCGGTCTCCTCGATGCGTCGATTGGCCTCGTCGAGTGTCTCCTTGCCCATCCCCAGCCCCCGGTCCTCGACCTCCAGGGCGTAGCCGTTGCCGACCGGCTCACCGGTGATACGGACATGGGTGTGCGGCGGTGAGAACTGCGCGGCGTTCTCGACGACTTCCGCAAGGAGATGCGTGAGGTCCGCGACAGCGGCGCCGATGACGGACGTCTCCGGGAACTGCCGTACGTCCACGCGCGCGTAGTCCTCGATCTCGGACACGGCCGCGCGGACCACGTTCGTCAGTGAGACCGGCATGCGCCAGGCCCGGCCGGGTGCCGCGCCCGAGAGGATGATGAGGTTCTCCGCGTGGCGCCGCATACGGGTGGTGAGGTGGTCGAGCCTGAAGAGGTCGCCCAGTTCGTCCGGATCCTCGGACCGGCGCTCCATGCTGTCCAGCAGGCTCAGTTGGCGATGCACGAGGACTTGGCTGCGGCGGGCGAGATTGACGAAGATTCCGGAGATTCCGCTCGCGAGTTCCGCGCGTTCGACCGCGGCGTGCAGGGCGGCCCGGTGGACGGTGTTCAGGGCCTCCGCGACCTGGCCGGTCTCGTCGTCGGAGGGCGGCCCCGACGGGGCCTCGGCCCGGACGTCGATCTCCTCCCCCGCGCGCAGTTTGCGCATGGCGTCGGGGAGTTTGCGCCGGGCGATCTCGAGGGCGCTGTTGCGCAGGGCCACCAGTTCGACGACCAGGCCGCGGCCGATGCGTACGGAGATGACGAGTGACGCGGCGACGGCGGTGAGACCGAACACGACGGCGGCGCCGGCGGGCGTTCGAAGACCGCGGCTCAGCGGGTAGGCCCGGCCCTCGACACCTCGGCCCGCGTCGGCCTCGATCGTGCGCATGGCGTCACGCACGCGCGCGTGAGCCGCGTTCCAGTCGCCTTCCGGCGCGGCGTCCACGGCGGTGGCGCCCGGCCGGGACGCGAGCGCCCTGTCCTCGACGGCGCCCACGTCGGCGTACGCACTACCGCCCATGAGGTCGCGCCAGGACGCCTGTTCGGCCCCCCGCAGATCCGCGACGGACGCGTCGGTCAGCGCACGGCGGGTGGCCACGGCTCCGGTGAACAGCCGCAGTCGTTCGCCGTCCAGGGTGCCCGCGAGCCGCGCGCCGGACAGCACCGTGTCCTCCTGCGCGAGCGCCTCCCCCGCCCTCGAGAACTCGAGGAGCACGCGCGCCTCGGATCCCGGACCCGGGTCCTCGACGCTGGTGAGTGAGCCGGTCACCGCGAAGGCCGCCGAAATGGCCTCGGTGTACTGCCCGTAGGTCTCGTCCCAGCCGGTACGGCGCTCCCGTACGGCGCTGCGCAGCGTTCGCAGGTCCTCCGCTGCGGTGACGAAGGAGTCGAGGCGCCCTGCCACCCCGGCAGGCAGGTCGGCGCCGTCGGCGACGGTGTTGCGGTCGCCGAGCCGCAGTTTCGCCACCGCGTGGTCGGTGCGTTCCGCGAGCGCCCTGAGGTCGCTCTGCCGCTCGGAGTCCGGATCGGTCGCGTAGCGGACGGACGCCGCCCGCTCGGCCTGCAACGCGGTGACGGCGTCGTCGATCGGAACACGGATCATGGAGTCCACGCGTTGCAGCTGTCGCAGTCGCGCGACGTCCTGAGCCGTGGCCACCGTGGCATACGCCCACAGCGCGAACAGCGAGACGACCGGCACCATCAACAGACAGATGATCTTCGCCCGCACGGTGCGGGGGCGCGGACTCCAACGACCGGCGGGACGTGGGATCGCCTCGGGACGCGGGTTCGCCCCGGGTCCCATCCCGCCGGCGTTCTCGTCGCGGCCGCCGTGCTCCTCGGCGGGCGGGCCGGCATGGGCACGACGGCCGCGCGCCGGAGCCTGGGACGGCGGCTCGGCGCCGGGTGCGGGGGTTGTACGGGGTGTACGCATGGCCTCCTCACTCAATGATTCGGGGGCATTCCGGGCGGTCGGCTCGGTACCGGGACCGTGGTCAGCGCGCGGCGCTCTCGACCGGCCGCTGGGCCGCCGCGGATGCCTCGCGCTCGTGGGCCGTGGGTGACAGCGCGACGAACGCCGAGGTCAGGAAGAGGTAGGACCCGAGGCCGACGGCGAGGGGGAAGACGAACTGCATCACCGTGGCCCCGGGAAGAGCCTGACCGGAAGGGCTGACGCGGACGCTGACCGCCAGCATTCCGGTGTAGTGCATGCTGCTCACGGCGCCGCCCATGACGAGTGAGGCCCCGACGACCGCGACAGGCGATTTGATGTTGAGCCCCGCCCACAGGGCCGCGGTCGCCGCGACCACGGCGATCGCCACGGAGAGTCCGACGAGCAACGGGTCGTAGCGCACGGAGCCGTGCAGCCGCAGCGCGGCCATCCCGAGGTAGTGCATGCTCGCGACCCCGAGCCCTGTGGTGAGTCCGCCCAGGGCGAGCGAACGCCCCCGGTCGCGGCCGTATCCGACGGCGAAGACACCCGCGCCCACGACGACCAGGGCGACGAGCAGACTCAGGATGGTCAGCGGGACGTCGTAACGGATCTCGGTGCCGCCGACGCTGAACCCGAGCATCGCCACGAAGTGCATCGTCCAGATGCCGGTGGCGATGGCCGAGGCCGCGGCGAGGAGCCAGTTGCGGCGCGAACGCCCGGTGGCGCCGAGCGCGCGGACCGTGCAGCGCAGCCCGAGAGCGGCGCCGGTACAGGCCATCGCGTACGACAGAACGGGGGTCAGCCAGCCGAAGGCGGCGTGGTCCAGGTGTCCCATGGCCCACGGACGTTAGCCCGGGTAGGGGCGCACGAAGAGGGCGCATTTCGAAAAGTGTTGCAATCTGACGCAGAGAGGCAGGCGAGCGATCGTGTCACGCTCGAACGTGTGCGCAGTGTCGTCCTTCGTGTCGGTGCGGGATCATGCGGAACATGAGCGAGAACCACACACACGTCCGGGAATTCTTCACGGCGCGCGCCGCCGACTGGGACGTCAGGTTTCCCGACGACGGGCCCGCGTACGCGGCGGCGGCGGCCGAACTCGGTCTGCGCGAGGGCGACCGGGTACTCGACGCGGGCTGCGGCACCGGGCGCGCCCTGCCGCCGCTGCGAGCGGCCGTGGGACCGTCCGGAGTGGTCATCGGAGCCGATCTGACCCCGGCGATGCTGGCAGCCGCCGTACGGGCCGGGCGGGACCGCGACGGGCAGCTGCTGCTCGCCGACGTCGCCGCGCTGCCGCTGCGCACCGGATCGCTCGACGCCGTGTTCGGCGCGGGCCTCGTCGCCCACCTCCCGCACCCGGAGGCGAATCTGCGGGAGTTGGCGCGGGTGGTGCGTCCCGGCGGCACGCTGGCGCTGTTCCATCCGATCGGCCGGGCGGCGCTCGCGGCCCGCCAGGGTCGCCGGATCACGCCGGACGATCTGCGCGCGGAGGCGAATCTGCGGCCTCTGCTGGCAGGTTCCGGATGGGACATGACGTCGTACGCCGACGAGGACGCCCGCTTCCTGGCGCTCGCCGTACACCGGAGCTGAGACCTCAGGCCGTTGCGGCGACCTCGGCCGCAAGGGCGTCGGGGTTGTCGAACATGATGTTGTGTCCCGCTCCGGGTACGGTCACCACGCGCACACCGGCGGCCTCCAGGCCTTTCCTGTCGTCCAGTTCGCCGCTCAGTTCCCCCTGGAGGTAGACACGGGCCACCGTCGACGTCTCCAGGAGACGGCGCATCGTGGGCGTGGTGCCGCGCGCGAGTCCGGTCGCGGTCCGGTGGAGGGCGAGCGGGTCGGCGAGTCGCATGGTGGCGGCCCAGGTGGGGCCGATCTTGTCGAGCACGCGCGCGTGGCCGCCGTTTTCGACGTACTCCCGCTCCGAGTACGAGGTGATGCCGCTGCCGCCCACCACGTCCGGAGGGTACGGGTCGAGATTCGCTTCCACGAGGACGAGCCTGGACACCAAGTCGGGCCGGCGGTCCGCGAGCACGATGGCCACGGCGCCGCCCATGCTGTGGGCGACGAGCTCCGCCGCCGTGACACGGGCCTCGTCCAGAGCGGCGGCCAGCGCGTCGGCGTGATCCTCCAGGGTGTAACCGAAGTCCACGGGCCGGTCACTGATGCCATGACCCGGCAGGTCCACGAACAGGGAGCGACGCCCTGCCAGTTCGGGCCGCGCGGCGATGTGGGCGTTGTAGACCGTCGAGGCCGATCCCAGGCCGTGCACATACACCCGGGCCGGACCCGCGCCTGCGGCCTCCGTCCAGCGGATCCGACTTCCTTTGCCGTCGAACTCTGCCTGCTTCATCGCTTCTCCTCCTGGAGCCGCTTCGTCGTTCCTGACATCCCGAAGAGGATACCTCGACACGGATGTATTGCGGTGGCGATGCATCAAGTTCTCTCGACAGCGACGGAGCGGGGCGTGGCGGAACGGAGGCGCTGACGGCCGACGCGCAGCGCCCGTGCGACACAATGCGAGACATGCTGGAACTGGCCATCCTCGGATTTCTGTACGACTCCCCCTTGCACGGCTACGAACTCCGCAAGCGCCTCACCGCGCTGACCGGGCACGTGAAACCCGTCGCCGAGAGCACGCTGTATCCCGCGATCAAGCGGCTGGAGAAGGCGGGCATGCTGGCGCGGACGACGGAGCCGGGCGCCGTGGCCGCCCCTCGCCATGTCCTGACCCTCACCGAGGAGGGCAAAGACACACTGCGCCGCCGACTCGCGGAACCCGCGCGCAGCGACATCACCGACGAGAACCGCTGGTTCACGGTGCTCGCCTTCCTGAGGCACCTCGACGACCCCGCGGCGCAGGCCTCGGTGTTGCGCCGCAGGCTCACTTTCCTGGAAGAGCCGGCCAGCTTCTTCTACGAAGGCGACCGGCCCCTGCGCGCCGAGGAGCTGGACGACCCCTTCAGGCGCGGCATCCTCACCATCGCGCGGGCCACGAGCGTGGCCGAACTGTCCTGGCTGCGGGCCACGATCGGCTCACTCGACGCGAGTGACGGGTGAGGCGGGGCAGCCGCGCACGCCTGGCACCGGACACGTGCCCAGCTCGGCTACGCGGTAGCCGTTCGGGTAACCCTTGATCTCCCGGTTGTGTCGTGCGTGGTGCGGGGCCCTGCGGGGCGGCAGCAGCCGGACCAGACGGCCGCGCGCCCGTACGGCACGGCGGACCAGCGCGCGGGTGGCAGCACCCGGCGGCTCGTACCGGAACGCCCGCAGCAGCGGCTCGTCGAGCAGGGCGAGCGTCGAGGCGCGCAGCAGGGGCGCCAGGGGGCGCGGGTACCAGGAGGCCATCAGGCCGAGGGTCGCGTCGGAGACGCGACGCGCGCCCTCGTCCCACCCGAAATGGGCCTCTTCGTAGGCGTCGAGGCACGCCTCGAACTCCTCGTACGTCTCCGGGATGCCCTTGATGCCCATGTGCCGTCCCAGAGTGCGGTAGTGGACGACGGACGCGACGATCTCGTGCCGTGACATCCTGCGCCACCCGTAGGCGTCGATCCACCGTTTGGGCACGACCACGAAGGTGCAGAGCACGTACCGCATGTCCGCGTTGCCGATGTCGTAGCTGCGGTGCATCTGGTTGATGCGCCGGATCGCGGTACGCCCCTCCTCGGAGTCGAAGCCGTGCTCGACGACGGTGTCCAGAAGCAGCGCGGTGTCGTCGTACCGCTTCTGCGTGCGGTCGGTGAGCTCCGCCGTCTCGGCGAGCAGGCGGCCGATGCCGGGGATGGCGTACGTGCGGTAGAGGGCCAGTTCCAGGGCGCGGGTGAAGTCCCAGGGGAATTCGTAGACGGAGCTGAGCCGGTAGATCTCCGACGCCTCTTCACGCGGGTCCATCCGCCGAATCCGCTCGAGTCGCTCGTAGCGCTTCACCGAGCCGCCCCCCTTCTGCCGCCGAGGCTTCAACTCTACGTTGAGTAGCAGCAGATGAACGGTCAGCGATGACGAGCCCGCAGGGGAAGGCGGTCCGATGTCCGGCATGTTCGCCAGATTCCGCATGTTGTGGGGCCCCAGGGCGGCCGAGGGGGCAGGAGAGCGGCGGCCCGCCAAGCAGCGCCCCGAGAAGCGTGCGCACAACCTGTTCGAGGCCGCCGCGGCCTATGTGTCGGCGTGCGCGGAGGACGACCAGGAGCGGATCGACGAGGCCGCTACCTGGGTGTCGCCCGAGGCCTTGTCGTTCGGGGTGAACGAACTGGCCTGTCGCGCGGTCATCGCCCTGGCGCGCGAGCGTGACGAGTCACCCCGTACCGTGGCGCGGACGCTGCTCGGTCTGCCGACAGGCTGACGGCCAGGGCCGCGACGGTCGTTTCGCCCCTGTCCAGCCGGATAACTGCAGGTCCGCGTGGGCTTCGGGCCCGTGACAAGCACCTTCCGGTCGCACTAGGGTGCGCCGACGAACGTTGCGATGGGGAGGTTGGGATGGCCGGGACGGATGATGACACCGCCGCCACCGGGGACGACGACGCGCTGTACGTGCTGACGGCGGTGCTGTTGACGCCCTCGAAGTTCCCCAGCGTGCTGGGGGACGACTACCCGGAGGCCTGCGCGGCGCTCGACCTGGCGCCGCTGGCCGACGGGTACGGAATCGTGCTCGGTCAGGACGGCGACGGCGCGCGGTGGACGGTCGTCATCGACGATGTCTCGTTGGTCGCCGTCGCGATCGCGTCCTGGGACTGCGGCATGGAGCACGAACTGTCCCCCGACGAGCGGACGGTCGTCTGCGCGCTGCCGGGTTGGCCCCTCGCGGTCGCTGTCGCGGCGCCGGGGGTTCCCGCCCCGCACGACCCGGCTCCCGAGCTCACGGAGCGGGCGCCGCTCAGTCCTCCGGACACCACCGACTGGGGACCTGCGCAACGGCGGCTCGGCGCCGACGAGATCGCCCTGCAGTGGTCGACGTGGCGGGAGCAGATCGACGACGACGAGTTCGTCACGGCGGAGAGCAAGGCTCAGGCCGGGAGCAAAGCTCAGGCGGAGGCCAAGGCTCAGGACGAGAACACGCCTCAGGACGAGTCCGCTGGCAACGGCAGGGGCCGCAGCGATATCCGCCGGGTGCTCGCGGAGGCGCGGTCCTACGTGGACACGCCGCCGCCACTCGGCCGGGTCCGCTCTTCGTTCGCCACCGGCGACGCCCGGACCCTGCGGGCGGACGGCCCGGGCTGGTCGATGGTCGCGCGGACCGACGACATCGCGTTCGTCCTCCTGGACGACGAACCCGGTGAGGTCCTGCCCGTCGGACGCGGCCCCGAACTGCCCGGCCTTCTGGAAGCCCTCGACAAGATGGCCGTTCGCCCCAGCTGAGCCACAGCGCCGCGCGACCACCGCGGACGGTGCGTGCCGCCGCCCGCGGTCCGTACGCCCGTCAGTCCCGCGCGCGGCGATGTATCCGTGGCCTCCCCCTACGCCGGGAGGGGCCACGGCGCGCCGGCAGCGCTCAGCGTCCGAGCTCCTTGCGGGTGATGCGGCGCAGCCGGCGCCGCTGCGAGGGGTCCAGCGTCAGGTACGCGGCCGCCGGAACCCCCACCACGATCAGGAAGGCGGCCCACCAGGGCAGCCAGATCAGCAGGATGAGGCCGACCGCCACACCCCCTGCGGCGATCTTCGCGTTCTTCGACATGTGTCGCCTCCTTCGCGGCTACTGCCGCTCTCTGTCCTGAAAACGGGTCCGCGCCGTCCTCGGTTCCAGCGCGCGACCCTGAGACATCCCTGAGGCGCTCCCCTACTCACCCCTGAGTCCTTCCGAACGCGCCCCCGATTTTCCTTCCGCGACTACTCGGCCCTGAGCGGCTCACCGACCTCGTACATGTGGCGCAGGGCCTGCCGGTAGGAGTCGACGAGCCCGGTCTCCGCATAGGGGATACCCAATTCCCGACAGTGTGCCCGTACCAGCGGCTGGACGCGCCTCAGGTGGGGCCGGGGCATGCTCGGGAACAAGTGGTGCTCGATCTGGTAATTGAGGCCGCCGAAAAACCAGTCGGTCAGGACGGCGCCGCGAATGTTGCGCGAGGTCAGCACCTGGCGCTGCAGATGGCCCCAGCGTTCACCGTCCGGGTCGGGCATCTCCATGCCCTTGTGGTTCGGCGCGAAGGCCATGCCCAGGTGCAGGCCGAACAGCGCCTGGTGCAGCGCGGCGAAGGCCAGCGCCTTGCCGAGGGACATGGAGGTGAGCAGCAGCGTCGCGTACGCCACGACGTGCGTGATCAGCAGCAGGGCCTCCACCGCCCGCTCGCGCGGCGTCTGCCTCCGCAGGTCCCGGAAGCCGTGGACCTTCAGGGCGACACCCTCCAGAAGGGTGAGCGGGAAGAAGAGCCAGGCCTGGTTGCGGGTGAGCCAACGCCGGAAACCGGCCCGTTCCTTGGCCTGCTCACCGGTGAAGACCAGGACGTCGGCGACGACATCGGGGTCCTTGTCGATGTGGTTGGGGTTGGCGTGGTGCCGGTTGTGCTTGTCGTTCCACCAGCCGTAGCTCATCCCCAGGAGCAGGTTGCCGTGGATCAGACCGATCACGCGGCCGGTCGTCCTGTCGGCGGTGATCTGTGAGTGGCCCGCGTCGTGGCCTATGAAGGCCGTCCGTGCCGAGAACACGGCGAGGGGCGCCGCAAGGAGCGTCGTCCACCAGGTGTTGCCGAGCAGGATGACGCCGGTCACGATCGCGGCCAGGAAGAGTGCGTTCACGGTGATCGTGAGCGCGTACCAGCCGCGGCGCCGTTCCAGGAGACCCTGATTCCTGACGACGCGCAGGAGAGGTGCGAACCCGCTTCCTGGTGACTGCCCGACGTCTACCGCTGGAGGGTGTTCCGCGACGGCTGCGACGGTGTCGGGCATGGTGGGTCTCCGGTTCTCTCAGGCATGGGCTGACCTGATGAAACGTACGAATCGGAGCCCGTCGGCAGCCATGGCACCATCACCCGGATACGTACGGGGGCTGCCCCCGCACGCACAGGGGGGTTACCTGCACCCCCGATGCGGGGTGTGCCGTTTCAGTGCGGCGGCGTGCCTGCCCGTGCTGGGGAAGTGCTGTAGCCTCGGCCACCCCGACCCAAGTAGTCAAATTTGAGGAATGCGTCTCGCCGTGCAGAGAATTCCTGCGGCCACGCCCGCCGAGATCTCCGAACTGGCCCACTGCTGTGCTGTGTTCATGCCCGCCGAACCCGCCCGCACCGGGAGCGTCGCCTTCTGGCGGCCCGAGGGTGACACTCCTCCGGCGGTGGCGTCGGGCACCGCGCGGGACCTGACCGTCGTCCTGCCCGGCGACGAGGGTGTCGAGCTGGTGACCGTGGCCGCCGTCGAACTCCCCGTCCGGGCCGCGCTGCCGGTCCTCACGCGCGCGCGTGCCGCCGAGCGGGCGCACCGGGCCACCGCGTTCTGGGGAGCCGCCTCCGTGCTCGCTCTCCAGTTCGCCGCCCGAGGGCTGCTGCTGCCGGGCCTGACCGGCGACGGCCACGACGCGTGGCGCGCGGGCCCGCTGTGCGCCGACGACCTGGAACGGATGCGCGAGCTCGCCGCCGCGATGCCGCCCGAGGCGCACGCCGTGCCGGTGGGTGACGTCGAGCCACCGCGGCTGCCCGGTCCGGAGCGGTTGCTGCGCGACTTCCTCGACGCGGTGGCCGACGCGCTGCCCCGCTCCCCCGCCGCGTCGCTCGCCGCAGGCGGTCCGGCCTTCGCCGCACGGGAACCGCAGCACGTGCCACAGCAGCGCGCCTGGGCGGCCGACGTGGCCGCGGGACACGACGCGGGCGTGCGCGTCTCGCTGCGCGTCGAGATCCCGGGCCTGGCGTCGGTCGAGGTGAATGAGACGCGGGTGCCGTTCCGCGGGGTGCTGCAGGTGCACAGCGTGAGCGATCCCGGTGTCGTCGCGGACGCCTCCGCGGTCTGGGCCGGCGCGCCGGGTTTCGGCCCGCGCGCTCGGATGGACGTCCTGCTCGCCCTGCGCCGCGCGGCCCACGCCTGGGCCCCGCTCACGCCACTGCTCTCGGCTACGGTTCCGGATGCCGTGGAACTCGCGGACGAAGAGGTGACCGAACTCCTCGGCGAGGGCGCCCGTCTGCTGGCGTTCGCCGGCGTCGACGTGCACTGGCCCAAGGAGCCGGCTCGCAAGCTGACCACCCGCGCGGTAGTCGGTCCGCCCGACGAGGGGCGGGGGCCGGAGAAGGGCTCGTCGGACACACCGTCCCTTCTGTCCGCGGACGCGCTGCTCACCTTCAACTGGCGGTTCGCGCTGGGCGATCAGCAGCTCACCCGGCAGGAGTTGGACCTGCTCGCCGAGGCGAACCGTCCCATGGTGCGGCTGCGCGGCCAGTGGGTCCTCGTGGACCCTCATGAGGTGCGCCGCGCCCAGGCACGGCAGGACCTCAAGGTCACACCCATCGACGCGCTGAGCGCCGCTCTGACGGGCTCGACGGAGGTCGACGGCCACCGGGTCGACGTACTGCCCTCGGGGTGGCTGGCGGCGCTGCGGGAGCGGCTGGCGGACCCGGAGTCGCAGGAGCCGGTCGGCCCGCCTGTCGCGCTCAGCGCGACACTGCGGGACTACCAGCTGCGCGGTCTCGACTGGCTCGCCCGGATGACCTCCATGGGACTGGGCGGCTGTCTGGCCGACGACATGGGCCTGGGCAAGACGATCACTCTGATCGCACTGCATCTGCACCGGCAGACCGACCAGTCGACCGCGGGCCCCACGCTCGTGGTCTGCCCGGCCTCCTTGATGGGCAACTGGCAGCGCGAGATCGAGAGGTTCGCACCGGGTACGCCGGTACGCCGCTTCCACGGCTCGCGGCGCAGCCTGGAAGGCCTGCGGGGCGGGGAGTTCGTGCTCACCACGTACGGCACGATGCGGCTCGACGCCGCGCGGCTCGGAGAGGTGCCCTGGGGCATGGTCGTCGCCGACGAGGCCCAGCACGTGAAGAACCCCTACTCGGCGACGGCCCGGGCCCTGCGCACCATCGGCGCACGCGCGCGCGTGGCGCTGACCGGCACCCCGGTGGAGAACAGCCTCTCGGAGCTGTGGGCGATCCTGGACTGGACGACTCCGGGTCTGCTCGGGAGTCTCGGCTCCTTCCGGACGCGGTACGCGCAGGCCGTCGAGGGCGGTCAGGATCCGGCGGCTTCCGAGCGGCTCGCCCGGCTGGTCCGGCCATTCCTGCTGCGACGCCGCAAGTCGGATCCCGGTATCGCACCCGAGCTGCCGCCCAAGACCGAGACCGACCATGCCGTCTCCCTCACGGCCGAGCAGACGGGTCTGTACGAGGCAGTGGTGCGCGAGACACTCGCGGAGATCTCGGGCGCGGACAGCATGGCGCGGAGGGGCTTGATCGTGAAGCTGCTCACCGGGCTGAAGCAGATCTGCAACCACCCCGCGCAGTACCTCAAGGAGGACCTGCCGAGGATCCCCGGCAGGTCCGGGAAACTGGAGCTGCTGGACGAACTGCTCGACACCATCCTCTCCGAGGACGCGAGCGTTCTGGTCTTCACCCAGTACGTGCGGATGGCACGCCTCGTCGAGCGCCACCTAGCGACACGTGGTGTACCGACCCAGTTCTTGCACGGAGGGACACCCGTCAACGAGCGCGAGGCGATGGTGCAGCGCTTCCAGGAGGGCGAGGTCCCCGTCTTCCTCTTGTCGTTGAAGGCCGCGGGCACCGGCCTGAACCTGACGCGGGCCGAGCACGTCGTGCACTACGACCGCTGGTGGAACCCGGCGGTGGAGGCACAGGCCACCGACCGCGCGTACCGCATCGGCCAGGGCCGGCCCGTGCAGGTGCACCGGCTGATCGCCGAGGGAACCATCGAGGACCGCATCGCCGAAATGCTGCGGCGCAAGCAGCGGTTGGCCGACGCGGTCCTGGGTGCCGGGGAGGCGGCACTCACGGAACTGACCGACTCCGAACTGGCGGAACTGGTGAAGCTGCGCGGGGGCACACGATGACAGACGGTGACAAGGAACGCACGTTCGCGGCGCTCCCTCCCCTGCGCGGGCGGGGCTTCGCGCACACGTGGTGGGGTCGCGCCTGGGTGAAGGCACTGGAGGACGCCGCGCTGGACTCCGAACAGCTCAAGGCTGGCCGCAGACGCGCGCGCGCGGGCGCGGTGGGTTCCGTGTCGGTGCGTCCGGGACGCATCACGGCCGTCGTCCGGGATCGCGACCACACCGCGCATCGGGCCGACGTACTGGTTCAGGAACTGGCCGACGAGCGGTGGGAGCGCTTCCTGGACATGGCCGTCGAACGGGCCGGACACGTCGCGGCGCTCCTCGACCGTGAGATGCCGCCGCATCTGGTCGAGGAGGCGGCGGACGCGGGCGTCGAACTGCTCCCGGGGATCGGTGACCTGGAGGCCGACTGCGACTGCGGGGCCTGGGACCACTGCGGGCACACCTCGGCGCTCTGTTATCAGATGGCGCGCCTGCTGGACCACGACCCGTTCACCCTGCTGCTGCTGCGCGGGCGCACCGAACGGACACTGCTCGACGAACTCCACCGGCACGGCAGCGCCGCCGGCGCCGCGAACGCACGGAGTCGGCATGTCCAGGCAGCGCCCGAATCCCCTCGACATGGCGTGGCGGCCGCCGAGGCATACGCCGAAGGTGACATCCTGCCTCCCCTGCCCGCCCTTCCCGTACTGCCCGAGAGGCCCGGACGGCCGCCTTCCCTGGGCACCGGGACCGCGCCCGCGCCCGGCGTCGACCCGCCCGCCCTGGAGTTCCTGGTCATGGCGACGGCGGCCGAGGCGTACCGGCTGCTGGCCCTGGCGGTCGGACCGGGCCATGGATCGCAGCCACCGGAGGGGCAGTTGACAGTCGAGCAGGACGCGGTCCGTCTCGCGGCGGCCCGCGCGGACGCGTCGATAGCCGAGCGGCTGGCCCATGGCTCGGGGCGGGACCGCCAGGAACTCGCGCTCGCCGTGCGCGCCTGGCAGTTCGGCGGTGCGGTGGCACTGTCCGTACTCGAGGACGAGTGGACCGTGGGGCCGGAGGCACACGCACGCGCGCGTGCCGCGCTGGCGTCCGCCTGGGACGAGGACGAGCGGCCGTCGCTGATCGCCTCGCGCAACCGCTGGACCGTGGTCGGCGCACCGGTCCAGCTGCGCCTTGGGCAGGACGGCCGGTGGTGGCCGTATCGCAAGGAGCGTGGCCGTTGGACTCCTGCGGGACAGGCGGTCGGGGATCCGGCCACGGCTCTCGCGACGGCAGTGGGGGATCCGCGCGGTGTCCCGATCGACGAATGACGCCGCGGGCTCACTCCTCGAGGTCGGGCGTGGGCGCGACCGCGTACCGGATCCAGCCTCAGGTCGGTTTTCGTACGGCACGCGTGCGTGAGGCGCGAACGGCGGCCACGCATGCGTGCCGGTCACGTCAAAGGCGCGGTGAGTCCGTGCGTGCCGTCGCCGATGTCCGCGGCCAGGCTGCAGGCCACCTTGTCGATACCTGTCCGGTAGGTGCCGGAGTCCGGGTACTGAACGAGGGTGCCGCGGACGGTGCCCGTGGGCTGTTGTGCCGCCTTGTGTTTCAGGGGTGCTTCGCAGAGGGCCGAGGCGGCCTTCTTGAGGGCGGTGTCCGTGGAGTAGGTGCCGTTGAGCTCGCCCACCTTGACGACCTCCGCGTCGTGCGGTGCGCCGCACGGGCGCTTGGCTGCCTGCCCGGGCCGGGTCGCGCTGGTGTCGAAGCAGTCGCCTGTTCCCAGCATGTAGTACGGCACTTCGTCGTCGGCCAGATTCGGGACGAGGGACCCGAGACCGCTCGGCAGATCGCTGAGCAGGCCGCTCGGCAGTTCCGACGGCAGCTCCGAGGGCAATCCTGAAGGCAGTTCGCTGGGCAGCGCGCTGGGCAGCTCGGACGGGATGCCCAGCGAGGGCGAGGGAGAGCTCTTCGTGCCGCCACTGCTCTCGGTGGGCCCCTTCTTGTCGGGCTTGTCGCTGCCACCGCCGGCCCACAGGATCACGGCGACGACGGCTCCGAGGGCCACGACCGCGACGAGCACCAGGAGCAGAGGGCTGCGTCGCCGCCCTCCACGATGTCCTTCAGGACCACCGGGCGGCGCGGGAGGCGGTGGCGGGGGGTACCGGCCACCGCCACCGTCCTGTGACGGGGGGCCGTGACCTCCCGAAGGAGAGCCATGGCCATCGGACGAGGGCACGTAGCCTTCGGGCGGCGGACCAAAGCCACCACCTCCTCGAGGTGGTGTGTTTCCCGGCGGTCGAGGGGGCTGGGGCGGTAAGGGCGGCGTGGCCATACCGTCCAGAGTCAGCTCGAACCGGTCACAAGGCGACCCCCGCGCGGAAGTTGATACGGACTCATGCCATGGACCGCACGATTCCGGAGAATTCCGGCGGAGATCCGCGCCGGGAGGCGCGGGCCCGCAACAACAGGAAGCGGGCCTCACGCCTCACCGGGGCGTCGATCAGCCCCGTGCGCCGAGCAGGTGATCCATGGCGAGCTGGTCGAGCCGCTCGAAGGCCATGCCGCGCGCGGCGGCCGCCTCCACGTCGAACTCCTCGAAGGCCGCACGGTCGGCGAGCAGCGCCTGCAGACCGTCCGCCGCGGTGGGCTGCGTCAGTTCGTCCAGGCGTGAGGCGCGCAGCGCCTCCTGGACCTCGGGGTCGGCGCGGAAGGCGGCCGAACGCTCCCGCAGGATGAGGTAGTTGCGCATGCAGCCCGCGGCGGAGGCCCACACCCCGTCGAGATCCTCGGTGCGCGGCGGCTTGAAGTCGAAGTGCTTGGGTCCCGCGTATCCGGCGCTCTCCAGGAGGTCGACCAGCCAGAACGCGGAGCGCAGGTCACCGGCCCCGAAGCGCAGGTCCTGGTCGTACTTGATGCCGGTCTGGCCGTTGAGGTCGATGTGGAAGAGCTTGCCCGCCCACAGTGCCTGCGCGATGCCGTGCGGGAAGTTGAGCCCGGCCATCTGCTCGTGGCCGACCTCGGGGTTCACGCCGTACATCTCCGGGCGTTCCAGGCGCTCGATGAACGCGAGCGCGTGACCGACGGTGGGCAGCAGGATGTCACCGCGGGGCTCGTTCGGCTTGGGTTCGATCGCGAACTTCAGGTCGTAACCCTGGGCGATCACGTACTCGCCGAGGAGGTCGAAGGCCTCCTTCATGCGGTCGAGGGCGACGCGTACGTCCTTGGCGGCGCCGGACTCGGCACCCTCACGGCCGCCCCAGGCGACGTACGTCTGGGCGCCCAGCTCGACCGCGAGGTCGATGTTGCGGATCGTCTTGCGCAGCGCGTAGCGGCGCACGTCCCGGTCGTTCGCGGTGAACGCGCCGTCCTTGAAGACGGGGTGCGTGAAGAGGTTGGTGGTGGCCATCGGCACCCGCATGCCGGTCGCGTCCAGGGCCTGGCGGAACCGCTTGATGTGCGACTCGCGCTCGCTGTCCGAGGACCCGAAGGGGATGAGGTCGTCGTCGTGGAAGGTCACACCGTAGGCACCCAGCTCGGCCAGACGCTGCACCGACTCGACCGGGTCGAGGGCGCGCCGGGTGGCGTCGCCGAACGGGTCCCTTCCCTGCCAGCCGACGGTCCACAGGCCGAAGGTGAACCTGTCCTCGGGGGTGGGCTGGTAGTTCATGCCGCGGCTCCTTGCTAGCTCCGACTATTTCGTCATGGCGGTTAACAAATTAGTATGCGAAGGCGTCCCTGGGAAGAGACGAAGTGCGAAACCTGGGCCGCGCCGGTCCAAAAGCCCACCATCAGGACAGATCCCGCGGAGCCGCGGAAGAGGGAGAACCCGATGTCAGCAGCCGAGGGTCCGCTCGTCGTCGGGGTGGACACATCCACCCAGTCCACCAAGGCCCTGGTCGTCGACGCATCCACCGGACGGGTGGTGGCGAGCGGGCAGGCGCCGCACACGGTCTCCACCGGAGCGGGCCGCGAGAGCGATCCGCGGCAGTGGTGGGACGCGCTCCGCGAGGCGCTCCACCAGTGCGGCGACGCGGCCCACGAGGCCGCGGCGGTCTCGATCGGCGGTCAGCAGCACGGGCTCGTCACCCTGGACGCCCAGGGCGATCCGGTACGCCCGGCGCTGCTGTGGAACGACGTGCGCTCGGCGCCCCAGGCCCGCCGGCTGATCGACGAGCTGGGCGGCCCGAAAGCCTGGGCCGAGCGCACCGGCACCGTGCCCGGCCCCTCCATCACGGTCACGAAGTGGGCCTGGCTGGCCGAGAACGAGCCGGACGCCGTCCGCGCCACCGCCGCCGTACGGCTGCCGCACGACTACCTCACCGAACGCCTGACCGGAGAGGCCACGACCGACCGTGGCGACGCCTCCGGTACGGGCTGGTGGGCGTCCGGGTCCGAGGCGTACGACGAGGAGGTCCTCGCGCACATCGGCCTCGACCCCGCCCTGCTCCCCCGCGTCGTCCGACCGGGAGAGGTGGCGGGAACCGTGCACGCCCGCGACGAGCTGCCCTTCTCCAGGGGCACGCTGGTCGCCGCCGGCACCGGCGACAACGCGGCCGCCGCGCTCGGCCTCGGGCTGCGCCCCGGTACCGCGGTGCTGAGTCTCGGCACCTCGGGCACGGTGTACGCCGTCTCGACGCGGCGCCCCGCCGATCCGACCGGCACCGTCGCGGGCTTCGCCGACGCGCGCGGCGACTGGCTTCCGCTGGCCTGCACCCTGAACTGCACCCTCGCCGTCGACCGTGTCGCGGCCCTGCTGGGACTCGACCGCGAGGCCGTGGAACCCGGCGCGGGTGTCACCCTGCTCCCCTACCTGGACGGCGAGCGCACCCCCGACCTGCCGCACGCCTCGGGGCTGCTGCACGGGCTGCGGCACGACACGACGGGGGGGCAGCTCCTCCAGGCGGCGTACGACGGCGCGGTCCACTCGCTCCTCGGCGCCCTCGACCTGGTGCTCGACGCGGACGCCGACCGTTCCGCGCCGCTGCTTCTCATCGGCGGCGGCGCCCGGGGCACGGCCTGGCAGCAGACCGTACGCCGGCTGTCGGGACGCCCGGTCCAGGTACCCGAGGCCAGGGAACTGGTCGCGCTGGGCGCCGCCGCGCAGGCCGCGGGTCTGCTGACCGGCGAGGACCCGGCCGCGGTCGCCCGGCGCTGGGGCACGGCCCACGGCCCGGTGCTCGATGCCGTGGAACGGGACGAGGAGACACTCGCGAGGATCGCCGGGGTACTCTCCGACGCGGCCCCGCTGCTGGAACGGGAGTCGAACAGGAACTGACCGCGCACAGAACAGGACAGCCCCACGGGGACCGGCCGGACGAGGACTGACGGAGGCATGACCGCACCGCTGCACGAGGCCCACCCGACCGGTTCCGGCCGCCGGCTGCCCGACACCCAGCAGGGCATGCGCCGTCGCAACCTCTCCCGGGTCATGCACACCGTCAGAGCCGAGGGGCCGCTGTCGCGTGCCGCCGTCGCCTCGCGGATCGGCCTGACCCGGGCGGCCGTCTCCACGCTGGTCGACGAGCTGATCCGTTCCGGGCTCCTCGAAGAGCTCGGTCCCGAGCGTCCCGGCCGGGTGGGGCGCCCCGGCTCGGCACTCGCGGTCAGCGGGCACGGGCCCGCGGGGATCGGCGCGGAGGTGGGTGTTGATCATCTGGCGGCGTGCGCGGTCGATCTGCGCGGAGACGTCCGGGCCCGTGCGGTGCGGCACGGCACGAACCGCGGTCGGCCCCCCGGGCCCGTGATCAGGGAACTGACCGCGCTGGTCCGTCAGGTCATCGCCGAGGCCGAGCGCGAGGGACTGTGGCCCGCGGGCCTCGCCGTCGCCGTGCCCGGCCTGGTGGCACGTGACGCCCGGACCGTGGTCCGCGCCCCCAACCTCGACTGGCACGACACCGACCTCGGTGCGCTGCTCCCCCCCGAACTGCCACTGACCGTGGACAACGAGGCCAACTTCGGGGGCCTCGCCGAACTCTGGCTCGGCGAGGCGACCGCCCGCGACTTCCTGCACGTGTCGGCGGAGATCGGCATCGGCGCGGCGGTGCTCGTGGACGGGCACCTGCTGCGCGGGACACGGGGGTTCGCGGGCGAGCTGGGCCATGTGCCGGTGCGTCCGGACGGGCCGGAGTGTGCGTGCGGCGGACGCGGATGCCTGGAGCAGTACGCGGGTGAGGAGGCCGTCCTGCGCGCCGCCGGTCTGGAACCGGGCGGCGACCGCGTCGGGGTACTGGCCGAGCGCGCCGCCCGAGGTGACGAAGAAGTACGACGCGCCCTGCACGACGCCGGAACCGCGCTCGGCATCGCGCTGACCGGAGCGGTCAACCTGCTCGACCCGGAGACCGTCGTGCTGGGCGGAGCACTGTCCGGCCTCGCACCGTGGCTGCTGCCGTCGCTGGAGGACGAGTTGGCGCGGCGCACGGCGGGTCCCGCCTGTGCCGTGGCCGTCTCGCGGTTGGGTCCGCAAGGCCCCCTGCTGGGGGCCGCCCATTCGGTCGTTCGGGCCGTGCTCGACGATCCGTCGTCGGTCGCGAGGCGGTCGTAGCGCACGGTCGTAGCCGTCACGGCGCGCGACGCGAGGCTCCCGTTCCCCCTTCGGATGGCCGGATTGTCCACACCCCAGCACTTGTCCACCGACTCACGCCTCGCTCTTCCAGCCCAACCGGCCAGCGCCGTAACGTGATTCACGCGAGGCGCAGCCACCGGGCCGACGGCTCGGTGTCCAGGCGGATCGGGGGATCACATGTCGGGGGAATCGGTTCCGGGACTGCGGCGCGACGCCATCGGGCTGCGCGAGGTCCTGTTCCAGAGTGTCACGGCCATGGCGCCGGCCGCCGCGGTCGCCGCGTCCATTCCGTCGGGCGCCGCGTTCGCGGGCGGCAGTCTGCCGCTGTCCGTACTCGTCGCCCTCGTCGCGTGCCTGTTCACCGCGTCGTGTGTGGCCGAGCTCGCGCGGCAACTGCCCTCCGCGGGCTCGGTGTCCACCTACGCGGCGCAAGGGCTGCACCCGGCCGTGGGCTTTCTGGTCGGCTGGGGCTACGTGTTCGTCGAAGCCCTGGTGCCCCCGCTGCTGCTTCTGCAGCTCGGGTTCACCACGGCGGGCACGCTGCACCAGGAATGGTCCTCCTACCCCGAGGACCTGTGGTGGCCGTGGTCGCTCGCCGGCGCCGGGATCATCGCGGTGGCGGGCTACTTCGGAGTGCGTGCCTCGGCCCGCTTCGGCACCGTCCTCGGCGTCTTCGAGGTACTGGTCTTCGTCGTCTTCGCCCTATGGCTGATCGTCAAGGCGGGCGGTGACAACACTCTGTCCGTCTTCGGGACCTCGCACACCGCCAAGGGGTACGAAGGCATCAGTGGCGTGTTCGCGGGATCGGTGTACACCGTGCTGGCCTTCGCGGGGTTCGAGGCGGCGGCCCCGCTCGCCGAGGAGACGAAGGACCCACGCCGGACGATGCACCGTGCGGTCCTCGGTGCGGCACTGGCGATCGGCCTTGTCTACGTCCTCACCACCTACGCCATGACCGTGTACGTCGGCCCGGACCGCTTCGCGGGTTTCTCAGCCTCCGGAGCCGCATCCTGGGAGGGCGTGGCCCGCGCCTCGTTCGGGCTGTTCTGGGTGCTCGTGTTCCTGGCCGTGGTCAACTCCACCATCGCAAACGCCAACGCCTGCGCGACCGTCTCCACCCGGACGGCCTTCGCCCTCGGCCGGATCAAGGTCTTCCCGGAGCTGTTCGCACGCTTGCACACTCGGCACCGCTCCCCCGTCGCCGGGGTCGCCGTACAGTGCGCCGTGGCGATCGCGGCCATGCTCGGGCTCGGTTTCGCCTACGACCCGGTGACGGCGTTCCTGCTGCTCGCGACGGTGATCGTCACAGTCGTGATCGGTGTGTACATCGTGGTGAACCTCGCCTGTGCGGGCTACTTCCTGCGCCGTGCGCGCGAGTTGTTCCATCCGGTACGCCATCTGCTGTTCCCGCTGCTGGGCATCGTGGCCTTCGTCCCCGCCCTGTTGACCGCCGCGGGCCTGCCCGTCTTCGACTTCGTCTCCGAGCTCACCGCGCCCGTGTCGTACGCGGGGCCGGTCGTCGGGGTCTGGATGGCGGCCGGGGTCGTGGTACTGATCGTCGTCTCGCACCGCCACCCCGGGCGAATAGCCGAGACCGCCCGTGTCCACCTCGACGAGACCTCGTCCCCCGATCCTCGGCAGAGCGGAGCAGCACAGCCATGAGCGACCCTCGCATCCTGACCGTACGGCCCGAACCCGGTGACTACGCGTGGACGTTCGGCGGGGCGCCGCCCGTGGCGCGCATCGCGCCGGGCACGATCCTCGATCTGTATACGGAGGACTGCTTCGCCGGACGGGTGCGCTCCGAGAAGGACCTGGTGTCCGAGGTGTGCGAGTTCCCGTTCCTCAATCCGCAGACCGGCCCCTTCCACGTGGAGGGCGCGGAGCCGGGCGACACCGTCGCGGTGCACTTCGTGTCGATCGAGCCGGCCCGCGACTGGGCGGCCTCGACTACGGTCCCGCTGTTCGGCGCGCTCACGTCCACGCACACCACGGCGACGCTTCAGCCGCCGCTGCCGGAGACGGTGTGGATCTGGCAGCTCGACCGGGAGCGGCGCACCGCCCTGTTCCGTGCGCGGGACAGCGACATCCGGATCGAGCTGCCCATGGATCCGATGCACGGCACCGTCGGAGTGGCGCCGGCGAATCTGGAGGTGCGCTCGGCGCTGGTGCCGGACGCCCACGGCGGGAACATGGACACGCCGGAGATGCGGGCCGGCGTCACCTGTTTCCTCGGCGTGAACGTCGAGGGGGCCCTGTTGAGCCTCGGTGACGGGCACGCGCGGCAGGGCGAGGGCGAGACGTGTGGCGTGGCGGTCGAGTGCGCGATGAACACGGTGGTGATCGTCGAGCTGCTCAAGGGAGTCGCCACCCCCTGGCCGCGCATCGAGTCCGACACACAGATCATCTCGACCGGCTCGGCCCGCCCGCTGGAGGACGCGTTCCGCATTTCCCAACTCGACCTGGTGCAGTGGCTGGTGCGTGACTACGGGTTCAGCGACCAGGACGCGTACCAGTTCGCGACACAGGCGGTCGAGTCGCCGCTCGCCAACGTCTGCGACACCAACTACACCTGCGTCGCGAAGCTGCGCAAGGAATGGTTGCCCGCGCGCGAGACGCATCGTGGTCTGCACGCACAGCTGCGCGGGACCGCCGCGTCGCTGCGCCTCTGAACGACGGGGCGCCGACGCCCCTTTGCTTCTCCATCCCCTACACGACGGTTCCCCGCTCGCCTGATCCGGCTGTCGCCGCACCGTCACAGAGCTTGTCCGGACCCTCGCTGGACGTGACGATGGTCCCAGCCGCATCGCCATTCCGGGAGGCCGAATGACCGATCCATGGGTTGCCCTGGAACCGGGTGCCGATCCCGTCGAACGAGTGCGCACCCTGCGCCGGGCGCACGAGGCGTTCACCGAGGCGGGCACGGTGCCACGTCCGGTGCGTTCCGTGGTGGCCGAGTCGTGGCGGCGCTCGGCGCGGGCGGGTGTCGTACCCGACGGCACCGCGACGGTGGAGCTGACGGACGGTGATCTGGGTTCCTATCGGGCGGAGCATCCGCTGGCCGCGGTGATGCCGCTCTTCCGCGAACTCATGGGGACGTTCGCGGCGGACGGCAAGCATCTTCTCGCCGTGTGCGACGAGCAGGGCAGGCTGCTGTGGGTCGAAGGCCATCCGGCGACGCGGCGTCAGGCGGGAGAGATGAACTTCGTACCGGGCGCCCGATGGTCGGAGACGGCGGTCGGTACGAACGCGCCGGGGACCGCGGTCGCTGTCGACAGTCCGGTACAGGTCTTCGCGGCCGAGCACTTCATACGGCGCGTCCAGCCATGGACGTGTGCGGCGGCTCCGGTGCACGACCCACGCACCGGCCGGGTGCTCGGCGCGATCGACATCACCGGCGGGGACGGACTCGCGCATCCGCACAGTCTCGGTTTCGTGCAGGCGGTGGCACGGGCGGCGGAGTCCCAGCTGGCGCTGCTCGCTCCACCGAAAACGGCGGCGGACACGGTCGAGTTGACCGCCCTGGGCCGCGACGAGGCGCAACTGGTCACGGGAGGGCGCAAAGTCGGGCTCAGTCGCAGACACAGCGAGATCCTGGTGTTGCTCTCCAGGCACCCGGAAGGCCTGACGGGCGACGAGTTGCTGTGCGCCCTGTACGAGGACGAGTCGGTGACGCCGGTGACGCTGCGCGCCGAGCTGACCCGCCTGCGCCGTCTGCTGGACTCCGGCCTGCTGGCCTCGCGCCCCTACCGGCTCACGGCGCCGGTCGAGTCGGACGTCGCGGTCGTGGAGCGTCGGCTCGGCTCCGGCGCGATCACGGGGGCCATGACGGCGTACGCCGGTCCGCTGCTCCCGGGTTCGGTGGCTCCGGCAGTCGTGCGCCTGCGGCGCCGGCTCGCGGACGGACTGCGTACGGCGCTCATCGCGCGCCGGGACCCCGACCTGCTGGCTGACTGGGCACGCGCCCCGTGGGGAGAGGACGACCTCGACGTCTGGCGGGCGCTGGCCGCCGTACGCCCGACGGCCGCGGTACGGGCGCGGCTCGACGAGGTGGAGTCCGAACAAGCCGCACCCGCCGGGTGGTTGCCCCCGAAACCCGGCAGACGAGGCCACGTGCACATGTCCGCAACGTCGTCGCAACGTCCGCGTTTCTAGCCTCAGTGCGAGAGCTGCCCAACGGCGGGCAGCGCTTCTCCGGGAGGCAGACCAGCATGACCCGTTACGCGGCGCCCGGCACCGAGGGCGCGATCGTCTCCTACCAGTCGCGTTACGACCACTTCATCGGCGGCGAGTACGTGCCGCCGGCTCGCGGGCAGTACTTCGAGAACCCGAGTCCGGTGAACGGGCAGCCGTTCACGGAGGTGGCGCGGGGTACCGCCGAGGATGTGGAGCGCGCCCTGGACGCCGCGCACGCGGCGGCGCCCGGCTGGGGCCGGACCTCCGTCGCCGCGCGCGGCGACATCCTGCTCAAGATCGCCGACCGGATGGAAGCGAACCTGGAGAAGCTGGCGGTCGCCGAGAGCTGGGAGAACGGCAAGCCGGTCCGCGAGACCCTGGCCGCCGACATCCCGCTCGCCATCGACCACTTCCGGTACTTCGCGGGGGCGATCCGCGCCCAGGAGGGCTCGCTCGGCGAGGTCGACGACGACACCGTCGCGTACCACTTCCACGAGCCGCTCGGTGTCGTAGCGCAGATCATCCCGTGGAACTTCCCCATCCTGATGGCGGTCTGGAAGCTCGCGCCGGCCCTGGCGGCGGGCAACGCGGTCGTCATCAAGCCCGCCGAACAGACCCCGGCGTCCATCCACTACTGGATGAGTCTGATCGCGGATCTGCTGCCGCCGGGCGTCGTCAACATCGTCAACGGCTTCGGCGTGGAGGCGGGCAAGCCGCTCGCCTCCAGTCCGCGGGTGGCGAAGGTGGCGTTCACCGGCGAGACCACGACCGGGCGGCTGATCATGCAGTACGCCTCCGAGAACATCAAGCCGGTCACGTTGGAGCTGGGCGGCAAGTCGCCGAACATCTTCTTCGACGACGTCTGGTCCCAGAACGACGACTTCCGGGACAAGGCGCTCGAGGGCTTCACGATGTTCGCGCTCAACCAGGGCGAGGTGTGCACCTGCCCGTCGCGTGCGCTCGTCCAGCGCGGGAACTACGGCGAGTTCATGGAGGCGGCGGTCGCCCGCACCGAGCTGATCAAGCCGGGGCACCCGCTCGACACCGACACGATGATCGGCGCGCAGGCGTCCAACGACCAGCTGGAGAAGATCCTCTCCTACCTGGACATCGGCCGGCAGGAGGGCGCCACGATCCGCACCGGTGGCGAACGCATCGAGTACGACGGTGAGTTGAAGGGCGGCTACTACGTCCAGCCGACCATCTTCGAAGGCGACAACCGTATGCGGATCTTCCAGGAGGAGATCTTCGGCCCTGTCGTCTCGGTCACGTCGTTCGACGACTTCGACGACGCCATCAAGATCGCCAACGACACCCTGTACGGCCTCGGAGCCGGCGTGTGGACGCGCGACATCAACACCGCCTATCGCGCGGGCCGCGCGATCCAGGCGGGCCGGGTCTGGACGAACTGCTACCACGCCTACCCCGCGCACGCGGCGTTCGGCGGCTACAAGCAGTCCGGCATCGGCCGGGAGACGCACAAGATGATGCTGGAGCACTACCAGCAGACCAAGAATCTGCTGGTGAGCTACTCGCCGAAGAAGCTGGGCTTCTTCTAGACGCAGAAAAAGGGCGCCTGACCAGGGCAGATGCCCGGCAGGCGCCCTTCTCGGCGCACATCTAAGCAGCGAGTCGAAACACGCCCTTACTCCCGATATCTCCCACCCGTATCCCAGCTCTGACCAGCAGTTCCGGGGCATTTCCGGGCCAAGGTCCCGCTAAGGCGCTCTCCGCATCGTCATCGTCCGTCGCCTCCTCCCACCGCCGCATGGAGTCTTCGATCAGGGCGTTGGCGCGGTTCCGCGCATCAGCCAGGAACTTGGCGTAGTAGCGGAAGAGGACCTGGATGCTCTGCCCAGCCCGGCGCGCACACTCTGCGGGGTCGACGCCGGAGGCCAACCAGAACGAGATGCCGGCATGGCGCAGGTCGTAGGGACGCTTCGTTCGCTTCACGGTCTTCACGGCAGCAGCCGTTCTCCACGATCGCCGGTTAGCCAACCCGGCGATCGTGACGACCATCCAGGCGCACAGCTCACCGCCGGCCGGGCAGCGGTGCGGGATGACAAGTCCTGTGCCCTGGTAGCCGCCGTCTGCGATGGTGGTCGTTTTGCCTATGGCCGTCGGCGGCACCGGACTCGGTCCACGCCTTGCAGTCATTGCGGTTGCCAGGCGGTGGGCGACCCACGGCAACGACCAGGCGGGTATCAGCGTCGACGACAATCTGGTGGTTAGTCGATTAACGATAGTTCTTGGACTGTGCGGCGACGGAGCGGTCCCGGCTGGGCACCAGCGTGCCATCCACGATCAGTACGGTGTCCGAGTGAAACTGGCTGCGACACTTGAGCGCAAGCAGCGGGCCAATGTGGTGCACCATGCGGCCGGCAGCCGACTTGGACACACCGAAGAGTGAAGCTCCGCCATCTTGAAGTGGCTGGTCAGCGGGGTGGCGCGACCTCGTTTCGGGGGCTTCGTACTGGTCGTGGGTGGCAGTCTGCGTTGTCGATCGTCCGGCGAGGTGGTTTCGCCGATGAGTTCACCGTCCTCGAACGGTCTACCCAGCGACACGACCGTTCTCAACAGGAGTGCCATGTCCACCATCCAGCCCGTGATCCTGACTGCCGACCAGGACGTTCTGCTCGGCTTTTATACGACATTGTTCGGCGCTGAGGAAATCTTCCGAGTACCGGAGGAAGGCGCCGCCTTCTACCTCGGCCTGCGCATCGGCGACACCGACCTCGGGCTGGTGGCCAAGGCGGACCCGGGGACCGTGGCGGCGTCGCGGATCCTGCTCAGCATCGGTGTCGACGACGTCGACGAGACGCTCGCCCGGGTGGAGGCGCTCGGCGGCTCGGTCAGCGGAGGGCCCAACGACATGCCGTGGGGACAGCGCGTCGCCCACATTAAGGACCCCGACGGCAACCCGGTGAACCTCACTCAGCCGATCCCGGCCCGGTGACGCGGTTCGAGGGGCATGTGCTGATCGTGGGCTACCAGCGGTAGAGATCAATTGCCGGTAGTGGCCTCGATTCCCAAGCCGATGGTGCGGGCACCTCACAGATGTCCCCCGGAGCTGCCGCCGCGCTGTCCTGGACCAGGGCGTGAAGTCATGGGGTGGCGTATGACCGACGACCACTAGCAGACCGCCGGGAGTAACGGCCCCCGCCAGGCGGGGCACCTCGACCATCCCGCCGGCGGGGAGTGCAGGTAATGGCTGGTGACCAGGTCGTACGAGTGGTCACCCCGGCCACCGCGCGGCCACCGCCCTGCGACGCTGGGCCTGTCAGTTGTCCGGGTCGTCGCGATGTGCGCAGGAGTCCACCGCGCGCAGTGTTCGCACGTCATCGAGGTGGACGGTGACCTCGCCGGTCCGCGCCCGCAACCGTAGCCCGCCGTCTGTGATGCCTCGCGAAGTGCCGCAGAACGTGCCGTCGGGGGTGACCACCTCCAGAGCGGGGACGGAGCGGTCGGGACCGTACCAGGAGATGGCCACCGCCACGGTGAGGGCCACCGCACAAAGCACCGTGAGCACCACCCCGGTGGTCAGCGACCTGGCCGCGCGCAGCGTCTCCACATGGTCGAGGGCTTCCTCGCCCCAGGCGAGGCGCCCGGGCGGCGTCTGCTGCACGGCGGTGGCGGCCGGTCTGCCGTGCGCGGCACGCAGCAGCAGGAAGGCGCCGGCCGCGCCGGTGGCAAGGGCGGCCAGCAGCGAGCAACCGACGAGGACGTCGTAGGGAGCGGCCAGTCCGCGGATGTCGCTACGTCCCTTGACCAGGCCGAAGCCGACCATGCCGACGAGCAGCGCGGCCAGTCCGGTGCGCCAGGCCGCGGCCGCCTCCCGCACCCGGGTCAGCTCCCGCTGTACCAATGCCCGCCGATGGCGGGCCGCGGCGCGGTCGGCCGGCGCGGCGGCCGGTCCGGCGGAGGCGTCCCAGCTCATCAGTCGTTCCGCCGCAGCAGCAGAACCCAGTAAGCGCCGCAGCCCTCGTCGTCCTCCGGGCAGTCGGGGTGCTCGACGGCGCAGAGACACGCGACCTGAACGGTGTACGTGTCCCCGGGCCGGGCCGGCCGGAGTCCTCGGAAGCCGCTGAGCGGGTGGACGAACTGGAAGGGGTGCCGACAGCGCGGGCAGACCCCACTCAGCACCACCTCGTGCCGTCCGCCCTCCACCCGCAGCCCGGTGAGGTGGTCTGCGGCGTACGAAGGGCGGGTTATCTCCTGGAAAGCATGCGGGGGTTGGGGCATCAGGGACCTCCTCCGGGCGAGGTGCGCACGCGTCGGGCACCTCCGGGCAGATGATGTCAGGCCGCGACGGCCGGTACGGGGCGTCGACGCCCTTCTCACCGGCGTCGACATCCGTGCCCACCTCGGGCGTGTCCGGCAATGCGCAGCTCAGCGCCGGTTCGGTCCAAAGCCGGTCGCATTCTGGTCGTACGGCGCAAAGACCTCCCCCGCGCGGGTGAGGCGCAGCATCATGGGCCCTGGTCGCGCGGCAGGGGGCCGCACGGTCGCCCGTCGGCCGGTACCGCTCGGGGGACGGTATCGGCCGACGGGTGTCTGAACTGACCCTGTGCAGGCGGGAGTCGAGAGTGAACGACGGGCTGGGGACGGCCGCGGACGAGGAGCGGCCGGGCCGGGCCGACGGCGCGCCGGCGACAACCCCGGAGGGCGCGACGTCGGTGGAGGCGGCGGCCTCAGATGAGGCGGCCTCGGCGGGAGTGACGTTCGCGAAGCGGGCGGTGGTGCCGCTCGGGCCCGGCCGGGCCGAGCGGCAGGCGCTGATCGACGGCATCACCGCCGCGTGCGTCGAGTCGAGCGCAGGGGCGGAGGCGCGGTTGGGTGCCCTGCTCGCGGCACGATGGGCGGACCTGCAGGATCCCGCCGACCGGGCCAGAGCCCTGGAGCTGCTCCGCTCGGCACGGGTGCGCCCCGGGCTGGGAGCCGAGGACCGGCGGGCCAGCGCCCGCGACCTCGCGGTGCTGCTGCTGGCGCCGCTGGTGAAGGCCGCGCCCGAGGCGAGCGGCGCTGCGAAGCTGCCGCCGGGGCTGGCGCGCTATCTTCCGTTCGGCCTCGCGGCGGCCGTACCGGGTTCGGGCGGTCTGGCCGTGCTGCCCGAAATCCTGGAATTGGGAAAGGAGTTCGCGGGAGATGACCAGCCCGTGCCGCCCCACATCGAGGCGATCGCGGCCATGGTTCCGCTGCTGCAGGCCGCCGAGAGCGGGGACCCCCGCGCGCTGGCCGAGGTCCTGGCCGCCCTGCCCTCTCTACTGCCCCGCGAGGACCGTCCGGGGGAACCGGGCGGCCCGGGTGCGTCAGGCCTGCCGGGCGTTCCGGGGGGACTGGCCGGACTGGCCGTGGCGTTGCCGTACATCATGAAGGCGTACGACCTGCCGTCGAGCACCGTGGGCCCGGCTCCGGCGGACGCTCCCCGGCCGGTCCCACCCACCGGATGGCGAGGGGCGGAGAGTGCTGACACGGCGGACATCGAAGAGCTGGCCCGCTCGCTGAACGCGCCGACCATTCTCACCGAGATCATCAGCCCCGGCTTCGTCACCCTCGACGACCTGCGCGCGCTCACCGAGCGCACTCTGGCCGACGCGGTCGCCGGCGACGGCTCGGCGCGGGCCATCGCCGCGCTCAGCCATCTGGCCCTGGGGATGCGTACCGGTGAACAGGGCTGTTTCGAGCGGGCGTTGGCGCTACTCGCCGAAGTCCGCGACTCCTCCGGTCCGGTCGATCAGGAGACCGAGTGGCTGCTCGAGGCCACCGTGCCCGCCGTGCTACTCGGCTCTCATCTGACTGGTCACAGCCTCCAGGACGGGCAGGCGGCGCAGGAGTTGATCGAGGCGTCCCTGGCACCCGGCGGAACGCTCGCCGCGAACGCGGTCCCCGAGCGGCCCGGCGCCACCGGCTTGCTCTACATGCACCGGTGCATGCGAGCCCAGTTCGCCATCGACCGCGCCCAGCGCGACCACGACGTTGGCGCCTTGGACGAGATCCGGGACGAACTGCTGAGTCTGGCGGAGCGGGAGACCGCCGAGGCCAGTGAGTGGCGCGGTCTGCCCCGCATCCTGCTGTGTGTCGTGGAGCTCGTCCGGGCCCAGCTCACCGCCGACCTCACCACGCTGCGCAGAGCGGTCGACCAGCACGCGGCGGCCCTGGCGGACAGCGGCAACCTCCCCTTCGTACAGCCGCTGCTCACCACGATGGAGGCACCGCTGCTGGCCCTCGCCACCCACCTCGAACCGGACCCCGGGCGGGTCCGGCGCTCTCTGGCCTCGGCGCGGGCCGCCCTTCAGGCGCCTGCCTCCGTGTCCGGGCAGCGGCCGCGCAACCGGCTCGCCATCGCGCTCGCCCTGCGGACCCTGCACGTCCGTGCGCCCGACCCAGCGCTCCTCGACGAGACCATCGCCGAACTGAATTCCGCCGTCTCGGAGTTGGACGAGCAGGGCGGTGACCAGGCACGCGGAGACGCCGCCGACCTGGTGGTGCCCCTGCACCAACAGCTGGCCATCGCTCTGGCCGAGCGGGCCGGCCGGGCCGACCCGGCGCACGACGCCGTCGCGCACGACGGGCTGTCCCGAGCGCTCGACCACGCCCGGCGGGCCCTGCGTGCCTCGGCGGACGACGTACTCCTCCAGCTCGGCGCCGAGCACGGGCTGCGCGCCGCCCGCGCGGCCGGTGACCTCGGAGTCCAGGCGGCGGGCTGGGCGATCCGGCTCGACCGGCCCGAATCCGCCGTCGCCTGCCTGGAGGCCGGTCGCGCCCTGGTGCTGCACGCCGCCGCGGCCGGGACCACGGTGGCCGACCGGCTGGAGACCCTGGGCGCCTACGACACGGCACGGGCCTGGCGGCAGGCCACCGCCGCCACGGGTGCCTCCGGACCCGCCGCCCTCGACGACGTCCTCCACCCGGACGCCACCGGGACGCCCCGCCTGCCCAGCGCGCTGCGCCGGGAGGCGCTGGAGCTGGTGCGCTCGGCACCGGGCAGCACAACGGTCTCCTCGCCGCCCCCACCGCAGGTTCTCGGCGCCACCGTCGCCCGCTGCCGCGCCGACGCCCTCGTCCACCTGGTGCCGGGCACCGACGGCGCACCGGGCGCCGCCCTTCTCGTACGGCCGGGACACGCCGTGCGCGCGGTGCCGCTGCCCGGACTGTCCGCCGAGAGCCGCGGCCCACTGGACGCCTTTCTCCTGGCGGGGGCCACACTGCGGCGCGGCCGGGGTCCGGACACGCACGTTCCCGGCGCGGTCCCGCCGGTTCGCAGACCGGAGCACAGGTGGCAGCAGGCCCTGGACCGGCTCTGCACTTGGGCCGGCGAGTCGGTCGTCGCACCGGTGCTGGACGCGCTGGACGTCTGGGAGCGCGCGCTGACCGAGAGCGGGCTGCGGCCGGCCGGCACCGGACCGGTCCCCGACCCGGTCCGGCTGGTGATCGTCCCCTGTGGCGATCTGGGCGTCGTACCGTGGCAGGCGGCCCTGCTGCCGCTGCCAGACGGCGACGCGCGGGACGCGGTGCCCGGTGGGCTCCCGGCCACCGCCCGCTTGTGCGAACTCGCCGTGGTGACCTACGCCGCCTCAGGCGCGGAACTCGTCCATGGCACCCGGCGGTCCCGGCTGCCCCTCGGCCAAGGCCAGGCCCTGGTTTCGGCCCCCGGTTTCCTGCTCCACGCCGAGGACGAGATCGAGGCGCTGCGCACCGCCTACTACGGGGGCGCCCGTGTCTTGGCGGAGGACGACACTGGCGGCGGGCCCGACGTACCGACGCCCGACGCGGTGCTGGAGGTGCTGGGCGCTCGGTCACCCGGGACGGGCGGCAGCCGGGCCGGCCTGGTCCATCTGGCCTGCCACGGGGCGGCCGGCGCCGACCCCACACGCTCCGCGCTGCACTTGTGGTATCCCGAGGATCAGCCGGCCGGGAACGGCCACCTCACGGTGACCACGCTGCTGGACACCCCCTCGGCGGGCGGCCGTCGCGGACCGCTCGTGGTGCTCAGCGCCTGCGAGACCGACCTGAGCAATGCCGACCACGACGAGGCCCTCACCCTCACCACCGCACTGGTACACCGACTGGCCACGGACGTCATCGGGTCCCGCTGGGCGGTGTCCGACCTGATCACCCCGGCCCTGATGATTGTGTTGCACCACCATCTCGCGGAAGGTCTGGCCCCGCCCGACGCGCTGCGCGCCACCCAGCGCCACGCCCTCACCCCTGCCGATCGCCGTCGGGCCGTTCCGGGTCTGGCCACGCTGGAGCCGTTCCTCGCGGAACAGGAACTGGGCGCCGTTCAGGACTGGGCCGCCTTCATCCACCAGGGCAACCCCGCCCCCGAGCCGCCCCGGAGGGAACCTGCCCCATGACGCCCGACCAGTTGATCGCCCTGCTGCACCGCCACTGGGCGCAGACCCTCGCCGCGCTGGACGCGGAGGAACGCACACAACTGCTCCGCCGGGTCGGCGAACTCGGCGACGCGGTGGGCCGCGGCCCCACCCGGCGCGCGGCCCGGGAAGTGGGCCGGATGCTGAGCCGGCTGCCCGCGCAGCACCCCGTCGGCGCGGCGCTGCACGACGTGGTCCGCTACGCCGGCCAGGACGCCGGTCGCGATCTCGTCGTCGACCGGGACCGGCTGTCCGATCTGCTCGCGTTCCTGTCCGGTCCGCCGCCGACGGCCGAGGAGATCCTGGACGCCACCCGACAACAGCTGCTGGATACTCCGGCCCGAGGCTCCAGGACCGCGCTGACGGCTGTGACCGGTGCCGGGGCAGAGGACCTGATCCGGCTGCACCACCCCGAACTCGGCGACAGGTACCCGGAGTTCCAGTTCCTGCCCGGCACGGACGAGTTGCGTCCGGTGGTGGGCGAGGTGAACCGGCTACTGCTCGCCGGGCAGGATCCCTGGGGGGCCGCGGACTGGTGGCTGGGCGGCAACGAGTGGCTGGACGGTGTTCCGGCCGACCTCCTGGGCGACGTGCCGGACGAGCTGATCCTGGCCGCCGCCCGCGCCCTGGTGGAGGACGACTGATGGCCGGCCACGTCCCGCCCGCCGGGGCCCGGATGGAACCGCTGGTCAGGACGATGCCCGCAGGCACCGAGCTGTACCGCTGCCATCGCACCGGGCGTCCGGCCGAGTCGTTCAACCCCAGTCGCCAGCACGCCTATTTCGACGGCGACCGCTTCGGCGCCACCGAACAGGACCCGTTCGCCTATCTCTACGCCGCCCTCGACCCCGTCACCGCGCTCAGCGAAGTGCTGCTGCGGTCGGTACGGTTCGACGGACCGGGCGCCCAGCGCCGTATCCCCTGGGCGCAGGCCAGCCGGTACAGCCTCTCCGTGCTGCGCACCACCGCGGACATCGACCTCGTCGACCTGCGGTCGGCGGAGGGACTTGCCTCGGTGTGGACCGACTCCTGGCTGGTCGACGCGGAGCGCGAGGACTACCCGAAGACCCGCTACTGGGTACGGCTGATCAGGGAACAGGCTCCGTTCGTACAGGGCCTGTTGTGGCAGTCCAAGCGCCATCGACCGCGGGAGGCGCTGCAGCTGTTCGGGGACCGCTGCGGTGCCGTGCCGCTGGAGCCGGTGGACGGCCGTACGGTGTGCCTGCGGACGGAGGACGGGGCGGCCGAGGCCCGCCGGCTGCTGGGCCCGGTGCGCGCCACGATCTCCCGGCGGGTTTCCGAGGACGGGAGTTGAGTCGGGAGGCCCGTTCTCAGTCCGGTGCGCGCTCGCCGGTCGCGCACAGGGAGACGGTCGCCTCGGAGTGGAGTCCCAGGACGAGGCGGTCGCCGTCGGCCAGCAGCCGGGGGACGGCGGGCAGCAGGTAGTCGCCGTTGACCCGGGTGCCGTGGGTGGTGCCGTCCTGGTACTCGGTCACCCACAGGGTGCCGTCCGCGCGCAGGGCGATCTCGGCGTGGCGACGGGACACCGAGCGCTCGTCGGTGAACCCGCGGGCCGTGAACGGGGCCCAGTCCGGGTCCCGTCCGAGAGCGCGCACCTCCCCGGGACGCAGCCGGAGCTGGACCGGTCCGCCGGAGAACCGCAGCACGGCGCTGACGCCAGCCTCCCCGACAGGGCCGGGGTCCGCGTCGGGTACCGGGGCGGAACAGGCGGGGCATCGCTCAGCGCGGGCCGGCACCTTGCGTCCGCACCCCGGACACCGCACCAGCCGCGGCGGGCTCTCGGCCTGCCGGGACCGGCCCGCCGCGGGCTCCGCCGTCCTGCCGTCGTCCGCCGCGGGGGCCTCGTCCGGCCGCCGGGGCACCAGGTCGTCAGGCGGGTCCTCGTCCGCCGCAGCGGCGGGCGCGGTGGCCGGAGCGGGGCGGACGGGGGTGAGACGGTCCCAGGGCCCGTCGTCCTCGGGAACGTCGCCCTCGGGAGCCCCCTGGGGTGTTTGGTCGGCGTCCGAGCCGGGCCGGGGCCCCGGGTCCGGCGCGGGCGGGACGGGGGCGGTACGGGGTGTTCCCGGGCGGAGAGGGGCGAGGCTGTCCCACGGCTCGTCGTCGTCCAGGTCCGTCACGGCCGGTCTCCGTGGCGGGTGATCCGTACGTCCACCGAGCCGTCGTCCGGGTCCTCCGTCACCTCGTCCACCCGGATCGTGCCACGCAGTGAGTCCGGCCGGATCTCGAAGATCGCACGGGCCAATGGGTTGATCAGATGAGTCTCCAAGGCCATGCCGATGCCCCGGCCTCCGGCGTACGGGTCCCGCAGGCAGTAGGTGCCGAGCTGCTTGCGGGCGGCCGAGGCGATCTCCAGCCTGATGCCCTGGCTCTCCCAGAGCGCGGCGGCGATGTTGCCGATGGACAGGTCGAGGACCTCCTCCGCGGCATCGCCGGTGATGAAGCCGAACACCACCACATTGCCGCCGAACCGGTTCATCAGCTCCGGGCGCCCCACCTCCGCCTCGAAGTGGAGCCGGATATTGCGCTTGACCCGCCGTACCAGTTCGCTGTGCTCGTCGGTCGGGTGCACGTCCCACACCCGCTGCTTGGTCTCCCGGTCGGTGTGCTGCACGCCCAGGTTGGAAGTGAAGATGAGCACGCACTCGCTGAAGTAGGTGGTGACACCCTGCCCGTCGGTGAGCCGGCCGTCCTCCAGGAGCTGGAGGAACTTGTCCAGCACACCCTGGTGCGCCTTCTCGATCTCGTCGAAGAGGATGACCCGGAACGGGTCGGCGCGCACCGCGCGGGTCAGCTCGCCGCCGGCCTCGAAGCCCACGTATCCGGGCGGGGCGCCCACCAGCCGGTCCGCGGCGTGCGCCGAGGAGAACTCGCTCATGTCGAACCGGAGGTAGGCGTCCTCGCTGTCGAAGAGCAGCTGGGCGACCGTCTTGGCCATCTCGGTCTTGCCCGTTCCGGTCGGTCCGGCGAAGAACAGCAAGCCGCGCGGCCGGTGCCCGGCGGACGTCGCCTGCGCGCCGGACAGTCCGAGCGCGGCGCGTTTGAGGATGTCGAGCGTCATCACGACCGCCGTCTCCTGGCCCCGGACCCGCCCGGTGAGGTATTCGCGCCCCACCGCGATCCGTTCGCGGATGTCCGCGGAGCGCCAGGGGTCCTTCTCCACGCCCAGCCGGTAGATGCGGACCGCGTCCGGCATCGCGTCGAACGGCATGTCCCGCGACAGAGCCAGACTGTGGCTCTGTCGCATCGCGTCCAGGGACAGCCCGGCCGCGGCCTTGGCGAAGGCGGTGACCGGGTCCAGCCGAGGCCGCCCGCTCGGCCCGGGCTCCGCCGTGCCACCGACCCCGCCGTCCCGGCGGGTGGAGGCGGGGGCCGCCGGACCGGGGTGGCGTGCGGACAGCAGCGCGGCCATGCGCCGTCGTTCGCCGGCGTCCGGGCTGGGGACGGCGACCGCGCGGATGCGCTCGGAACCGCTCACCAGCCAGTGCGGCAGATCACGGTCGCTGTCGGCGAGCCAGATGATCGGGTTGAACATCTCCGTACGCCCCGCCGTCTCACGCGGCGGGAGATGCGCGGCGGGCGCCAACAGCGCCGCCTCTTCGGCGAGTTGCACACAGGCCAGGAAGAAGTCCCGCTCGGCGTCGCTGAGCCGCGTCACATCGGCGGTCAGCCGTGACGAGTAGTCGATCAGCAGGGCGAGCCGCAGCGGGTCGGCGTCCCGGCCGTCCCCCCGCCGCGCGGTCCTGCGGTCCTGGAAGCCGGTGACGATCTCCCGCAACAGCGGTTCCGTCTCCAGCAGTTGTGGCGTGCGATTGCCGCCGCTCTGCCCGGTGCGCGGACTGCGCAGGGCGTCGTTGAGGAGATCGAGCACGGCCTGCTGGTCCGGGCCGACCAGGGTGACGAAGCCGGTGATCTGGTCGTAGCGCAGCAGGGCGCCGTAGCCGAGCAGACGCAGCCGGTCCCAGAGCACCTCGGGCAGGTCGCGGTCGGTCTCGGTCAACTCGCCGTTGCGGCGGCGAAGGGCCAGGTATCGGTCGTGGATATTGCCGTGCAGCACGAACTGACTGTGCACGGGAAGCGTGCCGGTGATCTCGTCGACGAAGGGGGGTACCGGTCGCCGCGGGACCGCGGCGACGTGCGCGGAACGGCCGTCCTTGACGAGACGGTCGCCCGCTGATCCGTTGGTGGTCGAACTCACGAGGTGTTCCTCTCTGGGTGGTTCGGTGGGTACGGCCAGGCGAGGCCCGCGCCGCGGTGCGGAGCCGACGGCCGCCGTCGTACGTGGTCCCGCTTCGGGCTTCCGGCTTCACGCTGAACGGACGGTGGCCGTCATCCGGCGTCACGCCGAACCGACGGCGACCGGCTTCCGGTGCCACGCGGAGCCGACGGCGAAGGCCTCCCGGTGTCCGGGGTTCGTGGTGGGCCGGTCGCGGCGGTCAGGGCTGGTCGTCGCGTTCGTCGAGCCGCCGGTGCCGTGGGCCGTCATCCGGGCGCCGCCGGTCGTCCCGGTCGCGTCGGCCGGGTTGCTCGGTCCCGGCCCCTTCGTGGGTTCCGTCGGAGGGCGTGCCCTGGGTGACGGTGTTTGAGTCGAACCGGAAGTCGCAGTCGAGGCCGATCCGGCTGACCGCGTCCTCCAGGTCCGCCGCCCACCGCTTGGCCTCGGCGCAGCGCTCCGCGTCAAGGGGCGAGGGCGGTCCGGCACGTCGGGTGGCGAGGTCGATGGCGTCGGCCCGGACGGTGATCTCGATCCAGTGGTCCCGTCCCCAGCCGGGCGGGGTGTACCGGGTGCTCCGGACGCCGGGCTCGCCGTCGGTCTCCTGAACATCCCCTCCCCCGGCCTGGTTCCACTCGGACAGTTCGGCGCCCAGGGCGCTGAGCAGCCGGGTGGTGTGCAGGCGCAGATAGTGCTGTTCGAGGGGTTCAAGTCGGCCCTCCACGGCCGCGCGGGCCCGGTCCCGGTCGGCTGCGCCGAGCGGGCGGCCCTCCTCGACAGCCGTGCGCAGCATGGCAACGACGTCCGGGTCGGGCCGGACGGGCTCCACGTCGGACGGGACGTCCGTGGTGAGGAAGTCCAGTTGGGCGGCTGCCTCGATCAGCGCGTCGGCGCGCAGCCGGACGCGACGGCCCGTCTCGTCGGCGAACAGGTGTGCCTCCTCCAGGTGTTCCGTGGCGCCGACGCCGTCCCCGGAGCGGGCGCTGACCAGCGCGTAGTGCAGCGCGGTGACAACCGGTTCGGTGTCCTCGGCGGTCGCGCCGGCGGGCAGTGCGGCCAGCAAGGCGGCGGAGACGGTGGCCACCTCGTCCTCGTCGGCTCCCCGGTCGGGTGTCATGGCGGCCGGGGCGGCCTCGGTGTATGGGACCGACGGAGCGGGTCGGAGGACGGCCCGCCGCCGGTCGGCCAGGACGCGCTGCCACGCCGCGTCCCGGGGGTCGGCCGCGTCGGCGACCGCCGCCGCGCACTCCCACGCGGCCAGCTCGGTCTCGGCCCTCTCGACGGCCCTTTCCAACTCGGCCACCACCTCCCGAGTGAAATCCAGCCGGCAGGCCACCGGCTGGACCGGCGGCGGCAGCGGGGACGCGGGTGGCAGGGGCGAGCCGGGCGGGTTACCGCGGGCCGCGCGGGCGAGGCGCGCGGCGAGCAGGGTACGCCGGGCGTTGACGCGGGTGGCGGCGAACGCGGCGCTCTCCCACTGCCGGGAGGCGTCCCGGGACGCCTCTTGCCGGCGCAGCAGGCAGCGCTGGTCCTCGGCCGCGCGGACGGCGGCGTGCGCCAGAAGTCCGGTCGCCGCCATGGCTGCCCGACCGGCCAGCAGCGCCCCGCTCATCGCGCCGAGCGCGACGGCAGCCGGGTGCAGCAGTTCGTGCAGCACATGGGCCACGCCGTGCGCGAGATGGTCGACGGCGCCAGAGACGTCGGCGAGGGAGGCGTGCGGCACCTGCCCGGCGACATGGCCCACCGAGGTCCCCGACACCTGGTGAGTGGCGTCGACAGCGGAAGAGTGCGGGATCTGCTGGGTCACGTCGGTAACGGACGGGTTCGAGAACCGGCTGCCCAGGTCGGTGGTGGAGAGAGGCGGCGGGCTGTCGAACCCGTAAGTCGGCCAGACGTCCGTAAGGGTGGTGTATCCCTCGGCACTGCTCACGCGGTCCTCCTTCCGGATACGGCGGCGGGGGCCCGGGTGCCCCGGTCGGCGGCCCGCAGGGCGCGCTGGCGGCGCACCTCGCGGTCCCAGGCGTGGTGGCGGCGTACCGTCCACACGGCGAGCGCCGCCACGGTGCCCACCGGCCAGAGCCACGGCGCCCACAGCAGGACATAGGGCAGCACGACCAGGAACAGCACCGCCATCAGCACCCCGGCGGCCAGCCGTGCCCAGCGACCGCTGAGGACGAACCGGGCCGGCCGCTCCGCGGTTCCGATGACGAGTCCGGCCAGCGAGTGGGAGGGATGGTAGCCGGGCGGTCCGATACGGACGGCGATCCAGAGTTCCAGGGCGTGGACGGCGAGCGCCCCGGGCATGGCCAGCAGCCAGCCGATCAGGACGGCGGACTGCGGCGCCCGTCCCGCCGCGTCAGAGAGGCCGATGAGGAACCCCCAGGGGGCACACACCAGTACGGCGCCGAGCACCGCCCAGCCGAGGTTGGGCAGCATGTCCAGGCGGCGCATCTCCCTGCCCAGCCCGTCGCTGTCGGCGGCCAGGGCGGCGGCGGCCTGCTGCTGACGGCGTTCCTCCAGCCGCGCGTAGCCGCGCCCGGCGTCGTCCTGGGCCAGGCGGAGGAGCAGCAGGGCGGCTGCCGGGCGCAGCGGTTCATCGACCTCGTCGAGCAGCCGTTCGAACCAGGGCACCGAGACGGCGAGCCGGCGCGCGGCGCGGTGGGCCTGCTGGGTCCAGCCGCCGGCTGTCTGCGGGAGCCTGGCCAGGAGCAGCAGCCGGGCGTCGACGGCGGTGTCCCGGTTGAGTGCCGAGCGGACCGCCCGGCGGCGCAACCGGGGTTGGCGCATGGCGAGTTCGTCGGTCTGCGCGTCCCAGGCGTCGCGCAGTCGGCGCCACTGGGTCTCGGTGGCGGCCAACTGTTCGCCGCCTGGCCGCACGGCGAGGGCGGTCAGCAGTCCCGGGTGTGCGAGCGCGACGACCAGGTCCGCGGCGTCGCGGTCTCCGGCGGCGGCCTGCCGTACCAGCTCGGGCAGTTGGTGCCCTTCCAGGCCGATCCCGTGCCAGGTGACCGGCAGGTGCGGGCCGAGGCGGTTGAGCAGCCGGGCGAGCCCGACGGGGCCGGGGGCCCGGTCCAGCAGGGCGCGCACATCGGCCGGGTCGTCGCCTTCGGCCGCCGAATCCGCATTCCTGGTGGTCGCAGCGAGCGTGAACTGCTCGGCCCAGTCGGCCAGTTCGGTCCGGCGGGCAGTGGAGGAGAGCAGGCGGGCGGCGCTCGGGTGACAGCGATCGAGCGCCTCGGCCAGTTCCTCGCGATCGCTGTACTCCTGGCCCATGAAGGCGAAGGGTCGTATGCGCGGGGCCGGTCGGGCGGCCGGTGCGTGCGCGGCCGTGGAGCCCCGGGTGACCGGCACGGGGTCCTCCCGCTCGGGGGCGAGCCACTGGCCGACCTGGTCCGCGCCCCAGCGGTGGCGCAGGGACCGGGTGAGCAGGCCCTCGCACAAGGCGCGCAGCCGGGGGTCGCGGATTCCGCCGAGGTCGACGTCCTCGGTGCTGACGCGGCGCAGTACCAGGCCGCGTTCTCGCAGCCGTATCGGGTGGGCGCCCAGGGCGAGTTCGGCGATCACCATGCCGAGGGACCACCAGTCGACGCCGGGGGCGACGGTCTGGACGGCTGCTGCGGCCTCCGGCGCCACATAGAGCGGTTTGCCGACCCAGTGGCGTGGCCGGCCCTGGTCCGACGGCGCGGCGGCGCCGATGTCGACCAGGACGACCCGGGGCTCTCCGCCGGGGCCCTCCCGGACGACGATGTTGTCCGGCGCAACATCGCGGTGTACCAGGCCCTGCCCGTGCAGGGCGGTCAGCGCGCGGTGGAGCTGGGCGACGACCTCACCCACGCGCTCGGCCGGCAGCGGGGCGCCAGTCCGTTCCTGGTGGCGTTCGCGGTATCCGGCGAGCGTGGACTCGCCCTCCGACGGACAGACCTCCCACACCATGCCGGGCGCCCGGCCGTGGTCGAGGACCTGGGTGAGGTGTGGGTCGAGCGGATCGCTCAGCACGCGGTGGACTCGCGGATCCGGGGCGAAGAAGTGGTGGTAGCCCTTCCATACCAGCGGGACGCCGGACGCCCGGAGCCGTGGTTCACGCTCCATCACCCGCAAGACCACGGCCTGGGCAGGACGCGGCTCGCCGGTGCGGCCGGCGCCGAGTTCGGCCAGTCGCTCGAAGCGCGCGCGCAGCCCCGCGGGCAGGTCGTGCAGGGCCTCTCTCGCCTCACGGCCGCGCGCCGGGTCGGGTTCGACGTCCGGGAACCGGTCGGTCGGCGGCACGGCGTTCTCGCCGGGACCGCCCGGCCCCGGCATGTTTCCGTCCCCGCCCGGTACGCCGTCACGTGGTGTTTCGGTCGTCATGCAATTCCCCCCGCCGAACGAATACCACGCGGGAGAACCCATCCGGTCACCACTGTAGAACCTTTATCAATTCTCAATCTTTCAGTGGATAGATAAATGCAAGGCGGGTGATCAAAAACGAATGAATCTCGTCGATAATCGAAAGAGAAGCGGCAATTTGTTCGCCCGCGCGGTCCTCGGCCGTCTCCGGCATGCCGATCGCGTGAAAACACTCCACGTCCCGCCGGACACGGCCCTATCGTGCAGGTATGGGACTGGCACACCGCCCCGCGGCGCCCTTCGGACTTCCCCCGCACCACCAACTGGTGGCCGAACTGCGCGCGTTGCGCAAAGCCGGCCTGCCCCGGGTACGGCAGGTGCCACACCCCGGACTGGACGCGGCGGCGACCGCCGCCGGTCTGCCCATCGGCCCTGGCGAACCCGCCGCCGGGATCGAGCGCCTGCTTCGGGCGGCCGTCCGCAGGCTCGACGGTCCGACTCGGGCCCCCGCGGATCCTGCTGACACCCAGCCGGTCGGCGAACTCGCCCGCGCGGCGGCCCACTCGTTCGGCCTCCTGGGTCCCGGCTCCGAGGTGGCGGGCGAGCGCCGCAAGGCGGCGGCGGCCGTCTTTGGGGTCACCACGGAGAGCTTCCGGCACCGCCAGGAGCGCCAGGTCATGGACCGGCTGGCCGACGCCCTCCTCGACCTGGCCGGCGCGGACACGGCGGCGTCCCCCGACGGCCGCACCGGCCGGGACGGCCCGCCCCGGGCCCGGCCGGCCAGGATGACCGGCCCGCCGGTGCACTACGGCGCGGCCCCCTCCGCCGGCCCGTCCGCGCACCCGCCCATCCAGGTGCACCTCAGCCCCATCGAACTCCTGCGGGGCATAGACGTCCTGATCTCCTCCGAGAACACGTATCTGGCGATGTCGAAGATCTTCAGCAACACCGTCTCCGGCGCGCTGCGCCGCGCGGCGGCTGTGCGGGACGAGACCAGCGCGGTGGTGGACGACCCGCTCGCCCGCGAACTGGGCGAATGGCTGGCGCGGCACGGGCGCGGGGGCCTCCAGGTGCCTCCCGGCACGGTGGTTTCCACCGGACCCGGGGCGCTGGCGCGGCGCGGGGTCCGCCGGGTGCTGCACGCGGCGGTCGTCGTCCCCCGCAGGGACGGCGACGGCTATGAGACCAACGAACGGACGGTGGCCGACGCCGTGGCCGCGGCCTTCCGCGTGGCCGCAGCCGAACGGGACGCGCACGAACCTCCATTGACGTCCCTGTGCTTCCCGGTACTGGGCGCCGGACGCGGCGGGCTGGCTCCCGAACGGGCCGCCCGCTGGCTGCGCTGGGCGGTCGAGGAGGAGTTGGGCTCCGATCCGCGCTGGACGGTCCACCTGGTCACCCGCACCCCCGTGCTGGTCCCCCTGCTGCGGGGCGAGGAGCAGCGGGACTGACGAGTCATCAGGGACGCCAACTCGGTGACGAAATCGGCAGACCATGCTGCGCCCCCTCCCTCTTCCAGCGGGCCAGTTCGCCGGGGCGTGGGATGCCGTACCAGCGTGTCGGCCAAGTGCCGTCGGGTGCCCGGCGGCCCACCACGACCTGGAGCCCCTCGTGTCGTTCCCGCTCGCGGGTGAGGTGGGGGCCGTACCGCAGCCGCCCCAACTCCGTCCGTGGGTGAATGCGTTGGTTGGCCGAGCCTCGCCAGACCAGGTACGTCGGCTCGGCGATCCGGAACCGGCCGGTGACCACGGCGTCGGCCGGAGCGAGCGCAGCCCGCCGCTCATCGGTGAGTTCGTCCTCCTCGTACCCGGTGTAGACGAGCAGATCGGGCGCGCCGCCGTCGGGCGCGGGGCGTACCCAGGGCTCCCGGCGCAGCACGTCGGCACCCCGTAGCAGCGCGCCGAGCGGTGCGGGCTGCTCGCATGGTTCACCCCCGCTCACGGTGAGCCCCTCCGCCCCGTGCCACAGGGCCCGTTCCCACAGCTCGAGCAGCTCGGCCACCGGGACGCGGGTACCGCCAGCCGGGTCCCAGGTGTGCCGTGACATGCACCCTGGGCAAGCCAGCGGGCACCCCTGCGTCCAGACGCCGAGGCGTACGCCGGGCCCCAGGGCCAGCAGCGGCAGATGGACGCCGCTGACATCCAGCCGTTCCGCCATGTCCACGTGTTCCCTCCCATGTACGCGGGGGGAAAAGTATTCGCCCAAGGCCGCGCCGGGGCAATGCCGATACGGTTCCGTACCGTACCGGAAGCGCACCGAATCCGGACTCCGGGGGGGACCGTTTTCCGCCCCCATACGGGTACGGCTTTTTCGCTTCTCGCGCATGTACTTCATCACATTTTCCGCTACGCTCATTCGCCCTGGCTTCCTGAATTCACGTCACCGACCTGTCGACGTACGGAAAGCCGATCTTTCTGCGCCCTGGGGAGGGCACATCCACACAGGGGGACCACCAATGAGCACCAGCCGCGGCTCCACACGCACCCTGCGCGCCTACGGACTCGACCTGCGCAGCGCGCTGGGCAGTCGTCGGCGCGGACGGATCGACGCGAGCCGGCTGCGGGTGACGGTCACCGAACTGTCCCCCGACTCGGCGGAGCTGATCACGCCGTACGTCCAAGAGGTCCGACTCATCGCCGAACTCGCCGCCAACGACCTGCGCGGACGCCTGCTACGCGACCGGCGTGCCCTGGTGGCGGGCATCCACTCCGGCGCCGTCGCAGTGGTCACCCAGTACGAGGTGCGCCGTAGCCCGTCCCCCGCGCTGCTGGACCGGTGGGGCCGCTCGGTCGCCGAATGGCGCACGGCCGCCGCCCACTGCCGTACCCGCGCCGAGACCGTCACCGGCTGCGCCAACCTGCGCCTGGCTCACTACTGGGACGCCGTGTGGCAGCGGCAGTCCGGTCGCGACCGCAGCGCCCGGATGCGCCCCCCGGCCTGGCTGCCGGGCGCGGTCACCCTCGACGCCGGCTGGCAGGACCCCGACGCCTGGCTCGCGGCGGCCCCCGGCGCCGACTCCGCGCTGACCGCTGCGCTGCGCGTCCTCGACACAGGACACACCTCGGGCCCCGGCCGCGCCGCGGCCTGACGCCCCCGGCCACCCCCACTCATACCGGGCGGCGCTCCACGGGCGCCACACCACGCCCCGCCCCGGCGTCCGGCCCGACCCACCTCACCCCCGCCGTGAAAGCGAGTCACATGAAGCCATTCCATCCTGCGCGCGTGTCCCGGGCCACCCGGCCTTCCGGCGGGTACCGCGCTCCGGTCCGTTCCCGGGTCGCCCTGCTGGCCGCGCTGGCCCTGGGCCTCACCGGCTGCTCGGGCATGCCGTGGTCCGGCGGCGACAAGAGCGCGCGATCGGTGCCCTGCGGGGTGGTCGTCGACGGCTCCGGCTCCGGCACCAGCGACACCACCGGCGTCGACGTCAAGAAGAAGCTCCAGCAGACGCTCGTCCCGTTTCTGGAGGACCGCCACTGCTCGTCGCTCGCCTACGCGCCCGTGACGGTATCGTCCTGGACCTCGTCCTGCCGCCACTCGCCCGTCGACCTGAACCCCAAACCGGCCTCGGACACCTCGGACCCCGATGTGCTGCGCCAGCGGGCCCGGATCACGGCGATCAATGCGGCCGCCGAGATGCTCGACTGCGCCCGGGGCCAGAACGGTTCGGACGTCCTCGGTGCCCTCGCCCGCATCGCCCAGACCCTGCGCGAGAGCCAGGGCACCGCGGCGGACGGCGCCGCCGTCCTCGCGGTCAGCGACTTCGAACAGGCCGATCCGGAGTTCCGTATCTCCAAGGAGTCCGTGACAACCGCCACCGAGCGCACCAAGGCCGTGAAGAAGCTGCTGAACGGCCGCAAGCTCCCCGCCCTGCGCGGCATGGACCTCTACACGGTCGGCTACGGCAAGAGCCCGACCCGCAAGCCCTCCACCTATGAGGGCTTCGACCAGTTCTGGACCGACATCCTCACGACCCGGGCGAAGGCGCATGTCCACCACGACTACGAGTAGTGACCCCGAAGAGCCCGCACCCCGGCGCTCGACCATCGACCACGTACTGCGCCGCGAGGACGGCTCACGGCGCCGGCCCTTCTCAGCCTTCGGCCGCCAACCTCGCACCGGCACCGACCGGCGGCGGATGCCCCTGGTCCTCAGCGACCGCGCCCAGCGGCAGCTTGTCGACCGGGCCCGCCGACAGGGCGCCGAGGACGGTGACGGCCGTGGGCTCGATGTCGTCGTCCTCTCCAGCGGCGTCCTGCCTCCCTACGCCGCCGAACTCGCCGCCCGCCGCGACCTGGTGCGCGACCTGATGGAGGAGGAGGCCGCCGACGACGAGACCCGCGCCGCCCGCGAGGACGCGGACGCCCGCAACCGGATCGTCCGGGAGGAGGCCGGGGTCGCTCTCGCCCAGACCCGGCTGGTGGAGGCGGAGCACGACGTCCGGCGCGCCCGCGAGCAGCTCGACCTGCTCGCCCATCGCTCGATGCGCTGGCAGCGGCTGCGCGACGCGGTGCGCGAACGTTTCGAGCGGTCCCGCTTCGGCGCCCCGGCACACCCCGACACCACCGGGATCAAGGGCGGCCCCGGCGCCGGACCGCCCCTCGACCACGACTCCGACGACGATGACGACGAACTCTACGACCGGTCGTTCCGTCCACTGGCGGCCGATCCCGACCCGGCGGCGCCCGCCGCGGGCACCGTCCCGGCGTCCGTCGAGGGCTGGGAGGGACTGCGCGCGCGGGCCGCGATGCCCGAACGGCTGGTCCTGCTCCTGCTCGCCCTGGTCTTCGCGGTCGAAGTGCCCATCTACTGGGTGGCGTTCCGGCCCTTCCACGGCGTGGGCTCGTCCGGCTCGGGCCTCCTCAACACGACGCTGGCGCTCTCGGTGGCCATGCTCATGCTGGCAGTGCCGCATCTGGCCGGCCGCGCGCTGCGCGAACGCGGTGCGACGGGAGCCAGCCGCCCGGCCGCCCCCGCCGCCCTGCTCTTCCTCTGCGTCTGGGCGGCCTGCACGGTCGCCCTGGGCGTCCTGCGCGCCCGGACCGTCCTGGCCAAGGAGCCGGTGGAGCAGGCCACCGGCGCCGCCGCCGGATTCGACGGCCTGTCCACCGACGTCCCCAGCCTCGCGGACCGACTCGACCTCCAGCCCCAGACCGTCTACTGGATGTTCATCGCGCTCCTGCTGCTGTCCGGCGGCATCGGCTTCCTGGCCGGGCTGCTGCGCGAGCACCCGTACGTCGACAGCTTTCGCTCCGCCCTGGAGCGCCGCGCCCAGCGGGGCGGCGAACTCGCCGCCGCCCACGCCCGATTGGCGGCCGTGCGGGCATGGGTGGACTCGTCCGGCGACCGGGCGGACCAGCGCAGGCGGGCCGTGGACGCCCGGCTGCGGGCCGCGGACGAGCTGTACGAGGTGGCGGCGGAGGCCCACCGGCACGGTCTCACCTCGGCGGCGGCAGATCCGGCGATCACCGAGGCGGCCCACAAGCGGACCGACTCCGGAGCACCGCTCCTGCCCCCAACCACCACCCGGCGCCCGCCCGCACCGCGCCGCTGACCCGTCCCCGCGCCCGTTCCGTCCGGCCGCCTCCCACGAGGTGCGGCCGGCGGGACGGGCCGGCGCGTTCCCCGGCACGCGACCCCTCCGTCCGCACAACGCACCGACGGCCGATCAGTGACCGGCTTGGGGACCTCGCGGACCATCCTCTGGGCGGTGACCCAATTCTCGCCGCCGCCCTGCTCGACCGGGCCGAGCACCGTGACCAGACCGGAGTCCTTCAGGAGCTGGACCCCGGCGTAGGGGGTGGCGTCGGTCCGGCCCCGGCCGACGCCGTCGGTGACGCGGACCGAGGCGACCTCGGCGGCGCGGGCGATCCCGTCCTCGGCACTATGCCCGTGCGGCCCCGGGCTCAGCCGAACGAACCCCTTTCGGGAGGATGCCTTCTTGTACGACAACTCATCCGAACAAAGCCAGGACCTGCGGTTTTCCTTGATCGCAGAGGCCTCGGTCAGTACCGAACCAGCACCGGGATCTCCTCGGGATGCCGGAGGCCGACTTGGCGTTCCGCGACGGACCGTGTGACGCTCCAGCCGGGCTCGACCAACGACTACGGACTGTATTCACTGCGGGTGTCGCCGGTCCGCCCAGGCCCCCTCTCAGGCGTGTCCAACTCGCCATCATCGACGACGCCGAGGCCGCCACCCGGATCGGCCGTGGCACACCCGGAGGGTGTGTCAGCAAGCGTGCTGTTGAGCTGCTGGACACCCGGGAGCTGGTCTGGGCCTTGTGCCCTCGGCCCTGGCGAACGTCTGGGCCAGGGACCGCTCGCTGCTTCGGTCCATGCCCCAGAGTCGGCGGATCCGGCACGGGGCGCTCGGCGCTGGGTGGCCCGGCCAGTACCTGGGACTCGGTACCTGCCTGCGCACGGCGTGCCCGCGCAGGACCTGCCCGCTCAGGGCCTGCTCGCAACGGTTGCGCGGGGGGTGCGGCGTGGTGTGATGGTTGTGGGACCGCTGAAGATCGGTTCCTCCCTGTTCCCCCCCACGGAAGAGGCACATCATGTCTACGGAAACGCCTGCCAAGCCGCTGAGCGGCCGGGTCGCCGTGGTCACCGGTGCGTCGAGCGGCATCGGCGAGGCGTCGGCCGAGCACCTGGCGGAGCTGGGTGCCGCAGTGGCGGTGCTGGCACGGCGCGCGGACCGGCTGGATGACGTGGTCGCCCGGATCCAGAAGGCCGGCGGCACCGCGCTGGCGATCACCGCGGACGTCACGGACGAGGCGGCGGTGCGGGCCGCTGCCGACCGGGTGGCGGCCGAGCTGGGCGGCGCGGACCTGCTGTTCAACAACGCGGGTGTGATGCTGCCCGCCCCGGTCGAGGAACTGGCCACCGACCAGTGGAAGCACCAGATCGACCTCAACATCACCGGCCTGATGAACGCCATCGGCGCGTTCACCCCGCAACTGGTCTCGGCAGCCGGCGAACGCGGTGTGGCCGATCTGATCAACACCTCGTCGATCGCGGCGCAGAACATCTTCCCGAACTTCGCCGTCTACTCCGCCACCAAGGCGTACGTCACCCATCTCTCGCGTCACCTGCGGGTCGAGCTGGGCCCGAAGAACGTGCGCGTGTCGGCGATCGAGCCGGGCATCGTCGGCACCGAGCTGCAGAGCCACGTAACCGACGACGGAGCCCTGCAGTGGCTGGACGGTTCCAAGGAGACGATGGAGTGGCTCACTCCGCAGGACATCGCGGAGACCATCGGTTTCATCGCCTGTCTGCCGCCGCGGGTCAATCTCCAGCAGCTCACGATCATGCCCACCCGACAGCCCAGCTGACCACGGCGTGACGGGGTCCGCCCGTGCCGTAGGCGGGTCCGAACGGGTTGCCCGCCGGTTCGGGAGTCTGCGCCTCGGGCGCGGTACGGGGGCACCGCGGCGGTCAGCTCTCGACTCTCTCGGATCTCTCGGACACGGCCGCCGGTCCCTTCGCCACGGTGCTTGCCTTGCGGGTGCCGGTTGTGGCGAAGGGCGAGTAGCGCGGTACCCAACGCAGCAGAGCCCCGGCCGCGAGGATCCCCACGCCGCCCATCGTGGCGATGCCGGCCGCCAGACTGCCCAGAGAAGCCGCGGCCGACACGATCAGGGGACCGCCCGCGCTCCCGGAGTCGGCGCACAACCGCCAGACGCCGAGGAACTGGGAGCGGGTTCGGGGCGGCGCCACATCCGCACCCAGAGTCATCAGGATGCCGCTGCCGATGCCGTTGCCGAAACCCATGAGCATCGCCACCACGGTCAGCGAGACAAGGCTGTGGGTGAGTGGCAGACAGGCCATGGTCAGCCCCAGGACGAGCATCGAGGGCACGGCGATCCACAGCCGTCCGGCTCGGTCCATGACCTTCCCCGACGGATAGAACGTCAGGGTGTCGACAAGTCCGGCTATCCCGAAGACGACACTGGTGGACGACGGACTCTGGCCCAGGTGTTCGGCCCAGAGCGGCAGGACGGCCTGCCGGGTGGCGCGGACGGATCCCACCAGCACGACGGCGACGCCGAGGGTCAGGAAGACCTTGCGCTGAGCGCGTACGACCGTGCGCACCGAGACCGGCGCCGAGCCGGAGGGACCCCACGTCGTGGGCTCTGCGACGTCCGGCACGATCAGGAGGACCACGGCGGTCACGGCCGTGCACAACAGGGCCAGCCAGTACACATTCCGGACCGGGCCGACCGCCAGCACGGCCGCACCGATGAACGGGCCGATGAACGCGCCCACGCGCACCATGCCGCCGAGCGTGGAGAGCGCCCTCGCCCTGAGCTCGACGGGGATGACCTCGGTGAGGTAGGCCTGCCGGGCAAGGTTGAACACAGCGTTGGTCGCTCCGGTGGCCGTCGCCGCGAGCCCTAGTTGCCAGACGCTCCTGGACAGGGCGCCCCCGGTCAGCGTCACCGCGGTGATCCCGGCGGCGATCAGCATGGCCTTGCGGTCGCCGACCCTCGCCGCCAGAGCTCCGGCCGGGACATCGCCGAGGATCTGCCCCACACCGAGCAGGGCCAGCACGAGGCTGGCGGTGCCCACCGAGGCGCCGAGCGCTCTGGCGCTGAGCGCGAGTACCGGCGCGAGTGCGCCCACGCCGATTTCGAAGATGAGCGTGGGCAGGAAGACGGCCGGTATGAGGCTTCGCAGCGATACGGGAGAGGAACTCATCGCCTTCTGTCCCTGCCGAGGACCGCGGTGGCTGTCGACGAGACGGCTCTGTCCACGGCGGCAGGTGCGGCGGCCCGAGGCGAGGCGGTGGTCAGGGTCGATGCAGATGACATGGAAAACGTACTACCAGGTCGTGCGCTGTGGAGTGGGTGGGGTGGCGGCTACTCCCTCGCGGACCGGGGACGGTTCCGGGCCCGCAACTCCGCGTTCTGCGGGAGGATTTGTCGCCGGGCCCGCGACTTCGGACGGACAGTCCCATCGCATCGTGATCAAACTCACGAGTGGCCCTGAGGAGACCCTGTCGCCGCAGTCTTCGGTGCCGATGCCCGGCAGTGCCCTTCGTACGCCCTGGAGCGTGCCCGTCTGGCTCAGCGGTTCGGAAACGCCGCCGACAACCCGATGGGCGAACGTCGTCGGTACCCGACCGACATGACGGATGCGGAGGGGGCCGGCGTGCACCCGTTGCCGCCGATGACAGCCCCCTGGCCGCAGGGGACGCCCCCCGATCGCCCTCCACCGTTGCCTTCGCGTCGGGGCGGGGCCGGTCGGCGGTGTCCGGCACTCCGCGTCACAGCTGTTCGCGTACGCCGGGTTCACCGAGAAGCCCGGGTGGGGCGGCGCTGAGTTTGCCGTTCATCGCACCCACTGCCTCACCCCGCCGCAGGAGCGGAAGGACGGCGCGGGGCCAGGCGTTTTCGATCAGCAGGGCGAAGCCAAGGTAGGCGGCGGCCAGCGCGGCGGCGCACGCTACGCACCCGGCCGCGCGTTGCAGGCCGGAGGATCCTGTCAGGACGTAGAGCCCGTCCAGTACCGCTCGGACGGAACACAGGACGAGGACCGCGGCGACGAGGGGCTTGGCGCGTGAGGAGACGACCGCCACGCCCGCGACGACGACGCCGAACGAAATGGAGAACAGGCCGAGCACAGTAGGTGTGGATCCGGGAAGGCTGACGATGTCGAGGAGGCCGAAGGCCAGCCAGCTCGTGGTGAACAGGCCGAGCGTGGTGGCCCCTACGGTGTCGCGGCCCAGGAAGGCCATGACGGTGGCGATGAGCTGGAGCGGGAAGGCGTAGCTGGCCAACAGGACGCCGACCAGCAGCTGTTCGTTCTCCACCCAGCCGAGGCTGTCGGCAGCCAGGACGATCATGCCCAGGGCGAAGGCGAGGTATCCCAGGGGAAGGCTGGTGGCGATCGGCCTCAGCATCACGCGGGTCCGGGGCGCGCTTGTTCCGTGGGAGTGCTGGTCCGGTGAGGCGTGATCGGGTTCACGCGGCGGCGCGGTCATTGTCTTCTCCGGGCATGGGTGTGGCGGGTGGTCAGGAGTGCGTTGGGCGACGTCCTCGACGGCCGGTGGCGGTGATGCCGATCTCGTCGAGGGCGACGTCGGTCAGCGACGGCGACGGGTCCTCCCGCGCGACGAGGTGGGTGAGGGCGTGGCCGGGCAGAGAGATGCACCGTCCGGGTGATACCGATGACGTCCATCGCCCGTGGGCCCGACGCCACCGCGGACGCACTCCCGTGCGGAGGGCGTACGCCTGTGCGGGACCCGCGCCCGGCACGCGGCGCAGCAATGGCTCGACTCCGAACAGGCCACCCGCGAGCGGTGGCCCGGACGTCACCGCCCGGCACGACCTTCTGCGCGCCGGACGCGGATCCACCGGCTGCGATCACCTGATACCGCCGGAGAGGACACTTGATACCGCCGGGGAGGAGGGGTGAGTCACGAGGCCCTGGATACGAGTGCCCGGTACTCCACGTCGGACAGGTCCGTGGCCGGAACGTAGACCTGGACGCCCTCGAGCAGGTTCTGGAGCGAGCTGTAGCCGGAGGAGTGCGCGGCCTTCTCCTCGGCCGTCGCCCGTGCCGGGCACCAGGAGATCAGCACCGTCTTCTCCTGTCGGGCCCCGTCCGCCGATGCGAAGAGCAGATCGTGGACAACGTAACGGGGCTCATTGACCGGGAGTGCCTTCAGCAGTTCGTCGTGGGTCAGGTTCCCCTTGGCGTCGAAGACGACGGTCGTCAGGTTGTCGCTGAGCCGGTAGATCACCGTGTTGATGTCGCGCCTGCCCTTCAGCTCCTGGAAGGCGCTGATACAGCTGTCGTCCACTGGGATATGTCCGCTCACGACGGGTCCTTCTGATCATGGGGAGAACAGGCCGAGCGGCTCAACGAACCGGCTCCCCGTGAGGTTCTGGGCCGCTTGCCCTGAGCACCCGTTCTGCTGGATATGCCAGTGCGGCCCGATTCGACCGCATCGTCGACCCGGCAGCCGTGGTCGGACCGACGGGGAAACCCTTCGACCCTCTTCGAGCTCCTGCCGACTGCTGTGGAGGCCCCGTTGAAGTTCCACCAGGGACGCCCGCTGTTGGAGATGTACAGCTCGGATGTCGGGACCGGGGAGAAGTCCTCCTCGGTGACGCCGAGGTCCGTGGCCGGCAGTCGCGGCGGAAGGGGTCGGTCAGGGGTACCGGGGTGCGCGCTCAGCAGCACTCGCCGGTCGAGGGCTCCTCGGCGGCGGCAGCGGCGGGGGTGCTGATGCCGATCTGGACGAGCTCGGGGGCCGGAGCGCAGCAGCCTCCCTCGTGGTCCTGTCCGGCGGCCGGGGCACCCGTCAGTCCGCTGCCGCCGCATACTCCGGTCTCCGGGAGGGTGAGTTCGACGCGGTCGGCGGATTCGAGGTCGCCGGCGATGGCGGCGGTGACGGAGCGGACCTGTTCGTAGCCGGTCATGGCGAGGAAGGTGGGGGCCCGGCCGTAGGACTTCATGCCGACCAGGTAGATGTCCTGTTCGGGGTGGGACAGTTCGCGGTGGCCGTGCGGGTAGACGGTGCCGCAGGAGTGCTGGTTGGGGTCGATGAGCGGGGCCAGCGCGAGGGGTGCTTGGAGACGTTCGTCCAGGCCGAGGCGGATCTCGGAGAGGAAGGTCAGGTCGGGGCGGAGGCCGGTCAGCACGACGGCCTCGTCGACCGGGTCGAGACGGCGGCCGTCCTCACCCACCAGAACGAGACGGCCGTCGGTATCGCGGTCGATGGCTTCGGTACGGAACCCGGTGACGGCGTCCGCATACCCGTTGTCCACGGCGGCCTTCGCGGCGAGCCCCAGGGCGCCGCGGGCGGGGAGTTCGTCGGCTTCGCCCCCGCCGAACGTCGAGCCGCTGATGCCGCGGCGCAGGATCCACACGGCGTGCGTACCGGGCTCGTCGTCGGCGAGGTCGGCGAGGGCGGCCAGCGCGGTGAAGGCGGAGGCGCCGGAGCCGATGACAGCGGTGCGCCTGCCCGCGTAACGGGCCCGCACCACCGGGTCCTCGAGGTCGGGCACACGGTGAGTGATGCGGTCGGCTGCCGCCTTCTCCCCGAGCGCGGGCAGGCCGCCGGCTCCGGCCGGGCCGGGTGTGGTCCAGGTGCCGGAGGCGTCGATGACGGCTCGGGCGAGGACGCGCTGCTCCGCGCCGTCAGCGGTGGTGAAGTGCAGGACGAAGGGCTGCTTGTCCCGGTCGGCGTCGACGACGCGGTCGCGTCCGCTGCGCGAGACGCCGGTGACCTTGGCGCCGTAGCGCACGTGGTCGCCCAGGACATCGGCCAGCGGCTGGAGGTAGAGCGCGGCCCACTCGGCGCCTGAGGGGTAGGTGTCCGGGGCGGGCTTGGTCCAGCCGGTCGGCGCGAGAAGCCTTTCCGCGGCCGGGTCGGTGACCTCGCCCCAGGTGGAGAAGAGCCGGACATGGCCCCACTCGCGTACCGCGGCCGCCGCGGCCGGCCCGGCTTCCAGGACCAGGGGCTCGACGCCGCGCTCGACGAGGTGGGCGGCGGCGGCCAGTCCGGCCGGTCCGGCTCCGATGACAACGACGGGAAGCTGGTCACTCATGGCGGAAGGTCTCCTCGGACACGGGGTGTCGGCAAGTGGTGCGGGAGCATCGTTCAGCGGGCCTACCGGTAGGCGTGAGGGCTTGCCGGGATCGCTGTCGGACGGGGGTGGCACGGCAGGTGCCGTCGCGGGCGTGGCCGCAGCTGTTCTGGCAGCAGGTTGCGGGGCACGGCGTCCCTGACAGACCTTCTGTTCCGACGCATATCGACGCCTATCGATATACGAAGCTTGTCACTCGTATCGATGAGTGTCAACATAGACACATGTCGAATTCCCGGATGGTGGAGCTCCCGGTGCTGACGCCCGAGCCGGTCGTCCCGTGCTGCCCGCCGATCACGTCGGCAGAGCTGTCCCAGGCCGACGCGGAGAAGATGGCCGCCATGTTCAAGGCGCTCTCGGACCCGGTGCGGCTGCGCCTGTTCTCCAAAGTCGCCTCGCACGAGGGCGGCGAGGCGTGCGTGTGCGACATCCAGGACGTCGGTGTCTCGCAGCCGACCGTCTCCCATCACCTGAAGAAGCTGCGCGAGGCCGGGCTGCTGACCTCGGAGCGGCGCGGCACCTGGGTCTACTACCAGGTCGCTCCGTCCGTGCTGGCGGCCATGTCCGCCCTGCTCGACCTGCGTACCTGACCCCCGCGCCTCGGGAGGCGTGCGACGGCCCGGTTCACGCCGACCCGACGGGGGCGACGGGCCCTTCCGCAGCATCCACCGGGGCGCCATGGCCTTTGCCGAGGGCAGCTCCGCGGGCATCCGCGACGCCGACAGCCACGAGGACGGCCTGCCTGAACTGCCCGAGCACGAGGTGCTCGCACAGCTCGCGGCGTTCAGCGTTCTCGCACGCTGGATGGACACGGCGACCCTGGTGACGGTCCGAGACGAGCACGTTCGGGCGGGACTCTGCGCACGAGTCGGTACGCGCAGGTTGTCGGTGCCGCAAGCTCGCTAGCCGTTGCGATCCGTCGCGTCGCCTTGCGAGAGCGGGAGCAGGCCCTGAAGGACGAGGCTGGAGAGCGCGTCGGCCATGCTGTTTCTGTCCTGTTCCGCCGTCGGCGATGCGGCGGGGTTCAGCCGGTCGGCGATCGGGTCCTGCGCCAGGGCCAGCGCGGGACCCGTGACGGCGAAGTACAGGATGTGCGTCGGCATATCCGGAATACGGCCGGCCGCGATGAGGCTGCTGATGGTCGGCTCGATGCTGTCCCAGAACGGCTTGATGAACCGCTGGTGGAGATAGTCCAAGCGGCCGGAGTCGCGAGTCGACTCGTCCGATATCAATCGGTTCATCGCCGAGGCCTTGGCGGACAGCCGGTAGAGCTGAACGATCACGTTTCTCAGACGGTCATCATCGTCACGGCACTCCGCCATCCGATGGTTGAGCTCGGACTGGACGCCCAGTAGCGCGAAATCCACCACGGCGCACCAGAACTTCTCCTTCGAACCGTAACGATCATTGATGAAGTTGTGGCTGGCTTCGAGTCGCCGGGCCAGCTCCCGCATGGTGGTCGCGGCGTATCCCAGTTCGGCGAAGGCATCGAGACCTCGCCGAAGGATCTCGCTCTCCTCCAATTGCACGGGAGCGTACTTCCCACGCACCGGTGATTCCATCGCCTTTTGCGTTCCGCCGGTCACTCAGGCGTCACCCCGCTCGCCACCAGTAGATCCGATCTTGGCCGTTCACGCGCACTGTCCCGTCGAGGACACCCCCACGGATCCGACGGGCCGCCGAGCGAGTCGACGGCCGCACCCGCTGCGTGAGAGTCAAGTCTTTCATGCCGATTGCGGGCTCGAACACAGTCGCTTGACGCTTGTCAGGCCGAACCGCATGCTTGACACGTCAAGCATATTCGGGTTCACCAGCCACCGACCCACCGGTCAGGAGTGCCCTACGACTCCGAAGAAGGCCCGCGAAGGAGATCCGGCCCGGTCAGGGCCAGGTCGCCGAACGGATACCGGCACACGGCTGCTCCGCACACAACCACAACGCACATTGCACGGACCAGGAGAAATTCCATGGGAAATCTGGACGAGAAGGTAGTGCTCATCACCGGCACCGGAGGAGGTATGGGTCGCGTCGCGTCGCTGATTTTCGCGCGCGAAGGCGCCAGGGTCGTCGGGTGCGACATCCAGACCGATGCCAACGAGGAGACGGTCGAACTCGTACGACGCGCGGGCGGTGAGATGACAGGCATCGCACCGGTGGACCTCACCGACCCGGACCAGGTGCAGCGACTGGCCGAGGAGGCCGTCGGTGCCTACGGCGGGCTCGATGTGGTGTACAACAACGCGGCCATGCAGCGCTTCGGTCCCATGCCGGACTTTTCCATCGAGGACTGGCGGGCGACGGAGGCCGGCGAACTGGACATTCCCTTCTTCGTGTCGAAGTTCACGTGGCGGCATTTGGTCCAGCGCGGTGGCGGCGTCATCATCAACGTCGCTTCGGAGGCCGGCCTGATCGCAGGCTCGACTCCCCCGATGGTCGCGCATACCGCGGCCAACGCAGGTGTCATCGGAATGACGCGACAACTCGCCCTGGAAGGTGCCCCCCATGGAATCCGTGCGGTGGCGATCAGTCCCGGCCCGGTCCTGACCCCGGCCAGCGACCGCGACCTCGGTGACAACCAGGCGGCCCGGGATGCGATCACCAGCAAGACTCTCCTCAAGCGCTTCGCCCAGCCCGAAGAAGTCGTCGAGCTGGCGGCGTTCCTCGCTTCCGATCGGGCGTCCTACATCACCGGCGCCAACTACGCGGTCGACGGCGGAGCCAGCGCCTGGTAGTGCCACCCACGAAGAAGTCACCGGTCGCTGCACGTCGCACTCGCCGGAGTGGCGCGACACGTGACGCTGCTGGACTTGAATCGGGTGATGCGGAGGGTGACGAGAAGCGGTGTGCGGAGGTGGCGGAAGAGCTGCGCGATCTCATGTCCGGCACGAGGTCGGGGCGGTACGGGATCCCCTTGAGCCAGTGTTTGACGGATCAAGGGGATCTCACCGAGGTCGGCGGCTGCCAGGTTGCCCAGGTCACGGCGGCGCGAGGATCCTCTAGCGTCTCGCGTCATGACGGTTCTGATCATCGGCGGTAGCGGGTTCCTGGGCACTGAGCTGGTCCGCCAGTCGGCAGCGGCCGGACACACGACGGCCGCGACCTTCGCGACGAGGCCCGGTGGCACTCCGGGAGTCACCTGGCACGCTCTCGACCTGCGGGACTCCGAGCGCATCGAAGCAGTCGTGACCGCGGTCGGCCCCCGCCTCGTCGTCAACGCGACAAGCGGCGGATCCGACTGGGCGGTTACAGCCGAGGGCTCCGTCCGCCTGGCTATGGCCGCGGCGAAGTACGGCTGCCGCCTGGTCCATGTTTCCAGCGACGCGGTGTTCTCCGGCACTCGCGTCCACTACGACGAATCCTGCCTCCCGGACCCTGTCACCCCCTACGGCGCGGCCAAAGCCGCAGCCGAGACAGGAATCCGGCTCGTGCACCCTGATGCCGTTGTCGCCCGGACCTCACTGATCATCGGCGACCGGCGGTCTGTACACGTACGCACGGTGCACGACCTCGCGAACGGCACCCGAAGCGGCGTCCTGTTCACCGACGACATCCGATGCCCCGTCCATGTCGCCGACCTGGCCGCCGCCCTGCTGGAAATCGCGGCCGGCGACGCCGCCGGCGTTCACCATTTGGCAGGAGCCGACGCCGTGAGCCGTCACGAACTCGGAACCCTTGTCGCAAGGCGCGACGGGCTCGACGCCTCCCGGCTGCCCGCGGACCTGCGGGCCACCAGCGTGCTTCCCGGGGCGCTCGACGTCCGCCTCGACAGCCGCGCCACCCAGCGCAAGTTGCACACCACGTTGCGCGGCGCCCGGCAGTTCCTCGCCCTGCAAGCTTGAACGCGTCCCCAAAGCCGCATCCCCCCGCAGGGCAGAAGCGCGGCTTCTTCCAGGCGCAGAGAGCGGGCGTCCGACCGGCCGATCGACCTGTCCGGCGCCCCTCATCTCTCCGCCGCCTGTAAGACGGAGCCGTTCATGGCCGGAGCAGGAAGTTGTCGGCGGTCAGTTGGGGGTCCTCCGTCACCGCCGTACCCAGCACCAGCAGGGGAATGCCGTCGGACAACTCGCGATGCCGCAGTCGCACGAAGCTGTCGTACACACCGCTGCTGACCCGGAGTTCACTGGGAAACAGGCCCACTTCCTCGAGCGCGAGCAGCTTGGCACTGGCGTGGTCGAGTACCGAGCAGATCCACCCGTCCGTGTTCATCCGGCCTCCTTGGTCGTCGCCGTCGAGTACGCGGATCCTGTCGTCGGGGCCGTGGACGCCGCCGAACGCGCCGCGTACCGCTCCGACTTCCTGTGTGGACGGACCTGGCCCCATTTTTCGGACCACACCGTTTCGACGCCGTGGTCAGAGGTCGAGGACAAGACGAGCGCCTTTCGTTCCGGAACAACAGATCATCATGGTGTCTCCGGCGATCCGTTCCTCCGGTGACAGAACGGTGTCGCGGTGCTCCGGTTCGCCCGAGAGCACGGGGGTCCGGCAGGAGCCGCAGATACCCTCCATACAGGAGAAGTCGACGGTGACACCGGCGTCGAGCACCGCGTCAAGTATCGTTTCGCCAGGTGCGATTCCCAGGGCTTTCCCGGATCGCGCGAGCTCGACGGTGAAGCCCCCGTCGACGGCGGGCGGCAGCTCTCCACGGAACCGTTCCAGATGCACGCGTTCCGGACCGATTCCGTGGGTCGCCTCCTCGAAGTCGGCCAGCATCGAAGCCGGTCCGCAGCAGTAGAGGTGGGTTTCGCCGGAGGTGTCGGCCACCAAGGAGGCGATCTTGAGCGCGCGTGGCCCGTCCTCGTCGGCGAAGTACCTCCGCAAGCTGCCCGCACCCGAGTCGGCGAGAGCGCACAACTCGGGGAGGAACGCGGCGGCGTGGCGTGAACGTGCCGCGTAGTGGACCTCCCAGGACGCCCCGAGCTCTGTCAGCCGGCGCGCCATGCTCAGGACGGGCGTGATGCCGATACCGCCTCACGACCGCCGGGATGACGCCCGCGCGGCAAAGGACTCTGTTGCGAGGACTCGAAGAGGTCGAGCACAACCTGGCCGCCGGTCACGGCTCCCCCGAGCACGAGCCCGTCCGGTCCCAGGACGATGGTGCGGGGGGTGTCGACTGACCATCCGTCTGGTCGACCGAGGTGTCAGGTTCAGTCGGCGGCCAGCGGGTGCGCGGAGGCGATCCGGGACCGTGTCCGGATGGGCACTGTCAGGGCCTCGTGCGGCGCGGGGGACGGCTGCCGCGCGAGAGCCGACGCAAGCCCCAACGCGTGGAGTTCACCGAACTGATGCGTGTCCATGACGTGTGGCACGGAGTCGTTGCCGTGACGGCCACAACGGGTGGGGTCTTCGACTGGTCGTACTCGACGTACGGAAAAGCATCGAGCGCGCAGTGCGAACCGGGCCGCCGATGCCCACTCGGTGAATGACACGAACGGGGAATGAAATGTCACGGATGATGCGCGTGGTGCAGGGCGCGGCAGCGGCGGCCGTGAGCGCCGTCGCCCTCACGGCTCTGGCACCGGCGGCGTCGGCAGCACCCGCCACCGCGACCACGACCGCCGCCTACAACGGGGCCTGCGGCACCGGCTACAAGACCGTCAACTCCACGCCGGTCGGCGACATCGGCACGGCCTACCTCACCTACAACTCCGCCACCGGCAAGAACTGCGCGGTCGCCGTCCGGAACGTCGCGGGCGAGCCGGTCTCCATGGACCTCTTCATCCGGCGCAGCGGCGGCGAGATCTACGACGACCAGGACGGCGGCGTCTACCGCTCCTACGTCGGCCCCGTATACGTCGGCGCCGCCGGGTCCTGCGTGGACTGGTGGGGCGCGGTGGACGGAACGCACTTCGGAAAGTACGGCACCAACTGCGGCTAGTGCCGCCGCACCCACCCGCCTCGATCCCGCCGCGGACGCGGACGCCCGTCCGCGTCCGCGGCGGGATTTGTCCGACCGGACCTGCCAGGGGCCATCCCGGCCCCTGACGCACTCCGTCAGCGACCGCCTTCCCACGGGCGGCGGCCCTGCCCCCACCTGCGTCCCTTTCGCGCGAGGCGACCGTTTGCTACTTTTACCTTAATTCAAATGAGATATTGCACTAGTGCAATTCTGCGCACCTTCGAACCCCAGGGACAGGACGGCCCACCCGCCCCGTCCACGAAAGGCCGACCGTGTACGTTCCGCGATATTTCGCCCCCACCGACGAGGACGTCCGGCAGTTGCTGCTTCGCCACGGCGCCGCCGACCTGATCACTGTGACCGAGGACGGCCTCCAGGCCACCCTGCTGCCCTTCGTCCACGACCCCGAGGCCGGTGCGCACGGCTCCCTGATCGGGCACATGGCCCGCAACAACGAACAGTGGCAGCAGCCCCCGGCCGGCCAGGCCATGGTCATCGTGCGCGGTCCCGACGCCTACGTCACACCCACCTGGTACCCGTCCAAAGCCGAGCACCACCGCCAGGTTCCGACCTGGAACTACATCACCGCGCACGTCCACGGGGACCTGGTCGTCCACGACGACCCCGCGTGGGTCGAGGACCAGGTACGCCGACTGACCGACAAACACGAGGCCGCCGCCACCACCCCGTGGTCCGTCGACGACGCTCCGGCCCCCTACATCCAGGGCCAACTGCGGGCGATCGTCGGTGTCGAACTCTCCATCACCCGCATCGAAGCCAAGTTCAAACTCAGCCAGAACCGCTCCCAGGGCGACATCAGCGGTGTCGTCCACGGGCTCCGGAGCCGCGGCCAGGGCCTTGACGACGCCGTCGCCGCTGCCGTCCAGGCCCACCGTCCGGGCCGTTGAGGCGACGTCGGCGAGGGCGAGGGCCCCGTACCGCCGTGACGTCACGCCGCCTGCCGGCCCGCGGCCGTCCCCTGTGGGCCCGGTCCCGGGCGACCGCGGGCTGGGAACACGAGAACGGCGCCGTGCCGCGGCAGGGCGTACCCGGACCGCGCGGCCCCACAGGTCCCGTGTTCCGCGTCCCGTCGGGCGCCGCCGGCCCCGTCGACTGACCGACGGCCGTGGCCTCCGCCGCGTCCTTCCCTCCGGGGGGGGCCGGATCCCGTCCTCGCCGCCCGTACTCGCTCCATCCGGTAACTGCCTTCCCTCACAGGCGAGTTGGGGACCATTGCCGCGTCCCGGCACCTTTGGTGAAGGACTGACCCCACAGCCGGGGTGCCACCACCGCGTCGGGTGAGGCACGGGTGTCGGCTCCCTCTACTATGTCGGTGTCCGGTCCAGACGTGGAGTCGACGGACTGGTACTCGCACCCCACTGGGCAACGGAGTTGGAGCCCGGCCGAGCCGACCTCACGGCGGATCCGGTGACTGTGGGTCCCACTTCAGGAGGACAGGTCCAGTGCATTCGCTCGATGGCTCCGATCCGTCACACATAGGTCGCTACCGGCTGGTCGGCAGGCTCGGCGAGGGCGGCATGGGGAGGGTGTACCTCGCACGTTCGCCGGGCGGCCGCCCGGTCGCCGTCAAGGTGATCAACGACCACCTCCGCCACGACGACCACGCCCTCAGCCGGTTTCGGCGCGAGGTAGAGACCCTGGGCACGGTCCGCAGCGCGTATACGGCGTCACTCATCGACGCGGAGCTGGACACACCCCCGTACTGGCTGGCCACCGAGTACGTGCCGGGGCCCACGCTCCACGCCGCGGTCATGACCCATGGACCGCTCCCCGCCGACCTGGCCCGGATCATGCTGGCCGCCCTGGCCGAGGGCCTGGACGCCATCCACGTCCGCGGCGTGTGGCATCGGGACCTCAAGCCGCACAACGTCATCCTCTCCGCCACCGGCCCTCAGCTGATCGACTTCGGCATCGCCCGGAACAGCGGTCCGTCCGACCTGACCCAGGTCGGCAGCGCGATGGGCAGTCCCGGGTACATCGCACCGGAGACGATCACGGGCAGCGAGACCGGTCCGGGAGCGGACGTGTTCGCCCTGGGCGCCACTCTGGCGTTCGCTGTCACCGGCCGACCGCCCTACGGGGACGGGTCGTTCGCAGCCGTGTCCTACCGCTCGGTGCACGGGGAGATCGACCTGCGGGGTGTGGAGTCCGGCGTCGCCGAGCTCATCTCGGCCTGCGTGCACAGTGATCCGGCCCAGCGCCCCGGCCTGCAGCGGATCGTGGAACTCTGCCAGGCCGAGACCGATCTGGTCCAGCATCCCGCCTACCAGCTGGCACTCGCCGTGGTCCCCGCGACGGACCGGGAACGTGCGGCGACCGTCGCCGGCCGGGGAAGTGGCATGGGAGGCGGTATGTCAGCCGACCTCTTGGACGCGACGGCGCCGCTCTCCCCACCGCCGACGGCCACCGCGGTCGGCACCCGGGAAGCCGACGCGGTCACCCTCCTCGCGCCGGAATCGGGCCCCGGCCCACTCGCACGCCCGCACGCGGCAGACACACATGACGCCCACCCGGGCAACACCCGCCCGGGAACCGGGCCGACTCCGCGGCCGGCCGGCGAAGGGCGCCCAAACGGTCGGCGCAAGGGGGCGGCGGCCGCCATCGGCGCGGGTGCGCTGGTCGCTGTCGCCGCCTCCGCGCTGCTCCTGTTCCACGCCTTCGACGACGAAGGCTCCGGGACCACGCGAGCCGCGCCGTCCGCCAGTGCCGACCGTGCCGCCGACAGGTCGGCCGAGCCCGCCGGGACCAGGGCGAAGCCGTCTCCCTCCGCCGCAGGCGCGGGCGCATCCGCCGGCTCGGACGCGAGCCCGGGCGCAGGCGACGCCGGTTCCGCGGAGGGGGGCCACCTGCCCGACGCCCTGGTGCTGAAGCCTCCCTTCACGTTCGAGGTCGGGAAGCTCGTGCGGACCGTGCGCTCGAAGCTGATCATGCAGACGGACGGCAACCTGGTGCTCTACGACGAGTCCGGAAAGGCACGTTGGGCGAGCCGGACCCAGGGCCCGGGGAACACGGCCGTGTTCCAGGAGGACGGCAACCTGGTGGTCTACAGCGCCCAGGCCAAGCCGGTGTGGGCCAGCAACTCCCAAGGCGCCGACGGCGCGACGCTCAAGGTACTGGAGGACGGGAACATGGTCATCGCGACCGACGACCGGATCGCCTGGCAGACCGGCACCGCCCACTGACGTGCTGTGGGGGTACGCAGTCAGAGCTTGTCGATCCGCCAGGCGATCATGCCTGTCGAGCCGGGTTTTCCCCGGACATCGAGACGGAGCGAGCCTCGGGCCGTGAACCGATCGAAGACCACGGAACCGTCGCAGGGGACCGGCCTCTTCGAACCCGCGCCGGCCGGGGTGAACTCGATCTCGGCATCCCCCTTCCCCGCGCACACCACGGTCAACTCGTAGGCGGTGCCCTCGGCCACACCGGGGCGGGTGTGTACTCCGTCGGACACCCGCTCCGTCCCGGACTCGACCATCGGGGCATCCGCCGTCGCGACCGCGTCGAGTGCAGCCTGGACCTGGGCCGTGAGCGTCTTCTCGGCCTGTGCGTCAGCACTCCGGTGAGCGGCGGGTGCCGAGGCACCGCGCCCAGGTGCGGACTCGTGGTCCGGTGCGCAGCCCGTGGGGCAGAAGGCCGACAACAACAGGGCACAGCCGAGGAACCATCGGGGCCGGCGCCTCATGAGGAGGTCTCCGGCCACTTCCACCCGCTCCCTTTCGTGGAAAGCGTCGCCCTACCGCCGTCGACCAAGGTCATGCCGATGCCCACAGTTGTTCCCCCTTGTCATGTGCACCTGGCGCGGTGGGTCCGGCCCGGCGATCACCCCTCGGGACACTACGAGTTCGTCATGCGCGCCTCAAGCGAAAGATCCTGTTCCTGAGCGTTACTCGAGCAACGCGGGGCGTAGCCCCCTGCCCGGTCGAAGCCGGAGCCGGAGTTCGTGACAGCGCCGCACGGAGCGCAGGCGCGGCGTCGTCGGTGACGGTGGGCAGAGACGGTCTCACGACGGCCGGGCGGCCTTTCACGGCCCGGTCCACGCGCGTCACCGAACGTCGCGGCGCCCGCGCGACGGACTCACCTCGCCGGACCTTGTCCAGTAAGCGACAATTGTCACGTTGGTCGGCCCGTCCGACGTCGACCGTGCCCCGCGCTTCCACCTAGGTCCGGGGGCGCCGACATGGAGTGGTGTGTCCCACGACGCCCATGGGTCCGACGCCCGGGAACGGGTCGGCCGGATCCGGAACGTCGCGGATACGCCACGTACGCGTCGTTCAGCGACCCGGACGGCATGAAGTGGCTGTTGCAGGAGGCCCAGGTACGCCTTCCCGGACCGTGACGGGATCCCGTACGACGAGGAGGTTTCGTCATGGACGTCGTGGCGTTGGCAGCACTCCTGCAGGAGACCGCGGAGCACCACGGCTTCTACGAGGCGACCGCCCCGGACCACGACTGGTGGGACTGGTACGCCGCGTACATGACCGCCCGTGAGCACGGCCGGGCTCCCGACGAGGCGGCGTCCGACGCCGCGCTCCACATGGACGCGCTGCGGCGGTAGACCGGCCATGACGCGGCAGTTCCTCCCTCTCGCCCTGACCGGGACGGTGTTCCCCGGTCGAGGGCACGGTGACGCTTTCCCGACGCGATGGTCCCGCCCGGTCCCCGGCCCGCGTCCCGGTCGCCGTCCGGATGCGGCTCACCGCCGCCGGTTTCGCCGGTCCGGACGCCCAAGTCACCGGTGGCAGAAGCCCGTTCGTCCGTACGCGCGGGACGGGCGGGAACCGATGGAGACGGAGGTGCTGTCGAATGTCCAGCGGTGACGTGCTCGTGCTCATCGACGACGAGGGCCGGGTCGTCGAGTGGCGACGCCAGGCCGAGCAGCTGTTCGGGTGGTCCGCCGAGGAGGCCGTCGGCCAGGCGGTGACCGAGCTCGTGCGCGAGGCCACGGCCGACGGGAGAGGCCGGCGCGAGGGGTTCGCGGCCCGCACCCCGGTCCTGGTCAAACCGGTGCTGCGGGGCGCTTCCGTGATGTGGCAGGTCCTCGCGGCGCAGGACGGGGTGTCGGGGCAGGACGTGGAGATCCTGGAGGCCGTGTTCGCCCACTCCCCGGCGCGCCTGCACGTCCTCGACCATCAGCTGCGGGTGGCCCGCGTGCCCGGCGCCACCCAGGGTCTGCCCGGCACGCCGGAGGAGGACCTGGCCGGCAAGCATTTCACCCGGGCCTACCACCTCGAAGACCCCGAAAAAGAGGCCGCGGTGGCACAGCAGGTCCTGGACGGGGGCGAGCCGGTGGTCAGCCGCCTCGTACGCGCCGTCGTCGACTCACCGGACGGGCTCGGGCGACGTATCTACTCCATCTCCTACGTCCGTCTGGAGAGCTCCCACGGCGATGTGCTCGGACTGGTGGCATCCGCGCTCGACGTCACCGAGCGGGAGAACGCGCATCACCGCCTGGCCCTGCTGGAGGCGGTGCGCACCCACGTCGGGCAGGGGCTGAACGTGGGCGCCGTGTGCGAGGAACTGGTGGAGGCGGTAGTGCCCGGGTTCGCGGGCATCACCGTGGTCGACGTGATCGAGGACGTCGTCCACGGAGAGGAGCCCCCGCAGGTGCCCGTCCACGAGGACGTCGTCCTGCGCCGAGCCGCCTTCCGCGGCCCGGTCTCGGCCTACCCGGTCGGAGACGTGCGCCCCCTGCCGAGAGACACCCCGTTCTCGCACGTGCTCTCCGACCTGCGGCCGCGCCTCGTCTCCGTCGGCAAGGACACCGGCTGGCTCACCGCCGACCCGGCCCGTGCCGACGCCATCGAGCGATCCGGCGCCCACTCCCTGATCGTGGCCCCGCTGGCGTTGCACGGCCAGGCTCTGGGCGTGGTCAGCTTCTACCGCCACCGGCAGGAGGACCCCTTCACGGAGGAGGACCTCGCGGTGGCCTCCTCCGTGTGCGCGCACGCCGCGCTCTGCGTCGAGACCGCCCGTCGGTACATGCGTGAGTGGATCATCGCGGCCACGGTCCAGCGCAGGCTTCTCCCCCAGCATTCGGGCACACCGAACACCCTGGAGATCTCCCGGTTGTTCCTTCCCGACCCGGACGGCGGCGGAGCCTGGTCCGACACGATCGCGCTGCCCGGCGCACGGACCGCGCTGATCGTCGGTGACGTGGCGGAGCAGGGCATCGGCGCGGCCGTCACGGTGGGAATCCTGCGCACGGCCGTCCATACCCTCGCCGCCCTGGACCTGGAGCCCGACGAGCTGCTGGCTCGGCTGAGCGACACCGCGGGCCGTCTCTCCAGAGCCTGCGCCACGCTGCCGCCCGGGGATCCCATGTGCCGCGAGTCGCTCACCGCCGGCTGTGCCGTCGCGATCTACGACCCGGTCGAGCTCACCTGCACCCTCGCCCGCGCCGGCCTCCCGCAGCCCGTCGCCGTGCTCCCCGACGGCACCTCCACGGAACTGCCCGTCCCGGCGGGCCCCCTTCTCGCCGAAATGAGCAGCGCCCCCTTCCCCGCGATCACCGTCGACCTCCCCGAAGGCAGCACTCTGGCGATGGCCACGGCCACGGCGGGGGACAAGGTCCTGGCACCCTCCGGTCCGCTGCGCCCGCTCCTCGACTCCGCCGGTGCCAGGCCGCTGCCGGAGCTCTGCGGTGACCTCACGGACGCGCTCGTGGCCGATCGGCCCTCCGGCGACACACTGATACTGCTCGCTCGTACGCATGCGCTGCCTGCGGACCGAGTCCTGACGGTCCCCCTGCCGGCCGACGCCGAGGCCGCGCCCATCGCCCGTCGAGCGGCGCGCCGCCAGTTGGAGGTCTGGGCGGTGGACGAGGAGACGGCCTTCACCACCGAACTCATCGTCAGCGAGCTGGTCGGCAACGCGATCCGTCACGGAGCCCCGCCCCTGCGCCTACGGCTGATCCTCGACCGGATGCTGACCTGCGAGGTCAGCGACGGCGCCACCAGCGCCCCACACGTCAAACACGCCCGGACGGTCGACGAGACGGGCCGTGGACTGTTCATCGTCGCCAGCCTCGCCGACCAATGGGGCGCCCGGCATCACAAGCACGGCAAGATCGTCTGGGCGGAGCAGCCCCTGCGGGACCCGGGGTCCTCCGAATGACCCGGGTCGCCCGCACCACATCACGGTGCCCGAGCGAAAGGGAGGCGGGGCGGCGCGGACCACGCCCTCCCCGCCGGCCCGCGCGCCGCCGGGCCGGACGGTTCGTCCACGGAAGGTGAACGGACGTGCGCCATTACGATCTCGTGGTTCTGGGAGCGGGCAGCGGCAACATGGTGCCCGGCGAAGAACTCGCTCATCTCCGCACCGCTGTCGTCGAACCCGACCTGTTCGGCGGCACGTGCCTGAACCGAGGCTGCATTCCCAGCAAGATGTTCGTCGTCGCCGCCGACGCGGTCGAGGACGCGCGGGCGGCATCCCGTCTCGGTGTCAACGCGACGGTCGAGCACGTCGACTGGAAGGCCGTCCGCGACCGGGTGTTCCACCGCATCGATCCGCTGCCCGAGAGCGCGCTGAACTACCGTAGGGAGAACGGCGTCGACGTGTACACCGAGGAGGGACGCTTCGTCGCGCCGAAGGTGGTGCAGGTGGGAGCCGAGCGGATCACCGCCGACACGTTCGTCGTCGCGGTCGGGTCACGGCCCGTGGTGCCGGACATCCCCGGCCTTGACATCGTCCCGTACCACACCTCGGACACCATCATGCGGATCGACGAGGTGCCCGCGTCCATGGTCGTCATCGGTGGCGGTTTCATCGCGGCCGAGTTCGGCCATGTCTTCGGCGCGTTCGGCTCCGACATCACGATCGTGCAGCGGGGGCCGCGCCTGCTGATGGCGGAGGACGAACAGGTGTCGGCGCGCTACACCGACCTGGCGTCGCGGCGCCGTCGGGTCCTCCTCGACGCCGCCGTCACCTCCGTCGAGGGGCGTGAAGACGGCGTCGCGGTCACCGTGTCCTGTCCGGACGGCGACCATGTCGTCCGGGCCGCGGCGCTGTTGGTGTGCGTCGGCCGCCGGCCCAACACCGACCGGCTGGACGCCACCGCCGGCGGTCTGGACCTCGACGGACACGGCCACATCGTGACCGACAGCGCCTACCGCACGTCGGTACCGGGGGTCTGGGCCCTGGGCGACACGGCGAACCACTTCCAGCTCAAGCACATGGCGAACGCCGAAGTCCGGCTCGTGCGGCACAACCTGCTCCATCCCGAGGACATACGCTCACTGCCCCACAAGATCGCGCCGCACGCGGTCTTCACCAGTCCGCAGATCGCCGGCATCGGGTTGACCGAGCAGGAGGCCCGCCGTCGCGGCATCGACCACCTCGTGAGTGTCCGCGACTACGGGGACGCCGCGTACGGATGGGCGTTGGAGGACACCACCAGCTTCGTGAAGATCCTGGCCGATCCCGTCACCCGGACGATCCTCGGCGCGCACATCATCGGCCCACAGGCGGCGACACTCATCCAGCAGTTGATCCAAGTCATGGAACTGGGGCTGACGGTGGACCGGATCGCCCGCGACGTGCTGTACATCCACCCGGCACTGACCGAAGTGGTCGAACAGGCCCTGCTGGCCCTGTAGTGCCCGCCCGGGGGTGGGCAGGCGACGGGAGCGGGAGTGCCCGACGTACGGTGACTGCGTGCCCCGCCGGAACCGTCCCTCTTCCCATCCGCCCTCGGCGGTGCGCCACTTGAGCTGGAGATTTCATGAGTGACAAGATCGCCCTGTCGACATGGCCCACCCCGCTGGAGCGGGTGCCGCGTCTGTCCGCGGAGCTGGGCCTGGGCGAGGACGACCTCTGGATCAAGCGGGACGACCTCATCGGGCTGGGAGGCGGCGGCAACAAGGTCCGCAAACTGGAATGGACCGTCGGCGCCGCCCTCGCGGCCGGCGCGGACACTCTGGTCACCACCGGCGCCGCGCAGAGCAACCACGCCCGTCTCACCGCGGCCGCCGGCGCCCGCCTCGGGCTCGACGTCGTGCTCGTCTTCCCCGGCACCCGCGACAGCGCCGTGAACGGCTCCGGCAACCTCGTTCTCGACAGTCTCTTCGGAGCCAGGGTCTTCTGGGCCGGCGACAGCGACCCGAGCACGATGGCCGGCGTCATGGACGACGTCTGCCGTCAACTGCGCCACGACGGGGCGCGCCCCTTCCCCATCCCCTTCGGCGGTTCAAGTCCCCTCGGGGCACGGGGATATGTGGACGGCGGCGAGGAGTTGCTCACCCAACTGCCCGACGTGGAGCACGTCGTGGTCGCCCTGGGTTCCGGCGGCACCATGGCGGGACTGATCGGCGCACTCGGGGAGCGGCGTGTCCTCGGCGTTCACTGCGGGGCGGTGGCAGAGCCGGCCGTCACCGTCGCCGACCTCGCGGGCGCGCTGACCGGCCGCGACATCGCCCCTGAGTCCCTGCGGATCCGCACCGACCAGGTGGGCCCGGGGTACGGGGTGCTGCACGAACCGGTCCTGGAGGCGATGCGAACTGCCGCGCTCACCGAGGGTGTCGTCCTGGACCCGGTCTACAGCGGGCGCGCCATGGCTGGGCTGATCGCCGCGGTCCGGGACGGCGACATCCGCCCGGGGCAACGCACCGCCCTGCTGCACACCGGCGGACTGCCGGGTCTGTTCGGGCATGCGGAGACCGTGCACCGCGCCGTCGACGGCCTGTACGCCTACGAGCCGGAGCGGACGTCGCCCCGTACGGAGGCCTGAACCGCCGTACGCCGGGGGCGACTTCGACCACGTCTCCGATCCGCTGGTCGACGACCTCGTCGAAGGGCCGGCGGGCGCCGCCCGCCGGTAGCCCTCCCGCGGGCCCGACGCACAGGGTCGCTCCACGCCCCTTCGCCTCCTGGACGACCCTGGACCGGTCAGCCCACCCAGGAAAATCACCGGTCCAAGCAGTGATGGATCTCTCACGCCCCATCGTTACCCGTCAATGCGGTGGCGCGGCCCGGTGCGGCAACAGCCCGGCGCACACCGGAACTCACCGGCCTCGGATTCCCCCGCCCCCGCTCTTCACCACCCGGCACGCAGGATGAGGGGGTGTGCGTTGACGTCTAAGACGACCGGTCATATTGTCTTCGTAGCGCCTCCGCGGATCGCCCGCGGCCCCGGCTCCGCCACCCGCAACCGCGAGGACAGGCGGGCCGAAGGGAGTTCCCACGCGGGACTCGGACGGGGCGCAGCACATCCCCCAGGAGAAACGTGTCCACGTATCAGGCATTCGAAGTCACCGGATCACGGCAGTTCGCATGGACCACCCGTGAACTCGTCCCGCCCCGCCCGGGCCATGTACGGATCAAGGTGGAGAGCTGCGGGGTGTGCCACTCCGACGTGCTCGCCGTCGAGGGACTCAGGGCCGATCCGTCGCAGCCCGTCGTCCCGGGTCACGAGGTCGTCGGGACCATCGACGCCGTGGGCGAGGGCGTGCGGGCGTGGCAGGTCGGCGAGCGGGTGGGCGTCGGGTTCCTGGCCGGTCACTGCGGTGAGTGCGACCCGTGCCGGCGGGGCGACTTCGTCAACTGCGCCGACCAGGAGCAGACGGGGACGACCGTCGACGGCGGGTACGCGGAAGTGCTGTACGCCAGGTCCAACGCGCTGGCCCGGATTCCGGAGGGCATCTCGTCGGCGGAAGCGGCCCCTCTGCTGTGCGCCGGCCTGACGAGCCTCAGCGCCCTGCGGCAGCTGGACAGCCGGCCCGGGTCGCTCGTGGCCGTGCAGGGCATCGGGGGTCTCGGGCATCTCGCGGTGCAGTACGCGGCCAGGCTCGGCCACCGGGTCGTGGCGATCGCCCGCGGGGCCGAGAAGGCGTCGCTGGCGGCTTCACTCGGCGCGGACGACTACATCGACAGCGCCGCCGAGCACCCCGGAGAGGCGCTGGCGCGACTGGGCGGCGCCGACGGCATCGTCGCGACGGCGGCGAGCGGCAGTTCGATGACACCCCTGGTCACGGGGCTCGCTCCGCGCGGCCGCATGATCGTGGTGGGGGTCGGCACCGACCCGATATCGGTCTCCACGCCGGACCTCGTGCTCAGTACGCGGACCATCACCGGCAGCCTGACCGGAACCCCGATCGAGAACGAGGACAACCTGGCCTTCAGCGTGCGGCACGGGGTCCTTCCGCTGATCGAGCGGATGTCGCTGGCCGAGGCTCCGAAGGCCTACGAGCGCATGATGTCCGGCGAGGCGCGCTTCCGTGTCGTGCTCGACGCCGTACGGGCCTGACCGCGCCCCCGACCGCCGGGAACCGGACCCCACTTCACGTCGCCGGCGACGACCGTCGCGCCGCCCCGGGACAGAACCCACGGCTCCGCGTCACCTGTTTGACAGGTGACGCGGAGCCATGCGAGGGTCAGTGCCGCGCGACGACATGCCAGGGACCCGCCGCCCGCGACAGGACGGGCGGCAGGCCTGCGCGAGCGCGCGTTCCTACCGGATCAGCGGTCAAGAAGGGGGCCTGATGTTCAACAGGCGGAGCTTCGGCAAGATCATGGGTGTGAGTGCGGCCAGTACGTCACTGGCCGCGGTGCCCACCGTCTCGAGGGCGGCCGCACCGACGGCATCGGACCGCGAGAACGCGGTGACCGCGTCGACGGTCGGGCGGCGGCACACGTCCTTCGGGCCGCTGAAGCAGATCCACGCCGGCGAACTGAACGTCGGCTACGCGGAGGCCGGCCCCGCCCACGGCCCCGCGGTCGTCCTGCTGCACGGCTGGCCCCACGACATCCACAGCTTTGTCGATGTAGCGCCCCTGTTGGCGGCGCGGGGCTACCGGGTGATCGTGCCGTACCTGCGCGGACACGGCACCACGCGCTTCCTTTCGGGCAGGACGTTCCGCAACGCCCAGCAGTCGGTGGTCGCGCTCGACATCATCGCGCTGATGGACGCGCTCAAGATCGACAAGGCGATCCTGGCCGGTTTCGACTGGGGATCACGGACGGCCGACATCATCGCCGCGCTCCGGCCCGAGCGGTGCAGGGCCCTGGTCTCCGTGACCGGGTACCTGATCACCAACCGTGAGCGCAACAAGGCGCCGCTGCCGCCGCAGGCCGAGTGGGCGTGGTGGTACCAGTACTACTTCGCCACGGAGCGGGGACGGCTCGGACTCGAGGCGAACGCCCGCGATCTGGCCAGACTCATCTGGAGGTTCAACTCCCCCACGTGGGACTTCGACGAAGAGACCTTCGAACGTACGGCGGCGGCCTTCGACAACCCCGACTATGCCGCCATCGTGATCCACAACTATCGCTGGCGGCTCGGCCTGGCCGACGGCGACCCGCGCTACGACCGCATCGAGAACCGACTGGCCGGCGGCCCCGTCATCGGGGTGCCCACGGTCACCCTCGACGGGGAGCGGGACCCCTTCACCCCGGCCGGGGACGGCTCGTCCTATCGCGACAAGTTCTCGGGCCCGTACGCCCACCGGACCCTGAAGGACATCGGCCACAACGTGCCGCAGGAAGCACCCGAGGCGTTCGCCGAAGCGGTCGTCGAAGCGGACCGGCTCGCCCGCCGATAGCCCACGCTTCCCGCCGCGCGCGGCCCCGCCTGCCGCGCCTCGCCCGGTCCTGGCTCGCCGCTACGACCGGCCCGGGATCCCCGCCACGGCCGGCCCGGGGTCCCCGACGCGACCGGCCGGGGCCGGACCGATCGCCTGAGGCCGTCGTCCGCACGGCAGGCCCGTACCCCGCACAGGTTGCGAGCGTCCACCCTCGGCCCAACGGTGGACGTGGAGAGGACGGATGCGCCTGGGCACATGAACAGTGACACGGGCAGCGACACGAGCAGTGGCCACCGAAGGGACCGACACCGGTCAACGTCGCTCGTTGTCGGCCGACGCCAGCCGAGCGACGCCGGCCGATCGGCGACGGGCGACGGGCGACGGGCGACGGGCGACGGGCGACGGGCGACAGCAATGGACTCAACGGACAGGAGCAAGCGGCCATGGACATGAAACTCGAGGTTGTGGTGGTGCCGGTCGCCGACGCCGACCGGGCCAAGGCCTTCTACGAGAAGCTCGGATGGCGGCTCGACGCCGACTTCAGCGACGGGGAGGGCTTCCGGGTGCTGCAGTTCACCCCGCCCGGCTCACCCTGTTCGATCATCTTCGGCACCCGGATCAGCGCGGCGCCGCCCGGCTCGTCGGAGGGCCTGCACCTCGTCGTCTCCGACATCGAGGCGGCCCGCGCCGAGCTCGCCGACCGGGGCGTCGAGGTGAGCGAGGTGTTCCACGACGCGGGCGGAGTGTTCCACCGCGCCGGAACCGAGGGCCGGGTCCCGGGCCCGGACCCGGAACGCCGGAGCTACTCCTCGTTCCTGTCGTTCAGCGATCCGGACGGCAACGGGTGGGTACTGCAGGAGATCACGACGCGACTTCCGGGCCGGTGACCGAAGACCCGGCGGGCCGCCGGGGGCCATGGCACCTGCGGAGCGGGGTCCGTACGAACCTCGTGTGACAAGGAACCTCTTGCGTTCTCGCCTGAATCTTCCCGCCGACTGAACCTTCCGGCCGGGCGCGACGTATCAGTCGCTGCGGGTGGCTCCGCGCTGCCCGAAAACACGACGCGGAACGTCGAGTCGGTACGTGGGCGCCCACCTCGGAGCGTCGTGCACGGATCGCCGTGGTGGTGACCACATACGCGAGCAGGGGAACCTGAGGAGAGGGCCGAACGATTTCATCAGGATCGAGCCAATCAGTCCGCAGTGATCTGGACTTGCCTTCCTCCGAGGAGAAAAGAGAGGAGCCGGAAGCGGCGTCCGGCCGCACCCATGTGCCGGGGCTCGACGGGCTCCGGGGCCTGGCCGCACTGTACGTTCTCCTTTTCCACTGCTGGCTCCTGACCTTTCCAGGGTTTCCGAACAACTCGGGCCCCTCCTGGCTCGGCTGGTTGATGTACGGGCGCCTTGCCGTCGTCCTCTTTCTGGTGCTGTCCGGTTTCTCTCTGGCCATCTCTGCAGCGCGCAGGGGCTGGCGGTTGGGAAGCCTTGCCGGTTTCCTGCGTCGGCGCGCCTGGCGAATCCTGCCTCCCTATTGGGCGGCACTGGTGTTCAGCTTGGTGGTCGCGTGGTCGATGGTGCCTGCATCGCATTTCGGACCACCGAGCGGCAAATCGATTCTGGTGTACGGCCTCGTGGCTCAGGACATGTACACGGCCCCGACACCGAACGAGGCGTTCTGGTCGATCGGCGTGGAGGCGGAGCTCTGTCTCGTCTTTCCGCTTCTCCTGCTGATCCGGAGGCGACTGGGGGCGGTGGTCCTGGTCACCGGCGTGACCCTCATGGTCGTCGCGCGGGGCTTGTTGGCGAGCGACGCACTGCCGGTGGAAGGCGTGAACGGGCTGACTCCGAATCTGGCTCCCGTATTCGTCGCCGGTCTGGCCGGCGCGGGAGTCGTTGTCGCGTCGGAGAAGGTCCGCCGTCTTCCATGGCATTGGCTGGCCGCCCTGGCCGCTCTACCGGTCCTGTCCCTCGTCTCCATCAAGGGGCCGGTCTGGACGGTGGACCACTATTTCTGGATGGACCTCGCGGTAGTTCCCGCCATGACGCTGCTCCTTGTAGCAGTCTCCACGGGGAGGCCGGTTCTCCTCACAAAGCTCCTGCCCGCGCGCCCTGTGCGCAGCCTTGGCAACTTTTCGTACAGTTTGTACCTCATTCATTTGCCGATCATCATGGTCGTCGTTCGCAAGGTCGCCCCTCATTACGTGTCACCGGGGCTGCCCACGTTCGGGTTCACACTCATCCTCGGGCTGCCCGCCTCGGTGCTGGGAGCGTGGCTTTTCTCGGAGGTCTTCGAGATGCCCTTCAAGCGGAACCGATCCTGGAAGTTCATGCTTGAGGAAGGACGCTCACGCTGGAACAGAACACGTCCGAACCCCCGTCGACCGATTCACCCCGGGCAGCCTGAGAAGAACTGAAACCTGGCGGACGCGCCGGGAGCACCCGGGCCTACGAAGCAGCGTCGGTGCGGGGCTCGTCGGTCGGGGCGTCGGCCATCTGGTGGGGGAATCCGATCCGGAGGACGACCGCGGTGAGGGCGGCGGCGAGGACGACGGCCGAGGCCAGGATCAGGGCCTGGTGGTAGCCGTGGTGGAGCAGCGGTGTGACAGCGAGGGGCCCGACGATCTGGCCGACGGAGTATCCCGCGGTCAGCAGGGCCACCGAGCGGGGGAACCGCAGATGGGCCCCGGTGGCCAGCGCGATGGTACTGATCCCGAGGAACGTCACGCCGAACAGGAACGCGGAGATCAGCGCTGCCGCCACTCCGCCGACCAGAGCGGGCAGCGCGATGCCGGCGGCCTGGATCACGAGCGCGGCGAACAGCAGGTCGGGGCGGGACCAGCGGCGCCCCAGCCAGGCCCACAGCGCCGAGGACGGCACGGCCGCCAGGCCGACCAGCACCCAGGCGCCGCTGCCGATCCACCCCGGGGACGCCTGATCGATGGCGGCGACCAGGAAGGTGCCGGCCACGATGTATCCGACGCCCTCCAGGGTGTAGCCGGCGAACAGCGCGGTGAACCAACGGTGGGTGCGCGCGGATCGCGACGGAGTCCTGGCCCCGGGGTTCGCGACCTCGGTGTGCGGCAGTTCGACGCGCAGGTTCCACGACAGCGCGGTGAAGACCGCGGCGAGCCCGGCGGAGCCCCACCACGCGGCCTGCCAGTCGGCGACCGAGCGCAGGGCCAGAACCAGCAGACCCGACAGGGCGATCCCCGCGCCGACTCCGCCGAAGGCCCAGCCGGGCAGGTGCGCGGGTTGGTCGCGCAGGTGACTGAGCAGCGAGCTGACGGCGATGACGAAGATCAGGGCGCTGGCCGCGCCGGCCGTCAGTCTCAACGCGAGCCACACGGCGGTGCTGTGCGTGAAGGGCATCGCCGCCAGCGTGCCGGTCAGTACGGTCAGGGAGCCGCGCAGGACCTTGGGTGAACGGACCAGCGCGGGACGCAGGATGCCGACGAGCGCGCCCATCAGGTAGCCGACGTAGTTGGCGGTGGCGAGATGCGCGCCGCCCCCGGCGGACAGACCCGCCTGAGCGTGCATCAGGGGAAGGATCGGTGTGTAGACGAAGCGCCCGACACCCATGCCGACCGCCAGGGCCGCGGCCGCTTGAGCGACGTGGACCCAGGGGGAACCGGACGGGCCGTCCGATCGGTCCGATCGGTCCGGGGAGCGTCGCAGGATGGTTGCGCTCATGAAGAAGTCCTTGTGGGGTGCGTACGCGGTCCTTGTGAGGTGACGCGTGGGTCACGCGGAGGCGTCGGGTCCGACCGGGTCATTGGGGTGGGACACGAGGGGGGTGACCCTGGCCGTCATCCAGGCGCGCAGCGGCAGGGTGCCGATGACCTTCTCGTGAAGTTCGTACTCGTCCGCGGCGAGCCAGACACCGATGCTGCGCGATTCGCCGACCGGTCGCCACAGCCGGAACAGGTGCCCGGCGGCCGCCAGTTCAGCGGCCCGTACCGCTTCCGCGGCGCGACGTCGGTCGACCTCGGCGGGGTCGGTGCCCTCGGGGACGGCGGTGGTCAGTTCGACCAGGAACTCTCGCATGGTGTCTTCTCCGTCGGATGGGGTCGGGTCGGGTGCAAGGTGGTGGCCGGTCGCTCAGGTCAGAGGGTGGTCGGCGTGCCGGGGACCAGCAGGAGCAGTCGGTCCTGAAGGCCGTGATGGGCGACCGCCTCGCGCTGCGTGCCGGGGGCCGTCGCGCAGTGCTCCCAGGCTTCGGGGTGAACGGGGATGACCGTGCGCGCACCGAGGATCTCGGCGGCTCGGGCCGTGCGAAGGGCGGCGGGCATCGGAAGGCGGTCCGTCAGGTCGGGGCAGGCGTCCCCCAGCACGGCCAGCTCGACGGGCCCGAAGCGGTCGGCGACTTCGCTCGCGATGTCCAAGGAGGGAACGGTGTCACCACTGACGTAGATCGTGGGGACGTCCGGCCCGGTCAGTACGAAGCCGATGACAGGTCCGAGGGCGGCGCCGACGGCCCGCTCCTTCTCGTCTCCCCCCTCCCCCGCGCGTCCTTCGCGGCCACCACTCCGGGACGCGGTCGCGGTGACCTTGAGGCATCCACCGTCCGGCCGGGCCAGGGTCAGGTGGTACCAGGGCCGCAGGCCGACAGCGGTGCCGCCGAGGCGGTCCGCGGCCCCCGTCGTGGTGAACGTCACCGGGACCGTCGCGAGCAGGCGCTCACCGGCGACGCCGAGGCTGTCGGCGTACCCGCCGTGCGACAGGAGTACGGCGTGAACCGGGCCCATCGCCTCGACCTCCGCCACGGAACAGTGGGGCCCGGCCCCCGTGCGGGGGCCGTCGGCGGCCGGACCGGGCGGCTCGAACACGGGGTCGGTGAGCAGCCGCAGTCCCCCGATCTCGATGAGCGCCGTCGGTCCGCCGAGCAGCCGCACCGTGACCGGCTGCCGGGCGTCGGCCGAGGCCGCACCGGTGGCGTGCTGTCGGGTGTCCATGTCCTCATCGTGTGGCCGCGGCCGGGGCGGGCGCCACGACCGGCTTCCTCCCCCATGGAAGGCGCGGCCTTCCAACGACGGTGCAGGCGAGGCTTCTCGGCGACGGTGAGGACGTACCCGCGGGCGACACGGCCACCGGCGCTCCGGACGCTGCGAGGCCGCACCTACCAGGAGGGAGGAAGACGGTCGTGGCGTCGACCCCGTTGACGGCCGCACCGTGGAGACGTGGCGGCATCAGGAAGAGGACACAGCACCATGAACAGCCTGCTCGCGGCTCTCGGCGTCACGTCGCCGGTTCTGGCCGCGCCCATGGCGGGCGGTGCCACGACCACGGCACTGGTCGTGGCCGCGGCGCGCAGCGGTGGTCTCGGCTTCGTCCCGGCCGGCTACGCCACCGCCCGGACGCCGGCCGAACGGGTCGCCGCGGCACGTGCCGAACGGATCCCGTTCGGCGTCAATGTGTTCGCATCCAATCCGCTGCCGGTGGACCGCGCCGCCTTCGCCCGCTACGCGGCGCTCGTCCAGGCGACGGCCGACCGCCACCAGATCGACCTGAGCGGGCACGTCCCGGTCGAGGACGACGACGCGTTCGCGGAGAAGATCAGCCTGCTCGCCGAGGACCCCGTGCCGGTGGTCAGCTTCACGTTCGGGATTCCCGAACGTGCCGTGGTGGCGAGGCTGCGCACGGCAGGAAGCCTGGTGGCCCAGACGGTCACGGCTGTGGACGAGGCGCGCGCCGGGGCCGAAGCGGGCGTGGACGTCCTCGTGGTGCAGGCCGCCGCGGCGGGCGGCCACTCCGGCAGGCTGACACCGCGGCGGCCGCCGTCCGACGTACCGGTCGACGGCTTGATCGCCGCGATCCGCCGGGCTGTCGACCTGCCGTTGATCGCCGCGGGCGGCCTCGCCACGCCCGACGACGTCGCGCACGTCATGGCGGCCGGTGCACAGGCCGCCATGGTCGGCACCGTGCTCCTGCGCACCGAGGAAAGCGGGGCCTCCCGCGTCCATCAGGCCGCTCTCGCCGACCCCGAGGGCCGAGGCACCGTGCTGACCCGGGCCTTCACCGGCCGCCCCGCCCGCGCACTGCGCAACCGCTTCACCGATCTGTACGGCGACCACGCCCCGTACGGGTATCCGGCGCTGCATCACCTGACCGCTCGGCTCCGCGAGCGGGCGGCCGAAGCGGGGGACGCCGACGCCCTGCACCTGTGGGCGGGCACCGGCCACCGTCAGGCGCGCCGCGAGGGTGCCGGGAAGACCTTGACGCGCCTGGCCTCAGCTCTGTGACCCGGCCGCTCAACATGTCGTCGTCCGCTCAAAAGTTGCTCCACCGTTCCCCCCGCAGCCTCTGCCCCTGAACTCCGACCGCCGCGACCGGACCCCCGGCCGGCCCGCCCCCACCACCACGTTTGGAACCTCTCGTGAACGACTCCCTCCCCCGCACTCCCGTCGACTTCTGGTTCGACCCGGTGTGCCCGTGGACCTGGCTGACCTCCCGCTGGCTGCTGGAGGTCGGCAAGGCCCGGCCCATCACCATCAGCTGGCACGTCATGAGCCTGGCCGTCCTCAACGAGGGCCGCCTGGACGAACTGCCCGAGCACCACCGCGTCCTGATGGGCCAGGCATGGGCACCGGTACGGGTCCTGATCGCCGCCTCCCGGGCCCACGGCCCCGCCGTGCTGGAGCCGCTCTACACCGCGCTCGGCACTCGCTTCCATCTGCGGGAGGAACCGAGGACACGCCCGACCATCGAGGCCGCGCTGCGCGACGCCGGGCTGCCCACGAGCCTCGCCGACGCGGGTGACACGGACGCCTGTGACGCCGAGCTCCGCGCCTCCCACCGCGAGGGCATCAGCCTTGTCGGCTCCGACGTGGGCAGCCCCGTCATCGCGGTCCCGGGACCCGGCACCGACAAGGTCGCGTTCTTCGGTCCCGTCGTCACCCCGGCTCCTCGGGGCGAGGAAGCCGCCCGGCTGTGGGACGCCACACTCACCGTCGCCTCCACACCCGGCTTCTACGAGATCAAGCGGACCAGGACGGTCGGCCCGCTGTTCGATTAAGCAGTCGGGCCGGAGAGACGGCCGTGACCGGACCGGCCGGTGGAGCGGCGGAGGTTGTCCCGCGCGCATGGGCCGACGGGACGCCGGGCAGCCCGTACCCGAGCGGCTCACGCCCGTCCAGGGCGCGCGCGTCAGCGCAGGGCCGCGTCGAAGGCCATGAGGAAGAACGTGTCGAAAGCGGCGGCGGACTTGGTGGCGCGGGCCTCGATCAGCGTTCCCTCCCAGGCGTTGACGAGGAAGCGGGCCGTGACATCCGGGTCGAGGTCCGCCCGTACGGCACCGTCGCGGCGGGCCTCCGTCAGGGCCGCCGCGATCGCGCTGTTCCAATTCCGGAGGCTGTCCGCGACGGCCGTGCGGATCTCGTCGCTGTGGTCGATCACGTCCGTGGCGAAGTTGCCGAACATGCAGCCTCGCGTGAAGTCCCGGTCGACGACCTCGTCCCGCAGGAACTCGAAGTGCCGGCGAACCCTCTCCAGCGGCGGCGACGTGGTGTCGGCGAGCATGTCCATGCGACGCTCGGCCCCGTAGAGCCGCAGGGCCTCGATGGCACACTCCTCTTTGCTGGAGAAGTGGTTGTAGAACGACCCCTTCGGCGCTCCGGCGGCGTCGGCGATCTCCTTGATGCCGGTGCCGTGGAAACCGCGCGCGTGGAACGTCTCCAGCGCGGACGCCAGCAGGTCTTCACGCTTGGACGGCTTGGGCACGGCGCGACACCTCTTCTGTCCTGTGGGCTCTCCAGGGACGCCCAGACAGCGCCCAGACAGTCAATACGACCGGACACTTTACCTCGACAGTACACCTCGGGCGAGGTTCCGCTCCACGAGGCCGCGACGGCCGCACCCCGTCAGAAGACCTGCGCGAAACACCCGACGGCGATCACGACCACGGCCGCGATCGCCGTGAGGCCCTTGAGAATCCTCGGTGCCTTCATGGGGTTCCCCTCCTTTCCCTCGTCCCGGCCGCCCGGGGCTCCACTCCCGGCCGGCCGTCACAGTTTCGTCCGGTGACGATGCTTGCCGTTCACCCCGTCACCTGTCAAGGTGGTGACGAATCACGGTTCGACGAACCACGGCGAGGCCGCGCGACGCGGCTGCGGAGGAGTGACATGAAGAGCAGCAATCCGGTCTTCTCCCGACGGGGGTTCGCGCGCGACGACGGTCGCACCGAGCGAGGCACCCGGCAGCCGCACACACTCGGCACACCGGTCGGCGCACCGGTCCGAGCCTCGGCCGGAGTCCCGGCCGGCGCCGAGTCGTACGGGCTGCACACGGTGAACCCGTACGCCGATGACGGTTCTCGGAGCCCGCGCCTGTCGAAGGACGCGCCGCCACAAGGCCGTTCCCACGCGGGGACGGCCGACGGCGCCATGACGATCGACGACGTGGTGGCGCGCTCGGCCCTGACGCTCGGCACGGTCGCACTCACCGCGGTGCTCTCGTGGGTCCTTCTGCCCCTCCACGACGCGGGCATCGGCCGGTCGTACGGCATAGCGGCGGGTGCGGGTCTGCTCGCGTTCACCCTCTCACTCGCCCAGTCCTTCAGGCGCGAGCCGTCACCCGCCCTGATCCTGGCGTACGCGGCGTTCGAGGGCGTGTTCCTCGGCGTGATCTCCCATGCGACCTCGACGTACATCGCTCCTGGTGCGGTCGTCCAGGCGGTCCTCGGCACCCTGACGGTCTTCGCCGGTGTACTGATCGCCTACAGGTTGCGCTGGATCCGCGTCACGCGCCGCTTCCACGGCTTCGTCCTGGCCTCGGCCCTGGGCTTCCTGCTCCTGATGGTGGTCGACCTGTCGGCGTCGGCGTTCGACGGCGGGGACGGGCTCGGCTTCGACAGCGGCGTTCTCGGCATCCTCTTCGGGGCTGTCGGCATCGTCCTCGGCGCCTGCTTCCTGGCACTGGACTTCGGGCAGATCGAGGACGGCGTCGCGTACGGCGCGCCCCGGAAGGAGTCGTGGCTCGCGGCGTTCGGCCTCACGGTGACACTGGTGTGGATCTACCTGGAGGCGCTCCGCGTGATGTCGATCCTGACGCAGCAGAGCGAGGACTGACTCCGCCCTGACCTCCTACCGCCCCGCCCGCCCCGAAGCTCTCCGCCCCCGGCACCCGACGACCGAGCGCCCTGACGATTCCCAGCTCCCCCGGCGACCCGGCGCCCCTGCGCCCCAACGCTTCGGTGGTCAGGCCGGTCCGGTCAGGCCGGTCCGGTCAGGCCGGTCCGGTCAGGCCGGTCCGGTCAGGCCCCGGCGAGGGGCGGCCACCTGATCGTGCGGGAGCCCCGCACGCGTGACCGGAAGGCCTACAAGCGTGCGGCGCCTGACCGACCGGTGCCCCTGGCACGGCCTCGACCAAGCGTGACAGGGTCAGCGGTGATCGTGGACGGTCGTCCGACGTCCGAGGGTGAAGGGGAGTCCGTGGAGACCCAGATGTGGAACGCGCTGACCGACTCGATGAAGGGGGCCTACGCGGCGGGGCTGGCCGAAGGCGTCGTGCCGCGGCCGGTCATCATGCCGCTGGTACGGGGCCGGTTGGTCGGACTGATCTGGGTCCGCCCGCTCAAGTCCGGTGACGACGCGCTCACCGGCATCGCGCAGCTGTCGAACATCGCCGCGGCGGCCGGCGCGGACGAGGTCGTCCTCGCCTGGGAGACCCAGGATGTCGCCACCGCGTGCGAGCTGCCCCTCGGCGGCCCGGCCCCGTGTCTGAACATGGTCCACGCCACACAGGACGGCCATGTGCTGCACCAGTTCCCCTACGAGGAACGGGTCCTGACCCGCGACGCCGAGGGCGTGGCGTCGATCGATCCCGAATGGGGGGCAGCCTCCGCGCCGCAGCCGGGCGGCGAGCTCGCTCCCCCCATCCAGGCCGCGGTCGACTTCTCGTTCGTCCCGATGGAGATGGACCATCCCAACCCGTTCGGCGTCACCGTCGTCCTCATGGAGGAGGACGGCTACAAAGTGCGCCTGACCGAGGCGTGATCCACACCTCGCCGGTCCACACCTCACCGGTCCTGCCGCGCGGGGCCGCGTCCGCGCGGGGCCGCGTCCGCGCCGCCACCGTCGCGGTGACGTGCCTCGGAGCCGGGGCACGTCGAGGGTGACCCGAACCGTCGGTCACCGGGTGACCTGGACCGTTCATCACCGGGTGCCCCGGACCGTCGGGGGCACGGTCACGACGGTTGCCCCACAGGGGTGGGCTCCGCCGGAGCGGGCGAGCCGGCCGGGGTGACGCCCGGCGCGGTGGCCGCACCGCGGCCGGCCAAGCGGCACCCGAGGCAGTCGGGGTGGCCGCGGCGGGCGGAGGGGTCACGGACACGCCAGTGCTGTCGCGCCACGGGGCGCGGTCCGGTGGCCTTTCCCCAGCCCGCCAGATGAAGGAGCCAGGTGGCGAGGGCGGCCAGGACGACGACGGCGCCGCCCAGCCAGAGTCCGGTGGCCCATCCGGCGGCGAGCGCCACCGCCATCACCGTGCAACCGGTGACGGCTATGGTGGTCCCGGCCCAGCCGGCGACCGTGTGGCCCAGGTCATGGTCTCCGTGCACGCCCACTTCTCCTCCTCGGGAAGGCGGGTCGGGTGAACAGCTCGGCGGACACCCGGCGCGAACTACCTTAGCTCGCGAGATAAGTAACTTAGACACTAAGGGGATGTGTGGTGAAGGGCAAGAAGCGCCCGGCGGCTACGGCCGACCAGGCGCTCTACGCGATGGACCGGATGATCGCGACCGCGCAGTTCGGCCAGCAGGACATCGCACGGCGGCTCGGCCTCAACGTCACCGACCTCACCTGCCTGGGCTTCATCATCGAGGCCGCCACCGCGGGCCGGACGCCGGCGGCGGGCGACCTGGCCGAGCAGGCCCGCCTGACCACCGGAGCGATGACCGGCGTCCTCAACCGGCTGGAGAAGGCCGGTTACATCCGCCGCCAGGCCGACCCCCAGGACCGGCGCCGGGTCCATGTGGTCATGGAGGAATCCGCCCAGGCCCGCATCCTCCAGGTCTACGGCCCCTTCTACGAGCGTCTCGGTGTCCTGTTCGCGGACTACACCCCGGACGAGATCGCCGTACTGACTGACTGGCTCACCCGCGCCAAGACCCTGCTCGGCGACTCCTTGGACGAGATCGGCCAGGAACCGTCCCCCTTGCCGCCCTCCGGTCACTGAGCGCCGGACCGCACGGGGATCCGCAACAGGAACCGCCTGGCGGCACCGTCACCGAGCCGGGCGACCACGGCTAGGACGGCTCGCGCGGTCGACTGGGACATCGGCCCCGTCGAGCGCCTCCCGCGCGACCGCCTCCCGCCACGACAACCTCGCGGTCCGCCACGAAGCGCCGTCCTCGTCGAAGCCGTCAACGAGTGGTTGCGGCCCGTTCGTCTCGTCCGCGTGAGGTGGTGGCGATCAGCTCCCGCAGCAGTTCGACGACCAGATCGGGCTGTCCTACGAACGGGGAGTGGCCTGTCTGCCACTCGCGCACGTCGGTGCAGCGCGAGGCCATCTTCCGTTGCAGGTCGGGGTCGACGGCCCGGTCCTGTGCGCAGACGACGTAGGTGGAGGGAGTGCGCTTCCAGCTGTGGCGCTCCGGAACTCCTCGGCCGCATCCGGGAGCTTGGGCACGCAGGAGGTCGACCGCCCAGGTGGCGAGAGGTTCGGGGCAGTCGCCATAGAGGGTCGCAGCAGCCCGGCCGGGGTGGAGGCTGGTCGAGCCGTCGGCACCAGGGCTGATCGCGTCCTGGAGTTGGGGGGACGCCCCGCCCAGACCGGCCGCGCTCTCGCCGACGTCCGGCACGAAGGCCGCCAGGTAGACCAGGTGCCCTGCTCCGCGGAGCCCGGTGATCACCGACCCGCCGTAGGAGTGACCGAGCACGACCGGAGGCTCGGGTAGTGCGTCGACGGCAGCCTGGACCGCGGCTGTGTCAGCGGGCAACGAACCCCGGTGGAGCTCGGGAACGACAACCTCGGTTTCCGCGGTCCGCAGACGTTCTGCCACTACGGCGAAGTGATCGGGACGGTGATACAGGCCGTGAACGAGTACCACAGCGGCCAATTCGCCCCTCCTCAGGTCAAAGTCAGGCCGGAGTCAGCCCAGTGATCTTAGGAGCCGTTGTCCTTCCGTCGTGTCTGCGGGGATGAAGGATCCTCGACGCGAGAGCACGCAATCCGCCGGGCGTCTCGGAGGTCAACGCGGTCCAGCGGACGGTGGCGACCACCGGACCGGGCAGTGTTCGCCCCGCCGCCTGTTCCACCTCGACCAGGCAGGTCAGTCGCCAGCACTCCCACAGCGTCATCTCTCCGGCAGTCTCGGCCATCAGAGGCTCGCGCCACGCGGCCAGTTGCTCGGCCGACAGGCCGTGTGCCAGCAGGACGATCAGCGACGCGAGACCCCGGCAGCGACCCGGGTCGTGCACGGCCGTCTCCTCCAGCCCATCGGTCATCCGTCGCAGCAGCAGGACCCGGGTGGAGGTGGGCATCGCGCGCAGTGGACCGATCAGTTGGCCGCCATCGAAACCCCGGTCGCCATCGATGTCGGCACACAGGTGATGGAGGCTCCGACCAAGGCCGGTCACATCGCCGGCGTCCGCGAGCTGCTGGCCCCTCGCGGTCAACCCCGCTTCTTCGTTCTCCCCCGACACCGGCTGCCCCTCCGCAGAACGCACCTCGTCTCGACTGCCCACGAAAATAGACGAGGCCACTGACAACATGGCCTGTGCGCGGCACCGACCGTGATCGCCGTGATCGACAATCCGCCCGCTCGGCAAGCTCCTTGATCGGTGGCACGGCCCGTGGAGCGACGCGCCGCTCCGGCTCCGCCGTCGGCACCTCGGGACAACACACGCTTCCTCGGGCCGACCCGTGCACACCCGGATCCCTGTCCCCCTCCGGAGGACACGCGCCTGCGAGCGTTCGGCTCGACGTGGTCAGACGTCCGCGACCGTCGCGGTGACCGGGGTGCCGATCTCGACCGTGCGGCTGACCGTGCAGAGCCGCTCGTGGGAGGACGTGACCGCCCTGGGGAGAATCGCTCGGGCGCGGTCGCCGGGCCCGCCGTCGGGGAAGCGGACCGTGAAGGTGACGGCGAGGTCGGTCATCCGGTTGCCGAGCCCGTCACTGATCTTGTCGCCCGTCACGGTGACGGTGAACTCGGTGGGCTCCGCGTGGCGGGCGGTGGCGACGTCGACGTCGGCCGCGGTGCACCCCCCGATCGCGGCGAGCAGCAACTCGACCGGGGTGAAGCCGGTGCCGCCCTCGGGGTCGGAACTGGTGCCGAAGCTGATCGTTCCGCCGCGCACGTTCGTCGCGGTGAAGTGGCCGGTACGGGTCCGCTCGATGCTGACGGAACGCAGGCTGTTGTCGGTCATGCCGTCGACATTAGTGTCGGGCGTCGCCGATTCCCGCCATCCCACGTGGCCTTGACGGATCGTCTGCCACTGCGGGACGAGGTGGTCACCGACGTCGGCTCCGTCCTTCACCCGTCCCGCGGTTCGTCGTAGGACGTCTCGGGCCGTCCCACGCACAGCGCCCAGATGATCAGCGCGGAGAAGGCCATCATCACGACCGACCAGACCGGGTAGTACGGCAGGGACAGGAAGTTGGCGACGATGATGAGGCCCGCGATGACCACGCCGAGGACGCGCGCCCAGAACGCCGCCAGGAACAGTCCGGCGCTGACGACCACGGCGACCGCCCCCAGGACGAGGTGGATCCAGCCCCAGCCGGTGAGGTCGAACCGGAAGACGTAGCTGGGAGTCAAGACGAAGACGTCGTCCTCGGCGATCGCCATGACGCCCCGGAAGAGGTCGAGCAGTCCGGCGATCATGAGCATCACGCCCGCGAAGACCGTCAGGCCACCGGCCCATTGCTGCCCGGTCGAGCGGGGGTGTCCGTGCCCGGTGTGTGTCGTGGTCATCGTGCTCCCTCGTCTCCTGTCGCCGGGTCGTCTCGTGTCGCCCGGTGGATGTGGTGCAGGTGTCGGTGTTCCATCTGCCTCATCGGTCCGACGGGCCGTGGCCGCTCAGGACCAGTTCCTTCGCCCTGCGGAACTCCTCGTCCGTGATGTCCCCGCGGGCGCGGATCTCGGACAGCCTGGCGAGTTCGTCGACGCTGCCGGACCGGGGTGCGCCGGCCGCTGTCTCCCGGATGTAGGAGTCGAAGGCCTCCTGCTGCGCGCGTGCCTGCTTCATCTCCCGCTTGCCCATGTTCCGGCCGCGGGCGATCACGTAGACGAGGACGCCCAGGAAGGGCAGCACGATGACGAACACCAGCCAGCCTGCCTTGGCCCAGCCGCCCAGGGTGTCGTCGCGGAAGATGTCCACGATGACGCGGAAGAGCAGGATGAACCACATGATCCACAGGAAGAACCAGAGCATCGTCCAGAAGATGCTCAGCAGCGGATAGTCGTACGCGAGGTACATCGGCTCGTTCATGTCCCTACTCCCTCCCGGGGCGGTGCCCGGCAGTCGTTGCCGTCCCCAGCATGCGCACGGCCCGGGCCGGGCGGCCTCACCCGAGGCGGGTGAGCGGGGGCGCCGAGGGCGCGGCCACCGTCGGGCACCGGCGACGTACGGCCCGGTGCGCGACGCCCGTGCTCACAACGGCGCGGCGATGCCGCCCTGGTGCGCTGCGACCGCCCTGCGCAGTGCGGCCCGCCACGCGAACGCGACGCCGAGTTCGACCAGACCGAGCAGTACGAGCCACAGACCGAGCAGCCGGGTCAGCGCGCGGGCCGACTCGGTGGGCAGCGCCAGCACCACGACGCCCGCGACGATGCCGAGCGCGGCGGCGGCGAGGACGACGCCGCGGTGCGGCAGGTCCCTGGTCGCGAGGGCCGTGTAGGCGGTCAGCATGCCGGACACCAGCCAGACGACCCCGACGATCAGGGAGAGCGCGGCGATGGTCTGCATCGGGTTCCGCAGACAGAGCACGCCGGCCAGGACGAACAGCAGGGCGAGAAGCAGCCCCGGGAGTCGTTCGCCCTGCTCGCGCCGGGAGAAGGCCGCGACGAACCGGAAGGCCCCGATCACGAGCAGATACAGACCGATGAGAACCGCCAGGACGTGCAGGCTCTCGTTCGGCCAGACCAGCACCAGAACGCCCGGCACCAGTGTCGCGACCGCCGAACCCAGGATCCAGGTCCACGAGCCGCCCAGTGCCGCCAGCAACTCCGCGGGGTCGCCCGCCGGAGTGGGGGCCGGTCCGTCGGGCCGGTGTTCCGGTCCGGTGGGCGGCGCCGAACCACGCGGTACGGTCATGGCTCCTCCTCGCACGATCGACCAGGTCACCGCCGGACCGCCGGCAGGCGGGCGCGCGGGACCTCACCGGCCAGCGTGCCCCGCGCCGGCGTCCGCCGGGTCACCCGCGGCGGGTGATCCCTTCCGGCCGCCGGGGCGATGAGGTGGGGGCAGACGTGCCGACCGAACGGCTCCCGGCGAACCGAACGAAGAGACACGCGATGAGCGATCCAGCGGCTGCCCGGGGCGACCACACCCGGCCCCGGAAGGGCCCGTACCGGCGGGGCCGACCGAGGTCCCGCACCCGGTGGACGACGATCGTGGTGGTGGGCCGGGCCTTCCTGATCGCGGCCGGACTCGTCACCGCCTACTACCTGCTGCCCCTGGACAGGTACAGCGCCCGCGGCACCTCGGTGCTGCTGTTGGCCGGCCTGCTGGCGGTGGTCCTGGTCTTCGTGTGGGAGGTGCGGACCATCATCCGTTCACCCCACCCCCGTCTGAAGGCCGTCGAGGCCCTGGCCGCCACGTTGGTGCTGTTTCTGGTGCTCTTCGCCAGCGCCTACTACGTGTTGGACCGCTCCGCCCCGGGTTCGTTCACCGAGCCGCTGTCCAGGACGGACGCCCTGTACTTCACGCTGACCACGTTCAGCACCGTCGGTTTCGGCGACATCGCCGCCCGCACCGGGACGGGACGGGTCATGACGATGCTGCAGATGGCCGGAGGGCTGGTCCTGGTGGGCTTCGCCGCGCGCGTGCTGGCGAGCGCGGTCCAGGCGGGGTTGCAGCGCAGGGGGCCCATCGAGCCGGAGACCGGGGCGGACGACGGGGATGCCGGGGACTCCGAAGCGGAGCCGGACCCGGGGGCGGACCCGGGGACGTCGGCGTAGGCGATTCACCGAGCGGGCGGCCGGCGACCAGGGCCGGGACCACCGGACGGCGGACCGGCGCGGAGGGCCACGGCCCTGCCGACGGCGTTCACTCCGGCAGCTGGCGCATCTCCAGGACGCGCAGTCCCAGCGACTGACAGCGCGCCAGCAGACCGTACAGATGGGCCTCGTCGAGGACGGGCCCGAACAGGACGGTCTGACCGGACATCACCACGTGCTCCATGTCCGGGAAGGCCTGGGCCAGCGTCTCCGACAGGTGTCCGTCGACACGGATCTCGTAGCGCATCAGCTGCTCTCCCGCGGGCGGCCCGGGGCGGACGGACGACGCCCTACCCGTGATCCTCCGCCCAGGCGCGCCGTCCGCCCTCACCCTCAGCAGGTGACCCGGCGCCCGGCCCACCATCCACCGAACACCGCCGACCGGCACCGCCCACCGGTGTCATCGCACCGGCCTCGCACCGCCCTCGCCACGGGTCACAGCAGTCGCAGCTCGCGCGCACGGCGCACCGCTTCGTTGCGCCGGTTCACCGCGAGCTTCCGGTAGACGCTCTTGAGGTGGGTCTTCACGGTGTTCACGGACACGTAGAGGTCGGCCGCGATCTCCTCCGTGGACATCATCTCGGCCAGCCGCCGGAGAACGTCGAGTTCGCGTCCGCTCAGCTCCTCCACGACGAGCGCCGGAGGCAGGGACGCAAGCCGCGACGGTTCGCCGTCTCGGGTCGGTCCGTCCTGGAGCCAGCCCGCGGCGAGTGCCTGGAGCGGCGCCTCGGCCAGCGGTCGCCCGAGCCAGGGGCCGGCGTCGAGAAAGGGACGCCGCAGCCGCTCGCGGCGGGCCTCGACGAGTGCCTGGGCGACGAGCCCGCGGGCGGTGACGGAGTCCCCCGCTTCTTCGGCGGCCTGTGCCCGTACCAGCGTGGCCCGCACGGTCAGTGCGGGACCGGCCCGGCCCGGCCGTCCCTCCAGGTCGAGACGGTCGAGCATGCCGATCGCCTCGCCGCGGTGGCCCGCCGCGAGCCGGACCCGCGCGGCCTGCACCGCACAGGCCGTCTGGCCGGCCGGTGCCCGGCGCAGCGCCTCGGCGGCCCGCTCCGTACGGCCCTCGGTCAGGTGGACGGCGGCCGCGATCAGCGCCGCGTGTCCCTCCGCCCAGGGTGAGACCACGGCGGCGGGGATCGCCGCGGACACTGCCGTCAGCGCGGCTCCCACCCTGCCGCGGGCCAGCAGCAGACCGGCCGTCGCGATGGACCGGCCCGCCGCCGGCACCGGGTCCCGCGGGGTGCGCCCGGCGGCGGCCGTCTCGTCGAGGAAGGCCTGGGCCCGGTCCAGCTCGTCGCGGTCGACGGCCACGGCCGCCAGCACCAGCTGTCCGAGGCCGGAGCCGGACGACCGGTGCGGACCGAGGCGCTCCGTACCGTTGGTCGCCGCCAGGGCCTTGCTCTCCGCCCGGCCGAGCCATCCGTCCAGGTAGTCCATGAGGGCCAGGTGCGCCAGGCACTCCTCCTGGGGCAGCCCGGTCGGCGCCCCGCCGCACGAATCGGCCGCCGTGGACAGGGCGGCGCGCGCGTCCTCGAAGCGTCCGGCCCACAGAAGCGCCGAACCGAGATGCGTCAGGAGCAGGGCGGAGAGCTCGGGATGCCGCTCCAGGAGGTGGGCGGGGACCGTCTGCCACAGCTCCTCGGCGGCCGTCGCCGCCGTCTCCGCGTCCTCAGGGGAACCGGCCAGCCGGGCCGCCAGCGCCTCCAGCAGGGCGCAGCTGAGCCGGGCCGGACCGAGGGCGGCCCCGTTCCCGGCCGGACCCTCGTGTGCCAGGCCTTCCTGTGCCAGACCCCGCCGGGCGCGACGCAGGTGGGCCAGGCCCCGGCCCAGGTCGTGGTGGGAGAGGTCGCGGGCGGCGCGGACGAGGTCCGTCGCGGGGCTCGCCGCCTCGGGCTCCATACGGGAGAACAGCTCGGTCAGGTCGTCGGAGCGCAGGCCGGTGAAGAGCTGTCCGATGGCCAGGTCGTCGACCAGGGCGTCCGCGGTGAATTCCCAGTCGCCCGCCGCGGCGCCGTGCGCGAGTGTCTCCGGGAGGGACCCGGACCGTCGCAGCCAGCGCGCGGCGCGCCGGTGGAGTTCGGGTTCGAGTCCGGGAGAGCGGACCCTGAGGTGGGCGCGGAGGATCTCGCCGAACAGCGGGTGGAGGCGGTACCAGGAGTGTCCGAGGCTTTCGACGAACGCGTTCTCGCGGTGCAGTCCGGCCAGGATCGGTTCGGCGTCGGTGCGCTCCGTCAGCGCGTTCGCCAGTTCCGGGCAGAAGCGCTCCAGGACGCTGACGCGCAGCAGGAGGTCCTGGGTGTCGGCCGTGCGCCGCTTCAGCACCTCGGCCAGGAGGTAGTCGGCGACCGTGCTCTGCCCTGCCTCGAACTCCTTCAGGTACGTCTCCGGATCCGGGGCCTCGCGCGCGGCCAGGGCGCACAGGCGCAGGCCGGCGGCCCATCCCCGGGTGCGGTCCACGAGCGCGCGTACCCCGGCCGCGGGCAGGCGCAGACCGTGCGTGGTCAGGAGGGCGGACGCCTCGTCGGGGGTGAAGGCCAGTTCCGCGTCCCGGATCTCCGTCAGGTCCCCGGCCGCGCGGTAGCGGTGCAGCGGCAGCAGCGGTTCGGTGCGTGTGACGAGGAGCAGGCGCAGGCCCGGCCCGGCGTGGTGGAGGACGAACTCCAGTTGCTCGGCGATCTCGGGCGCGGCCACCCGGTCGAACTCGTCGAGCACGAGGATCGCGGGCCGGTCGCGGCCGCTGAGTTCGGCGGCCAGGCGGGCCGGCAGTTCGTGGTCGACCCAGTTCGCGTCCGCGGGGCGGCGGAGATCGCGGGGCACCGGTACTCCGGAGGCGTCCAGGGCCTGGAGGAGGTACGCCCAGAACATCCCGGGGCCCTGTCCCGTCGTGTCGGTGGTGAGCCAGGTGACCGGCTGTCCCAGGCCGGCGGCCCAGTCGGCGACCAGCAGGGTCTTGCCGGCCCCGGCCGCTCCGTTGACCATCGTCAGCGGTGTCAGGAGAGCCTCGTCGAGGTGCTCGGCCAGCCGGTCCCGGCGCAGGAAGGTGGCGGGTCTGGTGGGCAGGGCGAACCGCGTGCGCAGAAAGGGGTCTCCCAGGGGATCGACATGCGCCGGGGCGGGACCCGTACCGTTCTCGTCGAGGGCAGCCACGGCGCTCACCACCACTTTCCGTCAGGTCACGGGCAGCGTTCCCTCCCTCACGATCCCAGCTTTTGGGCGGGTGCGCGGATCGGGCGTGGCCCGGCGGCCCCTCGTGCGCCCCGCCCGACGGCCGTTCCTGACGCCCATGGCCTCTTCGTGAGACCGGCCCGACGGCCTCTTCGCGGGGCGAGCGGGGCCGGGCGGGGCCGACCGCCTTTTCCGAGCGGGGCCGACCCGCCGGCCCCTCCCGGGCCGCACCCGCCCGCGGTCCGTGCAACCCCCTCGCAACCTGCCGGGTGGTCAGGTGAACGGTGGCCCGACCCGCTCTCCGCACCACCGGACCACCAGCGCCGGCCCCACCCCCGCTCGTCCCCGACCCGACGGAGAACCCCGATGGACGTCGTCCCGCGTGTAGCGCTCACTCCGGCGGCCGCCGACTTGGTACGGCGGTTGCGGGCGGTGCACGGCCCGCTGATGTTCCACCAGTCCGGCGGCTGCTGCGACGGCAGTGCGCCCATGTGCTACCCGGCGGGTGAGTTCCGCACCGGCGGCTCCGACGTCCTGCTCGCGGAGCTGGAGGTGGAGGGGGTCGACGAACCGGTGACGTTCTGGATGTCGAAGAGCCAGTACGAGCTGTGGAGTCACACGCGGCTCACCGTCGATGTCGTCCCGGGCCGGGGCAGCGGCTTCTCGCTGGAAGCACCCGAAGGAGTGCGCTTCCTGATTCGTTCCCGCGTCGTCGGCTGACGGTCACCGCCCCCGGGCACCACTCCGCGCTGAACTCGCCCTGAATCATGGGTCACGGCACGGAGCACGCGGGCCGGTGCCGCCCTGGCGGGGGCGGCACCGGCCGGCGGAGCTCAGGCCACCTGCCCAACGGCGTCGGCGTCTTGTCACGAACCTGAGGTCAGGGATGCAGACTGCTCACGATGTCCGCCGTGGCCGTGAGCCCGTTCTGGATCGTCGGTGCCATGCTGCTGCCCGACAGGAAGAAGCCGAGCAGGACGCACACCACCGCGTGCGAGGGCTTCAGCGCGCCGTTGCGCAGGAACACCACCGCGAGGATCAGCAGCAGTACCACCACAGAGATGGAAATGGCCATCGTCAACCTCCTCCGCCACGTCGACACCGCGGCTTTCGGCGGCAAGTGTCGCGTAGCGGAGGGTTCGTCCGGGCGGCTGACGTGTCCTCCGAACGTGTGATGTCTATGCCCGCTCGTGTGCCTGTTCGCGTGTCCGTTCGTGCGTGTCGAGGAACGTCTCGAGTCCGGCGAGGTCGTCGGTGTTGAAGTAGTCGACGTCGGCGGCCAGCAGTTCGCGCCACAGCGCGTCCCGGGCCGGGCCCGCGAGGTCGGGTGTGGCCCAGAACCGCACCTTCTGGTGGCGCGCGTGCGCCGCCGCGATGATCTCGCGCAGCTTGGCGCGCTCCGCCGCGGGGAACGGGCCGTCCCCGAGCCAGGTGAAGTTGAGTGTCCAGTTGTCGCTGATGAGCGGCACGAAGGACGCGGTCGCCGCGCTGCCGAGGTCGGTGAGCCGGCCGTCGTAGAAGGCACGTCGCCGGCTCTGCGCCTCCATGGGGGTGCGGGCTGCCCGGTCGCCGGAGACGACGGCCGTGACGGGACCGGGGTGCACCCGGCCGTGCGCGTAGGTCGTGAACAGGTGCGGGTAGCGGCGCAGATGACGGTCGAGTTCGAGGTACGTCGAGGCGCCCTCGGTCTTGATGTCGATCAGGAGCTGCAAAGGCCTGCGATAACCCCGGTACACGGAACCGTGGTTGGCCCTGACCCGGGAGACGAGCGGGTCGAGGTAGAGCGCTTCGAGGGTACGGGTCGGATCGAGATCGACGGGATCGTGGGCGACGAGGAGCTGGTTGCCGACGAGGTAGATGTCGGCCTCGACACTCCCGAAGCGGTGGGCGAGGGCGTCGAACAGGGGACGCGGGTGGTCGTAGTCGTTGTGGGCGTGGGCGCGCCACAGCGGGCGCCCGCCGTGTCCCTGCTCGTCGGCTCGCGCGTGCACGGCGGGCAGCGCGACGGCGCCCGCGAGGGCGGCGCCGAGGGTGGTGAGGGCTCTGCGACGGGTGGTGTGGGCCATGCTCTGCCTCCCTGGAAGTCCCGTACCGGATACCGGCGAGTATGGGGCGCGCGAAAGCCAAGGAGCGCTGAAATGTGGGGAGTTGGCCGGACTGCCGTCATGGGTTCACTTCGTCGCCGCGGCGCACACCGTGAAGCCCGCCCCAGGTGGGACGGGCTTCACGTGAGCCGGACGGTCAGGGCGCCTGGAGGTCGACCAGTCGTGCCAGCGCCGCACGGTGCGCGCCCGCCGTGCCGTACGCGATCGAGTCCGCCTTCGCGCGCTTCAGGTACAGGTGGACCGGGTGCTCCCAGGTCATGCCGATGCCACCGTGCAGCTGGAGCGCCTCCTCGGCGGCGCGGACGGCGACCGGGGCGGCGTACGCCTGGGCGACGGCGACCGCCACGTCGGTGTCCGCGCTGCCTGCCGCGAGTGCGTCGGCGGCGTGGCGTGCGGCGGCACGTGTGTTGACGACCTCCAGCCACAGCTGGGCGAGCCGGTGCTTGAGCGCCTGGAAGCCGCCGACGGGCCGGTTGAACTGCTTGCGTTCCTTGAGGTGGCGGACCGTCTCCGTCAGGCACCAGTCGGCGAGGCCGAGTTGCTCGGAGGCGAGCAGTCCGGCGCCGGCCCGCAGACCCCGTCGTACGGCGGGACCGGCGTCGCCCAGCCGGCGGCCCCGCACCCCGTCGAGGGTGACCGTGGCGAGCGGCCGGGTGAGGTCGAGCGAGATCCGCGGTGTGACCGTGACGGCGCTCCCGTCCACCGCGTACAGACCGCCGTCCGCCGCCGGGACCAGCAGCACGTCGGCCACCGTCGCGTCCGCGATCCCCGTCAACTCGCCGTACAGCAGGCCGTCTTCGTCGCGTACGGTCCGGTGGGCACCGTCCGGTGCCGCGGACAGGGCGACGGCGAGCGCGCCGACGGTCCGCCCGGACGCCAGCTCCGTCAGCAGCGCGGCGGCGTCCTCCCCCGTGCAGTCCAGCAACGCCTCGGTCGCCACGACGGCGCTCGTGAGGTAGGGCACAGGAGCGACGGCTCGGCCCAACTCCTCAAGCACTACGGCGACTTCACGGTGCGTTGCCCCTTGGCCGCCCTGGGCCTCGGGCACCAGCAGACCCGCCAGCCCCATCCCGTCCGAGAGCGCCTTCCAGAGCGCGGGGTCGTAGGGCGTGTCCGACTCCGTGCGGGCGATGACACGGGCGGCGTCGCAGTGGTCGGCGAGGAGGTCGCGCACGGCGGCGCGCAGCGCCTCCTCCTCCTCCGAGTACAGCAGATCGGGTTGCGTGCCCTGCGTTGTCATCGGGCGAGGTCCTTCCACGCGACGTCCTTGTCGGTGCGCGGCTCGGACGGCAGTCCGAGCACGCGTTCGGCGACGATGTTCAGCAGGACCTCGCTGGTCCCGCCCTCGATGCTGTTGCCCTTGGAGCGGAGGTAGCGGTAGCCCGCGTCACGGCCGGTGAAGTCGACCAGTTCGGGGCGGCGCATCGTCCAGTCCTCGTACAACAGGCCTTCCTCGCCGAGGAGTTCGACCTCCAGACCGCTGATCTCCTGGTTGAGCCGGGCGAAGCCGAGCTTCAGGCCGGAGCCCTCGGGGCCGGGCTGTCCCGCGACGAGCTGCTGGCGCAGCCGCTCGCCGGTGAGCCGGCCCACCTCGGCCTCGACCCAGAGCTTCAGCAGCCGCTGGTGCAGGTCGTGGGTGCGCAGTTCGGGCCGCTCGCGCCAGGTCTTCGCGACCGGGCCGATCATGCCGCCCTCGCGCGGGATGCGCATGCCGCCGATGGACACGCGCTCGTTCATGAGCGTGGTCTGCGCGACCCGCCAGCCGTCGCCGACCTCACCGAGGCGGTGGCTGTCGGGGATGCGGACGCCGGTGAGGAAGACCTCGTTGAACTCGGCCTCGCCGGTGATCTGGCGCAGCGGCCGTACCTCGACGCCCGGGTCGGTCATGTCGCAGACGAAGTAGGTGATGCCGCGGTGCTTGGGGACGTCCGGGTCGGTGCGGGCGATGAGGATGGCCCAGCGGGCCAGATGGGCGCTGGACGTCCAGACCTTCTGGCCGTTCACCACCCACTCGTCGCCCTCCCTGACCGCGCGCGTACCGAGCGCGGCCAGGTCCGATCCGGCGCCGGGCTCGCTGAAGAGCTGGCACCAGACCTCCTCGCCGACCCACAAGGGCCGCAGGAAGCGCTCCTTCTGTTCCTGGGTGCCGAAGCCGAGGATCGTCGGCGCGGCCATGCCGAGGCCGATGCCGATGCGGCGGGGGTCGTTGTCGGGTGCGCCCGCGGCCTCGAGCTCGGTGTCCACGACGGCCTGGAGGGTGCGCGGGGCGCCGAGGCCGCCGAGGCCCTCGGGGTAGTGCACCCAGGCGAGCCCGGCGTCGAAGCGGGCCTCCAGGAAGGCGGTCCGTCCGGTCTCCAGGGGCGGGTGTGCGGCCAGCAACTCGCGTGTGCGGCGGCGCAGTTCGGTGGCATCGGGCGCACCGCCCCGGTGTGCGGCGTCGGTCATGCCGAGGCTCCGTTCTCGAGTGAGGGCAGCACGGCCACCCGGCCCGTGGTGACTCCGTCGGCGACCCGCTGCACGGCCGCGGCGGCACCGGCCAGCGGTACGCGCTCGCTGACGAGCGGCTTGATCGAACCCCGCGCGGCGAGTTCGGTGAGCTGCTCGTGGCAGCGCTGGATCAGCTTGGGGTTCTTGGTGCCGTACAGGCCCCAGTGCAGTCCGAGTATCGAGTAGTTCTTCACGAGGGCGTGGTTCAGCGCCGGGCTGGGGATGGACCCGCTGGCGAAGCCGACGACGACGATCCGGCCCTCGAAGGCGACGACCTTGGTGGACTGGGTGTAGGCCTCGCCGCCGACGGGGTCGTAGATCACGTCGGCGCCCCGGCCGCCGGTGGCCTCCTTCACGGCGGCGATGACGTCCTGGCCGCGCCGGTCGATGACCACGTCGCAGCCCAGCTCCCGTGCGACGGCGACCTTGTCGGCTCCGCCGACGACACCGATGACGGTGGCCCCGGCCGCCTTGCCGAGCTGTACGGCGGCGCTGCCCACCCCGCCGGCGGCCGCGTGCACGAGCAGCGTCTCGCCCGCTTCCAGGCCGGCCCGCCGGTGCAGACCGAACCATCCTGTCTGGTACCCGATGTGCAGGGCGGCCGCCTCGGCGTCGTCCAGGGCCTCGGGGGCGGGCAGCAGTGCGGCGGCGTCCGCGACGGCGTACTCGGCGAATCCGCCGTACGGCAGCGCGGGGTTCGCGAGCACGCGGCGCCCGTCCTCGGTCTCGCCGCAGATCTCCACGCCGGGTGTGAACGGCAGCGGCGGCCGGACCTGGTAGTGCCCGCGGCACATCAGCGCGTCCGGGAAGTTGATGTTCGCCGCGCGCACCTTGAGCAGGACCTGTCCCTCACGGGGGGGGCCGGCCGCTCCACGTCCTGGAGCCGCATCACCTCGCTCGGTTCGCCGAGCTGGTGCACTTGCCATGCCTGCATGCGGGGCCTCCACGGGACTGCTTCGTCTGACCGGGGTCGATCGCATACTAAGCGGTCGCTTGCCGATCAGGGAACAGTCGCGTCCGTCACGCGCGACAACGGCCCGTGTCACCCGCGGGTCGGCCGGGCCCGTACGTGCATCCGCTCCCCCTGCGGCCCGAACAGGCTCAGGAACTCCACCGGCCCCTCCCCCGTCGACCCGAACCAGTGCGGAACCCGCGTGTCGAACTCGGCGGCCTCTCCGGCCCCGAGCACCACGTCGTGCTCGGCCAGCACGAGCCGCAGCCGCCCCGAGAGCACGTACAGCCACTCGTAGCCCTCGTGGGTACGCGGGTCCGGGTCGAGCCTGCGCTGCGGTTCGAGCACCTTGTAGGCCTGCAGTCCGCCGGGCTGCCGCGTCAGGGGCCAGTGCGTGCGGCCGTTGCGGACGATCGGTTCGGCCCGGACGCGCGGGTCGCCGACCGGTGGCGCGCCGACCAGTTCGTCGAGCGGCACCTGGTGGGCTCCGGCGATCGGCAGCAGCAGCTCCAGACTGGGCTTGCGCAGCCCGGACTCCAGGCGGGAGAGGGTGCTGACGGAGATCCCGGTCGCCTCCGACAGCCCGGCCAGCGTGGCACCGCGCTCCTTCCTGATACGGCGCAGCCGGGGTCCGACGTCGGCGAGAACTTCGTCCGTGGTCATACGGCTATTGCAGTTTCGGCAAAGCTGTTTGTCAATCCGTGGGCAGTCGGGCGACGGTCTCCTCGGAGGTGGTCACCATGACCGACATGTATGAGGCCGTCGTGGTCGGAGGCGGCGCGGCCGGGCTGTCCGCGGCTCTGGTGCTGGGACGGGCACGGCGCCGGACGCTCGTCGTCGACGCGGGCGAGCCGCGCAACGCGCCCGCCGCGCACCTGCAGGGCTATCTGACCCGGGACGGTGTGCCGCCCGCCGAGTTCCTCGCCCTGGGGCGCGAGGAGATCGCGCGCTACGGGGTCGAACTGGTCCGGGACCGGGCCGTCGACGTCATCCGGCACGGCTCCGGTGAGTTCCGGGTGACGCTCGCGTCCGGGCGGACGGCGCACGCGCGGCGGCTGGTCCTCGCCACCGGGCTGGCCGACGAGCTGCCGACGGTGCGGGGTGTCGCCGAGCGCTTCGGGCGGGACGTGCTGCACTGCCCGTACTGCCACGGCTGGGAGGTCCGCGACCGGGCCTTCGGGGTGCTGGCCAGTGCGCCGATGGGCGTCCACCAGGCGCTGATGGTCTCCCAGTGGTCGAAGGACGTCACCCTCTTCCTGCACGAGGTCGCCGAGGAGGAGCTGACGCACGACGACCGGCGCCGCCTCGCCGCCGCCGGGGTCGCCGTGGTGCCGGGCGAGGTCGCCGCGCTCGTCGTCGAGGAGGACCGGCTGACCGGGGTCCGGCTCGTGGACGGCTCGGTCCACGGCCGCTCGGTGCTGTTCGTGGCTCCGCGCGCCGTCCCCCGCAACAACCTCTTCGAGCGCCTGGGAGCCGAACTGCGCGAGACCCCGTTCGGCACGTATCCCGTGGTCGACGAGACCGGGCTGACGACCGTGCCCGGTGTCTGGGCGGCGGGCAACGCGGTCGGCTTCGCCGAGCAGGTGGTGAACGCCGCCGGCGCCGGTTACCGGGCGGCCGCCACCCTCAACGGCGAGTTGCTCCTCGCCGACCTCGACGCGCCGGAAAGGCACTGAACGCCGGGGTGTGGACCGCCTGTCCGCGTTGCACCATGGCTGCATGCTGCTGAGCCGGCTCGCCCATGTGTCCCAGGAGGTCGCCGCCACCTCGGCGCGGTCCCGGAAGATCGCGTTGCTCGCCGAGCTGTTCCGGGACGCCGACGCGGACGACGTGCCGATCGTGATCCCCTATCTGGCGGGGCGCCTCCCGCAGGGGCGGCTCGGTATCGGCTGGAAGCTGCTGAGCCGTCCGGTGCCGCCCGCCGCCGAGGCCACGCTCACCGTGCGGGACGTGGACGCCCGGCTGACGGAGATCGGCGCGGTCACGGGCACCGGCTCGCAGGCCGCGCGCGGACGTCTGATGGACGCGTTGCGGGCCGCGGCCACCGAGAGCGAGCAGCGCTTCCTGTTCGGACTGCTCACCGGCGAGGTGCGGCAGGGCGCGCTGGACGCGGTCGCGGTGGAGGGGCTCGCCGGGGCGACCGGCGCGCCCGCCGCCGACGTACGCCGGGCGGTGATGCTCGCCGGGTCGCTGCAGACGGTGGCGCGGGCGCTGCTCGCCGACGGCCCCGGGGCGCTGGACGGGTTCCGGCTCACCGTCGGCCGTCCGGTGCTGCCGATGCTCGCGCACAGCGCCCCGTCCGTGTCCGAGGCCGTCGACAAGCTGGGAACGTGTGCCGTCGAGGAGAAGCTCGACGGCATCCGCGTCCAGCTCCACCGCGACGGCGACGACGTACGGATCTACACCCGCACACTCGACGACATCACCGACCGGCTGCCAGAACTCACCGCCGCCGCGCTCGAGTTGGAGGACCCCCGGTTCATCCTGGACGGCGAGGTCATCGCGCTGGACGAGGACGGGCGACCGCGTTCCTTCCAGGAGACCGCCGGGCGCGTGGGCTCACGTGTGGACGTGGCCACGGCCGCGCGGAGCGTGCCCGTCTCGCCCGTCTTCTTCGACGCCCTCTCCGCGGACGGACAGGATCTGCTGGACCTGCCCTTCGCCGAGCGGCACGCGGAGCTTGCGCGGCTGGTGCCCGAGCCGATGCGGGTGCGGCGCGCGCTCGTCGAGGGCCCCGCGGACCTCGCCGCGGCGGAGGAGTTCCTCGCCGACACCCTTCGCCGCGGCCACGAGGGAGTCGTCGTCAAGGCCCTGGACGCTCCCTACAGCGCGGGCCGCCGCGGCGCCTCCTGGCTGAAGGTCAAGCCCGTGCACACCCTCGACCTGGTGGTCCTGGCCGCCGAGTGGGGCCATGGGCGGCGCACCGGAAAGCTCTCCAACCTGCACCTCGGCGCGCGCGCCGAGGACGGGTCGTTCGTGATGCTCGGCAAGACCTTCAAGGGCATGACGGACGCGATGCTGGCCTGGCAGACCGGGCGGCTCCAGGAACTGGCCGTGGAGGACGACGGCCATGTCGTGACCGTACGCCCAGAACTCGTCGTCGAGATCGCGTACGACGGTCTGCAGAGATCGACCCGCTACCCGGCCGGCGTCACCCTCCGCTTCGCCCGCGTGGTGCGCTATCGCGAGGACAAGACCCCCGCCGAGGCGGACACCGTCGGGAGACTGCTCGCCGCACATCCGGAGGTGACCCCGTGACGGGGAGACGCAGCGCGGGACTGCTGTTGTACCGACGCACCGAGGGCGGCCTGGAGGTACTGCTCGGCCATATGGGCGGCCCGTTCTTCGCGCGGCGCGACGCCGGGGCGTGGACCGTGCCCAAGGGCGAGTACGAGCCCGAAGAGACCGCCTGGGACGCCGCGCGCCGCGAGTTCCGGGAGGAGCTGGGGCTGCCCCCGCCCGACGGGGAGGCGGTCCCGCTCGGCGAGGTCCTGCAGGCGGGCGGCAAGGTCGTCACGGCCTGGGCGATCGAGGCGGACCTCGACCCGGCCACCGTGGTCCCGGGCACCTTCGAGATGGAGTGGCCGCCCAGATCGGGGCGCCGTCAGGAGTTCCCCGAGCTGGACCGGGTGGAGTGGTTCGGCCTGGACCGGGCGCGGGCGGTCGTGGTTCCGGCACAGGCGGCGTTTGTGGACCGGCTGGCGGAGCACCAGGACTGAGCAGCCCCCTTCGCGTTGCGCCGCGTCCCGGCGCGCGGGAGGGTCGAGGAACAGCCCGCTTCAGGAGGTCGGCCATGCCCATCGCGACGGTGAACCCGGCGAACGGCGAGACGCTCATGACGTACGACGCGCTCGGTGCCGAGGAGATCGAGCGCCGGCTCGAGAAGGCCGAGACCACGTTCCGCACCTATCGCACCACGTCCTTCGCCGAACGGGCCCGGCTGATGCACCGGGCCGCCGACCTCCTCGACGCGGACCAGGACGCCATCGGCCGGGTGATGACCACGGAGATGGGCAAGCCGGTCAAGCAGGCCCGCGCGGAGGCCGCCAAGTGCGCGAAGTCGATGCGCTGGTACGCCGACCACGCGGCCGAGCTGCTCGCCGACGAGCTGCCCGCCGACGCGGACGTCAAGGACTCCGGCGCCTCCCGCGTCCTGGTGCGCTACCGCCCGCTGGGCCCGGTACTGGCCGTCATGCCGTGGAACTTCCCGCTCTGGCAGGTGATCCGGTTCGCCGCGCCCGCGCTGATGGCGGGCAACGTCGGCCTGCTCAAGCACGCCTCCAACGTGCCGCAGACCGCCCTCTACCTGGAGGACCTGTTCCGCCGGGCGGGCTTCCCCGAGGGCTGCTTCCAGACGCTGCTGATCGGCTCGGGCGCCGTCGAGGACATCCTGCGCGACCCGCGGGTCAGGGCGGCGACGCTCACCGGGAGTGAACCGGCCGGGCGCGCCGTGGCGTCGGTGGCCGGTGACGAGATCAAGAAGACGGTCCTCGAACTCGGCGGCAGCGACCCGTACGTCGTGATGCCGTCCGCCGACGTCGACCGGGCCGCGCGGACCGCCGTGACCGCCCGGGTGCAGAACAACGGGCAGTCGTGCATCGCCGCCAAGCGGTTCATCGTCCACACGGACGTGTTCGACGCCTTCGCCGAGCGCTTCACTGCGGGCATGGCGGCCCTGAAGGTCGGCGACCCGCTGGACGAGGACACGGACGTCGGTCCGCTCTCCAGCGAGCAGGGCCGTCGCGACCTGGAGGAACTCGTCGACGACGCGGTGGAGAACGGTGCGAGCGTCCTGTGCGGCGGGGAACGCCCCGAGGGGTTCGACCAGCACGGCTGGTACTACGCGCCGACCGTCCTCGCCGACATCACTCCCGCGATGCGCGTCCACCAGGAGGAGACCTTCGGTCCCGTCGCCACGCTGTACCGCGCCGCCGACCTGGACGAGGCGGTGGCTCTCGCCAACGACACGCCGTTCGGCCTGAGTTCGAACGTATGGACGCGCGACGAGACCGAGATCGACCGATTCGTACGGGATCTGGAGGCGGGTGCCGTGTACGTCAACGGGATGACGGCCTCGCACGCGGCGTTCCCGTTCGGCGGGGTCAAGCGGTCCGGCTACGGTCGAGAGCTGGCGGAGCACGGGATCCGCGAGTTCTGCAACATCACCACCGTATGGCACGGAGCGTAAGCGTTCCGCGGCTACGATCGCCTGTGTGAACCGCGAAGTTACCCTGCCTCTGATCGTCGACGACCGCGGCACGTTGCAGGTGGCGGCCGCCGACGTCAGCAAACTGCTGCGCACGCTGGGCGGCCGGTGGCTGCATCTGGTGGAGGCCGGTGAGGGCGGGCTCGACGAGGACACGGTGGCGGCGCTGACCATCGAACTCGCCAAGCTCGCCGACCGGATCGATGTGGCGTGCATCGCCCACAGCAGCGGGAACGCCTCCGGCTAGGGGCGGGAGGGGTGGGGTGGTGGGTGACGGGGGTGTCTTCTTCGGGTGCGGGTGCGTCGTGGCTGGGTGCGCAGTTCCCCGCGCCCCTGAATGCCCTGCCTGACCCCGCGTCCCGAAGAGCCGGGGCCCGGCGCCGCGTCCCGAAAGAGTTGGGCTGCCCCCGTCACTGAAAGCCGGGGCCGGCTCCGCCCCCCGGAAGCCGCGACTCCCCGCACCCCCAAAGGCCGGAGCCCGACCCCGCGTCCCCAAAAGCCGGAGCCCGACCCCACACCCCTGAAAGCCAGGGCCCGGCGAGCAACGATTCCCGCACCCGGCGACGCACGCGAGGGGCCGCGCCGGAACGCCGCACCCCACCACTCACACCCGGAACGAGAACGATTCCCGCACCCGGCGACGCACGCGACGGGCCGTACCGGAGAACGAGAACGACTCCCACACCCGGCGACACACGCGAGGGCCGTGCCGGTACGTCGCAGCCCGCCACTCACACCCGGAACGAGAACGATTCCCGCACCCGGCGACGCACGCGAGGGGCCGTGCCGGTACGTCGCAGCCCGTCGCTTACGCCCGGAACGAGAACGATTCCCGCACCCGGCGACGCACGCGAGGGGCCGTGCCGGTACGTCGCAGCCCGTCGCTTACGCCCGGATCGAGCAGCGGCTCCCGCCCGGCCCACGCCTGATCCAGCGGCGACGGGCTCGACGTACCGGCACGGCCCCGCCCCAACACCGCCCACACCGGCCCGGCACGGCCCACACCGGCCCACACCGGCCCGGCCCGGCCCAGCCCAGCCCGGCCCAGCCCAGCCCGGCCCAGCCCGGCTCCGCCCCGACCGCGTCCCGCCCGCGTCCCGAAAGCGTTGGGCTGCCCCCGTCACTGAAAGTCGGGGCCCGCTCGGCGGGTCCGTTCCGCGCCCCCGGGAGCCGGGCGCGACCCGGGTCCCGGACTGCGTGGTCGCGAGTTCACCGGGGTGCCCGGCGCCCGGGGTGAGCGTGATCCCGGCGGCGCGGGCGGTGACCGTGTCGGGCCCGGAGGGCGTGTCACGGGACGCGTTGGTCCTGCTCCCACAGGGCGTGCCAGAAGGCCGTCTCGTAGGTCTGGAGCATTCGGCCGTGGCGGTGTGCCCGGTCCTCGTCGACCCGGTCGGCCCCCAGCCCCTCCTGCACGGCGGCCAGCGCCCGCCGCCGCAGCTCCGGCGCGGGCCCGGCGAAGTGGTCGAAGAAACCGCAGGCCTCGTCGTCGAAACCGTAGTGGCGGCGCAGGGCCTCGGCGATCGTCGCGCAATAGCCACCCCAGGCGGCGAAGTTGGCGGTCAGGGCGAGGACCGCGTCGGCGGGCGAACCGTTCATGGCGAGCCAGGCGACGTACGCGGGATAGCTCTGACAGCCCGCGAGCGGCTCGTACGCCGCCCCGAGCGCCTCGTCCGCCCCGCAGGCGTCCGCATAGGCGGCCAGCCGGTCCAGGGCGAGCGCCTCACCCTCCGCGAGCTCGGTGAAGAAGGCCGCCGCCTCGGGTCCGGTGTCCGGCCGTTCGGCCAGATGCAGGAACGCCCGGCGGTCCGCGGGGATCACATGGCCCTGTTCCAGGGCGAGGGCGGCGAGGGTGGAGCGCTGTGCCGCGCCCCGGGCGATCAGCGGCAGCAGCCGGTTGGCATGGGGGTCCGGGGCGAGTTTCCCTGCGGTGCTCTCCAGCAGTTCCCTGGCCGTGCGCGCCATGACGTACTCCTTCGATTCGCCTGTCCGGGGGACCTTCCATAAGGATCCCACTTCGTCCAGAAATTCCCCGCAATGGAGTAGTTCGACGCGATATCCCCACGCTTCCGGGTGATCGTGGAGGGACCACCCCTTCGCATCGTGGGTGATCCATCCTTCCGCCGGGGGACGCGAGTTCCCCGGAAGGCGAAAGAAGGCGCGCTCAATGGCGACTTTGTGCAAACCCTCGGTCTCCGTCCCGGAACACGTGATCACGATGGAGGAGACGCTGGAACTGGCGAGCTCCCGCCACCCGGACCACCCCCAACTGCCGCTGGCACTTCGGCTGATCGAGAACACCGGTGTCAAGACCCGGCACATCGTGCAGCCCATCGAAGAGACGCTCAAGCACCCCGGCTTCGAGGACCGCAACAAGATCTACGAGAGTGAGGCGAAGGCCCGCGTCCCCGCGGTCGTGCAGCGTGCGCTGGACGACGCCGAACTCCTCACCACCGACATCGACATGATCATCTACGTGTCGTGCACCGGGTTCATGATGCCCTCGCTCACGGCCTGGCTGATCAACACGATGGACTTCAACAGCGACACCCGGCAGATGCCCATAGCGCAGCTGGGCTGTGCCGCCGGCGGCGCCGCGATCAACCGCGCGCACGACTTCTGCACCGCTTATCCCGAGGGCAACGCCCTCATCGTGGCCTGCGAGTTCTGCTCGCTCTGCTACCAGCCGACCGACCTCGGCGTCGGCTCCCTGCTGTCCAACGGACTGTTCGGCGACGGCATCGCCGCGGCCGTCGTCCGGGGCCGCGGCGGCACCGGGATCAAGCTCGAACGCAACGGCTCGTACCTGATCCCCAAGACCGAAGAGTGGATCATGTACGACGTCCGGGCCACCGGTTTCCACTTCCTGCTGGACAAGCGGGTGCCGGGAACGATGGAGCCGCTGGCTCCCGCCCTCCACTCGCTCGCCCGGCAGCACGGCTGGGACGCCTCCGACCTGGACTTCTACATCATCCACGCGGGCGGCCCGCGCATCCTCGACGACCTCAGCAAGTTCCTCGAAGTCCCGCCGGACGCCTTCCGGTTCAGCCGGGCCACGCTCACCGAGTACGGCAACATCGCCAGTGCCGTCGTCCTGGACGCCGCGCGCCGGCTGTTCGACGAGGGCGGCGCCGAGCACGCCTCGCGCGGACTGCTCGCGGGCTTCGGACCCGGCATCACGGCGGAGATGTCTCTGGGCCGCTGGCAGAACCACGACGGGGAGCCGGCATGAGCGGCATGACCGAAGAGACGATCACCGAGGCGGTGCCGGCGGTCCGCGACTGGCCCGCCGTCGACCTGACCGGCGTGGAGTTCGACCCCGTGCTGGCCGAGCTGATGCGTGAGGGCCCCGTCACCCGGGTCAAGCTGCCCAACGGCGAGGGCTGGGCCTGGCTGGTGACCCGCCACGACGACGTGCGCATGGTTGCCAACGACCCCCGGTTCAGCCGTGAGGCCGTCATGGACCATCCGGTCACCCGGCTCGCCCCGCACTTCATCCCGGCCCGGGGAGCGGTGGGCTTCCTCGACCCGCCCGACCACACCCGGCTGCGCCGGTCGGTGGCCGCCGCCTTCACGGCGCGCGGGGTGGAGCGGGTCCGCGACAAGTCCCGGCGGATGCTCGACGAGCTGATCGACGAACTGCTCCAGGAGGGTCCGCCCACCGATCTCACCGAGAGGGTCCTCGGCCCCTTCCCCATCGCGGTCATCTGCGAGCTGATGGGTGTGCCGCCCATGGACCGGCAGAGCATGCACACCTGGACCCAGTTCATCCTGTCCTCCTCGCACGGCGCCGACGTCAGCGAGAAGGCCAAGAACGAGATGGGGTCCTACTTCGCGAAACTCATCGGCGACCGCGGGGGCAGTACCGACGAGGACGTCACCTCGCTGCTCGGCGCGGCCGTGGGCCGGGACGAGATCACCCTGGAGGAGGCCGTCGGACTCGCCGTCCTCCTCCAGATCGGCGGCGAGGCGGTCACCAACAACTGCGGGCAGTTGTTCTTCCTCCTCCTGACCCGCCCCGACCTGGCCGAACGGCTGCGGGCGGAGCCGGACATCCGCCCCCGGGCCATCGACGAACTGCTGCGCTACATCCCGCACCGCAGCGCGGTGGGCCTCTCCCGCATCGCTACCGAGGACGTGGACATCAAGGGCGTACGGATCCGGGCGGGCGAGGCGATCTACGTGTCGTACCTGGCCGCGAACCGCGATCCGGAGGTCTTCTCCGACCCGGAGACCATCGACTTCTCCCGCAGTCCCAACCCGCACGTGGCGTTCGGCTTCGGCCCGCACTACTGCCCGGGCGGAATGCTGGCGAGGCTGGAGTCGGAACTCCTGGTCGACGCGTTCCTCGACCGGATGCCGGGCCTGCGGCTCGCCGTGGCGCCGGAGCAGGTCCCGTTCAGAAAGGGAGCGTTGATCCGCGGCCCCGAGGCCCTGCCCGTCAGGTGGTGAGCGGACGATGACCGTGCCCGAAGGGCTCCTCGTACCGCCCGGTCACGGCCGGGTCGTGCGCACGCCCGCCCAGCACGTGACGTTCAAGGTGACCGGCTCGCACTCCCGCATGGCGTCCACCTTCGAGGTGGTGGTGCCGCCCGGATTCGACGTGGGCGCCCATGTGCACACGCGCAGCGAGGAACTGTTCTACGTACTCGAAGGCGAGCTGGACGTGCTCGCCTTCGAACCCCGGATCCGCACCCCCGACAACTGGCAGAAGTGGGAGTCGAGTTCGGGCACCCGGGTGGTCAGGGCGACACCCGGCACGGTCATCGTCGTCCCGCCGGGCTGCCCGCACGCCTTCTCCAACCCCACCGAGACGCCGGCGAAGATGTTCTTCCAGGCGTCACCGCCGCCGGACCACGAGCGCTACTTCGAGGAACTGCTGGAGATCCTGGGCAACGGCGGCCCACCGGATCACGCGGCGATCGAGGAACTGCGCTCGCGGTACGACATCGAGCAGCTCACCCCTCTGAAGCACCGGTGAGGCCGGTGCCCTGCCGCTACCGGATCGGCATGCCGGAGAGCGTCCGGGCGATCACCAGCCGCTGGATCTCGCTCGTGCCCTCGAAGATGGTGTAAATAGCGGCATCCCGGTGCATCCGCTCCACCGGGTACTCACGGGTGTAGCCGTTGCCCCCCAGGATCTGGATCGCCTGGCCGGTGACCTTCTTCGCCGTCTCGCTGGCGAAGAGCTTGGACATCGATCCCTCCGCCGCCGTGAACGGCCTGCCGTTGACCGCCATCCACGAAGCGCGCCACACCAGCAGACGCGCCGCATCGATGGAGGTACGCATATCGGCGAGCTGGAACGCGACACCCTGGTTGTCGATGATCGGCCGCCCGAACTGCTCACGGGTCGTCGCATAGTCGAGGGCGACCTCGTACGCGGCACGGGCGGTGCCCACCGCCATCGCGCCGACGGCCGGACGGGACGCCTCGAACGTGGCCATCGCGGCGTTCTTCACGCGCTCACCGCCACCCGCCCTGGCCCGCTCACGGGCGCGGGCGAGACGCTCGTCCAGCTTCTCCTTGCCGCCGAGCAGGCAGGAACCGGGGACACGGACGTCCTCCAGGACGACCTCGGCGGTGTGCGAGGCACGGATACCGTGCTTCTTGAACTTCTGGCCCTGCGAGAGGCCGGGGGTGTTCGGCGGCACGATGAAGGAGGCATGGCCCTTGGAACCGAGGTCCGCGTCGACGACCGCGACGACGACGTGGACGTTGGCGATGCCGCCGTTGGTCGCCCAGGTCTTGGTGCCGTTGAGGACCCATTCGTCCTTGGCCTCGTCGTACACGGCCCGGGTGCGCATGGAGGCGACGTCGGAGCCGGCGTCGGGCTCGGAGGAACAGAAGGCCGCGACCTTGACATCGTTGGCATCCCCGTACATCTGGGGGATCCAGGTACCGATCTGCTCCTCGGTGCCGTTGGCGAGGACACCCACGGCGGCGAGGCCGGTGCCCACGATGGAGAGGGCTATGCCCGCGTCACCCCAGAACAGTTCCTCCATGGCCATCGGTATACCGAGGCCGGTGGAGTCGAAGTACTGCTGGGCGTAGAAGTCCAGGGAATAGATGCCGACCTTCGCGGCTTCCTGGATGACCGGCCAGGGAGTCTCCTCGCGCTCGTCCCACTCGGCGGCCGCGGGGCGGATCACATCGGCGGCGAACCCGTGGAGCCAGTCGCGGACCTCCTTCTGTTCGTCGTTGAGCTCCATGGTGAACTCGGCCATGTCCCCTCCAGCGGTGCACTAAAATGTTACTTGCGGTAACTGGAGTCTGTTACCGACCAGTAGAGAAAGTCAACTCCCGAAGCCCGCTCGGCAGCCCGTTCGATGTGCATGGGCTGATGAGTGTTAGTTTGCGCAGGCGTCACCGAATCACCATGGGTGGGGAGAGATCATGGACACCACACAGCGGACCGATCAGCAGAGGTCCGCCGACCGCCGCCGGCGAGAGCTGCTGGAGGCCGCGGACAGAGTGGTGCTCCGCGACGGCCCCGGCGCCTCGATGAACGCCATCGCCGCCGAGGCGGGCATCACCAAGCCGATCCTGTACCGGCACTTCGGTGACAAGGGTGGTCTCTACGCGGCGCTCGCCAAGCGGCACACCGACGCACTCCTCGGTGCGCTGCGGGCCGCGCTGGACGCGCCCGCCGAGCGCCGGGAACGGGTGGAGTCGACCCTCGACACGTATCTGGCGGCCATCGAGGCACGCCCCCAGGTCTACCGCTTCCTGATGCACCCCTCCGAGGGCGGACAGCCGGGCGACCCCGGCTTCGACGTCGGCAAGCACTCCGCGCCGCTGCTGCGCCGCATGGGCGAGGAACTGGCCGAGGTCATCGAGGAACGGGTGGATCTCGGCCCGGGCAGTCAGCAGCTGGCGCGGGTGTGGGGCCACGGGATCGTCGGCATGATGCATGCCGCCGGGGACTGGTGGCTGGGCGAACGGCCGTGCACGCGCGCCGAATTGGTGCGGAGCCTCGCCGATCTGCTGTGGGGCCGGCTGGCCGCGGCGGGAGATCGCGTCGGCGGCCCCGGGTTCTGAGGGCGGCGGTCCGGGTTCCGAGGCCGGATGCCCGCTGCCGGCCGGTCTCGGCCGAGCGCGCCCCTACCGGGCGTCCAGATCGGCGGACCTTCGGGAGCGCGGGAACCGTCCGGCCGGTCGCGACACTTCCGCGCCGGCCGGCGGAACTCAGCGCCCCCAGGACGCCCGCGCCGCCTGCCGCATCACCCGGCGCCGGCGCCACCCGCTCAGCCGGTCCACGTACAGGCCGCCCTCCAGGTGGTCGTACTCGTGCTGCAGGCACCGGGCGAACCATCCCGTGCCGTGCACACGCACGGGCTCCCCGTCCGCGGTGAATCCCTCGACGACGGCGTGGTCGTACCGTTCGGTACCCGCCTCCAGGCCCGGCAGCGAGAGACAGCCCTCCGGACCACGCAGGACCACGCCGTCCGCCTCGACGAGACGTGGGTTCACCACATGTCCCAGATGGCGGACCTCGTCGTCGTCCGGGCAGTCGTACACGAACACCCGCAGCGCCGCACCGACCTGGTTGGCGGCGAGGCCGACGCCCCGCGCCGCGTACATCGTCGCGAACATGTCCTCGACGAGCCGGGCGAGTTCGGGACCGAAGTCGGTGACCTCCTCGCACGCCGTGTGCAGAACGGGGTCGCCGAGCAGGGTCACCGGGCGGATGCGCCCTCGGGAGCCGGGGATGGAGCCGTGTCGCATGGCGGCAAGGGTACGGTCCTTACTGGCGCGCGAACGTCGCGCGGGCACCGTCGTGGTGCCGCGATTCGGGCACGTGAGTGGATCTCGATAGGCTGAGGCCCACACGGTGCCGGGGGCAGAGGCGCGGCGCGTACGCAAGGAGGATCGAGAAACGATGTCAGGCAACTCGGACCCGCTGACGCCGCGGGCCAAGCTGGCCGTGACGGCGGGCAAGGCGGCGGCGGCCGTCTCGCGGGCCGCCGGACGCGGCAGCGGATCGGTGATCGGCGGCCGGGTGGCACTCAAGCTCGACCCCGACCTGCTGGCCAGGCTCGCCACGCACCTGGACGTGATCCTGGTGTCGGCGACCAACGGCAAGACCACGACCACCCGGCTGATCGCGGAGGCGCTGCGCGCCGCGGGCCCGGTCGTGTCCAACGCGCTCGGCGCCAACATGCCCGCGGGCATCACCTCGGCACTGGCCGGCGGCTCGGACGCCAAGTTCGCGGTCATCGAGGTCGACGAGAAGTACCTCTCCGGTGTGGCGCGCGACACCGACCCGAAGTGCATCGCGCTGCTCAACCTCTCCCGCGACCAGCTCGACCGCGCCGCCGAGACCCGGATGATGGCCGAGCACTGGCGCGAGGGACTGGCCGGCTCCAAGGCCGTCGTGGTCGCCAACGCCGACGACCCCCTGGTCGTGTGGGCCGCCTCCTCCTCGCCGAACGTCATGTGGGTGGCGGCCGGTCAGATGTGGAAGGACGACGCCTGGTCCTGCCCGTCCTGCGGCGGTGTGATGCAGCGCCCCGGCGACGACTGGTTCTGCGGCGACTGCGGTTTCCGCCGCCCGACGCCGACCTGGGCGCTCTCCGGCGACCACGTGCTCGACCCGCACGGCTCCGCCTGGCCGATCCACCTCCAGCTGCCCGGCCGCGCCAACAAGGCGAACGCCGCCTCGTCGGCCGCCGTCGCCGCCGTCTTCGGGGTGCCCCCGCAGGTCGCCCTGGAGCGCATGTACCAGGTGCAGGCGGTGGCCGGACGCTACGACGTGGTGCAGTTCATGCAGCGCGACCTGCGTCTGCTGCTCGCCAAGAACCCCGCGGGCTGGCTGGAGACGTTCTCCCTGATCGACCCGCCGCCCACCCCGGTCATCCTGTCCGTGAACGCCCGGGGAGCCGACGGCACAGACACGTCCTGGCTGTGGGACGTCGACTACACCCGGCTGACCGGGCACCCGATCTTCGTCCTCGGTGATCGAAAGCTCGACCTCGCGGTGCGCCTCGAGGTCGCGAACCAGTCCTTCCAGGTCTGCGAGACCCTCGACCAGGCCGTGCAGCTCGCGCCGCCCGGCCGCATCGAGGTCATCGCGAACTACACCGCGTTCCAGGATTTGAGGCGTCGTGTCGGCAACTGAGCCACGGAGGACGAAGAGAATGAGTGACAACAGCCTGCGTCTGGTGTGGATCTACCCGGACCTGCTGAGCACCTACGGTGACCAGGGCAACGCGCTCGTCGTGGAACGCCGGGCCCGCCAGCGCGGACTCGACGTCGCCCGCCTCGACGTGCGCAGCGACCAGCCGATCCCCACCTCCGGCGACATCTACCTGATCGGTGGCGGCGAGGACCGGCCGCAGCGCCTCGCCGCGGAGCGCCTGCGCCGCGACGGAGGCCTGCACCGCGCGGTCGGCAACGGCGCGATCGTGTTCTCGGTGTGCGCCGGCTACCAGATCCTCGGCCACGAGTTCATCAACGACCTCGGGCAGCGCGAGCCGGGCCTCGGCCTGCTCGACGTGGTCTCGACGCGCGGCGAGGGAGAGCGGTGCGTCGGTGACGTGCTCGGAGACATCGACCCGCGCCTGGGCCTGCCGCAGCTGACCGGTTTCGAGAACCACCAGGGCGTCACCCACCTCGGTCCCACCGCGCGCCCGTTCGCGCAGGTGCGGCTCGGCAAGGGCAACGGCACGGGCGACGGCACCGAAGGCGCGTACAACGACACGGTCTTCGGTACGTACATGCACGGTCCCGTGCTCGCCCGTAACCCGCAGATCGCCGACCTGCTGCTGAAGCTGGCGCTCGACGTGAACGCGCTGCCGCCGATCGACGACCGCTGGTACGAGGCGCTTCGGGGCGAGCGCATCGCCGCCGCCCAGCAGCCGGCCTGAGCCGACACGCCACCACCGGGACGCGCACGCCACCGCGTGACCGGTGCACCGGCGGTCCGGGCACGACGTCCACAGGGCGCGCTTGAGGCATACCTCAAGCGCGCCCAAGGTGTTTGCGGCACGGTGTGCACGAGAGCCCGCCTGACAGCTTGTCCGCTCACTTGTGCGGCCGAGTCCACCAGGCGGACGCCTGCTACGGCACGACCCCGTCCCGCCGGTAGGGTGATCGGGATTCCAGCCGGACAACGTGGTCCGGTCCCCGGCCCACGTTGAGAAGGTATTTCGGGCTATGCGCATTGGTGTCCTCACGTCCGGCGGCGACTGCCCCGGCCTGAACGCCGTCATCCGGTCCGTCGTGCACCGCGCCGTCGTCGACCACGGCGACGAGGTCATCGGCTTCCGGGACGGCTGGAAGGGGCTTCTGGAGTGCGACTACCTGAAGCTCGACCTCGACGCGGTGAGCGGCATCCTGGCCCGCGGCGGCACGATGCTCGGCTCCTCCCGGGTCCAGCCCGCGCATCTGCGTGACGGCGTGGAGCGGGCCAGGGGCCATGTCGAGGAGCTCGGCCTCGACGCCATCATCCCGATCGGCGGCGAGGGCACCCTGAAGGCGGCCCGGCTGCTCTCGGACCGCGGTCTGCCGATCGTCGGCGTGCCGAAGACCATCGACAACGACATCGCCGTCACGGACGTGACCTTCGGCTTCGACACGGCCGTCGGCGTCGCGACCGAGGCCCTGGACCGGCTGAAGACCACCGCCGAGTCCCACCAGCGGGTGCTGATCGTGGAGGTCATGGGCCGCCACACCGGCTGGATCGCGCTGCACTCCGGCATGGCGGCCGGCGCGCACGCCATCGTCGTACCGGAGCGCCCCTTCGACATCGAGGAGCTGGCGGCCAAGGTGGGCGAGCGGTTCGAGGCGGGCAAGCGGTTCGCGATCGTCGTGGCCGCCGAGGGCGCCAAGCCGCGCGCGGGCACGATGCCGTTCGACGAGGGTGTGAAGGACGTCTACGGGCACGAGCGCTTCGCCGGCATCGCCCGGCAGCTCTCGCTCGAACTGGAGGAGCGCCTCGGCAAGGAGGCCCGTCCGGTGATCCTCGGACACGTGCAGCGCGGCGGGACGCCGACCGCGTACGACCGCGTGCTCGCGACGCGTTTCGGCTGGCACGCCGTGGAGGCGGCGCACCGGGGTGAGTTCGGCATGATGACCGCGCTGCGCGGGACCGACATCGTGATGGTGTCCCTCGCGGAGGCGGTGGAGACGCTGAAGACCGTGCCCGACGAGCGGTACGCCGAAGCGGAGTGCGTGCTCTGAGACCCTGAGGCGCCCGTCCGGCCGCGGGTTCGTGGTGCCTTGTCCGCCGGTTCCCCGCGCCCCCTGCCGGGGCGCGGATGCCGACCCCGGCCATAGCGGCGACCGGGGCCGGTTCTACTCTGGTGCGGACAGACAGCACAACCCGTACTAATCAGGAGCCGGCGGATGGAACACAGCGGGCACGGCATGACCATGGATCTGCCGCCGTTCACGCTGGGGCGGGGGCTCGAATGGTCCGCGGACCCGTTCTTCCTCATCGCCTGCCTGGTGGGGCTCGGGCTGTACGGCTGGGGGGTGGTGCGGCTCGTCCGCCGCGGTGACAAGTGGTCGGCGGGACGGACCGTCTCGTTCGTCGTCGGTGTGCTGACCGTGCTGCTGATGATGTGCACGAGGCTGAACGACTACGGCATGGTCATGTTCAGCGTGCACATGGTGCAGCACATGGTGATCAGCATGCTGTCGCCCATCCTGATCCTGCTCGGGGCACCGATCACGCTCGCGCTGCGGGCCCTTCCGGTGGCGGCCAGGCGGGGCACCAAGGGGCCGCGTGAACTGCTGCTGATGTTCCTGCACAGCCGTTACATGAGGATCATCACGCACCCCGCGTTCACGATCCCGCTGTTCATCGCGAGCCTCTACGGCCTGTACTTCTCCCCTCTCTTCGACTTCCTGATGGGATCGAAGTCGGGGCACACCCTGATGATGTGCCACTTCCTCGCCGTCGGCCTGGTCTTCTTCTGGCCGATCATGGGCGTGGACCCCGGACCGCACCGGCCGGGCTACCTGATGCGGATGCTGGAACTGTTCGCCGGCATGCCGTTCCACGCGTTCTTCGGTATCGCGCTGATGATGGCGTCCACGCCGATGGTCGACACGTACAAGAACCCGCCCGCCTCGCTCGCCATCGACGCGCTCACCGACCAGAACGCGGCGGGCGGCATCGCCTGGGCCTTCAGCGAGATCCCCTCCGTCCTCGTGCTGCTCGCGCTGCTCTTCCAGTGGTACGGCTCCGAGCAGCGGCAGGCCCGCCGCACGGACCGGGCGGCGGACCGCGACGGCGACAAGGAACTCGAGGCGTACAACGCCTATCTGGCCTCGCTCAACGCCCGCAGTCACTGAATCACCTTCCGACCACTGAACCAGCCCTGGCGAACCGTCTCCCGCCGGGTGAAAATGGCCGCAGGCCACGGCCCGCGTAGCGGACCCGCCGGGAGAAGGGTGTGCCGCGATGCCCGGTTCGACGAAGACCATGGGGGTGCTCACCGTCGGTGGGCTGGTTGTCGTGACGGCCTATACGGTCGCGCTCGGCAGCAACGGCTGGCTGTGGTTCGGCTGGGTGGTGCTCGGCCTGATCATGATCGCGATGGTCGCCGCCCGCGGAGCGTGACGGGCGTCGCGCTCACTGCCGGGGCAGCCGTCCCGCCGAGTGCACGCCCGGCTGGTACTTGGGCAGCCGGGCCGTGATCCTCATCCCCGCCCCGACGGCGGTCTCGATGACGAGGCCGTAGTCGTCCCCGTAGACCTGCCGCAGCCGGTCGTCGACGTTGGACAGACCGATGCCGTCCGAGGGGCTGACCTCGCCGGTGAGGATGCGGCGCAGCCGTTCGGGGTCCATCCCGGTGCCGTTGTCCTCGATGACGACCAGCGCCTCGGCGCCCGCGTCCTGCGCGGTGATGCTGATGTGGCTCTTGTTCGACTTGCCGGTCTTGCCCTCCAGGCCGTGTTTGACGGCGTTCTCCACCAGGGGCTGGAGACAGAGGAAGGGCAGCGCGACCGGCAGCACCTCGGGCGCGATCTGCAGGGTCACCGAGAGCCGGTCCCCGAAGCGGGCCCGCACGAGCGCCAGGTAGTGGTCGATGGCGTGCAGCTCGTCGGCGAGGGTGGTGAAGTCGCCGTGCCTGCGGAACGAGTAGCGCGTGAAGTCCGCGAACTCCAGCAGCAGTTCGCGGGCACGCTCCGGATCGGTGCGGACGAACGAGGCGATCACCGCGAGCGAGTTGAAGATGAAGTGCGGGGAGATCTGGGCGCGCAGGGCCTTGATCTCGGCCTCGATCAGGCGGGTACGGGACCGGTCGAGGTCGGCGAGTTCCAGTTGCACCGAGACCCAGCGGGCGACCTCGCCGGCGGCCCGGACGAGCACGGCGGACTCGCGGGGCGCGCAGGCCACGAGCGCTCCGTGCACCCGGTCGTCCACGGTCAGCGGCGCGACCACGGCCCAGCGCAGCGCGCAGTCCGGCTCGTCGCACCGGAGCCGGAAGGCCTCACCGCGGCCGGTCTCCAGCGGGCCGCCGAGCCGGTCCATGATCTCGGTGCGGTGGTGCTCCCCCGCGCCGTCCCAGGCCAGGACGGTGTCCTGGTCGGTGAGGCAGAGCGCGTCGGTGCCGAGCAGGGTGCGCAGCCGGCGCGCGGACCTGCGGGCGGTCTCGCCGGTGAGGCCCGCGCGCAGCGGGGGTGCGGCGAGCGAGGCGGTGTGCAGGGTCTCGAAGGTGGCGTGCTCGACGGGGGTGCCGAGTCCGCCGAGGTTCTCGGGCCGCGCGGTCCGCCTGCCGAGCCAGAACCCGGCGGCGAGCAGGGGGAGCACGGCCACGCACAATCCGGCCAGGAATCCGCTCACGCCTCGGCCTCCTTCGTGTGGGCGGCCGCGCGCACCTGGCCGTCGGACAGTTCCTCGGGAAGGTGGAACCGGGCCAGGATGGCCGCCGTGCCCGCCGGTACCCGGCCGGGCGTCGCCAGCGACACCAGGATCATGGTGAGGAATCCGAGGGGAACCGACCAGAGCGCGGGCCAGGCGAGCAGCGCGTGCAGCGCTCCGGAGCGCGGGTAGCCCGCCATGGTCGCGGCGACCGCCACGAAGGCCGCGCCGCCGCCGACGAGCATGCCCGCGCCCGCGCCCGGCGGTGTCAGCCGTCGCCACCAGATGCCGAGGACGAGCAGGGGGCAGAAGGAGGAGGCGGACACGGCGAAGGCGAGTCCCACGGCGTCGGCGACCGGCAGTCCGCCCACGATCACGCTGGCGGCGAGTGGCACCGCCATGGCGAGCACGGTGCCGAGCCTGAAGTGGCGCACGCCGCGCGAGGGCAGTACGTCCTGGGTGAGGACCCCGGCCACCGCCATGGTCAGTCCGGACGCGGTGGACAGGAACGCCGCGAAGGCGCCGCCCGCCACCAGCGCGCCCAGGAGGTCCGCGCCGAGTCCCCCGATCACCCGGTCCGGGAGCAGCAGCACGGCGGCGTCCGCGTTCCCGGTGAGGCTGAGTTCGGGGGCGTACAGCCGGCCCAGCGCCCCGTAGACGGGCGGCAGGAGGTAGAAGGCGCCGATCAGGCCGAGGACGGCGACGGTGGTGCGGCGGGCGGCGACTCCGTGCGGGCTGGTGTAGAAGCGGACGACCACGTGCGGGAGTCCCATGGTGCCGAGGAAGGTGGCGAGGATCAGTCCGTAGGTGGCGTAGAGGGGGCGTTCCTCGCGGCCGGCCGCGAGCGAGGTCGACATGCCGCCGTTGTCGGCGCGGTCGGCGGCCGGTACCGGGTCCCCCTTCTGGAAGGTCAGCCGGGTGCCGCGCGCGATGCGGTGGACGCCGGCCGGGAGCCGGACCCGCTCGCTCCGGTAGTGGTGGCCGTCCACGGTTCCCGTCGCGGTGACGGCCAGTGGGTCCGACAGTTTCAGGTCGAGGGTGCCGTCGATACGGACGACCCGCTGCGCGCGGAAGGCCGCCGGTTCGTCGAAGGCGTCGCGCGGGGCGCCGTCGCTCTGCCAGGCGAGGACCAGGAAGATCGCCGGGACCAGCAGGGCGGTGAGCTTCAGCCAGTACTGGAAGGCCTGGACGAAGGTGATGCTGCGCATGCCGCCGGCCGCGACCGTGGCGACCACGACGACCGCGACGAGCACACCGCCGAACCAGCCGGGCGCGTCGGTCAGTACCGCCAGCGTGAGTCCCGCGCCCTGGAGCTGGGGCAGCAGGTAGAGCCAGCCCACGCCGACGACGAAGGCCCCGGCGAGCCGTCGGACCGCCTGGGAGCCGAGCCGCGCCTCGGCGAAGTCGGGCAGTGTGTAGGCCCCGGAGCGGCGCAGCGGGGCCGCGACGAACAGGAGGAGTACCAGGTAGCCCGCCGTGTATCCGACGGGGTACCAGAGCATGTCGGGGCCCTGGACGAGCACCAGGCCCGCGATGCCGAGGAAGGAGGCGGCGGAGAGGTACTCCCCGCTGATCGCGGCCGCGTTCAGCCGTGGGCCGACGGTGCGCGAGGCGACGTAGAAGTCGGAGGTGGTCCGGGATATGCGCAGGCCGAACGCCCCGACCAGGACGGTCGCGACGACGACGAGGGCGACGGCGGGCACGGCGTAGTTCTGGTTCACCGGGCGGGACCTCTCGCGCCACGATCACCGGGAGCCGTCGTCGCGCGTCCCGCGAATCCCCTCACGCCACGCCCCTCGACGGTCCGCGACCGTGCTTCGCCGGCCTTCGACGGTCCTCGCCGCACGTCGGTGGTCCAGTTCTTCAACGGTCCTCGACCAGACGCACGAAGTCCCTCTCGTTGCGCTCCGCGCGGCGCACGTACCAGCGGGCCAGCAGGACCAGGGGCGGGTAGACGCAGAACCCGAGCACGGCCCATTCCAGGCCGGCGCCGTCCGGGATCGCGGCGAAGACCAGGGGCAGCGGTCCGACCAGGAGGACCAGGACGGCGAACACCACTAGAGCGACGCGGAGTTGACTGCGCATCAGCGAACGGACGTAGGTGTGGCCGAGCGTGGTCTGTTCGTCGATCTCGGTCCTGGGCCGGTAGTAGCCGGACGTCCTGCGGGTGCGCCGGGGCGCTCCGGTGACGACCACGCGGCGTTCGGTCGGATCCTGCGGCACGCCGTTCCCTCTCAGCTGGTGGTCCGGCGCATCAGCAGGTCACGCAGTTCGCGCGTGTGCCGACGGCTGACCTGGAGTTCGACGGAGTCCACGAGAACACTCACCGTACCCGCGTCCAGGCGGAGTTCGCCTATGTGGCGCAGGGCGACGAGGTGGCGCCGGTGGATGCGGACGAAGCCGCGGGACCGCCAGCGTTCCTCCAGGGTGGACAGCGGTATGCGGACCAGGTGGCTGCCCTGCGCGGTGTGCAGGCGCGCGTAGTCGCCGTGCGCCTCGACGTGGGTGATGTCCTCCACGGCCACGAAGCGTGTCACCCCGCCGAGTTCGACGGAGATGTGGTCCGGGTCGGGTTCGTGGACGGGGATCAGCGGTGCGGTGCGCCGGAGTTGGTCCGCCCGCCGGACGGCCTCCGCGAGCCGCTCCCGGCGCACCGGCTTCAGCACGTAGTCGACGGCCTTGAGGTCAAAGGCCTGGACCGCGAAGCCCTCGTGCGCCGTGACGAAGACGACGAGCGGCGGATGGGCGAATCCGGTGAGCAGCCGGGCCAGGTCGAGTCCGTCGAGTCCGGGCATGTGGATGTCGAGGAAGACGACGTCGATCGCCTCGGGCCCGTCGGGTCCCAAGGCGAGGGCCCGGTTGATCCGGCGCAGCGCCTCGGTCGAGTCGCTCGCGCCCTCGGCGCCGGCGACCCGGGGATCGGCGTTGAGGAGATAGAGAAGCTCCTCCAGGGACGGTTGTTCGTCGTCGACGGCGAGCACGCGCAGCATGGAAGTGGAGTGTAAGAGCGAATCGTACGTCTGGACATGTGCGGGGCATGGACGTTCCCGCTGGATACAGTGCCGCCATGAACAGCAAGTCCGGGATGTTCGACGAACTCGACCGCAAGATCATCACAGCCCTGATGGCCAATGCCCGGACGAGCTTCGCCGAGATCGGCGCGGCGATCGGGCTGTCGGCGACCGCCGTCAAGCGGCGTGTGGACCGGCTCCGCGAGACCGGCGTGATCACCGGGTTCACGGCGACGGTGAAGCCGACGGCGCTCGGCTGGCGCACGGAGGCGTATGTCGAGGTGTACTGCGAGGGCGCTGCGCCGCCCCGGCGGCTCGCGGAGGTGGTGCGCAACCATCCGGAGATCACCGCCGCCATGACCGTGACCGGGGGCGCCGACGCGCTGCTGCATGTGCGTGCCACCGATGTGGACCACTTCGAGGAGGTCTTGGAGCGGATCCGCACCGAACCCTTCATCCGGAAGACGATCAGCTACATGGTGCTGTCCCATCTGCTGCCGGAGGCCCCCGAGGCGGGCGCGACCCATGCCGCCCCGGAAGAGGCCCAGGACGCATCAAACGTGCGCTGACCACCGCAATTGCGCAGCGATACTGCGTACACACGCAGCTCTCCTCGCTTGTCGCCCGTATCCCCCGTTTCCTACCTTTGAGGCACCCCCGTCAACACCGCAGGAAGCGGAGGAACCTCTCTGTGCCTGACAGCCGTGTGCCGCGTCCCCGGCGCTTCCTCGTCTGCGAACCCAGACACTTCGCCGTGCAGTACGCGATCAACCCCTGGATGCACCCCGACACCCGGGTGGACGTCGATCTGGCCCATGGCCAGTGGAAGGCGCTGATCAGCGCCTATCGTGCCCATGGGCACACCGTGGACACCGTGGAGCCGGTGGCGGATCTCCCCGACATGGTGTTCGCGGCGAACTCCGCGCTCGTCCTCGCGGGCCGTGTCTTCGGTTCGCTCTTCCACGCGCCCCAGCGCCGCCCGGAGTCCATCGCCTACGAGACCTGGTTCAAGGCCGCCGGCTTCGACGTCTACCGTCCCGAATCCGTGTGTGAGGGCGAGGGCGACCTCGTCCCGGTGGGCCGCTACCTCCTGGCGGGCACCGGCTTCCGTACGACCCCGGAGGCACACCGCGAGGTCCAGGAGTTCTTCGGTGTCCCGGTGATCACCCTCCAGCTGGTGGACGCGCGCTTCTACCATCTGGACACGGCCCTGTTCGTTCTGGAGGAGGGGCCGCGGGCGAACATCGCCTACTACCCGGAGGCGTTCTCGCCCGGCAGCCGCGAGGTGCTGGCACGGCTCTTCCCGGACGCGGTGGTCGCGACCCGCGAGGACGCGATGACCTTCGGTCTGAACTCCGTCTCCGACGGCCGTCACGTCTTCATCTCGCCACGTGCCGAGGCCCTCGCCGACCAGCTCGCCCGGCACGGCTACGTCCCCGTCCCCGTCGACCTCTCCGAGTTCCACAAGGCCGGCGGCGGCATCAAGTGCTGCACCCAGGAGATCCGCTCATGACCGCTCCCGCCCGTACGCGTACCTCCGCCGAACTGATCCGCGCCGAGGCCCCGGTCCTCGCGCACAACTACCACCCGCTCCCCGTCGTCGTCGCCCGCGCCGAGGGCACCTGGGTCGAGGACGTCGAGGGCCGCCGCTACCTCGACATGCTGGCGGGTTACTCGGCCCTCAACTTCGGCCACCGCAACCCCGTGCTGATCGAGGCGGCGCACCGCCAGCTCGACCGGCTCACCCTGACCTCCCGCGCCTTCCACAACGACCAGCTGGCCCACTTCGCCGCGTCCCTGGCCGGGCTGACGGGTCTCGACATGGTCCTGCCGATGAACACCGGCGCCGAGGCGGTGGAGAGCGCCGTCAAGGTCGCCCGCAAGTGGGCGTACGAGGTGAAGGGCGTCGCCCCGGACCAGGCCACGATCGTCGTGGCCGCGGACAACTTCCACGGCCGTACGACCACGATCGTCAGCTTCTCCACGGACGAGACGGCCCGGAGCGGCTTCGGCCCCTTCACCCCGGGCTTCCGGATCGTTCCGTACAACGATCTCGCGGCGCTCGAAGCGGCCGTCGACGAGACGACCGCGGCCGTGCTGATCGAGCCCATCCAGGGCGAGGCGGGCGTCGTCATCCCCGACGACGGCTATCTCGCCGGGGTGCGCGAGCTGACCAGCCGGGCCGGCTGTCTGTTCGTCGCGGACGAGATCCAGTCGGGTCTGGGGCGGACGGGCACCACCCTCGCCGTCGACCACGAGGGCGTCGTCCCGGACATGCTGCTGCTCGGCAAGGCGCTCGGCGGCGGCATCGTGCCGGTCTCGGCGGTGGTGGCGCGCCGCGACGTGCTCGGCGTACTGCGGCCCGGTGAGCACGGCTCCACGTTCGGCGGCAACCCGCTCGCCGCGGCGGTCGGCTCGGCGGTCGTCGAGCTGCTGGAGACGGGTGAGTTCCAGCGCCGGGCGGCCGAGCTGGGCATGGTCCTGGAAGGCGGCCTCAAGGGGCTCGTGGGCAGAGGAGTGGACGGCTTCCGCTCGCGCGGGCTGTGGGCGGGCGTCGACATCGACCCGGCCATCGGGACGGGCCGCGAGATCAGCGAGGGCCTCATGCGCGAGGGGATCCTGGTCAAGGACACCCACGGTTCGACCATCCGGCTGGCCCCGCCGCTGACCATCACCGCCGACGAACTCCGCTCCGCTCTCGCGGCCCTGGAGAAGGTGGTGACGCAAGGGGTCTGATACCGGCCACGGGGCCACAGAGAGTGATACCCGAACGGTTACCCCCGGCGACGGGCACGCCTAAACTGATCGCTCCCCGGGGAGGACCCGGAGGAACAGAGGAGCGCCTCAGGTGTTTTATTACGTGCTCAAACATGTGCTTCTGGGTCCGCTGTTGAGGCTGGTGTTCCGGCCTCGGATCGAGGGCCTTGAGCACATACCGCCGTCGGGGGGCGCCATCGTGGCGGGCAACCACCTGTCCTTCTCGGACCACTTCCTGATGCCCGCGATCCTCAAGCGGCGGATCACCTTCCTCGCGAAGGCGGAGTACTTCACCGGGCCGGGCATCAAGGGCCGTCTGACAGCCGCGTTCTTCCGCAGCGCCGGGCAGATCCCGGTGGACCGCTCCGGCAAGGAGGCGGGACAGGCCGCGATCCGGGAGGGGCTCGGTGTGCTGCGCCAGGGCCAGCTGCTCGGCATCTACCCGGAGGGCACCCGCTCGCACGACGGGCGCCTCTACAAGGGGAAGGTCGGCGTCGCGGCCATGGCCCTCAAGGCCCGGGTGCCGGTCGTCCCCTGCGCGATGATCGGCACCTTCGAGGCGCAGCCGCCGGGCCAGAAGATCCCGAACCTCCACCCCGTGGTGATCCGCTTCGGCGAGCCCCTCGACTTCTCCCGCTACGCCGGTATGGAGAACGAGAAGGTCATCCTGCGTGCCGTCACCGACGAGATCATGTACGCCATCCTCGCCCTCTCCGGGCAGGAGTACGTCGACCGGTACGCGGCCGACGTCAAGGCCGAGGCGGCCGCCGAGAGCGCGGACAAGGCGCGCAGGTTCCCGCGGATGCCGCTGAGCTGACGGTCCGGTGGGACCGGTGGGACGCGGGTGGGAGCGCCACCGACGCGCCACCGACGCGAAAGGGGCGGCCGGAGGACCGGCCGCCCCTTCGTGTGCGGTGTGTTACGGCGCCGGCGTGGCGTGCGGCGCGCACGTCACATCGGCCTTGTCCGTCCTGCCGGTGAGCAGGTAGGTGTCCACCCGCGTGTTGATGCACGGGTTGACCAGGCCGGTCACACCGTGCGAGCCCGCGCCGTTCTCGGTGATGAGACGGGAGCCCTTGAAGCGCTTGTGCAGTTCGACCGCGCCCGGGTAGGGGGTGGCGGCGTCACGCGTGGACTGCACGATCAGGACGGCCGGCAGCCCCTTGCCGGTCCTGACCTCGACCGGGGTCTGCTGCTTGACCGGCCAGGTGGCACACGGCAGGTTCATCCACGCGTTGGCCCACGTCATGAACGGGTAGTCCTTGTTGAGCCGCGTGTTGTCCTTGTCCCACTTGTTCCAGCTGGTGGGCCACTTGGCGTCGGTGCACTCGACCGCGGTGTAGACCGCGTTGCCGTTCTCCGAGCTGATGTTGCCCGCGGTGTCGGACAGGTCCGGAGCCGCGGCGTCCACCAGCGCCTGGGTGTCACCGGCGACGTACTTGCTGAACACCGACGCGACCGGTACCCACGAGGAGTCGTAGTACGGGGCGCTCTGGAAGAAGGAGATCAGCTCGGCGGGTCCGACGACCCCGCCCAGCGGGCTCTTCTTCGCCGCGGCGCGCAGCTTCAGCCACTGGTCCTGCACCTTGGCGCGGGTGTCGCCGAGGTGGAAGGCCGCGTCGTTCTTCGCGACCCAGTCCTCCCAGTCCTTCCAGCGGCCCTCGAAGGCCACGTCCTGGCCCAGGTTGGCCTCGTACCAGATGTTCTCCCGCGCCGGGTTGACGACGCTGTCCACGATCATGCGGCGGACGTGCCCCGGGAAGAGCGTGCCGTAGACGGCGCCGAGGTAGGTGCCGTACGAGACGCCCAGGTAGTTGAGCTTCTTCTCACCGAGTGCGGCGCGGATGACATCCAGGTCGCGGGCGGTGTTGGGCGTGGTCATCTGCTGCAGGACGGCCTTGCCGCTGCGCTCGGCGCAGCCGTCCGCGTACTCGGCGGCGAGCTTGCGCTGGGCGCGCTTGTCGGCCTCGGAGCCCGGGACCGGGTCGGCCTTGGGCGCCTTCACGAACTCCTGCGGGTCGATGCAGGAGATGGGTGCCGAGTGGCCGACACCGCGCGGGTCGAAGCCCACGAAGTCGTAGGCCTTCGCGGTGTTGGTCCAGAGCGGGTTCTTGCCGGTGACCCGGGTCGGGAAGCGCATGCCGGAGCCGCCGGGGCCGCCCGGGTTGTAGACGAGGGCGCCCTGACGCTCGGCCTTCGTCCCGGTGCTCGCGATGCGGTCAACGGCGAGCTTGAGCTTCTTGCCGTTCGGGTGGGCGTAGTCCAGCGGAACGCTGACCCAGCCGCACTGGATGGGCTTCACGAAGCCCCAGTCGGCCGGGCACTCCTGCCAGTCGATCCCCGCCTTGGCGGCCCGGTCCGCGGCGACCGCGGCACCGCGCTGCTCGCGGCTCTGCCCATGGCTCCGGCCCTGACGTGAGTCGGCGGTGGCCGACGGGGCCGCCACGGCTCCGGCTATCAGGGTCGCCGTGACGAGCACGCCGGCCGAACCGAGCGCCGTCACCCGCTTCGTCGGTCTCTTGGACCTCAAGTGGGACCTCCCCGTACATCGTTGCGATTGGTACGGGGATCCTTTCGGCTGTGAGGTCCCTGAGAACAGGGGTGACCGGGCTTCTTTACTAATCCGATAAGCGGTGTGCAGCGCCCCGTTGAGCGGATACTCAGCCGAACGACACCAACGCGTCGTCCAGAACCCGCCTCAGTTTGAGCGCATCCGGCGCCAGCGCGCTCACCAGAACAGCCGGTCCGGCCAGCGGATGGACGGCCACGCACTCCCCCAGCAACCGCGCCGACGGCATCTGCTCCGCGAACTCCGGCCGCACGACGAGAAGTTGTCCGAGGGCACGGTGGCCCCCAAGGACTGCCGGCCCGTCCCAGCCGCCCGGCGCACCGGGGCCGCACGCCAACTCCTGGTCCAGCAGCGTCCGTCCGCCGAGCCGCAGGGTAAGACGGCTGGTGAGCCGCCCCGGTTGCTCTCCCGCACGCCCGAGTACCTGCTCCTCACGGAACACGAGTCGCGCGCCGCGCTCCAGGTCGATTTCCGAGGCGACGTGAAGGTCACTCCCGTTCGCCGAGATCAACTGCTCCGGGAGCCACCGCAGTTCGCCTCCGGAGGCGACGCGCAGCCGTACGTCGTAGCGAGCCTCACCCTTGGCCTGCCCCGGGAGGGCGATGGTCGCGGCGGCCGAACCGACGTGCAGGCATGCTCCTTCGCCGACGGTCGCCTCCACGGCGAAACGGTCGTTGCCGAGCGGGCCGCTCATCGCGCCGACGAGCATCACCCGTGCCTCGTCGCCGTGTCCCCGGGTGCGGCGCGGCGCGATCGGTCCCTCGCCGTCCAGCACGGGCAGCGAGGTGCCGCCCCGGCCGTCGGCGCGTGCCCCGATCCGCGCGGTGGCCCGCACGCCCGTTGCCGTCATGCCGTCCACGCGGCGAGCCGTTCCCGCACCCAGTCCGCGACGGCCGTGACGCCGGCCTCGGTCCTCAACGACTGCAGGACGACGGGAAGTTCGGCTCGCTGCGCCTTGGCGTCGGCGGCCATCCGCCCCAGGTCGGACCCCACGTAGGGGGCGAGGTCGGTCTTGTTGACGACGAGCAGATCGGCGGTGGTGACTCCCGGGCCGCCCTTGCGCGGGATGTCGTCGCCGCCCGCCACATCGATCACGAAGGTCTGCGCGTCGACCAGCCCTCTGGAGAACGTCGCCGTGAGGTTGTCGCCCCCTGACTCGACCAGGATCAGGTCCAGCGGCCCGACCTCGTCCTCCAGGTCCTCCACCGCTTCGAGGTTCGCCGAGATGTCGTCCCGGATCGCGGTGTGCGGGCAGGCCCCCGTCTCGACGGCGGTGATCCGCTCGGGTGGCAGGACCGCCTCCCGCAGCAGGAACTCGGCGTCCTCGCGCGTGTAGATGTCGTTCGTCACCACCGCGAGCGACAACTCGTCGCGCAGGGCCCGGCAGAGCGCCGCGACGGTCGCGGTCTTGCCGGATCCCACGGGTCCGCCGAGCCCGATCCGCAGGGCCCGACGCGAGCCGTCGGGACGCCGGGCGTCGGCGCTCACGGCGGACGCCCCGTCGTGACCGTGACGATGGTCGAGATGCATGATTGCGGCTCCGTTTCCCGGCCGAGACCGAATTCTCCGACGTTTTCGAACCTTCCGGCGCCCGGGCCATCCGGACGCCTCGGGCCTTCTCCTGTGCGTGGGGGTTCCCTTGTCGTGGGCCTTCCGGCTCCGGCCCGCACACCCAGCCCGCCCGGCGTTCGAGGACGAGCCCTTCGGGCGACCGGGGGTCCGGGACCCGGGGGCGGAGCCCCCGGGGGACGCGGACGGCAACGCCCACCCCGAACCCATTACGACGCGAACAACCGCACAGCCCAAGCGGCATGCGCCTCCGCACTGATCTCCAGCAGCGGAGCACCCCCCGCGGGCAACGCGTCGACACCCTCGACCACCACGCGCCGCGCCGCCTCGGCCGCCTGGTGAGCCACCTGGTCCAACTCCGGTGCCAGCCGGGCCAGTACCGCCGTGGCGTCGAAGGGGTCCAGGCTGAGCAACCGCACGGTCGCCGTCGCCGGCCCGCTGACACACTCGTACACGGAGCAGTACGCGGCGTCCTCGGGCCCGAGCCCGGCACCCCGTGCCGCCACCCCGAGCACCACGGGCTGGTGGGCACCCTTGGGGAACTCCCTGGCCAGCGCGTCGAGTTCTCCGGACGGCCAGGCCGCCCGTGCCGCCCGCGTCAACTGCCGCCCGAGCCGCCGCGCGGCCCCGCGCAGGGCGGGCGAGGGCGTCCGGGCGTCCGCGGCCGAGTCCAGTGCCACCGGGTCGACGCCGAGCGCCGCCGCCGCGGCGAGGGCGGCGGACACCAGCCCCGTCGTGTGCAACCGCCCCAGGCAGAAATCCTCCAGGCTCGCCGCCCCGGTGATCCGCCCCGCCTTGACCGCCGCCTCGGCGCCGCCGGAGTGGGCGTGCCCTCCGGCGGGGAAGCGGCCGTCCGCCAGGACGAGAAGTGCCGCGCGGGACATCAGAAGAGGAAGTAACGCTGGGCCATGGGCAGTTCCGCAGCCGGGGTCGCCTCGACCAGTTCTCCGTCGATGTGCACGGCGAAACTGTCGGGATCGACCCGTACGCGCGGCCGGGCGTCGTTCTCCCGCATGTCGGCCTTGGTCACGCCTCGGGTCGAGTCGATCGCCATGAACCTCTTGCTCAGCGAGAGCCGTTCCGGCAGCCCGTCCTCGATCGCGAGCGGTGCGACGAAGTTGAACGAGTTCGCGGCGGGCGCCCGCCCGATCGCCCCGAACATCGGCCGGGGCAGAATCGGCTGCGGTGTCGGAATGGACGCGTTGGCGTCGCCCATCTGCGCGTACGCGATCTGGCCGCCCTTGATGACGAGTTGCGGCTTGACGCCGAAGAACGCGGGCTCCCACAGCACGAGGTCGGCGAGCTTGCCGGTCTCGACGGAGCCGATCTCGCGGGCGAGGCCCTGCGCGAGCGCCGGGTTGATCGTGTATTTGGCGACATAGCGACGTACACGGTGGTTGTCGGCGCGTCCGTCGCCCGGCAGGGCCCCGCGCCGCCGCTTCATCACGTGGGCCGTCTGCCAGGTCCGCAGGACGACCTCGCCGACCCGGCCCATCGCCTGGGAATCGGAGGAGATGATCGAGATCGCCCCCAGGTCGTGCAGGATGTCCTCGGCCCCGATGGTGGACGGCCGGATACGCGACTCGGCGAAGGCCAGGTCCTCGGGGACGGCCGCGTTGAGGTGGTGGCAGACCATCAGCATGTCGAGGTGTTCCTCGGCGGTGTTGACGGTGTACGGGCGGGTCGGGTTGGTGGAGCTCGGCAGCACGTGCGGCTCGGAGACCACCGTCATGATGTCCGGTGCGTGCCCGCCGCCGGCGCCCTCCGTGTGGTACGCGTGGATGCCGCGCCCACCGATCGCGGCGAGCGTGTCGCCGACGAACCCGGCCTCGTTCAGCGTGTCGGTGTGGACGGCGACCTGGATGCCGGTGCGGTCGGCGACGGTCAGCGCGGCGTCGATGACGGCGGGCGTGGACCCCCAGTCCTCGTGCAGTTTCAGTCCGAGGGCGCCACCGCGGATCTGCGACAGCATCGCGTCGTGCGAGACGGTGTTGCCCTTGCCGAGCAGCCCGAGGTTGAGCGGATACCCCTCCATCGACTCCAGCATCCGGGCCAGATGCCAGGGGCCGGGCGTGACGGTGGTGGCCTTGGAACCCTCGGCGGGACCGGTGCCACCGCCCACCAGGGTCGTGATGCCGGAGGCGAGTGCCTCGTCGGCGATCTGGGGGCAGATCAGGTGGACGTGCGCGTCGATGGCACCCGCGGTGACGATCCGTCCGTTGCCCGCGATGACCTCGGTCTCCGGACCGATGACGAGGTCGGGGTGGACACCGTCCATGGTGTCGGGGTTGCCGGCCTTGCCGATGCCGGTGATCCGGCCGTCGCGGATGCCGATGTCGGCCTTGACGATCCCCCAGTGGTCGATGATCACGGCGCCGGTGATGACCGTGTCCGGAGTGCCCTCCGCGCGCGTGGCGCGCGACTGGCCCATGGACTCGCGGATGACCTTGCCGCCGCCGAACACGGCCTCGTCACCGGCGAGCCCGGGGCCGCCGGAGCGGTCCTCCTCGATCTCGACGAGCAGGTCGGTGTCGGCGAGCCGGATACGGTCGCCGGTGGTGGGGCCGAACAGATCGGCGTACGCGCCGCGCGAGAGCTCAGGCATCGAGGGCACCTCCGGTCTCGCCGCGCAGGCCGGGTACGACCCGGGCACCGGCGAGCGGTACGAGTTCGACGTCGACGGGGATCCCGGGTTCGAAGCGCACGGCGGTGCCGGCGGCGACGTTGAGCCGCTTGCCGCGGGCGCCGGCGCGGTCGAACTCCAGGCCGGGGTTGGCCTCCGCGAAGTGATAGTGGGAGCCGACCTGCACGGGTCGGTCGGCGGCGTTGAGGACGGTCAGCCGGGTGACTTCGCGGCCTTCGTTGAAGGTGACGGGTCCCTCGGCGAAGAGGATCTCTCCGGGAATCACGGTGCTCGCTCCCCCGTCAGACGATCGGGTCGTGGACGGTGACGAGTTTGGTGCCGTCCGGGAAGGTCGCCTCGACCTGGACGTCGTGAATCATTTCGGGGATGCCCTCCATGACGTCGTCGCGGGTGAGGATCTTGCGCCCGGAGGACATCAGCTCGGCCACGGTGCGGCCGTCCCGGGCGCCTTCGAGGATGTGCGACGTGATGAGGGCGACGGCCTCGGGGTGGTTCAGTCTCACTCCACGGGCCCGGCGCTTCCCGGCCACGTCGGCGGCCACGTGGATCAGCAGCCTCTCTTGCTCGTGCGGGGTCAGTTGCACGGCGTCCCACCTCACAGTCCTCGCTCCGGACCGTGCGGGGTCCGGTGGCCGCAGCCACCAAAACCCCTGGTGGCATGGATGCGCACGCTAGTTGGCCGTCGTTTCGTGGACGTTAACCGGCCTGTGGTCCACACGTGCCGACCCGATGGGCGCCCCCGGGCCCGCCCGGGGGTCCGGTGACCGGTGGACCCCGACGATCTTCACTCGGACCGCCCGCACCTCGGCGGAGCGGCACGCCGGGTCACGGCGGGCGCCGTGCCGCCCGGCGTTCCGGCTCACCTCGCGACGAGCGGCCGGCCGCCTCGGGGGCCGGAGCGGCCCGCCCTGGACACCCTCGGGAACCGGACCGTATACGGCGCGCCCTCGGTTCGCGATACGGCGCGCCCTCGGTTCGCGCGGGTCGACGCCGGGCACGACAGGCCGCACCGGGCTTCACCACGCACGAGACACCCTCGGGCCCTTCGCCACGCACGGCATACCCCCGGTCCTTCGCCACGCACGGCATACCCCCGGTCCTTCGCCACGCACGGTATGCCCCGGGGCCTCCCACCGCGTGCGGCACTCGCCGGGAGATCGCGGCGCCCGGCCCGCGGCTGTCGGCTGTCGGCTGTCGGCCGGCGTGCCCGATCGCCCTTCCGCTACGAGACGTTGGGCCCCCGGTGCTCCGCGGCGATGCCGAAGCGCTGGCGCTCCCGCGGCGCGGACGTGACCTCGCGGACGCTGGAGAGGGAGCTGACCACCTGCTCCTCTGCGGACTCCCGGAGCTCTTCGAGCCGCTCCAGGTCGGCGGCGGAGACGAGGGCGACGAGAGGCTTCCCGTGACGCGTCACGACGACACGCTCGCCCCCGTACACCACCCGGTTGATCAGATCGGCGAGCTCAGCCCTGGCTTGCGTCACCGGAATCTCGTAGGCCATGCCCACCAGCTTAGACCGGTCCCCCCGCACTCTCCCGAAACGGATGATCTCCGCCGGATCCTCCGAAAGCGACCCCCCACCCCCGTACGGCACCCGCCCGCGCGACCGGCCCGCACCGCCGGTGCCGCCCTCGCGGAGCAGCTCCCTCCTCTTCTTCGCGGGGTTTTTCGCTGTCGGCCGATTCCCTCGACATGATCTGTACGTCCTGTACATTTTTTACAAGGGGCGGCACACTGGGGAGTCGCCCGGAGGAGGCGCCAGCCATGTACGAACCGTCCGCCCGCCACGTCCTGCCCGAGTTCACCGAGCGCACGACCACGGCACACCGGACCCTCGACCCGTACTCCAAGCTGTTCGACGAGCGCATCGTGTTTCTCGGGACACCGATCGACGACACGTCGGCGAACGACGTGATGGCCCAGTTCATGCACCTCGAACACCTGGCGCCGGAGCGGGACATCTCGCTCTATGTCAACTCCCCGGGCGGCTCGTTCAGCGCGATGACGGCGATCTACGACACGATGCGGTTCGTCACCTGCGACGTGGAGACCGTGTGCCTGGGGCAGGCCGCTTCGGTCGCCGCCGTCCTGCTGGCCGGCGGCACTCCGGGCAAGCGGTTCGCCCTGCCGGGCGCCCGGGTGCTGATCCGTCAGCCCTCGCTCCCGGGACCGGTCCAGGGGCAGGCGAGCGATCTGGCCCTCCAGGCAGCGGAGTTGACGCGCACTCGGAAGCTGCTGGAGGACATGCTCGTACGGCACACGGGGCAAAATCCCGAACAAGTCGCCGCCGACATCGAGCGGGACACGATTCTGGACGCGCAGGCCGCGCTGGCGTACGGGCTGGTGGACGGGATCATCCCGAGCCGCAAGAACTCGCGCACCGCGCCCGGTGCGGGGAACGCCACACCCGACGCGAGGTGATCCGCCGATGGTGCCCGAACTGCCTCCGCTGCCCGCACTGACACACGCCGAGGCCGAGCTGATAGACCGCTACCTCGACGTGGTCGACCTGGTCGGCCGTATCAACCCGGCCCGCCCGGGAGACACCTATCGCGGGCTGCGCGCCGCCCAGGCACTCGTCGGCAAGGCGACCGCGCTGCGTGACGCCCTGGCCCTGATGCACCAGCGGGGCGAGAGCGAGGTGCACGCGCCGACCCTGGCGCAGGCCCTGCGAGTTCTGGACGGCGAGCGGCGGGCCGCCCGCGTCACCCTGCCGCCCGACTCCGGCAGTTGAGGCGTCCACGCCCGGGCCGACGCTCACGCCGATCTGCGGAGCGCCCGGCCCGGGTTTCAAACGGACCAGTCGGCGTACCCCCCAATGGCGTAGACGCGCGTCCTTCCGGGTGGCCCCGGAAGTTGCGCAACACGCGTAGCCAAAAGGCGGAATGAAACGTTCCGTTGCTGGTAAGGGCGTTGCCGACGTCCCCAAAACCCCTCGAACAGAGGAGTGTCCACCCGAACGGGTGAGTGGTGAGTAACCCCACAAATCACCGGTTCCGCTCGGATTTTCCGACACCCATGCGTGAAGATCCCTTCCGACGACAAGCCCCCGCCACACCGGCGGGGCGGTCCGGGCGGACGCCGAGTCCTGCCGCCGCCCGGATGACCGGTCGACAGATGTGCATCGGCAGGAGTGGAGGACCCAGCAAGACGGGCCGCCGGAGAGATCCGGGCGGTCCTTGGGGTGAAGCCGCGTACGCGGCCGGGCTACTTCGCCAGCCCGAATCCGACAGGTCATCCTTCACAGGCGGTTGACGAAGGGTTGCGCATGACTGCGCTGAATCGTGTCCCGTCGCTGTTGACCCGGGCCGGTACGGCCTCGGCTCTGACCATCGCCGCCGTGGGCGGCAGCCTGGTGGTCCCTGGCGTCGCAGCCGACGCCGAGGCGGCCACACCGGCCACGAGGGCACTCCAGGTCGCGGCATCCAAGAAGGGCGCCCCGTACAAGTACGGTGCCACCGGGCCGCGCCGCTTCGACTGCTCCGGGCTCACCCTGTACTCGTACAAGAAGGCGGGCAAGAAACTGCCTCGTACGGCCGCGGGGCAGTACAACAAGAGCCACCACATCTCCGCCTCGCACCGCAAGGCCGGTGACCTCGTGTTCTTCCACTCGGGCCGGAACGTGTACCACGTCGGCATCTACGCCGGGAAGGGAAAGATCTGGCACTCCCCGAAGAGCGGGGAGGTCGTGAAGCTCCAGAAGATCTGGACGAGGAGCGTCTGGTACGGCCGGATCAGCTGAACCTGACCGGGTGGGGCGGCGGCGCCGGGGCCGCCGCCCCCGGGGGCACGAACCCTGGAGGCCCTCAGGCCGTCAGGGGCTCCAGGAGGAGCACCAGGCCGAGCACCGCGAGCGCGCTCCCGGTGACCGCCTCCACGGCGCGGGCGGCCCGCGGCCCGCGCAGCCACCGGCCGAGCCGGTCGACCAGCAGGGTGACCGCCGGGAACCACACCAGGGCGAGGGCCACCACGATCAGGGCCAGCACCAGGGTGCGGGGCATCGCGGGGCTGCCCGCGGGCACGAACTGCGGCAGCAGGCTCAGGAACGTGATCGGCGCCTTCGGGTTGAGCGCGTTGGTGACGAAGCCCTGCCGCAGCGGCCGGCTCCCCTCCCCCGGCACGCCGGGCCCGGCCTCGCCGGGCGGCGTCCCGCCGGACACCGCCGAGCGCTCCCGGTCCGGCTCCCGGTCGCGCCGCCGTCGCAGACCGCCCAGAGCCCGCGCACCGAGGTACAGCACGTAGCCGCCGCCGAGGAGCTGCAGCGTCCGGAACAGCGCGGGCACGGCCGCGAGGACGGCGGCGACGCCGGCGACGGCCAGCGCCGTGTGCAGGAGCAGGCCGCCCGCGACCCCGAGCGCGCACGCCACTCCGGCCCGGCGGGAGACGAGGGCGTTGCGTACGACGACGGTGAAGTCCGCGCCGGGCATGGCGACCATTCCCGCGGCCACTCCGGTGAAGGCGATGAGCTGTGCGTCCATGGCACCAGCCTGTCTGTATCAGGCCTTCAGCAGGTATGCCGAATATCCTGGGTCCGCCTTAAGCAACCGTTTAGACCTGGGCTCCCCCGCGGGCCCCGGACCTGGGGAGCCGTTCCATGTACGACCCGACCCGGCTGGCGGCCCTGGTAGCGGTGGCCGAGGCGGGATCCATCACCCGGGCGGCCGAACGGCTCGGCTACAGCCCGCCCGCGCTCTCCCAGCAGCTCGCCAAACTGGAACGGGAGGCGGGCGCGCCGCTGCTGGTGCGGTCCCATCGCGGGGCGCGGCTGACGGACGCGGGCGAGCTGCTCGTGGCACGGGCCCGCCGGGTGCTCGACGAGATGGAGCGGGCCCGGCACGAACTGGCCCGCCTGACCGGCCTGTCGGGCGGCACCCTGCGGCTCGGCACCTTCCAGACGGCGGGCATCCATCTGCTGCCGCCGGTGCTCAGCGCTTTTCGGCGGGCCCACCCGGACGTGGAACTCACGGTCGCGAACTACGAGCCCCCGGACGGCGTCGCGGCGGTCGCGGCGGGCGAGGTGGACCTCGCGCTGACCCACACCTACGAGCCCGCGGACCCGGTGCCCCTCCCGTCGTCGGTACGCGCGGAGCCGGTGCTGGTCGAGGAGCTGGTGCTGGTGACCGCCCCGGGACACGTCCTCGCGGACGGCGCGGCCCGGCTGCCGCTGGACGGACTCGCCGGGCAGCCGCTGATCAGCATGGCCCCGGACCATCCGCCCCGGCAGGGTGTGGAGGCCGCGCTGGCCCGGGTCGGGGCCACTCCGGCCGTGCGGGTCGAGAGCCCCGGGTACGCCCTGGTGTGCGCGCTGGTCAGTGCGGGGCTCGGGGTCGCCGTGGTGCCGGAGATGGTGGCCAGGACGGCGGCGACCCCGGTGGGACTGAGGCTGCTGGAACCAGGAGATCTGCGCCGTACGATCTCCGTCGTCCACCGGACCGACCGGCAGGCACCCGCGGCCGAGGCCTTCCGGGCCCTGCTGCGCGGCGTGTTCGGACGTGCCACGCGGTAGGGAGACGCGGGAGGGAATCGCGGCAGAGGCGCGGCAACTGATCGTTTCCTCACGGCTCTTGCGGGCCGCCGGCCGCCACCGGCTGGGCCGACACCGTCCACGGCAACTCGATGGAGACCGTCTTGCCGCCCTCCCGGGTGGGCCGCACGAGGACCCTGCCGCCGCACTCGGCGGTCAGCCAACGGATGATCACCATCCCTCGGCCGTTGTCCTGTTGGACGGCGGCGGGCAGACGCTTCGGGAAGCGCGGATGGCTGTCGGTGACGCCGATGCGCAGTTGTTCGTCCCGGACGAGCCGGACGTCCACCGTGAAGGTGGGCGACTGACCGAAGGTGTGCTGGACGGCGTTGGTGGCTAGTTCGGACACGATCAGGCGTACGGTGTCCGCGACTTCGGCGTCACACGGCAGGCCCCATTCGGCCAGCACGTCGACGACGAACTTCCGGGCCGCGGAGACCGAGGCGGGATCGCTCGGCAGGGTGACGGATGCTTCCTGGTGATCTGCCATGGCGACGTCGTCCCTTTCCCACGGGACCGGAGTCCGACACGGAGCGGATGGTTCGAGTACGGTCCCGGACTGGTGCTTCGCGCCAGACTGCCATCACTGGGCCGGTCACGGGCGCGATCCACCAGGATATGCATATATCTGTCGCTCGAAGCGGTGAACTCTGCGGAGCAGGCCGTATTTGGGCGGCTCGGAAGGAGTAAGGAGTACGGCCATGCAGCACGGTCCCGCGGTACGCCGCCGCAAACTCGGTGCCGAACTGCGCGCGCTGCGCGCCGGTGCGGGCCTGACCAGTGGTGAGGCGGCCCGTCTCGTCGGCTGGCACCAGTCGAAGGTGAGCCGGATCGAGACGGGGATCAGCGGGGTGAAACCGGCCGACGTGGAGCACCTGCTGGACGCGTACGGCGTCCGGGAAGCCGGGTTACGGGAGCTCCTGCTCGGGCTGGCCGGATCCGAGGGCAACGGGCGCCACCACTGGTGGCACGCCTACCGGGGGGTCCTGCCGCCCGCCTACCGGGACTTCATCAGTCTGGAGTCCCAGGCCAGCGGTATGCGCACGCTGGAGACGTCCGTGGTGCCGGGTCTGCTCCAGACCCCCGAGTACGCCCGGGCAGTGACACGGGCGGCCGTGGGCGGACTCGAGGACGACAAGCTGGACGCGCTCGTCGAGGTGCGCCTCGCCCGGCAGGACGTGCTGCGTTCGCATCCGCCGCTGGAACTGACCGCCGTCCTGGACGAGGCCGTGCTGCGTCGTGAGGTCGGGGGACCCGAGGTCATGGCACGGCAGCTGGCCCGGTTGCGGGAGGCCGCCGTCCTCCCCCAAGTGCGCCTCCAAGTGCTTCCGTTCGCCGCCGGAGCGCACGCCGGAGTGACCGGGCCTTTCGTTATTTTCTCATTTCCGAACACAACTGATCTGGACGTGGTTGTTCTCGACCACTTGACGAGTAGCCTCTACCTCGAGCGGAAAGAAGACCTTCAGGCCTACACCGAGGCCTTCAACACCCTTCGGTTTAACGCCCTTTCACCCGAGGACTCGTTGGACTACATCGCCGCGATAGGTGACGGCGTGTAAGGAGGCACCCCCATGACCGCACTGCCTCGGTACGTACCTTCCAGTACTTCACTCCGTGATGTGCGCTGGCTGCGCAGCAGCCGCAGTACGGGAATGAACAACTGCGTCGAGACCGCACGACCGGGCCCCGGCCCCTGGGCCGGACTCGTCGCGGTGCGCGATTCCAAGAACAAGGCAGGCCCCGCCCTGCTGTTCACCCCTGCCAGCTGGGAGGGGTTCATCGCCGGACTGAGCTGACCGCCGCCTCGTTCACCGGTTCTCGGAGATCACCCGTACGGCCTGCTCGATCTGGGCGTCGGTGAGATCCGCGCGGGCGGTCAGCCGCAGCCGGGAGATGCCGTCGGGCACGGACGGGGGGCGGAAGCAGCCTACGGCGAGCCCCGCCTCCCGGCAGTCCGCCGCCCACCGCACGGCCCGCTCGGGGGACGGCGCGCGCACGGAGACCACGGCGGCGTCCGGCCGTACGGCCTCCAGGCCCTCGGCGGTCAGCCGGGTGTGCAGCGCCGTCGCCACCGCGCGGGCCCGGTCGGCGCGCGCCGGCTCGCGGCGCAGCAGTCTGAGCGCCGCGAGGGCCGCTCCCACCGCCGCCGGTGCCAGACCGGTGTCGAAGATGAAGGTGCGCGCCGCGTTGACCAGGTGGTCGATGACCGGTGCGGGCCCGAGGACGGCACCGCCCTGGCTGCCGAACGACTTGGAGAGCGTGACGGTCACGACGACGTCCGGAGCGCCGGCGAGCCCCGCGGCGTGCGGAGCGCCCCGGCCACCGTTGCCCAGCACCCCGAGTCCGTGCGCGTCGTCGACGAGCAGCGCCGCCCCGTGCGCGCGGCAGGCGGTGGCCAGTGCGGCCAGCGGTGCCGCGTCGCCGTCCACCGAGAAGACCGTGTCGGAGACGACGACAGCGGGGCCCTGGTGCGTCCCGAGCGCCTTGCGCACGGCGTCGGGGTCGGCGTGCGCGACGACCTGCGTGGCGCCGCGGGCGAGCCGGCAGCCGTCGATGAGCGAGGCGTGGTTGCCCGCGTCCGAGACGACGAGCGAGCCGTGCGGCGCGAGCGCGGTGACCGCGGCGAGATTGGCCGCGTACCCGGAGGAGAGGACGAGCGCGGCCTCGAAGCCGCAGAAGTCGGCGAGCTCGCGTTCGAGTTCGCCGTGAAGTTCGGTAGTGCCGGACACGAGCCGCGATCCGGTGGCACCCGCTCCCCAGCGGTGGGCGGCGTCCGCGGCGGCGGCCGTGATCTCGGGGTGGCGGGCGAGGCCGAGATAGTCGTTGCTCGCCAGATCGAGCAGGGCCGAGTCGGCCGGGCGCGGGCGCAGGGTGCGGACGAGTCCGGCCTGTCGGCGCTGGTGCGCCTGCTCGTCGATCCATGCGAACGGCGATCCGGCCATGCTGGCGCCTCCGGGCCCTGAGGGTGGTGGTTTTGTAGGCAGTGCACAGACCCTAGCGGGACTGCCCGGCACCCAGGATGTGGCAATACCCACACGTCGAACCGACTCTCTTGTGCGATCTCTCCTTGGCCGCACCCGCCCGGATACGTCAGGATCGGATCTCATGGACCTGCTGAACACGCTGGTGGACAAGGGGCTTCGGCGCGAGCTGCCGACCCGTGACGAGGCGCTGGCCGTGCTGGCCACGTCCGACGACGACGTGCTCGACGTGGTGGCCGCGGCCGGGAAAGTCCGCCGGCACTGGTTCGGCCGTCGAGTGAAGCTCAACTATCTGGTCAACCTGAAGTCCGGGCTGTGCCCCGAGGACTGCTCGTACTGCTCGCAGCGGCTCGGCTCCAAGGCCGAGATCCTGAAGTACAGCTGGCTCAAGCCCGACCAGGCCTCGCAGGCCGCGGCGGCGGGGCTGGCCGGGGGCGCCAAGCGGGTCTGTCTGGTGGCCAGCGGCCGCGGTCCGAGCGACCGCGACGTGGACCGGGTCTCCGACACCATCAAGGCGATCAAGGACCAGCACGAGAACGTCGAGGTGTGCGCCTGCCTCGGCCTGCTCTCCGACGGTCAGGCCGAGCGGCTGCGCCAGGCGGGCGCGGACGCCTACAACCACAACCTCAACACGTCCGAGGGGACGTACGGGGACATCACGACCACGCACACGTACGCCGACCGGGTGGACACCGTGCAGAAGGCGCACGCGGCGGGTCTGTCCGCCTGCTCCGGTCTGATCGCGGGCATGGGCGAGAGCGACGAGGACCTCGTGGACGTCGTCTACGCGCTGCGCGAGCTCGATCCCGACTCCGTTCCGGTGAACTTCCTGATCCCCTTCGAGGGAACCCCGCTCGCCAAGGAGTGGAACCTGACACCCCAGCGGTGTCTGCGCATCCTGGCGATGGTCCGCTTCGTCTGCCCGGACGCCGAGGTCCGCATCGCGGGCGGCCGTGAGGTCCATCTGCGCACGATGCAGCCGCTCGCCCTCAACCTGGCCAACTCGATCTTCCTCGGCGACTACCTGACGAGCGAGGGCCAGGCCGGCAAGGCCGACCTGGAGATGATCGCTGACGCCGGGTTCGAGGTGGAGGGCGCGGGCGAGGTGACGCTGCCGGAGCACCGGGCGACGGCGGGCGCGGGCTGTGGCGCGCACGCGGACGCCGGGTGCGGGTCGCACGAGGGCGGTGGGTGCGGGTCGCACGCGGGTGGTGGTGTGTGCGGTTCGGCCCCGGCCGAGGCGCCCGCCGAGGCCCGTACGGATCTGGTGGCCGTGCGCCGCCGAGGTGCCGGAACGGATCTCGCGCCCAATGCCTGACCTGTCCCTGCGGGAGCTGCTCGACCTGGACCGGCGCCACGTCTGGCATCCGTACGGGCCGATGCCGGGCCGGCAGGAACCGCTCGTCGTCGAGTCGGCCAGCGGGGTGCGGCTGCGGATGGCGGACGGCTCGGGTGATCTGGTCGACGGGATGTCGTCCTGGTGGTCGGCCATCCACGGCTACAACCACCCGGTGCTGAACGACGCGGCGCGCGAGCAGTTGGAGCGGATGAGCCATGTGATGTTCGGCGGGCTCACGCACGAGCCCGCCGTGCGGCTGGCCAAGCGCCTGGTCGACATCTCCCCCGAGGGACTGGAGCACGTCTTCCTCGCCGACTCCGGTTCGGTGTCGGTCGAGGTCGCCGTCAAGATGTGCCTCCAGCACTGGCGTTCGCTCGGACGACCGGCCAAGCAGCGGCTGCTGACCTGGCGGGGCGGCTACCACGGGGACACCTGGCAGCCGATGTCGGTGTGCGACCCCGAGGGCGGGATGCACGAGCTGTGGCAGGGCGTGCTGCAGCGCCAGGTGTTCGCCGACGCCCCGCCGCCCGGCTACGAGGAGTCGTACGCCGCGCACCTGCGCGAACTGATCGGGCGCCACGCCGACGAACTGGCGGCGGTGATCGTGGAGCCGGTGGTACAGGGCGCGGGCGGGATGCGCTTCCACTCCCCCGCGTATCTGCGGGTGCTGCGGGAGGCGTGCGACGCGCACGACGTGTTGCTGGTGTTCGACGAGATCGCGACCGGCTTCGGCCGTACGGGCACGCTGTTCGCGGCGGAGCACGCGGGCGTGACGCCGGACGTGATGTGCGTGGGCAAGGCGCTGACCGGCGGGTACCTGACCATGGCGGCGACGCTGTGCACGACCCGGGTGGCCGAGGGCATCTCACGCGGCGAGGTCCCGGTGCTCGCGCACGGCCCGACGTTCATGGGCAATCCGCTCGCCGCCGCGGTGGCCTGCGCCTCGATCGACCTGCTGCTCGGGCAGGACTGGCAGACCGAGGTCAAGCGGGTCGGGGCGGGACTGCGGCAGGGACTGGCGGAGGCCTCCTCGATGCCGGGGGTCCGGGACGTACGCGTGCTGGGCGCGATCGGTGTCGTCCAGCTCGACCACGAGGTGGACATGGCGGCGGCGACGGCAGCCGCCGTCCGCGAGGGCGTGTGGCTGCGGCCGTTCCGCGACCTCGTCTACACGATGCCGCCGTACGTCACGGGCGACGAGGACGTGGCGCGGATCGCCCGCGCGGTCCTCGCGGCGGCGCGGGAGGGATGACATGGCTGTCCTGGTGATCACGGGGACGGGCACGGAGGTGGGCAAGACGGTCACCACGGCCGCCGTCGCCGCCGCCGCCGTCGCCGCCGGACGGTCCGTGGCCGTCCTCAAGCCCGCGCAGACGGGGGTGGGTCCGCACGAGCGCGGGGACGCCGACGAGGTGGCCCGGCTCGCGGGGGACGTGACCACGCGCGAACTCGGCCGCTACCCCGAGCCCTTGGCGCCCGCCACGGCCGCGCGGCGGGCCCGGCTGGCTCCGGTGCGGCCCCGTGAGGTGGCGGAGGCGGCGGCCAAGCTGGCCACCGACCACGACCTCGTGCTGATCGAGGGGGCGGGCGGTCTGCTCGTCCGCTTCGACGACGAGGGCGGCACGCTGGCGGACGTGGCGACGCTGTTGGACGCTCCGGTGCTGCTCGTCGTGGCGGCGGGACTCGGCACGCTGAACACGACCGAGCTGACCGCGCGTGAGATCCGGCGCCGGGGACTGGACCTGGCCGGGCTCGTCATCGGCAGCTGGCCCGACTCCGCGGACCTCGCGTCCCGTTGCAACCTCGCCGACCTGCCGGTGGTGGCCGAGGCCCCGCTGCTGGGAGCGCTGCCCGCGGGGGCCGGCGCCCGTCCGCCCGCCGAGTTCCGGGCCGGGGCGCCGGGTTGGCTGGCACCGGGGCTGGACGGCACCTGGGACGCGGACACCTTCGCGGTCTCCTGCTGAGAGGTTTCCGAAGGGTGTGGCGGGCCTCCACGGGGGACAATCACGGTAGGTCCCGTCCTCCTGGGAGGTCCGTCATGGCGTTCAGGTCGGCCGACTCCGGCAAGGTGCCACGGGATCCGGTGCACCACCCGCTGTTCGCCCGCTACTACGCCCGCGTCAGCGTGGCCGCCGAGACCCGGATGGGCATGGGCGGCGTACGCGACCGGCTGCTCTCCGGGCTCTCCGGCCGGGTCATCGAGATCGGCGCGGGCAACGGCCTGAACTTCGCGCACTATCCGGGTGCCGTCTCGGAGGTCGTCGCGATCGAACCGGAGCGGCGGCTGCGGCAGCTGGCCGTTCGGGCGGCGCTGCGCGCGGAGGTCCCGGTCGACGTGGCACCGGGCGCGGCGGAGGCGCTGCCGGTCAAGAGCGAGGCCTTCGACGCGGCGGTGGTCTCGCTGGTGCTGTGCAGCGTGCGCGATGTGCCACGGACCCTGGCGGAGCTCCGGCGCGTGCTGCGTCCCGGTGGCACCCTGCGGTTCTTCGAGCACGGCACGGGCGGCGGTCGCGTGATGGCGGCCGCCCAGCGCGGCCTGGACCGTACGGTGTGGCCGACGCTCAACGGCGGCTGCCATCTGGCCCGTGACCCGGTCGCCGCGCTGCGCGACGCCGGGTTCGAACTCGGCCCGTACCAGCGGCTGCTGATGCCCGAGAAGGGGCCGCGGCTGCCCACCTCGTACTGCGTGCTGGGCTCCGCGCGCCGGCCCGGCGTGCGGGAGGCCGGCGCGCCGTAGAGACCGGCGCGTCACGAGGGGTCGGCGCGTCACGAGGGCGGCACGTCACAGGGCCCGGCGCGTCACAGGCTCCACTGGCGCAGTTCCTGCGCGATGTCGTGCACGGTCGCCTCGCCGCCCTTCACCAGGCGGGCGAGTTCGCGCACCTGCTCGGGGGAGGTGACGACCTTGAGGCCGCTGGCGACGAGATAGGCGTACGCGACGGCCGAGGCGAACATCGCGTTGGAACGTTCGAGCGCCGGGACGTGCAGCAGGAGCTGGAGCAGTGCGGCGGCGCGGGCGTGCGGACTGTCGTAGACGGGAATGCCGAATATCTCCGCCTCGTGCCGGCTGACGGCGGCGACGAGGGCTCCCCAGTCGGTGACCTGGGGGTCTCCGGGCGTCTTCTGTTCGGCGATCATGAGAAGCCAGGCAAGGTCGACTCTGAGACTGCTCAAGGGATCAACGACGACCTTCGCGGGAGCCTTCACGGGCGCCTTCGCGGTCCGCGCCGAATTCCTCGGCGAAGACGGACTCGTACTGCTTCATGAAGTCGGAGGCGGCGTCGACGAAGGTGTGGCCCACCTCCCCGGTGTCCTGTCTGACCAGCTCCTCGATGTAGCGGTTCACGCTCATGCCGCGCGCCAGGGCCCGCTCGCGGGCGGCCCGGGCCGTGCCCTCGTCCACCCGCACGTTCAGTTGAGTCTTCGCCATACCTCGAAGCTAGCGCCGAAGTGCTAGCACCCGCAAGGGCCCAAGGACGTCCGACCCAATAACCCGGAGGGATACCCCCTGTGGGCGGGATCACATTACGCTCGGCCGGGACACGGATGCCGGGACACCGACCACCCAGGAGGCGGCCTTGCCCACATCAGCTGCGGAGCACGCCGTCGGCCACGGGGAGGCCGACGGGATCGCGGCCCGCGCCCGCGGCCTGACGAAGGCGTACGGCTCGGGCGAGACGACCGTCCTCGCCCTCGACTCGGTCGACGTGGCCATCGCGCGCGGCCGCTTCACCGCGGTCATGGGCCCTTCGGGCTCCGGCAAGTCCACGTTGATGCACTGTCTGGCGGGGCTCGACACCGTTTCGGCCGGACAGGTCTGGCTCGGCGACACCGAGATCACGGGGCTCAGGGACCGCGAGCTGACCCGGTTGCGCCGGGACCGGATCGGGTTCATGTTCCAGTCGTTCAACCTGATCCCGACGCTCGACGCGGCCGAGAACATCACGCTGCCGATGGACATCGCGGGCCAGAAGCCGGACCAGAAGTGGCTGGACCAGGTCATCGACACGCTCGGGCTGCGCGACCGGCTCAAGCACCGTCCCGCACAGCTCTCCGGTGGTCAGCAGCAGCGCGTCGCCTGCGCGCGGGCGCTCGCCTCGCGCCCCGAGCTGATCTTCGCGGACGAGCCGACCGGCAATCTCGACTCCCGCGCGGGCCTTGAGGTCCTCGGCTTCCTGCGCGAGGCGGTCGACGAGCTCGGCCAGACCGTCGTCATGGTCACGCACGACCCCGGCGCGGCCGCCCACTCGGACCTGGTGCTCTTCCTCGGGGACGGGCGGATCGTGGACGAGATGGAACGGCCGACGGCGGAAGCGGTGCTGGAGCGCATGAAACAATTCGACACGGTCCGGGCGAGCTTCGAGGGCTCCGCACCTCGCGAGGAGGGCTCCCACCCGCGGCAGGGCGAGGCGGGTGCCGTACCTCCGCAGGCGAGCGCCGACCGCGCCGCGCCCCCCGGGGCGGACTCCGCGGCCGATTCCGGGGCGGACTCCGCGGCCGGCTCCGAGGCCGGCTCCGGCGGTGTGACGGCCGACGGCGGCGCCGGCCACGTCCCCCACGACAAGGACTGAGGCGGCCGTGCTCAAGGCGACTCTGCGCAGCTTCCTCGCCCACAAGGGGCGGCTGCTCCTCTCCGCGCTGGCCGTCGTGCTGTCCGTGGCGTTCGTCGCCGGCAGCCTCATCTTCTCGGACACGGTCACCCGTACCTTCGACCGGCTCTTCGCCTCCACCTCGGCGGATGTGACCGTGTCGCCCAGGAACGATCTCGGCTCACGGATTCCGACCGGCGCCACCCCGACCCTGCCCGCCTCCCTCGCGGCCCGGCTGGCCGAGGTCGACGGTGTCGCGGCCGCCCACGTCGACGCGGCCGTCGAGAACCTCACCATCGTCGACCGCGGGAACGAGTCGGTCGGGCCGACCTCGGGCGCACCGACCATCGCCACCAACTGGCAGCCCAGCGAACGCAGTCCGGTGAAATTGACCTCCGGCCACGCCCCGCACGGCGCCGGTGAGGCACTGCTCGACGCGGACACCGCCGAGCACAAGCACGTCCGCATCGGCGACACCCTGACGGTGCAGGCGCAGCCCGGCACGTTCAAGGTGCGGATCGTGGGCATCGCCACCTTCACCACCACCAACCCCGGTGCCGCGCTGCTGTTCCTCGACACCCCGACCGCGCAGACCAGGCTGCTGGGCAGCACCGCCGCCGCCACGAGCATCTCGCTGGACGCGGCGCCCGGCGTCGACGACGCCCTGCTCAAGCAGCGCGTCGCGGCCGAACTCGGCACCAGGGCGTACGACTTGAAGACGGCCGACGAGCAGGCCAAGGACGCGGCCGCACAGCTCGGCGGCTTCCTGGACGTCATCAAGTACGTGATGCTCGGCTTCGCCGGGATCGCCGTGCTCGTCGGCGTCTTCCTCATCGTCAACACCTTCTCGATGCTCATCGCCCAACGCACCCGCGAGCTGGGCCTGTTGCGTGCGCTGGGCGCCGACCGGCGGCAGGTAAGACGGTCCGTGCTGACCGAGGCGCTGCTGCTCGGGCTGGTCGGCTCGACACTCGGTCTGGCCGCGGGCATCGGGCTCGCGCTCGGGCTGATCAAGCTGATGACCGCGTTCGGGATGAACCTGAAGTCGACGGAGATGGTGATCAGTTGGGGAACCCCCGTCGCGTCGTACGTCGTCGGGGTCGGCGTCACCTTCGTGGCCGCGTACCTCCCCGCCCGGCGCGCGGCCGGCGTCTCCCCGATGGCGGCCCTCTCGGATGCCGAGGTCGCGGGCCTGGGACGGCCGTTGCGGGTACGGGCCGTCGCGGGCTCGGTCGTGGGGCTGGCGGGCGTCGCCGCGCTCGGCGGGTGCGTCGCGGCGTCGAAGACCTCGACGGCCGGCTCGCTGCTGGGACTCGGGGTCGTACTGACCCTCGTGGCGACGGTGATCGCGGGCCCGCTCCTGGTCCGACCGGTGATCAAGGTCCTGGGCGGGGCCTTCCCGGCCCTGTTCGGGTCGGTCGGCCGGATGAGCCAGCGCAACGCGCTGCGCAATCCCCGGCGTACCGGTGCCACTGCCTCCGCCCTGATGGTGGGCCTGGCCCTGGTCGGCGGGATGTCCGTGGCGAGTGCCTCCATGAGCAAGTCCTTCGACCAGCAGATCGACAAGACACTGGGCGCCGACTTCGTCATCCAGAACAGCAACTTCGTGCCGTTCTCCCCGGAGGTCACCGACAAGGTACGGGGCACGGAGGGCGTCGCCCTCGTCGTCCGCCAGCGGTTCACCCCGGTCGCGGTGCGGCTGCCGGACGGCAAGCGGATCGAGACGACCGCCGCGGGCTACGATCCGCGGCTCGACGACGTCGCCCACCTCGCGTACGCCCAGGGGGACACCGCGGCGGCGCTGGGCGCCGGGCATCTCGCCATGGACGCGAAGTTCGCGCGGGAGCACGACGTGCGGGTGGGCAGCACGGTCCCCGTCGAGTTCCCCGCCGGGCGCCACGCCGAGCTGACGGTGGCGGCCCTCACCGACCAGGAGTCCGCCGAGGGGTTCGGCATGCAGGGCGGCCTGTACATGGGCTTCGGCACCATCGAGAAGTACGTCCCGGGCGGACAGGACTCCACGCTCTACGTGAACGCGGCTTCGGGCACGGACGCCGACCAGCTGCGCCCACGGCTGGAGAAGACGCTCGAGCCGTATCCGCAGGTGCAGGTACGCGATCAGGCCGACTACAAGAAGCTGGTCCACGACCAGATCGCGGTACTCCTCTATCTCGTGTACGCCCTGCTCGGACTCGCGATCGTCATCGCGGTGCTCGGCGTGGTCAACACCCTGGCCCTGTCGGTCGTCGAGCGCACCCGGGAGATCGGACTGCTCCGCGCGATCGGCCTCGGACGCCGCCAGCTGCGCCGGATGATCCGTCTGGAGTCGGTGGTGATCGCCGTGTTCGGCGCGATCCTCGGACTCGTGCTGGGGCTGGTCTGGGGCGTCTGTGTACAGCAGGTGCTCGCCCTGCAGGGCCTGACGGCGTTCGCGGTTCCCTGGGCCACCATCGTCGCGGTGGTGGTGGGTTCGGCCGTCGTGGGCATCGTCGCGGCGCTGCTGCCGGCGCTGCGGGCGTCGCGCATGAACGTACTGGCGGCGATCGCGCACGAGTGAGGTGCGCGGGCCCGCTCCGCGCCGTTGAACCCAAGTCGCCCGTGAGTGAGGAGAGTTCGTGTCATCGTCCGCGCGCCCCTTCCGTTTCGGCGTCAACCTGCTCTCCCCCGCGCCCGCCGACGCGTGGCGCGCGAAGTGCCGCCGGGCCGAGGAACTCGGCTACGACGTGATCCTGGTCCCCGACCATCTGGGCACGCCCGCCCCGTTCCCGTCCCTGGTGGCCGCGGCGGAGGCCACCGAGTGCCCCCGCCTGGGCACCTTCGTGCTCAACACCGGCTTCTGGAACCCCACGCTGCTGGCGCGCGAGGTGGCCGGCGCGGACGCCCTCACGGGCGGCCGCCTCGAACTCGGGCTCGGCACCGGGTACATCCGGGCGGAACACGACACAGCGGGCCTGCCCTGGGGCTCCGCGGGAGAGCGCGTCGCCCATCTCCTGCGCACGGTCGAGGAGATCGACCGGCTCCTCGGTTCGGACGACCACCAGCCGCGGGCCGTGCAGAAACCGCGCGTTCCCCTGCTGATCGGCGCGAACGGCGACCGGATGCTGCGGCTGGCCGCCGAGCACGCGGACATCGTCGCGTTCACCGGAGCGCGCACCACGCCGGGCGGGGCGCTGGAACCGCTGACCGCCGAGGAGCTCGACGAACGCGTCGCCGTGTACCGGGAGCACGCCGCGGGACGCGAGGAGCCCGCCGAGTGCAACCTGCTGATCCAGATCGTCGCCGTCACCGACGATCCCGGCGCCGCGATCCGGCCCTGGCTCTCCCGCCTTCCGGGGCTGACCGAGGACCGGGTCCTGGAACTGCCGATCGTCCTGGTGGGCACGTCGGAGCAGGTCGTGGAGCGGGTGCGGGCGCTGCGGGAGCGGTACGGGGTCTCCTACCTGACGGTGCTGGAGCCGGACATGGAGGTGTTCGCGCCTGTCGTGGAGGCGCTGCGCGGAACGTGAGACCGGCGGTCGGCGCCCGCCGGGGCGCGTCCGCGGCCATGTCCCGCGGCCTGCCCTCGGGCCGGTCCCGACGGACATGTCCCCGGGCGCGGCCGAGACATGTCCTTGCCCGCGCCCCGAGGCACGTCCTCGACAGGCCGCCCGGACCCTGCGTCCCAGATCGTGGAATTCCGGGTGGCCCCGCGGGGCGCGTGATGGGATCGGCGCATGACCGACCTGCTGATCCGGGCCGCGGCGCCCGAGGACCTCGACACCGTGCTGGCCTTCTGGAAGGCCGCCGCCGAGGGCACGAGCATCAGTGACGACCGGGACGGTGTGGAGCGGCTGATCGCCCGTGACCCCGAGGCGCTGATCCTGGCCGAGCGCGAGGGGGAGCTCGTGGGCACGGTGATCGCGGGCTTCGACGGCTGGCGCTGCCATCTGTACCGGCTGGCGGTCCATCCCGGGCGGCGGCGTCTCGGCATCGGCTCGGCGCTGCTCACCGCCGCCGAGGAACGGTTCGTACGGCTCGGGGGGCGGCGCGGGGACGCGATGGTGCTGCGACGGAACGAGACCGCGCAGCATGCGTGGCGGGCGGCCGGGTACGCGCCCGAGGAGGCATGGCGTCGGTGGGTGAAACCGCTCACCGGCTAGCCCCCACCGGAGGGACGCTTTGCTCATCCTTTACCATTGGAGGATCGTCAGATCACCACATCCTCCAACGGCTCAGTCGGTCCGCCGGCTCAGTCGGTCCAGTGAAAGGTGTGAGCGTCCGCCCATGGGCGAGCCTCCCAGTACCCGGCATCCCGGAGCCCGACATCGCGCGATCCCCCCGCCCCTGGCCGATCATGGGACGGAGGTGACCCGATGACCGAAGTGCTCCTCCTCCTGGTGGCAGTACTGCTCTCCCTGGCCTGCGGTGCCTTCGTCGCGGCGGAATTCTCGCTGACCACGGTCGAGCGCAGCGAGCTGCAGCGTGCCGTCGAACGCGGCGAGCGCGGCGCCTCGGGCGCCCTCAAGGCCGTACGGAACCTCACCTTCCAGCTCTCCGGCGCCCAGCTCGGCATCACCGTCACCAACCTGGTCGTCGGCATGCTCTCCGAGTCGTCGATCGCCAAGCTCATCTCGGGGCCCCTGGAGTCGGCCGGTATCTCCCCCTCCACGTCGATGTCGGTGGCCCTGGTCATCGGTACGGCGCTGTCGACCCTCTTCCTGATGGTCGTCGGCGAGCTGGTGCCCAAGAACTGGGCGATCTCCGCGCCGCTCGCCATGGCCAGGCGGGTGGCGACGCCGCAGCGCTGGTTCAGCGCCGCGTTCCGCCCGTTCATCACGCATCTCAACAACACCGCGAACCGTGTCGTACGCCGTTTCGGCCTCGAGCCCGCCGAGGAGCTGGCCTCCGCGCGCGGGCCCCAGGAGCTGGCGGCCCTCGCCCGGCACTCCGCCAAGCAGGGCGCCCTGGAGGCGGACACCGCGGAGCTCTTCGTGCGCACGCTGAACCTCGCCGACCTGTCCGCGGAGAACGTGATGACCCCGCGCGTCCAGGTCATCGCGCTGGACATCCAGGCGACCTGCGAGGACGTGGCGAACGCGACGCGGGCGACCGGCCTGTCCCGCTTCCCGGTCCACCGCGGCAGCCTCGACGCCGTCGTGGGCGTCGCGCACATCAAGGACGTACTGGCGCTGCCCGCCGAGCGCAGGGCCCGCACCGCCGTCTCCCAGATCATGCGCGAGCCCCTGTTCGTACCGGAGTCGCTGACCGTCGACCGGCTGCTCGACCGGCTCTCCGGCAAGCGCACCATGGCTGTGGTCATCGACGAGTACGGCGGCACGGCCGGGGTCGCCACCCTGGAGGACATCGTCGAGGAGGTCGTCGGCGAGGTCCGCGACGAGCACGACCCCCACGAGACCCCCGACCTGGCCCCGGCCGACACCGACAGCGAGGGGCGCAGCCTCTACTCGGCAGACGGGGCCGCCCGCACGGACCAGCTGGCCCGCCTCGGGCTGCGGGTCCCGGACGGCCCGTACGAGACGCTCGCCGGCTTCCTCGCGACCGAACTGGGCCGCATTCCGGCCGTCGGGGACAGCGTGGAGGTCGACGGGTGGTGGCTCCAGGTGGTGGACGCCTCGGGGCGGCGGGCCGCACGGGTGCTGCTGCACGCACCGCTCGACCGGCACGAGGAAGGGACGCGATGACCGCCGTACAACTGCTGATCGGCCTGGCGACGCTGGTCGTGAACGCCTTCTTCGTCGGCGCCGAGTTCGCGCTGATCTCGGTGCGCCGCAGCCAGATCGAACCCCATGCCGAGCAGGGCGACCGCAGGGCGCGCAGTGTGCTGTGGGGGCTGGAGCACGTGTCCGCGCTGCTGGCGGCCGCGCAACTGGGCATCACCCTGTGCACGCTGGTCCTCGGCATCGTGGCCGAACCCGCGATCGCGCACCTGCTGGAGCCGGTGTTCCACGCCGTGGGCGTGTCGCAGGGCGCGGGCCACGTGGTCTCGTTCGTGATCGCGCTCACCCTGGCGACGTATCTGCACATGCTGTTCGGCGAGATGGTCCCGAAGAACATCGCGCTCGCGGAGCCGGTGCGCACCGCGCTGCTGCTCGGTCCGCCGCTGGTCGCGCTCTCCCGCGCCCTGCGTCCGGTGATCTTCACCGTCAACGCCTTCGCCAACGGCCTGCTGAAGCTGCTGCGGGTCGAGACGAAGGACGAGGTCGCCGCGGCCTTCTCCGACGACGAACTGGCCCGGCTGGTCAAGGACTCCGGAGCGGCCGGGCTCATCGACGACCGCGCCCAGGAGCGGCTGCACGACGTCCTGGAGCTCGGACGCCGGCCCGTGCGCGATGTCGTCCTCCCGCTGGAGCGCGTCGTGTACGCGAGCGTGGGCGTCACCCCCGAGGGGCTGGAGCGGCTGTCCGCCGAGTCCGGGTTCTCGCGCTTCCCCGTGGTGGACGAGGGGCGCCGCATCGTCGGCTATCTGCACGTCAAGGACGCGCTGGACGCGATGCCGCGCGATGTGCCGTTCCGGGTGCAGGACATGCGGCCCATCGCGCGTGTCCGGGAGAGCACCCCCCTGGACGACGTGCTCACCGCGATGCGGCGCAGCCGGACGCATCTCGCGGGGGTCATGGGCAGCGACGGACGTCTGGCGGGGCTGGTGACGATGGAGGACGTGCTGCGGGAGCTGTTCGATCAGGTGGTGTGACCCGTCGGTCGGTGCGGGGCGGCCGAGAGGCCGGCCCGCACGCCGGGCGTCTCATACCGGGCGCCAAGCGCCGTGAGGCCCGACCGACCGACGAGTATGCGTGCGGGTTACCATCTTTTCCGCCATGCAGACGAATGCCACCTACACCAGTCTTGTCGCGGTCGGCGACTCCTTCACCGAGGGCATGTCGGACCTGTTGCCCGACGGCTCGTACCGCGGCTGGGCCGACATCCTGGCCGGCCGGATGGCCGCCCTGGCCCCCGGCTTCCGCTATGCCAACCTCGCGGTGCGCGGCAAACTCATCGGGCAGATCGTGGCCGAGCAGGTGGACGTGGCGGTCGCGATGCGTCCCGACGTGATCACCCTGGTCGGCGGCCTCAACGACACCCTGCGTCCCAAGGTCGACATGGGGCGGGTCCGCGGGCTGCTGGAGGAGGCCGTGGAGCGTCTCGCCCCCGCCTGCGAGCAGCTCGTCCTGATGCGCAGCCCGGGCCGCAACGGTCCGGTGCTCGAACGGTTCCGGCCGCGCATGGAGGAGCTCTTCGGCGTCGTCGACGACCTGGCGAAGCGGCACGGCGCGCTGGTGGTCGACCTGTACGGGGCACCGTCGCTCTCCGATCCCCGGATGTGGGACGTGGACCGGCTGCATCTGACGGCCGACGGGCACCGCCGGGTCGCGGAGGCCGTCTGGCAGACGCTCGGCCTCGCGCCGGAGGACCCCGACTGGCACGCGCCGGTGCCGCCCACGGCACCGCCCGGCTGGACGGCCCGCCGCACCGCCGACGTCCGCTTCGCCAAGCAGCACCTGCTGCCGTGGATAGGCCGCCGGCTCACGGGCCGCTCGTCGGGGGACGGACGCCCGGCCAAACGGCCGGAGCTGCTGCCGTACGAGGGCCCGCTGGGGTAGGCATGCCGTTGCCGTACGACGGCCCGCCGACGTAGACATACCGTTGCCCTACGAAGGCCCGCCGACGTAGACATACCGTTGCCCTACGAAGGCCCGCCGACGTAGTCCGTCGTCGTACGGAGGCCGGCGGGCGTGGGTGTACCCCGTGCCCCACGAAGATCCGCCGGGGCGGAATCCCGCTCGGGCCGGCCGGAGCGCCGCCCAGGGCGGAAGGGAGTCCCGTGCCCACCACCGTGATCAGTCTCAAGGGCCGCATCCACGAATTCGGCCCCCGGCTCGAACACGCCCCCGCCGACCTCGTCCATGTCGGCCGCCGCTGGACCATGGGCCACTGGGACCTCCCGCGGCACCCGCTCGCCAACCCGTTCGTCTACGACACCGCCACCCGCAGGCGCGACGGAACCCGCGCCGAGGTCATGGAGAAGTACCGGGCCCATCTGCTCGGACACCCGGAGCTCCTCGACCGGGTGAGCGCCCTGCGCGGCATGATCCTGGCATGCTGGTGCGCGCCCGAACTGTGCCACGGCGACGTCCTCGCGGAGCTGGCCGACGCCCGGTAGCACCGCGCGGCCGGCCCGGCCCAAGGCGCTCTCGTAGCTTCCGCCAACAAACCCCCCGGCGCTGGCCTGCAGGAATCGCCAGTAGAATCCATCCACTGTTCTACAGGCTCAGTCATGTGTGCAGGTCAGACGTGGTGCTATTGCCCTTCCGGAAGATCAAATCTCACAGATTCTCACAACAGGGCTTTTTGATCTCCGGTATGGAACACGTCGAGCGCATTGGCCGCAGCCCGCATGTCCTCCGGGGCGATGTGCACGTACTTCTTCTTCGTGAAGGCCGCGTTCGTGTGGCCGGCCCACGCGGCGAGGATGACGTCAGGCACCCCTGACACGGCCAGTGCCGTGAGGACGGAGTGCCGCGCGTCGTACAGCCGCACTCTTCTGAGGTCGTGCTCCCGCATCAGCCGGTAGGCGTGCTCACGCAGCTGCCGCGTGTTGAGCGGCATCCCGAGTTCGTTGACGACGACGTAGCCGGTATCCGTGTACGCCTCGCCGGCCGCCAGCTTCTCCGCAGCCTGCCGGGCGCGCAACTGCCGCAGCGCCTCCCATGGACCGTTCGGCAACGGCAGGGCCCGCTCCCCGGAAGCCGTCTTCGTGTCCTTCTCCAGCACGATGTGATTGCCGATCATCGTCCGCGTGTTCTCGATCGACAGCAGCCCGTCGACCAGGTTCACGTCCGTCCACCGCTGGCCGCACACCTCGGCCGGGCGCAGCCCCATCAGGCTGAGCAGCAGCGGGGCGAACAGTCGGTCGCCGGAGATCCCGCGGATGAACGTCTGCACCTCGGCCACAGACCAGGGCTTCGGCTTGTCGCGCTCCCGCTTGTCGGTCTTCTTGTCGGCGAGCGACGGCCGCACCGCGGCGGCCACGTTCACGCTGACCAGCCTGCGGACCACAGCCCGACCGAGGGCGCCCCGTAGCCGGATCAGGATCCCCTCGACGGTCGAAACCGCCAGACGCGTACCCGGCTCCCCACCCTTCCGACGTCCGGCCGCGACCAGCTCGTCGACGAAGTCGCGCACGTGATCCTCAGTCAGCTCCTGCAGCCGGATGTGCCCGAGGTCGTCGTAGACGTGGATGAGGGCGAGCCGGTACGCCCGGATCGTCGTCTCCTCGACGTCACGCCGCTTGAACTCCAGCCACTGATCCAGCCACTCCCCCAGCGTGATTTTGCTGGGGGTGACGAACGAGCCGGCCTTCCGCTCGTGGGCGATCCGGTCCCGCTCCTCACGGCACGCCTTCGCCGTGTCCCGCGTGACGGTGAGCTGCACCCGCTTGCCGTTCTCGTCGCGGCCCGCGTCGACCATCAGGCGATAACGGACCTTGCCGTTCGCCAGGACGATCCGCTTCGGCTCAGCCATCGGTACCCCTGTTGGGCGGGTACTTCCACACCGGCTCGCCCTTCTCATCCCAACTGAAGGAGCCGCGCACGTTCCCCTCTTCGCGGTAGGCCTTCATCTGCTCGGGGCTGTACTGCTCACCTCCGGGACGGAGCGGACGCAGCCACGCCGGACGGCCGTACAGGTTGTACTCCATCCACTGATCCTCGGGGTGCCGCCCCGGCGCGAACTTCAGGGGCGTTCGGCCGTCCGCCCACTCCCACGCCGCGAGCGCTGGCACCTGGCCGGCACCGCTGACAGCGACAGGGGTGTCGGGCTTCTCGGTGAAGGGCAGCAGGAGCGCGGAAGGGCTCACGCCGAAAACCACCGCCAGGGCAACCAATTCATCTGCGGTGACAAGCCGTTCCCCTTTCTCCATCCGGGTGACCCCAGAGGCAGGGATGGCACGGCCGGCACGCTCAAGGGCGCCGGACAGCTGACGGGTGGTGAGGCCTCGACGCTCCCTCAGACGCGCGATGTTCGCGGCCACGGTCTGGCCGGTGGGTCCTACCTCGATGGCGCGTCGACCGCGCTGCTGCTCTGCCATGGAAGACAGATTAAGCAACAAGCGTGACCTTGTTGTGGGCCCGGTGTCGGGTGCTACAGTCTCCATAGATCCAGCATAGGATCATTTGGTCCCAGTAAGCAACACACGTTCTTAGAAGGGAGTAGACGGTGCAGGAAGAGTTCCTGTCTCCCAAGGAAGTCAGCGAGCGCTACCCCGTCCTCGGAGGCGTGCACGCGCTCGCGGAACGACGGTGGCGCGGTGAAGGCCCCGCCTACATCAAGACCGGCAAGGGCCGAGGAGGTCGCGTCTTCTACCGGATCAGCACCATCGAGGACTTCCTCACGGAGTGCACGGTCAGCCCGAGGAGTGCCGCATGAGGAAGACACAGCCCACCCTCGCCGACGTCCGGAAGTGGCCTGCCACGGTGAGCCTGCCCAAGGCGGCCAGTGCGCTCGGCTGCAGCCCCCGGCATCTGCAAGAGCGCGTCCGTCGAGGCGACAGCCCCGTCAAGACGCTGCCCTTCGGCAACCGAAACGTAGTCATCACAGCCGACCTGATCAGGCTGCTGTCCGGGGAGGCCAGGGAAGCCGCATGAACCCGGAAAACAACGAACCCCGACACGTCGCAGGTGCCGGGGGTCGTAGAAGCAACGCGGTCGTCGCTGACGACAGCATGCCACAGGGCACCGACAGGTCGCGACAGGCCGGCAAGGGTCCGCAGAAAGTGCGTACCCCTGGAACAGGCCGACAGACTGTCGGCCTGTCGGCCTGGCCCGTACTGATCATCCCGTCAGGCCGCAAGATCCCAGACCCGACTGGAGAGACCTTCGGTCTGTTGACGGTCGTCGCCTATGCGGGCCACAACGCTGCACACAGAGCCATGTGGGACTGCGCCTGCGAATGCGGCGAGAAGGTGACCGTCCGCTGGGATCACCTTCGCGACGGCGGTACCCAGTCCTGCGGGTGCCTGTCGAAGCGTCGGATGGCTGTCCTCAACCGCACGCACGGCAAGTCGGGTACGCCCCTGTACCGGGTGTGGCGCGGCATGATCGACCGCTGCGAGAACAAGAATAATGCGAACTTCCAGCACTACGGAGGCCGCGGGATAGTGGTCTGCGCCGAGTGGCGGAAATCCTTCGAGGCGTTCGAGCGGGACATGGGGCCGGGATACCGCGCCGGCCTGTCGATCGACCGGATCAACAACTCCCTCGGCTACTTCGCGAGCAACTGCCGCTGGGCAACGGACACCGAGCAGAACCGAAACCGGCGCTTCAACCGGCTGATCACGTTCGAGGGAGAGACGCGCTGCCTGGCCGAGTGGGCAGAGCTGGCCGGGATCAAGTACAGCACCCTCTCGCAACGCCTCAACCGGGGTTGGTCCGTGGATCGTGCATTCGCAGAGCTCCAGCCGCGACGAGCGAAGGGTGCGCACTCTGTACGCACCCCTGCCGGAAAGGGGTGATCAGGTTGGGAGTTCGCCTGATCGTCGAGATCCTCGACCACTGGCAGGACGTCGGCCTGACGCCTGGCGAGCGCGGCGACCTGATCGTGCTGGCCGAGAACGCCAACGACTCCAGCCGCGAGACCTGGGGTGCCGTCCACGCCCCGCACATCCTGAAGCGCGCCGGCAAGACAGCTCCGTCCTGGCGGATCTCCGTCAACCGACTGATGAAGAAGAAGGCCCTGGAGTTCGCCAAGCGCGACGGCAAGGAGGTGCGCGGCTACACCGGCCAGCACGCCGTGTACCGGCTCGTCGAGCTGTGCCCCGACCCCCCGCACAGCGGCTACAAGGGCCACTGCACCAAGCCCGTTGCGGGGTCCTCCGAGGACCTTGCAAACGGCGACAGAGGTCCTGACGGGACCTCTGTGGAGGACAGCCCGCCCTCCCCGGAAGAGGGTTATCCCTCAGCTAACGCAGTCGGTGAAGATCCAGAAGAGGGTTATCTGACAGCTAACCCTGAGGGTTATCTGACAGCTAACGCAGTCGACGGACTGGGTTATCTGACAGCTACAGAGAGGGTTAGCGGACAGCTAACCCCTACTCCTCTTGTCTCCTCTTTTGATCTCTCCTCTAAAGACTCCCCCTCCTCCTCCGCGGCTGAGGAGTCCGGAGACGTGACCGACACGGTCACGACCGAGGAGGGAGGCGGAGGCGGGAATCTCTCTTCTTCAGAAGATCAAGAACAAGACAAGCCGATCGCCCGCGCCGAGTCCTTCGTCGACAGCCTCGACTACCGAGGCAAGCAGCCAGGACAGACACGGCGAGCCAAGCTCTCCATGCGCGTCGTTGCCGCCTTCAAGGACGGATGGACCGAGAGCGGGCTCCGCCGCTACCTCGACATCAGCGACGACCCCACCGTCCGTTCGCCTGCCTCCGTGTACCTGCACCGGCTGTCCGACGAGGAACTGCCGGACGCAGCCGTGGGCGTATCCCAACAGCTACCGCCCGCCTGCTGGGACTGCCTCGGCCGCAACCCGGCAGCAGCCACCGATCTGGCCCTGCGCGTCAACCCAATCACGTGCGACCCGTGCACCAACTGCCACCCGGCAGCGACCGAGCAGGCTGCCGAGGTGCCGGACGCCTGCCAGCCCTGCCTCGAAGAGAACCCGGCCGCCAGGACCAACGTCCGCATGCGCTACCGGATCATCGACGGCACCCACCAGGCCTGCCCCGACTGCAACCCGAAGCGGATCGCGATCCTTGCCGCCCAGAACGGCCAGCAGGACGGCGCCGACGGCGGCATGTGGGACCGGGCCATGGACCGAGCCCAGCAGCGCATGCAGACCGGCCAGACGCTCACCGGCACCGACGCGAAGGTCGCCGGCTGGATGGCCATCAGCCGCCAGCTGGCGGCTGAGGAGAAGCGGCCGAAGCTCGGCCGCAACTACGACAACAGCGTCTGGCGGCAACCCGCCGACCCCGTCAAGGCGGCGAAGATCCCGCACTGCGGCAACCCCAACTGCGACCCCGTCACACGCCTGAAGACCGAACCCGACTGGACCGGCGAGGAGCACACCGCCATCTGCGGCAAATGCCACCCCGCCATGCAGATCTGAACGGAGCACCAGTGACCAGCCACGTCGAGCAGCAGGTGCAGGCCCGTATCGCCGCGGCCAAGCAGCGGCAGGAGGACATGCGGCGCCGGCGTGCCGAGCTGGATGCAACGCGGCGCCGCGGGCTGGCGGCACGCCACGCTCAGAAGCTCCGCAACCTCAGTCGTGTCGATACGGCCACGACTGCCGACTCCAACCGTGGCGATATGAACACGGTTGACGAGGGCCAGCTGTGAGCGCCCGGTCCCGCCACCGGTGCGTGGTGTGCGACCGCCCGCTCAAGGCCGGCAAGGGCAGGCCGTGCGTGCGTGGGTGTGGTGCCCGCCTATGCCGTGCCCCGCACCTACCCCAGTGCAGTGACGTACACGGGGGCCAGTGCCCCAACCACGACATCCCCCAGGAGGTAGCAGCATGACCAACCAGGAGCGCATGCGTGCCCTGCTCGACCAGCGCGCCCAGCAGGCAGGAAGGCGCAGCGAGCAGCAGCACAGCAAGCAGGCCAACGCCCTTGCCCGAGACATGTGGTGGGCGACCAGGCGCAGCAGCAAGATGCGCAGCCGTCAGCGGAGGTGCGCGTGAGCCGGCCTCGCGTCGTCGACGTCCCGATGAGCCAGCCGGGCCAGCTCGCCGCGTTCGTCGCCCGGTTCGCGGTGGACCCGACGTGCCCGGAGTGCGGAGGACCCGCCGAGCTGGACTCTGGACCGGACGGCACTGTCGACGTGGCCATCGAGCACCGCGACGGCTGCAAGCTGCTCGGTAAGCGGTAAAACCGCAGGTCAGGGGCATGATCGCTAGAAAAAGTGGATCTTTGAGTGGATCATGAACGACCCCGCCCACCGTGAACTCAATCTATCCCCCCGCAAAAACCACAAGGGCCCCAAGATGATCTTGGGGCCCCGAATTAAGGCGAAAGGTTCCGAGTTATGCCCGACTCCGAGCGTTACCCCTACGGGGCCGGTCACCGCAAGGCCCGCACGAAGGCGCTGGGTCAGTTGCAGGAGGGGGAGCCGTGTCCGTTCTGCTCTCGTCCGATGTACTTGGACCAGGATCTCGACTTCGACCACATGGTACCGCTGGTGGAGGGCGGTGCACAGGGGCCGCGCAGGTTGACTCATGCTTCGTGTAACCGTGCTGCGGGGGCGAGGTTGGGGAATCGGCGCCGGAGGCAGGGGAAGCGGCCTGTAGCGGCTCCCGTGACCCCCGTGGCTCCTGCGGCCCGCACGACGGATCCTCCGGTGCCTGGCGCTCTCTGCTATCGCTGCGGGCAGCCGTTGTTGGCTGGGCAGCCGTTGCGGTCGGGAGCGGCTGCCTATGGCGACGCCGCGGTGTGGTGGCACACCCGTTGCACCGTCTGGGGCGTGTCGGTTCCCGTGGATCGCCTGTAGCACTTCCGTGCTAGCACATTCCGGCGTACCGTGATCGATAGCTCCATCTGGCGCGGCCTCTGGCACTGAGGCTTGACGCTGGCGGCCTGGCACTGGCCCCGCAGATGAGATGCAAGTCCTGGCACTGGACGACACCACGTCAACCAGCGACGCCTTCGCCCCTGGCACTGGAGCGCGCGACGCGCACACCCACCAGGGGAAACCTGTGTCTTCCACGTCCAATTCGCAGACGGCTGCGATGTTCCAGCGGCTGATCGGCAAGCGCGAGCAGACCGCGAGGGATCGCGAGAACGTCATCGCCAGGCGCGCCGCCATAACGGCCGTTGCCGAAGAAGAGGCCCGCGACTACCTGCATCCGGAAGAGGATGCGGAGTTCCGCGAGCTCACCGGCTACGTCAAGCGCCTCGACGAGGATCTGAAGCGCCTCGATCAGCGGATCGCCGAGCTTTCCGACGAGGCGGAGCGGTCCGCGACCATCTCTGACGGCGCGGCAGCTGTGCAGCGGGCCCGTACCCGCGTCGAGACTGTTCGTGAGGGCCGCACCTACGAGCAGGGCAACGGCCGCTCGTATCTCCAGGACATGATGCGTGTCCAGCTGAACATGGACGTTGACGGCGGTTCTCGCGAGCGTCTGCAGCGTCACGCGCGGGACGTCGCGGAGGCTGCCGCGAGTCCCGAGTACCGGGATCTCACACGCACCGATGGGGCCGGCGGTTTCGCGGTCCCGCCGCTGTGGCTGATGTCGCAGTACGTCGACCTCGCCCGTGCCGGCCGCGCCTACGCGAACGTCTGCAACACGCAGCCCCTGCCCGCGGGTACGGACTCCATCAACATCCCGAAGATGTCGACGGGTACGGCCACCGCGGTGCAGACCGCGGACAACGGCGCGGTCCAGGAGACCGATCTGACGGACACGTCCGTGACGGCGCCGGTTCGCACGATCGCCGGCCAGCAGGACGTCGCGATCCAGTTGCTGGATCAGTCGCCGGTCAGCTTCGATCAGATCGTGTTCCGGGACCTGGTCGCCGACTTCGCGACGAAGCTGGACGTGCAGGTCATCGCCGGTACCGGAACGTCCGGGCAGGTGACCGGGATCCGGTCGACAGCGGGCATCACGACGATCGCGTACACGTCGGCGACGCCGACCGTGGCCCAGCTGTACTCGAAGCTCGCGGACGCGGTGCAGCGCGTGCACACCCTGCGGTTCATGCCGCCGACCGTGATCGTGATGCATCCGCGCCGGTGGGCGTGGTTCCTGGCCGCTTCCGACTCCGCGGGCCGCCCTCTGGTCGTTCCGGACGCGGGCAACCCGCAGAACGCTGTGGCGACGCTCGGCGCGGTCGCGGCCGAGCAGGTGGTGGGCCAGATGCACGGCTTGCCCGTGGTGACGGACCCGTCGATGCCGACGACGCTCGGCGCGGGCACGAACGAGGACGTCATCCACATCGTCCGCGCTTCGGATCTGCTGCTGTTCGAGTCGGGCATCCGCTCGCGGGTCCTCCCCGACGTCGGCTCCGGCAACCTCACGGTCCGCCTCCAGGTGTACGGCTACCTCGCGTTCACTGCCGGCCGGTACCCGACTTCTGTGGTCGAGCTGGGCGGAAGCGGCCTCGCGGCACCATCGTTCTGAGCCCCTGAGCTGCGGGTTTGGGTGTCGAGGACTGACGGGCCTCGGGCCGCTGGAGTGCCACCCGGTCCTAGACCGGGTCCGGCGGCAACACCCGCTCGCATGGCCGCGCCGCCTGTCGCGCGGCCCCTGCTGGCCGGGGGTCCCTGAGGGTCGATCCCCGGCCAGCTCATAACTGCATTTGCGCATGTTGTCGGAGTGACGTTGCGTGTTACCGTCATTTCAGGTAGGCGTTCTCGGTCTTGGACCGCGTAGCCGGACTGTCACGGCGTTGACTTGGGGGCACCCGGTCGGCGAACCGCTCTGGGTTCGGTGAAGCACACAACGGACTGTGGCGTAACGCGGAAGTTGACATTGCTCGGCCGCCGGTCGCGAGAAGGCGCCGGTCCCGGGCAGGTGTCTGAATTTCAGACACCTGTGGTGGCGAGCGAACTCCCGTCGAGACAACAGCGCAGCAGCGCGGTCTTCGATGAGGAGCCTTCCCTATGTCCGATCCATCCCGTACCGCAGCGGCCAGGGCCGCCACGAAGCGCTACGCGGCCGAACGCAACGCCTCCGACCCGGTGAAGCTGGGGAAGGCTGTGCGCGTCGTACAGGCCGCCCTGGAACGCCGCACGCTCGATCTGACGGACCTACTGCCGTGGGACGGTGCGGCGCCCGTCGAGACGCGTTCCGGTGGCGGTGAGCGCCGATGAACTGGAACGAGTACCTGGAAGCGTGCAAAGCGTGGGAGGCGGGCCGCCGCGAGGCGGTGATCGAAGCCCACATGGCTATGCGCAGGAAAGCGGGCAACACCAACCATGTCCTGCAGTACGAGGACTTGGGGTACCGAGCCGGCATTGCTGCCGGCGCTGAGTATGAGCGGCAGGTTCTCCGTCCGGCGTGGGAGGGCGTTCCCGGGTTCTGCAACACCGCCCGTCTCCTGTACATACGCGAGGCGGATCTTCCGCTCGCCGCACGATCGGATCTCGTCTCGTGAGCCGGGTCGAGTACGCGGCGGGCGACGATCCGCTGTACGGGCCGAACCCGCTCACGGTGCGTGGAGTGTTCCCTCCGAGCTGGGGCGAGATGCCCGACGGCGATGTGGCCCTCCGGCGGTGGGTTGAGGCGAACGCGCTGCGGGACGGGGCCGCCAAGGGCTGCCTGTCGTCGATCCGGATCGTCTTGGAGCGGCGCCGCGAGGATCCGGCGGCTGTCCGGGAGCGGGCCGCGGTCGAGGCGGCGATCCGGCTTCGGCGTGAGCATCTGGCGGCAAGGATGCTGCCCGCTTCTGACGGTCGGGGGTGATCCGGCGTGGCCACAACGAGCATCAAGTACGACCTGATCGCCCGCGATAGTGCGTCTCGCACGTTCGACAAGATCGGCCGCTCGGCGTCGACGACGGAGAAGGTCTTCGGGAGGCTCGGTAAGGCCGCGATGGTCGCCGGTGCGGCAGTCGCAGGTGGCCTTGCCGCGGGCCTCGCCAAGGGAACCAAGGACGCGATCCGCTTCCAGGCGGAGATGACCCGCATCTCCACGCAGGCCGGCGGCACCGCGAAGGACGTGAAAGTCCTCTCGGACCAGGTGTTGAAGCTGGGCACGAGCACCCAGCAGGGCCCCCAGCATCTCGCCGAGTCGCTGTACCACCTGAAGAGCGTCGGCATGGACAACGTCCAGGCGATGAAGGCCCTGAAGGAGAGCTCTGACCTCGCGGCGGTCGGTCACGCGAACCTCGAAGAGACCACGAACGCGCTCGCGGGTGCGTGGCGGACCGGAATCAAGGGCGCCACCTCGTTCCATGAGGCCGTCTCTACGGTGAACGCGATCATCGGCGCGGGCAACATGTCGATGGACCAGTTCAACGCGGCCATCGGTACCGGCATCCTCCCGTCGGCGAAGACGTTCGGCCTGTCGATGAAGCAGGTCGGTGCCGCCCTGGCGCTGATGACGGATGAGGGCATCGACTCCGCGTCGGCTGCGACCCGCCTGCGCATGAGCTTCTCGCTGCTGGGCGCCCCGTCGAAGGCGGCAGAGAAGCAGCTCGGGAAGATCCATCTCACCGGTTTGCAGCTCGCCGACGCCATGCGCGGCCCCAAGGGTCTGATCGGCGCCATCGGACTGTTGAAGGAGCACCTCGACAAGTCGGGGATGTCCGCCTCGAAGCAGTCCCAGCTGCTGTCCCGTGCGTTCGGTGGCGGCCGGTCCTCCAGCGGCATCCTGCTCATGCTCAACAACTTGGACGTGCTGGAGAAGAAGCAGGAGCAGATCAACCACAGCGCCGGCAAGTTCGACGACGCGGTCAAGATGCAGCGGAAGACCGCCGAAGCGCAGTGGCACCTGCTCACCTCCAACCTGGAGGTCATGGGCATCCGGGTCGGCACGAAGGTGCTACCTGTTGTGACGGACTTCGTGCATTTCCTGGCGACGACCGCTATGCCGGCGGCGGCCGGCTTCGGCAAGGTGATGCGGGATCTGATCCCGGTCGGGGCGATCAAGCGGAGTGTCGGTGAGGCGCAGTCGACGCTGTCCGGGTTCTTCTCCGGGCTGACGGGCGGCAAGTCGCCGACCGCGATGCTCGGCGACTTCATGGACGGCTTGTCCGGCGGCGGGAAGAAGGGCCCTGCAAGTCCGAAGGGGCCTCTAGTGGCGCTGACGGTCCCGCAAGCGCCACGGCTGCTCGCGAAGCCGCAGAAGGCCGTGTCTCTCGCCCCCAAGGCTCCCGCGCTGTTCAAGCAGAAGTCCGACCCCGGAATGCTGGCCATACCGAAGGCCGCGAAGGCTGCGATGTCGCCGGCCGAGAAGTTGGGCAAGCAACTCCGTGACGCGGTCTCCAGCGGCATCGGCAACGCCGACTTCTCGAAGATGGGCGCCCAGCTGGGCACCGCCCTCGGCAAGGCATTCCAGTGGATCGCGAAGAACGCGGGGAAGCTCACCAAGCAGCTCGCCGACGCGCTCGGCGGCCTCGACTGGGTGGACATCGGCAAGCAGGTCGGCGGGAAGTCGCTGGGCTTCGCGATCGGCTTCATAACCAGCTTCGGCACGGAGCTGCTGAGCCCCAGCTTCTGGAAGAAGCACTGGTGGGACACGGTGCTCGCCGCGCTCTCCTTCATCGGCATCGGGAAGTTGGCCGGCCCGCTCGAAAAGGTCATCAGCAAGATCCCGATCCTGAAGATTTTTGCCCCCGTCCTCCGGGGCCTCGACAAGCTCGGCGGTCCGTTCTCGCGGGCTTTCGACCGGGTCGCGAAGTTCTTCGGCAGCCACGCGTGGGCGGGGTTCGCGAAGGTCTTCCCCGAGGGCGCGAAGGTCATCGAAGAGGAAGCCGGGGTGATCACGACCCGCATCGGTGTGTGGGGCATCAAGTTGATGGAGAAGGGCAAGGGCGCCGCCCACCTTCTCGGTACCGGCATCAGCAAGGGGTTCGGCTGGGTCACCTCGAAGGCTGCTGAACTGGCCGCGCTCGTGCTGAAGCCGTTCGTGAAGGCGTCCGGCTGGCTGGTCGGCAAGGGCCGCGGTATCGCGATCGGCCTGAAGGACGGTGTCGTCAGGGGCGCGAAGGGGCTCGGCGGCTGGATCGTTGACCATATGGTCACGCCGGTGACGTCCAGGTTCAGTCGGGCGGGCTCCTGGCTCGTCGGCAAGGGGTCGGCGCTGGTGTCCGGCTTCAAGTCCGGTGCCGTCGGCGGGGCCAAGGCGATTGGCTCGTGGACGAGCTCGCACATCATCAGCCCCGTGACGAGCCGCTTCTCGAAGGCCGGCACCTGGCTGACGAGCAAGGGCTCCGCCCTGATTTCCGGCTTCAAGTCCGGGGTCGTCGGGACGATGAAGGGGATCGGCGGCTGGATCAAGAAGACGATCGTCGATCCTGTCGTCGGCGCCGTGAAGAAGTTCTTCGGGATCCGCTCGCCCTCGCGCGTCTTCATGAGCATCGGCGGCCACCTGGTCTCCGGCCTGATCAAGGGCATGGCCAAGACCAACGGCACGAGCATCGCGAAAAGGATTTTCGGTTCGCTGCCGAAGGCCCTCGGGTCGATCGTCAAGAAGGGCCTGGTCAGCGTCACTAAGCTGCCCGGCAAGGCGCTGAAGGCGCTCGGTGGGCTCGGTGGCGACCTGCTCGGTCTCCTCGGGCTCGGCGGTAGCGGCGGTGGCTCGTCGGCCAACCAGAAGATCGGACAGGCGTTGGCTGCGGCCCGCGGCTGGTCCGGCCCGCAGTGGGCTGCCCTGAAGAACCTGTGGAACGGCGAGTCCGGTTGGAACGAACGCGCCCTGAACAAGTCCTCGGGCGCCTACGGCATCCCGCAGTCGCTGCCAGCGAGCAAGATGGCGTCGGCCGGCGGCGACTGGAAGACAAACGCTTCCACGCAGATCAAGTGGGGCATGTCCTACATCGCGTCCCGGTACGGCAACCCGGTCAACGCGTACTCGCAGTGGCTCGCCCGCTCGCCGCACTGGTACGCGAAGGGCACGGGCGGCGCCGCCAGGGGTCTGGCGTGGGTCGGCGAAAAGGGCCCGGAGCTGGTCAACTTCAAGGGCGGCGAGGACGTCCTGTCCAACCCGCAGTCGATGGCGTTCGCCAAGGCCAACGGCATCAAGCTCCCCGGGTACGCGTCCGGCACCATCCTCAACGCAGCGGACCGGGTGCACCGAGACCGGCAGCGCGTCGAGGACGCGAAGAACGCAGTCGCCTCGGCCAAGCGCCGGCACAAGGGTGTCGCCGCGGCCGAGACGCGGCTCCGGGCTGCTCAGAAGGAACTCGCCGCAGCGAACATCGCGCTGAAGAACGCCCAGCGGTCGGCGAAGACGTCGATCGCGAACACGATCGCGACGGGACTCTCGAAGACGCTGTCGACGGGCACGTCGGCGGCGATCGCCTCGGCGGTCAAGTCGCTGGCCACGAAACTGCTGAACGCGGGCTTCAAGGGCACCGCGGCGAACGTCCAGAAGAAGGGGGGCCAGCTCCAGTCCCTCGCCACGAAGAAGGCCAGCATCGCCAGCCAGATCGCGGCGGCCAACCAGTACGCCACCGACCAGGCCGGCGGCATCAAGGACTTCCTGGCGATCTCCGGCACGTCGGCGATGAACATCGGCGACCTCATCTCGCAATCGACTGCCCAGCAGAAGACGGCGGGCAATTTCGTCGCGCTGTCGAAGTCGTTGAAGGCGCGCGGCGCATCGAAGGATCTGCTTCAGCAGCTGTCCGATGCCGGGCCGGGCAGCCAGCTCGCGTCAATCCTCGGCGCGAAGAACGTGACCACCGCCGACATCGGCAAGCTGAACAGCCTGATGGCGTCCGGCGGAAAGCTCGCGACGAGCTTCGGCCGGGACATGGCCGACCTGATGTACGACTCCGGGAAGGACGCCTCGAAGGGCTTCCTGGCCGGGCTGAAGTCGCAGGAGGCCGCGCTCGCCAAGCAGATGGCGAAGCTCGCCAAGGACCTGATCACGCAGATCAAGAAGGCCCTGAAGATCAAATCCCCGTCGGGGGTCATGCGCGACGAGGTCGGCAAGAACGTCGTCCTCGGCATGGTCCACGGCATGGACATGCACGGCCACCTCGTCGGTAGCGCCGCCCAGCGGCTCGCTGACACGGCATCCGGCGTGTCCGTGCGCCGCCGCTACGTCCCGACCCAGGCCGGGCAGGGCCGGGGCGGGCCGAGCCAGGACGAGATCTGGGCGCGGCTGTCGGCGGCCATCGAGGCGTCCGGCAGCGAGGTCCACGTCCGCTTCAACGACGACCGGCTCCGCGACCTCATCGAAGTCACGGTCCAGCCGAAGATCAAGGCTGCGACGGACAGGCAGGCGCACCGGGCCAACGTCGGACGGAGGAGCGCCAACTGACGGAACGCAAAGAAGCCCCGACCGGAGACGATCCGGCCGGGGCTTCACGCGCTTCTGCCTGTCAGCTGCCCGGATAGTCCGGGTCGTCCTCGGCCCGCGGAAGGGTCGTGGACCCCTGCGACCAGTGGTTGACCCAGCCGCACAGCGGGCAGGCGTAGCGCCCGTTCAGGCCGTGCACCTCGGCTCCGCAGTCACGGCACTCAGTCACCGTGATCTCCGAGTCGGCCAGCCTCGCGGCCGGATCAGTGCCTGGTGCGGCTTCCGGTGGCCATTCCTGCTTCATGCGCCGAGGGTACCCGCGGGGCGGGCGTGTACCCGCTCGACCATCCGCAGTTACCACAGGACCAGGCCCCGCCAGGTCCCTGCGAGGTTTGTGCACCACAGTTCGGACAGTTCATTTCTGCCTCCTATCCCCGGGCTGATCCCGGTTTCCCAGCCGCATCTGTTGGAGCAGATCCAACGGCCGAGGTTGTCCTGGAAGGTCGAGGCTCCGCAGTTCGAGCAGTTCATTGCACAGTCCTCCGTCACTGTCATTGCACGGTCCGGCCGGCGCCCCGCTCGAGGTCTGTAGCGATCGCTACTCGCCTCGAGCGGGGTCCCTGCCGCTTCAGGCGGGCGTGTCCTTCACCCAGTCGACGAACCCTTGCCAGGCGGCCGGCCCGACCGGTACGTGAGCCCGCTCCCGGCACTTCGTATCCCGGACCAGGGCGCCCGCCGCGGGTCGCGCCCACTCCACGCACGATCCGCTGTCGGTGTACGTCGACGTCGTCCAGATCAAGGCTTCGTTCTGAGCCTTCTGCACAGCGCCCCCTTCGTGCCGTCGATCAACTCCAGTGACTGGCGCGGCGACAGGGCCAGGCCCTCGAGCCGCTCCCACGCAGAAACATAGGCGGCGACATCATCGGGGCGAGTGGTGATCTCGGAAGACGTCAACGACTCGACGAACACGGCCCGCTGCCCGGCCGCCCGGTACAGCGTGAACGGCCCGGCGAGACCCGGGTGGGCCTCGGCGCCCTGCGGCAGGATCCGCAGCGTCAGACGCGGCTGTAGCGCCTCGACGGCGAGGAGCCGCTCCAGCTGGTCGACGAGCGCCGCGGTCCCGCCCACGGGCCGGTACAGGGCGCCCTCGTCGATGATGAACGTGGAGGCCGCGCGCAGCTGGTCGATGCGCCCGCGGCGGACGTCCGCCCGCTCGCCGACCGTCTCCAGCGGCAGGGCCGGGCTCGTCGACCGGATCGCGCCGCACGCGTAGGCGTAGCCCTGCAGCGCGCCCGGGATCAGCAGCGGCTGCCAGGTGTGCACGGTCTCGGCCGCGGCCTCGATGGCGGTCAGGCGTTGGATGTGCTCGCCGAGCGTCTCGCCCGGCGGCTCCCAGATGGTCGTCACGATGTCCTTTCGAAGAGGGGGAGGGAGGCGGCAGGAGGGAGGCCTAGCCCCCAAATCCGGGGGGCTGAGCGCTCCTTCGCCCCTGCCTCCCTCGCCTCCCTGACTGGCCATTTCCGCAGGTCATGTACAGGGAGGCGGGTTAGGGAGGCGGTGAGGGAGAACTCCCTCGGTCCTCGCGGCTCCCTCTACGCGGCTTCTCGCCGGGCGAGGGCGGCACGGACCTTCTCGCGGTCGACGACCATCACGCCACTCTTGTGCGGGGCGGCCTCGAACTGCTCGAGGTACTCCTTCAGCGTGCTGTGGTTCCACTCCCGGTAGACGGGCTCGTTCAGCTGGTACAGCCGGTGCAGCACCTCCGTGGTCGGCACCCGCGGCTCGAGCCCGAGAACGTGCGCGATGTCGGCGAGGTGGTCGACGTCGCGGACCGGCGCCAGCTGCCGGACAGCCGCGCGGCCGTTGCGAGACTCCAACGCGCGGGCGGCGACCTCCTTCGCCGGGTCGGTGTCGATGAAGTACGTCCGGACCGTGATGGACGGCTCCCCGTCCGGGATCCGGATTCCGTCCGAGGCGACAACGACCGTGCCCTTGTCCTTGCCCTGCCGCAGCAGGTGCGGGGCGGCGCCGGCCTCGACCGGCGCGTCACCGAGCGCCATCTTCGCCTGCGACTCCGTGCCCAGGACCAGGGAGGCGCGGGTGTGGGCACCCTCGCGGACCAGCTTCGGCAGGTTCTCGTCGGTCGGGTCCTGGGTGCCCTGCCACAGGGTGACGTTCACCGCGCGGCCCTGGTTGTGGATGCGACGGCACGCCATGAAGTACCGGGACGTCGCCTTCTTCCCGCCATACGGCCGGCCGTCGAGCCCCTTGAGCGGGTTCATGAACGCCACCTGCGCCTCGTCGACGATGATGACGAGCGGGTGGTGGTCACCGGTCGGGTCCTGCAGACGGCGCTCCATCTCCTGCACTCCGGCCTCGACCATCTCCGTGACCGCCGCGGCGTGCTCGTCGGTCGGACCGTAGATGTACACCGAGGCCAGGCCCTCGAACATCCCCCAGTCGCCGATGCCCTTCAGGTCGCCGATCCAGAACTCGACGGACGCATCGAACGCCAGCCACAGGGCGATAGATCGCAGGCTGGCAGTCTTGCCCTGGTTGGACAGACCGGTGATGAGCAGGTGCCGCTGGTAGACGCTCAGTTCGGCCTCGTCGCCGCGCAGGGACTGGCCCCACGGGGCACGGCCGAGCTTGTAGTCGGCGCGCACGTCCTCGCTGGTGAGCAGCGGAGACATGCCGATCGGCTCGTCGAGCGCACCGGAGTCGGCGATCCACAGGCGGACGGTACGGGCGGCCTCCGGGATGGAAATGAACACCTCGTGCTCGTGCCTGCCCAGGTTCTCGGCCAGCTTCCGGCGACGGTTCTGGATCTCCTCGGTCGACACCCCGGACGGCAGGGTGACGTCGACCTCGACACCGCAGCCCGCCATGGTGATCGGCGACAGCAGGGCCGCGCCGGCGTCGCCCATGTCCTCGATGGCCTTCCGCAGCGCGGACACCCCGAGATCCCGGAAGGCGACCACAACGACCGAGGGCGTGATCGCAACCTCGTCCCGCTGCGATGCGGGCAGCGCCCACTGCGGAGCGGCGTGCCGGCTGCGGCCAACCGACCAGGCACCGGCGAGAGCGAGCCAGGGAGCGGCGTACAGCAGCGGGCCCCAGATGAGACCCGCGAGGACGGCCGCCCAGCGGACGGCTTCCACTGCGGCTTCGAGCGGGACGAGAACATCCCGAACATCCTTGTTCGCCCAGGCCAGAAGGATTCCGACGAACAGCAGCAGGCCCGTTCCGGCGAGGGCCGCGGAGCCGATCGCCTTCGGCAGCGCGAGCATCGCCTGCAGCGTGTCCATCCGCCTGCGGTGGCGGGCCATGCGGAAGGCGTGCCCGCGCTGCTCCCACTCGGCGACCTTGTCCATCAGGCCCGCGGCTTCGGCGGCACGGATCATCCGCTCGTACCGGGCGGCGCTGCGGCCGTCCCAGGTCCGGCGGGCGAGGACCCGGGCGCCACCGACCGTGTAAGAGGAGTGCCGGACGGCCAGGCGGCCCACGGACCGTACCCGCTCGTCGGCGAGGGCCGCACGGGCAGCTGTACGGAAGCGGGCCCGGCGCCGCTCCTGCTGGCTGCCGTCGCCCTGTGGCGGCTTGATCAGGGTCACTGTCATGCTGGTAGTTCCTTCTCTCTGATGAGGGTTGGGAGGCCCGGGGACGGCCGTTCTGCTTGGCGGCGGGATGCCGTCCCCGGGGCGTGGCTACTGGTAGCGGCGGAGCTCGCGTTCGATGCGGCGGGCGGCCTGCTCGTGGTCGCTCATCTCGCGGCGGGCGGCGGCACGTTCGGGCCCGCGGCTGGTGCGCATGGTGACCTTGGCGTTCGCGGCGGCCTGGCGGGTCTCGGAGAGGCGGCGCTGCAGGGCGTCGACCTCGCGAGCGCCGCGCTCCTCGGCCCGCTGCTCGATACGGTCGGCCTCCCGCTTGATCCGGTCGTCGATGGTGTCGACGTCCCGCGGGCCAGCCATGGACTGCTTGCCGGCCTTCAGGGCGAGCCAGGTCAGACGGCGCTTCTCGGCTCCGGTGTACGAGGTGGGCATGGTCAGTCCTCCTGTGATGCGTCGACCTGCGCCTGCATGAGGGCGGCCTCGACTGCGGCGGCGCCCTGGATCTCGCCGCGCTCGTATGCCTCGCGGACGGCCTCAGCGCCCATGAACATGCGGTCCTGGAACGTGTCGCTCATGTCGTCGTCCTCGCTCACAGGTAGGGACCGGACTGGCGGTCATCGAGACGGCCGGCCTCGCGGCGGATGGTGGCCTTTACGGACTCCGTCTTGGCCTCCGGGACCAGCCGCAGGATTGCGTCGAACGCTTCCGTCTTGGAGGCGCCAGCCGTGAGCTGCTGCCGTGCGAGCTCGGAAATGTTCGCCACCGGTTCGACGTCCTTCCGAACCGTGTTCGGCCTGGCCAGAGGCGGGATCTCGACGCCTTGGATAACATCCAAGGCAGGCTGTTCGGCCGTGTTCGCGGTCAGTTCGCCGATCTCCCCGAGGGCCTGCTCCGCGGCGAGCAGCTGCAGACGGGCGTGGACCTCGGCAGCTGCGGCCTGGCGACGGACACCGGCCACAGCGAGCTTCGCGTTGGCCTTCGAGATCTCCGCCTGAACCCACTGGCGGTCATCCTCGGACAACGGCTTCTCAACATGCTTGAAGATCGCCAGCCACAGGGCCTTCGCGACGACCGACACCGCAGCACCGACCACAGCGAGCGCGGTCGAGCCGAGCAGCATCCCGTGCCAGAAGATCGCCCCGGCCGTCAGGGCGACGAGGACGAAGCCCATGTTGCGGGCGAACGCCCGCTTGTTCGGGTCGAAGCGGCCCAACCACTCCAGGATCAGAACGGTCAGCCACGAGATGTCGAAGACGACGGCCGCCGCGTACCCGGCGCCGCCGTGCAGCAGCGAGCCGATGGAGACGGTGCTCCACACGATCGCGACGACCGTGAGAGCGAGGACCAGGCCGGACGCGGCCTTGATGGCGCGGGCGTCCCAGTCGGCCGGCAGGATCGGCGTCCGCACGCTGTACGGCCGCTCGACCTGGTGCGTGACTCCCTCGACCGTGTGGTCGACGAGCCGCTTACGGATCTCTTCCTTGAACTTCACTTCGTGCCGTCCTCTCGGAAGGTGGCGTAGTCGCCGGGCGGATAGACGTAGTTGGACAGGGCGCATTCGGCAGCCACGGCCGCGACGCCAAGCCCGGTGATGACAGCGGCGGTGCCGTTGTGTCCGTGCTCGGAGGCGGCGTTGGCGAGGGTCGACGCGACCTGGCTGGCGCGCCGGGCGGACGCGGGCGAGCCGTCGTCCGTGTGCATCGCCCCGTACAGGGCTTCGCGGGCTCGGTCTCGGAGGCTCACGGCTGGACCACCTCCGGGGCGGCGGCCCGCACCACGCGGTGCGAGGCCAGGCAGATGCCTTCTCGGTCGTGGCGGTCGACTGCTTCGACCAGCGCGGCCATCAGGGCGGGTACAGGGGGAAGCCGGCGGGTGCTGCGGTCGCAGGCCCTCAGCGCGGCATGCTCGGTCGGGCGGGGGATCGGCCATTTCGCGGTCACGACTCACCCCGCAGGCGGATCGCCTCGGCCGCGACGAACGCGACGACGCGCTCGACGGACCGGAACGCCTCGAACAACTGGGGGACGTCATCGGCACGCAGGTCGCCGTTGTAGTCCAGCTGCACGGAGACGACCGGATACGGCTCCGGAGAGCCGACCAGGTACGGGGCCTGGCTGAGGTGGACCGTGAGCATCCCCGCGGCGCGGGCCGTCACGCTGCGGTGCGTGACGTCCGTGTACCGCTGCGGCGGCTCACCCTCGTGCCCCCGGCACCAACCCGGCTCCAGGATCGTGACCGTGCCGCGGTCGACCGTCTCCAGCGTGACCGTGCGCGCGCTCACCGGTCCTCACCGGCCTTCCAGGTACGGCCGAGCAGGTCCCGGTGGTCGACGTGCGCCGACCGGTTCCAGATGCAGGGAAAGGCGGGCTGGTCGGGCTGCGGGGCCCCGCACACCGCGGGGTCGCCCTCGATGGCGCCCTGATGCCAGGCCAGCACCTCCGGGTCGACCGGCCGCTCCCGCTCCTCGGCAAGGAACGCCGCGACCACAGGGAAGGCGCGGTCGACGGAACGCTGTACGTCGGCCTGCTCGGCGACCGCGAGGGCCGCGCGCATCGTGGCCCGCAGCTCACCGATCCGGCCGGCCAAGTCGCGGACGTAGGTGGTGGGGTGGCCGGGCTGACCCAGGGCCTCCGTGAGGAGACCCCGGATCAGCTCCAGCGCTTCGCGCTCATTCACGCAGCACGCCCCTTACGGCGGGCCTCGCGGTTGATGCGACGGACGGTCTGGGTGGTGAGGTCACCCAGGAGGTCGGGGCGCCTGTCGGCAGCCACGTTGCGGTTACGGCGCGGCATCAGCGCACACCACCCTCGCGGGCGTCGTGCCAGGCGAGGAGCGCGCGGCGGGTCTCGTCCTCCCGCAGCTGCTGCGAGACGTCCGGGTAGACGCGGACCTCCATGGCGCCCGGCTCGCCGTACAGGGCGAGGACCGCCCGGCGGCCGGTGTCCTCCGTCTCGACGACCGTGATGCCGAAGACCTTCAGCAGGTAGGCGATCGGCAGCGTCGCCAGCTCGTCGGAGCCGAGGGACAGCCACGGCTCGTGCGCGAACTGCGTGTTGGTCGCGTGGTCGGCCGCCTGTGCGTCGGAGAGCCGGTCGCCCAGCCGGACCAGGGCGCCCAAGTGGGCGCGGACCCGGCGGATCTGGTCGTTGAGCTCCAGCCGGCTGCGGCAGATCATGCTCTCGCCGGTGCTGGCCTCCGGCACGAAGTCGATGTGCGGGGCCGAGTCGCCCTCCGGGGCGAACGGCCACTGCACCAGGCGGGCTTCGAGGATGGTGTCGCGTCCCCCGTCGACGTCGAAGCCGAGGTTGATCGCGTCGCCCATGTGCTGCAGATCCTCGGGGGACGTGAGGCCCACCTCGGCCTCGTCGCTGTGGTCGAAGGTGCACCAGGCGGGGCAGGCGTGGGCGAGGAAGCCGCCCGAGCGCAGCCGGTAGGTCACCGTCCGGTCCGACTCGGCGGCCGGCTTCTGCGTGGGGATGCCGGCGAGCGCGGCAGCGTGCTGAGCGATGGCATGATTCGCCATAGCGGTTCTCCTGTGCAGTCAGGTGATCCGTCAGGCCCCGTTCCGGCGCTACCAACGCCGGGATGGGGCCGCTCCCTTTTCCGGGAGCCGATGGGACTATTTAACACCACGTGGTCCTACTTAGCAACAGACCGCAGGACTCGCTTCGCCGCGTATCTGTCTCACATTCGTCTCACGCGCCCGGCGACTCGGGCCCCGAGGCAGTACGTCTGACCTGCACTTCGACCGTGCTCGTGCGCGGAACGGACCCCCTGTGCGCGTGCACTAAACTCCATCCACGTGACTGCCGCGCCCGCAAAGCCCCGTATCCCCAACGTCCTCGCCGGACGCTACGCCTCCGCCGAGCTCGCCACGCTCTGGTCCCCCGAGCAGAAGGTGAGGCTGGAGCGTCAGCTCTGGCTCGCCGTTCTGCGGGCGCAGAAGGACCTCGGGATCGAGGTGCCGGACGCCGCCCTCGCCGACTACGAGCGTGTCCTCGACCAGGTCGACCTGGCCTCGATCGCCGAGCGCGAGAAGGTCACCCGGCACGACGTGAAGGCGCGGATCGAGGAGTTCAACGACCTCGCCGGGCACGAGCAGGTGCACAAGGGCATGACGTCCCGGGACCTCACCGAGAACGTCGAGCAGCTGCAGATCCGGCTCTCGCTCGAGCTGATGCGCGACCGCACGGTGGCCGTGCTGGCGCGGCTCGGCAAGCTCGCGGGCGAATACGCCGAGCTGGTCATGGCGGGCCGCTCGCACAACGTCGCGGCGCAGGCGACCACCCTCGGCAAGCGTTTCGCCACCGCCGCGGACGAGCTCCTCGTCGCGCACGGCCGGGTCGAGGAACTGCTCGGCCGCTACCCGCTGCGCGGTATCAAGGGCCCGGTCGGCACGGCGCAGGACATGCTGGACCTGCTGGACGGGGACGCGGCGAAGCTCGCGGACCTGGAGCAGCGCGTCGCCGGACACCTCGGGTTCTCGCAGGCCTTCACCTCCGTGGGCCAGGTCTACCCGCGCTCGCTGGACTACGAGGTCGTCACCGCGCTGGTGCAACTGGCGGCGGCTCCGTCGTCGACGGCCAAGACGATCCGGCTGATGGCCGGGCACGAGCTGGTCACCGAGGGCTTCAAGCCGGGCCAGGTCGGCTCGTCCGCCATGCCGCACAAGATGAACACCCGCTCCTGCGAGCGCGTCAACGGTCTGATGGTCGTCCTGCGCGGCTACGCCTCGATGACCGGCGAGCTGGCGGGCGACCAGTGGAACGAGGGCGACGTCTCCTGCTCGGTGGTGCGCCGGGTCGCGCTGCCCGACGCGTTCTTCGCGCTCGACGGTCTGCTGGAGACCTTCCTCACCGTCCTCGACGAGTTCGGCGCGTTCCCGGCCGTCGTCGCCCGCGAGCTCGACCGCTACCTGCCGTTCCTCGCCACCACCAAGGTCCTGATGGGCGCGGTGCGCGCGGGCGTCGGCCGCGAGGTCGCGCACGAGGCGATCAAGGAGAACGCGGTCGCCTCGGCCCTCGCGATGCGCGAGCAGGGCGCCGAGCGCAACGAGCTGCTGGACAAGCTCGCCGCGGACGAGCGCATCCCGCTCGACCGCGCGCAGCTCGACGAGCTGATGGCCGACAAGCTGTCCTTCACGGGTGCCGCCGCCGACCAGGTCGCCGCCGTCGTCGCCCGTGTCGAGGAGATCGTGAAGCAGCACCCGGAGGCCGCGGGCTACACGCCGGGGGCGATCCTCTGACGCGGCTGACCCCCGCGGACCTGGAGGCCGCCCGCGACCGGCTCGTGCCGGATGTCGTCGCGGACGGCCTCCACGTTCTGTTCTGCGGTATCAACCCCTCTTTGATGACGGCCGCCACGGGCCATCACTTCGCGCGCCCCGGCAACCGGTTCTGGCCCGTGCTCCACCTGTCGGGCTTCACACCCCGCCTGTTGAAGCCCTCCGAGCAGGACGAACTGCTGTCGTACGGGCTCGGCATCACGAACGTGGTGGCGCGGGCGACGGCACGGGCCGACGAGCTGACCCCGGACGAGTACCGGGAGGGCGGCCGGCTGCTCAGGGCGAAGGTGGAGCGGCTGCGGCCGCGCCGGCTCGCGGTGGTGGGGGTGACCGCGTACCGGTCGGCGTTCGGCGAACGCGGTGCGGTGATCGGCCCGCAGGAGCGGATGATCGGGTCCAGCCGGGTGTGGGTGCTGCCGAATCCCAGTGGGCTCAACGCGCACTGGACGGCCGCGACGATGGCGGAGGAGTTCGGACGCCTGCGGTCGGCCGCCGCCGAGGACCGGCAGAGTTAGTTCCCGGGCTCACGCGTCCCGGCGGCGCACACTCCACGCGCCCGCGAGCAGTGCGCCGGCGGTCCACAGCGCCGTCACCCCGAGTCCGGCCCAGGGCCCCGGACCGCCGTCCGGCGATTCGTGCAGCACCGCCTGTCCCGCCTTGTCCGGCAGGAAGTCGGCCACGGTGCCCGAGGCTCCCCCGACGACGAAGGACACGATCAGGAGGAACGGGACGAGGATGCTCAAGGTGGCGACTCCGCTGCGCAGAACGGCCGCGAGTCCCACCGCGAACAGCGCCATCAGCGTCAGATAGACGGCGCAGCCGACGACTCCGCGCAGTTCCTCCTTCCCACTCAGCCCGCTCGCCCTGTCGCCCAGCACCGAGGTGCCCACGACCAGGCTCGCACCGCCCGTGACCAGACCGGTCACCAGCACCGGTCCCGCGACGGCCACCGCCTTGGCGAGGAACCACCGCACCCGGTCGGGGACCGCGGCGAGCGAGACGCGCAGGGCGCCGCCCTGGAACTCGGCCGAGACCGCCTGCGCGCCGAAGGTGATCGCCGCGATCTGCCCGAAGCTGACGCCGAAGAACACCGAGAACAGCGGGTCGAAGTCCTGGTCCCCCGAGTCGTCGAGGCCCGCGAGCGCGGAGAAGGCCGTGGTGGCCAGGAGGACGGCGACCAGTCCCCCGACGAGCGACCGCAGCGTACGGATCTTGATCCACTCGGCGCGGAGTGCGGGTACGAACGTCATGGTCAGGCCTCCTGAGACTGCGTCAGGGTCGGCGTGGCGGCGAACTCGGTCTCGTCCGTCGTCAGATCCAGGTAGGCCTGTTCCAACGTCGCCTCCTCCGCCGCGAGTTCGAGGATCGGCAGGTTCGCGGCCGCCGCGAGACGCCCGATGTCCTCCACGCGGGCGTCGAAGGCGGTCCAGCGTCCGTCCTCCCCCGGCACGGCCTCGATGCCGTGCCGGGCGAGCAGGCTGCCCAGCGCGGCCCCCTCCGTGGTGCGCACCCGCACGCGGGGCTGTACGCGCGCGTCGATGAACTCGCGCATGGGGGTGTCGGCGAGGAGCCGGCCCCGGCCGAGGACGACGAGGTGGTCGGCGAAGGACGCGGTCTCGTTCATGAGGTGGCTGGAGACGAGGACCGTGCGGCCCTCCCGGGCGAGCCCGCGCATCAACTCCCGGATCCAGATGATCCCTTCGGGGTCTAGCCCGTTCGACGGCTCGTCCAGCAGCACCACGGGCGGGTCGCCGAGGAGCGCGGCGGCGATGCCCAGACGCTGGCGCATGCCCAGGGAGTACGTCTTCACCCGGCGCCGCGCGACCGACGCGAGTCCCGCCTCCTCGAGGACCTCGTCCACACGCCGTTCGGGGACGCGGTTGCTCGCGGCGAGCGCGCGCAGATGATCGCGGGCGGTCCGCGAGCCGTGCGCGGCCCCCGCGTCGAGCAGGGCACCCACGCGCCGCAGCGGCTCGTGGAGGCCGGCGTAGGCGCGGCCCCCGATGCGGGCGCTGCCGGACGTGGGCCGGTCCAGGCCCAGGACGAGCCGCATGGTGGTCGACTTTCCGGCGCCGTTGGGGCCGAGGAATCCGGTGACGCGGCCCGGGAGAACACGGAAGGTGAGGTGGTCCACGGCGCGCCTGCCGCCGTACTCCTTGGTCAGGTCCTGGACGTCGATGCTGGTCATGTGCTCAGCGTGGCCGCCCCTGACCGGACGTCACCTCCCCCGCGGGTGGAGATCGTCTCCCCCGCCCGGGGGAGGCCGACGGCCGGTGCCGCCTGGCACGATGGCGCGATGGCCCGCCTTCTGCGCCCGCTGTGCCGGGGGACGACGTACACACGCCTGCTGCATCTGTGGGTGCCCATGCTGTTCGTCAGCGTGTGGCTGTTCATCGACATGTCGAAGCCCTGGGTGCCCGCGGCACTGCTGATCCCGCTGGGGCTCATCCCGGCCGTGCGGCGCGGCGAGGGGGTGCAGGCGCGCCACATGCTGGCGCGCGACAGCGAGGACACGGCGCTCTCGGTCACGCCCTCGGCCACGTGGCGGGACAGATGGCGGACCGTGCTGTGGCTGGAGGCACGGATGGCCATGGGTGCGGCGGCCTGCGTGCTGACCGTCTGGTTGCCGGTGATCGCCATCGACGTGCTCAGGGCTGCGTGGAGCCCGGTCGACGGCCCGGTCGTGTCGGTGTCCCATCCGCACTGGGCCTACGCACTCCTCGTCCCGCTGCCCCTGCTCGCTCTCTACGGCGGCGTGGTCGGCCTCGGCGAACTGACCACGGCCGTCGCGCGCCGTCTTCTCGGTCCGTCCCCCGCCGAGCGGCTCTCCGCCCTGGAGGAGCGCACCGAGCAGCTTCTGGAGCGCACGCGCATCGCCCGTGAGCTGCACGACTCGATCGGTCACGCGCTGACGGTGGCTGTGGTGCAGGCGGGCGCCGCGCGGGCGGCCGGCGATCCCGCGTTCACCGACCGGGCCCTCGGTGCCATCGAGGACACCGGCCGGGCCGCCCTGGAGGATCTCGAACGGGTGCTCGGTGTGCTGCGCGAGCCGGGGCGGCCGGCGAGCGGCAGACCGACGCTGACCGAGGCCGACCGGCTCCTGGACTCGGCGCGCGCCTCGGGGGCGAAGGTCGACGCCGAGGTGACGGGTCCGCTGGAGACCGTGCCGGGGCCTGTGTCCCGCGAGGGGTACCGCATCCTCCAGGAGTCCCTCACCAATGTGCTGCGGCACGCGGGCGGGGTGCCGGTCCGGGTGCGCATCGCGGTCGACGGCGGCAGCCTCGGCCTGGAGGTCCGCAGTCCGCTGAACGGGGAGGTCCCGGGGCCCGGCCGGGGCAGCGGTCTGCGCGGCATACGCGAGCGGGCGGCGCTGCTCGGCGGACGGGCGCGCACCGGACCCGACGAGGGCGACTGGCAGGTGCGCGTGGACCTGCCGCTGCGCTGACCCGTGCCGGTCCGCGTCCACGGACCCGTGCCGCTCGGCCACCAGCCGATCCGTGCATGGACATAGGCATAGGCATACACATACACATACACATCGGCATCGGCATCGGCATCGGCATCGGCTGCGCACGGTGGTCCGGACCGGTGCCGGGCTACGCCCCTGACGGTCCGTAGGACGTGATCTACGCTGGGCCGATGCCGGTCACCGTTCTCCTCGTCGACGACGAACCCCTCGTACGAGCCGGGCTGCGCGCCGTACTGGAGTCGCAGCCGGACATCGAGGTCGTCGGAGAGGCGGCCGACGGTGCCGCGGTGATCCCGCTGGTACGGCGGTTGCGACCGGACGTGGTCGCGATGGACGTCCGTATGCCCCTCATGGACGGCATCGACGCCACCCGCGCGGTGCTGCGGACCGTCAGCGATCCACCGAAGATCCTCGTGGTGACGACGTTCGAGAACGACGAGTACGTCTACGAGGCGCTGCGCGCGGGTGCCGACGGATTCCTGCTGAAGCGGGCACGGCCCGCCGAGATCGTGCACGCCGTACGGCTGGTCGCCGCGGGCGAGTCACTGCTCTTCCCCGCTTCCGTACGGCAGTTGGCCGCCGCCTACGGCAACGACGCGGGCAGTCCCGCGGCACGGGCGGCCATGGAGCGGGCCGCGCTGACCGAGCGCGAGGCGGACGTGCTGCGGCTGATGACACGGGGGCTGTCGAACGCGGAGATCGCGGCGCGGCTGGTTGTCGGCACGGAGACGGTGAAGTCGCACGTCAGCGCCGTACTGGCGAAACTGGGCGCCCGGGACCGCACGCAGGCGGTCATCGCGGCGTACGAGTCGGGGTTCGTGACCCCGGGCTGAGAACGACCGGCCGGTGGCGAAGAGGTCCCCGGCCCTCGCCGGAGCGCGCCGCGCCGAGTACGATCCGGCCAACACGCGCGCTAGCTGGGAGGACGGACGTTGGGGCGGTTGACCGGCGGGGACCCTTCTCTGCTGCGACGGATCAATTCGGCGGTGGTGCTGCACGCGCTGCGGGCCACTGAGTGCGCGACCCTCACCGAGATCACCCGGGTGACCGGGCTGTCGCGGCCGACGGTCGAGGGTGTCGTCGAGGGGCTGATCGAGGCCGGGCTCGTGGTCGAGAAGGCTGCCGAGGAGGGCGCCGCACGGCGCCAGGGCCGCCCGGCACGCCGGTTCAGGTTCCGGGCGGAGGCGGGGCATCTGCTGGGTCTGGAGATCGGTCCGCACCGGGTCGCCGTGCTCCTCGCCGATCTGGACGGGCGCGTACTGGGCGCGCTCTCCAAGGAGGTCGACGAGACAGCGCCCGCGGACGAGCGGCTCGACCGGCTGCGCACCGCGGTCGCCGAGCTGCTGCGCCGGGCCGGCGTCGCCCGCAGCTCCCTGCGCGCGGTGGGCGTCGGAAGCCCCGGGATCGTCGAGGCGGACGGCACCGTACGGCTGGGCACGGCGCTGCCGGAATGGACGGGGCTGCGGTTGGGCGAGCGGCTGAGCCGTTCCTTCAAGTGCCCGGTGCTGGTGGAGAACGACGCCAACGCGGCGGCGGTCGCCGAGCACTGGAAGGGTTCGGCGACCGAGTCGGACGACGTGGTGTTCGTGCTGGCCGGGTTGAGCCCCGGCGCGGGTTCGCTGATCGGCGGGCGGCTGCACCGGGGATACGGAGGCGCCGCCGGAGAGATCGGGGCGCTGCATCTGCTGGGCAGCGAGGCGACCCCCGAGACGCTGCTGTCGACCACGGACGAGCCCCTGCACCCGCTCGACGAGCAGGCCGTCGCCGAGGTCTTCGCGCTCGCCAAGGGCGGCGACCAGCGGGCCCGCGCGGCGGTCGACCGCTTCATCCAGCGGCTCGTGCACGACGTGGCGGCCCTGGCCCTCGCCCTCGATCCCGAACTCGTCGTGATCGGCGGCTGGGCGGCCGGTCTGGACGGTGTACTGGAGCCGCTGCGACGCGAGTTGGCCCGCTACTGTCTGCGGCCGCCCAAGGTGACGCTCTCCCTCCTCGGCGAGGCCGCCATCGCGACGGGTGCCCTGCGGCTGGCCCTTGACCATGTGGAGGAGCAGCTGTTCGCGGTGGAGGGGACCGTGACGGCGCGCCGCTGAACGACGGTCGACGCCGGTCCGGCTCGACGCCGGGGACCGCGCACCAGTGGCCGGGCGTCGGCTCCGCACGCCGATGACCGCACGCCAAGAGCCGGTCGCCGAGGCCCGGTTGGCGAAAAGCCGTCGCGCCCCGGAGTGTCCGGGGCGCGACGGCTACGGCTCGGCGGCGGCCCGAGCTTCAGGGCTTCGGACTTCAGGGCCTCATGAGGCCCGGCGTTCGGGATCGTGGTGGATCTCCACGCGGCCGGAGTCCCCGAAGGTCAGCCGGCAGGTGTCGGCACGGTACGTGGCCACGGAGACCGCCGCGGTGCGTCCCCGGGCATAGAACCGGGTCGTGACGACGAGGACGGGCGCCCCTGGCAGCCGGTCCAGCTCCTTGGCATCGTCCGCGCGGGCCGAGCCGAGCTCGACGGCGCGGTCCTGGCCGTCCAGGTCGAGGCGCTGCAGTTCGCGCAGCACGGCACGGGCGCGTGCCGCCCCCGCGGGCGCGTCTATCGCCGAGAGGTCGGGCACCGACGCCGCCGGCACGTAGAGCAGCTCGGCGGCGACCGGCTGGCCGTGCGTGCCCCGCGAGCGTCGGATGGTGTGCACCGCGACGCCGTGGCCCGTCTCCAGGGCGTCGGCCACCGCGGCGGGCGGCACCGTCGTCGCGCAGTCCGTGGGCTGCCAGGCGTCGCCGACGGCCCCCGGCCACACGTGCTGCTCGGATCCGACGGCCACACCCACGCGCGGCGGGGCCACAGTGGTACCCACCCCGCGTCGCCGCTGCAGACGTCCCTCCAGCTCGAGCTGTTCGAGTGCCTGGCGCAAGGTGGCCCTGGCGACCCCGAACCTGGCCGCGAGATCTCGCTCGTTGGGCAGGATCTCACCCACCGAGAACTCGGAGTCCAGTGCCTCACTGAGCACCGTCCTGAGATGCCAGTACTTAGGCTCCGGCACCGTTTCCAGCTGCGTGGTCCCCACCCTGTCCTCCGCAATCGCCGTGACCCGGCGGCGTTTAGCGCCCTTGTTTATTAAAGGTTCCTGCACTATCTCTGCGACCATAAAGCCGCCCTCACCCTTGGTCAAGACCAATCCTCGATCCCTTACGGATTGCATAGGCGGGGTGCCGCGGAGCGTTCACAGACCGTTCGCGCTGGGCGATGTTCGTGACATGACGCCGAAAGCCCCCGTCCGCAGAACAGGGGCTTTCGGCTGGTAAGGGGGCGGTGCGACTACCGGTCGCCCAGGGACACCAGCTTCTCCGGGTTGCGCACGATGTAGACGCACTGGATCCGGCCGTCCACGACGTCGAGCTGGAAGACGCTGTCGGGCTTGTCGCCGGACAGGGCCAGCAGCGCCGCGCCGCCGTTGAGCTCCAGGAGGCGGAACGAGAGGTCGGGGGCGCCCTTCCGCGCGGCGCCGAGCAGGAAGCGGGCGACCTTGTCGGCCGTTTCGATGACCCGCAGCGGCGCCTTGGACAGACCACCGCTGTCGCCGACCAGCCGGACGTCCGGGGCCAGCAGGGACATGAGCCCCTCCAGGTCCCCCTCCGCCGCCGCGGCGAGGAACCGCTCGGTCAGATCACGGCGTTCGGCCGGGTCGACCTCGTAGCGCGGGCGCCTTTCCCCGACGTGCTTGCGGGCCCGCCCGGCGAGCTGGCGCACGGCCGGCTCGCCGCGGTCCAGGACGGCGGCGATCTCCGCGTACGGGAAGCCGAATGCCTCCCTGAGTACGAACACGGCGCGTTCCAGGGGTGACAGGGACTCCAGGACGACGAGGACGGCGAGCGACACGGAGTCGGCGAGCACGGCCCGCTCGGCGGTGTCCTCGACGCTGTTCCCGAAGTCGGTGACGTACGGTTCGGGGAGCCACGGGCCCACGTACGCCTCCTTGCGCGCCTGAACCTGGCGCAGCCGGTCGATGGCGAGCCGGGTGGTGACGCGCACCAGGTAGCCGCGCGGTTCGCGGACCTCGCTCCGGTCCGCGCCCGACCAGCGGAGCCAGGCCTCCTGGACCACGTCCTCCGCGTCGGCCACCCGCCCCAGCATGCGGTAGGCGACGCCCGTGAGGACGGAGCGGTGTTCTTCGAAGACCTCGGTAGCGGCATCGGTGGTCACTGCTCCATCCCAGCCGACGCGTCCCGTCCTGTCCAGGCGGCACGGGCTCCGCCGGTGCGGCGCGCCGGCAGGCCGATCCGGAGCTGTGCGGGGGGAGTTGACGGGCGTGCTCGGGACGGCGGTACGGCGGACACGCGCGTGTGTCGCGCGGTTCCCGGCCACCGGGGGCTACCCGTCGGTAGCGGTTGCTGACAAGCTGTCTACGACGTTGGTTCCGGCAGTGTGCCACCAGACGAGGAGCAGCATCATGTCCGCCACGGTCTCCTTCAGCCTCCCCTCCGCGCACGGCCCGAAGACCGTGACCGTGTCCTACGCGCGCGTGGGCACCGGAGAACCGCTGCTCCTGCTGCACGGCATCGGTCACCACCGGCAGGCCTGGGACCCGGTCGTCCACATCCTGGCCGCCGAGCGCGAGGTGATAGCCGTCGACCTGCCCGGATTCGGCGCGTCCCCCGCGCTGCCCGACGGACTCACGCACGACCTCGGCACGGTGGTACCCGTGCTCGGCGCGCTGTGCGAGGCGCTGGAGCTCGACCGTCCGCATGTGGCGGGCAACTCGCTGGGCGGACTCCTGGCCCTGGAACTGGGCCGCGAGAAGCTCGTACGGTCCGTCACCGCCCTGTCGCCCGCCGGTTTCTGGACGACGGCCGAGCGGCGGTACGCCTTCGGAGTGCTGATGGCGATGCGGCTGGGCGCGCGACGCCTGCCGCTCCCCGCGGTCGAACGCCTCTCGCGCACGGCGGCCGGGCGGGCCGCCCTGACGAGCACCATCTACGCCCGGCCCGGCCGCCGTTCACCCGAGGCCGTCGTCGCCGAGACCCTTGCGCTGGCCCATGCCGAGGGATTCGCCGAGACGCTGCGGGCCGGTATCAGCGTCCAGTTCACGGACGACGTCCCGGGACTGCCCGTCACCGTGGCCTGGGGTACCCGGGACCGGCTGCTGGTGCGCCGGCAGGGGATCCGCGCCAAGCAGATCATTCCGCGGGCCCGGCTGGTGCGGCTGCCCGGCTGCGGGCACGTCCCGATGAACGACGACCCCGCGCTCGTCGCCCGCGTCATTCTCGACGGCAGCCGCTGACCACGGCGCGTCGGCGGCCGGGACGCGTCTCCCGGCGCGGAGCCCCCGTGCTCCGGAGCCGAGGGCGACCCCCGTACCGACCAGCACGCTGCCGACGGCCTGCGCGGCGCCGTACGTGCCCGTGCCGACGAGCGGCGCGGTCCAGGCCGCCGCGACGGGGATGAGGCCGGAGAAGAGCGTCGCGCGCTCCGCGCCGATGCGCTGCACGCCCATGTACCAGGCCACGAAGCCGACGACCGTGACCACCACCGCCTGCCACAGCAGCGCGGTGGCCTCGGCGGCGTCCGGCGTCCGCAGCCATCCGCCGCCGCTGGTGAGGATCCCGGCCGCCGCCGACCCGAGTGCGGCGATCCCGCACACGGTGGCCGACAGGAGCCGTGGGCCCAGCGGGCGCAGCACGGGCACGGCGAGGACCGCGAAGCCCACCTCGCCGGCCAGCGCGCACACGGACCACGCGACGCCCACGCCGTCGGTACGGCCCCAGCCCTGGACGGTGGCGGCGCCCAGCGCGACGAGCGTCGCCCCGGACAGGACCCGGCGCCGCGGACGGCGACCCTCGGCGAGGGGGACGAGCACGGCCACGACGACCGGGGCACAGCCCACGAGGACCCCGGGGACAACCGGTTCCGCCGTGTGTTCCGCCGCGAGCACGGCGAGGTTGAAGCCGACCATGCCCACGGCCGCGAGCAGCGCGAGCCGCACCCACTGACGGGGCGCGAGACGGCGCAGCGGTGCCGTGCCGTTCCGGCCGGCCAGGGGCAGCAGCAGCGCGCAGGCGAGGCCGTAGCGCAGGAACTGGCCGCCCGCGTACGGGTAGTGGCCCAGAACACTGTTGGCGGTGAAGGACCCTCCGACGAGGACACAGGCGAGGGCGGCGAGCAGCGACCCCTTGGTGGTGGCGTTCATGGCGGTGACGCTACGAAGGACCGCGGTCCGGTTTAAGGTCCACTTCCATGACGCCATCGGGGACCAGTCACGGCGAGTCGGACGACGCCGCCCCGGGTGCCCCCGCCCCGGCGGGTCCCGCCCTGTGGACCGCCGCCTGGGAACTGCTCCTGCCGGCCGCTTCGGCACCGGCACGCGCGCGTGGCCGCGCTCTTCAGGCCGCGCTGCGGGAGGCGGTCCGTACGGGCCGGCTGGCGCCGGGTACCCGGTTGCCGTCCAGCCGTGAGCTGGCCGTCGATCTCGGTGTGTCGCGGGGGCTGGTCACCGACACGTACGAACAGTTGACCGCGGAGGGGTATCTGCGCAGCGACCGGGGCGCGGGGACCTGGGTCGGCGACGCCGTGCGAGCGGGCCTCCCGGCCGCCCGCGATCTCGCCCCACGCCCCACCGGGGCCGGCACCGACTTCCTTCCCGGGACACCGGACCTGTCCCTCTTCCCGCGCGCCGCCTGGGCCGCCACCCAGCGCGGGGTGCTCGCCGAACTGCCGCACCACGCCCTGGGCTACCCGGATCCCCGGGGTCTGCCCCGGCTGCGCACCGCCGTGGCGGAACTGCTCGTGCGACGCCGTGGCGTGGTCGCGGACCCGGAGCGCGTCGTCGTGGTGTCCGGGGTCGCGCAGGCGATGACACTGCTCGGATTCGCGCTCCACGCGCGCGGGGTGCGCGCCGTCGGCGTCGAGGACCCCGGCAGCCCCGAGCACGGTGCCCTGTACGCCTCGGCCGCGGTCGGCACCGTACCGCTGCCCCTGGACGGGGAGGGGCTGGCCATGGGACCGCTGCGGGCGTCGGGCGTACGGGCGGTGGTGACGACGCCCGCCCATCAGTTCCCTTCGGGGATCGCGTACTCCGCGCGGCGCCGCGCCGAACTCCTCGACTGGGCACGCTCGGTGGAGGGGCTGGTCATCGAGGACGACTACGACGGGGACTTCCGCTACGACCGGGCTCCCGTAGGGGCACTTCAGGGGCTCGATCCCGAACGGGTCGCCTACACCGGGTCGGTCAGCAAGTCGCTCGCGCCCGGTCTGCGGCTCGGCTGGCTGCTCGTACCGGCGTCACTCGCCGCGGAGGTCGTCGCCCGCAAGCGCACCATGGATCTGGGCAACCCCGTCGTCGACCAGGCGCTCCTGGCCCGTTTCGTGGAACGGGGCGACTACGACCGGCAGTTGCGCCGCTGCCGGCGCGCCTACCGGGAACGGCGGGACGCCCTCGTCGCCGCCCTCGCGGAGCACTTTCCCGGCACGGAGGTGTCCGGGGTCGCGGCGGGTCTGCACGTCATCGCCGCGCTGCCCGAACGGTACGGGCCGCCGGACGAGTTCCTGCCGCGGGCCACCGCGGCCGGGGTGGCGGTGCGTCCGCTGACGGACTACGAGCGGGTCGTGGAGGCGGGTGGCCTGCGTCTGGTCCTCGGTTACGCGCACCGGTCCCCCGCGCGGATCCGCGAAGGCGTACGGCTGCTGGCGGAGGCGGTGCGGGCCGGGACGGCCGGGTGAGCGGCTCGGGCGGGGAGGTCGGACGCGGGTTCGCGTGAGAGTCCCGGCTCACCTGCCTGCACAGGTACGGGTCGATGCACGTGGGACCGGGGGACGGCAGCCGACCCCCTTGCCCGCAGGGCCAGTTGTTCACTCGCGGTTTCCGTACGCGCTGCGGCGCACCAGTAGTTGTGGCCTTGCACACCGGCCGAATCCGTCCCTGGAGGCGCATTCATGTCACACCGTACGCAAGGCCCCCTTCCGCTCCCCGGCCGCCGCAGCGTGCTGCGCGGCACGCTGGCCGCCTCGGCCGCACTGACACTGCCCACCGCGCTCGGCGCCGCCCCGGCGCTGGCCCTGTCCGGACGGCCGAAGGCCGGGTGGGGCGTCCAGGCCGGGGACGTGACCGCCGACTCCGGTCTGGTGTGGGTCCGTTCCGACCGGCCGGCCCGGATGATCGTCGAGACGTCCGCCACCGAATCGTTCCGCAACCCGCGCAGATGGCACGGTCCGCTGCTCGGCGCGGACACGGACTTCACCGGTACGACACGGCTGCGCGGGCTGCCCGCGGGCGAGCAGATCCACTACCGCGTCCTGCTCGCCGACGCCGACGACCCACGGCGTACCGGCGAGCCGGTGACGGGCACCTTCCGCACCGCACCCGCGAAGCGGCGTCGGGACGTGCGGTTCGTCTGGTCCGGCGACCTGGCCGGACAGGGCTGGGGCATCAACGAGTCGATCGGCGGCTACCGGATCTTCGACGCCATGGCGAAGGTGGACCCGGACTTCTTCCTGTGCAGCGGCGACAACATCTACGCCGACGGCCCGATCGCGGCCACCGCACCGCTTCCGGACGGCAGCGTCTACCGCAGCGTCACCACCGAGGAGAAGTCGCACGTCGCGGTCACCCTGGCCGACTACCGGGGCAACTTCCGCTACAACCTGCTGGACTCCGCGCTGCGCCGCTTCAACGCCCAGGTGCCGAACATCATCCAGTGGGACGACCACGAGGTCCGCAACAACTGGTACCCCGGGGAGGTCATCGGGACCGGCACGCCCTACCCGGCCGGTACCGCTCTCGACGACCTGGCGGTCCACTCCCGGCGTGCCTTCTCCGAGTACTTCCCGATCTCCACGATCAGCGGGCGCCCGGACGGCAGGATCTACCGGACCGTCCACCACGGCCCGCTCCTGGACGTGTTCGTGCTGGACATGCGCACCTACCGGAACGCCAACTCGCCCGACGGCCAGACCACCGACCCGCAGGGCATCCTCGGGCGTGCACAGCTGGAGTGGCTCAAGCGCGAACTGGCCGCGTCGCGCGCGGTGTGGAAGGTGATCGCCAACGACATGCCGCTCGGGCTGGTCGTGCCCGACCCGAACGAGGGCAAGCCGAACTTCGAGGCCGTCGCCCAGGGCGACCCGGGCGCTCCGCTCGGCCGCGAACTGCAGATCGCGGAGCTGCTCCGGTTCATCAAGCACCGCGGGATCACCGGAACGGTGTGGCTGACGGCCGACGTGCACCACACCTCGGCACAGCACTACCACCCGTCGCGGGCCGCGTTCAAGGACTTCGAGCCCTTCTGGGAGTTCGTCTCCGGACCGCTCAACGCGGGCGCCTTCCCGGCGAGCGCCCTCGACGGCACCTTCGGACCGGACCGGGTCTTCGTCAAGGCGCCGACGGCCTCCAACGTCTCGCCGGCCGAGGGCTACCAGTTCTTCGGTGAGGTCGACATCGACGGCGACAGCGGGGAGTTGACGGTGCGTCTGCGGGAACAGGACGGCAGCGTGCTGTTCACCCAGGTGCTCCAGCCGGGACGTGTGGGGCAGTAGCTCCACGGCCCCTCCATACTCCCGTACCCTCGACATGTCGGGTCGCGCACCGGAGTCATCCCCCGGTGCGCGCCCGCGTGGCCGCCCCCACGCGACGGGCCCGTCCCGGGCGGCGCGCCCGGGACTCGAGACCTCGCGCAGCGCACCCCCGCCCGGCTCCGAGCGCCAACCGCCGCTCCCCGCAGGCTTGCTGACCTTGCCTCAGATGATGCCTTCCGAGCTTCTCCCGGTCGCGGAGGTGCGGCCCTCCGGTCGCCGCCGGTTCGCCCGGCCGTTCGCCGTGGAGTCCGCCGAGCGGTCCGGGGCGCGAGGTGATCGCGTCCAGCTCGCGCAGACGGCTGACCGAGGTGACTCGTCCAATGGTGTGACACAGGCTCGTCGGCGCCGGACCGCACCGGCCCCGCGGTGGGCCGAATGACCAGGTGCGTAACTCAGGTGCTCCGAAGGAGGCAAAACAACCGCAAAAAGAACTACAAAAGGGATAGAAGGACACTTTACCGATCAGTCACAGACCGTTCGTGATCACGCAACACCACTCCTTCACAGTGGCTCCATGACTCCAGACATGTCTGATGTGACCCGTGCGAAGCACGGTCGTCCTGTGCACCACTGGCGGCGGGACCTCGTCGAGCTCGCCGCGCTGTTCACGGCCGTCGCGGTGGCGGACGCCGTCGCCAACCTGATCGGGCACGGCCCCGACGGGCCGGCCCTGCTGGTGATCTCGGCCGCCGCCCTGGTCGCCACGGCCGGATTCCACACCTGGTGGGCACGCCGCCACGGTCACGCGCCGCCGCCGGACCATACCGGTGCCCGGACGCCCGCCGACGGGCGGCGGTCCGGGCGGCCCGAGAAGGCCGAGGAGAGCGAGGAGGCCGAGGAGGCCAAGCGGTCCGGGGCGGCGCCGGAGGCCGCCGTCGGGGCGACCGTGCTGTGGCGGATGCGGACGACGGTCAAGGACGAGCCGGGTTCGCTGGCCGCGCTGTGCACGGCGCTGGCGCACCGGCAGGTCGACATCCTCAGCCTGCAGACACACCCGCTCGCGGAGGGAACGGTGGACGAGTTCCTGCTCCGCGCGCCCGCGGGGCTGGCCGCGTCCGAGATCACCCGCGCGCTCTCCCGGGCGGGCGGCACCGGCACCTGGATCGAGCGGGCCGACGCCCACGACCTGGTGGACGCGCCCACCCGCGTACTCGGCCTGGCCACGCGCACGGCTCTGGACGCGGCGGAACTTCCACTGGCCCTCCGGCAGTTGCTCGGACGGTGCACCATTCGTTCGCTGCCCGCCAGGTCTCCTGGGTCGGGCCGGGCGGAGGAAGGCGCGCCGGTCGAAGGAGCGCTGGAGGACACGGTGATGCGGTTGCGCGCACCGGAAGGTGGGGTGATCACCGTGGAGCGGCCGTACCTGCCGTTCACGCCGACCGAGTTCGCGCGGGCACGGGCCCTGGTCGAGCTGGACGCGCGCCTGGGTCCGCGTATCCCCAGGGGCCAGGACATGCTGACGCTGCCCGAGGGCAACGAGATCACCGTGCGCCGCGCCGACGTGTCCGACCTGGAGGCCGCGAAGGCGATGCACGAGCGCTGCTCGTCGCGCACGCTGACCATGCGGTACCACGGGCCGGTCGGGGACGCGGACCGCTATCTGAACCACCTGCTCAGCCCGCGCTTCGGCCGCACTCTCGCCGTCCGGACGCCGTCGGGGCGCATGGTCGGGCTCGGCCATCTCCTCTGGGACGGTGACGAGACCGAGATCGCACTGCTCGTGGAGGACGACTGGCAGCGCCGCGGTATCGGTGGCGAACTGCTCGGCCGTCTGGTGGCGATGGCGGTCGAGGCGGGGTGCGAGAGCGTGTACGCCGTCACGCAGGCCTCCAACACCGGGATGGTCGCCGCGATGCGGAGCCTCGACCTCCCTCTCGACTACCAGATCGAGGAGGGCACCCTCGTGATCACCGCGCGCCTGGACACGGCACCGGTGACGTCCCCGCTCCCGTACGTCCAGGGGCAGGAGCAGGGCCGGCACGGGTCACCGCGCGGTGAGCGGGTCACCCGGGACTAGGGCCACGACAGGCAGCCTTCCCCACCACCGGTCCTCGCACCTCTCGGGAGGCCCCGGGCACCTCGCCCGGGGCCTCACCCCGTCACCCGGTGGCCGAACCCGCGTGTTCCGCCCGCAGGTTCCGGCCCTCTCCCCCCGCCGTACGTACCTCCGTCGCGCGTCCCAGCGCGTCGTCCAGGTCGGCCCACAGGTCCTCGACGTCCTCCAGCCCGACCGACAGGCGCAGCAGGCGGTCGCTCACGCCCGCGCCGCGACGGTCGCCCTCGGCGACGATGCGGTGGCTGATGGACGCCGGGTGCTGGATCAGGCTGTCGACGCTGCCGAGACTGACCGCGGGGGTGATCAGCCGGACCCCGGCGATGACCTCGTGCGGGTCACCGTGCACCTCGAAGGCGATCATGGCGCCGCCGATCCGCGGGTAGTGGACGCGGGCGACGCGGGGGTCGGTGCCGAGCCGGCCGGCGAGTTCCGCGGCGCTCGCGGAGGCGGCCCGGACCCGTACCGGCAGGGTCGACAGTCCCCGCAGCAGCAGATACCCGGCCAGCGGATGCAGGACGCCACCGGTGGCGAACCGCACCTGGCGCAGCCGCCCGGCGAACTCCTCGTCGCAGGCGACCACTCCGGCCATGACGTCCCCGTGCCCGCCCAGGTACTTGGTGGCGCTGTGCAGGACCAGACGCGCGCCCTGCTCGGCGGGGCGTTGCAGCACCGGCGTGGCGAAGGTGTTGTCGGCGAGGAGCGGCACGGAACCGCAGGCGTGCGCGACGGCGCGCAGGTCGATCTCGGCGAGCGTCGGGTTGGCCGGGGACTCGACCATGACCAGTCCGGTGTCGGGGCGCAGGGCGTCCTCGATGCCCGCCGGGTCGACCCAGGTCACCTCGGAGCCGAGCAGCCCGGCGGTGAGCAGGTGGTCGCTGCATCCGTACAGGGGGCGCACCGCGACGACGTGGCGCAGGCCCATCGCGTTGCGTACGAGCAGGACGGCGCTCAGCGCGGCCATACCGCTGGCGAACGCGACCGCGCTCTCGGTTCCCTCGAGCCGGGCGAGGGCGGTCTCGAAGCGCGCGACGGTCGGGTTGCCGAGGCGGCCGTAGACGGGCGGACCCTCCGGTTCGGCGCCGTCGGCCGCGAACGCGTCGATGCGGGCGGCTTCGCCCCGGCTGTCGTACGAGGGATAGGTGGTCGACAGATCGATCGGTGCGGCGTGCAGCCCCTTCCGGGCGAGGTCCTCCCGCCCCGCGTGCACGGCCTCGGTGGCCAGAGCGCGCGTACGGGTGCGGGAATCACCCCGCGGGCCGGGGATCCCCGTGCCGGTGAGCCCGGGGCCGGTGAGCCCGGGGCCGCTGCCGGAACCGATGCCGGTGTCGCGCGTGCCGCGTATGTCCGCGTCCATGTCATCTCCGCCGAAGTCCATGCACAGCAGCCTGAACACCGACCGGGGACGCGGCGCCGGAACCCGTGTTACGTTCGGGCCATGGCCGATTCCGTCGTACTCGATCCGGTGGATCTTCATCTGCTGCGACTGCTGCAGAACGACGCCCGGACGACGTACCGCGATCTCGCCGCGCAGGTCGGGGTCGCGCCCTCGACCTGCCTGGACCGGGTGACGCGGCTGCGCCGCGCGGGAGTCATCCTCGGCCATCAGCTGCGGCTCGATCCGGCGAAGCTCGGCCGGGGCCTGGAGGCGCTGCTGTCCGTACAGGTCAGGCCGCACCGCAGGGAGCTGGTGGGTCCGTTCGTGGACCGGATCAGGGCGCTCCCGGAGTCGCGGACGGTCTTCCATCTCACCGGTCCCGACGACTACCTCGTGCAGGTCGCGGTCGCGGACATGGCCGACCTGCAGCGCCTGGTTCTCGACGAGTTCACCTCCCGGCGTGAAGTGGCCCGTGTGGAGACCCGGTTGATCTTCCAGCAGTGGGACTGCGGTCCGCTCCTGCCGCCTGCCGGGCCGGGAGCGACGCCCACAGCGAAATCGGGCTGATGCGGACCAAAAGCCCGCTGTGACGGGCTGACGTGACGCCTGTTCCCGTATGAGGATGTCGGCATGTCAGAGACGAAGAATCCGCTGCCCCGCGAGGTCGCCGACGCGTATGTCGACGACCTCATCGCCCTCGACCCGGTCCTCGGTACGTACCTCGGTGTGAAGGAGAGCGCAGGCAGGCTCCCTGATCCCTCGCCCGCGGGGCAGCAGGCCCTCGCGGAACTGGCGCGGGCGACTCTCGCCCGCCTCGACGAGGCGGAACGGCAGCCGGGCGCGGACAGCGATTCCGAGCGCCGCTGCGCGCGGCTGCTGCGCGAGCGCCTGACCGCCGAACTGGCCGTGCACGACGCCGAGGAGGGGCTGCGGGCCGTCGGCAACATGCACACCGCCGCGCACGCCGTCCGGCAGGTGTTCAGCATCGCGCCGACCGCGACGGACGAGGACTGGGCGGCGATCGCCGAGCGGCTGCGCGCCGTGCCGGCCGCGCTGGCCGGGTACCGCGAGTCCCTCGCCCTCGGCCTGGAGCGCAAGCTCTACGCGGGTCCACGCCCCACCGCGACCTTCGTCGACCAGCTCACCGAGTGGTCCTCCCCGGACGAGCACGGCCGCGCCTGGTTCGAGGACTTCGTGTCCGCGGGCCCCGACTCCCGGCGCGACGAGCTGGACACCGCCGCGCGGACGGCCACCCGGGCCCTGGTGGAGCTGCGCGACTGGATGCGCGACGTGTACGCGCCCACGATCCAGGGCGCGCCGAACACGGTGGGCCGGGAGCGGTACGCGCGCTGGGCGCGCTACTTCAACGGTACGGACCTCGATCTCGACGAGGCGTACGCGTACGGCTGGGCCGAGTACCACCGGCTGCTCGCCGAGATGAGGACCGAGGCCGAGAAGATCCTGCCCGGTGCCGGGACGCCCTGGGTGGCGCTCGCGTACCTGGACGAGCACGGCAGGCACATCGAGGGTGTCGACGAGGTCCAGACGTGGCTGCAGGGCCTGATGGACCAGGCGATCGACGCTCTCGACGGCACGCACTTCGAACTCGCCGAGCCGGTACGGAGGGTGGAGTCCCGGATCGCGCCGCCGGGCGGTGCCGCGGCTCCTTATTACACCGCGCCGTCGTCGGACTTCTCCCGGCCCGGCCAGACCTGGCTGCCCACGATGGGGCAGACCAGGTTCCCCGTGTACGACCTCGTCTCGACCTGGTACCACGAGGGCGTTCCCGGGCACCACCTCCAGCTCGCGCAGTGGGTGCACGTCGTCGAGGACCTCTCCCGCTACCAGGCGACCGTCGGCCTCGTGAGCGCCAACTGCGAGGGCTGGGCGCTGTACGCGGAGCGGCTGATGGACGAGCTGGGCTTCCTCGCGGACGCCGAGCAGCGCCTCGGCTACCTGGACGCGCAGATGATGCGCGCGGCCCGGGTGATCGTCGACATCGGTATGCACCTGGAGCTGGAGATCCCGGCGGACTCTCCCTTCCACCCCGGCGAGCGCTGGACGCCCGAACTGGCGGAGGAGTTCTTCGGCGCGCACAGCAGCCGGCCCGCGGACTTCGTCGAGAGCGAGCTGACCCGCTATCTCTCGATCCCCGGTCAGGCCATCGGCTACAAGCTCGGTGAGCGGGCCTGGCTGCAGGGCCGCGCGAACGCGCAGCGGCGCCACGGGGACGACTTCGACGCGAAGGCGTGGCACATGGCGGCACTGTCGCAGGGCTCGCTGGGCCTGGACGACCTGGTGGACGAGTTGTCCCGGCTCTGACCGCCACCGACGGCAGCCGGGCACGGACTCACGGCGGCTCGGTCCCCACAACCCGGGGCCATCGCCGGGGCCCGGCCGCCGTCGGCGGTCTCAGGCGGGCCGGGCGGATCCGCCCCCGCTCAACAGCCGCAGTCCTCCGCGCCCACGGGCGCTGTCAACGGGTCCGGCGCGTGCCGCTCCCGCCCCTCCCAGGTCTCGAACTCGAAGCCCTCACGCACCCAGTACTCGAAGCCGCCGAGCATCTCCTTCACCTGGAAGCCGAGTTCGGCGAGGGTGAGGGCGGCGCGGGTCGCGCCGTTGCAGCCGGGTCCCCAGCAGTAGGTGACGACGGGCACCGACCTGTCGAGGAGCCGCTCGGCCTGCTCGGCGACGAGCACGGTCGGCAGATGGATCGCGCCGGGTACGTGCCCCTGGTCCCACGACTCGGTGGAACGGGAGTCGAGGACGACGAAGCCGGGGTCCCCGCCGGCCGCGAGCGCGGAGGCGACGTCGGACACGTCGGCGTGGAAGGCGAGGCTCGCGCCGAAGTGGGCGGCGGCCTCGGCCGGAGAGGCCGGGGCGACGCGCAGCACGGCGTTCGTCGTGGCCGGCGGACCGCTCGTCAGGGATGCCACAGGTGTCACGGGTGTCAGGGGTCTCATGACCGGAAACCTACGTGTGGTGATCCCGTTCCTGAAGTGGTGATCCACGGCCTCCCTCTTGATCCGCCGGGGATCTCCCTGCTATTCCTCGCTGATGACCACGTATTCCCCGGACGCCACCGACTGGCGCATCCTCGACGTCCTCCAGCGGGAGGGAAGGGTCAGTTTCGCGGAGCTGGCCCGTGCCGTCTCGATGTCCGCGAGCGCGGTCACCGAGCGGGTGCGGCGGCTGGAGGAGGCAGGCGTCATCCAGGGGTACGCGGCCGTCGTGGCCCCGGAGAACATCGGCCTGCCGATCCTCGCCTTCGTCCGCCTGCGCTACCCGAACGGCAACTACAAGCCGTTCCATGACCTCGTCGACGCGACGCCCCAGATACTGGAGGCCCACCACGTCACCGGCGACGACTGCTTCGTCATCAAGGTCGCGGCCCGCTCGATGAGTCACCTGGAGGAGATCTCGGGCAGGATCGGCACGCTGGGTTCGGTGACGACGAGCGTCGTCTACTCCTCGCCGCTGCCCCGGCGCCCTCTGGGGCACTGACCCGGCGCACTGCCCCACCGACCAGGCACGGCGGTGACAACCCGGCGCACTGCCCCACCGACCAGGCACGGCGGTGACAACCCGGCGCACTGCCCCACCGACCAGGCACGGCGGTGTCGACCCGGGGCACTCGCCACGGGACCGGCGTCTCAGTCCTGGACGCCCCGCTGCCGTACGACCGATCCCGTTCTCCCCTTCACGACCTCCAGCTGAGCGTGGATACGGCGCCGCAGGTCGGCGACATGGCTGACGATGCCGACGCTGCGGTCGCGCTCCCGCAGCGAGTCGAGCACGTCGAGGACCTCGTCGAGGGTCTGGTCGTCGAGGCTGCCGAAGCCCTCGTCGATGAAGAGCGTGTCGAGCCGCACCCCGCCGGCCTCGTCCGTGACGACGTCCGCGAGGCCGAGGGCCAGCGCGAGCGACGCGAAGAACGTCTCGCCCCCGGAGAGCGTCGCCGTGTCCCGCTCCCGGCCGGTCCACGCGTCCACCACGTGCAGTCCGAGCCCGCTGCGGCCGCGGCCCGCACGGTCGTCCGAGTGGACGAGGGTGTAGCGCCCGGAGGACATGCGCTGAAGCCGTACGGTCGCCGCGGCGGCGACCTGTTCCAGGCGGGCGGCGAGGACGTACGACTCCAGGCGCATCCTGCGTTCGTTCTCCGCCGAGGTGCCCGCGGCCAGCCCCGCCATGCGCGCCACCCGGTCGTATTCCTCGCGCAGCGGTCCCAGGCGGCGTACGGACGTGGTCGCGCGCGCGGACAGCCGGTCCAGTTCGGCGCAGCGCCGGGCGGCCGCGTCCTGGGCGGAGGCGGCGTCCCGCAGCCGCCGGGCGGCGGCCTCGGCGGACCGTTCGGCCGCCCGCAGATCGACGGCCGGGCGCCGGGCCGCGGCGGTCGTGTCGGCCTCGGCGAGCACGGCGCGGACCGCGGCCTCCTCCGACTGCCAGGCGTCGAGACGGCGTTGCAGCTCTCGGTGGGCCGCGTTGTCGAGCAGCGCGGCGGCCGCGGCCTGTGGTGTGGAGAACCCGGCGCGGAAGGCCGCGTCGGCCAGGCGCGCGTCGGCGTCCTTGAGCCGCTGCGCGGCGTCCTCGGCCGCGCGGACGGCGTCCGCTGCCTCGGTGAGCAGGGCGGCCCGCCGCTCAAGCTGCGCGGCGCGTGCGGCGACACTCTCGGCGGCGCCCCGGGCCTGGGTCAACTCCTCCTCCAGCAGGGCCCGTTCGCGGTCGAGGGTGTCGCGGTGGGACACCCGGGCCGCGGCACGCAGTTCGGCCTTCTGCCGGGCGGCGACCCGTCGTTCGTGTTCGAGTTCGGCCTGGGCGAGACGCTCGCGGGCGGCGTGCAGCCCGGAGGCGGCGGCGCGTGCCTCGCCGTGCTCCCGCTCCAGTTCCGCTTCCTGCTCGGCGAGTCGATCGGTCGGTGTGTCGCCCGCCTCGGCGGAGGCGGCGGCGAGCGCCTCGCGTACGACGCCGAGCCGGCGCTCGTCCTCGGTCGCCTTCTCGTCGGCGCGCTGATGGACCGCGAGGGCGCGCTCCTCCGTCTCCCGGTCGACATGTCCGGCGATCTTCCGCGCGGGCGCCGGGTGTTCGGTGGCGCCGCAGACGGCGCAGGGATCCCCGTCGACGAGTCCGGCGGCGAGCTCCGCGGCGATGCCCTTGAGCCGCTCCTCCTTCAGGTCGAGCCAGTGGGCGCGCGTCTCCGTCGCGTGGGCGCGGGAGGTGAGAGCGCGCTCGTGGGCGTCGTCCGTGTCCCGGGCGAACTGGTCGCGCTCGCGGGCGGCCCGCAGCCTGGCCCGGGCGGGGTCGCGCCGCACGGCCAGCTGCTCGGCGCGGGTGGCGGCCTCCTGCGCGGTCTCGATGCGTGCCTGGAGGCCGGCGCGGGTGGTCTCCCAGGTGGCGAGCCAGCTCTCGGCGTCCTGCAGGACGTCCTCGTCGGCACGCTCCTGGCGGTCCAGGCCGGCGCGCTCTTCGGTGAGTTCGCCGAGCCGGCGCTCGGCCCGGCGGGCCGAGGCCAGGCCGCCCAGTTCCTCGGCCGCCCTGCGCGCGTCCGCCGCGAGCCCGGGGGCGCCGGCGTCGGCGAAGGACGCCGGGAGGGCGGCACGCGCGTGTGCCTCGGCCGTGACAGCGCGCCGGTGCTCGGCCTCACCCGCGTCACGCAGGTCGAGGGCGGGGGCCACCGCCTCGGCCTTGCGGCCCCGCTCCATGCGTTCCTGCGCCTCCCGGTGGGAGTCCGAGCGCTCCTCCAGCCGCGCGGCGCGCTCCCGCGCCTCGGTGAACCGGCGCTGCAGCCGGGCCACTTCCCGTACGTCGTCGAGTACGCGGTCGGCGGCGGCCTGCGCGGACTCGGCGGCCGACACCGCGCTGTGCGCGAGGGTCAGCCGCTCGCGGGCCGTGCCGCGGGCGACGGCGGCCCAGGCCAGGACGGCCTCGGCGAGGCCCGGGTCGCCGGGCGCGAGGTCGGGCAGTGCCACCTCCGCGATGTCCCCGGCGGCCTGCTGCATGCGGTGGGCGTCTGCGAGCAGCGCGGCGTCCCCGTCGCGCACCTCGGCCTCGGCGGCACGCCGGCGCTCGGTGAGGCGTTTCTCGACCTCGGCGAAGCGGTGGGTGTCGAAGAGGCGGCCGAGGAGCTTGCCGCGGGCCTCGGCGTCGGCCCGCAGGAAGCGGGCGAAGTCGCCCTGGGGCAGCAGCACGACCTGACAGAACTGCTCACGGCTCATGCCGAGCAGCTGGGTGATCTCCTCGCCGATCTCCTGGTGGGAGCGGCTGAGGTCCTTCCAGGTGCCCGCCGGTCCCTCGTACTCGCGCAGCCAGCTCTGGGCCTTTTCGGTGGTCGTGCCCGTGCCGCGCTTCTTCGGACGGGCCCAGGGGGGCTGCCGGGTGATCTCCATCCGGCGTCCGGCGACGGTGAGTTCGAGACGGATCTCGGTGCGGGTGGAAGGGGCCGCGTGATCGCTGCGCAGGGTGAGTCCCTGGCCGCTCTGGCGGGCGCCCGGGACCGCTCCGTACAGCGCGTAGCAGACGGCGTCGAGGACGGAGGTCTTGCCCGCGCCCGTCGGTCCGTGCAGCAGGAAGAGTCCGGCGGCCGACAGCTCGTCGAAGTCGACCTTCTGGGTGGTGCCGAAGGGCCCGAAGGCGGTGATGTCCAGACGGTGCAGCCTCATCGGCCCCCCTTGCTGTCGTCGAAGCGGTCCCCGCCGAAGTCGTCCCGGTCGGTGCGGACGGCGGGGAGGTGGGCGGCGTCGACGCCGGACCCGCGCGGTGGTGGTGTCACCGGGCGACCTCCCGTACGGCCTCGTCGGCGTGGACGGCGTCGAACGCGTCCCGCAGCACGGCCCGTTCCCGGGGGTCGGGACCCGTGCCGCGCACATGGGTCACGAAGTCCTCGGCGATCTGCTGTTCGCTGCGGCCCGCCAGCCGCCGGGCGTACGAGACGTCCGGGTCCTCGGGAGCCCGCTCGGGATCGAAGACCAGGCTGAGGGTGTGCGGGAAGCGCTCGGTCAGCCGGGCCATCGGCTCGGCCGGGCGCACCGGATCGGTGAGGGTGGCCTCGACCCACGCTTCCTCGTGACGCGTCAGCTCCGGGTCGGCGAGCAGGTCCTCCAGCCGCCCCCGGACGCGGGCGAGTGCCCGGGGCACGGGGCAGTCGACGCGTTCGGCGTCGAGCGAGCCGTCCGGGCCCAGGTCCACCAGCCACATGCTCTTGCGGTGGTCCGCCTCGGAGAAGGAGTACGGCAGCGGGGAGCCGGAGTAGCGGACCCGGTCGGTGATGGTCTGGCTGCCGTGCAGGTGGCCCAGCGCCACGTAGTCGACGCCGTCGAAGACTCCGGCGGGGACGGCGGCGACGCCGCCGACGGTGATGTCCCGCTCGCTGTCGCTGACCGCCCCTCCGGTGACGAAGGCGTGGGCGAGGACCACGGAACGGGTGCCCGGCGGCCGCGTGGCGAGGTCGGCGCGGACGCGGTCCATGGCGGCGGCTAGCACGGACTCGTGTCCGGCCCTGTCCACCCCGAACTCGTCCTTCACCAGGGCCGGTTCGAGGTACGGCAGGCCGTAGAGGGCGACGTCGCCGTGGGCGTCGCGGAGGACCACGGGCGTGCCGGCCGCGGAGGGCTCGGTCCGCAGGTGGATACCGGCCCGCCCGATCAGCCCGGCTCCGACGCCGAGTCGGCGCGCCGAGTCGTGGTTCCCGGAGATCATCACCGTGGGCACCCCGAGGTCGGCCAGCCGGTGCAGGGCGTCGTCGAAGAGCTCCACGGCCGCCAGCGGCGGGACCGCCCGGTCGTACACGTCCCCGGACACGACCACCGCGTCGACGCCGCGCTCGCGCACGGTCGTGACGAGATGGCCGATGAACCCGGCCTGGGCGCCGAGCATGGTCACCCGGTGGAATGCCCGGCCGAGGTGCCAGTCGGACGTGTGCAGAAGCCTCATGATCCCCGAGACTAACGGGCGGGTCGGACATCACGGGCGGCTACTCCCGTATCGGCCCGCGCTGCCCGTCTATGCGTCCCCGTACGCCTCTCCGCCCAGTTCGAACCCGGCCGTCCCGGCCGTCGCGTCCGCGAGCCAGGCCCGGAACGCCGTCACGTCGGCGTCCGGCAGTCCGACCTCGATCGTGACGGCCTCGCCGTAGCGCACGTCGCGCACCTCGCGCCCGGTGGCGCGCAGGTCGTTCTGGACCTTGCCCGCGCGCTGGTGGTCCACGGTGACCGTGGCCAGCCGGAAGCGTCTGCGTGTCAGTGTGCCGAGCGAGTCCAGCGCCTCGCCCACCGAGCCGCCGTACGCCCTGATGAGTCCGCCCGCGCCGAGCTTGACCCCGCCGTAGTAGCGAGTGACGACGGCGACGACGTACCGCATGTCGCGGCGGAGCAGCATCTGGAGCATGGGAACGCCCGCGGTGCCGCCGGGTTCGCCGTCGTCGCTCGCCCGCTGGACGGCGGCGTCGGCTCCGATGACGTACGCGTAACAGTTGTGGGTGGCGTCCGCGTGCTGCCTGCGGACGCCCGCGATGAAGTCCTGGGCCTCCTGCTCGGTGGCCGCCGGGGCGAGCGCGCACAGGAAGCGGGAGCGGTTGATCTCGGTCTCGTGCACACCCGCGCGGGCCACGGTGCGGTACTCGTCCTGCATCCGGCCAGCGTATGCGCTGCACGCGCGCGTGCCGGACGGCGCAGGCCGCGGGTGACGTCTTCCGGCGCGGTCGCCCCGGCGCGGGCCCTCGCGACGCCGTGGTGGATACTCGCTCCTCGTTGCCCGAAGCCGGACCGCCGGCCCGACCGATCGCGGGGAGATCGCAGCATGACCGGCACGCAGGTGGACAAGGCAAACAACGCGGACCCGGCCGGACCCGCGGATCGCGGGCCCTCCGCCGCCGCGCCCCGCTGGCGGGCGTGGCTCCTGGAGGGGCTCAGTGAGCAGTCGGCCCGGCACCCGGGCCCGCACGCCACCCCGGACACGGAACACCAGGGCCACACATGGTGGCGGGTGATGTGTCTCACCGGCGTCGACTACTTCTCCACTCTCGGCTACCAGCCGGGCATCGCCGCCCTCGCGGCCGGTCTCCTCTCCCCGCTCGCCACCCTCGTCCTGATCGCGCTGACCCTGCTCGGCGCGCTGCCGGTCTATCGCCGCGTCGCCAAGGAGAGCCCGCACGGCGAGGGTTCGATCGCGATGCTGGAGCGGCTGCTTCCCTGGTGGGCGGGGAAGGTCTTCGTCCTGGTGCTGCTCGGCTTCGCGGCCACCGACTTCCTGATCACGATCACCCTGTCCGCGGCGGACGCCTCCGCGCACGTCGTGGAGAACCCCTTCGCGCCGCACTGGACGCACGGCGCGAACATGTGGATCACCCTTCTCCTGGTGGCTGCGCTGGGCGCGGTCTTCCTGAAGGGCTTCAAGGAGGCCATGGGCATCGCCGTGGCGCTCGTGGCCACGTATCTCACCCTCAACGTCGTCGTCCTGGTCACCGCCGCCTGGCAGGTGCTGAGTCACCCGCACAAGGTCGGCGACTGGACCGACGCGATGACGGCGGAGCACTCGTCCCCGCTCGCGATGATCGGTGTGGCGCTCCTGGTCTTCCCCAAGCTGGCGCTCGGCATGTCCGGCTTCGAGACCGGTGTGGCGGTGATGCCGCAGGTCAAGGGCGATCCCACGGACACGTACGCGAAGCCGGCGGGCCGGATCCGCGAGACCCGCCGACTGCTCACCACGGCCGCCGTGATCATGAGCTGCTTCCTGCTGCTGTCCAGCCTGGCGACGACGATCCTGATCCCGCAGGGCGAGTTCGAGAGCGGCGGCTCGGCGAACGGCCGCGCGCTCGCCTACCTCGCGCACCAGTACCTGGGCGAGGGATTCGGCACGGTCTACGACATATCGACCATCGCGATCCTGTGGTTCGCCGGAGCCTCCGCGCTCGCCGGCCTCCTCAACCTCGTCCCGCGCTATCTGCCCCGCTACGGCATGGCTCCCGAGTGGACACGTGCCGTCCGTCCCCTGGTGCTCGTCTTCATGGCGGCCGCGGTGCTCATCACCGTGTGGTTCGACGCGAACGTCGACGACCAGAGCGGCGCGTACGCGACCGGTGTGCTGGTCCTGATGCTCTCCGCGTCGTTCGCCTCGGCGGTCGCCGTGCACCAGCGCGGCCACCGGGCCGCGGCGATCGGCTTCGGCGCGATCACCGCGGTGTTCGGCTACACGCTGGTCACCAACGTCATCGAGCGCCCCGACGGCATCAAGATCGCGCTGATCTTCATCCTGGCTATCCTGCTCACCTCGTTCGCGTCCCGCGTCCGCCGCGCCTTCGAACTGCGGGCCGCCGAGGTCACGTTCGACGAGGCGGCGGCCCGGTTCGTCGACGAGGCCGCCGCGAGCGGTCCGCTGCTGCTGATAGCGAACGAACCGCACGAGCACAGCACCCGGGAGTACCGCGCCAAGGAGTCCAGCCAGCGCGAGCAGACGCACATACCGGACGGCCGTCCCGTGCTGTTCCTCGAGGTGTTCGTGACCGACTCCTCGGACTTCACGGCCGACCTCGCCGTGCACGGCGACGAGAAGCACGGGGTGCGCAGGCTGCGCGTCGAGGGTGCCACCGTGCCCAACACCATCGCGGCCGTCATGATGCGGTTGCGCGACCGCACCGGCCAGGTCCCGCACGCCTACTTCAACTGGACCGAGGGCAACCCGATGAGCCATCTGGTCCGCTTCCTCGTCTTCGGCGACGGCGAGGTCGCCCCCGTCACCCGCGAAGTGCTCCGCCGCGCCGAGCCCGACCCGGAACGGCGGCCGCGCGTCCACGTGGGCTGATCCTCAGGGCTTCTTCCTGCCCCGGGGCACGATCATGTCCGTCAGCAGGGCCGCCCCCGGGGTGAGCGCGTCCCAGGAACTTCCGTGCCAGGCCAGGACAGCGATGGCGGAGGTCGGGAACTTCGTCCGTACGTCGTCCAGCGTGTCGTCGAGACTGTCCTCGGCCAGGTCGAGGACCAGTTCCTGGAGCCCCGGGTTGTGCCCGATCAGGAGCAACGTCATCATCTGGTCGGGGACTTCGTGCACGACCGCGAGCAACTCCGGTGCGCCGGCGCCGTACAGCCGCCGGTCGAACCGCGCCGGCGGCGGGGTACCCCACTGCTGCGCCGCCAACTCCCACGTCTGGCGGGCGCGTACGGCGGTGGAGCACAGGGCGAGGTCGGGCAGGCAGTCGGCGTCCGCGAGGGCGCGACCGGCCGCCGGGGCGTCGCGGCGGCCGCGGGGGGCGAGGGGCCGGTCGTGGTCGCCGATGCCCGTGGGCCAGGCGGACTTGGCGTGTCTGAGGACGACGAGTCTGCGCAGCGGGCCTGCTCCGGCGCGTGTGATCACCACTGCGTCCCGATGTCACGGGTGAGTTCGAGTCCGAGCAGCCGGTCCGCGTAGGCGTACGTCTCGAAGCGGGCGCCGTCCGGCACGTCCTCGGCGTGCTCGACACGTCGCAGCGCCTCCAGCACGGCGGGTACGTCGAGGTCGTCCTCCCATGCGGCGCGCAGCTCCTGGCGTACGTGCTCGGGAACGGGCCTGGACGGCCGGGTGGCCCAGCCGGCGACGGCCTTGCGCCAGCGCCCGAGCGTCTCGCGGGCACCGTCGAGGTCCGCGGCGGCGAGGTCGAGGGGCTGCCGGCGCGGGGTCGCGAGCAGGATCATCCGCAGCAGCGAGTGATCGGCGGTGCCGCTCACCGGGGCGACCTCGACACGGACGCCGTCGGGGTCGGCGTTCGAAGTCCCCGGGATCACGGGGTCCTGGTCGGTGATGGCCGGGTCCGTGGGCGCCTGGTCCGCGGAGGCTGTTCCTCCTGCGTCCGAGTTCCCGGAGGCCGACTGTCCGGGGGCCGGGTCCTCAGGGGCGCCGCCCGCGGACACGAGCACGTGCAGGGCCGGGCCCGCGCCGCCCCGCTCGCCCTCGGCCCGGCGGATGCCGAGCGCATCCGCGCGCGCCCTCAGTCCCGCGGGTGGGTCGGCCACCGTGACGACGGGGGTTCCGCCGAGTTCCAGGGCCCTGGCGAGGACGTCGGCGACCAGCAGGACCCGCAGCGCGGACAGGTCGTCACGCTCCACGTGCGCCTCGACGCGGGTCAGGCCCCGGCGGGCGCGGACGGCGTCGACGGTCTCGCCCGTTCGGGCGTCGGTGATACGCAGCACGAGGTGAGCGTAGGCGGCCGGAGGGCCGGGCGCAGGAAGGTGGCCCCCATTCCGGACAGTCGGCCCGCCGACCACCGGGCGGACCGGGAGGCCGGCGGGGGCGGCGAGGTCACCCGCCTGCCGCTCCTGCCCCCGGCCGGCCGGGGTGGGTCGGGTCAGGCGTCGAGGTCGTCGGCGAAGTGCCGGTATCCGTGCCGGTCCCGGTGGATGGTCCACAGGGCTTCCGCCAGGGCGTCGGGGTCCTTCCTCGGGTGCCCGGGGATGATCGCGCCGGGGATGACGAACTGCGCGACATGGATGCCGTCGGGGGCGAGCGCCTCGTGCAGCAGATGGCCGTAGGCGCTTTCGGCGGCGAAGGCGATGGAGGTGCCGGCGCGCTCGGTGTGCGGAATCGCGGCGGTGCCGCCGTTCACGAAGAGTACGGTGCCGCGGCCCAGCTCCCGCATGCCGGGCAGCACCTGGCGCACGGCGACGACCGGCCCGTACACCGAGAACTCGATCGGGCCGACGAGGTCGGCGGCGTCGGTCTCCAGGACGGGTCGCATGAAGTCCCGGTGCGGGACCGGGCTGTACTGCAGGACCTCGATGGGCCCCAGCGTCGCGGTGGCGGCGTCGAGAGCCGCCTCCAGCGCGGCCGGGTCGCGGACGTCGGCGGCGAAACCACTCGCCGTGAGACCCTCGCCGGCCAGCTCGGCGGCGAACGCGCGCGTCCGGTCCGCGTCGCGCGAGATGAGGGCGACGTCGAAGCCCGCGCGGCCGAACCGCCGCGCGACCGCGGCTCCGAGACCGGGTCCGGCTCCGACGATGGCGATGGTGGTCATGGTCTTCCTCGGGTGGTCTCGGTGCGGGCGGGCGGATCCGGGCGAGCGTACAAGTCCGAGCGGGGAGAGGCGGTGCGCGCCTCGCGTCAGCCCAGGGTCGAGGTGTCGATCACGAACCGGTAGCGCACGTCCGAGGCCATGACCTGCTCGTACGCCTCGTTGATCTTCCCGGCCGGAATGACCTCGACCTCCGCGCCGAGGCCGTGCCCGGCGCAGAAGTCGAGCATCTCCTGGGTCTCGGGGATGCCGCCGATCAGCGAACCGGCGTACGACCGGCCCCGCATGATGAGCGAGAACACGCTGATCGACAGGGGCTCCGCCGGGGCTCCGACATTGACCATGGCTCCGCCCACGGCCACCAGCGAGAGGTACGCGTCCAGGTCGAGCTTCGCGCTGACCGTGTTGACGACGAGGTCGAAGGAACCGGCGAGCTTCTCGAACGTCTCCGGGTCGCTGGTGGCGTGGTAGTGGTCGGCGCCCAGACGCAGGCCGTCGTCCATCTTCTTCAGCGACTGCGACAGCACGGTGACCTCGGCCCCCATCGCGTGGGCCAGTTTGACGGCCATGTGCCCGAGGCCACCGAGGCCGATGACGGCGACCCTGCTGCCGGGGCCCGTCCCCCAGCGCCGCAGCGGCGAGTACGTCGTGACGCCCGCGCACAGCAGGGGGGCCGCCTCGTCCAGACCGATGCCCTCGGGGATGGCGACGACGAAGTCCTCGGTGACGACCATGTGGGTGGAGTAGCCGCCCTGGGTGAGGGTGCCGTCCCTGTCGACGGAGCCGTAGGTGAGCGTGTTGCCCTCGAGGCAGTACTGCTCCTCGCCCCGCCGACAGGGCGCGCAGGTACGGCAGGAGTCGACCATGCAGCCGACGCCGACGCGGTCGCCGACGGCGTGCCTCGTGACCTCGGCTCCGACCTCGGTGACGATGCCGGAGATTTCGTGGCCGGGGACCAGGGGGTAGGCGGCCGGGCCCCATTCGCCGCGGACGTTGTGGATGTCCGAGTGGCAGATGCCGCAGTACCTGATCTCGATGAGGACGTCGTGGGGACCCACGTCACGGCGCTCGACGGTGACGGGACTGAGCGGTCCGGTCGCGGACGTGGCGGCGTACGCGTGAGCGGTGAGCACGATGTCTCCAGGATGGTGTGGGGGAAGTGACCACGAAGAGTCCCGGCGGGAACGGGGCACGTTCCCGAGCTTCCAGCCTGCTGTCCCTGCCCGCATCCCGGCAGACCGCGGGGTGCCGGGGAAGGACGTCCGGGGGTGTGACACGGCCCTTCGCCGTCCTGCCGCGCAGGTCACAGGACTGCCACACTGGTGCCCATGGCACGTGAGCGGCAGAACGGCATCAGCGGCGGCACGGATCTGGGGAGCTTCCTGCGCGCCCGTCGTACCCATGTGTCCCCGGAGGAGGCCGGTCTCCGGATCGGCCCCGCCCTGCGCCGCGCGCCCGGACTGCGCCGTGAGGAACTGGCCATGCTCGCCGGGGTGAGCATCGACTACTACACACGACTGGAGCGCGGCCGGGAGACCCGTCCCACCCCCGCGGTCGTGGACGCCCTCGCCGGTGCCCTCCATCTGGACACGCAGGAGCACGAACACCTGCGCGACCTCGTCGCGCGCGCCGCCCGCGGTGCGCCGCGGGCACCGGCGACACCCAGCCGCTCCGTGCGGCCCGGCGTCAGACTGCTCCTGGAGAACCTGCGGCCCAACCCCGCACACGTGGTCAGCCGTACGTCGGACCTGCTCGCCTGCAACCCTGGCGGGATGCGGCTCCTCGCCGGCCTGGACAAGTGGCCGGTGCACCGGCGCAACGTGGCGCGCTATGTGTTCCTGCACCCGGACGCGCCCTCGCTGTTCGACGACTGGGACGAACAGATCCGCGCCTGCGTCGGCCGGATGCGCGCCCTCGCCGGCACCGACCCCGACGCCCCCGACCTGGCCGAACTCGTCGACGAACTCCTCCTCAAGAGCCCCGATTTCGCCCGTCTGTGGGACCACTACGACGTACGGCTGCGCTCCCACGGCCACCGTACGTTCCACCATCCGGAGGTGGGCGACCTGACCCTCGGCTACCAGTCCATGCACCTCGAAGGCACCCCCGGCCACCGGCTCGTCGCGTACTACGCCGAGCCCGGCACTCCCGGCTACGACGCGATGGCCCGGCTCGACCGTCCGGGACCACCGTGCGGTTGAGGACACGGCCCGGCTCGACGGTGCCGTCGAGGACGTCCGGCACGAGTTCCTCGATGCGGCGCGGGCCGGAGCCCTGCCGTACTTCCCCGGGCCGTCGGGGAATCACCGTGTGCCCTCCGCTGTTTCCCGGCTGAACGCGATGAATTCCGCGGCAGGCACCCCAGGAGGACGACCGTGTACGGCGACCAGGCGACGATCCGCAAGATCCTGAACGAACTCGGCGACACCTGGGCGATCGTCGGCCTCTCCTCGAACGAGGGGCGTGCGGCGTACGGAGTCGCCGACGTCCTGCGGCGTCACGGCAAGCGGATCGTCCCCGTGCACCCGAAGGCCGAGACCGTCCACGGCGAGAAGGGTTATCCCTCGCTCGACGCGATCCCGTTCGACGTCGATGTCGTCGACGTCTTCGTCAACAGCGACCTCGCCGGGGCCGTGGCAGACGAGGCCGTCGCGATCGGCGCCGAGGCCGTCTGGTTCCAGCTCGGCGTCGTGGACGAGGCCGCGTACGACCGCACCCGCGCTGCCGGGCTCGACATGGTCATGGACCGCTGCCCCGCCATCGAGATCCCCCGCCTCGGCTGACCGGCCCCGCACCAGCCCGGTCCCGTGCGGTCGAACCCGGTTGACGCCGCGCGCCGCGGCCGGGTTTGCTGCCGCGGTGTCCACTCTTCTCTTCCGGCGGCCGGTCGACGAACCCGCCCTCGAAGCCTGGCGTCACGTCCACAACGTGATCGTCCCTCCCGCCGCCCTGTCGCTCGACGAGGTCCGGGAGCGGGCGGGCCGCAACCTCCTGGAGGTCGCCCACCTCGGCGACGTCCTGGTGGGCTGCACGACCGTGCGCCCGCCGAAGGACGACACCTCACCGGCGACGGTGATCGCCCGGGTGCTGCCCGAGCACCGCGGGCGGGGGTTCGGCGGGGAGCTTTACGAGCGGGGGCTGGGTCAGGCGCGGGCGCTGGGCGCCGAGGTGATCGAGACGGTCGTCCTCGCCTCGAACGAGGACGGGCTGCGCTTCGCCCTGAAGCAGGGATTCACCGAGATCGAGCGCTACGTGCTGCCGGGCGACACCACGGAGTGGATCGACCTGCGGCTGAACTGACCCGGCGCGTCACCCGACGAGGCCTTCGCCCGTCACCGGTCCCGATCGAGACACGCCATGACGGTCTCCGTGAGGAACGCAGGGGTGTGCCGGGCAGGCAGAGCAGCGGCTCGCCCTCCCCCATGACGTGGTGGGCGAGCGTGGTCCCGTCGGGGCGGAGAAGGCCGGCCCGACGTCATCCTCATGGCCGCGCGCGGACCACGGCAACCGGTTGACGCGGGGGTGGGCCGGGGTCCGGTCCGTCAGGCGACTCCGAGCCCCTCGATCACCACGGCGTTCGGCAGTTCGCCGAACGCCTTGCCCGGCACCAGCAGCTTGCCGCGCCGCCGGCCACTGCCGACCAGGACGTACGGCAGCTCGACGACCGCCGAGTCCACCAGCACGGGCCAGTCACCGGGCAGCCCGACGGGTGTGATGCCGCCGTACTCCATGCCGGTCTCACCGGTCGCCATGTCCATCGACGCGAACGAAGCCTTGCGGGCACCGAGTTGGCGGCGGACAACACCGTTGACGTCGACCCGGGTGGTGGAGAGGACCAGACACGCGGCCAGCGTGCTCTCCCCGCCGCGCCTGCCCGCGACGACCACGCAGTTGGCGGACTGCTCGAGCAGTTCCCTGCCGTAGTGCTCGACGAAGGTCGCGGTGTCGGCCCAGGCCGGGTCCGTGTCGACGTACACGATCTGCTCGGCGGGGACGGTGCCCCGCCAGGCGCGTACGGCGTCGGCGACCGGGCCGACGAGTTCGCCGAGGCACTCGGGAGCGGGCGTGGCGTGGTCGAAGTGTCCGATGGGGGCGCGCATTCCCGCACGGTAACAGCCGTTCGGGGGCACCCGGTCGGGGGTCTCAGTGCACGAGCGGGACCGATACCGCCATGACCATCTCCACGGGTACGGCGCCGTCATTGCCGTACCGGTGCGGGGTGTTGGCCTCGAAGGAAGCGCTCGCCCCCTCCGGCACGAGGTGGGGCACGCCGTCGACGGTGAGGGTCAGATCGCCGGCCGTGACATGGACGAGCTCCACGGTGCCCGTGGGGTGCGGGTCGGAGGGGCTGCCCTCGCCCGGCATCAGGCGCCAGTCCCACATCTCCAGCGGGCCGGGGGCCTCGGTGCCCGCGAGCAGCCGGTTGTAGCTGCCGGCGTCCGTGTGCCACAGCCGTACGGCCTGCTCGGCCGGGACGATCCGGACCTTGGGACCCTGTTCGTAGTCGAGGAGCGTGGTGATGCTGACGCCGAGCGCGTCGCCGATCTTGACGACGGTGCCGAGGCTGGGGTTGGTCCTGGCCTGCTCGATCTGGATGAGCATGCCGCGGCTGACTCCCGCGCGGGCCGCGAGCGCTTCCAGGGTGAAGCCGCGCTCGGTGCGCCAGCGCTTCACGTTGCGCGCCAGGGACTGGGTCAGCAGGTCGAGATCCGACACTTTTCGTCCAATATTCTGAATGACAGAGTTCAATAAAGTGAACTATGGTGTGGTGCACCCGATCGTTCACCGAACTGTACTGCGAGGCGACTCATGACAGCGCTCTTCGCCCTGGCCACCAGCCTCCTGTGGGGCCTGGCCGACTTCGGCGGAGGCCTGCTGACCCGGCGGACCCCCGCCCTCACCGTGGTCGTCGTCTCGCAGGCGGTCGCTGCGGGCGTCCTCGGCGTGATCGTGGCCGCGACCGGCGCCTTGAGCGAGGCAGGACCGAGGCTGTGGTTCGCGGCCGCGGCCGGCCTTGTGGGACCGGTCGCGCTGTTCTCGTTCTACAAGGCCCTCGCCCTGGGCCCGATGGGCGTGGTCTCGCCGCTCGGCTCCCTGGGCGTCGCCGTCCCCCTCACCGTGGGCCTCGCCCTCGGCGAGCGTCCCGGGCCGCTGCAGTTCGCGGGCATCGCGGTCGCCGTCGCCGGCGTGGTGCTCGCGGGCGGCCCGCAGTTCAGGGGCGCCCCCGTGCAGCGGCAGGCGATCCTGCTGACGCTGCTCGCGGCGCTCGGCTTCGGCACGGTGTTCGTCCTGATCGCGGAGGCGTCCTCGTCGGTCACCGGCCTGTTCCTCGCCCTGTTCGTGCAGCGGGTGACCAATGTCGTCGCGGGCGGCACGGCGCTGTGGACCTCGGTCCGGCACGGCTCCGCCGGGCTCCCCGAAGGCGGCTTCCCCTGGCGCGCTCTCCCGGCGTTCGCCTTCGTCGGCCTCGCCGATGTGGCGGCCAACGGCACCTACTCCGTCGCCGCCCACCACGGCCCGGTGACGGTGGCCGCCGTGCTCGCCTCGCTCTACCCGGTGGTCACGGCCCTGGCCGCGCGCGGCTTCCTCAGCGAACGGCTGCGCGGCGTCCAGGCGGCGGGCGCGGGCCTGGCGCTGGTCGGCACGGTCATGCTCGCGACGGGCTGAGCCAGGGACGGCCGCGCTCGCGACGAACCGGGGCGGGCCAGGCCGGTCGTCGGGTGAGCCGGGGCGGGTGGGCCGGGGCGGGCCCGGGTCGGCACGGTCATGCTCGCGACGGGCTGAGCCAGGGACGGCCGCGCTCGCGACGAACCGGGGCGGGCCAGGCCGGTCGTCGGGTGAGCCGGGGCGGGTGGGCCGGGGCGGGCCCGGGTCGGCACGGTCATCCTCGCGCGACGGGGCGGATCAGGACTCGGCGCGTACGTCCCCGGCGGCTTCCCCGGCCGCGAGGTCCAGCTCCGCGAGCCGGGCCACGGCCTCCTCGTCCAGCCCCGACAGCGCGAGCAGCTGCTCCGGCGTGACACCGTCGGGGATCGGCACGGGCGCCGGCGTGCGCAGCGGCGGCTGCCATCCGGCCGCCGGATCCCAGCGCCGTACGACCCGGGCCGGAGCGCCCGCCACGACCGCGTGGTCGGGCACCGCGCCCCGTACCACCGCGCCGGCCGCCACCACCACGTTCCGCCCGATCCGCGCTCCCGGCAGGATCACCGCCCCGGTGCCGATCCAGCAGCCGGGACCGATCTCCACCGGCTCCATCCGGGGCCACTGCTTGCCGATGGGCTCGTGCGGATCGTCGTAGGAGTGGTTGGTGGACGTCACGTACACGTACGGCCCGAAGTAGCAGTCGCTGCCGATGGTGACCGTCGTGTCGGCGATGACATGGCTGCCGCGGCCGAGCACCACGCCGTCGCCGAGGCGAAGGATCGGGTCGGGGCCGAGGTCGAGGTCGGGCATCAGCCCCGCGGTGAGGGTGACCTGCTCGCCGACGATGCAGTGGTCGCCGAGGTGGATCCAGGGCTCTCCGAAGACGGTGCCGAGCGGGAAGGCGAGTCTGGTACCCGTTCCGATCGCCCCGAAGCGCAGCCGCCCCGGGTGCTCGGCCGTGACCGAGGCCGTGCGCTGCATCCACGCCCAGCCCGCGTGGACGGCGCGCTGCACGAGGCGGCGCCGCCATGACGAGAACGCGTTCCTGTTGCTGGGCACTCGCTCACGGTACTCAGGGGGAGAACGGGCCAGCAGAGATCACGGCTGTGATCTTCGCCCCACCGGGTCGGGGATCATGGCATACGGTGCCGGTGTACCGACGACGAGGAGGCGGCGATGACGCAGCAGGCGCTGATCATGGGGATCGGCGGCAAGGATCCGCAGGTGGACCCGGAGGCCTTCACGGCACGCACGGCGGTGGTCATCGGGGACGTCACCCTGCGGACGGGCGCGAGCGTCTGGTACGGCGCGGTGCTGCGGGCCGACTGCGGGCCGATCGTCATCGGCGCCGACAGCAACATCCAGGACAACTGCACCCTGCACGTCGATCCCGGTTTCCCCGTCACCGTGGGCGAGCGGGTCTCGGTCGGGCACAACGCCGTGCTGCACGGGGCCACCGTCGAGGACGACTGCCTGATCGGGATGGGGGCCACGGTCCTCAACGGGGCGGTGATCGGCGCCGGTTCGCTGGTCGCGGCCCAGGCCCTGGTCCCGCAGGGGATGCGGGTCCCGCCCGGTTCGTTGGTGGCGGGCGTGCCCGCGAAGGTCAAGCGCCCGTTGACGGAGGAGGAGCGCGAGGGCCTCACTCTCAACGGCACCTTCTACGTGGAGCTGGCGAAGGCCCACAAGGACGCGGCGGAGAACACCGGGAGCTGATACGCACCCCTCGGGGGCGCGGGGAACGGCGTGACCGGTCGCGGCCGGGTCGCCGGTGCCGCGGCACCGGTCCCGGTGACGGGTCCTACTCGGCGGCGGCGACCGGCTCCGGCTGTGCCTCGTCCAGCTCGGCGGACACCCGCTTCGCCCGGCGCTTGACGACCAGCATCGAGGCGAGCCCGATGAGCACCGCCATCGCCAGTCCGACCCACGAGAACCGCTTCAGCCAGGACTCGGCGACGACACCGACGTAGTAGATGACCGCGGTGGTGCCCCCGGCCCAGATGATCCCGCCGAGCACGTTGGCGATCAGGAACTTCCAGTACGGCATCTTCAGCACACCGGCGAGCGGCCCCGCGAAGATGCGCAGAAGGGCGATGAAGCGGCCGAAGAAGACGGCCCACATGCCCCATTTCTGGAAGGACCGCTCGGCCGTCGCGATGTGTCCAGGACCGAAGTGCCGGGGGAACTTCCCACCGAGCCAGGCCAGCAGCGGCCGTCCGCCCTTGCGGCCGATCGCGTAGCCGATGGAGTCGCCGACGACCGCGCCGAGGCTGGCGCACGCCCCGAGGATGACGGGGTTGATCCCCGAGTGCTGGGAGGACAGCAGCGCCGCCGAGACCAGGATGATCTCGCCGGGCAGGGGTATACCCAGGCTCTCCAGGCCGATGACGAGGGCCACCAGCGCGTAGATGCTGACCGCGGGCACCGTCTCGAGCCAATCCTGGACGTGCAACGCCGGTTCCTCCCCGTCACGTGTATCCCGGCATGCGCTCGTGCGAGCGCATGCCGGGAAGCCTACCGCTCGGCCGAGCGCGACGGACTCCCACAGTTGGCACCGGTGCTCCTGCCGTACAGCCGCGCTCCCCCGGCAGCGGACTCGCTACCACTGATAGGGCAGGTACTTCCCGTCGAGGGTGATGACGACCCGGTCACCCTCTGGGTCGGGCACCCGCCGCACGTCGAGGCGGAAGTTGATGGCGCTCATGATGCCGTCGCCGCACTGCTCGTGGATGAGCTCCTTGATCGTCGGACCGTAGACCTGGACGACCTCGTAGAGCCGGTAGATCGTGGGGTCAACGGGGACGGCGGTCTCCAGGGCGCCTCGGGTCGGCTGGAGCTGGAAGGCGAGGACGGCGTCGTCGCCGAGTTCGAGGAGCGCCGCGGCCGTCGCCGCCTCCTCCTCGCGCATGGGGTGCTGCCCCAGCAGCGCGGCCGTCGTCCACGCGAGCGGCTTGCCGACGGCTTCGGCCAGTTGGGCCCAGGTGACCCCGGTCTTCACTTTGGCCTGACGGACGGCTTCGGCGGCCTCGCGCTTGCTGAGCATGTACATCTCCGTTCCCGGGCAACGACGTCGACACGTGGGGTCAGCCTAGGAGAACGCCATTCTCAGACAATGGCGCCGGGCGGGCACCGACTGCGCGGGATCCCGAGGGAGATGCCGTGAACGGCGGCACAGCGGGACGCGGCCGCACGGCGGAACAGCGGACGGCCCCGGCCGGCTCGGTGCCGGTGGGGCCGTCCGCCGTCGCGGGTGGTCCGCTCAGCCGTTCGGGCGCAGGGTCCAGACGACGGTCATCTCTCCGGTGACAGCGCCGTCCGCGCGCTGGATGGCGACGGCGACGGAGAACTCGGGCCGCATGCCCGCGTCGAGTTCTGCCACCACGTCGGCGGCCGGACGGCCGAGGGTCGCGGTGGCGGTGACCGGCCCCATCGCCAGCTTCTTGTAGGCGATCTCGGCGCGCACCGCGAGGGGCACGGCACGCGAGAGCTGCTCCCCGAAGGCCGCGAGGACGATCGCCCCGCTCGCCGACTCACCCAGGGTGAACATCGCTCCGGCGTGCGGGCCGCCGACATGGTTGTGGTACTCGCTCTGGTCCGGGAGGTTGACCACAGCCTTCTCCGGGGTGGTCTCCACGAACTCGAGATTCAGGGTCCGGGCCATCGGGACCGTGGCGGCGAGCATCTCGCCGATCGTCATCTGGTCTGCGCTCATACCCGAATGTTACCCGTGAGTAGAAAATCTTGGCCAGCACCCGGGCATGTGAAGAAAACGTAAAAATCCGCTCCCGATTCCTGACCGGTACATGGCTGAAGGTGAGCAGTGACCGAAACGTGGCACAGCCGCTACTAGGGTGACTGCCCATGTGGCCAGGACAGCAGCCGCCCGGGGGCGAGCAGAATCCGCAGAACCAGAATCCGCAGCAGCCCAACCCGTACCAGCAGCCGGGGTACCAGCAGCCCAACCCGTATCAGCAGCCGGGGTACCAGCAGCCCAATCCGTACGGGCAGCCGCAGTGGGGCGCCGGGCCGGAGTCGCCCGGGGCGCCCACGGTGCCCGGCGGACCGGGGGGCGGAAACGGGGGCGGCAACCGGACGAAGATCACCGCCATTGTCGCGGCCTCGGCCGTCGTGATCGCGGCGGGCGTCACCGGCTTCCTCGTCCTGGGCGGCAAGGACAAGGACGACAACGCGGGCGGCGATCCGTCCACGTCCGCGTCCCCGAAGACGTCCGCACCGACGTCCCCGAGCACGGGCGGGAGCGACGACAACCCGCGCGGCGGCGACGACGAGAAGCCGACCGTCGCGGGCTGGAAGGTCGTCGTCAACCCCAAGTGGGGCACCGCGTTCGACGTGCCGGCGGACTGGAACGTCGAAACGCCCGGCACCTTCATCGGCTTCGAGGACAAGAAGAAGGGCGACGGTTCCGCGCTCATCGGCATGTCCGCGCCCGCTTTCCTCAAGGAGAAGTGGTGCACGTCCGACGACGACAAGGACGGTCGTACGGACGACACGGCGCTCGCCGCCGCGGGCACCAAGGGACAGAGCGGCGCCAAGAACACCGACGACGTCGCGCGCAACGACTCGGCCTGGTGGGTCTTCGGCGGCTACACCGACCAGAAGGACGCGTCGAAGAAGCTGCTCAGAATCGGCAAGCCCGCGGCGTACACGACGGCTTCCGGGATCACGGGCAGCGTCGCCACGACGTATTCCGCCGGCGTCCCGAAGAAGGGCAAGTGCGACTCGGACGGCAAGGCGACCACGTTCGCCTTCAAGAACTCGGCCGGCGACTTCGTGTCCTGGACGCTCTACAGCGCGAAGGGGGTCGGCGAGGAGGTCCCCGACGCCACGGTCCGGAAGATATTGAGCACGGTCCGGCTGCACGGTGAGCCGACGGGGTCGTGAGCGCTGCACGGTGAGCCGACGGGGTCGTGAGCGACCCCGGGGAGCCCTGAGCCGCCGCGCGGGTACGTGAGCGGTGTGCGGAGGGCGTGCACCGGGTTTGGCAAGTCGGGCACCGGGCGGCGAAAGTGGCCCGGTGACCTCTGCCGCCGACCTCCGTCGACACCCGCGCCGTCCTTCCTGGGCGGGCCGGAACTACACCCTGCTGACCGCCGCCGCGGTCGTCACCAACCTGGGCAGCCAGGGCGCGCTGATCGCCGCGGCGTTCGCGGTGCTCGCAACGGGCGGCGACGGCGGTGACGTCGGCCTGGTGGCGGCGGCGCGGACCCTGCCGCTGGTCCTCTTCCTGCTGATCGGCGGCGCGGTGGCGGACCGGCTGCCGCGCCATCGGGTGATGGTCGCGGCCAACGCCCTCAACTGCGTCTCGCAGGCGGCGTTCGCGCTTCTGGTGCTGTCCGGCGAACCGCGGCTGTGGCAGATGCTCCTGCTGTCCGCGCTCGGCGGCACCGGGCAGGCGTTCTTCAGTCCGGCCGCCGAGGGCATGCTGATGTCCTCGGTCGACGGAGAGCAGGCGAGCCGCGCCTTCGCCATGTTCCGGATGGCGATGCAGGGCGCGGGGCTCGGCGGGGCGGCACTCGGCGGCGCGATGGTGGCGGTGATCGGGCCCGGGTGGGTCCTCGCGGTGGACGCGGTGGCGTTCGCCCTCGCCGGGGCACTGCGCTCGTTCCTCGACGTGAGTCACATACCCCCGCGCCGGCCCGGCGACGGGCTGCTCTCCGATCTCCGCGAGGGCTGGCGGGAATTCGTCGGACGGCCCTGGCTGTGGACGGTCGTCGCGCAGTTCTCCGTGGTGGTCGCCGTCGTGGGCGCCGCCGACGCGGTCTACGGTCCGCTGGTCGCCCGGGACAGCCTCGGCGGGCCGGGGCCCTGGGGTCTGGCCCTCGGCGCGTTCGGTGCGGGCACCGTCGGCGGCGCGCTGCTGATGACCCGTTGGAAGCCGCGCCGGCTGCTGCTCGCGGGCACCCTCTGCGTCTTCCCGCTCGCCGCGCCGGCCGCCGCGCTCGCGGTCCCGGTGCCGTTGGTGCCGCTGTGTGCCGTGATGTTCGTCAGCGGGGCGGCGATAGAGGTGTTCGGTGTCTCGTGGATGACCGCGCTGCACCAGGAGATCCCCGAGGACAAGCTCTCCCGTGTCTCGGCGTACGACTGGTTCGGGTCGATCGCGATGGTCCCGCTGGCCACGGCCCTGGCGGGTCCGGCGGAGCAGGCCTTCGGCCGGACGGCCGCCCTGTGGGGCTGCTCGACACTGGTCGTCGTGGTCACGGCGGCGGTGCTTTTCGTACCGGACGTACGGAATCTGACCAGGCGGACCAGGCCGGTGGCGCAGGGATCGCCGTCGGTGGACGTCGAACGCGTGTCAGCCGATGCCGAAGGCGCCGCCGGGCGGTTCGGGTGAGGGGACCGCGTCCTCGTCGCGGACGGGTGCGGCACCGCCGATGAACCTCCGCAGCGCGGAGCCGTGTTCCACCCGCGCCGGGAACGCGTCCGAGGCGGTGCGGCGGGCGAGAGCGGCCGTGTCGAGCGGGTGGTGGGAGGCCACCAGCACCGCGTTGCCGAAACGCCGTCCGCGCAGCACGCCCGGTTCGGCGATCACCGCCAGTTCCTCGAACACCTCCGAGAACGTGGCGAGTTGGGAGCGCAGGAAGGTGAAGGGGGCGGAGTCGGCGAGGTTGGCCAGGTAGACGCCGTCGGTGCGCAGGACCCGCCCGGCGGCCTGCGCGTACGCCGTGGACGTCAGGTGCGCGGGGACGCGCGAGCCGCCGAAGACATCCGCGATCACGATGTCGACGGAGGCGGGCGCGGCGGATTCGAGCCACTCCCGGGCGTCCGCGCCGTGCACGGTGACACCGGCGTCGTCGGCCACGGGCAGGTGCTCGGCGATCAGGGCCAGCAGACCCCGGTCGGCCTCGACCACGTCCTGACGTGCGCCTGGCCGGGTCGCGGCCACATAGCGGGGCAGTGTCAGCGCGCCCCCGCCGAGGTGCAGCACGTCCGGGCTGTGTCCCGGCGCGACGACGGTGTCCAGCACGTGCCCGAGCCGTCGCGCGTACTCGAACTCCAGATGCGTGGGCTCGTCCAGGTCCACGTACGACTGCGGTGCCCCGTCGACCGTCAACAGCCAGGCCCGCTTCCGGTCGACGTCCGGCATCAGTTTGGCGGTCCCGTGATCCACGGCCCGCATCACGGGTATCGGCTCGTCCACGCGTCCATTGTGCCGCCCCTGCCGCCGCCCACGGCCCGGTGCCCGTATCCGGGTGATCTCCCACCACGGCACAGCCCCCAGCGACCGGTCCCCCGGCGCCCTGGCCGCGCGGCACGGCCGGCCGCCCCGCCGCGGCCCCGACGCCCGACCACCGGCCGACTCCCCGCCCACCGAACCACCCACCGATCCGCCCGCCGACCGGCCCGGGACCGGGCTGCCTACCGGCCCCCGACCCGAGCCACCCGGCCCGCACCGCACCCGCCGGACGCCCGGCCCCCGAAGCACGCCCGATCCACCCGCGCGCGCCCGGCGCCACGACGCCCGGTCCCCTCGCGCGCCCGGCACCACGACGGTGGGCGCCCCCGCGTGAGCCCTCGGCGGCCAGGCTCACCAGGGGCGCCGACGCCGGACGAACCGGGTGCCCGCTCCTTTCGCAGCGGGCACCCGTACCGCCCGTACCGCCCCCCGGCCGTCAGCCGACCGAGGTCACCGTCCCCGCGCCGACCGTCCGGCCGCCCTCACGGATCGCGAAACCCAGGCCGGGCTCCAGCGGCACGTCGCGTCCCAGCTCGACCGTCATCGTGACGGTGTCGCCGGGTCGGGCGACCGTCCGCTCGCCGAGGTCGACATCGCCGACCACGTCCGCGGTACGGATGTAGAACTGCGGCCGGTACCCGGTGGCGACCGGCGTCGTCCGTCCGCCCTCGCCCGACGACAGGACGTACACCTGCGCCGAGAAGCGGCGGCCGGGCACGACGCTGCCGGGCGCGGCGACGATGTGCCCGCGCCGTACGGCGTCCCGGGGCACCCCGCGCAGCAGCAGCGCCACGTTGTCCCCGGCCTGCGCCTCCGCCATGGGCTTTCCGAAGGTCTCCAGACCAGTGACCACCGTGTCGACGGCGGCCCCGAGCACTTCGACGCGGTCGCCGACCCGGATCGTGCCGCGCTCGACGGCGCCCGTGACGACGGTTCCGCGCCCGGTGATGGTGAGCACGTTCTCGACCGGCAGCAGGAACGGCGCGTCGACGTACCGCTCGGGCATCGGCACGTACGTGTCCACCGCGTCGAGCAACGCGTCGATCGCCGCGGTCCAGCGGGGGTCCCCCTCCAGCGCCCTGAGACCGGAGACCCGGACGACGGGGACGGACTCGCCTCCGTAGCCGTGCGCGGAGAGCAGTTCGCGGACCTCCAGCTCCACGAGGTCGGTGAGCTCCTCGTCGCCCGCGTCGGCCTTGTTCAGGGCGACGACGATGTGGTCGACGCCCACCTGCCGGGCGAGCAGCACGTGCTCGGCGGTCTGCGGCATGATCCCGTCGAGCGCGGAGACGACGAGGATCGCCCCGTCGAGCTGCGCCGCGCCGGTGACCATGTTCTTGATGTAGTCGGCGTGGCCCGGCATGTCGACGTGCGCGTAGTGCCGGGTGTCGGTCTCGTACTCGACGTGCGCGATGTTGATGGTGATGCCGCGCGCGGCCTCCTCCGGCGCGCGGTCGATGCGGTCGAAGGGCACGAACGTGCCGGAGCCGCGGTCGGCGAGAACCTTGGTGATGGCGGCGGTCAGGGTGGTCTTGCCGTGGTCGACATGACCCATGGTGCCGATGTTCAGGTGCGGCTTGGTGCGCACGTAAGCCGTCTTGGGCATGGCTGTACCTCGAAGCCTCTTGGATGTCAGCGGAGCTGAGTGAGGGCCCCGGCGCTCACGGCCGGGACGGGGACCCCGAGGATCTGCCGACCCTCCCCCTGCGGGGTCCGCCGGACAATCCGGGAAGGGTCAGCTTCGGGCGCCGTCGACGGCTGCCACGATGATCGGGACGGCAGCCTTCGGCGCATCCGCGACTGCGGATGCTGCGAAGAGGAAGGCGTGCCGGAACATGAGGCGATCATCGCCGACATGTCCGGCCGCGTCGAATGGTTTTCCGCGCCACCGGGTCGCGTGCCGGTGCGTGGTGCTGCCGGTGCGTCAGGAGCGCACGGCCCAGGGGTCGATGCGGGGGCGACGGGCCATCGGCGGGCGCCCGGAGGAGAGTTGTCTCACACGGCGGCGCGCCGGGTCGACGGCGCGGCGGGGGAAGCGGTGCTTCGCCGGCGGCCGGCCCAGCGGGGCCGCGGTGACGGGGTCCGCGTCCACCGGGGCCGCGGCGCTGGGAAGGACCGTGCGGGACGGCGTGCGGCGATCGCGCGTGGTCAGACCGCGGAAGGGGCGACGTCGCTCATGTACGGCCGCTCGGCCATGGCCCGTTGCGGATCGTCCGCCGCGACGCCGGCGACCGTGAACCGTGCCGGCACCATGTCCTCGAGGTGCCGTCCGGCATCTCGAACCGGGCATCCGGCGTTCCGGAAGCTGTGACGCCCATGAGACGAACCATACGGCGATCACACGCACGGGTCGGTTAGTGTCGCCGAATGCTCGATGCCACCACCCGCTCTGGGGGCACCGCCACGGCCGTCCCCGCGGCCCCCGCCACGGAGCTCCCCCTCGCCGCGGAGCTCGCCGTCTCCACTCCCACGGGCCTCGCCGCCCGGTGCACGAGAGTCGTGCTCTCGCCCTGGTCCCGGCTCTCCCTGTTGCTGGTGCTGCTCGCGGCGTCCGCGGCGAGCGTGCTGTTCCTCGAACCGCAGCGACTGCTCTCGGACGGCTGGCCACCGCAGCTCAGCGGTGCCGCCGCCGCCGTGGTCTTCGGGGTGGCGTACGGGCTGTGCACGGTGGCGTTCGTGCCCCGGCCGTTGCTCAATCTCGCCGCCGGCGCCCTGTTCGGCTCCCAGCTCGGTCTCACCACGGCGCTCGCGGGTACGGTGCTCGGCGCCGGGATTGCCTTCGGGCTCGGCCGGATCCTCGGGCAGGACGCACTGCGGCCGCTGCTGCGCGCCCGTTGGCTGAAGGCGGCCGACGGACAGCTCAGCCGGCACGGCTTCCGCACGATGATGATGGCCCGTCTGTTCCCCGGAGTGCCCTTCTGGGCGGCGAACTACTGCGCTGCCGTCTCCCGTATGGGCTGGCTGCCGTTCCTCCTGGCCACGGCCCTGGGTTCGGTCCCGAACACCGCCGCGTACGCCGTCGCCGGCGCCCGCGCCTCGGCACCGACCTCGCCCGCCTTCCTGATCGCGATGGGCTTCATCGCGGTGCCCGCGCTGGCGGGCGCCGTCGTGGCCTGGCGCAAGCGCCACCACCTGCGCGGACGCTGACACCACGGACCCAGGACGCTCGCGAAGACCGCCGAACGCGCCGGATCCGCGACTGCACGGACGCCCCGGACGCCCGGGAATCCGCGGCCCGTACGGGACGCCGCCCGAACGCCCCGGGGCCCGGGGCCCGCACGGACGCCGCAGACCACCCCAGACCCGGCGCCCGCACGGACGCCGCAGACCACCCCCGGACCCGGGGCCGGTACGAGCCGAGCCTGCCCGTCCGCGCTACACCGCCTCCAGCACCATCGCGTTGGCGAGGCCGCCCGCCTCACACATAGTCTGCAGTCCGTAGCGGGCTCCGCGGGCGCGCAGGGCGTGCACGAGGGTGGTCGTCAGCCGGGCGCCGCTCGCGCCGAGCGGGTGACCGAGCGCGATCGCGCCGCCGTGCACGTTGACCCGGGAGAGGTCGGCACCCGTCTCCTGCTGCCATGCCAGGACGACGCTCGCGAAGGCCTCGTTGACCTCGAAGAGGTCGATGTCACCGAGTGAGAGCCCAGCCCTGCGGAGCACCTTCTCGGTGGCCGGGATGACGCCCGTGAGCATCAGCAGGGGGTCGGATCCGGTGACGGCGAAGCTGTGCAGGCGCGCCAGCGGGCGCAGACCGAGGCGGGCCGCTGTCTCGCTCGACATGATGAGCACGGCCGACGCGCCGTCGTTGATGGGGCTCGCGTTGCCCGCCGTGACGGACCAGTCGATCTGCGGGAAGCGCTCGGCGAGGGCCGGGTGGTAGTAGGCGGGCTTGAGCCCGGCGAGTGTCTCCGTGGTGCTGGCGGGGCGGACGCTCTCGTCGCGGGTCACACCCTGAAGGGGGGCGACCTCCGCGTCGAAGAGGCCGTTGTCCCAGGCGGCGGCCGCCTTCTGGTGCGAACCCACCGCGTACGTGTCCAGCTGCTCGCGCGACATGCCCCACTTCGCGGTGATCAGTTCGGCACTGATGCCCTGCGGCACCAGGCCCTCGGGGTAGCGCTCGGCGATCCCGGGACCGAAGGGGCCTTCGGTCCCGAGGATGTTGGACCCCATCGGCACGCGGCTCATGGATTCCACTCCACAGGCCACCGCGATGTCGTACGCCCCCGACAGAACCCCCTGTGCCGCGAAGTGCACGGCCTGCTGGGAGGAGCCGCACTGCCGGTCCACGGTGGTCGCGGGCACCGTCTCCGGGAAGCCGGCCGAGAGCACCGCGTACCGGGTGAGGTTCGCGGCCTGTTCCCCGACCTGGGTGACGGTGCCGCCGATGACGTCGTCGATCAGCGACGGGTCGATCCCGGAGCGCTCGACGAGGGTGCGCAGCGTGTGGGCGAGGAGCTCCACCGGGTGGACATGGGCGAGAGAACCGTTCGGCTTGCCCTTGCCTACGGGCGTGCGGACGGCTTCGACGATCACGGCATCACGCATGGCTGCTCTCCAGGGTCGTGGAGTTTGCTTTCCCAACTCACTAAGTGACTCCAGAGTAACCTAGTCAGTTTGGTATTCCAACCCACCCGGTAGACTGGGGGCATGAAGGACGCCCGCCCCTGCTCGATCGCCGAGACCCTGGCCCTCGTCGGCGAGAAGTACTCCCTCCTGGTCATGCGGGAGGTGACACTCGGAGCCACCCGCTTCGACCAGCTCGCCCGCAACATCGGCGCGCCGCGCGACGTGCTCGCCGCGCGTCTGAAGCGACTCGTCGACATCGGCGTGCTGGAGAAGGCCGAGTACAGCGACCGCCCGAAGCGCTACGAGTACCGGGCCACGCGAGCCGGCCTGGAACTCCAACCGGTGCTGCTGACGCTGATGGAGTGGGGTGACCGTCATCTTCAGGAGGACGGTTTCCGCCCGATGGTGATGGAGCACACGTGCGGCCATGAACTGGTCCCGCAGGTGGTCTGCAGGGAGTGCGGTCAGGAGATCGAGCACGGCGGACTGACGGCCCACCCGCAGTCCCCGGGCTGGACGGTGACGGGGCCCGCGGTGGCGTAGACACGGGGCCCGGTGGCGGCCCGTCGGCGCGGGCACGGGTTCCTCACGGTGCGGAGGCCCTCGCCCCCTGCCCCGTGTCCCCTGCGCTCCCTGTCCCTTGCGCTCCCTGTCCCCTGTGCTCTCTGTCCCCTGCTGCCTCCCGCCTAGTCGTTCCCCTTGTAGACGTCCAGCCGTCCGCACATGCCGAACCGGCCGTACGCCGCGGGCTGTTCGGCCCGAACGAGGGCCTCGTCGAGGTGGGACGTGTCGCCCCGCTCCAGCCGGGCGAGCTGCTCACCCGTGACCGCGGCGGCGGCCTCGGCACCGCGCCGCCACCGCTCACGCCACTCGGCGAGCCGGGGCCGCACCAGCGCGGCCGCGGCCCGGTGGAACGCGGCGAGCCGCTCGGGGCCTTGTGCGGCGCGGAGCGCGCGGTAGCCCTCGACGGCCAGATCGCGTCGGGCCCGGACGATCCGTTCGCGCTCGTCCTCGGGCGCGTCGTCCGGGACGACCGTCGCCGCGGCGTACGTCCCGGGGTCGGCGAGATACTCCGGGGGCAGGGTGAGCACGGCGTCGCCCGCCTCCGGAAGCCCACTGTTCTGCATCAGCACGGTGATGCGCAGACCGTCCTCGTCGACGAGCCGGTGGATGGTGCCGGGCGTGAACCACGCGACCGTGCCCGGCGTGAGCGGCGTGACCTCGTACCCGGACGCCGTCAGCGTCTGGACGGCACCCCGCCCGCCGGTGACGACGTACGCCTCCGAGCAGGTGAGGTGCATGTGCGGGGTTCCGCCGGACACGCCGTCGGCGGCGGGCCAGTCGTAGACGCGGAGGTGGGAGACGGCGACGGCGCCGGGCAGGCCGGTGAAGCCCGGGATCTCCTGGAAGCCGTTCACCACGGGTGCTCCTCCAGGTACTTGGCGATCTCCTCGCGTTCCCAGGCCCCGTCTGCCACGACGACCCGGTAGCGGCGGGTCAGGGTGTCCCCGGGGGCGAGTTCCAGTTCGTCGAAGAAGGCGAGCGACGGGGCGACGGCGGCGAACGGCTCGTTACGTACGAACCAGTGGGCCGGGTGGCCGCCGGACTCCCCGGCGTGGTCGTTCTCGGGGGCGTGCGCGAAGACGAGGGTCGCGTGGCCGTCGGCCCCGTCGTGCTCGCCCGAGTACGCGAGCCAGGGTGCCCGCCGCCCCATCAGTCCGGGCCCCTCGCCGTCGGGTCCGACGATCCGTCCGTTGCGGAAGGCGCGCGGTCCGCGCCAGAACAGCCCCGTGTAGCCGGCCATCTCCCGTCCCGCGGTGGTCGGACTGCCGAAGCGCAGCGGTTCGTTCCGCCGATTGGTGACCGCCGTGGTCCAGGTGAGCGCCCAGGAGCCCGACCCGGGGTCGAGGTCGTGCACCTCGACCCGGCGCTCCTCCTCGGCCCACAGGTCACCGTCGTGCGGATGCCAGGTGAGGCGCTCGGCGATGACCGCACGGTGACCGTCGGACCCGACCTCGTCGAAGCCCGCGTGCGCCATCGACCCGACCCGTTCGGGGAGTGCGAGGTATCCGCGCCCGTGGACATAGGTGTTGCCGCCCCACAGGTTCTGGCCGGACAGGTGGGAGGCCGTCATCTGCAGGCCCTTGTGCCAGCGGTGGTCGTTGGGCCGGTAGTCGGTGACGACGGCGCCCGCCGGCGTCCTGAGCGGGTGCAGATACGGTTTCGGGGCCTCCCACGCCGCCTCGGCACGGTAGACGTAGCTCAGCAGCTCGACCCCGGTGCCGGCGTCGGCGATCGTGACGCGGTCGCCGTGCGCGTGGACGATCCGCAGGCCGTCCCGTGCGGACGGGGTCATGCCGTCACCTCCTGGCTCGCGCCGGGCACGGACGGCCCGGTGGACGGCCCGGCCGCCACCGCGGCGGGCGGCGCCCAGCCGGGGGCGCCGCCGTGCAGCGCCGTGTAGTACGGATCGCCGGGGCCGACCTCGCCCGCGCGGACGGTGGTGTCCGTGAACGCCGACTTGTAGAGCGCGGTGATCAGCTCCAGGCCGGCGCGTCCGTCGGCGCCGCTGCTGCGCGGCCGCTCGGCCGCGCGCATGCTCGCGACCAGGTCCCGCAGCTGGGCGAGATGCGAACTCGGCACGTCCGCCCCGAAGTTCCGCCACACCGCCACGTCGTCCCGCGGCACGTCCGGTGCCGGGGTGATGCGCCAGTCGGCGTTGCCGTGCCCGTACAGATGGGTGAGTTCGACGGTGGCGCGCTCGCAGTCGATGCGGATGCGGCTCACTTCGTCCGGGCTCAGGACGCTGTTGACGACGGTGGCCAGCGCCCCGCTCCCGAAACGGACCAGGGCGGTCGAGACGTCCTCGGTCTCCACGTCGTGCACCAGGCGGCCGGCCATCGCCCGCACCTCGCTCCACGGCCCCATGAGATCGAGCAGCAGGTCCATCTGATGGATACCGTGTCCCATCGCGGGGCCGCCGCCCTCCGTCTCCCAGCGGCCGCGCCAGGGCACCGCGTAGTAGTCGGCGTCGCGGTACCACGTGGTCTGGCAGTGCGCGACGAGCGGGCGGCCCATGGCCCGCTCGCCGAGCAGCCGCTTCACGTGCCGAGCGCCGGAGCCGAACCGGTGCTGGAAGACCACGGCCGCGTACGGGCCGCCGTCCTGGCCCTCCTCCGCCTCGACGGCGTCGAAGTCGGCCAGGGTGAGCACCGGCGGCTTCTCGCACCAGACCCAGGCTCCGGCGCGCAGCGCGGCGACGGTCTGGCCGCGGTGCAGGGTCGGCGGGGTACAGACGGCGACCAGGTCGGGCCGCTGCTCGGCGAGCATCCGGTCCGGATCGGTGTACGCGTGCGGGATACCGGCCTCGGCACAGAACTCGCGGACGGTGTCCTCGGCGATGTCGGCCGCGGCCACGATCTCCGTCTCGCCCTCCTCGGCGAGCCGGGCCAGCGCGGGCACATGGCTCCCGCGCGCGATGGCGCCCGTACCGATGACCGCGACCCTGATGCGGCGGCCGTCGAACGGGGTCGCGGGACGGCTCGGGGAGGTCCCGGGCCCGTTCGAGGAGGTCTCGGGGCCGGCGGTCGCGTGGCGGGATGTGCTCATGTACCTGATCAGCGCTCCATCGGACGTGCCGTCGGACGATGGCCAGCGCGTGTGTCCCCCGAGGCGGAACCGGCGACAGCAAGCGCTTTCCCCTGCAAGGAAACGTAGGCGGCGACGCGGCGACCGGTCAACACCGCGGGCCGCCGGGACCACCGAGGCCACCGCCCGCACGGGACGCGCCCACGTTCGTACGGCCAATCGAACAGTTCCTCTAGTAAAGGCAAACCCCCGTGGCCGGACAGCCTCGACGGGGCGCTACGCTGCCTCCAACACCCGTGATCGCCGCGCACCGCGAACCTCCACACGGCGTGCCCGCCGGCCCGTCCTCGATCAGCGCTTGGACCACCTCACTTCATGTCTTGGTTTGAATCCCTCATCCTCGGACTCGTCCAGGGGCTGACCGAGTTCCTCCCCGTCTCCTCCAGCGCGCATCTACGCCTGACCGCGGCGTTCTCCGGCTGGCACGACCCGGGAGCGGCCTTCACCGCGATCACGCAGCTCGGCACGGAGGCCGCGGTACTGATCTACTTCCGCAAGGACGTGGGCCGGATCCTCGCGGCATGGTTCCGCTCGCTCACGAGCAAGGCCATGCGGGAGAACCATGACGCCCAGATGGGCTGGCTCGTCATCGTCGGCTCCATACCGATCGGCGTGCTCGGGGTGACGCTCAAGGACCAGATCGAGGGTCCGTTCCGCGATCTGCGGGTCACCGCGACCATGCTGATCGTGATGGGCGTGGTCATCGGTGTCGCCGACCGCCTCGCGGCACGCGACGAGTCGGGCGGCAAGCACCGTGCCCCCAAGCAGCGCAAGACCATCGAGAACCTGAACACCAAGGACGGCCTGCTCTTCGGGCTCTGCCAGGCGATGGCCCTGGTCCCCGGTGTCTCCCGGTCCGGCGCGACCATCAGCGGCGGCCTCTTCATGGGCTACACCCGCGAGGCGGCGGCCCGTTACTCCTTCCTCCTCGCCATGCCGGCCGTGCTCGCCTCGGGAACCTTCGAGGTGAAGGACGCCACCGAGAGCGGTCACGTCTCCTGGGGGCCGACCATCTTCGCGACGGTCATCGCGTTCGTGGTCGGGTACGCCGTGATCGCGTGGTTCATGAAGTTCATCTCCCACAAGAGCTTCATGCCGTTCGTGATCTACCGAATCCTGCTCGGAATCCTGCTGTTCGTGCTGGTGGGAGCAGGTGTCCTGAGCCCGCACGCGGGCGAATCCGGCGGCTGAACCAGGGCCGCACAGGTAGCGCTGTCGAGCATTTCCTAGCGCCTGATTGCAGCACCACGCCATGATCATCTCCCACTTGTCTCCCACTCATCTCCCACCGGGGAGGCGGGATACGCCCCACTAGGGCGTGTGCGTCCGCAAAGTAGGGGATGACGCAGAAGGGCCCGCACGTCCGTGTGGGCCCTTCCGTACGGAGGGTGGAGCGGGTCAGCTGGGGTTCATGTCCGGCCTAGGCCGCGACCCTCGCCACGAGGAAACGCAGCCGCTCATCCACCGTGTCCCAGGCATCGCCGGTGAGGTCGTCCAGTGCGGCGGCGGCAGTGAGGATGAGCTGGCCGAGGCGCGCCTCCACGTCCTCCCAAGTGTGCGTGATCTCAGCCACCTCACCGCGCGGGCCGGTGCCCAGCGCGCCGTACACGGCGGTGGCGATGGCGCCCATGTCGCCGCTGATCGCGAGGACCTAGAGGAACCGGGTGTCCCCGGCCGCCGTGATCTCCTCCTCCACGCGGCCCTGGAGCTGCGGCTCCACCACGGTCGCGCCATCCCCGCTCACGGTGTCCAGGGCGACCATGGCCGTCACGATGACGTCCGCGAGTTCCTTCGCCACGTCCCCCAGTCGTGGGACGCACCCTTGCGCGGGTTGGCGCCGAGCGCCCCGTGAAGGGGCCTCCGCGACCTCCCCCAGTTCCTCAGAAATCTTGAGCACGCGCAGGAGCCGCGCGTCCTGCACCGACGTCGGGGCCGCGTCCGCGTCGAGCCACTTCCGCAGCCGCGTCACGTGGTCCCAGGTGTCAACCTTCATGCCGTCCTCCTCGGGTGGATTCTGCAGCGGGGTCAGAACAGCTCCAGCGCCGCGGCTTCCACGGCGGCCGGGTCGGTCACGTCCAGCGGCGCCCTGGCGTTGAGCGCCAGGGCGACCGTCAGGGCGGAGTGGTCGGTGAGCCGGTCCTCGTCGGTCCGCGGCTCGTGCACGTACCGGCAGTCGGCCAGGCACCCGGCGAGGGGGCCGGAGACGTGGGCGAGGGTGGCGGAGACGCCGTCGCCGGAGCCGTTGACCACCAGGACGGCGGCCTCGTCGAAGCCGCTGGGGTGGAAGGCGGAGGCGGCGTGCGCGAGGTGGTGCTCGACCAGGGTGACCTGCCGGGTCCGGTGGTGGCCGAACAGGGCGGGCGCGAGGAGTTCGGCGATCAGCTCGGCGTCCGCGCAGATGTCGCTCGGCGTAGGCCAGGCCGGGTTGAAGGCGATGGCGATCTCGTCAACGTCGGCCAGGGTGATGCTGGCCTCGGACAGGCAGTAGGCCGCGGCCACCGCGCAGGAGCGGGAGTCCTTGTGGTGCTTGCGGCGGGAGAAGCGCTCCTCCTCGGCGAAGACGACCACCTTCCCGTCGATGACCAGGCAGGCGGAGGGGTGGAAGCAAAGGGGGAGGAGGGGGCGACGGTACGGGCCGATTCGGCTGGTGCCCGTCGTCCCCGATCGGCGACCGGTGTTTCCCCTCCACGATCCCTGCCACAGCAGCCTCCTCAAGGCCTGGGTTCTCCACTGCAGAAGCGGAGGCCCGCGATGCACGAGGGCGCACATGCGCCTGTACGCCTGTAGGCCTGCTGCATACAACCCAGCGACTGGGTCGCTCGTCAGCCTTCGAGCGGGCGGCCCTGTGCTGCCCGCAGGCAGGCCAGACCGGAGATCCGCGTGCGGCCAAGTGGCAGTTCGTCTTCGGTGTCGGGAGCGTGACGGGCATGGACCACACACCGCTGGTCTGGGAGGCGATGCCGATCGTGGTCCGCGAGGGAGAGCGACGCCGGCGCAGCGGATGTCGACGGACACCGACGGCCGTCAGCACGGTGTCCGAAGCCCGCGCCGCCCACTCGGCGATCTCGTCCGTGCTCCTCGCTCCCGACACGGCCGCGCAGGCACAAACGAGGAGGATCGCGGTCAGCGAGTACCAGCGGCCCCGTCTTGCGCGCGGGTCGGGCACCCAGTCCAGGAAAGGCCGCAGGTCAGCGACTTGACCGATGTCCAGCGGACCCAGCTGCACCAACACCGGCGGGAGGGGAGAAGATACAGCGGCAGGCAGGGGCTACCTCATGATCGTTGAGCTTCGACAACCCAATGATCACGAAGCCCGTGCCTGCTCTGCTCTGCACCCCAACCGGTCACGGCGCGACCAACCGCCCAACTCCGGAACTCGCCCAAGCCCTGGGGCCTGCCGATCAATAACTCTTCGGTTTTCGTGGGCTGTTGGGTCGTAGGATGCGGGGGTGTCGGAGGGGACGAAGGCAGAGCTGGTGGACGTGTTGGGGCTGTTGTTGCCGCATCTCGATGAGCGGCAGCAGCGCCTGACGCTGGGCGCCGCGGCCCGCGTTCTGGGCCACGGCGGGATCCGCATGGTGGCCGGAGCGGCTGGGGTGGCGGAGTCCACGGTGTCGCGCGGGAAGCGGGAGCTGGAGCACGCGGAGGAGCCCGCTGGCCGGGTCCGGGCACCGGGCGCGGGTCGGAAGCCCTTGCGGGAGGCCGATCCGGGGCTGGTGCCCGCGTTGCTGGCGCTGGTCGAGCCGGACCAGCGCGGCGACCCGGAATCTCCGCTGCTGTGGACGGTGAAGTCCACCCGGAATCTGGCGGCCGAGCTGACGCGCCGGGGGCACCGGGTCGCTTCGGACACGGTGGCCGCGCTGTTGAAGGCGGAGGGCTTCTCCCTGCAGGGCACCTCGAGGACCACCGAGGGGGCCCGGCATCCGGACCGGGACGCCCAGTTCCGCTACATCAACGACCAGGTCACGGCGTACCTCGCCGATGGGCAGCCGGTCATCAGCGTGGATGCCAAGAAGAAGGAGACGCTGGGCAACTACGCGGTCATCGGACGCGAGTGGCATCGCGCCGGGCAGCCGGTGCAGGTCCGCGCGCACGACTTCCCCGAGAAGGGTTCCCAGAAAGCGGTGCCGTACGGGATCTACGACATCGGCGCGGATACCGGCTGGGTGTCGGTGGGCTGCGACGGGGACACCTCTGCCTTCGCGGTGGCCACTTTGCGCCGCTGGTGGAACGGTGAGGGGCGCCGCCGCTACCCGCACGCTTCTCGCCTGTTGGTCACCGCCGACGCCGGAGGCTCCAACGGCTACCGCGTGCGTGCCTGGAAGAAGGAACTCGCGGACTTCGCCTACGAGTTGGGCCTTGATGTGACTGTCTGTCACTTTCCGCCGGGAACATCGAAATGGAACAAAATAGAGCACAGGCTGTTCTCGCAGATCAGCATCAACTGGCGTGGCAGGCCCCTGACCAGCCACGAAGTCGTCGTCAGCACCATCGGAGCGACCACGACACGCAGCGGGCTGTCCGTCCACGCCGAGCTCGACCCCGGCGCCTACCCCACCGGCATCACCGTCCCCGACACCGTCATGGAGCGCCTGCCCCTGACGCCGCACGAGTGGCACGGCACGTGGAACTACACGTTGCGCCCCGAACCGCTCGCTCCCGAACCACCCCCGCCCAGCGCCGAGTTCGGACGCTTCCCCACCGGGGACAAGCTCCCCATCTGGCTGCGGCACCCCAGCCTCACCGGACTCGAGCCCGCCGCCTTCGACGATCTCGCCGTCCGCTACCGAGCCTGGTGTGCCGAGCACCCGCCGATCTTCCTGCCCGGGAAACGCCCCGACGGCGGCCCCGGCGCCGGCGGCAGACGGCTCTCCGTCTCCGACCAGCTTGTCGTCTTCCTCCTCAAGAGGCGCTGGTCCATGACGAACGCCGTTCTCGCCGAGGCGACCAGCCTGGCCAAGAGCAGAATCGGCGCGACCCTCCAGGAGGTCACCCCCGTGCTCACCGCGCTCGGGCACAAGATCCCGGCCGGCGCCATCACCGTGACCACAGCACACCAACTCGCCGCGATCGCCGGGCACGACCCCACCCTCCCCTAATCCCCACCAAGATCGACGAGTTATTGATCGGCAGGCCCCTGGGGAGAGACCGGGCAGTGCCCGCAGGAAGGGAAACCGAGATCCTCAGTCTTGCAACTTCGGAAGGCGAAGGCGGATGACGGCCGAAACGGGAAACTCGTCAACCGGCGCGCTCGGCGAGCAGGGTGTGCGGGTTACTGGATTCGTACCAGCCGAGGAATGGAGGACAGACGTCGTAGCCCAGCAGACGCTGCAACTCTTCGGGGTACTCGCGGACCACGTCCATCGGCACCGCCAGATACTGATTCTCCTCCTGTCGCATGTTCCCGGCGATATACGACAGGGTCAGCCCGGTACGCGGCTCGGTGGACGCATTACACCCGCCACCGTGATAGAGGCCACCGAACCAGATCATCGCGGATCCGGCCGGCATCTCGGCCGGCACCGCCTCGTCGCGCTGCGGTGCCCGCTCGTCGTCCCAGCGGTGACTTCCCGGGATCGTCATGGTCGCGCCGTTCTCCGCAGTGAAATCGGTCATCGCAACCATGACCTGGACCCGGGTGGTGGGCGCGGGGTAGGGCCGTAGGTGAGAGGTATCGTCGCGGTGCAGCCACTGCGCACCCTCGTCGGGCCAGATCTGGATCACCTGGGTTGCGCTGACCTGGATGTTGGGTGAGATGTTCACCTGCTGACCGCTGAACCACACCGGCACGGGCTGCTGAATGAGCCGGCGGGCGGCACCGAGGAACAACGGATGCAGCGCAACGGCGGCCATGTGCCGACTACGGGCGAACAGCGAGGACATCCGTTTGGTCTTGTGGCCGGAGAAATCATTGTCGCCGTAGCCGAACTTCTCCAGCGCGGGACCCAGGTCGGCCCAGAGGGCCTGTCGGGTGTCGGGGTCCAGGAACTCCTCCACGACGACTGCACCATCCTGTTCGAGGAGATTGCAGACTCGGTCGAGATCGGCGTCGGAGCGGACCGTGACGAGGTTTTTGTCGGTCATTTGTTTCCCCTCCATGAAGGCGTGCGGTTCAGGACGCGATGTCCTTGAGGCTCTGGGCGCGCTCGGTGCTCTCCCAGTTCAGGTCCGGCTGCTCCCGGCCGAAGTCCCCGTACGTCGCGGTCTGCTGGTAGATCGGGCGCAGCAGCTCTAGGTCGCGGTCGCGTACGGGCACGTGGTGTCTCCTCGTTCAGCGGGGATGGCCGGTCATACGAGTTCCCGGTCTCGCGGTGACTCCGTCTGCCGGAAGCGGTTGATCGCGTCGAGATGCTTGTCGCGCATCGCGGTGTTGCGGACGCCCAGCCCCTCGTGCGGTGCCAGGGCCAGCACGCCGACCTTGCCGATGTGCCGGTTGCGGTACACGTCGTCGACTGCCTGACCGGCGTGTTCCAGGGCGTACGTTCGGGAGAGGGTGGGGTGGATCTTGCCCTTGGCGATGAGGCGGTTGGACTCCCACGCCTCCCGGTAGTTGGCGAAATGCGATCCGACGATCCGCTTGAGCGACATCCACAGGTAGCGGTTGTCGTACTCGTGGCGGTAGCCGGAAGTGGACGCACAGGTCACGATGGTGCCGCCCTTGCGGGTGACGTATACCGAGGCGCCGAAGGTGTCCCGGCCGGGATGTTCGAAGACGATGTCGGGATCCTCCCCGCCGGTGAGCTCCCGGATCCGGCGGCCGAACCGTTTCCATTCCGCCGGGTCCTGGGTGTATTCGTCCTTCCAGAACGTGTAGCCCTCGTCGGCGCGGTCGATAACCGCGTCGGCGCCCATCGCCCGGCAGATGGCGGCCTTGGCCGGGCTGGACACCACGCAGATCGGGTTCGCGCCGCCGGCCAGCGCGAACTGCGTCGCGAACGCCCCCACACCACCGGAAGCGCCCCAGACGAGCACGTTGTCGCCCTGCTTCAGCTGGGCGCCGTTGCGGGAGACCAGCTGCCGGTACGCGGTGGAGGCGACCAGACCGGGCGTGCTCGCCTCCTCCCAGGTCAGGTGCGCCGGCTTGGGCATCAGCTGGTTTGCCTTGACCAGCGCCAGCTGGGCCAGGCCGCCGAAGTTGGTCTCGTACCCCCAGATGCGTTGGTCCGGGTCGAGCATCGTGTCGCTGTGCCCGTCGGGCGCCTCCAACTCGGCCGACAGACAGTGCGCGACGACCTCATCGCCGGGCTTCCACGCGAACACGCCGGGCCCGGTACGCAGCACGACTCCGGCAAGGTCGGAGCCGATGACGTGGTAGGGCAGGTCGTGCCGCCGGGCCAGGGGTGAGCGGCGGCCGTACCGGGCCAGGAACGTGAAGGTCGGCAACGGTTCGAAGAGCGAGGACCACACGGTGTTGTAGTTGATCGAGCTGGCCATCACGGCCACCAGCGCCTCCCCGGGCCCGACTTGGGGAACGGCGACCTCGTCGAGGTGCACCGACCGGCGCGGATCGCGGTCCTCCGCCGCGACTCCGTCGAACATCTCGACCTCGTCCGCGTGCAGGGTCACCGCGCGATAGCTCTCCGGAACCGGCAGTGCGGCGAAGTCCTCCGGCCGGGTGTCCGGGTCGAGAACGGCGCTGATGATGTCTTGCATCTGTGCTCCTCCGTGTACGCGACTGCGGAAGCAGGGGGACCGGCGGGCCGCCGCCCGGGTCAGTGCACGAGCCGTCCCATCAGGCGCTTGAGCTCGGCGGCCGGATCGGTGGTGAGTCCGCCGTGCACGGGACTGGTCTGGATCACGGTGCTGCGGGGTGCGGTGAGCCAGCCGAAGCGCGACCCGCGCGTGCCGAATCCGGCCGGACCGCCCTCGGGCCCACCCGCGCACACCGCGCGGATGGTGTCCAGGGCCGCGGTGACCACGTCGATGTCGACGTCGGGGTCGAGCGCGCGGAGCCGGTCGGCGTCGATGTGGACCGCGGCGCCGAGGAAGTCCGCGCCGGGGCAGTAGAGCAGCGCACCGACGTTGATCTGTTCGCTGCGGTCGACTCGCGGGACGGCGCGCAGCAGGGCGTAGTCGAAGCTGAGAACGGACGGGGTGGCGGTGCTCATGCGTCCTCCTCCGGCCACCACGCGCGGGTTCCGGCGCATCGGGTGAGCAGGTATTCCACGTAGCGCTGCCGTAGGTCAGCCGGATTCGCATCCTGCGGAACGGAGTTCATGCCCAGCAGGAAGCTGTCGGGGACCAGGGCGGTGATCTCGGTCAGCGCCTCGGCGGTCACCGTCTCGGCGAGTTCGGCGTCCAGTTTGGCGAGCACGGCCGGGTCGAGAGAGGCGACCAGGTCGGCGAGCACGTGCTGGGACAGGTCGTACCGGCGCTCGGCCCAGGCGGCGACGGCCGGCCAGGAGTGCTGGAACAGCAGTGCGGCACCGTGGTCGATGGCCCAGAGCTGGCGGTGCCAGATGATCAGGTTGGGGTTGGACCAGGTGCGGTCGACGTTGGCGGTCAGCGCGTCCAGCCAGTAGATCCTGGCGGCCTCCTCGGCGGGCGGCTCCCATCCGACTCCGTCGTAACCGACCGACCCGGGCAGGAAGTCCATGCCCAGGTTCTCGCCGGCGCTGGCCCGCAGCAGCTCCTGGATCTCCTGGTCGGGGTCGCGGCGTGCCATCTCCGGGTCGATGTCGACGGTGACGAGCTCGGGGACGCGGATGCCCAGTCGCCGGCCGAGTTCGCCAACGACGATCTCCGCGACCAGGGCCGCGGTGCCCTGGCCCGCGCCGCGGAACTTCACGACGTAGACGCCGTCGTTGTCGGCTTCCACCAGGCCGGGCAGCGATCCGCCCTCACGTAGAGGGGTCAGGTACTGCGTTCCTAACACTGTTTGCAACAAAACTCATCCTGCTGTTCGTTGTCGGGCATGGAAACGGTGGTCACACGAGCCGGACGGGCAGTCGTGTGACGGCTTTGAGGAATCGAGGGCCGACGTCGTCGGGGTCGGCGGCCAGGCGGATGTCGGGGAAGCGCGCGAACAGCTTGTTGAGCGCGATCTCGGTCTCCGCCGTGGCCAGCGACGCCCCCGGGCAGAAGTGGTCGCCGGCGGCGAAGCTGAGCTGGGGGTTGTCGGCGCGGGTGACGTCGAGCACGCGCGGGTTGGTGAAGCGCTCCGGGTCGTTGTTGGCTGCGCCGACCACGAGCTGGATCTGGCCGTCCTTGGGGATGGTCACCCCGTCGATCTCGATCGGCTCTGCGGCGAAGCGCGGCAGGGCCATCTTGATCGGGCCGGAGTAGCGCATCAGCTCGCGCACTGCTCGGACGGTGTTCTCCGGCTGTGTCTTGACCAGCTCCAGCTGGTCGGGGTGGGTCAGGAGGTTGAAGAAGCTGAGCGAGATCGAGTGCCGGACCGTGTCAAGGCCGGCCTGCACCAGGACCAGGACCAGGGCGACGAGTTCGACCTCGTCGAGCTTCTCGGTCTCGTCGCTGACCTGGACCAGGTCGGAGATCAGGTCGTCGCCGGGCTGGGCACGGCGCGCGCCTATCAGCCGGATGACCGTGTCGACCATGCCGTGCAGCGCGGGCGGCAGGATCTCCGGGTCGGGGCGGACGAAGGTGGTGAACGCCTCGGACCACTTCAGCCACTGGTCGCGGTACTCGTCGTCGACGCCGAGGAGTTCGCAGATGACCGTGGTGGAGATGGGGTGGGCGTACTCGGCGACGAGGTCCGTCTCGCCTTCGGGATCCATCCGGTCGAGCAGCTGGTCCGCAAGCAGCTCGATCCGGGGGCGCAGGGACTTGACCCGGCGCACCGAGAACGCCCGGTCGATCAGGGACCGCACGCGCCGGTGGTCCTCCGGCACCATCGTCATGATCGTCGAGTCGAAGTACTTGAGCAGTTCCTCGGGCACGCCGCGGCGGCGCATGCTGTCGAGGTGGACGCCCTCCGGCGGGTGGTTGCTGACCCGGCGGTCGGCGAACAGGCTGCGGACCGCCTCATATCGGGTGACGACGTAGACGTCGTTGCCGTCGGAGAAGCGGCCCGGGCACACCGGTCGGGGCGCGCCTGTCCAGCGCTCCCCCGCCTCACGGTCGGTCACGAAATTGACGTCGGACAGGTCGAACTTGACGTCCGTCCAGTCAAATGTTCCGGTCACCAACATCCCCATTCACTAGCTTCGCCACGCTGATCCGGGTGTTGACGGGGGCCGCCGACGAGCCATGCGACACACCCCGGGTTGAACCATGCAGTATTGAGATACAGGACTGTATCAGAATGCGGTACTGTATCTGAGTTCTCGGAAGGAGGCCGATCATCAGCAAACGACTCACCCGCCAGGAGAGCCGGGAAATCACGCGCCAGGAGCTGCTGCAGGCGGCGGCCGACCTGTTCGCCGAATGCGGCGTCAACGGCACCTCGGTCGAACAGATCGTGGAACGCGCCGGGTACAGCCGGGGCGCCTTCTACGGCAACTTCGACGGCAAGCAGCAGCTGATCCTGGCCCTCCTGGAGCAGCGCACCGAGCGCGAACTGGCCGAGGTACAGGCACTCAGCGCCAACGCCGGCTCGTTCGAGGAGACGATCGAGCACCTGCGCAACTGGCACCGCGAGCGGGACAAGAACTTCGCGAGCTGGCTGGCCCTGCGCACCGAACTGTGGCTCTACGGCATGCGCGATCCGGCCGTGCTGTCCGTGCTGGCCGACCGCGAGCGCCGTTCCCGCGAGGCGATGACTCAGGCCCTCACGCAGGGTTTCGCCGCCCGGTCGGTCACCCCGCCCGCGCCGGTGGAGCTGCTCGCCCTGATCGTGCACGCCCTGGACGACGGGCTCTCCATCCAGCGCGTGCTGTCGGCCGGCGAGAGCCCGGCCGGGGGCGTCATGGACGTGGTGGACCTGCTGATGCGGTCGTGGACCGCGCTGGCCCGCGCCGGGACCACCGAACCCACCGGCCCGCCCGCCCCGGAGAGCGGCACCACCCCCTGAGCCGTCGGCCGGTCCCTTCTCCCGGCCACGCCATACCCAAGAACTGGAGTACTCCCCATGATCGAGGAAGCGAAGTCGACGACGGCGGAAGCGGCTCTCGGACCGCCCGTCGCCGCCGACGGTCCGGACTCCAAGCGCTGGCTGGCGCTGATCGTCCTGCTTGCCGCGACTTTCATGGACCTGCTCGACGTCAACATCGTCACCGTGGCGATCCCGAGCATCCAGGAGGACCTCGGCGCCTCCTCGGCCGCCGTCCAGGCGCTGAACGTCGGTTACACCCTGTCCTTGGCGGTCACCCTGATCACCGGCGGCCGTCTCGGCGACATCTTCGGCCGCAAGCGAGCCTTCCTGTTCGGCGTCGCCGGCTTCGTCGTGGCCTCGGCCCTGTGCGCCTTCGCACCCAGCGCCGAAGTCCTGGTGATCTCCCGGGTCCTGCAGGGCATCGCCGCCGCGATCATGGTGCCGCAGGTCCTGGCGATCATCTACGTAACCTTCCCGGCGGAGGAGATCGGCAGGGTCGTCAGCCTGTACGCCAGCATGATCGGCTTGGCCATCGTCGCCGGACCGCTGCTGGGCGGCGTGCTGATCTCCTGGGATCCGGGCGACCTGGGCTGGCGGACCGTCTTCGTGGTCAACCTGCCGTTCGGCGCGGCCGCCCTGATCGCCGGCGCGATGTGGATGCGCGAGTCGAAGTCGCCCCGCGCCACCCGGCTGGACCTGGTCGGCATGGTGCTGGCGACCACCGGCCTGCTGTTGCTGCTGCTGCCCCTGCTGCGCGGCCGCGAACTCGGCTGGCCGGCCTGGAGCATCACCTCGCTCATGGCCTCCGTGCCGGTCCTCGTGGCGTTCGTGTACTACGAGCGCTACAAGACCGCCAAGGACGGATCGCCCCTGGTCGTCCTCTCCCTCTTCAAGATCCGGACCTTCGGTGCCGGGGTCGGCGCACAGCTGCTGTTCAGCTGCATCCCGGCCGGCTTCTTCCTCAGCTGGACGCTCTACCTGCAGGGCGGTCTCGGCTGGTCGGCGCTGCACACCGGTCTCACCGCGATCCCGTTCTCGCTGGGCGTCCCGATCGCCGGCAGCCTCGCCGTCCGCAAGCTGTTCCCCCTCTACGGACGCAACTGCCTGTTCGCCGGGGCGCTGCTGATGATGGCCGGGCTCCTGCTGTACGCGTGGATCGCCGACCAGGCCGGTGAATCGATCACCTCCTGGCACGCCGTCGTCCCGATGCTGCTGCTCGGCTCCGGCATGGGCATGCTGCTGGCTCCGCTGACCGGCCTGACCCTGAACGATGTCGAGCCGCGGGAGGCGGGCGCGGCGTCCGGCCTGATCAACGCGGCCGGTCAGCTCGGCGCCGCCCTCGGTGTGGCCATCATCGGTGCGATCTTCTTCTCCGGCCTCGCCACCAACGCGGGGACGCAGGCCGACCGGGTGCTGCCGAACGTCCCGGCCGTCGCCTCGCAGCAGGCCGAGATCCGCGCCTGCGCCGTCGACGCCCACGACCAGGCCGACCTCACCGCCGTGCCCGACACCTGCCGCGCCCTCGGCACCGATGACCCCGCCCAGCAGGAGGCGATCGGAAACGCCCTGGCCGACATCAACTCCGGGACGTTCACGGCCTCCTTCAGCGAAGCCCTCTACTGGGCGTCCGCAGGCCTGGCCGCGGTGATCTGCCTGCTGTTCCTGCTGCCGCGGCAACCGCGGCGGCTGGGAGTGTCCTGACCGTCCCCGTCCCCCCGACACCTGAGGAGCACCACCACCATGCCCCGCAAGAATTACCAGATCATCGTCTACGGCAAATTCGCGCCGCTCGACGACGACCAGCGCGCCAAGCTGCTGGCCGTGGCCGACAAGCACGATCTGTTCCAGTCGAAGTTCACCGAGGAGGGCACCGTCACCTATGAGCGGACCCTGCTCACCTTCACCTTCCGCTGTGTCGTGAAGGCCGACGCCGAGGACAAGATCGACGAGGTCGTCGCCGGGACCGAGGAACTGGCTACGGCCGCCGTCCGAGACCTCGGCGCCGATGTGCGCGATCTGCGGTCCGTCTGCACCGACCTGGAAACCATCAAGATCAAGCGGCGGGGACGATGACGCCCGAGACATTCACCGTTCTCCTTTCCGACTCCGCTCTGCGGCGGGTTTTCTCGGCCATAGCCCTGGGCTCGTCGACGTCCGCGGAGATTCTCGCCGCGACCGGGCTCGCCGCCCCGGAGGCCGCCCCGGCGATCGGCCGGCTGCTGCGCGAAGGCCTGGTCGTCGCCCAGGGCCGGGGCCGGCTGGCCGTCGACGAGGCCGCCCTGGACGCCGCGGCCGAGATCGCCGGACGCCGCCAGCAGGAGCAGGCGGAGGCCGAACAGCCCGATCCCGGGCTGCGCGGCTACGTCCGTGGCACTGTGCTGGTCCGACTGCCGGAGGACGACGACGAGACCCGGCGGGCCGTGCTAGACCACGTCGCGGCGACGACCTTCGAGGCCGACCGGGAGTACGACGAGCGCACCGTGACCGATCTGCTGCGGCCGTGGTGCGAGGGCACCACCGTGGACCCGGTCTCGCTGCGGCGGTTCCTGGTCGACGACGGCTTCCTGCACCGCGCGTCGGGCGCCTACCGGCTCGTTTCCCTCGTCGGGCCCCGGCAGTCATCCTGAGCCCGCCGCAACCGGCGAGGGCCGCGGGCACCGGACGGCCTCCAGGACGGCGGCCTGGTAGGGCGTGAGCACCGGCGCCGGCGGGGCGGACGTCGGCCAGTGCGGGTCGCGGCCGTACGTGAAGAGCGTGCCGAGCGACGACAGCATGGCCCGGCGTTCGGTCCGCCGGCGGCCGGAGGGCAGCACCTCCCCCGGCCGTCCGGCGCTCTCCAGCGTCTGCCGCAGGCTGCTGAGCAGCACCGGATGGGTGCTGACCTCGACGAAGATCTCATGACCGTCCTCGGCCAGCCGGCCGGTGGCGGCGGCGAACCGGACCGGCTCCCGCAGGTTGCGCATCCAGTACGCCGGCCCGAGCTCGGTGCCGGGCACCGGCGCCGCGGTCACGGTCGAGTAGAACGGCACCCGTGACGGCACCGGGCTCAGCGAGCGCAGCGCCGTGGCCAGGCCGTCGCGGAGTTCATCGACGTAGTGGCTGTGCGAGGCGACCGTGCCCCGTACCATCCGGCAGTAGACGCCGCGCCGGTCGAGGTCCTCGACCACCGCGGTCAGCGTGTCGGTGTCCCCGGCCAGCACGGTCGAGCGGGGACTGTTCTCCCCGGCGACGCAGATACGGCCTCCGCTGGAGGCGGCCAGAGCGTGCGCGGCCTCGGGTGACAGCTCGGTGGTGGCCAGCGCGCCCCGGCCGACGATCCGCCGCAGCAGAGCGCTGCGGCGGCATGCGATCATCAGGGCGTCGTCGAGGGTGAGCGCTCCGGCCGCGTACCCGGCGGAGATCTCGCCCATGCTGTGCCCAGTCACCGCGTCCGGCTCCACGTGCCAGCTGCGCCACAGGGCCACCAGGGCGATCTGCAACGACACCATCGTCGGCTGCAGCACGTCGATCTCACCGAGCCGCGACACCGCCGGGCCGGCCCGTAGCTGCTGGATCACCGAGAAGCCGGCCAGCTCACGTACCCGTTCGTCGCAGCGCCGCAGCGCCGCGCGGAATACCGGCTCGGTGGCAAGCAGCTCCAGGCCCATGCCGTCCCACTGAGCGCCCTGACCGGCGAAGACGAACACCAGTCCCGGCCGGCGGGACGGCGACGGAGCCGACGCCCGGTCGGCCCACCTCTGCACCAGCTTGTCCAGGCCCTCGGCGAGGTCGTCGTACGACTCGGCGGCGACAGCGGCCCGGTGTGCCAGACCGGTCGTCCCGGCTGCCGCGTCGTGGCAGTACCGGGCCAGCGAGGGCAGATCCCGGCCGGAGCGGATCCGGGCGGCGTGCCCGCGGATCGCGGCGAGCAGGCCGTCCTCGGTCTCGGCGGCGACGGCGAACAGCTGTACGGTCACTTCTCCCCCTCACACTCGGACGGCGACCTGGTGCCGATAGCTCTCCATCGGCAGGCCGCTCATCCACGGCACGAGGCCCAGCCGGCTGAGCACCTTGATCGAGGCGGGCGGCTGGTAGTCGGCGAACATGCCACCGAACATCAGGATCTGACTGTGCGTGGCGATCGTGCGCACCAGCGGGTTCATCCGCTGCCGGTCCAGCGTGCGGCGGAAGCGGCTGCCCGGGGCCATCCGGCGGCGCACCGCGGCGCGGACCTCACCGGAGACGTCGTGATCGCTGATCCACTTCAGCTGGGGCATCTCCTCGGTGATCCCCCGCATCGTCCGCAGCCGCTGACGGGTGAACACATCGATGTGGGACAGCGTCCCGCCCGGCCGCAGCACCCGCGCGGCCTCGTGCAGAAAGCGGCCCAGATCGGGATACGTGTGCGAGCTCTCGATGTTGATCAGCACATCGACCGAGGAGTCTTCGAACGGCAGCTTCTCGGCATCGCCGTGCACGAAGCGCAGGCTCTCGCCCCGGGCCAGAGTGGCCTCGGCCCGGGCGATCGCCTTCGGCGACAGGTCCAGGCCGGTCATCCGGGCGCCGGGAACGAGCCGGGACAGGAAGTTGAGCCCCTCGCCCGTCCCGCAGCCCACCTCGAGGACCGCCCGGCCGGCGCACCCGTCCAAACCGTCGGGAAGATCGCGCAGGGCCAGGTAGTAGAGCTGCTCGCTGAAACCGTCGGTGCCGAACTCGGTGAACCCGGGCAGCCGGGCCTCGATCTCGGCTGCCAGATCAGGGTCGTACATCCCCCAGTTCCACAGCTCGCCGCGACCGGACAGGGTGGCCGCCATGTCGTAGATGGAGGAACTGGCCGACTTCATCCCGGCGGCCTTCACCCCCGAGCTGGGTGCTCTGGACTCGTCGAGGTTGATGTCCGCCAGACCGGCGGTGAAGGCGGTCATCACATCGGGTTGGCTCATTGTGGTCTCCGAGTTCGCCGGATCAGTGCGGTCACGCGTTGACGGTGTCGCCGCGCATCAGGTCGTCGGCGCCGTCGGGTGCCTCGGCCGGGTCGGAACCGACGTTCTGCGGTCGGTTGCCGCCGTCGACGAAGACCACGCTCGGCCGGTAGGAGCGAGCCTGTTCCTCGGTCATCGCCGCGTACGAGATGATGATCACCAGGTCGCCGGGGCTGATCAGCCGGGCCGCCGCGCCGTTGATGCCGACCACGCCGCTGCCGGCCGGCCCCTCGATGACGTAGGTGCTGAGCCGGGCGCCGTTGTCGATGTCGACGACGTCGATCTTCTCTCCGGGCAGCAGGTTCGCGGCGGCCATCAGCGTCGAGTCGAGCGTGAGCGAGCCGACGTAGTGCAGTTCCGCCTGCGTCACCGTGGCACGGTGAATCTTCGACTTGAGCATCTCTCGGTACACCGGGTGGTCTCCGTTCACCATGTCACCGGCAGCTCGTGGACGCCGTAGATGATCGATTCGGGGTTCGTGCGGACCTGGTCCGCGGGTGTCGCCAGACGCAGCTCGGGCAGCCGCCGGGCCAGCGCCTCGAACGCGATCCGCAGTTCCAGTCGCGCCAGTTGCTGCCCGACGCACTGGTGGATGCCGTAACCGAACGAGAGATGCGCCACCGGCAGCCGGGTGATGTCGAGGCGGTCCGGGTCGTCGCAGAGCGCCGGGTCCCGGTTCGCCGCGGCCAGCGACAGGGACACGGCGTCACCTGCGGTGAGGTGGTGCCCGTCGAAATCCATGTCGGTGCCTGCCGCACGGATCGAGCCGGCGTGCATGACCGTCACGTAACGCAGCAGTTCCTCCACCGCGCCCGCGCCCAGGCCCCCCGGGTCCGCGGCCAGTGCCGCGTACTGGTCCGGATGTGCCAGCAGGGCGAAGGTGCCCAGCGCGATCATGTTCTTGCTGGTGTCGTAGCCGCCCACGAGCAGCACGCTGCCGATGGTCGCCAGTTCCTCGTCGGTAAGATCGCCGTCGGCGACCAGCGTGCCGAGCAGATCGTCGGTGGGCTCTTCGCGTTTGGAACGGATCAGCTCCATCAGCTGCCCACCGACGTTCTGCCAGCCGGCGATCGCCTCCTCCGCGCTGGAGTGAACGGTCAGCAGCGCCTTGATGCCCTTGACGAACACGTCCCGCCGGTCGGCGGGGACACCGAGCAACTCGCAGATCACCAGCCCGGCGACCGGTTCGGCGAACGCGGCGACCAGATCGGTGGGGCCGCCTTCCTCGATCATCTTGCCGAGATATAGCTCGACGTGCTCGGCCAGCCTCGGCTCCATGGTCCGGGTGCGGCGGGCCGAGAACCAGGCGGTCAGCCGGCGCCGGTAGTGGGTGTGCTCCGGCGGGTCCATCGCCGTGAACATCCCCGGCGCCAAGTCGGTCCGGTCCCCGGCCATCGGCAGCGGAATGGGGGTGCGCAGCAGGTCGCCGCGCGAGCTGATGCCCCGGGCGGCGAGGAGCCGGCGGACCTGGTCGTAGCCGGTGATCAGCCAGCCGAGGTGGCCGTCCGGGAAGACCATGCGGGCCACCGGCTGCTCCGCGCGCAGCTCGGCGAGCTCGGGTGCGGGGTCGAACGGGCAGGTGCCACGGGTCATGGGCAGGCCGTCGACGGGACGAACAGTCTCGGACACAACGCTCTCCTTTGCTAGACGCCGGCGGACCCGACGATCTCGGCGGCTTCGGTGATGAGTCGGTCGGCCAGCTCGTCGGCGTGCCGGTCGCGCCAGGCCTCGTACGGGGTGCCGCGCAGCCAGTGGTTGCAGGCGCCCAGCGCCGGCCCGCAGGCCACCTGGTAGTCCGCGACGCGCTCCGGGGTGCCCTCGATCGCCCACCGCTGGGCTTGGGCGCAGTACCAACGAAAGACCAGGGCCATCCGGCGCTTGGGGTCGGCCGACTCGCCGGCGGGGACGACCCGCGACGCCAGTTCCTCGAAACCTGCGCCGAAGTAGTCGCGTTCCACCCGGGACCGGATCCGGCCGGGCACGGCGTCCCAGGAGTCGTAGGTACGCCACAGGTCGTAGAGCTTGCCGGCGCGTACGTGGAAGAGGACGCCCTTCCGCAGCACCCGGGCCCGGCCGCCGAGCTCGAACAGCGCGCCGTACGGGGCGTACGCGGTGTCGTGCACGTCGAGGTTCGGCAGCAGGTCCTTGGCAGATTCGCTGAGCCCGCTCTCGGCGGTGCAGAGGTTGATCGATCCGGTAAGGATGAAGTCGGCACCCAGTACGAAAGCGGCTGCGGCCGACTCCGGAGAGCCGATGCCTCCACCACCCCCGACGCGTACGCCGGAGGCGACCCCGCCGAGCTGCGCCCGCAGCCGGCGCACCGAAGGCAGCAGCGCGGGCAGTGCGCCCTGGTCGGTGTAGTCGGCTCCGTCGCCGACCGCGCAGATGTCGTCGGCCAGGGCGATCCGCTCGCCGACCGCGGCCTCCTCGGCGGTGAGCAGTCCGTCGTCGACCAGCCGTGCCACGAAGGAGCGCGGCGGCGGCGCGAAGAACAGGCGGGCGGTGTCCAGGCGGGTCACCTTGGCCAGCAGCTTGCGTGGGGCGTGCACGGTGCCGTCCGCCAGGATGCGGGCCCCGGTCAGACGATGCCTCACCAGCGCGGGGGTCACCTCGACGTACGTGGCCGCCTCGACGAGACGAACATTCTCACGGACCAGCAGGTCGACCAGGTCGACCTCAGCGCGCGGGTTGAACGGGTCATGGGTGAGGTTGACCCCGAACGGCGCGGCAGCCCCGGCTGCCGCCCGGATGCCGCGGATCGCGCCGACGACGTCCGCGAGCGGGAGCCCGGCCGCACCGAAGCAGCCAAGCAGGCCGGAGCGGGCGAGCCGGGCGACCAACTCGACGGAGCTGACGCCGTGGTGCATGCCGCCAGCGACGTAGGCGTGCCGAACCCCGTGGTCGCGCCGGAACGCCGCCGACCCAAGCTCCGCGCACCGCGGCGCCGCAGCACTGACCGGCTCGGTCAGCGCCACGATCCGTTCCGGCTCGGGTCGGAGCGGTGTGGCCTCCTCCCGGATCCGGGCGATCAGCTTGGTCAGCACCTGCCCCGGGCCCAGTTCACGGACCCGGAAGTCACCTCGGCCCATCAGCAGCCGGATGCTGTCGGTCCACCGCACCGGGGAGACGATCTGGCGGCGCAGCGTGGCGGCCACGGCGTCCGGCGCGTACGGCCGGGCGTCGACGTTGCTGATCACGGGGATCTTCGGGGCGGCGAACGTCGTGGCATCCAGCAGGCGCCCGAACTCCTCCGCGGCCTGCGCCATGTAGCGGCTGTGGAAGGGGGCGCTGACGTTGAGCGGGGCACAGCGGGCGCCCTTGTCCTTGAACACCGCAAGCGCACGGTTGACCGCGTCGGCCGGGCCCGCGATGACTGTCTGGGTCGGCGCGTTGTAGTTGGCGATGTCCAGTCCGGACAGCTCGGCGTCGCGCAGCACCTCCCGGACCAGGTCGGCGTCGACGGCCGAGACCGCCGCCATCGTGCCGCCGGTGACCTGTCCCATCAGCCGGCCGCGTTCGGCGACCAGGCGCAGCCCGGTCTCGAAGTCGTACACGCCCGCAGCGAACAGGGCGGCGAACTCACCGAGGCTGTGCCCGAGCAGGTAGTCGGGCAGGCGGCCGCCCTCTTGCAGGGCGGCCAGCCAGGTGAGGGTGTCGACCACGTACAGGGCGGGCTGGGTGTACCGGGTGTCGCGCAGGTTGCGGCCGGGGTCCTCCAGGCACAGCTCACGGATCGAGTACCCCAGGACGGCGTCGGCCCGTTCGACCAGCTCGGGGAACCGGTCGAACAGGTCTCGGCCCATTCCCTTGGCCTGAGCGCCCTGGCCGGGGAAGACATAGACGTCGAAGCCGTCGCCCGGGGTGGCGGGGTCGGCCACGGGCGTCTCAGCGGTCATGGTGGTCACCTCGGTTCGTCGAGCCGGTGCGGCGATGAGCGAGCGGGTGTCGAGCACCGCCTGGTACAGCACCTCGTCCCGGGCGTACGGGGAGAGCAGCGGCAACACCCGGGACCGGCTGCCCTCGGGAAGCCGCGCCCGCACCAGGTTGGCCATCGACCCGGACGGGCCCAGGTCCAGGAAGAGCAGATCGTCGCGGGCCAGCAGCGGTTCGAGGGCTCGTGTCAGGTCGAACGGCTCGCGCAGGACCTGCCAGAAGTGGTCCGAGTCGGGGCGGTGTATCTCGGCACCGGTCGTTCCGGAGATCAGCGGGATCGTGGCGGGTCGCGGGGTGAGACCGCCCACGAGCTTCGTGAACGCGTCGCGCACGCCGTCGATCAGCGGTGAGTGGAACGGGTACAGCACCGGAAGCCGTTGGCAGAGCACACCTGAGGCGTTCAAGTGGCGCTCGATGTCGTCGAGCCGGTCGGCCGTGCCCGCGAGCACGAAGTTGTCCGGCCCGTTGATCGCAGCCAGATGTGCCCCGGCCAGCGCGGGATCGCGGTCGACGAGGGCGGCATCGGCGAGGACCGCCAGCATTCCGCCGCGCGGGCACTCCGCCTCGAAGAGCGCCACTTGGTCCAGCAGCGAGCGCAGGCATTCCTGGGGGTCGAAGATGCCGGCCACCGTGGCGGCGACGACCTCGCCCAGGCTGGCGCCGAGCACCAGCTCCGGCTCGAAGCCGCGGGCGCGCAGCATGCGGGCCAGCGCGTACTCGACCATGAAGATGGCCGGCTGCGTGAGCGACAGGCGGGTCATCGCCGTCTCCGCGCCGCGGCCGTCGCCGTGGATCGCGGCGACGACCGAGTCGCCGTGGACATCGCGCACCACCGCGTCCAGAGAGTCCAGAGCATCGCGGAAGACCGGGTCGGCACCGTAGAGCCACCGGCCCATGCCGTGGTACTGGGAGCCCTGGCCCGCGAAGAGGAAGACCGGTGTCAGCATGGTGAGGGGTCCTCTTCGGTCGCTCACGCGAGCCCGCGCAGGCGGCCGGCCAGCGCGGCGGGGGTCGGGTTCTCGAACACGTCGGTGAGAGCCAGCCGGACGCCGGTCTCGTCCTTGATGCGCTGCGCGAGCGAAGCGGCGAGCAGCGAGTGGCCGCCGCTGGTGAAGAAGTGGGCGTCGGCGTCCAGGTCCGGCCGACCGAGCAACTCGGCGAAGAGCTTGGTCAGGGTGGCGGTGAACGCGTCGCCGCCGGCCGCACCCGCGGTGTCGCCGCCGGCCGCGGCCGGCTGTCGCGCGGCGAGGTCCGCCAGTGCCAGGTAGTCGACCTTATCGCTTCCGGTGCGCGGGAACGCCTCCACCGCGAGGAACCGGTGCGGCACCACCGAGCGTGGCAGCCGCTGCCGGGCGTGCTCCCAGAGCTCGTCCACCGCCTCGGGCCGGTGCGGCACCTGTACGAAGGCGGCCAGGCTGCCGTCCGCGGCGGGGTCGCCGACCACCAGCACGGCGGCCGCCTCGACGTCCGGATGATCGGACAGCACCGCCTCGATCTCGCCCAGCTCGATCCGGTTGCCGCGCAGCTTCACCTGCCGGTCAATGCGGCCTAACAGGTCGATGCGGCCGTCCGGCAGCCAGCGCGCCACATCTCCCGAGCGATAGAAGCGTCCCCACGGGGAGTTCACCCCGAAGCGCTCGGCGGTGAGGCCGGGCCGTCCGTGGTAGCCGGAGGCGACACCGACTCCGGCGACGCACAGCTCGCCGCGCAGGCCGATCGGCAACGGTTCCCCGTTCGGGCCGGCGATGAAGACCCGGGTGTTGGCGATCGGCGTCCCCACGTCCACTCGGTCGCCGAGATCCGTCGGTACCCGGCCCGCGGTCGCCCAGATCGTGCTCTCCGTCGGGCCGTAGACGTTCCACAGTTCGGCGCCCGCCGCGGTCAGGGTCGCGGCCAGCCCACCGGGCAGGGGCTCACCACCGCTGAGCAGCGTGCGGCCAGCGACCAGATCGGTGATGCGGTCGGCGACCAGTCGCCAGGTGGTCGGTGTCGCCTGGAGGAATCCGATGTCGTGGGCGCGTATCTCCTCGGCCAGCAGGGCTCCGTCGGTGCGGGCCTCGTCGGGCAGCACGACCGTGTGGCCGCCGTGCAGCAGCGGCATCATCAGTTCCAGCGACGAGGTGTCGAAGCTGTATGTGCTGAGCCAGCCGGTGGGCCGCGCCGTCGTGGCGACGCCGAAGCGCACCGCGTAGTCGGTGATGTGGTTGACCAGGCTCCGGTGCGTGATCGGGATGCCCTTCGGCCGTCCCGTCGATCCGGACGTGTAGATCACGTACGCGAGGGCGTCCGGCCCGGCCACGCCCGCCATGCCGGCGTCTACGGGGACGGTGGGGGCGGCGTCGACGTCAGGGGCCGGGATCGTGCGCCGGTCGCCGGGCGCGGTGAGCCCGTCGCCGGTCACCACCACCCGGGCGCCCGCGTCGTCGAGCTGGTAGGCGATCCGCTCCGCCGGGTGGTGCGGGTCCAGCGGCAGGTACGACGCTCCGGCAAGCCACGTGCCGAACACCGCGGCGGCCAGCGCCGCACCGCGCGGCACGAGCAGCGCGACGACGTTGCCAGGGCGGACACCGGCCGCCGTCAGTCGCTCGACGGTGTGCACGGCGGCGCACCACAGGCGGCCGTAGCTCACCAGCTGATCGCCGTCCCGCATCGCGATGGCGTCCGGCTCGGCCGCGGCGCGCTCGGCGAATCCGGCGAGCACCGACGTCAGGTCGATCGGCTGGTGGGTCGTGTTGGCGGCTTCGATGATCGCGTGGTCCTCGGGCGACCAGATCGACAGCGAGCCGACCGGCGTGTCCAGGGCGGCGCCGACGGCGACCAGCAGCGCGTCATAGCGACGGACCATCAGCTCGACGTCTGCCCTGTCCAGGACTCCGGTGTAGAACGCCGCGCGCACGGTTGCGCTGTCACGGTCGGAGGTCACGAAGAATTCCAGGTCGAACTGGCTGAACCCGTTCTCGACCACGACCAGTTCCGCTGCGGCGCCGGCCACCGTGAAGGTGCGCTGGTCGGCGGTGAACGGCACGTAGTTGAACACATGGCGGAACAACACGTTGCGCCAGCCGGAACCGTCGCGCTCGATCACGTCGAGCAGTTCGTCGGCGGGCATGTCCGCGTGGGCCATCGCCTCCATGAACACCCGGCGCGCCCGGCCGACTAGCTCCCGGAAACCGGCCGTGCGCTCGGTCAGCAGGCGCAGCGTGACCAGGTTGCTGTGGTAGCCGACCGCCCCGGCCGCCTCCCGGCCGCGCGAGTTGACCGGCGATCCGATGGTCAGGTCGGGGCCGGCGCCGTGCCCGGCCAGCAGCACCGCGTACGCGGTGAGGAGGACGACCGACTCGGGCGCGCGCAGCTCGCGTTGCAGCCGCCGGACGACCTCGTGCGCCTCGGGCGACAGGACGTGGGTGACCTCGTCGCCCTCCAGCGTGGTGGTGGCCGGGGCCGGCTTCTCGCACCACAGCTCCAAGCCGGACGAGCGGAACCCGGCCATGGTGTCGCGCCAGAACGTCACGCTCTGCTCGGAGGGTTCGGGCTCGTGCCAGGCGGGCACCGGGGCCGGCTCGGGGGTCCGGCCGGCCAGCGCCGCCTCGTAGAACTCGACGAGCTGGGCGCGCAGGAGGGCGGTGGACTGCACGTCGGCGATGGCGTGGTGCAGTGCGAGACAGAAGACGTCTTCGTCGGGGCCGTGCAGCAGCAGGGCGCGCAGCAGCGGGCTCCCGTCGGCCCGGAACGGGCGGGCCACGAAAGCGGTCAGCGTGCCGCGCTCGTCACCGTGCCCGGCGGCCTGCTCCGGCTCGATGCCGATGCTGGGCAGGATGGTCCTGGTCAGGGCGTCGTCGGTGCGGTGGAAGACCGTGCGCAGCACCTCGTACCGGCGTGGCAGCAGGTCGAGTGCCGCGGCCAGGGCCGTCGGGTCGAGGCGGCCGGCGACACGGAAGGCCAGCGACAGATTGTTGGCACCGCTGCCGGGCACGAGGTCGTCGAGCAGCCACAGGGCGGTCTCCTTGCGCGAGGCGCGCATGTGGGCGTCCGCGGCTCCGGCCGTCATCGGCGGGCCTGCGAGCCGGCGCCGAGCAGGCCGGCCACGGTCGTGGCGACCTCCGGGGTGCGCAGCAGGTCGCGGTGCTCCACGTCGAACCGGACCTCGTCGGCGACTCCGATCGGTGCCAGGCCGGGGGTGGCGCGCATCCGGTTGAGTCCGCTGGCCGGGCTCGCCGAGGTGATGACGGTGGCCCGGGACCAGCCGGGCCGCGGGTCCAGTCCGGCGGCGACGCCGAGATAGGTCATGAACGAGCCGACCAGTGCCACCAGTTCACCGGCGTAGCCCTCGTCGAGGCCGGCGCGGCGCAGCGCGGCCGAGCCGATCGGCTCGAAGATCGCGTAGAGCTCGGCGGCGAACTCGGCCGGTGTGATGCCCGGCCGGGCGGCCAGGCGCTCCGCCGCGCCGGCCAGCTCGTCGGCCTCGGCCGGGGTCAGCACGGCGGTCATGTTGCCGATGACCCGGCCGAACTGCAGGTGGACGGTGGGCACGTCGACGAGTTCGGGGTCGAAGACCACCACCTGCGGGGCCGTCGGCTGCCGGGCGGCGATCCGCTCGGCCAGGGCACCGGCGAAGACCGATCCGGCGCAGTAGCCGAGGACCGCCCGGACCGTACGTCCGCTCGCGGCGACCTCGGCCAGCCAGGGCGCGAGGTACTCGTCCTGGTCGATGCCGGGGCCGGGGACCCGGGCCGGGGCGACGGTCTGCCACAGGGCGCAGTCCAGTTCCAGGCTGGGCGTCAGGTCGGTGAAACCGCCCTCGTTGCGGCCCGTCACCGGGAAGTCGGTGGCGAGCACGACGTCGGCGTCCGATGCTGCGTCGAGCACCACATTCCACACGGCAGGGCTTGGCATCTGGCAATTCTCCTGAATATCGAAAGGTCAATGCCGGGCAATTTTTCACGCATCGCCGGAGCCGTTCTTCGCCGATGCTATTAACCAATCGGGGCGTTGTCTACCTCGATTTTCTGGGCATTTTTCGAGCAATTTTTGGCATGCCCCAACAGGCAAGGCCCGGTGCGGACCTCGCCGAAATAAATGATTCGTCCGTCAGCCGACCGGCTATTCCCCCTCACTCATTCGCGCAACCACGAGATCCGCGAGAGCCTGCGGAGTGGGGCATTCATAAAGCACATCCGCCGCCCATTCCAGACCGGTCAGCGTGCCCAGGTGATCACGCAGTTCCAGCGCGGTGACCGAGGACAGTCCCAGATCGAAGAACTCGTCGCCGGCGCCGATCTCGGCGCCCGAGTCGTGCCCCAGCACGGCCGCTGCCAGCTCCCGCACTCCGGTCAGGACCTCGGCGTCCCACCGGTCGCGGGGCAGCCGCGCCAGCGCCGCCCGCAATCCGCCGGACGGACCGGACCCGGCGGGCGCAACCGAGGGCTCGGCGCCCGCGGGTGGCTCGGGCGCCGCCTCGCTCAGGAGCGCCGGAGCAGACGGATCCTCGTCCCCGTACTCGGCGGCGAACACACCCTCCGGCCGGATCCGTGCCGCGGTGTACCCCTGCCCGATCACGGCGCACAGCCGGGCCCGGGCCCGGGCATCCATCTCCGGCGGAAGGTCGACGACGTGATCCGCGGCCGGCAGCGAGCCGTCCCGGGTGAGAACCCACAACGGCACCTCGGGCGTCCCGGCCGGTTCGGCACCGGGCAGGACGATCACCAGATCGGGCCGCTCGGCGGCGTCGACCGTCACCCGGGCGCCGTGTCTGGCCAGCGCGCCGGCGAGCGCATCGGTCAGGTCCTGGTCGTCCCCGGGCGGTGGCACCAGCGCTACGGTCATGTCCAGGACCGGGGGCACGCCGTCCGGGACCAGACGCCACCGCACCGGTCGCCGGGTCGTACCGGCGCCGGGCCGCAACCGTGCCACGGCCGCGAGAACCTGGTGCGGTGTCTCGTCGCCGCGCAGGCCGAGCATGCTCAGCGCGGCTGCCGGGTCGCCGGAGTCCAGCACCGACCAGAGAGCGTCGGATGCCGGGGCCGGTGGTACCGGCTCGGGCCAGTACCGGCGGCCCTGGAACACATACCGCGGCAAGGGGCAGCGCCGCGGCTCACGGCCCGCGTACACGGCTGGCCAGTCGACGCGCACCCCGTATGTGTGCAGGGCGCCGAGCGCGCCGAGGGCGACCCGGGCGTCCGGGCGGTCCCGCCGGGCCAGCGCCACCGGGGGAACCGGCGCCGCGGGCAGGCAGGCGCGGACGGCCGGGGCGAGCACCGCGTCCGGGCCCAGCTCCAGGAACGCGGTACCACCCGCCCGGTCCGCCTCCTGCACCGCGTCGAGGAAGCGAACGGAGCCACGCAGCTGGTCCACCCAGTACGCCGGCGAGATCATCTTCTCGTCGGTCCGCACCGTGGAGACGATCGGAATCCGGGGCTGCTGGAACGTGACCGCCTCGGCGACCGCCCGGAACCCGGCGAGCGCCGGTTCTACCCGGGCCGAGTGGAACGCCGTCCCCACCCGCAGACGGCGGGTGCGATGCCCCCGATCGGACAGCACGCCGGCGATCTCCAGCACGGCGTCCTCGTCCCCGGAGAGCACGACCGCGTCCGGGCCGTTCACCGCGGCGATCGACACCCGGTCGGCGTACCCGGCCAGGAGCGGCAGGACCACCGCCTCGGCGGCACGGACGGACACCATCGCGCCACCAGCCGGCAACCCCGCCATGGCCCGCCCTCGGGCGGTGACGAGCGTGGCGGCGTCGTCGAGCGTGAGCATGCCCGCCAGGTACGCCGCGGACAGCTCGCCGATCGAGTGGCCGATCAGCATCTCCGGCCGCAATCCCCAGGCGCTGACCAGCCGGAACTGGGCCACCTGGAGCGCGAAGAGGGCGGGCTGCGTGTACTCCGTGCGGTCGAGCAGGCTGCCGTCGCCCCACACCACCTCACGCAGCGGGGTGTCCAGCGTGAAGTGCGCGCTCACCTCGTCGAAGGCCCGCGCGTACTCAGGGAATGTCTCGTACAGTCCGCGCCCCATCCCGGGCAGCTGGCTGCCCTGGCCGGTGAGGACCAGGACCAGCCGGTGCCGCGCGGCGGTGGCGCGCAGCACGGCCGGCCCGGTGTTCCCCTCGGCGAGGGCGGCCAGCCCGGTCCGCAGCGCGGTCTCGTCCGCGCCGGTGACCATCGCCCGGTGCTTGTGGACGGCGCGGGTGGTGGCCAGCGCGTACGCGACCGCCGACGGATCCGTGGCAGCGGTCGCCGCCAGGCGGGCGGCCTGCTCACGCAACGCCGCCTCGGACCGTGCCGACAGCAGCCACGGCACCCCGTCGAGGACCGGCCGTTCCTCCTCCGCGTCCGGCGCCGACGGCGCCTCCTCGATCACCACATGAGCGTTGGTGCCGCTGATGCCGAACGAGGACACCCCCATGCGCTGCGGCGCCTCGTGCCGTGGCCAGGGCTGCGCCGAGGCCAGCAGCGCCACGTCGCCGGCGGTCCAGTCCACGTGCGGAGACGGCTCGTCGATGTGCAGACTGCGCGGCAGCACGCCGTGCCGCAGCGCCAGCACCGCCTTGATCACCCCGGCCACACCGGCCGCGGCCTGGGTGTGCCCGAGGTTGGACTTGATCGAGCCCAGCCAGAGCGGTCGCGGGCGGTCGCCGCCGTACACCGCGAGCACCGCCTGCGCCTCGATCGGATCGCCGAGGACGGTGCCCGTACCGTGCGCCTCGACCGCGTCGACGTCGGCCGGGCCCAGCCCGGCGGCGGTCAGCGCCGCCCGGATCACCCGCTCCTGGGCCGGGCCGTTCGGCGCGGTGAGCCCGTTGCTCGCCCCGTCGGAGTTGACCGCGCTGCCGCGCAGCACGGCCAGCACCTGGTGACCGTGCTCGCGGGCCCGCGACAGCCGCTCGACCAGGACCACGCCGACGCCCTCGCCCATGCCGGTGCCGTCGGCGGCCGCGGCAAACGGTTTGCACCGGCCGTCCGCGGCGAGCCCGCGCTGGCGGCTGAACTCCACGAACACCGCGGGCGTGGCGAGCACGGTCACCCCGCCGGCGAACGCAAGGTCGCACTCTCCGGCCCGGATCGCCTGTGCGGCCAGGTGCAACGCGACGAGCGACGACGAGCAGGCAGTGTCCACGGTGACGGTCGGCCCCTGCAGCCCGAAGGTGTACGCCACTCTTCCGGACAGCACGCCGCCGCCGACGCCCGGCGCGAGGAACCCCTCGGCCGCGGCGCCCTCCAGCAGCCGGCCGTAGTCCTGGTACATGGCGCCCATGAACACGCCGGTGCTGGTGCCGCGCAGCGTGTCCGGGTCGATGCCGGCGTCCTCGCACGTCTCCCAGACGGTCTCCAGCAGCAGCCGCTGCTGCGGGTCCATCGCCACGGCCTCCCGCGGCGACACCCCGAAGAAGGCGGCGTCGAACTCGGCCACACCGGAGACGAACCCGCCGGACCGGGCGTACGAGGTGCCGGGCGCGTCCGGGTCCGGGTCATGCAGCTCCGCGAGGGGCCAGCCGCGGTCGTCCGGAAACGGCACGATCGCGTCCCGTTCGGAGACCAGCAGGTCCCACAGGTCGTCCGGGCCGCGGACGCCGCCGGGCAGCCGGCAGCCGATGCCGACCACCACCACCGGGTCGTCCGCGGTGCCCGCGGTCACCGGGGCGGCGCTCGGCTGCTCCGCGCCGGCCAGACGTTCGCCGAGGTGCCGGGCCAGCGCGGCCGGGTTGGGGTGGTCGAACACGAGCGTGACCGGCAGCCGCAGCCCGGTCGCACCGGAGAGCCGGTTGCGCAACTGAACCGCGCTGAGCGAGCCGAACCCGGCGTCCTTGAACGCCCGGTCCGGGTCGATCGTGTCGGGTGAGGCGTGCCCCAGCACGGCGGCGGCGTGCCCCAGCACCAGATCAAGCAGCACCCGGTGCCGGTCGGCCGGGCTCTTGCCGGCGAGCCGGGCCACCAACTCGGAGTCGGCGACACCGCCGCGGGTGGCCGTACGCCGCGCCGGCGTCCCGGCGAGGGCCCGCATGACCGGCGGCACGGCGTCGCCGGTGGCACGCAGCGCGGCCAGGTCGAGCCGGATCGGCACGAGTACCGGCTCGGCGACGGTCAGGGCGGCGTCCAGCACGGCCAGGGCGGCGTCGCGCGGGAGCGGCGGGAACCCCGAGCGGCGGAATCGGGCCAGGTCGGCACCATCGGTCATGGTGCTCTCGTCGGCCCACAGGCCCCAGGCCAGCGAGACACCCGGTAGCCCGGCGGCCTGGCGTACCCGGGCCAGCGCGTCCAGGGCGGCGTTGGCCGCGGCGTAGTTCGCCTGGCCGAGACTGCCGAGCACACCCACCGCGGAGGAGAACAGGACGAGCCGGGCCTGCGGGAGCAGTTCGTGCAGGAGCCAGGCCGCGTCGACCTTGGGGCGCAGCACCCGGGCCAGCCGCTCCGGCGTGAGGTCGGCGACCAGCCCGTCGTCGAGCACCCCGGCGGCGTGCACCACCGTGCCGACGTCGGTCGTGTCGAGCAGCGCGGTCAGCTCCGCCCGGTCCGCGACGTCGCACGCCACCACGGCGACGTGCGCGCCAGCGGCGGTCAGCTCCGCGGCCAGGGCTGCCGCCTCCGGGGCCTGCGGCCCCCGCCGGCTCGCCAGCACCAGGTCGCGGACGCCCAGGTCGTGCACCAGGTGCCGGGCGACGATCCCGCCGAGCGTGCCGGAGGCACCAGTCACCAGGACGGTGCCGAAGTCGCCGGCCGGTTCGCTCGCCGGGGACACCCGGACCAGCCGCAACTCCCGCGCGGCGCCGGCGGCGAGGCCCACCTGCGGCTCGCCGGCGGCCAGCGCGGCCGGCACCGCTGCGACGGTGGCGTCATCGCCGTCGGCGAGGTCGAGCACCGCGAAGCGGTCCGGATGTTCCAGCTGGGCACAGCGCACCAGCGCCGCGGTCGCGGCCTCGCCGGGATCGTCGAGCACCCGCCGGGTCACCACGACGAGAGTGGACGTGGCCCGGCGCTCGTCGGCCAGCCACTCCTGCACCAGGGCGAGCGCCCGCTCGGAAGCCGCGGCGGGCGGGCCAGACGGTGCCGGGACCAGGACGAACGGCGCGACGTCGTCGCTCGGCGACACCCGCAGCAACCGGGCGAGGGCGGGATCGCGGACCGCGTACCCGGCGGCGGGACTGTCCGGCAGCGTCAGGGGCGCCCACTGCGGAAGCAGCAGGTCACCGCGGTCCGGCAGGCCGAGTGCGCCGTCCGGGAGTGGGCTGAGCACCAGGGACCGCACCGACGCGACCGGCGTCCCCGCCGGGTCGGTCAGCTCGATGCGGACGGCGCCGTCCCGGGCGCCGGTGAGCGTGGCCCGGACGGTGTCCGCGCCCACGGCGTGCACCTGGACCCCGGTCCACTCGAACGGCAGCGCGGGCCGGTCCTGCGCCCCGGTGCGAAGGTCGCTGAGCGCCAGCGGGTGCAGACAGGCGTCCAGCAGCGCGGGGTGAACGCCGAACCCGCCCGGCTCGGCGCCGGGCAGCGCGACCTCGGCGTACAGGTCCCCGGCCCGGTCGCGCCACAGTGCGCGGACGCCGCGGAACACCGGCCCGTACCGCAGTCCGGCACTGTCCAGCCGTTCGTACAGCTCGTCCACGTCGAGCGGCTCGGCGCCGGCCGGTGGCCAGGCGGTCGCCGCGGGCGGCGGCGGATCACCGCCGGGCGTGAGGACGGCGGTGGCGTGCAGGGTCCAGCCACCGGCGCCGACCCGGCCCTGCACGGTCACGTCCCGTGACCCGTCCGTACCGGGCTCGCCGGCCTCGATCAGCAGCCGGACCTCGGCGCCTTCCGGCACCACGACCGGGACGAGCAGGGTCAGCTGGTCGATCACCGGGCAACCGGCCTCGTCACCGGCCCGGGACACCAGGTCCACCATGGCGGCGCCGGGGAGCACGACATGCCCCTCGACGGTGTGGTCCGCCAGCCACGGGTGGGTCGCGGCCGACAGCCGTCCGGTCAGCACGAGCCGGTCGGCCCCGGGCACGGCGGCCCGCAGGACCGGATGCTCCACGGCGTCCAAGCCCAGGGCGGACGGGTCTCCGCCGCCGGCCGGCAGCCAGTACCGCTCGGTCACGAACGCGGTGGTGGGCAACTCGATCGGCCGGGCCCCGGGCCACACCGCGGACCAGTCCGGACGGACCCCCTGCACATGCAGCTGCGCCAGCGCCCGGACCAGCTGGTCCAGTCCGCCCTCGTCACGGCGCAGCGTGTGCAGGACGGCGACCTCGGCGCCGATCGCATCCACCGTCTCCTGGGCGCCGGTGGCCACCACAGGGTGCGGGCTGACCTCCAGCAGCGTGGTGCAGCCGTGGCCGGCGAGTGCGGTGACGGCCTCGTCGAAACGGACCGGCTCGCGCAGGTTGCGGTACCAGTAGTCGGCGTCGAACGTGTCGTCGCCGTCGATCCACCGGCCCTCGACCGAGGAGAAGAACGGTACGGCCGGCGGGCGCGGGACCACCGGGGCCAGCGCGGCGCGGACCCTCTCCTGTACGCGTTCCACGTGCGCGCTGTGCGAGGCGTAGTCCACGTCCACCCGACGGGCCCGTACCCCCGCGGCCTCCAGCTCGGCGAGCAGCTCGTCCAGGGCGTCACCGTCACCGGAGACCACGACCGAGGAGGTGCCGTTGACCGCGGCCAGCGACAGCCGCCCGCCCCAGGCGCGCAGGCGTTCGCGGACCTGCTCGGCGGGCAGCGCCACCGACATCATGCCGCCGAGGCCGGACAGCTCCACCAGCGCCTGGCTGCGCAGCGCCACCACCCGGGCGGCGTCCGGCAGGGTCAGCGCACCGGCGACGTACGCGGCGGCGATCTCCCCCTGGCTGTGGCCGGCGACCGCAGCCGGGGTCACGCCCACCGAACGCCACACCTCGGCCAGAGCCACCATCATCGCGAACAGCACCGGCTGCACGATGTCGACCCGGTCGTAGTCCTGCTCGCCGCGCAGTACGGCGGTCAGCTCGAAGTCGACGTACGGCGCGAGCGCGGCCTCGCACTCGGCGATCCGGTCCCGGAAGACCGTGTTGCTCCCCAGCAGCCGCACCGCCATATCCCGCCACTGCGATCCCTGGCCGGGGAAGAGGAAGGCCACCGGACCGGGCGCTCCGGTGACGCCCTCCACCACCGTCGGTGACGGCCGTCCGGCGGCGACGTCGGCGAGTCCGGCCAGCAGTCCGTCACGGTCGGCGGCGCAGACCACGGCCCGGTGCTCGTGCGCGGTCCGCGTCGTGACGAGGGACGACGCGACGTCCCGCGGGTCCTGGTCGGGCCGGGCGGCGAGATCGGCGGCGAGCGCGGCGGCCTGGGCGCGCAGCCCTGCGGGCGACCGGCCGGACACGGCCCAGGCACACGGCCATGACTCTGCGGGCTCGATGCCGGGTGCCGGGGTGGCCGCCGCGGGCTCCTCCAGGATGACGTGCGCGTTGGTGCCGCTGACGCCGAAGGACGAGACGGCCGCGCGGCGCGGTTCGTCGCCGGCCGGCCACGGCACCGGCTCGGCCAGCAGCTCGACCGCTCCGGCCGACCAGTCCACGTACGGCGTGGGCCGGTCCAGGTGCAGCGTGCGCGGCAGCACCCCGTGCCGCATGGCCAGCACCATCTTGATGATCCCGGCCACGCCCGCCGCGGCCTGGGTGTGCCCGAGGTTGGACTTGATCGAACCCAGCCACAGCGGTCGCGGGCGGTCGCCGCCGTACACCGCGAGCACCGCCTGCGCCTCGACCGGGTCGCCCAGCGGGGTGCCGGTGCCGTGCGCCTCCACCGCCGCGACCTGGGCCGGGGTGAGGCCGGCGTCGACCAGGGCGTCCTGGATCACGCGGCGCTGCGCGGGGCCGTTCGGGGCGGTCAGGCCGTTGCTGGCCCCATCGGAGTTGACGGCGACGCCGCGGACGATCGCGTGCACCCGGCGGCCGGCCGCCACCGCGGCGGAGTGCCGTTCCAGCACCAGCACGCCGACGCCCTCGGACCAGGCGGTGCCGTCGGCAGCCGCCGCGAAGGGCTTGCACCGCCCGTCCGGGGCGAGCCCGCGCTGCCGGCTGAACTCGACGAACGCGCTCGGCGTGGCCATCACGGTGACCCCGCCGACCAGCGCCATGTCGCATTCGCCGCGTTGCAGGGCGCGGACCGCCTGGTGGAGCGCGACCAGCGACGACGAGCACGCGGTGTCCACGGTGACGGCCGGGCCGCGCAGCCCGAGCTGGTACGCGACCCGCCCGGACACGACGCTGCCGCCGCCCTGGGCGCCGTGGTAGTCGTGGTGCATCACCCCGGTGAACACCCCGGTACGGGTGTCCCGCAGCACCGCCGGGTCGAGACCGGCCCGCTCCACCGCCTCCCACGAGGTCTGCAGGATCAGCCGCTGCTGCGGGTCGGTGTACAGCGCCTCCTTCGGCGAGATGCCGAAGAAGCCGGCGTCGAAGGCCGGGGCGTCGTGCAGGAATCCGCCGTCACGGACCGTGGAGGTGCCGGGGTGGTCGGGGTCGGGGTGGTACAGCCCGTCCACATCCCAGCCGCGGTCGCGGGGGAGTCCCGTGATGCCGTCGCGGCCCTCGGCAACCAGCGACCAGAGGTCCTCGGGCGACTCGACGCCGCCCGGGTAGTGGCAGGCCATGCCGACCAGGGCGATCGGCTCGGCGGACCGGCTCTCCGCCTCCCGCAGCCGCCGGCGGGTGACCTGCAACTCCGCAGTGACACGGCGCAGGTAGTCACGGAGTTTGTCCTCGCTGCTCATCGGTCCTCCTGACCCGGTATGGGGCTGCCGAGCTCGGCGTCGATCAGGGCGAACACCTCGTCGTCGGTCGCGGTGGCGAACACATCCAGGGGCGCCTCGGCGGTCTCCGGGCTCAGGGCCGTGAGCAGCTCACGCACCCGTTGCACCACCCGGCCGCGAAACACCTCGTCGGTGGCCGCCCCGGTCAGGCCGGCGGCGAGGCGGTCGAAGTCGGCGAACAGCGCCGGCAGGTCGTCGGCCCCACCGGTGTCGCCGTTGAACCGCCCGGCGAGGTGCTCCACCAGATCGCCGGGGGTGGGATGGTCGAAGACGAGGGTCGCCTCCAGCGTCAGGCCGAGCGCCGCGCCGAGGCGGTTGCGGAACTCCACCGAGCTCAGCGAGTCGAAACCCAGTTCCTGGAAGGAGCGCCCCGGGTCGATCGCGGCGGCACCGGCGTAGCCGAGCACGGCCGCGGCCTCGCCGCGGACCAGGCCGGAGAGGTGAGCGCGCAGCTCCGCGGATCCCAGCCCGGCCAGGCCCGGGTCGGCGACGACGGCCGGTGCGGCGCTCAGCAGGCCGCCCAGTATCGGGGGGACGACCGCCGGGGTGTCCGGGCCCCACCGCAGCGCGACCACCTCCGGTTCCGTACCGGCCAGGGCGGCGTCCAGCAGGCGCAGTCCCGCCTCGGCCGTCAGCGGTGCGAGACCCGCGCGGGCCAGGCGTTCGCGGTCGGCGGTCATACCGTCGTCGAGGTCCCACGGCCCCCAGGCCACCGAGACCGCCCGGCCACCTGCCGCGACCCGGTGCCGGGCCAGCGCGTCCAGATACGCGTTGGCCGCGGCGTAGTTGCCCTGGCCGGGCCCGCCGAGCACGCCGGCCGCCGAGGAGAAGAGCACCAGCTCGGCCTCGGGCAACAGCTCGTGGAGGTGGTGGGCGCCATCGGCCTTGGCCCGCCACACGGTCTCCAGCCGGCCGGTGTCCAGCGCGGTCACCACCCCGTCATCGAGCACCCCGGCGGCGTGCACCACGGTGCCGATCGTCCGGCCGGCCAGCAGCGCGGCCAGCGCGTCCCGGTCACCGACGTCGCAGACGACCGGCTCGATCCGCGCGTTCAGCCCGGAGAGGCCCGCGGGGACGCGCCCGCTGCGGCTGACCAGGAGCACGTCGGTGAATCCGTGTTCGGCGACCAGGTGATGTACCACCGGGGTGGCGAGGCCACCGCTGCCGCCGGTGACGAGCAGCGTGCCCGGCCGGCGCGGCGGCGGCGCCTCGGTGGCCGGAGCGCGCACCAGGCGCGCCGCCAGCACCCGCCCGTCGCGGACCGCCAACTGCGGCTCGCCGGTGGCCAGGGCACGCGGCAGAATCTGCGCCGCGTCCTTCCCGGACAGCTCGACGAGACCGAAGCGGCCGGGGTGCTCGGACTGCGCCGAGCGCAGCAGCCCCCATGCGGCGGCCGTGGCCGGGCCCGGATCGGTGGCGACGAAGACCAGGCGGGCGCCGCCGAAGCGGGTCTCGCCGAGCCAGTGCCGGGCCTGGGCGAGGACGTCACGGGTCAGCTCGAACGCGGCGGACGCCGACGTCCCCGTCGCGGTGACCGGCACGATCACCACCTCGGCGGGTTCGGTCAGCGCCGCCGGAGTGTCGGCTCGGGTCACGGTCACGTCCGCGGCGGTGAGCGCGGCGCCGATGCCGTCCCGGTCCGGGCCCACGACGGCGTACCGGCCGGGCGAGCCGGGACCGATGTCGTCGAGAGGCACCCAGTCGACGCGGTAGAGCGGGTCGGCCGAAGCTCCGGCGGGGCGCAGGGTCACCGCGTCCACCGAGGCGACCAGCCCGCCGGCAGCATCGGTGAGCCGCACCGAGACGACACCGGGCCGGACCGGGGCGACGCAGGCCCGCGCGGCGACCGCGCCGCTCGCCGCGACCCGGATCGCAGACCAGGCGAACGGCAGGTGGGCGCGGCCGCCGGGGACGAATCCGCCGAGAGCCACCGCGTGCAGCGCCGCGTCGAGAAGAACCGGGTGCACGGCGTACGGGCCGGCGTCACCGCCGGGCACGGTGACGTCCGCGTACACGGTGTCGCCGGCCCGCCAGGCGCAGCGCAGTCCCTGGAAGGCGGGACCGTAGCCGGGCAGCCGGTCGTAGAAGCCGGTGAGGTCGAGTTCCTCGGCGTCGCCGGGCAGCGGTGGCGGCTCGGTCGCGACGCCACCTGCGGGGGCGAGCGCGCCCGTGGCGTGCCGGGTCCAGGCCGGTTCTCCGGCGGCGCGGGCGTGCACCTCGAAGGCGCACCGCCCGTCGTCGCCGGGCCGGGCCGCGGTGAGCCGCAGGTCGGCGTCGCCGAACGGCAGCGGCGCCTCGATCACCAGCTCGGCCACGACCGGCCGGCCGAGCCGGGCGCCGGCCTGCAGGGCCAGGTCGGCGAAGAACGTGCCGGGCACCAGCGTGTTCCCGTCGACGGCGTGGTCGGCCAGCCAGCCGTGGCCGTCCCGCGAGATCTGGGCCGACAGCACATGTCCGCCGGGCAGCTCCACCAGGTCGGCCCGCGCCCGGCCGGGGTCCGTGCCGGTGGTCACCCAGTGCCGGTCCCGGGCGAACGGGTAGCCGGGCAGCGACAGCCGGCGCGCTCGCGCCGGCATCGGCGGGGCGATCTCGGCCCCGGTGACCCAGGTGGCGGCGAGCGCGTCGAGGTCGTCACCGGTCACCGCGGCGGCCGGTTTCCGCCGGCGGCCGCGGTGGCAGCCGACCCCGGTGCGCAGCGCCGTCAGGAGTTCGGCGTTGGTCGTGGCCACGACGGCGAGCCGCTCGTCCAGGTGCTCACGCCCGGACCACAAGGTGTACGCCAGCGCCGCCGGGTCCACCGCAACGGCGGCCGTGGGCAGGGCGGCGGCCAGGCCCTCGGCGGTGGTCTCGCCGTCGATCGCCGGGCGGGTTCCGAACACCGCCTGAACGCGGTGGGCGAGGTCGGCCAGTTGCGGGAAGTCCAGGCCCAACTCGGCGAACGGCTCGTCGGGCCGTGCCGCGGTCGCACCGACCTCGGTCAGCAGCGCGGTCACGGCCGCGGCCACGTCCCCGCCGGTGCCCTCCAAGTGGGTCACCAGCCGGGCCACGCTCTCGTCGAGGCGGGCGGTGTCCCGGGCGGACACCACGAACAGCCGCGGCTCGGTCGGTTCCGGCACGGCCGGCGGCTTCGGCCACTCGGCGAGGACGACGTGCGCGTTGGCCCCGCCGGCACCGAAAGAGCTGATCGCCGCGGTCCGCGGCGCGTCCGCACGTCCCGGCCACGGCGCCCGTTCGCGCTGCACCCGGAACCGAGCGGTCTCCCACCGCACCGCGCTGGACAGCAGGTCGGCGTGCAGGGACGGGACGAGTTCCCGATGACGCAGTTGGAGTACGACCTTGGTGAGCGCCGCGACGCCGGCCGCGGACTCCAGATGCCCGATGTTCGACTTGACCGACCCGATCGGCCAGGGGCCCGGGCCGGCGCCGATCCGGTCGAAGGCGTCCTCCAGCGCGGCGACCTCGATCGGGTCGCCGAGGCTGGTGCCGGTGCCGTGCGCCTCCAGGTAGCCGAGGTGGTCGGGGTCTACCGCGGCGCGCCGCAGCGACCCGGCGATCAGGGCGGCCTGCGATGCCGGGTTCGGCACGGAGAATCCGGCGGTACGGCCGCCGTGGTTGACCGCGGTACCACGGATGACGGCGTGCACATGGTCGCCGTCCCGCAGCGCGTCCCGCAGCGGGCGCAGCAGCAGCACGCCGACGCCCTCGCCGGGCACGTAGCCGTCCCCGCCCTCGCCGAAGGCGCGGCAACGCCCGTCGGTGGACAGGAAGGAGGACTGGCTCAGCAGCAGGTACTTGTTCGGGTGCACGGCCAGGTTGACGCCACCGGCCAGGGCCGCCTCGCACTCCCCCTGCCGGATGGCCTCGACGGCCAAGTGCAGCGCGGTCAGCGAGGACGAGCACATGCTGTCCAGGGCGATGCTCGGTCCGCGGAGGTCCAGGAAGTACGACACCCGGTTGGCGATCGACGCGCTGAACGACGAGGGCACCGGGCCCGGCTCCGCGCCGACGCCGTACAGCTGGTACTGGTTGTACATCACCCCGGCGAACACGCCGACGGACCGGCCGCGCCAGGCCGACGGCGCATGGCCGGCCTCCTCGAACGCGTGCCACGCCTCCTGCAGGAACAGCCGCTCCTGCGGGTCCAGCACGGCCGCCTCGTTCGGCGAGATGTGGAAGAACCCCGCGTCGAACTCATCCACCCCCGAAATGAACCCGCCCCATTTGCCGTACGAGCGTCCCGGCGTGTGGCGGTCTTCGGAGTAGATCGCCGCGTGGTCCCAGCGGTCGGCCGGCACCGTGCTGATGCAGTCACGGCCGTCGCGCAGGTTTGCCCAGAACTCGTCGAGGTCACGGGCCATCGGGTAGCGGCCGCTGATGCCCACCACGGCGATCGCGTCGTCGTCGGTGCCGACCGGCTCGGGGTCCGCCTGCGGCGGGGTGAACTCGGCCGTGATCCGGGCCGGGTCCCCGTTCAGGACCACGACGTGGGAGCGGCCGCTGCCCACGGCGGCCAGCAGTACGTCGACGGCGGCCGGGGTCTCCAGCTCCCGCAGGCCCATCCGGCGCAGCGCGGCGTCATCGACCGGCATGCCGCCTTCCGCCCAGGCCGGCCAGCCCACCGACACGATGTCGCGGCGGGTGCCGGCGAGCAGGTCCAGGTACGCGTTCGCACACGCGTAGTCGGCCTGCCCCGGATTGCCCCAGGTGCCGGCAGTGGACGAGCAGAGCACCAGGAAGTCCAGGCTCAGGCGCCGGGTGGCTGCCTCGAGGTGACGGGCGCCGTCGACCTTGGGGGCGAGCACCGCCCGTATGTCATCGGCCTTCTTCCCTGCCAGCAACCCGTCACGCAGCACGCCGGCGGCGTGCACCACCCCGTGCAGCACTCCGAAGCGGTCCACCGCGGTGCGCACCGCGCGGTCCACATCGTCCGCGCGGGTCACGTCCATCACCACGGTGACCGCCTCGGCGCCGAGGGCTGTCAGCTCGGCGGTCACGGACGGATCGGCCGGGGTGCGGCCGCCCAGGACGAGCCGGGCGTGCACCGACCGGGCCAGATGCCGGGCCAGGGCCAGCCCGACCCCGCCGAGCCCTCCGGTGATCAGGTAGACGCCGCGCTCTCGCAGGGACGCCCGGTCCGCCGGTGCCGGCATGGGCCGGGCGAGTCGGATCCGGCGGGTGCCGTGCGCGTAGCGCACCTCCACGTCCGGTGCCCCGGCCGCCAGTTCGGCCAGCGCGTCGGCCCGGCGTGGCGAACGGACCACCGCGGCCCGTATGCCCGGGTTCTCCCGCACCGCGGTGCGGAACAGGCCCGCGACAGCGGTGACCGGCGCGTCGTCGTCCTCGACGTGGCAGACCAGCCGCAGGGTGCTCCGCCCCGCGCGGATCGCGGCTGCCAGGAACTCGCTCAGCGCGACCGCCTCACCGGTGAGGTCGGCCGGATCGGCGGGCTGCCACAGCACACCGGCCGCGGCGGTGTCCGCGAGCGCGGACGGCCAGTCCGCCCGGTTGTGCGCGCCGGTGGTGACCCAGTGCGTCTCAGGCACTCCGGGCGGCGGCAGCGCGGCCGTGTGCCAGTGCGCCTCGAACCACACCACCTCGGCGGGCACCTCGGTGTCGGCGGTCGTCGTGGTCTCGGCGGTCGTCTCGGTCACCGGTTCCGCGGGCGGGGTCGCCACGACCTCGTACTGCTGTAGGTGGTCGGCCAGCAGGGTGAACGTGTTGTGCTCGAACAGCAGGGTCGGGGAGAAGTCGACGCCGAAGACCCGTTCCAGGTCGGCGGCGATCCCCAGCAGCGCCGTCGAGTCCAGGCCGAGCTCGTAGAACCCTGCCGTCTCGTCGAAGTCGGCGCGGCCGGTCCTCGCCTCGATCAGCTCACGGACGATCCGGTCGCCGTCCTGCGCCGCCGGGGGGCGTGCCTCAAGGCGGGTGATCGCCGCGGCGTCCCGGATCCGTTTGGAGGTCAGGCCGTGCAGCCAAGCGACGACGGTCCCGTCCGGGGCGTGGAACTCCAGGTCACACGTGGTCAGGTCGCCGTCGGGCCCGGCCGGGCGCGGCGGGGTGGCGTGCACCAGGGTCTGCGAGCCCAGCGGTCCTGCGGCCCGGACCGATTCGATCAGCATCGGGATGTACGGGCGTGCCTCGTCGCCCGGCACGGCCTCGGCGAACTGGGTGGGCAGCAGCGTCGAGGAGTCCAGCGCCGCGGGATGGAGGTGGAAGTACTCGGCGTACTCGGCGGCCTGGGCGCTCAGCGAGAGGTCCGCTAGCAGTTCGTCCGGCCCGGCGTGCAGGGTGCCGAGGGCCCGCATGAACTCGCCGTGCTCGATACCGGTCGCGCGGACCGTCGTGTACAGGTCGGCCATGTCGACGGTCTGCCGTGCGGCGGCGCGCAGGGCCTCCAGGTCCCGCCGGCGCTGCGGGAACGGCAGGCTCAGGTACAGCTGGCAGTCCAGGACCGGTTCGCTCTGCCCGGAGGGGCGGCGGGTGCCGGTGACCGACACCCGGAAGTGCCCGTCGTCGCGGGCGAAGCGCAGCGTCAGCTCGGTGTCGAAGTCCGGCCCGGCGGCGACCGGGTTGCGGAACAGCACACGGCGCAGCTCGACACCGCCGGGATCGGCGCCCCGGGCTCGCACCACCCGCAGGATGATGTCGAGAAACGACACCCCGGGCAGGATCCGGGTGCCGTGAACACGGTGGTCGCGCAACACGGGGTCGCTGCCCCGGATCACGACGGTACAGGTCAGCCCGTCTAAGGAGTCCATCAGGTTCTCTTCCCCGCGCATCAGAACTGGATCTGGAAGAACGGCGCCGGCGGCGTCGGGCCGCCGTGGCGCCCGTTGCCGTTGGCGGAGGCCGGCACCGGCACGTCGAACCAGAACCGGCGCCGCCGATACCGCGGCGGGTCCAGCGGTTCACGCCGCGGGACATAGCCGTCCGGGGCCTGGCGCACCACCATGTGGGCGTTCGTGCCGCCGAAGCCGAACGAGCTGACCCCGGCCCGGCGTACGCCGTCCCGCGCGGTCCACTCCCGCAGCTCGCGGACCGGGAACAGCGGCGACCGGTCGAACTCGAAGCGCCGGTTGAGCGTCGCGCAGTGCAGGGTCGGCGGCAGTTGCCCGTGGTGCACCGACAGCACCACCTTGATCAGGCCGGCGATCCCGGCCGCACTGAGCGTGTGCCCGATGTTGGTCTTCACGCTGCCCACACCGCAGAACCCGACCTCGTCGGTGGCGCCGCGCAGGACCTCGGTGAGCGCCTTCAGCTCCATCGGGTCGCCGATCATGGTGCCGGTGCCGTGCGCCTCGACGTAACCGAGCTGCGCCGGCGACACCTCGGCCGCGGCAAGTGCGGACTCGATGACCTCGCTCTGCGCCCTTGGGTTCGGCGTGGTGATGCCCATGGTGCGGCCGTCGTTGTTGACGGCGCTGCCCTCGATCACCGCGTACACCCGGTCGCCGTCGCGGATCGCGTCCTCGACCCGCTTGAGCAGCAGGGCGCCGACGCCCTCGCCGAGGACGATGCCGTCGGCGCGCTCGTCGAAGGTGTGGCACCGGCCGCTGGGCGACAGTGCCCTGGCGCCGCTCATGCCGACGAACGGCACTTCGTCGAGCAGGATCTCGACGCCGCCGGCGATCACCAGGTCGGACTCGCCGGTGCGCAGGCTCTGCGCGGCCAGGTGCACCGCGACCAGCGCCGAGGAGCAGGCGCTGTCGACCACCACGGCGGGGCCGCGCACGTCGAGGTAGTGCGAGAGGTGGGCGGCGATGAAGTTCTGCGCCATGCCGCTGATCGAGTGGGTCGTCGCGGCGGCATGGTGCGCGCCGAAGTTCGCCGCCCGGGCGCCGGCGAAGACCCCGACCCGGCGACCGGCCACGTCGGCGGGCGTCAGGCCCGCGTCGGCCAGGCACTCCGCTCCGGCCTCGAGGAACTGCCGCACCAGCGGGTCGACGTGGGCGGCTCCGGCCGGGTCGAGCCGGAAGAAGTCCGGGTCGAAGTCCTCGATGCCGTCCAGGAATCCGCCCCACTTGCTGACGGTCCTGCCGGGCTGCGGGGCGGGGTGCCAGAAGCGATCGGCATCCCAGCGCGACGGCGACACCTCGGTCACCGAGTCCACGCCGCCGACCAGGTTGCGCCAGAACGTGGCGTGGTCGGGCGCTCCGGGGAAGTGGGCGGCGATGCCCACCACCGCGATGCCCCGCTCCGGCTCCCTCACCCGCGCGAGTTGCGGCTCCGGCGTGCGCACCGGCTCCGGCTTCTCGGGCACCGGCTGATCCGGTAGCCGATCATCGAGGGCGGCCGCCAGCTGGGCGATGGTCGGGTTCTCCAGCAGCGCCGAAGGTTCGGCGACCACCCCGAGGTCACGTTCCAGCGCGGCGAGCAGCTGGGCGATCATGATGGAGTCCACACCGAGGTCGGCGAAGTCGGCGTCGGGCCGGATCTGCGCGGCGTCCAGGCGCAACGTCGCCGCGAAGACCTCGGTGAGCCTTCGCACGCCGTCACCGGTCCGCATCCCGTACGCAGTGGGCGTGTCCGCGGCGGCGACCGGCGCGGGGGTCTCGGGCGCGGCGACCGTCAGGAGGGCGCCGGCGTCGAACCGGGTGGTGTCCACCAGGCACGGCAGCACGACCGGGTCGGGCCCGGCCAGCGCCGCGTCCAGCAGCGCCACGCCGTCCTGCGGGCTGAGCGTCCGCAGCCCCAGCTCCCGGTACGCCGGGGTGTCCACCTCCGGCATGCCGGCCGCCTGCCAGCTCGGCCACTGCACCGACCGGAAGACCGGCGTGTCGGTGCCGGTGGCGCTCCGGTACTCGGCCACCCGGTCCAGCACCGAGTTGGCCAGCGCGTAGTCGCTCATCCCGGCCGCCAGCGCGGGCACCTGGCCGGCCACCGACGAGTACAGCACCACGAAGCGCAGCGGGTCGTCCGCGCACGCGTCCAGCAGCGCCTGCAGGCCGGTGGTCTTCGGTTCCAGCACCCGCCGCATGTCGGCGGTGCGTTTGCCGACGAAGGCCGGGTCGGTCATCACACCGAGACCGGCGCAGTGCACGATCCCGGCGATCGGTCCCCACTCCTGGCGGATCAGGTCCAGCACCTCCCGGGCGTGCTCCAGCGGGACGCTCTCGATCAGCAGGCGCACCCCGGGGCGTTCGAGCGCGGTGAGGTCGCGCAGCCGGGCCGCCAGCGCCGGATCGGTGTCGGGCGCTGTCAGCAACTCCGCCCAGTTCTCGCGGGCGGGCAGCGGGGACTGCCCGAGCAGGACCAGCTGGTCCGCTCCCCGCTCGACGAGCTCGGCGGCCAGCAGGCGGCCGAGCGCGCCGGTTCCGCCGGTGATCACCACCGGATGTCCGGCGAGATCGTCCGACCACCGGGCGGGCGCCGAGGCGTTGCCGGTGGGACGCAGCGTCGGCGTGTACCGGGCGCCGTCACGCACGCACACCTCGGTGACCGGGTCGGTCGCCGCCAGCTCCGCGGTGGCCACGTCCCGCAGCGCGTCCGGATCCATGACGTCGACGTCGACGGTACGGGCGAACACCCCGCGGTACTCGGCGGAGAGCATCCGGACCAGCCCCGCGAACGCCGCTCCTCGGAGCGTCGGGCTGTGCGCGCGGAAGGACACCAGTCCCTGGGTCATGTGCAGATACGCGAAGCCGGCGGTCCGGTTCGCCGTGATCAGCTCGCGGGCCAGCACGATGCGGGCCCAGTCGACGCGTACGTCGGACACCGGCACCGCGGACAGGTCGACGAGGTCGATCACGACCGGCGCCCGGCCGATCGACGCGGCGGCCCGCAGACCGGTCTCCTCGTCCGTGTTGTCCAGGCGGACCACCCGGGCCGCGTCCCCGAACGCCGCCGTCGCCAGCGCCTCGGTCTCGGCCCGGACCAGGACCACCGGTGCGTGCGGCGCCGGCCCGGACGGTGCCGGCGCCGGTTCCCATGCCTTGACCAGCAGGCGTCGCGCATCGTCCGGCGGCGGCGGTGCGGACGGGCTCGTCAGCCAGTGCCGTTCCCGTGCGAACGGGTATGTCGGCAGGGAGGTCAGGGCGGGCCGATCGGTGCGCAGCGCGGCCCAGTCCACGGCCGCACCGTCCTGCCAGAGCCGGGCGATCCGGTCGAGCCGCCCCTCCCGGGCCAGCCGGCGCAGGTAGCTGACGCCCTCCGGCTCGGTGAGCCAGTCGTGGGCGCCGGTCACGGTGGTCGCCTCGATGTCGCTGGCCAGGAAGGCGGCCAGCCGGTCCCGTAATTCGGCTACGGATGTGACGACCAGCGCCAGGCGCACCGGCATCGGAACGCGGCCCACCTGCGAGGTGTGGGCGAGTGAGGTGAGCGCGGGCTGCTGGTCGCCGAGGAAGGTCCAGTATGCCCGGGCGTACCGGTGCAGGGCGGCCTCGTCCCGCGCCGACAGCAGGAAGATCTCCGGCCCGGCCGGCTCCACCGGCGCGGACGTTGCGGGCGGCTCCTCCAGGACGACATGGGCGTTGACCCCGCCGAAGCCGAACGAGCTGACCCCGGCGCGCAGCGGCACGGGCGTGCCGTCGGCGTCGTTCGGCGCCCACAGCCGGGTCGCGCGGACCGGCTCGAACGGTGTGCCGTCCAGCTCGATCAGCGGGTTGAGCCGGGACAGATGCAGAGTCGGCGGCAGCTGTCGGTGCCGCATGGCCAGCACTACCTTGATCACGCCGGCTATGCCCGCAGCGGGCTCCAGGTGCCCGATGTTGCTCTTGACCGTGCCGATGCCGCAGGTGACCGCGGGCCCGGCGGCCAGCGTGCGATGGGCACGGATCAGGCCGTCGATCTCGACCGGGTCGCCCAGGGCGGTGCCGGTGCCGTGCAGCTCGACGTAGGACACCGTCTCGATCGGCACATCCGCGTCCCGATATGCCTCGACCAGCAGCTCCGCCTGCGCGAGCGGGTTCGGTGAGGTGAGCGACGAGGCGCGGCCGCCGTGGTTGACCGCGCTGCCGCGGATGACCGCGTGCACCTGGTCGCCGTCGGCGAGGGCCCGCGACAGCGTCTTGAGCACGACGACGCCGACACCCTCGCCCTTGACGTATCCGTCGGCCCGCTCGTCGAGCGCCTTGCACCGTCCGTCGGGCGCGAGCACGCCGAGCTGGTTGCCGGCGACCACGGTCTGCGGGGACAGCACGAGGCTCACCCCACCGGCGATGGCCAGGTCGCTCTCCCCCGCGCGCAGCGACCGCACGGCGCGGTGCAGGGCGACCAGCGAGCTGGAGCAGGCGGTGTCGACGCTCTCGCTCGGGCCACGCAGGTCGAGCAGGTACGAGATGCGGTTGGCCAGCATGGTGCGGGCCAGACCGGTGCCGGCGTGAGCGTTGACGTGCTCGCCGCGCAGCACCATCGACTCGTAGTCGGTGAACTGCACCCCGGCGAAGACACACACCCGGCCGCCCGCGAGCCGGTCCGGGCGGCACCCGGCGTCCTCCAGCGCGGCCCAGGTGTGCTCCAGGAAGAGGCGGTGCTGCGGGTCCATGGCCTGCGCCTCGGCCGGTGAGATGCGGAAGAACAGCGGATCGAAGAGGTCCACGCCGGTCAGGAAGCCACCCCAGCGCGCGGTGCCGCCGAAGCGGCGGGCAACCTCCCGCCAGTCCCATCGGTCGGCGGGCGTCTCGGTGATCAGGTCCCGGCCGTCGGCGAGGTGCCGCCAGAACGATTCGAGGTCGTCCGCGCCGGGCAGCCGCCCGGCCAGGCCGATGATCGCGATCGGCTCGTGACCGAACGGATCCGCGGACCGCGAGCCGCTCGCGGGCACGGACACGCCATGCGGCACGGACAGCGGTGCGGGCGTGGGCTCGGCCGGTGCGAGTGCGGGGACGGGTGCCGACTCGGACCACGCGGGGCCGGACTCGGCCGGCGCGGACGCGGGCTCGGACGACGCGGGCGCGGACTCGGCTTGCGGAGCGACCGGGGCCGCCGGGGGCAGCTCGTCCGCCAGGAACGCGGCGAGCTTGGTGATCGTGTTGGCACCGAACAGCGTCGTCGTCGGCACGGTCACGTCGTAGCGGGTGGCCAGCGCCGCGGCCAGGTTCTGCAGGCCGAAGGAGTCCAGACCGTACTCGCCGAAACCGGCGTCCGGGTCGAGAGCGGTCGGGGCGATCCCGAGGATCTCGCAGATCAGCTCCCGGACCTGTGTGGCCAGTTCCGGGGGGACGACGTCGGCCGGCGCGACAGGCCGCGGCGGCGCCGGGAGGGCCGGCACGCCGTCATCGCGCAGGCGCATCCCGGCGACCAGATCGCGCATCCGGGCCGGGTCACCGGGCAGGACGGCCACCTGCGGGCGGTCCAGGCGCAGCGCCAGGTCGAGCGCCTGCTCGCCCTCGGCCGTCTCCAGGTAGCGGAAGCCGGTGCCGGCCAGGTAGCGGCGCTCGTCCTCGGTGTTCACGTGCATGCCGCCGGCTCGCCACATCGGCCAGTCCACCGACACGGTACGGCCGTGCCGACGGCCGGCGAGACGCTCCCGCTCCCGGAAGTCCGCGAACCCATCGAGGTAGCGAGCGCCGACCGCGTAGTCCACCAGGCCGTAGTCACCGAGCTGCCCGGCCAGCGAGGAGTACAGTACGAACAGGTCCAGGGGCAGGTCGCGGGTGACCTCGTCGAGCACCCTGGTTCCGGTGATCCGGGCGCGCAGGTGCGCCCGGAGCTCGTCGACGTCCTTGCCGGGAAGCGGGTTGCGCGACGCGGTGCCGGCCAGGTGGAACACCCCGTCGAGGCTGCCCAGGTCGGCGATCACCTCGGCCACGACGCGGGTCATCGCGTCGCGGTCCTCCACAGCCGCCTGGTAGTACTCGACGGTGCCGTACGCGCGCAGCTCCGCCAGCTGCTCGGCCCGCTCGGCAGCCGGCGAGCGGCCGGTCAGCGCCACCCGGGCGCCCCGTGACAGCAGCGTCCGGGCCAGCAGCACACCCAGCCCGCCGAGGCCGCCGGTGATCAGGTAGACGCCGCCGTCACGCAGCGGCGAGGGCAGCACCGGACGGGCGGGGATCTCGCTCAGCGTCCGCACCGTTCGGCCCGACGCCGACAGCCGCACGGCCGGGCCCGACAGCCGGTGCGCGGCGATCTCGGCGAGCAATGCGGAGGTGTCGCCCGCACCGTCGACCCGGACGACGCTGAACGTCGTGCCCGGCAGCGCGGCCCGCAACGACGCGTCGAACCCGCCCCACGCCTCGGCGAGCGCGTCCTCCTGCACCAGCACCTGGATCCGGATCGGGGTACGGGCGCCGCCGGCCGTCAGCTCCTTCGCGATCCGGAACATCGCCTCGATCCCCAGGTCGTCGCGGCCGGGTGCGAGAAGCGGCCACTGGTGGACGATCCGGGCCGGCGTCTCGGCGAGCAGCCGCGTATAGTCGTCCTGCTCGCCGGGCCGGATGGTGATCACCGAGCCCTCGTCGCGGTACTCCGTGCCGACGCGGACGTGCACCGCGCCGGGCACCGGCAGATCGCCCAGGACCAGCACCCGGCCCGGGTGCTCGCCGGCCGCCGGGACCGGCTCGTCCTCCCAGGTCGCCGTGAAACAGCTGACCGGCCGGGCCGTCGTGCCCTCGGTGAACCAGTGCCGTTCCGGCGCGAACGGGTAGGTCGGCAGCGACCGCCGGCGCGGCGGGGCGGCCCACCGGCGATGCCAGTCCACCTGTGCGCCCCGGGCCCAGGCGGCTGCGGTCTCCTCGTCGCCGTGGCCGTCGTACGGAGTGCGGTCCGCGTCCCGCTCGACCCGCCCTGTGTGCATGCCGGCGGTGTCACCGGCGAGGAAACGTCGCAGCGTGGCGACGGCGTGTTCGGCGGAGTCGGTGACGAACGCCAGCCGCTCGGGGTAGGCCCCGCGCCCGGTCTGCAACGTGTAGGCGGTGTTCACCAGGTCGTGCGCCCAGCGGTCCGGCCGGTCGGCGAAGGACCGCACGTACGCCCGCAGCCGTTCGGGGTCTCGGGCGGACAGGACGAACACGACCGGTCCCGGCGCCGGAATCGGCTCTTCGGCCGGGTACTCCTCGAGTACGACGTGTGCGTTGACTCCGCCGTACCCGAAGGCGCTCACCCCGGCCCGGCGCGGCACCCCGGGTGCGGGCGGCGCCCACTCCCGCGGCCCGGTCGCGAGTTCGAAGGGGGTGCCCTCCAGGCCCAGATGCGGGTTCGGCCGCGGCCCGTGCGGGTCGCCGCTGATCCGGCCGTGCCACATCGACAGCAGAACGCGCAGCACCGCGGCGATGCCGGCGGCCGGTTCGAGATGGCCGATGGTGTTCTTCAGCGCGCCGAGCGCGCAGTGCGGCTTGTCGGGCGCGTCGTGACCCCAGTCCTGGTAGAGGTCGGCGAACGCCTCGCGCAGCCCGTTGGTCTCGGCGGGGTCGCCGATGACCGTGCCGGTGCCGTGCGTCTCCAGGTAGCCAATCGTCGCCGGGTCGACCGCCGCCTCCCGGTGGGCCTGCCGGATCACGTCGGCCTGTGCCCGCGGGTTCGGCGCGGTCAGCGAGTTGGCGCGGCCGCCGTGGTTGACCGCGGTGCCGCGCAGTACGGCCAGGATCGGGTTGCCGTCGGCGCGCGCCCGGCTGAGCCGCTTGAGGACGACGGCGCCGACCCCCTCGCCGCGTACGTAGCCGGTCGCGTCGGCGTCGAAGGCCCGGCCCACGCCGTCCGGGCTGAGCATCCCCGCGCGTTCCAGTGAGGCGAAGGTGACCGGGGACAGCATCAGGCTGACGCCGCCGACGATGACCGTGCCGCACCGTCCGAGGCGCAGCGCCTCCGCCGCCCGGTGCAGCGCGACGAGCGAGCTGGAGCAGGCGGTGTCCACGGGTTCGCTGGGACCGTGCAGGTCGAGCTGGTACGAGATGCGGTTGGCCAGCATCGACGGGGCCAGGCCGGTCGACGAGTAGGCGTCGGTGGCAGCGCCGGAGCGCTGGATGAGTTCGGCGTACTCGGAGGAGCCGACGCCGACGAAGAGCCCGGTGTCGCTGCCGGCCAGATCACCTGGGTCCATGCCCGCGTCCTCCAGCGCGGCCCACACCGTACGCATCAGCAGCCGCTGCCGCGGGTCCATCCAGCGGGCTTCGCGCGGGGAGATGCCGAAGAACAGCGGGTCGAACTGGTCAATGCCGCCGATGAAGCCGGCCCGGGTCACCCGGGTGCGTTCCGGGTGCGCAGCCGGGTCGCCGTGATGCTCCCCCGCGACCCACCGGTCGGCCGGTAGCTCGGTGAACAGGTCGCCGCCGCGTTCCAGGGCGGCCCAGAACTCGTCCAGGTCGGTGGAGCCGGGCAGCATCCCGGCCATGCCGACGATGACCACCGGGTCGTCCGGTTCCGGCGTCCCGGGGTGCGCGGGCACGTCCTGCGGGTGTTCGCGGGCGAGCCAGTCGGCCAGGGACGCTGCCGTCGGGGTGGCCAGCAACTGGTCGGGGCCGACGGGAGCCTCGAACGCCGCGGCGACGTCACCGGCCAGCCTCAGCAACGCCAGCGAGTCCAAGCCGTGATCGTGGAACGAGGCGGCCGGGTCCAGGTCGGTCACCGGGTAGCCGCTGACCCCGCTGACCAGCCGCAGCACGGTGGTCAGCGCGGAACCGGAGGAGCCGGGCGGCGGCGTGGCGGCCGGCGGCGCCGCTGCACGGATCCAGCAGCGGACCGGCTCGAACGGGTACCCGGGCAGTGACAGCGGTTCCGGCGTGCTGCCGGGCGTGCCCGCCCAGTCGATCACCTCGCCGTGCACCCAGCGGCGGGCGGTGTCGTGCGGATCCGCGCTCGGCGCGACCGGGGCGCCCGGTTCCGTGGTCACCACACCGGTCCAGCCCGCGGGCCGCCCGGCGAGGAATGCGTCGAGCTGGTCGATCAGCTCGTCCGTGCGGTGGGCGACCACGGCGAGCCGGTGTGCCATCGCCTCACGCCCTATCTGCAACGTGTAGGACAGGCGGCCGAGGTCGATGTCCGCCGCGTCCGGCAGGGCCGCGGCGAGCTGTCGCAGGGTCGATCCGCTGTGCACGGCACCGGGGTGCAGGGCGGTGTCCCGCCCGGCCAGCCGCATGATCGTGGCGGGGTCCAGGCCGAGCTCGTCGAGCGGCTCGTCGACGGCGCCGACCGGCACCCCGGCGGCCGCGGCGATCTCTGCCAGGCCGGTCGCGCCCGGCTCGCCGCGCAGACGGCTCAGCATCCGCTCGACGACCCGGCGCAGCGCCTGCGCGTCGCGCCCTGAGAACGGGAACACGGCTGGCACCGGCACGACGCCGGGCCGCGGCTCGGCCCGGTACTGCTCGACCACCAGGTGGGCGTTGGAGCCACCGGCGCCGAAGGCGCTGACACCGGCGCGCAAGGGTTGCGGGCCGGTCCACGGCGCCGTCTCCCGCTGGACACGGAACGGGACGTTCGCCCAGTCGACGGCCGGGTTCAGCTCCTCGGCGTGCAGTGACGGCGTCAGCTCCCCGGCGCGCATCTGCAGCAGCACCTTGGCCAGGGCGGCGATGCCGGCCGCCGACTCCAGGTGCCCGATGGACGACTTCACCGAGCCGATGGCGATCGAGCCGGCCGGACGGTCGCCGAACGCCCGGGCCAGTCCGGCGACCTCGGCCGGGTCACCCAGCGCCGTGCCGGTGCCGTGCGCCTCCACGTACGACACGCCGGCCGGTTCGACGCCGGCGGCCCGCAGCGCGCTCGTGATGACCTCGCTCTGGGCGCTGGGGCTGGGCACCGCGTACCCGCCGGTCTTGCCGCCGTGGTTGACCGCGCTGCCGAGGATCACGCCGAGGATGCGGTCACCGTCGCGCTCGGCCGCGGCCAACGGCTTGAGCAGGACCGCGCCGACGCCCTCGCCGGGAACCATGCCGTCGCCGCCGGCCGCGAAGCTGCGGCACCGGCCGGTCTCGCCGGTGAAGCCGCCGGCCGCGAGCTGCCGGTACTTGCGGGGGTGCGGGGTGAGGTTGACGCCGCCAGCCAGCGCGTAGTCCGCGCTTCCGCCGGCCAGTGCCTCGCAGGCCAGATGGATGGCGGTCAGCGACGACGAGCACATGGTGTCGACCGCCAGGCTCGGGCCGTGCAGGTCGAGGGCGTACGAGACCCGGTTGGCGATCGACGCGTAGCCCATCCCGCCGGCCAGGCCGCGCTCGTCCTCGAAGAGCTGGTAGTGGCCGTACATGACGCCGACGTAGACCCCGACGCGGCTGCCCCGGAGCCGGATCCGCGGGTAGCCGGCGTCCTCAAGGGTGTGCCAGGCGGTCTGCAGGAACAGCCGCTCCTGCGGGTCGGTCCGCTCCGCCTCGTGCATCGACATCTGGAAGAACCGTGGGTCGAACTCGTCGATGCGGTCGAGGAAGCCACCCCACCGGCTGACCGGTGTGCCGTTCACCTCGGGCGCCACCGGCGGATCCCAGCGCCCGGCCGGCACCTCGCGGATGCAGTCCCGCCCGGTTCGCAAATTGCTCCAGAACGCGTCGAGGTCGTCGGCGAGCGGGTACCGGCCGGCCACGCCGATGACGGCGATCCGGGTGTCCGCGGCGGGCGCCGTCTCCGCCGGCCGTCCGGCACGCTCGGTGACCACGGCCGGCGCGGGCCGGGGCTGGTCGGGTACGAGGGTCCGCACGCTGTCCGGATACCGCTCGACCAGGTAGTCGGCGACTTCACGGATGGTCGGGCGTTCGAACAGCAGAGTGGTCGGCAGATCGCCCATGCGTTCGGCGAGCAGGTCGGCGATCCGGGGCACGGTGAGCGAATCGACCCCGAAGTTCTCGTACGTCTCGTCCAGCCACAGCCGGTCCCGGGGCACCTGGAGCACCTGGACGAACGCGTCCTTAACATACTCACGGGCGGCCTCGACGAGCCGGTCCGCGCCGCCGGCGTGCGGCTCCGCCGTGGGTGCGGCGACGGGCGCCGGCCCGGCCGGGCCGGTCTCCGCGACGACGACGTGCTGGGTGAGCCCCTCGTCGGCGGGGAACGCCCGGCTGCGGGCGAATCCGGCCAGGTCGAGCGCGGTGCGCCAGCCGGGTGCGGACAGCAGCGGCGAACCGGGCAGGCGCAGGCCGGCGTCGCGGTGCAGCCACCAGCCGTCGAGCAGACCGAAGGTGAGCGTGGCGGTGACGACGTTGCTGGTGGCCTCGTTGAGCACCAGTTGCCCGCCGGGTTTGAGCAGCGTCGCGACCGCGCGCAGGGTGTGCGTCAGGTCCGGGGTGGCGTGCAGGACGTTCGCCGCGACCACGATGTCCGCGCCGCCGGGCGGGAAGCCCTGCGTGAGGGGGTCGCCGGAGATGTCAAGCTGCTGGAAGCGCACCATCGGGTAGCGCTCGGCGAACCTCTGCCGGCCGTGCTGCAGGAAGGCGGGCGAGATGTCGGTGTAGACGTACGTCAGTTCCGCGCCGGTGGCGGCCAAGGCGGGCAGCAGGCTCGCGGTGGTGCCGCCGGTTCCGGCGCCGACCTCGACGACCGTGACCGGTCCGCCGAGCCGGCCCACCCGGTCCAGCAAGGCGGCGACCACGAGTTGGTTGGCGCGGTCGACCACCGGGCTGCCCCGGTACGCGCCCTCCACCAGCTCCGTGGATCCGCCGGGGAACATCACCTCGGTCGCGCGGACGGTGCCGCGGAGCACCCCGAACAGGTGGTGCATGCAGGGCCTGAGCAGCCGGTCGATGCGGTTCAGTGCGGGTTGCCCTTCGCAGAGCGCGACCAGCTCGTTCTCCGGGTCAGTGGGGGCCGGGCGGTCCGTGGCGGTCAGCGCGCTGCCGTCGTCGTCGTACAGGAAACCGGCGACGGTGAGCACGCGCAGCAGTTCGGCGAAGAGCCGGGACTGTCCGTCGGCGATCCGCAGACGCCGCCGCAGTTCGTCGGCGGTCCACCGTTCGCCGCCGGTCCGGAACACCCCTTCGCCCCGGAACAGTTCCCAGAGCCAGCCGAGCACGACCTTGTCCAGACGCGCCTGGTCGCTCTCGGTCAGCAGCCGGGCGACCGGCGGCAGCGCTGCCGCCGAAGGTGCCAGTTCGTCGCCGGCCTGCTCGGCGGCGGGCCGTTCGACTCCGGCGGCGGCGAGCACGGCGGCGGTCGCCTTGATCACCACGACCTGCCGATCGGTACGGCCCAGCACGTCGTGCACGGCTGCCATGCCCTCGGCCGGGGTGATGGAGTGGATCCCGGTCCGGGCCAGGCGCTCACGGTGCCGGTCGTCGGCGACGATGCCGACGGTGCCCCAGTAACCCCAGTTGATGACGGCCGAGCGGGCCGCCAGCACATCGTCGAGGTGGTGTGCGAACGCGTCCTCGAACGTCGATCCGGCGGCGTAGTTGGCCTGCCCGGCGCTGCCCGACAGGGCCACCGCCGAGGAGAAGAACAGGACGAAGTCGAGCCCGTCGGCGGCGCCCAGGGCGCAGTGCAGGGCCACCGACGTACGGGTCTTGGCGTCGAGAACGGCCCGGAAGGTGTCCTCGGTCATCGTGGCGACGGTCTGGTCGCGCAGCACAATCGTGGCGTGCACGACCCCGTGCAGCGCGCCATGCTCGGCCCGGACCGCCGCGACCACCTCGCCCAGCGCCGCCGGGTCGGTGGCGTCGGCCCGCCGGTACGAGACGAGCTCGCCGGCCGGGTCGAGGCGGCGCAGCCGGTCGCAGCGGTCGGCGTCGAGTTCACTGCGCCCCACCAGCACGACCTTGGCCCGGTAGCCGCGCACCAGCCACTCGGTGAGCTCCAGGCCGAGTCCTCCGGCACCGCCGAGGATCAAGTAGACCCCGCCCTGGCGTATCGCCTCGCGCGTCGTCGTCGTGGTGGCGGGGACCAGGCTCCGCCGGTGCAGGACACCGGCGCGCAGGGCGTACGGGCCGCCGGCCGGCACGTCGAGGACATCCGGGGAGATCGGGTCGGCCGAGGAGCGGTCGACCACGGCCACCCGCCAGCGCGGATGCTCCTGGGCCAGGGACAGGGCCAGCCCGTGCAGGCTCGCCGCGTACGGGTTGCGGACCGGTTCGGTGCCGGTGCTCAGCGCGTCCTCGGTGACCACCGTCAGCCGTACCGGTGCGCCGGACCGTTGCAGCGCCTTGGCGACGCGGAACAGGGCCAGGACGCCACGCTTCTGCGCGAGGTCGAGGGCGGCGGGGTCGTCGGTGCGCCCTTGCGCCGGACCGGAGAGCACGATCACGTGGCCGGGGCGCCCGGCCGGTGCGACGAAGTGCTCGGGCTCGATCTCGGTGACGGAACCGCCGAGCCGGGTGGCGAGGGCGGCGGCGAGGGGCGCGGCGGCGGACGGACGGATTAGCCAGGTGTCCGAGCCGGGCGCGGTCAACGGCGCGGTGAACGGCTCGGCCGGCGCCGGGGACCAGCGGGGCAGGTACATCAGGTCGTCCACCGGTCGCTCGGTGACGGCGGGGCCGGCGGTCACTGCAGGCCCGGTGGTCAAAGCAGGCCCGGTGCCGGATGTCCGCGGTGCGGGAGCCGGGCGCAGGGACAGGTCGCGCAGCCGGACGTGAACGTTGCCGGCCAGGTCGGTCAGGGTCAGGTCGTACCGGTCCGGGCCGACGGCGCGCACATGGGCGTACACCTGCTCGGGCAGCGGCCCGAACACCTCGGCGGCGGCGAGCGCGAACGGCACCATCGGCGGGCCGCCGGCGCGGTCGCGCAGCACCGCGAAGGTGTGCAGGGCACCGTCGATCAGCGCGGGTGGCAGGGCGCAGCCGGCGAACCGGGCGGCTTCGGCGGGCACGCGCAGACTCGCCAGCGCCTCGTCGGCGCCGGAGGCGATCCACTCGACGGCACGCAGCGCCGGTCCGTAGACCAGGCCGGCCCCGGCCAGGTCGGCGTAGAGGTCCGCGCCGTCGTGCCGGTGCGGCAGGGCGGCCCGAATCAGCTCGACCGGTACGGGCTCCGGCACATCGTCGGCCAACGCCTCGACAACGCCCTCGGCAAGCCGGTCGCCGGTGTCGCCGAGCAGCGTGAAGGCCAGGCCGGCGCCGTCGCGGCGCAGCCGGGTCCGGGCGGAGGCCGCGGCCTCGGTGACCACGAGCGGACGCAGCCACCGGACGTCGCGCAGCCGAGCCGGCACCGGGTACCCGGCGTGCGCGGCGGCGGCCCGGGCCATCTCCAGGACCGCTGCGGCGGGAAGCAGGCGCAGGTCGCCGACGCGGTGCCCGTCGATCAGTGGGTGCGCGGGGGCGAAGGCGGTGCGGTAGGTCAGGCCGTCCACGCTGTCGGCCGGCTCGATCTCGTCCAGCAGCGGATGCGTGGCCGGGCCGGCCGGCGACGGCGCCCACATCTGCTCGGTGAGCCAGCAGCGCAGCTCCTCGAACGGGTAGCCGGGCAGCGGCAGCCGCCGCCCGGTGCCCGGCCAGGCGACGGTCGCGCCGGAGGTCCAGGCGGCAGCCAGGCCGGCCGGGTCCGTGGCGGCCGGCGCGGCGGCGCGGGAGGCGGCACGGCTGCGGACGCTGCCCGTCCACACGCCGGTTCCGGTGCCCGCGCGCAGCCGACCGGCCAGCTCGTCCGCCGTGGAGGCGAGCACCACCATGCGGTCGGCCCAGGCCTCGCGGCCGTGCTGCAGCGTGTACGCCACGTCGGCGAGCCGGTCGGCGAGGCCGTTCTCCACTGCGTCGGCCAGCCGCTCGGCCAGCGCGCGCAGGCTCTCCGGGGTGCGGGCGGAGAGCGGGAAGAGCCAGGGGCCCGGTGCGGCGGCCGGCGCAGGCCCGGGAACGTACTCCTCGACGACCAGGTGGGCATTGGCTCCGCCCGCGCCGAACGAACTGATCCCGGCGCGGCGCGGCAGGCCGTCCCGGCGCGGCCACGGGGCCACCTCGGTCTGCACCCGCAGCGGCGTGGAGTCGAAGTCGATGTTCGGGTTGACCGGGTCGGCGTGCAGCGACGGCACCAGTTCCCCGTGCCGCATCTGCAGGAGCACCTTGCAGAGCCCGGCCATGCCTGAGGCCGATTCAAGGTGGCCGATGTTCGACTTCACCGAGCCGATCGGCAGGCTGCCCCGGGGCAGACCGGAGGCGCCCAGCGCACGGGCCAGGGCCCGGATCTCCACCGGGTCGCCCAGTGCGGTGCCGGTGCCGTGAGCCTCAAGGTAGCCGAGTGTGGCGGCGGACCCGGACTCGGCCAGTGCCCGCTCGACGAGGTCGCTCTGCGCGACCGGGTTGGGCACGGTGAAGCCATTGGTCTTGCCGCCGTGGTTGACGGAGCTGCCCAGGATGACGCCGTGGATGTGGTCGCCGTCGCGGACGGCGGCCAACAGGGGCTTGAGCAGCACCGCACCGACGCCCTCGCCGGGCACGTAGCCGTCGCCGTCCGCGCCGAAGCTGCGGCAACGGCCGTCGCTGGAGGTGAAGCTGCCCTGGCCGAGGAACCGGTACTTGTACGGGTGGACGTGCAGGTTGACACCCCCGGCGAGGGCCATTTCGGCCTCACCGGAACGCAGGTCGCGCACGGCGAGGTGGATGGCCGTCAACGACGAGGAGCACATGGTGTCCACCCCCAGGCTGGGGCCGGTCACGCCCAGGGTGTACGAGACCCGGTTGGCGATGGACGCGTGCGACGATGCGCCGATACGGCCGTCGGCGGCCTCGTGGAGCTGGTAGAGGCCGTACATAGCGCCGGCGTACACACCGACGCGGCGGGCGCGCAGGTCGGCCCGGGTGAGGCCGGCGTCCTCCATGGCGTGCCAGGCGGTCTGCAGGAACAGCCGCTCCTGCGGGTCGATGATCTCCGCCTCTCGCGGGGAGATGCCAAAGAAGAGCGGGTCGAACCGGTCGATGCCGCGCAGAAAACTGCCCCACCGGCTGTACTCGGCGGCGCGGTCCGCCGGGGTGGCCTCGTCGTAGTCGCGCCAGTCCCAGCGGTCCGCCGGAATCTCGGTGATCAGGTCACGGCCGGCTCGCAGGTTCGCCCAGAACTCATCGAGGGTGTCGGACTCGGCGAACCGGGCCGCGACGCCGATGATCGCGATGGGCTCCGGGGCGTCCGTGGAGGGTGGCGTGGGACGGTCGCCGCTCGGGGCGGCTTCCGGTACGGCCGCCACGGCGGCCGGGACGACCGACCCCGGTGCCTGAGCCGGTGCCGATTCCGGTGTTGATACCGGTGCCGATTCCGGTGCCGGTGTGAGTTCGGCGAGGCGGCCGCCGTGCTGCTCGGCGAACCAGCCGGCGAGCCCGCGCAGTTCCTGGTATTCGAAGAAGAGGGTCTTCGGCAGTGATCCGAAGTGGTCCTCCAGCCGCCGGGTCAAATCCATGATCAACAGCGAGTCGATGCCGTACTGCTCGAACGCGGTGTCCGCGTCGATGTCCTCCGGCGGGTATTCGAGGACGTTGGCCAGCACGCCGCGCAGAAAGTCCTCGGCGGCCGCAGTGGCCGGCCCGGTGGCGGTCGCCGGTTCCGGCGCCGGTGCCGGAACCGGCGCTGAAGCCGCCGGCGCGTCGAGCAGGCCGCGGATGCGGTCCAGCTCGCCGTGCGCCACGAGCACGTGATCGCCGTCGTGGCCCAGCGCCCGGTCCCAGGCGCGCAGGGCGTCCGCGGTCGGCAGCGGCCGGAGCCCGGCGCGGCGGGCGGTGCGGGCCTGTGTGGCGTCGTCGGCGTCCATCCGGATGCCGCCGTCGGCCCACAGCGACCACAGCACGCTGAGGCTGCGGCCGGGCCGGTCGCTGCCGCGACGCCAGGCCGCGAACGCGTCGAGGAAACGATTCGCGTACGCGTAGTCGGCCTGGCCCGGGCTGCCCGCGCCGGACATCGAGGAGAAGCAGACGAAGAAGTCGAGCGGGTCCGCAGCCGTGGCCCGGTCCAGTGCGAGGGTGCCGTCGACCTTCGGCCCCAGCACCGCGGCGATCTCCTCGTCGGTCTTGCGCAGCAGGAACGAGTCACGGGTGACCCCAGCCAGGTGCAGCACCCCGCGCAACGGGCCGAACTTCTGGTGGACGCGCTCGACCAGCCGCTCGGCCGCGCCCAGTGCGCCCAGGTCGCAGGGCAGGTAGTGGACATCAAGCCCGGCGGCGCGCAGGGCGGTCAGGTCGGCGTCGGCGGACCGGCCGGTGAGCACGTAACGGGCCGACGGGCCCAGGTGGGTGACTAGGTGCCGGCCCAGCGCGCCGGCGCCGCCGGTGACCAGCACCGTCCCGACAGGCGTCAGCGGCGCCGGTACGGGGGCGGGGACGATCGGCTCCCAGCGGGCCACCTGCCGGCCGGCGGCGGTGTACCGGACCCGGAACTCGTGGTCCGCCGCAGCCTCGGCGTCCGCGACTGCCCGCAGGTCGGCGCCCTCGGTCGTGATCACCGCGGCGCGGAAGTCCGGATGCTCGTTGGCGATACTGCGCGCCATGCCGTCCAGAGCCAGCAGACGGGCGTCGGCGGCCGCACCGGACGGGCGGAACACGTGCAGCACCCGGATCGGCTGCCGGTCCGGCTGCGCGGCCCAGGCCCGGAAGAGCCGGACCAGGCCGGGCAGCGGGTCGTCGTCGCCGAGGCGGACCACCACGATCGGGCCGGAGCTCGGGAAGGGCCCGTCCTCGCCGGTCGCCAGGATCACCGTGCAGCCGGCGGGGGCGCCGCCGCGGGCGGGGGCGTCCTGCCAGCGCTGCGCCAGCAGGTGGGTGTCCACCGCGTCGGCCGGGTCCTTGACGGCGCGGGTGACCACACCGTGCAGCCGGACGGCGATGCGGCCGTCGGCGTCGGCGAGTGCGATGTCGTGGCCTGTCGCGGTGGCGACGGCATGGACGTACCCGTGTTCCGGCAGCGGCCCGAGGATCTCCACCCGGTCGATGGAGAAGGGCAGTTCGCGGGGCCGGGGCGCGGACGGGTCGGCGGCGGTCCAGAGCGCCGCCTGCAGCATGGCGTCCAGCAGGGACGGGTGCAGGGTGAAGTCGTCGAACGGCAGGTCCGCGGCGTCGGGCACGGCGACCTCGGCCAGCGCCTCGCCCTGGACGGAACGCATGGACCGCAGCCCGCGCAGGCTCGGTCCGTACCCACCGCCGAGCGCGGCGAAGACCGCGTAGCAGTCGTCGGCCGAGGCGGTCCGCGGCAGACGGGCGCGTACCGCGGCCAGGTCGAGGGGCGGGGCCGGCTCGGTGGCGCCAAAACGCAGGGTTCCGGTCGAGCACAGCTCCCCGTCCGGGCTGCCGTCGACGCGCCGCAGCTCGTAGGCGACGCCGTCGGTGGCGGGCGTGAACCGCAGCTGTACCCGGACCGGTTCGCCGGTGAACAGCACCGGCCGGGCCCAGAGGACGTTCTCGACGCCGGTGGCGCGACCGTGCCCGGCGCGGGCGGCGGCGTCGACGGCGAACTCCAGGGCCGCGACGGCCGGCAGGATGCGCACCTGCCCCAGCGCGTGGTCACGCAGGAAGAACTCGTCGCCGGTGAGCAGCCGCTCGGCCGGCTCGGCGGTGAGGGCGGCGGGCGGTTTGATCCAGTACCGGCGGGTCACCGGCGGCGGCTGCGGCAGTGACAGCCGGGCCGGGCGCGGACCCGCCTGCTCCGGCCAGAGGACCGGGGTACCCGCGACCCAGAGCCGGGCGGCCTCGTGGAGATCCGAGGCCTGGACGGGCTCGCCGGTGGCCGGCACTGCGGTGCCGGTGACCACCCCGGTGCCGTCGCGCAGCCGCTCGGTCAGCTCGGCGACGCTGGTCACGACCACGGTGAGGCGTTCGTCCAGTTCCTCGCGGCCGGTGCGCAGGGTGCTCTCGATCCGGTCGAGGGCCGCCTCCGGGTGCTCCTGCAGCCAGGTGACCAGCTCGGCCCGGTACCGGTCGAGCTGGTCGCGGCCGCCGGCCGACAGGACGATCAGCCGGGTGGCACGGTCCTCGGTGCTGTTACCCATCAGTGCTTCTCCGCTTCCGCCACGACGACGTGTACGTTGCTGCCACCCATGCCGAAGGAGCTGACGCCGGCGCGTGCCGGCACGCCGTCCGGCGGCTCCCAGGGCTGCGTCTCGGCCTGGAGCCGGAACGGGCTGCCGGCCAGGTCGATCATCGGGTTGGGGGTGCCCAGGCCGGCCAGGCCGGGCATCAGGCGGTGCCGCATGCTCAACAGCACCTTCACCACTCCGGCGACGCCGGCGGCGGCCTCCAGATGGCCGATGTTGGACTTGACCGAGCCGAGCCCGGTGCGTCCCGCCACGACAGGCAGCCCCCAGTCGCGGTAGAGCTGCCCGAACGCCTCCCGCAGCGCGTCCACCTCGATCGGGTCGCCGAGTGGCGTCCCGGTGCCGTGCGCCTCGATGTAGCCGATGGTGTCGGGCGGCACCGCCGCCGCCCGGTGCGCCGTGAGCAGGACGTCGCGCTGGGCCTGCGGGTTGGGCACGGTCAGCGAGTGGGTGTGGCCGCCGTGGTTCTCGGCCGAGCCGATCAGGACGCCGTGCACCGGGTCGCCGTCGGCGATCGCGCGCTCCAGCAGTTTGAGCGCCAGCAGGACCACGCCCTCGCCCCGGCCGTAGCCGTCGGCGCGCTCGTCGAAGGTCTTGCACCGCCCGTCGGGGCTGAGCATTCCGGCGCGGCTCAGGCCGGTGAAACCGTGCGGGGACAGCAGCAGGTTCGCGCCGCCGGCCAGGGCGAGTTCGCAGTCGCCGAGGTGCAAGGCGCGGGCCGCGCGGTGGATGGCCACCAGGGAGCTGGAGCAGGCGGTGTCGAAGACCGCGCTGGGGCCGTGCAGGTCGTACACGTAGGAGATGCGGTTGGCCGCGATCGAGGCGACGTTGCCAATCAGGAAGTGATCGCCCATCTCCGGCGAGCCCGGGCCCAGCAGGCTCAGGTAGTCGGCGCCGCTGAGACCGACGAACACCCCGGTACGGCTGCCGACCAGTGCCGCGGGCACGAGCCCGGCGTCGAGCAGGGCCTCGTCCGCGGCGTGCAGCAGGAGCCGGTGCTGCGGATCCATCTGGGCCGCCTCGCGCGGCGAGATCCGGAACCGCCCCGCGTCGAAGGCGTCGACGTCGCGCACGAACGAGCCGCGGAAGCGTTCCGGGAACACCCGGGCGGAGAAGCCGCGCTCCAGCGGGTACGGCGCGGTGAGGTCGCGCCCCTCGGCGAGGTGGGTCCAGAACTCGTGCAGCGACCCGGAGGCCGGCAGCCGGCCGCCGACGCCGATGATCGCCACGGGCGGGTAGCCGAGGGCCTCAGGAGGTACGGCGGGCCCGGAGGCCCGGACGGTGGCCGCCGCCCGGGCCCGCTCGGGCTCGGCTGCGGTCTCGGTGAAGGTGTCCAGGCCGCTGGCGCCGAGGTGCGCCGCGAGTGAGCTGAGCGCGGGGTGCGCGTAGAAGAGCGTGGGGCTGATCGGTACGCCGAAGCGGGTGCGGACCGCCATCGCGAGCCGGGTGAAACCGACCGAGTCGAAGCCCGCCTCGCCGAGCGGCCGGTCCACCGGGATGTCCTGCGGCGCCACCCCGGCGACACCCGCGGTCAGCTCCCGCAGGGTGGCCAGCAACCGGCCGCTGTCGCTCGGCCGGGGCTCCCGCGGCCTCTCGGCGTGGCCGAACTCACGGATCAGTTCGTCCAGGGAGGCGGTGGCGAGCCGGACCGCGTCGATCTTGGCGTTCGGGGTCATCGGCAGGCCGGTCATCGGCACCGTCCGGGACGGGATCATGTACGCCGGAAGCCACTCCTCGATTCGCCCGGCGATCGTCGCGACCGCCGCGGGCTCGGCGACGACGAAGGCGACCAGGCGCGGATGCCCGGGCCGCTCTTCGCGCAGGACCACCCGCGCCTCGCCGGTCGCACCGGTACGCCGGATCGCCGCCTCGATCTCGCCGAGCTCGATCCGGTGCCCGCGCAGCTTGATCTGCCGGTCGGCGCGACCGAGCAGCAGCAGCTCGCCGGTCTCGGTCCACCGGGCCAGATCTCCGGTGCGGTAGCGCCGCTGCCCGTCCTGCTCGACGAAACGCTCGGCGTTCAGTTCGGGGCGGCCGCGGTAGCCGCGGGCGACGCCGTCACCGCCGATCAGCAGTTCCCCGGTGGCGCCGAACGGGACCGGGCCGCCGTCCGGGCCCGCGAGGTGGAACGTCGTGTTCGCGATCGGCGTGCCGACCGTGATCGGCCGGTCGCGGCGTACCCGCAGCGCCGAGGACCAGATCGTGGTCTCGGTCGGTCCGTACATGTTCCATAACTCGCCGGAGCGGTCGAGCAGGTCGGCCGCCAGCTCGGCGCTCAGCGCCTCCCCGCCGCAGAGCAGCCGGGGTACCCGTCCGCTCCAGCCGGCGGCGAGCAGCATCTGCCAGGTGGCCGGTGTGGCCTGCACTATGGTCGCGCCGCTGCTGTCGAGCAGGCCGGCCAGCGCGAAGCCGTCCCGGGTGACCTCGGCCGGCGCGATGTGGACGGCCGCACCCTGGGTGAGCGGCAGCAGCAGTTCTAGGCCGGCGATGTCGAACCCGGCCGTGGTGACGGCCAGCAGCACGTCGTCGGCGGCGCACCCGGGCCGGTTCGCCATCGCGGTGAGGAAGTTGACCAGGTTGCCGTGGGTGACCTCGACGCCCTTGGGTCGGCCGGTGGATCCGGAGGTGTAGAGCACGTACGCGAGATCGTCGTCGTGGCAGGCGACCGGCGTGCCCGGGGCGGCGTCGCCCGAGTCACCGAGCGGGATGCGGGCGCCGGGTGTCCCGGCCGGCAGGCGGTCGGCGTACGCTGGGTCGACGAGGACCGCGGCGAGACCGGCGTCGGTGCAGATGTGCGCGAGGCGGGCGGCCGGGAAGCCCGGGTCGAGCGGTACGTAGGCCGCGCCTGCGGTGTGCGCCGCCAGCATCGCCACGATCATGGCGGCTCGCCGGCCGGACAGCACACCGACCAGGTCGCCGCGGCCCACGCCGGATTCGCCGAGGGTTCGCGCCAGTGCGTGCACCCGCCGGGCCAGTTCGCCGTAGCTGGTGGCACCGTCGGCGTCCACCACCGCGACGCGCTCCGGGGCCGATGCCGCGCGGGCCAGCACCAGGCCGGCCGCGGTCACGTCGCGCGGCCGGGCGACACGGGTGTCGTTGGCCCGGTCGACAAGGGCGCGTTCCGCCGCGGTGATGAGGGGCAGATCGCCGATCGGCCGGCGCGGATCGGCGGCCACGGTTTCCAGCAGCAGCCGGTAGTGCTCGGCCAGCCGGTCGGCCGTGGCCGGGTCGAACAGGTCACGGTCGTACTTGAGGTAGACCAACGCCTCCGACCCGCGCACCACCACCTCGACGACCAGCGGGTTCTCACCCTCCTGGGTCAGTTCGAGGGCGTCCTGGAAGACGGTCTGCCCGGCGGCCATGTCCTGGTCGCCGCCGACGCCCTGTTGCAGGTAGAAGCCGATGTCGAAGGAGACCGCGGCGCCGCTGGCGCGGCGCAGGTCACCGACCACGGCGGCGAACGGGTAGGAGCTGTGCTCCTCGGCCTGCGCCATGTGGTCGTGCACGGCGGTCATCAGCTCGGCGAGGCTGCGCTGCGGGTCGCAGTCGATCCGTACCACCACCGCATTGATCAGGTACCCCACGGTGCGGTCGAACCGCTCGGAGATCCGGCCGTCGGTCGGCACCATGACGCTGATGTCGCGGTGGCCGGAGTGCCGGTGCAGCAGTGCGACGAAGGAACTCAGCAGCACGCTGAACGGGGTCAGCCCGGCCGCTCCTGCGACCTGGCGGAGGGCCGCCCAGGTCGCCTCCGGCAGCCGGAACTGCACCATCGCGCCGGTGTCGGTGGTGGGCGGCTCGACCCGGTGCCGATCGGTGATCGCGTCGAGGACCGGACCGCTGGAGGCACCGGCCAGCTGGTCGAGCCACCAGCGGCGGTGCTTCTCGGCCTCCGGCCCGTCGAGCAGTTCCTGCTGGCGACGGACGAACTCGCGGTACGGGGTGGCCGGCTCGACCGGCGGCAGAACGCCTCGACCGGCCAGTGCGTCGTGGCAGGCCACGATGTCGCGCAGCAGCAGGTGGCTGGAGATCCCGTCGGTGATCATGTGGTGGAACACCAGGAGCAGCAGTGTCCGGCCACCGGGCGCCGCGATCAGCCACATCCGGTGCAGGGGGTCGTGCTCCAGGTCGAACGGGGTGTGCACCAGGCGCCGGATGCGCGCGGCGAATTCCCCGTCGGTGACATGCCCGAGGTCGAGCCGGACCACCTCGGCGGGGCGCTCGGTGATCTCCTGCACCGGCGTGGTCCCGTCCAGTCGGACGGCGATCCGCAGACCCGGCTGCCGCTCCACGACGGCGATCAGGGCCCGGGTGAGCACGTCCGGGTCGATCCCGTCGCCCAGCCACAGCCCCAGCGGCAGGTTATAGGAGGTGGTGCCGGGCCGGCTCGCGTGGATCGCCCAGAGCGCCGCCTGGCCGCGGCTGAGCGGGTACGGCCCCGGCTCCGGTGCCGGAGCGGTCAGGCCGCGCAGCAGCGACTCGGCGATCTCGTCCGGCAGCTCACCGGAGGCGACCGCGGCGAGGACGTCGCGCAGTGCCGGGCTCATCGGACACTCCCCTGCCGCAGCTCGGCCAGCGCGTCGTCGACCGTGACCGATCCGTCGCGCAGCCCGGCCAGCAGGGCGCCGACTCCGTTGGCGGCGGCCGGGGTGGGCGTCGGCTCGGGCACGGCGGCCGACGTGGGTGTCGGCTCGGGCGCGGCGGCCGCGGGCAGGGGGCCGTACGTGTCGTGCACGGCCCGGGCCAGAGCGCGCACGGTCTGCCCGACGCCGAACATGCGGGCGGGTATGTCGACGCCGTAGGCGGCGCCGAGGCGGCGGCTGAGGCGGCGCAGGCCCAGCGAGTCCACACCGACGTCGGACAGCACCCGGTCGGGTGGCAGACGGTCCGGTGCCATGCCCAGGTGCGCGGCGAGCAGGGTGCGGACGTGGTCGCGCACAGCTGCCTCCGGGTCGCCTTCGGCATCCGTTCCGGCCGGTGTCGGCACCGGCTCGGACGGGGGTGCCGGCTGGGACGGGGGTGCCGGCACAGACGGGGATGCCAGCTCGGACAGAGGTGCCGGTACGGCCGCCGCGGGCTCGGGCCATGTGTCGGTGGCCTGATCCTGATCGATTCCGGCGAGCCCGGCCGCGGCGGCCTGAGCCTGGTCGAATCGTGGCCCGGGGGTGATCCAGTAGCTCTGCCGGGCGAAGGCGGAGGTCGGCGCCGGAACCCGGCGGATCGGTTCCCCCGGCCACAGCTCGGCCCAGTCGATCGCGACGCCGTCCACCCACAGCCGGGCGATCTTGTCGAGCTTGCCGGCCGCCACCACGGTGCGCAGGTACTGGCGTCCCTCGGGGCCGTCCAGCAGCAGCGCCGTGCCGGTCCCTTGCCCGTCGCCCGCGCTGACGCCGTCGGCGGTCACACCGGCCAGCCACTCCTCCAGGCGTTTCACCAGCCCGGCGAGGTCGTCCGCGACCACGGCGAGCCGCTCGGCGAAGACCTCCCGGCCGGTCTGCAGCGTGTAGGCCAGGGCGGCCGGGTCCACCTCGTCGGCGTCCCGCGCCCAGCGGACCAGGTTCTCGGCGTTGCCACGCAGCCGTTCGGCGTCGCGGGCGGACAGCACGAACAGGTACGGCCCGGTACGACCGGCGCTCGGCCGGGTGCGGAACTCCTCCAGCACAAGGTGCGCGTTGACACCGCCGAGACCGAATGAGCTCAGCCCGGCACGCAGGGGCGCCTCGGTGCCGTCCGGGCCGGTGACGCGCCGCCACGGCTCACGGTCGCGCAGCACGTGCAGCGGGCTGCCGTCGAGACGCAGGTACGGGTTGAGCGTCTCTAGGTGGGGACTGCCGGGCAGCTCGCGGTGCCGCATGGCGAGCAGCACCTTGATCAGCCCGGTCACGCCGGCGGCCGCCTCCAGGTGGCCGGTGTTGCTCTTCACCGCGCCGAGCGCGACCCGGTGCCCGGTGCCGTCGGTGCCGTGAGCGGCGTACAGCCGCCGGAAGGCGGTCTTGAGGCCTTCGATCTCGACCGGATCGCCCAACTCGGTGCCGGTCCCGTGGGTCTCCACGTAGGTCACCGTGCGCGGGTCGGTCCCGGCGCGGTGGTGCGCCGCCACGATGCAGGCGGCCTGGGCGGCCGGGTTCGGCGCGGTGAGCGAGTTGCTGCGCCCGCCGTGGTTGATCGCGCTGCCGCGCAGTACGCCGTGGATGACGTCTCCGTCCGTGAGGGCCGCGCTGAGCCGCTTGAGCACCACGACACCCACTCCCTCGGCGCGGGCGATGCCGTTGGCGCGGGCGTCGAAGGCGCGGCAGCGGCCGTCGGGGCTGAGCATGTCGGCCTGGCTCATGTCGACGAACAGCGTCGGCGACGCGATCACGTTGACGCCGCCGGCCAGCGCGACCGTGCACTCCCCCCGCTGGATCGCCTCCGCCGCGTGGTGCACGGCGACCAGCGACGACGAGCAGGCGGTGTCGATCGTCTCGGACGGGCCGTGCAGGTCCAGCAGGTACGACACCCGGTTGGACAGGATGGCGTGCGCCCGGCCGACGGTGTTGTACCCGTCGAGCGGCACCCCGAGCGCGTGCTGGAGCTCGAAGTAGTCGTAGGTGCTGCTGCCGACGAAGACGCCGGTGTCGGTGCCAGCCAGGTCGGAGGGCCGGATACCGGCGTCCTCAATGGCCGTCCAGGTCGCTTCGAGCACCAGCCGGTGTTGCGGGTCCATCGCGACCGCCTCGGTGGGCGAGATGCCGAAGAACTCCGCGTCGAACAGGTCCACTCGGCGCAAGAACCCGCCCCAGCGGGCGGTGGTGCGGAATTCCCCCGGCTCGGGGTCGCCGTGGATGCGCCGCCAGTCCCAGCGGTCCGCGGGGATCTCGGTGACCAGGTCGTCGCCGGCGGCCAGGTGGGCCCAGAACTCGTCCAGGTCGTCCGAGCCGGGCAGCAGACCGGCCATGCCGACGATGGCGACGCCGTCGACACGGGCGGGCTCCGCCACCCCGGCGGCTCCGGTGCCCGCGACCGGCCCGGAAGACGGGACGGGCCCGGAGGCAGGGAGGAGCCCGGAAGGCGGGACGGGCGCGGAAGACGGGAGGAGCCCGGAAGTCGAAGCCGGAGCGGCGACCGGAGTGGTGGGTGCCGCAGGAAGGTAGTGGCGAGCCAGCTCTTCCCCGTACTCCTCGATGATCTTCGCCACCAGCTCGCCGGCGGTGGCCACTCCGAAGAACGCCGCCGGGGTCGCGTCCAGGTCCCAGCGCACGTTCACCTGGTGGCTGAGCTTGGTGTACATGATGGAGTCGAAGCCGAACCGGCTGAGCTGGTCGCCCTCGGTCAGCTCATCCCCCCTCAGCCCGGCCACGCCGCGCAGCAGAGCCAGCAGGTCGGCGGCCACCGCCGCACGCCACGGTTCGGAGCCCGGCGCAACGGGCTGCGGAACGGCCGGCGTGACAGCCGGCGGAGCCGGCTCCTGGTCGGGCGTCCGCACGCCGAGTTCGGCCAGAGCCTGCTCGGTACCCGACACGACCACCACCTGAACCTCCTGTCGGCCGAGCACGTCGGCCAGTGCCTCGATGCCCGTGCGGGGCGGGAGCGGATGAAGACCGGCCGCGGCCAGCCGGCCCCCGTGGCGCTCGGTGAGCGCCGAGCCCGACCACGGCCCCCAGTTCAGGACGCGGACCGGGAAGGGCAGACGGGCGGCGAGTGCCTGCCCGATCGCGTCCTGGGCCGTGCAGGCGGCGGCGTACGCGGCCTGGCCCGGATTGCCCAGGAACGACTGCAGCGAGGAAAAGATCGCGAAGAAGTCCAGGTCCCGGCCGTCGATCGCCTCGGCGATCGCCAGCGTGGTGCGGGTCTTCGCGGTCAGCCCCTCGGCGAACCAGTCCTCGTCCAGCGCCGCCAGTGACCGGTCCCGCGCCACCGTTGCCGCGTTCACCACTCCGTGGATCACGCCGACCCGGTCGAACACCGCCCGTATCCGTTCCGCGTCGCGAGCGTCCGCCTGGTGGAACTCCACGGACGTGCCGGTTGGGTCGAACGCGGCGATCCGGGTGGCCCGGGCGCCCTCCGGGCGGGTCCGGCCGATCAGCACCACCCTTGCGCGGTGTTCCCGGACCAGGTGCTCGGCCAGGTCCAGGCCGACGTCCCCGGCGCCGCCGACCAGCGCGTACGTCCCGCCGTCGCGGAACACCGGCCGGGTACCGGTGTCGTCGAGCGGCCGGAGCACCCGCTGGTACCAGCGGCCCGAGCGCAGCGCATAGTCGCCCGGCGTGGCGGCGGCGACGGTGGTGGCGTCGCCGGGGCCGACGTCGATCGCGCTGATCCGCCATCTCTCGCACTCCCGGCGGGCCGACTTCACCAGTCCGTGCGCGGCCGCCGCGACCGGGTCGGTGATCGGCCCGTCCACCGCCGCGGCGGCGCGGGTGACCACGGTCAGCGTGAGCTCGCCCGCGCCGGCCGGCCGGGTCTGCAGATGCCGGATCACCCGGAACAGCTCCCGGACCGCGGGCTCGCCGCCGGTGACGACCGCGTGCACGACGGCGGGCGTGGGCAGCGACTCCAACGACGTGGAGGTGACCCGGTGCACGTCGCTCGCCGGGTAGTCGTCGCCGCCGAGCAGCCAGACCGGTCCGTCGGCCGGCGGGCGGGTGCCCACGTCCGCGATGCGCTGCCAGCGCGGCGCGTAGGCGCCCACGGGCTCACCGGGTACGGGAGGCTCCTCCAGCCGTGCGCCGATCCAGCACCGGCGTCGCTCGAACGGGTAGGTGGGCAGCGGGATCAGCGTGCCGCCGGTGTCCGGCCAGACGGCCTCGGCTCCGGCCACCCACCGGTCGGCCGATGTGACGCCATCGGGGCGGGCCAGCGCGGGGTGGCCGGTGCCGTCGATCGCCGCGCCGAGGGCCGCGACGAGCGTCGACCGGTCGGCGGCGGTCACCGCCAGCCGCTCGGTCATCGCGTCCCGGCCATGCTGCAGCGTGTGGGCCACGTCCACCAGTTCGACGTCCGAATCCAGGGCGGCACGCAGGGCGGTCGCGTAGCGGCGCAAAGCCTCGGGGGTCCGGGCCGAGAGCGGGAACACCAGCGGACCCGCCGACGCCGCCGGGACCGCCAGCTCGTCCGGCTCCTCCACCACGACGTGGGCGTTCACCCCGCCGTAGCCGAAGGAGCTGACCCCGGCGCGGCGCCTGCCGCCGCCCGGCGGGCGGTGCCAGGGTGTCGCCTGCCGGATCAGCTGGAACGGGCTGCCCTCCAGCCGCAGGTGCGGGTTCGGCTCCCCGAGTCCGGCCACCGGCGGCAGGATGCCGTGGCGCATCGCCAGCAGGACCTTGAGCAGCCCGGCGATGCCGGCGGCGGACTCCAGGTGCCCGATGTTCGCCTTGACTGCGCCCAGCCCGCAGAACGGCTCGCCGGGCAGCCCGCCGTGACGGCGCGCCAGTTCATCGAAGGCCATCCGCAACCCGTTGATCTCGACCGGGTCGCCCAGCTCGGTGCCGGTGCCGTGGGTCTCCAGGTATCCCACGGTGGCCGGGTCGACGCCGGCCTCCGTGTAGGCGCGCACGATCATCGCGGCCTGTCCGGCGGGGTTGGGCGCGGTCAGTGAACGGGCCCGGCCGCCGTGGTTGACCGCGGAGCCGCGCAGCAGCCCCCGAACGCGGTGCCGACCCGCCGCGCCGGCCCGGGTCAGCACGACCAGGCCCAGCCCTTCTCCTCGGACGAACCCGTCCGCGCGGGCGTCGAACGCCTGGCACCGGCCGGACGGGCTGAGCATGCCGGTGCGGCTGAGCAACAGGTGGTTGTGCGGCGACAGGATCAGGTTGATGCCTCCGGCGACCGCGATGTCGCACTCCCCGGAGCGGATCGCCGCAGCGGCGCGGTGGATCGCGACCAGGGAGCTGGAGCAGCCGGTGTTGACCGGCTCGCTCGGCCCGCGCAGATCCAGCAGGTAGGACACCCGGTTGACCAGGATGGAGTGCGCGGTCGCGGTGGCCGCGTGCGCGTCGACGGGCACGTCCGAGCGGCGCCGGATCTCGTCGTAGTCGCTGGATCCCGCGCCGACGAACAGCCCGACCGACCGGCCGGCGAGTGTGCCGGGCGGCAGGCCGGCGTCCTCCAGCGCGGTCCACACGCCCTCCAGCAGCAGCCGCTGCTGGGGGTCCATGCCGGCGGATTCCTCCGGCGAGATCCCGAAGAACAGCGGATCGAACATGTCGGCGTCGCTGATGAAGCCACCGCGCCGGGCGTGTACGTCGGCGGGCAGGGACCGCCAGTCCCACCGGTCCGCGGGCACGTCGGTGACCAGGTCGTCCCCGGCGACCAGGTGGTTCCAGAAGTCGTCCAGGTCGCGGCTGCCGGGCAGCCGCGCGGTCATTCCGATCACCGCGATCAGGTCGTCGGTCGATGTCCGCGGCGCGGGGCTCGGCGGCGCCTCGGCTTCCGCCGTCTCCGGTACGGGCTGCGCATACCGTTCCGGCAGGGTGGCGCCGTAGTCCCGTTCGAGCCGGGCGGCCAGTGCGCGCAGGGTGGCGGTCTCGTAGAACAGGGTGGGCGTCACGTCGATGCCGAAGGTGTCGTTGAGCCGCCCGGCGAGCAGGCTGTAGCTGACCGAGTCGAACCCGTAGTCACCGATCTCGGTGTCCAGGTCGAGATCCTCGGCGGGGATGCCGGAGGCCTCGGAGGTCAGTGCCAGCAGCTCGGCGGTGAACGAGGCGCCGTCGTGTGCCGGGGCCTGCGCCGTGTCCCGCCCGGGTGCCAGCGCCGGTGCCGGTTGGGTGGCTCGCGCCGCGGCGGTGGCCACGACGACGTGCTGGAAGTTGCGGCTGGTCTCGCCGTCCGTGGGCAGCGCCTGGAAGCGGTCGTAGCCGGCGCCGGTCAGCACCGCGTTCCAGCCGGCCACGTTCAGCAGCGGTGATCCGGGCAGCCGCAGGTGCGTGTCGGTGTGTGCCCACCAGCCGTCGAACAGCCCGTAGGTGACGGTGGCGGCCAGGGTGACCGTGGTCAGCTCGTTGAGCAGCAATTGCCCGCCGGTGCGCAGCACGGTGCGCAGGTGCCGCACGGCGCGGCTCACGTCCGAGGTGGCGTGCAGGACGTTCGCGCCGACGGCGAGGTCGAAGCCGTCCGTGGGGAAGCCCTGGGCGACCGGGTCGGTGTCGAGGTCCAGGCGCTTGAACCGTACGAACGGGTACCGCTTGCCGAACTCGCGGCGGCCGTGGGCCAGGAACGCCACCGACAGGTCGGTGTACCAGTACTCCAGGTGCTCGCCGTGCGGAGCCAGGGCGCGCAGCAGGCCAGCGGTGGTGCCGCCGGTGCCGGAGCCGACCTCGACGATCCGGATCCGCTCACCGGGACGCAGTTGCGCCCGGCGGCGGCCGACGTGCTCCAGCAGCCTCGCGGTGAGCACATCGTTGTAGAGGTCGCTGATCGGGTTGTCCCGGTAGATCCGCTCCATCGCGGAGGTGCCCGAGGCAGGGAACAGCAGGTCGGTGGCGAGCAATTCGCCGCGGAGCAGCATCGGGTAGCGGTCGAGGCAGCGGCGCAGCAACTCGACGAAGACCGCGGACGCCGGATGGGCCGCGGCCAGTTCGCCGAGGCGCGCGGCGTGACCTCCGGCGAGGGCCTCGGCCAGCGCGTCCCGATCCGGCCGGAACCGGTTCTGGTGGACGGTGAGCACGCCGTCGTCGGCGAGCATGGTCAGCAGGGTGTGCAGCAGGCGTTCGTAGCGGGGGGTGACACCCACGCGGCGGGCGACCTCAGCCGCATCCGGGTCGGGTCCATGCCAGGCGCCGATCTCGTGCAGCACGGCCAGCAGTGCGCCGCGGGCGATGGCGGTCATCTTCTCGTCGACAACGTGGAAGTCGTCGACGACCCGCAGGTCGGCGCTGGTCAGCAGTCCGTCGGCAGGTGTCACGGCCGGTGTCGTCCCTTCGCTGGGGGTCATCCGCTCCCGCAGTGCGACGCTGCCGGGCGCCACCACGAGCTGCGGGGCCGGCCGGCGCAGCGCCTCGGTCAGCTCGGTGAAGCCGGGGTCCGGGGTGATGGAGTGGAATCCGGCCGCGGTCAGTTCGGCGCGGTGCTTCTCGGTGGCGACCGCGCCGACCGTGCCCCAGAAGCCCCAGTCGACCGCCCGGACCGGATACGGCAGGCGTTCGTCGAGGCTGTGCGCGTAGGCGTCCAGGAAGGTCGATCCGGCCGCGTAGTTGCCCAGGCCGGGTTCGCCGAGGAAGGACTGGGCGGAGGAGAAAAAGAGCAGGAAGTCGAGTTGCGTCACGCCGATCGCGTCCACCAGAGCGGCGGCGACGCCGGACTTGGCCGCCAGGCTCTCGGCGAGATCGTCGTCGGAGAGGTCCCGGACCAGACGGGAGCGCTGCACCATCGCCGCGTGGATGATCCCGTACACCTGGCCGGCCTGGTGCAGCGCCGCGGCGAGCTGCCGGGCGTCGGCGGCGTCGGCGCGGAGGTAGCGGATCCGGTGCTCGGCCGCCAGGTCGGGACGCTCCCGGCGGCCCACCAGCACCACCTCCGCGTCCCACTCCGCGACCAGCTTGCGGGCCAGGGCCAGGCCGATACCGCCGCCGCCACCGACGATCAGGTAGCGGCCGCCCCTGCGCAGTGGCTCGGGGCCGTGCGGGGCGGGGGCCTCGCTCAGCGCCTGCCGGTGCGCAGTCGTCCCGGTGTAGGCGATCCGGGTTCCGCGCCGCGCCGGGGCCGGCAGGTCCGCGGTCAGGTGGGCCGGGTCGAGGTCGACGACGGCGACCGACCACCTGCGGTGTTCGTTCTCCAGGACCCGGGCGAAGCCGAGGACCCCGGCCGCGTACGGGTCGGTGAGCCGCCGTCCGGGCGGGGCGGCCGCCCCTGCGGTGACCACGACCCAGTCGATCTCGGGCAGCCGGGCCCAGCGGCGGGCGTAGGCGGCCAGCGCCCGGACCCCGGCCGCTTCCCCGCCGGCGACCCGCGCGGCTTCGGATCCGGCCGTGGGCGCCGGGCCGGTGAGCAGGTAGACCACCCGCGGGTCCCCGGTCACCGGGCCGCCGATCTCGACGAGTTGCGCGCCGGGATGCCGGGAGGCCAGTTCGGCGGCCAGTGTCATCCGTTCCGGTGCGTAGAGCACCACGACCGGACCGTCCGGTGTCACCGGTTCGGGGGCGGGACAGGGCTCCCACCGTGGAACGTCGGCGCCCAGGGACACCGGCTCGGGGCGCGGCACCGCCGCGCCGGGCGCATCAGCGGTGCCCGGGCCGGTGGCGCCGGTTCCGTCGGTGTCCGTCCCGACCCAGCAGCGCACCCGCTCGAACGGGTAGCCGGGCAGGGAGATCTTGCGGGCCCGCCGTTCGCGGTGCAGCGCGGTCCAGTCCGGGGCGGCGCCGTTCACCCAGGCCGCGGCCAGCGTGTCCGGGTCGGCCGAGGCGGGCGCGTCGGCCGGCTCGGTGGCGCGTCCCCGGTGGACGCGCGACTCGTCACCGTTCAGGAAGGCCCGTAGCGCCGCGCGGAGTTCCTCGACGTCGGCGGCCACCACGGCCAGCCGCTCGGTCATCGCGTCGCGCCCGACCTGCGTGGTGTGGGCGATGTCCGCCAGCGAGACGGTGCCGCCCAGCGCCGCGGCCAGGGCGGACAGGCTCGACTGGGCGTCCACCCGGGGCGGTTGCCCTTCGCTGCGGGCGGCCACGGCCTGCATCAGCCGGTGCAGATCGTCCGCGTCCAGGCCCAACTCCTCGAAGGAGGCGTCCCGGTCGGCGCCAGCGAGCCCGGCCGCGTCGGCCAGGTCCGCCAGCTGGTCCCCGGCGGGCAGCTCGGCGTAGCGCTCGGCGAGCAGGCGCAGGGCCCGCGGGGTACGCGCGGACAGCAGCACCACCTGTGGGCCGTCTCCGGTGCCCGGTGCCGGTGTCGGGTACTCCTCGACGACGAGGTGGGCGTTGCTGCCCCCGGCGCCGAACGCGCTGATGCCGGCGCGCCGGGGCGCGTCCCCGGTGGTGCGCCACGGGCCGACGTCCTGCTGGACGCTGAGCGGGGAGTGCTCCCAGTCGATCGCCTCGTTCGCCGGTCGCGCGTGCAGCGAGGGCACCAGGGTGCGGTGCCGCAGTTGCAGCAGCACCTTGGTCAGTCCGGCGATGCCGGCCGCGGACTCCAGGTGCCCGATGCCGGACTTCACCGAGCCGAGCCGGGTGCCGCCGGTTCCGAAGACCTGGCTGAGCGCGGAGATCTCCACCGGATCGCCGAGGGCGGTGCCGGTGCCGTGCGCCTCCAGGTAGCTCACCGTGGCCGGGTCCACGCCAGCGCGGTGCAGCGCCTGCCGGACCACGTCCGCCTGCGCCGCCGGGTTCGGTACGTAGAAGCCGCCGGCGCGCCCGCCGTGGTTGACCGCGCTGCCTTTGATCACCGCGAGCACGCGGTCGCCGTCCGCCACGGCGGCCGCCAGGGGTTTGAGGACGACGACACCGACGCCCTCACCGGGGACGTACCCGTCGCCACCGGCGCCGAAGGCCCGGCACCGCCCGTCCGTCGAGACGAACCCGACCTGGCTCAGGTGCAGATATTTGTACGGGTGGACGATCAGGTTGACGCCGCCGGCCAGCGCCAGCTCGCTCTCTCCGGAGCGCAGGCTCTCGCAGGCCAGGTGCAGCGCTGTCAGGGACGACGAGCACATGGTGTCCAGCGCGAGGCTGGGACCGCGCGCGTCGAGGAAGTAGGAGACCCGGTTCGCGACCGCCGAGGTGAACGACGTCGGCAGCACCGGCAGCCGGTCCTCGGCGCCGAGGCCAAGCATCTGGTACTGGGTGAACATGACGCCGGCGAACACGCCCACGGGCCGGCCGGCGACCGCGGCGCGGGGGATGCTGGCGTCCTCCAACGCGTGCCACGCGGTCTGGAGGAACAGCCGTTCCTGCGGGTCCATGCCCTCGGCCTCGCGCGGGGTGATCCGGAAGAACGCGGGGTCGAACTCGTCGATCCCGTCCAGGAAGCCGCCCCATTTGCTGTACGAGCGCCCGGCGGCCCGCTCCGGTTCGAAGAAGCTGGCCAGCCGCCAGCGCCGTTCCGGGATCTCGGTGACGCAGTCGCGTCCGTCGAGCAGGTTCGCCCAGAACCGGTCCAGGTCTGGAGCCATCGGATAGCGGCCCGCCACGCCGATCACGGCGATGTCCCGGCCGGACGGCTGCGCATCGCCCGCAGGTGCCGCGAGGGGTTCCCGGACGGGGGTCGCAACGGAGCGGCGGACCGCGCCCATGGCTGGTTCCGGGACCGTGGTCACGGTGTCGGTCTCCGGCTCGCGCAGCTCCAGAGCCCGGCGGGCGTGCTCGGGTCGTCCGTGTAGTACGACGACCTCGCTGCCCCGGTGGTCCCGGATCGCGTCGAGGATCGCAAGGCCCTCGTCGGTGGGCAGCGGCACCTGGCCCTGCCGCCGGAACACCGCCTCGGTCGCCGCGTCGGTACGCATGCCCCCGTCCGCCCACAGCGGCCAGGCGACCGAGGTGAACCCGTACTCACGGGCGCAGGCGTCGACGAAGGCGTTCGCCGCGGCGTAGTCCGCCTGTCCGATATTGCCCGCGACCCCGGTCACCGACGAGAAGGCGACGAAGAAGTCCAGGCCGAGATGCCGGGTCGCGTCGTGCAGCAGCAGCGTGCCGCGCACCTTGGGCGCCAGGACCGCCGACAGGTCGTCCGGTGACTTCCCGGCCAGCAGGCCGTCCCTGAGGACCCCGGCGGTGTGCACCACCCCGTCGAGGCGGCCGTGCCTGGCGAGGATCCCGTCGACCAGGGCTTGGACGTCCGCAGACACGGTGACGTCGGCGCGTACGAACTCGGCGTTCGGCGACTTGCTCGGCGGGGTACGCCCGGCGAGTACCACCGTGGCGCCCTGCGCGGTGAGGGACGCGGCGAGCGCACGGCCCAGGCCGCCCGCGCCACCGGTGATCAGGTAGACGCCGCCGGGCCGGAGCGGCCGCGTTCCGCCGGGCGCCGCGTCGCGGTAGCGGCGCACGAACCGGCCGCCGTCGTACCGGACCCAGGTCTCGCTGGGGGCGGACAGTTCGGCCAGCACGGCCCGGGGATCGGGGTCGCCAGCGCATTCCACCACGGTCACGGCCAGGCACGGCTGCTCCAGGCGGATGGTGCGGGCCATTCCGGCCACCGCCGCGGCGACCAGCGGCTGGGCGACGTGCACCACCGGCACCGGGGCGTCCAGCAGCACCTGGGCGAGCGCCAGCATCTCCCGGCACGCGGTCTCCACGCCCTCCGGTAGGTCGTCGCCGGCCCGCGGGCCGAGGTGCACGACCGAGTCCGGGGCGCCGGGCAGGTCGGCCAGCAGGGCTCGCAGGTCGTCCGGCGCGTCGGGGCGCAGCTCGTACTCCCGCTCCCCCAGCCGCCGGAAAGCCGGGCCGCGCCGGGCGGTGATCTGATCCGGCCGCAGCCGGGCGTCGCCGATGATCAGCAGGGACCCGATCGACGGCGGGTCCGGCCAGGCCGTCGGCTGCCATGTGCCGGTCAGGCAAGCCGTGGTCGCCGGGGTGTCGTCGGGCGGCGGCGCCTCGGTGCGCGGCCGGTCCGGGATCAGGCCGGCCAGGTGGTCCGTGACCGCGTCGACGGTGGGGTACTCGAACAACAGCGTCGGGTAGAGCGTGATGTTCCACCGCTTCTCGAAGGAGCGGACCAGGGAGAGCAGGTCCGTCGACTCCAGACCGAGGTCGTAGAAGCCGCGGTCACCCTCCACCTCCAGCAGGTCCGGGTCGGCCGCGACCTGCCGGACCAGCTCGACGATCTCGGCGCGCAGCGAGGCGCCCGGCGCGGGCGTAGGAGCGGCCACGGGCGCGGGTGCCGCGGTCGCCGAGGCGGTGAGCCGGGTGATCGCCTCGGTAGAGCGGACCCGCTTGAGAACCAGGCCGGCGAATCGGGCGGCCGGCGCGCCCGAGGCGTCGTACAGGTCGATGTCGGCCTTGACGATGTCGGCGGCCGGGCCCGCCGGGGTGAGCCGCATCTCCACCGTGCACGTGTCGCCGAGCGGCCGCACCGCGCGGAACTCTCCGATGTGCAGGGGAATCAGCGGCCGTTCATCGGCTCCGGCCCCGGTGAACGCCAGCGCGTACGCCTGCATGGTCGACCCGTCGAGTAGGGCCGGGTGCAGCATGAAGTCGTCCGCCGTGGCCCGCGCCTCGGCGCCGAGCGCGAGCCGCGCCCGTACCGCATCGGCCTCGACCCGCATCGTGCCGAGACAGCGCATGAAGTCACGGTGTTCGATCCCGACCGACCTGCCGATCGTGTAGACCTCGCCGACGTCGCGCGCTGGTACGGCTCCCGCCGGTGTCGGGGATCCGGTCAGGGCCGGCAGGCCGACGCGGAGGATGGCCCGCAGATGCGTGGTCTGCGCGTCGTCGGCCGGAGCGCCGTCGCGAACGCGCCGGCTGGTCGCGGTGACACGTGTTATGGCGCCGTCCGGCTCCAGCAGGACCGTGACCTCCCGGTCGAAGCCCTCGGTGGTGGTGAGCGGCTCGACGAAGAGAACGTCGCTAAGCCCGGCGCCGCCCGGCTTGATACCACGCTCGGCGAGCAGGCGATACACGATGTCGAGGAAGGTCACCCCGGGCAGCGTGCGCACCCCGTGCACGCGGTGATCGTCGACGATCGGGTTGTCCCCGGTCAGCCGGAGAAGGCAGCGAACAGCCAGACGGCTCACGTGTTCTCTCCCGGTGGTTTCGCAGCTCAGCGGTGGGAACGGTCGAGCGCGGCGGCCGCGACCGGCGTGACGGTGAGATCGAGGCGCGCCGACCGGACCGGTGTCGCGGCGGGGCGGGCGGGTCTCGTGGGGATCTCGGCGCGGCGAGGCCAGTACCGGCGACGCCGGTACTCCGGTGCCGGGAGCGGAGCCCGGCCGGTCCCCTCGGGCGTGCCGGGGCCGAGTACGACGTGGGCGTTGGTTCCGCCGAATCCGAAGGCGCTGACCGCGACTCGGCTGCCGGCGGGCAGCTCGGTCGTCGTACGCGCGGGGAAGAACGGTGACTCGGCGAACGCGAACCGCGGATTGGGCCGCTCGCAGTGCAGGGTCGGGACGATCAGCCCGTGCCGGAGCGTCTGCACGGCCTTGATGAATCCGGCGATCCCGGCCGCGCTGAGCAGGTGTCCCATCGAACTCTTGACACTGCCGATCCCGCAGTACTGCTGGTCGCCGGTGTGCTGCCGGTAGACGGCGGTCAGCGCCTGCAACTCGATCGGGTCGCCGATCATCGTGCCGGTGCCGTGCGCCTCGACGTAGCCGATGGTGCGGGCGTCGATGCCGCCGCGGGCGAGCACATCGGTGATCAGCGCCCGCTGGGCGTGCCCGTTCGGGGTGGTGTGGCCCATCGTGCGGCCGTCGTTGTTGACACCGGACGCTTCGATAACCGCGAGGATCCGGTCGCCGTCGCGTTCGGCGTCGTCGAGACGCTTCAGCATCACGAGCCCAGCGCCCTCACCGGGGACGAAGCCGTCGGCGGACTCGTCGAAGGTGCGGCAGCGTCCGGTGGGTGACAGCGCCTTGCCGGCGCTGAGCATCAGATACGGCTCCTCGTCCAGCAGCAGGTCCACGCCGCCGGCCAACGCCATCTCGGACTCGCCCAGCATCAGACTCTGCGCCGCCAGGTGCACGCTGACCAGCGCCGACGAGCACGCGCTGTCGACCACGAGGTTCGGCCCGGCGAGGTCGAGGAAGTGCGACACGTGCGCCGCGATGTAGTTCTGGTTGATCCCGACGATGGACTCGCGGGTCAGCGGCCGCAGGTGTTCGCGGTGGTTGCCGGTCCGGCCACCAACGAAGACGCCGACTCGGCGGCCGCGCAACTCCTCGTCGGTGTACCCGGCGTCGCGGACGCACTCGACGGCGACCTCCAGCGTCTTGCGCACCAGGGGGTCGAGCTGCCGTGCCGTCTCGTCGTCGAAGCCGAAGTAGTCCGGGTCGAACAGGGCGGCGTCGTCGAGGAAGCCGCCCCACCGGCTCTGGCTGAACCCGGGGCCGCCGTCCGGTCGGTAGAGCGCCGTGGTGTCCCACCGATCCGCCGGCACGTCGCCGACCATGTCCCGCCCGGCGAGCAGTGCCTGCCACAGCTGTCCCGGGTCGGCGGCGCCGGGCAGCCGGCAGCCCGTCCCGATGACCGCGATCCGCATCGGCGCGCCGTCAGGGGCGGGCGTGCGCGCCGGCGCGGCGGACGCCACCGGGCCGGTGGCCGAGGCGGGCACCCCTGCGGCGGTGAGCGCGGCGGCAAGCCGGGCCAGTGTCGGATGCTCCTGGAGCAGGCTGGGATCCACGACGTCGCCGAGCGCCGCCTCCAGATCACGGACCAGCTCGGCCATCAGCAGCGAGTCCACGCCGAGGTCGACGAGGCGGGTGTCGGGCCGCAGCAGGGAACGTTCGGTGCGAGTAGTCCGGGCCACCACGTCGGCCAGCCAGTCGATGCCGGCCGGCTCCAGCTCATCCGCCGGGGCGACGACCGGCGCCGGAGCCGTCTCGGGGGCACGCCGCGGCGCCCGGAACAGCTCGTCGGCCGGTACTGCCATCCGGCCAGTCAGACAGGGCAGCAGAATCGGTTCACCAGGCACCCGCAGCGCCAGGTCAAGCAGACGCAGCGCGTCGGCCTCCGCCAGGTCGGGGATGCCCAGCTCGTTCCCGGCGCTGGTGCGCCGCTCGCCCATCCCGACGTCCCGCCAGAGCGGCCACCGCAGCGACCGGACTACGCACCCGGGCTCTTCCGCGTGCGCCTCGGCGAAGTCGTCGAGGACGTTGTTGGCCGCGGCGTAGTCCAGATAGCCCCCGGCCAGCCGGGGCGACCCGGCCGCGATCGAGGAGAACAGCACCATGAGCCGCGGCAACCGGCTGCCGAACGCCGCCCATAGTGTCTCGACGGCAAGTTTGGGGCGTAGCACGTCATCGATCTCGTCAGCCGTCTTGGCCAGGAACGACCGGGGTCGGCGCATGACCCCCGCGCAGTGGAAGACCGCCGCGATCCCGTCGGCGCGGCCTCGATGCCGGTTGATCAGCCGGCGCAGCGTAACCACGTCGTTCAGCGCATGGGTGTGGACGGAAAGCTTCACGTCCCGTTCGGCGAGGGCCAGCAGGGCGGTGAGGCGCGCGCGCAGCAGCGGGTCGGTCGACGGATCGGCGACCAGGGACGTCCAACGGTTGCGGGCAGGCAGCTCGGAGCGACCGATCAGGACGAGGTGCCGCGCGCCCCGGTCGACCAGGTGCTCGGCGAGGCGCAGGCCGATCCCGCCAACGCCCCCGGTGATCAGAACGGCGCCCCGGTCCAGACCGGTCAGCGGGTCGAAGTCGCCGGGCTGGGCGAACCCGGCCACGCGGCGCCGCCGCCGGGAGCTGGTGTACCGGATCTCGGTCTCCTGGTCGTCGGCCGTACTCTCGGCCGCGACCGCGGCGGCCAGGTCGGCCAAGTCACCGTCGACCCGGACGGTGCGGGAGATCACCGTGGGCAGTTCTCCGGAGACGGCACGGTAGAAGCAGGCCAGCGCCGAGCGGCGAGCGCCGCTGATGTGCAGACAGCGCAGGCCGGTACGCGGATACCGGCTGAGCACCTCGCGCAGTGCCTCAATCCGCTCGGTGACCAGCGCGCCCGGTTCTTTCCAGTCGACCAGATCGGCGACGCCGGTCAGGCCCTGCACGGCGGGCAGCGGATCACCGGGTCGATGCGCAACGGCGTCGTCGCCGAACAGCGTCGGCGCCAGGCTCGGGTCCGTCGTGAGGACCAGGAAGCGGCCGCGCTGAGCCGACGCGGGTGGCGGCGCGTCCTGCCAGTCCGCAGTGAGGAACTGAGGGGCAGCGGTGGGCGCCGCCCAGTGCTGGTCCCGGCGGAACGGGTAGGTCGGCAGCGACACGATGGGGGCGACCGGCACTGGGCCCTCGATCCCGGCGTCGCCGGTGAGCGGCTCGGCCTCGACGGCGGCGGCCAGCGCCTCCGCGAGCTCGCCGAGGTCGGCCGCCGTGACGGTGACGCGGCAGGCCAGCGTGGCCCGGCCGGTGCTCATCGTCCGAGCGATCGAGGCGAGCGGAGGCGCTTGCGGTGACCGCACCACGTTCAACAGCGCGACGAGCGCGTCCCGCAGGGCCTGCGGGGTGCGAGCCGACACCGGCACCGCCACCCGGCCGGTCGGCAGCGCCTCGGCGGCGGGCGGTGCCTCCTCCAGGACCACGTGCGCGTTCGTGCCGCCCATGCCGAACGAGCTGACCCCGGCGCGGCGGGGGCCGCCTCCGGGCGGCGGCTCCCATGCGGCCTGTTCCAGCTGGAGCCGCAGCGGCGACCCGGACAGGTTGATCATGCGGTTCGTCCGGCGCACATTGCGGGTGGCCGGCAGGGTCCGGTGGCGCATCGCGAGAATGACTTTGATCATTCCGGCGATACCGGCGGCGGCCTCCAGATGACCGATGTTGGTCTTGAGGGATCCGATGCCGCAGTGCGGCGCGTCCGGCATCGGGTGCCGGCTCCGGTCGTACAGCCGGCGGAACGCCGCCACCATGGCCGACACCTCGATCGGGTCGCCCAGCCGGGTACCGGTGCCGTGCGCCTCAATGTAGCCGACGGTGGTGGGGTCGACTCCCGCCGTGGTGTACGCGCTGACCAGCAGGTCGGCCTGGGCTTCCGGGTTGGGCGCGGTGAACGACTGCGCCTGCCCGCCGTGGTTGACCGCCACCTCGCGGATGACCGCGTGCACCTGGTCGCCGTCGGCGAGCGCCCGGTCGAGGGGTTTGAGCAGCAACGCGCACGCCCCCTCGCCGCGGACGTAGCCGTCGGCGCCGTCGTCGAACGTGTGGCAGCGGCCGCGTGGGCTCAGCACGCCGGCCCGCTGGTACGCCGCGTGCCGTCCCGGGTCGCACAGCACGTTCACGCCGCCCGCGAAGGCCTGGTCGCATTCTCCGGCCCGCAGCGCCGCGATGGCCTGGGCGACCGCGACCAGCGACGACGAGCAGAGGGTGTCCACGGTGACGCTCGGGCCGCGCAGGCCCAGGGCGTACGAGACCCGGTTGGCCACCAGCGACGGGGAGACCGCGACGCTCAAGTGCGGTTCGTCGCGACCGGCGTGCTCGGCCAGAACGGTGGCGTAGTCGGAGTGGCACACCCCGGTGAAGACGCCGGTCAGGCTGCCCGCCAGCGTGGTGGGATCCTGTCCGGCATCCTCGGCCGTCGCCCACGCCACCTCGAGCATGAGTCGCTGCTGGGGATCCATCAGCGCAGCCTCGCGGGGACTGATGGTGAAGAATTCGTGGTCGAAGCGGCGGATATCGTCGAGCAGCGCCGCTCGGCCCACCAGATCCGGGTGCGCGGCGGTGTCCCAGCGGTCGACCGGGATGTCGCGGATCGCGTCCTCGTCGCGGCCGAGCAGGTCCCACAGCTCACCCACGCTGTCCGCCCCGGGGAAACGTCCGGCCATGCCGATCACCGCGATCGGCGCCGCGGCGTCCGGCTTCGGTACGGCCGTGGCGGCGACCGGCGAGGGCTCGTGGCCCTCGCCGCGGATCACCCGCGCCATGGCGGCGGTGGTGAAGGCCTGGAACATGGCGCTGGGATCGATCTGCCGGCCGTGTTCGTCGTGGGCCAGCGCCACGACCTCGGCCAGCGCGACGCTGTCCAGGCCGTACCGGCGCAGGTCGTCGTCGGCGGTCAGGGAGCCGGCGGGCCGGCCCAGCGCCCGTTCCAGCAGAGGCAGCAGCACCGCGTCCAGGTCGTCGGTCGCGGGCGCCGGGTCCGGCGGGGCCGTCGCGGCGCGGGTGGTGACGGCGTCACCCCAGAGTCCGCCGAACACGCTGGGCCCGCGCAGTGCCTTGACCGTCTCGATCCGGGCCAGCGGCCTGTTGTCATCCTCGCGCAGCAACGTCGAGGTCAGCACCGCCCGGTGACCGTCCTCCAGGCGCAGGTCGTCGAGCCGGTATCGCACGGTGTCCTCGGCGCCGCAGTTCGCCAGATACACGACGTCGCGGCTGACGGCGGCGGCCGCGGTGGCCCACTCGCCGCCTGGCGCCAGCGAGTGCAGGTACCGGCGCTCGCCGTGGTCGTTGATGTGCGGGTAGGAGGCGAAGTAGAGCAGGCCGAGGGCGTTGACGTCGACGACCGGGTTGAGTTCGTAACGCTCGGTGTGCAACCCGGGGCCGTCCGGGTGGTGCCTGCTCCGCGCCTGGAAGTCGTGCAGGAAGGCCAGTTGGTCGGCGTCCGGCTCACGGGCCGGCAGGCGGCCGGGGAACTGGGGCACGCCAGGGACCAGCCAGTTGCGGTCCGAGCGGCGGACGAAGACGGTGAGCAGCCGGACGTCGACGTGTGCCGTACCGGTGGCGAACCGGATGTCGGACAGGAACCGCCGGTCGTCCAGTCTGGTCAGTTCACCGCTCATCTTGCCTTCGTCGAGCTCGGCGAAGGAGGCGAGCGAGGCACTCGCGGTGTGCCGGACCCGAACGAAGGCCGGCAGTAACCGGGTGCCGTCGGCGTCGGCAAGTTTGTTGACCGAGGTGCCGAAATACTCACCGATCAACGACCAGTGCAGGTCGCCGGACTCACGTAACAGCCAGTTCTCGGAGAGGCCACCGGTGGCGAGCGTCGGCAGCCCCAGAACGACGCGCCGGGCGGTCACGAGGCAGAACCAGAGGCGTGGTGACCGGGGAGCTGCACGTAGCCGTGCTGCCACCTATCTGGCCCCGATATTCGGTGATATAACGGGCCAGAACTCACACTCATCTGCATCAGTAAACTCCCGCGTGTCATCCGTTGCATACAGAACGTAACCCAGTGGATCACTCCCGTCTACAGCGCCTTGCGATCATTTTTCGCCTTACCGAGCGTGACCAACTGCCACTGAGGGAACGGGCAAGACGGTCATTCGTGCAGCACACACCGAAGAATGCCGGGACCCCCACTACCCACCTCGTGAGTCGAATTTGGAGGATGCAGTGGACAAGACTTGCGACATTCGTCATACCGAGCAAGCGGGTGGTCACCCGTGATCGCCGGAGCCGACGGCACCGGATTGCTGAACGCCCTCCTTCCATCCGGTGTCGCCGTTTCCGAGCTGTTCACCGACCCACTGCACATCCACCTGCACCCACAGGAGGCGGCCGTCGTGGCCCGCGCAGTCGACAAGCGCCGCCGCGAGTTCGCCGCCGTCCGTCTCTGCGCACGCACCGCGCTGAGACGGATTGGAGTGACCCCCGGACCGATCCTGCCGGGGCCCAAGGGTGCACCGCAGTGGCCGGACGGAGTGATCGGCAGCATGACGCACTGTGACGGCTACCGGGCGGCAGCGGTAGCTCATCGCGCCACGTTCGCCTCGATCGGGATCGACGCCGAGCCGCACGCCGCTCTGCCCGACGGCGTGGAAAAGCTGACTGCGCTGCCCGAGGAGCGAGTGGCCCTGACCCGGCTGGCCGTCACCCACCCTCGTATCCACTGGGACCGGCTGCTGTTCAGCGCGAAAGAGAGTGTTTACAAAGCGTGGTTCCCATTGACCGGCCGCTGGCTGGACTTCACGGAATGCATCATCACGCCCGATCCGGAACGTCACACCTTCACGGCCGACCTGACCGTGCCCGGACCAGTCGTCGCCGGAAACCGGATCAGCCGGTTCACCGGACGCTGGCACGCCGGGGGTGACGCTCGACACGTCGTTACCGTTGTCACCGTGCCGTGGCCCGCATGACGGACCCCACCGGCCACGCCGGAAAACCCCCGACGTGATCGCTCGCGACCCTCAGTCGTGTCGGCCAGGGCGGGTACGTGCTCGGCCGGTTGATCCGCTCCAGCGGGTTCGTCGACTGGATCAGCCAAGGTGGTCTGGTCGTCCTTGGCTTCCAGCAGCATCTGTTTGCCCGTGGGGAACTGGCTGCCGAGCATGTCGGTGACGGTATCGACCTGGGCCCTCACCGCGCTCTGGCTGAGCTGGGTGATCGTGCGGATCGTCGCGGCGACCATCTCACCGGCGTCCTTCAGGACCACGCCGAGGACCTCCCGGCCGCCGTCCTCGGTGATGCCGGTCGCGAAAACCACGGCCCGGGAGGCGATCTGGTGGTGGCCCCGAGCCTTGCAGTAGGTGACGCCGAGGTAGCTGTAGGGGAAACGGGTGCGGAACGCGGTCAACGGCTCGTCCGGGGCAGCGCAGATCCGGGAGACCTCGCTCTTGGACATCCCCGTGTCCAACCCCAGAACTTTGACCAGGTCGTTGACTCTGCTGCGCAATTCGCTGCGGGGGTGAGGGCGGGGCGGCGATGATCGTTCCAGAGGCCGCTTCCTCTGTCGTGCGGCCGTGGAGGCGGTAGGACGTGTCGATGCGGCCGGTGGGGCTGTCGGAGGTCCCGGAGCAGACCGTGATGGTGGCCCGGGCGGCGTTCCCGAAGGGGAGCCTGGCGATACGGGTGCGGGACCGCCTCGCGGAGGTCTTCGCTGATGAGCCGTTCGCGGAGGCGTTCGGGGTGCGCGGGGCGCCGGGACTTCGCCGGGGGCGTTGTCGCTGGTGACGGTGTTGCAGTTCACGGAGGATCTGACGGACCGGCAAGCCGCGGCGATGGCGGTGCGGGCGATCGACTGGAAGTACGCGCTCGGGATGGAACTGACGGACATCGGCTTCGACGCCAGTGTGCTGTGCCGGTTCCGGGCACGGCTCGCGGACAACGGCATGGAACGGGTGGTCTTCGACCGGCTCCTGGAGCACTGTAAGGACGCCGGTCTGGTGGCGGCCGGGGGTAAGCAGCGAACCGACTCCACCCATGTGATCAGCGCGGTGCGGGACTTGAACCGCCTGGAGTTGGCCGGCGAGAGTGTGCGGGCGGCTCTGGAGGCCCTCGCGGTCGCGGCCCCGGCCTGGCTGGCCGGGCAGATCGACGTGACGGAGTTCGCCGAGCGGTACGGGCCCAGGATCGACGGCTGGAAGATGCCTCCCTCGCAGACCAGGCGCGATCGCCTCGCCCAGGTCTTCGGCCAGGACGCCCTCGCCCTGTGCCGGGCCGCTTGGGCTGCTGACGCCCCGGCGTGGATCCGTGAGATCGAGGCCGTGGCCCTGCTGCGGCAGGTCCTGGTGCAGACCTACATCATTCGCAGCGACGCCCGGGGACGGCAGGTGATCAGGAAGCGGGACGCCGACGACGGCGTCCCGCCCGGTCAACTCCGCCTGGCTTCCCCCTACGACGGGGACGCACGCTGGGCGGCCAAGGGTAACGATCTCTTCTGGTGCGGCTACAAGATCCATCTCACGGAAACCTGCACCACCGACACCGACACCGACACCGACGCGGACACCGGGACAGGGGTGATGCCGAACCTGATCACCGATGTGCACACCACCGACGCGACGGTGCCGGACGTGCAGGCGACCGCGCCGATCCAGCACAAGCTCACCGAGCACGGGGTGAATCCGGCCGAGCACTACCTCGACTCCGGCTACCCGTCGGCCGACCTGATCACCAAGGCCATGAAGCAGGGCGTCCACATGGTCACCCCGGTCCTCCTGGACCGCTCCGCGCAGGCCAAGGCCGACGCCGGCTTCGACAAGACCGCCTTCACCATCAACTGGAAGACCCGCCAGGTCCGCTGCCCCGCCGGCCGGACCAGCTCCCACTGGAACCCCGTCAAGCAGCATGGCAAGGACGCCATCGTGATCACCTTCAGCGTCCTGACCTGCCGCGAGTGCCCCTTCCAGCAGCAGTGCACCGCCTCGAAACTCGGACGCCGCATGCTCACCCTGCGGCCCGAGGAACTCCACGAGAACCTCGCCCGGGCCCGCGCCGAACAGAAGACCGACACCTGGAAGAACAAGTACACCCTGCGCGCCGGCGTCGAGGGCACCATCAACCGTGCGACACGAAGGCGCACGATACGAGTGAACTCACCGTTGGAGGTTCGATGTTGAAGGTGTAGTTCCGGACCAGTGTCCAGGGTCTGTCCTCACCCTGACGTGCGTCGCGGGTAACTGCGGGGTGCGGAGCTCAGGGGGTCAAGCCCAAGGGTGCCCATGCCATCTGGGGACCACAGGTGAAGGGGAAGGCTGGACGGGCGAACGATGAGTGAACCCCTGGTTGATGTCTCGTCAGGTATCAGCTCCGGACGATGGATCGCTTTGCCGGAGTCCAGGAACCGGCCGTTGAGAGGCGGCAAGCGGCGGCTGTAAGAGGTGAGTTGCAGTCGTAGGACACCGCTGTTCCCGGGGCATAGGGGGCGCCCATCCCAGTCGGATCTCGTACGTGTGCAACGCGGAAACCCCGTCGGGGTCCGGGGGCCGGTCATCCGGTGCCCGGTCGGCCGACCGCGAGGAGAGCTCAACTCCCTGGCGGGAACAGGAGGACCCAAGAAGCGAATGCCGGCGGCCGAAAGGTAGCGGGAAAGCGGGACACGATGACCGGCCCCTCCGCTGGTCGTCTCGTATAACCGGCCGGATACGGGCCGTTGCCTGGACCTGAAAGGGTGCTGACGTGGGTCTGGTGGGCCTGTGGAGTGCAAACGACCGAAGACGACGGAACCGAGGGACAAGTTGGACACCAAGGCGGTGAAGGAGGCCGGGGCGGCAGATGCCGCTCCGGTTGTCGTCGCGGCGGTGAACGGACCCGAGGGCGACGTCACCGACTGGCTGTCGATCGACTGGCAGCAAGTGGATGACGACGTACGGCGGCTGCGGCAGAGAATCTTCACGGCATCACAGGCAGGGGACCTGAAGAAGGTCCGCAACTTGCAGAAGCTAATGCTCCGTTCCCGCGCCAACGCACTGCACGCGGTGCGGCGGGTGACGGAGGTCAACGCTGGCCGCGAGACGGCGGGCGTCGACGGCAAGGTGGTGCTGACCGCGCCCGGCAAGGCCGAGGTGGCCGACTGGGTGCAGCACCGCTCCAGGTCGTGGACGGTCCGGCCCGTCAGACGGGTGTACGTGCCGAAGCCTGACGGGCGTCGGCGGCCGCTCGGTATTCCCGTGATCTTGGACCGCTGTCTTCAGGCTGTGGTCCTTGGGGCACTGGAGCCCGAGTGGGAAGCACGGTTCGAGCCGAGATCCTACGGATTTAGGCCCGGCCGTGGCTGCCATGACGCGATCGAGTCCATCTTTCTGACCTGCCGGGGCCCCAACCCTGGTCGGCCGTGGGTACTTGATGCGGACCTGGCGGCGGCATTCGACCGAATCGACCATGATCACTTGCTCCGGCAGCTCGGCACGTTTCCCGCACGGGAACTGGTCGCGCAGTGGCTGCGGGCCGGTGTGGTCGAGAACGGTCGGCTCACCGCGACCAGGAAGGGAACTCCCCAGGGCGGTGTGATCAGCCCCGCGCTGATGAACGTGGCTCTGCACGGAATGGAGGAGGCCGCCGGGGTGCGATATCACGCGAGCGGCATCCACGCCGGGACCGTGATGCGCAAGAGCCCCGTGCTGGTCAGGTACGCAGACGATCTGGTGGCGATGTGCTACAGCCGTGAGCAGGCCGAAGAAGTCAAGCAGCGGCTCGCCGCCTGGCTGGAACCCAGAGGGCTCGCCTTCAACGAGGACAAGACGCGCATCGTCCACCTCACTGAGGGCTTCTGCTTCCTGGGCTTCCACGTCCGGCTGTATCGCAACCGGAAACTGCTGATCAAACCCACCGGAAACTGCTGATCAAACCCAGCAAGGCGTCCGTGAAACGGATCCGGAAACGGCTCGCCGCCGAGATGTGGGACCTGCGCGGGTCCAACGCCGAGGCGGTGATCAGGACCCTGGCCCCGATCATTAGGGGCTGGTCCGCCTACTTCCGGATCGGGGTGTCCAGCCGGGTCTTCAGCTCGCTGGACTTCTATGTGTGGCAGCTCGCCTACAAGTGGGCCAAGCACGAACACGCGAACAAGCCGAGGGACTGGATCGTGCACCGCTATTTCGGAGCGTTCAACCCCCGCCGGGGTGACCGGTGGGTCTTCGGAGACCGCGGCAGTGGACGGTTCCTCCCCAAGTTCGCGTGGACGAAGATCGTCCGGCACCAGCTGGTCAAGCTCGGGGCGTCTCCGGACGACCCGGCACTGACCGAGTACTGGGCCCGGCGGCGCCGCAAAGAAGTGATCCCGCTGATCGACAAGACCGACTGGCAACTGCTCAACCGCCAGAACGGCCACTGTCCGCACTGCGGGACTCTCCTGCTGCACGCCGACCACCCGCCCACCAGCCCCACCGAGTGGGAGCAGTGGATACGGGCGACCCGCAAAGCGATCACCCGCAAGGCGATCGTCACCACCGGGCCGGGCAAGCCGGACGAACCACCCGCCCAACTCCTGCACGCCCACTGCCGACGACAGCTCATCGCCGACACCGGCAATGGGACCGTACTTCTGCCTGCCAGTGAGCCATAGGGCCTGCTTGAGCCGTGTGCGGGGCCAACCCGCCCGCACGGTTCTTAGGGGCGGCGGCGCGGCAACGCGCCGCCGCTACCCGACAGGCCCTCGACATCACCGGCATCCGCCGGGCCCGCTACCGCGGCCTGCCGAAAGTCCGCCTCCAACACGCCTTCTCCGCCACCGCACTCAACATCGTCAGACTCGACGCCCACTGGACCACCGGCCCCCTCGACCGCACCCGCCGCAGCAGCAGGCTCGAACAACTCAGCTACCGACTCTCCGCCTGAACGAATTACGCAGCAGAGTCCCCGACGCCATGCCAGGGGCCTGCCGATCAATAACTCGTCGATCTTGGTGGGGATTAGGGGAGGGTGGGGTCGTGCCCGGCGATCGCGGCGAGTTGGTGTGCTGTGGTCACGGTGATGGCGCCGGCCGGGATCTTGTGCCCGAGCGCGGTGAGCACGGGGGTGACCTCCTGGAGGGTCGCGCCGATTCTGCTCTTGGCCAGGCTGGTCGCCTCGGCGAGAACGGCGTTCGTCATGGACCAGCGCCTCTTGAGGAGGAAGACGACAAGCTGGTCGGAGACGGAGAGCCGTCTGCCGCCGGCGCCGGGGCCGCCGTCGGGGCGTTTCCCGGGCAGGAAGATCGGCGGGTGCTCGGCACACCAGGCTCGGTAGCGGACGGCGAGATCGTCGAAGGCGGCGGGCTCGAGTCCGGTGAGGCTGGGGTGCCGCAGCCAGATGGGGAGCTTGTCCCCGGTGGGGAAGCGTCCGAACTCGGCGCTGGGCGGGGGTGGTTCGGGAGCGAGCGGTTCGGGGCGCAACGTGTAGTTCCACGTGCCGTGCCACTCGTGCGGCGTCAGGGGCAGGCGCTCCATGACGGTGTCGGGGACGGTGATGCCGGTGGGGTAGGCGCCGGGGTCGAGCTCGGCGTGGACGGACAGCCCGCTGCGTGTCGTGGTCGCTCCGATGGTGCTGACGACGACTTCGTGGCTGGTCAGGGGCCTGCCACGCCAGTTGATGCTGATCTGCGAGAACAGCCTGTGCTCCATTTTGTTCCATTTCGATGTTCCCGGCGGAAAGTGACAGACAGTCACATCAAGGCCCGACTCGTAGGCGAAGTCCGCGAGTTCCTTCTTCCAGGCACGCACGCGGTAGCCGTTGGAGCCTCCGGCGTCGGCGGTGACCAACAGGCGAGAAGCGTGCGGGTAGCGGCGGCGCCCCTCACCGTTCCACCAGCGGCGCAAAGTGGCCACCGCGAAGGCAGAGGTGTCCCCGTCGCAGCCCACCGACACCCAGCCGGTATCCGCGCCGATGTCGTAGATCCCGTACGGCACCGCTTTCTGGGAACCCTTCTCGGGGAAGTCGTGCGCGCGGACCTGCACCGGCTGCCCGGCGCGATGCCACTCGCGTCCGATGACCGCGTAGTTGCCCAGCGTCTCCTTCTTCTTGGCATCCACGCTGATGACCGGCTGTCCATCGGCGAGGTACGCCGTGACCTGGTCGTTGATGTAGCGGAACTGGGCGTCCCGGTCCGGATGCCGGGCCCCCTCGGTGGTCCTCGAGGTGCCCTGCAGGGAGAAGCCCTCCGCCTTCAACAGCGCGGCCACCGTGTCCGAAGCGACCCGGTGCCCCCGGCGCGTCAGCTCGGCCGCCAGATTCCGGGTGGACTTCACCGTCCACAGCAGCGGAGATTCCGGGTCGCCGCGCTGGTCCGGCTCGACCAGCGCCAGCAACGCGGGCACCAGCCCCGGATCGGCCTCCCGCAAGGGCTTCCGACCCGCGCCCGGTGCCCGGACCCGGCCAGCGGGCTCCTCCGCGTGCTCCAGCTCCCGCTTCCCGCGCGACACCGTGGACTCCGCCACCCCAGCCGCTCCGGCCACCATGCGGATCCCGCCGTGGCCCAGAACGCGGGCCGCGGCGCCCAGCGTCAGGCGCTGCTGCCGCTCATCGAGATGCGGCAACAACAGCCCCAACACGTCCACCAGCTCTGCCTTCGTCCCCTCCGACACCCCCGCATCCTACGACCCAACAGCCCACGAAAACCGAAGAGTTATTGATCGGCAGGCCCCAGGGCCGCTTCAAGTTCCCGGTAGGAGCGAACTGTCGATGATGCACCAGATTCAGATGGCATGTTCCGGTGCGTCCCGGATCGCTCGGGTGGTCTTGGCAAAGTTGTCCCCTCTCGGCATCCGCAGCCTGCTGATGGCCAGGCTCCGCGGGGGGTGGACGATCTACACGATTCCGGAACTTGCAACCGCCCTGACGCCATGCTCATCTGCGCATTCAAGCGGGAGACCGCGCTCTGCGACCCCGGGCCAGGAGCAACAGCCCCACGGCAGTACGCCTGCCAATCCGGTTGCGGCAACACAGTTCGAACCGACTCCCATGCCCGGCAGCTGCGGGAACGGGCCGACGAGATCGACCAACTCGCGGCATACTCGCCCGGCCCGCTCGGCAAACGCTTGCGGCACAACGCTGACAAGCTCCGCACCATCGCCGACACACACGACGCTACCGCCCGACCTGCCGAGGCTGCCGCGTGAACCAACAGAACGAACGCACCCGCATCCGCGAGGCCATGGACCGGCTCTTGAACGGGCAGCCCACAGTCTCCAGCGGGAGTCTCACCATCGTCGCGCTCGCCGTCGAGGCTGACGTCCACCGCATGGCTCTCATGAAACGGCATGCCGATCTCAAGAACGAGTTCTACGAGCGCGTCCGCACCGAGACCAAGCAGATGCCGGAAAGCGAAAAGCGACTCCGCGAAACCGTCTCCAAACTGAAGAAGACTCCGGCCAATAAGGAAGCAGAGCTCCAGGAGCTTCGTCAGCAGGTGACCCTGCTGACCCTCGCCAGCGCAGTTCTCACCCGGGAGAAGGAATCCGAGAGCGAGCCTTCTCCCGTCGCGGACAACGTCGTCCCATTCCGACCACCGAACCGCTGACCACTCCGCCTACAGAGCCGCCCCGGCCACCGTCACACCGGGGCGGCTCCTCTGCGTCTGGCACGTTGGAGGATTCCGAGGTCGATACCTAGGGCGGCTGCGTGCTCGACGAAGTGCTTGCGGTAGCCGCCGTCGACCCAGATTTGCGAAGGCTGGGGTGGTCGGCGGCGGCCTGCTCCAGGAGGGTGCGGCCGGCGGTGGAGTCCTGGTCACCGCCGCCAGCGCCTCCGACACCGCGGCCGGTGTCACCTTACTCACCCGCATCGCCGCCGCCCACCCGCGCGTCACCAAGGTCTGGGTGGACGGCAGCTACCGCACCACCGCCATCGACCACGGCGCCCGCCTGGGCATCCACGTCCACCCCGTCTAACGCCCCGGGGCGCGTCAAGGGGTTCACGGTCATTCCCAGACGCTGGACGATCGAGAGGAGCATCGGGTGGCTCATGCACCACCGCCGACTCGCCCGCGACTACGAAACCCACCCGCACCGGTTCGAAGCCATGGTCCACTTCGCGATGATCGACCTCATGGCCCGCCGCCTCACCGGCGAAGCCACCCCCAACTAACGCGGAACCTGACCTGGGATCAAACACACCTCACAGGGCGAAACGCTCAGTCAGTCATCCGCGAGCGGATGTCGCCTCCGTCGGGTTCAGCGATGGTTCCTTGGCCGTCCGAAGCATCGTTCACGCTGCTGCGGGAGTCGTAGTAATGAACTCGCCAGGTGGCGTTGGAGTAGTTCCTACTGCCCCCGTAGACGTTGTCCCTGTTACCGGTCTCACAGTAGAGATAAAGCTCCTTGTTGTGGCTGTTGACCTCCAGCTTGATGCGGTCACCGGCGCGGATAGCCCGCTTGCCGCCGACGGTGAGATTGTCAGTGATGGTGACGTTGTTGCCGGGCAAGACGTTGATGTGGCTGTTGATTTTGAGCGGTTCGCCGTACGGGCCGCGGAGGTCGGCGATTCGGACGGTCCCTGTCCCGACGGCGTTGAGGTTGCCGTTGGCGGTGAGCGTGCCCCCGACGGTGACGTCGCCGATGGTCGTGATGCTGTTGTTGAAGGTGCTCGCCCCGGTGACGTTCAGGACCGCGTCGACCTTCAGGCCCGCGGGCTGGCTGACCCGCAGCGGGTTGCTGCCCGCGCCGCGCACCGATCCGGCGACCGTCAGGTCCTTGGCGGCGTTGGTGAGGCTGACGCTGTTGGCGAACGTACTCGCCCCGGTGACGTTCAGGGCCGCGTCGACCTTCAGGCCCGCGTTCTGGCTGACCCGCAGCGGGTTGCTGCCCGCGCCGCGCACCGATCCGGCGACTGTCAGGTCCTTGGCGGTGTTGCTGAGACTGACGCTGTCGGCGAATGTGGCCGGGCCCTGGACGGTGAGGTTCCTGACGACGAGGTCAGGAATGCGTACGGTGACCGCCGTGGTCAGGGTGTGGGTGAGGGTGACGCCGCCGGCTGTGACTTCGGCGCGGAGCATGAAGCCGGTGACGGTGGTCAGACCGCGCGGGGTGGGCCAGACACGTTCCTTGTCGAGGGAGACTCCGGCGGGGGTGTCGCCCCAGTGCATCGTGTACTTCGCGTCCGAGCCCTCCCAGCGGAGCACGGCGACCTCACCGTTCTCCACCATGATCTTCTCGGGCGCGAAATTCCGGAACACGAACCCGGCCGGGAACTTGTCCACCACGACCTCGGCGTCCTTGTTGGTGAAGCTCCCGTTCGTCCTTGACGAACTCTCGACGATGGCGATGGAGACCTGACCCGCCGTGCGGTTGACCGCGATGTTGGACAGGGTGAGGGTGACGATCTGCCCGGTGAACTGCACCGCGCGGGCCGGGGTGAAGGTGATGACCGCGAAGCCGCCGGAGACGGTGGGGGCGGACGGCGTCCAGCCGGTGCTGGCACCGGTCTTGATGTCGGCGCCCTCGGTGGTGAGGTGCTCGGCCCCCGCTCCGACCGGTACCCGGACGGTGATCTTGTTGCACCAGGCCGACGTGGTGATTCCGCCGCCGACATTGATGTTGACGGAGCCGTACTCGGTTTCCTCGGCGGAGCTCACCCGCAACGGCGTCGGGTCGGTCGACGGTTCGTACGGCAGCAGGTTGGTGGCGTTCACCATGACAACGCTCATGCAACAGCCCTTCTGTTAACGGAGGTTCAGGACTACTTCTCGGTCGCGTCGAGCAGCAGGTATCCATAGCGGGCCTCCGCCTGCGGATCCCCGAAGTGCGCCCCGGAATCAGCAGGAACGATCGGCAGCTCCACCCACTCGGTCTCCGACCCGCGCGGCTCGGCCCAGCTCCACGCTCCGTGCCACGACGCGGGCTGCGGCAGCACCACACCCGCCTCCGTCGGCTCCTCCCCCGCCCGTGCCCGCCGGGCTTCTTCGGCCTTGTCGACCCGCTCGGCCGCGAGCAGTGGGCCGAGCCGGAAGGACGCCCGGATCCGCCGCATCGCCTCGGACACCAGGTCGTCGGGCAGCTGGACCTTGGTCACCGGGAGGATGTCCGTGGTGGCATGCACCGCCGCGTACGGATCCATCAGCAGCGTCAGGTGGTGCGTCACCGGCTGGTCCGGGGTGCGCGCGGGCACGGCCAGGCCGTGGCCTTTGTCGATCGGGGTCAGGTAGCCCCCGCCGCCCTTCGGCATGACCGCGTGGAAGCGCTCGTACGAAGTCTCCTGGTCGGGTCCGGTCGCCCCGGCGAAGTATCCGATGAGGCCGTCGCCGAGCCGCTTCTCGTTGCCGAGCCGGACCGGCCAGCGGTAGCCGTCGTACTCCTCCTCGGACACCCCGAGCACCTGGTCCCAGCTCGGATTGCTCAGCAGCGGTCCTTCGAGCTCGACGCCCAGATCGGCGCGCACCAGGGCGAGCGGACGGCCGATGAGCCGTAGCGGGGAGCCGTCCTCCTGGGCCGCGTCGTCGTGGATGGTGTCGAGGGTCTGGTCGATGGTGTCGAGCAGACCGGTCAGTGCGGCGGCGGGTTTGTCCTTCAGGGTGCGGACGAACCGGGCCAGGTGCGGCATGGCGTCCTCGAACTCCGTGGCGTCGACGTCGGGATGGGGCGAGCCGGGGAGCGGTAGCCACACGCTGTCGTCCGCGCCGTCGATGTCCTTGACGACGCGGAGTTCGCCGAGACAGACGCCGTCGGGTCCGTGGACGACGAGGGTCTGGTCGAGATGGTTGAGCAGCAACCAGCCGGCCAGGGGGTTTTCCGTCGTGGCCGCGCGGGCCATCGGTGAGAGCCGCTGTCCGTCCATGGCACGTACGGTCTCCAGCCGCAGGCGGGCTCCCTGGAGGAGACGCGGGCCGAGCTGGACGAAGCGGGCCGTGCCGATGAGGTCCTCGTGCAGGACCTCATCAGGGGCAACGCTCTCCGCGAGGGTGAGGGAGACCTGTTCGTAGTTGCCGCTGTTGACGATGTCGTAGGTGCGGCCGAAGCGGTCGACGATGCGCAGGTCGTGAAAGGTGAACTGGCCGGCGCGGACGGGCTGGAACGGTGTTCCGGGGTCGTCGGCGGGCGGTTCGAGCGGGCCGCCTTCCGGGACGCTCTGGATGTCGCCGACGAGCCTGGCGGTGGCCTCGGGGACGTGCACGGTGGTCCTGGCGGCGCCGTCCTGCTGGACGAGCCAGTCGTGGAAGCCGTCGAGGCGCTGGGAGAGCATTCCGGGGTGGCCGAGTTCCTCGCGCAGGGCGAGGAGGCCTTCGGTGGGGGCGCCGGAGTAGGTGTCGAGGTAGCGGTCGATCTGCTTCTGCAGGACGAACGGCGCGCTCGGGGTGAGGAACGCCCGGTTCTTGAAGGTGAGCCAGCGCAGGTCGGCTTCGCCGCCGCCGGGCTGGGCTCCCCGGCCGGACCATTCGTAGCGGCTGCCGTTGAAGGTCCAGTAGGTGGTGTCGTCGGCCTGGAAGGGTGTGGGGCAGTACTTCAGTTCGTATTCGAGGTGCATGGGCAGCCAGGGCTGCCGCCACGGCGCGGTGTGCTCGGGGACGGGCCCGGTGACGGCGGCAGGGTCCTTCAGCGCCGCGTCGAGAGCGCCGGGGACCCGGGCCACCTGGTCCAGGAGGGCGAACTCCGCGAGGAGCGGGGCGCAGGCGTCGGGGAGTCCGGCCAGTCCCGGGCTGGGCGGAGTCGTGGGCCGGTCGTAGGTCGTGCCTCCGACGGTGATCCGGGTGATCAGGGCCTCGGGAAGGCGGCAGGGCAGCGGTGTGTCCCGGGTGAGGGGTTCCTTGGCGCCGGTGTCCTTGATGAGCACGACCGGGTCGGCGGGGCGGTAGTAGGACTCGCGGGCGGTGCGCTCCAGCTGGTAGCGCGGGTCGAGTCCGCGTTCGGTCGCGTACTTCCCGATGGCGGCCGCGAGTTCCTCCGGGATGCCGCCGGTGGGCAGTTGCCTCGACAGCACGAACTGTTCGTCGAGCAGAGCCTTGGTCCGCCCGGCCAGACTCGTCGCATCGCTCTCGTTGAGCTGGACATCAGCTGCGGCGTCGAACCCGGCGGGGTGCTCAGGGGTGAACGGGGGAACCGGCTTGTTGCGCAGCCACCAGATGTTCCACAGGCGCTGCTGGGAGCGGCGGAGCCTGGGCGTGAGGTCGTCGTACTGCCGTTGGACCTCGTTGAGTTCGGTCAGCCATCCGGGTTCCGGCGGCGGGGGCGGCAGCTCGTCGTCGCCTTCGACGGGGCGCGCGGTCACCTTCCACACGTAGCCGCCGTCGGAGCCGGAGAACCAGGAGTGATGGGTGAGGGTGTCAAGGTCCTCTTCGCCGTCGGCGGTGTCGAGTGTTTCGAGGGTGCCGTGGAAGAGCGAGCGTACGAGGTCTCCGGTGCGCGCGGACCGGGTCTGGCGGGCGGCCAGCCGGCTGAGGGCTTCGGCACTGCTGCTGCCCAGCGTGAGGATCTTGCTGAGCTCGATGTTGCTCGGTTTGTCGGACTCGTGGGTGCCGCCTTCGCGCTGCCAGTCGACTCCCAGCGCCGAGCCGCTGTAGAGGGTGCGGTCCAGGGCATCGGCGGCGGTGCCTTCGGGGGTGGCCCAGCCGAGGGCTTCGAGGAGGTCGGCCGTCCCGTCCGCGTCCGGCGGGAGCAGGCCGGGCACGGACGCGGCGCGGTTGAGGTAGTCGAGGGCGTCGTCGCTGTACCAGCCGACGACGAAGTAGCTCAGCGTCGCGTCGGGCGGGTAGTTGTCCAGGTCGCCTTTGAGGTCCTCAAGGGTGTCGTGGAGGGAGAACACGTCTTTGTTGTACGGCTGGTAGGCCGCGAAGCCGGGCAGTCCGGGCCCGGCCGCGGTCAGGTGCGGTTTCTGGGCGGGTGGTTCGGTCCACGGCGCCTGGGCGAGGTCGTGGCGGCGGCCGAGGAAGGTCAGCTCCAGCGGAGCGCCCGCCGGTGAATCGGGGTTCGGGTGCTTGTTGGTGCCGTAGATGTCGTTGCCGTCGGCGTCCTGGACCGGGCGGCTCTCAAGGTAGTCGCTCTGCACGATCCAGCCGACGGCCTTGCGGTCCGCCGCCGCCGCCGCTGTGGTGCTGTAGCGCACGACCAGCCAGCGGTTGGGGACAAAGGGGAAGGTCGTCTCCCCCGTTGTCTGGTCGTAGTGCCCGTTGGCCAGCGCTTCGGGCAGCTGCCACTGGACGTAGACACCTTCGCTGTCCGGGCCCATGGTCTCGGTGCCGACGCCGGGGGGCGGTTCCGCGCCCGTGCCCTCCTCGATCATGGCGTCGAAGTTCGGTGTCCACCGGTTGAACGTCTCGGCGGCGCGGGTCAGCCGGTTGACGACAAGGGCGTTCACCTTGACGGGGACGATCAGGTCCGTGGCGCTCATCAGGCGGTCTCCGTCCGGGCAGCGGTGCCGGTGGGGCTGAGGATTTCCTGTTCCAGCGGGGCGTTGACGAGTTCCAGGGCCAGTTGTCCGGGGTCCAGGTCGGTGAGCCCGAACTCCCGGGCCAGGGCGGGCACCAGGCCGCCGGTGCCGAACATCTGGAGCACCGCGGGTCCGGTGTCCGGGTCGGAGCGCAGGTGGAGGTCAAAGAGGCTGCCGGTGGCGGGGTAGAAGGTCTCCAGCGGGGTGCCGATCGGCGGGTCGGCGGCCAGGCTGCGCAGGCCGAGGCGGTTCCCGGTGTCGATGCCGTAGTGGATGCCCTGTCCCGGTTCGCGGATGACGACCTTGTCGGGAACGCCGTCCCAGAGGACGAGCAGGATCCTCTCGTCCGGTGTGGCGCGGCGCAGCTCGGTGAGGACGGTGCCGTCCTTGAGGTAGGCATTGACCTTGATGTCCGGCCAGGCGGGAATGAGTTCGGAGTGGATGAGCAGCCCGCCGGCGGCCCGCTTCGTGCTGCCCGACCGGGCGGTGGCCCGGTTGAGTTCGGGGGCGAGGCGGCTGTCGACGGAGGTGTGCACGCCGACGTCGGCGGCTCCGGCGACGAGCGCGTCCAGCCAGCCCTGGTCGAGGCGGAACATCCGCAGGGATTCCAGAGGAAGCATGCGCGGGTCGGGCACGAGGTGGTGAAACGGCACGCCCTGGAGCAGGCCGAGGCGGGCCTGCCAGGCGGCGATGGCCCCGGCGTTGCGTTCCGCGGTGGTCCGCAGCAGGGAGACAGCGCGTTCTTCTGCGAGCACGGACCTTGACTGTGTACGTGTCACTCTCGGCTGCGGCATCCTGCGTCCGGCGCCGTCCGGGAGCTGGGGGCTCTTGAGCCCGGTGCTGAGCCGCTCGCGGAAGCCGGCGGAGGCGAGTTCGCGCAGCGCGCCGAGGGCGGGCGGGGCATCCGGGTCGACCGAGGCGCGCTCCGGATCTCCGGCCAGCGCCATCAGCGTCGTCGCCCGGTTGGCGAGTTCGCGGCGGGCCCGGCCGACGGCGGTGGTGTATTCGGGGTCGGCCAGGCCGATGGTGCGACCGAGAGTCCAGGCGACGGCATAGCTGACGTCGAAGATCCCGTGCTCGGGCTCGTAGATGAGCGCGTGGTCGGAGGTGGTGTGCGGGCCGGGGCTGTGCTCGGTGGGCACGTCGAAAGCGGTGACCGGGGTGGCCGGGCCGCGGTACCAGGCGAAGGTGCGTTCACCGGAGAGGGCCAGCTGCGGAACGGCGGTGTAGCCGCGGGCAAGGCGGTCGCGGACGTAGTCGTCCTCGGGATCGTCGGTGACCGGTGCCGTCACCGGCAGCCGCAGGGCGAGCTCTTCCGGGTCCTCGGCACCAGGGGCGACGAGGTTCTCCAGCAGCGCTCCGGGGTCGGCGGCAGGCCCTTCGCTGCTGGTGAAGCTCCAGCTGTGCAGCGAGCACAGGCGAACGGCCGTGGTGCCGCCGGGCAGGGTGCCGGACAAGCGGCCCTCGAAGCCTTCGAGGGAGACGAGGTGGACGGCGTAGTTACCGGGGTTGTGAGGGAAGCGGTTGGCGTTGACGACAGCATACTCCCCTTCTACGAAGACTTCGCCGTCGGCCGCCCGGGGCTTGTTCGCGTCGACGACCTTGCGGACGTGGGCGAGGTAGTACATCTCGTCGTCGCGTGGGGCGATCGCGTTGAAGAGGTCTGCCGGGACGTCGATGGTCCGGCACTTGCTCCGGGCCTCGGCCTCGTCGACGCCGCCGGACGGCAGGTTCGGGCCCTTGACCCCCGCCTCGGCAGGGTTGCGGAGCTCCTCGACGGTGCGCAGCACGGTGTCCCCGGACGCGGCGGGGTCGTCGGGCAGTTCGTTCTCGCCGAAGACGAGCAGGGCGAGCCAGGGCGGGCGGGCCGGGGGCTGCTCGGCGCGGGTTCCGGCGAGGTTGCGTTCCCAGGGCAGGATCGACCGGCTGAGGGTGATGTGCGGCAGGGTCCTGGTGTAGGCGCCGGTGCTCTCGCGCGGCGGGTAGTGGGCGTGGACGGACGCTTCGCTGAGCACGAAGCGGACGGCCTTGATCTCGAAGGTCTCCTCGGACGGGAGCAGCTTGTCCTGGGCGTCCAGTTCGCCGCCGGGGTCGCTGAGGGTGTTCTTGACCACGACCCGGTAGTCGCCGGGGGTGGCACGCGGGATCAGGTGGTCGAGGAAGTGGATGCGCAGATCCGGTTCAGCGGGCACGGCCGGTCACCTCGTCGCGGTGGTGGTCAGGGGCGGGGTGGTCAGGCTGCGGCCGGCGAGTGCGGCGTAGCCGGTGAGCGGGCTGTCGGTGTCGGCGCCGGGTCCCGCGCCGAGCCGGGCGAGGGCGCTGAGCACGGCGGTGCGGCGGCCCCTGACGGTGGGGGCGGCGACGGTGTCGACGATGGTCCGGACGCTCTGGTCGTCGGGCCGCGGCTCGGGCCCGGCGGGGTCGGACACGCGCAGAGGCATGCGACCGTCAGGGAGTCCGTCGTACGAAAGCGCTTTTGAGGTGACGGGCCCGGTGTCGGTGCCGTAGTCCGGCTCGGGGAGGGTGATCCTCAGTCCGGTGAGGCGGTTTTCGAGCAGCTGGTCGCCGTCGAGCGCATCACCGGGTTTGGCCAGGGGCTTGCCCCACAGGCCGGGGGCGACCGTGCCGGTGACCGGCTTGACCACCCAGTGGTGGTCGGTGGGGTGGAAGGTCGTGCCGTCCTTGGTGATGGTGACCCGGTGGGCGGAGGTGACACCGGTCCTCCGCATGGGGCGGATGTCGATGGTCCCCTCGTCGGACTGCTTGATCAGCCGTTCGTTGATGTACAGGTGCGAGGCGGGGATGCCGGATTCGGTGGTGAAGGTGAATCCGGCCGAGGAGACGAGGGTCGGTTCCTTGGCGGCCGCACGCCGGGCGATCTCACCCTGATCGGCGTCGGCGAGCAGGCCCTCGTTGGGGATGACCCGGGCGGGTGCGGGGATCTGGGTGCGGAACTCGGGCCAGTCCACGGTGGGGGTGTTGTCGCGGGAGGAGCCGAAGCCGAAGCTGAAGGAGATGAACCAGAGTTTGACGGTGGCCCGGCCCCCGAAGGGCGGCAGCCACAGGTGGAGGTCGATGCCGACCTCGACGGAGATGCGGACCCGGACGAACCACACCTTGATGGTGGCCGCGACACCGATACTGATGCCGAGCCGGACATCGAGGTAGAAGGGTTTCCACTGGACCAGCACGTCGAGGTGTGCGGTGAACCACGCGGAGAAGATGCCCTTGTCGTAGACGGCGGCCAGGCGCCCGCCGAACATGAACGCGGCGGGGGTGATCGCGGCGTAGGCCTCGGCCCGCACGGTGATGTCACTGGCCGGCGACCACACGAACCCGAGGCGCTTGGGCCGGGGGTAGTGGGCGGGGACGTTGTAGTCGGGGTGGTAGCCGCCGAGGCTGATGGCGAAGTCCCCGGCGCGGCCGCCGCCGGTCCAGACGTAGACGGCGATGCCACCGGTGAGCTCGATGGACGGATCGAGCACATAGCTGCCGGGCAGCAGAGCCACGTCCATGGACAGGCAGTGCTCGGCGGAGCTGAAGCCGAGGCTCAGACCAATGTTCACCCTGGCGATGGCCCGGGCTTTCGGGTCGAGGGTGCGCGGCAGGCTGACGGAGGTGCGGCCGAGCAGCATGGCCTTGACGGAGTCGCCGAATTCGATGACGGCGAGGGCTTTGGTCTCGATGAAGCCGAAGCTGGTGAACTTCACTCCGGCGGCGATCCAGTACTGGCCCTCGGCGGGGCGGATCCAGCCGGTGGGTCCGGTGAGGGCCTTGAGCGCGTCTTCGGGGGTGTACGGCGTCGGGGCCGGCATGCCGGGCAGGGCCTGGGCCGCGTCCAGCCGTGCCACCAGAGGGAATTCGGCGATCTCGGCACCGGTGGGGACCTTCTTGAAGGAGCTGTTGATACCGAATCCGGCGGAGAAGCCGGTGACGGTGAAGGGCGGCGGGCCGAAGACGGAGGCGCCGCCGAGGAGGGAGATCTCGCCGTAGATGAAGACTGAGTGCCAGCCTTCGACGCTGCGTGCCCACACGGCCTGGGCACCGAGTTCCACCGCCATCGCCTGGACCAGGACCAGCCCGGCGAGTTCGAAGTCGAGGGCGGGGTCGTCGGGTGTCTTGTTGAGCAGGCCGCCCTTGAAACCGATGAGCCCGTCGGCGGCGGAGGCTTCGATGTTCATGCCGTGCAGGAAGGGCAGCAGCGGGAAGCCGCCGCTCATGCCGACGTAGAAGCCGAGTCCGGCGACCTGCCAGGTGAGAGAACCGATCGTGACCTGGCCCTGGAGCTCGATCAGCAAGCCTTTTTTGCGGTCGTAGCGGAAGACGATCGACGAGAGGTAGACCGGCCCGAACTGCTTGCCGATCACGAACTCGTATTCGAGCTTCGGCTTCTCCGGGCTCTCCGGAGCCGGTCCGAACTTCGGCGGGACGGTGATCACCAGTGCCGGCGTCGGATCGCCCATGACGGCGAGGTAGACCGCCGCACTCACGTTCTTGCCCAGCGGGACCCCTGCCGCCGCGTTCACCACGGGCAACTGCTGGAGCGGACCGAGGTTGTACTCCGTGACGACCCGGTTGATCTTGATGACGTCTTCGGCGCTGAGGTTCTCGGAGACGTACATGATCTGGAGCGCGGGCAGGGACAGCAGCCCGTTGCCGAGCATGGGTCCGACGACCGGCAGCCCGGAACCGTCCCAGTCCGTGCGGGCCCGGACCATGGCGACGGTGGTGGCCTTGGGTTTGCCGTCCTGGCCGGTGCGGCCGAGCGCCGTGGTCCGCAGTACCAGCAGTTCCACGGGGTTCGCGCCGGTGCCGTGGTCCACCGGCGCTTCGGCGGTGACCATCAGGTTGTCCGTCTTGCCCATCGGGTGCTGGTGCAGCTGGACCCGCTCCAGCCAGTCGACCAGCGGTCCGGGCAGTTCGACGCCGTACTCGCCGAGGGCTTCGAGCAGCGGGGTGATCAGCAGCGGCGGTCCGTCGAGGGGCTGGGCCGTGCCGATGGACTCCTTGCGCAGTTCGGCGCGGAACTCCAGCGGGTCGGCGACCGCCCCGCCGAGCTGGAAGCCCACCCAGGGCCCGGTGCCGGGGCACCGTCCGGCCGCGGCCGCGGCCTGTCCGGCGGCCAGCAGGACCCGCAGTGACCGGCCGCCGGACAGTCCGGACAGGTCGACGCGGGCGACGGCGGTCTGGAGCAGCCAGGTCGCCGGGCTCGCCTCGAAGAGCAGCGCGTCGACCGCCGTGCCGGTGGCGAAGAACCGGGCGCTGGCCGGCATCTCCTCACCGGCCAAAGTGACTTTGCCGGTCACCGTCAGAGCGGCGCTGTCGGCAGTCGCCTCAGTGAGGGTCAGAATGCCGCTGGGCAGGTGCTCCAGAGACTCGGCCTCGCCGGTCAGCCCGAGCCGCCCGGTGTCGAGCTCGAACGTACCGGCACCCCCTGCCGGGAACAGTGCAACCAGTTCGTTGACCGTCAGCGCCATGGGTGACCCCCGCCTGTGGACACGGTTGGGTGAGGCGCCCGCGGAAATGCGGGGCCCCTGTGCCGTTACGGAAAATAAAGTAGGCGTGGGGCACGGAAACATCAATACGGAACGTGCGTGTGGCACAGCCATCCGGCCATAATGTCCGGAAAACACCGACCAGGAACCTGGAAATGGTCACCTCTCGCCCGTCAAACGCGCTTTCATGTGCGGGGATTCAGGTATTTTACGGGCCGCCGAAAGCGGACACCTAATCGAAGGGCCATTCGGAGAATCGATTTAGCCGGCGCATTTGTAGACGACCGAGCCCGCTGCCCGCAGCCCGCTCCACTTCGCCATCCGCCGTCTCGACTGAATAGCCGAATCGCGGAATTCGGCCATGTGCCCCCAGGGCGACCCTGTTGCCCATTCGGTTACGCGGCGAGGCTGAGTTCGAGTCGGGCGAGGTGGCTGGTGTGGCGGCGGTCGAGTGGCCTGCCGTTCCACCAGGCGTTCAGGCGGATAAGGTTGAGGGCGACGGCGCTGTGGACGTGCTCGAGGTGGGTCTTGGCCAGGCCGCGGTAGCGGGCCCGGCGGCTGTCGGTTACGGCGATCGCTTGTCGCATGGTGCCCTCGACACCGGCGCGTAGGGCGTATGCGTCCTGCCAGTCCCGGTCGGCCTGTTCGGCGCGTGCGGTGCGCAGGGCCTCGGTCAGCGGGCGAGGGTTCAAGGTGAGCTGCCGGAAGCCCCGGCGGCTGGTGGTGCATAACTCGCGGACCGGGCAGGGGCCGCAGGTCGGCTTGGTGAAGGCGACCACGATCATCGGGTGGCCGTGCTGGGTGCACGGGCTCCAGGAGGAGCTGGTCTGTCCCTGGGGGCATGTGACCTGCTGGTACTTCCAGTCGATGGTGAACGCGTCGGCCTGGAAGCTCTGGGCGGCGCGGGTCTGGCGGGACTGGTCGAGCAGAACCGGGGTGATCAGCGTGATGCCGTAGGTCTTGCGGGACTTCACGATCAGTTCGGCGCTGGGGTAGCCGGAGTCGAGGTAGTGCTCGCCCGGAGGCAGGCCGCGGCGCTGAAGCTGCTGGTGGATGCCGTCCAGGGCCTTGGTGTCGGGGACGGTGGAGGCGGTGGTGGCCACGTTCGTGATCAGGTTCGGGGCGGTGCGCTCCTTCTCGGGCGCATCCGTGCAGCTCTCACTCACATGCAGCTTGAACCCGTTCCAGAAGGTGTCGCGCTTGGCGGACCAGCGGGCGTCGAGGTCGTAGGGGGAAGCGATGCGCAGATGGCCGGGCGGCAGCCCGTCACCGCCCTCCTCGGTCCTGGTGCGGCGGGCCACCGCCTCGCGTCCGTTCTGCGCGGTGGTGCGGGTGTAGTTCTGCAGCAGCACGGTGCGCAGGGTCTGCACCGCGGGCAGCTCGCGCAGCCAGGGTTCGGAGCGCGGATCGTAGACGGAGCTGAGCAGGGCGAGGCCGTCGCGGGCGTAGGTCAGCGCGAGCTGGTCGCGCTTGGTGGCGGAGGAGGGCATGCGCCAGGTGTCGATGCGGGTGTCGTAGCGACGCGACCAGCCGGGCACGTCCAGCACGCCGGCGACCCAGTGCGGGGCCGCCACCGTCAACGCCTCCACTGCCGCGCGTACCGACTCACCCGCCAGCTCCAGGCGGTTCAGGTCCCGCACCGCGGAGACGATACGGGTGGAGTCGGTGCGCTGCTTGCCCCCGGCCCCGACCAGACCCTGCGCTTTCAGACGGGTCAGCAGCAGGTCCAGGACCTTCTCCTCCAGACCGTGCTCAACTACCCGAGTGCGGAACTGGGACAGCACGGTGAAGTCGAAGCCGGTGTCTTCCAGCCCCAGCCCCAACGCGTAGGCCCACGAGAGCCGGTCACGCACCGCCTCAGCGGCCTGGCGGTCCGTCAAGTTCTCCGCCATCTGGAACACCGTCACCAACGCCAGGCGCCCCGGAGACCAACCCGCCGGCCCCGTCTTGCCGAATGCAGCCGCGAACTCCTCGTCCGGGAACAGTTCCCCGAGCCGGTCGCGCACCGCCACCGGCAACGGCACCGCGCGTCCGTAGTTCTTCGCCCGGACCGCCCGCGTCACCACGGGATCCGGCTCCGGCCACGACCGCGGCTCCAACGACACGACCACTCCCACCCCGCGACCGGGGATCAGGAAGGAACCGGCCGCAGCACCAACCGTGCCAGCACAATCAAGCCGCTGTCAGCCCACAACCCGAATGGGCAACAGGGTCCAGGGCAGCGTCAAAGTCAGTTGATCAGGTAGCGGGGCAGTCCAGACCGACGAGCGGATGATCCGACCGGGAACGCTCGGTTTGGACGTGCTCCTCCGCTTCGGGGACCGCGGGTGGCAGAACTGCGTGGACCCAGGCGAGCGGGGCCGCCTGGTCGCCCTTGGCCGACAGGGCGCAGTCGGCGTGACGCTGTTCCAGCAGGTAGACGACGGTGCCGCGCAGGTGGTGGGCGGGGTCGACGTTCTGGAACCTCCGTCGGGGTGCTGCTACAGGTCAAACTCCAGGTGCTCGATGCCCGTGAACCGGAACCTCGTCCACGCTGTCAGCACTACCTTGGGTGCGAGAGATGCGACAGGCGCGTGGGAGGTAAGTAGCCCGCAGCGAACCGTGCCTGACAGGCATCTACTGATTGATCAGGGGTTCTGCAGTACTCGACTTTCGACGTTTTCGCGGGTCGCTCTGGCGAGTGTGGCTGTTGGCGTTTGGGTCCTGCGGTCTTGGCGGCGGTCGTAGGGTGAGGCTGTGGATGAGCGGCTTGTAGAGCAGGTACGGCAACTGGACCAGCAGGGTCGGTCGGTGAAGGCGATTGCCAGGACGTTGGGGGTGGGCGTCAGGGATGTTGGCGGGGTGCTCAACGGTGCCGTGCAGGTCTCGGCGTCGGTGCGTGACGAGCCGCGTTGCTGGGTGAACGCCGGCTGGAGCCGCAGCGTGGATCTTGAGGGCGCGCCGCAGTGGGCGGCCTTGGACCCTGGGGCTTCTGACGCCGAGGAGGTGCGTGGCCTTGTCGCCGTGCTCGTCGCCGCGGACAGTACGCGCTCCGCGAAGGCGCAGGTCGCCGGGTTCCTGCTGGATGTGTGGTGTCTGGGGGTGAAGAACGCGCTTGCCCCGGAGTCGATGGGCGAGAGGCAACTGAGCGGGCACCGGGCGGTTTACTTCGGCGCCTTCGAGGGGCATGTGCCGGTTCCTGCCGAGCTTGCCCGCGCCCTGGTGTTCGGTGCCGCCGCCTACGCTCGCGGCCTCGGGTTCGATCCCGAGGCGGACTTCGAGGCCGCCGCCGCTGTCCTCGGTGAGCCCGCCGGTCCCTGCCCGATCCGCTTCGGCCGCGATGGCAAGCCCTTCTACGTCAACGGCCCCTATGACGATCCCGAGGCGGTGGCGCGGACGTTGCGGCGCGCCGTAGGTGACGACGGCTTCCACTGTGCCATTGCCTTCCCCGAGCAGCCGCGGCGTCGGTTGTCCTGGTCGCGCCGGTAGGCCGGACCCCGGGGCGGGGGAGCCCGGTGGCTATCACCTTGACGGGTGAGGCACCGGGTGTCCGGGCCCGTGGTGGGCGGGGCCGCGGCAGCATCGGTGGTGTGGCGACCGCGCCCGGGGAGGGATACCTGCGATGCCGACTGTGCCCGCTTCGCTGTTCGCCGTACTGGAGTTGGTACGGGGCAACTTCACCGCGCCGACGTTTCGAACCTTCACGGCGCTGGTCACGGGTCTGATCGCGCAGACCGGGCGGTGCACGGTGACCGGGATGCTCACCGGTGTCGGGTTGACGCGCGCATGGTCCCACGACCGCGCCCACACCTTCTTCTCCCGCGCCCCGTGGAACCCGGACATCCTGGGCATCTCCCTGTCCCACCTGGTCGTGCGCCAACTCCTGCCCGCAGGTGCGGTGTTGACGGTGGCGGTGGACGACACGCTGTTCAAGCGGCGCGGGAAGAAGGTCTTCGGTGCGGCCTGGCAGCACGACGGCGCGGCCACCGGACCCCGGGGTGTCGGGCGCGGGACCTGCTTCGTCGTCATCGGCCTGGTCGTCGACCTGCCCTTCCTGGCCCGGCCGGTGTGCCTTCCTGTCATGGCCCGGCTGTGGCGACCCGGGCAGGAAGGCAGCAAAGTCGACATCGCCGCGTCCATGATCCGCCTGCTGGCCGCCTGCCACCACGGCCGGCGCGTTCATGTCGTCGCGGACGCCGCCTACCACGGCAAAGCCTTACGCGATCTGCCCGCGACCTGCACCTTCACCACCCGACTGCCCGCACCCTCGGTCCTGTTCGCCCAGGCCCCGCCCAGGACCGGCAAACGCGGGCGCCCCGCGCTCAAGGGCGCGCGACTGGGCACGCCCGCCCAGCTCGCGGCCACCGCCGACTTCGCTCCCGTACAGGTCACGCGCTACCAACGTACCGAGCAGGTGCATCTGGCCGAGGTCACCTGCCTGTGGTACGGCTCCTTCCACACCCGCACCGTGCGCGTGATCCTGCTCCGCGACGACACCACCGACACCGGCTACGACCTGGCCCTGGTCACCACCGACCTGACCAGCAGCCCGGCCGAGCTGATCACCCGTTACGCGCGGCGCTGGTCGATCGAGGTCACCTTCGCCGAGGCCCGCGGCCTGCTCGGAGCCGGCCAGGCCCACAACCGCACCCGGGCCGCGGTGGAACGCACCGTGCCCTTCGCCCTGTACTGCTACACGATCACGGTCGTCTGGTACGCACTGCACGGCCACCAGCCCGGCGACGTGGCCGAGCACCGCGAGCGCGCCCCCTGGTACACCACCAAGACCGACCCGTCACTGTCCGACATGGTCGCCAAGCTCCGACGGGTGATCATCGCCGCCCGATTTATGCCCACCCGCCCAGGTCAGCCCACCGAGCAGGAAATCCGCACCGTCCAGCAGGCATGGGCCGCGGCCAGCACCGACGCCGCCGCGTGACTCCCCGAGCCTGTCAGAACGTCGAAAGTCGAGTGCAGTATCCGCGGCGATCAACCGGCCGTTCTCGACCATCAGCCGCTGGTTGACGTTACGGAGTGCCTGCATGGCAGTCTCTGCTTGACGGCCGGTTGCGAGTGCTGCGTCTCGTTGCGCGCGCAGTTCCTCCATCTCCGAGTCCCGCGGCGAGGGGGCGTTCATGCCGTCGCGGAGGCGGGCACCTAGGTCGTTGGCGCGTAGCGTACGTAGCTCGTTCTGGATCTCGTGAAGGGTCCGTTGCAGGGCGGCGTTCTGTTCCAACAGCATGCGGTTTTCGACTTCGAGTGCTGTCTCCTTACGGGCGGTTGCAGTTGCCGCAGCTCGTGACGGGTCCTGAGCGAGATGGGCGCGGACGGCCTCGGCTGCGACTTTAGCCTCGATCGTTCATGAGCCCGGATCCACCGGCCTACTTCGTGAGTGATCGTTTTCGGTGATCGGGGCGATGCGTCTGGCGGCGGGCATGGGGTGGCCGCTGGTCTGCCCAGCTTTTCCACATGTCGACAGCTCTCGGGCCCCGGCGGGCGGGTTGGATACGACCTGGTCAGGCTGATTGGGGCGGGGTATGCACGGCGTGGAAGAGGGCTTCGAAGGCGTCGTGCCAGGGCCAGTGTTCCGGCAGGTGCAGGGTGAGCCGCCGGGCCGAACGGGCCAGCCGGGCGGGCACGTTGATGAGGTGGTCGCGGATGGTCGCGCATGTCGCGCGGGTGTGGACGGTGCCGGCGAGCGTCCCGCAGGCGCGGGTCAGGTTGAAGGCGAGGGCGGCCAGCGCGAGCCAGGCCGCGTTCGCCTGGAAGTTGCCCGAGGGGGCGTGCGCGAACGGTCCGTTCTTCAGCTCACAGATCACCTGTTCCACGATCGCGTGCTGCCGGTGGTCACGCTCGGCGTCGATGAGCGGCAGCGTGCTGTCGGTGAATGCGGCGTGGTAGCGCCAGGTGGTGAACAGCTCACCCTGGCCCTCGGGCACCGCCGCCGGGTTGAGCCGTTTCACGCGGCGCACGATGAGGCGGGCGGTGACCTGCTGCTTCTTCGGTTTCGAGGTGAAGGCGGTGTAGGGGATCTCGGCGATTTCGGCGTCCGATATCCAGCGTTCCTCCTCATCGTCCCAGACCGCCTGGGGATACTTGATCGCTCTCCAGGCCGTCTCGTCGATGGCGGCGATGGCCTGCTTGATGGAGGCGTTCATCCGCACGGTGACCGAGAAGCGGGCGCCGGCGGCCCGGCAGGCGGCGATCACCTCGGCGGCGTAGTAGGCCGAGTCGGCCCGCACGATCAGCATGCCCCTCGCACCTGATGCGCGGGCGGTGCGGATCGCCTCGGCGGCGAACGACCCGGCTCCGCGCACCGAGTTCACGCTGCCCTTGCGCAGCCGCGTTGCGGCGATCACCGGGGCGGCCAGCGGCGTGCACAGTGTCGCGATCAGCGCGTTCAGGCCCTTGACCGTGTTGTAGCCGTAGCCCACGCCCTGCTTGGCATAGCCGTGGACTGGCTTGATCGTGTCGTCCAGATCGAGGTAGGCGACCGTTCCCACGCCGGGCAGCAGCGGAGTGCGCGAGGCCAGCCGGGGCAGGAACCGTCGGGCCACGGCGGCCAGTTGGCGGACATGCCCGTGGGTGAAAGAGCGCAGGAAGCTGCCCAGCGTGGACGGGGCGCGCACCCCGGTGAACAGTCGCCGCATCGCGCCGTGCCGCAGCCGGTCCATGTCGTCGATGCTGTCCGCGCCCGCGGCCATGCCCGCGATCAGCGCCATCGCCTTGGCGGACGGGAAAGCGCCGGTGCCGTTCTTCGAGGCCGGCAGCCGCACCAGTTCGCCGATCAGACCCGGCAACCCGCACCGCTCGGCCAGGCGCACCAGCGGCGCGAGCCCGCCGTACGCGACCAGATTCGGATCATCGAACCGTGCGGAGACCTTCGCCGCGGCATGGGAAGATTGCATCTCAGAAGTGCCTTGCTGATCGTGCGTGCTGGAAGCCTAGAGAACTCCCATCATCGCAGGTCACAAGGCACTTCCTCGTTCCCGGCGGTATCACGGCCGGACATCAACCGGTGGATCCAGGATGAGTCCTCGTCGGTTCGCTGACGGGGACTCTGTGCTTGCGAGGTGCGGAATTTCGTGGGCTGGGGCAGGTTGGCGGCCCGGCTGTCGCGTCGGGTGGGCGCCGGGGTTCCACGGCTCCGGGATGTTGCTGTGGCTCGTCGGGACGGTCGGAGTCACTGGTCAGCCGGGGTTCGGCAGGGCTGCGAGTCGCTGGACCGCGTGGGTGATCACATCCGTCCAGGGCCATCGGGCGGTGAAGCGGAGCCAGCGGCGGCGGCCGGTGGTGACCAGCTGAGCGGCGGCAGAGAACAGGCGCAGGCGAAGCCGTTTGGGCTCCCAGCGGCGGCTTTCTGCAGTCAGGGCGAGCATCGGCATCCAGACGAGGAGGTCGAGTGCGATCTGGACGATCTCCAGCCAGATCCGGTTCTGGGCGGTGTCGTGCAGGGGCAGGTTGCGCAGGCCGGTGTCGCGGGCGTTTCGGATGCGGTCCTCGCAGCGGGCCCGGCGGCGGTGACGTAGTTCCAGGTCGGCGAGCTGGCCGCCTTGGGTGTTGGTCGCGAAGCAGGTGAGTCGTAGTCCGTCGAGGTCGGTGAATCGCAACTGGGCGCCGGGGTGCGGTCGTTCTTTGCGGACGATCAGCCGCATACCCTTGGGCCACGTGCTCAGGTCGGGGATGTCGGTGATCTCCGCGACCCAGGCGCCGGGCCGCTCGGTGCCGTCGGCGTCGTAGCCCGGCGTCCATGCCTTCTTCGGAATCTTCAGGACGGCCTGGTGGATGGCGTCGGTAATGGTCATTCCGACGGAATACGACAGCCACCGGCCCCGGCGGGAGAGCCAGTCGAGGAAGGCATGGGTCCCGCCGGCGGAGTCGGTGCGGATCAGCGTCTTCCGGCCCCGCCGCAGGTGCTTGGGGAGTTGGGCCAGGGCGAGTTGGGCTGTTTCGATGTGATCGCTCGCGGTGTTGGAGCCGGCGTTGCCGGGCCGCAGCAGCGCGGCGACCGGCTCTCCGGAACCGGCCTGGCCGTGGTCGACGAACGCGACGAGCGGATGATGACCGAAGGTTTTCTTCCAGGTCGCGGTGGCGTCCTGCTTCTCGGAGTGCGCGAGGACCAGCACGCCGTCGATGTCCACGATCACGTGACCGTCGGCGGCCGGACTTCTCACCCCGGCCAGTTCCCAGACCCGCGACCGTACTTCTGCCCGCGCCGACCGGATCGCGGTGAGCGCCTTCGGCCCGGCTGCGGCGAGGACGTCGATGAGCCGGGAGACCGTGGGATCGGATGCCACCGGGCCGAACACGTCGGGCTCGGACCGCAACATGGCGACATCGGCGAGGCAGTCCCCGCCCAGAGCCGTCGCGAGCGCGACATCCAGCAGGACCTTGCCCGGGTCGTGCACTGTCCGCGGCTTGCGCCACGGCGCCAGCGCCGCCGATATCGCGGTGTCCAGGCCGGACTTGCGGACCGACTCGACCAGCAGCACCGCCCCGGCCTGCGAGACCACCCCACCGCCACCGCCCTCGACGCGGACACGCGGGTACAACCCGATACGCTTGCTCACCTGGAGAGTGCTTCTTTCCGTGCAGCCAACAGGACCCTAGACAAGTCCCATCGTTGCAGGTCAGAAGCACTCTCTGCTTATTTGATCAAGGCATGGACAGGTCCACTCGTGAAAGCGCGAGGCTAGGCCGCGACCCTCGCCACGAGGGAAACGCAGCCGGTCATCCAACGTGTCCCAGGCATCGCCGGTGAGGTCGTCCAGCACGGCGGCGGCCGTGAGGACGAGCCGGCCGAGGCGCGCTTCCACGTCCTCCCACGTGTGTGTCACCTCGGTCGCCTCGCCCCGCGGGCCATGCCCAGCGCCCCGTACACGGCGGTGGCGACCTGCCTCATGTCCCCGCTGATCGCGAGGACCTGGACGATACCCCCGGCCGCTGCCGGCTCGTCCACCGTGTGGTCCTGGAGCTGCTGCTTCACCACAGCCGCGGCGTCCCCGCTGACCGTGTCCAGCGCGATCATGGCCGTCACGATGACGTCCGCGCTCCTTCGCCACGTCCCCCCACCCGTGTGACGCGCCCTTCCTCGGGTTCGCGCCGAGCACGCCGTGCAGGGCCTCCGCCCCCAGCTCCTCGCTGATCTTGAGCACTCGCACGAGCCGGGCGTCTTCCAGCGTCGTCGGCGCCGCGTCCGTGTCGAGCCACTTCCGCAGCAGCGTCACGTAGTCCCAGGTGTCAACCTTCATACCGTCCTCCTCGGGCGGTTCCTGCATCAGGGTCAGAACAGCGCTGGCGCCGAGTGCTCCACGGCGGCCGGGTCGGTCACGTCCAGGGGCGCCGTGGCATTGAGCGCCAGGGCGACCGTCAGGGCGGAGTGGTCCGTGAGCAGCCGGTCCTCGTCGGTGCGCGGCTCGTGCACGTACCGGGAACCCGTCACGTGGCGCGTGAAAGGCCCGGAGACGTGGGCGTGGTCGTAGCGGTAGCCGTCGCCGGTACGCCCCACCCAGGAATACTCCAGGGCGTCCGGGGCCAGGAGGCGGAAGGCGTCCTGGTACCCGGCCGTGGCGAGCCCGGTATAGAACTCGTACCCCCAGGCCTGGAAGGTCCGGTATCGCGGGACGTGGGTGGACTCCAGGATGTTGAAGCCCCCGAGGACCAGGCGGTGGCCAGCCTTCCCGGTGGGGAGCGCGGCGGCCAGGCCCTCCAGGAACGTGCGCTTCCTGGTGACCTTCGCCTCCGTCTGGTCGCGGGACGGGGAGCGGGCTTGTGGCGAGGCGGGACACGATCATCACGCCCCCCTCCCGGGTGCCGTGCGGCGGCCGGGGACGTCCGCGTACGGCTCCGCGACGAGCAGAAAGTTCCGATCGTCGCCTACTCGACCTCCGGGGAGTGGGCCGCGCTCCAGGCCCTCGGCACGGCCGGAATGGTCGAGTACCTGGCGAGTCCGCGCCGAGCTGGCCGCGCTCCACCCGGACGTGCAGACGACGGTGCTTCCCGTGAAGACGACCGGCGAAGGTGGAGGGGAAAGGCGCCTTCACGAAGGAGGTTGACGCCGCGCTCCTGGCCGGTGACGCCGATCTCGTGGTGCACTGTGTGAAGGACGTCCCCGCGGACCGGCCGCTCCTGGCCGGGACCGTGTTCGCCGCCTTCCTCAAGCGCGACGACATCCGGGACGCCCTCATCCACCCCGGCGGCGTCACCCTTGACGAGCTCCCGGCCGGCACGCGGATCGGCACCTCCTCCGTCCGCAAGATCGCCCAGCTCCCCGTATACCACCCGCACCTGGAGTGCGTCCCGATGCGCGGTAACGCGAACCGCCGCCTGGAGAAGCTGGGCGCCGGCGAAGCAGACGGGCTCATCCTGGCCGTCGCTGGCCTGGAGCGGATCGGCCGGCGCGAACGGAGACCCTGGCCACCGACGTGATGATGCCGCCCATCGGCGCCGGAGTCCTCGCGCTCCAGTGTCGCCAGCACGACACGGAGCTGATCGACCTCGTCAGCGGGCTCGGCGACCGCGACGCCTACCGGGAGACCGAGGCGGAGCGCATGTTCCTCCACGTCCTCCAGGGGCACTGCGACTCCCCCATCGCCGGGTACGCCCAGGTTGAGCGCGGCGGGGAGCTCTCGCTCCGCGCCACGGTGTTCTCCCCGGACGGGAAGGTCATGATCTACGCCCACGAGTGGGCGGGCCGCCTGGACCCGGCCACGCTCGGCACCTCCGTGGCCGTCTCCCTTCTTCGTCAGCGCCCGCGAGTTGATCGACGGCATCCCGTATTGAGCCCTCCGCGAGGGCGTAGCGGCGAGCCTCGCCTGCCCGTCCGCGCCCTCGCCGGGACCTCCCTGCCGAGGAGTCGGCCGAGTTACGTCATCGGGGGCGGAGCTCGGCGGCCGTTGTCGGTGCGGGCCCGTACGATTTGTCCATGCCCTCCCCCTCCAGGCCTCACGGTCGGCTGCAGCCTGCTGCTGCGCGGATCAACACGGCGATCCGACGACTCATGGAGGAGCCCAACACGCCCCGGCGCGCGGTGGAGTACCAACGGCTCCTGGTCGAGTGGGAGAAAGCCACCCGGGCCGATATGGTCAAGGCGGCGTAGCGCACGAGCACCCCGCCGACTGGGCGGGTCCTACCGGTAGTTCGTTAAACCCGCCGGTAGCCGTGGGTTGACGGCTGGGTGGTTCGGCCGCAAAGCGGTGGGTACGAGTCAACTGCCGTGCTGGAGATGACTGCCCGCCGTTCGTGTCCGCCCGCGCCAGGTCCATTGGAAGAGTACGCGAGCCGGTTCGACGACCTCTTTGCCAGCCTCGCCCAGCGGCGGGGGTTACTTGACCCTAGAGCGGAACAAGACGATCACCTGTCTGGCCGGAGCGGAGACGGTTGTCGGTGCGCGAACAGCTGCGGCGCAGCGATTGCAGTACTTTCTGTCCGAGTCCGTCTGGGACACCGAGCAGGTCAACGGCCGACGGCTTGACCTGATGCGCGGTCAGACTGCGACCGCTCCGCACGCCGACGGAGTGATCGTGATCGACGACTCCGGGGACCCAGGGACGGCACGGCCACCGCACATGTGGGTTGGCAGTAGCTGGGCCGGTTGGGCAAGACCGACAACGGCGTCGTCACGGTGACCACGGTGTGGACCGACGGCCGTGTGTACTCGCTTGACCACCGGTTCACTCCGGGGCCCGAAGCCTCTGATCTCCAATGTCCATCAAAGCGGACCGGGCAGTTTCTGTGTGTGCCCTCAGGTCAGCGCAGGCCGTCTGTGTCGTCGCACTCTTCACCGACTGGGAGTGGCCGATGGTCGCCCCCCAGGCTCTCGCTGTAGATGACCGAGGAGACCGCCCTGTCGTATGCATCGTTGAGGCCGTTCCCGCTTGTGCCGAGCATGTTCTCCCAGTCAATTCCCATACCTACGAGCCTATCCGCACCGCTCGAGACACTGCGGCCCTGCGGCTGAACAGCCTGGAGCTGCATCCGATCGAGGGCATCTATGTGCACGTGGGCGAGTCGAAGGCCAACCGGGACAATGTGCTGCCCGACATCGTCGTCCTGCCTTTCAGGCGGACGTCATCGAGCTGTGCGCTGTGCGGCACCGGATCACCGATGGGTCTGGTGGCGCCTCTACGACGGAAGACGCCCGTAAGCGTCGGCGGACGATCATGCGGCAGCTGCACAGGTACCAACTCGACGCGCATGTCTTCGGTGTCGGCGGCCGTACGAGGCTGATCAGCGGCGCGGACCTCGCCTCGCCCGCTCCCCTGCTGCGAGCGACGTACCGCAACAGGAGGGACGTACGGATTCAGGAAGCCGGTGTGAGCGGCGACGCGCTGCACGCGATGCTGCACAGGCGCATAGAAGAGGCCGGGATGGATCCGTCGGCATCCGGCTTTTACCGTCTGTGAGCAGGGCACGTCGCTCAGGGAAGACGAAACGGCGCGAGCACCGGGGGAATCATGCGGGCCGGCCGGTGGAGGAAGCCCGAGACGGCGTCTACGACCGGGAATTCAACCCGGCCGCCCGCAACAGCGTCATGCGCCTGGGTCGGTGATCTCTCCGGCCGGCTTGTTGCGGACATCACGCATCCGGGCGTCGAGAGCGGCCTGGGTCTCAGGGTCGAGCTCGTAGTCGCCGGCGGTTTCCGGCTTGACGTCCAGCGCGTGAGAGCGGAATGCCTCCCGCTCGGCGGACAGATGCTGGATGGTCTGGGTGATCCGGTGGATCTTCTGGCGCAGCCTCTCCCATTCCTGCTCGGCAAGGGCGAGTTCGGCGAGCTGGTTCTGGATCTCGGCTTCGTTTTCGCGGGCGTAATTGTCGCTGACCAGTGTGATCAGAGGGACCCCGAGAGCTTCGGCAGCGGTGACCGCCTCGTCGAGCCTGACCGCGCGGGTCTGCTGCTCGATGCGTGTGATGGCGGTGGAGTCAACGTTCGTGCCGAGCAGGGCGGCCATACGGCGCGCTAGCTCTGCCTGGCTGATGCCGAGGCGTTCGCGTTCTTGACGAAGTCGGCGGGCGAAAAGGTCGCCGGGCAGTGGATTCATGGCGGTTTGGCACTTCCTGGTCAAGATCGCGATCGGGTGTGTGAGGGTGGCCCGCCTCGAAATCGAGCAGGCCAGCGCCGCAGCAGTGCTGGAGCGGCACATTACACATCTCACACTGCGGATTCCACAGGCTTCCGCCGCGACCCTGCGGTCGCGCGTCGCGATGCCGATTCGCCTCGTTTCCGAGCCCCTTTTGGGTCTTTATCAATAGACCCTTTCACGGTCCATATGACTAGCCATACGAATGAGGTAGATTAGTCACTGCAGATGCGCACGTATACGAGCCAGCGGGGGGAGCCGACAGCATGTCTACCGACCACCCCGGCTTCTATCACTGCCCGACCGGGCGGATGAGCTGCGCTTGTTGCTTTGTGACTCACTGTCATGCCACCGAATGATTCGAAAGGCGAGAGGAAAGATCCATGACGAAGATCTACGAGGCAGCCGTCCTCACACAGGCTTCCCTGCCGAGTGCAGCCTGGGACCTGACCAGCTTCCTGCAGAACGCCAAGTCCCAGATCCAGCTCTGGGGCGGTCTTCTGCTCATGCTGCTCGGTGCTGCCGGCCTGGTCTGGGGCGGTGTGCTCCTGATCAAGAAGCTGATGGCCAACCCGCAGTCCGCGGGTCAGCAGCAGGGCTGGGGCACGATCGCGCTCCTCATTCTCGTCGGCGGAGCCCTGGGCACCGGCGGGTGGTCGCTGATCTCGACGATCGGTTCCGGCGGCCAGCAGACCATCACGGACCTCGGCGGCGGCACGGTGATCGTCCAGACCACCGATCAGTTCAGCGGGTTCCTGAGCGGCCCTTCCAAGTAAGAGGCCGTCACAGACGTGCACACGACCGGGGACAGAGGCGTCGAGCGAACCGGGTCGGTTGAGGTGCAAGGCCTCATCCGACCCGGTTCGCCATATCCGGGCCCGCAGCACGGTGCAGGCACGAAAGAGAGCAGAACATGGGGATCAAGGACAAGGCACTGGCCTTCAGCAGGAAGTTCAAGCTCGACTCGCACCACGCGATCGAGCGGTTTGGGGTGTTCTTCGGCATCTTCGCGGTCACGGGCGCGATCGTGATCAGCGCATCGGGTGCCTCGGCGTACCAGGCGGGGCGTGACTCGCTGTCGCAGACGGCGCTGTACACCAGCGACTTCAAGACGTCGAAGACGAATCTCGACGGCACCGTCGACGGGGTCTACACCAACGAGAGCGGCAGCAAGGCGCTCGTGATGATGCACTTCAGTCCGACCGCTCAGATCTCGTACAACGCCGCGGACTACAGGGCGTTCCTGCTCGGGTCGGACACCTCGCTGAACAGCGAGCCGGTCAGCACCAGCGGGATCAAGGGCTCCTTCTTCGCCTTCGGTTCGACCGGCTACGTCGGGGTCCTCCTCAACGCCGACCGGCCCTTCGACCGTCAGGTGTTGAACCTGACGGTCCGTGCGAATGCCGAACTCACCACGCCCGGAGCGGAGCAGGCGCATAGCAGCGGCAAGCTGGCCGGCGACGAGACCTTCTCCAAGTACGACCAGTGGCGGGTCTTCTTCAACCCCGGCGCGTCCGGGGTCCAGAAGATCGCGGCGCTCGACGCTCTGACCTTCGACCCTGCGCAGGCCTACTACGAGGTCGCGCTCAAGGAGATGGAGGCCGAGGCCAGGGATGCCCTGGACCAGAAGCTCGTCGAGATGCGCACGAATCTGACGCAGATTCAGTCGTATACCTCCGACCTGCAGACGACGAAGATCGACGGCCTGTTCCTGCGTCCGCCGACCGTCCCGGTCTCGATTGCCACCGACAAGATCACGGGCGTCTCCGCGGCCGCGGCCAAGGACGGCGTCTCGACGCTGGCGCTGCAGACCAAGCATGTCGTCCCCGGCGGCTTCGACCTCAACTGGCGTGCAGGCAACGTCTACGACGGCTACCTCGACGCCCTGGTGCCGGCCGGTCAGAGCTACGCCCAGTTCTTCACCAAGAAGCGTGACGAGGGCTCGGATCTGACGAGCCAGCAGATCTCGGACATGCAGTGGATCCTCTCGGACGGCACCAGCCTCACCAAGGACTACCAGTCCTCTGACGTGACGATGCGCCCGCTCATGAACATCATGAACAACCTTTCACAGGCGTATCAGGACTACTCCCGAAACAAGTCGCAGTACGAGTCTGATCTGTCGCTCGATCTGCTCCGACTGGACGTGAGTCTGCGGGACGTGCAGTCCAACAGCACCATTCGAGACGACAAGGACTTCCTCACCACGCTCCATTGAGTACGGCGATGAAGTGACGCATCCCGCTGCCTGACATTGACCCGGAAAGGAAAACGACATGGCCACCGACAAGCCGAATCGGAGTCCCAAGAAGGGGACGACGAAGGATCAGCCGAGCACGTCGGTGAGTCAGGGGATGCCCCGGCAAGGTCGCGGGACCAAGAGCCTCGGCCCTGAGGAGGGCATCGAGAAGCCTCCCGAGGGCAAGGCCAGCGTGCCCAAGCAGCTCCCGGCCCCGGGAGCTGCTTCTTCTGGTCCTTCTGGCGCGGCAAACACTGCGCCGAAGATGCCGGACGCGGCAGACACCGCAGAAACCGCAGGCAAGGCAGCCGGTGCCGCGAATGCTGGGTCGAAGATCAAGCATGGCATGAACGGCGTTGCCGGGAACATGGCCGGAGGCGCGGCCCAGAAGGCGATCGAGGGAGATGGCAGCAGCGCGACCCGCCGTAACGCCGGGCGTTACGCGGGAGCTGCCGTCTCCGGTGCCGTGGCCGGCGCACAGGCTGGCGGGCTTCCGGGAGCTGCCGTTGGCGCAGCGAAGAACGTCGGCGTCGAAGGGGCCCAGGACGCGGTCAAGGGCGTGTCCAAGGTCACCGGTGGCAGCCCGGACGCCAAGCCGGCCGACCAGCGCATGCTGGGTGCCGGCGGCACGGGCTACGAGCAGGGTGCGCCGAAGGACGACGAGGGCCTGGGCTCGAAGGCGGCCAAGGGCGTCGCCGTCGGCGGTGGCGCGGCTGCTGTTCCGCCGGCCATGGGTGTGGTCATGGCCATGGCCTTCCTGAACTGGCTCAAGTCCATGTTCTTCGCCGCCATGGCGATGGCCGTCAACGCCGGGAAGCTGCTGTGGACGCTCATCGTCAGCATTGTCAAGGCGGTTGGTCATGCGATCGCTGCGCCGTTCATGGCGATCGGCAGCTTTATAGCCAAGGGGGCCGGCGCGGTCCTGGGCGTCGCTGTCACGGCGACGATGGCCCCTGTAGCGGCAGCGATGTCGGGTGCGGTCGCGATGACCGCCACCGTGGCCCTGCTGGGCACGGTCTTGACCGGCGTCCTCAACTCGACGGCGCTGACCGAAGGCAGCATCAACACGAACGGGACGGCGTGCGTCGTCAACGCGGGTAGCGTCGGCAACGGTTCCGGGGCCACCGTCCCGGCGGACGTGGAGAAGAACGCCAAGGAGATCTACTCGGTACTCAGCAGCTGGGGGATGCCGAAGGAGAACATCGCGGGCATCCTCGGCAACTGGTCGCAGGAGTCTGGGATCGACCCGACGAGCGTGGAGAACTTCCCCTCGGGGACGTATGCCATGACCGCCGAGAAGGCCAGCGCCGCACAGAACACGGACAACGGCATCGGTCTCGGGCAGTGGACGTTCGGCCGCAACACGTTGCTGCGCCAGTACGCGAAGAGCAAGGGCGTCGACTGGTTCACGATCAAGGCCCAGCTGGCCTTCATGGTCGATGGTGACAACCCCGGCGATGTCACGGTCTTCAAGGACATGCTCAAGACGTCGCAGGGCTCGCCGCGTACGGCGGCGCTGCACTTCCACGAGAACTGGGAGCGCTCCACTGACGGCGCGGCCGGGCTCACCGCACGAGGCGACAACGCCGAGATGTGGTTCGGCAAGATGAGCGGCTGGTCGGTCGACAGCTCGATCGTGGGCGACGTCAAGGACATCGTCGGCGGGATCATCGAGAACATCGTCAACGGCATCAACACGATCCTGGGCAACTGCACCTCCAAGGGCGGCAGTTCCGTCTCGCTGAAGGACGGCGGGATGACCCAGGAAGAGGCTCAGGCCCTCGTCGACCTCTTCAACAAGGAGGGTGACAAGTTCCTCGACGACCGCTACGGCGACCAGGGTGGTCCTGGCTCGTGCGGGAGCAATCACGCTGAGAACTGCGTGTCGTTCTCGACCTACTTCGTGAACAAGTACACGACGTTCCAGACCTACCCGGCCGGTGACGGCAAGGAGACGGCGTACACGATCGCGGGGGAGGCCGGCAAGCAGTTGTCTTCGACTCCGACGGCGTATTCGGTGGGTTCCGGCCCGGGCTCCGGTCCTGCCGGCCACACCCTCGTGGTGCTCGGCGTCCAGGGCGACAAGGTCATCCTCGGCGAGGCCGGCTACTGCGCCTTCATGGGCCGGATCCGTGTCGACAGCGCGGCGCGGATGGCGGCCGAGGGCTGGAAGTTCGTGGACATGTCGGATTCGATGCTCCCCTCCGGCAAGATCAAGACGGTCTGATGCGCTGCATCTGATCTGGGAGTGAGAAGCCGGTGCCGGGCGATCTGGGCACCGGCTTCTTCATGTCCGGTGCAGGCCCTGCGTGCCGGCTTCGCTTTTCGGAGCCCTTATCGAATGGATTCAAGGTCTATTCTCAATGCCTTTCGAGATAGACTTGAGTCGTTTATGAGGGCAACGTGGAGTGAGGAGTGTGTTCCGTGACGAAAGTCCATGACGAGTCCGAGAGCTCGGGCCCCGATCAGGAGACCGGGTCGATACCCGAGGAGAAGCCCGCGGCACCGAAGACGCGCAAGAAGGTCACCGGAGCCGAGCTCGAGGAGCGCTTCGCGGGCTGGACGATGCGCCAGCGCGAGAAGGTCCAGGTGCGCACCCCTGAGGGCAACGCACGTTTGATCCGGCGCAGCGTGACCGCGGTGATGGGCATGGGGATCCTCGCCCTGGCCGTCGCCACGGGCGTGGTCGGCGAGAGCTTCAAGGCGAGCACGGCGGACAACGACGCCCAGATTGTCCGGCTCAAGGGGCAGCTGGACGATGCCCAGTCCACGCCCGTAAAGGCTGACGCCGGCGCGCAGTTGTCCAAGCTCACCGAGGCGGCAGCCGCTGATGCGAAGAAGGTCGCGTCCGGGGAGCAGACTTTCGCCACGTTGTACCACCAAGCCGGCGTCCAGCCCAGCCCGGACAACGGGTCCCCGAACAAGGCCACGTTGGAGATCATCAAGCACCGCCGAGACATGGCACCGCTGTTCAGCAAGGACTCCTTCCTGGTCAGTGACAAGGAGGCGTACAGCACCTCGTCGCTGACGCCGTTCGATGCGACCACCGAGATCGATCCGCGCCACGCCTGGTACATCCGCTACGACGGCCAGAACGCGGCTGCCCCGAGCACGTACGCGTGGAAGGTCGAGACGGTGATGCCCGATCTGAGCGTGAAGGACGGCTCGGGCGCGACGAACCAGGCAAAGGTCGTCTGGCTGTGCCGGGACACAAAGAGCGGTGAGGTGCTCGCCTGGGCGAGCGCGCGCTACGTGCGCAACGGCTCGACGGGGGCCTTCAGCGACCTGGCGCTCGTGGTGACGGCCACCGGTGCTCAGTACGAGAACCCCGCGATCAAGCAGCCGACCGGGTCCGGAGTCCCTGAACTCAGCGGCTCGGGCGCACAGAAGAAGGGTGGGAAGCGATGACGGAGCAGACGGCAGTACCCACGCGGCGGGGGTTCTTCCGGCGCAATCTCTCGGTCCTGGTGACGGCAGCGGTCCTCACGGTCGTCGCGACGGCTGCCGGTGTGACCTGGGGCAGCCAGCACGCGGCCCTGGCTGAGCAGGAAGCCCAGATCAACGACGCCGAGGGACATCTAGCAGGCATCCAGAAGAAGAACGCCGAGCAGGTGAACGCGGACGTTATGGCGGCCCTGGGGGTCAGTCAGAACCGGCTGAGCACCGACGGTGGGCGCATCAAGTTGCTGCTCCCGATGGCCTTCACGTGGGACTCGGGACAGAGCTACGAGGCGGCGCGCGAGAGCCTGAAGAGCCGGTTCGGCCTCACCGAGAACGAGACGTTCCTGAAGTCGTTCATGCCTTCGTCGAGGTTCAACGAGGACTCCCAGGGGCGGCGTTACTACTACATCGACACGGTCGGCCTGAACTCGGCCCTCGGCGCGGATCCGGACATCGAGGTCGTCGACGTCAAGGCGGGCGTCTACACCTACGCCGTCCTGGCCGACGTCGAGGTCACCTCCGACGCGGTGTCCCAGAACAAAGCGAGCAAAGCCAGTGTCACGGCGCACCGGCGCGCGCTGCTCTTCGTCACGGTCGACGCCCAGGGCAAGGTCTCGAATCTCTCCGGCGTCCCGGCGAGTGGCGAGACCCGCTATTCCGGATAACCAAGACTCCCTTTCGACTCGTCTCATTGATAGAGTTGCCCTGGTATTCGAGTGAAACGGTGAGTTGAGGACTAATGGCATCGACACAGACCGATGAGTCGGGTGGGGGCGCAATGCGCAAGACGCGCTTCGTCGCGACGTCCGCGTCCTCACAGGAGGGCGCGGACACTCCTGCGCAGACGGAGCCCGCGGGCGGCCTGCGCAAGCGCACCCTCGTGGCCGGCGTGAGCATGGGTGTGGGCGCACTGCTGTGCTTCGTACTCTCTGCGGGGTTCTCCGGCGGTGAGAGCGCGGTGAGCGATAGGGCTGCGCCGGAGATCTCCTCTCTGCAGGAGCAGATCAGGATCACCGAGGCGAAAACGGCGGCGCTGCCGAAGGCCGACGACGCCGAGCGTGGTCTGATCGCGGCCCTGACGGCGGCTGGACAGGTCGTGAAGCTGCAGAACGACTACCGCTACCTGACGCCCAGCGTGGCGGCAGATGGCGGCACGCTCGTCACGGCGACGTCTCAGTCGACGCTGCGCAACCTCATCCCCTACTTCGCCCCCTCGGTGCACCAGGCGGACCTGGGGCCGTGGTATCTGCTCGCCGGTGACAAGGACGTGGCGGCCGGCGTCGGGATCCCGATGAGCTTCAGCTCCGGCTTTGAGTGGGTCGCCCAGGTGCCCTACCTGGTCAACGACGACAGCACCATCACGGTGACCTGGCTGGCGATGGAGACCAGGACGGGTGCGGGCGAGAGGCCGGCGGTGCTGGCCTGGGCCCGCGCCGATTACGACCTGGTCCGCAAGGCGTTCGTGAACATCCAGACCGGCACAACGGCCACCGGCGAGGCCTTGAGGCAGGAGGTGAAAGCACCGTGAAGGAGGAGATCAAGGACAAGCTGCGCCAGCACGCCGGGAAGATCCTGCTCGGCGGTACTGGGGCGCTGCTCGCGCTCTCGGTGGTCACGCTCGGAGCCAGCCTGCTCAGCGACGGCCCGGCCTCGTCGGACACTCAGGCCGATGCGGTTGTTCAGAAGCTCGAAGGCAACCTCGGCGACGCCCAGGCCAAGCTCGCAACACAGCACACGGCGCTGCTGGTTCAGCTGCCGGGCATGGACATCGAGCGGGTGAACCGTGACAGGGCGACGGGCCGGTCCCTCCTGCTCAGCCTCACCGACAGCTCGGCGTCGACCCGGACCGTCAAGGAGCAGCAGGTACTGCTCGACGCGCGCTACGGCTTCCTCGACCACAAGTCCCGGGTGCTCACCGAGTTCGTGCCGGAGTGGATGACGGCGACCGGAGCCACGAAGGGCGCTAGGACGACGTACACGCTCGCTGATCTGGACATCGGTGTGAGTCGGGTGCAGGGCCTGAACTACTCCTACACGGGGGTGGCCCGGCTCGATCCGGTCCGCGTCGGGCCGGATCAGAACAGCGCTGCCAAGAGCGAGTTCACGGTCTTCACCTACTCCACCTCTCAGGACGGCACGGTGACGTCGCTGGACGCCTATCGGGCCTCCAGCAAGACCCGCGACGCCCTCGCTGCCGCCAGCGAGGAACAGCCCTCCCTCAAGCCGACCGGGTGAGCAAAGCGCCCACCGCTGCAGCACGCGTCCCAGAAGACCCCGACGAGACGTAAGGACACGAACATGTCGACCCAGACTCTGGAGAAGACCGAGACGACCGCCCCGACGAGCACGGCCGCGACGGCGAAGAAGACCACGGTGAAGCCCGTGAAGGAGCAGAAGGACTCGAAGCTGCGCACTGGATGGCGGCGTCTGGCCCCGAAGAAGGAGACCGGCAGGTTCTCCGTCGTGGTGTGGGCGGGGTTCTTCCGGGCCATCGTTCTTCTCGCCGACTACCTGCTGGCGTTCATCACAGCCCGGGTCATCATCCCGCTGCTGGGCGCATGGCTGCACCAGCGGTCGGGCGCATCCCGGGGTGCGCTCAGTGCGGACGGAACCATCGCCATGTGGCTGATGCCGCTTCTCTTCCTGGTCGCACTGCTCGCCGCGGGCGAGATCGTCGTGATGCGCGGCATGTGGCGCTGGGCAACGCGGATGATCGCGAAGAACCGGGACGCCCGGGGCGAGGCGACCGGCGCCGACGTCACACCGAAGTCCAGGACCAGGATCACCAACCAGAGCAAGACCAACCGCAAGAGGAGCACGTGATGCGCACCGCAGGACTGACGATGAACGACGTATGGGCCCACCGTGTCCTGCGTGAACGAGGAGTGGAGACGTACCGGCTGGAGGGGGTGACCGCCGAGCTCGGCGTCATGGTCGCATCGCTCGACCTCAAGCACCGGGGCAAGGAGGAGAACTACCGCCCGTATCTGCACATGACGGGCGAACTGCGCTCGGTCACTCCGGCCAAGGCCCTGCCGTTCGGCATCTCCCAGGTGACCTACTCCCCCGGCCAGGGCGAGAAGGTAGACGCCTTCTACGAGTTCGACGACCAGCAGCTGGTCGTGCTCGCCAGCAAGGGCTACTTCACGAGCGGCTTCGCCGTGCCCGAGCAGGTCACCGGGATCGAGTGGGAGCTGCCGGCCACGGCGGACATGCTTGTCCTCGCTCCGTCGGGGGCGCAGACCGAAGGCGATGCGCCCGTGGTCTTCACCCAGATCCACGACATCGGAGGCCTGGAGATCGATCTCGAGTCCAGCGGCTACGACCTCGCCGGCTACTTCGCCGACCACTCCAAGGACGGCGTCCCGCGGGCTGAGGCCGTAGTCGATACACGTGGGCTGAAGGCGCGCTCGGACGCGATCAACTCGTTGTTCACCGAGGACGAGCTGGGCCTGGACACCGAGGTCAAGCAGGTCGTCGGATCGCCCGTGCCTGAGGCAGCGCCGGTCGCTGACGGCATGAGCGCGCGTCTGCAGCAGATCGAGGCGGAGATCGCCGCCGAACGGGAGCAGTACCAGACCGAGCGCGCGAGCACCGAGGGCACCACGGAGAACCTCTACCGGGAGCGCGTGGCTGGGGCTCTGCACCCGGCCGAGGAGCAGGAGGAGCCGTTCGCTCCCCCGATTTCGGCCCGTGAGGCGCAGCGCGACCCGAACCTGGATCTCGACCTGGAGCTGGAGGAGCAGGAACAGGAGACCCGACGACGTGAGGTCAAGCCCGTCCCGAGCCTGGACAAGCGCAAGCGCCAGGTGGCCCAGCGTGCGGCCGATCTGGACTTCGGCGAGGACGGCGAGCAGAGCCTGGGGTCCTGAGGACGGATCAGGCATGACGAGCGCGGCCCCGGTTGCTGGCGAACAGCAGCCGGGGCCGTAGTGCATCGGTACCGAGACAGGAAAGGGAGCGACGATGGGCCTGAAGCAGGACATCATCGTGGTCAACGAATTCAGCGTGCCGCTGCCCGGCGGCAGGGGATCGCGCGGTGCGACGCCGGGCGACTACGTCACTCGGTACATGGCCCGCGAGCAGGCGACCGAGTCGCTGGCTCCCATCCAGCGCCTGCGCACCGACGACTTCATCATGCGCTACATGGCGCGGGAGTCTGCCGTTGAGCGCGCCGGTATCTCGCGGGGCGCGGCGAAGCATGAGATGCGCCAGGCCCAGGGCGACGGCGGCGTGGCCTTCGGCTACGGCTCGGTCTCACTCTCCGACGAGCAGCTGCGCGCGGCCGGCAACGACATCCAGCAGCACTTCGAGAACGGCAAGACCGTGCTCAAGACGGTGCTGTCCTTCGACGAGGAGTACCTGAGGAAGCACCGCATCGTCGATCAGGACTTCCACTGCGAGGCACGCGGCGACTACCGCGGCCACATCGACCAGATGAAGCTGCGCATGGCGATCATGCACGGTCTGGAGCGGATGAGCTCGGGCACCAGCGGCTTCGACGACCTGCGCTACGTCGGGGTCATCCAGGTCGACACCGAGCACGTGCACTGCCACCTGGCCATGGTCGACGGCGGCCGGGGCCAGGTGACGAAGAACGGTACGCAGCGCGGCAAGCTCCTGGACCGGCACAAGTCCAGGCTCCGCCGCGGTGTTGACGCCTGGCTCGATGAGAAGCATGCGGTGGCTCATCTCTCCAGCGCCGTCGGCTACGAGCGGCGCAACGTCACCACCTTCATCAAGCGGTGGGCGCACGAGCGGATCCGCGCCGAGTCCCTGCCGCAGTTCCTGCTCGCCTGCCTGCCTGCAGACCGATCGTTGTGGCGCGCCGGCTCGCATGACGCCCGCATGCGCAAGGCGAACCAACTGGTGACCGAGGTCGTGAAGGAGCAACTCGACCGTGCCGGGTCCCCGATGCCGGAGGCCATGGAACGCATCGTCGACTACGCCAACGAGCGCCGCGCGAAGGAGTCTCTGAGCACGGAGGAATGGCAGAAGCTGGTCGAGCAGGGACGTACGCAGATCATGGAGCGCGCCGTCAACGGCATCTACCAGATGCTGCGGGCCATGCCGGAGTGGGAGCTGCGGGTGCGCACGCCGATGCTCGAAGTCATGGGGATGGACTACCAGCAGATGGCGGTGCTCGCTGCGGACCGGCAGGGCGAAGACGAGAATAGGGAGGCCGACTTGGTCTCCTTCGGCTTCCGGCTGCGCAGTTACGCCTCACGCTTGCAGCACCACCGGGAGAAGGCCGGGGTCTACCGCGACCTCGCGCACCAGTGGGAACAGGCCGAGAAGGCCGACGTCGCCGCCGAGGACTCGCGCCCGCTCTACGACTTCTACCGCTTCGAGGAGAACTACCACCGGCGGCTGATGAGCAAGTACCGGCACTTCCTGCCCTTCCCCGGGGACGGCGGCCAGTGGTACGAGCAGGAGCAGGACGTGGCGACCTACGGCCAGCGGCTGCTCTCGCTCATGGCGCTGCGCGCGGATGCCTCCCTGCAGCGGATGAAAGACCCCGAGGAGGCCGAGAACCTGGGCCGGACGATCTACGATCAGCCCGGCGGCAGGCTCCTGACCGAGGGCAAGCGCGGCCGGGCGGTGCTGGACGCGCGTATCCGGACAATGAAGCAGTCCTATGACCAGAAGCTGAATAACCTGCGGGCCGATCTCGCTTCCTCCGGCCTGGTGCTGCGCGTGGGGTCGAGCGCCGAGGATCAGGCGAGTACGGAGACCGACGCGGTCAGCACGGACTTCAAGATCGTCGCCGGTGCCGCGTATGACTTCGACGAGGTCAAGGCCCTGGACCTGCACCACCTGGGCTACGACTTCGTCACCGACGTCGAGATCGGGCCGCACGCACACCAGACCTTCGTCGAGACGACCAGGGACCGCCGGCGGCTGCTGCTGGCGGCGATGGACTACCTGGACCAGTCCGGCCAGGCCGAGGCAATTCCCGATCTGCCGGTGGACGATGTCGCGGCGATGACACGGGTCTCCCGGGAGCTGGCACCTCAGCAGACGGACGAAAAATCCAGCACCCTCGTGTTGCGCTCCCGGATCGTGGAGCTGCGCGCCGAGCGCGAGCAGGCCGAGCGGATGCGGCGGTCCAAGGCTTCGTCACTGGACGCCGGCCTCGTCGTGCGGGTCCAGGCCCAGGTCGATCAGGCTGTGACCACAGCGGATGCCGGAATGGTATTCGACTCGTAGTCATCCCCTATCCCGACCGACTTCGAACGCGGACAGAAAGACTAGTCTCCAGTCTTGTCGAATGCTCTATGAGAGTATTAGCGTGAAGAGCGTTCGGCGGGACTCAATGCCTTGCCCGGACGATGTGACTGATCACGGCCGACTTGTCAGAGGGCAGTCGGAACAAGCGGAAGGAAGAGATCATGGCACTTCTCAAGGGCAAGGGCGCGATGACCGGAGTCAACCTCATCGCGAAGGTCTACAAGAACGGCGTCACCAAGGACGGCAAGTCCCAGTACGCCGACGTCCAGCTCGACGCTCGAGATCCGCGCGGTCCGGAGCAGACGAACCTACATCTGAAGTCCGATCGGGTTCAGGGTGAGGACGGCAAGGTCCGCTACAACAACGGCGCTCCGTACTCCACCGGTCAGATGGAGGAGATCATCAAGGCCGCGGGTCCGAACACCGAGCCGATCCTGAACAAGGACGGCAACGAGGTCGGCACCATCTACGGCTTCAAGGGCAACGTGATGCCCGCGACGCGCGGCACTGGCCTGGTGGTCAACACCAAGTCCGTCGAGGCCTCCGAGTTCAAGGTCGACGACAAGACGCTGGACAACCAGTTCGCGTCCATGCGCGCCGCCCGCGAGGCACGGGCGGCGGCCAAGGAGTCGCAGGCTCAGGCCCCGGCTCCCGAGGCCAAGCAGGAGCAGGCAGCTGAGGTCGAGGTCGACGAGCCGGCGGTCGGCTGAGACCGAGGTCGAGGTCGAGGTCGAGGTCGAGGTCGAGGTCGAGTTAAGCCCTATTCGAAAAGCCCCTGGATGTCACTTGGTGAACTCGCCGTCGTCGCAAGCGGAATGCTCGCTGTCGGCCTCGCTGCCGTGGGTGCCTCGACGTACTCACGGCGCCGCTCCCGTCAGGGCGATCAGCCAGCTTCGCACGGCTGATCCACAGATCCCCAGCGCGTCCGCCGCGCTGGGCGGGGGCCGCGTCTCCAGCGTCCCCCGCACCTCGACGAACACCTCCAACCGAAGGTTTCTTCTCATGCGATCCGCCATCCGCAACGCCGTCATGACGACGACGGCCACCGCGGTCCTGCTCGGCGGCCTCGCCGCCGTCGCCACGCCCGCGTCCGCCGTCGGCTCGTCCGCCTGCACCCGCAACGACCGCAACCACTCCGTGTGGGGCCCCAACCTGGAGTGGCCGAACATTCGCACCGGCCCCGGCGTGGCATACAAGTCCAAGGGCCACCTCGACTCCGCCGGCGAGTTCTGGGTGGAGTGCTCCGCCGTCAACAAGTACGGCAACCGCTGGTACTACGGGGAGAGTCTCTCCTCCAGCTCGTACGGCACGAAGGGCTGGGTCGCCGCCAGCTGGTTCTAGCACCACCGCGCGACGCCGACGCGACGCGCCCCCAGACCGCTCCCTCCTGGAGCGACCTGGCAGAAACGCCCTGACCTGACCACGGCCAGGCCCGCCTTCCAGGCCCCTGGCGACGCCGGTGACACGACACCCCGCCAGCGCCTGCCCACCAACCTCTCGCCGAGGCACACCCCTACCCAACCACACCCCTTTTATGGAGGTTTGCACATGTCTGCACGTCGCATAGCCGTACTCGCGGCCACCGCGGCCGCCGTCGCCCTGCCGCTGCTGTCCGCCCCGGCGGCCACCGCCGCGCCGCAGTCGGTCGCCACCGCGGTGCCCGCCTCGTCCTGCACCACCAACCCCTACCTTCCGTGGGCGGTGCACGGCACCAGCGCGGTGACCATCCGCTCGAAGGCGACCACCAAGTCGACCGCAGTCGGGGTCCTCTACAAGTCGCACAAGTTCACGGTGCACAAGACCACCAAGGGCGCGACCTGGGTGTACATCACCGACAAGAACACCAAGAAGACGGGCTGGGTCTCCGGCAAGTACGTCTACCGCGACGTGCGCATGTGCCTGGACTGAGGCACCGCCTCACTTCCGTGCCCCGGGCCGCCCGGCCCGGGGCACCTCCACCTGGCCTGCCCCCTCGGCGCCGCGCTTCCACTCCAGCCCTCACCCCAGTCCGGCAGGGTTCCGCGAGTCCGAATACGGCGGGTGAGCGACCCGCGACCAGTGCATGGAACGAAAGGCCCCGGAGTTCACTCCGGGGCCTTTCGCATTCTCCATTCAATGCCCTATCGAATGCTACCCGTGATAGGGTTTCGACTGATTTTCCAGTTAAATCTTCAGTCCAGTCGAGAGGTCTTGCGCGGCATGTTCCACGAGGCACAGCTCAACGAGCGCTACCCACTCCTGTCCAAGCTCTCGGAGCCACTGAAGAAGGCCGAGCGCGACATCGTCGGCCGTGAGCACGAGACGATGCAGCTGCTGGCCTCGATGAGCCGCCCTGAGCTGTGCAATGCGCTTCTACTGGCCGAGGCCGGAACGGGAAAGACCGCATTGGTCCAGGCCACGATGCTCGTGGATCCGGGCCGCCTCTACCTGGAGGTGGACCCGGCGCGCATGATCTCCGAGGCGGGCAACGCCGAGAACATGGCCTCGAAGCTCAAGGGCTTCTTCGACGAGGCCGAGGACTTCGTCAAGGACGAGAAGCACGAAGTGGTGCTCTTCATCGACGAGTTCCACCAGATCATCCAGCTCTCCGACGCCGCTGTCGAGGCCATCAAGCCGGTCCTCGCGGCTTCGGGAACCCGAGGCATCAGGATCATCGCGGCGACGACCTACGAGGAGTTCCACAAGCACATCTCGCCGAACCAGCCGCTCGTCGAGCGCCTGCAGCGCATCAACCTCAACCCGCCGGACCAGGCGACGACCATCAAGATCCTGCAGGGCATGGCCGAACGGTACGGGGTGGCCGACGAGTTCTACGACGACCACGTCTTCCAGCAGATCTACGAGTACACCCAGCGCTACATGCCGGCCAGCGCCCAGCCGCGCAAGTCGATCCTCGTGCTCGACTCCATGGTCGGCTGGCATCGCCTGACGCACCGACCGATGGACCGGGACCTGCTCTCGGACGTGCTCATGGAGTCCCTGAACGTGAACGTCGCATTCCGGGTCGACGGCGCGAAGATCAAGAAGCAGCTGGACGCCAAGGTGTTCAGCCAGGACTGGGCGACCGGCGCGGTGGCGCGTCGTCTGCAGTTGTCGGTGGCGGACCTCAACGACAAGGGGAAGCCGATGGCGAGCCTGCTGTTCACGGGATCGACGGGAACGGGGAAATTCTGCGTCGACTCGACGCAGGTTCCTGTCTACTCGAGCGACGGCGAGACCACCTGGAAGCTGCACGGCGACCTGGTCCCGGGCGACAGAGTGTTCGGTCGCCAAGGTCACCCGGTCGAGGTGCTCGGACACTTCCCGCAGGGCATGCAGGACGTCTACCGGGTCACGCTCTGGGACGGCCGGACTCTCGACGTTGGAGGACCGCACTTGTGGACGGTCTACACAGCCAAGCAGCGGTCGAAGAAGCATGCGGGCAAGGACGTCGCGCCGATGGTCCTGAGCACGCAGGAAATGGTCGAGCGTGGCGTCGTGCGGACCTACCCCGGCGACTCTCGGGAAGATCTGAAGTTCTTCATCCCGGCGAACGGACCGGTGCACTGGCCGGAGCAGGACTTCGACGTCGACCCGTACGTCTTGGGCGTCCTCATCGGTAACGGGTGCCTCACTGAGAGGCAGCTGACGCTCTCGTCTGACGGGGACGACGCCGACCACACCGTGTGGATGGTGGGCGAATGGCTGGGGTCGGCACCGAAGTCGTACGGACGCAACTACAGCTGGGTTTTCCCTGTCGGTGTTGGCCCGGTGGAGGACCGCCGCGATTCGCTGTACCAGACGAAGGACGTGCTTGCCTCGGTTCCCGATCTGATCGGTGCGCGCTCGGCGGAGCGCCGTATCCCGGAGAGGTACAAACACGGATCGGTACAGCAGCGGTGGGCGCTGGTGCGGGGCCTTTTCGACACCGACGGATCGATCGGTGCCTCGAACGACCGCTTCAACGTCTCGTACTCGACGTTCTCCAAGGGGCTCACGGAGGACCTTAGGGAGGTGCTGTTCTCGCTCGGCGTCTCGAACACGATCAAATCGTGGACACGCACGAAGGAGGACGGGCGCGAACTGGTCGAGTACGGCGTGCACGTGAAGGTCGGCAACGAGGATAAGGCCCGGTTCTTCTCCCTGCCCCGCAAGCAGGAGATCGCACGGCGCGCGGCCATCGAGACCTCGGGTCGTAAGCGCGTGAAGAAGTTCGACATGGTCGGCATCGCGTCGATCGAGAAGCTGCCGGAGCAGCAGAGCTCGTCGTGCATCTACGTCAACGACGAGGAGCACCTCTACCAGGCTGGTCAGTTCGTGGTCACGCACAACACGGAGCTCACGAAGCAGCTGGCACGACTGCTGTTCGGTGACGACCAGCGGCACCTGATCCGGTTCGACATGACGGAGTACGCCGAGGACTCGTCGTTCGCGGCGTTCCGTTCTGAGCTCACCAAGCGCGTGTGGGCCCTCTCCCACGCTGTGCTGCTTTTCGACGAGGTCGAGAAGGCCTCGGCGATGGTGACACGCGTGCTGCTGCAGGTGCTCGACGACGGCCGGCTCAACGACGCCAACAACCGCGAGGTGAGCTTCCTCAACACCTACATCGTGCTGACGACGAACGCCGGCTCGGAGATCTACAAGGACATCGCGCAGTACGCGGCGGACGACACCGGGTCGGGCAAGCAGCTGCTGGAGTACGAGAAGCTCATCCGCCGCTCGATCTCCTCGACGACGGGCGACAACCGATTTCCGCCCGAGCTGCTGGGCCGTATCGACGCGATCGTGCCTTTCCAGCCGCTGTCGCTGCTGACGCAGCAAAAGATCGTGCGGAAGAAGCTGCGCCAGATGGTGCAGGAGGTGTTCGTCAAGCACAACGTGCGCATCGACGTCGATGCGAGGGTCCTGCAGTACCTCATCGAGGACAAGGGCGATACCGCCTCTGATGCCGGCGGTGCGCGTGCGGCTGTGGCGAAGCTGACCGACGAGGTCACCACCGCGGTGGCGACCTTCCTCAACGAGCACCCCTCGGAACGGCGTATCCGCATCGACGTCGTCGGCGACCTGGTCAGCGACGACAAGAACCTGCTGAGTTCCGACGCCTACGTCGAGGTCAGCGCGGTGCGATGAACCGGTCCGAGGACGGCGGGAACGAGTCGACTCATGAGTCGATAGCCCATCGATGCCCCATGATTGCCTATCGCGATAGAGAGGCGATAAGATACTCATAAACCAGGTGAACTGTGTTTTATTAGCGGAGGGATCGTGCATCAATGGGCATTCTGGGTACGGCAACGGGAAGCCGCAGGAAGGAGCGGAAGAAGAAGCCCGACGAGCTTCTGGCCTCCGTGGTGAGAGAAACGGCAATCCCGGCGGCGGTAGAGCTGCTGCGGTCGAACACGCAGTTCGTCTTTCCCAGCGGTACGGCCTGGGTGATGCTCGTGCTCGCAGCCGACTCGATCGGTGGCTTGAGCAAGCGGCACGGCCGGGACGAGGCGAAGGGCTCGATCATCGAGCTCATCAGCTCCGACCAGATCCGCACGGTGGCCACGGCGGAGATGCTCGAAGAGGAGGTCTTCGGCATCATCCCCACCGACGAGACTCTCGCGCGCATGGAGGAGTACTCGCTGCTCACCGGTGCCACCTACGCCTGGGCCGTCGTGTGGCAGAAGCCCAGCGGCGATCTGCTCGTCGATCTCGTGAACGATGCGACCTTCGCGCAGGCACGCTTTGTCGCTGCAGGTACCACGAGCCTCGAAGAAGCCGTGGGCAAGAAGGCATGGGAGGAGCACAGCGGCCTGGTCGCCGAGGCTGGAGCCACTGCCCCCGCGGTCCTCGGGGAGGACGAGGGGGATGCGATCTTCGACGGAATCCCCGGTGACGAGGGGGCTGCCGAGGGCCTGGACGACGAGCCGCTCTTCAGCGACGTCGTCGACGCGGATGAAGGGGCGGACGCATCCATGCTCGGCGAGGACGCCGCAGGTATCGACGACGCGGGCGCCGTCTCGGTCGAGTCGGAGCCGGACTACGACGGCGACGAGGTGGCCGGCTACGAGGGTTTCGACGAGACCGACGCCGGCTACGGCGTCGAGGGCGACTACCAGGAGGCCGGCGACACTGTGCTGCTGGCCGATCAGGCCCAGGTGCGCGACGTCATCGCCCGTCGGTTCCTCTCCGAGGAGCTGGACCTGGACGTCCGGCTCGATGAGTTCAACGCAACCTTCGCCATCGGCGCGCCGGTCGTGCAGATCGCTGTGCCCGAGGGCGCGACGGAGTGGCTCGGGGACCAGGTCGCCCAGCTCAACCGGCAGGCCAACGCAGACCTGATGCAGCTCCGTTCCGCGCATGAGGATGAGCTGCGTGCGCTCTACGTCAACCTCATGTCGGCGCACACCGAGCAGGTCATCCGCGATGTGGCCACCGACCGCGCGGGCTCCCGGTACAAGCTGCTGAAGGACGCCGCCGAGGCCGAGCACCAGCAGCGGCAGACGGAGAAGGATGAGAAGATCCGGGCCCGCCGGGCGGAGATCGCCAAGGACTACGAGTCTCAGGCCTCCAAGGTGGCCCAGCAGGCGGCGCTCTCGGCGGAACTGCAGTACAAGGAGCGCAACCGCTCGAAGATGGAGCGCGAGCAGACCGACTCCATCGCCGGGATCGAGCGGGACATCGAGGACACCCACGCGCACAACCAGCAGGAGATCCTGCGGGTCCGGCGTTCGGACGCGACGCTGAAGATGCAGACCGGGCAGACGCGGATCTTCGAGGTGCTGGCCGAGCAGCAGTCAAAATACCTGGCGGCCGAGGAAGAGCGCCTGAACCAGTGGAAGTCCGAGATCCAGCGGATCGTCGACGACAACCGCAAGGCCGACATCGCCCAGTCCGAGGCGCTGGCCGAGCACCTGCGGACCACGGACGAGATCGGCGCCCTGCGCCGGGAGCAGCAGGACCTCCTGGAGTCGGTGCGCTCTGAGCACGCCGACCGGATCCGCCGGATGGAGGACGAGCTCGAACGCAACCGCAAGGACGCCATCACGCAGATGACGGCTCGGGACGCCGAGTGGCAGCACAACCTCGACCTGGAGAAGGAGAAGACCAACTCCCAGGTGGCACGGGTCACCGACCTGCTCCAGCAGCTGTCGACGGTCGAGGATTCAGTGGCCAGGCGGTATGAGGTGCGCCTGGCGGAGATGCAGGCCGACAAGGAGTCCTACGCCAACGAGCTGGCGCGGGCCTCCGAGATGCAAAGCCGCTCGAACAAGATCCTCGTCGTCATGATCGTCACGCTCTCGCTCCTGATGGGCGCGGCCGGCTTCATCGTCGGGGTGGTCTTGACCCGTTGAGCGGACCGGTCATGACCGACGGGGTGATCTGACGGCGCATGGGCCCATTCCCCATGCGCCGTCGTCGTCTGCGCAGGCAGGCGCACCGGACAGCAGGACAGCAGGACGAGCGAGGCTCGAGATTAAGGGATCACGATGGCCACGAACAGGCGGAAGGCAACACGGCCGAAGGCGAGCAGCTGGGACAAGATCTCGGCGCGGACGCCCGGCGAGACGCTGACGAACCGAGACGTCCACGACAACCAGCAGCTGGACCGCAGCACGTTCCTGACTCTGAGGTCGACCAGACCGGGCATCGTCGTCGCGGTGATTACCGGCGTGCTGGTGATGATCGTCGCCTGGGTCTTCTACTCCCTCATCGCCACGGCGGTGCTCTCGGTGGGCGCGTCCGTGGGTTCGGGCGTGCCCGGCAACGGCACCGGCAAGCCGAGCGTGTACTACGTCCAGGACACCACGACGGGTGCGGGCGGCTCGGTCGTGAAGTGCTACCGGCCCCTGGCCAAGGACGGCAACCCGGACGTGAAGGCGAAGTGCTACCACAGCGCTGAGGCTGTTCCGGTCCCCAGCTGGTACACCGCGGCGAAGGACGGCAAGCCCAGCGCCGAGAAGCCGGCTGAGCCCAAGAAGAGCGAGACGACGGTCGGCGAGCAGCTGGCCGACGTCTCGGGGTTCAAGCTCTTCATCACGCTCGGCTCGGGTCTGATGGTCGCCCTCATCATCGGTACGTGGTTCTCGCGGAAGGTCGCCGCGGCGAACCTGATGAACACCACGAGCGACATCAACCAGTACCAGAACGACCAGCACATCTCCCTGCCGGAAGAGATCCAGCAGAACTACGACTGGTTCCCCGACGCCGGTGCTCACTCAAGCGTGCAGGTCAGCTCGATGCTCAGCCACATGATGCTCAAGAAGAAGGGCCTGGGCACCGTCGAGGTCGCCCAGCGCGCCAAGAAGGACGTCATCGATGAGGAGGGGAACCTCGTCTACTACGCCGGCGAGGTCATGGACGACGACGAGGGCGATCCGCTGACGCAGACCCTGCCGATCATCGACGAAGACTTCGGCGACGAGCTGTTCGAGGCATCCGGGCTCCCCGATGACAAGACGCTGCGGCAGAAGTACGACACGGCACGGATCCCGTACAACCCTGACGGCAAGAACCGGGACAAGCTCGGCTTCGGATCGGACACGTACAAGACCGTCGCTGACCTGATCAAGAAGGACTGGGAGTTCCCGGCGTACGAGGTCCAGCGCCCGGCCGGGGCGTACGTGGTCGATACCGCGCCGGTGAACACCATGGTGCTGGCCATCACCCGAGCCGGTAAGGGCCAGACGTACATCGAGCCGATCATCGACATGTGGTCGCGGGAGAAGAAGCCCTCGAACATGGTCATCAACGACCCCAAGGGCGAGTTGTTGGTGAAGAACTACGTGCCCCTGGTCACACGCGGGTTCGAGCCGGTGCAGTTCAACCTGATCAACTCCATGAAGACCGACATCTACAACCCCCTGGGACTGGCGGCCGACGCGGCGCGTGAGGGCAACTTCACCAAGTGCGCGCTGTACGTGGAGAACATCGCCGGGATCTTCTTTCCGCTCGACGGCGGCGAGGACCCGGTCTGGCCCAACGCCGCCAACAACGCCTTCAAGCGCGCGGCCTACGGACTCATCGACTTCTATCTGGAGGAGGAGCGGGAGCTGCGCAGCGCCGCAGCCGTGCTGAATATGGACCCGGCGCTGCTGGAGCAGAAGCTCGATGACCTCTGGGGCAAGGCCACGCTCTACAACTGCTACCAGCTCTTCGTGCAGATGAGCTCGAAGAAGATCAAGAACCCTGAGGCCGAGCTGGAGAAGCGGGTCAAGGCCGGCGAGTTCGAGAACAACGAGGACGCCCTGGCCGAGGAGCAGGAGAAGGCTGCGGCCCAGGCCTTCATGTGGGAGGGCAAGGCCGATCAGGACATGCTCAGCCTGTACTTCAACGCGAGCGAGGAGCTGCCCCGCAACAACATGCGCACGCTGGTGGGCAACGCCCACAACGCGCTGCGCTCGATGGCCGGGGCGGAGAAGATGCTGGCCTCGGTGTACGGAATCGCGATCACCGCCATGTCGTTCTTCACCGACCCCACGATCTCGACGCTGACCTCGGGCAAGCCCTCGCAGAACACCGACCTGGCCGGCCTGAGCTTCCCGCGTCGCCTCGGCGTGCGCTTCGCGCCGAACTACGTCAAGCGCGACCACCTCGTCGGTCAGCAAGCCGTGTGGTCGGCCTACGCGGACCCGATGTTCACCGAGAACCTGGGTGAGGACTTCGAGCACGAGGAGATCGTCGGCCGCGAGGGTTGGGCCCGGTACAACTTCAAGGGCAAGTTCCCTGACGACGAGGCCTGGCTCAAGCTGGAGCTGGTCAACCCGCAGACAAAGATGCTGGTGCGCACCTTCTACTTCAGCTTCACGAAGAACTACCAGGTCTCGCTCAACGGCCGGCACTACGTGGTCGAGCCGGTGACGGGCAATAAGATCGTGAAGAACGGCGTGATGCGTGAGCTGAAGCCGGTGCGTGAGGGCGGCACCCGGGACGGGAAGATCCTGTCCTTCCAGCCCGGGGACACGCTCTACCCGGACACGCGACTCGACTTCTCCGGCGTCGGCAACCCGGAGAAGGTCTCGTACCAGGCACGGGCGATCACGCAGACGCTGTCGCGCTACTCGGAGTCCCCCAAGGCGCTGTTCCTGGTGACTCCACCCCACCTGATGAAGTACGCGAAGCTGATCCTGATCCTGGTCAAGCAGCTGTTCGACGTGAGCGCCGACCAGGCGTACATGACGAAGTCGAACCAGAAGCCGCTCTACCGCACGCGGTTCATGCTCGACGAGCTCGGCAACCTGCAGTCCGAGGGCAAAGGCATCGACGGCTTCGAGACGATGCTCTCCATCGGCCTGGGCCAGGAGCAGCAGTTCACGCTCATCCTGCAGACCCTGCAGCAGCTGCGCGACGTCTACGGCGAGAGCGTCGACAAGATCGTACAGGGCAACACCTCGAACATCGTCTTCTTGAAGTCCACGGACGATTCGATGATCGAGACGCTGGAGAAGATGAGCGGCAAGACGCACCGGTCGTACCGTGACAGCAAGCAGATCAGCCAGGATCTCGACAAGGTCATCGGCGGCAAGACCGAGGGCCGGGTCTCCTACACGATGAACACCAAGGAAGAGCCGCTGATCAGCTACAACGACATGGCATTCCTCTCGCCGCGCAACTCGATCGTCTTCCGGGCCGGCGACGCGCCGATCTGGAACCGCAACCAGACGATCCTGCCGATGTCGTTCCGGCTGCTGGGCAACACGATCAAGCACCCGGGGCACACGTACTCGCTGCAGACGATCCCGACGCTGTCCAGTGCCATGGACTTCGACGTGCGAATGAACCAGCCGGACTTCGTGAAGATGCTGGAGAAGCGCATGCGGCAGGCAGTCAAGGCCGCAGACGCGAAGGCGCAGTACAAGGAGATCTACAGCTACCAGGAGGTCGACATCGAGCGCCTGGATCCCGATGTCTACGCCGACGAGGTCATGGAGGTCATCACGACGATGACCACGGTCGACGAGGGCCAGGACCCCAACGCTCCGGTGGTCGTCGACCCCGACGCGTACGAGGGGATGAGCATGTTCGACGAGGACCAGTTCATCGAGAACGTCGAGGTCGGGGTTGCGGTCGCCGAGAGTCAGGCGGTCAGCGTCGAGCGGCAGCGTCTGCTCTACGCCGAGGGGACGATCAGCAAGGAGATGCTGGTCAACCCCGACGGCTCGGCGAAGGTCAAGAGCCTGGACATCGAGATCGGTGAGGCCTACAAGTCGGCGCAGACCGAGTTGGAACAGGATCGCGAGCACTTCTCGGTCGGCGGCGACGGCGAGCTGCGCAGCGCCGACGGGTCTCAGACGTACATCAGCCAGATCCGCTCGGACGCGTACGCCCATGCGGCCCGCCGGATCAACGGCCATGTGAACAACGAGGACTCGCGGGTGTTCGCGGAGGGGGACGTCACCGAGGAGGACCTGAAGTCCCTGGCGACGGTGATGGTCCACTCGGCCTTCTACCAGTACCTGGCCTCACTGCCGAGCTGGGAGGTGCTGGCCGACGGCCGGTTCGACCGGGCCATGGCCATCGAGATGAACTCGAAGTAGCCGACGGCCACTTGGGGCCAGCCAAGGATCACGGCCAGTGCCGAGGTCGTCTCTCGACTAAGGGAGACTGCCTCGGCACTGGCCTTTCTGGATGATCCCTCACTTCCTTTCGATAGGCAGAGTAGGCTCTATACATGCTTATGTAACCCCGAGCGTCCGCAGGAGGCTGATTGACTATGAAGAAGGCACACGGACTGCGCAGGTACTTCTATGAGTACGTCTACTACAAGGCAGTCGAGCAGGCCCGGGATCAGACCGGACAGGTCATCCCGATCTCCCAGGCCAAGGCGATCCGCGCCCGGGTCGACGAGATCCTCGGACAGCGGGGCACCGCGCTGGCCGACCCGCGGCTGGGCGCCACGGACTGCCTCACCGCCATCGACCAGGCATTCGCGGAGAAGGTGTCCGACTACGAGCCGCAGTTCGGTGACCATTCCCCGCAGAACGAGAGCTACCAGCAGTCGCAGCGGGAGTTCATCCGTGCCACCGGCGTCGGTGCCCAGGCCGACCCGAAGTCGGCCCGGCTGCCGATCAGCCCCTACGACCCCGACTGGTCCGAACGCGCGACCGTGAAGCGCGCCGGGACTGCGCTGGTGTACCTGCCGGACGAGACGATCGCACGCGTGGCCGGCGGCGAGGTGGAGACCCTGGCCGATCCCCGTCGCGGGAACATGGTGCTCTGGCGCATCGACGACGAGGGCAAACCTTTCGAGGCCGGCCGAGCGATGACGAACGATGACGCCGCTGGGCTCACCGCGCTGATGGACAAGATGAGCCAGCAGGAGTACGACCAGGTCCGCGAGTGGGTCATCGACGGCGGCCGGGATCCCCAGACGAACCGTGTCGACCGCAACCGCTTCATGTCCCGGCGCGCCGTGGCACGCTCGGCAGCACTGCTCGAAGAGCTGAAGGCCCAGGGCGTGTCCTACGAGGTGATGCGCGACCGCGAGCCCGGTCAGATCAAGGCGAAGATCGCCCAGACCGGCATGGAGATCCGCCTCACCGACACGCGCCAGGAGGAGTACGCCGGAGCCCGGATTTACGACAACGGCACCGTGCTGCGCTACTCGACGAACTACCGGGTCCCCGGCGGCATGGCGGTCTACTCCCCCTCGCCGACGGAAGCCGTTCAGCTGCTGCGCTTCGCCCAGGGCCACCGCATCGAGCGCACGGATCTTCCGGGGCACGCCGCCGGCGAGATGGGCACGACGCACCAGGAGCGCGGCCGTGGCCGCACGCTGGTGGATGTGCCCGACAGCTACCACGTCGACCGGGAGTCGATGTTCGTGGTCGGCAACTATGTGGCCCCGGGCGAGTCCGGTCCCCGGCCCGGGTCGAAGGTGATGCTGCGCCGGGACGCGAAGAACCGCTCCCTGCCGACCTTCTTCATCGACGCCCAGCCCGCTGAGGCCTACGCGAAGGCCGCCGTCGAGAGCGCGCGGCAGAACCTGCAGGCAGCTCTTGGCGTCGAAGACCTGATCGCTCGTGCTGAGGCCGAGCTGGAGCGAACCGGCGGACAGCTGGATGCGATCGAGCCGCCGGAGTACTCGGCTGACTCTGAGGTCGCTGCGATCCAGCGCTCCTACTGGGACGTCCTCACCGGCGCGCACAGCGATCTGCTGCGCCCGGGGGCGACCGAAGAGATGTACCAGGAAAGGCTGGAGGAGATCGGCGAGTTGCAGGCCGAGGAGGTGCCCGAGATGGGCAACCTCGTCTACGGCGGCACCGCCGTCGAGAAGGTCCGGCAGCACGCCGAGGACGTCCCCTTCGAACTCATCGGGACCTGGGAGGCGGAGCCCCACGACGTCGACGGCGAGTGGGTCGACCAGCGCTTCAACCCGGACCGGGTGGCGCGGTACATGACCAGCCCCACCGGGCAGTGGTCGAACCTCGACAACCTCGCCTCGGCGCTTCGTCGTTGCGGAATCTCCCCCGACGAGATGATGGGCTCGACCTTCCAGACGACCCGGTTCAAGGACCGGCTCGTCCGTTTCGACGCCGAGCGCTCCGTGCCGATCGCCGATCACGAATCTGCATTCATGCGGCGCATCGGGGCCACCGTGCGCGAGAGCATCGAGCGCAACGCGGCGACGGTCTCCGAGATCCTGGTCGACGAGCAGGGCGTCATCCGCTGGAGCGGCGAGAAGCAGCGCCGTGACGGCAAGGGGACTCCGATCTCGGGTGAGATCGGCCAGGTCTTCGATGTCGGCGAGTACGGCGAGATCACCACCGCCTTCGCCAGCGGGGATAACGCCCTGGTCGTGCCGGGCTACGAGGCCACGATCACGGCCCAGACTCCGGGCGAGGCTCCGACCTCGGTCGAGGAACGCACGCGCCTGCGCGGCTACGAGCAGCTCATGCACGAGCGCATCCAGTACCAGATCGCCGGCGACCTCATCGCCGGGCGCAGCGAGACCGGCGAGCCCTCCTCGCTCAACGCGGTCTACTCGCAGCTGTACGGCACGAAGCACCCGATCGACTTCATCGAGCGCGCCACCACGTACCAGCTCGACGAGTCCACCGGCGAGATCAAGGAGCACCTGGACGAGTGGACGGCCGCGATCCTGCAGACCGAGGCGCGCCGTGTGCGCTACTCCAACGAAATCAAGGCCGGCTCGACGATCTACGCCGAGTACCGGGCCCAGCGCGACCAAACTGACCCGGCTGACGACAACCGCTTCGACGCCTGGCGGCTCACCGGCGGGCGGAACATGACGGTACTCACCGGCAAGGACCGGAACAACGTCGCTGCGCCCAGCGGCTACTTCGACCCGGTGATGACCGGAGGCGCGACCAACCAGGGCATCGTGCGGTACCTGACCACTCAGGCCCAGGTCGACGCCGACGGCCGGATCGTGCCGGGCGACGAGAGCGTGGCCGGACAGCGTGCGCCGCTCATGGCTCTCCCCGAGCTCGAGACGCTGCGGTACGACCCGTTCGACCGCCAGCAGATGACGGCCTCGACGATCATGCAGTCTTCTGAGGTCACCGCGCCGGCGAAGACGGCGCTGATGACCTTCGGCGGCTGGACGGCTGATGACCCGATCGTGGTGTCGAAGGAGTTCGCCGAGCGCCACCGCATCCGCGGCGCCGGCGGCCAGGAGCGCGATCTCGTCGTGGGCGACAAGATCTCGGATCTGCACGGCAACAAGGGCGTGATCTCGCTGATCGTCGACCGGGACATGCCGCTGCAGGACGCGCAGGAGCAGGATGTCGTCGAAGAGGTCAACTGGTTCCGGGCCAACCCGGGCCTGGACGTAGTGATGAGCCCGTTCAGCCTGATCTCCCGGCGCAACGCGGGCTCGGCGCGCGAGCTGATGAGCGGAAACGTCTCCGACCTGCGCTCCCCCAACGGAGAACTGCGGCCGAGTGCCCTGGGCGAGATGCGCTTCGTGGTCACCCACATGGCCGTCGACGAGAAGACAAAGATCTACGACGACGAGCAGGTGCGTGCTGGCAAGGGCCGCAAAGCCTCCTCGCAGCTGGCCTGGGCGCTGCAGTCTCAGGACTGCCCGGCGATCATGCGCGAGTTCTACGGCCACAACAGCGGGGCCGAGTCGAACCTGCGCGAGTACCTGCTGGTGACCGGCATGGACATGGAGGCTGACGGCACACTGCGGGTGGTCGGCCAGGCCGAGGGCATCGACGAGCGCCCCGAGCGCCGGTTCATCCCGATGCCCGAGCTGCTGCGCACTCAGCCGCGCAAGGAGGGCCAGCTCCCGGGACTGAACACCACGGCGATGCGCAAGTCCTTCGGCAATCTCATCGGCGACCGCGGCGGCGACATGGAGATCCCGTTCCCGCTCACGTATCCGACCGGTGAGCAGACCGAGACGGTGAGCGCGAGCTCGTGGAAGCTGCCGGTGATGTCCTCACATCTGCGCAGTGGCCAGGAGTTCGAGGACGGGTCCTCCGTCACGCACGACTACACCCGCAGCTACCAGGACGTCTTCGTCGAGGCCTGCCGCTACCGCTACATGACCGAGCAGCTGGACGGCCAGGGTCTGTCCGCGGAAAAGCGCTCCGAGGTGCGCCGCGGCATGAGCGAGTCGGTCTCGCGCGCTCAGCGCGCCTTCGAGGCGATCACGACCGACGTGCAGAACCGGGTGCTCACGGGCAAGAACAACATCTTCAAGACCGGGCTGATGGCCTCGCGGTTGACCGACTCGGCGACGATGGTGTGGACTGCGGACCCGCGGCTGGACGTCGACCAGGTTGCGCTGAGCTCGGTCAAGGCCGAGCAGCTGGGGCTGGCCGAGGGTGACCACGCGCTGGTGTGGCGTGACCCGGTGCTCCGTGACGCCGGCGTGCGTTACATGCGGGTCGCGATCGACGACCGGCTCACCGGTGCCGCGATCAACCCGGTGATGGACGCCTGCTTCGACGGCGACTTCGACGGCGACTCGGTCGCCGTGGTGAAGCTGCACAGCGAGGCCGCCAAGGGGGAAGCCCTGGCGAAGCTCTCGGTGCCGGCCAACCTGCTGGACACCGGCGTGGTCAAGGGCGACGGCTCGCACCCGCTGGCCATGCAGGTCTCGCTGGACACCCAGGTCGCGCTCTCCAAGGACACTGCTCTGGCTGAGGAGCTGGAGAGCTCGCGCAGCGAGGCGAACCGGCTCCGGCTGCAAGCGCTCACGGGCGCAGAGTCGCCTGAGGACATCAAGCTCGACCAGCAGGTCGTGACGGAGGAGCTGAGCGCGCTGTACCGCCAGGCGCAGCGTGGCGAGTTCGGCGCGGCACTGACGTTCTCGGACCGCGAGGCGCACCTGCAGAGCGTGCGCGAGGTCTGCGTCGAGACCGGTGCCAAGGGCAGCGAGAAGAAGCTCACCGACTACGCCCGGAACCTGGGCGATGCGCAGGGCACGCCCGGCATCACGCAGGCCGACCAGGAAGCCTCGATGTTCGCCACGGCGATCAAGGCTCACGGCACCGGCCTGGGCGGCTCGTTCAGCCAGCGCGCCGTGCGCGCGCTGCGCGGCGAAGACCTCAAGGCCGTCCTGGAGGTCACCTACCCGGTGACCCAGTCGATCCTGCAGGCCAAGCACGACGCCGCCGAGGCCCGGCACAAGTATGCGATGCTCCAGGGCCCCGGCCGCGAGCTCTGGAGGGGCCGCAGCATCGAACACGTCGGCCCCGGTCAGTGGCGCACGGCATTCCTCGACGGTGAGCCCGTCCAGGCCACGGCCGAGGAGTGGGAGAAGAAGTTCATCGAGTTCTACGAGTCCAAGGAGGGCTTCGGCGTCACGGTCAACCCGGCCTACGTGGCCCGCGTGGCCAGTTCGCTGGAGGACCCGAAAACCGGGCTCATCCGCAACCTCGAAGAGGACCCGTCGCTGCGGGGCACCGTCATGGACCGGATGGCCTACGGCGGTGGCTTCGAGGCGCTCGTGCAGGCGGCCAAGAACCGCGAGAGCGTCTACGACGGCGAGAAGAACGAGCAGTTCGCGTCCTCGGGGACCCGGAAGGCCCGTGCGGAGATGTCCCGGCAGCTCGAGCAGCTGAGCTCCGCCGAGGCGCAGGGCCTGGACAGCGCTGCGATCGCCGTCGATGACTCGGCGGTCAAGCGCGACGTGATCTCTCAGGACGCGGGGGCCTCCCGCACCCGCGGCTCGCACCGCCGCTCTGCGCATGCCGTGGGCGTGGGCGCGTCGCGCCCGGTCTACACGCCGAGCATCGAGATCGATCAGCCGCAGGGCGACGACGACTACGGGGCGGGCTACTGAAATGGCACAGCACAAGGAACTGGGAACGGGCCCTGCGGGCCGCCCGCGCGCGGCCAAGGAGCTTCCGGTGGACGACGATCGGCAGCAGGCCGACGAGCCGCAGAGCAGCGCATACGCCTACTGGGACTCGCGCTCGGACGAGCCGATCGACGCCGAGGTGATCGACGAGCCCGGACCGGAGGACGCAGACGGTTCGCGCGCCTGGCGCGAGCGGCTCCGGGACCGCGCCCGCGGGTTCTTCGGCGCGAAGACACAGGATCGGATGGCCGACCGCGAGCGCGTGCACGGGATCGACGTCGACCGGGCAGAGGACGAGACCGAGGGCCTGGAACAGCGCGAGCAGCTGCTCAAGCTTCGGGCGGAGACGCGGCTGGCCGGCGAGAAGTACATGGCCTCGCTGCGTGACTCGAAGCTGCTGGTGCCCGGCTTCAACGACGAGGAACGGACGCAGGAGCTCGGCGTCATGCACCACGTCTACATGCAGATGATGATGCAGTCGTGTCTCAAGCCGCTCTCGCGCGGAGTGAATGCCAACTCGATCATCCAGGCCGTCGGCATGGTGATGACGATGCGGATGCTCGCCCCGGACTTCAAGAAGGAGATGGACAGCTACCTTCAGCCCCTCAAGGACAAGATCCAGGAACGCATCGACACCAGGACCCGCGGCATGATCGCCTCTGCCGAGAGCGGCATCGCGCACCGGCAGAGGATCTTCAAGGACGTGCCGAGCGACGCCCGGCGCGAGCGCCTCATCGGCAGCACCGATCCGCGTGACCACCTGACGAAGAAGTGGCGCAAGCGCTTCGACGCCATGCAGCACCGTGAGCGCGGCCACCGGGAGATGTTCACCCCGGACTCGGCAGCCATGACCGAGGTCGCGCTCATGGAGAACGCCTTCTGGAAGATGCGTGAGCCGGGCGCGGACGCCGGCCTGATCCGCGACAGCTACCGGGCGATGCGCAAGCGGCTGCACGAGCAGATGCGCGAAGACGGCCTGGAGCGCCAGGAGGTCGTCCAGCGCGCGCGAATGATCATCGGCGAGCGGATGGAGTACGAGCCCGAGCTGCGCACGATGTTCAACGGCGTGGCCCACGGCCGGATCGTCAAGGCTCCCGCGCACGAGGAGCGGATCGCAGGCTCCGACCGGGTCCGCACGGTCTGGAGCGGGGAGTTCGACGACCAGCTGGGTCAGCGTCTGCCCGAGGACGGGATGTTCACGCTGCGCCGGCCCATGGATGCGGACGCCCACCAGGTCCAGCTCGCCGAGACGATGAAGACCTCGCTGCTCGACGCGCTGGGCCGCAGCGACCAAGAGGGCTACGGGGGCAACATGCTCGGCTACCTGGTCGGCTTCGCGGCACAGAAGCAGGGCCTGGACACCAGCGGACTGCCCGACACGCTCCAGCACCGCCTGGACCAGTCCGAGGTGATGATCGCGAGCATGGACATCGACGGCCTGCCGCCCGAGGAGCAGCAGCGGGTCTACTCCAACGCTTACGTCGACGCGATGGAGGCGGTGAACGAGAAGTACCCGGATCTTGAGGCCGAGCTGAAGCGGAGCCTCGGGGAGAACTGGCAGCAGACGCTGCAGACGGCGGTCGACGACCCGGGTGCCTTCTTCGAGGAGCAGCGGCTCAAGCCGCGGTCGCGCCCTACGGGTCCGTCGTCCGAGCAGGAGGCCGGCCCGCAGAACGAGAGCCCGAACGCTGAGGCCGATTCCGAGGACTACCAGCCCGCCTGAGGGCGATCCGAGAACACGAACAAGGAGCAGGAGGAAGGGCCATGAGCCAGGAACAGAATGAGGGACAGCAGGTCAGGTTCGGCTCACGTTTTGCGCGGATGTTCGGCTACGTCACGCCGGAGGACCGGAGCCGATGGGAGCAGCAGCGGGCGCAGAACAAGCCGAACGTCAACGCGATCAAGCAGGGCACGAAGTCGGCGCTGGGCTCGATGATGGAGTTCGGGGAGCGCAACATCGGCGCGAAGCTCGATGCCGCCCACCGCGTAGCGGCGCAGCAGCGGTTCGAGGAGTCCCACGACAGGGTCGTGAACCAGCGCCGCGATCCGAACACGCGGAACATCATCGAATCGGTCGACTACGAGCCCAAGGACGACCGGGAGGAGATCGAGCCGGATCTGGAGCTCTAGCCGAATGGGCCAAGACAAGCGTAGCGAGTGGCACTCTATAAGCCCGTCTCTCCTTCTCGACTCGTTACTATCTTCGATAGACTGGTTTCTCAGCGAAACCGCGTCATGAAGGACGACAGGACAGGGTGTGGGTATGGAGACGACGACGAATCCGCGTGTCAGTAAGCGCGAGTTCATCTCTCGGGTCGCGACTCGCAGCGGGTTGCCGATCCGGGTGGTGAACAAGGTGTACGAGTCGCTGCTCGGCGAACTCACGGGCGCAGTCAGCTGCGGAGAGACGGTCGTGCTCACGAGCTTCGGCCGCTTCTACCGACAGGACCACAAGGGCCACAAGGTGCGCTTCGGCAAGAGCAACGTCGACGACTACGTGGTGCTGAAGTTCTCCGCGTCGAGCAGCTTCAACCGCCGGCTCGGCGGCGATGAGGACGAGATCTCACCGGAGACCTACGGGATGATCGAGGATGCCGACGAGTTCGAGAACGTCATTGAGGATCGTGAGCTACGGGCCGCGTCGTAGGCAACGAGGAGCCAGCAGAAAAAGAGAACCCCCGTGATGCACTCGACTTTCGACGTTTTCGCGGGTCGCTCTGGCGAGTGTGGCTGTTGGCGTTTGGGTCCTGCGGTCTTGGCGGCGGTCGTAGGGTGAGGCTGTGGATGAGCGGCTTGTAGAGCAGGTACGGCAACTGGACCAGCAGGGTCGGTCGGTGAAGGCGATTGCCAGGACGTTGGGGGTGGGCGTCAGGGATGTTGGCGGGGTGCTCAACGGTGCCGTGCAGGTCTCGGCGTCGGTGCGTGACGAGCCGCGTTGCTGGGTGAACGCCGGCTGGAGCCGCAGCGTGGATCTTGAGGGCGCGCCGCAGTGGGCGGCCTTGGACCCTGGGGCTTCTGACGCCGAGGAGGTGCGTGGCCTTGTCGCCGTGCTCGTCGCCGCGGACAGTACGCGCTCCGCGAAGGCGCAGGTCGCCGGGTTCCTGCTGGATGTGTGGTGTCTGGGGGTGAAGAACGCGCTTGCCCCGGAGTCGATGGGCGAGAGGCAACTGAGCGGGCACCGGGCGGTTTACTTCGGCGCCTTCGAGGGGCATGTGCCGGTTCCTGCCGAGCTTGCCCGCGCCCTGGTGTTCGGTGCCGCCGCCTACGCTCGCGGCCTCGGGTTCGATCCCGAGGCGGACTTCGAGGCCGCCGCCGCTGTCCTCGGTGAGCCCGCCGGTCCCTGCCCGATCCGCTTCGGCCGCGATGGCAAGCCCTTCTACGTCAACGGCCCCTATGACGATCCCGAGGCGGTGGCGCGGACGTTGCGGCGCGCCGTAGGTGACGACGGCTTCCACTGTGCCATTGCCTTCCCCGAGCAGCCGCGGCGTCGGTTGTCCTGGTCGCGCCGGTAGGCCGGACCCCGGGGCGGGGGAGCCCGGTGGCTATCACCTTGACGGGTGAGGCACCGGGTGTCCGGGCCCGTGGTGGGCGGGGCCGCGGCAGCATCGGTGGTGTGGCGACCGCGCCCGGGGAGGGATACCTGCGATGCCGACTGTGCCCGCTTCGCTGTTCGCCGTACTGGAGTTGGTACGGGGCAACTTCACCGCGCCGACGTTTCGAACCTTCACGGCGCTGGTCACGGGTCTGATCGCGCAGACCGGGCGGTGCACGGTGACCGGGATGCTCACCGGTGTCGGGTTGACGCGCGCATGGTCCCACGACCGCGCCCACACCTTCTTCTCCCGCGCCCCGTGGAACCCGGACATCCTGGGCATCTCCCTGTCCCACCTGGTCGTGCGCCAACTCCTGCCCGCAGGTGCGGTGTTGACGGTGGCGGTGGACGACACGCTGTTCAAGCGGCGCGGGAAGAAGGTCTTCGGTGCGGCCTGGCAGCACGACGGCGCGGCCACCGGACCCCGGGGTGTCGGGCGCGGGACCTGCTTCGTCGTCATCGGCCTGGTCGTCGACCTGCCCTTCCTGGCCCGGCCGGTGTGCCTTCCTGTCATGGCCCGGCTGTGGCGACCCGGGCAGGAAGGCAGCAAAGTCGACATCGCCGCGTCCATGATCCGCCTGCTGGCCGCCTGCCACCACGGCCGGCGCGTTCATGTCGTCGCGGACGCCGCCTACCACGGCAAAGCCTTACGCGATCTGCCCGCGACCTGCACCTTCACCACCCGACTGCCCGCACCCTCGGTCCTGTTCGCCCAGGCCCCGCCCAGGACCGGCAAACGCGGGCGCCCCGCGCTCAAGGGCGCGCGACTGGGCACGCCCGCCCAGCTCGCGGCCACCGCCGACTTCGCTCCCGTACAGGTCACGCGCTACCAACGTACCGAGCAGGTGCATCTGGCCGAGGTCACCTGCCTGTGGTACGGCTCCTTCCACACCCGCACCGTGCGCGTGATCCTGCTCCGCGACGACACCACCGACACCGGCTACGACCTGGCCCTGGTCACCACCGACCTGACCAGCAGCCCGGCCGAGCTGATCACCCGTTACGCGCGGCGCTGGTCGATCGAGGTCACCTTCGCCGAGGCCCGCGGCCTGCTCGGAGCCGGCCAGGCCCACAACCGCACCCGGGCCGCGGTGGAACGCACCGTGCCCTTCGCCCTGTACTGCTACACGATCACGGTCGTCTGGTACGCACTGCACGGCCACCAGCCCGGCGACGTGGCCGAGCACCGCGAGCGCGCCCCCTGGTACACCACCAAGACCGACCCGTCACTGTCCGACATGGTCGCCAAGCTCCGACGGGTGATCATCGCCGCCCGATTTATGCCCACCCGCCCAGGTCAGCCCACCGAGCAGGAAATCCGCACCGTCCAGCAGGCATGGGCCGCGGCCAGCACCGACGCCGCCGCGTGACTCCCCGAGCCTGTCAGAACGTCGAAAGTCGAGTGATGCACAGGCATCACGGGGGTTCTCTTTATGGCGGGACGAGCCCAGTTGCGACGCTCAGCCGTCGGCGATGGCAAAGATCAGCACGAGCACGATGACCAGGACGATGAGCACGCCAGCCCCGGCGAGGAGGTGCTCCCACCCCAGCGGCGAGTTGATCCAGCCCATGAAGTCGTTCACAGGCCGGCGAAGGTGCTCGCGATCGAGGCGAAGAAGCCGGTGACCCATCCGCCGATGACCGCCAGACTGACGCCGCCGATCAGACCGAGAGCGATGATGGCACGAGCACTCTTGAACATGGTCCTGCACATGACGCCCCGCACTACTTCCGGTCCTCGAAGAGCAGGTAGTACAGCCCGATGTGCGGGATGACGAGGGCCGCCAGCGCGATCCAGGCCCGCCCCGGGTCCTCGACCACCCAGCCGATGAAGTCCCTGACGGGTCCGACGTAGGCCAGTACGGGGGCGAACAGCTCAGTGCGGAAGATGACGTGGAAGATGCCGTAGGCCATGCCGAGGGCGATCGCCAGTCCGATGCCGCGCCGTACGAAGAGGGCGCAACGAGGACTGATCAACCGGCGGCGTCCCGCGGTTGTGCTGGACTGGGGTTCAGCATCCAGAGCTGCCGCCTGGGTCACTGGCTCGTAGTCGTACATCGCCACCATCTCGCTCTTATCAAATAGCTATTACCTCCATTCTATGAGAAACCATCAATGGTCAGAAGAATCGCGAATTACAGGTCACTCGAACTGGAGGTCAGGCTCATCCGCGGATGGCGTGCCGAAGCTGCTGATCGAGCGCTGTCGGGGTCGTGAGGGACTCGCGATCGGCTCGCGCTGCGCAGCCAGCTCGGCGAGAGTGAAGCCCACGGGGCGACCGAGGCGCTGGCCGGCCATGTAGTAGGCCTGCCCGTTCGCGCGTTCACCCAGGGCGATGATCTCGCGGGTGACGGGCTCGCCCGGGCGCTGGGGCGCGCGCTCCCGCCAGACGATCCGGTGCGAGGGCTTCGCATTCGGATCCGCGCCGACGTACGTGGTCTCGCAATCAGAGAGGTCGGGATAACTGGGCATGTACTCCAGCGGGTGCGTGCTCGGCGCGCCCTGCTGGATCCGGCCCAACTGGTTGAGAGCCACGCGCAGGAGCCGGTCCTCCGGTCCATGAGGGTGCATCACCGCGGCGTCGTGGAGCGTCTGGAGGTCCTGCTTGAGACCGGTCGTCGGCAGAAGGCGGACGGGAGACCGACGCTCACTCATCACGCTTCTCCTGCTGGGCAGCACGATGCCCATCCGCCCACTGCTGACCGAGCGGGCCAAGGCTCTCGGCGAGCTCTTCGATGGTCATGCTCGCCTCGCCGGAAGCGTCGGACTCCTGGGTGCGACGGGAGAGCTCGGCCTGGAAAGCAGCCTCAGCGTGGACGTGGGCCGCGTGGTCGTACTTCATGAGGCGCACGAACGCGGCGAAGGGGATGATCGCGGCCTCGGGCTTGTTGCCGTCCCCGAAGATCAGCGGCGTGATCTCGCCGCGGCGATAGAGGTTCAGCATCGTGGCGAGGTCCTCGCGCCTGAGCTGGTCGGTCGGGACGACATTGACGGAGAACTTCGGGAGCTCGGCGTCGGGAGTGCCGTTGTCGTGAGCGTTGCTGTTGTGAGTCATAGCTTCAGCCTAATCAGTCAGGAATAGCTTGTCATCGACTCGCATACGACTTTGTTCGCCGAGTCGATAAGGACATCGAATGGTCGATCGCTCCGCCTCTGAGAGACGGAGCGGTTAGGGGAAAGAAGAGACCCGTGCCCCAGTCCCGCACGGTGCGGAGCCGGGGCACGGGCCCTGATGGATGGACGGTCGCGACTTCAGAAGTTCCCCTCGTCGGTGAGGTCGACGGTGAGGTCAGCGCCCTCGTCGGGGCGCAGCAGCGCGAGAGTACCGAGCGCCGCGGACAGAACCTCGTCATCCAGGTCGGCAGTCCCGGCCGGGGGTAGAGGGGCGGGCGGCCTGCTCGTCGCGGACGGCCATGGGCAGCATGGCGGCAGCCTGCGACCGGTAGTCCTCCAGGCCCTGGGCGTACGTCCCGGCCGCGGTGATCCAGCCGTACCGGGCGGAGTGCAGGCGGCCGGCCCGGAACGTGTAGCCGGTCAGCCGACCGCGCTCGGTACGCTCGGCCTGGAATGCCTCGGCGTGCGGGTACGTGCGTTCCACGCGGGCGCGGGCCTGGTCCTCGGTCAGCTCGTCCGGCTGCGGGCGGTCGCACAGGCCGCACAGGCGGGTGTTGGGCACGCCGTCGACCACCTCGTCCACCTCTATGACCACGTACACGCAGCACTCCCGGCACGGCACGTCCACGCGGCGCACGCGCCGGCGGAACTCCAGCCGGTCTTCGAGCGTGAAGCGGAGCGGCCCGGCGCTGATGCCGTCCAGGACCAGCCACACGTGAGCGTTGGTGGTCTTGTCCACCTGGAGACCCTTGACCTCCATCGCCTGGCCGTCGACCACTACCAGGTCGCCGTCCTTGGCGTGGCAGGCCAGGCCGCGGGGGCGCGGCGGGTGGTAGAAGACGGCCGTGGTGTCGCGCATGGTCAGCTCCTCGCGGCTGCCGCGTGCGGGGCGGCAGCTCCCCGGCCACACCCACATGACGCCCTGCTGGCGGTCGTGCTGGGCGAGCTTGCCGGAGGGCAGCAGGGGCGCGGTGTGGTCGTCGTAGCCGCACAAGCCGGTCGGGCCGTCGTACTCGGCCGGGCCGTGGAACGGCACGGCCAGGCGGCTGCGCACCTCGACGGCGGCGGCCTGGGTCACCCGGCCGTCCGTGCCCGTGTACGCCTCGGCACGCAGGACGGCGCGGCGTCCCTGGACCTTCCAATCCTGGTCGACCTGCTCGGCGACCTCCATCACCTGGGTGACCGGCACGCCCAGTTCGCCGGCGATCTCGGCGACCTCCACGGGCCACGCCTGGGCCACGGCGTCCTTGGCGGCGTCCAGGTCGTGGTGGAACCCGACCTTGCCGTCGCGGCGCTCAGCGTAGGGGGCCCAGGCGGCGTAGCGGCCGCGGCGCATGCGGGCGCCCTCATCGTGGACGGTGCCCAGGAAGGTGCCGCCGCGGACGACGGCCCAGCGGGCGGCGCCGTCCGACTCCAGGCGCACTGTGTCCGGGTCCAGGGCGGCGGCCATGCACTCCAGAACCTCGGTGGGCTCGGCGGTCACCACGGCGATGTGCTCAGCCATGGGGGCGTCGTCCAGGCCGGTGCGGCGGGCGAGGAGGGCGGCCTGGTCAGCCTGCCACCGGTACTCGCTGCCGTCGCCCTGGCTGATGATGTTGCGGACGGACACCCAGTGGTAGTGGGCGCGGGCGCCGTGGCCGGTGCGGAACGTCCAGGCGATACGCTCGCCGTCCGGCAGGTCGACCGGCTGGAAGGCGTGGGCGGTGGCGTGGCTGGCCAGGACGAGCGTCCGGGCAGACCTCGGTCACCAGCTCCTGACGGCGCGCCTGGTCGTCCTGGTCGGCGCGGTGAAGGACGTGGGGGGCGACCAGGTCGGCACCGCCGTCGTCCCAGCGCACGGCCTGGTAGGCGTAGGGGGCGGCGCCGTCCGCCACGCCGAACGTGGTGCCGGTGCGCTCGGTGTCCTTGGCGCGCATGACCACCCGGGTGCCGTCCGTGTAGTAGGTCAACTCCGGGTCGAACATGGTCGCGGTCGTGACGGTGTCGGCATCCAGGGGGCGCACGCGCCGCTCGATGTCGGCGACCTTGGCGGCCTGGTCGTCCTCCGCTGGGGCTGCCGGGGTCTGCTCGGCGGCGCCGGCGGCGGGGGCCTCGGTCTCGGCCGGCGGCTCGGTAGCCAGGACCTCCACGGCGCGCTTGCAGGGGCCGCACGCCTTGCGGTCGGCGGCCTCCTGGGCGGTCAGCTCCCGGGACACCAGTCGACCGCAGCCGATGGTGTGGGAGTGGAACGTGTCCTTGCGGACGTAGTGCACGGCCTTGCCATTGCCGACCTGGGCTGGGGCGGTGGTGATCGCGGACATGACGCGGTTCTCCTGGTGGGTAGTGAAAGCAAAGGGGTGCAGGGCGCGCATGGTTCCTGTGGCGCGCGGGCCAGAAGCGCTGCGGCGAGGCGCCCTCGGGCGACCCCCTAGGCCACGCGCGCCCCGCCGTTTCGGTGTACGGGGTCAGTCGGTGAGGTCGACGGCGAGGTCCGCGCCTTCGTCGGGGCGCAGCAGCCCGGCGAGAGTGCCGAGCGCGGCGGACAGGACATCGTCGTCCAGGTCGACGGTCGCAAGCCCGCCCTCGTCCTCGTGCTTGTTCTCGTCTTCGTGCAGCTCCACGTCGTGGAGGCGGTAGTCGGCATGGCCCATGCCCAGCTTGGAGTCAGAGGCCGCGAAGACGGCATGCGTGTAGCGGGGGCCGTCGGTCGGCGTGAGCAAGCGGACCCGGCGGGCGATCGTGTCGCGCAGGGCGGCTTCCTCGGCCTCGGCGACGGTCTCCCGCAGCTCGGTCAGCATCACCGGGCCCACGGCGTCCAGGAGTGCCCGCAGGGCGGTCTTGCGGGCCCGTGCGCGGGCGTAGTCGGTGGCAACCTGGGCGCAGCACTGCGCGCGCCAGCACACGCAGCGGTGGCAGTCGAGACAGTTCTGGGCCCGGTCGCAGCCGCACCGGCAGTCGAAGGGGCGGCAGTGGGCACCGTGTTCCGTCTTCGGTGCGGCGGGGATGGCGGCCAGGGAGCGGGATATCTCGGTGAAGTCGCGGTTCTCGTCCACGAGATCTGCGGCCAGAACCTGGCCATCATCGCGGAGCTCCCCCGCAAGGTCATCGCAGGTCTGGCGGCGGACCACGAGGGCGTACGCCTCGACCTGCGCACCGACGAGCAGCGGCCCAGGACCCGGGACCTCCGGAGTGCCGCCGGGGGTGGGGGTTTTATCGGGTGAGGACATGGTCTGTATCCGTTCGGGTAGTGACCCCGCGGGCAGGCCGGGCCCACCCACGGGGCGAGTGCGGGGGCCAGGGTCTGGCCGTTTACGGCGGGGTGGGTCAGGTCGATGACCTCTGGCCGTCCAGCGGGGCCGGTGTGGGCCGGGACAAGGCCGCCTGTAACCCGTCCAGCCGCGCGTACAAGGTGCCTTCGGTCACGACGAGCTGCTCCGGGTGGCGTTGGATGGCTGCACGCCCTTCAGCACGGCAAGTTCCCGCTGTACCGCGGTCAACTTGGCCAGGTACTCGGCGGCCTGCATCTTCCAGTCCGCTGGCACGTCCGGCCGCGGAAGGACCCGGCCGGTCATGAAGCGGTCCCAGCCTTCCAGCGCGTACTCCAGGTCCCGGATACGAGCCCGCAGCCCGTCCGGGTCACGGTCCTGCCGTAGTTCGGCTACCTCGTCCTTGAGACGCCGTACGTCGCCGGCAGTGCGCAGCTTCTGGCGTTCCTTGCCCTTGTCGAAGCCGCGGCCAAAGGCGGCACGGCGTTCCTCGCGGGGGCACCCCTGGATCCACGGCGCCAGGTGCGCGGCCGCGTCCCAGTGTTCCTGGGCGCGTTCGGGGTCTTCCTGCTCGAGCTCGGCCAGGGGCCGGTAGTCGTACTGGCGGGCCAGCTGGTCGGCCAGGCGCTCCAGTTGGGACGGCAGGGTGATGTCGTCCTCGGTAGGATGGCCGGTGGCAGAGGCGATCCGGTCTGCCTTCTGCTGGAGGGACTCCGGGAGCCGCTCGGCGTTGACCGGGTCGTCCGGCAGGCTGTCCTGCAATTCCTGCCTCCTCTGTTCATCCATCACGACTCCTCCACGCTGTCATTGATGCGTTCGATGGAGAGACCGAGCAGTTGAGGGTTGATGGTGAAACTGCGGCCGTCCGAGGTGCGAACGGTGAAGCCCAGGCTGCGGTTGCCTGCGCTGGACCACTGCCAGGCGTCGACGACTTCGGCTCCGAAAGGTGACGCGGACCTTGGTGCTCTTGCGGGGGAGCGCGCGGGTCCTGGCCTCTTCGTCGCTGAGCGCGTGCAGGGGGCGCCGCTTCGGAGCGTGCAACGGTGACCTGGGTGGGGCGCAGACTCGGCACAGGAGTCTTAGAGGGCTTCTCGAAACCGAGTGTGGAGCTGGGGGTTCCGTACGGGTGTGCTGTTCAGGTGATTGTGGCCGCGTGGGGGCATGAAGGCAGGGCCTCTCGGTAGCACAGAGGGTGTCTACGCCACTGCTCACCGGGAGGCCCTGTTGCCGCAGTTGTATCGGTCTGCTGTGAAAGAGTCCATTCCGGACACACGGACGTGCGACTGCTTCGCCCACACGTACGGGAACGCGGCGGACAATGCGTCCGGCGGGCACTGCTATCCGACCGACATGAGGGACGCGGAGTGGGCCGCGGTCCGCGAAATGGTTCCGGTGCCGGCGTGGAGCGAGGGGCGGGGCGGCCGGCCGGAGGAGTACTGCCACCGGGACATACTCGACGCGATCAGGTATGTGGTGGACAACGGCGTGAAGTGGCCTGCGCTGCCTGTGGATTACCCGCCGTGGAAGGCGGTGCATCGGTTCTTCACCCGCTGGCGGAAGCAGGGGCTGATCGGCGAGTTCCACGACCGGCTCCGTGCCGCGACCCGTGAAGCGCAGGGCCGGGATGCGGAGCCGACGGCGGGGGTGATCGACTCGCAGTCCGCGAAGGGCACGTCGACGGTCGAGGCCGCGACCAGCGGCTATGACGGCGGGAAGAAAATCAAGGGCCGTAAGCGGCACATCGTGGTGGACACCCTCGGCCTGATCCTGGCGGCCATGGTCACCCCCGCCTCGACAGGGGACCGGGACGCCGCCCAGGACCTCCTGGCCCGGGCAGCCAGGCAGCATCACCGGCTTCGGCGCGTGTGGGCGGACAGCGGATACACCGGCATGCTGGTGGGCTGGTGCGCGACTGCTTTGAACCTGATGCTGACCGTCATCCGCCGCAGCGACGACCGGAAAGGCTTCGTCGTGCTGCCCAAACGGTGGATCGTCGAGCGGACCTTGTGCGCCACGAGGCGCTCTGTTTGTATCCCCGGCTCAGCCGGGAGGAACTCGGAAGGAGGTTCCTGGGCCGGATGACTTACCTGGATCCGAAAAGTGAAGGGGACAACAGCATGTCAGAAAACCAGTGACCGGGCTCAGTTGTCAGAGACGGTGTGCTGGGCGGCCCGCGCGATATGGCGAAGACTGGATTGTTTGAAGCCCAATCTCCAGAAGATGCAAGTTCCCATCCGCCGGAAAGACGACTGAAACCGGCGCCGTGCTCTGCCCTGGATTCGAAGGTTGTCTGGGGCACTTCCGGAGCTCGGAGCGATGTCCAACGAGGACATCCAAGGAGATGAGTGGGACGCCTAAGTCGCGCTAGAACGTACAGACAGAGACGAACGTGGGATCGCCTACGGGACGCGAGTCCTATGGCGACGGAGGCCCCGTAGTAGTCGCCGGAGTCACGACCGGCCAGGGAGGGCGGGAAAGCCGTCCACATCGGGCGAAGGGGGCCAGGTGACTCGGACACCACAGAATCGTGAGGTATGCGAAATGCAGAGCGCCAAAACGGTGCTGGGTGTCCTGCGTGAACGCGGCAGACGTGGTCTGCCGTGCAAGGAGCTGTATCGGCAACTGTTCAATCCGCAGTTGTATCTGCTGGCCTACGGGCGGATCTACGCCAATCACGGCGCGATGACGCCCGGGGTCACACCGGAAACCGTGGATGGCATGTCCCAGCGGAAGATCGACCGGATCATCGAGGTGATGCGCCACGAGCGCTACCGCTTCCGTCCGGTCCGGCGTGTCCATATCCCGAAGAAAAACGGGAAGACGCGTCCGTTGGGGCTGCCGACCTGGTCGGATAAGCTCGTCGGGGAAGTGATCCGCCTGTTGTTAGAGGCGTTTTACGAGCCGATATTCTCCGACCGCTCCCATGGATTTCGTCCGCGCCGTGGCTGCCACACCGCATTGCGGGAGGTGGACCACACCTGGACCGGGACGTCCTGGTTCATCGAAGGGGACATCGCCGACTGCTTCGGCAGCCTGGACCACCAGGTCCTGTTGTCGATCCTCGGCGAAAAGATCCATGACCAGCGGTTTCTGCGGCTGGTGCGCAACATGCTCAAGGCCGGATACCTGGAGGACTGGAAGTGGGGTGCCACGCTCTCCGGAGCGCCGCAAGGCGGAGTGGCCTCCCCGGTCCTGTCCAACATCTACCTGCACAAGCTGGACGAGTTCGTCGAGACAGTCCTTGTTCCGGAGTACACCCGAGGGAAGCGCCGGGCCCGAAACCCGGCCTATCTGGAGTTGCAGAATCTGCTGGCGAAAGCCCGCCGACGCGGCGACCGGGTCCAGGCCCGTGCACTGCGTCAGCGGATGGTCAGCCTGCCGAGTGCGGATCCGAACGATCCGGAATATCGCAGGCTGCGCTACATACGCTATGCGGACGATCATCTCCTTGGTTTCACCGGACCGAAAGCCGAGGCCGAGCAGATCAAGCAGTGCCTGGCCCAGTTCCTGCGTGACGAACTCAGGCTGGAACTGTCCCAGGGAAAGACGCTGATCACTCATGCCCGCACCGGGGCAGCAAGGTTTCTCGGCTATGAGATCACGACCCAGCACAACGACACGAAGAAGACAGGACGTTACCGTCGGGTCAACGGCCAGATCGCTCTCCGTGTCCCACGGGACGTGATCAAAGCCAAGTGTGCCCCCTATCTTGACCGCGGAGAACCCGCGAAGAGGACGGCCCTGATCAACAGCACCGATCACGCGATCGTGGCGACCTTCGGGACCGTCTACCGGGGCACTGTCCAGTACTACCTGCTCGCCGGAGATGTCTTCCGGCTGCACCGGCTGCAATGGGCCATGGAAACCTCGATGCTCAAGACCCTCGCAGCCAAGCACCGCTCATCAGTGTCGAAGATGGCCGCCAAGCACAAGACCAGAATCGACACCCCCAACGGGCCCCGAATCTGCTTCGAGGCCCGAATCGAGCGGAAGAACAGGAAACCGCTGGTGGCACGGTTCGGTGGAATTCCTCTCCAACGGCAGCGAGCGGCAGAACAGGGCTTGATCAAGTTCCGTAGGTGTCTGGTTCGGTTGTGATGCCCAGGATGTGGAGTGCTCGTTCGGGTTCGTTTCGAATCGCTCGGGTGGTTTTGGCGATGTTGTCGGATCCCAGGGCTTGATCAAGTTCCGTAGGTGTCTGGTTCGGTTGTGATGCCCAGGATGTGGAGTGCTCGTTCGGGTTCGTTTCGAATCGCTCGGGTGGTTTTGGCGATGTTGTCGGATCCGAGGGTCTTCAGGACGCCGATGGCGAGGTTGCGGAGGGTTGCCATGGCGCGGGGTGCGGTGCCGGTGTGGACGGTGGAGGCGTCTTCGGCGAAGGTGACGTCCCTGATGTGGTGTGAGGAGTTCTCGATCCCCCAGTGCCCGCGGATCGCGGTGGCAAGGCCGGCGGGGCCGGTCTGGTGGGCGTCGAGGCTGGTGACGGCGTAGAGGCTCTCCCGGGTCTCGCGCTGGCCGGTTTGCTTGCGGCGGCGGTGGACACGGATGGCCAGGCGGCCGTGGGGGAAGGAGATCCCGCCGAGTTCGTCCGGGACGGCGCAGGTCTTGATCGAGCGGGACTCGCGCCTGCCGTGCCCGGTGGTGGAGGCGGTGTGCTGGACGGGAATATCGCGCCACGGCAGGTCCGCGAGCTGGCTGTGGGCGGTCGGCTGGTTGGTCTTGATCACGGCGATGTAGTGGGCCTTCTTCGTCTCGACCAGCCAGGAGACGTTCGCCTTGACCGAGTGCAGCGCGTCGAAGGTGACGACGGTGCCGGCCAGGTCCAGCGGTGCCAGGAGCGGTTGGAAATGTGTGGTTTCGTTCGTCTTCGCGCCCACTTCCACCTGCGCGAGGGTGACGACCGGGGCGTGGGTGACCGCGGAGAGCAGATGCCGGCGCTTCGCGGTCAGACGGGCTGATCCCTTGAGTGTCTTGCCGTCGACAGCGATCACACACGGCCGCCCGGACGCCGAGGGCGATGGCCTGTGGGCCGGCTCGGTGGCGACGCGGTGCCGGTCGGCGAGGTAGGCGCCCACCGCCCGGTCCAGGGCGTCACCGTCAACGGTCCCCAGCACCCGGCCGATCGTGGCCGGTGACGGAGTGCGTCGCCAGCCGAGCAGGTGACGCCGGATCCCGATCACTACCAGGAGTGCGTTCGAGGCGCGCTGGCCCCACTCGGCGAGTTCCTCGATGCTCCTCGCTCCCGACACGGCCGCACAGGCGCACACCAGCAAGATCGCGGTCAGTGAGTACCAACGGCCCCGCCGCGAGCGCGGATCGGGCACCGCATCGAGGTAGGAACGCAGATCGGCGACCTGACCGGCGTCCAGCGGACCCAGCCTCATCAGCACGGCAGGGACCGGAGAAGATATTGCAGCAGGCACGGGCCACCTCGTGATCATCGGGCGTAGGAACCACAATGATCACGAAACCCGTGCCTGCCCTGCTATCCACCCCAACCGACGACAGCCCGGCCAACCCTCACCACCCCGGAACTTGCAGCCGCCCTGGTCGGATCCGAGGGTCTTCAGGACGCCGATGGCGAGGTTGCGGAGGGTTGCCATGGCGCGGGGTGCGGTGCCGGTGTGGACGGTGGAGGCGTCTTCGGCGAAGGTGACGTCCCTGATGTGGTGTGAGGAGTTCTCGATCCCCCAGTGCCCGCGGATCGCGGTGGCAAGGCCGGCGGGGCCGGTCTGGTGGGCGTCGAGGCTGGTGACGGCGTAGAGGCTCTCCCGGGTCTCGCGCTGGCCGGTTTGCTTGCGGCGGCGGTGGACACGGATGGCCAGGCGGCCGTGGGGGAAGGAGATCCCGCCGAGTTCGTCCGGGACGGCGCAGGTCTTGATCGAGCGGGACTCGCGCCTGCCGTGCCCGGTGGTGGAGGCGGTGTGCTGGACGGGAATATCGCGCCACGGCAGGTCCGCGAGCTGGCTGTGGGCGGTCGGCTGGTTGGTCTTGATCACGGCGATGTAGTGGGCCTTCTTCGTCTCGACCAGCCAGGAGACGTTCGCCTTGACCGAGTGCAGCGCGTCGAAGGTGACGACGGTGCCGGCCAGGTCCAGCGGTGCCAGGAGCGGTTGGAAATGTGTGGTTTCGTTCGTCTTCGCGCCCACTTCCACCTGCGCGAGGGTGACGACCGGGGCGTGGGTGACCGCGGAGAGCAGATGCCGGCGCTTCGCGGTCAGACGGGCTGATCCCTTGAGTGTCTTGCCGTCGACAGCGATCACACACGGCCGCCCGGACGCCGAGGGCGATGGCCTGTGGGCCGGCTCGGTGGCGACGCGGTGCCGGTCGGCGAGGTAGGCGCCCACCGCCCGGTCCAGGGCGTCACCGTCAACGGTCCCCAGCACCCGGCCGATCGTGGCCGGTGACGGAGTGCGTCGCCAGCCGAGCAGGTGACGCCGGATCCCGATCACTACCAGGAGTGCGTTCGAGGCGCGCTGGCCCCACTCGGCGAGTTCCTCGATGCTCCTCGCTCCCGACACGGCCGCACAGGCGCACACCAGCAAGATCGCGGTCAGTGAGTACCAACGGCCCCGCCGCGAGCGCGGATCGGGCACCGCATCGAGGTAGGAACGCAGATCGGCGACCTGACCGGCGTCCAGCGGACCCAGCCTCATCAGCACGGCAGGGACCGGAGAAGATATGGCAGCAGGCACGGGCCACCTCGTGATCATCGGGCGTAGGAACCACAATGATCACGAAACCCGTGCCTGCCCTGCTATCCACCCCAACCGACGACAGCCCGGCCAACCCTCACCACCCCGGAACTTGCAGCCGCCCTGGCGGCAGAACTCGCCGATCGCGAGCCGGTTCGGGTGGACTATCCGCAGAAGGAACTCATCGCGAGACTCCTGGCGGACACCTGCGAGATCTGCGGAAGCAAGGGCAACGTACAAGTGCACCACGTCCGCGCTCTCGCCGACCTCGCACATGCCGGATGGCAGCCTTCCGACTGGGCGCGCGTCATGCTTCACCGGCGACGCAAAACCGTCGTGGCCTGCGACACCTGCCACGACCGTATCCACTCAGAACGGCCAGCCAGACCACTCACGCAGTAGTCACTGGAGAGCCGGATGACCGGGAAACCGTCATGTCCGGTTCGGCGGGAGGCCGCGCGGAACAGGACTCGCCCTCACGGCGAGCACCTCACCGCGCGGCCGACCCAACCGCCTGGCTCACCCGTTCCCGGCGTCTCGCCCGCGACTACGAACGGCTGCCCGCGTCGTCGGAGGCGATGATCCTGTGGTCAATGACCATGGTCATGACCCGCCGTCTCGGCCGTCGCCGCAGACGAACCGGCCCGGTGCCGGCTCGTGCGCCCATCCCCGCGCAACGAGCCGCTTGAGCTTGCACCGCACACCCTCGGTCTTCGCCGGAACCACCTCCAGCCCCAACAAGGCAGTGATCTCACGGCAGTTCAGTGGCTGACCGCCAGTGGCACGGCGATCGGCCAGCAGGTCCATGACCTGCTGATACTCCGGCGCCAGTACCTCGGCCGACAGTCCCTCCCGCCAGGGAGGAACAACCGACCCGGGCCTCGCCGCCGTCGGCGCCGTGGCTTCGTTCCCGCCCGGCGTCCTCCCTACCTCGCCCTCCTGGCCTGCGGATTCACCCAGGTCGTCCCACACCTCGCCGACCCGCCTACGGGCGACCAACCACTCGTCCCACTCCGACTGCGCCGCCTCCAGCTCGGCCTGCAACTCCTCCACCCGCTTCCGGGCCGCCCGCTCCCGCTCCTCCAGCCGCCCCAGCACCGACGCCATCACGCACCTCCAGCACGCCACCTCAACGGACGCACCGGACCTACCTCACCCACCGCCGGACTATGCCTGACCAGCACAAACCAAGCCCCACACTCGGTTTCGAGAAGCCCTCTTACAGCGGCAGGCGGGGTCCTGCACCTTCTAGGACTTGCGGCAGCGCGAGCGGTACCAGACCAGCGGCGTGGTCTCGGGAAGCTGGGAGGTCATCGCTGGTCTTCCTTCGGCTGCGGGTCGGTGATCGGTGCGAGGTAGCCGTGCATCCGCCGTACGTACTTGATGCTGTGCTCGTCCCACCGGTGCCTGACCGCGACCTCCTGGAGGGTGCGGTCGTCCCAACCGATGAGGATCGCCCACAGGTAGGCGTCGATCCGGTCGACTGTCCAGTCGCGGTGATCCAGGAAGTCGGCCGACGTCCGCATCATGTTGCGGACCGCGGCGATGGCGCTGGATACGCCGCCGAGGGTCTGCCGGTGCCAGTCCCAGGCCTTGAACATGGCCTGCGCGGCGTCGTAGGTCTCCGCACGGTCGTGCTCGGTGTCTTCGACGGCCTCGTACAGCTCGCGCAGGCTGTCCTCGGTGTGCTCCTCCAGCGGGAGCCGGCCGAGCTTCTCAGCGAGCGAGACAGGGGCCTCGAGCTGGCCCGTGGCGAGCAGGAGATGTTCCTCCCACAGGGGGCGCAGGAGACCGCCGTACGTCTGCGGGCGGGACATCCACTCGCATGCGCAGGCCACCATCCACCGTCCGTTGGACAGGTCCACGGTGCGGGGCAGGTGCGCGGTGACGGCATCGAGGTGCTCGGGGCAGATGCTGCCCGTGGCGGGCCCGCGGGTTACCTGCCGCCATCCCTCCCCTGACCACTCGGGGCGGGCCGGCTGGCCGCCGGTGAGCGTGGCGAAGTGGTCGTACTGCTTCAGGCAGCCCCGTGTCAGGCAGGTGCGCAGGCCCATCGTGATGTGCAGACCAGCGAGTTCGCGCCGCAGGTCGACGAGTTCCTCCGGAGTGATCGTGTCTGCGGTCGGCTGATCGGTCACGCGCTGGTCCTTTCGCAGGTGGGGTGGCGGTGGGCGGCGGTGCCGATGGCGTGCGGGTAGTCGTAGAGGCCGGGCATGGGCTTCCACGTCTCGCCATGCGCCCCGCATGTTTGCAGCGCCAGCGTTCGCCGCCGTCGATCTCCTCGAGGTCGAACGTCCCTCCGTATCGAGGCTGGTGCTTCAGTCGGCTCCCGGAGCAGAGCCAGGGAACTCGCGCACGACGGAGACCAGGAGCGGCACGAGGGTGTCGAACGGGCCAGCTGCGTGCTGTTTCCCGTGCGGGGAGGCACTGTGGAAAAGAGCAACAGGGGCCTCCGGCAGGGTTCCGGACTCGCCGCACTTGGGGCACGCCCAGGTCCAGCCGACGACGGGAGCGTGGACGATCTGGCCGTCCTGGATGATCCAGTCGAAGCGGTCGGCCAGCCTGTGCTCGTCGGAGGCGACGGAATCGGCGTCGAACAGCTCGTCGGGCACGGTGAGTTCAGGCATCGGTGGGCTCCTCTCGGCTGGTAGTGGGCCCCGGCAGCGCCGGGGCATCGAATGACGAGCTTTCGATGGAGGGCTCGGCACCCGTCAGCCGGACAACCTCCAGGACGTGGGCCTCGATGTCGGCGCGGGCCTGGGCGACGACCTGCTCGCCGGCCTCCACGAGTGAGTCGACGGTGAACTGGGCGTTGCTGCCCGCACCGGCGACGGCGTTCTCCAGTGCGTTGAGTGCCTCCTTGGTGGCTCTCACGCCCTTCTTCTCGTGGATCGCCTCGTGCAGTGCCGCCGTGGCGGCCTTGACACGGGCGTACATCCGGTCGGTGACCTCGCGGACCTCCCGCAGGCTCTCGGCGGTGCGGGGCTGATGAGGGATCTCGGGCACGAAGGCGTCGTGCTCGGTACACCGGATGGTCACCGGCACGCCGCTGCCGAGCCCCACGGAGGACACGAGCGAGCCCCACTGCGCGAGGCTCATCTCGATCTCCACGAGCTCTCGGCCTGGATGAACCCAGTCGTGGTTGAGGTCGCGTTTGCGCGTGGCCTGGTGGACCGAGAGCGAGATGGTCTCGTTGTGGAGCAGGTCGGACTGGAACAGCGAACGACCTCCGCCGCTCCTCCGTGTCACGACCGCGACGCCGAAGGCGGGGTGGATCTCATCGCCCTGCGCTGCGTCAATCACTGGGTCCTGGACAGGACGGCGGCTCATGACTGCACCGCCTCAGTCGTCGGGTGGCTGCTCCGCCGTCGCGGACGGCCGCGCGCGCGGAAGCCGCGCACGTCGGCGTCGTACATTTCCACCTCGTACGAACGGCCGCCGCAGAGCTTCTCGGCCCAGTAGTGCACGTCGATGCTCGGCGCGCCGTCGGAGTAGTGGCTCTGCCAGGTGGTGATGTCCCAGGACCAGATGCGCGTGCCGGGCTTCTGGATCCGCAGATGGCGGTAGAGGCCGTCATCGTGGAGCACCACGAGCTGGTGCTCGGCGGTTTCGCGCAGGAAGTCCGCGTAGGCGTGGGCGTAGGGGTTGGTCGGCTTGGTCATGATGAGTGTGCTGCGCTTTCTCTGACGTGCGGTGGGATGTTGTGGGGAGGCGGCGAGCACGACGGCATGACGAAGCCGGGGCTCAGCTGACCGGCACGCTCTGCTTCTCCTGGGCCGGGAGCGTGGCGAGGACGGCGTCGGCCACTTCCTTCGCGGGGGTGTCGAGCGGCATCTCGCGCTTGTACCCGTGGCCCCATGAGAAGCCCTGGAACTCCGCGGTGTCGGTGAGCGTGGTCGCCTCGATGGGATACGAGCCGTCCGGGGGCCAGGCGTTCACAGTGGCGCTGTGAAACTGGCAGCCGCCGCACCATGCCCGCCGGCGCAGCGGCTGGGTACTCGTCGTCGGGGCGCCGGATTTCGACGAGGTGGACCGGGCGCTCGGTGCTGTCTGCGGGCGCCAGGTGCGGGAGAGGGGCGTCAACGGTCGTCATCCAGGGGTTCCAGGACGTCGGCCGCCGTGATGTCGCCCCGGATCAGCAGGAGGGCGACAGCGTGGGCCCGGTCGTGCGTGCCGGTCTTCTTGTAGATGCGCCGCAGGTGGGTCTTGATCGTGTCCTCGGAGAGGAACAGGTCCACGCCGGACTTCGCGTTGGACATGCCGCGCGCCACGCGGACGATGACCTGCTTCTCGCGGCCGGTGAGCGGGTGCGTCAGCGAGGGCGGGAGCATCCCCAGGTCGCGCAGGTGGCCGCGCCTGCCCCGGTGGAACGCCGCCTCCAAGTGGGGCATGACGGCCCGCAGGTAGGTGGCGACGACGTTGCGCTGCGACAGCCAGGCCGCCCGCGTCTTCTCTGTGGCGTCGGCCAGGTCGTGGGTCAGTTCCTCGCGCCAGGTCGGGGGGCGCGTCTCGGTGGGTTGGGCTAAGGACATATCAGCGCTCCTTGCGCTTACGGAACTTCGAGAATTGCTGGCCGCGCGGGCATCGAGTCGGCCAGGGCTTGGGCCGCCTCGGGGCGGCAGTTGGGACAAGGGCGTTTCGTCTGGTGGGTGACGGGCTGGCTGTCCCGGGTACGGTCGGCTGTCGGCGCCGCGCTCGGGCTCCTGCTCGACGGTGTCGATCCAGCCCGCCACGCACGGAGGCTCGTGCGTGCACCTGCACTCGGCCCACGGGTACGGTTCCCGGCTAGGAGCGTGTCTCAGTAACCGGCAACCCGCCTGCGGTTCGTGATTATTCATACGGGATGATCACGGTATGCGTGGTGGCGAGGGGCTGTTCGAGGTCGAGCCGGTCGGGAAGAAGCGGCCGCAGGGTCAGCTGGCGGCGGTGGACAAGACGTTTCGGCCCTTCGATCCGCATCAGGTCCTGCTGCTGCCGCCGTCGCTGGACGACTGGCTGCCCGAGGGCCACCTGGCCCGGTTCGTCGCCGACCTGGTCGATGAGGTGCTCGACCTCGGACCGGTCCTGGCGGACTACACCGAAAAGCGCGGCTACCCGCCCTACGATCCGCGGCTGATGGTACGACTGCTGATCTACGGCTACACCACCGGCGTCCGCTCCTCCCGGGCGATCGAGCGCCGCCTGGCCGACGATGTCGCGTTCCGGTTCCTGGCCGCCGGCCAGGAACCGGACTTCCGCTCGATCGCCCGCTTCCGCCGCCGCCACCTCGACGCGCTGGCCGGTCTGTTCACCCAGTCCCTGCACCTCGCACAGACACTCGGCATGGTCAAGATGGGACGCGTCGCGCTGGACGGCACGAAACTGGAGGCCAGCGCCTCCAAACACAAGGCGATGAGCTACGGCCGCCTGGTCGACAAGGAAGAGCGGATAGAGGCCGAGATCGCCGCTCTGGAAGCGAAGGCCCACGCCCTGCTGACCGACGCCGAGGCCGCCGACGAAGCCGAGGACGACACCTTCGGCGTGGACGGCAAGGAGGCGGACCTGCCCGCCGAGCTGGACCGGCGTGAGAAACGCCTGGCGAAGCTGCAGGCCGCCCGCGCGCAGATCGAGGCCGAGGCCGCCGCCAAGGCCCGCGCCCACGCCGAGGACAAGGAACGCCGCCGTCAGGAACGTGCCGCCAGCAGCGACGAGCAGGCCGTCACCGACGCCGGGGAAGCGGCCGCCGCCAAGGCCCGTCCCAAGCCCAAAGCCCAGGCCAACTTCACCGACCCCGACTCGCGGATCATGAAGAACAGCGACGGCGCCTACATCCAGGCCTACAACGCCCAGGCCGTCGTCGACGAAGAACACCAGGTCATCACCGCCGCCGACGTGACGACCAACCCCTCCGACGCACTGAACTACACCACGATGCTCGACCAGTCCGCCCACAACACCGGCATCCACCCCAAGCAGGCCCTGGTCGACGCCGGGTACTGCTCCGAGACCAACCTCGAAGCCGCGAACGAGCGCCAACTGGCCTGCGGCACCGACACCTTCATGGCCACCGGCCGACTCGCCCACGACGAGCAGGTCCCGCCCGCTCCACGCGGACGCATCCCCAAGGACGCCACGCTGAAGGAGCGCATGGCCCGCAAACTGCGGACCAAACCCGGCCGGAAGGCATACAGCCGCCGCAAAGCCATCGTCGAACCTGTCTTCGGACAGGTCATGACCTGCCAGAACGGCCGCCAGCTCCTCCTGCGTGGCGAGGACGGCGCCCGCGGTGAGTGGCGACTGCTCGCCGCCTGCCACAACCTCCGCAAGATCTTCCGACACTCCGGGCTCGCCGCCCAGGCCGGCTGACCAGCCAGGCCCCCGGCCCACGCCACAGGCCCTACCAGCCGAACAACAGCCGGGAAGGACCCAACCACGGCCTCACAGGTGCACACGAAACGGCCGCGACCGATCCCATCGATCACGGCCAGCGAGCCCCTTGCTCGTTACCGAGACACGCTCCTAGCCGAAGTGGTGCTCTGCGGGCGGTGGGGCCGCTGGAGGCCGGGAGCCGGGGACGTAGTCGGGGGTCACTCACGGGTCGTCAGCCGTGCGCGGCTGCCGCTCGAACGTCGGCGGCCCTTCCAGCTCTCACTGCAAGGTGCCGAGCGTCACGGGCTTGCCCGCCTCGGCGAGGACCTTGAGGGCGCGGGTGATGCGCGGTTCGAAGCACGCAACGCCTTCGGCTTCAGGAATCGACGAGCCAACCAGCGCCTGCGCTCACGCTGTGCGACCACTCGTCGCAGCCGACGGGAGGCGCACCCCCACTATCGGTATCCGGCGGCGGGGCAGCGCGAAGCTGGTGCGCGTGCCGGTGCGTGGCCGGAGTCCGGGCGCGCCTCAGCCGGGGCTAGACAGGGGCCGAGGCCGGTTTCACACCTCCTCGGCGTCCCAGGCCGTACGCGATGCGGAACGGATCGGGCATGTCCCAGGACCCATCGGTACTGGGGTGCACGACGCCAGCAGCAGTGAGCTCTTCGAGGAGGTCGTGGTAGCGGGCTAGGTGCCGCATGCCGCCGGGGTACGGGTCCGCCGTGCGGGAGCCGAGACGTCGAAGACGGTCTGGCAGGCACGCGTGGTCCCACTGGGCGATGACCTGGTCGGATTCGATCGGCAGCTGCTGCCCGGCCAGCGGAGCGAGTGCCGCCCGCACCCATGGCATGGCCTGCTCGACTTCTGCGGCGCGGGCACGCGCTCCCTCCGGCACGCCCCGGCGGATGTCCCGGTGGTGAAGGGCGCGCGGGTGGTCGGGGTGATCGTCCAGGGCGTGGCGCACGGCCTGCCTCAGTGCGATGAGGAACGGGCGCGGGCTGATTCCGCCGACACCGTCCTGGAGATGCGTGAGCATGAACCGGTACGTGGAGCCCTTGCGGGCGGTCGCGCCCATGTACGGGTCCGCGATCACGGTGAAGAGGCGTTCCTGTCGCGCCCATGTACGGGTCCGCGATCACGGTGAAGAGGCGTTCCTGCGCGGCGGGATCGGAGGTCAGTTGCTCGGGCGCGCTGAAGCGACCGTCGGGGGTGAGCCTCCAGCCCGGGGTCAGAGAACGGAAGGCGGCGGCAACTTCACTGGGGTGGTTCGCCAGGAGCTGGAAGAACAGCCCGTAGAGGTGCGTTCCGGTCACCTGGCCCCAGTGGTCCGGCGTGCTCCAGTTCAAGTCGGTCGTACGCAGAGCACGTCGGGCCTCGGACCTGAGCGCCCACAGGGCCGCGTCGAGGGTGTCGGGGCGTAGGAAGACCTTCGCCCTCACGCGCGGCCCGAGGCGGGCCAGGTCGGCAGCGAGCTGGAGGACTCCGGAGGCGAGGCGGTCCGTAATGCGCTGATCGGGGTGGAGACGGTCCAAGCTGTCGAAGACAACCAGATGAGTGTGGCCCTGCGAGTTCAGGTCGGCCACGGCCTGGCGCAGGGCGTCGGGGTTACGCAGCAACCACTGCGCGCGGTCGCGCCAGCTGGGCAGGTGTGTGAGGTCGCAGACGCCCAGGGCGGTCAGGGCGGTCAGGGCGACAGCGGTCCACACCATCACGGGGCGGATTCCTTCGCCGATCAGTGCCTCCAGCTCCGGCGCGGCCGGATAGCCGTCGCTGTCTCCTGCGGCCCCTGGGGCGGAGATCACCCGGGTATCCTCCAGGCGCGGCATCTTCAGGTCATAGGCGGCTGCCGCACGGAGGTCAGGGTCGGTCAGGACCCGGGCCCACAACGTCTTGCCGACTCCGGGACCGCCTCGGACCACGCTGCTGTCGATGAACAGCGCGGGGCGGCAGCCGGGCGTGTAGAACATGGAGGCCGGCAGTGTGGCGGCGTCGCGGGTCAGCGCTGTGGTGAGCGCGTCATGTATGAGCGTGCGCAACTGGCCGGGGGTGGGGAGCGTCATCACAGGGTCTTCCTTCCAGTAGGAGCGTGCAGCACGCGGGCGTGGTGGTCGCCAGCGGGCGATCAGTCGAAATCCGTCTCGGACAGCCATTGGGAGCAGCCCTCCCGCAAGAACCAGCCGCGCACGTTGGCGTCGTCAACCTGGGGTGCGGCATCCCGTGTCGGTCGCGGGTGCGTTGTGACGTCAGTCGTCGTTGGTGGCGGGCGGGATCGGTACGACTGTTTCGCCGCCTTGGTCGACCCATATGCGCCGGGCCCGGTCTGCTCCGTTTCCACAGCTGCGGCATACAGGGCGTCCGGGGTCACGTGGAGAGTGGTCATGGGCGCGGACATGCGTCGGGGTGGTGGTCACTGGCACACCGGCGCCGGTTTTCCCGTCCCTGATGGCCCGATTTCGGCGGATTCTCCGGCGCCGGCTGGTGGCTCGCCCTGAAGCTCCGGGTCATCCCATACCACCTACTCGTGCCGGAAGGTGCCCTTGTTGGTGGGCTCCCTGGTCGCTTCCGGTAGCCGAACTCCTCCACCGGCGGCCTGGGGGTCTCGTATCCGGCCTCTTCGAGGGGTGGTTGAGCTGGTTGACCAAGTGCTGCAGATTATGGGTCGTGCGAGCGCTGTCAGTCCTCGCTCTCGTCTTCGCCGGCCTTGCCGATCTCTTCGACGATGTACGCCGAGAGGAACTTGCTCGACAGCGGGTCGAGGCCGTACCGCTCTGACCAGCGCTTGAGGTACTCGACGGGCTCAGCGTTGCCGGGTTCGTCACGCACCTTGCCGATGGCCTCGGCGATCCACTTGAGGGTGTCCGTGCCGGGCCACTCCGGCGAGGTGCCCAGGCCGAGCGCGATCGCGTCGACCACATCGGTGTCAGTGAGGGGCGCGCTGGCCCCGCGGCTGTTCGCGTGGGAGAGCGGCTGCTCGTAGTCCGGGATGAAGCCCATGGCGAGGATCACGCTCTCGGGCAGCTTGTAGGCGTCCCAGATCGCTTGGGTCACGTTCGTGGGGGTGTCGCCGTTGGAGAGCCCGCCGGAGATATAGAGCCTGTAGTCGGCGACCGTGAGGAATGTCGTCTCACGGGAGTCGAGGGCCATTTCGAGGTTGTTGATGATGACGAGCCCGGCGCGCCGGGCGTACTCGATGAGCACTGCGCCGTTCTCGTCGAAGAGGTCGGACTCGTCGTCCAGATCCGGTAGCAGCTCCTCCAGCTCAGTTCCGGGCTCGTCGAAGGTGAAGAGCGAGGGATCTTCGATCTTCTCGAGCAGCTGACGGCCTCGGTCGAAGTTCGGCGGTTCGGTGCTTCCGGCCGGGAACGCGATGGTGGCGGTGAGCATGCTCGCGCCCATGATGATCTGCTCCTTCAGGATGGAAGAATTAGTGGGTCGAATCAGTCCTGGATCCAGCGGAGGACGTCGTCGACGTCCTGGTCGCAGCTGGCCTTGATCGCCTGGCGCGGGGTCGCGCCGGGGTTCTCGAGGTAGTGCAGCGCGGCGCTGTCGATGAGGTTGGCCGCGTCACGTACCTGCTCGTTCTCGGGCGCGAGATCGCTCACGTCGTTGGCGGCGCGGCTCATGGCGTCGCTGATGCGCTCCTGGAAGAAGGCGGCCTTCGCGCCGGTGGAGCCGTCGAGGCCCTTCGCTGAGGATCGTGCGGGTCGTGCGGCTGGCTCACCGGTCCTCCCCCGCGGTGTCGCCGGTAGTGCGCGACGGCGCATCGGCGTGCGCCACGGGGGAGACGTCCGGGTACGCCGCCTCCGTCTCGGTGACGTCGGTCCAGCCGTCGTGCTTCCAGTTCTCGGGGCTCATTCCGTGCACGGTCGCGGTTCCGTCTTGGCGGGCGAGGTAGCCGACCGCGTGGACCTGGCCGTTGTGGGGCGCGGGGGCTACGGCGAGGCACTGGAACATCCAGCGTCCGCGCTGATAGGTGCGCTCCGGCTGGAAGAAGTCGGGAGCGGCCGGGGCCTCCGGCGCGTCCTGGCTGTTCGGGCCCGGCACATACGGGATCTCTCCGCCGAGCCGAGTGGCGACTTCATCGACCGAAGCCAGTTCACTGATCTGCTCTACCAGCGTTCCAATCTCATCCGGCTCACCCGTCAACGCGAGTTCTCCGAGGTCCTCCAGCTTGGTCACCAGGTCATACGACGGCTCCTGGCGCAGCGCCAGGGCGAGAGCAACGAACGTTGCCGCCCGGCACTGGGCGTTGGCCGTCTTCAGCGCGGCGATTCGCTGGGTGAGGTCCTGACTCTGTGCCGGGCCTCGACTGAATCGAGCCCGCAGCCGCTCCAGCTCGGCGATCTCGCCCGGTGCGAGCCAGGCCGCGACCTTCCGGCGCGTCTCTGGGTCGAAGCACAGCGCCACGGGCCGCCCGTCGACCGCGCCGACCGTGAAGACCGGCTCTTCCTCCGAGGCGGGCTCCATGGCGACGTCGTACCGCGACACGACCAGCGGTTCGTGCTCTGGGCGGCTTCCCTTCTCCTTGGCCATGGCCTGGACGATCACCCGGCAACGGCGCCACGCGTCGGCATAGGAACCGGCGTTGAACGTGCCCTTCAACTCGTCGGGCAGCTTCATCGCGGCGAACTGCTCGTCGACCTCGCGCAGGACCGAGACGCGATCGAGGCGGCGCAGCGCGGCAACGATAATCTCGGTCGACGGCATGCCGGTGTCGACGAACTCAACATCGGGGTCCATGTAGGCGGCAGCCCACACCGACCAACCCCTCGCGGTGCCGACCTCGCGGATCTTCACGGACCACTCGCGCAGCAACTCTGCGTCGGAAGCCGCCACCAGCGCTTCGGACGTCTGGGGGGCGGCGTCGTGCCGCTCGGCCCACTGTCGGAGGATCCCGATGAGTGTGTCGCGGGCGCTCACTGGGTCTTACCTCCCTCGGCTTCGTCGAGGATGAGCGCGGCGGCCTGTTTGGCGGACAGCAGTCCGTTCCGCTCGGACACGGCGCGGCGGATCCGCTCGGCCTCGGCCGTGTGGCCATGGGCGTCGAGCAGCTCGGCGGCGTGCGTGCCGTGCATGCCCCGCCGGGTCTTGGTGGCGTCGAGGATGAGGCGGACGGCTGGGTTGCCGTCGATCCGGGCCTGGTTCCATGCGGCGGAACGTCCTTGGTGCACCTGGGAGTTGCGGGCGCGGGTGCCGCCGTGGCTCCTGCACAGTTCGCCGGCCGCCGAGCCGCAGTCCGGGCAGGCGACGGCGAGCGGCGGCAGGTTCTCACGCTGCCAGTCGTTCGGGGTCAGGTCGGTCATCAGGAATCCTTCGGAGTGCAGTAGGGGGCGCCGGGGCAGGGGCCGAAGCCGTTGTGCTGCGAGCACTGGAGCTGTGACGGATTCGGGCCGCCGTCCTCGGCGGGGTCGATCAGTTCCGAGGCCCTGCGCATTCCGACCTCGTACTCCTCGCGCTCGTAACGGCCGAACGAGTCGCGACGGCTCCAGGAGTCGTCCGCGTATCTCTTGCGCCGGCGCGCGAGACGCCAGCGGTAGAGGGGGCTCGGCACACGGTTGGACTTCCGCCGGTTGTGCCGGCGGCAGAGCATCTGGCCGTTCCACAGTTCAGTCGCCCCGCCGCGGCTCCAGGGGTGTATGTGATCGGCCTCAGTTCCCGGTGCCGGGCACCGGAACCAGAGGGGCGGCTTGTGCTCGCACCGGCCGTTGGCCTGGCGGATGAGCTGCTGCTTCTGGGGCCAGCTGAAGAGCCGGGTGGGATCACGCCAACGCCGCTTACGGCCAACGCCGATGGCGAGACACAGGACACCGAGCGCAGCGACGGCCAGGCAGGCGAGCAGCACAGTCGGATCTGGCTGCATAGCGCTCAGTGCAGGTCGTTGCCGAAGGAGATCAGCTCACGCCTGGTCACCCGGAACAGATCCTCGGAGTCGATGGCCGTGACGAGACTGACCTTGCCGAGGCAAAGGTTGGCCCTTCGGGGCTCACGATGCTCTGCGCCGGGGCGGGGCTCGGAGACGATGCGGTACTCGGGCATGGTCGAAGGCTGCTTTCTGTACAGGAACGCGTGAGCCGGACAGCGAACCGCCGAGGAGACTGGAGTGGCGCCTCGGCGGTTCAGATGGGGGCGTCCTCAGAAGTCGATGGAGTACTTCGGGGGACGGCGCAGGATCACCGCGGCGGCACGCAGGTCCTTCTCGTCGTCGGGCGACCTGTCGTCCTCGTCACGGAGGTCGGTGAGCGTGAAGGCACCATCCGGGAGCTGGTAGCCGTCCTCGGACGGGACGGCGTCGCGCATGCGGAACTGCAGCCCGATGCCGGTGTCCCAGTCGTTGATGGTCTGCAGGCTGTCGCTGTTGAACAGATCGACACGACCGTCGAAGACGTCGGTGTCGCCGTTCTTCCAGGTGATGTGGGCCTCGATCCGCGAGCCGGCGTGCTCGCTGCGCTTGATATTCAGGTCACCGATCACCTCGGCGAACGACTCTCCCAGACGCAGCTCGAAGGCGATCGCCCGCAGGTGGTCGAAGTTGATGTCGTACTTCCGGGAGAAGTCGACGATCTCGGCCACTTGCTTCTCGGCTACTCCGGGCACCTGGTCGCGCAGGTAGGTGGCCACCGTCTCGGGCTCGGGGTAGGCGAAGCGCATGTGGTAGTGGAAGCGGCCGGGGCGGTTGAGCATGTAGTCGTTGACGCGGTGCAGCTCGTTGACCGACAGGACGTAGAGGCGCTTCGTCGTGCTCAGCCCGTCGAACAGACTCAGGAACTGGTTCTGCGACTCGTCGTCCTCGTTGGAGAAGATCTTCTCGAACTCGTCGAAGACGACGACGACTTCGCCCAGCTCGTCGAGGAAGGCTGCCAGCCCCGGTGTGTCGTGGTGTACGAGCACGGTGGGCAGGTGGTGCTCCTCGCGCATCCGCTCGGCGAGCAGGCGGAGCATGAGGCTCTTACCCATGCCCTTGTCGCCGGAGAGGATGACGCCGAGCGAGCGGTCCATGGCGGAGTAGCCGGTGACGATCCTCCGTACACGGGAGGCGTGGCTGCCATAGACGGTCTCTCCGGCGCATGCCAGCGGCTCCGTCTGGCGCAGGCTGTAGCCGGTCGTCTGAGAGAAGGCGATCGTGTAGGTGGCCACGGGCAGGTCAGCGAAGGTCTGCACGGAGTCCCCGTAGAGGCGGAACTCCCCGCCGGAGGCGACGATCGTGGATGCGGGCATGAAGACTTCTCGCTTTCGCGGGAGTTGAGTGGATGGAGATGGCGGCGGACCAGCGGATCGGAAGCCCCCTGTTGTCCGAGGGCAATAGGGAGGTGCCCCAGGGAGTTGTGCAGCTCCGCGATGCGACCCTGGTGAGCGCCGAGTGCGACGACGACGAAACTCTGGGAGCGGCGGAACAAGCCGCCTCGCGTGAGGGTGTGTATTCCGCCGGAGAAGAAGCCGCGCCGACCGGGACCTTGCCGTCGTCGTCGAGGTGTGCCGACAGGCTGAGGATCTGGTCGCTCAGCCGCTGGACGGTGCCGTCGGTGAAGTAGTTCTTCATGAAGTAGGAGCGGTCGATCACGAGGTAGACGGCGGCGCGGTCGCCGAGGCCGCCGCTTTTGCGGAGGCTGCTGCGCGCCGCTCGTGGGACATGGCGGCGCGGGTCTTCTTGCGCTGGGCCCGTTGCGGGCGTGCGGGGCGGTGCTTGGCTCAGTGGGTCAAAAGCTCGTCGAGGAAGCTGTCGATATCGACGGTTTCAGACTCCCGGCCTGCGGGGACGACCTCGAAGGTCTTGGCGAGCCATGCCTTCACGGAAGCTGCCGGCCCTTCAAGGCAGGCGTATCCGCCGGGGGATTCCAGTTCGATGCTGAAGCAGCGGTTTCGGTGAGGACCGATCGGAGTGATCTTCACGTCCCCGATGCCAGCGGGTGTGATGAGGCCCTGGTCGAGCAGTTCCCGGGCGAACGTCCACCGGACCACCTCGTCGGGCGTGACGTCAAAGGAGAACTGCACCGCGTACGGGTCGGAGTCCGTGTAGTACAGCCGCACGGGGACGAAGACACGCGCGTCCGGGTCGGCCACGAGCGTCATGCGGATCTTCAGTTCCAGGCCGGGAAAGTCCATGGGTGGATTCCTGTTCTTCGGCGGGAAAGCGTGGTGGAGGCGGGAGGCAAGGCCCGGCGCTGCTCAAACACCGCCGTTCCGCCTAGCTAGGTCGCTGTGCGGGAGGGGGACATGGCGGGTGCGGCTTGCTGCGCCTGGCGTTCTGCCAGGGCGTTGATGGCGAAGAGGACCTCGCCCTGGATGGCCCATTGGACGAGGTAGGTTTGTGCAATGCGGAAGACCGCAGGGGCGGGTGTCTCGCTCGTCGAGAACACCCGCCCCTGCGGCATGGGGTGGCGGCGGTTGGTCAGACGGCCGCAGTGACCGCAGAGCGATCTTCGGTGTTGCCGGGAGCAGCGCTGTCGTTGTCGTCCAAGAGGTCCGGATCGATGCCGAGGGCGCGAGCGGCGTTCCTCTTGTCGCGCTCGGTCAGAGCCGTCACGATCTGCTCGTAACTGCTCTGGATCGGCGGGTTCTTCACGGTGCCGTAGCCGAGTACGTACTGGCTCTTCATGGCACGGGTAAAGGCGACGTAGAACATCCGCTTGACGTCCTGGGTCATCTTCGTGTCCTCCCTGTAGAGGACGACAACGTTGTCGAATTCGAGACCCTTGGCACCGTGGATCGTCGAAACAACCAGGTCGGCCTTGGACTCGAGGTTCTTCCGCTTGCGCTCCTGGTTCTTCTGCTTGTTGATGTTCAGCTTCTGCTGGTTCCGCCGAATCTCAAAGGAGAGCAGGTTGTCGCGCAGCCGATCGAAGAACGCCACGTGCGTGAGCGTGCCCTGGTGGCAGAGCGTGACCCAGCCGTTGATGGTCGCGCTGTTCTCGATCCACCACTCGGAGATCGTGCGCAGGATCGCCTTCTCAACGTTGGCGTTGGCAGCGTTCTTTGTCAGCTTGCCCATGTTGTCCTTGATCCCCTGGGAGACCACGAACGCGGCGTTGGCCGGCGGTGCCTGCAGGACGTCGTTCCAGAAGAACTTGATGTACTTCGAGAAGATGTCCGTGGCGTAGACCCGATCGCTGACCAGAGAGGCGACGTGGCGGTCCGGGTAGCGCTTTTCGAGCACATCCTGGATCAAGGACACCTCGCGGCGCGAGTAGGCCAGGAAAGCCACCTGCTCGCCCCGGTCCAGGCACTTGTCCACGTAGTCGGGGATGACCGTGTTACGCACGATCGCCTGCAGGTCCTGGGTGACGAACCCGGTGAGTCTGGCCACCTCGCGGTACTCCAGGGTGACCTTCTCCTGGAACGAGTCGGCCGTAGGCATGGCGAGCGAGTTCGCCTGCAGCTGGATGTTGGCGAACTGGTTGGTCTCCAGGCCGCCGAGCACGACGTTCGCGAAGTCCAGGATCTCCTGGTTGCTCCGGTAGTTCGTCGTGAGCTTGAAAGTCGCGAAGACCCCCGAGCCCTCCAGCGTGTTGAGCGCGCGCGGGTTCGCTGAGCGGAACTCGTACAGCGTCTGCGAGGCATCGCCGACGATGAACAGGGACTGAGCGTGCTTGGTGATGTACTTCAGCACGTAGATGAACTCAAACACGCTGTTGTCCTGCACCTCGTCGATGATGAGGTACTTCGACTGCACGTGGGCCGGCTCGGCCATGTCGTCGATCTTCTGGTAGCAGATGATGATCTGCAGCTCCAGCGACGTCTGCTCGATGCGGTCGAGCAGGGCGATCACCTCGTCGAAGTGGCTCTCGACGAAGGTGTTCAGGGCCGTGAAGGCACCGGTCCTGTTCTGGTCGACCTCCAGCAGGCGGTGGCGGAACGTCGCCGCGAACTGGCTGTTCGGGTAGAAGATGTCGATCGAGTTGATGATGGTGTCGATGGCCGAGACCTTGTGCCTCGGGTGGTTCATCGAGTAGATATCGATGATCATCTTGGCGATCGTCATCGAGCCGACGTCCGGGTTCTTCTCCGTGATGTTGTCGGCTGCGGCGTTGGTGAACGAGAGCACCGTGATGTCCGAGGCGGGGACGCCGCAGGCTTCGAGGTACTTAATCCGTTCGAGGATCACGGTCGACTTGCCGGTGCCGGCTCCCGCCTGCGTCATCACCAGCGGCTCGTGCGTGGTGAGCGCGTCGAGCTGCTGCTTGGACAGGTGGGGCGGCAGATTCGGAGGCGTGGCCGGCTGCGCAGGCACGATCAGCTGAGGCTTCATCTGCTCCAGGTGGTCGAGCGTGCGGTTCATCAGCAGGCTGAGGTTCTGCTTCGACAGCTTCGTGGCGATCCGGTCGGAGAAGGTCGCATCCAGCTGCTTGTGGATCTGGCGGTAGGCCTCCAGCGGGACGTTGTAGTTCTCCAGGTAGCGCAGCTGGACGGCGAGCATATTCAGCTGCTGCTCCGTCGGGCCCGCGGGCATGTCCTGGATGTAGCGGCAGACCTCGTCGGCAATCACCTCGGAGTCCCAGATCTGGGCCAGGCGCGTGATGCGCTCGTAGATCGAGTACTGGCGCATCCACTCGTCAAACTCATCGCCGAGGTTGGAGGCCGTCAGGCCGGCGGATGTGAGCACGTCCTGGACGTAGTCACGGGCGTTCTCCAGCGGGCTGGTGTCCCACTGCAGGAAGACGGCGGCGTCGTGGTTGCCGTAGCCGGCCGAGCGCGAGACAGCGGTCGCGTACTCCGGGTCGGGCAGCCCATTCTTGAAGAAGTACAGCTCCATCCGGTACTGGATGACGAGGTCGCGCGTGGACTTGCCGCCGGACTTGTCCTCGTAGAACACGAGCGCCTGCGGGGTCATGTCGAAGGCGACGTCCCAGTCGTCGAATCGGCTGGACGCGGTGTCGACAGCGAAGCGGTCGTCGGCGTGCGGGCTCGGCAAGGTGAAGGACCCGCCGGCGTTCAGAGCGCGGCGCGTGATCGGCGCGAGCGGGATCGACGTCGTGGTGATGTCATGCTGCGTCGAGCTCTGCTTGACCTCGATATCGGTGGCCATGGCGTAGGCGGTGTTGGTGGCAGTGTTGATCGGCAGCAAGGACTCGTTGAGCAGGCCGATCTTCTTGCCGTTGCCGGTGAGCTTCGAGGAGAAGAACTTCGGGTCGACGGCCTTCTGAGCAACGGCATTGGCCGAGAGGTCGAGGTCATCAAGCAGGACAGGCATGTCGCTGCCTTTCTTGAGTGGATTGAGGGGCGGATTGATAGAAGGCATGAATCACGCCGCATAGCAATTCCGACAAGAGATTAACAGCAAGTCGAATGCTCGAAGGTGAGCGAAGAGCACAGCGACAGGGCTGGACCATGGGGGCGCAGGTACGAACACGGGCGGGGCTCTCGTCAGCCGACGAGCCCCGCCCGTGTTCCTCTCAACCCACCCGTCAGGGGCCGTTAGGCCCCTGAGTCCGGGGTATGTGGCGAAGCCACGCCCCGGACACCGCGCGCTACCCAGGCGCGCGGTCGTTCATCAGCGGCAACTCACCTCACGTCGAGGTCGACTCCGAGCGGCGCCGGTCGGTTCCATCGACGGCAGCATCGTCGGCATCGAGATCCCAGGGACAGGCCGTGACGAGGGATCCTGCGGGATCGACCTCGATCAGGCCAAGCATGAGGCCCAGTTCGCGGAGTTCATCGGTGCTCCGGACATGGGCGGTGAGGTTCGTTCGGGCCGCGGCGGAGAGCTCCATGGCTCGCTTTCGGTGCTCTTGGAGCAGAGGTTTGGGGAGCATGGTGGACATGGCTGTCCCCCTTTCTGAGCAATGAGGGCGTGGGGGCGAGGTACGTCGCTGGCGTGCTTCAGGAAGACGAACGGCAGCAGATAGTCCTGATATTGGTGCGGGCTCAGCGGGCCGCGCAGCACCTCGGCGGCGCCCAGCAGGTGCCTCTCGAGCTGAGAGAGCGACCGTGGCATGACGGACGTCCTTTGCACGGCCCATGGGCAGTGGAATCAGTGGTGCCCGGCCGGGAGGCGGGGCGCCGAAGTCGTCTGGTGGGGAAGGGCGGTCCGGAACCTGTCAAAGCGATCAAGGCAGGTAGATCGTTTTAACGCTGTGCTGGGATCAGTGGGCCGTCTGGTGCCGGCTGGTTGATCCAGGCCGCTGCGGGGACCTTCGGGGGCTCCGGTGGCTTGCGGACGAAGCGTTCGGGGTGCTTCGCGTAGACCGCCTGGAGGACGTCGGCACGCATCTCGCGGAGCTGCTCGGCGAGACCGAAGTGCACGTCGTAGGGCGTGTGCAGGCCGATTCCGGAGTGCCGATGCTCCTCGTTGTACCAGGTGAAGAAGTGGGTGCACCACGCCCGGGCGTCCTCGAGGGATCCGAAACGCTCGGGAAAGTCGTGCCGGTATTTCAGGGTCTTGTACTGGCTCTCGCTGTACGGGTTGTCGTTCGACGTCTTCGGCCGCGAATGCGACTTGGTGACGCCGAGACCGGCCATCATCTGGGCGACGTTCTGCGCGACCATCGGGGACCCGCGGTCCGAGTGGATCGTCAACTGCCCCGTTTCAATGCCGTACTTGGCGATCGACTCGGACAGGAACCGCTCGGCGAGGTCCTTGTTCTCGTGGGCGGCGATCATCCAGCCGACCGTGTAGCGGCTGAAGATGTCGATGATCGTGTAGAGGCAGTAGTAGACGCCCTTGACCGGCCCCTTCAGCTTCGTGATGTCCCAGCTCCAGACCCGGTTCGGGCCCTCGGCGACCAGCTCGGGAACGGTCCGGGGTGGGTGGACGGCCTGGCGGCGGCGTTCACGGACCTCGCCGTGCCGTCGCAGGAGCCGGTACATCGTCGACTCCGAGCACAGGTAGACACCCCGGTCCAGGAGCACCGCGTAGATCTCGGCGGGCGCCATGTCGGCGAACTCCGGGGAATGGAGCACATCGAGGACCCGTATCTCCTCCTCGGGCGCGAGAGCGCGGGGGTGTCGGCGCCGTTCTGGCCGCGGCTTGGCCGGGGCGGGGCTTCGGCGGTGTCGGCGGTAGTAGGTGGCACGGCTCACGCCGAGCGCGGCGCATGCCTGGACGCGTCCGACCAGCCCGGTGAGCTCTTCAAGAGCCTGGTTGCGGGCGGTGTTGAACGCCACGGCCGCGAACTGGGCCCCGGTCACCGGTTCTTCTCGCCGTTCCTGTTCGGGGCGCTGTCCGTGGCGAACTGGTCGAGCAGCGCGGAGAGTTTTCCCTGGACCTCGATGACGGTGCGGGCCTTCGCGAGGTCGGCTTCCAGGCGGGCCTTCTCCGCCTTCAGCTTCGCGATCTCCTTGTCCCTCGGGTCCGCCTTCGGCCGTCCGGCCGACGCGGCGAGCGCGTCCCGGGCGCCCTTGTCCCGTTGCTGCCGCCACGTCGTGATCAACGACGAGTACAGACCCTCCCGCCGCAGCAGAGCGCCCTTGTCCTTCTTGTCCAACGTCTCGTACTCCGCGAGGATTCTCGCCTTGTACTCCGCGGTATACCGGCGCGGACCGGTCGAACGGGCTTCTACCTGCGGATCAGGGGTCCCGTGGTCATTCGTGCTGGCTACCCGGGCACTACTCCTTCTCCGCCCTCGACTCAATGAATCATCCAGTATGCCTGACTCGATCTACTTTGACAGAGAGGGGTCCGGCCAGGTGCGGGCTGGCCCGAGCCGTCGCTGGCCCGTGGCCGCCCGATCAGCGTGTCGATCACATTGGCGGTCACGGCCAACGCGGTACTCCCGAGAGGGTTGTGGCGGGTACCCGGCCCGTCTGGGCCGGGGTTAGCGCACCACGTCACTACCGCGAGCGTGTCGCCGGTCGGACATCGCGTGCTCGACTCGCGTCCCTGACGGGTCACGCAGTCGGCAGCTGGACGGCGACGGTTCCGCCGGACACGGCCCGGGCGATGAGTTCGACCAGCATCTGGCGAACCACCTGTGAGTCCGCTGTCTCGGGGTTTTGGTGCCCGGCGGCCGCGGCAAGCAGCACCGTCAGCGCCTCGGCCGCGGCGAAGGAGTCGTCCGTCGCGCCGGGTGATGACGGACGAGCGGTGATCGCGTACTCCAGGTGCCCCAGGAGACCGGAGAGTATGCGGCGGCGGATCTCGGCGAACCGGCTGTCGTCCTCGGCCGCCCGCAGGTCGACCACCCGCAGGACCACCTCGTGCTCCCGCCAGAACGCGAAGAAGGCGTCCACCGTGCTCCCGGCCGCGTGACGCCCGCCGCCCCACCAACTGCCGATCTCCGCGTAGATCAGTCCGTCGCTTCCCTCCTGCGCCACGGGCCGGGCCAGCTCCAGGGCGGCCGCGTCGACGTCTGCGAAGTACTGATAGAAGGTCGCGGGCGAGGTACGCGCGCGACGGGCGACATCGATCACTCTCGTCGCGTGATAGCCGTGCTCGGCCAGCAACTCCTTGAGACAGAGCAGCAGTTGGCTGCGAGTCTTCAGACCGCGTGCCCCGATCGGGCGCCCTGCGGTGCTCCGGATCTCCTCGGTCATGTCACTTCCTGTTCGGTGGGGTGGCACCGGCCCGGCCCCTCGGAGCCGGGCCGGCGGCGGCCGCTGTCTGGTCCAGGCCCGGCCGCCCGACGCGGGAGCGTGTTCGCCCCCGCGATGCTGGTCAGGGCCGGGCCAGCGCCGCTGTGATGTCGTCGACGGACTTGACGCCGAGCGCTCCTGTTCCGGAACATCCGGAACGGGAGCGCTCGGTGCGATGTGGACGGCTGCTCAGTCATCCGAGGGGGATGCCGAGGCTGTGCCGCCGGTCTGGGCAGCGAGCAGGTAGTCCTCGATCCAGGTGCGAACTGCCTTGCGCGCCGGCCGCGCACCCTGGGAGTCCACGTAGGTGGTCTCTTCGATGGCGCGCAGCTCGTCGTCGGGCATCGACGCGGGAAGCGCCTGGGCCAGCCGCGGCTTGGCCTCGACGATCCGTTCACGCTGCCGCTCGTAGTCGGCGGCCATGATCTGTCGGTAGGTCTGCCGGTCGATGGGGTTGAACCCCACGACCAGTGAGAACCGGCCCAGCAGCTCGGCGTCGAAGAACTGCTCCAGTGCCTTGTTGAGGCTCTGGTTCGAGATGGTCTTCGGGTTGTTGCCGAAGCCGATCATCTTGCCGTCGAGCGAATCACGGGCGGCGTTGGTCGTGCAGATGACCAGGGCCTTGGAGAAGTCCAGGATCTTGCCATGGGCATTGCGGATGTAGCCTTCGTCGAATGCCGAGAGGAACAGGCGCTGCACGGCCTTGTCGGCCTTCTCGAACTCGTCGAGCAGGATCACCCGGTGGGGGTTGGACTCCAGCGTGTCGAACGGGAGCTCCTGGTTGGAGTCCGATCCGACATAGCCGGGAGGTGCGCCGATGATCTTCGACGTCGACCACTCGCTGTGGAATTCGGTCAGGTTGAGGATGATCGGCTCGGTGCCGGTCGTCTCCTCAGCGATGATCTTGACCGCCTCGGTCTTACCCACACCCGAGGCCCCGGCGAACAGCCACGTCGTGGGCGTCTTCGTCGGGAACAGGTCGAGCTCTTCGCGGGCCAGACGGTCCGTGAGCTTGGCGAGCACGTCGTCCTGGCCCTGCAGGCGGCTGGTGAGCGTGGCGCTCAGCGCGGCAACGTCGAGGTCCTTGCGCTGGGCGTTTCCGGTCATCAGGCGCTTGGCCACATCGAGCACACGGGTGCTCGTCAGCGGCACCTGCGGAATGGACCGCAAGGTCTGCGCGAGCGCCGTGTCGCCGGCGACCTCGGCCTGGACGATGAGCTTCTTCTGCTCCAGGACCCGGTCAGCCATCGCCCGGTCGAGCAGCGTGATGGCGTTGTCCGGACGGCGCTGGCCAGCCCGGGAGTTCGCTTCGGCGATCTGCACCACCGAGGCCAGGACGTCGTCGGAGACCCCGATCTGGTGACGGTAGTGCGCCATCAGGCCGGGCCGGACCGTGGTCATCACGGCCAGCGTCTGTTCCACGCTCAGCTCGTCGACGATGAGCCGGGTGAAGCGACGGGCGAAGGCCGGGTCCTCATCGAAGGCACGAGACTCCGTGCTGGTGGTCGCACCGATGACGGACATGTCGCCGCGGGCCAGGGCCGGCTTGAGGATCTGCGAGATCTTGCGGCCGACGGCGTCGCCATGGCTGCCGGACCCTCCGGTGATCTGGTGGATCTCGTCCATGAACAGGATGGCCTTGTTCTTGGGGTCCGAGGCGAACTCGACGATCGCCTTGACCTTCTCCTCCAGCGAGCCGACTATGCCGGTCCCGGCGATGATGTTGGTGATGGGCAGCTCGTAGATCGTGTAGTCCTTGAGCTGGTCGGGAATGAGGGCGTCGCCGAGCGCGATGCGCCGTGCAATGTCCTCGACGATCTTCGTCTTGCCGACGCCGGCGGAACCGACCAGCAGAGCGTTGGGCTTGGTCTTGCTGATGATGACCGAGAGGACCTGCCCGATGAGCGTGTCACGGAACATGGTCGGATCGGCGTTCTTGAACTTCTCGTTGTAGTCGACGAGGAGCTCCTTGACGTCATCGGCGCTGCCACCGCTGGACGGCAAGGCCGCGGACGGGAACTGCGGAGGGAAGCTGCCGCCACCGCCGTTGCCCTTGTCGTCGTCGGAGCCGCCGGGTGTGAAGTTGCTGAGACCCACCGGGTCCTCCTTCGGTGCGGGTCGCTCGGCGTGGTGGCGCGCTGGGTGGATGCGCCACGGTGTCCCGAGCAGGGATATGGATGAGTGAGAGGGAAAGTCAGGGGTCGCCAAGAGCGGTGCCAGCCAGGGGAGTTGGTTGCACGGCACCGCTCTTGGCGGTTCTTGGGGCAGCAGGGTCAGACGACCATGCCGAGGAGCTTCTGCCGGATGCTCGGATCGATGTGCTGCATCGAGTCGGCGTAGCGTTTTGCCAGGTCAACCATGAACGACCAGTCCATGGCGGAGCACGGTGCGTAGTACAGGTTCTTCGGGTGGTCCTGGCGCGTGGACGGCGGCAGCCAGTCGAAGTCGGTGACCACGAGCGAGAGCCTGCGCTGGCGCACGCGGCTGGCGTTGATATACCGCCAGATCTGGGTGTACTCCGTTCCGCCCGACACCTTCGGGATCCTGCGGAACTCCTTCCAGATCTGAGTCGTCGACTTGTTCTCCGTGCGCAGCATCACCTCCTGGGACAGGAAGTGGCTGAACGAGTTGAAGTACAGGTTGATGTTGAGCTTCTTGGCGATCCGGATGAGCATCATGACCGCCTCCTGGTAGTTCTCCTCGGAGATCGAACCGGAGGTGTCGATGTAGATGTGCAGGTCGGGCATGTACTGCACCGAGGTGATCCGGCCGGGCTTGTTGCAGTCGTCCGGGTCCCGGCGGTTGGCCTTGAGGAAGGTCGCCTTCGTTGTGCGGAAGATGTTCTGTGACTTGTTGACCTTGCCCATCCGGCGCAGCACCCGGGTGATGTCCTTGAGCAGGTCGAGCTTGCTCGGCGGCTGCTTGCGGAACGCCACCTGGGCGCTACGGCTGCCAGGCTGGCCCGGTTGCTGCGTGGCTCCCAGGGCGGCGGCCCGGGCGGCGGCCCGTGGCAGCGACGTGAGCTTGGACAGCGACGTGTTCGAGACGACCTTCACCGGCGAGGCCAGCGACTGGTTGATGAGGTTCCACTCCCCCGTGATCTTCGCCGCGGTGGCCCGGGCATGGGCCTCGACGTTGACCAGGACGAGGGAGCGCGGGCAGAACAACTCCCCGATCGTGAACGGCAGGACGCCTGTGTCCAGGGCGGTGTTCTGCTGGCTGGCCTGGACCCGCTGCTGCTCGATGTAGTTCATGAGCATGTGCACGAGCACGCGGGCGAAGGAGTGCTCATCGTTGGCGTCAGAGTCGTCCTTGCGCACCAGCAGCGACTCGGTGAGCCCCTTCAGGGACAGGGCCGTGAAGTCGTTGAGCAGCTTGGTGGTGGCCAGCGGCAACGCACTGGCCATCGTCTGTGTCTGCTGGGACAGCCAGATCTTGAAGTCGTCGAAGGCCGCGGAGGACTGGAACCAGAACCCGAGGGTGTCGGGGTGGAAGGTGTAGGCGATCGAGGCGAAGAAGGCGCTCTCGTCGCCGGTCCCCGCCAGCAGAGCCTTCGCGGCCGGGAGGACATCAGCCTGCGCGGTGTAGAGCACCCGCGGGGAGGGCGCGGGCATCTTGTTCTGCTGTCCGGCCTGGACGGCGAAGAGCTCGGCGACCGGCAGCGGTGTGCCCTGGTCGAAGTTGATCAGGGTCTGCCCGAGCAGCTCCTTGACGGTCTGCTCGCTGGCCACGTTCAGCGTGTCGCCGAGGCAGCTCAGGACCAGATCCGGGATGTTCCCCGTCAGATCAGCGCCCTGGGCATCGGTGATGCTCGCCGGGGCGTTGGGGTTCAACGGCTCCAGCAGCGGGTCGATGAGGGTCTGCTGGATCGCCGGCATCGGGTCGTAATCACCGGTGCACGAGATGGTGTGCAGTGCGTCGAGTACGGCCGGCTTCTGGTTCGTGACGGTGATCGTCATGGGTCGTGGTCTCCTTCTGAGGACAAGGCAGCGGCAGAACGCCGCCGGTGGTGGGGAGTTGCAGCAAGGACTGCACCGCAGTAGTCCCCACCACCGGTAAGCGAGCGATCAGAGGAAGGCCGAGAGGACCGGCTTGGCCTGGTTGACGATCGGAGCGTCGATCTCCATGAAGGCCTCGAGGTTCTGGCGGTCGATCTGCTGGCTGGTCACCATCTCGATGAGCGTGCGGGTGTGCTCCGGCTCGATCTGGGTGATGGCCTGGGCCAGCTGCTCGATGAGGCGCGCGTTGTCCTTGCTCTCCTTGAGCGCGTACAGCAGCGACCCGGACTTCTCGTTGTCGGTCAGCGTCGCGATGACCGCGGCCATGTCGGTCATGGTCGCTGCGGCCTTCAAGCTCTGGTAGCAGTTCGGCTTCGGGACGTTCACCCGGTTCTGCTGCACGCCGCCGACGTTGCTCGCCAGGTCCTGGGCGATGGTGGCCACGAGCTGCGTGGTGAACATGGTGTCCCCGACGTAGGCCTCGATGGCCTCGTTCAGCAGCGAGGTCTCGCGGTCGCCGATCTGGATCGGGGTGGCCAGATACTGCGCCAGCTGCTGCGGGTCGGCCGCGTTGAGCCACTTCGACAGGTTGTCGATGGTGCGCGGCGTGGTGAGCTGGTTCATCTCCTCGCCGCCGTCGAACAGATCGGCCATCGTGACGTTGCCGTTGTCGTCGTCGTCCTGGCCGTCGGCGACGATGGCCTCGGGCGTCGACTTCTGGAAGACGAGCCCGGGGGCTTGCGTGAGCACCGTCTTCACCCAGGGGTTCATGTTGTCGCCGAGGACGGACATGAGGGTGGCGGCGTCGGGCTCGACGTGAAAGATCGCGAAGCGGGACAGGCTTGCCTCGTCGAGCGAGGTGACGTTGCCCCTGTCGTTGCCGGCCACGACGATGCGGACGTTCTTGGGCAGGTCGACGTACCCCATGCGGCGCAGCGTGACCAGGGTCAGCGCGCCGGAGGTGACGTCGGAGGTGGTGCGGTTGATCTCGTCGAGGAAGAGGATCGGCCACTCGCGCGGGTTCTTCTCGGCGTAGTCGATGCACTCCTGGATCACCTGGTGCGGGTAAAAGACCTGCTTGTAGCTCTGCGTGCCGTCGTCCTTGGTGTACGGCACCAGGCGCGCACCGGTGAGGTCTGCTTTGTCGGCGAGCTGGTTGCACGGCAGCGTGAATGCCTGCGTGCCCATGGAGTAGGCCAGGTCCTCGACGAAGCTGGACTTGCCGATGCCGGGTTCGCCCATGAGAGCGGGCGTCGCGCCGACCTCAAGGGACTGCTTGATGAGGGTCGTCAGGGTGTCGTTGAACTTCATGTCGACGTCTTTTCTGTGCGTGGGCGAGGAAGAGAGAGAAAGCCAAGAGATGTCGGAGGACGGCGCTGCTGCTCTCGGCGTCGCCGAGGCTGCATAGGCCGTGAAGGCTCCTGTGGCGCGGGCCGCGCCGTCGGAGCCTGGCGGAGACCTGCACTCCCGCCATTGGTGGCGATGGAGCCCCGCTGCACATCGCCACCCGATCGCGCTCCGCGCGATCCAGCACTGTCCTCCACCTGTGCCCGGCCCCGCCGCAGCACCCGTCACCCACCCCACCCCCGTTGCCGGAGGCAGCAGATGAACCAGGAGCAGAAGCAGCAGCAGGAACAGGCACAGAGCGTCAGTTGGTCGACGAGGAACGGGCCTCGCGGTCGGCCACGAGCGCAGCCGCCCGGTCGAGGAGGAAGGGCCGGCCGTTGCGCCGCTCGCGGTGCTTGGGGCGCGCAGGGATGACATCGACCGCCGCCTTGTAGAGCAACCACGCGGTGTCGCCCGTCGAGTACTCGACGCCGAGGGCGCTGTAGGCGCGCAGTTGCGTCCGCATCCAGCCGTAGAGCGAGGCGAGAACCGAGAATTCCCAGCGGGACATGTCGTGGTTGAAGTCGCCGGGATCCCGTAGCTGATGGCGTGCACTGGCCAGGGCCTGCTCGACGATCGCCTGCGAGTACGGGATGTCGGGCATGTCCTCGGTGGTGTCGACAGCTGATGCTGAAGCACCGGAGCTCTCGCTGGCGTTCACGGCCAGCTGCGCGTAGAGGTCCTCGATGGAGGCGAAGGCCGGCACATTAGTTGCTGTGTTGACGTGAGCGACGATGCGATCGGGCACCGGCTGGCGGGTGAAGGTCGACCAGTGGTCCAGGAGCAGCTCGTACCAGCCGTGTTCCTCACGCAGGACGCGCTTGCCGGCGGCTACAGGGAAGTCGTGGAAGTTCTTCGGCAGCGGCATGACGAGATGGAAGCCCTGGCCGGACATCGACAGCTCCGAGTAGAGGATGCCCGGCAGCCGCAGCAGGTCTGTGGCCACTCCTGGCGGGCAGTCGGCCTCGATGTCGAGGACGAGCAGCCCGTCAGTCTGGGCCTGGAGGTAGAAGGCGGTGTTCGCGGCGTTCGGTATCGCCGCGGTGAGTTCGTCGAGGGTGAGCAGGCAGGTCTCGTCCAGGGCGAAGGCTCCGCGTAGTGGGCTGGCGTGCTTGCAGCTGGACGTGCAGCCGGCGAGCAGGTGCCGTACGTCGATCGGGGCCTTGCGCTTCGGCGGCTTGGTGGGATTGTCGGGGGTCTCTTCCCCGATCTGTCCGGAGATGGTCCACCGACAGGCACTGGCGAGAGTGCGGATCGCGGGGTTGCCGTAGAACTGCGGGAACCAGGCATGGGGGTCGGCTGGAGTCATCGTGGGACGCACGCTTTCGGTCGGAGGCGTCAGGAGGGGAAGAGAAAGACAGGACCCTCGTACCGCACGGATGCGAGTACGGGGGTCTCATCGAGGGTCAGCGTGGATCAGCCCTGGTAGGTGATCCCCGCCTGCTGGGCCAGGCCGGAGCCGTTCCAGGGGTCGGTGGCCACGGGCGAGCCCACGGCCGAACCGGCGTCCTTGAGGGAGGCGTTCTCGGCCTCAAGGCGCGCGAGCTTCTGCTCCAGGGTCTCCTGCTGGGCAGGAGCCGCGGCCGGAGCAGGAGCCGCAGCGACGGGCGCAGCCACGGCGGTCGCCGGGGCCTGAGCCTGAACGGGAGCCTGCGCGGCCACGGCCACAGGTGCGGACGCCGGCTGGGGGGCCGGGAAGGACAGGCCGTCCTCGACCTCCGTCGCCACCGGGACGGCGGCGGCAGGGGCAGCGCTGGCAGGAGTGGCCTGAACGGGACGCGGCGTGCCGTTGAGCACGATGCCACGCGCAGCCAGCTCAGCCTGGTCGATGCCGCCGGCCTTGTAGTAGCGCGGCGCCTCGTGGACGATCACCTGCTCGAGGGCCAGGCCTCGGTTGTTGAAGTTCTTCGGCTTGTAGGTGCGCAGCACGAGCGTGACGTCGAGGCCCTGCGCGAGCTCCTGACCGGACTCGTCCTGGTCGTAGGTGCCGTCGCCCTTCGGAGAAGGGATCGCGATGACCGGCAGGGTGCTGCCCTTGGAGTCGATGGAGTAGTTGGGTCCGGTTTCGGGCCGCTTCGGGGAGTCGTAGCGGCGCTCGGAGACGAACTGCTCTTCGAGGGTGGGGTTGTTCGGATCGGCGAACTGGACCTCGGCGTGAATGATCGTCGCGGTGGTGTGCGGCTTGCCGACGGGGCTCATCCCGTTCTTCGTCTTGCGCTGGTCGCTGGCAACGAGCTCCGCGCCTTCGATGAGGCGGGCGAGTACGGCGAAGCCGAGCTTCCCGCGGATGAAGACGTTCTTGCCCTCGGTGATCTGGCTGGCGGAGATGGAGTAGTTGGCCATGGTGATGCGGTTCCTTCGTTCGGTCTGGCGGTCGGTGACTCAGGGGTCCATTGGGGGGCTATCGGACAGGATTCGGACTGCCATCCAATCCCTTATTCTATCAACTTCAGTTCGACTATGAGTAGAATGCCAATGCCGGACATGAATGATTGTGCGTGCTATTCGCAGAGGAGTCGGGACAGGGATGACGGCTACGATTCAGAGGCCAGTGGGGACGACGTCGAAGCCGTCGGCGCAGACGAGAGCAGCTGCCGGGAGTCACGCCGGCCCGATGGGCTTCGGCAACGGACCCGTCATCGCCGCCAGCGTCATGGTGGGCGGAGCGGCGCTCTTCGCCGGATGGGGCCTGACGCAGCTCGCGACGTCCGACGGCGGCTTCATCCAGGCACTGCAGGGCAATCACGCCCCGGTCGAGGCACCGGTGAATCCCGGCGAGAAGAACGCCGGAGGCGGCAGCGCCCAGCAGCCGAGCGAGGGCGGCACGGGGAAGCAGGACGAGAACGGGGCGAGTCAGGATCCGACGCCGGGTCGCGGCGACGAGGACAAGCCCAACGGATCGGGTGCACCGGCCGAGGCGAAGCCCGCGCCGAAGGCGAAGCCGTACACCATCAAGCCAGGCGATACGCTCACCGCGATCTCGGGGACGACGGGGATGCCGATCGGCATCCTGGTCGAGACGAACAAGATCCAGAATCCGGATCTCATCTACGCGGGGGCCTCGCTGCTCATCCCGCCGGTGTGACGACCCGGCAGGGCGGCACTGCCGCGTACCGAGCCTGATTCGATGCCCTGACCGCCACGAGGCGGTCAGGGCATCGTCGTCTTCTCAGGGCGGAGGACTCTGCTTCCCGGCGGGCCCGCAGGTCCATCAGGCGCGTGCGCAGCTGGTGCAGCTGCTCGACCTCGTCGTTCATGGACCGGATGCCATCCGGCGTGTAGTCCTGCGGGTATTTGAGCTTGTAGTCGCTGAGCAGCTCGATCTTCGCATCGACGAGATCGAGCGCTGTGCTCAGATCGAGGACGTCGTCCAGCGGGAGCCCGGAATCGGCGGAGGCGGTCATGCTTCGGTCCTGGGCTCTGCCGCCCAGTCGCTGCTCAAGGTCGGGGGGAAGGTTCTGGTCGACGGTGTTGAAGACGAACTGCGTGGGCCTCGTAGAGCTCACCGCGAGGCGTCACCCGGGACCGGCGTTAGCCGGTCCACGGCATGTCTCCCCGCAAAGCACTCGGCCTGGGTTCGACACACGGATCAGCTGTGCTGATCCCCTCCCCTGTTGCGAAACGCAGCACTCGTAACAGCGTCAGAGATCAGACGACCCCCGCCGGCCAGGCTGCCGGCGGGGGTCGTCTGAGGCACGAGGTCGTGGTCTCTCACGCCGCATCGGTGTCGTCGGACTCACCCCGGCCAAACAGGAATCCGCGGACATCACCGTTCTTCATCATGTCCTGCAGATGCGCCAGGAACACCGCACGCTGCGTGGCCCGGCGATCGGCCAAGGGGTCGTACTCGCGCAGTACCTTCAGGTTGACGACCCAGCCGTTCTCGCGAGAGATGGACTGGTCAAGCTGAGAGTCCGGAACGACGTCCATGCCGGTGAAATCGTGGTCGAACTCGGGCGCGATGCCGAGGTGTTGATTCGGCTCGTCGATGTAGAGCGTGTCGACGCCGACCTGCTGGCCGGCCTTGTCGAAAGCCACGAGGAACACACGGTCTGCCCTGGTGGTGTTGTCGACGTGGACCGCTGCAACGTTCGAGTCACCGATGAAGCTCGTCTGCTCGAACCGTTCGTACACGCGGGCACGAGCTTCATGGCACCACATGATGCGCCGGGCTTCATCGAAACCTTTGAACTCGTCAGAGTTGGACGCTTCGGGGTGGGGGTGGATCATCGGTGCGCTCCTTCATATGCGGTGGCTCCAACCACCTTTCAGCGCCCGCCTCCTGGTGCGTGCAGCGGTTCACCACCGCGGGCTTTGTCGGCTTCCCCGTGGGCAGTTTCGGCTTGAGCCTCACTCGCCTCATGGTTGGCCGGGCTTGCATCGGCAACGCTAGGCATATGCGCGTGGCGATGCCATTTCGCCGGTGCACAAACTGGCCGTTGACACCTGTCGGTATTGCACCAGTCGGCTACATGCCGGCGCGGAAGTGCACCTTCCTCATGACAGGGGTGTCGGGGTTGCACACTTTCAGGCCCCACGCGTAGCTCGTCTATCACTTGGCAAACTTCCGCCCCATCCTGAACACCACGCCACGAACGGCAGGTTGGTCGATAAGGAGACATTTCCCGGTGGTCTCTTGCGGTGGCGTGGAAGGTGATCTAACCCCATACTGACGAGCCGTTTTTCCTCGTGTCTTCCTTCGTCCCGCGAGGCGTTTGTGGTAGCCCTCCGATGTGATCGACCTTCCCTCCGAGCCAATGCTGGCGAATCCCGTCGAGACGTTTGCACTTCCCTTGAACTGGTTTGCCGAACCGAAATGGGATGGCTTCCGGGCGTTCGCGGCACACGATGCTACCGGTCCTACGGTGCTGCGCTCGCGCACGGGCAGTGATCTATCCGCGGCCTTTCCGGAGATCACCTCAGCCCTTCGGCGGTTGCCCTTTTCCGTCGTCTTCGACGGCGAATTGGTCGTGTGGGAGGAGAACAGGCTCGCGTTCAGGCGGCTCACGCAGCGGTTGCACCGCCGGGGCGCCGTCGCTCAGCAGGCCGCGGCTGCCCAGCCGGCCCACTACGTCGTGTTCGACCTGCTCCACGTCGAGGGCCAGAGCCTGCGCGAACGCTCATACGTCGAGAGACGGCGGGCACTCGAAACCCTGTTCCAGCGGGAGGGGCTGGCTGCGCCGTGGACGTTGTGCCCGTCAACAAACGATGCCGAAGTGGCCCGAGGGTGGCTGGCCTGGTCCGTGGCCGGCGTGGAAGGCTGCGTGTTCAAGGACGGCGGCGAAAGCTATCGGCCAGGAGAACGCTCCTGGCGGAAGTAGGTGCGCGACACCCTGGAGATGATCGTCGGTGCGGTCACCGGGGCGCCCCACCGTCCCCGGACACTGCTGCTCGGCCGGCACGACTTCGACGGACGACTGCAGTATGCGGGACGCACGAGCGCCTTGCCGGGAGTTCAGGCTCAGATCATGGGGGGTCTCTTGCGCCCGGTAGCGGATCACCCGTGGGCCGGGTGGTCTTTCTCCGCCGGCTGGGGATCACGGGAGAAACTGCAGGTGTCTCTGGTCGTTCCGGAGACCGTCGTCGAGATCAGCGTGGATGTCTCCCGGGACGCCCGCGGCCGTCTGCGCCACCCTGTGCGCTTTGTGCGTGTGCGTGCGGACATGGCCGTCGAAGACGTGCCGCCCCTCGACGCGCTGCGAAGGCCGGCCACATGAGGAAGAAAAAGGAGGGGTCTCTCTCACGCCGAGTTCTGTGACGCCGAGGCGCTCAGCAGGCAACGACAGACAGTCCTTGCTGATCTGAGGGCAGATCAGGCTGGCCCGTGACGACATGAAGTGAGAACTGCAGATCGCGTACGCCCGCGAGGGTGGCGAGATCGCGCTGCATGTGGTTCTCCACGGCCCGCAGATGGGAACGCACTGTGACCTCGGAGAGACCGAGCGCGCGGGCTGCCGGCTCGACGTGCGTGTCGAAGGTGAGCCAGGCGAGCGCCGTGGACTGGAGGTCACGCCGGTCTGCCTGGACCGGTCTGACCAAGGTCTGTGCCCAGGCGTGCACCTGGGGAGTGTCCAACAGCCGCGCCAAGGAGGGCGGTTCCGCACCGGCCAGCCGCGGAGAGGCGGAACCCTCTCGTTGCGTGACCAGTTCCATGGCCAGGGCGACGGCTATGCGGTCGCTTATGGACGTGAAGTCCATGCGTAGGAGTTCGGCGGCTCGTGAGGCGCGGCGCATGACCGTGTTGCGGTGCAGGCGCAGCCGGCGGGCGGCCACCGTGTATGGGTAGGCGAGGGCGGCCGGAAGGGTTTCGCGCATGGACTCCCACTGCGTCTCGTCGCGCATCAGCGGGTGCAGCAGGCGGCGGGCCCAGTGTTGCGCTTCCGCCTGCGGCAGGAGACTGACGAGGTCGGAGCCGTGCACGGAGAGGGCCACGGAGTCAGGCTGGAAGGCGGCAAACCTCTGGGCGGTGATGGCCTCGTGAAGTGCGTCGGCGAGCAGGGCCATGGAGTAGACCCCGCTGCCCCCCAGAGACGACGGCGACCCCAATGCGCCCACCAGGCGGGTGAGTTCGGCGGAGACATCCTCCCCGGAATCCTCGTCGGGGCGGATCGGCTGCACGATCAGTATCCGCCGGTCGTCTCTCGGGGCAGGCACGACGAGGGCATGCTGGCCGACAGATGTCCTGCAGCGGCGGACAGTCAGCTCCCGGCGTGACGGCTGGGTCTCCACAACGAAGACGCGGGCGGTTTCCGTTTCCAGAAGTCCGGGCGCCAAATTGGCCATGACACGCCGCGCCTTTTCAACCTCGCCGTCTAGAAGAAGCTCGAACGCTGCGCTGCGCGCCGCTTGGGAGGCACCGGAGGCTGCCCGGTATTCGCGGTGCGCCTGGTCCACGAGGCCCAGGAGTTTCGCCGCATGACGCAGCAACCGCAGATCCGCCTCGTCGAATGGGGTTCTGCGGGCCACCGCGAGTACGGTGTCCGCGGCCGAGGCCGGGGCGAGCGAGATGAGCTGGGTGTGGGGTCCGGAGAGCGTCTCGGGGAGAACTCCGTCGACGGACTGCCGGATGATGGCCTGAGCCAGCTGCTCTGCTGCCGTGGCCGGTGAGGCGGCGAGGACCCGCTCCGGTTCGCTGACCAGAACCTGGCAGTCGAGGACCCGGGCGAGCCAGTCCGCGATGCGCTGCATGGCCCTGGAATCGGCCAGCTGGGCCGGCAACTCCTGTACCAGGGAGCTGAGTTGGGCGGCACGATGCTCAGCGAACCTCAGGCGGGACTGCTGGATCTCCTCATGCACGCCTTCCCAGCACTCGGTGGGAGCAGACGTGATCAGCAGGGCGATGCCCAGCCCACTGGCCCGGTCCACGATGACCGGGGGGAACGGCTGGCGCGCCCCGGGAGCTGCACTGACGGCCAGACCTGCGCCGCCGTCCCGGCTCATCCGCTGCAGCAACAGATCGAGAACCGTGGTGATACGGCCACGCAGGCGGAAGGGAGAAATTCCGGTGATCAAGACGAGCGAGCCGTCAGGCAGAGCCGACGGGACACCGTCTTCCAGCAGCTGCTCCGGCGTCACCGTCACCACGCCGGTGATCTCCGCGGTCTGGGCACGCAGGGAACCGCTTGCTACGAATGTCAGTTCGAGTTCCGGCCGGTCAGTGGGCAGTGAGCCCAGAGTCAGCATGGTGCGCTCCTCGGGAGTCGGGACGAGGTCGTGAAGTACCTCCGGTACCGGCTGGCCGGCACAGGCACTCAGTGATCACGACCTCATGGCTCCGCTTCCGTCGATTCGCATTACTGGTCCTGGAGGTGCGCTTTGACCCACCCGCGCGCCAGCAAGAAGAAGCCGGGGGCGTGGAGGTGCCGCCCGCTCGAGACGGCGTCCCGCGGGAGGTACCGCGGGATGCACGAGGCGCTCGGCCCGGCGCCATCTGCGGGCGCGGGCCAGTTGCGCCCGGCGGGGAGTCACGCGAGGGCACGGACGAGCCCCTCCCCCGGCGCTCACCCTCCCCCGTCGAGAGCAGTGGCGTTCACGAAGAGCACGCGCCATGGCTGACTCTCCCCGCACATCCCGGCCAGCATGGGCACTGCTGTTGGATGCCAGCTCCATCCTCAACTCTTCCCCCTGCCGGTGCAGCGCCCGAACTGCGAGCGTGAGCCGCAGTTCGGCAAACACCAACGCCGCATCCACCGCCGTCGTGTCCAACTCTTCGGGCTACTGGGGACCCAGCACCCAGGAGATCATTCCTGCACTACAGTCGTTACGGTCAGTAATCAATCTGCTGCGCAGGGTTTCATTCACCCTATCGTGATCCTGCCTTGCGCCCCCGGCTATGTCAACTAAAATACACAGCACCGAACCCCGCCTGAGTGAGAGACCGATACATAGTGGTGTACAGCCTGCAGCAGGACGGCCCCCAGGCCCTGTCCGGCAATCCCTGCCTGTGCTGAGGCGCGGCCGCCGCCCTCTGGCGGAGAGACTTAGCGCGTTGATGGCCGCCCGCCGCGATGCCAAAGGCCGCGCGTTCTCGTCGCGCACGCTGTCTGCCGCCGTCGACGCACTGCCGGGCGAGCACCCGTCGGTGTCTCACGCCGCCATCGCCAAATTGGCCAAGGGTTCCCAGGACAACCCGACGGTGGGCACCATCCTGGCACTGTGCGAAGCTCTCGGCGGCGTCCCACCCGCACATCTTCTGCCGCACAACACCTATGGCGATCTCAAGGCCCTGGAGGCCTTCGAGGATCCTCAGGTACGCCGAGTTCTCGCACTGCTGAACGGCATGCCGCCCGACGAGGTGCAGAACCTCATCGCGGACCTTGAACAGCGTCGGGATGATCTCGGTCTAGAGCCGGTGCCGGACGACGAGGCGGACAAGTCGCCCGACAAGCCTCAACGACGCCGGAGTATGGACGACGCCGCACGCTATGCGGCAGATGCACTGGAGGGTTTGTAAGTGGTCGACGGCATAGTCTTCGGGACGTGCACCGCAGCCGGATTGGTGGTCACAGCGCTCTGCACACGGAGGGCCGTGGGCAATCCGCGGGTGTCCACCTGGGCGATCGCCCTCGCCTTCGGGGTGTGCACACTGGGCGTCCTGTGCGCCGTCCCCGCGGTGGCCGATGCGTTGCAGGACATCACGGGCCTGCACAACGTCGGCAAGCTGGTGGCTCACATCTGTGCGGTCCTGTGGTGTGCCTTCCTTCAGATCACGATGGTGGACCTCGCCTACCGGCCCGAGTACCTGAAGGCCGCGATGTTCCAGCGCGGCTTCGCCGCCGCGGTGGAACTGATGATCCTGGTGCCGCTCTTCCTGGCCACGAACCGGCCCGATGTCGAGTTCACGACCGAGTACGCCGACGACCCGAAGGTCGCCGCGTATCTGCTGATTTACCTCTCCTACGTCCTGGTCACCTGCGCTGAACTCGCATTCATGTGCGGCAGGACGGCACGCCGCAACTGGGGCATCAGACCGTGGAGCGGCGCCGGCTTCGCCTTGTCCTCCGTGTCGGCGGCCCTCGGCCTGGCGTACGCGTTCTCCAAGGGCTCGTACATCATCTTCTACACCCTCGACAATCCCTGGCCGCTGAAGGCCGAGGAGGTCGTGAGCCCCACGCTGAGCGGACTGGCGGTGCTGTTCCTCTTCTGCGGTCTGACGCTCCCCATGGTCGGTGCCCTGCGTGAGCGCCTGCGCGACAAGAAGGCACTGGCCGGAGACTAGGAGCGTGTCTCGGTAACGAGCAAGGGGCTCGCTGGCCGTGATCGATGGGATCGGTCGCGGCCGTTTCGTGTGCACCTGTGAGGCCGTGGTTGGGTCCTTCCCGGCTGTTGTTCGGCTGGTAGGGCCTGTGGCGTGGGCCGGGGGCCTGGCTGGTCAGCCGGCCTGGGCGGCGAGCCCGGAGTGTCGGAAGATCTTGCGGAGGTTGTGGCAGGCGGCGAGCAGTCGCCACTCACCGCGGGCGCCGTCCTCGCCACGCAGGAGGAGCTGGCGGCCGTTCTGGCAGGTCATGACCTGTCCGAAGACAGGTTCGACGATGGCTTTGCGGCGGCTGTATGCCTTCCGGCCGGGTTTGGTCCGCAGTTTGCGGGCCATGCGCTCCTTCAGCGTGGCGTCCTTGGGGATGCGTCCGCGTGGAGCGGGCGGGACCTGCTCGTCGTGGGCGAGTCGGCCGGTGGCCATGAAGGTGTCGGTGCCGCAGGCCAGTTGGCGCTCGTTCGCGGCTTCGAGGTTGGTCTCGGAGCAGTACCCGGCGTCGACCAGGGCCTGCTTGGGGTGGATGCCGGTGTTGTGGGCGGACTGGTCGAGCATCGTGGTGTAGTTCAGTGCGTCGGAGGGGTTGGTCGTCACGTCGGCGGCGGTGATGACCTGGTGTTCTTCGTCGACGACGGCCTGGGCGTTGTAGGCCTGGATGTAGGCGCCGTCGCTGTTCTTCATGATCCGCGAGTCGGGGTCGGTGAAGTTGGCCTGGGCTTTGGGCTTGGGACGGGCCTTGGCGGCGGCCGCTTCCCCGGCGTCGGTGACGGCCTGCTCGTCGCTGCTGGCGGCACGTTCCTGACGGCGGCGTTCCTTGTCCTCGGCGTGGGCGCGGGCCTTGGCGGCGGCCTCGGCCTCGATCTGCGCGCGGGCGGCCTGCAGCTTCGCCAGGCGTTTCTCACGCCGGTCCAGCTCGGCGGGCAGGTCCGCCTCCTTGCCGTCCACGCCGAAGGTGTCGTCCTCGGCTTCGTCGGCGGCCTCGGCGTCGGTCAGCAGGGCGTGGGCCTTCGCTTCCAGAGCGGCGATCTCGGCCTCTATCCGCTCTTCCTTGTCGACCAGGCGGCCGTAGCTCATCGCCTTGTGTTTGGAGGCGCTGGCCTCCAGTTTCGTGCCGTCCAGCGCGACGCGTCCCATCTTGACCATGCCGAGTGTCTGTGCGAGGTGCAGGGACTGGGTGAACAGACCGGCCAGCGCGTCGAGGTGGCGGCGGCGGAAGCGGGCGATCGAGCGGAAGTCCGGTTCCTGGCCGGCGGCCAGGAACCGGAACGCGACATCGTCGGCCAGGCGGCGCTCGATCGCCCGGGAGGAGCGGACGCCGGTGGTGTAGCCGTAGATCAGCAGTCGTACCATCAGCCGCGGATCGTAGGGCGGGTAGCCGCGCTTTTCGGTGTAGTCCGCCAGGACCGGTCCGAGGTCGAGCACCTCATCGACCAGGTCGGCGACGAACCGGGCCAGGTGGCCCTCGGGCAGCCAGTCGTCCAGCGACGGCGGCAGCAGCAGGACCTGATGCGGATCGAAGGGCCGAAACGTCTTGTCCACCGCCGCCAGCTGACCCTGCGGCCGCTTCTTCCCGACCGGCTCGACCTCGAACAGCCCCTCGCCACCACGCATACCGTGATCATCCCGTATGAATAATCACGAACCGCAGGCGGGTTGCCGGTTACTGAGACACGCTCCTAGCCTCGCCGTTTCACTTGGGTACGGCTGGCTTTGGGGCGGAAATGCGAAAGTGCCTTCCTGACCTGGGACGATGAACCTTGCTGAGGAGTTCTGTCGGTCCAGGCGGAGGGCACTTTCTACGTGCAGGCTATCGGGTTGCGTCCCAAGATCCAGGTCAGTGCAGATGGTTCGGGGGTGGTCGGGCATGCCGGGGCACGGTTACTGGCCGATCTCGCTGATGCCACCGGGCTGACCGCCGCGTACTCCACCGCGCTCAGGCCACTTCGGCCGCGCGGGACCGGGCATGATCCGGGCCGGATCGCCACCGACCTGGCGGTGGTGCTCGCCGACGGCGGTGAGGCCATCGCGGACCTGGCCGTACTGCGGGACCAGGCAGGGGTGTTCGGTTCGGTCGCCTCGGCACCGACGGCCTGGCGACTGCTCGCCGACACCGACGAGAGGACACTGGCTTCTCTGCGCGCGGCGCGTGCCCAAGCTCGGGAAGTCGCCTGGATGCAGGCCGCCGAGCAAGGCGAGGGCATACCCGCAGTCCGGGCCGCGGGACGCATTCTGCCCGGGCTGGTCCTGGACCTCGACGCCACGCTGATCACCTGCCACTCCGAGAAGGAGCAGGCCGCACCCACCTATAAAGGCGGCTTCGGCTTCCACCCGCTGCTGTGCTTCCTGGCCAACACCGGCGAGGCACTGTCGGGCCGACTGCGTCCCGGAAACGCCGGTGCCAACACCGCGAGCGACCACATCACGGTGTTCGACCAGGCACTCGCGCAGATCCCCGACGCTCAACTTCACGGCACCGACATCCTCGTCCGCACCGACAGTGCCGGATCCGCGAAAGCATTCCTCGCCCACGTCCGCGACGTGCGGAAACGAGGAATCCGTACCTTCTTCTCGGTCGGATACGCCATCACCGAGCCGGTCCGTCGCGCTGTCCGGGCCATGCCCGACCGCCTCTGGCATCCCGCCCTGGACCAGGACGGGACTCTGCGTGATGGCGCCGAGGTCGCCGAGCTGACCGGCATGGTCGATCTGGACGGCTACCCGGCCGGCACCCGCATCATCGTGCGCCGAGAGCGGCCGCACCCCGGAGCCCAGCTGTCCCTGTTCGACCAGGACGAGGGCCTGCGGCATCAGGTGTTCCTCACCGACACCCCGTACTCCGGTGGCGGTTCCGCCCAGTTCCTGGAGGTCCGCCACCGCGGACATGCCACTGTCGAGGACCACATCCGGTGCGGCAAGACCACCGGCTTCGGCCGCTTCCCCTCCCGCGACTTCGCCGTCAACGCCGTCTGGCTCGAACTCAGCCTCGCCGCGATCGACCTGCTCGCCTGGACCCGTGTCCTCCTCCTGGACGGGGAGCTGGCCACCGCCGAGCCGAAGAAACTCCGCTACCGGCTACTGCACGTCACGGCCCGCCTCACCCGCGGCGGCCGACGCCTCCACCTGCGAATATCGGCGACCTGGCCCTGGAGACACGAACTGGCCACGGCCTTCCACCGCCTCGCCGCACTGCCCCGACCCGCCAGCTGACCAGCAAACCCCCGTCCGCCCACGACCCGAAAGAACCCGGAGAACCCGACCACCGCGCCGGGACTCCGACCTGCCCAAGCACCGAAATCACATCGGCCACCCAACAGTTGGCGATCAGCGACGCCGCCTCAGCCCAACCGAAACGGCGAGGCTAGCTGCCCCGCCCACGCCGGACAGGGCAGCGGCGTCGTCGACGAGTGCCTCGGTCAGGACGAGGACTCGGTGGCTGCGTAGCGCACCGGCAGTTCGAGGAGTCCTCGGGCGCGCAGCGAAGGCCGCCACCGCGGTTCGTTCCCGGTGAGCTCAAGATCCGCGAACCGCTCCAGGAGCGCGGCCAGGGCGATCTCAGTCTCGGCTCGTGCCAAGGGTGCGCCCAGGCAGTAGTGGATGCCGTGGCCGAGCGCCAGGTGGCCGCCGGCATCGCGGCCGAGGTCCAGGCGGTCCGGGTCCGGGAAGCGATCCGGGTCGCGGTTGGCGGCGGACAGGGACAGCAGTACCGTCTCGCCCGCCGGAATCCGGACGCCGCCGATCGTCACGTCCTCGATCGCGAAGCGCCGGATGGCAAGCAAGGCCGGGCCCTCGAAACGGGCGAACTCCTCGACGGCGGCAGGAATCCGGGACGGGTCCTGCCTCAGCAGCACCATCTGGTCCGGATGCTGCAACAGGGCCAGGATCCCGTTGCCGATCAGCTGGACGGTGTTCTCATAGCCAGCGAAGAGGATGAGGAAGGCCAAGGACATCAGCTCGTCCTCGGTGAGCCGGTCGCCCTCCGTGTCCCGTACGGCGATCAGGTCGCAAAGGAGATCGTCGGCCGGCTCGCGCCGCTTGTGGGCCATGAGCTCTGTGAAGAAGCCCAGCATGGCCACGATGGCTTCCTTGGCTTCGTGGGGGCGGGCCGGATCCGGGGCGATCAGCGCTGTTGTCCAGGAACGGAAGTCCCTGCGGTGGCTTGCCGGGACGCCGAGGAGATCGCAGATTACGGTGATCGGCAGCGGGGCCGCATAGGCGGTGATCAGGTCTGTGGTGCCGTCCGCGCCCAGAGCGTCCAGGAGTTGGTCGGCGGTGGCGCGGATCGGCGCGCGCAGCTGCTCGACCCGGCGCTGGGTGAAAGCCTTCCCGACGAGGCGACGCAGACGGGTGTGGTCGGGAGGATCCATATTCAGGAGGTTGGCGTCCAGAGCCGGAGGCAGGGACAGCCCCCGGTAATTGCCCTCACGCGCATGCGTCTTGTCCAGCGACAGCAGCGGATCGGCAAGGCCTGCGCGAACGTCGTCGAACCGAGTGACGAGCCAGGCAGGTTGCCCATCCGTTCCCGTGATGCGGTGTACCGGAGAGGTGGTCCGCAGCCCCTGGTATACGTCGTATGGGCGGGTGATCAAATCGTCCGCAAGATCCATGTGTCCACCCTAGGAGCATGTCTCAGTAACCGGCAACCCGCCTGCGGTTCGTGATTATTCATACGGGATGATCACGGTATGCGTGGTGGCGAGGGGCTGTTCGAGGTCGAGCCGGTCGGGAAGAAGCGGCCGCAGGGTCAGCTGGCGGCGGTGGACAAGACGTTTCGGCCCTTCGATCCGCATCAGGTCCTGCTGCTGCCGCCGTCGCTGGACGACTGGCTGCCCGAGGGCCACCTGGCCCGGTTCGTCGCCGACCTGGTCGATGAGGTGCTCGACCTCGGACCGGTCCTGGCGGACTACACCGAAAAGCGCGGCTACCCGCCCTACGATCCGCGGCTGATGGTACGACTGCTGATCTACGGCTACACCACCGGCGTCCGCTCCTCCCGGGCGATCGAGCGCCGCCTGGCCGACGATGTCGCGTTCCGGTTCCTGGCCGCCGGCCAGGAACCGGACTTCCGCTCGATCGCCCGCTTCCGCCGCCGCCACCTCGACGCGCTGGCCGGTCTGTTCACCCAGTCCCTGCACCTCGCACAGACACTCGGCATGGTCAAGATGGGACGCGTCGCGCTGGACGGCACGAAACTGGAGGCCAGCGCCTCCAAACACAAGGCGATGAGCTACGGCCGCCTGGTCGACAAGGAAGAGCGGATAGAGGCCGAGATCGCCGCTCTGGAAGCGAAGGCCCACGCCCTGCTGACCGACGCCGAGGCCGCCGACGAAGCCGAGGACGACACCTTCGGCGTGGACGGCAAGGAGGCGGACCTGCCCGCCGAGCTGGACCGGCGTGAGAAACGCCTGGCGAAGCTGCAGGCCGCCCGCGCGCAGATCGAGGCCGAGGCCGCCGCCAAGGCCCGCGCCCACGCCGAGGACAAGGAACGCCGCCGTCAGGAACGTGCCGCCAGCAGCGACGAGCAGGCCGTCACCGACGCCGGGGAAGCGGCCGCCGCCAAGGCCCGTCCCAAGCCCAAAGCCCAGGCCAACTTCACCGACCCCGACTCGCGGATCATGAAGAACAGCGACGGCGCCTACATCCAGGCCTACAACGCCCAGGCCGTCGTCGACGAAGAACACCAGGTCATCACCGCCGCCGACGTGACGACCAACCCCTCCGACGCACTGAACTACACCACGATGCTCGACCAGTCCGCCCACAACACCGGCATCCACCCCAAGCAGGCCCTGGTCGACGCCGGGTACTGCTCCGAGACCAACCTCGAAGCCGCGAACGAGCGCCAACTGGCCTGCGGCACCGACACCTTCATGGCCACCGGCCGACTCGCCCACGACGAGCAGGTCCCGCCCGCTCCACGCGGACGCATCCCCAAGGACGCCACGCTGAAGGAGCGCATGGCCCGCAAACTGCGGACCAAACCCGGCCGGAAGGCATACAGCCGCCGCAAAGCCATCGTCGAACCTGTCTTCGGACAGGTCATGACCTGCCAGAACGGCCGCCAGCTCCTCCTGCGTGGCGAGGACGGCGCCCGCGGTGAGTGGCGACTGCTCGCCGCCTGCCACAACCTCCGCAAGATCTTCCGACACTCCGGGCTCGCCGCCCAGGCCGGCTGACCAGCCAGGCCCCCGGCCCACGCCACAGGCCCTACCAGCCGAACAACAGCCGGGAAGGACCCAACCACGGCCTCACAGGTGCACACGAAACGGCCGCGACCGATCCCATCGATCACGGCCAGCGAGCCCCTTGCTCGTTACCGAGACACGCTCCTAGCTAGCCTCGATCTTTCTTGACGGTCCGCGAGGGAGCCGGTGGACCGTTTCGCTTTCGGTGGCTGATGCCGGGCAGGCCGTGGGCCCGAGTGTCGCGTCGGGTGGGCGCCGGGTTCCACTGCTCCGGGTGGGGTGGTGCTACTCGCAGGGGTAGGGAAGCTGCTGGTCAGCCGGGGTTCGGCAGGAGTGTGAGCCGTGCAAGGGCGTCTGTGATCTCGTTGGTCCAGGGCCAGTGGGCCGCGAGGCGGAGGATGCGGCGCCGGCCGGTGGTGACGAGCTGGGCGGCTGCGGAGAACAGGCGGAAGCGGAGGCGGCGGGGTTCCCAGAGACGGGTCTGGCCGGTCAGGGCGAGCATGGGCATCCAGGCCAGCAGGTCGAGTGCGATCTGGACGATCTCCAGCCACACCTTGTTCTGCGCGGTGTCGTGCAGGGGCAGATTGCGCAGGCCCGTCGCGCGGGCAGCTCGGATACGGTCCTCGGCCCGGGCCCGCAGCCGGTGACGGAGCTCGAGTTCGGCGATGGGACGGCCGGCGGTGTTGGTAGCAAAGCAGGTGATCCGCATGCCGTCCGCATCGGTGATCCTCAACTGGGCCCCGGGATGCGGCCGTTCCTTGCGGACGATCAGCCGCATGCCCTTCGGCCAGCCCTCAAGCAGGTCGCCGGTGAGTTCGGCGACCCAGGCCCCGTCGCGGACCTCGCCGCCGGTCTCGACGGCCGGCGTCCATGCCGATGCAGGGATCTTCAGGACGTGCTGGTGAATGGCTTCGGTGATCACCATGCCGACCGAGTAGGACAGCCAGCGCCCGCGCTGGGCGATCCAGGCGACGAACTCGTGGGTGCCGCCCGCGGAATCGCAGCGGATCAAGGTCTGTCGCCCCCGCCGGTACTTCGTGGGCAGCTGAGCGAGGGCGAGGCGGGCGGCCTCGATGTGGTCGGCGGCCGTGTTCGAGCCCGCGTTGCCCGCCCTGAGAAGGGACGCGACAGGTTCACCGGTGCCACCGGAGCCGTGATCGACGAAACCCATCAGCGGGTGGTGACCGTAGGTCTTCTTCCAGGTCGGGGCGGCGTCCTGCTTGTCCGAGTGGGCGATGACCAGCACTCCGTCCAGATCCACGGTCACCTGCCCGCCAGCGTCCGGAGCCCCGTCGCGGGCCAACTTCCAGACCCGGCAACGGACTTCGGACCGGGCTGTGCGGATTGCGGTCAGTGCCTTCTCGCCCGAGGCGGCAAGGGTGTCGATCAGGCGGGAGACTGTCGGGTCGGAGGCGACCGGCCCGAACACGGCTGGCTCGGCCCGAAGCATGCCCACATCTGCCAGGCAGTCCCCGCCCAGCGCGACCGCCAGCGCCACATCCAGCAGGACCTTGCCCGGATCATGCACCGCCCGCGACTTGCGCCACGGCGCCAACGCCGCCGATATCGCCCTGTCCAGGCCCGTTTTGCGGATCGTCTCCACCAGCAGCACACCGCCGGCCTGGGAGACCACCCCGCGACCACCACCTTCGGTACGGACACACGGGTAGGACCCGATACGCTTCTTCACCTGGAGAGTGCTTCTTTCACGCGACGACCTGGACCCTAGACAAGTCCCATCGTTGCAGGTCAGTCCCCCTGATCCCTTTCGGGTACGCCTTGCTGGCGTGAAAACATGATCGCGGTGCCTGCCCGCCGACCCCGATGCTTCGTTGGGACTGTGAGCCCGTAGGTCAGTCTGGCGCCGGGACCGCAGAGGGGCCACGCACTGTTGCCTCCGAGCACGCCGGTCAGATTCTCGCTCCCCCAGCGGTCCCACGGGCAGGCACCGTCCTGTACTGGCACGGTGTGAAGGGGAGGGGTTCATGGCTGAGGCCGAAGACATCGAGGAGATCGAGCAGGCGGTCGAGCTTGTGGAGCGGGTCGCGGCGATCGACATCGCCAAGGCGTCCGGGATGGTGTGCGTGCGCCTGCCGCACGAGGACAGGCCGGGCTTTCGGACCCAGCGCGTCTTCAACACCATCGCGACCAGCGGCGCGATCCTGGACCTGGCCGACCACCTCATCTGCCAGGGCGTCACCCGCGTGGTCATGGAAGCCACATCGACCTACTGGAAGCCGTACTTCTTCCTGTTGGAGTCGCGTGGCCTGGAGTGCTGGCTGGTCAACGCCCGTGACGTCAAGAACGTCCCGGGCCGGCCGAAGACCGACCGCCTGGACGCGGTCTGGCTGGCGAAGCTGGCCGAGCGCGGCATGCTCCGGGCCTCGTTCGTGCCCCCGAAGCCGGTCCGTGAACTGCGCGACCTCACCCGGGCGCGTGCGGTGATGACCCACGAGCGCACCCGCCACAAGCAGCGAACCGAGAAGCTCCTCGAAGACGCCCAGATCAAGCTGTCCACCGTGATCGCCGACATCTTCGGGGTCTCGGGGCGCGCGATGCTGCAGGCACTGATCGCGGGCGAGCGCAGCCCCAAGGCCCTCGCGGACCTGGCCCACGGCACGATCAAGGCCAGTCACACCACCCTCGCCGAAGCCCTGACCGGCCGGTTCGAGGAGCACCACGCATTCATGTGCCGGATACTGCTGGACACCGTCGATTACCTCACCGTGCAGATCGACAAGCTCACCGCCCGGATCACCATCCGCCTGGCCGAACTGTCCACCACCGAGGACGACGAAGGCCCGGGTCAGGGCACGCTGATGCCGATCACCGACGTGGAACGACTCGACGAGATCCCCGGCGTCGGCCCCAGCACCGCTCAGGTGATCCTCGCCGAGACAGGCCTGGACATGACCGTCTTCCCCACCGCCGGCCACCTTGTCTCCTGGGCGAAACTCTCCCCACGCACCATCCAGTCCGGCGGGAAGAACACCTCCGGGCCGACGGGCAAGGGCAATCCCTGGCTCCGGGGAGCCCTGGGCGAGGCGGCGATCTCCGCCGCGCGCACCGACACCTTCCTCGGCGCCCGCTACCGGCGCATCGTCAAACGCCGCGGCCACATGAAAGCCCTGGTCGCGGTCGCCCGCTCGATCCTGGTGTCCGTCTGGCACCTGATGGCCAACCCGACCGCCCGCTACCGCGAACTGGGCGCGGACTTCCATGCCCGCAACCTCGACCCCGCACGCAAGGCCCGCGACCTGGTCCGCCAGCTCAAGGCCCTCGGCCACGACGTCACCCTCGCCCCGGCAGCCGCCTGAACTCCTCCCGACACCCCCGAACACCCCGGAAGAGCCCCCGACAGCCACCGCCGAGGGGCTATCTCGCAGTACCCACCTGACCGTCGAGTTTTCCGGTCAGAATCACTCTCCGCGTTTCTGATCACCTACCGGACGCCCTGCCACGTGAAAGCGCGAGGCTAGGCCAGCTGCCTACGGGTTGCTACGCCAAGTCTGCGTCGCTGACGTACATATCCCTGCGGCGGATGAAAGAAAAGGCGACCAGCGCGCCGACCGCCGCAACGATCATGCACACCACCATGGCATTGTGCAAGCCGTCCGTGAACGCGGTGCGAGCGGCGAGAGCGACGCGTGCGGCGATCTCGGGGTCCGGGATGCTCGCGACAATTTGCCTTGACCCTCCGGCAGCCACTGTGTCTCCGATGTTACCGCCGAGAGCGCGGCCGGATGGGGATGCATCGAAAAGGTGACTCACCCGAGCCTGAAAGAACGCACCTATGGCAGCAATTCCCACGGCCGTCCCAACCTGAAGAAATGTCTCATTCATCCCCGATGACATTCCTGATTTTTCCGGCTTGACGAGGGAAATAGCCAAGGAGGCGCGAGGCGGTTGAAACAGCCCCATGCCCAGGCCCAGCAGGATCATACTTGGCAGCAGTGCGGTCCATCCACTGTTCGGAGTGACCAGCAAAACCAGCCCAATTCCCGCAGAGATGGCTGAGAGGGATGCGCCGAGGAGAATAGCCGGCGGCACCTTTTCGGTCAGCAACCCCACGACGCCGGCCGCGATGAACAGGGTGAGAGTCAGGGGTAGGAAGCGGACGCCGGCCTGCCAGGCGGTCAGGCCGAGTTCGTTTTGCACATAGGAGATTTCCAGGAATATGGCGGCCATCTGCGCTGCCGCACACAGGATGGTCACGACCGAGAAGCCCATGAATGTGCGGTTGTGGAACAGTGAGAGGTCGAGCATGGCACGCTCGCCCAACCGGCGTTCGAGGACGAAGAATGCTCCGAATAGAATGACGGAGGCGGCAAAGCAGGCCACGATGACCGGGCTTTTCCAACCTTCTGCTTCGCCACGGAGGAATCCGAGCACCAGCAGTGCCAGGGCAAAACAGAAGGTGACCAAGCCAGACCAGCCCACGGGGCGCGGAGCGGTCTCCCTTGACTCTTTCACGCGCGAGAAGGATATGATCAGTGCGAGAATTCCGACGGGTACGTTGATCAGGAAGATATACCGCCAGGACACCGAGGTCAGTGCACCTCCGATGAGCGGGCCGAAGGCGATGGCCAGTCCCACCACACCGCCGAAGACACCGAATGCTTTGGCCCGGTCCTTGCCTTGGTACTCCTGTCCTATCAGTGCGGGTCCAACGGCGAACAGCACCGAACCACCGATGCCCTGGACTGCCCGGGATAGCGAGAGCATTTCCACATTGTGGGAGAGTCCACAGGCGAGGGATCCAAGAATGAAGACGATAAAGCCGATGTTGAAGGTGCGCTTGCGTCCCGATCTGTCTGCGATCGATCCGGCTGTGAGGAGAAAGATGGCCAGCCCGAGCGCGTACGCATCCAGGACCCATTGCAGCGCTGGGAAAGAGGAATGAAAATCGGCCCGGATGTCAGGAAGTGCGACGTTGACGACTGTAAGGTCGAGTATCAGCATGAAGGTCGCCATAGCAACTGTGGCTAGGGTCCAGCCACGTCCACGCGTGGCCCCACCAGTGGTAGTTGTGAGATCTGGCGAGTCGGGGAGAGCCTCGTCACGACGGGAGGCCATTCCCCGGGGCCCCGTGGTCTGGTGAACGGAATCGGGCATTGCGTTGTCTCCAGGTGGGATGTTGTGGTGGATTAGGCGTTTCTGACGCGTTGCTCGCGTCGCAGACGCTTCGCGATGGCCGGTGCGTCGTAGCGCATGTCCGGTAGCTGACCACCTGGCAGTCGGTAGCCAATGAAGTGCAGGCCAGGGGCTTTTTCCAGAGTCTCGGCGCCATGAACAAGGGGACGCCCATCTGTTCCGAGTACTCCGAGGTGCCCGACTATTGAACTGATTCCGGCCCGCTGGCCTGTGGCCAGCACAACGACGTCAGGCTGAATTCGCTGGTCGTCGGCAAGGATAACGTCGTCACCGTCCAGGCGGATAACCGCCGGGACGGTTGTCACTTCTCCCTTTTTGAGAGCATCTAGCAGACCGATTTCCATGGTGACTCCGTGGCCCCGTTCGGCGAAGGCCGTCATCATTCCCGTCGGCGGTGCACCAAAATACTGTTCTGCCTCGGGGAAAAACCGACGGTGGACATTAAGCGAGGATTTGTCGAGCATGGTGGACGGCAGCTTCAAATAGTGTTTCGTGACGTATGTCAGGGCTGCCGATGAGAAGCCGAGCATACGTTTGGGCGCGAGGATCGGCGGCGTGCGAACGGATACACGGACCTTCCCGGCACCGCCATTCACCAGATCGAGTGCGATGTCATGGGCGCTGGCACCGGTTCCTACCACTAGAACATCGCGCCCGGCATAGGGAGCTGAATTTTTGTACTGAGTGACGTGTACCAATTCGCCCTTGAAATCACCCTCACGTGCCCACTCAGGGACGAAAGCCGGACCGTTGAGCCCAGTTGCCAAAACGACAGCGGTGCCGCTGTACTCTCCGGCCGATGTCTTCACGACCCAATCCCTTCCGGCTTGGTCAACCCGCGTTACCGAAGCACCGAATTCGATCGGATCGCCGCTCATCTGGGAATATTGGGTCAAGTACTGCACGAAGTTGTCTCGACTCACCCAGGGACCATACTGTCGAGGTATACGGTGGCCGGGAAGGGAAGAAATTCCCCGTCCCGAGTTGAGCCGGACGCTATCCCAATGCTCACTCCAACGTGCGCCAACACCTGCGCCTCGCTCAATAAGCAGTGTTGTCAGCCCGAATTTATGCAGCATGTGGCGGACGGATAGACCTCCCGGGCCACCGCCGATAATGATGACATCTCGGCCTTCGTCGGGGTGGTTACTCATGCGAACACCTCTCAAGAATTTTCAGAATGCGTGTTAGATTCAGGTGCAATGTTTCGGCTAGAACCGCAAGGCAGCCTTCATCTTCTGAATTCGGGTGTCAGGACGAAGGGAAGCTGCCTTCTTGGCATCTTCCTCGATGAGAGCTGTCGCAGCCCGCACCTTTTCTTTTGCCTGTTCGACAGCGTCCTTTATGGGCATCACCAATGGGAATTCGAAAATGCCGATTATTTTTTCAAGCCGCTCCTCGATTGAGCCGCCGACGACATGGTAGGGTATTCCCATTTCCTCGATTGTTTCGATTAGCAGGCGGTCCGAAAGCGCCCGGAATTCTTCCGAGACCGGGCGATGGCCATCTGCTTTCAGTGGAAACTCCACCGGTAGGTGAACATAGGCGTCATACATCTTTTTTGCTCTTGCCTTCACCACGATTCCGTATGCTTCCATGTACTGCCGATAGAAGGCTACGTAAGGCAGCCCGACGATACGCTTAGCGATACGCAATGGTGCCGGCGCTCCGGGGCTGACGCCGATTTTCAGGCGTCCAACACCGTAGATCCACTCGTGAACCACGGAGCCGTCGGAAACATAGGAGCCGGTCTGTATGGCCTCGTGATGGATCCGCTCCTCCAGCCTTCGCAAACCAAGCGCCGTCAGTTCACTCGCGGTGAGCTCTTCGAGTTGCTTACCCGGCGCTATGCCCTGAATCAGTTCACGGGCCGTAAGCGCATGGGTGCGCGGAATGCCAACCGCCAGGGAAAGCGCCTCAGTTGTGGTCGACTTCCCGGTCGAATATGTACCCGATACAGCCAGGCGAATTGCGTCAGTCATAATAAATTCCGCTCATCTAAAGAAAATTAGAGTTTGCTTTTCATCTGGAGGGCAATATGTGGGTCACGGATGCTGTCCCAGACATGCTGAGCATGCTTGCCTCAAAATCTGCCATGCGCCATTCAACTCCACCCTTTTCGATAAGCCGCAAGGACTTAGTATTCGCGGACGCCATGAAAGGACTTGCGAACGGCTGATAGGGCGTCTCCGTAGAGAACGAGAAATGCCGCATCCAGAGGGTCGAGGAATCATCACGGCTGACGGCGTCCAGGCGATAAAGGGAAGCCTGAATCAATTGAGCCGTGACAATAATTCCATCCAGCACCGAGACGCTACGAGCGTACGCCGAAGAAATTCCCCCGTAAGCCCTGATGGAATTTGGTGTAAGCGTGACTGCTCCACGGGCATCGGTCTTTTCCTTTTCGATGCGTACCACCACGTTCTCGACGGAACGAATATTTTCCCTGTGTCCAACGCCGTACAGCGGGAAAGATTGACCCAGGACCTCGGATGCCGACGGGAAGGATGCCACCTTGTGGGACAGGTGGCTGATTTCATGCTCAACCGTAATTTCGACCTTGATGTTGGCGATCATGCATTCAAACTTTGTCACATAGTCAAGAATGGAGTACGGCTGCCGGAAAGTGTCCGCTCCCCGAGCTGAAATGGGGAATGCGTCCAGGTTTTCGACCGGCGCCGCGCCAGCCCTGATGTTCAGCGAGCGTATCCATGCGCGGGAGATCTGCTCCTCGTTCAGGCCGTAGACCTGGAGTAGGTAGCACTCCGCCAGCCACACAGCAAAGACGACGGCATCGACACTGCTCAGATGAGGTTTCAGCTCCCCGGCAGACGAACTCTTGGAAGACCACAGGGCCGGATAAGCCAAGCTACCCGTGGCGCTGACGACCGACACCTGGCCCAGACCAATATGTATGTCTGAGATCGACTGCTCGACCCTTCGTAGTCCATCGCCGAAGTAACGGCGAGTAGCGGGACCCAACGCATCATCGATTGACGCGTACTCAACAATAGACGCCAATGGCTGTTCGGTGATGGCCATGCTCACAACCTTCTTGGCGTTTGGTTATTAGGGTGGTGACCGTCGGGGGTCGAACTTAGCCCCTAACAACAGAAACGTGACGGGTGCTCAGAAGGTTCAAAAAATGTGCCCCCCGCCACATCTGGCAGGGACCTGCAGCGAGTCAGGCGCACTGTGACACGCAGTAGCAGACACTCGCGGCCGAAGAAGCCGTGAGTTATTCGGCCCCGGTCGGTGTATGTGCGTCTTTGAGACGGCTGGCGACATAGCTGGCCCGGTCTCCCCCGTTGAGGGTGTGCCAGGTATGGGCTGTGCCGTCGGCGGCGCCCAGGAGGTCGGCGAGCATCTTCCAGTGGACTGCGCCGACCAGGGCGAGCCAGGCACCGTTGCGGGCCTTGCTGATGCTGGGGACCCCCAGCTGCTTCAGCCGTCTCTGCAGGGTGTTGGAGTGCATGGGCTGGTCGGGACGAAGGCCAGGGAAGAGAAAGGGTGTCTCGCGTGTCCTGAGCGGAGCCGCCAGCGGGCGCCTCTCGTTGATGAGCTGTTGCAACAGGACCGACAGCCGGGGCCGGAGCCAGAGGGGATCTCGGCCGAGCTGAAGTCCGAGGACCCCGGGTTCCTCTGGGTGCACCCGGACGTGGCTGACGGTGAGCTTCACCAGTCGGTCGGCCCGCTGTCCGTATTGCAGGACAAGACAGCCGGCGACGCGGTCGAGGATCGCCTGTGAGGCATCGGTCTCCAGCTTGAGGGCAGTCAGAATCCGGTCGGCGTCGCTCATGATCGACCGGTCGACGGATCTCACGGCGGTGGCGATGGCGACGTTCTGGGGGGCGAGTCCGCAGGAAGCTGCCCAGATCAGGAACGACCTGGCATAGCTTTGGAGGGTTTTGTTGGCGATCAGCCATCGGTCGAGGAGGCTCTGGGAAACGTCAGCAAGGCTGTGCTCACGCCGGCGAAGATGGTCGAGCAGGTCGCGGGCGGCGTGCAGTCTGCGGCGGAGATGTTCGCGATGAAATCGGTTGAACCCGGTTCGTCCGAGATGTTCGTGTGCGAAAGGCATCAAGTGCCATTGGGCATACCGGGCAAGGATTGACCTGTCGCGCGGATGGGTCACCCCGTCGAGGCAGAGTTGGATATCCCTTCTTAACTGCGCGAGTTGTTCCTCTCTCGGCTCCAAGATCTCGGACAGTACGAGCAAACCGCGCAGGTGATGGGCAGACGAGGTCTGGCGGAGAGCGTCGAGGGCATCGTGGGAGCAGTCGAGTTCGCCGCTGACGATCGCGCGGATGAGTTGGCCGCCGGGCCGGCGCAGGTAGAGGACCAGCGAGTACGGGTTGTCGTAGCGCTCCAGGACTTCGGCCAGGGGTGCGAGCCGGGCCGAGCGGCGGCCATCAGGGCCGGTGAACGTCTCGTTCAGTTCCCTCTCGGCCCTGCAGCGAGGACACTCGCCCTGCAGGAGACGACCCATGGACGCGCAGGTCGGGCAGCGGTAGGCGAAGGTCACTCCGGCGCATTCGGGGCAAATGGGACCAGCTTCTTCGTAGCGGAAGACGGCGGCCATCTGGCCACATTGGTGGCAGTGCTGGTGGGTGAAGCGGACTGTGTCTGTGCAGGGGAGGCAGACGGGGCCCTCAGGCCAGCGGCGTTCGGCTCTGGCGAGGGTCCCGCAGCGGGTGCAGGGGACGCTGGCTGCTGCGTAGCAGGACACGCAGCGGGGTGTGCCATCCCGGGTGGCCATTGGCATGGACGGGAGTTGTCCGCAGTCGACGCAGGTGGGGCCTGGTCGGGCGTGCTGCCAGCAGGTCATGCACCAGGGGCCGCGGTGGTCGCGTGCGCTGATCACCTTCGTGATGCCGCAGCCGCAGCAGGGTTCGGCTCGGTCGCGGCGGCGGCAGCCGTCGCACCAGGGAAGACCTTCGTCGTCACGGTAAGCGACTGGCATGCTCCGGCTGCAGATGCGGCATGGTTCGCAGGGGCGGGTCTGCTGGACACAGGCGCGGCAGAGCCCGCTGTTGAGGACGCCGACCTTGCGGCGTTGACCGCATCGGGGGCAGAGCACGACCGGTGCCCGCCGGTTGTTGCACTTCTCACAGAGAGGCCCGTCTTCCGATATCCGGTCGGCGGCCCTCGTCTCTCCGCAGTCGACACACCGGTGCCTCGGGCGGTCGCCGCGGTTCAACCGCTGATAGCAGGCACTGCAAACCGGACTGCCGTCCTCTTGCCTGACGGTGATTTTCCGGGTGATGCCGCATAGGGAGCACGGCTCCGCACGAGCACGGTTGCGGCAGGTATCGCACCAGGCCCCCTCCTTGGTATGCGCGGAGGCCACGACTTCACGGCCGCAGACGCAGCAATTCTCCTTGGGCAGTGTCTTGCGGTGGCAGCCGTAACACATGACACCCGTGGGGGTGTTCTTCGTCGCCCTGAGGGTGCGGCCGCAGACGTGACACGGATGGGACACCCGTCGCTCTCGCTGGTAACAGCGTCGGCAGACCGGACTGCCAGCGCGGCGCACTGCGACCCTGCCGATCCGGTCGCAGACCGAGCACGGCTCGGCGCGGGCCTTGGACCGGCAGGTCTGGCACCAGGCGCCGTTCTGGTCGTGGTAGACCGGAACCGTCGGCCTTCCGCATGTGCAGCAGACCTCTGTCGGTCTGCTGTTCTTGTAACAGGTGTGGCAGAGCCTCGCAGCTTTGAGGATGAGATAGCGCTCCTGACCGCAGCCGTTGCAGATGCCCCGTTCCTTCGTTCCCACCTCAGGCCTCGGCGTCGAAGAAGTCCGTGGCCAGCAACGACATATCGGGAACCACCGGCCTCGGGCCCTTCGGAGTCGGCGGCTCGACGGGAACCTCGGGTTCGACTTCGACGACCAGTTCCTCGAAAGTGCTCTTGAGGATCTTGCAGAGCGCGAGAATCAGCTCCAGCGGCATTTTCGGCGGCCGGTCGGTCTTCACCAGCCGGTAGATACTGCTGCGGTCCATGTCGAAGCCGTACTTGTGGAGCTCTGCCCCGAGCTTGGTCGTGCTGTACCAATTTCTGCGGACTGCCATCAGTTCCTGGAGCCGCCACTCGTAGCGGGGCTGGAGAGCCCCCAGCTCTTCCTTGCCCTGCGGGTTCCCGGCTGCGGGGATCGCCGCCATCACGTCCTCCTCGGGCGGCCGGCGGCGCTGACGGGCTCCCCGGCTGGCTGTTCGCTGAAGTCGTCGTCCATGTCCGCCTCGGCCTCCGCCAGGGCGAACACAGCCGCAAGCTGGATGCTCTCGGCAGCATCCAGGAACTCTCGGACCTTCAAGTTCTTGAAGTCGCTGCTGAGCGCCGTATAAATCGCAGTAGTTGCCGCGTGCGAATGCCCGACCTGCTCGGTCACGAACTGGCCGTCGTATCCCGCCTCGATCAGCCTGGTCACGTAGGTGTGCCGCAGGCAGTGAGGGCCCAGCGATTCCGGCAGTTTGCCAATCTCGCGCCAGTGCTGGAATCGCTGGTTCACCGCGCGCTCGGAGATGACCTCGTCGCGCTCGGTGGGGAACATCACGCTGTCATCATCACGGTCGGCGTAGAACAGCGGGCGGACGTGTTCCATGTAGAGCTGGACAGTCCGGACCGCCCAGGGCCAGACCGAGATCACCATCCGCCGCTTCGGCGGCTGCCCCGCGCCGGCGGCCTTGCCCCAGCGGACCGCCAGGCCCGCATAATCGCCGAACTCCGGCAACTTTGCCTGCCGCCGCCAGTCATGCGTCTCCAGACGGGCCGTCTCCCGCCGTCGAAGCCCCCAGCCATACATCGTGGTGAACATCGCCAGGTCCCGGGCTGCTGCCAGGGCGCCCTTGTGCCCCGCTGCCCGCAACCGCTTGATCTCCGGATCCATCTGTCCGAAGAAGAGCTTGATCTCCGGCCGTGTCAGGGGCCGGTTGCCACTGGGCTGGCCCATGTACTCCTGCGAATGACGCACGGAGTTCAGGTCCCGTAGGGCGAAGCCAGTGAACGTACCGAACCTCTCCATACAGACCTGCGGCCACTCGTAGGCCGGATCGCTCAGATAGGTCAGATACAGGGCGAGATCGCCCTGGTAGCCCCGCATGGTCGTCGTGGCCACGCTGTCCGCAAGCATGGCTGACCATCGGTCGAACATGGCCAGGTTCCAAGCCGGCTCCCACGGGTAGCCGCCCGAAAATGCCTGCACCTGCCGCACGATCCGAGCACGATCTTTGATCGTCCCCAGCGACAGGCGACGGGCCCTTTGGTGATCGCCGAACCCTTGAAGGGTGACCCTGTTGCCCATTCGGTTACGCGGCGAGGCTGAGTTCGAGTCGGGCGAGGTGGCTGGTGTGGCGGCGGTCGAGTGGCCTGCCGTTCCACCAGGCGTTCAGGCGGATAAGGTTGAGGGCGACGGCGCTGTGGACGTGCTCGAGGTGGGTCTTGGCCAGGCCGCGGTAGCGGGCCCGGCGGCTGTCGGTGACGGCGATCGCTTGTCGCATGGTGCCCTCGACACCGGCGCGTAGGGCGTATGCGTCCTGCCAGTCCCGGTCGGCCTGTTCGGCGCGTGCGGTGCGCAGGGCCTCGGTCAGCGGGCGAGGGTTCAAGGTGAGCTGCCGGAAGCCCCGGCGGCTGGTGGTGCATAACTCGCGGACCGGGCAGGGGCCGCAGGTCGGCTTGGTGAAGGCGACCACGATCATCGGGTGGCCGTGCTGGGTGCACGGGCTCCAGGAGGAGCTGGTCTGTCCCTGGGGGCATGTGACCTGCTGGTACTTCCAGTCGATGGTGAACGCGTCGGCCTGGAAGCCCTGGGCGGCGCGGGTCTGGCGGGACTGGTCGAGCAGAACCGGGGTGATCAGCGTGATGCCGTAGGTCTTGCGGGACTTCACGATCAGTTCGGCGCTGGGGTAGCCGGAGTCGAGGTAGTGCTCGCCCGGAGGCAGGCCGCGGCGCTGAAGCTGCTGGTGGATGCCGTCCAGGGCCTTGGTGTCGGGGACGGTGGAGGCGGTGGTGGCCACGTTCGTGATCAGGTTCGGGGCGGTGCGCTCCTTCTCGGGCGCATCCGTGCAGCTCTCACTCACATGCAGCTTGAACCCGTTCCAGAAGGTGTCGCGCTTGGCGGACCAGCGGGCGTCGAGGTCGTAGGGGAAGCGATGCGCAGATGGCCGGGCGGCAGCCCGTCGCCGCCCTCCTCGGTCCTGGTGCGGCGGGCCACCGCCTCGCGTCCGTTCTGCGCGGTGGTGCGGGTGTAGTTCTGCAGCAGCACGGTGCGCAGGGTCTGCACCGCGGGCAGCTCGCGCAGCCAGGGTTCGGAGCGCGGATCGTAGACGGAGCTGAGCAGGGCGAGGCCGTCGCGGGCGTAGGTCAGCGCGAGCTGGTCGCGCTTGGTGGCGGAGGAGGGCATGCGCCAGGTGTCGATGCGGGTGTCGTAGCGACGCGACCAGCCGGGCACGTCCAGCACGCCGGCGACCCAGTGCGGGGCCGCCACCGTCAACGCCTCCACTGCCGCGCGTACCGACTCACCCGCCAGCTCCAGGCGGTTCAGGTCCCGCACCGCGGAGACGATACGGGTGGAGTCGGTGCGCTGCTTGCCCCCGGCCCCGACCAGACCCTGCGCTTTCAGACGGGTCAGCAGCAGGTCCAGGACCTTCTCCTCCAGACCGTGCTCAACTACCCGAGTGCGGAACTGGGACAGCACGGTGAAGTCGAAGCCGGTGTCTTCCAGCCCCAGCCCCAACGCGTAGGCCCACGAGAGCCGGTCACGCACCGCCTCAGCGGCCTGGCGGTCCGTCAAGTTCTCCGCCATCTGGAACACCGTCACCAACGCCAGGCGCCCCGGAGACCAACCCGCCGGCCCCGTCTTGCCGAATGCAGCCGCGAACTCCTCGTCCGGGAACAGTTCCCCGAGCCGGTCGCGCACCGCCACCGGCAACGGCACCGCGCGTCCGTAGTTCTTCGCCCGGACCGCCCGCGTCACCACGGGATCCGGCTCCGGCCACGACCGCGGCTCCAACGACACGACCACTCCCACCCCGCGACCGGGGATCAGGAAGGAACCGGCCGCAGCACCAACCGTGCCAGCACAATCAAGCCGCTGTCAGCCCACAACCCGAATGGGCAACAGGGTCAAGGGTCTTCTCAAAGACTGCAGCCTCGGGCCGCAACATCGAGATGCCTTCCACGACATGCAGCCTGGCAACCCCCGGAACAGCGAGCACACTGCCCGAACCTCCCCGAACCATCCGTCACCCTCCGCGATCAGCGACCACGCGCAATCCTCATACAGTGGTGCACCCACCGCACCACCGGTGCAGTGAGTACACCAGCCGCAGAAGTCGCGCAGGCCAGATCGCGGACAGGACCACCCCATCGAGCGACTATTCGGCACGAGCAGCGAGCTGACGCGGTAGTGTCCAGGCACTTCTCCGCAGCACGGCTGATGCAGCCCGCGCAACATTGCCCAGAGCGGGCGGCGCGGTCGCGAGATTCGTCGCTGCGGAGTCCGAGCGACTTCAGGCGGCGAACGCGCCGGGTCAACTTGACCGCGTTGGGCTTGGTCGCCAGACCCAGCTTCACCTTCAAGCCGTTGATGATCGGGGTGAACGAGGCATCCTCGACCTGCTCCTTGAAGGCCTTCGTGCAGTACCTGGTGCCCAACCGGGGAAAACAGCCGTACGCGGCGATGTACGTCAGCAGGTCGTACGGCTCCGGATCGTCGTCCAGAGTGAGCTTGGTGGCCTCGATGTGCCGCTCGGCTGGCACACCTGATGCGGCGCTCTGCTGGGCAGCGAGCTCGGACACGCTCGGGTAGTACTGGCCGCCGTACTCGACGCCGGGCCATTCCAGCGGGCCCAGGGTGGCGTGGAACGTCCACACGCGGTCGGCGACACCAGCCGCACGGGCAGCGTCCATCAGGACGCTCTGCATCAGCCAGCTGTCCTTGCCGCCGGACAGATTCCCAACGATCAGGTCGTAGTCCGCCAAATTCGGCAACTGGTCACGAGTGACTGTGTTGTCGGGCACGACCAGCGCGGTGGGCTCGATGTCGAACAGGGTGCTCACGGTGGGCCCTTCAGGCGTCAGGGTCGGTGATGGCGGCGGGGACCAGCTCGGTCGTCATGGCGAGTGCGTGCACCAGGACCGGGGTCCGGGAGCCGTCCCGGCGGGGCTCGGTGTGGGTGTGAAGGGTCCAGAGGGTGACGCCGTCGCCAGCCGCCTGGTGGGTGACGTGGCCGCCGAGTGCACGCAGCCAGGCGAGCAGCTCGTGCATGTCGGCGAAGATGTACGCGGTGTCTTCGCGGGCAGCGAGGCGCCCGGTGGGGAGGCTGTGGAGGTCGGCGGTGACCAGAGCGGCCTCGTCCGCGTCGCTGCTCTCGGCGCTCTCGCCGATTGCCTCCTCGGGGGTAGCGACGGCATCGGCGGCCGGCTCGGAGTCAGCGGGGGAGACAGGGAACGGGCTTGCCGTCGGCGTGCGCCCTGACAATGTCGCGGATGTCGTCGATAAACGGCTCGTCGTTGATCACGGACGGGTGGGCGATGCGTTCACCGTCGGGGGACACCACGATCCACGGCCACTCGCGGCCGTCCTCCTTCACGATCGTGTACACCTGCGCGCGCGTGGTCGCGTGCTACAGAAACCCCGTGATCCGCTTCACCGTGATACACCGCTTACCCGCCATGTCCGTGCGTCCATCCGTGTCGTTGTCGTGGTCCTGCCGTGTCCTGCTGTCGCTGTCGCCCGGAGGGAGGGCGGGGAAGTCCTCGATGCCCCGCGCTGCCAGTTCCCGGCACTCCCCGCACCGCCAGTCCAGCGGCCACACCCCCCGGCAGCACCGGCGCGGCGCGGTGCGCTCGGCCTCCCGTGCTGCCTCGCGGCGGGCCTCCCGGCGGTCCCGGATCCGCGCCCGCCGCATCAGGGCCTCGATGCGCTTGCGGGTCTTCTCCGCCTCGACGGCCGCCCGCTCCGCGCCCTTGCGGGCGACGGCCAGGCGGCGGCGTTCCTCACCGCCCCCGGGGAGCACCGGCAAGGCGTGCGCGTCCTGGCCAGCGTGGCTGTCCCACTGGCGGGCGCGGCGGGCCTTGCGAACCGACGCCATGACGTCGGCCTCATCGCGCAGCACGCCCGGCCCGGCAGCCTCGGCGAGCCTGAGCGCCTCGTGTCCGTCCTCCGTCGCCACGACCAGGCCCGAGGCGTGACGCGCGAGGTACCCGCAGCGGGCGAGTAGCCGCACCCGCTCACCCTTGACCCGCCGCCCTGTACGGCCGTCCGCGTCGACCGCGCGGAACCCGGAAGCGTCGGCTTTCAGGCCACCGGTGACAGCCAGCCGCACCGTGTCCACGAACGCGGCACACCAGCCGAGATCGGCCATGGTCCGCGCGGCGTCGCTATCCGGGCCCTGCGAGCCGACCATGACCCGGGGGCCAGCGACCAGCGCCAGCCGGGGGCGGGGGGCCGCCCCGAAGTGGGCGGCCGTCGTCTTGCTGCTCATCAGACCACTTCCCCCCAACGCGAGCGGAGATCGTCAAGCGACGCCGTCAGTGCGTCGAACGGATCCTCCGACAGCAGCGGGCCTCAGCCGGGGGCGCCGGGGCAGGGACGACCGGGTCTCGTCGTACTGGACGGTGAGGTCGTCCTCGGTGACGAGGGGCGGGTCAACAGTGGTGTAGGTCATGGTCTGTTCTCCTGGGTCGCGGTGAGGCTACGGATAGCGCTCAGCCGCTGGCTGATGGTTTGTTCGAAGCCGTTAAATGTCGGCACGTAGTACTGCGTGCCGAGCGCTCGGTCAGGTAGGTACTGCTGGGTGACGACGCCGTGCTCGAAGTCGTGCGGGTACAGGTATCCCTGGCCGTGGCCGAGGGCCTTGGCTCCCGGGTAGTGCGCATCGCGCAGATGCACCGGGACCTCCCCGGTGCGGCCACGCCGCACATCTCCGAGCGCCTGGTCGATACCGCGGATGATTGCCGGCGACTTGGGAGCCGTGGCGATCGCGACCGTCGCCTGGGCGAGGTTGATCCGGGCTTCGGGCATGCCGATCAGCTGGACCGCCTGCGCGGCGGCCACTGCGATGGAGAGCACCGACGGATCAGCCATGCCGACGTCCTCGCTGGCGTGCACGATCAGCCGGCGAGCGATGAACCGCGGGTTCTCCCCTGCCTCGAGCATCCGGGCCAGCCAGTGCAGGGCAGCGTCGGGATCCGAGCCGCGAAGCGACTTGATGAACGCCGAGATGACGTCGTAGTGCTGGTCGCGGTCGTAGCGCTGCAGCACGGATCCGGTGATCTGCTCCAACACCTCACGGTTGATGGTGCTCTTACCGGCGGCCTGCGCCGTGGCGACAGCGGTCTCCAGACGGTTCAACGCCTGGCGGACGTCGCCGCTGGAGAGGTCGGCGATCGCATCGAGTGCAGCGTCTTCGACGCCGATTCCGGTCGCGCTGAGTTGCGGGTCGTCATCGAGCGCCCGCGCCAGGAGTGCGACGATGTCGCGGCTCTTCAGGGGTCGCAGCACCATGAGGATCGAGCGTGAGACGAGCGCAGCGTTGACCGCGAAGCTCGGATTCTCGGTCGTCGCCCCGATAAATGAGATCAGCCCGGCCTCGACGGCGGACAGGAGCACATCCTGCTGGGCCTTCGAGAAGCGGTGGATCTCGTCGATGAACACCAGCGTCTGCTCGCCAGCGTCCAGCGTCTTCTGAGCAGCAGCCAGCGTCTTGCGCACGTCGGCGACGCCCGCGGACGTGGCCGAGAGTTCGACGAAGCACCGGCTGGTCTGATGCGCGATAGCGCTGGCGACCGTGGTCTTGCCCGACCCGGGCGGGCCCCAGAGTAGGACCGAGGTGGCCCCCTGTCCGCCGGCGAGCAGCTCCAGCGGTGAGCCGGGGAAGATCAGGTGTCCTGGCCCACCATCTGGTCGAGCGAGGTGGGCCGCATGCGGGCGGCCAGCGGCTGGCGGCTGGAGGACACGATGGCCCCTTTCGTCGATGGTCGGACGGGAGGGAGCCTCCTCTTGCGTCTGGTCGGCCGGCTGGATCGGGATCAGCCGGCGCGGCCTGCGCTGGCTCCTTTTCCTGCGTGCGGAGCTTGTTGAGCACCCGGTACACGGTCTTGCCGGAGATCCGGAGCTCGGCGGCAATTGGAGGGCACGTCGGTCTCCTGCCGGCCATCGCGGCGGCTGCGTCGTTCAGGCGTCCAGAAGCACGCAGACGGGGCACTCGGGTGCTCCGGACGGTGCGTCGCGCTGCACGGTGTAGCCGCACAGGCAACCATGGGATGTGCCGTCGCTCACGTGCATGTAGGCGTCTTCTCGCCCTTGGATCTGGTTGCGGGCATCGGTGATTTCACCAGGCTCGGCGAAGGCGATGCCGTTTGCGCCCATCGGGGCGAGGTTCCCAGCGATGGATTTCTTGAGGGCCGCCACATTCGGGTCGTAGGCATCGACATCCAGCCCGGTGAACGTGACGTTCTGATTTGCCGGGTTCGGCTTGGGGCTCCTACGGGGCCTGCCGGCGGTAAAGTCCTGCACTGCGCTGTCACTCCCCTGTCGTGTGTTGGCACGTCCAGTGCTTCGTGGTGCTCGTGGTGGGTCGCAGGAATGCGGAAGCCCTGGGGAACACGGGTCCTCCAGAGCTTCTCGGCATCTCATGCTGTCGTCCGGGGCGGCTGTGCCGCCCGCTCCGCACCGACGTCGGGACCCGTGTAGAGCGCGCAGGACGAAGCGGCGGCCCGTTTGGTGCGCGACGATGCTGGCGATGGTGGTCTTGCCGCATCCGGGCGGGCCATACAGGAGCACTGAGGTCGCGCCGCGGCCGGACACGAGCAGTTCGAGCGGCGAGCCCGGGAAGACGAGGTGCGCCTGTCCAACGATCTGGTCGAGCGACGTCGGCTGTTCCAGGAATGCGGGCATGCAAGGACACTCCAGGTCCGTCACGAAGGTGAAGCGAAATCAGGGGCCGAGCGTGCCCGTGCACTCGCGCTGGCGTCCGGGCGTTCCCTGCTCATAGCGAGGAGCGCAGCGTGATCGTCAGCGTTCTCGGGTGGGTGGGGCCGGTGGGTGAAGGGGCTGCACGTTCCTGGGTGTCCGGCGCCGGACTTGCAGTCGAACGGGATCGGGCGGCCATGGCCCTTGCGGCAGACACGGGGGCTCATGGCGTGCGCCTACGGCAGCACGGCGCGGAACCCGTTGGTGAGCAGGGCCACGGCCGCAGACAACTCGCGGGGTGTGGTCAGCGCGCCCAGCTGAGAGGCCACAGCCGAACTGCTGTGCCCAGCAGCGGCATTGAGTGCCGCCTGAACGACGTGGCGGACGGTTTCCGTGACGCGCATCTGGACTTCGGTGTCCTCCAAGTCGGCAGCTGTGACCTGCCCGCGCCCCATGAGGCGGTTGGTCTTGGAGGCGACATCGAGGGTGGTGAGCGCGTCGTCGTCCACCGCGGGGGCGAGAGCGGAGAGGTTCGCGCCGCCGAAGGCAGTACGGAAGCGTGACGGGCAGTGGGTGTGAAGGTTCATGGCGAGCTCGGCGGCGAGGCCGCGGACGGCTACCAGACCGTACGCGTTGGCCAGTTGCGTCATGAGTCCGAGCGCTGCGTGAAGATCCCCCTGCCTGAGGGCCATCAGGTAGGCGTCGGTGACGGCGCGTATGAGCTTCTCGGGAATTGCGGTACTGGACACGGTGTTTTCCCCGTTCGGGTGTTCGGGTGGCTGCGCGCCGACGGACTCGCAGGTGATCGGGTTGTCCCAGTCGTGATCGGTCATGAGCGCTGCTCCTTGAGCTTGTTGGGTACGGCAGATGGCTGGGGCCAGCAACGAATCTGCCGGTGGAGCTGGGCTGGTCGTTCCAGCACGGCCCCACCGGCAGGCGGGTGTTTTTTTCGCCCCCGAGCCGGCAGTGCCGGCCCAACGCTTGTGCTTCAGAGCGGTTCGGCGACCTGACTCTTGGCGTCGGGGCCCTCGTAGTCACTAAGGTCGATCACCACGGCCTGGCCCGTACGCCGACACCCGTCGCCTTGTCAACGACGGTGAAGACACAGGTGTCCCCGTCGGTGGCACCGTCGCGGCCGAAGATGTCCGCCCAGACCTGGCGCGCGGCTCCGAGAGCCGAGCCTCCTTCGGCGTCGATCTCCCAGCTCACGAGCCACGCGGTGTCGCGCTCCGTTGTTGGGTCGAGCTCGGCGGGGGCGGAGCCTTGGTCGAAGGCAAGGTTGATAGCCCGGATCCAGTCTTCCCGGGTGGCGTCGGCATCCGTCACCGAGTCGCGGACGGTCATGGCGAGGGTGTCGATGCGGATGCTCATGGTCGAGTCTGCTCCTTCGTGTCGGGGTGTGGTCTCTGCTGGATCTCGGGCGCGTACGGTAGCCGGAACTCACCCAGCGATCCGCTGATGTACGAGTGCGGTTGATGATCGGCCTTTCGTTGGCCGGCCCGTGGTGCGAGGTGAAGACCTCGCCGTCGCGCGGCGTGAAGCTGACGTCGTGGGGGGACCCAGTCGTAGGGCCGGCGGGTAGCGCTGTGGCCACTGGGCGAGAAGTGGCCAGTGGATCCGACGGCCACCTCGTTGGGACCCAGGAAAACGATGACCTGGTGCTCACGGTTCGCCAGGGCGGCACGGATGCTGACTTGGAGGTCGGAGCGTTCAAGGGTCTGGGCGCAGCGCTGGTCTGCTTCTCCGATGCCCTGGAACATGCCGACTGCCTGGGCGGCGGTCAGAGACATCTCCGAGGCGAAGTGCACGTCGTTGTTCGGATCGAAAGCGACCTGGGTCTAGCTGTCGGCGTTGTTGGTGTCTGCGTAGATGGGCTGCACGGTGTCCAGGTCGACGACCTGGCCCACTCGAAGGGTGTTCAGCCCGCGGAGCATCGCGATCTCCTGCTTGCGCTCTGCGACCCCTGCGGGGCTCAGCGGCCGGCCGTCCTGCCTGAAGTTGCCCTCTTCGAGCATCTGCTCCAGCGTGTTCTTCCACTGGTCAACCTGGTACTGCGTGATCTTCTGCGTGCGGGCCATGGGGCAGTCCTCCCCTAGAAGGGCGTGATGTGGGTTGGATGCTGCGCGTGATGGTGGAGTTAGGCGCGGGGCTTCAGTGCCATGCGTCGGCGCAGGCTCTGCCCTGCGCCGGCGAGGACGTCAGTGACCTCCTTGGGAAACGTCACGTAGACGAAGTCGAGGGACGTCACCTTGTCGAACAGAAGCATCACGGCCTCGTGGCGCTGGATGCCCCGGCTCATGAGGTAGAACAGCTCCTCTTCGTCGAGCACTGGCTCCCCTCCGAGCGAGTTGAGGGTCGCTTCGGGATCCGACGCGAGCTCCATCGGGCGGTCGGCGACGACGTACTCGTGCGGCCACAGGTGCAGGTCTCCCCGGGGCGTGGCGATGACCGCCTGCTTGGGGTACACCTTGGCGGCCTGCTTGCCATGGCCGACGGTTATCGCGCCGGAGTTCAGCTGGTGGGGACGGGCACGCCACATCGACAGCTCGGGGACGCGGAACCTCGAGCGCAGCTCGGTCATCGGCTCCTCGACCACGATGATCCACGCGCCCTCCTCCGGGACGGCCTTACCGTCCTGCTCGGGGAAGTACATCGACGGCTCAGCGCCGATGGAGGCGCCGATGCTCCAGCCGTCGTCGGCGTGCTCCTTCATGGCGACGAGAGAGCGAATGTGCGGGGCGGCCTCGGTCAGAGAAGTCATGGGGTGCCTGTCTGTCAACGTTTGTTGGTGCGGATCAGCAGATCCGCGGGGAAGTCGCCGGCGTCGGGCGAGACCAGGGCGACGAGACCGTCGGTGCCGATCCTGACGATGGTGTCGGTGCGCCCGGCGATGCCATCGGTGATCGAGAGCGACCTCGCCGCGATGCGGTCCGCCGTCGCTCCTTCCGGGATCAGCACCGAGTCGCCGGCGCGCAGTGGACGGTCGAAGTAGTCGTGGACGGAGTCCGGTTCCGCGTCGGGGAGGGAGATCTCTTCGCACCCGGTGAGCTGTTCGAACACGGACTGCGGGATGACCAGTGCTTCGCCGAAGGTCACCTGGGTCTCGTCGGTGCTGCCGACGTAGACGATCAGCGGTTCACCGTCGTCGGCGAGCCGGGTCACCCGGCCGATCGCCAGGGACGCGCAGGACTCGTAGCCCTTGTCGATGCCGGGCTCGGCGACGAGGACGTAGTCACCGGGCTTGGGTCGGTCGGTGTTACGGAACATGTGTGGGCTCCATTTGGATGTGCGGGGCATCGATGCTCATGACGGGCCTCCTTCCGGATCTGCGAATTCCGTGATCCGATCGAGCAGGCCACCGATGAGGCTCCAGAGCTCGTCGTCGTTCTCGTGCTCGGCCAGCCACTCGGCCGCCCGTAGCGACTCGTCGTCTTCACGGTCGCGCAGCGCGTCGGCGAGGGCCCGCGGTACTGCGTTGTCCCAGACAGCAGGCACAGCCCCGTCGACGATGTCGATGGCGCTGCGGACGTGTTGCTTGCGCTCAAGCAAGTCCGCGCGCTGGGCGCTGCGTTCCTCGAAGCGGGCGAGGTGCGCCGCGCAGCAACTGTCGAGCGGTCCGGGCTTTTCGGTGTCCCCGGTAGGAGCTGAGGTACCGGTCGGTCTCGGCGGATTTGTCGTACAACGCGTCGATGGTGACGCTCTGCTGGCGTTCGGTCAGCTCGATGCTGATGGTGGGTTCGGTGGCCGTCATCGCGAAGCCTCTTTGTGATCGGACGCCACGCCCTCGGCACAGAGCCTGACGAGGGCCATGAGCATGTCCATGCGGTGCCCGCCCCAGTGGACGGTCCGCTGACCCTCCAACTTGACGGTGATCACCGGGGTCTGCTGGCAGCCGAGCTTCTCAGTGACGTGGCGGTGGTTCTCGTCGCCCGGCTCAAGGTCGATCTTCGTGTAGGCGATGCCTTTGCGCTCGAAGAGCTGTATGGCCTTGTCGAAGTTTGGGCAGTCCCGCGGGCCGTAGATCGTGATCGTCGGCAGAACACGCGCCGTCTGCGGGAGGTCCATGCTGTTGACGGTGGGCATGCGGATGCCTTTCTGGCTCGTGGGAGGGACTGCGGCTGTGTGGAGGCACGGTGCGCAGCTAGGGCGCGACGACGGTGACGCCCTCGTCGAGCACAGCGCGGATCTCGTTGATGCGCTGCCGGTCGATCTCCGTCGTCGGCTCAGCGGGAGAATCGGCAGCATGCCGCTGCACATGAGTGCGCTGGGCGGAGGTTCCCCTCTTCTTCGGTGGCACGCCGGCGTCCATCGAGATGGTGACGGCGCGTGCAGTGCCGCCGCTGCCGTCGGCCATGTCAGGGACCAGCTCACAGAAGTAGTGGCCGGCTTCGATGTCGAGTGCTTCGTCGAACTTCCACCCGGTGATGTATGCGGTTCCGTTGGAGTTGAGCCCACGGACTTCGTAGACGTGCTCGCCGGTCTCGTCGTCGGCGCAACGCTGCAGCATGAGCTTGCGGGCATCCCGGTCCACAAGGACGATGAGCTTCATCTTTGGCATGTTGCCCGGCCAGCGAGCACCGGCGTCGCCGGGCGATGGACGGAGCCAGTCCCGCGTGCCCGCGGACAGGGTGATCTGCGAGCGTCCGTTCTCGCTGTGGAGCACGGTGAGCTTCGCTGGTCGCTGCTTGCGCCGCGACTGGCGCAGGTCAGGGCGATAGATCTCGAAGGGCATGATTGCGCTCCTTCCAGAGGCCGGTCAGGAGGGTGTGCCTGGGTCAGCCGGCGAGGTGGTGGCTCAGACGCGCGATGTAGTCGGCATAGCCCTGCGCGACGGCGAAGCCGCTCGTCTTGGTCGCCAGCCGGTCTTCCCACGAGGCGTAGGTCTGGCGGGTGGTGTTGTAGGCCTGCATCAGCGAGCCTCCTTGGTGTCTGGTTGGCGGCCGATGCGTGTCCCAGCTGGTGCACTGAGGGGCCTCATCGGTGTCTTGCCCGGGGCATCGGCGATCAGCGTCGCCCTCCCGTCTGGCCGGTGGCTGCGACGCGTCTTGCTCGGTGCATCACCGGGACTCGGAAACGCCACTGACGAGACGTCGATGGACAAGAAGGGAACGGGCCGGGTGCACGAACACCCGGCCCGTTCCGGTATCGATCCCGCACCCGGGTCGGCTATGCCGACCCAGACCCCCGAGGCCAGCGCCCGTAGGGCGCGAAACCTAGGGGGACACGCTGTCACCCATCGGAACGTGACGCGAAGTGCTTGTTCCACCGGAGGGCGGTGATCTTCTTCATGAGGGAGTCCTCTTCTTGATCATGCGTGTTCGGTGTGCGGTCGCCGCAGTGACCGCCCGGCTGTGGGATCACAACCGGGCCGTCGTCGGATGGGTACGGGTTAGCCGGTAAAGGGCAGCGGGGTACGGGGACGGCCTCGGGCCGGGACGGGTGTCCGGGCGCGGGGCCGTGGCGGAGCTGTTCAGTGGATCGAAGCGACTGAGGGGTATGCCTTGAGGTCTCGTGTGAGTGCCGCAGCAGTGACGAGGTCCGCCGGGCGGCGGCCCGTGATCCCTACGTGAAGCACCACCTTCGGGGGCTCGTGTTGGGCGGTCGATACGTGGTAGCGCCTGCTTCGCACCTGGAAGTGGTAGCTGCCGAGGCAGATCACATCGCTGTCCTGCGGTAGCGGTGCTCCGAGGAGATCGAGCTCGAAGGTTACGTAGGTCGGGTCCTCCGGCTCCTGCTCGCCACGCAGCCGAACGACGACGCGTACAACATCTATGGTGTGCTCCTGGTCACGGGTGCTGGTGGTACTCGGGGGCTGGGGCATGTCGGTCCCTTCGGATGCGGGGTGGGGGCCGCCGGGAGCGGGGCCGTCGTCGGATGGGTACGGGTATCAGACCCGCTCGGAAGCCCAGAGGTCGTTGAGGTCCTCGCGGATCTCTTCTTCCAGGGCGGCGAGGAGTGCCTGCTCGGCGTTGAAGTCCCCGGACACGGCCTGGATGAGGTCGTCCTGGACCTGCTGCTTGCCGGCGAGCACCGAGGGCATCCGCTCGTCCTGCGTTCCCTTGGCGATGAGCCGGTGGATGATCACTGGCCGCTGCTGGCCGGGGCGGTGCAGCCGACCGTTCGTCTGCATGTAGTGCTCGAGCGAGAACGGCAGCGTGTACCAGATCATTGTCGAGCCGCCGTGCTGCAGGTTCAGGCCGTGCCCCGCGGCGGCGGGGTGGAGCAGCATCACCGGGATCTGCTTGGCGTTCCACCGGCGGACCATGTCGCGCGAGCCGTCGAAGGCCTGCGCGTCGATGCCGACCTTCCGGAGCCTCGTAAGCAGCTGCTCCTTGTCCGACTTGAAGTGATAGGCGATGAGCACGGGCTCGCCGCCATTGTTGCGCACGAGGTACTCGGCCATCTCGAGCTTCTTGTCGTGGATGACCTCGTACCGGCCCTTCGTGGCCGGGTCGTCGGGATCCGCAGTGTAGAGCGTGCCCGAAGCGAACTGCATGAGCTTGCTGGTAAGCACCGCCTGATTCTCGGCGATGATCGACTCGACGCTCTGTGTCACCTTTCCGTCGTCGTCGGTGTAGGTCCGCACGATGTCCAGGACCAGGTCACGCTTGAATTCCTTGTAAGCCTGAAGCAGGTCAGGCGGGAGCGTGACGTTGACGTCCTGGATGGTGAGCGATGGCAAGATCAGTGTGGTGTTCTGCGCGCTCATCACCAGGTGCGAGATGGCCTGATGGATCTCGGCCTCGGCGTTCGCCGTGGGGATCCACTTCGCCGGCGTCGTCGTACCGGGAACCATCTTCGGGACGAACCACCGGTTGCGGAACTGGGTGATATCCCGGCCGAGCGCTTGGCCTTGGTCGAGCAGGTAAATCTGGCTCCACAGGTCGTGGAGACCATTCGGGCTCGGTGTTCCCGTCAGCTCGATGAGCCGGGTCATGGCCGGCCGCACCGTTGCCAGGGCCAGGAAGCGCTGCGAGTTGTGCGACTTGAAACCCTGGGACTCGTCGATGATGACCGTCTGGAAGGGCCAGATGATGGTGTTCTGGCCGTTGATGTTCTGGACCGGCAGCTGGTCGACCAGACCGAAGCGGCACTGAGCGCAGCCTGCGCCGGAACAGGTTCGGCAGTCATAGGCTTCCCACGCCACCAGGGCCGACTTGAGCAACTCCTGAATCCAGGCGCGGATCTTGGCCTTGGCGGGGACCCGGTTGTTGGCGTTGCCGGCGACCAGAGCACGGTATTCGTCGATCAGCTCGTCTCGGCCCAGTGGCCCCCGTGCCTGGAGCAGACCCAGGATCGCCGTCGCCTCCGGTGAGACGGTCGGGGCAGGCACTGCGCCTGGCACTGGCGTGATCAGCTTCGTCTCCTGGGACGGCTGAGTCAGCAGCTCCTGGTTGATGAAGTACATCGTCGGCGGATCTGTGGCGACTTCCTGGAAGCGCTTCAGGCGCTTGGCCTTGGAGAGCTTCCTGTCGTTCTCGTCGACGATGAGCGACTTCGTCCGGATGGGGAAGCCCCACTTCTCGATCTCGTCGATCCAGGTGGAGCGGGCGATCGCCACGGGCGCTATGACGAGGATGTGACCCATCGGGCGGATCGTCTGTAGTACCGCGAGGGTGCTGAGCGTCTTCATGCCACCTACGGGGACCCATGCACCTGCGAAAGGGTGGTCAACGAGGAAGTCGTGGATCTGCTGCTGATGCGGCATCAGCGAGATCGGGGACGGAGCAGTAGCCGTAGTCATGTCGCTGGTCATCCCTTCTCTTCGAGTGAGTGGTCAGGCATGGAAGGCCTCTTGAATAGGGGCGAGTCGGGGATGGGCCTCGTCGGCTCTCTGTTTTTGCTGCGCGACCTCGGTCTCCAGCTCGGCGACCCTCGCTTCGAGCTGCGTGACGCGCGTTGGCTCCAGGGGGCGGTCGAGGACGCCGTCAGGCGCGGGTGCGGGCGGTGGCCTGCCGGGCGCGGAAGGTGTTGATGAGTGCTGCTGCGGCGCCCTCGGGGGAGTGGTAGGGGTCGGTGATGCCGGGTCCGGTCCAGCGGCCGTTCTCCGTGTACCGGATCGGTCCGGTCTCGGTGTCGTCGACGCGGACCGAGCGGGTGCCGGCGTCGGTCTCGCGGCCCAGCTCGGCGTCCTGGAGGGCGCTGAGGATCGTGCGGACGCTGCCGTGGCGGCCGGCGTCCTCGAGCAGGAGCGCCGTGGACTCCAGCCGAGCACTGGTGTCGGTGGCGATGGCGGACAGTTCCTGGGCGAGGGCGCGGACTTCAGGCGCGGTATCGGGGGCGGAGGCTTCGACGCTGCGGGCCGCGGTGGCCAGTTCGTCCAGGGCGGAGGCGGCCGCTCGGCAGTCGGCCCGGTTCTTCGCGCAGGGGCCGCTGGGCAGCTGGGCCGCCGCTGCGTCGAGGGCGGCGAGCGCGTGGAGGGTGTCATCAGGCAGGGAGGCCAGGGTGCGGGTGCCGGCCTGGACGTCGCGGTAGGTGCGGAAGGCGGTGGCGAGGGCCTGGTCGGCGGCGTGGGGGTCGGGGAAGGGGCCGTCGAGGTCGGAGGGCGGCTTCGACGCGGTGGCGCCGAGGCGGGCGGTGGCCAGTTCGGTGAAGGCCAGCAGGCGGGCGAGGGGGAAGGCCATCTATTCACGTTCGTCGCCGGTGGCGTCGGAGAGCAGGGCCCGGGCGGGTTCACGGACCTGGTCCAGGAGGCGGACGACGCGCAGGCATCCGCCGCGGGTACCGGACGCGTCGTGCTCCCGCACGATTGCCTCCAGGCCGTCGAGGATCGCGGCCACGTGCGGCTGGCGCAGGGCGTGGAAGAAGTAGGCGCGGGCGGCGGAGTCGACGATCTCCTGGCGCTGGAGCGGAATGGGGGAGAGCGCGGCCCGGGCCTCGGAGACACTGGAGTACGGCTGGTGCTCTGCGTCGGCCGTGCCGTGCAGGGCGATATGGAAGACCCCGACGTCCTCGGCCGCCCGCGGAGCGTCCGTGCGCCGGGGGCCGACATCCGTTCCGACGCGGCCGCGGTAGGCGCCGCCGGCGGCGTCGACCTGGCCCACGACTACGTCGTTGGCGTCGACGACTTCGGCCGATGCGGAGCCGTCGGCGGGCGGGCGCAGCCGGAATGCCGGGAACGCCTGCAGGACCGGGCTGTTCATGGGTCTCCTCTGGTGGTGGAAGTCGGGCCGGCGCGGGCGGGTGCGCCGACCCGGGGCGAGCGGATGGTCAGTTCGAAGTGCTCAGGGCGGGAAGGTTGCGGACCCGCGGGTCGGGCCCGAGGGCTTCGCGCACGCGTTGCAGCACTGCCACCGGGTCGTCAGGCTGCTCGACTGCGCCAACCTGTCCGTCCTGCTCGTTCAGTGCGGTGTTGATGACGGTGGGGTTCTACTGCCGCACCTTGTTGCGGGCGTCCTTGTCAGCCTGGTGATGCTGGTCGCTGAGCTGCTGGACGTGGCTGAGGTCGCCTCGGCGGGCGGCGGCACGCACGTTGAGGGCGAGGGCGCGTAGCAGTTCGAGTTCGCCGACGTAGGCCTCGTCGTCTGGCGTCTGGTAGTCGGCGATCTCTTCGAGCTGGGTGATCGCGTCGTTCCAGCCAGTGCCGTACCAGATGGGTCCGGTGAGGGCGGTACAGGTGACCGGGATGGCACGGAGTCGGCCGATGCACTTCTGGATGACCTCAGTGCGGTACCCATCCAGCAGTTCGACGATCTCTGCGTCGGCAGTGGCGAGCACTCCGGGGTGATTGATGATCCGATCGCGAGTGCTCATGCGGCACGCCCCGAGCAGCGGGCCGTGCGCCGGTTGGCGTCGTGGACGCTGCACCTCTCGCGGCCCTGCTTGCGGGCCCACCACGTCTGCGCGACGTCCGTCTGCGCGTTGATCTGCGCCATGTGCCCATTTACCAGGCCGATCACGGTGGTGGCGTAGCCGACGACGTACAGGCTGATGAAGACGGTGTCGGGCTCGCGCAGCATCCCGGAGGAGAACTCGTCGCGCTGGCCGGAGTCTTTGGTCTCATACTGCGGTTGCCGGGCCGCGGCTATGTATGTGTGGGTCATGGTGCTGCTCCCTGTTGGTCGGATGAGGTCTTGAGGAGGTGCGCGATGAAGACGTCGACGCTCGCCTTGTCATCGACGACGTGAACCTCGGCGCCGTGGCGGCGCAGCTTGGCGTGCGTGAGCTGTTGCAGCTTCCGCAGCTGGCCGCCGGGGCGTTTGACCTCGACGAACACGGTGCCGCGGGGGGCGACGACGATCCGGTCGGGCACTCCCCCGCGGGCTGGTGAGACGAATTTCAGGCACAGGAAGCCGTGCGCCCGGCACTGGCTGAGGAGATAGTCCTCGATGGTGCTCTCTCGCGTGCGAGCCATCAGCGCTGTGCCGTCTCGTCCGAGGAGACCGTCGGCACGCCGTACTTCAGCTCACTGGGATCGACGAGGCGGAAGCCCGAGGAGTGCTTGTGCATCCGGGAGACGCTGATGGTCGAGCGCCTCGTGCCGTAGTGGGCCCGGACCCGGGCCCTGCCGTTTTTGACGAACTCGACGACGACGCGGCGCTGGTTCTGCCGGGTGTCGAGGTCCTCCCAGATCTGACCCGGGCAGACCAGGATGCCCTCGCGGGTCGTGTTCTTTTCCTGCTGGACCTGGGCGTCGTCGTCCTCGGCGGAGGTGTCGGTCGCGGCACTCACAACTCGTCGCCCCCCTCAACGGTGCGGACGGGAAGTGTGGTCTGGAACATGACGTCTCTCGATTCTCTTGCCATGGCGAGCAAGACTCGCCTTCATCCGAAATTCGAATCGGGCCCCGAGCAGCGTCGTGTCGGCACGGCCCGGCACCCTGCGGTCCGATGGTGGAGCGGGGAGCTGATCAGGCGGCGTTCTTCCAGTTCTTGGTGAACGTCTCGTCGAGCATTCGGGTGTAGATGCCGAGATCGAGCGCCCCGATGAGCTGCTCGACTCGGGCGGCCGGCAGCGCGCGGAGGTCGTCGTTGACGACGATCACCGACCAGTGCGGGTCGATGCCGTTGATCCGGCGGATCACGACGTCCTGGTTATCGGGCAGCAGCGTGAGGCCGTCGGAGATGCTGGCCTCGCTGCGGTTCTTCGCCCACCCGTGGTGGCGCAGGATCTCCAGCGCGATCGGGTCACGTCGCACCCCGGCGCTGCCGGACTCGCGGCGCTTGCCCTGGCTGGCCGGGTTCACCTTCCATGCGCCGGCGTTGTGCAGGCTCACGGCACCATCAGTGCCGTCGTGGACGATGAAGACCCGGTTGACCATCTGCAGGGCCCGCGGGTTCACCAGCTGCGCATCGGCGTCCTCGTTGTCGTCACGGTCGGGCGCGGCGCTGACCGGGTCGGCGGCGAACGGGTAGGTGATTGATCCGCGCGAGGCGGCGAGGACGTTCTGGAACAGCAGCAGCGTCCGCACGGGATCGGCCGGGTCGATCGCCTCCTCGATCATCTTCCGGCCCAGCACAGGATCGAACGGCTCGGCGAGAGCCTCCTCTCCCCTGCTGGCGACGGTCTGCAGGTAGCGGGCCAGGGCGAAGTCGATCACGGCCGGGTGGGCCAGCGACTTCGTCGGGGTAGGACCCGCGTGGCAGGCCAGCGTCCCGCCGGAGGCGGTGATGATCGGGCTGTCGGCGACGCTCCGGTCCTCACTGGGCGACTCCAGCTCGAGCCGGTTGTTCGAGTCCTTGCTAACCTCGCCGTTTCACTTGGGTACGGCTGGCTTTGGGGCGGAAATGCGAAAGTGCCTTCCTGACCTGGGACGATGAACCTTGCTGAGGAGTTCTGTCGGTCCAGGCGGAGGGCACTTTCTACGTGCAGGCTATCGGGTTGCGTCCCAAGATCCAGGTCAGTGCAGATGGTTCGGGGGTGGTCGGGCATGCCGGGGCACGGTTACTGGCCGATCTCGCTGATGCCACCGGGCTGACCGCCGCGTACTCCACCGCGCTCAGGCCACTTCGGCCGCGCGGGACCGGGCATGATCCGGGCCGGATCGCCACCGACCTGGCGGTGGTGCTCGCCGACGGCGGTGAGGCCATCGCGGACCTGGCCGTACTGCGGGACCAGGCAGGGGTGTTCGGTTCGGTCGCCTCGGCACCGACGGCCTGGCGACTGCTCGCCGACACCGACGAGAGGACACTGGCTTCTCTGCGCGCGGCGCGTGCCCAAGCTCGGGAAGTCGCCTGGATGCAGGCCGCCGAGCAAGGCGAGGGCATACCCGCAGTCCGGGCCGCGGGACGCATTCTGCCCGGGCTGGTCCTGGACCTCGACGCCACGCTGATCACCTGCCACTCCGAGAAGGAGCAGGCCGCACCCACCTATAAAGGCGGCTTCGGCTTCCACCCGCTGCTGTGCTTCCTGGCCAACACCGGCGAGGCACTGTCGGGCCGACTGCGTCCCGGAAACGCCGGTGCCAACACCGCGAGCGACCACATCACGGTGTTCGACCAGGCACTCGCGCAGATCCCCGACGCTCAACTTCACGGCACCGACATCCTCGTCCGCACCGACAGTGCCGGATCCGCGAAAGCATTCCTCGCCCACGTCCGCGACGTGCGGAAACGAGGAATCCGTACCTTCTTCTCGGTCGGATACGCCATCACCGAGCCGGTCCGTCGCGCTGTCCGGGCCATGCCCGACCGCCTCTGGCATCCCGCCCTGGACCAGGACGGGACTCTGCGTGATGGCGCCGAGGTCGCCGAGCTGACCGGCATGGTCGATCTGGACGGCTACCCGGCCGGCACCCGCATCATCGTGCGCCGAGAGCGGCCGCACCCCGGAGCCCAGCTGTCCCTGTTCGACCAGGACGAGGGCCTGCGGCATCAGGTGTTCCTCACCGACACCCCGTACTCCGGTGGCGGTTCCGCCCAGTTCCTGGAGGTCCGCCACCGCGGACATGCCACTGTCGAGGACCACATCCGGTGCGGCAAGACCACCGGCTTCGGCCGCTTCCCTCCCGCGACTTCGCCGTCAACGCCGTCTGGCTCGAACTCAGCCTCGCCGCGATCGACCTGCTCGCCTGGACCCGTGTCCTCCTCCTGGACGGGGAGCTGGCCACCGCCGAGCCGAAGAAACTCCGCTACCGGCTACTGCACGTCACGGCCCGCCTCACCCGCGGCGGCCGACGCCTCCACCTGCGAATATCGGCGACCTGGCCCTGGAGACACGAACTGGCCACGGCCTTCCACCGCCTCGCCGCACTGCCCCGACCCGCCAGCTGACCAGCAAACCCCCGTCCGCCCACGACCCGAAAGAACCCGGAGAACCCGACCACCGCGCCGGGACTCCGACCTGCCCAAGCACCGAAATCACATCGGCCACCCAACAGTTGGCGATCAGCGACGCCGCCTCAGCCCAACCGAAACGGCGAGGCTAATGAGGAACATCAGCTCCGGTTCGATGTCGATGCCGATGGCGGCCTGCTGCTCGGCGAGCACCCGGTTGTTGGTGGTCTCATCGAAGCCGTTCTCGCCGCCGACGACGGAGTAGAGGCCGTCGGTGTTCGTCGAGATGATCCGCGCACCGGCCAGCGTCTGGGCCTGCCCGATCCGCCAGCTGAACAGCTGGCCGATGATCCGCATCGAGATGGTGCGGTTGTTCATCCTGATCGGGGTCCGGTGCGCGGCGTCAGCAGCTCCAGAGGCCGAGTTGAGGATCAGCTTCGTGCCGTTGCGCAGGGTCGTGAGCCGGGCCTTCTCCTCGGAGGAGATACCCGGCTTCTTCATCTCGAAGCCCAGGCGCTCCTTCTCGAAGAAGATCGTCGTGTAGCGGTCCGCGCCCAGCTCGGGGTTGTAGAACGCCCTCATGTTGCGCAGCAGGTTCGGGTAGTAGCTCGTGAAGTCCTCATGGATGACGAGGCCTGCCGAGGTCCGTGCGAACTTCGGGTGCAGCTTGGTGGATTTGTCGGCCTTCGCAGTGAACAGCGTGGGGGCCTTCTTCGCCGGCTCATCGCGATAGACGGCCTTGACCGCCGAGGTGACGGCCAAGACTATCTTGCCGTCGAGCACGGTCCCGTCGGCCAGGCGCACGTGCATCGCCTCGGTGTCCGGGCGCTGCGTATCCAGCAGCTGGGCCGGATCCGGCACTTGGGCCTGCGCACGCGCGAGCTGCTCGGCCTGGTCCTGGTCGCCCTTCTTCGACTTGCGGTACTTCACCTTTTTCGGGTCCGAGCCCAGCAGCACGAGCCGTTTGTCGACGGTCGTCCCGTCGGGCAGCGCGAGCAGGTTGTGCTGGCGCTTGGCCTCGGCGACGAAGTCCTTCGCGTCCGGGTAGAAGAGCTTGGCGAGGCCGATCATCGCTGCCTGTTCTCGGTGCTCGAAGGAGTCGGCGTCGAAGACTGTCATGTCTGCCTCGGCTCCGTGGATGCCGCCTGTGCTGAACGTGGCGAAGCACGATGACGGAGAGGCGTCACGGTGGAAGTAGGGCACGTTGTTCGGTGTCTTCGGCAGCTCGCGCAAGGACTTGGCCGGGAGGTCGAACAGGTCGCGGTACTCCTCGGAGTCGTTGAAGTTCTGTCCCTCGATCGAGCGGTAGTAGTTGACGACCTGCATGAACTGGCGGTGCGCCTGCGCCTGTGCCGGCGTCGCGGATGGGTCCTTGGCAGGGTCGGGGGCCACGTTGTCCTCGAAGAAGCGCACGCACTCGTCGAGCACGTTGACCTGGGAGATGCCCTGCTCCTCGGCCACCTCCTTGGCCGGATAGAGGAACGACACGGCCTCGATGTCGTTCAGCGAGGTGTACGGCGCGAGGATGCGGCCGACGAACTTCGCGGAGGACGAGTCGATGGTCAGGCGGTCCCGGCGCACCGAGCCGTTCTTGGCGTAGACGGTCTCGGAGTACTGCGCCAGCAGACCGGCCTTGAGGTCGAAGTTGCTGGCGTAGGCCGGGTGCTGGAAGAGCTGGGCCAGGCCCAGGCAGTCGGAGACGTTGTAGGCCAGCAGCTCGTAGAGATCCTCGATCGCGGCGATCGAGGTGTCGTGGCTGAGCTTGTCGGACTCCTTGATCTGGCGGCCGAGCATCCCGAGCAGGCGCTTGAGGCTCACCTTGGTCTGCAGCTCGTTGAGACGGGCGACGTCCAGGTGCCGGCCCGAGTGCATCATGGCGCGGCGGATCTTGGCGGCCGGGCCGTCCCAGCCGAGGTAGCCGGGCATGTACTCGATGTGCTCGTTGAACAGCTTGTCGTTGTGCTCGCGCATCTCGCGCGCGGTGGTCGGCTGGACAAGACGACCGGAGTGCGGAGCCGGGAAGGTCTCCATCAGGTACAGCGCGAGCATGGTCATGTCGTAGTTCAGCGAGTTGTACCCGGCCAGGAACGGGTGCTTCAGCGGGTCGTACTCGGGATCCGTGTCGCAGACCGGGCGCAGGCTCGCCGGATAGGACGAGACCTCGCTGCGGTCGTTGACCTGGTCGGCGTTCGAGAGGCCCATCAGCTCGGCGAGGCGGAGGTTGCCCCGCTCGCCGCGCAGGTTCCACAGCTGGACGCTCACCGCGGGCAGGCCCGGGTTGGAGCGCACCACGGCTTCATAGAGCGCCTGCGGGTCCACGGCGTCGGAGAGCTGCTGGTTGTCGGCAAGGAAGAAGATCTCCAGGTCGTCGACGGCTCTGCCCGGCCGCGGGGTGTAGGCGCACAGAGTGAAGACGTCCGACAACGACTCGATGTCGTAGAAGGTGAAGCGCGCCTTCGAGGCCGTGACGGGTGTTCGCTGTGTGGTCATGATGGGGATCTCCTTTCGTCGGTCCGACCATCACGGCCGGCGTCTGGGGAGGAGGCGCGCGCGGCCTCAGAGGGAGTCGTGAGGAGAGCGCCGGCGCGGGGTATGCATGCGCCGGGACGCCTCACTCATGAGCCGGGCCTCTCCACGGGGTCTGCCGTGATCTGCGAGCGGACGATGAGGTGGGTGATCCACTGCTCGCGCTCGACGTCGGACATCGCCGTGATCAGGCGGGCTTGGCCGCGGGCGAGTTCGAGTACGGCATGGGTGAGTTCGCCGAGTGCGCCAGCCGTTTTAGCCATGGGTGCATCAGTCCTGCTCGTCAGTGGTGTCGTCGGTCGGGGCGGATGGGCCCGTCTGCCGGAGCAGGCCGCGGTAGTTGGCCTGCAGCATCGGCTGGGATTTCTTCTTCGGGTCGCTGCCGGTGTAGCTCGGGTGCATCCACTTCTTCAGCTCGTACTCGGCGATAAGCACCTCGGGGGTGTGCATCATCTGGCCGGGCCGGATCTTGCGGTTCTTGTCCGGGCAGTGCCACAGGGCATCCGGCCGGACGATCGCCACGAGGTCAGTGATGAACTGCTTGTTGCTCACCGGGGAGCCCGACGGCGAGACGTCGGCGAACCAGGCCTTGTACAGGTCATAGAGGAACGTGAACGGTGCCAGGTCCCAGGCCAGCCGTCCGCGGAACTCTTCCCAGAAGGCGCGCACGGGGTCGTTGACCTCCTTGTACTCGGCCAGGACTTCCTTGGTGGCCACCGGCTCTGAGAGCTGGTAGTAGTCACCCGGAGATGACGCGCCGGCGCGGTTGACCGCGTACCAGAAGACGTACTCCAGGACCTCGCGGCGCTGGAGGTAGTCGTCCTTGATGTACTTCTTCTCGGCTCCGGTGAAGCTCTTGGTAAAGGGCACAAAGAGCTGCCGGCGGTAGAACGACTCGGACTTGTCCTTCACGCGCGGGAACTCGTTCAGGCACTGGACCATGAAGCCGAAGAACTGGTAGGCGATCGGCATCCGGTACTTGCGGTTGATCTGGATGACGTCATTGGTCACGATCGCCTTCAGATTGGCCGCCTTGTCGATGAAGGTGCCGACATCGTTCTCGTCGACGATGATCGCGTTGGCGCGCACCAGCGGTTCGAGCGCGAAGTCCTTGCCGAAGTCCGAGAGCGGAATCGAGGTGTGCGCGCCGCTGCCGACGAGGTTGCGCATGAGCGCGCAAAGCGTGCCCTTACCGTTGTTGCCCTGCTCGGAGTAGAACCAGGCGGTCTTACCCCAGCGCACGTGCGGCCGGATGATCGCGCCGATGATCTCCCAGATCAGGTCGGCAAGACCCTCGTCACCGGGCTGGTCGAAGAGCTCTTCGATCCAGGCGCCGACTTCCCAATCTCCGTCCTCAGGGTGCGTGATGACCTGCTGCGGGGCGTCGTCCACGTAGTCGACGTCGTTCTTGGTCAGCAGCACGATGGCGGGGTCGAAGGGGTGGACCTGCTTGGGCTCGAAGTGGAAGTCCTTGCCGAAGATCGTGAGGTCCAGCGGCTCGGTGCCGTAGAAGACGATGCCGTTGCGCGCGGCGATGAAGTCGCGGTTCGTGCTCTGGTGCCGACGCGGGCTGTCCTCGCGCAAAACGGCCAGGACCTCGGCGAACTCCTTGAGGGTCAGCTGGGTGTTGTACATGCGCGCCGTGGTGCGGATGTCGTCCTCGCTGGTGGTGTACGTCCCACGCGCGCGGCCCGCGGCCTGGTACATCGCCAGCAGGTCGTACTCACGGTCGGTGTCCTTGGCGTTGGGCGCGATCCGGATGACGTGGTGCAGACGCAGGAGGATCTGCGCGACCTGCCAGTACGTCAGATATCTCGGCAGGGGGTACTTCTCGGCGGCCGTGGCCGCCTTGAAATTCTCGGCCTTGATGACCCCGCCCACGATCGCCAGCAGCTCCTTCTCCAGCGCACGAGGCGTCGGAGGATCGGTCGGGTCGATCTGGTCGAGGTAGGCGGCGGTGACGTAGGTGACGATCTCGTTCTGCGGAGCCATGTCGTCGCGGCTCGAGAAGTACCCCATGACGCTGGCCAGGACGTCGGCGACGGGGTTGGTGCGCGGTCCGGCGTTGGAACCGGCGGCAGGTACGGACATGAGGGCATCAGGAGGCGTCATGTTGCTGCTTTCTCGATCATGATCGAGTTCCTGCCGGCGATGAGTGGGAAGCCGATTGGACTCGTAATCGAACGAAACGTGATCTTGACCCTACGTCATCCGAGTGCCCTTTTTCAACGATTGAGCCACCATCCAACAAGAGAGTCGACTGATGTCACGAATGGCGGCCAATGGAGGCCCAAAGGGCCACCGACAGGGACTGGAGAGAGCGCGCGACCGCCACGGCCACGCCACACGCGTCGCGAGCCTGGGTGGGACATGAGAACCAGCGACTCGTCGGGCACATGCCCCACGGAGTCGCTGGCTTCTCGTACTCGACCACGCACCCGCGGGCCAGGGCTTGATCAAGTTCCGTAGGTGTCTGGTTCGGTTGTGATGCCCAGGATGTGGAGTGCTCGTTCGGGTTCGTTTCGAATCGCTCGGGTGGTTTTGGCGATGTTGTCGGATCCGAGGGTCTTCAGGACGCCGATGGCGAGGTTGCGGAGGGTTGCCATGGCGCGGGGTGCTGTGCCGGTGTGGACGGTGGAGGCGTCTTCGGCGAAGGTGACGTCCCTGATGTGGTGTGAGGAGTTCTCGATCCCCCAGTGCCCGCGGATCGCGGTGGCAAGGCCGGCGGGGCCGGTCTGGTGGGCGTCGAGGCTGGTGACGGCGTAGAGGCTCTCCCGGGTCTCGCGCTGGCCGGTTTGCTTGCGGCGGCGGTGGACACGGATGGCCAGGCGGCCGTGGGGGAAGGAGATCCCGCCGAGTTCGTCCGGGACGGCGCAGGTCTTGATCGAGCGGGACTCGCGCCTGCCGTGCCCGGTGGTGGAGGCGGTGTGCTGGACGGGAATATCGCGCCACGGCAGGTCCGCGAGCTGGCTGTGGGCGGTCGGCTGGTTGGTCTTGGTCACGGCGATGTAGTGGGCCTTCTTCGTCTCGACCAGCCAGGAGACGTTCGCCTTGACCGAGTGCAGCGCGTCGAAGGTGACGACGGTGCCGGCCAGGTCCAGCGGTGCCAGGAGCGGTTGGAAATGTGTGGTTTCGTTCGTCTTCGCGCCCACTTCCACCTGCGCGAGGGTGACGACCGGGGCGTGGGTGACCGCGGAGAGCAGATGCCGGCGCTTCGCGGTCAGACGGGCTGATCCCTTGAGTGTCTTGCCGTCGACAGCGATCACACACGGCCGCCCGGACGCCGAGGGCGATGGCCTGTGGGCCGGCTCGGTGGCGACGCGGTGCCGGTCGGCGAGGTAGGCGCCCACCGCCCGGTCCAGGGCGTCACCGTCAACGGTCCCCAGCACCCGGCCGATCGTGGCCGGTGACGGAGTGCGTCGCCAGCCGAGCAGGTGACGCCGGATCCCGATCACTACCAGGAGTGCGTTCGAGGCGCGCTGGCCCCACTCGGCGAGTTCCTCGATGCTCCTCGCTCCCGACACGGCCGCACAGGCGCACACCAGCAAGATCGCGGTCAGTGAGTACCAACGGCCCCGCCGCGAGCGCGGATCGGGCACCGCATCGAGGTAGGAACGCAGATCGGCGACCTGACCGGCGTCCAGCGGACCCAGCCTCATCAGCACGGCAGGGACCGGAGAAGATATTGCAGCAGGCACGGGCCACCTCGTGATCATCGGGCGTAGGAACCACAATGATCACGAAACCCGTGCCTGCCCTGCTATCCACCCCAACCGACGACAGCCCGGCCAACCCTCACCACCCCGGAACTTGCAGCCGCCCTGTGGTTGGGGCGGACAGCAGAGCAGGCACGGACTGAGTGATCATTTGGGTGTCTAAGCCTGATGATCACGAGGTTGCCCGTGCCTGCCGCTGTATCTTCTCCCATCCCCGCCGTGCTGGCGAAGTTGGGTCTCCTTGACGCTGACCAGGTCGCTGACCTGCGACCCTTCCTCGAGTCGGTGCCCGATCCGCGCTCAAGGCGGGGCCGCTGGTACTCGCTGACGGCGATCCTGCTGGTGTGTGCATGCGCGGCGGTCTCCGGGGCGAGGAGCATCGACGAACTCGCCGAGTGGGGTGAGCGCGCCCCGAACTCACTGCTGGTGGTCATCGGCATCCGCCGTCATCCGCTCGGCTGGCGGCGCACACCGTCACGGACCACGATCGGCCGGGTGCTGGAGGCCGTCGACGGGGATGCCCTGGACCAAGCGGTGGGCGCCTACCTCGCCGACCGGCACCACACAGCCACCAGGCCGCCCGGCCCGCCCGGTCCCGGGCAGCGGCGCGTGATCGCCGTCGACGGCAAGGCGCTCAAGGGCTCGGCCCGCCTCGCCGCTAGGCGCAGACACCTGCTCTCCGCGGTCACCCACCACCGAGCCGTGACCCTCGCTCAGGCCGAGGTCGGCGCGAAGACGAACGAGACCACCCACTTCCGGCCCCTGCTCGAGCCCCTCGACCTGACCGGCACCCTCGTCACCTTCGACGCTTTGCACTCGGTCCAGGCGAACGTCGCCTGGCTGGTCGAGATCAAGAAGGCCCACTACCTGGCAGTGATCAAGACCAATCAGCCGACCGCCCACCGCCAACTCGCCGCACTGCCCTGGCAGGACATCGCCGTCCAGCACACCGCCACCACGAAGGGACACGGCCGCCGTGAATCCCGCTCGATCAAGACCTGCGGCATCGCGGACGAACTCGGCGGCATCGCCTTCCCCCACGCCCGACTGGCCATCCGCGTTCACCGCCGTCGCACACAGACCGGCCACCGGCAGACACGGGAGACGGTCTACGCCGTCACCAGCCTCGACGCCCATCAGACAGCCCCGGCCGAACTGGCCGGCGCAGTCCGAGGCCACTGGTCCGTGGAGGCCCTGCACCATGTCAGAGACGTCACCTTCGCCGAGGACGCCTCCACCGTCCACACGGGAACCGCACCCCGCGCCATGGCGACCTTCCGCAACCTCGCCATCGGCCTGCTGAAAACCCTCGGTGCCGGCAACATCGCCAAGACCACACGGGCGATCCGCGACCAACCAGAGCGAGCACTCCCACTCCTGGGCATCACCAACAACCCGGAACCCCAGGGAACTTGATCAAGCCCTGCCCGCGGGCGGCGTGAGCCGCCCGGCCCGCGGTCGAGGTTCGGAGGAGTTCTTCTGACCGGTCGAGCCAGCTGCCACCAGAGCATCGACCGGACGCTCTCCAGGAGGATCCCGAGCGCCGCACGCCCGCATACCCTCTAGGGGTAAACGAGCGTGTACCACTTGACGTGGTACACCTGTTCCCCCAGGTCAGAGCGAGAATTCCGGGAGTTCAAGAGCAAGGTGTACCACGTGGCACTTTCTACGTGGTACAGGTGTTTGCCCAGGTCAGGCGGTGTTTATATACCCCCCGTACCACTTGTACCAGGAAATAGAGACTAGATACACGCGCAGGGGGGATAAGAGAGCAGACTGGCGAGCTGGGGCTGGAGCCGCCTGGACCGCTCCCGAACGCGTCCCCTATGTAAACGGTCAAAAAAGCGTGGTACTCGTGGTACATCGACGGGAAATGCTGGGCGACCAGGTAAAACGTCGTACCACGTCGGCGCTCCTATGTGGTACACCCAATGCGGGAAAGAGCCTTACGGTCCAGGTGTTTTCCCAGGTCAGACGCTGCTTTCGGGTGTGTACCACGTCTCGTGGTACAGCTGGCAGCTCGATGCGCCCAGCCCCCTGGCGACCAAGTCGAGGCGGACTTCCACGCCGAGCCGCCGTGCGGCTCCCAGGCGGCGCGGCCGAGCCTCAGCGGGACTGGACATCCTCGGCGTCCTGAGGCTCGCAGAAGGCTCCTTACGCGTCCTCCGAGCGCGAGTCAGAACTCTGTCCGAGCCGTTCATCCATGAGACCCCACTGGAAGCGAGGGAGCATTTGACTGGCATTCGCTGCTCATTGCGAGTGATACACGACAGCTGCTATCGTTGACGCCAGGTGATCAATGTTGCACTGGAACGTGGAAACAGAGAGGCCGGAGAGCATCCCCGTGGGAAGGGAGCTCTCCGGCCTCTTTGCATGTGCTGATGAGTGCGAGGCGTGGATGGCGCGAATCTCCCAGGGGTGACCAGCCTTCAGCCTCGCTGGTATCCCGCATTGGAGGACTCGGGACCGCGGCTACGGGATCGCTCGTCTGCTTCGACGACGTAGAGGATCTCGTAGGAAATCGTGGTGTTGAGGTTGAGCCGGTTCTTGCTCTGGCTCTTCTCCATCGTGATCTTGCGGAAGCCGCGAACGGCCTCAGCGCGATCGAAGAACCGGCGCAGCCTCAAGTTCACGCGCTCACGGGCCTGTTCGGCCGTGACGCCCATGTCGGAGACGACGAAGACATGTGTGTGACCATGCTCGAAGGTGGGCTTCTCACCAGTGTCGAGGTCCAGACGGATCTTCGCACGGCTGATGTCGAGCGCGTCGGGACGGACGAGCTTTCCTCGTGAGTCGTACGTACAGGTGCTGACGATAGCCATGACGAGATCCTCTCCTCTCCTGATGAGTATGACTGAATAGATACTTTCAGTCACCCCCCGGTGACCGGATCACCCCGGTCACCACGAGCATGCCCTCCGCACGAAGGACCGGCGGCTGAAAGGCCAGGGCTCGTGCAAGTTCCCTGGTTGTGCGGGTGGTTGGGGCGGACAGCAGAGCAGGCACGGACTGAGTGATCATTTGGGTGTCTAAGCCTGATGATCACGAGGTTGCCCGTGCCTGCCGCTGTATCTTCTCCCATCCCCGCCGTGCTGGCGAAGTTGGGTCTCCTTGACGCTGACCAGGTCGCTGACCTGCGACCCTTCCTCGAGTCGGTGCCCGATCCGCGCTCAAGGCGGGGCCGCTGGTACTCGCTGACGGCGATCCTGCTGGTGTGTGCCTGCGCGGCGGTCTCCGGGGCGAGGAGCATCGACGAACTCGCCGAGTGGGGTGAGCGCGCCCCGAACTCACTGCTGGTGGTCATCGGCATCCGCCGTCATCCGCTCGGCTGGCGGCGCACACCGTCACGGACCACGATCGGCCGGGTGCTGGAGGCCGTCGACGGGGATGCCCTGGACCAAGCGGTGGGCGCCTACCTCGCCGACCGGCACCACACAGCCACCAGGCCGCCCGGCCCGCCCGGTCCCGGGCAGCGGCGCGTGATCGCCGTCGACGGCAAGGCGCTCAAGGGCTCGGCCCGCCTCGCCGCTAGGCGCAGAAACCTGCTCTCCGCGGTCACCCACCACCGAGCCGTGACCCTCGCTCAGGCCGAGGTCGGCGCGAAGACGAACGAGACCACCCACTTCCGGCCCCTGCTCGAGCCCCTCGACCTGACCGGCACCCTCGTCACCTTCGACGCTTTGCACTCGGTCCAGGCGAACGTCGCCTGGCTGGTCGAGATCAAGAAGGCCCACTACCTGGCAGTGATCAAGACCAATCAGCCGACCGCCCACCGCCAACTCGCCGCACTGCCCTGGCAGGACATCGCCGTCCAGCACACCGCCACCACGAAGGGACACGGCCGCCGTGAATCCCGCTCGATCAAGACCTGCGGCATCGCGGACGAACTCGGCGGCATCGCCTTCCCCCACGCCCGACTGGCCATCCGCGTTCACCGCCGTCGCACACAGACCGGCCACCGGCAGACACGGGAGACGGTCTACGCCGTCACCAGCCTCGACGCCCATCAGACAGCCCCGGCCGAACTGGCCGGCGCAGTCCGAGGCCACTGGTCCGTGGAGGCCCTGCACCATGTCAGAGACGTCACCTTCGCCGAGGACGCCTCCACCGTCCACACGGGAACCGCACCCCGCGCCATGGCGACCTTCCGCAACCTCGCCATCGGCCTGCTGAAAACCCTCGGTGCCGGCAACATCGCCAAGACCACACGGGCGATCCGCGACCAACCAGAGCGAGCACTCCCACTCCTGGGCATCACCAACAACCCGGAACCCCAGGGAACTTGATCAAGCCCTGCTGAAAGGCCGCCAGGTCCCGCACGGAGGGCACCATCGTGTTTCAGAAGAGGCTGAGTACCCCGCTCACTGCATCGCGGACTCGCCTCCCGCGCCCCGGACTGCGCCAGTCGCAGTCCCGCCGGCGACCCGCCGGTAGAGCCCCAAGGCACAACCAGCGAAGGCCAGGCGCAGGAACACCGCGGAGACGGGGTTCGCCAGAGCGCCGAGCGCCTGTGCCGGGACAAGGGCGGCAGCGAGGTTGAAGCCCAGGTGCAGGAGCACGCAGGGCCACAGCACGCGTGTGCGTTCGTAGACCAGGGCCAGGAGCACCGCCAGTGGCAGGGTCGAGGCGAACTGCACGGCGTTGCCGTGCAGCAGGCCGAACACCACGGCGGTGACCAGCGTGGAGGCGAGGATACCCACCCGCTTGCGCAGCAACGGGTAGATCAGCCCTCGGAACAGGGCCTCCTCCCCCGGGGGAGCCGCGACCAGGGTGAGCAGAAGAGTTGCCACAGCCCCGGCCGCGTGCCTCGTCTGGTTCGACGCGTCGAAGCCGGCGGACCCGGCCGTGACGTAGATCCACAAGGCCAGCGACTGGCCGGCGAGGAAGGCCAGGACCGCGCAGCCGAGGACGGGCCACCCGAAGCGTGGGATCTCCGGCCTCGGCCGCGGGGCCGACGCATGCGCGAGCCACCGGGGCCGCTGGATCCTCACCGAACCGACCAGGACGACAACAAGCGTGCCCAGGACGGCGGTCGCAACGATCGGCTCTCCGATGAGGAGGACTGCGACGGTGCCGAGGACGAGGTAGACCGCGACGGCGACGAACGGCACGAGGACGCACCACCCGATGCCGATCAGACGCGAGGCGATCGGTGAAGTCGTCAAGGTCTCCTCCTCTACGGGGCTCAAGCAGCCGTGGTGATCTGTTCGTTGATGACGGCCTGCACGCGGGTGTCGCCGCGGAAGGTGTTCAGCTGCAGCGTCGCCGTGAAGCGCAGCGTCCCGAGCTCGGTGCGGCTGGCGCGCTGCACGAAGCCCCGGAGCACGTCGAACTTCTCCTCGGCGACGTTCCACCACAGGCAGGACAGGCCGGACCGGGTGACCAGCCGCAGGTGCTGCGATTCGGATCCGATCCGGTCCACGCGCAGCCCCAGGGGCTCGATCGCGATCTCGACGACAGGAGCGGTGAAGCCGTGCCCGAAGGGCTTGAGCCCCTCGGTCCGGCGCACCAGCTCGAACAGCGGCTGCAGATCCTCGAGGCTGGCGTCGCAGTCGGCGTCCGGGCCGAGTACCAGATCACCGCTCGGTCCGTCGGTGCTGACGGCGAGCAGGGCGACCTGGGTGGCCTCCTGCAGCACGGCGACGAGGTCACCGAGCTTCTCGGCCTTCGCGATGCGGACGCCGCAGGCCTGCTGGTGCCCGATGGCGCTGAGACCGTCGTGCGGCTCCAGGCTGGTGATGATGTCGAACCACCCCGGCGCGCGACCGGAGCCGCTGACGAAATCGTCGGGGCCGGCGGGCCGGTTGACGACGACGACCGGGTGGCCGTTGAGCTCCATCATCCGGTTGGCCAGCAGCCCGTACATGCCCGGGTAGGCGTCCGAGAAGTACACCCACGGGGCCAACGGCTGGTCCCCGGTGGTGAGTTCTTCCATGTGCCCGATGACCAGCTGCTTGCGCAGATCGTTGCTCTCGATCACCTGGTGGGCGACCTTGAGCTTGACGTCAGCACCGGCGGCCGTGAACACCGCGAAGCACGGCTCAAGCGAGGCCCCCGTGCGGCGCGGGCTGTTCATCGCCGGGGCGAGGTAGAAGCCGAAGAAGCCCTCGTCGAGGTCGTCGACGTCTCGGATCTTGCCGATCTGCGCGAAGGCCTTGAGCACGATCGCGAAGCCCTCGAAGGCCCGGAGGAAGACCGGATGATGTGGCTCGGTGCGCAGCAGCTGCATCAGGATCGACTGCTCGACGTCGATGGCATCCGGGTCAGCGTCGAACCCACCCCAGGGATTGGGGATCGTCTTCGGCGCGACGACGCGCAGCAGACGGGCGATCGAGATCGCATCACGCACCAGCTGACGGTTCTCGTACAGCACGGGCATGACGTCGGAGACGGTGCCCAGGCCGGCGAACAGGCGCAGCAGGTGGATCTCCCAGAGCTTCTCGGGCCGGTGCACGCGGGTGTAGGCCTCGATCACCTGGTAGAGCACGTGGGCACCGCAGATCCCGGTGTGGGCGTAGGTCTCGTCGATCCGGCACGGGTCGACGGTGATGTCCGCGGTCGAGCCCGGCGCGAGCTCCTCGTGGTGATCGGTCACCAGCGTCGTCCAGCCCAGGGCACGCGCGGCGGCGATACCGCGGTGGGAGTTCACTCCCCCGTCGCAGGTGAGCAGGACCCGGGTGTCGGGCCACTTCGCGTGGATCTCGGCGATGTCCTCGGGCGCGAGCTCGTGACCGCGGCGGTAGTCGGGCAGGTGCAGCTCGACGTCGAAGCCGAGCTCGGACAGGCCGGCGTAGCCGAGGACGCCGGAGGAGATGCCGTCCATGTCGAAGTCGGGGGCGATGGTGATCTTCTTACCCGTGGTCCGGGCGTCATGAAGGGCCTCGACCATCTCGGCCAGGCCCAGGAGCTCGTCGTGCTCGGTGGACTCGATCTCCTTCAGGTACTGATCCGACCACCCCCTGCGCTGGCACAGCAGCTCGAAGAGGTCGGTGTCCTCGTCGGTGAGCGCATGGTCGTCGACCGTATGGAGCGTGGACATGGTGGGACCTCTCATCAAGGTTGTTGGTCGGTGGAGAACGGGGTACGTGACACCCTTCGCATTGCTGTGATTTTAGCAGCTGCATTCACCTTTTCTGCCAATTCAGCAGTGCCTTCGAGTCCCATTTGGGCTCCGAATGACACTCTTATCTCGAATGGCTGCGACAGACTTTCCAAGGTCCTTGCGCATCAGCTACTCTCGCCGGTATGGCCATTCGAAGCATTGTCGAGTCAGATCTCAGTGGTAAGCCGGATGCGGCTACGGCGACCTTCGGCCTGGGTGACACCTGGTACGAAGTCGACCTCACAGCTGAGGAACAGAAGAAGCTTGAGGAGGCGCTGAAGCCATACCTGAAGGTCGGCCGGAAAGCCGGGAAGGCGGCGCCAGTCAAGAAGCGAGTCGTACCCGAGACGACTGCCGAGGAGCGCGACAAGATCCGTGAGTGGGCCAAGAAGGAGGGCTACGAGTTCGCGGAGCGGGGGCGCATCCCGAAGAAGGTCATGAAGGCCTACGACGAGGCGCACGGCATCGATCGGAGCAAGTAGCGCTGAGCCTGGTGTTCGCCTCCCGGCCAACTTTTCCCATTCGTCCCTGAAGGGCCCTGCAGTGTGCTGCAGGGCCCTTCGCGTGTCCTCAGAACGGATGGATCACGTTGGTCGTCATGATCCCCGCAGCTCGCGCGCGAGCCCTGCAATGGATGGCGCCGTGCGAGAAGTGCCCCGGCGTATGCGGCATGAGCTGCTCCCGGCCTCGCTGCGGGCATCCGGGCTTCCGGCAGAGGTCAAGGAAGGCCGTGCACAGCACCTGAGCCCCGGCACCGCGGAAGACCTGGGCGGCGTCGACCATCTCCTGGTTGCGCTGGAAGCCGGCCCGCTTCCCATGAGCCGACCAGGCGGCGGGGAAAGTGCGGATCCCGAAGCCGGCGGCCCGCCACAGGCGCTCGGCCATGGCGTCGGCACCCTCGGCGCAATGCCCCGAGATGAGTACCGGCCGGGTGACGTTCTTGGGACCCCAGTCGCGCCAGGCGTCGTTGAACGTCTCACGCATGCTCTTCTCGTCGTTCCAGCTGCGGGAACCGGTGACGAGGACAACGTGCGAGAACGATTCTGGAATCATTTCAGCAATCATTCGAGTCTCCTCTCCTTGTGACTCGGCGGTCTCCACAGCTGGAGTCGAGAGCTGTGGCCACGATGTCTGGACAGGCGGCGGCCTGCATGTCGCTGGCTCATACCGGCCGGCTGGTACCGGGTTCGATGACGGCCAGGTCCTTCTCCCGGTGGAGCTCGACGCGGATCTGATCGTCATCACACATCGGCATGAGGTGGACGGTGTACATCCGGTCATCGCTGCGGGAGGCGTGCACGGTGACGACCGTGCCGTTCTCACCGTTGGTGAAGTCGACGTTGCCGATGCCCCCGGCTTCGCCGGAGCGCATCACCTCGGCGACGGCTTCGCTGTTCGGTTGCCACAACTTCGGCTCGCGGCGGGCTCCGGTGTCGTAGGGCGAGATTTCGGGCTGGGACTGCGTCCTGGTGGCGCCTCTTCGTGAACTCGGGTGCGGGTGGCGACCATCGAGTGCGGACCCCGGTGGGTCCGTGTGATCTCGATGTTCGACCCAGCCCCGTGCCAGCTTTGCTGGCTGACGACCCGGAAGATCTCGATGGCGTGATCTGCTCCCGGATGGATCGCGTGGCGAGCCGGCGCACGGGTCGTCACTTCTCGCCTGAGCCAGGCGCGCAGCGCCAGGCGATCCACCACTGCTGCACCCTTTGCTGCTGTCCACATCTGTGGACAACTGCAGCGGGGCAGCGGTGGGGCTTCCTCTCTCAAGCTCAGCGCTGGGCATAGCCGGAGGGAGCGCCAGCGACCGACGGACCGGCGAGCGAAGCGAGCGGTGGAACCCGTCGGCTATGCCGACTAACACGTCCTCGGAGCGCAGCGGAGAGGCCGAGCGGAGCGAGGGTCCGCAGGACACGTGTTATCAGGTTCCCTTATGCCCTTTGCCTTCTTGCCGTCGTCCTCGCTGTTCCACGGCTGGAGCGTTAGCGGAAGCCTGGAACATCAGGGGAAACGGTCCGTACCCTCTTGACCCGTACCCCTCCCCCTTTTCCGCGTAGCGGGGGTACGGGTCTGGCTGTTTCGCCTGGTCATTGCACCTTCTGGCTGTACTGCTGTTTTGCCGTCCGTGATACGGCCGTACCCCCATGCTGATCCGTCCTCGTGAGGCACGAGCGAGGCGGGGGTACGGGTCTGCTCCTGACGGGGCGCAGCCCCGGTTCATCGTCCTGCTGCCGTCGGCGGCACAGCCTTCGCCGCGCAGCGGATCCGTCCTCTCGCGACACCGTCGCTCCGGCTGTGGATAACGCTCTGCTCCACCGCTCGCTGCGGCGGCGCAGCCGGCCTCGCCCCGTCGCGTTGTGCTGGCTACACCGACGTGGATTCACCTCGCTCCGGTCGTTGCTCCGGTGCTGCCGCGGCAGCGCGCCAGCACTTCATGCACCGCGTCCGAGGCGGGCGTTCTGCACTGTGTCGACGACGCCCGTTCCGGCCCCGGGCTGTGCTCCGTCTCGCGCTTGCGCGGCGAGCCCGGGGTGGTTCTTCGTGGACGCATCAGAAGAAGAGAGGCCCGGCTGCTGCGACCAGCTGCTCATCGGGCACAGCGAGCCGCTCCAGCGTCATCGGGCCGTTGTCGTCGTCCTCCAGGGGCTGCTTCCGCAGCAAAGGCCTCTGCTCTTCCCCTATCCACGGGCCTTCGCTGCGGAAGCAAGTCCTTCCTCGCACGTTCGCTGCGTGCGGGGGTCTTCTACTCCGCCTTCGCTCCTTCTCCCTCTGCTCTCCTCTGCGCGACCATGACGGCCCGATGACACCCCTGTACCGACCGTCGCAGCGGCGCTGTGCCAACACTGTGTTGACGGCTCGCCGACGGCTGTGCTGGCTCGCTCCGCCGGCCTTCCGTGGCTGCGCTGCCGCGCCTGCCGACGGGCTTCGGCGAGGGGCACAGACAGGCTTTTCGGCCCCATGAAACAGCGTCTCTCGCGCGTCTCCGAGGTGACTCATCGGGACACGCAGGGGACGCGACTGGGACACGCATAAGACGCCTACTGCTGCCGCTGGGTCTCTCAGAGTCCCGCGCACGTCCTCACGGTGTCTCGTGCACGCTCCAACAGTGGCGCCCCGGCGTCGCACACGGTGCCCTCCGAGGGCTCGTCCGTGCAGGGGTACCGGGTTGCGTCTCATAGGAGACACCACCTGGACGCCAAGGGGACCTCATTCGTACTCCCATGCGGCTCCTCGGGATCAGTGTTGTGACCGCGGGTGTCTCGCAGGCGTCCCGCGTGAGCATTTGCCGCGTCACAGGTGGGGCCCATAGGCGCACGGTGCCGGCGACCGGCGCGCGGTCGCCCCTGGTGGAGGCACGGGGGTGTCTCACAAGTGTCCCTGCCGGTACTCGATAGGGACCCCGACAGCGTCTCTCTTGCGTATCGAATGGGACTTGCATAGGACTCAATAGGGGTACTAGAGTGAGCCCGCGTTGATTCGCATTCGAGAGGAAACGCGAAGGGCGGTGAGTCCATATGGCAGAGCGAGAGGCATCCGGCGAACGACCGGATGAAGCGCAGGTGCGAGTGGCGGGGCGAGGTGAGTGCAATGGCGAATCAGCCGGGTGAACCTCGCAAGGTCCGCTGGACCGTGCCCGCTGCCGACACCTCGGTGATCGAGTGGCTCGATCAGCAGGAGAACATCTCGCAGTCGCTGCGACTGCTCATTCGGGAGTCCATTCAGCGCGACGGATACATCGATGTCTTCTACAAGCCCGTCGATCAGCTGCCGCGTCGCGGACGGCCGCCGCTGGAGAGCACCGAGCAGCACGAGGACGACGAGGCCACAACCGATCGCCGTCCGGCCGCCAGGCCGGTTCAGCCGCAGCCCGTGGTCACCGACCAGGCCGACGCCGTCGTCGAGAAGACAGCACCAGCGCCGGTAGCCCAGCCCGAGCCGATTCCCGCACCGGTTGAGACGGCCGAGGAGCCCGCGGCAAACGCCCCCAGCGCACCGCCGGAACCGCCGAAGCAGGCATCCATCGACGAAATCAGGGTCTTCGAAGTTAGGCGGGGTGGGTGAGCCTTCGTCCTCCGGGGTTCTCACGGAGGGTGAGCGTGGGGGTGGTCGGCTCGTGGGTGCAGGGCGTCCGTGGTCATCGGCGATCATGACTGTTCTCCGGCAGTTTGATCACCAGAAACCACGGGCTTGGACAACGATACGGCGGTGCTGCTCGACTTGGACGGCCTTGCCGTCGAGAGCGTTGAGCGGCTGATGGACGGCACCCGGCGGGTGCATCTGACCACAGCGGACGAAGCCGCCCGGGCCTGTCCCTCCTGCGGCGTGTTCGCGTCACATGTGAAGGGCCTCGTGTACACCCGTCCACGTGATCTTCCTTACGGAGAACGGGGATTGGAGTTCGTGTGGTGCAAGCGGCGTTGGTATTGCCGGGAGTCCGGATGCGAGCGGAAGTCGTTCACCGAGCAGGTTCGGCAGATACCGGCCGGGGCCCGGATCACCGGCCGGCTGCGCCGGGCTGCCGCCCTGCGGGTGCGGGATGCTGCTTCCACCGTGGTCCAGGCCGCCCGTGACCTGCACGTGTCCTGGCCGACGGTGATGGACGCCTTCCGCGCGGCCGCCCGCGAGGTCACCGAGGCGCCGCTGCCGGAAGTGGAGGTGCTGGGCGTCGACGAGACCCGGCGCGGACGGCCGCGCTGGGAACAGGATGCGGACACCGGCAAGTGGCACCTGGTGCGCGAGAGGTGGCACACCGGGTTCGTCGACGCGCTCGGGGCCGGTGGCCTGCTCGGGCAGGTCGAGGGCCGTGCCGCCGCCGACGTCCTGGCCTGGCTGTCCACCACCCCTTTGGAGTGGAGAAAGAACATCCGCTACGTCGCCATCGACATGTCAGCCACCTACCGGGCCGCGATCCGCACCGGCCTGCCCGATGCCATCGTGGTCGTTGACCACTTCCACATCGTCCAGCTCGCGAACAAGATGCTCTCTGCTGTACGGCGTCGCACCACCGCCGAGATCCGGGGCCGGCGTGGACGCGCCACCGACCCGGAATGGAAGGCCCGTCGACGGCTGCTGCGCAACCGTGAGGACCTCACCGACCAGCAGTTCGCCACGATGTGGAACGCGCTGCTGGACGAGGGGCCGATCGGGCAGACGCTGCTGACCGCCTGGATCGCCAAGGAGAGCCTGCGCACCCTCCTCGCCCTGGCCCGAACCGGCGCCGACCGCGAAGAAGTAGGCCACGCCCGATGGAAGTTCCTCACCTGGTGCGCGGACTCAGACATCCCCGAAGCCTGCACCCTCGCCACCACCGTCGACCGCTGGTGGCCCGAGATCGCCGGGTTCATCGACACCGGCCACAGCAACGCCAAGAGCGAAGGCATCAACCGCGTCATCAAGCTCGTCGCCCGCAACGCATTCGGCTTCCGCAATGCCGACAGCCAGCGCCTACGCACACGCTGCGTCACCACCCGCCGAGCCCGCGGACACCTCAACCCCGCCTAACCTCGAAGACCCCGAAATCATGGCGAGCACTCGGCGCTGAGTAACGCGGTGAATTTCATTTTCCAGGCAGACAACACAGACACCGAGGGGCCGAATTCATGAGCGCCAACAGCAACGACACCATCACTCTTACCGGCGGCATCGACGTCGGCAACGGCTACGTCAAGGGCGTCATCCAGAACACGAAGCAGGGGACTTTCGACGAGATCGATCTGCCCAGCGCGGTCGTCTCGACTTCCCGCACCTCGCCGAAGGTGCCGCTCCCCGACGCGGATGCGGCCTCCGTGCTGGCCGGCGACTTCTACAATCAGATCGACTGCTCGCTCGCCACTCCCCTGGTGGCGGCGTCGGACCGCCGGATCTTCGGCCGCGCAGCGCTGTCTGTGCGTGGCTCGAAGTTCACCGAGTTCGAGGTGCTGGGCAAGCACTCCAAGGCCGATCAGGAGCTGAGCAAGGTTCTGGTCCTGGGTGTCTTCGCCGCGAAGGCCCTGCGCGACTACGTCCGCGAGAACGGCGCGCTGCCCGATCACGAGCTGCGCGTGCAGGTGCGCGCCGGCCTGGCGTTGCCGATCTCCGAGTTTGTCGCGCGCCGCCACGCCTACGCCGCCGAGTTCATCGGTCTGCTGGGCAGCGCGGATTCGACGGTGCACCTGGTGACGATCAAGAACTTCAGCACTCCCGTCTCGGTGCGTCTGCAGTTCGTCGACGTCCAGGTGATGGCCGAGGGTGCCTCCGCGCAGTTCGCCATCACCGACAAGGGCGAGCCCCTCGCGCAGGCCCTGCTCGATGATCTGCGCGCCCGTGACGCGTCCATCGTGGAAGGTGTCTCTGCCTCCGATCTGGTGGCGGTGCAGAACACCATCGGCGTCGACGTCGGCGAGGGCACCGTGAACTTCCCGGTCTTCACCGACGGCCGGTTCAACCCCGAGGCGGCCGACACCCTCGACGAGGGCTACGGCACCGCGCTGATGAACGCCATGGAGCGCATGAGCGAGTCGGACGCCACGCTGCAGTTCTCCTCGCGCAAGCAGCTGGCCGACTTCCTCCACGCGGAGCCGTCGGTGCTGGTGAAGAACCGTCACCAGCGCGCCGCCGGCTTCGTCGAGGACGAGGCGAGCTACCTGGTCGATGAGATCGTCTCCTCCTTCGGCGACGTCCTCTCCCAGGCCGGTGCGACGACCGAGGTCGTCTACGTCTACGGCGGCGGCTCGGGCCCGATCAAGCATCTGCTGCACCCGGCGCTGCTGAAGGCCGCGGGCGATGTGCCCGTGCTCTACCTCGACTCGAGCTACTCGCGGCACCTGAACCGCGAGGGCCTGTACATCGCGGCGCGCCACGTCGAGCAGCAGGCCCTCGCCGCGAAGTCCGCGGGCAAGCGCAGTAAGGAGGTGGCCTGATGTGTGAGGCACTGGATGCGACCTCGAAGGCCGAGGTCGAAGAGATCAGCAGCCGCATCGAGTTGTCGGATGAAATCGTGCTTGAGTTCATCCGCGATGGGGCGTTGGTTCTGCCCTTCGAGCAGGCCCGGCGGAAGCTGCTCAAGTCGGATGAGGAGCTTCCGGGCTCCGCCGCAGTCCTCGCGGTCGGCTCGAAGAGCAGCCCCGAGCCGGGCGTATGAGCGGGTACCGCGAGATCGTGAAGTTGCTGGCGGCGAACACCGGCGCGAAGCGGATGAGCGAAGTCTTCGACAACTTCGTCGAGATGGCGGCGCTGGCTCTGCGCAACGCCGTGGACGTCCGCGGGAGCGAGGCCTGGGGAGCGCGCGAAGGGCAGTACCTCCAGATCGCCGGCCGCTACAGCAGAACAGAGCTGGACCGCTTCGCGCACGCCCTGGCGCTGGTGACCGCGGAGATGGAGCGCGAGCCCTGCGACGTACTCGGCCGCCTCTACATGGAGTTGGAGCTCGGCAACGAGCGGCTCGGCCAGTACTACACGCCCTACGACATCGCCCAGCTGATGGCCGAGATGCAGATCGACTCGGTGGTCGAGCAGGTGCAGAGGGACGGCTTCGCCAATGTGTATGAACCCAGCTGCGGCGCGGGCGCGTTCATGGTTGCTCTGTCGCAGGCGATGCTCGAGCACGGCCTGAACCCACAGACGCAGCTGCATGTGACGGCAGAGGACATAGCACCGCAGGCCATGCACATGATCTACGTCCATCTGACGCTGCTGCACATTCCGGCGGTGGTGCGCCGTCGCGATGTCCTCACGCTGGAGACCTTCGAGTCGTGGCCCGCTCCCGCTCATGTCCTGGGCGGTTGGGGCCGGAAGCTCAGGCTGGCCCGGGCGGTCAATGGATCACGGCGACTGATCATCACCACGCCTCAGGGGACTACCGAAAAACCCGCTGATGCTCTGGAGGTGCAGCGATGACGATCACGCAAGAACACACCGATCTCTCTGACGTCGAGAGCGACGAAGCGCATGCACGTGCGTGTCAGCTGGCGGTGTCGGCGGCGAGGGGCCGGACGGCGGAGCAGACCACAGTGTCCGACGTGTCCACCGGTGCGGTGAAACTCCTCACCTGGTACATCCAGCACCGACCCGGTGAGACCGCAGCCATCCTCGGCGACATCTGCCTCAAGACCCGTGTGCGCCTGGGTGTGCATCCTTCCAAGACCGGCGAAGTGCTCCGCCGGTCCTTCCACCTGGACAGCGGTCTCGACGGCCGGACCATCGACACCCTGCTCGACATGGCCCTGCCCTCGGCAGCACAGGTATTCGGGAAACGGTAGGCAAGGCCCGTACAACCGGTAGCTGCGGCGGCGGCACCGCGTCCTGTGCCTGCGCGGACGCCCCCTCTTGCCGCCGCCTGCGTGCCATAGCTCAGGGTGCGCCTGCTCGGGTTCCGGAGCAGGAAATCCGCGTGCAGTCTCCCTCGGCGCTGGCAGGCTGTGTCCGGCACCCGAACGTGGAGAGGCGACCGATGCCCGACAACGACCGTCGCCAGGAAGACATCAGCGTCCTGGACCAGGCGCTGGAGCTGTACTCCAGTGCTTCGGTCCTTACACTGCTGCGTGCGGCACTTGAGTCTCCAGGCTGCGCCCGCTTCCATGAGCACCTCCTTCTCATCTTCGCCCGCTCGCTGGCGGCCCCGGCCCGGGACGGGCGGGCCGCGACCGTACGGGACCTGCCCGTCCTCCTTCACGCGGCCCTCCAAGCCGCCCGCAGGGGCATCACAACGCACCGCTTTCCGAACAGCCCCGCCGATGCCGTGCGCTTCACGCTCAAGGGTCGCCGGTACCTCGTCCATCCCGGCGACCTCGACCATCCGCTCCCCGTTCTGCGAAGTCTGCGAGACACAGCCGACGCCGTGGACGACCACCTGATCCAGGTCCGTGGCTTCGGCATCGACGATGTCCTCGAACTCGCCCTGCGCCACACCGACCACACCGTCGCGTGCCTCGCCGCGGCCTGGCCGCCGGCAGACGAAGCCGAACCGATGCGCGGGCAGATCACGTGTGAGGTAAGCGGGGCCGAGATCACGGCAGCTGCCGGACTCGGCATCGACCATCTGACTACCGCGGCCGCCGACGATCCGGAGCGGACGACGGCCGCGCTCGCCTACCTCACCCGGAACCTCAACGAACTTCCCCTCCTCTACGACCCCGGACTGCCTCTTCTCGGCCCCACCCTGCTCATCTCGGACGGCGAGCGGACAGTCCCCGTGCCTGCCTCCACCGCCTTGGAGGCCGTCACTGCGGCGGCCGCCGATCTGCTGGACGCCCACCCGGCACCGCCCGAGGCCCTGATGCGGCTGCGGCGCCGCGCGGCCACTCGCGTGGCAGGCCTGCTCGGTCTGGATCACGCGCCGGCCGAGCCGGAGGAGGTGTGCCGGATCAGCTCGTTGTCCCACCGTCTGGAGATCGCGATCGTTGCCACCCTCGGCGATGACCTGGCGGTCCTGGTGGAGAAGGCACGCACCGAGCTGTCGAGTGCACCAGCTGGTACGGGGAGGCTCGTCATCTACGCCGGCCCGAGGTTCCTGGGTCGCGAGGTGATCACCGACACCCTCTACGTCCACGTCGAGGAGCTGACCGAGATCTTCTCCGCGGCCGGCGGCGACCTGACGAAGGTGGCGCTGTGGGTGCTGGAGCTCACCGAGCACCCCGGTTGCGACGCCGTGGCGTACTACGACGTCCTCGACGCATGGACGGCCTGGTCCATGAAGGCAACGCTTCTGCCGCCCGGCCCCGCCGGCGAGGGCGGCGTGGTGGTGGAGCCGTGTGGGTGGGACATCTCCTGGGAGCGAGCGGCACTGTGGGCGCGCACGGACGATCTGCTGGCCGCGACCGGACTGCCGCCCGCGATCGACTGGGCCGACTGCCGCCTTGCCGCCGCATCCGAGGGCGATGGCCAGTGGGCCGACCTGCGTCAGAGGCTCGACGAAGGCATCGTGAAGGCCTGCATCAGCACGCACCCGCCGCTCGTCATCGTCGCCACGCTCGACTGCGACGAGCGGGCCCTGCTGGACGAGGCCTCCTTGGCCGGACTCGCCGACGGTATCCGGGGCACCCTCGCCGCAGACGCCAGCCTCACCCAGCACTCCACCCTGCCCGACCGCCGGCCGGTCCTTCTGCATCTGACCGAGACCCTCCAGCCCCACCGTCCGGCCGCCGACCTGGCGCCGGAGGTTCCGGACGATGCTCTGGCACTACAGATCGGCCTGGACGAGGAAGCAGCTCGCATCGACCTCGTCCTCGACCCGCTATTCCTGGCCCGCTTTACGGAGGACGGCCACCGTGTCCTCGGCCTCGTCCTCAACCACACCATCGGCCGCCTCCGCACCGCCCACGGCGCCAAGAACGGGCTCAATCAGGCGGACTTCAGCAACGCGTGGGACGCGGCGGTCCCCATCCTCACCTGGTACGCCGGCGACCCCTACGCACCCCCGCCCGCCCCGCACCACTACCTGCCGAGCAGCACGCCTCATGTGCGTGTCCGCGCGCTGCGCGTCGCCGCCGACGCGGTGCGCGCCGCAGGCCTGCCGGCCGGCACGTTCACCGGCCGCGAGGCTGTGGGCCGCGAAGGACACGCCAACCAGCTCCTGACCGCCCTGGAAGACGGTCTCACCGGTCAGCTCCGCGCCCACCGTCCCGACCTGGTGCCCGCACTGGTCCGCCACCTCAACGCAGCGCTCGCCACCCGCACTGAGGGCCGTCGGAAATCCCTGACCGGTCTGGTTCACGCCGGAGGAAAACCCTGGCAGGAAGAGGCAGAGCGGCGGGAGTCCGACGGCGCCGCCACCACCACCGCCCTGCAACTGCTGATCCAGCAGGCCCTGATCACCCCGCCCGCCGGCGACAAACCCACCGACCTCATCGCCCTGGCCGAACTGACCGCGCTGGCCGAACTCCTCCTGCGCACCGCGCTGGTCGCCATCCCCGCCAGCCGCGGCCTGCACCCGGCCACCCTCACCGTCCATCCCAGCGGCGTCTTCACCCTCGACGGCACCACCACAACGTCAGGCGCCGACAGCCCAGAACATCTGGGACTCGACATCGCGGCCTACCGCAACGCCCAGGAACAGGCCTGGTTCGCACGTGCCCGACAGAACCATCCCCAACCCCTTGCCCCCGAGGAACTGTTCACCGCCCGCCGCGGCGGGCGCACTCCGATCGCCTTCACCCGCCTGAACCCACCACCGGGCAGCACCCTGGCTCAGGCCGACCGCGACCTCACCGCATGCTGGGGCTGCGGCCTCGACGGGCTCGCCGCCGTACTCGCCACCGCAGCCGACTGGCCCACCCGCCCGGACGGAACCGCCTTCACCAGCCGCCAGGACCTCGCCCGCGAGGCCGCAGCCTGGTCCCAGCTGCCCGAAACCCAGACCCGGGCCGCCGTCGACCAGCTGGTCCTCGACCCGGCCAACGCGGCCGACTCCCTCGACCACGCCTATGCAGAGGTCGAGCGCCGCATCCGCCCCACCACCCACCCACTGATCGCCCACGACGACGGCATCATCATCGCGCCCTGGCTCGTACATACCTCCCAGCAGCTGTACGCCGCCGGTCTCGCTGACGGACGCCTGCCGCGCCCAGACGCTCCCGCGAAGGTGACCGGCCTTCTAGAGCGCCATCGCCAGCAGCAGAACAACCAGCTCGAGACCGACCTCGCCCAGGCCGCAGCCCGCGCGGGCCTGCCCCACCTCTCCCGCCTCGACCGCGGGCCGGCGGCCGCCGCCGACATACCCGGCCTCCCCGGTGAGGTTGACCTCCTCGTCGCCGACCCCCGGGGCCGGCTGTGGGTCATCGAGGCGAAGAACCCCCAACGCGCCGTCGGCATCCACAAGGTCGCCCAGAACCTCGGACGGTTCACCGGCTACCGAAAAAAGCTGCTGGCCAAGGCCGAAGTGATCCGCGCCCATGCCGCGGCAGCAGCACGGGCGTGCGGCGTCCAGACAGCGCGGGACTGGACGGTCACACCCCTCTTCGTCACCCGGAACATCGATCCCGCCGCCTTCACCACCGATCCTCAGATCGCCTTCACCACCATCGACCACCTCACCGCCCTGCTGGCCGACGGCACAGAACCCAAGGCCGGATGGAACCAATCACCCGCCAGTCCCTGACCCGGCACCGTCCCCTTCCGTCCGCATACCCATCCCCGCCGGACACCCCCATTCCGGCAGGACCCCTTCGCCGCCGCACTGGGGCTCCGGACGGGCGGGCCGCCGCCGGACGCCCGCCAGCACGGCCCGGCGCGCGAAGGGCACGCACCAGTGCGAGCGTGGAGGAAGGAGCGATACCCCAGGCTTTGCGCTGGGTGCACAGGATGGAGCACGGTCATGGCTCGGGCGATATGAGACGGCATCCAGAAAGGCCCCTCCGAAGCATGCTCACGCGTTGACCAGCCGCTCCCGCGTCACCGGCACGAGCAAGGCGGAACTGCAGAAACTGAGCAAGACAGGGTTGTACGAGTGGGCCGAGCAGAGGGTCCCGAGGCGGTCCAAGATGAGTCGCGAGCAGCTCATCAGCTCACTTCCCGGTCCCCGACACCGACGCAGCAAGAGCCCTGCCTGAACGGCCGCGAGGGCTCGCCCCAGGGCACCACCGGCGTCGCGGGGGGACCGTGCGGAAAGGACGAGTCAGTCGGTGCCTTCCGGGACCGCATCCCCCGGCTGACGCGTCTGGGAGGCATAGCGGGGCTGGCCGCACTACCGTCGTACGCGCCTTGCCTTGACAGGACGGTGGGGCTTCGGGCGGCCCTCACCGCGCGCCCTGGTCAAGGGCCGCCCTCCACCGCCCTCGACGGGACGTCGCCGACAGTCCCGTCGTCCAATCAGTGCATTTATGGATGTGGTCACCGATGCCGGGCTCCGTCTCACCTTCCGGTGCGGCACGCCAAAGGGCCTCAGCTTCCTGAGGCAGTCGGCGCGATCCGGATCTTCTCGGACGAGGGCGTCTCAGGAACCACCGCAGGCACTGACCGCCCCGGGCTGCGCGAGCTGGTGGCGGAGTTGCAGGCCGGCGACGAAGTCGTCGTGTGGCGGTACGACAGGCTCGGACGGACCCTCGAGGCGATACGGGCCGTCGTTGAGCTGATCATCGCGAAAGGTGCGACGCTGCGCAGTCTCACGGAGTCCCCCGCCAAGGGGCTGTTCTCGCTGAAGTTCATGATGGCCGCTGCCGAGTACGAGCACGCCTGGAAGCTGGAGAAGTAGGAGCACCGCCGGCCGCCGGCGAGAAAAGAAGATCCCCGCGGAGACGTGCGCTCCACGGGGATCTTCGGCGTTCAGAGTGGGTGTCAGGCACACCGTTCGATGCGCGTGGCCCCCGAGTCGTCCTGAAGCCCGGTGGCCAGGTCGTACCAGAAGCCACTACCCAGTCGGACCAAGGTCTTTTCCTCCCGACCTCCCCAGCCGGGGATTGCGGGGACGTTGCGTCGGTCGAGGACGGTGGTCGTGCAGATGGACTCTCCGGCGTTCTCGTCGAGGCTGCTCTTGACGACGACCTTGTCGCCGGCCTGAAGGTTCGCAAGATCATTCGTGCTGATGGTGCTGGTGCTCATGGCGCCGTGCTTCTTTCGGATCGAATCTGGACTGCGGTTTCAGTTCTGGGTCGCGCTCATGAGCGCCTTCTTCGCGCGGCGCTTCTCGGCAAGAGCCCGAAGGGTACGCAGGAGGATCCACCAGCACACGCCGCTGAAGGCGATGCTGACGATGATCGGCGTGTACTGGCCGGTCACGACGCAGAAGACCGCAGCCGGCGCGAGGACGATCACATTCGTCGCAATCATGAGGGTGAGGAGCACCCGGCCGATCGTCTTGACAGCGCGGTCGCGCCACGTCGAACCCGCGGTGCTGGTGGTGGCGTTCATGCGCTGGGTCCTTCCTCGATGATGTAGATCTTCTCGGCGACGTAGGCGTCGTCCTGCTCCTCGGCTGCGCTCTCGACTTCATGGGAGATCTGGCCGATCACGGGGATCAGCGTCAGCCGGTCGATCGGGGAGGCCGTGCGGACGGTGATCACGGCGGTGGTGAGTCCGGCCACAGACGGGAACGTCACGCCGTCGAGCTCCGCGTGTGCGCCACGGATGCTGTAGCTCGCCGAAATGGGCACCGTGTGCCGCGGCAGCTCCGGCATCTGCTCTGCGCGTGCGTGCAACGCAGCACTCACTGCGCCATGAACATCAGCGAACTCGCTGGCGTGCAGGACCACCGGCGCAGCGTGCTCGTAGCCCGCCGCCACCTCGAAGGCGACCTTGGCGGCCTGGACGGCGCGCGTCGGACAGTGCGGTCCCGGGTAGACCTCGTCTCGCCCCGTCATCTCGGAGCACCCGTGGCAGTGCGCGGGCCCCAGATCCGGAACGCAGTCGCAGCGCATGTGCTCCGTCTGTCGGCGATCAGTGGGTTCGAGGGGCTGGCTCATGGCTGTACTCCTGGCGCTGGACGTGATCTTTCGAAGACCAGACCGAATCAGCTCCGCTGATCAGACAAAGAGAGACCCCCGCCCAGCGAGCGTGATGCTCAGCAGGCGGGGGTTCTGCGGAGTTCAAGGAACCGGCGGACAGCCGGCCGTTCGGGTCGGCCTGCACCGGGAGGCGGGGGCGTTACGGCGCCGTCCTTGCGGCTCGGTGCGCCCCGGCGTAGTGCACCGAGCCCGTCCTGCTCGAGCAGGCCAACGGCCCCGCCCCCGCTGGTCGGCGCAGGCCGTGGGGGCGAGGTTCAGCGCATGCCCATGCTGGCCTCGATCGCGTCGCCCTCCTCCTGCTGGTCCTGCCAGCAGGGCTCGCATGGGTCGCTCTCGGAGCACTCCGGGCGGGGCTGGCCGTTGGGGCACAACTCACCGGCGGCCCCGGCGGGCTGGGCGGGGGTTCCGCCGGTGCCGCACACGCACGTGTGGGCGCAGCGCTCACAGTCCTCGCAGACCTGGTGCGGGCAGCAGCCGCAGGGCAGGAACCGGTTCGGCGGCAGGGTGCAGCGGTGCGTGGCCTCTGCGGCGGCCGCGGCCTCGGCCTCCTCGCGCTCCTCGCGCTTGCTGAGGAGTGCCTTCACGCAGGCCTGGCACGACACGTCGGTGCCGGGGGCCTCGAGGCTGCTCTCCGTGTCCTGCGGGAAGTACGTGCCGCACGCGCCGGTGTCGCCGATGCCGCCGTCCATCTGCCTGGTGGCGTGTACGGCGTACCCGCGGTTCGCCTTCTTCCGGCTCGGGTAGCCGTCGCGCCCGGCATCCCGCTCCAGCTTGGCCAGGGCCTGGCGTACGGCGTCGGCGTCGGCGTCGGTGCGGATCCCGACGGCGCGCAGCGACTTGCACGGCCACGGCACCTGACCGCCGATCGTGTGCTCGCTGCTCCGGCACTCCGGCCGGTGCGTCCCCTTGCAGACCTTCGGCGTCGCGCAGCACCCGTGCCGGGGGTTGGCCGTCTTCGGGTGCAGAGCGAGCATCGCGCCCTGGAGGCGGAGCGCGCCCACCGCGGCGGCGGCCCGGACTGCGTCCTCGTGAGCGTCGAGGAGCGCACTCGCCTCCTCGTGGAACATGGGCCCGCCGGCCTCGGGGGCGACGAGTTGGTTGAAGATGGGGCGCCGGGTCCCGTTCACAGTCGGATCCGGGGCCTGCCCGCCCAGCTCGTCGGCCTGGTCGTCCAGCCGCAGAGCGGAGATGAGGATGGCGTCGTGGGTCTTGGAGTCGGCCGTGTCCGGCAGGTTCAGTTCCGTGCGGCGCAGGAACTTCGCGGCCCGGCGCAAGGCGGGGATGTCCTTCGGGGTGAATTCGACGGCCATCGGTGTCCTAACCTCGCCGTTTCGGTTGGGCTGAGGCGGCGTCGCTGATCGCCAACTGTTGGGTGGCCGATGTGATTTCGGTGCTTGGGCAGGTCGGAGTCCCGGCGCGGTGGTCGGGTTCTCCGGGTTCTTTCGGGTCGTGGGCGGACGGGGGTTTGCTGGTCAGCTGGCGGGTCGGGGCAGTGCGGCGAGGCGGTGGAAGGCCGTGGCCAGTTCGTGTCTCCAGGGCCAGGTCGCCGATATTCGCAGGTGGAGGCGTCGGCCGCCGCGGGTGAGGCGGGCCGTGACGTGCAGTAGCCGGTAGCGGAGTTTCTTCGGCTCGGCGGTGGCCAGCTCCCCGTCCAAGAGGAGGACACGGGTCCAGGCGAGCAGGTCGATCGCGGCGAGGCTGAGTTCGAGCCAGACGGCGTTGACGGCGAAGTCGCGGGAGGGGAAGCGGCCGAAGCCGGTGGTCTTGCCGCACCGGATGTGGTCCTCGACAGTGGCATGTCCGCGGTGGCGGACCTCCAGGAACTGGGCGGAACCGCCACCGGAGTACGGGGTGTCGGTGAGGAACACCTGATGCCGCAGGCCCTCGTCCTGGTCGAACAGGGACAGCTGGGCTCCGGGGTGCGGCCGCTCTCGGCGCACGATGATGCGGGTGCCGGCCGGGTAGCCGTCCAGATCGACCATGCCGGTCAGCTCGGCGACCTCGGCGCCATCACGCAGAGTCCCGTCCTGGTCCAGGGCGGGATGCCAGAGGCGGTCGGGCATGGCCCGGACAGCGCGACGGACCGGCTCGGTGATGGCGTATCCGACCGAGAAGAAGGTACGGATTCCTCGTTTCCGCACGTCGCGGACGTGGGCGAGGAATGCTTTCGCGGATCCGGCACTGTCGGTGCGGACGAGGATGTCGGTGCCGTGAAGTTGAGCGTCGGGGATCTGCGCGAGTGCCTGGTCGAACACCGTGATGTGGTCGCTCGCGGTGTTGGCACCGGCGTTTCCGGGACGGAGTCGGCCCGACAGTGCCTCGCCGGTGTTGGCCAGGAAGCACAGCAGCGGGTGGAAGCCGAAGCCGCCTTTATAGGTGGGTGCGGCCTGCTCCTTCTCGGAGTGGCAGGTGATCAGCGTGGCGTCGAGGTCCAGGACCAGCCCGGGCAGAATGCGTCCCGCGGCCCGGACTGCGGGTATGCCCTCGCCTTGCTCGGCGGCCTGCATCCAGGCGACTTCCCGAGCTTGGGCACGCGCCGCGCGCAGAGAAGCCAGTGTCCTCTCGTCGGTGTCGGCGAGCAGTCGCCAGGCCGTCGGTGCCGAGGCGACCGAACCGAACACCCCTGCCTGGTCCCGCAGTACGGCCAGGTCCGCGATGGCCTCACCGCCGTCGGCGAGCATCACCGCCAGGTCGGTGGCGATCCGGCCCGGATCATGCCCGGTCCCGCGCGGCCGAAGTGGCCTGAGCGCGGTGGAGTACGCGGCGGTCAGCCCGGTGGCATCAGCGAGATCGGCCAGTAACCGTGCCCCGGCATGCCCGACCACCCCCGAACCATCTGCACTGACCTGGATCTTGGGACGCAACCCGATAGCCTGCACGTAGAAAGTGCCCTCCGCCTGGACCGACAGAACTCCTCAGCAAGGTTCATCGTCCCAGGTCAGGAAGGCACTTTCGCATTTCCGCCCCAAAGCCAGCCGTACCCAAGTGAAACGGCGAGGCTAACGTCTCAGTAGCCCTTGCGGGCCGCCGCGCGGGCCTGCGCTTCGGTGTCACGGGCGGGGATGGTGGCGAGGAGTTCGCCGGGGCTCGCGGCCCTGGCGAGGGACTTGGTACGGGCCGGGTCGGCGTACAGGGTCCACACGTCGCCGCCCATCCGGGGCCAGTAGGAGAGCTGCCAGAACCGGCGGTTGGCGTAGCAGATCTGCCATGAACGCGGGCTGGACGGGTGCGCGCTCACACCGGCCGGAAGGTCCGGCAGTTCCGGCGCGGGACCGTACGCGCGGTCGATGTAGGCGAGGTGTTCGGCCGTCGCCGTGATGGCGACGCGCACCGTGTGCGGCCACCGGTGCCCCTCGGGCAGCATCGGCGCCCACTCCTCCCATTGCGCCTCGATGCTCGCGCTGCCGGTGTACGGCGTCCAGGCCGCGCCGCGCGCGTAGTTGAAGCCAAGCCGCATCAGGTGCCACCCTGCGGCGATCTTCAGCCCCTCCGTGTTCGCGCCGTCGGTGATGGTGTCCAGGTAGATCCCGGCGGGGTCGTTCTCCCGCCCGGCCGCACCCCGCTCCGTGAGCGGGATCATGTGGCGTTCCGCAGTGCTCCCCTCGGCGGTCATCAGCCGCAGCGTGGCGCCCCCACCGGCGAGCGGGTACGCCATCCGGATTTCCGCGACGGTCGGCAGGGCGGCGAGTTGGCCCGCACGCATCCGCTCCAGCCGCTCGGCCATGGTGGCCGACACCTGGGAACGCTCGCCGCCCTCGGCGGCCATCAAAACGGGGCGCCGTCGTAGGGGCGGACGAGGTAGAGGCGGCCGTCGTGCACGGCCAGTCGCTCACCGTCGCCCAGCTTGAACGCGGAGACGTCGGCCCTGTAGCCGCAGCCGGTAGCGGTGCACACGTAGACCGGCCGTCCCTGCGCGTACGGGCCGGGAACGGGGGTGTAGCCGCCCCAGCCGCATTCCGCGCACACCTGCGGGCCGAACTCCTCGGACCCAATCACCATTTCGCCGGTGTGCTTCTCGGCCGCCCGCGCTGCGGCCTTCTCGCGCCGGTCGGTGCACGCGGGGTCGTCGCACGGCCGGTGCCCGATCAGGCCGTCCGTGGACGCGTGGCGGATCTCGATCAGGCCGTAGTCCCGGCACGAGCCGCACAGCGGCTCCGGGGCATGCGGCTGCTCACCGTCCACGCACCCGGTCCGGTTGGACGAGTCGTACCAGTCGCCTTGTCCGTCGGCCTCGATGTACTCGATTTCGCGGGCGCAGTGCAGACAGGTGCGGGTCTCGGAGGTGGTGCTCATCTGCCGTGGTCCTCTCGGGGGTTGGGCCGCACGCCGGTCGGTCGCGCGGCGGGGGGACCGGCCGCCAGCGGAAGGGGCGGTCGGTCGCGGGTTCAGCGGGTCTCGGCGGTGAGGTCGGCCACGCGCCGCTGGTAGGCGTCCCACACGCGGTCGGTGTCCAGGTCGGGGCCGGTGGTGTAGCCGGTGGGTGAGGAGGCGTGCGCCCATGTGCCGTGCACGGTGACGGCTTCCCGGTACTCGGTGCGCCTGGCCGGGTGGGATGCGATGGTGACCCACTGCGCACCGGTCAGGGACGGATAGGTGTGCAGGTGGGCGGCGACGTCTGCCGCCATGGCGTCGGCGGCGGCGGCCGGGTCGGTGATGCCGGCGGGCGCCTCGGTGAAGTCCCAGTGCACGTGACGGGTGTTGAAATCGTCGGTGATCACAGCACTTATGCCGAACAGTCCGGCCAGTGGCACGTCGTAGCCGGACACGGCGGGGCCGTTGGTGTGGGAGTGCGCGTCGATCCACACGTCCGGCTGGCCCGGGGCGGTGGTCACCAGGGAGGCGCCGGGCAGGGAGCGCCAGGGCTTGACCACGAGGAAGGTGACGCCGTGCGCGGTCAGCGCGGCCTTGAGGATCGTGCCGGTGCGCTCGGCGGCGGCGGGGGCGGTCTTGCTCAGGTCGTGGGGCCAGGAAGTCATGGTGTACCTCTCACATCGATGGGGTGTGGGTGGGGCTGAGTGCGTGCGGCCAGGCTCGACCGGGCACCGGCCTATCGGGCGGCGCGGGTGGATCAGAGGAGCGGTGCGTCCTGGTCCGTGCGGAGGGGCGGGGACCAGACCGGCGCTGATCGCCATACGACGCTCGGGGCTCACCCGCCGCTGAGGGGCACGCCGGGCACGCGGGGGCCGTGCCTCTGGGGCGGGGCGGCCCGACCGGCCGCAGCCTCCGCCATGGCCTCCGTGCGCGCGGTCTCGGCCGTCTCCTGCTCCTGGGTGGCCTCCGCCTCGACCGGCGCGACCTCCGTCTGCCCGAGAGTGCCGCCCGCGCCGTTGCGGTTCTCCGCCGGAGCCGGAGCCTCAGGGGCGTTGCCGTCGTGCAGCTCGGCGACCGCCGCGACGCGGGCCGCCTTGCCGCGCGCCGTGCACGGGCCCTCATGCCCTGGAGACCAGACCGGATCAGCTCCGCTGATCAGGCGGAAAAAGAGAGACCCCCGCCCGGCGAGCATCATGCTCAGCCGGCGGGGGCTCCGCGGAATTCACCTGCCGACGCCCAGAGGTGAGCCCCAGTCGGCTACGGCTGGATGCTGCCGTCCGGCACGAGGATCGTGATCCGGTCCTGGCACAGCTGCTGGCTTCCTGCGTCCGTGCCTTCCTGGTCGGGCCCGATCTTCAGCCGACTCCTGTCGTGCGGGTCGCCGGTGTAGCTCGGCTTCGACGCATCGACGGGCTCGACCGTGCAGCGCAGCCGCTCGACGCGCGGCGTCTGGTCCGCCTCCTGCGGATCGATGATCCGGACCGCGATGTCGTTGGCGAAGGTCTTCTGGTACCAGAGGAAGCCCGTCGGCCTCTGCTCCTGGGTGGTCACCGTGCCGGGCACGACGACGTCCTGGTCCTGGACCGTCGTGTAGTCGTAGGTGATGTCGGACGAATACTCCGAGGCGGTCGTGGCCCTGTAGTAGGAGCCGTCGGTGCGCTTGACGAGCTTCTGCACGGGGTCCGCGACGTAGGCGATCTTCGTATTGGCCATGGCGGCGCGATCTTGGGCTTCCTGGCTTCTCATCTGGTTGCCCCAGATGATCAGGCTCGCGACCAGGGCGGCGATGGCCGCGATCGCGATCGCCCAGCCGCGAAGGAGCGAGCGCCTGCGTAAGGGGATGTTGTACATGGTGGTGGTCTCTCTCTTTCTGCTGGTGCTCAGGCGGTTCCGAGCTCGCTGCGCACGTGCAGCCGCTTGGCTAAGAAGCCGGCCTCGATCTCAAAGTGGCCCTGGTGCAGCTCGTAGAGCGCAGGGCAGACGAGCCCGGAGGCCCAGGCCTGGCAGTAGTAGACGAGCTTCTAGAGCTTCATCGCGGTCATCGCCGGCCGGGCGGGCTCGGCCGCGGCGTGCTTCTGCAGGATGTACTCGGCGACATCGAAGACGGATGTCTGAGACTGAGCGATGGTTCCAACCTTCATCTCGCTTCGATCACCACCAGTGCCGGAACAGGTAGTCACCGCGCGGCAGTTCGCCGCGTCGGATCAGATCGGCCAGGACCAGCCGCAGCGACGGCGAGAAGGCGCGATCGGCGAAGAACCGGTCCTCGAACACGGCGTTCTCAAGGTCTTGCGTCGCCGGCGGGTTCGCCCCGACGGTGGCTGGTGTGTTTTCGTCGGCGACGCGGATGCTCAGCCAGTAGTCCAGCTCCGTCACGCCGGTCTTGAAGGCGCTCTCGCCGGTGCGGGAGTCCCAGCCCAGGTAGATCTCGGCGCCGTCGAGGTCGCCGAGTGCCTGCAGGTAGTCCCCGTCGGAGGTGAGCTCGTAGAGCTTCACGCTGTCATTGCCGATGTGCTCGTCGTCCCGCTGGCATCCGCGCAGCGAGCTGTACGGCTTGCCGTAGACGCGCTCGGCGATGGCCTCGATCGGAATGTATCCGTTCTCGGCGGTCACAAGATCAGCGTGCGGTTCCAGCGTGTAGACGCTGCGGGGCGTGTATTCGGGTGCATCGGGCATGACGGGGCCTCTTATGTGCGGTTCGGTGATGGTTGCGGGGACGAGCCAGTGCGGCTCAGTGCTCGCCTCGCAGGAGGACCGCCAAGGCCTGAGCATGGGCGTTCTTCGCTTGTTCGACGGCGGCCTGCTCCTGGAGGGAGTGGATCTTCTCCCCCGCCTGGATGCGCTCGTCGACGGCGTCCATGGCGAGAATGACGGCAGCGAGTTCGAGCCGGGCGTCCGCCACGCGGCGCTTCAGCTCGGGGTGCCGCTCGGACATCACGCCCAGCCGGTGGACGGTGTCGATCCTCTGCTCTTCACTGACGGTGGACATAGCGGAACTCGCTTTCTGCTGGGTGGTGTTGAGGGGCGTGGGGTCAGGGAACAGAGCGCAGCGCCACGAGGACGAGGAGGACGGGAGAGGTTCTGGTGCGGGGCATGGCGTCTGCTTTCTGCTTCAGTCGAGTGGGGGCGAGAACGAGGAGCCCCCGCACGGCGTGATCCCTGCGGGGGCTGATGGTGCGGATGCGTTGCGCTCGTGGGGTCAGGCCTGGGCCGGTACCCCGGCGAGGTCGACCCTCCGGCCGCGGGCCAGCTCGGCGGCCGGGACGACGATGCGGTAGCCGCCGACCGGGTAGCTCGGGTGGTTGGAGTACACCACGGCGCAGGTCCAGGAGCCGGAGTGGCGCTTGCGCGGCAGCGGCTCCTCCTCGACGCCCTCGGGCAGGAGATCCTTGCGGAACTCGATCGGCACCACGACGACGCGGTACGACTGATCGGTGCGCGGTGGCTCCCACGGCAGCTCGACGACCAGGTCCTTGGGCCACTCTTCGATGGTCACGGGCAGGGTGGACAGGTAGTGGTTCGTCGAGTCCTCGGGGGCCTGGGCCAGCCGGGCCTGCTCCTGCTCTTTCGTCTCGATGAAGCCGATGCGGCTGAGGAAACTCATGGTGATCAGTGCTCCTGAATGAGTGCTTGGTCCGGACCGCCGGCGCGGGGTCGAAGAAGGCGAGCTCGTCGAGCTCGCAGCTCACGCCGTGGATGCGCGCGGCCTCCAGGTCGGCGAGGTCCTGGTGCACGAGGTCGTCCGGCTTCGTCAGCCACTGGACGAACACCCCGGTGTCGTCGATGCCGTTCAGGGAATGCCGGACGATGATGCCGATGCTGCCGGGGACCGGGCCGAACTCGTACTCGAGGTATTCGCTGGCCTCGGCGAGGAGCGCGTAGCTGCCGACGGCGGGCCGGACGCGCTGGCCGGGCCTGTCGCCGCGGTCCTCGGGCTTCGGCCTCCGTCTGATCAGGTCCGGCAGGAGGAATGCGAGCCCCCGCTCGTCGCGAGGGCCGCGGTGAAGACGATGAGGAGGATGGCAGGCCGGGCATGGCCAGGAGCGTGCTCATCGACGTGGTTTCCTTCGAGACCGCAGTGGAGGGGAAGAGGAAAGGCAGGGCGAAGAAGCCGCTGGTCAGCGCGTCTCGCTGTAGCCGCACTCGGAGCACGTGTGCCTGACCTTCTTGGTCTTCTTGCCGGCGCGGACGCCGTAGGCGTTCGACTCCATGTCGACGGCGCAGTTCGGGCAGGTCATGGCTCGGCTCCTGACGTGACGAGGATGTTCTTCAACGCCAGATCCGGATCAGCTCCGCTGATCCCTTGTGCTCACTACCTTCACGGGACGAGCAAGGCGAGCCACGAAGAAGAAAAAACACAGCACCCCGGCGCAGCTGCTGCCCGAAGGCAGAGCGCGCACCGGGGTGCTGGGGAAGCCGGAGCCGCGGAGATCTCCAGGGACGCGCCACAGGGATCAGCTTCAGCACTGAAGGAATCGAACCTTTTCCGCGGTCGGTCTGCACGGTGTGCCCACTGGCGCACGCCGAGGATCAGTCGGCGCACTGCGGATTCGAACCGCTCCGTGCAGAAGTCCATGGCAGCAGGTCTACTCAGCCAATCGCCGTGCAGCTGCTCGGAATTCCTCGAAGGTGACAGAACTGCTGGTACCGGGCCCCACAGGGTTGTTCAGGCACCGTGTACTCAACTTGAACTCGTGATGTCGGGGTGCTGCACCTCCTCCATGTCGACCTGGCTGTCCCGTTTGTGCGCTCTTGTGGCCAGGTTCCATGGTCGGTTGGTGTTCGGCAGGAACCACACGTGATCGTCTGCGCGTGATCTGCCGGTGGAGGTGCACGGATATGAGCACAGGTCTTCCTGAAGGTATGGTCACGCCCGCACTGGTGGTGGACGTCGATGTGATGGAACGCAACATCAGCCGACTGGCGGCCGCGGCCAGGGCTGGCGGCTTCGCGGTGCGTCCCCACGCGAAGGCGCACAAGTGCCTGGAGATCGCCGATAGGCAGATTGGCGTGGGAGCGGTGGGCCTGACGGTCGCCACGGTTGGCGAGGCTGAGGTATTCGCCCGTGGTGGCGCCACCGATCTGTTCATCGCGTACCCGTTGTGGGTCGACGACAGCAAAGCTGGGCGACTGCGCCGACTCGCAGAGACCACAGCCCTGCGCGTTGGGGCCGACTCCGTCGAGAGCGTCCAGCGTCTTGGGCGTGCAGTTCGGGGGACCGCGCGCCCGGTCGAAGTGGTGATCGAGGTCGACAGCGGTCACCATCGCACCGGGGTCCTCCCGGCTGACGCCGCCATCGTGGGCAAGGCGGCAGGCGATGCCGGGTTGGACGTCGCCGGAGTGTTCACCTTCCCTGGACACGGCTACCGGCGCGACGCGCAGGCCCGTGAGCAGGCGGCGCGCGAAGAGGAAGTCGCGCTCGGCGAGGCCGCGGAAGTCCTGAACACCGTGGGCCTGCCTGCTCGGGTCGTCAGCGGGGGCTCGACACCGACGGCAGGACACTGGAAGCCGGGCGTGGTGAACGAATTGCGGCCAGGCGTTTACGTCTTCAACGACGCGACTCAGTTGGCCATCGGCACCTGCAGTGCAGCGGACCTGGCCCTGCGTGCCGTGGCGACGGTGGTAAGCGTGCCGGCCGCGGGACGCTTCGTGCTCGATGTCGGCAGCAAGGTGCTCGGGTCGGACAGGTCGCCGTGGGTGACTGGTCACGGATACCTGCCCGGCTTTCCGGACGCGACCGTCACGTCGCTGTCCGAACACCACGCCACAGTCGTGCTGCCCGAGGGCGTCAAGGCCCCAGCGCTCGGAACCGTCGTCGCGGTCGTTCCCAATCACGTGTGCACGCCGGTGAACCTGGCCGATGAACTGTTCATTATTCAGGGTGGGCAGATCGTGGACCGCTGGGCGGTGGCGGCACGAGGGGCCAATACCTGACGGGCAGGCGACGACCCGGGCCAGGGGTGGTCGCGCCTGGCCCGTGCGACCGGCGCCGCTGTGAGGGGCCGGGCGTCAGGGATCCAGCGCAAGGCCAGTGCCGGTGAGGCAGCCGTCGATCAAGTGCGGTCGGTACTGGATCATCTTGAGTTTTCGCTTCACTGCTCGGGTGATCTGGCTGAGATCGGCGGCGGCGAGGTTGCCGATGTCGCGCTTGACCAGGGACCAGATACCTTCTTGAGGGTTCAGGTCGGGTGCGTACGTCGGCAACTGGAACACGGTGAGCCAGTCGGCGTTGACCTCGAAGAACTCCCGCAGCGGCGCGACCAGGTGCATGCGCAGGTTGTCCCACACGAGCACGATCGGGCCACCGAGCTGCGTGCGGGCGCGGATGACCAGGTCGCGATAGTCCTTCCAACCGAAGCCCTTCGGTTCGTCCTTGCGGCCCCGATACTCGCGGATCGCGTAGATCAGACGGGACCGCTCGCCGGGCTTGTAGCAGGTCATGCCCGCCATCGAGACGCGACCCGAGCCTCGTCCTCGCACGCGGACGACCGGGGTGCTGCCCTTGCGGCCCCAGGTCCTGGCACGCGGCGGCGTCATCGACTGGCCGGCCTCGTCCTCGAAGACCACCCAGGCTCCGTTCACCGCCGCGGTGCTCTTACCCGCGGCCACACCTCCCGCCTCCACAGCTCCACCGCATCGTCGTCACGCTCGATCGCACGCCGGGCGGGCTGCTGCCAGGACCATCCGTGACGCCGCAGCAGCCGCCAGGTGCCCTCCACGGTGTACGAGACGTGGAACAGGCGGCCGATCATCGTCTTCACCCGGGCCAGCGTCCACCGCTGGTCGGTCCACCCGTGCGCCAGCGGGCCGCGTTCCAACTCCCGCTCCAGTCTCGCTATCTGCGTGTCAGACAATCGAGGTCGGCCAGGCGAGCCCTTCGACGCAACCCCAGCCTCGCCGTCCTCGCGCCACTGGCGCCGCCAGCGCTCCACCGACCGCTCCGAGACCCGCAGCGCGGCAGCGATCTCCCTGTTCTTCTCCCCAGCCTCGAAGCAAGCCACGGCCTGGAGCCGGACCCGCTCCCGCGCGGTCCTCTCGGCGTCGGTCAACCCGCCGCCCTGCGGATATCTCACCGCACCAGGACTACCGAAGCCACCCGCGAACTGTCCGAGGAACAGCCCGACATCACCCGATCAAGTCCAGTAGCGCCCCGGGGGGCGCGAGGGGCGTGCCGCTGATGGTGGGCACGGCCTTGGGTCCGCCAGTGAGGGCGTGCCCCTGCGGCAGGGTCGTGCTGGCCTGCCAGTGCGAGACCCGCCCCTGCGGCAGGGTCGTGCTGGCCTGCCAGTGCGAGACCCGCCCCTCCGTCGTGCGGGCCGGATACACGTACCGCGAGCTCCCCGCCGGCGACTTGGTGGTGTTCATGGCGTCCAGTAGCGTGCCGGCGACCACCTCGCCGCGCTCCTGCACGCACACGGCGGCCTCCTGCCACATGCCCTTGCCGCTGTTCTTCTCGGCGGGCAGCGTCGTGCACACCAGGAGCCGCTGGCTCGGGGCCTCGGCCCACCGGCCGCCAAGCGCGGTCCCGGCAGCCGGCTCAAGTCGGACGCCCACGATCCGGTCCGCCCGCACCCACTGGTCGCCGATCCGGACCCAGGTCGCGGCAAGTTGTGCTGACATGTCGTTTCTCCTTGTGCGTGAACGCTGCCGGGCGGGTCCGCCAAGGGCCCGCCCGGCAGCGGTGAGGGGCTGAGCCGTTGTCGGCGTCGGCCAGGCCCGTGGGGTGCGTTACTTCCCTCGCTTGCCTGTGAGGTTGATCCGGACGCGGGACTGCGGCTTGGTCTCGGCGGTCTTGTCCTGCGGCTTGGGGGTCTTGCCGGTGAGGTTGATACGGACTCGGGACTTGGGCATGTGCTGCTCCCTCGTGAGCTCGGCCAGGCCCGCCGGGGGGGTGGAGTTCTACAGATCGTCAAGCGGTCTGAAAGGGCAGCTGCTCGTCCTGCACGGCGCTGGCGTGCGCGACGGCCGGGGCGGCGGCTGCGACGGGAGCAGCCTGGGCCTGCAGGTTCTGGTTCTGGGCCTCGGCCTTGGTGACGCGCTCGGCCAGGCGGGCCTGCGTGGTGGCGCGGGACTCCAGAAAGGAGATGTTCTGGATCTCGAGCTTGACCTCGAAGACCTCGGCACCGTTCTTGGTGTAGCGGTTCAGGCGGGGCTCATAGCTGAGGCCCACCAGGTCACCCTTGTGCACGTGGGCGAACGGCCCGGTGCCCTGCGTCTCGGCACGGACGAAGGCCTCGAAGGGCAGCGCGTCGGAGATGCGGTTGCCCTGACGGTCGGTGTAGCCGCGGTCGACGAAGGCGGTGAGCATGACCTTCTTGGAGCCGTCCTTGTTCTCGAAGACCTTCGGGTCGTTCGCCAGGCGGCCGATGACGGATGCGGTGCTGTTCGGGTTCGACATGGTGGATTCTCCTTGAATACAGCGCAGCGCCCGGATCGACATCGTCGTCCGCGCGCAGTTGGGTGGGTTGTTGAGATGTTCAGTTGTCTGTCATGCCACCATCCGGATCAGCTTCGCTGATCAGATGATGTTCTCTTTCAACGCTTCATCCGAATCAGCTGTGCTGATCGAATGCTTTGTCATTCCGAGTCCCGAATCGGCTTCGCCGATCAGACTCGTGTTTCTCGCTGGTTTACCGGCCACTTCCCCGACCAGACCCCCGGCGTGATGTCACAGCGTCACCTGCACTTCGTAGGCCGTCGAGCAGTACGGCCCGACGGTGAGTGCGTGCACGGGCGTCACCAGACCTGCCTGCGCCAGGCGCGCCGTCAGGCCCGAGTGCTCGGACCAGTCCTTGATGAAGACGTTCCCGGCCTCGGGCGTGAGACCGTAGCCCTGCAGGCTGATCGAGATGGGCTCAGGACCCTCGTCGAGTTCAAGTTCCAGCACACGGTTCTCGTCGTCGTGCACGAGCGCTCCGGTCAGCTTGATGCAGCCGAAGTTGACGGTGACGTCGTGCTTCACGGTGGTCGTGGACTCAGCCATGGTGGTCTCTCTCTTCTCGTGATGTGGATTGTGGACGCCGATGGGCGCGATCAGCTGATGCCTCCTCCGCTTTCGCATGGTCCGTGGGCCTGAAGCACGAGCGATAAGGCGGGGGCGGCAGGCTGGTGGCGGTTCGCGGTCACGGCTGGTCCCCCTGGAGTACGGCGCGCAGCCGGGCGGCCAGGTCGGTGTCCTGACCCTCCAGCAGCGCCAGGGCCCGCTCGATGCGCTGCTCGGTCGTCAGGCGCCAGCGTCGCTCGAACTCGGCACGGTCGTGCAGCACCTGGATCGCGGTGTTGAGCTGCCGGTTGGTGCGGGTGCGGATGATGCGGAACATGACGTGCTCCTGGTTCAGAAGGTGATCTGTCCGACGGGGTGAGCGACTGCGGCGGCGCCGGCGTTGAACTCGTAGCGGCAGGAAGACAACCGACCTCATGGGCTCCGGCACAGCGGTGGGATTCGCCCACGAAGCGATCGCGCCCGTGGGCGAGGGGGATGCCGATGCCTCTGCAGATCTACTTCCGGATCGACTGCGTCGATCCAGATCAGTCACCGACCGGAACCTGTTCGCGATACAGCTCGCTGATCCGGGCAACGGCTTCAGCTGGAGGCTCATAGACCGGCGGCAGTTCGCTAACTGCGATGTCGAGGTCTCGGGCATCCGGCAACGGTTCAGGTCGGAGCATCGCTGCTCCGGCGGTAGTGCTCAGGTAGAGCTCGATCGCGCGCTCGATACGCCTGTTACGGGTCAGCACTCTGCTGATGCCGTTGACCTCGTCGAGGTCCAGGTCGAGGGTCACTGCTCGGTTGAGTGCCCGGCGCATGCGGTGCTCGATGGTGCAGTGCGCGTTCAGATCGATGGTGGTGTCCTTGTATCCGAGCAGCACCGCGTCGAAGACGCCCTCGATGCTGTCCGGGAGCTGCCAACCGGGGAGATGCCCTAAGGTGCCGTCCGTCTCGCGGTCGTCGGCGTCGAGCAGACGGTTCCAGTCGTCGCGCCGGCGCTTCCACTCGTCCTTCCGGATCTCCTTCGGTCGGTCAGCCTGGTTCTGGTAGTGGTAGTCGACGAAGAAGGGCCGGCCGTCGGCTTCGAGAGCCAGGAGCGCGTCGGTGTACGCGCGGTTCCCGGCGAAGGGGTACGCCAGCCGGCGCGTGCCGTAGTCGTCGTCGACCTGGCCGAAGACGATGCTGAAGCGCAGCGGGTCGTGGAACGTCATGCGGTCATCGAGCCCGGCCTGCTCGTCGAGCCAGAGCTTCCGGGCCCGGTAGACGGTGTAGTTGTGCAGGGGGCCGCCCATGTCACGTTCGCGCACCTCGGTGTCATCGACGACGCGGGCGAGGTTCCTGGCGATGACGGGCACAGCCAGCTCGCGGAAGACCTCACGCATGCGCTTGGAGATTACGCGGGTGAGTTCGAAGAGGTCGGGCGCGTGCGTGGTCAGCCGCAGCCCGTCATACAGCTTGGTGCTCATCGGATTTTCCGTTCTTGGGACGCCCCTATAGCTGTCAAGCAGCTGGAGCGGGGTTGTTTTGAGTGATGTGCGTGGCCGGTGGGCTGCCAGGAGCGTGGTGGACCTCGCGGGCGCCGATTCGCTTGAGGCAGCGCATGATGTCCGTCTTGGACAGCCCTGCCGTGGTGCGGCGTTCGACATAGGCGCGGATGCGCTCGTCGAAGCGCATCCGGACCAGCACGATGGTGTGCAGCGCGTTGGTCGCGGCCCGGTCACCGCCGCGGTTGAGGCGGTGGCGGTGGGTGCGGCCGGAGGTAGTCGAAATCCGAGCGGCACCGGCGAGGTGCACGAACGCCCTCTCGGACCACATGCGTTCGGGATTGTCCCTGGCTGAGGCCAGCAGCTGGCCGGCGGTCTCGGGGCCGATTCCGAACAGCTCCGGCAGCGTGGGGTCCGCCTGCTTGACCGGCGGGCCGATTCGGCGTCCAGGGCCTGGTGGAGGCGGGCGGTCCACAGCGCCCTCACCGCCTCGACCACGCCGTCCCGCCTCATTGGTGTGCCGGTGGCCAGCCGGACAGCACGGCCGTCGCGGCGGCGTACATCACTTCGCCGACCATCCGACCGACCCGATCTCGCTGTCGAAGATCGGCGGGACCCTGACCAGGTCAAATCAGTGCAGCGCCGCGTCAGCCCGGACCCCCGCCAGCCCGCTCCACCAGCGATGGGCGAGCTCGCCGGTACCGCATCGACGACGTCTTGGTGGCCGGTCTCCAGCAGGCCTTGACCTTGACCGACGCTCGCCCCGACCTGCTGCGCGGCGAGCCATCGGGGACGGCTGCCTGACCGGGCGTGGTGAACATCAGGGCCAGACGGTGTCGGACTCGGGACGCAGATCCGGCCAATCGGCCAAGAAGCGGGTGACCTTGTCGGCGGGCACGACGACTCCGGAGGACTGCGTCAGGAGCCGCACGTACTCGACATCCTCGACGACCCCGATGACTTCCTCCCAGGTGTCATCGTCGAAGGCCTGGAGCAGCCCGTAGCCGGTGTCCGTACGCTCCAGACCGGCGCCCCAGAAGGCGGGCGTCCGGCTGTGCAAGCTATGCGGCGCCGCCCAGGAGCTGTAGCCGCTGCTGCACGGCTTCGAGCGTGGCTTCCAGCCAGGCGGCTGACCGGGCACCCCGACAGGCCTGACCGGGCGTGCGACATAAGCGCGACACCCTCCCGCGATGCTGGTGAACGAACCGGCCGGGGAGGGGCGATGGGCGTCACGCCCATTGCGATGCAGCCGGGGCTGGCCGAGCTTCGCCTCGGTGATCGTCCCATCGACCAGGGCGGGCAGCGACCTGGCGGGCAAGTCGGGCTTGCCCTCATCCGCCGCGTCTTGCGGTCCGGACGGTTCATGTCCCCGACTGTGACACCGGCTGCAGCCAGCACCCGGGCGAGCTCGGCACCGTAGGCGCCGGAGTCCCTGTCCACACCGGGTCGGGGCAACAGAAGCAGCCGGATGATCTCGATCGGGTGCGGATGGCGCCCATGGAGTCCGCGCCTGCACCCGCAGGCGGGGCAGCCTCAGGCATGGCGTTGAGGGCGGTCAGATGAATGGAGTGCTGGTCTTCAGAGACCGTGCTTCTCGTGGTCGTAGGGCTCGTTCGGCCGGTGGACCGCGATGCGCACGACGGGTGTGGACCCGTCGGTCTCCGGGCGCTGCGCGGCCGGCGCTGGCGTCCGGGTCTGGGGTCTGAGCTCACGGGCGATACAGAGGATGCAGGCGACGATGGCCAGCACGATACAGAGGAGCGCCAGGCTCTGTAATGGCGTCAGGGGGTACATGGGGAGGTCCTTTCGGAGAGTGGAGCGTGGGAGCCGCCGAAACTCGCAGAGCTCGGCGAGGGTGTGGCCGCAGGAGAGGTAGGCGACCTCATACAGCGGGCCCTGGCCCCAGCTCGGGTCCCAGTCCTCGGGTGGCAGGGCGGGTTCGACGGTGCATTTGATGATGTCGCGGGGCGGCCCGGCTCGCTGGTCTCGTCGTAGGAGCAGAAGGGGCACCGGTCTGTTCCTTAAAGTTCAGCGCTTCTACGGATACGGCCGTGCGCAGTCCCGACCCGCGCCCGGAGGATGAGCCGTTTCCGGCTGCCTGACGGCTAGCTTTCAGGCATGGACGAGAACGACGAGCAGCCTCGACTTCGACAAGACAGAGATCGACTGGCGCCCTGAAAGGGCAGCCGCGGCACTTGCTGGCCCGTACGCGGACATCTATCGCAGCCACCTGGCGGTCGCCCGGTGGGCCGACGGTTATGCCGAGCGGTACCAGGCGAGCAACATGGCCGCCGCGCCCCCCGAGCACAGGGACGGGTTCGTGGAGGGAGTTCTGTGGATGGCCGCCTTCCTGCGGCAGCGTGATCTGCTCCCTGACGGTGACCTGCTGCAGCAGGACGAGCCGGGACTCCCGGACCGGGACAGCACGCCCGATTCGTAGAGTGACGGGATGGACTCCCAGACCCAGGCCCCGGACCCCTACGCGATCCTGCACGGCTGGCTCGCCGGATCGTACGTCCGGCCCGACGGTCAGCAGGTCATCGGGCGCGTCTGGGACGAGGACACCAAGTACCGTTACGGCCTCTACCTCGCCGGGATCGACGCCCCGCCCGGCTGGAAGCAGGACTGGTTCATCTACATCGGCGGTCTCGTCTGGCACTTCGAGCCCCTACACATCCAGGACTGGGCCGCACGCCTCACTGCCTTCGACGGCACCCCGCTCGCCGCCACCTCCCGCGGCCGCGCCGTCTCCGCCGTCCGCTCGTACTACGCCCACTGCGAGGACGACCTCGGCGCCGCCCGCTGGAACCTCCCGCCCCGCCGCGCGCTCGCCGGCCCCACCCCACCGGCCGCACGTGAGACCCTCACCCGGTTCCAGACCGACGCGCTGCGCACCGCCGCCGACCGCTACCGCGGCCCGCACCCCGAACGGGCCCGCCTCGCCGCCTACATGACCCTCGCAGGCCTGCGCCCGGGCCAGTCCATCGCGGCCGTCATGCAGTACGTCCAACGCGACAACCAGGCCGGTCCCACCTGGAGACTGCCGGTCAAGAACAACAGCGCCTCCGCCGTCGGCCCGCTCACCCCCATCCCCCGACCCCTGGTGTGGGCGCTGGACGAGTACCTGCCGGTGCGCACCCACAAGGCCCCGCACTCCACCGAGACCGAGGGCCCGCTGCTCCTCTCCCGCACCGGCCGCGGTCTCGATCACGTCACCTTCACCCGGCTGCTGCGCGAGGTCGCCGCCACCCACCCCGACCTCGAAGAGATCGCACCCGGCCTGCACCCGGACGTCGTCGCCCACTCGCCGAGCCCCTTCGCCGACGAGTCTGGCCCGGCCGACGGGGACGGGCGATGATGCTGTACCGGGCCGTCCTCCAATTCGTGGAGGACGGCCCGGGTGTCACCGGCGACTGGAGGGACAACCCCGCCCCCGCCCGCGCCATGTACAAGAAGTGCGTCGGGCTCTACACCCACGACCCCGCCGTCGTCGTCCAGTTCGTCGCCGTCGAGGACGACGGGACGCGCCGGATCATCCGCAAGTGGGTCGTCGACCGCGAGGTCGTCACCGAGGAGGGCGACCCGCTGTAGAACCCGTCCAGGCGCTTGCGCAGGGCCAGGCAGAAGCCAGGAAACAGCTGGTACGGCCCTCCTGCAAGCCGCCCCCGCGGGGGCCGTAATCCCTGCGCCAGGGTCAGCCCGCGAATGCGAGGTAGGAGCCGACCGTGAGGCCGGAGAACGTCAGGAGCTGGCGCGGCTTGAGGAGGGTGAACGCCGCGTGCAGGGTGATGCCGGCTGCGACGGCGTACGGCGTGGTCTGTGGGATCAACAGCACGATCTCGGCGGTGATGACGGCGGCGGCGACCAGGCGCCACAGGCGGATGTCACGGGGGGTGAGGTTGCTTGTGTGTCGTAGGACGACGCCGGGGATGGCGTTCTGGCGGCGGTACGGAAGCTGGTCCTTCAGCTGGGTGTAGGCATACATCCACTGGGCGAGGTAGAGGCCGGTGCGGAACTGGACGGAGCGGATCTTCTGCACGGCGCTGTTCCAGTAGAGGTCGGCGGTGACGAGCGCGAGGAGAATCTGGGCCCAGGTGTTGGCCGTGCTGGGATGATGCTCGATGGTCAGGCCGTGGCCGAGATCTCCGGCGACCACCAGGCACGCGCCGGTCAGGAGGGTGAAGCGCACGGCGGCGGGGCTCTTAAGGTAGAGGAGTTCCATCGCGGCCCCGGCCAGCACGAGCAGCAGCGTGAGGCGCGGGGCGATCCCTACGGCGAGGATGACGGCGGCGGCCGTGCGGACGATCAGGGCGGGCCGGTAGATGCCTGCGAGCAGACGGCTGCGGCGCGGGCCGAAGCGCTGCTGGGCGAGGCGCAGGCTGAGCGATCCGGGTGCGAAGCGGCTCCAGCCTCCCTGTCCGAAGGAGAGGGCGAACCGCAGGGCCAGGACGCTGCCGTAGGCGATGCGGAACAGTTGGAGTCGTCCGGGATCGGTCGGGCTGCGGAAGCCGGACGCGAGGGCGTCAAAGAACCACACGGCTGTCCTCGGCCGTCACCGGCCCAGGTGCCGCCCCATCTGCTGCACGACCCGAAGTTCGTCCAGGCCGCCCGCGATCACGACTTCACGACGCTCTTCGCCATGGCCCACAGTCACGGGGTCAGCTACTACCGGATCGGCGAGGCTGCCGGCATCAAGGCCGACCGGGTGTCCCTGATCGCACGGGGCAAAGCGAGCTTGACTGCGCTTGACACAATCGTCCGGGTTGCGGACGCACTTCGGATTCCGGGTGCCCATCTCGGGCTCGCTGAGCGACCCTGGGAGGACAGCACCCCCAAGCCCCACCTGGAGTCCGACGATGACAGAGACGACCCCATGAACCGCCGTCAGCTGCTGCGCGGCGTGCTCGCTGCCGGTCTCACCGGGACGGCACTCACCACCTTGGCCGACACCCGCCAGTCGCTGGACCTCGCGCTCGCCGCCGACACCGAACCGGCCGACCTGTCCGACCTGGAGACGGCCGCCGAGACGTACGGGTACGGCTACCACGGACAGCCCCCCGCCCAGGTCCTCGCCGACCTCGTCACCGACTTCGGCGAGCTGCGCCCCCTCCTGAGTACCCCTCAGCCCATCGCCACCCGCGCCCGGGTGTGCCGGACCGCCGGGCAGATGGCCGGCATGACAGCGATCGTGCTGATGGACCTCGGCGCCCGCAGGCACGCACGGTCGTGGTTCGCCACCGCCGCCACGGCGGCCCGGGAATCCGGCGACAAGCAGCTGCTCGCCTGGATCTGGGCGCGCGAGGCGATGGTCCCCCTCAACTACGGCGCCCCACAGGCCGCCGCCCGGCTCGCCGAGCAGGCCCGACAGGTCGCAGGGGACCGACCGACCGCCGCGGCGACCCTTGCGGCCGCCGTCGCCGCCCGCTCCTACGCCCTCTCCCACCGGGACGAGCAGGCCCGCGAAGCGCTCACGGCAGCCGACGCGTTCATGGAACGGCTCCCCGCCGGCGCACGGACCGACACCTGGTTCACCCACGGCGAGCAGAAGCACCACGTGCACCTCAGTCACGCGCTGACCACGCTCGGCGACACCGCGCGGGCCCACGAGAGCCAGATCCGAGCACTGGAGCTGTCCGCCCCGACCAGCACCATGACCCGCTCCCTGCTCCAGATCGACGCAGCCGCCTGCCTCCGCCACGACGGCGACCCCGAGCAGGCATGCCAAAGGACGATCGCCGTGATGGACGACCTCCCTCACGCCTACCGCACCGGACTCGTCCACCGCCGTGCACTGGACCTGTACCGCTCGATCGCCGCACAGCACCACCGCGAGCCCGCCGTACGTCAGCTCCGGGACGTACTCGCGGCCTGATGGCGAGACGTTCGGGGGCCTTCTCCTTCCTCACGGGCCAACTCGCCCCAGAATTGCGCCCCTTAGGGGTCGTTTCCTTTGGCTGAGGCTCCGTGCTTTTGACCGGCGACGATGTGTGTCAGTGCTCTGTGAAAGCCTCCGGGCATGAGCTACGACTTGGCTGTGTGGGAAGGTGAGAGACCGGCGGATGACACGTCCGCTGCCCGGGTCTTCAGCGACCTGTACGACCGCTATATCGACAGTGAGATCGAGGAACCTCCGTCCGAACGCATAGCGGCATACGTCGCGGCGCTTCTTGAGCGGTGGTGCGACCTCACCGAGGACGAGGAGGACACTTCGCCCTGGTCGACGGGCCCGTTGATCGGCGAAGCCAGTGGTCCGTTGATCTACTTCCCGATGCGGTGGAGCATGGCTGAGGAGGCGTCGGCCTACGCGGCAGCCGTGGCGGAGTCCATGGGTCTGGTCTGTTTCGACGTGCAGCAGGACCGGCTCAGGCCTTGAGCAAGGTCGCCAACCGGCGATAGCCGATGAGGACTGCGGCTATGCCGACGAAGGCGAGGAAGTGTTCAGCCTTGCGCTCGTATCGACGGTGGAGCCGACGGCAACCGGCGAGCCAGGACACGGTCCGTTCGACCACCCACCGGTGACGGCCGAGACGTTGTGAGGACTCGATGCCCTTGCGGGCGATGCGATGGCGGATGCCGCGTTCGCGGAGCCATCGACGCAGGTGGTCGTAGTCGTAACCCTTGTCTGCGTGGAGCTTGTGGGGGCGTCGTCGACGAGGTCCGCGTCGGGACCGGATCGGCGGGATGCCCAGCACGAGCGGTTCAAGACCGAGGCTGTCGTGCATGTTCGCGCCGGAGATGCCCAGTGAGAGCGGCAGTCCGTTTCGGTCGGTGATCAGGTGGATTTTGGATCCGGGCTTGCCACGGTCAGTCGGATTCGGTCCCGTCAGAGGCCCCCTTTTGCAGCCCGCATGCTGACGGAGTCGATGGCGCAGCGCGACCAGTCCAGTTCCCCGCGGGCGCCGAGTTCGTCAAGGATGACGCGGTGGAGCCGAGCCCAGACCCGGGCTCGGCTCCACTGAGCGAAGCGTCGGTAGACGGTCTGCCAGCTCGGACCGAACACCGGCGGGAGCTGCCGCCAGGTACAGCCCGAGGTGGCCACGAAGATGATCGCGGCCAATGCTTCACGGTCACCCGCCCTGCGCCGGCCGCCTCCCTGCGGGCGTATGACCTCCGTCGGCGGTACCACCCGCCGAAACAGCATCCACAACTCGTCCGGCACCAGCCGCTCGACCAAATCCGTCATGCACGGCTCAACGAACGATCACGCCATAAGAAACGACGTCTTAAAAGGTGATTCATGGGTGCAGGACTACCGACCGGTCGCACATATGAGCCCGGGCGGAGCGGTGGATCGCTACGCTGGTCGCAGGTGCGGCGCTCCCCCCGTGGCGCCGCACCGACCCGCTCTAGCCTCGCCGTTTCACTTGGGTACGGCTGGCTTTGGGGCGGAAATGCGAAAGTGCCTTCCTGACCTGGGACGATGAACCTTGCTGAGGAGTTCTGTCGGTCCAGGCGGAGGGCACTTTCTACGTGCAGGCTATCGGGTTGCGTCCCAAGATCCAGGTCAGTGCAGATGGTTCGGGGGTGGTCGGGCATGCCGGGGCACGGTTACTGGCCGATCTCGCTGATGCCACCGGGCTGACCGCCGCGTACTCCACCGCGCTCAGGCCACTTCGGCCGCGCGGGACCGGGCATGATCCGGGCCGGATCGCCACCGACCTGGCGGTGATGCTCGCCGACGGCGGTGAGGCCATCGCGGACCTGGCCGTACTGCGGGACCAGGCAGGGGTGTTCGGTTCGGTCGCCTCGGCACCGACGGCCTGGCGACTGCTCGCCGACACCGACGAGAGGACACTGGCTTCTCTGCGCGCGGCGCGTGCCCAAGCTCGGGAAGTCGCCTGGATGCAGGCCGCCGAGCAAGGCGAGGGCATACCCGCAGTCCGGGCCGCGGGACGCATTCTGCCCGGGCTGGTCCTGGACCTCGACGCCACGCTGATCACCTGCCACTCCGAGAAGGAGCAGGCCGCACCCACCTATAAAGGCGGCTTCGGCTTCCACCCGCTGCTGTGCTTCCTGGCCAACACCGGCGAGGCACTGGCGGGCCGACTCCGTCCCGGAAACGCCGGTGCCAACACCGCGAGCGACCACATCACGGTGTTCGACCAGGCACTCGCGCAGATCCCCGACGCGCAACTTCACGGCACCGACATCCTCGTCCGCACCGACAGTGCCGGATCCGCGAAAGCATTCCTCGCCCACGTCCGCGACGTGCGGAAACGAGGAATCCGTACCTTCTTCTCGGTCGGATACGCCATCACCGAGCCGGTCCGCCGAGCCATTCGGGCCATGCCCGACCGCCTCTGGCATCCCGCCCTGGACCAGGACGGGACTCTGCGTGATGGCGCCGAGGTCGCCGAGCTGACCGGCATGGTCGATCTGGACGGCTACCCGGCCGGCACCCGCATCATCGTGCGCCGGGAGCGGCCGCACCCCGGAGCCCAGCTGTCCCTGTTCGACCAGGACGAGGGCCTGCGGCATCAGGTGTTCCTCACCGACACCCCGTACTCCGGTGGCGGTTCCGCCCAGTTCCTGGAGGTCCGCCACCGCGGACATGCCACTGTCGAGGACCACATCCGGTGCGGCAAGACCACCGGCTTCGGCCGCTTCCCCTCCCGCGACTTCGCCGTCAACGCCGTCTGGCTCGAACTCAGCCTCGCCGCGATCGACCTGCTCGCCTGGACCCGTGTCCTCCTCCTGGACGGGGAGCTGGCCACCGCCGAGCCGAAGAAACTCCGCTACCGGCTACTGCACGTCACGGCCCGCCTCACCCGCGGCGGCCGACGCCTCCACCTGCGAATATCGGCGACCTGGCCCTGGAGACACGAACTGGCCACGGCCTTCCACCGCCTCGCCGCACTGCCCCGACCCGCCAGCTGACCAGCAAACCCCCGTCCGCCCACGACCCGAAAGAACCCGGAGAACCCGACCACCGCGCCGGGACTCCGACCTGCCCAAGCACCGAAATCACATCGGCCACCCAACAGTTGGCGATCAGCGACGCCGCCTCAGCCCAACCGAAACGGCGAGGCTAGCCGTCGGCGGCCTGATCCCTCTCGCCCTCCCGGCGAACAGACCCGGCCAGTGCTTCGACCTCCTGCAAGAGCCGGTCCGTGGGAGTGAAATCCCCCAGCTCGACCGCGAGCGCGGCGCGCACGAACGCGGTGAGCGTGATGCCCTCGGTGATCACCTCAAAGAGGCGCAGCGCACTGTCCTTGTACTCGGGGCGGTGATGGCACCCGGCATACGCAGTGAGCGTTGGCGGCCCGGGCAAGCCGCTTGTAGGCGGCGTTCTTCTCGTCGGTGAACTGAGCGGGACAGCCCATGTGGTCCAGCGTGATCCGGATGTGAGCGCGCATTTCAGCCGGGCGAATATTGTGCCGCCCGCCGCCGGGCGTGACGTAGCGGCCGGGCGTCACCGGGGCGTACGGATGGATCAGCGCCAGATCCTGATCCACCACGTGCAGGGCGGGCAGTCCGCCGTACTCGATGGGTAGGGGCCTGCGATGCCGTTGTGCTCGATTGCCAGGAAATGCGAGTGGGCGACGGCGCGGCGATACGTCGCGGTGAATCCGGTGCGTCTTCGCTCTGTACGTACGCGGGACGGCTCGATGGTGGAGGTCCCTGAGCTGGCCCCGGCGGACGTGCGGACGATGCCGCTGCCAGCGGGCAACCGTTGTTAGTCGGTGCTGCAACGTCCATAGAAGCAGCGATTCAGTCCCCTGTGCGGGCGACGCTAACGATCAGCGCCATGTCGTCGGCGTCTCGCCATTCGCCGATCACTCGCCACCCAGCATCGCTCAGAAGCCGCTCAGCCTCGCGCCTGCCGTCCTCAGGGTCTCCGCCTTTGGCGGCGATCGTGGTGCGCTCGCTGAACGCAGCAGGCGTGTCATAGTCGGGCGACCATGCCCGCTCGTCCCCCGGGTGCTCGCCGGTCAGCTTGTCCTGCCATACCGAAACATCCATGTGTGGCTGAGAGAGGTGACCGGTGCCGTAGGTCATCCAGGCACTGAAGTGTGGGCGGCTCGACCATTCGGCCTCACGCTCGTTCTCCAGGTCCCAACGCTTGAACAGCTCGCCGAGCTGAGCGTAGATATGACGGGCCTGCGTCTCGCTCAGAGTGAGTGTGCCGCCCCGGAGACTGCCGTCTTCGGTGGGGGCAATCGGTGCGTAGTACTCAATGCCTGCGCGGTACCGGGTGATGTCGCCGATGATCAGCTCATGGCGACCATGCAGCGACTGCTCCACCGGCAGCAGATGGTTGAGGTCGGCCTTGTAGTAAGGCGGAAGCTTGCGGACTTCGATGATGTCGCGTTCGGACATAAGGTTCCTCTTTCCTTTTGAGGTACTTTTCAGGTCATGCCTTCTTGTGCCGTGCCTGAGAGCACTTAGGCCAACCCCGGTAATGTCGTGCCATTCGGCGATGGACCGGGTCATTCCGAATGCGGTGAAGACTTCCGAGGGCTTCCTGGTATATATGCTGGGCCCTTCGACTAAATCGGGGGATTGAGTTCCCAAGCCCGACTCGCGCCGGGCTAGGAGACCTTGATGCCCCTCCAGGGCTGCTGGTTAGCGCGGCGCTTCGAACCGCAGCGTTAGTGTGGACGCTCGACCGCCGGTGTACGCATGGTCAGCCTTGTACTCGGTGATGGCAGTACCCTCGATGGTGAAATCATCACCTTCCAGCGGCCATGTGTACCGGCTCGGTGCTGCCTTGGTCGGATTCATCCTCACTTCGGATACACCGACTTCAGCAACGCTCAGTTGCCCCCGGAACTCGTTGGCCTCGTGACTGGTCCAGTGCACGGTCCAGCCCGATTGGACAAGCCCGATCAGTTTTTGGAGCCTTTCCATGTTTCCGGGGAAGATGACGTTTGCACCGGAGACCCTGGCGGATGTCTCTTTGACTCCCGGCTCAGCAAACAGCGGGCGATAGGACACACGACGATCCGGAAATTCCACGCCAGGCGGAATCTGATCGGCGTTCGGTCCCGGTTCGGCATCCCCGAACGGAACCAGAATCGGGGGAGCTGAGACACGCTCCACCTCGTAATGGCCAGCGTGCTTGTGGCCATCTCTGTAGCTGACCCTGGCGAGCCCATACACGGTCTCACCCTTCAAATGGACTCGTACGCAGAGACCCGTGAGAGGCCGCTTTTCGGTTGACATAACAGTTCCCCTTTCCAGATCCTTGCGGTTCAGCGCCCCATAAGGGGATCGAACGGTGTCGCAGATGCCGATGGATGTCAGCCGCAAGCCAGCTCTGTGGCTCGTGACCAACTGCCCATGCGGAAGCGGATAGTGGTGGCCGGCGGAACATCAGACTTCGGCTTCGCCGGATCCGTGCGCCAGACCTCGTAGGCCGCCAGCGTCGTGGATCCTGTTTCCAGCAGACACCGACGGATCGCGGCGATCAGCTGCTCCTGGGTCCACTTCGTCGTCGCATCCCGCAGCTGTTCGGGCTGTGCGACCGCGTCGAGGCCCGCGAGCTCCAGCGCGCGGTTCCAGCTGCCGAAGCGGCGCTCGTAGAGCGGAGCCGACGGGTCGGCATCTCTGCGGCGCTGCTCGAACGTGCGACGTCCGAGGGTGCTCTCCCCCTGTGCCAGGCGGATGAGCACGCATAAGAGCTGCCGGTCGGTGTAGACGACCGGACCTGGCTTCATGGGCGCGGGGACGTGCGCAGCATGCATTGTCATGGCCGGTGCTCTCCTTCTGGAAGCGGGCGCGCGTCAGAGCGTGTGCACCTGCAGGAGCTGCTGGTCGCGGGTGATGGACGCGAACACCGCGTTGAAGGTCCGAGGGAACTGGCCGCAGCAGGTCGAGTCGTCCATCTCGACGGCGAGGTACGGCCGTTCCTTGAGCCAGGCTGCGGCCTGCTGGTCGACGTAGACCGGGTTCTCGCCCTCGAAGACGATCGGTACCAGGTCTTCTGGTCGTCACTCACGTGCAGCGTGAGCGTCAGCAGGTCGACGTCAGTGGTGGTCCGAGCAGAAGCAAGAGCAGTCATGGGGAGCAGTCCTTCGTGGGGGGAGATGAGAAGCCCACGAACAGCCGCCCGGCAGGGGGCCACCCGCAGCTGACACGCGCACGACGTGTCACAGAGCCCTCCGGATCAACTCCGTTGATCGCCAAGCGCCAAACAGACCCGCAGGCACTCTGCGCGCCCGAGCCCCGCTCTGCCCATCCTCTGCATCCTCTGTCTCATGGCATTCCGACTCACCACAGGGTGCCATTCAATAGGTATTCGAATAGGATGCCCTCAGAGACCAGTCGATGCAATCGGACCGGTCGGCAACAGGAGATGCGAGGTGAGAAGCGATGAAGACCTGGAGGACGAGGAAGGCTGCACCCGCGGCCGCAGCACTCGCTGTGGCGGCGGGCGTTCTGCTCGCCGGATACTCCAGTGGCGACGGCACCACAACGCAGGCGCCGTCTGCGCCGAGTCCGACCACGAGCACCGCCAAGGTCACCGACAAGGCCCTCGACGAGGCGCTGAACAAGCTCGCCTTCCAGGGCACCGGGAGTTCCAGAAAGGACGGCGGGGCTTGCCTAGCCAGCGCAGCGCGGAAGGCGGGAATGCCGGAGGAGTCGCTGGACTACGTCGTCAAGGTCGACAGCGACGACATGGGTGCAGTCATCGACGGACTGAACAAGGTGAGCGAGGACGACGCTGCGCTCCTGGCGTCGCGGTCGCTGCGCGAGGACTTCGACGCGTGCATCGACAAGGCTGTACTTCCGAACGGCAGCAGCCTCAAGACTCAGAGCTACGTGCCGCCAAAGGGAGCCGCGAAGCCTGTAGCCGGTCAGCCGAACCTGGAGCCGGCTTACCCGGTCCGCGCGGATCAGCCGGTCAACTCGTCCGTCGAGCTCAGCAAGGGCCTGGTCTCCATGTTCTCCTCCTACGCCCGGGACGAGGGTCAGAAGAAGACCTACGCGGCGGCCGGCCAGTGCCTGTCGACCTTGGTGTACAACGCGGGCTTCAGCCAGGAGGCGCTGCACTTCTTCGCCGGCGGAGCGCCCCTCGGCACCGGGTCGATCGTCGAACACCTGCCGAACGACAAGGACAAGGCGATCTGGCAGTCGCCGAGGTTCACCCAGGGACTCGTCGACTGCACGACGAATGCGACGCCGACTCCCATGCCCGGCCCCTGAGCGGGAGTCCATCAGGCAGACGAAGGGCCCGGTGCGATGTGTCGCACTGGCCCTTTTCTCTTTTCGCCGTCACACGAAGGTGGGTGCGGTCCGCAGCAGGTGGCTCCGTCCGAGAGGAAAGGAATCGAGCAGGGCCACCTGCTGCGGCGATGCGCCGCCAGGGGGGACTGACTGGGCGCGGCTGCGACTCTACTGGCATTCGAGCCGAAACTCAAAGATCGCAGATAACTTATAGCTTGGCATTGATAAGATACCTTGATAGATCAGTCGAACAAGTCAAGGAGAAGCCGCGCATGACCGTCGCACAGGAGTTGGAGAAGACGACGCAGCCCGTGCGCGGCACGAAGAAGAAGCCGCCGGGCGCGACGCAGAGCAGCAGTAGTGGCCGCCAGGGCATGTTCGTCCGGCTGGATCCGGACGACAAGCAGCGCGCGGAGTACTGGGCTGACAAGCGCGGGTTCTCCTCGGTGAACGAGTACGTGGCCGAGGCGGTGGTCGAGAAGATCCGGCGCGAGAACCTCGACTATGACCTGCCGACCCTGGAGATCGCGCGACTCAACGAGCTTGTCGACCAGGTCGCGGCGCTGGCGAAGAACTCGGCGAACCTCGAACGCGTCGTCACCACAGGCTTCGACTCCCTAATCGGGCTCACCCGCGGCGACAACTACCTCCTGGATGACGAGGACGGTGAGCTCGGATGAGCCGGGACTTCGCAGAGATGCTGGAAGCGGCCACACCCACCGCCGAGGTGATGGAGGTGGACACGTCCTTCCTGGACGCCTACCGACGCGGCGGGAGCGAGGAGCTCAAGCGCGTCCAGGCCCAGGCGGCACAGTCTGAGCCTGGGGTGGCAACGCCTGAGCCGGAGGCGCAGCTTGATGAGGCCGGCGACGCCGACTCTCAACCCGAGGTTGAAGGTCTGCAGGCTGATCTCGATGAGGACGTCGAAGAGGATCGCCTGGACCTGGAGCCGGACTACGAGCCCGGCGCCGGCGACTCCGAGCGGGCCAGCGGATCCAACCTGCGTGGTGGTGGTGACGGTGGTGGACAGGGAGGAACTGCCGGGGTGCTCCCGGGCGGTGCGGCCGATGCTGTTCCGGCTCCCGGGGCACAGCCGGACGTCGAGGACGCTGCCGCGGCGGAAGTCACTTCTCACGACGTTGTCGCCACACCGGATGAATCCGGGCATGTAACGCCCAGCTCGCTCCAGCTCACCGACCATCAGGACGCCGTGCAGAGTGCGGCATCGAAGGGTGGATCGGGCAGCACAGCCGAGACCGCCACGCTCCCCCAGTCGGGCTTCCGGCTCGCCGGCGTGCAGAGCCAGCCGCACATCAAGGCGCTGCCCGAGAGCATCATGAACGCACTGCGGGAGCAGCTGCGAGCAGCCGCAGTCCGTGAGCTGGGCGTGAGCGACAGCGCTGCTCGGGAGTTCAGCCAGCGGCTGAGCCAGGGCACGCTGGTGACGGCGTTTCTGCTGGCGCAGCTCGACTTGCGCCTTGATGCCGACCCGGCCACCGAGCGCGCCGTCGAGCTGTTCCGCTCCCGCGACCCGCTGCTGGGCAGCGTGGTGGCACGCCTGGCGAACATCGAGACCGCTGAACGCGAGCGGGACGGGTTACTGCGCAAGCTGCGCGACGAGTTGGGCGAGGTGCGCCAGACCAGCGCGGTGGTCGAGCAGGCGCTGGCGTACTCCATCGCCGACCGTACGGAGAACTTCCTGCGGGGCTCGCACAACCTCCACGACGCGCCGATCACGCACAAGGAGGCGATCTACCTCCGGGACAAGGCCCGCGAGGCGACCAGGAAGCAGCTGAGGCTCGAACGCGAGCGGGAAGGACGGCCGATTCGATGACCACGACGAGCAAGGAGAAGCTCTTCCCCGCCCGGCAGCGCTGCAAGACGTGCGGCAAGGGTCTGGGCCTCCACGCCCAGGACCCGGTGTACCTCGGCCTGTACTGCACTCCGCGGTGTGCGGGTATGGCCGCGCCGGCCTCGCGCCCCGAGGACGCTCCGCGCGGATGCCGGACGCAGCGCGAAGGGACGTGGGCCTTCAAGCGCCGCTACCGGAGTGAGCAGGAGATCCCCGCGAAGCTCCGGGAAGATGCGTCAACGAGCTGGTATTGGTGCGAAGAGAGTTGTGGCGCGATCCATGTCGGCCACACGCGCATGGGCGAGCGGGAGAAGTTCCGGATGTTCGAGGACCTGACCGCGGACCTGCCGGATCTACTGATCAAGCTCAGGGGTGAGGCCACACGCAAGCAGGTCGCCGAGGTGGCCGGCGTGCGGCCCGTCCGACTGAAAGAGCTGGAGGAAGGCCTGAAGCACCCTGAGGGACTCGAGACGCTCGGCAAGGTGCTGCGGGTGTACCGCGTCCGGCTCGGAGTGGCGATGCCGACTCGGTAGGAGCGCTCGACAGACGACGGCCCCGAGAAGCACAGCTTCTCGGGGTCTTCTCTTTTTTCACAAGCGGTGATTGCTCGAGCAGCGTGCCGGAGCTGCCTTTCGCTGCATGACGCTCGCGCCATTCAAAGCCTTTTAATGCCCCTTTTGACTCCCATTCGGTATGCCCTTTCAAGTAGGCTCGTACTCGTTTCTGAGTCATGACGAGAAGGAGTCGACATGGTCGCGATCGTGGTCGCAGAGAAGCCGAGCGCAGCGAGGAACATGGCCAGCGCCCTCGGCGGGACGAAGGGCAGCTACAAGGGCACGGCCTACGAGGTGGCGAGCCTCAGGGGTCATCTCTACGAGTTCGCCCAACCGCACGCGATGGTGGACTCCTCGCTCGCGGACGCCTATCAGAAGTGGGACCTGAGCAATCTGCCCTGGGATCCGGATGACCTGACGTGGAAGCGCGAGCCGCAGAAGAACGTCGCGGACGTCATCAAGACTCTGCGTTCTGCGCTCAGCCGCGGCGACGAAATCGTCATCGCCACGGATCTGGATCCGTCCGGTGAGGGTGATCTGCTCTTCTGGGAGGCGATCGACGAACTCGGCTTCCACGGCAAGCGGTTCAGCCGCATGGAGTTCACCGACGAGTCGAAGGCCTCGATCCAGAAGGCGTTCGAACAGCGCCGGCCGGTGAAGTCCATGCAGAACGAGGGCGACTACCGCAAGGCGATGTACCGCTCCCAGTGGGACTTCCTGTCCATGCAGTTCACGCGTATCGCCACGGCGATGGGCCGCCAGTCCGGCCAGGACCTCGTGCTGCGCCAGGGCCGGCTGAAGTCGGCGATGGTCTCTCTCGTCGGCGACCAGCAGAAGGCTTATGACGCGTACGTCAAGAAGCCGTTCTTCCAGAACCGCTTCCGCGACGAGAACGACGTCATGTACACGAACCCTGATGAACCGCGGTTCGACCAGAAGGGCCAGGTGCCGCAGCAGTACGGCCCCTCCCCTGTCGTCCTGGACAGCAAGGCGGGCAAGAAGACCGCGCCGCCGAAGCTGCTCGACCTCGCTTCCTTGTCCTCGATGCTCGTCGGCAAGGGTGCGAAGGCGAACCTGACGCTCTCGACCTACCAGAAGATGTACGAGGACCAGGTCGTCTCCTACCCGCGCACGGAGGACAAGACGATCACGCCCGAGCAGTTCAAGGACCTCGCGCCGCTGATCGACAAGATCGCCGCCGTGGTCGGCGTCGACGCTGGGCTTCTGACGCATCGCCAGCCCCGGTCCACACACGTGAAGCCCGAGGGCGCGCACGGCGCGAATCGTCCGGGGCCGAAGGTGCCCTTCTCGCTGGACGAGGTCGAGCACAAGTACGGCAAGGCCGGACGGCTCATCTACGAGATGCTCGCGAAGAACTACCTGGCCATGCTCGCCGAGGACTACCTCTACGAGCAGCAGAAGGGCCACGTGGAGAAGTACCCGGACTTCGTCGGCATCGCCAATGTGCCCAAGAGCCCCGGCTGGCGGGCCGTGTTCGATCCGGACGCCGGCGACGACACGGCCGAAGGCGACGAGAACGAGTCCGGCAAGGGCCTGGGCCAGACCGCGGAGCCGTTCATCTTCGAGGGCGCGAACAAGCGCCCCGAGCATCCGACGATGAAATGGCTGATGAAGCAGCTGGAGAAGCGCGACGTGGGCACGGGCGCGACCCGCACCTCGACGTATTCCGAGGTCACCAACGGCAAGGCGAAGTACCCGCTGCTGACGGAGAAGGGCCGGAAACTCAGGCTGGCGCAGGCCGGCGAGATGAGCTGGCGGCTCCTGCCGGGCACGCGCATCGGCGACCTCGGGCTCACCGAGAAGGTCTACGCCGACATGCGCGACATCGCCGCCGGGACGGCGACGGCCGAGGAGCGCCTGGCCGTCGTCGCCGACTGGGTGCGCGAGGACATCGCCACGATGACGAAGAACGCCACCTCTATGCGCGCCGAGCTGGGCCTGAAGAAGCAGGTGGTCGCCGCCCGCGCCGAGGGTGTGTGGCAGGCCGCTCCGGGTGGGCCGAAGAAGGTCGCCTTGAAGAAGATCTGGTCGGGCCACGAGTTCAGTGACGACGAGGTGGCGAAGCTGCTGGCGGGCGAGACGATCTCGTTCGAGGCCACGAACAAGGCGGGCAAGCCCTACACGGCCACCGGAGCGCTCGGCGTCGGCGACTTCAAGGGCCGCAAGTTCGTCGGGTTCCAGCTGGAGGTGCCGGACAAGCCGACGAAGTGGTCCGGCCGGACGTTCACGCCGGCGGAGGTCACGGCACTCTTGGCGGGCCAGGCGCTGGAGATCGACGACTTCGTCAGCGCGAGGACCGGTAAGACCTTCGGCTGCAAGGTCAGCTGGGACGCGAAGGCCAAGAAGATCGTCCCCGACTTCGGCTCCGGCGACGAGCCGCCGCGGTCCTGGTGTCAGGTGACCTTCACCGACGCGCAGCGCAAGGACCTGGCAGCCGGCAAGACCATCCAGGGCACGGGGTTCGTCTCGTCGAAGGGCAAGACCTTTGACGCGAAGGTCGCCTGGAAGGAAGAGGGCGGCAAGAAGAAGATCGTGCCGTTGTTCGGCTGATGCCCGGACAGGCGCTGACGAGCAGCAGCGGGTCCCGGACCTCGGGACCCGCTGCTGCCTTTTCACGACAGCGACAACAGAAGGATGTGATGAGGACGATGAACGACATCGTGCAGCTGGGAGATCAGGTGGGCCTGATCGGCGATGTCCAGGGCGACACCAGGTCCCTGTACGACGTTTGGTTGCGATCGCATCTGTCGCTCTTTTCCCGAGTGCCCGCAGAGCCGTCGTAAAGGCTGTGAGATCAGCCCTTGGGGAGCATGGGGCCACGCGTCATGTGGCTGTGCACGGCGGCTGCCACCGGCTGCTGTTCCAGGTAGCGCCCTGCCGCATGCGGGTCGTCTTGATTGTCCACGGCCACGTCGGTCACGCCTGGTGCGATTGCGGAGAGTCCCACACCGGCGGTGACGGGATCGTTGGGGTCGAAGACGTTCAACCAGCGCACGTTTGAAGGTAGTTGAAGCTCGTCAGATGCGCGTACCCCGAGTTTGCGCCGCAATGGAAGCCATGCCAGGGGCGATCCGCAGGTGATGAGCATGCTCACGCCGCCATCAACGTCCGAGGGAATCCGGCCCCGTTGGAACATGTCGTACACGATGACGCTGCCCAGGGAGTGAGCGATGATCAGGCTGGCGCCGCTCTGTTCCACCGCCTCGCGCACGCGGTCGCGGACGGTGTCCGCCATGCCTTCGTACTTGGATTTGGCGCTGAAGTAGCCGTACACCTCACTGACCCTGCTGAGCAGCGCCTTCCCCACTCCAGGGCCGCATCTGCGGTCGATACGCGCGAGCGCCGCCGTGATGCGGGGCGAGACAGGCGGAGGTGCGCCCAAAGTGCCGGCCGCCGGCCGCTCTCCCAGCACGGGTGGCGTGTGGGCCTCCAAGGCCTGCGCCAGCAGTTCCAGCTGTTCCTCGTCGGTTTCGGCCAACCACTCGGACGGGTCGTCGTCGCCGAGCTGGAAGCGCCCTTTGGGGAAGACGTCGCCGTAGTACGGGGTGATGACCGACGGTGTGGGGGACGTGGGGCCGCAGTGCAGGGATATGCCTTCCGCCAGAGCCAGGTTCCAGTCCTCGGCCAGCTTGAGGGAGTTGGTGTCGCGCTGGCGGATTCCGTGGACTCCCACCACATGCAGATCGCTCACTGGACCGGCCCCCTCTCTCCTCCGCCTCCCCTGGCGGCACGCCGATGATGCTACCGGTGGCCCGCCGCGCCACGCCGTACGAGCGCGAAGGCGATCGTTCCCGGCGGTAGAGTGCCGCTTTCGAGCCGTAGGACATGGGCAAGCTGGGGGGCTTGATGAGCGGGGTGGCGCGTGCGTCCCGTCGGCTGATCGTCATCGCGGTGGACGACTACGCGGACGGCAACGCCGAGTTCACCAAGGGAATCAACGAGCAAGTGGGCGTCGTCACGGGCTGGTTGGCCGACTCCGCGCTGGGACCGGAGCGGCAGTTCTCGCTCCGGAGACCGGACGTGACGCTGCACTCGGTGCAGCAGGTACACCGGTTCCTGAACGTCCAGGACATCGCCGGTGCCAGGCGCAGGGAAGCGATCGTCATCTACATCACCGGTCACGGTCAGCGGGGACCGTCCTCGGGCCGGCACTACCTGCGCTTCGCCCGCACCGACGACGGCCGGCTTCCGGGCACCGCGCTGACCACCAGCGAGGTCATCAGCGCCGCGCTGGGCAGCTCGGCCGAGCATGTGCTGGTCCTTGTGGACTCCTGCTTCGCTGGGGCACTCGCCAACGATGTCCAGCCCGTACTGCGCGATCTGACGTCCCGTCGCAAGCTGGCCTCGCTCGCCGTGGTCACGTCGGGCGACTTCGACGAACAGCCTCTTGTCGGGTCGTTCACCGAACTCCTCAGGCGCACCCTGGAGAAGATCGGAGCCGAGGAGACCGGGTTCGCGAAGCCATATCTGTCGCTTCGTGAGTGGCGGGAGGCCCTGGAGTCCGTACAGCGCGAGGACCACGGGCTGGTCGAAGCCAGGTGGGTGTGGCCGGAGCAGCAGCTCTCCGACGAGGCGAGCCTGTGCCTGCCGAACCCACGTTTCGAGGCTCCGCAGGATCTGGGGACCGCGGTGCGTGAACTGCCCGACGCCGCCGGGCTGTTCGACGGCTACTGGCGTGATCGCGCCTCGGGCCGGATCCACTCGGAGGACATGGGCTGGTACTTCAGCGGGCGCCATCACGAAATGCGCACGCTGACTGAGTTCGTCACCCGCGGCAGTGGTGTGCTCGTGGTGACGGGAGCGGCGGGCTCGGGGAAGTCCGCCCTGCTGGCCCGCCTGGTGACGCTCACTGATCCGGTTTTCCTCGACCAGCCCGACCTGTCCCGAGTGGCGGCGGCGGTCCCCGCGGACGAACGTCCTGCTGCCGGTTCGGTGGACGCCGCCGTCCTGGCGCGGAACAAGACCTCGCTGGGCCTGATCGAGGATCTCCTGCGGGTGCTGGAGGCAGAGGCCGCCCCCGACGGGACAGCGCCCCTCCAGGCTCTGCTGGAGTGCCTCACCGCGCGTGCCCGCGAGAACCGGATGCCGACCCTCGTCATCGACGCGCTGGACGAGGCCCAGGACAGCCTCGCCTGCCTCAACGACGTCGTCCTGCCGATCGCACGGTTGCGGGTGGAGCGTCATAAGCCGTTGGTGCGGATGGTGGTGGGGGTGCGCAGCTCTCCTCACGACTCGCCCGACGTCGCGGAGCACCTCGTGGACGCGGACGCCGACGAGCTGCTGCATCGGCTGTGCTGGGCATTGGAGGGCGATCGTCTGCCGGTCCCGGTCACCGTGCAGCGCACGGACGGTCCCGGCGTCGCCGACGACATCGCCGCCTACGTCGAGGCCCTGCTCGCCGGAGACGAGGCCGGGCCCTACGCCGACAGGCGCGAGCAGGCCGGGATCGCCGCGCGTGCCGTGGCGCGTGCGGTGGCGCCGTCATTCCTGGACGGGCGGTTGGCCGCGGACCAGTTGCGGACCGCCCAGCAGGTTCAGGAGGTGACCGCGCGGACTTGGCAGGAGCGTCTGAGCCGGGGCACGGTGGCGTTGCTCCACGAGGACCTCCGCGAAGTGGCCCGTCAGCAGGGTCTGCCGGTGACCGTGCTGGTCAGAGTCCTGCGTGCCACGGCGTTCGGGGCCGGTTCCGGACTGCCCTGGGCGGAGGTCTGGCCCGGTGTCGCCCACGCGCTCGTAGCCCCTGGTGACAGCGGGGCGTCGGTGGAGGAACTTGCCGCCGCCATCCGCACCGTGCAGACGACTCGACTGACCGGCTATCTCGCCAGGAGCGAGGAGGATGGGCGCCTCACGTACCGGCCGGTGCACCAGCAGGTCGCCAAGGTTCTCCTGGAACAGCCCTCCTCTCTCGCCGGTACCTCACCCGTCGCACCCGGCGGTGATGAGGTGCCCCCGCCGCTCGCGGAGGAGCACGCCCGCATCACCCGTGAGCTGGCGCTTCTCCTCCCCGCGGAGCGCGCCACCGCGCACCCCTACGTCCGGCGGCATCTCGTGGCACACGCCACCGCCGGACACGTCCTGGACGACGAACACGTTCCCCTGCGACTGCTGTCCCAGGAGACCTCGCACACCCTGCGCGAACGACTGGGCCTACCGCTGCCCGAGGACCCGGAGGAGACCCACCGGACCCACGTCGCCGCGGCGGCACTGATCGAGCCCTATCTCACGGACGCCGTCGACCCGGCCTCCCGGCACAGCAGCATCGCTCTGCACGCACTGGCACTCCGGCACCGCGAGGAACCGCAGGAGCCGGGCGCCACGGTCTTGAGCCCGCGCATGGTGTGGTGGCGGTCCGCCACCAACGTCCTGGCCACCCCGGGACAGTATGTGCGCGCTCTCCTCACGATCGACGTGTCAACGGGACGCACCCTCGTCGTTGCCGGAACCAAGCAAGGGGCCCACGTCTGGGACGCGGCCGACGGCCGGCACCTGGCGGATCTCCCTGCCGGTCTCGTCGACGACCTGTGCGTCGTACGCGGGAACAGCAGAGCCTTCCTCGCCACCGCCGGACCTCGGGGTGTCGCGATCTGGGACCCGCTGTCCGGACTGCGGATCCACCACTCCAGTACGCCCGCCAGTGCGGTTCACGTCGTCACTGACGGTGAAGACCGGTGGCAGCTTCTCTCACGCTACGGCCACGGCCTCACCCGCTGGAAACCGGACCAGAACCGTTCCGAGACAGTGCCGTTCCCCACGGACGAAGCAGGTGGCCAGCGCCGTCCCGCGCACACCGTAATCCGCGACCGGAGAGGGCGACCGCTGCTCGTGTCGGCGGTCTCGGACGGACTGGTCCTGCAAAGTCTCGACGACGACGCGATCCACTCACGCGCGCGCATCGCTTGCCGTGACGTGCGCAGACTCCTGTGCCTGCGGCGCCCGGGGCGTACGGACATGGTGCTGGTGGCAAGTACCGGCCGCGTCCTGAGTTGGGATCCCGACACGGGGCAGGTGCTGCCGGTGGGCAAGGGGCCTGCCGCGTTTCCCGCACAGTTCGATCTCCCGGACGGCCGCGTGGTCATCGCTCTGGAGAGACGTCGACACCGGAGCGTGGAGGTGTGGGAACTCGGCGAGGGCGGCTGGGACTTGGTCGCCGACGTCACCGTGGGAGAGATCACCGGGCTGACGACGCTGCCGGCGGCGGACCGATGGCTCGTGGCCACGGCCGGCGAGGAAGGTCTGCGCCTGTGGCAGCCAAAACCGGCCACCCCCCGTACGCCGCCCGGAATGTCGGTGGGACCGGTCACCGCGCTGACGGCGCTTCGGATGCCTGCGGCGGACGGCCGGGGCCACCACCGATGGATCGTCGGCAACCCCGCCGGCGCCGTAGCCATGGATCTGGACGGCGGCAACAGCACCGATCTGGCCGTCGGCATGGTCGACGCGCTCCATCCGGTTTCTCCGGGGCGCGTGGCCGTCCGGGCCGGCACCGGCACACGGATCTGGCAGCCTCCGACAGCGGGAGACCAGCAGGGTCCGCGGCCCGCCCCGGGAGGAAGCCACCTCGCGGTCTTCCAGCGACGCGAAAGCTCTTCGGACTCGTGTGTCGTCAACTGGCCACCAGGCTCGACCCACTTGGCCCGCGCAAGCTACAGCGGCATTTTTCTGGAGGATGTCGAGGGCGGACCAAGCGAGCACATCACCAGTGTGGCCTTCCCAAGGTCCCGCGCGGTCGTGGCCCTGCCTGCGAGCGACGGAGTCACTCCGTGGCTTGCGATCGGCACGGACCGTGGTGTCAGCATCTGGGATCTGGAAGGCGGGAGAGAAGTCGTACATCTGCGGGTACGGGGGAGGCGACGCTCGGACACCTTGGCGCTGGCGGTCCTTCGATCGGCCGGCTCCGTTCTCCTGGCCGCGGCCGACCGCGAGGGCATTCACACGTGGGACACGGCCGACTGGGAACCGCGGGCGCGGATCACGACCCCCTGGACCAAGTCGCTGGCTTCCGTCACGCTCTCCCCCACCCGCGATGTACTCGCCAGCGGGAGTGGTCACGCCCTTCACCTGTGGGACCCGGTTTCCGGCGAGCTGTTGCACAGTCTGATCACCGCCGCGCCCGTCGACTCCATCGCCTCGGTGTACGAGGACGGCCAGGTCTCCCTCGCGATCGGCGGACCCGCGGGCCTGGCCGCTTTCCGCGTGAACCTGCCGTCTCCTGAGCCGTGGGCTCGGCGCGAAACAGGGGGAAGCGGAGGGTAGGTGCTCAGGCCCGGCCGGTGGCGCCGGTGTCCGGGTGATGAGTAAGAGGTGTGTGGGTTTCCAGGCTGCTGCGGGCCGGTACAGGGTGCGGTCCGAGGCCGTCGCCCGACTGCAGGGCCACCGGACCATCGGGCACAAGAGCAGCCATCTGTTCTTGGTGACCTCACATCAGGAGGCGGCGGCATCGCCTGGCAAGGAGGGTCCGTCGGCGTAGTGACTCGTGGGTGGGTAGGCCGAGTCGGGCCCACTGCGAGGCGATCCCTCAGATGCGCGCGACGGAATTGACAGACGGTACCGACCTGGCGAAGGACTCCGAGCCGGTGACAGTCGGCCAGGAACATCCGCGGCTGCCAGTGCAGCCTCCCGCCGCCATGAGACAGCGCGTGACGGTGTAGCGAGGCCATGAGTAGGGGATGACGGCGAGTACCACGCCGAAGGCGCAGACGCTCCGGGGGTGGTCGCCGAAGCTCCCCAGGAACGTTGTCGCCGCGCTGGACTCTTGATGCTCGACGACATCCAGGGCTGTGCGGGACCGGAGGAACAGGAGGGAGCCGATGACGCAGCTGATCACCTTGACGAGCCGATCGCCGCAAACAAGCTTGGCCTGGGTGCTCAGGTCGTCCCTGGAGTCCGCGGCGTTCACCCATCGCAGTGTCGACTGGCCCAGCGCCAGCACGGTGCCGATGAAGATGCCGTAGAGCCAGATCCTCGGTGGCGTGTGCCCGTCCACCATGAACGAGAACGTGGACGGGCCGCAGCCGCCTAGGACCGCGGCGACAGCCACCGTAGTCGCCGTACGGCGCAGCCTGCAGCCCAGGTTGGCCAGGGTGAGGGTTTCACGGCTCGGTGTTCGGGGCGAGGCAGGCAGTCCCGTGCGGAGGAGCACCATGAGCGACGTGAATCCGAGCCAGACGAGCGCGGAGAAGAAGACGTCCCACCTGAGCAGGTCGGGAAAGAGCGCCCACACGGACACCGCGCCTCCCACCAGCCCGCCGCAGGTACGGGCGACCGCCGCCGCAAGGACGGCGTGCTCCCTACACCACGTCCTGGCGCCGAGCCAGGCCGCGGCAAGGTGCATGACGATCAGAGCCACCACCCAGGGAAAGTCGAACCACAGGAACGCATTGGCGTAGGCCCGCAGGGGGACGCCGGAGGTGACCGCCCACGGTGCGACGCCGAGGACGTAGAGCAGGCACGCGACGGTTCCCCACAGCAGGGACCCTCCCACGGACGGGCGAGCGGCTGACACCAGCGGCAGAGCTGCCACCAGGCGAGATCATGCGTGCCCAGGCTGCGCAGGTCGCAGGCGAGGTGTGTGAGGCACCGGTGGGCGTCGTCCGGATCCAGCGGCCCGCGGACGGATCATGCCAGCCGCTCAGACGACACCCGATAACCCGGACTCGCCAGTCCGAGCCATCGAACGTCGCCATTCAAGCCCCTTTCATTCTCGATTCAAATGACCTATCTAAGATAGGATGCCATCTACACACCTCACGTATGAGGACTTTTCGATAGAACGAGCAATGGCCATTGGGTTGCAGGGGGGAGATGAGAGATTCATGGCGAAACTGTCCTATAAGGTGCCGAGTTCGCTGAACAGGAGCTTCCTCGACCACGAGATCACGCTGAGCAAGGGAGGGTGGGCGGCCAAGCCCTCCCCGATCAAGCAACTGCTCTTCTTCGGCGGCGGCATCCTCGCCCTGCTGTGGTTCAGCACGTCGACGTTCGTCGCGAGCTCGGGCCCAGTCGCCATCACGTTCTTCGTCCTCTGGGGACTGGCGGCGATCGCCTACTTCGGCGGGCTGATGAAGACGAAGGAGCTGCGCATCATGCGCGTACCAGCCTTCCTGGCTTACCTGCCGCTGAAGGCCCGCCATGTCTTCACCCGTCGCGGCTCGAACCCCACGGACTTCTACTCGATCGTCGGCATCGACGGGATCGACGAGGACGGGCTGATCCACTTCTCCGACGGCGGCGAAGGTCGGGTCTACCTGGTCGTCGGCTCGGCTAGCTACCTGCTCTTCGACGAGGACCGGGTCGGGATCCTCGATCGGGTCGACTCCTTCTGGCGCAAGGTCGAGACGGCCTGCGAGCACAGCTTCATCACGACGAAGGAGCCGCAGCGGGTCTACCACCAGGTGGCGAACCTGGAACGGCGCAACCAGGCCCTGCAGGTCCGCGATCCCGATCTGATCGAGCTGCAGAACGAGCAATACGACATTCTCACGCAGCACGTGGGCGGGAAGTTCACCTCGATCCACCAGTACCTGCTGCTCAAGGGCAAGAACGCCGACGCACTGCGCAAGGGGCACCAGGTCCTCCAGGCCGAGGTCGGCGGCTCGACTCTGATGATCAAGGAAGCCACGATGCTCGACCGCGAGGAGGCCCTGCCGATGCTCCGGGTCTTCTACCAGGGCATCGACGACGAACTGCTCGATCTCAAGGCGTCGCTGAACTGACCAGCGCCAGGCCGGCCACCACGACGAGGAAGGAACGAAGGACACCATGGCGCTGATGACGAAAGTCCGGGCACAGCTCGGCATTCCGGGAAAGAAGCCTGACGAGACGAATGAGACCGCGGAGCTTGTGGTCGATGATCTGCGGGCGGACGGTGCTGCTCAGGCTGAGGGCGTGCAGGACGCTGCGTCGGCGGACGGTGCAGCCGATGAGGCCGCCGAGCCGAAGAAGAACTGGTGGCAGCGCCGCCGGGAGGTGAAGTACCTCCAGGGTTCGTTCGACGCCTACCCTCACCTGCTCGCGCTGAAGCCGAAGGAGAAGTACCTCTTCCGCTCCGACTACTTCGAGGTCGACGGCTCGGTCGCCTGCATCCTGGCGTACTTCCACGACGACGCCGCGCACGACAACTTCGCCGCCTTCTGGGGTATCGACCGGATCCCGGACGGCCTGGACGAGCGGGTCACCGCCGTCGTGCTTGAGCAGGTCAAGCGGATGGATGAGAAGTGGATCGACTCGTACACCAAGCAGTCGGAGAAGCTGGACCGGCTGGATGCGAACGAGCAGGAGGAGACGGGCACGACCTCCTCCAAGCGCAAGGCCGCGAAGATCTCCGGTGACCTCGGGATCACGATCGGCGAGATCCAGGACGGTGCGAGCTACCTCTCGGTGCACAATCGGCTCTTCCTCAAGGCCCCCGATCTGGCGGCCCTGGACGACACGATCGACCGGGTCACGCGTCTGTACATCGACCGATTCGGCACGCTGAAGGCTGCGCCCTACGCCGGCGAGCAGCGTCAGGAGCTCTCGGGCCTGTGGAAGAACAACGAGAAGAAGAAGGGCAAGGGCTTCCACTTCACCTCGACCGAGCTGGCCGGCTCGTACTCGCTGGTGACCAACGGCCTGAACGACAAGGGCGGCGAGTACGTCGGCTACATGGTCGGCGACGTCAACAACAGCGCCGTGCTCATGGACGTCAACGCCTACGACCACCACGCGATCGTCGCCGATGCCACGCTCAGCGAGTACCTCGACCGCCAGCGGGTGGCCAATATGTGGTGCTCGAAGATCTCTCAGGCGGCGCTGCTGAACAACGGCCAGGTCGTCCACCTCATCCTCGACGGAGCGAACCTCGACAAGCTCGGTCCGAAGTTCGAGCGGCTCACCTCGCGCGTGGACCTGAATCAGGGTGATGTGAACATGTTCGAGATGTTCGGCGAGGAGGAGGACGAGCTGATGGTCTTCTCCGCCCAGATGGAGAAGCTCAAGCTGATGTTCGAGCAGCTCTACGAGACCAGCGACGGAGCGATCGGCTCGATCATCCGCAGCGCCCTCGAAGACACCGCGACCGACTTCTACATCGAGCAGGGCATGTGGCGGCACAACGCCAAGGAGCAGCGTCACCGCCTGCGCGTGGTGAACATCCCGCACGCCCAGGTGCCGCGTCTTCAGATGTTCGTCTCCTACTTGGCAACCGCGCACAAGGCACTGCTGAACTCCAGCAAGACCGACCCGGACCAGCTGCGCGCCTACAACGTGCTCAGGGGCATCGCCAACGCGATGCTGAGCACCAACGGCGACCTGTTCAACAACCACACGGCCTCGGCCGTGGACGGGGTCCGGGATTCGCGGCGCGTGGTCTACGACTTCTCGCGGCTCATGCGCCGCGGCAAGGGCGTGGCGATGGCGCAACTGGTGAACATCGTCGGCTTCGCCGTTGGCAAGCTGGGGCTCGGCGACACGGTGATCATCCACGGCACCGAGCACATCGACGACCGGGTGAAGAAGTACATCAAGGACCAGTTCGACCATATGTACGAGCGTGGCGGCCGGGTGGTCTACAGCTACAACGACGTCGACACGATGCTGGCCGACAGCGACTTCAACAAGTTCGACGCCGCGGACTACACGCTCTTCGGCCCGATGCGCGATGGCACGGTGGCGGAGTACCAGAAGCAGCTGCACCAGCGGATTCCACCGGATCTCGCCCAGCTCATCACGACCAAGGGCGAGAACCTCACGTATCTGCGCCGGGGCGTCTCCAACGTGGTCTTCCACCTGGACCTGGCACTGGGGATCAACCCCTACCGCGAGGCCCAGCGCAGGCAGGTCCGCCTGGAGGCGGCAAGGGCCGAAGAGGCGGCGCGGATGGACGCGATCATGCACGACAAGCCTGCACCGGGCGCGAACCTCACCAGCATCCGGAAGCACAGCGAGGGCGGCGACGGCGAGCCTGACGCGGGCCAGAGCGACGGGGGCAAGCGCCGCGACGGCAAGAAGAGCCTGCAGGAGCCTGAGGACAGCGCAAGGCGGCCAGCGAGGAAGCCAAAGCCCAAGAAGCTGGTCAAGGCATGAACGAGGTCAGCGCTGATACGAAGGCGAGGAGCAGGGGAGAGACGATGAACGGGACGATCACGGCGGTGGCGCGGATGCGTGCCTGGGCCGGCCCCGGCGGTGGCGGAGCCCGCCAGGGCAGGCTCGCGCGCGGGCTCGCCCTCGTGCTCCTGGCCGCGCTGTTCGTGCCGGTCCTCATGATGGCTGCCTCTTCGCCAGCGTCCGCGGACGACCAGAAGGAGCGCGACAACTACAGCCTCTACCAGCTGGCTTCGAATGCGAGCTCGTACTTCAGCGAGGAGAACTCGCCGTCGAACGACAAGGGCATGCACGACAAGTGGAAGCCGGTCGTCGGCAGCCCGGCCTCGGGCGGCTCCATGCTCGGCTACGCCGACCCGGATTTCAGCCTGGGCAACATCGTGGGCTGGTTCTTCGCCGAGGTCTCGGGGTCCTCCCAGACCGTCACGTACGAGACTCTGGCCGCGAAAGACGACAAGGGCAACGCGAAGTACTCGGGCATGCTCGACTACGCGCACTTCGGGGCCGCGAACAACGACCTCGGCCTGGACACGATGTCCTCGGGCATCGGCGGCCAGATCGTCAGCGTGATCGGAGGCTCCATCATCTGGGTCCTCTACGCCCTGGCACTGGCGGTCGGCACGCTGTTCTACGTCGTCCTCCAGTTCCTGAAGCTCATCAACCCCTTCATGTGGTTCTACCAGGCGGTCAGGGCGGTCAATCCGACCTTCGCCGACGGGATGACGGGAGGTGACACCGGAGGCGGCGCGCTCTCGGGCCTCCAGCACTGGATCAGTGGCTGGTATGGCCTGCTTGTCGATATCTCGTGGCAAGTGCTGGTGCCGATCTTCATCGGCTTCCTGCTCATCGGCCTGGTCATGTTCAAAAAGATGGACCGGGGTTCGGCGATCAAGAAGCTCATCGTGCGCGTCGTCTTCATCGGCGTCGGTCTGCCGCTCATCGGTTCGATGTACACCAACGTGCTCGACAAGTTCGACAACTCGGTTCTCGGCCAGCATGCCGGTCCGACGCGCGTCGTGCTGAGCACGTACGTCGACTTCGAGGCGTGGATGATGAACGACCGCCTCGGGATCCCGGACCAGGCCACTGTCTCCTGGAACGGCGACCAGGCGAGCTCTGACGCGATGATGTCGGTGCGCACGAGCGCGCTGGCGATCAACAAGCAGTCCCACGGAGCGACGTTCAACGGCATCAGCATCGGCACGAAGGCCAACGACGCCGAGTCGGCCTGGAAGGACGGCACGGTCTCCGTCGGCACCGGTGCGTCGGACGACTTCAAGGCGGTGTTCTCGACCTTCGGGATCATCGGCAAGTACATCGGCAGCAACGAGATCGCAGCTTCCGACTTCGAGTCGGGGATCAAGAGCTCGATCACGCAGCTGGACGAGAGCGCGGATGTCAAGAAGAGCTGGTTCGTCGACAAGGACAGCTACGGCGACGTGGAGGATTTCGGTGAGGAGAAGGGGCCGAAGCCGGTGGATCACCCGGTGATCTCGACCGACGGCACGGGCCTGACCTCCTCTCGTCCCGGCAAGGACTCGACGGTCTTCACGACGACGGGGACCAAGGCCGGCTGCGGCTTCACGGTGGGCAAGACGCCCTCCTCGTGCAACCTGTCTCCCCTGGCGGCGTACAACTACCTCAACACCGGGTTCAGCCCCAGCTCGCTGAACATGTACAGCTCGAACAACGCCACGTCCGGCTTCACCCGCGAGAACCACATGGCCGTCAGCCAGGTGGGCACGGGGCCGGCGAAGTTCATGTACTGGTCCAACGCAGCCACGGTCCTGGGCTCCATCGTCCTGCTCGGCTTCTGGTACGCCGTCGGCATGCTGGCCGGCTCGGTCAAGCGGATTTTCGGCCTCGTAGCGGCCGTGCCGTTCGCGACGCTGGGCGCGATGGCCGCGATCGCCAAGGTAATCGTCTACTCCATGGCGCTGATCCTGGAGGTCCTCGTCACGCTGTTCATCTACCAGTTCGTCTCGGAGTTCCTGATCTCGGTCCCGGACATCATGGCCGGGCCCGTGTCGAGCTTCATGAGCCCGGGCGGCCTGTGGGGCAGCGCTGCGCTCGGCGGGACCATCGTGGTGATCCTGACACTCATCTCGTCGCTGATGATCATGGGCATCACCTTCGCTCTGCTGCGGGTCCGCAAGACGGTGCTGCAGGCGATGGACGAGGTGGTCACCAAGCTCGTGGACAAGTTCCTGGAGACCAACTCCGCGCCGAAGCCGGACAAGGGTGGGCTGATGCCTGCTCTGGCCACAGGTGCAGGGGCCGGCGCGGGTATGGCCATGGGCAACAAGCTCGCCAACGGGTTCAACAGCAAGACCAGCGGCCCGGCGTCTCCGAACACGGGCAAGCCCGCGGGCAAGACGGCGTCGACGAACGCCGGCGGTACGAACGGCGACCCCACGGCGCTGACCGCGGGCAACCAGGCGCTGGCCCTGGAGGGCGGCGGCGAGGGTGGCCCGGGCGATCCGAACAGCCCGGCACTGGACGGTGGTCCTGGCAGCGGTGGCGGCGGCGGTGACGCCAAGGCTCTGCCGGGCGGCAGCGGTCCTGCTGGTGCCCTGGGCGCGTCCGGCCAGAGTGACGGCCCCGACGACAAGGGTGGCCCGCTGCAGCTGACGAGTGGTGGAGCGGGCAGCTCGCACTCTGACAAGCAGACGGCGCTGGGCCTGAGCAACCAGGGCGGCCTGTCGAACCTCGGGTACACCTCGGACGGCAACAAGGTCATCCCCGGCGAGGTTCTGGCCTCGTCGACGGAGCCGTCGAGTTCTCGCGGTGGTGCTCAGGGGCAGAGCAGCGCTGGTTCTGTTCCGACCAGCGGAGGCCGTAGGACCGTCGCCGGTCAGACGGGCCCGGCGCAGTTCGGCATGGGTGCCCAGGGTGCGCAGAGGCAGCAGGGCAGCAACCAGCAGGCTGCACCGCAGCGCTTCAGCGGCGGAGCTACTCCTGGTCTTGTGCCTGTCCCTGCTTCCGAGCAGCCAGCCTCGCCGAGCACGCGTCCGACGCGCTCCGCTCAGGGCACCCCGGCTCCGAGGCAGCTGGGAGCCGGAACGTCGGCTCCTCGTCCCGTGGCCGCTCCGGTTTCGGGTCAGACTCCGGCTGCGCCTGGTGCGCGGACTCCGGCTCGGACGCAGGCAGCGCGTCAGCCGGGTGCGATCCAGGCGGCGACGCCGACGCCGCGCCAGGCGCCCGCCCCGCGGGCTCAGACTCCGCGGACGTCGGCTCCTGCACCGGCTTCTTCGCCGCGGCAGGCTCCGGTTCCGCGCCCTCGTCCCCGTCCGCGCCGGGTTGCCGATCCGGCTCCTCAGAGCGTGGAGACTCCGGAGCCGCAGCAGCGGCCGGCCGGTGGTCTTCGCCGGGGCCGACGCGAGAAGCCGCAGGACTGATCGGGCGAGCGTGGAGGGCTGACGCACCCGGTGAGGATGATCGCAATGCTCGTCCTCACCGGGTGCGTCGTCTTTGCGCGGCAGGAGGAGAAGGGGAAGAGCATGAGGCTGGGATCGAGGCTTCGCGGCGTTTTCCCGCGCGGCTGGTGTCGCTCGGCGCGATGGTGGATCACCGGGATCCGCGAACTGGCATTGAGCACTGCGGCGGCTGTGGCCACCGTGGTGTTCGTCGGCGAGATGATGCGCGCTGTGCGGCATCGCGACGAGCCGCGGACTCTGGCGCACCTGTCCGGCACGTTCGAGGGGTACGTGGCCAGCCTCTTGGGCAACAGCGCAGGCTTGGTCGTTCTGGTCACCATGGCGATCGAGGACGGTCTGCCTGTGGTGCTGACGGCGTTGCTGGCTGGGTGGTGTCTGCTCAACATCGCCATCAGTGCCACGGTGTTCGTCGTGGTCGCCCGGTCGAGGATCCGGCAGTCGGCAGCGTGGGCTGAGCTGGATTTCGCCGAGCAGCACGCGCCGAAGTACGGCCGGCCACCGGAGACGATTGAGGAGTACCGGGCGCAGCAGCTCCAGGAGTAGGTGTCAGAGAAAAGACAGAACCCCGTGGACGTGATGTCCACGGGGTTCTGTGCTGCCTCGGTGGTGCGGCAATCAGCTGTGCTGGTTGCAGTCCTTGGCCATCAAGGCCTTCGCCTGGTCGCTGTCGGCTGGGATGAGCTGGACCTGGTCGATCGAGTAGGCGAAGGTGTACCCGAGCGTGATCATGCTGTTCGACATCGAGATCGAGCCGGATCCCGGGTCAGTGCCTGTCTGGTCGGAGCCGTTGACGTCGTCCCAGAGCACACTGGTCCGGCTGTCGTTGATCGTGCCGGTTGAGAGAACCTGGTACTGACCCTTGTCGGTCTTGCCGTCCTTGACGATCGAGCCGTGCTTGATGTCGTCGAGGGCCTTCGTCGTCAGCTGGCACTGCCGGTCGCCAGCGGTGACGTTGATGTACGTGATCTTGTGGCCGTCGATTGCGGCGATGCCGCCGCGCGCCCCGTCGGTGATGGAGATGTAGGCACCGTCGAAGCTGGAGGCCTGGCTGCTGCTGGGGCTCTGCGAGGAAGCAGCATCGCTGCTCCCGCTACAGGCGGTGAGCATGAGAGCACCCGCGGCCAGGGCCGCGGCGGACACGGCGATCCTGGTCCGCGTCGCACGTGCGGTCCTGGTGGAGTTCATGGTGTTATTCCTTCATTCGTTCTGGACAGTCGGTTTGGTTCAGCTCTGCGGAGGTTGGACCGGCGGCATGCTCGGCATCGGCGGAACCGCAGAGGCCTGACGCGGCGACAGCAGGATGAGGACTGCAGCAGCCAGCATCACGACCGACAGCAGCGCCAGGAGCACCACGCCCGCTCCGACGGAGGCGTAGCGGGTGCCGCTGACGGAGCCCATGGTCCCGAAGCCGTCGATCATGCCGATCAGGCCGGCGACGATGCCCACGACTCCGGCGGTGACGCGGGACCAGTTCGTCTTGCGGATGACTGCCACGACAGAGGCGGCGATGGCCACGAACATGGTGAAGAGCAGGAAGCCGCCCTCGCCGCCGGCCTCGTCGCTGAAGTAGTTGACCGAGAAGCCCATGGCTGAAGCGATCGGCATGAACAGCGAGATGATCGCCAGGAACGCCGCGGCGGGAAGGATGAAGGTGGCCAGCCCTCTCAGCTTGGCCAGTCCGGGACGCGAGGTGCTCTGCTGCATCGAGCGCGCGGCGCTTTGCGCGGCGGGGGCAACGCGGTTGCTGAGGAACTCCTTGACTCCAGAGTTCTCGACGGCCGGCGCGACCTTGGTGTTGAAGAAGTCCCGGGCACCGTTGACGACCTGCTTGGCTCCGTTGGCGGCCGTGACAACTGGCGGAACCTGCGGTCGCGGCGGCACGGCCTGTGATGCTGTTGCATGGCCCTGTGTCGGCTGCTCGGGTAACTGAGGCTGATCCTCAGTCATAATCGCCCCCGTTTTCTCTCGTTCAGTTCTGCGTGTCCAGGCGGTGCCATCTTCACAGGGACCAGCGTCTCGGCTCCGCAGTTCCACACTGCATCCCCGAGACCCCGATCCCGACCACGCCCGGGAGCCGAAGTTGGCCCCCTTGATGGCCACCCGACCGATTTCCGAGCTTTCTTCTCGTACATGAGCACTTGCGAAGGCATTCACAAGCGCACTGTCAGTATTGCAGATTGATGTACCAGATGTACCACGTAACGACAGAAAGCCAGTCAAAGTCGCCTATGGATAGGTGACTTTGACTGGCCAGGACTCTTCTGTCAGGCGCCTTCTCGGAGGTTGTCGAGTCGATGCTCAGTCAGCGCCAGTGCGACTTCGGACTGGTTGAGCGCGTGCTCGCCGTCCTGGATGCGCCACCGAAGACGCTGCACAGGCGGGGCGTCAGCTTCCTGGAGCGCCAGGTCACCGAGCTCGCGCAGCTCCGCGTACGCGCCCTGCAGCTGCTCCTCGTGGTGCGCCGACCGGACCCTGAGGCGGGCGACCCGCTCTTTCCACCAGCCCACCCGCGACTCGCGGTCGAGCGAGGTCTTCCCCTCGAGCCAGGCACGGAGCTCGGTCTGGTCGACGTCGCTCGGGAGCCCGGTAGCGAGGGGCCCTTCGGGTTCCGGCATGTCGATGGGGATGTGCGACAGCAGCACCGCGGGGGTCGTGTCGAGAGCGTAGGCGATCGCGACGAGGTCGTCGACGGTCACGGGGCGAGCACATCGCTCCATCTCCGCGAGGGCATCGGCTGAGATCGGGTGATCGAGCATCCGGAGCACATAGGCCAGCTCGTCGACGGTCAGCTCGCGCAGCTGGCGGTAGTGGGTGATGGCGTCGGACACAGCAAGGGACGTGGGAAGGGACGACGGCATGCACCGATCATAGGCACGCTCGGCGCGGTCCCCAGGTGGGTTGTCACATTACTCCCGGGCGTCGTCACACAGACCCGTAACCGGTCCCGAGAGAGGTGTTATCCGCGCCCCCTCGGGCCGAGGGCAGGCGCCAGAAGAGGCGCACCTGGCGAAGAAGTTCAGGTCGGTCTTGTCGTCGCAGCCAGTACTGCAGATGTCCCGCGCAGTGGCGCTCATCGAGTCACAGTCGATCGCCTATTGAATGGTATTCCAAGTCGTGTTTCAATAGAGCGCAATAGGCACTCGGTCCACTCTATACAAGGCGGGCAACATGTTCGGGCGCGACTCTTCCGCTGATTGCGGTGTGGTTGCGACCGTGCGTGCCTCCTCGGCGAGTCGAGTGCGAGTCTCCACTGCCGCGTCTCGCGCAGTCTCGCTTCGCCCGATTCCCATGGAGGCCATTCAGGTCGGAGCCACTGCCGCTGCATCCATTGCCTTGCGGCGCGATGCCATGACGACAACTCAGGCCTCGGTCGCACGCCGGAGGAAGGCCGCATAGAACCGCCGGCGCCTCGGACAGCCATGCCCACCGTCCATGCACTGACAGCGGACCGTGCGGCCGGTGGGGCGTCTCGCCCCATCACCCATGTCACCCCATGAATTGAAGGGATCCCATGCGACTTCGTGCTCCCGCTCGAATTGCCGCCACGGCCATGCTTGCCCTGTCGGTGACCGCCGGCCTGGCCGCGACCACCGCCCCGGCCGCCACTGCGGCCGAGATGCCGTGCAAGCCGCGCGTCTACTACGAGATCAACACCAACGCGGTGAACTTCAGGACGGGGCCGTCGACCGCCTACAAGTCCAAGGGCCTGCTCTACAAGGGCGACTGGGGCAAGAAGGTCGCCACCAAGGGCTCCTGGATCAAGCTCAAGCTCGGCCAGAAGTCCAGGACCGGGCTGGCCAAGAACACCACCGGCTGGGTCGCCAAGAAGTACGCCTACGACTGCGTCCCCATGCAGCTCGACTGAGTCGGCCGCGGCTCGCCGATCCACGCCGGGCAACTCAAGGCGTCATCAGGCAGACATACGCCCCGCATCACTCACCAACGCACCACTCCGCACCCCCACACAGCGCCCAGCACCGGACGCGCCTCTTCCCATGCCCGACAGGGCGGCCTCACGCCGCACTTCTGACGCAGGGGCCCCGACCAGTGGCTACGCCCTGGCCGGGGACGGGGCGACGCCGTGCCCCCTCCTCCCTTTCGGAAGGTTGTTTCCCGATGATCCGCAATCTCGCCCTCCGCTCGGTTGCGCCCGCCGCCCTCGCACTCGCGGCCGCTGCCACCCTGACCGTGGCCTCCGCTCCCGCCGCGCACGCCGTCGGTGAGAACAGCAAGTGCACCGTCAACTGGCCGAACTACGGCGCCACCGTGGCCAAGGCCGGCTGGAACTACCGCACAGGCCCATCCACCGCTTACGCCAGCCGCGGCCTCCTGTACCGGGGCGACAAGTTGACCGTGCTGTGCAGCCACGGCAACTGGGACTACAGCCAGCTCACCCAGCGCTCCAAGTCCGGCATCCCCAAGGGGACCCGAGGCTGGGTGCGCGACGACGGCCTCTACCAGCTGGCCGGCTGACCGGCCCGGCCCCTCGCTTCCATCCCCTGGGGCGACATCCCCGCGTCCTTCCGGCGCGGGCGCTGGCCCGGCTGCTCAGTGGGGGCGTCGTCCACCCACGGCGACGCCCCCACGCGCCGCCCTTCCCGTCCGGCGCCCGAACCAGCTGACGCCGGCCGCCCCACCAGGAACGTCTCGCCCCTGCTTTCCCCGGAGCGTCCGTGTCAGCCACCACCATGCCCGTCTCCACCGCCAAGGACGCTGAACCGTCCCGACCGCGGCCCTGGCCGCCGACCATCTGGGCACTGCTCGTCATCACCCTGGTGGCGCGCGGCTTCGGCTTCGCCTATCCCTTCCTCAGCTATCACCTCAAGGACCTGGGCTACACCACCGCCGCTGTCGGCCAGGCCCTCGCGGTCTTCGGCATCGGATGGCTCGTCGGCCAGCTGCTCACCGGCTGGGCCGCCGACCGGCTCGGCCGGCGCCGCACCCTCGTGGCCGCCATGCTCACAGCCGCCGTCTGCCTGCCCGTGATGTCCCAGGCACACGCGTTCGCCGCCGTGTGCACCGGAGCCCTGATCGCGGGCATCGTATACGACGCGCCGAGGCCGGTTGTCTCCGCGGCCATCGCCGACCTCATCGCCGACGACGGACAGCGCGCCGCCGTCAACGGCTGGCGCCACGGGGCCGTGAACATCGGCGCGGCGATCACCGGCGCGGTAGGCGGCCTGCTGGCCGGACAGCTTGGCTTCCCGGTGCTGTTCTGGTTCAACGCCGCCGCCTGCGCGGCCTGTGCCCTGCTCGCCCACCGCTACCTCGACGACGACACCCCGGCCGCCTCCGCCCGCCCCAGCGAGCCCGCCGCGCGCACCCCGCTGCGCTCGGCCGTGCGCGACGCCCGCCTGTGGCTGCTGTGGATGGCCAGTGTGGCCGCCCTGACCTGCGCTGCCGGCATGTTCACCGTGCTGCCGCTGCTGATGGAGGACGACGGGCTCGCCGCCGACGCCTACGGATGGACACAGGTCGCCAACGCCGGCGCCGTCGTCGTGCTCACCCCGCTGCTCAACCCGTGGCTGCGGCGCCGCTGCGACGGGTCCCAGCCAGTCACCGGCCTGCTCGCCGTCGGATCGCTCCTGCTGGGCGCGGGCATGGGCAGCGCAGGCCTCGCCGACACCACCGCGGGCTACAGCCTCGCCGTGGCGGCGGCCGTCCCCGGGGAGATCGTCTTCTTCATCGCCGCCAACGACATCGTCACCAAGATCTCGCCCGTACACGCCCGTGGTCTGTACGCCGGGATCTGGGGTTCAACCCTCGCCGTCGCCGTGATCATCGCCCCGGTTCTCGCGGCCGTGTCCCTGACCTCGGGCGGTGGGGTTCTCGCCGCGCTTACCACCCTTGCCGCCGGTGCCATGGGCGCAGCCCTGTGCCTGCCGCTCGCGGGCCTCACCCAGCGCCGCACCGCCTCCCGTGTGACCGCCGTCCCTGTCCCCGCCGCTACCTGACCGCCGAACCGGAGAACCGGACCATGAGACACAGCACCACATGCCCGAACTCGTGGGCAGCACCGCACAGATGACCTCCTGTTTCGACAGCCCGGCCCACGCCCGCGCCGGGGGCAGGCCGATGACTGCGATCGCTCCGGCCGAGCAGTCCGCACCGCCGACGGGCGACCGACGGCTGCTGCTCGGTGTCTTCGCCGTGATGGGCCTCGTCATGGCGGTCTGGGGCACGAGGATGCCCTCAGTGCAGAGGGTGGCCAACCTTGGGACGGGCCACCTGTCACTCGTTCTTCTCGGCGCCGCAGCCGGCATGGTCGCCGGGCTCCAGCTCGGCGGGCGCCTGGCCGACCGGCACGGTCCCTCCCGACTGCTGGTCGTCCCCGCCGTCGTCTTCGGCCTCGCCCTGGCTCTCCTCGGCCAGTGCCGCACGCTGCCGACCCTGATCGCGGCTGCCGTCGTCTTCGGCTTCGCACACGGGCTGCTTGACGTCGGCTGCAACGTATCTGCCGTTCACTGCGAGATCGCCTTCCAGCGGTCGATCATGTCCGGGCTGCACGCCGCCTACTCGATCGGTGCTCTGTGCGGGGCCGCGCTCGCAGCCGTGACCACCTGGATGTCCCACGAGGTGCTGTTCGCGATGGTCGGTGCCTTCACGGTGCTCGCCGCTGCCACCGCCGTTCCGGCCGTACGAACGGCCACCTCCCTCGACCACGCACCCGAGCGTCCCGAAGCGGTTCCGGACGAGGCAAAGCCGGCGCAGACCTCCCACACCAAGGTGTGGCTGCTCGGCGCCCTGGCCGCTGCGTGCCTGCTAGCCGAGGGCGCCGCCGCCGACTGGTCGGCAGTGCACCTGCACTCCCTCAACAGCTCCGAGGCAACAGCGGCGGCCGCCTACGCCCTCTACAGCGCCGCCATGGCCGTAGGCCGGCTCGCGGGCGACCGGCTGACCGGCCGCTACGGAGCACCCGCCCTGGTACGCACCGGCGCCACCCTCGCCGCCGCCGGACTCGGCGCTGCACTGATCGCCGGCAGCGCCCCGGCCGCCCTGCTCGGCTGGATGGCCCTCGGAGCCGGCCTGTCCACGGCCATGCCGGCCCTCATCACAGCCGCCGGACGGGGAGGACCACGCGCCGTGGGCACCGTCGCCACCATCGGCTACCTCGGCCTGCTCGCCGGACCGGCCGCCATCGGGGCGATCGCCTCGCTCACCAGCCTGACCACCGCGCTGGCCCTGCTCGTCGTCCTGACCGCGACCGTCGCTGTCGTCTCCCACCGAGCCCTGGAGTCCCGTTGACCTCTTCCCAGCCCACCACCCCCAGCGGCGCTGGCCTCGAGGCCCTGATCCTCGACTACAACGGGGTCATCGGCCGCCAGCCCGGCCCGCCCCAGTGGGCCCGGCTCGCCGAACTCGCGGGCTGGCACCCCCAGGAGACCCACGCCTTCCAACAGGCCTTCTGGCAGCGGCGGGAGCCCTACGACCAGGGCACCGCCACCACCCACACGTTCTGGAGCGGACTGCTGCGCAACGGATGCACCGCGCCTGCGGGCAGCACCCTCCTGGCCGCCCTCGCAAGCGCCGACCTCGACATGTGGACCGCCACGGACCCCGCCGTGCTGGACCTCCTGCACACAGCCCACGCCACCGGGCTGCGCCTCGTACTCCTGTCCAACGCGCCCAAACCGCTGGCAAACGCCCTCGACGACGCCGAATGGTGCGCCACCTTGTTCAGCCGGACCGTCTACTCCGCCCGCATCGGAGTGAACAAGCCCCACAAACGGGCCTACGAGGCCGCGCTCGAGGCCGCCGGAATGCCCCACCCCGCAAAGACCCTGTTCGTCGACGACCGGCTGGACAACGTCGAAGCCGCCGAGCAGCTCGGCCTGCAGGGCCTGCACTACACCGGCGACCCGGCCGCACTCACCCGCCGGCTTCCCCGGCCGCCCGCCGTCACACGCCCGGGCGTCCTCGCTACGAGCGCATGACCGCCCTCGCGACGCCGTCCCACCGGACCGGCACCCGCCGCATCCCGATCACCGAACCGGAGATCCGACCATGAGTCTGACCGCCCTGCGCCCCAACTCCCGTGCTGTGACAAGCACATGGCACTCCTCGGGATCACCGCTGCTCGTCCTCATCGGCGCTGGAAGCCGCATCTGGCGCGGATACGGACTGCAGCACATCGCCGCCCGCCACCGCGTCGCCCTCCTCGACGAGCAACCTCCCGCCTGGGCCAACGACCACGCGGCTATCTCCATGGCCGTCGACCTGGCGGACACCGAGGCCGTCGCCCAGGCCGTTGCCGCGCTGGCCGCGGACCAGGGCGTTGCCGGGGTGCTCACCTACATGGAGCAGCACGTGGCCCTCACCGCCCGGATCGCGGAGCGGTTCATGCTGCCCGGCAACACCCCCAGCGCCGTCGAGGCTTGCCGGGACAAGTACCTCAGCCGCTCCCTGCTCGCCGCGGCCAACGTGCCCGCTCCTACCTCGTCCCGGACGCCGAGACCGCCGTCGAGTACGCGGTTCTCCTGGGCGGCCCTGTCGTCCTCAAGCCGCGGTCGATGGGCGGCAGCGCCGGCGTGCGCCGCGCCGACACGGCCGATCAAGTCCGCGACGCCTACCGGGCGGCCCGCGGCGCGACCCTCTTCGGGCTGGAGAACACCGGGACCGGGGGCGTGCTGATCGAGGAGTACCTCGATGGTCCGGAGATCAGCGTGGAGTGCGTCGTCCTGGGCCACGAGACCGTCCACATCGCCGCGATCACCCGCAAGTATCTCGGCGACGAACCGGACTTCCAGGAGACCGGCCACCTCGTCGACACCACCGACCCTCTCCTGGCCGACCCCCGCATCCACGAGGTGGCCCTCGCTGCCCTGAACACGGTCGGCATCACGAGCGGTGTCATGCACGTCGAGATGCGCCTGACCCAGCAGGGCCCGCGCATCGTCGAGATCAATGCCCGGCTCGGCGGAGACCTCATCCCGCACTTGGTCCACCTGGCCACCGGCCTCAATCTGCCGCAGATCGCGGCCGACCTCGCCGTCGGCGCCGACCCCGAGCTGGTCCCCAGCCGGCACCAGAGCGCCGCCGTCCGCTTCCTCTACCCGCCCGTCACCGGTCACGTCACGGCACGGCACACCGGCGTGTTCGCCGCCTGGCTCGACCGTTTCGAGTGGATCGCCGCACCCCGCAGCCACGTCAACGCTCCGCCCCGCGCCACGCTGCTGGACCGCCTGGCACTGGCCGTGGTCACCGGGCCCGACCCCGACACCTGCCACCGGCGACTGCAGCTGGTCGAAGAACGCAGCGGCATCCACATCCAGCCCGACAACGCCACCACCGCCTGCGTCGCCTGACCCGCACGGCACCGACACACACAGGAGACCCGACCATGGCCCTCGCCGCACCCCTCCACGCGGCGGCCGCGCCCGCGTACCGCACCGGCACCGCCGCCGTCATCGCTCCCGCTGATGCCGGCGACCGGTACGTGCCCGCGCTGGCCCGGCACGGCTGGAACTCCGTCGCGGTCACCGAACCCGCTCACCATCCGGACGACAACACCGGCTACCTCCGGCACGTCACCCACCGCACGAGCCTGCGCCGCACCGCCGCCCACCTCGACCGCCTCGGAGTCCAAGCCGTCCTCGCCGGCTCACCAGCCGGTACCGAACTCGCCGACCTGCTCGCCGCCCGACTCCACCTGCCTGGCAACGCCCTCGACACCGCGGACATCCGCCGCGATGCCGGTCTCACCAGCGCCGCGCTACTCGACGCCGGTATCACCGCGCCCCGCAGCATCCGCACAGCCCGCCTCTCCAACGCCCTCGAATGGGCCACCTACACGCAGACAGCCGAACTCGTCCTCCAGCACCCCGACCCCACCCACCCCCACCCTTCCTCCGTCTGCCGCACCGAAGACGACATCCGCTCCGCCTGGCACCGCCTCCACCACTCCAGCACCCAGCCGCTGGTCCTGCGCGAGCACCTCGCCGGCACCCACTACCGCATCCACACCCTCACCGGCCCCGGCCCCGGCCCCGACGGATCCACCGACCACAGCATTACCGCGATCTGGTCCGAGACCCGCACTGCCGACCAACAGGTATGCCGCGCCGACCTCCTGAGCCGCCACGGACTCCTGGCCCGCGCCCTGGCCCTCTACACGATGCGCACGCTCACTGCCCTCGGCATCCGCTACGGCCCCGCCCACGCCACGGTCACCTTCATCCCCGACCGTGGACCCGCCCTGCTGTCCCTGCGCACCGACCCCTACGCAGACTTCGCCACCGACGTGCTGCGCCAGGCCACCGGCCACGACCCCATCCGTGACACCGCGCTGCTGCTCACCACCGGCAACCGCCCCGCAGCCCGCCACCGTCCCCACGCCCACGTCACGAAGATCGCCCTGCTGCCGCGGCACGACGGCGCACTGGATCACGCTCTGCTGCGCACCATCACCGCGCTGCCCACCGTCGCCGCCACCACCGAGCTCACCGCCGACACCCCGGTGCGAGCCGACGAGACCACGGGATGGCTCCTCCTTGTCGCGGACGACAGCCGCGCTATCAACCAAGACCACCAGGTCATCCGAGCCGCCGAGAACCTCGGCCTGTACGGGAGGCCGGTATGCACTCGTCCCTCATGACCGTCCCGCCTTCGGCCTCGCGGGTCCAGGCCGCTTGCCAGGGCCTCCCCAATCTGTTCGCGGTGGTGGTTCTCGACCCCCTGCCCCTGTGGAGCGCACCGCAGGCGGGGCGGACTCTGCCCGAACGCAACCGCGAAGGCCATGACTTGCTGGTCCTGCGCTGGCACGGCCCCCCGGACATCGACGCCGAGGTCCTCACCGCCCTCGAATCGGCCGCCGACCGGGCACCGACCCCGCCCGTGAGCACCGCCGAACTCGCCCACTACCAGGACTCTCTCCCCGACCACCTGCACCTGGTGGCCGTTCCGGCCAGCAGCGTCCTCGGCCCCTGGTCCCACAGCTGACAAGCCAGTCAGCCCCCCGGCGCCGGGCCGAAGGAGCCCGCCCGCCCCCCACCTGGATCCCTTCCTTCCCGGCGCCATCCCATCAGTCCTCAGGAGACCCTGTGCAGACCGCCCCCGCCAAGGCCGACAGACCACTGCGCGCTGTCACCTATCGCAGCGTGCTGCGGGTGCCCCATGCCGCCCGGCTGCTGATCGGCACGCTGACAGGACGCCTGCCATCGGGAATGGTGCCCCTCGCCATCGTCCTGATCGGCACCGAGAACGGCGGGTTGCAGACGGGGAGCGGACTGGCTGCCGTGTACTTGCTGGCCAACGCCGTGGGCGGGCCCTTGCTCGGCCGCCTGGTCGACCGGCACGGGCAGACAGCAGTGCTGACGACGAGCGCGGCCACCGCGGCCGCCGGACTCCTTCTGCTCACGGCGGACGGCGCCTCATGGGGGGTCGTGCTTACAGCAGTGGCCCTGGCCGGACTGACCAAGCCCCCGCTCGACGCGACGTTGCGTGCCTTGTGGAGCCCACTGATGCCGGACCGCGAGCACGAGCGGGTCGCTGTCTCTTTGGACGCCGCCGTGCAAGAGTTGATCTTCATCGCCGGCCCCTTGCTGGTGGCCGCCCTGGCCTACACGTCGTCGGCTCGCTGGGCCGTGGTGGCGACGGCCGCTGTCGGGTTGGCGGGCACGGTCCTCGTCGTCACCGCACCCCCGTCGCGGTCGTGGACGGCGCAGCCTCGCGAAGTGGACTGGCTGGGCCCGCTGCGGTCTCAGCAACTGCGCGTTCTCTACACGGCCATGCTGTTCATCGGCGTACCCATGGGTGCCCTCACTCCGCTCGCGGTCACCTTCGCCGACCAGTTCCAGTACGCCGGTCTATCGGGCGCACTGCCCGCCGCCGTCTCCGCCGGTGCCCTGGTCGGCGGGCTCCTGTACGGGGCACGCTCGTGGCCCGGCCCGACGGCAGTGCATCTGGTGATCCTCTGCGCCGGCTTCGCGACGGGCTGGATCCCCCTGCTGGCGGCCGGGAACTCCCTTCTCGCGGTCGCGGCGTGCTTGCTCCCGGGCCTCGTCATGGCCCCGTTGCTCAGCGCGGCCTATCTCCTCACCGTCCGCTTGGCGCCGGCCGGCACGGTCACCGAGGCCAGCGCCGTGCTGGTTGCGGCTCTCGACCTCGGATGCGCCGTGGGCACCGGGGCCGCAGGACTCTCCTTCGCCCGCGTGCTCCTGCCGGCTGGCGGGGCCGCGGCCCTCGTCGTGCTCTGCGCCACCCGCGGACTGAGACGTCCTCGGGTCCTTCCCCCCGCCGTCGCCGAACCCCAGCACGTGACCACGTGAACACCGTCCCCATCCGCGCCACCTCACTTCTCCAAAGGACTTCGCGATGACCGCACCCGCTCTGCCCGCCCTGACCTCGCCCGCACCCGATCACCTTGCTGAACTGCGCACAGACGTCGTACGAGGGTTCGCCACGTCCCCGAAACAGCTCTCGCCGAAGTGGCTGTATGACGCGGACGGGAGCCAGCTTTTCGACGAGATCACCCGGCTGCCGGAGTACTACCCGTTCAGGACGGAGCAGGCGATCATCGCCGACTCCTGCACCACCATCGCCTGGCTCACCTGCGCCAGAACCTTGATCGAGCTGGGTTCCGGTTCGTGCTCGGCCAAGACACGTCTGCTGCTCGATGCCCTGAGCGGACCGCTCACCACCTACGTGCCGGTCGACGTGAGCTCCAGCGCCCTGGCCCAGGCCTCAGCCTCCATCGCGGCGGAGTACCCCGGCCTGACGGTGAAACCCCTCCTTGCCGACTTCACCGCCGCGGTCGACCTTCCGCCCACCGACGGGCCCCGCCTGTTCGCCTTCCTCGGCGGGACCTTCGGCAACCTCCTTCCCCCCGAGCAAGCGGCATTCCTGGCCACCCTCACCTCCCGCCTGGCCCCCGGCGACCGCCTGCTCCTCGGCGTGGACCTGGTCAAGGACCCAGCCGTCATCATTCGCGCCTACAACGACGCTGCAGGCGTGACCGCCCGGTTCAATCTCGGCCTGCTGCATCGCCTCAACCGGGAACTGGACGCCGACTTCGACGTGGCCGCCTTCGAGCACGTGGCCGTCTGGGACGCGGACCACGAGTGGATCGAGATGCGTCTGCGGTCCCGCCGGGACCAGACCGTCACCCTGCGCGGTGTCGACCTGGTCGTGCCCTTCGCCGCGGGAGAGGAACTGCGCACCGAGGTCAGCGCAAAGTTCCATCCTCACGGCCTTGCCGCACAGCTCAGCGCCGCTGGCCTGGAGCTGAGCCACTGGTGGACCGACCCCGCCCGCCTCTACGGACTGGCCATGATCGCACGCGCCGACGACATCACCCCGGCGGCCTGATGCCCGTCCCCGCCGATCCCTCGGACACATCCACCCGGCGTCGGGCCTTCCATGTCAACCGAAGGACGATGATGCGCACCACCGACGGCTCAGCGCACGCTGCATGCGCCCTCGCGTGCCCGGGCGCGCACGCCCTTCCGTCCCGCGACCAGCCGACGCAGGCCCACGTGCCTGTTCGTCGGCCCGCGCCCATCGGCGCTGAGTCACGGACCGCCGAGGCGAATGACCACGGCAGCCGGACCCGGCGGCACACGAGTCTGCACCGCGGAGCGCACACATGAGCGCGGTCGACACACCCCCCGCCCCCATCGTCCGCGCCGCGCCGACGCACCACACCCAGCAGCGCCCCGTGCACTGGGGCACCGTGCTGCGGCTGCCGTACGCAGCGCGCCTGTTGACCGCCACGCTCGTGAGCCGGTTGCCGCTGGGCATGACGCCTGTCGCGCTGCTGATCGCTGCGCGGGCGAACGGCCACGGATACGGCGTTGGGGCTGCGCTCGCCTCCCTGTACGGGCTCGCGGTAGCGGTCGGGCAGCCGCTGCTCGGCCGCCTGGTCGACCGGCGGGGACAGACCCGCACACTCATGGCCGGCGCGATCACGTCGGCGGCCGCACTCCTCATCCTTGCGGCCGCCGAAACGCTCAACCTGCTGATTGCAGCCGCCGCCGTCACCGTCGCGGGAGCAACAGCCCCGCCGATGGAGGGGGTCCTGAGGGCACTGTGGCCCGCGATCACCCCCACGCGGCGGCATTTGCGTGCGGCGCTGGCCCTCGACAGCGGAAGCCAGGAACTTGTCTACGCCGCCGGTCCTCTCACCGCTGTCGCAGCTGCAGCGGTGGCACCGCCCGGCCTCACCTTCGCCGTGGCCGCCGGCCTCGGGCTGGGAGGGGCTCTCGCCGTCGCGGCATCGGCTCCTTCCCGCAGGTGGCGACCCGCGCAAGTGCGAAGCGGAGCCCTCGGTGCCCTGCGCTCGGTCGGCATGCGATGGATGCTGCTCGTCCTCACCGTGGTCGGCGGGACACTCGGCGCGCTGTCGGTGGCCGCCCTGACCGCGAGCGAACGGCATTCCGCTCAGTGGCTGGCAGGCGTCCTGCCCGCCGGGGTGTCGATCGGTGCGCTCCTGGGGACCGCCGCCTGGATCGCGCTGCCGCTGCCCGCTTCCCTCAGCCGGCAACTCGCGTTGACCGCCGCAGTATTCGCGGCCGTCTGGGTGCCGCTGAGCCTCGACCCGCCACCGTTCGCCGCCCTCGCGCTGACGGTGCCGCCCGGCATGGCCTTCGGAGCGCTGCTGACGTGCGCGTATCAGGTGGTCGCAGAGCTTGCCCCACCCGGCACGCTCATCGAGGCGTACGGCTGGCTCATCGCGGCCTTCGGGCTGGGCCAGTCCCTGGGGACAGCGGCCGCCGGCGTGCTCGAGGGCCCCTGGGCCCTCCCGGCAGGCACGGCCACGCTCGCCCTCGTCCTCTCCGCCCCAGTCTGCCGGCGCCTCGCGGTGCGCACGGCAGCCGCCCCTTCCCCTCGCCCGTCGCCCGAGAGGCCGTCATGAACAACTCCACGTCGCCGTCCTGGCCGCCCGCCGACCGCCTCGACCGGGCCTTTGCCGTCAGCCACGCGAAGGGGCGGGCCGCGCTCGGCCTCTACCTGCCACTCGGCTACCCCACCCCCACAGCCAGCCTGGACGCGCTGCATTCGATGGCCCAGTCCGCCGACGTGCTGGAGATCGGCGTCCCGCACCACGACCCGGTCATGGACGGCCCCCTGATCCGGGAAGCCACCGCCCAGGCACTGGCCGCTGGCTTCCAGATGCACGATGTCTTCACGGCCACATCCGAACTGACTGCGTCCACACCTGCCGCGCTGCTGGTCATGTCGTACTGGGCCCCGATCGCGCAGTACGGCATCGAGCCCTTTGCGCGTCGGCTGGCCGCTGCCGGCGGCGCGGGGGTACTCATCCCTGACCTTCCCCCGCCAGCGGCGGAGGCATGGAGAGCAGCAGCAGCCTCGGCCGGCCTGCACACCATCCCCCTCATCCAGTCCCGCGCCTCCACGGCACAACTGGCGGCGATCGGCGCTTCCCACAGCGGCATGGTCTACGCCCCCGCGACCTCCGGCCTCACGGGCTCCCAACACCCGCTCAGCCCCGACCTGCCGAGGCTGGTCCACCGCCTGCGCACCACAACCCACCTGCCGGTCGCGGTCGGCATCGGCATCAGCACACCGGGCCAGGCCGCACAGGCGTCCGCGTACGCGGACGCCGTCGTGGTCGGCTCGGCTGTCATCCGGCGCATGCGAGACGAGCCCAACACGCCCGCCACCGCCGCCGACGAGATCGCTCGCGACTTCGCCGCCGGAGTCCGCCGCGCCCGGCGCTCCGCAGCCTGACCCGTCCCCAGTTCCTGAAGGAGGAACCACCATGCCCCATTCCTCGACCTCGATCCCGCGCCCGCGCCACCTGACCGTGCTCGCCGTCGGCGTCGCCACGGCCCTCACCCTCACCGCCTGCGGCGCACACTCGGACACCGGCGCGACCAGGGAGAAATCTGCCTCGACGACCAGCGCGGGCAAAGAGAAGACGACGTTCAAGCTGGGTGAGGCCAGCCCGGTCCAAGAGAGCCAGATGCAGCGCTCCCGAGGGGCCACCTACACGGTCACGCCCACCAAGGTGGTCGTCGGCAGCAAGGCCGACATGGACAACTCCGGGCTTGAGCAGGACAAGGAAGACGGCCCCCAGGTGCCCGTGTACGTCTGGTCGACGCTCACCCACAAGAGCGGCAAGCCGATGGCGCTGGGCGACATGGATGACGATCTGGTTGTCAGAACGGATACAGGCCAGCGCACCCGCGCCCTCATCGTGCTGCTCGGCCAGGCGCAGTGGCCCAACTGCCCGGCGTTCGACTCCGACAAGAAGCTCGTCGCAGGCCAGTCGCAGCGCATTTGCACCGCCTTCCTCATCCCACAGGGCCAGAAGGCCGCCGCAGTCCAGCTCAGCCAGGGCTTCTACAGCAAGCCCCTGGAGTGGCCCATGAAGAGCTGACCGGACGCCGCTCCAACCACCCTCACCGCGAGAGCGGACGCGGGGACCGTCCGACCGCCGCCCCCACAGCACTGATACCCGCCCGCCGGAGCGGAGCACCCCTTCCCTCGCTCGATTCCACCAGGGGTGATCCAGATGCCCTCCCCCCAACAGCACCCGTCCCCACCCCGTATGCGTGCCGGTGCCGCAGCCCTGGGCGCAGCGGCGGCGCTGTGTCTCACCGCCTGTGGACCAGGCTCGGACACCGGCTCGGCCCCCACCTCGAGCGCGAGCCCCGCTCCGAAGGGGGTCGTCGACCACAAGACTGCCGGGTCCATCCTCGACCACTACCAGGAGATCAACAACAAGGCGAACAAGACGCGCGACGCGAGCCTCCTCTCCACCGTGGAAGCCGGCCAGCTCTACGCCCGCAGCAAGGCCGACTATGAGCAGTTCGACACCCTGAGCGCGAAGGAGAAGAAGGACTACGGCACCCCGTTCTACTTCACCCGGCGCTCCTTCTACATCCCGCCCACCGGCAACTGGTTCGCGGCCGAGGCCTCCACCAACGGCACGAACCACACATTCATGATCTTCGAGAAGTCCGCCGACACCGGCGGCACCTGGAAGAAGGTCATCTCCCTGTTCCCGCAGCAACCGCTCCCGACCCCCGGACCAAGGGCGGCCTGGCCGTCCCCGCAAACGCGGACACCCCGGTCGGCAGCCTCGCACCCAGCGGCGTCACCAACGCCGTCGAAGACCTCTTCGCCAGCGGCGGCACCAAGGACGGCAGCAAACTCTCCCACGCCAACGACAACGCCAAGGCCATCCTCAAGACCTACAAGGAACGCGGCGACCACCTCGGGTCCCAAGCCACGGTGAACTTCTTCCCGATCACGCCGACCCACGACAAGACCTACACCCTGACCACCTCCTCCGGCGTCCTGGCGATCACCTCTCTCGCCCACAAGGCAGAGACCCTCGTCACCAACGCCGGCCTGCAGATCACCCCCGGCAAGACCGAGTCGGTCTACAACAAGACGCCACGTGCCGTGGTGGTGAACAGCTTCCAGGGCGAGGCCGTCGTCCACCTGCCCCGCCACGGCAAGCCCGAGATCCTCGACTACCGCTACGCCCTGGTCGACTCCCGCTGACGGCCCACCCCACCCCATCCAGCCACGACCGAGGAAGACCACCATGCCCCTGGGCCCGTCACTCACCGCCGACATCCACGAGACGATCATCGTCCTTCCCGGCGGCGGCATCCACGCCCAGGGGCTGCGGCAAGACGGCCACCCCGACCAGGCCGAGGCCCTCATCGAGCGCGTCCGCGGCCCCCTGCGCGCCGCGGCCCAGCGACACGGCCGACCGATCCTGCTGTCCATCGGCCACCCCTACGGGCACATCGACCAGCAGCAGATCGCCGCCGACGGCACGGTCCACCCCGGCCAGGACCCGCCCGCCAACGCCCAGCCCGTCGACCCGATATGGAACCAGGGCATCCCCGAGGACACCGGCCTGCTCGAGACCCCGCGCGCACCTCAGCGCGCGGGGCACTGGCGTGCCGCACAACAGGCCGCCCACCGCGCCACCCAGCACCTCATCGCCCGCCACGGCCACGACCACCCGTACGCAGCGATGGGCACCGAACTCCAGGCGTACTTCGCCGTGATGGCCCAGGACCGCGCCGCCGCTGCCTCTCTCTACACCGAGGCCGCCGTCGCGATACACCGGCTCGGCGGCCCGCCAGAACAAAGCCGCCGCACCCTGGTGAACGCCATCGCCGCCTGGCTCCACTCCGACCGCGACACCAGCCCCGGCGGAGCAGGCTTCGCCGCCGCCCACGCACTGATCCGCATCACCCCCTACGACCACACCACCCTCGCAGCCCTGCTGCACCGACTGACCAGGGATCGCGCATGACAACCCTCTCCCCGCCGCGCCCCGCCACCCACCCGCACGACCGCAATCTCACCGGCCGCGGACGGGCGTACCGGGCACGGCCCGTCCGCCAGGCCCCGCGCACACCGCCGGACGCCCTGAAGCCGCGTTTCTCGCACGCCGCCGCGCTGCCGCCCCGCCTCGTGCTGCGGGCTCCGCGGCCCAGTTCCACCCCGTTCACCGAGCCCGCCCACGAGCCGGTCACGGCTCCTGTCACCGCCGCTGCGAGGCCGGCGGGCAGTGACTGGCTCAGCAGCTCCTTCAGCACAGCGCGGCGGCGATCTTCTTGAACGTCAGCAGGGGCTTGCCGCTGCGGGTGCTGGTGGAGCGGGCGGCCAGCAGCAGGACGGCCTCCGGGGTTCCTAGCTGCTTCGGTTTTCGTCATCGGGCTTCATTGTTTCTCAACTCCCCTCCCTTGCCGCTGCGTTGTCGGTGATGGCTGCCGAATCGCGTGTTGGCTGCTCAGTGGGTCATGCGGAAGGGAGTCCACGGGGCCTCGGCGCCTTCGCGAAGGCCGTGCAGGCGGAGGCGGACCTGTTCTGCGAGACCGGGGCTACTGTCGAGGACCGGCAGGACAGCAGTGAGGACCTTGAGTTCCCTCAGCCGGCGGAGAACGGGCCAGCCAGACCAGGTCCGTATGTCGGCACCGTAGAGCTGGCACAGGAGGTCGTAGTCGGCTATGGGGCGTCGGTACCGGATGCAGGCCACCAGCTCCGGGATGAGATCCCACTCGGCGGGGCCGCGGCACAAGGAGTCCAGGTCGCACAACACGGGGTCGCCATGGGGGCCGCGGAGCAGGTTTCCGATGTAGGCGTCTCCGTGGATGACACCACCCCGGTGTGGGAGTGGGTAGGTGAGATCCCGGAGCTGCTCGTCGAGTTCGTGGACGCTGTCGCCGAGCCACGCCTGGTCCCCGGGAGGGAGGATCGACGAGTCGGCCAGGCGTTCGCGCATCTCCCGGATGGGCTCCCACTGGGGAAGGCCGAACTCCGGCGTGGGCAGGGCGTGCAACTGGAGCAGTGGGCCAGCGAGTTCGTAGGCACGCGGCGTCGGGCGGCCGTCTTGCGGCAGGTAGAGCCAGAACGTGGCGATGTGGTCGGTTTCGTTGATGAGTAGCGGCTGAGGGATCTCGGGCAGCAGACGGACGGCGGGGAAGTCGACGGCTTCGAGCCAGCGCGCGACCTGAACGAGACGTTCGGTGTCCGCCAGGAGAGTGGCAGACGGGGCGATACGGACGATGACCGGATCGCCGGGGATCTTGAAGAGCGCGTTCATCGTGACATGGATCAACTCCGGTTTATCTGTCTGCGGCAATCCGGCGTGCTGGCACGCGAGTTGGACCGTGCGGTTGAGTCGGTGTTGGGCGAAGGGGCCACGGGACTTCGCCAAGGGAGCCACCCGCCCATTTCACCGGCCGGTCGCGCGGGGCAGCAAGATGCTCTCTCTGTAAGCGGTCACCTCATCGATGGCCGCCCGTCCGATGGGGGCGTCGCCAAACCGCCCGCGCAGAAGGTGAAGGACCCGAGCGCAGCGGACGTTGACGCTTGCGACGCGCAGGTGAGGTGGCAGCCCATCATTGCCGCTGGCACTGACAGCGCCTATTTCCGGTCGGGATCTATCCCGGTGGCCGGTTTGTGGTGCATGGTGTGCGGACGGCCCCTCACCCCCAGGTGGAGGCCCCTCGGGCCCTGCCGCTTCCCCCCGTGGCGGCGGGGCCCGCCGCGCCTCCCGGCTCCCCACGGGAGGCCTCGCGGCTGCCCGCGCCCGCCGGCTTCTCGCGGGTACGGGGCCACGGCGTCACAGGTCGCCGGTATCCAGCCCGAGGTCGGTCATGGGCTGGGTGGTGGTGACGACGTCGACAGGGTGGGTGCGGGAGTAGGCAGTGAGCGCCAGGGACAGCTTCGGTTCACTCGCGGAACGCGCGCGAACGACGACGCGATCCCGACGGGGCCCGGGTCAGGACGATGGCCGGCGACCGAGGCAGGAGCCCGGGCACCGTGTCGGCCGCGAAGAACAGGTTCGTCTCCTTCACCAGGTGCCGGTCGGGTCCGTGCAGGTCGCACAGCGCACACACCAGCTGGTGCCAGCCCAGCCCGCTCAGCCCGGCCTCGTGCAGGCTCGGCGGGAACTGCTGCCGGAAGGGCTCGCATGGTTCGTCCCCTCATTCATCCGTGCTTGCCGAGAGTGGGCAGTCCACCCGAGATCGTTCGGACGCTGCGTCCGCGCCGGGAGGATCGTTTGGCCAGCAGCAGTTGGCGGGCCATCGTGCTCCACTGTGCGGCGTCGTCTTGGTTCCCCGCGGCTCTCTGCTCGCGGCCGGCCGCGAGCATGGCGGCTCGGGTCTTCCCGTACAGCGGCTCCGCGATCGAGGACACGGCTCCGCTGATTCGGACCGCACCTTCCCAACCCCGCTGGCAGAGCACCAGACGGTGGTCCGCGCCGTCCTCCGCCAGGCGCACGGCGTACAGGCCAGCACGGCTGTTGCCGAGCGAGATCTTCCCGAGCTGTATCAGGAGTTCCGGAGAGCACGGCAGCAGGACTTGATCCGTTGTGGTGCCGCGTGCGGGCGCTACAGCTAGCGACACGAGGTCGAGACGCTCGCCTTCCCATCGAACCCACATGCCGAGCGTGGGCCAGGCGATGGCAGGGTCGAGCGCGGGGTGTTGCGCCCTCGCGTCCATGCGAGGGTCTCCCGGTCCTTGAGCTCTGTCTCGCGACTGATCGGTCATGACGCGTTCGGTCGCTGGCCGAGCCAGAAGGCGGCGACGGAGGGCTGGTCGATACCGGCGGTCGAGCCGTCGTGAGCAAGGAACTCGGTCGGAGCGATGTAGCCGTCGCCCGGATCGAGGCGGATGCGCAGGCAGCGCAGCGGGTGTCCTGCGGTGACGTACCGGCGGATGTCCTCGGTGTGGGGGTGGTGCCGGTCCGGGTCGGCGTGGAGCGTGCGGCAGATCTGCTGAATGTCGTGGTCGCCGATGAGCAGGTAGCGCGGGCCAGGGCCGAGATTGAGGCAGAGCCGTCGGCGACCCTGGTGGCGTCGGGCGTACGGCAGTCGGTCGAAGTTGTCGACGTGCAGTCCGATCCGGCGACCGGTGGTGGAGTCCTCTGTGGTGGTGGTCCAGTGGCCGGGGCTGGCGGCGCAGCCCAGGAGGGTGGTGGGCCAGTGGCCGTTGAGGGGGTCGAGGCGGGCGGCGGTTTCGAGGCGGCCGGCCAAGTCGTCGGAATCGAGGTCCGGCAGCGGTCGGTGTACGAGTTCGATCCGGATGCTGTCCGGCACCGAGTCATCGGCACGATGCTGCTCGGCGTCGGCCGCGGTGATCGATTTCCAGTTCTCGTCGGGGACGATAGCGCCGTCGTCGTAATCGGACTCGCTGGTGGTCTGCCGGACCGGTGCGGTGTCGCACCGGCCGCGTAGGTCGTCGAAGGAGTGGAATGCGAGCTGTGGGCCCATGGCCGTGCCTCCCCAGGGGCAGGTGCGGGGCTACTTGTCGTCGAGGTCTTCACCGAAGGTGACGTCCAGCTCGGCGGCGAGGGCCTCGGCGAGCTGGAGTGTCTGGGCGTGGTCGATGACGATCTGCTTGAGCGAGGCCAGGCCGCGGAGCTGGGAGAGGTCGTTACCCCGGAGGTCCAGGCCGCGGTTCTTCCCGCCGTCGAACTCGGTCAGCCGTAGATCGCAGTCATCGATCAGGGCGGCGCCGAGGTCAGCGGCGGCGAAGGTGGTCTCGCGTAGAGAGCACTTGGCGAAGATCACCGGGCCGGTGGCCCGGACGCGGGTGAGGGTGCTGTAGTCGAACTTGCAGTTCTCGAACAGGACGTTGTCGAGCGTCACGTCTTCGAGTGCGGCGCCCATGAGCTTGGAGTCGCGGAAGACGGTTCGGGAGATCTTGCTGTCGGTCCACTGCAGGGAGGACAGGTCGCATCCGGTGAACTCCACGGAGTCGACGCGGAGCTTCTCCAGGCGGGTGCGCTGGGCCTTGAGGCCGGTGATCCGCCCGTCCATCAGGTGGGTGTCGGCCAGGTCGAGGTCCCGCAGGTCGGCGTCGGCGTAGTGGAACTCCGCCACCCGGCCACGGCCGCCCTCCAGCGAGGTGACGTTGGAGAGGTAGAGGCCCGGCTCGTTCAGGGCAGGGAGCGTGACGCTCGTACGGCGGATCGTGCGGGTGTCCATCAACAGCCTTTCAGCGCGGTGGCTCGGTCGCCGGTGCTGCTGGCACGCCCCAGGCGTGCCAGCAGCGGCGCGGCCTACTTCTTCTTGTTCCAGTTGTCCCAGGTCGGGCGGTTGTCGAAGGGGGCCGGGTTCTTCGCCCAGTTGTCCCACGTGGGCCGGTTGTCCCACGCTGCTTCAACGATCACCGGGGGCGGGACGTCGTGCGTGGCTATCAACTCCATCACGACGGGGGTGTCGGATGTGGTGAGTCGGTCCAGGATCTTCATGCAACAGCCTCCTTGGTTGCGAGCGTGGACAGGGCCGTGACCAGGGCCTGCCGGGAGACCTGGCAGTAGTTGGTCTCGGTGGTCGTGAGGTCACCGTTCTCGAAGTAGCGGTTGGCGGCCTGGGCGCCGCGGCAGAAGTCGAAGAACTCGCATTCGGCCTGGCAGCGGTCCAGGCCGGTGAGAAAGTCGCGTACGTAGCGCAGCCGGTGGGCATCACGGAGGATCTCGGGCAGGGGGCGGTCGAGGATGTTGCCGGCCACGAAGTCGCCGTACTCGGGCGCCGCCGTGTCCGCGAGTTCCGGGGAGAGCAGGACCATGTCGCCCTTCCAGGAAATGGTGGGGATCGGGTCGAGGCGGCGCCCGTCCCACTCAGCTCTCCGGCCGGAACGGATCAGCTGGAGGTACTCGGCGAGGCGTTCGACTTCCCGGAGCGCCGGGGCGCCAGGATGCCGGCGGGTCCAGGTGAGGATGCGGCGCCAGAACTCCTCGGCCTGGCCAGCGGTGGGCGGCTGGCGGTCGGCGTTGACCCCTTCGATCTCCTCGATGTTGAATCCCACCGAATGGCCGCCCAGAGAGGTCAGGAACTCCAGCAGCTCCTCCGGCATCGCGATGCCCAGGGTGCCGACCACCGAGATGACGGAGAACGGGATGCTGTGCTCGCGCAGCTGCGCGATTCCGCGCAGGATCCGGTCGAAGGCGGGCTTGCCTCGCAGGTCGACGCGCTCGGCGTTCAAGGCGGCCGGGCCGTCGATGCTCACCCCGACGCGGACGTCGTACGCGGCCAGCAGGTCGCACCACGTCTCGGTGATCAGTGTTGCGTTGGTCTGCACATAGTGGTGGACTCGGCCCGCCTGCCGCAGGGCCTCGAACGGCGCGAGCAGGGCTGCGAACTTCTGCTGGCCCACGGCGAGCGGCTCCCCGCCGTGCCAGACGATGCCAATCGGATGGCCGCTGTCGTCGAACTGGGCCACCGCCTGCGCCAGGGCCTCGGCCACCTCCAGGGGCATCTGGTGCTTGAGCTTGCGAAACGGCAGGTAGCAGTACCGGCAGTCCAGATTGCACCAGGTCGTGGGCTGCACCACCACGGTCTGCGGGGCCGCAAACCGCTGCTGGTACCGGGCACGCCACGGGGACGGGCGAGAGCGCATCGGGGTCCTCTCCTCGACGGACAGGGGCATCGCCGACCGCGAGCGGGAGCCGCGGGCCGGGGATACGACCACAATCCGTCCCGCAGTGACGTGTACGCGATGACATCGCGCTGTCATTGCCGATGACATGTCATCGGCGCGGCGCTGACACCGCGCTGAAGTCGCTTCACCTGCACGGGAGTTCGAGTGGTTGCCTGTGGGCTATCGTGGCGGGGTGCCTCGCTCGATTCTGATCCACGACGGCCAGACCGCCCGCGACATCGGTCTGGTGTACTGCTGCTCGGGCTACCTCGTCGAGCGTGGCAAAGTGCTGCTCGTGCACCACAACCGCTTCGACAAATGGGTTCCGCCGGGCGGTCATATCGAGCCCGGGGAGTCCTTCGCGGGCACGGCGGTGCGCGAGTTCAAGGAGGAGACGGGGCTGCTGGTGGAGGCAATCTCCAGCCAGCCGGCCATCCACCCGGCCGACCACAACGCCACACCTGAACCCGTGCCCTTCTACGTGGACATCGAGCGCGAAGGCTTCCCGACGCCGGCGCTGGTCCAGTTCTTCTACGTCCAGCGGCAGCCCGGCACCCGCCAGCAGGCCGTGGAGGCGCAGCTCGAAGAGGTGCACGGGGCCGCCTGGTTCGGCCTGGAGGACCTCGACACCCTCAAGACCTTCGACCAGGTCCGTTCCCTGGCGCGGTTCGCCCTGCTGAACTACCCGGCGGCCGGGGAGCGCGCCACGTCGTAGGCGGCGGCCTACCGCCCTGCGAGGCGGTACCCGCTGGACCCGTCCACCGTGCTGGCCAGCAGCAGCCGGGCCGGGGCGCCGCCGAAGGCCGCAGAGACGGCCTGGTTGAGGCGCTGAACGTACTTGGGCACCGAGGACGGGGCGACGTAGAGCTTCGCCGCGATCCGCTCGGTCGACATTCCGGCCTCAGGAGCGTCGTACACGACCTTCACCACGTCGAACAGGCGCTCCGACAGCTCACACGCCACCCTTCCTTCGCTGTCGCACGCCCCGAGGAGGACGGTCCGGCCAGGACCGAGGGCGACATGGACGATGACCATCTCGGCCGACGCCTCGCTCGCGTCCTCGGAGGCGGGGTCGGCAAGGTTCAACCGGGCCAGACGCTGCATCGCTTCCTCGTAGGCCGACACCGTGTAGTACGCGGCCCGGATGGTGGCGCGCTTACCCGAGGCACCCGGCTCGTTCCACAGTCCGGCCTCCGGGTCCCACAGGCCGTTCATCAGCTTCCACGCCTTGGCGAGGCGGGGATCACGCGGGCTCGCACCGGCCCGGATGGCAGCCTGGGTGCACAGCGCGTACGCCATGTGCTCCCAGGCCGTGCCCTGCACATCCTTGTCGTCCTCGACGAACTCCTCCCACCGGTGGTGGTTGTGCAGCAGCCACTGTCCGGCCTCGACGACCACTTCGGACAGCCGCTTCCGCTGCACCGGGCCGTGCACCCCACCCGCCTCCCGCGGGCCGTCCCGAAAGGCAGGCTCGCCGCCGGGCCCGGTGCCCGAGCAGACGGCCGACAGCGCGAGCAGGCACAGCGCGGTCTTGCTCGGGCTCGGCTCGGTGTCGATATAGGTACGCCACCCCCATGCCCCGCTGGGGCGCCGGTGGTAGAGCAGACCATGCACTCCGTGGCCGATCAGCGGCTCGACGCGCTCCAACAGGCTGCTGGTCTCCACCCCGCCAGGTAAGAGGAGCCCGGGGCCGAAATCATGGAGGGTATCTCGGAGCTCGGCGAGCCGGTGCACCACCAAGGCGGTCTGGTGCAGCGAGGTGTCGTCGAGTCCGAGGACTTCGGGCCAGCCGTGGTCGACCTGGTGGTCCTCCAGCCAGCCGACGCACCAGGCCGCGGTCTCCGCGACGCCGTTGTGGTGGAAGAAGCGGGGGTGGGACAGCAGTCCGGCCAGGCCGAAGGCGATGAACCGGGTGTGCTCACCACGGCCGCCTTTGGGCCGGGGCCGCGAGTGCTCCGGGATGGCGCCGGTGAGGAAGTCGAGCCCCTGTCGAACAGGCTGTCCGGCGATACCGGCGGCCCGCAGAATCGGCAGGACCTCGCTGGTGTTGACGATGGACGAGACCGAGGTCAGGGTGAGGCCCCACCCGCCGTCGTACCCCTGGTTGTGCAGCAGCGTCCGGGCAGCCTCGCCCGCTCTGGTCTCGAACGCCGCGAGCCCGACGTGCGCACTCTTCATGATTCGCCTCCGCCCTGACCGACCCGGACTGCCGGTCGGACCGTACCCAACTCGGCTACTACCAACGCGCGTTCGGGGCCGAGACGCTACGGTGCATGGTCATGAAGCCGTTCGTGACGGGAGGTCGGCGTTGCTGGCCACGTCGTCTACGAGTCCCGGCTTGAGCTGACACGGCTGCTCTACGCCGACTTCGACCAGGAGGTGACGTCCGTCTTCGCTCAGCCGTTCCCGTTGTCCACCACCGTTGATGGTCGCCGACGCCGACACATACCCGACTTCCTGGTGCTGCGCGAGAAGGACGTTCCGCTGGTCGTGGACGTCAAGCCGCGGCATCTGCTCACCCGGCCGAAGGTGAACTTCGCCCTCGGCTGGGCCCGCGAGGTCGTCCTGTCGCGCGGCTGGGATTTCCAGGTGTGGACCGAGCCCCCGAAGCGGAGCTGGAGAGCCTGCGGTTCCTCGCGGGCTATCGCCGCGAGTGGCTGTTCGAGGAGGACCTGCTCGCGGAGATCCGGGCGGCGGATCTGCACGGGGCGACGCTGGGGGATGCGTTCCGTGCCTTCCTCCAGCACTCGCCAGTCCGGGTGACGGGGGAAGGCGCTTCAGGACGAGGATCGGCCGCCCAGGGGGCCACGGTGCGGTCGTACGGCTCGATGCCCGTGCCCGTCACGGCCGCCCCCACAGATTCTCGGCATCCCAGTCCCGGCTCGCCTGACCGGCGAGGCGGGCCATGGCCTCCGGGGCGGGCTGCCAGTCCCGGGAGACGCGCGGAGCCTCGGCCGCGAGCCGGGTCAGCGCCCGCTCCCAGGACAGGACATCGGGGTCGTTGAGGAGCTGCTCGGCACGGCGGCTCACGATGCGACGGCGAAGGTGCTGGGCGAGGTCGGGCCGCACGTCCGGGTAGTCTCCGCTCTCCTCGCCGGGCCACGGCATCCAGGTTCGCCGGTAGACCCAGCCCTCGCAGAACATGCAGTGGGCGAGCCGGATGGCGTGCAGCGGCGCCCGCACGGCGACAGGCATCGGCAGCGGCTGATACACGGCCAGGGTGCCGCGGTGGCGGCAGTCGGGGTTGCGCCAGGTGCTCGGGCCCGCATCCATGCGCCAGAAGAGCTCCTCCAGGGGCACGGCCGGCCGCTCGGTCACCGCCAGCGGGTCCTCACACCAGGGCAGGACGTCGCGAAGCCACCACATGATCCGGCTGTTCCACAGCCGCCGCCCCAGTCGCTGCACCGCCGCCCCTCCGCCCGTGACCTGCGCCCACGGTACCGGGCAGCCTCGCTAGACGCGGATGCCGTTGCGGATCAGCAGGGCCTTGAGCTCCGGATCAGCCTGCTCATCGACGCCGCACAGCTCGCCATCGCGGAACGCCCACACGCCCCTCAGCCCGAAGTCGACCGCGACACACAGCGTCTCGCCCCGGTAGTCGAGCGCGTAGTACGTGCAGTGATCCAGCTCAGGAATCGCACGCTGCACCCGCGTGATGACGTCCACCTCGGAGGGCTCGGCAGCGCGCTGCGCAGGTACGGCGCTCGGGTCAACGAACTCGGGCCGGCAACCTCCGCATTCGAGGCGGAGTTCGCCGTCCGGGCCGGGGACCTCGAAGGGGAGCGTCTCGGGCTTGTCCTCGTTGCGGTCGCGGCGGAAGTCGACCTTGCCGCAGGCGGCGCAGGCGAGCCCGGCCTGCCTCGCGCGTCCCCTGCTCCAGTGCTCGGCCTCGTCGGGGAACTCCTTGACGCGGACCTCCATCGCCTCGAACGGCCAAGCACCGACGGGGGTCGGCCGGTAGTAACCGACTCGCATGATCGTGCTCCTCTCGGTGGTGTCGGTCAGCACAACAGGCGGCAGCCCGTTCCGGACACTCCCGCGAGGGACGTTCCCCGTTCAAGATCCGCTGATGGCGGCTCGAGGAACGCCAGCGAGTCCTCGACGTTCTCGATCGCCTTGGTACGGAGCCTCTCGATCCGCTCCGCCAGCGACCGGTACGCGGGACTCTCCGAATCCGCGAGCCGACGCCGCAGGCGCGCCTCGATGGAGTCGAGGACCTCCTGGTACACGTCATCAGATTTCGGCTCCAGCGCCTGCTGCTCGGAGAGCTTCAACTGCTCGGTGATCTTCTTCACCAGTGCCAGGCCTTGGCGAGCTCCTTTGTAACGTGGCCAGGCAGCTCACACTCGGCAGCACCACCCACCCATCCACTTAAGGTCATGGACCCGGTGGTGAGCGCACGTTGGGAAGACAATGCTTATGAGCTGGGCCGAGTCCGCGTACATGGAGGCATTTCAGCCTTCGAATGCCCAGTCCCCCCCCGCGCTCATCCATGGTGAATACAGGGCTACTTGGGCACGGCGAATGGCCGCGGGCCTTGCGTGTGTGACGCTGCGGCGCGGTGCCGTTGAACAGCACGACTCCACTTGCCGGGCCTCAGGGATGTCTTCACTTGCCTGGGCCCGTGGTGTGTCCGGCTGGTGTCACCGGGCTGCGAGGGGCAGTGCCGACTGTGGCACAGCCCCCTTGGTCATGGCCTCCAGGAACCCTGGGGGTTGCGTTCGGGCATGTGGCTGGGGTGGGCCAGTCGGCCGTTCGCCGCCTGGGCAAGCCAGGCGGCCCACCGTTCGATGAACTCGTCCAGATCCCCGAGGACGAGGGGGTGAAGGGCCAGGCCCTATCAGTCAGGGCGAGGACGGCTGGGGCCACCGTGTGGTGGTGGGGTCGCGGCGTCGTTGGATGGTGCGCCCTCGAGCCGGGCCCGGAGATGTCATGGCTGATCCTCCGGGGCCCGTGTCGTCTCGTGGAGCGAGACTCACTCTTCGTCGGTCAGGGCCTTGACAAACGACTCTTCGGAGTCCAGCGAGCGGAGCAGGGGGCCGAGGAGCCTTCGCGTCACCGTGCCCGGTGCGTCGCGCAGCTCGGCCAGGGTCACGCCAGTGCTCTCCTCGTACGTGTCGGCGCTGTACCTGTGGTTACTGGCGAAGATGGACGGCTGACTCCATCGGCGTCGGCCGCGGAGCCGGTTGGCTCCGATGGCTACCGCCCAGTTCCCGTGGTAGCCCACGTCATCGGAGATCAGGCGGATCAGCTCCAGCATGTGTCGGGTGAAGACGACGGCGGCAGCGTCGAAGATGACCTGCTCCGCATCACTTGGCGACTCGTACGGCCTGGAAATGCCCTCGGAAAGACGGGTCATGAGCAGCCGCAGCCCTCCATCCTCGAAGAGCTGAAGCTCGATGACGGACTCGTCGGAGGAACGGCCTTCCGGGGTGTAGACGCGGCCGGCTCCGAGCCCCGAGGAGCTGAGAGCCACTCCCCTCGCACGCCGGTGCCCCTGGTGGGCGGAAGACAGATCAGGGCTGAATCCCATCCCGGAAAGCGCTGCCCGGGTGCGAGGGGCTTCCAGGGCACGCTGGATCAGCGTGCGCAGGCGCTGGTTCCAGTCCAGGGCGCCGGTGATGGGCAGGCACATGTCCCGTCGTCCGGCGGTCGGCTGGGCGACCAGGAAGAGGTGGGACTGGGATCCGACGTCGCGCAGCGGGTCCTCGTCCATCTCCTTGCGCAGCAGGGTGAGGGTGTCGGCCTCGGTGTTGCGTCGCCGTGCGTGGAGTGCGACGACTTCGGCGTCGCCCATCTGGTACTTGGTCTTGTCGCCGCGGCCGAAGTAGCGGTTGTCGACCATGTGCGGTGCGACGGGGCTGGCCGGGATGTGCACGATGAGGTAGCCGGTCCCGTCGTCGGCCGCCGCGCTGATCTCCTCGGTGAGGATGGTCAGCGGCGGGTCGGGGATGCTCCGGGCCACCTGCTCGATCTTCTCCGGCAGTCCGTTCAGCGGCTGGGGGGCGAGCTCGAAGGTGCGGCTCTCCTTGTTCTCCTGGACGCCGATGATCAGGGTGCCGCCATGGACTGCGAACGAGGACAGGTCGCGTGCCAGTTCCTTGTTGTCGCCCTTGCTGTTCGGGGCCTTCTTCAGGTCCAGGTGGTGGCTTTCCTCGAACAGGCCGCCGTCGACGGCGGCCTGGAGGTCGGCCTCGGTCTTCGGCATCCACCGGGGGTTGTCGGAGGAGAGGTAGATCGATGTCACTATGGGGTCCCGCTTCCCGTGATCCAAGGCCCGGCACGGGCCGTAGCCCAGGGGGCTGAGCGCCAAGGGTACGGAGCGGGTCCGACAACGGACCTTCCGTTTCCCGGAACGCCCCGGTCCCTGACTGCATGGGTGAGTGTCATAAGTCCTCTCCCGGCTCCCGGTGTCCCGGGCGCGGTCATTCGATGGGCAGGTCGTCCCGGTAGGACCACACGCGGCCGGCGCTGAGGCTGTCGAGGTAGTCCAGCAGCGGTTCGATCTCGGGTCGGGTCGCGGTAGAAGAGGCAAGGACGGCCTTGGCCTCGGTCAGCGGCAGCAGGACCGCGCCGGTCACTTTGCCGTCCGGGTCGTGCACCGCGATCTCGCCGTCCCACTCGGTGCAGTCGAAGGTCAACACCACGGTGGAGGGGTACCTGTCGGTCGTGGTGTTGACCAGGTAGGCCAGCGGACCCACCGCCCTCAGGTTCAGGCCGGTCTCTTCCTTGACCTCGCGGACCAGAGCCTCGGTGAGGAGTTCGCCGCGCTCGACGCCGCCGCCGGGGACGGACCACATCTCCTTGCCGTCACGCTGTTCCTGGACAAGGACGATGTGGTTGCCTCGCCGCAGCAGCGCGGCAACGACCTGGACGCCGGGGCCACGTGCCGGTGCGGGAACCGGGGCGGCCGTGATGGCGGTGTCGTTGGTGGTCATGTTCGCTCCAGTTCGGTTCGCAGAGCCGCGGTGCACCCAGGGGAATTGGGTGAGGTCACGACCGTGCCAGTACAGGAAGTACGACAAGGCGATAACCAGCAGTGGAAGCCGCCGGGCTCGACGAGGGATAGGCGGTCTTGGCGCCTCTCCCCGGGATCCGGTCTGGTGAAGCCGTAGTGATCGCCGGATATGGGGTCGGGCTGGCCTCTACCCTGATGCGGTGCAGGGCGGCTGCAAGTTCCGGGGTGGTGAGGGTTGGCCGGGCTGTCGTCGGTTGGGGTGGATAGCAGGGCAGGCACGGGTTTCGTGATCATTGTGGTTCCTACGCCCGATGATCACGAGGTGGCCCGTGCCTGCTGCCATATCTTCTCCGGTCCCTGCCGTGCTGATGAGGCTGGGTCCGCTGGACGCCGGTCAGGTCGCCGATCTGCGTTCCTACCTCGATGCGGTGCCCGATCCGCGCTCGCGGCGGGGCCGTTGGTACTCACTGACCGCGATCTTGCTGGTGTGCGCCTGTGCGGCCGTGTCGGGAGCGAGGAGCATCGAGGAACTCGCCGAGTGGGGCCAGCGCGCCTCGAACGCACTCCTGGTAGTGATCGGGATCCGGCGTCACCTGCTCGGCTGGCGACGCACTCCGTCACCGGCCACGATCGGCCGGGTGCTGGGGACCGTTGACGGTGACGCCCTGGACCGGGCGGTGGGCGCCTACCTCGCCGACCGGCACCGCGTCGCCACCGAGCCGGCCCACAGGCCATCGCCCTCGGCGTCCGGGCGGCCGTGTGTGATCGCTGTCGACGGCAAGACACTCAAGGGATCAGCCCGTCTGACCGCGAAGCGCCGGCATCTGCTCTCCGCGGTCACCCACGCCCCGGTCGTCACCCTCGCGCAGGTGGAAGTGGGCGCGAAGACGAACGAAACCACACATTTCCAACCGCTCCTGGCACCGCTGGACCTGGCCGGCACCGTCGTCACCTTCGACGCGCTGCACTCGGTCAAGGCGAACGTCTCCTGGCTGGTCGAGACGAAGAAGGCCCACTACATCGCCGTGATCAAGACCAACCAGCCGACCGCCCACAGCCAGCTCGCGGACCTGCCGTGGCGCGATATTCCCGTCCAGCACACCGCCTCCACCACCGGGCACGGCAGGCGCGAGTCCCGCTCGATCAAGACCTGCGCCGTCCCGGACGAACTCGGCGGGATCTCCTTCCCCCACGGCCGCCTGGCCATCCGTGTCCACCGCCGCCGCAAGCAAACCGGCCAGCGCGAGACCCGGGAGAGCCTCTACGCCGTCACCAGCCTCGACGCCCACCAGACCGGCCCCGCCGGCCTTGCCACCGCGATCCGCGGGCACTGGGGGATCGAGAACTCCTCACACCACATCAGGGACGTCACCTTCGCCGAAGACGCCTCCACCGTCCACACCGGCACCGCACCCCGCGCCATGGCAACCCTCCGCAACCTCGCCATCGGTGTCCTGAAGACCCTCGGATCCGACAACATCGCCAAAACCACCCGAGCGATTCGAAACGAACCCGAACGAGCACTTCACATCCTGGGCATCACAACCGAACCAGACACCTACGGAACTTGATCAAGCCCTGGATGCGGTGAGCCAGTATTCAATGTCAGCCAAGGACGTAGTCGCGCTTGTGGAGCGGCTCGACGCCCACGGCGTAGATGCGTCTATCGGGGGCGGGTGGGGCGTGGATGCGCTGCTCGGGGAGCAGACGCGAGAACACTCCGACCTTGACGTATGGGCGCCGGCCGCACAGCGCAGGGTGAGCGCGGTGAACGGGTCCGCCCGCCCCTTGGCTTCAGCCATCACCGTTTCCAGGAATGCCTCCTCGGCCATCCCCGCCGGCTGGTTCACTCTGCTGAGGAGCGCGATCTGTTCCTCACCGAGGATCGCTCGCAGTCCCTGCCCCTCGTCCTGCACCGTGCCGATTCCCCCTTCATCAGGCCGTACTGGTGTGGTGAGCGCCTGCTGCGGGTGAAGATCAGCGGCGGCGGAGTTCGCCGTGCATGATGCCACTGACGAACATGTCGTACTCGGAATCCGTGAACAGATGTGCGGGTTTGTCGGGGTTCTTCGAATCGCGGAGGGCCACGATGCCGTCGTCGAGGAAGGCGACCTGGACGCAGTTGGTCCCGCCGCTGCTGAAGCTGCTGGTCTGCCACTGGGCGTCACGCAGCTGGGACTCGACCCAGGCCGGGGCGAGTTCGTTCTTGTTCATGCAAGATCCTTGGCGATGGTGGTGAGAAGTGGCAGCGACGCTTTCGGGGAGAGAGCGTCGGATTTGAGCAGGTCACTGGTGGTGCGGTACACCTCGACCGTTTCCGGCTCGTTGAGGTGGAGCGAGGCGCGCATGGACTCGATGCACACCAAGTCCCGCCCGGTCGGGAAGGACATGAGCATGAACGGCCCGTCCATCCCGGCGTGCGCGCCGGCCCGGTGCGGCAGGACCTGGATGGTGATGCTGGGAGCCGTGCGGGCGAGGTCGATCAGATGCTCTACCTGGGCGCGCATGACGGGCCGGCCGCCGACTTCCTGACGCAGGAGCCCTTCGGGAAGCACGGCCCAGATCTTCAGCGCCGGGTCACGCTCCAGCATGTTCGTCTGGTGCTCCTGGCGCATGGACACGAAGCCGTCGATGTCCTCCGGCGTCTTCCAAGCCCGGCTGCCCTCGGTCACGGCCCGGGCGTACTCCGGGGTCTGAAGCAGCCCGTGGATGGCCGCCGGGTTGAAGACGAACAGGTTGCTGGCGGTTTCCACCAGGGAGAGGTAGTCGCCGAGCGGGTCGTCGACGACACCCTGGTAGCGCTGCCACCAGTCGGCTTCCCCGGCCCGGCGGACCAGGCCGCGCAGTTCCTCGCGCAGTTCGGGGTCGATGATCTTGTATACCTCGAAAAAGTGCGGCAGCTGCTGGATCTTGAGGCCCTGCACCCCCTTCTCGATCTTGCTGACCGTGGAGAAGGACCGGTAGCCCAGATGGCTCGCCGCCTCCTCCTGCGTCCAGCCCAAGGCTTCGCGGATGCGCCTGAGTTCAGCACCCAGGCGTCGGCGCCGAGGTGTCGGCTCGACCGGCATCCCTCACCTCCTCGTCCATATCTACGCCAGACTAGCGGCTGGGCCAGTTCGTGAATATGCCAAGTCCCCGAGAGGAATGACTTTCCTCAAGGACTGCTTGTCGAAAGGGCAGTTGGCCGTCATTATCGAAGCTCGCCCAGCGGACGGTGGCGCCTCGGTTACACCGCGCCATCTCCGCCGTGGACGCACGTGCCACCTGGAGGGTCAGTGCCTGTGATGGCGGTCAGCCCAGTTCGGCAGCACCACATGGTGCTGCCCGCGATCGGTCCCGAGAGCATGGAGGGTGTCCGGGAGATCGTGCGGGTCCTCCTGCGGATGTGGCGCAAGAGCGAGCTGGAGTTCGTCACCGAGTTCGGCGTCACCGAGCTGCTGACGAATGTCCTGAAGCACACGCCGGGCGACTGCGAGCTGCTGGTGCGCGAGACGCCGGACGGCATCCTGGTCGGCGTCACTGACTTCGAGGACGCGCTGCCGACCGTGAAGGACCCCGACGGGGATGCCGAGGGTGGCCGGGGCCTGTTCCTGCTGTCCTGCCTGGCCGACGAGCTGCAGAGCCAGCCCCTGCTGTACGGGAAGCAGGTCTGGTTCCGCATCGGCCATGCCGCCGACCGGGAGGAAGGCCCATGACGGCCGCCGACGCGATGGCTCGGATCGAGTCAACTTCCTTATTGCGTACGGAAGTTCGAGCCCTCTCGTGCTTTGGTGGCACCCTCCCGCGAGATCTACAATCAGAGTCGTTTGCCCGGTTTCGGCCTCTAGCTGCCGGGCTGCACGCGGCCGTGCGCCGTGATCGCGGGCGCTGTGTCGCGTCCGGTCCTGACGAATCCAGAAGGGGCGTCCTCACTCGACTTTCGACGTTCTGACAGGCTCGGGGAGTCACGCGGCGGCGTCGGTGCTGGCCGCGGCCCATGCCTGCTGGACGGTGCGGATTTCCTGCTCGGTGGGCTGACCTGGGCGGGTGGGCATAAATCGGGCGGCGATGATCACCCGTCGGAGCTTGGCGACCATGTCGGACAGTGACGGGTCGGTCTTGGTGGTGTACCAGGGGGCGCGCTCGCGGTGCTCGGCCACGTCGCCGGGCTGGTGGCCGTGCAGTGCGTACCAGACGACCGTGATCGTGTAGCAGTACAGGGCGAAGGGCACGGTGCGTTCCACCGCGGCCCGGGTGCGGTTGTGGGCCTGGCCGGCTCCGAGCAGGCCGCGGGCCTCGGCGAAGGTGACCTCGATCGACCAGCGCCGCGCGTAACGGGTGATCAGCTCGGCCGGGCTGCTGGTCAGGTCGGTGGTGACCAGGGCCAGGTCGTAGCCGGTGTCGGTGGTGTCGTCGCGGAGCAGGATCACGCGCACGGTGCGGGTGTGGAAGGAGCCGTACCACAGGCAGGTGACCTCGGCCAGATGCACCTGCTCGGTACGTTGGTAGCGCGTGACCTGTACGGGAGCGAAGTCGGCGGTGGCCGCGAGCTGGGCGGGCGTGCCCAGTCGCGCGCCCTTGAGCGCGGGGCGCCCGCGTTTGCCGGTCCTGGGCGGGGCCTGGGCGAACAGGACCGAGGGTGCGGGCAGTCGGGTGGTGAAGGTGCAGGTCGCGGGCAGATCGCGTAAGGCTTTGCCGTGGTAGGCGGCGTCCGCGACGACATGAACGCGCCGGCCGTGGTGGCAGGCGGCCAGCAGGCGGATCATGGACGCGGCGATGTCGACTTTGCTGCCTTCCTGCCCGGGTCGCCACAGCCGGGCCATGACAGGAAGGCACACCGGCCGGGCCAGGAAGGGCAGGTCGACGACCAGGCCGATGACGACGAAGCAGGTCCCGCGCCCGACACCCCGGGGTCCGGTGGCCGCGCCGTTGTGCTGCCAGGCCGCACCGAAGACCTTCTTCCCGCGCCGCTTGAACAGCGTGTCGTCCACCGCCACCGTCAACACCGCACCTGCGGGCAGGAGTTGGCGCACGACCAGGTGGGACAGGGAGATGCCCAGGATGTCCGGGTTCCACGGGGCGCGGGAGAAGAAGGTGTGGGCGCGGTCGTGGGACCATGCGCGCGTCAACCCGACACCGGTGAGCATCCCGGTCACCGTGCACCGCCCGGTCTGCGCGATCAGACCCGTGACCAGCGCCGTGAAGGTTCGAAACGTCGGCGCGGTGAAGTTGCCCCGTACCAACTCCAGTACGGCGAACAGCGAAGCGGGCACAGTCGGCATCGCAGGTATCCCTCCCCGGGCGCGGTCGCCACACCACCGATGCTGCCGCGGCCCCGCCCACCACGGGCCCGGACACCCGGTGCCTCACCCGTCAAGGTGATAGCCACCGGGCTCCCCCGCCCCGGGGTCCGGCCTACCGGCGCGACCAGGACAACCGACGCCGCGGCTGCTCGGGGAAGGCAATGGCACAGTGGAAGCCGTCGTCACCTACGGCGCGCCGCAACGTCCGCGCCACCGCCTCGGGATCGTCATAGGGGCCGTTGACGTAGAAGGGCTTGCCATCGCGGCCGAAGCGGATCGGGCAGGGACCGGCGGGCTCACCGAGGACAGCGGCGGCGGCCTCGAAGTCCGCCTCGGGATCGAACCCGAGGCCGCGAGCGTAGGCGGCGGCACCGAACACCAGGGCGCGGGCAAGCTCGGCAGGAACCGGCACATGCCCCTCGAAGGCGCCGAAGTAAACCGCCCGGTGCCCGCTCAGTTGCCTCTCGCCCATCGGCTCCGGGGCAAGCGCGTTCTTCACCCCCAGACACCACACATCCAGCAGGAACCCGGCGACCTGCGCCTTCGCGGAGCGCGTACTGTCCGCGGCGACGAGCACGGCGACAAGGCCACGCACCTCCTCGGCGTCAGAAGCCCCAGGGTCCAAGGCCGCCCACTGCGGCGCGCCCTCAAGATCCACGCTGCGGCTCCAGCCGGCGTTCACCCAGCAACGCGGCTCGTCACGCACCGACGCCGAGACCTGCACGGCACCGTTGAGCACCCCGCCAACATCCCTGACGCCCACCCCCAACGTCCTGGCAATCGCCTTCACCGACCGACCCTGCTGGTCCAGTTGCCGTACCTGCTCTACAAGCCGCTCATCCACAGCCTCACCCTACGACCGCCGCCAAGACCGCAGGACCCAAACGCCAACAGCCACACTCGCCAGAGCGACCCGCGAAAACGTCGAAAGTCGAGTCCTCATGCCCGAGAAAGGAGCCCGTGTGACCCTCTCGCCACCAGGCCCGAACCTGTGCGCGTCCTGGGAGACGCTCGCCGACGGACTACAGGTCCAGCGCCTGGCCCTGCACCTGCCGCAGCTGCGTGAGCAACTCCTCGCACCGCCCAGCAGCATCGCCTTGTTCGCGCAGGCCCCGCCGAGCGCGCTGACCGCGTGCCCCGCCCCGCTCACCGAACCGTCGGCCGAGGCCGTGATCGACCGGGCGGGCCTTCAGCACTGGCTGCGCATGCCGGCCGAGTACGGAACGACCGACGCCGGGACGAACCCCTTGGCCGCGAGCGCCGACCAGGTCGCCGACACCCTGCTCGGGGGCGTCACCGATCCGGTCGTCCGCGCTGCGGTGGCCGCCGTGTGCACTGCGTCGGCCTGGTGGACGGGCGCGTTCGCTGTCATCCGTCACCTCGGCGTCCACCACACCTCCCTCCAGCCTGTCGTCACCGCGATCACTCTGGAGACGCTGCAGAGCGCGACGAGCATCGTGGCGCTCGGCACCGCCCAGCGGATCCTCTCCGAGCAGCTGCGGACCGCTTCGGCGGACGAGGCCGTACGCATGGCCTACTGCCGCGCGGTCACCGAGAGCATCGTCGTCGAGAGCCGGCTTCCCGGGCTGCTGGACGAGCTGGGCGAGCTGCGGCTGGTCGATCTGGTTTCGACGTCGATCCCGTGGCGTGGCCGGTTCACGAAGTACGCCGGGGGCACCGGCGCAGGGCAGGTGGAGTAACCCGATGGACCGCTACCCCTTCATTGTCGTCGAGGGCCTGGACGGCACCGGCAAGACGACCCTCCGCAAGGGCCTGTTCCGCCTCTTCGAGGGACTGTTCCGCGTCACGCCGCTCGCCGTGCTGACCACCAACTTCCTCAACCCGGCAGTCGCGCTGGACCTGGTGGAGGGCAAGTACCAGCCCACGCCTGAGAACCGGGACCGCTACCTGGCGGCACTCGCGGCGGACAAGCAGGCCACCGCCGACCGGCTGATCGCCCCCAGCCTGCTGGCCCGCCCGGTCATCGCGGACCGGTGGCTGCTGTCCGAGCTGGCCTTCTTCGCGGTCAAACACGACCGCGCCCCGAACGAGACGTACGCCCATCTCACCGAGCAGCTCCACCTGGTGCCCGACCTCACGCTCGTCCTGGACATCACACCTGAGACCGCGATGGAACGGGCTGCCGACCGCTCGGGGGACGCCACTCGCCCCGACTGGGATGTGATGGACGTTCAGGCCAAGGTCCGGGAGGTATACCAGGCGGTGGCCGACACGCCTGGCGCGTTCCCCGCCCTGGGAAGGGTCGTCCGGATCAATGCCGCGCAGGACCGCGCCACCGTCCTGCACACCGCCTGGGAGGCCCTGGCCCAGCACGGCCTGCTGCCCGACCGTGAAGGAGCCGCGTCGTGACCGCTGCCACCGAGCCTGACATAGCCCCGCTCGTCACGCGGCTCACCGCCGCGGCGGGCGCCCGCCGCCCGCTGCGGGCGATCGGCGCCGCGAGCGCGGTGGCCGCCAAGGTCGCCGTGGAGACCGGCTTCGACGCCCTGTGGGTGTCCGGCCTGGAGGTCTCCACGGCCTTGGGCCTGCCGGACGAGAACGTGCTGGGACCGCGCGACCTGGCCGACACCGTCCTCGCCCTCACGCGTACGGCGGCGCTGCCGGTGATCGTGGACATCGACAATGCCGGCGGCACCCCGGCCACGGCTCGCCGGTTCGCCGGTGACCTCACCCGCGCCGGCGCCGCCGCCCTCTGCCTGGAGGACAGCGCCTACCCCAAGGTCAACTCCTTCGCCCTGCACCGCAGTCAGGCGCTCGCTCGCATCGAGACGGTGACCGAACAGCTCTCCGCGATGCGCGACGTCGCCGGCACCCGGGTAGCCCTGATCGCGCGGACCGAGGCCCTGATCTGCGGCGCGAGCGTGACGGAGGCAGTGGAGCGGGCCGCAGCGTACGCGGCTTGCGGTGCGGACGCCGTGCTCATCCACTCCAAGGACCCCACTGGGCAGCAAGCCCTAGCCACGGCCGCCGCATGGACGGGCAAGGTGCCGCTGGTGACCGTGCCCACCGCGTTTCCGCACCTGGCCCCGGACGAGCTCGGCCTTGCCGGATTCGCCCTGGCCATCTACGCCAACCAACTCTCGCGCGCCGCGCTCGCCGCCATGCGGCGCGCCGCAGCCTCCTTCCAGACCACCGGCTCCTTCACCGCCGGCGGAACGCCACTGTCCGACGTCGCCGACCTCCTCCAGATCGCCGACCCGACCGCCCGCGCCTGCCTGTAAAAGGCGCCGGGCTCCGCTGCTCCACAAGGTTCCGCTCTGCTCCATCCCCGCACACCAGCACCCGCCGGGCAGTCAACCGCGGTGGGCTCGACGAGGGAAGGAACACCCGCGCCATGACGCCCCTGCCCCGCATCAGCGTGTCGGTCAAGGCCGCGATCGTCCACCAGGACCGCATCCTGCTCATGTCGTACGACGACCACTCCGGCTTCCACTACAACCTGCCCGGCGGCAAGGCGAAGGTGGGTGAGCCGCTGCGCGACGCAGTCGTGCGCAAGGTCAAGGAGGAGACCGGCCTGCGGGTGCGCACCTCGCGGCTGTTGTTCGTCGTCGAGTACGTCCCCGAGCAGTACAACGACGAGTTCGGCACCGTCCACAAGACCCAGCACAACTTCCTCGCCGAGCTCCTCGACGAGGACACCACCCCGCGCAAGTCCGATCCGCCCGACCCGATCCAGGTCGGCTTTGAGTGGGTGCCCCTTCAGGAGTTCGGCGGCAAGTACCTGCTGCCGCGGGTCAACCAGCAGCTGCTCGACGCGCTCGCCGGGGACCCGGCCGACCGCGACGTCCTCGTGGACCGGTGGTGACCATGCACCTCCCTCCCACCACCGAGCTGAGCCTCGCGGAACTGCACGACTGGCTCCTCGAACACCACGGCGACACCGTGGATGCCGACCGCCTGCCCGCCATCCGCACCGAACTCGAACAGCTCGCAGCCCATAACGTGCCCGGCGCCGTGATCGAACTCGGCTGCTACCAGGGCGCCATGGCGCTGTGGATGCGCGCCGTCCTCGACGCCACCGGACAGCACCAGCGGAGCGTCCACGTCTACGACTCCTTCAAGGGCCTGCCCGAACCCGGGGCGAAGGACCCGGACCTGTTCGAGACCGGGTACCTGCGCGCCGAGCCGGAACAGGTGCTCGCGCTCCACGCCCGCTGGGGCCGCACCCCGCCGGCGATCCACCCCGGATGGTTCATCGACACCCTCCCCGACCAGCTCCCGGAGCAGATCGCCTTCGCCTACCTGGACGGCGACTACTACGAATCCATCCACACCTGCCTCACCGCGTGTGTCCCGCGCATGGCCCCCGGCGGCACGCTGATCGTCGACGACTACGCCGACCTGGAGGCGAACCCGAAGGCATGGAACGGGTTGCCCGGCGTGAAGGCAGCCTGCGAGGACTACTTCCGCTCCGCTTCACCGCTTCAGGTCATCACCGGCGCCGGCGACCTGGCCTTCGGCCGCTACACCGCGCCCGCCGTCGGGACGCAGCAGTGAGCGCGGTGCGCGAGGCGCCTCTGCTCGTAAGCGTGCGGGGCGCGGCCGACACCGCGCTGTTGCGGCAGCGCCTCCCCGGCTGCGCGATCCGGGAGATCACCGCGCTCGCCACCGTGGATCCGAACCTTGCCGCCCGGGCCGAAGTGCTGGTGCTGCGGTCGGGGCACCGGCTGGGCACCGACCGCCTGAGCCAGTGGCCGGCGCTGCGGCACGTGATCCGGGCCGGCTCCGGACTGGACGGCATCGACATCGACGCCCTGGCCGCGCGGGGAATCAGCGTGCACCGCAACCCGGAGCCGGCCGCCGGCGCGGTCGCCGAATGGGCCCTGGCCGCACTGCTCGCGCTCGCTCGCCGGATCCCGTACGGGCACGCCGCCCTGCTCCAGGGGCGGCACGCGAAGCAGCACTGCCTCGCCCCGCCCGTGTCCCGGATGCGGCTGGCGATCTGAGGCGCCGGGCCGGTCGGCCGGGCCTGCGCGCACGTCCTCGCCCCATATGTCGCCGAAATCGCCTTCGCCGCCCGGCCGAGCCTGCCGGACAGCCTGCCCTCGCGCCCCGGCAGTGAACTGCCCGCCTGGGCAGACGCCCACGTCGTGGCGCTCCCGCTCACCGACGAGAACCGAGGCCGGTTCGGGACCGGGTTCCTCGCCGCGGCGCGGCGCCGGCATCCGCTGCTGATCTGCGTCGGCCGCCTCGGCACGCTCGACATCGATGCCTGTCTGCGCGCGCTTGCCGACGGTCAGTTCGGCGGTCTTGCCCTGGATCCCGTTGAGGAATCGGATCTGCCGCTGTGGCCGGCTGATGCCCTGCCCGGACCGCTGAACCTGATCGCCACCCCGCACATCGGCGCCCAGCGCAGCGACGTCCGTGCCCTCCTCGACCGCTGGGTCGCCATGACTGCCGCCGATGTCCTTGCCGGTGCAGACAGGACAGTCCGATGACCGCCGCCCCGTGGCTGGATACGCGACTGAAGGTCGCCGAGCATGCCGCCGCAGTGCTGGCAGACGAGTACGCGAGTGCCGACGTGTGGCTGGTGGGCGCGTTCGCCGAAGGTCTGGCCCACCAGCACAGTGACGTGGATCTGCTCCTGATCACCCAGAAGGCCGTCCCCGGGCCGGGCTCCCGCCTCATCCACGGCATCCGCGTCGACGTCCGGGCGGTGAGCGAGAGCACCGTGGACGACTGGCGCACGCTGCTCGACGCGTTCACCGTGACCCGCGACGGCATCGAGACGTTCCGCACCGTCCGAGCCCGGCTCAGCGACCTCACCCTCCTGCGCACGGCCCGGCCGCTCTCCACGGCACCGGACCGTGCGGCGATCCTGGTGCCCGAGCAGCGGGCGACCTATCAACGGTGGGCGCTCGCGGACCGATGCGAGGTGGCGGCGAGCCTGGCCGAGGACCTTCTCGGTCTGGCCCACAGCGGCCTGTACCCCCACGCTGACCTGGTGTGGGACCAGCTCGCCCGCGTCGTTGCCCAGGCCGAGACCGTCGCGGCCGGCGCTCCGCTGCTCGGTGAGAAATGGCTGCCGAGCCTGCTGAGCAGAGACGACGCTGAACCGTTCAGGCCCGTGCCCGCGTTGCCCGAGCCGCGGTGGCTGAGCGCCGCCGCGCACAGTCCCTTCTTCGCCTCCGTCCAGGCCCGCCTCGCCGACGCCCTGCTTGCGCTCTGGCCCACCGATGCCGAGCCGGAGCCGGTCGACGAGGCAGGGCTCGGCGGCTTCGGCTGGCTGCCGCAGCGATACAGCGACGGCTGGTTCCTGCGCCGCGGCGATGCCCGCGTCCCCCTCACCGCCGGCCGGATACGCGCCTGGCAGAAGTCCGCCGCACGGCGCGCCCGCAGCTGAACCCATCCGCCCACCCTCGACCGGGGAGGTCCCGATGCCCAGCACGCTCACCACCCCCACGACGACCGTCGGCGCCGAAGTGTGGCGGCCTCTGGAGGACACCGACCACGCCGCGGCGGTCTCCGTCGTCCTCAAGCTGCGCGGCGAGACCTGCGACGTCGACTGCCTGTACTGCTTCGAGAAACGCAAACTCGCCCCCGGCGGCGCCCAGATCACCGTCAAGCAGATACGCCGCGTCGGCCAGATCTTCGGCGAGCGGCCTCTCGCGATCGAACTGCACGGCGGGGAACCCCTGACCGTCGGCAAGGACGCCATGGCCGCGCTCCTCGACGAACTCGCCGCCCAGCCCACCGTGCACCGCGTCCACCTGCAGACCAACGGCGTGCGGCTGGACGGCGAGTGGCTCGACCTGTTCGACGCCCACTACCCGGGCCTGCACATCGGCATCTCCATGGACGGCGACGAACAGGGCAACTCCTGGCGGATCGGCTACGACGGCACCGCGATCTACCCGCACATCGTGAACGCGCTGAATCTGCTGGCCGAGCGCGGACGCACCTGCGGCATCGTCACCGTAGTCACCCCCACCGTCCTGAGCCGCGCCGCAGAGGTCATCGACCACATCGCCACCTTCGACGCAGTACGCGCCGTGCACCTCCTGCCCGCCTTCGACACCACCGTCACCGAGCCGCTCACGGCGGCCGGACGCCGTACCAGCCCCAGCCGTCTCCTCCAGGCCCGTGCGGTCGGTGCCGAGGGCGCGTCCTGGGCGATCACTCCCGTCCAGTACGCCGAGTTCGTCCTGGAGGCCGCCGCTCGCTGGATCGGCGCTGGCCACTTCCGGCGGATCAAACTCGACCCGGCCGTCGCCACGATCCGCCGGCTCAAGGGCCTGGACACCGCCCACTGCCACTTCGCCGCGCACAAGTGCTCCCACGTCTTCACCGCTTACCCCGACGGCCGTTTCGGCTCGTGCGACGAACTTCCCTGGCCCCAGGCCCACCTTCTGCCGCTCGCCGCCGCCCGCAGCGAGAGAGACGTCACCGCCGCCCAGCACGCCAACCCGCTGCTCACCGCCGGACAGGAGCTGATGACAAAGTGCCTCTCCTGCCCGTACCGGGCGGTCTGCGGCGGCGGGTGCACCGCGACCCGCTGGCGCATGGTCCAAGCGACCGGCAGCGATGACGCGTACTGCGACCACCGCGCACGCCTCATCGACGGAATGGCTCACCTGCTCGCCGCCCCGGACCACCCGGCCGACGCTCACTGCCTCCGCGCCCACTGGCGGCCCCTCGCCCCGAACGTCATGGACGACGTGGACGCCTTCCTTGCCCGCTGGGACGATCCGGCAGCTCCCCGTTCCCCGGCCCGGCTCCGGGCGAGCGACGACGGCAACATCAACGCCGTCGGCCTGCCCGGCGAGCAGGTGGCCGACGACCTCGATCCGCACCACCCCCAGTGGCGTGAGGGCATCGAGGAGCGGGTGTGGCCGCTGGTCGACACGATCACCCGCAGTTGGAAGACCGTCACCTACGACTCCTGCCAGGGACACGCCCACACCGGCACGGGCCTGGCCCCGGCCGCGTTCCGCGTCGGCCTGCTGCCGCGCACCCGCACCGAGTACGCCGCACTCGTCGCCCGACTGTGCCACACGCTCGCCGCCGCTGACGGCTATCTGCCTCCCGCCATCACGGCACATGTCGCACGCACCGACCTGACCAGTGCCCGCACCGGCCGCCGCCATCCCGTCCTCAAGTTCACCCTCACCCCGGCCCCCGGCAGCACATGGGCCGACTACTTCACCGGCCTCGACCAGGCCGTGCGCACGCTCACGCACGTTGCCCGTCACACCCCGGCGGTCACCGGATGCGCCTGCGCCCTCCGCCCGCCCCGCCCTACCCGGGAGGCACGATGATCCACATAGCGGAGACACTCACCGTCTCCAGCATCGAGGACTTCCTCACCCCCGAAGAGATCACCACCCTGATCAGCGCCGTGGATGACGCCCTCGGCGATGACGGCCTCCGCCGCTTCGATACCGGGCGCACCACCACCCTGCACTCCATCCCCGGCCACACCAGCGAGCAGGCCATGGCCGTCTACGAACCCGCCGGCCGCCTCGAAATCCACCCGCCGCCCGAGACCGCGGCGAAGGTCCTCGCCCACGCCGTCGAGCGGGCGATGCCCGCACTGCGGCGAGCCCTGCCCGCCCTGACCTCCTGCCGCGAATGGATGTACGTCGAGTACGCCCCCGGACAGCACATCACCCCGCACGTCGACGGCATCGCCCCCCACCCCGCCGACCCCGTCCGCCAGCTCGCCGGGATCAGCGTCGTCCTCGAACATGCTGAAGACGGCGGGGATTTCTTCGTCGAAACCGCCTCCCACCCCGCCCTGTGGAGCGACCAGCACGGCGGCGACGGCTACGACCCGGCCATGGCGTTCACCCACGACGGAGCCGACCACTCCGCCGACTGGTTCCGCACCATGCCGCGCACCCGCTGGAGCGTGCACCCCGCCCCCGGCACCGCGCTGTTGTACGGATCCCAGGTCACCCACGGCACCAAGCCCGTCCACGCGGGGCGCGAACGCAAGTTCATCAGCTGGCTGATCAGCGAAGCCTGACCGGCCATGTCCCCGCCCATCCGCAGCCCACCCCTCGCGGTCGGCACCCGAACCAGACCCTGCAACCCACGGAGGAAGAGATGACGACCGATGCGTGCGGCGAGTTCCTCGCCGCGGTGGACCAGCTGCGCGACGACGGTGGCACCGTGCGCCTGACCGCCCACACCTCCAGCGTCTCCGCTGACGCCTGGAGCGCCCCGGCCACCGGCGCAGAATCGGCGCCGACCACCCCGGAGGCGGACAGCACCAACTGATCGGGCTGGGCCATCCGGCCTGCCCCACGTCACAGCCCCGGTGCCGGCGCCCCACGGCCCGGCACCGGGGCCCGCTGCCAAGGAGCCTCCCTACATGAACGACATCGCCGCCGCCCTCGACCTGGACGCCATCACCACCCACCGCCGCGAACGCACCGCCGCCGCGCTAACCCTGCTCCACCCCGGTTCCGTCCCGCCGCCGGACGACGAGGCACTGCCCCTGACCTACGCCCTGGCACACCACCGGCTCCAAGGCGCCGAGAACGCCGCCCGCCGCCGCGACACCACCACACTCGACTGGTACCGCAACGCCGCCGGGCCCGCCCTGGCCCGCCTGGCCCACTCCTCCCGCCTCGGCCCTCGCATCGTGATCGCCCCGAATGAGGACGAGATGATCCGCGGCCCGCACTCCGACACCCCGTACTACCTCCTCGGCCCCGACACGACCGGCGCCGCCGAGTCCCTGGCCGTGCTGGCCGACGATGCCTTCGGCCACATCGCCGCCACCGGCCTCGACGCTCTCGTCGCAGCGCACGCCGCCGTGATCTGCCTGACCGGCCGCCGCCGTCCCGACCAGACCCTGCGCAGCTTCGCCATCACCCGCCTGCCGGCGACCGTCTTCACCGACCACACCGGTGACGCTGCCGTGCTGGGCCGCGACCTCGTCCACGAAGCCGCCCACAACTGGCTCAACGACGCCCTCGCCGCGCTCCACATCACGATCCCCGACGACGAGACGTACTTCTCCCCGTGGCGCGGCACCCAGCGGCCCGCGTACGGGTTCCTCCACGCCTGCTTCGCCTTCCCCCTCACGATGATCTACGCCGCCCGGGCCCGGCCCGGCGCCACCATGGCCACAACCGCCGTCCTCGCCGACCACGAACGCCAACAGCGGCCCCAACTGGCCGCCGCCCAGGACGACTTCACCCGCGCCGTGAAGTTGATTCCCGACCCCGGGCTGCGTGAACGGCTCGACACCGTCTTCCAGCACGCCCGCACACTCTGAACCACCCGCAGACCGCAGAGACTTCAAGAATCTTCTGGCGCACACCCAGCCTGCCGCTACCGTCGAGGCCGGCAGCTTCACCACATCAGGAGCCCGACGTTGGAGAGCTTCTTCACCCCCAAGTCGATCTGGCAGGAAGGAGGTTGCCGATCGAGCCGACACCTCGGCGTCGACGCCTGGATGCTGAACTCCGGCGTATCCGCGAAGCCTTGAGCTGGACCCAGGAGGAGGCAGCGAGCCGTCTCGACTCCCACCCCGTGTCACAGCCTGGCTGGCTGGCTGATCATCCTGGCACCGCGGCGCAGCTGGCATGGCCCGTAGCGGTGATGGTGGCCGGATCGTGCAGACTTCTGCTGCCATCGAAAGTGGTTGCCGGTTCTACGTCGCGGGCCAGGCGTACTCGCTGTAGGGGATACCGGTGGCGATGTGCCGCAGCGCGACCGCGAGGTACGGCGGCATTGGCTCGGGCAGCGCCGCTGTCTTGTGCCAATCCCAGCCCTCACACTTGTCTGGCTCGGGGTTGCCGATCTCGCCGTGCCACCGCTCTGTCTCGAAGAAGAATGCGATCCGCTGGTCACCGGCGTGCGTCGATACGTGGTGCATCAGGTGCACGAACCGGACGTCGGCCGGGTCGACGGCGGCGCCGGTCTCCTCGGCGAACTCGCGGGCGGCCGCCACGGCGGCGGGCTCCCCCTCCTCCAAGAGCCCGGCGGGCACCTGGAACATGCCCGGGAAGACGCGCTGTGTCTCCACGCGGCGACTCATGAGGATCTCGTCCCCCCGGCGGACGATCAGGTGCACGTCCGCGTAGTGCGCGGCGTAGGAGTAGCCGGACGGGGCGGTCTTCTGCGGCATCAACTTCCCTCCCCGTTCTGCAGGATCTCGACCCACGGGTGCGGCCCGTACACGACAGAAAGCGCCTCGGCCAGCCACGCCCGCGCCTCCCGGCCGAGGTGAGGCAGTACCTCGGCGAAATCCTGCGCGTCCTTCGGCCGAGGAGCCTTCGCCTTGTAGAACAGTTGGACCTCCGGCGCCAGGAACGGCGTACCGTCAGCGGCTGTTGCCCCGAGCCGCTCCACAGGCCGCCGGACCCGGCCGTCGCGGCGGGACACCCAGGTCTCGCCTTCGGCCTCGTCGAGCATCACCTGAATCCGCCACGGCGCACCCGGACCGGGCCGGCACCACACGTCGTGCACGCCGACCGGCAGCAGCTCTCCGGACAGCCACCGGCGCAAAGAGCCCGGCGGGTCCGCAGCCCACCACTCCCACTCGGTGAGGACCTCTTGAACCGCGAGCTGGTCTTGGCGCAGCAGCAGGACGTCGATGTCGTCGTGCTCCCGAAACGGCCGGCCCACAGCGAGTTCCACGGCGTAGCCGCCCGCAACCCACCAAGGGCAGGGCGTCTTCGAGAACAAGGCGACGACTTCGGCTAAGCCGGCGGGCTCCCAGTCCAGCCCGGGCTGTCCCTCCCGCATCACCGTGCCCTTCCCGTGCAACCTCGCCCCGCGTGGATGCAAAACCCTACTGCTCGGCCGCCAATGACACGCCGAGCTCCGCACAACGCCCGGGAAACCAGATGCCCCGCCTCGCCTCCGGCTCTTACCCTCCGGTCATGTCGACACCGAGCCCTGTTCAGACAGCGTCCGAGATCGTCACCTACTACGCCGCCGAGTACGACGAAGCCGACCGGCTCCACACCACCGCCACCGGCCGCCTCGAACTCCTCCGCACCCGCGAACTCCTCCGCCGCCACCTCCCGACCGCTCCCGCGCGGGTGCTCGACGTCGGCGGCGGTCCCGGCACCCACGCCCGATGGCTCATCAAGGACGGCCACACCGTCCACCTGATCGACCCTGTCCCCCGCCACCTCGACCAGGCCGCCATCCACGCCCCCGGATGCACCACCGAACTCGGCGACGCCCGACACCTCACCGCCACCACCGACTCCTACGGCGCCGTCCTGCTGCTCGGGCCGCTCTACCACCTCACCACCCGCGCCGACCGCGTCCGCGCCCTCGAAGAAGCCGCCAGAGCGGCGAAGCCCGGAGCCCTGGTCGCAGCCGCCGGCATCAGCCGCTACAGCCTCCTGCAGGACTACACCGTGCACGCCGAGCTCACCCCCGAACTCCTCCACGGCGAAGTCGCCACCGTCCTGCGCAGCGGCTCATACGACGGCAGCCGCGGCTTCACCACCGCCCATTTCCACACCGCCGCCGAACTCGCGGCCGAGGCCGCCGACGCCGGCCTGACCGACATCACCGTGACCGGCATCGAAGGCCCCGGCTGGGCCTACCTCCGCGCCGCCGAACGCACCGCCGGCACAGCCCTCCACGACTCGCCGCTGTTGCACGGCGCACTCGAGACGGCGCGGCTTGCCGACGAGCATCCTGAGTTCGCTGACGCATCCGCGCACCTGTTCGTCACCGGACGGGCCGCAGGATGAACCACCCACGGGGCGACCAGGGCTGCCGCCCCGGAAGGGCTGGCGCGTGCTCGATGGCGGCCTGGGCGGAGGTGAGCAGCTTGACGGCGGTGGTGTGGTCGCCGTCGGCGGCTGTCGCGCGGGCGTAAGTGTTGCGGTAGTACGCGAGCGCCTTGGGGTTGGTCAGCTTCCTGCCTCGCTGCTCGCAGACTTCGGCGAGCCGTACGGCGGTGGGGATGTGACCGAGGTCGATGGCCTGGTCCGCGCAGCCCGCGCAGGGCGGTGGCGGCGAGCCGGTAGCTGTGCAGGTGTACGGGTTCAAACCGGGTCCGGCAAAGATGTCAAGAGCGAGGCTGGTAGCCATCGTGGTCCGGTCGGCTCGCTGACCACGTCGGTCGGGCGCCGAGGGGACTATCCGCCACGGCCCTCGGCCGTGGCCTGCCGAACCGGTTCCGTGCTCCGCGGGCTGCCGTGGTGGCAGCGGTCACACAGCGTGCGGACCCCGGCGCCCCTGGGTGCCCACTCCGCTGCCGCCCGTGCGGCCGGTGCCCCGGCCGGCGAGCGGGGAGCCGGTCTGCGAGGTCTGCCATCGCCCGCTCGCCGAGCCCCTGGTGCGCTACGGGCGGCACATCCTGTGCTGATGAAAGCCGGTCAGCTCTGCTCGCGCTCCTCATTCACCAGCTCGTCGCACAGCTTCGTCAGCTCCCACGCGTGCTTCTGGAGCGCCTCCATGACCTTGACCAGCTTCTTCTCCCGCTTCGCACCGGACGCCGTGCCGTCCCGGTCGACGACGATCTCGCCAATGAAGTGCGAGAGGTGGTTCAGCACAGGGGCGGTCAGGCGGAGCTGGCTGATCGCATCGAGGTCCCGCCCGGCCACCGGCCCGGATTTCGTCGGGTAGCCGTTGGGCCGCCGCTCCGTCGTCCGGGTCTGGGTCAGCCGCAGCGAGGCGGCCACCAGCCGGGCCATCTGGACACTCTGCGGCCCCACCACCGAGGCCTCGGCATCGACCGGTCCGGGCGGGGCGTCCCCGGGGAAGCCCACGACACTCGCCCCGAGCAGCTTCAGGATCTCCTCGGTGCACCGCTTGGGCCGGGCGATGCCCTTCTCATCCAGCGGCAGCATGTCGAAGGTGTCGCGCTCGAATGCGCTCATCGTGTACGGCGTGAAGTGGCGTACGACGGTCACAGGGGGGCCGAACTCCCGCACACAGGCCCGCACCAGGCTCTCCGCCACGTTGATCAGACCCGCACCCAGCTGAAGGTCGGTGGCGATCACCAGATGCCCGCCGTCGTTCGTCGGCCACACCCGCAGCCGCACGTGGGTACGGTGGCCGTTGATGTCCGGGAAGTGCCAGGAGTGATCATCACGGATGGGGGACAGCCGCGTCGGGGTGGGCAGGTCGGGCACCAGCGGTCCTCTCGTCGTAGAGCAGGCAGACGCCCCCACCAGGCAACGTTCGCCCTGTTGTGAGGCGCTCAGTCGATCGGCAGTCCCAGGGCCCTGAGCGTCCCCGGGGAGACGTCCGCGCCGTCGAGGGCGTTGACGAGGCGGAGTGCCAGTTCCGCGATCACCAGGTCCTGCGGAACGTCGGGGACCGGTTCGCCGATGTCCCGCAAGAATGCAGCGACCCGGTCCCAGGAGTAGAGCACCGTCCCTTCACCGGATTCGGGTTCGGGGAAGCCCTGGTCCTGGGACATCTGAGCCAGCGACTGCGCGCCGTGTCCGCTGCGCTGAGCGGCTTCGTCGAGTGTCACGGTGTCGGGCAGGGTGACGCCGACGGCGTGGAGCCCATCGATGAGCCGGATGCGCTGTACGGCTTGGGCAACAGCGTCCAGGAGGGTCGGAGCCTCGATATCGCAGGCCAGCTCCCGCAGCATGGCTGAGTCCGCGCACTGCGGGTGAGCGTCAGGATCTTCTGGGGCGAGCGTGTAAGAGATCGCCCCGTCCGCGAGGGCATCGCAGTGATCGAACGCGTCAGCCTGCTCACGGGTGAGCGGCTGCTTGAGAAGAATGCTGAAACTCCACTCCATTTCGTACCTCCCTAGTGCGTGTGGGCTTTGACGAAGCGGTCGATTTTCTTCGCCTCGTTACCGGGGTTCTTGGGCGTGCCGGAGACAGCAAGGCGCGCTCCGCACGAGCAGCAGACGACCCATCCCCATCGGTGGCCATTCTTGTCTGGCACGACTGTGCAGCCGGCCCGCTTGGCGCGGTCAAGCGCACTTGCAACATCCGCGTTTTGGTGCCGTCCTTTGGAAACCACGCGCTGACCGTACCGGTGATCCTGCTCATGCCAGCGGGATCAGGTCACAGTCACGCCAGAGAAGAGAAGTTGACCGCTGCAGTCCTGCAGACCGGGCGGGTGGTCGCTATCCGGACGGCGCGTTGGGCCTCGGGGTGCCGCGGTCGGGTCACGTGACAGTGAATGCCGGCGCTGGTGCCACCTCCTGCCCTGCTGTAGGTCCCCCTCATTCGTGTGTTACTGCTGGCGGCCCGCGCCTGGCTGCTGCCTTCCAGCCGCCGCGACGAGGCCCGGCAACCGCCACAGGTTGCCGAGCTTCCGTGCCTTAGTCAGTCAACGAGGTAGTGGGCTTCGATGTAGGCGACGGTGGAGTCATACGGCTCCCCCACCGGCTTCAGCATGTACCGGCGGAAGACCGCGGCGGTGGCACGACGGACGCCTCGGTTGCGGGCGTCGGCGTTGTCCCATGACCGGGCGAGTGTGCGGGTGACCACCTGGTCGATCTCCTCGGCCAGGTTCCGCTCCGTGACGGTAAGGCCGGACGGTGCGTGGTCGTGGATGATCCGCGACAGGACGCCCACGTGGTCGTTGTCCAGCACAACGACAGCTTCATCGGGGTGCTTCTCGGCGTCCACGATGGCGCGGGCGACACGGAGAGCCTCAGACAGGAAGTCCAGTGCATCTTGGGAGTTCTGGATGATCCGGTCCCGCAGCTGCCTGATCCGCTCCGCCAGAGCGGTGTACTTCGCCGACCCCGGTTCGACGCCCCTTTCGAGGGCAGCCTTGATCTGGTCCAGGATCTCTGCCGCGGACGGGGGCGCCTCGTCCGAGCCGTCGTCCTTGTCGGGCTTGGGGCGGACGAGGGCCAGCAGCTCCTTGAGGATGGAGATGCCCTGGGCGTCCAGGACGAGGGCTTCCTCCTGGGAGGCTGCCACAGAGAAGGAGTGCACGTGAGCGTTGATTATCTCCAGGACCATGGGCCCTAGTTCGCCTAGCCGTTCCTTCCTTTCCTCGTCGGAGGACTTCTTGAACAGGGTCGTGTACACGGATCCGAACAGCCCGAAGCCATCTCGGTACTTGGCGACCCGCTTGTCGGTGTTGATGAGCGGGTACAGGCGGGCCAGGAGCCGGTAGTCCTTGGTGAACACCTCGGCCGCGCCGGGGCTGGCGTCCAGGAAGATGTTGATGGCTCGCACAGACTCGTATCCGTGGACGGTGAGGTCCAGACCGTCCACGTCGGCGAGGAGGTCTTCGATGCGGGCGAAGGTGGTGCGGAACTCGGCGACCAGCTCGGTCAGGTCGGTGACAAACCCGCCGCCCTTGGCGGCTCCCTTTGCGGTGGGGTCGACGACGGCTCGCTGGACCTCTTCGGCCAGGCCGATGTAGTCCACGACCACGCCATCGGTCTTCACGAACCCGGTCGGGGACACCCAGGTGCGGTTCGGGCGGGTGATCGTCTGGAACAGGTTGTGGGCCTTCAGTGGCTTGTCCAGGTAGAGGACGCCCTCGTTGGGGGCGTCGAACCCGGTCATCAGCTTCGCGGTCACCACCAGGAAGCACAGCGGATCGTCCGGGGTGAGAAACCGCCGCTTCTGCTTCTCCTCGTCGACCTCCGAGAGCTGGTACGGCCGCATGGCGGTGTCTTCGTCCTTGGAATCCTTGACGTGGATGTTCACCTCGGCGGTGATCCGCTCGTGCTTCCCGACCTCGGCGAGCACCTGTGACGCCTCGAACCCGGCCAGCAGCTCGTTGATCTTGTCCGTGTACGCCACGGCCAGCTCACGGTTGTAGGCGACGACCTGGGCCTTGAGGCCGTTGCGGTAGGCGCTGGCCAGGTAGTGGTCCACGATGTCCTGGCAGACCGTGTGGATGCGGTTGGGGTTGGCGAACACCGAGGTGAGACGCCCGAACTTGCGGGACAGGGCCTCGCGGTCGGGGTCGTCGAGGTCGAATTCATCGGCGAACTGGTCGAACTCGGCCTGCAGCGCCTGGTCGTTTATCTCGAAGGTGACCGGGTGCGGGTCCAATATGACCGGGACGGTCGCCTCGTCCAGCAGAGACCGGGACACCGAGTACCGGTGCAGCACCCTGTCCGGGTCTCTCTCCTCGCCGAAGAGTGCGAAGGTGTCGGTGGCGAGGTTCCTGACGGGGGTGCCGGTCATGCCGAAGAACTTCGCGTGCGGCAACGCTGCGCGCATCTGCCCGGCCAGGGACTTCGACTTGGCGGACTGAGTGCGGTGCGCCTCGTCAACCAGCACGATGATGTTGCCCCGGGGCGACAGGTTCTTGCCGGCGTCGGCGAATTTATGGACGGTCGTGGAGATGACGCCGCGCACGTCATCGGCCAGCAGGGAGCGCAGTTGCTGGCTGGTGGCGGGCTTGTGGAAGTAGGCGTCCCCCATCGCGGAGGTGAACACCCCTGAGGTCTGTCGGACGAGGTCGGTCCGGTCCGAGAGCAGGATGATGGTGGGCGACTCGGTGCGGGTGTCGGTCAGCAGCAGCGCGGCGGCGAACACCATCAGCAGTGTCTTCCCGGACCCCTGGTGATGCCAGATCAGGCCCTTCGACCCGCCCTCCAGGACCCGCTCGTGGATCAGGTGCGCGGCCTCCATCTGCGGGTAGCGGGGCAGGTACTTCATGTCCGCCCCATCCCCGGAGGTGTCGAAGAGGGCGAAGTTGGCGAGCATGTCCAGGATCGTGGCCGGGTTTAGCAGCAGCTCGACGGAGCGCCGCACGTCGGCCTGCCCGGACAGGTTCTCGTCGTCGGCGGTGGACCGGAACGGCTGCCACAGGTTCACGGGCGCGCCAGCGGCACCGAAGCGCAGCTTCAGCCCGTCGGAGGCGACGGCGAAGACGTTGGGGGTGAAGAACCACGGGTATTTGTTGGCGGCCGGGCGCTCGAAGTCGATGACCTTCAGGGCGTGCCACACGCCGTCGGCGTCCCGGAACTCCTTGTGCCCGCGCAGCAGGTTCACCACCAGCTCGTTGGCCCGCACCAGCCCGCCTTCGACGGCATTGACCGTGGCGACGATCTCCTCGACAACCGCGTCCACGTCGAACCCGGCGATCACCCCGGGGTTTAACCGGACCATGGCGTCCCGCAGCTGGCTGGCGATCACCGTCTGCGTCATCTCACGCGGCAACGATCTGCCCGCGGTGAAGCCCCAGCCCATCGGGAGAGACCACTGGATCATCAGGTTCTGGAACTCCCGCTCGCGAATGCCCTTCGCCACGGCTCAGACCTCCAACTCGGCGGACTCAATATCGATAGTGCGGTCCAGCAGACCCGACAGCAACCTCGCCCGGACTTTACGGAGACGGGCGGCCTCTGCGCGGATCGCAGCGACCTGCCCCTCGATTGCGTCTAGGGCGTCCGCTGCCTGCTCCTGCTCAGGCCGGGACGGGATGGGAAGCATCAACGACAGAAGCTGGTCGGGATTGAGGCGCTTACGGCGCTGCACGGTCCCGACGACCCGACTCTGCATTTCAGCCCACAATCGAGGTGTCCGGCAGACGTGCTTCATCCACGCTGGGGCAACGTCAGCGGAGAGAGTGAAGGTCGGGAACTCGTTGCTCGCCACGAAGCCTTCGAACTCGGCAGGGACCACCGTAATCGGCCCCTCCCAAGCAGTCAGCTTCCGCATTACCACCTGGTTCTCCCGAAGGACGTTCATCGCGGTGTACTCGGCATCAGCCCCGTCGAACGCGTCTTTGTCAACAAGCCCCTTGCCAGCATTGAGCACTCCAGCAAGGTGGTAAGTCGTCCCTGATTCCATTGGGGTCCGCACAACGTCGAGGTGCATCACGTCTCCGAGGGACCGGGACACTGCCTCGTCGCCCTCAGCGGTGCACCAGAGCAGAGGCGCAGCCGCCCGGTACACACCCTCCAGGGCCTCTGCTTCGTCGTCGAGTGCGGCGATCTGGTCGTCGACCGCACTGACAACTTCGACGATCCGCTCTTGCACCCGCTGAGGGGGCACTGGAATCTCGATCAGGCTGAGGCTCGCACCCGAGATCCGCACGACCTTCGTTTCGGATACGTACTTGACCTTCTGTGAATGGAACAGGGATGACGCGAAGAAGTACGAGACGTACGCAGGATCGAATCCGTGACGGAAGATATAGCAGTCATCGTGAACTGCAACGTCGTCGTCGCCCAGCCATGCAACCGCCTTTCCGACGTCATCAACGTTCTCGCTGGTCGCGGCGATGACCAGATCTCCGGGGTGAGCAAGGCGCATTCGCGCACGAGAATCTTCGGCCAGGAACGTGAGTGGATCCCTCGCGATAGCCCCAAAGTTAGTGTGAATCTGCGCGTAGTGAATACAGCCGAGCCCAGATTCCACGTAGTCGTTCTTCGTGAAACGACGACCGCGGACCAGTTCTCCAACTTCGGCGAGCGCCTTCTGGGCCCACTCCGACTGCTCACTCATCAAAGCCCTCGATTCCGGCGGACGCGAGGACCGTGAGCATCCGCTGCTCGACCTTCTGGCGTTCGGCGCGAGCAATGTTGTAGGCGTCGATGAGGGTGCCCAGGTCTTCCTGCTCGGCAGCGACATGTTTGATGTACCTGCCGATGTTGAGGTCGTACCCGTTCGCCACGATCTCCGACAGTGGAGCAAATCGTGCGGCCAGGCCGCCGGGGTCGACCGGATGGCCGTCGGCATCGAAGGTGGAGTGGTAGGCGGTCACCACGTTGGCGATGTCAGCGTCGGTGAGGATATTTCGGTTGGTGGCCTTAGCGAAGCGCGTGGAGGCGTCGATGAACAGCACGCCACCCTGCCGCTCTGGGGCCTTGGTGCCGGGAGCGCGGAAAACCACGACGCAGGTCGGGATAGTGGTGCTGTAGAAGAGGTTGGGCGGCAGCCCGATGACGGCTTCGAGGAGGTCGTCATCCAGGACACTGCGTCGGATGGCTCCTTCTTCGCCGCCGCGGAAGAGTACCCCGTGGGGTAGAACGACGCCGGCTCGGCCCTTCTTCGGGGCCATGCTGGCGATCATGTGCTGCACGAACGCCCAGTCGGCTGACTTCGCCGGCGCGGTGCCGCCGATGGCGCGGGGGTCGCTGGTCCAGGGCTTCCACTTCAGGCTGTAGGGCGGGTTGGCGAGGATCACATCGAACTGCGCGATGGACCCGTCAGGCTTCTTGAAGCGCGGGTCCTTCAGGGTGTCGCCGACCTCGACTTTGAACTGGGTGAGGTTGTGCATGAAGAGGTTCATGCGGGCCACACCAGCGGTGTCCTGTACGGCCTCCTGTCCATAGAGTTTGAGCGTGTAGCCACGACCGCCGTGGGCCTTCAGGAGGTTCGCGGAGGCGATGAGCATGCCGCCCGATCCGCAGGTTGGGTCGTACACCGACTCGAAGCCCTTGGGGTCCAGGACCTCGACGATCAGCTCGACGACCTCGCGCGGAGTGAAGAACTGGCCGGCGCGGGTGCCGGATCCGTCGGAGAACCGCTTCAGCAGGTACTCGTACGCCCCACCGAGCACGTCGTGGGACATGTTGCCCTCGTGCATCTTCGGGGTGCGATCCATCGTCTGCATGACCGCCGCCAACACCTCGCCCGACAGCACCTCTTCGGAGGTCCAGGTCATGGACCCGAACAGGCGGGAGAACTTGTCAGGGTTGGCCGTCTCGATCGCCTGCAGAGAGGCGCGGACCCGCTGGCCGAGGCCGGGCTGGGTGATGGTGCCGAGGATGGACGACCAGGATGCGCGACGCTCTTGGACGGTTCCGGGGTGGATGAACGGAATCTCGAACGACTGGTAGTCGCGGTACTCGATCTCGCGGGCTTCCTCGGCAGCGAGCCCGTCCAGAAGGTCCTTGTTCTCGGTGAGGAACTCCTGGTGGTGGTGCTCCCAGGTGTCCGACAGGTACTTCCAGAACATCAGCGGGAAGACGACCGAGGAGTACTGCGCTTCGGGCATCGCCACGCGCAGCTCGTCGGCGGCGTCCCACAACCGGTTCTCGATCTCCTGCTGGGTCACTGCCATCAGTCGGGGGTGTCCTTGCTCGTCAAAGGGTGGCGACCCGAAGGGCCGTGGTGTTCCTGCTGGTCACCCTATTTCGGGCGCGCCCCGCATGTACACGCTGGGCGTGTCCTGCCGGCTTGAACACACGCGGGGCGTTCGACACCCGCCTCGATCAGGCTGGTCGAAACCAGCCGCACCGGCTCGCCGCCGACAAGCAACTCCTTGGTGCGGTTGCTGGCTTCATGGTGACCTCCAGGCGCGGGCATACCCAATCCCTCACTATAGAAAGCGACTTCCGCGAACAACCTGCAGGTCGCCAACCTACGCGCCGCCACTGACATTGACAGGCCCACACAAACGGGTGAAACAGCTGAGCGGCGCCTGGAGCGCGGCTGCCGTGGTGCTGCGGCCGAGCCGGGACCAGGCTGGGTGACCGGTCGGGTAACGGGGCGCAGGCCGCGTGCGGCGAGCACCTGGTCCGCGTCGGCCAGCTCATCCCGGCTCTGCTGGACCCTGGAGAGCAGGCTTCGTTGGTTGTCGCTGGTAGTGGAGTCCGGGCGCGCGGTCGAGGTCGAGGACGAAGCCGTCTGCTGCTGGCTCTTCGCCGTCTGCTGGGGTGGTGGGGAGTGTGAGGGTGCAGGCGAGTGCGGTGTACGTCGTGGGTCCAGTGCGGGTGAGGCGGTCGCGGGTGCCCCGGTGCCACAGGTAGAGGGAGCCCGCGCTGTACGTAAGGCGGACGGTGCCGGGTACGTCCTGGCAGACGTACGTGCCCAGTGGGGTGTGCGGCGTGTCGCTGTCGGGGCGGTCCACGGGGATGGATTGTGGTGCGGGGCGGTGCTGCAGGGCTCGGGACAGGGTCTCACGTGGGTCGGCTTCGGGGTGACGGCCGAGTTCGGCGAGTGCGGTGGCCGTGACGTGGTCGGCCGCGATACCGGTGTGGTTGGACAGGCAGATGACGCGGAGTCCTGAGCTTGTGAGGTGGGTGGCGGCGGAGAACCCATGTTCGTGGCCGTAGTGGAAGACGGCGGTGCGGTCGGTGCGCGGGTCGGCGTACAGGCCGGCGCCGTACGTGAACGGATGGTGATCGCTGGGGCGGTAGCTGAGGTGCTGCTCGAACGGGAGGGTGGCGATGGCGGGTTGACATGCGTGCCAGAGGTGGTCGAGCCAGCGGTCGAGGTCGGAGGCGGTGCACCAGAGGGAGCCGGGGCCGGGCAGCGTGACCGGGCGCTGCTGGTGGAGCAGCCAGCCGGACATGGTCGGCTGGTAGCTGGCGGCGGCACCAGGGATGACCTCGCGCGGATCGGTCTTGAAGCGGGTGGAGGCCATGCCGAGCGGGGTGAAGACCTGCTGGTCGGCGATCTCGTGGAGACCGGTTCCGTGGACGTGCTTGAGGATTTCGCTGAGCAGGAGGTAGCCGGTGTTGCTGTAGAGGAAGCGGCCGGGTTCGACGGCGCGGTGCTGTTGGCGGCAGGCCAGTTGCAGCAGGTCGTCGGCGGTGTAGTGGTCGAGGTCGCGGAAGCCGGCGAGGGAGAGCAGGGATTCGGCGTCGCGGATGCCGCCGCGATGCTGGATCAGTTCGCTGACGGTCACGCCGGGGATGCGGAAGCGCGGCAGGATGTCGCTGACCGGCCGATTCAGGTCGAGGAGGTGGTCGCGAGCGCCGCGTACGCCCGCCGCCATCGTGTCGGCGCGGTGCTGACCGTCAACGAGTACCTGACCGAGCTCGCCGCGCATCTCTGCGCCGAGCTGGGGGTGCCCGGCAACGAGCCGGGCCGGGCACGGGCGGCCCGGGACAAGGCCGTCATGAGCGAGGCGTTCGTGGCGGCCGGGGTGCGCACCCCGTACACCGTTCTCGTCCGCGACTATGCCGGTCTGCGGGCCGCCCTGGCGGACCCGAGGCTCGGTTTCCCATGCGTGCTCAAGCCTCTGTCCGGGGCAGGCTCCGCAGGCGTCACGGTGGTGAGCGGCCCAGCCGGTGCGGCCGAGGCCACCCGCGTCGCCCGCGAGGCGGTCGGCATGTACGGAAGCGGCGGCGACCCGGGCGTCCTGGTCCAGGCGTTCGCCGTCGGGGCGGAGTACAGCGTCGAGTCCCTCACCCAGGACGGCACCACGACGCATCTTGCCGTGCCCCGGAAGCAGGTGACCGGCGGCGCTAAGAGGGTCGAGACGGGGCACAGCCTGCCTGTCTCCCTGCCCCCGGCCGTAGTGGCGGCCGTGTACCGGGAGTGGGAGGCGGCCATCCGGGCGGCCGGTATCCGGCACGGGGCCTCGCACACCGAGGTCATCGTCGGCGGGGACGGGCGGTGCACGGTCATCGAGGTCGGCGCCCGCCTCGCCGCCGGACACATCGGAGTCCTGATCCAACACGCCCTGGGCATCGACGTGTGGGCGGCGCTGCTCGATGTCGCCCTCGGCCGGCCTGCCGCGCTCGCCCCCGCCGCCTGCGGATACGCGACCGTGCGGTTCGTGATCAGCCCGCGCGCCGGGCGGCTGGCCTCCGTCACGGGTTTCCGAAGACGGGGCCGGGTGTCCCGTTCGTCCGCTGGCGGGCAGCGATCGGCGGCCTCGTCCACGAGCCGGGCGCCAACGGCCACCGGCTGGGGGCGTTCGTGGTCACCGGCCCAGAGGCCGCCGAGGTCGAGGAGCGGGCCGACGCACTCCTGCGGCGGGTCCGCATCCACGTCGAACCAGCCCCAGAGAACCCCGGTCAGGTCAGGCCGGAGAGCACCTCGGCCATTGCGCCGTAGCTCTCGCGGACCGCGTCCGCCTTGCCCAGCCGGTGGCGTTCGAGTCGGATCGCGCCCAAGTGCCGGGCCTCGTAGACCCGCGCCCGCCACACCGCTGCGGGCGAGCGGTCCAGCGCACCGTAGGGCTCCCAGAACACCATCCGCTCATCGTCCTTGGCCGTAGCCATGCGGATGGTCCAGTCAGCGGCCGGGTCACCAAATGAGGTGCGGTCGAAGTCCATGACGCCGGTGATCACCGGCTCGGGCGCTGCCGAGCCCAACAGGGCGTTGATCGTCCACAGATCTCCGGTCAGCAGCCTCGGCTCGACGACTTCGTCCAGCACACTGCGGTCGTGTGCTGCCGCCGCGGCGACCTTCCGTACGTCGGCCGCGTCCAGGCCGACGCCGTCCAGGTCGGCGGCGATCTCCTCCAGCGACGTGATCACCGCCTCGCTCCACGTCCCGTACCCCGGGCCGCCGACTGGACCGAAGTACGCGCCGCGCACGTCGTGCACGGAGCGGGTAATGGCGCCCATCTGCCGGAAGAACGTCGGCCACGCGGTACGCGGGTACGTCCCCAGGTGCTCCGGAGCCGGGACGCCGTCCCGGTACGTCTGGATCATCCAGTCCCGGCCGATCACCTCGTGCGACCAGTCCGCCGCGATCACTCGTGGCATCAGCGGCGCGATCACTGCCAGCCAGGGCACGGAGGCGTATTCGTTGCGCATCAACTGCTGCTCGGAACGGAACTGACGGCCCGGCTCCGGCGCCACCCGCAGGATCACCGGCCGGTCCTGGCCAGCCAGCTCGACCTTGTACGTGCTGTTGTACATGCCCATGCCCAACTCGACGGCGGACAGCGGGCGGCTCTCGGATCCGAAGGCCCGGTCGCACACCGACGTGATCTCCTCGGGGTCCAGCGACTGCTGGAACGCTCCGGCGGCACGCCTGACCGGACGGAACTCCATGAGACTCCTCGGAACTCGTGTGCGGACACCAACGCAGAGCGGCACCGCCCGGTCAGTACGAGGACGCTCCGGCTTGGCGCCTTGGCACGGCCCTGGACCGTACCCCAGCGATGCTATCGAGGGGTGCGGCGCCAGAGCCTCAGCCGCAGCGACAGGGAAGCTCCCCGGAATTGAAGATCCCGAAGTGCCCTCAACGCCGGGGTTGTGTCAACTACATGAGCCGTACGGCGCCATGAGGCTCGCACTGTGCGGCAGCTGCCGCACAGTGCGAGCCTCAGCGATCTGTCGACGCAGCCGCTCGATTTCGTCGTGCTCGGCGGCGAGCCGAGAGATGCCCAGAACCTTGCACTCGGTGAGCTCGTCGATCTCTTGATCGCGGGCGAGGACACGCACCCTCAAGTTGGCGACCTCGGCCTTGAGTCGCTCGATCTGTGCGTCGCGTGGGTTCGGTCACGTATTTCAGAGTGGCACCCGCAGGTCGCCCCGGAGGGCAACACCTGGCGATGCTCGGGCGTCCGACTGCGTGCTGCGCTCGATGACCGTCCCCCTCGCCCGCGCCGGGTGACGACGGCTCTTCTGCCGCATCAGCGCCGGTGCATGCCCGCTGTCCCTAGCACTTGCGGTGGCCGTGTGCGGAGGGGGGCAGGGCCATGTCCAGCAGGGTGTCGATGGTCTTGCCGTCGAGGCCGCTGTCCAGGTGGAAGGACCGGCGGAGCAGGCTGCCGACCTTGGCGGGAGACAGGCCCAGGCGTACGCGGGCCTTGAGGCAGATCGCCCCGAGGAGGTTCGCGCTGTCGCCGGGCCGGTGCTGGAGGTACCAGGTCAGCAGCTTCACCGAGCCGCCGGACAGGTCGGACAGAGTGATCTCCTCCAGGTTTTCGCCCTCGCTGCCCCTTCGTTCGACGACGTCCTCGGCCAGACGGCCCAGGATGGCCTCGACCAGCACGTCACGCACGGGTCCATGAGGGACGAGGCCCTGGTTACTGCCGTACATGAGGGCGGCTGCCGCGTCCCACGCGAGGTCATCGGCAACGTTCTGCGCCACGTCGCCTTTCATGTAGGGGCGTTTGCCTCTGCCCGGCTGCGGTTCTGTCAGGGTTTCGTGGAAGACGCGGCGCAGCCGGTTGTGGTCGGCCACGAGACCGGCGGGCTGGGCGGTGTCGTACACGGTGGTCGACGACAGCAGGGCTTCGGGGCCGTGTTTCCGGCGGTAGTTTTCGACCCAGTCCTGTGCGACCGGCACGGACCACCGCATGCTGCCGCCGGACTCGTCCTGTGGTTCGGGCAGCTCGTTGCGCCCTGAGCTGTACTTGGGGTCGGGCAGGTCGTCGGTGCTGATGGCCGCGATCTTCGCCAGCCCCGCCGTGTCGATCAGGCTGTCCAGTTCGGGTGCATGAAGGTCGACGATGCAGGCGCCGAGCGGCAGCACGCCCGGCTGGGACGCGCGGAGTTGCGCCCACAGGGCCAGGTGGTTCTTCCAGTTGGGCACGGGCTGATCGCTTGCGGTGAAGCTGGCGATCTTCAGGATGCTGGCGCTGTCGGGGTTGCTGGTGGAGTCCAGCAGGTCGGCCGCGGTGATCGTGGTCGGGTTGTCGACGGGCCGGGCGTCGTTGCGCTCGAAGGCCCAGTCCCATACTTGCCCGGGACGGTGCCAGCGTTCACCGTTCCACCAGTAGCCACCGTGCCGGTGGAGGAAGCCTTCGCGGCCGTGCAGCCAGTCGTGGTGCAGGTCGCTCTGGTCGCCGTCGTGGATGAGCAGCACAGTGCGGCCGTAGGGCGGGTGGTGGAACACGGCCCAGGCAAAGGAGGGGTTCTTGGGCTCGGTGGTGAACGCGACCCATCCTCCGTCGGGTGTGCGGTCGGCCCGGCCCCAGAGCCCTTCGCCTTGATTGCGGCCGGTGCGTTCGATCGCGTCGGGGTTGTCCAGGGGTAAGCGGCCGTCGTTGATGAACGGCAGGCCCGGGACGGGGTGGTCGGTGCTGGTGCCGTTGGCCACCGGGCGTATGCGGTACACGGCGGTTTCCCCCTCTGTGTGGCGGTGGTTGATCGGGATGAGGGAACGCTAGGAGCGTGTCTCAGTAACCGGCAACCCGCCTGCGGTTCGTGATTATTCATACGGGATGATCACGGTATGCGTGGTGGCGAGGGGCTGTTCGAGGTCGAGCCGGTCGGGAAGAAGCGGCCGCAGGGTCAGCTGGCGGCGGTGGACAAGACGTTTCGGCCCTTCGATCCGCATCAGGTCCTGCTGCTGCCGCCGTCGCTGGACGACTGGCTGCCCGAGGGCCACCTGGCCCGGTTCGTCGCCGACCTGGTCGATGAGGTGCTCGACCTCGGACCGGTCCTGGCGGACTACACCGAAAAGCGCGGCTACCCGCCCTACGATCCGCGGCTGATGGTACGACTGCTGATCTACGGCTACACCACCGGCGTCCGCTCCTCCCGGGCGATCGAGCGCCGCCTGGCCGACGATGTCGCGTTCCGGTTCCTGGCCGCCGGCCAGGAACCGGACTTCCGCTCGATCGCCCGCTTCCGCCGCCGCCACCTCGACGCGCTGGCCGGTCTGTTCACCCAGTCCCTGCACCTCGCACAGACACTCGGCATGGTCAAGATGGGACGCGTCGCGCTGGACGGCACGAAACTGGAGGCCAGCGCCTCCAAACACAAGGCGATGAGCTACGGCCGCCTGGTCGACAAGGAAGAGCGGATAGAGGCCGAGATCGCCGCTCTGGAAGCGAAGGCCCACGCCCTGCTGACCGACGCCGAGGCCGCCGACGAAGCCGAGGACGACACCTTCGGCGTGGACGGCAAGGAGGCGGACCTGCCCGCCGAGCTGGACCGGCGTGAGAAACGCCTGGCGAAGCTGCAGGCCGCCCGCGCGCAGATCGAGGCCGAGGCCGCCGCCAAGGCCCGCGCCCACGCCGAGGACAAGGAACGCCGCCGTCAGGAACGTGCCGCCAGCAGCGACGAGCAGGCCGTCACCGACGCCGGGGAAGCGGCCGCCGCCAAGGCCCGTCCCAAGCCCAAAGCCCAGGCCAACTTCACCGACCCCGACTCGCGGATCATGAAGAACAGCGACGGCGCCTACATCCAGGCCTACAACGCCCAGGCCGTCGTCGACGAAGAACACCAGGTCATCACCGCCGCCGACGTGACGACCAACCCCTCCGACGCACTGAACTACACCACGATGCTCGACCAGTCCGCCCACAACACCGGCATCCACCCCAAGCAGGCCCTGGTCGACGCCGGGTACTGCTCCGAGACCAACCTCGAAGCCGCGAACGAGCGCCAACTGGCCTGCGGCACCGACACCTTCATGGCCACCGGCCGACTCGCCCACGACGAGCAGGTCCCGCCCGCTCCACGCGGACGCATCCCCAAGGACGCCACGCTGAAGGAGCGCATGGCCCGCAAACTGCGGACCAAACCCGGCCGGAAGGCATACAGCCGCCGCAAAGCCATCGTCGAACCTGTCTTCGGACAGGTCATGACCTGCCAGAACGGCCGCCAGCTCCTCCTGCGTGGCGAGGACGGCGCCCGCGGTGAGTGGCGACTGCTCGCCGCCTGCCACAACCTCCGCAAGATCTTCCGACACTCCGGGCTCGCCGCCCAGGCCGGCTGACCAGCCAGGCCCCCCGGCCCACGCCACAGGCCCTACCAGCCGAACAACAGCCGGGAAGGACCCAACCACGGCCTCACAGGTGCACACGAAACGGCCGCGACCGATCCCATCGATCACGGCCAGCGAGCCCCTTGCTCGTTACCGAGACACGCTCCTAGCCCGCGGGCGAGCCGGATATGCCTCGTGGGACAGTCCCGTACGTTCCCGGCGGTGATCCTGGCCGATTTCGCTGCGTGGCGCGCGCCGAGTCTGGATCATGAGGGTGTGGAGGACTGGTCCGACTGCTTCGACCCTGACGAGTTGCGCATCCGTCTCGATGTGGCTCTGGAGGAGAACGCAGAGCTGCGCGAGGAGGTCGGTCGGCTGAGCGCGGACAACGCGCGCCTGCGCAGCCTTCTGGGCCTCGGTGTCCGAAGCGGTGCCTCGTCGATGCCGCCCGTTGCCGAGCCTGTGGCGCCGGTGCCCGTCAGCGGGGTCGGCGGGCTGCCGTATGCGGATGCCTCGTCGAGCGCCGAGGCGAAGATCGCCTTGTTCCGGGCCTTGTTCGCCGGCCGGGAGGACGTGTACGCGCGCAGGTGGGTGAGCGCGAAGTCCGGTCGGACCGGTTGGAGCCCGGCCGAGGACGACCCGTTCGACAGGAACAAGGACGATGCGGACCGGGTGTTCTGGCCGCTGACCGAGGAAACGGTCTACCGCCACCTCGATCCGTCCCGGCAGGGCCGCAGCGAGCTGCACATCGGCCTGTACCCGCTGCTGGCCGACGACACCTGCAGCCTGGTCGCGTGCGACTTCGACGGCAAGGACGGCAGCGACTGGCGCGCGGATGCCGCCGAATACGCCACGGCCTGCGAGCAGGCGGGCGTTCCCGCCCTGCTGGAGATCTCCCGTTCGGGTAAGGGCGCGCACGTGTGGACGTTCTTCACCGCTCCCGTCGCCGCCACCACCGCCCGCGCGCTGGGCATGGCGCTGGTGCGCCGGGCGATCGACGCCCGCGGCCAGATGGCTCTGTCCAGCTACGACCGTCTCTTTCCCGCCCAGGACTTCCTGCCGACCAAGGCCAAGGGCAGCTTCCAGTTCGGCAGCCTGATCGCGCTCCCGCTGCACGGCGCCTCCCGTGCCCAGGGAACCACTGTCTTCGTGGACCCCAGTACCTGGGCGCCCTACCCGGACCAGTTCGCCCACCTCTCGCGCACCGAACGTCTCACGCCGGCCGAGGTCGAGACGCTCGTCGACAAGCTCGGCCCGGTCAAGGCCGGACCGTCGGCGACCGCGCCCGAGCTCGGGCCCAGGCCTCGCAGGAAGGCCCTGGGCAAGGCGCCGGCCGTGGTGCCCGCGCGGCTGTCCGCGATGCTGGCGATCTCCACGGCCGGGCTGCCTCCCCAGCTGCTCGCGGCACTCAAGCACACGGCGTCATTCCACAACCCGGAGTTCTACCGCAAACAGAATCAGCGCTTCTCCACCTGGAATACACCGCGTCTCGTCTGCGGCTTCGACGGCACCGACCCGGACTGGCTCAAGTTGCCGCGCGGCCTGGCGGATGAGGCCGCACAGTTGGTCGCCGCCGCTGGCGGCACGCTCACCATCACCAGCGAACTGCCCGAACATCCCTCGATCGACGCACAGTTCACCGGCGAGCTGACCGAAGTCCAGCAACAGGCCGTTCAAGAGGTGGCCGCGCATCCCACCGGGGTCCTCGTGGCGCCTCCCGGCGCCGGAAAAACGGTCATGGCCTGCGCTTTGATCGCCCACCACCACATGCCGACAGCAGTGATCGTCAACCGCAGCGAGCTGCTGGACCAGTGGAAGCAACGCCTGACCGCCTTCCTCGACCTCGGCGGCCACCAGGTCGGCTCGCTCGGCGGAGGCAAGGACCGGCGCGGGCACGTCGTCGACCTGATCATGCTCCAGACCCTGTCCCACCGGGATGCCCCCACCGACCTGCTGGACGGATATGGCCTGGTCATCGTGGACGAGTGCCACGCCGTGGGGGCGCCGGGCGCCGAAGCCGCGATCCGCAGGGCGAAAGCCGGACGCTGGGTCGGCCTGTCCGCGACCCCCTACCGTGCAGACCAGATGGACCCGGTAATCACGATGCAGTGCGGCCCAATCCGCCACGAGATCGAAGACGCCAGCACCTTCGCCAAGCACCTCGTCGTGCACCCCACCACGTTCACCACCGACGAGCCCGGCAACGACGGCGCCTCCTTCCAGGCCATCTACACCGAACTCGCCCACCACGCCGACCGCAACGCCCAGATCGCCACGGACATCGCCGACGCCGCCCGGCGCGGCCGGTGCAGCCTGGCCCTGACCAACAGGGTGGAACACCTCCACCAGCTGGCCGAGGCCCTGAAGCCGCACGGCGTCGAGCCCCTGCTACTCCACGGCGGCCTGCCGGCAGCCGAACGAGCACGCGTCCGTGCCGCCCTGGCCCAGGACGACGCCAGACCGCTGGTCCTCCTGGCAATCGACAAGCTCGTCGGGGAGGGCTTCGACCAGCCTCGCCTCGACACCCTTTTCCTCACCAGCCCCATCTCCTTCAAAGGACGCGTCATCCAGCAGGTCGGCCGCATCATGCGCAACACCGAGGCGAGCAAATCCCACGTCGAAGCCCACGACTACCTCGACGCCGACGTCCCGCAACTGGAACGCATGCACCACCGGCGCCGCCGCATCCTCGAGCGCCGTGGCTTCACCACGACGCCGCCGGCGAAGCTGCCGCAGCCGCCGAGAACGCCGCGGCCGGTCGCGCAGACCACCGCGGCAACCGCCCGTACCACACCGGCCGTCGCTGACGTCCGGGCCTGGGCCCGCGACCAGGGCATCGACGTCCCGTCACGCGGCAAACTGGGTCTTCGAGGTTAGGCGGGGTTGAGGTGTCCGCGGGCTCGGCGGGTGGTGACGCAGCGTGTGCGTAGGCGCTGGCTGTCGGCATTGCGGAAGCCGAATGCGTTGCGGGCGACGAGCTTGATGACGCGGTTGATGCCTTCGCTCTTGGCGTTGCTGTGGCCGGTGTCGATGAACCCGGCGATCTCGGGCCACCAGCGGTCGACGGTGGTGGCGAGGGTGCAGGCTTCGGGGATGTCTGAGTCCGCGCACCAGGTGAGGAACTTCCATCGGGCGTGGCCTACTTCTTCGCGGTCGGCGCCGGTTCGGGCCAGGGCGAGGAGGGTGCGCAGGCTCTCCTTGGCGATCCAGGCGGTCAGCAGCGTCTGCCCGATCGGCCCCTCGTCCAGCAGCGCGTTCCACATCGTGGCGAACTGCTGGTCGGTGAGGTCCTCACGGTTGCGCAGCAGCCGTCGACGGGCCTTCCATTCCGGGTCGGTGGCGCGTCCACGCCGGCCCCGGATCTCGGCGGTGGTGCGACGCCGTACAGCAGAGAGCATCTTGTTCGCGAGCTGGACGATGTGGAAGTGGTCAACGACCACGATGGCATCGGGCAGGCCGGTGCGGATCGCGGCCCGGTAGGTGGCTGACATGTCGATGGCGACGTAGCGGATGTTCTTTCTCCACTCCAAAGGGGTGGTGGACAGCCAGGCCAGGACGTCGGCGGCGGCACGGCCCTCGACCTGCCCGAGCAGGCCACCGGCCCCGAGCGCGTCGACGAACCCGGTGTGCCACCTCTCGCGCACCAGGTGCCACTTGCCGGTGTCCGCATCCTGTTCCCAGCGCGGCCGTCCGCGCCGGGTCTCGTCGACGCCCAGCACCTCCACTTCCGGCAGCGGCGCCTCGGTGACCTCGCGGGCGGCCGCGCGGAAGGCGTCCATCACCGTCGGCCAGGACACGTGCAGGTCACGGGCGGCCTGGACCACGGTGGAAGCAGCATCCCGCACCCGCAGGGCGGCAGCCCGGCGCAGCCGGCCGGTGATCCGGGCCCCGGCCGGTATCTGCCGAACCTGCTCGGTGAACGACTTCCGCTCGCATCCGGACTCCCGGCAATACCAACGCCGCTTGCACCACACGAACTCCAATCCCCGTTCTCCGTAAGGAAGATCACGTGGACGGGTGTACACGAGGCCCTTCACATGTGACGCGAACACGCCGCAGGAGGGACAGGCCCGGGCGGCTTCGTCCGCTGTGGTCAGATGCACCCGCCGGGTGCCGTCCATCAGCCGCTCAACGCTCTCGACGGCAAGGCCGTCCAAGTCGAGCAGCACCGCCGTATCGTTGTCCAAGCCCGTGGTTTCTGGTGATCAAACTGCCGGAGAACAGTCATGATCGCCGATGACCACGGACGCCCTGCACCCACGAGCCGACCACCCCCACGCTCACCCTCCGTGAGAACCCCGGAGGACGAAGGCTCACCCACCCCGCCTAACTTCGAAGACCCGGCAAACTCCGCCAGGAGATCTGGGATGCCTGGCACACCGCTCACCCCGAACAGACGCACACCGCCGCCTCCGCTCAGTGACCCACCCGTGCACATAGGCGGGACAACTACCGGTGACGGGCGATCACAAAAGCGTGCGCCGACCAACGGAGCTACCTCGAGGCCACCACCTGGGGCACGCGCCGGCCCAGCCCGAAAGGCGTCTTCTTACCGTCGAGGACTCCGGCCTGGCTGAGCTGGCGCATCACGGCGCACAGCACCGACCGCGTCACATCGGATGGCCACAAGGAGGGCTGGCCCCAGAACTGCCGCCAGCTCGGACCATGCCCGTGCGCGTCGCGGAAGGCATCGAGCCACCCCAGGGCCCGCTCACGCCACACAGGATCACCGGTCAACCGTGCGGCACTCTCCTGCACCATCTTGCTGGACCTCCACCACACCCAAGGGTGTGCCTCGGGCCCGAGAACTTTCGCGAGGATCTCCAGCCCTACATCGGCAGTGATCTCCGGGCAGAGCGGGCAGTCCACCACAGCCGCGATGGACGCCTGGACGCTCGCCGCTCGGAACCTGTCAAAGCGATCAAGGCAGGTAGATCGTTTTAACGCTGTGCTGGGATCAGTGGGCCGTCTGGTGCCGGCTGGTTGATCCAGGCCGCTGCGGGGACCTTCGGGGGCTCCGGTGGCTTGCGGACGAAGCGTTCGGGGTGCTTCGCGTAGACCGCCTGGAGGACGTCGGCACGCATCTCGCGGAGCTGCTCGGCGAGACCGAAGTGCACGTCGTAGGGCGTGTGCAGGCCGATTCCGGAGTGCCGATGCTCCTCGTTGTACCAGGTGAAGAAGTGGGTGCACCACGCCCGGGCGTCCTCGAGGGATCCGAAACGCTCGGGAAAGTCGTGCCGGTATTTCAGGGTCTTGTACTGGCTCTCGCTGTACGGGTTGTCGTTCGACGTCTTCGGCCGCGAATGCGACTTGGTGACGCCGAGACCGGCCATCATCTGGGCAACGTTCTGCGCGACCATCGGGGACCCGCGGTCCGAGTGGATCGTCAACTGCCCCGTTTCAATGCCGTACTTGGCGATCGACTCGGACAGGAACCGCTCGGCGAGGTCCTTGTTCTCGTGGGCGGCGATCATCCAGCCGACCGTGTAGCGGCTGAAGATGTCGATGACCGTGTAGAGGCAGTAGTAGACGCCCTTGACCGGCCCCTTCAGCTTCGTGATGTCCCAACTCCACACCCGGTTCGGGCCCTCGGCGACCAGCTCGGGAACGGTCCGGGGCGGGTGGACGGCCTGGCGGCGGCGTTCACGGACCTCGCCGTGCCGTCGCAGGAGCCGGTACATCGTCGACTCCGAGCACAGGTAGACACCCCGGTCCAGGAGCACCGCGTAGATCTCGGCGGGCGCCATGTCGGCGAACTCCGGGGAATGGAGCACATCGAGGACCCGTATCTCCTCCTCGGGCGCGAGAGCGCGGGGGTGTCGGCGCCGTTCTGGCCGCGGCTTGGCCGGGGCGGGGCTTCGGCGGTGTCGGCGGTAGTAGGTGGCACGGCTCACGCCGAGCGCGGCGCATGCCTGGACGCGTCCGACCAGCCCGGTGAGCTCTTCAAGAGCCTGGTTGCGGGCGGTGTTGAACGCCACGGCCGCGAACTGGGCCCCGGTCACCGGTTCTTCTCGCCGTTCCTGTTCGGGGCGCTGTCCGTGGCGAACTGGTCGAGCAGCGCGGAGAGTTTTCCCTGGACCTCGATGACGGTGCGGGCCTTCGCGAGGTCGGCTTCCAGGCGGGCCTTCTCCGCCTTCAGCTTCGCGATCTCCTTGTCCCTCGGGTCCGCCTTCGGCCGTCCGGCCGACGCGGCGAGCGCGTCCCGGGCGCCCTTGTCCCGTTGCTGCCGCCACGTCGTGATCAACGACGAGTACAGACCCTCCCGCCGCAGCAGAGCGCCCTTGTCCTTCTTGTCCAACGTCTCGTACTCCGCGAGGATTCTCGCCTTGTACTCCGCGGTATACCGGCGCGGACCGGTCGAACGGGCTTCTACCTGCGGATCAGGGGTCCCGTGGTCATTCGTGCTGGCCACCCGGGCACTACTCCTTCTCCGCCCTCGACTCAATGAATCATCCAGTATGCCTGACTCGATCTACTTTGACAGAGAGGGGCTCGGTCCTGACGAGCGGCCACGCGGCTCTTCGCCGCAGACTTGGTCATGATGTCACCTTTCCGGCTGGAGCCAGGGAGCCTCAAGACGGCACGCGGCAGCCCCGGGGCTCCACTTCGCGCGGCGGCAAGCGGCGCCACGGCACCGAGGGACGGGCCTGGCGCGGCGGCAGTGTTTCGCCGTTTCTGACCGGATCTGGGGAAGGCATCACACACCCCGAGTGGATGAAGATGTTCTGGCAGACCCGCAAACTCGCCAGGACCACCGCGATCGGTGAACTGCGCCTGTCACACCTCAAACTCGAGCAACGCCACATCCGCGGACGCGCGCTCGACGCCATTGAGTCACAGGCCACACGAGCGGACTCCTCGCGAGCGCCAGCCCCGCCTACTTTTCCTTAAACGGGACGAGCCAGGCGTTAAAGGATAAGCGGGAAGCTTACTCCCTCAAGTGATCCGACGAGCTGACTGACAGGAAGAGGGTGCTGGTTGGGGGTGTCCGTCAAATGGCGGACACCCCCAACCCGTCCTTCACCTACTCAGTCGGCATGCTGCCCGGCTCACTGCCGCCAGGATCAGTCTCAGACGCCGACTGGCCATCCCCGGCATCGTCGCGAACGTCGTTCTGCCGCTGCCGCCCCTCGATGATCTGGAGCGCGAGCGACCCAGCGCCCGCGAGGGCAGAGATGGCGTTCAAAATGTCGTCGAGATTCAACCTCGGTCCTCAGGGTCGAGCAGGACCATCCCGCCGTTACACGGTCAGGCGCCCTCCACACCCTCCGGCTTGATGCAGCCGGCGGCGGCCCTGCACAGTAACTGCACGAGGGACCGCACATCCTGGCGCTCGCGGGACACGAGGCTCCGAGCGCAACAGCCCGCCCGGTGAACGGCACGGCCGGAGCGGCACATCCCGCTCCACGGCATACGAAGTCCGGACATCCGCTGCAGCCTCAAGACAGTCGGCAAGCGTGTCCAGGAGCATGTTCCACGCGATTGGCTCGACACCGAGCAAGGCGAGAACACGCAGGCGATCAAGCACACGCGCTGCCTCGGCCAGCGAGCTTTCACTGCCGCCGGCTCGGCCGACTAGGTCGCTGGGAGTCATCTCGCGCAGTTCGTCAAGGGAGATCTCGTCCAGCGCGCCCACAACCCACAGAGGAATGCGGGCTGACCTGAGCACCCGCGCGATGCGGTGATGGCCCTTCCCCCAAGCCTTCTGCCTGGCACTGAGTTCACTCATGACATCCGTGAGCCGCCAGAGGTGGACCATCCACTCCATCGGCATACCGAGGGCCAGAGCACGAACCGTGACGGCTTCGTCAGCCCTGTCCTCCTCAGCCAGTTTGTCTTCGGCCACAACCAGGAAGTCAGCGTTACTGCGGCACATTTCGGCGAACCTGGAGTCCTGCACGCATCTCGCCATGGACCGCAGCAGACGTGCCTGCTCCCGAGGACCTCGATGGACCACCGGGTGCTTGGCGAAGCTGTCATACCTGACGAAGTGGGGGTGCATGACAGTGCACCTCGCCCGCCAGACATTGTCGGCCACGTCCTGGGGCACGGCGGCCATCAGCCTCTGAGCCTCGGCCACCGAAAAGGAGAGCGCGAGGCCGCCTCTCGTCGCGAGACTCCCCCCGAATGGCTGCACACTGACACTCTATCGGCTGTCACGGCACGGGCCTTACTTCAGTGCCGGAGGCCGGGCCACCCATTTGGCTGGCACTCCGCTCGGCCTCCCCGGCGGGCCGCCCTCAGCAGGAAGGCCCGCCCCGCCTACACGTCTTCGTCCAGTTCGCTGCCGGGCGGAAGCTGGGACAGCTGACCGGCCACCTCGATGAGCCGATAGCGCCGTTGGCTTCGTTTGCCCGCGACATTGCGCAGGACGAAGCTCTCCAGCGCGACATCGACCTCCTGGTCCAGGTGCTCTTTCACCACGCCGACCAGGGACTCGTCGACGAAGCCATGGATCTCGGCACCCGCTGGAGTCTCGAAATAGAAGATCTGCCGTCGCGTTCGCAGGCCGTCGAGACGGCCCTGCATCCGGATGATCTCCCGCTCTTCGCGGATGATCTGAAGGCGGTCGCGAAGCGACTCAGCCTGGACTGCGGACAGACTCGAAACGATGCGTTCGCCTGTTCCCCGCTGCACCACCAGGCTGATGTCGAGGTGCGGATTCGGCAGCTTGAAGATCAGGTCGGAGACTGCCCGACGCACCACTGGCGAGGCGCTGAACAACGAGTCCAGCGACTCTTCGTCCTCTGGACCTTCAGGCAGGGCACGGACCAGTTCCACCGCACCGATCTCAGCCCAGGAGACGCCTGCCGGAGCCAGCCGGTCTCGGTCGTCATCGGCCGCTGGAGCATGAGGCTGCAGGTCGACGATGATCGAGCCAGCGGTGGAGGCCGCGACATCGAGCCGGGCGACTTCAAAGTCCAGCGGCAGCAACTTGACGACGTCTGCAACGCGGGCACGCCGGGCTTTGGCGAGCCGCGCCACAGCCTTCTGCACCCGCTGAAGGAAGTCGCCCACCTCGCTGGCGGCGATGAGACCGCCGTTATCGGGATTGGCAAGCCGGAAGTTGAGACCAGGACCGGCAGCGCTCTCCAGCAAGCCGAGGCCGCTGAACTTCTCAGCCGAAGCCTGCAGACCAGCCCGGGCGAGCCGGGACAGCGGATCACCGCCCTCGGTCGTCCGAAGGGCCCGAACATACGTGTCGCGAAGATCGTTACTCACCAGCTCACCTCCAGATATCCCTTGATCGCCCCGGGGATCGGTTGCCCGTCAGGCCCCTTCACCTTGGACCAGGTCGCATCCCAATACTCCTCCTGCTCGGGAATGCCGGCGACCACGGGGAAGCTGTCGATCAGACCTCCCATGGGCTGGACACGGTTGGCCCAGCCCCGTGGTTGCCCGATCTGCACACCCTGAAGCGTGAACAGAGGGATGAGCCGTTCATGATCCTTGTCTGACAGCGGCAGCGTCGAGTCGATGAGCACCGCAAGATCCAGATCATCTGGCGGCGCCGCCTTATGGGAGCAGAAGCCACCATCCACCCAGAACGTTCCCCGCTCAAGGACATCGCCGACCATGTCGGCATACAGCTCGAAGGCGCGAAAGATGCGCCTTCGATGATCAGCATGCGGAGCCTGCACCACAAAGATCTCTTGGATCTCAGCCATCGTCGCAGCGTGACGACCAGGCGGCAAAAGGCCACTTTCCGTGAGCGCTGGAATCACAATCCCCCCTCGCGTCGGCCCCCACCGACTCATTCCCCAAGCTCAGGCCGCCACCATATCCACACCACCTCGCGCCGGAAATAGAAACTTCACTCTCAGAGGGGACACATGGAGCCGCATTCCCTCCGGCCTCCCTGGTTCCAGACCTGCCGCATGCTGGCCCCCAGAAGCTCCCCGAGGCCCACCACCGACTCACTTATAGCTTCCTCAGTGCTGCCAGACCTCTTCGTACGTCTCGGTCTGCTCTGGCGGGTGACGGCGGGCCACGGGGTCACCGTGGGACGGCAGTAGGTGTCCCGCAGTTCCAGTACCCGGCCGTGCGCCTCCCCGTCCACCACACTCCCGGCACGGATCCGCTCCAAGTCCGCCCCGGAACTGTCGTACAGCACATGAAAAGCCCGCCCCGAACACGCCACCTCGGGGTTCCGATGTATTGCGGTGACCAGGGACGATGAGGGGCTGCTCGATGGCGGATTCCACGCCATGAGTGATCATCTTCCGGGTCCGCGGGCGGACTTCGCCCGATCCGGGGGTTTGCCAGCCGGCCGGGCATGACCGCCTCGCGGTGGAGCCAGGCTCCCGCTCGTGACCGCACCCGATGATGTCCACCACCTGCTGACCGGCGCAGGCCAGGTCCTCGACGACCTGCGCCACCAGGAAAAAGACCTGGAAGAACGCCTCGCCGCGGTGCGCGAGCGGCTGTCGGCCGGACAGGCAGTCCCGGCCCCGGTCGAGCGCTGGCGCTCCCTGTCCGCCGGACCGGTCGTGTCCGCACCGGTCGCTGACGGCCCGGTCGCGGACGCCGACGGGACGCAGCCACCGATGATCGAGCGAGTCGCGCTGCTGCCGGCCCAGGACCCGGCCCGTGCCTGGAGCCCGGAGCAGGTCCACCAGGCCCTTGAAGCGCCGGTGGCCAGCGTGTGCTTCGGCATGTCCCGGCTGGAAAAGCGCGGCCGTCTGGTCCGTGTGGACCACGGCGCCTACCGCGCGGCCCCGTCGGCCGGGCGGGGGTGAACCACCCGTGCTGGACTGGCAGTTCGTCCCAGAACCGGGTGTGTTCGGCTGGCGCACTGGTGTCCGCTACCGCATCGACGCCTACACCCCCACCGCCGCGGATGCCGGCCAGGCACTGCTGCGGGAGCGGATCGCCACCACGCTACGCAAGACCATCGCGCGCGCCGACCCGCTAGTTGCGCCCATCGCCCGCATCCTGGCCGCCGCCTTGTGGCAGGCCGCCGTCTTCGCCGACAGCCACGACCCGGGCCGGGGCGAGCAGGTGTGGATGTCCCCGCAGCCACGCTCCGGCCCTCCGCCCAGGGACGACACACCGCGTTCAGCAAGGACCGTTTCCCGTCCCGACCATGCGACACCTGCCGAGCGCCCCAGCAGCTCACAGACTGCAGCTGCGGCCGCTGTGGCCCTCCGTCCGATCCCCGCACTGGCCATCCACGCCGGGGGCACCGTCGCCCCTTCGATCGCCGCACACCGCGCAGGACTGGCTCGCAAGGCGGCAGCCGGTGCCGAGCAGGCACCGCGCTGGGCCCACTGCGGCTGCGAACCAGGAGGCGCTGGTGGGCGGGGATGCCGACTCCCGGGAACATGCAGCGGGTGCGGGCGAAGCAGATGGAGTAGGCCGCGGCGAGGAAGGCGCTGAAGGCCCAGCGGCGTGAGGAGAACGAGCGGAACCGGCTGGCCAAGGAAGCGTCTCCGAGGTGACTCATCAGTACACGAACGAGACTCGACGGGGACACCGATAAGACGCCGACTGATGCCGGTATACCTCCCAGAGCCCCGCGCACGTCCTCACGGTGTCTCGTGCGCGCCCCGGCAGTGTCGCACTGGCGTCGCACACAGAGCCTTCGGAGGACTCACCTGTGCAGGGATGTCGGGTGGCGTCTCCCAGGAGACACGACCGGGGCACCACAGGGGCGCCGTTCGCACTTCGCTGTGCCTCTTCTGGAAGGGCCCGGCTGGCGCTTCCGCCGGAGGAGCGGCTGGTGGCGCGGGCCGCGAGTATCGAGGCGAAGTGGGTCATGCAGCCCGCGGAGGTCTCGGCCGAGGAGGTCAAGGCCGCGCAGCGGGCCGCGATGAATCGCATCGAGGTGGTGGAGGCCGTCCGGGAGATCACCGTGGAGGTGCCGGGCCGCCAGGGCTTGCCGGGATTGCGGTCCGCAGGGGTCGGCACCCGCGGCACCTTCTTCAGACGGGGCACCTGGGTGAAGCGGCGGGTGTGGTAGGCGGAGGCGACACGACTGGTCGCCACGTGGCGGCCCCCGGTGCCCGCGGCGGGTCAGAAGGAGCCGGGCTCGATGATCTCCTCGCCCTCGTCGTGAGGGGGCTCAAAGCGGGCGTAGAAGTCCTCCAGCGCCGATTCCGAGACGGTCAGCACGTTGGCGTCCTTCCGCTCGTTGCGCTCGGCAAGGCGCCGCAGCAACTCATTGCGGGGGACGAGGAAGTACAGCAGCCGCGGGCTTCCGCCGGCCTCCTCGACGAGCTTCTTCCACTCGTCGCGGGCGGCACGCGTCCACAGTCCGTGGTCCAGCACCACGTCCTGCCCGGCGGCGACCCGCTCGACCAGCTCCTCGCGGACCTCGGCGACCACCGGGGTCTCCAGGGCGAAGTAGTCCCGCTCCGGGTAGTCCACGCCGTAGCGGCCGTGCCGGGCGTGCACCCGCTCGTCCACGGACAGCCGCACCGCCCCGGACGGCTCCAGCCGCCGCCTGGTGTACGTGGTCTTGCCCGACCCGGTCAGCCCGACCAGCAGATACACCACCGGCCCGCTCTGGCGGCCTGCCGCCTTCACCCCTGCTCCTCCTCACCCGCTGGGACTCCCTCCGCCCAGCCTGCCACCCTCCGCCCCGCCGCGCGGCCGATCCGGCCGCACCTTCACCCGGGAGGTCAGCCGTGATCCCCTGGGTCCTCAGACCTGTCGGTGCTCAGCCTTGCCGAGCGCCGACAGCACGCGCGTTGGATTCCCGATCAGGTCGAGCAGGGCGCTGGTCCGACGCGCCCACCGAGCTGGATCGTCGCCCTCGGCGAACGCTGCGGTCGACTTGAATTGATCCCGGAGGTTGACAGGGCGGCTGCAAGTTCCGGGGTGGTGAGGGTTGGCCGGGCTGTCGTCGGTTGGGGTGGATAGCAGGGCAGGCACGGGTTTCGTGATCATTGTGGTTCCTACGCCCGATGATCACGAGGTGGCCCGTGCCTGCTGCCATATCTTCTCCGGTCCCTGCCGTGCTGATGAGGCTGGGTCCGCTGGACGCCGGTCAGGTCGCCGATCTGCGTTCCTACCTCGATGCGGTGCCCGATCCGCGCTCGCGGCGGGGCCGTTGGTACTCACTGACCGCGATCTTGCTGGTGTGCGCCTGTGCGGCCGTGTCGGGAGCGAGGAGCATCGAGGAACTCGCCGAGTGGGGCCAGCGCGCCTCGAACGCACTCCTGGTAGTGATCGGGATCCGGCGTCACCTGCTCGGCTGGCGACGCACTCCGTCACCGGCCACGATCGGCCGGGTGCTGGGGACCGTTGACGGTGACGCCCTGGACCGGGCGGTGGGCGCCTACCTCGCCGACCGGCACCGCGTCGCCACCGAGCCGGCCCACAGGCCATCGCCCTCGGCGTCCGGGCGGCCGTGTGTGATCGCTGTCGACGGCAAGACACTCAAGGGATCAGCCCGTCTGACCGCGAAGCGCCGGCATCTGCTCTCCGCGGTCACCCACGCCCCGGTCGTCACCCTCGCGCAGGTGGAAGTGGGCGCGAAGACGAACGAAACCACACATTTCCAACCGCTCCTGGCACCGCTGGACCTGGCCGGCACCGTCGTCACCTTCGACGCGCTGCACTCGGTCAAGGCGAACGTCTCCTGGCTGGTCGAGACGAAGAAGGCCCACTACATCGCCGTGATCAAGACCAACCAGCCGACCGCCCACAGCCAGCTCGCGGACCTGCCGTGGCGCGATATTCCCGTCCAGCACACCGCCTCCACCACCGGGCACGGCAGGCGCGAGTCCCGCTCGATCAAGACCTGCGCCGTCCCGGACGAACTCGGCGGGATCTCCTTCCCCCACGGCCGCCTGGCCATCCGTGTCCACCGCCGCCGCAAGCAAACCGGCCAGCGCGAGACCCGGGAGAGCCTCTACGCCGTCACCAGCCTCGACGCCCACCAGACCGGCCCCGCCGGCCTTGCCACCGCGATCCGCGGGCACTGGGGGATCGAGAACTCCTCACACCACATCAGGGACGTCACCTTCGCCGAAGACGCCTCCACCGTCCACACCGGCACCGCACCCCGCGCCATGGCAACCCTCCGCAACCTCGCCATCGGCGTCCTGAAGACCCTCGGATCCGACAACATCGCCAAAACCACCCGAGCGATTCGAAACGAACCCGAACGAGCACTCCACATCCTGGGCATCACAACCGAACCAGACACCTACGGAACTTGATCAAGCCCTGGGAGGTTGACCGGCAGGCGGCCAGCCAGCGCCGCCGCGAGCTCACGGCCCAGGACAGCTCGCGGCGAGGCCGGCCGTATGAAGCGGGCCAGCTTGCCGGTCGCCGAGACGGGGGCGTCGGAAGCGGTCTCGAGGGCCGCGACGGCCTCTCTCACCCAGTCGGCGTCCCAGGCATCCGGGAGCGGAACTGTGACCTGCTGAACGCCGGCGATCGCTTCCCGCCCCAGCGCCAGGGAGAGCCCGCCGGGGTCCTCGTGGTAGTTGAGGTAGCGGGCACCGTCGACGCCTGGAGGGCAGACCTGGTCGAGGACGACGTCGCCGACGAAGTCGCTGGGATCGATGAGCCAGCCCTCGCGAACCACGACGGACGGATTCAGATGGACTCGGTACAGGTAAAATTGGTTGCGGTCGGCCTGGTCGCGGATCCGCCTGAGCATGTTGTGGACCGCGGCCTCGTACGTGCCGATGTGGAGCGCCTTCGCCCGCTGGCGTGCGGCCCAGGCGGCCACAGGCTCGTCGCCGCCCATCATCCTGCGGGTCTCGGGCGCGAGGACGGCGGCCGGATCGAAGTCCCTCGTCGGCCAGTCCGGCTGCGTGCTCGTGTGGTACCAGGAGACGGTCGCAACCCGGTCGTCGTCGAGCGCCGGGTCGTCGGGATCGACCGTCACCCGGGGCGCGTCCTCGTGCTCGCACGTCAGGCCGCAGCCGGGGCACTTCTCTCCGCCCTGCTCCCATCGGTCGATCCAGTCCAGATCGACGACGAGGCGACGGTCGCAGCCGCCGCACAGCATCAGCCGGTCGCGCGAGAAGTCGATCAGTCGTTCCATGGCTCCATTCTCCGGGAGCGCTCCGCGGGGCCGGCCAGACCCGGCACATGTCGAGCGGACGACCTGTCGTCGTTGGTGCTCGCGCTGCTCACCCGCCGCGTCGCCGCAGCACACCCCACGCCGACAAGGACAAGGCCCCATCATCTCCAGGCGCGCTTTCCGACGACGCCTCCTCTGCCATACGAGAGGCTGAACAGCACGTCCGCCACTGCTGGCAGCAGCTCCAATCACGGGTCGACCCGCCCGAGTGACCTGAGTGAGACAAAGAGGTAGCCAGCGTGGCGATCTGACCAGACCTGACGGGGTACCCCGCGGAGTCGTCCGGACGGATCTCCGAGAACGTCAACGTCCCGTTTGCCCGCCCTGTTAAGGGGGTGGGTCTGGGGTCACTGGGTCGTGCTCGGGATGCCCAAGACGTCGTACAGGTGCTGGCCGTGAGCCCACTTCTTCAGTTCGGGACGGCCCATGAGGATGAGGTCGTGGTGCGCGGCGAAGTCGATCGCAGGCTGGGTGAAGCCGTTGAGTCCGATCATGATCGGCACATCGGCTCCATGATGAAGGCGGGCCGTTCCGTTGAATTTCTGCACGTGCCCCGAGCCGACCGGCGCCGCGTACTGCTTGCATTGCAAGATCAGGAGCCGGTCGTCGTGGTTCCGGGCGCTGACGTCCACCCCAAGGTCGCCGGCTCCTCCCACCCGCCGTGTGCTGCGGAACCCGTCACGGGCCAGAAGATCGGCGCACGCCTGCTCGAAGCCCGCCGCGCTCATCGCGGCCAGCTGCTTCATCTTGAAGGTCAGCACATCCGGATCTACCGCCTCCCTCGGCGGAGAGCTGGAGGCGTAGTCCTCGTCCTGATCGACGTAGGCGTACGTGTCGGCGCTGAACAGGAACGAGAGCAGCTTCGCGAGGAGGATGAGCGAGGCTAGTGCGCCGACGACGATGAAGCCGGTCCACCAGGGATGATCGGCGATCAGCCCCCACAGATCCACGGTGATCCACCGGCTGACGTCTTCCGTGAGCCACTCCCACAGCATCTTGCCGATCGCCAGCGCGAGGACGGCGTACAGCAGGAACTTCAGCAGCGGGTCGAGGGACCCGTCTTCGTCGAACACCGCACCTCCAGAACGTCGATGATGGGGAAGTGCCTGTCAGGCAGCACGCTTGAACCGGCCGCGACGGGCGTGTGCCGGGAGCCCGATGAGCTCGTGCAGCGCCGTACCGGTCTCCGCCCAGCGCCGAAGCTTGTCCCGGTCGACCCAGTGGACGCTGTGCCGGTGGCCCCAGGCCATGACGTCTCGGGTGAAGGCGCCGTTGGTGACGACGACAGCGTGATCGGCTCGGTGGGCCGGTCCCGCCGTCCCCTTCACCGCGTACATGACCGAGGGCCCCACTTTCCCGCCTACGTGTGTGTGCGGGGGCTGCATCCGTCGGGCCGGGCGCGGCGGCCAGCGCGTGACGGAGAGGGATGCGCTCATCCTCGGGCGGTGATGCGCTCGCCGAGTTCGGCAGCGGCCGGGCTGTCGGGAAGGCCGGGCAGACGGGCGGCGATGTTGGTCAGTCCGTCGTTGATGCGGACGGACTGTACGCCGTCGGCGCAGTCGAAGAACTCGCTCCAGGTCGCCAGAGCCTGGGCAATGTTGCCGCGCTTGAGCTGGACGTGGCCGAGGTCAGCGAGCACGATCGCCCGGGTGCGTTTGCGGTCGAGGCCGTGGATGTCGAGCGCCAGGTGCAGGTGTTCCTCAGCGGCGGCGAGGCTACCCATCTGCGCATGGATCATGCCGGCCTCATGGGCCCACCGGCCGTGGCTGTAGTGGCTGGCCCACGACTGGCCCGGCTGGGTGGGGGCGCGCTCGATTGCGGTCTGGGCGAAGGTCAGTAGCTTCGCGGCGGTGGTGTGGTCGCCGTCGGCGGCTGCCGCGCGAGCGAACGTGTTGCGGTAATACGCCAGCGCCTTGGGGTTGGTCAGCTTCCGGCCGCGCTGTTCGCATGCCTCGGCGAGCCGTACGGCCGTGGGGATGTGGCCGAGGTCGATGGCCTGGTCCGCGCAGGACGGTGGCGGCGAGTTCGTTCTCGCCGGCCTCGGCGGCGAGCCGGTAGCTGTAGAGGTTGTACTGCTGGCTCAGGCCGTGGTTGCCCTCATCTCGGGCCATCCAGCCGATCAGGTGCACGAGCTCGCTGGTGGCGGCGAACAGCTCACGGCCGACTTTGTCGGCGTAGCGGCCGTCCAGCCAGCGCTTGACGTCGATGGTGAGGTAGCGGACGGCCAGGGCGTGCCCGCCACCGAGTTCGGAGGCGACGTCGCCCAGGGTGGTGGTCATGGTGCGGACGGCCGCCACCTCGCCCATGCCCACCGCGACGGGGCCGGGCCGGTTCGCGCGGCGGGTGACTGCCTCGGCGTCGGGCAGGTCGAGTGCGGCAAGCCCGACGGCAGCGGACGCTGTGAGGAACTGCCGTCGGTCCAACACGTCCCTGCCTCCCAAGCACATGACTGAGGCCACGGTATCGGCGAACGGCGCCTCATTCTCCCCGGATAGATCAAGCTGGAGGACCTGTTCGATGAACGGGAGCCATTCCGTGGGCACCCGTCGCTCGGTCTCCCACCGGTAGACCTGCTGCCGGTCGAGAAACCCGGCCTTCCCCCAGCGCGCCACCGACAGCTCGTCTGCGAGCTTCGCCTGGCTGCACCTGGGGCGTCTGGCTTGGCGTGCCGCGCGGATGCGCTCCCCGAGAGTCATGTCCGGCCGATCGTTGGTCCTGGTTCACAACGGGCCTACAACTGGCAGACATTGTGGCAGCTGTCCACGCTGCGCGTCTGCATGTTGACTCATCGTCATGGGGGCTTCCGGCAATGCCAACGGCGAGGACCAATCAACCGGGCCTCTCCAGCGCCCTGCTACCCGCACCCCTTCTTCTCCCGCGGTCGGCGGGAGGAGCGTCACATCAGGCACCACCTCACTGCGAGGAGTCACTGCTGTGGTTGAAACCAGGTACGTAGAAATCCCGCCGCCCGCCAGTCCGCTGGACCTGGGCCGTCCTCACTTCGTGGGGATCTGCGGGGCAGGCATGTCCGCGCTGGCCCACCTGCTCGCCGGCCGCGGCGCGCAGGTCACCGGCTCGGATCTGCGGATGGGCGAGGCTGCGGCCGCGCTGGAGGAGGCGGGCTGCCGGGTGCACTTCGGGCACGACGCCGCGAACACCGCCGGGGCGTCGGTGGTCGTGTGGTCCAGCGTCATCGACGCCGCCAACCCGGAGATCGTCGCGGCGCGGGCGGCAGGTGTGCCCGTGGCGCACCGCTCCCACGTCCTGGCGCAGCTCGTGGTCGAGGCGGACCGGTCGGTGGTCGTGGCCGGGACGGCACGGGAAGTCGACGGCCACAATGATGCTGGCCGACGCCGTGGGGCATCTGCTCCCGTCGTGGGTGGCCGGTGCCACGCCCGTCGGCTCCGTCAACGGGCACACCGATTCGAGCCTCCTGATCGCGGAAGGCGACGAGTCCGACCGGAGCGTGGCGCAGTACCGGCCGGACGTCGCGGTCGTGCTCAACGCCGACGACGACCACCCCGAGACCTTCGCCGGTACCGGGGACGTGGTGGGGACGCTGACGGACTTCGCGGTCGGCGCCAAGGCCCTGGTGGTGTGCGCCGACGACGCCGGGGCCCGCAAGGTGACCAGCCGGGTCCGCAGCCACGGCGGCGTGCAGGTGGTGACCTTCGGCGAGACTGCCGGCGCCGACGTCAGGCTGCTGTCCGCGGAGCCTTCTCAGAAAGGCAGCGCGGTCACCGTGCTCGACCTGGACGGCACGCGGGTGTCGTGGACGGTGCGCACTCCCGGCCGTCCGGCGGTGCTCGCGTCGCTCGCCGCGTACACGGCGGGCCGGGTCCTGGGCGAGCGGCCCGAGTCGCTGGCGGCTGGACTGTCTGGCTTCCGGGGTGTGCGGCGCCGGATGCAGCTGGTCGGCGAGCGGCGGGGCGTGCGGGTGGTGGACTCCTTCGCCCACCACCCCACCGCGATCGCCGCGGACATCACCACCGCGCGCGAGCTGGCCGGAGGCCGGGTGATCGTCGCGTTCGAGCCGTGCGGGTCGACGCGGGTGCGGGTCCTGGGGGCGCGGATGGGCGTGGCGCTCGCGGCCGCGGACGAGGTGGTGCTCCTGCCCGTCCGCGACGCCGTGCCCTCGTCGGCCAGCCTGGCGTCCCGGGGCGCGATGGAGGAAGCGGCCGTGGGGGCCGGAGCTCGCGTCCGCCAGGTCGGCGGCCTGGCCGAGGCCGCGGATGTGGTCGCCGCCCTCGCCGCGCCGGGTGACGTGGTCCTGACGATGGGCGTGGGCGAGGTGGCCGGTCTGGGGGCGTTGCTGCTGGCGCCAGCGGACCGGCCCCTTACCTTCGTCTAGCGGTCTCCGGCCATGGTGTCGGGCTGGGCCAGGCGTACCGCCGTGTGCTCCAGCTCGACACTGTGGGAGCCCTTGACCAGGACGATGTCCCCCGGCTGGATCAGGTCGTTGGCCAGGGTCAGGGCGTGGTCCCGGTCGTCGGCGCCGACGACCTTCAGCGGCGGGTTGTCCTGCTGGGCAGCCTCGGCCATGGCCCGCGCGTCGTCGCCACCGACCGCGATCAGCACGTCGATGCCGGCGGTGGCGACGAGACGGCCGACCTGCCGGTGCTCCTCGGCGCCGTCGGCACCGAGCTCCTTCATCTCGCCGAGGACGGCGATGGTCCGGCGGCCGTCCTTCATGGCCGCAAGGGCCGTGAAGGCTGCCTTCATCGAATCGGGGTTCGCGTTGAAGGCGTCGTTGATGATCCGGATCCCGTCGGGCCGGTCGGTGACCTCCATGCGCCCGGATGCGACCAGGACCGCGCGGGACAGCGCGGCCGCCGTCTTCTCCACGTCGGCGCCCAGCCCGATCGCGACGGCGGCGGCAGCCAGTGCGTTCGACACGTGGTGCACGCCGTGAAGGGAGAGAGCGACTCGCGCCTTGGTGCCGGCTGCCGCAAGGGTGAACGAGGCCCGGCCGGAGGCGTCGACGGTGACGGCCAGGGCCCGGACGTCGGCGTCGTTGTCGACACCGAAGGTCAGCACCCGGGCGGAGGTACGGGAGGCCATGGCGGCGACCAGCGGGTCGTCAGCGTTGAGGATCGCCAGGCCGGCCGTAGGGAGCGCCTCGACGAGCTCGCCCTTGGCCTGCGCGATCTGCTCTCGGCCGCCGAACTCGCCGACGTGGGCGGTTCCCACGTTGAGGACCAGGCCGACCGACGGCGGGGCGATGCGGGTCAGGTGGGTGATGTGGCCGATGCCGCGGGCGCCCATCTCGAGCACGATGTAGCGCACGCCCTGATCCAGGTGGGTCACGGCCAGCGGCATGCCGATCTCGCCGTTGAACGACTTGACCGTGGCGATCGTCGGGCCGAGCTCGGGGAGGACCTGCGCGATCAGGTCCTTGGTGCTGGTCTTGCCGGCCGAGCCGGTCAGCCCGATCACCGTCGCCTCGGGCACGGCGGCCAGCACGGTGCGGGCCAGGGCGGCGAGGGCGTCCAGCACGTCCTCGACGACCACGGCCGGGACGCCGACGGGCCGGGCGGCGAGGACCGCCACCGCCCCGGCTTTCACGGCGTTCGCCGCGAAGGCGTGCCCGTCGGTGTGCTCACCGGGAAGCGCAGCAAAGAGACCACCGGGCTCGATCGTGCGGGAGTCGACGACGGCGGGCGCGGTCATCAGCACGGACGGGTTCGGCACGTCGCACAGGCGTCCGCCGACGGCGGCCGCGACGGCTTCGAGCGAAAGGGGGATCACGAAACGCACTCCGAATCAGCAGGGCTTGCCCGGCACGGCCAAGCGCCCGCCGGTTCAGTCCATCCGACCGTAGCGCCTGCAAGTGCCGGCGCATCTGAGACCGGCCACAGCCCCGAGGAACAGGAGTACAACCTGATGACGATGCAGTCTCTTCAGCCCGGCCGGATCGCCGTCGTCTCCGGCGGCAGGTCCACCGAGCGGGAGCGGTCCTTGATGTCCGGCCGCGCCGCCCTGGAGTCCCTTGACCGGCAGGGCTACACCACGGCGTTTCTCGACTCCGCCGACAAGGACTTCACTGACCAGATCCGGGGCGCGGATGTGGCCTTCCTGGCCATCGCCGGGCAGTACGCCGAGGACGGCAAGCTCCAGGGGTTACTGGAATGCCTGAACATCCCCTACACCGGCTCCGGTGTGGCGGCCTCCGCCGTCGGAATGCACAAGGTCCGCGCCAAGACCCTCGCTGCGGCCGCCGGGGTGGCAGTCCTGCCCAGCGTCACCCTCCCGGCTCGCGACGGTGACGTGAGCACGCAGGCCATCACCGGCATGATCTCGTTCCCGCTGATCCTCAAGCCGCTGTCCGAAGGCGGCTCGATCGGGATGACGGTCTGCCGCGACACCGACCAGCTCACCGCCGCCCTGCGCACGATCGACCCGGCCGACGGCTGGTTCGCCGAGCCGTTCACCACCGGCACCCCGGTGAGCTGCGGGGTCCTGGAGATCGACGGCTTGCCCGTCGCCCTGCCGCCGTTGTCGACGATCCCCTCCGACGCCGACTTCTACGACTACGCCACCAAGCGGGACAAGACCAAGTACCGCTATGAGTGCCCGGCCGACCTCCCCGACTCCGCCCTCGAAGCGATCACTACCGCCTCGCTCACCGCGCACGACGCCCTGGGCTGCTCGGGCTACTCCCGATCCGACTTCATCGTCTCCCCGGACGGCCGCCCGGTCTGGCTGGAGATCAACACCCTGCCCGGCCTCTCGCACACCGGGAACCTCGCCACCATGGCGGCTGCGGCGAACATCGACTACGACCAGCTCATCCACCTGATCCTCGCCACCGCCACGACCAGCGGGGGGTACCGGCCGTGACCGAGCTGACCGCCCGCGACGTCCAGGACGCCGCCGCCAACCTCGAGCCGGTCGCCGCCCGCACCCCGGCCCTCTCCGCGCTCTCCCTCGACCAGGCTGCCGGCTGGCCGGTCGTGTGCAAGGCCGAGAGCCTCCAGCGCACCGGATCCTTCAAGTTCCGCGGCGCCTACCACCACGCCTCCTCCCTCCCCGCCAAGGAACGCGCCCGCGGCCTGGTCGGCGCCTCCTCCGGAAACCACGCTCAGGCTCTCGCGCTTGCTGGCAGACTCCTCGAAGTGCCGGCCACCGTCGTCATCCCCGCTGACGCCCCGGCCCCGAAGGTCGAAGGCATCCGCGCGCTGGGCGGCAGGGTCGTCACCTACCACCGGGACTCCGAGAACCGGGACGCCCTCGTGGCCGAGATCGCCGCCCGTGACGGACTGGCCGTGGTCCCCTCGGCGAACTCCCGGCACATCATGGCCGGCGCCGGGACCGCCGCCCTGGAACTGCTCACCGACCACCCCGAGATCGAGACTCTCGTCGTGCCGGTCGGCGGCGGCGGCCTCGCCGCCGGGACCGCCACGATCGCCAAGCACCTCTACCCCGGTATCAAGGTCATCGGCGTGGAACCGGAGGAAGGCGCCGACACCCTGTTGTCGATGCGCTGTGGTCAGCGCATCGCCCTGCCCGAGGTCCCGGCAACCATCGCCGATGGCCTGGGGCACACCAGCCCCTCACCGATGACGTGGGCCGTGAACTCCCGGCTGCTCGACGCCGTCGTGACGGTGACCGACCTGGACATCACCACCGCCATGGCCTTCGCTTTCCGGCACCTGAAGGTCGTAGCCGAACCGAGTGGCGCTTGCGTCCTGGCCGCCGTCCTCGCCGGCCACGTCCCCCACGAGTCGGGGATGATCGGGGTGGTGATCTCTGGCGGCGGCGTGGACCTGCCCACCTTCCACCGGCTGATCAGCCAGGCCACCCACCGGAAGGAACCCTTACGTGTCTGACCACCAGTTCGACACCGTCACGCAGTACGCCAGCCCGGATCTGATCGCCGCCTTCGCCTAAGAGGGCCGCGCTCACGACGACGATCCCCGCTGGGCCGAGTCGGGCGCCCCCGACCTCGAGACCTACGGCCGGTGGTCCGGCCACATGTGCGGCATCGCCTGCCTGCGCATGGCACTCCTCGCCCGTACCGGCAACGCGCCCACCATGTTCGAGCTCCTCGACGGCGCCCGGAAATACGGGGCGTACACCGAGGACGCGGACACCGACGCGATCCGCGGCCTGATCTACGCCCCGTTCGTCCAGTACGTGCGCGATGTCCACCCCCTTGACGCCGAGGTGCACCGCACCCTGACCGTGCCCGACCTCCTCGCCCTGCTCGACGACGGGCGCATCGTGATGGCCTCCGTACACAAGGAGATCCGCCGCCCCGAGAATCCCGCCCCCGGCAAGGGTGGCCACCTCGTGCTCGTCACCGGCCGCCAAGGCGACACAGTGCACTTCCGCAACCCGTCCGGCCACACCCCCCAGGCCCGTGCTGCGAGCCTGCCCGTCGCCACGTTCGCCGACTTCTTCGGCGGCCGGGGAGCGTCCTTGACCTGACGCTGCAAAGGCCGCTCCGGGCCGAGCCCGACGCGCAATGACAGGGCGGTGGGCGTCCATGCGAGGCGGCAGCCCTCGCGGGTCGGCAGGCCCTACACGCGACACAGAGCGTCTGTTCGGGTGAGTCTGGGCACCGCCAGGAGTTGTTCACGAGGGGCTGGACGTTGTGCTGTGCGTGAGCAGCTGCATGTGCGACTTCGGCGTCATCACGGGACCGGCGGGAAGGGCGGCCGGTTTCCTGCACCGCATGCAGGCCCGGGCCGCCAACGGTAGGAACCCTCCGCGTAACGACGGCACCTGCCGGGATGTGCTGGACATCCTGTCCGGCCAACTCCATGGCAGCGGACCGGTCCCGTTCGGGTTCGTCCACTGGGCCGATGGATTGGGTGTGCCTGTCGCCCGTTTGCGCGCGGTGGTCGCATGGCTGGTTGAGCACGAGTTCCTGGCGCTGCGTGCTCCCGCTCACCTGTCCCCTCCAGGCTTGAGGCACAACCCGTCCGGGTGAACCCCTGGCGGTGTCGTCCGTCTTGTCCCGTGAGGACGCTGGATGATGGGCGGGCATGGCCCGAGGCGGGCCACGTTCCGACCGCCGCCCGATCCGGCGTACAGGAACGCAAGGAGCGTGGCATTGCACCGGCCTGTACCACCGTGATCACACCCAGCAGATCGTCAGTGTTCGTAGGCGTGCCGGGATCGGGCAGGGGCACGTCAGGAAGGCACTGTCGTGAGCAGCCGCTCCTCGTGGGAGTCCCGCAAGTTGCGCTACTGGGCCGAGTGCAGTGGGCAGTCCCGCCGCGCCGGCCTTCGCACCAGCCACCCGGCACCCCCGGCCTCGCCCGCGCAGATGCGGCTGGAGAGCTACGTCCTCGAGGAACTGGGCACCTCTCCGGACCTGTGCGCACACCCCTTCGGCATTGCTTCACTGACCGGTTCCAGCACTTCCCTCACCCTGCACCTCGACCCTTACATGGGCCAGGCGCGCTACTCCTTCCCTGAGCACTGTCTGAGCCGTCTGCTGCCCGCAACTCCCGCACCGGGAAACGGGAACGATGTACCCGGGATTCCCGGCCTGCGGATGAGCGGCATCGAGGCCGGCGGCCGACAACTGCACCTGCACATGGTGAAAGACTCCGGGCCAGAGGCGACGCTCGTACTCGCTCTGCCCCGCGGGCTGAAAGAGAGCTGGGCCGATGTCGAACGCCGAAACCGGCACTGGCGCGAAGGCAACGGACAGCGACCGCTGTGGACGGCCCCGCGCCTCGATCCCGTGGAATGCGACTACCTCAACGCCTGTCCCAGTCGCGAAAGCACGCGAGCCACACGGGCCGCGGTGGGCAGCGCTCTGCTCCGGCGTATCGCGCTCTTCCACACCGTCACCGCCTTCTACCGCGTCCAGTGCTGGGACGACGGCGACAGCTGGAAGATCGACGCCCGCACCGGCCACCCCCGGGCCCTGTGGCACGACCAGCTCCTTCAGCGGCTGTGCCACCCACGATGGGGACTACCGGCACGCGTGGCCCACCGGTTCTGCCACTGCGCTGAACCAGACGCCCCCTACCAGTGGAACCACACCTGCGCCTTCTACTTCGACGGCCACACCACCGGCAAGGACGACCCCCTCTACCTCCGCGTCCACGCCAGCCCCGAAGGGCGCGACTACGACCGGCAGATCGCAACACTTCGCCAGGTCGGAGCACCAGAAGACTGGATGGCCCGCGCCTTTCCCCGGCGGGCAGTCCAGCACCACGACCAGCACTATCAAGCGGGACTGTTGCAATAACAGACCCGCCTGCCCCGACCGAGAGAGGGTCGCGCATGACTGGACCGGACCTGCCACCGCCAGCAGCCCCCATGACCGCAGAAGCCCTACTCTCCCGCTGGCCCACCGCCGCGCAGAAAGTTGAACTCCTCCACGGCGTGCTCGTCTTCACCGGCGACTTCGACGAGCGTGACCTGGAGACGGCAAGGCGCACCTACCCAAGCCGTCGCCCGGTGCTGAACGCCGATGGCGGCCTGGAGGTACATCCGGCCGGGTCGGGAGCCATCACACCGCTCGTTAGCCGGGCAGCCGGAGTTTCCGAGCCGGAGGGCGACGTGTGAACGGCCGCTTCATCCCGGCCACCGGCAGGCACGCCGATCGCCGTCGTCGTCACCCGCGACTGCGGTCTACGCCCCCGCGACGGCCGGCGTCACCGGCGGCCAAGGCCCACTTCACCGAGGCCTGCCGACCTTCGTCGACAGCCTGCGCGCCCTCACCCACCCCGTCGCTGTCGGCATCGGCGTCTCCACTCCAGCGCAGGCGGCCCTCGTCGGCTCCTATGCCGACGCGGTCATCGTCGGATCCGCATTCATCCGCGCCATCGAGGCCACCCGCGGGCCGGCCGGCGCCCACCAGGCCGCCGTCCTTGCCCAGCGCCTCGCCGACGGGCTGCGCCGAGCCGTGCCTACTGCGGCCCGAACTGACCCCAGCCGGGTCGGCTCGGCGACGGGTGACCTGTCGGTTAGCCTCGCGCTTTCACGAGTGGACCTGTCCATGCCTTGATCAAATAAGCAGAGAGTGCTTGACCTGCAACGATGGGACTTGTCTAGGGTCCTGTTGGCTGCACGGAAAGAAGCACTCTCCAGGTGAGCAAGCGTATCGGGTTGTACCCGCGTGTCCGCGTCGAGGGCGGTGGCGGTGGGGTGGTCTCGCAGGCCGGGGCGGTGCTGCTGGTCGAGTCGGTCCGCAAGTCCGGCCTGGACACCGCGATATCGGCGGCGCTGGCGCCGTGGCGCAAGCCGCGGACAGTGCACGACCCGGGCAAGGTCCTGCTGGATGTCGCGCTCGCGACGGCTCTGGGCGGGGACTGCCTCGCCGATGTCGCCATGTTGCGGTCCGAGCCCGACGTGTTCGGCCCGGTGGCATCCGATCCCACGGTCTCCCGGCTCATCGACGTCCTCGCCGCAGCCGGGCCGAAGGCGCTCACCGCGATCCGGTCGGCGCGGGCAGAAGTACGGTCGCGGGTCTGGGAACTGGCCGGGGTGAGAAGTCCGGCCGCCGACGGTCACGTGATCGTGGACATCGACGGCGTGCTGGTCCTCGCGCACTCCGAGAAGCAGGACGCCACCGCGACCTGGAAGAAAACCTTCGGTCATCATCCGCTCGTCGCGTTCGTCGACCACGGCCAGGCCGGTTCCGGAGAGCCGGTCGCCGCGCTGCTGCGGCCCGGCAACGCCGGCTCCAACACCGCGAGCGATCACATCGAAACAGCCCAACTCGCCCTGGCCCAACTCCCCAAGCACCTGCGGCGGGGCCGGAAGACGCTGATCCGCACCGACTCCGCCGGCGGGACCCATGCCTTCCTCGACTGGCTCTCCCGCCGGGGCCGGTGGCTGTCGTATTCCGTCGGAATGACCATTACCGACGCCATCCACCAGGCCGTCCTGAAGATTCCGAAGAAGGCATGGACCAGGGCTTGATCAAGTTCCGTAGGTGTCTGGTTCGGTTGTGATGCCCAGGATGTGGAGTGCTCGTTCGGGTTCGTTTCGAATCGCTCGGGTGGTTTTGGCGATGTTGTCGGATCCGAGGGTCTTCAGGACGCCGATGGCGAGGTTGCGGAGGGTTGCCATGGCGCGGGGTGCGGTGCCGGTGTGGACGGTGGAGGCGTCTTCGGCGAAGGTGACGTCCCTGATGTGGTGTGAGGAGTTCTCGATCCCCCAGTGCCCGCGGATCGCGGTGGCAAGGCCGGCGGGGCCGGTCTGGTGGGCGTCGAGGCTGGTGACGGCGTAGAGGCTCTCCCGGGTCTCGCGCTGGCCGGTTTGCTTGCGGCGGCGGTGGACACGGATGGCCAGGCGGCCGTGGGGGAAGGAGATCCCGCCGAGTTCGTCCGGGACGGCGCAGGTCTTGATCGAGCGGGACTCGCGCCTGCCGTGCCCGGTGGTGGAGGCGGTGTGCTGGACGGGAATATCGCGCCACGGCAGGTCCGCGAGCTGGCTGTGGGCGGTCGGCTGGTTGGTCTTGATCACGGCGATGTAGTGGGCCTTCTTCGTCTCGACCAGCCAGGAGACGTTCGCCTTGACCGAGTGCAGCGCGTCGAAGGTGACGACGGTGCCGGCCAGGTCCAGCGGTGCCAGGAGCGGTTGGAAATGTGTGGTTTCGTTCGTCTTCGCGCCCACTTCCACCTGCGCGAGGGTGACGACCGGGGCGTGGGTGACCGCGGAGAGCAGATGCCGGCGCTTCGCGGTCAGACGGGCTGATCCCTTGAGTGTCTTGCCGTCGACAGCGATCACACACGGCCGCCCGGACGCCGAGGGCGATGGCCTGTGGGCCGGCTCGGTGGCGACGCGGTGCCGGTCGGCGAGGTAGGCGCCCACCGCCCGGTCCAGGGCGTCACCGTCAACGGTCCCCAGCACCCGGCCGATCGTGGCCGGTGACGGAGTGCGTCGCCAGCCGAGCAGGTGACGCCGGATCCCGATCACTACCAGGAGTGCGTTCGAGGCGCGCTGGCCCCACTCGGCGAGTTCCTCGATGCTCCTCGCTCCCGACACGGCCGCACAGGCGCACACCAGCAAGATCGCGGTCAGTGAGTACCAACGGCCCCGCCGCGAGCGCGGATCGGGCACCGCATCGAGGTAGGAACGCAGATCGGCGACCTGACCGGCGTCCAGCGGACCCAGCCTCATCAGCACGGCAGGGACCGGAGAAGATATTGCAGCAGGCACGGGCCACCTCGTGATCATCGGGCGTAGGAACCACAATGATCACGAAACCCGTGCCTGCCCTGCTATCCACCCCAACCGACGACAGCCCGGCCAACCCTCACCACCCCGGAACTTGCAGCCGCCCTGGGCATGGACGCCGGGCTACGACGCCGACGGCACCGAGCGGCCCGGCGCCTGGGTCGCGGAGATCACCGACATCCCCGACCTGAGCACGTGGCCCAAGGGTATGCGGCTGATCGTCCGCAAAGAACGACCGCACCCCGGCGCCCAGTTGCGATTCACCGACCTCGACGGACTACGACTCACCTGCTTCGCGACCAACACCCAAGGCGGCCAGCTCGCCGACCTGGAACTACGTCACCGCCGCCGGGCCCGCTGCGAGGACCGCATCCGAAACGCCCGCGACACCGGCCTGCGCAACCTGCCCCTGCACGACACCGCCCAGAACCGGATCTGGCTGGAGATCGTCCAGATCGCACTCGACCTCCTCGTCTGGATGCCGATGCTCGCCCTGACTGCAGAAAGCCGCCGCTGGGAGCCCAAACGGCTTCGCCTGCGCCTGTTCTCTGCCGCCGCTCAGCTGGTCACCACCGGCCGCCGCCGCTGGCTCCGCTTCACCGCCCGATGGCCCTGGACGGATGTGATCACCCACGCGGTCCAGCGACTCGCAGCCCTGCCGAACCCCGGCTGACCAGTGACTCCGACCGTCCCGACGAGCCACAGCAACATCCCGGAGCCGTGGAACCCCGGCGCCCACCCGACGCGACAGCCGGGCCGCCAACCTGCCCCAGCCCACGAAATTCCGCACCTCGCAAGCACAGAGTCCCCGTCAGCGAACCGACGAGGACTCATGAACGATCGAGGTTAGTAGCGCTTTCCGGGCATCCCTCCACGTACCGGCATGGTTCATCAGGCGTTTCGAAGCGCTCCTGCGGGAAAGTTGTAGCTACCAGGAAGTAGGCCTCTAAGGTTCCGCCCAGCACACCAACTTGTTAACCCGCTCGTGGACGAGCACACACAGGAGCGGACCGCATGCTCGCGATGCGACCAGCCACACCAGAGGACCGACGCGCCCTCGAGGCCATGATCCAGGCCCGCTCCGAATGGATGAAGAGCAAGCAGCTGTCGAACTGGTCCAGCTGGGGACAGCACGTTCAAGATCTTGCCGGCAACTGCACTCGGCGGGACGGCGATATGTGGGTGCTGGTAGAGGACCACCGCCGCATCATCGGCTGCACCACGATCCTCCGGACTGCGGCTCCCTGGGCCTGGACGACCGCTGAAGCTGAGGAGACCTCCTTCTACCTCAACGGAACGGTCACGGACCCCGCCGAACGCCACCGCAAACTCGGAACCCTCATCGCCGATTGGGCCGTCGACCGTGCGGCCCGCGAGAACATCAGCTGGGTACGACGGGACTGCACTTCACCAGCCCTCGCCGCCTACTACGAGAAACAGGAATTCACCCTCGTACGTGAGGTCTCTACACCCGGCGGACGTACCTCATACGCCTTCGAGCGGAAGTCCGAGCGAGTGACGTCCCTCGCCGGATGGCTCATCACGGGCGAGTCGCCTACCGCAATTTCCAGAAGACGGGGAGATAGCCTCGCAGGAACTGCGAGATCGAATGCCGCCGAGGCCCGACGATTCCTCTCACGCTCCCTCCGCGGATCAGCCAAGACGCCCGTGCCGATTAATTGATGACTGCGTTGCGCCGCAGACCACTGGCCGAGGAACTGAGAGAAATTCTCTGCACTCACATTGTCGCCTGGTGCGACTACCCGCTACAAGCAGCGACCGGGCCGTCCCCAACGGCCCTGGGGACGGCCCGGTCGCTTGAGCACGTCGGGACGGGTTAGAGATCGAGCAGGAAGTCGAAGTCCGTGTCCTTCGCACCAAGCAGCCAGGCCTTCGCCTCAGCAGGAGTGAATACCTGGGGCAGCCGCCCCGGGTTCTGCGAGTCGCCGATCAGAACGTATCCGTCCTGGACGGCAACCTGGACGCAGTTCCCGCCGCCGCCGCTGTACTGGGACACCGTCCATTCGATCGACGCCAGGTCGAATGAGGACGGGTCCGGCTTCGATGTCACTGTTCTAGCTCCTTGATTCTTTTCTCGAGGCGCATGCGCGTCTCTGTGGGGTCCAGCGCCCGCTCCCACAAGTTGGTGAAAGCTGCGGTGTAGCGCTGTACGTCTTCATCACCATCGAAGTACACCGAACTGACCATGGTCTCCACCCACACAACCTGACGGGCAGCTTCGGGAAAGCCCATGAGGACGAACGCGCCTGCAGATCCCGGATGCAGGCCGATCAGGTCCGGCAGGATGCGGATGGTGTTGCGATGTTCCTCGGACTCAGCGCGGATCCGCTCCAACTGGCGTCTCAACACTGACCGGTCGCCGATGGTGTCGCGGAACGCGCTCTCGTCCACGAGAGCGCGAAAGTCCTTCGGTGCACCACCTCGGACCTGCTGCTGTCGGTCCATGCGAACGTCAACGAGGGCCTTCACCTCTGCAGGACGCAATTCGGGCCGCATCCGGCTGATGACGATCCGGGCGTAGTCCTCGATCTGGAACAGTCCCGGCCACACGTCGCGCTCATAGTTCCAGAGCTCAGCAGCGCGTCGCTCCATCTTCAGGAAGCCCTCGAACTGCATGGGGCCAAGGAGGTTGGCGTTCCTCCGCCACAGTGCGGGGCGCGGACGGCCGGCCGGCGTGGTGTCTGCGTTCAGGAGAGCCTGAATTTCAGAGCTCTCCGTGGCGCTGGCCTGATAGCACTCGAGCAGCGCCTCGACGAGATCGCGGGTGACACGGCGGCGCTGTCCCCGCTCCAATCGGCTCAGACCGCTGTTGTCGATCTTGACACCGCGTCGATGCAGCACTTCGTGGCCCGCGACGTCCCCTTGGGTGAGGCCGCGTCGCTCGCGCAACTCCTCAAGGCGCAGGCCGACTTCGCTGAGGGTCAACGACCACGGCGTCTTCGCTTCTGGCATGGTGGCCAGTCTGACGGCTCACCGGGCTGCCTACAAGCAATATGGTCGAGCAATTTGCTCGACCATATTGCTAAGCGCTCACCCGAGGGAGCATCCTAGCCAGGGTCACGAAGTGTGCAGCACCTGTCGCCATGCGTGGAGACCGTCCCGCTGCTCTGCTGCCCGTACACGCCCAGGGAGGGGCCGCCGCGATGCGTCGGACGCTGTTCAGCCTCCTGTTGAAAGACCGCGACCTACTCGGCTGGGAAGCGTTCTGCATCCACTTCACCGCCACTGGCCGGGAGCTCGCCCCCGAGAAGGGCAACCGTCGACTCGCCACGGCCAGCGTCGGGCGCACGACGTTCGACAGATGGGCCTCGGGCACCTGGTACGGCCGGCCCCGCGGCGAAGCGGCGCAGATCCTGGAGCGCATGTTCGGGCACACCGTCGAAGAACTCTTCAGCCCGGCACCCCACGCGAGCGAGCCAGCTGGGGGGCTGGAGTCGGTCCCCGCACGGATCGGTTCGCGCTGGCCCACGTCCAACTTGCTGCTCCCCGCTGGCGGTCCGGCGGGCATCTGGGAAATCGCTGGACGCCAACGTCTGGATGGCACCAGCGCCGCGGTGCACCTTCTTCCCGCCGTCAGGCGAGGCGACGAGGCCGACGTTCGTGACTTGAGCCAGGACGGGCTGTACCAGCTGGAGCGGTTCTTACGGCCGGCGCGCCGCGGGTTTCTTGTAGGTGTCGAAGAACGTCAAGACGACTTCAACCTGTACGTCCGCGACGCCATAGCTGCTCGCAGGCCCGCGCTGCCGGGACCGCCAGCTGTGGGAGGTTTGTCGATTCCCTCGGCTTACCTCCTGGACGACCTCACCTATGGCATCCTCTGGGCGCTCCTCCAGCTCGATGACGGCCTCTTGTCCGATGATCAGACGCTTGACGCCGAGCAGCACCTCCTTGACACCTACCTGTCCCTGCCCCGATCAGCGCCGAGCCAGCTGCTCGTCGACCTGACCGCCGTCGGCAGCAGTTGGATGGGATCCGCCTTCTGCGCCCGACACATCGAGCAGGAGCTAGCCGATGCGAACACGGTCCCGATCTTCTGGACGCGTGAGCAGAGCGGCGAAGAGGCGGCCTGCTGGCTGTTCTTCAAGCACAAACTCGACTACCTCCAATCCCTCGAACGTTTCCACGGGACCGCAGCGCAGACCGTCCGGGTCTTCTGTCTGCCCGAGACCGAGGTGGCGCGGTCTGAGACATACGAGAAGGTCTTGCTGCTGTTGGCGATCGCCCTCATGGAGCGCTGCGGCATCCGGGCCAGGGTGGTGCCGAACCCGGAGTACTCGGAGGTGGACGGAGTGGCCCTGATCCCCGGCCAGCGAGCCGTCGTTGCCAACTGGGTGCGGGTCCCTGGCGGAGCGCTGTGGGCTGCTGGCAGCACCTCGGCCCGAGGAGAGCTGCGCACGTACGCCACCGCTTTCGCTGACGCGCAGGAAGCCGACGTTCTGGTGGGCGAGGACTCGGAGACGCGTCTGCGATCACTAGCGGGCTACCTGGGCCTGGATTGGCGCTGGTTGACTGCCCGGTGCCGTGCTCTGGGCGAGTACGGCGTCGCCGGTCTCGTTCGCCCCCGCAGCCGTCTGCTGACCGTCGAAGCGCTGGATGAGACCCTGCTTTTTCTCGGCAAGCTCTCCTCGTCCCGATGAACCCGTCCGCGTTATCACCCCGCTGGAAAGGTCTTCCGTGCTCTCCGCTGATCGTGCCCCGAACAGCACCGTTCTGGTACTCACCCTGGGCGGCACCATCGCCATGACGCGCACCGCTGCGGCAGCCGGCGTCACACCGACCCTGACCGGCTCAGACCTGGTTAGCGCTGTGCCCGGGCTCCAAGACGTAGCCGAGGCAACCGTGGAGGACTTCCGGCAGATGCCGGGTGCCTCCCTGGACGTCGACGACATCGTCAGCCTCGTGGGTCGACTGCAACAGGCCGACGGCGAGGGGGTCGACGGCGTCGTGGTGACTCAAGGAACCGACACCCTTGAGGAGACCGCGTTCCTAACCAACCTCTACTACCAAGGCACCACGCCGGTGGTCTTCACGGGCGCGATGCGCAATGCCGCGACGGCGGGAGCGGACGGCCCAGCGAATCTTCTCGCAGCCGTCCAGACCGCCGTGAGTGCGGAGGCTCGGGGAACGGGTGTCCTCGTCGTCCTGGGCGACGAAATTCATGCCGCCCGCCACGTTCGAAAGATGCACACGACCAGCCCTGGAGCCTTCAATTCCCCGGGCACCGGGCCGCTCGGACACGTCGTGGAAGGGGCAGCGCGGTTCCACCGCTCGCTGAGTCCGACTGCACCCGTACCGCTGCCCATCGGCGGCCTGCCGCAGGTGGAGATCGTTGCCGCGTCGTTGGGCAGCAGCGGGACGTTGCTGGAGGGTCTGGCGGACAAAGTCGCCGGCCTGGTGGTGGCCGCGTTCGGCGCCGGCCACGTCCCCGAGACGTGGTGCAGTCGGCTGGAAGCGCTGGCAGCCGTGATGCCCGTCGTGCTCGCATCGCGTATCGGCACCGGCCCCGTCCTCACCTCGACCTATGCCTTCCCCGGCTCCGAGAGCGACTTGCTGGCCCGCGGCTTGATCAGTGCGGGCGCACTCGACCCATATAAGGCCCGTCTGCTCCTCATCGCCCACGTGGCCGCAGGCACGCCCCACCCAGAGATCGCAAAGGCGTTCCTCGACTACTCCTGACTCGCTCCCGACCAGCCAAAGGACGACTCTGACCATGCGCTACGCCCAGGTCCACACCGGCAGGCAGTTCATGCTTGCCCTCGACCACGGGGAAGACCTCCTGGACGGCCTCACCGAGTTCTGCACTGATCGGGGCATCCGAGCCGGGTACATCCCCACATTCGTCGGCGGTCTCCGCTCGGCCCGGCTGGTCGGTTCTTGCGAACCCCTCGCCGATCCCGAAGCCCCCTTGTGGGAGGAGATCCGGGTTGAGACGCTCGAAGCACTCGGCGGCGGAACGCTCGCATGGGACACGGAGAAGGACTGCCTGGCCCCTCACATCCACGTCGCGGCCGGCATCAAGGGGAAGTCGGCCGAGGGGCGAGTGTCGCACCTACTCGGCGCGAAAGTGCAGTTCATCTGCGAGATTCCGATCATCGAAGTCACCGGAGCCGCCGAGGGACCGGCGTTGACACGACAACGAAGCGCAGAGCTGTATGACGTACCCCTCCTCGGCTTCGGCACCGGAAGCTGAGGGCGGATGACGATGCGCAGGGTGATCCGCTTCCCGGAGGTGGTCGAGGCCCACCGCATGCGCATCTACGAGACGTTCACGCTCCACTTCGAGCGGGCGGCGAAGGAGGCGGCCCGACTCGACGGCAATCCCTCCCTCGCTTCCGTGTACGTCTCGCGGTCCACATGGGATCGCTGGATGGTTGGGGACATCAAGGGGCTGCCCCGGCAGGCGACATGCCGAGTTCTAGAGCACCTCTTCCAGCAGTCGGCCGAGCACTTGTTCGGTCCACTGGCGCCGGAAGCCGGACCACAGGTCCATGTCGGAGCGGCCGCGCCGACGGGGATCCACCTGGCGGCGTCGCCGCACCTAGCCGCCATGAATTCCTTCCGGCTCGCGGACCGCCAGCTCGGCGGCGGCCACGTCTACCGGTCCGTGGTGCACTACCTCAATACAGTCATCGCCCCGAGCCTCTTCAGCGCAGCGGACAGTCGCGAAGACGGCGAGAGCGCATTCGGTGCAGCGGTCGTACTCACGGAGATGGCAGCCTGGATGGCCCACGACGCCGGGCGGGACGACATGGCATCTGGACATTTTGACCGCGCCCTACGGCTGGCGCAGAGCCTTACCGACGTGACCGCGGGCGCGAACGTACTGGCCGGCATGAGCCACCTGGCCCTGCAGACCGATCAGATCGACGCCGCCGCAGAGCTTGCCCGCAGCGGGCTCGCTCGCCTCGCCACTGGCTCGCCAGTGCCCACCCTTGCCGCTCGTCTCTACGCCATGGAGGCGAGAGCCCTCGCTCAACTCAACGCCGAACGTGAGGCGCAGCGGAAACTAGACAGTGCACGCGAAGCCCTAGGAGCGTGTCTCGGTAACGAGCAAGGGGCTCGCTGGCCGTGATCGATGGGATCGGTCGCGGCCGTTTCGTGTGCACCTGTGAGGCCGTGGTTGGGTCCTTCCCGGCTGTTGTTCGGCTGGTAGGGCCTGTGGCGTGGGCCGGGGGCCTGGCTGGTCAGCCGGCCTGGGCGGCGAGCCCGGAGTGTCGGAAGATCTTGCGGAGGTTGTGGCAGGCGGCGAGCAGTCGCCACTCACCGCGGGCGCCGTCCTCGCCACGCAGGAGGAGCTGGCGGCCGTTCTGGCAGGTCATGACCTGTCCGAAGACAGGTTCGACGATGGCTTTGCGGCGGCTGTATGCCTTCCGGCCGGGTTTGGTCCGCAGTTTGCGGGCCATGCGCTCCTTCAGCGTGGCGTCCTTGGGGATGCGTCCGCGTGGAGCGGGCGGGACCTGCTCGTCGTGGGCGAGTCGGCCGGTGGCCATGAAGGTGTCGGTGCCGCAGGCCAGTTGGCGCTCGTTCGCGGCTTCGAGGTTGGTCTCGGAGCAGTACCCGGCGTCGACCAGGGCCTGCTTGGGGTGGATGCCGGTGTTGTGGGCGGACTGGTCGAGCATCGTGGTGTAGTTCAGTGCGTCGGAGGGGTTGGTCGTCACGTCGGCGGCGGTGATGACCTGGTGTTCTTCGTCGACGACGGCCTGGGCGTTGTAGGCCTGGATGTAGGCGCCGTCGCTGTTCTTCATGATCCGCGAGTCGGGGTCGGTGAAGTTGGCCTGGGCTTTGGGCTTGGGACGGGCCTTGGCGGCGGCCGCTTCCCCGGCGTCGGTGACGGCCTGCTCGTCGCTGCTGGCGGCACGTTCCTGACGGCGGCGTTCCTTGTCCTCGGCGTGGGCGCGGGCCTTGGCGGCGGCCTCGGCCTCGATCTGCGCGCGGGCGGCCTGCAGCTTCGCCAGGCGTTTCTCACGCCGGTCCAGCTCGGCGGGCAGGTCCGCCTCCTTGCCGTCCACGCCGAAGGTGTCGTCCTCGGCTTCGTCGGCGGCCTCGGCGTCGGTCAGCAGGGCGTGGGCCTTCGCTTCCAGAGCGGCGATCTCGGCCTCTATCCGCTCTTCCTTGTCGACCAGGCGGCCGTAGCTCATCGCCTTGTGTTTGGAGGCGCTGGCCTCCAGTTTCGTGCCGTCCAGCGCGACGCGTCCCATCTTGACCATGCCGAGTGTCTGTGCGAGGTGCAGGGACTGGGTGAACAGACCGGCCAGCGCGTCGAGGTGGCGGCGGCGGAAGCGGGCGATCGAGCGGAAGTCCGGTTCCTGGCCGGCGGCCAGGAACCGGAACGCGACATCGTCGGCCAGGCGGCGCTCGATCGCCCGGGAGGAGCGGACGCCGGTGGTGTAGCCGTAGATCAGCAGTCGTACCATCAGCCGCGGATCGTAGGGCGGGTAGCCGCGCTTTTCGGTGTAGTCCGCCAGGACCGGTCCGAGGTCGAGCACCTCATCGACCAGGTCGGCGACGAACCGGGCCAGGTGGCCCTCGGGCAGCCAGTCGTCCAGCGACGGCGGCAGCAGCAGGACCTGATGCGGATCGAAGGGCCGAAACGTCTTGTCCACCGCCGCCAGCTGACCCTGCGGCCGCTTCTTCCCGACCGGCTCGACCTCGAACAGCCCCTCGCCACCACGCATACCGTGATCATCCCGTATGAATAATCACGAACCGCAGGCGGGTTGCCGGTTACTGAGACACGCTCCTAGCTCTCGCACACACCGTGCCCGCGCCCCAGTGGGTGGCGCCGTTCGACGAAGCCGCGCTTGCCAGTGAGGCCGCCTCCGTACTCCTGGATCTCGGCGCGCTCAAGGCGGCAGCCAAGGAGGCGCAGCGCGCCCTGGCGCTACGGGACGCGAGCCGGGTCCGCAGCAGGGCTTTCGGTCAGGTCACGCTGGCTCGAGTCCTGCTCTCACAAGGGCAGCTGGACGCGGCGTGCTCGGTAGGCATGGATCTGCTGAGCGCCTGCCAGTCGGTGACGTCACTGCGACTGAGCAGGCAACTCGACGCTCTGCAAGCCGATTTCGACCTGCACCGGCAGGCGCCCGAGGTCCGTGAGCTCCTGTCGCAGATGACCGCCTCGGCCCAGCACCGTAGATTGCTGCTCAGCAGTCTTGTGCTCCCGGAAGGTCCGCAGTGAACCATGCACCCATGCCGGGTGATCCCGGCCGTGACGCCTATCTGGCCGAGGGAAACGCACAGCAGGCTCGGAAACGGGCCGCCGCCGACGCCCTGATCCGAGACGAGGGCGGGAGGTTGCTTCTGGTGAACCCGACCTACAAGGACGGGTGGGATCTTCCCGGTGGCATGGCCGAGGGCAACGAAGCACCCGAGGACGCCGTTCGTCGGGAACTCCGCGAAGAGCTCGGTCTCACAGTGGCCGGCCTGCGGTTCCTGTGTGTCGACTGGGTCGAACCCCACGGACCGTGGGACGACCTTCTCGGCTTCGTCTTCGACGCCGGTGTCCTGTCACCACAGCAGGCCGCCGAACTGAAGCCCAGCGATGAAGAGATTGCGGAGCACCGCTTCTTCGAGGTCTCAGAAGCCCTGCCGCTGCTACCGGACCGCCAGCGGGCTCGGGCTGCCCAGGCCTGGGCGGTTCTTGGCGACGGCGTCCCGCGCTACCTCCGCAACGGAATTGCTCTCTGAGCAGTGCGTCAGGCTACTCGGCCGGTCACACGTTGACCTCCACGGACGGGGCGCGACCCTCGGGCTGGATCAGCATGCTCCGGATGCGGGAGAAGACTCCGCCGATTTCCGCGAGCTCGTGCTCGGACAACGGCTGGCCGAGGAAGTGGTGGCCGTTCACGGCCGTCTGGTCGTCGCTGACGCCGACGACCGCCACAGCGTTCTGCACCTGCTGAAGGAGGAACCGCACGGCCACTCGGGCCAGAGCATCAGGGGACGATCCGAACTGGCCTGCCAGCTCTGCGAGGCCGTGAGTGATCGCTGACGCCATCGCTTGCGCGCAGTTGACCGCCGAGCCGCCCCAAGCAGCCACAGCGCGGTCTGTGCGGCCCCCGGCCAACGCACCATGGGCCAGCGGCGAGGCAATCACCAAGCCGACACCGCGGCGCGCGGTGAAGGCGCCGAGGTCCTCCCCCTCACCAAGGTCGGCCAGCGGCAGCAGGCCACTAGCCTGCGTCCAGACCACGTCCGGGCGGATCCGGTCGAACAGGTCCAGGAAGCGTCGCACCGAGCGGACCGAGGAGCGGAAGCCCGGGCCACGCAGACCGACAGCGCGGATTTGGCCGAGGTCGCGCAGCGCCCGCATCTGCTCGATGACCGGGTCGAGGTATCGGTCCCCGAGACCGAAGTCGTATGACTCAAGGGTGTAGAGGGCCAACTCGTCCAGGTACAGATTCTCCAAAGTCTGTTCCAGCTGGTGCCGGACCCGCGGTCCGGCATAGGGATGAGGAGCGGAGCCCTGGACCCGGCCGACCTTGCTGGCGACCTGAACCTTCGGGCCCCGATACTCCTTCAAGACTTTGCCTATGAGCCTCTCGGCGTGGCCGCACCGGTGACTGTCAGCCGTGTCGAACAGCGGCGCCTCAACCTCACCAGCGCCGGCCTCCAGGGCGCGGCGCAGCCCGTCGAGCAGTCGTGCGTCGTCTGGTTGGACGGCGCTGGGCGACCAGCGAGAGGATCCGCTGCTAACGCCCAGCGGGAGCACCGTCAGGTCCCGGGCCAGACGGCGGGGTGCGAGGTCGCTCGGTGTCATCGGTCAGCGTCTCCCGCTCGGTAGAGGAAGACCGCGATCACGCGCTTCCCCATGCTGTCGCCCTGGACTCCCCAGGCGCTCGCCAGTACATCCACCAGAAACAGGCCTCTCCCGCCTTCGTCGTCCTCATCGGCAGCCGGGGGTTTCCCGGGCACCGCCGCTGTGTCCTCACCGCCGTCCCGGACCTGGACAGTCACTCCCCAGTCGTACACGTCGAGGGAGATGTCGAGGGCCGCTCCAGCGTGCTCGAGGGCGTTGCCCACCAACTCGTCGGCCACCAGGACCACGTCGTCCGTGTACGTGTCGTCAGCTCGCCCCGCCAGAGCCTCGCGGACTATGCGGCGGGCGGCGCTCTGCGGGGCGTCAAGGCCGCAGAGGTCGATCGCAGCGTGTGTAGCGGGGCTGCCGCCGTCGCGGCCTTGGCCACATGGCAAGGCAGTGCTGGTGGAACCAAGCACGGGGATCACTCCTCGCTGCATTCACGATGCCCGGGGGCACGGACTGGCAAGTCCTGCTGAATACCGTGGCCCAAGTCGCCGCGCAGGCGATAGCGAAACCCGTCCCCACTTCTCCCCACTTCTCCGGCTCCCCCGCCTACTTCCGAAGTGGGAGGAGGCACCAATGTGGATGACGTCGTACAGAAGAGCGAGATTCACGCACTCCTCTTGTGCTGCGATCCGTCGATAAGGACGTCACCGCCATCCGTCCGGCGGGCGACTGGAGGCGGGAAGCGTGAAGAAAACCGCTCCTACCTGGCCTAATGCCGAGCATTCGGATCTGATGTCCGATCATCCCGTTCGCTCGCCGCTATCACTGGTGACGAATTCCCGTCAAGCACTTCCAGAGAAGTGGGGTGAAGTGGGCTAGCAAGTCGATCTTCAGCCACAAGGGTTCCGAGACCAGCATCACCACCGGAAGCGGTGACCGACTTCCACCCGATTGTCCGTTCCTCGATGGGGGCCGAGTGGAAATCAAGCCCGTTCTCCGCACGGCCGAAGTGGGGAGAAGTGGGGGCCGTTTTCGCTACCGGAACTTGCCAATGAGCGGCAACGCTATTCGCAGTTCTTCCGCCTCGCTGCCCACGGAAAGGTAGTCGTGATCACTCTCGTCCCGCCGGTCGTTGGCGCCCAGTTCGATGGCGAAGTCCGCGCGGCCAGCTCGGCAGGCCGACGGCTTGCGTCTCGGCTGCTTCGCCTCGGACGCCCCCTACGCGGCGGCGGCGACATCGTTGCCCCCCTGATCCACCAGGTGCTGGGAGACCCGTCCCAACCTCTTCCCCGTTGCCAGGGCGAGGTCGACCAGATGGTGGCCGTATTCCGTGAGCATCTGCCGGCGCTGGCGCTGGCAGCGGGCGGGCCGCGTCGGCTCGCGCTCCTCGCCAGCGCCGCCCCGTCCGACTACATGGGCTCGCGGGTGCACCTGATCCTGCTGGCCGAGACCGCACAACACCTCATAGCAGGCGCCAAGGCAGAGGCGAAGTCCGCAGTCGACCACCCCACGAGCGGGGCGCGCGCCGCCGCACGGCAGTACACCCCCGTGAACGCCGTACGCCAGCGCCCGCCCTCGGGCTCCGAGTCCTATTCCGAAGGCACCCGGTGTCACCCCGTCACCGCAGCCTCCGGAAGACCGGAGCGAGGCGCAGGGCCGTAGTGCTGCTGCCTCCCGGCTGCCGTGGTGAGTGCTCTCCCACGGCAGCCGGTCCCTCTGCCGGATAGCCAATCGTTCATCCCCCAATGCCGATTCTTCCGAGGACTCACCATGTGCCAGCACAAGCCCACCTGTCCCTCCGCCGAGGCCGCGGACCGCGAGGCCGCCGTCGTGGTCGCGGCCCACCCGGAACAGGGCTGGTTGTGCAACGGTGTCCTCCTCTTCGAAGACACCGGCGAGATCCTTCCCAACGGCAAGATCGTCGCTCCGCACCGGTTGACGAGCGCCGCAGCATGAACAGGACCCAGCACGAACAAGGGGGTCTTCCGGTGCCGTACATCGCCGCGTGGAGCGGGGAAAATCACCGGACTCCCGCCGTGGTACGTCACCCGAGCGGGCGAGGTATCGGCTTCGCGGACGAGATGCCTTACGACCGCGACGCGGACGGGGTGCTGTGGGTCAGGCAGTCCATCGCCCCCGGATCGGGCCGAGCGCTGTTCCCGAAGGTCCACGTGCTTCGCCAACGGCGTGCGGTGAGCCGGATGCTGTGCCAAGTCTGCGGCGCCGACACCCTGGAGCAGGATCCGGAGCGGCAACTCTTCGTTCTCAAGCAAGTCGGTCAGCCGGTGGCTGAGGGGGAGCTGACCACCGCTGCCCCAGTCTGCCCACCGTGTGCGCTCATCGCGGTCAAGCACTGCCCGCACCTGCGCGAACACGTGGCCGCCTGGGTCGAACGGCCGCTGGCCTGGGGTGTCGCCGGCATCCTCTACGACCCGCGGACACTGCTCATGGTCCCTGGCAAGGACCTCGTCAAGGTCTCCTACGAAGACCCCGCACTCCCCTGGCTGCTGGCGAGTCGTCAAGTGCTGTCGCTCCAGGGCTGCACCGCCGTCGATCTGAACGACCTTCGAGCGAAGGCTGTGGCTCGATGAACTCAGTGCTGCCGGCCGCGGCCGCTCGAAGCCGGCCCCGCCCTCCGCGCCTTCAGGTTTGTCGTTCGCGCGGTTCGTGGCACTGAGCGAGCCGCTCCCGTACCCGCCCCTGTTCCCCACCTTGCCTCGCAAGGCCTCGGGAGCACCCGCACCTATCGAGACGGATATTCCATGGCTGGGCGTATCGAGGACTACGCACTCATCGGAGACATGCAGACGGCCGCCCTGATCTGCCGGGACGGAAGCATCGACTGGCTCTGCTTGCCGCGCTTCGACTCCTCCTCTGTTTTCACCCGCCTCCTGGGAACCGGGGATCACGGCTACTGGCAGATCGGCCCCGCCCGCCCCGACGGCGCCCCGGCCCCGAATGCGGACCGACGCGGCTACCGCGGCGACTCACTCATCCTCGAATCCGAGTGGGACACCCCGACCGGCACCATCCGTGTCACTGACCTCATGCCTCCCCGTGACGGCCACAGCCCGCAGCTCATCCGGATCGTCGAAGGAATCAGCGGCACGGTTGAAGTCGCATCCGCCTGGTGCCCGCGCTTCGGATACGGAAAGCACCGGCCCTGGATCTACGAACATCAGGGCCGCACCGTTGCCATCGACGGGCCGGACGCCCTCTGGCTGGACGCCACGGTGGACACTGTCCAAAAGGAAGACGCCCTGGTCAGCCACTTCACCGTCAGCGCCGGCGATACGGTGAATTTCGCCCTCAGCTGGCACTCCTCCCACCACCTCACGACACCGGAAATCCCGGACACCTCGGCTGCGTTGGAGGCCACCGAAGAGTTCTGGCGGGAGTGGGTGGCGCGGTGCACCTACGACGGCCCGTACCGTGATGCGGTCGTCCGCTCTTTGATCACGCTGAAGGCCATGACGTACGCGCCGACCGGCGCGATCGTCGCCGCCGTGACCACCTCTCTCCCCGAGACGATCGGCGGCGTACGCAACTGGGACTACCGCTACACCTGGCTCCGCGACGCTTCGGTCACCCTGTCCGCCTTGCTGCGTACCGGCTACCGCGAGGAGGCCGAGGCGTGGCGGCAGTGGCTTCGGCGGGCCGTGGCCGGCAACCCTGACGACATTCAGATCATGTACTCGATTCTGGGCGAGCGGAATTTGCCCGAGCGGGAGTTGCCCTGGCTGCCCGGGTACGAGGGCTCCACGCCGGTTCGAGTAGGCAACGACGCTGCCGACCAACTCCAGCTCGATGTTCCCGGCGAGGTCATCGACACGCTGTATCTGGCCCATGTGCACGGCATCGCTCGGTGCGAGCGCACCGCGACCCTGCACCTCGGGCTCGTCGACTACCTCAAGCGGCGCTGGCAGGAGCCGGACGACGGCATCTGGGAAGTGCGCGGCGGACGACGCCACTTCGTGCACTCCAAGATCATGGCCTGGGTCGCGGTCGACCGCACGGTGCGCCTGGTGGAGGCTGGCGTCCTCGACGCTGACCTGGCCGAACTGGCCGAGCTCCGCGACGCCATCCACGCCGAGGTGTGCCAGAAGGGCTACGACTCCGAGCGGAACACGTTCACCCAGTCCTATGGATCCACCGAATTGGACGCGGCCCTGCTGCTGCTCCCGCGCACCGGGTTCCTCCCGCCGGACGACCCGCGGGTTATCGGCACGGTCGCCGCGGTACGCGGCGAGCTCTCGACGGACGATGGCCTGGTCCACCGCTATCCGACCGACGGCAACCAGGTGGGAGTCGACGGCCTTGCCGGTGACGAGGGGAGCTTCCTGCTCTGCTCCTTCTGGATGGTCGACGCCCTCGCGCTCACCGGCCAGCTGGAGGAAGCGCGGGCCCTGTTCGAGCAGCTGCTCGCGCTGTGCAATGACGTCGGCCTGCTCGCCGAGGAGTACGACGTGGCGTCCGGCCGCCAGCTGGGGAATTTCCCCCAGGCCTTCTCGATGATCGGCCTGATCGAGAGTGCCGTCCTGATGAGCGAGCTGGAGCGGACGGCTAGGCCGGTGATCGCCGCATGAACACGGTGCCCGCGATCGCGGACCTCTTCCCGGACACGATCACCGCCGACGCCCCGGTCGCTGTCGAGATCGGCCGCGACTGTGACACCGCGGCGATGCCCGAGCTGGCGGCACGCCGGATTCTCTCCCTGCTGGGTCACATCAACCCGCACCCGGTGGGCGCCGCGATGGCCCGCGGGAACGAGTGGGTACTGATCCTGCCGCCCCATTCCGGCCGCGGTATGTGCTGGCCCTGGCCGGTGGACCACCGCGACAGCGGAGTTCTGGCCGTGCCCCCGCTGAGCTCCGGCCCGGCCGAGGATCTCCACTGGGCCCGACTCGGCAACAACGAGGGCCGCGTCTACTCCGCCCCCCTGCCGCTGTATGCGTCCCTGCCGCTGCTCACGGCTCTTCGCCCGCAGCCTGAAGCGGGCCGCTTCGGCCTTGCCCCCGCCCGTTCACAGTCGACCCCCACTTCGCGCGAGGACCTCTCATGCTCGATTCGCTGGTGACCGCGACCGCACTGCTTGGTGGCGGATTCGCCACCACATCGGTGGGCCTCATAGTGCAGGCCCGCAGAAAGCGGGCCCTGGCCGCCCGGGTCACACCCCTGGAAGCCCAGCGGGATTCCGCGCTCGCATACGCCGGCGCGTTGGAGGCGGAGTCGAAGCATTTCGCTGAGGTGCGGATGCCCGCGTTGGTGGACGCCCTCGCCCGCGGACACCGTGGCGTGCCGGTGCCCGGACTCAGCCAGGAGCGTCTCGCCGGCAGTCCCATCGACCACGGCCATCAGACCGTGATGGGGCTGCTCCAGGAGGCCCTCACGGTCACCCGCGATCAGATCGGGCTCTCCGCGCGGTCCTCAGTGCGGGACATCATCGACGAGGCGCAGACGCACCTGCACCGCTGCCAGCTGAACGTCGTCGAAGAGATGGACCGCTACCCCCAAGGCACGACGTACCACCAGAGCCTGATGGGCTTCGACCACCTGGTCACCCAGGCCCTGCACACCCTCCAGCGCACGCGCATCCTGGCCGGCTCGTGGCCCGGTCTGCAGCGTGCGGACTGCACCTTCGGCGAGGTCGTCGAATCCGCGCGGGGACGGATCAACGCCTATCTGCGGGTGAGTTACACCTACGAGCCCGGCAGCGGCGAGACCTGGCTCGAAGGCCGTGTCGTCGAGCCGGTCACGGTGGCGCTCACCGAGCTGCTGTCCAACGCCACCGCGTACTCCGACGGCAAGGTCTTCGTCGAAGTGCAGGCGTTCCAGACGGGATTCTGCATCGTCGTCGACGACGGCGGCCTGAACATGAACGCCTATCAGCGTGAGGAGGCCGCCCGGAAGTTGTCGCGGCACACCGTGCTGGACGTGACGACTCTGCAGGACACACGCCAGCTCGGATTCGCCGTCATCGGCCGCCTCGCCGGCGAGTACGGCTTCGCCGCCGATGTCACCAGTACGTCCCCGTACGGCGGCGTGCGGGCCGTCCTTCGCATCCCGCGGGAACTCTTCGGACACGGTCCGACCGCAGAGGAGACCCAGGCGGAGCGCCGAGCAGCGGCCTCTCGGACCACAGGGCACGCCTCGGCCTCACCGACCGAGGCTCCCCCGGAAGGGGACCAGGCCGACCGACGGGGCGAGCCGTCGGACGGAAGTGTCCTGCCGCAGCGGCGCAGGCGCTCGCCCCGTCCCACGGCCCCCGTAGCCACCGGCGCGCCAGCGCCTGCCGAGGACCCCGAGGCGTTCACGCAGGGCTTTGCCCACCTGGCGGAAACCATCCGCGACCACGAGTCCAGCCCGACCGAAGGAGAGCAGTTCCGTGCCTGACCAGCAGCCCACCGCCGACACCCACGACATGTCCTGGGTCCTCAACCGACTCGCGGAGGAGAAGGGCGTTCTGCACGCCGTCCTCTTCAGCTCCGACGGCATGGTGCTGGCCCACTCGGACGGCGTCCACCGCGATGTGGCCGACCGCGCTGGGGCCAGCTCCTCGAGCATCTTCTCCCTCGGCCGGTCCATCGCAGAGCTCGCCGAAGCGAACGAGGACGAGAACACCCCCCGCAAGGTCATCATCGACCTGCCGAACCGCTGCATCCTCGTCTTCGGAGCCGGGCACAACACCGCGCTGGCTGTATCCGTCACCGCGGAGATGACCGCGCCCGAAGTGGCCGTCGCCTCCGGGGCGACGATCAAGGCCATCAAGGGCCTGGCTCCCGCGCTGTCCGCCCGGGAGCGGACAGCGTACGGAACGTCGTGACCCCCCGCGGCCGGCGGCGCGCCGGGATGGTGCGGCCCTACACCCCGACCGGGGGAAGGGCCGCGCCCACCCGCCGCACCCTGGACCTGGCCACTCTCCTGATCGCCGACCCGGACAAGCCACTGCACGGCCTGGACGCCCACTCCCGCCGGCTGATGCAGCACTGCCTGCCCGGAGTGCTGTCGCTGGCCGAGGTCAGCGCCGACCTGCAACTCCCGGCCGCTGTGACGAAGGTGCTGGTCTCCTCCCTCGTCGACAGCAGCCACCTCGTCAGCCGTGACCCCGTACCCGCCGCTCAGCAGCACGACAGACAGCTGCTGGAGAGGATCCGCGATGCGCTCATCAACCTCTGAGGGCAACTACCTGGCGCCCGGTGTCAGCCACTCGGTGAAGATCGTCGTGCTCGGCCCCTTCGCCGTCGGCAAGACCACGTTCGTCGGTGCGGTCTCCGAGATCAGGCCCACGTCAACCGAGGAACGGATGACGAAAGCCGGCGAGATCGTAGACACACTGCGGGGGTTGTCGGACAAGAACACCACCACGGTCGCGCTCGACTTCGGCCGCCTGACCCTGACCGACGACATCGTGCTCTACATGTTCGGCGGCCCCGGTCAGCCGCGGTTCGACTACATGATCGACGAGCTGATGCAGGGCGCCCTCGGCGGCGTCGTCCTGGTCGACACGGCGCGTATCACCGAGTCCTGGGACGCCATGGGGCGCATGGAAGAAGCCGATCTGCCCTACGTGGTCGCGGTCAATACCTTCGCGGCCTCCCCCCGCTACAGCGAAGCCGAACTGCGCAAGGCCCTGGACCTCCACCCGTCCACGCCCCTCATCGAGTGCGACGTACGGGAAAAGAGCTCGGCGAAGTCTCCGCTGATAGCACTCGTCTCCCACCTGCTGTCCCGTCCCAGCCTGGAGCCCGCCTCATGACATCGCCGCCCCCGCTCTCCGCGAGCGGCTGCCCCATGCTGCACGGGGCCGCTTTCGCCGCCCAGCCCCAAGCCACCTACGACCAACTGCGCAGCCAGGGACCCGTCGGCTGGGCCGAAATCGCCCCCACCGTCCACGCCCTGGTCGTCACGCAGCACCGCGCCGCCGTCACCCTCCTGAACGACACGCGCACGTACTCCAAGGACTCCCGCCGCTGGGCAGCCCTGGCCAACGGCGAAGTTCCGGGCGACAGCCCCGTGCTGGGCATGATGGCCTGGCGTCCCTCGGTCCTCTACACCGACGACCAGGAGCACGCCCGCCTGCGCTGGGCGATGGACGACTGCATCGCCCGCATCAGCCCCCACTGGCTCAGGGAGATCACTCAACGCAGCGCCCTGACTCTGATCGCCCGGATCATCGGGGACGGCCAGGCCGACATCATGAGCGACTTCGCCGACATCCTCCCCATGCTGGTGTTCGCCGAACTCCTCGGATGCCCGCCCGAGAAGTCCACCCGCATGGTGCGCGCGTGCCAGGACCTCATCAGCGCCGGCCCCGAAGCGGCCCAGGGCGCAGCCGACTTCGCAGGACTCCTGTACGAGCTCATCCAGATTCGCCGCGCCCAGCCCGGCCAGGACCTCACCTCCTGGATGATCAACCACGCCGCCGCCCTGACGGACGAGGAAGCACTCAACCAGCTGTTCTGCGCCGTCGGCGCCGGCATCATCCCCGCCGCCGCGTGCACCGCCTGGACCCTTCACCTGCTCCTGCGCGACGACGACTACGCCGGCAACCTCGCCGCCGGAACTCTCACCGTGCGCCGCGCCCTGGAGAAGGCACTGTGGCAGCGCCCGCCGATGGCGAACTTCTCCGTCCACTTCGCCCGCCACGACACCTACCTCCACGGGGCGTACGTGCAGGCAGGGACCCCTGTTCTCATCTCCCACGCGGCAGCGAACACCGACCCGGCGCTCCCCGACGGCCTCGGGTACGACAACCGCAGCCACCTCGCCTGGTCGGCGGGCCCGCACCGCTGCCCCGCGATCTCCCAGGCGACCACGATCGTCCAGACCGGTGTCGAGACCGTTCTGGACCAGCTCTGGGACATGGAGCTGATCTCCACCGACCCGGAACCCCTTCTGCGGCACGGCCCTTTCCACCAGTGCCCGCAGACGATGCCCGTCAGGTTCCGGCCCAAGTCGCAAGACCGTCTTCCCACCGCCGCTCTCGCAGGAGGTTCCTCGTGACCAGCACCCCCGCCCGGACCGCGACCGTGACACTCGACAGCAGCGGCGGCCGCCGCCTGTTCGCCCAGGCCGACGAGCTTCGGGCGGCCGGCCCGGCCGTCCGGGTCCGCATGCCGGAAGATGTCCCCGCCTGGTCGGTCACCCGCGGAGACGTCGCCAAGCGGCTCCTGACCCATCCCCATGTCTCCAAGGACGCCCGCAAGTCCTGGCCCTCCCACACCCCGGGTTCCATACCGTGGCTCTACGCCTGGGTCGACGTCGTCTCGATGTTCACCTCCGACGGCGACGACCACAAACGCCTGCGCCAACTGGTCAGCCGCGCCTTCACCCCCGGGCGGGTCGAAGCGATGCGCCCGGTCCTCCAGGCCATCGTCACCGACCTCCTCGACACCCTGGCCCACCAGGACGAGACCGCGCCCGTCGATCTGCGCACCCACTTCTCCTACCGGGTGCCCACACGCCTGATCTGCGACCTCTTCGGAGTTCCCGCCGATCAGCGCCCCGAGATGCTCCGCGTCATCGACTCCGTCCTCGCCACCGACGTCACTGCGGAGCAGGCCGAAGCGACCAAGCACGACCTCTACCAGGCCATGCAGACACTCATCGACGTCAAACGGGCCACCCCCGGCGAGGACATGACCAGCCTGCTGCTGGCCGCCCATGAGGAAGACGGTGACCGGCTCAGCCACATCGAGCTGATCTCGACCCTGATCCTGATGATCGGGGCGGGCAGCGAGACCGCCGTCGCCCTCATCAACGCCGCCGTACGCGAGCTCCTCAACCACCCGGACCAGCTGGCGACCGTTCTGGCCGACCCCCGGCGCTGGCGCGACGTCATCGAGGAAGCCCTCCGCCTCCACCCGCCGATCATGCACCTGCCCCTGCGCTACGCCACCAAGGACATCGACCTCGGCGAGGGCGTCATCATCAAGGAAGGCGACGCCATCCTGATCGGCTTCGGCGCCCACGGCCGCGACCCGGGCGTCCACGACGATCCCGAGGCCTTCCGCATCGACCGGGACGACAAGGACCACATGGCCTTCGGCCACGGCATCCACTACTGCCTGGGTGCCCCGCTGGCCAAGCTCGAAGCCGAGGTAGCGCTCCCGGCCCTGTTCGAGCGGTTCCCCCAGATCGCCCTGGCCTGCAAGGTCGAGGACCTCGAGCCGCAGCGCTCCTTCATCGGCACCGACGTCACCGCGCTGCCCGTCGTGCTGCACGCCTCGGCGTAGAAGCGGCGCCGCTACCGCGTCGGCGGAGACAGTGCTTGCCGTCCCCGCCGGCGCACCTCCACCACCCCGCGTTCGTCACACAACATCGCCGACCCAGGACTCCACATGACCACCGCCCTGCCCGCCACGACCCTCACTGCTGACCAGCGGCGCGTCGCCGCGCGACTCGTCTACGGCGTGTCCAACAAGGCGATCGCCAGCCAGGTCTGCCTGTCCGTGGATGGCGTGGCCAGCCACCTCGGTGCGGCCCGCAAGAAGATGGGCTGCCCGGGATCTTCGCGCGCCGTCCTCGTCCACACCCTTCTCGCCGCCCGGGAGGTTCCCCCACCGGCCGGCAGCGGGACGGTTCCGGCGTTCACCAAGCACGAAGTGACGGTCATACGGGCCATCGCCAAGCACACCCTCAACGCCGACATCGGGAATGCCATCGGTGTGCCGGCCGACGACGTGCGCGCCGAAATCGACGCCACCGTGGACAAAGGGAACGCCCGCAACGCAACCCACCTGGTCGGGCTGGCACACACGTGGGGCATTCTCGGCACCTCGGACACTCAGCCCGAGACCGAAGCAACGGCTACGGCGGAGCCCGCCCGATGAGCGCCCAGGGCAGCTTCCATGACGGCGACCGGCGACAATCTCCGACGGGCCGTAGGCCCACGGCGCCCGTATACGAGGTGCTGCCGATCAACACCGACGCCGCTCGCGCTGAAGCCGCGGCCCTGGCCACAGACCGCGCCCACCTGCTCGCTGGACAAGGCATAACCGTCTCCGCCGATCGCGCCAATGCCCTTCTCCGGGAAGCCGGCGCCCTTGGGTTCTACGAGGGCGGCATCCTCGTCGGCGCTCTTGTCCTGCACAGAGATCCGGATATGCGGCACTGGGGCGCCGACGGCCGCGATCCGGGACTTCTGGTCTCCCTTGACCCGGTGACGGCCGGGTCGAGCCAGGTCGGACGGATGATGACCCTGTGGCTTGCCGATTACGCGGCCAACAGCCGGCTGATGTGGATCTGGTGCGATGTTCCGTGCCAGCCCGGAGCCGCCGATGAGGCAGCCCAGTGGTTACTGAAGTACCTGTGCGACCTCGGGTGGGAGACCCGATCGCCGACCAGTCGGAGTCCGACCGGTGAACGCGTCGTCCGTCTGCGGCTGCGCGCCCACGCCAGACCCGCGCTGACAGAGGCGATCTCCGATCCGCACGCAGTCGGGCCCCCGGCGGTGAAGGCGCTATGACGGCGCTTCACCTCGTCCGCCCAAACCCGCTCCGAGAACCTCCACGCGCTGTCGATGCTGCGCTCCTGCAGCCCCGATCCCACAAGGACACATTGATGCGCTTGACGTCCTCCCCGTACGAATCCCCGTCCCTCACCTTGCCGCCGTGGGTACCGCCGCCTGGCGGCCTACGTACCTGGGGGTGCGGCGAGCACTTCGACGCCGTACGGCTCCCGGCAACCCTCGCACCTCCGCTGATCGCCTTACTACAGGCCGCCGGTGGGCACGGGCCGGTGCTCGCCGACCCCTACAGCGGCAGCTGGCACATCCTCCTCGACCCCGACACCGTCCGCCCCGGGCCGTGGGCCCGTCACGGGATACGCCTTCTGCGGCCCGGCACCCGCCTCACGATCCCCGCCGCACAAGTCACCGCCGGCACCGACCTGCACTGGCACACCCCGCCCGGCGCCGGCTACACCCACGCCGAGCTGCTCAACGGCGCGCTCACCGCTCCGTCCGGCCTCACCAGCACCCCGCGCCGCGCCGCCCCGCGCCCCAGGGCCAGCCGGTGACCAACAACGCCTCCATAGGCGCACCCGGCACCCTCCTCGGGCCTGCGCCAAGCCCTCATTCCGCCGGAAGCTCCGTGCACCCCACCACACCTCCGTACCTGATCCGTCACCTGGACGGACGTACCGAATACGAAGTGCTCAGCGCCCAGGTCATGACTTGGCGCCGAGAGCGCGAGCTGCCCGCGGAGAGCGCCCGGCCGATACTCGATTCCTTGCGCGACGAGCGCGAGATGGCCGTCCTTGTAGACACCGACGACAACGCCTTCGTCGCCTGCCTCCAACTCGATCGGACCGCTCTGGCCGCGCCGCCGTGGACGGACTCCGACACCGCTCAGCCGACACTGGCGTTGTCCTGCGCCGCTGCCGCCCCAGGCGTCGGCTACAGGATCGGCTGGCTCCTGACGATCTGGGCCCGCCATTACGCCGCCCTGTGTGACTACACCCGGGTGGCGTGCACCGTCCCCCTTCGCCACCACCGTGACTCCGCCGGCGAGCGCCTCATCGGTCATCTGGTGGACGAGTGCGGGTGGAACCGTCACCGGTCGGCGGGCCCGCCCGACGGACTGGTCGTCCTGCTGACCGCAGATGCGTGCCGCGCGGACAGTCTCGACGCCTTCATCACCACGGAGATCCCCGTACTGCCCGCAGTGTCCGCGGAGAAGGAGCCCGCTTCATGAGCAAGGTGACCCTGCCGGACAGGCCGAAAGACGGTCGGGCACTGCGGCGGCACGGCGCGGCCGTCCACTCCAGAGGGGGCGGTGCCGTGAAGACCCGGTTCTCCCTGAGCGGTGACCTCTGGCTACGGGTGTCGCTGCAGCTGACACGTCTTCTGCTCACGGTCCGCGTGCCGCCCCCGGGCTTCCGCGACATAGGGCCCTTCGCCAGCTTCAACACCCCCTCATCCCCCACCATGGCTCCGCCTGCGCGGGCTCAGTGCCGCCACGGGCAGACTGGCAACACAAAGCGCGGCCGTTGGTCGGCAGGACCCTCCAGGCCGGTGACACCGTGAGCGAGCCGTACGAGTCGAGCCCGAGTCACGCCGCGTTCGCTGCCGAACTGCTGAGCCGCGTGGAAATCACCAGAGAGCAGTGGCGCACGCCCGGGCCGGAACGCGTCCGCATGGCAGCAGATGCCCTCGCGGCCACCCAGAAGGCGCAGCAGGACAACGCCGTGGCGCTGCACCGCATCGTGGAGAGTCTCAGGCAGTGGCCGGGGCGCCGGACGGTGGGCCAGAACGCGTGCCAGGCGGCCGTGAGTATCGCGGTCCACTGCGACCACGATCCGGCTTTTCAGCAGAGGCTTCTGCGACTGCTCCAAGTGGCCGTAACAGCGGGTGAAGCCACTCGTGCCCAGCTGGCTCACCTGCACGACCGCTGCCTCGTCAACGCCAGGCAGCCCCAGCTGTACGGCACCCAGCACTGGTACCGCTCTGATGGGCAGCTCCAGCCGCACCCGATCGCCGACCTCGCGCAGCTCGACACCCGAAGGGCCGGCGCTGACCTGCCTCCCTACGCCGAGCAGGCCCGGCACCTCCGCGAGCGCCACGGGCCGCTCGGCTCCTTATCGACCTCCGCTACAGCGGACCCGATCCCCTTCTCCTTGCCCGAGAGGTGCGCGGCATGAACGAATCGATCACCGTTCTGAACTGGAATCTGGAGAAGGGCATCAACCTGGAGGCGGGCGCCCGCTGGGTCCAGGAGCAGCGCCCTGACATCTTCTTCCAACAGGAAGTCCAACCGGACCAGCTCGCCCGGGTGTCGGAACTCCTGGACATGGACGGCCATATCGCTGTCCCGCGACCCGGCAGCTCCAACGACAACGCGATCTTCGTCCGCCGCGATGGACCGCTGGTGTGCACGGAGGAATACCCGCAGGCATGGGCACCCTGGCACGCGCCGGCGAACCTCGCCGTCCGCCTCCGCGACGCTGACGGCACCCTCAGCCCCCGGCAGATCAGCGCCGTCAGCATGCACACCTGCTACTGGTCGCCCGAGCACCGCCTGACCGAGTCCCGCTGGTGCACCACTCTCGCCAAACCCGGCTGGCTGGCCATGATCTTCGGCGACTGGAACAGCTATCGCGTCGGCACGGACATCCGCTGGGACGACTACACCGACCAAGCCTTCGTCGCCAACCGCACCTACGACTGCGCCGGCCGGCGGCACACAGACGTGCGCCCCGACCGTGAACTGCTGGCGGCCGGCTACGTCGAGATGGCACGCCACGCCGCCGAGCACCTCGATCAGCCCGAAGCTCTGGCCCCCAGCTCCGGCTACCGCGACCACCCCGGCCGACCGAAAGGCCCCAGGTACTGCATCGACCGCGGATACCTCAGCGCGGAACTCGCCCCAGCCCTGACCAGCTTCACCGTCTGCGACAGCCCTGAATTGCGCCGGCTGTCCGACCACCTGCCTCTGCGTGCCGAGTTCGACTTCGCGCAGATGCGCACCATCCTGCACCGGTCTGCAGCGATGTATCAGCCGCACGACAACCGGCACGCCGCGTCGGTCCGCGGCCGCCACCCGGCGGCTGCCGGCGGTGCGGCATGACCATCACCGTGCGGCTGGGTACGTACAACCTGCTCAATGGCGGCGGTGAACGCTGGCGCGCCCAGGCGGAGTTCCTGCGGGCGCAGAACCTGGACGTCCTGTGCCTGCAGGAGGCGAAGAGGTGGGACGAGGGCGGCTACGCCCGCATGCTCGGCTTCGCCGAACTTCTTGGAATGCAGGCGCAGTTCGCCCCGTCGAATAGCCACAACTGCCACCTGGTCACGCTCTACCGGTGGCCCCGCGTGCGGTGCACGGCGTTCCACCCCGATGTCGCAGAAGGCACCTTCCACCACGTCGTCTCGCGGGCCCACCTCACCGTGGATGGCCGCGAACTCACCGTACTCAACACTCACCTGGCGCCCTTCAGCGGCAGCAGCCGCTCCCGCGAAGCCGACTGGCTGACCGAGTACGGCGCCGCCGGCCGGCGCGTCGTCCTGGCCGGAGACCTGAACGTCCAAGGTGTCGTCGACGAGGAGCTGGAGGACTGGGGAGTCATTCCGGCCGAACTGCACTCCCGCCACCGGTCGCAACTGGCCGACGGCAGCTACGGCGGCAGTGACCGCCTGGCGATGGCCAAGCTCGTGCACGCAGGCTTCATCGATCCTGTCGCGGCGCTCGGCATCCCGGTGCCACGCACGGCCGGCTACTGGAGCGACGCCGAGCGGTGGGACCACCGCTCGGATCACATCCTCCTCGCGCCGGACCTCGCTCCTGCCCTCACCGGGTGCGAGGTCCCCGATACCGAGGAAGCCCGGGGCCTGAGCGACCACCTGCCGTTCATCGTCACGCTCGAACTGCCCCAGGCGGATGCAGCTCTCACCCCCGACCGGTGAACCGCGCCGCCGCGCCCGTCCACCGTCGAGACCGTCAGCAAGGAGAACCAACACGTGACCGATGAACTGCGCGTCGTCTGTTGGAACATCGAGCACAACGGCCGCGGCCCGAGCGGAGGCGACGACCACCGCGACCTGGCCCGCGACATCCTCGCCGCCATCGAACCGCACATCGTGCTGCGCCAGGAGCTGACAGGCGCGTGGGACCGGGGGAAGGCCGACCTGTACGCCGAGGCCAACCGGCTCGGCGGCCTCACGCCGTTTATGGCCGCGCCACGCGAGGGGCGCAGCCGCAACCCCGTCGGCGTGATGGTCGATCCCGCCCTGTTCCTCGTCGACGGCGAGTTCGAGCACGACCTGGCGTGGAAGCCGATCTGCAATCCCCGTGTCCGCCTCAAGGGGTGTCCGAAGTCACTGGATCTGGCGTCGGCCCACCTGTGCCACTTCGACCCGGACATGCGCGCGACCGAGGCGAGGCGGCTCACCACGCTCGCCGACCACGGCCGGAGCGCCCTCGTCGGGATGGACGCCAACAGCTACCCGCACCAGACGGCGCTGGAGTCCGTGGCGCTCCCGGACTGGGACAAAGTCGCGGACCGCGTCCACTACCAGCACCGCACCATCGAGCGCGACGGCTGCCGCGTCTCGGACACCCGGCCGGATGAGATCCTCTCCGGCGGCGATCCGGTCTTCACCGATCTCGGCCTGCACGCCGCCACCACCCTCGGCCGGCCCGGCGCGCTCGCGGCGACGGCGAGTCTGAAGCGCACCGACCAGGGGGCGGCTCAGCGCATCGACCGCATGTACTGCACCCCCGATCTCGCCCCGGCCCTCATCGGCTTCGACGTCCTGGCGACCGACGAGGTGCGGGAGGTGTCCGACCACGCCCTGCTCGTCGCGCGGTTCGACCTCAACGTCCTCCGCCAGGTCCTCACGCCTGCCCGCTGACACTTCTATCTCTGGGGGAAATCTCCATGCTCATCAACGCGGCGATCTGCAACTTCGAGAACAACGGCGGCGGCGACCGCGCACTGTGGCAGCGGATGCACGACAAGTTGGCGTCGCTCGACCTGCATCTGCTCCTGCGGCAGGAGGTGTGGAACGCGCAGGACGACGGCAACGCGCTCGCAGACGCGGCCGAAGCCGTGCTCGGCATGGCCGGACTGATCGGCCCCGAGTGCTGCACCGCCCTCTACCACGACACCAACCTCTTCACCCCCGTCGGCGAGTTCCCGAAGACCGGCCCCATGTGGGTGCTCCCGCCGACCGTGCGCAGCCTGCAGCTCGCTGGCACAGCCCCTGGCGCGGTCCCGTTGATCGTGGGCTCGTACCACCTCAACTACGGCTCCACCACCACGCGCCTGTCGGAGGCCGAGCGGCTGACCCAGTGGAACGACAGATGGGTCAAGGTCGATGGCCGGCGCGTCCACTACCCGGCGCTGCTCGGCGGCGACAACAACAGCTACCCCGTGCCCGGCACCCCGGGGGATCCGGCCCTGCCCGTCCTGGAGGAGATCCCCGACAAGCCCCACCGGGCGCACCGCTCCTACATCGGACTGGACAACGTGCGCCGGATGGACGACCGACCGGACGACACCCTGCGCACCGCCGGCCTCCAGGACGTCGCCCGCCACCTCGCCACCACCGCGGGCAACACCGCCGCAGTCGCGCCGACGGTCGACGCCTACGAAACGCACGGGCCGGACTCGCGCATCGACCGGATCTACGCCAGCAAGCAGCTCCTGCCTGCCGTGCGCGAGGTCGAGGTCATCAATATGAAGGGCTTATCCGACCACCACACGGTCGTGGTGCGCCTGGACCGGGACACCCTCACCAACATCCTCAACAACCCGATCAGCCGCACGGCATGACCGAAGGCCACGGCGGAAGGCACACGCTCCGCATGCCCCGCTCCCTGGTCGCGCGCATTGCCGCGCCGCTCTGCCGTCCCTCGCCCCAGGGGTGTGCCGAGGACTACACCTGGTTCCGGCAGCGCCTTGCCGAACCGGACCTCCTCGACTGCGCGGTCGCTGTGAAGGTGGACGGCGACGTGCTCCTCGCGGTGCCCGTCGGCGGCACCCGCAGGGGTGGCTACCTGTCCGTGGGCACCGTGACCGACGCCGTGCGTGTCTGGGCGGCCCTTCGGGGTCGACCTGGCTTTCCGCGTATCCGGCTCGGCCTGTCGGTCTACTTCGACACCTGTCACACCGTCGACTGGGGCCCTCGACAGCCCTGGGACGACGCAGAGCGCGGCAAGTACTTCGGGTACGCGCCGTCCGCCATCCACGCCTTTCTCCGTCACGTCTCGATATACGACCAGCATCCCGAGCCCGCAACGGGCGAGACGGACCCGATCGGTGGGCGGACCGGGCAGCAGGATCCGCTGCTGTCGGCGACCCGGGGCACCTGGCCGGCGATCGGCACTCCTTCACCTCTCGTCATCCGCCGTATCTCGAAGGACCAGCGATGACCGTCAGCCGGACAACGCTGGTCCTGGAGAGCGTCGGCCCACAGGCCCGCCGAAGCCGCAGCAAGCCGAGGCACCCGGGCGCACGGGGCCCAGCCGTCGACGCTCCGGTTCTCTTCCTGTCCCCACCGGGATGGGCGGCGCGACGATGAGTCCGAGATCGGAGCGCAACGAGGTCTTACTCAAGCACCTTGAGATGCTGGACTGGTCGATGAGCGGCTTCGCCCGCCGGATCGGCGCACGGTGCGAAGCGATCCGTCTGCCCTATTCGGTGGTCACGAGCACCGTCTCGCGGTGGTGCAAGGGCGCGACGCCCGGCGACGACCTGGCAGCCGCCGCATGTTACGTGCTGTCGGCAGCGCTGAACCGGGTCGTGACGCCGGAGAGCTTGGGCTGGCCGTCTGACACCGGCCTGGTCGCGGCACAGTCGTTGGAGTACTTGGACGTCCCCCACGCCGTGCGCATGCTCTCCAAGCTGTGGGCCTTGGATGCCATGCGCAGGCGCAACGTGGTCAAGAGCGCGTTCTCTCCGAGCGTGTTCGGTCCTGCGTCGCGGGAGGCACTCGTGATGCCGGCGGACGCCGTTATCGGTGGCCAGGGACGGCACAAGGTCACGGCGGCGGACATCGACCTGCTTGACGAGCAGACCAGGTTGTACGGAAGGCTGGACTCGCAGCACGGCGGGGGCAAGTTCCGCGGGGTGTTCGCGTCGATGATGGACACGCACGCCACGCCGATGTTGAACGGGAGCTTCTCCGCGCGGACCGGGCGCCGGCTGTACGGCAGCGTGGTGGACGCGGTACTCGCGATGGCGTCGATGGCCTACGACGACCAGCTCCCCGGCCTGGCCCAGCGATACGACCTTCAGGCGATGCGGCTCGCCCAGGCGATCGGCGACCGCGCCCGCATCACCCGGGTCCACATCCACCAAGCCCGACTGGCTGCAACCCAGGGCGGGCGGGCCGACGTCCTCGCGCACGCCCGCAGTGCTGTCCTGGCGGCCGAGGGGACGCCTCCCCTCGTCAGGGCCTACGCGTGCGTGACCGAAGCGCGAGCATGGGCGCTGAACGAGCAGACAGACCATGTCGTGGCTGCGGTGAAGCGTGCCCGCGAGTTCTTCGCCCGCGCTCAGAGCAGCACCGGCCCGACCTGGCTGGAGTGGTTCGACCTGCGCGAGTTGGAGGGGCAGGCGGCATGGGCATTCGCTGTGGCAGGGCTGGCCGAACAGGGGGTACAGGCCCTGAAGGAGGCGTCGGCCCTTCCGTCGGACCGGACACGGGACACGGTTGAACTCCTGATCACCGAGGCCGAGCTGGCCCGGCTGCGCGGCGACTCGGCTGAGCACGCGACTGCCTCGAAGCGCGCCTCCCAGGCGTCCCAGCACCTGATGAGCCGGCGGCTCTCCGAACGTCTCGACCACTTGAAGGCAGGCGAGCCGCTACGCGGCTTCTGACCTGTGCTGTACGCATCCGAGGCCAGAGGCCGCCACGTCGTGCTCTGACCCGGCTGCGAAACCCGCCTGCCCTGGGCGTCTGTCAGCTTGTCGGGAACAGGCTCCGGTAAATCCAGTGGGCCCTGAAGGGACCGCCGTGGTGCGGGGATTCCAGGGAGCCGTGGTGGCCTTCTCCATTCGGGGTGTGCAGTGCGGCACTGAGTTGATAGTCCGGATGAACCCCGTCGTCGCTGAGAGCGGCCGCGAAAGTGAGTTCCAGGACGTCTCCAGGAGCGACGGGCCTGGGGCTGTCGAAGAGCGGCAGGTAGATGGTGGCCCAGTTCGTCTTCATGTGCAGGGCATCCAGTGGCTCTTCGTCCGGCAGGCACCAGAGATTGAGCCATGTGAGCACGCCGTCCACGCGGCCGGGCCGCGTGATGACCAAGCGCGTTGTCCTGCGCTGCTCCGTCCGCAGATCGCCGTTGAAGTCGAGCACCTCGACGGGCACGCCTTCGGAGAGCAGCGCCCCGATAGAGGGGTTTTCGACCCTGAGCCGCACGTCGAAGGGCGTGCCGTGCCAGTCGAAGATGCTCCGTAGGTACGGAAGGGATGCCTCGGCGAACGCCACCGGCTGCTCGGGAAGCAGATCGGACAGGCAGGCTGCTGCGGCCAGGGTCTCCGCGCGGTGGGGCACCACGAGTCCCCCGGGCGCCAAGAGGCGGCTCCGGGCATCGGTCAGGACGGCCGCCGCGCCTTCGGCGCCCGCCAGGGAGCCGATGATCTCCGCGACGCAGACATCGGCTCTGGGCGCGAACTGGAGGTTGGTCGACTGGCCGTGCAGGAGCGTGATCCGGTCCTGTGGGTCGAAGGCCGACAGGTTTGCCGCCGCCTTGTGGAACGCGTCCTCAATGACCTCGATGGCCACAGCGTGCCGGGCGCCCGCCTGGACTCCTTCGCGCGCCCAGAGAAGGTCTTGTCCAGTCCCGATGTCCAATATGCGCCTGTTGGGGGCGAGGTGGGACAGTGCCGTGCGGAAGCGCTTGTTGCGTTCGTCGTCGGTGGTCATGGTCGTGTAGAGGAACGGGTCGTAGATGGGGTACTCCCCCACGCTCGGCCACAGGGCGGGACGTCCTTCCTGCTCGGGTTCGGGGTCCACGCTCACGCGTACGGGGCGCCCGTGTGTCTCGATTTGGTGGATGTTGTGCATGGTCGGCCTTTCACGGTGGTGCTCAGCAGGGTTCGGTCTGGCGCCCGCAGGAGCTGTCGGGCCTGGTCTGCGTGTCCGAGTGCTGGCGGGAGGCTCAGCCGCTCGCATCGTCGGGCCAGGTGATCTTGACCGTGGTGTCGAGCGGAGGCCGTTCAGCGGAAGTGCCGGGCGTACAGCGGGTGCCGACGTACAGCCAGCCCAGCAGCTGCTCCCCATCGGCGACGCCGAGGTACTTGCGGACCTGGGGGGCCTGGATTGCGGACCCGGTGCGCCAGATCGATGCCCAGCCGTGGCTGTGCAGGAGCAGCGACAGCATGGTGACCATGCCGGTGGTGGCGGCCAGCTGCTCCCAGTCGGGAACCTTCGGATGGTCGGGTACAGGGCAGTGCACGATCGACAGGAGCAGCGGGGCGCGTAGAGGCTTCGCGGCGGCGCGCCGGGCCTGCTCCGGCGCGGCGGCTTCGCCGAGCACCTCACCGAGTCGGGCCCGCTCGTCGCCGGTCACCGCGATCAGCCGCCATGGGTGGAGTCGCCCGTGGTCGGGTGCGGTGGCCGCGGCCTGGACGAGGCGCTCCAGGTCGTGGCGGCCGGGCGCGGGCTCGGTCAAGCGGGGGGTACTGCGCCGACTGAGGACGGCTTCCAGAACCGGGTTCGGAGGCGGGGTCATCCCGTGGCCTCTCGGGCGGGGTCACGCTCGGATTCGGCGTGCGGGGACGGGGTCATCCTCGGGTCGTCGCCGGCAACGCGCCTGAGTATCGGGGCGGTGGCTGCGGTGGTGATGACGGTCATGACCACCAGGAGGGTGAACAGGGGCTCGCTGATGACGCCGATCTGGATGCCGATGCCGAGCACGACGAGTTCGGTCAGGCCGCGGCAGTTCATGAGCGTGCCGACGGCGGCCGACCAGCGCCAGTCGAAGCCGGTGAGCCGCGCTGCGCCGGCAGCGCCGCCCCATTTGCCGATGACGGCGATGCCCAGGATCGCCGCTCCCCAGCCCCACTGTCCGGCCGGCAGTGTGGAGAGGTCGGTGTGCAGGCCGGTGTCGACGAAGAACAGCGGCAGCAAGAGGGGAAGGACGACAGCGCGGATGCGGGCGGCGCTGCGCTCGACGGCCCGGAGGCCCCGGGGCGCGCATGCGCCGAACAGGAAGGCGCCGAAGGCGGGGTGCACGCCGATCTGGTCGGTGGTGTAGGCGCTGAGGCACAGTCCGGCGAAAAGCAGGACCAGGACGAGGTCGTCGGAAGTGCGGCCGGCGCGTTCGAGCAGGGCGCGCAGTGCCGGGCGCAGGGCGGTGAGGCCGGCGGCGAAGGCAGCGGTCAGGGCGAGGGTGGTCAGGGCCGACAGGGCGGTGCCGGAGGTGGACAGGGCGACGACCGCGGTGAGCAGGCACCAGGCGAGAGCGTCGTCGGTGGCGGCGCAGGCCAGGGCGAAGGCACCCAGGGGCGTGGTCTCCATGCCTCTGTCAGCGAGGATCCGTGCGAGGACCGGGAAGGCCGTGATGCTCACGGCGACGGCGACGAACAGGGTGAACGGCAGCCGGCCGACCCCGTCGGGGGCGAAGTGCGGGTAGAGCGCCGCGGCCAGGCCGGCGCCGAGGGCCATGGGGAGCAGGACGCCGCTGAGGCTGACGGCGGCGACCGCGCCTCGGCTGGTGCCCAGGGTACGGAGGTCGAGTTCCAGTCCGATCAGGAAGAGGAACGTTAAAAGGCCCAGGTTGCCCAGGGCGGAGGTGATGGGCAGGACCGAGGGCGGCAAGAGATGGTGCTGGACGCTGGGGGCGAGCCAGCCGAGCAGCGAGGGTCCGAGCAGGATCCCGGCCAGGACTTCGCCGATGACCGGCGGCTGGCCGAATAGCCGTACGGCGCTCCCGCCTACCTGGCAGGCGAGGACCACGACCGGGACGGCGAGGAGCACGGGCAGCAGCGAATCGGACACGGCAGCTCCGGGAGTCGGGGCGGATGGCCGCGCGGCGGGACGGCAGGCGGGCGCCGGGCGGGGGATGGAGTGGATCAGGCGCGGGTCAGCGGCAAAGTGGTGCAGCGAAGCGAGCCGGGGATGCGGGTGACCTCGGAGTAGTCGACGGCCAGGACCTCGAGTCCGCGGCCAGCGAGCTGCGCGGCGATGCGGTCGCTGCCGACGGCGATGATCACGGTTCCCGGCGCGAGCGCCAGGACGTTGGCCTGCACAGCACGGGCTTCGTCGTCGTGGACGTCGATGAGGTCGAAGTGCTGCTCGAACCAGCGCAGTTCGGCGGGCGGGAAGACGGCGCGGTGGATGAGGGCGGTGTCGGGGGCGACGATGGTGAAGTGGTCGTCCAGGTGGACGATGCCGTCGACGGCGAAGCGGACCGGGCGCACTTCGCGGGCGACGCCGTGGTGGGACAGAGCCTGTTGCAGCGCCGTGACGCCCTTGGGGGATGTCTCCTCACCGAGGCCGACCAGGACGGTGTCGGTGTGGAGGATGACGTCACCGCCCTCGATGGTGCCCTCGTCGAGATGAACGACGTGCGGGGCCTCGGTCATGAGCGCGGTGAGCGCGTCAGCCTCCGGGAGGCGGTGAACCGAGTTCAGGCGTGCCATGACCAGGACGTGGTCGATGACGAAGGCGATGTCGCGGGGGTAGTGCTGGACCGGGCAGCCCGGCGCCGCGTCGAGGAGGGTCACCTCCGTGCCGCGGCTGCGCAGCAGGTCGATCAGGGTGTCCTGCTGGGCGCGGACGGTGGCCGGGTCGTACGGCCTCCAGGAACTGGTGGTCTTCTGGCGGGCCAGGACGGGATGGACGTCGGGACCGTCGAGGTCGGGGGTGACATCGCCGGCGTAACGCAGAGCGACGTGGCGCAGGGCGCCGTACTCGCTGGTGGCGTGCGGGATGAGCACGATGAGCCCTCCTGGGTCTGGTGCTGGGCGGGTCGAACGGCGAGACGGACGCGGCGCAGACGAGCCCAGGAGGGGCGGGGTCCGGGGGCCGGCAGGTCAGGCTGCCGGCCCCCGGAGGTCTCGCGGGTGTCAGCCGACGGGGCTCTTCTTCTGGGTGTCTGGGACCTGGGGCAGCCAGCGCACGTTGTTGTCGCGGAAGGACTGGTTGACGGGGACGAGGTCGGCTCCGCTGGTGTTGTCCAGGGCCGTGACGACGATGCCGAGCTCGGGGACGTCGCTGTCGATCGCCGCGAGGCGGCTGCCGCAGTCCGGGCAGAATCCGCGCTTGGCCTCGCCCGGGAACGTCTCGAACCAGGTCGGCTCGACCCCGTTGGTCCAGGTGACACCGTCCGGAGCGAAGCCGGCCCACCACATCATCGGCCCGCCTCCGAGCTTCTGGCAGTGCGGGCAGCTGCACGTGTGCGGGTAGACGGCCGGCCCCTTGACGGTGAAGCGGATCCGTCCGCACAGGCATCCGCCGGAGCGCTCCTGGGCTGCGGCGACGATGTCGGGGGTGGCGTTCATCAGTTCATCTCCGAGGCACGGTGGGCGAGTTGAGCCCACCAGTGTGTCATTCCCTCTGCGATCGTGAGGAAGCCGTCGAGGGCCTGGGGCAGGTCGATGTGGAAGAGTTCACTCTCTCTGATGAATCGCGCCAGACCTTCGATGTGGGCAGCCTCGACGCTCAGCCCGCCGACCTGGGCGGCCTCGTGTTCGTCGTCGAGGTGGAGCTCGTAGTAGTAGTGCAGGGCCTTGAGCTCGCTGCCGCTGCCCTGACCGGTCAGCACGCCGTAGCGGTTAGTGATGTCGCGCAGGATCTCGGTCTCGGCGATCGCCACGGCCTCGGTCGCATAGTAGGCGCCCGCGATGTGGCTGGGCATGTGCGAGCCGACCATCCACTGGTGGAGGTTGACCAGCGTCTCGGTCTCGCGGGCGGGCACGTGGCCGTTGACGAGGAGTCCGAGATCGGACAGGAGCGCGTTGGTGTAGAGGACGTAGTGCGCGGGGACCTTGCCGCGCTCGCCGCCCTCTTCCAGGTGGTTGCGGCGCAGCTCGTGCGCGAGTTCGGGGCAGAACCCCTCCACGCTGGTGGCGGCCGCCTTGAGGTACTGCGCGTTGTAGCGGGCGAAGACGCTCAGCTCTTCGATGTACATCCGGGCCTGGCGCTCGTTGAGGTCGGCCGCGCCGACCTTCTCGGCGATCTTCCCGTACGTCCAGTCGACCATCGGCGTCAGGTGCGCGGTGACCAGGGCGTTGCCGGAGGTGAACTTGCCCAGCAGGGTGCCGTTGACGGCGCTCTGCGTCTCGGGGTTGGCCTTGATGTACGCCTGGATGAGGCTGTTGTCGGGGGTCATTTCTTGGTGTCCTCCGTGTCGGCGGGGCGGGGCGACAGCTGCAGGCCGCCGGTGGCTCCCAGGGCCCGGACGGCCGCGAGGAGTTCGGGGTTGTCAGGCAGAGCGATCGTGTCGCCGTCGTTGAGCGCGGCGACGGTGTCCCGGTCCAGGGCCGCGTCATCGAGGGCGATGCCCGTCTGATGGCCGCGCAGCAGGACCTGCCGGGTGTCGTCGCCGCTGTCGAGGGTGGTCACCTGGTAGGGGGCGATCAGCGTGATCTCGGCGCCGGGCGTCACCTGCTCGGGGTCGAAGGCGTCCGCGGCTTCCTGGCGGGCGAGGTCACCTTCGACGAGTTCCCAGCCGCCGTTGCTGAGCAGCGTGGCCCACCGCTGCTCGGCGTGCTGGCGGGCCTCGCCGCCGACGCGGTCGACGGCGAGGAGCAGCAGTTCGCGGCCGACGCCGGACAGCCGGTCGGCGACGGCGTCGAGCCCAACCGCCGTGTCCGCCATCGCGGAGGGCTCGTTGAGCGGGTCGTCGGGTCCCTCGCCGGCCAGCGCGGCGAGCACGTCCGGGATGATGCGGCTCTGCAGGATCTGCGCGTACGGGTAGGTGTAGAGCGGCATGGCCACCGAGACGGAGAAGGTGTCCTGGGTGCCGACGTGGAAGACCCGGCGGGGCAGGAACAGGGCGTCGCCCGGCTCCAGGAGGAAGTGCTCGGCCTCTTCCAGCAGCGCCTGGTAGTCGCCGAGGGTGGCCTTTTTGCCGCCAGTGAGCTTCTCGTACTGCTCGGCGGGCCAGCAGTAGAAGTTCTTGGCGTTGGGGCCGAGGTGGACGAGGAAGGCGTCCTCGTAGCCCTCGTGGATGCCGAACGCGGTCCCGCTGTAGTTGCCGGCGAAGGCGACCTGTTCGGCGCCGCCCAGGGGCAGGCCCCACCCGTCGATGACGCTCTTGAGGAAGGTGCCGAGGCCGGCGGCGAGGGCGGGGCTGATGGTCTCCAGGTTGTTGATGACCAGGGAGAACCGCTCGGCGGCGGCGACATCTTGCATCCACGGCACGAAGACGTCCACGCCCTCGTCCCAGGAGGGGGCGGTCAGTGCTTGGGCCAGGAGGTCGTCGCGGCGGTCCTCGCCGACGTAGACGCGCGCGTGCGCCTTGATGTCGGCGCTGGCGGCGTGGGCCCGGCGGATGGCCTCGAATCCCGCCAGGACGTCGTCCGGTCCGGCTGCGGCCGCGGGGATGATGCCCTTGAACAGGTAGGGCGTGGTCCGTCCGGTGGTGTGCTCGGGGAAGGTGCCGGTCCAGAATGCCTGGTCGGGGGGCCAGGGGTAGGTGCTGTTCATCAAGGGTCTCCTGATGTTCGGGCGGCGCGGGGCAAGGGGCCCGGGTGGCCGGGCGGCGGGATCAGGTGAGGTAGTCCTCGGGGCCGCCGCGGCGGACGGTGTCGAGCGTGAAGCAGTGGAAGCCGCCGCCGAACAGGCGCCGGTGGCGGTGGCGGACCGGGATCACGGTGAAGCCGCGGCGCTCCAGGACGGCGATCAGCTCCGGGTAGAGGGAGTTGACGACGACGGTGTTCTCGTCGACGGACAGCAGGTTGATGTCCATGTACCGGCTGCCGATGGGGATGACGAAGCCGAGGTCGCTGTAGTCCGGGAAGTTGCGGTCGTCGGTCTCGGGGGCGTAGATCACGTCCCAGGACTGCATGGCCTCGGGGAGAAATTTCAGGTACTCCGGTGAGCGCAGCAGCATCAGGCCGGGGCGCAGCGGGACCAGAACGCTGTCGATGTGGTTGTCCGCCATGGCGTCCAGGCGGTGGAATCGCAGGTCGCGCAGGTTGTCCCGGAGCCAGCGCAGGGCGAGTTCGTGGTTGAGGTTGGCGACGTTGACCAGGACGTCGCGGCCCAGGCGCATGCACTGCGCGCCGTCGAAGACCATCTCCAGGCCCAGGCCCTCGATCGTGCCGGCCATCTCGCCTTCGGTGGCGCGGGCGACGTCCAAGCCCTGGCGGGTGAAGTAGCCGGTGTCGAGGGAGTCACGGGTCAGGGCGGGCCGGGGCATGCTCAGCCAGTTCGCACCCCCGGCCTGGTAGTAGCGGTAGAAGGCCGGCTTGAGCAGGTCGTTCTCGAAGATGCGGGCGCGGACGTGGGGCGCAGTCTCCACGATGGTGTTGCCCAGGACGATGCTCTGGTCGCGGACGTTGAGCGGCGGGGTGGCCCTCGCGTCCCAGTGCGGGGAGCGGATGTCGACGTCCTTGCCCGGGGCCGCGGGCCGCAGAACGTTCACCCCGCATCCGGTCAGGGCATCGGCCAGGCCGGCGATGTCCTCGTTGAGCTCGTCAAGGAGTTGCGGGGGGATCGGCAGGAGTTCCTCCCCCGACGGGCTGGCATGCCCGTCGAGGGCGGGGGCGACGTTGTCGTAGAAGAACAGCCGCCACGAGGTGTCGGTGTGGTGGGCGTTGTAGTGATCAGCGCGGCCGAGGACCACTTCTTCAAGTCGGGTGAACTCGTCGAAGCTGTTCAGGGCCGGCGGGGCAGGGGCGGTCTGGGGCATGGCGGGCCGCCTCCTCGGCGGCGGGCGACGGCGCGCCCCTGCCTCCGGCGCGCGGGTGCGCGCTGGGAGGGGCGGTGCCGTACGGGGGTTCGGCGGGCGGGTTCAGGGTGCGGTCAGGCGGCCGAGGGGTGCCGGTGCGGGGTGCAGGCGGCGCTGGCGGTGGCGAGCCGGGCGATGATGTCCTCGATCACGCACGGCTGGTCGGGAGTGGAGCGCCGGCGGAAGAAGTAGCCGGAGCACCAGGGCACTTCCTCCCACCGCTGTAGACGCTCCGAGGTGAGGGCGCGGGCCTCGGGCAGGCGCCGCCAGGGGATCTGCGGACACCAGTGGTGGACGGGGTGGTACATGTCGTCGAGATGGCCGCCGAGCAGGTGCCGGGTGAGCCAGTGCGAGCTCCAGCCGCGGGTCTGCAGGAGGATGTCGTCGTTCTCGATCAGCCCGGCGTGGTTGCCCAGATCAGTGATCCACGTGACGACCGGCCGCACCAAGACGAGCGGGAGCAGCCAGTAGAGCAGGAGGTACGGCACGCCGCCCACGGGCCACAGTGCGGCGACGACGGCCGCCCAGATCAGGGCACGGGCGGCCAGCGCTCGCCACGCCTCCCCCGGCGCGCGGGTGACCAGGGTCAGCACGGCGGTCTTCGGCAGGCGCCACATGGCGTTGCGCACGATGACCCGCAGGACGAACGCGCGCCGGCTGGGCGCCCGGCCGGCGGCACGGATGTTGCCCGCGAGGTAGGACTGGAACATCGGATCGTCGTCGGAGCCGAGCTTGGCGTGGTGCACATAGTGGCTGCTGCGGTACGGCGCGAAGCCCTCACCGAGTAGCCCGGTCAGCAGGTATCCGATGACCCGGTTGCCGCGGCGGGTGACCATGAGCTTGGAGTGCACGCACTCGTGCCCGAGGTTGGACAGGTGGCGCTGGCGCACGCCGATGTAGCAGACGGCGATCAGCGGGCCGACGACGTGGCCGACGAGATGCCCGGCGATCGCTGCGGCGGCGATCGCGACAAGGTCCCAGGCGACATCCCACAGACCGATCGTCGGGCGTCCGCAGAGCTTCTCCAGGTCGGTGATGAGCTGCTGGCCGAGGGCCTTACGCACGGGGCCGGAGGCTCCGGTGCCGTTGCGGGTCCTGCTGGCGGGGCTGCCCATCAGGTCCTCCAGTCGATGTGGTGCGGGGTGGGAATGTGCCGTGCTCCGGCGCGCCCGCGGCTGGGCAGCGCACTGGCGGGCGCACTGTTGGCGGGCGCGCCGGAGGACGACGGAAGGGTGGTTCAGCCGCGGATCAGGCGGCGGTGAGGGCGCTGTCCGGGCGCATGCCGGCCTTGAGGTCGGTGGCGTCGGGACGCATCCCGAGCTTCAGCTCCGGGGCGTCGGGGCGCATGCCGGTCTTGAGGTCGGTGGCGTCGGGACGCATCCCGAGCTTGAGGGCGCCCGCGTCGGGACGCATGCCGAGCTTCAGGTCGGTGGCGTCGGGACGCATGCCGGCCTTCAGGTCCGGGGCGTCCGGGCGCATGCCGGCCTTCAGGCCGGTGTCCGGGGTCATTGCGGCGGTAGCGGTCATGGAGGTTCTCCCTCTTCGGTCGCGGGTGACCCCGCGAGTCCGTGTGATCGGCTGATGGAGCTGCCGGGCCGCGGTCGGGTGAGGTGCTGAACCGTCGGCTCGGACGTCATGGGCGCGAGCGCCCGCCGGTGGAAAGTCGCGCCGGAGCACGTCCGCTCCATCCGTGGATGAGCGTTGGATGAGCGTTGCGGTACGTGGTCGCGCTGGGCGCTTGGCCAGTCACGCTAGGGCTGCGCCGGAGGCAGCCGCAACGGCTATGGGCGTTGCGGCGGTTGCACGGGACCGTTGCGTGACCGTTGCGCGTCCATGCCACCTGAGCTGCGGAAACGCCGAAGTCTCGTCCTGGAACAGTGGCGGATCGGGGCCGTCGGGCGCTGCGATGCCAGCAGAAGGGCTTCTGCTGCGCGCGTCGCCGCGGCTAGGAGCGTGTCTCGGTAACGAGCAAGGGGCTCGCTGGCCGTGATCGATGGGATCGGTCGCGGCCGTTTCGTGTGCACCTGTGAGGCCGTGGTTGGGTCCTTCCCGGCTGTTGTTCGGCTGGTAGGGCCTGTGGCGTGGGCCGGGGGGCCTGGCTGGTCAGCCGGCCTGGGCGGCGAGCCCGGAGTGTCGGAAGATCTTGCGGAGGTTGTGGCAGGCGGCGAGCAGTCGCCACTCACCGCGGGCGCCGTCCTCGCCACGCAGGAGGAGCTGGCGGCCGTTCTGGCAGGTCATGACCTGTCCGAAGACAGGTTCGACGATGGCTTTGCGGCGGCTGTATGCCTTCCGGCCGGGTTTGGTCCGCAGTTTGCGGGCCATGCGCTCCTTCAGCGTGGCGTCCTTGGGGATGCGTCCGCGTGGAGCGGGCGGGACCTGCTCGTCGTGGGCGAGTCGGCCGGTGGCCATGAAGGTGTCGGTGCCGCAGGCCAGTTGGCGCTCGTTCGCGGCTTCGAGGTTGGTCTCGGAGCAGTACCCGGCGTCGACCAGGGCCTGCTTGGGGTGGATGCCGGTGTTGTGGGCGGACTGGTCGAGCATCGTGGTGTAGTTCAGTGCGTCGGAGGGGTTGGTCGTCACGTCGGCGGCGGTGATGACCTGGTGTTCTTCGTCGACGACGGCCTGGGCGTTGTAGGCCTGGATGTAGGCGCCGTCGCTGTTCTTCATGATCCGCGAGTCGGGGTCGGTGAAGTTGGCCTGGGCTTTGGGCTTGGGACGGGCCTTGGCGGCGGCCGCTTCCCCGGCGTCGGTGACGGCCTGCTCGTCGCTGCTGGCGGCACGTTCCTGACGGCGGCGTTCCTTGTCCTCGGCGTGGGCGCGGGCCTTGGCGGCGGCCTCGGCCTCGATCTGCGCGCGGGCGGCCTGCAGCTTCGCCAGGCGTTTCTCACGCCGGTCCAGCTCGGCGGGCAGGTCCGCCTCCTTGCCGTCCACGCCGAAGGTGTCGTCCTCGGCTTCGTCGGCGGCCTCGGCGTCGGTCAGCAGGGCGTGGGCCTTCGCTTCCAGAGCGGCGATCTCGGCCTCTATCCGCTCTTCCTTGTCGACCAGGCGGCCGTAGCTCATCGCCTTGTGTTTGGAGGCGCTGGCCTCCAGTTTCGTGCCGTCCAGCGCGACGCGTCCCATCTTGACCATGCCGAGTGTCTGTGCGAGGTGCAGGGACTGGGTGAACAGACCGGCCAGCGCGTCGAGGTGGCGGCGGCGGAAGCGGGCGATCGAGCGGAAGTCCGGTTCCTGGCCGGCGGCCAGGAACCGGAACGCGACATCGTCGGCCAGGCGGCGCTCGATCGCCCGGGAGGAGCGGACGCCGGTGGTGTAGCCGTAGATCAGCAGTCGTACCATCAGCCGCGGATCGTAGGGCGGGTAGCCGCGCTTTTCGGTGTAGTCCGCCAGGACCGGTCCGAGGTCGAGCACCTCATCGACCAGGTCGGCGACGAACCGGGCCAGGTGGCCCTCGGGCAGCCAGTCGTCCAGCGACGGCGGCAGCAGCAGGACCTGATGCGGATCGAAGGGCCGAAACGTCTTGTCCACCGCCGCCAGCTGACCCTGCGGCCGCTTCTTCCCGACCGGCTCGACCTCGAACAGCCCCTCGCCACCACGCATACCGTGATCATCCCGTATGAATAATCACGAACCGCAGGCGGGTTGCCGGTTACTGAGACACGCTCCTAGCTTGTGGGACCGCCGAGGAGCCGTGCACGAGGACGCCGTGGCGACCGGATTCCCTCCATTTGCCGTTGAAAACAGAGGCCTTGAGGAGCACACGTGCTCAACCCCGTTGTGATGAAGTCCGACCTGCTGTTCAGCCTGCGTGACACGCTGCGCTCAGAGACGTTCGTCGAGGTGGTCACCCCTACGGTGCGCAGAGCCGACCTCGGCCCGGGACGTCGCGTGCCGGTCGATCTCGACGGGGGCCGCTTCCTGCGGGCGATGATCGGCCCGGCGCTGCGCGTGAACATGGAGCACCACCGGCGGGTCTTCGAAATCGGTCAGTGCTTCCGGCCCGAGAAGCCGGACGAGCTGCACGCGCCCGAGTTCCAGATGCTCGACCTCTACGCCGCCGACGAGAATTTCGAGTTCCTGTTCGCGCTGGCCGAGCGCCTGGTCGTCCCGCACATCCGTTACACCCCCGAGCGGGTCTCTGTCGCCGGCCACATCCATGACGTCTTCGGCATCGACCTGCGCCGCGAGCCCCTCGGCGATCTGCCCGCACAGATGGCCGCCCACCTGGACATGGGTACCGAGGTGCCGTTCAAGACGGTGCTCGGCCGGTTCGTGGAGCGCGAACTGGAGACCCAGAGCACGGGTGCCGCACTGTTCCTGACCGAGTACCCGATCGGCGGGGACGAGCCGTGCGCCCGTCTCACACCGGGCACGACCGCCGTCCTCAACCGTTTCGAGGTCCTGATCGACGGCCTCGAAGTCGTGCACGGCTACGAGGACGAGCCCGACCGGGCCGCGTTCGTCGAGCGGGCCCGTGCGGTGGACCTGTACGACGACGAGCAGGCCCTGGCGTGGAAGGCGATCGACGCCGGGCAAGCGCCGGCCCACAGCGTCGGGCTCGGCATCGGCATCGAGCGGCTGTGTATGGCCGCCTCCGGCATCAAGGACATCAGCGTCTTCCAGCAGTCGGCCCAGTTCTGACCGCCACCCTTCCGAAAGGAGCCGCGATGTCCTTGTCGCTGCGCCCGCTCGACGACAGCGGCTTCGGCGCCGTCGTCGACTGCAACCTCGCGACCGAAGCCGAAGGACTCGCGCCCCAGCTGGCGCGAGCCCTGCACCAGCACAGGCTGCTGGTCGTGCCCCGCCAGCACCTGACCCACGCCGATCTCCTGACCGTCGCCTCCTGCTTCGGAACGGTGGACACGAGCATCGACCGTCGCTATGCCGTCGGCGGCTTTCCCGGGCTGACCGTCATCAGCAACATCGTCGAGGACGGCGAGTACGTCGGCATCTACGACGGGGACGACGAGGAGGAATGGCACGCCGACAACAGCTTCAAGCCACAGCTGACCGCCGTGACGCTGCTGTACTCGGTCATCACCCCCGAGGAAGGCGGCGAGACCCGCTTCGCCGACGCGACCCGCGCCTACACCGGCCTCCCCCCGGCGGCACGGCAGCGGATCGAGAAGATGCGCGCGGTGCACTCCATCCAGCAGCTCGGCGCGTTGCAGAGCCAGGCCAGCGGCGGGCAGTCGTCGGCCGCGGCCGGGAGCCTCGCCGGCCAGCCAGAGGTCGAGCACCCGCTCGCCCTGACCCATCCGGTCACCGGAGCCCGCTCACTGCTGCTCGGCTCCATGGTGATCCGCTGCGTCACCGGACTCTCCGATCAGGACAGCCGCGCCCTGATCGACGACCTGCTGGAGCACACGACCAGAGCGCCGTACCACTACAGCCATCGCTGGAGTCAGGGCGACCTCGTCGTGTGGGACAACCTCGCCACCCTCCACACCGCATCCCCGTGCGACAGCTCCCGCCACCCCCGCCTGCTGTATCGCGCTGCCGTTCGACAGCATGCCGCTTCCCGTGGCTCCGAGGGATGACCGGCGGCGAGAACACGCTGTCTGCGCTCGTCGCCAGCCCTAGTGTTTGCCCATGACCGCGAAGGCCGTGAAGGTGCCCCTGAAGGAAACCGCCCTCAACCTCGAGCGCATCACCCAGATCGGACACCAAGTGCACGGCGTGTGCCCAGACTTCGACGCCGGCGCCTTCGTACAGGACGTGATGTCCGACCTGCCCGCACTGGAGCTGAGAGACCGGATTTCTCGGACCAGCCAGGCACTGCACACCCACCTTCCGGTCACCGGCACCGAAGCCCTCGACGTCCTGCTGCGCTCGCTGCCGCCGACTCCCGAAGCCGCCGGCATCACAAACGACTTCGGGTGGCACACCTACTCCCCGCACTCCGACTTCGTCGCGCGCTACCTGCGCACCGGCGAGTACCTGGACCAAGCCCTCGACGCCCTCGCGCGCTTCACCCGGTACTTCTCGGCAGAGGTCGCCGTGCGGGACTTCCTCAACGACTTCCCCGACGAGACGATGAAGGCCGTTGACGCGTGGTCCCGCGACGAGGACCACCGGACCCGCCGGCTCGCGAGTGAAGCCACCCGCCCCCTCCTGCACTGCGCGCCCCGCATCTCCCTGCCCGACGATGCGGCGCTCCCTGTGCTCGACCGGCTCTACGCCGATTCCAGCACCTACGTCCGTACCTCCGTCGCCAACCACCTCCACGACCTCGCCGGCACGCAGCCCGAACTCGTCCTGGCCACCCTCGGGCGGTGGAAGGACACCGCCAGCGCCACCGACCGGCACTTCGCCTTCATCGCCAGGACGGCCCTGCGGAGCAGGCTCAAGAAGGGCTCGCCGGACGCCTACGCCTTCCTCGGCTACCCGCACGACGCACCTCTCGAGCTGACACCCCTCGTCCTGGAACGTACCGAGTTGGCCGACGGCGACGTGCTGACCTTCTCCGCCGCCCTCACCGCCACCGTGGCCGTCCCGGTGGATGTCATGTTCGTGATTTCCTCCACCACCCCCACCGGCAAGCCGCGCGAGAAGGTCTACTTCCTCAACCGCAACACCGTCCAGCCCGGTCGGCCGCTCCTTCTGGCCAAGCCGCACAAGCTGCGTTCGACGGCCACAACGAAGATCACTCCCGGCCCGTACACCGTCGCGATCCAGGTCAACGGCCGCCGCTTTCCCGTCGCGCCGTTCACGGTCGTCGCGGCATGATCCGCGACCGGCCTTCTACCTGATCTGAGCGCTCTCCACCAGGGCCGTGCCTCGTCCTCGCCACGGCCCGGTCAGCCATGCCCCACACCGGATCCCCGGCCAGCACGGCAATCCCCCGAAGGAGTGAGCCGACTGCGTCGAACAGATTTCAAGGGCCGCCGCCGCACCCTGCCCGCCCCAACAGCCCGATCAGAACGTGTGTTCACGAAATGAGCCGTGACGGAGCCCGATCCGACGCGTTCTTAGAGCACCAGTGCCACTTCCCCGCCCAGATGGAGGACATCATGAATCCCGCCCCCACCCCCGTGCATCAGCCCTCCGGAATCGAACGACGGCCCACCCCCGTGACGGTGCGCCGTGTTGACGACACCCGCTGCTCAGCACGTCTGGATACGAGGTGGGCGGCATGAGTGAGTCGACCGATGAAACCGCCGAGACCGTCCCGGGGCCGCGCCCCACCCCCCTTCCGCCCGCCCCGCCGGCCGCGTCACCGCAAGCCGCGCCGGGCGCCGGCGCGGAGCAGCCCTCCCCCGCCCCGGAGATGCGGTACGTGGACCTGACCGGCAGCCGCGAGGCGGCCGGCCGCTCCATCCGGATGCGGGACATGGCCCGGCGCCTGCCCCAGCTGGTGCGGCGTTCGCTGGCACTGGCCTGGCGCGTTGACCGGAAGGCCACCACCGGTCTCCTGCTGTGCCAGACGGTCGCCGGCGTCATGCAGGCCCTGGGCCTCATCGCGATCAGCGGAACCCTCACCGCACTGCTGACCAGCGCCGACGTCTACCACCGGCTCCTCCAGGCATGGCCGTCCGTAGCCCTGCTGGCGGCTGCGACCGGGGTGCGGGCGCTGCTGGGCATCACCGTCAGCTGGCTCTCCTCCCGACTGGGCCCGCTCATGTCGCGCGAAGCCGAGCAGATGCTGCTCACCGGCTGTGCCGAGGTGGAGCTCTCCGCCTACGACGACCCCGACTTCAACCGCGACCGCGAAGCCGCCGACCGCGGAGCACAGGTCACCGGCGACCTGGTCAACGAGGGCCAGGACCTTATCGCCTCGGCGGCCTCCTTCCTCGCCGGGGCCATCGTGCTGGCCGGGGTGAGCTGGGTGCTGCTTCCCCTTCTGGTCGTGGCCAGCCTGCCGCAGGCCCTCGCCCAGGTCAGCGCCGCCCGGGTCCGCTACCTGGCGAACCTCCGCAGCAACGGCGACAACCGCATGCTGTCGGTGCTGCGTTGGCACATCTTCACCCGCGAGGCAGCCGACCAGATCCGTGCCGGCACCATGGCCGATTTCCTGTCCGGCCGGTACCGGCAGACGGTCGCCCGGATCAACCGCGAAGACCGGACCGCGGCCGACCAGGGCGCCCGCATGTCGCTGTTCGGCGCGCTGTGCGGCGGCCTCGGATCGGCTGTCGTGTGGGCGGCGGTGGTGTGGCTGCTGGCCACCGGCCGCATCAGCGTCGGCCACGCCGGCACGGCCGTCTTCGCTCTGCAGACGGTGGGCCAGTCGGTACGCGGGCTGGTCGCCGTCGGGGCCCGTGCCGTGCGTACCGGCCTCTACATGGACGACTGGACCCGGTTCCTCGACTTGGCCGGCGGCTACACCATGCGCCGCGGCGAGCACCGGCCAGCGCCACCAAACGAGATCAAGATCAAGTCGGTCTCGCACCGCTACGCCGGGAAGGACCAGGACGCGTTGTCCGACGTCTCGCTCACGCTGCGCCGGGGCGAGGTCACAGCACTGGTCGGCTTCAACGGATCGGGGAAATCAACGCTGCCGAAGCTGGTCAGCGGCCTGTACCTGCCCACTGGAGGACAGGTGCTGTGGGACGGCGTCCCCACCGACGACGCCGACCCGCAGGCACTGTGGCAGCAGGTGGCCCTGGTGCCGCAGGACTACGCGCACTGGCCGCTGACGGTCCGCGAGAATGTCACCCAGGGGCAGCCCACGGCCCGCGGTGACGCGGCGGTCCTCGAAGCCTGTGAGGCCTCCGACGCGGACGAGGTCGTCGACAAGCTCGGCGCCGGCCTGGACACGCTCCTGGCCCGCGAGTGGCTGAACGGCGAGGAACTGAGCGGCGGCCAGTGGCAGCGCATCGCGCTCGCCCGGGCATTCTTCCGCGAGGCAGGGCTCCTGGTCCTCGACGAGCCGACCGCCAACCTCGACCCTCGCGCCGAATACAGAATCTTCCAGCGGCTGCGGGACCTGGCCCAGGACCGGGTGGTGTTGCTGGTCACGCATCGCATCACCAACGTCGCCGTGGCCGACCGGATCGTTGTCCTCGACGAGGGCAGAGTCGTGCAGGAGGGCACCTACAAGGACCTCGCCGCCCAAGAAGGCGGCCTGTTCCAGCAGTTGCTGTCCTACCAGGTCACCTCGGAGCCGGACGGCGAGAAGCACGGAACCCGCGCGTGAAGGGCCCCGACACCACTTCACCAGCTCCGCCCGGGCGCACGGCCCCCGCTGACCCGCCCACCCTCGACCCATCCACCAGCCCTTCCATGCTTCTCCGAGGTGTTGACGTGCCGATCACCCGCTCCCACATCCGCGCGACCCTCGACAGCTACCTGACTCGGCACCCGCACGAGCGAGAGTCCCTGGCCGGCCTGTTTGCCGTCCTGGACGGGCCGGACGACCCGTCCAGCCGGGCGACTCTTCCCGGCCACGTCACCTGCAGCGCGGTCGTCATCGACCGAGACCGGCGCGTACTGCACATCGTCCACAAGGCCACTGGGCTGCTGCTCACCCCGGGCGGGCACGCCGAGGCGGACCGGAGCCTGATGGCCGCTGCTCTTCGGGAGGTGTCCGAGGAGACGGGCATCCGGCCCGGTGACCTGTGTCTGACCCCGCAGTTCCTGGGCGGCCCGATCGACATCGACGTGCACGGGATCGACGCCAATCCCGCAAAGGGCGAGCCGAGCCATCAGCACTTCGACTTCCGCTTCGCCTTCTACGTCAGCGCCGAGCAGCTGCCGCCGCTCAGGCTCCAGGACGAAGAGGTCTCGGGTTCCCAGTGGCTTGCGTTCGCCGACGTCAGGTCCCCAACGCTGCGGGCCAAGCTGTTGGACGCCGAAGCCGATGGGCTCGACGGGCAGCCGGAGCCAGTCAACGCGTCGGCTCTGGTCCACGACGGCTTCGGACGCTACCTGCTTCATCTCAGGGATCTGCGGGAGGGCATCTGGGCGCCCGGGGTCTTCGACCTCCTGGGAGGCGGGCGCGAAAGGGATGACCGGTGCCTGGAGGACACCTTGCGGCGGGAGCTCGCCGAGGAGGCCCCCGGCCTTGCACCGGTGGGCTTGGCGCCCTACGCAGTCGAAGAGGCGACGAGCGTCGACGGCCTCGCGGTGCCGATCAAGGTCTTCACGGCCCGCTGGAGCGGACACCCCGACACGGCGGACCTACAAGAGGGCGTCCTTCTGCAATGGTTCACCCCCGACATGCTGGACCGACTACCCATGAGTCCCGGTCTCGGCGACCTGATCCGCCGCCACGCGGCCGAGCACCCCCCGGCCGGCAGCCCGCCGGACCGCATCCGCCCACTGCACGAAGAGGCACCGGAGGGGACCGAACTCCACATCATCGGCGTCCACCTTCACCTCCAGGACGAGCAGGGCCGGATCCTCCTCGGACTGCGCCATCCCGACTCGGCCTTCGCACCGGACGAATGGCACTTTTTGGCAGGCCATTGCGAGAGGAAAGCCGCCATCAGCTGTTTGGTGCGCGAAGCTCAGGAGGAGGCCGGGCTGATCATCGATCCCGGTGACATCGAGCTCGTGCATGTGGTCCACCACGTCGACTCGCCGACGGCGCGGGCACGGATCGCCCTCGTCTTCCAGGCCCGGGCATGGTCCGGTACCCCGCAACTCCTGGAGCCCGACCGGTGCGTGGCGTGGCGGTGGTTCAGCCCGCAGGATCTTCCGGCAAAGGTCGTGCCGTACACCCGCCTGGCGATCGAAGGCATCGTCGCGGGCCGCCCGTACACCCAGACGGGCTGGTGAGCCCCTGTGACGCTCCCACCGACACCCAGCTCTTCCTGGCCTGAGCACTTCCTCGCGCACCGCGCCGGCCACCACTGCCCAATGTGCGGCAACGACTGGACGGCCGATGACATCGGATGGGGGCTGCTGCTGCACCGCGGCGAGGTGTCCCAGTCCTATCTCTGGCGCTCCGGGCGAGTCCGGGGCTACTCCATCACCATCGTGACCGCGCGCCACGTGGCCGAGCCCACCGAACTTTCGGACGACGAAGCCGCCGCCTTCTGGCGGGACACCCTCGCCCTGGGCCGCGCACTTGAGGCGCACTACCAGCCGTTGAAGATGAACTACCTGCTCCTCGGCAACGCCATTCCGCATGCCCACCATCACGTCGTGCCGCGACGGGAGGCGGGTGCGGACCCGGCGCCGGGCGGCCCCTTGCCCTTCGACGTGCTCGACCTCGGGCGCCAGGAAGAGGCCCAACTACAGGCGGACGCCCGGGCGCTGCGCCGGCTGATGAACGGCCCCGGCAGGCCGGAGGCCGGGCATTGAACGCGCAGTTCGACGTCACGGCCGTGGCGGGAATCCTGGCGCTGCACTACCGCGTCGTCCCCACCGACGTCCGCGAAGGGCCGTCAGGGACCGCCACGTGCAACTACGTGGCCAAGGACGGCGACGGCCGCCGATGGTTTGTGAAGGCCTACCCAGAGCACGCTGACCTGGGCGCCGAGGGGCGCGCCCTCGAGCTGGCCGAGTTCGCCGCACTCGGCGGGGTCCCGGTGCCGGCGATGCGCCGGACCCTGGACGGCGACCTCATCGCCGTCGAAGGCGGCCTGGCGGTGGCCGTCACCGCGTTCGCCGAGGGCGCCGAGACAGCGGAAGGCGGCCTGCACGGCGAGCAGTGGGCCGCCGTCGGCGCGACCGTGGGCCGACTGCACCGCACGCTCGCGCGACATCCGGACGGGCCGCCGCGCCGCGCCCCGTCCCACGAGGTCTGTGACATCGAGCGGGGCCGCCAGCGCCTGGAACGGCTCCTCGACAGCTACGCGAAGCAACCCCCGAGTTCCGCGTTCGGAGCGTGGTCGAGAGACGCCGCCCAACAACGGCTGGACGAACTCCCCGCAACGGCATCCATGCTCGAAGCACTCCCCTTGACCCTGGCAGCGCAGATCGTCCATGGCGACCTGTCCTCCCTCAACCTGATGCTGAGAGGCGAGAAGGTCGCCGCGGTCGTCGACTTCCGGCCGCCGACGCACCGCAGCCCGATGTGGGAGCTGGGACGCATCGTGCTCGATCCGCGCACGGTCCTGACCGCCCCGGACTGGCCCACGGGCCTGGCCACGGCCGTCGCCGCCTACCGGGAGACCAACCCGGCCATGCCGGACGAGGACCTCATGACGGTGCCCCGGGTGGCGGCCGGCTACCTGGCCTGCTCGGTGTACCCGCTCTCGGAGCCGCTCGACGACCCAACCGCGGTCACCCCTCAGCTGGAGGCGTACGGGCGGGCCCGCCACGAGGCCCTGGGTGTGCTGTGCGCCCGCCTGGACGAGGCGGAGGAGGTGCTCCGTGACCAGCTCCGCTGACTCTCCCGCTCGGCTCCAGACGTCGCTGTGGCGGCACCGCAACTTCCGGACGTTCCTGATCGGTCAGAGCGCCAGCGTGACCGGCAGCTCGATCAGCTCGATGGTGATCCCGGTGATCGCCGTCCTGGAGCTGCACGCCACCACCTCTCAGGTGGCCTGGTTGGCGTTCCTTGGACTGCTGCCACCCGCGGTGCTCGCCCTGCACGCCGGGGCGCTCGCTGACCGCCATTCCAAGCAGCGCCAGATGATCATCGGGGATCTGGTCAGTGCGGCCGCACTGGCCACGGTGCCGGTGGCGGCAGCCCTCGACGCACTGACCCTGCCCCAGCTCATGGCGGTCGCCGTGGTGCAGGGCGCCGCGGGCGTGGTGCATGACGCGGCGGCCATCAGCATCCTGCCCAGCCTGGTCGACCGGTCCTTGATCCAGCGGAGCAACAGCCGGGTCGGCGCACTCTTCGCCATCTCCGCGACCGGCGGCAGCAACCTCGGCGCCGCGCTGACCGCCTTGGTCGGACCGGCCCGAGCCCTGCTCGGAGACGTCCTCTCCTATCTCATCAGTGCCTGGTGCACCGCACGCATCCGCATGCCCAAGACCGACCGGGCACGTACCGGGGAGCGTCGGCTGTGGGCGGAGATCGGCGAGGGCGTGCGGTATGTACGCAGTGACGACCGGCTGCGTACCTTGACGCTGGTCAACGCGTCGACTTCCTTCGCCCTCGCACTGCTCAACACACTGTGGGCGCTGTACTTGCTGCGCACCCTTGCGATGAGCACCACGGCGTTCGGTGTCGTGCTGGGGCTCGGCGCCCTGGGCGCGGCCGCCGGCGCGCTCCTCGCCCCTGCCCTTGCTCGACGGATCGGGCCCGGGCCGATGATGCTGGCCGCGCTCGCGATCACGCCGGTGACCCAGATTCCGCTGCTGCTCGCCTCTCCCGGCCTTGGCTGGCAGATCGTGATCGGTGCGGCGCTGTTCGTGCAGTTGGCGTGCGCCGGTGCGGCGGGCACCACCCAGCGGTCAATCCGTCAGATCATCACCAACTCCCGCATGCAGGCACGGATGCAGGCGGTGAGCACTTGGCTGACATCGGGTGCCAGGCCGCTCGGCGCGCTGCTCGCCGGCGCACTGGGGACGTGGGCCGGTGTCCGGGCCGCCCTGGTCGTCGGTGCCTTTCTGCTCACTGTGCCGCTCCTGGTCCTGGCGCTCTCTCCGCTGCGCGGCCTGCGGCAGATGCCCGGTGCCCCGCCCGAGCGGGAGGAACCCGCGCCTGCCGAAGAACTACCGCGCCCCGGCCCTCCACCTCAGGTGCCGGCCCCTGGAGCGGCGGCCGCCGCAGACATCCGCCGTGAGAGCTCGTTGGACGGAGGCGCCACATGACGGACCTGAACACCGGGGACACCACGCGACGGCCCGCTGACCCAACTGCGCACGCTCCAGCGACGCTTACCACTACGGACCCCTTCCACACGGAGACGGCAGAAGTCACCGGGTCCGCGGACAGCCGCGGCACCCGGGGTGATCGCGGTGCTGCTGCAGCCCGGGCAGCGATGGTCGCCCGCCTGGAGAAGGCCGGCGATCTGGCGGCCGGCCCGGTACGTGAGGCGCTGCTCGCCCTGCCGCGCGAGGTTCTGATGCCGCAGGCGTACGTACGGCGCAGTGCGCCGAGCGAGGAGCCGCCGCGGTGGGACCTGCTGGACTGGTCGGCGCCGCAGGACCGCCCCGAGCTGCTCGGGCTGCTGTACGGCGGGGCCAGTGTGCTCGTTCAGCACGACGGCGAGCCGTTGGTGGGCCGGGCGCGCGGGACGCGGTCGGGGGCGTCGATCACGTCAATGTCGACGGTGATGGGTCTGACCGCCTCGCTGCTGGAGGAGCTGGATCTGCGTCCGGGTCTGCGGGTGCTGGACGTCGGGACGGGAGCGGGAGTGACCGCCGCGGTGGCCTGCCAGGTCTGCGGCGACCAGGGGGTGGTCTGCCTCGACCGGGATCGGCACCTCACTGACGCGGCTGCGGCCCGGCTGGCCGATCTCGGGTTCCGTCCGGAGGTGGTGTGCGGGTCAGGAGAACAGGGCGTTGCGGGGCGGGAGTTCGACCGGATCTTCGTGTCGTACACGGTGGAGCGCGTGCCCACGGCCCTCGTCGAACAGCTCGCTCCCGGGGGCAAACTGCTGGCGCACGTGAGCAGTGCGTCCCCGTCGTGGCCCGGCCTCGCCGTTGTCGAGCGCACCGCCGACGGGCAGATTACGGCGGAGCTGCGGGCCGTGGAGTTCGCCCACCGGGCGGGACACGGCGTGGCGCGGATCTGGCTCACGAAGGAGTTCCGGCAGCGCATGGCCACCGAGCCGGGCACGTGGACTCAACGGAGCATGCTGGCGCCGCCCCCGGACAGCAATCGCGGTTTCTGGCTGGCGGCCGACCATCTCCTCGGCGGTGGCCTGGTCCGGGACTTCGGCGCCGAGCACGTCGTGATCGGCGCGCCCGGCTGCGGATCCTGGATGCGCGCGGAGGCGGTGGGCCACCGGCGCTGGAGCGTCACCGTCAACGGGCCGCGGGACATCTGGAAAGAGATCCAGGACCTCGCCGACCGGTGGCGGGCCGCACGCTCCCCTGACCGCTACCGCCTCCTTTTCGATGCGGACGGTAGGCAGTGGGCCGCCTCCGAGTGCGGACGCCTGTCCTGGCAACTACCCGCCCCCCACCCGCTCGATGAGGGAGCCACTTCGTGACCTACCCCGACGGTCCCTTTCCGGGCCTCCCATCGGAGCAGGAGGCAATGTTCGAGGCCGCGGCCTCGACCTACGCCTGCCACCGTCCAGGCTTGCCGGACGCGGCGGTGCGCCTGCTCACCGACGCGCTGCGGGGCCGCCCTTCCCCGGTGCTGCTCGACCTGGGCACCGGGACCGGGCAGGTGCCCTTCGCGCTCCTGTCCGCCAGCGCCGGCCTGACGCACATCGAAGCGGTCGACGTCAGCCCGCAGATGCTGCGCCAGGCCGGGCAAGCCCTCGCCCCTGTGCTCGGCAACTGCACCCTCGCCCTGGTCCACGCGGCGGCCGACGCCTACGAGCCGCTCGCGACGCTGCCCGGCGAACCGGATTCCGGCCCGGACCTGATCACCTGCTGCCGGTCCTACCACTGGATGGACGGTCCGTCGGTCCTGGAGATGGCAGACCGGGTCGCCACACCGGGTGCCGCAGTGGCGATCATGGGCGACGGGAGCCTGTGGACCCACGACGCCGACTGGACCCGTGCGCTGCGCGAGCTGATCCAGCTCTACCTGGGCGACGAGCGCCGGGCGGGCGCCCGCAGTTCCTACGCCGAGCCCCGCCGCTCGTACCAGGAGGACCTTGCCGCCTCAGCGTTCAAGGAGGTCACCGAACACCTCTTCCCCGTGACCCGCACCTGGGCGCCGCGGGAGGTACTCGGTTACCTGCGCACCACGTCCTTCGCCGGGGCTGGCCTCTTCGCAGAGCGGCATCAGGCGTTCGAGGACGAGGCCCTCGCACTTCTCCACGCGCACGCGATGGACGGGTCTCTGGTCGAGGAGACGACGTTCAGGGTTCTGCTCGCCCGACGTCCGGAGGGAGCGCGATGAGCGGCGGGCAGCGGCACACCGAGCCGGTGGACGTCCACCTGATCCTGCGCCGGGAGACCGCCGACGGGCCGCAGATCTTGCTGTCGCGGCGGGCCGGGCAGGTGTACGCCGCCGGCCTGTGGCACCTGCCGTCGGGTCATCTGGACGGTCCGCACGAGGACGTCGTCACCGCCCTGATCCGCGAGGCGCGGGAGGAGACCGGTGTCGTCATCGACCCGGCCGACGTGCGGGCCGCCGTGACCGTGCACCACCGCAGCCCCGGAGGCGCCAGCCGTAGCGGGCACTTCTTCGAGGTCCGGAGGTGGAAAGGCGCGCCCGGGATCGCGGAGCCGGACGTCTGCGACGCGATGGACTGGGCATCCCTTTACGCGCTGCCCGCCCAGATGGTGGCGTACTGCCGTGCGGGCCTGGACGCCTACAGCGCCGGCGCACGCCTCGCCGTGCACTTCCAACTGCCCGGCGACAGCATCGCCTTCGACCCCGGCGCCGACCGGCTGCGCCTCGTGCCGGACGTGACCGGTCAGGCGTCTACCGCCCGCCCCGACGCCGCGGTGGTGGAGTTCGCGGAACGGGCGGTCGGCCGGATCACGCAGTGGACGGATACGTCATGGGCGCGCGCGGAGAGCCGCGTGTGGCGGGTCCACGGCGTCCAGGGCGGCACCTGGTACGTGAAGGTGCACCAGAGCGAGCGGTTCCACTCCAGGGAGGTTCGAGGACTACGGACGTGGGCGCAGGAGCTGGGCGCGGCCGCGCCCCGGCTGGTCGCCGCCGACGAGACCGTGCGGGCGGTGGTCCTCACCGCGGTGCCGGCCCACCCGCTGCACGGCACCGTTCTGGCCCCGGACCGGGAGAGGGCTGTCTTCCAACGGATCGGCGCGCTGGCCCGCCGCATCCACCAGTCCTCTCCCCCACGGCCCGCTCCGGTCGGCAGCGGCCCGGCCGTCGCCAAGGCCGACCGGCACCTGGCCGGAGCACGGTCTCATCTGCTCCCGGGTGATGAGGAGTTCGTCCGCGAGCTCGTCCGGCAGGCCGAGGACCTGCAACCGCTGGAATGGGTGGAGACCCACGGAGATCTCCAGCTCCGCAACGTCCTGTTCACCCCTGACGAGTCGGACGCCCTTGATGTCTTCGTCGCGGTGATCGACTTCGAGCGCAGCGAGCCGGGACCGGCCGTACGGGACCTTGTCCGCCTGTCCGATGCCTGGGCTGGCCGCGTCGACTTGTTCGAGGCGTTTCTGGCCGGGTACGGCAGGTCCCTGACCGCCGCTGAGGAAGCCCGCCTCGTCATCGACGCAGCGCTCGATTCCGTGAGCGGGATCGCGTACGGCGTCGCCCACCGCGATCCCGAGCTGGTCGAACGCGGCCGGCGGACCCTGGCCCGGCTGCGCGCCGAGCACCGTGCAGCCCTCTCACCGACAGGAGATGCGACGTGAACGCCGACACGGCACCCACTGCCGCGGCCGAGCCGCATGACGCCGCCGGGCGATCGCCGGTCCGCGCGGCAACGCCTAGTGACGCCGAGGCCATCACCCGGATGCGCTCCGCATACATCCTGTCCGCACCGTTCACCGAGGACTGGGTCCGCCAGTGCACGGACGAGCTGGCGCCACGGCTGACGCCCGAGGGAGATGCGCGGGCCTTCGTCGTCGACGCCCAGGACGGCACGATGGCTGCCTGCGCCCTTGGCCTGATCCACCCCGTCCTGGCGGCGCCGGCCTACCCCCGGGGCCGGGCCGCCCGCGTGCAGTTGGTCGCCACGCACCCGGAGCACCGGCGCTGCGGCTATGCCCGGGCCGTCGTCTCCTCTCTCCTCGACCACCTCGCCGACGTCGAGGACGTCACGCTGTTTGAGCTGCACACCAGCCCGGAGGCCGCGCCCCTGTACCGGGAGCTCGGCTTCAGCGGCAACCCGGCGCTCATGCGGATGACCCGCCACCGCCCACCCGCCGGTCTCGCGCCTGGTGCGCAGCCGGATTCGGCGTGGGTGCCGCCGCAGCAGTACGCCGACGCACTGCCCCGGGCGGCCGCGTTCGTATGCCTCTACGTCACCGACGAGGACGACCAGCCGCTCCAGCTGCACTCCGTCTACTCCCCCGGGCACCCCTGGCACATGATCGGCGGCGCGATGGATCTGGGCGAGCGGCCCTGGGACGCGGTGGTGCGCGAGTGCCGGGAAGAGACCGGCATGACCGCCGTGGGCCCGCCCCGGCTGCTGGCCACTGTGTACGGGCAGCCCCGGGAGAGGCGTCCGTACAGCACGCTGCAGCTCGTCTTCGATGGCGGGCGCCTGACCGATGCACAGATCCGGGGTCTCACCCTCAACGCGCGCGAGCACGACGAGGCCCGCGTTCTGCCTCTGGCCGAGTGGGAGGCGTTGATGCCGGCCCGCGATTTCGTGCGGCTGCGCGCCGTGGAGGAGGCCCGCCGCACCGGCGTGGCCGCATACGTCGACACCTGGGGGAACGCGTGACCGCCAGCAACATTGTCTCGATGTCCGACCGGAGAGTCGCCGCGATCCCCGTCCAGGAGTGCGGCGAGGTCCTCGTCGACGCCCGCGCGCACGGCCTGAAGGTCGACGACCGCAAACGGGACGCGGCGGGCGCCTGGGCCCACGTTCGGCAAGGCGTTCTTGCCCGGCTGCTGCACGCCCAGTCGCTGCTTCCCACCGGTGTGTCGCTGCTGTTCGTCGAGGGCTTCCGGCCGCCGGCCCTGCAGCGCCGGCACTTCGAGGAGTACTCCGACGAGCTCGCGCGCGCCCACCCGGACTGGCAGGCGGCCGAGCTCCGGGCGGCCGCCAGCCGCTTCGTGTCGCCTCCACAGATCGCGCCGCACTCCGCCGGCGCGGCCGTCGACGTGACGCTGATCGACCACCAGGGCCGCGAGCTGGACATGGGAACGCGCGTCAACGCTTCACCGGAGGAGTCCGACGGCGCCTGCTACACCGACGCCCCCGGCCTCAGCGGCCCGGCCCGCACGAACCGGGCCACTTTGAGCCGTGCCCTTGCCGCCGCGGGCATGGTCCCGTACCGAACCGAATGGTGGCACTGGTCGTTCGGCGACCGGTACTGGGCACTGCAGACCCAGCAGCCGGCCGCCCTGTACGGACCCGTCGAACTGCCCTGACACCGCCTGCCCTTTCACGAACGAGGAGCGATCTGTGGGAATCACCCGGACTGACTGGTCCAAGCGCTACACCGAGGGGCGAGGCTTCCGGCGGCTCGGGGACGACGAGAAGGGCTTGATCGTCGAGCACGCGCCGGCGCCCGAGGGCGGCCGCGCGCTCGACGTTGGGTGCGGGACGGGCGAGATGTCCGTGTACCTTGCCTCGCTCGGGTACACCGTCGACGGAGCGGACTTCGCCGAGGGCGCCCTGGAGCAGGCCCGCACGGACCACCCCGACGCGGAAGTGCGGTGGCTGTGCCTGGACATCGAACGCGACGACCCCGCCCCGCTGGGCAACGACCTCTATGACCTGGTGGTCTTCCGCCTCTCGGTGGCCTTCTTGAACGACCGCACCCGGGTCCTGCACGCGCTCGGACGCCGACTGCGCGAGGGCGGCACCATGCTGGTCATTACCCCGCTCGCCGCGCACACCCCGGCCGCAAAGCGGCGCATCGCACTGGACGAGGAGGAGATCACCGCCCTCACCTGCGGATGGACGAGCGTGCAGCGCATCGCCGCCGGCGACCTGGCGGCGCTGGTCCTGCGCGGTCCGTGTGCGGACACGGTCGCCGTGGAGCGGTCCGTGCCGGCCACCGGCTACGCCGTTGCCGGGGCGCTGGCTGTCGTGACCGACGAGCACGGGCGTGTCCTGCTCGGCTGGTCCAAACGCGGCATGTGGGAGGCTCCGGGCGGGAAGATCGACGGTGCGGAACCGCTGGACGGGGCCGGGGTGCGCGAGCTCGCCGAGGAGACCGGCCTGCACGCCACCGGCGCCAGCGTGGTGTCCATCCTCACCGACGCCGCCCAGGGCGTCCCGCGGGTGACCGCCGTCATCCGGATCGCCGGCTTCACCGGCACCCTCACCACGGCGGAGCCGCAGAAGTTCACCCGCTGGGAATGGCACGACCCCCACGGTCTCGGATGTCTCGGCCCGGTGTTCACCCCGGCCGCGAACGCACTGGATGCCGTCTGGCCCGGTGTCATCCCCGGCCTGCCGCCGGTCAACGCCTACCCGACCGCCGCCGAACCCCCGCCGGTGCCTGGAGAGCCGGCCGAAGCTGTCCGGCTACGCCACCGCATGGCAGACGCCGTCATCGCGGGCGGCTGGGCGCCCTCCGCCGTGGTCCAAGACGCGCTGCGCACGGTGCCCCGGCACCGGTTCGCACCGGAGACGGACCTCATGACCGTCTACGACGACGACCTGGCCGTCGTCACGCGCCGGGACGAGCACGGCCGGGCGACCAGCTCGGTCAGCGCGGCCTGGCTCCAGGCCGACATGGCCGAGCAGCTCCAGTTGACGCCCGGGGCGGCCGTGCTTGAGGTCGGATCCGGCGGGTACAACGCGGAGCTGCTCGCCCATGTCGTCGGGCCGGCCGGGCGGGTGGTCACGGTGGACGTCGACCCGTACGTGGTGCACCGCACGCAGCGGCTGTGCGCGGAGGCCGGCAGCGGCCGGGTCACCGCCGTCCTGGGCGACGGTGGTCTTGGCGCACCGGGCCAGGTCCCCGCCCAGGGGTTCGACGGGGTGGTGATCACACACAACGCGGCTGACGTCGCCCCGGCCTGGCGCGAGCAACTCCGTGAGGGCGCACGGTTGGTGGTGCCGCTGGAAATGGGCGGCTACACCCGTTCCCTGACCCTGGTCCGGCGCGGCGACGTGCTGCACTGCGAGCACTGGACGTACTGCGGGTTCGTGCGGGACCGCGGTGCCGCCGCCCGCACGGCCCCCGTCCTCCCCCTGGCCGACGGCGAGGTCACCGTGCGGTGGGAAGACGGTGAGCCCGGTGACACCGCGGGGCTTGAGGAGGCGCTGCGCGGGCCCCGGCGCGAGCTCACCACCGGCCTGGTGGTCCGGGGCACCTTCAATTTCGAGACCTTGCAGGTCTACGCCGCGACGACGCTGCCGGGGTTCTGCCGCCTGACCGCCCGGGAAGGTTCCGCGCTGGTGGCGCAGCAGGACGCAGCGGCGATGGTTTCAGACGGCTCCCTCGCCTACCTGACCTACCGCAAGGTCCAGGACGCCCCGGATCCAGCCGACCGTCTCACCGAGTTCTTCATCCACGCCTACGGCCCAGCGGCCGAAGAGGTGGCGGAGCGCTTCGCGGAGTGCGTGCGCGTTTGGGACCGCGAGGTGCGCGAGAGCGGCTATCCGCCGATGACCATCCACCCGGCCGGCACGCCCGCCGACCAGCTGCCGCCCGGCGACGTGCTCGACAAGCCCAGCGCACGGCTCGTCTTCCAGTGGCCGGCCCGGGCCCCCGCTGGCGCACTGGGCCTTTCGGCCGCAGGGGGACAGCGTGCCTGACTCCGACGAGCTGGTCCCCGAGACGGCGGCGTCCTCCACGATGCCGTCCCTGCTCGGCGTGTTCGGCCACCCCGACGACGAGAGCCTCCTCGCCGGTGGTGTCCTCGCCCAGCACGCCGCCGCGCACGCGCGCACCGCCGTCGTCACCATGACGTGGGCGCCCGACAGCCCGCGGGCTCCCGAACTCGCCGACGCCTTGCGGGCGCTGGGCGCGGGTCCGCCCCGCATACTCGGATACGGCGATGCCCGCAACCCGCAGGCGGCTCCCGGCCGTCCCCGCCTCGTCGACGCACCGCTCGACGAGGTGGTCGCCGCCCTGGTTCAGCAGATCCGCTCGTTCCGCCCCGACATCGTGGTCACGCACGACGCCCTGGGCCAGCTGACCGGTCACCCGGACCACCGCCGCACCCACCAGGCCGCTCTCCTCGCCGCTCAGGACGCGGGCCTCCCGCACCTTCACCCTGCAGCAGGGAAGCCCTGGCAACCGCGCGCCGTGTACTGCGCCACGCACTCCGCATCCGGCGTCGGCGAACTCAGGCCGCTTCTGGAGGCCGTCGGCAAAGATGTGCTCGCAGTCCCGGACTCGTACGCCACCACGGCCATCGACGTCACCCTCTGGCTGGAGCAGAAGTGGGCCGCGATCCTTGCGCACCGCGGGGGAGGTCGCCCGCGAACGGGCGCTGCCGGGGATCCTTGCTCGCCTGCCTGAGGAGACCCGACGAAAGATCATCGCGACCGAATTCTTCACCCGGCTCACGACCGGGCCCCTCCCCAGCGCTCGCCATCGGCTTACCGCCTCACTCTTCCATGGACCCGACCGGCCCTTCTGACTTGGAGAGCAATGACGACCACATCCGTTCCCGGCGAGCTGCCCGGCACCGTCATGACCGACGAGGCGTACGGCGCGATGCGCACCGCGGCCGCCCTGTGGGTCGGCACGTCTGTGCTCATCACCAACCCCTTCGGCCAGGTCCTGGTCCAGCACGTCGACTATCGCGACACCTGTCTCCTGGCCGGCGGCGCCGTTGACAAGAACGAGTCCCCCGCTCGCGCAGCAGCCCGTGAACTGGTCGAGGAGCTCGGAGTCACCGCCACTGTCGACCGCTGCCTGGCCGTCGACTGGATCGCCGCCGACAGCACCGGCGCACCCGCCATCATGCGGTTTCCCGGCGAGATTCTGCACGTCTTCGACGGCGGCACCTGGGACGACGACCGGATCGGCGAAATCCGGTTGCCGCCGAGTGAGATCACCGGGATCGAGTTCGTCGAACCCGCGCGACTGCCCGATCTGCTCTCCCCGGCCGACGCCCGCCGCGCCCTGTCCGCGCTGCGCGCCCGGATCAACGCTGGCGGGACGGTGATCCTTGAGAATGGCCTCCCGCTCGCCCCGACCATTCTCGACCGCGCAGCCGTCCTGCAGACCGCCCGCCCCACCTACCACTATCCCTGGCACCAGGGGCCAGCCCCGCACGACCTCGCAGTCACCCAGGTGTGGGCCTGGTGCTTCGCGCCGGACGGACGCGTCCTCGTCCTTCTCGAACCCCACACCGGAGTCGCCATCCTGCCCGGCGGCACACCCGAGGAACAGGACCAGGGCGACCCCGTAGCCACCCTGCGTCGCGAAGTTAAAGAGGAGGCGACCGCCCGCATTGGTTGCCCGCTGCTCCTGGGACACGTCACCGACCCCTCCGTACGGCGCGGATACCTGCGCTACGCCGCCGCACTCACCAACGTCGGCCCCGCGCAGCCCGATCCAGCCACGGGCCACACCTACATCCGCATCCTGGCCACCCCCGAACAGGCCATGGAACTCTTCGACTGGGGGCCACCGGCCGTTGACCAGCTCGCGGTCGTCCACTGGGCCCGCCAGCAGCTCGGCGTTCCCCGGGCCGTCCGCCAACCTGTCACCGAACTCTCCGGCCCCACTGCCTGGTAGCCGCCGCTTCGTGTTATTTGGGACAACTGGGCGAAGAACCCGGCTCCCTTCAACAGCCGCCTCGACCGCTACCCAGGGCGCCAGCGATTCGCCGACGCCCTCGAACTCCCGCGCCAGGCGTTCGGCCTCGCTCCGCCCGCACCTCGCCCGGAGATACGACACGGTCAGCCGATCGGAGCATCTGCGGCCTTCCCCTGGATGCCGACCCATAGGCTCGGCAGTCCAGGACAGGAGGACGGTGAAGGTCCTTTGCGGCGAAGGAAGTTGATCGCGGGCTTGGCTGCCACGGCCGCGGCAGCCGCCGGCTCCCCACTCCTCGGGAACAGAACAGCCCAGGCAAGCGAGGCCCTGCTCGGAGAGCTGCTCGTCGCCCGTCTGCGTGATGCCATGCTCGGCCTAGGGCAGCCCCCTGTGACGCCGCCGGCCGAGACACTAGCGACGGACTTCACCCGCGCCCTCGCCGACTTCGACGCCTGCCGCTACGCCAGCCTCGCGGTGCGCCTGCCACGTCTCATCCGCTCCGGACATGCGCTCACCGCCAGCACCCGTGAGGCCGGGGACTACGTGCTCCTGGCCAAGAGCTACCTGCTGGCGACCCGCATGCTCGTCAAGTTGGACGAGCAGCAGCTCGGCTGGATGGCCGCCGACCGCGCCCGCCAGCTCGCCGAAGCAGGCGGCGCACCCCTCGCTGTTGCCGAGTCTGCCCGGCAATTGGCCGTGCTCGCTCGAAAAGCTGGATGGCTTCAGGAAGCCCTGTCGATCGCCCTGACCGCCGCCGACCACCCGGACCTGCGCAGTGCCGGACGCGCGGGAACGGCCCTACGAGGGCTCCTCGTCCAGAGCGCGTTAGTCGCGGCAAACACTGTGTCCCCCGCAGGTCGTGTCGCTTTATGCGGAGGGCGAGCCTCGGCGTCGTGTCGCGATGCGCCAAGGCATCGTGTTCCATTTCTGGGCCCCCGTTGTGATGGAGATCATGGGCCACGGTGTCTGGGGTTCCCTGACGCGGAGCTTGGTTTCGGCGGTCCCGCTCCGAATGCCTACACGGTAGCGGGCAGGACGTGGTCGCCGACCTTGTCCGTGCTCAGGCACAGCGAGCAGACGACCGCGTCGTGGGTGACGCAGGCGGCCAGGTCGGGGCGCTCGTAGGGCTGACGGCAGACGTGGCAGTCGAGCGTGACCGCGCTGGGGTTGCCGTCGGTGTCGAGCAGCGGCTCGTCGATGCCGTCCTCGGTGCGGCGCAGGTAGTACTTGCCCTTGGTGACGATCGCCATGATCGGGGTGAGGACGAAGGCGATGACGGCGGAGGCGACGGGGGAGTACGGCTGGAGGGTGTCGCCGAGGGCGTGGAAGTACATGGCGATCGACAGACCGGACGCGGCGACGAAGGCCACAACACCCACCGGGTTGACGGCGTGGAGCATGCCGCGGCGGAACTCCGGCTGGAGCGGGGAGAGCTTCAGGGCGTACTTGTTGATGCCGATGTCGGTGGCGACGGTGACGATCCAGGCGATGGCGCAGTTCGAGTAGAAGCCCAGGATGTTGTTGAGGAAGCTGAACATGTTGGCTTCCATGAGGGCGAGCGCGAAGCCGAGGTTGACCAGGACGAAGACCATGCGGCCGGGGTAGTGCTTGGTGACGCGGGTGAAGGAGTTGGTCCAGGCGAGCGAGCCGGAGTAGGCGTTGGTCACGTTGATCTTGATCTGGCTGATCACGACGAGGGCCACGGCCAGCGGGAGCACCAGCCAGGACGGCATCATCGCGTCGAAGGCGCCCTTGAACTGCTGGATGGGCTCGGGGGCGACGTCCGGGCCGACCTTGGCGAGGATGTAGACGGCGAGGAAGACGCCGATGGCCTGCTTGAGCGCGCCGAGGACCACCCAGCCGGGGCCGGCCATGATGACGGCGGTCCACCAGGTGCGCTTGTTCGCCTCGGTCTTGGGCGGCATGAAGCGCAGGTAGTCGATCTGCTCGCCGATCTGCGCGATGAGCGAGAGACACACGCCCGCGCCGAGCAGTACGGAGGCGGTGTTGACGCCGCCGTCGCCGTCGGTGCCGGCGTAGGCGAGGAAGCGGTCGACGGTGCCGGGGTCCTTGGAGATCAGGTAGACCAGCGGGCCGACCATCAGCAGCAGCCAGACCGGGGTGGTCCACACCTGGAGCTTGCTGAGCGCCTTCATGCCGTAGATCACCAGGGGGATCACCATCAGCGTGGAGACCAGGTAGCCCAGCCACAAAGGCAGCCCGAGGCCCAGTTTGAGGCCCTGGGCCATGATCGAGCCTTCGAGGGCGAAGAAGATGAAGGTGAAGCTGGCGAAGATGACGCTGGTGAGCACCGAGCCGTAGTAGCCGAAGCCGGAGCCGCGGGTGATCAGGTCCAGGTCGATGTTGTAGCGGGCGCCGTAGTAGGCGAGCGGGAAGCCGGTCACGAAGATGACGACGGCGGCCACGGCGATCGCCACGAGCGCGTTGCCGGTGCCGTGCGCCAGTCCGATACCGGCGCCGATGGAGAAGTCGGCCATGTAGGCGATGCCGCCGAGGGCCGTGGTCGCCACGACCATCGGGGTCCAGCGGCGGTAACTGCGAGGCGCGAAACGGAGGGTGTAGTCCTCCAGGGTCTCCTTGACCGCCTGATCGGCTGCGGTCATCGGGGTGTCCGGCATTGCCTGCGGTGACTCGGTGGTGCTCATGCCACGTCTCCCGGTGAGGCTGGGTGCGGGTGCGGTGCTGCGGTGGGGCGCCCCGCGTGGCGTCATCGGCAGAACGGGGAAGCCGACGGGCCGTCAGAAGCTGTCTCTGGCAGCCCTGAATGCGACGGTGATCCCACGGCCCGCCACGCTAGAAAGCGGTTGTTACCACTGATTCCCGTTGACGTGAACGCGATGTTTCCGCAGGCCCGGATCTTCAGAGAGGAATAGCGGCCAGAGCGCGTGCCGGGTGGCGGGGGCTGAGGAAGACCACGATGCCCTTGCCCTCAGGCGAGGGATGGGTGGCCTGGGTCCAGCCCTGCCGGCGGTAGAAGGTGACGGCGCGCGGGGAGCGGATGGAAGTGAGCAGCCAGGAGCGGCCCTCGGGGGCGTCCTCGGTGACCGCTTCCAGCAGTTCGGCGGCCAGCCCCGTGCCGTGGGCCGCCGGGCGGACGGCGAGTTCGTCGATTTCGCGGGCGCCGCACAGCCACTCGACCGTGCGCTGGGCTCCCAGTCCGGCGGCGGCCTGCGGGTAGCAGCGGTCGGTGGGGAAGGGGGCCACGGTCGTCCAAGCGGTGGCGAAGCCGATGGTCTCGGCTCCGGCGAAGGCGAGCGCCGCGGTGAAGCCGGGGCGGCGGACGTTGTCCACCAGCCGGCCCACGAACTCGACTGCCCGCTCCTCGTCCTCGTTCCAGGGCGGGGCGCAGAAGGCTTCGGCGTATACGGAGTGCAGGGCGTCGGCGTGCTTCAGCAGGTCCTTGCCGCGCAAGAGGCGGATGTCAGTTGCCATCAGGCGGCACCTGCCAGGGCGCTCGCCGACGGGTGCGCGGTGGCGCCCCACATGGGTGCCGACGGGGCGATTGACCCTCTGAATGGCGCCGGTTCGATTCCGGGGTGGCCGAGGAGGCGGCAGCAGGTCGCGATGCCCATCTGGTTGTCCGTGTGCAGCCTGAGCGGCGCCGCGGCGCCAGAGCAGTGCCAGTTTTCGGCGCCGGTCTGGGGGTAGCGCCGGTCGCGGCCGAGGGTCATGGAAGAGCCCATGCATTCTCCTTGTAGCCAATCATTCGTTGTTGCGACTAGTGTGCAATAAGCCTCCTCGGGTGTGTACCCGGGCGCACGAGATCTGATCGACTGCGTCGAAGGAGGAGCCGGCGGCGCGGGCACCGATCCGTGCCGCCGTCCCGTACCGGATGCGGGGCGCTGTTTCTGCCTGACAGCGTCCGTCCCAAGGACAGTGCCCCGCGTCCACCTCCATCGGTCGGGGTGCCCGGGAGCTGACCGACGACCGCGTCGGCCGGCGTGGGCGGCGGCGACCCTGCTGATCACCGCGGTGGTGATCCACACCGTCGGCGAGCTGTGGCATTCCGCCGCGGGCTTCGAGGTGTCCTTCGCCCTCGCCCCGCGGCCTGCCACCGGCCAGTACCTGGGCGTGTTCGGCCTCGGCGCAGGTCTTGCCGAGGCCCTCGGCCCCGGATTGTTCCCACGGCGGTGGCGCATGCGTGCCGGTCGCCGGCCCGCGCGCAGGGACGGTCGAAGCCGCCTCGGTGGAGTCGGCGGACGCTTCCCTCGCCGATCCCTCTCGTCCGCTCGGCTGGACCAGTGGCTGCCTTGACCTGGACACTTGCGGTGACGCTGACCGAATACTGACCCGGCCTTTGCGGCAGTCATCTTGTAGTTGCAACTCTTTCGCAGAAACCTGGTAGGCGCGTCTGAAAACAGTCGCTCGCCGAGCAGTAAGGCCCGCGCCCCCATGACCACCGCTCCCGATTCCGCTTCTGCCACCCCAGGCACCGGCCGCGGCTTCTCGTGGCACCGCATCCGTACCTCGATGACCCGCAAGGAATGGGCGAGCCTCGGGGGGATGGCCACCTTCATCCTGGCCCTGCACGTCATCGGCTGGTTCACGCTGGTCGCGATCGTCGCGCCCGAGCACTACAGCCTCGGCACCAAGACCTTCGGCATCGGCATCGGGGTCACCGCCTACACCCTGGGCATGCGGCACGCCTTCGACGCCGACCACATCGCCGCCATCGACAACACGACCCGCAAGCTGATGAACGAGGGCCAGCGCCCCCTGTCGGTCGGCTTCTGGTTCTCCCTCGGCCACTCCAGCATCGTCTTCGCCCTCGCCTTCCTGCTCTCCCTCGGCGTCAAGGAACTGGCCGGCCCCGTCGAGAACGACGACTCCGAGCTGCACAGCGTCACCGGCTGGATCGGCACGACCGTCTCGGGCACCTTCCTCTACGTCATCGCGATCATCAACCTGATGATCATGGTGGGGATCTGGAAGGTCTTCCGGCAGATGCGCTCCGGCCACTTCGACGAGGCCGCCCTCGAGGAGCAGCTCAACAACCGCGGCTTCATGAACCGCCTCTTGGGGCGTCTGATGAAGTCGATCACCAAGCCCTGGCAGATGTACCCCCTGGGCGTCCTGTTCGGCCTCGGCTTCGACACGGCGACCGAGATCGCGCTCCTCGTCCTCGCCGGCTCCGGCGCGGCCTCGGGCCTGCCCTGGTACGCGATCCTCTGCCTGCCGATCCTCTTCGCGGCCGGCACGTCGCTGCTGGACACCATCGACGGCTCGTTCATGAACTTCGCCTACGGCTGGGCCTTTTCCAAGCCGGTCCGCAAGGTCTACTACAACCTCACCATCACCGGCCTGTCCGTCGCCGTCGCCCTCATCATCGGCACCGTCGAACTCCTCGGCCTGATCGCCGAGAAGGCGGACCTGCACGGCCCCTTCTGGGACTGGGTCTCCGGCCTCGACCTGAACATCATCGGATACGTCATCGTCGGCCTGTTCTTCGCCACCTGGGCCATCGCCCTGCTGGTGTGGAAGTTCGGCCGGATCGAGGAGAAGTGGACCGCCGGCCTGGCGCAACCGGCGACGGCGGAGCAGACCGCCGATTAGGGCAGCGTGCGGCGGCGGCCCGTCCCGGGCCGCCGCCAAGCTCGCTGCCGGTCACGTGCTGCAGCGAGTGCACCGCCCGTAGATGAGAAGTGCCCCCTCGGAATCTGGCCGCAGACCCGTCAGCTCCTCGATCCTGTCCACTGCCTCGGTCAGGTGACGGCTCGACAGTCCCGCGACGCTGCCGCACTCGCGGCACACGGTGTGGTGGTGCGGTTCTCCTGTGATGCCGTAGCGCGCCGGGCCAGGACCGTGGACCGAGTGGGTGAGGCCGACGGCCGTCAGGGCGTCCAGCGTGCGATAGACGGTGGTGGGGTTCACGGCGTGGCCGGACCGGGCCAGTTCCTCGAAGGCTTCGGCCGGGGAGAGATGGCGCTGGGAAGCGGACAGCAGCGTCAGCAATCGGAGTCGGCCCGGCGTGCAGCGCAGCCCGTTCCGCTGCAGCCGCACGCGAGCCTCCGACCGTGCTGCCGCCGGGTCACACGCCGGCTGCTGGACCACCCTCACGCTTTTGCCCCTTCCCCGCGACCGCTGCCCGACGGCAAAGACTTGGCTGCAACTACCGCGACACTGCCCCGAGTCCTAGTAGGTCCAATGCCTGATCGGCGGCCACGCTTCTTGCTGCTAGCGTGCAGCTGCACACCATTCGCAATTATGTCGGAGGATGCTGGACATGCCGGTGTACACGCTCCCGGAACTTCCCTACGACTACTCGGCGCTTGCCCCGGTCATCAGCCCCGAGATCATCGAGCTGCACCACGACAAGCACCACGCCGCCTACGTCAAGGGCGCCAACGACACGCTGGAGCAGCTGGCGGAGGCGCGGGACAAGGAGACCTGGGGCTCGATCAACGGCCTGGAGAAGAACCTGGCCTTCCACCTCTCCGGCCACATCCTGCACTCGATCTACTGGCAGAACATGACCGGTGACGGCGGAGGTGAGCCCCTGGCCGCCGACGGTGTGGGCGACCTCGCCGACGCGATCACCGAGTCCTTCGGCTCCTTCGCGGGCTTCAAGGGCCAGCTCACCAAGGCCGCGGCGACCACGCAGGGTTCGGGCTGGGGCGTCCTCGCCTACGAGCCGGTCAGCGGGCGGCTGATCGTCGAGCAGGTCTACGACCACCAGGGCAACGTCGGCCAGGGCTCGACCCCCATCCTGGTCTTCGACGCCTGGGAGCACGCCTTCTACCTCCAGTACCGGAACCAGAAGGTCGACTTCATCGATGCCATGTGGGCCGTAGTCAACTGGCAGGACGTGGCCCGGCGTTACGCCGCCGCCAAGGAGCGCGGCGACAGCCTGCTGCTCGCCCCGTGACCTCGTAGCAGCACCCCCACAGAACGTCCTGCCTCGTGATCGTCTTCTCACCCTTCACGTCGGCAGGCGGTACAACGGACGGCTCCCGCAGGCCCGATGCCTGCGGGAGCCTTCCCGTTTCCGCGGCAGACTCGAAGGGCAGCTACGGCCTCAGGCAGGGGTGAACCGCAGATCGGGCCGCTCCCAGTCGACCTTCGGCGGTGCGGGAGCAACCGTCCCCACCCGGACGGCGCCCAGGCGTCGGTAGAACGCCACGGCCGGCGGATGGGAGACCACCCCCACCCCGCGCAGTCCTGCCGCCCTGGCCTGTCCGAGCATGTGCTCGATGAGGAGCCGGCCGACACCCCTTCCCTGGACGTCATCCGCCACGAACGCCAGGTCCAGCTCCGGTGACTCCAGCACCAGCGCGTAGAAGCCCTGGAGCCGTCCGACCTCATCGATGGCCACAAAGACCTGGTGACGGGCGATGTAGTCGGCGGTGACCCGGTACCCGGGGATGATCGAGGCATACGGTCCCCGGTAGGCACCGGAGTCCTGGACCAGGCCGGTGGGGCGGTCCGCGTCCTGCGCAACGGCGCGCTTGATCGTCGTGGACTGCATCCGTCTACTCCCCGGCTTCCGCGGCGGTCAGTTTCTCCCAGTGGACGGTGCGGTCGCACCAGCGGTCCAGGAGCACCTGGTCGTGGCCGACGGCGAGTAGCCCGGCGCCGGTGGCGGTGCGGTACTCCTCGACGGCCGTCACCAGGGCGGCGGTGGTGGAGGCATCCAGCATCGCGGTCATCTCGTCGCAGATCAGCCAGCGCGGACGCAGAACGAGAGCTCGGGCGAGGCAGGCGCGCTGGAGCTGGCCGTCGCTGACCTCGTGGGGCCGGCGTTCCAGGAGGTCGGGAGTGAGGCCGACGGCTGCGGCCAACTCGGCCGCGCGCTCGGGTATTTCCTCGCGGCGGCCGGTGGCGCGCAGGGGCTCGGCGATCACGTCGGTGAGCCGCAGCCGGGGATCGGCGGAGAGCCGGGGCTGCTGGAAGACGACGCCGATGGCGGTGCGCTGGACGCTCGGGGCTCGGTGACGCCAACGGCGGACGGGCTCGCCGCCGAGCATCACCGTGCCGGCGTCGGGCCGGTGCAACAGGGCCGCGACCCGGGCGAGGGTGGACTTGCCGCAGCCGCTGGGGCCCAGCAGGCCGACGGACTCACCGGGGGCAAGGGTCAGCGTGGCATCGCGGACGACGGGGCGATTCCTGTCGTATCCGGCGGTGATGGCCTGCAGTTCAAGCACGGATGTCCTCCGGCACGTGCGGGTGGTGGCAGGCGACGCCGCCGGCCGTCGAGGGCAGCACGGCGCAGGCGTCGGTGGCCCGCTCGCAGCGGGGCGCGAAGGCGCAGCCGTCGGGGAGGGCACCGAGTTCTGGCGGCATGCCCGGGATCGGGCTGAAGGCGCGCTCAGGAAGGGCTTGGAGGAGGCCGCGGCTGTAAGGGTGGCGGGGGCCATGGGCGCCGAAGAAGGCTCTGGCGTCTGTGAGTTCGACGATCCGGCCCGCGTACATCACGGCCACACGGTCGGCGATGCGCTCGGCGGCGGCCAGGTCGTGGGTGATCACAAGCAGGGCACGGTGGCCGGTGTCGACGTGACGGCGCAGTTCGTCCACGGTGTGGTCGACCAGGTCGCGGTCGAGGCCGGTGGTGGGCTCATCGGCCAGCAGCAGAGGCGTGTCGCCGACGAGGGCGAGAGCGGTGGCGGCCCGCTGGGCCAGGCCGCCGGAGAGTTCGTGCGGGTGGCGGTCGAGGTGGCTGGCAGGGAAGGCGGCGCGCTCCGCGGCAGCCTCGGCCGCGGCTCGTACGGCAGCCCGCCCGCGTATGCCGGTCAACGCCCCGACCATTTCCTCCAGTTGGGAACGAACGGTGCGCACGGGGGTGAGATGGGCAGCAGGGCTCTGCGGGATGAGCCCGATCAGCCGGCCCCGTACCCTCCGCGCCAGTGTCCGTTCGTCGGCGGCGAGCAGATCCAGGTCACCGAGAAGGGCCTCTCCCGCGGCCTGGGCGTTGGCGGGGAGCAGGCCGAGCAGGGCGGAGGCGAGGACCGACTTGCCGCAGCCGCTCTCGCCGATCAGCGCCAGACACTCGCCGGCCGCCACGTCGAAGTGCGCGTCGGTGACGGCGGCGATCCGCCGCCCACCCGGCATGAGGAAGCGCACAGACAGCCCGCGCACCGAAAGGACCGGGGTTCGGTCGGTCACAGCACCAGCTCCGATCGGCGCCGGGGGTTGATCAGCTCCCGCCAGGCTCCAGCGAGCCCGGCGATGGCGAGCGTGGGCACGATGATGAACAGCCCCGGGAAGAGGGTCGGCCACCACTGCCCAGCGAGCAGCGAGCCCCGCGCGCCCTGGATGAGGTTGCCGAGGCTGGCCAGGTGGGTGGGCAGGCCGAGCCCGAGGAAGGACAGCGCGGATTCGTGCCACATGGCGTGCGGCACCATCAGCACGGCGGCCAGCGCGGCCTGCGGCAGCACCGCGGGCAGCAGATGCCGGACCGCCACCCGCCACCGGGACGCACCCCCGGAAACCGCGGCGTCGATGTAGGGGCGCGAGCGCAGGGACAGCACCTCGGCGCGCACGATCCGGGCGGTCGACAGCCAGTGGGTGAGCGCGACCGACACCACCACCGGCCACACCCCGGGCCGGAACATCGCCACGATGAAGATGCCCAGCAGCAGGTGCGGTACCGACGAGACCGTGTCGACGACTCGCATGAGAGCCCGGTCGGCCCAGCCGCCCAGCGCCCCGGCCGTCGCCCCGACGGCCGTGCCAATCACGGTCGCTGTGAATGCTGCCGCGACCCCGACCAGCAGGGACACCCGCAGACCGTAGACACAGCGCAGGAGGAGGTCGCGGCCGAGGTCGTCGGTGCCGAAGGGATGCGACCAGCTCGGCGGCAGCAGCTTCGCGCCCAGGTCGACCGCCTGCTGGTCGAGCTGCACCAGCGGTGGCACGAGGAGTACGGCGAGGACGGTGACACCCACCAGGGCCGCCGAGATGCGGACCCGCAGCGTTCTGGTGGAGCGGCGGCTCGTGCCGTACGACCGCCAGACGGGCTCGGCCGTCGATCCACCTGTCACGTCACCAGTGGCTTCACATGTCACTGAACTTCACCCTCGGGTCGAACAGGCCGTAGAGCAGGTCGGCAAGGAGATTGCCGAGAAGCACCGCGGCGGTGGCCAGAGTCGTCAGGGCGGCGAGCAGCGGGAAGTCGACGGCGGTGGCCGCCTCCACGGTGGCCGCCGCGATGCCGGGCCAGCTGAAGACGCTCTCCACCAGCAGCGCGCCGGTGATCAGTTCGGGCACCCTCGAGCCGACCAGGGTGAGAACCGGCAGCAGCCCGGAGCGCAGGGCATGGTCGAGCAGGACAGTGCGTTCGCTCAACCCTCGCGCGCGGGCGCCGCGTACGGGGTCCTCGGCGAGCGCGTCGCCGACACCCTGGCGGACGTACAAGGTGAACCAGGGCAGCTGGGAGACGGCGAGCACCCCGGCCGGCAGCACGAGGTGACTCGCCACCTGACCGAAGGTGACCTGCTCGCTCGCGGTGTCGGTGAGGCCGCCGGCCGGGAGGACGCCGAGTTGGAGGGCGAACAGCCAGACGGCCAGCAGGGCAAGCCAGAAGACGGGCGCCGCCTCCAACGAGTAGGCCAGCGACGTCACGGCACGGTCGAGCACCGATCCCGGGCGCCGGGCCGCCAGCACACCCAGCACCGTGCCCGTCAGTACGGCCACCACGAACGCCACCGCGCACAACAGGCTGGACCAGAGGAGGCGTTCGCCGATGATCTGGGCGACCGGCTGCCGCAGCACGCTGGACTGCCCGAGATCACCCGTGATGGCTGCGGTCAGCCAGTTCCACCAGCGAGAGGTGAACGGCTGGTCCACGCCCAGGTTCTCCCGCAGCCGCGCCAGCGTCTCGGCGTCGGCTCCGAGCGCGGCCGTGCCGGCGTACGCCTTGACCGGGTCGAAGGGGGAGGCGGCGGCGATCGCGAAGACGCCGAAGGTGACGACGAGCAGGATCGGGGCGGCGAACAGCAGCCGTCGCCCCGCCAGCCGCGCCATCGCGCCCCAGGGCAGAGATCTTCCGGGAGCGGAGGTCACTTCTTCGGCTGCCAGGCTTCGAGGTTCCACCACGGGCCGGACGCGAAGCCGTGCTCGTGCGGCTCGACCTGCGTGGTCAGACCGGTCCAGCGGTCGGCGAGGACGTAGACGTGGTCGATGTGGGTGAGGAAGGTGTAGCCGGGGTTCTTCACCAGTTCGCGCTGGAGACTGTCGTAGGCGGTCTTCCGGGTCGCCTGGTCCGAGCTGCGACGGCCGGTGTCGAGCGCCTTGTCCACGACCGGATCGTCGTAGCGGGCCATGTTGTTGAAGCCGTCGCCGGCGAGGGAGGAGTGCAGGAGGGTGTAGAGGCCGTAGTCGGGGTCGCCGTTGCTGCCGAAGCCGGCAAGCACGGCATCGTCCTTCATCCGCGGCTCGATGACCTCCCAGGTGGCGCTCTCCACCTTCACCTCGATGCCGGCCTTCTTGGCGTCGGAGGCGTAGGCGAGGGCGTGGTCCTGGCGGACCTTGTCGCCGGAGGGGTAGAGCAGGGTGAAGGAAGCGCGCTGTCCCCTCTTCGCGCGGATACCGCCGTCACCCGCCTTCCATCCGGCCTCGTCCAGGATCCGCTTCGCCTTGGCGAGGTCCTGCTCGCGCTCGATGCCCTTGGCGAACCACGGGTCGTCGACGGGCAGTGGACCATACGCGGGGCGTCCTGCGCCGTCGAGGATCTTGTCGACCATGGCCTGCCGGTCCACAGCGGCGTCCAGGGCCTGGCGGATCGCACGGTCTGCGGTGACCTTGTTCTCCTGGGGGAGGGTGACCGTGCGGAAGTCGTAGGTCTTCGCGTCGTACGTCTTCCTCGCCTTGTCGTTCTTGAAGGTGGCGGCGAGGTTGGGCGGGAGGATTGCGCCGTCGAGGTCGCCGGAGCGCAGCCGGGTGGCGCGTACGTCGTCGTCCTCGATGACCGCCATCGTCACCTTCTTCACCTTCGGCGCGCCGCCCCAGTAGTCGGGGTTGGCCTTGAAGGTGAGCTTCTCGCCCTTGCTCCAGGAGGCGAGGACGTACGGCCCTGTGCCGACCGGCTTGGTGTTGAAGGAGCCGGTGTTGGGGTCCTGCTTGCCCGCGATGTGCTCGGGGACGATGGGCAGGACCGTGCGGCCGGCGAAGGGGGCGTAGGGGTACTTGAGGGTGAAGACCACCTTGTTGCCGCCGTCCGCCCGCACGTCCTTGATGGCGTCCAGCTCGCTGCGGTTGGTGTTGTTGGTCTTCGCGTCGAGGATCGTGTCGTATGTGAAGAGGACGTCGGCGGAGGTCAGCGGCTCGCCGTCGCTGAACTCCACGCCGTCGCGCAGGGTGTAGGTGTAGGTGAGGCCGTCGGCGGCGACCTCGGGCAGCGCCTTCGCCAGTGCCGGTCTCAGCTTGAGGTCGGCGTCCCGGGCGAGCAGGCCGTCGAAGATCTTCGAGTTGCCGTCCTTGCCGTAGCCGAGCAGCGGACTAAGCGTGTCCGGCTCGGATGCCACCCCGATCACGACGGAGTCGGCCGTATTACCGCTGCCCGTGCTGTTTCCGGGGGCCGAGCAGGCGGCGACACCCGTGAGTATCGCCGCCGTGGCGGCGGCTGTCCGTATCCGTCGGACCGTCATGGACCTCACACCCTTATTGATGATCTAAAGCTGTTGCATGTTAGTCGCAATAAGGGTTACCCGCGCCGGTCGGCGGACAGTCCGCCGCGTGCGTCACTCTGTGGACAGCTCGGCGCGCACCTCCCGGGCCGCAGCGACCAGGTGCTCCAGGGAGGCGCGGACCTCGGGCCAGCCGCGGGTCTTCAGACCACAGTCGGGGTTAACCCACAGGCGCTCGGCGGGAATGGCCTTGAGGCCGGTGCGCAGCAGGTCGGCGGCCTCCGCGACGCTCGGCACCCGCGGGGAGTGGATGTCGTACACGCCCGGCCCGGCCTCGCGCGGGTAGCCGTGCGCCGCCAGCTCCCGGGCGACCTGCATGTGGGAGCGGGCGGCTTCCAGGCTGATGACGTCGGCGTCGAGGTCGTCGATGGCCTGGACGATGTCGCCGAACTCGGCGTAGCACATATGGGTGTGGATCTGCGTGTCCGGCCGCACGACGCTGGTGGTGAGCCGGAACGCGTCCGTGGCCCAGGCGAGGTAGTCCGGGCGGTCGGCGGCCCGCAGCGGCAGGGTCTCGCGCAGTGCCGGTTCGTCGACCTGGATGACCGAAGTCCCGGCTGTCTCAAGGTCGTTCACCTCGTCGCGCAGGGCGAGGGCGACCTGGCGGGCCGTGTCGGCGAGGGGCTGGTCGTCGCGGACGAAGGACCAGGCGAGCATGGTGACCGGCCCGGTCAGCATGCCCTTGACCGGGCGGGAGGTGAGGGACTGGGCGTACGTCGTCCAGCGCACGGTCATCGGTTCGGGGCGGGAGATGTCGCCGGCCAGGATCGGCGGGCGGACGTAGCGGGTGCCGTAGGACTGGACCCAGCCGTGCTGCGTGGTGAGGTAGCCGGTGAGCTGCTCGGCGAAGTACTGGACCATGTCGTTGCGTTCGGGCTCGCCGTGCACCAGGACGTCGATGCCGGTCTTCTCCTGGAAGGAGACGACCTCCTGGATCTCGGCCTTGACGCGCTCCTCGTATCCGGTGCTGTCGATTCGCCCGGTGCGCAGGTCGGCGCGGGCGAGGCGCAGTTCGTCGGTCTGCGGGAACGAGCCGATGGTCGTCGTCGGCAGCAACGGCAGTCGGAGATGGGCGCGTTGGGCGGCGGCGCGCTGGCGGTACGGGTAGGAGCGGCGGGCGTCGAAAGCTGTGACGGCCGCGGCGCGGGCGCGCACGGCGGGGTCGCGGGTGATCGGTGAACTGGCCCGGGAGGCCAGGTCGGCGCGGTTGGCGGCCAGTTCGGCCGTGATGGTGCCGGTGCCCTGGGCGAGACCCTTGGCGAGGGTGACGATCTCGGTGGTCTTCTGCCGGGCGAAGGCCAGCCAGCGCCGGATCTGCGGCTCGATGTCGCGCTCGGCGGACGCGTCGAGAGGGACGTGGAGGAGCGAGCAGGAGGCGGCGACGTCGACCCGGTCGGCGAGCCCGAGGAGCGTGCCGAGGGTGGACAGGGACTTCGCCAGGTCGTTGATCCAGATGTTGCGGCCGTTGACGACCCCAGCGATCAGCCGCTTGCCGGGCAGTCCGCCGACGGCGGCCAGGGCGTCCAGGCTGGCCGCGGCGGCCTCCGTGAAGTCCAGGGCCAGTCCTTCGACGGGGGCCTTGGCGAGCACGGGCAGGGCGTCGCCGAGGCGGTCGAAGTAGGAGGCGACCAGGAGCTTCGGGCGGTCGGGGAGGGCGCCGAGGTCGCGGTAGGCGCGGGAAGCGGCGTTCAGCTCGGCCGGGGTGCGGTCCTCGACCAGGACGGGCTCGTCCAGCTGCACCCACTCCGCGCCCGCCGCGCGCAGGTCCGCGAGGACCTCGGCGTACACCGGGAGCAGCCGGTCCAGGAGGGTGAGCGGGTCGAAACCGGCCGGGGCGTCGGAGGCGGGCTTGGCGAGCAGCAGGTAGGTGACCGGGCCGACGAGGACGGGCCGGGCGGCGAGCCCCAGCGCCAGGGCTTCCCTCAGCTCACCGACCTGCTTCGCCGAGTCGGCCGCGAACACCGTGTCCGGGCCCAGCTCCGGCACGAGGTAGTGGTAGTTGGTGTCGAACCACTTCGTCATCTCCAGCGGCGCGGTGTCCTGGGTGCCGCGGGCCATGGCGAAATACCCGTCGAGGGCATCGGCGTCGACGGCGGCGCGGTGCCGCGCGGGGATCGCGCCGACCATGACGCTGGTGTCGAGGACGTGGTCGTAGTACGAGAAGTCACCGGTCGGGACCTCGTGGACGCCGGCGTCGGCCAGATGCCGCCAGTTGGCGCGGCGGATGCCGGCGGCGATCTCCTGGAGGGCGTCGGCACTGACGCGGCCCTTCCAGTAGCCCTCGATCGCCTTCTTCAGTTCCCGGTTCGGCCCCTGCCGGGGGTAACCGTGGACGGTGGCCCGTACTGCCGCGGCTGCGGACTTGGCTGTCACGAAACTCTCCTTCGCGAGCTCTGGACGAGAGCGACCCCGGAGGGTGCGCAGACGCGAAGGGACGACAGACCGGACGAGCCACGACACGCGTGCCCGCCGGATATGTACGCCGACCCGCCCACGAGGTCACCGGGATCTCCGCGCACGGCCGTCCGCGCGCGGGCAGCGGCAGGTCTTCGGACTCACGGGCACGCCTCGTTCTTCTCCGAGGCACCTACTGGCCGTCGCTTCCCGGGCCCGTCGCTTCCAGGCCCAGTGCGTATGACGGCGGTCGTTCCCGCTCACCGCTGCGGGGCAGTCCCGGATTCCCACCGGGTTCCCTCTTACGACGCGCCTGCCTGGCGGGCAGGGCGAACCAGCTGCACGGTCAGCGTACACACCGGACCGAGGGGGCGGGCGACCGTGGGAGCACCGTCGCCCGCGCCGAGATGGCCTCAACTGCAGGACCCGTACGGCGCGGTGCCGCTGGCAGGGGTGTGGAGGCTGCGGACGGTGCCGTCAGCGGCGAGCTGCGTGCGCAGCCGCTGGATCTCCTCGTGCTGGGCGGCCAGCCGGGAGATCGCCAGGGTCTGGAACTCGGTCAGCTCTGCGATCTTCTCGTCGCGCCTGGTGAGCCGTTCCCTCAACTCGGCGTTGCGCGTCCTGAGGCGTTCGATCTGCGCAGTGCGGGGGTCGACGATCTCTCCGGCGTCCTGGAGCTGCTTCACCCGCCGCTCGAACTCCTCGGCGAGATGCTGGTAGGCACCGGGCCGGGGGGAGTTGTCGCGGTTCCTCCTGGGATAGAAGCCGGTCCGGGCGACGCCGGCCAGCGCGGCGAGGGTCTTGAGATCGGCCTTGCCACCGGGCGGGAGGTTCCCGCTCAGGATCTGGTCCATCGCCGTGCGGATCGCGGCCTCGTTGCGGTCCTTGTCGTCCTCGGTGAGCCGTGCCATCTCAGGCCACCTCCTCGAGGGCAGTCCCGGCGTGGGCGTCGATCTCGGCGACGACCCGCGTGGCCCGTTCGCGCTCGGGCAGCAGCCGGGCCTTCTCACCCTTGGCGATGCGGGGGCTGTCCAGGAGGGCATCGATCGTGGTGATCGTCCCGATCCACACGGGCCGCTGGCTGCGGTGGTGGGTGGCCTGGGGGCAGCGGGCCGAGTCGCACAGCCCCACCAGGGGACGTGTCGCGTCCGGGGTTCCCGCCAGACGCAGGCACAGAGCCTTGGACGGATCGCGAAACCAGCAGAAGTTGGCCGGCCCGATGTGCAGCGTCTTCGCCAGCTTGCGCAGGAGACTCTCCAGGTGGCGGTCGTCGGTGAGGACCTTCGGGTCGGTCCGGGCCGCGTCCTTGAGCTGGGCGTCCACATGGCGCAGCGCGTCGATCAGACCGCGAGCTCCAGGACCGGCGGGCATGATTCCCGCCTGCGCGTCGCGAAATGCCTGTACGGTCAGCTTCATGTGGTGCTCTTCCTCGGCTGTGTGCATCTCGGCGTGGAAATGGCGCTGGGACCCTCCGGGGCGGGTCTAATGGTGGAGTCGGGTATTGGAACCGTCCGAATACCCTCCCGGCGGGGAGGCGGGAACGGATCACAGCGGCGCCAGGATCATGAGGATCTCGTCGCGGTCGTCATCTGGAGCGAGCCGAAGGGCGCCAGGCCATCGTCCGATCTCCTTCCAGCCGAGACGGCCGTAGAAGTCTTCGAGCCCGACCCCGCCCCGTGCAGCGAGGTGCAGCTGCTTGAGGTTCATCTCGTCGCGGGCGATCTCACGGGCCCGGTTCATCAGCGCAGTGCCGATAGAGCGACCGCGGAAACTGGTGTGGCTCTGGAGGTGGTTGATGGTGCCCCAGTGCGCGACGACCGGGCTTATGTCGCGGCGGATGTTCAGCCAGCCAGCGAGGCTGCCGTCGATGACGGCGCGGAACCTGTCAAAGCGATCAAGGCAGGTAGATCGTTTTAACGCTGTGCTGGGATCAGTGGGCCGTCTGGTGCCGGCTGGTTGATCCAGGCCGCTGCGGGGAGCTTGGGGGGCTCGGGTGGTTTGCGGACGAAGCGTTCGGGGTGCTTCGCGTAGACCGCCTGGAGGACGTCGGCACGCATCTCGCGGAGCTGCTCGGCGAGACCGAAGTGCACGTCGTAGGGCGTGTGCAGGCCGATTCCGGAGTGCCGATGCTCCTCGTTGTACCAGGTGAAGAAGTGGGTGCACCACGCCCGGGCGTCCTCGAGGGATCCGAAACGCTCGGGAAAGTCGTGCCGGTATTTCAGGGTCTTGTACTGGCTCTCGCTGTACGGGTTGTCGTTCGACGTCTTCGGCCGCGAATGCGACTTGGTGACGCCGAGACCGGCCATCATCTGGGCAACGTTCTGCGCGACCATCGGGGACCCGCGGTCCGAGTGGATCGTCAACTGTCCTGGTTCGATACCGTACTTGGCGATCGACTCGGACAGGAACCGCTCCGCGAGGTCCTTGTTCTCGTGCGCGGCGATCATCCAGCCGACCGTGTAGCGGCTGAAGATGTCGATGACCGTGTAGAGGCAGTAGTAGACGCCCTTGACCGGCCCCTTCAGCTTCGTGATGTCCCAACTCCACACCCGGTTCGGGCCCTCGGCGACCAGCTCGGGAACGGTCCGGGGCGGGTGGACGGCCTGGCGGCGGCGTTCACGGACCTCGCCGTGCCGTCGCAGGAGCCGGTACATCGTCGACTCCGAGCACAGGTAGACACCCCGGTCCAGGAGCACCGCGTAGATCTCGGCGGGCGCCATGTCGGCGAACTCCGGGCAATGGAGCACATCGAGGACCCGTATCTCCTCCTCGGGCGCGAGAGCGCGGGGGTGTCGGCGCCGTTCTGGCCGCGGCTTGGCCGGGGCGGGGCTTCGGCGGTGTCGGCGGTAGTAGGTGGCACGGCTCACGCCGAGCGCGGCGCATGCCTGGACGCGTCCGACCAGCCCGGTGAGCTCTTCAAGAGCCTGGTTGCGGGCGGTGTTGAACGCCACGGCCGCGAACTGGGCCCCGGTCACCGGTTCTTCTCGCCGTTCCTGTTCGGGGCGCTGTCCGTGGCGAACTGGTCGAGCAGCGCGGAGAGTTTTCCCTGGACCTCGATGACGGTGCGGGCCTTCGCGAGGTCGGCTTCCAGGCGGGCCTTCTCCGCCTTCAGCTTCGCGATCTCCTTGTCCCTCGGGTCCGCCTTCGGCCGTCCGGCCGACGCGGCGAGCGCGTCCCGGGCGCCCTTGTCCCGTTGCTGCCGCCACGTCGTGATCAACGACGAGTACAGACCCTCCCGCCGCAGCAGAGCGCCCTTGTCCTTCTTGTCCAACGTCTCGTACTCCGCGAGGATTCTCGCCTTGTACTCCGCGGTATACCGGCGCGGACCGGTCGAACGGGCTTCTACCTGCGGATCAGGGGTCCCGTGGTCATTCGTGCTGGCCACCCGGGCACTACTCCTTCTCCGCCCTCGACTCAATGAATCATCCAGTATGCCTGACTCGATCTACTTTGACAGAGAGGGGCGAGGAGGAGTCGGCTGCTATCGGGATCGAGGTCGGCGATGAGCCGGTCGGCGACGGGAGTGACGTGGTCTGTGTCGACGGGCGGGAAGGGGAACCCGGCGGCCCCGCCGGCGTTGGTGACCGTGATCCAGCAGTCGATCAGTTCGCGTTTCAGTTCTGCTGTGATCTCGTGCGGGCGGACGATCTGGTGAAAGACAGGGGTGTTCGTACTGGTCATAACGGGAAGTCTCGCTTTCGGGTCGGTCAAGGTTGGGCTTTCGAGTTGTGCTGGTCACGGTTCCGCTGGGCGACGTCTGAGGCGTAGGCGGCCCAGTCCCCGGCTGATGCTTGCTGCCATTGGACGGCGACTTTGATGTGGACTCCGAGCATCCGGGCGAGGATCGCGGCGGGGACTTCGGTGGCGAGAGTGAACAGCGCGGTGGAACGGTCCTGTTTGGGCCGGATCCCAATTCGGTGAAGGCGTTTGCCGATCTGGCTGTCGGTGAGGGGGAGCCCTGGATGGCCGCCCGGGAACAGCCAGGGAACGTCGTCCGGGGTGCCGATCTTGGCCTTGCCGCGGCGGGTCGTGACGAGCTCGCGGACCAGGCTGGCCAGTGGTGTGGGGAGGACGACTGGCGAGGTGCCGAAGGTGATGGAGACGGTGTCCCCGTCGATGTGGACGTCGTCGACGGTGAGTTGGCTGATGGTGGCGATCTTCTGTGCGTAGAGGATCAGCAGCAGTCCGGCGACGCGGTCTGGGGTCGGCAGTGTGTCGTCGTTGAGGAGGCGCCGGGCGTCGGCCCAGCGTTTCTCGCTGTCGATGACGCCCTGTGGGCCTGTCCAGCGGAGGGTGCCGTAGGTGAGTCCGCGGGCATGCCGGTGCTGTACCGACCAGCGCACGAAGTGGCCGGTCTCGTCGCGGTAGCTGACCGTGGCATCGGCCATCCAACGTTCCAGGTCCGGCTGGGTGCAGGTCCCCAGCGTGAGCCCTTCGCTGTTGAGCCAGGTGAGGAAGCTGTCGGCTGCGGTGACGTGGCAGCGAACGTTCAGATCCTGGAGTCGAGTCGCGTGGCCTTCGCCGAGGCGTCGTCGGAGCCGACGCATGTGGTGCCAGACCGCGTAGCCGTGCAGGATCCGGCGCTCGGCGAGATCGGTGCGGGCCTGGACTGTCTCGGCGATCCATTTCTCGAGGGCGATAAGCCGTTCGTCACGAGGCGGGAGGGTGCCGGTCGCGACCAGGACACTGCGCAGGTGGGCCAGCACTTTGCCTGGGGGGAGTTCGTCGAGGACCTCGTGGGTGACGGGCCTTTCGTCGCGTCCTATGCGCTCGAGGAGGTCGCGGGCCTTCGAGCGGGAGACCCAGGCGATGGCGACGTCCGGGCGCTCGGCACTCGTCAATGCCTCGCGAAACGGGGCGAGTTCGGGACGGAGGGCTCCGGTGGCGTTGCCGAGGAGGTCGCGTACTTGCTGGTCGAGGACGCATCGCTGACAGGGGCGGGGACTGAGCTGCCAGGTGGTGGTGCAGACCGGGCAGCGGCCCCAGAAGTCGGGGTCGGGGTTGGTGCACTTCGCGCACAACGGCGCCTCCCAGGTGCCGCCGCGGGCCTGGGCGACGGTGCCGCAGCCTCTGCAGGCCACCCATCGGTGCTGGCAGCGTTCGCACCACGGCTGGCCGGTGGCCCGGGACATCTCGCAGGGCACCGTCCGTCCACAGATGCCGCACTCAGCGGTGATCCTCGGTCGGCAGTTGTTGCAGCGTGGGCCGTCGGGCAGCCGGTTCGCGACCGGCATGCGTCGGCGGCAGCCGACGCACTCCTCCAGGTTGTCGGGCTGTCTGATCATGCAGTTCGGACACAGCGGCCGGCCCTCGGAGTCGCGGGTGGCGGGCTCACGCACGGCGCCGCAGCCGGAACACGGGACGGCCGCGTGGCGGGCGAAGCAGGCCCGGCAGATCCTCTTGCCCTCCAGCAGTTTGGACAGTGCCTTCACCCCGTAACAGCGCGGGCAGGCCGGCCGGACGACCTTGGTCGCCCCGGCCGCGACGAGCTCATCGATGAACCGCAGGGCAGCAGGAGTAGGGGCTTCGTAACCGGCCCCGGTCAGCAGCTCGGGGCGGGCGACGACGGCCCAGGCCAGGCGGCGCTGCCCGGCGGGCCGGACGGTGGCGCATCCGAGCGCGGTCAGGATCGCGTCGGCATCGAGTGCGGGATCGAGGTTCGTTATGAGTTCGGTGAGTTCCCGAATCGGATCGCCGTCGGTGTCGGGGCAGTTCTGGCAACGGGGCTCGCCGTTGCGGTCCCGGCTGACGACGCGTCGTTCTTCGTGGCAGCCCGCGCAGATGGCTGGCTTGTCGAAGCAGGGTGAGCAGCCCCATCGTCCTCCGGTGCTGCTGCCGACGTAGCGGCATGCGCGGCCGCACTCGCCGCAGCGGGGCAGTGCGACGTCCTGGGCGCCGGCGTCGTGCAGGGACATCAGTAGTTTTGCGACGCAGTAGGGCGCCGGTGGCTGGCCGGTCCGCAGCAGCGACGGGTCGTCGTGCAGGGCCTGGGCGAGGCTGCGGCGGCCCGCTCGTGCGCGTACGACTGTGAGGACGATGTCGCGGACACGCTCGGCGGGCAGGTGCTTTTCGACGTTCCCGACCAGCCGCACGACCAGGCCGACCGGATCCGCGACGACCTCCTCGGCAAGACCGGTCACCGGTCGACTCCGCTGATCCGGGCCCGCCGGGGCCGCAGATCGCCTACTCCTTCGGAGACCGACGTCCCGCCTGCGGCAGCCTTCTTCGGCTTCGTCGCGGAGCCGGCAGCGGCGATGGGTTCGATGAGGTCGTCCATGGTGCAGTCGAGGATGTCGAGCAGGGCCATGAGGATCTTCAGGCTGAGGCGTTCGGGCCGCTCGACGACGAGCCGGTAGACCTGGCTCGACGACAGCGTGATGCCGCGTTCCTTCAGCGGCGGGATGAGGTCGGTGGTGGAGAACATCCCGCGGTCCGCCATGACCTTGCGCAGGTGCCAGTGATAGTCGAGCTTGGCGGCCATCATCAGGTCCTTCCTCGTCAGACGCCGGCGAACGCCGGGGCCAGGGCCTTGCTCAGGGCAGTGTTCATGAAGTCGTCGCTGACGTGCGTGTAGATGGCCGTGGAGCTGTCGCACTCGTGACCGACTTGCTGCTGGATGAAGCGTCGGTCCACCCCGTCCTCGGTCAGATGCGTGACGTAAGAATGACGAATTGAGTGCGGAACTAGATCTTTTGGGAGCTTTAGGGCGTCCCGGTATGCCTCGAACCGGTCGTTGATGGAACTGGGCTGTAGGCGTCCCCCGCGTTCGGTGATCCACAGTGCTGGGTGATCGGGGAAACCGAAGCGCGGCCGGACGTTCTCGACGTAGTCCTCGACCGCCTCGACGGCCCAGTCCATCACCGACAGCACGTTCCGCCGACGTGGCGGCTGACCCTTCTTTGCCTTGCCGTAGCGGACGTTGAGCGTGCCGTACCGGCCGAACTGGCGAGCCTTCGGGTTCCGTCCGAAGTCGACCACGTCCAGCTTCGATGTCTCGGTCCGGCGGAGGCCCCAGCCGTAGATGACCTTGAAGAGGGTGGCGTCGCGGTAGGCGGCGAGGGCGCCCTTGCGCTTGGACTTCACGGCGCGTGCGACCTGGTCGTCGGCGTAGTCGAGGAACCGCTGCAGCTCTTCGCGGCTGAACGGCCGTGCTTCTGGGTCGCCTTCGTAGTCCTGCAGGTGGGGCAGGGTGTTCCACTCGTGTGCGACCGCCACAGGGTGGGCGCCGAAGGCTTCCTCGCAGGCGGGGCCCCAGCCGTAGCGGCCATCGATGAGGAACTCGGTGAACAGCCGAATGTCGCCCTGGTAGCTGCGGAGCGTGGACGGCGCCAAATGCTTCTCGCTCGTCAACGAGGCAGACCACTCGTCCATGTGGGCCGGCGTCCACTGCCACGGGTAGTCGTTCGCGAACTCGAGGAACCGGCGGACGAGCCGTTCCCTGGGGTCGATCGTCTCGTCCTTCAGCCCTCGCGACTTCTGCTGAGCCCGCCAGCCCCGCAGCATCGCGTCGAACATCGCGTCCTCCGGACGCAGCTGAACCACCCCGGACACGAGCTCCATGCGAGCCGACCCGGCCAGGACCACCTTCTGCTGATGCACCACTCCAGACCATCCCTTCTGGAGGGCAGATCATGCATCAAACGGGATGGCCTCGGCAACATGCCTGCTCAGACCGCTAGTTCGTAGTAACGTCGGAGACCGCGAAGCCGTCGCTGTGAGCTGGCGACCTGCGACTTCTCGCCCGTCTGATGCAATTCCCGAGGGTCCGCGTAGCCCTCGGTTGTGGCTACTGAAATGTGCTTCAGCGCGATCTTCGCCGCTAGCAGTCCTCCGGGGCGCTCGGCGATCGACAGTGCGAGCGTGCGACGCAGCATCCTGGGGCTCGTCGGGCCTTGGGGGGATCACGGGAAGCCCCCAGCGCTCCCGGTTTCCAGTGCGCTCCAGCCAGCTACGCAGATTCTGTACCCGGGCACTCAGGCTGACGGAGCCGAACAGGGAGGCACCCCGCGGGCGGCGCACCAGCCGTTCAGCGAGGGCGACGGCCCGGTCGACCTGTTCGATGACCACCCACTCGTCGGGCACGCCGCCGAAGCGCTTCCCCTTGATCAGGCGGCCCGCGAGCCCGTACCGGATGCCCCCTGCCGGCACGCTGCGGGACCGGCGGCAGCCCACCGAGAGCTCCAGCAGTTCGCTGGTCCGCATCCCTGAAAGCGCCGAGGTCAGCACCAGGCAGGCGGTGACCACGTAGTTCGCCATGAGCTGGAGGTCCTCCTCACCCAACGGGGCAGTCCACGGGACGCGTTCGCTGTCGTCCCCACGGGCGACAAGTGCGGCCTGACGCGCCCAAGGCCGTTCGATTCCCACCTCCACGGCCAGCTCCCGGATCTCCGGCAGGACCTGCTCGCGCGCGTACTCGTTGAAGACGCTGGCCCCGGCCATACGCGCGAGCCGCCCCCAGGCGAGATGAGCCAGCGGATCCGTTCCGAATCGTCCGACGCGTCGGTTCACCATGTCGATGGAGAGCGCCGGCAACGGTTCGCCAGCGGCTCTGAGGCGGGCGAGGACCTGGCGCACGGCGGGCACGCGCTCCTTGGTGACTGCGGGCAGGCGCTGACCGGATTCGGCATCCGCACGGACCTCGTCGAGGAGGCGGGCCAGGAGCGGGCCTACGACGTCGACCAGGTACAGGCAGGTGGCCAGCAGCGGTTGCAGAATGTGATCGGGAACCGGTGGGACGCGGTTGCCACCGCTCTTGCTGAGTCCCACCACGGCCGAGGCCGACTTGCCCTCCCATGGGGCGAAGCCCTCGGCGTACCGGTCGCTCGACAGCAACTCACCGTAGAGAACGGGCAACTGCACAGCGCGGACGACCTCGGCCATGGTGTCGGGTTCCAGGCGCCGCCGGGGTTCCCCGGGGACCGGCACGCTCCAGTGCCGTTCTTCGAGGTAGCGCTCGCACAGATGCTGGGTGACATCGCCGAGGCGGGTGATGCCGTGGCTGGTCAGCCAGTTGAACCAATCGGTGAACTGCTGCAGGAACCGGAAGCAGGTCCGCGGACTGCGGAGCGACCGGATCGCGTGCGCGCACTCAAGAACGGCTTGGTGCTGCGGCGCCAACAGCGCCATGAGAATCTCCTTGGCCACCGTGCGCCAGCGCGGGTTGCGGATCTCCGTGAACTCCCAGATCAGCTCGTGGTCCTTGACCATCCGGTGCGCGTCGAGGAGAGCGGACAGCACCCATCGATCCTGGTCGAACAGGACACGCACAGCACCGGATGCCAGGCGCAGTCCGGCGGTCTCGCACACATCCAGGCCGGTGAAGGCCGAGGCCGAACGGCGTGGCCGGGCGGCCGGCGCGGGAGGACGAGGCATCATGCGGTGATCTCCTCGGGCCGGAGGGGGAGCTGTATCTCGTCGTCGTTGGCGACTTCCTGTTCGCCCTTCGTCCTCGCCTCGGCGGACAGCTTGGGGAGGATCTCGCGGGTCAGACGGTCGGCGTACGGGCCGAAAACGCGCAGGTAGTTCTCGGTGGGCATCTGCCGGAACTGGCGGGCGAAGAAGGCGTCCAGCCGTAGCAAATTCGCGGCGTGGCGCGGTAGGAAGACAGCCAGGGGGCACAACAGGCAGACCCATGGGCGTGCGGGCCAGGGCTGGCCGACGGGCCCGTGGACGCCGGCCAGCTGGTCGACGCAGGCGGCGGTGAACACGTCCCGTTCACCGCCGACCAGTTCCCTGATCGCGGCGGCATCCAGTCCGAGCCGCTTCACCTCGTTGGGGAACTCCTCGGCGAACTGGGCTGCTTTCGCGGTCGTCAGGACGACCGGCGGCAGAGCCTTGCGCAGCACATCCGCCATCCCGTCCTCGATGACCGACTCGACGGCGTCGAGCTGGGCCGGAGTGGTCGGGGTGACGTAGTGGTCGCCTTCGGTCCGGGGTGTGTGGTTCGGGTCGATGGTGGCCCGGCCGGTCCAGCCTCTCCTGGCGAGCCGCTCTTCGTACGTGGCCCGGATCCGGCCGCGGTGGACGGCAAGGGGTTTGCCGGTGTCGTCCATGAGGCCCAAGTCCTGGACGAGTACCTGCTGCGGCCGGGCAGTCGGGGCCGTGCCGACGAATCCCTGCGGCAGAGCAAAGGCGATCCAGAGGCGGTCACGGTACGCGGCGGGAGCGAACCGGCGCAGCGGCGCCGAGAACTCCAGCCACCGCTGCAGAAGGTGCACCGCGCGGTCGGCGATGTTCAGGCTCTCCCTCGTCGTTCGTCCCTTGAGGTAGGTCAGCAGGACCGTCGTGTCGCCGGCCCAGTCGATGCCGTCGAGGTCCAGGCCGTCGATACCGTCGGGGACTACGCCGGAGTAGACGCCGAAGAGGAGCGCGTAGGCGATCTGGACGGATCGGGTGGGGAAGAGCCCTTCCCGGACTTTGCCCACGGTGGCGCGGACGGGGTCGACGGAGCGTCTCGGTACGTATCCGCCCACATATTGCTGATATCCGTTCTCGAACGACAGCGGGCCGTCGCGGAGCATCAACCAGGCAATGTCCTCCTCGCTGTGCCGTCCGCTGACCAGAGGGTCCATGCCCCGCTTGGCCTCGGCCAGCAGGCGTTTGTGGCGGGCCCAGCTGTCGTCCACGGCCTTGCGGCACGCTGCCTCCAGCCTCTCCCACTCACCGTCGGTGTACGCCTCGTGGGCCTTGGTGACCTGGTTGGCCTGGATCGGAGCCCCTTCGAGGTAAGTCCGAACGTCCGGGTGCAGCCCACCAGTCACCTGGTCGAAGCCCTTGAGTAGCAGGCGGGTCTCCGACTCCCGAGCACGCGTGCTGGCCAGCCAGTAGCGCATGAGCACAGGCCGGGTCAGATCCGATGCCGCTCCGGTGAATCCCGCAGCGGCCAGCTTCTTCACCATCTGCCGAAGGGCGACGGCCCGGTATTCGGCGACCCGCTTTTTGCCGATGGCGCCGGTCGGATGGGTGTTCTCCGCGAGCCCCAGTGCGAGGTCCTGAGCCAGGTGAGGGTTCGGAAGGCCCTCCAGGTTGGCCGTCCACTCCGTGCCGTCGGGCAGAATGAAGTGGACGGACAACGGGTTCGTGATGACGGTCGCGGGCATCAGTCGGTCTCCTCATCGCTGAACTCGTCGGCCACTTCGCGCGTCACCGACGGGTCCGGCCCAACAGCTGTGGCCTTGTAGGCTTCGCGGAAGATCCGGTTCACGTCGAGTCGAGCGATGTAGAGCTCCGTGGACTGGACGCTCCAGTGACCCAGCAGGTCCCGCAAGATCAGCATGGGTTCGTTCTTCAGTAGGTACAGGGCCATCGCCGCGTCGTCGCCGGTGTCCGAGACCAATGCCGCGGCCCGCTGGTAGTGGCTGGTCATCAGCCACTCCAGGGTCTGCATGGCCATCGAATGACGGAGCCGATGCGGAGCTACCGTCGGGAAGCGCGGCTCATAGCGCTCGCGGATACGGGCCGAGGTACGGCGGAAGACCGTCGCCCAGTCCACGAACGGCTTGCCCGTGGACTGAAGGCCCACCAGCGGCGATTGCCCCTCCGGCGTCACCAGGCACAGGCGCTCCTGCGGCCGCAGCTTCCGCCACGACCTGCGCACGCCGTTGAAGTGAGCCCCCTCCCAGTCCGGGTTCTCTACCAGCAGCGGTGGCCCCAATTTCGCCGGTGGGCGCCACTTGAAGCCCTCTGCTGACGCCGACCGGTCGAGAACGATGTACTGGTGCATCGCGGCGAGCCGGTCGTAGTGGATCCACGTCGTGCGGTCCTTCTCGCCCTTGGTGATCGCACGTGCGAGGGGAAACAGCACCGGCAGTGTCGTCGGACGAGGAGGCAACGGTGGCACCTCGTAGATCGTCAGGTGCGTGAACTCCTTCTTCCGTAGCCCGCTGGAGAGGACCAGGCCGCCCATCGCGGAGTTCCGTGCGCCTTCGCGCGGCCGGCGGTATCGGGTATCTGGCTCTCCGTCCGGCCCCAGCCCCTCCAGGGCGCGAACGAACAGCTCGGAGAAGTCTCGCTCCAGGTGCTTGATCGTCGTGTGCGGGCGCGGCTGACGCACCTTCGCGAGGTTGCGCTCCACGTCCACCAGCACCCCCTGCGCCATGCGCTTGCCGGCCTGGTAGGTGAAGGGCACGGTCACGGGGAATCCCGCGTCGCGGGCCCACCGGTAGAAGTACGACAGGATCCCCACATGCAGGTTCCAGGTGGTGTGGTCCCACCGTGCCTCCAAGGGGCCGGCGAGCCGGTATTGCGCGTACATGCTCAGAGCCGCGCGAAGGACCCTCCGGTCGCCCATGAGGCTGACGCCCCGCTCCTTGAGGAAGACCATCCAGTCGCGGAGACAACCGGCGTTGTTCTCCCAAGTCCGCTGTGCCGGAGCTCCGTTAAGAGGAAGATCCCGTAGCCACTGGTTCACGTACACCGTCGGGCGCGGTGATCCCGGAGCATCCTCGAAGACCAGGTCATCGTCGATCAGGACCGGCATCTGGTCGCGAATGAGCGGCTGATGCGCCAGGGCCCAGGACTCCCAGCCCACCGGGGAGAAGTTGATCAGGTGCATGAGGCGGGACGGTAGGTATCCGACTCGCTCTGATGCAACAGACTGTCCAGTTCACCCCTGGGTTGCGCGGACACAAAGCAACACGAGCATTAAGCAGCGACTTGCGCGTCCTACACCCTGGCCAGGCGGGGCGACCGGGACGGGATGCGTGAGCTCACGGACGAGGCCGCCGCGATCGCCACGGAACTCGGCGGCCGCACCATGCTTCGCGACCACGGCGGGGGCTTCAGCCCCCTCACCGTGCAGCTCCACCGGATCAGCGCCGAAAACCATGCGGGTGATCCTCTGGCCGCGCTTGATGCTGCCCGCAAGATCTCGCTGAAGGCGCTGCCCAGCGTCGAACGTCGCTCTCGCGCCCTCGGTGACATCGCCGTCACCTACGACCGTCTCGGCCGCCGCAGCGACTGCGTCCGAACCCTCCTGGCGGCGGAACGATGCGCTCCCGAGGAGACCCATGCCCGCCCAGCGACGAAATCGCTGATCGCGGGCCTGCTGGTCTTCGGGCCCACATCGACCGAGCTACGCGGCCTTGCCGAGCGCAGCGGCGTTCTCGCCTGAATGCGAAGGTCCTAACCCACTGCGGAGGGCCGAAGGCCGAACCTGATCCACCGGTCGGCCCGGAAGGAGCGCGTCCGGAGAAACCGCCCAGGCCACTGGTGTCGAGCTACGCGTCCTGCGGGTCGAGGTCGGCTGCCCGGATGATCACGCGCTCGCTTGGGGCCCCGGGGACTCCCCCTGACTCACCGCCCAAGGTGGCTGCCGCCACCCGCCGCGCTCCGTCGCCCGAGCCGTGGGGACGGCAACCCCGCCCGGGCCGTCGCCGCGCACGGCGTGCTGTTCCTGGGCGCGTTCGCAAGGTCGTCCAACTACCGTCCATCACGCTCGGCTCCGGCCCGCCGGCCCTGAGCGGTCGGAGTCAGCGGTCGGGGTTTTGACGCCTGAGGAACTCCCGGGCTCCGCGAAGGCGGATGGCCAGGCGCTTTTGGGTGGCGCGGCTGTCGAGCTGAACGCAAAGTCCGCCGGGGAGGCCGCTGTCGGCACGTCGACCGGCCGGAAGCAGCGATGTGTCAAGGCCATCCCGCTGCGCAATGAGGGTGCCCAGCTCGTGACGGCTCAGGGCGTCCGGGCCGGCGAGGTGGAAGACGCCGGCAGCGTCGGAGCGGGTGATCTCCCACAGGGCGGCGGCCAGGTCCGTCACGTGGACGGGGCAGCGGATGTCGTCGGTGAACAAGGCACCCCGCCGGGTGCCGTCGGCCAGCGCGTGCACCAGCTGCTCGTGCTCGGAGTGGCCGTTGCCGATGATCAGGGAGGTGCGGGCGACGGCCGCGTCGGGGCACAGGAGGCGTACTGCGGTCTCGGCTGCCGCCTTGCCGGCCCCGTACGGGGTGAGCGGGTCCGGAAGACAGGACTCGTCATAGCGGTCGCGGCCCGTGCCGGAGAAAACGGCGTCACTGGAGACGTGTACCAGGCGGATACCGCGCTCCGCCGCGGTCAGGGCGAGGCGGATGCCGCCTTCGGCGGTGATGGTCCAGTCCGCTCCGCCGCTCGTCACGTTGATCACCGCGTCCGGAGCCACCGTGGTGAGCACCTCCTCCAGGTGGAGGGGATCGCGAAGGTCGAGATGGTGCCATGCCGCCCCGTCGTAGTCGCCGGGACGGGAATGGTACGTGGCGGCCGGGTGACGGCCCGCGGATACCGCCTGGCGTACTAGCTCGCCCCCCAGGAAGCCGCTGCCGCCGATGATCAGCACAGTCATGCCGCCTCACGCTACGGGCGAGCGCCACCGCCCAGAGCCGCTTCAGCAGAACTCACGCGTCCCCTGGAGACGGTCGCGGTGTTCAAGCGGACCCTCATGTGACGAGGCCCTGATTCTGTACGCGGTATGACTGGCAGGTGGGCGGGGTGGTGTCAGAAGGCCATGCGGGTGTCGCTTCGTGGGTCCCCGGTTACCAGATGTTCGTCGTAGAGCCCGTTCTGTGCCGAACGGCGCCAGGGCCGGGCGTAACGGAGGGCCACGTCGATGTCCGGGTCGGTCGAGTCGAGGTCGATGTCCGCGACCACGAGAGCGGGTTGCCCGTCGGCGGGGCATTGCGCCAACCACCGGCCGCCGGGTGCCACGATCCCGGACGGCACCGTAGCGCTGTACTGGGCTGGGATGGAGTAGCCGAGCCAGTAGTTGTAGAGCGTTCCGTAGGCCTGGGCGACCCGCGCCCGCGGCGCGTCGTCGACCATCACGGAGAGCAGGACGCAGTCGACGTCCAAGCGTTCGTACTCAGCGAAGAGCGGCGGGAAGTTCGCCTCGACGCACAGCGCGCAGCCGATCCGGATGCCGTCCACCTCGAAGACCAGAGGCTCGCTGCCCGGGGTGTACAGGTAGGAGACCTCGGTGTGCGACAGGAAGCGCTTGTCGTACCGCGCGACCAGCTCGCCACGGTCTGAGACGATGAACAGGCTGTTGTGGGGCCGGTTCGGGGGTGTGAGCGGGTGGATCGACCCGAACGCCGTCCACAGCCGCAGTTCCCCCGCCAGCGCAGCGATCGACTCGGCCTCTTCGCGCAGGACGTCCCAAGCGGCACGGCTCCAGTCGGCCGGGGTCAAGCCGCCGTCCGGGGCGGCCGCCATCACGTGCTTGCTCGGGTAGGTGATCGCCCCCTCAGGGAACTGCACCAGGCGCGCGCCCGCGCCGACGGCCTCAGCCATCAGGGCCCGGATCTCCTCCCCGGCCGCTCGCAGCGCGCCTCGGTCGGTGGGATCCTCCGGCACAGTGCTCTGCGCGACAGCCAGCCGCAATGTCCTCGCCATGACGTGGACGCTATGGCATCTCCACCGCCGTGGCGTGAAGCTCCGGCCGGCCCGGCCGGATCCGCGCAGTTCCTGTCCGGTTCGCTGGCTGTGACCGGTGAACTGGCACGCCGACCGCAGTGAGGGTCGGCCCACGTCCAGACCGTGACCACGTGCCTCGTCGACCTTCGGCGCCCCTTTCCACACAAAGTCCCGGCCGTAGACCCGGCGTTCTGGACCGGAGCGGCGCCGGTGGTGCCGCCGGGGTACTCGATGCCGGCAGATCGTCGTGGACTTGGTGTAGATGACGAGGCAGTCCAGGGGACGGCCAGCGGCAACGTCGATCTTCAAGTTCTCACGAACGGATCGCCGCCGTCGGCTGACGCGCACCTACGGAGGCCCGGGCGGGTCAGACGTCCGGTGGGCGGCCGGCCCGTGTCAGTCGCCACACCGTGCACCAGGACATCGCCCGCCGCTCCCCCCGCACCCCCACAAAGCCCCTCGGCGAACCCCCGCAACAGGGCGCGACCACATAGACCCCAAAGGTCACTCCACGGCGCGCCGTGCCCACCAGCATGCGACCGAGGCTCACATGCATGGCGAGCTACAGAGATTCGGGAGCCGAGGGATTCAACAGGAGGCCAATAGCGAGGGAGTAGCGACTTAACCCGAAGGACAGAAGATCTGATTGACGAGTCGATACGCCAGTCGTTAGGCTTTCAGAGTGAGCCTTGATAGGCGAACCGGAGCACCGCTCATGAGGACTTGACACACACCGGGAACCGACTCGACATCATCGCTGCAGCACAGCGTCGGCAGTGCCGCAGCTTAAGGTGCGCTCCGCGCTGACACGTGAGGACCAGCCGTCTACAAGTTCGTACGAGTTCCTGCGCTCGCTTCATGCCCGGGTGCCTCCCAGCTGACGCAGCACCCCAACAGCCCAAACGGAAGAGGTGCCATGACTAGCCCCGAAACGAACCGCACCGGCGCCGAGCGCAAGGCCATGATCGATGCGGCCATGCGGGCCCTTGAGCAGGGCGAGGTGACGCTCGACCCAGGGGAGGCGGCCCGCGTCATCGGCTGCGGCGAGAGGTGGCTACGAGATGGGGCCAACCAGCGCGGCTTCCCTCACCACCGCTTCGGCAAATTTCTGCGGTTCAGCCTCCAGGACTGCCGCGAAATCCGGGAAATTCATCACAAGATGACCCGGCCGTCGGCACTGGCCAAGGCCCGCCGCCGCAAGGCCACTCCACGTAAGTCCACTGGCAGCGGCCCGGCCACGCCGTCCACCGTCCGGTTCAAGCCCGCCGCGTGAAGCGATCCGTAAGGGTATGCCGCGACCTGCAGCCTCACCCCCACCTACTTCTCCCAGACGAAGGAACGCATAGGTCGGCTCGCTCCGCCGGACCCGCCCTGACGTGAGAAAACTCCCGGACCAGGGCGGGTTTTCCCATGCCCGGCAACCTGTGCGCCACCCCCACGCGGCTTGCGTGACCCATCAAGTGGTGGTGTGTCCGTTGCGGACGGTCCGAGTCGCGGGGGTATCCAGGCCGTTCCACGCCAGGCGCCGTGCCGCGTCCAAGGGGTGCATGCCTGATTCCCGCAGTCCCACACCCCGCGACACTTCTGCCTCATTCAGCTGCCCGAGCTCTGCCCCTACCGCCCAGAAAGAAAGACACCTGATGCCCTACATCGAGTGGCGCGGCAACTTCTGCCGCGTCCGCTGGAACACCGGCAAGAAGAACGACAAAGGCCGGTGGATCTTCGACAGCAAGGGCGGCTTCGACACCGAAGAAGAAGCCCTCGAGTACGGCTTGGACCGTGAGTCGGACATCCGCAACGACCGGTACATCAGCCGTCGCGACGGCGCGGTCCTCATGACCGAATACGTCAAGACGTGGCAGCAGACTCTCGACGTCGGCCACCTCCGCAAGAGGAACATCGAGTCCATCGTCCGGCTCTACATCGAGCCGCGCTGGGGCGAGATGGCCGTTGCCGACATCAAGCCATCTCTGTGCCGGGCTTGGGAGATCTGGCTTAAGGAGCAGGACCACATCGGCTACCGCTACCGCGGCGAGATCCTGCTCATTTTCAGCATGATGATGGACGACGCCGTCGATGACGGTCTCCGGCAGACGTCGCCCGTACAGAAGAAGAAGCGGCGGCGCGGCAAGTACAAGAAGAAGCCGCGCGAGCGGAAGCGCAACCTGCGCATCGAGGACGTCCACCAGCTCGCCTGCAACGCCCTCTCGTTCTGGGGGTTCCCTGGCTACGTGTACGTGTGGACGTTTGCCATGACCGGCATGCGGCCCGCTGAGTTGTACGGGCTGCGCCCCGAGTACTGCCACCCCAACTGGCCTGCCTCCGACCCGTTGGACGATCCCGACGAGGAGGACCGCGAGGACCGGCACGCCGAAGACCTGGAACGGTACGGCCCCGACCTCATGCCGGCCATCCGCGTGCAGTGGCAGCATCAGCGCCTTGAAGGAACAGGAAAGCCCGGCCTGTACGTGCCGAAGTACGAGAGCCGGCGCACACTCGTCGTGCCGCCGTTCCTGGCCGAGCTGCTGGAGATGCTGCTCGCAGGCCGGGAGCCCGAGTGGGTTTTTACCTCAATCAATGACGGCCCGCTCATCAACGCGAACTTCCCCTACCACTACTGGAGGAAGTTCGCTGACGGGCGCGACGCCAGGGAGGAATTCGAGCGGGTACGGCTCGGGCAGAAGCAGACCGTCGACTCGCGACGTCCCCTGCCGGAGTTGCCGGCCGTGGAGCGCTGGAAGAACAAGCGGCAGTACCTGATGCGTCACGGACACAAGGAGTGGATCGATGAGGACGGCCACAGCCGCGTCGCCACTGAATCCCGGATGGGCCACGAGCTGGCCGGCGTCGAGGGGTTGTACTCCAACGTGACACCGGCAATGGAGAAGGCCATCATGAAGACGCTGCAGGCGCGGTGGGAGAACTTCGTGCTCACACTCCCCGAGGGGTGGGAGCCGCCCCCGTCTCCCAGTCCTCTCCCAGTTGATCTTTCGGGCTGGATGGCGTTGCAGGTCAAGACTGCCAAGGCTAAGTGGTCATAGGTTTGTTCATGAAGTTCATCTCCCACAAGAGCTTCATGCCGTTCGTCTGGTACCGGATCGCGCTCGGCATCGTCATCATCGCCCTGGTGGCGGCCGGCGGACTGAGCCCCCACGCCGCCGAGTCGGCGGGCTGACGATTCGGCTTCACGGCGCTTGTCGCGTCACGGGCGTGACGGGCAGCAGGGCGGGCGCCCAGGACTCCCGCACGATCCGCGCCCGGTGGCGGGGCGGGGCAGGGCGGCCGGCGTCACCCGTGGCCGTCGGACCGGGTCTGGTCCCGGCCTCCCGCGGCGGCGCCCCCACGGGCCGTGACGAAGCGCATACGGCATGAGTAGCCGACCGGTAGCGCAGTGTCAGTCCATGCCCCTAGGCTGGTGCGCATGTCCCCCGACTTCGCGTTCTCTGGTTCCGTGCGGTCCGCTGCCGCGTTAAACGAGCAGATCCGCGCCCTGTGGATGCGCGCCGGTGGCTCCTTGTCCGCCCAGGAGCGCGCGGAGTACGAGCTGTTGGTCGTGAAGTGGGCGGAAGCGATCCGCGGTGAGGTCATCGAGGCGGCCTGACCCTCTCCACTCCGCAGGACGTCGTGCCGGTCGGCGCGCACTGACCGCGTGCGACCGGAGCGGCACGAGCGCGGTGACCGTCCGCCGGGCCCGAGCCCGCGCATCAGCGCCCCACTTCACTCGGGCCGGCAGGTGCCGCATCCCGTCCGGGTGGGCTGTCGCGACACGGCGACGGAGCTCACGATCCACGGCCGGTGTCCCAGGGCGCGTTGTGAAAGTGGCCATTTTGTGAGCCGTCTTGCGGACGGGCTACCCCCGGAACACGGCGGCCACAGCGATTCTCCTCGCGCACGGGGCGGCCCCCGAGTTGCCGAACGGCTTCGGGCGAACGCCCACACAGGTTGCGGAGTACTACGAGCACGACAGGGCTCAAGACTTGATCAGGCGGTTCACAGCCGCTCGTTGAGGACGGCGATCAGCACGGTCGCCTCGTAGCGGACGGCGAGTTCGTCGTATCTCGTGGCGACCGCGCGGTGGCGCTTGAGACGATTGACGCCCCATTCGACCGCGGGGCGCCCGCGGTGGTCGGACTTGTCGAATTTCGGCGGTCGGCCACCGCCCGAGCCGAGCCCCAGCCGGTTGCGGATCCGGTCAGCCGGAACGGGGCCGCCCTCGAAAGGCGTGCGCCAGTCCGTCCCTTCGCTCATCATGACGAGCCGCGAGTTGGCAGCCGAGATGAGGAGTTCCCACCCGCCATGTGCTTCCGGCCGATCCGGACCCCGTGTGTCCGACGGGTCGGCACGGTCCCTGCGACTCTCCCGGCTACGCTCGCGCGGGAGCGCCCCGCAGCGCGTGGCTGCGGGGCGCCTGGTGGGGTTTAGTCGACCATCTGCCCGTCGAACGAACCACCGCTGCATGTGTTGTTCGCCCAGTTGACCGTTCCGCCGCCCTGCTCGCACTCACCCGGGGTGAGACTGGCGGCGGTGGCGGTGGCGGCGCCTGTGAGGCCGAGTCCGGCGAGGGCTGCCGTGGCGATGACGGCGGCGAGGATTCGTCGAATGCGCATTTGGTTCCCCTTTCACGGAATGCCTCGATTGGGGCACTAGTCAGCTTCACCTTCACCCATGTGGGTGGCACGCCATGTTGCGCCATTCGGGTGACATCGCTGGCGGGGTGCGGGGCGGTGACGCGACCTGTCAGACAGGCCCCAGGGAATCTCGCCACCGGTGCGGGTTGCGTCGGGTCGTGACGGGTCCCGTGGGATGCGCTGTGCCGGGAAGATGAGGTGTCCCGATGGCGGGGCCCGCTACAGCTGGACACGGGACAACTTGGGGTACTCGAGGCGGTGCTGGACGCCGGTCCTGCCGCCTCCGGCTGGAGTGACCAGTGCTGGACGCCGGCCCGGATCGCCGAGATCGTGCGCCGCCGATTCGGCGACGAGTACACCTCGGCCGGGCTGGACCTGCTGCTGCACCGCATCGGCTGGAGCGTGCGGGTGCCCTCCCGCAAGGCCGCCGAGCGCAACGAGGCGAGGATCGCCGCCTGGGAAGACCGGCCTCGGCTTCCCACCGCCGTGACCTCAGCCGTTGAAGATCTCTAAAGGTTGTCCCGTAAGGCTCGTGTCCTGGGAGGACGTCCCGATGGTGAGCATGGAGGCGTGGGAGGAGACGCGTCGCCGACTGCACTTCGGGCAGCGTATTTCCGGAAGGGTGGTCCAGGTACCAAGACCGGGCACGATCGGCGTCTTCGTAGACCTCGGACTCGTCGTCGGCGGCTTCGTCGACATGCTGTTGCTGCCGGAAGATGCCGCTCGGTGGCCGACGGAGGGCACCGAAGAACTCGTAGCGCTCCTGGTCCGCGTCCGCGACGGGGTCCGGCGCGCCGGCTTTCCTGCTGCCGGTCAGCTCTCGTCCAACCTCTTGGCCTTGTTCGGCTGCCGGGCGGGGACGTTGTACTTCGCGACGATGTTCCACAGCGTCCCGATCCCCCAGGGCACACCCTTGGCCTTCGCGAGCGAGGCGACCGGGAGGTCCGGGTCGGCCAGCAGCTCGTCGGCGAGTGCCTTCTGTGCGGCTGCTCGCAGCACGACCTCTTCGGCGACGTTGTCCTCCCACGCCTTGATCGCGGCGCGCGTGGCGTCGCTTAGCTCGTGGTCGGGCTGGATCTGAGCTCCTGGCTTCCTGGGCATGCATCCAAACTTCCATAAATGGACTTTGTAAAACGCGATTGGCGAGTTACGCCCGTGCTGCTGGCTCCGGGCCGGCTGAGGTACGGCACACGAACCGCTGCGGCGCGCGCGAGCGGGGCGTCAGCGTTAGGCGGACGGAAGCAAGCGTCTCTGGCTCACTTCGACCTCAACGCGGTGCTAGCGCTTCTATGTCGCGCGCCAGAGTCAAGCAGCTGTCGACAAAGTCCCGCGCGGCTACTGACGTTACGGTCTGGTCCAGGTGCGCGGCTCGATTGCGGAGGTCGCGCAGCCGATCGAAGACCACAACGGAATCCAGGGACAGGCCGCGTGACGCCAACCATCGACGGACCATTGCGGGGCTCCGTTGGGTCGGATGTTGTGTACGCGGGCCTTCGACCGATGCGATCACGTCGTCGCAGAGGTCGTTGAGGATCTCCCAGGACCCAAGGATTGCTCTGAGAGGGGAGACTTCAGCTGTGCTCCGCAAGTCTCGTAGAGCGGCTAGCCTCTGGCGGCGGTGACCTACATCCGCGCCGTACGTCCCACCAGGTGCGGCTGGATTGGGTGGCCGCGGAGGGAGTTGGCGATGCTGCGGATAGCCATAACCGGATGGCCAATGGGATTCCCCTGACGGAAGTGATGGCTCTGCAGGCGAGGGCCGAGGTTCGGTCGGGGGTGTAGCGGGTGCGGGACCTTGTGGCCCGTTCCAGGGGGGCGGGTATCGGTGGTCGTTCTGGTTCGGGCCGCCCTGGTGGGGAACGGGCGTAGGGTCCTCTTCTTCCGTCTCACCCTCGTCCGAGGCAGGCTGTTGAGGTTGAGGTGATGGCCACCATGGCGGAGGAGTGGGGGGTATTGGTGACTGGTCCGCGCCCGCTGCGCTTTCGGCCTGTTGCAGTACGTCCCGAATCTCTGCAGCGAACTCGATGGAGCCGGCAAGGGTCTCCACACGCGTCATTCGCGCAACAGCCGCCCGTAATTGGGTGCGTAAGGTCCAGATCGCGCCAAAGGCAACGGCAGGCCACGCCAGAGCGTGAAGGTATTTAAGAACCAACTCTGCAATCTCCACGAGATCATACTCAGGCCCAACCTGGGTTCTGGTTATGGGAGTTAGGGATCCGTGACAGATGTGCAACGCGACAGGCGTTGCGAGGCGTTCATGTCGACCGTGCGTCGGTGTGTCATGGCCTTGAAGGGTCGCCCCAGCCTCTCTGGGGGAGTGACGCAGTGCGTTGCGTTCCTGATCCTGGGCAACGGCTCGGGAGCCCGCGAGATCGCGCCTGATGTCAGGCGTGGGTGGTAGCCCGACCCAGACGTAGCGGGCCGCTGGGTGCGACCCGCCCGATCAGGGGGATTCTTGGCAGGTCCGACAGAGGTGGCCTCCCACCAGGACCTTCTTTGGCCGCGGGAAGCATTCGTGACCGAGGCGGCGCAGGACGCGGTGCGGCCCAGGGCTTGATCAAGTTCCGTAGGTGTCTGGTTCGGTTGTGATGCCCAGGATGTGGAGTGCTCGTTCGGGTTCGTTTCGAATCGCTCGGGTGGTTTTGGCGATGTTGTCGGATCCGAGGGTCTTCAGGACGCCGATGGCGAGGTTGCGGAGGGTTGCCATGGCGCGGGGTGCGGTGCCGGTGTGGACGGTGGAGGCGTCTTCGGCGAAGGTGACGTCCCTGATGTGGTGTGAGGAGTTCTCGATCCCCCAGTGCCCGCGGATCGCGGTGGCAAGGCCGGCGGGGCCGGTCTGGTGGGCGTCGAGGCTGGTGACGGCGTAGAGGCTCTCCCGGGTCTCGCGCTGGCCGGTTTGCTTGCGGCGGCGGTGGACACGGATGGCCAGGCGGCCGTGGGGGAAGGAGATCCCGCCGAGTTCGTCCGGGACGGCGCAGGTCTTGATCGAGCGGGACTCGCGCCTGCCGTGCCCGGTGGTGGAGGCGGTGTGCTGGACGGGAATATCGCGCCACGGCAGGTCCGCGAGCTGGCTGTGGGCGGTCGGCTGGTTGGTCTTGATCACGGCGATGTAGTGGGCCTTCTTCGTCTCGACCAGCCAGGAGACGTTCGCCTTGACCGAGTGCAGCGCGTCGAAGGTGACGACGGTGCCGGCCAGGTCCAGCGGTGCCAGGAGCGGTTGGAAATGTGTGGTTTCGTTCGTCTTCGCGCCCACTTCCACCTGCGCGAGGGTGACGACCGGGGCGTGGGTGACCGCGGAGAGCAGATGCCGGCGCTTCGCGGTCAGACGGGCTGATCCCTTGAGTGTCTTGCCGTCGACAGCGATCACACACGGCCGCCCGGACGCCGAGGGCGATGGCCTGTGGGCCGGCTCGGTGGCGACGCGGTGCCGGTCGGCGAGGTAGGCTCCCACCGCCCGGTCCAGGGCGTCACCGTCAACGGTCCCCAGCACCCGGCCGATCGTGGCCGGTGACGGAGTGCGTCGCCAGCCGAGCAGGTGACGCCGGATCCCGATCACTACCAGGAGTGCGTTCGAGGCGCGCTGGCCCCACTCGGCGAGTTCCTCGATGCTCCTCGCTCCCGACACGGCCGCACAGGCGCACACCAGCAAGATCGCGGTCAGTGAGTACCAACGGCCCCGCCGCGAGCGCGGATCGGGCACCGCATCGAGGTAGGAACGCAGATCGGCGACCTGACCGGCGTCCAGCGGACCCAGCCTCATCAGCACGGCAGGGACCGGAGAAGATATTGCAGCAGGCACGGGCCACCTCGTGATCATCGGGCGTAGGAACCACAATGATCACGAAACCCGTGCCTGCCCTGCTATCCACCCCAACCGACGACAGCCCGGCCAACCCTCACCACCCCGGAACTTGCAGCCGCCCTGGGTGCGGCCAAGGCCACGAGTGCTCTACGCGGCCGAAGAACGTCCGCACGGGAAGCAGCGTTTACCGCAGCTGCGCGGGGCGCGACTCGAAGGCCGCCAAGGCAGAGTTCCAAGCTCGGCTCACGGAGGCCGGCGCGACTCTCCTCGAACCGAAGTGGCTCGGCTGCAACAAACCCCACCGGGTCCGCTGCGTCAAGGGCCACATCTGCTTTCGCCGGCCGACCAGCTTGCAACAAGGAGGGGGCGTCCGCTGGGTCTGCGCAGGGCGCGACCCCATCAACTCTGAAGTGCTGTTCCGGGCGAGGCTCCTGGAGATGGGGGCAACTCTCATCGAACCCGGATGGCTCGGATGCGACAAGCCGCACCGTGTGCGCTGCGCCGGGGACAACTCGTCGCCCCGCATCCCAGGAACGTGCAACGCGGATCTGGGATCTGCCGCGTCTGCTCCAGCAGGGCGACCGTCCTGTACGTCGTCGTGGACGACTGCGCTGACGTCCTCAAGTTCGGCATCACCACCGGTAACCCCAAGATTCGCCTGCGCCACCACAGGCGGGACGGACATCGGCGGGCTGCGCGCATCCACACCGGCTTGCCCGAAGGCGCGGCTCTTGAGATCGAGCGCGCCCTGATTTAACGCCCTGCGCGACGTGGGTGAGAGCCCCGTGCGCGGTCGCGAGTACTTCCCCGGCCGGGTCCAACCCCTGGTCGTCCACCTGATCGACAACCACCCCCACATCCTCCTTCAGAAAGGCAGTTGACTGATGAAGCCCCTGACCCGCCTGCTCGCGCTCGCCCCGGAGTGGCCCGAGCCGCCCGCCTCCGCACCGCCCGCCCTGAACCTCACCTGGTGGGACACCATCCGTCCAACGCCGACCCGCTCACGGGCGGCATCATCGACAGCCTTCTGCAGGCCGAGGGTGCGCTCGCTCCCGTGGCCACCGTCGAATGGGCTCCCGACGTGGGCGCCCGCTACGGCAAGGGCTGGATGTGGCGGTGCCGCGGGTACGTGACCGGCGCACCGGTCCGCCGCGCCAACCCCATGGACTCGACTGCCGAGAAGCCTGGCGCGGCACCACCCGCGATGACGCCCGCGGCGCCTTCGCCGCCAACATCCGCACTGCCCATCCGGACGCGGCCGTCATGTGCGACGCCCGCCGTGCCCAGGCCGTCCGCCTCTGGACCTGACCCTCCCCGCCACGCTCCCTCACCCCACACCAGGAGGAACCGCCGTGAACGACTTCTTCGCCGCCGCCCGCCGTCTGCGCCTCGGAGCTGACCTCTTCGACCGCCACGGCCGCCACCGCAACCGCGACCTGAACGGCATCGTGGCCGGGGGATTCCGCACGGCAGCTGACGCCTTCGAGGACACCGTCCCCTGCATCCCGCCGCTGGGGGACCTCGCCTCGGTGAGCGGTGAACTGGCCCGCCGGGACTTCGAACTGCGGAACCGGCGCACCGTCCTGCTCCGCGGCGGCTCCCTCGGCTCGCCCGACGAGACCGCGAGCTGGGCGCTGCGCGCACTGGCCACGATCCACTACAGCCACGAGCGCCTGGCCGCCGAGGTCAAGACGGACAACACCAAGCCCGGCAACAAGGGCCGCCCGCTCGTCCAGTTGCTCCCCGCCGCACGGACGGCACCCGACCACCGCGATGCCTGACAACCCCACCCGACCGAAGGGAAGACCCCATGTTCACGACGTACCAGGCCGAGGCCCCCGCCACCCTCCGCATGCGCTGTGTGCGCTGCGCCCTGGAAGGCCTCGACACCACGGCGGAGGTCCTGGTGAGCGCCACCAGCGGGCACGGCATGGCCGCCTGCGCCCCACACCGAGAGGTCACCCTCGGCACGTTCACCGCGGCCGACGTCGTGGAGCTCCGTGCGGTGTTCACACTCACCGGGATGGCCTGCACGGGAGAGCCCCTGATGGTCGTTGCCGAGCCGGACCGGCCACGGCCGCCCGTCGTCCCGGTCGTGGCGCCCAAGCTGCTGGAACTCCAGGAGACGGCGCGGGACGCCGCGAGGCGGGCGGGCCCCCTCGACGGGCACAAGCTGATCGCTGCCCTCGCCGCGTGCGGCATCCCGGCCTGGCTCGCCGAGGACAGCGGCATCTCCTACATCCTCGCCGCCCTCGACCGGACGGCCGACGAGGGAAAGGCGCACACCGGCCCGAAGGTGTACTCGGGCGAGAACGCGGACCTGGACCCGGCCGACCACACCGACCCCTGGACGTGTGCCCGGTACGACGGCACGGGCGAGTTCGCCGACATCCTGTTCACCGCACGGACCGGGGAGGGCCTCTACGCCGAGTGCGCGCACGCCGCTCTGTGCCTGGCGGCCTGGCCAGATGCGCACGGCCACCGGTACCCGCGCGCCCGACCTGCGACTTCTTGCCCGTCCCTTTACTCAATCGATTTTACTAACACTGTTAGGCGAAGTTGATTTTATAACAAATGAATGTGTAGCCACTCACCCACTTCAGCCCCCCCCATTCGGCGGCACTAGTGTCGACTTCGATCGCGCGACGTTCAGCGGCAGCACGGTAAATTTTGACAGCGCGCAGTTCAGCGGCGAGCGATCCACACTAACGACGCGGTGTTTAGCGGTGGCACGATCAACTTCGGCAGCTCGACGTTCAGTGGCGGGACGGTCAACTTCGGCGGCTCAACGTTCAGCGGAGTCGTCATTGATTGGGGGCCGTTCCCGCAGCCTGCCGGGGCGTGAATGATTCCCGCACGATGACCTACAAGGATGCTGCGGGGGACGTGGCGGAGCAAATGCGAGTTATCGAACCAGTTCATGGCGGTACTCAAGGACGCGCGCGAGTGGAGTTCGAAGACGGCAAGATGCCTGGTTTCCTCTGGGCTTAGTCCCGGAACACCGACCTCTTGTACCCAAGAATCTTCATGGCCTCGTCCTTCTTCTTTCCCCCCTCGAATTGACTCATATGGGCCGCCATCGCGGCCGGGTCCTGGACCTTGAGAAGGTACTCGGCCATTTCCTCCTTCTTGACCGCTTCACGGAACTCACCCTCGGTCAGCGGGGCCACCCCCTCCTCCAGCGAATCCTTCCGCTCGATCGCGACGATGTCGTAGGGTGCGCCCTGCTTCGCGATCCAGCCGTGCTCGGAGCCGGTAGCGCCCTTCGCCAGATACTTCCTCTTGATCCGGATGGTGAGCACGTATCCAAACCGGGCTTCCGACGCGAATTTGGTCGCTATTTCAGCATCCGTAGAAAATTCGATCAGACTCGCGGTCTCCTCGTTGCGGTGCTGACTCACGTATCCTTCGACGTGCTCACGCTCGGGCTTCGTAGCGTGCTCGTCAGGTTTCTGGACCATCTTCGGGAGGCTGACGAAAGAGCCGCGAATCACCTCCTTCTGGAGATGCTTCCTCTGCGTGGGAGTCACACCGCGCTTCAGATAAACTTCCTGTTCGCTGTCCTCGGGCAGCGATGCGATGTGGTCTTCGGCGCTGAGTTCCAGAGGTTGATCCTGCAGCGCGATCCGTCTGCCGGCCTGGGCCCCCTCCGACTGCTCGCCCTCTTCCATCATCCGCTGCACGGGTTCGTGCATCCGCTGGACGGGATCGGGCATCCGCTGCACGGGTTCGTGCGAGCCGTTCGCCGCACGGCGCGGGGCGGTGACGGAGGGGGCGGTCGTCTCACCCGCGGCGTAGGCGTGGCCGTCCCTCTCCGCTGCCCGTTCGGAGTCCTGCTTCGGGTCGGTGACGGTGACTCCGGCCCCGTTGCCGTGACCCGTCTCCGGCATGCCCTTGAGGTTCTTGTCCACATGACTGAGCTCGTGGCCGATCAGCCTCTCGTCCCCTACGGACCCCGCCGAGAGGAAGATGTGGTTGCCGACGGTCATGGCCTGGGCCCCCAGCGCCGCCGTGGCACGCTGGGCCACCGCGTCACGGTGGACGCGCGTGGAGGAGAGCCCCTCGTTCTGATAGAACGCCCCCGCCTTCGCCACCACCGACGAAGGCAACGACTCGCTCGACGAGTTCATGGCCGCGGCGAGCAGGGCGCCCTGCCCTTCCGGGCTGGTGTCCCGCACCCTGCCGCGGACGGGTCCGTCCTCCTCCTCGGCGCGCGCGACGGTGGCGCCGTCCAAGGAACGCTGCACCGGAGGTTCCTGCGCCTGGTGCCCGCATCCAAGACCGTGCTGATGCCGGTCCTGCGCCCCCGGATGCCCGGCCTGCCGCAGCATCTCGGCAACCGCCTTGTTCCCGGTATGGCTCTGCAGGGCAAGCATTCGTTGCACCGCCGTTCCGGCGAATGCGGGAGTCGCTCGCGGGCGCCGAGGTGCCGGCCCTTTCCCCGTCGTGGCGTTCTCTTCACGGGCCAGTCCCATACGTCTTCCTCCGGCATCAAAGACGACCAACCGCGTCACGCTCGCACGGAAGCGGCCACGTTCCCAGGGCCGCGGGGGCAGAGTTGCAGCCCCAAAGGCGGTCGTCACCACGTCCGTACGGTCTTCGGCCGAACCCCGGCGGCGAAGTGGATCTGCGCCGGCACCCGCCGAAAACGCCCCGCGAGCCCCGTACCGCCGCGCGTGCGCCGGTGGCTCACCGGCCTCCGGACACCCGCAGCACCGCTCCCGTGGCGTACGAGGCGTCGGGCGACATCAACCACGCGACGGCGGCGGCGACTTCCTCCGCCCGGCCGACCCGGCGCAGCGGGATCGAGGAGGCGGCGCGCTCGGCGCGGCCCGGGTCGCCCATGGCCGCGTGCATCTCGGTGTCGATCATGCCGGGCGCGACGGCGTTGACCCGGATGCCGTCCGGGCCGAGTTCCTTCGCGAGGCCCACCGTCAGGGCGTCGACGGCGGCCTTCGTGGCCGCGTAGTGGACGAACTCCCCGGGACTGCCGAGGGTCGCCGCCGCCGAGGACACGTTCACGATGACGCCGCTCCCCCGGGCCGCCATGGACCGGGCGGCCCGCCGCGAACACAGCAGCGTGCCCAGCAGGTTGACGTCCACCACGCGCCGCAGGTCGGCGGGGTCGGTGTCCGCGAGCCGTCCGAGCGGACCGGTCACACCGGCGTTGTTCACCAGCCCGCTGACGGGCCCGAGACGGTCCGCCGCCGTGTCGAAGAGCCGCTCCACGTCGTCCGCGTCGGAGGTGTCCACCCGTACCGTGACACAGCGCGACCCCGCCGCACGGACGGCCGTCGCGGTCGACTCCGCGGCCGCGCCGTCACGCACGTAGCCCACCACCACATCGTGTCCGTCCGCCGCCAGGCGGGCGGAGATCGCGGCGCCGATCCCCCGGCTGCCACCCGTGACCACAGTGACCGGGCGTGTCATGCGTACCTCCTCCTCGCGGGCACTCCCACATTACGCCCGCTCCCGATCATGACTCCGACCCGCGCACCCCTCCACGACACCGGCCGTACACCCCTCGGATGATCAGAACATCGGACGGGTTACCATATGAGCGCCGCCTAGCTCGAAAGATAGACCTGTGACTGTCAACGACGACTCGTTCACCAACTGGAAGACCCGCGAGGAGATCGCGGAGTCGATGATCCCGATCATCGGGAAGCTGCACCGGGAGCGGGACGTCACGGTCCTCCTCCACAGCCGCTCCTTGGTGAACAAGTCGGTGGTCAGCCTTCTCAAGACCCACCGGTTCGCCCGGCAGATCGCCGGTGCGGAGCTCTCCGTCACCGAGACGCTGCCGTTCCTCCAGGCGCTGACCACGCTCGATCTCGGGCCCTCCCAGATCGACCTCGGCATGCTCGCCGCGACGTACCGGAGCGACGACCTCGGGCTCTCCGTACAGGAGTTCACCGCCAGGGCCGTCGCCGGCGCCACCGGCGCGGGCAAGATCGAGCGCCGCGAGCCGCGCGACGTCGTCCTCTACGGTTTCGGCCGCATCGGCCGGCTCGTCGCCCGCCTGCTGATCGAGAAGGCCGGCTCCGGCAACGGTCTGCGGCTGCGCGCCGTCGTCGTCCGCCAGGGCGGGGACCAGGACATCGTCAAGCGCGCCTCGCTGCTGCGCCGCGACTCCATCCACGGCCAGTTCCAGGGCACGATCACCGTCGACGAGGCGAACAGCACGATCATCGCCAACGGCAACGAGATCAAGGTGATCTACGCCGGCGACCCGAGCGAGGTCGACTACACGGCGTACGGCATCAAGGACGCCATCCTCATCGACAACACCGGCAAGTGGCGTGACCGCGAGGGTCTGTCGAAGCACCTGCGCCCCGGGATCGACAAGGTGGTGCTCACCGCGCCGGGCAAGGGCGACGTCCCCAACATCGTGCACGGCGTCAACCACGACACGATCAAGCCGGACGAGCAGATCCTGTCCTGCGCCTCCTGCACCACCAACGCGATCGTCCCGCCGCTGAAGGCGATGGCCGACGAGTACGGCGTCCTGCGCGGTCATGTGGAGACCGTCCACTCGTTCACCAACGACCAGAACCTGCTGGACAATTACCACAGCTCCGACCGCCGGGGCCGCTCCGCGCCGCTCAACATGGTCATCACCGAGACGGGGGCGGCCTCCGCCGTCGCCAAGGCGCTGCCCGACCTCAAGGCCCCGATCACGGGCAGCTCGATCCGTGTCCCGGTGCCGGACGTCTCGATCGCCATCCTCAGCCTGCGGCTGGGGCGCGAGACCACCCGCGAGGAGGTCCTCGACCACCTCCGCGAGGTGTCGCTGACCTCGCCGCTCAAGCGCCAGATCGACTTCACCACCGCCCCCGACGCGGTGTCGAGCGACTTCATCGGCTCACGCCACGCCTCGATCGTCGACGCCGGTGCCACCAAGGTCGACGGCGACAACGCGATCCTCTACCTCTGGTACGACAACGAGTTCGGCTACTCCTGCCAGGTCATCCGGGTCGTCCAGCACGTCTCCGGGGTCGAGTACCCGACCTATCCGGTGCCGGCCGTCTGATCCGGGCTCAGGACCTGGCGTCCGTACCCGACGTCCCGGTCCCGCGCCTCGTCCGGCCCGTGGGGCAGCCGCGTACCGAACGCGGTTGCCCCCGGCGCCCGTTCGGCCTTCGCGGGCAGGGGGTGGACGCCGAACCGGGCGGACCGGGGCCGGCGGACGCCCACGGCCGCTGAGGGTCGTTTTCTATACTGAGCGGATGATCACTGTGCCGCTCAGCGCGCTGGAAGTAGCCATGGTCCAGACGGACGCCGCGGCCGCCGACACGTTGCGCGACACCACCGAGTTCGCCCGGCGGCTCGAAGACCTCGGATACCAGCGGCTCTGGTATGCCGAACACCACCACTCCCCCGCCATCGGAGCGTTCCCGCCGGTCGTCCTGACCGCGCACGCGGCCGCGTCGACCTCGTCCCTCCGTATCGGATCCGGCGGCGTACTCGCCCCGAACCACGCTCCGATCATGCTCGCGGAGCAGTTCGGCACGCTGGCGGCACTGCACGCGGGCCGGATCGACCTGGGCATCGGCCGCGGACCGGGCACCTTCGACGAGTCCACGGCGCGGGCCCTGCGACGCGGGGCCGGACCGGCCACCGACGACGAGTACCGCGAAGACGTGTCGGAGACCCTGCGGCACCTGGTGGAGGAGGTCGCACTCGACCCGCTCCCGGAGCCCTGGCTGCTGTCCTCGAGCACCGCCGGTGCCGCGCTCGCCGCGGAACTGGGGCTGCCGATCGCCTTCGCCCATCACATCCGTCCCGACAACACCCTCGCCGCGCTCCACCACTACCGGGAGCACTTCTCCCCCTCCCGCTGGTGCGACCGCCCCCGCGTACTGGTCTGCGTGGAAACGGTGTGCGCCGACACGCGGGAGGAAGCCGCCCGGCTCGCGGGCCCGATGGATGTCGTCAAGGCCGGACTGCTCAAGGGGCAGGGCGACATCCCCTTTCCCACGCCCGAGCAGGCGGCCGCCCACTCCTTCACCGCACCGGAGGCGCGGGCCCTGGCGAGCTTCCGCTCCCACCAGGCACACGGCACCCCCGACACCGTCGCGACCCAGCTGACGGACCTGGCGGACGCGACCGGTGCGGACGAACTCATGCTGGTGACACCCGTCTACACGCTGGCCGAGCGCCTGAGGTCCTACGCACTGGTCCGACAGCACGTCATGACGCCGGCGCAGCAGCTCCCGCAGTAGATCGCGGGGTGCGCCGCGGACACTCACGGTCCGGGCGACGAATGTCGCTGCACGCCCCTTGGCTGCGCAGGCCCGGTGGCCAACACTGAGCCGATGACGCAGCGTGTGGAGCTCGCGACCGTGATGGACCGGTTCGCCGTGGACGAACTCGTCACCGAGTACGCGGTGGCCGTCGACGACGGCGACTGGGGGGCGTACCGGCGGCTGTTCGCGCCGGACGGCCGCGCGGACTATCGCTCCGCAGGGGGTATCGAGGGGGACGCCGACCAGGTCGCGGGGTGGCTCGCGCGGAGCATGGAGCTGTTCCCCATGCGCCAGCATCTGATCGTCAACCGACGCGTGCGGTTCGGCGTACTGGACCAGGACAGGGGCGACACGGCCCGGGTGCGGGCCGACTACGTCAATCCGATGCGCCTCGCGGGCGACGACGGGGTATCCACCGCACCGGACTTCGTGTGCGGCGGCCGGTACGCCTTCGGACTGGTGCGTACGGAACTCGGCTGGCGCCTGCGCGAGGTGGTCGTCCAGGAGAAGTGGCGCCGCATGCCGCAGCCGCGTCAGGAACCCGCGGTCACCTGACCGGACGCGCCCTGTCGGAGATCGTCCCCGAAGCGCACACTGGAGGCACCACCGGGGAGGGAGGCACCCATGACGAGGTTCGACCGCTGGCTCACCTCCCCCTGGCGACGTGCGATCGTCGCCGTACTGGCGGGCTCGCTGCCGGTGTTCGCCTTCCCGGCCCCGTCGTGGTGGTGGTTCGCCTACGTCGCCCTCGTGCCCTGGATCCTGCTGGCCCGCACCGCCCCGACGGGGAGACGCGCCGCGTACGACGGCTGGTTCGGCGGCCTGGGTTTCATGCTGGCCGTGCACCACTGGCTGCTGCCCAGCCTCAATGTCTTCACGGTCGTGATCGCGGGACTGCTCGGGACGCTGTGGGCGCCCTGGGGCTGGCTCGTACGACGGTTCCTCGGCGGTGTGCCCTCGGCGGGGCAGGTCGGGACCGCGCTCGTGGTGCTGCCGTCGAGCTGGCTGAGCGTCGAACTCGTCCGGTCCTGGCAGGGATTGGGCGGACCGTGGGGCCTGCTCGGGTCGAGCCAGTGGCAGGTGACGCCCGCGCTGCGGCTCGCCTCGGTCGGCGGGGTGTGGCTGCTGAGCTTCCTGGTGGTGGCCGTCAACGTCGCGGTCGCGGTTCTGACGGCCGTGCGCCGGTCGCGTATGCCCGCCGTCGCCACCGCCGTCACCGGACTCGTCGCCACCGCCGCCGCCACCTCGGCGGCCTGGGTGTGGTCCCCGCGCCCGGACACCGACAGCCAGGTGCGCGTCGCCGTCGTCCAGCCCGGCGTCATGGGCGGCGGCGCCGGAGCGGGCGCGGAGAAGCGCTTCGCGCGCGAGGAGGCCCTCACCCGCACACTCGCCGGGCGCCACGTCGACCTCGTCGTCTGGGGCGAGAGCAGCGTAGGAGTCGACCTGGCGGGCCGCCCCGACCTGGCGGACCGGATCACCGCCCTGTCCCGCGAGACCGGCGCCGACATCCTCGTGAACGTCGACGCGCGGCGCTCCGACCGGCCGGGGATATACAAGAGTTCGGTGCTGGTGGGACCGCAGGGACCGACCGGCGCCCGCTACGACAAGATGCGTCTCGTCCCCTTCGGTGAGTACATACCGGCGCGTTCCCTGCTCGGCTGGGCGACCTCGGTCGGCAAGGCGGCGGGTGAGGACCGCAGGCGCGGCACCGAGCAGGTGGTGATGGACGCCGGGCACGGACTGCGGGTCGGACCGATGATCTGCTTCGAGACGGCGTTCCCGGACATGAGCCGGCATCTCGCGCAGGACGGCGCCGAAGTGCTGCTCGCCCAGTCGTCGACCTCGTCGTTCCAGGACAGCTGGGCGCCCGAGCAGCATGCCTCGCTGGCCGCGCTGCGGGCCGCCGAGACCGGCCGCCCGATGGTGCACGCGACCCTGACCGGCGTCTCCGCCGTCTACGGGCCGAGCGGCGAGCGGCTCGGCTCCTGGCTCGGCACGGACGCGAGCGAAGCGGCGGTGTACGAGGTGCCACTGGCGCGGGGGGTCACCCCGTACGTCCGGTACGGGGACTGGCCGGTGCACGGGGCGCTGCTGGTACTGGCGGCGCTGTGCGCCACGGAGGGCGCCCGCGCGCTCAGGCTGCGGCGGACCGCTCCTGGACCGCTCGCACCACCCGCTCGCACAGTTCATGAGTCGCCAGTGCGTCCCGGGCGCTGAGCACCTTGCCCGCGCGTACGGCGTCGAGGAAGACGAGCACACCCTGCTCGATGCCGCGCTGGCGGGCCACCGGCACCCAGTCCCCGCGCCGTCGCACGCTGGGCTGCCCCTTGTGGTCGATCACCTCGGCGAGGTTGAGCACCTGACGCTTGGTGTCCTGGCCGGACACCTCGAGGATCTCCTCCGCCGAGCCGCTGAGCCGGTTCATCACACCGAGCGCGGTGAAGCCGTCGCCCGCGAGCTGGAGTACGACGTGGTGGAGCAGTCCGCCCTCGACGCGGGCCCGTACCGTCACGTCGTCGACCGGCCCCGGCGCCAGGAACCGCAGGGTGTCCACGACGTGGATGAAGTCGTCGAGGATCATCGTGCGCGGCGCCTCGGGCAGTCCTATGCGGTTCTTCTGCATCAGGATCAGCTCACGCGGATGCTCCAGGCACTGCGCGTACCCAGGTGCGTGGCGCCGGTTGAAGCCGACCGCGAGGCTGACGTCGCGTTCCTCCGCGAGCCGGACCAGTTCCTCCGACGCGTCGAGTTCGTAGGCGAGCGGCTTGTCGACGAACGTCGGTACGCCCGCCTCCAGGAGCCGCGCGACGATCTCGGGGTGCGCCACGGTGGCCGCGTGCACGAACGCCGCGTCGAGATCCTGGGCCAGCAACTCCGTCAGGTCGGTGTGCCGCTGCCCCTGGGGAAGGTGGAGGCCGTCGGCGACCCGGGCGAGCGTCACGGACGTCCGGGTCTGCAGATGCAGCTCGACCCCCGGCTGGACCCCGAGCACCGGCAGGTACGCCTTCTGCGCGATGTCGCCGAGTCCGATGCAGCCGACCTTCACGAGGTCTCCTTCGTTCGCCGATGCGGGCCTGGTCAGAAGCATACGGGCGTCACGGATGCCACCGGTTCCGGGAGGTAAATCCCGTGGCGGCCACCGGCCCCGTCCATGGAAGATGCGGGCATGACAATCAAGCGCACCAAACCCGCCACCGACGCCGGCGAACGAGCCATGCTGGAGGGCTGGCTCGACCACCACCGCCAGACCCTTGAGGCGAAGTGCGAGGGCCTGGACGACGCGCAGCTGAGGACCGCCTCGGTCAAGCCGTCCGAGCTGTCCCTGCTCGGTCTGGTGCGGCACATGGCGGAGGTGGAACGAAGCTGGTTCCGCCGGGTTCTGGTGGCCGACGACGCGGGCCCGATCTACTACAGCGACGAGGACCGGGACGGGGAGTTCCATCTCACCGAGGCGGACACCTGGGACGAGGCGTACGCCACCTGGCAGGCAGAGATCGCGGTCGCCCGGGTCAACGCGGCCCGCTTCGCGCTGGACGACACCACCGAGGGCAGGAGCAGGTTCACCGAGGCCCCGCTCAACCTGCGGTGGATCTACACCCACATGATCGAGGAGTACGCCCGTCACAACGGTCACGCCGATCTGATCCGTGAGCGGATCGACGGAACCACCGGCGAGTAGGACGTGCCGGGCGCCGCGAGGCAGGCGGGACATGCGCAACACGCTCGGGTGCCGCCGCGGGTCATCCTGCGGCCGCCGGCACCCGCCGGAGGAGCGGAAGGATCACCCGTGCGGGGCATCCTGCGCTTGTCGGCTCCCCAAAGCGGCCCGGACGCAGCAGAGTTGCGCCCGTGCATCGAACGACGACGACCGCGACGCTCCTGGTCACCGTGGCGGTCACCGCCCTCGCCGGCTGTGTGACCGTCCAGCGGCCCTCCACTCCCGGCCCGCCACCCGCTCCCTCCCCGTCGTCGCCGCGTCCGGACGACAGAGCCGGGGAGCGGGTCGTGCAGGCTCCGGCGCGGGAGGCGCTCGAGCTCGTCGGACCGCCGCGGAAGCCTTCAGCGGGACCGTCCCGTGCCGCGGCACGACAACACCCCGCTGCGCCCGCCCAGGCCGCACCTCGGGTGCCCGCCCCACGCCACGCCCCCGTCGCGCCGCACCTCCAGCCGAAGCCGCACCGGCCCGCCCACCACGCCGCCGCACCGTCCCCGGCTGCGAAGCCGCCGAAGGTCCAGGACGTGTGCGCCCTCGGCAGGAAGTACGGGGGGTGGAAGCCGGGCAGTCCCGAGGCGGTCATCTGCAAGGGAACGTACGGGAATTGACCCGCCCGTCGCCCAGCCTCCGGCCTCGGCCCCCAGAGGCCCCGTGCCCCACGACCGGCAGCCCCCTCCGACGCCACCATGTCCGACGCCACCACGTCCGGCGGCACCATGTCCGACGCCACCACGTCCGACGCCACCACGTCCGGCGGCACCATGTCCGACGCCACCACGTCCGGCGGCACCATGTCCGACGCCACCACGTCCGGCGGCACTACGCCCGGTGACGTCACGTCCGGCAGCTCGCGTCCGGCGGCCCCGGTCCGGCAGCTCATGTCCGGCGTCACCGCTCGTGGCGCCAACCACGGGACGCCGAGGGCTGTCCCATGAAGGGGCCGTTCCGTGATTCCCGCTGGATCAACGCGTGACGTCGGATGCGGGTGGCCCGCGCGGCGGAGGGACGGCCGTCCTCGTCCGGGCGTGATCGGGCGTGTTAGGGCGTGTTCGGGCGATCCGACGGCGCGGCGGGCTGCCGCAGCCGTCGTCGCGCGCCCGGCGCGGATCAGGGTCGCCGGCGCGGTGGCCCCAGCGTCTCCCCGCCCGGCCCGCCGAACCGGCCGGGGCCCTCCCCCGGCGTCCCCTCCGGCGGTTCTTCCCCGTCGAGCCTCAGCTCCAGCCGGCCGATCGCCGCGCGCACCCCGTCTCCGTAGCGGTCGTCACCGAGGAAACCGACCGCGCCGCGGGCCCGGCGCAGGTGGCTGCGGGCCGCGTCGGAGCGGCCGAGTTTCACGTAGTCGGCCGCCAGGTTCAGGTGCAGCGACGGGTAGAACGCGCGTACCGCGGGCGACCGGTGATGCTCCGCGACCCTGTCGTCCCCGAGTTCGTCGGCCGCCGACAGTGCGCGCAGGTCCCACGCCAGCTCGTCCGAGGGGTCGTCCTGGGTGTCCGCCAGGTAGTGCGCCAGGGTGCAGCGGTGCAGCGGGTCGCCGTCCTCACCGATCTCCGACCACAGGTCCAGAAAACGGCCCCGGGCCTCCTCGCGGTCGCCTCCGTGGTGCAGCATGACGGCCTGGCCGATCCGGGTCATCATGGCGTCCGGCGCCGTCTGCTCCTGCTGCTCCGCCACCGTGTCCTCCAGGCTCGTTCACTGTCTCTTCCGACGCTAACGGCAGCCACTGCCAAACCGGCTCAGGCGCCCCCGTACGCCGCCGGACCGGGCCGGGGAGGGCCGGACCGGCCCCCCGCCCGGCCCAGCCGTCCCGCACCCCGGGTCAGCCGAGGTCCGGGATCCGCCAGTCGATCGGCTCGTGGCCCTGCTGGGCCACGGCCTCGTTGATCTGTGTGAACGGCCGGGAGCCGAAGAACTTCTTGGCGGAGAGCGGCGAGGGGTGCGCGCCCTTCACCACGATGTGCCGGTCCTCGTCGATGAGGGGGAGCTTCTTCTGGGCGTAGTTCCCCCACAGCACGAAGACCGCCGGGTCGGGCCGGTCGGCCACAGCGCGGATCACCGCGTCCGTGAACCTCTCCCAGCCCTTGCCCTTGTGGGAGTTGGCCTCACCGGAGCGCACGGTCAGCACCGCGTTGAGCAGCAGGACGCCCTGCTCGGCCCACGGCATCAGATAGCCGTTGTCCGGGATCGGGGTGCCGAGCTCCTCCTTCATCTCCTTGTAGATGTTCCGCAGGGAGGGCGGGGTCCGCACTCCGGGGCGCACCGAGAAGCACAGGCCGTGTCCCTGGCCCTCGCCGTGGTACGGGTCCTGGCCGAGGACCAGCACCTTCACCCGCTCGTACGGGGTCGCGTCGAGCGCGGCGAAGACCTCCTCGCGCGGAGGGTAGACGGGACCCCTGGCTCGCTCCTCCTCGACGAACTCGGTGAGTTCCTTGAAGTAGGGCTGCTGCAGTTCGTCGCCCAGGACGCCGCGCCAGGACTCGGGCAGCATGGCGGTGTCGGTCACGTCAACTTCCTCCGATGTACGGTCACTTCCAGGCCTCAGAACCTACAGGCGACCACTGACACCGGAGCCCGCACCCCTTGCCACCAGCGGATCCTCCCCTGTCACCCGGCGGATCCCGCCTCCGCGACCGGCAGCTCCGGCCGCCGTCTCCGCCTCCGCGTCCACCCCGCTACCTGGTGGTCTCACGGTGCGGCTCGCACATCACCAGGGTCGTCGACGACGACCCGCCGGGCCTCCGGGGACCGCTTGACGACGGCTCCCCGGCGGCCCCCGAGATGCCCCGGGCGAGCAGGCGCCGCACCCTGGAACTGAGCCCTTACGGCGTCACCGAGCTTCTCCCCCGACGTGGCGGGGCGGGGCTCCCTGCCTGCGACCTACCTACCGGCCGCGCCGCACGACCGGTCCGCCCGCGGACTGCCGCCGCCCGCGTCGCCCGCACCCTCCACAGTCCGCCCGACCCCCAGGAGCGACGACGAGCCATGAACGCACACGGACCCGTCCAACGCGTAGCGATCGTCGGCACCGGCACCATCGGTGCGAGCTGGGCGACGCACTATCTCGCCCGGGGCTTCGACGTCACCGCGACCGACCCCGCCCCCGCCGCGGAGGAGGCGCTCAGGGCGTACGTGGCCGAAGCCTGGGACGCGGCGGCCACGCTCGGTGCCGAGCCCGGGACCTCACCCGACCGTCTGCGGTTCACCTCCGACATGCGGGAGGCCGTCGCTGACGCCGATTTCGTCCAGGAGAACGCGCCGGAACGCCCGGAGCTGAAGGTCGGCCTGTTCGCCGACATCGACGACGCGACGCCGCCGGGCGCGATCATCGCGTCGAGCTCGTCGGGCATCACGATGAGCGTCATCCAGGCCGAGTGCCGGAATCCGCAGCGCACCCTCATCGGGCATCCCTTCAACCCCCCGCACATCATCCCCCTCGTCGAAGTCGTCGGCGGAGCGAAGACCGCCCCGGAGACCGTCCGGGACGCCATGTCCTTCTACACCGCGATCGGCAAGAAGCCGATCCACCTCAAGAAGGAGCTCCCCGGTCACGTCGCCAACCGGCTGCAGGCCGCGTTGTACCGCGAGGTCGTCCATATGATCGATCAGGGGGTGCTGGACGTCGCGGACTCCGACGACGCGGTGTCCTGGGGTCCAGGACTCAGGTGGGGTGTCATGGGCCCCAACCTGCTGTGGCATCTCGGCGGAGGCGCGGGCGGCATCCAGCACTTCATGGAGACCCTCATGCCGGGTATGGCCGGGATGTGGCGGGAACTGGGCGATCCGGAACTCACGCCCGAGCTCAAGGAGAAGATCGTCGGCGGGGTGCTGGAGGAGGCGGACGGCCACTCCGTCGACGAACTGGCCGCCCAGCGGGACGCGATGCTGCTCAGTCTGCTGGCCGTGCGGGCATCCGGCCCGCCCGCCGACACCCTCGGCCTCGGCGGGCAGGCATGAGACCGCACGCGTCATCCCCGGGGCGGCGGGCCCTCGCCCGGGAGGAGGAACCGTGACAGATCGGCGGCAGAAACTGTTCGTGCTCGAACTCAGCGGTGACGGCCGCGTGTTCTCGGTGAACCCCGACGGCACCGACAAGCGGATCGTCGTCTCGGGATGCAGGTTCCCCGATGGTGTGGCCGTCGACGCCGAGGCGGGGCACGTCTACTGGACGAACATGGGTTCCCCGCCGGTCGACGACGGCTCGATCGAGCGTGTCGACCTGGACGGAGGCAACCGGACGACGATCGTTCCCGACGGCGGCACGCACACGCCGAAACAGCTGCACCTCGAGGCCGTCGGCCGCAAGCTCTACTGGGGTGACCGCGAGGGGATGCGCGTCATGCGCTGCGACCTCGACGGCTCGAACCTCGAGACGCTCGTACAGACGGGCCGGACGGACAGCGACCGGCGCGACGAGACCAGGTGGTGCGTCGGAGTCGCCGTGGATCCTGACGGCGGGCACCTGTACTGGTCGCAGAAGGGACCGAGCGACGCGGGACTGGGGAAGATCCTCCGGGCCGGGATCGACCTGCCCGCCGGCGAGTCCCCGGCCGGCCGGAGCGACATCGAGGTGCTGCTCCAGGGGCTGCCGGAGCCGATCGACCTGCAGCTGGACCTGACGGAACGCACGCTGTACTGGACCGACCGGGGGGACCCGCCGCGAGGCAACTCCGTGAATCGCACGCCGGTGGATCCGCCCGGCGGGCAGCGGGAGCCCGAGATCCTGTGGACGCACCTGATGGAAGGCATCGGCATCGCTCTCGATCTGGACGACGGCCGCATGTTCGTGACCGACATGGCCGGGACCGTCTACGCGGCCGACCTCGACGGGTCGAGCCGCCGGGAGATCCTCATCGCGCAGGGCAACCTCACCGGGATCGCCCATGCCGTGCTTCCCGCCGAGGAGCCGTAGCCACGGGTCGCCCGGCAGTGGGCGGGTGACGCCGCCACCGCGGTCCCGAAGCCGAAGGCCGCCACGAACACCCCGAGCCGTCAACGGTCAACAGCCAAGCCCGGGCGGCGAGACAAGGAATGTCCGACATGAACACCGAACCCCCCACCGACACCCCGACCGGCACTCCCACCGTGCGCACCGAAGAGCACGGCGCGGTCTTCGTGATCACGATAGACCGACCGAGGGTACGCAACGCTGTCGACGGCGCCACCGCGCGGGCCCTGGCAGACGCCTTCGACCGACTCGACGCCCGCGACGACCTGCTGGTCGGTGTGCTCACCGGTGCCGGCGGCACCTTCAGCGCGGGCATGGACCTCAAGGCGTACGCGGCCGGAGACACCCCGATCATCCCGGGGCGGGGCTTCGCCGGACTCACCCGGACCCCGCTTCGCAGCCCGCTCATCGCGGCCGTCGAGGGCTGGGCGCTGGGCGGCGGCACCGAGATGGCCCTCGCCTGCGACATGATCGTGGCAGCCCAGGACGCCACCTTCGGCCTCACCGAGGTGACGGTCGGCCTGGTCCCCCCTGAAGGCGGAATCGTGCGTCTGCCCGAACGCATCCCCCGCAACATCGCCGTCGAGGTCCTCCTCACCGGCGATCCCCTGCCCGCCGAACGGGCCCATCAGCTCGGCCTCGTCAACCACCTCACCCCCTCCGGCGAGGCGCTCGCCAAGGCCGTGGAGATGGCTCACCGCATCGCACGGAACGCGCCGCTGTCCCTCGCAGCGGTCAAACGCGCGGTCAACGAGCGGACCGCGTACGGCGACCAGGACGCGTTCCGCCAGCAGGATCAGCTCGTCGCACCGGTCCTCGCGTCCCACGACGCACAGGAAGGGGCCCACGCCTTCGCCGAAAGGCGCTCACCCCACTGGGAAGGCCGCTGACCGCAGTCCCCTTCCCCCGGTCTCGGTCCGCCACGACCAGGCCCCGGCAGATCGTACGGCGGTGCCCCGCCGGGCAACCCGTGTTCCCGGCGGGGCACTTGATCAGCGCGTAGATGACTGCGCAGGCGTGACGGCGGGCGTCCGCGGCGCCCGGACGCGGGCGCCGCCCGGGTCCGTCCACGCCCGCGTCCGGGCGTCCGTCAGCCCACTCCGGCGTTCAGGAAGATGCCGCCGTCGACCACGAGCGTCTGCCCGGTGATCCAGTCCGACTGCGCCGAGGTGAGGAACGCGGCGGCGCCCCCGATGTCGGAGGGCACGCCGAGCCGGCCCAGCGGGTAGGCCGCGGCCGCCTCCTCCTCACGGCCCTCGTACAGGGCCTGCGCGAACTTGGTCTTGACGACGGCGGGCGCGATCGCGTTGACCCGCACCTTGGGCGCGAACTCGTGCGCCAGCTGCACGGTCAGGTTGATCATCGCGGCCTTGCTCATGCCGTACGCGCCGATGAACGGCGAGGGGGAGATGCCCGCGACGGACGCGATGTTGACGATCGCGCCGCCGTTCTCGCTCTGCCAGGCCTTCCAGGTCAGCTGGGCGAAGCCGAGCGCCGAGACGACGTTCGTCTCGAAGACCTTGCGCGCCACGTTGAGGTCCAGGTCGGCCATGGGGCCGAACACCGGGTTCGTACCGGCGTTGTTGACCAGGTAGTCGACGCGTCCGAAGGCCTCCATGGTGCGCTCGACGGCGACGGCCTGGTGGGCCTCGTCGTGCGCCTTGCCCGCGACACCGATGACGCGGTCGGCACCGAGTGTCTCGACGGCCTCCTTGAGAGCGTCCTCGTTGCGGCCGGTGATGCACACACGGTCACCGCGGGCGATGAGGGCCTCCGCGACGCCGTAGCCGATGCCGCGGCTCGCGCCGGTGACGAGGGCGACCTTGCCGGAGAGTTCGGGAAGTGCGGTCATTGTCTTTGTCCCCGGCCTTAGTTGAGCGGTCCGCCGGCCACGTACAGCACCTGGCCGGAGACGAATCCGGCGGCCTCGCCGGTGAAGAAGGCGATGGCGTTGGCGATGTCGTCGGGGTTGCCGACGCGCTGCACGGGGATCTGGGTGGCGGCCGCGGCCTGGAAGTCCTCGAAGCCCATGCCGACGCGGGCGGCGGTGGCGGCGGTCATGTCGGTGGCGATGAAGCCGGGCGCGACGGCGTTCGCGGTGACGCCGAACTTGCCGAGCTCGATGGCGAGCGTCTTGGTCAGGCCCTGCAGACCGGCCTTGGCGGCGGAGTAGTTGGCCTGGCCGCGGTTGCCGAGAGCGGAGGAGGACGACAGGTTGACGATCCGGCCGAACTTCGCCTCCACCATGTACTTCTGGCAGGCCTTCGACATCAGGAAGGCGCCGCGCAGGTGCACGTTCATGACGGTGTCCCAGTCGGACGCGGCCATCTTGAACAGCAGGTTGTCGCGGAGCACGCCCGCGTTGTTCACCAGGATCGTCGGCGCACCGAGCTCCTCGGCGATCCGCTCGATCGCGGCCTCGACCTGGGCCTCGTCGGAGACGTCGCAGCCGACCGCGAGAGCCCGGCCACCGGCAGCGGTGATCTTCTCCACGGTGTCCTTGCACGCGGCCTCGTCGAGATCGATCACCGCGACGGCGCGGCCCTCGGCGGCCAGTCGTACGGCGGTCGCGGCGCCGATGCCGCGCGCGGCACCGGTGACTACGGCGACACGCTGCTCAGTGGTGGACATTGCTGGTTCTCCTCGCCCTTGAAAAGCCCTGCGGCCTGACATGCCCTGCGGCTCACACGGTACGCCCGTCCGGTGAGCGACCGCTTAGTACCTTCAGCAGACGTGACGCTAGAAGCCCTGGCACCCGGTGTCAACGGCACACGGCACGGGTGTGATCCATTACCTGACCAGCAGCGCGAGCAACCGCTCCGTCTCGGCCTCCGGATCGGCGGTGAGCCCCGTGTGCACGGGCCCGGGCTGCAGTACCGTCGAGCGCGGCGCGATCAACCAGCGAAAGCGCCGACCGGCATCGTCCCCCGCAGCCTGACCTGCCGCTTTCCCACCCGCGCAGACCCCTTCCACGGCGCGCAGCGCGGCCCGTACGCCCGCCACGTCGGCCTCCGGGTCCAGTGCCCGCAGCTTCGTCTCGTCCAGATGGGTGCGCGCCGCCACGAAGGACTTGGCGCGGCAGTACACCAGTACGCCCGCGTTGAAGTACTCGCCGCGTTCGACGCGCGGCACCACCCGCAGCAGCGCGTACTCGAAGACGTCCCGCTCGCTCACTCGTCCCCCTCGGTGACCCTGGTGCCCTTGACTCCCCCGCCGTCTCCGGGGCCCGCGGTGCCGCCGGGACGATCGCCGCTCGCGCGGCCCTCCCCGGCTCCGCGGCCCTCGATTCCCCTGACCCGCTCGTGGATGACGGGGGCGCGGGCGAGCAGCGGCTCCGCGTAGGCGCGCCGCAGCGCCTCGGTGGAGTCGAAGCCCGGCTCGTCGGCCAGCCACTCCTCCGGGATCGCGGCGGTCACCTCGGCGAGCAGTTCCGCGGTCACCAGCGGCGCCAGCTCGGCCGCCGCCGCGGCGACGTCCGGGCCGAAGGGCGCGAGCGCGTGGTCGGAGGCGTCGTACGGCTTGGCGGCGGAGGCCTGGGCACCGGGCCAGTGGTGGTGCCAGATCATGGTGGCGCCGTGGTCGATGAGCCACAGGTCGCCGTGCCACATCAGCAGGTTGGGGTTGCGCCAGGAGCGGTCGACGTTGTTGACCAGCGCGTCGAACCAGACGATGCGTCCGGCCTCCCGGGCACTCACCTCGAAGGCGAGGGCGTCGAAGCCGACGGCGCGGGAGAGGAAGTCCATGCCGAGGTTCAGCCCGCCGCTGGACTTGAGCAGTTCCTGGACCTCCTGGTCGGGTTCGCCGAGCCCCATGACGGTGTCGAGGCCGATCGTGACCAGACCGGGCACGCGCAGGCCCAGCCGACGGGCGAGTTCAGCGCAGACGACCTCCGCGACGAGCGTCTTGCGCCCCTGCCCCGCGCCGGTGAACTTCATGACATACGTCCCGAGATCGTCGGCCTCGACGAGCCCCGGCAGCGAGCCACCCTCACGCAGCGGCGTGATGTAGCGGGTCGCGGCGACCTCTTTCAGCACTATCCCCGGCCACCCATCTCTTCAACTCTGCCATCCACGGCCGATTCCACAGGGCTCGGCAGCGGGAACCTCCCGTCGCCGGGCCCGGGGAGAATCCGGGGAGTCTCGGCCGGTCTGCCGATCGCCCCGCTCTCCCCGCTCTCCAAGCAGTCCATCGACGCCAGTGCGTCCCTTGATGCCCGCCTCCGGCACGGAGTGAGCATAGTAACCGAGGGTGATCGCGGGCGAGGAGTGCCCGATCGGCGGGAACACCTTGAGGTGACGTTGCCGTGTGACCGACTCCAGCCCGGATCGTGAGGCCCTACGGCGCGGGTGACTCAGGTGTGGGCAGGGGGCCGTGCGGTCCTCTCCCGGGAGCATTCAGGCGTGCCGCTCGGTGACGCGCGTCTCCGGCTCCACACCGATGCCCTTCCGGTAGACGCGTGCCCCCTCGCCACGGGCACGTAACTGCCTTACGGGAACGGCCCGGTGGCTGTCGCTCGACGTCGTAGTCGCGACTCTGCTGTCGGCAGACCCGCTGGACGGCACATCTCTGCCTGTCAGGATGGCCGCATGGGGAAGAATTCGGCGGTCCGGCGACTCGACCTGGGGTACTTCATCCGGCCGGCTTCAGAGACGGGCGACCCGCAACCTCGGGTTGAACCCGTGCTCGCCTATCTGGTGCGACACGACCAGGGACTGATCCTCTTCGACACCGGCATCGGCAGCGCCGACTCCGAGACCGAGGCGCACTACCGACCCCGGCGCCGTGCACTGCAAGAGGCACTGTCGACCGTTGGAGTCACCCTCGGCGACATCTCTCTGGTCGTGAACTGCCACCTTCACTTCGACCACTGCGGCGGGAATCCCCTGCTGGGCGGCAAGCCGATCCTGGTCCAGGAAGTCGAGCTGGCCACCGCCCGCCGGGGCAACTACACCCTCGACGAGCTTGTCGACTTCCCCGGCGCATCGTACGAGGAACTCGCCGGTGAGACCGAGGTCTGGCCGGGCGTCTGGATCATCCCGACCCCCGGGCATACCCGAGGACATCAGTCGCTGGTCATTCGGCAGGGCGACGGCACCGTGATCCTCGCCGGCCAGGCACACGACTTCGCATCCCAGTTCGCGTCGGGCCAACTGGCCCGCCAGGCCGCACTTCACGGCGTCGAACAGCCGCTTCCCGACTATGAGCATTGGTTGGAGCGACTTGCCGACTTCGACCCGCGACGTGTGCTCTTCGCCCACGACTGCTCGATCTGGGAACCCTCGGACAGCGTCTTCCGGAACTGACCCAGCGACGCCGAACCGCGTCGTTCAGATGTTGCGGTGTCGGAGTACGCCGCCCTGGAGCGGACGGTCCGCGGGCTGCGGCCCACTGACCGCAGCCCGCTGCCCGCTGCCCGCTATTTCGGGTCCCGGTTGAAAACCGACTTGGACCACACGTAGCCGAGCGCGGCCAGTCCCAGGCACCAGCCCACGGCCAGCCATCCGTTGTGGCCGATCCCGGTGCCCAGCAACAGCCCGCGCAAGGTCTCGATGGCCGGGGTGAACGGCTGGTACTCGGCGATCGGCCGGAACCAGCCCGGCATCGCGTCGACCGGGACGAAGGTGCTGGAGATGAGCGGCAGGAAGATCAGCGGCAGTGCGTTGTTGCTGGCGGCCTCGGCGTTCGGACTGACCAGACCCATGCCGACCGCGATCCAGGTGAGCGCCGTGGCGAAGAGCACGAGCAGTCCGAACGCCGCCAGCCACTCCAGGACGGTGGCATCGGTGGAGCGGAAGCCGATGGCCACGGCGACGGCGCCGACGACGACCACGCTGATGACCGACTGCAGGACGCTGCCGATGACGTGTCCGATGATCACGGAGCCGCGGTGGACAGCCATGGTGCGGAAGCGGGCGATGATGCCCTCGGTCATGTCGTTGGAGACGGAGACCGCGGTGCCGATCGTGGTACTGCCGACCGTCATCAGCAGGAGGCCCGGGACGAGATACGCGACGTACTCGGAGCGGTCGGCGCCGCCACCGATGCCCGCGCTCATGGTGTCGCCGAAGATGTAGACGAAGAGCAGGAGCAGCATGACCGGCGTGAGCAGCAGATTCAGCGTCATGGACGGATAGCGCCGCGCGTGCAGCAGGTTCCGCCGCAACATCGTGGACGAGTCACGCACGGCGAGGGGGAGGGAGCTCATCGGACGTCCTCCTTGGTCTTGTCGGGTGTGCCGGAGCCGGTCAGGGCGAAGAACACGTCGTCGAGGTCGGGGGTGTGCACGGTCAGCTCGTCCGCCTCGATGTCTGCCGAGTCCAGCCAGTCGAGGATCGAGCGCAGCTCGCGCTGGCTGCCGTCGCTCGGGATCCGCAACGACAGTGCTTCGTCGTCCCGGGTGGCCTCGCGCAGCGTGGAGGCGGCGGACCGGTACGCGGTCGGGTCGGTGAAGCGGAGGCGGACGTGTCCGCCGGGGATCAGTCGCTTCAGTTCCTCGGCGCTGCCCTCGGCGGCGATCTTGCCGTCGTGCAGCAGGGCGATGCGGTCGGCGAGTTCGTCGGCCTCGTCCAGGTACTGGGTGGTGAGGAAGACGGTGACGCCGTCGGAGACGAGAGCGCGGATGATCTGCCACATGTTGTGGCGGGCGCGCGGGTCGAGGCCTGTGGTGGGTTCGTCGAGGAAGATGATCCGCGGGCTGCCGACCAGGGTCATGGCGATGTCCAGGCGGCGTTTCATGCCGCCGGAGTAGGTGGAGGCCGGTTTCTTCGCGGCCTCGGTGAGGTCGAAGCGCTCGAGGAGTTCGGCGGCGACGCGTCGGCCCTCGCGCTTGGACAGGTGGTGCAGGTCCGCCATGAGGAGCATGTTCTCCTCGCCCGTGATCAGGCCGTCGACGGCGGAGAACTGGCCGGTGACACCGATCGCGGCGCGGGCGGCCTGCGGGTCGACGGCCAGGTCGTGGCCCGCGACGTGGGCCTGGCCGCCGTCGGCGGTGATGAGTGTGGACAGGATCTTCACGGCGGTGGTCTTGCCGGCGCCGTTCGGGCCGAGCAGCGCGAACACGGTCCCGGCCGCGACGGCGAGGTCGATGCCGTCGAGCACGGTCTTGTCGCCGTAGGCCTTGCGCAGCCGGACGGCGGAGACGGCGGCGGACGGCTGCCGCCCGTCGCCCTGTCTGGGCATGGGCATGGACATGGGCATGACAGAAGAAGGCATGGAGTCCTCCCGGTCGAAGGGGTGGTGAGCGGTCGAGTGGCCTTGGCTGTGAAGCGGTCGGGCGGGCGGGTCAGGGCCGGGCGCGGCGGATGTCGATGTTGCCGTAGCGGGTGCGGGCCTTGACCTCGACGGTGTCCTCGGACTCGTCCGGGCTGTCGGACGCGGTGAGCGCGTTGCGTACCTGCCCGTTGGCCGAGCTGACGTCGAGCCAGGCGGCCGTGCCCTTGCGGATGCCGACGTCGATGGCGCCGTAGGAGGTCTCCAACTGGACGGTGCCACGGGCCACGTCCCCCACCCGCAGGGTGCCGTGGGCCGTGGTCGCGGTGACCGAGCTCTCGGCGCGCTGGATGTCGATGTCCCCGTTGGCTCCGCTCACCCGCAGCTCGCCGATCGCGGCGCCGACGGTCGTGCTGCCGTGCGAGTTCTTCAGGACGGCCGGGCCGTCCACCGTACCGACCCGCAGGCTGCCCGAGCTGGTGGTGATCTCGGCCAGGCCCTCGATCTGGTCCACGGTGATCGAGCCGTGCGACGCGGTCAGTTGCAGCGGGCCCGTCGCATCCAGGCGGACGTCACCCGACGATGTCTTCACGCGGACCTCACCGAGCCGGCCCTCGCCGAGCACCTGGGTCCAGGAGCCGGTTGTGTCGACGCGGGAGCCGGTGGGCAGTTCGACCGTCACGTCGACGCTGCCGGTGGGACCGACGAGGTAGCGCCCCTTGGGCGTCCTGATGGTCAGCACGCCGTTCGCGTACGTGACCTCGGTCTGCTCGGCGACCCGCACGTCCTTGTCCTTCTTCGGGTCGCGGGGTCGCACCTCGACGACCGTGTCGAGGCGCTCGCTCGCGGAGAACTGGATGGATCCGGCGGCCACGTTGGCGGTGACCGAGACCGGCTGGGGAGTGTCGAAAGAAGGCATGGCTGTCCCGTCCTCTTGGGTCTTGGCGGTGTCCCTGCTGGTGGGACCTGGTGTGAGTGAAGTGGAGTGGACTTGCCTCGTCCCGGCTAGCGCACCCAGCCCGTGAGGCTCTGTCCGACGGTGCGGGTGGTGCGGGTCTTCTCCGGCGTACGCGGCTGGGTGCCACCGTCGACCGCGGCCGACACGGCTCGTACCAGCCACGCGTTGACCGACAGGCCCTCGCGGCTCGCGGCCTCCTGGGCGCGCGCCTTGAGGTGGGCGGGCAGGCGCAGATTGACGCGGGCGGTGCCGCCGTCGTCGCCCTCTGTGGGCGCCGGTGCCGGGGCCCTGAGCGGCTCGGCGGGCCCGCCCGTGTCCTCGTACACCTCGTCGGCCGCCGGCCGCGTCACCACGAAGTCGGGGTCGAGGCCGCGCAGTCGTACGTCGACCGAGCCGGGGGCGAGTTCACGGGTGATCTCGTCCATCGCGGCGGAGAGCACGTTGAGCAGCGTCAGGCGGGTCGCCGACTCCAAGGGAGCGGTGAGCCGCTCGGCCAGCTCGCGCGCCTCTTCGCCGCCGGCTTCGGCGGCCACCGCGAGTTCACGGCGGAGGTTGTCGACATACGGCATCAGGTCCATGACGCCATAATGGCACCATCATGGCGTCACACGCAAGCAGGTAGAGCGAGCGATCGCGGGTCAGCACCGACCTCATGGCGCTGAGCTGCGAAAACATGCCCGTCATGGAGTTGCATCAAGGCGGCGCCACTGCATTTTCGTGACCCCTCCACAGCCCGACACCGCGAGCGGCACGCGCGCTGCCATCAATGAAGCCCGATGACACCACGCTCGTGCCACTGTGGCGCCACTGGAGGGCGCAGCCCTCCGACCGCATCTGACCGCGATGCACCCCTGAAAGACGCCGAAAGACGCCCGGGGCTCCAGGAAGTGCGCGTCGCGGCTCGTCCCCGTTCTCGCTCCACACCTTCGACCCCAAGCCGTAGGTGGCCGTCGGCGAGCTCCCCTGCCCCCCGTACCGGTCACAGGACTCGTGGTCGCCACAGCCATACGTGCACCATGTGGTCGCCGTCCGCGTGGTGCAATCCACGCTTTTCCGGCGTTGTCGTAGTCTCCCGACGTCGTCCGTCACCACTCCCCCGGCCCGTGACGAGGGTCATTCCGGACGCTGCCCGTGGGCGTCCGGCACACCCGGACACCCTGGGGGCCTCAGCTGTCGGCAAGCTCTCGACCGGGGCGGACAAGCTGTCGGCCCGCTGTGCATCGGGTCAAGAAGTCACCGCCTTCTGAACAGGTCACGACGGCGGGACGTACTTCTGTACGGATCAACCCATCACACCCATCGGAGGGAAAGTCAGCATGACCAGCGAATCGCTTCACCCCGCCCCGGCTCCGGCACGTCGCACCGTCGTGGCGGCGGTCGGCGCGGCAGGGCTCGCCGTCGCGCTGACCGCGTGTGGGTCGGACGACAAGTCCTCCGGCTCCTCCTCCAGCGCGAGCAGCGCCAGCAGCGCCAGCAGCGCGAGCAGCGCGAGCAGCGGAGGTTCGGGCGGCGGCGACAACGGCGAGGCCGGGAACGCGGGCGGCTCGGTCCTCGCCAAGACCGCCGACATCCCGGAGGGCGGTGGCAAGGTCTTCGCCGACCAGGGCGTGGTGGTCACGCAGCCGACGGCGGGCACCTTCAAGGCCTTCTCCTCCAAGTGCACCCACCAGGGCTGCGCCGTGAAGGACATCGCGAACGGCGTGATCACCTGCCCCTGCCACAACAGCCAGTTCTCCGCCACGGACGGCAGCGTGAAGAAGGGGCCCGCGACGCAGGCCCTGGCGGCCGCCGACATCAGCGTGGACGGGGACTCGATCAAGCTCGCGTGACCCCGGCGGGCTTCAGCGGCGCGGTCGCACGAAACAGGCCAGCACGTCTTCGGTGGCGGTGACGGTGGCGACCAGGGCGAGCGTGTTGCGGACCATCGCGGGGGTGTAGTCGGAGGGCACTCCCGCGATGGCATCCGCGGGCACCACGACGGTGTAGCCGCGGTTCACGGCATCGAACACGGCATTCGGGACGGCCACGTTGGCGGAGACACCGGTCACCACGAGGGTGCGGCAGCCCAGGTTGCGCAGCAGCGCGTCGACGTCCGTCCCCGCGATCGGTGACAGCCCGTGCAGACGACGTACGACGAGGTCCTCCTCGGCGACGTCGATCGGGGCGGCGACCCGGACCGCCGCCGTCCCCGACAGCTGGCGCACGGGAAGCCGTTCGGCCGCGCGGAAGAGCCGGGCGTTGCGATTGGCGCCGCGCCCGTCGGGCCGCCGCTCCGCGACCGCGTGGATCACCTGCACCCCGCTCTCGTGCGCCGCGGCCACCAGCCGGGCCACCTGCGCCAACGCCCCCGAGGAGCGGGCCTCTTCGGCGAGTTCGGGCAGTGCGCTGCCGGGGCCCACCACACCCTGCTGGCACTCGACGGTGAGCAGCACGGTGGTGGCGGGAGCGAGGAGCTCACGGAGCTGTTCGTACGACGGCACGGTTCCCCCTTGTCGTCGAGGGTCGGGGCGGGGGAGCGTAACGACCATTGCGTGGGGACGGAAGACACCCCATCCTTTTTCTGACGCGACGTCAGAGGATCTCTGTCGACGTACCAGGCCGACGTGGAAGAAGAGGTGACCGTATGACCGTCACTCAGCGCAGGGGTCGGAAGATCATGATGACTCCCGCCGAGCTGGACGAGTTCCTCACCACCCAGCGCACGTGCCGCGTCGCGACGGTGTCGCAGGACGGCGTCCCGCATGTGAGCGCCCTCTGGTTCGCCTGGGACGGCACCTCGCTGTGGCTGTACTCCGTGGTACGCAGCAAGCGGTGGGCCCAGTTGCGGCGTGACCCTCGGGTCGCGGTGGTCGTCGACTCCGGGGAGGAGTACGACCAGTTGCGGGGCGTCGAGCTGTCCGGGACGGTGGAGTTCGTGGGCGAGGTCCCCCGCACCGGGGATCTGCGCGCCGAACTCGATGTCCCGGAGACCCTGTTCGCCCGCAAGAACTTCGGTCTGGAGGAGATGCCGCACGACGGCCGTCACGCGTGGGCGCGGCTGACTCCGGCGGCGATCGCCTCCTGGGACTTCCGGAAGCTGCCGCCGCTGTAGACAGACGAGGCGGAGGCGCGGACGTCCGGCATCACTCCAGTCGGTCGGGTCGGGTCGGGTCGGTCAGGGGGCCAGGCGCCATGCCCGCCGGCCAGGCCGGTCAGTCAGGTCAGCGGACCCCTGCCCCGGCCGCCCGCAGTGCCTCCACCGCCGCCCTGATGGACGGGCGGCGGTCGGCGTCCGCCCGCCAGACGACGTACACATGGCGCCGGACGCGCTGGCGCAGCGGCACCGTGACGACCCCTTCCGCCATCGGACGACGCCCGAGCACCGGCGCGATGCAGACGCCGAGCCCCGCGGCGACCATGCTGAGCTGGGTGTGCGTCTCGGCGGCGCGGTGGCCGACGTGCGGCTCGACGCCCTTCGAGCGCAGCGTGAACATCAGCCACTCGTGACAGAACTCGCCCTCGCCCCAGGTGATCCACTCGTCCTCGGCGAACTCGGCCAGGTCGACCTCCGCGCGGTCCGCGAGCCGGTGGCCGACCGGCACCGCCACATCGGCCGGGTCATCGAGGATCGACGCCTTCACCAGGCCGTCGGGCAACGGCATCGGCTTGTTGTACCAGTCGAGCACCACCGCGAGGTCGAGGTCGCCGCGCACCACACCCGCGACGCCGGCCTCGGGTTCCAGTTCGCACGAACGCACGCGCAGCCCGGGGTGGTCGGCGCGCAGTGCGGCGAGCGCGGTGGGGAACAGCCCGCGCGCGGCGGTCGGGAACGCCGAGAGCCGCAGCTCACCGACTACCTGGCCGCGCTGTGCCTCCAGGTCGGACTGGGCGAGTTCGACCTGCGAGAGGATGCGCGCCGCGTGGTCGGCGAGAAGCCGGCCCGCGTCCGTGAGCCTGACCCCCCGCCCGTTCTTGGCGAGCAGCTGCTGCCCCACCTCGCGCTCCAGCTTGGACATCTGCTGGGACACGGCCGACGTCGTCACATGCAGCCCTTCGGCCGCGCCGCTCACCGAGCCGTGCCGGGCGAGGGCGTCGAGGGTGCGCAGGCGCTCCAGATTCAACATGTAAGCAATACTACGAGATATCGGTCGAGAAATCTCGCTTGTGCTACGAGATCGTTCTGCTGCATCGTTACGTCCATGACCACCGTCGCCACGCCGGGCACCGCCTCCCCCGAACCGGACTCCCTCGAACCGACCTCCCTTCAACCGGCCTCCGCCGAGCCGATCTCCGCGGAGCCGGCCTCCGCCGCCCCGACCGCGACCGGCCGCGCGCCGGCCCGCCGTGCCGCGCTCGACTGGCGGGTCCGCTTCGGCGCGCTCTCGCTCATCTGGGGGTTCAGCTTCCTGCTCATCAAGGTCGGCACGGAGAGCTACGCGCCGTTCCAGGTCACCCTCGGGCGGCTGGTGTTCGGAACCGCGGTACTCGCAGCCGCGATGGCGGTGAAGCGGGAGCGGCTGCCACGCGGCGCCCGCACGTGGGGACATCTCGCGGTCGCGGCCCTCCTGCTGAACGCGCTGCCGTTCTCGCTCTTCGCCTACGCGGAGCTGTCGATCCCCTCCACGCTCGCGGGCATCTGCAACGCGACCTCGCCGCTGTGGGGCATGGCCCTGTCCCTGGTGGCCCTGTCCGAGGACCGGCCGACCCGGCGCAGGGTCGCTGGTCTGGGCCTCGGCTTCCTCGGCGTCCTGACGGTCCTCGGCGCGTGGCAGGGTTTCCACGGCCTGGACGCCACGGGTACGGCGATGGCCCTGCTGGCCTCGCTGAGCTACCCGGTCGGCTGGATATACGTCCGCCGCACCCTGGCCGGCTCCGACCACTCGCACCTGTCCATGACCGGCGCCCAGCTGCTTCTGGCCACCGCCCAACTGGCCCTGGTCACCCCGCTGTTCACCACCGTGCCGAGCCACTTCCCGCTGATCCCGCTGCTGGCCACGGCCGCCCTGGGTGCCCTCGGCACGGGCTTCGCCGTCCTCGTCCAGTACGGCCTGGTCGCCGAGGTGGGCCCGACCACCGCGCAGATGGTCACGTACTTCATCCCGGTCATCGCCACCGCGGCGGGGGTCGCCGTCCTCGGCGAGTCGCTGACCTGGTCCACGCCGGTCGGCGCGGTGATCGTCCTGGCCGGCGCGGCGCTCACACAGACGAGGGCCCGCCGGTGACTCACACGTAACGGCGGGCGGGCGCGGGACCGGCGGCGGAGGCGACTGCGTCCGCCAACGGTCCGATGTCGTCCGGCGTGAGCGTCGAGACGGTGATCCGGATGCCGGGCGGCGCGCTCATCCGGAAGCGTGCCCCCGGTGCGACCGCCCAGCCCGCGTGCAGCAGCCGCGCGACCGCTCCGGTCTCGTCCGGGACGGGAATCCAGACGTTCATCCCGCTGCGCCCGTGGGCCTCGATGCCACGCTCCGCCAGGGCGGTGATCAGCGCGTCCCGGCGCCGCCCGTACGCGGCCGCCACCGCCGGCACGTCCACCGCACCGCTCGCCCACAGGTGTGCGACCGCCCGTTGCAGCAGCCGGCTCACCCAGCCGGGGCCGAGCCGCTGCCGCCCGTGCACGCGGTCCATGGTGACGGCGTCCCCGGTGAGCACGGCGAGCCGAAGGTCGGGGCCGTACGCCTTGGCCACGGAGCGCACCAGGGCCCAGTGGTGGGTCACCCCGGCCAGCGGATACAGGGGCAGGTCGACGATCCGGTGTCCGTGGTCGTCCTCGACGAGCAGGGTGCGCGGGTACTGCGCCAGCACGGAACGCAGCGCACGAGCGCGCGTGGAGGTCACGGCGGCGCCGGTCGGGTTCTGCGCCCGGTCGGTGACGATCAGCGCGCGGGCGCCCGCCTCCAGCGCACGTCGGACGTCGTCGGGCAGCGGGCCCTCGTCGTCGACGCGCACCGGGACCGTGCGCAGTCCGAGCGCGGGCGCGAGGTCGAACACGCTGCCCCACCCCGGGTCCTCCACGGCGACCGCGTCGCCCGGTTTGAGATGGGCCGCCAGGACGCGCTCGATGCCGTCGAGCGACCCGGACGTGACGACGACGGGGCCCTCCGGCACCCCGTCCGCGTCGAGGTCGGCGCGCGCGAGCCGGCACAGTTCCGGTTCCACGGCGGCGTCCCCGTACAGCACGGGGTCCCGGTCCGACTGTCCCGCCGCCGCCGCGAACGCCTCCGCGAGGCCGGGCAGCAGAGCGCGGTCCGGGTTGCCGTCCACCAGGTTCCGCACACCGTCCGGCACCTCGACCCGGATGTACTCGCGCCCCGTGGTGACGGGCTTGGAGCGGACACGGCTGCCTCGGCGGCCGTCCGTCTCGATCACCCCGCGTTCACGCAGCACGCGGTACGCGGCGGCCACGGTATTGGGGTTCACCCCCAGCTGCGCGGCCAACTCCCGCATCGGCGGCAGCAGTTGTCCCGGTTCGAGCGCACCGGCGCCCACCGCACGCTCGACGCTCGCGGAAATGTCGGCTGCGCGGCGCCCTTCGATCCGATACTCTCCTAGCACAAACCAGATTATGCACTAGTGCAATGGGGAGCGCAATGCCGGAGACGAGCACACAGCCAGGGACGGCACGGCCCGCCGCCTACACCCCGACCGACCGCACCGTCCCCACACGTTCCAAGGAGCGCGCCGCGTACGACCATGAACTGGTCCACGCGATACTCGACGAGGGTTACGTATGCCACCTCGGCTTCGTCCGGGACGGCGCGCCGGTCGTGCTGCCCACCCTCTACGCGCGAGTGGGCCAACGCCTCTACGTGCACGGCTCGACGGGCTCGCGGCCCCTGCGCATGACCGGCGGGACCGAGCCCGGTCTGCCGGTCTGTGTGACCGTCACCCATGTCGACGGTCTGGTCCTGGCCCGGTCCGCCTTCCACCACTCGATCAACTACCGCTCCGTGGTGGTGCACGGCGTCGCCCAGCAGGTGACGGATCCGGACGAGAAGCGGGAGGCCCTGGACGCCCTGGTCGAGCAGGTCGTCCCCGGCCGCTCGTCCGACTCCCGCGCGGCCAACGCCAAGGAACTGGCCGCCACCGCGGTGATCAGCCTCGACCTGGACGAGGTCTCCGCGAAGCTGCGCACCGGCGACCCGAGCGACGACCCCGAGGACCTGGCCCTCCCCCACTGGACCGGCGTCGTGCCCGTCACCAAGGGATACGGCACCCCGGTCCCGGCCGCCGACCTCGCCCCCGGCATCGAGCTCCCCGACTATCTGACGGGCATGTAGCGAGGCACGTCGCGCGGAGGCGTCGCTCCCGCCGCCGCGTCCCCGCCACCCGGTGAGCGTGGTCGCCGGGCGTGACCCTCCCGAGGACGGGAGTCCAACCCGTCCATGACGACGGCCGTCAGTTCCGGGCCTGGGCCGTGCCGCCCCGGGCAGCCAACTCCCTTGCGGGATCGTCCGCCTCGACACCGGCCGCTCCGCCCGGGACCGGCCCGTCCGAAGGCTTCACCGGCGCCGACGACTGCGCGATGAAGGCGCCGGCCAGCACGACGGCACCGCCGACGATCTGCGGAGCGGACAGGTGCTCACCCAGCAGGACCCAGGCGAGCACCGTGGCGATGACCGCCTCCAGACAGGCCACGACGCCCGCCACCTGTGGGGAGAGCCTGCGCACGGAGAGCACCCCGGTGACGTAGGCGACGACGGTCGCGATCAGCACGATCCAGCCCAGGAGCAGGGCGGCCGGAACGGACGTCCCGTTCATGTCCGCGTCGCCGCCGAGGACCGACCAGTCCATCGTCCAGGGCCGTGCGACGACCGTCAGCACGAACGAGCCGACGAGCAGTCCGTACGCGATGACGCCGAGCGGGTCCGGTGCCTCGTCCCCCGCGTCGCTGCCCTGGTCGGACAGCACGAAGTAGCCGACCTGACAGCAGGCGGCGACCAGCGCGAGCAGCAGCCCGAGGGCGTCGAAGCCGAGCCCGGACCACACCTCGACGACACAGGCGAGTCCGCCCACCGCGAGGACGACCCCGAGAGCCGCGGCACGCGTCACGGGCCTGCGCTGCACGAACCGCACCCAGCCGAGCACGAGCGCGGGCGCCAGGTACTCGACGAGCAGCGCGACGCCGACGGGTATCCGGGAGATCGCCGCGAAGTAGCAGGCCTGGACGCCGGCCACGGCGAGCAGACCGAACCCGGCCAGCAGCGCGGGGCGCCGGCGCGGCAGCGCGCGATGGCGTACGGCCAGCGGCAGCATCACCAGGGCGGCGCCCGTGACCCGCAGCCACACCACGTGGAGCGGGTCGAGACCCGCCTCGATCAGCGGTTTCGCCGCGACACCCGATCCACCGAAGGCGACCGCCGACGCGAGGGCGAGGCCCAGGCCGACGCCCTTTCCACGATTGCCCTGACTGCCCTGAGACGTATGCACCGGCACATGATGACAGGCGACGACATGAGCGTCACCCTCGATGACTCCTGTCTCAACGGCTGGACTCCGCGCTCCCGACCCCGCCCGCGTAGCCGTCCCGAACCCGTCGGCTTGTTCGTCCCGGTACCGGTGGACCTATTCGTCCGCGGGTCCGTCCACGTATTCGTCGCGCAGCGCGCTCTCGATCCGCGGCAGCAGCACCCGGACGTCCGCACCCGCGCGCCGGAGCACCTCGACGGCCCGTGCCTGCGGATCGGCGACGATCGCGGCGAGCAGGTCGAGGCAGTGGGCCCGTGCCTCACCGCGGAGTCCGGCGCGTGCGCAGGCACCCTCCATGGCACCGGCCGCCACCGGGGACCAGCCCGCCTCGACCACCACCGGTACGGCACCGGATTCCTCCACGGCGCTCTGCCAGCGCAACCCGTATCCGATGCTGCGCTGGACGAGGTAGCCGAGCAGCCGGGCGACCTGAGGGGCACCGTCGAAGACGGCGCGCACCCGCGGGTCGGACTCCAGCAGCGAGTGCAGCAGATGGGCCGTGTCGATCTGCCGGTCCCCGTCCCGCAACGCCCGCCTGCGCGCGGCGGAGACCACCGAGGCGAGCTCGTCACTGAGCCCTGCCTCGAGTTCCGTACGGTGGGAGCCGCTCTCGGCGGCCGACTGCGAGGAGATACGGGGTGGCACATACCCCACCCCATCAGCCCCCCGGGCCCTGGTCATCCCCGGAGGGCACCATATCCACGTCCCACACAGGGTGGGCAACCATGAGCGAGTTCTCCTCCTCAAGGATGACTTCGCACGGATTTCTCCCCCGGGCGCGCGCCGCCTTGCGCCGCGCCCCGCACGCGACGGTGCCACGGCGGACTGACCGCCGGCCCGCCGTCGCTCACCGCGCTCTCCCCGACGCCTCTGATTTCTGACGGTTCATCAGTCTTGAATCCTCCAGGGCCTGCGGCTACCTTCCGCGACACCGTAGTTGCGCCGGGCGCAGCGCCCGACACGAAGGGGTGGTCACATGGCCGAAGTCAGCGCGGAAGCACGCATTGAGGCGCCGGCCGAGAAGGTGTGGGCGCAGCTCACGGACTTCTCCTCGTACGGCGAGTGGAACTCGACCCACACGAGCTTCCCCAAGGGCGGTCCCGCCTCACTCGAGGTGGGCGGGACGTTCGAGGAGAACATGAAGCTCATGGGGTTCCCGGCCGAGGTCGGCTGGACCATCGAGGAACTGGAGCACGCCCGCGTCCTGGCCATCCGCGGAAAGGGTCCGATGGCCGTCACCGTCGCCACCCGCTACACGCTGACCCCCGACGGCGACGCCACCTCGTTGCGCATCGACGGGGAGTTCACCGGCGCGGCCGTCTCGCTGATGGCCGGCAAGCTCAAGGACTCGGCGACGGCCGCCCTCAACGAGTCGTTGCGCAAGCTGGGCGGACTGGTGACCTGAGTCCCGCACCTGTTCCGAGGCCCGCGCCCAGCTCCCGTAGGCGGAAAGGCGCCCCGCGAAAACACTTCCACGGGGCGCCGTCAGGTACCACAGCATGCCCGTCAGTCCTCGTCGGCGAGGATCAGGTACAGCTTCTTGCGGGCTTCGTTGATGACCGCCAGCGCCTTGTCGCGCTGATCCTTGCTGCCGGTCTTCCAGACCTGGCCGAAGGCCTCCATGAGACCGAAGCCCGCCTGCCGGATCTCATGCAGCGTCTCCCAGTCGACCCCGCGCCCGGCCTCTTCCCAGGGAGCGTCGGGCCCCTCCTCGGCCGCGCCGCGGCCTTCCTCGGTGAGCGAGAACAGCTTCTTGCCGCCCTCGGCCGCGCTCGTGATGAGACCTTCGTCCTCCAGCAGCTGGAGGGTCGGGTAGACCGAACCCGGGCTGGGCTTCCACGCCCCGCCACTGCGCTCGGCGATCTCCTGGATCATCTCGTAGCCGTGCATGGGCCGGTCCTTGAGCAGGGCCAGGATCGACGCGCGTACGTCACCGCGCCGCGCCCTTCCCCGGGGGCCGCCCCGGCCACCGCGCCCGCCGCCCCAGGGGCCCGGGCCGAAGCCGGGTCCGCCGAAGCCGCCGGGGCCGCCCGGACCGAAGGGCCCGAAAGCCCCGCGCCGCCCCTCGAAGAGACCCCGGCCCCGCTGGCCGTGTCCGCCATGTCGGCCGTGTCCACGTTCGAATCCGAATTCCTGTTCTCCGGAACGCATCGCCATCACTCCATCAGTCTGTTCGTTGATCGACCCATCTGTTCGCTGATCGGTCGCGATGCGTCAACGATATATCGGAATAGCTCGCTCGACAACCCTCGGACGCCGGGTGCGTCTGACCTGTCTCAGCGAAGGCGACACGGTTCTCACCGAAGATGAAGGGATGGAAGTTCGTCTCACTGAAGGTTGATCGCGCAGGTCAGAGCCTGCCTCGCCGGATTCGCCACAAGCGGCTGCCCGGTAGCGGCTGGCTCAGCATCACCGGCGCCACCCCTCATCCAGGCCCGCCATCCACCTCGCGGCCTCCGTTGTCCCGCTGACCAGGGCCGGTTCATCTTCGGTGAGACGAACCAGGATCCGTTCACCTTCGTTGAGAACCGCTCAACGTCCACTGAGACGGGTCAGCGTCGGGGACCCGGCGCGGGAGGTTGCCGCCTGCGCATGCGGCCGGAACGAAGGCCGCGGGGACCGCGACGCGGGAGCGACAGCCGACGGGGCGAGCGGGCTCGACCCCGGGCGGTGACCCCGATGCGGGAGCTGGAACACAGGCGCGAGAGCCGGAACCAGGGCCAGACGGCTGGGAACCCGTTCGAAGGGCGGCCCGAACCGGGCCAGAACCCCGGAATTGGCCTTGTCCCCCGGCTCCCCGCGGCGGCTAGCGTCGGGGCATGCGGATTCGAATCGTCGACGCCTTCACCGACCGTCCCTTCACGGGCAACCCGGCCGGGGTCCTCCTCCTCGGCCCCGAAGGCTTCCCCGAGGACGACTGGCTGCAGAACGTGGCTCTGGAGGTCAATCACGCGGAGACGGCGTTCGCGCATCCCCTGCCCGAGGGCGGTGACGCCGACTGGGCGCTGCGCTGGTTCACTCCCGCGAGCGAGGTCGCGATGTGCGGGCACGCGACACTGGCCACCGCACACGTCCTGCGCACGACGGGCACCCACACGGGACCGGTGCGGTTCGCCACCCGCAGCGGCGTACTCCTCGCCACGCCCCAGGAGGACGGGACTCTCACGCTGGACTTCCCGACCGCGCCGCTGACCCCGGTCGACGTACCGGACGGTGTCGCGGAGGCACTCGGCGCCGACCCGCTCACGGCCTTCGACACGGGCCCGAACACCGGAGACCTGCTGATCGAGGTCGCCGACGAGGAGACGGTGCGCGGGCTGGCTCCCGACCTCAGGGCCCTGGCCCGGTACTCGGAGCGCGGCATCATCGCGACGGCCCGCTCAGCGGACCCCGCCCGGGGCTACGACTTCGTCTCGCGGTGTTTCTTCCCGAACGTCGGCATCGACGAGGACCCGGTCACCGGCAGCGCCCACACGGCTCTCGCGCCCTACTGGTCCGAGCGTCTCGGCCGCCCCGACCTGACCGGTCTGCAGGCTTCCCCGCGCTCCGGTCTCGTCCGCACCGGGCTGCGCGGCGACCGTACCCTCCTGACCGGGAGCGCGGTCACGGTCGTCGAGGGCGAGCTGCTCGTCTGACGGTGTGCGGACGACACGCCGACGTCATGCGGACGGCGACGGACGGCGTACGGACGAGACCGGCGCAGCACCCCGCGGCGCGCCGTTCGGGCCGTTCGGGCCGTTCACGCCGTGGGCAGCCACCCCACCTTCCCCGCCAGCAGCGCGTACCCGACGAACGCCCCGATGTCGAGCAGTGAGTGCGCGACCACGAGCGGCCCGACCCGGCCCCACCGCCGGTACAGGTAGACGAAGACGACGCCCATCACCATGTTGCCGACGAAGCCGCCGATGCCCTGGTAGAGGTGGTACGAGCCACGCAGTACCGCGCTCGCCACCAGGGCGGTGCCCGGCGTCCAGCCCAACTGGCCCAGCCGGCGCAGCAGATAGCCGACGACGACGACCTCTTCCAGCACGGCGTTCTGCACGGCCGACAGGATCAGCACCGGGTACTTCCACCACACGTCGGGCAGCGCCTCGGGCACGACCGTGAGGTTGGCGCCGAAGCCGCGCGCCAGCAGATAGAAGGCGATACCCGTGCTGCCGATCACTGCCGCGACCGCGGCCCCGCGTCCGAGGTCGGGCCAGGGCCGCGTGCGGTCGAACCCGATCACGCGCAGCCCCTGGCCCTCCCGCAGCAGAAGGTGCGCGACCAGCGCGACCGGCACCAGGGCCGACGCGATGCCGAACAGCTGCCACGCCAGATCCAGCCAGGGCCGGCCCGGCGCGGCCGAGGCGTTCAGCGTGGCGGCCTGGTCCTTGAGACCGCCCGGTTTGGTGACCGATCCGACAAAGCTGATCAGCGCGGACACTCCGCTCGCACCGAGCGAGAGCCCAAGGACGAGCAGAGTCTCGTCCCGGAAAATCCTTCGCGTCAGCCGCTCCCCAGGAAAAGAACCGGCCGGCGACCCCGCCTCCACCTGCACTCCCGCCTCCAGTTGAGTAATCCCGCCTCATCCCCATCTTCGCCCCGCTAGGGTCTCGAAAGAAGTTGCGAAGATCGTGCGCGACAGGCCGTCGGGGGACGGACGCCGTACGGGCGTGCCTCCCCTTCTCGCCCTCTCCCGGCCTTCATACGGCTGTCTCGCGGCACCGGCTCACCCACGGAGGGCACCACCGTCATGGGACGTCACAGCTTGCCCCACCCTTCCGGGGCGGGCGCGGCCGACCCCCGTCCGCGCCCGCGCCGCCGCACGGTGGCCGTCGCGACGGTGCTGGTCCTGACAGTCGTCGCGGGCGCGGCGGCCGCGGTCAACGGCGGTCTGTTCTCCTTCGGTTCGTCCTGCCAGGACAGCGCCGTGCACGTCACGGTCGCCGCGTCGCCCGACGTGGCGCCCGCCCTGAAGGCCCTCGCCGACCATGCCCGAGAGCGCGACATCACGTCCGACGGGCACTGCATCGACGTCACCGTGACCGCCCGCGAGTCGTACGAGGTCGCCGACTCGCTGCGGTCGGGCAAGCGGGCCGGCATCCAGGCGTGGGTGCCGGACTCCGACGTGTGGGTGGACGGGGTCACCGCACGAAGCGGGGCGACCCAGGTCACCAAGGCGGGCAACGTCGCGTCCTCACCGGTCGGTGTCGCGATGGTCCCGTCCGCCGCCGCGTCGCTCGGGTGGCCCACCAAGACCTACACCTGGGCCGAACTGGCCGACGCCTCGATGCGGGACGACAAGCTCAGGCTGGGCGCGGGCGACCCGGCGCGCAGCGCGACCGGTCTGCTCGCCCTGACCCGGCTCGGCGGCGCCTCGGACGGGAGCGAGGGCGGCGGCATCCGGGCCGCTGCCCTGGCCAAGACGCTCTCGCCGCGCACGTCCGACAACGACCGCCAGGTACTGGACACCCTCCCCCGCGACTCCTCCGGTGCCGAACAGAGCGACCCGAAGCACAACCAGGCACTGTTCCTCTCCGAACAGTCGGCGTTCGTCCACAACTCCTCGTCCGACCGCGGGCTCGGGCTCGACCTGTTCTATCCCAAGGACGGATCACCGCGGCTCGACTACCCCTTCGCCCTCGTCGACCGGCCACGGCTGAGCACCGACGAGAGCCGGGCCGCGCTGCGCTTCATGACGCTCTCGGGCGAGTCGGAGGGGCAGCGGATCCTTCAGCGGTCCGGGTTCCGCACGGACGACGACGAGGTGTCCGGCGCGCTGGTCGCCAAGGCCGGCGGCCGTGCCCCGCAGCCCTTCGACCGCGCCGCGGCCGACCCCCTCCCGGAGAAGGCGGTCGAAGAGACGCTCGGCACGTGGACGATCACGGTACAGAGCGCCCGGATCACCGCCGTCGTCGACGCCTCCGCGTCCATGTCGCAGCCGGTGCCGGGCACCGACCGGACCCGTATGGACGTCACCAAGGCCGCCCTGCTCCAGGCGCTCGGCACCTTCACCACGGAGGACGAGATCGGGCTGTGGAAGTTCTCCACCCGTCTCGACGGCGACCGCGACTACCGGGTGCTCGTGCCGACGGGACGGCTCGGCGACCGCGAGGGCGGCAACGCCCAGCGGGCGAGACTGGCGGCGGCCTTCAACGCCCTGAATCCCGTGCCGAACGGGGCGACGGGCCTGTACGACACCACCCTCGCCGCGTACAAGGCGGCCACCTCCGGCTATGCGAAGGGCAGGTTCAACGCACTGGTCCTGCTGACCGACGGCGTCAACGAGGACCCGGGAAGCATCTCGCGCGCCGCTCTGGTTTCCCGGCTGAGGCAGCTCGCCGACCCGCGGCGCCCGGTGCCGCTCATCGCCATCGCGGTGGGCCCGGACGCGGACAAGGCGGAGGTCGAGGCGATCGCCAAGGCGACCGGCGGCTCGGGCCAGGAGGTCAGCGATCCCTCACAGATCCACTCGGTGATCCTCAGAGCCATCGTGCGGGCGGCCGCCCGCAGCCAGAACTGAAGGCGGTACCCACGGCCGCGGCCGGGGCTGTGGGGGAACCCACACCCGCGGCCGCGGGGCTGCACGCGGTACCCACACCCTCAGCCGCCGCAGGCCGTACCCACACCCTCAGCCGGGACCGCGGTACTCACACCCTCCAGCCGGGGCCGCAGGCCGTACCCACACCCTCAGCCGGGGCCGAGGCGGTGCTCACCCGAGGGGCGCGGGCTCCGGCAGCCCCACCGGCCAGGTGTGCACCGGCTCCCCGAGGTGCATCAACTCGCCGTAGCGCCGGGTGGTCGCGGCCAGCGCGGCCTCCCGGCCCAGTCCCTTCTCCAGGGCCTGGTGGAAGGTGGCCGCCTGCCAGGTCGCCCCGTTGACGCGCAGCCGGCACCGGTCCTCGATCACTCCGAGGTAGAAGTCCCGGTCGACGGGCTCCACCCCCCAGGCGTCCAGCCCCACGGCGGCGAGCGGCAGCAGTTCGTCACGGACCAGGGTGACGGCGTCGACCTCCGCTATGCCGCCGTACCTGCCCCGTCGCGGCCACTCCAGGCGCGCGTCGATGCCGTGGCGGCAGGCGGCGTCGAAGTTCGCGGCGGCGGACGCGAACGGCAGCCGTGTCCACACCGGCCTCGCCTCCTCGGCGAGGGCGCGGACGAGCCCGTAGTAGAAGGCCGCGTTGGCGACGACGTCGGTGACACTGGGACCCGCGGGCAGCACACGGTTCTCGACGCGCAGGTGCGGGACCCCGTCGGCGATGCCGTACACGGGCCGGTTCCAGCGGTACACCGTGCCGTTGTGCAGGACGAGTTCGGCCAGCTTGGGAACGCCTCCGGCGTCGAGGACCTCGAGGGGGTCCTCGTCGTCGCAGATGGGCAGCAGGGGCGGGAAGAAGCGCAGGTTCTCCTCGAAGAGGTCGTACGCCGAGGAGATCCACCGCTCGCCGAACCAGGTACGCGGCCGCACCCCCTGGGCCTGCAGTTCGGGCGGACGGGTGTCGGTGGACTGCTGGAACAGCGGCGGCCTGGACTCGCGCCACAGCTCACGGCCGAACAGGAAGGGCGAGTTGGCGCCGACCACGACCTGCGCGGCGGCCACCGCCTGCGCCGCGTTCCACACGTCCGCGAAGCGTCCGGGGGTGACCTGGAGGTGCAACTGCACCGAGGTGCAGGCGGCTTCGGGCGCGATGGACTTCGACGTACACACCAGGCGCTCCACACCGTCGATGTCGAGCGCGAACTCCTCACCACGGGCGGCCACGATCTGGTCGTTGAGCAGGGTGTAGCGGTCACCGTCCGACAGGTTCGACGACACCAGGTCGTCACGGTCGATCGTCGGCAGAATCCCGATCATCACGATGCCGGCGTCGACCTCGGCGGCTTTCCGGTGCGCATATGCCAGTGAAGTACCTAGCTCCTCCGCGAGCTGGTCGAATACCCGGCCGCCCAACCGGTGTGGAGCTATGTTGACTTCCAGATTGAACATGGCAAGTTCTGTTTGGAAATCGCGGCTGGCAATCCTTTCGAGTACTTGCGCATTCATCATCCTGGGCATGCCGTCGGGTCCGGCGAGATTCAGTTCGATCTCCAGACCCATGAGATTCTTCGGGCGATCGAACCGCTTCTCCTCCAGCAGCCGCGCCAGCCCCGCCAGACACTCCCGGAGCTTGCCGCGGTAGCGCTGGCGATCGGACAGGTCGAACGACCCTGCCACGACCTTCTCTCCCATCGAAGTGTCCCTCCTCGAAGGGCGGGCCGACCCTCGGACCCCCGCCGTCCCGGTGGATAATGCCCCGGCAGGCCGATCGATAACGCCCTGGAGGGCCCCGTCGGCCGCTACGCTGTGAGCAGGGTGTCCAGCGGCACATTCACGAGGCATGGACCACTGCCTGTTTTCAGCCTGACATGATCTCGTGAAAAACGCCGACGAGAATCGGCCGACCGCTCGCGCGAAGTATTCCGAGGTCATCGTCGCACATCGCCGTGGAACCGGGATGAACCCTCTGCTTTCGCCGACCGAATACCGCCTTGCTCTTCATATTCGGACCGACTAGACGAAACACCGTCTGAACACCTGTCGTATAAACTCCGCAAACGAGGCAGAGAGTTGGCGCTCGCGGTCCCAGGTCCTGCCGTCGAGGTGACACGCGGCAGGCGACACCCCCGTCGGCAGATCCAGACCCCCCGCCCCTCCGACCCCGAGAGCTGACAGCGCCGTCCGCCCCCGCCCCCTCGCGCCACTGTGCCTGTCGAATGAGAGGCGACCCACCATGCCGCTGCACGTACCTCCGGCTCCCGCGCCCGCCCTGCGCACCGTTCTCACGGCACTCGGTTCCCCCACCGCAGTCCGCGAGGCCCGCACCCCGTCCCTGCGGATGGCCGAGGGGCCGGTCACCCCCGAACTCCCTCTGCCCGTACATGTCCTGGACCGGAGCGATCCGGCGGGCACGTCCACCACACGACTGGCCGCGTGGCGCTTCCTGATCCGCTGCGGAGAGCGCTCGGTGGCGGCGGCCGACACCATGCTCACCCCCGACGGCTGGGCCTTCTCGCACTTCTTCGAAGGTCCCTACATCACCGCCACCGAGCGCGCCCTGCGTCAGGCGGAGAACATGAAGCAGTCGTTCCAGGCGCGCCTGCTGTCGGTACCCGAGCTCTACATGCTCACCCTCTGGCTGCACGGGGACTGCGCCGCCGACGGCGCCACCGGCCATCCGGCCCCCACCGACCTCCTGGTGCCGCTCGCACCCGCGCCGCCCGGCATCGCCTCCCACCGCCCGCACCGCGTGGCCGAGTTCCTGCCGGTCCTCACCCATCGCCTCACCGCCGCACCACTGCTCAGCTCCCCCGCGTAGTCAGTCGCGCCCGTCACTCACGTCCGTCATCACGTCCGTCCGCGTGCCCCGCAGCCGTTCCTCCGGCCGCGGGGCACGTCGCCGCGCCGCGCGGCGGCCGGCCGGGACACGCGCGGACCGGGTCCGAACCGGCCCGCTCGTTCGGGCCCAGCCCTGCTCGTACGAGGGAGAACGCGTCTGTGACCGTGCCTGACTAGCCCCATCCGACCACCGCGAACCCCCCGAAGGGACCGTGCAGTTGCGATGAACCGTCCGCGCGGGTGACGCGTCTCCAACCTGTGAGGAGCGCTGCTGCGAAATCCCTGCGGATTGACGCCCGTAGGGCAACACTGGGTTCCAAACACACACCACGGGGGGCGGCCATGATCAGTTCGAGCCGCGAATCAGACACCACGACCAGCACACACCTCTCAACCCAGCGAAAGATCCCATCCATGTGCCAGCACCAGCCACCCTGTCCGTCAGCCGAATCAGCCGACCGGGAGTCCGCGCGCCTCGCGGCGCACCACCCGGAGCAGGGATGGAGCCTGCTGTGCAACGGCGTTCTGCTCTTCGAGGACACCGGTGAGCTCCTGCCGGACGGCCAGATCATCGCGCCGCACCGCCCGCTGGGCAGCGAGCACGTGATGACGGCCGCCTGAGCCGCACACACGAAGGGCGAAAGCCCGGACAGAACGAGGGGCCGGCCGGAGACCCACTCTCCGCACCGGCCCCGACGCATGTCCGGACGTGATCACTCTGCGTGACTCGCCGGGAACCCTCCGGTCCGGACGTCCGGACGGGGTCCACGCGCCACCCCGCCCCCCCGCGCCTGCCTGCCTGCCTGCCTGCCTGCCTGCCTGCCTACCTACCTGCCTGCCTGCCTGCCTACTACGGTCTGCCCGAACGGACATCCCCCTCTGCCTCTCCACCTCCTGAAGTCCCGCGGACGAAACGCTAGCGTCCCTTCGTGAGCGTCCCGGCGTCCGGGGAACCGTGCCGGCCCCGGCCCCGACCCCGGCCCCGGCCCCGGCCCCGACGGCATCCGGTTCACCTCTACGGACCTCCCCAGAAGCGAGCAAGGCGGTCATGGGACTCCTGCACTCCCCCGATCGTGGGCAGCACCACCCGACGTCCGGTGACCGCACGGCCCAGGAGGATCCCGCGGCGCACGAGGCACTGGCGAACGATTCGGCGCTGGGCGCGGCTCGAACGGGCGCGCCACCGGTGGGCGTGGGGCCTGCCGGCGTCGGGCCGGTGAGCGGGGCGCCGTCGGACGAGCGACCCGAGCGCACGCGACGTCGTCGCCGCCCCGGCCCGTTCACCCTGCTGGCGCTGCCCGGGCTGACCGTCGTGCTGGGCTTCGCGGGGTTCATGGCCGCGACGGGCCATCTGCCCTCGGCCTGGTCGGAGGACTCGGACTCGCACGCGACGACCGCGGGCAACACTGAGACGGACCGTGTCGACGCGTCTTACCTCCCGTGGCTGCGCGAGGCGGCCAGGACCTGCGCCCTCCTGAAACCGTCCGTCCTCGCCGCCCAGATCGACCGGCGTTCCGGCTGGAACACCGACCCGGCCACGCTCTCTGGCACCGTGGGCATCGCCGGGTTCACCGAGAGCCAGTGGCGGACCTGGGGCAAGGACGCCGACGGCAACGGAAAGTCCTCGCCGCGCGACCCCGTGGACGCCATCATGGCGCTGGCCCGGCAGGACTGCGCTCTCGCCGAGGACGTCACCCGGCTCAGAACCCGTGGCACCGTGTCGGGGGACCTGCTCGACCTCACCCTGGCCGCCTACACGGTGGGCACGGACTCCGTGACACGGGCGGGACGCGTGCCGGTGACGGCGCGGAGCTATCTCACCGAGGTCAAGGGCCTGTCCGCGCGGTACAGGAGCTTCGACCGCGAGGAGAACACGAACCCCGGCAGCGGCAAGACGAGCGGAGTACTGGCACCGCCGGTGACCACCCTGGTGATCAGCTCCCCCTTCGGATCGCGCAAACACCCCCTCACCGGCGTCACCAAGCTGCACACCGGCGTGGACTTCGCCGCTCCGCGGAACGCGCCGGTGTCCGCCGCACGGCAGGGCCGGGTCGTGTTCGCGGGAATGACCAAGGCGTACGGCAACCGCGTCGTGATCGATCACGGCATGATCGGCGGCAGGCGGCTGGAGACCACGTACAGCCACATGTCGTCCCTGCTGGTCAGGGCGGGTCAGAGCGTCGAGAGCGGAGCCGCGGTCGGGTTCGTCGGCTCCACGGGCCTGTCGACGGGCCCGCACCTGCACTTCGAGGTGCTCGTCGACGGCGCGTACTCCGACCCGATGCCATGGCTCGCCGTCGCCCACTGACCGGCGGAAAGACGGACGCGGAAAAGGGGACGTGCCCCGGCAGGAGCCGGGGCACGTCCCCTTCTGGTCCCGAACGAGTCCGGTCCCCTGAGCTGAGGGTCCCGTAAGTCGTTCTTGGTCCGTGAGGGCCGGTCCTCAGGTCTTCGGCCGGCCCTCGTCGGCCTAGTCCTCGTAGGCGTCCAGCGGCGGGCAGGAGCAGACCAGGTTCCGGTCGCCGTACGCCTGGTCGATTCGGCGCACCGGCGGCCAGTACTTGTCCGCGGCCGCGACACCGGCCGGGAAGACGGCCTGCTCACGCGTGTACGCGTGCTTCCACTCACCGCCGAGCGCGGCGGCGGTGTGCGGCGCGTTCCGCAGCGGGTTGTCGTCCACCGTCCAGTCGCCCGAACCGACCTTCTCGATCTCCGCGCGGATGGCGATCATCGCCTCGCAGAACCGGTCGAGCTCGACCAGGTCCTCGGACTCGGTCGGCTCGATCATCAGCGTGCCCGCGACCGGGAAGGACATGGTGGGCGCGTGGAAGCCGTAGTCGATGAGCCGCTTGGCGACGTCGTCGACGCTGACGCCGGTCGCCTTCGTCAGCGGACGCAGATCGATGATGCACTCGTGGGCGACGAGCCCGCCGGGACCGGTGTACAGCACCGGGTAGTGCGGCTCCAGACGCTTGGCGATGTAGTTCGCCGACAGCACGGCGACCTGCGTCGCCCGCTTGAGGCCCTCGCCGCCCATCAACCGGACGTACGCCCACGAGATGGGCAGGATGCCCGCGGAGCCCCAGGGCGCGGCGGAGATCGGGCCGACACCGGTCTCGGGACCGGCGGCGGGCTGCAGCGGGTGGTTCGGCAGGAACGGCGCCAGGTGCGCGCGCACGCCGACCGGGCCGACGCCCGGACCGCCGCCGCCGTGCGGGATGCAGAACGTCTTGTGCAGGTTGAGGTGCGAGACGTCACCGCCGAAGTGGCCCGGCTTGGCGAGGCCCACCAGCGCGTTGAGGTTGGCGCCGTCGACGTACACCTGCCCGCCCGCCTCGTGCACCTGGGCGCAGATGTCGGCGACATGCTCCTCGAACACACCGTGCGTCGAGGGGTACGTGATCATCAGCACGGCGAGCTCGTCGCGGTGCTGCTCGATCTTGGCACGCAGGTCCGCGATGTCGATCTCGCCGTCTTCGGCGGTCTTCACGACGACGACCTTCATGCCGGCCATCACGGCGCTCGCGGCGTTCGTGCCGTGCGCCGAGGACGGGATCAGGCAGACGGTGCGCTGCTCGTCGCCGTTGGCCCGATGGTAGCCGCGGACCGCGAGCAGACCGGCCAGCTCGCCCTGCGAACCGGCGTTGGGCTGCAGCGACACCTTGTCGTAGCCGGTGACCTCGGCGAGCCGCGTCTCCAGCTCCTCGATGAGCGTGAGGTAACCCTGCGCCTGCTCGGCGGGCACGAAGGGGTGCAGCTGGCCGAACTCGGGCCAGGTGACCGGCTCCATCTCGGTGGTCGCGTTGAGCTTCATGGTGCAGGAGCCCAGCGGGATCATGCCGCGGTCCAGCGCGTAGTCGCGGTCGGAGAGTTTGCGCAGGTAGCGCAGCATCGCGGTCTCGGAGCGGTACTGGTGGAACACCGGGTGCGTGAGGTAGTCGTCGGTGCGCAGCAGCGCCGCGGGCAGGGTGTCCTCGGTGCTCTCGTCCAGCGCCTCGATGTCGCCCTCGACGCCGAACGCGGCCCACACGGAACCCAGTTGCCTGCGTGCGGTGGTCTCGTCACAGGCGATCGACACGTGGTCGGCGTCGACGAGGTGGAGGTTGACACCCTGGTCTCGCGCGCTCGTCACGATGTCGGCGGCGCGGCCCGGCACGCGGACGGTCAGCGTGTCGAAGTACGCGCCGTGCACGACCTCGACGCCGCCGGCCTTCAGCCCCTCGGCGAGGAGCGTGGCGTAGCGGTGGGTGCGACGGGCGATCGTCCGCAGTCCGTCCGGCCCGTGGTAGACGGCGTACATGCCGGCCATCACGGCGAGCAGCACCTGCGCGGTGCAGATGTTGCTGGTGGCCTTCTCACGGCGGATGTGCTGCTCGCGCGTCTGCAGAGCGAGCCGGTACGCCTTGTGCCCGTCCGCGTCGACGGAGACGCCGACCAGCCGGCCGGGCAGGCTGCGCGCGAACTTCTCGCGAACCGCCATGTATCCGGCGTGCGGACCGCCGAAGCCCATCGGAACGCCGAACCGCTGGGTGGTGCCGACCGCGATGTCGGCGCCGAGCTCGCCGGGCGAGGTGAGCAGGGTCAGGGCGAGCAGGTCGGCGGCGACGGTGACGACCGCTCCGAGCTCGTGCGCCTGCTCGATGACGGGCTTGAGGTCGCGTACGGCACCGGAGGCACCCGGGTACTGGACGAGCACGCCGTTGATCTCGCGCTCGGCGATCTCGGCCGGGATGCCCTCGCTCAGATCGGCGACGACGACCTCGACGCCGGTGGGCTCGGCGCGGGTCTCGATGACGGCGACGGTCTGCGGCAGGGCGTCCGCGTCGATCAGGAAGAGGCCCTTCTTGTTCTTGCCCATGCGCCGGGACAGCGCCATCGCCTCGGCGGCCGCGGTGCCCTCGTCGAGCAGCGAGGCGCCGGAGGTGGGCAGCCCGGTCAGCTCGGCGACCACGGTCTGGAAGTTGAGCAGCGCCTCCAGGCGGCCCTGCGAGATCTCCGGCTGGTACGGCGTGTAGGCGGTGTACCAGGCCGGGTTCTCCATGACGTTGCGCAGGATCACCGGCGGCGTGAAGGTGCCGTAGTAACCGAGGCCGATCATCGGGTCGAGAACCTGGTTGCGGTCCGCGAGGGAGCGCAGCTCGGCCAGGACCTCGGCCTCGGTGCGCGCGCCCGGGAGCTCGAGCGCCTCGGCGTTCTTGATCACGTCCGGCACGGCGGCGGCCGTCAGCTCGTCCAGCGAGCCGTACCCGACCTGCGCGAGCATCTTGGCCCGTGCTTCCGGGGCGGGCCCGATGTGGCGCTGCTCGAAGGGGATTCCCTGTTCGAGCTCGGAGAGCGGAATGCGATGGGCGGTCATTGCGGAGGCCTCCTGGTCACACACGACCTTCGAGGGGCACCACGGCGCGGGTGCCCCGACGGCCTCCCCCTCTGTCATCTGACCTGAGAGCTTCACCGGTCCGCCCGCTCGCTGCGACCCGGCTTTCACCGTCGGTGAGAGCGGAAGGCGTCAGCCCCGCCCTGCTTTCCAGAGTGACCTCGTCCGTGCGGTACGTGAGCCTGAGAGATTCCGGGGAGGATTTGCTCCTTCGGCGCCTCCGATGGTGTCTGGAGGACTCTCCCGCACGGGATCAGCAGCCGCTTGCCAGGGTACCAGCGAGAACAACGCACGGGCTTTCGAGTGGCCACCGTCACGAATGTGCTCTTTCGTAGTGCCTACGGATGAGTTGCAATCGAGTGGAGGGCCCGTGCAGACCGACATCGATCCGCGCAATCTGATCGGCCGCAAGGCGCTCGACCGCAATGGCGCCAAGATCGGCACGGTCGACGAGGTCTATCTGGACGACGCGACCGGCATACCGGAGTGGGCCGCCATACGTACGGGCCTGTTCAGCAGGGACGCCTTCGTGCCGCTGGAGCCCAGCGAGTTCGTCGAGGGCAGCCTGCGCGTCCCCTTCGAACGCGCCCTGATCAAGGACGCCCCCGATTTCGGCGTGGGCCGTCATCTCTCTCCGGAGCAGGAACTCCAGCTGTATCACCACTACGGTCTCGACGTGACGCCCCCGGCTCCTCCGCCGGACCGCGACTTCGGCCGTCTGGCGGGAACGGACGATGCCTGAGGCACCCCTTCGGCAGCGCGGGTGACCGCCTCCGGCCTACGGCGGACCGGGCGACCGTCCGGGAACGGCCCGCGGTGCCCGGCCCGTCGCCGGTGCCGTGCCGGGTCTCATGCCCTCCCGGGCGCACCGGCGGACACCCCTGACGAACCCTCGGGTCTTCGGGGCACCAACGGCAGGGGATCCGCCGGCTCCAAGGCCGCGTCGTCCGTACGGAACGTCCGCACCCGCCCCGGTTCCGAGTCGGGCGTCTCGAATCGCACCGTCACCCTTCCCAGCCCGCTGCCCTGCACCCACCCGTGCCCGTACTCGGCGTGGTGCACGTCGTGCCCCGCGGGCCAGCGCCGCTCGACCGCCGGCACCTGCTCGACGGCCGACTCCTCAGCCGCCTCCTCGTCGGGGTGCTCCTGCGCCGCCGTCTCCTCCTCCGCGGCCCTGGCCTGCGCCTGGGCCTGCGCGAAGAGGTCCTCCTGCGTGTAGTCGGCGAGCCCCGAGACACCGACACCCAGCAGGCGTACGCCCCCCGTCGTGTCCACCGCCTCCAGGAGCCGCCCGGCCGCCTCCCGGACGACCGCGGGGTCGTCCGTGGGCCCCCGAAGCGTCTCGGACCGCGTCAGCGTCGAGAAGTCGTACCTGCGCACCTTCAGCACGATGGTCCGTCCCGACAGCCCCGCCCGGCGCAGCCGCTGCACACACCGGTCAGCGAGCCGCTGCACCTCGAGCCCGACCCGCACCCGGTCATGGATGTCCACGTCGTACGTGTCCTCGACCGACACGGACTTCGTCTCCCGCTCGGCCACCACGGGCCGCTCGTCGCGCGCCAGCGCCATCGCGTACAGCGCGTGGCCATGGGCCTTGCCCAGCAGCCGTACGAGCTCGTCCTCCCCCGCCTCGGCGATCTCGTCGACCGTGTTGATCCCGCCCCGCCGCAGATGGTCCCCGGTGGCGGGCCCCACGCCCGGCAGGGTCCGCACCGGCATCGGTCCGAGCATCGCGCGCTCCGTCCCCGGCTCGATCACCACCAGGCCGTCGGGCTTGGCCTGCTCGGAGGCGATCTTGGCGAGCATCTTGGAGGCCGCGAGCCCCACGGAGCCCGTCAGGCCCGTGACGGCCCTGATGTCCGCGCGCAGCTTCACCCCGGCCAACCTCGCCGAGGCGTCGTCCCAGGCCGTCCCGCCGGCCTCCAGATCGACGAACGCCTCGTCCAGGCTCAGTGGCTCCACCAGGGGGGACAGCGTCCGCAGCAGCCCCATCACCTGGTCGCTGATCTCCCGGTAGAGCCCGAAGCGCGGCACGAGATACGCCGCGTTCGGTGCGAGCCTGCGCGCCTGGGCCATGGGCATCGCCGAGTGCACCCCGAAGACACGGGCCTCGTAGGAGGCGGTGGCGACCACGCCGCGCAGCCCGAGGCCGCCGACGACGACGGCCTTCCCCCGCAGGCTCGGCTTGGACGCCTGCTCCGCCGAGGCGAAGAAGGCATCCATGTCGAGATGCAGGATCGTGGGCGCGTTTCTCACACCCCCGATGCTGCCCTACGCCACTGACATTGCCCCGGGACTCCGGCGCCCCGCCCCACCGCGCCGCCCACCGGACCGCACCGGCCCCCGGGCCGCGCGGACCGTCGGGCCGCCCCGCCCGTCAGACCGCGCGGTTGCGCCGACGTGCCAGCTCGTCCGCGGGGTTGTGTCCGACGAGCGTCTCGCCCGTGTCCACCCGCTCCCCGTGCAACTGTGAGAGGGCGTTCTCGACGTCCCGCCACACCACGCCCACGGCGATCCCGAAAACGCCCTGGCCGCCCTGGAGCAGGGCGTGGACCTCGTCGGGCGAGGAACACTCGTAGACGGTCGCGCCGTCGCTCATCAGCGTCATCCGCTCCAGGTCCCGGAAGCCTCGCTCCCTGAGGTGCTGGACCGTGGTGCGGATGTTCTGCAGCGACACTCCCGTGTCGAGGAACCGCTTCACGATCTTCAGGACCACCACGTCCCGGAAGCTGTACAACCGCTGCGTCCCCGACCCGTAGGCGGGCCGCACACTCGGCTCGACCAGACCGGTCCTCGCCCAGTAGTCGAGCTGCCGGTAGGTGATGCCCGCGGCGGCACACGCCGTGGGCCCCCGGTAGCCGATCTCCTCGGCCGCCGTCCCGCCCTCGCCCGGCACCGCTGTCGGCCGCTGTGGAGCGTGGTCGGCCGTGCTGTCGTGGTGGGGGTACCCCCTGCTCGAGCCGAGCCGAGAGCTTGGGGGAGGGTACGGGCCGCTCTCCCCCAGACCGCGTCCGGGGGCACCCCCAGCCGTACCGTCGCCGCTGCTTCTCACGCCGACCTCCGTCCTTGACCTGCCTTCTCGACGGTAGGCAGTCACCAGGGGCGCGTCAACGATCGCCACACTCGGCACGCCGAGTGATAATCACCCTGAGAGTGGTTTCCCGTGTCCCACCGCGGGGAAAGGCTAGCCGAATGCTCTCGGAGTGAGCCGCAGCGCGCCACAGTCGCCACGGGCAATTGCCGCCCGGACTACTCCGATCCCGTGACACGGCACAGCTGCGGGAACGGGTGTCCGGGCGCCCGCCGGGGGCACCCGGCCCGTCACTGGCTGTTGGTCCCGAAGTCCTCGGGCGAGATCTGGTCGAGGAACTCCCGGAACTTCTCCACCTCGTCCTCCTGCTCGTCCGGAATCGCGATTCCCGCGTCGTCGAGCACCCCGTCACTGCCGTAGATCGGCGTTCCGGTGCGCAGCGCCAGCGCTATGGCGTCGGACGGACGGGCGCTGACCTCGACCCCGCTGGCGAACACCAGCTCCGCGTAGAAGACCCCCTCGCGCAGATCGGTGATGCGCACCTCGGTGAGCTCCTGGCCGACGGCTTCCAGCACGTCCTTGAACAGGTCGTGGGTCAGCGGTCGCGCGGGGGCCATGCCCTGCTGGGCGAAGGCGATCGCCGTCGCCTCCCCCGGTCCGATCCAGATGGGGAGGTAGCGATCGCCTCCCACTTCACGCAGGAGCACGATCGGTTGGTTGGAGGGCATTTCGACCCGGACACCTACGACATCGAGCTCGTTCACACAGCAACCCTAGGCCGTGCCCGGGACGTTTGGGTAGTCGAGCACAGAACGGGTGGGCGATCCGGCCGACTGTCAGGGCCCGAGGTCAGGGCAGCCTTACGCCCAGCGCGGTCTGCACGAGTGCGGCGTGCAGCCTCACCGTGAGCCCCGCCAGCTCCTTCGTACGCGCTTCCGCGTGCGCCCTGGTCTGCGGATTGCGGTGGCGCCTCAGCGGGGCCACCACCTGGTCCACCAGCCCCGCGTCCCGTTCGGCCGCGGCCTTCATCGCCCGCAGATGGCGTGGCTCGATACCGAACCGCCCCAGCTCGACGACGAGCGCTGCGACCGTCACCGCCTCGGCGTCGTACGTCCCCTCCGCCAGTGGGGCGATGAGCCCGTACGACTCCCACTCCTGCAGTTCCCGCTCGCCGATCTCCGCGGCGGCCAGCAGCTCCGAACGGCCCACCCGCACCGCCGTGGGCGCGTCGGGCTCCGGCAGCTCCGCGTCGCCCCCGTCGCGCTGGCGTCCCAGGGACGGCAGCCGTACGGGCTCGCCGCGCTCCAGGGCGTCCAGATGCTCGCGGATGACCTTCAGCGGAAGATAGTGGTCCCGCTGCATCCTCAGGACGTGCCCGAGCCGCTCGACGTCGTCCGCGCTGAACTTGCGATACCCCGAGGGTGTCCGCCGCGGCTCGATGAGCCCCTCCGACTCCAGGAACCGGATCTTGGAGATGGTGACCTCGGGGAACTCGTCACGCAGCGCGTTCAACACCGCGCCGATACTCATCAGCCCACTGTCCGCTGCGGCGGTACCGTTGCCGGCACCGCCGCTCGGTGATCGAAGCATGGACCTTCCTGGGGGTCCCCCCGGACGGAGTCTGGGGAAGGGTCAGATACCCCGCTGGCTCGCGTAGAAGACCAGCCGGTACTTACCGATCTGCACCTCGTCGCCGTTCGACAGCGGAACCGAGTCGATCCGCTCCCGGTTGACGTACGTCCCGTTCAGGCTGCCCACGTCGGCGACCGTGAACGAACCGTCCGCGGCACGACGGAACTCCACATGACGACGCGACACGGTCACGTCGTCGAGGAAGATGTCGCTCTGCGGATGGCGCCCGGCCGTGGTCAGCTCACCGTCCAGGAGGAAGCGGCTGCCCGAGTTCGGACCGCGGCGGACCACCAGGAGCGCCGAGCCGAGCGGCAGGGCGTCCACGGCGGCCTGCGCCTCCGGAGAGAGCGTGGGCATCTGCGTCTGACCGGTGACCTCGGCATCGTAGGCCTCCAGGCCCGAGATGGAGATCGTCGACGTCGTCTCGGACGCACGCTCCGGGACGGCCCCGGGCCGCAGCGGCGCACCGCAGTTCGAACAGAAGCGGCTGTTTTCCGCGTTGCGGTTACCGCACCTCGTACACACCAGGGCCGACATGGGATCCTCCTGCCGCGGCTGCCCCCCGGGGACATGAGACGCGTACGGGTCGGCAGCGAACCCTCCACCCGTACTTGAGGCTGACGGTTCCCCGAAACCTATGCGGCCGGACTGGGCAGGGTCAACAGACGGCGCGCCCTGACCACCGGAAATGTCGCCGCCCGGACCAGCGACCTGGTCCCGGAACAGCGGGCGCTCGCCACCCTGGCCCTCCACGTCTCCATGGCGTGGTGCACGGTGCCGGGCGTTGTCGCCGCCCTCGCGTGCGCTCTTGCCGAACAACTTCGCAAACAACTTCACGGGCGATTCCCCTTGACCGAAACAGACCCGCCCGTGGGGCAGGACGAACCCTGATTGCACACACCGGTCGACCCGGACATCCTCACAACGTCCGTATCCACCAGACAGTTTCCACCACGCACCACCCATTCGGTGCGCCGACCCCCCGCAACCTCATGCCCTCGCCGCACCACCCGCATGCGCCCCCGGCTCACTGGGAGGAGGACCGAGCGTAGTCAGGCAGCTTCGCGGCCCGCAAGGCGTCCACAACGATCTTCGTCGCACGCTCCACCGTGACGGTGGCCTGCTCCTTCTCCAGAGTCTGCACCACGCCTCCGGGGATGTTGAGCGCCGGCTCGAGGTCCTGCGGCTTGCCGATGACCTTGAAACGATAGGGCTGGGTGATCTTGTTCCCGTCCACGCTCACGCCCTTCCCGGAGTCGCTCAGATACGTGCTGGCGACGACCCGCACACCGTTCACCTGAATCGCCTCCGCACCGGCCGCGCGCAGCTCCTGGATCGCGTCAAGCAGCATGTCCGCCTTGACCGTCCCCTTCGTATCGTTGATCGTCAGCGTGATGCCGGGTCCCTGCGCCGCCACCGTGCCCGCCAGAATGCCGAGTTGCTTCTCCTTCTCGGCCGTCTGCTTGCGCGCCTCGGCAGCCTGGTTCGAGCTGTTCTCCAGCTCGGTGCGCTGATCTTCGAGACCCTGCTTCTCGTCTTCAAGACGCTGAGTACGGTTGTCGAGTTCATCGAGGATACGTACGAGATCTTCTTGACGTGCGCCACGCAGCGCGCTGCCGCTGTCGCTGTTGGACGCCACCTGGACGGCCAGACCGAAGCCGAGGCCGAACAGCAGCAGCGCGACGATGAGTTGCGCACGGGACACTCTCGGCGGCCACAGCCCCTTCACCAGCCGCTGACGGCCGGTCAGCGCCGTGGCGGCCTCCGCGTCCTCCGGCGGGGGCGCGCCCTGCTGCTGGGGAGCCGAGCTCTCGGCGGCCGCGGCCGGAACCTCTTCGGGAAGTTCCCTGCGCAGTCGGTTGTCGGGGGTCTCACCCTCGTTGCTCATCGGCCTCACGCCCGGAACACGTGCCGGCGGATCGCCGCGGCGTTGGAGAAGATACGGATACCGAGGACGACCACGACACCGGTGGAGAGCTGGGCGCCGACGCCCAACTTGTCGCCCAGGAAGACGATCAGCGCGGCGACGACCACGTTCGACAGGAACGAGACGACGAAGACCTTGTCGTCGAAGATGCCGTCGAGCATCGCGCGCAGGCCTCCGAAGACGGCGTCGAGCGCCGCCACGACGGCGATCGGAAGGTAAGGTTCCACGATCACCGGAACCTCGGGCCGGACCAACAATCCAGCCACGACTCCCACGACGAGGCCCAGTACGGCGATCACGATGTGCCCTTCTCTGTGCTCGGCTGTGCTGTACGTACGATCACACTTGGTGCAGCGGACAACCGGACGTCGTCGTCGACGGAGATGCTGGTCCGGATGCCGTAGTTCTCCTGAAGGGCGTGAAGATACAGCCCGTCGGCACTGTTCTGGAACCTGGTGCTGAGCCGCTCGCCGTCCCCTACCGCGAGCACCGTGTAGGGCGGCACCAGCGGCTTGTTGTCGACCAGTATCGCGTCTCCCGCGGCCCGGATCGCCGAGAGCGCCGTCAGCCGCTGTCCGTTGATCGACACGGCCTCCGCACCGGACTCCCAGAGCCCGTTGACGACCCGCTGCATGTCACGGTCACGGACCCGGCCGGTATCCGAGAACCCGTTGGTCTCACGCGGATCGCCGTCACCGCCCTGGGTGGCTTCCTTGGCGTCGTTCACGACCAGCTTCACGCCGGGACCGTGCACGGCGACGGCACCCGACAGGATGCCGACCAGGTCGGCCTGGTCGCCGCCCCCCTGCTTTTTCAGCGCCTCGCGCTGCCGGGCGCTCACGTCGTCGCGCAGGGTGTCGACACTGCTCTCGAGCTTGTCCGCGGACGAGGTCTCGCGCTGGATCCGGTCGATGAGTTCCTGGCGCTCCTTGGCCACCACGGGCGCCGCGATCCGGGCGTTGGCCGCTCCCACGGTCACGACCAGGGCGGCGAGCACGAGACCGGCGGCGAGACCGAGCTTCGCCCGTACCGTCTTCGGCATGCCGCCGGCGCCTTCGGTCTTCCTGCGGGCGGCCGCCTCGGCGTATCCGTCGTCGAGGCTGTGGTCCATGACGTTGGTGAGCAGCGACATGGAGGCGTCCGGGCGCGGGGGGCGCGGAGGTGTGCTCCGAACGGGGGGCTGCTGCGGCATGCCGCACATCGTCGCACGTCGTGGGTGCTACCTCCGAATGGCCCCACCCGCGTGCCGGACAGGCCCCCCTTGGGGACACCTGTCCGGCACGCGCGTGTGCCTGCCTCGAACCAGGCGACGCTCGCGCGACGGGGCGAACGCCGCCTGTTTGCGGCTAGCGGCCGGCGCTGTCCACGACGGCCGCCCACTCGTCGAGCAGGGCCTCAGCCGACGCGACGTCGGGACCTTCGGCCCAGAGATGCGTCACGGCCTCGGCGGGGTCGGGCAGCACCATCACCCAGCGCCCGTCGGCCTCCACGACCCGAACACCGTCGGTGGTGTCCACGAACCGGTCCCCCGCCTCCTCCACGACTCGGCGCATCACGAGGCCCTTGACCGCCCAGGGAGTCGCGAGGTCCCGCTTGAGGACGTGCGCCCGCGGAATCCGCGCGTCGATCTGGCTGAGCGTGAGCTGCGTCCGCGCCACCAGTCCGATGAGGCGGACGAAGGCGGCCGCCCCGTCGAACACACTGCTGAACTCCGGGATGATGAAGCCGCCGCGGCCGTCACCACCGAAGATCGTCGACTCGTCCCGTCCGACCCGGGTCAGGTCGTCCGGCGACGTGGTCGTCCACTCCACCTGGGTACCGTGATAGGCCGCCACCTGCTCGGCGATGCGCGTAGTGGTCACCGGCAGCGCCACTCGCCCGCTGCGCCGTTCCGCGGCCACCAGGTCGAGCATCACGAGGAGAGCCCGGTCGTCCTCGACGATCCGTCCCTTCTCGTCGACCAGCGAGAGCCGCTCGCCCACCGGGTCGAAGCGCACTCCGAACGCGGCGCGCGCGGACGCGACGATCTCGCCGAGCCGCACCAGTCCGGCCCGCCGGGTGTCGGCGGTTTCCGTCGGCCTGGACTCGTCCAGGCCGGGGTTGATGGTCAGGGAGTCGACACCGAGCTTGCCCAACAGGCTGGGAAGCACCAGCCCGGCACTGCCGTTCGAGGCGTCCACGACGACCTTCAGCCCCGACTCGGCGACACCCGTCGTGTCCACGTTCCTGAGCAGGGAGCCCGTGTACGAGTCGAAGACGCTGGCCGGGAAGTACAGATCCCCGATCTCACCCGGGAACGCGCGCCGGTACTCCTGTCGCGCGAACACCCGGTCGAGCTTCCGCTGCCCACCCTGTGACAGGTCGGCACCTTCCCCGTCGAAGAACATGATGTCGACGGAGTCCGGCACCCCGGGTGTCGTGCGGATCATGATCCCGCCCGCGCTGCCTCGCGCCGTCTGCTGCCTGGCCACAGGCAGCGGTACGTTCTCCAGGTCGCGTACGTCGATGGCGCTGGCCTGCAGCGCCGAGATGACCGCCCTCTTCAGCGCCCGCGCACCTCGGGAGTGGTCACGGGCAGTGGTGACCGTGGAGCCCTTCTTGAGCGTCGTCGCGTAAGCGCCCGCGAGTCGCACCGCCAGTTCCGGAGTGATCTCCACATTCAGGATGCCGGACACACCGCGCGCTCCGAAGAGATGCGCCTGACCGCGCGACTCCCAGATCACCGAGGTGTTGACGAAGGCGCCGGCCTCGATGGTCTTGAAGGGATAGACGCGTACGTTTCCCTGAATGATCGATTCTTCGCCGACGAGGCATTCGTCGCCGATGACGGCGCCGTCCTCGATCCGTGCGGCCCGCATGATGTCGGTGTTCTTGCCGATGACACAGCCCCGGAGATTGCTGTGCTGGCCGACGTACACGTTGTCGTGCACGACGGCTCTGTGCAGGAAGGCACCGCTTTTGACGACGACGTTGGAGCCGATGACCGTGTGTTCACGGATTTCGGCGTCCGCCTCGACCTTCGCGTAGTCCCCGATGTAGAGCGGCCCGCGCAGCACGGCGTCGGGGTGCACTTCGGCGCCTTCGGCGACCCACACGCCCGGGGAGATCTCGAAGCCGTCGATCTCGACGTCGACCTTGCCCTCCAGGACGTCGGCCTGCGCCTTCACGTAGCTCTCGTGGGTGCCCACGTCCTCCCAGTAGCCCTCGGCGATGTATCCGAAGACCGGCTTTCCTTCCTTCATCAGTTGAGGGAAGACATCGCCTGACCAGTCGACCGAGACATCCGCCTCGACGTAGTCGAAGACTTCGGGCTCCATGACGTAAATACCCGTGTTCACCGTGTCCGAGAAGACCTGACCCCAGGTCGGCTTCTCCAGGAAGCGCTCGACCTTGCCCTCTTCGTCCACGATGGTGATGCCGAATTCGAGGGGGTTGGGGACACGCGTCAGGCAGACGGTGACCAGCGCACCCTTTTCCTTGTGGAAATTGATGAGATCGGTGAGGTCGAAGTCGGTCAGGGCATCGCCGGAGATCACCAGGAAGGTGTCGTCCTTCAACGCCTCTTCGGCGTTCTTGACGCTACCGGCAGTACCGAGTGGCTTCTCCTCATTGGCATAGGTGAGCTCCATGCCGAGCTCCTCGCCGTCACCGAAGTAGTTCTTGACCAGAGAGGCCAGGAACTGAACAGTCACAACGGTCTCGTTGAGCCCATGCCTTTTGAGCAGCCTGAGCACGTGCTCCATGATCGGGCGGTTGGCCACGGGCAGGAGCGGCTTGGGCATGCTTGAGGTCATGGGACGAAGGCGAGTACCTTCGCCTCCGGCCATCACTACGGCCTTCATGTCGGAAGCGTCCTCCTTTAAGAGACGACGGACTAGCCGACTTCACCCGTCCAGATTGTCCCGCAGTTTTCGAGCGCGGGCCATCGGGGCGCTTCAACTGCCCCCTCGGGCCGAGCTCAATCGGCGATGGTGTCCGCCCGGACAAGCCGGCGGACCTGCACCATGTACAGGACTCCTGCCCACCAATAGAGGGTTGTACCCCACCCGGCGAACGCCCATCCGAAAATCGCACCGAGTGACGCGATCCATCCGTGTCCGTCGCTGAGCAGCAACAACGGGAAGGCGTACATCAGGTTGAAGGTGGCTGCCTTCCCCAGGAAGTTCACCTGCGGCGGCGGATAGCCGTGGCGCCTGAGGATGCCCACCATGACCAGCAGTACCAGTTCACGCGCAAGAAGTGCGGCGGTCAGCCAGATCGGCAGAATCTCGCGCCAGGTGAGGCCCACGAGAGTGGACAGGATGTAGAGGCGGTCGGCCGCGGGGTCCAGCAGCCGGCCGAGGCTGCTGATCTGGTTCCAGCGCCGTGCGAGCTTCCCGTCGAGATAGTCACTGATGCCGCTCAGCATGAGCACGAGCAGGGCCCAGCCGTCGCTCTTGGGGCCTCCGAACTCCGGCCTGAGGATCAGCCACAGGAAGATGGGTACGCCGACCAGGCGTGCCATGCTGAGGATGTTCGGGATGGTGAGGACCCGGTCCGTCTGAACGCGGGTCTCCTGGACCTCCACCCGGGGGCCTCCTGTGGGAAATGTGCCAACGATGCCCCCTGACCTTACCCGCAGCCCTGACACCGCGACGCGGCGGGTGTGCGCCCCGCCGCAAAACGCGTTGCGAGGACGGCTGGGAAAGCCCGGAAAACAAAAAAGCTCCGGCTCTCGAGCGTATTGCCCGAGAGCCGGAGCTCTAAATTTTGTTCGGCGGCGTCCTACTCTCCCACAGGGTCCCCCCTGCAGTACCATCGGCGCTGTAAGGCTTAGCTTCCGGGTTCGGAATGTAACCGGGCGTTTCCCTCACGCTATGACCACCGAAACACTATGAAACTGTCAACCGGAGCCGTGGCAAAGCTACGACGGTTGTTCGTGGTTTCAGAACCAACACAGTGGACGCGAGCAACTGAGGACAAGCCCTCGGCCTATTAGTACCGGTCACCTCCAGCGGTTACCCGCCTTCCAGATCCGGCCTATCAACCCAGTCGTCTACTGGGAGCCTTAACCCCTCAAAGGGGGTGGGAATACTCATCTCGAAGCAGGCTTCCCGCTTAGATGCTTTCAGCGGTTATCCCTCCCGAACGTAGCCAACCAGCCATGCCCTTGGCAGGACAACTGGCACACCAGAGGTTCGTCCGTCCCGGTCCTCTCGTACTAGGGACAGCCCTTCTCAATATTCCTACGCGCACAGCGGATAGGGACCGAACTGTCTCACGACGTTCTAAACCCAGCTCGCGTACCGCTTTAATGGGCGAACAGCCCAACCCTTGGGACCGACTCCAGCCCCAGGATGCGACGAGCCGACATCGAGGTGCCAAACCATCCCGTCGATATGGACTCTTGGGGAAGATCAGCCTGTTATCCCCGGGGTACCTTTTATCCGTTGAGCGACGGCGCTTCCACAAGCCACCGCCGGATCACTAGTCCCGACTTTCGTCCCTGCTCGACCCGTCGGTCTCACAGTCAAGCTCCCTTGTGCACTTACACTCAACACCTGATTACCAACCAGGCTGAGGGAACCTTTGGGCGCCTCCGTTACTCTTTAGGAGGCAACCGCCCCAGTTAAACTACCCATCAGACACTGTCCCTGATCCGGATCACGGACCCAGGTTAGACATCCAGCACGACCAGACTGGTATTTCAACGACGACTCCACCATGGCTGGCGCCATGACTTCAAAGTCTCCCAGCTATCCTACACAAGCCGAACCGAACACCAATATCAAACTGTAGTAAAGGTCCCGGGGTCTTTCCGTCCTGCTGCGCGAAACGAGCATCTTTACTCGTAGTGCAATTTCACCGGGCCTATGGTTGAGACAGTCGAGAAGTCGTTACGCCATTCGTGCAGGTCGGAACTTACCCGACAAGGAATTTCGCTACCTTAGGATGGTTATAGTTACCACCGCCGTTTACTGGCGCTTAAGTTCTCAGCTTCGCCAAACCGAAGTTTGACTAACCGGTCCCCTTAACGTTCCAGCACCGGGCAGGCGTCAGTCCGTATACATCGCCTTACGGCTTCGCACGGACCTGTGTTTTTAGTAAACAGTCGCTTCTCGCTGGTCTCTGCGGCCACCCCCAGCTCACCGAGTAAATCGGATCACCAGTGATGGCCCCCCTTCTCCCGAAGTTACGGGGGCATTTTGCCGAGTTCCTTAACCATAGTTCACCCGAACGCCTCGGTATTCTCTACCTGACCACCTGAGTCGGTTTAGGGTACGGGCCGCCATGAAACTCGCTAGAGGCTTTTCTCGACAGCATAGGATCATCCACTTCACCACAATCGGCTCGGCATCAGGTCTCAGCCTTGATGTGCGACGGATTTACCTATCACACGGCCTACACCCTTACCCCGGGACAACCACCGCCCGGGATGGACTACCTTCCTGCGTCACCCCATCACTCACCTACTACAGGTCTGGACCATCGGCTCCACCACTCCCCTTTGCCCGAAGGCTCCAGGGCGGCTTCACGGACTTAGCATCGCCTGGTTCAATGTTTGACGCTTCACAGCGGGTACCGGAATATCAACCGGTTATCCATCGACTACGCCTGTCGGCCTCGCCTTAGGTCCCGACTTACCCTGGGCAGATCAGCTTGACCCAGGAACCCTTAGTCAATCGGCGCACACGTTTCTCACGTGTGTATCGCTACTCATGCCTGCATTCTCACTCGTGAACCGTCCACCACTGCCTTCCGGCGCGGCTTCACCCGGCACACGACGCTCCCCTACCCATCACAGCAGGCGTTGGCCCTATTGCTGCAATGACACGACTTCGGCGGTACGCTTGAGCCCCGCTACATTGTCGGCGCGGAATCACTAGACCAGTGAGCTATTACGCACTCTTTCAAGGGTGGCTGCTTCTAAGCCAACCTCCTGGTTGTCTGTGCGACTCCACATCCTTTCCCACTTAGCGTACGCTTAGGGGCCTTAGTCGATGCTCTGGGCTGTTTCCCTCTCGACCATGGAGCTTATCCCCCACAGTCTCACTGCCGCGCTCTCACTTACCGGCATTCGGAGTTTGGCTAAGGTCAGTAACCCGGTAGGGCCCATCGCCTATCCAGTGCTCTACCTCCGGCAAGAAACACACGACGCTGCACCTAAATGCATTTCGGGGAGAACCAGCTATCACGGAGTTTGATTGGCCTTTCACCCCTAACCACAGGTCATCCCCCAGGTTTTCAACCCTGGTGGGTTCGGTCCTCCACGACCTCTTACAGCCGCTTCAACCTGCCCATGGCTAGATCACTCCGCTTCGGGTCTTGAGCGCGCTACTAAATCGCCCTATTCGGACTCGCTTTCGCTACGGCTTCCCCACACGGGTTAACCTCGCAACACACCGCAAACTCGCAGGCTCATTCTTCAAAAGGCACGCAGTCACGACGCACTGAGTAAACTCAATGCGCGACGCTCCCACGGCTTGTAGGCACACGGTTTCAGGTACTATTTCACTCCGCTCCCGCGGTACTTTTCACCATTCCCTCACGGTACTATCCGCTATCGGTCACCAGGGAATATTTAGGCTTAGCGGGTGGTCCCGCCAGATTCACACGGGATTTCTCGGGCCCCGTGCTACTTGGGTGTTTCTCAAACGAGCCGTTGACGTTTCGACTACGGGGGTCTTACCCTCTACGCCGGACCTTTCGCATGTCCTTCGCCTACATCAACGGTTTCTGACTCGTCTCACGGCCGGCAGACCGTGAAAGAGAAATCCCACAACCCCACATACGCAACCCCTGCCGGGTCTCACACGCATATGGTTTGGCCTCATCCAGTTTCGCTCGCCACTACTCCCGGAATCACGGTTGTTTTCTCTTCCTGCGGGTACTGAGATGTTTCACTTCCCCGCGTTCCCTCCACTTGCCCTATGTGTTCAGGCAAGGGTGACAGCCCATGACGACTGCCGGGTTTCCCCATTCGGAAACCCCCGGATCAAAGCCTGGTTGACGACTCCCCGGGGACTATCGTGGCCTCCCACGTCCTTCATCGGTTCCTGGTGCCAAGGCATCCACCGTGCGCCCTTAAAAACTTGGCCACAGATGCTCGCGTCCACTGTGCAGTTCTCAAACAACGACCAACCACCCATCACCCTGCCCCGAAGGGAAGTTCACTGGGGCCGGCACTGAAGGCAGCCAACAATCGGCCGTACCTTCAGACACCCAACAGCGTGCCCGACACCCTCGCCACTCATGATCAGCTTTCCACGCTCCGAAGAGCAGTACTGGCAGCCCGAGATGACTGAAAGTGCCGAATAATCAACGTTCCACCCATGAGCAACCACCGTCGAACGTGTGCCGACGTAATGGCCCTGGACCACCAGGCAAGCCTGGCAGCCTAGATGCTCCTTAGAAAGGAGGTGATCCAGCCGCACCTTCCGGTACGGCTACCTTGTTACGACTTCGTCCCAATCGCCAGTCCCACCTTCGACAGCTCCCTCCCACAAGGGGTTGGGCCACCGGCTTCGGGTGTTACCGACTTTCGTGACGTGACGGGCGGTGTGTACAAGGCCCGGGAACGTATTCACCGCAGCAATGCTGATCTGCGATTACTAGCAACTCCGACTTCATGGGGTCGAGTTGCAGACCCCAATCCGAACTGAGACAGGCTTTTTGAGATTCGCTCCGCCTCACGGCTTCGCAGCTCATTGTACCTGCCATTGTAGCACGTGTGCAGCCCAAGACATAAGGGGCATGATGACTTGACGTCGTCCCCACCTTCCTCCGAGTTGACCCCGGCAGTCTCCTGTGAGTCCCCATCACCCCGAAGGGCATGCTGGCAACACAGAACAAGGGTTGCGCTCGTTGCGGGACTTAACCCAACATCTCACGACACGAGCTGACGACAGCCATGCACCACCTGTACACCGACCACAAGGGGGGCACTATCTCTAATGCTTTCCGGTGTATGTCAAGCCTTGGTAAGGTTCTTCGCGTTGCGTCGAATTAAGCCACATGCTCCGCTGCTTGTGCGGGCCCCCGTCAATTCCTTTGAGTTTTAGCCTTGCGGCCGTACTCCCCAGGCGGGGAACTTAATGCGTTAGCTGCGGCACCGACGACGTGGAATGTCGCCAACACCTAGTTCCCACCGTTTACGGCGTGGACTACCAGGGTATCTAATCCTGTTCGCTCCCCACGCTTTCGCTCCTCAGCGTCAGTAATGGCCCAGAGATCCGCCTTCGCCACCGGTGTTCCTCCTGATATCTGCGCATTTCACCGCTACACCAGGAATTCCGATCTCCCCTACCACACTCTAGCTAGCCCGTATCGAATGCAGACCCGGGGTTAAGCCCCGGGCTTTCACACCCGACGTGACAAGCCGCCTACGAGCTCTTTACGCCCAATAATTCCGGACAACGCTTGCGCCCTACGTATTACCGCGGCTGCTGGCACGTAGTTAGCCGGCGCTTCTTCTGCAGGTACCGTCACTTTCGCTTCTTCCCTGCTGAAAGAGGTTTACAACCCGAAGGCCGTCATCCCTCACGCGGCGTCGCTGCATCAGGCTTTCGCCCATTGTGCAATATTCCCCACTGCTGCCTCCCGTAGGAGTCTGGGCCGTGTCTCAGTCCCAGTGTGGCCGGTCGCCCTCTCAGGCCGGCTACCCGTCGTCGCCTTGGTGAGCCACTACCTCACCAACAAGCTGATAGGCCGCGGGCTCATCCTTCACCGCCGGAGCTTTCAACCCACCCAGATGCCCAGGCAGGTATTATCCGGTATTAGACCCCGTTTCCAGGGCTTGTCCCAGAGTGAAGGGCAGATTGCCCACGTGTTACTCACCCGTTCGCCACTAATCCACCCCGAAGGGCTTCATCGTTCGACTTGCATGTGTTAAGCACGCCGCCAGCGTTCGTCCTGAGCCAGGATCAAACTCTCCGTGAATGTTTTCCCGTAATCGGGACGACACCACGAGAGCGGAACCAGGAAGAGGAATAATCCTCCCGGTTCACAGCGTCCTCGCTGTGCGCCTACCCCGAAGGGGCAGGACTTTTTCAAAGGAACCTCGTCCCAGCCGATCGGCCGGAGACGGGGTATCAACATATCTGGCGTTGATTTTTGGCACGCTGTTGAGTTCTCAAGGAACGGACGCTTCCTTTGTACTCACCCTCTCGGGCTTTCCTCCGGGCGCTTCCCTTCGGTCTTGCGTTTCCGACTCTATCAGACCGTTTCCGTATCCGATTTCCTCGGTGCTTTCCAGGTTTCCGCTTTCGCGTTTCCCTTTCCGGCGGTTCCAAAACACTATCAGTGTTTTTCCGTCTCTCTGACCACCATCCTGCAGACATGCAGAAGAGGACCCCGAGATAGGATCTGACAAGTTGGGTGCTGCCAGGCAACGACGCTTGGACGCGCCGCTCAGCCTCAAGCAGGAGTACGACTGTACAGGGGGCCTCGGAGCGGGCGCAAATCGTTTGCGCCGTGCTCTACGTCTGTCAACCGGAACCTCTCGTGCAGAACCGGCACTTCATATGACATACCCTGCTCAAACAGTGCGCCGTCCCGGACAGGCAGTGACGGCCCCTCATGAATCTCCACCTCTGGGAGGCTTCCCATGACCACCGTTACGTCCCCTCTTGCGGGACGCGCCATCGGACTCGCCGCGGTACCGGACCCCGTCTTCTCCGGGGCGATGGTCGGCCCCGGTACGGCGATCGATCCCCTACGTGAGCCCTCGGAGGCCGTCGCTCCCGTGGACGGAGTAATCGTGTCGCTCCACCCCCACGCCTTCGTCGTCGTCGACGACCAGGGTCACGGGGTGCTCACGCACCTGGGCATCGACACCGTGCAGCTCAACGGCGAGGGCTTCGAGCTGCTCGTCAACAAGGGAGACACCGTGACGCGCGGTCAGGCCGTGTTGCGCTGGAACCCGGCTGCCGTGGAGCAGGCCGGCAAGTCGCCGATCTGCCCGGTCGTCGCACTCGAGGCCACGGCCGACTCCCTCTCCGACGTCCGCGAGGACGGCGACGTGAAGTCCGGCGACACCCTCTTCGCCTGGCAGTGACCTCTGTGCCGTCCTCGACGGCACATCGCAAAACCACCGCGGCGGCGGGACCCGCCGCACTATCGGAGACGGGTGAGATGGAGACAACGCTGCGAGGCGTCGGCGTGAGCCACGGTGTGGCGATCGGCGAGGTTCGGCACATGGGAACGGCGGTCCTCGAACCGCCTGCCAAGCAGATCCCGGCAGAAGACGCGGAGCGCGAACAGGGGCGCGCCCGCAAGGCCGTCGAGGCCGTGGCGGCCGACCTGGTTGCGCGCGGGAATCTGGCGGGGGGCGAGGCCCAGCACGTGCTCGAGGCGCAGGCCATGATGGCCCAGGACCCCGAGCTGATGGCGGACGTCGACCGGCGTATCGCCGTCGGCAGCACGGCCGAGCGCGCGGTCTACGACGCGTTCGCCTCCTACCGGGCTCTGTTGGCCGGTGCCGGCGAGTACCTCGCCGGTCGTGTCGCCGACCTCGACGACGTGCGGAACCGCATCGTCGCCCGGCTGCTCGGCGTGCCCATGCCGGGTGTCCCGGACAGTGACGAGCCCTACGTCCTCATCGCCCGTGACCTCGCCCCCGCGGACACGGCGCTGCTCGACCCCACCCTCGTGCTCGGCTTCGTCACCGAGGAGGGCGGACCGACCAGCCACAGCGCGATCCTGGCGCGGGCACTCGGCGTGCCCGCCGTGGTCGCACTGCCCGGCGCCGGCGAACTCGCCGAGGGCACCGTGATCGCTGTGGACGGCAGCACCGGTGAGATCTTCGTGGAGCCGAGCGCGGAGAAGAAGGCGCAGCTTCAGGCCGCCGCCGAGGAACGCAGGGCGGCGCTGTCCGTCTCGACCGGTCCCGGCGCCACCTCCGACGGACACAAGGTGCCGCTGCTCGCCAACGTCGGTGGACCCTCGGACGTGCCGGCCGCTGTGGAGGCCGGCGCCGAAGGTGTCGGTCTGTTCCGTACCGAGTTCCTCTTCCTGGACGACAGCAAGCAGGCGCCCTCGGAGGAGAAGCAGGTAGAGGCGTACCGGCAGGTGCTCGAGGCGTTCCCCGAGGGGCGTGTCGTGGTACGGGTGCTGGACGCGGGCGCGGACAAGCCGCTCGAGTTCCTGACTCCGGCCGACGAGCCGAACCCGGCGCTGGGCGTGCGCGGTCTGCGTACGCTGCTCGACCACCCCGACGTGCTGCGCACGCAGCTGACGGCGCTGGCGAAGGCTTCGGAAGGGCTGCCGGTCTACCTCGAGGTGATGGCTCCGATGGTCGCGGACCGGATCGACGCCAAGGCGTTCGCCGACGCGTGCCGTGCCGCCGGACTGCGAGCGAAGTTCGGTGCCATGGTGGAGATCCCGTCGGCAGCGCTGCGGGCGCGATCGATCCTCCAGGAGGTCGAGTTCCTGTCCCTGGGCACGAACGACCTCGCGCAGTACACCTTCGCCGCGGACCGGCAGGTGGGCGCGGTGTCCCGGCTGCAGGATCCCTGGCAGCCGGCGTTGCTCGACCTGGTCGCGCTGTCCGCCGAGGCGGCGAAGACCGAGGGCAAGAGCTGTGGTGTCTGCGGTGAGGCCGCATCGGACCCGCTGCTCGCGTGTGTCCTGACCGGCCTGGGGATCACCTCCCTGTCGATGGGTGCCGCGTCGATTCCCTACGTCCGGGCGACGCTCGCCAAGTACACGCTCGCGCAGTGCGAACGTGCCGCCGCGGCCGCACGTGCCGCGGACACGGCCGAGGAGGCGCGCACGGCGGCTCAGGCGGTGCTCTCCGGCGAGTGACGGGACTCCTCGCCCAGCGAGGGTCGTCCGACGAGGGGCGCTCCACCTGCGGGTGGGGCGCCCCTTCGCGTTCAGTGGGTGTGGTCCGTCGTCCCTCCTTCGGGTCCGAGGTCGGGCGGTACGCAGTAGTCGACGCCCGATTCCGGCGGGACGAGGTCTCCGGACACGGCATCGGTGCAGTAGGCGTCGAAGACCTCGCCGGCGGTGAGGGGCTCCAGTCCGTCGGCGCGCAGGCGCCATCCGTAGACGCGGTCGGTCGTGCCGGGGGCGGTGGTGCGCATGACGAGGCCGCCGGCGCTCCCGGTGGCGATGCCGAGGGCGAGGACCGTGGTGAATTCCAGGGCTTCCGCTTCGTCGAGGCGGGCGGTGCCCTCGGCGTCGTCGTGGGCTCGGAGCGCAGCGACGAGTGCTTCGGGTGCCGTCGAGACGCTGCACACGAGATGGCGCTCGCCGGGACCCGCGGTGTCGAGGACCCGGGCGAGAAGGTGTGAGGCCCGCGCGAAGGACGCGCGTCCGATGTCCTCACCGCAGGAGGCGCAGTTGCCGACGCGGGCCAGGAGCGTCGTCGCGTACTCCCAGGTCGCTTTGCGGACGGCTTCGTCGATCAGGTCCGGGACGAGTTCGGCGAGAGGCTGGCCACGATAGGGAACGGTGGAGCCGGTGGAGGCCAGTTCGGCGGTGAAACGGGTGCGGCTGGCGGCGGCGTCGGGTTCCAGGCCGTTGTGGACGCAGAACTCCGCGTACTCCTCGGGGTCGAAGAGTGCCACCGTGGTGTGGCTGCCCTGGGCCGCGAGGGTCCGCAGCAAGGATTCCACCTGCTGGAGGTAGGCCGTGTGGTCGTCGAAGGTGAAGGTGCGGTAGCGCCGCATCGCCGTGAAGTCGTGCGCGTCGGTCAGGAGACCGATCGTGCCGGCGATTTCACGGCGCAGGACGCGTCGCATGGTCTGGTGTTCGGTGTGCGCCATTGTTTCCCCCTGTGTGCACAGTCGATCAATGCTCACTCACAGTAACCGGCGGCACTGACAACGGCCCGGGGGCGACGTGCCCGTGGCCCATTCCGTGAGGGAACAGGCAGGTCACGGGGGTGGACGTGTCGCGACCGTCCAGCCGACGGGCGCGGCTGGACGGTCGCGGTGACAGCGAGTGGACCGGTGCCGCGCCGGGCGGACGGTGCGAGTCCGAGGCCGCCCGAGCGGGTTGGCCGCGCAGGCTGGTCAGCCGCGCTTGCGGGCCAGTTCCTCGTAGAACCTCAGCAGTTCGACGTTGTCCACGGAGCCGACGTTCACCGCCTTGTCCAGAGGAGCGCCCTGCAGCAGGCGCTTGACCGGGACCTCGATGCGTTTGCCCGTGAGCGTGTGCGGGACGCCCGGGACCTCGATGACCTCGTCGGGGACATGGCGCGGGGAGAGCTGTTCGCGGATCGTCCGCTTGATGCGGTTCAGCAGGGCTTCGTCGAGTGCGGCTCCGGGGACGAGGTGGACGAAGAGGGGCATCCAGTAGCCGCCGTCGGGCTGTTCGATGCCGATGACGAGCGACTCCTTGATCTCGGGGAGGCGTTCGACGGCTTCGTAGATGTCGGCCGACCCCATGCGCACGCCCTGGCGGTTGAGCGTGGAGTCGGAGCGGCCATGGATGATCACGGAGTCCCGCGAGGTGACGGTGATCCAGTCGCCGTGACGCCACACTCCGGGATAGGTGTCGAAGTAACTGTCGTGGTACCGGCTGCCGTCGGGGTCGTTCCAGAAGCGGATGGGCATGGAAGGCATCGGGTTGGTGACCACGAGCTCACCGACTTCGTCGATGAGGGGCTTGCCGCTGGGGTCCCAGGACTGGAGGTCCGTGCCGAGGCCCGCCGCCTGGAGCTCGCCGATGTACACCGGGAGGGTGGGCACGGCTCCCGCGAAGCAGGAGCACACGTCGGTCCCCCCGCTGACGGAGGCGATCCACAGGTCCTCCCGCACCTCGTCGTGCAGCCAGCGGAAACCGTCGGGCGGCAGGGGCGAGCCGGTGGTCGCGACGCATCGCACGCGCGTGAGGTCGACGTCGCGCGAGGGGTGCACCCCCGCCTTGCGGCACGCCATGACGTACGCCGCGGACGTACCGAAGAGGGTCGCTCCCGTACGTTCGGCGATACGCCACTGGGCGCCGGTGTCCGGGTAGCCGGGGCTGCCGTCGTACAGGACGATCGTGGTGCCCGTGAGCAGGCCGGAGACGAGGAAGTTCCACATCATCCAGCCGGTGGACGTGTACCAGAAGAAGCGGTCCTCGGTGCTCAGGTCGCAGTGCAGCCCGAGCTGCTTGAGGTGTTCGACGAGGATGCCGCCCTGGGACTGGACGATCGCCTTGGGCAGGCCGGTCGTTCCCGAGGAATAGAGCACCCACAGGGGGTGGTCGAACGGCACCGGCTCGAAGACCGGTTCCACGTCGGCGGAGGTCAGCGTGGACCAGTCCAGGGCTCCTTCGGGGGCCTCGGTGCCGAGCAGCGGGATGTGCACGACGGCGCGCAGGGTGGGCAGTTCGCCACGCAGCTCGGCGACCACGTCGCGACGGTCGTGTTCCTTGCCGCCGTAGCGGTAGCCGTCGACCGTGAAGAGCACGACGGGTTCGACCTGCTGGAAGCGGTCGAGGACGCTGCGGGCTCCGAAGTCGGGAGCGCAGGAGGTCCACACGCCTCCCACGGCGGCCGTGGCGAGCAGGGCGACCACGGCCTGCGGAACGTTCGGGAGATAGCCGCTGACGCGGTCGCCCGGGTGTACGCCGAGGGCGCGCAGCTCGGCGGCCAGGGAGCCGACCTGGCGGCGCAGCTCGGACCAGCTCACGGGGGCCGGCTCGTGGGTCTCGTCGACGTACAGGAGCGCCGGTTCGTCCGCGCGGGTTCCGGCCGCGCGCAGGGCGTGCTCGGCGTAGTTGAGGGTCGCTCCCGGGAACCATTCGGCGCCGGGCATCGACCGGTCGCCGAGCACGCGCGCGTAGGGGGTCGAGAAGCGTACGTCGAACCACTCGGTGACGGCTTTCCAGAACGTGTCCAGTTCGTCCACCGACCAGCGGTGCAGTGCCGCGTAGCCACCGTGGGACGGGGCTCCGTGGTGCTCGGCCGCCCAGGCCTGGAACTTCGTGATCCGTGCCTGGGCGATGCGCTCCGGATCGGGCTCCCAGAGCGGTGAGGGGTTCGCGGTGGACATGGGGCGGCTCCCGGACTGTGCGCGTCGTGTGCGTCGGTCGCGCACGAGCTGGGGTGTGCGCGTCGCGCGGCTGACAGGGACGATGCCATGTGATCGACTTCAGCACCAGGGTGCGCCACACATAGTCGCCGACGTGAAGATGTGCCCTCACCACGGGTGAACGGAAGTTGAACGACTCACCCGTTCGGTGGAGGCAATGGCAGGGTGAGCAGCATGGATGGTCGTGACCTGGTGCGTTCGGTGAAGGCGGTCGGTTCGACGGGGGCGGCCCAAGGGTTGCGGACCGTGCGGGCCGCATGGCGCAGGCGGCGTGCCGATGCCGCCGGGCTGCCGCGACGGGGAGCCGAGCGTGCGCGGGTACCGGGCCCGGTGCAGGCCGTGGAACCTGGGCCGGGCGGCGGTGTCGTCCGGTTCACCCGATCCGAACTGCGGATCATGGTCGCGGTGAGTGGGGCGGTGTTCTGGGGCTGGGACGGCGCCGGTCCGGAGCCGTCGTACGGGCTCGCCGGCCGTTGTCCGGAGCCGGACCCGCGGGCCGTCCTGGAGCCCGACAAGGACGGCGGGTGGCGGGTGGTGGCCGAACGGGTGACGGTCGTCGTCTCGCGGCACGGCGCCGTCGAGGTGCGCACCCCTGGTGGGGTGATCCTGCGCCGCGACCCGCCGCCCCGCTGGTGGGAGCCGGTCGGCGGGGGTGCGGCGCGCTGGATGCAGCGTTCGGAAGTGGCCGCCGACGCCCGGTTCTTCGGTCTGGGCGGGCGGGCGGCGGGTCCCCGGCTGCGCGACGGCACGTACCGGTTGTGGAACACCGATCCGCGGCGCGCCTTCGCGCCCGGCGAGGACCCGCTGTACATCACCATGCCCGTGCAGATGGTGGTCGCGGACGCGGGCACCCATCTCGTGTTCCACGACACCTCGTGGAACGGCACCGTGGCCCTGCGCGAGGGCGAGGAGGGTGCGGGCTCCGGCCATGACCGGGCCGGGACGTGCGAGCTGCGAATGGACGGCGGGCCACTGCGCTGCTGGGTGATAGTGGGCACCCCGGCGCGCGTACTGAACGCCTGGGTGTCGCTGGCCGGGGCGCCCGCGCTGCCGCCCGCCTGGGCGCTGGGGCACCATCACGCGCGCTGGGGCTTCGGCAGCGAGCAGGAGGTGCGGCGGATCGTCGCGGGCTACCAGGAGCGTGATCTGCCGCTCGACGCGGTTCATCTGGACATCGACCACTACGACGCGCATCAGGTGTTCACGGTCGACCGGGAACGGTTCCCGAAACTGCCGGCGCTCGCCGGGGATCTGCGTCGTGACGGCATCCGGCTGGTGTCGATCGTCGACGCGGCCGTCAAGGCCGAGCCGGGCAACGCGGTGTACGACAGTGGCGTCGCGGAGAACGCCTTCGTGAGGGATGCCTCGGGCCGGCCCGTACGCAGCGTCGTGTGGGCCGGGGACTCGGTCCATCCGGACTTCACGGACGCGCGCGTGCGGGAGTGGTGGGGCGGTCTCTACGAGGAGCGGCTCGCGCAGGGGTTCGCGGGGTTCTGGCACGACATGAACGAGCCGACGTCGTTCACGGCCTTCGGGGAGTCGACGCTGCCGCGGTCGGCGCGGCACTCTCTGGAGGGGCGCGGGGGTGACCATCGGGAGGCTCACAATGTGTACGCCCTGGGGATGGCCCGGGCCGCGTACGAGGGTCTGCGCCGGCTGGCTCCCCAGGAGCGGCCGTTCCTCTTCTCGCGCTCCGGGTGGGCCGGAATGCAGCGCTACGGAGGGACCTGGTCCGGGGACGTGGCCACCGGCTGGCCGGGTTTGCGGGCGTCGCTGTCGTTGGTGCTGGGGCTCGGTCTGTGCGGGGTGCCGTACTCGGGGCCGGACGTGGGGGGCTTCGACGGGAGTCCGTCGCCGGAGTTGTATCTGCGGTGGTTCCAGCTCGGCGCGTATCTCCCGCTGTTCCGTACGCACGCGGGTCTGCGGGCGGGGCGCCGGGAGCCCTGGGAGTTCGGTGCCGACGTTCTGGAGCACGCGCGTGCGGCGCTCGTCGAGCGGCGGCGGCTGTTGCCCTACTTCGTGACGCTCGCGCATCTGGCGGCCCGTACCGGAGCACCGTACGTGCGTCCGGTGTGGTGGAGCGCGCCCGAGGACCGGGCGCTGCGCGACTGCGAGGACACCTTCCTGCTCGGTGACTGTCTCCTCGTGGCACCGGTGCTGGACCACGGGGCGGACCGGCGTGCGGTCCAGCTGCCGCGGGGGCGCTGGTACGACACCGTCACCGAGGAGGCGTACGAGGGGCCGGCCCAGGTGCTGCTCGACGCCCCCTTGTCGCGGATTCCGGTTCTGGCGCGCGCGGGTGCCGTCCTGCCCGTCCGGGGCGATGACGGCGCTCTGGAGCTGGAGGTGTGGGCTCCCGCGCGCGGGCGGGCCGGTGGTGGCCTCGTGGTGCCTGACGAGGGCGACGGCTGGGAGGAGCCGGAGGTGGAACGCTATGTGACGCGCTGGGAGGGGAAGCGCGTGGTCGTCAGGCGGGAAGGGGACAGCGGCACGAGCGAGCCGGGGCGTCCCGTTCGGATGCGGGGCCTCGGGACGCTCTGAAGGGCCCTGCGGGGGCCGAGGAGCCCCTCAGTACCGTCCCTCGAACCATGCCCTGGCCGCCAGAGTGTGCAGCGGGAAGGCGAGTTCGGCCGGTCTGCGCAGCAGGTGCCAGCCCTCGGTCTCGTCCGTGGCGGCGGAGGCAGGAAGGTCGGCCGCCGGGCGCTCAGGGAGGAGGCCGAAGAGCAGCAGGTGGCCGGCGGGAGAGCTCATCGCGTCGGCGAGGCGTACCTCGCGGCTGGCGGCGTCGATGCCCGTCTCTTCCCTGAGTTCCCGGACGACGGCATGTCGCCAGTCCTCCCGGTCGTCTATGAAGCCACCGGGCAACGCGATGCCCCCGCGCGCGGGGGTGATGGTCCGGGTGATGACGACCAGGGCGGTGCCCTGGGCGTCGTAGACGGGTTGCAGGGCCACCGCGACCGGCAAGGGGTTGCGGTAGGCGACGGCTCCACAGGCGGCACAGGTGCGGGGCCAGCCGGAGATGCCCTCTCCGTAGGGTGCTCCGCAACTCGAACAGTGCGAGTCGGGGGCGAAGTCGGCAGGCGGGTGCGGGGTTTCGGACACGCCGGGACTGTAGCCGATCACCCGGCTCCGGCTTCGGGCGCCTCCGTCTTCGGTGCGCCTTCGGTCCGTCCTCGGCCGCGGTGCCGTACGGCGTGCCCGCCCGTCGTCACGGGGCGGGCGGACCGGCTCAGCGGGTAGAGGTCAGCGACCTCTCGGACACGGGGAAGTCGAAGTAGGTGTCCGGATAGGGCTCGGGCTTGTAGGTGTAGTGCCACCATTCCTCGGCGAGGTTGACGAACCCGAGGCCTTCGAGGGTGTCCTTCAGGAGCAGCCGGTTGGCGCGCTGCACTCCCTGGACGCGCGGGTCCAGGGTGTGGGCGAGCGTGTCGAAGCAGTCGAAGCCGGTGCCCATGTCCAGGGAGTTGTCCGGGAAGCGCTCGCCCTTGGACGCGTAGCAGGGCACGAGGGGCTGTCCGGGAACGTAGGGCCTGGTGGGCTTCGCCGGCAGTCTCACGATTGTGAGGTCCATCGTCGAACCGCGGCTGTGTCCGGACTTCTCGGCGATGTAACCGTCCTCGAACAGACGGGTCTTGTCGACCTGCGGATAGAACTCGGGCTTCATCGTCTGGTCGTCGAGGTCCTCGGCCCAGCGGACGAAGTGGTCGACGGCCCGTTGCGGCCGGTAGCAGTCGTACACCTTGAGGGTGTAGCCCCGTCGCAGCAGTCGCGTCTGGGCCTTGTGGAGGGCCTCGGCGGCGGGCCGGGTGAGGATGCAGACGGGCTGCCGGTAGCCGTCGATCCGTTCGCCCACGAAGTTGTGCGGGGTGAAGTAGCGCATCTCCTGGACGATCGTCGGGTCCACGGACCTCAGGGCGACGAAGCCGTCGGGGGCCTTCGGCTCGGGCGTCGCACGGGCGGTGGCGGAGGCGGCGGTCACGGCCAGCAGGGCGGCGAGTGTGGTCATCAGGCCGCGCACGGCGCTGGAGAGTCGTGTCATGTCCCCTGCGTCTACCAGGTGAGGGCTTCGACGGGGAAGAGGCCGTGTACGGCCGGGCCGTGTCGAGCGACCGATTCGCCGCGGGTCCCGAGCCTCACCGCCGGAGCGACGGCCGGAACCACCCCCGTGGGCCCCGGCCGCCCCTCCTGTACTCCGACGCCCCGGAGGTCCGCGTGGTTCTCTTCCGACGCTGCCCATTTTCCGTTGCCCGTGGCACACTTCTGACGTTCCGTCAGATCCACTGCCATGGAGGGGTCTTGTCGCGTACACGCACACCCGTGGTCGCCGGATGGTTCGCCGGAGACGGGGACGGGTTCCACCTGCTCGGCACGCGCTGCTCGGCGTGCACCTCGGTCTTCTTCCCCCGCGAGGACGCTTTCTGCCGCAATCCCGGCTGCCCGGGCGGCGACCTGACCGAGGTCCCGCTCTCCCGACGCGGTCGTGTCTGGTCCTACACGGACAGCCGGTACCGGCCTCCGTCACCGTATGTGACCGATCCGGAACTCTCGTGGGAACCCTACGCGTTGATCGCTGTGGAGCTGGAATCCGAGCGGATCGTCGTCCTCGGCCAGACGGTTCCCGGTGTCTCCACCGTCGATCTGGCGGTGGGCATGGAGGTGGAGGTCGTCCCCGGCGTGCTCAACGAGGACGAGGAGACGACGTGGACGACGTGGCACTGGCGGCCGACAGGGGTGACGGCATGAGCGGCATGCGGCACGGGGGTGACGGCTTGAGCGGCGAGGTGGCGGTGCTCGGCGCGGGCATGCACCCATGGGGCAAGTGGGGACATCGCTTCGTCGAGTACGGGGTCGCGGCGGCCCGCGCGGCGCTGGCCGACGCGGGAGTCGACTGGCGCGACGTCGACTCGGTCGTGGGCGCGGACACCGTGCGCGGAGGCTATCCCGGGCACGTGGCGGGCGCGACCGTCGCGAAGGCGCTCGGCTGGCAGGGTGCCCGGGTGACGAGCGTGTACGCGGCGTGCGCCTCCGGAGCGCAGGCCGTCGGCACCGCGCGGGCGCAGATCCTGTCGGGTCTCGCGGACCTGGTGCTCGTGGTGGGCGCGGACGCGGCGCCCAAGGGGTTCTTCCGTCCGGCGGGCGGGGACCGGCCGGACGATCCCGACTGGCTGCGGTTCCGTGTCCTCGGCGCGACGAATCCGACGTACTTCGGGCTGTACGCGCGCCGGCGGATGGCCGTGCACGGGGACACGCTGGAGGACTTCGCGCAGGTCAAGGTGAAGAACGCCGCCTTCGGGGCGCTGAACCCGAACGCGCGGTACCGCAGGAGGGTCACCGCCGAGGAGGTGGCCGGCTCCGCGGTCGTCGCCGATCCGCTGCGGCTGCTCGACATCTGCGCGACCTCCGACGGTGGTGCCGCCCTGGTGCTGTCGAGCATGGAGTTCGCACGACGGCACGGGACACCGGACCCCGTGCGGATCCGCGCGGTGTCCACGGTGACGCCGCGGTATCCCAACACCGTGCTGGATCTCCCGGACATCGCCACGGACTCCGCGGTCGCGGTGGAGCCCGCGGCGGACACCTTCCGCGCCTCGATCGCGCGAGCGGCCTACGAGGAGGCGGGCATCGGCCCCGAGGACCTGTCGCTGGCCGAGGTGTACGACCTGTCCACGGCGCTGGAGTTGCAGTGGTACGAGGATCTCGGACTGTGCGCGGAGGGCGAGGCGGCGAAGCTGCTGCGGGAAGGCGCCACGGCGCTCGGCGGCCGGATACCGGTCAACGCCAGCGGCGGCCTGGCCTCGTTCGGTGAAGCCGTGCCTGCACAGGCCATAGCCCAGGTGTGCGAGCTGACCTGGCAGCTGCGGGGCCACGCGGGCGACCGGCAGGTCACGGGAGCACGCGTGGGGATCACCGCGAACCAAGGGCTGTTCGGACACGGGTCGTCGGTGGTCGCCGTCCGCTGAGTCGGCAGACTTTCGCACTCTCTGTGACGACTCGGGAATCCCGCGTGAACAGCTCGTGAATCGAGCCCGGGCACGCGCGTACGGCGCCAGTATGCTTCCGTGCCCTCCTGGACGGATACTGTCCGCTTCGCCTTCCAGCCGGTCGTCAACCTGACGACCGGAGGGGTCGCGGCGCTGGAGATGCTCGCCCGTCCGGAGGCCGGCGACATCCTCGCGCAGGCCCGTCGCGATCCCGAACTCGACGGCCGGCTGGCCGCGTTGGCGATTCGCGCGGCGGCCCGCAAGGAGACGCTGCTGCCGCTGCACGTCAACGTGTTCGCCGGGACGCTGGCCGATCTCGGCGGCCTCGCGGCGCTGCGCGAGACGGTCCGCGCGGCCGGGCGGCTGCCGTGGGAGGTGACGGTCGACATCGGTCCGCCGTACACCCATGTCCCGCAGCACGCCCTGCTGGAGGCGGTCGCCACGCTGCGCGGCGACGGCTTCCGGATCTGCGCGGACGGCGTGGGGGACGGCGACGTACCGCTGCGCCTGCTCACGGATCTCGCACCCGACCTGGTAAAGCTCGACGTGTCCCTGCTGGCGCGCCCCGCGGCCGTACGGGCGATGCGGACGCTGTGCGAAGAGTTGGGCGCGCTGTTGTCCGTGGAGGGCGTCGAGACGGAGCTGCAGTGCGCGGCCGCGGTGTCGGCGGGCGCTCAGCTGGCGCAGGGCGACCTGTTCGCGCCGCCCGCCCGGCTGCCCGCCGCTGACGTATACGTTCCGGCCCTCTCTCCCGGCGTCACCCCGACGCCCCCGTCCGGGCCTTCGGTGCTGCAGTTCGTCCGGCCCGCCGCGCTGCTGCCCGCGACGGCGTCCGCGGAACGGGTACGCGCGCTGCTCACCGGGTCGCCCGACGTGTCCGGGGTGTTGCTCGTGGACTCCGCCGGTATCCCGGTCCGCTCGGTGCACCGGTCACGATTCCTGTTGTCCATGTCCGGTCCCTACGGGCACGCGCTGTACGCCGACCGCCCGGCCGCCAAGCTCGGTGATCCGCCGCGCACGGTCGGCGTGGACGCCACCGCGTGGGAGGTCCTCGACGTGGTGGCGGACGGGGAGCGGGACCGTACGTCCGACGATGTGGCGGTCGTCGACCGCTACGGGCGGTGCGTGGGGGTCGTACGCCTGGCCGATCTCGTACGAGCGCTCTCCGAGAGCCGGGTCGAGGAGGCGGCGGGGCTCAACCCGTTGACGAGGCTGCCCGGTTCGGACGCGATCACCACGGAGGTGGACCGGCGGATCGCCCACGGCCTGGTGTTCGCGCTCAGCTGGCTCGACGTCGACCATTTCAAGCAGGTCAACGACGGGGCCGGGTTCGCGGCCGGCGACGAGCTGATCCGCGCGGTCGGGCGGGCTCTGCAGCTCGCGGCGTCCGAGGCCACACGAGTGGGGCACATCGGTGGCGACGACTTCCTGGTCCTGGCGGACCCGGACATGCTCGACCCGCTGGCCAGTTCCGTGCTCGACGCGCCCTGGTCGGCGGGCGGACGGTCCGTCACGCTGTCGCTGGCCACGGTCCTGTGCGCGCCGGGAAGCGTGAGCGACCACCGGCAGGCGGCGGCCTGCCTGGCGCCGCTCAAACAGGCGGCGAAGGCACTGAACGGGGCGAGCTGGGTGCTGGGGCGTGCGGGTCTGCCGGGCTGTGAGGTCCGCCGCGGCTCGGGCGCGGCGGCGGCGCAGGCGGGCTGAGCGGCATGGCGGCCGGGGAGGCGTGATTCTCCCGCGGGCCGGTGCGGCGGCCGGGTACCGGGTGACTTTCGGGAACGCGGGAGCCGCACGGAGCGTGGGGACACGAGAGCCGCGTGACGGGCGAGGACACGGAAGCCGTGGGACGGGCGGTGCCCTGGGGGCGGTCGGCCCGGGACGAGTGGGCCGGAATGCCCGTGCCGCGTGCCGATCTTGGCTCGTTCACGGCCCTCAACCGTTCCCGTCACCGACCTTGACGCCCCCTGGGCACCGGTGAACACTTCCGGGTGTCAGTCGGCATCGCCGCGTTCGGGCCTCTCCAGGCAACGCGCCGCTCGGGTTCCCGACCTGTACCAAGGCCGTACCCCCACAGGCGATTCCGCTGCGACGGCACGCTCGTCACGGACGCCGGGCGGGGCGCGGGATCTCCCTGCCCTCGGCTGAAGTAGCCATGGGAAACGCACCCTGCACGGTGGCCCGGGGCGGTCCGCTCCGGGCGAGGCCTAGGAGCCGCCATGAGCAACGGCGACATATTTGTCGGCGAGTTGATCGGCACTGCGATTCTGATTCTGTTCGGCGCGGGCGTCTGCGCCGCTGTCACACTCGACAAGTCCAAGGCGCAGGGCGCCGGCTGGGTCGTCATCGCCTTCGGGTGGGGATTCGGCGTGCTCGCCGGCGCGTACACCGCCGCTCCGCTGTCCGGGGGCCAGATCAACCCGGCCGTGACCATCGGGTTCGCCATCGAGGGCTCGACCAAGTGGGAGGACGTGCCCTTCTACCTCCTGGGGCAGTTCGCCGGAGCCGCCATCGGCGCCACGCTCTGCTGGCTGCTCTACCTCGGCCAGTTCAACCTCAACGCGGACGAGGACAACGCCATCGAGACGCTGGGCATCTTCTCGACCCGGCCCGAGATCGACAACCCGGTCCAGAACCTCATCACCGAGACCATCGCCACCGTCGGCCTGATGCTGCCCATTCTGGCCATGGTCGGCGGCCACAAGCACGTGGCGGGGATCGGCGACGCGGGACTTCCGGTACAGCTCATCGCGTTCCTCGTCGTCGGTATCGGCCTCTCGCTGGGCGGCCCCACCGGGTACGCCATCAATCCGGCCCGCGACCTGGGACCACGCCTCATCCACGCACTGCTGCCGATTCCCAACAAGGGCACCTCGCAGTGGAGCTACTCCTGGATCCCCGTGGTCGGCCCGATCGCGGGTGCCGCCATCGGGGCCGCGATCTACAACGCAGCCTTCTGACGAAGGGGACGTCATGACGGACAACGCCGAGAAGTACGTCGCCGCAATCGACCAGGGCACCACCTCGAGCCGCTGCATCATCTTCGACCGGGGCGGCGCGATCGTCGCCGTCGACCAACGCGAGCACCGCCAGATCTTCCCCAAGCCGGGGTGGGTGGAACACGACGCCACCGAGATCTGGTCCAAGGTGCAGGCGGTGGTGGCCGGCGCGATCGCCAAGGCCGGCCTGCGCGCCGACCAGCTGAGCGCGCTCGGCATCACCAACCAGCGCGAGACGACGGTCCTGTGGGACCGCGCCACCGGCAAGCCCGTGCACAACGCGATCGTCTGGCAGGACACCCGGACCTCCGCGCTCTGCCACGAACTGGGCGGCACGGACGGCCAGGACCGCTTCCGCGAGCAGACCGGTCTGCCGCTGGCCAGCTACTTCTCCGGGCCCAAGGCCGCCTGGCTGCTGGACAACGTGCCGGGCCTGCGCGCGCGTGCCGAACGCGGCGAGATCGCCTTCGGCACCATCGACTCCTGGCTGATCTGGAACCTGACGGGCGGCACGAACGGCGGACGACACGTCACGGACGTCACCAACGCCGGGCGCACCATGCTGATGAACCTGGAGACCCTCCAGTGGGACCCGTCCATCCTCTCCGCGATGAACGTCCCCGAAGCGGTGCTGCCCGAGATCAGGTCCTCCGCCGAGGTGTACGGCACCGCCGTGGGCCAGCTCGCGGGCGTCCCCGTGGCGTCGGCGCTCGGCGACCAGCAGGCGGCGGTCTTCGGGCAGGCCTGCTACGACGTGGGGACGGCCAAGAACACGTACGGCACGGGCAGTTTCCTCCTGCTCAACACCGGCAACCGGCCCGTCCCCTCGAAGAACGGGCTGCTCACCACCATGGGGTACAAGATCGGCGGTGAGGCGCCCGTCTACTGTCTCGAGGGGTCGATCGCGATCACCGGCGCCCTGGTGCAATGGTTCCGCGACCAGCTCGGCATCATCCGTACCGCCGACGAGATCGAGCCGCTGGCCGCGAGCGTCGAGGACAACGGCGGCGCGTACATCGTGCCCGCGTTCTCCGGCCTGTTCGCTCCCTACTGGCGCTCGGACGCCCGCGGTGTCGTCACCGGCCTCACCCGGTACGTCACGAAGGCGCACCTCGCCCGTGCGGTCCTGGAGGCGACGAGCTGGCAGACCCGGGAGGTCGTGGACGCCATGTTCCAGGACTCCGGGGTACAGATCACCACCTTGAAGGTGGACGGCGGCATGACCAAGAACAACCTGCTGATGCAGCACCAGGCGGACGTCCTCGGCGTGCCGGTGATCCGTCCGAAGGTCTCCGAGACGACGTGTCTGGGAGCGGCCTACGCGGCCGGGCTCGCCACCGGCGTGTGGAACGACCTCGACGAGCTGAAGTCGCACTGGCAGAAGGACGTCGAGTGGACACCGGCCATGGAGGCCTCCGTACGCGACCGCGAGTACCACAACTGGCGCAAGGCGGTGGAGAAGAGCTTCGGCTGGCACACGGACGACGTCGGCTGATGACGAGGTCCACGCGCGCGTGGCCCGGGTGAGGAGCACGCGCGCGTGCGCAGCTGCGGCCCGTACCCCGGTCGGCGGGGGTACGGGCCGCGTCCGCCGTGCCGCCCGTGGACCCGGGTCAGATCGTGACCGGTTCGCGTCGGTCGGCCGCGGTGGTCAGCGCGTGCTGAACGACCTCGATGAGAACCTCCTTGGCCGACTCCCGGTCCCGTGCGTCGCACAGGACGAGCGGCACGTCCGCGTCGAGGTCGAGGGCCTGACGCACCTCTTCGACCGGGTGGCGTGCCACTCCTTCGAAGCAATTGACCCCCATCACGAACGGAATGGAGCGCCGCTCGAAGTAGTCGACGGCGGCGAAGCAGTCCTCCAGGCGGCGGGTGTCGGCGAGCACGATCGCGCCGAGCGAACCGGTGGCCAGTTCGTCCCACAGGAACCAGAAGCGGTCCTGTCCGGGCGTCCCGAAGAGGTACAGCACCAGGTCCTCGCGGAGCGTGATGCGGCCGAAGTCCATGGCGACGGTGGTGGTGTTCTTGCCCTCCACACCGCTGGTGTCGTCGACGGGCCGGCCCGCCTCGGTGAGCACCTCCTCGGTGCGCAGCGGTTTGATCTCACTGACCGCGCCGACCAGGGTCGTCTTGCCCACGCCGAAGCCGCCGGCCACCAGGATCTTGAGCGTGACGGGTTCGACCGGGGGCTTGCCGCGCTCAGAACGCCCGAAGATCATCGATCTCTACTCCTGCTTGATGGGGAACCGTGCGGCGGTGGTGGGCCGTAGCCCCCGCCGCCAGGGGTTTCGATGACGAGTACGTCGCCGGGGCCGACATCCGTCGTAGCACTTCCGCCAAGTTCGGTGACCGTGCCGTCGGCGCGCTCCACCCGGCCCGCGCCGAGTGCCCCCGGCTCGCCGCCCGCCATGCCGTAGGGCGCCATCCGGCGGTGCTGGGAGAGCGTGGAGACGGTCATCGGCTCGAGGAAACGGATCCGGCGCACGGCACCGTCCCCGCCGTTCCAGCGTCCCCGGCCTCCGCTGCCGTGCCGGACCGCGAACTCGTCGAGCCGGACCGGCAGCCGCCATTCCAGCACCTCGGGGTCGGTGAGCCGCGAGTTGGTCATGTGGGTCTGCACGACGGACGCCCCGGGGAAGCCGTCGCCGGCGCCCGATCCGGAGGCCACGGTCTCGTAGTACTGGTAGCGCTCGTTGCCGAACGAGACGTTGTTCATCGTGCCGGAGCCCTCGGCCTGTACGCCCAGGGCTCCGTACAGCGCTCCGGTGATCGCCTGGGACGTCTCCACGTTGCCCGCGACCACGGCGGCCGGGGGCTCGGGGGCGAGCATCGAGCCGGGCGGCACCACGATGTCGAGGGGCCGCAGACAGCCTTCGTTGAGTGGGATGTCGTCGTCGACCAGGGTGCGGAAGACGTAGAGGACCGCGGCGTCGACCACGGAGAAGGGCGCGTTGAAGTTGGTGGTGAGTTGCGCGGACGTACCCGTGAAGTCGATGGTCGCGGAGCGCTCGCGGCGGTCCACCCGCACGCTGACCCGGATGACGGCCCCCGAGTCGGTCTCGTAGGCGAACTCGCCGTCCTCCAGGGCGTCGATGACGCGTCGCACGGCTTCCTCGGCGTTGTCCTGCACGTGGCGCATATACGCCTGGACGACGTCGACGCCGAAGTTCTCGATCATGCGGGCGACTTCGGTGACGCCCTTCTGGTTGGCGGCGATCTGGGCGCGCAGGTCGGCGAGGTTGGTCTCCGGGTCGCGCGAGGGGTAGGGCGCCTCGGTCAGCAGGGCCAGTGTCTCCGCCTCGCGGAACCGGCCGTTCTCGGCGAGCAGCCAGTTGTCGAAGAGGATGCCTTCCTCGTCGATGGTGCGACTGTTCGCGGGCATGGAACCCGGCGCGATGCCGCCGATCTCGGCGTGGTGGCCGCGCGAGGCGACGTAGAAGAGGATCCGGTCACCCTCCGTGTCGAACACGGGGGTGATCACGGTGACGTCCGGCAGGTGTGTACCGCCGTGGTACGGGTCGTTGACCGCGTAGGTGTCGCCGGGCCGCATGCTGTCGCCGCGCCGCCGGACGACCTCCTGCACGCTGGTGCCCATGGAGCCCAAGTGCACCGGGATGTGCGGTGCGTTGGCCACCAGGCTGCCGTCGGGGTCGAAGAGGGCGCACGAGAAGTCCAGGCGCTCCTTGATGTTCACCGACTGGGCGGTGGACTCCAGTCGGGCGCCCATCTGCTCGGCGATGGACATGAAGAGGTTGTTGAAGACCTCCAGGAGGACCGGGTCCGCTTCCGTGCCGAGATCGGAACTCTGCGTAACCGCCACGCGTTCCATGACCAGATGCCCGTCGTCGGTCGCCGCGGCCCGCCAGCCGTCGTCGACGACGGTCGTCGCGCTGGACTCCGTGATGATCGCGGGTCCGGTGACGGTCTGCCCGGGGGGCAGTTCCTCGCGGCGGTGCAGGGGCACGTCGCGCCAGGCGCCTCCCGTGTGGAGGCTGACCGTCTCCGGCGTACCGGGGGCGGACGAAGAGGTGACGAGGGCGGAGAGATCGGGGGGTTCGGTGAGACCGGTGGCCTCCACGGACAGGGCTTCCACGACGACCGGACGATCGAGGGTGAAGGAGTAGGTGGCGCGATGGAGTTCCTCGAAGGCCCGGGTCATGGTGTCGGGCCGCGTCAGCTCGACGGTGAGCGCCGTGTCGGTGCCGTCGTAGCGGAGCTGGGCGCGGCGGGTGACACGGATGCGGTCCCCGGGCACGTCCTCGGCGAGGAGTTCGGCGCGCGCCGCGCCTTCCAGGTCGTCGGCGGTCTTGAGGACGCCGGGCATCGCGGAGGCCGCCAGGGGTACCTCCACGGACTGCTCGCGCATGGCCGTGGTGTCGGCGAGCCCGATGCCGAGGGCGGAGAGGACACCGGCCATGGGCGGTACGAGGACCGTGCGGATGCCGAGCGAGTCGGCCACCATGCACGCGTGCTGACCGCCCGCGCCGCCGAAGGTGGTGAGCGCGTACCGGGTGACGTCATGGCCCTGCTGGACCGAGATCCGCTTGACGGCGTTGGCGATGTTGGCCACGGCGATCCGCAGGTACCCCTCGGCCACCTGTTCCGGGGTGCGGTCGTCGCCGGACTTCTCGCGGATCTCGCGCGCGAGAGCGGCGAACCGGTCGCGGACGAGAGTGTCGTCGAGGGGCTGGTCGCCCTCGGGGCCGAACACCTTGGGGAAGTACGTCGACTGGATGCGGCCGAGCGCCACGTTGGCGTCGGTGACCGTGAGCGGGCCGCCGCCGCGGTAGGAGGCGGGGCCGGGAGCGGCGCCGGCCGAGTCGGGTCCGACGCGGTAGCGGGAGCCGTCGAAGTGAAGCACGGAGCCGCCCCCGGCGGCGACGGTGTGGATGTCCAGCATGGGCGCGCGCAGCCGGACCCCGGCGATCCGCGTGGTGAAGACGCGTTCGTACTCGCCCGCGAAGTGCGAGACGTCCGTGGAGGTGCCGCCCATGTCGAAGCCGATGACGCGGTCGAAGCCGGCGAGCTGCGACATCCGGGCCATGCCGACGATGCCACCCGCGGGCCCGGACAGGATGGCGTCCTTGCCGCGGAACTGGCCGGCTTCGGTGAGCCCTCCGTTGGACTGCATGAACATCAGCCGTACGCCGCGGAGTTCGTCGGCGACGTGCTCGACGTAACGGCGCAGCACCGGCGACAGGTACGCGTCCACGACCGCCGTGTCGCCCCGCGGCACCAGCTTCATCAAGGGGCTGACCTCGCTGGAGAGCGAGATCTGCGGGAATCCGACCGTGGCGGCGAGTTCGCCGACGGCCTGTTCGTGGGTGGGGTGGAGGTGACTGTGCATGCAGACGACGGCGACGGCGCGGATGCCGGCGTCGTACGCCTCCTGGAGGGGCGCGGCGAGGGCGTCGAGGTCCGGGGCGCGCAGGACGGTGCCGTCGGCGGCGATCCGCTCGTCGACCTCGACCACGCGTTCGTACAGCAGCTCGGGCAGTTCGATGGCGCGGGCGAAGATGCGGGGGCGGTTCTGGTAGGCGATGCGCAAGGCGTCCCGGAAGCCGCGGGTGATGACGAGAAGGGTGCGTTCTCCCTTGCGTTCCAGGAGGGCGTTGGTGGCTACGGTGGTGCCCATGCGGACGGCGTCGACGGGCGTGACCCGGGGATCCCGGCCGTCGTCGCCCAGGAGTTCGCGTACGCCCGCCACCGCCGCGTCGGTGTACCGGGCGGGGTTGTCGGACAGCAGTTTGTGCGTGAGCAGGCGGCCGTCCGGGCGGCGCGCGACGATGTCGGTGAAGGTGCCACCCCGGTCGACCCAGAACTGCCAGCCAGTCACTTATGTTCCCCGCTTCCGCCCAGCTCAGAGCGCTCGGAGGCCGTTGATCACGTCGCGCAGAATACTCTCGTCCGGAAGCTCGGCAGGGGGTACGGGACGTGTCACATGGACCATTTCCTCGTGCACGAGGTCGCCGATCAGGACCCGTACCACCCCGATGGGGAGGTCGAGCTCGGCGGCGAGTTCGGCGACCGACTGGGGCGTGTCGCGGCAGAGTTCCACGATGTCCACGTGTTCCGGGGACAGGTTGTGGTCCGCTTCGGGGTCGTCCGCGTGGGGTTCGGCGACGACCACGGCGATCAGGTCGAGGCGGTGCTGGGCCGGGCTGGTGGTGCGGCCGCGCGTCATCGCATAGGGCCGGACCACCGGTCCGGCGTCGTCGTCGAACCAGTGGCTTCTTCCCTGACCGTCTCCGCTCATGCCATCCCACTACCCGCCGGAGGGCAGATCGGTGCGTGGAGCGGCGGCCAGATGTGCGCCGACCCGCTTCACCAGGAGTGTCATTTCGTAGGCGACCTGCCCTACGTCGGAGTCGGCGTCCGAGAACACGGCGAGGCAGCTGCCGTCGCCGGCTGCCGTGACGAAGAGGAAGGCGTTCTCGAGCTCGACGACGGTCTGCCGCACGCCGCCCGCCTCGAAGTGTCGTCCGACCCCCTTGGCCAGGCTGTGGAAGCCGGAGGCGACGGCGGCCAGGTGCTCGCTGTCCTCCCGGGTCAGGTCCTTGGACGCCCCGGTGGGCAGGCCGTCACCGGAGAGCACGATCGCCTTGCGGATACTGGCGACGCGGTCCACCAGATCGTCGAGGAGCCAGTTGAGCTCTCCCGCCGCCGTGCCGGTCTCGGTGGGCCCTGTTGTCTTCGGCGCGGTCATCGGCCGTCCCCCTCTGTGGTTCCTGGTGCTGTGCCGTCCTGGGCCTGGTCGCCCACGGCATTCTCCTCGCGGCCGCGCCGCCAGCCACGCTGGAGCGAGGCCATCCGGTTGCGTACCTCTTCGGCGTCACGGTCGGCGGGCTCCGGCCCACGGAGGGCGCCGGCCCCCTCGCGCTCCCCGCGCCGCTCGGGTCCGTCCTTCAACTGCGGTGCCAGATGGGCCTGTCGGACGCGACGGGGCAGCGGGCTGGTACCCGGTTCGGCCCCTTCGGGCACGGTGTCGGAACCCGGGCCGGTCCCGGGCGTACCCGGTCGGGAGGTGCGACGGGTGCGTCTCGGCAGCGCGGGGGTCTCCTGGCCCGGGCCTGGAGTCTCGGACCGGGGGCCCGGCAGGCCGGAGCGGGGACCCGCGCCCTGGGCGCGTTCGCCGTTGCGACGCGCAGAGGTGTCCGTGCGGTCGGCGCGCCGGACGGCCGTCGGCTTCGCGCTCTCGCGCTCGGTCACGCCCGCGACACCGGGCAGTTCGACCGGCTCCGGGCCCTTGGCCGGATCCGAAGCCTCGGCGGTCCGCTCGTCCGTCTCAGCCGTCCGCTCGTCCGTCTCGCCACGACGGGGCCGCGTCCGGGTCACGGGACGACCGTGCGAGCTGACCAGTTGGGGGGACCTGCGCCGCGGCAGCGGCACCGGGGCGCCCGGACGGTCCTCATCGGTGCGGGCCGTCTCGTCCTGCCCCTCGGGGGCCGGCTGCTGGTGCTCGACCGGTCCACCGGCGATGGAGCGGCGCGGCCCGAACAGACCATCATGTCCGGCGTCCTCGTCGAGGGCGTCTGGGAATCCGCCGAGGGCGTCCAGCTCCACCGGCGCCTCCAGTTCGACCGGCCCGTCCAGGATCGAGGCGGGCAGGCCGGGCAGGCGCACCGGGACCTCGGACAGCGCGGTCTTGCGGTCCGCCTCGGCCTTGCCCTCCTTCGAGGGCAGCGTGCGGTCCAGACGGAAGCCGATGCCGTTGGTGTCCGGGACGTCGTCCGTGAGCAGCGCGTCCGGAAGGAAGACGATGGCGGTCGTACCGCCGTACGGGGACGGCTGGAGGGAGACGCGCACGTTCTGCCGCTGGGCGAGCCTGCTGACGACGAAAAGACCGAGCCGGTCGGTGTCGGAGAGCTCGAACTCGGGGGTTTCGGCGAGCCGCAGATTGGCGTCGAGGAGTGCTTCGGCCGCCATACCGAGGCCGCGGTCGTGGATCTCCAGGGTGAAGCCGTTGGCGACGCGTTCGCCGATGACCTGCACGGCCGTGTGCGGGGGCGAGAACACCGTGGCGTTCTCCAGGAGTTCGGCCACGAGGTGGGTGATGTCGGCCACCGCCGGTCCGGTGGCGGCGACGCGGGGCAGCCGGCGCACCTCGATGCGCTCGTAGTCCTCCACCTCGGCGACGGCGGCGCGGACGATGTCCATGAGCTGAACAGGCTTGCGCCACTGTCGGGAGGGGGCGGCGCCGGAGAGGATGACCAGCCCCTCGGCGTGCCGGCGCATGCGCGTGGTCAGGTGGTCCAGGCGGAACAGGTCGGCGAGTTCGTCGGTGTCCTCGGTCCTGCGCTCCATGGTGTCGAGGAGGGTGAGCTGTTTGTGGAGCAGGACCTGGCTGCGGCGGGCGAGGTTGACGAAGACCTCGGAGACGCCGTCGCGCAGTTCGGACTGTTTGACGGCGGCCTCGACGGCGGCGCGCTGGAGGGTGTTGAGGGCCTGGCCGACCTCGCCGATCTCGTTCTTGTCGTACTCAAGGCGCGGTGCTTCGGTCTCGACGTCGACCTGTTCGCCCGCGGAGAGCCGGCGCATCACGCTGGGCAGCCGGACGCCCGAGACCTCGTGGGCCTCCAGGCGCAGTCGGCCCAGGTCGCGGATGAGGCCCCGGCCGATGCGGACGGACATGATGACCGAGACCAGCAGGGCGACGAGCCCGAGGACGCCCGCGATGGCCGCCTTGACGACGACTCCCGTGGCCACGGGCCGGACCCGGTCGTGATAGCGGTCGCCCGCCGTGTCGTCGAGGTCGCCGAGTTCGTCGAGCACATGCCCGGCTGCCCGGTCCCAGCTCTTCGCGGTGACGCCGTGGGGCGATCCGGCAGGGGAGGTGACGACGGCTTGCTCGGCGACGCGCAGGGGTGCCGTGTCGGCGTTCTTCCAGTAGCTCTCGTAGCGCTCGCTCTCCGATTCGGGCAGCAGCGGCAGGCTGACGTCGTAGAGCAGCGTGCGCTGGGCCACGAGATCGGAGATGTCACGGATCTCGTCGCCGGTGACGCGGCCCGCGACCAGCGCGGAACCGAGGAGGGCGTCCTCGCGGGAGAGCAGCTCGCGGGCGATGTCGATGTTGACGAGGGCGCGGCCCTGCTTGTCCATCTCCACGTTGTCGACGAGGTGGAGGTTGGAGACCAGGGTGTAGCAGGGATCGACGAGACGGTTGTAGAGGTCAAGGGCCTGGGCCCGGTCGACGGTGCCCTCCTCGACGCTGCGGCGCAGCGAGTCGATGCCGTCGAGGGCGTCCAGCATGACGGTGAGGCGCTCGGCGGTGCCCGCGCCCATCTTCTCGTGCATGCCGTCGCTCTTGGCGTTCCTGCGGACCTTCGCCACGGCCCGGTCCGTGACGGTCCGGCTGTGCCGCAGCGCCGCGAGCGCGTCGGACGCGCGGGGATCGGCGAGATAGACGAGTGTCTGGCGGCGCTCCTGCTGGAGGACACCGACGGCGTCCTCGGTGGGGTAGCCGATCTTCTCGACGACGTCGGACACGTTGAACAACTGGTTCGCCTCGCGCCCGGTGATGACCGTCGCGAAGGCCCAGATACCCGTCAGGGAGAGGAGCGGCACGAGGAGCAGCGCCACGATCTTCCGGCGGATGGACTTCCCGCGAAAGCGCATGGCCTCCCCCAGCTCGGCCCCCTCCGGCCCGGGGGCACACCTGTGCGTCAACAAACGGCGTGAGCCTACTACTGACTCACAGGTAACTCGAAGGGCTGTCCGGGCGGCCGCCCGGCGCGAAGGTCACGGACCTACGCGCTTCCGGGAACCGGAGATGGGCAGTTGTCCGTTCATTGGGGGAGATTGCCTCCCCGATTCCAGCACGCGTGAGCGAATCGCATCGGACCGGTGAACTTGGTCAGTTGGCCGGATTTTTTCTCTGGTTGGGAATCTTCGGGGCACTCCGTTCGTCTTTCTTTGCGGGAGATGGGGGCGGAATCGGCCACAGGGGTCGCATGCCGCGTCCAGGCGGCGTAAAGCAGCGCAAGCCGGGCAGCCACTGGGGAGCAGGTGTCGTACGGCACCCGTGCGAGAGGTCTGCTGGGCGGTGGGGAGTGACGAGTTGATGGGCACGGCGGAGCGGCACGGGACGTCCGGGAGCGGTGTTGCGGCACCGGTGGCGGAGCGTGGAACCGCACAGGCACCTGATCGCGACAGCCCGTTGGACGGGCGCGACGGAGTGGACGGGCGGCACGCGGCGACGGGCGGAACCGGCGAAGCGGGCGGACAGGGAGTGGCCACGGCCGAGCGCGAGCGGTCGAGCGGGCGGGGCACCTCGCATCAGGAGCAGGACCCCGTGATCGGGCGGCAGGCCGCCTCCCGGGACGGAGGCACCCACACCGGCGTCGGGAGTGGAACCGCACGACGGGGTGGCCCTGCCACGGCGTCGCGTGAGCACGAGCACGCGGGCAGACCGGGCGGTGCGGCCGACGGATACCGGCATGTGAAGGAGACGGGAGCGGCCGCCGGGGTGCAGGGGGCGGCGAGCGGGCGCGGCGCGGTCGGCCGGGGCATCGCCGCACACGAAGAGCAGGCGTACTACCGGCCGTTGTGGATCGAGGAGCCGGCGCGCCGTCGGCGGTTGCCCGACCCGGTGAGGACGGCGGCGGTGCGGGCGGTCCTCGTCATCGCCGTGACACTGATCCAGGCCGTGACCGCCTTCCTGTCCACGATGGCGGAGTCCTGGCTGGCCTTCCCCATGGTCCTGAGCAGCGTGGCCAGCACGGTCGTGGCGACCTGGGCCGTGCTCGACGTCTGGGTCACCCGACAGGTGTGGAACCAGCGGAACGGGGTCGTGTCGGAGCCGAGCAGCACCGCCAGGGCCCTGCGGCGCGAGCGTCGTCGGGCGCGGCGCCAGGCGCGCTCGACGGAGCGGGCGCAGGAGCGGATACAGCGGCGGGGCGGCGCCGGGCGGTTGTCGCACCCCTGAGGCGGAGGCCCTGAGGTCGGCGTCGTCGGCACCTCTGAACTCTGGGGTTTACGCCCCGAGGTCGGCATGGTCGACAGCTCTGATGTCCGTGCCCGACGCCGGCTCTCGCGACGCGGGACTCCGGGGGCTCGCGCTCCCGGGGTCGCGTCCCGGACACCGGCCCTGGGCCGGTCGGTCGGTCGGACCGGCCCGCGCCTCGCGCTCGCCCGGCCGCCGGGCCGCCGGGCCGCCGGGCCGCCGGGCCGCCGTCAGATCGTCGTCGAGACGCCGTCAGAGGTTCGCGGCGGCTTCGACCTGCTCCACCGGGCCCTTGTCGTAAGCCAGTTGACGCCGCGCCCTCATGAAGGGGCGCGGGCGGTCGACGGAGAGCACGGCGGTGGTGCGGCCGTCGCGCTCGTACAGGGCGAGGAGGCCGCCCTCGCCCGGTGCGCCGTCCTCGACGGTGCCCTCGGCGATCCGGACGGTGTCCGCCTGCTGGCGGCGCCCCGCGAACTGGATGCGCGCACCGTACTGATCGGACCAGAAGTAGGGCAGGGAGCGTACGGTCCCGACGGTGCGTCCGGCGAGCAGGTTGCCCACCGCGACGCGGGGTTGTTCCGTGGCGGAGGTCCAGTGCTCGGCCCGGGTGCCTCCGACGCGGGCGACGTCTCCGACGGCGACCACTTGGGGCAGCCCGGTGACGCATCCATCGTCGCACAGCACGCCGTCGTGCAGTGCGAGTGTCGAGCCGGCCAGCCAGCCGGTGTTGGGGGTGGCGCCGATACCGACGATCACGACGTCGGCGGGCAGGACCCGGCCGTCGGAGAGTTCCACTCCGGTGACGGTGCGACCGGCCGGGCCGTCCTGGGCGCGCCCCGGACCGGTCGTGTCCCGGTCCCGGCTCACGCCGGCTCCGTTCCTCCCCCGCAGCGCGGCGACCCCGGTGCCGGTCACCAGCTCGACGCCGCCGCGCCGGTGCAACGCGGCGCACAGCGTGGCCATTTCGGGGCCGAGTGGGGCGACGAGAGGCAGCGGGGCGGCCTCGACGACGGTGACCTCGTGACCGAGTCCGGCGCAGGAGGAAGCGGTCTCGGCGCCGATGAAGCCGCCTCCGACGACGACGACGCGGCGCGGACCCTGGATGAGTTCCTCGCGCAGGGCGCGGGCGTCGTCGAGGGTGCGCAGGGTGTGCACACCGGTGAGGCCGTCACCCGGAAGACGGCGGGCCGAGGCGCCGGTGGCGATGACCACGCCGTCCGTGGAGACGGTACGGCCGTCACCGAGGAGGACGGTGCGGCCGCGGGCGTCGAGGCCGCGGGCACGGACGCCGAGCAGCCACTCGGCGTCGAGTCCGGCTCTCTCCTCGGCGTCGGTCAGGGCGAGTCGGGCCTCGTCGGCGCGGCCGGTGAGGAAGTCCTTGGACAGGGGCGGACGGTCGTACGGGGCATGGGCCTCGTCGCCGACGATCACCAGGCGGCCGTCGAAGCCCTGGGCCCGTAGTTCCCGGGCGGCGTACAGACCGGAGAGCGAGGCACCGACGACGGTCACGGTCCTCATGCGGCGGTGCCCTCCTCCGCGACCAGGTGGACATGGATGATTCCGTCGTCGACGGTGACGCGGTGGGTGCGGACGGGGCGCCGTGCCGGAAGACATGTCGGCTGCCCCGTACGGAGATCGAAGGAGGCGGCGTGCAGGGGGCACTCGACCAGACAGCCCTCCAGCCAGCCCTCCGAGAGGGAGGCGTCCTGGTGGGTGCAGGTGTCGTCGACGGCGTAGAGCTCGCCGTCGGCGTTGAACACGGCGATGGGTGGCGTGGTGTCGACACGGACGGATGCGCCCGCGGGGAGGTCGGCAAAGCGGCAGACGGGAATCATGGGCCCCCCTCTCGGTCCGGGACTCTGCGTCCGGACCTCCTGGTCCAGATGGTCCGGACACCTTTCCGGTTCCGGACGCTTCGGTAACATGATGTTTCGCATGGCGCACGAGGGAGCGCTATGCGCAACAGAATCCGTGCGGGGGTCCCGTCACGTCAAGGGCTTCCCGCAGATGCGGCCCAAACAGGGCTGCCAGGTGGTGAGAGTTGAGCTATGACCCGCACGCAGAAGCAGGCTGAGCACTCCGAGGGTTTTCCCGAGAAGCGGAACGGCAGGGGCGCGGGCAGTGCCGTCCAGTCGGTGGACCGCGCCGTGAGCGTGCTGGAGATCCTCGCCCGGCTCGGCGAGGCCGGTGTCACCGAGATCGCCGAAGAGCTGGACGTGCACAAGTCCACCGCCTTCCGCCTCCTCGGCGTCCTGGAGAACCGCGGTCTGGTGGCCCAGGCCAAGGACCGCGGGAAGTACTACCTGGGGGCCGCCGTACTGCGCCTGGCGGGAGCGGCGGCGGTGCGTCTGGACATCTCCCAGGAAGGCGTCCCGGTCTGCCGCGAACTCGCCGACGAGCTGGGCGAGACGGTCAACATCGCGGTCCTCGACGACGACGCGGCGGTCAACATCATGCAGGCCCGTGGCACCGCGTCGGTCACCGCGCAGAACTGGCTGGGCAGACGCACCCCGCTGCACGCCACCTCCAGCGGCAAGGTGCTGCTCGCGCACATGCCGCCCACGCTGCGCGAAGGCCTGCTCGCGAGGCCGCTGCCGCGCTTCACGGAGCGGACGATCACGGGCCCCTCCAGCCTGCGCGCCGAGTTGGAGGCCGTGATCGAGCAGGGCTACGGCGTCACCATCGAGGAACTGGAGTTGGGACTCGCCGCCGTGGCCGCGCCGGTCCGCGCGCACGACGGCAAGGTGATCGCCGCGATCAGCGTGTCGGGGCCGGTCTACCGGCTGAACGCCGACCGCCTGCCGGAGCTGTCCAAGCGGACGGTGGCTGCGGGGGCCGAGTTGTCGCGGCGTATGGGGTACGGCTTCTGAGAGTCGCCCAGGTCGCCGGCGGGACCGCCGCGCGGACGGGGACACCGGCGACGGGACATGCACCGGTTCCGGCGCATCCCCTCGCCCCGTCGAGGCCCGCGCGCGACCCCCAAGGGGCGGGCGCCGCGGCGGAATCGAGCGGATCCGCCGCCTCACCACCACACGGGGCCCGGGCCGGTACCGGGCCCCGCCGCCCTGTGTGTCCGTCAGGTTTCGGGCACCCCGTTCCTTTTGCCAAGGGTTAACTCCCACCTCTTGACGGCTCGCTGACGGCGTTCTCAAGATGTTCCTCATCGCGCAACCCATAGTGCAATGCGCAACAGCAGAGGAGCTTGTCGTGCCACACGAGGTCCGTGCCGTAGTCGCTGTCAAGAAGGGTGCACCGGTGGAGGTGCGGACCGTCGTCGTCCCCGACCCGGGCCCCGGCGAGGTGCTCGTCGACGTCCAGGCCTGCGGGGTGTGCCACACGGATCTGCACTACCGGGAGGGCGCGATCACCGACGACTTCCCCTTCCTCCTCGGCCATGAGGCGGCCGGCACGATCGAGGCGGTCGGCGAGGGCGTCACCGACCTGGTCCCCGGCGACTACGTCGTCCTCGCCTGGCGGGCACCGTGCGGAACCTGTCGCTCCTGTCGCCGTGGCCGCCCCTGGTACTGCTTCGACTCACGCAACGCCACCCAGCCCGTGACGCTCCTCGACGGCACCGCGCTCAGCAACGCCCTCGGCATCGGCGCCTTCGCCGAGAAGACCCTCGTGGCGGCCGGACAGGCGGTGAAGATCGACCCGGCCGCCCGCCCGGAGGCCGCGGGCCTGATCGGCTGCGGTGTGATGGCCGGATACGGCGCCGCGGTCAACACCGGCAACGTGGGCCGTGGTGACACCGTCGCCGTCATCGGATGCGGCGGTGTCGGCAACGCGGCGATCGCGGGCGCCTGTCTCAACGGCGCCATGAAGGTCATCGCCGTCGACATCGACGACAAGAAGCTCGACCAGGCGGAGAAGTTCGGCGCGACCCACACGGTGAACTCGCGCGGCACTGACCCGGTCGAGGCCGTGCGGGCCCTCACCGGCGGCTTCGGAGTCGACATCGCCATCGACGCGGTGGGCCGCCCGGAGACGTACAAACAGGCCTTCTACATGCGCGACCACGCGGGTGTGCTCGTCCAGGTCGGCGTCCCCGACCCCGAGATGAAGATCGACCTTCCGCTGATCGACCTGTTCTCGCGCGGCGGGGCGCTGAAGTCGTCCTGGTACGGGGACTGCCTGCCGAGCCGGGACTTCCCGTACCTCATCGACCAGTACCTGTACGGACTGCTGGACCTCAACGCGTTCGTCTCCGAGACCATCGCGCTCGACCAGGTGGAGGAGGCGTTCGCGAAGATGCGGCGGGGTGAGGTGCTGCGCTCGGTGGTGGTCCTGTGACCGCCGCGGCCGCCGAGCGGTCCGACGCCCTCGCTTCCTAGGTCCCACCCGGTCCCGCACCCACGCCCGTTCCCACATCCACCCCCGTTCCCACATCCACGCCCGCTCCGGTCGGCGTCCGCTCCACCGGGGCGCTCCCCGCCCGTACCCCCAGCGCGTTCCGCTCCCCACCCCGGCAAGGAGGGGCATGTCCAGCACGCCCGCAACCCGTCCCCGTGTGGTCGTCATCGGCGCCGGCATCGTCGGCTGCTCCCTGGCCGACGAGCTGACCGCCCGCGGCTGGACGGACGTCACCGTTCTCGACCAGGGGCCGCTACCCGCCCCGGGCGGCTCCACCTCGCACGCGCCGGGCCTGGTGTTCCAGACCAGCCCGTCCAGGACCCTGACGGCGTTCGCCCGCTACACCGTGGAGAAGTTCACCTCCCTCCAGGTCGACGGCGTCGCCTGTTTCGACCCGGTCGGCGGTCTGGAGCTCGCCACCACGCCGGAGCGCCTCGCCGACCTGCACCGCAAGGCCGGTTACGCCGCCGCCTGGGGCGTCCGTGGCGAGATCGTCAGCGCGGCGCGCTGCGGGGAACTGTGGCCGCTCATCGACCAGTCGGTGGTGCTCGGGGGTTTCCACACCCCCGACGACGGCCTGGCCCGCGCGTTGCTCGCGGCCCGCGCCCAGATGGAGCGCGCCACCACGCGGGGCGCCCGCCTCCTGGACCGCCACACGGTCGTCGGCATCGAGCGGGAGGAGGGCAGGGTCACCGCCGTCGTCACCGACCGTGGCACCTTCCCCGCCGACCACGTCGTCTCGGCGGCCGGATTCTGGGGGCCGGTCATCGGGCGGATGGCCGGTGTCGACGTACCCCTGCAACCGCTCGCACACCAGTACGCGAAGACCAAGCGGCTCCCCGAGCTGGCCGACGCCACCGCCGAGGCCTCGAAGCCCATCCTCCGCTTCCAGGACCGCGACCTCTACTTCCGCGAGCACACCGACCGCATCGGCATCGGCAGCTACGCCCACAAGCCGCTGCCCGTCGACCCGTTCGGCGTCCTCCCCTACGACGAGGCGCGCGCGAACGACATGGCGATGCCGTCCTCGTACCCCTTCACCGAGGAGGACTGGGCGCCGAGCTGGGAGGACTGCCGCCGGCTGCTGCCCGCCCTGCGCGGGACGGAGATCGAGGAGGGCTTCAACGGCGTCTTCTCCTTCACCCCGGACGGCATGCCGGTGCTCGGCGAGTCGCGCGCCCTGCGCGGCTTCTGGCTGGCCGAGGCCGTCTGGGTCACCCACTCCGCGGGGGTGGCGAAGGCCGTCGCCGAATGGATGGTCGACGGTCGTGCCTCGCTCGACCTGCACGAATGCGACCTCACACGCTTCGAGGACGCGCAGCGCTCACCGTCATACGTCCGTGAGCGCGGTGCGCGGCAGTTCGTCGAGGTGTACGACGTGCTGCATCCGCTCCAGCCGATGGAGGAGCCCCGGCCACTGCGCGTCAGCCCCTTCCACACGAGGCAGCGGGAGCTCGGCGCGTACTTCCTGGAGGGCGGCGGCTGGGAGCGCCCGCACTGGTACGAGACGAACGCCCCCCTGCTGGACGGCCTCGAACTCCCCGCACGCGACGCCTGGTCGTCGCGCTACTGGTCGCCGATCGCGGCGGCCGAGGCGAAGGCGACCCGCGAGAGGGTCGCGCTGTACGACATGACCCCGCTGCGCCGCCTCGAAGTCACCGGTGCCGGTGCCCTCGACTTCCTCCAGCGCATGACCAGCAACAACCTCCGCAAGAAGCCCGGCTCGGTCACCTACACCCTGCTGCTCGACGAGACGGGCGGCATACGTTCCGACCTCACCGTCGCGCGCCTCGCCCCCGACCGGTTCCAGGTGGGCGCCAACTCCCCCGCCGACCTGGACTGGCTGACCCGGCACGCCCCCGGCGACGTGCACATCCGGGACATCACCTCCGGCACCTGCTGCATAGGCGTCTGGGGCCCGCTCGCCAGGGACCTCGTCCAGCCACTGACGCGCGACGACTTCTCGCACGAGGGCTTCGGCTACTTCCGCGCGAAGGAGACGTACCTGGGGCACGTCCCGGTGACGGCGATGCGGCTGTCGTACGTGGGGGAGCTGGGCTGGGAGCTGTACACCACCGCGGATCTGGGGCTCAGGCTCTGGGACACCCTGTGGGAGGCGGGGCAGCCGCACGGCGTGGTCGCGGCCGGCCGGTCGGCCTTCAACAGTCTGCGGCTGGAGAAGGGGTACCGGGCCTGGGGCACCGACATGACGGACGAGCGCAACCCGTTCGAGGCGGGCGTCGGCTTCGCGGTCCGTATGGACAAGGACGGTTTCGTCGGCCAGGAGGCGCTGCAGGGCCTCGCGACGGCGGAGCCCGCCCGCCGGCTGACCGCGCTGCTCCTGGACGACCCGGCGTCCGTCGTGCTCGGCAAGGAGCCCGTCCACGTCGACGGCGCCCCGGCGGGGTACGTGACCAGCGCCTCCTACGGCTACACCCTGGGCCGCTGTGTCGCCTACGCCTGGCTGCCGGCGCTCCCGTCCGGCACAGGCGTGCACATCGAGTACTTCGGCGCGAAGATGCCGGCCACCGTCGCCGACGAGCCGCTCTTCGACCCGAAGATGACCCGCATCCGCCGCTGAGAAGCCCGCACACGCCCCAACACGCCCAGGAGGTCCCTGTGTCCCCCACCTACGACGTGATCGTGATCGGTCTCGGCGGCATGGGCAGCGCCGCCGCCCACCATCTGTCGGCACGCGGCGCCCGCGTGCTCGGCCTGGAGAAGTTCGGCCCGGTCCACAACCGCGGCTCCAGCCACGGTGGTTCGCGCATCACCCGGCAGTCCTACTTCGAGGACCCGGCGTACGTACCCCTGCTGCTGCGCTCCTACGAGCTGTACGAGGAGTTGGAGCGGGCGACGGGCCGGGAGATCGCCACGCTCTGCGGCGGTGTGATGATCGGCCGTCCCGACTCGCGGACGGTCTCCGGCTCGCTGCTCTCCGCCCAGCGGTGGGGCCTGCCCCACGAGATGCTGGACGCCCCGGAGATCCGCCGCCGCTTCCCGACCCTGAACCCGGACGACGACGAGGTCGCGCTGTACGAGGCGCGGGCCGGGCTCGTCCGCCCCGAGAACACCGTCGCCGCGCACCTCCAGCTCGCCACCCGGCAGGGCGCCGACCTGCACTTCGAGGAACCGATGACGCGCTGGGAGCCCTACCGGGACGGGGTGCGCGTCCACACCGCCGAGAACACCTACACCGCGGGCCGGCTGGTGATCTGCCCGGGTGCCTGGGCGCCGCGGCTGCTGACCGACCTCGGGGTGCCGTTCACCATCGAGCGGCAGGTCATGTACTGGTTCCAGCCGAAGGGCGGGGTCCGGCCGTTCCTGCCCGAGGACCATCCCATCTACATCTGGGAGGACGCCACCGGGGTCCAGGTGTACGGCTTCCCGTCCATCGACGGGCCGGAGCTGGGCGCCAAGGTCGCCTTCTTCCTCAAGGGCGTCGTGACCACCCCGGAGACCATCGACCGGACGGTCCACGAGGACGAGATCCACGCCATGGCGGATCACATGTCCCGCTGCATCCCCGACCTGCCCGGCGCCTTCCTCAAGGCCGCCACCTGCATGTACTCCAACACCCCCGACGAGCACTTCGTCATCGCCCGCCATCCCGCGCACCCGGAGACCGTGACCGTGGCCTGCGGGTTCTCCGGGCACGGCTTCAAGTTCGTGCCTGTCGTCGGCGAGATCCTCGCCGACCTCGCGCTGACCGGCACCACCGATCACCCGATCGGGTTGTTCGATCCCCACCGCCTCGCCGCCGCGCCCGCCTGAGGAGTACGCACGTGACGACGATCCCCGTCTCCCGGTCCCCTCTCCCCCCCAGCCTGATCGCCACCCTGCCCGGCCACTACTACACCGACCGGGAGATCTTCCGACAGGAACAGGAGTCCCTGTTCGAGTCGATGTGGTTCTGTGCCGTCCGCTCCGCGGACCTCGCGCGGCCCGGTGCCTTCCGTACCGTGCAGGTCGGCCGGGAGAGCGTCCTGATCACCCGCTCACGCACGGGTGAACTGCGTGCCTTCCTGAACGTCTGCCGGCATCGCGGGGCCCGGCTGTGCACGCAGGAGTCGGGCGAGGTCCGCCGCAATCTCCAGTGCCCGTACCACGCCTGGACCTACGGCCTCGACGGGAAGCTGGTCGCCGCGCCGAACCTGGTGAAGATGCCGGACATCGACCGCGTCGCGTACGGCCTGATCGGGGTGGCGCTGCGGGAGTGGCTCGGCTACGCCTGGGTGTGCCTGGCCGACGAGCCGCCCTCCTTCGAGGAGACGGTGCTGGGCGCGGCCGTGGAGCGACTGGGCGACGCGGCCGCGATCGAGCACTACGGCACCGAGCAGCTGGCGCTCGGCAGGCGCGTCCGGTACGACGTGAAGGCGAACTGGAAGCTGATCGTCGAGAACTTCATGGAGTGCTACCACTGCGCCACGATCCACCCCGAGCTCACCGACGTGCTCCCGGAGTTCGCCGAGGGGTACGCCGCCCAGTACTACGTGGGGCACGGCGCCGAGTTCGGCGAGGACGTCCGGGGGTTCACGGTCGACGGCAGCGAGGGCTTCGGCCGGCTGCCGGACATAGCGGACGACCAGGACCGCCGCTACTACGCGATCACGGTGAAACCGACGGTCTTCGTCAATCTGGTCCCGGACCATGTCATCCTGCACCGCATGTTCCCGCTCGCCGAGGACCGCACGGTCGTCGAGTGCGACTGGCTCTACGCGCCGGAGGTCGTGGAGTCCGGCGCCGACGTGTCCAGGTCGGTCGAGCTCTTCCACCGGGTCAACGAACAGGATTTCGAGGCCTGCGAACGTACCCAGCCGGCCATGGCGTCGCGGGCCTACCGGAACGGTGGTGTCCTGGTGCCCACCGAGCATCACATAGGGATCTTCCACGAGTGGCTGATCCGGCAATTGGGAGGCGCCAGTGCCTGACCTGTTCATCGACGGTACGTGGCGGGGCGCTCTCGACGAGCGCACCCGGGAGATCCGCTGCCCCGCCGACGGCTCCCTGGTCGGGGTCGTCGACGAGGCGGGCGGCAAGGACACGGTGGAGGCGATCGCCGCGGCGCGCCGTGCCTTCGACGAGGGGCCGTGGCCCTCGACCCCGGCGACGGACCGCGGCGACCTGCTGCTGCGCGTCGCCGACCTCCTCGTACGGGACAAGGACGCGCTCGCCCGCGCCGAGTCGCTCGACACCGGCAAACGGCTCGTCGAGAGCGAGTACGACATCGACGACATCGCGAACTGCTTCCGCTACTTCGGCCGGGCCGCCTCCGCCGAGACGGGCCGGGTCGTGGACACGGGCACGGCCAGCGTCGACAGCCGGGTCGTGTACGAGCCCGTCGGGGTCTGCGCGCTGATCACGCCCTGGAACTATCCGCTGCTGCAGACGGCCTGGAAGGTCGCTCCGGCGCTCGCGGCGGGCAACACCTTCGTGCTCAAGCCGAGCGAGCTCACCCCGCACACGGCTATCCATCTGATGCGGCTCCTCGAAGAGACCGGGCTGCCGGCCGGAGCGGCCAACCTCGTGCTGGGCGCGGGACCCGAGGCGGGCGCGCCGCTCGCCGACCACCCGGACGTGGACCTCGTCTCCTTCACCGGCGGCCTGCACACCGGGCGGCGGCTGATGGCCGCGGCGGCCAGGACGGTGAAGAAGGTCGCCCTGGAGCTCGGCGGCAAGAACCCCAACATCGTCTTCGCCGACGCGGACTTCGAGACCGCGGTCGACATGGCGCTGACCGCGGTCTTCCTGCACTCCGGGCAGGTCTGCTCGGCGGGGGCCCGGCTGCTGGTCGAGGACACGCTGCACGACCGGTTCGTCGACGAGCTCGTCCGCAGGGCCGAGCTGATCCGGCTCGGCGGACCGTTCGACGAGCAGGCGCAGACCGGGCCGCTGGTCTCGGCGGCGCACCGCGCCAAGGTCGAGGCGTACGTCGAGCGGGGCGTCGCGGAGGGCGCGGCGCTGCGCTGCGGCGGAAGGCGACCCGAGGGGCTCGACGAGGGGTTCTACTATCTGCCCACCGTGCTGGACGAATGCACGGGTGACATGTCCGTGGTCCAGGACGAGTCCTTCGGTCCGGTGCTGACCGTGGAACGCTTCCGCGACGAGGCGGACGCCGTGCGGCTCGCCAACGACACGATCTACGGCCTGGCCGGCGCCGTGTTCACCACGGACGAGGCCAAGGCACAGCGGGTGGCGGCGCGGCTGCGGCTCGGGACGGTCTGGATCAACGACTACCACCCGTATGTCCCGCAGGCCGAATGGGGTGGCTTCAAGCAGTCCGGTTTCGGCCGGGAGCTCGGACCGGCCGGCCTCGCCGAGTACCGCGAGGCGAAGCACATCTGGCGCAACACCGATCCGTCTCCGCAGGGCTGGTTCGCGTGATCCACCGGTGATCCCCTGACGGTCGCCCGATCCACCACCCGGATCCAACACCTGGATCCATCACCCTGCCGCCGCAACCTCCCGAGTCCCCCTGTCCCCCTCTGTCTCCCTGTCACCCGACTCCCCTGTCCACGCACCCGCCGCCACCCCCCGACTCCACCCGCACGAGCCGCGTCCCTCTCCCCGATCCAGGAGGCCGCTCATGACCACCCTTCCACCGACCACCGACCAGAACGACGACGCCGAACTCTCCGAGTTCGGCTACAAGCCGGAGCTGAAGCGCACCCTCGGCAACTTCCACACCTTCGCCGCGGGCATCAGCTACATCTCCATCCTCACCGGTACCTTCCAGCTCTTCTACTTCGGCTACGGCAGCGGCGGTCCCGCCTACTGGTGGTCCTGGCCGATGGTGTTCATCGGCCAGTTCATGGTCGCGCTCTGCTTCGCCGAACTCGCCGCCCGCTACCCGGTGGCCGGTTCCGTCTACAACTGGTCGAAGAAGGTGGGCAATCCGCACATAGGCTGGCTCGCAGGCTGGATGATGCTGCTCGCGTCGATCGTGTCGATCGCGGCCGTCGCACTCGCCTATCAGCTGACGCTTCCGCAGATCTCCTCCACCTTCCAGTTCGTGGGCGACGGCACGGGAAAGTACGACGTCGCCACCAACGCCGTACTGCTGGCGGCCGTACTGATCCTGTTCACCACCCTGGTCAACGCGTTCGGCGTGAAGCTGATGGCGACCATCAACACCGCGGGTGTCTTCATCGAGCTGATCGCCACCGTCGTGCTGATCATCCTGTTCGCGGTGCACATCACACGCGGCCCCCAGGTGGTGATGGACACCCAGGGCACCGGCGACGGGCAGTCGTTCGGCTATCTCGGCGCGTTCCTGGTGGCCTCGCTGGCGTCCGCCTACGTGATGTACGGCTTCGACACGGCCTCGTCGCTCGGTGAGGAGTGCCTCGACCCCTCGCGGAACGCGCCGCGCGCCATCATCCGCGCCATCGTCGCCTCCTTCGTCCTCGGCGGGCTCGTGCTGCTCCTCGCGCTGATGAGCGTCTCCAGCCTGAAGGGCGAGAAGCTCTCGACGGACGGGCTGCAGTACATCGTCCTCGACGTGCTCGGCCCGACGGCCGGCAAGGCGATGCTGTGGTGTGTGCTGATCGCGGTCACGGTGTGCGCGCTGGCCGTGCACACGGCGGCGGTCCGGCTGGCCTTCGCGATGGCCCGCGACACCAACCTGCCCGCCTCCTCCAAGCTGGCAAAGGTCAACCCGCGGTTCCGGACGCCTGTGCTCCCGACCGTGATCATCGGGCTCCTCGCGCTGGCGATCCTGGTGGTCAACATCCGTCAGCCGCAGATCTTCACCGTGGTCACCAGCATCGGCATCATCATGATCTACCTGGCGTACCTCATGGTCACCGGGCCCATGCTGGTCGCCCGGCTGCGCGGCAAGTGGCAGCCGGCGGGCGACGGCAAGTTCTCGCTGGGGCGCTGGGGGCTGCTCGTCAACATCGTCGCCGTCGTCTGGGGCGCGGCGATGACGGTCAACCTCATCTGGCCGCGTTCCGCGGTCTACAACGCGAGCGCCCCGTACCACTGGTACCTGCGCTGGGGCGCCGTCCTGTTCGTGGCCGTCGTCGCCGGCGGCGGCTTCGCCTACTACTGGTTCGTGCAGCGGCACCGCACCGGGGTGCTCGCCGAGCACCAGCTCCGGTCCGACACCTCAGCCGCCACCCCCCTGATCGCCCCCGCCGCCGAGTGAGGTCCGGCGGACAACCGGCCGAAGAGCAACCCGAGGAGGTCGACTCTCCATGAGTGTCGATGAGTTCGACTATGTAGTGGTAGGCGGCGGTACGGCGGGCAACGTGGTGGCGGCCCGGCTCTCGGAGGATCCCTCCGTCACCGTGTGCGTGCTGGAGGCGGGGCCCAGCGACGTCGGCGACGACGACGTCCTGAAGCTGGAACGCTGGATGGGACTGCTGGAGTCCGGCTACGACTGGGACTACCCCGTCGAACCGCAGGCCAGCGGCAACAGCTTCATGCGGCACGCCCGCGCCAAGGTGCTCGGGGGCTGCTCCTCGCACAACTCCTGCATCGCCTTCTGGGCCCCCGCGGAGGACCTGGACGACTGGGCCGCGGCGGGTTGTACGGGATGGAGCGCGGCCGAACTCTTCCCGCTCTACCGGCGGTTGGAGTCCAACGACGCTCCCGGCGACCACCACGGCCGCACCGGCCCGGTGAAACTGCGCACGCTGAAGGGCGAGGACCCGTGCGGTACCGCACTCCTCGAGGCGTGCGCGCAGGCGGGCATTCCGACCACGGCCTTCAACACCGGCACGACCGTGGTCCGAGGCGCCAACTGGTTCCAGATCAACTCCGACGAGAACAACATCCGCCAGTCCTCGTCGGTCGCGTATCTGCACCCGGTCATGGGCAAGCGGCCGAACCTCTCGGTACGGACGGGGGTGCGCGCCAAGAAGCTCGTCCTGGAGGGGCGGCGGTGCGTGGGCGCCGAGTACCTGGACCCGGACCTGATCCACACCCGGGCGGTGCGCGCCCGCCGCGAGGTGATCGTGTCCTGCGGGTCCATCGACACGCCCAAGCTGCTGATGCTGTCGGGCATCGGGCCGGCGGCGCATCTGCGCGAGGTCGGTGTCGACGTCGTGGTGGACTCGGCGGGTGTCGGCGAGAACCTCCAGGACCATCCCGAGGGCGTCATCATGTGGGAGGCCCGGCAGCCGATGACCACCACGTCCAGCCAGTGGTGGGAGGCGGGCATCTTCTACGACACCGAACCGGGCCTGGACCGGCCCGACCTGATGTACCACTACGGCTCGGTGCCGTTCGACATGAACACCGCGCGGCACGGATTCCCCACGACCGAGAACGCCTTCTGCCTGACCCCGAACGTCACCCGCGCGAAGTCACGCGGCACCGTGCGGCTGCGCACCCGCGACTACCGGGACAAGCCGATGGTCGATCCGCGCTACTTCACCCACGAGCACGACGTGCGCGTGATGACGTACGGGCTGAGGCTGGCCCGGGAGATCGTGTCGCAGCCCGCGCTGAGCGGCTGGGCGGGGGCCGAACTGGCCCCCGGCCCGGACATCCGGACGGACGACGAACTGCTCGACTACATCCACAAGACCCACAACACCGTCTACCACCCGTCCTGCACCGTGAAGATGGGCGCGGACGACGACACCTCGGCCCCGCTCGACGCGCGACTGCGGGTCAAGGGGGTCGAGGGTCTGCGGGTCGCGGACGGCTCGGTGATGCCGGATCTCATCTCCGTCAATCCCTGCATCACGACGATGATGATCGGCGAGAAGTGCGCGGACCTGTTGAAGGAGGACGCGTAGGAGCACTCCGCAAGGGGCGCGGGGCCGTGGCCGCCATGCGGCGGTGCCGCGAACGGCCCGCGGCTCCCCACGGCCCTCCTCCCCCTAGGGAGCGATCGGCGCCGGGCGCTTGAACATCCGCGTCGCCGTGATCTCCGTGTGCACGGCCTCCCCGGCGGGAGCCTCACGCGGAAGTCCCGGCCGGAGGTGTTCCTCCACGCTGATGTACTTCAGCCCGGCGCGCAGGTCGGCGTCGTTGCGCAACCGGATGACGAGGGGGAACTCGGCGAGCGCGGTCGTGTCGAACAGGCCGGTGGTGTAGAGGAGTTGGACGCCGAGCGCGTCCGAGACGGCCCGCTGCAGCTCCAGCAGGTACGTCGCGTTGGCGCGCCCGATGGGGTTGTCGAGGAAGAGCGTGCCGGCGTGCCGGTGCTTGTCGCGGCCCCGATCGTTGCTGCGCAGTGCCGCCATCGTGCAGTAGAGCGCGATGGCGGCGGTCAGCAGCTGCCCGCCGGAGAACACGTCGCCCATCTGCCCGACGGGTACCCGCTCGGCGCGCAGCACCGCGTCCGGCTTCAGGATCTCGACCGCGACACCCTTGGGCCGGAGCGCCGCGCCGACGCCCCTCAGCAGGAGCGACATGCCGTCGCGGCGCATGTCGGAGTTCTTCTTGACCGCCGCGCGGGTGGCCTCGTCGACGACCTCGCCGAGCCGTTCGGTCAGCGTGGCCTGGTCGGGCTCCTCGAAACGGATCCGCAGGAACTCCTGGCCTGACCACTCGCCGAGCCCCTCGGGCAGCCGGGACAACCGCTGGGCGGAGCGCAGGGTGGCGAGGGAGGACTCCACGAGCCCGCGCAGCCGGTCGACGATCGAGTCCCGGTTGCGCTCCAGCTGCTCCAACTCGTCGGTGAGGACCCGCAGCCGGGGCGCGAAGGCGTCCGCCCACTTCTGGGCGTGCTCAGGCAGCGCGGACGCGGGCAGCTCGCGGATCTGCTGCCGGGCGGGCGTGCGCACCTGCTCGTAGCGCGTGGAGTTGGCGTGCCGTACGAGGATGTCGCCGGCCTCACGGACGGCGCCCTCGGCGGCGGAGAGGTCGGCGGCACAGCCGCGCAGGGAGCGGCGGGTCTCGGTGGCGGCGTGCCGTGCCTCTTCGAGACTGCCGGGGTAGGGCTCCTGCTCGTCCTGCTCCTCGTCGGAGTGCTCGCGCAGCAGGTCGCGCAGGAGGGCCGCCGTCTCGTCGAAGCCGCCGGCCGCGTCCTCGGCGGTGCGGTGGGCGTCGAGCAGTTCGGCGTGCGCCGCCCGGGCCTGGTTCAACGCCTCGGCGCGGGCGGCGAGTTCACCGGTGGCCGTGCGCAGCAGGGTCTGGGCGTGCTCGGCGTCGCGCGGGACCAGCTCCTCCGACAGTTCCGTGTGGACACCGCCGTCCTCCGGCGCGTGCCGTTCGGCCTCGCCGCGCAGCCGCCCGAGCTGCTCGCTCGCGGTCGACATCCGGGTCTCCAGGAGCTGTACGAGCTCCTCGGCGCGGGCGGCGGCGGCCTGCCGGGACGGCCCGTCGGAGCCGTCCGGAGACTCCAGCAACTGTGCCGCGCGGGTGCGGACCTTGTTGCTGAGCCGGTCCAGTTCGGCCAGTGCCGCGCTCTCGTCGCTCTCGGCCCGCGCCTGCTCGGCCCGCAGGTCGGCGCCGACACCGACCTTCTCGTACAGCTGCGACGCGGCTCGGTAGGCCTCGCGCAGGGCGGGCAGCGACGACTTCGCGGCGTCGGGCGCGTCCTGCGGTACGTCGTCGGGGGCGCCGGCGATCTCCGCGCGCTCGGCGCGCAGCGCGCGGGCGGTGCGGCGGGCGTCGTCGGCGGCGCGCTGGGTGGCGCGGCGGTCCTCGTCGGCGGCGCGGGCGCGCTCCAGGCAGGCCTGGGCGCGGGCCTCCGACTCCGTTGCCTCGTCGGCGAGTTCGCGCAGCTTCACCTGCCAGCCCGCGCGTTCGCGGAGCCGGAAGGCGAGGCCCGCGAGCGCGTCGGCGGCGCGCCGGGCGCGCTGGGCGGTGTCCTGGCGTTCGTCGCGTACGAGGGCGGCCTCGGCGGCCGTCTCGTCGGCCTCGGCCCGCACCGTACGCGCCTCCGCGAGTTCGGCCTCGGCCTCCTCGGCGAAGGCGCGGGCTTCCTGGGCGGCGCCGGCGAGTTCGACGAGCCGGCCGGACGGGCATCCGGTGCGCCAGGACGCGAGCCGCGCCGCCAGCTCCCGGTCCTTGGCGAGGCGGCCGGCCAGGACGCGGATCTCCTCGTCCCGACCGGTGGCGCGGGCACGCAGCGTCTGCCGTTCCTCGTCGGCGGCGTGCTCGTCGTGCATGGCCGGGTTCGGGGGGACGAGGAACACCCCGCTGTCTCCGGCGCCGACGGCCGGGGTCGGGGCGAGCAGCGCGGCGGCGGTGCCGACGGCGACGGCGGAGCGCGGCAGCAGCGCCGCCTCTCCGAGTGCCTCGCGGGCCCGTGCGTGCGTGTCCGGGTCGGTGATGATCACGCCGTCGACGAGTTCCGGGCGGGCGGCCAGCACCCGCGCGTGGTCGACCGGGTCGACGGCCTGGGCGAGATAGCGCCAGCCGGGCAGTGCCGGGATGCCGTGCTCGCCGAGGTACTCCACCGTGGCCAGCACGTCCGGGCCGGGCGGCAGCAGGCCGCCGTCACCGAGGGCACCGAGGATGCGTGCGTCGTCGGCCGCGGCGGTCCGCAGCTCGAACAGCTGGCGTTCGGCGGAGGAGACGCCGTCGTCGAGGAGCGTGCGCAGCTCGTCGGCGTACTGGTCCAGCTCCTCGGGGGTGAGGGCGCCTTCGGCCGCGGTCCAGGGTTCGGCGGAGGTGTCGCCGCCGGCTCCGCCGTGGGCGCCGGACGCGGAGTGCCCGGTGCGCCCGGCCGGGTCGTCGCCCGCGCCCGTCTGCCGGCCGAGGCGGCCGGTCGTGGCGTCGGCGGTGTCCGCGCCCGCCCGGGGCAGCGGCACCCCGCCGCGGGCCCTGGCTCCGGCGCTCGGCAGGCTGAGCAGTTCCGCGAGCCGCTCCTCCCCCGCCAGCCCCTCCGCCGTACGGCGCTCCCCGTCGTACGCCCGCTCGGCCGCCGCCGCCGCGTCCGCCGCGCGGGCGGCCGTCAGCTCGGCGCGGGACTCGGTGGACGCCGCCTCCCGGGCGTGCTCCGTGGCCCGTCGCGAGGTCTCGCGGGCGGTGTCCCAGGCCGCGACGGCGGTCTTCTCGGCGTCGCTGGCGGCGAGCGCGGCGCGGGCCGGGTCGGCGTCGGGGGCGGTGTCGTCGAGCCAGCCCGCGCGGACCGCCTCGGCGGTCTCCTGCTCGACCTCGCTCAGTCGCTGGCGCAGGTGTCCGATCTCGCTGCGGGCACGCTGGGCGGCGGTGGCCGCGGCGGTGGAGTCGGCGTACGCGGTCTCGCCGACGTCCTGCAGCCCGGCGGAGCGCTCCTCCTCCTCGTTGGCGAGTGCCTCGGCGCCCTCGGCGGCGCGGTGCAGGGCGCGGACGAGGTCGACGGCGGCCCGGGCGCGGGCGGCGAGCGCGGGCGCGGCGTCCCGCTCGGCCTCGAGGATCGCGGCGGCCACGCGCGCGGAGCGGTCGGCGGCGGCCCGGTGGCGCAGGACGAGTTCGGCGGCCTGCCAGGAGGCGTGCAGGGTGCGCGCGTCGGCGAGTTCGCGCTTCTGCGCGGCCGCCGACTTCTCCGCTCCGGCGAGCGCCAACGAGGCATGCCGGTAGGCGAGTTCCGCGGCGATCAGCGCACTGCGCTCGCGGGCGCCCTCGGCATGGGTGACGGCGTACGCGGCGGCGGTGACGCGCTGCGCGAGCTCTCCGGCGCGCACCCGCTCCCGCACGGCCCGCGCGGACAGGCGCCGGGCCAGAGTCCGGGTGCGCCGCTCGGCGGCCGCGTGGATGTCACGGGCGCGGGAGCGGGCGTCGGCGGCCTCGACGATGCGTCCGAGCAGGTCCGCGGAGCCTGCCGTGAAGTCCCGCTCGGCGATCAGCTCGGAGCGCCGGCCCAGTTTGTTGCCGAAGCCGCCGACCAGGTCGGCGAGGCCGTCCGTGTCGCGGGTGTCGGTGACGGCGCGCAGCAGCAGGTCGGTGAAGTCGGAGTCCTTCTTGACGGCGAAGAGACCGGCGGCCTCGCCTTCGTCGGCGTTCATCTCCCGCTGGTAGCGGAAGAGTTCGGGGTCGAGGCCGAGGTCACCGAGGTGTTCGTTCCAGCGGTCGTGGATCTCCTCCCAGTGCACCTCCAGGTGCGGGTAGGCCTTGCCCGCCTCGGTGATGGCGTCCCGGAAGCCCTTCATCGTGCGGCGCCGGCCCTGCGCGCCGGACACTCCCTCGGCGGACGGACGGACGGTGGTCGCCTCGGCGACGGGCAGACTGTCCAGGCTCAGGCCCGGTCCGGGCCGGAAGGAGTACCAGGCCTCGGCGAACTTCCGCGGGTCGTTGGAGACCTGTCGTCCACGCCACTCGCTGGCCTTGCCGACCACGACGCACTCGCCGGTCAGGGTGTGCTGCCATTCCAGCGCGACATGGCCGCAGTCGTCGGCGAGCAGGAACTTGCGCAGCACACCGGAGCTGGCGCCGCCCAGTGTGTTGCGGTGCCCGGGCAGCATCACCGAGAAGATCAGCTTGAGCAGTACGGACTTGCCGCCGCCGTTCTCCAGGAAGAGCACGCCCGCGGGCGCGGGGCGGCGCGGCGGGCCGACGGGCTCGTCCTCGAAGAACTCCGCCTGGATGGGCGCGGGGTCGGGCACGGGCTCACCGACGCCCCGCAGATCCAGCACGGTGTCGGCGTAGCGCGCACCGGCCGGCCCGATGGAGTAGAGGCGGACCCGGGACAGCTCGTACATGGCGGCGGACTCTCGTCGTCAGTCTTCGGATACGTGGGGGGTTCTTCGGATACGTGGGGGTTCAGGAGTGGAACGGCAGCCCGGCGCCGGCCACCGGCTCCAGTTCGTCGCCGTCCTCGGCGGGCAGCAGACTCGCGGAGCCGTCGGTCACCGGGACGACGCCCAGCTCCAGCAGCTCGGCCATCGCGGCGCTGCCCGCCATGTCCCGGACCTGGAGCTGGTAGCGGGCCGTCGTCCGGTACGTGCCGCCCGCGTCGTCGCCGGTGCGCTGCAGGAAGCCGGAGTCGGTGAGGAACGCGACGGCCTTGCCGACGATGCCGGTGGTGGAGCCGGCCAGTCTTCGCGCGTCCTTGGTGGCACCGGTGGAACTGCGCCGCGCCCAGATCCGCCAGGCCGCCTCCAGTCCCGGGGCCTCGGTCGCCGGATCGGTGTTCTCGCCCAGTTCCTCGGCCCGCTCCTCCAGCCGGCGGCAGGCCTGGCGTACGAACGCGTCGACGCCGTTGACCGAGACGCGCCCGATGTATCCGTCGTCGGCCAGGTCCTCCGGCCGCGGGAAGGCCAGGGCGGCCACGGCGAGGTGGGCGAGGCCGTGCAGGAAGCGGTCCACGGAGTCGGCGGAGGTACGACGCGCGTAGTCGCCCATGCGGACGGCGAAGACGGAGTCCTCGGCGGCCGTGACCGCCATCCCCGCGCGTGCGGACACCTCCAGGACGACCAGTCCGAGCCCGGCGGCCACGGCGTCGGCGAGGCGCGCGAAGGGCGGGTCCTCGCGGTAGCGCCGCAGCAGCTCCGCGTACTCCTGGTCGCGCGCGGGCTGCAGTTTGGGCTGCAGTCCGAAGGCGACGAGCCGCGCCGCGTCGGCGGCGTCGGCGGGCGTGACGGGGGCGTTCGCCGGCGCGGCGACGACGTCCGGCTCGCTCCACTCGACGTGCTGCTCGGTCACGGAAGGGGCTCCTTGTTCAGAGGTACGGGGGCGGGGGCGCCCCGGTGCGGGGTGCGGCGAGCCGCGCGGCCGGCCACGACCGTCCGGCGGGCCGCGCACGACCCGCGGCTCCCCGGCGCCTGCGACGAGGTGTTCACTTCCGGTCCGCCGCCATCCCCGCCGCGTCCAGCAGGGCCATTCCCACGATGAGATCGGCGCCGCCGAACTCCGGATCGTCCAGCTCGGTCCCGTCGTCCACGGCGAAGAGCAGTTTCTCCTCGCCCTGCCGGTAGGCGGTACCGACCGGCGGGCTGGCCGCGTGGACGGCCAGCAGCGCGACCAGATAGGGCAGTTCGGGATCGCGGTGGCGCGCCTCCGCCAGCAGCCCGGACAGCCGCCGGGGCGCGTCGGCGGGCAGGTCGAGCAGCTCCATGGCGCTCGCGAGCTGCTCCTCGCTGAAGCGGCTGTCGTCCGGGGTGGCGATCAGGTCCGGCTCGGGCATCTCGGCGCCGAGGTGCTCCCGCTCGACGGGCGGGGTCAGCAGGAGGTCGACGAGGTCCCCGACGCGGACGGAGACGGGGGTGCGCAGACCGGTTCCGCGCGCGAAGAAGGCGTCGGTCACGCGGCGCGCCTGCTCGACGGGCAGCGGCAGCAAGGGGGCCACCAGGTGGCCGTAGAGGTCGATGCCCGCGGTCGTCATGGGGGTGGCGAAGGCCTGCCGGTCCTGCTCGGCGCGGAACAGCGGGCCGGCCTCCAGGAGCCGGGACTGGAGCTGTGTGTGCCGGCGGATGCAGTCCTTGACGATGTCGACGAGCTCGGCGGCGCGGCGCTTCTGCTCGGGGTCCTCGGACTCGTCGCGGGCCTTGCGGATGTTGGTGAGGATCGCGTTCTCGTGGCGATAGCGGTCCGCGACGTGGTCGAGGGCCTCGGCGATCATGTCGGGCACGGCCCGGAGCCAGTCGACGGCCCGCACGTTGCGCCGGGTGGCGTCGAGCGCCCTGCGGAGCGTCTCCGAGTACTGCACGGTCCGGTAGCGGGCCTGTTCGGCGGCGAGCTGGGCGTCGGCGAGCCGGCCACGGCTGATCAGCACCTCCAGCTTCACCTCGGCGGCGATCTGCGCGCTGGTGACGTCGGTGTCGAGGGCGCCGACGAGGACGTTGACCGCCTCGTCCGTCGTACGGAGGTAGACGGTCCCCCCGTACCCGGGGACCTCCTCGATCAGCTTGAAGTCGTAGTCGCGGCGCACATAGGAGCCGTCGGGCGCGAACGTGCCGTACACGGCCCGGAAGCCGCGGTCGACGCTGCCGACGTTGATCAGGTTCTCCAGGACCCAGCGGGCCACCCGCTCGTGCTCGGCGACGGGCCGCCGGGGTGCCTGCGCGGCGATACGCGGGATGAGCCGGGCCACTATCTGGTCGTGGTCGGCTCCGGTGTCGAAGTCCATGTTCAGGGTGACGAGGTCGATGGCGGCGAGGGCCACCTCGGCCATGCCGTAGACCGTGTACTCACCCGCGAGATTCACCTTGCGCACGTCCAGGTCGTGCAGCGGCGCGGTGCAGGCGAGCGCGCGCAGCCGCCGCGCCAGGCCCTCGTCGGCGGCCGGTCCCGGAGCAGGGCGCGGCGCCGCGCTGAGCTGGGGCGGAACACGGTCCGTCGATGCAGGCGAAGTCACGGTGCACAGACTAGGTCCTCGGTCTGACAACGGTCGAAACGGCGCAGAAGCGACCGCCGTCACCGGGTGCGCGGCGCGCCCCTCGCCCGCCCTGCCCCGACGGCCCGCCCTTGCCCTCAGTCGATGCCCTGCGCGCCGTCCGCCACCCGCCGCGCGTAGACCTCCACGACCCTTTCGAGCGAGTCGTCGAGATAGACCGCGAGCAGGTGCTCGGCCGCGTCGCGGTCGCCCGCCTGAAGCGTCTCGAGGATCTCACGGTTGCGGGCGAGGTACGGCTCGTGCAGCCGCCGCGGGTCGTCCACCACGTGGAAGGCGAGGCGCAGTTCGGCGAAGACGCTGCGCATCACCTCGTCGGTACGGGAACTCCCGGCGAGCGCGACCAGCTCCCGGTGGAAGTGGATGTTGGCCGTGCCCACGGCTTTCCAGTCACCTTCGCGTGCCGCCCGCTGCCCCTCCTCGACGGCGCGGGCGAGATCGTCGAGGGCGTACGGCGGCTCGCCGAGCCCTCGGACCACGGCGCACTCGACGAGGGTGCGGGTGCGGTAGATGTCCTCGACGTCCTCGACCGTCAGCACCCGCACGAACACACCGCGGTTGAGCTCGTGGACGAGCAGCCGCTCGTGCGTGAGCAGCCGGAACGCCTCGCGCAGTGTGTTGCGCGACACACCCAGCGCCCCGCCGATGCTGTCCTCGGACAGACGCGTCCCGGGCAGGAAGTACCCCTCGGCGACACGGCTCCTGAGGATGTCCGCCACCCTCTCGGCGGTGCTGGTGCGGCCCAGCAGGGCACGGTCGTCGGCCAGTCCGGTCAGCTCTGCCATGCCCGGAATTCAATCGTAGATACAGGAACGAAACAACACGGGTATTGAAGGATCGTTCAACGATCCTCTACCTTGGCGGGCAGACGGCGCCGCAACGGCCCCACCGCCCGCTCGAACGCGGCGCCCGTCCCATCCGCACGGCACGGCACCGCACGGCACGGCTCAGTCCACACGCACCCTTCGTCCCTCACTGCGAGGTGCCCATGAGCACGACCCCTCCCTCCCAGTCCCTGACGGCCGACACCCGCCCAGGTACGGGTGAACCCGGCACCCAGGAAGGCGCGTTCACCTGGCTGCGCGCCCTCGGCCCACGGGGCCGCCGGGCCTTCGCCGGCGCGTTCGGCGGCTACGCCCTCGACTCGTACGACTACTTCACCCTGCCGCTGAGCATGGTCGCGCTGGCGGCGTACTTCGGTCTGGACAGCGGCCAGACCGGTCTGTTCACCACCGTCACACTGGTCGTCTCGGCGGTCGGCGGCGCGATCGCCGGGGTGGTCGCGGACCGGATCGGGCGCGTCAAGGCACTCATGATCACCGTGATCACGTACGCGGTGTTCACCGTGGCCTGCGGATTCGCGCCGAACTACGAGACGTTGCTGGTCTTCCGCGCCCTCCAGGGCCTCGGGTTCGGCGGTGAGTGGGCGGTCGGCGCGATCCTGGTCGCCGAGTACGCGAGCCCCAAGCACCGCGGGCGCACGCTCGGCGCGATCCAGAGCTCCTGGGCCGTCGGCTGGGGGCTGGCGGTGCTCGTCTACACCCTCGTCTTCCAGTTCCTCGGCGACGACCTCGCGTGGCGCGTGATGTTCTGGACCGGCGCGCTGCCCGCGCTGCTGGTCCTCTGGGTGCGCCGCCGGGTGCAGGACGCCCCTGAGGCGGCCGCCGCGCGCGAGAGGAGCGCGGACAAGGGCTCGTTCGCGGCGATCTTCAAGCCGGCCACGGGCGAGGACCCCGGTCTGCTGCGCACCACGTTCTTCGCGGTGCTGCTCTCCACCGGAGTCCAGGGCGGCTATTACACGCTGGCCACCTGGGTACCCACGTACCTGAAGACGGAGCGCGGCCTGTCCGTCGTCGGCACCGGCAGCTATCTCACGTTCCTGATCTCCGGGGCCTTCATCGGCTACCTCACCGGCGGGTATCTCACCGACAGGCTGGGCCGCAAGCGGAACATCCTGCTCTTCGCGGTCCTCTCCGCGGTCTGCGTCCTCATCTACGCCAACCTCCCGAGCGGCGCCAACACCCTTCTCCTCGTGCTCGGTTTCCCGCTCGGCTTCTGCATGTCGGCGATCTTCAGCGGCTTCGGCTCGTTCCTCAGCGAGCTGTATCCGTCGGCGGTGCGCGGCACCGGGCAGGGCTTCACGTACAACACCGGGCGCGCCGTGGGTGCCGTCTTCCCCACCCTGGTCGGCTTCCTGGCCGACAGCTGGGGTGTGGGCGGCGCCCTGGTCTTCGGCGCGATCGGCTACGCGCTCGCCGCCCTGGCGCTGATCGGCCTCCCCGAGACCCGTGGAAAGGAACTCCTGTGACGTCCGTGGCTTCCCCGGCCTCCCCGGCCTCCCCGGCCTCCCCGGGTGCCGCGGCCTCCGCGGGTGCCGCAGCACCCGCAACTCCCGCACCTCCCGCCCAACGCACGTCCCAGGAGCGCCCGTTGCACCCGCTCGGCGAGCACGCACGCGCGTGGACCCCCAAAATGGCGCGCGCCCGGTTCCGTTCGGGCGTGTCGGGGCCGACGGCCGGGATCGCCGCGGGGCACACCCAGGCCAACCTGATCTCGGTGCCCGCCGACTGGGCGTACGACATGCTGCTGTTCTGCCAGCGCAACCCGGGGCCCTGCCCGGTCCTCGACGTCACCGACGCCGGCTCCTGGACCACCCCGCTCGCCGAGGGCGCGGACCTGCGCACCGATCTGCCGCGCTACCGGGTGTGGGAGGACGGCGAGTTGGTGGACGAGCCCACGGACGTCGTCGACCGCTGGCGCGACGACCTGGTCTCGTTCCTGATCGGGTGCAGCTTCACCTTCGAGTGGGCGCTCACCGAGGCGGGCGTCCCGCTGCGCCACATCGAACAGGGCCGCAACGTCTCCATGTACGTGACCGCGCGCCGGTGCCGGCCGGCCGGGCGGCTGCACGGCCCCATGGTGGTGTCGATGCGTCCGGTCCCGCCCGAACACCTGGCCGCGGCGATCCGGGAGAGCAGTCTCATGCCCGCGGTGCACGGCAGCCCCGTGCACTGCGGGGAGCCCTCGGGGCTGGGCATCCGCAGCCTCGCGCACCCCGACTTCGGTGAGGCGGTGGACGCCGAACCCGACGACATCCCGGTGTTCTGGGCCTGCGGAGTGACTCCGCAGGCGGCCGTGATGGCGTCCCGCCCACCGTTCGCGATCACCCACGCGCCCGGTCAGATGTTCCTCACCGACGCCCGTGACGAGCAGTACCGCGTGGCCTGAAGCGGCCCGGAAAAGGAGAGACTGCGCCTCATGAGCCCGATCGATCTCAACGCCGACCTCGGCGAGGGTTTCGGCCGCTGGCGGCTGACCGACGACGAGCAACTGCTGTCCGTCGTCACCAGTGCCAACGTGGCCTGCGGATTCCACGCCGGGGACGCGGTCACCATGCGGCGGGTGTGCGAGCTGGCGGCCGAACGGGGCGTACGGATCGGCGCCCAGGTCTCCTACCGCGACCTGGCGGGTTTCGGGCGGCGCGCGATGGACGTGCCGCCCGACGAACTGACGGCCGAAGTGGCCTACCAGATCGGCGCCCTGGAGGTCTTCGCGCGCGCCGCGGGCGCGCGCGTGGCGTACGTGAAGCCGCACGGCGCTCTCTACAACCGCGTCGTGCACGACGAGGAGCAGGCGGCGGCGGTCGTCGACGGCGTCCTGCTCGCGGACGCCGGACTGCCCGTCCTCGGTCTGCCGTCCTCCCGCTTCCTGAAGCTGGCGGAGCGGGCCGGACTGCCCACGGTCACCGAGGCGTTCGCGGATCGCGCCTACACCCCGGAGGGCACCCTCGTGCCGCGCACCCGGGAGGGCGGGGTGATCACGGACACCGAGGAGGTCGTCGAACGCTCCCTGGGCCTGGCCCGGTTCGGCACGGTGACGTCCCACACCGGGGAGCGCGTCCCGGTCCGCGCCCGCTCGCTGTGCCTGCACGGGGACACCCCCGGCGCGGTGGAGCTGGCGCGCCGGGTCCGCGCGCGTCTGGAGTCCTCGGGTGTCCACGTGGAGGCCTTCGTATGAGGGCGTTGCCGGTCGGGGAACACGCCCTGCTCGTCGAAGTCGCCTCCGGCGAGGCGGCCCAGGCGCTGCACGCCGAGCTGCTGCGCCGCCGCGCGGACGGTTCCCTGTCCGTCCGGGAGATCGTCCCGGCGGCCCGCACGGTCCTGCTGGACGGCCTGGACGACCCGGTGGGCCTGGCGTCACGGCTCCCGGGGTGGGAGATCCCGCCGCTGCCCGGGCGCGCGGAGGGCGCGATCGAGATCCCCGTACGCTACGACGGCCCCGACCTGGCCGACGTGGCGGCGCGGTGGGGAGTGGCGGAGCGCCTGGTGCCTGAGATCCACGCGGCGGCCGAGTTCCGTGTCGCCTTCTGCGGGTTCGCGCCCGGATTCGGCTACCTCACCGGCCTGCCCTCCCGGTACGACGTGCCGCGCCGGGCGACTCCGCGTACCTCGGTCCCGGCGGGTTCCGTGGCCCTCGCGGGTCCGTACACGGGCGTGTACCCGCGCTCGTCGCCGGGCGGCTGGCAGCTGATCGGCACGACGGACGCGGTGCTGTGGGACCACGCGCGCGTGCCGGCAGCGCTGCTCGCCCCGGGCACCCGGGTCCGGTTCGTAGCGGCGGGGTGCTGATGAGCGACCGGGCCCTGTCCGTCGTGCGGGCCGGGGCCCTGACCACCGTCCAGGACCAGGGCCGTCCCGGCCACGCGCACCTCGGTGTCCCCCGCTCCGGCGCGCTGGACGCGCCCGCGGCGGCCCTGGCCAACCGTCTCGTCGGCAACCCCGTCGAGGCGGCCGTTCTGGAGACGACCCTCAACGGCTGCGCCCTGCGCCCGCGTTCGGCGGTCACGGTGGCGGTCGCGGGCGCGCCCTGCCCGGTCACGGTGAACGGACGTCCGGCTCCCTGGGGTGCGCCGGTACGCGTTCCCGCCGGGGCGCTGCTGGACGTCGGCGCCGCTCGCGCGGGACTGCGCAGCTACGTCGCCGTGTCCGGCGGAGTCGCCGTGGACCCGGTCCTCGGCAGCCGCTCCACGGACCTCCTCTCGGGCCTGGGCCCACCGCCCCTCACGGACGGCGCGGTGCTGCCGCTTGGGCACCCCGGCGACGTGCCCGCGCGCGTGGACGTGGTTCCGCACCCGGGTCCGCCCGCCGAGCTCGTCCTGCGGGTGACACCGGGGCCGCGCGACGACTGGTTCACCGCCTCCGCCCTGCGCACCCTGACGACGGCCGCCTACCGGGTGGCCTCGGCGAGCAACCGCATCGGGCTGCGTACGGAAGGGCCCTCACTGGAGCGGGCCGTTTCCGGCGAACTCCCCAGTGAGGGCATGGTCCTGGGCGCCGTGCAGGTGCCGCCGGACGGCAGACCGGTGGTCTTCCTCGCCGACCATCCGACCACCGGGGGATACCCGGTGATCGCGGTGGTCCGTACGGCCGACCTCCCCGCGGCCGCTCAGGCGGTCGCGGGCACGCCGGTCCGTTTCCTGGTCGTACGCCGCCGCTGAGAGGCCGGCGGTCCGCCCCGCTTCCTCATGGGGTCATGCGGCGTCCGGCTGTTCGCCCCCCGACAGAGCGGCCAGCGCGGACGCCACGGCGTGCGAGGCACCGAGGTCGAGCCGGGCGCTGGTGCCGCGTGCCCGGTGGCGGACCTCGGCGGCGGCCAGGGTGAGCAGTTGCGGCAACAGGTCGGTGCACCGCCGTGCCACCCATCCCGTCCCCGCGGTGGCCAGCCACCACAGGCTCGCCGAGCGGGTGGGCACGGGGAACTCGGGCTCGGCCGACGGGGCGGGCCCGGTGGCGACGCCCTGTTGTGCGAGGGACGCGTGGAAGCGCAGGGCGAGCTGCCGGTGCCCGCGCTCCCCCGGGTGCAGCCGGTCCGCGCTCCACAACGCGCGGTCCGTCAGCCAGGCGCCCTCCGCCGCGTGCACATGCACTGCCCCGTAGCGCTCGGACAGCGCGTGCACGACCGCGTTGACGGCCCGCTGGCGCCGGGCCAGCGGACGGGCGAGCGCCCCCGGCAGCCCGAGCATCGCACCGGGATCCGGCAGACAGGCGGTCAGGAGCACGGCGCCCTGGTCCCGGAAGGCCGCGTACACCTGGTCGAGCCGGGCGGCCACGGCGTGGATGTCGAAGGTGCACCGCAGGGTGTCGTTCACCCCGATCACGACGGACACCACGTCCGGGCGCAGGGCCAGCGCCTCCGGCGTCTGCCGTTCCAGGACGTCACGTGTCTGGGCGCCGCTCACCGCGAGGTTGGTGAACTCGACGGACGCCCCGGGGCGGTCGGACGGTCCTCCTCCGAGCTCGAGGGACACCCCACCAGGCACCCCCTCGGGCACCCCGCCGGACAACCCCTCGGCGAGCAGCGCCGCCCAGCCCCGCCAGGCCTCTCCCACGGGGTCGCCCACGCCCTCGGTCAGCGAGTCCCCGAGGGCCACGAACCGAAGGGGTCTCATCCGACGCCCTCCTGAAGTCGGGGCCGCGTCTCGACGGACGCGTCGTGCGCCGCGAGGAAGGCCTTCACGGCGGTGTCCCAGCCGAAGCACTCGGCACGCGCGCGTGCCGCCTCCCGGCGCTCGGTCTCGGTACGCCCCAGGAGCAGCCGCACCGCGTCCGCGAAGGAGTCGCCGCTGTCCGCGGCGGTGGCCCCGGCGGACCCGACGATCTCGGGCAGCGCGGACAGCGCGCTGGCCACCACGGGGGTACCGCAGGCCATCGCCTCCAGGGCGGCGAGCCCGAACGTCTCGGCGGGCCCCGGCGCCAGACACACGTCGGCCGAGGCCTGCAGCGCGCCGAGCAGCGCACGGTCGGCGACATGGCCGAGGAAGGTGACGGGCAGCCGCCGTTCGGCGGCCCGCTGTTCGAGCCGGGCCCGCAGCGGCCCGTCCCCGGCGACGACGAGCACGGCCCGCTCGCCGCGCCGCAGGAGTGCCTCCAGCGCGTCGAGCGCGGTGCCGGGCCGCTTCTCCACGGACAGCCGGGAGCACATCACCAGCAGGACCTGGTCCGCGCGCGCGTACCGGTCGCGCACCGCGGGATCCCGCAGCGCGGGGTGCCGGCCGGCCAGGTCGACGCCCAGCGGTGCCCGTACGACGTTGCGGGCGCCGATGCGGACGAACTCACGCTCCGCGAACTCCGTCGTGCACACGACCCGCGCGTAGGAGTGCGCCGTACGGATGTTGAGGGCGTCGGCGGTCCTGCGGGCCATCGCCTCGGAGAGCCCCCAGGTCCGCAGCACGCCGTCGGCGGTCTCGTGGGAGACCATCACCGCGGGCACCCGGGCCCGCCGTGCCCACACCCCGGTCCAGCGCAGGGTGGTCCGGTCGGAGACCTCCAGGCGGTCGGGGGCGAGCGACTCCAGGAGGCGGGCGACGCGCCGCTTGTCCGTGAGCACGCGATAGCCGCCGGTTCCGGGCAGCAGCGGACCGGGCAGCGTGATCACCCGTCCCTGCTCGGTCTCGGTGTCGCTCACACGCTCGCCGGGGACGACCAGTACCGGCTCGTGCCCCGCGGCCCGGTAGCCGGTGCCGAGCTCCCGCAGGGCGGTCCGCAGGCCTCCGGAGGCGGGGGCGACGAAGTTGGCCAGCCGCACGATGCGCAGGCTCATGCCGCCACCACCGTCCGTGCGGAGAGCACCTCGGCGTAGTGGCCGATGAGCTGGTCACCGACGGCCGCCCAGGTGCGGCCCTCGACGGTGGCCCGCCCGGCGGCGCCGTAGTCGGCCCGGCGGACCGGATCGGCCGCCAGGGCCGCCACGGCGTCGCGTACGGCGTCCGCGTCGCGGGGCGGCACCAGCAGCCCCGTCCGGCCGTGGGCCACCAGGTCCAGCGGTCCGCCCGCGGCGGGTGCGACGACGGGGATCCCGCTGGCCATGGCCTCCTGCACGGTCTGGCAGAAGGTCTCGAAGGGGCCGGTGTGCGCGAAGACGTCCAGCGAGGCGAAGATCCGGGCGAGTTCGCCGCCGGTACGCCGCCCGAGGAAGACGGCGCCGGGCAGTGCCTCACGCAGCGACGTCTCGCTGGGCCCGTCGCCCACGACCACGACGCGTACGCCGTCCAGGCCGCAGACCCCGGCGAGCAGTTCGACCTGCTTCTCCGGGGCGAGCCGGCCGACATAGCCGACGATCAGCTCGCCGTTGGGCGCCAGTTCACGCCGGAGCGCCTCGTCCCGGTGGTCGGGCCGGAAGCGGACGGTGTCCACACCGCGCGGCCACAGCCGTACCCGGGGCACTCCGTGTGCCTCCAGGTCGTGCAGGGCCGCGCTGGAGGGGGCGAGCGTCCGGTCGGCGGCGGTGTGGACGGAGCGGATACGCCGCCAGGCGGTGGATTCGCCCGCACCCATGTACGTACGGGCGTATCCGGCCAGGTCGGTCTGGTAGACGGCGACGGCGGGGATGCCGAGTTTGGCGGCGGCCGCCATGCCGCGCACGCCGAGGATGAACGGGCTGGCCAGGTGGACGACGTCCGCCCGGTGTTCGACGAGGGCGGCGGCGACGCGTCGGCTGGGGAGGGCGACGCGGACCTGGGGGTAGCCCGGGAGCGGAAGGGAGGGGACACGGACGACGGGACACGGCGCGAGGGCGTCGGGCCCGCCCCCGACGGGGGCACCACCCTGTTCGAACGAAGCCGCGAACTTGGCGGAGGTGGTCGGAGCGACGACAAGGGGAGCGTGACCGCGATCGACGAGGTGCCGGGCGGTCTGGAGCGCGCAGTGGGCCACGCCGTTCACATCGGGGGGAAAGGATTCGGTCACGATGACGACACGCATACCGGTGTTCTCGCCGTGCTGGACGTGGCCGCGTCAACGTGGATCTTTCCAGCCGGGGAACGCACCGTGAGCGTTGTCTCGCACACCTGTCCAGGTCAGCCCGCGGCCATGCCCTCCTGACCCCCGGGTCACTTCTCGTTCATACGGCGGGTGCGTCGGGCCCGATACGGCTGCGCACGGCTGTCTGGACCTCCGCCTCCTCGGCTGGATCCGATGCGAGCCGGCGCAGCTGATCCACGACGCGGGCGTCGCCCGTCTCGGCGTGCCGCGCGGCCACTTCACGGGTCGACTCCTCACAGTCCCACAGGCACTCGACGGCGAAGCCCGCGGGGAAGGAGGGGTCGGTGGCGGCGAGCGCCCGGGCGGCTCGCCCGCGCAGATGGGACGAGGCGGTCTCGCGGTAGATGTGCCGCAGTACGGGAGCGGCGCAGACGATGCCGAGCCGCCCGGCGCCGTCCACCAGGGTCCACAGCGTCGGCGCGTCGGGGCCTTCACCCCGTACGGCCTCCCGCAGCGCGCCCAGGACCAGTTCGCTGTCCTTGGTGCCGCCGCGGCAGGCGAGCATCCGGCCCGCGGCGGCGCCCAGGGCGTCGGGCCGGTGCGCCCAGCCGCGTGCCCGGTCGACGGCGGCGACACTGCGCATGCGTTCGAACGCGTCGACGGCGGCCTCCGCGACCGCCACCGTGCCGTCGCTCGCGGCGGCCTCGATCAGCGCCAGGGCGTCCGGATCGTTGCTGTCGGCGAGATAGCGCAGGGCGGTGCACCGGGCTCCGTCGCCGCCGCCACGGGCGGCCTCGACGATCTCGGGCCGGTCCTCGGGGCCCGCGACGGCCGTCAGACAGCGCGCGGCCGGCACATGGAGTGCGGCGCCGCGGTCCAGGCCCTGCTGCGCCCACTCGAACACGGCTCGTACGCTCCAGCCCGGGCGGGGGCCGGCCGGCCGCATCTGCCGTTGCCATCGGTCGAAGGAGCCCTGCTCCTGGGCCGCGCGCACGCGTGCGGCGATCGCCGCACGGGGATCGTCGGCCCACAGCCGCCAGGGCCGGGGTTCGAAGGCGTCGCGCACCTGGGCGGCGAGCGCCGCCTCGCCCTCCGGGTCGGCGGGGAAGCGGGCCAGCACGGGCTCGGCGAGGGCCCGCAGACCCGCGTCGTCGTCGCGCAGGGCCAGCTCGTCCAGGGCCCAGGCCCAGTTGGTGCCCGAGGCGGCGTACCCGCGCAGCAGCTCCAAGGCGTCCCGCCGGCCGTACGAGGCGAGGTGCCCGAGCACCGCGAGGGCGAGCCCCGTGCGTGACTCGCAGTCGTCGAGGATGTCCTCGGCGTCGAAGAGGTGCCGCTCGATCTCGTCGAGCTCACCGCTCAGATCGAGGTAGAGACGGGCGTAGTAAAGGGAGCGGTTCTCCACCTGCCAGTCGTGGCGGGGATCACTCAGCACACAGTGGTTCAGTGCCGCGAGCGCCTCGGCCCGCGGTGCGGTGAGCGCGTGCAGCGTGCCGTCGCCGCGGCCCCTCTGGAGCAGGCCGAGCAGCGTTCCGCTGGGCGCTATGACCGGATCGAACATGGGAAACAGCCTCACATCAAGCGTCGACGCAACCGGGATCCTGCATTACCTGGCCGCGTGACAACACGTCGGAGCGTCCGCCGTTTCTTGCTTGCTGTAGACCATCTTCCTCTGCCTCTCGTCGGTGGCCCATGCGGGCCGCATCACGGCCCGCGCGGTGCGGCAACACCTGCCCAGCCATCGCGTCCGTGAATCACGACGTCATGATGACTCGGCAGTTCTTCCTGCCGCGACCGTATTTCCGGCGGCCCCGTACCGCCTCCCCCGTTTTCCGTGTCGAACCTGGTCAGCGTGGTCGGATCAGTGTGCGCCGAACAGTTCGAGCAGTTCCGTCCTGCCGAACATCCGGGCCGTGTCGACGGCCGAGGGGGTGCCCGCGGCCGGATCGGCGCCGCTGTCGAGGAGCGCGCGGATGACCGCTTCCTCGCCCTTGAAGACCGCCCCGGCGAGCGGCGTCTGACCCCGGTCGTTGATCCGGTCGGCCTCGGCGCCGCGCTCCAGGAGGGCGCGCACCGCCCCGGCGTGACCGTGGTACGCGGCGAGCATCACGAGGGAGTCGCCACGGTCGTTGGTGAGGTTGGCAGGAACGCCCGCGTCGACGTACGCCACGAGCGCCTCGGTCTCGCCCCGGCGTGCCAGATCGAAGATCTTGGTCGCCAACTCCACGACCTCGGGGTCGGGGGCTTCACTCATCGGCCGGACCACCTCTCACAACAGCGACGACGACAGGAACTGCAACAACGACTGACCACGGACTGCGGGAGCCTACGACAACGCGCGGAGTGTCATGCGCAGGTTCGTACGACAGCGGGATGTGCGGCCGTACGGGTGAATCGTCAGCGTACTGGCTCCGGCGGCACATGACCGGCCCCCACCGAGGCAAGGATCACCACGATTCCACCGGGAGAAACCGGGAGACAACGGGATTCGACAGGCCCGCGTCGTCACACCAGAACATCTCAGCCGAACGAGTGAAATCCCGAGAAATCGACCCATTTGCACCTTTTATCGTATGGATACATCCTGTGATCCTGGAACAACTCATGGTGACTGTCCCCGCGAACCAGGAGAGCACAAATGATTCTGTCCATGTCAGGCGTCGTCCTGCTCGGCATCATCGTCTTCCTCTTTTTCCGCAAGGACGGACTCAAGGCGTCGCACGCCATGACGTCCGCGCTCTTCGGCTTCTACCTCGCCAGCACGGCCATCGCGCCGAGCATCAAGGCCGGCGGCGAGAGCCTGGCGAGCCTCCTAGGCGGGATCAAGTTCTGACGTCCCCGCCCCTCGCACGCACCTCCAGGAGACAGCAGTGGCCCGGCGCCCCCTCCCCCGCATCCTCAGCAACGGCAGCGCGCAGATCGCCCGAAGCCGGGAGCTGGCCCGGACGGCAGCCGACAGCGCCACCGACGTTCTCCAGCCGCTGATCACGGTCGCCCGAGGACTGCGCCACCTGGCAGGTGCCGCGCAGCGCAAGTGGGCCGAGACCCCCAAGGACCGGCGCGGGCCGCTGCTGTTCCTGGTGGCCTCGGTGATCCTGGTCGTGGCACTGGTGTCGTACGGACCGCTGCTCGCCGCCATCGCCCTGATGGCGGCGGCAGCCTGGTACGGCCGCGACCGCACCCCGCCGGCGCCCACGGGCCCCGACGAGGCGCAGGTCCAACGCCTCCAATCGCTCTACGAGGCACTCGTCCCGTACTTCTCCGTGGCCGAGGACCCCGCTCCCCTCTTCGCCCACGGCGGTGACTGGGAGAAGGCCTTCCCCGCCCACGAGTTCGACGAGGACGGACGTGTCTCCCGCCTCCTCGTCCGCTATCCGGCGTACTTCAGGGACGGGGAGGCGATCTGCCGGGCCCGGATCGAACAGTTGCTGCAGGCCAAGTCGGGCCGTGGCCGGGAGTACCACTTCGCGTGGGAGCAGGAGGGCAACGAACTCACGGTCACCGTGCTGCCGCCGCTCCCCACCGACATCGCCGCCCAGCGGTTCGTCACCGCGCCCGGTGAGACGGTCCTCGGCTTCACCGACCCGGCCGATGTCCAGCGCACGCTCCCCCTCGGTTTCGGCGAGGCCCGGCGCGACGTCCCGCCGGTCGTCTGGCGTACCGGCGCCCGCTCGACGGAGCCGCATCTGCTGGCCGCGGGCGAGCCGGGCAGCGGTCTGTCCACGCTGGTGCGCTCCATCGCCCTGCAGGCCCTTCAGTACGGTGATGTGGTCATCGTCGACGGCGGCGGCACCGGCGAGTACGCGTGCCTGACCGGCCGGGACGGTGTGCTCGCCGTCGAGTCCGGCCTCGCCGGGGCGCTCGCCAGTCTGGAATGGGCGGCGCACGAGACGGAGCGGCGGCTGCTCTCCGCGAACCACGCCCGACAGGCCGGGCATCCCGCGCCGGAGGACACCAAGAACCCGCTCTGGATCCTGCTGGACCGTCCGGGCACGCTGGGGCACCTCGCCGCCGCCGACGGCCACCGGGATCCCCAGGACCTTCTCGAGGTGCCGCTGCGGCACGGGCGCGCGGCGGGCGTCACGGTCGTCGTGGCCGAGCAGTTCGACGGCCTCGACACCCTCGGCGAGGCCGTCCTCCAGCACACCCGCGCGCGCGTGGTGCTCGGTTCCGCGACGGGCCCGCAACTGGAGGCCGTACTCGGCGCGCCGCCGCACACCACCCCGCCCCAGAACGTGCCGCCCGGCCGCGGATACGCCCGGCTGGGCGCCGGCCCCGTCCTGCGCCTCCAGGTCCCGGCCACCCCGGACCCCTACGACGACGCGACGAGCGAGACGCAGCGCCGCGCGGTACTGGACCTCCTGCCGGTCCGGACAGCCCCGGCCGACCCGGAGCCGGTCCCGGCCGCGGCGGAGCCGGCGGCGGCGGAGGGCTGACCCTCCCCCTCGGACAAAGCGCGGGCCGGCCACGCCGGCCCGCCCTCAGGCCACGAACGTGCGAGGACCCTCGGTCCCCGCACTCGCCCCCGTCTCCACCAACCGCGCCGCCGCGGCCAGCCGCACCGCCGCCTCCTCCGCCACGGCGCCCCCGACCGTGAACGGCAGCCGTACATACCCCTCGAACGCCCCGTCGACCCCGAAGCGCGGCCCGGACGGCACCCGCACACCCACCCGCTCGCCCACCTCGGCGAGCCGCGACCCCGACAGCCCCCCGGTGCGCACCCACAGCGTCAGCCCGCCCCGCGGAACGGAGAACTCCCAGTCCGGCAGCTCCCGGCGTACCGCGGTGACGAGCGCGTCCCGGTTCTCCCGGGCCTGCTCCCGCCGGACCGCCACCGCCTGTTCCCAACCTCCCGTACTGAACAGCCAGTTCACGGCCAGCTGCTCCAGTACGGGCGTGCCGAGGTCGGCGTACGCGCGCGCCGCGACGAGACTGCGGATCACGTCGGGGGCCGCCCGCACCCAGCCGATCCGCATCCCCGCCCAGAACGCCTTGCTGGCCGACCCGACCGTGATGACCGTGGACCCGGCGGGATCGAAGCCGCACACGGGGCGGGGCATGGAGAGCCCGTCCTCCAGGTACAGCTCGCTCATCGTCTCGTCGACCACCAGGACGGTCCCGGCGGAACGGGCGGCGTCCACCAGCCGGCGGCGCTGGTCCTCGTCGGCGAGGGCCCCCGTCGGGTTGTGGAAGTCCGCGACGACATAGGCGAGCCGGGGCGCCGCGTCGCGCAGGACCTGCCGCCAGCGGTCCATGTCCCACCCGGCGAGCCCCTCGGCCATCGCGACGGGCACGAGCCGCGCACCGGCCTCCCGCATCAACTGGAGGATGTTGGCGTACGAGGGCGACTCGACGGCGATGCGCTCGCCGCGCCCGGCGAAGAGATGGCAGATGGCGTCGATCGCGCCCATCGCACCGGTGGTGACCATGATCTGCTCGGGCATGGTCGGAATGCCGCGCCGGGTGTACCCCTCGGCGATCATCGCGCGCAGCGCGGGCAGCCCCGCCGGGTAGTCGCCGTGCGTGTGGGCGTACGGGGGCAGTTCCTCCAGGGCGCCCTGCACGGCACGGGTGAGCCACGGCTCGGGCGCGGGCAGCGACGCGCAGCCGAGGTCGATCATGGACCCGAGGGCCTCGGGGGGCAGCGGCTCCAGGCCGCGCGCGGGCAGCGGGTTCCCCGCGGGTACGGCGGTCCAGCTGCCGGCTCCCCTGCGCGACTCCAGGAACCCTTCGCCGCGCAGGGCCTCGTAGGCCGCCGCGACCGTCGTACGGCTGACGGACAGGGCCAAGGCGAGTTCCCGCTCGGCGGGCAGCCGCGCGGCGACCGGTACCCGGCCCTCCAGCACGAGCAGCCGCACACCGTCGGCGAGCGCGCGGTAGGCGGGCGGACGTCGGGTGCCGGGCCCCGGGGGGCGTTCCTGCTGGGAGTTGAGCAGCCGGGCGAGCTGCGCGGCGCCCATCGCCGATGTCCACTGCGCCATGGTTTCCAGTCCACCTTCCCCGGATTGGCCTTGGATGGCGTCCTCCATCAAGCCACAGAATGGCACGAGCCAGGCCACTGGCACCACTGCACGCATCACCACCAGCACCACTACGGGCATCACCCAGGGGGGCACGTCATGTCCACACCCGCCGACTCCGCGCCGGCCAACTCCGCACCGGCCGCGCCCGCCGCCGGCTCTCCGGCCGCCGACTCCGCACCACCCGCATTCCCGACACCCGACTCGGCCCCCGCCGAACCCCCGCGCGCCCAGCCCGCGGGCACCGGGCCCGCCCGCCCCGAAGCCGGACGCGGCCTCCCGCGACGCCTCGTCCAGTTGTACGTCGGCCTCGCGCTGTACGGCGCGAGTTCGGCCCTGCTCGTGGAGGCGGGGCTCGGTCTGGAGCCCTGGAACGTGCTGCATCAGGGGCTGGCCGAGCTGACCGGTCTGACGATCGGCGTGGTGTCGATCTTCGTGGGCGCGGCGGTGCTGCTCCTGTGGATCCCGCTGCGTCAGCGACCGGGCCTCGGCACGGTCTCGAACGTGTTCGTGGTCGGCATCGCGATGGACGGCACGCTCGCCCTCGTACCGGACACGCACACGCTGGCCGTACGCATCCCGCTGATGCTGGCGGGCATCGTGCTGAACGGACTCGCGACGGGTCTCTACATCTCCGCCAGCTTCGGCCCGGGTCCGCGCGACGGTCTGATGACGGGCCTGCACCGGCGTACGGACCGCTCGATCCGACTGGTGCGCACGGTCCTCGAAGTCGCCGTGGTCGCGACCGGCTTCGTGCTCGGCGGCACCGTCGGCATCGGCACCGTGCTGTACGCCGTCGCGATCGGCCCCCTCGCCCAGCTCTTCCTGCGGGTGTTCGCCGTCCGCCGGGCACCGACCGGCAGCACGGTCGTTGCCACCGGTCAACCGGAGGGCGCGATACTTCCAGGGTGAGCACGCGCATACGCCATCCGTACCTGGACCACCCCGGCCCGATCGCCTTCGCCCACCGCGGCGGGGCGGCGGACGGCCTGGAGAACACCGTCGCCCAGTTCCGGCGGGCGGTGGAGACGGGCTACCGCTACATCGAGACGGATGTGCACGCGACGGCGGACGGCAAGCTCGTCGCCTTCCACGACTCGACCCTCGACCGGGTCACGGACGGCGCGGGCCGCATCGCGGACCTCCCGTGGGAGGACGTGAGCCACGCGCGCGTGGCGGGCAAGGAACCGGTCCCCCTCTTCGAGGAACTCCTCGAGATCTTTCCCGAGGTGCGCTGGAACGTGGACGTCAAGGCGGAGCCCGCCCTCCATCCCCTGCTCAACCTCATCGGCCGCACCGACGCCTGGGACCGCGTCTGCGTCGGCTCCTTCTCCGAGGCACGCGTCTTCCGCGCCCAGCGCCTGGCGGGGCCGCGCCTGGCCACCTCGTACGGCACCAAGGGCGTCCTGGGGCTGCGGCTGCGGTCGTACGGCATACCGGCCACGCTGCGCGACTCGGCGATCGCCGCCCAGGTGCCCGAGTCCCAGTCGGGCGTGCCGGTGGTCGACCGGCGCTTCGTGCGCGCCGCCCACGCGCGCGGCCTGCAGGTCCACGTATGGACGGTGAACGATCCCGATCGCATGCACCGGCTCCTGGACCTGGGAGTCGATGGCATCATGACCGATCACATCGACACGCTGCGCGGGGTCCTGGAGGACCGGGGCACCTGGGTCTAGCCCACTCGCGCGGTCCGTTCGGGGTTCGTTCAGGGATGGTTCAGCCGGAAGCGAGGGGCACGGGTGAGCACCGACACCGTGCGGGCACGGGCGACCGACGAGGTCGCCGAGCGACGCCGTGAGCAACACGGCTGGTACTTCTACGACTGGGCCTGCTCCGTCTACTCGACGAGCGTGCTCACCGTGTTCCTGGGTCCCTATCTGACGTCGGTCGCCAAGCACGCGGCGGACGCGGACGGATTCGTGCACCCTCTGGGGATCCCGATCCGGGCCGGCTCCTTCTTCGCCTACTCGGTCTCCGCCTCCGTCATCCTGTCGATCTTCGTGATGCCGATGGCCGGCGCGGCGGGCGACCGCACGGGCCGCAAGAAGCCGCTGCTCGCCGCCTCCGCCTACCTGGGCGCCGCGGCCACGACGGGCATGTTCTTCCTGGACGGGGACCGCTACCTGCTCGGCGGGCTGCTGCTGGTCGTCGCCAATGCCTCGGTGGCCGTGTCGATGGTGCTCTACAACTCCTACCTGCCGCAGATCGCGCCGCCCGAGGAGCGCGACGCGGTCTCGTCCCGCGGCTGGGCCTTCGGCTACGCGGCGGGCTCGCTGGTCCTGATCGGCAACCTCGTCCTGTTCACGGCCCACGACTCCTTCGGCGTCTCCGAGTCGACGGCTGTCCGCATCTGTCTGGCCTCGGCCGGCATCTGGTGGGGCGCCTTCACGCTCGTGCCGCTCAAGCGGCTGCGCGACCGCCGTACGGCGCCCGGCGGCGGAAGGGCGCCGGCGCACGGCTGGCGGCAGCTGGCGGCCACCGTGCGCGACATGCGCGGCAAACCGCTCACCCTCTCCTTCCTGTTGGCCTACCTGGTCTACAACGACGGCATCCAGACGGTGATCTCGCAGGCGTCTGTGTACGGGTCCGAGGAGCTCGGCCTGAGTCAGTCGACGCTGATCGTCGCCGTACTGCTGGTGCAGGTGCTCGCGGTCGGCGGCGCACTGGGCATGGGACGGCTGGCCCGCACGTACGGGGCCAAACGGACCATCCTCGGTTCACTCGTCGCCTGGACGGTGACACTCGCCGCCGGGTACTTCCTGCCCGCCGGCGCGCCGGTGTGGTTCTTCGTCCTCGCCGCCGGCATCGGCCTCGTCCTGGGCGGCAGCCAGGCCCTGTCGCGCTCCCTGTTCTCGCACCTCGTACCGAGCGGCAAGGAGGCCGAGTACTTCTCGGCCTACGAGATGAGCGACCGGGGGATGAGCTGGTTGGGCCCGCTTCTGTTCGGTTTGACCTACCAGCTGACGGGAAGTTATCGGGACGCGATCATCTCGCTCGTGGCCTTCTTCGTCATCGGATTCGCGCTGCTGGCGAGGGTTCCGGTGCGGCAGGCGATCCGCGACGCGGGAAATCCCGTACCGGACAGGATTTAGCACCGGAGGCCAAAGGACGGTAGTGTACGCGTTTGGCCTGCCAGGCGTACCGTTACTGCGCGTCAAAGATACTGAAGCGTTGGGTGACATCTGCTGCCAGATGTGACAAACCGGGTGCCGGTGGGTACAACAAGGGGCGGCTACGACGGCGACGCATGACCCGGAACGGGAATCTTTACCGCCGACCGGACGTTGACCGGATGACGACGACAGCGACACCTGTCCTGTGGGCGACAAGCCCGGGAGGCACGATTCATGAGTGAGCGAGCTCTTCGCGGCACGCGCCTCGTGGTGACCAGCTACGAGACGGACCGCGGCATCGACCTGGCCCCGCGCCAGGCCGTGGAGTACGCATGCGAGAAGGGGCACCGGTTTGAGATGCCCTTCTCGGTCGAGGCGGAGATTCCGCCCGAGTGGGAGTGCAAGGTCTGCGGGGCCCAGGCACTCCTGGTGGACGGCGACGGCCCTGAGGAAAAGAAGGCCAAGCCCGCGCGTACGCATTGGGACATGCTGATGGAGCGGCGCACCCGAGAGGAACTCGAAGAGGTCCTCGAGGAGCGCCTGGCCGTTCTGCGCTCCGGCGCGATGAACATCGCGGTGCATCCGCGGGACAGCCGCAAGTCCGCGTAGTCCCTTCCGGGGGCTGGGTGGCATACACCGCACGCCGAGACCGCGAGCGCCGTACGTTCTCCGTACGGGGCCCGCGGTCTCGTGCGTTTCGGCGCCGCCGTTGTCACGGGTTTCACGGGTGAGCGTGGGCCCCCGGCGCGCTCCCGGGTGCCCGGCGGTCGCTCCCGGGTGCCCGACGGTAAGGAGGGTCTCCGACGGGAGCGTGGCGCTACGCCGGGGCGCCTGGCGACCGCGGGCGGTCCCCGACGGGGGCCGACGGCGCGGATGCTCCTCGACGGGAGCCCGGCGCCGCGGGGTGCCCGGCGACAGCCCGGCCCCACGTCCCGGAGAGCTCGGCGGCAGCCCGTCCCGGCCTCCGGGATTCAGGTGGCAGCCCGGCCCGATGCTCCGGAGAGCCCGGCGGTGCGGACGACCCCCGGCGGTAGCCCGGCCCGGCTCAGGGGCACCGGCGGTGCGGGCGGTCCTCGACGGGATGCCAGCCCCCCAGGCGCCCAGTGACGCGAGCGGTCCGGCGGCAGCCCGGCCGGCTGCAGCGGGCCCGTCCAGACGCTCCGGAGGGCTCGGCGGCCCGGACGACCCCGGCAGCAGCTCGGCCCTGCTCTTGGCGGCGCGGATGATCCTCGACGGGAGCCCGGCCCGGCGCTGCGGGGTGCCCGGCGACAGCCCGTCCCGACACCGAGAGCCCGGCGATAGCCCAGCCCTCCTCCGGGGCATCGGCGACGCGGGCGGCCCCCGACGGTCATCCCGCCAGTGTGGCCGGGGCCGGACGGCTCCGGTTCCCTGTCACCCGGACGAGGTCGACTCTCGCGCTCCGGACGCACAGCAGACGGACAGCGGTACGTCGGCCGGTGGCTCAGGAACGTGTCGAGCGGCCCGCGCGGCCGGGCTGGGCCGCCCGCCCCGCAGGGTCGGTCCGACCAGCCCGCGCACGCTCCTCCGGCCGACCGGTCCACCGGTCAGCGGCTCGGCCGTCCCCGGTCAGCGGCCCACCGGCCGCCGACTCGCCAGCCCGTCAGCCCGTCAGCCCGTCAGCCCGTCAGCCCGTCAGCCCGTCAGCCCGTCAGCCCGTCAGCCCGTCAGCCCGTCAGCGGAGGGTGCGGTCCCGGGCGGGAGGCCGGGCCCGGGCTCCGGGGGGTGTCGTCCCTGATGACCTCACCCTGGACCACCTTGCCGTCCGGGCGATGGATGCGTGCCTGCTGGAAGGCGTCACCGACGCTGCCGGGGGCGGCCTCGCGGATCTTGCGTTCGATGGCGCGCTCGGTGTACCGGCTCAGCGCCTTCTGGACGGGCGGGATCAGCAGGAGCAGGCCCACGACGTCCGAGAGGAGGCCCGGCAGCATCAGGAGCAGGCCGCCGAGCATCATCAGCCCGTTGCCGTCGCCGCCTCCGCTCGTGGGGGCCGCACCGCTCTGCTGCTGTTGCAGCGTCTCGCTGAGGTTGCGGAAGGCGCGACGGCCGGCCCGTTTGACGATCACGGAACCGAGCACGAAACCGGCGACCAGCAGCAGGAGGACCGCGAAGCCGCTCGCCGCACCCGCGACCACGGTCAACAGCCAGATCTCCAGCACCAGCCAGACGGCGATACCGAGCGGCAGGAACGTACGCAGCCGGGATCGCCGCGGCCGGGCGGGGTGCGTGGGAGTGGGTGCGCCAGTCGTCATGCACCCAGTGTGCCTGGGCGCGGCTCAGTACGGGATAAGCGGATGATCAGCCCCGACCGTGGACGGGACGCGGGTCCGCGGAACCTCGGGAACGTCCGGAAGGCCCTACTCGGACGGCTTGCGTCCGGTGATCCGGCCGACCCGCTCCCCCACACCCCACGTGGTGACCCGCCACAGGGCCTCCACGAGGATGTCGCGGCTCATCTTGGAGTCACCGAGTTCACGCTCGACGAAGGTGATGGGCACCTCCACGACGTGGTAGCCCGCCTTGACGGCACGCCGGGCCAGGTCCACCTGGAAGCAGTACCCCTGGGACGCGACCTCGCCGAGTCCGAGGCCCTCCAGGGTCTCCTTCCGGAAGGCGCGGAAGCCGCCGGTGACGTCCCGGATGGGTACGTCGAGCATGAGGCGGGAGTACATGCTGCCGCCGCGCGAGATGAACTCGCGGGACTTCGGCCAGTTCACCACCCGCCCGCCCGGCACCCAGCGCGAGCCGAGAACGAGGTCGGCGCCCTTCAGCGCGGTGAGCAGCCGGGGCAGCTCCTCCGGCTGGTGCGAACCGTCCGCGTCCATCTCGACCAGGACGCCGTAGCCGTGCTCCAGGCCCCAGCGGAAGCCGGCGAGATACGCGGCGCCCAGGCCTTCCTTGCCCTTGCGGTGCAGTACCTGGACGTGGTCGTCCTCGGCGGCCAGCTCGTCGGCGAACTTGCCAGTGCCGTCGGGGCTGTTGTCGTCCGCCACCAGGACGTGCGCGTCGGGCACCGCGGCGCGCACCCGGCCCACGATCTTCTTGATGTTCTCCGCCTCGTTGTAGGTCGGAATGATCACCAAGGCCGTGCCGAGCGGGCCGAACCGCCTCGCCTGGGCTCCTGCCGCGAGGGTCCCGTCGCCGTCGTTCACTACTGCCCCTTCAAGTCCGTACGCAGGGGTCCACCATAGTGGTCACAGCCTGCACTGACGCGTCGGTGCGTCAGTACAGGGGTGTCGATTCGACAAGAGCCGGGTAAGAAGCGCCCTTCCCGCGCCGGAGCACCACGCCTGCGGATGGGGGCCCGGCGCCCTTCGGGCCGACCAGGGACCCGCTGGCTGCGGGTCGACCGAAAGCCGTTGTCTACTGGACGTCCGGGCCCCACCCGGGTCACACCCTGCCGACAGGGGGTGAACGTTCCCCCGCCGTGGCGCCGCCGCTGAGCCTGGCTCCCAGTGGTGGTGCGCCGGTGCGGCACACCACCCCTGACCCAGCGGCGCTCCGGCGACTGGCTGGAAGTTCTCCGGTCGGACGTCCGGTGGTGGACCCGGCCGAACCTACCGGCCCGCTGCGGCCAGCTGTCAACACTCTCCTGAACTGCGGACTTTCCGTCTTTGACCTGGTCAGCGAGGAGGATGCGCAGGTCGCGCGACGGGACGGCGGGGGCCGGTCACCACCCCGCCGCCCCAGGAGATCACTCGCCCGGCCGTACGAAGACCGTCCGTCCGCCCACGACCGTGCGCAGACAGACGGGCAGGTCGCCGCCGGGGCTCAGGTCCGGCAGTCCGGGGGTGCCGGAGCGCGGGTCGGTGGACCAGCGGGCGACCCGGTCGTCGGGGGCCTGCACCACCAGTTCCTCGGTGCGCCACACCGCGTAGTCCGCGGGCGCGCCCGGCACCAGGACACCGGCGTCGTCGCGTCCGATCGCGCGCCATCCGCCCCGTGTGTGCGCCGTGAAGGCGGCGCGCACCGACACCCGGTGCTCCGGGGTGCGGTGGAAGGCCGCGGCCCTGACGGTCCCCCACGGGTCGAGGGGGGTGACGGGGCTGTCGGAGCCGAAGGCCAGCGGCACGCCGGTGCGCAGCAGGGCCGCCAGCGGGTTGAGGGTGCGGGCCCGCTCCGCACCGAGGCGCTGGGCGTACATGCCGTCCTCCCCGCCCCACAGGGCGTCGAAGGCGGGCTGCACGGACGCGGTGAGGCCGAACTCGGCGAAGGAGGCGATCGTCTCCGGCGTCAGCATCTCGGCATGCTCGACGCGGTGCCGGGCGGCCCGGACGCGGGCCAGGCCGACCTTCTCGGCGGCCGCGCGTACGCCCACGACCACCGAGGTCACGGCGGCGTCCCCGATGGCGTGGAAGCCCGCCTGGAGGCCCGCCTCGGTGCAGGCGATCACATGCGCGGCCACGGCGGCGTCGTCCAGGTACGCGGTGCCGGTGTGCCCGGCGTCGGCGTAGGGCTGGTGCAGACAGGCGGTGTACGAGCCGAGGGAGCCGTCGACGAAGAGGTCGCCGGCGGCGCCGATCGCGCCCAGTTCGCGGGCCTTCGCCACGCCCTCCTCGCCCTGCTCGGCCCAGTAGCCGACGACCCGGGGGCGGCGCTCCTCGGCGGCGAGCCGCAGCAGACCGGTGAGGTCGTCCTCGGAGGAGATGTCCGGGCCCGCGCATTCGTGCACGGAGCCGATGCCGAGGGAGGCCGCGTGGGCGAGGGCCGCGCGCTGGGCCTCGGTGCGCTGCGACGCGGTGACGGCGCCGAGGGCGGCGGCGCGGACGGCGTGGTGGGCGTCCCGGGTCAGCGGGCCGTCCTGGTACCCGGCGCGACCGGTGATGCCGGGCACCAGGTCCAGGAGCGCGGTGGTGGCCACGGCGGAGTGCACGTCGATGCGGGAGAGGTAGAGCGGACGGCCGCCGGTGGCCTCGTCGAGTTCGGCGCGCGTCGGGGGACGGCCGCCCGGCCAGCGAGCCGCGTCCCAGCCGTGGCCGAGCAGGACCCGGTCGGCGGGGCGGGCGGCGGCGAAGTCGCGTACAAAAGCGAGGGCGGCGTCCAGGGACGGCGCGTCGCTGAGGTCGAGGCCGGTGAGCGCGAGGCCGGTGGCGGTGGTGTGCACATGGGCGTCGGTGAACGCCGGCGTGACCAGCGCGCCTTCCAGGTCCACGACCTCGGCGACCCCGTCGGCGAAGGCGTCGGCAGCGCCCTCCGAGCCGACCCAGGCGATCTGACCGCGTTCGACGACCATCGCGGTGGCGAAGGGGTCGGCGGGGCTGTGGACTTCTCCACCGCGCAGCAGCACGGTGTCGGACGGGGCGGTGCTCTCACTCATGGGGAACAGTCTCGCGCCTGCCGGGCACCGTTCGTCGCCCGGGTGGGTCAGATGCGGGGCGGCCGTGCCTCGTACGGCGTCGACAGGACCACCGTCGTCCGGGTCGACACGCCCGCGAGGGTGCGCAGCCGGGCCAGCAGCTCCTCGAGTTCGTGCGGGGTCGAGACCCGCACCTTGAGGATGTAGTTCTCGTCGCCCGCGACGCTGTGGCAGGCCTCCAGCTCCGGTACGTCCGCGAGGCGTTCCGCGATGTCGTCCGGGGCGCTCGGGTCGAACGGTTTCACCGAGATGAAGGCGGTCAGGGGCAGCCCCACGGCCTCCGGGTCCACGACCGCCGCGTAGCCGCGGATCACGCCGCGCTGCTCGAGCCGGCGCACCCGCTGGTGCACGGCGGACGTGGAAAGACCCGTGGCCTTGCCCAGGTCGGTGTAACTCATCCGCCCGTCTGCGACGAGCAGCTGCACGATCTGTCGGTCCAGCTCCTCCATGGCGCAAGAACCTACAGTGCGCCTGATCGCGTCGGATACCTCAGCAGTGCAGGTCATACCCTGTTCGTGATGTGCGCAGGCGCGGCTCGCGGGCGGCCCGGGGGGACAAATCCACCGTGCAGGGCATCTGCGGGCGGCATGTGACGAACGACACAGTGTCTCAACCGGGTCCGTGATGTTCTCGTGATTACCGCGGAGACGGGACGGGAAATGCTTGCTGTGGTCGAGGTCGCAGTGCCTTGTCGGCCCACCCGAGGGGGAGAAACCCATGCAGAGTCTCAAGCGCCCTGGTCGTACCGCGTTCAAGCGGCAGCAGGCCGCCGCCGAACCCGAGCCGGAGGGCGTCGACGCGGACGCCGTCGACGGCGAGGACTTCGACGCCTACGACACTTTCGAGATGGTCCGGGTGATCTGCCCGGACTGCGCGCAGCCCATCGCGCTGCTGGCGGACGAGGAGGTCCTGCCGGAGCACGCGCTGTGTGCCTCGCCGTGGAACCCGTTCGGGCTCACGGTCTGCGCCGGTACCGGCCGTGCCGCGGCCGATGCCCGGTCCGCCGACGAGACCATGGAGCTTCAGGAGCAGGACACCGCGCTCCTGTTGACGCTCCCTCAGGGTCTCGACTGGCGGACGCAGCCGTTCTCGCACGTCGGCGGCCCGGGCTCGCGCCCGATGCGGGTCCCCGAGATGCGGCGCCAGGCCGCCTGAGCCGCGCGAGCGTTCAACGGCCGGCCTCCGCACCGTCCCAGTAGCCGCCCTGCACCATGGCCCGCAGGCTGTCGTGGTGCAGGATCAGGGTGTCCGGGTCCGGGGGGACCGCGATCTCACCGAAGTGCGCCTGGCGGTAGGCGATGCGCGGCATGACGACGGCGTGCCGCAGGGCCGCGTTCAGCGTGTAGAAGTCCATGTCGCGCGGTACGTGGCCGGTGAGTTCGGCATAGCGTCGCTCCACCCGGTCGCGGCGCAGGAGCCCGGGCAGTCCGCGCCGGCCGAAGCTCACCGTGAGGTCCTGGAAGAAGCGGTGCAGATAGACGGTCCGGCCGAGGTCGACCTCGCGCGGGGCGGGCGCCGCCATCTCCCAGTCGAGGACGGCCGCGGGTTCGAAGCCGTCGTAGACGACGTTCCCGATGCGCGCGTCGCCCCAGTTGCGCACCGCCTCGCCCTCGTCGCGCGGCCACAGCTCGTCGAGCCGGTCGAAGGCGCTCTCGATGAGGGGTGAGCGCGCGCGTCCGTCGACGACCCATGCGTAGTAGGCGCGTTGGGCCTCCACGTGCCGGTGCAGGGGGCTGCCCTCACCGGGAAGGGACAGGAACACCGCTACGGCGATGGGTACTTGGTCGTGGAGGCGGGCGAGCAGTCCCACCGAGGCGGCCTCCAGTCGCGCCCGCTCCCGGTCGCTCGCCGCGTGCAGCCAGTTCCCCTCGTACGTATAGGGCATGACGTCGGGCGGTACGCGCCCCTCGACCCGTTCCATGACGAAGAAGGGCGCGCCGAGCGGTCCGGGGTCCGCCTCGAGCCACAGCACCCGGGGCACGGGAAGGTCGGTGTGCTCGGCGACCAGCCGCATCGTGCGGTACTGCCGGGGCAGGTCGTACACGGGGACGACGGTGTACGCCGCCGGGTCCGCCGCCGGTCTCAACGCACAGGCCACCAGGGGCGGTTCGGGGTGCTCGATGTCGAACAGCAGGGTCTCGCTGGACATGCCGTTTGGACGCGGGGACGGTGATGTCGACCGCCTTGGCGCCGGGGAGGCGTACGCCGAGCCAGGCGGTCAGCCGCCGGCCGAGCTCGTCCCGGTCGCGGGTGGTCGTGCGCGGGCGGGGTGCCGTGGCCATGTCCACTCCCTTCGGGGCGCGTCCGGGGGTCAGGGCGCGACCGACTCGAATCCGGTGAAGCCGCTCGGGTCGTGACGGCCGAACGAGCCGTGTTCGAAGATCCCGTGACCGACCTGACCGTCCAGCGTGCAGCGTGCGGCGTGGTCGACGACCCCGTACGCGGCGCGCGGGTGCGCGGCCGGGTCGGAGAGGTCGTAGGTGCGGCGGTCGGTCCAGCCGCGCCCGCGCCAGGTGCCGTGCTGCCAGTCGTCGGCGGGCGGATGGCCCGCCCCCACGGCGAGCGGCGAGGAGGTGAGTACCTCGACGTCCAGCCGCAGCGGTGACCGGTCCCGCGGCCGGGTGAGGTGGATGACGGCGGAGGTGGGTCGGCGGGTGCCGGACCGATAGGTGATGTCGGCCTGAGGCCAGCAGAGTTGGAGGTCGCGCACGCCGTCGCGCACGAGCGTCGCGTCGTTCAGCGACCGATGGCCGTCGGCGTCCTCCTGGACGACGACCATCAGGAACCGGTCCTCGAACCGGACCGGGCACCACACCCAGTGGAAACCCTCCACCGGAGCCTCTTCCGCGAACCTGCCGCCCTCCTCCCCCGGGACCGGCCGCACGCCCCAGCTGCGGTCGCGGGTGCCGGTCCACCGGCCCGGGGTCAGGAGGATCTCCTCGCCGCCGCCGCGGATCCTGCCCTCGCAGTGGCCCGCCTGCACGAAGCGCCTCCCTTCCAGGGTGAGCCGGTCGCCACGCCCTGGAGGTGGTGCGACTCCCAGAGCGCGGGGAAGTCCGCCGTCCAGGTGATCTCGTACGACAGGCCGTCGGGGTCGTCGGGATCGGCCGCGCAGCTCAGCACGAACTCCTTCAGGGGACGCTCGACGCGGATCCGGAGCGGACCGACGACCAGTTCCGTCCGGTCGTCCCCGAGCGCGTCCGAAGCCCGCACCGCGTGCAGGAGGTCGCCCCGCCGCAGGGTGGCGTACGCGTCGATCACCCCGAGGTTCGGATAGACACCGAGCCCCAGGATCAGCAACGCCCCTCCCTGGTGGTCGAAGACGTGGAAGATGCAGCGGTCGTAGGCGTTCCGGTCGCCGGTCGCGACGTGCTTCATGGACAGGGGCACCTGGTGCACGGGGTACTCGTCGAGAGCGACGGGGCGGTCGTCGGACATGTCAGGCCTCCCTGGGGGCACGGCAGTCGACCTCCGGGCGAAGGAACACGTCCCCCCGGCACAGAAATTGTCGGTACGTCAGGTACGGTCCGGGGGCCAGACGCCGTACCCCGGCCCGTACGCCCCACGGCAGTCGGCGGCTCTCGCGCCGACCGATCGCGCCACCCCCCCTACGGACCGGTCCCGAACCCCGCCGCACGAGCCGGTCCCGAACCCGGCGCGGGGACCGGTCCCGCCCCCCGTACGAGCCGGTCGCGAACGCACGCCCGATTGCGCGGGCCGGTGACCTGTCCGGCCACCCGCGCGTTGCCCCGGTATGACCCCCACATATTCGGCGACCGGGCGTGGGCGCCAGATCTTCATCCCCGTGTCGGCAGAATCGGTTCGGCAGGTCCCCCCTCCCCCGCCGGTCCCGGATCCGCCCATCTACCGGGCCCTGCTCCGCACCTGGGCCGACCGCGGCCGTACGCTGCCGGGGCTGCACGACCCGGAGTGGGTCCGGCTGGCGGCGCCTCCGGTCGGCCCGTAGCAGTTCAGCGCGGGTCGGGACCCGCGAGATGACGGGCGATGAGCATCCGCCGGCTCCGACGGGTGCCCTCGACGATCTGCGGCACCGGGACAGCAAGATGCTCAGCGCGAGCCGGCCGGCGACCGGCACCGTCAGCGGCACGGCCTGCGCCAAGTGCGGGGCCGAATACCGGAGTTACGACAACCCGTCGGCCGTCGCCGGGAGGGCGACGGACAGGAACCCGCAGGGTCTGGGCGGCACGTGCTGTGCGGAGCTCAGCGGCGACACCTCGAACGGCGAGCCGATCAGCTCGGTCAACCAGCCACCGGGGCAAGGCACTCGGAGGCACCGGCCCCCACCCTCCGCTCAGGAGTCGCGGCGGGCGGGCTGCGGGGCCCGGTAGGAGGGGTCGATCTCCTCGACCGCGCGCATGGCGCCGCCCAGCGTCTTCACCAGCAGCTCGCGCATCGTGTCGCGGGGCAGGTTCGGCCGGCCGATCCAGTCGAGGGTCGCGCCCTCGACGCTGTAGAGCCAGGCGAGCAACGCCATACGGGGCAGCGGCGCGATCTTGCGCCTGCCGTAGGCCCCTTCCGCGATGGTCTCGACGATGACCTCGCGCACGCCCTCCCGGATGGCCTGCACCTCGGTGTCGAAGCCGACCCCGCCCGTGATGATCGTGCGGTACGCGGCCTGGTTGTGCTCGGCGTAGCGGAGATAGCCGTCGATGGTGCGGTGCACCCGCTCGGCCGGGGGCAGTTCGAGGCCGCCCGCCGCCCGGGAGACCAGGTCCGCGACGGAGTCCTCGACGATCGCGAGGTAGTAGCCGCGCTTGGACTTGAAGTAGTAGTAGATCAGTCCTTTGGCGACGTGCGCCTGTCGCGCGATGTCGTCCATCGACAGTGCGTCGTAGGACGTGTCCGCGAACAACTTCCGCCCGATGGCGATCAGTTCGGTACGGCGCGCCAGCGAACGATCGGTGCCGCGCGCCCGGGGGCGGTCGACAGCACGCTGTTGACTATGATTCAATTCCGGCCCTAGTCTCCGACTGCCAGCGGGACGTTGGCAGTATGACAGAACGATGCCACCTGCTCATTCGACTCCGATCGACTGGCCGGACCCGCTTTCGGCGGGGTGCCGGAGCGATCAGCTCACAGCAGGCCCAGCTGGGTGACGAGCATCGCCAGGACCACGACAAAGGTCCAGCCCACGACGTGTTCGAGGATCTTGGGGCCGTCGTCCTTGGGGCCGCCGGTGCGGGCGCGGACACGGGGGGCGGTGGCGGAGGTCGCGGTCATGGCTTCTCGCAGACGTAGTGGTGCGGTCGTTTCCCCGCCCCTCACCGGCTCCCCACCGACCCGACCACCTTGCCACCGGAACGGGTTTCACCGGTAGAGACCTTGGTCACCCCTCGCCGCGCCCGGACACTTCGACCACCGTCGAATCGCTGGGATTTCCGCAACAGTGTGCCAGGGGTGTGGGTCTCCTCACAGGACAGTGGTCAGCCAACCGAAAGGTCCTCGATGAGCACGTTCCGGACGCCTCGCCGCAGAGCCCGCCTCGCTCTGGCGGCGGCGATCACGGTGGCAGCCGCCCTGACGGGTCCGGTCTCCCAGGCCGCGACCTCCGCACCCGCCGGCTCCTCCCCCTCCGCCGCGCCCTCCCCGGGTGCCGCGGGCCTCGGCGACCCGGTCTTCCCGCTCGACGGCAACGGCGGCTACCGGGTCAGCCGCTATCTCCTCGACTTCGACTGGCAGGCACCCGGGACGCCGTTCGAGGCGGCCACGACGGTCAAGGCGACCGCCACCCAGACCCTGTCCCGCTTCGACCTGGACTTCGCGGGCAACACCCTGCACACGGTGACCGTGAACGGGACGACGGCCACGGCCGTGCGCGACGGCGACGAGCTGGTGATCACCCCGGCCGAGCCGCTCGCGCAGGGCAAGCCGTTCACGGTCAAGGTCACCTACACCGCCGATCCGACCCAGATCCGCCACCGCGACGACGCCATCGAGGACTACGGCTGGATCCCCACCCCCGACGGCACGGTGCTCTATCCGCAGCCCGACGGCGCCAAGATGATCTTCCCTTCGAACGACCACCCGAGCCGGCGCGCCCCGATCACCTTCCACATCACCACCCCGCCCGGTCTGACCGCCGTGGCCAACGGGAAGCTCACCGGCCGCACCGAACAGGCGGACGGCCGTGTGCGGTGGACGTACGACTCCGGGCAGCCGCTCGCGACCCAGCTCGCGCAGCTCGCGATCGGCCGGTTCACCTTCGTCGACGGCACCGGCCCGCACGGGCTGCTCCTGCGCGATGTGGTCCCGGACGGTCTGGTCGCGGCCACCGACCAGTACCGCAAGCTCACCGCGGACCACATCGCGTGGCTGGAGGAGCGGCTCGGCCCCTACCCCTTCGACCGGTACGGCCTGCTCGTCGGCGACACCGACCTGGGAGTCGCCCTGGAGACCCAGACGCTCTCCCTGATCCCGAAGGCCGACCTGCTCGGCGACCGGGTGAGCGCCGAACGCAACCTGGTGCACGAGCTCACCCACCAGTGGACCGGCGACAGCGTCGGCATCAAAACCTGGTCCGACCTGTGGCTGAGCGAGGGACACGCCCGCTTCTACGAACGCCTGTACTCGGAGGCACACGGCGGCGACAGCTTCGAGGCCACGATGAAGACGGCGTACGCCGCCCACGACCAGTGGCGCCACGACTACGGAGCCCCGGCCGAGCCGACCGAACCGAACCTCTTCAAGCGGATGCGGTACGACGGCTCGACCCTGGTCCTGTACGCCCTGAGGGAGAAGGTCGGCCAGACGGTCTTCCGGAAGATCGAGCGGGCCTGGGTCACCCAGTACCGCGGACGGATCGCCGGCACGCAGGACTACATCGACCTGGCCTCGAAGGTCGCGGGCCAGGACCTGGACGGATTCCTGCACCCGTGGCTGTACGGCGCGAAGACCCCGCCGATGCCGAACCACCCGGACTGGGTGGTCGACCCGGTACAGGGCTGAACCGAGGGGGCGGCCCGCTTCCGGGGCCGCCCCCTCCTCACCGGATGCCGACCGCCGCGAGCGCCTGACGCTGCCCCGCCGTCGGCTGCGCGGGGAAGTACAGGTAGCAGACGCCACCGGTACCGGAGACGACGTTCCCGGAGGCGTTGTACCGCTTGGTGCGCAACCAGATCGTCTCCCACTCCGACCGCCGGTAGACGCGGCGCACCGCGGCGTCGTCGGGCGAGGCCGGGTCGTTGGCGATCACGTCGCCGTCCGCGGTGAAGCCGACGACCGTCATGAGATGGCCCGAGGTGCCGTAACCCGCCCCGGTCAGCTCCGACTTGAGGAAGGACTGGGACGTTATGGCCGGGATGCCGGCCGCGATCAGGGTCTCCAGGTCGGCGAGCGAGCCGAGGCGCGTCACCACGCCCTGCAGGTCCTTGTACGTCGCCGCGTAGGCGGCGTTGAAGGGCCAGTTGCCGCAGCCGTCGTACTGGTAGTCGTAGGTGTAGCGGGCCGCGTGGCACACCTGCGGGTCGGCCAGACCCGGTTCGATCCAGGCCAGTTGTTCCGCCGTCGGCCTGCGCCCCCAGTACTCGATGATCATCTGCGAGGAGGTGGGACTGCACCAGGCCTCGCCGCCGTTGTCGTATTCGGGGTACTGGCCGGCGTGGATCTCCTGCGAGTAGCGCGGCACGGTCAGCTCGCGGGCGAGCCCGGGAGTGGAGGCCGGGACGGTGAAGCGGTCGGGGATGTCGGAGCCCATCGCGCCGAGCCGCCACACGGTGGGCGTGGCCCCGGAGCCCGGCGCGCGGTACAGCGTCAGGCGCAGCCGGTACGAGACGAGCCGCAGGCCCGAGGCCGCGTCGTCGATGGCGAAGGTGTCCGTCCAGATACTGCTTCTGCCGTCCTTCTGGCCGTCGACGGAGGTCCGCCTGATGTCCTGGTCGCCGGCCGCCCAGCGTCCCATCACGTACCAGGGCGTGGTGGTGCCGTCGGAGTACGTGCCGGTGAGCTCGACCTGGAGCCAGGTGCCCGCGGGGGTGTGCGCGTTCCAGGAGGCGATGGCCTCGGTGGCGGGGACGGCGAGCCGGTGGACCGGGGAGGTCCAGGTCGCGTACTCCCAGGTGGCCGTCCTGCCGGTGTGCGGATCCGGGTAGGCGACGGTGCCGGCCGGGGAGGCGATCACGAGACCCGGCCGGGCGCCCGACACGGCCCGCGTGCCCTTCGCGGTGCCGGAGCGCCAGTCGGTGTACGAGATCCAGGCGTGGTTGTCCACGGCGCGCGCGGGCGCGTGCCCCCGGCGCGCCTCCCGGGAGCGTGCTTCCGCCGCCTCGGCCGGAGTGGCCGCCGCACCGGTCGCCGCCGCGGCCACCGCCGCGGCCAGAATGGTTCTGCGGGACGGCTCTGAAGCTCTGGTCATGGGTGGGTGACCCCCGTTCGTCCGGTAGCGGCAATTCCCAACTATGGACGGGGTGAGGCGACTTCTGCCAGCACTTCGGGCCGTGCCACGCCCACCAATATTGGTCGGGACCACTGGCGTGACCTGCGACGCCGACGGACGACCGGACGCCGACCATGCCGAACGGCCGGGAATTTCCCATATCGGCGCGGATTTCCGTCCGCTTTTCCCGGAAACCCCGGGGGGACTTCCCCCCGCGGCTCCTCCTGGCCGTTCTCCGCCTCTTCCCGGCCTCCTCTCCGACTCCTCCACGTCTCTTCTCCGGCTGTCCCCCGAGTTTTCCGGCAACCTCTTCCATGTGTCTTCTCGACGTGTTTTCCCGCCCGCTGATCCGGTCGAAATCGGCCCGGCCTAAAATGATCCCGGATATACCCGCACACACCTCACACCTCATGCCTCACACCTCACCGGACCCGGGACCCCCCATTCACGAATTCGCCTCCCACCTGCGCCGGCTGCCGCCCTCCCGCGGCCCCGTCCGTCTGATCGGCGTCGACGGGCATGCGGGCTCCGGGAAGAGCACGTTCACCGGACGGCTGGCCGCGGCACTGGGCGGCGCGCCCGTACTGCACCTCGACGACATCGCGACGCACGAGGAGCTCTTCGACTGGACGGCTCGTCTGCTGGACCAGGTGATCGAGCCGCTGAGCCGGGGCACGGCAGGGCGCTACGCCCCGTACGACTGGACGGCCAGAGCCTTCGGCCCGGTGCGTGAGCTGCCGCCCGCGCCCGTGGTCCTGCTGGAGGGCGTCGGGGCCGGACGCCGCGCACTGCGCCCGCATCTCGCGCGGCTGCTGTGGATGGAGGTGCCTCGCGACGAGGCCTGGACGCGGGGGCGCCGGCGGGACGGCGAGACGCAGAGCGCGTTCTGGACCGAGTGGGTCGCCGCAGAACGTCGGCATTTCGCCGAGGATCCCTCGAGGCCCTTCGCGGATCTTCTGGTGCGGCAGTGTTCCGAGGGATACGAGGTGTTTTCGGGGCCTGCCGGGACTCCTGGCCCGGACCAGTTCCTCACGCACGGTGACGGACCATCCGCAATGTGCTGAACTCGTGAAGACCCTTGCCGGAGAACTTCCGCCAGTGCTTCAACTCGGCTTGACCGGGGGGCCGTACAGGACTTACGTTCTGAATGTGCGGCCCTCCGAGGTCGCCCCGCAGACGCGAAGCCCCCGATTGTTCCCCCGTGATCGGGGGCTTCGTTCTGCCCACACCCTTTCTTTTCGGGCGCCGCGCGCCGCCATTCGCTCACCCTGGGTCACCGGGTGAAGTGCGCCCCATCTGCTCCCACCTCGTGCAACGGTGCTGTCGGCACCCTTCGGCAGGCCCATGCGGCGCAGGTACCATGCCTCTCGGTGCGACCTTCGGACGGCTTGCTCTGCGCACCGGTGCAACTCCCGTCCGCGGCACAGCGGTTCGACCAAGCTGCCGACGGGCACCGGCCCGCTCGGAGAACCATCGGGGGCACGGTTTGTGGGGGACGTGATGGACTTCGGCACGCAGGGCCCGGAGGCCCCGGCCGACCTCGCCTGGATGCGAGGTGTGGACGCCTACACGATGGGCGCCTATCCGCAGGCGGAGGAGGAGTTCCGCACCGCGGTCCGGATGGATCCCGGCATGGCGGACGGCTGGCTCGGACTGCACGCGCTGCGCGTGGACACGACGACCGCGCTGCTGCGCATGTTCCGGCATCGGGACCGCTTCGGCGAACAGCGCTCCCGGCACCGACGCACCCTGAACTCCTGGTACTGGCTGGGCTGGTGGGTGCAGCCTGTGCTCGAGAGCCCGCGCGATCTGCTGCTCGCGCACGCCTCGCACTGGCTGGACGGCCGCCATGTCCCCGAACTTGACCGGGCGTTGGCCGGTCTGCCACCGGTGGACGCGGATCCCCAGGTGCGCTTCCTGCATGCCTGTCGGGCCTATCTCGTCAAGGACTGGGAGCAGTTGGTGCGGCACACGGACCCGCTGATCGACGATTCGATGCTCGGCATAGAGGCCGGTCTCTTCGGCGGCATGGCCCGGGTCCGACTGGAGATGTTCGGGCAGGCGGAGCCGCTGCTGTCGTCGGCGCTGATGCGCTGCCGCAGCGAGCAGCCGCAGCGCAAGGAGCTGCGGTACTGGCTGGCCCGTGCGCACGAGGGCACCGGCCGTTCGGCCGCCGCGCTCCCCCTGTACCGGGCGGTGCACCGCGTCGACCCCGCCTTCATGGACACCTCCGCGCGACTCGCCGCGATCTCCGAGGGCGATGGGTACGACGATGCCGCCGCCGACCTGGCGGCGATCACGCTCACCGGGATCGGGCAGGACGTGATGGACGGTCCGGACGGCCTGGATCCGCTGTGGGGAGGCGAGGGCCGCGACCTCCGGCTTCCCGAGGCGGACCCGCTGCCGCCCGGCGCGGTGTCGCCGGAGACCGACGTGGTGCGGGAGAAGGCCGTGGTGCCGGTGCGACCGCTGCCGGCCGGTCCGACCGACCCGGCACTGCTCGAGGAGGCGCTCGCCGAGCTGGAGCGCATGGTGGGACTGGAGCCCGTGAAGCGCCAGGTCAAGGCGTTGTCGGCGCAGTTGAACATGGCGCGGCTGCGGGCCGGGCAGGGACTGCCGGTTCAGCCGCCGAAGCGGCACTTCGTCTTCTCCGGTCCCTCGGGCACCGGCAAGACCACCGTGGCCCGCATTCTCGGCCGGGTCTTCTACGCGCTCGGTCTGCTCGGCGGCGATCACCTCGTGGAGGCGCAGCGGGCGGATCTGGTGGGCGAGTATCTGGGCCAGACCGCCGTCAAGGCCAATGAGCTGATCGACTCCGCGATCGGCGGGGTTCTCTTCGTGGACGAGGCGTACTCGCTGTCCAACTCGGGATACGGGAAGGGCGACGCGTACGGCGACGAGGCCCTGCAGGTGCTTCTGAAGCGGGCCGAGGACAACCGCGACCACCTGGTCGTCATCCTCGCCGGCTATCCGGAGGGCATGGACCGTCTGCTCGCCGCCAACCCCGGGCTGTCCTCGCGCTTCACCACCCGCGTCGACTTCCCGTCCTACCGTCCCCTCGAACTCACCTCCATCGGCGAGGTGCTGGCCGCGGAGAACGGTGACATCTGGGACGAGGAGGCGCTGGACGAGCTGCGCTCGATCGCGGGGCACGTCGTCGATCAGGGGTGGATCGACGAGCTCGGCAACGGGCGGTTCCTGCGGACGCTGTACGAGAAGAGCTGCGCGTACCGGGATCTGCGGCTGTCCGGGTATCCGAACACGCCGTCGCGGGACGATCTGTCCACGCTTCGGTTGCCGGATCTGATGCAGGCGTACGGGGAGGTGTTGTCGGGGCGAGGGCCCCAGGACCCGTCGGCCCTGTGACCGAGGGTTTCGCCCCCGCCGCCCCTACCCTCCCCCATGCTCTCGGCTTCGCTCGAGCGGGGGGACCCGCATCGTCCCTGAGGGCTGCGCCCCCAGACCCCCGCCAGGGGTGCTGCGCCCCCTGGACCCCTAGTTCGCCCGAAGGGCTCGCCTCAAACGCCGGACGGGCCGGAGACGCGCGCCCGCGCTGAAACGGTTCCGGCCCGGCCGAGGGTGCCCGCCCGCCCTCGAAGCTGACGGCTGGGTCAGGCATTTCAGCCCGTCCGGCGTTTGAGGACGAGGCCGTTCAGGCCGAAGCGGGGGTCTGGGGGGCGGCAGCCCCCCCAGGGACCGTCGACGGCTCAGGTCGCCAGCGCCTCCTCCGGAGCCTCGCTGAGCGCCGTCCGCAGCGTCGCAGCCACCACGGTGACATCCCGGTGCGCCGGATCCCGTACCTCGCCGACCAGCAGCTCCAGTACGTCCTCCAGCGCCACGAGCCCCAGCACCTTCCCCGACGCGTCGGCGACCTGCGCGAGGTGCGTGGCGGCGCGGCGCATCACGGTCAGGGCGTCGTCGAGGGGGAGTTCCGACCGCAGGGTCGTCATGTGCCGCCAGATCTGCTGGGGCACCGCCCGCTCGGACTCCTCCAGGTCGAGGACGTCCTTCACATGCAGGTATCCCATGAAGGCGCCGTTCTCCGCGACCACCGGGAACCGGGAGTACCCGGTGCGCGCGGTGAGGGCGACGACCTGGCCCGGGGTGACCGAGGCGCCCACGGTGACCAGGGACTCGCGGTCCAGGAGGACGTCCGTCACCGGTCGGGAACCCAGCTCCAGGGCGTCCTCGAGGCGCTCCTGCTCCTCCGGATCCAGCAGACCGGCCTGGCCGGAGTCCTCGACCAGGCGGTTGAGCTGCTCGCTCGTGAAGACCGCCTCGACCTCGTCCTTGGGCTCCACCCGGAACAGCTTCAGGATCAGTCGCGCGCACGCGCCGAGGGCCACCGTGACCGGCCGGCACAGGCGGGCGAAGGCGACCAGCCCCGGGCTCAGCCACAGCGCGGTCTTCTCCGGCGCGGCCATCGCCAGGTTCTTCGGGACCATCTCGCCGATGACGAGGTGGAAGAAGACGACGAGGGCGAGCGCGATGACGTATCCGAGGGGGTGGATCACGCCGTCCGGTAGATGGACCGCCTCGAAGAGGGGCTCCAGGAGATGGGCGACGGTCGGCTCGGCGACCGCGCCGAGCGTCAGCGAGCAGACGGTGATGCCGAACTGGGCCGCGGCCATCATCTGCGGCAGCCGCTCCAGCCCGTACAGCACCTGTCGGGCGCGGGCTGACTCCAGCGGCTCGATCTGGCTGCGCCGCACGGAGACGAGCGCGAACTCGGCCCCCACGAAGAAGCCGTTGGCGAGCACCAGGAGAACGGCGAAGAGAAGTTGGAGCACGCTCATCGGACGGCCTCCGGGGTGAGGGCCGCGTCCGCGATCCTGACCAGCCGGACCCGTTCGGCGCGGTAGTGCCCGACCTGGCGCACCGAGAGGCGCCAGCCCGGAAGCTCCGCCCTGTCACCGGGTGCGGGGATGCGGCCGAGCAGATCGGCGACGAGACCCGCCACGGTCTCGTACGGGCCCTCGGGTACATCGAGTCCTATGCGCTGCAGGACGTCGACACGGCAGCTGCCGTCGGCGTCCCAGGCGGGCCGTCCCTCCTCGGGCGGTGCCACGGCGAGTTCCGGCAGGTCCTGTCCGTCGTGCTCGTCGCGGACCTCGCCGACGAGTTCTTCGACGATGTCCTCCAGGGTGACGACGCCCGCCGTACCGCCGTACTCGTCGACGACGACGGCGATGGGCTGCTCGCTGCGCAGCCGTTCCAGGAGCGGCTGCACGGGCAGGGTCTCCGGGACGAGCAGCGGGGGCTGGGCGATCCGGCCGACGGGCGTGCGCAGCCGGTCGTGCGAGGGCACCGCGAGGGCGTCCTTGAGATGGACCATGCCGACCACCTCGTCGATCCGCTCCCGGTAGACGGGGAAGCGGGACAGGCCGGTGGCCCGGGTGAGGTTCACGACGTCCTCCGCCGTGGCCGTCGACTGGAGGGCGCTGACCCTCACCCGCGGCGTCATGACGTGCTGCGCGGTCAGGTCGGCCAGCGAGATGGTCCGTACGAAGAGATCCGCGGTGTCCTGCTCCAGCGCGCCGGCCTGGGCCGAGTGCCGGGCCAGGGAGACGAGCTCGCCGGGGGTGCGGGCGGACGCCAGCTCGTCGGCGGGTTCGACGCCGAGTGCCCGTACGAGCCGGTTGGCGACCGTGTTGAGCGCGGCGATCACCGGCCGGAACAGGCTGGAGAAGACGTGCTGCGGGCCCGCGACGAAGCGGGCGACCTGCAGCGGCTTGGACACCGCCCAGTTCTTCGGGACGAGTTCGCCGACGACCATCTGCACGGCCGCGGCGAGCAGCATGCCGACCACCACGGCCACGCCGGACACGGCGCCCTCGGGCAGGCCGAGCGCGGTGAACGGTCCGTGCAGCAGCTCGGCGAGCGCCGGTTCGGCGAGCATGCCGACGACGAGCGAGGTGATGGTGATGCCGAGCTGGGTGCCGGAGAGCTGGAAGGACAGCTCCTTGAGCGAATTGACGACGGTACGGGCCCGTCGGTCGCCTTCGGCCGCGGCCTTCTCGGCGTCCGGCCGCTCGACCGTGACGAGGCCGAACTCCGCCGCCACGAAGAAACCGTTGGCGAGGATCAGCAGGAACGCCGCCGCGAGAAGCAGCAGGGGGATGGTCATGCCGCCGCCTCGATGGGTCGGGAGGGGGCGGCGCAGGTACTACAGGACGATCCGTCCATCGCTGGAGGGAGTCACTCCTCGGGTAGCAGGGGGCCTCTGAATACCGGGTGGTATGTCAGTGGCGGAGGCGCAACGAAAACGCCTCCGCCAACAGGTTAATCAAGACATGGGCCCGCGGGGCAGGGTGGAAGGCCGAGAGTCAGCCGTGATGTTGCTCCGGGTCGCCGATGGAGCGGGCCTCGGCGAGCGCCCGCAGGGTGCGGGCGTCGTCGATCGCGCGCTGTCGGGCGATGCCCGGCTGGATGCCGAGCGCCGGAAGACTGGTGCCGTCACTGAGGTTGAGGAACACCCAGGGGTCGCCGGGGCGCAGGTTGACCTGGAGGATCTCCGCCCAGTCCAGGTGCCGGCTGCTGGCGATGTTGACGACTGTGACTCCGCTCTCATCGGCCACGACCTTGGGCCGGGACAGCAGCATGAGCACCCCGAGAAGCAGCGCGGCGGTGAAGACGAAGCTGACGCGCTCCCCCGGGCTGAGCTGCTCCAGGAGCATCGCGACGGTCGTGATGACCACGAAGATCGCGACACCCGCGGTGAGCAGGACCGCCCGGGTCCGGGACGGCCGGAACGTGACGGGGAGTTCGGGAAGGTGGGACATGGGTCGGACGGTCCTCAGAGGCGGCAGGCGTGGATGGCCGTGGTCAGGATGGCCCGCGCGCCGAGCGCGTACAGGTCGTCCATGATCCGCTGCGCCTCCTTGGCGGGCACCATCGCGCGGACGGCCACCCAGCCCTCGTTGTGCAGCGGCGAGATGGTCGGCGACTCCAGGCCCGGGGTGAGCCCGACGGCCTGCTCCAGGTGCTCGGCGCGGCAGTCGTAGTCCATCATCACGTACGTGCGTGCGACCAGGACGCCCTGAAGGCGGCGCAGGAACTGCTGGACCTTGGGCTCGGCGTCCTCGGAGGTGTCGGCTTCGACGCGGCGGATGACGACGGCCTCGGACTTCATGATCGGCTCGCCGAAGACCTCCAGGCCCGCGTTGCGCAGCGAGGTGCCGGTCTCGACGACGTCCGCGATGACCTCGGCGACACCGAGTTCGATCGCGGTCTCGACGGCGCCGTCGAGGTGGACGACGGAGGCGTCGATGCCGTGGTCGCCGAGGTGACCGGCGACGATGCCCTCGTAGGAGGTGGCGACCGTCAGGCCGGCGAGGTCCTCGACGCTCTTGGCGGCGCCGGGCTTGCCGGCGAACCGGAAGGTGGAGCGGGCGAAGCCGAGCGGGAGGATCTCCTCCGCCTTGGCTCCGGAGTCGACGAGCAGGTCGCGGCCGGTGATGCCGATGTCGAGGCGGCCCGAGGAGACGTAGATCGCGATGTCGCGGGGGCGGAGATAGAAGAACTCGACCTCGTTGCCCGGATCGACGATCCTGAGCTCCTTGGACTCCCGGCGCTGCCGGTAGCCGGCCTCATGCAGCATCTCCGCCGCAGGTCCTGACAGGGAACCCTTGTTGGGGACGGCGATGCGCAGCATGAGGTCGGCTTCCTTTGTTAGTGCGTACGTCTGGTGGTTCGTACGTCGGCGGGGTGCGGGGCGTGGCTCAGAGGTGGGCGTACACGTCGTCGAGGGAGATTCCGCGCGCCACCATCATCACCTGGACGTGGTACAGGAGCTGGGAGATCTCCTCGGCGGCGGCGTCCTTGCCCTCGTACTCGGCGGCCATCCAGACCTCTGCGGCCTCTTCGACGACCTTCTTGCCGATGGCATGGACGCCCTTGCCGACCAGCTCGGCGGTGCGTGAGGTGGCGGGGTCGCTGTTGGCGGCCTTGTGCTGGAGCTCGGTGAAGAGCTCCTCGAACGTCTTCTTGGACATGGTGCTGCCCACCCTACGCGCCCGAGCCGGTGTCTCAGCGCCAGGGTTCGGATACTGAGCGCAGCGTGGCCGCGGTCGCCACGGCCGCCGTCACCGCCTCGTGCCCCTTGTCCTCGCGGGAGCCCTCGATGCCGGCCCGGTCCAGGGCCTGCTCCTCGGTGTCACAGGTCAGTACGCCGAAGCCGATGGGGACGCCGGTGTCGATGGAGACCTGGGTGAGGCCCTGGGTGACGCCCTGGCACACGTACTCGAAGTGGGGTGTGCCGCCCCGGATGACGACGCCGAGCGCGACGATGGCGTCGTAGCCGCGGCCCGCGAGGACCTTGGCGACGACCGGGAGCTCGAAGCTGCCCGGGACCCTCAGCAGGGTCGGCTCGTCGATCCCCAGCTCGTGCAGGGCGCGCAGCGCGCCGTCCACGAGGCCGTCCATCACCTTTTCGTGCCACTGTGCCGCGATGACCGCGACGCGCAGGTCGCCGCAGTTGCGTACGGACAGTTCGGGTGCACCCTTGCCGCTCACGTCTCTCCTCAGTGCCTCTGTGCCGTGTTGCCGGTTGTGCCGTTGTCACTGGATTCCGTCGTTGCCGGATTCCGTTGTTACTGGATTCCGCGGGTGTTGCCTCCCGCGGGTGTCACTGGTTGCCGCAGGCGGCCGGGGTGGGCGTCTCCAGCCAGGGCAGGTCGTGCCCCATCCGGTCCCGCTTGGTGCGCAGGTAGCGGAGGTTGTGTTCGCCCGCCTGGACGGGCATCGGCTCCCGCCGGGTGACCCGCAGGCCGTGCCGGACGAGCGCGTCGGTCTTGTCGGGGTTGTTGGTCATCAGGCGCACGCTGTGGACGCCGAGGTCCTCCAGGATCTGCGCGCTCGCGCCGTAGTCGCGGGCGTCGGCGGGCAGGCCGAGTTCGAGGTTGGCGTCGAGGGTGTCCCGGCCGCGTTCCTGGAGCTCGTAGGCGCGTAGCTTGGACAGCAGTCCGATGCCCCGCCCCTCGTGTCCGCGCAGATAGACGACGATGCCGCGGCCCTCGGTCTGGATGCGCCGCAGGGAGGCCTCCAGCTGGGGGCCGCAGTCGCAGCGCAGCGAGTGGAAGACGTCGCCGGTCAGGCACTCGGAGTGGACGCGGACGAGGACGTCCTCGCCGTCGCCGATCTCGCCGTGGACGAGGGCGACGTGCTCGACCCCGTCCACGGTGGAGCGGTAGCCGTACGCCGTGAACTCGCCGAAGAGGGTGGGCAGCTGTGTCCTGGCCTCGCGGCGGACCGTGGGTCCGGACGGGGCCGCCGCCTGGTCGAGCGGGGCCGGGACCTGGAGAGAGCGCCGGTAGGCGATCAGGTCCTCGATGGAGATGATGGTCAGGCCGTGCTTGCGGGCGAACGGGATCAGTTCGGGGAGGCGCAGCATGCGGCCGTCCTCCCCCGCGATCTCCACGATGGCGCCCGCGGGGCGCAGGCCGGCGAGCCGGGCCAGGTCGACGGCCGCCTCGGTGTGTCCGTTGCGGACGAGGACGCCGCCGGGCCTGGCGCGCAGCGGGAAGATGTGGCCCGGCCGCACGAAGTCGCCCGCCCCGGCCTGGCCTCCGGCCAGCAGCCGCAGTGTGGTGGCGCGGTCGGCGGCCGAGATGCCGGTGGTCACGCCGTGGGCGCCGGAGGCGTCCACCGAGACCGTGAACGCGGTCCTCATCGACTCGGTGTTGTTCTCGACCATCTGGGGGAGCTGGAGGCGGTCGAGTTCGTCGCCTTCCATGGGTGCGCAGATCAGGCCGCGGCACTCGCTCATCATGAACGCGATGATCTCGGGGGTCGCCTTCTCGGCGGCGATGACGAGGTCTCCCTCGTTCTCCCGGTCCTCGTCGTCGACGACCACGATCGGGCGGCCGGCCGCGATGTCGGCGATGGCCTTCTCGACCGGGTCGAGCGCGAAGTCCGAGGCATCTTGGTCGTGCCCGGTGCTGTACCAGACGGGGGCGGCGGTCATGCCGGGACTCCTTCCAGGACGGGCTGCCCGGCCTTGCGGGAGCGCAGCCACCAGTCGCGCATGCCCCACAGGACGAGCGCGCCGTAGAGGACGTAGACGAAACCGGAGAAGGCGAAGCCGTTGGCGAAGTTGAGCGGGACGCCCACCACGTCGACCAGCAGCCAGGCGAACCAGAACTCGACCATGCCGCGCGCCTGGGCGTACATGGCGATGACCGTGCCGACGAAGATGTAGGCGTCCGGCCAGGGGTCCCAGGACAGCGACGGGTACGCGTGGAACAGGGCGCTGACCGCGAGGGTGCCGACGGCCGCGGCGCCGGCCAGGCAGGCGCGCTCGCGCCAGGTGGCGAACCGTACGGCGATGGAACCGTCCTGGCCCTGGCCCCGGCCGCGGTTCCACTGCCACCAGCCCCACAGGGCGACGACGATGACCACGAGCTGCTTTCCGGCGCTGCCGGAGAGATGGGCCGAGGCGAAGGCCGTGAGCAGGATGACGCCGGACAGGAGCTGTACGGGCCAGCTCCAGATGGAGCGCCGCCAGCCGAGCGCGAGACCGATCAGACCGATCACGTTGCCGATCATGTCCGACCACTTGATGTGCTGTCCGAAGAGGGTGAAGGCCTCGGAGTTGAGCCAGTTCACGGCCGGCTCCCGGAGGTGTCCGGCAGCGCGACCGGCTGCTCGCCCCGGGCGCCGAGCAGCCGCTCGACGTACTTGGCGATGACGTCCACTTCGAGGTTGACCGGGTCGCCGGGCTGCTTGCGGCCGAGCGTGGTCAGGTCGAGGGTGGTGGGGATGAGGCTGACGGTGAAGTGGTCCGGGCCCGCGTCGACCACCGTCAGGCTGATGCCGTCGACGGTGATGGAGCCCTTCTCGACCACGTAGCGGGTGAGGTCCGCGGGGAGCGAGATCTTCACGATCTCCCAGTGCTCGGACGGCTTGCGCTCGATGACCGTGCCGGTTCCGTCGACGTGGCCCTGGACGATGTGTCCGCCGAGGCGGTCACCCACGGCCATGGGGCGTTCGAGGTTGACGCGGGAGCCGACGGTGAGGGCACCGAGGCTGGAGCGGTTCAGGGTCTCCGCCATGACGTCGGCGGTGAATTCGTCGCCCTCGTGGTCGACGACCGTGAGACAGACTCCGTTCACGGCGATGGAGTCGCCGTGCCGTGCGCCCTGCGTGACGACGGGTCCGCGCAGGCGGAAGCGGGAGGCCTCGTCGAGATTCTCGACGGCGGTGACCTCACCCAGCTCTTCGACGATTCCGGTGAACACTTCCCGGGTCCTCCTGCCTCATGGGGCACGGACTCCGGGGCCTGTCGATGACGACAGAACGAAACGGACTACGGCACCGGGGACGATGCCGAAAGGGGACCTGTCCCGCAGGACACGTCACGACAACCGGCAGCGCGCACGAATGCCCGCCCGCCGCGCACTGCCTCCCATCCGGACTTTAACCGTCGGTCCAGGAATTTCACCTGGTCAACCGGCCGCTGGAAGCGACCGGGTCGCGGACTGTAACCGCCGGTTCGGACTTTCACCGACCCCGGAGTGCGCTGCTTCTGGTACAGCATCAGTGTGCCATGCCCTGTCCATGCCCATGCGGGTGAAGTTCTGTGGGGTGCCTCACAGGTCGCCCGAATGGACTTCCGCGGCGCCACGGGGGCGGCCAACTCCCGTGAGGGCTCGCACGCCTGACGGCGATACGGATATTGGTCCATACCTATTGACGCTCTGGTCTAGTCCTCTTAGGCTCGGCGATCAAGGTTCGCGGAAGCCGAGGGCCGTCGAGGTCCGCAGGAGCCGAGGGCGATCAAGGTTTGCGGAAGCCGAGGTGGCCTACTCGCCCCCTGAGCGACCCGGCGGCGGTGACGGAGGCCCTTGCCCCGCCGCCGGGTCTCCCCATCGGGGAGAGGAAGTCCGCCGGGCGCCTCCGGGAACTCCGCTCCGGGGCCCCGGGCTTCGCGCTTCCGGCCGCGGGGCGGCGGGGGCCGGGCGGCGGGGGCCGGGCGCCGGGGCGGAACGCCCGGGGACGGGTGCGGCGGCGCGGCGGATCACCGCGGATGCGGTGTGAAAAGGTCGTCCTGGGCCGACTCCCGGGCGGTCAGGAGGGCCCCTCGCAGCACCGCGCCGCCGCCGAGCGTGCCCGCCCGCACCTCGGCGGGCAGCGGGGACATCCGGGCCAGCCGCTCGCCGACCCGGGCGGCCAGTGCCGCTCCGCCCGCCTGCCCCACCTCACCGCCGAGCACCACACAGCCGGGGTCGAGGACGGCCACGACCGACGCGGCGCCGACGGCGAGGCGATCGGCGAGGGCGGAGAGGAAGCGGTCCGCGAGGTCGTACAGGAAACGCTCGGTACCGGAGGAGGACGCGGCGGCCACCGCCGCGCGCACCAGTGCCGCCGCCCGTGGTTCACCGGGTGACTCGACCGCCTCCAGCCCGTACCCGGCGGCGAGTTCGGCGATCGCGGCAGCACCCGCCAGCGAGTGGAAGCCTCCCTCGCAGTCGGTCGCAGACGGCAGCGTGGTGGTGCCCGGAACCGGCAGGAACCCGATCTCGCCGGTGCCGCCGGAGGCCCCGCGGCGGAGTCTGCCGTCGAGCACGACGGCCGCACCGGTGCCGTGGCCGAGCCAGAGGAGGACGAAGGTGTCCCGGTCCCGGGCCGCTCCGTCGCGCTGCTCCGCGAGGGCGGCGAGGTTCGTCTCGTTCTCGACGATGACCCGGGCGGGCAGCCGTTCCTGGAGGGCCGCGACCAGACGGCGGTGCCATTCGGGCAGGCCGGAGGAGTCCCGGAGTTCGCCGGTGGCCGGGTCGATGAGGCCGGGCGCGCCGATGCCGACGGTGTGCAGCCGCTCGGCCCCCGCCTCCTTCGCGGCCCGCTCCACCAGGGCGACCGCCTGCTCGACGGCGGGCCCCGTGCCGGCGTCGTCCGCGATGGGCACCGACGCCCGCGTGAGCTCCGCGCCGAGCAGGTCGGCGACGACGACCGTGACGCCCTCGGTGCGGACGTCGAGGGCGGCCAGCTGCGCCCGGTCCGCGACGATCCCGTACAGCCGGGCGTTCGGGCCGCGCCGTTGCTCCCCCGACTCCCCCACGACCGAGATCAGCCCGGCGGCGGTCAGGCGTTCGACGAGGTCGGCGACGGTGGGCCGGGACAGTCCCGTGAGCTGCTTCAGCTGTCCGGCCGTCAGCGGGCCCTCCTGCTGGAGCAGTCGCAGGGCGAGCCGGTCGTTGATGGCCCGGGCCGTGCTCGGAGATGCGGGCATGCCGGGATCTTCCCAGATCACGGAGTCCTCCCAGATCGGTGGGGCCCGCCGACGCGGGACCCGGGGCGTGGGGCTGCCGGCCCCACGGCCGGTATATCGCCTATCTATCAGGCAGGGTCCCTGATAGTTTACGGCGGCAGCATGGGGAGTGGCGCCGGGAGGGTGGGAATGACAGGGACGACGGGAACACCGGGTGACGTGGCCCAGGACTCGGTCGAAGTGAAGCGGGCCCGGTACGCCGTGGCGGCCGTGTTCGCGGTGCACGGAGCGGTGACGGGCTCGTTCGCCACCCGCGTGCCCTGGATCCAGGACCACGCGTCCGTCAGCACCGGCCAGCTCGGGCTCGCCCTGGCGTTCCCGGCCATCGGCGCCTCCCTCGCGATGCCGCTGGCGGGCCGGATCAGCCACCGCTTCGGCGCGCGCACCGCGCTGCGCGGGCTGATCTCCCTGTGGACGCTGGCACTAGTCCTGCCGTCCGTCGCGCCGAATCTCTACACCCTGTGTCTGGCCCTCTTCGTCTACGGCGCGACGGCGGGCATGGCGGACGTGGCGATGAACGCGCTCGGCGTCGAGATCGAGAACCGCCTCGGCAGGTCGATCATGTCGGGGCTGCACGGCATGTGGAGCGCGGGTGCGCTGGTCGGATCGGCGGGCGGCACCCTCGCCGCGCATCTCGGTTCGGACGCGCGTCTGCACCACGTTCTGGCGGCCGGGGTCCTGACGGTCCTGGGTCTCACCGCGTGCCGATGGGTCCTGGACCTGCGGCCGACCGAGGACGAGGTCCCCCCGCCGCGCTTCGCGCTGCCGCCGAAGTCCGCGCTGCTCATCGGCGCGATCGGCTTCTGCGCCGTGTTCGCCGAGGGCGCGAGCCTGGACTGGTCGGCGGTCTACCTCAAGGACGAACTCGGCACCTCGGCCGGGCTCGCGGCGGCGTCGACGACCGGCTTCATGCTGACCATGGCGCTGGCCCGGCTCGTCGGCGACGCCGTGGTGAACCGGTTCGGCGCGGTGCGCACCGTGCGGGCGGGCGGGGCGCTGGCCGTGCTCGGCGGACTGCTCGTCGTCGTCGCGGGCAACCCCGCGGTGGCGATGGGCGGCTTCGCCCTGCTGGGCCTCGGGATCGCGGTCGTCGTCCCGCTCTGCTTCGCCGCGGCGGGCCACGCCGGCCCCAACCCCAGCCAGGCCATCGCGGGCGTCGCCACCATCACGTACACCTCGGGTCTGGTCGCGCCGAGCGCGATCGGCTCGCTGGCCCAGGCGACCAGCCTGGTGGTCTCGTTCGGACTGGTCACGGTCCTGGCGAGCGGACTCGCCGTGTTCGCGGGTGTGCTGCGCGCGGGCGAGCGCGACCGTCCGAAGGTCAGTCGCCCGAGCGCAGCAGTTCCCGACCCACGGCCCTGAAGCGGCCGCTCCACGACGTCGGACGCAGCGTGCCGGCGTCGAGCCGGACCAGGACCCGGGTCCCGTGCGCGTAGGCGACCGCGCCGTCGGCCGAGCAGAAGCGGAAGCCGTACGTCAGTCCGGTGTCGCCCAGTCGCTCCAGCCACAGGTGCACGGCGTACGCGCCGGGCCGGTTCACCGGTGCGTCGTAGCTGATCCGGAGTTCCCTGACCGCGTTGCAGAAGTCGCCCGCGGCTTCCCAGTCGCCCTCGAAGCCGAAGCCGTTCTCGTTCCAGAGCGCGGTCCAGGCGCGTTCGACCAGCACGGGGTAGCGGGCGTTGTGGAGCAGCCCCAGCGCGTCGAGGTCGTCGAAGTGGACGGTGACGGGGAGCAGTCTCCCGTACGGGAGGGCGGGGGCGACGGGGGCTTCGGCGGTCACGGGCGGGGCTCCTGAGGGTGCCGGGAGGGGCGGTGGGGGCACCCCATCCTAAGCAGCCGCTCAGGAGCCCCTGATCAGGGTGTTCGTGCGGCGTCGGGTCAGCCCGCGATCGAGTCGAGCTGCTCCGCGGCCGGCCGCAGCGCCCACAGGTCGCCGCCGGGCGGCGCCTCCAGCTCCGGTACGGCGGCACGTGCCGCCCGGTCCCCCGCGTCGGCGGCCGCGTGCACGACGTCGCTCGCCGCGAAGCGGTGGAACTCCAGTTCCGGGTACGGCCACGGGGCGGCTCCCGTGGCGGCGGGCAGCAGTTGGTCGACCGCCTTGAACAGGCTCTGCCCGTCCGGCCCCCGGTACGCCCACAGGTCCACTCCGACATGCCGGCCGATGGCCGCGAGGCGGGTGTAGGCGACGAGGTCGAAGGTCGAGTAGTGCCAGCTGCGGGTGCGGGTGAGTTCCTGGGGCTGGGTGCCGTCGGCGGCGATCTGCGGGTCGATGCGCCTGGATCGCGCGTCGAGCACGGTCCGCCGGGCCAGGTCCCTGTCGCCTGTCGCGTACGCCAGGGCGGCGAGCTGCATGTCGTAGAAGGTGCCGTGGTTGTTCGCGGCGGCGCCCTCCTCGACGCCGAAGGCGCTGTCCACCAGCCAGTCGCGGAGGTCCGTGTTCCAGGAGCGCATCGCCGTGCGGTCGCTCCTGGACCAGCCGGGGGCGCCGGTGTCGAGGATCGCGACGGCGTCCAGGACGCTGGTGTAGGACTGCGAGAAGTCGATGATGCCGATCGCCCGGCCGTCGTACTTGCACGGGATGAACTGCCCGTGGTCCAGGTTGGCGTTCATCCGGGTGGCCGGGTCGAGGAACCAGGTGCGCAGGACGGTGGCGGCCTTCTGGGCGTACTGCTTTCTGCCGGTGTAGTACCAGGCGAGTGCGAGGTCGTACGTCGAGTCGAAGACCTTCTCGACGTCCTGGCGGTCGGTGCCGGTGTCGACCTCGGGGTTGCGCTGCCCGTCGCGCTGCACGTAGGGGCAGCCCCACGGGTTGTCGGCGGTCGCGGGCTGCGAGGGCCACCAGTACGGGGCCTGGCTCAGGTAGTCGTGGACATCGCCGCCGGGGGCGGGCTTCGGTTTGTCGACGACCGTCCAGGGACCCTGGTCCAGCCAGGCGTCGGCGCGGGCCGTGAGGTTCGCGACGGCGTGCCGGAGTCCGGCGTCGCCGTGGTCCAGGCGGATCTTCGTCCGTTGCAGCCGGGTGCCGTCGAGGACGGCGGTGGCGGGGGCCTTCGGTGTCGAACGGCCCTCGTGGGCCGAGGCGGTCGGGACGACGGCGGCCGCGAGGGCGACCACGGCCGCCAGGACCACGCCCGCACGGGGTCTTCTACCCATCGAGCACTCCGATCATACATGTGAACGCAGTTCATGAGTGGGACCGTGTGAGCGTAGAACCGCCAGTTGGCCCTGACAATGGTCCGGACCGATTCACGTACAGAGAAAGCGAAGCCGCACCATGGATCTCGGCGTGCACTGGAAACTGCACGGCGACGGACGCAACCCCGCGCCCGGAGCCGTCGTCCGCCCCGATGAACGCCTCTCCTGGCCGCGCACGATCGGACTCGGCGCCCAGCACGTGGTGGCGATGTTCGGGGCGTCCTTCGTGGCGCCCGTCCTGATGGGGCTCGACCCGAACCTCGCGATCATGATGTCCGGTGTGGCGACGGTCATCTTCCTGCTCGCCACCCGCGGCCGGGTGCCCAGCTATCTCGGCTGTTCGCTCTCCTTCGTGGGCGTCGCCGCGGTCATCCGAGCGCAGGGCGGCACCAGCGCGACGGTGACGGGCGCGGTGTTCGTCGTGGGCGTCGTCCTGTTCCTGGTCGGGCTCGCCGTGCAGCGGTTCGGGGCACGGATCATCCACGCCGCGATGCCGCCGGTCGTCACCGGCGCGGTCGTCATGCTGATCGGTTTCAACCTGGCTCCCGTGACCGCGTCCACGTACTGGCCGCAGGACCAGTGGACGGCGCTGCTCGTGATGCTGTTCACGGGACTGTCCGTGGTCTGCCTGCGCGGCTTCTGGTCCCGGATCGCGATCTTCCTCGGCCTGCTGTTCGGATATGTGATCTCCTGGGCCTTCGACCGGATCTTCGGGAAGATCCACTCGGTCGACGCGGGCGGCAAGGTCACCGACCACTGGCGACTGGACCTCTCCGGTGTCGGCAGGGCGGACTGGATCGGGCTGCCGCACTTCCACGGCCCCTCGTTCCAGTGGTCGGCGATCCTCGTCGCGCTCCCGGTCGTGATCGCCCTGGTCGCCGAGAACGCGGGCCACGTCAAGGCGGTGGGCGAGATGACCGGCGACCCGCTGGACGACAGGCTGGGCTCCGCGATCTCCGCGGACGGCGCCGCCTCGATGCTCTCCACGGCGGTCGGCGGCCCGCCCAACACCACCTACTCCGAGAACATCGGCGTGATGGCCGCGACACGCGTCTACTCGACCGCCGCCTACTGGGCCGCCGCGGGATTCGCCCTGCTGTTCGGCGTCTGTCCCAAGTTCGGTGCGGTCGTCGCGGCGATCCCGGGCGGCGTCCTCGGCGGCATCACCGTCATCCTGTACGGCATGATCGGTCTGCTCGGCGCCCAGATCTGGCTGCACGGCCGGGTCGACCTGCGCAATCCGCTGAACCTGGTGCCGGCCGCGGCGGGCATCATCATCGGCGTCGGCGGCGTCACGCTGAAGTTCTCGGACACCTTCTCGCTCAGCGGCATCGCGCTCGGCACGCTCGTCGTGATCACCGGGTACCACGCGCTGCGGGCGATGGCTCCGGCCCACCTCAGGACCCAGGAGCCGCTGCTCGACTCGGGCACGTCGGCCTACGACCAGGACGGCGCCGCCGAGGGCCCGGATCAGCGCGCCGACTGACAGGCGCGACGTAGATCAAGCCGGCCGTCACCGCGCCGGGCCGCGCGTACGCGTTCCGCTCCGCGTGCGGCCAGGCGCAGGGCACGTATCCCTGACCCGGGTCGCTCCCCCGCTCGCGACACTCCCGGCAAGGGTGTATTCCCTCGTTCTGGGGACGCGCCCGGCCAGGCGGCACGCCCACCGGGCCACGGCTGGGACCCTTCCCCCATGGCGCAGTTGGAACAGCTCATCGCTCCCGTGCACACGGTCGTCTCCCGGATGCGGGCCCTGGAGGCGGCCCTGCCGGAGCGGGACGGGGTCGCGGTCTTCAACCGCGTCTACCTCACCGTCACCGAGGAGATCGACCGGCGCCTGGACGCCGGGGAGTTCCCGGATCCCGGGGCCGCGGCCACCCTGGACGTACGTTTCGCCGAACGGTATCTGACGGTGGCCGAGGAGGGGTGCCCGCCCGCCTGCTGGCGGCCGCTGCTGCAGTTCCGGCGCCATCCCGGAGTAAGCCCCCTGCAGTTCGCGCTCGCGGGCGTCAACGCGCACGTCGGACACGATCTGCCACTGGCCGTCGTGGACAGCTGTCGAGCGCTCGGTTGCGAACCGGCTGATCTGGAGGACGAGTTCGAGCGCGTGGGCGACCTCCTCGTATCGATGGAGGAGCGCATCCGCGAGGATCTGATGCCGGGACCCGACCTCCTGGAGGTCGCCGACCCGCTCACCCATCTGCTGGGCGCGTGGAGCCTGGAGCGAGCGCGCGACGCCAGTTGGTCGGCGGCGCGGGCGCTGTGGGCGCTGCGCGGACTCCCCGGCCTCGCCAGGGAGTTCGACGACCGTCTCGACGCGACGGTGGGCCTGACCGGACGCATGATGCTGACCCCATTGGGGGACCGAACCGGCCACTGGGGACCGTAGGCCGGTGAACCTCCCCGTGATCGCTGTACGTTGACCGGACGGCTCACCGACGTGCAAAGGGGCGACAGGTATGGCGATCCGGCTCGGACTCGGCCTTCCGCAGATGAAGCAGTACGACCTCGGGCGCGATGTGCCGGCGGTGGCCCGTGCCGCGGAGGAGACCGGCTACGAGAGCCTGTGGGTGTTCGAGCGGGTACTCTTCCCCGACCCCGCCACGCAGGGGCTGTACGGGATTCCGGGGCTGGCCTGGCCCGACACCTACCGCTCGGTCGCCGAGCCGCTGGTGACCCTGACCCTGGCCGCCGCGTCGACCGGGCGGGCCCGTCTCGGCACCAGCGTGCTGGTGGCGCCGCTGCACATCCCCTTCCAGCTGGCACGCGCGCTCGCCACGCTGGACGCGGCCAGCGGCGGCCGGGTGGTGGCGGGCCTCGGCACCGGCTGGTCCCACGACGAGTACGCGGCGGCCGCCGTGGCGCCCTTCGAGAAGCGCGGCAAGGTCCTCGACGAGCTCCTGGACGTCTGCGCGGCGGTCTGGGGACCGGACCCGGTGTCGTACGAGGGTGAACTCACCAGAATCCCCCCGTCCGAGGTCGGGCCGAAGCCCGCGCGTCCGATCCCGGTGTACCTGCCGGCGAACAGCCCGAAGGCGGCGCGGCGGCTGGTCGACCGCGCGGACGGCTGGATGCCGACCGCCCAGGGCGTCGGCCGGCTCACCGAGGAGTGGACCCGGCTCCAGGAACTGGCCGCCGAGCGCGGCAGGTCAAGGCCGATCGAGGTCTGCGTCCGCGTCAACGCGGGGTACACGGCCAAGCCCTACGAGGGTGCCGCACGTCCCCTGTTCACGGGCAGCGCGGCACAGATCGCCGAGGACCTGGCCGCACACCAGGTGGACGGGGTCGGGGAGTTCCTGCTCGATCTCCAGGCACCGCTCCGCGACGCCTCGGAACTGGAGGACGTCGCGGCGGAGGTGTACGGGCTCGCCCGCGCGGCCGGAGTCTGAGCACCGCGACCGCCGGCACGGCACCGCGGCCGGGGTCCGAGAACCCCGGCCGCCCCGGCGCGCCCGCGGCCCCGGGCCGTGGACCCTCAGTCCTCGGGCAGTTCGACCGGCGCGATCTCGTCGTAGACGTCGCCCGGCCCGGGGTTGGTCGCGTCGGTCGCTCCGCCCAGCTGGTGCATGACGCCCCAGACCGCGTTCAGCGCCGTCTGCACGGCGCCCTCGGCCCAGCCGGCCGTCCAGGAGATGTCGTCGCCCGCGAGGAAGATGCCCCGCTTGTCCTCGGGCAGCGCGTCCTGCATGAAGTGCGTGAACAGACGCCGCTGGTAGCGGTAGTGGCCGGGCAGGTTGGCCTTGAACGCCCCCATGAAGTAGGGCTCGTTCTCCCAGGAGACGGTCACCGGGTTGCCGATGATGTGCTTCCGGATGTCGACCTTCGGATAGATCTCGCCGAGCGATTTCAGCATGACCTCCATCCGCTCGTTCGCGGACAGCGGCAGCCACTTCAGGCTGTCGTCGCACCACGTGTACGAGAGACAGATGACGGCGGGCCTGTCCGGACCCTCGTCCAGGAGGTAGGTGCCGCGGGTCATCCGGTCGGTGAGCGTCATCGACATGACGTCACGCCCGGTCGTCTCGTCCTTGTCGAGCCAGAACGGACGGTCGACGGGCACGAAGAGCTTGCTCGACTCCATGTAGTGGGTCCGCTCCATCGCCGTCCAGTGGTCGATGGGGAAGAGCGAGTCGTCGCAGGCGATCTTCGAGAGCAGCAGCCAGGACTGCGCGGTGAAGATCGCCGCCTGGTAGGTGCGGATGTCGCCGTTGGCGTCCGTCACGGTGATCCGGTTGCCCGACGTACGGTTCAGCCGGGTCACCGCCGGACGCGGGGCGCCGTCGTGCAGCGAGGCCAGCGAGGTCCCGGGCGCCCAGTGGACGATCTTCACCGGCTCCCGCTCCCACAGCCGCAGCGGAAGCTGCTGGGAGCCGCCGACGATGCCGCGGTGGTGGTCGTCGGCCTCCGTGTAGACGACGCGCAGGATCTCGAGGATCGAGTTCGGGAAGTCGGTGTCCCAGCCGCCCGTGCCGAAGCCGACCTGGCCGAAGATCTCACGGTGCCGGAAGGACCTGAAGGAGTCCGAGTCGCACAGGAAACCGTAGAAGGTCTGGTTGTCGAGCTTCTCCACGAGCTTCGCCCAGATCTCACGGATGCGCGGGACGTCGCGCTCGCGCATGGCCCGGTTCATGTCGGAGAAGTCGGCGCCCTCCTCGAGACAGGCGTTCCACGCGTTCATCACGTCGCGGTAGACCTGCGGCAGGTCGTCGACGGTGGTCGCGTAGTGCGACTCGCCCTTGAGATCGACGACCGTCGAGGGCGTGCTCTCCGCGAGCGGGTTGGGGAACGGCCGGGTCTCCAGTCCCACCAGGTCGATGTAGTGCTGGAGGGCGGTCGAGGACGGCGGGAAGCGCATGGCGCCCATCTCGGCCGTCAGCGAGGGGTCGCACCCCTCGAAGCCCACCGTGCGCAGCCGGCCGCCGATCTCGTCGGCCTCGTACACGACGGGCTTGAGGCCCATCTTCATCAGTTCGTAGGCGGCCACGATGCCGGAGAGGCCGCCGCCGATGACCGCGACCTCGGTGCCGTGCTCGGTCGCGGGTATCTGCCCGAGGCCCGCGGGATGCGCGAGGAAGTCGTCGTACGCGTACGGGAAGTCCGGGCCGAACATGGTGATCGGCGGCTGCTGCACGTCGGTGTGCTGGACGGCGGTGGGCACCGTGGACGTCATGGGGTACGGACTCCTTGCGACAAAGCTTCGGGGGGAGGGCTGGAAGTTCAGACGAGCGACCCGTAGAGGCCGGGGCGGCGGTCCTTCAGATACGGGTTCGCCTCGCGCGAGGCCGCGAGGAAGGCGGGGTCGGCGTCGGCGAGGACCAGCTCCTCGGCGCGCCCGGCGCGGGTGCGGGCGACCCCGTCGGGCCCGGCCAGCGTGGACAGCCCGACGAACTCGAACTCCCCCTCCACGCCGACCCGGTTGACGTAGGCGACGTACATCTGGTTCTCGAAGGCGCGCACCGGGACGACGGACTCGGCGACGAACTGGAAGGGGTGCATCTGCGCGGTCGGCACGACGAGGAGGTCGGTGCCGGCGAGTGCGTGCGCCCGGACGTTCTCCGGGAACTCCACGTCGTAGCAGATCATCAGGCCGACGCGGAGGCCGTTCAGCTCGGCCTGGACCACCGGCTGGTCGCCCGGGGTGAAGTGGTCGCGCTCGAAGCAGCCGAAGAGGTGGGTCTTGCGGTAGTTCGCGAGCCGGGTGCCGTCGGCGGAGATCAGCTGCGCGGAGTTGTGGACCCGCTCGCCGGAGCGCTCGGGGTAGCCGTAGGCGACGGCCACGCCGTGGCGGGTGGCGATCTCGGCGATCGCGTCGGCGGCGTCGCCGTCGGCGGGCTCGGCCAGACGTGCGATGTCGTCGCCGATGGCGTAGCCGGTGAGGAACATCTCGGGTGCGGCCAGCAGCCCGGCGCCGGCGGCAGCGGCGCGGCCCGCGGCGGCGTCGAGGACCTTGAGGTTCTCGACGACGGAGCCGGGGCGGCCGGAGCTCTGGAGCAGGGCTGTGCGCATGCGTGTTCCTCACCGGTACGGATGGGTTTGGGGGCCAGGTAGACGGTACGGTCGCCGGGCCGGCGTGGACAAGGAGGAGCCGTTGCGTGCCGGTGAACGAATCGTTGCGTGCGGGGGCCGTCCGGCGGTGATTTGTTGCGGGGTGTCCTGGAGGGGGCCTCGGGTGCCGGTTCCGGGGCTTCCGCCCGGGCCCCAGGGGTGCGGTGTCGGGTGCGGGTGCGTGGGGGCTGGGCGCGCCGTTCCCCGCGCCCCTGGGACGACACCGTGCGACGTCAGGTGCCGGTGCGTGAAGGCTGGGCGCGCCGCTCCCCGCGCCCCTGGGACAACACCGTGCGATGTCGGGTGCCGGTGCGTAAGGGCGCGCCGTTCCCCGTGCCCCCGAAAGGCTGGTCCCCGCGCCCCCGAGAAGGGGCTTCCGGCGCGCGGGGAGCCGGGGCTCGGTGGGGGCGTCTAGTCGAGGGTGAACGTGGTGAGTACTGCCGCGTGGTCCGAGGGCCAGGCGTTGTCCGCGACGTGGGGCCAGGTGCGCGGGGTGCCGGCGACGACGGTGCGGGAATCCCGTACGCGCAGGCCGCGTCCGTCGTGCAGGACGAAGTCGATGCGGTCCTGCGGCTCGGGGCGGCCGCTGCCGTCCTCGTGCTCGGTGTGGATCGGCGACCAGGTGTGGCCCGGGTCCCGCACCGGGTCGGGGTGCGCCTCACGGTAGGAGTCGCGCAGGCCGGCCTCCTCGGCCGCCCGGGTCACCGGCCACTCGACGTCCGGCCAGTCCAGGTGGGAGGGGCTGTTGAAGTCGCCGACCAGGATCACGGGGACGCCGGGGACGGCCGCGGTGTCGATCTCGCGCAGGATCTCCCGCATCTGGCCCAGCCGGCCGGCCTCGTGGGCGATCAGTCCGGCCGCGGGGAGCCCGTCGAAGCGGGCCTCGTACGGTCCGTACGGCGTGTAGTCGAGGTGGGTGCTCCAGACGGCCACCTCCTGGCCGCCGTCCAGCCGGATCCGCACCCCGGTGCCGCCGTAGAAGCCGACCTCCGGGTCGCCGAGGCGGGCGGTGATCGGGTGGCGGCTGATGATCCCGAGGTTGTCCCCGGCCCGGTGGTGGTGCCAGCCGAGGGCCTCGGCCAGCTCCTGTGCCGCGTTCCCGTACGTCTCCTGGAGGCCGACCACGTCCGCGCCGGTCTCCGTGATGACCTTGAGCTGCTTCTCGCGGTGGTCATCGACCTCGGTGCCGCCGTACCAGAGGTTCCAGCTCATCACCCGCAGCTCACGGGGCGCCAGCATGCCCCGCAGCCGGTCCGGCGTCACCTCCTCCAGGCTGGTGAGGACCGTGCGTCCGGGGGCGGAGTCGATCGGCGCGAGCGAGGGCACGGCGAGCACCGCGCACCCCGCGGCCTCGGCGGAGGCCACGCCGGTCTCGGTGTCCTCGACGGCCACACAGAGGGCGGGGTCGACACCGAGGGCGCGGCAGGCGGCGAGGTAGGGATCGGGGGCTGGCTTGGTGCGCTCGGTGTCGTCGGCGGTGACGGAGGTGGCGAAGTGCGCGGCGCCGAGCGCGTCCAGGACGGTGTCGGCGACGGCGCGTGGGGAGGCGGTCACCAGGGCGGTGGGGACGCCCTCGCGTGCCAGGTCCCCGAGGAGCCGCAGCGCGCCCGGACGGGGCACGATCCCGGTCCGTACGCGGTCGGCGAACTCCCGGTGCAGCCCGGCGGCGATGCCCTCCGCCGGAGTCCCCGTGACCGCGCCCAGCCAGTCGGCGGTGTACTCGACGGGCCGCCCGAGGACCTCCGGCTGGTCCGCCCCGGTGAGCGGGCGCCCGAGCCCGACGGCCACCGTTTCCACCGCCTCCCACCACAGTCGCTCGGTGTCCACGAGCGTGCCGTCCATGTCGAACAGGACGGCCTGGAGCGGGAGTCGGGGGGTGGCGCGGTGGGTCACGGTGTTCTCTTTCATCAGTGGGGGGAGGCCCCGGCGAGGGGGAAGGGGCCGGGAGCGGAGTCGGTCAGTGCGCGCGCTCGGCGACCAGTACCGGCCGCTCCGGCAGGCGCACGGTGACGGCCGCGCCGGGACCGAGCGTGGCGGCCTCGTGCGTGGGCAGGTCGGCCTTCACCTCGGTGCCGTCCGCGAGCCGCACGGTGACCCGGGTCGCGGCCCCGAGGAACGCGCCGGCCACGACCCGGGCGTCACCGGCGTCGTCGGCCTGCACCCGTACCGCCTCGGGCCGTACCAGGACGTCCACCTCCCGCGCGTCGGGCGCGTCACCGTCGACCGGCAGCCGCTGTCCGAGCACCTCGACCGTCGTGGCCTCGAGACGCCCCGGGATGCGGCTCATCGTGCCTACGAACTCGGCGACGAACGCGGTGGCCGGCCGGCCGTACAGCTCGGCGGGTGCCGCGCACTGTTCGAGCCGTCCGGACCGCATCACGGCGACGCGGTCCGCCATGGACAGCGCCTCCTCCTGGTCGTGCGTCACGAACAGGGTGGTGATGCCGAGTTCCTGCTGGAGCCTGCGGATCTCCTCGCGCAGGCTGAGCCGCACCTTCGCGTCGAGCGCCGAGAGCGGCTCGTCGAGGAGCAGGACTCGCGGGCGCAGGGCGAGCGCGCGGGCCAGCGCGACGCGCTGCTGCTGGCCGCCGGAGAGCTGGTGGGGGAAGCGCTCGCCCTTGTCGGCCAGGCCCACGAGGTCGAGCAGTTCGGCGGCGCGGGAGCGTCGCTCCGCCGTCCGCACCTTGCGCATGCGCAGGCCGAAGGCCACGTTGTCGAGGGCGCTGAGGTGCGGGAAGAGGCTGTACGACTGGAAGACCATTCCGGCGTCGCGGCGGTGGGCGGGGACGCGGGTGATGTCCTCGCCGTCGACCAGCACCTCACCGGAGTCGGGGTGTTCGAAGCCGGCGAGCATCCGCAGCGCGGTGGTCTTGCCGCAGCCGGACGGGCCGAGCAGGGCGAGGAGTTCGCCGGGCCGGGCGGGCAGGTCGAGCCCGTCGAGGGCGACGGTCGTGCCGAACGACCGGCGCAGGCCTCGGAATTCGACGGTGGCGGCCTTCTCCACGGCCGGGGCGGTCTTGTGCGTGGTGAGGGTCATGGTCATCCCCGGGAAGCGGTACGGGAGCGCCCGCCGAGTCCGGCGAGCGAGAGGAGCAGTGCCCAGGTGACGAGCAGACTGAGCACGGAGACGGCGACGGAGAGCTGGGCCTGCGAGCCGCCGATGCTGTAGATCCACACGGCGAACGGCTGGAAGCCGAGCAGCTGGGCGACGGTGAATTCGCCGAGCACCAGCGCCAGGGTGAGGAAGGAGGCGTTGAGCAGTGCCCCCCGCAGGTTGGGCAGCACGACCCGCACCAGCGCCTGCGGCCAGTTCGCCCCGCAGCTGCGGGCGGCCTCGACGAGGGTGCGTACGTCGACGGCGCGCAGTCCGGCGTCCAGAGCCCGGTACACGAAGGGCAGGGCCATCACGACGTAGGCGAGGACGAGCACGAACGGGAAGTCGGGGTTCTGCAGTGCCACGAACGTCTGGAAGAGCGGGGTGCGGGAGAGGTGTTCGGGCCCAAACTTGAGGACGGTGGAGATCCCGGCGACGAACGCGATCGGCGGGACGACCAGCGGCAGCGAGCAGATGACCTCGACCACGGGCCGCAGTTTCGGGGCGCTCAGCCGCAGGGCGACCATCGCCGGCACCATCAGCAGCAGGACCACGGCGATGGTGGCGGCGGCCAGTTCCAGCGAGAGCAGCAGGCTGGAGGTGAAGCCGTCGGCACCGACGATCTGGCTGTACGCGTCGAAGGTGATCCCCTGGTTCGGCACGTCGACCGTGAAGACCAGGGACGCGGCGAGCGGGACCAGGAAGTAGAGCCCGGCGAAGGCCAGGACGACGCCGCGCCAGGGGCGCACACGCGGGGACTTGTTCACGCTTCCAGCCATCGCGCGCTCCGTCGTTGCAGGGGCAGGTACACGGCCATGACCAGGCCCGCGACGAGGACCATGTCGAGGCTGAGGGCGAGTGCCACGTTCTCCTGGCCCACCAGGACGTTGCCGGAGATGGCGTCGGCGATCTGCAGGGTGACCAGCGGGACCGCGCTGCCCACCATGGCCGCGGCGGTGGCGTACGCCGCGAAGGCGCTGCCGAAGAGCAGCACCAGACCGCCGAGCAGTGAGGGCGCGAGGACGGGGAGGGCGACATGGCGCCAGTACTGGACCCCGGTGGCGCCGTTGTTCTGCGCGGCCTCGCGCCACTGGGAGCGCAGTCCGTCCAGGGCGGGCGTGATGGTGAGGACCATCAGCGGGATCAGGAAGTAGAGGTAGACGATGACCAGTCCCCAGAAGCTGTAGAGGTTCCAGCCCTTGTCGGACAGGCCCAGGTGCCGGGTCAGGACGCCCGCGTTGCCGAGGGTGGCGACGAACGCGAAGGCCAGCGGGACACCGCCGAAGTTGGCGAGGACACCGGACGCGGTCAGCACGGCCTCGCGCAGCGCGCGGAAGCGGGAGGTGACCACGGCCTGGGCGAGCAGCAGTCCGAGCACGGTCGCGAGGGCGGCCGAGACGGCGGACAGCTTGACGCTGCCGACCAGGGCGGTGAGGTACGCGCCCTGGAGCGAGGCGGTCAGGTTGGCCGTGGTGTACGAAGTGGCACCGGTGGCCTGGTCCTTGACGGTGAAGGCGCCGTTCAGCATGGCCAGGGCGGGGACCCCGAAGGCGATGGCGACGAAGGCGAGCAGCGGAAGGACGGCGAGCGGGCCGACGGCGCGGCGCCGCCGCTGCCGTGGGGCAGCGGCGGGCACCGTGTCGGCCTCGGTGAGGGCGACGGTCATCCGGAGACGGCCTTGCCCCAGCCCTGGGCGAGGACGCCCTTGGCCTTGTTCTGCTGGTCCTCGGTCGGGAAGCTCGGCGTGCCCGAGACCTTGGGAAGCGCGGCGGCGGCGGTCTTGTCGAGCGTGCCCGCCTTGTCCATGGCCGGCATCAGGGCCGGGCGGGCGTATCCCTTGACCCAGAGGTTCTGGCCCTCGGTGCTGTAGAGGTACTCCTGCCACAGGCGGGCCGCCGCCGGGTGCGGGGCGTCCTTGTTGATGGCCTGGGAGTAGTACTGGGAGAACTGGCCGTCGGAGGGGACCGTGACCGTCCAGTCGAGACCCTTGGAGTTGAACTCGTCGGCGTAGCCGGCGTTCAGGTAGTCCCAGTCGATGCTGATCGGCGTCTCGCCCTTCTCGACGGTGGCCGGGGTCGACTCGACGGGCGTGTAGTTGCCGTTCTTCTTCAGCTTGCCGAAGAAGTCGATGCCGGGCTGGATGTCGTCGAAGGAGCCACCGTTGGCGAGGGCGGCCGCGTACACGCCGGCGAACGCCGAACCGGACTTGGTGGGGTTGCCGTTGAGGGCGACCTGGCCCTTGTACTCCGGCTTGAGCAGGTCCGCGAAGGTCTTGGGGCACTCCTTGACCTTCTTGGCGTCGCAGCCGATGGAGACGTAGCCGCCGTAGTCGTTGAACCACTGCCCCTTCGGGTCCTTCTGGGCCTCGGGGATGTCGGCGAACGCGGTCACCTTGTAGGGCGCGAGCAGCCCCTGCTGGGCGGCGCTCAGCGCGAACGAGCTGCCCAGGTCGAGGACGTCGGGCGCGCGGTCCTGGCCCTTGCGCGAGGTGACGGCGTTGATCTCGTCCTGGCTGGTCCCGGCCGGGTTCTCCACGTCGATCTTGATGCCGTACTTCTTGGTGAAGCCGTCGATCAGCGCGCCGTAGTTGGCCCAGTCACGGGGCAGCGCGATCGCGTGCAGCGTGCCCTCCTTCTTCGCCGCCTTCACGAGGGCGTCGAGACCACCGAAGTCGGCGGCGGAGGTCGCGGTGGCCGCGCTCTTGCCGTCGGCGGTGGTCGCCTTGTCGTCGGGGGCCGCGCCACAGGCGCTGAGGGCGAGGGCGGCGGCGACGGCGAGGCCGCCGGTGAGGACGGCGGTCCTCGGCAGGAACACGGTCACGGTCTCTCCAGGAGTACGCACGAGGGTGTGATGGAGCGGAGAACTTGTCTGAACAAGTTGACCCCAGTAGGCCCGGCTCCGGTGTCCTGTTCGTAAACACTGGCGAAACCCTGAACCCCGATTCCCTGCACAATCCCGAGCTGCCCAGATCACCGTCCGATCTCGATTACGCTGGTCACGCTGTGCACTGCAGCCGGATCAGAGGGGAAGCATGGGGGCGCGACACGAGGAGATCGCCGACGAGCTGCGGCGGGCGATCGACCGCGAGGAGTACACGGTGGGCAGTCTGCTGCCCGCGGAGACGGACCTCGCGGCGCAGTACGGCGTGGCGCGCGGCACGGTCCGGCAGGCCGTCGCGGCCCTGACCGCCGAGGGCCTGATCGGGTCCCGCCAGGGCGCGCGCCGGGTGGTGCTGGCCAGCCGCCGCAGCCAGAGCTTCGCCGAACTGCGCAGCTTCGCCGAGTGGGCACGCACGATGGGGCGGGAGGCGACGGGACGCGTGGTCGAGCAGACCTACCGTCCGGCGACCGCCGAGGATGCCGTGCGCCTCCAACTGCCGGAGGGGACAGCCGTGTTGCACGTGCTGCGGGTGCGTGGCCTGGACGGTGAGCCGGTGCTCCTGGAGCGGACCGTGTACGCCGACTGGATCTCCCCCGCCGTCGAGGCCATCGAGCCCGACTGCCCCTCCGTGACCCAGCGGCTCTTCGAGGACACGGGCCTGGTCTTCGCCTACGGCGAGCACGTCATCGACGCGGTGGCGGCCGGCGCCCAGGACGCCGACCTTCTCGGCATCCGCCGCACCAGCCCCCTGCTCCGAGTCCGCCGCGTCACCACGACCCGCGAAGGCCGCCCGGTGGAATGGTCGGACGACCGCTACCGCTCCGACGCCGTGAGCTTCAGCGTGCACAACTCGATAGGGAACAACGCCATGGCGAGGAAGACGGCGGAGTAGAGACCGAGTTGAGACGGACGCCCCGCGCCCGTCAGGGGCGCAGGCGACCGCGCCATTCATGACCACGGTCAACGCGCGCTCGCCAGCACCGCTGACAACCCGCGCCCCGTCAACGCCGCGAGCAACCCGCGCCCTGAGTGGGGCGGGGAACTGCGCGACCAGCCACGGACCACCCGCAGGCCCCGACCCGCCCCGGCCCCGACCCTGGTCCCGGCCACAGGCCCTACGTGGGCGACCCCGAAGAGAACCTCCGCAGCAACGGCGAAAGCACCAGCACGGACTTCGTCCGCTCCACGAACGGCTCCCCCGCGATCCGCTCCAGCACGCGCTCGAAGTGCCGCATGTCGGACGCGAAGACCTGGACGACCGCGTCCGCCTCCCCGGTGACCGTGGAGGCGGCCACGACTTCCTGGTAGCGCTCCAGCCCCCGCTGGATCGTCTCCGGCGAGGTGTTGCGCCGGCAGTAGATCTCGACGAACCCCTCCGTCTCCCAGCCGAGCGCGGCCGGGTCCACCCGTACCGTGAACCCCGTGATGGCCCCGGTCGCCCGCAACCGGTCCACCCTGCGTTTCACGGCCGGCGCGGACAGGCCGACCAGGTGGCCGATGTCGGCGTAGGAGCGGCGGGCGTCCTCGGCGAGGGCGTGCACGATGCGTTCGTCGAGATCGTTCAGCACTGCGGGTGGTTCACTTCTCTACGGTGGCGATACGGGAGCGGCGGTAGCCGTAACTGAAGTAGAACACGAGCCCGGCGGCCATCCAGACTCCGAAGACCACCCAGGTGACGGCCGAGAGGCTGCCCATCATCCAGACGCAGAGCGCGAACCCGATCGCGGGCAGCACCGGCGACAGCGGTACCCGGAAAGTGCGCCGCATGTCCGGGCGCGTCCGGCGCAGCACGACGACGGCGACGTTGACCAGCGCGAAGGCGAAGAGCGTACCGATGCTGGTGGCGTCGGCAAGCTGACCGAGCGGGATCGCCGCGGCCAGGACACCGCAGAACAGCGAGACGATCACGGTGTTGGCGCGGGGCGCGCCGGTCTTCGGGTGGACCCGCGAGAACACCTTGGGCACGAGTCCGTCGCGGGACATGGCGAAGAGGATGCGGGTCTGGCCGTAGAGCACGGTCAGGACGACGCTGGCGATCGCGATGACGGCACCGGCCGCGAGCAGGGTGCCCCAGAAGGTCTGTCCGGTGACGTTCTTCATGATCTCGGCGAGGGCGGCCTCCGAGTCGTTGAACCGCCGCCAGGGCTTCGCTCCGACGGCGACGGCCGCGACGACGACGTACAGCGCCGTCACGATGACCAGCGAGAGCATGATCGCGCGGGGCAGGTCGCGCTGCGCGTTCTTCGCCTCCTCACCGGCCGTGGAGGCGGCGTCGAAGCCGATGTACGAGAAGAAGAGCGTGGCCCCGGCCGCGCTGACGCCCGCCATGCCGAGCGGCATGAAGTGCTCGTAGTTTCCGGACTTGAAGCCCTGGATGCCGATGGCGCAGAACAGCAGCAGCGCGACGATCTTCACGGCGACCATGATCGTGTTGGCGCGCGCGGACTCCTTGGCGCCGCCGAGCAGGAAGGCCATGGCGAGCAGGACGACGATCAGCGCGGGCAGGTTGAAGACCCCGCCGTCGCCGGGCGGCGCGGAGAGCGCGTCCGGGATGGTGACGCCGATGGTGCCGTCGAGCAGTTCGTTCAGGTACTCGCCCCAGCCGACCGCGACGGCGGCCACCGAGACGCCGTACTCCAGGACCAGGCACCAGCCGCAGATCCAGGCGATCAGTTCGCCCATCGTTGCGTACGCGTACGAGTACGAGGAGCCGGCGACCGGGATGGTGCCCGCCAGTTCCGCGTACGAGAGAGCGGAGAAGAGCGCGGTGAGCCCGGCGATCACGAAGGAGAGGGTGACCGCGGGTCCGGCCTTGGGGACGGCCTCACCGAGGACCACGAAGATTCCGGTGCCGAGGGTGGCACCGATGCTGATCATCGTCAGCTGCCACAGGCCGAGGGAACGCCGCAGGGTGCCGCCCTCTCCCTGGCCGACCTCGGCAACCAGGCGTTCCACGGGCTTGCGGCGCATCAGACGCGCGCCGACACCCGGGGACGGTGGGGCGGTCTGTGTGCGGGACTGCGGGGGTGCGCCGGGATCGAGCACGCGCTGGCTCCTTCATCACTGCCGGTCGAGAAGGCGGGGACCGGCGGCACCCCTGACAGGAGGGACCCACCGAGCGGAGTCCCCGCCACGCCATGTACAGCGCTCGACCCTATGAGCCGGGCCTTCACCGGCGTAATGCGGCAACCTTGCGCGTCTCCGTAAGATCATTGCGTTCATCCCGGCTCGGCGCGTGTTCGTTGCGCGGGCCCTTTCGATGGTTGCGCACACCGTCCCCGGGCCGCCGGACGAGCCGGTGCCGGCCCCGGTCGGCCGGGGGGTGCCGGCCGGTGCGCGAACGCGTCGGCCTGGGGGCCGCCGGCCGGTGCGCGAACGCCGAACGGCCCGCGCGGACGCACCGCGGGGGCCGTTCGGAAGGGGAGCGGGTCAGCTCCAGCTGGCGTGCAGCGGCTTGCCCTCGGCGTATCCGGCGGCGCTCTGGATGCCGACGACGGCCTTCTCGCCGAACTCCTCCAGCGAGTTGGCACCGGCGTAGGTGCAGGAGGAGCGGACGCCCGCGATGATCGAGTCGATCAGGTCCTCGACGCCCGGACGGGCCGGGTCGAGGAACATCCGCGAGGTGGAGATGCCCTCCTCGAACAGGGCCTTGCGGGCGCGGTCGTACGCCGACTCCTCGCTGGTGCGGTTGCGGACGGCGCGGGCGGAGGCCATGCCGAACGACTCCTTGTACAGGCGCCCGTTGGCGTCCTGCTGGAGGTCGCCCGGGGACTCGTACGTCCCGGCGAACCAGGAGCCGATCATGACGTTGGACGCGCCCGCGGCCAGTGCCATGGCGACGTCGCGCGGGTGGCGGACCCCGCCGTCGGCCCACACGTGCTTGCCGTACTTCTTCGCCTCGGCGGCGCACTCCAGGACGGCGGAGAACTGGGGCCGGCCGACGCCGGTCATCATCCGGGTGGTGCACATGGCGCCGGGGCCGACACCCACCTTGATGATGTCCGCGCCCGCCTCGACGAGGTCCTTGACGCCCTCGGCGGCGACGATGTTGCCGGCCGCGATCGGGACGTGCGGGTCGAGCGCGCGCACGGTCCTGATCGCGCTGATCATCGACTCCTGGTGGCCGTGCGCCGTGTCGATGACGAGGGTGTCGACGCCCGCGTCGAGGAGCTGCTTGGCCTTGCCCGCGACGTCGCCGTTGATGCCGACGGCGGCGGCGATGCGCAGCCTGCCGTCGGCGTCGGTGGCCGGGGTGTAGAGCGTGGCGCGCAGGGCGCCCTTGCGGGTGAGGATGCCGGCGAGCCTGCCGTCCCGGTCGACGGCGGGGGCGTAGCGGCGGTTGGCCCCGTCCAGCTTGTTGAACGCCTCGCGCGGCTCGATGTCGGCGTCGAGCAGCAGCAGGTCCCGGGACATGACCTCGGAGAGCTGGGTGAAGCGGTCCACACCGGTCAGGTCGGTGTCGGTGACCACGCCGACCGGGCGGCCGTCCTCGTCCACGACGACGCCCGCGTTGTGCGCGCGCTTGGGCAGCAGCGCGAGGGCGTCGGCGACGGTCTGGTGGGGGGCGAGGATGATCGGGGTGTCGAGCACCAGGTGGCGTCCCTTGACCCAGGTGACGACCTCGGTGACGACCTCGATCGGAATGTCCTGCGGGATGACGACGAGGCCGCCGCGGCGGGCGACGGTCTCGGCCATCCGGCGGCCGGCGATGGCGGTCATGTTGGCCACGACCAGCGGGATCGTGGTGCCCGTCCCGTCCGGGGCGGCGAGGTCCACGCCCTGCCGGGAGCCGACCGCCGAGCGGCTGGGCACCATGAAGACGTCGTCGTACGTCAGGTCGTACGGGGGCTGGATGTCGTTGAGGAAACGCACGTGCTGCACATCCCGGTGGATCAGAGGTGGCCCCCGGACAGGTCAGCCAGGGGGAAAGCACGTACTTCATTGTCCCATGGCGGCCCTGGTGGGATACCCGGACACATCATCCAGGCCGGCCGGTCCGGCCGTCGTCGGATCCTCCAAGAGCGAGGACGACCTGGAGCGCCCCCGCGGTGCCACGCCCGTGGTCGGTGGCCTCGGCGAACACCTCCTGCGCGATGCCCCACTCCCGTGGCGCGGCTCGGGCGAAGTCCCGCCAGCCGGTGACGACGAGCAGCCGTCCACGGGCGGGCGGGGCCCAGGACAGGTCTCCGAGGCAGTCGGCGAGGGCGTCCCAGTTCCGCCCGAACCAGTCGGGCAGGTCGAGGGCGCGGGCGCAGCGGTCCATGAACGCGGGTTTGTCGGTGACCCCGGCGAGGTCGAGCCGGAAATGGGCCCAGCCGGCGGCGGCCAGGACGTCCGCGAGGGTGCCGTCGATCATCTCAACACCGCCCGGAAGGACTTGTAGTGATCATCGGTGTAGTAGATCTCACCGCCCTGCCCGGTGACAATGCGCCGGGCTCCCCGGTCCCCTTCGCCCGGCGTCCTGGCGGTGTACTCGTGGTAGTAGCCGCGCTGGTGGAGCGGCAGCAGCCGCTCGAGGTTGCCGAAGACGACGCCGTCCCTGGCGTACGGGAAGGGGCCGCCCCGGTCGATGAGGGCGAGGGTCGCGCGCGCTTCCGCGGGGAGGCGGGCCTCCCGCACGGTGCCCATGCCGTGCGTCCGGCCGGGCGCGGAGATGCCGGGGGCGGTGTCCGCCGGGGAGGGGGGCGAGGGAGCCGGGGAGCACCCCGTGAGCAGGGCCGCCAGGCACAGGACGAGACCCGCGACGAGCCTGGGCACCGACCGCGGCGGCATGACGTCGATGCTGCCACGGCCGGCCGTGGGCGGCGCGCGTAAGGGCCCCGGAGAGCGCCTCACGAGCCGCCTGCCGTCCATGGGGCGCGATGGGGCGCCGGAGGGCGCACGGCGCGCTCCGAGGGCGCCGTGCGCCCCCTTGCGGTCACGGCCCGTCCGGGTCCTGGCGGGACAGCGCCGGGCGTGGTGCCGGGCCCGCCGTCATCAGGTAGTCCGCGGCCGAGGTGTCCGTCACCAGGCTGGTGACGAGCCCGGAGCGCAGTACGGCGTCGATCGCGGCCGCCTTGCGCTGTCCGCCCGCGATCGCGACGACCTCGGGGATGCGGCGCAGCCGGTCGGCCTCGACGGTGATGCACCGCTCGCCCAGGTCCCGGCCGACCCGCCGGCCCTCGGTGTCGAACAGGTGAGCGGACATCTCGGCGGCGACTCCGAGGGACGCGTAGTGGGCACGCTCCTCGTCACTGAGCATGTCGTGCACCGTCGAGATGCCCGGCTCCCAGGAGCCGATGGAGACACAGGCGACGGTGACCTTGTCGAAGTACTCGAAGGCGCGTGCGATCCCCGTCTGGCTGCGCAGCGCCGCCGCGGTCGCCGCGTCGGGCAGCAGCATCGGCGCGTAGATGGGGTGGGCGTCGCCGCCCGACACCTGGGCGGCGCGGCGTACCGCCTCCACCGAACCGCGCTCGGCGGTCCCGGCGTCGTAGACGCCCGTCAGCTGCACCACCGTGCACGGCGGAAGCCGGTCGAGGGCCGCGGCCATGTGAATGGTGGAGCGGCCCCAGGCGAGACCGAGGACATCGCCCTCGTTGACGAGCTCGCCGAGCAGGTCGGCGGCCACCTCTCCGAGGTTCTCGGGGTCGGGCGACTCCTCGGCGTCGGCCGGGGACTCGACCACCACCGCGTGCCGGAGGCCGTAGCGGGCGCGCAGCGCGTCGGAGCGCTCCGCGTCCAGCTCGGCCGGCACCCGGATCTCGATCCGCACGAGATCCCGTTCGAGAGCGGTCTCCAGGACCCGGGCCACCTTGAAGCGGCTGACGCCGAACTCCTCGGCGATCTGGATCTTGGATTTGCCCTCGAGGTAGAAGCGGCGGGCCATGGCCGCCGCCTGGACCAGCTCAGCGGGTCCCATCCGCATGGCTGACCGGCCCGCCGACATACCCGACACGGCGCTCTCCTCACTGCTGTTCACACTCTGGATTCGCCGTTCATCCTTGCAGATCCGGCGTACTTGATCAGCCCAGATGGGCGGCGTTCACGTTCCCTTGGTTCAGTGGTCGCACGCCCACGCCGCATGAGCCGTCGCCTCCTGTGCCTGGGTGCGCAATGCACGTACCGCCTGGGCCGGGTCCGATGCCCCGTAGACCGCCGAACCCGCGACGAAAACGTCCGCGCCCGCCTCGGCGCACCGCTCGATGGTGGAGGCCGAGACACCGCCGTCGACCTGGAGCCAGAGTTCGAGTCCGTGCTTGCTGATCAGCTCACGGGTGCGGCGGATCTTCGGAAGCATGATGTCCAGGAACGCCTGGCCCCCGAAACCCGGCTCCACCGTCATGACCAGCAGCATGTCGAGCTCGGGCAGCAGATCCTCGTACGGCTCGATCGGGGTGGCGGGCTTGAGCGCCATGGAGGCGCGGGCGCCCATGGCCCGGATCTCGCGGGCGAGCCGCACCGGCGCCGCGGCCGCCTCCACGTGGAAGGTGACGGAACCCGCACCCGCTTCGACGTACTGGGGCGCCCACCGATCGACGTCCTCGATCATCAGATGGCAGTCCAGCGGCGTGTCCGTCGCGCGGGCCAGGGATTCCACGACCGGCACCCCGAGCGTGAGGTTCGGTACGAAGTGGTTGTCCATGACGTCGACATGGAGCCAGTCCGCTCCCTGCACCGCCTGTGCCTCCTGGGCAAGACGGGCGAAGTCGGCGGAGAGAATGCTGGGGTTGATCTGCACGGCCATGCCCCAAGACTGCCATGCCCGGCACCGGTTGCTCTCCCCGGTCCGGAACGGGGCCGGCGCCGGGATGCCGCGCGGTGGTCCGCCATGCCGTGCGGGGCCGCCCGGGGGCCCCGTCCGACACGGCCACGGAGGCCCGTATCGGACGGTGGGCTCGGCGTGCGGGGCTCAGGCGGTCCGCCTGATCAGCGCCAGGTACATCGCGTCCGTCCCGTGCAGATGCGGCCACAGCTGGACGTCGGGGCCGTCGCCGAGCGCCGGTACGTCCGGGAGCAGCGGACGGGCGTCGAGCAGTTCGGCCGAGCCGTTCTCGTAGTGCTTGAGCACGTCGTCCACGACCGCGCGGGTCTCGGCGAGGTGCGGCGAGCAGGTCGCGTATCCGACGACGCCGCCGATCCGGACGGAGTCGAGCGCGGTGCGCAGCAGCCCGCGCTGCAACGACGCGAACCCGTCCAGGTCCTCCGGGCGGCGCCGCCAGCGCGCCTCGGGACGGCGCCGCAGGGCGCCGAGGCCGGTGCAGGGCACGTCCATGAGGACGCGGTCGAACGTCCCGGGCAGCCACGGCGGACGGGTGCCGTCGGCGGCGATGACCTGGTAGGGGCCGGGGTTCCCGGCCAGCGCCTTCGCCACGAGCCCGGCCCGGTGCGGCTGCTTCTCCGAGGCGAGCAGCACTGCACCGCGCTCGGCGGCGAGACCGGCGAGCATGGCGGCCTTGCCGCCGGGGCCCGCGCAGCCGTCCAGCCAGGCCTTGTCGGGCCCGTCGAGCGGCGCGTTCGCGAGGGCCAGGGCCACCAGCTGGCTGCCCTCGTCCTGGACGCCCGCACGCCCCTCCCGTACGGCGTCGATGGCACCCGGTTCGCCGCCCTCGCTGAGCCGCACGGCATACGGCGACCAGCGCCCCGGCAGGGCGGACTCCTCCCCCAGGGCGTCGAGGAGTTCGCTCGCGGTGGCGCGTCCGGGCCGGGCGACGAGGGTCACCTCGGGCCGTTCGTTGTCGGCCTCCAGCAGGTCCTCGATCCCGGCCCGCCCGCCGCCGAGCGAGTCCCACAGCGCGGAGACGACCCAGCGCGGGTGGGAGTGCACGACGGCCAGATGGTCCTCGGGGTCGTCGTCGTAGGGCGGCGCGACCTGCTCCAGCCAGCCGTCGAGATCCTGCCGCGCGACCTTGCGCAGCACGGCGTTGACGAACTTGGCGCGCCCGTCGCCGAGCACGACGCGGGCGAGTTCGACCGAGGCGGACACGGCGGCGTGCGTCGGGATGCGTGTCCCGAGCAGCTGGTGGACGCCGAGGCTGAGGACGTCCAGCACCGGCGGGTCGACCTCGCGCAGCGGCCGGTCGACACAGGCCGAGATGACGGCGTCGTACGTGCCCTGGCGACGCAGCGTCCCGTACACGAGCTCGGTCGCCAGCGCCGCGTCCCGCCCGTCGAAGTCGCCCTTCTCCCGCGCCTTGCGCAGCAGCGGGGGCAGGACGAGGTTGGCGTACGCGTCCCGCTCGTCCACGGCCCGCAGCGCCTCGAAGGCGAGGAAGCGGACGGGGTCCTTCTGGGGGCGGCGGTAGGGCTTGCCGGGCTTGCTCGGCCGACGGGACTGCTCACTCACGAAAAAGGTGCTCCGGATCCAGGAAAAAGGTGCGCCTCTCAGCGTACGCCGCGGACGGGGGTCCGGCGCCGGGCGCTCCGCGCAGCCGGGGCCCCTCGGAAGTACCGGGCATGCCGCCCCGGACGGGCGGCCCCGGCAGGACGGGACCATGGCAGGCCCGGGTTGCCGGGCCCATGGCGGACCTGTACGGCTCCGGCCGACCGAGACCTTGGCGGGCCTGACCGGGGGCCTTGGCGGGCGCGACCGGGGGCCTGGCGGGCGCGACCGCGGGGCCTTTGACGGGCCCGACCGGGGACCTCCGTGGACCCGACCGACGGGGGACCTTGGCGGACCCAACCCGGGGCGAGACTTCGACAGGCCCGACCGGGGACCTCGGAGGACCCAACCCGAGCGAGACTTCGACAGGCCCGACCGGGGCCCATGGCGGACCCAACCCGAGCGAGACTTCGACGAGCCCGACCGGGGACCTCGGAGGACCCAACCGGGCCGAGACCTTGGCGGCCCCGACCGGGGCCAGATTCTTGCAGGCCCGCCCCGGGACCTGGCGGGCCCGACCGCACGGCCCGAGCCGCGCGAGGGCGCCGGGCGGCGCGGCAGCCTGACCCCGATGCCGAGCCCCGGTGCAATGGCGGGATCGGGCACGGAGACCGGACCCCGGAGCAATGGCGACCCGGTGCGTGGCCAAGCGCAGGTTCAGCGACCCGGACCCAGGCGGGCTACCCGCCCCGGTTGCGTGCCGGCCGGGTGCGGTGCCGGAGGCCCAGCTCGGTGCCGGAGGCCCCGGCGCGGCTCAGACCCCGAGCCCCTCTCCGGAGGAGATCCGCACGCCACGTGCCCAGTCGGCGGCGCGCATCGGCTTCTTGCCCTGGGCCTGGACCCAGAGCAGTTCGACGGCGTACGAACCGGTTCCGACGTACACGTTGTTCTTGCCGACGGACAGCTCGCCCGGGGCGAGGTCGGTGCGCTCGGGCACCGGCGCGACCTGCACGAGCTTGAGCCGCTCGCCGCGGAAGACGGTCCAGGCGCCCGGCGCGGGGGTGCACCCGCGTACCACCCGGTCCACGCGCAGCGCCGGCGCGGACCAGTCGACGTGGGCGTTCTCGACGCTGATCTTCGGCGCCAGGGTGACGCCGTCGGCCGGCTGCGGTACCGCCTTCAGGGTGCCGTCCTCGATGCCGTCCATGGTCGCGAGGAGCAGCCCGGAACCGGCGAAGGCCAGCCGGGTCAGCAGGTCCCCGCTGGTGTCGGTGGGCCGGACCTCCTCGGTGACGGTCCCGTACACGGGCCCCGAGTCGAGCCCCTCCTCGATGAGGAAGGTGGAGGCACCGGTGATCTCGTCGCCCGCCATCACCGCGTGCTGCACCGGGGCGGCGCCGCGCCAGGCGGGCAGCAGCGAGAAGTGCAGGTTGACCCAGCCGTGGGCGGGCACGTCGAGGGCGACCCGGGGCAGCAGCGCCCCGTAGGCCACCACGGGGCAGCAGTCGGGGCCGATCTCCCGCAGGCGCGCCAGGAACTCCTCGTCCCGCGGCCTGGCCGGCTTCAGCACCTCGATCCCGGCCTCCGCCGCGCGCTCGGCGACCGGACTCGCGACGAGCCGGCGCCCCCGCCCGGCGGGCGCGTCGGGTCGCGTGACGACGGCGGCCACCTCGTGCCGCCCGGACGCGATCAGGGCGTCCAGAGCGGGAACGGCGACCTCGGGGGTACCTGCGAAGACGAGCTTCATGGGTGGCGGTTGGCCTCTCGGGCGGGAACTCTTCAGACCCCGCGAGCACGCCGGCGGGGCCGGGATACGGGGCGACGCACCAGTCTATGCGTCGTGGGGACACCCGACCCGGACGCTCCCGGACATCCCGCGCCGACGCCGGCTCCAACGCCCGTACCGCCAGGACCCGCACCGCCGACAGCCCTCGCCCCGCACAGGGCGTAAGGACCGTGATCGCCGCCGTACGGGCCGTGCGCACCGGGGGCGTACGCCCCCGGACGCGCCCTCTGCATATGCCCCTACGCCCCCGCAGCGTGACCACTCACCCGGAAACGCGTTGGTCAAGAGAGAGTTGACCACCAACGGGCCGTGATCGCGGCCCGATCCTTTTCAACGCCGGTTCGAGAGGCTTGTTCATGGCCGACCACGCAACCCACGACGCCCAGGCTCGGGCCAGCCTGCACTTGCTGGTGCGGGACATCGAGCGGGTCCGCCGGCAGGTGGACGCACTGCGCACGCTCACCGCCCAACTGGGCAACGTCTACCGCCCGCGCCGCTCCGGCCCCGCCACGGGCTTCGTCGTCTACGGGCGCGCCCCCGCCCCGACCGTCCGCCTCGCCCAGGAGCTGCGCGACAGCGTCGAGACGCTGGTCACGGCCGCCGTGGACTTCGACCGCTCGCTGGGCTTCTCGTGGGACGCGGTGGGCTCGGCCCTCGGGGTCACCAAGCAGGCGGTGCACCGCCGTTACGGCGCCCGCCGCGCCGCCGCCCAGGCCGCCGCGGAGGCCGAGCGCGCCACCGAGGCATCGAGCGCCCGCACGGTCGCGGTCACCACCGGCATCCCCGCGGTGCCCACGGTCCCCGCCGCCCGCTCCATGCCGACGCAGCCGACAGCGGGCAGCCCCACACTCCGCGACGAGGTGCGGCCCACCGCGTTCCCGGGCCCGCGAAACGGCTGAACCCGGTTCCCCCGTCCCACGCTCCGCCCTGCCTCCCGGCGCCGCCGCCCCGGGAGGCAGCCCCTCGTCCACTCGTCACCCGATGTCCGGCGGATCGATCCGAATCCGTACGGGCTCGCTCCCCCCACGCGCCATCCGCGCCGCCTGTGCGGCCTTCAGCGCGGCCGCCAGTACGGCACCGCTCCCCGGCGGCACTCGGACGAGAGCGCGCTCCCACCGCTCTCCCGGAGGCGGCGCCCCCACCCGACGCGGTCGCCCGGCATCCGTGACGGGCAGCGGCACCGGCCCCAACACCTCGGCGTCGCCCGGAAGTTCGACCACCGCGAGAAAACCGGCGAGCGCCTCCGCCGTACCCGACACCGCCGCCATCCGTGACACCGGCGGAAATCCCAGCTCGGCCCGCTCGGCGAGCTCACGCACCGCGTGCCCGACGGGGTCCCACCGTACGAGTGCCTGTACGGGCCGCAGTGTCGGCTCCGCGACGACCACCACGGTGCCGCCCGCTCCCTGCCCGCGCACCAGCGCCGAGGCCCCGATCCAGCGCCGCAGCGCCTCCTCGCCGGCCCGCAGATCGGGCCGCGACAGCATCGCCCAGCCGTCGAGCAGCAGCGCGGCCGCGTACCCGCCCTCCGCGACGGGTTCGGCGCCCGGGGTGGACACGACGAGCGCGGGTGCTCCCGGCACCGTGTCGAGCACCTGCTCGCGCCCCGAGGTCCGGACCGGCACCGCCGGAAAGGCCCGGCCCAGCTCCTCGGCGGTCCGCCGGGCGCCCACGATCTGCGCGCGCAGCCGGAACCCACCGCACTCGGGACAGTGCCAGGCCGCCTCGTCGCGCCCGCACCACGTGCACCGCAGCGCGCCCGCGTCCTGCGCCTCCAAGGGGCCGGCGCAGTGCCGGCAGCGGGCCGGAGCCCGGCACTGCGCGCAGGCCAGCCGCGGCACGTAGCCGCGCCTCGGCACCTGGACCAGCACAGGCCCGTGCCGCAGCCCCTCCCTGACCACCTGCCAGGCCAGGGTGGGCAGCCGGGCGGCCCGGGCCGCCTCGTCCCGTGCGAGATCCCCGTCACCCACGGTCCGTACGAGCGGCGCACTCGCCCTCACCTGGTCCCGCTCGGCGGCCAGCGGCAATGCCCAGCCGCTCTCGACCAACTGCGCGGCCTCCACCGTGCAGCTCCAACTCCCCAGCAGAAAGGCACATCTGTCATGGGCGGCCCGCAGCAGCAGGACCTCCCGCGCGTGCGGCTGGGGTGCGTGCGGCTCGCTGTGGCTGCCGTCCCCGTCGTCCCAGAGAACGACGAGTCCGAGGTCACGCACCGGAGCGAACATGGCGGCGCGCGTCCCCACGACCGCCCGTACGGACCCGCGCCGCACGGCGAGCCACTCCCCGTAGCGCTTCTCGGGTCCGGCCTCGGCCGTGAGGACCGCGTGCCGCCCCTCCCCCAGCAACGAGGTCAGCGCCGCGTCCACACGGGAGACGGTCCGGCCGTCCGGCACGACGACGAGCGCGCCCCGTCCCGAGGCGAGCGTCGCGCCCACGGCCCGCGCCAGTTCCTCCGCCCATCCGGGCCCCGGCAGCGCGTTCCACACGGCCCGCGGGGAGCCGCCGCGGGCGAGCGACTCCACAAAGGCCGCGCCTCGCACATACCGCGTCCAGGACTCCGCCGTGGGCGCCTCGGGAGCGGGCAGGGGCGCCGGAGAGGGCTTCGCCTCGGCCCGGGCGTTGCGCGGCGGCACGGCGAGTTGCAGCACATCGGCGAGGCTGCCCGCGTACCGGTCGGCGACGGCCCGGGCCAGGCCCAGCAGCTCGGGGCCGAGGACCGGTTCGGGAGACACCACCTGGGCCAGCGCGGCGAGCGGTCCTGAGTAGTCGGACTCGGCCAGCCGCTCGACGAGGAAGCCGTCGATGAGGCCCCCGCCCTCGCGCCGCCCGTCCCGCACCCGGTGCCGCCCGGCCCCGAACCGCACCCGGACCCGGACACCGGGCTGAGCCTGGGCGTCGAGCTCCTCGGGCACGGCATAGTCGAAGTACCGGTCGAGATGCAGCACGCCCTTGTCGACGAGCACGCGCGCGACGGGCAGCTCCTTGGCCAGCGCGGCGCCGCGCCAGGTCCGCGGCTTCGCCTTCGGTGCCCTGGCCTGCCGCACGCCCTCGCGGATCAGCGCAAGCTGCTCGGGCGGCGCGCCCTCCGCGTCACCCTCACCCCGCCCGTTCGCGCTGCTCACAGCAGTATTCCTACCAGACCGCACTGACACCGCCGCGCGCCCGGGATCGGGCCGGCCGTGGACCGCGAACGCCCCCGGGCGAGGCCGGCGCCCCCGCGCCGTGCCCGCGCCCTCGCGCCGTCCGACCGACAGGAAGGGCGGCCGCGACGTCGGCTCTCCCGAGATCCAGGCGGCAGCGGCCCATGATGCTTCCAGTTTCACCGCACGCCCGAGGGACGCACTCCGCCGAAGTAGCCGCGGCCATCGCACCGGGAGATCCTCAGCGTAGGAACGGCGAGCGGTCCGCGCCAGGCGTTTTCCCGGCCGGCGCGACCCGTCGGCGGACCGGTCGGCCGCCGGCACGGGCGCCGGGCCGAAGCCGGCGGCGCGGGACCAACCAGCACGGCGCGGGGACCACGAGCGGGGCAGGAACCACGACGAGGCCCGGCACCCCCTCGGGGGCACCGGGCCTCGGCAGGTCGCGGCGAGCCGCGGACGACTACAGGCCGACGGCCCTGCGCAGCGCGTCCACCCGGTCCGTCCGCTCCCACGTGAAGTCGGGCAGCTCCCGGCCGAAGTGACCGTACGCGGCCGTCTGGGAGTAGATCGGGCGCAGCAGGTCGAGGTCACGGATGATGGCCGCCGGGCGGAGGTCGAAGACCTCGGTGATGGCGGTCTCGATCTTCTCGGCGTCGACCTTCGCGGTGCCGAAGGTCTCGACGAAGAGACCGACGGGCTCGGCCTTGCCGATGGCGTAGGCGACCTGGACCTCGCAGCGCGTGGCGAGACCCGCGGCGACGACGTTCTTGGCGACCCAGCGCATCGCGTACGCGGCGGAGCGGTCGACCTTGGAGGGGTCCTTGCCGGAGAAGGCGCCGCCGCCGTGGCGGGCCATGCCGCCGTAGGTGTCGATGATGATCTTGCGGCCGGTCAGGCCGGCGTCGCCCATCGGGCCGCCGATCTCGAAGCGGCCGGTCGGGTTGACCAGCAGGCGGTAGCCCTCGGTGTCCAGCTTGATGCCGTCGTCGAGGAGGGCCTTCAGCTCCGGCTCCACCACGAACTCGCGGATGTCGGGTGCGAGCAGCGAGTCCAGGTCGATGTCGCTCGCGTGCTGCGAGGAGACCACGACCGTGTCCAGGCGGACCGCCTTGTCACCGTCGTACTCGATGGTGACCTGGGTCTTTCCGTCGGGACGGAGGTAGGGGATCGTGCCGTTCTTGCGGACCTCGGACAGACGGCGGGAGAGCCGGTGCGCCAGGTGGATCGGCAGCGGCATCAGGTTGGGCGTCTCGTCGGTCGCGTACCCGAACATCAGCCCCTGGTCGCCCGCGCCCTGCTTGTCGAGCTCGTCCTCGTCACCCTCGACGCGGGACTCGTACGCCGTGTCGACACCCTGCGCGATGTCCGGGGACTGGGAGCCGATCGACACCGAGACACCGCACGAAGCGCCGTCGAAACCCTTCTTCGACGAGTCGTAGCCGATCTCCAGGATCTTGTCCCGGACCAGCTGGGCGATCGGCGCGTACGCCTTGGTCGTGACCTCTCCGGCCACGTGCACCAGGCCGGTCGTGATCAACGTCTCCACGGCGACCCGGGACGTCGGGTCCTCCCGCAGAAGCGCGTCGAGAATGGTGTCGCTGATCTGGTCAGCGATCTTGTCGGGGTGACCCTCGGTCACGGACTCCGAGGTGAACAGGCGACGGGACACAACGCTCCCTGTGGTTGCAGCGGCTGCTGGCTGATCATTGGCGGACGGGACGGGAGCTGCGCCCGGCGTCGTCCGAGAACAGTTTATCGGTCGCGCTCGCCGGCAGGCCCCCCTGTCTCGCTTCTCGGAAGCGCTGTGACCTGCGGCACGGGCATTCTGCGCTACGGAGATCGCTCTCCGCCAGGGTCACCGCGAGCGAATTTCGCGCGGACGGGGGCGCCTGTTGAGGTGACGGGAACCTCTACCTCAGACGGCGTGTCACCAGATCCCACACGGTCTCGGCCAGGGCTTCCTTGGGTCCGTACGGCACCGCGGTCTCACTGCCGTCGGCACCCAGCACCACGGCCTCGTTCTCCTCGGAGCCGAAGGTCCTGCGCTCCCCCACCTCGTTCACCACGAGGAGATCGCACCCCTTGCGTTCCAGTTTCGCGCGGCCGTTGGCGAGGACGTCGTCCGTCTCGGCGGCGAAACCGACCACGATCTGGCCGGGACGCGAACGGTCCGCCGAGATCTCGGCGAGGATGTCCGGATTACGGACCAGGACGATCGGCTCCGGCTCCTGGCCGTCCTTCTTCTTGATCTTCCCCGCCGCGTACGCGGCGGGGCGGAAGTCCGCCACGGCCGCCGCCATGACCACGGCGTCGGCGTCCGGGGTCGCCTTGAGCACCGCCTCGCGCAGCTGCACGGCCGTGCCGACCCGCACCACGTCCACGCCCGCCGGGTCCGGCAGTCCGGTGTTCGCGGCGATCAGCGTCACCCGGGCCCCTCGCGCGGCGGCGGTGCGGGCGAGGGCGTACCCCTGCTTGCCGGAGGAACGGTTGCCGAGGAAGCGGACGGGGTCGAGCGGTTCGCGGGTACCGCCGGCGCTGACGACGACATGGCGGCCGGCGAGGTCGGGTTCCCGCACGCCCCGCGCCAGCACCCGGCGGCAGACCTCGAAGATCTCCGTGGGGTCGGGCAGCCGGCCCTTGCCGGTGTCCACGCCGGTCAGGCGGCCCACCGCGGGCTCGATGACGACGGCGCCGCGGCGGCGCAGCGTCGCCACGTTCTCCTGGGTGGCCGGGTGCTCCCACATCTCGGTGTGCATGGCGGGCGCGAAGACGACCGGGCAGCGGGCGGTGAGCAGGGTGTTGGTGAGGAGGTCGTCGGCGAGACCGTGGGCGGCCTTGGCGAGCATGTCCGTCGTCGCGGGGGCCACCACCACCAGGTCCGCGTCCTGCCCGATGCGGACGTGCGGGACCTCGTGGACGTCCGACCAGACCTCGGTGGAGACCGGGTGTCCGGAGAGCGCGGACCAGGTGGCGGCGCCCACGAAGTGCAGCGCGGACGCGGTCGGTACGACCCGCACGTCGTGCCCCGACTCCGTCAGCCTGCGCAGCAGCTCGCACGCCTTGTACGCGGCGATGCCACCGCTGACCCCCAGTACGACCTTCGGCTTGCCCACCGGGCCTCCCCACACTCGACACCCGTACGCCCCGGCTCGATGACGTACGACTCCATGACACACCACGGGCCCGGCAGTCGTACTGCCGGGCCCGGGATGAAGTGGAACAGCGGACTACTGTGCGGGGCCCTCAACGGCCTCGGACGTCAGCAGACCCGCGTTGATCTCGCGCAGGGCGATGGAGAGCGGCTTCTCGTGGACGTGGGTGTCGACGAGCGGACCGACGTACTCGAGGAGGCCCTCGCCGAGCTGCGAGTAGTACGCGTTGATCTGACGGGCGCGCTTGGCCGCGTAGATCACGAGGCTGTACTTCGAGTCGGTGGCCTCGAGGAGCTCGTCGATCGGAGGGTTGATGATGCCCTCGGGAGCGGTGGTGGAAGAGGACACGCTCTGCCTTCCGAAAGGTGGAAATTGACCTGGAATATCAAACAACTTCCATCAAGGCTAGCAGCTCACGCGCCACGTCCTCGACGGAGGTGTTGACCAGGGTGACGTCGAACTCCGGCTCGGCCGCCAGTTCGATCTTGGCGGCCTCCAGACGGCGTTCGATCACCTCGGGCGGTTCGGTGCCCCGCCCGGTGAGCCTGCGCACCAGCTCCTCCCAGGAGGGCGGAGCCAGGAACACGAGCAGCGCCTCGGGCATGGACTCGCGGACCTGCCGGGCGCCCTGGAGGTCGATCTCCAGGAGGACCGGCACACCCGTCTCCAGGTGCTCGAGGACAGCGGCGCGGGGTGTCCCGTAGCGGTTGCCGGCGAATTCGGCCCACTCCAGGAGCTCGCCGTTGGCGATCAGCTTGTCCATCTCGTCGTCCGAGACGAAGAAGTAGTGGACCCCGTGCTTCTCACCCGGGCGCGGCTTGCGGGTCGTCGCCGACACCGAGAGCCAGACCTCGGGGTGTTCCTTGCGCATATGAGCGACGACCGTGCTCTTGCCGACCCCTGAGGGGCCGGAGAGCACGGTCAGCCGCGGACGTTCACTCATGCGGCGATTATTCCAGCAATCCCGGAGTGCCCAGGACTCAGGCGCCGGAACCGCCGAACTCACGCTCCAAGGAGGCGATCTGGTTCGAGCCGAGCCCGCGCACGCGGCGGCTCTCGGAGATCCCGAGTCGCTCCATGATCTGCTTGGCGCGGACCTTGCCCACGCCCGGCAGGGACTCGAGGAGAGCGGAGACCTTCATCTTTCCGATGACGTCGTTCTCCTGGCCCTGCTTGATGACCTCGTGAAGGGAGGCGCCGGAGTGCTTGAGTCGATTCTTGACCTCGGCCCGCTCCCGGCGAGCCGCGGCGGCCTTTTCGAGCGCGGCTGCGCGCTGTTCAGGGGTAAGGGGCGGAAGAGCCACGCCTACGTCACCTCGGATGTCGAACTGTCGGATACGGACCGGTGAGGAACCTAGTCGCCCCACACCTGGGGAGCTGCGAGCAACACGCTTGCCCGTTCTCCCCCACTACCTAGAGGGCGTGGGAGGTGCCCCCACTCGACGGAGACTAGCGGGCAAGTCCGCCAGAGTCAGCGAGAACAGCGGAAAAGTCCTGGTCAGCCTCCCTGGAGACGGGCATTTGCGACATACTGCCCCGGATTTGAGGATGTATTCAGACTCGGGCCGCTCCGGACGCAGTCGTCGGACGACTGCCGAGGGTCCGCCGAGGACTCGCGGAAAGCCGGCCCGAGGTCCCGAAGGCCCCGGTAGGACCCGGAAAGGGCGGCTCAGGCGGCCTCGACCGCGGACCTGATCTCCTCCGCGAAGCGGTCCGCGGACTCCCGCAGCGCGAGAAGGTCGGGACCGTGACGAAGAACACCCCGGCTCACGTTCGGGACGACGTTGCGCACCGCCGCCCCGAAGACTCCCGCGAGATCGGCCGCGGTGGCCCCCTGGGCGCCGATTCCCGGCGCCAGGAGCGGCCCGTTGATGTCCAGGTCGTAGGAGGAGAGATCGCCCAGGGTGGCGCCGACGACCGCGCCGAAGGACCCCAGGGGCGACTCCCCGGCGTTCTCGGCGGCGAGATGGGCCAGCATGGTCGCCCCGACGGTACGGCCGTCCTCGCGGACCGCGTGCTGCACCTCGCCGCCCTCCGGGTTGGAGGTGAGGGCGAGCACGAAGAGTCCGGCACCGCTCTCGCGCGCCAGCTCCACCGCGGGCTTCAGCGAGCCGTAGCCCAGGTAGGGCGACACGGTCAGCGCGTCCGAGAACAGCGGCGCGTCCTTGCGCAGGAAGGTCTCCGCGTACGCGGCCATGGTCGAACCGATGTCACCGCGCTTGGCGTCCATGACGACCAGCGCCCCGGCCGCCCGCGCCTGCTCGACCGACCTCTCCAGGACGGCGATGCCGCGCGAGCCGAAGCGCTCGAAGAACGCGCTCTGCGGCTTGAGGACCGCGACCCGCTCGGCCAGCGCCTCGACGACGGTGCGGCTGAAGCGCTCCAGTCCGGCGATGTCGTCGGTCAGGCCCCAGTCGGCGAGCAGGGAGGCGTGCGGGTCGATACCGACGCACAGGGGGCCGCGCTCGTCCATGGCGCGGCGCAGGCGTGCTCCGAAGGGTTCCAGGCTCATACGGACTTCCTCACGTCGGCGCCGACGGCGTCGGCGAGGGTGGCGTACGGGCTCGTACGCAGGCGGCCGGCGAGGCCCTTGTGGATCGCGCGGCCCCAGAAGGGACCCTCGTAGACGAAGGCGCTGTACCCCTGGACCAGCGTGGCGCCGGCCAGGATGCGCTGCCAGGCGTCCTCGGCGTTCTCGACGCCGCCCACGCCCACCAGGGTGATCCGGTCGCCCACGCGCGCGTAGAGGCGGCGCAGCACCTCCAGGGAGCGAGCCTTCAGCGGTGCGCCGGAGAGTCCGCCGGTCTCCTTGACGAGGGAGGGTCCGGACTTCAGACCGAGTCCCTCGCGCGCGATGGTGGTGTTCGTGGCGATGATCCCGTCCAGGCCGAGTTCGACGGCGAGGTCGGCGACCGCGTCGATGTCCTCGTCGGCGAGGTCGGGAGCGATCTTGACGAGGAGCGGCACACGCCGGTCGGACACGGCACGGTCGGCGGCCTCGCGGACGGCGCTCAGCAGGGGCCGCAGCGCCTCCGTGGCCTGCAGGTCGCGCAGACCGGGGGTGTTCGGGGAGCTCACGTTGACCACGAGGTAGTCGGCGTGCCGGGCGAGCCGCTCGGCCGACTTCACGTAGTCGCCGACGGCCTCCGCCTCGGGGACGGCCTTGGTCTTGCCGATGTTGACGCCGACGACGGTCCTGAAGACGGGCGTACGGGCCGCCAGGCGCTCGGAGACGGCCGCGGAGCCCTCGTTGTTGAACCCCATGCGGTTGATCAGCGCCCGGTCCGGCACCAGCCGGAACAGCCGCTTCCTGGGGTTGCCCGGCTGCGGCTCCCCCGTCACCGTGCCGATCTCGACGTGGTCGAAGCCGAGCATCGACATCCCGTCGATGGCGACGGCGTTCTTGTCGAAGCCTGCCGCGAGCCCGAAGGGGCCGTGCATGCGCAGCCCGAACGCCTCGGTGCGCAGCTCCTCGAAGCGGGGGGCGAGCGCGGCGGCGACGAAGGTGCGCAGGACGGGGACGCGGGCGGCGAGCCTGATCCAGCGGAAGGCGAGGTGGTGGGCCCGCTCGGGGTCCATCCGCTTGAAGACGAGGTTGAAGAAGATCTTGTACATGTGTCCTCACGAAGACGTGGAGCCCTCACGAAGAGGGGGACACCGTTTCCGGTGTCCCCCTCTCCGGGCTGCTAGTCGCGGGCCGCGGTCAGATGCTCGGCGTGTTCCTGGAGGGAGCGCACGCCCACGTCACCGTGGTTGAGCGCGTCGATGCCCTGGACGGCGGCGGCCAGCGCCTGGACCGTCGTCAGGCACGGCACGGACCGTGCCACGGCGGCCGTACGGATCTCGTAGCCGTCGAGGCGGCCACCGGTGCCGTACGGGGTGTTGACGATGAGGTCGACCTCGCCGTCGTGGATGAGCTGGACGATGGTCCGCTCACCGTTCGGGCCGGTGCCCTCGGACTGCTTGCGCACGACGGCGGCGTTGATGCCGTTGCGCTTGAGCACCTCGGCCGTGCCGGACGTGGCGAGCAGCTCGAAGCCATGGGCGACGAGCTCGCGCGCCGGGAAGATCATCGAACGCTTGTCGCGGTTGGCGACCGAGATGAAGGCGCGGCCCTTGGTCGGCAGCGGACCGTACGCGGCCGCCTGCGACTTGGCGTAGGCGGTGCCGAACACCGAGTCGATGCCCATGACCTCACCCGTGGAACGCATCTCCGGGCCGAGGACGGTGTCCACGCCGCGCCCGTGGATGTCGCGGAAGCGCGACCACGGCATGACGGCCTCCTTGACGGAGATCGGCGCGTCGAGGGGCAGTTCGCCGCCGTCGCCGTGCGCCGGGAGCAGCCCTTCGGCCCGCAGCTCCGCCACGGTCGCGCCCAGCGAGATCCGGGCGGCGGCCTTCGCCAGCGGCACCGCGGTCGCCTTCGAGGTGAAGGGGACGGTGCGCGAGGCGCGCGGGTTGGCCTCGAGGACGTACAGGATGTCGCCCGCCATGGCGAACTGGATGTTGATCAGGCCACGGACGCCGACGCCCTTGGCGATGGCTTCCGTGGAGGCCCGCAGGCGCTTGATGTCGAACCCGCCGAGGGTGATCGGCGGCAGTGCGCACGCGGAGTCGCCGGAGTGGATGCCGGCCTCCTCGATGTGCTCCATGACGCCGCCGAGGTAGAGCTCCTCGCCGTCGTAGAGCGCGTCGACGTCGATCTCGATCGCGTCGTCGAGGAAGCGGTCGACCAGGACCGGCCGGGAGGGGCTGATCTCGGTCGACTCGGCGATGTACGAGGACAGCCGGGTCTCGTCGTAGACGATCTCCATGCCGCGTCCGCCGAGGACGTACGAGGGCCGTACGAGGACGGGGTAGCCGATCTCGTCGGCGATGGCCTTGGCCTCGACGAAGGTGGTGGCCGTGCCGTGCTTGGGGGCCGGCAGGCCGGCCTCCGCGAGGACGCGTCCGAAGGCGCCGCGGTCCTCGGCGGCGTGGATCGCCTCCGGGGAGGTGCCCACGACCGGAACGCCGTTGTCCTTGAGGGCCTGTGCCAGCCCGAGCGGGGTCTGGCCGCCGAGCTGCACGATCACACCCGCGAGGGGACCGGCCAGCGACTCCGCGTGCACGATCTCCAGCACGTCCTCCAGCGTCAGCGGCTCGAAGTACAGGCGGTCGGAGGTGTCGTAGTCGGTGGAGACGGTCTCGGGGTTGCAGTTGACCATCACGGTCTCGTAGCCCGCGTCGCCGAGCGCGAAGGAGGCGTGGACGCAGGAGTAGTCGAACTCGATGCCCTGGCCGATGCGGTTCGGTCCTGAGCCCAGGATGATGACCGCGGGCTTCTCGCGCGGGGCGACCTCGGTCTCCTCGTCGTAGGAGGAGTAGAAGTACGGCGTCTTCGCCGCGAACTCGGCGGCGCAGGTGTCGACCGTCTTGTACACCGGACGCACGCCCAGCGCGTGCCGCACCTCGCGCACGACGTCCTCGCGCAGCCCGCGGATCTCGGCGATCTGGACGTCGGAGAAGCCGTGCCGCTTGGCCTCGGCGAGCAGTTCGGGGTGGAGCTTGTCGGCGCCGGCCAGCTCGTCCGCGATCTCCTTGATCAGGAAGAGCTGGTCCACGAACCACGGGTCGATCTTCGTCGACTCGAAGACCTCCTCGGGCGTGGCGCCCGCGCGGATGGCCTGCATGACGGAGTTGATGCGCCCGTCGGTCGGCCGCACGGCCTCGGCCAGCAGCTCGGCCTTGTCGCCCGGCTCGCCCACGAAGGTGAACTGCGAGCCCTTCTTCTCCAGCGACCGCAGCGCCTTCTGCAGCGCCTCGGTGAAGTTGCGGCCGATCGCCATGGCCTCGCCGACCGACTTCATGGTCGTGGTGAGGGTGGAGTCGGCGCTCGGGAACTTCTCGAAGGCGAACCGCGGGGCCTTGACCACCACGTAGTCGAGCGTCGGTTCGAAGGAGGCCGGGGTCTGCTCGGTGATGTCGTTCGGGATCTCGTCGAGCGTGTAGCCGACGGCGAGCTTCGCGGCGATCTTGGCGATCGGGAAGCCGGTCGCCTTGGAGGCCAGCGCCGAGGAGCGGGAGACGCGCGGGTTCATCTCGATGACGATCACCCGGCCGTCCTCGGGGTTCACCGCGAACTGGATGTTGCAGCCGCCGGTGTCGACGCCGACCTCGCGGATGACGGCGATGCCGATGTCGCGCAGGATCTGGTACTCGCGGTCGGTGAGCGTCATCGCCGGGGCGACGGTGATCGAGTCACCGGTGTGCACGCCCATGGGGTCGAAGTTCTCGATGGAGCAGACGACCACGACGTTGTCGTGCTTGTCGCGCATCAGCTCCAGCTCGTACTCCTTCCAGCCGAGGATGGACTCCTCCAGGAGCACCTCGGTGGTCGGGGAGAGCGTCAGGCCCTGGCCGGCGATGCGGCGCAGTTCTTCCTCGTCGTGCGCGAAGCCGGAGCCGGCGCCGCCCATGGTGAAGGAGGGGCGGACGACGACGGGGTACCCGCCGAGCGTCTCGACGCCCGCCAGCACGTCGTCCATGGAGTGGCAGATGACGGAGTTGGCGGACTCGCCGTGCCCGATCTTCTCGCGCACGGCCTCGACGACGCCCTTGAAGAGGTCGCGGTCCTCGCCCTTGTTGATCGCCTCGACGTTGGCGCCGATGAGCTCGACGCCGTACTTGTCGAGCGTTCCGGCGTCGTGCAGCGAGATGGCGGTGTTGAGGGCGGTCTGACCGCCGAGGGTGGGCAGGAGCGCGTCCGGCCGCTCCTTGGCGATGATCTTCTCGACGAACTCCGGGGTGATCGGCTCGACGTAGGTGGCGTCGGCGATCTCCGGGTCGGTCATGATCGTCGCCGGGTTGGAGTTGACCAGGACGACCCGCAGGCCCTCGGCGCGCAGGACGCGGCACGCCTGGGTGCCGGAGTAGTCGAACTCGGCGGCCTGGCCGATGACGATCGGGCCGGAGCCGATGACCAGGACGGACTGGATATCGGTGCGCTTAGGCACGCTGGCCCTCCATCAGGGATACGAAGCGGTCGAACAGGTAGGCGGCGTCGTGCGGGCCGGCTGCCGCTTCGGGGTGGTACTGGACGCTGAAGGCCGGCCGGTCGAGGAGGTGGAGCCCCTCGACCACCTGGTCGTTCAGGCAGACGTGGGAGACCTCGGCGCGGCCGTACGGGGTCTCGGAGACCTCGTCGAGCGGCGCGTCGACGGCGAAGCCGTGGTTGTGCGCGGTGACCTCGACCTTGCCGGTCGTGCGGTCCTGGACGGGCTGGTTGATGCCGCGGTGGCCGTACTTCAGCTTGTAGGTGCCGAAGCCGAGCGCGCGGCCGAGGATCTGGTTGCCGAAGCAGATGCCGAAGAGGGGCGTCCTGCGGGCGAGCACCTCCTGCATCACGGAGACCGGGCCGTCGGCGGTGGCCGGGTCGCCGGGACCGTTGGAGAAGAACACTCCGTCGGGGTTCACGGCGTACACGTCCTCGGCGGTGGCCGTGGCGGGGAGTACGTGCACCTCGATGCCGCGCTCGGCCATCCGGCGCGGGGTCATGCCCTTGATGCCCAGGTCGACGGCGGCGACGGTGAACCGCTTCTCGCCGATCGCGGGGACGACGTACGCCTCCTTGGTGGCGACCTCCGCGGCGAGGTTCGCGCCCTGCATCTCGGGCGCCTGGCGCACCTCGCCGAGCATCGTGCCCTCGTCGGGCAGCGCGTTGCCGGAGAAGATGCCGACGCGCATGGCGCCGCGCTCGCGGAGGTGGCGGGTGAGGGCACGGGTGTCGACGCCGCTGATGCCGACCACGCCCTGCGCGCGCAGCTCGTCGTCGAGGGAGCGGCGGGAGCGCCAGTTGGAGGGCACGCGCGCGGGGTCGCGCACGACGTAGCCGGCGACCCAGATCCGCTTCGACTCGGGGTCGTCGTCGTTCACGCCGGTGTTGCCGACGTGCGGGGCGGTCATGACGACGACCTGGCGGTGGTACGACGGGTCGGTGAGGGTTTCCTGGTAGCCGGTCATCCCGGTGGAGAACACGGCCTCGCCGAAGGTCACCCCCGTGGCCCCGTAGGCGCGGCCGCGGAAGGTCCGGCCGTCCTCCAGGACGAGTACGGCGGGAGCTGCCTTGTGCCTCTGCGAGGCGGCTCCCTGGATGGAGGTCGTCATCGTGCGCCTTCCGTGTCGGTGCTCTTGCTGATCATGTTGTTCAGGGTGTCGACCCACTCGCCGTGCTCGGCCGCGCGGTCGGAGCGGAAGCCGGAGTCGATCAGCCGCTCGCCGTGTGCCCAGGTGACGACGAGCAGGCCGCCCTCGGTGAGGACCTTGCCGGCGATGCCCTTGTCGAGCCGGGCCTCGCGCAGTGCCCCGGCGGGGACGAAGAAGTCGGTCGCGCCGGGGCGTACGACGTCCAGTCCCGCGTCCGTCAGCGTGAGCTCGACCCGGCTGCGAGTGCCCAGGCCGTGCGCGACGATGCGGTCGAGCCACTGTCCGGCGGTGGTGGAGCCGTGGTACCGGCCGCTCATGCCCAGTTTCGCCGGACCGGGGTCGCCCGGCATTCCGGACAGCGGCGGCTTGCCGCCTCCGTCGAGGGTGGTGGCGGCCGACGGCCGGGTGGGCAGCTCCGGCAGGTCGCCCTGGAGGGTGCCGCGCCACTTCCAGCCCTCGCGCATCAGCCAGTAGACGAGGGCGACGAAGAGGAGGAGTCCGACGAGCCAGCCGATCCGGGCGGCCCAGTCGGTCACTTCGGCCGACTTCTGTTCGGCAGCCAGGGAGGCGGCCGTCGGGATGAGAGGTGTCACGCGAGCTTCCCGTCGACGAGGGTGGCCTTGCCCCGCAGCCAGGTGTGGGTGACCCGGCCCGGCAGCTCACGGCCCTCGTAGGGGGTGTTGCGGCTGCGCGAGGCGAAGCCCGCGGGGTCCACGGACCCACGGTATGCGGTGTCGACGAGCGTGAGGTTGGCGGGCTCGCCTGCCGAGACGGGGCGGCCGTGCCCGTCGGCGCGCCCGATGCGGGCGGGTGCGGAGGACATCCGGTCGGCGACGCCGGCCCAGTCGAGCAGACCGGTCTCGACCATCGTCTGCTGGACCACGGACAGCGCGGTCTCGAGGCCCACCATGCCCATGGCGGCGGCGGCCCACTCGCAGTCCTTGTCCTCGTGCGGGTGCGGCGCGTGGTCGGTGGCGACGATGTCGATCGTGCCGTCGGCGAGCGCCTCGCGCAGGGCCGTCACGTCACGCTCGGTCCGCAGCGGCGGGTTGACCTTGTAGACCGGGTTGTAGGTGCGGGCCAGCTCGTCGGTGAGGAGGAGATGGTGCGGGGTGACCTCGGCGGTCACGTCGATGCCGCGGGACTTGGCCCAGCGCACGATCTCGACGCTGCCGGCGGTCGACAGGTGGCAGATGTGGACGCGCGAGCCGACGTGCTCGGCGAGCAGGACGTCCCGGGCGATGATCGATTCCTCGGCCACCGCCGGCCAGCCTCCGAGGCCCAGCTCGGCGGAGACGACGCCCTCGTTCATCTGGGCGCCCTCGGTGAGGCGGGGTTCCTGCGCGTGCTGGGCGACGACGCCGCCGAAGGCCTTCACGTACTCCAGCGCCCGGCGCATGATCACCGCGTCGTCCACGCACTTGCCGTCGTCCGAGAAGACCGTGACGCCGGCGGCGGACTCGTGCATGGCGCCGAGTTCGGCGAGCTTCCTGCCCTCCAGGCCCACCGTCACGGCGCCGATGGGCTGCACGTCGCAGTAGCCGTGCTCCCGGCCGAGCCGGTAGACCTGCTCGACGACACCGGCGGTGTCGGCGACCGGGAAGGTGTTGGCCATGGCGAACACGGCGGTGTAGCCGCCGCTCGCCGCCGCCCGCGTGCCGGTCAGGACGGTCTCGGAGTCCTCACGGCCGGGCTCGCGCAGATGGGTGTGCAGGTCGACGAGGCCCGGCAGGAGCACCTTGCCGTCCGCCTCGACGACCTCGGCGTCCTCCGCCGGCAGTCCGGTGCCGACCGCGGCGATCGTGTCGCCGTCGATCAGGACGTCCTGCGGCTCGCCGCCGAGCACCTTCGCACCACGGATCAGGATCTTGCTCATTCTTCTTACTTCTCCTCGGTGCGGGTGTGGGTGACGGCGGGCTCGTTGCCGCCCAGCAGGAGGTACAGGACGGCCATGCGGACGGAGACGCCGTTGGCGACCTGCTCCACGACGGTGCAGCGGTCGGAGTCGGCCACCTCGGCGGTGATCTCCATGCCGCGGACCATCGGGCCGGGGTGCATCACGATGGCGTGCTCGGGCATCTTCGCCATGCGGTCGCCGTCGAGCCCGTAGCGGCGCGAGTACTCGCGCTCGGTCGGGAAGAAGGCCGCGTTCATCCGCTCGCGCTGGACGCGCAGCATCATCACCGCGTCGGACTTGGCGAGCGTGCTGTCGAGGTCGTACGAGATCTCGCAGGGCCAGGACCCGACGCCCACCGGCACCAGCGTGGGCGGTGCGACGAGGGTGACCTCGGCGCCGAGGGTGTGCAGCAGGTCGACGTTGGAACGGGCGACGCGGCTGTGCAGGACGTCACCGACGATCGTGATGCGCTTGCCGGCCAGGTCCTGGCCGATCCCGGCGTCTCGGCCGACCAGGCGGCGGCGCATGGTGAAGGCGTCCAGCAGGGCCTGCGTGGGGTGTTGGTGGGTGCCGTCGCCCGCGTTGATCACGGCCGCGTCGATCCAGCCGGAGGTGGCGAGCCGGTACGGGGCTCCGGAGGCGCCGTGCCGGATGACGACGGCGTCGACGCCCATGGCCTCGAGGGTCTGGGCGGTGTCCTTGAGGGACTCGCCCTTGGAGACGCTCGAGCCCTTGGCGGTGAAGTTGATGACGTCCGCGGAGAGGCGCTTCTCGGCGGCCTCGAAGGAGATCCGGGTCCGGGTCGAGTCCTCGAAGAAGAGGTTGACGACGGTGCGGCCGCGCAGGGTCGGCAGTTTCTTGATCGGCCGGTCGGCGACCCGGGCCATCTCCTCGGCGGTGTCGAGGATCAGGACGGCGTCGTCGCGGGTGAGGTCGGCGGCCGAGATGAGATGACGCTGCATCTGTCAGGCTCCGTAAGGCAGTTCAGTTCGGGAGGCGGGCGCCGCGGGGGTGTGCCCCGGGAGCGCCGCGGCGGGCGGGCGCGCAGGCGCACTCGGAGGGCGTACCGCGGTGACGGACGCCGGAGTGCTACTGCTGTGCGTCCGGGGAGATCCGCTTCGCACCGAGCAGCACGGTGTCGCGACCGTCCTCCTCGGCGAGCTGGACCTTGACCGTCTCCCGCAGCGACGTGGGGAGGTTCTTGCCGACGTAGTCGGCGCGGATGGGCAGTTCGCGGTGACCGCGGTCGACGAGGACCGCGAGCTGCACGGCGCGCGGGCGGCCGATGTCGTTCAGCGCGTCCAGCGCGGCGCGGATCGTGCGCCCCGAGAAGAGCACGTCGTCCACGAGGACGACCAGCCGTCCGTCGATGCCGTCGCCCGGGATCTCGGTACGGGCCAGCGCTCGCGGCGGATGCATGCGCAGGTCGTCGCGGTACATGGTGATGTCGAGCGAGCCCACCGGGATCTTGCGGCCGGTGATCTCCGCGAGCTTGTCGGCCAGCCTGCGGGCCAGGAAGACGCCCCGGGTCGGGATGCCGAGGAGCACCACGTCGTCGGCGCCCTTGGCGCGCTCGACGATCTCGTGGGCGATGCGGGTCAGCACCCGCGCGATGTCGGGGCCCTCGAGGACGGGCCGCGCGCCGGCTGCGTACTGCTGCTTTTCCTGCTCAGAGTCCATACGAAACGGACCTCCTTCTCCGCCTCACGGGACGGATCATTAAAGGACGTCGGATTTGCGCCATCCACGGTACCAGCCCGGCAACGCGCCTGATCACCCCCCTTTGAGCCACCCCGGGTGACCCCTGTGGAGCGGTCGGTCCGGACCATTCGGCTTGACGGGGGAGAGTAACGCTGCGTAACCTCACAGTGAGTCACCAGAGTCACCAGCCGCGCGGCCGAGCCGCACGTTGATACAGCGTCCGGGGAGCTATATGTCCAGCGAATACGCCAAACAGCTCGGGGCCAAGCTCCGGGCCATCCGCACCCAGCAGGGCCTTTCCCTCCACGGAGTCGAGGAGAAGTCCCAGGGACGCTGGAAGGCGGTCGTGGTCGGTTCCTACGAGCGAGGCGACCGCGCCGTGACCGTGCAGCGTCTTGCCGAACTGGCCGATTTCTACGGTGTCCCCGTGCAGGAGCTGCTGCCCGGCACCACTCCGGGCGGGGCCGCCGAGCCGCCGCCGAAGCTCGTCCTCGACCTTGAGCGCCTGGCCCACGTGCCGGCCGAGAAGGCGGGACCCCTGCAGCGCTACGCCGCGACGATCCAGTCGCAGCGCGGTGACTACAACGGCAAGGTGCTCTCGATCCGCCAGGACGACCTGCGCACCCTCGCCGTCATCTATGACCAGTCGCCCTCGGTCCTCACCGAGCAGCTGATCAGCTGGGGTGTGCTGGACGCGGACGCGCGCCGCGCCGTCGCCCACGAAGAGGTCTGACCCCTTCGGACAGCTCAGCAGAAACGTGCCGCCGGGGTGGCCGGGACCATGAGGTTCCGGCCACCCCGGCGGCTTTCTGCGGGCCTCGGGGCCCTCGGGGGCACAGGGACGCCGGAGGGCCCGCAGCGAACGCGCTGCGGGCCCTCCGGCAATTTCCCAGCCGTTTCCCGGCTGTGCGGACGAGCCGCGGTCAGGCCTCGTCGCGGCGGAGCGACGGCTTCAGGTCCTTGAGCCGGCCCAGCAGTCCGTTGACGAACGAGGGCGACTCGTCCGTGGAGAACTCCTTGGCCAGCTGCACCGCCTCGTCGAGCACCACCGCGTCGGGGGTTCCGTCGACCCAGATCAGCTCGTAGGCGCCGAGGCGCAGGATGTTGCGGTCGACGACCGGCATCCTGTCCAGCGTCCAGTCGACGGCGTACGTCGCGATGAGCTCGTCGATCCGCTTCGCCTTGGTGGCGTAGCCCTCGACCAGCTCCATCGTGTACTCGCTGACCGGTGGCTGCCGGGTGTCGTTCCGGGAGTGCCGGATCCAGTCCGCGAGGACCGTCAGGACGTCCACGCCGCGCTGGTCGCCCTCGAAGAGGATCTGGAAGGCGCGCTTGCGGGCCGTGTTGCGGGCAGCCACGGTTAGCTGTTCACCCGGCCGAGGTAGTCGCTCGTGCGGGTGTCGACCTTGATCTTCTCACCGGTGGTGATGAAGAGCGGGACCTGGATCTGGTGGCCGGTCTCCAGGGTGGCGGGCTTGGTGCCACCGGTGGAGCGGTCGCCCTGGACACCCGGCTCGGTCTCCTGGATGACGAGCTCGACGGCGGCGGGCAGCTCGACGAAGAGCACCTCGCCCTCGTGCTGAGCCACGGTGGCCGTGAAGCCCTCGATCAGGAAGTTGGCGGCGTCGCCGACGGACTTGCGGTCGACCATGAGCTGGTCGTACGTGTCCATGTCCATGAAGACGAAGTACTCGCCGTCCATGTACGAGAACTGCATGTCGCGCTTGTCGATCGTGGCCGTCTCGACCTTGACGCCGGCGTTGAACGTCTTGTCGACGACCTTGCCGGAGAGCACGTTCTTCAGCTTGGTGCGCACGAAGGCCGGGCCCTTGCCGGGCTTGACGTGCTGGAACTCGACGACGGACCAGAGCTGGCCTCCGTCGAGCTTGAGCACCAGGCCGTTCTTGAGGTCGTTCGTGGAAGCCACGGTTGCGGAATCTCCTGGACTGACGTGGACGACCCCGGGACACGCGCACAGCCGGGGCTAGAGCGCGAGCAGTTCCTTGGTCGTGATGGTGAGTAGCTCGGGTCCGCCGTCCGCCTCGGGGCGCACGACGAGCGTGTCATCGATCCTGACACCGCCCCGGCCCGGGAGGTGGACCCCCGGTTCGACGGTGACCGGCACGCAAGCGTCCAGTTTACCCATGGCCGCGGGGGCCAGCTGCGGGTCCTCGTCGATTTCGAGCCCGACACCATGCCCCGTCAGTGAGGGAAGGGCCTCCGCGTACCCCGCGGAGTCGAGCACCTGGCGTGCCGCGCGGTCCACGTCGCGGTAGGCGACGCCGGGCACCAGCGCCTCGCGTCCGGCCCGCTGGGCGGCGAAGACGAGGTCGTAGAGGGCGATCTGCCAGTCCGCGGGCGAGGTGCCGATCACGAAAGTACGGCCGACCTCGCAGCGGTAGCCGCGATAGGTCGCGCCGAGACAGACGGACAGGAAATCGCCCTCCTCGACCCGCCGGTCCGTCGGCCGGTGCCTGCATCTCCCGGAGTTCGGCCCGGTACCCACCGAGGTCGCGAAGGCCGGTCCGTCGGCGCCGTGGTCGACCAGACGGCGCTCCAGTTCGAGGGCGAGATGACGCTCCGTCCGGCCGACGAGAATGGATTCGAGGAGTTCCCCGAGCGCCTGGTCGGCGATCTCCGCGCCGATGCGCAGACAGGAGATCTCCTCCTCGTCCTTGATCACCCGCAGCTGTTCGACCGCGGCGCCCAGGTCGCTCAGGCGCAGCCGCGGTGCCACCGACCCCATGGCCCGGTGCCGGCTCACGGTCAGGTGGTGCTCCTCCACGGCCAGCGAGTCGGCTCCCTGAGCGGTGGCGACATCGGCCGCGGCGACGGCCGGGTCGCCGCCCGCACCCGACAGCGCCTGTACGCGCAGCGTCTCGTCCGGACGTCCCGCGCCGGCCTCGTCGGCCGGCGGACCCGTGCAGAGCAACAGGTCCTCGCCCCTGCCCAGCAGGAGGACGGCACCGCGCGGGGCCGCCCCCGCGAGATACCTCACGTTGGCGGGGCGCGTGACGAGCGCGGTCGCGCTGCCGCCCGCCGTACAGCGCTCCCTCAGCCGCTCGCGGCGAGCCGCGTACACCTCTGACATGGATCGAGCCTACGAGCGCCGACCGGATACCGCCGGTTCAGCGGGGCCGGACGGGCGCGTGGGGGTGCGGGGCGCACGGAGACCCGGGTTGCCGGAGGTACGGCCGTGGGTGCCGACGCGTCCCGGCCCGGCACCGGAAGGAGGGCCGGGGGTGCCGGAGCGCGTACCCGGCCTGCGTCGGAGACGCGGCCCGAGGTGGTGCCGACGCGCGTACCGGCCGGCGTCGGTGCCGGCCCCGTACCCGGCCTGCGTCCGAGATGCGGCCCGAGGTGATGCCTGGCGCGCGCACCCGGCCGGTGTCGGACGTACGGCCGGGGACGGTGCCGGCGCGTGTGCCCGGCCGGCGTCGGTGGATGCCCGCGCGGCGCCCGCGGACGCGTACGACACCGCCGGCACGGCGCCGCGGGACCCCCGCCGGACGCCGTGCGGTCGGGGTGGCCGGGCTACCACTGTCCGGACGCCGTGCCGTCAGGGCCGGGCTACCACTGCGGGGGGCTGGCGATCGAACGGGCGAGTACGTCGTCCAGGACCCGGGCCGTTGCCGGTACGTCGAGCTGCGAGTTGTCGATGATGGGCAGCCCGGAGCCGTACCAGCCGGCCATCCGGCCGTGGATGCGGGCCACTTCCTCGTCGGTGAGGCGGCGGTTTCCGGAGCGCTCCGCGTTGCGCTCCAGAACTATCTCCAGGCCAGGCAGCAGGACGACGGGCAGCAGTCCAGGACCGACGTGCCGCTTCCAGCCGCCGAGGCCGACGACCGGGCGGTCCGGGAAGACGGCGTCGTCGAGGATGCAGGAGATGCCGTTCGCCAGGAAGTTCCGGGCGGCGAAGCCGCAGGTGCGGCGGGCCAGGCGGTACTGCGCCTCCGAGTGGTCGTTCCACCCCGACTGGGGGTCGGCGAACCCGGAGCGGACCCATTCGCGTACGTCGTCGAGGCTGATGTGGGCGGTCGGGACGCGGCGGTGCTCCGCCCAGTACTTGGCGACGCTGGTCTTGCCCGCGCCCGCGGGGCCGATGAGCAGCACGGCGAGCGTGGTCGCGGTGGGATCGGGGGCGCCCGTGGCGGGGGGTGCGCTCGGCATGGCGACCGGGCCGCCCGGGGGCAGCTGCACATGCCCCGTGGTGTCGGGCACGGGCGGTACGGGTGCGTGCTGCGGGGGCGCGGGGTGCGGCAGGTGCGCCGGCGGCGCCGGAGGTCCCGGCGGCGGGCCGGCGAAGCCGGGCGCGGGTGCGTTCGTGGGTGCCGGGCCGGGGTGTCCGCCGGGGTGCCCCGGGTGCTGCGCGGCCGGCGACCAGCCGGCGCCCGGTCCGTGCCCCGGCTGGTGGGGCGGCGGCAGCGGAGCCCCCACTGCGTGCTGCATCCGGTGCCACTCCGTCTCGTACAGGCGATGGGCGCTGGCGAGCGGAGCCTTGGTCCCGACCCGCTCTCCCCCACCCTAGAGGGCGCGGGAGGCGCCCCTACCGAACGGTACCTTCCCCGGCCGCCGTTGTGTGAACGGCCGGGAAAGGCGGGAAGTGCCCATGAGGCGAGGGCAAACCTGCCCAAGTGAGGGCCCGTTGGGCGTTACTCCCCCACTTCGCCGTACGCGGCGAGGAGCACGGCCGGGTCGGGACCCTCCAGGACGGTCGGCTTGGCCAGCCCGTCGAGGACGATGAAGCGCAGCAGGTCGCCGCGCGACTTCTTGTCGACCTTCATGTTCTCCAGGAGCTTGGGCCACTGGTCGTGGCGGTAGCTCAGCGGGAGACCCACGGATTCGAGGATCGTGCGGTGCCGGTCGGCGGTCGCGTCGTCCAGCCGGCCCGCGAGCCGGCCGAGTTCGGCGGCGAAGTGCATGCCGACGGCGACGGCGGCGCCGTGCCGCCACTTGTAGCGCTCGTTCTTCTCGATGGCGTGCGCGAGGGTGTGCCCGTAGTTGAGGATCTCGCGCAGCCCCGACTCCCTGAGGTCGCCGGAGACGACCTCGGCCTTGACCTTGATGGAGCGCTCGATCAGCTCGGCGGTGTGCGGGCCCGCGGGTGTGCGGGCCGCCTCCGGGTCGGACTCGATGAGCTCCAGGATCGCCGGGTCGGCGATGAAGCCGGCCTTGATGATCTCGGCGAGGCCGGAGACGAAGTCGTTGACCGGCAGCGAGTCGAGCGCGGCCAGGTCGCAGAGCACGCCCGCGGGCGGGTGGAAGGCGCCGACGAGGTTCTTTCCCTCTGCGGTGTTGATACCGGTCTTGCCACCGACCGCCGCGTCCACCATGCCGAGCACGGTGGTGGGGACGGCGATCCAGCGCACCCCGCGCAGCCAGGTCGCCGCGACGAAACCGGCCAGGTCGGTGGTGGCGCCGCCGCCCACGCCGACGATCACGTCGGTACGGGTGAAGCCGGACTGGCCCAGCGCCTTCCAGCAGTAGGCGGCGACCTCTGCGGTCTTGGCCTCCTCGGCGTTCGGCACCTGGATGGCGACGGCCTCGAACCCCTGCCCGGCCAGATCGGCGCGCAGCGCCTCACCGGTCTCGGCGAGCGCCTCGGGGTGGACGACCGCGACGCGCTTGGCCCGGTCGCCGATCAGTCCGCCGAGCTCGCCGAGGAGCTGCCGGCCGACCAGGACCTCGTAGGGGTCGGTGCCCGCGGTGCCGCCGACCTGGATACGCGTCACTGCCTCGCTCATGCTTCCTTCAACTCCAGTGCGTCGAGGACGGCTTGGGCGACCTCTTCGGGGGTGCGGCCGTCCGTGGGCACGACCGCGCTGGCGACTTCGGTGTACAGGTGGCGCCGTGCCTCCATCAGCTCGCGCCACTGCCGCCGCGGGTTGACGGCGAGCAGCGGCCGGGCCACGTTCAGGCCGGTGCGCTGGACCGCCTCGTCGACCTCCATCGAGAGGTAGACGACCCGGTGCCCGGTGAGCAGCGTGCGCGTGTCCTCGTCGAGGATCGAGCCGCCGCCGAGCGCCAGTACGCCGTCGTAGCCGGCCAGCGCGCGGCCGACCGCGCTCTTCTCGATGGCGCGGAAGGCCGGCTCGCCGTCGTCGACGAAGATGTCGGCGATGGTGCGGCCCTGTTCGGCCACGATGTCGTCGTCGGTGTCCCGGTAGGCGCAGCCGAGCCGGTCGGCGAGCAGCGCGCCCACCGTGGTCTTGCCGACCCCCATCGGGCCGACGAGCACGACCAGCGGTCCCGCGGTCACCGTACGACCAGGTTCTCGAGGTACGACTCGACGTTGCGCCGCGTCTCGGGGACGCTGTCGCCGCCGAACTTCTCCGCCACCGCGTCCGCGAGGACCAGGGCGACCATGGCCTCGGCGACGATGCCCGCGGCCGGGACCGCGCACACGTCGGAGCGCTGGTGGTGGGCCTTGGCGGCCTCTCCGGTGGCCACGTCGATGGTGGCCAGCGCGCGCGGCACGGTCGCGATCGGCTTCATCGCGGCGCGGACGCGCAGCAGTTCGCCGGTGGTCAGACCGCCCTCGGTGCCGCCGGAGCGGCCGGTGGTGCGGCGGATGCCGTCCTCGCTGTGCACGATCTCGTCGTGGGCCTTGGAGCCGGGCACCCGGGCCAGTTCGAAGCCGTCTCCGACCTCGACGCCCTTGATGGCCTGGATGCCCATGAGCGCGGCGGCGAGCCGGGCGTCGAGCCGCCGGTCCCAGTGGACGTGGGAGCCGAGGCCCACGGGCACGCCGTACGCGAGCACCTCGACGACCCCGCCGAGCGTGTCGCCGTCCTTGTGGGCCTGGTCGATCTCCGCGACCATCGCCTTCGACGCGTCGCTGTCGAGGCAGCGCACCGGGTCGGCGTCGAGCTTCTCGACGTCGGAGGGCCTGGGGTAGACGCCGTACGGTGCCTTCGCCGCGGCGAGCTCGACGACGTGCGAGACGATCTCGATCCCGGCCGTCTCCTTGAGGTACGAGCGGGCCACCGCGCCCAGGGCCACGCGGGCGGCGGTCTCCCGGGCGGAGGCGCGCTCCAGGATCGGGCGGGCCTCGTCGAAGCCGTACTTCTGCATGCCCGCGAGGTCGGCGTGGCCGGGCCGGGGCCGGGTCAGCGGGGCGTTGCGGGCGAGGTCGGCGAGGATCTCCGGGGCGACCGGGTCGGCCGCCATGACCTGCTCCCACTTGGGCCACTCGGTGTTGCCGACCATGACGGCCACCGGCGAGCCGAGGGTGAGCCCGTGCCGGACTCCGCCCAGGAAGGTGACCTCGTCACGCTCGAACTTCATCCGGGCACCGCGTCCATAGCCCAGGCGCCGCCGGGCGAGGTGGTCCGCCACCATGTCCGTGGTGATCGGAACGCCGGCGGGAAGACCCTCCAGCGTCGCGACAAGTGCGGGACCGTGGGATTCCCCCGCGGTCAGCCAGCGCAACCTGCTCAACGGTGCTCCTCATGCTCGCGCCCTGGTACTGCTGCTGCGTACACGCGTCCTTGCGTACGGCGACGGCGCGACCGGGTGCGCGGCCCTGGCCCGCCACCCCCGATCCTCCCATGGCCGGGCCCCCCGTCCGGCCTCAGGTCCATCAGACGGACGTGCCCGGTCCGGCCGGAGGGTGCTCGGCCGGACCGGACGAGGTGTTCAGCGTCTGGCGAGCGCGTGCTCGCCCGCCTTGCGCATGGCGCCCAGGGGGGCCGGGGAGCGTCCGGTCATCTGCTCGACCTGCAGCACGGCCTGGTGCACGAGCAGGTCGAGGCCGCCGACGACGGCGCCGCCGTACGCCGACCAGCGGGCGGCGAGTTCGGTGGGCCACGGGTCGTAGAGCACGTCGAAGAGGGTCGCGGGGCGCTCGGGGACGGCGGCGGCCAGCGCGTCCGTGGTACCCGCCGGGGTCGTGGCGATCACCAGCGGGGCGCGCAGGGCCCGCTCGGCGTCCGCCCAGTCCGCGATACGGACCGTCACGTCGAGCCGTTCGCCCCACTGAAGCATCTCGGCGGCGCGCTCGGCGCTGCGAACGTACGCGACGACTTCTCCGGTGCAGATGCGTGCCAGCGCGGCCAGCGCGGACGAGGCGGTGGCCCCGGCGCCCAGGACGGCGGCGGACTCCACCTGCTCGATGCCGTGCTCACGCAACGCGGCGACCATCCCCGGGATGTCGGTGTTGTCCCCGAGGCGACGTCCGTCGTCGGTGAGGACGACGGTGTTGACCGCCTCGACGGAGGCAGCCGTCTCACTGATCCCGTCGAGCAGCGGGATGACGGCCCGCTTGAGCGGCATGGTCAGCGAGAGGCCCGCCCATTCGCCGCCGAGCTCCTCCAGGAAGCCGGGCAGCCTCTCCTCGTCGACCTCGAAGCGGTCGTAGGACCAGTCGTCGAGTCCCAGTTCCCGGTACGCGGCGCGGTGCAGCACCGGCGAGAGGGAATGGGCGATCGGCGAACCGAGGACCGCCGCCCGCCGGGCGTCAGCGGCCCGAACTCTCATTGAACTTTTCCTTGAGCCTCTGGAATTCGGCATAGGTCTTGGCGAATTCGGTGTTGTTCTGGCCGTCGGTCGCCACGAAGTAGATCCAGCCGTCGTCCGTCGGGTTCAGCGCCGCCTTGAACGCGTCGTCGCCGGGGTTTCCGATGGGACCGGGCGGCAGGCCCTTGCTCGTATAGGTGTTGTACGGGTCCTTGTTGCTGTTGATCTCGGACTCGCTGATGTGGATGTTGCTCTGGCCCTTCAGGTAATTGAAGGTCGAGTCGAACTGGAGCAGCTGGTTGGTCTCCGTGTTCGTCGACTTGAGGCGGTTGTAGATCACCTCGGCCATCTTGCGGAAGTCGTCGTGGGTCTTGCCCTCGGCCTGGACCAGGCTCGCGACCGTGACGAGCTGCAGCGGGTCGGCGAGGTCGAATTCCTTGGCCTTCGCCTCGAGGTTCAGCTTCCTGTAGTTCTCCACGGCCTGCGCGACCATCTGCTTCAGAACGGCCTCGGGCTTCATCCCCTTGGCGGCCGGGTAGGTCGCCGGGTAGAGGAATCCTTCCAGCGGTTCCTTGATCTCCTTGTTGTTGTTCGCCCAGCTGGGCAGTCCGAAGCTCTTGTATTCCTTCCTGGCCACCTTGGCGGTGGTGCCTTCGGGAAGGGAGAGCTTCTCGTCGATCTTCTTGTAGATGGTGACAGTGCGCTCGCCGGGAGCCACGACCACGTTGTTCTGGCTCTTGGGGTCGAGCATGAGCTTGACGGCGCTGGCGGCCGACATCTCTTTCTTCAGCAGATAGGCCCCGGCCTGGATCTTCGTCCCGTCGGGGTTGGTCTGCTGGGCGGACACGAAGGCGTCGACGCTCTTGATGACGCCGGCCTGTTTCAGCGCCTGCCCGATAGCGAAACCGCCCGCGCCCTTGGGGATGTTGACCGTCACCTCGCCGGTGCCGTCGCCCACGTAGTCCGGAGCCGGGCCGAAACGTTTTTGGTAGAACTGGTAGCCGAAGTATCCGACACCGCCGACCCCACCGCCGAAGACGAGCACGACCACCAGGCAGGCGCAGCCGCTGCGGCGCTTCTTGGTCGTGCCGCCTTTGCCGCCCCGGCCCTTCCGGTCGCCGCGGCCGGCTTTCGGATCGTCGTCCTCGGAGTCTTCGTCGTCGCCCGCGAAGAAGGCGTGCTCGCCCTGGTCCGGACCCGGATCCCAGTCGGTCGGGGCCGGTTCGGGCTCGGCGCGGCGGCGCGCGGGCGGTTCGGGCGGCGGGTACGCGTCGGGGGTGTTGTAGAAGTCGGGCTGCTCACCACCGTAGGCGGCGGCCTGGTTCGCGTAGGGGTCGGTCGGGTCGGGAGCGTACGCGACCTGGTGCTGCTGGGTCCCGTTGTCCCAGCCGCCGTCGTGGTACTGCTGCTGGTCCTGGCCGAGGTACTGCTGCTGGGCCGGGTCGACGTACTGCTGCTGGTCGTGGCCGGTGTACTGCCCCGCGTACGGCTGCTGCCCCTGACCGCCGTACTGCTGCTGTCCCTGGTCGTGGTACTGCTGCTGTCCCGGGTGCTGCGGGCCCGCGGCATCGAACTGCTGCTGGCCGTAGCCGCCCTGCTGACCCTCGCTCCAGTCGCCGTACTGCGCCTGCTGCTGTTGCGGCTGCTGCGGATTGTGCTGCGGCTGGCCGCCGTAGGGGGACTGGCCGTCGGCGGCCTGTCCTCCCCATCCGCCGTCCCCGTACAACGGGTCCTCCGGATGCCACGGTTCGGAGCCTGGGCCCCGGCCATACTCAGTCATCGATCCCCTAGAGCCGCGAGGCGGTGGCTGCTGGCGCTGTGGCTCGGCTCCCGTTTCGCCTCTTTTGCTGTGCGGTGGCTGTTCGAACACCACCACATCGCGCGGAACGTTACCGTATCGCGATCAGATGACCACTTCGACGCCCTCGCCAGGTGGATTACCTGACACCCGTTCGGATTCCAAGGCCTGTTGAAGGATGATCACAGCGGCCGCCTGATCGATGACCGACCTGCCCTTCTTGGACTTCACGCCCGAGGCACGCAGTCCCTGACTGGCCGTCACCGTGGTCATTCTCTCGTCGAGGAGTCTCACCGCGACCGGCGCGATCGACCGGGCGAGGTCCTGGGCGAAACCACGGACCTTCACGGCGGCCGGACCCTCGCCCCCCTTGAGGGAGCGAGGCAGTCCGACGACGACCTCGATCGGCTCGTACTCCTCGACCAGCTGCCTCAGGCGGCGCTGGGCGGCGGGCACGTCCCGTCCCGGTACGGTCTCGACCGGAGTCGCGAGGATCCCGTCGGGGTCGCACGAGGCGACCCCGATCCGCGCGTCCCCGACGTCGATCGCGAGCCGACGGCCGCGGCGCATGCCCCGGCCGTCCCCGCTGCCCGGACCGTCCGTGCTCACGTGCCCGTCCGCGCTCACTTGGCCGTCTCGCCGACCAGGCGTTCGACGGCGTCCATGGCCTCACCGATGGCGGCCGGGTTCTGGCCGCCGCCCTGCGCGACGTCCGGCTTGCCGCCACCGCCGCCGCCGAGGGTCTTGGCGGCCGTACGGACCAGGTCGCCGGCCTTGAGACCGCGCTCGCGGGCCGCCTCGTTGGTGGCGATGACCGTGAGCGGCTTGCCGCCCGCGGTGGTGAACAGGGCCACCACGACGGCCCGGCCGCCCTGGATGCGGCCCCGTACGTCGAGGACCAGCTTGCGCAGGTCGTCCGCTCCCGTGCCGTCCGGGACCTGGCCGGTGACCAGAGCGACACCGCGGACGTCCTTGGCGGACCCGGCGAGACCGGCGGCGGCCTGCAGGACCTTCTCCGCGCGGAACTTCTCGATCTCCTTCTCGGCGTCCTTCAGCTTGCCGAGCATGGCGGAGACCTTCTCCGGGAGCTCCTCCGGACGGCCCTTGACCAGCTCCTGGAGCTGGGCGACGACCGTGTGCTCCTTGGCGAGGAAGTTGTAGGCGTCGACGCCGACCAGGGCCTCGATGCGGCGCACACCGGAGCCGATCGAGGACTCGCCGAGCAGCTTGACCAGGCCGAGCTGGGCGGTGTTGTGGACGTGCGTGCCGCCGCACAGCTCCTTGGAGAAGTCGCCGATGGTCACCACGCGCACGCGCTCGCCGTACTTCTCGCCGAACTCGGCGATGGCGCCCTGCTTCTTGGCCTCGTCGAGGCTCAGGATCTCGGCGTGCACGTCCAGGTCCCGGGCGAGCACCTCGTTAATCTTCTGCTCGACGTCGGTCATGACGGCCGTGGGGACGGCCGAGGGCGAACCGAAGTCGAAGCGGAAGCGGCCCGGCTGGTTCTCGGAACCGGCCTGGGCGGCCGTCGGGCCGAGGGCGTCGCGCAGGGCCTGGTGGGTGAGGTGCGTGGCCGAGTGGGCGCGGGCGATGGCCGTCCGCCGACGGGTGTCGATGGTGGCCTGGGCCTGGGCGCCGACCGTGACCTCGCCGACCTGGACGACGCCCTTGTGGACGTACACGCCGGGGACGGGCTTCTGGCAGTCGCGGACCTCGACGATCGCGCCGTTGTCCACCCGGATGCGCCCGGTGTCGCCGATCTGGCCGCCGCCCTCGGCGTAGAACGGGGTGCGGTCGAGGACGATCTCGACCTCGTCGCCCTCGGTGGCGGCGGGCGACGACACGCCGTCGACCAGGATGCCGACGATCGTCGACTCCCCCTCGGTCCGGTCGTACCCGATGAAGTCGGTCTCACCGGCGGCGTCGGCGATCTGCCGGTAGGCGCCGAGGTCGGCGTGACCGGTCTTCTTGGCCCGGGCGTCGGCCTTGGCCTTGTCCCGCTGCTCCTTCATCAGGCGGCGGAAGCCGTCCTCGTCCACGGAGAGGCCCTGTTCGGCGGCCATCTCGAGGGTGAGGTCGATGGGGAAACCCCAGGTGTCGTGGAGCAGGAAGGCCTTGTCGCCGGCGAGAACCGTGCCGCCGGAGTCCTTGGTGTCCGTGATGGCCGTGTCGAGGATGTTCGTGCCGGCCTTCAGCGTCTTGAGGAAGGCGGCCTCCTCGGCGAGGGCCACGGTCTCGATCCGCCGGCGGTCGCTCACCAGCTCCGGGTACTGCTGACCCATCATCTCGATCACGACGTCGATGAGGTCCTTGACGACGGGACCGGTGGCGCCGAGCAGCCGCATGTTGCGGATGGCGCGGCGCATGATGCGGCGCAGGACGTATCCACGGCCCTCGTTGCCCGGGCTCACGCCGTCGCCGATGAGCATCACGGACGTCCGCATGTGGTCGGTGACCACCCGCAGCGAGACGTCGGAGTCGTGGGCGGCGCCGTACTCGACGCCCGTCAGCTCGGTGGCCTTCCTGATGACGGCCATGGAGGTGTCGATCTCGTACATGTTCTGCACGTCCTGCAGAATCATGGCGAGGCGTTCCAGGCCGAGGCCGGTGTCGATGTTCTTGCTGGGCAGCTCGCCGAGGATCTCGAAGTCCTCCTTCGAGGTGCCCTCGCCGCGCTCGTACTGCATGAAGACCAGGTTCCAGATCTCCACGTACCGCTCGTCGTTGACGGCCGGGCCGCCCTCGACACCGAACTCGGGACCGCGGTCGTAGTTGATCTCGGAGCACGGGCCGCAGGGACCCGGGACGCCCATGGACCAGTAGTTGTCCTTCTTGCCGAGGCGCTGGATGCGCTCGGACGGGACACCGATCTTGTCGCGCCAGATGGACTCGGCCTCGTCGTCGTCGAGGTAGACCGTGATCCACAGCCGCTCGGGGTCGAGCCCGTAACCACCCTTGTCCTGGGGCAGCGTGAGCAGCTCCCAGGCGTAGGTGATGGCGCCTTCCTTGAAGTAGTCGCCGAAGGAGAAGTTGCCGCACATCTGGAAGAACGTGCCGTGGCGGGTGGTCTTGCCGACCTCTTCGATGTCGGGTGTGCGCACGCACTTCTGCACGCTGGTGGCGCGCGGCCACGGCGGCTTGACCTCACCGAGGAAGTACGGCTTGAAGGGGACCATGCCCGCGGGGACCAGGAGCAGAGTCGGGTCGTCCGCGATGAGCGACGCCGAGGGGACGACGGTGTGACCGCGCTCCTCGTAGAAGCTCAACCAGCGGCGGCGAATCTCGGCCGACTCCATCAGTGGTCCTCATTCCGGTTGTGCGAGTACGTCGACCTCTCGACATACCTCGGATCGTTACGGTTCTCGATGGCGGCGTACCGCCTGGGGGCGGGGAGTTCACGGTCGACGGACGCGCCCAGCCCGAGCGCCTCGTCGAGTTCGGCCTCCCGCTGGGCCATGCCCTCGCGGACGTCGAGCGCGAACTCTTTGAGCCGGTGCCCTGCCTCGACCGCCTTGTTCGCGGCCTGGGCGGCGAGGCTCTCGGGAGTCAGCTGCTTGAGCTTGCGGTTGACCTTGGTGGTGGCCCACACGCCCGCGGCTGCGCCGGCGGTGAACCAGAACGTACGGCGGAACATCGCTGCGTCAGTCCTTCTTCCGCTTTCCCCGTCGCGCGGACGGGACGGTGCGGCCCACGATCACGGTACGCCGGGACGCTTTGGGGGGCACGTTCTCTCGGCGGCCGCCGATGGCCCGGCGGACGCCGTAGCCGAACGCCGCGACCTTGACCAGCGGGCCGCCGAAGGTGGAGGCGACGGTCGTGGAGAGCGCCGACGCGTTCGACGTGACCTCCTGGACGTCCGACGCGATGGCGTCGACCCGGTCGATCTGGGTCTGTGCGGAGCGCACCGCCTCCGAGGCGTCGGCCAGCAGCGGGACGGCCTGGTCGGTCACGTCCGCCACGAGCTTGGTGGTCGCTCTGAGCGTCTGGGCCAGCCTCGCCAGCGCGACGGCGAGGAACGAGACCAGGATCGCCCAGAAGACGGCCACCAGGATCCCGGCCACCTCTCCACCGGACACTGTCGCACCCGCTCCCTAGTACGTGCCTGAACATCGAAAAGTCGTCCTCCGACCCTATCGCGCCGGGGCCGCCGCTCCGTACCGCATTAACGGCCGGGGAGGCCGGAATTAGACGAAGCGATTGTACGGAACGCATACGAGTCAGTACTCTCCGTTTGCCATGCAGCAATTTGACCGGCCCCGGTCCTCCGGCGGTACGCCGCACGGCAATCTGCCCCTGGAACTCGACGCGTTCGTCGGGCGCTCGACCGAACTCACGCGGCTGGCCGAGGCGCTGGAGGGGTCCCGGTTGGTCACGGTGACCGGCATGGGCGGCGTCGGCAAGTCGCGCCTCGCCGCGCGGACGGCGGCGCGCACGGACGCGCGGGACGGCGTGTGGCGGGCGGAACTGGCCGCCGTACGGGATCCGGACCTCGTCGCGTACGCGGTCGTGGAGGCCCTGGGTCTGACGGACCAGACGTCGCGGGCGCCGCGCGAACTCCTGCTCGACCGTCTCGCCGGTCGCCAACTCCTCCTGGTCGTCGACGGGTTCGAGCATCTGGTGGACGCCTGCGCCGCACTGGTGGGCGAGCTGTTGCGGCACACACCGGGACTGCGGGTCCTCGCGGTGGGACGCAGACCGCTGGAGATCGAGGGCGAACGGCTGTTCCCACTGGCGCCGCTGGACGACACGGAGGCCCTGGAACTGTTCGACGAGCGGGCGGCGGCCCGGGTGCCCGGATTCGTGCTGGACGACGCCAACCGGCCGGACGTGCGGGAACTGTGCCGCCGTCTCGACGGGATCCCGCTCGCCGTCGAACTGGCCGCGGGCCGGCTGAGCGCCCTCTCCCCCGCCCAGCTGCTGGCCCGCCTCGAGGACCGCTTCCGGCTGCTGACGGGCGGCGGGCGGGACGCTCTGCCCCGGCACCAGACACTGCGCACGGCGATCGGCTGGAGCCACGAACTGTGCACCTCCGAGGAGCGGCTGCTGTGGTCGCGGCTCTCGGTGTTCGCCGGCCGGTTCGACCTGGAGGCCGCCGAGTACGTGTGCGGCGGCGACGGCCTGCACGCCGACCAGGTCCTCGACGTGATCGGGGCGCTGCTCGCACAGTCCGTACTGGCGCGCGAGGAGACGCCCACGGGCCCGCGCTACCGGATGCTGGACTCGGTCCGGGCGTACGGCGCGGACTGGCTGGCGGCGTCGGGGGACGCGGACCGGCTGCGCCGCCGCCACCGCGACTGGTACATGGGCCTGGCGACCTGGTGCGAGCTGGACTGGTTCTCGCCGCGGCAGGCCGAGGTGGCCGTGCGGGTCGAGGAGGAGCTGCCGAATCTGCGCCACGCCCTGGAGTACTGCCTGACCGAGCCGGGCGAGACGCATCTGGGCCAGTACCTCGCGGGCAGCCTGTGGTTCTACTGGGTGGGCTGCGGCCGGCTGGCGGAGGGGCGGCACTGGCTGGAACGCGGCGTGGAGCTCGACAGCGACCGTGACCAGTCGCGGCTCAAGGCCCTGTGGGTGCTCGGCTATGTGGCGATCCTGCAGGGCGACACCGTGTCCGCGCTGACCGCGCTCCAGGAATGCCGCGAGGAGGCGCTGCGCACCGGCAGCCCCACCGCGCTCGCCTACGCCGAGCACCGCGCCGGCTGTCTCGCGCTGGTCACCGACGACATGCGGCGGGCGGAGACCCTGCTGCGCTCGGCGCTCGACCGCTATCACGAGATCGGCGAGCTCAACAGCAACGTACTGATGGGGCAGGTCGAGCTGGCGATGGCGCTGGCGTTCCAGGGCGACATGCCGGCGGCGGTGAAGCTGTGCGAGGACGTCCGCCGGGTGTGCGAGGACCACGGGGAGCGCTGGGCGCTGGCGTACGCGCTGTACGTGCTGGCGTACGAGGGCCTCGCCGCGGGCGATCCGGCACGCGCCCGGGAACTTCTGGTCCGGTGCCTGGACATCGCGCACACCTTCCACGACCTGCTCGGCACGGTCCTCGCGCTGGAGCTGCTCGCGCTGGTCACGACGGTGCAGGGCGATCCGGCCGAGGCCGCGGTGCTGCAAGGTGCGGCGGCCCGGCTGTGGCCGTCGGTCGGGCTGCCGCTGTTCGGCTCGGCGTACTACAACGTGCCGCACGAGCGGTGCGAGGCGGGCGCCCGGGAGCGGCTGGGCGACGAACGCTACGAGGAGTGCGTACAGGCCGGGGAGCGGCTCGGCCGGGAGGCGGCAGTGGTGCGGGCGCTGCGGCGGCCCGGACAGCGGCCGCTGGGTGCGGTGCCCGCACCGCGCAGGCTGGCCCCGGACACGCAGAAGCCCGCCGTCTCGCGCACCTCGCAGGGTGGCGGGACGACGGGCTGACGCGCAGGTGGTGCTACGTCCGCGGGATGGGGATCAGCGGGCGTAGTACTCGACGACGAGCTGCTCGTCGCAGATCACCGGGATCTCCTTGCGGTTCGGCTCGCGGTCCAGGCGGAACGCCAGGGCGCCGAGGTTCACCTGGAGGTAGCGCGGGGTCTCACCGTCGGGGGCGAAGCCACCGGCGCGGGAGACCTCGAACAGCGTCTTGCTGCGGCTGCGCTCGCGGACCATCACGACGTCGTCGGGACGGACGCGGAACGAGGGCTTGTCGACCTTCTGGCCGTTGACCTCGATGTGGCCGTGGACGACCATCTGGCGGGCCTGGTAGATCGTGCGGGCGATGCCCGAACGCAGGACCAGCGCGTCGAGACGGCGCTCGAGCTCGATGATCAGGGCCTCACCGGTCTTGCCCTGGACCTTGGAGGCACGCTCGTAGGCGCGGACGAGCTGGCGCTCGGACACGTCGTACTGCGCGCGCAGACGCTGCTTCTCGAGCAGACGGACCTTGTAGTCCGAGTTCTGCTTGCGGCCGCGACCGTGCTCACCCGGCGGGTAGGGGCGGGCCTCGAAGTACTTGACGGCCTTCGGGGTCAGCGCGATGCCGAGGGCACGCGACTTCTTGACCTTGGGGCGGGACTGGTTCGCCATGAACCAAACACCTCATGTTTCCGATGCGAATACGGCTTCACCAGGGTTAGGGGAGGTCGCAATCCGCAGCCCGGGAAACCCTCCTCGCCGTTGTGGGGATCCACGTGGGCGGGGCGGGCAGCCGCTCCTGGGTCTGGGCACATACGTGCAGCACGCGAGTGGCCCACCGACCTGTCCCGGAAGACCGGGTGGTGGTGGGCTGCCCGCGACACCTTCGACGGTGCGCGACGCTCCTGGAATCCCCCCGTGGAGGCAGGGGCTCCGGCTGGATGTCCCGTTCTGGTGGTGCCGACCGGAGCCGGACACGGGACGCAGCGCTTCGCGTCATCCTACAGGGTGGTCAGGAGCGTCCTCGACCGAGGTGCTTGCGGGTCCACTCCACCGCGTCCGCGTAGCGCGCCTCCGTGCCGTGCCGGGTCGGCGTGTAGTACTCCCGGTCGCTGAGCTCCTCCGGGGCGTACTGCTGGGCGGCGATGCCCTCGGGCAGGTCGTGCGGGTACACGTACCCCTGGGCGTGCCCGAGCTTGGCCGCGCCCTTGTAGTGCCCGTCGCGCAGGTGCATCGGGACCGGGCCCGCGTGGCCCTTGCGCACGTCCTCCATGGCGGCGCCGATCGCCGTCGTCGCGGCATTGGACTTCGGCGCCAGCGCCAGGGCGATGGTGGCGTGGCTGAGGGTGAGCGCGGCCTCGGGGAAGCCGATCATGGCGACGGCCTGGGCGGCGGCGACGGCTGTCGGCAGCGCGTGCGGGTCGGCCAGGCCGATGTCCTCGCTGGCGGAGATCATCAGCCGGCGGGCGATGAAGCGCGGGTCCTCGCCGGCCTCGATCATGCGCGCCAGGTAGTGCAGCGCGGCGTCCACGTCCGAGCCGCGGATGGACTTGATGAGGGCGCTCGCCACGTCGTAGTGCTGGTCGCCGTCACGGTCGTACTTGACGGCGGCGCGGTCGACGGTCTCCTCCAGGGTCTGGAGGGTGATCTCCGGCTCGCCCTTGTCGAGCGCGGATCCCGCCGCCGCCTCCAGGGCGGTCAGGGCGCGGCGGGCGTCACCGCCGGCGATCCGCATCAGGTGCTGCTCGGTGTCCTCGGGGAGGGTGACGGACCCCTTGAGGCCGCGCTCGTCGCTGAGCGCCCGGCGCAGCAGTCCGCGCAGGTCGTCGTCGGTGAGCGGTTCGAGGGTGAGCAGGAGGGAGCGGGAGAGCAGGGGGGAGATCACCGAGAAGTAGGGGTTCTCGGTGGTCGCCGCGATGAGGGTCACCCAGCGGTTCTCGACGGCCGGGAGCAGGGAGTCCTGCTGGGCCTTGCTGAAGCGGTGGATCTCGTCCAGGAAGAGGACGGTCTCCTTGCCGAAGCCTCCGGTGGCGCGGCGGGCGCTCTCGATGACGGCGCGCACTTCCTTGACGCCGGCGGTGATCGCGGAGAGCTCCACGAAGCGCTTGTTCGTGGCCTTGGAGACCACGTACGCCAGGGTCGTCTTGCCGGTGCCGGGCGGGCCCCAGAGGATCACGGAGGACGGTCCGGCGGGGCCGCCGCCGCTCTCGCCGACCAGTCTGCGCAGGGGTGAGCCCGGCTTCAGCAGATGTTGCTGGCCCACGACCTCGTCGAGGGTGCGCGGGCGCATCCGGACTGCCAGGGGTCTCCCGGAGGGGTCCTTCTCCTGGCGTTCTTCGGCTGCGGCGGTGAACAGGTCGGGCTCCACGGACGAAACCCTATGTCACCCCACTGACAATCCCCTCGGCGCTGTCAGCTCGTCCAGAAGTCCCACCAGCGGGTCAGGATCAGCATGCCGATGATGCCGATGTGCACGACGGGCAGGACCCAGGTGAACTCGCCGAAGAAGCTCTTCAGCCGGCGCGGGGCGGGCAGGAAGCTGTGACGGACGTTGAACGAGGTCACGTACCAGAACATGATGATCGTGGCGACCCAGGCCAGCGAGCACCACAGGCACAGCGAGTTGATGCGGTACAGCGACTGGAACTGCAGCCAGGTGCAGAATCCGACGCCGAAGAGGGTGCCGGCGTTGAAGGTCAGCCAGTACCAGCGCGGGAAGGTGGCCCGCGCCAGCAGGCTCACTCCGACGCAGATCACGATGCCGTACGCCACCAGGCCCAGCATCGGATTGGGGAACCCGAAGGCCGAGGCCTGGTCGCTCTTCATGATGTTGCCGCAGGAGACGACCGGGTTCAGACTGCATCCCGGCACGAAGTCCGGGTTCTCCAGCAGCTTGAACTTGTCGATCGTGATGACCCACGCGGCGAGCAGGCCGGCCGCACCGGTGATCATCAGCAACAGGGCGAGCGCACGGCTGCCGCCGACCGTCCGGGGACCGTCGACGCGGTCCGGGTCGGTGGAGACGTCCTTGACTGTCGTCTTGCTCATCACGCCGTTTCCGTAGCTTCGAAGGGCCTGCGGGCACCGACATTGTGCCGCACGCGCGGGTGTGTCCACCGTTCGATGGACATAAGGAGGTACGTGCGGTCGTCCCGGAGCGTTCGGTTCGGCGGGAGGCTCGGGGCCATGACATCGCCCGCGGCGGAGCCCGCGGTGGACGTACGAGGGCTGCCGAGCGGTACGGGGACGCGACCGGCGTCGACGGCGTCGGTCTCGGCAATCGCCGGGGCTAGGTGTTCGGCCTGGTCGGAACCCGTGGCGCGGGCAGGGGCACGACGGTGGAGGCCCGCCAGGGCCACCGCGCCCGGGACACGGGCGAGGTCTCGATCCCGGGCTCGGACCCGGCGCCGGGGACGCGCGCTGGCGCTCTCGGGTCGGCATCGTCCGGCAGGACGAATCCGCGTCCACCGAGTTGACGGTGCGCGAGGCCGCGCGCACCGCCCCCGCCGCCCGCGCCCGTGGAATCACCTCACGGGCGGGGCCGGCAGGGGCGGAGAACCGCGCGCTCAGCCGAGCCGGACCTCGAGTTCCGCCACGATCTCGTTGACGCCGACGGGGGTCTGCTCGCCGGACTCCATGTCCTTGAGCTGCACCACGCCCTCGGAGAGGTCCCGCTCGCCGGCGACGATCGTGTAGCGCGCCCCGGACCGGTTCGCGTTCTTCATCGCGCCCTTGAGCCCCTTGCCGCCGTACGAGAAGTCGGCGGCGATCCCCAGCTTGCGCAACTCCGTGACCTTGGCGAAGAGCACCCGGCGGGCCTCCTCGCCCAGCGGCACCGCGAACACACTGGTGGACGCGGGGAGTTCGAGCTCCACTCCCTCCGCCTCCAGCGCCAGCACCGTGCGGTCGACGCCCAGGGCCCAGCCGACCGACGGCAGTTCGGGGCCGCCGATCATCTCGGAGAGCCCGTCGTAGCGGCCGCCGCCGCCCACCGCGGACTGCGAGCCGAGACCGTCGTGGACGAACTCGAAGGTGGTGCGGGTGTAGTAGTCCAGACCGCGCACCAGCTTGGCGTCGTCCTCGAAGACGACCCCCGCGGCCGTGAGCAGCTCGCGGACCTCCTCGTGGTACGCCTTGCACGCGTCGCACAGGAAGTCGCGCAGGAGCGGCGCGCCGACCAGCTGCTTCTGTACGTCGTCGCGCTTGTCGTCGAGGACCCGCAGGGGGTTGATCTCGGCCCTGCGGAGGGTGTCCTCGTCGAGTTCGAGACCGCGCAGGAAGTCCTGGAGCGCGGCCCGGTACACGGGACGGCACTCCTTGTCGCCGAGCGAGTTGAGAAGGATCCGGAAGTTCCTCAGCCCCAGCGACCGGTACGCCTGGTCCGCCAGGATGATCAGCTCGGCGTCGAGCGCCGGGTCCTCCGCGCCGATGGCCTCCGCGCCGACCTGCGAGAAGTGGCGGTAACGGCCCTTCTGGGGGCGCTCGTAGCGGTAGTACGAGCCGGAGTACCAGAGCTTCACGGGGAGGTTGCCGAGCTTGTGCAGGTTCGCCTCGAGCGCGGCGCGCAGCACGGACGCGGTGCCCTCGGGGCGCAGCGCCAGCCGGTCGCCGCCCTTGGTCTCGAAGGCGTACATCTCCTTGGTCACGATGTCGGTGGACTCACCGACCCCACGCGCGAACAGTTCGACGCTCTCGAAGCCGGGCGTCTCGATGTAGCCGTAGCCGGAGTTGCGCAGCGGCGCCGCGATGGCCTCGCGGACCGCGAGGTACTTCGCGCTGTCCGGCGGGATCAGGTCGTACGTGCCCTTGGGGGCCTTGAAGGTGCTCACGAAAGTCTCGTCACATTCCTCGTCGGGGAGCCGGCCGCGCGCCGGGCTCTTGACGGTCTGCCGCCACCTGCCGCAGGTACGGGTTGGTGGCGCGCTCCTGGCCGATGGTGGTCTGGGGACCGTGCCCCGACAGCACCACGGTCGAGTCGTCGAGCGGCAGGCACACGCGGGCCAGCGAACCGAGCATCTCGTCCATGTCACCGCCGGGCAGGTCGGTGCGTCCGATGGAGCCGGCGAACAGCAGATCCCCGGAGAAGAACACGGACGGAACGTCCGCGCTCTCGGGCATCCGGAAGGTCACCGACCCCTTGGTATGACCGGGCGCGTGCGCGACGGACAGCTCCAGACCGGCCAGCTCGAGCCCGACACCGTCGGCCAGTTCCTTGACGTCGTCCGGCTCACCCACCGTCAGCTCCCCCATCAGCGGCATGCCGATGGACCGGCCGAGGGCCTTCTCGGGGTCGCTCATCATGTACCGGTCCTCGGGGTGGATCCACGCCGGTACCCCGTGCGCTCCGCACACCGGGACGACCGAGGCGACATGGTCGATGTGGCCGTGGGTGAGGATGACCGCGACGGGCTTGAGCCGATGCTTCTCGAGCGCGTCCTCGACTCCCTGGGTGGCCTGATGGCCCGGGTCGATGATCACGCACTCCTCACCCGCGGCGGGGGCGACCAGGTAACAGTTGGTCCCCCAGGCCCCGGCGGGGAACCCGGCAATGAGCACGATCGTCCTTCGGGGTGGCGTACGCGATGTGTCGTACAGGGTGGGCGGCTGTGATTCAGAGCCTACCGGCGCTGCCGTTTCCTCAGCCAACCCATATACGGTACGGGGCACACGCAGGCGATCGGCTCACCAGACGCACGCGTCCCACTTGACGTACGAGACGCACGAGGAGATAACCCGGTGGTCACCCAGGAACAGCGGCGGCGTCAGCTCGCCCGGGAGAAGTTCTTGCGGCAGCAGCAGCGGCGCACGGCCGCGCGGCGCAAGTCACACATGCGCAACACGGTGGTCGCGTCGGTCCTCGGCGTGGTCGTCGTCGGCAGTGTGGTGTCGTACGCGACCGGGGTCTTCAAGAACGACGACAAGAAGGCCAACGCCGGCGCGGAGGTCACGCCGAGCGCCTCCCCGACCAGCAAGGCGCCGGATCCGTGCAACAAGCCGGCCGCGGGCGCGGTGAAGTCGCTGAGCTGGAAGAAGGAGCCGGCGATGACCATCGACAAGTCCGCGGACTACACCATGAAGATGGCCACGACCTGCGGAGACGTGGACATCGCGCTCAACGCGGCGGCGGCTCCGCACACCGTGAACTCGTTCGACTTCCTCGCGGGCAAGGGCTACTTCGACCACACGAAGTGCCACCGGCTCACCACCGACGGCATCTACGTGCTGCAGTGCGGCGACCCGCAGGGCACCGGCGCCGGGGGCCCCGGCTACACGATCCCGGACGAGAACCTGAAGGACAAGAGCCTCAAGGGCAACGTGTATCCGGCGGGCACCGTCGCGATGGCGAACCAGTACAACGCCCAGACGAAGCAGGGACGCCACACAGGTGGCAGCCAGTTCTTCCTCGTCTACCAGGACAGTCAGCTGTCGCCCGACTACACACCGTTCGGGACGGTGTCCGGCGCCGGGATGAAGGTCCTCAAGAAGATCGCCGCCGCCGGCGCGCAGCCCGCCGACCCTCAGTCGGGCAACACCGCACCGAACGCGACCGTGGTGATCAACAAGGCTACGGTCTCGAAGTCCTGACCCGTCAACCGGGGAACTTCGGTCGCGCGGGATGCGGACAGCCGCCCCGCCGGTCGCCTATGTTGGCCGTGACGAAACTGTGGACGATGCCCGGGGGCCCTGAAGCCCCTCGCAGGCATCATGTGGAGGAGGCGCTGTGAGCAGCGACCCGTGGGGCCGCGTCGACGAGACGGGGACCGTGTACGTGCGTACGGCCGACGGCGAGCAGGTCGTCGGTTCCTGGCAGGCCGGCTCCCCCGATGAGGCGCTGGCCTACTTCGAGCGCAAGTACGAAGGCCTGGTTGTGGAGATCGGCCTCCTCGAGAAGCGAGTGAAGACCACCGACCTGTCGGCGAAGGACGCCCAGACCGCCATCGACCACATCCGCGCGCAGGTGGACGCCCACCACGCGGTCGGTGATCTGGCGGCACTGAAGGTACGGCTGGACAAGCTCGTCGAGACGGTGGACGCGCGCCGTGAGGAGCGCAAGGTTCAGCGGGCGAAGCAGTCCGACGAGGCCCGGCACTCCAAGGAGGCGCTGGTCACCGAGGCGGAGGAGCTGGCGCAGAGCGACCAGTGGCGGGCGGCCGGTGAGCGGCTGCGCTCCCTGGTGGACACGTGGAAGGGGCTGCCGCGACTCGACCGCAAGTCGGACGACGAGCTGTGGCACCGCTTCTCGCACGCGCGCTCGGCGTTCTCCAAGCGCCGCAAGGCGCACTTCGCCTCGCTGGACGCGCAGCGCGAGGACGCCCGCAAGACCAAGGAGAAGCTGGTCGCGGAGGCCGAGTCGCTGTCCGCCTCGTCGGACTGGGGTCCGACGGCGGCGCGCTACCGCGAGCTGATGGCGGACTGGAAGGCCGCGGGCCGCGCCCAGCGCGAGCACGAGGACGACCTGTGGAACCGCTTCCGCGGCGCCCAGGACGTGTTCTTCGCGGCACGCGGTTCGGTCTTCGCCGAGCGGGACGCGGAGCAGTCGGAGAACCTGAAGCTCAAGGAGGAGCTGGCCGAGGAGGCCGAGAAGCTCGTCCCGGTGCAGGATCTGAAGGCGGCCCGGGCCACCTTCCGCTCGATCAACGAGCGCTGGGAGGCCATCGGCCATGTGCCGCGTGACGCCCGCCCGAAGGTCGAGGGCCGGATGCACGCGGTGGAGCGGGCTCTGCAGGAGTCCGAGGAGGCCGAGTGGCGCCGGACCAACCCGGAGGCACGCGCGCGTGCCGAGGGGCTGACCGGTCAGCTGCAGGCCGCCGTGGACAAGCTCCAGGGCCAGATCGAGGCGGCGCGCTCCGCGGGCAACAGCTCGAAGGCCGACAAGCTCCAGCGGGAGCTCGACGGCCGCCAGGCGCTGCTCGACCAGGCGCTGAAGGGCCTGCAGGAGTTCGGCGGCTGAGCAGGCCGTCGCCCTCCGCGCAAGGGCGTACGAAAGGGGCTCCCGTACTGGTGTACGGGAGCCCCTTTCGTACGCCGGCGAGCGCGACTACGGCCTGCGCGCCGAGGTCACCCGGTACACGTCGTACACGCCCTCCACGCCCCGTACCGCCTTCAGGACGTGGCCCAGGTGCTTGGGGTCGCCCATCTCGAAGGTGAAGCGTGAGGTGGCGACACGGTCGCGGGAGGTCTGGACGGCCGCGGACAGGATGTTGACGTGCTGGTCGGACAGGACGCGGGTGACGTCGGAGAGCAGCCGGGAGCGGTCCAGGGCCTCCACCTGGATGGCGACCAGGAAGACCGAGGACTGGGTGGGCGCCCACTCCACGTCGAGGATGCGCTCCGGCTCGCGCGACAGGGACTCCACGTTGACGCAGTCGCTGCGGTGGACCGAGACACCGCTGCCCCGGGTGACGAAGCCGATGATGGGGTCGCCGGGGACCGGGGTGCAGCAGCGCGCGAGCTTGACCCAGACGTCGTCGACGCCCTTGACGACCACACCCGGGTCGGCGTTGGAGCGCCGCTTGCGGCCGCGTCCGCGGGCGGGCGGGACGCTCTCGTCGATCTCCTCGGTGGCCGCCTCCTCGCCGCCGAGGGCCTGCACCAGTTTCTGCACGACGCTCTGCGCGGCGACATGGCCCTCACCGATCGCCGCGTACAGCGAGGAGATGTCGGGGTAGCGCATCTCGTGCGCGAGCGTCACCAGGGAGTCGCCGGTCAGGATGCGCTGGATCGGCAGGTTCTGCTTGCGCATCGCGCGGGCGATGGCGTCCTTGCCCTGCTCGATCGCCTCGTCGCGGCGTTCCTTGGAGAACCAGGCGCGGATCTTGTTGCGGGCGCGCGGGGACTTGACGAAGCCGAGCCAGTCCCGGGAGGGTCCGGCGCCGGCCGCCTTGGAGGTGAAGACCTCCACCAAGTCGCCGTTGTCCAGGGTGGATTCGAGGGGGACGAGGCGTCCGTTGACCCGTGCGCCTATGGTGCGGTGGCCGACCTCCGTGTGGACCGCGTACGCGAAGTCCACGGGGGTCGCGCCCGCCGGGAGCGCTATGACGTCGCCCTTGGGCGTGAAGACGAAGACCTCGTTGCGGGACAGGTCGAAGCGCAGGGACTCGAGGAACTCGCTGGGGTCCTCGGTCTCCTTCTGCCAGTCGAGCAACTGGCGCAGCCACGCCATGTCGTTGACCGCGTCCTTGTCCTTGCTGACGCTCTTCGGGGCGTCCGTGCGCACCTTGGAGGCGCCGGCGGAGGGCTCCTGCTTGTACTTCCAGTGCGCGGCGATGCCGTACTCGGCACGGCGGTGCATGTCGAACGTCCTGATCTGGAGTTCGACCGGCTTGCCGTTCGGACCGATGACCGTCGTGTGCAGCGACTGGTACATGTTGAACTTGGGCATCGCGATGTAGTCCTTGAACCGGCCGGGTACCGGGTTCCATCGCGCGTGCACGGTGCCGAGGGCCGCGTAGCAGTCCCTGACGGTGTCCACGAGGACACGGATGCCCACCAGGTCGTAGATCTCCGCGAAGTCACGGCCTCGGACGATCATCTTCTGGTAGACGCTGTAGTAGTGCTTCGGGCGGCCGGTGACGGTCGCCTTGATACGGGCCGCGCGCAGGTCGGACTGGACCTCGTCGGTCACTATGGCGAGGTATTCGTCGCGCTTGGGGGCGCGCTCGGCGACCAGGCGCACGATCTCGTCGTACATCTTGGGGTAGAGGATCGCGAAGGCGAGGTCCTCCAGCTCCCACTTGATGGTGTTCATGCCCAGGCGGTGGGCGAGCGGCGCGTAGATCTCCAGGGTCTCGCGCGCCTTCTTCTCCTGCTTCTCGCGCTTGAGGTAACGCATGGTGCGCATGTTGTGCAGGCGGTCGGCGAGCTTGATGACCAGGACACGGGGGTCCTTGGCCATGGCGACGACCATCTTGCGCACGGTCTCGGCCTGCGCGGCCTCGCCGAACTTGACCTTGTCCAGCTTGGTCACGCCGTCGACGAGCAGGGCGACCTGGTCGCCGAAGTCGCGCTTGAGGGTGTCCAGGCCGTACTCGGTGTCCTCGACGGTGTCGTGCAGCAGGCCGGCCATCAGTGTCGCCGGGTCCATGCCCAGCTCGGCCAGGATGGTGGTGACGGCGAGCGGGTGCGTGATGTACGGGTCGCCGCTCTTGCGCTTCTGGCCGCGGTGCCAGCGCTCGGCGACCTGATAGGCCTTCTCGACCTGCCGGAGCGTGGCCGTCTCGATCTTGGGGTCGTTGCTGCGCACTATCCGCAGCAGGGGCTCCAGGACCGGGTTGTACGGGTTCGAGCGCTGCACACCGAGCCGCGCCAGGCGGGCGCGGACGCGGTTGGAGGAGCCACCGGTGCGCGCGGGCTGGCTCGGGGCCGAACGGACCGCCGGGGTGCTCGCGGCGCGCTCGGGAGCGGCCGGCTTGGGGCGGGACTGCCCGGCCGCCTTGTCGTCGCGCGCGGACTGGGCGTGCTCGACCGGCCCGGGAGCGGCGCTCTTCGCGGGCGTGTCCGCGCCACCCGAGGCGGGCTCGGGCTTGGCGGCGGTGAGTGGCTGGGCCTCGTCTGGCAAGAGGGCTCCTCGTGCGCGTTCCGGGTCCCCCGGTCAGGCTCCGGAGACCCCATGGTAGCGATCCTGGGCGCCGGGCTCGCTCTGGGCCGTGGGGACGGCCCGTACAGGAGGAACGCGAGAGGCGGGCTCCGGATTCCTCCGGGCCCGCCTCCGACGGTGTCCCACGGGTGTCCCAGGCCTTTCCCGAAGGTTTCCTGGGTCTTTCCCGGGCCGATCCGAATCGCTCAGATCTGGAGCAGTGCCTCCAGCGGAGCGCCCGCGAGAGCGGGCTCCAGACGGCCTCGGCCGCCGAGGAAGCCGAGCTCCATCAGCACGGCGACGCCCGCGACCTCGGCGCCCGCCCGGCGGACGAGCTGGAGCGAGGCCTCGGCGGTGCCGCCGGTGGCGAGGACGTCGTCGACGACCAGGATGCGGTCGCCCGCGTCCAGGTCCTCGGCGTGCACCTCGATCTCGGCCGAGCCGTACTCCAGGTCGTACGTCTGCGACAGGGTCGCACCGGGGAGCTTGCCCGCCTTGCGTACCGGGATGAAGCCGAGCCCGGCGCGGACGGCGACCGGGGCACCGAGGATGAAGCCGCGGGCCTCCAGGCCGACGACCTTCGTCGCCCCGGTGCGGACGGCGATCTCCGCGAGCGCGCCGGTCAGCGCCTCGAAGGCCACCGGGTCGGCCAGCAACGGCGTGATGTCCTTGAACGTCACGCCCGGCTCCGGGTAGTCGACCACGTCGCGGATACGGCTGAGCAGCAGCGTGGAGACGTCCGTCAGCTCAGTCATCGGCGCTTCCCCGAAGGTCGGCCGCGGCCCCGGTTGCGGGACGCGGGCTGGTTACGCGGACCGACGACCGCCGGTGTGGCGCCCTCCGGCTCGTCATCGTCGTCGAACGGGACGGCCGAGACCGGCTCGTCCAGGGGTTCGCCCTTCGCGGCCGCCTGGGCACGCTTGGCGAGGACGCGCTTCCTGAGCGCCTTCATCTGCGGCTCGCGCTCCTTGAGGTCGGCGACGAGCGGCGTGGCGATGAAGATCGAGGAGTACGCACCGGCCGCGAGGCCGACGAACAGCGAGAGCGAGATGTCGTTGAGCATGCCCGCGCCGAGCACGCCGCCACCGATGAACAGCAGGCCACCGACGGGCAGCAGCGCGACCACCGTGGTGTTGATCGAGCGGACCAGGGTGCCGTTGATCGAGCGGTCGGCGACCTCGCTGTACGTGTAGCGGGTCTGCTTGGTGATGTCCTTCGTCTGCTCCTTGAGGCTGTCGAAGACGACGACCGTGTCGTAGAGCGAGTAACCGAGGATCGTCAGCAGACCGATCACGGTGCCCGGGGTGACCTCGAAGCCCACCAGGGCGTAGATGCCGACCGTGATGGTGATGTCGTGGATCAGGGCGACCAGGGCGGCCACGGCCATGCGCCACTCGAAGGCGATCGCCAGATAGATCACGACGAGGACCATGAAGATCGCCAGGCCCTCCCAGGCCTTGTTGGCGATCTGGTCACCCCAGCTGGGACCGACCAGGTCGGCGTTGATCTTCTCCGAGTCGACCTTCAGGTCCTTGGAGAGCTGGTCCTTGATCTGGTCCGACTTGTCGGTGTCGATGCCCGCGATCTGGATGCGCAGGCTGCCGTCGCCGAGCTTCTGGACGATGGCGTCGTGACCGGAGGCGTCCTGCGCGTACGTCTCGGCCTGGGTCACCGAGGACGTCATGTGCTTCGGAGTCGTGAAGACGGCTCCGCCCTGGAACTCGATGCCCATGTTCAGGCCGCGCACCGTCAGACCGAGGATGGCCGTGATGGTGATCAGGATCGAGATGGCGTACCAGATCTTGCGCTTGCCGACGAAGTCGTAGCCGATCTCACCGCGGTGGAGCCGGGCGCCGAGGGTGCCGAGTTTCGACATCTCACGCCTCCTTCGTGTCGACGGGGGCGGACGCGCGACGGGTGCGGCGCAGCGGCGGCTGGGCGCCCAGTCGCTTCGGGTCGAGTCCGGACCAGCTGTGGCCGCTCGCGAAGAACTTCTTGCGGGCGAGGATCGTCATCAGCGGCTTGGTGAAGAGGAAGACGACGACCACGTCGAGCAGGGTGGTCAGACCGAGGGTGAACGCGAAGCCCTGGACCTTGCCGACGGTGACGATGAAGAGCACCGCGGCGGCGAGGAACGACACGAAGTCGGAGACCAGGATCGTGCGCCGGGCGCGCGGCCAGGCCCGCTCGACGGCGGGGCGCAGGCTGCGGCCCTCGCGGATCTCGTCCCGGATGCGTTCGAAGAACACGATGAACGAGTCCGCCGTGATACCGATCGCGACGATCGCGCCGCAGACGGCCGGCAGGTTCAGCGCGAACCCGATGGCGGGGCCGAGCAACGCCATGATCACGTACGTGAGGACGGCGGAGACCATCAGGGAGGCGATGGCGATGATCGACAGGCCCCGGTAGTAGACCACCAGGTAGATGATGACCAGGCCCAGGCCGATCGCGCCCGCGATCAGACCGGCGTGCAGCTGCTCGCCGCCGAGGGCCGCGGTCACGGTGGTGACGCTCGCCTCCTTGAAGGTGAGCGGCAGCGCGCCGTACTTCAGCATGTTGGCCAGGTCCTGCGCCTCGGTCTGCGTGAAGCTGCCGGAGATCTCCGCGTTGCCGCCGGTCAGCGCCTGGCTGACGTACGGGTCGGAGACGACCTCGCCGTCGAGGACGATGGCGAACTGGTTCTGCGGGGACTGGTTCTGCGCGAGCTTGCCGGTGATGCTGGCGAACTTCTTCGAGCCACCGGACGTGAAGTCCATGGTGACCTTCCAGCCCGCGGCGCTCTGGGTGTCGAAGACGGCCGCGGCGCTCTTGATGTCCGTGCCGGAGACCTCGGCGGGGCCGAGCACGTACTTCTGCCACTGACCCGAGGAGTTCTGGCCACAGGCCACGGTGGGGTCGGTGGGCTTGACGCCGTCACCGGCCTTGGCGCGGACCGCCTTGTCGGTGCAGTCGAGCGCGGCGTACTGGGCCTGGAGCTTGGCGGCCGCGGGGTCGACGCTGCCGCTCGGCGACGGCGTGGTGCCGGTGGACGCCGACGACTTCGCCGAGGCGCTCGCGGACGGCGTGGCGTCGGCCTTCAGGGCGTCCGTGACCGCACGGCCCTGGGAGGTGGCCGTGGCCGACGGAGTCGCGGAGCTCGACGACGTCGGCTTGCCGGTCGCCTTGTCGCTCGCCTTGTCCTTCGAGGAGTCGCTGCTGGAGGCGCTCGGCGAGGGGCTGGCCGTCGCGGCGTTCCCGGAGACCTCGGTGGCCAGCACCGGGCGGAAGTAGAGCTTGGCGGTGGTACCGACCTGCTCCCGGGCCTGCTTGGAGTTCGTGCCCTTGGGGATGTTGACGATGATGTTGCGATCGCCCTGGGTCTGGACCTCTGCCTCGGAGACACCAAGACCATTGACACGGCGGTTCATGATGTCGACCGCGGTGTTCATGTTGGTCTTGTTGATCGCGTTCGGCTGGCCCGGCTCGTTCTTCGCCTCCAGCGTGATGCTGGTGCCACCGGCGAGGTCGATGCCGAGACGCGGGGTGGAATGCCCGGAGAGGAACATCCCCCCGGTGAGCGCCACGATGGCGATCAGGATGAGGGCAAGCGAGCGCCCCGGCCTGCTCTGGGCACTCGCGCTCCGGCCCTTCTTCGGTGCTGCCACCTTCTCGTACTCCCTCTCGGGCCGCCTCGCGCGGGGTCAGCGCGTGGGCGGCCATGACATGGTGTCGGGACTCCGTGCGACAGAGGCACATCCCTGGGGTTCACGGGGCGCGAGCGGATCGCGCCGTGTTCCCCCGGGGATGCTACTTCGCGCCGGACTCGCCGTCGGTCTTCTTCGGCTCTGCTTCGTCGCCCTCGGCCGCCTTCGCGTCGGCGGGCTCGTCCGCGGCGTCCTTCTTGCCGAGGTCGATGGGCTTGTCGTCGGAGGCGTCGGAAGCGGCGTCGGCGGCGGGCTCGTCGGTCTCGGTGAGGGAGGAGGCGTCGTCCGGGACAACCGAACCGTCGGCCTCGAGGTCGTGCTCGATGCCGTGCACGATGCGGTTGTACTCGTCGTCGGTGAGGACGGCGCCGATCGAGTTCTTCGCGAAGAGGAGGTCCACGCCGGGGCCCGCGTCAAGAAGGACCGAGTCCTCGTTGACCTCCTTCACGGTGGCGTACATGCCACCGATCGTGCGCACGCCGGAGCCGGGCTGCATCTCATTGCGCATGGAAGCAGCCTGCTGCTGCTTCTTCTTGGCAGACCGGGTCATCAGGAACATGGCCCCGATGAGCACGATGAACGGGAGGAGGGTCACGAGACTCACGGGTCGGAACTTCCTTCTTCGACCGCGATGGTGAGCGGCCTGCTGGATGGGGGTATGTATGTCGCCGACAAGGGCGGCATCGGCGGAGTCTAAGCGAGTCCGCACTCAGGGAACAACGCTCAGCATGGCACCGGGGTTCCTGACCCCGCGAGTGCCCGCGCCGTCACGCCCCGAACAGGTCCCCTTGTCCGTTTCCCCCCATGGCCCGCTGCGGCGGGGTGAGTCCGAGATGTGCCCATGCCGCCGGAGTCGCGACGCGACCACGGGGCGTACGGGCGAGCAGTCCCTCGCGTACCAGGAAGGGCTCGGCGACCTCCTCCACGGTCTCCCGCTCCTCCCCCACGGCGACCGCGAGCGTGGACAGCCCCACCGGGCCGCCGCCGAAGAGCTTGAGCAGGGCTTCCAGGACCCCTCGGTCGAGGCGGTCGAGACCGCGGGCGTCGACCTCGTAGACCTTCAGCGCGGCGGAGGCGATCTCGCGGGTGATGATGCCGTCGGCCTTGACCTGCGCGTAGTCCCGGACGCGGCGCAGCAGACGGTTGGCGATTCGGGGCGTGCCGCGGGAACGGCCGGCGATCTCGGCGGCGCCCTCGGTGCCGATCTCCACGTCGAGGAGGTTCGCGGAGCGGTGGATGACGCGCTGCAGCTCGGCGGGCTCGTAGAACTCCATGTGCGCGGTGAAGCCGAAGCGGTCGCGCAGCGGGGGCGGCAGCAGTCCTGCCCGGGTGGTGGCGCCGACCAGGGTGAACGGCGGCAGCTCCAGGGGGATCGCGGTGGCCCCCGGGCCCTTGCCGACGATCACGTCGACCCGGAAGTCCTCCATCGCCATGTAGAGCATCTCTTCCGCGGGCCGGGACATGCGATGGATCTCGTCCAGGAAGAGCACCTCGCCCTCCTGGAGCGAGGAGAGGATCGCGGCGAGGTCCCCGGCGTGCTGGATGGCGGGACCGCTGGTGATGCGGATGGGGGCGCCCATCTCGGCCGCGATGATCATCGAGAGGGTGGTCTTGCCGAGGCCGGGGGCGCCGGAGAGCAGCACGTGGTCGGCGGTGGCGCCGCGGGCACGGGCGGCGCGCAGCACGAGGTCGAGCTGCTCGCGGACCTTCTCCTGGCCGATGAACTCGTCCAGGTCCTTGGGGCGCAGGGCCGCCTCTACGGCCTGGTCCTCACGGTCGGCGGACGCGCCGACGAGCCGGTCGGCGGCGGTCTCGTCGGTCGTGTCGTCCCAGTTCATTGCGTGTGCCTCGCGGTGTGGTGGTGGGGCGGCCGGTGGGTCGGCGGGCGCAGGTCGGGTCGGGTGGCGGGCCGCCGGGTCAGCGGGCGCGGTTGAGGGTCTGCAGGGCGGCCTTCAGGAGCCGGCCCACCTGGGGTGTGCCCTCCTCGGCCTCGGCCTGCGGGGCGACCGCGGAGACCGCCTCGTCGGCCTCGCGCGTGGCGTATCCGAGGCCGATCAGCGCGGCGTGCAGCTGCTCGCGCCAGCCGGTACTGACCGGGGCGCCGATCCCGGTGCTCGTGCCGAGCGGCTCGCCGAGCCGGTCCTTGAGCTCCAGCAGGAGTTTCTGGGCTCCCCGCTTGCCGATGCCGGGTACGGCGGTGAGTGCCTTCTCGTCACCCGTGGCGACCGCCCGGCGCAGGGCGTCGGGGGTGTGCACGGCGAGCATGGCCTGGGCGAGGCGCGGGCCGACACCGCTCGCGGTCTGCAGCAGCACGAAGGTCCCGCGCTCGTCGTCGTCCGCGAAGCCGTACAGGGTGAGGGAGTCCTCGCGGACGACCAGGGAGGTGGCGAGCCTGGCCGGCTGGCCCATGCGGAGCGTGGCGAGGGTGCCGGGCGTGCACTGGACGGCGATGCCGATGCCGCCGACCTCCACCACCGCTGAGTCGGGGGCGAGAGCGGCGACCGGGCCGCTGACGAAGGCGATCATGCGGTACGGCCTTTCGATGCGTGGTGCGGTGCGGCCTGCGACGCCGCTTGCGCCGCGTGCAGGGCGGCCGCCTGCTGGAGTCGGTTCTGCGCGACGGCCTGCTGGAGTCGGTTCTGGGCGGGCGCGCGCCAGATGTGACAGATCGCCAGCGCGAGGGCGTCGGCGGCGTCGGCGGGCTTGGGCGGCGCGTCCAGCCGGAGCAGCCGGGTGACCATCGCGCCGACCTGGGCCTTGTCCGCGCGTCCGCTGCCGGTGACGGCGGCCTTGACCTCGCTCGGGGTGTGCAGGGCGACGGGGATGCCGCGCCGGGCGGCACAGAGCATGGCGACGGCGCTGGCCTGGGCGGTGCCCATCACCGTACGGACGTTGTGCTGGCTGAACACCCGCTCCACCGCGACGCATTCGGGCGCGTACTCGTCGAGCCACCGCTCGATGCCCTGCTCGACGGCGACGAGGCGCAGGCCCAACTCGGCGTCGGCCGGGGTGCGTACGACACCGACCCCGCGCATCGTCAGGGGCCGGCCCGCGACTCCTTCGACCACGCCGACGCCGCATCGGGTCAGCCCGGGGTCGACACCCAGTACCCGCACCCCGGTCCCCCTTCGTCGATCTCCCCGGTCACCCACTGGTGACAGCTGTTTGTGCAGGCTATCGGGTGCCACTGACAAAGCGACGGGCCGACGGGTGTGTCCCGTCGGCCCGTTCGGCTGTCGGCGGCTCAGGCGTCGACCTTCTCCATGACCTCGTCGCTGACGTCGAAGTTGGCGAAGACGTTCTGCACGTCGTCGCTGTCCTCGAGCGCGTCGATCAGCTTGAAGATCTTCCGGGCGCCCTCCTCGTCCAGCTCGACCTGCATGGTCGGGACGAAGTTGGCGTCCGCGGAGTCGTAGTCGATCCCGGCGTCCTGGAGGGCGGTGCGCACGGCGACCAGGTCGGTCGCCTCGGAGATGACCTCGAAGGACTCACCGAGGTCGTTGACCTCCTCGGCGCCCGCGTCGAGCACGGCACCCAGGACGTCGTCCTCGGACAGGCCGCCCTTGGGGACGATGACGACGCCCTTGCGGTTGAAGAGGTACGAGACCGAACCCGGGTCGGCCATGTTGCCGCCGTTACGGGTCATGGCGACGCGGACGTCCGAGGCGGCGCGGTTACGGTTGTCGGTGAGGCACTCGATGAGCACCGCGACACCGTTCGGGCCGTAACCCTCGTACATGATCGTCTCGTAGTCGGCGCCACCGGCTTCGAGGCCGGCGCCGCGCTTGACCGCCGAGTCGATGTTCTTGTTCGGGACCGAGCTCTTCTTGGCCTTCTGGATGGCGTCGAAGAGCGTCGGGTTGCCGGACACGTCGGCGCCGCCCGTGCGGGCCGCCACCTCGATGTTCTTGATCATCTTCGCGAAGAGCTTGCCGCGCTTGGCGTCGATCACGGCCTTCTTGTGCTTCGTCGTAGCCCATTTAGAGTGGCCGGACATCTGCCTGTCTCCTTCGCGTAACCCATCCTGTACGAACTCCCCCACACTTTAAGAGCCTGGGGGACCCCCAGATCCTACAAGGAGCCGGGTGTCCGGTTCGCGCGCACCATGTCGACGAACAGGCCGTGCACGCGGTGGTCTCCGGTCAGTTCGGGGTGGAACGACGTGGCGAGCGCGTTGCCCTGGCGCACGGCGACGATGTGGCCCTCGTGCATGGCCAGCACTTCCGCCTCCGCACCCACGGACTCGACCCAGGGGGCACGAATGAAGACGCCCTCCACAGGATCGCCCCCGACGCCCTCGACGTCGACCGCCGCTTCGAAGGACTCGTTCTGGCGTCCGAAGGCGTTGCGGCGCACGATCATGTCGATGCCGCCGATCGTCTCCTGCCCCGAGCGCGGGTCGAGGATCTTGTCGGCGAGCATGATCATGCCGGCGCAGGTGCCGTACACGGGCATGCCTTCGCGCACGCGCGCGCGGAGAGGCTCCATCATGCCGAAGAGGTGGGCCAGCTTGGAGATGGTGGTGGACTCGCCACCGGGGATGACCAGGCCATCCACCTCGGCGAGTTCCTCGGGGCGCCGTACCGCCCTGGCCACGGCGTCGGCCGCGGCCAGGGCGATGAGGTGCTCCCGTACGTCACCCTGGAGGGCCAGGACGCCTATGACGGGGGTGCTCATGAGTGGTGTGTCCTACCAGCCGCGGTTGGCGTAGCGCTCGGCCTCGGGGAGGGTGTCGCAGTTGATGCCGACCATGGCCTCGCCCAGGTTGCGGGACGCGTCCGCGATGATCTTCGGGTCGTCGTAGAAGGTGGTGGCCTTCACGATGGCGGCGGCGCGCTTGGCCGGGTCGCCGGACTTGAAGATGCCGGAGCCGACGAAGACGCCCTCGGCGCCGAGCTGACGCATCAGCGCCGCGTCGGCCGGAGTGGCGACGCCGCCCGCGGAGAACAGCACCACCGGGAGCTTGCCGAGCTCGGCGACCTCCTTGACGATCTCGTAGGGGGCGCGCAGTTCCTTGGCCGCGGCGTACAGCTCGTTGTTGTCGTAGCCGCGCAGCCTGGCGATCTCGTTCTTGATCTGGCGCAGGTGGCGGACGGCCTCGACGACGTTGCCGGTGCCGGCCTCGCCCTTGGAGCGGATCATGGCGGCGCCCTCGGCGATGCGGCGCAGGGCCTCGCCCAGGTTGGTGGCACCGCAGACGAAGGGGGTGGTGAACGCCCACTTGTCGGAGTGGTTGACCTCGTCGGCCGGGGTGAGGACCTCGGACTCGTCGATGTAGTCGACGCCGAGGGACTGCAGGACCTGGGCCTCGACGAAGTGGCCGATGCGGGACTTGGCCATCACCGGGATCGAGACGGCGTCGATGATGCCCTCGATCATGTCCGGGTCGGACATCCGGGCCACGCCGCCGTCCTTGCGGATGTCGGCCGGGACCCGCTCCAGGGCCATGACGGCGACGGCGCCCGCGTCCTCGGCGATCTTCGCCTGGTCCGGGGTGACGACGTCCATGATCACGCCGCCCTTGAGCTGCTCGGCCATGCCGCGCTTCACTCGGGCGGTGCCGGTCGCCGCGTTGTCTTCGGGGCGGGCGGGGGTGGGGAGCGTGCTGGACACGGGTTGACCTCACTCGGTGAAAGAGGGTTTCTGCAGTACCGAGGAAACGGGAGTGGACCAGGCCACTGCAAGGGCCAATGGGGACCCGGTGGATCGTTTTCCGCCCCCGCCGCCCCTACCCTCCCCCAAGCTCTCGACTTCGCTCGAGCAGGGGGAACCCCCATCGTCCCCGGGGCTCCGCCCCGGACCCCGCCAGGGGCGCTGCGCCCCCCGGACCCCCGCCATCGCCCGAAGGGCTCGTCCTCAAACGCCGGACGGGCTGCAATACATGACCCCGGCCGGAACCATGCAGCACACGCCGACACCCCCAGCACAAGCCCGCATCTTCAGCGCAGGCCCGCACCTTCCGCACAGCCCGCATCTCCAGCGCAGGCCCGCATCTCCAGCCCGTCCCGCGTTCGAGGACGAGGCCGTTCAGGCCGAAGCGGGGGTCTGGGGGCGGCAGCCCCCAGGACGGCGGGGCAGCAGGCGGCTCAGTTCGTGGGCCGGTCAGCCAACGCGGTAGGCGGCTCGTCGTCCATCTCGAAGGCCATCGGGAAGGCGGCATGACCGGCCAGCCGGAACCACCGCACCTTGCGATGCCTGCGCAACGCCCGCGCCGCCCGCACGGCGTCGTTGTGGAACCGCCGGGCCATCGGCACCCGCCGTACCGCCTGCGCCAGCTCGCTCGCTGCCGCGTCCCCGCCCGGTGCCTCCCGCACCGCCTCCATCTGCTGCACCTCGCCGAAGACGGCCCGCAGGGCCTGGCTCAGCTCGCTCTCGGCGACCTCGCGCTGCTCCTCCTCCGCCTGCCGGGCGGCGTGCGCCGCCTCGTACAGCACGATGGAGGCGGCCGGGTCGAGCACCCCGGAGGTCGCCAGCTCCTGGGCGACCGAGGCGCGGCGCAACAGCTGCGCGTCGAGTGCGGCGCGCGCGGCGTCGATCCGGGCGTGCAGCCGGTCGAGACGCCCCGCGGTCCAGCTCAGGTAGAGGCCGATCGCGGCGAGGCCGACGAGGATCCAGATCAAGGTTGCGGTCACGGGCGGCAAGGCTACTCGGGCGTGGCCACCCGCCCCTCACGTCCCCTGCGCACGCGTCCGCCACGGAGAGGAGCGTCCGCGCACTCCCCCTCCCTAAGGGCTGTCCCGTAAGCCCGGCGAGCGCACGACGACAGCCACGGGCACCTCGCCGCGTTGTCGGATCGCCCGGATACACCCAGTACGAGGACGACCCTCCGCCTTGCGATGCACCGCATCCGACGCCGAGCGCCGATCCACCGGGGATCACGGGACAGCCCTTAGCCCCCCGCGTGCCACTCCCCGGCGCTCATTCCCGCGCCAGCCCGAACCGTGCCCGCAGCCCCGTCCGTTCGTCCGCGGCCACCGCCGCCGCCCCGTCCGTCACCGTCTCGTACACGGACAGGATGTCGGCGCCGACGGTCGACCAGTCGAAGCGCCGTACGTGAGCGCTGCCCCGCACACGCAGCTCGGCGCGGCGCTCGGGGTCGCCGAGCAGGCGTACGGCGGAAGCGGCCAGCGCGTCCGCGTCCTCGTTGGCGAACAGTTCCCCGGCCGCTCCCTGGTCGAGCACCTGGGCGAAGGCGTCGAGGTCGGAGGCGAGCACCGGCGCCCCCGCGGACATGGCCTCCACCAGGATGATCCCGAAGCTCTCGCCGCCGGTGTTGGGTGCCACGTACAGGTCGACGCTGCGCAGGAAGCGGGCCTTGTCCGCGTCGCTGATCATGCCGAGGAACTCGACGCGTGAACGCATCTCGGCGGGCAGCGACTCGACGGCCTCCTCCTCGTCGCCCCGGCCGGCGACCAGGAGTCTGGTCGACGGGCGTTCGGCGAGGATCTTCGGGAGTGCCTTCATGAGGACGGGCAGACCCTTGCGGGGCTCGTCGATGCGGCCGATGAACCCGAGGGTGTCGCCCTGCCACTCCTGCTGGGTCTTGGCGCGGGCGAAGAAGTCGACGTCGACGCCGTTCGGGATGACGACCGCGTCGCCGCCCAGGTGCTCGACGAGCGTGCGCCGCGCGTACTCGCTCACCGCGATCCGCGCGCTGATCTTCTCCAGCGCGGGCTGCAGGATCGGGTACGCGGCGATCATCGCCCGGGAGCGCGGGTTGGAGGTGTGGAAGGTGGCGACGATCGGCCCCTGCGCGGCCCAGCACGCGAGCAGTCCCAGGGACGGCGAGGTCGGTTCGTGGATGTGGATCACGTCGAAGGTGCCGTCGTGCAGCCAGCGCCGCACCCTGGCCGCCGACAGGAAGCCGAAGTTCAGGCGCGCCACGGAGCCGTTGTAGGGCACCGGGACCGCGCGGCCCGCCGAGACGACGTACGGCGGCAGGGGCGTCTCGTCGTCCGCGGGGGCGAGGACGGAGACCTCGTGCCCGAGGCGGATGAGGTGCTCGGCGAGGTCGCGGATGTGGAACTGGACGCCACCCGGCACGTCCCACGAGTACGGGCAGACGATGCCGATCTTCACGGCCGCTCCCCGTCGGACGGTGCGGGGCGGGGCTCCAGATCAGCGAGCCACAGGCGCTGCAGCATGTGCCAGTCCTCCGGATGGTCGGAAATACCCGTGGCGAAGGCGTCGGCCAGCGCCTGTGTCATGACAGACGTCTTCTCGGCCCGGGTACCTGTCTCGGGGACCTCGACGGGGGGATGCACACGGCCCTGCATCACCGGTGAGTCGTCGTACCAGAGCGTCACCGGGAGGAGCAGCGCCCCGGTCTGCTGGGCCAGCAGCGCCGGGCCCGCGGGCATCCGGGTGGCCTCTCCGAAGAACTTGACCTCGACGCCGGACGCGGACAGGTCGCGTTCGGCTACCAGACAGACCAGGCCTCCGTCGCGAAGCCGCCGGGCCAGGGTGCCGAACGCGGTGCCGCCGCTGTGCGGGAGGACCTCCATACCGAGGCCCTCGCGGTAGGCGACGAAGCGGTCGTACAGCGATTCCGGCTTGAGGCGCTCGGCCACGGTGGTGAACGGCGTCTCCAGCTTGGTGGTGACCCACGCGCCCGCGAGGTCCCAGTTGCCCATGTGCGGGAGGGCGAGGACGACACCCCGGTCCGAGGCGATGCCGTCCGTCAGGTGGTGCACGTCCCTGGGGTCGAATCCGTCCCGCACGCGCTCCCGGCTCCAGGCGGGAAGGCGGAAGGACTCCATCCAGTAACGCAGGTAGGAGCGCATGCCCGCCCGGGAGAGTTCCGCGAGCCGCTCCGGGCCCGCGTCGGGCACCACGCGCGCGTAGTTGCTCTCCAGGCGCAGTACGCCCTTGCCGCGTTTCCTCCAGGCGGCGTCCGCAATGGCGCGGCCTAGACGTACGGCGACCGGCTCCGGGAGCGTCTTGACGGTGCTCCAGCCGAGCGCGTACGCCCCGTCCACCAGTCTGTCCTGGAGGCTGGTCACGAGGTGGCCCCGCTGCTGTGCGCGGCGGCCGCGTCGGCCTCGGCGGACTCCCGGCGCACCGTGACGACGCGCTGGACCAGCGTGACCAGGCTGCCGACGGCGACGATCCACAGGGCGACGGGCAGCAGCCACTGGATGCCGGGCACCCCGAACTGGTGCAGCCCCGCGAGGCCCGCCGCGACCAGCGAGATCACCAGGCGTTCGGCGCGTTCCACCAGACCGTTGACGGCGACCGGCAGGCCGATCGACTCGCCGCGGGCTTTGGTGTACGAGACCACCTGGCCGCTGGCCAGACAGAAGATCGAGACGGCGCAGAGCACGTTGTCGTCGCCGTTGCCCGCGTACCAGAGGGCGAAGCCGCCGAAGATGGCCCCGTCGGCGACCCGGTCGAGCGTGGAGTCCAGGAAGGCACCCCACCGGCTGGAGCGGCCGAGCTGGCGCGCCATGTTGCCGTCGACCAGGTCGGAGAAGACGAAGAGCGTGATGCCGATCGTGCCCCAGAAGAACTCTCCCCGGGGGTAGAAGACCAGCGCGCCCGCCATCACTCCGGCCGTGCCCAGGAGGGTGACCGTGTCGGGGCTCACCCCCCGGCGGATGAGAAACGCGGCGAACGGTGTGAGGACACGCGTGAAGAATGCACGCGCGTACTTGTTCAGCATGGCCTTCCCGAGGGTCGGTGTCGCCGGACGGCCCCTGCTGGCCCCCGGCTGGCCCATCGTAGTCACGCGCGCGGATGTGCGACGGTCGGGCACCCGCACCCCGTGTCACGCGGGACACCCCGGGCGGCACGGCGCGATCGCGTCCGCCGTATGGACGCACCGTGACGCGAGTGCAAAGCTCGAAGTCACCGCGGGCGTCATCGGAGCCGTACCGCTGGGGGTACCCCGGACCTGGTTCCGGGGCAGGATCCGTCGTGCCCGCGCCCACAGAGACCTCACCGTGCACGGGAGGCAAGGCCATGGGCGACAAGGCGAACACACACCCCGGAGCCGCCGGCAGGGCTACGGCGGCCGACCACCCCGCGTCCGTACGGAATGTGGTGCTGGTCGGCCACAGCGGATCGGGCAAGACGACTTTGGTGGAGGCTCTCGCGCTGACCGCGGGAGCCGTGAACCGGGCGGGCCGGGTGGAGGACGGCACCGCCGTATCCGACTACGACGAGATCGAGCACCGGCAGCAGCGCTCGGTGCAGCTCTCCCTGGTACCCGTCGCATGGGACGGGTACAAGATCAACATCCTCGACACCCCCGGATACGCCGACTTCGTCGGGGAGCTCAGGGCCGGTCTGCGCGCCGCGGACGCGGCCCTCTTCGTGGTCTCGGCCTCGGACGGCGTGGACGGCTCGACCCGGATGGTCTGGGACGAGTGCGCGGCGGTCGGCATGCCGCGGGCCATCGTGGTCACCCACCTCGAATCGGCCCGCGCCGACTTCGACGCGATGACCAGGATCTGCGCGGAGGCCTTCGGCGCCGACGACCCCGACGCCGTACTGCCGCTCTACCTGCCGCTGCACGGAGAGTCGGGCCCCGACGGGCACGCGCCGGTGACCGGGTTGATCGGGCTGCTGTCGCAGCGGCTGTTCGACTACTCGTCCGGCGAGCGCGAGGAGGCCGAGCCGGTGGACGGGCAGCTGCCGCTGATCGCGGAGGCGCGCAACCGGCTGATCGAGGGGATCATCGCCGAAAGCGAGGACGAGACCCTCATGGACCGCTATCTGGGCGGCGAGGAGATCGATTTCAAGACACTGGTGCAGGATCTGGAGCGGGCCGTGGCGCGCGGGGCGTTCTTCCCCGTGCTGGCCGCCGCGCCCGCCGCCGAGGGCGCCCGGCAGGGTCTCGGCACGGTCGAGCTCCTGGAGCTCGTCACCGGCGGCTTCCCGACCCCGCTGGAGCGCGCGGCACCCACGGTGACCACGCCGGACGGCGCGGCGCGGGAGGTCAGGGCCTGCGACCCGGACGGGCCGCTGGTGGCGGAGGTCGTGAAGACGGCGAGCGACCCCTACGTCGGCCGGGTCTCGCTCGTCCGCGTCTTCTCCGGCACCCTGCGCCCCGACGAGACGGTGCACGTCTCCGGACACGGGCTCACCGACCGCGGCCACGAGGACCACGACGTCGACGAACGCGTGGGCGCGCTGTCCGCGCCGTTCGGCAAACAGCAGCGCGCCCTCACCCACTGCATCGCGGGCGACCTGGCGTGCGTGGCGAAGCTCAACCGGGCGGAGACCGGGGACACGCTCTCGGCCAAGGACGACCCGCTGCTGATGGAACCGTGGCAGATGCCCGACCCGCTGCTGCCACTCGCCATCCAGGCCCACAGCAAGGCCGACGAGGACAAGCTCTCGCAGGGTCTCGGCCGGCTGGTCGCCGAGGACCCCACCATGCGCCTGGAACAGAACCAGCACACCCACCAGGTGGTCCTGTGGTGTCTGGGCGAGGCGCACGCGGACGTCGCCCTGGAACGGCTGCGCAGCCGGTACGGCGTCCAGGTCGACGTGGTCCCGCACAAGGTTTCCCTGCGGGAGACGTTCGCGGCCAGGTCCGCGGGGCGCGGGCGCCATGTGAAGCAGTCCGGCGGCCACGGCCAGTACGCGATCTGCGAGATCGAGGTCGAACCCCTCCCGAACGGGTCGGGCATCGAGTTCGTGGACAAGGTCGTCGGCGGGGCCGTGCCACGGCAGTTCATCCCGTCCGTCGAGAAGGGCGTGCGCGCCCAGGCGGCCCGGGGCGTGGCCGCGGGCCATCCGCTCATCGACGTACGGATCACCCTGCTCGACGGCAAGGCGCACTCGGTGGACTCCTCCGACGCCGCCTTCCAGACCGCGGGCGCGCTGGCGCTGCGCGAGGCCGCCGCCGAGGCGAGGATCCATCTGCTGGAGCCGGTCGCCGAGGTGACCGTCATGGTCGGCGACGACTACGTGGGCGCCGTCATGAGCGACCTGTCGGGGCGGCGTGGCCGGGTCGTCGGCACGGAGCAGACGAGCGGCGGCCGCACGCTCGTACGGGCCGAGGTGCCGGAGATGGAGATCGGGCGGTACGCCGTCGATCTGCGCTCGCTCTCGCACGGCACCGCGCGTTTCCAGCGCAGTTACGCGCGGCACGAGCCTATGCCGCCGCAGATCGCCGAGAGGATGCGCGAACAGACGCGGGAGGCCTCGTAATTCACACCGGACAGGCTTCGGTTCACCCTCGGCGGGCGGCTTCGGCCGTCCGCCGACGAAGGCCGCCGCCTGCCGATACGCTGATGACCTGATCAAGCTGATGGCTGATGACGTGGCGAGTCGATCACCATGACAGGCTGATCAACAGGTGTGCGGGGCAGGGAAGTCGGGAAAAGCCGCAGAAGCGACACCGCGGCGATGGGGGCGGGAATGACGGTTCCAACCGGTTTCGAGGACATCTTCGGGCCACAGGTGCCACGTTCGGGTTCGGACGAGATGGCGACCTACGCCCTGGCCTCGGCCGCGTACCGGGACGACGAGGTCGGGAAGATCCTCGAGGCCAACAACGAGTGGCACGAGTCGAAGGTCAGCCCGAGCCGCAAGTGGGCGACGATCTTCCGGCCCAACCTCGGCGAGGCCTTCGCCCAGTCCGTGGTGAACCGGATGCTGGGTGTCGGCCGCAAGCCGGTCGTCCAGTCCTTCGGCATCGAGCCGCAGGCGGTGGTCGAGCACTGTCTGGCGGCCAACCGCCTCCGCAGGGAGCGCGACACCCGCCTCACGGTCGTGATGGCGGTCTGCGGCCTGCTCTTCCTGCCGGGCCTCCTGCTGTGGCTGCTGGTCTTCCAGATACGGACCGCCGTCTCCAAGCGCGAGGACAAGCGTGCCTCCGCCCTCGCCACCGCTCTCCTCGTCGCCGTGGGCGTCGTCGCCGTGATCGCCATGATCCGGCTGCCCTTCACCGGTCCCCTGGCCTGGTACGTGCGGGGCGCGATCGTCGCCCCGGTCGTCGGCTGGCTGCTGGCGAAGCAGATCTGCGAGCGCACCGCGAAGGACCTGCGCGCCCGCTGGAACAACCTCCTGTCCGGCAGCACCGTGGGCGCCCGGGTCCCCGAGTCCGTCCCCAGCAGCCCCGGCGACACCCGGGCCGAGCGGCTGCGTCAGGCGTTCGGCGAGCTGCGGGACGAGCAGCGGTCGAACTCGGTCTTCTACGCCGGCCCCAAGGGCATCCTCGGCATGGGTACGCGCTGGGGGCACTGGCACCTCGCCGAGGATCTGGTGCCGGTCGTCTCGGACCAGGTGCAGAAGGTGGGGTCGCTCAGCGCGGAGCTCGCCAAGCACCTGGTGCCGCCCCCGGAGATCAACAGGTTCCAGAGCTTCGACGTCGTGAGCGCCATCGAGCGGGCGCTGGAGCGGCTCAACACGAGCCCGCTGACCACGGGCGGTTTCCCCAAGCCCGAGATCCGGCACTGGGTCGTCACGCACATCCCGGCGACCGCCAAGGAGGTCACGCGCCCGAGCGGCAGCACGGCTCACCAGGTCAACCTCCAGCAGATACGGGACATCTGCAACAAGCAGCAGTACAACAGCGGCCAGCGGCACTACCTCGGGGTCCAGTGGACCCTCTTCGACGGCCAGTTGGTGATCAGCATGCTCGTCTCGGTGACGGTGCTGCACAAGACCCTGCGCATCGAACTCACCGGCCACGCCCTGGGACCGGTCAACGGCCTGTTCATGGGGAAGCCGGCGGCCAAGGAGAAGAAGGTCGCCAAGACGGTCAAGTTCTGGGAGACCCGCACGGTGAAGCTCCCGCTGGTCGGCAACGACGAGGTCGTACGGCTCGCGGCCCGCGCCCCGTTCACCTGGTACCCGCCGTTCCTGAACTGGCTCGGCGGCTCGCTGACGCTTCCCGAACCCTTCGGACTGCGGCACGCCTGGGCCGACCAGCCCTGGAAGAACCGCTTCATGACCGACGACGTCCTGCGCTCCGCGACCCCCGTGCTCCGTGTCGTGCACGAGGCGGTCATCGAGTTCCTCAAGGGCCACAACGTGGACACCACGAAGTTCGACGGCCGCACGTCCGTGCTCAGCGGCGCGGTACAGGACCCGACACCGAAGAAGGACGACGTCTACGACGCGTAGGCCTCCGGCGGCTCAGCAGGAGGCGGCGGCTCCCGTGCGCGCCGTCACGGGGCGCGGACGGGCGCCGTGCTCGCCGGGGGCGGGCGCGGGCGGGCGCCGCGCGGGTCCCGGGCGGGTGCCGTTCGGGTCAGGCGCGGGCGCCGTGCGGGGCGAAGTGCGGGGCGCGGACGGGCGCCGTACGGAGCACGGCCGGCGCCGCACAGGTCACGAGCGGGCGCCGTGCAGGGCTGAGTGCGGGACACAGGCAGGCGCCGTACGGAGCACGGCCGGGCGCCGTACGAGTCACGAGCGGGCGCCGCACGGAGCACGGGCAGGCGCCCGCACGAGTCACGAGCGGGCCGTACGGAGCACGGGCAGGCGCCCGCACAAGTCACGAGCGGGGCGCCGTACTGAGCACGGCCGGGCGTCGTACTAGTCACGATCGGGCTTTACCTAGCACGGGCAGGCGCCGCACGAGTCACGAGCGGGCCGTGCCGGGCGACGTGCGGGGCACGTGCACGCGCCGTGCCAGGCGTGGGCGTGCGCCGTGCGGGGCGCCGGGGCCGGCCCGTGGGAGCGGTCGGGGCGTGGATTCCCACGCCCCCTTTCCGCGCCCTTACGGGCCCGGCAGGGCTACGGCTTGGGCCAGGCCTCCGCGAGCATCTTGCGGGTGTCCGCGAGCAGTTGGGGCAGGACCTTGGTGTGACCGACGACCGGCATGAAGTTGGTGTCGCCGCCCCAGCGGGGCACGACGTGCTGGTGGAGGTGGGCGGCGATACCCGCGCCGGCCACAGTCCCCTGGTTCATGCCGATGTTGAAGCCGTGCGCACCGGACGCGGCCCGCAGCGCGGTCATGGCCTGCTTGGTCAGCTCGCCGAGCTCGGCGGTCTCCGGGCCGGTCAGGTCGGTGTAGTCCGCGACATGGCGGTAGGGCACGACCATGAGATGGCCGCCGTTGTACGGGTAGAGGTTGAGCACCGCGTACACCTGCTCACCGCGCCTGACGATGAGCCCGTCCTCGTCGGACTTGGCAGGGATCGAGCAGAACGGACAGCCGTCATCGGCCCCCGGGCCGGTGGGCTTGTTCTCGCCCTGGATGTAGGCCATCCGGTGGGGCGTCCACAAGCGCTGGAACGCGTCCTGCGTCCCCACTCCGATCTGCTGCTCCGGCTCACTCGTCATGTGGTGCAGCATATTGCTTCGCCCGTTCGCGGCGTGTCGGCGGGGCTCGCCCGAATGCGCCCCGGGCCAAGCTGGGCCTGTGGACGACGACAGCCCGCAGGCCCGCTGGGAACGGCGCACCGAGGTCCCGCTCGGTCTGTGCTCGCTGCTGTTTCTCACCGCCTACGCGGTGCTGGTCCTGGGCCACGGTCTGCCGCCCGCCGCGCGGGACGCGTGCCTGGCCGCGATGCTGGCCGCCTGGGGTCTGTTCCTGGTCGACTACGGAGTGCGCTGGCGGCTGAGCGGCCAGGGGCCCCGCTTCGTACCGGCCCACTGGCTGGACACGCTGGTGCTCGTCCTGCCCCTGCTGCGCCCGCTGCGCGTCGTCAAGGTGTACGAGGCCGTGCAGCGCCGTCGCGGACAGCCCCGTCTCGCCCTGCACGCGCGCGTGGTCTTCTACGCGGGTCTGTCGGTGCTGCTGCTCGGCTTCGCCGGGGCTCTCGCCGTCTACCAGCAGGAGCACTCGGCACCGCACGCGACGATCCGCACCTTCGGGGACTCGGTGTGGTGGACGTGCTCCACCCTCGCGACGGTGGGTTACGGGGACGCCGTCCCGGTGACCCGGCTGGGACGCACGATCGCGGTGGGTCTGATGGCGTGCGGTCTGGCGCTGCTCGGCGCGGTCACAGGGTCGTTCTCGTCGTGGCTGCTGCACGTCTTCGCGCGCGAGGACGACGAGAGGCCCCCGGGGTTCTGAACTCCCCGGGGGCCCCTCGCCGTGTGCGTCGGATCACTCTCCGCGTCGGATCGCTCTCCGCGTCGGATCACTCCGCGCGTCAGACCTGCGTGCGCTCCTCGACGATCTTCGCGATCTTGGCGATCGCCTCGTCGACCGGGATGCCGTTCTCCTGCGAGCCGTCGCGGTAGCGGAAGGAGACGGCGCCGGCCGCCATGTCCTCGTCGCCCGCGATGACCATGAAGGGCACCTTCTGCTTCTGCGCGTTGCGGATCTTCTTCTGCATGCGGTCGGAGGAGGAGTCGACCTCGACGCGCAGGCCCTTCTTCTTCGCCTCGGCGGCGAACTTCTGGAGGTACTCCACGTGCGCGTCGCCGATCGGGATGCCGACCGCCTGGACGGGCGCCAGCCAGGCCGGGAACGCGCCCGCGTAGTGCTCGAGGAGCACCGCGAAGAAGCGCTCGATGGAGCCGAACAGCGCGCGGTGGATCATCACCGGACGCTGCTTGGAGCCGTCGGGACCGGTGTACTCGAGGTCGAAGCGCTCGGGCAGGTTGAAGTCGAGCTGCACGGTCGACATCTGCCAGGTCCGGCCGATGGCGTCCTTGGTCTGGACGGAGATCTTCGGGCCGTAGAACGCGGCGCCGCCCGGGTCGGGGACGAGCGGGAGGCCCTGCTTCTCGGCCACCTGCCGCAGCGTCTCGGTGGCCTCCTCCCAGACCTCGTCGGAGCCGACGAACTTCTCCGGGTCCTTGGTGGACAGCTCCAGGTAGAAGTCGGTGAGGCCGTAGTCGCGCAGCAGGTTCAGGACGAAGGTGAGCGTCTTGTCGAGCTCGTCCGCCATCTGCTCCTTGGTGCAGTAGATGTGCGCGTCGTCCTGCGTGAAACCGCGGGCGCGGGTCAGGCCGTGCACGACGCCCGACTTCTCGTACCGGTACACGGTCCCGAACTCGAAGAGACGCAGCGGCAGTTCGCGGTACGAGCGGCCGCGCGCGTCGAAGATCAGGTTGTGCATCGGGCAGTTCATGGGCTTGAGGTAGTAGTCCACGCCCTCGTCGAGCTGCATGGGCGGGTACATGCCGTCGGCGTACCAGTCCAGGTGGCCCGAGGTCTCGAAGAGCTTCCCCTTGGTCGCGTGCGGGGTGTAGACGAACTCGTAGCCCTCCTCCTCGTGCCGCCGGCGCGAGTAGTCCTCCATGACCCGGCGGATGATGCCGCCCTTGGGGTGGAAGACGGCGAGGCCGGAGCCGATCTGGTCCGGGATGGAGAAGAGGTCCAGCTCGTTGCCCAGCTTGCGGTGGTCGCGCTTCTCGGCCTCCGCGAGGAAGTCCAGGTGCGCCTTCAACTCGTCCTTGGACGGCCAGGCGGTGCCGTAGATGCGCTGGAGCATCGGGTTCTTCTCGCTGCCACGCCAGTACGCGCCGGCGTTGCGCATGAGCTTGAACGCCGGGATGTTGCGGGTGGTGGGCAGGTGAGGACCGCGGCAGAGGTCCTTCCAGCACAGCTCGCCGGTCTTGGCGTCGAGGTTGTCGTACATGGTCAGTTCGCCGCCGCCGACCTCGACGTCCGCGCCGTCGGTCCCGTCCTGGGCGGCCGCGGTGCCCTTGATGCCGATGAGCTCCAGCTTGTACGGCTCCGTGGCGAGCTCCTCGCGGGCGGCCTCGTCGGTGACCACACGGCGGGAGAAGCGCTGGCCGCGCTTCTGGATCTCCTGCATCTTCTTCTCGATGGCCTTGAGATCCTCGGGCGTGAACGGCTTCTCGACGTCGAAGTCGTAGTAGAAGCCGTCCTTGACCGGCGGGCCGATGCCGAGCTTGGCCTCGGGGAAGAGCTCCTGCACGGCCTGGGCCATGACGTGCGCGGTGGAGTGGCGCAGGATGTTCAGGCCGTCCTGGGAGGAGATCTCGACCGGCTCGACCTCCTCGCCGTCCTTCACCTCGTACGCGAGGTCCTTCAGCTCGCCGGCCACGCGCGCCGCGACGACGGTGCGCTCACCGGTGAAGAGATCGGCGGCCGTAGTGCCCGTCGTCACCACGCGCTCTTCCCGCTCGGAATCGCGTTGGATGATCACACGGACGTCTGACACCGGACTCTCCTGCCTGAAGGTGGGCGCGCCGCGACACGCGGGCGCAGACAGGAATCGTACCGAGCCGAGGCCCCCCTCCGCGAAACGGTTCCCGCCGGTCCGGGCTCAGTCCCCGCTGCAGGCCTCCTCGAAGAAGTCCAGATTCTCCTGGAGCGACTTCATCAGCCGGTCGCGTTCGGCCTCGTCGACCTGCACGGGTGCGACCCCGGAGGCGTCCGTGAGTCTGCGGAAGCCGCCGCGGCTCTCCAGCCGCCCGTGCACCCGCACCGGCAGCCCGACGAGATGGGCCTGCCCCGCTATCCGGTACGCCTCCTCGTCGAGGGTCACACGTACGTACGGGACCTCGGCGCCCGCGATGACCCGCAGCCGTACGGTGCCCTCGCCGCGCGGCTCCGACCTGCGTATCCGCACCACGGCGCCGGTGATCCGGACCGGCACGGACGGTTCCTCGCGCAGGTAGCGCGCCGCGGCCTCGCGCAGCACGGGCACGTCGCCGGGCGAGAACTCGACGGCCTCGTCGGGCGACGCGCAGCCCTCGGGTACGCCGGCGGCGGGCGCCCACTCGACGGCGATGCGGGCGCCCTCGGTGCCGCGTACGAGGGCGACGACGGCCTCGGTGAGTTCATGGCTGACGCCTGCTTCGACGGCCGCGTCGAAGGCGTCCATGCCGCCGGTGGCCCGCTGGTAGTCGATGGCCTCGCGGGCGGCGTACAGCGCCTGGTGCAGGCGTATGGCCATCGGCCGGCCGGTGTCCACGGGTACGAAGGCGGTGAGCCGGCGTCCGTCGGGGTCGGCGCCGACGAGGACGTTCTCCAGGGAGGCGGCGGCGGGCCTGCGGTACCGGATGCCGTAGTAGCCGGCCCGCGCGCGGGTGGCGAGGGCGGCCGCGAGCAGCATCTGGCGGGCGGCCGAGCGCAGCCGCTCCTCGACGCTCCAGGGCGTGGCGCCGACCGGGCCCCTCGGGACGTCGCGCCACCAGCGGATCTCGTCGCTGGGCACGGCGAGCGCGACCAGGACGTCGCGCGCGGAGGGGGAGCCGCTGCGGGAGAGTGCGTCGAGGGCCTCGCCGAGGAGGTCGTCGCTGTCGGGGAAGGCCCGGTTCTCGGGCACGAGCAGGCTGGTGCCCGAGCCGCCGGGCCCGGGTGGGGTCCACCTGCCGTACCGTCCCGCGGCGCCGCCGCGGCGCTGCCAGCCGTGCCGGTGCAGCAGCGCGCTGAGCACGGCGGGGTCGACCTGGCCGGGCTCGGGCGGCTCGGTCCAGTGGGCCTCCGCGGGGTGCGGCCTGACCGGCCGGAGGGGCTCGTCGATCGGACGGTGCGTCATGGTCTGCCTCCCGTCCCGACCCGCGTCATGATCTCGCACAGGGCCCGGTCGTCGAAGATGCGCGAGGTCGGTATGCGGACGGTGGTTCTGCGCCGGCCCGTGACGGGCTGCCCGGCGAGGTTGGTCCAGTAGCAGCAGTGCCGCAGGTCGAGGCGGTCGTGGCTGGCGCGCAGCCAGTCGTCCTGGGACCGGGGCACGAGCATCACGACCAGGATCTTGTGCACCGAGACCGGGGTGCGGGCGAGCTTCGCCAGGTGCTCGTTGTCGAGCGTGAAGGAGAAGGCGGGTCCAGGGGGGTTCGGCGGGATCTGGTACGTGCACTTGAGCTGCACCTTGATGGTGACTTCGTCGTCGACCGTGTGTCCCGGGCCGCTGTGACTGACGTGCCAGTCGATCCCGTTGTCCGGAAAGGGCTGGGACAGCGAGCAGCCGGCCGCGGCGGCGACGGCGTGCAGGTAGCCGACCTGCAGTGTCTCCATGCAGGCGGTGGTGGCGAGCGTGCCGCGATGGGGTGCCGTCCGCTGGGGCAGCAGCCCGCCCCGCTCGGGCTGCGCGATTGCCATGAGTCCAACAGCCTTCCAAGCCAAGAGAATCCCCGCGACGGGCCGCTGAACTGCAAAGACCCGTACCTCTGTTGTCTCCTTCCGGCGTACGGCGCAAACAGCCCGGGTATCACCAAACGGGCAGAAGACGGTGCGTCAGCTGCCGTGGGTGAACGAGGAGTTGTGTGCGTATGACGTGCTGGTACGAGGGCCCCTTGGCCGCGTTCGACACGGAGACCACGGGCGTGGACGTCGAGACCGACCGGATCGTGTCGGCCGCCGTCGTCGTCCAGGACGCCGCGGGTTCCCGCCCCCGGGTGACCCGGTGGCTGGTGAACCCGGGGGTGCCGGTTCCCGAGGGTGCGACGGCGGTGCACGGGCTGACGGAGGAACATCTGCAGCGCAACGGCCGCTGGCCGTCGCCGGTGATGGACGAGATAGTCCGGGTGCTGGACGAGCAGGCGGCGGTGGGCCGCCCGCTGGTGGTGATGAACGCGCCGTTCGATCTGACGCTCCTGGACCGGGAGTTGCGCAGGCATCGGGCGTCCTGTCTCGACCGCTGGTTCGAGTCGGCGCCGCTGCGCGTGCTCGATCCACGGGTCCTGGACAAACATCTGGACCGCTATCGCAAGGGCCGGCGCACACTCACCGACCTCTGCGCTCACTACGGCGTCGCCCTGGAGGGCGCGCACGACGCGGCGGCGGACGCGCTGGCCGCGATGGAGGTGGTACGTGCGGTGGGACGCCGGTTCGCGCCCCGGCTGGAGCGGCTCTCCCCCGCCGAACTGCACACCTTGCAGTCCGTGTGGCACGCGGCGCAGGCACGTGGGCTGCAGGCCTGGTTCGCGCGCAGCGGCTCGGAGGAGTCGGTGGATCCGTCGTGGCCGCTGCGGCCGGAGCTGTCCGCGGCGGCCTGAGCGCGGGCGCGCGTGGCGGGCCGACGCGAGCGTGGGACGGCCCGCGTGGACACCGGCACCGGCCGTCCGGCATGCAAGAAGGCCGGTCCGTCTGCGACGGACCGGCCTTTCCCGGTGGGCGATACTGGGTTCGAACCAGTGACCTCTTCGGTGTGAACGAAGCGCTCTCCCACTGAGCTAATCGCCCGGGAACGGACTGAACAATACAGGTCCTGGCGGGTGTCGTTCAAACCGCTCGCAGAGAGGCCCTCAGTCCGTGCTGCCCGGCACGCATCATCAGCGCGTGGTTGAGCCTGAACAGAGGCCGTCCCGGCACCGCGAGCCGCCGCAGCAGGGGCTTGCGCACGTCGACCTCCTGGTCGTACCGGGCGCGGGTGCCCGGCCCGTCGGCGCGCACGGTCCAGCAGGCCCAGCCCTCGATGTCGCCCGACATCGCGATCTCCAGGACCCCGGCGACCGGGTCGCTCCGCACCTCGTGTGCGGTGAAGACCAGGTCGTACGGCAGGAGCGAGCGGACCCGGATGATGCCGCTCCGGTCGCCGGCCGGGCGCACCTCGCGGACCTGGGGCCACCAACGCGGGTAGTCCTCGGCCTGTTCGAGAGCACGGTAGACGTCGGCGGGCGGCGCGGGCAGGGCCCACAGGCTGCGGAAGCGGTAGTGACACCAGTCCATGGACCGAGTGTGCCGGTCCGGGGATCCGCGGACGAGGCCGGTACGTGCCGACTTCTGCCACCGGGGACCGCGGACTCGGTTTCGACGAGGCCGATCTGACGGGGTGGTGGACGGACGGCCGCAACCGCGTCGCTGCTGCCGGGTCAGTCCGTGCCGCCGGGCACCTTCCGGATGTCGTGGATCTTCCTCGGGGCGGTGCGGCATCCGTCCCGGGTCCAGTCCCGCCAGGGCGTGATGCCCGCCTTCTCAAATACCCCCTCGCCGACGGCAAGTGACATCGTGTCGGATCGGAAGGAATACCGAGTTGCTTTACGTTGACTTGACCGGCCTTCTCGACTCCGGCATTTCCGGCGTCTATCCGCGGCCCGGGGTCGGGCAGCACTCCTCTCTTGTCGTACTTCCGCAAGAAGGGGACCGCGTTCCGGAATATGTCCGACCGATTTCCACGGGCGGCTCCGGTCCGGAACTTCTCCCAAAAGGCCACATAATCCTGGAAGTCCGTCTTCACCCCGATCTTCGGGCGTTGGAGTGTTCGTGGCGGGGCGGGGGCACGGGGGAGGGCACCCGGGCGGTGGTGTGCGGGGCCGACACAAGGGCTGACGGCAGGTCATCCGGGAGCGGGCACCGGGGACGCTGTCGATCGTGGCCCACCTCGCCCACCCCGGGCGGCGGCGCCAACACCTCGCGGGCGCGGCCCGCACCCGTCCGGCACCGCCGCGGAGACCGGCACCGGGCATCGAGCCCCATGCCCCGAGGCCGAGGCCCTCTTCGTTCGCCCTGGACGTCGCTGTCCGGCCACATGGCCCCATGGCCGAGATACCGCGGTACGCGGCGCCGAGACGCTACACAGAGTGACCTGACGCGTCGTGACCTGGCTCGGAAACGACGAAGGCGGCCCTGTCCACGTATCCGTGGATCTGGGCCGCCTGCCGTGCTTGTGGGCGATACTGGGATCGAACCAGTGACCTCTTCGGTGTGAACGAAGCGCTCTCCCGCTGAGCTAATCGCCCGGGCGCAGGGAGAACATTACCCCATGTCAGGGGGTGACTCCGACCGGCCGGAGGCGCTCAAGGCCGCCCCGGGGGACGCCTCACCGTCACCCCTTGTCACCCCTTGTCACTCCTTGATGTTCCAGGGCATCTCGAAGCCGAACTTCCAGAGGTAGACGGCACAGAGGGCCGCGACGATCACCAGGCCGACGCTCGTCAGGATGATGTTGCGACGCCGGACCGCGGGGTCGAGCGCCCGCTGCGTCGCCTCCGTGACCTTGCGCTTCGTCCAGCGCAGCACCAGCTGCGCCCAGACGAACTCGGTCGCCCAGATCGCCATGCCCCCGAAGATCACCAGCCAGCCGGGGCCCGGCAGCGGAAGCATGATCACGCCCGCGACGACCACCGCGAGCCCCACGACGAAAACGCCCACCTGCCAGCTCAGGTGCAGCGCGCGACGCGCCTTGATGAATTCCGGCGCCCGCGAACCGAGCGGCTGCTCGGCCTTCCTCTCGCCATCAGCCATGGCGGCCTCGCCCGGCTCGTCACTCCCCGTATTCATACGACCAAACCCTACCGGAGAGAAACCAGTCACCGGAATGGCCCTATCCGGCGAAGGCACCCTCGGCCGGATGAGTTACGTAAAGGCACGCAAAACACTCAGAGGGGTTTACAACGGCACCGTAGGTGGCATGTCGATTTCGCCGACGTGCGAATCCCCGAGCGCACACTGAGCGAAAGGCCCTGGCGCTTATGAACACCACGGTCAGCTGCGAGCTGCACCTGCGCCTCGTTGTGTCGAGCGAGTCCTCACTGCCTGTTCCCGCAGGACTGCGGTATGACACGGCCGATCCCTACGCCGTGCACGCCACCTTCCACACCGGAGCCGAGGAAACCGTCGAGTGGGTGTTCGCCCGCGACCTCCTCGCGGAGGGCCTCCATCGGCCCACCGGTACCGGCGACGTCCGAGTCTGGCCGTCCCGAAGTCATGGTCAGGGCGTCGTATGCATCGCCCTGAGCTCCCCGGAGGGCGAGGCTCTGCTCGAGGCCCCGGCGCGGGCCCTGGAGTCCTTCCTGAAGCGAACGGACGCCGCCGTGCCGCCAGGCACGGAACACCGGCACTTCGATCTCGACACGGAGCTCTCACACATCCTGGCCGAGAGCTAGCGACTCCACAGAGCCGCCCGGCGCCGTCCACTCGGGGAGACGGCTCGGGCTAACACAACCGCATAGGGCACAACCGAGTTAGGCACAACAGCATGTGGCACAACCGCACAGATCACGAACACCGGCGCCGTCGCCGCGGACTCCCGCGGCGACGGCGTCGGTGCGTGCAGGGACGGGCGCCCTGGGTACCAAGGTCGTGACGTGAGGTGACGTCGTCGGACCGGGACCGGGCACCGTCAGCACGGGGCAGCGTCCGTCCGGTTCCTCCGCACCGTCCCTCCGGTTTCTTCGCGCCGTGCGCCCGGTCACGCAGTGCACACGCCCGCCCGCCCTCCGGGCCGCCCGGAGGCATGCCGACCGGGCCGTCCCCGCTCCCCCGCGGCCGGGAAGCCACTACCATCGGCCAGCATCGGCGGGCGGCCGCCCGACCCTCAGGCCAGGGAGCAAAAACGTGCTGATCACCCACGACACCCGGTGCGCCCTCGACACCGTGGTGGATCTGGTGAACACCGCGCCGGAGGACGACACGGCGGACGGACTCGCGGATGTCCCGTCCCTCGCCGATTTCGTACGAAAGCACGAAATCAGTGATGTCGGTGTGCTGTCGGCGCAGGATCTCGCGGCCGTACGCGGGGTCCGCGGCCGGTTCGCCGGGGTCTTCGCGGCCGACGAGCCGCGGATCGCCGCCGGGCTCATCAACGAGCTGGTCGCCGCGGCGGGCACCACGCCCCGCCTCACCGACCACGACGGTTACGACTGGCACGTGCACTACTTCGCGCCGGGTGCCTCGGTCGCCGACCACCTCGCGGCCGACTGCGGGATGGCGCTGGCGTTCTTCGTGGTCGCCGGAGAGCAGGACCGGCTGCGCCGGTGCGAGGCGCCGGACTGCCGGCGCGCCTTCGTCGATCTCTCGCGCAACCGCTCGCGCCGCTACTGCGACAGCCGGACGTGCGGAAACCGGCTCCACGTGGCCGCGTACCGGGCACGCCGGAAGGAAGCGGCGGGCTGAGGGGTCGCCGAGGAGGCCGCGGAAAAAGGGTCGACATGCGGCGGACCGACGTGTGACGGACTGGACGGCGGCGGGCTACGGAGCCCTCGGCGGGTGACGCCAGGGGCTCCGTGTACGGCTCAGAGCAGCAGCAGGTCGTGCAGCGAAGCCATGAGCAGGAGACAGCCGATCACCGCCAGGAAGATCATCAGCGGTGGCTGGGAAAGTGCGAAGAGACAACCTCGCCGCTCCTCGGGCGGCGCGGCGGGGTCGCTCTGTGTTGTGTCCAGCATCTCGCGGCGATGATGACGCAGCCACCACCCGCTTCGCGATCAACACGCCCGGGATGACAGGGAGTTCGCCAATATCCGCAATATCCGCGATGAGCAGGAACGAACGTGATCGTTTCCGCGACCCGCATGATCCGCCGTGTCGCTTCAGACCGTGCGGGGCGTCATATGCCGTGCTTCTTCAGGATGGCCTCGATGTCGCTGAAGTCGTCCCCGGCGCCCGAGGCCCTGGGGGTCGTGGCGGGGCGCGCGGCCGGGCGGGAGCCCTGGCTCAACGAGGGCGCCGAGGCGGTGGGGGCCACCGCCTCACGCTGGGCGGCGCGGGCGGCCGCCTTGCGTTCCTTGCGGGTTCCGCCACCGCGCCGCTCCACGGCCCGCACCGTCATGAACAGCAGCCAGGCCGCGGCGAGCACGGCGAAGCCCGCCCAAGCGGTCGGGCTGAACGCGGTGTCGGCCAGCCAGCCGACGACCCCGGTCATCACCAGTCCGACCGGCACCAGCGCGTAGGCGGCGATGCGGGCGGCGGCGAGGAAGCGCTTGCGGTAGGCCGTGACCGCGGCGATGCCCAGGCCGGCGGCGGAGACGGCGGAACAGACGGTCTCGGCAATCATCCGGTCCTCCAGGGCAGGGCTCGACGGGGCGGGGGCGGTTCGTCCCTTCCATCCTGCACCGCCCCGCGCCCGATATGCCATGCTCCGGGCATACCTCAGGGACATCTCCGGGTCGGGGTCCTCCCCAGGTCCCGGTCCGCACGTCACCGGCCCGCGCCCCTCGGTCCCGTGTCGGCGACCGGGCCCGGGACTGGGAGACTGGGGGCATGAACGACTCCTCCGCAGCCCGGCCCACCGCCGTCCTGGACGTCTGGTGCGAACTCCAGTGCCCCGACTGCCGCGACGCCCTCGACGACCTGCGCGCGCTGCGCGCTCGCTACGGCGACCGGCTGGAGCTGCGGCTGCGGCACTTCCCGCTGGAGAAGCACCGGCACGCCTTCGCCGCCGCGCAGGCCGCCGAGGAGGCCGCCGAGCAGGGGAGTGCCTGGCCGTACGTGGAGGCGGTGCTCGGCCGTGTCGAGGAGCTGGACCGCGGGGGCGAGCCCTTCCTGATCGAGGTCGCCCGTGAACTCGGCCTGGACGCGGAGGAGTTCGACACCGCTCTGATCGACGGTCGGCACATCCTGATCGTCGACGCCGACCAGGCCGAGGGCAAGGCCATCGGCGTGACCGGCACCCCGACGTACGTCATCGGCGGCGAACGGCTCGACGGCGGCAAGAGCCGGGAGGGCCTGCGCGAGCGCGTCGAGGAGATCGCCGACCGGCTGCTGGCCGGGAGCGAGTAGCGCCCTCAGAGCAGGTTCTTGTAGAGGTGGTACGAGCTCGTGGTGTAGCCGAGCGACTCGTAGAGCTTCTCGGCCGGGGTGTTGCCCGCGAACACGTTGAGGCCTATGCGGTCCCGCCCGCCGGTCACGGCCTGGGCCTCGGCCAGCAGCATCAGGGCCCGACCGTGGCCACGGCCCCGGTACGCCGTGTCGGCCTCGACGTCGAGCACGTACGCCATGTCGGGCCACAGCCCCACCCACAGGGTGCCGACCGGGGTTCCCTCCTGCTCCAGGACGCTGATCAGCGTGTTCTCACTGGCCAGGCCGTCCGGCATGAACCTGGCGTGCCCCAGGTCGGTCTTGGTGTACGCCTCCGCCTCGGGCACGCCCCGCTCGATCAGGGCGCGGGCGAACGCCTCGCGTTCGCGGGCCAGCCAGGGGACGTACTCGGCCTCGGTCATGGGCCGTCCGACGCTCCCGGCGGGCAGTCCGGGCGGCGGCCCGTCCAGGCGCTTCGTCATGTTGCGGTTGCTGAGGACGTATCCGAGCGTCGTGGCGAGCCGGAGTGCGGCCTCCGCGTCCCCGGGCACCGAGGTCTCGACGCGTCTGCAGCCCCAGCCGCGCGCCACCTCCTCGGCCGCGAGCACGGCCACCGTGCCCCGGCCACGGCCGCGGTCCGGTTCGTCGATGCTCAGCTCCCCGACCCGGCCCACGGTGGGCCCGTACTCGGCATGGGTGGAGAGATGGATCCCGCCCACGGGGCGGCTGTTCACGCACACCTGGTAGTGGCGGGACAGCGCCCCGTCGGCTCCGCGCTGAAGCGGCTCGGTCGGCCGCAGGGTCGTGGTCATCAGGGGTGTTCTACCCGCCCCACGGTCCCCCGTCATCCCGTTTTACGACCGCCGGCGGACCGTCCACCGCCGACGACGGACCGGGCCAGGGGCTCCGGGCCGTGGGCGTGGAGCGCGTGGACCGGTCCGCCCGTCCTACGGATCGAGGTCGTTTCCGGCCCGCTCGTCGAAGATCCGCATCGCCTTCGCCGTCACCGGTCCGGGCGCGCCGGGGAGTTCACGTCCGTCGACCCGGTGCACGCCCTGCACGTCCCGCAGGGTGGAGGTCAGGAAGATCTCGTCGGCGCGCTCCAGGACGTCCAGCGGCAGGTCGGTCTCCCTGGCGCCGGTCCACTCGACGGCGAGCGCGCGGGTGATGCCGGCGAGGCAGCCGGAGGCCACCGGCGGGGTGTGGATCTCGCCGTCGAGCACCACGAAGACGTTCGACCCCGTGCCCTCGCACAGCTGCCCGACCGTGTTGGCGAACAGCGCCTCGGACGCGCCCTGTTCGCGCGCGCGGGCCAGCGCGACCACGTTCTCGGCGTACGAGGTGGTCTTGAGGCCGGTGAGGGCGCCGCGCTCGTTGCGGGTCCACGGGACGGTGATCACGGCGGTGGAGTCGGGGCGCCGCGCGGACTCGCCGAGGGCGACGACCAGGGTCGGTCCCCGGTCTCCCCGGTCGGAGCCGAGCGGGCCGTGGCCGCCGGTGTACGTGATGCGCAGGCGGCCGAGCGGCACCGGGTTGGCGTCCAGGACGGCCGCGCAGGCGCGGCGCACCTCGTCGCGATCGGGGTCGGGCAGCCCGAGGCCGTGCGCGGACCGGGCCAGCCGGTCGAGGTGCCGGGTCAGCGCGAACGGCCGCCCTTCCACCGCCTTCACGGTCTCGAAGATGCCGTCGCCCACGGTCAGTCCGTGATCGAAGACGGAGACACGGGCGGACTCGATGTCCTGCAGCCCGCCGTCGAGCCAGATCTTCACGTCAGGATCCCTTCACTCACCTCGAATGCTCCCGACGCTACAGCGAGCAGTCGGGACGCCTTCAGCTCGGTCTCGCGCCACTCGCCCTCCGGGTCGGAGCCCCAGGTGATGCCCGCGCCGGTGCCGAACCGCAGGACGCCCTCCTCCCGGTCGGCCCAGAAGGTGCGGATGCCGACGGCGAGTTCTGCGGTGCCGCGGTCCGCGTCGACCCAGCCGATGCCCCCGCAGTACGGGCCGCGTGGGGCGGTCTCCAGGGCCTCGATGATCTGCAGGGCGCTGGCCTTGGGGGCGCCGGTGACCGAGCCGGGCGGGAAGGCGGCGGCGAGGAGCTCGGGCCAGCCGGCGTCCTCGCGCAGCTCGCCGCGGACGGTGGAGACGAGGTGGACGAGCCCGGGATGCTTCTCGACGGCACACAGGTCGGGCACGGTCACGCTGCCGGTGGCGCAGACCCGGCCGAGGTCGTTGCGGACCAGGTCGACGATCATCACGTTCTCCGCGTAGTCCTTCCGCAGCAGGTCGGCCTCGGTGCGTCCGGTGCCCTTGATCGGGCCGGACTCGACCGTGCGGCCGGTCCGGCGCAGGAAGAGTTCGGGTGACGCGGTGGCGATCTCGACTCCCTGCCGGGGCAGCCGGACGGTGCCGGCGTACGGGGCCGGGTTGCCGCGGGCCAGCAGGGCGGTCAGGGCGTCCAGGTCGGCGCCGGGGGCGAGCGGCGCGGACAGGACGCGGCAGAGGTTGGTCTGGTAGACCTCGCCGGCGGCTATGTGGTCGCGGATGCGGCGGACGCCGCGGGTGTACGCGGCGCGGTCGAGGGACGACGTCCAGTCACCGGCGACTGGACCGCGCCACTGGCCGGGCACGGGGGCGGGCACGGGCTCGCGCCGTACGTCGGCGAAACGGGCGCAGACCAGACGTCCCTCGAAGTCCGCCGACACGGCCCAGAAGCCGGTGGAGTCCAGGGCCGCGGGGTCGCCGGTGACATCGAGGAGACCGGTCGCGACGAGGTCACCGAAGCGGGCGAGAGGAGGGAGGTCGAGCACGCAGTCGAGTCTAGGACGGGTGACCTGCGGGTGCCCTGGCCGTGTCCTCGGGCGGACAGACCGCAGCACGCTGCGCAAACGCGTTTTTGTACTGGCCCGGGAATCCGCTAGAGTTCAACACGTCGCCGGGACGCGCAAGCCGACCGGAAACGACAAGCGGACGTAGCTCAGTTGGTAGAGCGCAACCTTGCCAAGGTTGAGGTCGCCAGTTCGAACCTGGTCGTCCGCTCGCAGGACAGTGGGGGATCCACCCGAACCCCCGCGCTCCTGGTGGAGTGGCCGAGAGGCGAGGCAACGGCCTGCAAAGCCGTCTACACGGGTTCAAATCCCGTCTCCACCTCCAAGGACGATTAGCTCAGCGGGAGAGCGCTTCCCTGACACGGAAGAGGTCACTGGTTCAATCCCAGTATCGTCCACTGGATCGCCCCGCACTGGTGTGCGAGATCCGAACCCGCGCGATTAGCTCAGCGGGAGAGCGCTTCCCTGACACGGAAGAGGTCACTGGTTCAATCCCAGTATCGCGCACGCAGTACGCCCCGGATCCTGTACGTTGAGGTCCGTCCCGCGCGATTAGCTCAGCGGGAGAGCGCTTCCCTGACACGGAAGAGGTCACTGGTTCAATCCCAGTATCGCGCACCAGCCAGAAGCCCCCGGCCGTCTCGTACGGTCGGGGGCTTCGTCGTGTTCGCCACGCCCGGCCGGGGACACCCCGGCCGGCACGATCACGACGAGAAGAGCATGTGCCCGAAGCTCTTGTGACGGTGGTGTCCGCCGTGGCCGCCACCGTAGTGACCGCCGCCGTGGCCACCGCCGTGCGGGGCGCCCCAGGCGGGCGCGGGAGCACCCGGGTACGCCTGCGGGGCGGCCGGGGGCGGCGGCGCGGGCTGCGACCACTGCGACTCCACGCGGGTCAGCGCCTCCAGCTCGCCGTAGTCGAGAAAGATCCCGCGGCAGCCGCTGCACTGCTCGATCTGGACACCGTTGCGGTTGTACGTGTGCATCGGCGCATGGCACTTCGGACACTGCATGCTCGGCTCAACTCCTCGCCGGTCGGTACTGCTTCCGCCAGGACAGACACTGCCCGGCCTCGATCGGTTGCACCCTACGTCGTCGGACCGGGTCCCAACTGCGGCGGGACGGCTCCCATTCGGCCGCAGGCGTCGATCACGGCCTGCTGCACCTCGTCCAACGGGCGGTCCGCCGCGACGGACTTGGCGATCGCCAGGGCCGCGGTCTGCACCGTGAGGGCGCGGGCGGCCGTGTCCAGGGCGGGCCAGGGGTCGCCGTCGGCGGGGACCGCCGGGCCGGCCGCGCCCCGGTAGGCGGTCAGGAAGCGGGTCCAGTCGTCGGGCGGGAGCAGGCCGCAGGCGTACCAGGCGGCCGGTCGGGCCAGGTCCCAGGCCGGGACGCCCACCCCGAGGTCGTCCACGTCGATGAGGAGCCAGCGGCCGGCCGGAGCGGGGTGCCGGACGAGCTGGCCGAGATGCAGGTCTCCGTGGCACAGGGTGTCCGGCCCGGGCATGGCCGCCTCGGCGCGGGCCCAGGCCGGGAGGACCGCCCAGGCGCGCAGGACCGGGGCGGAGGCCGGATGCGGACCCGCCGCCCGGAGCCGGGCGATCGCCCGGGCCGCCTTGACGGGTCCCCGCATGGGCGGCACGCCGGCCGGAGCGGGAGTGCGGTGGAGGCGGGCCAGCAGGGTCGCGGCCGCCTCCCAGGGGGCCGCCTCGGGGACCTCGGGGTCGACAGGGGTGCCGTACGGCCAGAAGGTGACCGGCCGCCCGTGGAGGTCGGCGGGCTCCGGGCGCAGCGGGGTGAGGAGGATGCCGGACAGGGCGGGGTGCGCGGCGACCGCGAGGCGGCGGGCGAGGTCGGCGGGATCCGTGCCGGGCGCGTGGGCCTTGGCCACGGTGTCGCCGTGGCGTACGACGGTGCCGTCGGCCCGGTCGGCGAGCACACTGTCCCGGTGCGCGCAGGCGCCGGCCGCGGGGTGGGCCGCGCTCCGCGCCCCGGCGGTCAGCGCGGGCAGCACGTCTGCGGTCACGGGTCCCCCTGGGTGCGTTCGGTACCGGGCGAGCGTACGCAGCGGGACGCACCGCGACGAATCCGCCGTCCCCGGCGCCCGCTGTCGTGCCTCCCCGGGCGGCCGCAAAACAATGCCCGCGCAGCTCCCCAGCTGCGCGGGCATTTTTTGCCGTCCGCCGCACCCCCGTCCCCACGGGGTTTCATGGCCGGATGTCCCCGCCCGGACCGCTCTTCCGGGCCTGGGGCGCCGCTCAGCGCCCCAGCATCACGCCCACGGACGACGCTTGTGTGACCACTGACTCCCAGCCGCCGAAGACGACTACGAGCAGGGCCGCCAGAGGAAGGACCATCGCTGTCGCCACCAAGGGGTGGCGCTGACCCTGGCGACGCGGGCGGAACGCGGCGCTGTATGCCCTGCGTCCCTGCGTGCGGATCGCCGTCCGCGGTGCCGTGTGGGCCATGGTCCCTCTCCTGACCGAGCATCTGTGTGGTTGGCAGCGGCGGGTGTCTGACCTCGGGGGACGAGTGCTGCACCCGCCGCTTGACCTCAAATCTATGGGCGCGACGGCACCGGGTCGTCATGCCCTCGTACCGATTGCCGGGCCTCCCGGAGGATGAGCGATGACCTGCGGTGTACTCCCCTGGGTGGAGACGAGGACCTAGGTCTCAGGGTCTTCCCGGAGGGGGCGGCCGGTGCGCCCCTACTGCTCCGAGCTGTCCTCCCTGGGCACCGGCTGCTCGACCAGCGCCAGCACCCGCGTCGCCATGAAGCGCGCGGTGCGCACGACTGATCCACTTCGGGTGACTTCGCTCACTTCCACGACACCTCGGCGTACCGCTGTCTCCACCCTGCGGCCCGCCCTGCTCGCCACCACCTCGTACGTACGCGTCGTGTCCCCGGCGTCCACGACTATCTCCACGCGATCACCCTTCACGGGCTCAATCCCCCTTCTGCGACGGGTGGTTGGGATCACTGCCGGCCCAAGGCCGTGCTGTTCGCGCACTCCCTGACCACCTCTCAAGTTTCCCACCCGGCACTGACAATCGATCGGGCCGCGAGGGCGCGGCCTCTGCGCGCTCCCGGCCGCGGAAACGTAAGCTGTGGCTCGTCAAACGGACCGGGCAGCGGGGATGGACATGGCGATGATGCGCCTGAGGCGCGAGGACCCGCGTGTCGTCGGCTCGTTCAGGCTTCACAGGCGGCTCGGCGCGGGTGGGATGGGCGTGGTCTACCTGGGCTCCGACCGCCGCGGTCAGCGGGTCGCGCTCAAGGTGATCCGGCCGGATCTGGCGGAGGATCAGGAGTTCCGGTCACGGTTCGCGCGCGAGGTCTCGGCGGCCCGGCGGATCAGGGGCGGCTGCACGGCCCGGCTCGTGGCCGCCGATCTCGACGCGGAGCGGCCCTGGTTCGCCACGCAGTACGTGCCCGGGCCCTCGCTGCACGACAAGGTCGCCGAGGAGGGCCCGATGGCGGCCGCCGACGTGGCGGCCGTGGGCGCCGCGCTCTCCGAGGGACTCGTGGCGGTGCACGAGGCGGGGGTCGTGCACCGTGACCTGAAGCCGTCCAACATCCTGCTGTCCCCGAAGGGGCCGCGGATCATCGACTTCGGCATCGCCTGGGCGACGGGGGCCTCCACCCTCACCCATGTCGGCACGGCCGTCGGCTCGCCCGGCTTCCTGGCGCCCGAGCAGGTGCGCGGCGCTGCCGTCACCCCGGCCACGGACGTCTTCGCGCTGGGGGCCACCCTGGCGTACGCGGCGACCTCCGACTCGCCCTTCGGGCACGGCAGTTCCGAAGTGATGCTCTATCGGGTGGTGCACGAGGAACCGCAGCTGCACGGCGTTCCCGACGCACTGGCTCCGCTCGTCCGGGCCTGCCTCGCCAAGGACCCCGAGGAGCGCCCCAGCACGCTCCAACTGTCCTTGCGGCTCAAGGAGATCGCCGCTCGCGAGGCACAGGGCATGACGGACGTCCGGCCGCCCACGCAGCGCAACGACCCCGACCGGCCGACGGGGCGCCTCGCCGAGCAGTACGCCGAACAGCCCACCCAGCGCCGCCCGCAGGGCACTCCCCCGCCGCGCACCGGCGGGACGAACGGCGGCGGCTCCCGGCCGGCCCCGTCGGGTTCGCGTCCCACGCCCTCCCGGAGCACCGGGCGCTCCGGCAGCCGCCCCGCTCCCCGCAGCGGGGCCGGGCGGCAGGGGCCTCGGACCACCGGGACCGGGCGCCGGGGGCCCGCCAATCCGCGGCTGCTGCGGCAGCGGCTCTTCGTGTTCGTCGTGGTGACGCTGCTCGTCGCCCTGGGCATCGCGGTGGCGCAGGGCTGCCAGGGTCCGGCGCGCGGGCTCGGCGACGGGGGCGGGCACCAGGTCGTACGGGTCCTCGGACAGGAGCGGCCGTCGCCCTGGCCGGGGCCCACCGGGGACGTGGGGGGCGAGCGGCACCTGGGCGTCGAGGGGACGGCCGGCTAAGGGCTGTCCCGTAATCCCCGGTGGATCGGCGCGCGGCGTCAGATTCGGTGCATCGCAAGGCGGAGGGTCGACCTCATACTGGGCGTATTCGGGCGATCCGACAACGCGGCGAGGTGCCGTGGCTGTCGTCGTGCGCCCGCCGGTGATCACGGGACAGCCCTTGGGCCGACGCGCCCGGCCGCACGGGACGCCCGGAGATCCGGGCGTCCGGGTGACGTCCGTGCATCCGGGACGAAGACCGGGACAGCTCACGTGCCCCGCGACCGGGCAACGGCCGGTCAGACGCCGGGGCGCCCCGTCGCCACCGCGTAGAACGCGACCGCGGCCGCCGCACCCACGTTGAGCGAGTCGACGCCGCGCGCCATCGGGATGCGGACCCATTCGTCCGCCGCCATCAGGGCCTTCGTGGAAAGGCCGTCGCCCTCCGCGCCGAGCATCAGCGCGACCCGGTCCATCCGGTACGGGGCCGCCTCGTCGAGGGATCGCGCCTTCTCGTCCGGGGTGAGGGCGAGCAGCGTGAAGCCGGCCTCGCGGACCGACTCCAGGCCCCTGGGCCAGCTGTCGAGACGCGCGTACGGGACGGAGAAGACCGCGCCCATGGAGACCTTCACGGAGCGGCGGTAGAGCGGGTCGGCGCAGTCCGGGGAGAGCAGCACCGCGTCCATGCCGAGGGCGGCGGCGGAGCGGAAGATCGCGCCGATGTTGGTGTGGTCGTTGACCGACTCCATGACGACCACCCGGCGGGCGGATCCCAGGAGTTCGTCCGCGGTCGGCAACGGTTTGCGCTGCATGGAGGCGAGCGCGCCGCGGTGCACGTGATAGCCGGTGACCTGTTCGGCGAGCTCCGGGCTGACCGCGTAGACCGGGGCCGGCAGCTCGTCGATGACATCGCGCATGACGTCGACCCACTTGGCGGACAGGAGCATGGAGCGCATCTCGTATCCGGCGTCCTTGGCCCGTCTGATGACCTTCTCGCCCTCGGCGATGAACAGGCCTTCGGCGGGTTCGCGCTTGCGGCGCAGCTCCACGTCGGTCAGGCCCGTGTAGTCGCGCAGACGCGGGTCGTCCGGGTTCTCGACGGTGATGAGATCGGCCACAGGGTGATACTGCCTTGTCCTGAGTGCGGTGCCAACGGCTGGGAAAGGGTTGGGTTACCCCGGGTTACTCGGATACTTCCGGAGCCGGCCCTACCGGTTGTCCGGGGCCGACGTTCACGACCTCGCCGACGACGATCACCGCGGGCGGCCTCACGTCCTGTGCGACGACGGTCTCGGCGACCGTCGCCAGGGTCGCGTCGACCCGGCGCTGCGCGGCGGTCGTGCCCTCCTGGACCAGGGCGACGGGGGTGTCGGCCGGCTTGCCGTGGGCCATCAGGGTCTCGGCGATCCGGCCGATCTTGTCGACGCCCATGAGGATGACGAGTGTGCCGCGCAGTTCGGCGAGGGCCGGCCAGTCGACGAGGGAGCGTTCGTCGTCGGGGGCGACATGACCGCTCACCACGGTGAACTCATGTGCGACACCCCGGTGGGTGACCGGGATGCCGGCCGCCCCGGGCACCGAGATGGAGCTGGAGATGCCGGGGACCACGGTGCAGGCGATGCCCGCCTCCGCGAGTGCCTGGGCCTCCTCCATGCCACGGCCGAAGACGAAGGGGTCGCCACCCTTGAGACGGACGACGGACTTGCCCTGTTTCGCGTGCTCGATCAGCGCGTGGTTGATCGCTTCCTGGGCCATGTACCGGCCGTACGGGATCTTCGCCGCGTCGATGACCTCGACATGCGGCGGAAGTTCGGCCAGCAGGTCGCGCGGGCCGAGGCGGTCGGCGATGACCACGTCGGCCTCGGCGAGCAGACGGCGGCCGCGGACCGTGATCAGGTCCGGGTCGCCGGGACCGCCGCCGACCAGGGCGACACCCGGGGCGCGGGTGCGGTGGTGCGGCGCCACCAGGGTCCCGTCGCGGAGCCCCTCGACCACCGCGTCACGGATCGCCGCCGTGTGCCGGGGGTCGCGGCCCCGCGCGTCCGTCGTGAGGACCGCGACCGTCACGCCCTCGCTGTGTCCCGTCGCCGGCGTCCAGGCCGTCGCCGCGTCGGCGTCGTCGGAGCGGACGCACCAGACGCGGTGCCGCTCGGCCTCGGCGGAGGCCGCCGCGCTCGCCTCGGGATCACTGGTGGCGATCAGGGCGTACCAGGCACCGGCGAGGTCGCCGTCCTCGTAGGGACGCCTGGTCCAGGTGATCTCGCCCGCGTCCGCCATCGCCTCGACGGAGGGGGTCGCCTCCGGTGACACGAGGTGGATGTCCGCGCCCGCGGCGATGAGTGCGGGGAGACGGCGCTGGGCCACCTGGCCGCCGCCGAGGACGACCACGCGGCGGCCGGTCAGGCGGAGACCTACGGGGTAGGCGGGGTGTTCGGCCATGGCGGTGCGGCTCCTCGTACGGACGGTGCGGTGGGGCGCGCCGCGGCTGTGGAGCGGCCCTGACGTGCGGATTTTAGGCGCCGGCCCGGTGAACGGGCCGGGTGGGGGTTGCTTCCCGGGCCCGCCTCCCCCCGAAACCGGGGCTGTGCCGCGGGCGGGCGCGCGGGCGGGGCGCGGTGGTGGGCAGGTCCTCCGCACCGCGGAACGCCTGCCCACCACGTCGGCCGGCTACTTCTCGGTGACGCCCGCGGAATCGAACGTCGCCACCTCGTGCATGGCGCGCGCCGCGCTCTGCACCACGGGCAGGGCCAGCAGCGCGCCGGTGCCCTCGCCGAGGCGCAGGTCGAGGTCGATCAGCGGGCGCAGGCCCAGCTTGTTCAGGGCCGCCACATGGCCCGGCTCCGCGCTGCGGTGGCCCGCGATGCAGGCGGCGAGCACCTCGGGGGCGATGGCGCGGGCCACCAGGGCCGCCGCGCCTGCGCTGACACCGTCCAGGATCACCGGCGTACGGAGGGAGGCACCGCCCAGCAGCAGGCCGACCATCGCCGCGTGTTCGAGGCCGCCGATGGCCGCGAGGACGCCGATGGGGTCGGCCGGATCCGGCTGGTGGAGTTCGACGGCGCGGCGCACGACCTCGGTCTTGCGGGCCAGGGTCTCGTCGTTGATGCCGGTGCCCCGGCCCGTCACCTCGGACGGGTCGGCGCCGGTGAAGACCGAGATCAGCGCGGCGGACGCGGTGGTGTTGGCGATGCCCATCTCACCGGTCAGCAGTGCCTTGTTGCCGGCCGCCACCAGGTCGCGGGCCGTCTCGATGCCCACCTCGATCGCCGCGGTGACCTCCTCGCGGGTCATCGCGGGGCCGGTGGTCATGTCGGCGGTGCCCGCGCGGACCTTGCGCGGCAGCAGCCCCGGCGTCGCGGGGAGGTCGGAGGCGACGCCCACGTCGACGACGCAGACCTCCGCGCCGACCTGGTTGGCGAACGCGTTGCAGACCGCGCCGCCCCCCAGGAAGTTGGCCACCATCTGGGCGGTGACCTCCTGCGGCCACGGGGTGACGCCCTGGGCGTGCACGCCGTGGTCGCCCGCGAAGATCGCGACGGCGGCGGGCTCCGGGATCGGCGGCGGGCACATCCGGGACAGGCCCGACAGCTGCGCCGAGATGATCTCCAGCATGCCCAGCGCGCCCGCGGGCTTGGTCATCCGCTTCTGCCGCTCCCAGGCCTCGCCGAGCGCCTTGGCGTCCAGCGGGCGGATGTTGGAGACGGTCTCGGCGAGCAGGTCGTGCGGCTCCTCGCCGGGCAGCGCGCGTCGGCCGTACGTCTCCTCGTGCACGACCCAGGACAGCGGACGGCGCTTGGACCAGCCCGCCTGCATGAGCTCGGGCTCCTCCGGGAACTCGTCGACGTAGCCGACGCAGAGATACGCCACGACGTCCAGGTGTTCGGGCAGGCCGAGGGCGCGGACCATCTCGCGCTCGTCGAAGAAGCTGACCCAGCCGACGCCGAGGCCCTCGGCGCGCGCCGCGAGCCACAGGTTCTGGACGGCGAGCGCGGACGAGTACGGGGCCATCTGCGGCTGGGTGTGCCGGCCCAGGGTGTGGCGGCCGCCGCGGGTCGGGTCGGCGGTGACGACGATGTTCACCGGGGTGTCGAGGATCGCCTCGATCTTCAGTTCCTTGAACTGCTTGGCACGGCCCTTGGGCAGCGACTTGGCGTACGCCTCGCGCTGGCGTGCCGCCAGTTCGTGCATCGTGCGGCGGGTCTCGGCGGAACGGATGACGACGAAGTCCCAGGGCTGGGAGTGGCCCACGGACGGCGCGGTGTGCGCGGCTTCCAGGACCCGCAGCAGGACGTCGTGCGGGATCGGGTCGTTGCGGAAGCCGTTGCGGATGTCGCGGCGCTCGCGCATCACGCGCAGGACCGCCTCGCGCTCGGCGTCGTCGTAGCCGGGGGCCGCCGGGCCGGTGGACTCTCGTACGTCTTCCACTGCGGCCGTGCTCTCTTCCTGGTCGGCGACCTGGGTGTCCAGGTCCTCCGCTTGCTGTGCGACTACGGGTTCCGGGTCCGCGTCGAGCGGTTCCGGTACGGGGAGTGCCTCGGCCTCGCGGGGTGCGGGCACCGGGGCGACGGGCTCCTCCTCGTGGGCGGGAGCCTCCGGGGTCTGTCCGGGTGCGGCCTCCGGCAGGTCGGCGAGGACCGGGGCCTGCTCCTGGGCGGAGTCCCCGGCCGGGAGCCACTCCTGCGTGGGCAGCGGCGGCACGGTCATGGCGTGCGGCGGGGTCGGGGCCAGGTGCGGGGTCGTCGGCACCTGGCCGTCGACGGGTACGAACCGGCCGAGCGAGTCGTCCGCCGAGGGCTCCGCGGAAACGCTCCGGAAGCCGGCCTCGCCCCGCGCCTCGCCGGAGAGGTCCTCGTCGTGCGGCTGGTTCGCCGCGTGGGACGCATCGCCCTGCGACTGGTTGCCGGCCGCGTGGGACGCCTCGGCGGGCGCGGCGACGCCGGCAGGAACGCCGGCGGCGGCCTCGGCGAACGCGGCGTGCGCCTCGGCGGAGGGCGCGAACTGGGCAGCCTGGAGCGGGAAGGCCCCGACGCCGGGAACCGCCTGGCCGTACGAGTCGTCCGCGGTGTCCGCGGCCGGTGTCCGCGCCTCGGCGGGCTCGTGCGTCAGGGAGGGCATGTGGGGGTGCGGGGCGGGCGCGGGCTGCGCGGCCCCGGCGAATCCGACCTCCGCCCCGCCCGCTCGGCCACCTGCCGCGACGTCCGCGAACTGGACGGCCGACTCCGGGATGTGGACACCGGCGTCGACGAACCGGACCGCGCGGTCCGGGAACCGCGCCGCCTGCTCGGCCGCGTGGGCGGCCTGCTCGACGAAGGGGACGGCTTGGTCCGTGAAGTGTGCGGCCTGGTCGGTGACGTGGCCCGCCGGGTCGGCGAGGTGGACGGACGGGTCCGCGACCTCCGGGGCGGTCTGGTGAGCCGCCTGGTCCTGGGCCGCGGCCCCGTCCTGGACGGGCTGGTCCTGCGCGGCCTGGAACGCCTGGTCGGGGGTCAGGTTCCCTTCGTCCACGGCAATCCCCGCCGGGGTGACGGCGTGCCCGGCCGCGTGGGCGTCGGACACCTGCTCGGCGGCGTCGTCCGCGGTCGGCTCCGTGTGCGGAACGTCCCCGGCCGCCGTGAAGGAGGCGGCGTCGGGGGTCTCCGGGGTCCGAAAGTCCGGCGAGCCCTCCGGCGCGTGGGTGGCCTCCGGTCCCTGCTCCGCACCCGCGTGGGCGAGGTGGTCCTGTGCCGCCTCGGCCGTGCGGTCGCCGTCCGGTGCCGCGAGAGCCGCGTCCGCGGCCGCAGCATCGACGGCGGCGGGGGACGCGAGTCCCACGTGCCCGGCCTCTTCCATGGTCGGGTGCGCCAGGGGGGACGCCGCGGACTCCGAGGCTTCGCCAGGCGTCGGCGCCGCCCCGAACGCCGTTTCCGTTCCGGCGGCGAAGCCGGCCTCGGAGCCCTGTCCCGCGGCCGGGACGACCGTTTCTTCAGCCGTCGGCCCGGGACCGGCGGGCGGAGCCCCCCAGGGCACCGCGCCCTGCGGCGGGATCTCGGAGAGCTGCGGCACGTCGAGGTACTCGGGCCCCGCCGTCGGCGGACCGGCGTGCCGGACCGCGGCCGCGGGGTTCATCGCGTGGGCGGGGGTGGCGAGCGGTGCGGAGGCGGGGCCGCGGTCGGCGAGCGAGCGCACCGGGCCCGCGGAGACGTCCGGGGTCGGAGGGCCGAGGTGCAGCGGGCGGCGCGGCGTGACCGGCTGCGCGGCGGGCGCGGGGCTGGCCCCGCGGACGGCGCTGAGGTCGACCGAGCCGCTGTCCCGGCCCGCCGTCTCGTGCGGCCCGGGTTCGTGGACGAGGGGCTGGGGGGCCGGTGGGCCCACCTCGTTGCCCCAGGCGCCCTGGGCACCCGGCATGAGGAGCAGGTCGTCGTCCTCGGCGTGATTCTCGGAGGGGTCGAGGAAGGTGTACGCGTCCGGGGCGGGGGCGCCCGGCTGCTCCACCATGCCTGCGTTCTCCGGCAGTCCCTCGCCCGGGACCTGGCCGGTGTCGGTCATGCGTACCCCTCGCCCATCGGTTAGTGCTTCCAAGTCCTGCTCGCCCGGAACGGCGCACCGACCGCCCCACAGTGAAGAACGAGCGGGCGTGCCCAGCGGCACGAACGACCGGCCAACAAAGACGACAAAGCCATTAACTGGCATTGTCCCGGTCGTCCGACCCTCGCGACAGCTTGATCCGCGACGGCCCGCTGTGGACTGCGCCACGTTGCGCGTCCTCCGGTTCTGCCGTACCACACTCGCCTCAAAACGGGCGCGTTTTCCGGACATTGGCCTACGAAAGGCCGAGCGTCCGGAGCGGTACAACGATCGGCCAGCCTACCGCGCGCGGTACGACAACAGGATCACGGGTTGCGATCGGGAAGCCGGCCCGTGAGCAGGAACGCGACGCTGCGCTCCGTCTCCGTCCAGGCCCTCGTGTCGAGTTCGACGGACTGGATGAGGGCGCACTCGACCTGGTAGCCGTGCTCGGTGAGGTTGCGGCCGATGAGTTCGGCCGCGTCGCGGGTCGCCGCGTGCGTCACGATGCGCTGCGGACGGCGGTCGGCGACCGCGGAGACGACGTCCGCTCCCCCGCCACCCACCCGCACGACGTCCGGTTCGGGGAGGTTCTCCAGGACGTGCGGGGCGTCGCCGTGCACGATCTGCATCTGCACGCCGTAGCGGCGGGCGGAGTCCTCGGTGCGCGTGCAGGCCACCAGGTCGCGGTCGACCGCGAGGACCGCGGCGCCGGTGCGCGCGGCCTCGGTTGCGAAGGCACCGCTGCCGGAGCCGATGTCCCACACCAGGTCCCCCAGGCGCGGACCCAGGCGGGCGAGTTGCGCGGCGCGCAGCAGATCCGTTTCGCCTTCTCCGAGCGCGCCGCCGTACGCCTCGGCGGGCAGCGCCCAGCCGCGCGGTTCGGTGGCCGGGTCGCGTCCGGCGATCCAGCCGCCGTCCTCGGCCGCGGCCACGAAGCCGCCGATGACGATGACGACGTTGGGGTCGCGCCAGGTGTGGTCGGCGGCCTTGTCGGAGGTGAGGATCGTGACCCGCTCGCGCGCGGTGCCGAGTTCCTCGCAGATGACGAAGGTGCGGTGGACACCTTCGAGGAGCAGGCCGAGCTCGGCGGGACCCGCACCGGGTGAGGTGAGGACGGCCACCTTGGTATGCGCTCGGCATACGTTCACCGCGCGTCGCAGGGAGCGGCCGTGTGCCACGACCACATGTGCGTCGTCCCAGGGCATTCCGGCGCGGGCGAAGGCGGCGGCGACCGAGGAAACGGCGGGCACGACCTCGACCTCGAGGCCGAACTCGGGAGCGCGCAGGGTGCGTACGACGCCGAAGAAGCCGGGGTCCCCGTCGGCGAGGACGACGGCGCTGCCCCGGTGGCCCGCGATGCGGCGGGCGGCGAGGGCGACGCTGCCGAGCCGGATGCGCTCGGCGGCCCCGGGCACCTCGGGGAGCGTCAGATGGTGTGCCGCTCCGGCCACCAGGGTGGCCGCGCCGAGGGCGGAGCGTGCCGCCGCGGTCAGGGGGGAGCCGTCCCAGCCGATCACCGTGACCCGGTCGGCCATCGTCGTCAGTCTCCAGGGGGTCTTCGCAGGTCGTCAAGGGGCAGCCCGTGGGTGGGCTCCGTGAGGGTACCTGGCGTTGCCCGACGGGGCCGCGCGCGGGTCCCACCGGGTGTGAACGGTGCCGTCGGGGGGAGCGGTGGGTCGGGGCGGGAGGGGTTCCGAAGGGCGCGCGCGGTTGCCCGGCTCCGGCAGCGGGAGCCCCCGGGGTTCGGGTCCGGGTCGCCTTCGTGTTCAGTCATCTGTTCAGTTGTGCGATCCGTCCCGTGTTCCGTTATGTGTTCCGTTGCGTCTTCAGTTCCAGTCGGAGAACGACGTGAAACCGCTGGAGTCGGCGAGTTGTTCGCCGACGCCGTCGAGATCCTCCGGGAGGAGGCTCCAGACGATGAAGTCGGTGCGGTGGTCGACCCAGCGGCCGTCCTCGGTGCGGCTGTGCGCTATGCACGCGTTGCGCAGCACACCCTCGCTGATGCAGCCGATCTTCTGGGCGACCTGCTGGGAGGCGGTGTTGTCGGCCGCCGTGCGCACCTCGATGCGCTCGAACTTCTGCTCCCTGAACAGCCATTGGGCGGTGGCGAGCGACGCCTCGGAGGCGTAGCCCTCGCCGCGGGCCCAGGGGGCGATGACGTAGGAGAGTTCGGTGGAGCGGATGTGCCAGTTCGTCCTGCCGAGCTGAATGATGCCGACCAGCCGCTGGGTGAGGAACTCGGTGACGGCGAGGTCGAGGCCGCGGCCCGCGGTGCGTTCCGCGGGCGCGTACTCGCTGATCCAGGTGCGGGCGCCGTCCTCGGTGAAGGGCTGGGGCACGTCGGTCCAGGCCGCGACCTGCTCGTCGTTCATCATTTCGGCCAGGGCGGGGACGTCGTCCTCGTCGAGCGCGCGCAGGACCAACCGCTCCGTGCTGATGGAGATGTCGGGGAAGGTGCTAGTCATGCGCCGCTCCGTAACCGTCGGGGACTTCGGGCCGTCGGAACCTGCGGGCCCGCTGAACTGCCCAGCATGCAGCATGAAAGCACCGAACCGCACCACGGGGTCCTCCCCCAACTGCCCGAAGGGGAGCAGGGAAGGACCACCGGGTGCGGTTGTGGTCGCCGCGCGGCGGCACGGTGCGCCGGGACGGATCAGAACGAGGGGATGACCGAGCCCGCGTACTTGTCCTCGATGAACTTCTTGACCTCGGGCGAGGTGAGGAGCTTGGCGAGCTTCTTCACCCGCGGGTCGTTCTCGTTGCCCTTCTTGACGGCGAGGAAGTTGCCGTACGGGTTGTTCTTCGCCGACTCCAGGACGAGGGCGTCCTTGGCGGGCTTGAGGCCGGCGGATATGGCGTAGTTGCCGTTGATGACGGCCGCGTCCACGTCGTCCAGGGAGCGCGGGGTCTGGGCCGCCTCGACCTCCTTGAACTTGAGGTTCTTCGGGTTCTTGGAGATGTCCTGCGGGGTCGCCTCGTTGCCGGCGCCGTCCTTGAGGGTGATGAGCCCCTTGGAGGCGAGCAGCTTCAGGGCGCGCGCCTCGTTGACGGCGTCGTTCGGGACCGCGACGGTCGCACCGCTCTTCAGGGCGTCGGCGCTCTTCACCTTGTGGGAGTAGAGGCCGAGCGGCTCCAGGTGCACCGTGACGACGGGCACGATGTGGGTGCCGCGCTTCTTGTTGAAGTCGTCCAGGTACGGCTGGTTCTGGAAGTAATTGGCGTCCACCGAGCCGTCCTCGGTCGCCGTGTTCGGGACGATGTAGTCCTGGAACTCCTTGACCTCCAGGTCGAGGCCCGCCTTCTTCGCCAGGTTCTTCTTGACGAAGTTGAGGATCTCGGCGTGCGGGGTCGGGCTCGCGGCGACGATCAGCGGGCCGCTCGTGTCGGAGGCGGAGTCCTTGTCCGAGCCGCAGGCGGAGAGGCCGAGGGTGAGGGCTCCGGCGGCGAGGACGGCGGTGGTGATCTTGGCAGTGTTACGCACGAAAAGTGCCTTTCCTGAGGGGTGGAGCGTCCCCGTGTTCGGGTGGGACGGGGAAGTCTGCGGGTGGGGGTGAGGTATGCGGGTGGGGGTGAGGAGTTCGGGCGGCCCGGCTCAGACGGCCTTGCCGGCGTCGGCGGTGGCGGCCTCCGCGGTGGCGCCGGCCTCCGCGGTCGTCGGCGTCCCGGCCTTCAGCAGCCGGAGCTTCGGCGCGGCGCCGGAGTGGCCGCCTCGTCGGTGCAGACGGCGGGCGGCGTAGTCGCCGGCGAACTGGATGACGGAGATGACCACGGCGAGGATCGCCACGGTGATCCACATCAGTCCGGTCTCGAAACGCTGGTAGCCATAGCGGATGGCGATGTCGCCGAGGCCTCCGGCGCCGACGGTGCCCGCCATGGCCGAGTAGCCGATGAGCGCGACGACGGTGGTGGTCGCCGAGGAGATCAGCGAGGGCAGCGACTCCGGTACGAGCACCCTGCGCACGACGGTCCAGGTGTTGCCGCCCATGGACTGCACGGCCTCGACGAGGCCGCCGTCCACCTCGCGGACGGCCGTCTCGACGAGCCGCGCGAAGAACGGGATCGCACCGATGGCGAGCGGCACGATCGCCGCCTCGCGACCGATCGTCGTTCCCGTGATCGTGCGCGTGAAGTTCATCAGCGCGACCATCAGGATGATGAACGGGAGCGAGCGGGCGATGTTCACGACCTGCCCGATGACCTTGTTCGCGGCGATGTTCTGCAGGAGTCCGCCGCGGTCGGTGAGGACGAGCAGGAGGCCGAGGGGCAGCCCCCCGACGACCGCGATCAGCGTGGACCAGCCGACCATGTAGAGCGTGTCCCAACACGCCTGGGACAGCAGCGGCTGCATCTCCGACCAGGTCACTTGGCACCGTCCTTCACGAGTGCGGGCTCCTGGCCCTGGATGTCGATCTGCAGGCCCTGCTCGCGCAGGAACCCGATCGGCACGACGTTCTCGTCGTAGCGGCCGGGCAGTTCGATGCGCATCCGGCCGACCTGCTTGCCGCCGACGGTGTCCATCGCGGCACCGAGGATCGAGATGTCGATGTTGTAGGTGCGGGAGAGCTGCGAGATGACGGGCTGTGTCGCGGCCTCTCCGTGGAAGGTGACGTCGATGACCGTGCGGTCGTCGCCGGAGGCGTCGCCGCTGACCGGGAAGAGCGCGGAGGCCAGCTCGGATCCGGGCGTCGCGAGCAGTTCACCGACCGTGCCCGACTCGACGATGCGGCCGTTCTCCATCAGCGCGGCCGAGTCGCAGACCGTCTTGACGACGTCCATCTCGTGGGTGATGAGCAGGACGGTCAGACCCAGCTGCCGGTTCAGGTCGCGGATCAGCTGGAGGATGGAGCGGGTGGTCTCGGGGTCGAGGGCGCTGGTGGCCTCGTCGGAGAGCAGCACCTTGGGGTCGCCGGCCAGGGCACGGGCGATGCCGACGCGCTGCTTCTGGCCGCCGGAGAGCTGTGCGGGGTAGACCTTCGCCTTGTCGGACAGACCGACCAGGTCGAGCAGACCGAGCGCCTTGGCGGAACGCTCCTTCCCGGAGATGCCGAGGATCTCGAGGGGCAGCTCGACGTTCTCCTGGACGGTCCGCGAGGACAGCAGGTTGAAGTGCTGGAAGACCATGCCGATACGGCTGCGCGCCTGGCGGAGCTCCTTGCCGGCGCGCGGACCGCGTCCGACGAGCGCGGTGAGGTCCTGTCCGGCGACGGTGACCGTGCCGGCGGTGGGGCGTTCCAAGAGGTTGACGCAGCGGATGAGCGAGGACTTGCCGGCGCCGGACTGGCCGATGACGCCGTACACCTCGCCTTCGCGGACATGCAGATCGACGCCGTCGAGGGCGGTCACTTCTCGGCCGCGCGAGCGGTAGACCTTGGTGAGGCCCGTTGTCGTGATCACTGGGGTTTCCGTCACTGTCGAGTGCAGGGCGTGGGTGTGCTCCGGCACGGGTGCATTCGGTCTTGAACGCGGCACGGTTCTCGCGCTGGCGATGGCGATGGAACCGGAGGGAACCGGGAGGAGAACGTGTGCGCGGGGCAGCCCCTGTCGCGTACGCGGTACGGACTCAGGGCGCGGCGGTCCCGCTTCGGGGCGCGGGATCAGGCGGTGGTGCGGGGGCCCTCTAGAAGGCGCACATTCGACACATACAGCGAGCACCGGGCGTCATGGTCGCCTCGGTCGCAAGGGTGCGGCTGCTCGTCGTGGTCATGGAGTGAAGTAAAGCAGACGCGGTGGCTCGGCCCGGAACCGCTGTCCGCATCGTGGACAGCGGTGGACACTTCTCAGCCGCGGACGGAGATCTCCACTCCCCCGTGTGTGACCAGTGCGGACAGGGCCGAGAGGTCCTTCACCACCAGGTCCGCGACCAGCTCGGACGCCGCGTGGGTTGTGGCCAACGCCACGGTGGTCATACCGGCGGCGCGGCCCGCCTGGAGGCCGGCCGGAGCGTCCTCGAAGACGACACAGCGGGCCGGGTCGACACCCAGCTCACGGGCGGCGAGAAGGTAGGGCTCCGGGTCGGGCTTGCCGCGGGTGACGTCGTCGGCGGAGATCAGGGTCTTGGGCCGGATGCCGGCCTCGTCGAGCCGGGCCTCGGCCAGCCGCCGGGTGGCGGAGGTGACGACGGCCCAGCGCTCGGCGGGCAGCGAGCCGAGGAACGCGGCGGTTCCGGGCAGCAGCAGGACGCCGCCCGGCACGTCCTCGACCTCCAACTGCTCGATGCGCGCGAGGGCCTCGGGGACGACGTCGGCGGGCAGCAGGTCGGCGGCTATCTCGACCGCGGGGCGGCCGTGCAGTTCGATCCGGGCGAAGTCCTCGGCGGTGATGCCGTACTCCCGCGCCCAGCGGGTCCAGCAGCGGTTCACCGACTCCAGGGACGAGACGAGGGTTCCGTCGTTGTCGAACAGCAGGGCGTCAGCGTGGATCTTCATGCCCCCGACCCTACGGCGCGGCCGGGGGCAAGGGCATCGGGCCTTTTGGCCCGTAATAGGGTCACGGCATGCTTGATGCCCTGACGGTCGCGACCGCCGTCGCCGCGCTCGCGCTCGCCGCCTGGTGCGGCTGGGCCGCCTACCGTGATCAGCCCACCAAGGACTGGCACTTCATCGGCATGGCCGTGGTGTCGCTGCTGGCCGCGGTCCAGCTGGTGATCGGCATCGTCCAGCTGGTACGCGGCGAGAAGGCGGAGCAGGGCACGACGATCTTCGTCGCCTATCTGCTCGGAGCCTTCGCGTGCGTACCGGCCGTGGCCTTCATGTCGCTGGCGGAGCGCACCCGCTGGGGTTCGGTCACGGTGGCGGCCGGCGGCGTGGTGCTCGCCGTCCTCGAAGTGCGCCTGTACGACATCTGGGGAGGCTGACGTGACGAAGGCCGAGGTCACCGTGACCGGGGAAGAAGCGACCGGGCAGAAGCGGACGCGGCTCATCAGCGGTCCGGGCATGCTGCTGGTCTGGCTGTACGGCGTGATGGTCGTCGGCGCCGTGTCGCGCTCCGCCGTGCAGATCTCGACGGAGTTCGACAAGGCCCCGCTCGCCTACTCGCTGTCGGCGGTCGCGGGCCTCGTCTACGGCTTCATCACGTACTCGCTCGTCCGGGGCGGCGAGAAGGCCCGCAGGGCGGCGCTGGTGTGCTGCGCCGCCGAGCTCGCGGGTGTCCTGATCGTGGGTACCTGGACGCTGGTCGAGCCGTCCGCCTTCCCCGACGCCACCGTGTGGTCGGACTACGGCATGGGGTACCTGTTCATTCCGGTGCTGCTGCCGCTGTCGGCCATGTACTGGCTGCGCGGGCGCTCCGCGGGGAGCCGGTAGTCCGGCCGCGGGCCGGCGGGAGGTGCGGGCCACCGGCCGCCGGTCACGCGTCCCCCGGCGGCCTGTCGTGCCGCGTCCGCCGGGCGGGGGTGGTCACGCCGTCGTCGCGTAGGTCTCCGCGGGCTTCTCCAGAACGATCACGGTGACGCCGTCGTCGCCCTGCGACGTGCCGACCGTCTCGTAGCCCACGCTTCGGTACAGCCGCAGGTTGCCACCGCCGCGCTGGCCGGTGTGGAGCTGGATCCTCTTGGCGCCGTGCTCTCCCACGAGGGCCGCTTCGGCGGCGCGCAGGAGCCGGGCGCCGATCCCGTGGCGCTGCATGCGCGGGTGGACGATGAGCTTGTTGATCCGGGCCGTGCCGTCGGGGTCCACGGTTCCGCGGACCGAGGCCACCACCTCCTGACCCAGCCGGGCCACCAGGACCGTACCGTCCGCCAGCTCCGCCCTGAGGGAGTCGAGCGGCTGCGTGAGCGGCTCGATGCCGTAGTCGCCGGAGAGCTCCGCCTCGCTCTGGTAGCAGAGGTACTGCAGCTTGAGGATCTGCTCTGCGTCCTGCTCGGTCGCCCCCGAGATGGTCACACTCATGCCCATGTGTGCATGCCTCCCGCTCACTTGTTCCACCGGTTGTCCCCCACTCCTATCCCCGCGGTCAGCGGGCCGCAACCACCGGTGCCAGCAATCTCCGCAGACATCCCAGGCATCTGGAACGTTCCGGACCGAGGCTGCCCTGTGAGATACCCAACTCACCTGCGATCTCGCGGTAGGTGAGGTCCTGTGGGGAGAGCAGCGCCGCCATGAGGCGCGGGCAGCGGCCGGGCAGCCTGCGAACGGCGTCGTGCAGGGCGCGGCGGGAGTCGGCGGTCATCGCGCGCTGCTCGGGACCGGCCCCGCCCGGGTCGGCGGGTTCGGAGCCGTACGGCTGTTCCCGGCGGGCCGTGCGGCGGGCGCGGCGGGCCTCGGAGCGCACCGCGCGGCGCAGCCATCCGTGCGGGTCGGTGGGTGGGCCGGCCGAGTCGAGGCGCTCCAGGAGGCGCAGCCAGACGGCCTGTTCGAGGTCGCTCTGCTCGGTCCCGGTCGCGTGCGCCTCCGCCGAGGCCTCGGCGGCGAGCAGGGGACGCAGCGCGGAAACCATCTCGTGGGTCATGTGCGGCGGGACGCGGCCGCCCCGGCGGAAGGTTGCCGGGGCGGCCGGGTCTCACCCCATCGGGGCGACGGGGTCATCCGTTGACGAAGTCCTCGCGGGCGAGCAGCGCGGTGTCCGCGTTGTCGGAGAAGACGCCGTCGATGCCGGTGGCGAAGTAGGTCCGGAAGGCGCCGAACGCGTCGCCGTAGGCGTTCGGGTCGGTGCCGCGGCGGAAGTCGGCGGGCAGGAAGACGTTCTCGTTGCGCATGGTGTACGGGTGAAGGATCAGGCCGGCGCGGTGCGCGTCGGCGACCAGGGTGGTCGGCGTGGCGAGGGCGCCGTTCGCGTCCTTGGGGATGACCAGGTCGAGCGTGGGGCCGATGCCCTGGGCGTACGAGGCCATCCACTTCAGGCCCGCGGGCTTGACGAGGTCCGCGACCGTGCGCGGGTCCCCGGTCGCGACGAAGTCCCAGGGACGGGTGTTCGCGGCGGAGAGCAGGACGACGAGCGGGTTGTCGACGAGCTTGTCGAGACGCTGGATGCTGGTCGGTTCGAAGGACTGGATGATGACGGGCGCGTTCTTCCCGTCCTTGCCGTGCTTGCGCAGCACCTTGGCGAGGCGCTCCTCGAGGCCCAGACCGAGCGCCCGGAAGTAGGTGGGGTGCTTGGTCTCGGGGTAGATCCAGACCTGCTTGCCGCGCTTGCGGGTCTGCTCGTCCTGCCAGTGGAGCACCTCTTCGAAGGTGGGTATCTCCCAGCGGCCGTTGTACAGGGTGTTGTTCGGCCGGTTGCCGGGGATGCGCTCGACGGCCCGCAGGGTCTTCAGCTCGGCGAGCGTGAAGTCCTCCGTGAACCAGCCGGTGGTGGGGACGCCGTCGAGGGTCTTGGTGGTCTTGCGGCCGGCGAACTCCGGGTGCGCCGACACATCGGTCGTTCCGCCGATTTCGGGCTCGTGCCGGCAGACGCGGTGACCGTCCTTGGTGGGGACCAGGTCGCCGGCCTCGACGACGTCGGCCCCCATGTCGAGGGCCAGCTGATAGGAGCCGAAGGTGTGTTCGGGCCGGTAGCCGCTGACCCCGCGGTGTCCGATCACGGTCGGCTTCGGCAGACTCCGGTACCCGCCGCCGTGACCGCCCCCGTGACGCTCGTCGGCTCGCGCCGCGCCGGACAGTCCGAGGACCGCTCCGCCCGCACCGAGCACGGCGGCTCCGAGCAGTGCCCGCCGCCCCGTGCCGCGGTCCTGCCCGTTCGACTCCTGCGACTCCTGCGTCCCCATGTGCACTCCTCTGCGTACCCGCCCTGCACCTGTCAAAGCGGGTCGATCGTAGGGGCCCCTGTGTGACGGGAGGGAGACCCGCGGCGGAACACCTGGGCTCCGCCCGATGTCGTCCGGGAGGCGGGTGGTGACGGATCGTCGGACGAGGGTGGCGAACGGGGGAGCCTTGCGCCGTCCGGGGGCGACTTCCGTCACATCGTGTCGAACGGGTGACACGTGCTCGTCCGCAGGCCACGGCAGGTAAACATTGGTCAACACTGCGTATCCGGACGGTGAACCCGATGTGCAATCACCCGGGACCCGCGAGTATCGTCCTCACCTGCACAGACTCATACCGAATCCCTTGACACCGGAGGGCCCGTTGTCCCGCTTCGTGCTCATCAAGGCAGTGCTCGGACCGATCATGCGCCTGATGTTCCGCCCACGGGTGGAGGGCGTGGAGCACATCCCGGGCGACGGTCCTGTCATCCTGGCCGGCAACCACCTCACGTTCATCGACTCGATGATCCTGCCCCTGGTCTGCGACCGGCAGGTGCTCTTCATCGGCAAGGACGAGTACGTCACCGGCAAGGGGTTCAAGGGCCGGCTCATGGCCTGGTTCTTCACCGGCGTCGGCATGATCCCGGTCGACCGCGACGGCGCCAACGGCGGTGTCGCGGCGCTGATGACCGGCCGTCGCATCCTGGAGGAGGGCAAGGTCTTCGGCATCTACCCGGAGGGCACCCGCTCCCCCGACGGCCGTCTGTACCGGGGCCGTACCGGCATCGCCCGCCTCACCCTGATGACCGGCGCGCCGGTCGTCCCGTTCGCGATGATCGGCACCGACAAGCTGCAGCCCGGCGGTGCCGGGATGCCGCGTCCCGGCCGGGTCACGGTCCGCTTCGGCGAGGCCATGGAGTTCTCCCGGTACGAGGGCATGGACCGTGACCGCTATGTCCTGCGCGCGGTGACCGACTCGGTGATGACCGAGGTCATGCGGCTGTCGGGCCAGGAGTACGTGGACATGTACGCCACGAAGGCGAAGGCCGCGTAGGCGCTCGGGCAACCGGCCGGCGAAGGATCCTCCGCCGGCGCCGCGACAGGCGACGTTCACCCGGGTGAGCGTCGCCTGCTGTCGTTGTGGACCGCGTCGTTGTGGATCGCGTCGTTTCTGGACCCGGCCGTTCCGGCCCCCGTCGTCCTAGACCCCGGTCTCCAACTTCTGTCCCTTCAGCAGGAACCATGCCGCTGCCGCCGTGGCGAGCAGTACCACCGCTCCGAGGCCCGAGGCGAAGGCCAGGCCCTCGACGAAGGACGTACGGGCCGCGTCCAGCAGGGCCTGTGAGGTGTGGGCGGGAAGCGTCGCGGCCGCCTCCACCGCGCCGCCGAGGGACTCGTGAGCCCCGGCCGGGGTGCCCGCCGGCCCGGTGAATCCCGCGTACACACCCGTGACGACGGAGCCCAGCAGGGCGATGCCGAGGGCGGCACCGAGTTCGTACGCCGTCTCGGAGACCGCGGAGGCCGCGCCGGCCTGCTCCTTGGGCACGCTGGAGAGGATCACGTCGGCGGTGACCGTGAACGAGAAGCCCGCGCCGACGCCGACCGCCAGCAGCGCGGTACCGAGCAACGAGTAGCCGGTGGACTGGCTCAGCACGGTGAGCGCGGCGAGCGCGAGACCGACCGCGGCGAGTCCGCCGGAGACCACGGCACGCACCGAGTACCGCCGGGCGGCCGAGCCCGCGACCAGGCCCGCCCCCACCGCGCCGACGGCGGCGGGCAGCTCGGCCAGACCCGCCTCGAACGGCCCCCTGCCCTGCACCAGTTGCAGATACTGCGAGAGGAAGAAGACGAGCCCGGACATCCCGAAGACGGTCAGCAGGTCGGCTGCCACGGCCGCCGAGAAGCCCCGGTTGCGGAACAGCCGCATGTCCAGCAGCGGTATCGGCATGCCGAGCTGGCGCCGTACGAACCCGTACAGGGCCCCGGCGCCCAGCAGGCCCACGGCCACCGGCTGCCAGGCGAACCCGTGCATGGCCAGTTCCTTCACCGCGTACACGATGCCGATCATGCCGACGAGCGAGAGCGCGACGCTGGCCAGGTCCCAGGGGCCGGGGTGCGGGTTGCGCGACTCGGGCAACAGCTTGATGCCGACGGGCACGAGGACGAGCATCACGGGCACGTTGATCAGGAAGACCGAGCCCCACCAGAAGTGTTCGAGCAGGAAGCCGCCGACCACGGGACCGACGGCCGTACCGGCGGACGCCGTGGCGCCCCAGATGCCGATGGCGAGGCTGCGCTCGCGCGGGTCGTGGAAGAGGTTGCGGATCAGGGCGAGCGTGGCGGGCATCAGGGTCGCGCCCGCGACACCGAGCAGCGCCCGCGCCAGGATCATCAACTCCGGTGTCGTGGCGTAGGCGTTGAGCACGGATATCGCGCCGAACGCGGTGGCGCCGATCAGCAGCAGCCGCTTGCGTCCGATGCGGTCGCCGAGGCTGCCCATGGAGACGAGCAGACCGGCGATGACGAAGGAGTAGACGTCGCCGATCCACAGGAGCTGGGTGCCGGACGGCTCCAGGTCCTCGCTGATGTAAGGGGTCGCGAGACCGAGCACGGTCGCGTCGACGGCCACCAGCAGCACGGCGAGAACGAGGACCGAGAGCGCGAGCCAGCGGCCCGGTCGCTTCTCCGCCTCCGCCGTGTACTCCCCCGCCTTCCCGGCTTCCTCCGAGCCGGGGACACCCCCGTGCCGCAGGGTGCTGGTCATGATCACTCTCTCCGTAGCGCGCCGCCGAGCAGCAGCTCGACGATCATGAAGGTGAAGTCCTTGGTGGCGACCCGCCCCTCCAGCACCGCCCAGGCGCCCGAGGCGATCAGCCCGTAGAGCGCCTCGGTGAGCCAGGCGGGGGTGAGGTCGATGCGGAATTCGCCGCTGTCCTGGCCGCGCCGGAACAGCGCGGCGATACGGGCGTCGAGCCGGGCCCAGCCCTCGTTCTGCCCCTCGCCCTCGAACAGCTGGTTCTCGGTGTAGAGGAAGGCGAGGAGTCCGGCGGCCTTCTCCAGCTCGTTCACCAGCCGGCGCAGCGCCTCCTGCGCGGTGCCGTCGTCGAGGCGGGCGGCGTCCAGGGCCGCCTCGCACTCGTCGATGCCGAGCGCCTCCAGCGCCCGCACGAGCGCGTCGCGTCCGGCGAACTGGCGGTGCAGCGTGGCCCTGCTGATCCCGGCCGCCCTGGCCACCTCGTCCATGGTTGCGGTGGATCTGCGGGTGAGGAGGGCGGCTGCGCTGCGCAGCACGTGGTCACGGTCGACAGCCATGAGACAAGGATAACCCATGTGAGACATCTGTGTCTCATTAGGGGCGTGCACGTCTCACGCGCGCCGTGCTCGCCGGGTGGTCAGTGCCAGGGCAGCTGAGCGCGACCGTCCCAGTAGGCCCGCGGCTCCTCGGCGAGGGCGTCGAGGCGGGCCAACTGGTCCTCGTCGAGATCGACGACCGCGGCGTGCAGGTTCGAGGCGAGCTGGTTGGCGGTGGCCGCGCCGGAGAGGACGACTCCGGCCCAGGGCCGGCACAGGACGAAGGCGAGGGAGACGGCGTCCGCGCCCAGCCCCGTCTGCGCGGCCACGGCGGCGACCGCGTCCGGCGCGTGCCCGGTGGCGAGGCGGCCGTTGGCCATGGCCTCCTTGACGATCACCGTGAGTCCGGCGTCGTGCGCCTCGGCGAGCGCGGGCGCGGCCGAGGTCTCCAGGACGTTGTACGTGGACTGGACGGTACGGAACAGGGGCGCGCCGTCGACCGACACGGCGAGCGCGGCGCGGATCGCGTCGGCCTGCGCCGGCCCGCTCGTGGAGAAACCGATGGAGAGGCCCCCGGCCGCGGCTTCGGCGAGCTCGGCGTGCAGCTTCCGGTCGGTGAGGGCGGGGCTGTCCGGGGTCACCGAGTGGATCTGGTAGAGGTCGAGCCGGTCACCGAGCAGCTCCGCGGTCTCGGCGCGCTGCCGCTCGTAGGTGGCGAGGCCGTGGTCCTTGACCTCGTGCGCCTCGGCGTCGGTGCGCCAGTCCGCCGTGTACGTGTAGCCCCACTTGCTGCCGATCACGACGTCGTCGGCGTCGGGACGGGAGCGGAGCCAGTCGGCGAGGAACTCCTCGGAGCGGCCGTACGAGCGGGCCACGTCGTAGTAGCGCACGCCCTGGGCGTAGGCGGCGTCGAGGAGTTCGCGGGTGCGCTCGCGCAGGGCGTCGACACTGCGTACGGCCGGGAGGTCGTCCTCACGGCCGAGGTTGATGTAGCCGGGGCGGCCCACTGCGGCCAGGCCGAGCCCGATGTGCGCGGTGGGAGTCGTGGCTGAGGCGAGGCGGGCGAAGGGCATCGCGGGCTCCGTTTCGATCGGCTCCGTACGGCTTCCGACCAACGTAACCCGCGACGCCCCTGTCCCACCGGACCCGCTGCCTCTTCAGCCCGGCGCGGCCACTTCCTGTCCGAAACCGCCCGGGCCCGCCCGGTGTCGCTCGCACTTGCCCGGCGTTGTCTGTTCTCGACCGGGGGTCGCCTCGCGTCCGGCGCCGACCGCTCCCGGCCGGCGTTACTTCCTCTGCTTCGCCGTGGCCCAGGTGTGCTGGGCGGTCACGTCGGACCTGATCTCCGCGAGCTGCACGGCGACCGCGCTCGGCGCCGTACCGCCACGGCCGTCGCGGGAGGCGAGCGCGCCCGGCACGTTCAGGACTGACCGCACCTCGGGCGTCAGGTGCGGGGAGATCTTCGCGAACTGCTCGTCGCTCAGACCGTCGAGTTCGATGCCCTCGGCCTCGGCGACCTTCACGCACTCGCCCGCGACCTCGTGCGCGACACGGAACGGCACGCCCTGCCTCACCAGCCACTCGGCGATGTCGGTGGCGAGCGAGAAGCCGGCCGGGGCCAGCTCCTCCATCCGCTCGCGGTGGACGGTGAGGGTGGCCATCATGCCGGTGAACGCGGGGAGCAGGACCTCCAGTTGGTCGCAGGAGTCGAAGACCGGCTCCTTGTCCTCCTGGAGGTCGCGGTTGTACGCGAGGGGCAGCGCCTTGAGCGTGGCCATCAGGCCCGTCAGGTTGCCGATGAGGCGCCCCGACTTGCCGCGCGCCAGCTCCGCGATGTCCGGGTTCTTCTTCTGCGGCATGATCGACGAGCCGGTGGAGAACGCGTCGTGGAGCGTGACGAAGGAGAACTCCTTCGTGTTCCAGATGATGACCTCTTCGGCGATCCGGGAGAGGTTCACACCGATCATCGCGGTGATGAAGGCGAACTCGGCGACGAAGTCGCGGGACGCCGTGCCGTCGATCGAGTTCGCGACCGAGCCGTGCTCGAAGCCGAGGTCCTTGGCGACCGACTCCGGGTCGAGGCCGAGGGAGGAACCGGCCAGCGCGCCCGACCCGTACGGCGAGACGGCCGTGCGCTCGTCCCACTGCCGCAGGCGCTCGGCGTCCCGGGACAGCGACTGGACGTGTGCGAGGACGTGGTGCGCGAAGAGCACGGGCTGCGCGTGCTGGAGGTGGGTGCGGCCGGGCATCGCGACGTCCGGGTGGGCCTCGGCGAGGCCGATCAGCGCGTCCTGGAGATCGGCGACCAGCCCGCCGATGATCCGTGCGTGGTCGCGCAGGTACATCCGGAAGAGGGTCGCCACCTGGTCGTTGCGGGAGCGGCCCGCGCGCAGCTTGCCGCCGAGGTCGGGGCCGAGGCGCTCCAACAGGCCGCGTTCCAGGGCGGTGTGGACGTCCTCGTCGGCGATGGTGCCGACGAAGGAACCGTCCGCCACATCGGCTTCGAGCCGGTCCAGGCCGTCGAGCATCCGGGTCAGCTCGTCGTCCGTGAGGAGGTCCGCCCTGTGCAGCACGCGCGCGTGGGCACGCGATCCGGCGATGTCGTAGGGCGCGAGCCGCCAGTCGAAGTGGACGGACGCGGACAGCTTGGCCAGGGCCTCGGCGGGACCGTCGGCGAAACGGCCGCCCCAGAGCCGTACGTCACCGCTGTTGCTGCTCACTTGCGTTGCTCCTCAAAGATGGCGGTGTGCGGACGCCTCCGCACCCAGGAACGTGAGGAGGCGGCCGTCAGGCTGGTGCGTGCGGGGTGGTCCTCGGTGTCACCCCAGGTCGCGCTTGGCGGCGATCTTCGACGACAGACTGTAGATGTCGATGAAGCCCTTGGCGGCCGCCTGGTCGAAGGTGTCGCCCGTGTCGTAGGTCGCCAGGTCGAAATCGTAGAGCGAGGTGTCGGAACGCCGGCCGGTGACGACCGCGCGGCCGCCGTGGAGGGTCATCCGGATGTCGCCGTCGACCTGCTGGTTGGCCTCGTCGATGAAGCCGTCCAGAGCGCGCTTGAGCGGGGAGAACCACTGGCCGTCGTAGACGAGTTCGCCCCAGCGCTGCTCGACCTGCCGCTTGTAGCGGGCCAGTTCGCGCTCCACCGTGACGTTCTCCAGCTCCTGGTGCGCGGTGATCAGCGCGATCGCGCCCGGAGCCTCGTACACCTCGCGGGACTTGATGCCCACGAGCCGGTCCTCGACCATGTCGATCCGGCCGATCCCCTGCCCGCCGGCCCGCTCGTTGAGCAGCTGGATGGCCTGCAGGACGCTGACGGGCCTGCCGTCGACGGCGACCGGAACACCCGCCTTGAAGGAGATGACGACCTCGTCGGCCTCGCGGGGCTCGGCCGGGTTCGCGGTGTACTCGTAGATGTCCTCGATCGGCGCGTTCCAGATGTCCTCGAGGAAGCCCGTCTCGACGGCCCGGCCGAACACGTTCTGGTCGATGGAGTACGGGGACTTCTTGGTGGTGGCGATCGGGAGCCGCTTCGCCTCGCAGAAGGCGATCGCCTTTTCGCGGGTCATCGCGCAGTCGCGGACCGGGGCGATGCACTTGAGGTCGGGGGCGAGGGCGACGATGCCGGCCTCGAACCGCACCTGGTCGTTGCCCTTGCCGGTGCAGCCGTGGGCGACCGTGGTGGCACCGTGTTTCCGCGCGGCCGCGACGAGGTGCTTGACGATCGTCGGCCGGGAGAGCGCGGAGACCAGCGGATAGCGGTCCATGTAGAGGGCGTTGGCCTTGATCGCCGGGAGGCAGTACTCGTCGGCGAACTCGTCCTTCGCGTCCGCGACCTCGGCCTCGACGGCACCGCAGGCGAGCGCGCGCTTGCGGATGACGTCCAGGTCCTCGCCGCCCTGGCCGACGTCCACGGCGACGGCGACGACCTCGGCGCCCGTCTCCTCGGCGATCCAGCCGATGGCGACGGAGGTGTCCAGACCGCCGGAGTAGGCGAGTACGACGCGCTCGGTCACGGGATTCTCCTTCGCAGTGCATCCGCTGGTATGCATGAGTATGCAGTAGTCCGCATGATTCGTCAATCAGGACCCACCCATCGGGGGCCGGAGCGCCCCGGACCGGACACGCCGGAGGAATTCCTTAGACAGGCGAAGGATCTTGCTCAATAATCGTTAGACATGGGAAAGACCTACGAACGCATCGACGGCCGGCTGCGCACGTTCATCGAGGCCCAGCCCCTCTTCTTCACCGCGACCGCACCGCTGTCCACGGACGGCACGATCAACCTCTCCCCCAAGGGCATCACCGGTTCGTTCGCCGTGCTCGACGAACGGACCGTGGCCTACCTCGACTTCGCCGGCAGCAACGCGGAGACCATCGCGCATCTGCGGGAGAACGGCAGGATCACCCTCATGTGGTGCGCCTTCCAGGGGCCGCCCAACATCGTCCGGGTGCACGGTCACGGCGAGCCCGTCTTCCGTGACGACCCCCGCTTCAAGGAACTGCTCACGCACTTCCCCGGCGTCGACCCCACCCCGCACGGCCTGCGCGCGATCATCGTCGTGACGGCCGAACTCGTCCGTGACACCTGCGGCTACGCGGTGCCCTTCATGTCGTACGACGAGGACCGCGACCTGCACGCCCAACGCTTCGCCCGCGAGGACGACACCTCGCTGAACACCTACTTCACCAAGAAGGAGCACATCGCGACCAGCCTGGACGGCCTACCCGGGCTGCCGCTCCCGCTGCCGCCCACTACCGTCTGAGCCATGCGCCTCGGAGCCGTCGCCCTCGCGTCCGCGTCCCTTCTCGCCCTCGCCCCGAACGGGCCGCCACCGCTCCCCGGGCAGCTCGCGGACACCGGCGGCGGCAGCCAGCTGATCACGGCGCGGGCGCCGCGCGCCGACGCGACGTCGGGCACGCTCACCTGGTGGGACCGGCGCGACGGGCACTGGGTGAAGGCCGGATCCGCGGTGGCGCGTTTCGGGGCCAGGGGGCTGGTCGAGGGCGGCTCACGCAGACAGAGCACGAACACGACACCCACGGGGCTGTACGCCCTCCCGTACGCGTTCGGCATCCGCAAGGCGCCGGACGGCACCCGGGCCCCCTACCGCCGGGTGCGCCAGGAGTCCTGGTGGTGCGAGGACATCGGGTCCCGCTCCTACAACCGCTGGACCGAGCCCCGCCCCGCCGACTGCCGCGCCACCGAGTCCGAGCAGCTGATCACGTACGACCCCCAGTACGCGTACGCCCTCGTCGTCGGCTTCAACTACGACAAGCCGGTACGGGGTCGCGGCGCCGGCATCTTCCTCCATGTCGACGGGCGCGGGGCGACCGCCGGCTGTGTGTCGGTGCCGGTGGACGCCATGCGGCGGATCCTCTCCTGGGTCGATCCCTCGCGAGCGCCCCACATCGCGATCGGAACGGACGGCGGAGCGACCGCGATCACGAGGTACTGACCGCCGGGGAGACAGCGGGTACCGCATTCCCCTCGGCGCACCTCAGCGGGCGCCGAGCCGGACCGTGAACGTCGTCGCCCCTGGCCGGCTCTCCAGCGCGACCGTGCCACCGTGCGACTCCACCACCGCGGCCACGATCGACAGGCCCAGCCCCGCGCCGCCGCCCCCGCCCCCGCCCCCCGCACGACGGCGGTCGGCCCGGGTGAACCGCTCGAAGACGCGGGGCCGGACGTCCTCCGTGACTCCCGGCCCGTTGTCATGGACCGTCAGCACGGGCCCGGTGCCGTCGGTCTCCAGACGCACCCTGACCTCGGTGCCGACGGGCGTATGCAGACGCGCGTTGGCCAACAGGTTGGCCAACACCTGTTGGAGTCGGTGGGCGTCCCCCGTCACCGTCACCGGTTCCTCCGGGAGTTCCAGCGTCCAGCGGTGGCCGGGACCGGCCGCCCGCGCGTCCGTGACCGAGTCCAGGACGAGGTGGGTGAGGTCGACGGGGAGGCGTTCCAGGGGGCGCCCCGCGTCGAGGCGGGCGAGCAGGAGCAGGTCGTCGACCATCTCGCCCATCCGCGCCGACTCCGCGGCGATGCGTTCCAGGGCGCGGGTGACCTCCGGCGGCACCGGACCCGGGTGCAGCAGGGCCAGCTCGGCGTGACCCCGCACCGACGCGACCGGCGTGCGCAGCTCGTGGCTGGCGTCGGCGGCGAAGCTGCGCAGCCTTTCCTCGCTCGCATGCCGCTTGGTCAGCGCGTCCTCGACATGACCGAGCATCCGGTTCACCGCACCGGCGACCCGGCCCACCTCGCTGCGCGGATCGGGTTCGGGCACCCGCGCCGGCAACGCGACCTCGCCGCTGGCGAGCGGGAGCTCGCTGACCCGGGTCGCGGTCGCGGCCACCCGGTTCAGCGGGCGCAGCGACCAGCGCACCCACAGGGCGCCGGCGACTCCGGCGACGACGAGGGCCACGCCGAAGACGCAGCCCGCGACCAGTTCCAGGCGGTGGACGGCGGCCCGGACCGGCTCCATCGGCAGCCCGGTGATCAGGACGTCGCCGTCCCGGCCCCGGACCGCCATCACGCGGTAGTCGCCGAGCGCGGACAGACAGACGGTGTGGCCGAGGCCGTTCTCCGGGACGGCCGCCAGGGTCCGGCGGTCGGCGGGGGTCACCTTCACATAGAGATTGGTCGTGTCGTCGCCGGGGCGGACGACCGCCGCGTTGCTGACGTCCGTGCCGACCAGCCGGGCGCCGAAGGTGCCGGTGCTCTGCCGACGGGTGTCGCCGTTCTCGTCCCCGTCATGGTCCGACTCCACCACCTTCCCCCCGTGCTCCAGGCTCGCCGGGAAGCGCGGCCCCACGTCCCGCAGCTGCTGGTCGACACGGCCGGTGAGGAAGCCGTTCAGCTCGTACACGGCGGCCACGCCGACGGCCGCGCAGCCGACGGCGAGCAGCACCAGCAGCCCCGCCGTCAGCCGCGCCCGTATCGTCCGGGGGAACGGGACCCCACGGACGAGGGCCCGCGCTCCCGACCGCCCCCGTCGCACCGCGCTCCCCCACCGCGCGCTTCCCCACCGCACGCTCATCCGCCCGCCGCCGGTTTGAGCACGTATCCGGCGCCCCGCACGGTGTGGATCATCGGTTCACGGCCCGCGTCCACCTTCTTGCGCAGATAGGAGATGTACAGCTCCACCACATGGGCCTGGCCGCCGAAGTCGTACGACCAGACGCGGTCGAGGATCTGCGGCTTGCTGAGCACCCGGCGCGGATTGCGCATCAGGAAGCGCAGCAGCTCGAACTCGGTCGGTGACAGCTCGATCAGCCCGCCGCCACGCGTCACCTCACGGGCCTCCTCGTCCATGACGAGGTCGCCGACGATCAGGCGCGGGCCCTCGTCGAGCTGCCGGGCCATGCCCGCGCGGCGCAGCAGTCCGCGCAGCCGGGCGACGACCTCTTCCAGGCTGAACGGCTTGGTCACGTAGTCGTCGCCGCCCGCCGTGATGCCCGCGACACGGTCCTCGACGGCGTCCCGCGCGGTGAGGAAGAGCACACAGACCTCGGGCCGCACGGTGTGCAGGGTGCGCAGTACGGCGAAGCCGTCGGTGTCCGGGAGCATCACGTCGAGGACGACGGCGTCGGGCATCAGCTCGCGCGCCTCGGTGAGGGCCGAGGCGCCGTCGGCCGCCGTCCGTACCTCCCAGCCCTCGTAGCGCAGGGCACCGGAGAGGACCTCGGCCAGGTCCGGGTCGTCGTCGACGACCAGGACCCGGACCGGGGTGCCGTCGGGCCGGGTGAGCGCGGGCAGGCCGGTGCCTCGTGAGCGGGGAGTGTTCATCATGTCGTCTTCCAGGATCGCCCCTCACCGGAGGTGGCAGCACCCCTCCCGCCTCTGAGTTTCCTCTGAGTGAGCCGCCTGGGCCGCTCTCCGTTACCTGTGAATCCGCGTCGGGGGCGCCCATTCAGAGGCTACTCAGAAGTTACCGAAGCACAGTTTCCTCCCGGACAGCCGGAAGGACGGACATATGACCACGGTGTACGAGCGGACAGCGGTTCCTCGCCCGTCACGCGGACGCAGACGACCGCGCCGCTCGCCCGCCGGGCCCCTGCTGGCCCTGCTGTGGGGCGGTGCCGGGGCGGTCGTCGCCTTGTGGTGGTACGACACGCAGTCGGTGGTGGGCCTTGCCGGGTGGCTGACCGACGCCGGCCGGATCGCGGGGCTGCTCTGCGGCTACACCTGCGCGGTCCTCGTCGCGCTGATGGCCCGGGTACCGCTCCTCGAGCGGCGGGTCGGCTCGGACCGGGTGGCCCGCTGGCACGCCATGGCCGGCCGGTACACGGTCAGCCTGCTGGTGGCGCATGTCACGCTGATCCTCTTCGGGTACGCCGCCCAGGACGGGGCGAGCATCGTGCACGAGACGCTGAGCATGGTGTTCGACTACCCGGACATGCTCAAGGCCACGACCGGCACCGTCATCCTCTTCGCCGTCGGGATCACCTCGGCGCGCACGGCCCGCCGCCGGATCAGCCACGAGTTCTGGTACTACCTGCACCTGCTGACGTACGTGGCCGTGTTCCTCACCTTCTTCCACCAGCTCGCGCTGGGCTCGGACTTCGTCGGCAACACCGCCGCCCAGGCCGCCTGGTACGTGCTCTACCTGGGCACGGCCGCCCTGGTCGTCCGGTTCCGGCTGCTCACCCCGGTACGGCTCAACCTGCGCCACAAGCTGCGCGTGGAGGACGTGCACCGCGAGGCGCCCGGCGTCTTCTCCATCGTCGTACGCGGGGAACGGCTGGACGAGCTGAACGCTCAGGCAGGGCAGTTCTTCCGCTGGCGGTTCCTCTCCGCCGGGATGAGGTGGACCTCGACGCCGTACTCGCTCTCGGCCCCGCCGCGCCCCGACCTGATGCGGATCACCGTGAAGGCGCTCGGCGACCACAGTGCCGCCGTGGGGCTGCTGCGGCCCGGCACCCGGGTGTGGGCGGAAGGCCCCTACGGCGCGCTGACCGCCGATCGGCACACCGGACGCAAGGCGCTGCTGATCGCCGGCGGCGTCGGCATCACGCCGCTGCGCGCCCTGTTCGAGACGCTGCCCGGCGGGCCCGGCGATGTAACGCTGCTCTACCGGGCGAGCACGGCCGAGGACCTCGCGCTCGGCGCCGAGCTGGAGGCGATAGCGCAGTGGCGTGGGGCGCGCGTCCTGTACGCGGTCAACGGCGCAGACGGGACACGTCCGAGATTCACCGCCGATTCCCTGCGGGAGGCCGTGCCCGACCTCACCGGGCATGACGTCTATCTGTGCGGTCCGCCCGCCATGGCCAGGGCCCTGTACGGCGCGCTGCGCGCGGCCGGGGTCCCCGACCGCCGTATCCACCACGAGTCGTTCGAGCTGTGAGGCCGTCATGCACGCCCTGAAGAAGCACCGTCCGCTGCGCCGCGTGACGCTGGCGGCCGCGACCACCGTCACGGGTGTCGTCCTGCTGCTGTCGCTCAAGCCGCACACGCCGCCGACCGTGGCACAGGCGTCGTCCTCCGCCGGACAGTCACAGTCGACGTCCCGGTCACCTTCGCCCGGAGGCTCTTCCGGAGGCTCCTCGGGAGGCTCGTCCGGGAGTGCGAAGAGCACGGGCACCAAGACCATCACCGGTGACACGGTCCAGACCCGCTGGGGCCCCGTCCAGGTGCGCGTCACGCTGAAGAACGGCAAGATCACCGATGTGACCGCGGTCTCCTATCCCTCGGACAACTCACGGGACCAGGAGATCAGCAGTTACGCAATTCCCCAGCTCAGGAGGGAGGCGCTGGCCGCGCAGAGCGCCCAGATCGACTCCGTCTCGGGGGCCTCGTACACCAGCGACGGATACAAGCAGTCCCTCCAATCGGCACTGGACTCGGCAGGCCTCTGAACGCACGGCCGCCGGGCCCCGTATCTCTGGGCCAGGGGACCCCTCCCCTCACCCCGTCCCCAACGGACGCCCACGGAGGAACCGTTGTCCACGATCGCCGGTGGCCGCGCCGCGCGGCGCCAGACCCTGCGCCGAATCCGCCCACTACGCTCCCCCGCCGTCCCCCTGCTGCTCGCCGTCTGGGCGGGCGCGGCCGGGGTCATCTGGCTGTGGTGGAGCAACACCCCGTCCATCGCGGACGACAACAGCAAGATCCTCAACGCGGGCCGCATCACGGGGCTGCTCGCCGGGTACCTGATGGCACTGGTCGTGCTGCAGATGGCCCGGGTGCCCGCCCTGGAGCGCCGGGTGGGATCGGACCGCGTCGCGCGCTGGCACGCGATGAGCGGCCGGTACACGATCTGTCTGGTCCTCGCCCACCTCGTCCTGATCATGTGGGGCTACGCGCTGCAGGCGGGCAAGAGCTTCGGCGACATCGTCCAGCAGACCATCGACTCGATCAACCAGCTGCCCGACATGGGCAAGGCGGCGATCGGCACCGGTCTGCTGCTCGTCATCGGTCTGCTCTCGATGGGTCCGGTGCGCCGCAGGATGGGATACGACACCTGGTACCACATCCACCTGCTCACCTACGCCGCCGTCTTCCTGACGTTCTGGCACCAGCTGTCCACGGGGAACGAGTTCGCCGTCGACCCGACCGCGAAGACCGTCTGGTACGGGCTGTACGGATCGGTGACGGCGCTGGTGCTCTGGTACCGGATCCTCGCCCCGATCCGGCTGAACCTGAAGCACCGGATGCGGGTCGAGGCGGTCGTCGAGGAGACGCCCGGCATCGTCTCGGTGCTGATCAGCGGCCGGAAACTGCATCGCATGGGTGCGGAGGCCGGGCAGTTCTTCCGCTGGCGCTTCCTGGCACCGGGCATGCGGCTCAGCTCGCACCCGTACTCGCTGTCGGCGGCGCCGCGCCCCACCATGCTGCGCATCACGGTGAAGGCGATCGGCGACCACAGCTCCGCGCTGCGCGACCTGCGGCCCGGCACCCGGGTCTGGGCCGAGGGCCCCTACGGGGCGCTGACGGCGGCCAAGCGCAGCCGCGGCAAGGTGCTGCTGGTGGCCGGCGGTGTCGGCATCACGCCGATGCGGGCGCTGTTCGAGACACTGCCCGGCTCGGCGGGCGATCTGACGCTGCTCTACCGGGCCAACACCACCCAGGACCTGGCCCTGTGGGACGAGCTGGCCTCGATCGCCGAGGAGCGCGGGGCCCGGCTGATGTACGCGGTGAACAGTCCCGAGGGGGAGCGTCCGGACATCTCGGCGGAGACCCTGAGCCGGAAGCTCCCGGACATCGACCGCCACGACGTCTTCATGTGCGGGCCGCCCGGCTTCGCGCAGCAGGTCTACCAGGCACTGCGCGGCGCGGGGGTTCCCGCCCGCCGCATCCATCACGAGTCGTTCGAGATGTGAGCGACGGGAGTCAGGAGCGATGAAGAAGAGCCACCCCATTCGACGTGCCGTGCTGGCCGGTGCCGCCACCGTGTCCGGGATCGTCCTGCTGCTGTCGCTGAAGCCCGCCTCCGACCCGGCGTCGGCGCAGGGCGCGGCCGCACCGCGGCAGTCGGCGGCGCAGGAGTCGCCCCAGGGCGGCAGCGCGCAGCAGTCGTCCTCGGGGGCAGGGACCGTCACCGGCGACGTCGCCCAGACCCAGTACGGTCCTGTCCAGGTCCGTATCACCGTCAGGGGCGGCAAGGTCACCAGGTCCGAGGTCGTCCAGATCCCGAGCGGTGGCCGCAGTACCGAGGTGAGCAACAGCTCGGTGCCCAGGCTCAACCAGGAGGCCGTCGCCGCGGGCAGCGCCGACATCGACGCCGTGTCCGGTGCCACCTACACCAGCGCCGGGTACAAGAAGTCGCTGCAGTCGGCGCTCGACAAGGCGAAGGCCCAGGGCAGCGGGGCGTCAGGGTCGGCGGGGTCCACCGGTGCCGCGGGCTCGACGGGCTCGTCCGGTGCCTCCGCGGCGCCCCAGGCCCCCGCCACGCAGGCCCGCACCGTCACCGGAAGCGTGGCCCAGACCCAGTACGGCGCCGTCCAGGTCCGTGTCAGCGTCAGCGGCGGCAAGATCACCAAGGCCGAGGCCGTCCAGGCGCCCAAGGGCGGTCTGAGCGACCAGAAGACCGCGATGGCCGTTCCCAAGCTCAACCAGGAGGCCGTCGCGGCCGGAAGTGCCGACATCGACGCCGTGTCCGGTGCGACCTACACCAGCACGGGATACAAGCAGTCCCTGCAGTCGGCCCTGGACAAGGCCGGTGGCTGACCCCTCCCAGGAGCCGCACGCGCTGCGGCACGCCGAAGAAGTCATGGGCACCGTCTTCTCGTTCGACGTGCGCGGCGGCGAACCAGACCTCGTCCGGGCCGCGTTGGACGAGGCGGTCGCCGAACTCCACAAGGTGGACGAGGTGTTCAGCACCTATCGCGAGGACAGCCAGCTCTCCCGCCTGGCACGCGGTGAGTCGAGCGTCGAGGAGTGCGATCCGGAGGTCGGCGAGGTGCTCGACCTGTGCGCCGAGGCGGAGCGGCTGAGCGCGGGCTGGTTCAGCACGAGGTACGGGGGGCGGCTCGACCCGACCGGTCTCGTGAAGGGCTGGGCGACCGAGCGTGCGGCCCGTCGCATGGCGGCGGCCGGCGCGAGCGGGGTGAGCGTGAACGGGGGCGGTGACGTCCAGCTGTTCGGGGCTCCCGGCACCCACCGTCCCTGGCGGGTCGGCGTCTCGGATCCGCTGCGTCCCGGTGGGCTCGCGGCCGTGGTCTCCGCCGCCGGTGTGGAGGAGCTGGCGGTGGCCACCTCCGGCACCGCCGAGCGCGGCGCCCACATCGTCGACCCGAGCACCGGCCGCTCCGCGGTCACCGACCTGGTCGCCGTGACCGTGGTGGGTCCCCGCCTGACCTGGGTGGACGCCTGGGCGACGGCCGCCTTCGCGATGGGTTCCCGGGAGGCCCTGAGCTGGCTGGAGTCCCTTCCGGACATCGAGGCCCTGCTCATCACGGCGGGCGACGAGGTGAGATGCACCGGGGGCCTCGCCCAACGGCTGGGGTGACCTGAGCGCCCCCGTCGGGGCACCGTGGCCCTGGCAGGGGCGCGGGCCACTGCGCGGCCGGCCCCGGGGGCCCCGCGGTCGAAGGCGGACGGACGCGAGTGGAGGGGCACCCCCGGGTCGGGGGTGCCCCTCCACTTCCGTACCCTCCAGTGGTTGTTCTGGGTCCGTACCCGTCAGTGGTTGTTCTGGGCCAGCCGCAGCAGATGGTCGGCGAGCGCCTGTCCACCCGTCGCGTCCCGGCTGATCAGCAGCAGTGTGTCGTCGCCGGCGATCGTCCCGAGGATGTCCTGCAGTTCCGCCTGGTCGATCGCCGAGGCGAGGAACTGCGCGGCCCCCGGAGGGGTGCGCAGGACCACGAGGTTCGCGGACGCCTCCGCGGAGATCAGCAGTTCGGAGGAGAGCCGGCGCATCCGCTCCTCCTTCGCCGACTCCCCCAGGGGCACGCGCGGGGTGCGGAAGCCGCCCTCGCTCGGTACCGCGTAGATGAGGTCGCCGTCGTTGTTGCGGATCTTCACCGCGTTCAGCTCGTCCAGGTCCCGGGAGAGCGTCGCCTGGGTGACGTTCAGCCCATCGTCGGCGAGGAGCTTCGCCAACTGGCTCTGTGAGCGCACCGGTTGCCGGTTGAGGATGTCCACGATCCGGCGGTGGCGTGCGGTCCGGGTCTGCGGCACGGCAGGCCCGGCATGCTCGTGGTCCTGCGCCTGGCTCATCGTCGTCGTCCCATTTCTCAGGATCCATCCCCGTTGACTGCGTCGAGGACGCCGGGAAGGGCTCCGAGCAGGACGTCCACCTCGTCGTCGCTCAGGTTCAGCGGGGGCATCAGCCGTACGACATCGGGGGCGGGCGCGTTCACCAGGAGACCGGCGTCCTGAGCCGCCTGCTGCGCCTGAGGCGCGAGCGGCTCGGTGAGCACGATACCCAGGAGCAGGCCGGCGCCCCGGACGTGGTCGACCAGCGGGTGCCCGAGTGACTCGATCCCGTCCCGCAGCCTGGCGCTCGTACGCTTCACGTTCTCGAGGAGTCCCTCGGACTCGATGGTGTCGAGTACGGCGAGTCCGGCCGCGCAGACGACCGGGTTGCCGCCGAAGGTCGTGCCGTGCTGGCCGGGCCGCAGCAGCTCGGCGGCCCGGCCGAACGCGACGGTCGCACCCAGCGGCAGTCCGCCGCCGAGGCCCTTGGCGAGCGTGACGACGTCCGGCAGGACGCCCTCGTGTGCCTGGTACTCGAACCAGTGGCCGGTCCGGCCGATTCCGGTCTGCACCTCGTCGAGGACCAGCAGCGAACCGCTGGCGGCGGTGATCGCGCGGGCCGCCTTGAGGTAGCCGGCCGGGGGCACGACCACACCGTTCTCGCCCTGGATCGGCTCGATGACGACGAGCGCCGTCTCGTCGGTGACGGCCGCGGCCAGCGCCTGCGCGTCGCCGTACGGAACGTGTGTGACGTCACCGGGCAGCGGCCGGAAGGGCTCCTGCTTGCCGGGCTGGCCGGTGAGCGCGAGGGCGCCCATGGTCCGGCCGTGGAAACCGCCCCGGGTCGCCACCATGTGCCCGCGGCCGGTCAGCCGGCCGATCTTGATGGCGCCCTCGTTGGCCTCGGCACCCGAGTTGCAGAAGTAGACCCTGCCGTCGCGGCCGAAGAGCTGGAGCAGCCGTTCGGCGAGCGCGACGGGCGGCTCGGCGACGAAGAGGTTGGAGACATGGCCGAGCGAGGCGATCTGGTTGCTGACCGCCTCGACGATCGCCGGGTGGGCGTGGCCGAGGGCGTTGACCGCGATGCCGCCGACGAAGTCGAGGTACTCCTTGCCGTCGGCGTCCCACAGCCGGGTGCCCGCGCCGCGGACGAGGGGCAGCCGCGGGGTGCCGTAGTTGTCCATGAGGGAGCCCTGCCACCGCTCGGTCAGTTCCTGGTTGGCGGTCATACGGCGTCCCCCTGGTGCGCGTCCGGCACGACCATCGTGCCGATCCCCTCGTCGGTGAAGATCTCCAGCAGGATCGAGTGCTGGACCCGGCCGTCGATGACGCGGGCCGTGGTGACGCCGTTGCGCACGGCGTGCAGACAGCCCCGCATCTTCGGCACCATGCCGCTGGCCAGCTCGGGCAGCAGCTTCTCCAGCTCGGAGGCGGTCAGGCGGCTGATCACCTCGTCGCTGTGGGGCCAGTCCTCGTAGAGGCCCTCGACGTCCGTGAGGACCATGAGGGTTTCGGCGCCAAGTGCCGCAGCGAGTGCCGCAGCCGCCGTATCAGCATTGACGTTGTAGACATGTCCGTCGTCCTGGGAGCGGGCGATCGAGGAGACGACCGGGATCCGGCCGTCGACGAGCAGCGCCTCGATGGCACCCGTGTCGATGTCGGTGATCTCGCCGACCCGGCCGATGTCGACCAGTTCGCCGTCGATCTCGGGCAGGTGCTTGGTGGCGGTGATGGTGTGCGCGTCCTCGCCGGTCATGCCGACGGCGAGCGGTCCGTGCTGGTTGAGCAGTCCGACCAGCTCGCGCTGCACCTGTCCGGCAAGCACCATCCGTACGACGTCCATGGCGTCCTCGGTGGTCACCCTGAGGCCGGCCTTGAACTCGCTGACGATGCCGTGCCGGTCGAGCTGTGCGCTGATCTGCGGCCCGCCGCCGTGCACGACGACGGGCTTGAGCCCGGCGTGGTGCAGGAAGACGACGTCCTGTGCGAAGGCGGCCTTCAGCTCCTCGTCGATCATGGCGTTGCCGCCGAACTTGATGACGACGGTCTTGCCGCGGTGGCGGGTCAGCCAGGGCAGCGCCTCGATGAGGATCTGGGCCTTGGGGAGTGCGGTGTGCTTCCGCGTCATGTGGCTCATGAGGAGTAGGCGCTGTTCTCGTGGACGTAGTCCGCGGTGAGGTCGTTGGTCCAGATGGTGGCGGTGGCGGCGCCCGCGGCGAGGTCGGCGACGATGTGGACCTCGCGGTAGCGCATGTCGACGAGCTCGCGGTCCTCGCCCACCCCGCCGTTCTTGCAGACCCACACGCCGTTGATGGCGACGTTCAGCTGGTCCGGCTCGAAGGCGGCCCCGGTGGTGCCGATGGCGGACAGGACACGCCCCCAGTTGGGGTCCTCGCCGTGGATCGCGCACTTGAGGAGGTTGTTACGGGCGATGGAGCGGCCCACCTCGACGGCGTCCTCCTCGGTCGCGGCGCCCACGACCTCGACCTTGATGTCCTTGCTGGCACCCTCGGCGTCCCGGATGAGCTGCTGACCGAGGTCGTCGCAGACCGCCCGTACGGCCTCGGCGAACTCCGCGGGGTCGGGGGTGATCTCCGAGGCGCCGGAGGCGAGCAGCAGCACGGTGTCGTTGGTCGACATGCAGCCGTCGGAGTCGACTCGGTCGAAGGTGGTGCGGGTGGCGGCGCGCAGGGCTCCGTCGAGGGTCTCGGTGTCCACGTCCGCGTCGGTCGTGAGGACGACGAGCATGGTGGCGAGGCCCGGTGCGAGCATGCCCGCGCCCTTGGCCATGCCGCCCACGGTCCAGCCGTCGCCGGTGCGCACCGACGTCTTGTGCACGGTGTCGGTGGTCTTGATGGCGATGGCGGCCTTCTCGCCGCCGTGCGGGCCGAGCTGGGCCGCGGCCGTCTCCACGCCGGCGAGCACCTTGTCCATCGGCAGGAGGACGCCGATGAGTCCGGTGGACGCCACCGCGACCGCGCCGGCGTCGACGTCGAGCACCGCGGCGGCCTTCTCCGCGGTGGCGTGGGTGTCCTGGAAGCCCTTGGGGCCCGTACAGGCGTTGGCGCCGCCGGAGTTGAGGACGACGGCGGAGACCCGGCCGCCCTTGAGTACCTGTTCGGACCAGAGCACCGGCGCGGCCTTCACGCGGTTGGAGGTGAAGACGCCCGCGGCGGCCAGACGGGGCCCGTTGTTGACCACGAGGGCCAGGTCCGGGTTGCCGTTCTCCTTGATGCCTGCGGCGATGCCGGAGGCGGTGAAGCCCTTGGCGGCGGTGACGCTCACGGTGCCACTCCGATCGTGGTGAGACCCAGCTCCTCGGGGAGCCCGAGGGCGATGTTCATGCTCTGGACGGCCCCGCCGGCCGTGCCCTTGGTCAGGTTGTCGATGGCGCTGATCGCGATGATGCGGTGCGTGGCTTCGTCGTGTGCGACCTGGATCTGAACGGCGTTGGAACCGTAGACGGACGAGGTGGCGGGCCACTGCCCCTCGGGCAGCAGCCGGACGAACGGCTCGTCCGCGAACGTCTTCTCGTACGCGGCCCGCACGGCCTCGGCGGTGACCCCGGCCCTGGCCCTGGCGCTGCACGTGGCGAGGATGCCGCGGGGCATCGGGGCGAGAGTCGGGGTGAAGGAGACGGCGACGGGCTCGCCCGCGGCACCGCTCAGGTTCTGGATCATCTCGGGGGTGTGCCGGTGGCCGCCGCCGACGCCGTACGGGGACATGGAGCCCATGACCTCGCTGCCGAGCAGATGGGGCTTGGCCGCCTTGCCCGCGCCGGACGTTCCCGAGGCGGCGACGATCACCGCCTCGGGCTCGGCGAGTCCGCCCGCGTAGGCCGGGAAGAGCGCGAGGGAGACGGCCGTCGGGTAGCAACCGGGCACCGCGATGCGCTTGGACCCCTCCAGCGCGGCGCGGCCGCCCGGCAGTTCGGGAAGGCCGTAGGGCCAGGTGCCGGCGTGCGGCGACCCGTAGAACCTCTCCCAGTCGGCCGGGTTCCTGAGCCGGAAGTCGGCGCCCATGTCGACGACGAGGACATCCGGTCCGAGCTGCTCGGCGACGGCCGCGGACTGCCCGTGGGGCAGCGCGAGGAACACGACGTCGTGCCCGGCCAGCACCTCGGCGGTCGTCGGCTCCAGGACGCGGTCGGCGAGCGGCAGCAGATGCGGCTGGAGCGCGCCCAGGCACTGGCCCGCGTTGGAGTTGCCGGTCAGGGCGCCGATCTCGACCTCGGGGTGCGCCAGGAGCAGGCGCAGCGCCTCGCCGCCCGCGTACCCACTCGCTCCCGCCACTGCTGCGCGTACCGCCATGGAACCCTCCTCCTAGATGGCATGACTATACGTATCGATGCACGTTTATGCAACGAGGTCATGGGGAGACCCATGACACGGGTCACGGGTCACGGGTCGGCGAGGTGTGCGCGAGGTGCGCGGAGTCGGCAGGACCGGCGGAGCCCGGACCGGCGGTCATCGGAAACGCGCGCGGGGCTCGGTCCGGTCACTCACCACGTGGTCCCACCCATGCGCACAGCGTAGGCCGCGGCACGGGTGGCCCGGTCCTCCCTGCCCCGGGAAGGAAACCAGCGAACGAAACCAGCGAAGGAAAAAGGGAGGCGGGGAAGCGGAGCCCGGGAGGTGGTGGCGGAGGTCAGGAGCGTGCGTCGCGGGGCTGGGCGGCGCGCTGCGCGTTCCGCTCCTTGATGCGCTCCTCTTCCTTGCGGACCTCGGCCTGGGTGGCGCGCTCCCGGCGCAGCCACCCGGGGTCGTCCTGCTTCAGCGCGTCGATCTGCTCCGTGGTGAGCGGCTCGGTGACCCCGCCGCGCGCGAGCCCGGCGATGGAGATGCCCAGCCGCGCGGCGACCACGGGCCGGGGGTGCGGGCCGTTGCGTCGCAGTTCCTGCAGCCACGCGGGCGGGTCGGTCTGCAGCGCGTTCAGCTCGGCGCGCGAGACGACGCCCTCCTGGAACTCGGCGGGGGTGGCTTCGAGGTACACACCCAGCTTCTTCGCCGCGGTGGCGGGCTTCATGGTCTGGGTGGTCTGGTGCGACGTCATGGTGTCAAGGGTATCGAGCGTGTGCGCGACCTCCGACCACGACCGATAGCCTGGCGAGGTGACAGGCTCGGAAGTACCTCCTTCGTTCCGGCTCGCCTATGTCCCGGGAGTGACGCCCACGAAGTGGGTGCGGATCTGGAACGAGCGGCTGCCCGACGTCCCCCTGACCCTCGTCGCGGTGTCCGCCGCCGAGGCGTTCGACGTGCTGCGGGACCGCGGCGCCGACGCCGGATTCGTACGGTTGCCGGTCGACCGGGAGGACCTCAGCGCGATCCCGCTCTACACCGAGACCACGGTCGTCGTGGTCCCCAGGGATCACGTCGTGGCGGCGGTCGACGAGGTGACCGCCGAGGATCTGGCCGACGACATCGTGCTGCACCCGCTCGACGACACCCTCGGCTGGGAGCGGCCGCCGGGCCGGCCCGCGTTCGAGCGTCCCGCCACCACCGAGGACGCCGTCGAGCTCGTCGCGGCGGGCGTCGGGCTGCTCGTCGTGCCCCAGTCGCTCGCGCGCCTGCACCACCGCAAGGACCTCACCTACCGGCCGCTCACGGACGCCCCCGAGTCGCGCGTCGCGCTGTCCTGGCCGGAGGAGGCGACCACCGATCTGGTGGAGGACTTCATCGGGATCGTCCGGGGCCGGACCGTCAACAGCTCACGCGGACGCTCGCAGACGTCGGCGTCCGCATCGGACGCGGCTTCTGGCGCGACATCGGCTTCGGGCAAGGGCAAGCGTCCCGAGGCGGGCGGCGGGCGGAAGAAGCCCGCGGGCGGCAGGGCGGGCGGCACGGCGGGCGGCAAGAGCTCCCGCGGCGGCTCCGGTGGCGCCAAGAGCGGTCGGCGGGGCAAGCCCCGCCGGCGGTCGTGAGCAGCCCGTGGGTGAGTTCTGGCCGGTGCCCGACGTACTGGCGTACCTGACCGGGAACTGGCGGGTCGAGCGCTCGGTGCGGGATCGCGCGAGCGGCGCGGACGGGCGCTTCACCGGGACGACCGCTTTCTCGCCGCTCGACGACGGGGGCGACGGCCTGCTCCATCACGAGTCCGGCGTCTTCAGCTGGCAGGGCACGTCCAGACCGGCGGAGCGCACGCTGTGGTTCCTGCCCGGACAGCGCGCGGGCACCGCGGCCGTCCGGTTCTCCGACGGCCGTCCCTTCCACGACCTGGACCTGACCACCGGCCGGCACGTCGCCGACCACCCCTGCGCGGCGGACCTCTACCGGGGCGAGTTCACGGTGTTCGACGCGGACCGCTGGCGCACGGTGTGGCGGGTGGGCGGCCCCGCCAAGGACCTGATCCTCACCACCGAGTACACGCGGCCGCACTGAGAACGGCCCGGAGATCAGCGCCCGGAACGACGTAGAGGCGCGCTGGTGCCGCGGCACTAGACACCTTGCGTCGACGCCTCCAGGCGCAGGTTCCAGCGGCCGTTGTGCCCGGTGAGGGTCATCGTCGACAGGGGGCGGACGTCGATGTTCCAGTACGTCGTCGGCTGGGCCCGCAGCGCGTAGACGAGCGCGGCCCGCACCACGGACGGCTCCGCGACCGCGACGATCCGGCCGCCGTCGTCCGCCGGGCGGGTGTCGAGCCAGCTGCCGACACGGGAGATGAAGGACATCAGGGACTCGCCGCCGTGCGGGGCGGAGCGCGGGTCGGCCAGCCAGGCGTCCACGGCCGACGGCTCGCGGGCCATCGCCTCGCCCAGGGTGAACCCGCGCCAGCGGCCCATGTCGCAGTCGCGCAGCGCGGGTTGGACCAGCGGCGCGTAGCCGAGCGCGTCGCCGGTGGCGCGGCTGCGCGGGGTCGGTGAGCAGTAGCGCAGCTCGGCCGCCGCCAGCGGCACCAGTTCGGGGGCGGCGCGCTGCACCTCGTCCCAGCCGGCCTGGTCCAGCGGCCGGTCGTCCTCGAAACGCTCGGCGAGCAACGACGAACTGCGCGCGGCAGCGACGAACGTGACCCGAAGATGCATGCGCAGATCGTGGAGCGCGGGACTCCGCAGGTCAAGGGGTGCTACGCACGGTATTCGCGGGCTTACCGCGGTACGAGGGCCATCCACCGGTCGGGGCGGTCCAGCGGCCTGAAGCCGATCTTCTCGTAGACGCCGTGCGCATCGTGCGTGGCGAGCAGGACCCGGGGCACGCCGAAGGGTTCGAGGTGGTCGCGGACCGCTGCCACCAGGGCTGAGCCCAGCCCCTTGCCGCGGACGGACGGGACGACGTAGACGTCGCACAGCCAGGCGAAGGTCGCCTCGTCGGTGACCACTCGGGCGTACGCCACCTGCTCGCCCGACGAGCCGTCGTACACCCCGAAGTTGAGCGAGCCCGCGATCGCGCGCTCCTGCCTATCGCGGGGCCGGCCGAGGGCCCAGTACGCGTCCGTGGAGAGCCAGTGGTGCACGCGGGCGACGTCGATGCGGGCCGGATCGGCGGAGATCTCGTAGCCGCCGGGGAGCTGCTGTGGGTCGGTCATGCGGGGAGGGTCGCAGGCCGGGGCGGTGAGGTCGAGCGATTTTCGTCCCGCGCGAGAAGCAGGGGGCTGCGTGGCACGCCGTCGGGGGGAGGCGCGGATTCGCCGCGGCGACTCGTCCCGGACGGCGCGACGCCTCGCCGCAGGTGGCACCGGCTCAGCGCAGCGACACGTCACGGACAGCGAGGGTCGGTACGGCATCCCGTCACGGACGGCACAAGTCAGCACGGCAACTCGTCACAGGCGGCACCGGCTCAGCGCAGCGACACGTCACGGACAGCGAGGGTCGGTACGGCATCCCGTCACGACGGCACAAGTCAGCACGGCAACTCGTCACAGGCGGCACCGGCTCAGCGCAGCGACACGTCACGAACGGCGAGGGTCCGTACGGCATCCCGTCACGACGGCACAAGTCAGCACGGCAACTCGTCACAGGCGGCACCGGCTCAGCGCAGCGACACGTCACGAACGGCGAGGGTCCGTACGGCATCCCGTCACGACGGCACAAGTCAGCACGGCAACTCGCCGCAGGCGGCACCGGCTCAGCGCAGCGACACGTCACGAACGGCGAGGGTCCGTACGGCATCCCGTCACGACGGCACAAGTCAGCACGGCAACTCGTCACAGGCGGCACCGGCTCAGCGCAGCGACTCGTCGCAGGCGGCGCGCAACCGTCGTACGCCCTCCGTGATCTCCTCCGTGCCGGCGACCGCCGCGAAGCTCAGGCGGAGGTGGGCGGCCGGGGGTTCGGCGCTGAAGTAGGGGCGGCCGGGGGTGACGGCCACGCCCGCCCGCAGGGCCGCGGCGGCCAGCGCGGACTCGTCGGTGCCGTCGGGCAGCCGGAGCCACAGGTGGTAGCCGCCGGACGGGATGTACGGCAGGGCGAGTTCGGGCAGCCGTAGCCGCAGCGCGGCGGTCATGGTGTCCCGCCGGTTTCTCAACTCGGCGGAGACGGACCGCAGATGACGCGGCCAGGCCGGCGATCCGACGAGTTCGAGCGCGGCCTCCTGAAGCGGACGCGGCACGAAGAAGGTCTCGACGACCTGGATGGCGCGCAGCCGCTCCAGGACCGGTCCGCGCGCGGCCAGCACGCCGACCCGGAAGCTCGGCGAGGTCGCCTTGGTCAGGGAACCGACGTGCACCACGACACCGTCGGCGTCCTCGGCGGCCAGGGGCCGCGGCAGCGGTCCCGCGTCCTCGTGCACGAGCCGGCGCACGAAGTCGTCCTCGACCACGAACGCGCCGGCCTCGCGCGCGATCCGCAGCACCGCGCCCCGCCGCTCGGGGGCGAGCACGGCCCCGGTGGGGTTCTGGAACAGTGGCTGGCAGACGAAGACCCGGGCGCCGGAGGCTCTGAAGGCGTCGGCGAGGAGGTCCGGCTTCACCCCGTCGGCGTCCACCGGGACCGGCACGGGGCGCAGTCCGGCCGCGCGGGCGATGGCCAGCATGCCCGGGTAGGTGGGGGACTCGACGAGGACCGGTGCGCCGGGCGGGGCGAGCGCGCGCAGGGTGGTGGTGAGCGCCGACTGACCGCCCGCCGTGACGAGCACCTCCGCGGCCGTGACCGCACCGCCGATCCCGCGCGCGAACCACTCGCGCAGCTCCGCGAGCCCCTCCACCGGCGGCCGGGACCAGGCGCCGGGGCGGCGGCCCGCCCGGGACAGGGCCGCTCCCATGGCCCGCTCGGGCTGGAGCGAGGGGTGCAGATAGCCACCGTTGAACTCGACGACACCGGCCGGCGGGGCGGCCAGCGTGGCCAGGACTCCGGAGGCGTCCACCGTGCGCGGGACGAGTTCGGCCGCGGCGTCCGCGCTCAGCGTGACCTCCTGCCAGGAGGTGTCCCCCGCCGGCGGGGCGGGGGGCCGGGGGCTTGCCCGGAAGGCGCCGGCCCCCGGTCTGGTGACCACCAGCCCCTCCGCGACGAGCTGCGCAAGCGCTCGCGACACGGTCACCGGGCTCACCCTGAACCGCTCCACGAGAGCTCTGCTCGACGGCAGCTTTCCACCAGGCGAGTAGCGGTCGACTTCCCGTCGCAGCTGCTTCGCCAATTCCGCCACGCTGCTACTCTGCTGCATGAGAGCACAGAGTAGCGCTATCCAGGGGTCGGAGATAGCGGTCACCACCCCCGAGGTGGACACCCGGGCCGACCGCCGCTCCGGCACCCTCCAGGCCGCCCTCGGCGTCACCGCCTTCTCCCTCACCTTCCCCGCGACCGCCTGGGGCCTGGAGGGCTTCGGTCCCTGGTCGCTGGTCGCCGTGCGCAGCGCCCTCGCCGCCGTCGTCGCGGGCGGCTGCCTGCTGGCGCTGCGCGTGCCCGTACCGGCACGGGAGTACCGGGCGGGGCTCGCCGTGGTCGCCGCGGGCGTGGTGCTGGGCTTCCCGTTGCTGACGACGCTCGCGCTGCGGACGTCCACCACCGCCCACGCGGCCGTGGTCGTCGGCCTGCTGCCCCTGACGACGGCGCTGTTCTCGGCGCTGCGCACCGGCGCGCGGCCCTCCCGGCTGTTCTGGGGCGCCGCTCTCGCGGGCGCGGCCGCCGTGATCGCGTTCACCGTGCAGCAGAGCGGCGGAGCGCTGACCAGGGCGGACGCCTACCTCTTCGGCGCGCTGCTGATCTGCGCGGCGGGCTACACCGAGGGTGGCAGGCTGGCCCGGGCGATGCCGGGGTGGCAGGTGATCGGCTGGGCACTGGTCCTGTGCCTGCCGCTCTCGCTGCCGGGCGCGCTGATGGCGCTGTCGTACGAGCCCGCGCGGCTGTCGGCGCACAGTGTGACGGGGCTGCTGTGGGTGGCGGTCGGCTCGCAGTTCCTGGGGCTGGTCGTCTGGTACCGCGGCATGGCGGCGATCGGGATCCCGAAGGCCAGCCAGTTGCAGCTCGCGCAGCCGCTGCTCACACTGGTGTGGTCGGTACTGCTCCTCGGCGAGCGGCTCACACCGGCCGCGCCCCTGACGGCGGCGGCCGTGCTGGTCTGCATCGCCCTCACCCAGCGAGCGCGGGGCTGAGCAGCACGCGGGTGCCGGTTCGACCGGCACCACCAGCCGTGGGCTTCACGGCCACGGTCCACCACTCCCGCAACTGGCGAGGGAGACCTCAGATGCGCGCAACCGAGGGCGACCAGCTCGTGCAGCACGGCAGGGTTGTCGGACAGCACGACAAGGTCGCGGAGATCACCCAGGTCATGGGCAAGGAGGGGACTCCCCCGTACCGCGTCCGTTTCCCGGACGGGCACGAGGCAGTCTGCTCTCCCGGCCCCGACTCCGAGATCCGGCACAAGGACCCCATGCGGTAGTCCCGCCACCAGGGCGTGCCCGCACGGTCACTGCGTCCGGGGCGCTCCCCATTGGGCCGGTGACCCCGTGCGGGGATTCAGCGCACGGGTGTCGCCGGCTGCCCGTAGTGGTCGGCGACGACCCGTGTCATCGCGCCGAGGGGATCGGAACCGACCCCCCTGGCGGAGAAGAAGACGTGCCCGCGCACCTCCGCGTACTTCCGTGCGAAGGTGAGGTGCCGGGAGAGCTCGGCCGGGTCCTGCCAGGCCGCGGGCTGCGCCGGGTCCCCGGCCTTGTAGACCGCCTCGCCGACGTACAGCCGCACGCCGGTGCCCTGGGTGACGGCCGCCCACCAGGGCACGAGCTTCGCGTAGTCGGCGGCGGCGAAGCCGAGATTCCAGTAGACCTGCGGGCAGATGTAGTCGACCCAGTGTTCACGGACCCACTTCCTGGTGTCGGCGTACAGATCGTCGTACGTCTGCACGCCGGCCCGGGTGTCCGAGCCGTGCGGGTCGCGCGCGGCGTTGCGCCACACTCCGAACGGGCTGATGCCGAAACGCGTGCCGGGGCGGATCTGCCGGACGCGGTCGCCCATCTCCCGCACCAGTCTGTCGATGTTGTCGCGCCGCCAGGCGGCCCGGTCCGGGAAGCCCGCGCCGTACGCCGCGTACGCCGCGTCGTCGTCGAAGGCCTGTCCGGCGACCGGGTACGGATAGAAGTAGTCGTCCCAGTGCACCGCGTCGACCGGGTACTTGCGCACCGCGTCGAGCATCGCGTCCTGCACGAACGTCCGCACGGCCGGCAGTCCGGGGTTGTAGTACATCTTCCCGCCGTACCGGACGACCCAGCCGGGGTGCGTGCGCGCCGGATGGTTCGGCGCCAGCCTGCCCGGGTCGGTGTGCGGGGCGATCCGGTACGGGTTGAACCAGGCGTGCAGTTCCAGACCCCGCGCGTGGGCCTCGGTGACCGCGGTACCGAGCGGGTCCCAGCCGGGGTCCCGGCCCTGGACGCCGGTGAGGTACTGCGACCACGGCTCGTACGCCGAGGGCCACAGGGCGTCGGCGGCGGGGCGCACCTGGAACATCACGGCGTTGAGACGGCAGCGGACCGCGGTGTCGAGGTGGCCGACGAGTTCGGCACGCTGTCGGTCCGGGGAGAGCCCGGTCCGCGAGGGCCAGTCGCGATTCAGGACGGTCGCCAGCCACATGCCGCGCAGCTCCGCGGGTGCGGCCCTCCTCCGGCCGGGCGGCCCGGGGGTGCCCGCGATCCCGGTTCCCGCCACCGAGTCGCCCGTGGTGGCCGAACCCGCGAACGCCGCCGCGGCCACCGTGAACGTCCGCCGTGACACCCGCCCCATCCGCGCACTCCTCTTACCCTGTGGACCCGCCCGGTCACGGATCGTTCCGCCGTCGCCCAGCATGCCCGCCCCGGGCGATCGATCATCGATACTTCGGAGTAACGTGCACGATCGGAGCAGGCACCGAACAACGGGGGACCTGCCAGGCCCGTAGATCAGCGAAGGGGACGATGTGACCGACATCGAACGCGTCGGAGTGGTGGGCTGCGGCCAGATGGGAGCGGGCATCGCCGAGGTGTGCGCCCGTGCGGGTCTTGACGTCAAGGTCGCCGAGACCACGGGCGAGGCCCTGGAGATCGGCCGTACCCGGCTGTTCAACTCCCTCTCCAAGGCGGCCGAGCGCGGGAAGATCTCCGCCGACGAGCTCGCGGCCACCCAGGACCGGCTGAGCTTCACCACCGACCTCGGCGAGTTCGCCGACCGCGACCTGGTGATCGAGGCCGTCGTCGAGAACGAGCAGGTGAAGACCGAGATCTTCCAGGTCCTCGACCAGGTGGTGACCCGGCAGGACGCGATCCTCGCTTCGAACACCTCCTCGATTCCGCTGGTCCGGCTCGCCGTCGCCACCTCGCGCCCCGACCAGGTCGTCGGCATCCACTTCTTCAACCCGGCGCCGGTGCAGCAGCTCGTCGAGCTGATCCCGGCACTGACCACCTCCGAGGGCACCCTCGGCCGGGCGCAGCTGTTCGCCGAGAAGGCCCTCGGCAAGCACGCGATCCGCGCCCAGGACCGCTCCGGCTTCGTGGTCAACGCGCTGCTGATCCCGTATCTGCTCTCCGCGATCCGGATGTTCGAGTCGGGCATCGCCAGCCGCGAGGACATCGACAACGGCATGGAGCTGGGCTGCGCCCACCCGATGGGCCCGCTCAAGCTCTCCGACCTGATCGGCCTGGACACCGTGGCCTCGGTCGCGTACTCGATGTACGAGGAGTACAAGGAGCCGCTGTACGCCGCGCCCCCGCTGCTCCAGCGCATGGTGGACGCCGGACGGCTCGGCCGGAAGTCGGGTTCGGGGTTCTACACCTACGCCTGACCTCCCCCTCCCGCCGTCCGACCACGTGGGTCGATGCTCACGCGGGCCCGGCACCGGTCGCGGTGCCGGGCCCGCGCCATTCACACGCCGTGTGCGCGCCGGGCCCGCATATGCCGCTCGCACACGCTCCCCACGTACCCACCAGGCGAGTTGACTTTCCGTGCACATGTAAGGGATGTGACGACTACGGAAAGGAGCGGACACGTGACCGCCGACCCGGAGCATCCCGTGGTCCATGGAGAACTCGCAGAGTTACGCCGCAGACTCGACGTGGCACAGGCCCGCGTCGAGGGAGGACTGACCCTGCTCAGTCACCGCGCCGAACAGACCGCCAAGGACGTGGACGACCTGAGCACACGCGTCGTCGCGATGGAACACACCCGCTGGCCCCTGCCCGCGGTCGCGGCCATCACGGCCGTCGGCGCACTCGCCGTGGCGGTCTGGCAGGCTCTGGGCCACTAGGGCCTGTCGTCCGGATCAGGTGGCACCGAGGCGCGGTGCCTTGTCGGCGTCCCGCCGCATGATCCAGACGACCGGCCCTGCGGCCCCGGACGCCGGAGGATCGATCAGGGCAACGCGTCCTGCCCGAGCCTGAGGTGGTGCAGGAGGAGTAGCGCGGCAGCCATGTTGGCGGCCGGGACCTCGCCGCGGGCGACCATGTCGGGGACGAGTTTGAGGGGAACCCATTCCCGACGGTCGGACTCGAAGTCGTCCACGGGGTGTCCGATGTACGTGCCTTCGTCGGCCCAGAAGATGTGGTGCCGGGCGTCGGTGAGCCCGTTGGAGGGCTCGACGCTCATCAGATGGCGCAGGGGTCCCGGTCGCCAGCCGGTCTCCTCCTCCAGTTCGCGGGCCGCCGCGACGGCGATGTCCTCGCCGTCCTCGACGACGCCCGCCGCGAGTTCCCACCCCCAACTGTCGGTGATGAACCGGTGCCGCCACAGGAGCAGCACCTCGTTGGCGTCGTTCACCACGGTGGCCACGGCCACGGGCCGCAGCCGTATCAGGAAGTGATCGAGATGCCGGCCGTCCGGCAACTCGACATCTGCGAGATTGACGCTGAACCAGCGGTTTTCGTACACAGTTTGTTCGTTCAGTTTCGTCCACTGCACGGTTCTGCCACCTTCCGCCGAGTAGATGGCAATATCGCAGCAGAAGCGGCCTGACAGCAGGCGCACAGCGGCGCACGGTGCGGGGGCGGACCCGGTGGTCTAGAGCGGTACGCGCAGTGCTCCGTCGATGAGTTCGGCTGCCTCGGCCGTGCCCGCACAGCCGCTGCGCACCAGGTGTTCGCGTACCGCGCGCAGTCTGTCCCGCAGCCGTTGGGACTCCATTCCGCGCGCCTGCTCGGCCATCTGGACGGCGGTGGCCACCGCCTTGTCGGCATTGCCCTGGCGCAGCTCGATCTGGCTCAGCATGGCGAGCCGGTGCACCCTCCCCCGGTCGTGCGCCGGGGTGTCCACGGCCGCGGCGGCGTGCGCGGCCGCGGCCACCAGGTCACCGAGGCTGAGCAGCGCCTCCGCCACTTGTACGTTGACCAGACCTGGCTGGACATAGCCGGTCTCGTCGGGCTCGTAACCGCGCCGGATCCGCTCGGCGGCCTGCTCTGCGCGCCGGATGCAGGACAACGCGCTGCTGCCGTCGCCGAGGTGGGCGTACGCCTTGGCCTGCATGGCGTAGAGGTCGGAGGCGAGCGCGGGGGTGATGTGGCGTCCGGCGGCGCGCAGCGCGGCCTCCGCGAAGGCGACGGACTGCCGGTACTCCCGCATGAACAGCGACTGGTTGACCAGCAACGCTATGACGTAGGCGCCCAGCCCACGGTCCCCGCTGGCCTTGGCCAGCCGCAGCGCCTGGTGGAAGTAGCGCTGGGCGAGCCCGTGCGCGTCGGAGTCGTAGGCGCAGATACCGGCGACGGCGACGAGGCCGCCCGTCGCACGGTGCAGTTGGCGGCCGGTGGCGTCGGTGTAGCCGCCGCGCAGCAGGGGCGCGGTCTCGGCGTTGAGGAAGCCGACGATCCGGGTGCGGGTCGCGACGCCGCCGGCCTTGCGGTACATCTGCTCGTAGTGCGCGCGGGCCGAGCGCAGCATCTCGATGTCGGCCATGCTCACGTGATGGCGCCCGCCGCGCGAGACGTCCACGTCCTCGGGCGGGTTCTCCCACTCCCACACCGGCATCACGGCGGGCGTACCGGTGACGGCCGGTGCGCCGAGGATGTGCGGGCGCTGCTGTTCGTCGGAGCGCCACAGGGCGGTGGCCCGCTCGACGAAGCCGGAGAGGGAGGTGGCGTGCGGAGCGGACGGCTCGCCCGGTACGCCGAGTCCGATGTCGTCGAGCGTGACGGGCCGGTGCAGGCGCGCCGCGAGCACTTCACAGATCAGGTCGGGCACCTGGCCGCGCGGGCGCTGGCCCTTCAACCACCGCGCCACGGCCGTGTGTTCGTACCTGAGGGCGAGGCCGCGTGCCCTCCCCGCCTGGTTGACATGGGCCGCCAGTCCCGCGTGCGAGATGCCGGCCTCGTCGAGAATCGCGTCGAGGAGAGTGTTGGGCTGCATGAGGGCCCCCCGGGTGGCTCGGTGCCGTCGGTGCCGTGCCGTCGCTGCGGTCGGCGTCGTCAGGGTAGTGCGTCCCGCTTCACACGGGGTGTGAACGGAATGCCCGTATCCGTGCCGTGCGCGCGCTGTCGCGGTGTGTGCCGGGCCGGTTGACTGAAATGCCTCGCAAGAGGCCGGCCGGGCCGCCGGCTCCCCCTCGTACAGTGCGGCGGCCCGCTACCGCGCCGTCCGCCCAGCCGCCTGCCCGACACTCCGTGGCGGGGCGGACGGCTCCGCCGGCTGTACGGCGTCATGGTGACGGTCCGTCAACTGCGAGCGTCTCGTGGCTCGTCACTCGGTCCCGGCGTCCGCGACACCGCTAGCGGGGCATCTGATGAGCGACCGGGCGGTCCTGCCGCACGGGGGTGCGCGGGCGGTCGTTGCGCAGAACCAGGACGGCCACGTCGTCGGCGGGTCTGCCGCGCGTGTGGCGCAGCAGCCCCTTGAGAACACTGTGCAGGACGAACTGGGGTGCGGCGGGCTGGATCCGGACGGCTTCGGTCAGCGCGCTCGACAGCGGGAAGAACCGGCCGTGGCCGTCGCGTGCGTCCTCCACGCCGTCGGTGTGCAGGAACAGCCCCTCGCCCGGCAGCAGTCGACCGCAGTGCACGAGGGTCAGCTCCGCCGGGAGCGGGAACGGCCCGAGCGGCGGCAGGGGTTCGGCGGCCGACAGCCGCTCGACGCGGCGGTGGCCGCCCGCCGGTGCGGCGTGGCCGGGCAGCAGATACGGCCAGGGGTGACCGCAGTTCAGCGCATAGATCTCGCCGTCCCGGCGGATCTCCAGCAGCAGTACGGTGACGAACTCCTCGGCGACCGGGCTCTCGGGGTCCGGGCCCGCCGCGGGGTGCTCGGCCTTCGCCCGCTCGCTCAGATGCCGGGCCAGGGCACGCTCCAGACGCCCGAGCACACACCCGAGTGAGGGCTCGTCGTGCACCGCCTCGCGGAAACTGCCGAGGACGGCGGCGACGGTCCCGAGCGCGCCGAGGCCGTGCCCGCGGACGTCACCCATGACGACCCGCACCCCGTGCTCGGTGGCGATCACCTCGTAGAGATCACCGCCGATGTTCGCGCCGCGGTCCGCGGAGAGCTGGGCCGCGGCGACGTTCAGCCCGTCGACGCGCGGGGGCGGCGGGCGCAGCAGCACGCTCTGGGCGACGCCCGCGACCTCGCGGACCTGTCTGAGTTCGCGCAGGAGCGTCCACCTGACGTGGAGTATCAGTCCCGTTCCCACCACCAAGAAGACGGCGCTGGACGCCATCCGGGGCCCCAGCGCGTCCTGCTGGCCCAGCGGACAGGTCATCCTGTACGTGATCGCGATCGCGCCCCAGACGGTGGGCAACCCCAGACTCAGCGCCCGCCGCAGGGGCGGTCGGTCGGCCCGCCGGACCGACCGGTCGAGATCGCCGCGCAGGCCGACGCCCGTCCGGGCGGGCCCTCGCGCATGCGTCCGGAACCGCGCCCTGCCGGGGGCCCCAGCCTTGATACGGATCATGCCGATGGCCCCCTAATAGGCCCGACAGCGCAGACGGCCTCCGTGAGACCGGTCCGATTCTGTCGACCGCATACCCCGATCGGGCCACAAGGCCCGAACTTCCCACCCGAACGAGTGAGGCACTTCCCCTCGCGTGCATTTATGCAGGTGACCGCCCTCGCGGTGGCCCTGCGCGGGGGGGGCGAGGGCAGGGGGGCGCAGCCTGTCGGGTGCGGGTGGTTCGTGGCTGGTCGCGCAGTTCCTCGCGCCCCTGAGGGGCGGGTCCAGCACCCCGGGTGGATCAATGGGCGTACATCGGGCTGCCCACCCAGCTGGGCAACACGCCCCGAAAGGCGGGCGGGGAACTGCGCGACCGGCCACGAACCACCCGCAGCCGATCAAGGACCCGCAGTTCCCCGGCGCACCCCGCGGAGCTAGGCCCGCAACACCGCCCCGACCCGCTCGCCCGCGAGGGCCACCGCCGCGTCCCGGGCCGCCGACGCCTCGTCGACGGTCAGGGTGCGGTCGGCGGCGCGGAAGCGCATCGCGTAGGCGAGGGACTTCTTGTCCTCGCCCAGCTGCTCGCTCTCGTAGACGTCGAACAGCCGGATGGACTCCAGGAGGCCGCCCGCGCCTTCACGCAGCGCCGCCTCCACCTCCGCGTGCGGAACGCCTCGGTCGACGACCAGGGCCACGTCCTGCGTGGCGACCGGGAACCCGGAGATCCGCGGCGCCTGCAGGACCCCGGCGCCCGCCTCCTCCAGCCGGTCGAGGTCGAGTTCCATCGCACAGGTGCGCCCGGGCAGGTTCAGCGCCTTCAGCACGCGCGGGTGCAGCTCACCCGCGTGACCGATGACCCGCTCCTCGCCGTCGAGCACGACGGCCAGCTCGGCGCAGCGGCCCGGGTGCCACGGCCCGTAACGGCCCGCGCGGACGACGAGCTCGGCGCCCGCCTCACGGGCGACGGTCCGTGCCGCCTCCACCGCGTCGGCCCAGTCGGCCGGACGGCCCTTGCCCCACCAGCCGGCCTGCTCACGGGCGCCCGTGAGGACGACCGCGACGTGCCGGGGCTGGACGGGGAGGGTGGCGGTGAGCGCCGCGATCTCCTCGTCCGTGGGACGCCGGTCCACCGGGAGCCGGGAGGCGACGCGCTGTTCCCCGCGGGGGTGGAAGACCAGTCCGGTCTCGAACAGCGCCAGGTCGTGCGACCCGCGGCCGTCGTTGCGGCGCAGCGCGCCGAGCAGGCCCGGCAGCAGCGTCGTACGGAGGGCCGGCTCCTCGTCGGACAGCGGGTTGACGAGCGTGACCACCCGGCGGTTCGGGTCGTCCGCTTCCAGACCGAGCTGGTCGAAGACGTCCTCGCTGAGGAACGGGTAGTTCAGGGTCTCGACGAGTCCGGCTCCGGCCAGCGCGCGCCCGACCCGGCGGTGCAGCCGCTGGCGCTCGGTCAGACCGCGGCCGGCGGGCGGCCGCGGCAGCGTGGAGGGCAGGTTCTCGTAACCCTCCAGGCGGATGACCTCTTCGGCCAGATCGTTCGGCGCCATCAGGTCGGGTCGCCAGGACGGCACGGTGACGATCAGTTCGTCCTGCCCGTAGACGTCGCAGCCGACCTGCTGGAGACGGCGTACGACGGTCTCGCGGCCGTAGGCGACACCGGCCACCTTGTCCGGGTGGTTCGCCGGGGCGGTGATGGTGTGCGGCGCGGACGGCGTGATGACCTCGGTGACCCCGGCCTCGGCGCTGCCGCCCGCGAGGAGGACCAGCAGGTCCACGGTGCGCTGCGCGGCGGCGGAGGAGGCCTGCGGGTCGACGCCCCGCTCGAAGCGCTTGGACGCCTCGGAGGCCAGCTTGTGACGGCGTGCGGTGCGGGCGATGGAGACCGGGTCGAAGTGCGCGGCCTCGATCACGACGTCACTGGTGGCACGCGTGGTGTCCTCGTGGTCGGCGATCTCCGTGTCGGCACCGCCCATGACGCCCGCCAGGCCGATGGGCCCGCGGTCGTCGGTGATCACCAGGTCCTCGGCGTCGAGGACCCGCTTGGTGCCGTCCAGCGTGGTGAGGCGCTCGCCCCGCTCCGCCCTGCGCACGCCGATCGTCCCCTGGATGAGCGAGCGGTCGTACGCGTGCAGGGGCTGGCCGAGCTCCAGCATCACGTAGTTCGTGACGTCGACGGCGAGCGAGACGGGACGCATCCCGGCCTTCTGCAGCCGGCGCCGCAGCCAGATCGGGGAGCGTGCCTCGGAGGACAGGCCGGTGACGGTGCGGGCGGTGAAGCGGTCGCAGCCGAGCGGCTCGGAGACCTGCACCGGGTAGCCGAAGGCGTTCGGGGCCGGTACGTCGAGCAGCGCCGGGTCGCGCAGGGGCAGCCCGTACGCGATGGCGGTCTCGCGGGCGACACCGCGCATCGACAGGCAGTCGCCGCGGTTGGCGGTGACGGCGATGTCCAGGACCTCGTCGACGAGTTCCAGGAGCTCGATGGCGTCGGTGCCGACCTCGTGCTCGGGCGGCAGGACGATGATGCCGCCGCTGCCGTCGTCGCCCATGCCCAGCTCGTCGCCGGAGCAGATCATGCCGTGCGACGTCCTGCCGTACGTCTTGCGTGCGGCGATCGCGAAGTCGCCGGGCAGGACGGCGCCCGGCAGGACCACGACGACCTTGTCGCCGACGGCGAAGTTGCGGGCGCCGCAGACGATCTCCTGGGGCTCACCGGTGCCGTTGGCGGTGCCGACGTCGACGGTGCAGAAGCGGATGGGCTTCTTGAAGCCCTCCAGCTCCTCGATGGTCAGCACCTCGCCGACGACGAGGGGGCCCTTGAGGCCCGCGCCGAGCTGCTCGACGGTCTCGACCTCGAGGCCGGACGAGATGAGCTTGGCCTGGACGTCGCGCCCGGTCTCCGTCGCCGGCAGGTCGACGTACTCCCGCAGCCAAGAAAGCGGGACCCGCATCAGATCTCCATCCCGAACGGCCGGGTGAACCGGACGTCACCCTCGACCATGTCTCGCATGTCTTCGACGTTGTGGCGGAACATCAGCATCCGTTCGATGCCGAACCCGAAGGCGAATCCGCTGTACTTCTCGGGGTCGACGCCCGCGGCGACCAGCACGCGGGGGTTGACCATGCCGCAGCCGCCGAGTTCGATCCAGCCCTCGGAGGAGCAGGTGCGGCAGGGCCGGTCGGGGTTGCCGACGGAGTCGCCGCGGCAGACGTAGCACACCATGTCCATCTCGGCGGACGGCTCGGTGAACGGGAAGAAGTTCGGGCGCAGCCGGGTCTTCATGTCGGAGCCGAAGAGCGACTGGACCATGTGGTCGAGGGTGCCCTTGAGGTCGGCCATGGTCAGGCCCTCGTCGATGGCCAGGAGCTCGACCTGGGTGAAGACGGGCGTGTGCGTGGCGTCCAGCTCGTCGGAGCGGTACACGCGGCCCGGGCAGATCACGTAGACCGGGGGCTCGCGGTCGAGCATCGAGCGGATCTGCACCGGCGAGGTGTGGGTGCGCAGCACGATGTTCGACTCCTCTTCGCGGCCCTTGGGGCCCTTCACGAAGAAGGTGTCCTGCATACCGCGCGCCGGGTGGTCCGGGCCGATGTTCAGGGCGTCGAAGTTGAACCACTCGGCCTCGACCTCGGGGCCCTCGGCGACCTCGTAGCCCATGGCAACGAAGACGTCCTCGATGCGCTCCGACAGCGTGGTCAGGGGGTGGCGCGCTCCGGCCGGTACCCGGTCGTACGGCAGCGTGACGTCCACCGCCTCCTCGACCAGTACCCGGGCGTCACGCTCGGCCTCCAGCTCGGTCTGGCGGGCGGTGAGGGCCTTGTTCACGGCGCCGCGGGCCTGGCCGACGAGTTTGCCGGCGGCGGCCTTGGCGTGCGGGGGCAGGGCGCCGATCTCGCGGTTGGCGAGGGCCAGCGGTGAGGTGCCGCCGGTGTGGGCGACCTTGGCCTCCTGGAGCGCGTCGAGGTCACCGGCGGCGGCGAAGGCGGCGAGCGCCTCGTCCCGCATGCGCTCGATCTCTTCCGGTTTCAAGGCCTCGACCTCTACAGGGTCGTACGACTTATTCGGTGCCGACATCTCTTCCCGTGCTTCCGGTTGGCTGGCGGATGGTCCCCGTCCCGACTCGGGGGACGCGCATCGTCCCTGAAACATGAAACGGGGACGCAAAGGTGCCAAAGGCCGAGTCTAACGGGGTGGGAGGCCGTGCCGGACTGCGTGTCCCGGCCGGGCTCCCCTGCGCGTGCGCCCGTGGGGCCTCGTCGGCGTTACAGCAGATACGCCGGGGTGCTCACGGGCAACGTAAATCGGAACTCGGCGCCGCCGCCGGGGGCGCGGCCGACCGTGATCGTACCGCCGTGGGCTTCGACGATTCCCTTGACGATGTACAGCCCGAGGCCCGTGCCGCCGCGCTTGCTGCCCCGCCAGAAGCGGGTGAAGACGCGGTTCATGGATTCCTCCGGGATGCCGGTGCCCTCGTCGCTCACGGTCACCGAGGTGGCGGCGTGCGCGGCGGTTGCGGCGGTTGCTTCGTCCTCCCGCTCCCGCGGGGACGCCGAGGGCGTGATGTCAATGGTGACGGTTCCCTCGCCGTGGCGCACCGCATTTTCGAGCAGGTTGCTGAGCACCTGGTCGATCTTGTCCGGGTCGGCCCACAGCGGGGGCAGCGGCTGTTCGATGCGCAGCAGGAAACGGTCGGCGGGCTGGCCGGAGGTGACGTAGGCCTGGATGTGGCGGCCGACGGCCGCGCCGATGTCGACGGGCTGGCGGCGCACCTCGAGCCGCCCGGAGTCGATGCGGGAGATGTCGAGCAGCTCGGCGATGAGGCGGGTGACCCGGTCCGCGTCGGCGTCCACCGTCTCCAGCATCAGCTTCTTCTGGTCGTCGGTGAAGCGTTCCCACTTGGCGAGCAGCGTGGCGGTGAAACCCTTGACGGAGGTGAGCGGGGAGCGCAGTTCGTGGGCGACCGTGGCGATCAGTTCGGCGTGGCTGCGCTCGGTGCGGCGGCGGGCCTCGGTGTCGCGCAGCGAGACGACGACGCGGCGGACGGGCCCGGTGGGCCGGCCGCGGACGTACCGCGCGGAGACCAGGACCTCGCGTCCGCCGGGCAGCAGCAGGTTGCGTTCGGGCTGGCCGACGCGGATCGCGAGCCCGCCGTAGGGGTCGGTCAGCTGCCACCACCGGCGGCCTTCGAGATCCTCGAGCGGGAGGGCCGCTTCCAGCTGCCGGCCGAGGGCCTCGGACGCGGGGACCGCGGTGATGCGGGCGGCGGCGGCGTTGAAGGAGATCACCCGGCCGTGCTCGTCGGCGACGACGAGTCCGTCGGGCAGGTCGTCGGGGTCGACACCGAGGCCGGCTCCGAGTTGCTCCTCGCCCCGGGGCGCGGGCGCGTCGCGCACGTCCCGTGCGCGCGGTGCGCCGTTCGCACCGCTCGTGCCGACACCCATCCCCGTATCCCACCTCTCGTCTGGCGGTGGGGGCACCTCCCTGCTCGAGCGAAGCCGAGAGCTTGGGGGAGGTCCCCCGAGCCCGTCACCCTACTAGCCGTCAGTGACGGAGCGGCACCCTCCGGAGGCACGCTGTGCACGGGCGGACGCGTAGAGACATACGGCGGCGGCGGTCGCCAGGTTCAGACTCTCGGCCTTTCCGTGGATCGGGACGCGCACGACGGCGTCGGCCAGCGCGCGCGTCTCCTCCGGGAGCCCCCAGGCCTCGTTCCCGAACACCCACGCGGTGGGGCCGCCCATGGTCCCCCCGTCGAGCTCGTCGTCGAGGTCGTCCTGCCCGGCGCCGTCCGCGGCGAGGATCCGTACACCGGCGGCCTTCAGCCCCCGTACGGCGTCCTCGACCGGGATCCCGACCGCGACGGGCAGGTGGAACAGGGATCCCACGGAGGCCCGTACGGCCTTGGGGTTGTACAGGTCGACGGAGGCGTCGGTGAGGACGACGGCCTCGGCACCCGCGGCGTCCGCGCACCGCAGCACGGTGCCGGCGTTCCCGGGGTCGCGGACGTGCGCGAGGACCGCGACGAGCCTGGGCCGTGCCGCGAGGATCTCCTCGAAGGGGGTGTCGAGGAACCGGCAGACGCCGACGAGGCCCTGCGGGGTGACGGTGGTCGAGATGTCGGCGATCACCTCCTCGTCGGCGAGGTGCACACGGGCGCCGGCCTCGCGGGCGTCCCCGACGATGTCGGCGTAGCGCTCCGCGGCTTCGGGGGTGGCGAACAGTTCGACGAGCGTGGGGGTCGCGTCGACACGGTGGGCCGCCGCCTCGCGCACCGCCTGCGGGCCCTCGGCGAGGAACAGCCGCTCCTTGCCCCGGAAGTTCCGCCGGGCCAGCCGCCGCGCGGCGGAGACGCGGGGCGACCGCGGGGAGATCAGCTCGACGGGGGCGGCGGGCATGGGGTCACCTCAGGGGGTCTACGAAGGGTGGAACGACGGTCCGTGCTGCGGGCCCGCGGGCCGCGGGGTGTACGAGCGGTGTACGAGCCGCGGGCTGCACCTTTGCGGGAGGGCGGGTGGCCGGGCGGCCCGGCGGCGGGGTGACCGGACGACCGGCGACCCGACGTCACAGAGCCACGGAGCCACGGAGCAGAGAGCCACGCACCGAAGAACCGCGCACCGAACACGGCCCACCGAAGAACCGAGGGCACCCCGCGGGGAGGACGGCACGTCTCCCCCGCCGAACCCGCGGAGCGCGAACGCACAGGGACCCGCAAGCCGTGAGGCAAGCGGGTCCACAGATACGTCCGGCTCAGGCCAGTACGAGCGTCACGCGGCCTTCGGCGCGTTGACGTCCGCCGGCAGCGCCTTCTGCGCGACCTCGACGAGCGCGGCGAACGCACCGGCGTCGTTCACGGCCAGCTCCGCCAGGATCTTGCGGTCGACCTCGATGTTCGCGGCCTTCAGACCCTGGATGAAGCGGTTGTAGGTGATGCCGTTGGCGCGGGCAGCGGCGTTGATGCGCTGGATCCACAGCTGACGGAAGTCGCCCTTGCGCTTCTTGCGGTCGTTGTAGTTGTAGACCAGGGAGTGGGTGACCTGCTCCTTGGCCTTGCGGTACAGGCGCGAACGCTGACCGCGGTAGCCGCTGGCGGCTTCGAGGATTGCCCGGCGCTTCTTGTGGGCGTTGACTGCCCGCTTGACGCGTGCCACTTGTTAACTCCTTGTAGCGGGGCCGCGGTGATGGTCACACGGCCCGAATTCGATTGGGTCCCGGTCCTGACGTACGGCGGCGAGGCGCCCGTACGTCACTTGCCGAGAAGCTTCTTGATCTTCTTGGCGTCGCCCGGGGCCATCTCGGCGTTGCCGGTCAGGCGCCGCGTCAGACGGGACGACTTGTGCTCGAGCAGGTGGCGCTTGCCGGCGCGCTCACGGAGCACCTTGCCGGAGCCGGTGATCTTGAAGCGCTTGCTGGCACCGCTGTGCGACTTGTTCTTCGGCATAGCGCCGTTCTCTCCTCGTCAGTGGCGTTCCGGTGCCCGGTCGCGAAACCGGGCACGGTGGAACGTCATGTCTGTATCGGTTGGCATCCCCTGACTCGTCTCCCGGGAGGTCCAGGACTCTCGTCCCGGGCTCCCCGGAGCCTTCGCCCTGGGATCAGGCCTCGGCGGAAGCCTCGGCCGGGGCCTCGGCGGTCTCGGCCTCGGTGATCCCACCCTCGGTGGTCTCGCCCTCGGTGGTCTCGCCCTCGGTGTCGGAAATCTCACCGTCGGCGGCGTTCTGCGAGCGACCGGGGTTGGCCTTCGCTTCGGCCTTGCGAGCCGCCTGGGCCTCACGGGCCTCGGCCATCGCCTCGGTCTTCTTCTTGTGCGGACCGAGAACCATGATCATGTTTCGGCCGTCCTGCTTCGGGTTCGACTCGACGAACCCGAGGTCCTCGACGTCCGAAGCCAGACGCTGCAGCAGTCGGTAGCCGAGCTCCGGCCTGGACTGCTCGCGACCGCGGAACATGATCGTGATCTTGACCTTGTCGCCCTGCTTGAGGAACCGGACGACGTGACCCTTTTTGGTGTCGTAGTCGTGCGGGTCGATCTTCGGCCGGAGCTTCATTTCCTTGATGACCGTGTGCGCCTGGTTCTTGCGCGCCTCACGGGCCTTCATGGCCGACTCGTACTTGAACTTCCCGTAGTCCATGAGCTTGCAGACCGGCGGGCGTGCGCTCGCCGCCACCTCGACCAGGTCGAGGTCGTACTCCTGCGCAAGCTCCAGGGCCTTGGCAAGCGGAACAATCCCGACCTGCTCGCCGCTGGGACCGACAAGTCGCACTTCGGGAACGCGAATCCGGTCGTTGATGCGGGGCTCGGTGCTGATGGATCCTCCTCGGTAGCACCACACGGCGGTCTGGCGGACAGCCGCGTATGTCTCTGATGACAATGGACCAACCGCCGCGGCACATGAAAAATGCCCCGGACGGGACACAGGCGGGGCTCCATGGACTACCGGAGCACCGCCGCGGTCAACCGCGGGGCGCACTTTCGGGCGACTCCACCGTCCGTACGGAACGGTGGTGGCCGCCTGACCGGGTGACCTGCCGTCCCGGAGGACAGTCAGGTGGGAGATCGGAGCCTCCACTTGTGGGCCGAGCACATACATGTCCGGCCGGTCGTTACACAAGGTTAGCAGCTCGGGCCGATATCGGCTAACCGAGGCCAACTGGGGCGGGCGACCGCCCGGGACCTATCGTGTGGGGCATGAGTGACACCCCTCCCCAGAACCCCGACTTCGACAGCATGACCCGCGACATCGCCGAGGTCCCCGCGGTCGAGGTCCTCGTGACGGTCGCGGTCAACCTGATGAGCGCCGCCGCCGTGAAGCTCGGTCTGACCGAGGAGGGCGACAAGTACAAGGACCTCGACGAGGCCCGGAAGCTGATCCACGCGCTGGCCGGACTGCTCGACGCGAGTGCCACCGAGATCAGCTCCTTCCACGCGTCCCCGCTGCGCGACGGCCTGAAGTCGCTCCAGCTGGCGTTCCGCGAGGCGTCCCTGGTCCCGGACGAGCCCGGCCAGGGCCCCGGCGAGAAGTACACGGGCCCCGTCTACGGCTAGTCCGTCCCCTCCCTTACCGCTCTCCGCCGACGCACGTCCTGCCGCTCTCCGGCGACGTGCGTCCTTCCACATGCGCGTGTCGTTCTACGGACGTACGTACAGGGGCTCGCCGGGTGGCGTCGTCCCGGCCGGCAGCAGTGCCAGGTCGAGGCCGCGCACCAGGCGGGCCCTCAGTGTCTCGTCGGCGGCCAGCCGGCCCGCGACCGCCCGGGCGGCCTCGGCCGGTGTCGCGGAGGCGTCCAGGACGAGCGCGAGGGTGCCGTCCGCCCGGCCGGGGCCGAGGTGGGCACGCACGACGGCGGGCTCGGCGGCCACGGCGGCGCGTACCGCCTCGACCACGGCGGGATCGGCGAGCGGGTCCGCCGAAGTGCGCCCTTCGGCGAGGGCCAGCAGCGCGGACCCGGTCAGCTCGTAGGGGACGGGGCCGGCCAGGTCGAGGACGAGCGTGTCGGCCTTCTCGTGCGCGGCGGCCTGCAGGGCCTGGTGCAGGGGTACGGCGACCGGGCGCGCCGCGGGGTCCCAGCGGGCCAGCGTCTCGGTGGACGTGAAGGCGGGCAGGGCCGTACGGCCTCCGGCCTTCAGGGTCGGCACCGCCATGTCGCTGGTCTTCTCGTGGCGCAGTCCGTTCTCGTCCTCCTCCACCTCGCCGAGGACGGCCACGACGGGCACCAGCAGCCGGGCGCCCTTGAGCGCCTCCAGGACCGGGCCCACGGCGGTGCGGTCCTCGGCCCAGGCCGCGAGCGCCGCGCTCAGCCGGGGATCGGTGGAGCCGTCGTCGTCGGGGAAGCCGGAGTCGGGAATGTTCTTGTTCGCCACGGTCCCCGACCCTATCGGGGGGATGCTGCTGCGCTTGTGCGGCCCCGGAAACCTGGTGGTGACAGCTCTCACCGGATTCTCAGCTCCCGCTGACACAGCTTTCACGCACGCCTAACGCCGGGCACAGCCGAGGCCTCGAGCATCGCGGGATGGCCCCTCACAGAGCTCGTCGGCGGCGCGCCCGCCCCTCCTCCGGACGAAGGACCGTCCTGTACGCGGTGGTGGCGTCCGCCGTGCTCGTCGGCGGTACCGCGGCCGGAACCGTGTACGTGAAGGCACAGGCGCACGACGGCGGTGGCCTCGTATCCTCCTCCTCGGCGGCGTCCGGCGCGTCGCCGACGGCATCGGAACCGACGAGCGGGGAGGCCTCGGTGGAACCCGTCACGGAGCCCTCGGTGGACCGCACCGCGCTGCTCACCAAGGGGATGGGGGCCGTGACCGTGCCGCCCGGCGCCAAGGTGTCCGTCGCGGTGCTCGACCTCGACTCCGGGGAGAGCGCCGCGTACGGCGCGGGAAGCTTCGACACGGCGAGCATCGTCAAGGTCGACATCCTGGCGACGCTGTTGCTCCAGGCGCAGGACGCGGACCGGCGTCTGACGGCTCAGGAGAAGACGTACGCCACCGCGATGATCACCGACAGTGACAACGCGTCAGCGTCCGCCCTGTGGGACACCATCGGGCAGGCGCACGGTCTCGACGCGGCGAACGACCGCTTCGGCCTGAACGGCACCGCGGGCGGGGACGGCGCGCTGTGGGGGCTGACCCGGACCACGGCCCCGGATCAACTGGCCCTGCTCCAGCAGGTGTTCGGGGACGACTCGCAGCTCACCGAGGCTTCGCGGACGTATCTCCAGGGGCTCATGGGCGAGATCGCCGCCGACCAGCGGTGGGGGGTCTCGGCCGCGGCCGACGGATCCGGGTGGGCCCTGAAGAACGGGTGGCTGCCGCGCAGCACGACGGGGCTGTGGGACGTCAACAGCATCGGGCGGATCACCGCCGCCGGCCACCGCTATCTGGTGGCGGCCCTGACCGACGGCAACTCGACCAAGGCGAAGGGGATTTCGCTGGTGGAGGCGGCGGCACGGGCGGCGGTCTCCGCGTTCTCCGCCACCTGAGTCCGCGGAGCGGCGCTCGGTCCCTGGAGCGGTGCCTCGGCGGAGCCGTGCCTCAGCCCCGGCCCCTGGAGCGGCGCCGCAGTCCCTGGAGCGGTGCCCCGGTCCCGTGGCCTCTCCACAGCAGCACCGCGGCGGCCAGCAGGACCACGCCCGCCCCGCCCGCGACCGGGCCCACCCAGCCGGAGGCCTCGTGGTCCTCCCGGGGTGCGTCGGGGCCCGCGCCGAAGTACTTCCGGCCGTACGCCGCCGGGTGCAGGTCCTCCCCCTTGAGCCGCCCGGCCGCCTGGATGGCGGCCGCGGGGTCGATGAAGCCGAAGCCGCGGGAGTCGTCACGCCCGCCGTCGGGAGCGTTCCGGGCGGTGTCCTCCAGGAGCTTCTTGATCTGCGCCGGGGAAAGGCCCGGGTGGGCCGCCTTGATGAGCGCGACCGCGCCGGAGACGAAGGCGGAGGCGGCACTGGTGCCCCAGCCCTCGTAGTACCTGTCGTCCGGGTCGGCGATGACGACGTCGACACCGGGAGCGCTGACGGTGGCGTACCAGCGGCGGGTGGAGAACGAGGCGTGGGTGCCGTACCGGTCGACGGCCGCGGCGGCGATCACGCCCGGGTAGGCCGCCGGGTAGGAGATGTGGTCGCCCTTCTCGCCGCCGTTGCCGGCCGAGGCGACCACGGCGGCGCCCTTCCTCAGGGCGTACTGGACGGCGGCGTCCTCGGCGGGCTCGGGGTGGGCGGACTTGGAGTCGTCGCCGAGGGAGAGGTTGATGACGTCGGCGCCGTGGTCGGCGGCCCAGCGGATGCCCTCGGCGAGGGCGTTGCCGCGGGTGCTGCGTGCTCTCGTACGGGAGGAGTCGCCGTCCTCGAGGATGACGCGGACGGGGAGGATCTTCGCCTCGGGTGCGATGCCGAGGACGCCGTCACCTCGGCCCGCGCCGTGTCCGTGACCCGCGATGATCCCCGCCATGGCGGTGCCGTGCCGGGCCCACGCGCGGTCACCGCGGTGTGCTCCGAAGCCGACCATGTCCTTGCCGGGGAGTACGTTGCCGGCCAGGTCAGGGTGCTGGTCGTCGACGCCCGTGTCGAGGACCGCGACGGTGATGCCGCTGCCCTTGGTCGTGCGCCAGGCCTGCTGGGTGTGCATGGCGTCGAGGGCCCACTGCTGGGCCCGTATGCCGTCGGCGTACGCGGTGGTGGACGGGAGCAGCGCGAGGGAGGCGGCCAGCAGGACACCGAGGAGTGCGGCCCGGCGGGTGGGGGTGCGGGTCATGACGGCTTCTCCGAGGCCGAGCCGACGGTCCTGCGCAGGCTTCGCTCGACGCGGTCGGCGAGGCCCTGCGCGTCGTTGCCCAGGCCGGCCTGGGCCGGGGCCGTCGTCGCACCGGGCTTCACGGCCTCCGCGGCGGGCTGCGGGGCGGTGACGATGCGTCCGTCGGCGAAGCCGGAGACGGCGTAGACGACGACGGGGGCGTCGGTGAGGACCGACACCGTCCAGGACGCGCGCTGGGCGTCGCCGAACCCGGCCGCGACGGTGTCCTTGACGGGGTACGGACGGGGCATCAGGTCGGTGCGCCGGTCCAGTCCCTGCTGCTGGAAGCGGGCCTTCAGGGATGTCATGGTCGCCGCGTCCGCCTTGGTGAACAGCAGTCCCACGGTGGTGACCTGACTGCGTGTCACATCGGTGTAGGTGGCGCGCAGCAGCCGCAGACAGCCGACCGGAGCCAGGGCCTGGCGCAGGAGCGGGTCGAAGGCGTCGGCGCAGCCGCTGTCCGGGGCGACGGCGATACGGGTCCAGGTGCGGTCGGCGCCGCCGGGTCCGGCGCCCTGGCCGTCGACGGTGGGCGGGAAGAGCTGGTCCACGGGCACGCTGTGCCACAGGCCGCCGGCCGCCGTGAAAGAGCTGAGCGCGCCGTCCGCGCCCGCGCTGTCCCCGGTGAGCCAACTCCCGGTCACCGCACCGCCGATGAGCCCGAGGCCCAGCACGAGACAGGCCGCGGCGGCGACGAGCCGGGGCCGGGTGCGGATCCGGGTGCGGACGGGGCGCAGGCGCGTGGTGGCCTGGTCGAGGGGGTCATAGCTGTCGAAGGTGTCGAAACCGCCGAAGCCGTCGCTGGTCCCGGGCTCCGCGAACGACACGAAGGGGCGTCCGGTGCCCGGCGCCGGGCCGGCGGGGGTGGCGGGTTCGGCGGGCGTACGCCCCGGGGTGGGCCGCAGCCGTCCGGTCGTCTCCGTGATCCCGTCGTCGGGCACGCCGGACCGCGGCGCGGCGGGTGGCGCGTCGGGGAAACGGGCGGAGGCAGGGGGCGGGGGCGGGGGCGGGTTCGTGGGGGCGGTACGGCGGCCGGGGACGCGCGGACGGACCGTCTCGCGGTTCGGGGCCGGGGCACGCGGGGGTTCGGGGGTGTGGGTGACACTCGGCGCTGATGCTGATGCTGACGCGGAAGGGGAAGCGGACACGGAAGGGGACAGGATCTCCGGGGAGGACCCGGTGGGCCCGGAACCCCCCGTGGACCCGTCGGAGGCCGAGGGCCCGGAGAACCCTGCGGACCCCCAGATCCCCGTGGACCCTGTGGACCCCGAAGCCTCCGGGGTTCCCGAGGCCGCCGAAGAGGGGTCCGGAAGGAGCCGGAAGGGCCGTGACGACGTACGGGATCCGCCGTCCGCGTGCGGGCCGGCGTCCTTGTGGGCGCCCGACGCCAACGTCCCACGGGAGCCGGACGCCTCGTCGACGGCGGAGCCGCCCGGTGTCTGTCCCCGGAGGTCACCGCCGGGGCGCGGGACGGTCGCCGGGGGCGGTTCCTCGGGGCTGGGCAGCGACCAGGGCTCCCCGCCCACGGGTTCCGCCGGACGGGGTCGCCAAGTGGCCCCCGTAGGAGGGTGGTCGGGGCGGGGCGGCACCGCGGAGCTCGTCTCGGGGGACCGCTCGGGCCACGGCGGGGCCGCCGGACGCTGCGGCATCGCTTCCCCGCCGGTGGGCGAGGTCCCGGACCCGGGCGGGGCCACCGGACGACCGGGCCCGGCGTCTTTTTGCGCGCCGGCCCGAGGGGGCGTCGCCGGCCGGGGCGGCACCGTGTCCGCCCGCGCCGGGTACCGCTCGGTCAGGAACGGGGCGGCGTCCCGGCTCTCGGAGGCACGCTCGGCACGTCCCGGTCGCGCCGGTCGGAAGAGCCCCGCGTCACCCGGCTCCGGTGACCGCTCCGGACGTGACGGACCGGCGTCCCCGCTCTCGGGGTCGCGCTCGGAACGGTCCCGGGGCGTCCGTCGGAAGAATCCCGCGTCGCTCGGCCCGGACGACCGCTCCGGGCCGGACGCCGGTGCGGCCGGCGGGCGGTGTGCCGCGGTGCCGTGGTCCGTGCGGGACCCGGCCTCTTTGTGAGGCGCCGTCCCTGCGCCCGTCGCTGTCGTTTCGGGAGACCCCGTCCCTTCGGGAGTCCGGTCCCCCTCGGGGGATCGGCCCGTGGCGGGCGGCTCTTCCGGGCGGGGTGGGACGGCCGGGCGCGGCGGGATGGAGGCGCGACGCGCTTCCGTGCTCATGCACCCCCCGTTTCCTCGTGCCCGGGCAACCGATCAGGACCGGAGTCCGCCGGGCCGTCCACCTGTACGTAAGGGACCACCCCGGCGACTCATCCGTCACGGGACACGCATACCCGCGCCGACGGACCGTCATCCCGGGCAGGCGCCGCCCGGACAAGGTCGCTCGCCCCTCGTCCGCGTCACTCTACGGGTTGACGTGGGCCTGGAGGGAACCAGTCCGAGACCCCGGGGCATCTGCCCGGAACGTCCCCCTACCCTGCGGTAATCGAGTCTGGCAGGCTTCGGTCATGACTGCCCGCGCCGCAGACCGGGCCCGCTTCGACCGGGCCACCGCTCACCTCGACGCCCCTCTCGCGATCGTGGACCTGGAGGCCTTCGACGCGAACGCGGACGACCTCGTCCGCAGGGCCGGCGGAAAGCCGGTCCGGGTCGCCAGCAAGTCCGTACGCTGCCGGGCCCTGCTCGAACGCGTCCTGGCCCGGGACGGCTTCGCGGGAATCATGTCCTTCACCCTCGCCGAGTCGATCTGGCTGGCCCGCTCCGGTTTCGACGACGTCCTGCTCGCCTATCCGTCGGTGGACACCGCGGGGTACGCGGAGCTGACCGGCGACCCCAAGCTCGCCGCCGCCGTCACCGTCATGGTCGACGACCCCGCCCAGCTCCGTCTCATCGACGAGGCCCGCCGGGGCGGCACCGAAGTCGTGCGGGTCTGCCTGGAGTTGGACACCTCGCTCAAGCTGCTCGGCGGCCGGGTCCGGGTCGGGGCGCTGCGCTCGCCGCTGCACTCGGCCGAGCAGGTCGCCGAGATGGCGCGGGCCGTCGTCGGCCGGCCCGGCTTCGAGCTGGTGGGGATCATGGCGTACGAGGGCCACATCGCGGGCGTCGGCGACGCCGTCGCGGGGCGGCCCTTCCGCTCGCGCGCCGTCAGGCTCATGCAGGCCACCGCCCGCAAGGAGCTCGCGGGGCGGCGCGCCGAGGTCGTCCGCGCGGTACGCGCGGTGGCGCCGGGCCTGGAGTTCGTCAACGGCGGGGGCACCGGCAGTGTGCAGCAGACGGCCGCCGAGGACGCGGTGACCGAGATCGCGGCGGGCTCCGGGCTCTACGTTCCCCGGCTGTTCGACAACTACACGTCCTTCAGCGGACGTCCCGCCGCGCTCTTCGCGCAGCCCGTCGTGCGCCGGCCCGGTGTCGGGGTCGTCACGGTGCTCGGCGGCGGCTATCCGGCCTCGGGGGCGGCCGGTCCCGACCGGCTCCCGGTGCCCTACCTTCCGGAGGGGCTGCGGTACGACCCGCAGGAGGGGCCGGGCGAGGTGCAGACCCCGCTGCTCGGCTCCCCCGCGGACGACCTGCTCATCGGTGACAGGGTGTGGTTCCGGCACGCCAAGGCCGGGGAGCTGTGCGAGCGGTTCGAGGCGCTGCACCTGGTGGAGGGCGACGAGGTGACGGCGACCGTACCGACGTACCGCGGAGAGGGCCGGACCTTCCTCTGAGGCGCGGGACCGCTACCGGGAGGGGCCGATGCTGCTGCCCACTCCCCCGCCGGTGCCCGCGTCGCCCGTCGGCCGGATCCCTTCGGTGATCCGGTCCATGTCGGCGAGCGGCGGTCCGTCGGCGCCGGCGTCGAAGGCGAAGCGGACGATGACGGGCGACTCCGAGCCCACGCTGGAGGCGAACGCCAGCGACTCGACGTATCCGCCCGGTCCCACCCCGGTCCGGACCCGCCAGCGCACCAGGTAGCCGGCGCGGCCCGCGACGGCGACCGAGCCCGCTTTCAGGAGCCGGTGGGACGTGATGCCCCGGAAGGGGCGGCTGCCGAGCACGTCACGGTCGTAGGCGGTGTTCGCGGCGTCGTCGATGTCCTGCTCGGCGAGGGCCTTCGGGGAGCGTTCGGAGTTGGCCGTGACGGTGCGCGAGACGACCCTGCCGTGGCGGCACAGGCCGGGGTCGCCGGGGCAGTCGTACGTTCCGGGGGTGGTCATCACGAGGTCGTCCTCGGCGACGTCGCCGGGTGCGACCCAGCCCTTGGGCAGCGGCAGCGTGATGCCGTTGAGCTCGTCCACGACGACGGACGCGCCGCCGGAGTGCGGTGCGGCGGAGGAGGCGCCGGTCGGGGGGAGCGCCCCCGGAGGTGCGGAGGGGGTGGCGGGCGGTGTGGTCCGTGCCGCCGCGGCGCCCCCTCCGTCGTCGCCGAGGACGAAGACGCCCGTGACGATCGAGGTGACGAGTACGGCTCCGGCGGCGACGAGCGCCACGGCCCTGGCGCGGCCGGGGCCGTGGCCGGCCGGTTCCGGTGGGGCGAGGGGCACCGGGACGGACCCGGGCTGCCGCCGGTGATCGGTCCACGCGGTGCCGTCCCACCAGCGCTCGACGAGCGGGTACGACGGGTCGCGGTACCAGCCGGGCGGGGGCGTCATGCTCATCCCCGCACTCTAGGACGCGCCCCGAACGTCAGTACATGGTGTTCAGTGGACGGAGTCCTTCTGGTCGGGTACGACCGAACCGTCGTCCCTCAGGACGGGTTCCCCGCCGCCGTCGGTCGCGTTGTAGGCGCTCGTCGAGCACGGGTACGGCTCCGGCCTGCGCGGCAGCGGCTCGATGAACATGGGATTGATCAGCCAGCGGCCGTCGGCGTCGTCGTAGGCCCGGCACATGAGTTCGTTCTTGTTGCGGTTGAGCACGAGATGCGCGCCGGTGGCGTCCCCGACGAAGGTGACGTCGGTGTCCGCGTCGCCGGCCGCGAGCGCGACACGGTGGTGCGGGTCCTGCCGCTGCCAGGCCGCGGCGCCGTGGACACCGTAGATCTCCTGGTTGATCCAGCAGCGCTTGCCGTCGATGTAGGGGATGGCCTCGCCCCGGGTCGCCGGTACGCCGCCGCAGCCCTGGTTCCAGGGGGTGATCCGCCCGTGCCGGTCGAGGACGGACCGGATGGCGATGGTGTGCCGTGCGTCGACGCCGACGCCGCGCGACCAGACCTCGGTGACCGGTTCGGAGCCCGCCGAGACGATGTAGACGTCGAAACCGGCCCGTTGGAGCGTACGGATCAGGTCGCGCTGCTGCGTGTACTGACGGACGTACGCCGGAAGGGTGTGCGTGCCCACGGTGCGGGTCGAACCGACGGGCGCCGCCAGGGCCTCGGTACGGGCACGGCGGGCGTAGGAGGTCAGTTCGGCGACGGTGTGTCCGGCGAGGAGCTGGGGCACCCAGGCGTACTGGGGAACGGTGCGCCGGCGGTTCCAGTCCCCGGCGAAGGCGGCGGCGCCGCTCATCGTCCGCCCGGTCTCGCGGATCTCGAGGATCTCGTCGGCGCAGCGGGGGCCGGCCGAGGTGGTGAGGGGAGCACCCACGGGGGTGGCGGTGCCGCAGGCGGTGGTCAGGGCCCGGTCGGCCGCGTCGGTGAGCCACTCGCTGGTGTCCTTCCAGCGCGCCGGCCGCAGGATCCGGTCGTGCCGCAGGATCCAGGCGAGGGTGGTGTCGGTGACGTCGTTCTTGGTGACCGTGTTGTCCCAGTCGAACGCGGCGACGGGGGTGTTCCCGCTCCCGGAGCAGGTGCCTCGCGTGTCGATCAGCCGTTGCAGGCGGGCGCGGTTGTCGCCGTACCAGCTCCCCGTGAGCCGCGGGCAGTCGGCGCGGGGCCCGGAGGGGGCGGCGGTCGCGGCCGCCGGGGTGGCGGCCGCGACCAGGGCCCATACGAGAGCGGCACGGACGGATCGGAATCGCATGGGTCGTGCATACACCGGCGTGGTCTACAGGGGCGTGACGTACGCGCCCGAGATCCCTCCGTCCACCAGGAAGTCGGAGGCGTTCACGAAGGAGGAGTCGTCGCTGGCGAGGAAGGCGACCGCCGCGGCGATCTCCTCGGCCTCGGCGAACCGGCCGACCGGGATGTGGACGAGACGGCGCGCGGCGCGCTCGGGGTCCTTGGCGAACAGCTCCTGCAGGAGCGGGGTGTTGACCGGTCCGGGGCACAGTGCGTTGACCCGGATGCCTTCGCGGGCGAACTGCACACCCAGCTCGCGGGACATGGCCAGCACGCCGCCCTTGGAGGCCGTGTACGAGATCTGGGAGGTCGCCGCGCCCATCCGGGCCACGAAGGACGCCGTGTTGATGATGGAGCCCCTGCCCTGGCGGCGCATGTAGGGGATCGCGGCCTTGCAGCACAGGTAGACGGAGGTGAGGTTGACCTCCTGGACGCGCTTCCAGGCCTCCAGGCCGGTGTCCAGGATGGAGTCGTCGTCGGGCGGCGAGATGCCCGCGTTGTTGAAGGCGATGTCGACCGAGCCGTACGTGTCGTAGGCCGCCTTGAAGAGCGCCTCGACCTGGTCGGGGTCGGTGACGTCGACCTTGACGAAGATCCCGCCGACCTCGTCGGCGGCGGCCTTGCCGCGGACCTCGTCGACGTCGCCGCAGACGACGTGGGCGCCCTCGGAGGCGAGCCGGCGCGCGGTGGCGAGTCCGATGCCGCTGCCGGCGCCGGTGATGACGGCGGTGCGGCCGACCAGGCGGCGGCAGATGTTCCCTGCGGTGGCTTCGGACGCTTCGGTACCTGCGGACGCCTCGGTACCTGCGGTGGCTTCGGTCACTGTGCGGGGCCCTCCGTGCTGATGAAGACGTTCTTGGTCTCGGTGAAGGCGGTGAGCGCGTCCGGGCCGAGCTCGCGGCCGATCCCCGACTGCTTGAAGCCGCCGAAGGGGGTCCAGTAGCGGACGCTGGAGTGGGAGTTGACGGAGAGGTTGCCGGCGCGGACGGCTCCCGAGACGCGCAGCGCCCGCCCGACGTCACGGGTCCAGACGGAGCCCGCGAGGCCGTAGTCGGTGGCGTTGGCGAGCCGGACCGCGTCCGCCTCGTCCTCGAAGGGCAGGACCACGGCGACCGGACCGAAGACCTCCTCGACGGCCACCCGGGCGTGCGGCTCGACGTCGGTGAGGACGGTGGGCGGGAACCAGAAGCCGGGACCTTCGGGGGCCTTCCCGCGGATGCCGGGGAGGTCGGCGGGGACGTACGACCGGACGCGCTCCAGCTGCGCCCGGGAGATCAGCGGGCCCATCTGCGTCGCCTCGTCGGACGGGTCGCCGACCACGACGGACTCGATCGCGGGGGCGAGGAGCCCGAGGAAGCGCTCGTACACGGAGCGCTGGACGAGGATGCGGGTGCGGGCACAGCAGTCCTGGCCGGAGTTGTCGAGGAAGGACATCGGGGCGGCGGCCGCGGCGGCCTCGATGTCGGCGTCGGCGAAGACGATGTTGGGGCTCTTGCCGCCGAGCTCCAGGGTGACGCGTTTGAGGAGGGCCGCGCCCTTCGCCAACACCTGTTTGCCCACGATCGTGGACCCCGTGAAGACGATCTTCGCGACGCCGGGGTGCTCGACCAGCGCGTTGCCCGCGACGGGGCCCGCTCCGGGAAGCACCTGCAGCAGGTGCTCCGGGAGACCTGCCTCCAGGGCGAGTTCGGCCAGCCGCAGTGCCGTCAGGGGGGTCGTCTCGGCGGGCTTGAGAACGACCGCGTTGCCGGCCGCCAGCGCCGGGGCGGTGCCCCAGGCCGCGATCGGCATCGGGAAGTTCCAGGGCGCGATGACGCCCACGACACCGAGGGGTTCGAGGAGGGTGACGTCGAGGCCGCCCGGGACGGGGATCTGGCGGCCGGTCAGCCGCTCCACTCCCCCGGCCGCGTAGTCGAGCAGATCACGGACGTTGCCCGCCTCCCAGCGGGCGTTGCCGATGGTGTGCCCGGCCTCGCGGACCTCGAGCCGGGCGAGTTCCTCACGGTGTTCGTCGACGACGACGGCGAACCGGCGGAGGAGCCGGGCCCGGTCACCGGGGGCCAGCGCGGTCCACCGGAGCTGCGCCCGGCCCGCCCGCTGGACGGCGGCGTCCACGTCGGCCGCGGTGGCGGCCGGGACGGTGGCGACGACCTCCTCGGTGGCCGGGTCGAGCACGTGGAGCTCGTGGCCGCCGTGGAGCGGGGACTCGTGCGTCTCATGCGTCCCGTGCGACTGGTGCGACTCGTGCGACAAGAAGGACCTCACATGCGTTCGAAGGAGCGGCGCAGCTCCCAGTCGGTCACCGCGGCGTCGAAGGCCTCCAGCTCGACGCGCGCCATGTTGCGGTAGTGCGCGACCACCTCGTCGCCGAAGGCGGCCCGGGCGATGGGGCTGTTCTCCCAGAGCTCGGCGGCCTCGCGCAGGGTGGTCGGCACGTGCTCGTACGCCGCGGTGTACGCGTTCCCGGCGCACGCCTCGGGCAGTTCGAGCTTGTGCTCGATGCCGTACAGGCCTGCCGCGACGAGTCCGGCGACGGCCAGGTGCGGGTTGACGTCGCCGCCGGGCAGCCGGTTCTCGAAGCGCATCGAGCGGCCGTGACCGACGACGCGCAGGGAGCAGGTGCGGTTGTCGTACCCCCAGGCGACGGCGGTCGGCGCGAAGGAGCCGGGCTGGAAGCGCTTGTACGAGTTGATGTTGGGCGCGTAGAGGAGCGAGAAGTCCCTGAGCGCGGCGAGCTGTCCGGCGAGGAACCGGCGCATGGTCTCGGACATGCCGCCGGGGTCCTGGGGGGAGCCGGCCATCACGTTCGTGCCGTCGGCGTCCGCGAGCGAGAGGTGGATGTGGCAGGAGTTGCCCTCGCGCTCGTCGTACTTCGCCATGAAGGTGAGCGAGACGCCCTCCTGGGAGGCGATCTCCTTGGCGCCGGTCTTGTAGACGGCGTGCTGGTCGCAGGTGACGAGGGCCTCGTCGTACTTGAAGGCGATCTCGTGCTGGCCCGGGTTGCACTCGCCCTTGGCGGACTCGACGGTCAGGCCCGCGGCCTGCATCTCGTTGCGGATGCGGCGCAGCAGCGGCTCGATACGGCCGGTCCCGAGCACCGAGTAGTCGATGTTGTACTGGTTCGCCGGGGTGAGGCCCCGGTACCGGGCGTCCCAGGCCTGCTCGTAGGTGTCCTTGAAGACGATGAACTCGAGTTCGGTGCCGACCTGGGCGGTCAGGCCCCGTTCCGCGAGCCGGTCGAGCTGACGGCGCAGGATCTGGCGGGGGGCCGCCACCACCGGCGAACCGTCGTTCCAGGCGAGGTCGGCGATGAGCAGGGCGGTGCCCGCGTTCCAGGGGACGCGCCGCAGGGTGCCGAGGTCGGGGTGCATGGCGAAGTCACCGTAGCCCCGCTCCCACGAGGACATGGCGTAGCCGTCGACGGTGTTCATCTCGGTGTCGACGGCGAGGAGGTAGTTGCAGCCCTCGGTGCCGTGTTCGAGGACCTCCTCCAGGAAGAAGCGCGCGGCGAACCGCTTGCCCTGGAGGCGTCCTTGCATGTCGGGGAAGGCCAGGACGACGGTGTCGATCTCGCCGCCCGCGACGAGGGCGCGCAGTTCCTCGACAGCGAGCGGGGGTGTGCGGTCTGCCACCGGAAAAGCCTCCTTGGGTCAGCCGAGAGCCATAAGGTATTGCCGAGAACCATTGCTTGGGAAGGGGGCACGACCATGGGAAGGGGGCACGACCGGATGACACAGGCGGGTCCTGACCGTGGTCAGGGAAGCGCGGGGGACGGGCTGGCGCCGGTGCTGCGCCCGGTGCGGGCGGGCAACGGCTTCGAGGAGGCGCTGGAGCAGATCCTCCAGGTGGTCCGGCTCGGCCTGGTGCCGGCCGGGGAACGGCTGCCCGCCGAACGGGAGCTGGCGGAGCGGCTCGGGATCAGCCGGGTGACCCTGCGCGAGGTGCTGAAGGTGCTGCAGGACCAGGGTCTGGTCGAGTCGCGGCGCGGGCGCTACGGCGGCACGTTCGTACGGCCGAAGGCCACGGCCCCCGGCCAGGACGAACTGCGGCGCCGGACCGCGGGGGTCGACATCGAGGACGTGCTGCGCTTCCGGGAGGTGCTGGAGGTGGGCGCGGCCGGACTGTGCGCCGCGCACGGACTCGACGAGGACCGGGCCGGCAGGCTGCGCGAGGCGCTCGCCCGCACCCATGACGCGCCGCTCGCCGACTACCGGCGCCTGGACACGATGCTCCATCTCACCCTCGCGGAGCTGGCCGGCTCCCCGTCGCTGACGGCCCAGTACGCGGCCGTCCGCGCCTCCGTCAACGACCTGCTCGACTGCATTCCGCTCTTGGTACGGAACCTGGAGCATTCCCAGCGCCAGCACACCGCGCTGGTCGAGGCGGTGCTCGACGGGGACGCGGACGGGGCACGGGAGATGATGCGCGAGCACTGCGCGGGAACGGCCGCGCTGCTGCGGGGCTTCCTGGCGTGAGCGCCGGGTGGCGTGATGCCCCGCCGCCCGCCCCGCGAGGTGAGAGCATCCACCAAAGGCATGATTCCGTTCCATTGGATCCGACAGGGAGCGCAGAGTGGGCAGCAGACCGCTGATCGGCGTGAGCACGTATCTGGAGTCCGGGGCGCGCTGGGGCGTGTGGGAGCTGGAGGCCGTGCTGCTGCCGGCCGGCTATCCGCGGCTGGTCCAGCGGTCCGGGGGGCTCGCCGCGCTGCTGCCGCCGGACGAGCCCTCGCTGGCGGCCTCGGCGGTCGCCCGTCTCGACGCGCTCGTCGTCGCGGGCGGCCCGGACGTCGACCCGCTCCACTACGACGCCGAGCGCTCCCCGCGAACGGGTCCGCCCGCTCCCCGGCGCGACGCCTGGGAACTCGCCCTGATCCGCGCCGCGCTGGACGCCGGGACCCCGCTGCTCGGCATCTGCCGGGGCATGCAGCTCCTCAACGTCGCCCTCGGCGGCACCCTCGTCCAGCACATCGAGGGCCATGTGAAGGACGTCGGGGTCTTCGGCCGGCACGACGTGACACCCGTACCGGGCTCTCTGTACGCGGAGATCGCGCCGGAGGCCTGCGCCGTGCCGACCTACCACCACCAGGCGGTGGAACGTCTCGGACAAGGCCTGACGGCGTCGGCGCACGCCGCGGACGGCACCGTCGAGGCGGTCGAACTACCGCGCCCCGACTGGGTGCTGGGCGTGCAGTGGCACCCGGAGATGGGGGAGGACCTCCGGGTCGTACGGGCGCTGGTGCGGGCCGCGTCCTGAGCCGACACCGCACGAGCGCCGGCGCGAGCCGCATCTTGAGCCGACACCGCACGAGCCGTGGTGCAAGCCGCGCGCTGACCGACGCCGTACGAGCCCTGGTGCAAGCCGCGCGCTGAGCCGACGCCGTACGCCCTGGTGCCACTCGCGTCTTCAGCCGGCACCGTACGAGCCCTGATGCGGCCCTCCCGAGCCGACACCGCACGAGCCGCGACCCGCGCGGTCCGCAGACACCGCCGTACGAGCGCCGGCGCGAGCGGCTCTTGAGCCGACGCCGTACGCCCTGGTGCCACTCGCGTCTTCAGCCGGCACCGTACGAGCCCTGATGCGGCCCTCCCGAGCCGACACCGCACGAGCCGCGACCCGCGCGGTCCGCAGACACCGCCGTACGAGCGCCGGCGCGAGCGGCTCTTGAGCGGACGCCGCACGAGCCCCGGCGCGACCCGTGCCCCGAGCCGGCCGGGGGCGGTGCCGCCCTCGTACCGCCCCCGCCCGACGCGCGGTATCGCCCCGCGGCGCGCTGCCGGCGCCCCGCGCTCCGCGCGCTGTCGCTCTACACCCCGCGCGTCAGCGACAGCAGGTCGCGGGCCGGGCCCGTGGGGCGGTGGCCCGTGGGCCAGACCGCCCGCAGCGCTCGGCGGAGTTCGACACCGGAGAGCGGGACGCTCACCAGGCGGTGGGTGGAGAGTTCCTCGCCGAGGGCCAGCTCGCTCAGGACGGCGGGGCCCGCGCCGCTCACCGCGGCGGCCTTGACCGCCGTCGTCGAGGACAGCTCGATCAGCGGCCGGGCCAGACCCCCGAGCGCCGCGTCGAGCACCTGGCGGGTGCCCGAGCCCTCCTCCCGCAGGATCAAGGGGGTCGCCGCGAGTTCCGGCCCCTCCAGCGGCGCCCGGCGCCGTGCCCACGGGTGTCCCGGCGCCGTCACCACGATCAGCCGGTCGTGCGCGATGACCGCCGAGTCCAGTCCGGCGGGAACCGAGAGCCCCTCCACGAAACCCAGGTCCGCCTCGCCCGTGAGGAGGCGTTCGGCGACGGCGGTGGAATTGCCCGCGAGCAGGGAGACCGCCGTGTCCGGGCGCTGCCCGCGCAGCGCGATCAGCCAGCCCGGCAGCAGATACTCGGCGATCGTCATGCTCGCCGCCACCCGCAGCCGCGAGTCGCGCCGGTCCCGCAGCGCCTGGGCCCCCGCGTCGAACGCCTCGGCCGCCTCCACGACCCGCCGCGCCCAGTCCGTGACCAGCGCGCCGGCGTCCGTGAGGCGCGAACCCCGGGGTGAGCGGTCGACGAGCGCCACGCCCAGCTGCCGTTCCATGGAACGGATCCGGCTGCTGGCCGCGGGCTGGGTGATCCCCAGCTCCCGCGCCGCCCGTCCGAGGCTCCCGAGCCGGGCCACCGCGAGCAGCAGCTCCAGCGCTCCGAGGTCGGGCACCCGGTGCGCGATCCCGACCGCGGCCGGCTCACCGGCGCCGCGGCCCCCGCCCCGCACCGGCTCACCGGCCTGCCCCGCCCTGCCGACCGTCGGTTCCTCAGCGCTCGTACTCATAAAGGCAGCTTATGCCCCCATAGACCGGTGCTCCCTGGCGGGAACCCCGTGCCGGCGGGACCGTGGAGCCATGGTCGCCGCAGCCCATCCCGTCCTCCCGCTCACCGCCGCCGGAACCCGGCGTCCGCGCGCCGCCGCCGTCCGCCATCTCGGCCCGAACTGGTACGCCTCGGTCATGGGCACGGCGATCGTGGCCACCGCGGGGGCCGGACTCCCTGGCGCCGTCCCGGGTCTGCGGACCTTCTGCCTCGCCGTCTGGGCGCTCTCGGCCGTCCTCCTCATGACGCTCCTCGGCGCCCGCGCCCTGCACTGGACGCACCATCGCGACCAGGCCCGCGCCCACCTCCTCGACCCGGCCATGGCCCCGTTCTACGGCTGCCTCGCGATGGCCCTGCTGGCGGTGGGCGGCGCCACACTCGTCGTCGGCCGGGACTGGATCGGCACCCCCGCCGCGGTCGCCGTGGACGCCGTGCTGTTCGGGGTGGGGACGGTGGCCGCACTCGCCGCCGCCCTGGCCGTCCCGTACCTGATGATCGTGCACCACCGCATCCGGCCCGACCAGGCCACTCCCGTCTGGCTGCTCCCCCTCGTCGCGCCCATGGTCTCCGCCGCCCTCGGGCCGCTGCTCGTGCCGCACCTCCCGCCGGGCCAGGCCCGTGAGGCCCTGCTGCTCGGCTGCTTCGCGCTCTTCGGGCTCAGCCTGCTGGCCACCTGCGTGATGCTGCCGGTGATCTTCGCCCGGCTCCTCACCGGGGGGCCGCTGCCGCTCGCCCTCACCCCCACGCTGTTCCTCGTCCTCGGTCCGCTCGGCCAGTCCACGACCGCGGTCGGCAAGTTCGCCGACTTCGCGCCGGGTGCCGTACCGGCCCCGTACGACCAGGGCTTCGCCCTCCTGGCGGTGCTCTACGGCGTGCCCGTCATGGGCTTCGCACTGCTGTGGCTCGGACTGGCCGCCGCGATGGTGGCGCGGGCCCGCCGCCGGGGCATGAGGTTCTCGATGACGTGGTGGGCGTTCACCTTCCCGGTGGGAACCTGCGTCACCGGAGCCGAGTCGCTGGCCCGGCACACGGGACTGCTCGCCTTCGACTGGCTCGCGGTCGCCCTGTACGCGCTCCTCGTCGCCGCCTGGTCCGTGGCCGCCGTCCGCACGGTGCGCGGCGTGGCCGGCCGCGCGCTGCTCGCACCACCTAGATAGCCCAGCAGGGAGGCGCCGAGGCCAGTGAGGGAGTATTCGACGCGGGGCGGCACCTCCGCGTAGGCGGTGCGGTCGACCAGTCCGCCGTGAGGCCCTGTCGGAGAAGACCGCGCTGCCGAGGCTCGGTGAGCCCGAGCACCTCGCCTCGATGATCGCCTGCCTCCTGTCCGTGGAGTCCAGCTGGACCACCGGCCGGATCCTGTCGGTGGACGGCGGCCTGACGGTGTACGAAGTCCCTCTACGGGACAGCCCTTAGTCCACCTCGATGCCGAAATCCTGTAGGAGTTCCTCCAGGCCACCGGTGTAGCCCTTGCCGCCCAGGACGAAGTCCCAATCCGCGTTCGGCCTTCGACGGAAGGAGCCGAGCACCAAGGCGGTTTCGCGGGACCGGCCGTCGGAAACCTCGAGTTGTCCCAGCTCGGTCAGCCGCGGGTCGAGCAGACGGATGCGGGCGTCCGTGAATCCGGAGAGGTCGGCGTCCGGGTTGACCTCCGGGTCGATCGCGGCCACGAGGACGAACCGGTCGGCTTCATCCGGCAAGCCGTCGAACGAGACGCAGATCGCGGCCTTGTCAGGTGCGGTGGGGGCCAGGGCCCTCACGGAACCGTCGGCTGTCCGTGGGTTGTTGTAGAAAACGAAGTGATCGTCGCTGAGGACTCGGTTGCCACGGCAGACCAGAGCGCACACATCCAATGCCACGCTGCCGGTCCACGACATGCCCAGGACGTTGTAGTCGTGGGGCAATCGAGTGTCAGGGGTCGTCGGCGTCGGCGGTGCCGCGGTCTGACGGCCTCCCTCACCCAGGCGCCCACGCAGCCCGTGCCGATGCAGCAGGTCAACAAGCTCAGGGCCCGAGATCAGCTCCAGCGGCTTGCCGTTGGCGAAGGTGTGCGAGCCAGGGCCGAACCCCGACGTCGTCACGAGGACACCCTTGTTGGCGCCGGCGTCCTGCACAGTTCCGTACAAGTCACGTACGGCAGTGGGCGGCACCGTGTTGCGGTAGCGCTTCACCTGAACGACGATCTTCCCGCCTCGGATCGGTGCCGGATCCAGCGCGTCGACGTCGACACCGCCGTCGTTGGAGCGCTGGGTCGTGACCGCCTGCATCCCCATGGCCCGGAAGAGATCGGCGACGAGATTCTCGAAGGCGGTCGGATCCATGTCGTACAGGTCAGGTTCCTCATCGCTGCCATGCGCGACCACACGGTTCCCGACATCCTGCGGCCGACGACTCGGCCGTACCGGCGAGAGTTGGTCCGGGCGGGCCGAGAGCTGTCCGCGGAGTGCGTCGGCCAGACAACTGCTCGCGTCCACCTGCGCCAGGTGCAGGCCACGGAACATCGAGACCGAGGCCATCACGGTCGCCAGGTGGATCTGGCCACGCCGGCCCGTCGTAGGGTCATGCCCATCCACGAACCCGTTCAGTGTCACCGACTCGAGCGCGCCCAGCTCATCCGCGGCGAAGAGCTCGTGCAGAACGAGAAGCACGCACTGCGCGAGCACCTCCCGGTACAGGGCGCGACGCCGGCCCACTGGGCGCGCGGTCTCCTTGTCCTGGTCGGTCCCAGACACGTATCGAACGGACTTGACGTCAGGGACCACGCTGTAGGCGGGCAACTCCCAGTCCAGCACCAGCTGTCGAGCTGCCGCGTCATAGGCTGCCGTCACCTGACGTGGAAATCCCTCCGGCCATGCCGCCGAGGCATAGAGAGCGGCGGAGAAGTACTCCACGACCGAGTCAGGATCACGACGTCTCACTCCATCGGTCACCTGGACGATGCCGGCGTTGTGCCGTCTCACCTCGGCCAGTTGTGCGTCGGCCCACTGCTCGTACTCCCGCTGGTACGACGCCAGCTGTTGTTGCCGCTGGGCCTCCGCCGTCCGGGCCGCGTGCCAATCCCGCTCGAAGCGAGCCCGTGCTTCAGCCTGTGCCTGGGCCCGGCGGCTGGGCGTCCACCCGCTCTGCGTCTGGTACTGGCTGACGTCGGGCATGGCCACCGGCTGCGCCAACGGGCCTGGAGCGAAGGGCTGGACCTCTTCACGCCTCATGAGTGAGGAGACTCTGAAGGCCGGAGCCCGACAACCCAAGGAGAGAATGCCCTGCAGCGACGCAACTTGTGCGTCCAGCTCTTCTGTGCGACGTAGCGCTTCCGCCTGCCTGTACTCGCGGTGGTCCTGGGCGGCCCGCCGCTGGTAGGCACGTGCTTGCTGAGCTTCCTGTCTCCGCCGTCTGGCCTCTGCTTCCATCTGGCGTTGCTGCTGCCGTTGCATCTCCGCCCAGACACCTACGAAGCCAGTGGAGCGACGACTCATTTGCTGCAGGCCCTCCCCGATGCGCTCTGGCTGTCCCCACAACCAGGTGTGACGAGACGACTCTATCCAGCGACGGCCGTCCCGCATATCCGCTTGCCAAGGGCAACAGGATCCCGCCGTCCCCGCAGGTCGAAGCAACTTGAGCGTGAGCCTGTGTGCGTCCGGCCGAGGTATCCGGACTGCCCAAGTCCGGGCTTGTTCCAGCCCGCCCGCCCCGACCGAATGGTCTGTGAACGCGGATTGCCGTGAGTCGCGGGTGGCCTCCCGCGCGTCGGACGGTCGTCAGCCCAGGCTCTGCGTTCGGCGGCGGCGCACGACGAGGAGCGTGCCCGCACCCGTGACCACCGCCGCGCCGGCCGCGCTCGTGATCGGCAGCGTCGACGCCGCCGTGACCGCCCTCGCCCGCCTGTCCGGCGTGCGGCAGGACTCGCGGCGCAAGCACCTGGGATCCCGGAGACCGCCCCCCGGCCCCGCCCAGCGAGCGCCTGCTCCTCCCGGCCGACGGCGGATTCCCTAGCTCCGGCACCTACGGAGAGCCGACGCATGACAGGAACGTGCGTGCCTCGGCCTTCGTGCCCTTCTCCGGCCATGGCCGCATTCTGCTCCCACGACGGCAGTCAGAAATCCCTGCCGCACGTCACCGACTGGCTCCTCGCCGAGGCCTAGTTCGAGGTGGGTGTCGGGCCGGACCCGGGCGAGGAAGTTGCGGCGTCAGGGAACACGCAGCGCCTCGCCGAGCACCCGCGGCGCCCGCGCCAGCGACGGCCCGTACCAGGTCAGGTGTCGTCCGTCGACGAGGGCACAGGGCACGTCCCCGAAGGCCTCGGGTCCGTCCTCGGCGGTGAAGCGGTACGGCTCGTCGGGCAGTACCACGAGCTCCGGGGCCGCCGCGCGGAGCTCGGCGAGCGGAATACGGGGATAGCGGTCCTCGTGCCGCGCGTACACGTTGTCGACGCCCAGCCGCGCCAGGACGTCCCCGGCGAAGGTGTCCCGGCCGAGGACCATCCAGGGGCGCCGCCAGATCGGCACGACCGCGGCCGTCCGACGCTCCGGGTCGGGCAGCCCGGTCCATACCGACTCCGCCTCGTCGAGCCAGCGGGGCCGGGTGCGCGCACCGCACGCGGTGAGCACCCGGTCCAGTTCGCGGAGCGCTCCCGGCACGTCCCGGACCTCCGTGACCAGCACCTCGATCCCGGCCGCGCGCAGGGCGTCGAGATCGGGGCCGCGGTTCTCCTCCTCGTTGGCCACCACCAGGTCGGGGCGGAGCTCCACGATCCGGTCGACCCGGGGGTTCTTGGTGCCGCCGACACGGACGACGTCGAGGCCCGGCGGATGGCTGCACCAGTCCGTCGCGCCGGCCAGGGCGCCGGGGACGGTGACCGCGACGGCCTCGGTGAGCGAGGGCACGAGCGACACGACCCGTGGTGCGCCGATGCTCGTCGTCCCGGTCACGGGCGCGTCCCCCCTGCCGTGGACAGCGGGTGCGAGGTGGCCGCGGCGTGGTCGAAGACGTGACAGGTGGTCCCGGACATGGCGTCAGTATCGCAGCGGCGCCCGGTCCGGATCGGGGCGCAGGGGTCAGTGCCGGTCAGAGGCGGACCGGTCCGGGCGCTGCACGGCCCGCGCCCCGCGATCGGCCTCCGGCCCGCTCAGCGCCTGCCGAAGCCGTGACGCTCCTCCACCGCCTCGATGTGGTCGGCGACCTCGACCACGATCACCCGGGTGTCCGGCACGGTGGCCCGCCACCGATGGCGCACTCCGCCCGTGAGGTACAGCGTGTCACCGCGCCCCAGACGGTGGGCGCGGCCCTCGGCCTCGACCTCGACGGCACCGTCGGCGACGTACATCAACTTGTCGTTGCGGTGCTGGAGTTCGCGGCCCTCCTCGTGGTCACCGACGAACTCCGTGGCGTGCAACTGGTGGTGACCGCGCACCAGGGGGCGCGTGCGGGCTTCGGAAGCGCAGTCGGCGCCGTCCTCGGCGCGCACGACATCGACACTGCACGCCGGGTCGGCCGCGGCGAGCAGCTCGACGGCCGTGGTGCCCAGCGCGTCGGCGACTCGCTCCAGGGAGCCACGGCTCGGCCTCGCCCGTTCGTTCTCCACCTGGCTGAGGAACGGGACCGACAGGCCGCTGCGCTCGGCCACGACGGCGAGGGTGAGCTCCAGTGCCCGGCGCCGCCGCCGGACTGCCGCGCCCACCCGAAGGGGCTGTTCTTTGTGGTCGCCCATCGCTCCGGCTCCCTCCCACGCGTCGTCGGTCCACTGCTTCGGTCCACGCTTCGGGCCCCTTGCCCCTGAAGAGTTGTTTGCACCCTACGCATGTTCGGCAAACCGTTTCATGCGGCCGTCATATCGCTGTCACGTCAAGGGAGGGCGAGGGTCACAATTCGCGCCAACAGCCGAGTTGCCCCGGCTCCCCCGGCGCCACGGCCACCCCTCGGACGAAAGGGCTGACCAGGAGGGCCGGACGTCCTTCCGGAGTTGCCCGACGTCGCCCTTGACCAGCCGTCAGGACCGCCTGCTCGCCGTGGTGTTCCGCGGACGGTACCGGTCATCTCTGTCACCACGCGCCCCCAGGACTTCAGGGCCCGGTCCGGCCGCGGCGGCGGGCTGCCTGCCGCGACGTGAAGTCAGCACGTGCCGCGTGGAGTTGGCGACAGGTGTCGCGGCGCGCACGGTCGTGGCCGGTCAGCCAGGCCGTGCCGTCGTGAGGAACGACGACGTGCGTACCGCGCCCGGCACGGCGTGAGTCGGTGCGGGACGCGGCGCGGGCGCGGGTCGTCCTCGGGCCGGCCGGGGTCCGGGGCGGGGGCGGCCACGTACGGCGATGTGGTTGTCCGGATCCTGTGTGTACGCGTCGACATACCCGCTCCGGTCGTCCACGGCGCCCCGGCGGGCGGCGGACAGCGCGAGGGGTAGGCCCCGCCGCCCGGCATCTCACGGATGCTCGGCGGCGGGGCCCACCCCTCGGTCGGCCGGGTCCGGTCGGGCTACCGCGGCGCCATCCGGTCCACCACGTCCGGGTGTTCCTTCAGCCAGGCCGCGACGGCGTCCTCCTCGTGGCCCTGGCCGCGCTGCTTGATCTCGCTCTCCAGGGTGCCGAGTTCACCTTCGCTCATCTTGAAGTTCTTGATCCAACGGGCGAGTTGCGGGTACTGCTCCGGGAACTTCTCGCTGGAGATGGTCCGGATCGTGTTGCCCTCGCCGAAGAGCTTCTTGTCGTCCGCGAGCTTGGTGAGCTTGTACTCGCTGTAGGCCCAGTGCGGGGACCACAGGACGACGGCGACGGGCTGCTTCTTGGCGTACGCGCGCTTCAGCTCGGCCAGCATGGCGGGCGTGGAGCCGTCGACGACCTTGTACTCCTTGTCCAGGCCGTAGCCCGGGAGCACCTTCTTCTTGAGCAGGTTCATCTCACCGGTGCCGGGCTCGATGCCGATGATCTTCCCGTCGAAGGTGCCGGCCTTGCCCTTCAGGTCCGCGAGGGACTTGACGCCCTTCACGTAGGACGGCACGGCGATCTCCAGCGAGGTCGGCGCGTACCAGGTGCCCAGGTCCTTCAGGTCGTTCTTGTGCTGGTCCCAGTAGTTCGACTGGGCGTAGGGCAGCCAGGCGTCGAAGTTGAGGTCGAGGTCGCCGGAGGCCAGTCCCGTGTAGACGGGGCCGACGTCCATCTGCTTGAGGTTCAGCTGGTAGCCGCGCCGTGCCAGCACGTTCTTCCAAAGGTAGCTGACGGCGACGTCCTCGTCCCAGGGGAACCAAGCGACGTCCAGCGGACGCTTCGCCTCGGCCGGGGCGGCGGACGCCTTCCCGGTCGGGGCCAGCTTGTCGACGACGCCGGGGTTCTTCTTCAGCCAAGCGCGCACGGCGTCCTGCTGCTTGCCCTTGCCGACCTTGTTGATCTCCGCCTCAAGACCCGTGAGCTGCTTCTCGGTCATCTTGAAGTTCTTCAGCCACCGGCCGACGACCGGGTTGTCCTGAGCGAAGCCCTTGCGGGAGAGCGTGTGCACCCCGTCGCCCTTGCCCCAGGCGCCCTTCGGGTCCTTGAGCTTCTTCAGGTCGTAGTCGCTGTACGCCCAGTGCGGCGACCAGAGGGTGACGACGACCGGCTGCTTCTTGGCGTACGCGCGCTTCAGCTCGGCCAGCATGGCGGGCGTCGAGCTGTCGACGACCTTGTACTCCTTGTCGAGCCCGTACTCCTTGAGCACCTTGCTCTTGAGGAGGCCCATCATCCCGGCGCTGGACTCGATGCCGGTGATCTTCCCGCCGAAGGTCCCGGCCTTGCCCTTGAGGTCCTCCAGCGAGTCGATGCCCTTCATGTACGAGGGCACGCTCAGCTCCAGCGAGGTGGGGCCGTACCAGGAGCCCAGGTCGTCCAGCTGCTTGCCGTACTTCTTCCAGTACTCCGCGTGCGTGGTCGGCAGCCACGAGTCCGTCTCGAAGTCGACGTCGCCCTGGGCCAGGGAGGTGTACAGGGGGCCCGCGTCGAACTGCTTGGTGTCGACGTCGAAGCCGCGCTCCTCCAGGATCTCCTTCCAGAGGAAGGTGGAGGCGACGCCCTCGTCCCACGGGATGTAGCCGATGCTGATCTTCTTGCCCTGGCCGACGTTCTCGCCGTCGGCCGCGGTGGACGTCGAGTCCGTACCGCCGAAGATGCCCATACCGCCCGCGACCAGCGCGAGGACGACGACGCCCACCACCGCGACGGCGGGACGGGGCCGGTAGGACCAGATCCGCAGGCCCTGCGCGGCCCGCAGTTTGGCGGCGGCGCGGCGGCCGAGCGGGGAGACCTGGGTGCCGAGGGCGCCGGTCATCCGGTCGAGGTAGATCGCCAGGATGACGATGGCGACGCCCGCCTCGGAGCCCAGGCCGACGTTCAGCTGGCCGATGGCCTCGTTCACGTCGCCGCCGAGGCCGCCGGTGCCGACCATGCCCGCGATGGCGGCCATGGACAGGCCCAGCATGATGACCTGGTTGACGCCGGCCATGACGGTGGGCAGGGCCAGCGGCAGCTGGATGCGCAGCAAGGTGTCACGGGGGGTGGTGCCGAACGCGTCGGCGGCTTCGACGAGTTCCTTGTCGACCTGCCGGATGCCCAGCTCGGTCATGCGGACGCCGGGCGCCAGCGCGAAGATCAGGGTGGCCACGATGCCGGCGGGGGCACCGGTGCCGAAGAACAGGATCGCCGGGATGAGGTAGATCATCGCGGGCAGGGTCTGCATGAAGTCGAGCACCGGGCGGACGATCCCGCTGACCCGGTCGGAGCGCGCCGCCCAGATGCCCACGGGGACGGAGACGACGAGCGCGATCAGGGTCGCCACGAGGACGAGCGAGAGGGTCACCATCGCGTCCTCCCACAGTTCGAGGGAGTCGATGAAGGCGAATCCCACGAAGGTGAGGACACCCGCGGAGGTGCCGCGCAGCCAGAACGCGATCACCGCGAAGATGCCCGCGAGCAGGAGCGGCTGGGGAGCCTGGAGGACGGCGTTGATGCCGTCGTAGGTGCCCGAGAAGACGGTCTTGAGGAAGTCGAAGAGCCACGCCATGTGGTTCAGCAGCCAGTCGACGACGTCGTTGACCCAGTCACCGAAGGGAATCCTAGGCATCGGCCGTCACCGCCTCGCCTCGGGGCTGCTCACAGCGGCCGGGTGTGTCCTGTTCGTCGCCCAGGAAGGCGACGAGCCTGCGGCGCGGCACGACACCGACCAGTTCGCCCTGGGGGTCGAGCACCGCGACCGGGTGCGTGAGGCGCGCGCTGATCGCGCACAGATCCACGAACGAGGTGTCGGGCAGCGCGGTCTCGCAGTCGCAGTCGGCCTCGTCGCCGTGTACGTCGGTGTCCATGACGGCGCCCGCCGTCAGCACCCGGGAGCGGTCGACGTCCTGGGTGAAGGAGGCGACGTAGTCGTCGGCGGGACGCACGAGGATGTCCTCGGCGCTGCCGATCTGGACGATGCGGCCGTCGCGCATGACGGCGATCCGGTCGCCGAGCCGCATGGCCTCGTTGAGGTCGTGGGTGATGAACACGATGGTCTTCTTGAGTTTCTTCTGGAGCTCGATGAGCTGGTCCTGCATGTCGCGGCGGATCAGCGGGTCGAGCGCGCTGAACGACTCGTCCATCAGCAGCAGGTCGGCGTCGGTGGCGAGCGCGCGGGCGAGGCCGACGCGCTGCTGCATCCCGCCGGACAGCTCGTCGGGCCAGGACTTCTCCCAGCCCGCGAGTCCGGCCAGCTCCAGGGCCTCGGTGGCGCGCTTCCTGCGCTCGGCGGCCGGTACGCCCTGGACCTCCAGGCCGTACGCCGCGTTCTCCAGGACGCTGCGGTGCGGGAAGAGCGCGAAGTGCTGGAAGACCATGCTGATCTTCTTCGAGCGGACCTCGCGCAGGTCACGGGCGCTGAGCGCGGTGAGGTCCTCACCGTCGAAGCGCACCTGTCCCGCGGTCGGTTCCAGAAGCCCGTTGAGCATGCGCAGCAGCGTGGACTTGCCGGATCCGGAGAGGCCCATGACGACGAAGATCTGGCCCGGGTCGACCGTGAAGGAGGCGTCGATCACTGCGGCGGTGGTGCCGTCGGCGCGCAGTTCCTCCCGGTCGGTTCCCTGGCGGAGTCGTTCCACCGCCTCTTCCGGTCGTCTCCCGAACACCTTGTACAGATGCTCGGCCTCAAGCCTGGATGACACGTGTGCCTCTCGTTCGGACGCTTCGATCGGTGTGATCGGTGCGACGGGTCAGATCGGTGCGACCGCTGTGATCGCCGTGATCGATGTGGTCGGTTGAACAAGCAACCGGGCGCTTCCCGAGGCCGCGCCTGCCCTCACTTACCCGGAGCAAACACAAGAGTGGTCCAGGTCACTGTCAGTGGCGTACGGCATGATGCGAGGCGTGACCAGACGCCTGATGCTGCTCGACACCGCCTCCCTGTACTTCCGGGCCTATTTCGGAGTCCCCGACTCGGTGAGGGCCCCCGACGGCACGCCCGTGAACGCCGTGCGCGGGCTGCTCGACTTCATCGACCGCCTGGTCAAGGACCACCGTCCGGACGACCTGGTGGCCTGCATGGACGCGGACTGGCGCCCGCAGTGGCGGGTGGACCTGATCCCCTCGTACAAGGCGCACCGGGTGGCCGTGGAGACCGAGACCGGTCCGGACGAGGAGGAGGTGCCGGACACGCTCTCCCCGCAGGTGCCTGTCATCGAGGACGTCCTGGACGCGCTGGGCATCGCGCGCGTGGGGGTCGAGGGGTACGAGGCGGACGACGTGATCGGCACGTTCACCGGACGCGCCACCGGCCCGGTCGACATCGTCACCGGCGACCGCGACCTGTACCAACTCGTGGACGACAAGCGGGGAGTGCGCGTCCTGTATCCCCTCAAGGGCGTCGGCACCCTCCAGCTCACCGACGAGACGTGGCTGCGCGAGAAGTACGGGGTCGACGGCTCGGGATACGCGGACCTGGCGCTGCTGCGCGGCGACCCGAGCGACGGCCTTCCGGGGGTGCCCGGGATCGGCGAGAAGACGGCGGCCAAGCTGCTCGACGCCTTCGGGGACCTGGCCGGGATCATGACCGCCGTGGACGACCCGAAGTCCGGGCTGACGCCCTCTCAGCGCAGGCGGCTCGACGAGTCCCGGCCCTACGTCGCCCTGGCACCCGAGGTCGTACGGGTCGCCGGTGACGTCCCGCTGCCCGACGTCGACACGGCGCTGCCGCACACCCCGCACGACCCGGCCGCCCTGGACGCGCTCGCGGCGCGCTGGGGCCTGGGCGGATCCCTGCAGCGTCTGCTCACGACGCTCGGCACCTGAGAAGCCCCGTCCCCACGGCGAGAACGGGGCGTCCGGGTGAGGGCATCGTCACTGTTTGGAGGGAGGCTCGATCCTCACCACGGGGGAACTCGAATTCCGGTACGAGGAGCGCGAAGGCCCCTCCTGCGAAGGGCGCCAACCGGGACAGGGATGCTAACTTAGGTGAGCCTAAGCATTGAACGAGGAGGCCGTCATGGCAGAGCGTCCGGCACGCAGGCCCAGGAAGCCCCACTCCGCGCACGTCGTGCGGACCGAGCGGCTCACTCCGCACATGCAGCGCATCGTCCTGGGCGGCGAGGGTCTCGCCGAGTTCACCGCGGGCACCTGCACCGACCACTATGTGAAGTTGCTCTTCGCCGCGGAGGGCGTCACCTATCCCGAGCCCTTCGACATGGAGCGGATCCGCGAGGAGTTCCCGCGCGAGCAGTGGCCCGTGACCCGGACGTACACCGTACGGGCCTGGGACCCCGAACTGCGCGAGCTGACGCTCGACTTCGTGGTCCACGGCGACGAGGGCCTGGCCGGCCCCTGGGCGGCCCGGGTCCAACCGGGCGAGACCGTACGGTTCATGGGCCCCGGCGGCGCGTACGCACCCGACGCGAGCGCCGACTGGCATCTGTTCGCCGGTGACGAGAGCGCGCTGCCCGCGATCGCCGCCGCGCTGGAGACGCTGCCGGAGGGCGCCGTGGCCCATGCCTTCCTGGAGGTCTCGGGCCGCGACGAGGAGCAGAAGATCGACTCCGACGTGGACGTGGTGTGGCTTCACCGCGGGGACCGGCCCGTCGGCGAGGCCCTGGTGGAGGCCGTGCGCGCGCTCGAGTTCCCGGAGGGCCGGATACACGCGTTCGTGCACGGCGAGGCGACCTTCGTGAAGGAGCTGCGCCGGCTGCTGCGGGTGGAGCGGGAGATCCCGCGCGAGGACCTGTCGATCTCCGGCTACTGGCGCCTGGGGCACAACGAGGACGGCTGGCAGGCGGCCAAGCGGGAGTGGAACGCGCAGGTGGAGGCGGAGCAGGAGCCGACCTCGGCGGCCGCTTCCTGAACCTCCCCGTACCGGGGCGCACGGCCCCCCGGTACGACCTGAGCGTACGGATCGACAGCCACACGGCCGCCGCGACGTGCGCGAGCGGCCCGCCCGCACGGCCGGGCACGACGCCCCGTCCGCGGTGCCCGGGCCTCGCCGGACGCGCCGCCACCCTCACCGGGTCGAGCGGCGGAAATGGGCGACGCCTCGCGTCCGGCCGGGCGTGCCGGACCGCGCCATCTTCCCGAAGAGGCTGCCGAGCGGGAACAGCCGGACCGCAGGCTGGATCAGTGTGATCAACGGGGGCGCGGACTCCCGCACGAACAGCGTGCGTTGACGTCCCGTCATGCGCGGGGCCGGGGAAACGACCACGCTCGCCGCGCACCCCGGTGAGGGCCGCGCCGTCGGCGCCTCGCACCTCGGCCCCGGCCTCCCGTGACACCGGCCCTCTGACAACGGCCCACGTACGCCCCGGCAGCCGGTGGGAGCGCCGTCCAACAGCGCACGGCCGGTCTCCCCGAGCGCCGCCCCCGGCGCCAGGCGCACGGCCCCGCCCCGGAGTTCGCCCTTGAGGGCGCCCGGGTCCCCCGACGACGTCACCGCCCTGGTCCGCGATCGCGACCGCCCGAGGGAGCCGGTCGGCCTCCCCCGGGCCGCGCGTGGTGAGCGGTGCGGTCAGCCCCGCTTCACCGACGAGGCAGACGACCTCGCCCCCCGTCGCGGGTACGCGCCCCGGGTTCCGGACAGGGGCGTGAGCACTTCGGCGCGACCCGGACACGGCCGCGTCACGCGAGCGAAACAGGGTCTCCCTAATTTCTGTCACCCGACAGGAATCCGCGCCGAAGGCAGGTGCCACCGTGACCACCACCGCCCCCTCCGACGTCCGCCCCGATCCGCCCCGCTCCCCCGACGACGGCTCGCTCACCCCGTTCGGCTACCGCCAGGAACTGCGGCGCAGCCTCGGCCGCTACGCCTCGTTCGCCGCCGGCTTCTCCTTCATCTCGGTGCTGACGACCGTCTTCCAGTTCTTCGCCTTCGGGTACGCGTTCGGCGGCCCGGTCTTCTTCTGGACCTGGCCGGCCGTCCTGGTGGGCCAGCTGACGGTCGCCGCCTGCTTCGCCGAACTGGCCGCGCGCTACCCGCTCTCGGGCGCGATCTACCAGTGGTCCTCGCGTCTGTCCAACCTCTCCTTCGGCTGGTTCGCCGGCTGGATCATGGTGATCGGACAGATCGTGGTGGTCGCCGCGGCGGCCCTCGCACTGCAGATGGTGCTGCCCGCGATCTGGTCCGGCTTCCAGCTGGTGGGCGACGATCCGGCGCCCACCAGCCCCGACGGCGCGGCGAACGCGGCGGTCCTCGGCGTCGTCCTGCTCGTCCTGACCACGCTGGTGAACGTCGTCGACAACCGTGTGATGTCGGTGATCAACCGCGTCGGCGTCACCGCCGAGATCATCGGCGCCGTTCTGATCATCGTTCTCCTGTTCACCCACTCCGAACGCTCCCCCGGCATCACCTTCCACCCGGGTGAGGGCGGATCGGGCCTGTTCGGGGCGCTGATGGTGGGCTCCTTCACGGCGGCCTACGTGATGATCGGCTTCGACAGCGCGGGCGAGATGAGCGAGGAGACACACAACCCGCGGCGCACCGCGCCCCGTACGATCCTCACCGCCCTCGGCGCGGCGGGTCTGCTCGGCGGACTGATCGTGCTCGGCGGCCTGCTGGCCGCGCCCAGCCTCACCGACGGGCACCTGGGCGTGGACGGTCTGAGCTACGTGCTGACCAGCAGCCTCGGGGACGGGGTGGGCCGGGCGCTGCTCGCCGACGTGGTGGTGGCCGTCGCGGTGGCGACGCTGGCGATCCAGACGGCCGCCTGCCGCATGCTCTTCTCGATGGCCCGGGACGGCCGGCTCCCCTTCTCCCGCCGGCTCGCGAGGGTCAACCCGCGCACCGGTATGCCGAGCGTCCCCGCCCTCACCGTCGGTGTCCTCGCCGCCGCCCTGCTGCTGCTCGACTTCGCCTCCCCCGAGGCCTTTCTGGCGATCGGCACCACCTGCATCGTGATGCTGTACCTGGCGTACGCGATGGTGACCGGGCCGATGCTGGTGCGCCGGCTGCGCGGCGAGTTCACCGCCGACGGGACAGACGAGACGGGCGCCCCGCTCTTCTCGCTGGGCCGCTGGGGCGTGCCGGTCAACGCGATCGCCCTCGTCTACGGTCTCCTCATGAGCGTCGACCTCGCGTGGCCGCGCGCCGCGGTGTACGACCCGGCGGGCGGACACTGGTACTTCCAGTGGTTCACCGTGCTGTTCCTGGGGTCGACCGTGCTCGCGGGTGCGGCCTACCGGGCGTACCGGGCGCGGACGACGGCGGCGGAGGCTCCCGAGGCGGCCCCGGCCTCGTACGCCTGAGCCCGGAGCGACCGCCCCGCCGCCGTCTCGTACGCCTGAGCCCGGAACGACCGCCCAGGCCTCCGCCTCGGACGTCTGAGCGGTGAGCGCCCCGGCCCGTCGCCGCCCGTAGGCTTGAGCGGGTGAGACGCAAGCCCAGAATTCCGCCCTCCCCCCTGCCGCAGCGCGACGGCGTCGACCCCGTGCGCGTCAGACTGCCGCAGGCCGGGGGGTGGGCCACCGTGCGGGAGCATCTGGTGGAGCGGCTCGCGGCGGGGACCGGGGTGATCGACACGATGCTCGCGGACGGGCTGATCGTGCGGGCGGACGGGCGGCCGGTGGAGCCCGGCACGGCGTACGAGCCGGGGATGTTCGTTTGGTTCCACCGGGAGTTGCCCGACGAGGAGCGGGTGCCGTTCGCCGTCGACGTCGTGTACCGCGACGCGCACATCGTGGTGGCCGACAAACCGCATTTCCTCGCCACCACACCGCGCGGCAGCCATGTCGTCGAGACCGCGCTCGCCCGGCTGCGGCGGGAGCTGGACATCCCGGCCCTGGGCGCCGCACACCGCCTCGACCGGCTCACCGCCGGGCTCGTGCTGTTCACCGTGCGGCCCGAGGAACGCGGTGCCTACCAGTCGCTGTTCCGCGACCGCCTCGTCGCCAAGGAGTACGAGGCGGTGGCCCCGTACGACGCGGGGCTCGCCCTGCCGCGCACGGTCCGCAGCCGGATCGTGAAGGAGCGCGGGGTGCTGGCCGCGCAGGAGGTGGCGGGCGAGCCGAACGCGGTGAGCCGGGTCGAACTCCGCGACCACCGTGACGGGTTGGGACGCTACCGGCTGGTTCCGCACACCGGGCAGACCCATCAGCTCCGGGTGCACATGAACGCGCTGGGCGTTCCCGTCCTCGGTGATCCGCTCTACCCGGTGGTGACCGGCCCCGTGCCGGCCGGCGACTTCCGGCGTCCGCTCCAACTGCTCGCGCGGAAGCTGGAGTTCACCGATCCGGTCACGGGGCTGGCGCACCGGTTCGTCAGTGGGCGGGATCTTCAGGCCTGGTCCGCGCACGACGACTGGGCACGGTAGCCGGGGGGCCCGGCCCGACCGCTCAGTACCCGCGCCACCAGGCCAGGAAGCGCTGCCAGGCCCCGGCGGGGCGGACGGGCGCGGGTGCCGGCGCCTGTGCCGGAGGCGTCGACATCGGCGCGGGCGCCGACATCGGCAGGGACGGCTCGCGCCACGGCGCGGACGCCGTCGGCCGGTCGCCGCCGACCTGCCAGGGCTGCCGCGGCGACGGAACCGGCGAGGCGGGCGACACGTCCTGGACCTCCTCCGGCGGCCGCGGCTCGAAGTAGACCGGAAGCTCCACCAGGTGCCGCGACGACATCGACGAACGCCAGCGCAACTCGTCCTCGTCGCCGTCGAGTTCGACGTCGGGCAGGCGCATCAGCAGCGCCTCGACGCCGACGTCGGCGATGGCACGGCCGATGTCCTGTCCCGGGCACTCGTGGGGTCCGCCGCCGAAGGCCAGGTGGGACCGGTTGCCCATCATGTTCGCCTTGAGGTCGGGCCGCACCCGGGGATCGATGTTGCCCGGCGCGATGCCGAGGATCAGACCGTCGCCCCGCCGGATGGTCCGGCCGCCCAGTTCGGTGTCCTGCTTGGCGAAGTAGCCGAGGACGGCGCTGAACGGAGGCTCGTCCCACAGCGACTGCTCGACCGCCTCGGGAACCGTCATCTGCCCGCCGTTCAACCGGGCACGGAAGCGCGGGTCGATGAGGACCACGCGCAACACGTTGGCGAGCAGGTTGGCCGTGGCCTCGTACGCGGCCAGCAGTACCAGGCGCAGATGCTGGGCGACCTCGTCGTCGGTGAGCCCGGCCGGGTGGTTGATGAGATGGCCGGTGAAGTCGTTCCCGGGCTCGTCGCGGCGGCGGGCGGTGTGCCGGATCAGGATGCCCATGACGTACTCGTTGCTGGCGATCGCGGTCGCGGTGCCCTTGAGCAGGTCACGGGTGGCCTGCACCAGACGGTCGTCGTACTCGTCGGGCATGCCGAGGATCTGGCACAGCACGGCCATCGGAAGGTGCTCGGCGAACTGGCCGACGAGATCCGCCCGGCCCTTCTCGCAGAAGCGGTTGACCAGGATCTGGGTCGCCCGGTTGATGTGCCGCCGGATGGTGCGGTGGTTGATGGTCGACATGGCGCCCATGACCGCGCCGCGCAGCCGCAGGTGCTCGTCGCCCTCGGCGTGGGAGCAGATGGGCTGCCAGGCGATGTGCGGCGCGAGCGGGTGTTCGGGGCCGGCCGTGCCGTCCTTGACGGCGGTCCACAGCCGGCTGTCCCGCGAGAAGTGGGTGGGCGTACTCACCATGTGCAGGTTCTCGGCGTGGCCGAGCACCACCCAGATCGGCACGTCGTTGTGGAGCAGCACGGGTGCGACCGCACCGTGCTCGTCACGGAGTTCCTCGTACAGGGCTCCCAGGTCCTCCGCCTCGGGGCCGTAGAGCCGGTGGAGCCCGCCGGCACCTCGGCCGTGGGCGGGGCAGCCCGGCGGCGGGTCGAGGGCGAGGTCGTCCGTACCGGCCGGTGAGTGGGGTTCAGGCGTCACGATGATCGCTCCGAAACTTAAGTGGGTCCGGTGTCTTTGGGGGGTGGGAGTGGGGATGTGGGGCTCGCGGCCACCGGCGGGCGTCAGGCCCGCGAGGAGGACATCGCCAGCGAGTGCAGGAAACGCATCAGCGTCATCAGGACGTCGCGGCTGGAGGCCCGTCGGCGCGCGTCGCACTTCACGATCGGGATCTCCTCCGCGAGGTCGAGCGCGGTGCGCAGGTCCTCGATCGGATAGCTGGGCGCGTCCGGGAAGTCGTTTATGGCGACGACGAACGGCACGCCGCGTTCCTCCAGCCGGCCGATCACGTCGAAGCTGACTTCCAGGCGGCGGGTGTCGATGAGCACGACCGCGCCGAGCGCGCCCTCGAACAGGCCGTTCCACAGGAACCAGAAGCGCTCCTGGCCGGGGGTGCCGAAGAGGTACAGCACCAGTTGTTCGGTGATGCTGATGCGGCCGAAGTCCATGGCCACGGTGGTGGCCGTCTTGGTCTCGGAGCCGTAGTTGTCGTCGATGCCGATGCCGGCCTGCGTCATGGTCTCCTCGGTGGTCAGCGGCTTGATCTCGCTGACGGCACCCACCATGGTCGTCTTGCCGACCCCGAAACCGCCCACGATCACGATCTTCACCGCGGCGGTCGCCGTGTGCGGCAGGTGGTCCTCGGCGCGCGGGCCGGTGATCGTGTCAGAGCTTTTGAAGTCCATGCATCACCGCTTCGAGGAGGGAACGGTCGGGCAGCGCGGAGCGGACGATCGGGGCGCGCGCCTGTACCAGTTCGGCCGTCAGCAGCTCGGTGAGCAGGACGGTCACCACGCTGAACGGCAGATTGAGATAGGCCGAGAGCTCGGCCACGGACAGAGGGGCCTTGCAGAGCCGCAGCAGCACCGACTGCTCGGGCTGGGTGGTGGGCGCCGGAGGGTCGGCGCGCGCCACGATCAAGGTGACCAGGTCGAGGTCGGCCCGGTCGCCGCCCTCACCCCCGCCGGTGAGCACGTACAGGCGCCCAGGGATCTTGGGGTCCTGTTCCTGGCCCTCCTGGGGGGTCCCCTCCGGGGAGGCTCCCTCGTGCGGGGGGCCTCCCTGGGGGACCTCGCGGGGCTCTTGGGTGGGGTGGCGCCGACGGCGTTGCGGAGGAGTCATACGGTCTGCCCGTTGCGGCGCGGCGGGCTGGTGAGATGCGCGCCGATCCGTGCGACGAGGTCGCGCATGCGGTTGCTCATCAGGCCGGGCTCCGCGGTCTGGTTGGCGAGGACCGCGAGATAGGCGTTGGCCCCGGCGGACATGAGATAGAAGTAGCCCCCGTTGATCTCGATGATGACCATCCGCATGGTGCCGTCGCTGCGGGGGATCTCGCCCGCGACGGCTCCGGCCAGGCTCTGGAGTCCCGCGCAGGCGGCGGCGACGCGGTCGGCGGCGTCGGGGTCGCCGCCGTAGCGGGCGATGCGCAGTCCGTCGGCGGAGAGCACCACGATCTGCTGGATGCCCGGGACGCCGTCGGCGAGATCTTTGAGCATCCAGTCGAAGTTGCCTCGCTGCTGGATCACTTGAAGTCCCCCTCGTCGTCGGCCTCAGCGGGGGCCGGCTGATGGCTCTGGGTGAAAGCGGTCGGGTCGGGGTCGCCCTTGAGGCCTTCCATGAACGCCTCGACCCACATCCCCGGCGGGGGCTCCTCCTCCTTCGGGGCGGGCGCGGCGGCCCAGGGCGCCGCTGCCGCCGCGGCCTCGGCCGCCACCTCGGCGGCGCGGGCCTCCGCGATCCGCTGGCTGAGCGGGACCTTGACCCTGCTGCGCCGCTGCGGCAGGCCGTTGGGCGTCCACTCGGTGACCAGCGGGGCGTCGTCGTCCTGGGAGCCGTCGTGCGGCGACGGGATACGAGGTCCGGTGGTCGGACGGCGCTTCTTCGGCTTGCGCTTGGGGCCCTCGACGCCGTCGGTGTCCATCGTGGGCACCGCGTTCACGCCGATGCCGTGGGCGAGACCGGGGGCGGGGTCCTTGGTGAGCATGTTGCTCGGCACGACGATGACGGCGCGGACCCCGCCGTACGCGGACTGGCGCAGCGAGATCTTCATGTCGTACATCTTCGAGAGCCGCCCGACGACGGCCATGCCGAGCCGGGGGGCCTCGCCGAGGATGTTGAGGTCGACGCCGGCCGCGGCCTGCCGGAGCAGTTCCTCGATCTTTCCGCGGGCCTCGTCGCTGAAGCTGACGCCGGAGTCCTCGATCTCGATGGCGACGCCGGTCTGCACGACGAGGGCGGTGAGATGCACCTTGGTGGTCGGCGGCGAGTAGCGGGTCGCGTTGTCGAGCAGTTCGGCGACGGCGTGGATGACCGGTTCGACGTGGATGCCGTTGACGGCGACGTCTGCGATCGAGTGCAGTTCGATGCGGCGGTACTCGAGGATCCGGGACATGGCGCCGCGCATCACGCTGAACAGCGGGACGGGCTCGGGCCAGTTGCGCCCCGGACGGCCGCCGCCGAGCACGGCGATGGAGTCGGCGAGGCGGCCGATCAGCGCGGTGCCGTGGTCGATGCGCAGCAGGTCGTCGAAGACCTCGGGGTTGCGCCCGTGGTCCTCCTCCATCTCGCGGAGTTCCTTGTTCTGCTGGTGGACGATCGCCTGGACGCGCCGGGCGATGTTGACGAAGGAGCGCTGGGAGGAGTCGCGCAGCAGGTCCTCGTCGTCCACGACCTTGAGCACGGCGCCGAGCAGATCCCGTTGTGCGGCGGGGAGTTCGCACGGGTCGCCCTTGCCGCGGCCGAAGGTGCGGGCCACGTCCTCGGGGTTGACGCCGCCCCGCATGCGGCGGAGCGCGATCGGCAGGACCTCGGTGCGCAGGCGCACGAAATCCTGGTCGTGCGTGGCGATGCGCTGTTCGAAGTGCGCGGTGCTGCGGGCGAGTTCGGCGCGCAGGTCACGGGCGTCGCGGCCACGGCGTACGGCTTCCGCCGCGACGGTGACGACCAGCAGCGTGGCGATGGCGCCGCACCAGCCGACAGCGAACCTGGCCGGGCTCGTCACCACGGCGACGGCGGTCCCGGTCACCGCGGCCATCAGTATGGCCGGCAGCAACAGGACGCGCGCGTAGGGAAGTTCACGGCCACCGGGAGGCGATTGAACACTCACCATGTATGCCCTCTGAGACAAGTCGGCGGGGGGTCGGGGGGAGTTCGTGGGGGAAACTGCGTGGTCAAACGGAATCTTCGGAACTTTTGGGAACAAGCGCACGATTACATCTCAACTCGGTGCGCTGCGGGCGAGCTTAGTCCGACCGGATCATCGCCGTGTCATATTCAGCAAGCGCCTGAAATCGCCCGCGCGACAGGAGTACCCTCGGGCCATTTATACGCTCAGAACTCACTCGCACACCCTGAGTAACGGCGTACGGGCAGCCGAAAACCCCTCCCCCCGCCGGGCGGTATGTCAGATTCCGGCGATCCGCAGCGCGGCGTCGGCGGTGGCCTCGGCGAACGCGGACACGGGGCGGTCCGGGTCGGAGCGGTGCACGAGAATCACCCCTTCGATGAGGCCGAACAACAGGTCTGTCCGCAGATCGAGTTCACTCTTGGCGAGCGCGCCGCCCGCAGCCGTCGCGGCCAGCAACTGCCGGTAGGTGTCCTTGAGTTCGGCCCGTACGGCATGGAATCCGGCGAAGCGCTCGGCACGCACCTCGGGCAGCAGGTACAGCCCGCCGAGGTTGTGCGGGCCACCGCAGAGCAGTTCCACGTCGGTGCGGCACAGCTGCCACAACCGGCCCTCGGGCGCAGCCGCGTCGTCCGCCAGGAGCTCCCGGGCGAAGGCCAGCGAGGGCGTGACCGTGGACTCCAGGAGCTCGGCGAGCAGCTCCTCCTTGCCGGAGACGTAGTGGTACATGGACGCCTGACGCATGCCCGCCCGCTCGGCGACGGCCCGGGTGGTCGTCGCCGCGTAGCCGCGTGTCGTGAACAACTCGGCGGCCGCGTGGAGCAGTTCGTCGCGCGGCGACAGACCGCTGTCCGGCCGCTGCGTCGCACGCGGCCGGCCGACCCGTCGTCCGCCACCGGCTCCCATGCGTTCGATCCTCGCACATGACGCCGGTACCCGGTCGCGCCCCGGAGGAGACCGCGAAGGCGCGTGACCAGCCGCGTCCGCTCCGGCCGCCGCCGCGCGGCGGGCGCGGGTGAGGGATCGGTAACCGGGCGGCAACGCCGGAGACACGGCGTCGTACTCCGGCGCTCCTAATTTCTGTCGGGCGACAGAAATCACCCCGGAGCCGGAGGACCCGCGATGGCGACAGCGACCACGCACGGAGCACGCGATCACGCCCGTGCCCAGGAGGGCACCCGCGCCGAGGCCATGCCCGTCGTCCCGGCGAGCAAGTGGCCCGCGCCCCCCTGCGAGGCGGGCCACCTGGTGTGGGCGGAGACGGTGGCCGGCGGCAACTACACGCACCGGGTGCTGGCCCGCGGCACCGAACTGAGGCTGACCGACCTGCGCGGCGACGCCTGCGCGCACCTCCTCCTGTTCGCCGCCGGCCGTCCCTGGGAGCGCCTGAACGTGGCGGACACGGTCAAGGTCCAGTGGAACGCGTACCTGGGCGAGGGGCAGTTGCTCCTCTCCGACCAGGGCCGTGTGCTCGCCTCGCTCACCGCCGACACCTCCGGGCGGCACGACGCGCTGTGCGGTACCTCCACGCTCGTACGCAACACACAGCGCTACGGGGACGGCACGCCGCAGTCCGCCTCCCCCGCGGGACGCGAGCTGTTCAAGCTGGCCGCGGCCAAGAACGGCCTCGGACCACGTGATCTGCCGCCCTCGCTCTCCTTCTTCCAGGGCGTGGCCATACGCGACGACGGCTCCCTGGACTTCACCGGTTCGGCGGGACCGGGCGGCAGCGTGACGTTGCGCGCCGAGCAGGACGTCACCGTGCTGATCGCGAACGTGCCGCACCCGGTCGATCCGCGCCCCGCCTACACCAGCACCGCCCTCGAGGTGCTCGCCTGGCGGTCGGCGGCGACGAAGCCGGGCGACCCGCTGTGGGAGGCGACGCCCGAGGGCCGCCGCGCCTTCCTGAACACCGTCGAGTTCCTTGCCGCGAGGGGGCACGCATGAGCGCGGTCACGAGCGCCGCCACGACCGTGGTTCCCGCGCGCGCCGCCTGGTCGTCCGTCGTCCGCTCGGGCGGCACACTCACCATCACCGACCTGCACGGCAACCAGGCCGTCGACTTCCTCGCCTACGACGCCCACGACCCGTCCGTCCGCTACAGCGCGCCCGACACGATCCAGGCACAGGGGAACATCTTCCTGACGGCCGGCAGCGTGCTGATGTCCAACGAGCACACGCCCCTGATGACCGTGGTGTCCGACGACGTCGGCCGGCACGACACGGTCGGCGGCGCCTGCTCGAAGGAGTCGAACACGCTGCGGTACGGCCACCACACCTGGTCGCAGCACGCCTGCGTGGACAACTTCCTCGCGCAGGGCGCCCGGCACGGCCTCGGCAAGCGCGACCTCGTCTCGAACGTCAACTGGTACATGAACGTGCCGGTCGAGAAGGACGGCACGCTCGGCATCGTCGACGGTCTCTCGGCCCCGGGCCTGGCCCTGACCCTGCGCGCCGAACGCGACGTGCTCGTCCTGGTCTCCAACTGCCCCCAGATCAACAACCCCTGCAACGGCTTCGAACCGACCGCCGTTGCGATGAGCGTCGGGACGGCGGAATGAGCTTCGACACCCTGCTGGTCGCCAACCGCGGCGAGATCGCGGTCCGGATCATCCGCACCGCGCGCGAACTCGGGCTCCGCACGGTCGCGGTGTACTCCGACCCCGACCGCTCGGCACCGCACGTCCGGCTCGCCGACGAGGCCGTCCGGCTGGGCCCGGCCCCCGCGAAGGAGTCGTACCTCGACGCCGACCTGGTGCTGAAGGCGGCCAAGGACACCGGCGCGGGGGCGATCCACCCCGGCTACGGCTTCCTGTCCGAGGACGCGGCCTTCGCACGGCGCTGCGAGGACGCCGGGATCGTGTTCGTGGGACCCACGCCCCGGCAACTGGAACTGTTCGGGGCGAAGCACACGGCGCGGGCGGCGGCCCGGGCGGCCGGTGTGCCGCTCGCCCCGGGCACGGGGCTGCTGCCCGGCCTTCCGGAGGCCCTGGAGGCGGCCGGGGGCATCGGCTATCCCGTGATGCTGAAGGCCACCGGCGGCGGGGGCGGCATCGGCATGGCGGCCTGCCGCTCCGCCGCGGAACTGGCCGAGGCCTGGGAGCGCGTGCAGCGTGTCGCCGCCGCGTCCTTCGCCTCCGCCGGGGTCTTCCTGGAGCGTCTGGTCGAGCACGCCCGCCATGTCGAGGTGCAGGTCTTCGGCGACGGCCGGGGCCGCGTCGTGACCTTCGGCGACCGCGACTGCTCGCTCCAGCGCCGCAACCAGAAGGTCGTGGAGGAGGCCCCGGCCCCCGGCCTCCCGGCCCACGTACGGGAACGTCTCGCCTCCCGCGCACGTGACCTGTGCGCGAGTGTCCGCTACCGCTCGGCCGGCACGGTCGAGTTCGTGTACGACGCCGCACGCGAGGAGGCGTACTTCCTGGAGGTCAACACCCGCCTCCAGGTGGAGCATCCGGTCACCGAGGAGATCTACGGGGTCGACCTCGTCGCCTGGATGCTGCGGCTCGCACGCGGTGAGTCGGAGGTCGTGCGGGACCCGGGGGCGCCGCGTGGTCACGCCGTGGAGGCCCGGCTGTACGCCGAGGACCCCTCGCGCGAACACCGGCCGAGCGCGGGGCTGCTGACCCGGGTCGAGTTCCCCGGCGGCGTCCGGGTCGACGGCTGGGTGGAGACGGGCACCGAGGTGACCACCGCGTACGACCCCATGCTCGCGAAGATCGTCGCGTACGGCCCGGACCGCGCGCACGCCCTGGAGCGGCTGGACGAAGCGCTGGCCAGGACCCGGGTCGACGGCGTGGAGACGAACCTGGGGCTGGTGCGGGCGGCGCTCACCGACCCGTCCTTCCGGCGAGCGGCGCACTCGACGGCCACGCTGGCCGGGGTCACCGATCCCACGGCCCGCGTCGAGGTGGTCTCCGGCGGCACGCTCACCACGGTCCAGGACTGGCCGGGCCGCACCGGCTACTGGCAGGTGGGCGTGCCGCCGTGCGGCCCGATGGACGACCTGTCCTTCCGGCTGGGCAACCGCGCCCTCGGCAACGACGAGGGGGCGCCCGGTCTGGAGTGCACCCTGCGGGGGCCGACCCTGCGCTTCACGCACGCCGTCACGGTCTGTGTCACCGGCGCCCCGGCACCGGTCACCGTGGACGGCACGGCGGTCGCCCAGTGGGAGCCGGTGACGGTGCCCGCGGGAGCGGTACTGGACGTCGGCGCGCCCGGCGGACACGGCCTGCGCACCTACGTCCTCTTCGCCGGCGACGGCCTCGACGTCCCGCCGTTCCTCGGCAGCGCCGCCACCTTCACCCTGGGCCGGTTCGGCGGGCACGGCGGCCGGGCACTGCGGACGGGGGACGTGCTGCACGGCGGGGCACTCACCGGTGCGACGGCGCCCGTACCGCCCGCCGACCGGCCCGTATTCACGTCCGGGTGGCGGGTCGGCGCGCTCGAAGGTCCGCACGCCGCACCGGAGTTCTTCACCGAGGACGACATCCGCGACTTCTACGCGGCCGACTGGAAGGTCCACTTCAACTCGGCGCGCACCGGCGTACGACTGGTCGGCCCCAAGCCCCGCTGGGCGCGTGCGGACGGCGGCGAGGCGGGGCTGCACCCGTCCAACATCCACGACACGCCGTACTCGGTCGGCGCCGTCGACTACACCGGCGACATGCCGGTGCTGCTCGGCCCGGACGGCCCCTCGCTCGGCGGCTTCGTCTGCCCCGCGACGGTCGTCAGCACGGAGCGCTGGAAGCTCGGCCAGCTCCGCCCCGGTGACACCGTGCGTTTCGCGCCCCTCGCCGACGACGGCTCGGCGCGGGCCCCGGTCGTGGACGGCGGGGTGCTGGCCCGGGACGGCGACGTGACGTTCCGCCGCAGCGGCGACGACAACCTGCTGGTCGAGTTCGGGCCCATGCAGCTGGACCTGGCGCTGCGCATGCGGGTCCACGCGCTGATGGAGGCGGTGGCCGCGGCGGACCTCGACGGCGTCACGGACCTGACCCCCGGCATCCGCTCCCTGCAGATCCAGGCGGATCCGCGCAGACTCCCGCAGCGCGCACTGCTCGCCGCCGTACGGGAGACGGCCCGCGCCCTCCCGCCCAGCGACCGGCTCGTGGTCCCCTCCCGTACCGTGCACCTCCCGCTGTCCTGGGACGATCCGGCGACCCGCGAGGCCATCGACCGGTACATGGCGGGGGTCCGCGACGACGCGCCCTGGTGCCCGTGGAACATCGAGTTCATCCGCCGGGTGAACGGTCTGGACTCGGTGGACGACGTGTACCGCACCGTCTTCGACGCGGAGTACCTCGTGCTGGGCCTGGGCGACGTGTACCTGGGCGCGCCGGTCGCGACTCCGCTGGACCCGCGGCACCGTCTGGTCACCACCAAGTACAACCCGGCCCGCACCTGGACCGCCGAGAACTCCGTCGGCATCGGCGGCGCCTATCTCTGCGTCTACGGCATGGAGGGTCCGGGCGGCTACCAGTTCGTGGGCCGGACCACCCAGGTGTGGTCGGGGTGGCAGCAGCGCGGTGCCTTCGAGCCGGGCTCGCCCTGGCTGCTGCGCTTCTTCGACCGCATCAAGTGGTACGCCGTGGAGCCCGACGAACTCCTCGGTCTGCGCGCCGACATCGTCTCGGGGCGGTTCGTGCCCCGGATCGAGGAGGGCGAGTTCTCCCTGGCGCGCCACCAGGACTTCCTCGCCGCCCATGCCGAGTCGATCGCGCGGTTCCGGGCCCGGCAGGGCGCCGCGTTCGGCGCGGAGCGGGATGCCTGGGAGGCGGCGGGCGAGTTCGCCCGGGCGGACGCCGCCGCCGCGCCCGTGGCCGCGGTCGCCGAGGTGACCGTCCCGGCGGGCGGCCGGCTCGTCGAGGCCGAGTTCACCGCGTCCGTGTGGCAGTTGAATGTCGAGCCGGGCGACCGTGTCACCACCGGCCAGCCCCTGCTGGCGCTGGAGGCGATGAAGATGGAGTCCAGGGTGACCGCTCCGATGGACGGAGTCGTGCGGCAGGTCCTCACCAGGCCGGGCGCCCAGGTGGAAGCGGGCACGGCCCTGGTGGTCCTGGCGCCCGCCACCTGACAGCACGCGGGTGGTCCGTGGGCGGCCGACGGGCACCGACCACCCACCCGATCACGCCCGGCGAACATCGACGAACATGGATGAACGCTGACGAACGCCGACGAATGCCGACGAACGCCAGTGAACACCGCCGAATATCGACGAGCACCGACGCACGGTCACAAGCGCCGACGAACAAGGAGCAACCATGTCCGCCCTCGCCCGAGTGCAGTCGGCCTACGCCCGCATCGAGGCGGTCGACCGCCCCGAGATCTGGATCGATCTGCGCCCCCGGGCAGAGGTCGAGCGGGAGGCCGAGGCTGTCGACGCCCGTCTCGCGGCGGGCGAACACCTCCCCCTCGCCGGCCGGCTCCTCGCCGCGAAGGGCAACATCGACGTGGCCGGCCTGCCGACCACCGCGGGCTGCCCGGCGTACGCGTACACCCCGAAGGAGGACGCCCCCGCGGTCGCCCGCCTGCGAGCGGCCGGCGCGCTCGTCCTGGGCACCACGAACCTGGACCAGTTCGCGACCGGTCTGGTCGGTACCCGTTCCCCGTACGGCGCCGTGCGCAGCGCCCTCGACCCGGCCCGCGTCAGTGGCGGGTCCAGCTCCGGATCGGCCGTGGCGGTAGCTCTGGGCCTGGTCGACCTCGCCCTCGGCACCGACACGGCCGGTTCCGGCCGCGTTCCCGCCGCGTTCAACGGCATCGTCGGCCTGAAGCCGACCCGCGGCCTTGTCCCGACCACCGGCATCGTCCCGGCCTGCGCCTCCCTGGACTGCGTGACCGTCTTCGCCCGTACGCTCCCGGAGGCCGAACAGGCCCTCGCGCACCTGGCCCGCCCGTCCGGACGCGCGCTGCCGTCCCTCCCCCAGCGCGTCCCCGGCCCCTGGCGCGTCGCCGTCCCCCCGACGGCACAGCTCGGCGAGCTGGACGCGGGCTGGGCCCAGGCGTACGAGGACACCGTGGCGCAGCTCGTCGCGGCGGGGGCCGAGGTGCGCCCCCTCGACCTCACCCCGTTCACCGAGGCCGCGGCGATGCTCTACGAGGGCGCGTTCGTCGCCGAGCGCTACACCGCGGTGGGGAGCTTTGTCGACAAGTTGCTCCGTGAGGGGGGTGCGGGTCTCGACCCGACCGTCGCGGGGATCATCACCCGCGCCCGGGACATCCCTGCCCACCGGCTCTTCGCCGACCAGGACCGGCTGGCCGCACTGCGCCTGCGGGCCGTCGCCGGGCTCGGTGACGCGGACGCCCTGCTGCTGCCGACCGCGCCGGGCCATCCGACCCTGGCGGAGGTCGCCGCCGACCCGCTGGGCGCCAACGCCCGCCTGGGGCGTTTCACCAACTCCACGAACCTCTTCGACCTCGCCGCGGTCGCCGCTCCCGCGGGCACCGTGGACGGGCTGCCCTTCGGCGTGATGCTGATCGGCCCCGCGTTCACCGACGAGCGTCTCGCCCGGATCGCCGCCCTGCTCCGGCCGCGGACACGCGTCGCCGTGGTCGGCGCCCATCTGTCGGGCCAGCCCCTGAACCCGCAGCTCCTCGCCCTGGGCGCCGAGTGGGAGCGCACGACGACGACGGCGGCCGCGTACCGGCTGCACGCCCTGGCCACCACCCCTCCCAAGCCGGGCCTGGTCCGCACCGGCGTGGGCGGGGCCACCGTCGAGGCGGAGGTGTGGCGGCTGCCCGCCGAGGGCCTCGGGCGCCTGCTCGCCGAGCTGCCCCGTCCGATGACACTCGGCCGGGTCGAACTGGCCGACGGCACCCATGTACCCGGGTTCCTGTGCGAGCCCTGCGCGCTCGAGGGTGCCGAGGACATCACGGAGTACGGCGGCTGGCGCGGCTACCTGCGGGCGCGCGACTGAGCCGCTGACGTCGCGGCCCCGGTGACCGGCATACCGCGGTACCCACGTACCGGCGTGCTCACGTGGCGACGTATCGATGAATCCACGTACCGGAGTACGGAAGTAGCGGGGTACCGGAGTACGGAAGTACGCAAGTGCGCCGCCCCCGGCATCGGGGCGGCGCACCACGGGCGAAGGGGCTCGGATCAGCCCACCGACGAGTAGGCGACCACCCCGCGCAACAGCCCGTCGACCGCCTTGCGCGCGTTCTTCGCGACCGTCGAGCTCTCTCCGCCGGAGACGGGCGCGGCGGCCGAGATCTGGCCCAGCACGTCGATGACCTGCTTGCACCAGCGGACGAAGTCGCCGGCCGGCATCTCCGCCTCGCGCAGCACCTCGTCGAGGCCCTTGCCGGAAGCCCACTCGTAGGCCGCCCAGGCGAAGCCGAGATCCGGTTCGCGCTGGCCCACGCCCTCGGACTGGGTGATCCGGAAGTCCTCCTCCAGGGCGTCCAGACGGCCCCAGATGCGGACCATCTCGCCCAGCGCGGCCTTGGCCTTGCCGGAGGGCAGCTTCGGCGCCATCGCGTCGTCGCCGACCCGCGACTCGTAGACCAACGCCGAGACGCACGCGGCGAGTTCGGCCGGGTTCAGTCCCTCCCAGACGCCGGCCCGCAGGCATTCGCTGGCCAGCAGGTCGAGTTCGCCGTACAACCGGGCCAGCCGCCTGCCGTGTTCGGTGGCCTCGTCGCCGCGCAGGTAGTCCAGCTCGGTGAGCAGGGCGACGATACGGTCGAAGGTGCGGGCGATGGTGTTCGTCCGGCCCTCGATGCGGCGCTCCAGCTGCGAGGTGTCGCGCTGCAGCCGGTGGTAGCGCTCGGCCCAACGGGCGTGGTCCTCGCGGTCGTTGCACCCGTGACAGGGGTGGGCGCGGATCGCCGTGCGCAGCCGGGCGATCTCACGGTCGTCGGCCGCCTCGGAGCGCTTCTTGCGCAGCCGGTCGGGGACGATATGCCCGGCCTTGGTGCGCAGGGCGGACGCGAGGTCGCGACGGGACTGCGGGGAACGCGGGTTGAAGGACTTCGGGATGCGCATCCGCTCCAACGCCTCCACCGGCACCGGGAAGTCCATCGAGGCCAGCCGCTTGACCTGGCGCTCGGCGGTGAGCACCAGCGGGCGGGGGCCGTCGTGTTGCTCGAAACCGCGGTGCCCGTTGGACCGGCCCGCGGGCAGGCCGGGGTCGAGCACCAGCGCCAGACCGGCGAACTTGCCGGTCGGGACATGGATGATGTCACCCGGCTTGAGCTTCTCCAGCGCGACGGCCGCCTCCGCGCGGCGCTGCGCCACGCCCTGCTTGGCGAGTTCGGTCTCGCGGTCCTTGAGCTCACGGCGCAGCCGTGCGTACTCCTCGAAGTCCCCGAGGTGGCAGGTCATGGACTCCTTGTAACCCTCGAGCCCCTCCTCGTTGCGCTGCACCTGCCGGGAGATCCCGACGACCGACTTGTCGGCCTGGAACTGGGCGAAGGAGGTCTCCAGGAGTTCGCGCGAGCGGTGCCGCCCGAACTGCTCGACCAGGTTCACCGCCATGTTGTACGACGGCTTGAAGCTGGAGCGCAGCGGGTAGGTGCGGGTGCCCGCGAGACCCGCCAGGTGGTCGGGGCTGAAGCCGCGCTGCCACAGCACGACGGCGTGGCCCTCGACGTCGATCCCGCGGCGCCCCGCCCGGCCGGTCAGCTGGGTGTACTCGCCGGGAGTGATGTCGGCGTGCTGTTCGCCGTTCCACTTGACGAGCTTCTCCAGCACCACGGAGCGGGCGGGCATGTTGATCCCGAGCGCGAGGGTCTCGGTGGCGAACACGGCCTTCACCAGCCCGCGTACGAAGAGCTCCTCGACGACTTCCTTGAACGTCGGCAGCATGCCGGCGTGGTGGGCCGCGATGCCCCGCTCCAGGCCCTCCAGCCACTCGTAGTACCCGAGGACGTGCAGGTCCTCCGGGGGGATGGAGTCCGTGCGCCTCTCGACGATCTCGCGCACCTTCACGCGCGCTTCCTCGTCGTTGAGCCGCAGGCCCGCGTACAGGCACTGCTGGACGGCGGCCTCGCAGGCGGCGCGGCTGAAGATGAAGGTGATGGCGGGCAGCAGGCCCTCGGTGTCGAGCCGTTCGATGACCTCGGGGCGGCCCGGCGTCCAGATCCGCGAGCGCTGCCGGCGCTCGCGCTCCCGGTCGGCCTCGCGCATGGCGCGGCCGCGCCTGCGGTCCTGGTACGACGGACGGCTCGCCTCCATGCGGGCCAGGCGCGTGAGGTCGGGGTTGACCGCCTTCTTGTGGCCCTCGCCCTCCTCGAAGAGGTCGTACATCCGGCGTCCGGCGAGCACGTGCTGGAACAGCGGCACCGGACGGTGCTCGGAGACGATCACCTCGGTGTCGCCGCGCACGGTGTCCAGCCAGTCCCCGAACTCCTCGGCGTTCGACACGGTCGCCGAGAGCGAGACGAGCGTGACCGAGGCGGGAAGGTGGATGATCACTTCCTCCCACACGGCGCCGCGGAAGCGGTCGGAGAGGTAGTGCACCTCGTCCATGACCACATGGCCGAGGCCGAGAAGGGTCTGCGAACCCGCGTACAGCATGTTGCGCAGCACCTCGGTGGTCATGACGACCACCGGGGCGTCGGAGTTGACGCTGTTGTCCCCGGTGAGGAGACCGACCTTGTCCGCGCCGTAACGGCGGGAGAGGTCGGCGTACTTCTGGTTCGACAGCGCCTTGATCGGCGTCGTGTAGAAGCACTTCTTGCCCTGCTGGAGGGCCAGGTGGACGGCGAACTCGCCGACGATCGTCTTGCCCGAGCCGGTGGGCGCCGCGACGAGCACACCCTTGCCCGCCTCGAGCGCCTTGCAGGCCTCGATCTGGAAGGGGTCGAGGCCGAAGTCGTACATCTCGCGGAAGGAGGCGAGCGCGGTGGCCTGCTCGACAGCGCGCTTCCGTGCTGCCGCGTACCGCTCGGCCGGTGAGAGGTCCTCTGTCATCGTGCCTTCGAGACTACCGGCAGCCACTGACAACAGGACGATCAATATCCGGATCCGTTGCCGGTGAAACCCCGGATCCCCGCAGCTCAGGGAATGGCCACCCGCACCGCACCGGGCACGCACCGCGCCGTGAGCGGCAGCGGCCCCAGCGGCTCCCCGTCCGCGTACCCGGTGAGGCCGTCGGCGACGAGCTCGACGCGGGCCGCCCGGTGCACGCTCACCACGGGGTGGGAGAGATGGGTGCCCCGGTACACCTTCGGGAACACCCTGAGCAGCGTCCTGCGCGTGCACGGCCCGACGACCGTGATGTCGAACAGACCGTCGCCGAGGTCCGCGCCCGCGCAGATCTTCATGCCGCCGCCGTACGACGAGCCGTTGCCGACCGCGACGAGGGTCGCCTCGATCTCGCGGGTCTCGCCGTCGTCCAGGGTCATCTGGTACCGGACCGGCCGGAAGGCCGCCAGCTCGGCGAGCATCGCCAGGTCGTACTTGACGCGTCCGGAGGGCCGGCGCATGCGGTTGCCGCGGTCGTTGACCCGGGAGTCGAAGCCGGAGGCGAGGACGGTGCCGAACCAGGTGCCGTTCACGCGGCCCAGGTCGACGTCCTGGAACCGGGCGCCCTTGAGCGACTCGGCGATCTGCCGCCCGGCGGCGGCCGGGTCGCGCAGGGGCAGGCCCAGGGCGCGCGCGAAGTCGTTCCCGGTGCCGGCGGCGACCAGGCCGAGCGGGGTGCGGGTCCCGGCGACGGCCTGCAGGGCCAGATGCGCCATGCCGTCGCCGCCGACGGCTATCAGGGCTCCCGTGCCGCGCTCGACCGCGTCGCGCGCGCGGGTGAGGGCGTCGGCGGCGTTCTCCCCGAGCACCGTCCGTACGGAGAATCCCGCCGCCCGCAGAGCGGAAGCGGCCGGCTGCGCCGCGCGGGCGCCCCGGCCGCGCCCTGCGGTGGGGTTGACAAAGAGGGTGATCTCGCTGGTCACGGGCCTGACCCTACGAGATCTTCGCGCCTTGTCAGGTCACGTCGTCATAACCGTTGACCCGGTCCGGGGACGCCTGCCCGGGCAGTGCCCTGCTGGCCGACACCGTCTCGACCTCCCCGATGTCCTCGGGCGTGAGGTCCAGCTCGGAGGCTTCGTCGTCGTCGGGGCCCTCGGCCTCGCGGCGGCGCTTGCGCCGGTCGTTCAGCAGCGAGAAGGCGGTCGCCATGAAGTACAGCACCCAGATCGGCCCGGCCAGCGCCAGCATGGTCAGCGGGTCGGTGCTGGGCGTGGCCACGGCCGCGAAGACCGTGATGCCCATGATCATGCCGCGCCACCAGCCGAGCATGCGCCGGCCGGTGAGCACTCCGGTCAGGTTCAGCATGACCAGCAGCAGGGGCAGCTCGAAGGAGAGCCCGAAGACGAGCACCATGCGGACGATGAGGTCCAGCAGGTCGTCGAGGGGCAGCTGGTTGTCGAGGTCCGCGGGCGAGAAGCCGAGGAGGACCGTCGCCATCGTCGGCAGCGTCTTGTACGCGAAGAAGGCGCCGCCCAGGAACAGCGGGACGCCCGTGCCCACGAACGCCAGCGCGTACTTCTTCTCGTGCCGGTGCAGGCCGGGAACGATGAAGGCCCACAGCTGGTAGAGCCAGATCGGGGACGCGAAGATCACACCGGCCATCAGCGAGACCTTGAGCGCGAGCGTGAACGGCGTCAGCAGGCCGTTCAGCACGATGCGGGCGCAGGTGCCGCTCCGCTGCTGCGCGAGTTCCGACAGGGTGGACCGGCAGCCCACCGCGTCCAGAATCGGGTTCGTGAAGAACTCGATGATGTTCTTGTAGTAGAAGGCGGCCACGACGGTGACGACGACGATGGCCAGAACGGCCTTCGCGAGCCGGTTGCGGAGCTCACGAAGGTGCTCCGCGAGGGGCATCCGTCCCTCGGGGTCCTTCTCCTTCTTGCGGGCAGACTTGAGCAACCCACGTCCTCATCTCGTGCGGCGGGCCGGAGACGTCCGGCCCTGCGTCAGCGCTTGGTCGTGTCCGTGGGCTCGCTGACCGGACGGGCGCTGGTCACGTCGCCGGGCGCGGCCTGGATGGTGCGCTGGGCCGGGGTCTGCTCGTCGGTGCTGGGCGGGCCGGCCGGGGCGGGGTTGCTGCCCTCGTCCTTCATGGCCTTGGCCTCGCTCTTCAGAATGCGTGCGGACTTGCCGAGGGAGCGCGCCATGTCCGGAAGCTTCTTCGCGCCGAACAGCAGGATGATGACGACGAGGATGAGAATGATCTCGGGAGCTCCGAGCCTTCCGAACATAAGTCTTTACCTTCTCACCGAGGCTGCAGGGGCGGGGTACTGCCCGATCGGTCGGACATGTGTCCGGTCGTCGTGTTGACAGCGATCGTAACGCTCAGGGGTGAACGCGAGGCAATCCCTGAGCGTACTCCCGGTCGCGGCCCGCGCCTCTTTCTTCGGACCGCGATCAGAAGCCTACCTGTCCACACTGGCAAGTTGACAGGCTCGAATGACGCATTGCGCAACCCTGGAACGACTCTTACCGGGCGCCTGCGAGGTCACAGGCCGTCCACGGAGCGCGCGGCCCCGACGGTCGCCCGCTCCAGGTCGTCGGCCGCCCTGTTGATACGGCGTGCGGAGTCCGTCACCTGCCGTCCCAGGCGTTCCGCCTCCAGGAAGACACGGACGGCGAGCACGCCGAGAACGGCCATTCCCAGGAAACCCACAGCGATCGCACACATCGGCCAGAACATGGGGCGAGCCTAGAGCGTCGAGTGCAGGCGCAGCGTCCGCACCCCGCCTCCGGTGAGGAGTTCGACGATCCGCTCGCCCGCGGGCTTGCGGACCGCGGCGCCGCACTCGGTGCAGGTGAACGAGTAGAAGGTGGTCCGGCTCGAGGCGCCGATCGCCAGCATCAGGGCGTTCGCCCGGAGCTCCAGCCGGGCCCGGCAGTCGGGGCAGCCGGCCTTGAACAGCACGTCGGCCACCCTGCGCATCCCGGCGAACGCGCTGACCACCGTCATCTCGGCGGCGCTGGGTGTCCCCCCGGCCCTCACCGCTCCCCCGGCCCTCACCGCTCCCCCGGCTCTCTCCGGCCTCCCGGCCCTGGCCGTGACACCGGCCCTCTCCGACCCACCAGACGTCGCCGACGTGGTCAAAGCCCCTGCTCCTGCCTGTCGTACGGTCGGTCCTGGACTCCGTCGTCGTCGAGCCCGTCGTAGGCCGCCAGCGCCTCACGGGCCGCCTGTCGCGCGCTGTCCGCCAGCTCCGGCGGTGACACGATCCGGCCGTCACGGCCGAGGCGCAGAGCCAGCCGCCGCAGCGACGCGGGGTCGGGGGTCCGCAGAGTGATACGCAGCCCGCCGTCCGGCAGTTCATCCGCGCTGTCGTGCGGGTAGTACTCCGCGACCCAGCGCCCGCCCGGTCCGACCTCGATCACCACCTCGGGATCCTCGGCGGCGGGCTGCACCAGCCCCTCGGACAGATCCCTCAGCTCGACCTCGGGCGGCGCGGAGGGCTCGTCGAGAATGCGGATCTCGGCGACCCGGTCGAGCCGGAAGGTCCGGCGCGCCTCGGAGCGCCGGCACCAGGCCTCCACGTAGGTGTGGCCGACGCTGACCAGGCGGATCGGGTCGATCTCGCGCTCGGTGAGCTCGTCGCGCGAGGGCGAGTAGTAGCGGATCCACAGCCGGCGGCGCTCGGAGATCGCCCGGTCGACGTCCGCGAAGACCCCGCCCTCGGACTCGAAGGTCACCGAGAGCCGGGAGCTGGCGCCCGCCGCCTCTCCCGAGGCGGCCTCCACCTTGGCGGTGGCGCGCAGCAGCGCCTGCCGGTCGCCCTCCCGCAGCCCGGGGAGGGTGGAGACCGCGCGGGCGGCCACCAGCAGCGCGGTCGCCTCGTCCGCGGCGATACGGAGCGGTGAGGCGACGTCGTCCGGGTTGTGCCACCAGATGCGGTCGCCGTCGGTGTCGATGTCGAGCAGGTCGCCGCCGCGGAAACTCGTCCCGCACAGCGGCAGCACGTCGAGGTCGGAGATCAGTTCGTCCTCGGTGGTCCCGAAGGCCCGGGCGACGTCGCCGACGCGCGCGCCGGGGCGCTCGCGCAGGTAGGTCACCAGGGAGAGCATCCGCCGGGTCTGGTCGATCGCGTTCGTGGGCCTGGCCGGTTTTCCTGCCACTTTCCTACGTTCCCCCTCAGCCCTTGGCCACGGCGCGCAGCCGGTCCAGCACGTCGGCCCGCAGCTCGGCGGGTTCCAGGACGACGACGTCGGGCCCGAACTCGACGAGCCACGCGTCCAGACCGTGCCCGTACGGAATCTCCAACTCGTCCCAGCCGTCTCCCCGTTCCCGGACCGAGACGGCCTTGGCCCGCAGCGGGTATCCGGAGCCGGTACGCAGCCGGATCCGCGCGGAGCGGTCGGCGATCTCGCCCGCCCAGCCCGCGACCGTCTCCCGCACGGTGACGACGTCGGGCACCTCGGCCGTGTAGCGGCCGGCCCGGGCGCGGACCTTGCCGGTGATCCGCGAGAGCCGGAAGACGCGCTCGGCACCGCGGTCGCGGTCCCAGCCCGCCAGGTACCAGTGGCCGCGCCAGCATTCCAGGGCCCAGGGCTCGACCTGCCGGGTCTCGGGGTGCGCGGCGGTGGCCTTGCGGTAGTCGAAGACGACCGGGCGGCGGTCGCGGCAGGCCAGCATCAGCGGCTCGAAGGCCGCCTCGTGCACGGGGATGTGCGGCTCCAGGGCGCCGTGGGCCTCGTACGGGTCCACGTCCTCGGGGAGGCCCGCGGCACGCAGTTTCTGCAGGGCGCCGCTCGCCGCGCCGGCCAGCCGCGCCTGCTGCCAGACCTTGGCGGCGAGGCCGAGGGCGGCGGCCTCCTCGGCGTCGAGGGTGATGGGCGGCAGACTGTTGCTGTCGCGGCGGGCGAGGTAGCCCACCTCGCCGTCCAGGTTCTCCACGGTCTCGATGACCAGGCCGAGCTCGCGCAGGTCGTCCTTGTCGCGTTCGAACATCCGGTTGAAGGAGTCGTCGGACGAGGCCGCTCCCCTGCCCGGCCTGAACGCCTCCACATAGGCCTCGATGGAATCGCGCAGTTCGCGCTTGCTGAGCGGCCGTCGTGTCCCGAGCAGACACAGCGCCAGGTTCATCAGCCGCTCGGCCTTGGCAATGGCCATCGACGCCCTTCCTATGGTGCTTCCGACCGATGACCGTACCGCTCCGGGGTGTCGTGGCAAAAGCCGAGGGCCCATGCCCGGACAGGCATGGGCCCCAGATGATCGAATCCGGTCGTATCCCGATCACACGGTGTACGAAGATCGGACCAGGGTGCGACCTTCACGATGATCGGACCGGAGTCACCGACCCCTCGGTCGTCGCATCGGAAACAGCGCTCCGCGATCGTCCGGTCCCGGAGCGCTCCCCCGGGACCGGTCGCCCGGTCCCGGGCGATGGGGAGCCGTGGCTCCCCATGCCGCTGTCAGACCGCGACCAGGTCGCAGACGAAGATCAGCGTCTCGCCGGGGGCGATCCGGCCGCCGGCGCCGCGGTCCCCGTAGGCGAGGTGTGCCGGGATGGTCAGCTGACGGCGGCCGCCGACCTTCATGCCCTGCACGCCCTGGTCCCAGCCGCTGATGACCTGGCCGACACCGAGCTGGAACTCCAGCGGGTTGCCGCGGTTCCAGGAGGCGTCGAACTCCTCGCCGGTGGAGAAGGCCACGCCCACGTAGTGGACCTTGACGAAGTCCCCGGCCTTGGCGACCGGGCCGTCGCCCTCCCAGATTTCCTTGATCTCGAGGTCCGCCGGGGGCTCGCCGCCCGGGAAGTCGATCTCGGGCTTCTCGATGCTCACGTCTCTCGCTCCTGCTTGTTCGCGTTGGTTCGCGTGGTGCCCTTGAGGCACCACCGACAGTCTCACATCCCTGACGGGCTCACATCTTCGCCAGGATGTCGACCGTGAAGACCAGCGTGGAGTCCTTCTTGATGCCGCTGCCGCTCGGCGGGTTGTCGGCGTAACCCAGGGCCGGCGGGATGACGATGAGGACGCGGCTGCCGACCTTCTTGCCCGTCAGGCCCTGCCCCCAGCCCTTGACGACCTGCTGGAGCGAGAACGAGGTCAGCTGACCGCGGCTGTACGTGGAGTCGAACTCCTTGCCGCCGTCCCACAGCACGCCCTTGTACTGCACCAGGACGCTGCTGTCCGCCTTGACCTCCTCGCCGTCGCCCTCGATGACGTAGTCCGCCACGAGCTTCGTCGGGGCCTTCACCTTCGGCACGTCGATGGAGGGGGCCTTGCCGTCGGTGTTCGTGCCGACCTTCGGGAGGTTCGCGTCGTCCTGCGCGACGACCTTGCCCTTGGCGGAGCTCTTCGCGTTGAAGGTGTTCTCGATGTCGACGACGAACACCAGCGTGTCGGTGCCCTTGATGCCCGCCTGCGTGTTGCCCTGTTTGCCGTAGCCCCAGGTCGGCGGGACGGCCATCTCGACGCGGCTGCCGACCTTCTTGCCCACGAGGCCGTAGCGCCAGCCGTCGATGATGCTGCCCTGCGCGAGCTGGATGACCAGCGACGTCTTGCGGTCGTAGGAGTTGTCGAAGACCTTCCCCGTGCTCCAGACCTGGCCGAGGTAGTTGGCCTGGACGTAGTCGTTCTCCGCGACCGTCCCGCCGTTGCCCGCGATGACCGTCCTGACCGCCAGGTCCTTCGACGGGTCTCCGCTGCCCTTGGCCACGGTCGGCTTCTCACCGAACTTCGTCCCGGCCGTGATGGCCGGCAGCGGACCGTCCACGATCTTCGGCGGCGGTACCGAGGAGGCGGAGGGCGAAGGCGACGGGCTGCTGCTGGACTTGGCCCGGTCCGACTTGTTGTCGTCACCGCATCCGGCGAGAGTGACCAGTCCTGCGGGTACGGCAAGGAGAAGTGAGCGTCGGCGCACGGTGGGGGCCTCGTATCGATCGATCTTGGTTGATGGCGTGCGCGCAACTCTACGACGTGAGAAGGGCGCCGTACGGAAAACGTACGGCGCCCCGCGTTGCGTTCCGCGTCACTCGCGGAACGCCCGGCTCACATTCCGGCGATCAGCTTCTCCACCCGGTCGTCGACCGAACGGAACGGGTCCTTGCACAACACGGTGCGCTGTGCCTGGTCGTTGAGCTTGAGGTGGACCCAGTCGACGGTGAAATCGCGGCGCTGTTCCTGGGCACGCCGGATGAAGTCACCGCGCAGCCGCGCCCGTGTGGTCTGCGGCGGCACGGACTTGCCCTCGAAGATCTTCAAGTCGTTGCAGATCCGCGCGGCTTGTCCCTTCCTCTCCAGCAGGTAGTACAGACCACGACGACGGTGGATGTCGTGGTAGGCGAGGTCTATCTGAGCGACCCTCGGATGCGACATCGTCATGTTGTGCTTGGCCCGGTACCGCTCGATGAGCTTGTACTTCATGACCCAGTCGATCTCGGTACCGATCCGGTCGAGGTCCTCCGCCTCGATCGAGTCGAGCGTGCGGCCCCACAGTTCGAGAACCTGCTCGACGGTGCCCGTGCGGATGCCGCGGCGCTCGCAGAAGTCCACGGCCTTCTCGTAGTACTCGCGCTGCACCTCGAGGGCGGAGGCCTCACGGCCACTGGCCAGCCGCACCTTGCGGCGGCCCGTGATGTCGTGGCTCACCTCGCGGATCGCCCGGATCGGGTTCTCCAGAGTGAGGTCGCGCATCACCGTGCCGGCCTCGATCATGCGCAGCACCAGGTCGGTGGCGCCGACCTTCAGGAGCATGGTCGTCTCGGACATGTTCGAGTCGCCCACGATGACGTGCAGCCGGCGGTAGCGCTCGGCGTCGGCGTGCGGTTCGTCGCGGGTGTTGATGATGGGCCGGGAGCGGGTCGTCGCGGAGCTGACGCCCTCCCAGATGTGCTCGGCACGCTGGCTGACGCAGTACACGGCGCCGCGCGGAGTCTGCAACACCTTGCCGGCCCCGCACAGCAGCTGCCGCGTGACCAGGAACGGGATGAGGATGTCCGCGAGTCGGGAGAACTCCCCGTGGCGGGCCACCAGGTAGTTCTCGTGGCACCCGTACGAGTTGCCGGCCGAGTCGGTGTTGTTCTTGAACAGGTAGACGTCGCCCGCGATTCCTTCCTCGTGCAGGCGTCGTTCTGCGTCCACCAGGAGTCCTTCGAGAATGCGCTCGCCGGCTTTGTCGTGGGTGACGAGTTCCGTCACGTTGTCACATTCGGGTGTCGCGTATTCCGGATGTGATCCCACGTCGAGATAGAGGCGGGCACCGTTCCGCAGAAAGACATTGCTGCTGCGGCCCCATGACACGACACGGCGGAAGAGGTACCGCGCCACCTCGTCGGGAGACAGGCGCCGCTGTCCCCTGAACGTACACGTGACGCCGTACTCGTTCTCCAGCCCGAAAATGCGGCGGTCCATGACTGAACATTACGCCCGATCCCCCGAGCTGAAACGGGGTTCGACGGCACGGTTTGGATCATTTTCCGATGAGACCGCAACTACCGCACCGTCCCCGGTAGCTGCGAGGACCCGCCCCGTGGCCAGCAGAACCACCAGCGCGGCGGCTCCCGCGACGCCCGGTACGGCGAAGCCCCAGACTGCCCCGCCCCACTCCACGACCGGACCCGCGAGGCCCGTTCCGACCGACGCGCCCACGGTGAACGTGGTCACAAGCCAGGAAAACGCCTCGGTGACGGTGCCCTTAGGGGCATGCCGGTCCACGATGATGAACGCGCACGCGATGCAGGGCGCGAGGAACACTCCGGCGAGGGCCGTGAGGGCCGTCATGGCGACCGCGCCCGGCATCAGCAGGAGCGGCAGGTAACACACCGCCAGGAAGGCCACCAGCACGCGCAGTCGCCGCTCGGGCGCGCCGGTCCACTGCCGCGCCCCGTACACCGTGCCGCCGACGAGCGCGCCGAGGCCCAGGGCCGCCATCAGCCAGCCGTACACCGCGTCCCCGCCGTGGTCGTCGGCGTACGACACGGCGGCGACCGTGATCGAGCCGAGCGCGGACCCCACGAACAGGAACGCGCCGAGCAGGGCCAGCAGCCCCGGCGAGCGCAGCGCGCCGAGCCAGTGCGCCTCCCGGGGCGCCGAGCGCCACGCGCGCGAGGGGGGAGAGACGACCACCCACAGGGCGCCCAGCACCCCGATGCCGTTCAGGATCAGCAGCGCGGCCTGCGCGGACCAGAGCGACACGAACAGCGTCACCAGCAGGGGCCCGACGGTGAACATGACTTCCTGGGCCACCGCGTCCATCGCGTACGCGGTGTGCACCTGGTCGTCACGGCGCAGCACGGAGGGCCACAGGGCACGCAGACCGCCTTCCAGCGGCGGCGTGAAGAGTCCGGCGACCACCATGGAGGCGTAGGCGACGGGCAGCGGGTCGGTGCCCGAGAGGGCGAAGACGGCCATGCCGAGGGCCGAGACCAGCGCGGCGGGCAACTGGACGCGCGGCTGCCCGTAGAGGTCCACGAGCCGCCCGAGCAGCGGCTGCCCCACGGCGTTGGCCACCCCGTACACGGCGGCGAGCGCCCCGGCCAGACCGTACGTGCCGCCCTCGGCCCGGATGAACAGGACGACCGCGATGGCGGCCGTCGCGTTCGGCAGCCGCCCGGTGAGCGTGCCGGCGAGCAGCCGGGCGGCATGCCTCGCCCTGAGGATCTCCAGGTATCCCGCGGCCATGTTCCCGCCTTCTCCGCCGGGCGCCCGAGGCGACCCGAAGCTACCAGTGTTACGTATAACGTCCCGTGCCATACGTACCATGTGCGCAGTCCGCGAGTCCAGACGAAGGAGCAGGTCGCCGGTGGCACGAGCCAGCACGCGCCCCACGAGCCGGGACGTCGCCCAGGCCGCGGGGGTCTCCCAGGCCGCGGTCTCCCTGGTGCTGGGGGAGAAGTGGCGCGGCCGGGTCTCCGAGGCGACCGCGGACCGTGTCCGGGAGGCCGCCCAGGAACTCGGCTACCGGCCGAACCTGGCCGCCCGCAACCTCCGCCTCGGCCGCACTCGCACGGTCCTCCTGGTGGTCCCGGCGCTCACGACGGAGTTCTTCGCGGGTGTCTACACCGGCGCGGCGCGAGTGGCCTCCGCACATGGCTTCGGTGTGGTCCTCTACCCCTCACCCGAGGGCATCGGCCCCGCCCGCGACCCGTTCGGCTCCGCACGGGCGGCTCTGGACGGCGTCATCGCCTCCTCCATGGCCGCGGACGCCCTCACGGCGATCCGGGGCGACCAGCTGCCCCTCGTGATGCTGGACAGCGACCCGGCGGGCAGCCTGGGCGCGGCCACCGTCAACCTCGACATCCGGGACGGCGTACGCCAGGTGGCCGACCACCTGCTGGCCCTCGGACACCGGCGTTTCCTGCACCTGGGGGCGGACATCGCGTCCTGGACCTTCGAGGTGCGCGCCCGCGAACTGGCCGCCCGGCTGGCGAGCGTCCCTGGCACACGGCTGCGCACGGCCCGCGCCCCGATCTCCATCGAGCACTCCCGCGCGGCCGCCGAGACGGCCCTGTCCGCGCCCGGACCCCGGCCCACGGCCCTGGTCTGCGACGACGACAACCTCGCGGCCGGCGCCTACAAGGCGGCCCGCCGTCTGGGCCTGCGGGTGCCCGACGACCTCTCGATCACGGGTCTCGACGACCTGGCGCTCGCCCGCGCCATCGACCCCGAGCTGACCACGGTCCGCCTGGACGCCGAGCTGTTCGGTGAACGGGGCATGGAGGCCCTCCTCGCCGTCCTGGACGGCCGCACACCGCCCGAGGGAGACATCCCGGTCGAACTGGTCGTACGGGGCTCCACGGCCCCGCCCGGCTAGCTCCTCCCACCGCCACGCCCCGCCCAGCCGGCTCCTCCCGCCCATCCGACGGGGCTCCACGGCGCCGCGCGGGCCCCTCGCTGTCCGAGGCCGCCCGGACATGGCTGCGCCCCGCCCACCGGACGGCCGGTGCGCGGGGCGCGAGCGGGATCACTCGTCGTCTTCGGGGTCCTCGGCCTCGGTGGCGGTGGACGCGCCGCCCTCCTCGAGCAGGCGGGCCAGCTGGCGCCCGACGATGCGCTTGAACTTGCGCTGCTGCGGGCGCGTACGGTCCAGGATCGCCACCTCCAGGCGCTCGGCGGGGATCTCCCGCTCGCCGCCGTTCGGCTCCCGCGACAGCGACTGCACGGCCAGCTTCAGGGCCTCGGCCAGCGACATGCCGTCCTGGTGGCGCTGGTCCAGATAGTTGCTGATCTGCTCGGCGTTGCCGCCGACCGCGACCGACCCGTGCTCGTCCACGATCGATCCGTCGTGCGGCAGCCGGTAGATCTGGTCCCCGTCGGGGGTCTCCCCCACCTCGGCGACCACGAGCTCCACCTCGTACGGCTTCTCGGCCGCGCTGGAGAAGATCGTGCCCAGCGTCTGGGCGTACACGTTGGCCAGACCGCGCGCGGTCACGTCGTCGCGGTCGTAGGTGTAGCCGCGCAGATCGGCGTAGCGCACACCGCCGATCCGCAGGTTCTCGTACTCGTTGTACTTCCCGGCGGCCGCGAAGCCGATCCGGTCGTAGATCTCGCTGAACTTGTGCAGCGCGCGGGACGGGTTCTCGCCGACGAACACGATGCCGTCGGCGTACTGCAGCACGACGAGGCTGCGACCGCGGGCGATGCCCTTGCGGGCGTACTCCGCACGGTCGGCCATGGCCTGCTGGGGTGAGACATAGAACGGCGTCGACACCGGTTATCCGTCCCTTTCTGTCGAAGTCACAGGGTCACCTGGGTAGAGAGGCCGGGCTCAGAGCAGCGCGGCCCGCGGGCCGTCCGGCTGCTCCAGGCGCCGCTCGAGGATCGCGCGGGCGATCTCTGAGGACTCCTCGTCGGTGAGACGGCGGAATCCCTCTTCGGTGATCACGGTGACGATCGGGTAGATCCGGCGGGCGACATCGGGACCGCCCGTTGCCGAGTCGTCGTCGGCCGCGTCGTACAGCGCCTGGATGACCAGGGTGGTGGCCTGCTGTTCGGTCAGGTCGTTGCTGTAGAGCTTCTTCATGGCACCGCGCGCGAAGATCGAGCCGGAGCCGGTGGCGGCGTATCCGTGCTCCTCGGAGCGTCCGCCTGTGACGTCGTACGAGAAGATGCGGCCCTTCTCGCGGTCCACGTCGTAGCCGGCGAAGAGGGGCACCACGGCGAGGCCCTGCATGGCCATGCCGAGGTTGGAACGGATCATGGTGGAGAGGCGGTTGGCCTTGCCCTCCAGGGAGAGCGTGGCGCCCTCGACCTTCTCGAAGTGCTCCAGCTCCAGCTGGAACAGCTTGACCATCTCGACGGCCAGGCCTGCCGTACCGGCGATGCCCACCGCCGAGTACTCGTCGGCCGGGAAGACCTTCTCGATGTCGCGCTGGGCGATCATGTTGCCCATGGTGGCCCGCCGGTCGCCGGCGAGGACGACTCCGCCGGGGAAGGTGACGGCCACGATGGTCGTGCCGTGCGGCGCCTCGATCACGCCCTGCACGGGCGGCAGCTGCCGCCTGCCCGGAAGCATCTCCGGCTGGTGCTCGGACAGGAAGTCCATGAAGGACGACGACCCGGGCGTCAGGAAGGCAGCCGGTAGACGCCCGGTGCTACGAGTGTTGGCTTCCACGGGGATCCTTCCAAGTAGGCGGCAGCCCGACGAACAGCGTCGGGATCATCTCCCAACTTGCCGATGGCCGAATTGCAGTTGAAGCACAGTACGCCACGGACCCTACCCGTCTCGTGGCAGTGATCCACGTGAACTGAGGGAGCTTTCAAACAGATCACACGGAGCCCCGTCCAAGAGGCCACCCGCTCGTTCCGTTCGGCCACCGTGATGTCGTAGTGGCGCTTCAGCGGGCCGGCACGCCCTTCGACAGCTCGGCGGCCCTGCGACGCGTCGACGGGCCGTCAGAGGCTGTTCCGGTGCTTGAAGGTCGTCGCGCATCGCCATGTCATTCGCGAAGGCCGCTCGCGGCTTGTGCTGCTTGCACCGCGAGCAACGCTTCACGTCTTCCTGGTCGAGTAACCCTCACACTGCCGCTTGCATCCTTCGAACCAGAGGGGAAATCACTCCCCACCCTTCTGAACGAAGGAGCGCACGAAGTCCTCGGCGTTCTCTTCCAGGACGTCGTCGATCTCGTCCAGAACCGAGTCGACATCGTCGCTCAGCTTCTCCTGGCGCTCCTTGAGGTCGTCCGTCGCCTGCGCGTCCTGCGCCTGCTCCTCGACCTCTTCGGTGGAACGCGTGGCCTTCTGCTGTCCGCCGCCGGTGTCCTTGGTCGCCATAACCCTCACCCCGCTCGGTTCGACGTTCTTGATCAGACCCTACAAGCAGGGTCCGACATCGGCCCCGCAGTTGCTACAACGTCCGGGGACCATCTCGATGATTCCCGGACGTCGCCTCTTCCACCCCGATGCGCCGACGGGGCCCCAGGGCCCCGTACGGCCGGCTCAGCCGCCCGCGAGGACCTTGACCAGGTCTTCCGCCGTGCGGCAGCGATCGAGGAGCTCCTTGACGTGATTACGCGTTCCGCGAAGCGGCTCCAGGGTTGGAACGCGCTGGAGCGAGTCCCTGCCGGGCAGATCGAAGATCACCGAGTCCCAGGAGGCCGCCGCCACGTCGTCCGCGTACTGTTCGAGACACCGGCCGCGGAAGTACGCGCGGGTGTCCTCCGGCGGCTTCGTCCGGGCGCGCTCGACGTCCGACTCGTCCAGCAGCCGCTTCATCTTGCCGCGGGCGGCCAGACGGTTGTAGAGGCCCTTCTCGGCCCGTACGTCGGCGTACTGGAGGTCGACCAGGTGCAGCCGGGCGGCGTCCCAGTCGAGGCCGTCACGGCGCCGGTAGCCCTCCATGAGCTCCCGCTTGGCGACCCAGTCGAGCTCGCCGGACAGGCTCATCGGGTCGTTCTCCAGGCGGTTCAGCGTGTCCTCCCAGCGGACCAGGACGTCCTTGGTCTGGTCGTCGGCGTCCGCCCCGAACCGCTCCTCCACGTACTTGCGCGACAGCTCGAAATACTCCATCTGGAGCTGTACCGCGGTCAGCGTGCGTCCACTGCGCAGCGTGACGAGCCGCTTCAGGGTGGGGTCGTGCGAGACCTGGTGCAGTGTGCGCACCGGCTGGTCGACCGCCAGGTCGACGGCGATGAAACCGTCCTCGATCATGGACAGGACCAGGGCCGTCGTGCCCAGCTTCAGGTACGTCGAGATCTCCGACAGGTTCGCGTCGCCGATGATCACGTGCAGCCTGCGGTACTTCTCGGCGTCCGCGTGCGGCTCGTCGCGGGTGTTGATGATGGGGCGCTTCAGCGTGGTCTCCAGGCCCACCTCGACCTCGAAGTAGTCGGCCCGCTGACTGAGCTGGAAGCCGTGCTCGTGTCCGTCCTGGCCGATACCCACGCGGCCCGCTCCGGTGACGACCTGGCGGGACACGAAGAACGGCGTGAGGTGGCGCACGATGTCCGAGAAGGGGGTCTCCCGCTTCATCAGGTAGTTCTCGTGCGTGCCGTACGAGGCGCCCTTGTTGTCGGTGTTGTTCTTGTAGAGGTGGATCGGCTGGGCGCCGGGGAGCTGGGCCGCCCGTTCCGCGGCCTCCGCCATGATGCGCTCGCCGGCCTTGTCCCACAGGACCGCGTCCCACGGGTTGGTGACCTCGGGAGAGCTGTACTCCGGGTGCGCGTGGTCCACGTACAGCCGTGCGCCATTGGTGAGGATGACATTGGCCAGGCCGATGTCCTCGTCGGTGAGCTGGCTGGCGTCGGCGGCCTCGCGGGCGAGGTCGAAACCTCGCGCGTCCCGCAGCGGGTTCTCCTCCTCGAAGTCCCAGCGGGCGCGGCGCGCCCGGTGCATCGCCGCGGCGTACGCGTTGACGATCTGGGACGAGGTGAGCATGGCATTGGCGTTGGGGTGGCCGGCGACGGAGATCCCGTACTCCGTCTCGATGCCCATTACTCGCCGTACGGTCATGCGGCCCTCCTTGCCCGGCGGCGCCCTCGGTCGGGGGCGCTGCTCAAGTACCGCTGGTGCTCCGGTGCGTGTGCGGTGCCCGTCCCCGCAACGCGCGACTCGGCGGTACGAAAGAGCCTAGAACGGCTCTGCGCTGGTGGGGAGATCATTTGCGTCATTGCTGTGCTCCAGCCGTGCCCCGGAAAGCAGTCGGCTGCGGATACCCGTGGAGGGCACCCGCAGCCGCCCTGGCTTTTACAGGTACTGACCGGTGTTGGCCACCGTGTCGATGGAGCGGCCGGTGTCCGCGCCCTGCTTTCCGGTGACGAGCGTACGGATGTAGACGATCCGTTCGCCCTTCTTTCCGGAGATCCGGGCCCAGTCGTCCGGGTTGGTGGTGTTCGGCAGGTCCTCGTTCTCCTTGAACTCGTCCACGCACGCCTGGAGGAGGTGGGAGACCCGGAGGCCCTTCTGGTTCTGTTCGAGGAAGGCCTTGATGGCCGCCTTCTTGGCGCGGCCCACGATGTTCTCGATCATGGCGCCGGAATTGAAGTCCTTGAAGTACAGGACTTCCTTGTCGCCGTTGGCGTACGTGACCTCGAGGAAGCGGTTTTCCTCGGATTCGGCGTACATCTGCTCCACGGCGGTCTGGATCATGCCGTGGACGGTGGCCGCCCGGTCCCCGCCGTGCTCTCCGAGGTCGTCGGAGTGCAGCGGGAGGCGCTGGGTGAGGTACTTCGCGAAGATGTCCTTGGCGGCCTCGGCGTCCGGGCGCTCGATCTTGATCTTCACATCGAGTCGTCCGGGGCGCAGGATCGCGGGGTCGATCATGTCCTCACGGTTCGAGGCACCGATCACGACCACGTTCTCCAGGCCCTCCACGCCGTCGATCTCGGCGAGCAGCTGGGGGACGATGGTGTTCTCCACGTCCGAGCTGACGCCCGATCCACGGGTACGGAAGAGGGACTCCATCTCGTCGAAGAAGACGATGACGGGGGTGCCCTCGCTGGCCTTCTCACGAGCACGCTGGAAGACGAGGCGGATCTGTCGCTCGGTCTCACCGACGTACTTGTTCAGGAGCTCGGGGCCCTTGATGTTGAGGAAGAAGCTCTTGCCGGTGGCTTGGCCGGTGACCTCGGCGACCTTCTTGGCCAGCGAGTTGGCGACCGCCTTGGCGATGAGCGTCTTGCCGCATCCGGGGGGCCCGTAGAGCAGCACACCCTTGGGCGGCCGCAGTTCGTGCTCCTTGAAGAGGTCGGGGTAGAGGTACGGGAGCTCGACCGCGTCGCGGATCAGTTCGATCTGGTTTCCCAGGCCGCCGATCTGCTCGTAGCCGATGTCCGGGACCTCTTCGAGGACGAGCTCCTCGACCTCGCTCTTGGGAACGACTTCGTAGACATAGCCGGAGCGGGGTTCGAGAAGCAGGGCGTCGCCGGGACGGATGGTGACGTCCAGCAGCGGCTCGGCGAGCCGTACCACCCGTTCCTCGTCGGTGTGCCCCACCACGAGGGCACGCTCGCCGTCCTCCAGGATCTCCTTGAGGGTGACGATGTCGCCGACGCTCTCGTACTCCATGGCCTCGACCACGTTGAGGGCTTCGTTGAGCATCACTTCCTGGCCGCGCCTGAGCTCCTCGAGCTCCACGCTGGGGCTGACGTTCACCCGGAGCTTGCGGCCCCCGGTGAAGATGTCCGCCGTGCCGTCCTCGTTCGCCACGAGGAAGACACCGAAGCCCGCCGGCGGCTGTGCGAGCCGGTCGACCTCTTCCTTGAGGGCCACGATCTGGTCGCGGGCCTCACGGAGCGTGTTGGCGAGCCGCTCGTTCTGCGCGGACACGCCGGCCAGGTTGGTCTGCAGCTCGACGATCCGCTCTTCGAGAATCCTCGTGTGCCGCGGAGAGTCGGCGAGCTTGCGTCGCAGGACGGCGATCTCCTGCTCAAGGTAGGCAACCTGCCCGGCAGGGTCATCGGACCCTCGTCCCGGGCGGATGCCGCGGTTCATGTCGTCGTCGTGGGCTGCCACGGTCCTCACCTCCTCCAAGGGGAGCTGGACGCTTCCAGACCCTACCTGGGTGGGTGTCGATTGAAACCCCTAGATCACAAAGACTGTCGAGGTGTGTCCGATCTTCACCCTTGCGCTCTCCCTCACGCCAGGGGAATACCCACCCAACATGATTGGGAAGCCGACGGAGGTAGGCTCAAAGTGTTCAACACCCGTCAGAGCTGGCCCGATTCCCCAGTCTTCGGATCGCTCGACGCAGAAAACGGCAGGAGAAATGACCGTGCAGCAGGAGGCCGGAGCAGGCGAGCAGGCGCTCGAGGTCTGGATCGACCAGGATCTCTGTACCGGAGACGGGATCTGTGCCCAGTACGCGCCGGAGGTCTTCGAGCTGGACATCGACGGTCTGGCCTACGTGAAGAGCGCCGACGACGAGCTGCTGCAGGCCCCGGGGGCCACAACGCCCGTACCGCTGACGCTTCTGCGTGACGTGGCCGACTCGGCCAAGGAGTGCCCGGGTGACTGCATCCATGTACGTCGGGTTTCGGACAGGGTCGAGGTCTACGGCCCCGACGTGGAGTGACCCGGAAGCCACTCCACGTGACGGATTGTCTCTTTTCTCACATTCTTCTCATACGCTCTGGGCGGCCGAAGGCGTCGAGCGGATGAACGCTCCGTTCCTCCACTGCCACTTGGCCCGGTCCTTCACGTCCGGGCAGCAACTCGGCACGTCGGCCGACGAGTAGCCGAGCAGGGTCGCGGTGACGGCGCCGTCACGTACCGCGAAGCCCGTGACGCTCAGCCGGTCCTTCGGGTCGACCAGGGTGGCCACGATCCGGGGTTTCTTCGCCACCCCGCCCTGGGTGAGGACGTAGACACCGTTGGGCGGGGTGCCCGAGCCCGCGTCGCAGCGGACCACGGCGACCGTCTCCGGGCTGCCGTCGCCGTCGAGGTCCCCGGACGCCTTCTTCTGTACGACGACCTCGGCGGGCCCGCACTCGAGCGGGAACGTGACGGCCGCGGGGTCCGGGGGCGCGATCGCGGCCGGGGCGGCCTTCGCCCCGGGGCCGGGCTGGGCCGCCGTGGCCGGTCCGGGCTGGACGACCGAGGAGAGGGCGACGACTCCGGCCAGGGCGGTGGCCGTCGCCAGCCAGTGGATGGGACGGGTGTGCGTGTGTGCCAGTTCCGGGACGACGGATTGCTGCACTGGGAGCGTCTCCTGGGAGGGCTGTGCCGGTGGGGGTGGAGTGGCCAGCATGGTGCCACACGTCACAGTCGGGTGGAACGGCGGGGTCCGGACTTCTGGCGGCGCGTCAACACGAACGCGCCCTGCCCCAGTTGCGGAAAGGCCTGTGGCCGGGTCCCGGGTGTCTCCGGGAACTCGGCCACAGGGGTGGAGCGTTGGGTACGGGCGCGGCGGGGACGCCGGCCGGATCAGCGGGCGGTGCCGCCGTCGGCGTTGGGCCCGGCGTAGTCCTCGCCGTAGGCGCCCTTGGCGGGGCGGCGGCGGCGCATGGGCGGCTCGACGCCGTCCGCGAGTCGGCGGGCGGTGAGCAGGAAGCCGGTGTGACCGATCATCCGGTGGTCCGGACGGACGGCGAGGCCCTCGATGTGCCAGTTGCGGATCATCGATTCCCAGGCGGTCGGCTCGTTGAAGGAGCCGATCTCGCGGATGGACTCGACGGTCCGCGCGAGCTGGGTGGTCGTCGCCACGTAGCAGCACAGGATGCCGCCGGGGACGAGCGCCTTGGAGACGGCCTCCAGGCACTCCCAGGGGGCGAGCATGTCGAGGATGACGCGGTCGACCTCGGTGTCGCTCAGGTTGTCCTGGAGGTCGCCGACGGTGAGCTGCCAGGCGGGGTGCGGGCCGCCGAAGTAGCGCTCCACGTTCTGCTGGGCGATCTCCGCGAAGTCCTCGCGGCGCTCGTAGGAGTGCAGCATGCCCTGGTCGCCGATGGCGCGCAGCAGGAAGCTGCTGAGCGAGCCGGAGCCGACGCCCGCCTCCACGACGCGTGCGCCGGGGAAGATGTCGGCGAAGGCCAGGATCTGCCCCGCGTCCTTGGGGTAGACCACGGCGGCACCGCGGGGCATGGACAGGACGTAGTCGGGGAGCAGGGGGCGCAGCGCGAGATAGGCGACGTTCCCCGTGGTGCGGACAACGCTGCCCTCGGGAGCACCGATCAGCTCGTCGTGCGGGAAGGAACCCTTGTGGGTGTGGAAGTTCTTCCCGGCCTCGAGCGTGAACGTGTAGTGGCGGCCCTTGGGGTCGGTCAGCTGAACCTGGTCCCCGACCTTGAAGGGCCCGCGCCTGCGGGCGGCACCGGTCGGTTCGGACATGTGAACAGCCTACCGGTCCCCGCGCGGGGCGCCGACCATGGCCGGTGCGGGGAGCCACCGTGGGTGGCGTGTGGCCGGCGGCGCCCACGAGGCAGCGCCGCGCACCGCACGGCCCCGCAGCGCACGGGGGAGCTCAGGAGGGCCTGGCCATCGCCTTGACGAAGGCGCGCTCGACGTCCGCCGCCGAGAGGACCCCGTAGATCTCGCCCGAGTCCTCCACCACCAGGTACTCGGTCGCGGGGGTCGCGCGCAGGACGTCGAGGAGGGGCTCGCCCGCGAGCTCGGCGGAGACGCGCATGCCGTCGGTGATGTCCTGGGCGAGGCCGCTGACGGCGACCCAGGGGCGGCGGTGTTCCGGTACGCCGACGATGGCCGCCTCGCGCACCAGGGAGACGGGCTCGCCGTTGGCGTCGACGACGACCAGGGCGCGGGCGCCCGCGGCGTTGGCGCGGCGCAGCGCCTCGGAGAGGGGGGTGCTGGTCTCGACCGGGACCGCTCGCCGGGTGAGCGAGCGGGCCCGCAGTTCGGGCAGGTGTTCGCGCAGCCGGGCCATGCGGAGGCTGTTGCCGGCGCCGGTCCAGATGATGGCGGCGAGGATGGCGGCCAGCAGGGCGTCGGTGACCGTGTCCATGCCGCCGATGTTGTCCTGGGTCTCGCCGAGCGCTCCGGACTGGGTGAGCAGGGGCAGCCCGATCAGGACGGAGACGGCGAGCGCGCGGCCGACCCAGGCCGCCGCGATCGTGCCGCTCATCGGCCTGCCGGTGATCTTCCAGACGACGGCGCGGAGCATCCGGCCGCCGTCCAGGGGCAGACCGGGGAGCAGATTGAAGGCGGCCACGATCAGGTTGGAGACCATCAGGCCGGCCAGCAGGACACCGGGGACCGTGCCGGGCTCGACGGCAAGCATGGCGAGGTAGAAGAGGCCGGAGAGGACCAGCGAGAGCAGCGGTCCGACGAAGGCCAGCACGAACTCGCGGCCCGGGGTCTCGGCCTCCTTCTCGATCTCGGACACCCCGCCGAAGAACTGCAGCTGGATCCGGCGGACCGGCAGCTTGAAGCGCAGGGCGGCGACCGTGTGGGCCAGCTCGTGGACCAGGACGGAGGCGTAGAAGGCGACCGCGAAGAAGAGGGAGACGAGGTAGCGCAGGGCGCCGAGTTCGGGCAGCACACGGTCGAGCTGGCCACCGAAGACCCAGGTGATCAGCGCGGCCACGAGGAACCAGCTGGGCGCCACGTACACCGGTACGCCGAACGGACGCCCCATCAGCAGCCCGCCACCGGGTTCCCGGCCGCGGCGCGGGGGCTTCGGCCTGCCACCGCCACCGCCGTCCGTACCGGTTCCGGTTCCGGACTGGGCGAGGGTGCGGTGGTGTGCGGTGTCCGTGCCGGTGGGCCGGTCGGGTTCGTGGGGCGCCGGGGGCGGGGACACGGCTCCGGGGCCTGCCTCGCCCGAGGCGCCGTCGCGCGTTCCCGGGCCGGGTGCGGGGGCGGCGGGCGGCGTGGTCCCGTCCGACGTGTCACCGTCCGTGCCGGGTCCGTTGTCGGAGGTGCCGTGCTGCTCGGGTCGGCTCGTGGGCTCCGGGTGGGCGCGGGTCGCGTCGGAGGCGGGGGCGTTCGGGTCGGCGGGCGGCTGCCCCGTGGGGCGCTCGTGCCGGTCCGCTCCGGGTCGCGTGGCGTCCGCGGCCGGGCCGGCGGGGGCCTGGGACCCCTCGTGGCGCTCGGTCGCTTCGTCGGTGCCGGATCGCGGCTGCCCGCTTCCGCCGCTCTCGTCCACGATGTCCCCTCGTTCGAAGCGTCTCCCGCTCCCGATCGTGCGAAGCAGGGTCTGTGGTCGATGGTATGCGTCGGTCGCGACACGTTCCGCCCCGGCACCCCCTCTGTTTTCCGTGCCGTCGCACCAGCCCCATGCGTGCACTCACTGTCAGTGGCGGGCCGTAAGGTCTTGGGACATGGAGACCAGCACCGAGGGCGCCGTCCCGCCCGAGCCGACCGCGGCTGTCACGGCCGTGCCGCCGGCGTCCCTGTCGCCCTCGCGCGCCAGCGATTTCATGCAGTGCCCGCTGCTCTACCGGTTCCGGGTGATCGACAAGCTCCCCGAGAAGCCGAGCGAGGCGGCCACCCGCGGCACGCTGGTGCACGCGGTGCTGGAGCGGCTCTTCGACTCCCCGGCGACGGAGCGGACGGCTCCGCGTGCCAAGTCCCTCATCCCCGGCCAGTGGGACCGGCTGCGCGAGACACGGCCCGAGGTCGTGGAGCTGTTCGCCGACGACCCCGAGGGCGAGCGGCTGGCGCGGTGGCTCGGCGAGGCGGAGCAGCTGGTGGAGCGCTGGTTCAGCCTGGAGGACCCGACCCGGCTCGAACCCGCCGAGCGAGAGCTGTTCATCGAGGCCCGGCTCGACTCCGGGCTGAAGCTGCGCGGCATCATCGACCGCGTCGACGTGGCGCCCACGGGCGAGGTCAGGATCGTCGACTACAAGACGGGCAAGGCGCCCCGGCCCGAGTACGCCGAGGGCGCGCTGTTCCAGATGAAGTTCTACGCCCTGGTGGTGTGGCGGCTGAAGCAGGTGGTCCCGCGCCGCCTCCAGCTCGTCTATCTCGGCAGCGGCGACGTGCTGACGTACGACCCGGCGATCGAGGACCTGGAGCGGGTCGAGCGCAAGCTGCTCGCGCTGTGGGAGGCGATCCGGCAGGCCACCGAGACGGGCGACTGGCGGCCGCGTCCCACCAAACTCTGCGGCTGGTGCGACCACCAGGCGGTGTGTCCGGAATTCGGCGGTACTCCCCCGCCGTATCCACTCCCGGTCAGGGCGCCCGAGTCGGGCGGTACCGAGCAGGGCAGAATGGGGCCGGACTAGCGAAGGAGACTTACGTGGCCATCCGCGTCCTACTGGTCGACGACCAGCCGCTGCTGCGCACCGGCTTCCGGATGATTCTGGAGGCCGAGCAGGATCTGGCGGTCGTCGGCGAGGCCGGTGACGGTCTCCAGGCACTGGATCAGGTGCGTGCCCTGCAGCCCGATGTGGTTCTGATGGACATCCGGATGCCGCGGATGGACGGGGTGGAGGCGACCCGGCAGATCACCGGTCCGGGGCGCGACGGCCCGGCCAAGGTGCTCGTCCTGACCACCTTCGACCTCGACGAGTACGTGGTGGAGGCGCTGCGCGCCGGCGCCAGCGGTTTCCTTCTGAAGGACGCTCCGGCCAACGAGCTGGTGCAGGCGATCCGGGTGGTCGCCGCGGGCGAGGCGATGCTCGCCCCGAGCATCACGCGTCGGCTCCTGGACAAGTACGCGGGTCATCTGCCATCCGGCGACGAGCCCGTGCCGGACACCCTGCACACCCTCACCGAGCGGGAGGTGGAGGTGCTGAAGCTGGTGGCGCGCGGCCTGTCGAACGCGGAGATCGCCGCCGACCTGTTCGTCAGCGAGACCACCGTCAAGACGCATGTGGGTCACGTCCTCACCAAGCTGGGTCTGCGCGACCGGGTGCAGGCCGCGGTGTACGCGTACGAGAGCGGGTTGGTGCGCCCCGGCGCGCAGTGACCCCGCCGGTGGTGCGACCGTGGGCGCCTTCCTCCTGTACGTCCTGGAGGAAGGCGCCCACGGTCGTGTACGGGCGGGGTGCGTACGGGTGTGCTCAGTCCTTGCTGATCTCCCAGAACCGGAACACGGTCGAGGAGTCGAGACAGTTCTCCACGCCGTAGACGTTGTCCCGCGTGACCGCGTACTGCTTGCCCTGCCAGACCGGGATGACCGGGATCTGCTCGGCCACGATGTCCTGGAGCTTGTGGTACGCGGCCTCGGTGGAGGAGCGGTTGATCTGCGCGGACGTCTTCGGGAGGAGACGACCGGTGACGGTGCTGTTGCTGTAGTTGTTCTGCAGCACGTTGCCCTTGCCGAAGAAGGGGGCCGTGAAGTTGTCCGGGTCCGGGTAGTCGGGCACCCAGCCCTTCACGTAGACGCCGTACTTGCCGCGGGCGATGTCCTTCTCGTACCGGTCGTAGCGGACGGACTTCACCGTCGCGTGGAACAGCCCGCTGGCGTTGAGCTGCTGGGCGATCGCCCTGAACTCCTGGTCGGTGGCAGGGCCGTAGCGCGACGGGGTCGACCAGAGCGTCAGGGCGACCTTGCCGGTGATGCCCTGGTCCTTGAGCGCCGCGGCGGCCTTCTCCTTCGACGGGTGGGCACCGTAGGTGTTGGAGAACGCCGTGTCGTGGCCCGTGATCCCGGCCGGGATGATCGAGTAGAGCGGCGTCGCCGTGCCCTGATAGACCTTGTCGACGAGGGCGTCGCGGTCGAGCAGATAGGCGATGGCCTTGCGTACCCCGAGCTTGCCGGCCACCGGGTCGTCCATGTTGAAGACCAGGTGCTGCACCTCGGCGCTGGTGCCCTCGACGACGTCGACGCCCTTGCCGGTGGAGGTGTCGTTGGTGATGTCCGCGATGCCGTCGGCGGCCAGCCCCCGGTAGGCGACGTCGATCCGGTGGTCCAGCACCGCCGTCCTCAGACCGTCCTGGTCGCCGTGGAAGAACTTCAGCGTGACACCGGAGTTCTTCACCCTGGCGGTGCCCCGGTAGCTGTCGTTGACCGAGAAGACGGCCTGGTCCTTGCCGAAGGAGTCCAGCTTGTACGGGCCCGAGCCGACCGCCTGGTGGTCCCCGCGCAGCCCGTTCCCGGCGTACTGCCGGTGGTCCACGATCGAGCCGGCACCAGAGGCGATCTTGCTCGGGAAGGTGGCGTCGGCGTACTTGAGCTTGAAGACGACCGTCCTGGCGTCCGGGGCCCGCACCGTGTCGAGCATGGGGAACATGACCGCGGGACCGGTGGGGTCGGCGATGTTCAGCATGCGGTCGAAGGAGAACTTGACGTCCTTCGAGGTGAGGGGGTCACCGTTGCTGAACTTCAGGCCGTCCCTGAGGGTGCAGGTGTAGACCGTCGTCCCGCTGCCCGAGAAGGAGCACTCCTTGGCGGCTTCGGGCGTCGGCTCCGTGGCGCCGTTGGAGAAGCTCAGCAGGGACTGGAAGACGTTGTTGAACAACAGCCAGGATCCGGGGTCGTACCCGGACGCCGGATCGGTGGCCAGGACGTCGTCGGACATCCCGATCACGAGGGAGGAGCCGGTGCTGCCGGTGCCGCCCGTTTCCGAGCCGCAGCCTGCGAGCAGGCCGATGGCCAGCCCCGTCACGACGGACAGGACTGGCCATTGGTTGCGCATGTTCACGAGGAGGTGCCTTGTCATCGGTTCTCTGGAGCGCCGGTCCGGCGGACGCCGGCCCGGGGCGGCCGACGCCCCTGAGGACCGATCAGCTGCCCACGCCGCGACCGAGCTCCCACAGCTGCAGCGTCGAGGAGGAGTTGAGGGCCCACTCGGCGCCCGTGATGTCGTCCCGCGCGGCGATGTACTGCTTACCCTGCCACAGCGGCAGGATCGGCACGTCATCGGCCACTATGTTCTGGATGTCCGTGAGGCTCTTCGACGCGGTGAGGCGGTCGGCCTCGCGACGCGAGTCCGGGATCAGCGTGCCGCGGATCCGGGTGTTCACGTACGGGGAGCCGAGGGTGTTGTCCTTGTCGAGGAACGGCGCCAGGTAGTTGTCGGCGTCCGGGAAGTCGGGGAACCAACCCATGCCGTAGACCTGGTACGCGCCCTTCTGCTCGGCCGGGCGGAACGTGTCCCAGGGCGTGCCCTTGATGTCGACCTGGAACAGGCCGGTGGTGTTGAGCTGCTGCTTCAGCACCTCGAACTCCTGCTTGGTGACCGTACCGTAGTGGTCGGTCGTGTAGTGCAGGGTGAGCTTCACCGGCGTGGTGATGCCGGCCTTGGACAGCGTCGTGGTGGCCTTGGCCACGCTCGGGTCGCCGTACTTGTTGAAGAACGAGTTCGAGTGGCCGGTGATGGTGGCCGGGACGAGCGAGTACAGCGGCTCGGCCTGGGAGCCGTACACCTTGGCGACGAGGTCGCCGCGGTTGACGACCTCGGCCATCGCCTGTCGGACGGCCTTGCTCTTCACCGACGGGTCGTCGGTGTTGAAGCCGAGGTAGCGGATCTCGAGGCCGGGCATCTCGACGAGATCGATGTTGCTGTCCGTGCCGAGGTTGCCGAGCTTCTGGATCTGGGCCGGCGTCATCGAGCGGGTCATCAGGTCGATGTCGCCCTTGTTGAGCGCGGCGCCCATGGCGTCGGCGCTGTCGAAGGACCGCATCTCGACCTTGTTGTTCTTCGGCTTCAACAGACCCTTGTAGTTCGGGTTCTTGGTGAAGACGACCTTGACCGCCGCGTCGTTCTTGACATCGGCCTCGAGGGTGTACGGGCCGGAGCCGTCGACCTGGAAACCGTCGCGCAGCTTGCCCTTGTCGTAGTCCTTGGGGTTCACGATGCCGGCGACCGGGGTCGACAGCTTGAACGGGAAGGTCGCGTCCGCGGTCTTGAGGTGGAAGATCACCTCGCGGTCGCCCTGGGCCTCGACGGTGTCGACGGTGGACAGCAGCGCGAACACACCGCTGTCGGCCTTGATCGCCATCGCGCGGTCGATCGAGAACTTCACGTCCTTGGCGGTGATCGGGTCACCGGTCGCGAACTTCAGGCCCTCGCGCAGCTTGCAGGCGTAGCGCTCGTTGCCGGAGTCGGTGAAACCACAGCTCTCGGCCGCCTCGGGCTGGGGGTCGCCGTCACCGCGCGGCTGGACCATCAGCGTCTGCACCGTCTGACGCAGGATGTTCCAGGTACCGACGTCGTACGCGTACGCCGGGTCGAGAGGAGCCGGGGCATCCTTCGATGCGGTGAACCGGTCCGTGGTGCCGACGACGATCGCGTCGCCGCCGTTGCCCCCGCTGTCGGAACCGCCACACGCGGCGAGCACCGGGGCGAGCAGGCCCACAACGGCCGGCAGCACCAAAGTCTTGCGGTTCATGCTCGAGTTTCTCCAGAGCTGTCGTGTCCGTGCACACGCCATACAAGGGGTGGTGCGGGCGAGTCACGGGGGTTATGGCGAGGTTCTCGCGATGACATTAGTCCGCACCGCCAGGACAGCCCCCAGAGACCGGAGTTGAGTTCCCATCACGCTGCGAAACCGGGCGTGGACGCACCGATAACCCAACAGCGGAAGGATTCGTGCAGCGTTCCACCAATCGGGACACAAGGACGTCCCGATCACGCCCGAAAAGGGGACAACGGCACATGCCGGGTTCCCTGTCGACCCCCTGTCATGTGACGAACATCACACGGTCAACTTGGCCCGGGCGTACCGGAATTCGGCCATCCGTCCGCAGATCGAATTACCCCACGACGACTTCGTTCCGCTTACCCGCGGATACCCCACGGCAATCCGAGCATTCGGATACGCACGCTGGGTGAACGACTAGCGCATTTCCGTCATCAGGCCGCGGAGAAAGGCCAGGTCGACCTCTTCCAGCGAGGTCACGACCGTGCGCCCGGCCGCGGGGGCGATGGGCGCGATCGAGGGTACGGCAACCACCTGGCAGCCCGCGGCCTCCGCGGCCGCGACGCCGGTGGCGGTGTCCTCGATGACCGCGCATCTGGCCGGATCCGCACCGAGACCGGCGGCCGCCAGCAGATACGGGTCGGGGAACGGCTTCGTCCGCTCCACCTCGTCGCCCGCGACGGTCAGCGTGAAGTACTGGGGTCCGAGCGAGGCCAGGATCCGGTCGATGATGCGCCGGTGCGAGGCGGAGACCAGGGCGGTGGGAATCTCGTGCGCCGCGAGCTCCGCGAGGAGCCGGGACGCGCCCGGCATCAGCGGCAGGGCCACGCCGATACGTCGCTCGAAGCCGTCGTTCAGCAGCACCGAGAGCTCGTCGAAGGCGATGTCGGCTCCGGTGGCCTCGATCAGGAAGTTGGCGCTGCGGGTCATGGGGCCGCCGACGACCACCTGGCGCCAGGAGTCGTCGAGGGTGTGCCCGAGAGTCCTGAAGATCTCGACCTCGACGTCCCACCAGAAGCCCTCGGTGTCCACCAGGGTGCCGTCCATGTCGAGGAGTACGGCTTGCAGTGCGGAGCCTTCGGCCGTACGGGTACCGAGCGCGGGGACCGTGCTGGTCATCCTGGCGCACCTCCTTGGGGGACGATCAGGCCGGTCACCCTTCGAAGAGCGAAGGGCGACCGGCCTGCGGTGGACCGACCAGTGTACGTCGCCCGTGGCCGGAGTGCCTCCCGACACCCGCGCGGCGCGTGGCGCGGCGTCCGTCCGGCGTTTCCGCCGGACGGACGGCACGAAGGGACCGGCACCCCGTGGTGCCGCGGCGGGCACCGTCTGCGCCACGGGGCGCACGGTGCCTGGCACGGCACTGGGGCGTGTCCGCGACGTCGCGCCCGCCTCCCGGCGTCCGGCACGCTCCCCCACTGCCTCAAGGGCGTGGGAGGTGCCCCCACTCGCCGCACCGGACACAGCGCCGAGTGCCGGTTCCAGTGCCGTGCCCGTCGCACCGACAGCACGCACCGGACGCGGCATGTCACCCAGACCGGCGATCCGGTACCGCACGAACCGCGCTCGCCAGCGGCCCACCGCATGGGGAGTCGAGCCGAGTCGAGCCGCCACGTCTTTGTTCGAAGCGCCGTCGGCGCAGGCCAGGATGATCCGACACCCAGGGCCCACGCCTGCGGCGTGGAACGGCGCCGCACCCACCCCTCGAGCGCAGCCCGCTCCTCGTCCGACAACGTCAACTCGGCCTTCGGCCGCCCCGTCCGCGCCATACCGCAGGCCTGCACATCTGAACAGAGTTCCTGACTCAGATGACTAGCGCGCGTTGAAGTACTTCGCCTCGGGATGGTGGATCACGATGGCGTCCGTGGACTGCTCGGGGTGCAGCTGGAACTCCTCGGAGAGGTGGACACCGATGCGCTCGGGCTCGAGCAGCTCGGCGATCTTCGCGCGGTCCTCCAGGTCGGGGCAGGCGCCGTAGCCGAGGGAGAACCGGGCGCCCCGGTACTTGAGGGCGAACATGTCCTCTACGGCCGCCGGGTCCTCCCCCGCGAAGCCGAGCTCCGAACGGACGCGGGCGTGCCAGTACTCGGCGAGCGCCTCCGCCAACTGCACGGACAAGCCGTGCAGTTCGAGGTAGTCGCGGTAGGAGTTCGACTCGAAGAGCTTGGCGGTCTCCTCGCCGATCCGGGAACCGACGGTGACGACCTGGAGGCCGACGACATCCGTCTCGCCGGACTCCTCGGGACGGAAGAAGTCGGCCAGGCACAGCCGCCGTCCGCGGCGCTGGCGCGGGAAGGTGAACCGGGTCCGCTCGTTGCCCTGCTCGTCCAGCAGGATCAGGTCGTCGTCCTTGGACACGCACGGGAAGTAGCCGTAGACGACGGCCGCTTCGAGCAGGTTGTCGGTCTGCAGCTTGTCCAGCAGCCCGCGCAGCCGGGGCCGGCCCTCGGTCTCGACGAGCTCCTCGTACGTCGGTCCCTCGCCCGTACGGGCCTGCTTGAGACCCCACTGGCCCTTGAACAGCGCGCCCTCGTCCAGCCAGGACGCGTACTCCTTGAGCTGGATGCCCTTGATGACACGGGTGCCCCAGAACGGCGGAGTGGGCACGGGGTTGTCGACGGCGATGTCGGAGCGGATGTGCCCCTCCTCCGGGCGCTCCTCAATAACGGTCTGCGGGGCGGCGGCCCGCACCCGGCGCTGCTTCAGTTCCGGCAGCACGGCGCCGGGCACGCCCCGCTTGACCCCGATCAGCGCGTCCATCAGGCGCAGGCCCTCGAACGCGTCGCGGGCGTAGCGGACCTCGCCCTCGTAGATCTCGTACAGGTCCTGTTCGACGTATGCCCTGGTCAGGGCCGCGCCGCCGAGGATGACCGGGTAGTCGGCGGACAGGCCGCGCTGGTTGAGCTCCTCCAGGTTCTCCTTCATGATCACCGTGGACTTGACCAGCAGGCCGGACATGCCGATGACGTCGGCCCGGTGCTCCTCGGCGGCGTCCAGGATCGCGGAGACCGGCTGCTTGATGCCGAGGTTGACGACGTTGTAGCCGTTGTTGGACAGGATGATGTCGACGAGGTTCTTGCCGATGTCGTGGACGTCTCCGCGAACGGTGGCCAGGACGATGGTGCCCTTGCCCTCGGCGTCCGACTTCTCCATGTGCGGTTCGAGGAAGGCCACCGCGGACTTCATGACCTCGGCGGACTGGAGCACGAACGGCAGTTGCATCTGGCCGGAGCCGAACAGTTCGCCGACCACCTTCATGCCGTCGAGCAGCGTCTCGTTGACGATGTCGAGGGCGGGGCGGTCCTGGAGGGCCTCGGCGAGGTCGTCCTCCAGTCCGTTCTTCTCGCCGTCGATGATGCGCCGCTTGAGCCGTTCGTCCAGGGGCAGCGCGGCGAGCTCCTCGGCCCTGCCCGCCTTCAGCGACTTGGTGGTGGCGCCCTCGAACAGCGCCATCAGCTTCTGCAGCGGGTCGTATCCCTCGGCGCGCCGGTCGTAGATGAGGTCGAGGGCGGTGGTGACCTGTTCGTCGTCGAAGCGTGCGATGGGCAGGATCTTGCTCGCGTGCACGATCGCGGAGTCGAGGCCCGCCTTGACGCACTCGTCGAGGAAGACCGAGTTGAGCAGGACGCGGGCGGCCGGGTTGAGGCCGAAGGAGATGTTCGAAAGGCCCAGCGTGGTCTGGACGTCGGGGCGGCGGCGCTTCAGCTCGCGGATCGCCTCGATCGTCGCGATGCCGTCCTTGCGGGACTCCTCCTGGCCGGTGCAGATGGTGAAGGTCAGGGTGTCGATGAGGATGTCCGACTCGTGGATGCCCCAGTTCGCCGTCAGGTCCTCGATCAGCCGTTCGGCGATGGCGACCTTGGTCTCGACGGTGCGGGCCTGGCCCTCCTCGTCGATGGTCAGCGCGATCAGCGCGGCGCCGTGCTCCCGGGCGAGCCGGGTCACCTTCGCGAAGCGCGACTCGGGACCGTCGCCGTCCTCGTAGTTGACGGAGTTGATGACGGCCCGGCCGCCGAGCTTCTCCAGGCCGGCGCGGATGACCTCGACCTCGGTCGAGTCGAGGACGATCGGCAGCGTCGAGGCGGTGGCGAAACGTCCGGCGAGCTCCTCCATGTCCGCGACGCCGTCCCGGCCGACGTAGTCGACGCAGAGGTCGAGCATGTGGGCGCCCTCGCGGATCTGGTCGCGGGCCATCTCCACGCAGTCGTCCCAGCGTCCCGCGAGCATCGCCTCACGGAACTTCTTCGAACCGTTGGCGTTGGTGCGCTCGCCGATCGCCATGTACGCGGTGTCCTGGCGGAACGGCACGGTCTGGTAGAGCGAGGCGGCGCCGGGTTCGGGCTGCGGGTGACGTCCGGTGGGCTCGACCCCCCGTACCCGCTCGACGAGCTGACGCAGGTGCTCGGGCGTCGTACCGCAGCAGCCGCCGACCAGGGACAGGCCGTAGTCGCGGACGAAGTTCTCCTGCGCGTCGGCCAGACCCTCGGGCCCGAGCGGGAAGTGCGCGCCGTCCTTGGTCAGGACCGGCAGACCCGCGTTCGGCATACAGAGCAGCGGGATGCGGGAGTGCCGGGTGAGGTAGCGCAGGTGTTCGCTCATCTCGGCGGGGCCGGTCGAGCAGTTCAGGCCGATCATGTCGATGCCGAGCGGCTCCAGCGCGGTGAGCGCGGCGCCGATCTCGGAGCCGAGCAGCATCGTGCCGGTCGTCTCGAACGCCATCGAGCACAGCAGCGGCAGGTCGAGTCCCAGCGCCTCCATGGCGCGGCGGGCGCCCAGCAGGGAGGCCTTGGTCTGCAGCAGGTCCTGGGTGGTCTCGACGATCAGGGCGTCGGCGCCGCCCGCGATCAGTCCCTCCGCGTTCGCCTGGAAGCCGTCGCGCAGTGTGCCGTAGGCGACGTGGCCGAGGGTCGGCAGCTTCGTGCCGGGGCCGATGGAGCCGAGGACCCAGCGCCGGCGGCCGTCGCGGGCGGCGAAGTCGTCCGCGACCTCGCGGGCCAGCCGGGCTCCCGCCTCGGACAGTTCGAGGACACGGTCGGCGATGTCGTACTCGGCCATGGCCGAGTGGTTCGCCCCGAAGGTGTTCGTCTCGACGCAGTCGACGCCCACATCGAAATAGGCTGTGTGGACCGAACGGACGATGTCGGGCCGGGTGAGGTTCAGGATCTCGTTGCAGCCTTCGAGGTTCTCGAAGTCCTCCAGTGTCGGGTCCTGAGCCTGCAGCATCGTGCCCATCGCGCCGTCGGCCACCACGACACGGTCCGCGAGGGCCTCGCGCAGTGCGGCGATACGGGTCCGGTTCTCGGCGAGCTCGGACGGAGGGGACGGGTTCGGCAACGAAGCCATGAAGGTGCTCCCTGGAGTGCGACGGCTGTCGGCTTTGCGCTTCCCATGGAAGGCGCACGCCGTCAGGGTAGCCCGGAGCACCACCGGAGGGTCAGTGGCGTCCAGGGGACGGACGCACGTGGCGAAGGCGACCGGGGTGTTAAGACAGACGCGACATCTTGCGACCACCTATTAGCGGGAGCTCGTCGACGACCGGTAGTGTTCGACATTGCCGAACGGCGGCAGCGCAGGGGCCCGCCGACGGCCCAAGGGGAACGGAGGCAGCACGGCGATGGCACGGAACATCCAGTCGCTCGAACGGGCGGCGGCGATGCTGCGCCTGCTCGCGGGCGGCGAGCGACAGCTCGGCCTGTCCGACATCGCCTCGTCGCTGGGCCTGGCCAAAGGTACGGCCCACGGCATACTGCGCACCCTTCAGCAGGAGGGCTTCGTCGAGCAGGACACCGTCTCCGGGCGCTACCAGCTCGGCGCCGAACTGCTGCGCCTCGGGACCACCTACCTGGACGTGCACGAACTGCGGGCGCGGGCGCTGGTGTGGACCGACGACCTGGCCCGTTCCAGCGGGGAGAGCGTCTACCTGGGGGTCCTGCACCAACAGGGGGTGCTGATCGTGCACCACGTGTTCCGGCCCGACGACAGCCGCCAGGTGCTGGAGGTCGGGGCCATGCAGCCGCTGCACTCCACAGCACTGGGCAAGGTCCTGTCGGCGTACGACCCGGTGGCGCACAGCGAGGTCCTGGAGGCCGAGCGCAACGAGTTCACGGCCCGGACGGTCAGCGCGCTGGAGCAGTTCGAGGGGGTTCTCGACCTGACCCGGGCACGCGGCTACGCGGACGACGTCGAGGAGACCTGGACGGGCGTCGCCTCGGTCGCGGCCCCGATCCACAACCGGCGGCGCATGCCGGTCGGCGCGGTGGGCATCACCGGCGCCGTCGAGCGGGTCTGCAAGGACGGGGAGCTGCGCCCCGAGCTGATCGCGGCGGTGCGCGACTGCGCCCGCGCGGTGTCGCGGGACCTGGGGGCCGGGCGGTTCTGACGCCCGCCCGCCGGCGGCGGCACGCGGGCACCCGCGCGCGGTGGCTCGCGCGTTCCCGTGCGCCCTCCCGCGCGTTCCCCTGAACCATCGGGCCGGTACGTCGCCGACGTACCGGCCTTTCGCACGGTCGCGCGCGCCCACGAGGAACGTGCCCCGGTGCTGACGCCCCGCACCCCGCGGCACGTTCCGGGCACCCCGCCGAAACGTGCCCCGCACCTCCACGGAACGTGCCCCGAACGCATGCGGAACGTGCGCCGCGCACACGCGACGTACCCGTTCGCGTGCGATGCGCTCCCGCTCGAAGATCGATAGCTCACAGCAATCAATAACGATCGTGTTTTCGATAACGGAACCCTTGACGAGCTGGTAACACCGGAGCAAGACTCCCGTCCATCGGTCGACATTGTCGAACACCTGACGACAAAAGCGTTAGGGTGTGGCAGTGCCAGCGGCCGTCATCGCTCTCACCCCCGAGGGCGCGAACCACCGGAGGGACCCGGGGTTCGGCTTCCCCTGGACGAAGGACAAAGGAGTCGCGGGTGTCCAGCTCCGACATCTTCATCGGCGAGACCATAGGTACCGCCATACTCATCCTGCTCGGTGGTGGCGTCTGCGCCGCCGTCACGCTGAAGGCCTCGAAGGCCCGTAACGCCGGCTGGCTCGCCATCGCCTTCGGGTGGGGTTTCGCAGTCCTCACGGCCGTCTACACCTCCGCGCCGCTGTCGGGCGCGCACCTGAACCCGGCCGTGACGCTGGCGCTCACCATCAAGGACGGCGGCTGGAACAACCTGCCGGTGTACTGGGGCGGCCAGTTGCTGGGCGCCATGATCGGTGCCACGCTGGTCTGGGTCGTGTACTACGGACAGTTCCGTGCGCACCTGACCGACCCCGAGATCGTCGGCGCGGCCGAGGAGGGGGCCTCCAAGGCCGTCGAGGCCGAGGAGCCGGCCGCCGGCCCGGTGCTCGGCATCTTCTCCACCGGTCCCGAGATCCGCCACGCGGTGCAGAACCTCGCCACGGAGATCATCGGCACCGTCGTGCTGGTGCTCGCGGTCCTCACCCAGGGTCTGAACGACAAGGGCAACGGCCTCGGCCCCCTCGGCGCCCTGATCACCGCGCTCGTGGTCGTCGCCATCGGTCTCTCCCTCGGTGGCCCCACCGGCTACGCGATCAACCCGGCCCGTGACCTCGGTCCGCGCATCGTGCACGCCCTGCTCCCCCTGCCGAACAAGGGTGGTTCCGACTGGAGCTACGCCTGGGTCCCCGTCGTCGGTCCGCTGATCGGCGGCGCGATCGCCGCAGGCCTCTACAACGTCGCCTTCGCTTAGGAGCATCGCCGAAGCACCGCTCGGGAACACCGCCCAGGAGCACCGCCGAAGAGCCGAACGCCTCGAGGCACGCCCGAAGCACCGCTTACCGCACCTCCAGAGCAGCGCGACGTAAACACGTAGACACCGCCCTTCCATTCGGAACCTTCAGGAGCACACCGTGACCGACGCACACACCGCCGGCCCGTTCATCGCCGCGATCGACCAGGGCACCACCTCTTCCCGCTGCATCGTCTTCGACCGCGACGGCCGCATCGTCTCCGTCGACCAGAAGGAGCACGAGCAGATCTTCCCGAAGCCGGGCTGGGTCGAGCACGACGCCACCGAGATCTGGACCAACGTCCAGGAAGTCGTGGCCGGGGCCATCGAGAAGGCCGGCATCACCCGCGACGACATCAAGGCGATCGGCATCACCAACCAGCGTGAGACCACGCTGCTGTGGGACAAGAACACCGGCGAGCCCGTCCACAACGCCATCGTCTGGCAGGACACCCGCACCGACGCGCTCTGCAGGGAGCTCGGCCGCAACGTCGGCCAGGACCGCTTCCGCCGCGAGACCGGCCTGCCGCTCGCGTCGTACTTCGCCGGCCCCAAGGCCCGCTGGCTGCTCGACAACGTCGAGGGCCTGCGTGAGCGCGCCGAGGCCGGAGACATCCTCTTCGGCACGATGGACACCTGGGTCATCTGGAACCTGACGGGCGGTGTCGACGGCGGCCACCACGTGACCGACGTCACCAACGCCTCCCGCACCATGCTGATGAACCTGCACACCCTCGAGTGGGACGAGAAGATCGCCGAGTCCATCGGCGTCCCGCTGGCGATGCTCCCCGAGATCCGCTCCTCCGCCGAGGTCTACGGCGAGGTCACCGGAGGCCCGCTCGGCGAGCTGCTCGGCGGCATCCCGGTCGCCTCCGCGCTCGGCGACCAGCAGGCGGCCCTGTTCGGCCAGACCTGTTTCTCCGAGGGCGAGGCCAAGTCCACATACGGCACCGGCACGTTCATGCTGATGAACACCGGCGACAAGATCATCAACTCGTACTCGGGCCTGCTGACCACCGTCGGCTACCGCATCGGCGACCAGGCTCCGGTGTACGCCCTCGAGGGCTCCATCGCCGTCACCGGTTCGCTCGTGCAGTGGATGCGCGACCAGATGGGCCTGATCAAGTCCGCCGCCGAGATCGAGACGCTCGCGTCGTCGGTCGAGGACAACGGCGGCGCCTACTTCGTACCGGCCTTCTCCGGCCTGTTCGCCCCGTACTGGCGCTCCGACGCCCGCGGTGTGATCGCCGGTCTGACCCGGTACGTCACCAAGGCGCACATCGCGCGCGCCGTCCTGGAGGCCACCGCCTGGCAGACCCGCGAGATCACCGACGCCATGACGAAGGACTCCGGCGTCGAGCTCACGGCCCTCAAGGTCGACGGCGGCATGACCTCCAACAACCTGCTGATGCAGACCCTCGCCGACTTCCTGGACGCCCCCGTGGTGCGCCCGATGGTCGCCGAGACCACCTGCCTCGGCGCCGCCTACGCCGCCGGCCTCGCCGTCGGCTTCTGGTCCAACACCGAGGACCTGCGCGCCAACTGGCGCCGGGCCGCGGAGTGGACCCCCAACATGGACGCGGACACCCGCGACCGTGAGTACAAGAGCTGGCTCAAGGCCGTCGAGCGGACCATGGGCTGGATCGAAGACGAGAACTGAGGAGCAAGAACCCGCATGACCAGCCAGCCCACCCTGCAGACCGTGCCTGCCCTCGGTACGCACCCGGCCTCCGGCTCCAACCCGAGCCGCGCCGAGACCCGGGAACAGCTCTCCAAGGCGACGTACGACCTCCTCGTCATCGGCGGCGGCATCCTGGGCATCTCCACCGCCTGGCACGCCGCGCAGTCCGGTCTGCGGGTGGCCCTGGTCGACGCCGGCGACTTCGCCGGCGCCACCTCCTCCGCCTCCTCCAAGCTTCTCCACGGCGGTCTGCGCTACCTGCAGACCGGCGCGGTGAAGCTGGTGGCGGAGAACCACTTCGAGCGCCGTGCGGTCTCCCGTCAGGTGGCTCCTCACCTGGCGAACCCGCTCACGTTCTACCTCCCCGTGTACAAGGGCGGGCCGCACGGCGCGGCGAAGCTCGGAGCCGGCGTGTTCGCGTACTCGGCGCTCTCCGCGTTCGGTGACGGCGTGGGGCACCTGCTGAGCCCGTCGAAGGCGGCACAGGACGTGCCGGAACTGCGCACCGAGAACCTGAAGGCCGTCGCGGTGTACGGCGACGACCAGATGAACGACTCCCGGATGGCGCTGATGACCGTCCGCGCCGCCGTCGAGTCGGGCGCGGTCGTCCTCAACCACGCCGAGGTGACCGGTCTGCGCTTCACCCGGGGACGGGTCACCGGCGCGGAGCTGAAGGACCGTACGGACGGTGCCGAGTTCGGCGTCGACGCGCGCCTCGTCCTCAACGCCACCGGCCCCTGGGTCGACCACCTGCGCCGGATGGAGGACGCGAACGCCGCGCCGTCCATCCGCCTGTCCAAGGGCGCGCACCTGGTCCTCAAGCGCACCTCCCCCTGGAAGGCCGCGCTCGCGACCCCGATCGACAAGTACCGCATCACCTTCGCCCTCCCCTGGGAGGACATGCTGCTGCTCGGCACCACCGACGAGGAGTACGAGGGCGACCCGGGCGAAGTCGCGGTCAACGAGAAGGACATAGCCCAGATCCTCGACGAGGCCGCGTTCTCCATCCGCGACCAGCAGCTCTCCCGTGATCTCATCACGTACTCCTTCGCCGGTCTGCGGGTGCTGCCCGGCGGCCCCGGCGACACCTCGAAGGCGAAGCGCGAGACGGTCGTCACCGAGGGCCGTGGCGGCATGCTGTCCGTCGCGGGCGGCAAGTGGACCACGTTCCGGCACATCGGCCGTACGGTCATGAAGAAGCTGGAGTCGCTGCCGGGCCACCCGCTGGGCGAGGACTTCGAGCCGATCTCCGCGCTGCCGAAGAAGCTGCCGCTGCCGGGTGTCGCCAACCCGCGGGCGGTCGCCCACCGGCTGCTCGTCGACGGCCCGGCACCCGGCCCGCGCATGGGCGCCGACACCGCCAGGCACCTCGCGACGCACTACGGTTCGCTGGCCTTCGACATCGCGCGGCTGGCGAACGAGGACGCGGCGCTCGGCGAGCGCGTCCACCCGGACGCCCCCGAGATCTGGGCGCAGGTCGTGTGGGCCCGGGACCACGAGTGGGCCGAGACGACGGACGACGTGCTGCGCCGCCGTACGACGCTGACGATCCGTGGTCTCGCCACGGACGAGATCCGCGCCAAGGTGCAGGACCTGCTCGACAAGAAGTAGGAAGTGGCCAGAACGCACCGGTCTCCCCTATTGCGTACATTGCGCCAGCGGTTCGAGGAATAGTTCGAACCCTGCCGAAGGGGCGGCTCCCACGGGGGGAGCCGCCCCTTCCGCGTGCCACGGCACCCCACAGCAGGCCACGGCACGCCTCCGTACGGCCGGCTTCACAAGGGAACCTCCACCGGCCCCCGGGTCCGGGCGCCTCGCGCACGTTCACCGCCATGAGGGGGTACGCCGATGCCCTCGGGCCCGCGATCCGGGGGCGCCCGCCCGATCCGGCCAGGGATTCTGTGTCCGTTCAACCCGCTGACCCCACATAATGGCCTGATACATCGGAGGTCTGAGGGACATCCGGAGTGACAGGGAGGTCCGCCATGGCAGTCACCGATGAGGCGATCGAGAAGATCAAGGGCATGATCGTCTCCGGCACGCTGCGCCCCGGCGACCGGCTTCCCAAGGAGAGCGAGCTCGCCGCGGACCTCGGCCTGTCCCGCAACTCCCTGCGGGAGGCGGTGCGCGCCCTCTCCCTGATCCGCATCCTGGACGTGCGCCAGGGCGACGGCACGTACGTGACCAGTCTGGACCCCCAGCTCCTCCTGGAGGCGCTGAGTTTCGTCGTCGACTTCCACCGCGACGACACGGTGCTGGAATTCCTCGCGGTGCGCCGCATCCTGGAGCCCGCGGCGACCGCGATGGCCACGTCCAGGATCAGCGAGCAGCAGCTGGACGCGCTGACCTCCCAACTGGACGTGCTCGGCGCCGCGCCATCGGTGGAGGAACTCGTCGCCGCCGACCTGGAGTTCCACCGGGGAATCGTGCAGAGCTCCGGGAACTCGGTCCTGTGCTCCCTGCTGGACGGCCTGTCCGGGCCCACCACCCGGGCACGGATCTGGCGCGGTCTGACCCAGGAGGACGCGGTCAGCCGCACCCTCCACGAGCACCGGGCCATCCTGACCGCGCTGCGCGACCGTGACGCGGAGGCGGCCCGCTCCTGGGCGACGGTGCACATCGCGAGTGTGGAGCAGTGGCTGCGCAGCACGCTCTGACCGGCCGCCGCACGGGTCCGCCACCGGTCCGGTCGGCACACGGATCCGCCGCCGACCCGGCCGGCGGCGCGGGCGCACCCCCTGCCCGGGCCCCCGGCCCGCGCACCGCTGCCCCGCCCTTTCCCGCAGGTTCGGGGCGCCCTTTTCCCGCGAGCCCCACGCGCCTCTTTCCCCAGGTCCGGGGCGCCCGGTTCCGGAAGCGGGCGGACAGCGTCCGCGCGTCGTACGCACCGCTCCCCCGGTCATCGGACGTATCACCCGTCCACGGGGCGGCGCGCTCGGTCACCGGCGAAGTTGACCAAGGACAGCTCGGATGACTCGAGGGTGTTTCGGGGTGAGGAACGGGGCAGTGATCCGTTCACTCCCCTGTGCAAGGGGGCTGCGGAGGCACCCTCGGCACGCCGTAAGGTTGGGGCGTACGCGAGGGCACGTCGGAAGGAGGCGCTGGGTGATCGAGCTGGAGGGGGTTCCCGAGCTGATCGACCCAGTCATGGTGGCCGCGTTCGAGGGCTGGAACGACGCCGGCGACGCCGCCTCCACCGCGGTCGCGCACCTGGACAGGGAGTGGAAGGGCGAGGTCTTCGCGGCACTCGACGCCGAGGACTACTACGACTTCCAGGTGAACCGCCCCACGGTGTGGCTGGACGGCGGCGTGCGCAAGATCACCTGGCCGACCACGCGTCTGTCGGTGGTCCGGGTCGGCGGCGAGAAGCCGCGCGACCTCGTGCTGGTGAGGGGCATCGAGCCGTCGATGCGGTGGCGCTCGTTCTGCAACGAGCTGCTCGGCTTCGCGCACGAGCTGGGTGTGGAACTGGTGGTGATCCTGGGCGCACTGCTCGGCGACACCCCGCACACCCGTCCGGTGCCGGTCAGCGGGGTCACCTCCGATTCCGACCTGGCCCGCACGATGGACCTGGAGGAGACCAAGTACGAGGGCCCCACGGGCATCGTCGGCATCCTCCAGGAGGCGTGCACGCACGCGGGCGTACCGGCGGTCTCGCTGTGGGCGGCCGTACCGCACTACGTCTCGCAGCCACCGAACCCGAAGGCGACGCTGGCCCTCCTCAACCGCCTGGAGGACCTGATCGACCTGCGGATCCCGCTGGGCGAGCTGCCCGAGGACGCGCGGGCCTGGCAGCTGGGCGTCGACCAGCTGGCCGCCGAGGACAGCGAGGTCGCCGAGTACGTGCAGACGCTGGAGGAGGCCCGGGACACCGCCGAGCTGCCGGAGGCGTCGGGCGAGGCCATCGCGCGCGAGTTCGAACGGTATCTGCGGCGACGGGACGGCGGGGGTCCGGCGGGCCCGGCTCCCGGCGGTCACGCCACGGCCGACGGCAGTGACAGCGCGTCCTATCTGCGGGACAACCCGGGCGCGCGCCCGAAGCCGCCCAAGCCCCCGAAGCCGGACACCGAGACCGACAGCGGCAGCGGGGACGAGGACTCGTCGGAGGACTGAGCGGACGGACGGCTCGCGGGGGCGATACGAACCGGCGATACGACCCGGCGATTCGAACGGACGGGGCGGTGCGCACACGGCGCGCCGCCCCGCCGCACGTCCGGCACCGCGTCGACGGGGGTGTGCGGCGCCGCATCACGTACGGGTCCGGTCCGGGACGCACGGTGGTGGTCACGCCGCTCGGGGTCAACTTCCCCCGGCCGCACGGCACATGACCCACGTCCCGCAACCTTTGGCCTGATTCCTGCGTGACATCTCTTTCAGGACGGATTGCACAGGTTTCCCCATTCAACTTGTTTTCAAACCCGGTTCGCGAAGGCGGGGTGGACGAGCCGCCGTGGGCGTGCCAGGTTGTGCCCCGAAGGCGCGGCCCGGAGACGGGAACTGACACCGCGTCTCCCCGCGACACAGCACCCGCACGGACCGAGCGGCGCAGCCGCGGGCGCCCGACAGCGCGCCCGCGGGGACCGAAGGGAGCGGCACGCGATGACCGACCAGGGACAGTCGGCGCAGGGCCCGGGAACAACCGGGCCAGGGCCCGACGGAGCGGGATTCACCTATCGAGGGGCCGAAGAGGAGCTGATCGTCGTCGCCCGCCCCGAGGCCCGGCTGCGCGCCCGGGCCGAAGGCGTCCACTCGGCGGCGGGCGCCGACGTCTCGGCCGTCAACATGTTCCTCAGTGACGAACAGCTCACACTGGAGCCGCTGTTCGGCGGCGAGGAGCGAATCCGGCAGGCCGCCGCGGCGGGCGGCGACGGCAGCCCCGACCTCACGCTCTTCTACCGGGTGCGCGGCGTCGGGAACCGCGCCCAGGAACTGCGCTCCCGGATCGCCGCGCTGCCCGAGATCGACACGGCGTACGTGAAGCCCGGCGCCGTTCCCGCCTCGGCCAGGGCCGCCGGGCACACCGCGGAGGGCGCCGACGGCGGCCGGCGGGTGAAGGAGGGCGCGCCCGTCACGCCGGACTTCACCAGCCGTCAGGGCTATCTGCGTCCGGCGCCCGAGGGCATCGACGCGTACTGGGCCTGGCAGCGGCCGGGCGGTACGGGCCGGGGCGTGACGGTGATCGACGTGGAGGGGGCCTGGCAGCTCGGCCACGAGGACCTGGCGGCGAAGCTGGCCGGTGTCGTCGTCGGCACCCCGATGACGGACCTCGCCTGGCGCAACCACGGCACTGCGGTCATCGGGGTCATCGGCGCCGACCGCGACGAGTCCGGGGTCACCGGCATCGTGCCGGACGCGGTGACCGCGGCCGCGTCCTTCGAGGGCATCGGCACGGCGGCCGCGATCCACGCGGCGGCCGACCGGCTGGGTCCCGGTGATCTCCTGCTGGTCGAACTGCACGCGCCCGGGCCGCGGTTCGACTTCGAACAACGCGACGACCAGCGGGGGTACATCCCGATCGAGTGGTGGCCGGACAATTTCGCGGCCATCCGCTACGCGACCGCCAAGGGCGTCCTGGTGGTCGCGGCGGCGGGCAACGGCGCCGAGTCGCTCGACGACGCGTTGTACGAGCGCCGCCCCGCCGAGTTCCCCGTGTGGTGGCGCAACCCCTTCAACCCCTCCCAGCAGTCGTCCGGCGCGGTACTGGTCGGTGCGGGCGCACCGCCGCCCGGCACGCACGGCCGCGACCACGGCCCGGACCGCTCACGTCTGGCGTTCTCCAACTACGGCGCACGGGTGGACGCCCAGGGCTGGGGGCGCGAGGTCACGACCACCGGCGGCTTCTGGGACCGGCCGGGCGATCTGCAGGGCGGCGCCGAGGAGATCGGCTGGTACACGGACACGTTCTCGGGGACCTCTTCCGCCTCCCCGGTGGTCGCCGGGGCGCTGGCCGCGCTGCAGGGCATGCTCAGGACGGCCGGGCAGCAGCCGATGTCCCCGGAGCTCGCCCGCGCGGTGCTGCGGGCCAGCGGCTCCCCTCAGCAGGACGCGCCCGGCCGGCCCGCCTCCCAGCGGATCGGCAGCCGGCCGGACATCAAGGCCGCGGTCAACCGTCTGCTGCCGGAGGCGGTCGGCTCGGGCCGGGCCGAACGGTACTGGGACGAGCTGCTGCCGTACCCGCGCGAACTCCCGCCCCGGCTCCGGCTGTTCGTGGCCGGTGACTGGCGCACCCTGAACAACCCGTCCCCCGAGATCCGCCAGGCGGTGCACTCCGCCTTCGCGGGCGGACGGCCCGACGTACGTGTCTGGTTCTCGGACGACGAGATCGTCGGCCTGGTGGTCACGGGCTGACGTACCCGCACAGTCCACGATTCACGGAAGGTGGCACCCGTATGAGCACCACCCCGCAGATGAGTCAGCAACAAGGACACCAGCACAACCAGCCCGACCAGCAGCAGGGCCCGAGCACGGCACCGCCCCAGCCCTTCAGCCAGCAGCCTTGGCAGCAGTTCGGGCAGCAGCCCCAGCAGCCGTTCGGACAGCACCCGTTCGGACAGCAGCAGCCCGGGCAGCAGCAGACGCCTCCGCAGATGTCGCCTCAGCAGATGGGGCAGCAGGTCCCGCAGCACCTGCGGCAGCAGCTCCAGCAGATCGGGCAGCAGCAGCCCTTCCAGCAGCTGCTTCAGCAGCTCGGCGGGCAGCAGCAGGGACAACTGCCCGGGCAGATGCCGGGACAGGGGCAGCCGCCGGTGCCGATGAGCGGCGTCGCCTCGCAGGCGCTGGTGAGCGGGACCGCCCAGCACTTCTGGGACGTGGTCACCCCGCTCCCGGGCCAGCCGTCCGTCCTCCACCTGTTCATCGACAACGCCTGGCGTCCCCTGGTGAACCCCGACCGGGTGACGCACGACGCGGTCCGGCAGGCCTTCGCGCACGGGCAGCAGGTCGTCGGTGTCTACGACGGCAACAGCAACACGGTGCAGGCCGTCATCGTGAACCAGTGACGGTCTGAGCGGACGACAACAGGGCGCCGGGCGGCACACCACCGCCCGGCGCCCCACGTGTACGGAGCCGACGGGTTACAGGGCAACACCCAGCAGGGCGTCCACGGCGCGCGAGACCACACCGGTGGCGCCCACGTCCGTTCCGCCCCGCTCGTGCTGGAGCGACGCCCAGCGGTCCACCGCGGCGAGCGCGGCCGGCGCGTCCAGGTCGTTCGCCAGGGCGTCGCGGATCTCCTCGACGAGCGCCTCGGCGGGCGGTCCGTCGGGCCGGGACACGGCGGCGCGCCAGTTCTCCAGGCGGGCGACCGCGTCCGCGAGGACGGCGTCCGTCCACTCCCAGTCGGTGCGGTAGTGGTGGGCGAGGAGCGCGAGCCGGATGGCGGCCGGGTCGACCCCGTCGCGCCGCAGTCCGGACACGAAGACGAGATTGCCCTTCGACTTCGACATCTTCTCGCCGTGCAGCCCGACCATGCCGGCGTGGACGTACGCCTTGGCCATAGGGAACTCGCCGGTGAGTACCTGGGCGTGCGAGGCGCCCATCTCGTGGTGCGGGAAGGCGAGGTCGGAGCCGCCGCCCTGGACGTCGAAGCCCATCCCCAGGTGATCCAGGGCGATGGCCACGCACTCGATGTGCCAGCCGGGCCGGCCGCGCCCGAGCGAGCCTCCGTCCCAGCTGGGCTCACCCTCCCTCGCGGTCATCCAGAGCATCGGGTCGAGCGGGTTCTTCTTGCCCGGGCGGTCCGGGTCACCGCCCCGCTCGGCGGACAGCAGACGCATCGCGGCGGCGTCCAGGCCGGACACTTTGCCGAAGTTGGGGTCGGCCTCGACGGAGAAGTACACGTCCCCTTCGAGCTCGTACGCGGCCCCGGCGTCCCGCAGCCGCTCGACGAGCGGCACGATGCCGGGTATGGCCTCGACGGCGCCTATGTAGTGCCGCGGCGGAAGCATCCGCAGGGCGGTCATGTCCTCACGGAAGAGGGCGGTCTCCTGCTCGGCGAGTCCCACCCAGTCGACGCCGTCGCGCTCCGCCCGCTCCAGGAGCGGGTCGTCGACGTCGGTCACGTTCTGGACGTAGTGAACCTGCCGCTTGGTGTCGAGCCACACGCGCTGAACGAGGTCGAACGCGTTGTAGGTCGCCGCGTGACCCATGTGGGTCGCGTCGTACGGCGTGATGCCGCAGACGTAGATACGGGCGACGGGACCGGGGTCGAGTGTGACGAGACCGCCGGTCGCGGTGTCGTGGATCCGGAGGTCGCGGCCCTCGCCGGGCAGGGCGGGGACCTCAGAAGCGGGCCAGGCATGCATGTCATGAGCCTAACCGGACGGAACTTCCGTATACGAACCGGACCAGGCCTGATGGCTCGGAAGGCCCTCTTGTGCGGGGCGTCGCACTGTGCATCGGCGCCCTTCCCGGCCGGCATGGGGGCGACGGGCCCCCGTCTCCCCGGAGTCGCTATGGCCACATACCTGCACATATCGGTTCATACGCACCTATGCCCGGTGTGACGTTGCACCAGTCTGCGCCAGGGGCACCGAGAGACAGCGGCGCCGCGAGGCGTACCGGGCGGGCGCACCCACCCGGCGGCATCCTCCGCGTCGGGTTCCTCACACCGGCGGCGACCAAGCCAGGCCTGACACGGCTTCAGACCAGCGGCGCCGACACAGGTGGCCCACCTCGGCCCCGGTCGCCTTCAGACCGGTGGCCCCGGACCGGAGGCCTCAGACCGGAGGCCAGGGAATCGCCGGCCACTCCCCGCTCGGTTCCGGGTGCTTCCCCGACGCGAGCATCGCCTCGACGCGGTCGCGCGTGGCGTCGATCTCGGCGGTGGTGATGAGTTCGGCCAGCCGGGTGGCGAGGGGTGCGCTGGGCGCCAGACCGTCCCGCAGCGAGGTGAGGACGTCGACCGCCTCCGGGGTCAGCGGCTCCCCGGCCCAGCCCCACAGCAGCGTGCGCAGCTTGTTGTCCGCGTTGAAGGTGACCCCGTGGTCGATGCCGTACAGCAGCCCCTCACCGGTGGGCAGCAGATGACCGCCCTTGCGGTCGGCGTTGTTGATCACCGCGTCGAGCACGGCGAGCCGGCGCAGCCGCGTGTCGTCGGCGTGCACGAGCAGCGCGGTACGGCCCTCGCCCACCTCGGCGAAGCCGATGGCCTTCCAGCCCTCCGCGGGCTCCTCGTCGTCCACCAGGGCGAGCAGACCGGCCCCGTCGTCCTCGGGGGACGCCTCGACCCACAGCTGGCACATGCCCTCGCCGTAGGGTCCGTCGCGCAGCACGGTGGTCGGGACCAGCCCCCACCCGGTCGCCTCGGAGACCTCGTACGCGGCGACCTCGCGCTGTGCCAGGGTGCCGTCCGGGAAGTCCCACAGGGGGCGCTCCCCGGCGACCGGTTTGTAGACGCAGAACACGTCGCGGCCCTCGTACGAGACGGAGCAGTACAGCACCGCGTTCGAGGCCTCACGGATCCGTCCGCGCACCTTCAGCTCGCCCTGGGCGAGCAGCTCGGCCGTGGTCACGCTCCGCGGCGGTATCCGTTCTGGCGCGGACATACGTGTCCTTCCGGGTCGAGCGGGAGGCTGCACAGCGGGCAGGGCGGCCGGCCCGCGTTGACGACGTCGAGGGCGCGCTTGGCGAACGCCCGCGCCTGCACTCCGGTGAGCCGGACGCGGAGCATCGGCGGACCGTTCTCCTCGTCCTGGAGGAGCCGTTCCTCGGCCTCGGCGAGGTCCTCGTCGGAGTCGGCGTCGAGCTCCACGAGGGCCTGCGCCTCGACGATCATGCGCTGTTCGTCACCGTCCCAGGCCAGCGCCATGGTGCCGACCCGGAACTCCTCCTCGACGGGCGTGTCGAGGGGGGCGGTGTCGGACACCTCGGTCGAGGCCACGGCCGGGACCGGGGCGATGCCGCCGGTGCGCCGTACGACCTCGTCGAGGAGTTCGTCCATGCGTTCGGCGAGTGCGGCGACCTGGGTCTTCTCCAGCGCCACGCTGGTCACGCGGGGGCCCGAGGAGGCCTGCAGGAAGAAGGTACGGCGCCCGGGCAACCCGACCGTACCGGCCACGAAACGGTCCGGGGGGTCGTAGAGGAACACCTGACGGGACACGTCCTGTCTCCATTGGATTCGGCATGCGGACCGGCTGACTGCGTCGGCCCGCATCGGTTGCTGACGACTTGCTGACAACTGATGCGCTGCTTCGACCGCTTCACCCTACTGCGGCCGACGATCACGGTGCGCCCGCACCGCCCCCGACCGGGGCGTCGCCGCTCGGGGGCTCCTCGCGCGGCGCCAGGGAGGCGAGATCGCCGGTGTCTCCGAGGCGGACGAGGAAGGGGCGCAGTCGTGTGTAGCGGATCGCGGTGATGGAACACGGTTCCACAGAAATCCGCTGGAAGAGATCCAGGTGAAGTCCGAGTGCGTCGGCGACGAGCGACTTGATGATGTCGCCGTGCGAACACATGAGGTAGACGGCGTCGCTGCCGTGGTCGCGCTCCACGCGCGCGTTCCACTCGCGTACCGCCTCGGCGGCGCGGGTCTGCATGGCCCGCATCGACTCACCGCCGGGGAAGGCGGCCGCGGAGGGATGCGCCTGGACGACCTCCATCAGCGGCTCGTCCTTCAGCTCGGCGAGCTTGCGGCCGGACCAGTCGCCGTAGTGCGCCTCCCCGATGCGCTCGTCGGTGTGCGCGCGCAGCTCGGGCCGGGCGTCGAGCAACGGCTGCACGGTCTCCTGGCAGCGCTGCAGGGGGCTGGTGACGACTTCGGAGAGCGGCAGCGCGGCGAGCCGCCCGGGCAGCGCCGCGGCCTGCTGGGCCCCGCGCTCGTCGAGGGCGACGCCGGGGGTCCAGCCGGCGAGCAGACCCGCAGTGTTGGCGGTCGAGCGTCCGTGCCGGACGAGGATCAGGGTGGGCATGCGAACCAGCGTAAACGGGTGACGCCCGGACCCGTCCGGGCCTGTGGACGACCGGCGTCGGCGTGCGCGCCGGCCGAGGCGGGGGGAGAATACGCTCCGTGATCGTCGACTGGGCCATCTACCGCCATGGGCACCGGTCCGAGGGCCCGGAGGACCTCTCCGACGCCCTGGACACGGCGCGCGCCGAGGGTGACGCGTTCGTCTGGATCGGTGTGAACGAACCGACGGAACAGGAGTTCGACCTCGTCAGCAGCGAGTTCGGGCTGCATCCGCTGGCGGTCGAGGACGCGCTGAAGGCGCACCAGCGGCCCAAGCTGGAGGTCTACGACGACTCGCTGTTCATGGTCCTCAAGCCGGTCCGTTACGAGCCGGAGAGTGACGTCGTCACCGCGGGCGAGGTCATGGTCTTCATCGGGGATTCGTTCGTGGTGACCGTCCGGCACGGCGAGAGTTCACCGCTCGCGGCCGTACGGCGCCGTCTGGAGGCGGACCCCGAGTCGCTGCGGCGCGGACCGACGGCGGTGCTCTACTCGATCGCCGACGCGACGGTGGACCACTACCTGGAGGTGGCGACCGAACTGGGGACCGATCTGGAGGAACTGGAGGCGGAGGTCTTCTCACCGTCCGTCGGGGGCTCCCGGCACACCGCGTCCAGGATCTACGCCTTCAAGCGGCAGGTCATGGAGTTCCGCCGGGCGACGGTCCCGCTGACCGTCCCGCTGACCCGGCTCTCCGGAACGGGCGGGTCCGCTACGTCGGTGCCGTTCGTGGACGCCGCGGCGCAGCCCTTCTTCCGGGACGTCAACGACCATCTGGCGCGGGTGAACGAGTCGGTGGAGGGTCTGGACCGGCTGGTCTCGGACATCCTCTCGGCGCATCTCGCGCAGATGAGCGTGCGGCAGAACGACGACATGCGGAAGATCTCCGCGTGGGCGGCGATGGCCGCGATCCCCACGCTGATCGCCGGGATCTACGGCATGAACTTCGACCACATGCCGGAGCTGCACTGGCTGTGGTCGTACCCGGCGGTGGTGCTGGGGATGATCACACTGGAGATCCTGCTGTACCGGCTCTTCAAGCGGCGGGGCTGGCTGTAGCGACGGGCTCGCCCACCGGCGGAGTGCCGGCGGCGGGAACGCCCGTCGATCGACGTGCCGGCGGCGGGAACGCCCGAAAACAGGCGCGTGGGCCGGGTCGACCGGGTCGCCGGCCGGGGCGCCCGGCCGGCGATCACGCGAACTCGTGTGCCGCGGCCGGAGGACCGCCCAGCGCGTCTCGCCGCTCGGGCATCCTCAGGGAGACCATGCGCCGCCAGCCGCCAGCCCGCTCGTAGGCGTAGACGGCGTGGATGCCCGCGGTGAGCGTCGACGCCTTCCCCCGGGGCCAGCCGAGGATGCGCCCCATGTGGGCAGTCACGGCGAGACTGACGTCCCGGTAGACGCGAATCTCGGCGAGCGCGCAGGCGCGCAGCGTCCGCTGGATGGCGTGGCCGTGCCCGGCCGAGGCGAAGCGCAGCAGCTCCTCGTGGCAGTAGGCGAGATGCCTGTCCTCGTCGTCGGAGATCATCCGGACGGCGCGGCCGAGCTCGGGATGGTCCGCGAAGTGCCTGCGCAACAGGTCCATCTGCTCGGAGGCGCGCTGCTCGGTGACCCTGCTGTGGGCGAGATACGTGACGATGTCCCGCACACTGAGCGGCTGCTCGCTCCTGAGCTTCTCGTGGGCGAGACCGATGCCCCGGCGTTCGAGGAGGATCGTGTAGTCCGTGTCGGCCGGGACGGCGACCGGGGCGAGACCCCGCTTCTTCATCAGGGCGTTGAAGATCCGCCCGTGCTTGTCCTCGTCGGCGCCGTGCCGGGCGATCTTCGGCGCGAGCCCGCGTTCGCCCGGGGGGACGAGCGCGGCGATGCGCCCGTTCTCCCAGCCGCCCTGCGATTCCCCGCTGGCGGCGATGGAGCAGAAGAGCCGGAACGACTCGTCGTTGTCGAGGATCTCCTGGAACAGACTCTTGGCCGAAAGCATGACTCGCACCTCTCCGCAGTTTCCGCGCAGAAAACGAGTCAAATCGGATGCCGGGGACCCGGCAACCGATGTGTCGGACAAATCCGCCGAACGAAGGAGGGACCGGGAGGCCGGGGCGCGTAACCGAGCGGGCTCCCGCGCGTTGTTCACGGTGACGGCCGTGGCGGGGAAGACCCCCGAGCCCCCACCACGGCCGCGGAACTCTCCGGTCGGAGTATGTCGAAGTAATCCGTCGCGTTACGCCAGACCGGCCCGCTCCAGGGCGTCGGAGCCGGCGCGGAGCGAGGCGATGCGGTCGTCGAGCGTGAAGCCCGCGGGCGCCAGGGTGAGCGTGGTGACGCCGGCCGCCGCGTACGCCTGCATACGGTCGGCGATGCGGCCCACGGAGCCGAGCAGCGTGGTCTGGTCGATCAGCGCGTGCGGGACGGCGGCCGCGGCGCCCTCCTTGTCGCCGGACAGGTACTTGTCCTGGATCTCGGCGGCCTCCTTCTCGTACCCCATACGCTGGGCGAGCTGGTTGTAGAAGTTCTGCTTGCGGCTGCCCATCCCGCCGACGTACAGCGCGGTGTACGGGCGGAACGTGTCGGCGAGCGCCGTCACGTCCTGGTCGGCGCCGACGGCGAGCGGCAGCGTCGGGCAGACGTCGAAGCCCTCCATCGTCAGGCCCGCCTTCTCCCGGCCCGCGCGCAGGAACTTGATCGCGGTGTCCTCCAGATGCTCGGCCGACGGGAAGATCAGCAGCGCGCCGTCGGCGATCTCACCGGTCTGCTCCAGGTTCTTCGGGCCGATCGCGGCGACGTACAGCGGGATGTGCTCGCGCTCCGGGTGCACGGTCAGCTTGATCGGCTTGCCCGGGCCGCCCGGCAGCGGCAGCGTCCAGTGCTCGCCCTCGTACGAGAGCCGCTCCCGGGTCATCGCCTTCCGCACGATCTCCACGTACTCGCGGGTCCGGGCCAGCGGCTTGTCGAACTTGACGCCGTACCAGCCCTCGGAGACCTGCGGCCCGGACACACCGAGGCCGAGGCGGAAGCGGCCGCCGGAGAGCGAGTCGAGGGTGGCGGCGGTCATCGCGGTCATCGCCGGCTGGCGGGCCGGGATCTGGAAGATGGCCGAGCCGACGTCGATGCGCTCGGTCTGTGCGGCGACCCAGCTGAGCACGGTCGCCGCGTCGGAGCCGTAGGCCTCGGCCGCCCAGCAGACGGCGTATCCGAGCCGGTCGGCCTCCTGGGCGACGGCCAGATTGTCCGCGTCCATTCCGGCACCCCAGTAGCCGAGGTTGATCCCGAGCTGCATGGCCGATCCCCTTACCGATCAGTAACGTCCCTTGTGCGGGAGACCCTAGCGCGCGGGCGGGCGTTCTGACCGGAACGGGTTCCGGCTCTGATCATCCGGGTTGTCCACAGGGCCACCACGAGGTGAGTTCTGGCCAGTAATCTCGGCGTCCATGGAGCAGAGGCATCTCGGCCGTACCGGCCTGCGTGTGTCCCGGATCGGACTCGGCACCCTCACCTGGGGGCGGGACACCGACGAGCACGACGCCGCGGAGCTGTTGAAGGTGTTCTGGGAAGCGGGCGGGAACCTCGTCGACACCGCGGACGTGTACGGCGACGGGGAGGCCGAGTACGTGCTCGGACAACTCATAGAAGGGCTGGTGCCGCGCCGCGACCTGGTCATCTCCACGAAGGCGGGCAGCGTGCCCGACCCGGACCGGCGGTTCGACGGCTCGCGCGGACACCTCCTGTCGGCACTCGACGCCTCGCTCCAGCGGCTGGGCACCGACTACGTGGATCTGTGGCACGTGCACGCCTTCGACCCCGGCACCCCGCTGGACGAGACCCTCCAGGCACTCGACCTCGCGGTCAGCAGCGGCCGCGCCCGGTACGCGGGCGTGTCGAACTTCTGCGGCTGGCAGCTCGCCAAGGCGGCGACCTGGCAGCTCGCCGCGCCCGGCACGCGGACCCGGCTGGCAAGTACGCAGATGGAGTACTCCCTGCTCCAGCGCGGCGTCGAGCGGGAGGTGCTGCCCGCCGCCCTCGACCTCGGCGTCGGGCTGCTGCCCTCCTCCCCGCTCGGCCGGGGCGTGCTCACCGGGAAGTACCGGGGCGGCACGCCGTCCGACTCCCGGGGCGGCTCGGAGCACCTCGCGCCCTTCGTCGCGCCGTACCTTGACGACGCGGCGAGCAGCATCGTGGACGCGGTGACGACCGCCGCGGACGGCCTCGCGGTCACGCCGCTCCAGGTCGCGCTCGCCTGGATCCGCGACCGCCCGGGAGTCGCCGCCCCGATCGTCGGCGCGCGCAACGCGCAGCAGCTCATGGGCGCTTTGTCAGTGGAGGCCCTTAGTCTTCCTGACGAGATCTGCCGGGCGCTCGACGATGTGTCGGCACCCGTGCACCACTATCCCGATCACGACTGGAGCACGCTGTGAGCACGGAGCCCGAGACCACGGAGGAAGCGGAGCCGGGGGCCCTGGGCGCCGCGGCGGAGACCGACGCCCCCGGGGCCGGCGATGCCCCGGGTGCCGATGACGTGCCCGGGACCGGTGACGGGCCCTCCGCGAGCGGGGACACGGACGGGGACGGGGACGCCGAGGGCGGGTCGGAAATTGCCGAGGGCCTGACCGAGGAAGCCTCGGACGGGACCGAGGAAGCGGCGGACGGGACCGAGGGGGCCGCCGCCCAGCTGTCCGAGGCCGAGGCCGAGTTGGCGGCCCAGCGGCTGGAGCGGGAGCGGATCGAGCGGCGGAAGGCGGAGAAGCGGGGTCCGATCGCCGCCGGTACCGGGCTCAGCGGGACGGCCGCCGACCTGCTGGCGGCGGTACGGGCCGTGGAGAGCGGCGCGAAGCCCGTGGCCGCCGCCTTCCGCGAGCCCGAGCCGGCCCCGCGCGCCACCGCGCCGGAGCCCGCGCGACGCCCGCTGCCGGTGTCCGCCCCGGCCGCGTCCCCGGCCGCTCCCGCCGCGCGGACCGTCGAGGCCGTTCGTGCCGTCCTGACCGGCGGCGGCGCTCCCGACGGGCTCGCACCGCAGGTCGTCGCCACCCTGGGCGAGGGCGCGGACGGGCAGCTGCGCGAGGACCCCTGGCAGTTGCTGCGGGTCGCCGGGGTGCGGCCCGAGCAGGCCGACGGGTTCGCCCGGGCGCTGCTCGGCACGGAGTGCGGTCCCGACGACGAGCGACGCGGCCGCGCGCTCACGGTGTGGCTCCTCGAACAGGCGGCGCTCGCCGGACACACCGCCCTCGACGCTCCCGCGCTCACCGCCGCGCTCTCCCAGCGCGCCGTCCCGGACCCGGACGCGGCCGTGCAGAGCACCCTCGCCGAGGGCGACGCGCTGGTCTTCCAGGACGCGCTGGAGACGGCGGCCCCCGTGGCGGCCCCCGCGCGTGACGACGCCGAAGAAAGCGCCGAGGAGGGCGAGGAGCGCCCGGTCCGCGTCCTCGTGGGCCTGGAGCGGTACGCGCTGGCCGAGGAGAGTCTCGCCGACGGACTGGCCCGGGTGATGAACTCCGTACCGAAGGACGACGGTTCGGCGGCCGACTGGGAACGGGCCGCCGCCTCCGCCGGCCGCTCCGCCGCCGAACTGATCCGCACGGCCGCGGGTCACGGCCTGGTCCTGCACACCGGTGGGGACGCCTCCCGGGCCGAGGCGGCGGCCCTGCTGCATGCCGCGCGCGGTCTCGGCCTGCGCGCCTGGGCCGCCACGCACACCGCCGACGGCCGTGACCTGCGCGCCTCCGGGCCGGCCCCGCACGACCTGCCGGACGGCCCCGAGGGCGGGGAGGACACCACCGTCGTCACCGTCGAGGACACCGCCGTCGTCACCGTCGCGGATCTGCTGTCGGGCGCCGAGGGCCCGGGCCGGGACGCGGACGGCGCCCTGGACCTCGACCTCCTCGTCGTCCTCGACGCGCCCCAGCTCGACGTGGAGACGGCGGCCGTGCTCGCCGAGTCGCTGCCGGACGGCGCGCGGCTGGTGCTGAGCGGGGACCCGGGGGTGCTGTGGTCGGCGGGTCCCGGCAGGGTCTTCGCGGACCTGCTCGCCGCCCGCGTGTGCCCACAGGTCGCCTCGCGGACGCCGGACCCGGGACCCGTCGGGGAGCTGGTCTCCGGGGTCGGGATCGGCGAGCTGAACCAGGTCGAGGCTCCCGGCAAGGAGGTCGTGATCGTGCCGGTGCGCGACGCCGGCGAGGCGGTGCACCGCACCGTGCAGCTGGTCGCGGACTCGGTGCCGCGCGCGATCGGCATCCCGGCCGAGCAGACGCAGGTGATCACTCCGGGGCACGGCGGCGCGGTGGGCACGCGCGCGCTCAACACCGCGCTCAAGGAACGGCTGAACCCGGGCCCCGGCCGCTTCGGGGGCTTCGACCCGGGCGACCGGATCGCGTACTCCCCCGTGCCGGGCCGGACCCTGCCGGGTCAGGTGGTGAAGGCCGACGCCGACGGGCTGCACCTGGACTGCTCGGGTGCCCCCGTCGTCGTACCGAAGGAGCGGGTGGAGCAGTCCGTTCGGCTCGGGTGGGCACTCACCGCGCACCAGGCGGTCGGCCTGCGCTGGCCCGCCGCGGTCGTGGTGCTGCCGGGCGACGCGGCGGCAGCCCTGACCAGGCCGTGGGTCTACACCGCCTTCGGCCGCGCCGAGCGCCATCTGTCCGTGGTCCACGGGGTGGAGCAGGCGCTGCAGCGGGCGGTGGCCGAGGTGCCGCAGAAGCCGCGCACCACGCGCCTGCCGGCTCTGCTCAGGGCACAGGTCCCGACGGCGGGCTGAGCCTCACGGACGGGCCTCCGGGCGGTGCTCACCGGGGAAGCCCACCGACGGAGCTCATGGACAAAAAGGTGGCGGCCACCGGGCTCCGGTGACCGCCACCTCCTCACGCCGGGGTCAGCGATCGGCGTCCAGGGGCTCCAGGTCTCCGTCCTCGTCCAGCTCGGCGTCCGTGTCGAGGTCGTCGTCCAGTTCCTCGTCGTCCGACTCGTCGTCGAAGACCGCGCTGACGTCGAAACGGCAGACGACGCGCTGGGGGTCGATCGCCTCGAAGGGGGTCTCCAGCCACTCGCCGGGCTCGGCCGGGTCGTCCGCGGCCGTGACCCAGAGCGTGGAGTCGCCCTCCTCCAGACCGAACTCCTTGTGCCGGGAGGCGATCTCGTCCGGTTCGAACTCGCCGAACAGGACACCGAGCGCCCCGTGCACCGTGCCGGACGCCGCGTCGAAGCCCGCGGCCGCGGTGGCGCCGTCCTCCTCCACCGCCTCCACCCGCTGGGCCTGCGCCAGGAGTCGCTGGGGCTCCACCACCGCGTAGTCCCGGCGGATCAGGACGCTCAGGGCGTTCGGCTCCTCGGGGCCCGTGTACGGCGGCAGCGTGTCGTCGCCGGAGGGGATCTCGAAGGGGGTGACCTCGTCGTAGCGGTCGTAGAGCAGCTCGTCGTACTCCTCGGCCGCGGCGGCCAGCTCGTTGAACGCCTCGTAGACGGCCGGGTCGTCATCGCCCGACCTGCGCTCGACCGCGGCCAGGTGGCGGTCGAGTGCGGTCTTGACAGCCTCGGCGGCGGCGCGTACCTCGGCAGCGGTGGGCTGCACAGCATCAGACATAGTGCAGACGCTATCCGTACACGGCCTCTGCCCGCACAATAGATGCGATGCCGGAATACGAATTTGTCGACGTGTACGTTCCGCGCGGGGTTTCCCGCAAGGACGCCACACGCCTGCTGACGGACCATGCGGAGTACGGACACTGGGAGTTGGACCGCCTCACGCTGCATCGCGACGGCAGCCGCAGGGTGCGGTTGCGCCGGCGGATCATCCGCCAGGTGCGTGCCACGTGGTGAGCGGAAGCGACTGAGACGGAGAGGGCCCCGCCGGTGCGGGGCCCCTCCGGTCGCGGCGCCACCGGGGAACGCGGGTGGTGTCGCGATGACGCCTGTGCCGGTGCCACCGCGCGCGCCCCTGTCCCCCGGCCTGTCCGTCGTGCCGGTTACGCGCTCGCGCGCGCCCGGCGGTAGAGCACGGCGCCCGCCAGGAGCGCGCCCGCGCCGACCGGGATCACCGCGCCGAGCGGCAGCTCACTGCCGGTGTGGGCGAGCTGCGCGGCGCTGTGCGGCTGGGAGACGGACTGCGTCCCGGGGTGGGCGGGGTACGCGGTGGACGGCGTTCCGGGCTGACCCGGGGTACCAGGAGTTCCGGGCCGGCCCGGGGTTCCGGGAGTTCCGGGAGTTCCGGGCTGGCCCGGAGTACCCGGCTGACCGGGGTGGCCAGGGTGACCCGGATGTCCGGGGTGACCGGGGTGACCCGGGTGCCCAGGCTGACCGGGAGGACAAGGCTCACCCGGGTGACCGGGGTGTCCCGGGTGGCCGGGCTGACCCGGATATCCGGGGTGCCCCGGGTGGCCGGGCTGACCCGGGTGACCGGGATGCCCGGGGTGACCAGGCTGACCCGGGTGACCGGGGTGACCCGGAGGAGGTGTCTGGTGGTCGCCGACGCCGTTCCCGCACGCGTTGCCCAGTGCCCCGTTGCCGATTCCGACCACGTTCACGCTGTTGCCGCAGACGTTGACCGGCACATCGATCGGTACCTGGACGTGGTTGCCCGAGCCGACCCCCGGGGAGCCGACCGCGTGTCCGCCGGCGTGCGCGCCCCCACCGCGAGCACCCCCGTAACCCCCTCCGTGACCGCCGGAGGACGCGCCGCCGCCCTGATTGACGCATGTGTTGCCGACCGCCGGGTTCAGCAACCCGACGACGTTCACGGTGTTTCCGCAGACATTGACCGGCACGTGCACCGGCGCCTGCACCGTGTTGCCCGACAGCACGCCGGGCGAGTTGGAACCGAAGCCGCTCGCACCCGAGTCGGCGTGCGCGTAGCCCCCGGTCGCGGCGAGCACGCCGGTCGCGGCCGCCACGGTCATCAGGCCCTTGCGGGTGACCTGTCGCATAGCTGTTTTCCCTGCCTTAGTCCTCGGCTTGGACCATCCGGAAAGCGCGCGCACCCATACCGGCGCGTGCGCGGAAGCCGGTCGGCCCCGGGGCGCGTGGCGCGCGCTCCGGGGCCGACCGCTCAGCCCCTCGTGAAGCCGGGCCCTCGCGGAGCCGGACGTCAGGGGGTGGGGCACAACGTCAGTTGTTGATGCAGGTGTTGCCGAAGGCGGGGTTCAGCAGCCCGATCACGGAGACCGTGTTGCCGCAAACGTTCACCGGGATGTGAACGGGCACCTGAATGACGTTGCCGGAAACGACGCCCGGGGAGTGCACAGCGGCACCCTGAGCACCCGAGTCGGCGACGGCCAGGCCCGCACCCGCGAGAACCAGACCACCAGTGGCAGCCGCAGCAGCGACGACCTTCTTGATCATTATTCCTCCTTGTTGGCAATGCGATCCCAGCTTCGGATCGCATCACCTGTAACGAGGAAGGAGTAATGGAGCTACGAGCTTATCGTCGGATTCACTCGTCCCGGGCGACCTCCGTACACACGGTCGATTGCGGGGGTCAACACGTCAGGACGCCTCGATGAACCGGTCGAGCACCCGCACACCGAACTGCAGCGCATCCACCGGCACCCGCTCGTCGACCCCGTGGAACATGCCCGCGAAGTCCAGCTCCGGCGGCAGCTTCAGCGGGGCGAAGCCGAAGCAGCGGATCCCGAGGTCGGCGAAGGACTTGGCGTCGGTGCCGGCCGAGAGCATGTACGGGACGGCGCGGGCGATCGGGTCCTCGGCGGACAGCGCGGTCTGCATGGCGTCGACCAGCGCGCCGTCGAAGGTGGTCTCCAGCGCCTTGTCCGCGTGCACGTCCTCGCGCCTGACCCGCGGGCCGAGGATCCGGTCCAGATCGGCCAGGAACTCCTCCTCGTACCCCGGCAGATAGCGCCCGTCGACGTGGGCGGTCGCCTGCCCGGGAATCACGTTGACCTTGTACCCGGCACCCAGCTGGGTCGGATTGGCGGTGTTCTGCAGAGAGGCGCCGATGAGCTTGGCGATGCCGCCGAGCTTGGCCAGCGTCTCGTCCATGTTCTCCGGGTCGAGCTCGGTGCCGAGCGCGTCGCCGAGCTCGTCGAGGAAGTGCCGCAGGGTCTTGGTCACCCGCACCGGAAACCTGTGCCGGCCCAGTCGGCCGACGGCCTCGGACAGCTCGGTGATGGCGTTGTCCCGGTGGATCATCGAACCGTGCCCGGCGGTGCCGTCCACGGTCAGCTTCATCCAGTGCATGCCCTTCTGCGCGGTCTCGACGAGATACAGCCGCAGCTTCTCGTTGACCGTGAAGGAGAACCCGCCGACCTCGCCGATCGCCTCCGTGACGCCCTCGAAGAGGTCCGGATGCTTGTCGACCAGGTGCCGGGCGCCCCAGGTGCCGCCGGCCTCCTCGTCCGCCAGGAAGGCGAGGACGATGTCACGGGGCGGCTTGCGGCCGGTGCGCAGCCGGTCCCGTACGACCGCCAGTGTCATGGCGTCCATGTCCTTCATGTCGACCGCGCCGCGGCCCCAGACCATCCCGTCGGCGATCTCGCCGGAGAACGGGTCGTGGGTCCAGTCCGCCGCGTTGGCCGGCACGACGTCCGTGTGCCCGTGGATGAGCAGCGCGGGGCGCGAGGGGTCCTCCCCCTCGATACGGGCCACCGTGGAGGCACGGCCCGGGTGGGACTCGAAGATCTGCGGTTCGAGCCCGACCTCGGCGAGCTTCTCGGCCACGTACTCCGCCGCCTTGCGCTCACCCGGCCCGGAGTGGTCGCCGTAGTTGCTGGTGTCGATCCGGATCAGCTCGCGACAGAGGTCCACGACCTCGTCCTCGCCGGAGACGCTCCTGGTCGTGTTCGACTCGCTCACGCTGCTTCCTCCCACTGTCACTGCTGGTGGTCCCCCCTCATCCTCTCCCCCACCCCCTGCCCGGCCCAAGGCCGGACCCGGTCCGTCACGCGCCGTTCACGCGGCGACGGGGTGTGATCGGGAGGCCCTCGAAAGCCTGGTAATGTTTCCTCTGTCGCCGCGAGGGAAACCCCGCGCGACAGACACCTTGTCCGGGTGGCGGAATGGCAGACGCGCTAGCTTGAGGTGCTAGTGCCCTTTATCGGGCGTGGGGGTTCAAGTCCCCCCTCGGACACACAGTGACGAGCGAGGGCCGCGACCATCAGGTCGTGGCCCTCGCTCGTTGTGTTCGCCGCGTCACGGACGGATGTGGGGCAGATCTCGTCAGGCTGACATACCCCCACGTCAGAGCGTCGCCCCCACGCCGGAATGATCGGTTCCGATGCATCGGGCGGCCTCCTCGCATGGCTGATGACCAGGCACGGGGCTAGCGTCGTACTAAAATTCCACGCTTGTTTGGAGCTGGACCGGAATATCCCCAGGCATACCTGCGGGCCCCCCAGCGCCCCGGACGCTCCGGGATCAACTCGTGAGGACCTGATGGCAGCCCTCGAGCAAGGCCCCGCTTTCGCACTGTTCGACGAGGAGGTGCGCGCGGAGTTCGGCGACCCGGCGCGCTTCTCCGCCTCCGGCGCCGCCTCTCCCCGCACCCTGGTCGACATCCTCGACGCCTCCGTCCGGGCGTACCCCGACGAGCCCGCCCTCGACGACGGACACCGCAGCCTCACCTACCGCGCCCTGTCCGTCGAGGTCGAGACCCTGCGCACGCGGCTGAGCGACGCCGGGGTGGGCCTCGGCGACCGCGTCGGCGTCCGCGTCCCCTCGGGCACGAACGATCTGTACGTCGCCGTCCTCGCCGTACTGGCGGCCGGCGCGGCCTACGTGCCGGTGGACGCCGAGGACCCCGACGAGCGGGCCGAGCTGGTCTTCGGCGAAGCCGGGGTGCGCGCGGTCGTCGGGGCCGGGCACCGGCTGACCGTCAACGGCGTCTCGGAGGTTCCCGCCGCGCGGCCCGGAGTCGATCACGACGCGTGGATCATCTTCACCTCCGGCTCCACCGGCCGGCCCAAGGGCGTGGCCGTCAGCCACCGCAGCGCCGCCGCCTTCGTCGACGCCGAGGCGGACCTCTTCCTCACCGAGGACCCGATCGGTCCCGGCGACCGGGTCATGGCGGGCCTCTCCGTCGCGTTCGACGCCTCCTGCGAGGAGATGTGGCTGGCCTGGCGGTACGGCGCCTGCCTGGTGCCGGTGCCGCGCTCCCAGGTCCGCAGCGGCGCCGACCTGGGGCCCTGGCTGGTCGAGCAGGAGATCACCGTCGTCTCCACCGTGCCCACCCTGGCCGCCCTCTGGGAGGCGGAGGCCCTCAACGAGGTCCGGCTGCTGATCTTCGGCGGGGAGGCCTGCCCGCCCGAGCTGGTGCAGCGTCTGGTGACCGAGGGCCGCGAGGTGTGGAACACCTACGGACCCACCGAGGCCACCGTCGTCGCCTGCGCCTCCCTTATGACCGGCGAGGAGCCCATCCGTATCGGCCTGCCCCTCAACGGCTGGGAGCTCGCCGTCGTCGACGAGGCCGGCGAGCCGGTCGCCATGGGCGACAGCGGCGAGCTGGTGATCGGCGGGGCCGGGCTCGCCCGCTATCTCGACGCCGAGAAGGACGCGGAGAAGTACGCGCCGCTGGAGTCGCTCGGCTGGCAGCGGGCCTACCGGAGCGGTGACCTGGTCAAGGCCGAACCCGAAGGACTGGTCTTCCTCGGGCGGGCCGACGAGCAGATCAAGCTGGGCGGCCGCCGGATCGAGCTGGGCGAGGTGGACGCGGCCCTGCAGTCCCTGCCGGGCGTCGCCGGCGCCGCGGCCGCCGTCCGCACCGCCCGCGGCGGCAACCAGCTCCTCGTCGGCTATGTCGTCACCGGGGACGACTGGGACCACGCGAGCGCCGTCGAGAAGCTGCGCGCCGCGCTGCCGGCCGCCCTCGTCCCGCTGCTCGCTCCCGTCGAGGACCTGCCGACCCGGACGTCCGGCAAGGTCGACCGCGCCGCGCTGCCCTGGCCGCTGGAGGGCCTGGAGACCGGCGGGGCGAAGGAACAGCTCTACGGCACCGAGGCCTGGCTCGCCGAGCAGTGGAGCGAGGTCCTCGGCATAGCCGTGGGCGGCGCCTCCGACGACTTCTTCGCGATCGGCGGCAGCAGTCTCGGCGCCGCCCAGCTCACCACCCGGCTGCGCGCCCGCTACCCGAGCGCCGCCGTGCTCGACATCTACCAGCAGCCCGTGCTGCGCAAGCTGGCCCGGCACCTGGAGAAGTCCGCGCAGGACGACGGCGCCGAGCGCGTCATCGCGCCCGTACCGCTGCGCGCCAAGGTCGTCCAGCTGCTCGTGCTCGTCCCGCTCTTCACCCTGCTCGGGCTGCGCTGGACCGTGGCGCTGGCCGCGCTCGGGAACGTGCTGCACTGGTTCGGCCCCTATCCCTGGGCGCCGGGCACCTCGTGGTGGCTCGTCGGCGCCGGGGCCCTCGTCCTGTTCAGCCCGCCGGGGCGGCTCGCGATCGCGGCGGGCGGGGCCCGGCTGCTGATGCGCGGCGTCAGGCCCGGCCGTCATCCGCGCGGCGGCAGCGTGCACCTGCGGCTGTGGACGGCCGAGCGGCTGGCCGAGTTCAGCGGCGCGACCTCGCTGACCGGTTCCTGGCTGGAGCGGTACGCACGCGCCCTGGGCGCCAAGGTCGGCACGGACGTGGATCTGCACTCGCTGCCGCCCGTGACCGGCCTGCTCAAGCTGGGCCGGGGTGCCGCCGTCGAGTCCGAGGTGGACCTGTCGGGGCACTGGCTGGACGGTGACCGCCTGGAGATCGGCGCGGTGAAGGTGGGCGCGCACGCCGTCGTCGGCACCCGCAGCATCCTCTTCCCGGGGGCGCGGGTCGGCAAGCGGGCCGAGGTGGCGCCCGGCTCGGCCGTCGCCGGACAGGTCCCCACCGGGCAGCGCTGGGCCGGAGCGCCCGCCGTGAAGCTCGGGAAGGCGAAGCGCGCGTGGCCCAAGGAGCGCCCGCGCCGGGGCACGTACTGGCGCGCGATGTACGGCGCGACGGGTTTCGCGCTCACCGCGCTGCCGCTGCTCGGCGGCCTGGCCGCGCTTCTCGTGGCGAGCCGGTTCGTCACGCCGGACGCCGGTCTCGGCGAGGCCCTGCGGGGCGCCGCGGTCGCGCTGGTGCCGGCCACGCTCGCCTTCGGGCTCACGTACGCGCTGCTGATCATGGTCGGCGTACGGCTGCTCAGCCTCGGACTGCGTGAGGGCACGTACCCGACGCACAGCCGGGTCGGCTGGCAGACCTGGACGGTCACCCAGCTGATGGACCGGTCCCGCGACACGCTGTTCCCGCTGTACGCCGGACTGATCACACCGGTGTGGCTGCGGCTGCTCGGGATGAAGATCGGCCGGGGCGCCGAGGTCTCCACCGTGCTGGCGCTGCCGAGCCTGACCACCGTCGGCGAGGGCGCCTTCCTCGCGGACGACACCCTGACCGCGCCGTACGAGCTCGGCGGCGGCTGGATGCGCATCGGGCGGGCCGAGATCGGGCGCCGCGCGTTCCTCGGCAACTCCGGGATGACCGCGCCGGGCCGCAGCGTGCCGGAAGGCGGTCTGGTCGGCGTGCTCTCCGCGACCCCGAAGAAGGCCAAGAAGGGCAGCTCCTACCTCGGACTGCCGCCGGTGAAGCTGCCGCGCGCGACGCAGGACGGCGACCAGAGCCGTACCTACGAGCCGCCCGCGCGGCTGCTGTGGGCCCGCGGTCTGGTGGAGCTGTGCAGGATCGTGCCGGTGTTCTGCTCGGCCGCGCTGGCCGTGCTCACCGTCGCCGCGCTCAGCGCGCTCGGGGCCTGGGCCTGGGCGCTGAGCGGAGTGGTGCTGCTCGCCGCGGGCGCCGCCGCCGCGGTGCTCTCCATCGTCGCGAAGTGGCTGCTGGTGGGCCGGCACCGGGCCGGCGAGCACCCGCTGTGGAGCGGGTTCGTGTGGCGCAACGAGCTGGCGGACACGTTCGTCGAGGTGGTGGCCGTGCCGTGGCTGGCCGGATCCGTGCCCGGTACGCCGTTGATGACCGCGTGGCTGCGCGGCCTGGGCGCCCGGATCGGCAAGGGCACCTGGATCGAGAGTTACTGGCTGCCCGAGACGGATCTCGTCACCCTGGAGGACGCCTCCACGGTCAACCGCGGCTGTGTGCTGCAGACCCACCTCTTCCACGACCGGATCTTGCGGACGGATAATGTGGTCCTCCGTGAGGGCGCCACCCTGGGCCCGGGCGGAATCGTCCTTCCCGGCAGCACAGTCGGGGCGCGCAGCACACTGGGACCCGCGTCGCTCGTCATGGCGGCGGAATCCGTTCCCGACGACACCCGCTGGCTGGGCAACCCGATCGAGGCATGGCGTTCCTAGGCGCGGCCCGTACGGCGTCCGGGGACGGTGCACCGGCACGTCGTACGAGCACAGCGCAGGGAGCACACGCAGCAGTGAGCGTTCAGCAGACAGTGGGATCGGACCCGTACTTCCCGGCCAACGGTGATCCCCGCTACCGGGTGCACCGGTACGAGCTCGCGCTGGACTACCGCCCCGGCCCGAACCGGCTCTCCGGCACCGCGCGGATCAACGCGATAGCCGGCCGGGGCGCGCTCGCGGAGTTCCAGCTCAACCTGGCCGACTTCCGGATCGGCCGGATCCGGGTCGACGGCAAGGCGCCGCACTACACGCACCGGGGCGGCAAGCTGCGGGTCCGCCCGGCGAAGCCGATCCGGGCCGGGGCCGCCTTCACCGTGGAGGTGCACTGGGCGGGCAACCCCAAGCCGGTGAACAGCCCCTGGGGCGGGCTCGGCTGGGAGGAGCTGGAGGACGGGGCGCTGGTGGCGAGCCAGCCGGTGGGCGCGCCGTCCTGGTATCCGTGCAACGACCGGCCGGCCGACAAGGCCTCGTACCAGATCTCGGTCACGACGCCGTCGGCGTACACGGTGGTGGCGGGCGGCAGACTGCTGACCCGTACGACGAAGGCGTCGACCACCACCTGGGTGTACGAGCAGGCGGCGCCGACGTCCAGCTATCTGGTCGGGCTGTCGATCGGGAAGTACCAGACGGTGCTGCTGGGCGACCCGGGGCTCGGTGGTGTGCCGCAGTCCGGGCATCTGCCCGCGGATCTGCTCGCCGAGTTCTCCCGCGACTTCGCGCGGCAGCCCGCGATGATGGAGCTGTTCGAGGAGCTCTTCGGGCCGTATCCGTTCGGGGAGTACGCCGTGGTGGTGACGGAGGAGGAGCTCGACGTCCCGGTGGAGGCGCAGGGACTGTCGCTGTTCGGCGCGAACCACGTGGACGGGTCGCGCGGTTTGGAGCGGCTGGTCGCGCACGAGCTGGCGCACCAGTGGTTCGGCAACAGTGTCTCCATCACGGACTGGCGGCACATCTGGCTGAACGAGGGGTTCGCGAAGTACGCGGAGTGGCTGTGGTCGGAGCGGTCGGGCGGCCGCACGGCACAGCAACTGGCCGCGGTGGCGCACCGGAAGCTCGCCGTGCGGCCGCAGGACCTGGTGCTGTCCGACCCGGGCCGCAAGCTGATGTTCGACGACCGGCTGTACGAGCGCGGCGGGCTCACCCTGCACGCCCTGCGCTGCGCGATGGGCGACACGGCCTTCTTCCGCATGCTGCGCGGGTGGGCCGCCCTGCACCGGGGTGGCGCCGTCAGCACGGCGGCGTTCCTCGCGCATGTCGCCCGGTACGCGGCGGAGCCGCTGGACGACCTCTTCGGGGCGTGGCTGCACACGCCGAAGCTGCCGCCCCTGCCCGTCCTGACGGCACCGCTTCCGGCGCGGCCCACGTACCCGCCGACGAACGCGGACTCGGCGTAGGGCGGATCGACCCCACCGGCCCCACCGGCCCCACCGGACGCCGTGGGGGCGCCGCACGTCGCCGCCTCCGCGTCCGCCCCCGCCCGCCCGCCGGTCCGACGCGCGGGCGGGGGCGGACGCGGCCTGGGGGACAATGGCGGCCATGACCAGTCGTACCTGTCCGTGCGGGCTGCCCGAGCCGTACGCGAAGTGCTGTGGGCGCTTCCACCGTGGTGAGGCCGCCGCGCCGACCGCCGAGGCGCTGATGCGGTCGCGGTACAGCGCGTTCGTCCAGCGGGACGAGGGGTATCTGCTGCGGACCTGGCATCCGCGGACGCGGCCGCCCCGGGTGGAGTTCGACCCCGGGACCAGGTGGACGGGTCTGGAGATCCTCGGGACGGGTCAGGGGTCGGCCTTCCACGCCACGGGGACCGTGACGTTCCGGGCGTCCTACCGGGGCGGCTCACTGCACGAGCGGAGCCGTTTCGAGCGGGTCGACGGCGCCTGGGTCTACGTGGACGGCGAGTTCGCCGAGTAGTCCCGGCAGGTCACGGCCGTGGGGCGGTCACGGCGCCAGGATGTCGAGTTCCTGGAGGGCGCCGACCGTGATCTCGCGGGTGAGCTCCTCGGCGCGGGCGGCGTCACCCCCGCGGACCGCCTCCGCGACCTGGACGTGCAGGGTGACGGCGGCGGGGTCGGGGTCCTCGAACATGATCTCGTGGTGGGTACGGCCCGCCAGCACCTCCGCCACGACGTCGCCGAGGCGCGCGAACATCTCGTTGCCCGACGCGTTGAGGATCACCCGGTGGAAGGCGACGTCGTGGACGAGATACCCCTCCAGCTGGTGACCGCGTGAGGTGGCGACCATGCCGAGGGCGCACTCGGTGAGTTCGGCGCACTGCGCGGCGGTGGCGTGCCGGGCGGCCAGTCCCGCCGCGACGGGTTCGAGGGCGGAGCGCAGCACGGTGAGCGAGCGCAGCTGGTGGGGGCGGTCGGCGCCGGCCAGCCGCCACCGGATGACCTGCGGATCGTAGACGTTCCACTCGACCTTGGGACGGACGGTCACACCGACCCGGCGGCGCGACTCCACCAGGTGCATGGACTCCAGCACCCTGACCGCCTCGCGCATCACGGACCGTGACACCTCGAAGCGCTGGGCCAGCTCGTCGGTGCGCAGCACGCTCCCCGGGGGGTACTCGCCGGCGGTGATGGCCGGTCCGAGGGAGTCCAGTACCTGTCCGTGCAGCCCCCGGCCCCGTGTGCTCATGGGGTCAGGGTACGAGGCCGAGCTCACGGATAAAAAGTCAGACTTATATGTCACACGTACTTGAATTAGTCGTACCTAATAGGTTTCAGTGTCGTCGACATCAGATGTCGACGAAGACGGTGAGGCAGCGATGAGCACCCCCCATGTCGTCGTGGTCATGGGCGTCGCAGGGACCGGAAAGACCACAATCGGTCCCCTGCTCGCGGCCCGGCTCGGCGTTCCGTACGCCGAGGGCGACGACTTCCACCCCCAGGCCAACATCGCCAAGATGACGGCCGGGACCCCCCTGAGCGACGAGGACCGGTGGCCGTGGCTGGACGCCATCGGCCGCTGGGCGCACGAGCGCGAGGGACTCGGCGGGGTCGTCAGCAGTTCGGCGCTCAAGCGCGGCTACCGCGACCGGCTGCGGGCCGCGGCACCCGGGATCGTCTTCGTGCATCTGACCGGTGACCGCGCGCTCATCGAAAACCGGATGTCGCACCGTCAGGGGCACTTCATGCCGACGGCGCTGCTGGACTCGCAGTTCGCCACCCTCCAGCCGCTGGAAGCCGACGAGGCGGGCGTCCGCGTGGACGTCTCCGGCGGCCCCGACGAGATCACCGAACGGGCCGTGGCCGCGCTCCGGTCCCTCGACCAGCCCTCGCAGTAACCCCACCTGTCCGAAGACCTTTCTCAGAGCAAGGGAAAACCGTGACCAGACTCAGCGTCGAGATGCTGGCAGCGGACGCCGTCGAGCCGATCACCTCCGCGGGCCATGCCCAGCTGGGGGTCGCCGTGCTGGCGGGCATCGCCGTCATCGTCCTGCTGATCACCCAGTTCAAGCTGCACGCCTTTCTGGCCCTGACCATCGGCTCGCTCGCGCTCGGCGCGGTCGCCGGGGCGCCGCTCGACAAGGTGATCGTCAGCTTCACCACCGGCCTCGGCTCCACCGTCGCCGGTGTGGGCGTCCTGATCGCCCTGGGCGCGATACTCGGCAAGCTGCTCGCCGACTCGGGCGGAGCCGACCAGATCGTCGACACGATCCTTGCCAAGGCGGGCGGCCGCGCCATGCCGTGGGCGATGGTGCTGATCGCCTCCGTGATCGGACTGCCGCTGTTCTTCGAGGTCGGCATCGTGCTGCTGATCCCGGTCGTCCTGATGGTCGCCAAGCGCGGCAACTACTCCCTGATGCGCATCGGCATCCCGGCGCTGGCCGGCCTGTCCGTGATGCACGGCCTGATCCCGCCGCACCCCGGCCCGCTGGTCGCGATCGACGCAGTCAAGGCCAACCTCGGCGTCACGCTCGCGCTCGGGGTCCTGGTCGCCATCCCGACGGTGATCATCGCGGGCCCGGTCTTCTCCCGGTACGCGGCCCGCTGGGTGGACGTACCGGCCCCCGACCGCATGATCCCCGCCCGCGCCTCCGAGGAGCTGGAGAAGCGCCCCGGCTTCGGCGCCACCCTCGCCACCATGCTGCTGCCGGTCGTGCTGATGCTGTCCAAGGCGCTGGTCGACATCGTCGTGGACGACCCCGCGCACAAGGTGCAGCGCGTCTTCGACGTCATCGGCTCGCCGCTGGTCGCGCTGCTGGCGGCCGTGCTCGTGGGCATGTTCACGCTGGGCCGGGCGGCCGGTTTCACCAAGGACCGCCTTTCCACCACGGTGGAGAAGTCCCTCGCGCCGATCGCGGGCATCCTGCTGATCGTGGGTGCGGGCGGCGGCTTCAAGCAGACGCTGATCGACTGCGGTGTGGGCCAGATGATCCTGGACATCTCCAAGGACTGGTCGATCCCCGCGCTGCTGCTCGCCTGGCTGATCGCGGTGGCCATCCGGCTCGCGACCGGTTCGGCGACCGTCGCCACCATCTCGGCGGCCGGCCTGGTCGCCCCCCTCGCCGCCGACATGTCGACCGCGCACACCTCGCTCCTGGTCCTGGCGATCGGCGCCGGCTCGCTCTTCTTCAGCCATGTCAACGACGCCGGTTTCTGGCTGGTCAAGGAGTACTTCGGGCTGAGCGTCGGCCAGACGGTCAAGACCTGGTCGGTGATGGAGACGATCATCTCCGTGGTGGCCGGCGGACTGGTCCTCCTGCTGTCACTCGTGATCTAGGGGTACGGGGATGGGTCACCCTCTGTTCGACATCAGCGGCCGTACGGCCCTGGTCACCGGCTCCAGCCGCGGCATCGGACTCGCACTCGCCCGCGGGCTCCTGGAAGCGGGCTGCACGGTCGTCCTCAACGGACGCGACGCCGACCGCCTCGACCAGGCCGCCGCCGAACTGCCCGGCGACGTGCGCACGGCGGTGTTCGACGTCACCGACGGCCCCTCGGTGGCCGCCGGCATCGCGGACGTCGAACAGCGGGTGAGTCCCCTCGACATCCTGGTCAACAACGCGGGCATGCAGGTGCGGGCCCCGCTGCTGGAGTTCACGGACGCGGACTGGCACCGGATCCTGGACACCAACCTCACGAGCGCGTTCCTGGTCGGCCGGGAGGCCGCGCGCCGGATGACCGGACGTGGCCACGGCAAGATCATCAACATCTGCTCGCTGCAGAGCGAGGTCGCGCGTCCGGGCATCGCCCCGTACGCGGCCACCAAGGGCGCGCTGAAGATGCTCACCAAGGGCATGTGCGCGGACTGGGGGCCGCACGGGGTACAGGTGAACGGACTGGGTCCCGGATACATCGAGACCGAACTGACCCGGCCCCTCGTCGAGGACGAGGAGTTCAGCGCCTGGGTGCGGCGGCGCACCCCGGCCGGGCGGTGGGGCCGTACCGAGGACCTGGTCGGCGGCCTGCTCTTCCTCGCCTCGCCGGCGGCGGACTTCGTCGGCGGGCAGGTGCTGTACGTCGACGGCGGCATGACGAGTGTGCTCTGAGAGGTCCGAGAGGGATTCCGGAAGGGATACGGCGATGCTCGGTTGTGTGATCCACGCGCAGGGCGGTCTGCGGGTCGAGGAGCTGCCCGTGCCGTCCGCCGGGCCCGGGCAGGCGCTGGTCGCCGTCCGGTACGGCGGGATCTGCGGGTCCGATCTGCACTACTGGCGGCACGGCGGCGTCGGGGACTTCCGCCTGCGGGAGCCGATGGTGCCGGGCCACGAGATCGTCGCAACGGTGGTGTCGTACGGCGCCGGGGCCTCGGGCCCGGCACCCGGTACGGCCGTCGCCGTGCACCCGGCGACGGCGTGCGGAACGTGCCCCGAGTGCGCCGACGGGCGGGCGAACGTGTGCCGGGACACCCGCTACCTGGGCAGCGCGGCGCGTACGCCGCACGTCCAGGGCGGGTTCTCGGCCCTGCTGGCGGTACCCGCCGCGCAGCTGCGGGCGCTGCCCGCGGGACTCGACCCGCGGCGGGCCGCGCTCGCCGAGCCGCTGTCGGTCGCCCTGCACGCCGTGCGCCGGGCCGGGGAGGTGCGGGACCGGCATGTGCTGGTCACCGGGGCCGGGCCGATCGGCTGCCTCGTGGTGGCCGCCGCGAGAGCCGCGGGCGCGGCACGGGTGACGGTCACCGATCCGCTGGCACGGGCTCTGGAGTACGCGTCCCGGGCCGGGGCCGACACCCTCGTACGGGCCGACGACCGGGCCGATCCCGGGTGGCCCGCGGAGACCGACGTGGCCGTCGAGGCGTCCGGGGTGGCCGCGGGGCTGGACACGTGTCTGCGCCTCGTACGGCGCGGCGGGGTCGTGGTCCAGCTCGGCATGCTGCCGCCCGGGAGCAGCCCGTTCGCGGGGAACCTGCTGGTGAGTCGCGAGATCGAGCTGCGGGGCGCGTTCCGTTTCCACGCGGAGTTCGACGAGGCGCTGGCACTGCTCGCCGCCGAGCCCCGATTCGACGCGCTGATCAGCGCGGTCGTGCCGCTGGCGGACGCCGAGTCGGCGTTCGCGCTGGCGGCCGACCGCAGCCGCTCGTGCAAGGTGTTGCTGGACTTCGGGGAGCAGGCCCTGCGGGAGCTGTAGGCGCTGATGCCGGTCGCAGTCGAACCCGGTGGGACCGTTGCCGGCCGAGGTCGGAGTGTCTGGGGCAGGGCCCGTCTGACCAGTGCCTGTCGGGGCAGGTGCCTGTCCCGGCTAGTGCCTGTCGGGGCCAGGGCCCGTCGGGGCTGAGGCCTGTCGGGGCTCATGCCTGTCGTCGGGCCGCCACAGCGGGTGTTCCCGCTCCGCCCAGTCCCGGCTCACCGTGCCGGTGCGCATCCCCCGCCGGGCCTCCGGGTCACCGAGGGCCATCCCGATGTGGCCGCCGAGGACGATGCCGATCGTCAGGGCCAGCCAGTCGTGGACGAAGGTCGCCGAGGTCCGCCACATCAGCGGGGTGAGGTGCGTGAACCACATGAGCAGCCCGGTGGCGAGCATGACCAGACTCGCGCCCGCGATCCAGGCCGCGTAGGTCTTCTGGCCCGCGTTGAACTTGGCCGCCGGCCGGGAGGAGCGGAGCGGGTCCCGCCGCAGGGCCGCACGCATCCACCGGCGGTCGTGCGGACCCCAGCGGTTCAGCCGGCCCAGGTCCGCGCGGAAGGCCCGGGAGGCCAGGCCCGCCAGGACCGGCACCGGAAGCAGCAGGCCCGCGAACTCGTGGACCCTGACGACGAGTTCACGGCGGCCCACCAGCTCGGCGAAGAACGGGAGGTACAGGCACGCCGCCGTCGCCACACACACGCCCATCAGCAGGGCCGTCAGGCGGTGCACCCAGCGTTCCGCCCGGCTGAAGCGGTGTACGCGCGCCGTGGGCGCCGAGACGGCCGGGGTGTCGTCAACTCGTGGGTGCATCGTCGCGTCCGTTCGAACGGCCGACCCATGCGTCCACGTCGTAGCCCCGGTCCTCCCAGTACCCGGGACGCACGTCCTCGGTGACGGTGATGCCGGAGAGCCACTTGGCGGACTTGTAGAAGTACATGGGGGCGACGTAGAGGCGGACCGGGCCGCCGTGGTCGTGGCCGAGGGCCTTGTCCTGCATCCGGTGGGCCACCAGGACGTCGGGGCGCCGGGCCTGCCGCAGCGTGAGGCTCTCCGTGTACGCCCCGTCGAAGCAGGTGAACCGGATCGCGCGGGCCGTGGGGCGTACGCCCGCCGCGTCGAGGATCTGCGAGAGGCGCACCCCTTCGAAGGGCGTGCCCGGCACCCGCCAGCCCGTGACGCACTGCACGTCGTGGACGAGCCGGGTCTGGGGCAGTGCCTTGAGGTCGGCCAGGGTGTAGCTGCGGGGGCGGTCGACCAGGCCGTCGATGGTGAGGCGGTAGTCCGCGGGGCCCTTGTGCGGGACGGAGGAGGTCACGGAGTAGTAGCGGAAGCCGCCGCCGTTGGGGAGCAGGCCGGTCAGACCCGTGGGGTCGCCGGCGAAGAGCGACTCGAGACCGCGCTGGAGCGGGGGCGCGGTCAGCACGCCGAGTGCGCCGAGTCCGAGGGTGCCGAGCAGGAGCCGGCGGCCGATGGGCGTGCCGGGCTCGTCCGGGCGCTCCGGTTCCCGTTCAGCGGGCCGCTCCGGCGAGCGCGCCGGTGGGGCCTGCGAGGTACGCGCCCGCGGCCGGTCCTGTCCCTGCTCTCGGGAATGTTCAGGGTTCACACACCCATACGAGCACCCGCGACCCCCTTCAGGCCAGCGGCAGCGGGTGCCCGTCAGAATTCCGTCATCACTTTCTCAGCTTTCTCAGACACCGACGGGCGTCCGGGACGCGCCGCGGGCCTGCCCGCTCCACGGCGTCTCCTCGCCTCTCGGCGCCTCCACGCGACTCCTCAGGCCCCGGACCCGGAGTCGGCCCCGGACCTGGAGTCCGCCGCCTTGTCCAGCTGGAAGGCCTCGTTGCCGAGTCCGATCCTGGCGTGTGCCTCGGGGGCGCGGGAACGCAGCACCAGACCCTGGACCAGGCCGACGACCAGGGCGACCGCGACGAGGGCGGGCAGCAGCCGGCTCAGTACGGAGTCCGGGCCGGTGCCGACCAGGACGTCGAAGTCCTTCACGGTGTAGCCCGCGATCACGAGCAGGGCGAGACCCGAGACGGCCGCGGTGACCAGGCGCCAGGCCTGGGCCCGTGCGGCGCCTCGTCGGACGAAGAAGACGATGACGGAGAGAGAGGCCGCCGCCATCAGCAGGATGACGCCGAGCGCGCCGACGTTGCCGCCCCAGGTGAACAGGTGCAGCACGGGCGCGGTCGGGTCGCCGGTCGGCTTGTCGTCGGTCACGGCGAAGGCGGCCAGAACGATCACGGAGACGGCGGTCTGCAGGAGCGAGCCGGTGCCGGGGGCGCCGCTGGCTCCGGTGGTCCGGCCGAAGGCCTTGGGCAGCAGCCCCTCGCGGCCCATGGCGAAGGCGTACCGCGCGACGACGTTGTGGAAACTGAGCAGCGCCGCGAACATACCGGTCACGAAAAGCACGTGCAGGACGTCCGTGAAGGTGCCCCCGAGGCGGGACTCGGTGAGGAAGAACAGCAGTCCCGCGCTCTGCTTCCGGGAGGCGTCGACGATCCCGGAGGGTCCCGTGGCGACGGTCAGCGCCCAGGAGCTGATCGCGAAGAAGACGGCGACGAAGCCGATCGCCAGGAACATCACCCGGGGGACGAGGATGTGCGGGCGGCTCGTCTCCTCCGCGTACACCGGCGCCTGTTCGAAGCCGGTGAAGGCGGCGATGCAGAAGCACAGCGCGGTGCCGACCCCGGCCCCGGTGAGGGTGTCGGGGTTGAAGGCGTGCAGCGAGAGCCCCTGCTTCGCGGGATCGGCGACGGCCGCGACGTCGAAGACGACGACGAGCGCCACCTCGACGATCAGCAGGACGCCGAGCACCCGCGCGTTGACGTCGACCTTCAGCCAGGCGAGCGCGCCGACGACCAGCACGGCCACCAGGGCAGGTATCCACCAGGCCATGTCGACGTCGAGGTAGGTGGAGAACAGCCTGGACACCTCGAAACCGAAGATGCCGTAGATGCCGACCTGGAGCGTGCTGTAGGCGAGCAGCGCGACCGCGGCGGCGCCCGCGCCGGCGGTGCCGCCGAGACCGCGGGCGACGTAGGCGTAGAAGGCGCCCGCGTTGTGGACGTGGCGGCTCATCTCGGCGTACCCGACGCTGAAGAGCACCAGCACCACGCCGAGGATGACGAAGAGCAGTGGCTGTCCGACGATGCCCATCACCGCGAATGTGGTGGGCATGACACCCGCGACCACCATGAGGGGGGCCGTCGCGGCGAGGACGGACAGGAGCAGCCCGCCGGTGCCCAGCCGGTTGGCCTTCAGGGCGCGGTCCTGCCCCTTGAAGGTGCTGATGCCGCCGTCGGCCGCGGCAGGTCTTCCCGTGTTCGCACTGCTCGATGTGCTCGAACTGCCCGTCGTCATCGCGGGGTCGTCCTTTCGGATGTCCGGTGGTCCGGTTCTCTGGAGCGGTCGTTCACGCCGTGCCGAGCGCGCTGTCGCGGGCGGCACGGAATGCCTTGTACGGGTCGCGGTCCGGGTACGACCAGGGCACCGGGGTGGCGTGCGGCCCGATGCGGTGGAACAGCGCGGCGGCCTCGGCGCCCCGGCCCTCGCAGGACTTCGCGTGGGCGAGGAAGTTGAGGTCGAGGAGACGGCGGGGGTGGTCGTCGTGCTCCCACTCCAGCCACCAGTCGAAGGCGGCCTTCATCACCTGGCGGGCCCGGCGCCCGACCCAGTGTCCGGAGGCGGCCGGGTCGGCGGGTTCGCTCCCCGCGGTGGCGAGCACGCGGTAGCGCTCGGCGTGGGCGACGACGGGCAGGATCGCGAGCGGCGAGTCCGCGGGAGCCTGCTCGGCCGCCCAGTTGGCGAAGTCGTAGACCTCGTGGAGCGGGTCCTGCCCCGCCTGGGCGCGGCGCTCGGCGAGGCGGGCGACCATCAGGTGGTGGGCCTGGTGGTGCTCGGGATGGCGGTGGCGCACCTCGTCGAAGAGCCGGACCACGTCGGCCTCGGCGCCGAGTGTGCGCTCCAGTGTCAGCAGGCCGAGCCAGGGCGTGGGGTCGGCGGGAGCGAGCGCGGCAGCGGCGTGACAGGTCTCGCGGGCCCGTTCGGGACGGTCCTTGCCGTCCAGCGCGCGCTGGACGGTGGCACAGGCGAGGAGCACGGAGGCGTCGGCGGACTCGGGCTCGGCTAGTTGCCAGTCGCGCGCCCAGGCGAGGGTGGTGGACTCCTGCGCGAGGACGGTGACGCGGTGTCCGCGCCGGTCCCACTCGTCGCCGGTCACGGCGAGCAGCGAGCGGACCGCGGTCCAGCGGCCCTGCGCCAGCGCGGAGCGCGCGACGACGAGTTCGGCGTCGTCGAGTGCGGCGTCGAAGACCTGGGCCGAGCCTTTGCGGCCGCGGCCGAGGGGAGGAGGGGGTGGCGGGGGTGGCGGCACCGCGAGGTTTCCTCACAGACGCGGCTGGTCAGTGGCGATCGCGGACAGCAAACCCTTGGCTGAGGGTTCACGTCAAGGGCCGTCCGCTGTCCTACACGTGTCAACTCCTCCGATGTGAGCACGAGTTGATGACGGGCCCGGGGGATGCGCAGGGCGGCGGGACGTGCGGACGGCTCACTCGCGTCCGCACGTCGGGGGCGACCGCGGAGGTGCTCAGCCCACCGCCTCGGCCGCCGCGCGGCCTGCCGTGCGGCCGGAGAAGAGGCAGCCGCCCAGGAACGTGCCTTCGAGGGACCGGTAGCCGTGCACTCCGCCGCCGCCGAACCCGGCGACCTCCCCCGCCGCGTACACGCCCTCCAGCGGATCCCCGCCCTCGGTCAGGACCCGCGACGAGAGGTCCGTCTCCAGGCCGCCGAGCGTCTTGCGGGTGAGGATGTGGAGGCGCACGGCGATGAGCGGGCCCGCCTTCGGATCGAGGATGCGATGCGGCGTGGCCGTGCGGATCAGCTTGTCGCCGAGGTAGTTGCGGGCCCCGCGGATCGCGGTCACCTGGAGGTCCTTGGTGAACGGGTTCGCGATCTCCCGGTCGCGCGCGACGATCTCGCGGCGCAGCGCGGCCTCGTCGATCAGGGGCTCCTTGGTGAGCGCGTTCATGCCGCGCACGAGCGCGCCGAGGTCCTTCTCGACGACGAAGTCGGCGCCGTTGTCCATGAACGCCTTGACCGGCCCGGGCACGTCGGCGCGCGCCCGTCCGACGACACCCTTGACCGACTTGCCGGTCAGGTCGGGATTCTGTTCCGAACCCGAGAGCGCGAACTCCTTGCCGATGATCTTCTGGTCGAGCACGAACCACGTGTAGTCGTAGCCGGTCCGCATGATGTGTTCGAGCGTGCCGAGCGTGTCGAAGCCGGGGAAGAGCGGCACCGGAAGCCGGTTGCCGCGCGCGTCCAGCCAGAGGGAGGAGGGGCCGGGCAGGATGCGGATGCCGTGGTTGTCCCAGATGGGGTTCCAGTTCTGGATCCCCTCGGTGTAGTGCCACATGCGGTCGCGGTTGATGAGGCGCGCGCCGGTCTCCTCCGCGATCCCGAGCATCCTGCCGTCGACGTGCGCGGGCACCCCCGAGATCATCCGCTCGGGCGGGGTGCCCAGCCGCTCGGGCCAGTTGGCGCGCACCAGGTCGTGGTCGCCGCCGATACCGCCCGAGGTGACGATCACCGCCTGCGCCTTCAGTTCGAACGCGCCGGTCACGGTCCGCCCGCTGGCCTGGCCGCGCTCGATCCCCGACGGCTCGAGGATCTCGCCGGTGACGGTGTCGACGGCGCCCGCGCTGCGGGACAGACCCGTGACCCGGTGGCGGAACCTGAGCTCGACGAGGCCGCGCGCGACCCCGGCGCGCACCCGCCGCTCGAAGGGGGCGACCAGTCCCGGCCCGGTTCCCCACGTGATGTGGAAGCGGGGTACGGAGTTCCCGTGGCCGTTGGCGTCGTAGCCGCCGCGTTCCGCCCAGCCCACCACCGGGAAGAAGCGCACCCCCTGCTGGTGCAGCCAGGACCGCTTCTCGCCGGCCGCGAAGTCCACGTACGCCTCGGCCCAGCGGCGCGGCCAGTGGTCCTCCGCGCGGTCGAAGCCCGCCGTGCCCATCCAGTCCTGGAGGGCGAGCGCATGGCTGTCCTTGATGCGCATCCGGCGCTGCTCGGGCGAGTTCACGAAGAAGAGACCGCCGAAGGACCAGTGCGCCTGGCCGCCGATCGACTGCTCGGGCTCCTGGTCGAGGAGGATCACTTTGCGGCCCGCGTCGACGAGCTCCGCGGTCGCCGCGAGCCCCGCGAGCCCCGCTCCGATCACGATCACATCTGCGTCGTAGGCCATGGGCCCGTCCTCTCGGCATGACGACGCGCATGTCGGCTTCGTCACAAGTCACCGTCGTCACGGCTGGTTGACAGGAAAATGGCGATCAGGGCATCGGCGGGGACCGATCGGGACAGCCGATGACCGGCCCGCCGTGGTTACTGATCGGTCAGATCCTTCGGCAAGAAGAGTGACCGAGTCAACCGCCCCGTTGCGGGTACTCCGTGGGCAGGGCCTGGAGGGTGGCACTACAGTCGGCGGGATACGCACCCGTGACCCGATCTGACTCCGGATGTATCGAGGTACCCAGCGTGTCGGTTCTCGTTCTGATTCTCTCGGTGAGCGCGGCCTGTTGCCTGGGTTTCGGTTTCGTGCTCCAGCAGAACGCCGCGTCACGCGCCCCGCTGAACGACTTCCTCTCCCCCCGTCTGCTGCTGGACCTCATCCGGGTGCCGCGCTGGCTCGGCGGCATCGGGCTCATGGTGTGCGGCATGGTTCTCGGCGCGATCGCCCTGGGCAAGGGCGAGGTCTCCCTGGTGGAACCGCTCCTGGCGACCAACCTGCTGTTCGCGCTCGGCCTCTCCCGCCACCAGACGAAGAAGCCGCTGGGCCGTCAGGGCTGGTCCGGGCTCGCCCTGCTCGCGGGCGGAGTGACCGCGTTCATCCTGGCGGGCCGCCCCAAGGGCGGTGACGCGGTGTCCGATCCGCTGCGGCACTGGCTGATCATCGGCGTCATGATCGGGCTCGCGCTCCTCCTCACCGCCTACGCCAAACGCTCCCGGCTGGGCGCCGCTCCGGTACTGCTCGCCCTGGCCGCGGGGGTGCTGTACGGGGTGCAGGACGCGCTCACCCGGGTGAGCGGGCAGCGGTTCGGCGAGGGCGGCTGGAGCGAACTGCTCATCAGCTGGCAGCCGTACGGGGTGCTGGTGCTCGGCGTGTCGGGGCTGCTGCTGGTGCAGAGCGCCTTCGAGACGGCGGAACTGCGGATGTCGCTGCCCGCGCTCACCGCCGCCCAGCCGCTCGCCGGGATCCTCTGCGGGGTGGGGTTCCTCGGGGACCGGCTGCGGACCGACGTGGGCGCGCTGACCTGGGAGGCGGCCGGACTCGCGGCGATCGTGACGGGCATCGTGCTGCTCGGGATGCACCCCGCGATGCCGGCCGGCGCGAAGAACACGGAGCTCGCGCCGGACCTCCAACGGCGCTGAACCGCCTCGGCCGAGCACGACGGCGCCTGCGCCCGGTGAGCCGCACCGCGGGCCCGTGAGCGGCACCGCCCACGGGCGGCGGACACCCGATCGGCCCAACGGCACGCACCGCCCCGGAAAACCCGGTCGGCGGAGCGGTACGCCGCGACCCGGGCGCATCGCGTGGCCGGCCGGAACTCCGCGGAGGGGCCGGGGGCGCGTGTTCCCCGGGGACGTCCCGGAGGCGGGCCGACCCGGGGCCGGTCGAACGGGGCTGGTTGGATGGAGACATGAGCGCCGCTGACGAGATCCTCGACATCGTGGACGAGAACGACGTGGTCGTCGGGGAGTCCCCGCGCGGAGAGGCGTACGCGCGCGGACTCCGCCACCGGTGCGTGTTCATCCAGGCCCGGGACTCGGTCGGCCGGCTCTTCGTCCACCGCCGCACCGCCACCAAGCTGGTCTTCCCGTCCCTGTACGACATGTTCGTCGGCGGGGTCGTGGGCGCGGGCGAATCCTACGACGCCGCGGCCCTGCGCGAGGCCGAGGAGGAACTGGGCGTCTCCGGACTCCCGAGCCCCGTCCCGCTCTTCAAGTTCCTCTACGACGACGGCGCGGGGCACACCTGGTGGTCCGCCGTCTACGAGGTCCGCTGCGACCTCCCCGTGAACCCCCAGACGGAGGAGGTCGCCTGGCACGCCTTCCTCACCGAGGAGGAGGTGGAGCGGCGCCTGACGGAGTGGACATGGGTGCCGGACGGACTGGCGGCCTACGAACGCCTGCGCGAGCACCGGGCGACGGGCTGACCCTTCGCGGCGCCCGACGGTGGCGGCCGGCACCGCGGAACAGCCGAGTAGGGTCCCGGACGTGATCGAATTCGTACGGAACGTCCGGCTGTGGTTCGCGCCCGAGGAGGTCCGGCAGGAGGGCCGCACTCCCGACTACCGGTTCTCCCTGGCCAACGAGCGCACCTTCCTGGCCTGGCTGCGCACCGCCCTGGCGCTGATCGGGGGCGGCTTCGCCGTGGACCAGTTCCTGCCGGACCTGCGCTGGGCCTGGCGAGTCGGTCTCGCGCTGGCCCTGTTGGCGGCGGGCGTGCTGTGCTCGCTGCGGGCCGTCAACCACTGGGTGCGGTGCGAGCGGGCGATGCGGAGGGGAGACGACCTCCCCGTGTCGCGCTTCCCGGCGCTGCTGAGCATCGCCGTCGCGGTGGTCGCGGTCGCGATGGTCGTCGTCGTCCTCGTCGGCTGGGAAGGATGACCGTGCCCGTCCCCGAGCGGGACCCCGGGCTGCAGCCGGAGCGCACCCGGCTCGCGTGGCGACGTACGACCCTGTCGAGCACCGTCGCCGCGGTGCTGGCGGCGAAGGCGGCGCTGCACGGCGGTCCCTCGGCGACCGGCGTCGTGGTGGGTGTCCTGTGCGGCGCGCTGTGGCTGGGGCTCCTGGCGCTCGCGCACCACCGCATCCGGGTGCTGGCCGCGTCCGGCACCGCCGGCGGCCCGCCCACCCTCACACCGCGGCACGCCACGGCCGCGACCTTGTGCACGGTCGCGCTGGCCGTCTGCGCGGCGGCGCTGGTGTTCTGAGAAGCCGGGGGCCGGGCACGGCCACGACTGCCCCCCGGATACCGGGCACGGCCGTGACCCCCTCCACCCGTACGCCGGCCCTCCGCCCTCCCGGGCGGCACACCTGCCCGAATGATGGTGAATGGACGGAGATGTGACGCTTTCTGGCGCTAGCCTGAGCCGTCGCTTCCCGCCACGCACGAAGGTGAGCACCATGACCACCCTCCATCCGGAGCACTCGGCCCACCAGCACACCCACGGTCCGGCCTGCGGACACACCGCGGTGCCGCACGGGGACCACGTCGACTACGCACACGACGGGCACCTGCACCGCGAGCACTCCGGACACTGGGACGAGTGCGAGCCGAGCGGCCACACGGCGCACGACGACCACGGGGGCCACCAGCACGGCGACGGCTGCGGTCACCCGGCGGTCGAGCACGGCGACCACCTCGACTATCTGCACGACGGACACCGGCACGCCGAGCACGACGGCCACTGGGACGACCACTAGTGACGCGGCGGCGGACGGGACGGCCGACCCCCGGGGCCTCCTCCCCGTAACACCCCGGGAGCCCTCCCTCCGGCGGCTCTCCTCGATGCCCTCCCGGCGTCTCCCCCGGCCTCCGGAGGAGACGCCGATCACGTTTGGCGTACACCCTGGACGACATACCGACTGGTCGGCATCATGGTCACGTCCCGCTCCCTCGCGTGTAGGAGAAACGATGAGTCCCGACCACCCGCCAGGTCTCGATCTCGACCGGCTGCGCGGCCTGCTCGACGGCGAGCGGCCCGGCCTGGCGCGCGGCCCGCTGACCGGCCGGCTGATCGAGGGCGGACGGTCGAACCTCACGTACGCGGTCACGGACGGCACCACACGATGGGTCGTACGGCGGCCTCCGCTCGGCCATGTGCTGGCCACCGCGCACGACATGAAGCGCGAACACCGGGTGATCAGCGCCCTGCATCCGACGGCCGTCCCGGTGCCGCGCCCGGTGCTGCTCTGCGAGGACGCGGAGGTGCTGGGCGCTCCCTTCTACGTCATGGAGTTCGTGGACGGCACGCCGTACCGCACCGCCGAGCAGCTCGCCCCGCTCGGCCCGCAGCGCACGCGGGACGCGGTGCTCGGGCTGGTCGACACGCTCGTCGCACTGCACGCCGTGGATCCCGCCGAGGTGGGCCTCGCCGACTTCGGCCGCCCCGAAGGCTTCCTGGACCGTCAGCTGCGGCGCTGGGGCAAGCAGTTGGACGCCTCCAGAAACCGTGAGCTGACCGGGATCGACGAGCTGCAGGCGGCCCTGGGGCGCGCGCTGCCGCACTCCCCCGCGCCCACCGTCGTGCACGGCGACTACCGGCTCGACAACGTACTGATCGGCGAGGACGACCGGATCAAGGCGATCCTGGACTGGGAGATGTCCACGCTCGGCGACCCGCTGACCGACCTGGGCCTGCTGGTGATGTACAGCGCGCCCCTCGAACTGCCCGACTCCCCCATCAGCACGACCGCTTCGGCCGCCGGACACCCGGACCCGGCCGAGATCGTCGAACGGTACGCCGCGCGCTCGGGGCGCGACGCGTCCGACGTCGCCTGGTACACGGCGTTCGCCTGGTTCAAGCTCGCCGTGATCCTGGAGGGCATCCACTACCGCTACACGCTCGGCCAGACGGTCGGCGCGGGCTTCGACCGCATCGGTGATCTGGTGCCGTTCTTCATCGAGCACGGCCTGACCACTCTTCAGGAAGGCTGATCCGCCATGGACTTCGCATTCGACGCGCGCACCGAGGAACTGCGCGACAGGCTGCTCGCCTTCATGGACGAGTACGTGTACCCGGCGGAGGCGGTGGCGGAGGAGCAGCGCGCCCGGCTGGCCTCGCCGTGGGACACGCCCGCCGTGGTCGGGGAGTTGAAGGCCGAGGCACGCAGGCAGGGGCTGTGGAACCTCTTCCTGCCCGACGCCGAGCACGGAGCCGGACTCACCAACCTCCAGTACGCGCCGCTCGCCGAGATCACCGGCCGCAGCCCGCACCTGGCGCCCACCGCGCTGAACTGCGCGGCGCCGGACACCGGCAACATGGAGGTGCTCGCGCAGTTCGGCGACGAGCGGCAGAAGAAGCAGTGGCTGGAGCCGCTGCTCGCCGGTGAGATCCGCTCGGCGTTCGCGATGACCGAGCCGGAGGTGGCCTCCTCCGACGCGACCAACATCACCACACACATCCAGCGGGACGGCGACGAGTACGTCGTCACCGGCCGCAAGTGGTACATCTCCGGGGCCATGAACCCGGACTGCAGGATCTTCATCGTGATGGGCAAGACGGACCCGGACGGCCCGGACATCCGCCGCCAGCAGTCCATGGTCCTGGTCCCGCGCGACACGCCGGGGGTCGAAGTCCGGCGCGCCATGCAGGTGTACGGCTACGAGGACCATTCCCACGGCGGGCACGCGGAGGTCGTCTTCGACGGGGCCCGCGTGCCCGTCACCAACCTGGTCGGCGAGGAGGGCGGCGGCTTCGCCATCGCCCAGGCGCGGCTCGGCCCCGGCCGTATCCACCACTGCATGCGGCTGATCGGCATGGCCGAGCGGGCGATCGAGCTGATGTGCCGGCGGGCGGTGTCCCGGACGGCGTTCGGCAAGCCGCTGGCACAGCAGGGCGTGGTCCAGAACTGGATCGCCGACGCGCGGGTGGCCGTCGAGCAGCTGCGGCTGCTGGTGCTGAAGACCGCGTGGATGATGGACACGGTCGGCAACCGGGGCGCCCACACCGAGATCCAGGCGATCAAGATCGCCACTCCGCGTACGGTCGTCGACATCCTCGACAAGGCGGTGCAACTGCACGGTGCCGGGGGTGTGAGCCAGGACTTCCCGCTGGCGGAGCTCTGGGCCAGTGCGCGCACCCTGAAGCTCGCGGACGGGCCGGACGAGGTGCACCAGCGGTCGCTGGCGCGGCGGGAGATCAAGAAGTACGTGTGACACCGGGGGCGGTGGGGGGTGTTCGCCCCCGCCGCCCCTGCCCGTCCCGTAACTGGGGGCTCCGCCCCCAGACCCCCGCATCGGCCTGAACGGCCTCGTCCTCAAACGCCGGACGGGCTGACATACCCAGCCCGTCCGGCGTTTGAGGACGAGCCCTTCGGGCGAAGCGGGGGTCCAGGGGGCCCGGGGTCGCAGCGCCCCTGGCGGGGTCTGGGGCGGAGCCCCATGGACGGGGAGGAGACTACGGCCGCAGCGCACGCAGCAGCAGGTCGGCCAGGTGCTCGGCGACTTCCTGCGGAGTGAGCGGGCCGTCCGGGCGGTACCACGTCGACAGATGGTGGACCGATCCGAAGTGGTAGTCGACGACCAGGTCCGCCGGGGTGGCCGTGGAGAAGACGCCCTTCCTCTGGCCCTCCTCGATCAGCGCGCGGAAGCGCTCGTGGTAGCGGCGCCGCTCGGACCGCACCTGCTTGAGCTTCTCGGGGCTGAGATGGTGCATCGAGCGGAAGAAGATCGAGGCGTCGTCGAGATTGTCGATGGTCGTGACGACCACGTCCGCCGCCGCGCCCCGGACCCGCTCCTCCACCGGCGCGTCGGACTCCGCGAACGCGTCCAGCCGCTCCTGCTGGATGCGCAGCACGCGTGCGTACACCTCGTGCAGGAGGTCGTCCTTCGAGCCGAAGTAGTGGTAGAGCGCCCCCTTGGTGACGCCTGCCGCCTCGACGATCTCCTGCACGGAGGTCCGGTCGTAGCCCTGCTCGGCGAAGAGCCGGGTGGCGGCGGCCAGGAGCCGCTGCGGGACGGGCGTACCGTCGCCGTCCGTCGTTCTGGGCACTGCCGCCACCTGCCTTCCGTACGTGGTTCGATGAAAGCGCCGCTCGGTGGAGGACGCTGCCCGGAGGCACGCCGTCCACTGAGATTGTTCTCTACTCCGGGGCCTGCGAGCGCGTACGCAGTTCCCGACGGAGGATCTTCCCACTCGCCGTCTTCGGCAGGTCGGGCAGGATCTCCACGTACCGCGGATACTTGTAGGCGGCCAGTCTCTCCTTGCAGTACGCGGCGAGCGCGTCGGGGTCCTCCTCGGCGCCCGGCCGCAGGCTGATGTACGCCTTGACGGTCTCGCCGCGGTAGCCGTCGGGGATGCCCACGACGGCCGCCTCGCGGACCGCCGGATGGGTGTAGAGCACGTCCTCGACCTCGCGGGGCCACACCTTGAAGCCGGACGCGTTGATCATGTCCTTCTTGCGGTCGACGACGTAGAGCCAGCCCTCCGGGTCCATGAACCCGATGTCGCCGGTGCGCAGCTCACCGTCCGGGAAGGTCTCGGCGGTGGCCTCGGGGCGCTGCCAGTAGCCCGGCACGACCTGCGGTCCCGTGACGAGGATCTCGCCCTGTTCCCCGAACGGGACCTCCCTGCCCTGCTCGTCGACGATGCGTACGACGCTGTCGGGGCCCGGCAGGCCGACGGCCAGCGTGCCCGAGACCGGGTCGACGGGGGCCTCCCGGCCCGGCGGTACGGAGGCGCACGGCGCGGTGCATTCGGTGAGCCCGTAGCCGTTGCGGATGTAGGGCCCGAATCCGGCGCGGAACTTCTCCACCAGGGCCGGCGGCAGTGGTGCGCCGCCGGAGGAGATGTTCACGAAGGACGAGAAGTGGTCCGGTGTGACGGACGGATGGGCGGCCAGGGCCATGAAGGCCGTCGAGGGGCCGACGGTGTAGAGCGGCCGGTGCTCGGCGAACGCGTCGAGCACGACCCCCGCCTCGAAGCGGTAGGCGAGGACCAGTGTGCCCGCGCTGTTGAGGCAGGCGGCGAGCTGGCAGACCATGCCGGTGATGTGGAACAGGGGCGCCATCGCGAAGTACACCGGCGCCTCGGGCAGCCCGAGACCGGTCCGCTGCCGCTCGGCGTTGTACATGATGTTGCCGTGCGTGTTGGTGGCGCCCTTGGGGGTGCCGCTGGTGCCGGACGTGTAGCTGATCAGCGCGATGTCCGAGGGACCCGCGTCGCGGTCTTCGGGGGCCTTGTGTCCCCGCGCGGCGACCGTCCCGAGGTCGTCGGCGTCCGCGGCACCCGGAAGTCGCTCGAAGGTCAGCACGCGCGCGTCGTCACGGCTCTGGAAGTCCAGTTCGCAGCCCGTGAGGACGATGCTCACGGCCGAGTCGGCCGCCGTCTCGCGCAGGTACGACTCCCACGCGCGGTCGGAGCAGACCAGGGCGCGCACGTCCGCGTCGTGCAGGACGTGGCGGACCTCGCCCGACTTGTACATGGGGTTGACCGGCACGACGGTCGCGCCGGCCTTCCAGGCGCCGAGCAGCGCGAGCACGAAGTGCGGGGAGTTCTGCAGCAGGATCGCGACCCGGTCGCCCCGCTCCAGTCCGCGCGCGGCGAGATGCCCGGCGACCGAGTCGCTCAGCTCGTCCACCTCGCGGTAGCTGAGCCGGCCGTCGAAGTAGGCGAGCGCGGTGCGGTCCGGAACGTCCGCCACGGCCGCGCGCAGGGCGTGCACCAGGGAGTCGGCGGGGGTCACGGGGGCGCGCTGCGCGTCGCTGAGGAGGGCCACCCAGGGGCGGTCGGCATAGGTGGTCACCGGCCCGCCTCCCACTTCTGCTGGATGTGGTTCATGTTCGTCAGCCAGCGGTCCGGTTCCGTGGCCCGCACCTGGTAGTAACCGGCCACCTCGGGGTGCGGCAGGATCAGGAAGCGGTCCTCCTCGATCCCCGCGAAGAGGGCGTTCGCGACGTCCTCCGGCTCGATGGCGGTCGGCTGGAGCACCAGGTCGCCGGCGCTGCCGGTGGCGTCGAGCATGTCGGTGCGCACCCCCTGCGGACAGATCGCGTGCACCTTCAGGCCCCGGTGACGGTAGGTCAGCGACAGCCACTCGGCGAAGGCGTACGCGCCGTGCTTGGTGACGCTGTAGGGGGCGGCGCCGATCATGGTGAGCAGTCCGGCCGCGGAGACGGTGGAGACGAAACGGCCGCTGCCGCGCTCCAGCCAGGCCGGGAGCAGTTCGTGGGCGGCCCGGACGTGGGCCATCACGTTGACGTCCCAGGCGAGCTCCCAGACCTTCTCGCCGGCCGCCTCGGTGCCGCCCGAGGCGACGCCCGCGTTGGCGCAGTAGACGTCGATCGTGCCGCCGAGGGCGTCCCGGGCCTCGGTCACGATCGTGGACGCGTCGCCGGGGACCGCGATGCCGCCGATCTCCTCGGCCACGGCGCGGGCGTTGGCGGCATCGAGGTCGTTGACGACGACTCTGGCTCCCTCCGCGGCGAAGCGGCGGGCCAGCGCGGCTCCGATGCCGCCTCCCGCACCGGTGACGACCACTCCCGCATCCTGCACGGCTTCCACCATCGGTCTCCTTCGACGCGACGCCAATCGGCTCTGCGAGCAGTCGGCTCCGCACGCGGTCGGCTCCGTCCGCAGTCGGCTCTGCTGCGACGTCAGACTAACCAGTCGGTATGTTGCAAGGGAAGGGGTGTCCGCTCCCCGCGGGGCGCCCGGGAGTGTGACATTGTGCGGCCCCGCCGCGCGGGCCCGACCAGGCAACGGGCACCGGCGGCTTCCGCACGCCGGCGGTTGCGCATAGCGTGCCGGTGCCCACCTTCCGCGATCACGGAGGTCCCCCCATGCGCCTCTCCCGGCGAGCCCTTCTCACGGCCACCGCGGCGGCCGGCCTGGCGACTGCCCCCGCCGTCCCCATCCCCGCCCCGGCCCCCGTGGCCGCCACCGGTGACCGCCTCCGCACCGGCTTCGAGCGCCTACGAAGCGACGGCTACTCGCTCCTGCGCGGCCACAAGGTCGGGATCGTGACGAACCCCACCGGCGTCACCACGGACGTACGCCACATCGTCGACGTCATGCACGCCGACGCCCGCGTGAAACTCGTCGCCGTCTTCGGCCCGGAACACGGCTTCCGCGGCACCGCGCAGGCGGGGGGCTCGGAGGGCCGCTACGACGACCCGGCGACCGGGCTGCCCGTCTACGACACGTATCTCAAGAGCGGACAGCCGCTCGCCGACATCTTCACCGCCTCCGGCGTGGACACCGTGGTCTTCGACATCCAGGACGTGGGCGCGCGCTTCTACACGTACATCTGGACACTGTACGACTGCATGGAGGCGGCCCGGCTCGCGGGCAAACGGTTCGTGGTGCTGGACCGGCCGAACCCGGTGACCGGGCGGGCGGCGCTGGGGCCGGTGCTGCACCGGGAGTTCGCGAGCTTCGTCGGCCGGCAGCCGATCGCGCAGGCGCACGGGATGACGGTGGCGGAGCTGGCGCGGCTGTTCAACAAGGAGTTCCTGACCAAGCCGGTGGCGCTGGAGACCGTCCTGATGTCCGGTTGGAAGCGGTCGGACTTCTACGACGCCTCCGCGCTCCCCTGGGTGCCGCCCAGCCCCAACATGCCGACGGCCGACACGGCTCTGGTGTACTCCGGCACCTGTCTCTTCGAGGGCACGAACCTGTCGGAGGGACGGGGTACCACGCGGCCGTTCGAACTGCTCGGCGCGGAGGGTCTGGACGGCCGGTGGGCCGAGTCGGTCGGTGGCCTCGGGCTGCCCGGCGTGCACTTCCGGGAGGCCTACTTCGCCCCCACCTTCTCCAAGTTCGAGGGCAAGACCATCGGTGGCGTGCAGATCCATGTCGCCGACCGGGCCGCGTTCGACCCCGTCCGGACCGGCATCGCGCTCCTGGTGACCGCCAAGAAGGTCTGGAGCGGCTTCGCCTGGCGTTCCGACCAGTGGATCGACAAGCTGACCGGCTCCACCGGCGTGCGCACGATGATCGACGCGGGGGCGACGGCCGACGAGGTCGTGGCGTCCTGGCGGGACGAGCTGGCGGCCTTCCGGCGGACGCGGAAGGAGTACCTCCTCTACGGATGACTCGTGGCGTACGGCGGGTGCCCGGCGGCGGGTCGGGGGCTCCGACCCGCCGCCGGGCGGGAGTTGACGGTGCGACCGGGGTCAACGGTGCGACGTGTACTCCACGACCTGCTGGTACGTCGGCCGGTTCTGCCAGGTGATCCTGCCGTGCTTGATGCCGCCGAGCGCCCGCTGGACGATCGAGTCGGCGCACCACTGGTCACCCGCCGAGCACTGGTCGTCGCCGGGGTAGACCTGGGCGGCGGTCAGGCCCGCGGCCGTCTTGAGCGTGCTGATGAGGATGTCCCGGCAGGCGCTCAGGCTGCCGCCGCCGCAGTACTTCTGCGCCAGTCCGCCCTGCACCGACTGGCCCAGCACCGCCCTGATGTCCTTGTCGACATAGCTCCACCAGCCGTACTGGAAGGAGCTGCCCGCGTGCGCGCCGGTCGGGCCGTGCGCCGCCGACGGTGATTCGTCGACAGGCAGGTTGGCGGTGAAGGCGGTGTACAGGTCGGTGCCGAGGCCCGGTGCGAACTCGGCCTTGACCATCAGCGGCCACCAGGCGTCCAGGATGCGGATCGCGTCGGCGTCGGCGTAGGTCTTCGAGCCGGCCGAGGTCTCCTTGCGTCTGGCTCCGGCCGTCACCCAGTCCGACAGCTTGGTGACCGCCGCCGCGGCCGCGGTGTCCGTGACCGGCGAGCTCCTGACGACCTGCAGCAGCTTCGGCAGCACGTCCTCGGCCCGCAGGTCGGCCAGCGCCGCGTCGGCCATCGCCCGGGTCAGCGAGGACCTGGTCACCCCGCCCGCGGCGACCAGCTTCTTCACCCGGTCCTCCAGGAGGTTGCCGCGGTGCACGGAGCCGTTGCCCCAGGGCGCCGTGGTGTAGTCCTTGGCCTGCTTGTTGTTCCAGGAGATGTAGTAGTCCTGGTCGACGGAGTTGGGGTGGGCGGACGGCGGGGTGTAGGCGGCGGTGTTCGTGGCCGGGTCCCAGTTCTGCCACTCGTTCGCGGCCTGCGCCCAGACCGGGAACTCGGCGTCCACGCCGCTCGCCCGCACCGGGTTGTCGCCGCTGTTGTAGTACGCGGTGTGCGCGGAGTCGGCGTAGAACCAGTTGAAGGTGTAGTTGATGTGCTGCACCGCGCTCTGGAAGGTCCCCGGGCTCTTCACGTAGTCCGGGTCGTTGAGCATCTGGAAGCCGATGATCGAGTCGGCCTCGTGCATGTAGGAGGAGCGCAGGGTGGTGTAGGCGACCTTCTTGCCGCCGACCGTCGCGCGGTACTCCACGGGGCCGTACTTGGTCCGGTAGACCTGCATGCGGTACGAACCCGCCGCCGTGCCGTCGGCCGTGGTCGGCTTCCAGGAGTTGGTCCGCTCGACCTTGTCCATGGCGGTGCAGGTGCCGTGGTAGAGGTAGTGGTAGTCGTCCTGGCACAGCTCGACGGCGTAGGTGTCGATGATGTCCTGGCCGGACGTCGTCGCGCTCCACGAGTAGTCCTGGCCGCGGCCGAGCTCGACGTACATGCTCAGTCCCGCGAAGGAGGCGCCGCGTGCGCTGAGGCCCGGGCCCTGGATCTCCTGGAGCATGAGGAGCTGTGGCGCGAAGTAGCCGGTCTGCGGGCCGAAGACGGCGATCGGGTGGCCGCTGGCGGTGGCCTTGCCGCTCACCACGAGGGCGTTGGACATCCCGCGTCTGGCCGAGCTGAGACTCGTCGCGGCCGCCGTGGCCGAGGTACCGGTGGCCTTGGCGGTGGCGGCGCTGCCGGTGCGGTCGTAGACCAGCGGCTCCTGGGCCACCGTACCCGCGTCGGGCAGCGCCTCGCCCTGCGCGGTGCCGGGCTTGGTGGCGTACGGGAAGCTCTCGCCGTTGTGGACGGTGAGCACGGCCTCGGGGTCGTTGCGTTCGCGGAAGGACTCCCAGACCTTGGTGCCCTCGGTCACGCCGTACTGGGACTGGGCGGCGAGCAGCGAGAGCGCGTTGTTGACCTCGCCGCCGCCTCCGGAACCGAAGAGCGCGCCGATCACGGAGGCCAGCGCGACCAGGTCGGTGAGTTTGAAGTGGTCGATCGTGCCGGCATTGGTGATGGCGTCCTTGTGGCCGGTCAGGACGTACTCACCGGGGAAGTAGCGGCCGCTGTCGGAGGCGTCGATGTAGGCGTTGACGCCGTCGATGTAGGCGTTGGCGTCCGCGAGGGCCTGGGTGCCGCGGGCGCCGGCGTTGGCGGTGGCGCTGTCGATCTGGGTCTGCAGATCGGCCTCGGTGTAGGGCGCGTTGCGCCAGAACTCCTGCTCGAGGCCCTGGTTGGAGGGGGCACCGCCCGCGAAGGAGGTCAGCTGACCGCGGCCGACGTGCCGGAAGACGTCCATCAGCCACAGCCGGTCCTGGGCCGCCGCATATCCGGCGCCGTACTCGGTGCCATAGCGGGTAGTACCTGTGATGTGGGGCACTCCGGACTTCTTGTCGCGCACGATCGTCACGTCCGTGCGGCCGCCCGGCTTGGTGGTCGAGGCGACCTGGTCGGACGCGACGCCGAAGGAGGCGTCGTTGAAGAAGGTGTTGATCTTGTCGTCGGTGAGCGTGGAGTAGCCCGCGGCGAGGTTGCTGTAGGGGCCGAGCTGGTCCTCGGCGTGGTCGGGCTGGGTACCGAAGACCTGGTTGAGGAGGACCTGGGCGAGGGTCGCGTTGCCGTTCTCCCCGGGCGGGAGGATGTCGGAACACTGACCGCCGCAGTAGTCGTTCGAGGCGAGTCCGGCCGCGCCGCCCGCGGCGGCGGCCTGGGTCAACGGGGACAGCAGGCCGGCGACCAGGACGCAGATGGAGGCGGCCTTCAGGAACCTTGGGAATCTGCGGGGAGTTCTCAGTCTGTCGAGGGTGGTACGTGGGGTGCACCGTGGCATGGCAGCTCCTCCCGACGGGGTGGGCCGGACGTTACCGCCGGTATCCCCGAGTTGGAAGATGAACATGCGTCAACTTTTAACGATCACAGGGCGGTTGAGGAGCGGAGGGCCGTACGGGACTCCCCGGTCCGTCGTCCCAGGGGATCACCGGGCCGCGGAAATCCCCCGGGGTCCCGCCATCCCGGCTCACAGCCGTTTCCACAGGTGAGGACCGCGAAGGGGGGTAGGCCGGGGGAGTTCGGCCGGTGACTTGCGGCGCTCGTCGGAAATCGGAGGGAGCCGAATCGCGTGTCGATACGTCTACTCGGCGACGTCCTTACGACGACGACGCCGAAGTGACCGAAGTACAGGTGCAGGTGTGACGGAGGTGCAGGGCGATGGCCGGTTTCCGGAGTCTGGCGAGACAGGTGCGAGATCCGAGGAGTGATCTGGCACTGCGACGCTATTCACTGCGCAAGTGCCTTGAGCGGTTCGCCCCCTACGGGCATCGGGCGACCTGGGACCATCTGTGTTCCCGGGCCGGTTTCGGCCCCGAGGACCGGTCTCCCGACCCGGCGCGGCTCGTGGCCGCACTGGAGGAACTGGAGGAGGCCCGCTCCGTCTGGCTCGCCTACGAGGTCGAGTTCGCCGAGCGTCGCAAGAAGGAGAAGCACGACGGGCTGCGCCGGCCGGGCAGCGTGGACGACTGGCACCGGCTGACCTGGGGCGGGTTCGGTGTCGCGTGGTGCGACGACCCCAGGATCCATCCCCGTGAGCCCATGGCCGAGGTGTTGCGCCGGCTGATCGCCGCGCTGGAGCGCGAGCCCGGGGCGGTCTGCCCGGTGTGCACCGGGGAGCGCCTCGCGTGGAAGTACGACCTGGCCCACGAACCGTCGTCGGGTCCGGTCTGCAGGGGCTGCGGGATCGTCGTGCCGCGGCCCGTCCTGACGCCCGAGGCGGTGGCGGAGGCGCGGCGCGAACGACTGCTCGTCTCGGCGTAGGCGCTCCGCTGGGTTGAGCGGTGGGGTGCGGGTGGGTCGGGGTGAGTTGTCCGGGTTGGGTGCGCCGGGGTGAGTGGCGGGGCGTGGGGGCTGCGGGACAGTTACTCACCGCGGGTCGCTCGTGGCCGGGCGCGCAGTTCCCCGCGCCCCTCACAACAGGGCACTGCCCCGCGCTCCGCCGAGTGGTCCAGGCACGAGAGCTGCGGGACAGCAGCTCCCCACGAGTCGCTCGTGGCCGGGCGCGCAGTTCCCCGCGCCCCCCACAACAGGGCACTGAGTGTCCGGGTGGCAGGATCGGGGGTGTGGTGCAGGTTTGTCTGAACGGGGCGCGGGGAGCCCGTGACGGTGTGGGCGTGCCGTTGTCCCCCGGGGCGGCGGCCGGGTCCGCGGCCGGGGCGGTCGGGGCCGGGGCCTCGGACGTTCATGTTCACCCCAAGACCCCCTGTGGGCAGGACACCCTGTCGGCGAGGGCGGTCGCGGCGGTCCTCGACGCGATCCGGGCCCGGGTCGACGTCCCGGTCGGTGTGACGACCGGCGCGTGGGCCGAGCCCGGTCCCGCCGCCCGCGTGGAGCGGGTCCGGTCCTGGACGGTGCTGCCCGACCACGCCTCGGTCAACTGGCACGAACCGGGCGCCGAGGAGCTGGCGGCGGCGCTTCTCGACCGCGGGATCGGTGTGGAGGCGGGCATCTGGTCCGGCACCGACGGAGCCGCCCGTTTCGCGGCGTCGCCGCTCGGCCCGCGCGTGCTGCGGGTACTGGCCGAGGTGACCGACCCCTCCCCGGGGACGGCCGAACGCTCCGCCCTGGCTCTCCTCGCCGGCCTCGGCACCGCGCACGGCGTCCCCGTCCTGCTGCACGGCGAGGAGGGCGGCACGTGGCCGGTGCTGCGGCTCGCGGGCCGGCTGGGGCTGGCGACCCGGATCGGGCTGGAGGACACCCTCGTCCTGCCGGACGGTGAGCGGGCGGTGTCCAACGCGCAGTTGGTGGCCGAGGGACTGGTTCAGTACGAGGCCGCCCGGCACCCGTCGTAGCGCGGGCCGGGGCTCCGGCACGGGCGGCGGGCCCAGCAGGCCGCACGCGGTCCCGGCGTGCGCCTCCGTACCCCGCGGAGGCCGACGGTAACAGCCGTAAATCCGCTCGCTCCACTCCTTTGCGGTCCGGACAGTTGGGGGCGACGAAACCCGGCTGAGAAGCCCGCGGAACCCGAGGAGAAGCCGATGTCGACGCTGCGCGTCACCGCCGAAGTGCTGACCGTCCACGAGCACCCGAACGCCGACGCGCTCGAACTGGCCCAGGTGGGTCTGTACCGGGCCGTCGTCGCCAAGGGCGCCTACCGCACCGGCGAGACCGCGCTCTACATCCCGGAGCAGTCCGTGCTCCCGCCCGCGCTGATCGAGGAACTGGGTCTGACCGGACGGCTCGCGGGCAGCTCGTCGGACCGGGTCAGGGCCGTACGACTGCGCGGAGAGCTGTCGCAGGGAATCGTCTGCCGCCCCAGGGCGCTGGCGGACGTCGACCTGGAGCGTGCCGCCGCGGACGGCACCGACTTCGCCGAGACGCTCGGCATCGTCAAATGGGTGCCCCCGATCCCGCCCACCATGAACGGCGAGATCGAGTCCGCGCCCGGACTGCTGCCCTGGGTCGACATCGAGAACATCCAGCGGTACCCGGACATCTTCGCGCCGGGCGAGCCGGTCGTACTGACGGAGAAGCTGCACGGCTCGGCCTGCCTGGTGACCCGTCTCGCGGACGAGGGGCGCGCGTACGTCTCCTCCAAGGGCTTCGGGGGCAAGTCGCTGGCGCTCAGGGAGGATCCGCGCAACCTGTACTGGCGCGCGGTGAACGGTCACGGGGTCGCGGGGGCCGCGGCCCGGCTCGCCGAGCGGCTCGGCGCACGCCGGGTCGGCATCTTCGGCGAGGTGTACGGGGCGGGCGTACAGGACCTGTCCTACGGCGCCGACGGCCGCCGCGAGTCCCTCGGCTACGCCGTGTTCGACGTGTCCGCGGAGATCGACGGCGAGGTCCGCTGGCTGGACGCGGCGGCGCTGCTGGAGGGCGAACTGCCCCTGGTGCCACGGCTGTACGAGGGCCCGTACGCCATCGACCGCGTACTGGAGGCCGCCTCGGGCCGGGAGACGGTCTCCGGCCGCGGACTGCATCTGCGCGAAGGGGTGGTCATCCGGCCCGCGACCGAGCGGTACAGCCCGGTGACGGGCGGCCGTGCCATCGCGAAGGCGGTCAGCCCCGCGTATCTGACGCGCAAGGGCGGCACGGAGTACGAGTGAGCCGGGCGGCGGCGTCCGCGGACCCCGGGGCGTGTCCCGCGCCTTCCCGCCGGCCGGGTGGGCGGCGGGCGGCTCGGCCGGAAGCGCAGGGGCCAGCGGCAGTCCTCGGACTTCCTGCCTCGCTCCGGGGTCAGCGGCAGGCAGCCCTCGGACTCCCTGCCCCGCTCCGGGGTCAGCGGCAGTCCTCGGATTCCCTGCCCCGCTCCGGCGCCGGCCGTGGCCCCACGCCGCGCTCGACCATGAGCCGGGATCCGGTCCGGCGCTCGCCGAAGACGTCGTCCGGGTTGGAGAGCACACAGTTGTCCAGGGACAGACACCCGCATCCGATGCAGTCGGTCAGATGGTCCCTCAGTCTGCTCAACTGCTTGATGCGCTCGTCGAGTTCGCCACGCCACGCCTCGGAGAGCCGGGCCCAGTCCGCGCGTGTCGGGGTGCGCTCCTCGGGGAGCTCGGCGAGGGCCTCACGGATGGTGGCCAGCGGGATGCCGACCCGCTGGGCGGCGCGGACGAAGGCGACCCGGCGCAGCGCGTCACGGTGGTAGCGGCGCTGGTTTCCGGTGGTGCGGCGACTGCTGATCAGGCCCTTGGACTCGTAGAAGTGCAGGGCGGAGACGGCGGCGCCGCTGCGGGCCGACAGCTGCCCGACGGTCAGCTCGTGGATCTTCTCAGGGATCTGGGGCACCCCTCCAACCCTACCGACTTCGTCACCCGCCCGGTCCGTTGACATGCGCCCCGCACACGACCATGCTAAGCAGTCGCTTAGACATGGAGATATGGGAGGTCAGCGAGATGGCAGAGCCTAGGACGTTCGCGACGGTCGACGAACTGCGTGCCGCCGTGGGCGAGCAGTTGGGGTACAGCGACTGGGTCGAGATCGAGCAGAAGCGGATCGACCTCTTCGCGGAGGCGACCGGCGACCACCAGTGGATCCACGTCGACCCCGAGCGGGCCGCGTCCGGCCCCTTCGGCACGACGATCGCGCACGGCTATCTCACCCTGTCCCTGCTCCCGCTCTTCGGCCCGCAGCTGATCAGCGTCGAGGGCGTGCAGATGGGGGTCAACTACGGTACGAACAAGGTCCGTTTCCCCGCCCCCGTACCGGTCGGCTCACGGCTGCGCGCCACCGCGACGATCACCGGTGTCGACGACGTGCCCGGCGGTGTCCAGGTGTCCGTGGCCTTCACCGTGGAGCGCGAGGGCGGCGACAAGCCGGTGTGCGTCGCCGAGTCGGTGTCGCGCTACTACGTCTGAGGTGTCGCGCCCCTACGTCTGAACGGCGCCGGCCGCGGGACCCACGCCGCGGCCACCCTTCGGACCCTCTCCTTGGACCTGGTCCTCCGGCCGGCTCCTCGACCCTGGTTCTCGGACCTACTCCTTGGACCCCACCATGCGCAGCACGAGGTCGGCGTAGAGCCCGCCGACCTCGTCGGGCGTGCGGGGGCCGTCGACGTTGAACCAGCGGGCCACGTCGATGCAGAGCGAGAGCACCGCGAGCGTGGTGCCCGGGACGTCCGGCACGTCGAAGTCGCCGGCCGCGACGCCGTCCTCGATGATCCCGCGCACGGCGGCGTCGGTCTGCCGCCGCAGCGCGATGATCTCGGCACGGGCCTCGGGGCCGAGCGCGTCGAGCTCGTACTGCACCACCCGCGCGGTGGTGTGCTGCCCGGCGTGCCACCGGACGAAGGAGCGCACGGCGTCGGTGAGCCGCTCGGCGGCGGCGCCCTCGCCGTCCGCCGCGGTGCGCACGATGGCGAGGGCCTTGTCGTGCCCGATCCGGCTGATCCGGTGAAGCAGTTCTTCCTTGGTCTTGTAGTGGATGTACAGCGCGGCCGGGCTCATGCCGGCCCGCCCGGCGATGTCCCGGGTCGTCGTCGCGTGGTACCCGCGCTCGGCGAAGGCCTCCACGGCGGCGATGAGCAGCCGCCGGGCCGCGTCCGGGGTGACCTCGGCCCACGGCTGCATCTCGCCGTCGACCGTCTCCTGCGCCGCACTCATCGCTGGTTCGCCCCTTCCACTGACAGGACGAACACCATACCTCTGATACTGAGCGAGCGCTTAGCGTGCTCGCTCAGGGCGGCCCGCCTCGTACTCAGAGCTTTTCGAACGGACTGTACGAACGGTGCGCGAGCTGCGCCTCCTGCCGGTCGCGGATCACCTTGGCCAGGGTGAAGCACGAGGTCACCAGATAGAGGACGGCGACGCCCAGGAAGGCACGCACCCAGGTGTCGGCCTCCAGCTTGAAGATGCCGATGGCGGTCGCGACCATGGCGACGGCGAAGGAGGCGACCGCCTGGCCGTAGAAGGCGGCGGTGGACTGCTGCTTGACGGATGTGTCAGTCATGCGGACCAGACTCGGCCGATACGGGCCGGGCCGCATCCGCTCCCGTACTCACCCGCGTACTCAGAAGGCCGAAACCCCGGTCAGCGCGCGCCCGATGACCAGCTTCTGTATCTGGCTGGTGCCCTCGTAGAGGGTCATCACCCGGGCGTCGCGCAGCAGTTTGCCCGCCGGGTACTCGTCGATGTAGCCGTAGCCGCCGAAGACCTGGAGCGCGTTGTTCGCGGCGCGCACGGCCGCCTCCGAGGCGAAGAGCTTGGCCTTGGAGGACTCGGTGGCGAACGGCAGCCCGCGGTCGACGAGGTCGGCGACCCGCCAGGTCAGCAGGCGCGCCGCGTCCACGTCCACGGCGATGTCGCTGATCAGCTCCTGGACGAGCTGGTGGTGCGCGATGGTCTTGCCGAACTGCTCCCGCTGGGTCGCGTACGTCACGGCGGCGTCCAGCGCGGCCTGGGCGATGCCGACACAGCCGGCGGCCACCGACATCCGCCCCTTGGCCAGGGCGGACATGGCCACGGAGAACCCTTTGCCCTCCGGCGCCAGCATGGCGCTCGCGGGGACGCGGACGTCCTCGAGGACGAGTTCGGCGGTGGCCTGGCCGCGCAGGCCGAGCTTGCCGTGGACGGTGTGGCGGGTCAGTCCCGGTGTGTCCGTCGGCACCAGGAAGGCGGAGATGCCACGGTGGCCGGGCTCGTCGGTCGACCGGGCGAACAGCAACACCACATCGGCCCAGGTCCCGTTGGTGATGAACATCTTGGTGCCGTTGATGACGTAGTCGTCGCCGTCACGTACGGCCCTGGTCGTCAGATGGCCGGCGTCCGAGCCGGTGCCGGGCTCGGTGAGGCCGAAGCAGCCCACCTGGGTGCCGGAGGTCAGCCCCGGCAGCCACTGCCGCTTCTGCTCCTCGCTCCCCCAGTGCGCGATCGTCTTGGCGACCAGGCCCAGCGAGACGGAGACGATGCCGCGCACGGACGAGTCCCCGCGCCCCAGCTCCTCCGTCACCAGGCAGTACGCGAGATGGTCGCCGCCGCTGCCGCCGTACTCCTCGTCGACCGTGAGGCCGAGGAAACCGACCTCGCCGAGCTTCTTGACGAGGGACCGGTCGACTTCCTCCGCCCGGTCCCACTCCACCACGTGGGGGGCGATCTCGCGGTCCACGAAGTCCTTGGCGAGCTGCCGGACGGCGGTCTGCTCCTCGCTGAGCTCCAGGTTCATGACGGAACACCCCACGTGAAAGCCGTACATCCGAAAATGTAAATTAGCACTGCTAGTTTAAGTGTGCAGCCCTACTATGTGCGCCATGGCCCGACCGCGCAAGCCCCTCCTCAGCACCGACCGGATCGTCGAGACGGCACGGGCCCTGGTGGACGCCGAGGGCCTGGCGTCCCTCTCCACGCGCCGGCTCGCCGCCGAACTGGGAGTGAGCGGACCCTCCCTCTACAACCACTTCCGCACCAAGGACCAGATCCTCGAGGCGGTCGCGGACTCGGTGAGCGCGCAGGTCGATCTCTCCGTGTTCGAGGACGGACGGGACTGGCGCACCGCGCTGCACGACTGGGCCGTCTCCTACCGGGCCGCCCTGCGCGACCACCCGAACATCGTGCCGGTCCTCGCGCGCGGCCCCGGCCGCCGGCCCGCCGGTCTGCGTCTGGCCGACGCGGTCTTCGGCGCGATGGTCGGCGCCGGCTGGCCGCCCGCGCAGGCCACCTCCATCGGCGCCCTGATGCGGTACTTCATCATGGGCTCCGCCCTCGGCTCGTTCGCCGGCGGCTTCGTCGACGACGAGGCCGCGTACGACCCGGCCGACTACCCCCACCTGGGGCAGGCCCATCTGCTCGCCGAGCAGCAGGAGAAGATCGACGAGCGGGCGTTCGAGGTGGGGCTCACGGCGCTGCTCGACGGGTTGGTGCAGCAGTTCGAGCGGGTGACCGGGACGGGGTGACCGGACTCCGGAGTGACCGGACCACGACGCAGTGGCCGGACCCGGAAAGGGAGTGACCGGACCGGGACCCGCAGGTGTGGTCCCCGCCCCATGCTTCGGCCGGCGCCGAAGTGTTCCTGGCGCATCCTGGGCGTATGACGAGACGGAAGGATCCGGTCGCGCCCGGTCTTGCGGCGCTGGCCGGGATGATCGCCGACGAGACCCGGGCCGTCTTCCTGCTCGCGCTGCTCGACGGCCGCGCCTGGACCGCCGGTGAGCTGGCCCGGCACGCCGAGGTCGCGCCGTCGACGGCCAGCGAACACCTCGGCAGACTGGTCGCGGGCGGCCTGCTCGCCGAGGAGCGGCAGGGCCGCCACCGCTACGTACGCCTGGCCGACAGCCGTGTCGCCCAGCTGGTGGAGGACCTGGCCGCCCAGGTCGCCCCCGGCACCGCCGAGCGTCCCCGCTCCCTGCGTGAGGCCGGCGCGGGTTCCGCGATGGTCCGCGGACGTACCTGCTACGACCATCTCGCCGGGCGGCTCGGTATCGCCCTCACCGACGCCCTCACCCAGCGCGGACTCCTGCGCCAGGACACCGGCTTCGCCCTCACCGACGCGGGCCTGCGCTGGTTCGACACGACCGGCATCGCCCTGAACCGCACCGGCCGCCGCCCCCTCAGCCGCGCCTGCCTCGACTGGACCGAGCGCCGCCCCCACCTCGCCGGCACCGCGGGCGCGGCCCTGTGCCGCCACGCCCTGGACGCCCACTGGTGCGTACGCATCGGATCGGAGCGCGCGGTCAAGGTCACGCCCGAGGGGGAGCTCGCCTTCGCGGAACTCCTGGGCATCGAGGCGGCGGCGCTCCGCTGAGGGACCCCGCCGCACCGACGCCCGCTCCCCTCACCACGGCGTCCGGAATCCGCCGGTCCCCCGCCTCGCCCGCACCTAGCCTCAGGAGCATGATGAACGCCTCCTCACCCGCTCCCACCCGCCGCACGGAGCTGCTCGCCGCGGGCGCGGCGGCGGTCACCGTCGTGCTGTGGGCCTCCGCCTTCGTGTCGATCCGCAGCGCGGGCGGGGCGTACTCTCCGGGGGCGCTGGCGCTCGGCCGGCTGCTGGCGGGCGCCGTGGCCCTGGGCACGATCTGTCTGCTGCGCCGGGAGGGTCCGCCCCCGCGGGAGGCCTGGCGCGGGATCGCGTTGTCCGGCCTGCTGTGGTTCGGCCTCTACATGGTCGTCCTGAACTGGGGTGAGCAGAAGGTGGACGCCGGTACGGCGGCGCTGGTCGTGAACACCGGCCCGATCCTGATCGCGCTGCTCGGCTCCCGGCTGCTGGGGGACCCGATGCCGCCGCGGCTGCTCGCGGGGATGGCGGTGTCCTTCGCGGGCGCGCTCGCGGTGGGGCTGTCGATGTCCGGCAGGGGCGGTTCCTCGGTTCTCGGGGTGGTCCTGTGTCTGCTCGCGGCGGTCGGCTACGCGGCGGGCGTCGTCGCCCAGAAGCCTGCCCTCGGCCGGGCGAGCGCCCTCCAGGTCACCACGTTCGGGTGCCTCGTGGGCGCCGTCGCCTGTCTGCCGTTCGCGGGACAACTGGTCCACGAGGTGGCGGACGCACCCGCCTCCGCCACCCTCAACGTGATCTACCTGGGTGTCTTCCCGACCGCACTGGCCTTCACGACCTGGGCGTACGCCCTGGCCCGGACCACCGCGAGCCGGATGGGGGCGACCACGTACGCGGTCCCCGCACTGGTCGTCGCGATGTCCTGGATCTTCCTCGACGAGGTCCCGGGGGCGCTGACCCTGGCGGGCGGCGTCCTGTGCCTGGCCGGAGTCGCGGTGTCGCGGTCCCGGGCGGCGGTCAGCGGTCCGGCGCGCGCGGCGGTCTCGCCCCGGCCGTCGGAGCGCGCCCGACGAGAAGCCTGACCAGAAGGGGGCGCGGAGGGGTGCCGGACTCCCGCTCCCCGGGGATCCCACCGGCTAGAACACCACCAACGCCCGTCCGCCCTTCCCGGCCACCATGTTCTCGAACGCGCCCGGGATCCCCTCCAGCCCGATCCGCTCGGTGACCAGCATCGCCAGGTCCAGCCGGCCCGCCCGTACGTGCTCGGCGAGCACCGGGAGATCGCGCGCCGGGTCGCAGTTGCCGTATACGCAGCCGGCCAGGGTCCTGCCCCAGTGGAAGATCTCCAGTGCGTTGAAGGTGACCTGCTGGTCCTTGCCGCCGATGCCGACGACCGTGGTGCGGCCGCCGCGGCGGGTGGAGTCCCAGGCGGCGCGGATGGTCACGGCGCGGCCGACGCACTCGACGGCCACGTCGACGCCCTGCTTGCCGGTCAGGGCGCGGATCTCACGGGCGGTGGTGTCGGAGGCGACGACGTAGTCCGTGGCGCCCGCGGCACGGGCCAGTGACTCCTTCTCGGGGGAGACGTCGACAGCGACGATCTTCGAGGCGCCCGCGATCCTGGCGGCCTGGAGCGCCGCGAGACCCACCCCGCCGACCCCGAACACCGCGACGGTCTCGCCGGGCCGGACCCCGGCGGAGTGGTGGACGGCGCCGTATCCGGTGAGGACCGCGCAGCCAAGCAGGGCGGCGTCGGTGAGCGGAATGCCGTCCGGAGCGGGGAGCACACATCCGGCGGCCACCACCGTCTCCTCGGCGAACGCGGCCACGTTCAGGCCGGGATGGAGGTCGCTCCCGTCGGACGTGCGCCGTGCGTACACGTTCCCCGCTCCGGTCAGCGCGTTGGCGCACAGCCACCCCTCCCCCAACGTACAGGCGTGGCAACTTCCGCAGGAGGGAGCCCAGTTGAGGACCACCGCCGCACCGGGGGCGATGCCCGTCACGCCGTCGCCCACGGCGACGACGGTCCCGGCTCCCTCGTGGCCGAGGACGGCGGGGACGGGCACCCGCATGGTGCCGTCGGACAGCGAGAGGTCGGAGTGACAGACCCCTGCGGCGGCCAGCCGGACGCGGACCTGGCCCGGGCCCGGTGCGGGGAGGTCGATCTCGGCGATCTCCAGAGGAGCGCCCACGGCGGGAAGGACGGCAGCGCGAACCATGTGAGTGCTCCTGGGGTCTAGAACTGGAGGGACTTCGTCTGGAGGTACTCGGACAGGCCGTGCGTGCCCAGCTCGCGTCCGACTCCGGACTGCTTGTACCCGCCGAACGGGGCACGGGGGTTGAAGCGTCCGCCGTTGATGTCGACCTGTCCGGTGTCGAGCCGTCGCGCGAACGCCACCGCCTCGGCCTCCTCCCCCGCCCAGACGGCTCCGGCCAGCCCGTAGACCGTGCCGTTGGCGATCCGGACGGCGTCCTCCTCGTCCTCGTAGCGCAGGATCGACAGCACCGGCCCGAAGATCTCCTCCTGGGCGATCGTCATCCCGGGCTCGACGTCGGCGAAGACGGTCGGGCTGACGAAGTACCCCTGGGGGCGCGGGGCTTCGGGGCCTCCCGCGACCAGCCGGGCGCCCTCGGCCACACCCTTCTCGATGTAACTCCGCACCCGGGCCTGCTGCTTGGCGCTGACGACCGGGCCGATGCGGTCGCCGTACTTGACCGCGGCCGCGGCGGCGAGCTCCACGGCCTCCTCGTACCGCGAGTCGTGCACCAGCATGCGGGTCCAGGCGCTGCACGTCTGGCCGGAGTTGGACATCACGTTCGCGACGCCGACGTTGACCGCCTTCGCGAGGTCGGCGCTCGGCAGGATCACGTTGGCGGACTTGCCGCCGAGTTCCAGCGCGACCCGTTTGACGGCGGCGCCGGCCGCGGCGCCGATCCGCCGGCCGACGGCCGTGGAGCCGGTGAAGGAGACCAGGTCCACGTCCGGGTGCTCGGCGAGGGCCTGGCCGGCCACCGGACCGAGGCCGGTGACGAGGTTGAAGACACCGGCCGGCACGCCTGCCTCCGCTACCGCCTCCGCGAAGAGCTGGGCGGTCAGGGGGGTGTCCTCGGCGGGCTTCAGGACGATCGTGCAGCCGGCCGCGAGCGCCGGGGCGACCTTGGCGACGATCTGGTGGAGCGGATAGTTCCAGGGTGTGATCGCGCCGACCACTCCGACGGGCTCCTGGTGCACGACCGAGTTGCCGACCCGCTCCTCGAAGGCGTGCGTGGCCGCGAGTTCGGCGTAGGAGCCCGCGACCAGGATCGGTACGCCCGCGTGGACCGCCTGCGAGAACGCGAGCGGCGAGCCGAGCTCCGCCGTGACGGTCTCGGCGATCTCCTCCTTGCGGGCGTCGAGTACGTCACGCAGGGCGGCCAGCCGCGCGGCGCGCCCGGCGGGCGGGGTCGCGGCCCAGGCCGGGAAGGCGGCGCGGGCGGCTCGTACCGCGGCGTCGACGTCCTCGGCGGTGCCCGCGGCGACCCGGCCCACCACCTGCTCGTCGACCGGGTTCACCACCTCGATGGTGTCGGTGCCGGCGGCGGGGCGCCAGGCACCGTCGATGTACATGCCGTCATGTGCCTTCATCGTGTTCCTCCCGGGCGGGGCCGCGTCGGTCCGGACCCTAAACTAGCGATGATAGTTTTGTGGCGCCAGGGGGATCGGGGGGCGCGTGCGGCCCGGACGTCCCCAGGGCCTCAGAAGTCCGCCCGGGTGGGCGCGTCGAGGCGGGCCACGGACTCCTGCCCGAACGTCCTCTCGTACGCCGCCCGGATCCGCTCGATCCCGGCGTCCCGCGCACGGGCCTGCGCCGCCGGATACAGCAGGATCAGCTCGTACGACCGCTCACGCTCGATGACCCCGTGCGCGTCACGGTACTGGCCGCGGCCGTCCCGCACGGTGAGCCCCTCGGGGAAGGCGGGCGTCACCTCGCGGTCGACGAAGGCCATGAACTGCGGTTCGGTCACGGCCGGTCCGCCGTCGGGCCGCTCGGTGCCGAACAGCAGCCGGGTCTCGACGTAAGTCCTCGCGGTGGCCGGGGCCCTCGGGCCCGCGTCGTCGAACAGGGCGTACGCGGCCGGGGCGCCGGCCGCGAGCAGGGCGGTGGCGGTGGCGGCGCCCACCCGGGCGCGGATGCTGAGCGGGGGCATGCACGCATGCTGGCGAACTCACTCATCCAGGTCGGGCAGCCGCGCCGGGGCGGGACAGATGCGTCCGCCGTGCTGGTCGAAGACGAACAGGTGGGCGAGGTCGACGAGGAGGGGGACCTGCAGGCCGTGCCGGAGTTCGAAGTCGGGGGTGGTGCGAACGACGAGGTCGCCGGGCAGGCGCCCCTGCGGCGGGACCTCGTCGGCGCGGGCGGGTTCCGTGTCGTCCGGGTGCTCCAGGACGACCACGGGACCGGCCCGCAGACCGGCCGCCCGCTCCCGGAGGCGGCCCAGGGCGGAGCCCGCACGGCGCCGCCGACGGACCGGACGGACCGGACGCGGCGCCTCCAGCTCCGGTACGAAGGCGGGCCGCGAGCCGGTGTTGAAGTGGACGAGCACCTCGTGCCCCTGGAACTCCACATGTTCGACCAGGCCGCTGATCGCCACCTCGCCGGGCCTGGCCTCCGACGGTCTGGCGATGCGGACCCCCTCGGAGCGCAGGCCGACGATGACCTCCCTGCCCTGCTGCACCCGTAGCAACTGGTGGTCGAGACAGAGGGGTTCGGGCAGCCGGAGGTACTGCCGGCCGAGGCTGATCGTCATGGCGCCGTCGAGCGGTGCCCGGACGAGGCCGCGCAGCAGGTTGATGCGGGGAGTGCCGATGAAGGCGGCGACGAAGACGTTCGCGGGCAGTGCGTAGACCGTGCGGGGCGTGCCCAGTTGCTGGAGCACGCCGCCGCGCAGGACGGCGACCCGGTCGCCGAGCGAGAGCGCCTCGGCCTGGTCGTGGGTGACGTACACCGTGGTGACGCCCAGTTTTCTGGTCAGGGAGGCGATCTCGGCGCGCAGGTGGTTGCGGAGCTTGGCGTCGAGGTTGGACAGCGGCTCGTCCATCAGGAAGGCGGAGGGGTGCCGGGCGATGGCGCGGCCCATCGCGACGCGCTGGCGTTCGCCTCCCGACAGCTGGTTGGGGAAGCGGTCGAGGAGGTCCTCGATGCCGAGCATCCGGGCGGTGGCGTCGACGCGCGGGCGGGGGTCCTCGCCGGGTGTCTCGATGCGCAGCGGGAAGCCGATGTTGTCGCGGCTGGTCATGCTCGGATAGAGGGCGAAGTTCTGGAAGACCATCGCCATGTCCCGTTCGGCCGGGGGCAGATCGTTGGCGAACTCGCCGTCCAGGCGCACCTCGCCCTCGTTCGGGTCCTCCAGCCCGGCGATCATCCTCAGCACGGTCGACTTTCCGCAGCCGGAGGGGCCGAGCAGGACCAGGAACTCTCCGGGCCTGATGTCGAGCGAGAGCCGCTCCACCACGCGGACACCGCGCGCGTACGACTTGCTGACCTGGTGCAGGGAGATGGCGCGTGTCATGAAGGGTGCCCCCGGGGGCTCACAGGGCGCTGGTGCTCCGCGGTCGGACGTCCCGGGCGGGTCGCGGGGGACGTGTGAGTCACGGAAGCTAACGGACCGCACACGCCCGGGGGAAGACACACGGCGGGATCGGACGGCACGGTTCACCCCGGGAGGAAACGGACGATCGCCTACCGCTCCGGCGGGGTCGCGGCCGGCGGGCCGGCGTCCGTCAGACGATGCCGAACAGGATCCCCGCGCCCAGCACCACCAACGACGTCAGCGCCGCCCACTTGACCACGAACCGGGTGTGGTCGCCGAACTCGACCTTCGCCATGCCGACCAGGACGTACACGGCGGGAACGAGCGGGCTCGACATGTGCAGCGGCTGGCCGACGAGCGAGGCGCGGGCGATCTCCAGCGACGAGACGCCGTGTGCGTGGCCCGCCTCGGCGAGCACCGGCAGGACACCGAAGTAGAAGCCGTCGTTGGACATGAAGTAGGTGAGCGGGATGCTGAGGACACCGGTGACGAGGGCCATGTGCGGGCCCATTCCGTCGGGGATGCTGGAGACCAGCCACTCGGACATGTGGTCGACCATGCCGGTGCCCTGGAGGACGCCGGTGAAGACGGCGGCGGCGAAGACCATGCCGGAGACGTTCAGGACGTTCCCGGCGTGGGCGCCGAGGCGGGCCTTCTGGTCCGGCATGTGGGGGAAGTTGACGGTGAGCGCGAGCGCGGCGCCGAGCAGGAAGAGGACCGGGATCGGCAGCCACTCCATGATCATGGAGGTCAGCAGGGCGACCGTGAGCAGCGCGTTGAACCAGTAGAGCCGGGGGCGCAGGGTGGCGCGGTGGGGGTCGAGTCCCTGGAACCCGTCCCCCTCGTCGGGAACGCCCGTGTCGGCGTCCGGCCCGGAGCCCGCACCGCCCGTGTGTACGGCCCCGGTTCCGCCACCGGCGCCCGCGCGGACGGCCGCGGTTCCGTCACCGCCGCCCGCACCGACCAGAACCGTCTCGGTCTCCGGCTCCGGCATCTCGTCCAGCGTCAGCACGCCGAGCCGCCGGCGTTCGCGGCGCCCGAGGACGTACGCGAGGGCCAGGACGCTCAGCAGGCCGACGGCGAGGGCCGGGACCATGGGGACGAAGATGTCGCTCGCGTCCAGCTTCAGCGCGGTCGCGGCGCGGGCGGTGGGGCCGCCCCAGGGCAGCGTGTTCATCACACCGTTGGCCATCGCGGCGACGCCGGTCATCACGACCAGGCTCATCTTCAGGCGCTTGTAGAGCGGGTACATCGCCGAGACCGTGATCATGAAGGTGGTCGAGCCGTCGCCGTCGAGCGAGACGACCGCCGCGAGGACCGCCGTTCCGATCACGATCCGCAGCGGGTCGGCCCGGCAGAACCTCAGGATCCCCCGGACGATCGGGTCGAAGAGGCCGACGTCGATCATCACGCCGAAGTAGACGATCGCGAACATCAGCATCGCCGCCGTGGGGGCGAGGTCGGTGACGCCGCCGATGACGTAGTCGCCGAGTTCGGCGCCCTTTCCGACGAAGACACAGAAGAGTGCCGGGATCAGCACGAGCGCCGCGATCGGCGACATCTTCTTCACCATGATCAGGACCAGGAAGGTCGCGATCATGGTGAAGCCGAGGATGGTCAGCATGAAGTGGATACCTAACGTTCGCCCTTGAACTCCCGCCAGGGCCGGCGGTGCGACGACGTTAGGTCGGTCCGGAATCGGTTGACAAGATGTTGACACGCGAGCAATAAGCGCAAAACTCCAGGTCACAGCCTCGTCTCGGCGAGCGTGAGCTCGACGGGGATGCCGTTGAGCACCGCCGTGCCCGAGAGCGGGTCGAGGAGCGAGCCGTCGAGAAGCTGGTTGACGTTGACGCCGGGGTCGAGGGCGGCGTGGCTCATCCGGGTGCCGGGACGGTCGTGTCCCCAGCCGTGCGGCAGGCTCACCACTCCGCGCCGCACCGCGTCGGTGACCTCCGCGGGAGCGGTCACCTCTCCCCCGGCCCCCTTGATGCGTACGGCCGTCCCGTCGGCGAGCCCCAGACGTGCGGCGTCCTCGGGGTGGACGTGCAGGGTGCAGCGGTTGGAACCGCCGGTGAGCGCGGGCACGTTGTGCATCCAGCTGTTGTTGGAGCGCAGGTGGCGTCGGCCGACGAGCACGATCGCGGCCGGACGTTCGCGCAGGGCGTCCCGCAGCCGCGGCAGGTCGCCGGCGACGGGTGCCGGGAGCAGTTCGATCCTGCCGCTGCGGGTCTTGAGCGGCTGCGGCAGGCGGGGGCGCAGCGGCCCGAGGTCGATGCCGTGCGGACGTGCGAGGAGCCGGTCCAGGTTCAGACCGTCCGGGCGGGCGCCGAAACCGTCGCCGTACGGGCCGAGGCGCAGCATCATGTCGAGGCGCCGCTCGGGGCCGGTCTCACCGGTGAGCGCGGCGGCGAGTTCGCGGGGGTCGCGCCGGTGCACCGGCCCGTGCGCGTCCTTGACCGCCTTGGCGAGGGTGGAGTCGACGACCATGGTGTCGACGGCGGACGGGTCGGTCCCGTGCATGCCGGTCGCGGCCAGCACCAGCCGGGCGAGGATCTCGGTCTCCGCCATCCGGCCGGGTTCGAGGGGGACGGCGGGGCGGTTGTAGCGGACCTGGTTGCGTACGGCGAGGGTGTTGAAGGCGAAGTCGTGGTGGGCGCTCTGCGAGGGCGGGGGCGGCGGCAGGACGACGTGCGCGTGGCGGGAGGTCTCGTTGAGGTACGGATCGACGCTGACCATGAAGTCGAGCGAGTCGAGGGCCTTGTCGAGGCGGTCGCCGTCGGGGGCGGACAGGACGGGGTTGGCGGCGACGGCGATGACGGCGCGGACCGGGGCCCCTTCGGGCGTGGCGGTGTCTATCTCCTCCGCGAGGGCGGACAGCGGCAGTTCACCCTTGGCCTCGGGGTACCGGCTCACCCTGCTGTGCCAGCGGCCGAGCGCGAAGCCGTGACCGGGGCCGGCGGGCCGGGGCGTCCGGTCGGTGGCGGCGAGCGGGAAGAGGGCGCCGCCGGGCCGGTCCAGGTTGCCGGTGAGGATGTTGAGGATGTCGACGAGCCAGCTGGCGAGGGTGCCGTGGGGGACGGTGCAGCTGCCGATACGTCCGTAGACGGCCGCGGTGGGGGCGGCGGCCAGCTCGCGGGCGAGTGCCCGGATGGTGTCGGCGGGTACGTCGCAGGCCTCGCTCGCGGCTTCGGGGGTGAAGTCCCGTACAGCGTCCGCGAGTTCCTCGATGCCCTGGAGGTGCGGAGTGAGCTCGCCCGGGTCGACGAGCTTCTCCTCGAAGAGGACGTGGGTCATCGCCGCGAGCAGCAGGGCGTCGGTGCCGGGCCGCACGGCCACGTGACGGTCGGCGAGTTTGGCCGTGCGGGTCCGGCGCGGGTCGATGACCGTGAGCGTGCCGCCGCGGGCCCGCAGTGCCTTGAGCTTGCCGGGGAAGTCGGGTGCGGTGCACAGACTCCCGTTGGATTCCAGGGGGTTGGCGCCGATCAGCAGGAGGTGGTCGGTGTGGTCGAGGTCCGGGACCGGGATGGCGTTGGCGTCGCCGTAGAGCAGGCCGCTCGACACGTGTTTGGGCATCTGGTCGACGGTGGAGGCGGTGAAGACGCTGCGGGTGCCGAGGCCGGAGAGCAGAACGGCCGGGTAGAGGGCGCCGGCCATGGTGTGGACGTTGGGGTTGCCCAGGACGACGCCGACGGCGTGCGGGCCGTACTGGTCCACGACCGCGCGCAGTCCCGTCGCGACGGCGTCGAAGGCCTCCTCCCACGTGGCCTCGCGCAGTGCGCCGTCCTCGCGTACGAGGGGGGTGCGCAGTCGGTCGGGATCGCCGTCGGCGGCCCCGAAGGAGGCACCCTTCGGGCAGAGGAACCCCTTGCTGAACACGTCGTCGCGGTCGCCGCGGGCGCCGGTGACCCGGGTGCCCTCGATGGTGAGCGTCAGCCCGCAGGTGGCCTCGCAGAGGGGGCAGACGCGCAAGGCGGTGCGGGAGTCTCGGGTGGTGCCGGAGGGGCGGGACACGGATCCTCCCGGAGGACGGTGGCAGCGGTGGCGCACGGACGCGGCCGAGCATACCGACCGGTACGGATGAACGGCAGGGCTCTCGCGGGTACGGTCGAAAATCTCCGCACCCCTCCCCGGCCCGCACCCGGTTCAGTCGAGGACCCGGCCCAGATAGGCGCGCAGCAGTTGCCGGGTCTCGGCGATGATCCGCTCGTCGCCCTCCGGGTCGAGCCGGAAGGCGAGGTGGACCAGGGTGTCGGCGGCCTCCACGGCGACGAGGAAGGTGCGCCGCAGGTCCTCGTCGGGGGTGCGGTCGAGATAGCCGGAAAGCAGTTCGGTGAGCCGGTCGGCGACGCGGGTGTTGGGCTCGGCGTGTCCGGAGCCGACCGGGATCTGGTTGCCGAAGTCGACCAGGGAGAAGCCGGGCGCGGTGCGCTTCATGGCGAGGTACTCGTCGAGCACGGCGTCCATGGCGGCCCGCCAGCCTCCCGCGCCGTCCGACTTCCCGAGGCGGTCGGCGACTCGTTCGGTGTAGTGCTCCAGGTTGCGCTGGGCCAGTGCGTCGGCCATGGCGCGCTTGTTGCCGAAGAAGCGGTAGACGGAACCGATCGGGACACTCGCGCGCTGGGCCACGGCCCGGGTGCTCAGGGCGTCGTAGCCGACCTCGTCGAGGAGTCCGGCGCAGGCGTCGAGTATCCTCGTGAGTCTTTCGGCGCTGCGCCGCTGGACGGGCGCACGGCGGAGCGGGGTCGCAGGGGGCACGGGCTTCATGATGCCTTTCCGCCGGAGTCCGGTGAACCTCCCGTGTCGGTACCGGCCGGACCGCTGTTCCCGCTCGTCGTGGCCGTCCGCGTGCGGGGCGGGGCCGTCGCGCCGGTCGGCGCGGTGGCCCCCGTGGCGGTGGCCGCCGGGGACGGAGTCCGTGCCGGCGCGGCCATCGGGGCTGAGCCGTGCGTCGGCCCCGAAGCGGACGCCGTGATGTCGGCCGTGCTCTGCACCGGCTTGCCGTGTACGGCCCACACCGTCCGGTCGTCCGCGTAGAGGCGTGCGGTGACGTGATGGGTGCCGCGTGGCACCAGGCCGCCGGCGAGGTGGTGTTCGACGGTGCGCAGCGTGGCGATGGTGCGGCCGTCGAGGTAGAGCAGTGCGACGCCGCGGCCGGACACGGCCCGGGTCCGCGCTCCGGCGGCCGAGAAGTGGAAGTGGTGGACGCTCAGGCGCACGTCCCAGCCGTAGTCGGAGTCCGGCTGGACCTCGATCGCGACCTCGGGCGCGTTCTTCTTGTCGACCTCACGGTAGTGCCGTCCCTCCTCGTCCGTCCCGTCCAGGAGTCTGCCCACGGGCGAGGCCGACACCCACTCCCCTCGCCCGTGCCCGTCACCGGAGCCGCAGCCCGCCGGTCCGCCGAGCAGGGCGCAGACCGCGAGCGTGGCGAGCAGTCCACGCTTCCACGACATGCCGGGGAGAGTAGAACAACGGTCCGACGGCCGGATCCCCCTGAAGTCGGGTTCTCGGACCGTGCGGCACGCCCTGGGGCGTACGTGGCGCCCGGACCCCGGCCGCGCGCCGTGGCCGTGGCCGGTCCCGAGCGGTGCTTCGAGCGCCCCCTTGCGCACGGTGACGCCGAATCCTACGGTGATGCATAGGAATCGGGCGCGAGGGAGCGATCATGAGCGGGGACGCGAGGAAGACGGCCGAGGGGCTGGCCTACCTCTCCGGATTCGGCAACGAACACAGCTCGGAGGCGGTCCCGGGGGCGCTGCCGCACGGCCGCAACACACCGCAGCGCGCCCCGCTCGGGCTGTACGCGGAACAGTTGAGCGGTTCGGCGTTCACCGAACCCAGAGCCCACAACCGGCGTTCGTGGCTGTACCGCATCCGCCCTTCGGCCGCGCATCCCGCGTTCACGCGCACGGACAACGGCACCCTGCGCTCGGCTCCGTTCACCGAGACCGAGCCCGACCCCAACCGCCTGCGCTGGAACCCGCTGCCGGAGCCCCCCGCGGGCACGGACTTCCTCGCGGGCCTGTGGACACTCGGCGGCAACGGCGACGCGACGCGGCGTACGGGCATGGCGGTGCACCTCTATCACGCCAACTCCCCGATGGAGCGGGTGTTCAGCGACGCCGACGGCGAGCTGCTGATCGTGCCGGAGCGCGGCGGGCTGCTGCTGCGTACCGAGTTCGGGCTGCTGCGGGTGGAGCCGGGCGGGGTCGCACTGATCCCCCGGGGGGTCCGCTTCCGGGTGGAGCCGCTCGACGACGCGTTCGACGGCGGGCCCGGTGTGTCCGTCCGCGGCTATGTGTGCGAGAACTACGGGGCGCCCTTCCAACTGCCCGATCTGGGCCCGATCGGCGCCAACGGACTCGCCAACGCACGCGACTTCCTCGCCCCCGTGGCCGCGTACGAGGACACCGAGGGCCCGGTCGAGGTCGTCAACAAGTTCTGCGGCAACCTCTGGACGGCGACGTACGACCACTCTCCGCTGGATGTCGTCGCCTGGCACGGCAACCATCTGCCGTACGTCTACGACCTGCGCCGTTTCAACGTGATCGGCACCATCAGCTACGACCACCCGGACCCGTCGATCTTCACGGTGCTGACCTCGCCGAGCAACACCCCGGGGCTCGCCGGCGTCGACTTCGTCGTCTTCGCGCCGCGTTGGCTGGTGGGCGAGGACACCTTCCGGCCGCCGTACTTCCACCGGAACGTGATGAGCGAGTACATGGGGCTCATCGAAGGGGCGTACGACGCGAAGGCCCAGGGTTTCGTGCCGGGAGGCGGCTCGCTGCACAACATGATGTCGGCGCACGGACCCGACCGGGAGACCTTCGACCGGGCGAGCGCCGCCGAACTGCGGCCCCAGAAGGTCGACGACGGGCTCGCGTTCATGTTCGAGACGCGCTGGCCGGTGACCGCCACGGCACAAGCGGCGGGCGCGGAGCACCTGCAGCGCGGGTACGACGACGTGTGGCAGGGCCTGCAGCGGCACTTCCGCCCGTTGCGCTGAGCTGCGGCGACCGGTACGGATACCTTCGTGACCTCCTTCGCCCCGGATTCGATCGTCCTGAACCGCAAGTTGCCGCTCTGGTACCAGGTGTCGCAGTCCTTGCGTGCCTCGATACTCGGTCGGTCGCCCCAGGATCCGCTACGGCTGCCGACCGAGGAGCAGTTGGCCGGGCACTACGGCGTGAGCGTGCTCACCATGCGGCAGGCGCTCAAGGAGCTGGAGGACGAGGGGCTGATCAACCGCCATCGCCGGCGGGGCACGTTCATCGAGCCGAGTGCGCGGCGGGGTGCGCCCGTGCGGCTGCTCGGCTCGGTGGACACGATCGTGGCCCAGCAGTCGGGCATGACGACCGAGCTGCTCGGCCACGGACCGGTCCCGCTGCCGGCCGAACTCACCGAGTACTTCCCGGACGTGACCGAGGTGGGCGCGTACCACCGGCTGCGCAGCGACGAGAAGACCGGCGAGCCGACGAACCACGCGCGCAACTACGTACGTCCCGAACTGGCGGCGCTGATCGACCCGCAGGACCTGGTGCGCTGGCCCATGACCAAGGTGCTGCGGGACGTGGTGGGCCTGCGCATCAGCCGGATCACCGACACCGTGGAGGCGCGGCTGGCGGACCCGGAGACGGCTCGGCTGCTCCAAGTGCCGCTGCTCAGCCCGATCCTGCACTACACCGGCATCGTGTACGGCGAGGACGGCGCCGCCCTGGACGTGGCCCGCATCCACTACCGCGGGGACCGCTTCTCCTTCACGGTCACCCTCGACGCCCACTGACGACGGCGTACGAGGACGGCGTACGAGGACGGCGTCGTACGATGCCCAGCGTGACGCACGACGACGACGCTCCGCTGCTCGCGGACCTCATGCCGTGGTCGGTCGCACCGCCGAGGCTGGGGCGGGGGTGGCCGGCCGCTCCCGACGCCGCGTCCCTCGGAGCGCGGTGGGACGCCCTGCTCAAGGCCGAGGGGCCGGAACGGGAGGCGCTGTTCGGCTCCACCCGCTCGCGCACCCCGCGGTCGGCGGTCGCGCAGCTTCCCGGGCAGTCCACCGGGACGGGACGGCTGGCCCGCGAGTCGGGTCCCTGTCCGGAGCCGGTGCGTGTCCTGCACGGCCCGTTCGACGAGCAGTGGCTCATCCCGGACCACCGGCTGATCGACGCGGCGCGCCCCGAGCTGTGGCGGGTGGCCGATGAACGGCAGGTGTTCGTGGTCGAGCAGACGGTGGTGCCCGGCGCACCGGGGCCGGTCCTGCTCGCCACCTCCCTCCTGCCGCTCGGTGCCGGACGCGGCGGACGGATCCGCCCCCTCTACCGGCGCCCGGGCGGCCTCGAACCGAACCTGGCGCCCGGCCTGACGGAACACCTGGGCGCCCGGCTGGGCCACTCTCCCGACGCCCTGGACGTCCTGGCGTGGACGGTGGCGGTCGCGCGGCCGGGCCGGGGCGGCCGCGTCGTCCCCCTCACCGCCGAGCCGGAGGTCTGGGAGCGCGGGGTCGAGCTGGGCCGCGGGATGCTGCGGCTGACGCGGCGCGACGGCGAGCGTCCCAAACTGCCCGGAGGCCGTCGCCCGTACGTCCGCGCACCGCTCCCGGCCTCCCCCCTCGAACTGCGCTACGACCGCGAAGAGGAGGCCCTGCATCTCGGCGAGGGCCGGATCTCCCCCGTGCCGCCCCACGCCTGGGACCTCGAGGTGGGCGGGGTGCGCGTCCTGGAGCAGTGGTTCGCTGAGCGGACCGGGCCGCGCGGACCGGGCACTCTGGAGGCGATCGGGCCCTCGGCCTGGCCGCAGACCCGGACCTCCGAGCTGCTCGAACTCATCACGGTGCTGGCACTGCTCGGGGAACTGCGGCAGCGGCAGGCGGAGCTGACGGTGCCGGAGGCGCCGATCGGCGCCAGCGAGCTGCGCGCGGCGGGGGTGCTGCCGGTGCCGGAGGCTGCACGACGGCCGGCGTCCGTCCTCGATCACCACGAGGAGGGCCCCGAGGGCCAGTTCGCGCTGCTCTAGTGCCGCGACGCCGGAGCTGGGCCGGGGACCGGTGAGCCGGCTCCGGGCCCGCGACCGGCCGGCCCGAATTCCGGGCCGGGGACCCATGGGCCGGGAGAGTGTCCACGGGATCCGCGCGCGGCCGGGCGGGTGTCAGGGCGCGTACGAGCGGAAGATTTCACCCGCGCCCGGGGACACGCCCGGGCGACGCTGCGCGCCGTGGGAAGACGGGCGGCGAGAGCGCAGCGTGCGCGGGCGGTGTGGTCGCCTGAGCGCGGGTCGGGTACCGCGTGACCGGACTAGTGGCCACCGAACAGGGATCGACGAAGTCGCTTCAGAGGTGCGAAGAGCGAGACCCGTCGTACGCGCGCGCCCCTGCTGTTGTTGTCGTGCGTGGTGTCACGCGCGGTGAGCTCACGCATCAGCGACGTCGCCTCGACCGTCTCGCGCTGCGGTATGGCAGGGCCACCCAGCACCGCAAGATGGCGGTCGAGGCGCGAACTGGTCGCGCTGCTCCCGCAGGTGATCGCAGGGACACGTGCCCTGCTGCGCACTGTTATCTGTTCCATGTCTCTCCCCACCCGTACGAGTCCACCCGGCCCGGGCAGGCTAACCCTATCGCTCCCTCATGGCACTCGTGTATCGCGGTCACAGGATTCACCTTCCCCGTAAGGGTGTTGACGATTACTCTCCGAATCCAACAGATTTCAGGGCGAGTTGGACAACTGGCGCGGTTGTGGGCTGCACCGAGCCGCCGTGGGGCTCGACGGTCACAGCGAGTGACGTCGCCCTGGTGTTCAGTCCGGTGGCCATCAAGGGCGTGTCGCCCTCGAAGAGCCCGAGGGAGCGCGGTCGCGCGTTGGGGCGCATGAGCCACAGCTGGTGCACGCGCCCCCCTGACGGAGTGCCGAGTCCGCTCAGTGTCACGACGGCGCGCCCTTCCGACGCGGAGGCGACGACACCGATCCCGCGTCCCTGCGCGTCCCGTTGACCGGACGCCCGGGCGTCGGGCGCGGCCAGAACGTGGGCGATCTCACGTGCCTGGGCCCGCTCCTGGTCCAGCTCGTCCTGGGTCTGCGTCGCCTGTACGGCGAACAGGGAAGCGACGACGAGGGCCGCGGCGGCGGTCGCGGTGGCGAACGGGGCGAACAGTGGACGGAAGCGCGGGTCCCGCGCACGCGAGGGTCCGTGCGCCGCCCGCGGGCGCGGTGCGCCCGGCGACGCCGGTTCCTGCGGGGTGGTGCGCACGGCGGTCAGGACCCGTTCGCGCAGCGCGGCCGGGGCCGGGGCCGCGGTGGACCAGGCGAGCCGCACCGCGTCCTCGCCCAGCGCCCGCACCTCGGCCTCGCAGCGTGCGCAGCCGCGCAGATGCCGCTCGAAGCGGTGGCGCTCGTCGGGCTCCAGCGCGTCGAGGGCGTAGGGCGCCGCGAGCGAGTGCAGATCGCGACGCAGCAGACGGTCGAGGACGCTCATGCGACGCCTCCCAGGAGATGCCGGGCGCTGCTGGGCAGGTCCAGAACGCGGGTTCGGAGGAGGTGAGTACCGGCGGGGAGATGCCGGAAGGGGTGACGGGGACGCGGGTGAAGCGGTCGGGGGCCACCGGCGCCGACCCGGTCGGCGCTGCCACGGGGGTGCGCGCCGCCGGCGGTGCGGTGCCGGGTTCCGTCGTCGTGGCTCCAGAGGAGCCGGGCCCCGCTCATGCGGCACCCCCCAGGCAGTTGCGCAGCCGTGTCAGACCGTCACGCATGCGCGTCTTGACCGTTCCGAGCGGCAGGGAGAGCCGCTCGGCGACCTCACGATAGGTGTAGCCGTCGTAGTAGGCGAGGGTGACGGACTGCCGCTGGAGGGCCGTGAGCCGGTCAAGACAGCGTCGTACCCATTCACGTTCGAGCCCGGCCTCCACCTCCTCGGCGACCTGGTCGAAGGCGGGATGGTGGGCCCGCTGCCCCTCGCGCTGCTCGCGCTCGGTGGCCGCGCGGGCGCTGCGGACCCGGTCGACGGCCCGCCGGTGCGCGAGGGTGAGGATCCAGGACAGCGCGCTGCCCCGGCCGGGGTCGAACCGGGCGGCTGAGCGCCAGAGTTCGAGCAGCACCTCCTGGGACACCTCCTCCGACTGGGCGGCGTCCCGCACCACCCTGCGCACCAGTCCGAACACGGGTCCGGACACGATCCCGTACAACTCCTCGAATGCCTTCTGGTCGCCTCCGGCCACGAGCACCAGAAGTTCGTCCGCCTCCACTCGTTCCCCCCTCTCCGGGCGCGCACGGCCCGGTCCTTCACCTACGTGTTCGCAGCGAGCGGTCCTTCGGATGGGTTACGGATCAGCGGTCCGAAAAAGCGGGTCGCCCGCGAAAGAGCCGCGAAAAGAAGCGAGCCGCCCGCTGAGACGAGTCGCGGAACCCGCCGTAAGAACGTTTGGGATTCGACCAATCCACCGCGGCGACCGCTCCGAATGGCGTGCGTCAGGCAATTGGGATCTGAGGACGGACGGCATGACACCTATCTCCAGGAGTGGCGTGGGACGCAGGAGTCTCGTGACTCTCATCTGTGGTGCGCTGGCCGCCGGTGGGCTCGCGGCCGTCGGCGTGACCGTGCTGGAACCGGGGGCGGCCTCCGCCTCCAGCCACCGGGAGGCCCCGCTGATCTCGGGAACCCCCCAGTACGACAACACCGACGTGTACGCCTTCGTGAGTCCGGACAAGCCGGACACGACGACGCTCATCGCGAACTTCATCCCCTTCGAGGAACCGGCCGGCGGACCGAACTTCTACACGTTCGCGGACGACGCCCAGTACGACATCCACATCGACAACAACGGTGACGCGCAGGGCGAGTTGATCTACCGGTACACCTTCAAGACGCACCGGAAGAACGGCGACACCTTCCTCTACAACACGGGTCCGGTCAGCAGCCTGGACGACCCCGACCTGAACATCACGCAGACGTACGACATCGATCTGCTGCGGCTGCACAACCAGAAGCTGGTCTCCAAGACCAAGGTCGCGGACGACATCCCGGTCGCCCCGTCGAACGTCGGCAAGGCGTCGATGCCCGACTACACCAAACTGCGCAACCAGGCGGTGTACAAGCTCGCCGGCGACTCGACCACGTTCGCCGGCCAGGCGGACGACCCGTTCTTCCTGGATCTGCGGGTCTTCGACCTTCTGTACGGCGGCAACCTGTCCGAGGTCGGGCGGGACACCCTCAAGGGCTACAACGTCAACTCGATAGCCCTGCAGGTGCCCAACGACATGATCCGGGAGTCCGCCGGGCAGCCGGTCGTCGGCATCTGGTCCACGGTCCAGCGCGCGGACGCCCGCGGCGACTGGACGCAGGTCTCGCGGCTGGGCAGCCCGCTGGTCAACGAGGTCGTCAACCCCCAGAAGGACAAGGACAAGTTCAACGCGTCCGCGCCCTGGGACGACGCCCAGTTCCTGAAGAACGTGACCAACCCGGAGCTGCCCAAGCTCATCGAGGGGATCTACAAGATCAAGGCACCGGCCGAGCCGCGCAACGACCTGGTCGACGTGTTCCTGAAGGGCGTGAAGGGCCTCAACCAGCCGCCTCACGTGCGCCCTTCGGAGGAACTGCGGCTCAACACCTCCATCAAGCCGAGCATGCATCCCAAGCGGCTCGGTGTGCTCGACGGTGACAACGCGGGCTTCCCGAACGGACGTCGGCTCTCCGACGACGTGATCGACGCGTCGCTGCGGGTCGTCGAGGGCGAACTCCTCGGCCAGAAGACCGGTCTGACCGACTCCGTCGACAAGAACGACAAGAAGTTCGAGAAGTCCTTCCCGTACCTGGCGGAGCCGACGTCGGGTTCGCGCGGTTCGCTGGCGAAGGGCACCGGCAACAACGTCCGCAACCAGCTGGGTGACGCGATCCAGACGGGTTCGGGCGGCACGGACACCATGCTGATCGCGGGCTCCGCGGCGGCGGGCGTGGCCGGCGTCCTGCTGATCGGCGCCGGCGTGATGTGGTGGCGCCGGCGCATGTACCGGGCCTACTGACCGGCCCGGTCCACCGACTGGCGCGGCCCGTACCCCCCATCCCCCACGGCGCGGGCCGCGCCGCTCCCTCCCCCCACACGAAACGATCGTTCCCCCCAGGACCTTGAGGAGTGGGCATGTCCCCGCGTACGAACGAGAGCGCGCCGGAGGGCGAACCCGGCGAGCGGTCGGTCGCCACGACGGAGCCTGATCCGGCTCCGCCGATCCGCACGGCGAAGGACTCGCCCGCGCGGTCCGCGGCGCGGGCACGGGTCGCGGCCGCCGACCGGACGACACGCGCGCACGCCCCCTCGACGTCCGACGACACGACCGTCGTCGTCGTCGCCGCCGCCGCCGAGGAGACGGTGGTCGACGGGCAGAACGAGAGGACCGAGGAGAACGAGGAGACCCACGAGGAGAATAAGAAGGACGCGGTCGGCGAGGAGCGCGCGGACGATGCCGTGGACGGCGGCGGGCCGGGCACGGTGAGCGGTGAGGCCGGCGCGGGTGACGAGCAGGTCGCCGCGGCTGACGAACGGGTAGCCGCCGTCCGGCGGGTGTCCGCCTCGGCACGCCGCTGGCGGGCCGTGCAACTCGTCGCCTGCGCGGCATCGTTGGCCGTCGCGCTCACCGCGGGGGCCGTGGTCGTCGGGGCCGTCAGGAGCGGCTCGGGCGCCACCGTCGCCGCCGCGCCGAGCGCCGTCTCTCCGCAACTCCTCGCCAGCGGCGACCTGGACACGAGCATCACCGCGCTGCAGGCCCATCTCCGGGCGCAGCCCAAGGACTTCAGTGGCTGGGCGACGCTCGGACTGGCGTACGTGGAGCAGGCCCGCACCAAGGGCGACCCGTCCCGCTACCCCCAGGCGCAGCAGGCGCTGGACCGCTCCCTGAAGCTGCGGCCCGGCAACGAGCCGGCGCTCGCGGGACGGGCCGCCCTCGCCGCCGCACGGCACGACTTCACCGGCGCCCTGACCTACGCGGACACGGTGCTCGAGGAGAACCCGTACAGCGAGCGTGCCCTCTCCTCCCGGATCGACGCGCTCGTCGAACTCGGCCACTACACCGCGGCGTCGAAGGCCGCCGACCTGGCCGACTCGCGCCGCCCGGGCGTCCCCGTCTTCACGCGGTACGCCTATGTGCACGAACTGCGCGGCGACGTGAAAACAGCACGCCGGGTCCTCGAACAGGCTCTCGGCACGGCGACCAGCCGGGGCGACATCTCGTACGTGGCCACCGCGCTCGGCCAACTCGCCTGGAACCAGGGCCGGTACACGGAGGCCCTCACGTACTACTCGCGGGCGCTCGCCGCCGACGACACCTACCTCCCGGCGCTGGAGGGCCGCGCCCGCGCCCAGGCCGCCCGGGGCGACGAAGCGGCGGCGATCAAGGGCATGGAACAGGTGGTGGAGCGCTATCCGCTGCCCCAGCCCCTGGTGGAACTGGGCGAGTTGTACGAGGCGCGGGGCAATCCGGGCGACGCTCGCAAGGCCCAGGACCAGTACGCGCTGGTGGACGCGTGGATCGCGCTCGCCCACTCCTACGGCGTCGACGCCGACCTCGACACCGCGCTCGCCGCCGCCGACCACGGCGACCGCGGGGCCGCGCTGAAGGCGGCCCGCGACGAATGGGGCCGCCGCCACACCGTGCACACGGCGGACGCGCTCGCCTGGGCGCTGCACGTCAACGGCCGTGACGGGGAGGCCCTTCCGTACGCCCGCAGGGCCACGGCCACCGGTTACCGCAACGCGTCCTTCCTCTACCACCGCGGCATGATCGAGCGCGCCACCGGCCACGGGAAGGAGGCCCGCGCCTCGCTGGAGGCGGCCCTCGACCTGAACGCGGGCTTCTCCCCGCTGGGTGCCCGTGCGGCCCGTAAGGCCCTGGAGGACGACCAGTGACGCCGCGCCGACTGTTCGCCTCGTGCGCGGCCGTCCTCACCGCCGCCTGCGCCCTCGTCCTGGTGCCCGGCGGCGCCGCGAGCGCGCATCCGCTGGGCAACTTCACCGTGAACCGGTACGACGGACTGGTCGCCGCCCCCGGACAACTGCGCGTCGACCACGTCGAGGACCTCGCGGAGATCCCGGCCACCCAGGCGAAGCCCGACATCGAGAAGCTCGGTATGGCGGACTGGGCCCGGCAGCGCTGCGGGACGGCGGCGCACGGCAGCAGGGCCAGTGTCGACGGGCGGACGGTCCCGCTCACCGTCGCGGCGAGCCGGGCGAGGCTGCGGCCGGGCCAGGCCGGGCTCGACACCCTGCGTGTCGAGTGCCGGATGACGGCCCCGCTCCCCGAGGCGGCCACGGTGTCGCTGGGCTTCCGCGGCGCGGGAACCGACCGGGGACCTGGCTGGCGCGAGATCACGGCGCGCGGCGACCGGATGACGCTCACCGCGTCGGACGTACCGAGGACGTCGGTGTCCCGGGAACTGACCAGCTACCCCAAGGCGCTGCTCTCCTCCCCCGCCGACACCGCGACCGCCTCCCTGCGGATCCGCCCCGGCGGTCCCGCGCTGACCGAGGAGGGACCGGCCGCGCCCGGCGCCTCCGTCCTCCCGCGCGGCGCCGACCGCTGGACCCGGGCCCTGGACAACCTGGTCGCCCAGCACGACCTCACCCTCGGCTTCGCCATGCTGGCCCTGGTCGTCTCGGTGGGCCTGGGCGCGCTGCACGCGCTCGCGCCGGGCCACGGCAAGACCTTGATGGCCGCGACGGCGGCGGCCCGGGGCGGCCGGGCCGGGCTGCGCGACGTGCTCCCGCTGGCCGCCTCGGTCACGGTCACCCACACCCTGGGCGTCGTCGCCCTCGGCCTCCTGGTGACGGCCGGCTCCGCCGCCGCGCCCTCCGTGATCGCGTGGCTGGGCATCGCGAGCGGCGTGCTGGTGACGTGCGCCGGTGTCACGCTCGTACGGCGCGCATGGCGCAACAGGGCACCCGCGCAGGGGCTCGCGCCGGGGCGCCGCCGAGGCCGCACACACGACCACGACCATGGCAGCGACCACCACCGCGACCACAGCCATGAACACGGTCACGGCCTCTCTCCTGAACACGAGCACGGCCGCGAGCATCCCCACGGCCCCGCACACGACCACTCGGACCACGCCGGCCACCCCCACGAGCACGCCGAGCGGCAAGAGCGCCCGCTGGTCCTCGCGCACGCCCACACGTCCGCCGTCGCGACGGTCCAGGGCGGTGCGCACCACCCCCACAGTGCGCTGCGCGAGCATCCGCACCACCCCGATCACCACCATCACCACCACGATCACGACCACCCGCACAGCGGCACGGTCTCCCCGGCCCTCGAACACACCCACGGCGGCTCCACCCACACCCACGCCGTGGCCCCCACGATCCGCGGCACGATCCTGCTCGGCTTCGCCGGCGGGCTCGTGCCCAGTCCGTCCGCCGTCGTCGTCCTGGTCGGCGCCGCGGCCCTGGGACAGGCGTGGTTCGGCCTGCTCCTCGTACTCGCGTACGGCGTCGGGCTGGCCCTGACACTGACCGCGGCCGGGTTCGCCGTCGTCAAGCTCGGCAGTGGCATGAACCGGGCGCTGGCGAAGCGTGCGCGGTGGGCCGAGGGGACGGCCGCGGCCCTGGTCCGCAGGACGGCGCCGCTCGGTTCGGCGTTCGTCGTCGTGGCCCTGGGGGCCGGATTGGTGTTCAAGGGGGCGGCATCCGCACTCGGTTGAGCTACTTTTGTGGAGAAATCACGCGGATGCGCGACGGATACGAATGGGGGGACACCCGTGTCCGAAGAGCCGGGCAGTGAACGTGTGATCGCGGGCCGCTACCGTCTCCTCTCCCCTCTGGGCCAGGGCGGTATGGGAACCGTGTGGCGTGCCCGGGACGAGGTGCTGCACCGCGAGGTCGCGGTCAAGGAGGTCCGCGCGCCCGCCGGGCTCATGGGGCCCGAGGTCGAGCGGATGTACGCGCGCCTGGAGCGCGAGGCCTGGGCCGCGGCCCGGGTGCCGAACCGCAACGTGGTCACGGTGTACGACGTGGCGACGCAGGACGGTCGTCCCTGGATCGTGATGGAACTCGTCCGCGGGATCTCCCTCTCCGATCTCCTGGACGCCGAGGGGCCGCTCTCCCCGCGGCGCGCCGCGCACATCGGCGCCGAAGTGCTCTCCGCGCTGCGGGCCGCGCACGAGGCGGGGGTTCTGCACCGCGACGTGAAGCCGGCGAACGTCCTGTTGTCCAACGACGGCCGGGTGGTGCTCACGGACTTCGGTATCGCGACGGTCGAGGGCACTTCGGCGCTGACCATGACGGGCGAGGTCATCGGCTCGCCCGAGTTCCTCGCCCCGGAGCGGGCGCTCGGCCGTACGCCGGGCCCGGAGTCGGACCTGTGGTCGCTCGGGGTGCTGCTGTACGCGGCGGTCGAGGGCAACTCGCCGTTCCGGTACAACACCCCCCTCAACACGCTGCGCGCCATCGTCGACGAGCCGCTGCCGCCGCCCCGCCGGGCGGGAGAGCTGACTCCCGTGATCGAGGGGCTGCTGAGGAAGGACCCGGCCGAGCGGATGAGCGCCGCGCAGGCGGAGAGCGACCTGCGGATCATCGGCGCGGGCGGCTCCCCGGCCGCGGGCCCTTCGGTCGCGAGTTCCCGGACGCCGACGGTCGCTGCCTTCCCGCAGCCCGCGCAGGGGCCGCCGCGCCCGGACCACAACACGCCGTATCCGCCGGGTCCGGCACAGGGCTATCCGTCGTTCCCGCCCGTCACCGACACCCCGGCCTCGACGGAGCCCGTCCGCAACCGCCGGGCGGCCGTCGCCGTGATCGCGGGGGTGGCCGCGCTCGCTCTCGCGCTGGGCGGACTGACGTACGCCCTGATGAACCACGACAGTGGTGGAAACGGCACGAACAGCTCGAGCGGCACGGGCACCGGCGACAGCACCGACAAGGGCGCGGGCGGGGGCAGTTCGCCGTCGGGAAGCCGTGCGAGCGGTGCCGCGGCGTCCGGCGGCGCCTCTCCGGCCACCAGGTCGCCCGGCGGCCGGACGAGTACGCCGCCCGCCCAGTCGGTACGGGTCACGGTGGTGGGCGCGCACACCGACTACTCCGGGGCCTGTCCGCCGCCGCAGGCCCAGGCACCCGTCTTCACCGCGACGTTCACGGTGGGCCGGGTGCCGGCGCGGGTCGAGTACCGCTGGGTGACGGAAACCGGCCAGGTCTCCGACCCGGGCTGGAAGACCCTGTCGTTCTCGGCGGGTGACGGCAGGACCGCGCGGAAGTCGGTCGTCGTCACGACGTACGACGCGAGCGGGACGTACCGGAACGCGATCGGGGTGGAGGTTCGCAGCCCGGTGCACACCACGTCCGGTTCGGTGCCGTTCTCGGTCACGTGCGTGACGGAGACCCCGTCGGACGGGGCCTCCGCTTCCGCCTCGCCGTAGGGGCGGTCAGGCCACGCCGGTGAAGACCGGCAGATAGCCGCCGGAGTGGCCGGCCGCGGTCGGGTGGTACGACTCGGTGATGTCCAGCAGGTTGAGACTGTGCAGCCAGGCACTGCCGGAGCAGAGCTCGTGGCCGGTGAAGGTGGTCCTGACGTCGCCGAAGGTGAAGCCGTGGTCGGCGGCGCGCTTGGCGATGGCACTGTCCAGGTAGTCGGCGGCGCCGTTGATCGCGGCGCGCTTGGTGTCGGAGAGGCCGAGGCAGGTCGCGCCCAGCTTGTAGAACCGGGGATAGCCGAGCACCACCACGTGGGCGGCGGGAGCTTTGGCGCTGATCGTGGAGTAGACGGAGTCGAGTTGACCGGGGAGCGTCGAGTCGACGTACGCCCTGGCGGTGGCGATCCGGGACAGACAGCCGCTGTCGGACTGGAGTACGCAGGTGGTCATGACGTCGGCGAAGCCGGCGTCGTTACCGCCGATGCTGATCGAGACGAGGCCGGTGGAGGAGTTGAGCGGGCCGAGCTGGTTGGCGAGGACATCCCCCGTACGGGCGCCCGAACAGGCCGTGAAGGCGAACGACGAGGGTGAATGAGCGGCGGCCCAGAGGTAGGGGTACGACTTCGTGCTGCGCAGACAGTCGCCGCTGGAGCTGATGTAGCTGTCGGCGCCGACCCCCGAGGAGTAGGAGTCACCGAGAGCCACATATCCGGTGGCGGCCGCGGTGGGGGACGCCTGCGCCGCCGCTGCCCCGGTGAGGGCACCGCCGACGGCGAGGAGGAGTGAGGCCACGTATGCCGTAATTCGGGAACGTCTCATGGAACCTCCCTTTAGCAGGATCTCTGCCACAACTTTGGTAGCAGCTACGCGTGTTGACAGGAAGTGTCCATGCCAAAGATTTCCGCAACAGTCAGGGCAGCGGCAACGCGCTCACCGGCGGCATCGTGGTTGCATGTTCAGGTCCGCAACCAACTCGGTTGACTCCCGGCGCAGTTCGTCCGGAGCGGACGGCGTCCCCGGAAATCGCGCACGGAACAGGGCCGTGACAGGTTTGAAGTCGCCCAAGAACCCCGTATCAGCGCCCACCGCATCTTGACGGCCGCCAGCCCCCTGCGCGACATTGAAGCCCGGCATCCGGCGCTTCGGGGGGCAAAGTCGCCAATGCAGACCTTAGGCATCAAGTCACCTTCACCAGACAGTGACGAGCGGTCGGGACAGGATCCGGGGAGGGACCTGGTCCCCTTGCTCGCGGGCGTGGCGGTGGCCGTCGCGGGAGTCGGCGCGGTGCTCGCGCTCGCAGACGTGGACTCCTCGCTGCGCGGCCCGTTCACGCTGTTCTTCCTGCTCGCCGCGCCCGGAGCCGCAGTCGGGGCCGCGCTGCGCGGGCTGGATCCCTTCGCCCGCACGGTGGTGTCCGTCGCGGGAGCGATCGCCGTCGATCTCCTCGTCGCCCAGGGCATGCTGGCGGTGCACCGCTGGTCGGTCCCCGGCGGGATCGTCGCCGTGGCCGCGATCAGCTCCCTCGTTCTCCTGCTGGTACTGGTACGGCGGCTGCGCGGCCGTACCGCGAGAAGACGGACCTCCTGAAGTGGACATACGCGTGTACCGCCCCGGCGAGCTGAGCACCGCCGACCGGGCGGCCTGGACGGCTTTGCAGTCGAAGGCCCATCTGAACGGCTCGCCGGAGCTGGCGAATCCGTTCCTGTCCCCCGAGTTCACTCTCGCGGTGGGACGCTGCCGGCGGGGCGTACGGATCGCGGTGGCCCGCGAGGACGGCGAGCCCACGGCGTTCTTCCCGTTCCAGAGATCCACCACCGGCGTCGGACGGGCCGTCGGCCTCGGCGTCTCCGACTGCCAGGGTCTGGTGCACCGTCCCGGGTTCACCTGGGACGCCCAGGACCTGCTGCGGGAGTGCGGACTCGCCGTATGGGAGTTCGACCATCTGGTGGAGGGCCAGCCGCCGTTCGAGGCCGGAGCCTCCGGCACCTTCTCTTCGCCGGTCATGGACGTCGACCAGGGCTACGAAACGTATCTGCGCCAACTGCGCGTCCAGTCGCCGAAGTTCACCCGCACCACGCTCGCCAAGGAGCGCAGGCTCGGCCGGGACGCCGGCGAGGTGCGCTACGTCCACGACGAGCGCGACCCCGCGGCCCTGCGCACCCTGATGAACTGGAAGTCCGCGCAGTACCGCAGAACCGGGCGCAGCGACCGCTTCGCGCACGACTGGATCAACCATCTGGTGCTGCAGCTCTTCCACACCCGCTCCGAGTCGTTCGCGGGCATCCTGTCCGTGCTGTACGCCGACGGGAAGCCGGTCGCCGCGCACTTCGGGCTGCGTACCGAGCGGGTCCTCGCGTGCTGGTTCCCGGCCTACGATCCGGCGTTCGCGAAGTACTCGCCGGGGCTGATCATGCATTTGCGGATGGCGGAGGCGGCGGCCGCCGACGGAATTGCCTATCTGGATCTAGGGCGGGGCCAGAAGGAATACAAGGACTCCCTGAAGACACGCGAACTCTCCGTGTCCGAGGGGTGGGTGACCCGGCGTCACCCGGTCGCGGTCGGACACAGGGCGCGACGCGCTCCGGTCCGGGCGCTGCGCAACATGGTGCTGTCGCGGCCGGAGCTCTTCGAGCCCGCCGACAGAATTCTCAAGCGGATGGGGAAAATCCGTTCGAGTCGTTAGGTAACGGCCAAACCAACAAAAACGTGGGGGCACGTTCCAGGCCTTGCCATAGAGACACAATCGTCAATATCGTCATACATCTCACCCGCATCGGACCGTCATGCGTATGCGATCCAGGGGAGGGCTCAGGATCGCGAAGAGGGTCCGGCGCGGGGCGCGGTAGGGGGGTGCCGTGCTCGGTGACCACACTTGTGCCGAGCCGTGCCGCGCGGTCGGCTTCCGCTTTTTCGAGAGCCGGCCAGCTTTGCCAGCTCACCCGGCACGCACGGAGATCCATTTCGGCATGCCGTAGGTGAGAACCCCCCTTTCGAACCGGACAAAGAGACGGACCGCCCCAGGGGCGGGCGGTCCACCGGACGAGAGGGACCAGACTCATGAGCTCAGTCCTGCGCCCAGCCATTTCGGGCGATGATCCGTTAGCGGTCGGCAAATACCGGCTGATCTCCTCTCACCTGGCCATTGCGCCACCGGTGAGTGTGGTGATTCCCGCCATGAATGAGGCGGAGAATCTCCCCTACGTCTTCAAGACACTTCCCGGCTGGATACACGAAGTGGTTCTCGTGGACGGCAATTCCACCGACGACACCGTCCAGGTGGCCCGGGAACTCTGGCCGGACGTCAAGGTCGTCGAGCAGCGCGGCAAGGGCAAGGGCGACGCGCTGATCACCGGGTTCGAGGCGTGCACCGGCGACATCATCGTGATGGTCGACGCGGACGGCTCGGCCGACGGACACGAGATCGTGTCCTATGTGTCCGCGCTGGTGTCCGGGGCGGACTTCGCCAAGGGCTCGCGGTTCGCCAACGGCGGCGGCACGTCCGACATGACGCCCATCCGCAAGCTCGGCAACAGGGTCCTGTGCGCGGTCGTCAACGCCAAGTTCGGCGCCCGCTACACCGACCTCTGCTACGGCTACAACGCGTTCTGGCGGCACTGCCTGGACGAGATCGACCTCGACTGCACCGGCTTCGAGGTCGAGACCCTGATGAACATCCGGGTGGTCAAGGCGGGTCTCAAGGTGCAGGAGATCCCCAGCCACGAGTACCTCCGTATCCACGGCGCGAGCAACCTGCGCGCGGTGCGGGACGGGTTGCGGGTCCTCAAGGTCATCCTCAAGGAGCGCTCCAACCGGCGCGCGCTGCGCCGTCGGCCGCACGCGTCGCAGCTCGACTCGGGTCAGGGAGAGGCGTCTTGAGCAGTCCCGGCATCTCCGTGGTGGTCTGCGTCTACACCGAGGACCGCTGGGAGGACATCCTCGCGGCGGTCTCCTCGGTGCGGGCGCAGTCACTGCCCGCCCTGGAGACGCTCCTCGTCGTGGACCACAACCCCACGCTGCTGGAGCGGCTGGGCAGTGAGTACAAGGAGACCGACGCGGTGCGGGTGCTCGCCAACGCGGGCCCGCGCGGTCTGTCCGCGGGGCGCAACACCGGGATCGCCGCCGCGCGCGGCGGGATCATCGCGTTCCTCGACGACGACGCCGTGGCCGAGCGGGACTGGCTGCGGCACTTCGCCGCGGGGTACGCGGACCCGCGGGTCATGGCCGTCGGCGGCCGTACGATGCCGATCTGGGCGTCGGGCCGCCGTCCGGCCTGGTTCCCCGAGGAGTTCGACTGGGTGGTGGGCTGCACGTACAAGGGCCTGCCGGAGGGAAGGGTCCGGGTCCGCAACGTCCTCGGCGGAAACGCTTCTTTCCGCCGTACGGCGTTCGACGCGGCGGGCGGCTTCGCGACCGGCATCGGACGTGACGGCGACAAGCGTCCGCTGGGCTGCGAGGAGACGGAGCTGTGCATCCGGCTCACCCGCGCCAGGCCGGACGCGATCCTGCTGATCGACGACCGCGCGGTGATCCACCACCGGGTACCGCGGGCGCGTGAGCACTTCGCGTACTTCCGCACCCGCACCTACGCGGAGGGCCTGTCCAAGGCCCTGGTGGCGCGCAGCGTCGGCGCCGGGAAGGGGCTGGAGTCCGAGCGCCGGTACACCACCCGCGTGCTGCCCGCCGGAGTCGTGCGCGGCGTGCGCGACGCGGTGCTGGCCCGTCCGGGCGGCGCGGGCCGCGCCGGCGCCATCGTCGCCGGGGTCCTCACCGCGGCCGGCGGATACGTACTCGGCAGTCTCCGGGCCCGCAGGGGCGGGGCGGTGTTCTCGGTGGTGGAGATCGGGGACGGTCCGGGGCGTGAGGGGGCGGCGGCATGAGACCAGGACCCGTGTCCGGCACGGGGCGCCACGGCGGCACGCGGTCCGCGCGCGCCCGCGCGGAAGGCGGCGCCCCGTGAGCGACTCCCCCGTACCCATCCTCATGTACCACTCGATCGCCGCCGCACCCAACGACGCGACGCGCGCCCTGTCCGTCGCGCCCGAGGCGTTCGCCGAGCAGATGGCGCTGCTCGGGGATCGCGGATTCACCCCGGTCGGCACGGCCGAGCTGGCGGCGGGGTGGCGCTTCGGCGCCGCCCTGCCCGCCCGGCCCGTCCTGATCACCTTCGACGACGGATACGAGGGCGTGCACCGGCACGCGCTGCCCGTGCTCGCCAAGCACGGTTTCGCCTCCACACTGTTCGTCTCGACGGGCTGGCTGCGCGGCGCGTACGACACCGGGGGCGGCCTCGACACGATGCTGAACTGGGACCAGGTGCGCGAACTCGCCGCCGGACAGGTCGAGATCGGCGGGCACAGCCACACGCACCCGCAGCTGGACCAGATCGACGACGACGCGCTCCGGTTCGAGGTGCGGCGCTGCCGGGAGATCGTCGCCGACGAACTGGGCGCCCTGCCCGGCTCGTTCGCGTACCCCTACGGCTACTCCAGCCGCCGGGTGCGCCGCGCGGTGCGGGATGCGGGATTCGCCCAGTCCCTCGCCGTCGGCAACGCCCTGGCGCGGCGACGGCAGGGCCCGTACGCCCTGGAACGCGTCACCGTGCGCCGCGGCACCGGTGTCGAGGAGTTCGAGCGGCTCGTCGAGGGCCGTGCGATCGCCCGCGCCTTCGCCCGGGACCGCGCCCTGACCAAGGGGTACGCCATCGTCCGAAGAGCACGACAGGTCCGCCGGAAGGCCATCCGTTCCCGTGTCTGACACGACGACCACAGCACAGGCTTCCTCACCCACGACCGACACGTCCGAACCGCGGCCGGGGCGCCGGCTCCGCCTGCCCGGCCGGGGCCGCAAGGGCGGCGGAGGCGGCGGCAACCAGCTGTTCCGCAACGCCTACGCCCTGATGCTCAACACCGGTATCTCCGCGGTGCTCGGGCTCGGATACTGGCTGATCGCCGCCCGCTACTACACCGACTCGGCGGTCGGCCAGGGATCCGCGGCGATCGCCGCGATGAAGCTCCTCGCCGGCGTGACCGCGGTGACCCTGACGGGTGCCCTGGCCCGCTTCATCCCCGTCGCCGGGCGCTCCACCGGACGCCTCATCTTCCGCACGTACGCGGGCAGTTCGGTGGTCGTGGCACTGGCCGCCGGCGTCTTCCTGCTCACCCTGAACCTCTGGGGTCCCTCGTACCGCTTCCTGCACGGACCCCTCACCGGCCTCGGATTCGTCCTCGCGGTCATCGCCTGGTCGCTGCTGACCCTGCAGGACGGCGTGCTGACCGGGCTGCGCAGCGCGCTGTGGGTGCCGGTGGGCAACACCGTGTTCTCCGCGGTCAAGCTGGTGCTGCTCATCGGCCTCGCCGCCGCGATCCCGACCAGCGGTGTCTTCGTCTCCTGGGTCGCCGCGATCGCCCTGTCGGTCGTGCCGCTCGGACTGCTGGTCTTCCGGCGCCTGGTGCCCCGGCACATCAAGGCGACCGAGGACCGTGCCAAGCCGCCCTCCCTCAGGGAGATCGGCCGCTTCCTCGCGGGCGACTACACCGGCTCGCTGTTCTCGCTCGCCGTGGTCTACCTCGTCCCGGTGATCGTCGCCTCGCAGGTCAGCTCCTCCGACAACGCGTACTTCTACATCACCACGACGATCGGCGGCACGGTCAACCTGCTCGCCATCAACATGGGCGCCTCGCTGACCGTCGAGGGTTCGCACGACCCGGCGCGGCTCGCGGCGAACACCCGGGCCGCGCTCAAGCGGATGGCCCGGATCATGCTGCCGGTGTGCGGACTGCTGTTCCTCGGCGCGCCGTTCATCCTGCACGTCTTCGGTGAGGGATACGCGCACGCGGCGACTCCGCTGCTGCGCTGGTTCGCGGTCGGCGCGCTGCTGCGGGTCGTCATGGAGACCTACTTCGCGGTGCTGCGCGCGCAGAGCCGCACCTCCGGGCTCGCCTATCTGCAGGGCCTGCTGTGCGTCCTCGTGCTCGGCCTGACGGTGATCCTGCTGCCCCGCATGGGGCTGACGGGCGCGGGCGTCGCGGAGATCTCCAGCCTCGCGGTGATCGTGTCGATCGCGGCGCCCAGACTGCTCAAGATCGTGCGGCACGCGCCGCCCGCCGAACTGCCGCAGGGCGCGGCGCCGGACGGCGACCTCGCCGACCTCGGCGCGCGCGACGTACCCGCGGCCGAGCCCAGCGAGCCGAAGCGGCCCGCCTGGGCCCTCGACTCCGACACCCTCGCCCTCGGCGTCCACGTCGACTTCGACCACCAGGAGCGCCGCCCGGACGTACGCCCGGGGCCGGGCACTCCGCCCAGCGGAACGCCCACGGCGCGCCCGGACCAGCGTCCGACCTGGGCGTTGCGTCCACAGCACCTGCCGACGCCGGTGGGACTGCCGGTCGAGTCCCGCGAGCCGGGCTCCGAGGCGTCCCTGGGCCCGGCACAGGCTCCGGAGGTCGACGGCCCCTTCGAGGCGGAGGGCAGCGCGGACAGCACGCCTCCGGCGACGCCGGACACGCCACGACCGGTCCAGGACGACCCGTACCCGGCGGACAGCGCCACCCCGCCGCCGTCGCTGCTCGACCGTCTGCGCCACCCGTCCAAACCCGGCGTCGCACTCGCCTGTCTGCTGGTCTCCGCCCTGCTCCTCTACTGGGTCCCGGCACTCGGCCTCGACGACGCCTCCCTGGACCGGATGGGCGGCCTCGGCCTCATCTCCGTCCTGCCGCTGCCCACCCTCGTGGGCGCCGCCCTGCTGATCACGGTCTTCGCCTCGCTGCTCTGGCTGAACGGCGAGCACAAGGGACTGCTGCTCGTCACCCTGCTCGCCACCGTGGTGTCGCTGCACGCGCTGCCCGCGGTGATCGAGACCGAACCGCGGTTCGCGACGGCCTGGCAGCACCTCGGGTTCCTCGACTACATCGACCGGACCGGGTCGGCCGTGCCGGACCTAGACGCGCGCTGGAGCTGGCCCGGCTTCTTCGCGGCGGCCGCGTTCGTCGCCAGGGCCTGCGGTGTCGGCGACCTCACCGAGGTGATCCGCTGGTGGCCGCTGACCATACAACTCCTCTACCTGGCACCGATGTTCCTGCTCGTACGCTCACTGCGGGCGAGCTGGCGCGCCAAGTGGACCGGAATCTGGATCTTCGTCCTGAGCGGCTGGGTCGGCCAGGACTACTTCTCCCCGCAGGGCTTCACCTATCTGCTCTACCTCGCCTTCGTGGCGGTCCTCCTGGTGTGGTTCCGGGCACCGCGCGTGCTCTGGACGAAGGCGCGGCCGGGCGAGGCGGAGGTCGAGCCGACCGACCGGCGTCAGCGGGCCGTGCTGCTCATGGTGCTGATCGGCCTGTTCGCGGCGAGCGTCCCGGCCCATCAGCTCACCCCGTTCGTGATGCTGGGGGTGCTCGCGGTCCTCGTCCTCGTCGGCCGCTCCGAACTGCGCGGCCTGCCCATCCTGTTCGCGGTGGTGGTCTCCGTCTGGATCGGCTTCATGGCCGAGCCGTACTGGTCCGGGCACTTCAACGAACTGTTCGGCGGGGTCGGAGGGGTCGGCAGCAATGTGTCGACGTCCGTCTCCGGTCGTATCCAGGGCGGCAGTTCGACCCACAAACTCGTCCTCTACGCGCGCGTACTGCTGGCCGGCGGTGTGATGGCCTTCGCCTGCTGGGGCTGGTGGCGGCGGCGCGACCACAAGTACCGCGAGCGGTCGCTGCTGGTCCTCACCTTCGTGCCGTTCCTCGGTTTCGGCATGCAGTCGTACGGCGGCGAAATGGCGCTGCGCGTCTTCATGTTCGCCCTGCCGGGAGCGGCGCTGCTCGCCGGGCTCGCCCTGTTCCCGCGCACCGGTGTCACCGCGAAGGAGCGGGAGAAGGACCGGGCGAGCCTCGCACCGCTCGCCGCCCTCGTGGCGGGCCTGCTCCTGATGGGCGGCTTCCTGGTGGCCCGCTGGGGCAACGAGTCGTTCGAGCGGATCCGGCCGGGCGAGGTCGCGGCCATGAAGTACGTGTACGCGCACGACGACCCGACCGTCCGGCTGTTGTGGCTGAGCAATGACACCGTGAACAACGTGACGCCCGCGATGCCGTGGGGCACGAAGGACATGGAGAAGGTCCAGTACGTGCCCACGCTGGCGCCGACCGATCCGGTCCTGGTGGCGGGTCTGGTCAAGTCCCTCAAGGACGCGGGCCCGAACTCGTACCTCATGATCAACCGCAGTCAGGTGGTCTACCTCCAGATGGACGTCGGCTACTCGGCGACCTGGCCCGCACGGCTCATCCGCAGCCTCGACGACCGGCAGGACCTCAGGAAGGTCCTCGTCAACGGCGACGCGACGGTGTACACGCTGCGCGAGCAGCCCGCGGGGAGCGTCCCGAAGGCCGATCCCGGGCCGATCGGTCCGCAGGTGACCTGGACGCCGTGGTCGGTCGTCGGCGCCCTCGCGGCCGTGGCGCTCATCGTGATGCTGACCGCGCGGGAGATCGTCCGGGTCGCGGTGCGTCCGGGCGTGCGGCAGTTGCGGTGGCTGCAGAGCAGCTTCTGGTTCTCGCTGCCGCTGCTGGCGGTGTTGCTGGCCTCGCTGGTGCAGCGTTTCGTGACCATGAAGTGACGGGACGGAAGGGGGTCCACGGGGTGAAGTGGCTCACCGGGTGAGCCACTTCACCCCGTACGCCCCCATGGCGAACCTCCGGCCGTCGACCTGCGCGCTGATCGGCCGGTCCTTGGTGTTCACCACGAGGACGGCCTTGTCGGTGGCGAGGACACGCACGTTGGGCACGTCGTCGGCGGCGACGGACACCGTCTCGTACCTGGCCCCCGGTCCGAACGCCTCACTGAAGCGGGAGACCAGGTCGAGCACGGGCAGTGCCGCGCCCCCGTCGGCACCGTCGGTCGGTGTCCACAGGCAGCCCGCGCAGCCGGGGCCCTTCTCCTCCTCCGGGTTCCAGTAGAAACCGGAGGTGGCACCGCCGCGGGCCATCGCGATCATCCCGGCGGCCTGGACGGCGACGCGGTGGGTCTCGGACCAGCCCTTGCGGTCGTCGTTGCCGTCGGCCGGTTCGACGTAGTACTCGGCCCACCACAGCGGCAGGCCGTGCGTCCGCGCGCGCACCCAGTCGCCGACGGCCGTGAGCTTCTCGGTGGCCGCGAACTCGTCGGGCAGCAGTTCGTCGTCCTTGGTGTAGCTGGAGCCGTCCACGACGACGAAGTCGGCGCCCGCCTTGTGCTTGTTCCAGTAGTCGAACGCGTCGAGGACACGCTGGTCCATGGCGCCCCAGGTGCCCTTCACGGTCGTGGACGCGTTCTCCTTCTGGCGCGGGTCGAAGCTGTCCATGACGAGATAGGGCCCGCCGACCATGATGTCCTTGTCGACCTTCTTCAGCGCCTTGTACACCAGGTTGTAGAGCTCCGTGTAGCCCTCGTAGTCCCAGCGGGCCTCGGCGTTGTTCCAGAAGCCCTTGAACTCGTTCCAGACGATGAAGTGGCGTACGTCCGGATAGCGCCTGGCGACGGTCGCGGCGAGCTCGGCGTAGTCCTTGTAGTGGGCGCGGTCGGGCGCGGTCTCCAGGGACGCCTGGCTCCAGTTCGTGTGGTTCGCGCCGGGCCTGCCGCCCTTCATCCAGTCGGGCGAGCAGCACAGGGTGACGACCGGCGTGCCGCCGGACCCGCGGACGAAGTCGATGCGGCGGTCCATCTCGGTGAAGTCGTAGCGGCCCTTTGAGGGCTCGGGATTGCCGGCGCCCCAGCCCATGATGTGCTGGTTCTGCGGCAGCGACGGCTTCTTCAGCAGCCCCTCGACGCGCTCGGTGGCCGCGTCGCTGCCCTCGTCGGCGCTGAACTGGGTGTGGGTGAAGCCCCAGCCCACCGCCGGCTGCGGCGTCCCGGGCGGGGTGGCCGGTGTGCCGTGCACCTTGTCCCCGTCGCGGGTCGTGCCCGCGGTGCTCGCGCCGTCCCCCGGCAAGGTGTTCAGCAGGGTCACCACCAGGGCCAGAGCGGCCACGCCCACGCCGAGCAGCGCGGTCAGCCGCCACCGCTGTGCCCCCGAATTCCACCCATGACGTCCCATCATGGGCAACAGTAACGGCGCGGATCGGCCGCCGGACAGGGCTTGTCGACGCACAGGATTGCCACATTTTCCGGGGGTGCGGGCGCCCGTGGCCCCGCGGAGGGCACCCGGTCGTCCGGCCGGAAGGCGGCTGAACTGGGGCGCGTCCAGGGGAACACCGGCAACAGGCTGCGGAAATCCCGTGCGCGGGTCCCCTTGGTGACGGATCATGGCGGCATGTCTGCCAACCCACACGACGCACTGCCGATCCGGCTCAACGTCGACGACAGCGACTCGCCGTCGGATGTCGTCGACGCGCTGTTCCTCGGCCGCTTCGCGACGGGCGAGCAACCTCACTCGCACGCGGCGAACATCGACCGGGTACGGTCCGGGGCGACCCTGCTCCCACCGGGTGCCCGTGTACTGCGCTCCGCCCGCGACGACGACCGCAGCGCGACGCTGGCCGAGGGGGACGGCTGGACCCTCCTGGTGTCCCGCTGGAACCGGGGCGCGGACATCACGGTCACCGCGACCAGCGCCGAGCTGGCCGAGAAGGTCCTCGACCAGGCGACGGACGGCGCGGCGGACGAACCCGAACCGCAGCCGGAGAACGTGACGATGGGCTTCTGGTACGTGTCCCCGCGCCGCGGCCCGCACCGCACCACGCGGCAGATCTCCGCGGGCACGTGGGAGGAGGTCCGGCCGAACTACACCGGCCCGGTCGCCGACGCGATGGACACCCTGATGAAGACGACCCCGGAGGACATCGCGGGCAGGCTCCTGCTGCTGCACGGCCCGCCCGGCACCGGCAAGACGTCCGCGCTGCGGACCCTGGCCCGCTCCTGGCGGGACTGGTGCCAGGTGGACTGCGTCCTGGACCCCGAGCGGCTCTTCTCCGACGTCGGCTATCTGATGGACATCGCGATCGGCGAGGAGGACGGCACGGGCAAGGGCCGCTGGCGGCTGCTCCTGCTGGAGGACTGCGACGAACTGATCCGCGGCGAGGCGAAGCACACCGCGGGCCAGGCCCTCTCGCGCCTGCTCAATCTCACGGACGGTCTCCTCGGCCAGGGCCGCAACGTCCTGGTGGGGGTGACGACGAACGAGGACCTTGAGCGCCTGCACCCCGCCGTGGTCCGCCCCGGCCGCTGCCTCGCCCGGATCGAGGTCGGCCCGCTGACCCGCTCCGAGGCCGTCGGCTGGCTCGGCACGGAGGAGGGCGTCTCACGCGAGGGCGCCACCCTGGCCGAGCTGTACGCGCTCCGCCGGGGCACCACCCCGACCTCGGTCCCCGACCCACGGGACGGCGCGGACGCGGGGCTGTATTTGTAGGGCTCCGGGGGCCGTACGTCCGGGACAGCGGGGGGTGTCGGGCGCCCGGGGGTCATCCCGGACGCCCGGGTTTCCCGAACGCCGGGGTACCCGGGATGGCAGGAGCACGCTTGGCACCAGGGCGTCCGGTTCGGGACGCCGAGGGCATCCGGGACGCCGCGGCATCCGGCTCCCGCACACCGAGACCACCCAGGACGTCACGACATCCGACTCCCGCACACCGAGACCACCCAGGACGCCTGGGGCATCCGACTCCCGCACACCGAGACCACCCAGGACCCCTGGGGCATCAGGCTTCCGCACACCGAGACCACCCAGGACGTCACGACATCCGACTCCCGCACACCGAGACCACCCAGGACGCCTGGGGCATCAGGCTTCCGGACGCCGAGAGCACCCGGAGCGCCAAGTCATCCGTCTCCCGAACGCCGGGAACACCCAGGGCGCCTGGGTGTGAGGAGAGCGTCCGAGCCTACCGAGAGCGCCGGGCCCGCGGAGAGCCCGTCGCCTCCGAGAAGCGCATCCCCTGGCACCGGAGGGCGCGGGGTGTCGAGGGACGTATGCCCTCTAGGCCCCCTCGTCGTAGGCCGCCCGCAGGGCATCCCGTACGGCGTCGAGCGCGGCGGACTCGGTCAGCGCGAGGCGCCGCACGCGCTCGGCGTACGCCTGCGCGGCCGACGCGGCCTCACGCTCGGCCGCCGAACCGGCGGCGGCCACGAACGTGCCGTTGCGGCCCCGCGTCTCGATCACCCCGTCCGACTCCAGCGCCCGGTACGCCTTGGCGACCGTGTTCGCGGCGAGGCCCAGCTCCTCGGCCAGCCCCCGTACCGTGGGCAGCTTGTAGCCGACCGGCAGCGCCCCGGAACGGACCTGCCCGGAGATCTGGGCGCGCACCTGCTCGTAGGGCGCGGCCCCCTCATCGATGTGGATCTTCAGCGTCACGCGGCGATTGTCCCGTATCCGCGGGGTGATGGGAGGCACCGGAACGGAGGCAGCGGAAAAAATGAGAGGTGGCCGGAGCCGCCCCGCGCGTAGCGTGCGCGTCCATGACTGTGATCGTGGACGACCTCCGCCCCGACGACCGGCGGCGGACCGAGGGCTTCGCCCGTGTCCGCAACCGGGCGCTCCCCTACGTGCTGTACACCCCCGACTCCCTCGCGTACGACGTCACCCACGCGCACCCCGACGCCCACTACCGCCCGCTGGTCGCCGAAGTGGACGGCGAGGTGGTCGGCACGGCCCAGGTCGGCATGGCGTACGACAGCCCGGAGCCGGGCCAGGGCTATCTCAACGTGTACGTCGACCCGGACCGTACGGGCCGGGGCGCGGGCTCACTCCTGGTGCGGGCCGCCGAGAGGCACCTCGCGGCCCTGGGCGCGACCAGGCTCTTCGCCTGGGTCCTGGACGAGCCGGACAACCGGGCGTTCGCCGAGCGGCACGGCTACCGCGCCAGCCGCTCCGCCCACTTCCTCCGCCTGGACCTGTCGGGCGGCGCCCTGCCGCCGCGTCAGGACCCGCCGCCGGGCGTGGAACTGCGCGCGGCATCGGACTTCGCCGACGACCCGCGCCCGCTGTTCGCCCTGGACGCGGAGACGTCGACCGACGAACCCGGTGACATCCCGCACGAGTTCACGGACTACCAGGCCTGGCTGCGGGAGACCTGGCACCACCCCCTGTTCCGTGCCGAACTGACCACGGTCGCACTCGTCGACGGCCGGCCGGCCGCCTTCAGCGCGGCCCGCACGGACGGCGGCACCCGCTACGGCACCGTGATGACGGGCACCGCCGCCGCCTTCCGCGGTCGCGGTCTCGCCAAACTCGCCAAGAACGACTCCCTGCACCGCGCCCGCGCCGCCGGCTGCACCGAGGCGTTCACCGGCAACGACAGCGGCAACGGGCCGATGATCGCGATCAACAAGTGGTTCGGGTACGAGATCTGCGGCACGGAGGTGCGCCATGTCCGCGAACTGGGCTGACGGCCTCCACCGTCTGGAGGTGGTCCTCGTCAAGTCCGGCCGCACGAAGATCCGTTACCCGGCCGAGCTGCTCCACGACGACGGCACCCGGGTCACCGTCCGCGCGCCGTGGGCGGCCGTCGGCGTCCGTGACTTCGGGTTCGTACGGTTCGAGCCGGGTGACGTCCTCACCGAGCACTACTGGCGGGACCGCTGGTACGCGGTGAAGGAGGTCCGTGACGCGCGGGGGGTGCGCAAGGGCTGGTACTGCGACATCACCCGTCCGGCCACCGTCTCGGGCGGCGAACTGGTCGTCGAGGACCTCGACCTGGACCTGTGGCGCTCCGCGGACGGCACGGACGTACGGCGCCTGGACGAGGACGAGTTCGCGGCGAGCGGCCTCGCGACCAGCGATCCGGCGGCAGCGGCCGCCGCGCTCGCCGCCCTCGACACCCTCGAGCTCCTGGCCCGCCGGGGCGACTTCGAGGCCCTGCTCGACTAGGCGGCGTCCGACCACGCGCACCGGGCGGACACCGTCTCCGAGTCACCGGAAAGGCACGCTGCGTCACCGGCGGCGGGTTCGGCACGGGGAATTACCCCACGCTGTACGTGGTTCCTCTTTCCACGGTGATCGACGCCGCTCCGACCTGAATTCATGTCGCCGTAACCCGCGGAGCGACCCGGAGTGACACCGGCCACTGACAGTCAATCGTGACACTCGCCACAGACAGATCGCGACCGATGAGGAACTCTCCCCGAAAGGGTCTACCTCCGTAAAACGACGGAATCGGGTAGACGCAAGGAGGCAGCCATGCGCCGTGTGACCGTGCAGAAGCCCCTGACCAGGTCGGACTCCCGTCGTGCCCGGGACAGGGCGGACGAACGTCCGGCCGAGCGCCCCGAAGTGCGGAAGGACATCCACCGCACGTGGTGGCCGGACGAGTGAGCCGCCCCGGCACCGGCCTGCGGAACGCGAGCCGTCAGACGAGCCGCTTGCGGTAGTGGACACGGTCGTACGGCCCGTCCACGCGACGCCCGACGACCTCGTAGCCGTACTTCGGATAGATCTTCCGGTTCTCCCACATCATCGCGTTCGTGAAGAGCCTGACCTCGGGCAGCCCGAGCTCCCGCGCATGGGCTTCCACGAACGCCAGCAGCCGTCGGCCGACGCCCTTCCCCCGGGCGTCGGGACGGACGGCGATGCTGTCGAGGTACAGATGGTCCTCGTGCGCCTCGACCACCACGAGGCCGGCCACGCCCTCCCCGGGACCGCCGGTGACGAACACCCGCCCCGCGGCCACGTTCGCCGCGTGGTCCGCCTCCATGGGCTGCGGCACCACCCCGATGCGCGCGATGTAGGGGTGGTACGCCGCGTCGGTCACGGCCTTCACCGCGCCCACGTCCGAAGCGACGGCGCGACGGATCCCCGGTTCGTTCGAAGCGTCTGCCACGACCCGAACGCTACCTGCCCGAACCGTTTACCTGCCCGAACGTTTACGTGCCCGAACGGTGTGCGCCCGATCGGCGGCCTCTATTCCCGGTGGCCGACCCTGAGCTGCACCGACGGTGCTCCGCCGGTCACGGGCGGAGCACCGCGCTCAGAACTCCTGGTGATCGCGCGCCCAGGCGTCCCGAGCCGAGGTTCCCGGTATGCCGGCGCTGAGGGACCCGTAGGGTTCGGCCCATGGTGACGGCGACTGTCCGCGAGTGGCGCGACGAGGAAGGGTGGGGCGTGCTCGACTCCCCCGAGACACCCGGCGGTTGCTGGGGCCACTTCTCGAACATCCAGATGGAAGGGTTCCGCACGCTGTCGCCGGGTCAGCGGGTGGACCTCCAGTGGGAAGCCCCTGGCTTCAAGCAAGACGGGTACGACTACCGGGCAGTGAACATCGTGCCTCGGTCCGCCTGACATCCACACGATCGATCTCGACCCACGCATGCCACGACGGACGGCCGTGGACGACCACGGGCGGTGCGGCGCTCCGGCGCAGGTGAGACGGCCCTCCCCAACCCCCCACCCTGAGCCCTCCGTTAGCCCCGCCTTAACGCGGCCATAAGGATCTCCCGCACCCGCCTCCAGCAGGCGATTTCACGGTTTCTTGGGGCTAGCTTGCTGATCAACCCCACGTACTCAGGGCTGTTCGCCCGCTCAGGACCGTTCGATCGAGGAGCTCCCCCATGTCCGGTCGCCGAAAGGCCGCCAGCCTCGCCGCCATCGGTGTCGCCCCGCTCGCCCTGACCGCGCTCGCCGCCGCGCCCGCCTCGGCGCACGGTTCGATGGGAGACCCCGTCAGCCGGGTCTTCCAGTGCTACGCGGAGGGGCCCGAGAGTCCCCGGTCCGCCGCCTGCAAGGCGGCCGTCGCGGCGGGCGGCACCCAGGCGCTGTACGACTGGAACGGCATCCGGATCGGCGACGCGAACGGCCGTCACCAGCAGCGCGTTCCCGACGGGAAGCTGTGCAGCGCGGGCGACGACGAGTTCAAGGGCCTGGACCTGGCCCGCCCCGACTGGCCCGCGACGGCCGTGAGCGCCGGCGCGTACACCTTCAGGTACCGCGTGACCGCCCCGCACAAGGGCACGTTCAACGTCTATCTCACCAAGGAAGGTTACGACCCGTCGAAGCCGCTGGCCTGGAGGGATCTGGATCTGGCGCACCCGGTGGCCACGCAGACCGACCCCGCCGCGGTGAACGGCTACTACACCTTCTCCGGCACCCTGCCGAAGCGCTCCGGCAAGCAGCTCCTCTACGCGGTCTGGCAGCGCTCGGACAGTCCGGAGGCCTTCTACTCCTGCTCCGACGTCGCCTTCGGCGGAAGCGGCGGTTCGGGCAACACCGGTTCGGGCGGCGGCTCCGGCAGCAGTGGTTCCGCCGGTGATGGTCCGGGGAGCGGCGGCACGGGGGGCGGCGTCTCCCCCGCGACGAGCGCGCCCGCGCCGGTCGCCTCCGCTCCGTCCGAGGAACAGATCGCCGACGGTGCCGACAAGTCGACGGTGCGGCACGACCACCACGACGGTACGGCCACTCCGGCCGCGGGTTCCGCCGCCTCCGGCACGTCCGGCGGCTCGGACGCGTCCGGCGCCTCCGCCGCTTCGGCCGATCGGCCCGAGACGACCGGTGCCTCGGAGGACCTCGCCGAGACCGGTGGCGACTCCAACACCCCGTACCTCGCGATCGGTGGGGCGAGCGCGCTGGCGCTGGGCGCGGCGGCGCTGTTCGCCTCGGTGCGCCGCCGCGCGGTGAACGGTGGCCGGCACGGCCGCTAGGGCCGTGACAGGCGGTGGACCGCACCCGCCTGCTCCTTCTCGTATCGGGCGGGAAGGACCCCGGGTCCTGTCCGGCGGCTCAGGCCGGACAGGACCCGTCAGCCGGTCATGGATCAGCTGAACACCGAGGCGCAGTTGGTGGTGGTGGCGTGCGCGGGATCGAGGGCGTTCGCCGCTTCGTGGAAGGCGATCCGGTCGAGGAGGCCGATCGCCGCGTGCTCGGAGATGTCGACCGGGCACAGGTCCTGCAGCAGCACGTTGTGGACGTCGGATCCGGTGAGGAACTGCGAGCGGTAGGGAGTGACCACCTCGTCGTACCTGGTGGCGATCACCGTGTAGTGGACGCCCGGAACGGTGTCGCCGCCGGCGTTGAGCTTGGTCAGGAACGCGGACCCGGCGATCTGGTCCGCGAGCGCGGGCGTGGCCGCGGACAGCAGGTCCTCGGCGCCGGGGAAGTACGGCAGCAGCTTGGTGAGGCCGTCGAGGGTGGTGCCGTGGTTGTCGGGCGCGATGCCGACGAAGGTGTTCACCTTGGCCGCTCCGCCGAGGAACTTGAGGTAGTAGCGGGGCATCATGCCGCCCTGCGAGTGGCCGACGAGATCGGCCTTGGCGGCACCGGTCGCGGCGAGCACTTTGTCGACGAAGACCTGGAGCTGTCCGGCCGACTTGTCGATGGGGCCCAGGGCGTTGAAGATCGGGACGCCCGGGAGCTGCCCGTAGTCGAGCGAGTAGACGCAGTACCCGCGGGCCACCAGGTAGGGCGCGAAGGACAGCCAGTTGTCCACGGAGTTCGCGAAGGTGCCGTGGACGAGAACTACGGGGCGGGGATGGCCGGCGGAGGGGCGGCAGGAGTAGTCGTTCCAGCCGCTGCTCGGCGCGGCGGCGTGGGCGGTGGCGGCGGGGACGACCGCGACGGCGGCGGCCAGCAGCAGTGCGACGAGGGGTCTGAGCAGGCGCTTCCAGGGCAGCATCGGGTGATCTCCTTGCGGCTCAAGGGAGTGACGGCGGCGTACGCCCTGTGATCCGGATCACGAGGATGCTGTTCACTCGTCAAGTTACGAGTGAGTAGCCCAACTGTGAAGTTACGCGTCAGTAAAAACTTCCACTGGTAGTCGGCCGTGCTGCTATGCGCCGTCGCACCGTCACCAGGCAGGCCTGATCGGACCGTAGGGCGCGATCCGCAGCAAACGCTCCCGCAACACGCCCACTTCACCCTCTCCGAGCAGCTCGACCCACGGCCGGACGGCCTCCGCCGCCGACTCCTCCGCGGCACGCGTGCAGGCCCAGCCGCGCTCGGTCAGCACGATCAGGCGGGCGCGCGCGTCATCGGGGTGCGGGTGCCGTTCCACGTACCCCTTGCGCACCAGTTCGTCGACGAGCTGGCTCGCGGCCTGCTTGGTGACCCCGAGGTGCGCCGCGAGGTCGGTGACCGTCGCGCCGTCCGGAGCGAGCCGTGTGAACGCGAAGCCGTGCGCGGGCCGCAGCCCCTCGAACCCGCGGGCGACGACACCCGCGTGGATGCGCTGCGTCAGCTCACCGGCGACGGCGAGCAGGGCGGCGGACAGGGCCATGGCCTCGGAGTTCTGCACGGAAGCATTGAAACACTCCCCGCCCATCGGTCAAGTGACTTGACTATGCGGTCAAGCACCTTGACCATATAGTCAAGCTGCTTGACCATATTCACCCTGCTCATCCACACGCCACGGAGGCCAGCCATGCCCGTCGTCCACCCGTCCGACGCCGTCGTCCACGAGATCCACGGCGCCCGTTTCGTCTCCTACGCCACCCCCCTCAGCGGCAGCAAGGAGCTGTGCGCCTGGCGGGGCGAGATCCCCGCCGGGACGAAGGCCCCTGTACACACGGTCAACCGTGAGGAGATCTTCCATCTCCTCACCGGGGAGCTGCTGATCACGCTCGACGGCCGCGCCGAGCGGATCACCGCGGGCGACACGGTGATCATCAACCCCGGCACGGCCTTCGGCGTCGAGAACCCGACCGGTCGGACCGCGACCTCCTGGGTCACCACGTCCATCGGCCTCCGGGCGGAGCTGGCCGACGGCTCGGTCATCACTCCGCCCTGGGCCAACTGACCCGGTGGGCGGTTCGGTTCGAGTCGCCGTCGGCGGTCTGCGCGGCCGGCGTCGAGGGGCACGGTCGCCTACGGCCCGAACCCCACCCACGCCCACCGGGCCGAAGGTCGGCGGCAGGCATGCCACCTGCCGCCGATTGGCCCGCGAGCCGGAAGACGGGGCCAGGGACACTGGCGCTCCGACACCGCGCTTGGAGGAGTTGCGATGCAGGTAGCCGTGGTCACTTTCGACGGGTTCAACGAGCTCGACAGCTTCATCGCTTCCGCACTGATCAACCGGTGCCGCAAGGAGGGCCTCGAAGCCTTCATCACCACGCCGACGCCGATGGTCACCTCGATGAACGGCGTCGAGGTGACCGGGCAACGCCCGATGGAGTTCGTGACCGAGGCCGACGTCGTGCTGATCGGCAGCGGGGTGAAGGCGCGGGACGTGGTCGCCGACGACCGGCTGATCTCCAGGCTCCGGCTCGACCCGTCGCGACAGCTGATCGGGGCACAGTGCTCCGGCGCGCTGGTGCTGGCCCGGCTCGGGTTGCTGGGTGGCATGCCGGTGTGCACGGACGTGAAGAGCCGGCCCTTCGTCGAGGCGTGCGACGTCACCGTGCTGGACGCTCCGTTCCACGCCGAGGGCAACATCGCCACGGCGGGTGGCTGCCTGGCGTCCCAGTATCTGGCCACGTGGGTGATCACCCGCACGCTCGGGGAGGACGCCGCGCGCGGTGTCCTCGACTACGTGGCTCCGGTCGGCGAGAACCAGGAGACGGTCGAACGCGCCCTGCGCGCCGTCCACGCGGGCGAGGCCGCACTGCACTGACGGCCCTCGACCGGCCTTGTGGACGCCGACGGTGGCAACGGCCGCCCCCCCTGAGGGGGCTTGCACAGCGCTGAGGGCACCCCTGTGACAGGGGTGCCCTCAGCGTGTCGTTCATCAGCCGACGCTGCCCTGCTCCACGGGCCGATGTTGAGGTTGTGGGCCACGAGGAACTCCGGGTGGCCGAGGGGCTCGCCGAGAGCGTTGAAGGCTTTGCGGCGGCTCTCGTCGACGGCCACGAAGTATGCCTTCATGACCCGGAGAAGCAGCCGGAACCCGAGACTCGCACAGGCTTCGGTGACCACCTGCTCGAGTGCCGGGACCAGACCAGGCGCCGATCCGTCGGCGGCTCGTCGGCCGCTTCTCCCTGTCCCGCCAATGAGCCTCTCGACCAACTTTCAGCGCGTCCTCCGCATATGGCCGAACCAAGATGGATCGTCCATCTCACCCTCGTCCTCATGTCACCCCGGAGGTGCCGAGACAACGAAGCTCTTCAGGTCGCCACCCAGGGTACGGAGACGACCGGGGCTATTGATGGGTCGAGGTTCTGCGGGTGGAAGCGGTGGCCAGGGTGGCAGGCCGTACCGCTTCCGCCCCGAAACGGCGGCGGGCCCGGTCCGCGGCGGCCTCGGTGGCGCGGGCCCGGGTGTCACCCGGGTCCAAGGAGAGCTGGCGGTAGGCGCCACCGGCCGGCAGCAGGTCGTCGGCGCGGAGCGCGAAGGCGCGGACTCGCGCTCGCTGCAGCCCCAGGGCGGTCAACAGGCCCAGGGCGGTCGTGGCGAGAGCCGGTGAGTGGTTGGTGGGTTCCGTCGACGTACGTGAGCGCGTGGTGGAACTGCGGTCGGCGTACCGCACCGTGAGAGTGACCCGGCCGGCGACCTGGCGTTCGGCGCGCAGGCGCTGACCGATCCGGTCGGCGAGTCCCAGGACGGCTCGGTGATGTTGCGCCGGATCGAGGCAGTCCCGGTCGAGCACGAGGTCGGCTGTCAGGTAGGCCGCTGGTGCCGTCGGGGTGACCGGGCGGGGATCACGTCCGCGGGCACGTTCGGCCAGCAGTCGGGCCGAGCCGGCTCCGAGCAGCCGCTGCAGGGTCGCCGCGGGGATGTCGGCGACCTGGCCGATGGTGTGCAGTCCGTATCCGTTGAGCGTGTCCGCCGTGGCGCGGCCGATCCCTGGCAGCGCGGTGACCGGGCGGGGGCCCAGCCAGGCCGCGGCCTGCCCGTCACGGATCCAGGTGGTGTCACCCGGTGCGGACGCGTCGGCCGCCATGGCCGCCAGCATCCGGTTGTTCGCCAGGCCGGCGCTGCTGTCGATGTCGTAGAGGGCCTTCAGCCTGATCTTCGCCAGCTGGACCACGTCGTAGGGGGACAGATCGAAGTACCGGAGCGCCGATGTCAGGTCGAGCTGGACGGCGTCGGGCGGAACGGGCTGGACGTGCGGCGTGATTCCGGACACCAGTTCGATTATGTCGGCATACCGATCCTCGGTCAGTGAGGCGTGCAGGTGGAGGTGGGCGATGTGCCGCTGACGGGCGGTCGCCCTGCTTGTCGGGTTCATCCCGTTCATCCCGCACTCCCGGGGCTTCGGTGGCCGAACTTCTTCAGGTCGGCCGAGCGGGTGCCGGCGGGCTGCAGGTCGGCGTACGGGTGCAGCCGAGCGCCCGTGGTGCCGTTCGCCAAGGTGCGCCGCGGCGGGGCGGGCACCGGCTGCGGCCGCCCCCGGACCGGCTGGGCGGGGGTCGGGTGCGGATGGCCGGCGCCGAGGAGGGCGAGTGCGGCCTCGGGTCCGTTGTCGCGGCGGGCGGCGGCGATCTCGTCCAGGTCCCAGGCCATGGTGCCGACGACGGTACGGCGGGTGCCGCGCACCTGGACCGTGCCGCGCACCAGCAGCAGCCCGCTGTGGAAGACGGTGTACGCGCAGGCGGGGTGGGAGTCCTCGAAGAACGCCAGGTCGACCAGGCCGGAGCCGTCCTCCAGGGTGACGAAGATGACACGCTTGCCGCTGGCGATCGGCGGGGTCTGGGTGGAGGCGCGGACGCCGGCGACCAGGACCTGCTGACCGGCGCGCAGCCCGGCCAGGTGCGCCGCGTCGGTCGCGCCGATCTCCCGCAGCAGCCGGTGGTGATGCTCCATCAGATGCCTGGAGACGTCGATGCCGAGGGTGCTCAACTCGGCGCTCAGGGCCTCGCGTCCCGTCATCTCCGGCAGGCCGCTCGGCTCCGCTCCCCCGACCGCGCCCGTGTCGATGGGCAGTTGGCCCGAGCCCGCGGTCCGGTTACGGGACTGCCGGTGGAGTTCGGCGATCTGCAGCAGCAGGTCGCGGCGCGTGAGGCGGCCGTCGTGCAGGCAGTCAAGGGCGCCGATCCCGGCGAGGCGTTCGGCGACGGGTCTGCCGGGACGGGCCCGCTGCCAGAAGTCCGACAGGGATCCGTACGGCTGGCCCTCCTCGATCCGCGCGCACTCGTCCTCGCTGATGCCGTGCACCGCGGACAGCGCGAGCCGTACGCCCCACTGATCTCCGTCTGCCTTCTCCACGGTGTGCTTCACCTTGGAGTGGTTGATGTCGACGGGCAGGATCGGCACACCGCGCCGGCGGGCGTCGGAGACCAGGACGCGCTTGGGCCACATGCCGGGGTCGTGTTCGAGCAGACCGGCCAGCAGGAACGCCGGATAGTGGGCCTTGAGCCAGGCACTCTGCAGGGCGGGTACGGCGAAGGCGACCGCGTGGGCGCGGCAGAAGCCGTACGCGCCGAAGGCCTCGACGGTCTTCCAGACCTCGTCCCGGACGGCCGCACTGTATCCGCGTGCGCGTGCCAGACCGTGGAACCAGTCCTTGATCTTCGGCAGCCGCTCCTTGTCGCCGAGCGCCCGCCGGGCGATCTCGGCCAGCGCGCGGTCGCAGCCGGTCATCACCGACAGCGTCTCGATGATCTGCTCGTGCCAGATGGTCACGCCGTAGGTGTCGGCGAGCACCGGCTCCAGGTCCGGGTGGGCGTAGGCCGGCGTGCCGCCGTGGCGGGCGGCGATGTAGCGCTCGGGCATGCCGCCGGCGACCGGTCCGGGACGGAAGAGGCTGATGTCGGCGATGACGTCCTGCGGATCACGGGGCTGGAGGCGGGACAGCAGGTCCTGCTGGCCGGGTGACTCCAGCTGGAACAGGCCCAGCGTCTGGCTCTCCTGGATGAGCTTGAACGCGAAGACGTCGTCGAGGGGCACCTGCCGCGGGTCGTCCAGCTCGATGCGGTTACCGGTGGTCCGTTCGATCTCGGTGACGGCGTGGGCCATCGAGGACAGCATCCGGACGCCCAGGACGTCCAGTTTGATATTGCCCAGCGCCTCGACCTCCTCCTTGGCCGCCATCGCCATCGGGTAGTCGCCCTGGGGGGTGGGTTGTACGGGCAGGCGGTCCAGTAGCGTCGCGTCGCTGATGACCACGCCGCAGGGGTGCATGGCCATGCCGTGGACCAGGGAGTCGAGGCCTTCCGCGAGCTCCCACAGAGGCCCGTAGCGGTGCGCATCCGCCGCCAGCCGGCGCAGTTCGGGCAGTTCGGCGAGCGCACCGGTGATGTCCGCGGCCCGCAGGTGCGGGAAGCTCTTGGCGATCCGGTCGACGTCCGCGGGCGCGATCCCGAGGGCGAGGCCGGTGTCCCGCAGGGCCCGGCGTGCCCGGTAGGTCTCGGGCATGGCGGTGACCGCCACCCGTTCCTTGCCGAACCGTTCGAAGATCACGTCGTAGCACTCCAGCCGACGGGCGGACTCCACGTCGATGTCGATGTCGGGCAGGGAGGCCCTGCGCACACTGAGGAAGCGTTCGAACAGCAGGCGGTGGTCGAGCGGGTTGGCCGTCGCGATGTCCAGCGCGTGGCAGACCATCGACCCGGCGCCCGAGCCGCGGGCCGCGACCCGGATGCCCTTGGCCCGGATGTCGGCCACGACCTGGCCGACGGCGAGGAAGTACGAGTCGTAGTTCAGCCGGGAGATCACGTCGAGCTCCTCGTCCAGCCGGTCGAGCACCGCCCGGTCGTGGTCGAGGCCCCGCCGGGCCAGGCCGGCCTCGCACTGCCTGCGCAGCAGTTCAGCGGCTCCTCGCGCGCCGGGTTCGGCGCCGAAGATCGACGGCTCCGGGAAGTGCGGGACGCCCAGCCCGAGATCCGCTCGGGGATCGATGGTGCACGTGGCCGCGGTGTCGGCGGTGTCCGCCATCAGCCGGCGGGCCCGCCGGACGTCCGCTCCGGCGCATTCGGCGACCATGCGCGCGACGACCGTCATCGCCCGCTCGTCCTTGAGCCAGCGCTGCCCGCTGTCCAGGCGGCGCCGGTCGATCGGCCGCAGCAGCCGGGCCGCGTCCAGGACGTCGGCGAGGCGGTGCTGGTCGGGGTCGGCGTAGCGGACGGCGTTGGAGAGCACGGCGGTGGTACGGGTGCGGTCGGCCAGGGTGAGGGTGCGGGCGGCCAGGCGCAGCGATCCCGGACCCGTGCCGAAACGTTTCTGCGCAACGACTTCCAATCGGACCTCCCTCCCGAAGATCTCCTTCCAGGGCGCCAGCAGCTTCATCGCGACGTCCTCCCTGCCCACCGCCAGCGCCCGGACCGGCTCCGAGAGCGGCCCGAGCAGCACCGTCAGTCCGGGGCCGCCGTGCTCGCGCAGCGCCTCCCATGGCACCACCGGCGGCGTGCCGGACCCGGCACCGGCATGGGCGGCCGAGGTGATGCGGCACAGCCGCGCCCATCCGGCCCGGTTCTGCGCGAGCAGCACGAACCGCAGAGACGGTTCGATCACGTGGGCGCCGCCGCGCGCCGGAGTGCGGTGGCGCTGAGCGGGTGGCGGGGGCGCCAGGGCCTCCACCGCCAGGTCGACACCGAAGACCGGCCGCACCCCCGCTTCGGCGCAGGCCCGAGCGAACCGGACGGCGCCGGTGACCGTGTCCCGGTCGGTGAGCGCGAGCGCCGTCATGCCTCGCTCGGCCGCCCGCCGGACGAGCTGCTCGGGATGGGCGGCGCCGTAGCGGATGGAGTAACCGGACGCGACGTGCAGATGGGCGAAGCCCGCCATGCCGCACCTCCATCACTCCACCCCTTTTCGGCCATACGCCCGATATCTTCATCGTACGCTCGTTCGATTACTCTAGCCCCATCAGCCCCGGTCAGCGATTAGATTCGAACACATCAGCGATTCTTTGGCGAGCGGAGCGGCGGCCGGAACAGGCACCGCCCCGTCACCTCCCCAGCAGGGCGGCGCAGTTGGGGAAAAACACCCCCGCGAAGCGCTCCATACGCCACCGTTCGACGGTCCGGGAAGGGCGGGCGGTGCCGGTGTGCGACATAGACGGCACTCTCCGTGACATCGGTACGACGCTCCCGTGCCGACGGGGCGCGGTCCGGGGAAGCGGACGGTGACGATGCCGGGGGCGTCCTCGGGGTCGGCGAGAGAGCCCTGCTCGTGGGAGCGCGAACGGCAGAGGCCCCGCCCCCCCGCGGTGCGGGGACGGGGCCTCTGTCGGAGAAGCGGGCGAACGGTCAGCCGATCTGGGCGCCGAACGCCGAGAGCGCCTCGGTGACCGGCTGGAAGAAGGTCTCGCCGCCCGAGGTGCAGTCGCCGCTGCCGCCGGAAGTGAGGCCGATGGCGCTGTCGCCGTCGAAGAGCGAACCGCCGCTGTCACCGGGCTCGGCGCAGACATCGGTCTGGATGAGCCCGTTGACGATGTCCCCGTTGCCGTAGTTCACGGTGGCGTCCAGGCCGGTGACCGTGCCGCTGTGCACCTGGGTCGTCGAACCGCTGCGGGTGACCTTCTCGCCGACGGTCGCCTCGGCCGCCTTGGTGATGGGCTGCGAGGAACCGTTGTAGAGGTCGACGGCGCTCGGGTGCTCGGTGCTCGCGGTGTACTTGACCAGACCGAAGTCGTTGTCCGGGAAGCTGGACTGCTCGTTCGTGCCGATCTGGTTGCCGCTGGAGTCCGACCAGGTGGAGATCGCCTCGGTGCAGTGGCCGGCGGTGATGAAGTACGGCTGGCCGCCCTTCACGACGTTGAAGCCGAGCGAGCAGCGGCCGCCGGAGCCGGTGATGGCGTCACCGCCCGCGATGAAGGGCTTGAACTCCCCCTTGGTCCGCTGGAGTTCGGCCTTGGATCCGAGTGAGTCGACGACCTCGGCCAGCTTGGCCCATTCGGCCTTGGAGACCGTACGGTCCGCGGTGACGACGACCTTGTTGGTCTGCGGGTCGGTCGCCCAGGACGTGCCCGGGATGGTCGCGTCGCTCTTGAGCGTCGTACGGGCGCTCTTGAGCTCGGCGAGGGAGTTCTCGACGACTCTGGCCCGGGCGCCGGCCGACGTCACGGCCTTGGCCGCGGTCTCGTCGAGCACGTTGACGACGAGGTGCCGGGACTTCGCGTCGTAATACGTTCCCGCCGCGTCGGCGCCGAGATCCTCGCCGAGGGTCGAGGCGAGCTTTCCGGCCGCCGCGATCGACAGCGTGTGCGGTGCGGGGGCCTTCGCCGTCTCGCTCGCGTTCGCAGTCTGGAAAGTGGCTCCGGCTGCGACGAGTGCGGCGATGCCCGCACCCGCCATGACGGCACGCCTCGCGGGTATGCGTCGGTGCTTCAAGTCACGTCCTCCTGTGGGGGGTCGGTCAGGGAGGTTGTGGGGACCTCCAGGACCGGAAGGCGTACGGACACACACCCGGCTCACAGCAAAATGCCGTGTCCATGCCCGTTGTTCGCCGCCCACTATTCCGAGGCGCACAGGGAGCACACAAGGTCGACTTCAGGACGCGCATACGGCAACAGCCCCGCGCCCCGCACACCTTGACCGTGCGTGGTCACAGCACACGAGTTCCCACTGCAAATACTGTGTGCGAGGAGTCGGAATGCGGCCTGTGAGGTCTAGTCCTGTCTTGAATTCGCCCTCTCGGGACCCTCTTCCAAGAGGGTTTCGGGAAGCTGCGGTTGCTCCCGCACCGATTGCTGGGCGGCGGGAGGCGCCGGTTCCGGTGCGATCGGATCGGGTGCGATCGGTTCCGGTGCGATCGGTTCCGGTCGCGATGCCGATGCCGATGCCGGTGCGACCGGAACCGGTGCGGGTCCCTGTGCCGGGGCGACCGGCGCCGGTGCGGCCGGTTCCGGTGCGGCCGGCTGCTGGGCCCGCTCCAGGAACCGCAGCAGTTCGACGGGGAAGGGCAGGACGAGCGTGGAGTTCTTCTCCGCCGCCACCGCCACCACCGTCTGCAGCAGCCTCAGCTGCAACGCGGCCGGCTGCTCGGACATCACCCCGGCGGCCTCCGCCAGCTTCTTCGACGCCTGCAGTTCCGCGTCCGCGTTGATGACCCGGGCCCGCCGCTCGCGGTCGGCCTCGGCCTGCCGGGCCATCGACCGCTTCATCGTCTCCGGCAGCGACACGTCCTTGATCTCCACCCGGTCGATCTGCACGCCCCAGCCCATGGCCGGGCTGTCGATCATCAGCTCCAGGCCCTGGTTGAGCTTCTCGCGGTTGGAGAGCAGGTCGTCGAGGTCGCTCTTGCCGATGATCGAACGCAGCGAGGTCTGCGCCATCTGCGACACCGCGAACTGGTAGTCCTCCACCTGGATGATCGCGTCGGCCGCGTCCACCACCTTGAAGTAGACGACCGCGTCCACCCGCACCGTGACGTTGTCCCGGGTGATGCCCTCCTGCGCGGGCACCGGCATCGTGACGATCTGCATATTGACCTTGCGCAGCTTGTCGACGAAGGGCACGACCATCGTGAACCCGGGTCCACGCACCTCCGAGCGCAGCCGGCCCAGGCGCAACACCACTCCGCGTTCGTACTGTTTGACCACGCGGGCCCCGGCCATCACATAGACCAGGCCCACCGACGCGACGGAGACTCCCGCCGCCACCAGTTCCTCGACCATCACGGCCCCCCAGGGTCCGACGTGGCGCATCAGGCGTGTGCCAGACCCTGTCAGGCCTGCCTCACGGGTTCACCTCGACGGTAACCCCGCTACCGGAACAAGGGCGAGCCCCCGCACGCCGGTTGCGTACGGGGGCTCGCCTTCTGCTGGCTGCAGGTCTGGCCGTGCGGGGCACTGTGGGGGTGTGCCGTGGGGGGAGTGTGCCGTGGGGGGAATCAGTCGGTCAGCCGACGCTCACGCCGTAGTAGCTCAGCGCCTCGGTGACCGGCTGGAAGAAGGTCGTACCGCCGGAGGTGCAGTTGCCACTGCCACCGGAGGTCAGACCGTAGGCGACGGAACCCCCGTAGAGCGGACCGCCGCTGTCGCCGCCCTCGGCGCAGACGGTGGTCTGGATCATCTGGTACACCACGTCGCCGCCGCCGTAGTTGACCGTCGCGTTCAGCGCGGTGACGCGGCCGCTGTGCGTGCCGGTGGTCGAGCCGCGGCGGTAGACGGTCGTGCCCACGCTGGGCGTGGCCGCGCTGGTGATGGTCTGGCTGCCGACCGCGCTCGGGTGGGCGACCGAGGAGTTCGTGTAGCGGACCAGCGCGAAGTCGTTGGTCGGGAAGCTGTAGCTGACGTTCGTGCCCAGCGTGGTGGTGTGACCGGAGTTGGAGTACCAGGTGGAGGCGACCTCACCGCAGTGGCCCGCGGTCAGGAAGTAGTAGGTGCTGCCGCTGTGCACGTTGAATCCGAGCGAACAGCGGTAGGAGCCGCCGTAGATGGCGTCGCCGCCGGTGATCAGCTTCTTGAACTTGCCCGGGGTGTGCTTGATCGTGAGGGCCGCCGAGTTGCCGCCCGCGTCCTTCTTGATCTTCGCGATCTCGGCCTGGGAGACCGTGCTGTCGACGGTGACGACGACACGGTTCGTCTTGGCGTCGACCGCCCAGGCGGTGCCCGCGATGTCGGAGTTGAGGACCGACTTGTTCACTGTGCTCAGCTGGGTGGCGCTGAACGTGTGGACGTCGGCCGCGTTCGCGGTGGGGGTGGCGAACGCCGCCGCGGCCACGAGTCCGGTGGTCACGGCCATCAGTTTGACGCGTCTCGCTATGCCGCTGCGAGGAGTGGGGGTGGTGCGCTTGATCCTCACTTTTCGTTCCTCCCGAGGGAAGTAGGGGGCCCGCGTGGGGTCGGGGCCCGTGAGGCGCAGCCGGGAGCCGCCCATCCGGATTCCGGACAAGCCGTGCCCCTGACAAGCGCTGAGGGGGAGTATTCGGCCGCACGGCCGACCGGCGCAAGGGCGCCTTTCGGCCGTGCAGCGTTCAACTTGCGTACTGCCAAGGGGCGTTGATCTCTCCCGGCACGATGGCGCGGAATCCGTGCGGACCGGGGTGCTGCCCGCTCTCCCGCACCCGCTCCCCCATCCCCGCTCCCCCCGCTCAGCTCAGCGTGCGCTCCCCCGCCGCGACGGCCGCGCCCAGCGTATTGCCGGGAGGCGGGAAGGGGCAGACGAAGTGGTCGGCGAACGCGCACGGCGGAAGCACGGCGCGGTTGAAATCCACGGTCGTGCGCCCCTCGCCGTCGGGCGCCGCGGGGCGCAGGAACCGGAAGCGATAACTACCGTCCTCGCTGGTGGCGTCGGCGAACACGGCCCACAGCGAGCCGTCGCTCTCGACCGACACCTGGAGCGTGAGATCCGCGCCGTCCAGGGTGAAGGCGAGGATGCCGCCGAGTTCGAGTCCGCGCGTCTGCCCGTCCGCGTTCTCCACCCGTACGGTGCGCCTCTCGCCGTACGGCGTGAAGTGCCCCGGCACCGACCAGCGCGGATCGTACGGTGTCGCCTCGATGCCCTTGAACGCCGTCCGCGTCGGAGCGGCGGGGTCGAAGTCGCGTACGCCCCAGACTCCTTCGCGCACCAGGACGACGAAGCGGCGCTCGCCGGTCCCGACGCGGGCCCCGGCCGCCGGGCCCACGTCCGCCACCAGCCGGACCTCGCCGGTGAAGGGCTCGCCGTCCACGCTGAGGCCGTCCTCGGGCGCGGCCGTCAGCACGACGTCCTCCTCCTCGGCGGTCCACCGCCCGGGGATGTCCGGAAGTCGCCCGTCCGGATAATCCTCCAGCCAGTGCGTGCCGGTGAGCGCCAGCGGGCCGTAGGGCGCCGACACCGTCTCGATGCGGTGCTCGTGCCACTGCTTCCAGTCCTCGGATGCGTCCGTCGTCATGTGATCAACCTTTCCACAGGGGCCGCACCGACCCGAGGTGTGAGCGGAGCGTCGTACCCGTGTATTCCGTGCGGAAGGCGCCCCGCTCCTGGAGCAGCGGGACCACCCGGTCGACGAACTCGTCGAGTCCGCCGGGGGCCGGACGGGGGACGAGGACGAAGCCGTCGGCGGCGCCGGCGGTCACGAACGCGTCCAGCTCGGCGGCGACCGCCTCCGGGGTGCCGACGTACGAGGGCCGTCCGTAGGCCTCGGAAAGAGGGCCGTCGGGGACGTACGGGCCGGTGCGCCGGACCTCCCACGGCGCGACGGTCGCGTTCCGCGCCGGAATCCCCTGGCCGTGCAGGTCGGCGGCCCGTTCCCTCGCCTCGGCGGCAGTGTCGCCGAGCACCACGGTCACGGCGGGCATGATCTTCAGGTCGCCGGGAGCGCGCCCGTACGTCGCGAGCCGCCTCTCCATGTCCGCGCGGAACTCCCGGCCCGCCTCCGGTGTCCGGTGCCGCGTGATGACGACCTCCGCGGTGGACGCGGCGAACTCCCGTCCCCCGTCCGAGTCGTCGGCCTGGATGATCACGGGGTGCCCCTGCGGCGAGCGCGGCACGCCGAACCCGCTCGCGACGTCGACACGCCGGCGCCGGCGGCCCGAGGGGCGCGGGCCGCCCTCCGGTGGACAGGAGTCCCACAACTCCCGTGCTATCTCGACGAATTCGGCGGAACGCCCGAGAGCGGACTCCGCCGTCCGAGGGGGGCGGGAACCTCCTCGGCGACGAGCGGGCGGTTCCGGGACGCCGTCACGCCGGAGGCCCTCGCCGGGCACGGTGTCGCGGGAGGCGACCGTGGCCCAGGCGGCGCGGCCGGCACTGAGGTGGTCCAGCGTGACGAGTCTGCGGGCGAGCCCGTACGGCTCGTCGAGGGCCGCGCCGACCGCCGCGGCGAGCCCGAGCCGCTCGGTGACGGCGGCGAGCCCGTGGAGAACGGTCAGCGGCTCCGGGTGTCCGACGACATCCGGATCACAGGTCGTTCCCCGGTGTTCGCGCGGTCGCGGGCTCTCGGCGAGGAGGAGGAAGTCGAACAGGCCGCGCTCGGCGGTGCGCGCCAGGTGTGCGAAGGAGGCGAAGTCGCTCCGCGGGCCCGCGTACGGATCGATCTGCGGACCCTCGTACGCGCCGGTCCGCCGGCCCTCGTACGCGCCGGTCCCTGCGACGAGGCTCCCACCGCCCGGCAGATGCGCCGCCAGATGGATCCTGCCGCGCGTCCGTACGGTCATGACGCTCCCCCGGTCACGGCGTACCGGCCTGCGGGCCGGGCCAGTCGAAGGTGCTCCCTGAGCGTGCTTCCCGGATAGAAGGTGCGGAACAGACCGCGGTGCTGGAGCAGCGCCACCGTTCCGTTCACGAGCCGTTCCAGGTCACGGCGTGGCTCGACCGGGGTCAGGTGGAAGCCGTCGACGGCCTCGGACTCGTGCCAGACGGCGATGAGTTCGGCGAGGCCGACGGGACCGCCCCGGTACAGCGGGCCCTGCGGGGTGTGCCGGGGACCGCCGCCGCCGTGGCCGGGCTCGGCCGCGCGTTCCCCGTCACCGAGGTCGACGGTGAGCGCGCCGAGGACTCTCAGCGTGCCGGGGGCGCGGCCGGACTCAGCCGCGGCATCGCGGAGTTCGGCCCTGAGGGCGCGGGCCTGCGCCGGACCGGTGACCCGCAGGAGTGCCACGTCGGCGTACCGGGCCGCGGTCCGGCGGGTGGAGCTCCCGGTGGCGTCCACGACCCGGACGGGGTGGCCCTGCGGAGGGCGCGGCTCGATCGAGGGACCCGTCACGGAGAACGTGCTGCCCCGGAAGTCGACGCGGTGCGGCCCGTCCCGGCCGCCGAAGCCGCCGGTCACGCCGTCACCCGCGCCAACGCCAGTGCCCGCGCCGGCGTCGCCTTCCCCGTCGGCCCGGAACCGGGCCTCATCCTCATCCTCGTACGCGTCGTACGCGTCCTCGTACTCGTCCGTGGGCCCGCCGGACTGCCAGCCGGCCCGGCCGCGGCTGATCCAGTCGAGGGTCGCCACCGCCTCGTGGACATGGCAGGACTCGGTGCGGGTGCCGGACACGGTCGGTACGAGACCGATCCGGCGGGTGGCGGGCGCGACCCGGGCGAGCACTCCGAGCGTGTCGGGGCCGGGGTGCGCGAAGGCTCCGCCGAGCGTCACGAAGTCGAGCGCGCCACGCTCCGCGAGTCGCGCCGGCTCGACGTACGCGGCGGCGTCGAAGGACCCCCGCTGATCGACGGCGGCGGCCAGGTGCAGCAGCCCCCGGCCGTGCGGTGCGGTCATATGAATGACACCTTCCCTTACCCGAATCCATGCGTGGCCATAAAGAGATCAGAAGGCTCAAATAGCCCTGAAATAGCTCGAAAGACATCAGAGGACCTTGGAGAGAAACGCCCGGGTCCGTTCCCGCCGCGGCCGGTCCAGTACGTCGCCGGGGGTGCCCCGCTCGACGATCCGTCCGTCGTCCATGAAGACGACGGTGTCGGCGACCTCGCGCGCGAAGCCGATCTCGTGCGTGACGACGATCATCGTGGTGCCCCGGTGCGCCAGGTCCCTGATGACGTCGAGGACCTCCCCGACCAGCTCGGGGTCGAGCGCCGAGGTCGGTTCGTCGAAGAGCAGCAGCTTCGGCTCCAGGGCGAGCGCCCGTGCGATGGCGACCCGTTGCTGCTGTCCGCCGGAGAGCTGCCCGGGGTAGGCGTCGGCTCTGTCGGCGAGCCCGACCCGGTCGAGGAGCCCCCGTGCCGCCTCGACGGCGTCCTCGCGCGGACGCTTCAGCGCGGAGACCGGCGCCTCGACGATGTTGTCCAGCACCGTGAGGTGCGGGAAGAGGTTGAAGTTCTGGAAGACGAAGCCGATCCGGGTGCGCTGTCCGAGGATCTCGCGCTCGCGCAGTTCGTACAGTCTGTCGCCGGAGCGCCGGTAGCCGACGAGCGCGCCGTCGACGGTGATCACACCCCGGTCCGGTTTCTCCAGGTGGTTGATCGTGCGCAGCAGGGTGGACTTGCCGGAGCCGGACGGTCCCAGGACGACGGCGACCTCGCCGGCGCGCACCTCCAGGTCGACGCCTTTGAGCACCTCCAGCGAACCGAAGCTCTTGTACACGGCCTTGATGTCCACCATGAGGCGGCCGGCGGCCGGCTCGTCCTTGCCGGGCAATGCGCTCATCGGGCGTTTCCTGACGGGTGGGAGGGGACGGATGGGAAGACACGGACGGGAAGGAACGGGGAAGAGGGCGGGACGGGGTCAGGAGACGGGGCGGCAGGCGAGGTCGCGCAGGAACACCAGCGCGGCCCGGGCCGTCGCGTCGTTCTGCCGGAACGCCGGGCCGCCGGTACGCGGCCGGGTGAACGCGCCCGAGCCCCGGGCGTCGGTGTGCGGGCCGAGCGCGAAGCGCCGGGGGTGCGGGACACCGGAGCGGTCCAGGACCCTGCCGTCGGCGGGGTCGACGGCGAGCAGCCCCTCCGGGGTGGCCGCGGCCCCTTCGGCGTACAGCTCGCGCAGCAGCGTGTCGCGGGTCCGCTCGACCGTGGGGTGCGGCAGTCGCGCCTCGACGAGGGCCCGGGCCTCGACCGTCGCGCCGGGCACGGTGGCACTGCCCGCCCGGAAGACGCCCTCGGCGGCGGTGACGGTCATGTCAGCGCCCAGGAACCGCAGGATTCCGGCCCGTGACAGGGCCCGCATCTGGCGCAGCCGCGGTCCGGGCGGCCCCGAGGCGAGGAAGCTGAAGAAGCCGTGCCACCAGGAACCGATGTCACCGAGCCTGACCAACTGCCCGTAGACCGAGAGCAGTCCGAGGAAAACCGCCGAGTCGGCGCTGTGCGCGGGGTCGTGACGTCTGGTCAGGTCGTCCTCGATGTAGGCGCGCAGTCCGGCCTGGAGTGCCTCGTACGAGGTGTGACGCACTCCGTCCAGCGGGCGGTCCAGTGCGGCGAGGTCGAGCCGGTCGGCGGGGTCGGGCACGGCGGAGGCCACCAGGGCCTGGATCTCGGGGCCGTCCCCGGTCCCGTACTTCTCCTCGAAGTCGGTCCAGGTGATCCGCGTGCGCTCGGGGTGGGCGGTGAACAGCCGGTGGTAGTGCGCGAACCCCAGCTCCTTCTCGACCAGCGGCCACACATCCCGCCGGAAGTCGAACCCGCCGGGGCGGGCGAGCAGTTCACCGACCTGGGCAGGCCCGAAGTACCGTGGCAGCGGCGGCCGTTCGCCCGTCCAGGCGTAACCGATCTTGGAGTGGTAGGGGACGCCGCGCCGGGAGCCGACGTACAGAACGGGCTCGCGTCCGGAGGGCAGATAGGTCTCCCCTTCGTACCGTCCGCCGCGCCCCTCGGTGAGCAGCACCATCAGGTCGACGAAGGCGAGCCCGAAGCCGCGGACGAGAACCGGTTCGCCCGGTCTCAGCGCCGCGAGGTCGCTGTCGGCGGTGAAGTCCGGCGGCAGGTGGACCAGGTCGTGCGCGCGGGCGTACGCGGCCAGTTCCCTCTGTTCGGCGTCGAGTTCGGCGTCGAGGTGACCGAGGGTGAGGACGACGAGGTCGGCGCGGAGCGGGTGCGTGCGGCCCTCCAGCCACACCGGTTGACGCCCGTCGTGTCCTTCGTCGACCCGCAGGGCCCGGCACGGATGGTGGTGGACCGTGATGCCCGGCGGCAGGGCGGCCACCGTTCGCTCGTACACCCAGCGCAGGTACGCGCCCTGCCGCTGCCGGTCGGCGAAGACCCGTCCGTCGAGGGCGGCCCACTCGTGCAGCGTGGGGCCGGCCAGGACCGGCCCCGCCATGTCCACCGTCTCGTCGGTGAACATCGTGACGTCCTGGGCCTCGGAGTTCATCCACAGCAGCGGCGACTGCTCCTCGCGCCAGATACGGCCGCCGCCCGGCGGATACGGGTCGACGAGATGGATGTCGAGGCCCGAACCGGCGTACAGCTCCGGTGCGTTGGCGGCTATCCGCTCCAGGAGACCGGTCCCGCGGGGACCGCCACCCACGATCACCAGCGCGGGACGCCCCGCGTTCTCCGGGTGCGTGGTCCCCGGGTGCGTGCCGGTCGGATGCGTGCCGGCCGGGTGCGCGGTCTCCGGCTGGGCGGTCGCCGAGGGCGTGGCCGTCGGACGCGCGGTCGCCGAGGGCGTGGCCACCGGATGCGTGGTCGCCTGACGCGTGCTCATCGGCTGCGCTCCGTACCGCGCGCGTAGTGCCTCTCGACGTGGAACTGGCCGAAGGAGAGCACCGAGGTGACGACGACGTACCAGAGGGTGGCCACCGTGAGCAGCGGGATGACCTGGTAGGTGCGGTGGTAGACGAGCTGCGTGGAGTAGAGCAGGTCCTGCACGGCGATGACGCTGACGATGGAGGTGCCCTTGAGGGTGCCGATCAGCATGTTCCCGGCCGGCGGCACGATCGAGCGCATCGCCTGCGGGAGCACGATCCGCCACCAGCGGCGCCACCGGCTCAGACCCAGCGCCTGTGCGGCCTCGATCTGGCCGCGGTCGACGGAGAGGATGCCGCCGCGCACCACCTCGGCGGCGTACGCGGCCTCGTGCAGGGTCAGTCCGAGGACGGCGACGGTGACCGGACCGAGCAGGTTCACCGTCCGCACGCCGAGTATCTGCGGGTACAGCGCCCCGATGTTGAACCAGAACAGCAGCTGCACCAGGATCGGCATCGACCGGAACAGCCAGACATATCCCCAGCCGACCGCCCGCAGGACGGGGTTGGCCGACAGCCGGCACATGGCGAGCAGGGTGCCCAGCGCGAAGCCGAGCACCATCACGACCGCGGTCAGCCAGAGGGTGAGCCACAGGCCCCGCAGCACGGAGGCGGAGGTGAAGTAGTCGCCCACGACGCCCCATTGGAACGCCTCGTTGCGGGCGACGGAGTCGAGAGCGAGTCCGAGCAGGACCAGGACGACGACGGCGGCGGTCCACTGGCCGAGACGGCGCCGCGGGACGATGCGCAGGGACGCCGTGTCGTCCGGTACGGCTTCGGGAATCTTGGTGAGGGTGTCCGAGGACATGCGGAGGCTCCGTGATGCATCGAGTCGAGCACGGGTGCCTTCACACAGGTCAACGCGGGTGACGCGAGGCGCGTACGGCCGAGCCCCTCAGCAGGGCCGTGCACCGAGAGTACGGGGACGTTTCCCCTCACTGTCAAGGCTGTCCACACTATGAGCCGTTCGTCTCAAGTCAGTTGACGCGGAAACGGATGCCTGTTCCACTTGGGTCCATGCATTCGCAGCAGTGGCTGGTCACGCGCTCCCACATCGACTTCGGTCGAGTGTGGTCCTCTTCCTGTTGAGCTGACCCCCTGCGCGACCGCCCGAATCGGGCGCCCTCCGCGTTTCCCCGCTCCCCCTCAGGCCTTCACACGCGCACCCCTCCCCTCTCCGTACCCCTCCCCTCTCCGTACCCCTCCGCGCTCCTTCGCTCCCCGCCTCCAGGAGACCCCACACCATGCGTACGTTCACGCGTACCCGCAACAGGCGTTTTGCGCCCTTTGCCCTTCTCGCCTCCACGACTCTGCTGCTCACGGCCTGCGGCTCCGGTACCACCGGTTCCGGCGACGGCGGCGGGGGAGGCACCGCCCAGGCCGCGGCCGGGAGCGACGCGATCCCCACCGCGGACGTCGTCTCGGCCGTCAAGAAGGACGAGGCGGCGGCCAGGTTGCTGCCCGCCGGGGTCACCGGCCTCACCGTCGCCGTCAGCGTCTCCGGCCAGCCGCCCGGCACCGCGTATCTCAAGGACGGGAAGACGCTCGCGGGCCAGGACGTCGACTTCGCGGACGCGGTCGCGAAAGCCCTCGGCATCGGCCTGAAGCACGAGTCGGCGAGTTTCGAGGCGATCCTGCCGGCGCTCGACAGCGGCAAGTACGACTTCGGGGCCAGCAACTTCGGCGTCACCGACGAACGCCGCAAGGTGATCGACTTCGTCACCTACATCAACGACGGCCAGGGCTTCGCCACCCGCGCGGACAGCGGGCTGAAGGCCGTCACCGACCTGCGGCAGCTGTGCGGACTGAACGTCGCGACCGGCGCGGGGACGACGTTCGAGGCGACGCTCGAGGACAACAGGAAGGTCTGCGCGGACGCGGGCGAGAAGGCGTACAAGGTGCAGACCTACAGCGAGCAGGGCGCGATCTGGTCCTCGCTCCAACAGGGCCGCAGCGACATCGTGATGTCCACCATCAACGGACTGCGCTACGCCGTCGCGCACCAGACGGGCGTCAAGTTCCTCAACGAGTACCACCGTCTGGACGTCGGCTTCGCCTTCAAGAAGAACACCGCGCTGGCCCCCGCCTTCCAGGCAGCGGTGAACAGGCTGATCGCGGACGGCACGTACGCGAAGATCCTGAGGAAGTGGGGAACGACGGGGTCGGCGATCGACACGTCCCGGATCTCACCGCCGGAACAGAAGAACTGAGACACACTGCGCCGCCCCCGCGGCGGACGAGCCCGCGCGGTCGTCCGCCGCCGGGGCACCGCGCGCCCCTTCCCGCCACGGGGGGCCCGGGTCCGCGGTCGCGGCCCGCGCCCTCAGATCCCGCAGTCGCAGCAACTGCAGCATTCACAGCACTCGCAGGCCTCGCAGCAGTCGCAGCAGGAGCAGTCGCAGTTGCCGCACCAGCCCTCGCGCCGCTGCCGGGACCACGGCCCCTCGAACTCGTCGGCGCAGCACACCTTGCAGGTGCAGCAGAGTCCGATCGCGGCGGCGCACCCGGCCCAGAAGCCGCGCCCACCGGGCCCCGGCGGCCGGAAGGAGGGCCCGCCGCCGAGAGGGTCGCCCCCGCCGACGTAGGGATTCCGCCCGTCGTACGGACGCTGCGGCTGCTGCGGGTTGTACGGGCCGCCCTGCCCCGGTGGCCCGAAGGCGCCCGCCGCTACCGGACCGTCGTGCTCCCCGTGCCCGCACCCCGACGTCCCGAAGGCCCGGTCCACCGAACGCGACAGCTCGTGCGCGAGCAGGACGTGCGCCAGCCTGCCGTCCGTGAACGCGACCTCGCGCAGCGCCAGCCGTATCCCGTGCAGCGCGTCGTCGGCGAGCCGACGGGCCTCGGTGAGTGGCGTCCCGGTTGCCGTCAGTGGGTTCCAGGCTCCCGACGCGGCGTCAGTTTCCCTGTCCTCCACGGCGTCCAGCAGGTGCGCGAGCCGTCCGAAGAGCCGGCCGGCCTCGGCGAGCGGTGCGGCGTTGCCCGGCCGGCCGGCGAGGACGGCGGTGTGGGCGAAGGCGGCCGCGGTCGCGGACTCGGTCGGCTCGGTGACGGTCAGCAGCGGTGTTCCCGGCCCGGCGAGCGTCTCGATGCCGATCTGCCGGTCCACGGCGTCGACCAGGACGGCGGTGTCGAAGCCGACCTCGGATCCGGTGCGGGCCCCGGCGCGCCCCCAGCTCGCGGCGACCCGGCGCGCGGCGAGCGCCACCGGCCTGCGGGCCAACAGACCGTCCCCGTCGGCCACGTGGTCGCGCACCTTGGCGGAGGCCAGTACCAGTGAGACGGCGGCGGCGAGCCGGGCGCCGTCGCCCTGCGCGACGGACGCGGTCCGCATGCCGCGCAGGGGGCAGGGGCCCGCCGTACGCCGGCCCCCGCCGGCGCGCTCGACCTGAGCCTCCGTCAAAACCGATATCAGCAGACCGTCGTAATTGGTGACGATCCGAGCGAACTGCCCGTGGTCCCCGCGCAACGCGAGGCAGAGCCCGCACAGATGCGCCATCCACTGGGTCTTGAGCCCTTCACCGAGCCGGTGGCTGCAGGGCCTCACGATTCCGAACACGACACTCCCCCGTGACTCGTGCGACGTTGAGCTGCGGCATCGTATCGACCACCCTGTTCACCCGTACGCCCCGCGCGTCACCCGAACGCCGTCGAGAATCATATTTCACTCTTAGTCAGCAGCCGTATACGGCAGGGCCCTTGGGAGACGCGGGCTCTCGACGAATTCGCTGTGCACCAGTACCGTCACGAAACCCCCGCGCGGCGTCTATCCACTTGGCGCGACATCCGCATCATGGACGACCATGGGGATGCGGAAGCAAGAAAGACCGCTGTGAGAGGAGGCGTCCATGGGATCGGTGCGCAAGGCGAGTGCCTGGCTTGGCCTCGTCGACGACAACGATGACGAGCGTTACTACGACGACGACAACTACGCCGAGGGGCAGGAGCCCGGCGATGCCTGGGTCACCGACCCGCGCGTGAAGGTCGCGTCCGAGACGGCGGAGGAGAAGGGCCGCCGGATCGGCACGGTCACCCCGGACAGCTTCCGGGACGCACGCGGCATCGGTGAACTCTTCCGGGACGGTGTCCCGGTCATCATCAACCTCACGGCCATGGAGCCCTCCGACGCCAAGCGCGTGGTGGACTTCGCGGCCGGTCTGACCTTCGGCCTGCACGGCACCATCGAGCGGGTCGCCACCCGGGTCTTCCTGCTGACCCCCGCCCACACGGAGATCGTCAGCGGCGAGGCCGCCGGTCGCCAGACGGACGGCTTCTTCAACCAGAGCTGAGGCAGGGCCGCTCACCGGCCCCGCCCTGCGGTGCTCGGTTCACCGGAAGGCGTCGAGTCCGGTGAGCGCCTTGCCCAGTACCAGCTGATGCATCTCCACGGTGCCCTCGTAGGTGAGCACCGATTCGAGATTCGTGGCGTGCCGCATCACGGGATATTCGAGCGAGATCCCGTTGGCGCCGAGAATGGTCCGGGCGGTCCGGCAGATCTCGATCGCCTCGCGCACGTTGTTGAGCTTGCCGAAACTGACCTGCTCGGGACGGAGCCGTCCCGCGTCCATACGCCGGCCGAGATGGTGGGCCAGCAGAATTCCCTTGTGCAGTTCGACGGCCATGTCGGCGAGCTTGGCCTGGGTGAGCTGGAAGCCGCCGATGGGCCGGCCGAACTGTTCGCGTGTCTTCGCGTAGGAGACGGCGGCCTCGAAACTGGCCCGTGCGGCGCCCATCGCACCCCATACGATGCCGTACCGCGCGTGCGAGAGGCAGCTGAGCGGCCCCTTGAGCCCGCGCACCCCGGGCAGTACGGCGTCGGCGGGCAGCCGGACGTCGTCGAGGACCAGCTCACTGGTGACGCTGGCCCGCAGGGACCACTTGTGCTTGATCTCGGGCGCGGAGAACCCGGGCACGTCGGTGGGGACCGCGAAGCCCCTGATCCCGTCGTCGGTCTGCGCCCAGACGACGGCGACCCCGGCGACCGAACCGTTCGTGATCCACATCTTCCGCCCGTTGAGAACCCAGTCGCCCCCGGCGTCGCGCTTGGCGAAGGTCCGCATGGCGCCGGGGTCGGAGCCGTGGTCGGGCTCGGTGAGCCCGAAGCACCCGATGACCTCACCGGAGGCCATAGAGGGCAGCCACCGCTGCTTCTGCTCCTCGGAACCGAAGCGGTGGATGGCGTACATGGCGAGCGATCCCTGCACCGAGACGAGGGACCGGATCCCCGAGTCGGCGGCTTCGAGCTCCAGACAAGCGAGCCCGTACTGCACCGCACTGGCCCCCGCGCACCCGTAGCCCTCCAGCGACATCCCGAGCGCCCCGATCCCGCCCAGCTCCCGCGCCAGCTCGCGGATCCCGGGCAGCTCCCCCTTCTCGTACCACTCGGCCACGTACGGCAGCACGCGGTCCGCGGCCCAGGTCCGGACGGTGTCGCGGATCGCGAGGTCCTCCGCGTCCAGCAGGTCGTCGATGCCCAGTGGATCGGCGGGGTCGAAGGGCGGCAGCTTCGAGGACGCGGACATGGCAGTACCTCCGGCACACTAAAACTAGCAGTGTTAGTCACAACGGCTCCGGGGCCGACGCTACGACGCGGTGTCCCGTACGTCCAGGGTCCACCGGCGCGCGAGCGGGGGAACCCCGCGAGACCCGGCGAAACCTGACGGAGCTACGCGGAGACCCGGGACCCGGACGCTTGCCGGGGCGCGGGAATCTCGGCCGAGCCCGCCGCCGCGGGCGTCTCGCACTCCATGACCCGGGGCAACCGCAGCGCCATCACCGCGCCCAGCAGCAGCAGTCCCGCGCTGACCAGCAGCGTCACATGCAGCCCGTGCACGAAGGAGTCGCGGGCCGCGTGCCGCAGGGCGGCCCCCCGTGCCCCGCCCAGGCGCGCGGCCACGTCGTAGGCCTCGCCCAGCGAGTGGCCCGCCGCGGCCGAGTCGCCCGCCGGGACCCCCCGCACGGACGACAGCCCGGGGGCGTACGCCGCGTTCATCACACTCCCCAGGAGTGCTATCCCGATCCCGGCGCCCAACTGGTACGAGGTCTCCCCTATCGCCGCGGCCCCGCCGGCCTGCGCGGGCGGTGCCTCGCTCAGCATCGACTCGTACGCCCCGAAGAGCGTCGTCTCCAGCCCGAACCCGAGCAGCACGAACCCGACGAGCAGCAGCCCGGCGTTGTCGTCGCCGCCCATCGCGGTGAGCGTGACCACCGCCGCCGCGGTGACGCAGAACCCGGAGCAGACCATCACGCGCGGCCCGAACCGGCGCAGCATCCGGGCCCCGACGAGCCCCGCGGCCATCGCCGCGAAGGTGAGCGGGAGCAGTCGCAGCCCGGTCTCCAGCGGCGAGAGGCCGAGCACCAGCTGCAGGTACTGCGCGGCGATCAGCTCCAGGCCGACCAGCGCCAGCATGGCGAGCACGATGCATCCCACCGAGGTGCTGAACGCGGGCCGCGAGAACATCCGCAGATCGACCAGTGGATGCGCGCGCCGCCGCTGTCGCCGTACGAATCCGAACATCAGCGCGGCGCCGAGGAGCAGGGGCGCCAGCGTGAACGGGCCGAAGGGTGCCTCGCCCCCACCGAGCTGCTTCACCCCGAGGACCAGCCCGAAGAGTCCGGCGGCGGCCATCAGGGCCCCGGTCACATCCCAGGGTCCGTTGCGCGCGCCGCGCGACTCGGGCAGCAGCAGCCGCCCGATCGGCAGGCTGATCAGCATCAGCGGGATGTTGATCAGGAATACGGATCCCCACCAGAAGTGTTCGAGCAGGAAGCCGCCCAGCAGCGGCCCGACGGCGGCACCGACCGCGGCGACCGCGCTCCAGATGCCGATCGCGAGCGCCCGCTCGCGCCGGTCGGGGAAGACCTGGCGCAGGATCGACAGCGTGGCGGGCATGATCATCGCGCCGCCGACGCCGAGCAGGGCACGGGCCCCGATGAGGAGCTGGGCGCTGTCGGCGAGGGCGGCGACGCCCGAGGCGACGCCGAACAGCGCGTATCCCAGCAGGAGGACACGTCTGCGGCCGATCCGGTCGCCCAGCGTGCCGAAGAGAATGAGGAGCGAGGCACAGACGAGCGGGTAGACGTCGACGATCCAGAGCAGCTCTATCGCGCCGGGCTTGAGGTCCTCGGTGACGGCGGGCACCGCGACGTGCAGCACGGTGGCATCGAGAGCCACGAGGAGCAGGCTGACGCACAGCACCACAAGGACGACCCAGCGGTTGGCACCGGCCCCGGTCTCCCGACGGCGACACGTGTCGGCCGTGGTCGTCCCGGACATGTACGTACCTCCCAGATGTTCCCTCGCGTTCGGCGATCCGCTGGGTGGGGACTCCCTGCGGCTGCGGCGGGAGGAACGGCTTTCCCGGGCGCACGCGACCAAGGCGAGTGAGCGGCCAGCGTACGCGAGTTCCCCTTCGCTCCACGTGGCGGACCTCTCACGTTCCCCTGGCCTGGCATGTGGCGTACGCCACGCCCGCCGTGCCGACCCACGCCCCGGGAGGACGGCCGGTTCCGTGAGCCGTCGATAATCGAGCCCGTGACCGATCTTGAGACGCCCGCCGCGGCGCCGCCCCGTGCGGGCGCGCTGCGCCGCGCCGCACCAGCCCTCCTCGGGTACGCGGGCGTCCGCGCCCTGGGCCTGATCGCCCTCTTCCTGTGGAGTGCCGCGAACGGCAAGAGCGCCCACACGCTGCTGACGGCACGCTGGGACTCGCTCTGGTACACCCGGGTCGCCTCGTTCGGCTACGGCTGGCAGGTCCGGCTGCCCAACGGCGACGTGCACTCCAACCTCGCGTTCTTCCCGCTGCTGCCCTGGCTGGAGCGGTTCGTCGCGGCTCTGTCCCCCCTGTCGTACGCGGACGCGGGCCTGCTGGTCGCCACGCTCGCCTCGTTGGCCGCGGCCTGGGGGATCTTCGCGGTCGCGGACCATGTGTACGGACGGCGTGCCGGTGTGTGCGCCGCGCTCGTGTGGGCGGTGCTGCCCGTCGGCATCGTGCAGTCGATGGCGTACAGCGAGTCCTTGTTCACGGCGCTGGCCGCCTGGTCGCTCTACGCGGTGCTGACCGGTCGCTGGGTGACGGCGGGTCTGCTCGCCTCGCTCGCCGGGCTGACCCGCCCGGTGGGCGCGGCGGTGGTCGCGGCGCTCTGGGTGGCGGCGATCACCTCGTTCGTGCGGGAGCGGAGCACGCCTTCCGCGCAGGGCGCCTCCCGGTGGCGACGCGCCCTCGGCATGCTCCTCGCGCCGCTCGGCGCCGCCGGCTACGTCCTGTGGGTCGGCCACCACACGGGCAGGGGCCCGCTGGGGTATCTCGACATCCAGGGGCAGTGGGGCAACGGATTCGACGGCGGATACGCCTTCGCGCGCTTCGTGGGCGACAAGTTCACGTCATTTCCGTCGGCCCTCGCCGGCGTCGGTCTGATCGTCGGGGTCGCCCTGGTGATCTGGCTGTACGTCACCTGTGTGCGACAGGGACAGCCTCTGGCGCTGCTGGTGTACTCGGGGATCGTCACCGCGCTCGCCCTGTGCGCTTCGGGCTACTTCGGCTCGAAACCACGCCTTCTGCTGCCCGCCTTCCCTCTGCTGCTGCCCCTCGCGGTGGCCCTGGCCAGGCTGCGTAAGTCCAGGTCAGCGGCGATTCTCGGCGTCGTGGCCGCGGCTTCGGCGGCCTACGGCGCCTTCTGGCTGAACGGCTCAGGACCGCCATGACCGACCCCCGGACGGCCGGTGAGCAGCCGGAAAATTCCAGTCAAGCATTCGGTGAACGAATTAATAAGCGCCATATAACCGGCCCCGGAACCGACCAATGGAATTACAGGACCGCCCCCCTCGAGGATTAGCGAATCATTAGAAATAAACATCGCCCTGAGAGGAATCCCACATCACATCGTCATCACAAAGCGAGTGATTCGGCCTGGAACGCAGCTCACTCGCTGTAGCGTCGATTGGGTGCGTACCGAACGAAACCTCACCCGTCTGGACCGGGTCTTCGCCCGGCTGGACCGTGAGCCGGAACGACCGGCCCACATCGATGTGCCGAGGATGAGCAGGCACAGGGTTGTGCTCTTCGGAGCCACCCTGGCCTTCTACGTGGCCATCGTGTGGGCCGTGGCGATCACTTCGTGGCTGGTCCGGTTCGACTGGCAGGTCATGTTCTTCCGGCCGTATCAACAGTGGCCGGAGATCCACGCGTTCCTCGACTACTACGTGGTGCTCGGCCAACGCGGCCCCACCGCCGTGATGGTGGCGGCCTGGCTCGGCTGGCGCTCGTGGCGGCAGCACACCCTCCGCCCGCTGCTGACACTGGGCGCCTCGCTGCTGCTCCTGAACATCACGGTCGGCGCCGCCAAGCTCGGCATGGGCCGCCTCGGTCCGCACTACGCCATCACGATCGGCTCGAACGAGATGGGCCTGGGCGGCGATATATTTCCTTCGGGTCACACCGCGAACGCCGTGGTGACCTGGGGGATTCTGGCCTATCTGGCCTCGACCCCGGGGGCGCGGCGCTGGCTGTCCGCGCTGTCCGCCGTGACCTCGCTCGGGGTCGGCCTCACCACCGTCTATCTCGGTACGCACTGGCTGAGCGATGTGCTGCTGGGCTGGGCCGCCGGCCTGCTGATCCTGCTGGCACTGCCCTGGTGCGAGCCGTTGATCGCCCACGCCGAGACCGGGATCTTCACGCTGCGCGACGCCTGGCGTTCCCGTCGCGGCCGCACGGCGCCCGCTCCGGCCGACGTCCCCGTCGGCGCCCCGGTCGGCGCGCCCGTCCTGGTCAAGCAGCACAGCCCCGCGGACGAAGAGGTGCCGGCGCGCGAGACCGTGGCCGCCGCGCGTTCGTCCCGGGGACCCGCCTACCTGGCCCCCGGACCGCACTTGGCCCGCTCGGAGCGCACCCCGGTCACCCCGGCCGGCAGCCGCCGGCCGCCGCACGCGGACCGCGCGGCACGCTCCGCGACCACCACGGCCTCGGCCCGGCCCGCCGCCGGCGGCTGAGCCCGGGAACACGGCGGGGCCGGTACGCACGACCTCCCCGCACGCGAAGGCCCCCGGCTCACCCGAGCCGGGGGCCTTCGCGCGATCCGGTTCCCGGGCCCTACGGCCTTCGGGTTCCCCGGTCCTGTCGATCCCTCAGGACCCTTTTGACTCTTTTGCGGCTTTCGCCCTCCTGGACCTTCGGGATCTCGGGTGCCCGGGTCCCCAGCTCCCCGGGCCCCGGGCCCCGAGCTCCGGGCCCCGGATCCACCGGGGCGAGGTGTCCGCAGCCATGGAGCCGGGACCGGCCTGGTCTCAGCCCTTCCAGCAGCGGGTCACCCGACCGTCGCCGACCTCGAAGTTCAGCCGCCCCACGCGGTACTCCATGGTGATGATCGCGCCGGGCGGGAGCGAGCGCACCGAGGACCAGCCGTGTTCACGGGCACGGCGCTCGGCGCTGCTCGCCTCCATCCCGACATAGGTCTCCGGGCTGTCCTCGGGTTCCGCGGGCGGGGTGGGAATGGGTGCCATGACCGCCACGTTAGGCGGCCCGCCCCTCACGGGGAAGCGCGAACCGGGGACCTGGTGTCACCCGTACCCCTCCGGTCACACTTCTGTCACAGGATCACGACACGCGTTTCGGCCGAACTCCGTCACACGTACGAGCGGTTCGGTAGATGAACCGCACGCCTTCGAACGTAATTCGGGACCGTCCTGGCCCCGTTCCGAATAACACGGAGGAAAGTGCGCGCACCAGCGCCGGGCCCGCACTTTGTATTCCGATTCCACCGCGTGCCACGGAAGCCGGTGCCGCATAGGAAATGCACGGTTCCGACACAGAACCCCCGCACATCCCGGGCCGTCACGCCGCCCCGGATCCGCCCCCGGTCCCCGGTGTTCGGCCCGTGCCGTCCCCCGTCCGGGGCGATTCCCCGGGAGCCCGCTCCAGCGCCCGGGACAGCCGGCCTTGCGCCGTTCTGATCGCCTCGGTCAACGCGGCCGGTTCGAGCACCTCGAACTCGAAGCCCATCAGCATCACGTGGACCACCATCACGTCGAGGCTCGCGGCTCCGGTACGCAGGACGCAGTTGTCGTCGCCCTCGGCCTCCAGCGTGCCCGCCGACGGTGAGATCCGCGCGGCCGCCTCCGCCAGGGGTACGAACAACCGCACCACCGCCCGTGCGGCGTACGCGCCCGTGGAGACGCCCCGGGAGACATAGGCGGCCAGGTCGTCCGCGGGCGGGGTACGCGGTGGGCACCGCGGTCCGTGCGGCGGCGTGGGCCTGACGCGGTCCACCCGGAACGTGCGCCAGTCGTCGCGGTCGACGTCCCAGGCGACCAGGTACCAGCGGCGTTCGGTGCACACCAGGCGGTGCGGTTCGACGGTGCGGCGGGTCGGGGAACCGCCGTGGTCGAGGTACTCGAAGCGCAGCCGCTCGGAGTCCCGGCAGGCGTTGGCGAGTTCCGTGAGCACGGCCGGGTCGACATCGGAGGGCTGCGGGCCGCGCAGCATCGGCACGGTGAAGGCGTTGAGGGTGCTCACCCTGCGGCGCAGCCGGTTCGGCAGCACCTGTTCGAGCTTGGCGAGGGCCCGTACGGACGTCTCGCCGATGCCCTCGATGCCCTGTCCGGCGGCCGTGCGCAGTCCGACCGCGACGGCCACCGCCTCGTCGTCGTCCAGGAGCAGCGGCGGCAGCTCGGCGCCCGCGCCGAGCTGATAGCCGCCTCCGGTGCCCGGGCTGGCGTTCACCGGATAGCCGAGCTCGCGCAGCCGGTCCACGTCACGGCGCACCGTGCGGGGTGTCACGCCGAGGCGGTCCGCCAGGTCGGCACCCGACCAGTCGCGGTGGGCCTGCAGCAGCGAGAGCAGCCGCAGCAGTCGTGCCGATGTCTCCAGCATGGCGTCGAGTCTGCCAGCCCGCGCGGGCGGCCACCGTCCGCAGGGCGGTCCCCGGGGGACGGGAGCCGGTGGCGCGTGCGGGAGGTGTTCAGTCCGCCGGGGTGACCGTCACGGAGAGGTCGTTGTCCCGCGTGTAGTAGGGGCCCGCCACCAGCGGGCCGTGCGGCGTCCGCACGGTGGTTCTGGGATGGAGGAGGACGGTCTTCTTGTCGGCGATGTCGTCGAGCAGCCGCGCGACGCGCACCCGGGGCCCCCGCTCCCCCGTCGGCCGCAGCCAGAGGTCCCAGACGCCGGGCCGCAGGGCGTCGTACGCCACCGTGAATCCGAACCCGGTCTGCTCCACCGCCACTTCGGCGCGCAGCGGGGCCTCGGTGACGTCCCGGTGGCACACCTCGGCGTACGCGTCCGGCGCGAGCCCGACGCCGTACACGCGGCCGCTCACGCCCAGGCCCCGCTCCCCGCCGCTCAGTTCGACCGCCTCCGCGTGCGGGGCGCGCAGCCAGCTGCGGACGATGAGGCGGCCGTGCCGGGGCGAGGTTCTCTCCTGTCCGGGCGGAGCCGGGAAGCCGGAGGCGTAGGGGATACGGACGGCGACGTGGCCGAGCGCGCCGCCGGGGACTCGGGCGACGAGTGAGCGCAGGTCGTTGACGCCGGGGGCCAGGCGGCGCGGTTCACCGCCCGCCACCTGCGCGTACGCGTCCCAACGGCCCTCTGGCAGCGGGACGCTGCTGGGCAGGGCGGCACGCAGCCGGCCGTCTCCGGCGGGGGTCAGCGGCAGCCTGACCTCCTCGTGGCCCACGCGGCGGCGCAGCACGAGGTGCGCGGCGCCCGGCTCGCCGGTGTCGGTGACGTCGAAGGTCAGCCCGCCGGCGGAGTCGGCGATGCAGTCGGCGGTCGGGGGCACGGCGATGTCCGCGTCGGCGCGCCGTCGCGCGGCCCGCGGGACCGGCGTCATCATGCGGGGCGTCCCTTGCTCGCGTGGACCTCTTGGGTGATGAGACCGCGGACCCTGCCGAATGGTTGCCTCCCAGCGGCACATCAGGGCTCAGGGAACAGCTGCGGCCCCACGGGAAGCAGCCGGGCACGGGGCCCCGTCCGGTCGGACGACCGGACGGGGCCCCGTGCCCGGGGTCGGGACAAGCGGTGCTCAGAGGTCGAGCCGCTGGCCGGGCACGATCAGGTCGGGATCACCGCCGATGACCGCCCGGTTGGCCGCGTAGATCTCCCGCCAGGTGGTCGCGTGCCGGGACGCGATGCCGCTGAGGGTGTCGCCGCTGCGGACCGTGTAGTCGCCGTGGCCGCCGCGCGACAGGTCGCGGTTCGTGTGGCCCGACGCGCGCGCGGGCGCCGTCGCCCGCTTCGACGGTGCCGCCTTGGAAGCGGTGGCCGAAGGCGCCTGCCTGGAAACCGACTTGGGTGTCGACTTCGTGGCGGCCGATCCTCCGGCCGATCCGCCACCCGAGGACCCGGGCGCGCTTCCGTAGGCTCCGGCCCGGGCCGAACAGGTGGGCCAGGCGCCCCATCCCTGTGCGTTCTGGACCTTGGCGGCAATGGCTATCTGGGCGCCCTTGGAGGCTTTGTCGGCGGTCGACGCGTAGGCCGTTCCGCCGTACGCGCGCCAGGTGCCGGCGGAGAACTGGAGTCCTCCGTAGTAGCCGTTGCCGGTGTTGATGTGCCAGTTCCCGCCGCTCTCGCACTTGGCGATGCGGTCCCACACTCCGTTGTCGGCCGCGGCGGCGTTGCCGCTCGCCGCGAGCAGTCCGAGCGGGGCGAGCAGAGCCGCTCCGGCGAGGACCGCCGTCGTACGAGTCGTCGTACGGACCTTACGGGTGTTGTCGGCACATGCGGACATGTATTTCCCTCTCGAAACACCCGGGGTCCCCCAAGGCGGTGTGCGACTCCCTGCGTGTAGGACGCGGTCGTCGCACTCCTCCCCGTCCGCCGGCGGTGGTGCTCGAAGCTGACTGTGTGGTGCGGCCGGCGGACGTGCCCGAGTGGTGCTCGTTGCACTCGGGGATGGAATCTATGGAGCTGGTCGCCCCGATATCAACCAACTCCTTGTCATTCGAGGCCAGTTCATGGTTACCGCGGGTATCGGCGACTTTCGGCCACCCATTTCATTGCGTGATTTCCGGATATGTCGACCAGTCGTCCTCTCAGCCTGTGACCCACCTCACCGGTTCAACTTCCTTGGGTCCCGGCCAAGTTGGCTGGGAGTGACGGATTCCGCACCCGAGTTCACCCTGCGCGTCGGATGGTTCGATTCCGTTCGCTTCCGGGCGTGACTCCGGCCACAGATCGCCCGTTGTCATCTTCATGAGCCGGGGCCCCCGGCGTCATGGGCCGGGAGCCACCCGGCATCGCCACGCACCGCATCCCGAGGAGCCACCCGTGCCGCGCATGCTCGACGTCAGCGACGACGTACGCGCCGAGATCGGCGACGAAGAAGCCGACCGGCTGCTCGCCGGAGAGAACACCCCGGGCAGTTACGACTGCACGTCCTGCCGCACACCGGGCGACTCGGAACAGGAGCGCACCAGCACCGTCCTGTTCGTCGGCGACGAGACCGCCGTCCTCGCCTTCGCCCACGCCACCTGCCTGCCCTCGCAGGTCGTGCAGGTCACCGAGGAGCAACTGCAGGGCGCCGTCCGCTCGATCAACCCCGACGGCGCGCCCGGCCAGGCCGCCCCGGAGCAGGCCGTGCTCGGCGTCACCAGCGGACTCGTCCTGCTGGGCGGCGAGTTGCACCCGGCGCTCGTCGTCGAACCGACCGGCCCCATCGTGCGCCCCGGTTCGACCGACATCGGCGACGACTTCCTGCCGCTCCTGATCGAGCAGGGCTTCATGCCGGTGACCCAGCTGCACTCGGTCCCGCCCGTGCTGTACGGCTGGTCGGTGCTGCTCGCCATGGGCCAGCTGCACGCCGTGCTCCAGCCGGGGACCGGCGGCGGCTCGCCCGTCGCCTGGTGGCAGGCGCACCAGGCGCTCCAGGTCGCCGAGAGCTGGCGGGCGGCCGCCAACAAGCACCAGCAGGTGCTGCTGTTCGCGGCTCCGGTCGGCTCGATCGGCCGGCAGCCCCGCGAGGACCTGCTGCGCGACGCGCTGGACAAGGCCGCGGCCAACGGGAAGCTGGTGGCCGCGGCCATGCCGCTCGCCGGTACGTGAGCACTCCCCCAGGGGTGCGGGCAACCGCGGTCGTGCCGACCGCCCCGGTCACCTGGCCGGCGCCGGCCGTCCATGGCTGAGCAGTCGGCCGCCCGCACCCTCCGAGTGGCGTCGAGCGTCCCCCGGATGCGGCATCCGGGTCCCCGCTGACCTGCGAAAGCGACGCGGCGGCCGCATCCGTTGGGCGGTGGGGTCGTTGGCACATACGTGCACACCTACGACGCCCCCCGCCGCCGCCAGTCCCTCCAGCCGATCCCGCCCGCGCGAGCGGCCCAGGACCCGCAGGGCAACCCCTCGGCCACGCCGATCTACGACGCGCTCTACGCCGAGTGGGCCAGATCCTTCAGGGCGCTGCCCGGCGACCGGCACGGCGAGGAGGAGCTCGGCTTCACGGCTTTCGGGACTCTGACGCACGGCACGGGCGGGTACGGATCGTCCTCGTACACCTCGTCGTTCAGCTCCTACAGTGCGGGGGCCTACTCCGCGCGCCACGGCGGTGTGACGCCGGGGCACACCACGACGGCGACCGCCGTCTGGCAGCCGGGCGGGCGGCAGCAGGGCACGGGCATGCACCACGTCCACGTCCCGGCCGCCCTGCCGCCCGCGCCACGCCGGGGGCTCTGAGCGGAAACGAGCGAACGGGTGAGGGGCGGCTCCCGAAGGAGCCGCCCCTCACCCGTTGTCGCCGCTGTCGCGACTACTTCTTCTTGTTGGCGCCGCGCTTCTCGCGCACCCGGACCGAGATGTGGATCGGCGTCCCCTCGAAACCGAACTCCTCACGCAGCCGGCGCTCGATGAAGCGACGGTAGCCGTGCTCGATGAAGCCGGAGGCGAAGAGCACGAACCGCGGGGGCTTGGTGCCCGCCTGCGTACCGAAGAGGATGCGGGGCTGCTTGCCGCCACGGACCGGGTGCGGGTGGGCGGCGACCAGCTCACCGAGGAAGGCGTTCAGACGGCCGGTCGGAACCCGGGTCTCCCAGCCGTCCAGCGCGGTCTCGATCGCGGGGACGAGCTTCTCCATGTGCCGGCCGGTGTGCGCCGAGACGTTCACCCGGGGTGCCCACGCCACCTGGAGGAGCTCGGTCTCGATCTCCCGCTCCAGGTAGTAGCGGCGCTCCTCGTCGAGGGTGTCCCACTTGTTGAAGGCGAGGACGATCGCGCGGCCCGCCTCGACGGCCATCGTGACGATGCGCTGGTCCTGCACGGAGATGGTCTCGGACGCGTCGATCAGGATGACCGCGACCTCGGCCTTCTCGACAGCGGCGGCGGTACGCAGCGAGGCGTAGTAGTCGGCGCCCTGCTGGAGGTGGACGCGCTTGCGGATGCCCGCCGTGTCGACGAACTTCCAGGTGATACCGCCGAGTTCGATGAGCTCGTCGACCGGGTCCCGGGTGGTGCCCGCGACCTCGTTGACGACCACGCGGTCCTCGCCCGCCACCTTGTTCAGCAGGGAGGACTTGCCGACGTTCGGGCGGCCGATGAGGGCGATGCGGCGGGGGCCGCCCACCGCGGTGCCGAAGGTCTGCGCCGGGGCCTCGGGCAGCGCCTCCAGGACGGCGTCCAGCATGTCGCCGGTGCCACGGCCGTGCAGCGCGGAGACGGGGTGCGGCTCGCCGAGACCGAGGGACCAGAGGTACGAGGCGTCGGCCTCGCCGCTCGGGCCGTCGACCTTGTTGGCGCACAGCACGACCGGCTTGCCGGCCTTGCGCAGCAGCCGCACGACCGCCTCGTCGGTGTCCGTCGCGCCGACCTTGGCGTCCACGACGAAGACGACCGCGTCGGCCGCCTCGATCGCGTACTCGGCCTGCGCGGCGACGGACGCGTCGATGCCGAGAACGTCCTGCTCCCAGCCGCCGGTGTCGACGAGCTTGAAGCGGCGGCCCGCCCACTCGGCCTCGTAGGTGACGCGGTCGCGGGTGACACCGGGCTTGTCCTCGACGACGGCCTCGCGGCGGCCGATGATCCGGTTCACCAGGGTCGACTTGCCGACGTTCGGGCGGCCGACGACGGCGAGGACGGGCAGTGGGCCGTGGCCCGCCTCGTCGATCGCGCCCTCGACGTCCTCGATGTCGAAGCCCTCTTCCGCGGCGAGCTCCATGAAGTCCGCGTACTCGGCATCGCCAAGCGCCCCGTGCTCGTGCCCGGCCGGGCCGGCCGAGCCGTCGGGCTGGATGTGGTCGTTCATGAAGTCCGTACCTCGTCGTTCATTCGTGGTGATCGGTGGACCGCCCGCACATCGGGTGATCCACTACTCAAGTGTCGCCTAGTGCCCCGTGGGGCGCCCGGCGGTTTCCGGGCGTCCGGTCAGACGCCTGGCGTGGTCCAGGTGGGCGCTCAACTGCTTCTGGATGCGCGTGGTCGCCTCGTCGAGCGCCCTGCGCGTACGTCGCCCGCTGCCGTCGCCCGCCTCGAAGGGGTCTCCGAAGACGACGTCGACCCGGCTGCGCAGCGGCGGGAGCCCCTTGGTCAACCGGCTGCTCTTCTCGGAACTTCCCAGAACCGCCACCGGGACGATCGGGGCGCCGCTGCGGACCGCGAAATAGGCGAGCCCCGCGCGCAGCGAGGCGAAGTCGCCCTCGCCGCGGGTGCCCTCCGGGAAGATGCCGAGCACCCCGCCCGCCGAGAGGACACCGAGGGCCTGGGTGATCGCGGTGCGGTCGGTGGTCGTGCGGTCGACCTTGACCTGCCCGATACCGAGCAGGAAGGGGTCGAGGGGGCCGATGAACGCTTCCTTCTTGATCAGGAAGTGCGTGGGCCGGGGTGCCACGCCCATGACCATCGGGCCGTCGATGTTGTGCGAGTGGTTCACGGCGAGGATCGCCGGGCCGGTCGCGGGGACCTTCCAGGCGCCGAGCACGCGCGGCTTCCACAGCCCGTACATCAGGCCGACGCCGATACGGCGCCCGATCTCGGCGCCTCTCACGGAGGGTGCGGTCACTTGGCGGCCCGCTTCTCCTCGACGAGGGTGACGACGCACTCTATGACCTGCTGGAGCGTGAGGTCGGAGGTGTCCACCTCGACCGCGTCGTCCGCCTTGGCGAGCGGGGAGGTCTTGCGGCTGGAGTCGGCCGCGTCCCGCTTCAGCAGGGCCTCGCGCGTCGCCTTGACGTCGGCGCCCTTCAGCTCGCCGCTGCGGCGGGCGGCACGCGCCTCCGGGGAGGCGGTGAGGAAGATCTTCAGGTCGGCGTCGGGCAGCACCGTGGTACCGATGTCCCGTCCCTCGACGACGATGCCGTCCTCCGCGCCCGCGGCGATCGAACGCTGCAGCTCGGTGATCCGGGCCCGCACCTCGGGCACCGCGCTGACCGCGCTGACCTTGGAGGTGACCTCCTGGGTACGGATCGGACCCGCGACGTCGGTCCCGTCGACCGTGATGGCCGGCGCGGACGGGTCGGTGCCGGAGAGGATCTCCGGCTTGCCCGCCACGGCGGCGATCGCCGTCGGGTCCGTGAGGTCGATGCCGTTGCTCACCATCCACCAGGTGATCGCCCGGTACTGCGCGCCCGTGTCCAGGTAGCTGAGGCCCAGCTGCGCGGCCACTGCCTTGGAGGTGCTCGACTTGCCCGTGCCGGAGGGGCCGTCGATGGCGACAATCACTGCCGGGGCGGTCCGGGCGGCGCCGTTTTCCACGGTGGAGACACCTTCCTGGTGCGGGGTGGAGGTCTGTGCGGGACGCGAACGCGCCCCGCACAAGGTTACTGGCTCCCAGGGCCCCGTATTACTGGCCCTGTCGCCGCTCCCCGCCACCGGCCCCCTCCGGCGCGCGCCGCGAAGGCCCCGCACCCGGCGGTCGCCCTACTGCCGCAGCGCCCAGCCCCGGTCCCGCAGCGCCGCGCTCAGCACGGGCACCGCCTTGGGCTCGACCATCAGCTGGACCAGACCGGCCTGCCGGCCCGTCGCGTGCTCGATGCGTACGTCCTCGATGTTGACGCCGGCCGCTCCGGCGTCGGCGAAGATGCGGGCCAGCTGGCCGGGCTGGTCGTCGATGAGGACGGCGACCGTCTCGTACGTCAACGGGGCGGCGCCGTGCTTGCCGGGGACCCGTACCTGGCCCGCGTTGCCGCGGCGCAGCATGTCCTCGATGCCGCCGGCGCCCTCGCGGCGCTTGGCCTCGTCGGAGGACTGGAGGGCACGCAGCGCCAGGACCGTCTCGTCGAGGTCGGCGGAGACGTCCGCGAGGAGGTCGGCGACCGGTCCCGGGTTCGCGGAGAGGATGTCGATCCACATCCGGGGGTCCGAGGCCGCGATCCTCGTCACGTCGCGGATTCCCTGCCCGCAGAGCCGTACCGCCGCCTCCTCCGCGTGCTGCAGACGCGCGGCGACCATGCTCGACACCAGGTGCGGCATGTGCGAGACGAGCGCGACCGCGCGGTCGTGGGCGTCGGCGTCCATGACGACGGGGAGGGCGCGGCAGAGCGACACCAGTTCCAGCGCGAGGTTCAGGACCTCGGTGTCCGTGTCCCGGGTGGGTGTCAGGACCCAGGGGCGGCCCTCGAAGAGGTCACCCGTCGCGGCCAGCGGGCCCGACTTCTCGCGGCCCGACATGGGGTGCGAGCCGATGTACGCGGAGAGGTCGAGGCCGAGGGCCTCCAGCTCGCGGCGCGGGCCGCCCTTGACGCTCGCCACGTCGAGATAGCCGCGCGCCGCCCCGCGCCGCATGGCGTCCGCGAGCGTCGCCGCCACGTGCGCGGGCGGGGCCGCGACGATCGCGAGGTCCACGGGCCCGGTGGGCGGCTCGTCGGTGCCGGCGCCGAGCGCGGCCGCCGTTCGGGCCTGATCCGGGTCGTGGTCGGTGAGGTGGACGGCGACGCCCCGCTGGGCGAGCGCGAGCGCCGCCGACGTGCCGATCAGACCGGTTCCGATGACGAGTGCGGTTCTCACTGGGCGATGTCCTTGCGCAGGGCGCCCGCGGTGCCCAGGTAGACGTGCGCGATGTCGGCACGGGGCTTGTCGGACTCGATGTGCGCGAGGATCCGTACGACGCGGGGCATCGCGCCCTCGATGTCCAGCTCCTGCGCGCAGATCAGCGGTACGTCGACGATACCCAGCTTGCGGGCCGCGGCCGCCGGGAAGTCGCTGTGCAGATCGGGCGTCGCGGTGAACCAGACGCTGATCAGGTCGTCCGCGGTGAGACCGTTCCGCTCCAGGACGGCGGTGAGCAGCTCGCCGACCTGCTCCTCCATGTGGCCGGCCTCGTCCCGTTCCAGTTGGACGGCGCCCCGGACCGCTCGTACCGCCACGACAATGCTCCTCGCTGATCTGCGTACACGTCTGTCACACCAGCGTAGTCAGCCCGCCGCCGCGCCGGTGCGCGGCGCCCGCCTGACGAGACGGGCACCGCGCACGGGCCACCGGCCACCGGCCACGGTTCAGAGCGACCGCTGCTTGACGGGGTCCTCCAGGGAGGCGCCGGACCGCGGCAGCTCGCCGCCCGGGGTCAGCTTGTCGACCGCCCGCGGCAGGTACCGGGCGATCTGGTCCGCGGCCTCCTCCGAGCTGACGCCGGTCCGGGCGGCGACCTCCTGGAGGGTGTCGGCGGGCAGCGCCTGCGCGACCTGTTCGGCGGAGACGGGCTTGTTCTCGCCGGTGCCGATCCACGACTGTGCCCGGTCCGCCGGCCCCGACTTCGTGAGCATGTCCATCAGCCCGCCCAGCGGGTTGCCGCCGCCGCCCTGGCCGTTGGTCAGGGACCGGGGCAGCGAGCCCAGGATGTCGCCCCCGCCGGAGGCACCGCCCTGCCCGCCTCCGAGGGGACTGCCGGGCAGGCTGCCGAGATCGTTGTCCGCCGTGGGACGACGCCTTTCGGAGAGTGCGGCCGGGGGTGGGACACCTCCGGCCTCGGACTCGGCCAATGTCACTTGAATCATCCCATTCCGCTACTTGTGGTGAGAATGCGCCCGTGCGCCTCTGGACGCCGCGGCGCCGGTCCGCTCTGATGGCAGAAGACCGCCTCGGGGGAGGCCCGTATGAAGCGCCCAGGACCCCTGCTCACCCTTCTCGCCGGACTGCTTCTCGCCGTGTTCATGCTGTCGCTCAACGCGACGACGGGGGTGAGGAACGCGTCGTCGTCCCGTCCGCGGACGCCCGCCGCCGCGCCCCCTGCGAGCGCGACGCCCGAGAAGTCCACGTCACCGCCGAGCCCGTCACCGTCGGCGTCGCCGTCCGCGAGCCCCCTGCCGAACGCCGACTACGCGGGCCGCACCGACGACGACTCCTCGGCCGTCGCCGTCTCGCTGCGCGACGGCCGCGCGATCGCGTACTTCTGCGACGGCCATGACAAGGAGTCGTGGCTCAAGGGCGACGTCGAGGACGACGGCACGATGAGACTCACCGGAAAGAACGGCGCGGAACTCGACGGCACACTGCGGGACGGCAGGCGGATCCGCGGCACCGTCCACCTCGGCGGGCAGCGCTACGCCTTCACGGCCGACAAGGCGGTCAAGCCGTCCGGGCTCTACCGCGCGACGGCCACGGTGCGCGGCGCCGAGCTGGACGGCGGCTGGATCGTGCTGCCCGGCGGCAGGCAGGTCGGCATTCTCGACCGCGACGGCGAACCCTCCGCGGCACCCGTGATCGACCCGGAGACCGGCGCCGTCACGGTCGACGGAAAGAAGCTCACCGCACGCCCCGTCACGCCGTGACCGCTCGACGCCGTGCCCCGCTCGACGACTCCATGACCCGCTCGACGCCGTGACCCGCTCGACGCCCCTTCCCGACCAGGAACCCATCCCCGCCCCTTCCCGGCCCTTTCCCGACCAGGGAGCCGATATGACCGCGGATCCGAACGCCGCCACGCAGGGCTACCCCGCTCCCCCGCCCGCCCACCGCCGCCCGCACCCGGCGCGCTATCTCGTCCCGGCCCTGGTGGCCGCGGCCGTCGCGGTCGGCCTCGGCGCGTACGGCAGGACGCACCACCCGACCGGGACCGCCTTCAATCTCGCGGGGTTCAGCAGCACGAGCGCCGTGAAGTCGTGGCTGGCCAGCACGGCGTTCGCCTTCGCGCTCGTCCAGTTGGTCTCGGCGTTCATGGTGTACGGGAGACTGCCGGGCCCGGGCTGGGCTCCGGCCCTGCACCGCTGGTCCGGGCGGGTCGCTTTCCTGGTGGCGGTCCCCGTCGCGGTGCACTGCCTCTACGCGCTGGGATTCCAGACGTACGAGCCGCGCGTGCTGTGGCACTCGCTCCTCGGATGCTTCTTCTTCGGGGCATTCAGTGCCAAAATGCTCCTGCTCCGCTCGGAGCGACTGCCCGGCTGGCTGCTGCCCGTGGCCGGAGGACTCGTCTTCGCGGTCCTCACCGTCATCTGGCTGACGTCGGCTCTCTGGTTCTTCCGTACGTTCGGAGTGACGACATGACCAACCCCCCGGCGCGGCGCACCGTTCTCGGCACGGGCGCGGCCGCCGCCCTGCTCGTGGGGTGCAGCAAGTACGGCGACAGCGGCGGCAGTTCGCAGGCGTCCGCCTCGCCGGCCGCCTCAGCACCCACGTCCGGCGCCGCCGGTGGCGCCGAGCTCGCCAGTACGAGCGACATCCCGGTCGGCGGCGGCAAGATCTTCAAGGACCGCAAGGTCGTGGTCACCCAGCCCACGAAGGGCGAGTTCAAGGCCTTCTCGGCGATCTGCACCCATCAGGGCTGCACGGTGAGCACGGTCGCCGACGGCACGATCGACTGCCCCTGCCACGGCAGCAAGTACCGCATCACCGACGCCTCGGTGGTGGCGGGCCCCGCCCCGAGGCCCCTGCCCGCCGAGCGCATCACCGTGGAGGGAAACTCGATTCGCCTGGCCTGAACCACCCCGTAGGCTCCCGGACATGCGATCCGAGGCCCTGGTGCGCGACCACACGATCTACTCCTGCGTGATGGGATCGCGCGCCTTCGGCCTGGCCACCGACGACAGCGACACGGACCGTCGGGGCGTGTTCCTCGCCCCGACCCCGCTGTTCTGGCGCATCGAGAAGCCGCCGACACACGTCGAGGGCCCGGCCGAGGAACAGTTCAGCTGGGAGCTGGAGCGGTTCTGCGTCCTCGCGCTGCGCGCCAACCCGAACATTCTGGAGTGCCTCCACTCCCCCCTCGTCGAGTACGCCGACGAGACGGGCCGCGCACTGCTCACCCTGCGCGACGCCTTCCTCTCCCGCCGGACCCACGAGACGTTCGCCCGCTACGCGCAGGGCCAGCACAAGAAGCTGGAGGCCGACGTCCGCCGGTACGGCGCCCCGCGCTGGAAGCACGCGATGCACCTCCTCCGCCTCCTCATGTCCTCCCGCGACCTGCTGCGCACCGGCACCCTGACCATCGACGTCGGCGAGCAGCGCGAACCGCTGCTCGCCGTGAAGCGGGGCGAGGTCCCGTGGAGCCGGGTGGAGACGTGGATGAGCCGACTGGCGGCGGAGGCCGACGAGGCCGACGCGCGCAGTCCGCTGCCGGCCGAGCCGGACCATGCCCGCGTCGACGACTTCCTGGTCGGCGTCCGCCGCGCCTCAGCCCGTCGCGCCGACCCCGGCGTCCGCCAGGCGCACCCGGACGACGAACGCGTGCAGGGCGTCGTGCACGGACGGGGTGTCCGGCAGCGCTGAGGCCTGCTGCGCCTCGTCCAGCAGAGCGTGCAGCCGCTCCACGTCGTCCGCCACGCGCGCGTGGTCGACCTCCGCGGCTCCGTGCTCCCGCTCCGCCTTCGCCGCCATCAGATCCCGCAGGTACGAGGGAGCGCCCGCCTCCTCGGCGAGCGCGCGCAGATCGGCCTGCACCTCGCCGCTGCGCATCAGATGGACGCCGGTGAGCAGCACCCGGAACGTGTAGAGCAGCGGCTTGAGTTCACCGGTCTTCCCGAAGAGCCGCCACTGTGTCGTGGCGAACCCCCGGTAGTGGTGGGCGTGATGACGGGTGAGGACCCCCGGGGCGAGCGAGACCAGCTCTCGGTGGGCCTCACCGGTGCGCACGACCAGGGGCGAGAGCAGCTGCTCCAGCACATAGCCGTTGCGCCGCAGCATCAGCCGTACGAACTTGCGCAGGTCGTGGGTGACGAGGTCCATCTCGACACCGTCCCGGTCCCACATCCGCGACCGGGTCTCCTCCGGCTCGCGCAGCCCGACCAGTTCGGCCGCCGGCAGCAGGTGCACACCCCGCAGGTCGACGTCCGAGTCGCGCGAGGGGAAGCCGTACAGGTGTGCCCCGGAGACGGTGGCGAACAGCACGGGGTCCGGCTGCTCCGCCACCACCGCGGAGAGGTCGATGCCCAGGACGTCGTCGATCATCCGTCAAGCATCCCAGAGCGCTCCCAGCGACATGAGGTCGCTCTGGTATTCGATGCGGTCGGCCCACTCGGTCGGCCAGATGTCCGAGCCGTGGTGGGCACCCGCGAACGCGCCCGTCAGACAGGCGATGGAGTCGGAGTCGCCGGAGGTGCAGGCCGCCCGGCGCAGCGCGGTGACGGGCTCGTCGACGAAGAGCAGGAAGCAGAGCAGGCCGGTGGTGAGCGCCTCCTCGGCGATCCAGCCCTCCCCGGTGGCCAGGCAGGGGTCGGTCTCGGGCGAGGGCGCGCGCAGGGCGTCCCGGAGCCGGTCCAGCGCGCCCAGGCAGTCGTCCCAGCCGCGCTGGATGAAGTGCTCCGGCGTGGGGTCCTGGCTGCGGGTCCACAGATCGCCGAGCCACCGGGCGTGGTAGTGCCCGCGGTTCTCCTCGGCGTACGCGCGCAGCAGCCCGACCAAGTCCGCGGGCTCGGCACCCTGCACGAGGAGCCGGACGGCGTGGGCGGTGAGGTCGGAGGCGGCGAGCGCGGTGGGATGGCCGTGGGTGAGCGCCGCCTGCAACTGCGCCGCGCCCGCCCGCTGTTCGTCGCTCAGCCCCGGAACGAGACCCACGGGAGCCACCCGCATGTTGGCGCCGCATCCTTTGGAACCGATCTGGCTGGCGTCCTGCCAGGGGCGGCTCTCGTCCTTCAGGAGGTTGCAGGCGACGAGGCAGGTGCGGCCGGGCGCGCGGTTGTTCTCCGGCGACTGGTACCAGTCCACGAACTCCTCGCGCACCGGCCGTTCCATCCGCAGCGGTCCGAGCAGGCCGCGGTCCATGGCCGTGCGCAGGCCCCGCCCCAGCGCCAGCGTCATCTGGGTGTCGTCGGTGACGATCGCGGGCCTGGGCAGTGCCATCTCCCGCCAGGGGCCGCACTTGACGAGGATCGACGGTATGTCGTTGAACTCGGTCGGGAAGCCCAGCGCGTCGCCGAGGGCGAGGCCCAGCAGGGACCCGGTGGCGGCGTGCTTCGCGAGCGTCGGGATGGTGGTCATCAGGGCCGTCCTTCCGAAGGGGGGCGCAGCAGGGGCGGGTGCAGGGCGGTGGCGCCGCCCGCGCGGTAGAGCGCGGCGGGTTTGCCGCGGCCTCCGGTGAGGCGAGCGGCCCCGGGAATCGGTTCGACGAAGCCCGGCGTGGCGAGGACCTTGCGCCGGAAGTTGGGCCGGTCGAGCGCGGTGCCCCACACCGTCTCGTAGACCCGCTGCAGCTCCCCGAGGGTGAACTCGGGCGGGCAGAAGGAGGTGGCGAGACAGGTGTACTCGAGCTTGGCGCCGACGCGTTCGTGGGCGTCGGCGAGGATGCGGTCGTGGTCGAAGGCGAGCGGACCGGACGTGCCGTACGGCTGCCACCGGGCCTGCGCCGCGTCACCGCCGCCGTGCGGCTCCGGAGGGTCGGGGAGCAGCGCGGCGAACGCGACGGAGACGACGCGCATTCTCGGGTCGCGGCCGGGGTCGCTGTAGGTCCGCAGCTGCTCCAGGTGCAGCCGCGAGTCGTCCGACAGGCCGGTCTCCTCGGCGAGCTCGCGCCGGGCGGCCGTCTCCGCGGACTCGGCCGGCAGCACGAATCCGCCGGGCAGTGCCCAGTGGCCCGCGTACGGCTCCTGCCCCCGCTCGACCAGCAGCACCTCGAGCGCGTCGGAACGGATCGTCAGGACGGCCAGGTCCACGGTCACCGCGAAGGGTTCGAACGCGTACTTGTCGTAGCCCTCGGGCGCGCTGCCGCCGGACGAGCGGCCCTGCCGCACGTGCACACCCACCCGTCCCCGCCTCCACGTCCACGCGACTCACGGCGGCCCGAGCGACGGATCCCCTCGGCGCGACCACGAGTAATAGTCACTACGACTATAAAGAGCGCGGGGCGACGGCCACAACCCTCCGGTCACCAGTGGCCCACCCCGTTTCGAGCCGGGCGCACGACGGCCCGAGCCGGGCGCACGACGGCGCGCGTCCGTGATGGAGCCGCTGCGGCTCCTGGCGCCCTGCTGACGGCCCGTGGAGCCGGGAGGCGGGAAAGAGTGCCCGTGCACCGCTCCAGGGCCGTCAGGGCCTCCCCAGGCGTGGAAGCACCCCGGCCGCGGGCGGAAACGCGTCGGCCGGCCCCGGGGCACTCCCGGGACCGGCCGAAACGACGGGGTCGCGAACGAAGGGTGTCGCGAGCGACGGACGCTCTAGAGGTCGACCTCGTTCATGAGCATGCCGACCTCGGTGTTCGACAGTCGGCGCAGCCAGCCCGACTTCTGGTCGCCGAGGGTGATCGGGCCGAAGGCGACGCGTACGAGCTTGTCCACCGGGAAGCCGGCCTCGGCGAGCATGCGGCGCACGATGTGCTTGCGGCCCTCGTGGAGGGTCACCTCGACCAGGTAGTTCTTGCCGGTCTGCTCGACGACACGGAAGTGGTCCGCCTTCGCGTACCCGTCCTCCAGCTGGATGCCGTCCTTGAGCCGCTTGCCCAGGTCACGAGGGATCGGGCCCACGATGTGCGCGAGGTAGACCTTCTTCACGCCGTACTTCGGGTGGGTCAGCCGGTGCGCCAGCTCGCCGTGGTTGGTGAGCAGGATGACGCCCTCGGTCTCGGTGTCGAGCCGCCCGACGTGGAAGAGCCGCGTCTCGCGGTTCGTCACGTAGTCCCCGAGGCACTGCCGGCCCTCGGTGTCCTCCATGGTGGAGACGACACCGGCGGGCTTGTTCAGCGAGAAGAACTGGTACGACTGCGTGGCGACGGTCAGACCGTCGACGCGGATCTCGTCCTTCTCGGGGTCGACGCGCAGCCCCTGTTCCATGACGATCTCGCCGTTGACCTCGACCCGGGCCTGCTCGACGAGCTCCTCACAGGCACGCCGGGAGCCGTAGCCCGCGCGCGCCAGCACCTTCTGCAGACGCTCGCCCTCCTGCTCGGCGCCCGGGAAGGTCTTGGGCACCTTGACGTCGGGCTTGCCCGCGTACCGGTCCCGGTTGCGCTCCTCGGCCCGCGTCTCGTACTCACGGGAGCGCGCGGGCTCCGTACGGCCGCCGCGCTGCTGGCCCTGCTTCGGGCCGCCCTTGGCGCCGCCGCGGGCCGCGTTGCCGCGCCCGGACTTCGGGCCCTCCTTGGAGGCGCCGGGACCCACGTCGTAGCGGCGCTCCTCGGGACGGGGCTTGCTCTCGCGCTTCGGCTTGTCGTCGCGCCCTGCCCCGGCCTTCGGCCGTCCGGCGCCCCCGCCGTCTCCGCGGTAGTTGCCGCGCCCGCCGCTGTTCCTACCGCTACCGCTACCGCTACCGCTGCCGCTGCTTCGCATCAAAGTTCCGTCTGGTCGTCTGCGTCGTCGTCTGTCCCCGGAGCGTCAGGAGCATCCGGGTCGAACGACGGAACGCCTTCCTGCGTCTCGGCCTCGATCGCGTCCGCTTCCGGAAGGAAGGGTGCGAGCTCCGGGAGCTCGTCCAGACCGCGCAGGCCCATTCGCTCCAGGAAGTAGTTCGTCGTCGTGTACAGGATCGCACCTGTTTCGGGTTCCGTGCCCGCCTCCTCGACCAGACCGCGCTGCAGGAGGGTGCGCATCACCCCGTCACAGTTCACTCCGCGGACCGCCGAGACCCTGGAACGGCTGACCGGCTGGCGGTACGCGACGACCGCCAGGGTCTCCAGCGCGGCCTGGGTGAGCCGGGCCTGCTGGCCGTCCAGGACGAAGCGTTCCACGGCCGCCGCGTACGCGGGCCGCGAGTAGAAGCGCCAGCCGCCGGCGATGAGCCGCAGCTCGAAGCCCCGGCCCTGGACGGTGTACTCGTCGGCCAGCTCCCGCAGCGCGTCCCTGACCTGTCGCTTCGGCCGCTCCAGGATCTTCGCGAGGTGCTCCTCGGTCGCGGGTTCGTCCACGACCATGAGGACGGCCTCCAGGGCGGGCCGGAGATCGAGGTCGGCGACGGTGTCCCGGCCCGCCGGGATCCCGCTGGTCTGCTCGCTCACGCCTTCTCCTTCCTGGCGTCTTCCTTCGCCGTCTCGGGCGGCCGGTCGAACTCGTCCGTCACCCTGGGCTCCTCGGCGCTGTCCCCACCCGTCCAGCGCACCACCAGGTCCCCCAGCGCCTCCTCCTGGTCGAGGGCGACCGCCTTCTCCCGGTAGAGCTCGAGCAGGGCCAGGAAACGGGCCACGACGGTGAGGGTGTCGGCGGTGTCCGCGACGAGGTCACGGAAGCTGGCTTCCCCGCGTTCGCGCAGGAGCGCCACCACGATCTCCGCCTGTTCCCGCACGCTGACCAGCGGAGCATGGATGTGGTCGACGTACACCTGCGGCTTGGGCCTGGGCTGCATCGCCTTCACGGCGAGCCGGGCGAATCCCTCCGCCCCGATGCTGATGACGACCTCGGGCAGCAGTTCGGCGTGGTGGGGTTCGAGACCGACGGTACGGGGATAACGGCGGGCCTCCTCGTCGAGGCGGGCGTTGAAGATGTCCGCGATCCGTTTGTACGCGCGGTACTGCAGCAGCCGGGCGAACAGGAGGTCCCGGGCCTCCAGCAGGGCCAGGTCGGCCTCGTCCTCGACCTCGGCGGCAGGCAGCAGCCGCGCGGCCTTGAGGTCGAGCAGGGTCGCCGCGACGACCAGGAACTCGGTCGTCTGGTCAAGGTCCCAGTCCGGCCCCATCCCCCTGATGTGCGCCATGAACTCGTCGGTCACCCGCGACAGCGCCACTTCCGTGACGTCCATCTTGTGCTTCGAGATCAACTGCAGCAGCAGGTCGAAAGGCCCCTCGAAGTTGGCCAACCGCACTTTGAAGACCCCGTCACCGTCACCGGCTTCGGCTTCGGCTTCGGCTTCGGCTTCGGCTTCGGCTTCGGCTTCGGCTTCGGCGAGAATCCCCGAATCGGCGGCGGTGACGGCTTCCGGGTCCGCGGCGAACCGCGTCCCGGCGGGGCGCTCCGGCCCGCCGGGGGTTCCGTGCTCGGCGGACGTCCCGGATGTGACCGAGATCTCGGCTCCGGCTCCGGCTTCCGGGCTGTCGGGAGCGGGAGGAGAGTCCCGAGCGGGAGAGGACCCGGGGTCGGGACGCGCCGTCGGACCGGTCGTTGGTTCGGGCTCCGCGGGAATCGCCGGCTCGGCGGACTCCTCGGCGGCTTCGTCGGCCGGTTCCCCGGCGGGCGGTGCGGCCGGCGGTGCGGCGGGAGCCGGACCGGCCCCCGGTCCTCGGCCGAGCACACGTCGGCGACCGGCGGAGCCGGCGGCGGGGACGGGGGCGTCGTTCGAGGTCATAGCCGTCGCAGGCTACCGCTACCGCCCGCGGAGCCGTCGTACGAGAATGCTCGCGTCCCCACGGGATTCGAGATCGGCGAGCACGACCGCGACCGCCTCACGCACGATCCGCCCGCGGTCGACCGCGAGCCCGTGCTCCCCGCGCAGCACCAGACGGGCGTGTTCGAGGTCCATGAGCTCCTCGGCGGACACGTACACCGTGATCTTCTCGTCGTGCCGCTCCCGCCCGCTGGGCCGCCGGTTGGCGGCACGCTGACGCTTGCGGGACTGCTGCTGGGCGGCAGCGGAGCCGCCGGCAGAACCTTCCTGCGTCGCCTGGCGTCGCGCCGAGCGCTCCGGAGCCGTACCCCTGCTGCGCGACTCCCCCGCGTCGGCGTCGGAGTCGGCCGCGACGTGTTCGTCGCCCTCGCCGTCGCCGCCTTGGACGGGCACCGCGTGCGGCGCGTCCTCCGCCGCGGCGGCCGGGTCGCTCTCGCCGGCCGGAGCCGGCACCCGGGCCTCACCGTTGGCCCGGCGAGTGGGACTGGAGGCCTGGAGCGCCATGCCCCCGGTGGTGCGGAACAGTTCGTCGGCCCCCGGCAGACTCACTCGGCGTGACACCGGGCGAGCACCTCCCTGGCGAGCTGGCGATAGGCGGCGGCACCGACGGAGTTGGAGGCGTACGTGGTGATCGGCTCACCGGCGACGGTGGTCTCCGGGAAGCGGACGGTCCGGCCGATCACGGTGTGGTAGACGTGATCGTCGAAGGCCTCGACCACTCGCGCGAGCACCTCACGGCTGTGCACCGTACGGGAGTCGTACATGGTCGCGAGGATGCCGTCGAGCTCCAGCTCGGGGTTGAGCCGCTCCTGGACCTTCTCGATGGTCTCGGTGAGCAGCGCGACACCACGCAGCGCGAAGAACTCGCACTCGAGCGGCACGATCACCTTGTGCGCCGCCGTCAGGGCGTTGACGGTGAGCAGGCCCAGCGAGGGCTGACAGTCGATCACGATGTAGTCGTAGTCGGCCATCAGCGGCTTCAGGGCGCGCTGCAGCGTGGACTCGCGCGCGACCTCGGAGACCAGCTGCACCTCGGCGGCGGACAGGTCGATGTTGCTGGGCAGCAGGTCCATGTTCGGGACCGCCGTCTTCAGGAGCACCTCGTCGGCCGCCATGCCCCGCTCCATGAGCAGGTTGTAGACGGTGAGGTCGAGCTCCATCGGGTTGACGCCGAGACCGACCGAGAGCGCGCCCTGCGGGTCGAAGTCGACGAGCAGGACCCGGCGTCCGTACTCCGCGAGCGCGGCACCCAGGTTGATGGTCGACGTCGTCTTGCCGACGCCGCCCTTCTGGTTGCACATCGCGATGATCTTCGCGGGGCCGTGGTCGGTCAGCGGGCCAGGGATCGGGAAGTACGGCAGCGGGCGTCCGGTCGGGCCGACGCGCTCACGGCGCTGGCGGGCCGCGTCGGGCGCGAGCGTGGCCGCGTACTCCGGATCGGGCTCGTACTCGGCATCGGGGTCGTAGAAGTGCCCCTCGGGCAGTTCGTCGTAGTCGGCGAAGTGGGTGCGGTTCTCGCCACTTCCGTTGCCGGCCATGGCGTTCACGTGATGGCCATCCATGCTCGGGTGTGCAGTCTGAGTCATCCGGGGACTCTGATGGGCTGCGAAGGTTCGGACAGCGACGGAGCCGACAGCCTCGAGCCCCGTGGGGCCGTGGCCCCGCGTCGGCATTCCTGGTTGACCACCCCCGGGAGTAAATGTCGACTCATTCACAAGTCGTCTTACCTCCTTGGTGACCAGGAAACTTCTCGATAGGTCAGCGTGGCACCATGCCGACGGTTGGCGACTCTATGGCGTGTCACCGCTCCGCAGCAACACAATCCGCCGGACCCGACCCGATGTGTCGGCAACCGAACACCCCTCTGTCAAGGGCGTAAGGCCGTCGCACAGCAGGTTTCACCGGTGTGCGAATCGGTCGAAGAGTTACGTTCGTGGCGAGTTGAACGAGTGTCGCAAAGTGACCCGACACACATCCGGCCGGACCTTGCTGGGCAAGGTCCGGCCGGATGCGGGACGTTGACGACCTGTGTTGACGTATCGCCTTTTGCTCGGCGGCCGGTCCGCGACCGCGCGTCGGCGGGCCGGCCGGGCGCGGGTCAGCCGAGCAGGGACTCCAGCGCCACGTGCTCCAGACCGTGCGCCTCGGCGACCTCGCGGTAAACGACCTTGCCCTCATGCGTGTTGAGGCCCTTGGCCAGCGCGGGGTCGCGGCGCAGGGCCTCGGCCCAGCCGCGGTTGGCGAGCTCCACGATGTACGGCAGCGTCGCGTTGGTCAGCGCGTACGTCGAGGTGTTCGGCACGGCGCCGGGCATGTTGGCGACGCAGTAGAAGACCGAGTTGTGGACCGGGAAGGTCGGCTCGGCGTGCGTGGTCGGACGCGAGTCCTCGAAACAGCCGCCCTGGTCGATCGCGATGTCGACAAGGACACTTCCCGGCTTCATCCGCGACACGAGTTCGTTGGTGACCAGCTTGGGGGCCTTGGCACCCGGGATCAGGACGGCGCCGATGACGAGGTCGGCCTCGAGGCAGGCCTTCTCCAGCTCGAAGGCGTTGGAGACGACGGTCTGGATCTTCGTGCCGAAGATCTTGTCCGCCTCCTTGAGCTTGTTGATGTCGCGGTCGAGCAGGGTCACCTGGAAGCCCATGCCGATGGCGATCTGCGCGGCGTTCCAGCCGGAGACGCCGCCGCCGATGACGACGGCCTTGGCGGGCAGCACGCCGGGAACGCCGCCCGGCAGCACCCCGCGGCCCCCGTTGGCGCGCATCAGCTGGTAGGCGCCGACCTGCGGGGCGAGCCGGCCCGCGACCTCGGACATCGGGGCGAGCAGGGGCAGGGCGCGGTTGGGCAGCTCGACCGTTTCGTACGCGATGGCCGTGGTGCCGGACTCCAGGAGCGCGTCCGTGCACTCCTTGGAGGCGGCCAGGTGGAGGTAGGTGAAGAGCGTCTGGTCCTTGCGGAGGCGGTGGTACTCCTCCGCGATGGGCTCCTTGACCTTCAGCAGCAGGTCGGCCGTGGCCCACACCTCGTCGGCGGTGGCGAGGATCTGCGCACCGGCGGAGACGTACTCGACGTCCGTGATCGAGGAGCCGACACCGGCGTTCTGCTCGACGAAGACCTGGTGGCCGTGGCGCACCAGCTCGTGGACGCCGGCCGGGGTGATGGCCACCCGGAACTCGTTGTTCTTGACCTCGCGGGGGATACCGACCTTCACGTCGATCACGGTCCTTGACTCAGAGGGTTCTGGGGCTATGCACGGCCGGGGCGACGCAAGCCGGGGCAATGCATGTCATACCCGGATGCACGGGCGCGCCGGGAGACACCACGAAAGAACGCAGCGGAGCCAGTCTAATGAAGGGATTCTCTCTGTCTAGCCTTTCAATGCATCAATCTTCTGCGGATGTACTGCGGATTTCGCAGGCGTTAGCGCCCTGTTCCATGGCCATCGCGCCCTCCGGTAGCTCATCACCCAGCATGCGCTCGGCCGCGCCGCGGTGCAGCCGGGCCGCGGCGGGGTCGCCGAGCCGGTCCAGGGTGTCGGCGAGCCTGAGCTGCAGCGCGGCCTGCAGCCGCAGGTCCTCCGCGCGGCGGGCCCACTCGACGGCGTCCTGGCAGGTGCGCAGCGACTCCTCCGGCCGCCCCGCGTACTCCTGCACCCGCGCCAGCTCGCTCAACGCCCGTGCCTGGGCCGCCACATCGCCGTTCCTGCGGTGTCCGGTGACGGCGGCGCGCCAGTTGCGCAGCGCCTCGCCGTAGCGGCCCGCGTAGGTGTGCGCGGTGGCGATCCGGCCGTAGAGCCGGGCGGCGTCCAGCCGCTCGTCGCGTGCCAGGCGCTGGGCGAGCGCCCGGCCGTACCAGTCGGCGGCCCGGTCGAAGTCCCCGAGCTCCAGGTGGGCGCCGCCTACGGATTCCATCGCCCGGCCGGTCGCGTACGGGTCGTTCGCCTCGCGCGCGGCGTCGAGCGCGGCCCGGTAGCGGGCCAGGGCCGCCGCCGTGCGGCCGGTGCGTTCGTCCAGGTCGGCCAGGTTCAGCAGGGCCGCGGCCCGCTCCCGTGGCAGCCTGCGGCGCTCGGCGACGTCGAGGACGAGCCGGTGGATGCCGTAGAGCTCGGGGGCCGCGGCCCGGGTGCCGAAGTGGACCACCAGCGCCCGCACCAGCGCGGCCATCAGGCGGCGGGCCAGGGTGTCCAGCTCGCCGTCGGCGACCGCGAGCCGGGCGGCGGCCAGCAGCGCGGGCTGCCGGATGCGCAGCCAGTCCTCGGCCGCCCTGGGGTTCGGGAAGCGCAGCGCGCGGGGCATTCCGGCGAGCTTCTCGCGGGCCGGCGAGCTGTCGGTCTCGGTGATCGCGCGGCAGGACACCAGCAGCCGCACGGTCCGCTCCAGCATCCGGGCGCGGGCCAGCTGCAGCTCGGCCGGGCGGTCCTCGCTCTCGGTGAGGGCGCGCAGCAGCGGCAGCAGGAAGCCGGGGACCTCGTACTGCGGCAGCGGCGACTCGACGGGCCGCAGGAGCCCGAGCGCGGCGAAGTCGTCCAGCGTGCTGCGGGCGGCGTCGACCGAGCAGCCGGCGAGCGCGGACGCGGTGTGCGGGTCGACGAGCCCGGCCGGCGCGAGCGAGAGCAGTCGCAGGGTCCGCGCGGCGGCGGCGGGCAGCCCGGCGTACGTGAGCCGGAAGATCCGCGCGGACGGCGAGCCCTCCTCGCCGTCCGCGCGCAGCTGCTTGGCGAGGTCGGCGACGGCCGAGGTGGGGCGGGCCGCGAGCCAGCCGCCCGCCAGCACCAGGGCGCTGGGCTGGCCCGCGCACTCCTCGACCAGCCCCTCGGCGGCGAGCGGGTCGACGGTGATGCGGACCGAGCCCGCGAAGCGCTCCAGGAGTTCCAGCGCGGACTTGGTGTCGAGGCCGCCCAGGGTGCAGGGGCGGACGTCCGCGATGCCGGTCAGCGGCCCTCCGGAGACGGCGACCACCAGGCACTCGGGGGTGTCGGGCAGCAGGACGTCGACCTGCTCGGCGTCGGCCGCGTCGTCGAGCAGGAGCACGGCGCGGCGGGTGGCGAGGGCGTCGCGCACCGCCGCGCTCAGGTCCTCGGCGCCGGCCCCGGGCGGCGCGGGCAGTTCCAGGGCCGTGAGAAGGTCCCGCGCGGTGCGCTCGGTGGGCACCGGGGTGCCGTCGGGTTCGGCGAGCCGGGCCCGCAGCACCGCGTCCGGGTAACTCTCGGCGACCTGCCGGACGAGTTCCTCGGCGAGCGCGGTGCGGCCCGAGCCGGGCTTGCCGGCGATCAGCAGAACCCGTGCGCGAGGGGCTTTGCGGCCCGCGAGGGTGTCCAGTCCGGCGCGTTCGATGTCGGCCCGGAGTTCCTTCAACTCTCTTGTACGGCCGAGGAACTGACCCTTGGTAGGAGCGGACCCGGCAGCCGGTCGCTGCCCTGCCGACGACACTTTCGCGCCGTCCGTGTCCACCGCCTGATCTGTCACGGGCCACACTCCCGTCCCACTGCACGCGCAAGCCCGCCGGGACTCCGGTTCGGGCGTTTCCAGAGCCTAGTTCACGCTCTGCGACGAACCGTGCGGAGCACGGCGGAGAGATCCCCCGATCGGATCAGCCGATCGTAGGACCGGATGGGTGCGCTGTGGGACACCGGAGGAGCCCGGAGGGCGCCGAGGACACCGGAGAGCCCCGGAGGCGGTGTCCAGGGCGCCGCGGCGGGCCTGTCAGGCCTCGAAGGGACGCGCCGGCCAGGGCGCCTCGGCCGGACGCAGCGCGTCGAGTCCGTCCCCGGCGCGCGCGGCGAGCAGGGAGAGGACGCCGACCACGAGGCAGTTGTTGTGCAGGTCGCCGTCGAGGACCCCGCGGACGAGTTCGTCGACGGGGACCCGCGCCAGCTCCATGTCGGCCTCCTCGTCCTCGACCTCGAAGCGCTCCCCCACCGCCTCGGAGAGGTCCCGGGCGAGGAAGACGCGCACGGCCTCGGAACAGCCGCCGGGGGTGGTGTACACGTCGGTCAGCACGCGCCAGTTCTCGGCCTTGACGTGCGCCTCCTCGTACAGCTCGCGCTGGGCGGCGTGCAGCGGGTTCTCGCCGGGGACGTCGAGCAGGCCGGCCGGGATCTCCCAGAGCTTCTGGCGCACGGGGTGGCGGTACTGGCGCAGCACCAGCACCCTGTCCTGCTCGTCGAGGGCGACGACGGCGACGGAACCGGGATGGACCTGGTAGTCGCGCCGGGCGACCGACCCGTCGGGCATGACCACGTCGTCGGTACGGACGGAGGTCTTGTTGCCGACGAAGGGGGTCGCGGTGGCCCTGACCTCCCACTCCTCGGCGGTGTCCTTGATCGTCATGCCCTGTCCTCCCACACGTGCAAAAGAAACCGGTCCCGGTGACGAAAACGACCGAAACCGGGGTGCGTGCCCCGCAAGGCACACACCCCGGCCACCGTACAACCCTGGTGCTAGTTGCCCGTCTTGCGCTGCACCGCGGCCTTCACCAGGCCGGCGAAGAGCGGGTGCGGGCGGGTCGGACGGGAGCGCAGCTCGGGGTGCGCCTGGGTCGCGACCAGGTAGGGGTGCACCTCGCGGGGGTACTCGACGTACTCCACGAGCTTGCCGTCGGGGGAGGTGCCGGAGAACTGCAGACCGGCTTTCTGCTCCAGCTCGCCGCGGTAGGCGTTGTTCACCTCGTAGCGGTGCCGGTGGCGCTCCTCGACGTACTCCTTGCCGTCGTACACCTCCCGCGCGATGGAGCCCTCGGCGAGCTTGGCCGGGTACATGCCCAGGCGCATCGTCCCGCCCATGTCACCCTCGCCGGCCACGATGTCGAGCTGCTCGGCCATGGTGGAGATGACGGGGTGCGCGGTGGCGGAGTCGAACTCGGTGGAATTGGCGTCCGGGATGCCGGCCAGGTTGCGGGCGGCCTCGATCACGATGCACTGCAGGCCGAGGCAGAGACCGAGCAGCGGGATCCGGTTCTCGCGGGCGTACTGGATCGCTCCGACCTTGCCCGACACACCGCGGTCCCCGAAGCCGCCGGGGATGCAGATCGCGTCGACGTCACCGAGCTGCTTCGCCGCGCCGGCGGGGGTCTTGCAGTCGTCCGAGGTGACCCACTTGATCTTCACGCGGGCCTTGTTGGCGAAGCCGCCGGCGCGCAGGGCCTCGGTGACCGAGAGGTAGGCGTCGGGCAGGTCGATGTACTTGCCGACCAGCGCCATGTTGATCTCGTGCTCGGGGTTGTGCACGCGGTCGAGCAGGTCGTCCCAGGTCGTCCAGTCCACGTCACGGAACGGCAGGTCGAGCTTGCGGACGACGTACGCGTCCAGGCCCTCGGTGTGCAGGACCTTCGGGATGTCGTAGATCGACTTGGCGTCGATGGCCGCGACCACGGCCGCCTCGTCCACGTCGCACATCAGCGAGATCTTGCGCTTGATCGCGGTCGGCACCTCGCGGTCGGCGCGCAGCACGATCGCGTCGGGCTGGATACCGATGTTGCGCAGCGCCGCGACCGAGTGTTGGGTCGGCTTCGTCTTCAGCTCCCCGGACGGGCCGATGTACGGGAGGAGCGAGATGTGCACGACGAACACGTTGTCGCGGCCGACCTCGTGACGGACCTGGCGGACGGTCTCCAGGAACGGCAGCGACTCGATGTCGCCGACCGTGCCGCCGACCTCGGTGATCACGACGTCCACGTCGTCGGTGGCCATGCGGCGGATGCGGTGCTTGATCTCGTTGGTGATGTGCGGGATCACCTGGACCGTGTCGCCCAGGTACTCGCCGCGCCGCTCCTTGGCGATGACCGTCGAGTACACCTGTCCTGTAGTGACATTGGCGGAGCCGTCCAAGTCGACGTCGAGGAAGCGCTCGTAGTGTCCGATGTCCAGGTCGGTCTCGGCGCCGTCGTTGGTGACGAACACCTCACCGTGCTGGAACGGGTTCATGGTGCCGGGGTCGACGTTCAGATACGGGTCGAGCTTCTGCATGGTGACCCGCAGCCCGCGCGCCTTGAGCAGCGCGCCCAGGCTGGAGGCGGTCAGACCCTTGCCGAGGGAGGAGGCGACACCCCCGGTGACGAAGATGTGCTTGGTCGTCGTGGCAGTGCTGTTTCGGAAAGCAGCGGGCGGCATGGCCAAGAGGGGGCTCCCGTGGTCGCGGTCTGGGGTGCGTACCGGCGTGGTTTCCGAGAATTCTTCGGAGGTGCCGTCGCTGCGGTTCGGGGGTTTCTTGCCCACCGGTCCACGGGCTACCAGGGTATCAGCGACCCGGCGAGGCCGCTTCCGGCCACGCTCCGCACACACGTCGACACGAACCCCGCACGCCACTCACTCGATCAGCCCACCCGGGATACCGGGAGCGGCACGCGGATCTTCCACGTGCGTCGTATCCTGCTCGGACACTCGCTGCCGAGCCCGGCCGACACACGGCACCATCCCCGCCCGTATCCCGGAACAACGAGGGCTCGTCAGTTCGTTTCGCAACGACAATCGGACCAATAATTGACGTTCCGCAGCGACGCTTTACCAACGTTCTTACATTCAACCTTCTAACGTTTTGAACGTTCCCTTGACCGCAGAGCGACCGCCCCTCGTGGGGGGCGACGTGGCCGTTCGACTGGAGATGCACGTGGCCGGGCGCATCGAGGACTACGCACTCATCGGAGACATGCAGACCGCAGCGCTGGTCTGCCGGGACGGCACAGTGGACTGGCTGTGCCTGCCCCGCTTCGACTCCCATGCCATCTTCGCGGGACTGCTCGGCACGGAGGAACACGGATTCTGGCGGCTCGGCCCGGCCCACGCGGCCGACGCCGAACCGCCGACGGCGGCACGCCGCTCGTACCGCGGCGACTCGCTGATCCTCGAATCCGAGTGGGACACCCCCCGCGGCACGGTCCGCGTGACCGATTTCATGCCACCGCGTGACGGCGCGCCGCAGCTCATCCGCATCGTGGAAGGCGTCACGGGCCGCGTCCCGATGCGCTCCGCGCTGCGGATGCGGTTCAGCTACGGGCGGGTGGTGCCCTGGGTGCACAAGCACGAGGGACGCACGGTCGCCGTGGCCGGACCGGACTCGGTCTGGTTCGACACCCCCTGCGAGACCTACGGCAAGGCGTTGACCACGTACGCCGACTTCACGGTGGCACCGGGTGACCGGATCGCGTTCACCATCTCGTGGGAGCCCTCGCACAAGCAGCCCCCCGCGCTGCCCGAGCCCGAGCAGGCCCTGGAGGCCACCGAGGAGTTCTGGCGCGACTGGGTCGACCAGTGCACGTACCACGGCCCCTACCGCGAGGCCGTCGTCCGCTCGCTGATCACCCTCAAGGCCCTCACGTACGCGCCCACGGGCGGCATCGTCGCGGCGCCCACCACCTCCCTGCCGGAGGAGATCGGTGGCGTACGCAACTGGGACTACCGCTACACCTGGCTGCGCGACGCCGCGATCACCCTCTCCTCCCTGCTGCGCACCGGCTACCGCGAGGAGGCCCGGGCCTGGCGCGAGTGGCTGCTGCGCGCGGTCGCGGGCGACCCGGAGAACCTCCAGATCATGTACGGCATCGCGGGCGAACGGGAGTTGGGCGAGGCGGAACTCGACTGGCTTCCCGGATACGAGAATTCGGGCCCGGTCCGGGTCGGCAACGGCGCCGCGCACCAGCTCCAGCTGGATGTGTACGGAGAGGTCACCGAGGCCCTGCACCTGGCCCACATGACCGGTCTGTCCCGCAACGACTACGCCTCGCTGCTCCAGTTGAAGCTGATCCGCTATCTGGAGGACCACTGGGACCAGCCGGACGAGGGCATCTGGGAGGTCCGCGGCCCGCGCCGGCACTTCGTGCACTCCAAGGTGATGGCCTGGGTCGCCGTCGACCGCACCATCAAGCTCATCGAGTCGGGCGACGCGGACGGCCCGCTGGAGAAGTGGCGCGAACTGCGCGACGACATCCACCGGGACGTGTGCGAGAAGGGCTACGACAAGGAGCGCAACACGTTCACGCAGTCGTACGGCTCCAGGGAGCTGGACGCCTCGCTGCTCCTGATCCCGCAGATGGGCTTCCTGCCGCCCGACGACAAGCGCGTGATCGGCACCATCGAGGCGATCCAGCGCGAGCTGTCCACCTCCGACGGCTTCATCCTGCGCTACCCGACCTCCGGCGAGGACGCGGGCGTGGACGGGCTGGAGGGCGACGAGGGTGCCTTCCTCGCGTGCTCGTTCTGGATGGCGGACGACCTGGCGATGATCGGCCGGGTCGACGAGGCCCGCAAGCTCTTCGAGCGGCTGCTGGCGCTCCGCAACGACCTGGGTCTGCTGGCCGAGGAGTGGGACCCGCGCCTGCAGCGCCAGGTGGGCAACTTCCCGCAGGCCTTCAGCCACGTGCCGCTGATCGACACGGCACTGAGGCTGACAGCCAGCGGGGCGTACGGCGGCTAGCAGGTCGACGGCCACATACGACGACGCGACATACGACGACGCGACGTCCGGCGGCCGCCGGACAGTGGCCGCCGTGGGCGCTCCGCGAGGTGCGCGGACCGTGGGTCACGGACGGAGCACGGACGGTGCGGCGCGGGCCTCGGCCCGGCCGGCGCCCGGCGGCCCCGGCCTCGGAGGTGCCCGCGCACGGGGTGCACGGGTAGCGTCCGCAGCATGGACAGCCGTACGGACAGCAGCTTCGACACCCAGGGCGCCGGAATCACCGTGCAGCGGGCGCTGGAGCTGCCCGGGCTGCGCAGCGGACTGCCGGAGATCCTCGCGGGAGCCGACCGGCTGCAGCGCACCGTGCGCTGGGTGCACGCGGGCGAGGTCCCGAACATCGCCTCACTGCTCAAGGGCGGCGAACTGCTCCTGACCACGGGCTACGGCCTCGGCACCCGCCCGGCCGACCAGCGGGCCTTCGTCCGGACACTGGCCGAGCGCGGCATCGCGGCGCTCGTCGTCGAACTCGGCCCGCGTTTCGCACGGCTGCCCGCGGCCCTCGTCGAGACGGCCCGCTCGGCCGGCCTCCCCCTCGTCCAGCTCCACCGGGAAGTGCCCTTCGTCGCGGTCACGGAGGAGATCCACACCGAGATCGTCAACGGCCACTACGCGCTGCTCCAGCAGGCCGAGGAGGTGCACCGGCGCTGCACCGAGGCCCTTCTCGGCGGCGGCGGTGTCCCCCAGGTCCTGCGCATCCTGGCCGACTTCAGCGGCAACCCGGTCTTCCTGGAGACCGCGGACGGACAGCTCCTGTACGCCGCCGGGTCCGGCTCCGCGGGCGCCGATCCGCTCCAGGTGTGGGAGGGTCTGCGCGGCCAGCACAAGGAACAGCCGCCCGCCGGCACGACGCTCGTGGACGTGCCCGGCGGCGGCCCCGGTACCGGCGCGGTACGGGCCCGGCTGGTCCTGCTGCCGGTGGGCGCCCCGATCACCCCCGTGCACCGGATCGCGGCGGAGCGGGCCGCCGGCATCCTGGCCGTCGTCCTGATGCAGGCCCGCCAGGAGGAGGAGCTCGCCGCGCGCGGGCGCGGCGACTTCCTGACCGACCTCGCGGAGGGCCGTATCCAGGCGGAGGACGCTCCCGCCCAGGCCCGGGTGCTCGGTTTCAAGCCGGGCAGGAGCCCGCTCCTGCCCGTCGTGATGCGGCTCGCCGACGGTCTGTCCCCCGGCGGAGGCTGGGCGGTCCTGGCCCGGGCCGTCGCGGAGGAACTGGCTTCGGTGGGGGTACCGGTCCTGCTCGGCGTACGGCCCGTCGAGGGCCGTGTCCCGCTCCTGCTCGGCCTGCGTTCGGAGTCCGAGCGCCAGGCGGTCGCCGACCGGGTGGCGCTGGCGCTGCGGGCGGGCGTGGAGCGCGCGGGGATGCAGCGGCCCGGTGCGCTGCCACCGGTGGTGGTGGTCGGCGTCGCGGGCGGCTGGGCAGCCGCCTCGGCGGGTCTGCGGCACGCGGCGGAGACGGCGACCGCCGCGCAGGGCCTGTCGGACCGCCCCTGGTACGACGCCCGCCGCCTCGACATCGACCTGCTCCTCTGGCGTCTGCGCGACCACCCGGACCTGGCGGCCTTCGTGGACCGCGCCATCGGCCCCCTCCGCGACCACGACCACCGCTCCAGGCCTCCGCTGCTGCCCACCCTGGAGACGTACCTGGCGCACGCGGGCCGCAAGGCGGAGACGGCCCGCGAGCTGCATCTCAACCGGCAGACCCTCTACAACCGCCTTGCCAGGATCGGGGAGTTGCTGGGCACGGACCTGGACGACCCGCAGACGGTACTGGCGTTGAGCCTGGCACTGCGCGCACGAAGGCATGTTTCCTGATCCCCACGCAGGGGCGGGCACGGCCTAGACGAGGGGCCAGGCCTGGGTCAACTCGTCGTAGACACTGAGCACTTGCTCCACCGTCTCGTCCTCGGTCGGCCAGCCGGCGGCCTGCCGCACTCCCCTTTCGCTGAGTTGCTCCCGGCGCACCGGATCACCGAGAAGGCGCACCACGGCCTCAGCGAGCGCCTGCGCGTCCGCGTACGGGACGAGCTCGGCGGCGTCACCGACCAGTTCGGGGATGCCGCCGACCGCGGTCGCCACCAGCGGGACGCCCGCGTGCAGGGCCTCCTGGGCGAGGACGGAACGGGATTCCCAGCCGCTCGGCAGCAGCGCGAGATCGGCCGCGGGCAGCAGCTCGGAGACGTCCTCGCGCCGGCCGAGCAGCCTGACGGGCAGTTCCTCGTCCTCGACACGTCCCTGGAGGACGGTCCGCAGCGGACCCTCGCCGGCGATCACGAGGAGCGGCACGGGATCGAGGTCCCGCCACGCGCGCGCGGCGTCCAGCAGGGTGCCGTATCCGCGGTGCCGGTCGAGGGAGCCCACCGCCATGAGCAACGGGCGCTCGGTGGCGCCGAGTTCGGCCCGCGCCTTGTGACGCAGCCGGTCGGGGTCCCCGTACTCGACGGCCTTGCGCGGCGCCGGAATCGCGACGGCGGAGAGCCGGGCGTCCCGGGCCCCGCGGCGGCGGGCGCGATCCACCAGGTCCGAGGAGGTGGCGAGGACGACGGAGGCGGCCCTGGCGACGCGCCGCTCCAGCAGACGCAGCAGATGGGCCCGGGCCCCCTCGGCATGCGAACGGGTGTGCCACGTGACGACGAGTGGGGTGCGCCGCCCGCTGAGCGCGAGCGTGGCCCGCAGCGCGGCGTGCAGCCCGTGCGCGTGCACGAGGTCGGCGTCCGCGCAGGCGATCCGCAGCGCGGCCACGGAGGCGGGGTCACCGCTGCGCGGCACCGGGACGTGCTGGGCGCCCACACCGGTGAATCCGTACGCGCGGTCGGCCTCGGCAGGAGCGCAGACGGTGACCCGCACACCACGGGCGACGAGGCCCGAGGCCAGCGACCGCACATGCGCGCTGCTGCCCGCGCTTCCGCCGCCGAGCACCTGCACGGTGCGCAGCGGCGACTGGCCGTGCGGTGAGTGGCTGCTCACGTGGCTCACGTGGCCGGGGCTCCTGGTTCGGCGTCGGACGGTCACGGAGAAACGTACAGAAAGGTCTGCAGAGGGGGGTGTACCGCACGTCGTGCTCCGCGTACTACGCCAAGGATGCCAGGCCGTACGGGTGTTCCGGGACCGCCATCGGAGCGCGCTGCGCGGCACACCGGCCGACTCGACCACACCTGTCACCCACACGGGTGAGCAGTCCCCTGCCCTCAGGCCGGGTCGGCGGGGCTCGGCGGGCCTTCGTGGGGCCCGTGGGGGCCGGGGGCCAAGGGGCGGAGGTGCTGGGGGGCGCGGGAGGCCCGGGCGGGCGCGGAGGGCCGGGCCGGGCGCGGGTGCCGTCCGGCTCGCGCCGCCGCGCTGACCCGCTCCCCGCACACCGTCGCGGCCACCAGCGCCACGGCGTGGGCGAGAAGTCCGGCCCGCCCGTTGCCCGCGACGACGGCGGTACCCAGTGCGGCGCCGAGCGCGTGGGCCCCGGTGTCGCCGATCATCACGCGCTCGCCGAGATCGTCGGGGAGGACGGCGGCCGCGGCTCCCGTCGCGGCGGCGGCGAGCCGCCCGGCGTGCCCGCCCCGCAGCAGTCCGGGCGCCCCCAGCGCCAGCACCGCGCCCGCGGCCCGCCCGGGGCGCACATCCACGAGGTTGACGAAGTGCGCGCTCCCGGCGATCACCACTCCCGCGAGCAGCCGGTCCAGGGGCCGCTCCTTCAGCAGCGCCCCCGCCATCAGCCCCGCGGCCGAGATCCCGAACAACTTGACGGCGCCACTGGTGACTTCGCCGCCCCGCAGCGCCCCGAGATGCGCCCGGAACCCACGCCGCGGGTCACCGGCCCCGGCGATGTCGTCGTACGCGCCGCACGCACCGGCCGCCAGGACGGCGAATCCGGCTCCGCGGTGGGCCAGGCCGGCTCCGAGCGCCGCCCCCACGACCACCGCGGGACCCGCGTACAGCTCGACGGTGCGGCCGGCGTGGTTCTCGCGTTCCCAGCGACCGGGACCGCCCGGGGGCTTGGCCCGCAGCGCGGCGAGAAGGGTGCGGGTGGTCGCGGCGGCGGTACCGAACACAGTGATCATGCAGGCCACTCCAGGGGCCCGCGGAGCGGGCCCGGGACGGGGCGCGAGGCGCCGAGAGGGACGGGCGGGGAACTGGCGCGGAGCCACAAGGGCGGAGCGGCTCTCCGCGGACCGCGCGGAGTGACGCCCACGGCGCGACACGGCCGAGGCCCACGAAACGGCCGTGCGGGCCGCGGGGCCGGAGCCTGGTGGTTTCGCGGAGAGGGCGGTGCGCGCCCGGGCACGGGGGGCCGGAGCGGGGCCGGGGCGCGGAGCCCGGCCGAGGTGCGGGGCCAGAACCCGACCAAGGCGCGGGGCCAGGACCCGACCGGGACACGGAGCCCGGAGCCCGACCGGGGCGCGGGGCGTGCGGCGCGGGCGGGCAGAGCCCACCGCATCGCGAAGCGGCGGCGCGCGGCGCGCCGCGAGAGCGCGTGCCACCGCCGGACGGCTACGCGTCGGCCCGCGCGGTGGCCAGCAACTCCTCCGCATGGGCCCGAGCGGTCTGCGAGTCCTCCTGGCCCGCCAGCATCCGGGACAGCTCCCGGATGCGGTCCTCCCCCTCCAGCACCTTCACCCCGGACCGGGTCACGGACCCGTCGTTCGTCTTCTCGACCAGCAACTGCCGGTCCGCGAACGCGGCCACCTGCGGAAGGTGCGTCACCACGACCACCTGCGCGCTCCTGGCGAGCCGCGCCAGCCGCCGCCCGATCTCCACCGCGGCCTTGCCGCCGACCCCCGCGTCGACCTCGTCGAAGAGATACGTCGGTACGGGATCGGTCCCCGCGAACACCGCTTCCACCGCGAGCATCACCCGCGAGAGTTCACCGCCGGACGCCCCCTTGGCGATGGGCCGCGGCGGAGCGCCGGGGTGCGGCGCGAGCAGCAGCTCGACCTCGTCGACGCCCGCGGGCCCGTACGCGACCGTGCGCCCGTCGAGTTCCACGCCCTCGGGGTCGTCGGTCTGCCGGATCTCGAACGACACGCGCGCGTGCGGCATGGCGAGTGAGGCCAGTTCGGCGGTCACGGCTGCGGCGAACCGTTCCGCGGCCTCCGTCCGGGCGTCCGTCAACGCCTGTGCCAGCCCGCCCAGTTCGGCTCGCAGCGCGTCCCGCTCGGCGGTCAGTTCGTCGATCCGTTCGTCGTCGCCGTCGAGTTCGAGGAGCCGCGCGGCGCCCTGCTCCGCATAGGCCAGTACGGCGTCGACGTCCTCGCCGTACTTCCGGGTGAGCTGGGTGAGCGCGGCCCGGCGCTCCTCGACCGCCGCCAGCCGCAGCGGATCGGCGTCGAGGTCGTCGGCGTACCCGGCCAGTTCACCCGCCACGTCGCGCAGCAGGATGTTGATCTCCCCGATCCGTCCGGACAGGCCGCCGAGCGCGGAGTCGTGCGCGCGGACGGCCTCCAGGGCCCGGTGGGCACCCGCGACGAGGGTCGCCGCGTCGATGCCCTCGGGGTCCTCGGGATTGCCCGCGAGCGCCGCGTGCGCGGCGGTGGCGGCCGAGGCCAGCGCCTCCGCGTGTCCGAGCCGCTCGGCCTCCGCCGACAGCTCCGCGTCCTCGCCCGAGCGCGGCTCCACCGCGGCGATCTCGTCGAGTCCGAAGCGCAGCATGTCGGCTTCCTGGGCCCGCTCACGCGCGCGGGTGGTGATCTCGTCCAGCTCGGTCGTGATCGCCCGCAGCCGGCGGTAGGCACCGGCGTACTTGGCGAGCGGTGCGGCGACCGCGTCCCCGGCGTACCGGTCGAGTGCCTGCCGCTGCCGGGACAGTTTGAGCAGCCCCTGCTGATCGGTCTGTCCGTGCACGGCGACCAGCTCGTCGGCGAGTTCGGCCAGCACGCCCACGGGTACCGAGCGGCCGCCGATGTGCGCCCGCGAGCGCCCTTCCGCCGAGACGGTGCGGCTGATCAGCAGCGCGCCGTCGTCGAGTTCGGCTCCCGCCTCCTCGGCCCGCAGGATCGCCGTTCCTCCCGTGGGTACGGCGATCCGGCCCTCGACGACGGCGCTCTTGGCGCCGATCCGTACGAGGGCGGGGTCCGCGCGCCCGCCGAGCAGCAGCCCGAGGCTGGTGACCACCATCGTCTTGCCCGCACCGGTCTCACCCGTCACGGCGGTGAAGCCGGGCGACAATTCGACGACTGCGTCGTCGATGACTCCGAGCGACCGTATCCGCATCTCCTCCAACACGGACACGACCTTACGAGGTCAGGGACCCGATGTGCGACGGGCCCTGCCCTGCTTGTGCGAAGCCGCAGGTGGCGGGGGTCACCCGGGCACGTGTGTCACCCGCTGGGGTGGGGTTTGCCGATCGTGGCCCCGCGGTGCCCGTCCGGGACCCCGGACGGGCAGCCCGCGCGGCGGGCACCGGCGGGTGTGCCCCGCCGGCTCGCGGGCCTTTCCCGGGCCCAGGGGCCCTCCCCGGCCCTTCCCGGTCCCTCGTGGGTCCGCCCAGACCGTCCTGGGCCTCCCCGGGACTCCGTGGGCCTCCTGACGGGCCGCGGGAACCCGCGTGAAGTTCGCCGCGATCATCCCGGCCGTCGCGATCACCTCGTCCGTCGCGGCGAACCCCCGCCCCGCTCTCCTTCGAGCGCCCGCCGGACGGTCCTGCCGCCCGGCCGGCGGCTCAGTGCGGTGCTCCCCGCCACCCCGCCACCGGCAGCGCGAACTTCGCGACCAGCCGGTCGGTGAACGACGCGTGGTGCAGCCGTGCGAGCCGTACCGGAACGGCTCCGCGCCGTACCTCGACCCGTGCTCCCGGCGGCAGCTCCACCGTGCGCCGCCCGTCGCACCACAGCACGCCGGGCGGAATGTGCGGCAACACCTCCACCGCGAGCACGGAGTCGGGCGAGGTCACCAACGGCTTGGCGAACAGCGCGTGCGCGCTGATCGGCACCATGAGCAGCGCCTCGACCTCCGGCCACACCACGGGCCCGCCCGCGGAGAAGGCGTACGCCGTGGACCCGGTGGGGGTCGCGCAGACGATGCCGTCGCAGCCGAAGCCGGTGACCGGCCGTCCGTCGATCTCCAGGATGACCTCCAGGAGCTTCTCGGCGGAGACCTTCTGCACGGCGGCCTCGTTCAGCGCCCAGTCGGTGTGCACGATGTCGCCGTTGCGGTGCACGACGACGTCAACGGTCATCCGCTCCTCGACCTCGTAGGCCTTGGTGACCACCCGGTCGACGACCTTGTCGAGGTCGTCCCGCTCGGCCTCGGCGAGGAACCCGACGCTGCCGAGGTTGACGCCGAGCATCGGGACGCCGGACGCGCGGGCGAACTCGGCGCCGCGCAGCAGGGTCCCGTCACCGCCGAGCACGATCAGCAGTTCGCACCCGTCGAGGCACTGCGGGGTGGCCTCCCTGACGAGTTCCACCTCGGGCGGCAGCGGCAGGTCCGCCGCCTCCGCCTCCAGGACGCGGACCCCGAGTCCGGAGCGCAGCAGCCCCTGGACGACGAGTTCGGCGCTGCGGATCGCAGCGGGCCGCCCGGTGTGGGCGAGCAGGAAAACAGTACGAGCTCGGGTCTGTGTCAACGCGGCCCCTCCGCCACTGCACGGTCAACGTCGGCCGGGTCGAGTTCGGGTGACCCGGCACGCAGCCACAGAAAGTACTCGACATTGCCCGAGGGCCCGGGCAGCGGGCTGGCGGTCACGCCCTCCACCCCGAGCCCCAGTTCCGCGGCCCGTCCGGCCACTCCGCGCACCGCTTCGGCGCGCAGTTCCGGACTGCGTACGACTCCACCACTGCCCAGTCGTTCCTTCCCCACCTCGAACTGCGGCTTGACCATCATCACCAGGTCGGCGTCGGGCGCCGCGCACCGCACGAGGGCGGGCAGCACCAGTCCGAGCGGGATGAAGGACAGATCCCCGACAACAAGGTCCACGGGCTCCCCATCGATCGCCTCCAACGTCAACTCGCGTACGTTCGTACGGTCCTTGACGGTGACGCGTTCATCGCTCTGCAGAGACCAGGCGAGTTGACCGTAGCCGACGTCGACGGCGACGACATGGGCGGCGCCCGCGCGCAGCAGTACGTCGGTGAAGCCTCCGGTGGACGCTCCGGCGTCCAGTGCGCGCCGTCCCTCGACCCGCAGGCCCCGGGGTACGAAGGCCGCCAGGGCGCCCGCGAGTTTGTGCCCGCCGCGCGAGACGTAGTCGGGGTCGGCGTCGTCCCGGGTGACCACGATCGCGGCCGCGGTCTCCACCTGGGTGGCGGACTTGGTCGCCAGGGTCTTGCCGACGGTGACCCTGCCCGCGGCGATCAGCTGGCCGGCGTGTTCGCGCGAGCGGGCGAGTTTCCGGCGGACCAGCTCGGCGTCGAGGCGGCGGCGTGCCACTCCTGCCACGTTCGGTTCAGCTCCTGCGGTCGTACGGTCATGGAGAGGTGTGACCCGAAGGGTCTCATTGAGGGGCGCCGGTCGGGTGACGGGTGGGAGCCGTGGGTCCCGGGCGGACGTCGAGCGCGGTCAGCGCGTCACGCAGCCCCCGATGCACATCCTCGTACACCTCCAGGTGCCCGTCCGTGGCGAGGTGGTCGGCGTCGCCCAGCCGGTCGAGCTCTGCGTCGACCTCGGCACTCCCCGTGGGGACGCGTTCCACGTCCAGCGGGGCCGGCGCGGCGGGGTCGTACGCGGGTTCGACGGTGTCCCGCGCATCCTCCGCGGGCACCCCGGCCTCGGCCTCCGGCGCGACCCCGGACTCCGGCACTGACTCGTTCATGCCCCGACGCTACCCCGAAGCGCTGCGGTACGGTCGATCACGATGGCGACGACTGAGGAGTGCCGTGCGGCGCTCGACAAGCTCTCGGACAACCTGGCGGGTGCCGAAGGGGACGTACGCAGCGCGGCGGCCCTGGACCGCTCGCTGAGCTGCTGTGTCACCGACCTCGACACCACCTTCGTGGGACGGCTCAAGGACGGCCGGATCGAGGTGCTGGACACCATCCAGGGGCCGCCCCGCGAGAAGGCCCAGATCCGGCTGACCATGAGCGGCGACGACCTGGTCGCGATGGTCAACGGGAATCTGCACTTCGCGAAGGCGTGGGGTTCGGGCCGGGTGAAACTGGAGGCGGGTCTGCTGGACCTGTTCCGGCTCAGGAGCCTTCTTTAGATCCGCAGGGCCGCAGGACCCCGGAGCCGCGGAGCCCCGAAGCCGCGACGCCGCGACGCCGCGACGCCGCGGGGAGCCTGCTCCGCGGCTTCGTAAGCCCTTCCGCGCCTCTCGCCGGTTCGGGAACCCCCGTCCCGGGACCTCAACAGCCCAGAGGTCCTCGCCGCGTTCTCGGGAGCCTTCCAGGGCATCAGGAGCCTTCCGCCACCTTCACCGCGACCCGTGCCTTGCGGGCCGCCGGGACCACCAGCGGCGTCCCCGTCTCCGGGTCGTCGATGACCTGGCAGCGCAGCCCGAAGACCTCCTCGACCAGCTCCGCCGTCACGATGTCCCGGGGCGCGCCCTCGGCGACGACCCGGCCCTCGCGCAGGGCGATGAGATGGGTGGCGTACCGCGCGGCGTGATTGAGGTCGTGCAGGACCGCGACCAGCGTGCGCCCCCGCTCCTCGTGGAGATCGGCGCAGAGGTCCAGCACGTCGATCTGGTGCTGGATGTCGAGATAGGTGGTCGGCTCGTCGAGCAGCAGCAGCGGGGTCTGCTGCGCGAGGGCCATCGCGATCCACACGCGCTGCCGCTGACCGCCCGACAATTCGTCGACATAGCGGTCGGTCAGTGCGGCGACGCCGGTCGAGGCCATCGACTCCCGTACGACCCGCTCGTCCTCCGTCGACCACTGGCGCAGCAGCCCCTGGTGCGGATAGCGGCCCCGGCCGACCAGATCGCCCACCGTGATCCCGTCCGGCGCGATCGACGACTGCGGGAGCAGCCCGAGCGTCCTGGCCACCTTCTTCGCGGGCATCGACTGGATGACCTGCCCGTCGAGCAGCACCCGCCCCGCGGAGGGCTTGAGCATCCGCGACAGGGCGCGCAGCAGGGTCGACTTGCCGCACGCGTTCGGGCCGACGATCACGGTGAAGGAGTTGTCGGGGATCTCCACCGACAGTTTCTCCGCGATGACGCGCTGGTCGTAGCCGAGGGTGACGTTGTCGGCGGACAGGCGGTTCAGGCCGTTCACGGTGCTCCTTCGGGTGTTCTCGTTCGCGGGGGCGCTCATATCCGGCCCGCCTTGCGCTCGGTGACGAGCAGCCACAGCAGATAGATGCCGCCGAGGACGCCGGTGACGACGCCCACGGGTAGCTGGTCGGCGCCGAAGGCGCGCTGCGAGGCCCAGTCGGCGACGATCAGCAGGGCGGCGCCCATGCACATCGACGGCACCAGGTTGGGTCCCGGTGAGCGGGTCAGGCGCCGGGCGAGCTGCGGCGCGGTGAGCGCCACGAAGCCGACCGGACCGGCGGCGGCGGTGGCGCCCGCGGTGAGCAGGACGGCGGACAGCATCAGCAGCAGGCGTACGCGCTCGACCCGCACGCCGAGTGCGTACGACACGTCGTCACCCATCTCCATCACGCGCAGCCCCCGCGCGTTGCCGAGGACGAGCGGCACCAGAACGGCGCACATCGCCAGCAGCGGCCACACCTGCGCCCAGTCACGGCCGTTGAGGGAGCCGGTCATCCAGACGACGGCGCGGGCCGCGTCGACGAGGTCCGCCTTGGTGAGCAGATAGCCGTTGACCGCGGTGACGATCGCGGAGACGCCGATACCGACCAGGACGAGCCGGTATCCGTGCACGCCCCGCTTCCAGGCGAGCAGATAGATGGCGACTCCGGTCACCAGGCCGCCGACGAGCGCTCCGAGGGCGACCTGGTTCGCGGTCCCCGAGAACAGCACGATCATGATCAGCGCGCCGGCCGTCGCCCCCTGCCCCAGGCCGAGGACGTCCGGACTGCCCAGCGGGTTGCGGGAGACGGACTGGAAGATCGCCCCGCCGAGCCCGAGCGAGGCCCCGACCAGGAGACCGACGAGCACCCGGGGCAGCCGCAGCTCGTTGACGATGAACTCCTGACCCGCGTTCCCGTTGCCGGCCAGTGTCTTGAGGACGTCGGCGGCCGGGATCGGGAAGTCGCCGGTGCCGAGGAGCACCACGCTCGCGGCGAGCGCGGCCACCAGCAGCAGCACGACGACGACGAGCGCCCGCACGTCGAACCGGACCGACAGTCCGCCGCGCGCGCGTAGGAAGCGGGTACGTGTCGTGCTCACAGCTGGGCCGTCCTCCGCCGTCGTACGAGGTAGATGAAGACCGGGCCGCCGAGGACCGCGGTGACGATGCCGACCTGGAGTTCCGCGGGCCGGGCGATGATCCGCCCCACCACGTCGGCGCCGAGCAGCAGCACCGGCGACAGCACGGTCGCGTACGGCAGGATCCAGCGCAGGTCCGGGCCGGTGAAGGACCGTACGACGTGCGGGACCATCAGCCCGACGAAGACGATCGGCCCGCAGGCGGCCGTCGCGGCGCCGCACAGCACGGTGGCGGCGGCCATGGACAGCGCACGGGTGCGGTTCAGGTTGGCGCCGAGCGCGCGGGCGGTGTCGTCGCCCATGGCCATGGCGTTCAGCGGCCGGGCGAGGCCCAGCGCGAGCGCCGTACCGGCCACCAGGAACGGCAGCACCTGTCCGATGGTCGAGTCCGTCGCCGAGGCCAGCGAACCGACCGTCCAGAAGCGCATCTTGCCCAGCGCCGCGTCATCCATGATCATCACGGCCTGGAGATAGCCGTAGAGCGCGGCGCTGATCGCGGTGCCGGCGAGTGCGAGCCGCACCGGGGTGGCGCCCCGGCTGCCGCCGAGGAACCAGACCAGCGCCCCGACCGCGGCGGCGCCGAAGAAGGCGAACCAGACGTATCCGCTCAGGCTGGTGACGCCGAAGTACGTGATGGCGGTGACGACCGCGGCGGACGCGCCCGCGTTGATCCCGAGCAGTCCGGGATCGGCCAGCGGGTTGCGGGTGAGCGCCTGCAGGACGGCACCCGACAACCCGAGCGCTGCGCCGACGAGCAGTCCGAGGACGGTGCGCGAGAGCCGGTCGTCCACGACGACGTCGGCATACGTCCCCGAGTCGTGGAACAGGCCGTGCCAGACCTGGTCCAACGGCAGCGCTTTCGCACCGATCGCGATGCTCGCCAGCGCGACCAGCACGAGGACGGCCGCGGAAACGCCGAGCCCGACGGCACGTATCGCCCAGCGGTTCGGGGGCGCGGGGGCGGTCTCCGCGCGCTGTTCAAGGGGGCTGTCGACCAACACCTAGTTAGGTTAGCCTACCCTCGCCCTGGCGGGGTTCCCCCGGTCACCGCTCATCACCGCCGGCTTCCCGGCATCACCGCCCCCGAACCCCGTGAGCCGCCACCGAGCCCCGGAACGGGCCGTCAGAGTCCCAGCCGCGCCAGCGCCTTGGCGCCCTCCAGCGCGCACGTCCCGTCCCCGGCCGCCGTCCACGCCGCCGCGCACAGCGCCCGCAGGCCGTCCAGCGCCTCGCCTTCACCCTCCAGCTCCAGCCGCTCGCTCCCGGCCGTCGCCGTCCACCCTCCGCACCGGAACCCATCACCCGCCTGGGCGATCGCGGGCTGACCGGTCAGCAGACCGCGCAGATCGGCGTCGACATACGTCGGCCGGTGCTGCGGCGGGGCGGCGAGCAGCTGCGCGCCGTCCGTCACCCCGGTGAGCACGAGCAGCGAGTCCACGTCGCCGTTGAACGCGCCCTCGATGTCGGTGTCCAGCCGGTCGCCGACGACCAGCGGCCGCTTCGCCCCGGTCCGCAGGACCGTCTCACGGTGCATGGGGGGCAGCGGCTTGCCCGCCACCTGCGGCTCGGCGCCGGTGGCGATCCGTACGACCTCCACCGCGGCGCCGTTGCCCGGCGCGATACCGCGGGCGCTCGGAATGGTCAGGTCCGTGTTGGACGCGAACCACGGCACCCCCCGCGCGATGGCGTAGCAGGCCTCCGCGAACCGTCCCCACGCCAGGTCGGGACCGCCGTACCCCTGCACCACCGCCACCGGATCGTCGTCGGCCGACTCGACCGGTTCGAGCCCGCGCTCGCGCAGCGCGACCCGCAGCCCCTCCCCGCCGATGACCAGCACCCGCGCACCGGGCGGCACCTGCTCGCTGATCAGCCGGGCCGCCGCCTGGGCGGAGGTGATCACGTCAGCGGCGTCCGTCGGAACGCCCAGCTCACGAAGGTGTTCGGCCACGGCGTCGGGTGTCCGCAGCGCGTTGTTCGTGACATACGCGAGGTGCATCCCGCCGGACCGGGCGGTGCCGAGCGACTCCACGGCGTGGGCGATCGCGTTCCCGCCCGCGTACACCACCCCGTCCAGATCGAGCAGCGCCGTGTCGTACGCCTCACTCAGAGCCTGCTCGCTGCCCTCGGGCCGAGTCCTGACGGTCTGGCTCATTGCACATCGCTCCTCGTTCTAGCTCTTTCCCTCGATCATCGCGCATGGCATCGGCACACTCTGACGATCACACTTACGATGCGTCAATGAACACTGCAGGTCCCGCGGAGGAAACCCCGGTACGCAGCGGCCTCGAACTGGCCCCGTTCCGGGGCGTGCGCTATGACCCCGACCGGGTCGGCAGCCTCGCCGCCGTGACATCCCCGCCGTACGACGTCATCGTCCGGCCGGACGGTCTGCTGCACCTCGAATCGGCCGATCCGCACAACATCGTCCGGCTGATCCTCCCCCAGGACGCGACTCCCAACGCCCGTAACCGCCAGGCGGCGGACACCCTGCACGCCTGGCTGTCCAAGGGCGTCCTGACCACGGACCCCGAGCCGGGCCTGTACGTCTACGAGCAGCGCGACGACGACATGCTGCAGCGCGGCATCATCGGCACCCTGCGCCTGTCGGAGCCGGCCGACGGCGTCGTCCTCCCGCACGAGGACGTCATGCCCCACATCGTCGCGGACCGCGCGGCCCTGATGCGGGCGACCTCCGCCAACCTCGAACCCCTTCTGCTGACCTACCGGGGCACCGGTTCCCGGGTCGGCACGGCCGCCGTCATCGAGCGCACAGCGGAGCGCGAGCCGCTGCTGTCCACCACCACGGAGGACGGTCTGAGCCACCGTCTCTGGGCGGTCACCGACGCCGCCGATCTGGCCGAGATCCAGACGGACCTGGGCCGTCATCAGGCCCTCATCGCGGACGGTCACCACCGCTGGGCGACCTATCTGCGCCTGCGCTCCGAGCACCCCTCGCCCAGCCCCTGGGACTTCGGTCTCGTCCTCCTGGTGGACACCGCGCGCTATCCGCTGCGCGTCCGCGCGATCCACCGTCTGCTGCACGGGCTGCCTGTCGCTGAGGCGCTGGCGGCCCTCACGGACTCGTTCCGGGTTCGCCGCCTCGACGTTCCCCTCGCGAAGGCCCTGGAGGCCCTCGCCTCGGCGGCCGCGGAGGGCAACGCCTTCCTCCTCGCGGGCGACGGCTCGTTCCATCTGGTCGACCGCCCGGACCCGGACCTCCTCAACCGTACGATCCCGGTCGACCACCCCGAGGCCTGGCGCACCCTGGACGCGACCGTCCTGCACGCCACGCTCCTCGGGCACGTCTGGGGCATCCCGGAGGACTCGCCCGCCCACATCGCCTACATCCACGACACCGAGGCCACGGTCGCCAAGGCGGAGCTGGACGGCGGCACGGCGGTTCTCCTGCACCCGGTGCGCGAGGAAGTCGTACGCGAGCTCGCACGCCAGGGCGTCACGATGCCCCGCAAGTCGACGTCGTTCGGCCCCAAGCCGGCGTCGGGACTGGTTCTGCGGGCGCTCTCCGACTGAAACGCCGGGCGGCGGGACCCCTTCCGGAGTCCCGCCGCCCGTGTTCTCACCGCGGGGTTCAGACGTCAGCCGCGAGGGGCGTCCTCGTCGTCGCCGTCGTTGCCGCCTTCTTCGTCGCCTTCTTCAGCACGCTCTTCCTCGCGCTCGTCCTCGGCGTCGTCGAGGTCCTCGTTGTCGATCTCGTCGATCTCGTCGATCTCGTCGATCTCGTCGGCCTCGGCCTGGATCGCCCGGTCGGCCTCGCGTACGGACTTGGGCTGGGCCTCGGTCTCGGAGTCCGCCCCGGGCTCGCTCTCGTCCTCGACCAGCGCGTCGACGAACTCGACACCGTCCAGCTCCGCGAGCCGGTCCGAGGCGTCGGTGCTGCCGTCCTTGTCGGACTCGACAGCCTTAGCGAACCACTCGCGCGCCTCGTCCTCACGGCCGGCGGCGAGAAGCGCGTCAGCGTACGCGTAGCGCAGTCGCGCGGTCCAGGGCTGCACGGAGTGCGAGGCCAGCTCGGGGCTCTGGAGGGTCACGATGGCGGCGTCGAGCTGCCCCATGTCCCGCCGCGCTCCGGCAGCCACGAGCCGCATCTCGACCTGACCGGCCTTGTCCAGCTTCTGCACATCCGGCGCACCGGCCATGTCCAGCGCCTTCTCGGGCCGGCCCATACCGCGCTCGCAGTCCGCCATGACGGGCCACAGGTCCACGTTGCCGGTCATCCGACGCGCCGCACGGAACTCCGCGAGCGCCTCGCTGTACTTCTGGCTCGCGTAGGCGGCGAATCCGGCCGCCTCGCGTACGGCGGCGACCCGCGATGCCAGACGCAGGGCGATCCTGGAGTACGCGTACGCGCCCTCGGGGTCCTCGTCGATGAGCCGGGCGACCATCACCAGGTTCCTGGAGACCTCTTCGGCAAGTCCCTTCGGCAGGCTCTGGAGCTCCTGCCGGACGTCCTTGTCGATCTCATCGCCCGTGACGTCGTCCGGGATCGGCAGCCGCTTGATCGGCTCGCGGTCCCGGTCGCGGTCGCGGTCGTCGCGGCCACGGAAGCCGCCACCCCGGCTGTCGCCCCGACGGTCGTCACGGCCTTGGAAGCCGCCGGGACGGCCACCCCGGTCGTCACGACGCGGGCCGCCACGGCCACGGTCGTCGCGCCCACGGAAGCCGCCACCCCGGCTGTCGCCACCCCGGTCGTCACGGCGGAAGGCGGGACGGTCCCCCTCGCGGCGGTCGCCACGGTCGTCGCGCCGGAAGTCGTTGCGGTCGTCGCGGCGGAACCCACCGCGGTCGCCACCGTCACGGCGGTCGTCACGGCGGTCGTCACGACGGAAACCACCACGGTCATCGCCCCGACGGTCATCACGCCGGTCGTCACGGCGGAAGTCGTTGCGGTCGTCACGACGGAAACCGCCGCCACCGCTGGGGCTGCCGCCACGGTTGTCGTCGCGGCGGAACCCACCACGATCGTCATCACGACGCGGAGCACCGGAACGCTCGTCACGACGGAACGGCGGACGATCCCCGTCACGCCGGGGAGCCCTGTCGTCTCCTCGGCGATCGTCACGGCGGTCGTCACGGCGGAAGGCGGGACGGTCCCCCTCGCGGCGGTCGCCACGGTCGTCGCGCCGGAAGTCGTTGCGGTCGTCGCGGCGGAACCCACCGCGGTCGCCACCGTCACGGCGGTCGTCACGGCGGTCGTCACGACGGAAACCACCACGGTCATCGCCCCGACGGTCATCACGCCGGTCGTCACGGCGGAAGTCGTTGCGGTCGTCACGACGGAAACCGCCGCCACCGCTGGGGCTGCCGCCACGGTTGTCGTCGCGGCGGAACCCACCACGATCGTCATCACGACGCGGAGCACCGGAACGCTCGTCACGACGGAACGGCGGACGATCCCCGTCACGACGCTCACCGCGGTCGTCGCGGCGGAAGGCCGGCCTGTCCCCGTCCCGGCGGAAGCCGCCACGGTCACGGTCGTCACGTCGCGGCCCGCTGGGGCGGTCGTCACGACGGAACGGCGGACGGCTCCCACGGTCACCTTCCCGACGGTCGTCGCGGCCACGGAAGCCGCCACCGCTGCCACCACTGCCGCCGCTGCCACCACGGTTGTCATCCCGGCGGTTGTCGTCGCGGCGGAAACCGCCGCGGTCGCCGCCTCGGTCGCCACCACGATCACCGTCGCGGCGGTCATCACGCCGGCCGGCGCCACCGCGGTCGCCGTCGCGCCGGTCGTCGCGGCGCGGGCCCCCGCGGTAGCCGCCGCGGTCACCACTGTCCCGGCGTCGCTGATCGCGCTCCGGTCGCTCATCGGGAGAGTTGGTGGACATGGGTGACTCCTGTCTTCGGTACCGCAAGTCATTCTCGCGCAGCCGGGTACCCGGCGCGCTTCGTAAAAACAAAAAAGGACCTCTGGTCCCAGCGAGTCGCTGGGACCAGAGGTCCTCCAAATTTTGTTCGGCGGCGTCCTACTCTCCCACAGGGTCCCCCCTGCAGTACCATCGGCGCTGTAAGGCTTAGCTTCCGGGTTCGGAATGTAACCGGGCGTTTCCCTCACGCTATGACCACCGAAACCCTTTCAGACATCTCGTCGTGAAACGAGACCTCGAACGGGCAGCGAACAAGCACACTATTCAGTTCATTAGTGAAACTGTTCAGCCAGCACAACCGTTCGTTGTCTGGGAACTACACAGTGGACGCGAGCAACTGAGGACAAGCCCTCGGCCTATTAGTACCGGTCACCTCCAGCGGTTACCCGCCTTCCAGATCCGGCCTATCAACCCAGTCGTCTACTGGGAGCCTTAACCCCTCAAAGGGGGTGGGAATACTCATCTCGAAGCAGGCTTCCCGCTTAGATGCTTTCAGCGGTTATCCCTCCCGAACGTAGCCAACCAGCCATGCCCTTGGCAGGACAACTGGCACACCAGAGGTTCGTCCGTCCCGGTCCTCTCGTACTAGGGACAGCCCTTCTCAATATTCCTACGCGCACAGCGGATAGGGACCGAACTGTCTCACGACGTTCTAAACCCAGCTCGCGTACCGCTTTAATGGGCGAACAGCCCAACCCTTGGGACCGACTCCAGCCCCAGGATGCGACGAGCCGACATCGAGGTGCCAAACCATCCCGTCGATATGGACTCTTGGGGAAGATCAGCCTGTTATCCCCGGGGTACCTTTTATCCGTTGAGCGACGGCGCTTCCACAAGCCACCGCCGGATCACTAGTCCCGACTTTCGTCCCTGCTCGACCCGTCGGTCTCACAGTCAAGCTCCCTTGTGCACTTACACTCAACACCTGATTACCAACCAGGCTGAGGGAACCTTTGGGCGCCTCCGTTACTCTTTAGGAGGCAACCGCCCCAGTTAAACTACCCATCAGACACTGTCCCTGATCCGGATCACGGACCCAGGTTAGACATCCAGCACGACCAGACTGGTATTTCAACGACGACTCCACCATGGCTGGCGCCATGACTTCAAAGTCTCCCAGCTATCCTACACAAGCCGAACCGAACACCAATATCAAACTGTAGTAAAGGTCCCGGGGTCTTTCCGTCCTGCTGCGCGAAACGAGCATCTTTACTCGTAGTGCAATTTCACCGGGCCTATGGTTGAGACAGTCGAGAAGTCGTTACGCCATTCGTGCAGGTCGGAACTTACCCGACAAGGAATTTCGCTACCTTAGGATGGTTATAGTTACCACCGCCGTTTACTGGCGCTTAAGTTCTCAGCTTCGCCAAACCGAAGTTTGACTAACCGGTCCCCTTAACGTTCCAGCACCGGGCAGGCGTCAGTCCGTATACATCGCCTTACGGCTTCGCACGGACCTGTGTTTTTAGTAAACAGTCGCTTCTCGCTGGTCTCTGCGGCCACCCCCAGCTCACCGAGTAAATCGGATCACCAGTGATGGCCCCCCTTCTCCCGAAGTTACGGGGGCATTTTGCCGAGTTCCTTAACCATAGTTCACCCGAACGCCTCGGTATTCTCTACCTGACCACCTGAGTCGGTTTAGGGTACGGGCCGCCATGAAACTCGCTAGAGGCTTTTCTCGACAGCATAGGATCATCCACTTCACCACAATCGGCTCGGCATCAGGTCTCAGCCTTGATGTGCGACGGATTTACCTATCACACGGCCTACACCCTTACCCCGGGACAACCACCGCCCGGGATGGACTACCTTCCTGCGTCACCCCATCACTCACCTACTACAGGTCTGGACCATCGGCTCCACCACTCCCCTTTGCCCGAAGGCTCCAGGGCGGCTTCACGGACTTAGCATCGCCTGGTTCAATGTTTGACGCTTCACAGCGGGTACCGGAATATCAACCGGTTATCCATCGACTACGCCTGTCGGCCTCGCCTTAGGTCCCGACTTACCCTGGGCAGATCAGCTTGACCCAGGAACCCTTAGTCAATCGGCGCACACGTTTCTCACGTGTGTATCGCTACTCATGCCTGCATTCTCACTCGTGAACCGTCCACCACTGCCTTCCGGCGCGGCTTCACCCGGCACACGACGCTCCCCTACCCATCACAGCAGGCGTTGGCCCTATTGCTGCAATGACACGACTTCGGCGGTACGCTTGAGCCCCGCTACATTGTCGGCGCGGAATCACTAGACCAGTGAGCTATTACGCACTCTTTCAAGGGTGGCTGCTTCTAAGCCAACCTCCTGGTTGTCTGTGCGACTCCACATCCTTTCCCACTTAGCGTACGCTTAGGGGCCTTAGTCGATGCTCTGGGCTGTTTCCCTCTCGACCATGGAGCTTATCCCCCACAGTCTCACTGCCGCGCTCTCACTTACCGGCATTCGGAGTTTGGCTAAGGTCAGTAACCCGGTAGGGCCCATCGCCTATCCAGTGCTCTACCTCCGGCAAGAAACACACGACGCTGCACCTAAATGCATTTCGGGGAGAACCAGCTATCACGGAGTTTGATTGGCCTTTCACCCCTAACCACAGGTCATCCCCCAGGTTTTCAACCCTGGTGGGTTCGGTCCTCCACGACCTCTTACAGCCGCTTCAACCTGCCCATGGCTAGATCACTCCGCTTCGGGTCTTGAGCGCGCTACTAAATCGCCCTATTCGGACTCGCTTTCGCTACGGCTTCCCCACACGGGTTAACCTCGCAACACACCGCAAACTCGCAGGCTCATTCTTCAAAAGGCACGCAGTCACGAGATATGTGCAAGCACATATCCGACGCTCCCACGGCTTGTAGGCACACGGTTTCAGGTACTATTTCACTCCGCTCCCGCGGTACTTTTCACCATTCCCTCACGGTACTATCCGCTATCGGTCACCAGGGAATATTTAGGCTTAGCGGGTGGTCCCGCCAGATTCACACGGGATTTCTCGGGCCCCGTGCTACTTGGGTGTTTCTCAAACGAGCCGTTGACGTTTCGACTACGGGGGTCTTACCCTCTACGCCGGACCTTTCGCATGTCCTTCGCCTACATCAACGGTTTCTGACTCGTCTCACGGCCGGCAGACCGTGAAAGAGAAATCCCACAACCCCACATACGCAACCCCTGCCGGGTCTCACACGCATATGGTTTGGCCTCATCCAGTTTCGCTCGCCACTACTCCCGGAATCACGGTTGTTTTCTCTTCCTGCGGGTACTGAGATGTTTCACTTCCCCGCGTTCCCTCCACTTGCCCTATGTGTTCAGGCAAGGGTGACAGCCCATGACGACTGCCGGGTTTCCCCATTCGGAAACCCCCGGATCAAAGCCTGGTTGACGACTCCCCGGGGACTATCGTGGCCTCCCACGTCCTTCATCGGTTCCTGGTGCCAAGGCATCCACCGTGCGCCCTTAAAAACTTGGCCACAGATGCTCGCGTCCACTGTGCAGTTCTCAAACAACGACCAACCACCCATCACCCTGCCCGAAGGCAAGTTCACTGGGGCCGGCACTGAAGGCAGCCAACAATCGGCCGTACCTTCAGACACCCAACAGCGTGCCCGACACACTCCCCGCTTCCCTCATTCGTTCCACGCCCCGAAGGACAGTACTGGAAGGAGAAGACGATCAAGTGTGCCGAATAATCAACGTTCCACCCATGAGCAACCACCGTCGAACATTTGCCGACGTAGTGGCCTCTGACCTCACCCCGGAGGGATCGGTAAGAAGTGCTCCTTAGAAAGGAGGTGATCCAGCCGCACCTTCCGGTACGGCTACCTTGTTACGACTTCGTCCCAATCGCCAGTCCCACCTTCGACAGCTCCCTCCCACAAGGGGTTGGGCCACCGGCTTCGGGTGTTACCGACTTTCGTGACGTGACGGGCGGTGTGTACAAGGCCCGGGAACGTATTCACCGCAGCAATGCTGATCTGCGATTACTAGCAACTCCGACTTCATGGGGTCGAGTTGCAGACCCCAATCCGAACTGAGACAGGCTTTTTGAGATTCGCTCCGCCTCACGGCTTCGCAGCTCATTGTACCTGCCATTGTAGCACGTGTGCAGCCCAAGACATAAGGGGCATGATGACTTGACGTCGTCCCCACCTTCCTCCGAGTTGACCCCGGCAGTCTCCTGTGAGTCCCCATCACCCCGAAGGGCATGCTGGCAACACAGAACAAGGGTTGCGCTCGTTGCGGGACTTAACCCAACATCTCACGACACGAGCTGACGACAGCCATGCACCACCTGTACACCGACCACAAGGGGGGCACTATCTCTAATGCTTTCCGGCGTATGTCAAGCCTTGGTAAGGTTCTTCGCGTTGCGTCGAATTAAGCCACATGCTCCGCTGCTTGTGCGGGCCCCCGTCAATTCCTTTGAGTTTTAGCCTTGCGGCCGTACTCCCCAGGCGGGGAACTTAATGCGTTAGCTGCGGCACCGACGACGTGGAATGTCGCCAACACCTAGTTCCCACCGTTTACGGCGTGGACTACCAGGGTATCTAATCCTGTTCGCTCCCCACGCTTTCGCTCCTCAGCGTCAGTAATGGCCCAGAGATCCGCCTTCGCCACCGGTGTTCCTCCTGATATCTGCGCATTTCACCGCTACACCAGGAATTCCGATCTCCCCTACCACACTCTAGCTAGCCCGTATCGAATGCAGACCCGGGGTTAAGCCCCGGGCTTTCACACCCGACGTGACAAGCCGCCTACGAGCTCTTTACGCCCAATAATTCCGGACAACGCTTGCGCCCTACGTATTACCGCGGCTGCTGGCACGTAGTTAGCCGGCGCTTCTTCTGCAGGTACCGTCACTTTCGCTTCTTCCCTGCTGAAAGAGGTTTACAACCCGAAGGCCGTCATCCCTCACGCGGCGTCGCTGCATCAGGCTTTCGCCCATTGTGCAATATTCCCCACTGCTGCCTCCCGTAGGAGTCTGGGCCGTGTCTCAGTCCCAGTGTGGCCGGTCGCCCTCTCAGGCCGGCTACCCGTCGTCGCCTTGGTGAGCCACTACCTCACCAACAAGCTGATAGGCCGCGGGCTCATCCTTCACCGCCGGAGCTTTCAACCCACCCAGATGCCCAGGCAGGTATTATCCGGTATTAGACCCCGTTTCCAGGGCTTGTCCCAGAGTGAAGGGCAGATTGCCCACGTGTTACTCACCCGTTCGCCACTAATCCACCCCGAAGGGCTTCATCGTTCGACTTGCATGTGTTAAGCACGCCGCCAGCGTTCGTCCTGAGCCAGGATCAAACTCTCCGTGAATGTTTTCCCGTAATCGGGACGACACCACGAGAGCGGAACCAGGAAGAGGAATAATCCTCCCGGTTCACAGCGTCCTCGCTGTGCGCCTACCCCGAAGGGGCAGGACTTTTTCAAAGGAACCTCGTCCCAGCCGATCGGCCGGAGACGGGGTATCAACATATCTGGCGTTGATTTTTGGCACGCTGTTGAGTTCTCAAGGAACGGACGCTTCCTTTGTACTCACCCTCTCGGGCTTTCCTCCGGGCGCTTCCCTTCGGTCTTGCGTTTCCGACTCTATCAGACCGTTTCCGTATCCGATTTCCTCGATGCTTTCCAGGTTTTCGCTTTCGCGTTTCCCTTTCCAGCGGTTCCGACTCTATCAGATCCTTTCGGGCCTGTTTCCCAGTCGGTGGGTTTGCCTTTCGGCCTTTGAGTTCTTTCGACTCGCGGCCTTTCGACATTCACTACGCTAGCCGATTCCCCGCGCAGCTCATAATCGAGCTCCGCGAGTTTGAATTCAGACATGAGGACACGCCGAATTCGCCCCCGCTGAGGGGAGGTCGTAGGTAGTGGGTTGGCCGCTTCCGGCTGCTGGCGTAACGCCGTACCCGGGTCAAGCGGCTCGGGCTACATTACGGACCCCCCGGAGGCGAGTCAAGTTGAGCGGCGGCGGGGCGAATGGGCCCGATAAGGGCTCACGGTGGGGTCGTTGGCGACCCAGAAGCGCCAGGGGTGGATGCCTCCGTCGCCGGACACCCCGGTTCGTGGACCGTTGCGTACCTGGTCGGAGCTGACGGGGGTCCCCGTCAGCAGGGTCAGCGGGCCCCCCTCCGGAGCGCAGGCATCGGCGCCGTCGAGGGACCGGTCCACGTCCAGCGCCGTCGCCAGACGGGCGGGCCCTTTGGCCAGTTCCTTGTCATTTCGGGCCGAGAGTCGACGTTTGCGGGCGAGCTCCGCGCCCTCGACGACCTCGCCGGCCCTCAGCAGGACCCCGCTGGGCCTGCCCGCCGGACCGCACACCAGGTTCATGCAGAACCACATGCCGTAGGTGAAGTAGACGTAGACATGCCCGGGCGGGCCGAACATCACGCCATTGCGGGCCGTGCGGCCGCGATAGGCGTGGGAGCCGGGGTCGTCCGGGCCGTCGTACGCCTCTACCTCCGTGAGGCGGAGCTCGATCGGACCGTCCGGTGTGGTGCGCACGAGAACCCGCCCCAGGAGGTCGGGGGCGACCTCCAGTACGGGGCGGTCGAAGAACTCACGCGTCAGGGGCGTACGGTCAGGGGCCGCGATCATGGCGTACGAGCGTAGTCCAGCGACACGGGCACGTGGGTACGGGTGGGTGCCGACGGGTGGTCAAGGAGCGTTCCCCTTGTAAGGGTGAGAACGCGGAACCGGCCGCGGTCGGATCGCGTTTGTAGGGATCAGGAATCCAGACGCAGTACTACGGAGCACAGGCGTTGCCTGGGGAGGTTTGAGACATGGGGTTCAAGCGGCTGCTTGCGAGCCTGGGAGCCGGTGGGGCTTCGGTCGAGACGGTGCTGACCGAGGTCAACGTCGTTCCGGGCGGTGTCGTGCAGGGTGAGGTGCGGATCCAGGGCGGATCCGTGAACCAGGCCATCGAGGGGCTGTCGGTGGGGCTCCAGGCCAAGGTCGAGGTCGAGGGGCACGACGACCAGGAGTACAAGCAGGACGTCGAGTTCGCGAAGCTGCGGCTCGGCGGGGCCTTCGAACTGCAGGCCGGTGCCGTGCACGCGGTTCCGTTCGGGCTCGACATTCCGTGGGAGACCCCGATCACCACGATCGACGGGCAGAGCCTGCGGGGCATGCACATCGGTGTGACCACGGAGCTGGAGATCGCGCGCGCCGTGGACTCCGGGGACCTGGACCCCATCAACGTGCACCCGCTCCCCGCGCAGCAGGCCATCCTGAACGCCTTCATCCAGCTGGGCTTCCGCTTCAAGAACGCGGACATGGAGCGCGGCCACATCCGGGGCAGCCGCCAGAAGCTGCCGTTCTACCAGGAGATCGAGTTCTTCCCGCCGTCGCAGTACCGCGGGCTGAACCAGGTGGAGCTGAGCTTCGTCGCCGACGACCGCGAGATGGACGTCATCCTGGAGATGGACAAGAAGCCGGGCCTCTTCAGCGAGGGCAGCGACTCGTACCGCTCCTTCCAGGTGGGCCTGCACGACTTCCAGGGCACGGACTGGGCCGCGTACCTGAACCAGTGGCTGTCCGAGGTCGGCAGCAAGCGCAGCTGGTTCTAGGCTCGGACCGAGAGATTCCGCCGTTCAGGAGGTACTGACGTGACCGAGCTCAAGAGGGCGCCGCTCCCGCACGACTTCCATCCGCCCGTGCCGGCCTTCACGGTCACCAGTGAGGACGTCGCGTCGGGTGCGGTGCTGAAGGACGCCCAGGTCTACGCGGCAGGAAACACTTCGCCGCACCTGAGCTGGGAGGGCTTCCCCGCCGGGACCAAGAGCTTCGCCGTGACGTGCTTCGACCCGGACGCCCCGACGGGCAGCGGGTTCTGGCACTGGGTGGTGTTCGACATCCCGGCCTCCGTCACCGAGCTGGTGACGGGCGCGGGCAGCGGCAAGTTCGAGGGCCTGCCGGAAGGTGCGGTCCAGGTGCGCAACGACTACGGGACCAAGGACTTCGGTGGTGCCGCGCCGCCGGCCGGGGACCCCGCGCACCGGTACCTCTTCACGGTGTACGCCGTGGATCAGGAGAAGCTCGGCCCCGACGCGGAGGCCTCGCCGGCCTATGTCGGATTCAACCTGCGGTTCCACACGCTGGCCCGCGCCCAGCTGATGGGCGAGTACGCGGCTCCCGCGTAAAGCGTCGCAGACGGACGTTCACTGAACGTTTGCCCGCCTCTGGTCTTGGAAGTGATCAGGGGCGGGCATTTTTATTGCGTTGTCCATCTCGGCGTGCCCGGCCAGAGTTGATCCAAGCCCGCCAGGGGGTGGGCCGGTGCATACGGGAGGTGGGCAGGATGCGGGACACGCTGGTTCTGAACGCGAGCTTTGAGCCGCTGTCGACGGTGACGTTGAACCGAGCCGTCGTTCTGGTGCTGCAGGACAAGGCCGTCGTCGAGCAGGCCCACCCCGAACTGCGTATGCGCGGCGCCGCCCTCGACATACCCGTGCCGCGGGTGATCAGGCTGTGCAGGTACGTCAGGGTGCCTTTCCGAAGACAAGCCCCGTGGTCGAGGCGCGGTGTCCTCGTGCGCGACCGCCACCGCTGCGCGTACTGCGGCAGGCGGGCGACGACGGTCGACCACGTGGTACCCCGCGCGCAGGGCGGCCAGGACTCCTGGCTGAACACGGTCGCGTCGTGCGCCGAGGACAACCACCGCAAGGCGGCCCGTACGCCGGAGCAGGCGGGGATGCCGCTGCTCAGGCAGCCGTTCGAGCCGACACCGGCGGACGCGATGCTGCTGACACTGGACCGCGACGACCTCGACGCCCTGCCGGAGTGGCTGGTGCAGCCCGCGGCCTAGGTGTATTGCCCTGTGGGGTCGTACGACGAGGGGGCCCCTCTCCGGTCGGAGAGGGGCCCCCTCGTCGTACGTCGTCGTCAGTCGGTGACGGACGGCTTCTCGCGGCGCTCCGAGCCGCCGTTGCCCGAACCGCCGCCCATGGGGCCGAAGTTGCCCATGGCGCCGCTCAGTCCCTTGAGGGCGTCGCCGATCTCGCTGGGGACGATCCAGAGCTTGTTGGCGTCCCCCTCGGCGATCTTGGGGAGCATCTGAAGGTACTGGTAGGCGAGGAGTTTCTGGTCGGCGTCGCCGGCGTGGATGGACTCGAAGACCGTGCGGATGGCCTGGGCCTCGCCCTCGGCGCGCAGGGCGGCGGCCTTGGCCTCACCTTCGGCGCGCAGGATCGCGGACTGCTTCTCACCCTCGGCGGTGAGGATCTGCGACTGGCGGATGCCTTCCGCGGTGAGGATCGCGGCGCGCTTGTCACGGTCGGCGCGCATCTGCTTCTCCATCGAGTCCTGGATGGAGGTGGGCGGCTCGATCGCCTTGAGTTCCACGCGGTTGACGCGGATGCCCCACTTGCCGGTCGCCTCGTCGAGGACACCGCGCAGGGCCGCGTTGATCTCCTCGCGCGAGGTGAGGGTCCGCTCCAGGTCCATGCCACCGATGATGTTGCGCAGCGTGGTGACGGTGAGCTGTTCGATCGCCTGGATGTAGCTGGCGACCTCGTAGGTCGCTGCGCGGGCGTCGGTGACCTGGTAGTAGATGACCGTGTCGATGTTGACCACCAGGTTGTCCTGGGTGATCACCGGCTGCGGCGGGAAGGGCACGACCTGTTCACGCAGGTCGATGCGGTTGCGGATCGAGTCGATGAACGGGACCACGATGTTCAGGCCTGCGTTCAGGGTCCGTGTGTACCGGCCGAAGCGTTCGACGATGGCGGCACTGGCCTGTGGGATGACCTGGATGGTCTTGATCAGGGCGATGAAAACCAGCACCACCAGAATGATCAGGACGATGATGATGGGTGCCATCGATAACTCCCCGTACCCTTCTCCGCCTCGGTGTTTCCGAAAGATCTTATGGTTGTTGAAGATCTTGCTGGACGAGTCTGACAGACCGTCGTCTGCCGCGTGGGGCGTTCGGTTCAGTTGGCGTCGCGCGAGGTCACATGACGATCGCCGTGGCTCCTTCGATGTCCACGACGTCCACCTCCTGGCCCACCTCGTAGGCCTGTCCGGTATCCAGGGCGCGTGCCGACCAGATCTCTCCGGCGAGCTTGATCCGGCCGTCGCCCGAACCGTCGACCCGCTCCAGGACGACGGCCTGTCTGCCCTTCAACGCCTCGACGCCCGACATGAGTTGGGGTCGTTGGGATCGGTGCCGCGTCGCGATGGGGCGTACGACCGCGATGAGCGCGACGGAGACGGCGCAGAAGACGAGCACCTGGAGGACGACACCGCCGCCGAGGCCGGCCGTGACCGCGGCAGCCGCGGCGCCTGCGGCGAACATGCCGAACTCCGGCATCGCGGTCACCACGAGCGGGATGCCCAGCGCGGCCGCGCCGACCAGCCACCACACCCATGCGTTGATGTCGTCCACGTGGTCATGGTAGGTCCGCGGGTCCGTTCGGCGACAGGGCGCAGATCGGGTGGAGAAGGGGCTCGTACCGGGTCCCGCGGAGCAGGTGCTTCCCAAGGGGCGGTTCGTGCCGGCTGCTTCGTACGGGTCAGGCCATCGGGAGACCCTGCGCGGTCCAGCGCTCGCCGACCTGTTCGACGACGAGGGGGAGACCGAAGCAGCGGGAGAGGTTGCGGGAGGTGAGTTCGAGTTCCAGGGGGCCCGCGGCGAGCACCTTGCCCTGGCGGATCATCAGGACGTGGGTGAAGCCCGGGGCGATCTCCTCGACATGGTGCGTGACCATGATCATGGACGGCGCGATCGGGTCGCGGGCGAGGCGGCCGAGACGGCGTACGAGGTCCTCGCGGCCGCCGAGATCGAGGCCGGCGGCGGGCTCGTCGAGCAGGAGCAGCTCGGGGTCGGTCATCAGGGCGCGGGCGATCAGGGTGCGCTTGCGCTCGCCCTCGGAGAGGGTGCCGAACCTGCGGTCGAGGTAGTCGCTCATGCCGAGGCGGTCGAGGAAGGCGCGGGCGCGCTGCTCGTCGATGTCCTCGTAGTCCTCGTGCCAGCCCGCGGTCATGCCGTAGGCGGCGGTGAGCACGGTCTGCAGGACGGTCTGGCGCTTGGGGAGCTTTTCGGCCATGGCGATGCCGGCCACGCCGATCCGCGGGCGCAGCTCGAAGACGTCGACCTTGCCGAGGGTCTCGCCGAGGATGGTGGCGGTGCCCTGGCTGGGGAAGAGGTAGCTGGAGGCGAGGTTGAGGAGGGTCGTCTTGCCGGCGCCGTTCGGGCCGAGGATGACCCAGCGTTCCCCTTCCTTGACCGACCAGGAGACCTGGTCCACCAGAGCCCGGCCCTCGCGGACCACGGACACGTCCTCCAGCTCCAGTACATCGCTCATGAGCGCGTTGTCTCCCATTGCAGTCTCGGCCGTCGCTTACGTCTGTGGACGCAGCCCCCAGGGAAAACCTACGCCACCGGCCGGGCGCTCCTGTCCATCGGCCGGTCCTTAGGGTGGAGGCATGCTCTCGGAACCACGCTCAGGACGCCTGGCCGCATGGGGAAATGCCCTTTTGGCCGGTTTTGTATCTCCGGATGACGCGGTACTCGCCATCGTCGGCGAGGACGCGGTGCACCGGGTCGAGGGGCTGCCGGGCGAGGCGGGGCCCGTCGGGCTCACGCTCGCCCTCGGCCGACTGCGGGCGCTCGGGGTCGCCGGGCTGCGGGTCGCGCTGCCCGCGCCGGGGCATCCGCTCGGGCTGAGCGGGCCGCCGGTCTTCAACGCGCGTGCCCTCGACGCCGAGGAGGCGGTCGTCTGCCACGGCGCCGCGCTGGGGCTCGTGCCGGAGGTCCACGAGGCCGGGCCGGCGGGTGACGTCCACGTCGAGGTCGTCTGGCACTGCCTCCCGGTGCGGGAGGCGCCGCCCGCCGACGTGCCGTCCCTCGGTGAGGCCGAGCGGGAACTGGCGGAGGCGCTGCGTGAGGCGACGGACGTGTTGTCGCGGCTGGACGTGGCCGGGTCGGGGCCGGTCGCGGAGGCGGCGGTGGACGCGTACCGGGCGCGGGCCGAGCGGGGTCGCGAGGTGCTGGCGCCCGGGTATCCGCCGCGTGCGGTACGGGTGTTGGAGCTCGCCCAGCGGGTGGGCCTGCTGATCTCCGTCGCGTACGAGAACGGGCACGGCGGGGCGGTGAGCGCCTCGGAGATGGCGGCGCGGACCGAGGCGTTGCGGCCGGTGGAACGGACGGCCCGGCGGGCGCAGGTGGCGGCGTACAACGCGTTCGTGGAGGAGCGCGAGCGGGGCGTGCGGTGAGCGCGGCGCGTGCTGGGCGCGGCGCGTGCTGGGCGCGGCGCGTGCTGGGCGCGGCGCGTGCTGGGCGGGGTGCGTGCTGGGCGGGGTGTGCGGTGAGCGGCGCGTGCTGAGCGGGGTGTGCGGTGAGCAGAGGGGTGGGCCGGTGAGGTGTTGATCCGCGCGTCACGGCTTCGCCCGAAGGGCTCGTCCTCATACGCCGGACGGGCTGAGTATGCGGGCCTGCGCCGGAAGCGATCCGTTCAGCGAGTTCCCGCGTGCGGAGCAAGCGGCCTGAGCGAGTCCCCGCGTCTGGAGCGGACGGGGTGTTCGGCCGCCGGACCGGCTGGAAATGCCTGCCTACGCCAGGAACGGCACGTTCAGGGAATCCCCGCACCCGGAGCAGGCGGCCTGTTCGACCGCCGGACCGGCTGAAAATGCGGGCCTGCGCCGGGAGCGTCCCGTTCAGCGGGTCCCCGTGTCCGGGGTGGGCGAGTGTTCGGTGCGAGCTGTGCGGTCGGGGCGAACCGTCTGGTGGCGTGGGTTTCCTGGTTCGCACGGGCCGCGGCGGCTCGGTGGCGGGGACGGCGCAGGGCCCCGCGGATGGTCCGCGGGGCCCTGTCGTGACGGGGTGGGTCAGTCGTTCACGCCGGCGTTGCCGAACGCCGGGTTCAGGAGGCCGATCACGTTCACGCTGTCGCCCACGACGTTGACGGGGATGTGGATCGGCGCCTGGACGGCGTTGCCCGAGGCGACGCCCGGCGACTGCGCGGCCGCGCCCTGGGCGCCCGCGTCGGCCACGGCCGCGCCGGCCGAGGCTCCCGCGGCGATACCGGCGACGGTGAGGGCCATGGCTGCCTTCTTGGCGATGTTCATGAGAAACGTTCCTCCTGCGTTTGCGGTTCCGACCCGGCCGCGGGTCGTACGTTGAGCAACGCGGGAGACCGCCTCACGGCACGGAAATGCGGGCCGAAGTGACCGTTCGGGCCATTTGGATGATGTACAGATGGGCCGACAACACCTGACCGGCCCCCCAGGAGTGCCTGAGGGGCCGGTGGTCATGACGAGTGCGGTACGGACCTCAGTGGTTGAGGCCGAGGTTGCCGAAGGCCGGGTTCAGGACACCGATCACGTTCACGCTGTTGCCGACCGCGTTCACGGGGATGTGGATCGGCGCCTGGATGACGTTGCCCGAGACGACACCCGGGGAGCCCGCGGCCTGACCGCCCGCCCACGAGCCGTCCGTCGCGGAAGCCATACCGGCACCGGCGGCGACCAGGCCGCCCGCCACCATCGCGACAGCCGTGGCCTTCTTCAGGTTCTTCACTTCTGAGCCCTCCCTAGCGATCACCGCGGCAGATCACCGCGGCACGCACTGGAGAACGGCCGGGGTCCGCGAAGGATGCGCCATCCGGGTGACATACACCCGACGGTATGAATCTCAGCCCGGAGCGGAACCTTTCGTATTGTCGTGCCCGGTCAGCCCGCAGCCCCATGGCGTACGGCCCACAGCGCGGCCTGCGTCCGGTCGGCGAGGTCGAGCTTCATCAGGATGTTCGAGACATGCGTCTTGACGGTCTTCTCGGAGAGGACGAGCGCGCGGGCGATCTCCCGGTTGGAACGGCCGTCGGCGATCAGGCCGAGCACCTCGCGCTCCCGCTCGGTCAGCGAACCTCCCCTGCCCTGCCCCGAGTTGGCTTCCTCCTGGGACAGCAGGACGCCCGCCACCTCGGGTTGCAGCAGGATGTGCCCGGCGTGCACGGAGCGGATGGCGCCGGCGAGGGCGTCGGGGTCCACGTCCTTGTAGACGTATCCCGCCGCGCCGGCGCGCAGGGCCGGGACGACCGTGCGCTGCTCGGTGAAGCTGGTGACGATCAGCACGCGCGCGGGGTTGGCGAGTTCGCGGAGTTTGCGCAGCGCGTCGATGCCGTCCATGCCCGGCATCTTGACGTCCATGAGGACGACGTCGGGCCGCAACTCCTCGGCGCGGGCGACTCCTTCGGCGCCGTCGGACGCCTCTCCCACGACCTCGATGTCGTCCTGCACCTCGAGGAAGGTGCGCAGGCCCCGGCGGACCACCTGGTGGTCGTCGACGAGCAGCACCTTGATTGCTTCAGCCACCAGGGACCTCCATCTCGATCGTGGTGCCCTTTCCGGGCGCCGATTCCACGGTCAGCGTGCCGCCGACCCCGCTCGACCGGTCACGCATGGAGACCAGGCCGAGGTGGCGTCCCGCGGTGCGTATCGCCGTCGGATCGAAGCCGCCGCCGTCGTCGCGGACGCGCAGCACGGCGCCCGGTCCGCGCTTCTCCAGGAGGACGTCGACGCGGGCCGCCCCGGAGTGCCGCAGCGCGTTGTGGAGGGCCTCCTGGGCGACGCGCAGCACGGCCTCCTCCTGGGCGGCGGGCAGGGCGCGCACGCCCCGGCCCGTGAAGGTCACCCGCGCGGAGTGGGCGCGGTCGAGCACCTGGATCTGGGTGCGCAGCGTGGCCACGAGGCCGTCCTCGTCGAGGGCGGCGGGGCGCAACTCGATGACGGCGGCGCGCAGTTCCTCGGTGGCCTCGGCGGCGAGCGCGGCCACCTGGTGCAGTTCGCCCTTGGCGCGTGCGGGGTCGCGGTCGACGAGGGCGGCGGCGGCCTGCGCGGTCAGACGCAGGGAGAACAGCTTCTGGCTGACGGCGTCGTGCAGTTCGTGAGCGAGCCGGGAGCGCTCCTCGGCGATGGTGAGTTCGCGGCTGCGCTCGTACAGGCGGGCGTTGGTCAGGGCGATCGCCGCGTGCTGGGCGAGGATCGTGAGGAGTTCCTCGTCGTCCTCGGTGAAGCCGCATCCGCCGTCGGGCCTGGTGCCGTTCTTGTTGGCGAGGAACAGGGCCGCGATGGTCTCGTCACCGTCGCGGACGGGCAGGCCCAGGAAGTCGGACATGTCCGGGTGGGCGGCGGGCCAGCCCTCGAAGCGGGGGTCCTTGCGCACGTCGGCGAGGCGCTCGGGGCGTGCCTCGTGCAGCATCGCGGCCAGGATGCCGTGCTGGCGCGGGAGCGGGCCGATGGCCTTCCACTGGGCGTCGCTGACGCCGTCGACCACGAACTGGGCGAAGCCGCCGTGGTCGTCGGGGACCCCGAGCGCGGCGTACTGCGCGTCGAGCAGGTCGCGGGCCGAGGCGACGATCGTCTTGAGGACGTCGCGCACCTCCAGGTGCCTGCTCATGGCCAGCAGCGCGGAGCTCACCGCGTACAGACCGGACCGGGGACCTTGGCTCATGCCCCCAACGTACCCGTGGGGTGTGACAGTGCGTATCCGCCCTGTGGTGGCCGTCCCTGGGCCGGTGGGCCTAGGCCGAAGGGCCCCCGGTCGCCGGGACCCGCGTACGAGGCGGCGGGAGCGGTCCGGTTCCTACGTTGAGGACACCTGCCGGAAGCGGCGGGCTGGACGAGGGGACGGACGTCATGCCGGTAGCGATCATCACGGGGGCTTCGAAGGGGCTGGGGCGGGCGCTCGCCGCGGCCCTGGCGCGGCGCGGCTGGGATCTGGTGCTCGACGCCAGGACCGCCGGGGTTCTGGAGGAGACGGCGAAGACGCTGTCCGTGCACGGGACCCGGGTGGCGGCCCTGCCCGGGGACGTCACGGACGCCGGGCACCGGGCGGCGCTGGTGGCGGCGGCCCGTGAGCTCGGGGGCGTCGATCTGCTGGTGAACAACGCGAGCGCGCTCGGCGCCGAGCCGCTGGTCCGGCTGGAGGATCTGACACCGGGCGGGCTGCGGCGGGCTCTGGAGGTCAACGTGGTCGCGGCGCTGGGCCTGGTCCAGGAGGCCCTGCCGCTGCTGCGGGCCGCCGAGGCGGGCGCGGTCGTCGCGGTCAGCTCGGACGCGGCGGCCGAGGCGTACCCGACGTGGGGCGGTTACGGGGCGTCGAAGGCGGCCCTCGACCATCTCGCGGCGGTGCTCGCCGAGGAGGAGCCGGGCCTGCGGGTCTGGGCCGTGGACCCCGGGGACATGGCCACGGACCTGTACGCGGCGGCCGTGCCGGACGACGGGGGGCCGCGACCGGCGCCGGACAGCGTGGTGCCGGCCTTCCTGAGGCTGCTCGACGAGCGGCCGGCCAGTGGCCGCTACGCGGCGCCCGCACTGCTGGAGGAGGGGTGACGACCGTGACGCGGGTCCCCGAGGAGTTGTCGGCGCGGGTGCCGGCCGAGCAGCGCGGGCCCGGGCGGGACCGGGACTCCGTACGGCTGCTCGTCTCGCGGGGCAGGGAGGTGTCGCACCACACGTTCGCGGAGCTGCCGCGGCAGCTGCGGGCCGGGGACCTGCTGGTCGTGAACACCTCCCCCACGTCGGCCGCGGCCGTCGACGGACGGATCGGGCACGCGCGCGTGGTGGTCCATTTCTCCACCCGGGGCGATGACGGGCGGTGGGCCGTCGAGCTGCGGGATCCCGACGGGAGGGGCACCACGCGTCCGCGTGCGGGCGGGCCCGCGGGGACGGAGGTGTGTCTCGCGGGTGACGTGCGTCTCGTGCTGGAGGAGCCGGTGACGGCGGGCGGCGCGCGGTTGTGGTGGGCGAGGGTGCCGGGTCCGGACGTGCCCGGGCTGCTGCGGCGGCACGGGCGTCCCATTCGGTACTCCTATACGGAGCGGGACCAGCCGCTCTCCGTCTATCAGACGGTGTTCGCGCTGCCGTCGGCCGACGGCGCGGGCAGCGCGGAGATGCCGAGCGCGGCGCGGCCCTTCACCGCGCGTCTGGTGACGGAGCTGGTGAGCCGGGGGGTGCAGTTCGCTCCGATCAGGCTGCACACGGGCGTCTCCTCGGCCGAGGCCCACGAGCCGCCGTCGACAGAGTGGTACGAGGTGCCGGAGGCGTCGGCGCGGCTGATCAACGCGGCGAGGGCGGGGGACGGGCGGATCGTCGCGGTCGGTACGACGGCCGTACGTGCCGTCGAGTCCGCGGCGGGCGCCGACGGGGTGGTCCGCGCCCGCCGCGGATGGACGGATCTCGTGGTGACCCCGCGGCGGGGCGTGCGGGTGGTCGACGGGCTGCTGACCGGGCTGCACGAGCCGGAGGCCTCCCATCTGCTGATGCTGGAGGCCGTCGCGGGAAGGGCCGCGGTCGAGCGCGCGTACGCCGCGGCGGTGCGCGGGCTCTACCTGTGGCACGAGTTCGGGGACGCCCACCTCATCCTCCCGGAGGAGAACGCTCACCCTGGGCGTTGCTCCAGCAACTAACGGTGAGAACGATCTAGGCGCCATGTGAGCCCGCACATAGGGCGCACATCACGTACGAACGGACATAGGAGATAAAGGGTGCCGCGATGAGCGGGGCAGACGTGCCACTATGTCCCGATTTGCCCCCCACGGCCCTACTACTCGGCGTCGTACGTCACACCTTTGCCACACAATTTTGCGGCCGCTAACAATGGCTCCAGTCGCTCAACGCCGCAGGTTCCTACCCGCGGCGTTTGATCCGGAAACGAACTGTCCCCACCGGACCGAGAGCGGCATCCGCGCTATTCGAAGAGGTCCTCCAGTTATGCCCAAGAACATCATCACTCCTGGTCATAGTCCGAAGCTGACCAAGGTCCACAAGCTTTCGATCGCCGGTATCGCCACCCTCGGTGCAGCGGCCCTGGCGTTCACCGCGGCGCCCAGCGGCGCACAGACCCGCACCACGAACGACGCCGCCGTCTCGCAGGCTCCGGTCGCCTTCGGTCAGCAGCCCATCAAGGACGTGAAGGCCAGCATCACCGACCAGATGGCCGGCGCCAGCCTGAAGGCTCAGAGCATCGCGGCGAAGAAGGCCGCCGACGCGGCCGTCGCCAAGAAGAACGCCGAGCTCGCCAGGAAGACCGCCGCCGCGAAGGCCGCCCAGGACGCGCGCACGAAGGAGCAGGCCGCGAGCCGCTCCGTGCAGCGCATCCACGTCGAGACCGTCGCCGCGAAGTCGTACACGAACAACCTCGACGGCTGGATCCACGAGTCGCTCGACATCATGAAGAAGCACAACATCCCCGGCTCGTACCACGGGCTGTACCGCAACATCATGCGGGAGTCCTCGGGCAACCCCCAGGCCATCAACGGCTGGGACATCAACGCCATCAACGGCATACCGTCGAAGGGCCTGCTGCAGGTCATCCCCCCGACCTTCAAGGCCTACCACGTGGCCGGTACCTCGTGGAACATCTACGACCCGGTCGCCAACATCACCGCCGCCTGCAACTACGCGGCCGACAAGTACGGCTCGATGGACAACGTGAACAGCGCGTACTGAGGCAGGGCGCGGACCTCTCCGCCGTACGCCGAAGGGCGGCACCCCGACCGGGGTGCCGCCCTTCGCGCACATCCGCGTGACTACTTGCGCATGACCTCGGGCTCGTGGCGGCGCAGGAAGCGGGCCACGAAGAAGCCACAGATCACGCCGAGGGCGATCAGGGCGACCATGTCCACGGCCCAGACCCCGGCCGTGTGGTTCCACAGCGGGTCCGTGCTCGTCGGATCGTCCTGGTTCGGGAAGATGTTGTTGAAGTCCAGCGTGGCCCCGGACGCGGCGACGGCCCAGCGGGCCGGCATCAGGTACGAGAACTGGTTGACGCCGATCGTGCCGTTCAGGATGAACAGGCAGCCGGTGAACACGACCTGGACGATCGCGAACATGACCAGCAGCGGCATCGTCTTCTCGGCGGTCTTCACCAGCGAGGAGATGACCAGGCCGAACATCATCGACGCGAAGCCCAGCGCCATGATCGGCAGGGTGAGCTCGACCTTGGGCAGGCTGGTCAGGACCAGGCCCTTGTCCGGGACCGTGCGGCTGCCGAAGCCGATGGCACCGACCAGGGCACCCTGCAGCAGCGTCACCACGCCGAGGACGATCACCTTGGACATCAGATACGCGGAACGCGACAGACCCGTCGCGCGCTCCCGCTCGTAGATCACCCGTTCCTTGATCAGCTCACGGACGGAGTTGGCCGCACCCGCGAAGCACGCGCCGACCGCGAGGATCAGGAGCACCGTCGTCGCCGTGCCGTTCGCGACGTGCACGCCGGACTTGGTGACGATCGGGTTGACCAGCAGGGTCTTGTCCGAGTCGATGAGCAGGCTCACCGAGCCCAGCACCGCCGGCAGGATCACCGTCAGCGCCAGGAAGCCCTTGTCGGACGCGATCACCGAGACGTACCGGCGGACCAGGGTCGTCAGCTGGGAGCCCCAGCTCTGCGGCTTCGGCGGCTTCATCGCCTGCTGCGGCGCCACGTTCACCGACTGCGGGGCGACCGCGTCGATGTCCGCGGCGTACATCTGGTAGTGCTGCGAGCCCTTCCAGCGGCCCGCCCAGTCGTAGTCGCGGTAGTTCTCGAACGCGGAGAAGACGTCGGCCCAGGTCTCGTAGCCGAAGAAGTTCAGCGCCTCCTCGGGCGGCCCGAAGTACGCCACCGAGCCGCCGGGGGCCATCACGAGCAGCTTGTCGCAGATGGCCAGTTCCGCCACGGAGTGCGTGACCACGAGGACCGTACGGCCGTCGTCGGCGAGGCCGCGCAGCAGCTGCATGACGTCACGGTCCATACCCGGGTCGAGGCCGGAGGTCGGCTCGTCCAGGAAGATCAGCGACGGCTTGGTCAGCAGCTCGAGGGCCACCGAGACGCGCTTGCGCTGGCCACCGGAGAGGGAGGTGACCTTCTTCTCCTTGTGGATGTCCAGCTTCAGCTCGCGCAGCACCTCGTTTATCCGTGCCTCGCGCTCCTCGCCCGTGGTGTCGGCGGGGAAGCGCAGCTTGGCCGCGTACTTGAGGGCCTTCTTGACGGTCAGCTCCTTGTGCAGGATGTCGTCCTGCGGGACCAGACCGATGCGCTGACGCAACTCGGCGAACTGCTTGTACAGGTTGCGGTTGTCGTAGAGGACGTCACCCTGGTTGGCGGGGCGGTAGCCCGTGAGCGCCTTCAGGAGCGTCGACTTGCCGGAGCCCGACGGGCCGATGACCGCGATCAGCGACTTCTCGGGCACGCCGAAGGAGACGTCCTTGAGGATCTGCTTGCCGCCGTCGACCGTGACGGTCAGGTGACGGGCCGAGAAGGACACCTCGCCGGTGTCGACGAACTCCTCCAGCCGGTCGCCGACGATACGGAACGTCGAGTGGCCGACGCCGACGATGTCGTTCGGGCCGAGCAGCGCCGAGCCGCCCTTGGCGATCGGCATACCGTTGACGTACGTGCCGTTGTGCGAGCCCAGGTCACGGATCTCGAAGCGGCCGTCGGGCGTCGCGTGGAACTCGGCGTGGTTGCGCGAGACCTGGAGGTCGGAGACGACCAGCTCGTTCTCCAGCGCGCGGCCGATGCGCATCACCCGGCCGAGGGCCAGCTGGTGGAAGGTCGTCGGGCTGCGGTCCCCGTAGACCGGCGGCGCCCCCGCGGCACCACCGGATCCCTGCTGCTGCGGCACATGCGCCGCGGGCTGCCGCGGCGGCTGGTGGCCCTGCTCGGGCGCCTGCTGCTGCGGCGGTGCCTGCTGGGCCCAGCCGGGCCCCGCGCTCTGCGCGGCGTACGGCTGTTGCCGGGGCTGCGCGGCCGGGACCGCGGCGCCGGACAGCGCCAGACGCGGACCGTCGGTCGCGTTGCCGAGGTGCACGGCCGAACCGGGCCCGATGTCCATCTGATGGATCCGCTGCCCCTGCACGAACGTGCCGTTGGTGCTGCCGTGATCCTCGATGACCCAACTGCGGCCGCTCCAGCTGATCGTGGCGTGACGCCAGGACACCCTGGCGTCGTCGAGCACGACGTCCCCCTGCGGATCACGTCCGAGGGTGTATGGCCTGGACGCATCGAGCGTCCAGGTCCGTCCGTTCAATTCCAGTACGAGTTCCGGCACTCCATGCCCCACTGAGTTGTCCCCCGAGTTACCCCCATCACAGGGAGTCTAGGGATGTCGAACATCGGGGGGAACTATTTCAGGAGCAGGCCCCTGACCGAAAGCCGGGCCCTGCGAAGACCGGCTACGGGTGGGTTGCACGTTTCCGTTGACGGGGTTGATACCGGACCGGAGAGTGGTAATCCCACGCGAGGGGGACATCCGTGGTGGTGGTACCGCGGCGCGGATCGGGGGGTCTGACGATGAGCATCGACACCGTGGGGCGTGGCAGGCGCGTGCCGTGGGGGGATGTGCTGCTGTCCGCGATCGCCTCGGTGAGCTGGGCGTTGATCGCGATGGCGGGCACGGCCGCGCTCGGCCTCCATCTGGTGGGCGCGGACAGGGCCGGCTCGCTCGGGCCGATGACCGCGGCCGTGGTGGCACTGGGGGCGAACGGCGCGGTCGAACCGTCCGGCAACGTGTCGGCCTTCGGGTTGAAGGGCGCCGAGGCACACACCGCCATCCAGATCACGCCACTGGGTGTGGGACTGGTCGGCGCGCTCCTGCTCTCCTACTTCTTCCTGCGCTCCCTGCGCGGAGCGGGAGTTGTGATCGCGCCGTCCGAACTCCTGGCGCGCGCGGGCGCGGTGGTCGTCCTGTTCGTGGCGACCCTGGGCGGGCTCGCCTGGGCCGGTCACGACGTCATCACCATCGACGGGAGCGGGCTCGGGCTCGACCGGGTGACGGGCGGCGGCGGGCTCGGGAGGATCACCGACAAGCTCCCGGGCGGCCTCGGTGACCTCGGCGGACTGCTGCCGGGCAGGATCGACGACCTCGTGGACGCGAAGGCTGCCGTGGGGTTCACCGTGGACACGGTGCCCACACTGCTCGGCGGTGCCGCCTGGGCCGCCGGAATCCTGGTGATCTCCCTGCTGGCCTCCCGGCGCACCCCGCTGCCGCGCGGCTGGGAGGGTGTGCACCGGACGGTGCGGCCGGCCGCGTCCGCGCTGGTCACAGTGGCGCTGGTGGCGGTCGTGGCGGGGCTCGCGGCGGCGGCGTACGCGGCGATCGGTGACCCCCACCCCAAGCTGATCGCGGGCGCGGCCCTGCTCGGCGCGCCCAACGGGGTGTGGCTCGGTGTGCCGGTCGGCCTCCTCGTCCCCTGGGACGGCAGGGCCTCCGGCGAACTCGCCAAGGTGCTCCCCGACCCCCTGGACAAGCTGCTGAGTGTCGACTCCGACCGGCCCGTGACCCTGAGCCGTCTCGCCGAACTCGACGGTCGGGTGTGGCTGTTGGGGGTCGCGGCCGCGCTCATGATGCTCTTCGCGGGCGTCCTCGCGGCCACGCGTACGCCTTTTGTACGGCGGTGGGACGCCGCTTCCGGGGGGATCCCGGATGCCCCCGATGTACGAGGCACGGGCGCTCTCGGGTTCGCGGGTCGCTGCGCTCTTCGGCTGGGGGTCGCGACGGCGCTGGCACTGCCGCTGCTGGCGTGGCTGACGGACGTGTCCGTGGACGCCTCGCTGTCGGTGTTCGGCATCGACGCGTTCGGCGCCGGGATCCGGCTGCACGGCCGCCTGGGTGTCGCACTGCTGTTCGGCGCCGCGTGGGGCGCGGGTGCGGGGGCGGCGGGGGCCCTGCTGGCGTACGCGAGCGGGGCCGCGGGACGGCGGGCGGCGCCCCTGGCACTGGGTGACGCCGGCGCCCCGCCCGCCCCGGGGCACCCGGACGTGCCGCCCGGCCCCGGTCACCCGCCGCGGTCGGGACCGTACGAGCCGAGCGCGCCGTACCGGCCCGCGAACCCCGACACCAATCCGTATCTGCGGCTGCCGGACGAGCTGCGGGAGCCGCGCGGCGGACATCCGCCCGAGCGCAAGCGGGCTCCCGACGACGTGTACGGCGCACCGACGGTCGCCCGGCCGCTTCCGCGGCCGCCCGGACCGCGCGGGCGGCCACCGGGGCAGAGCGTGCCTCCTCCCCCGCAGCCCCCGCCCGACCAGGGACAGCCTCCGCCCGGTCCCGGCCGGAGGGACTGAGCCCCGCCGCCCGCCCCCGACGTCGGGCCCGAACCCCGCCGCCCACCGCGCGGCGGGGCTGGGCGTCGGCTCCGGGAAACGCGCGCGACACCACCCCGACACCCAGAGTTCCCTGTCCGCTGGACGGACCGCGGGGGCGGAAGGCACTGGGTGCCGGATACGGTGGAAGCACCATGAGCGCTACGCAGACCCCCGATATCCCCACCCTCCTTGTCAAGATCTTCGGCAAGGACCGGCCGGGCATCACGGCCGGACTCTTCGACACCCTCGCCGCCTACTCCGTCGACGTGGTCGACATCGAGCAGGTCGTCACCCGTGGCCGGATCGTGCTGTGCGCGCTCGTGACCGAGCCGCCCTCCGGTCTGGAGGGCGATCTGCGGGCCACCGTGCACAGCTGGGCGGACTCGATGAAGATGCAGGCGGAGATCATCTCCGGCCTCGGCGACAACCGCCCGCGCGGGATGGGGCGTTCGCATGTCACCGTGCTCGGGCATCCGCTCACCGCGGAGTCCACGGCCTCGATCGCCGCGCGGATCACCAAGACCGGCGGGAACATCGACCGCATCTTCCGGCTCGCCAAGTACCCGGTGACGGCAGTGGAGTTCGCGGTGTCCGGTGCGGAGACCGAGGCGCTGCGCACCGCGCTGGTGACGGAGGCCTCGGCACTCGGGGTCGACATCGCCGTGGTCGCCTCGGGGCTGCACCGGCGGGCCCAGCGGCTGGTCGTCATGGACGTCGACTCGACCCTGATCCAGGACGAGGTGATCGAGCTCTTCGCCGCGCACGCCGGGTGCGAGGACGAGGTCGCCGAGGTGACGGCGGCCGCGATGCGCGGGGAGCTGGACTTCGAGCAGTCGCTGCACGCGCGCGTGGCGCTGCTGAAGGGGCTGGACGCCTCGGTGGTGAACAAGGTGCGCGAGGAGGTACGGCTGACGCCCGGCGCGCGCACGCTGATCCGTACGCTGAAGCGGCTCGGCTTCCAAGTCGGGATCGTGTCGGGCGGGTTCACCCAGGTCACGGACGACCTGAAGGAGCGGCTCGGGCTCGACTTCGCGCAGGCCAACACGCTGGAGATCGCCGACGGGAAGCTGACCGGCCGGGTCACCGGGGAGATCGTGGACCGCGCGGGCAAGGCGCGGCTGCTGCGCCGGTTCGCCGCGGAGGCGGGGCTGCCGCTCGTCCAGACCGTGGCGATCGGCGACGGTGCCAACGACCTCGACATGCTCAACGCGGCGGGTCTCGGGGTCGCGTTCAACGCCAAGCCCGTCGTACGGGAGGCCGCGCACACCGCGGTGAACTTCCCCTTCCTGGACACCGTGCTGTATCTGCTGGGGGTCACCCGCGAAGAGGTCGAGGCGGCGGACATGCATCTGGACGACCACTGACCGTGCGTTCCCGCCGCGCGACCACGAGCGCGCACTTCTGACACCCGTCGGTCGCCCACCGGGGTCCTGGCCGGTACGACACGGGGGTCCGGCACCGTCAGGACGGTGCCGGACCCCCGTGTCGTCCGCACGGGTGGGTTACTCGGTCGGGGCCCAGTAGTCGATCAGCGTGGTCACGCCGGGCTCCAGGGATTTCCAGGGGCCATCGAAGGACAGCACGGCGAAGGCGGCGGTGGGGAAGCCGCGCTCGGTCATCCGGGCACGGGCTTCGCCGTCGGCCTGGCCGGCCAGGACTTCGGAGAGACCCTGGATGCCGGGGTTGTGCCCGATCAGGAGCACGTCCTGCGCGTCGTCCGGGGTTTCGTTGAGTACGGCGATCAGCTCGCCCGGCGAGGCCTCGTAGAGCCGCTCCTCATAGACCGTTTTCGGCCGGTGCGGGAGCTCATGGACGGCGAGCTTCCAGGTTTCACGGGTCCGGACGGCTGTGGAGCAGAGGGCCAGATCGAAGGGGATGCCGGTGTCGGCCAGCCTGCGTCCGGCGACGGCGGCGTCCATACGGCCCCGGTCAGCGAGCGGCCGCTCATGGTCGGACACCTGCGGCCAGTCGGCTTTCGCATGCCGGAAGAGGACAATCCTGCGGGGTTCTGCGACGCTCATGAGTCCCAGCTTCGCACGAAACACGCCATGTGGCTCAAGGAGTTGACGGGCTCCTTCACCACGGGACACCGGCCTTTCGGCACGGTGCGCGAGGGGTGCGGCACAGTGTGTGAAGGCGGCTCAGGAGGCCTGGTGCTGCACGGTCTGCTGGAGGCGCTCGAAGAGGTGGGTGAGCGCGGGGTCGCCGACCGCGGCATGCGCGTCCGCCGGGTTCAGCAGCAGGAGCAGCAGGGTGGCGAAGGCGAGGGCCGGCAGGGCGAGGGCCCACCAGGGCAGACGGATCTCGACGCGGCCCGAGGTCGCCGGGTGGGGCCGGGTGTGCGTACGGGCCGACATGCCGCCTCCGTGGGTCTTCGCGTGGTCCGTGTTCCGCGTCCTCGCGGCCACATCTCGAAGTTACGGAATCCGGGTCCGTCAACCCATCCGGTGATCCACCCACTTGACCCTGACACTCACCCCCTAGGGGACAGGGGGGCTAGCCCCACCATCGCCGTCCCCGGGGGTCGTGGGCCGGGGTCACGGCGAGGCGATGGTCGCGATGACGGCGATGATCACGGTGATGGCGAGGAACGTGCCGAAGACGAGCAGCATCTTCTTCTGGCCGTTCGGGGGGTTCGGATCGAGCACTGGCATACGCCCAGTCTCGCACCCTTCGGCCGGTCTCCGGTGGGTGGGGTCGGCCGTCCGGCCCCGGGCCGCCCCGCCGTCCGGGGTCCGGTGGACGCCTCCGGTCGGACGGCGGGGCGGCCCGGGGTCCGGTCGGGGACGCGCATCGGCGTCCGGGCCCCGGCACGACCCGGGGTCCCGTCAGGTGCGCCCGGGAGACTCCCGGCCGACGACCTCCCGGAGCCCGGACGCACGGGCCCCCCGAGAGCCCGGGTCGCCCGCATCCTCAGGGCCTCGCGTCCGCCGACCCCCCGGGACCACCCGCGACCCAAGGCCTCGCGTCCGCCGACGCCCTGGGGCCCGTGTCCTCAGGGGCTGGGGACGGGGGTGGCCTCGTCCTCTACCGTGCGGTCGCGGCCCGCCAGGACGCCCACCGCGATCTGCGGGATCATCAGCGCGGCCATGAGCGCGATCGGCAGCCCCCAGCCGCCACTGTGCTGGTAGAGCACGCCCACGAGCAGGGGTCCCGGGATCGAGAGCAGATAGCCGGTGCTCTGCGCGAAGGCCGAGAGCTGTGCGACGCCCGCCCCGGTCCGGGCGCGCATGCCGACCATGGTGAGGGCGAGCGGGAAGGCGCAGTTGGAGACGCCGAGCAGCAGGGCCCAGGCCCAGGCGCCGCCTGCCGGGGCGGCGTAGAGACCCGCGTATCCGGCGAGTCCGCAGGCGCCGAGCGCGACCACGATGGGGCCCTGGTGGGGCAGCCGGGTGGCCAGCCGCGGGATGACGAAGGCCAGCGGCACGCCCATCACCATCGTGACGGCGAGGAGCAGTCCCGCGGTGCCCGCGGAGACGCCCGCGTCGCGGAAGATCTGCGGCATCCAGCCCATCGTGATGTAGGCGGCGGTGGCCTGGAGCCCGAAGAAGACGGCGAGGGCCCAGGCGGTACGGCTGCGGGTGACGCGCAGCCCGTCGGGCTCGTGCGGGGCGGCGTCCGCGGCAGGCGCGCGCTCACCGCCGGGAGAAGCGGCGCCCCGGGTGCGGACGAGCGCGATCCAGGGCAGTACGGCGATCCCGGCGAGCCCCGCCCACACGGCGAGCCCCGAGCGCCAACTGCCACCCAGGGCGTCGGTCATGGGCACGGTCAGGGCGGCGGCCGCCGAGGTGCCCAGGGCGAGCGCCATCGAGTAGAGGCCGGTCATGGAGCCGACCCGGTCCGGGAACCAGCGCTTGACGATCACCGGCATGAGCACGTTGCTGACGGCGATGCCCATGAGCGCGAGGGCGCTGGCGGCCAGGAAGCCGGCCGCGCTCCCGGTGTACGGGCGGATCGCGAGCCCCGCCGTGATGGCGATCATCCCGGCGCAGACGACCGCGCCGGGCCCGAAGCGGCGGGCGAGCCGCGGCGCCATGACGCCGAAGACGGCGAAGCAGAGCGGTGGCACGGAGGTGAGCAGTCCGGCGACGCTGCCGCTCATGCCGAGTCCGTCGCGCACCTCCTCGAGGAGGGCGCCGAAGCTGGTGATGGCGGGCCGCAGGTTGAGGGCCGCGAGGACGATGCCCACGATCACCAGCCGCGTCGTCCACGCGCGCGGGGAAGCATGCGGGGATGCCGTCTCGCTCCTGGGCTCCTGACCCGCGGAGCCGCGTATCGGGGGGGACATGGTGGTCCGGGTTTCCTCGATGGCCATGGCGCCATCATAGAATCATGGGATGATTGGGTGTCCAATCCCGCTGCGTTAATCTCCGGAACCTCCGGCCCCGCGCGAACGACCACACCCGGGCCCGTACGAAGGACCGCCATGCCGCTGAGCCACCCCCGCCGTTCGGCGCTTTCCGAGCAGGTCATCGCCGAGCTGCGGAACCAGATCACCTCCGGCGAGTGGCCGGTCGGCTCCCGCATCCCGACCGAGCCGGAGCTCGTCGAACAGCTGGGCGTCGCCCGCAACACGGTCCGGGAGGCCGTCCGCGCGCTCGCCCACAACGGCCTGCTCGACATCCGCCAGGGTTCGGGCACCTATGTCGTCGCGACCAGCGAACTCGCGGGCGTGATGCACCGGCGCTTCGCCGACGCCGATCCCCGGCACATCGCCGAGCTGCGCTCCACACTGGAGTCGAGCGCCGCGAAGCTGGCCGCCGAACGGCGCACCGAACGCGATCTCAAGCAGCTCGACGCGCTGCTGAGCCGGCGTGAGGACGCCTGGGAGTCGGGCGACACGGAGGCCTTCGTGACCGCCGACGCGACGTTCCATCTGGCGGTGGTGGCCGCGTCCCACAACGACGTCATGACGGCGATGTACGCGGACCTGGGCGAGGTGCTGCGCGACTGGCTGCGCGACGACGTCGGCGAGGCGCTGACGCCGGAGACGTACATGGACCACACACGGCTCGTCGACGCGATCCGCGGGGGTGACACGGAGGCGGCGGCCGCGGAGGCCGCGGGCTATCCGTTCCAGTGCCGCCCGTGGCTCAGGCGTCCGCCTTCCGGTGGCTGACCCACACCGAGCGGATCTCCTTCCAGCACCGGCCCTCCATCCGCACCGTCATCGCGGGTCCCGCCTCGACCGGGGCGCTGTCGGTGTCGATGTCCCACCAGCGGTCGCACTCGATGTGCAGACTGACCCGGTCCGTCCCCGGATAGGGGTTGTGGCAGTAGGCGACCGCGTGGGAACCGGCGACCGTGGTGCGGCACGCGGCGCCGAACGGCTGGGGCACGGCGGTGCTCTCGTGGCGCCCGCTCGCGCTGGGCATCGCGTCGTACGGCAGAGCGATCATCAGCGTGACGGCGGCGAACACCGGGGCAAAACGGCGGGACAGGCGCACAAGGGGACCTCCTCGGCCGTACGGCTGCGGGGCGGTGCGTACTCCAATCGTGCGCGGTGCGGTGCCTGTGCCGCCCGGCCGACTGGGCCGAACGGGCGACGCCCCGCTCCCCGCGCGAGGCGGGAGACGGGGCGTACGAGAACCGTGGTCCGAGCGCCTACGCGCCGATCGCGTGCAGACCGCCGTCGACGTGGATGATCTCGCCGGTGGTCTTCGGGAACCAGTCGCTCAGCAGGGCGACGACGCCCTTGCCGGCCGGCTCCGGGTCCTTCAGGTCCCACTCGAGCGGGGAGCGGTTGTCCCACACGGCGGCCAGGTCGCTGAAGCCCGGGATGGACTTGGCGGCCATCGAGGCGAGGGGGCCCGCCGAGATGAGGTTGCAGCGGATGTTCTGCTTGCCCAGGTCGCGCGCCATGTAGCGGCTGGTGGCCTCCAGCGCGGCCTTGGCCGGGCCCATCCAGTCGTACTGCGGCCAGGCGTACTGCGCGTCGAAGGTGAGGCCGACGACCGAGCCGCCGTTCTGCATCAGCGGCAGGCACGCCATGGTCAGCGACTTCAGGGAGAACGCCGAGACGTGCATGGCGGTGGCGACCGACTCGAAGGGCGTGTTCAGGAAGTTGCCGCCGAGGGCGTCCTGCGGGGCGAAGCCGATGGAGTGCACGACGCCGTCCAGGCTGCCCAGCTCCTCGCCGACGATGTCGGCCAGCCGCCCGAGGTGCTCGTCGTTGGTGACGTCGAGCTCGATGACCTTGGTCGGCTTCGGGAGCTTCTTGGCGATGCGCTCGGTCAGCGTGGGCCGCGGGAACGCGGTCAGGATGATCTCGGCGCCCTGCTCCTGGGCCAGCTTGGCGGTGTGGAACGCGATGGAGGACTCCATCAGCACACCGGTGATCAGGACGCGCTTGCCCTCGAGGATTCCACTCATGGTGATCAGTGACCCATTCCCAGTCCGCCGTCAACCGGAATGACGGCTCCAGTGATGTACGAGGCGTCGTCCGAGGCGAGGAACCGCACCGCGGCGGCGATCTCCTCGGGCTGCGCGTACCGGCCGAGCGGCACCTGGGCGACGATGCCCGCACGCTGCTCGTCGGTGAGCACCTTGGTCATGTCGGTGTCGACGAAACCGGGCGCGACGACGTTGAAGGTGATGTTCCGCGAACCGAGCTCCCGCGCGAGCGACCGCGCGAAGCCGACCAGGGCGGCCTTGGAGGCGGCGTAGTTCGACTGCCCCGCGGAGCCCAGCAGCCCCACGACCGAGGAGATGAGGACGACGCGCCCCTTCTTGGCGCGGAGCATGCCGCGGTTGGCGCGCTTGACGACCCGGAAGGTGCCGGTGAGGTTCGTGTCGAGGACGGAGGTGAAGTCCTCCTCGGACATGCGCATCAGGAGCTGGTCCTTGGTGACGCCGGCGTTGGCGACCAGGATCTCGACGGGCCCGTGCTCGGCCTCGATCTCCTTGTAGGCCTGCTCCACCTGCTCGGTGTCGGTGATGTCGCACTTGACGGCGAGGCAGCCCAGGGCGGTGAGGGCGGCCGGCGGCTCCCCCGAGCGGTATGTGATCGCGACTTTGTCGCCGGCATCGGCGAACGCGCGGGCGATGGCGAGGCCGATGCCCCGGTTGCCTCCGGTGACGAGAACCGAGCGGCTCAACGGATCACCCTTTCGATAGCAGACTGAAACCCCTGCAGGACAGGCGCCTTCCCCGAAAACCTATCGGTCCGGTCCGTCTCCCGGAGAATCGGTCCCCGACAGTGGCGCGGGGGGCTCGCTGTCGGATCCCTACAGAAAGGCGCCTTCGGCCGACGGAAAGATCCGGCCTCGGCCGGGGCAAAGCCGTGGCCGCCGGACCCACCCGCGCGACATGATCGGACCCGACAGGCCACGACAGCAGGGAGACCTCCGTGCCTCATTCCATCGACGAAGCCTTCACGGCACTGCCGCTGCGGGCCCTGGCCGACGCCGCGCTGGCGCGCGCCCGTGCCCTGGGCGCCGAGCACGCGGACTTCCGGTTCGAACGTGTGCGCAGCGCGTCCTGGCGGCTGCGCGACGCAAAACCCGCCGGATCGTCGGACACCACCGACCTGGGGTACGCGGTGCGGGTGGTGCACGGCGGGACCTGGGGGTTCGCCTCGGGCGTGGATCTGACGATGGACGCGGCCGCGAAGGTCGCCTCCCAGGCCGTCGCGATGGCGAAGCTGTCGGCCCAGGTCATCAAGGCTGCGGGGTCCGACGAGCGCGTGGAGCTGGCCGGCGAGCCGGTGCACGCGGAGAAGACCTGGATCTCGTCGTACGACATCGACCCGTTCTCCGTGCCCGCCGAGGAGAAGGCCGGGCTGCTCTCGGACTGGAGTGCCCGGCTGCTGGCGGCCCCCGGCGTCAACCACGTCGACGCCTCGCTGCTGACCGTGCACGAGAACAAGTTCTACGCCGACACCGCGGGGACCGTCACCACGCAGCAGCGCGTCCGGCTGCACCCGCAGCTGACCGCCGTCGCGGTCGACGAGTCGAGCGGCGAGTTCGACTCGATGCGCACCATCGCGCCGCCGGCCGGACGCGGCTGGGAGTACCTGATGGGCACCGGCTGGGACTGGGACTCCGAGCTGGAGCGGATCCCCGAGCTGCTCGCCGAGAAGATGCGGGCACCGAGCGTCGAGTCGGGGCTGTACGACCTCGTGGTCGACCCCTCCAACCTGTGGCTGACCATCCACGAGTCCATCGGCCACGCCACCGAGCTGGACCGCGCGCTGGGCTACGAGGCGGCGTACGCGGGCACCTCCTTCGCCACCTTCGACCAGCTCGGCAAGTTGAGGTACGGCTCCGAGCGGATGAACGTCACCGGTGACCGCACCGCCGAGCACGGCCTCGCGACCATCGGGTACGACGACGAGGGCGTCGAGGGCCAGTCCTGGGACCTCGTGAAGGACGGCACCCTCGTCGGCTACCAGCTCGACCGCCGTATCGCCCGGCTGACCGGCTTCGAGCGCTCGAACGGGTGCGCCTACGCCGACTCCCCCGGGCACGTGCCCGTGCAGCGGATGGCCAACGTGTCCTTGCAGCCGGACCCCACGGGCCTCTCCACCGAGGACCTGATCGGGGGTGTGGACCGCGGCATCTACGTCGTCGGCGACCGGTCCTGGTCGATCGACATGCAGCGCTACAACTTCCAGTTCACCGGGCAGCGGTTCTTCAGGATCGAGAACGGCCGGATCACCGGTCAGCTGCGGGACGTCGCGTACCAGGCGACGACGACCGACTTCTGGGGGTCCATGGCCGCGGTGGGCGGTCCGCAGACGTACGTCCTGGGCGGTGCCTTCAACTGCGGCAAGGCCCAGCCGGGCCAGGTCGCGGCGGTCTCGCACGGCTGCCCGTCCGCCCTCTTCAAGGGCGTCAACATTCTGAACACGACGCAGGAGGCCGGTCGATGAGCGCTCGCTCCAACCAGCAGAACAAGCCGCACGAGGTCGTCGAGCGTGCCCTCGAACTCTCCCGCGCAGACGGCTGTGTGGTGATCGCCGACGAGCACTCGACCGCGAACCTGCGCTGGGCGGGCAACGCGCTGACCACGAACGGGGTGACGCGCGGGCGCACGCTCACCGTCGTCGCGACCGTCGACGGCCGCGAGGGCACGGCGTCCGGGGTCGTCTCGCGCGCGGCGGTGACCGCGGACGAACTGGAGCCGCTGGTGCGGGCCGCGGAGGCGGCGGCACGCGGTGCGGGCCCCGCCGAGGACGCCCAGCCGCTGGTCACGGGTGTACCGGAGTCCCCGGACTTCACGGACGCGCCCGCCGAGACCTCCTCCACGGTCTTCGCGGACTTCGCCCCCGCGCTCGGCGAGTCGTTCGCACGCGCGCGTGCGGGCGGCCGTGAGCTGTACGGCTTCGCCAACCACGAGCTGGTCTCCAGCTACCTCGGTACGTCGACGGGGCTGCGTCTGCGGCACGACCAGCCCAACGGGACGCTGGAGCTCAACGCCAAGTCGCCGGACCGTACGCGCTCGGCGTGGGCGGGGCGCTCCACCCGTGACTTCAAGGACGTGGATCCGGCGGCGCTGGACGCCGAGCTGGCGGTCCGGCTGGGCTGGGCCGAGCGGCGCGTCGATCTGCCGGCGGGGCGCTACGAGACGCTGTTGCCGCCGACCGCCGTCGCGGACCTGCTGATCTACCAGATGTGGTCGGCGGCGGCCCGGGACGCGGCCGAGGGCCGGACGGTCTTCAGCAAGCCGGGCGGCGGCACCCGCGTCGGCGAGAAGCTCACCGAGCTGCCGCTGACGCTGCGCAGCGACCCGAACGAGCCGGGACTGGAGTCCGCGCCCTTCGTGCTCACGCACTCCTCCGGCGACGACGCGTCGGTGTTCGACAACGGGCTCCCGCTGTCCGCGACGGACTGGGTGAGCCAGGGCACGCTTGCCCGTCTCTCCACCACCCGGCACAGCGCGGGCCTGACCGGGCTGCCCGTCGCGCCGACGATCGGGAACCTGATCCTGGACGGCGGCGACGACCGCTCCCTGGAGGAGATGGTCGCCGCCACCGAGCGCGGTCTGCTGCTGACCTGTCTCTGGTACATCCGCGAGGTCGACCCGGCGACGCTCCTGCTGACGGGCCTGACCCGGGACGGCGTGTACCTCGTGGAGAACGGCCAGGTCGTCGGCGAGGTCAACAACTTCCGGTTCAACGAGTCACCGGTGGACCTGCTGGGGCGCGCGACGGAGGCCGGGCGTACGGAGAAGACCTTGCCGCGCGAATGGAGCGACTGGTTCACGCGTGCCGCGATGCCCGCGCTGAGGGTGCCCGACTTCAACATGAGCTCGGTCAGCCGGGGCGTATAACCTCGTACCTGATTCACGAGACCACTCAAGGAGATACGAGAACCGTGACGGACATCGTCGACGAACTGAAGTGGCGGGGGCTGATCGCCCTCTCCACGGACGAGGACGCATTGCGCAAGGCGTTCGCGGACGGTCCCGTCACGTTCTATTGCGGCTTCGACCCGACCGCGCCCAGCCTGCATCTCGGCAACCTCGTGCAGATCCTCACGATGCGCCGGATCCAGCGGGCGGGCCACCGTCCACTGGGCCTGGTGGGCGGTGCCACCGGTCTGATCGGTGACCCGAAGCCGAACTCCGAGCGCACGCTGAACTCCCCCGAGGTCGTCGCCGAGTGGGTGGAGCGGCTGCGCGCGCAGATCGCCCCGCTGCTGGACTTCGAGGGCCCGAACGCCGCGGTGATGGTCAACAACCTGGACTGGACCCAGGGCATGTCGGCCATCGAGTTCCTGCGCGACATGGGCAAGCACTTCCGGGTCAACAAGATGATCGCCAAGGAGGCCGTCTCGCGGCGGCTCAACTCCGACGCGGGCATCAGCTACACGGAGTTCAGCTACCAGATCCTGCAGGGCATGGACTTCCTGGAGCTGTACCGGAGGTTCGGCTGCACCCTGCAGACCGGCGGCAGCGACCAGTGGGGCAATCTCACCTCGGGCACGGACCTGATCCACCGGGTCGAGCCGGAGGCCGTGGTGCACGCGCTCGGCACTCCGTTGATCACCAAGGCGGACGGCACCAAATTCGGCAAGACGGAGTCCGGCACGGTCTGGCTGGATCCCGAGATGACCACGCCGTACGCGTTCTACCAGTTCTGGCTGAACGCGGACGACCGGGACGTCTCCAAGTTCCTGCGCATCTTCAGCTTCCGGTCCCACGAGGAGATCGAGGAGCTGGAGCGGCAGACCGAGGAGCGCCCGCAGGCCCGCGCGGCACAGCGCGCGCTCGCCGAGGAGCTGACCACGCTGGTGCACGGCGCCGACCAGACGGCCGCCGTGATCGCCGCGTCCCGGGCGCTGTTCGGCCAGGGCGAGCTGGCGGAGCTCGACGCGAAGACGCTGGCCGCGGCCCTCTCCGAGGTGCCGCACATCCAGGTCGCCGAGCTCGGCCCCGCGGTGGACCTCTTCGCGGAGGTCGGCCTGGTGGCCAGCAAGTCCGCCGCGCGCCGCACGGTCAAGGAGGGCGGCGCCTACGTGAACAACGCGAAGGTCACCGCCGAGGACGCGGTCCCGGCCCAGGAGGACCTGCTGCACGGGCGCTGGCTGGTGCTGCGCCGTGGCAAGAAGAACCTGGCCGCGGTGGAGGTCACGGGCGCCTGAGCGCGCGTGCGTACGCACGACCGAGGGGGCGGCTCCGTCAGGGGCCGCCCCCTCGGTCGTGCGGTCAGGACGCCGTGCCCTCAGGCCCGCTGTCTGTTGCCCCGCAGCGACATGTAGACCATGTCGCCCAGGAAGACGATGACGATGGCGGCCACCAGTTGCAGCGCGTGCCGGCCCCAGTCGATGCCCTTGGTCTCGGCGATGCCGAGCCAGCCCGCGATGGCGTTGCCGACGATCGCGCCGATGATGCCGAAGATCGTGGTCAACCAGAGGGGGCTGTGCTGCTTGCCCGGAAGGATCGCCTTGGCCAGCAGGCCGAGCACGAAGCCCACGATGATCGCCCACAACCAGCCCATGTCTGCCTCCTAGTACGGCTCCGCGTGAGCAGTACGCCCAGTCTCGGTCCGGCCGTCGTACGCCGCATGTCGGGCTCGGCCATACGCGGGACGGCGCATCAGGTCCCCTCGGATCGGACCCGCCCCGGTCTCGAAGGCGACGCAGTCGCGGCGTAACGTGGAACCTGTTCGGGCCCGCTCCCTGACCGGGTCCGCGCGGGGGTACGGGCCGGGGAGAGTCCGACACAGGCAGGTGGTGGCACATGCTGCGGAAGCAGAGCGGCGGTCAGGTCTTCCGGATCACCGGGGCCAGGCAGGGGCTCGACGAGGATGTCCGCGGCAGACAACGCCGTTACATCATCTCGATGTCCGTCCGCACCCTCTCCGTGATCCTCGCCGCCACCCTCTGGAACGTCGAGCGGCACGTCGCGATCGTCGCGCTGGTGCTCGGGATCCTGCTCCCCTATGTCGCCGTGGTGATCGCCAACGCGGGCCGCGAGAACGCGCCGTCGCTCCCCTCCACCTTCGTCACCCTCCCCGGCCCCGCGATGATCTCCCCGCCCCGGCCGGACGCCTACGCGAAGCCGGTTCCGGAGGATGTCTCCGCCGACGCCGGGGCAGCACCGGGGGCCGCCCGCACGAGCGCACAGGACTCCGAATCGCCCCTCGCCTGACCACGGACGATCCGCCGAAAACGGAATCCGGCCGCGCGCCAAGCTCAAGAAAAGCTCAGATCAATCATGTTGTTCCGGTGCCGGGCAGCGGGTTACCCGTGACATACTTCGTACGCGCTCCGCATCCCCCGTCGGAGCGACAGACCGACGCCGGGCAGCTCCCCCCGTGGCTGCTCGGCGTCGCCTTTTGGGAGCCGTTCCGGGCCCGGATCAGAGTCCGATCGAGGACCGGGAGAAGACCCGTCGAGAACCGGTTTCCGGCCGTCCACGGGGTCGCCCGGGGCTCGTCCGGGGTCCGTTCGGAGGGGGTCCCGCAGCCGCCTAGGGTTGAGGCGTGAACTTCCCGCTCTTCGACCCGTCGCCCGCTCCCACCTCTCCGCAGTGCTCCGCCAAGGCCTGTCGCGCCGACGCGGTGTGGGTGCTCGCCTGGAACAACCCGAAGCTGCACACCCCGGAGCGCCGCAAGACATGGCTCGCGTGCGACGAGCACCGCGAGCACCTGTCCCAGTTCCTCGGCGTGCGGGGGTTCTTGAAGGACGTGGTCCCGCTGGCGGACTGGGTGGCCCCCGGCGCCTGAGCGCTCCCTCGGCGGCTGTCTCAGCCGCCGATCGCCGACATCGGGCGCTCCGGCTGCAGGAACGACGGATCGTCCAGGCCCGAGCCCGCCTTCTTGCCCCACATCGCCAGACGCCAGATGCGGGCGATCTCCTCGTCGGGAGCCTCCGAACGCAGCGCGGCGCGGAGGTCGGTCTCCTCGGTGGCGAACAGACACGTGCGTATCTGACCGTCCGCCGTGAGCCGCGTACGGTCGCAGGCGGCGCAGAACGGGCGGGTGACGGAGGCGATCACACCCACGCGGTGCGGGCCGCCGTCGACGAGCCAGCGCTCGGCCGGGGCGGAACCGCGCTCGCCGGCACCCTCCTCGACGAGCTCGAAGCGCGTACGCAGCGAGTCGAGGATGTCGCCGGCGGTGACCATGCCATCGCGCTTCCAGCCGTGCTGGGCGTCGAGGGGCATCTGCTCGATGAAACGCAGCTCGTAGTCGTGCGCGACGGCCCAGGTGAGCAGGTCCGGGGCCTCGTCCGCGTTCAGGCCCGGCATCAGGACCGTGTTGACCTTGACCGGGGTCAGGCCCGCTTCGTGGGCGGCTTCGAGGCCCGCGACGACGTCGTGGTGGCGGTCCCGGCGGGTGAGGATCTTGAAGACCTCGGGGCGCAGCGTGTCCAGTGACACGTTCACCCGGTCCAGTCCCGCCGCCTTCAGGGCGGCGGCGGTGCGCTTGAGTCCGATGCCGTTGGTGGTCAGGGACATCCGCGGGCGGGGCGTGAGGGCGGCGACCCGCTCCACGATGCCCACCAGACCGGGGCGCAGCAGGGGCTCACCGCCGGTGAAGCGGACCTCGGTGATGCCCAGCCCCGTGACGGCGATCCCGATGAGACGGACGATCTCGTCGTCCGTGAGCAGGTCCGGCTTGGACAGCCACTGCAGGCCTTCTTCGGGCATGCAGTACGTGCACCTCAGATTGCACTTGTCCGTCAGGGAGACGCGCAGATCGGTGGCTACCCGGCCGTAGGTGTCGATGAGCATGTGGGCCCCCTCCCTCGATGCGGATCATCCTTACCCGACACGATCGAGCCTACGTGACGGGACCGGCATCCAGAGCGGCCGGATCCCACGAGGTACGGCGCGGCCGCGTCGTAGGGATCTACGACGCGGCCGTCGGCGAGGGGCGTCAGTGCGCTCCGGTGCCTGTCAGGGAGCGGACCTCCAGCTCGGCGTACTTGCCGGTGTCGGGCTCCTCCTTGGACAGCAGGGTGCCCAGCCAGCCCAGCAGGAAGCCGACCGGGATCGAGATGATGCCGGGGTTCTCCAGCGGGAACCAGTGGAAGTCGACGTCCGGGAACATCGAGGTGGGCTTGCCGGACACGACGGGCGAGAACAGCACCAGGCCGACCGCCGTGACCAGACCGCCGTAGATCGACCAGAGGGCGCCCGGGGTGGTGAACCGCTTCCAGAAGAGGCTGAAGAGGATCGTCGGCAGGTTGGCGGACGCGGCGACCGCGAAGGCGAGGGCGACCAGGCCGGCGACGTTGAGGTCACGGGCGAGGGCGCCCAGGAGGATGGACACGGCGCCGATCCCGACCGTCGCGTACCGAGCCGCCCTGATCTCGTCCTTCTCGTCGGCCTTCCCCTTCTTGATGACGTTCGCGTAGATGTCGTGCGCGAACGACGAGGAGGATGCCAGCGTCAGGCCCGCGACGACCGCGAGGATCGTGGCGAAGGCGACGGCGGAGATGGAGGCGAGCAGGATGGCGCCCCAGTCGGAGTCGACGCCTCCCAGGTGCAGCGCCAGCAGGGGCGCGGCCGTGTTGCCCGCCTTGTTGGAGGCGATGATCTCGTCGGGTTTGATCAGCGCGGCGGCGCCGAAGCCGAGGGCGAGGGTCATCAGGTAGAAGGCGCCGATGAGGCCGATCGCCCAGTTCACGGACTTCCGCGCGGTCTTCGCCGTGGGCACGGTGTAGAAGCGGATCAGGATGTGCGGAAGGCCAGCGGTGCCCAGGACCAGGGCCATGCCGAGGGAGAGGAAGTCCAGCTTGGTCGTGGAGGTGGCGCCGTACTTCAGGCCGGGCTCCAGGAAGGGCGCGCCCTTGCCGCTGTTGTCGGCCGCCTTGCCGAGCAGGTCGGAGATGTTGAAGTTGAACTTCAGCAGAACCAGGAAGGTGAGAAGCAGCGCGCCGATGATCAGCAGGACGGCCTTGACCATCTGCACCCAGGTGGTGCCCTTCATGCCGCCGATGGTCACGTACACGATCATCAGGACGCCGACGAGGGCGACGATGGCGACCTTGCCGCCGTCGCTGGTGATACCGAGGAGCAGCGAGACCAGGACGCCCGCGCCCGCCATCTGGGCCAGCAGGTAGAAGATCGACACGACGATCGTGGAGGTGCCGGCGGCCGTCCGTACCGGGCGCTGGCGCATGCGGTACGCCAGGACGTCGCCCATGGTGTAGCGGCCGGAGTTGCGCAGCGGTTCGGCGACCAGGAGCAGGGCCACCAGCCATGCGACGAGGAAGCCGATGGAGTAGAGGAAGCCGTCGTAGCCGAAGAGGGCGATGGCGCCGGCGATGCCGAGGAACGAGGCCGCGGACATGTAGTCGCCGGAGACGGCCAGTCCGTTCTGGAATCCGGTGAACTGGCGGCCGCCCGCGTAGAAGTCGGCGGCGTCCTTGGTCTGGCGGCCCGCCCAGACGGTGATGACGAGGGTCGCGGCGACGAACACCGAGAACAGGGTGATGATCAGCGGCCGGTGCTGGCTTGCTTCACCGGCTGCGAGCAGGGTCGGTACGGAGCTCATGCGCCGCCCTCCATCCGGGACTTGATCGCCTCGGCCTTGGGGTCGAGCTGCGCGGCGGCGTGCCGCGAGTACCACCAGGCGATGAGGAACGTGGTGAGGAACTGGGCGAGCCCGAGGATCAGGGCGACGTTGACGTTGCCGGCCACCTTGGTGCCCATGAAGTCGCCCGCGTAGTTCGAGAGCAGGACGTACAGCAGGTACCAGGCGATGAAGCCGACGGTCAGGGGGAAGGCGAAGGAGCGGTGCGAGCGGCGCAGTTCGGCGAACTCGGCGCTCTGCTGCACCTCCGCGAACTCCTCGGTCGAGGGCAGCCCGGGATCGGCCTTCGAGGGGGGCGGTGCGTCGGTAGCCACGGAGTCTCCTCGCGTTGCGGGTGCGGATGTGACGGTGGACGGGGGCGAGTTGGGGCTCGCGGACCGGGACGGGACGGGCACGGACGTTGTGCGAACCTCACAGTGGCACGGATCACGTTGACCGGGTGGAGACGGTGTGCATCGGGTGTGATCCGCCGGGAGCCCGAGCGGGCTCACGCTCCCGTTCAAGGTCACGGCGCCGCGCGGGGCCCGGTTCAACTCCCCCCGGTTCTTTCGGAAGTCGACTCCCGCTTGTTTCGGAAGTCATCTCCGGAAATCGTTGCTGGCCAGCTCGGACCGGGGATAGCTTCGGCCTGCACCACTCGTCATGTACCTGCCCGAGCGCCCCGTGTGTTCGGGCGGCTTTCGTCCCGGATGATGTGGAGATCCCATGGCTCATCTGCGATCCAGACGCCGGCTCGCCCTCGCGGTACCGGTCGTCCTGTCGCTCACCGCCTCGCTCGGCTTCCTGCCGGGTGCCGCGTCGGCCGCACCACTCACCGCGTCCGCCGCCACCCGCGCGGACGGCCCCAATCTGGCGTACGTGGTCAACACCCGGACGGACCACCGCACGATCGCGTCGGTGGAGAGGGCGATCACCGCGGCCGGCGGCAGTGTCGTCATCGCCTACGAGCAGATCGGTGTGATCGTCGTCCACTCCGCCGACCCGGACTTCGGCAGGCGGATCCGCGCCGTGCGCGGGGTGCAGTCGGCCGGCGCGACACGGACGGCGCCGCTGGCGGCCGCGGGGACGACGGACGAGGGCGCGGCGCAGGTGCTGTCGGCCGCGGAGGCCGCCAAGGTCTCCCGGAGCGCCGCGGCGGGCCAGGAGCCCCTGGAGGCCGACCAGTGGGACCTGCGCGCGATAGGCGCCGACAAGGCGGCGAAGACCGACCCGGGCAGCAGGAAGGTGACGGTCGCCGTGATCGACGTGGGCGTCGACGACACCCACCCGGACATCGCCCCGAACTTCTCCGCCTCCCAGTCCGCGAACTGCGTGGGCGGCAAGCCGGACACCACGTACGGCGCCTGGCGCCCGGTGGACGCCGACCACTACCACGGCACGCATGTCGCGGGTGAGATCGCCGCGGCCCGCAACGGCGTCGGGGTCGCGGGCGTCGCGCCGGGTGTGAAGGTCTCGGGTATCACGGTGGCCGAGCCGGACTCCACCCAGTTGTTCTACCCGGAGAGCGTCGTCTGTGCCTTCGTGTTCGCCGCCGACCACGGCGTGGAGATCACCAACAACAGCTACTACGTGGACCCGTGGCTCTACAACTGCCTGGACGACCCCGACCAGCGGGCGATCGTCGACGCGGTCAACCGGGCCCAGCTGTACGCCCAGCGGAAGGGCACTCTCAACGTCGCCGCGGCGGGCAACTCCAACGACGACCTCGACGCGGACGCGCTCGCCGACGCGTCCAGCCCCGACGACTCGACGCCCGTCCCCCGCACCGTCGACCCGCACAACTGCTTCGACGTGCCGACCCAGCTGCCGGGTGTCGTCACGGTGAGCTCGACCGGTGTCACCGGAGCCAAGTCGTACTTCTCCAGCTACGGCAAGGGCGTCATCGACGTCGCGGCGCCCGGCGGTGACAGGTTCCAGATCCCGGACACGCCGTCGAAGGACGGCCGCATCCTGTCCACCCTGCCGAACAACCAGTACGGCTTCCTGCAGGGCACCTCGATGGCGACACCCCACGTCGCGGGCGTGGCCGCGCTGCTGAAGTCCAAGTACCCCTGGGCCGGCCCTGCGACGCTCCAGAGGCTCCTGAAGGCCGAGGCGGACAACCCCGGCTGCCCGACCGGCCCGTACGACGGGAACGGCGACGGCGTCGTCGACGCCACCTGCGTCGGCAACAAGCACCTGAACGGGTTCTACGGAGCCGGGATCGTCAACGCGCTGCGAGCGGTCAGGTAGCCCGGGACCGGGACCCGAGGTCTCCGGCACGCCCGTCGGGACGACGAACACGTCGGTGACACGGGCGTGATGACGGCGCCCCGTCCGCGCCGCCGGTGCCATGGCCGCCGTCGAGGACGGCCATGGCACCGGGGCGGAAGCGGTCGCGAAAGGAGCCTCACCGGAGTCGACAGCGGCGACGACGAGAACAGCGGCGCCGGCCGCGCGGAACCCGCCTGGCATAGTGCCCGTATGACGCGACCGGCTGCTGGTACGGAGTTCGTGTGGGCGGCACTGGGCGGGGACCCCGCGCTGCTGTCCCGGCTTTCGACGGTCACGCGGGCGGGGGCGCTCGACGCCCGGTTGCCCGTAAGGGAGTTGGCGCGGGCGTGCGTGGCGGCGTGCGCGCTCGCGGGCGCCGAGCTGACCGCGGTCCGCACCGGAAGGGACGTTCCCGGGGTACGGGTCGACGACGGGGCCGTCGCCACCGCGTTCGTCAGCGAGCGGCATCTGCTCGTCGGCGGACGAGCGCCCGTGAACTTCGCGCCGCTGTCCCGGTTCTGGCGGACCGCCGACGGCTGGGTGCGCACACACGCCAACTATCCCCACCACCGAGCGCGGCTCCTGGAGGCGTTGAAGCTGGACACGGACGCGTCCGTGGAGACGGTCGCCGCCTGCCTCGCCGGGCGTTCCGCCGCGGAGGTGGAGGACACCGTGTACGCGGCCGGGGGCCTGGCCGTCGCCCTGCGTACGGCCGCGGAGTGGGCGGCGCACGAGCAGGGGGCGGCCGTCGCGCGTCAGCCCCTGCTGAGCCGGGAGTCCGTCGCCGAGGCGGACCGCTCCGCGCCGCGCACGCCGACCCGGCTCTCCGGTGATCCGCTGCGGCCCGCGGCCGGCGTGCGGGTGCTGGACCTCACCCGGGTCATCGCGGGGCCGGTCGCGACCCGCACCCTCGCCCTGCTGGGCGCCGACGTCCTGCGCGTGGACACACCGCGGCTGCCCGAGGACCCCGACGCGCACGCCGACACGGGCTTCGGGAAACGTTCCACGAAGCTCGACCTGAGCGTGCGCGCGGACCGCCGCACCTTCGAGGGCCTGCTCGCCGAGGCCGACGTCGTGGTCACCGGGTACCGGCCCGGCGCCCTCGACCGCTTCGCGCTGACGCCGGAGGCACTGGCCGTGCGGCGGCCCGGGCTGGTGGTGGCGCAGTTGTCGGCCTGGGGCCGGTACGGGCCGTGGTCCGGGCGGCGCGGCTTCGACAGTCTGGTGCAGGTCGCCACCGGGATCGCGGCGATCGAGGGGTCCGCCGAGCGGCCGGGTGCGCTGCCCGCGCAGGCCCTCGACCACGGCACGGGGTACCTGCTGGCCGCCGCGGTGCTCCGGTCGCTCACCGAGCGGTCCCGGGAGGGCGGGACGCGACTCGTCCGGCTGGCGCTCGCCCGGACCGCCGCGTGGCTGGTCGGCGGGCTCGCGCGCCCGGACGGGGAGCGCCCGGAGGCCCCGTACGACCCGGGCCCCTGGCTCGCCGAGACCGACAGCGATCTGGGCCGGCTCAAGTACGCCAGGACGCCCGTCTCCTTCACCGGCGGGCCGGCCGACTGGGCGCGGCCACCGGGGCGTTGGGGGACGGACCCGGCCCGGTGGGCCTGAGCCGCCGGGCCGGTCCGGACGCCGGCTGCGCCGGGCGGGCGCGAGCGAGGGCCCGTCAGGCACGTGTTCCGTCGGCGGACTGCCGAACCACCGGTTGTCTCCCCGCACTTGCCCGGGTCCGTGCCGGCCGGCGACGAACCCGGGGTGACCGCGACACGACCGGCGGCCGAGGCGCCGGGCGCGAGTGGTCCGGCGCGGCGCCCCGCAGCCGGACGGGCCGTGGCCCTGCTCGTCCTGGTGGCCCTGGCCGCCCTGATCCCGCCGATCGGCCCGCGCCCCGCGCTGGACGGCACCGGCGAGGCCGCGCCCTCGGAGTCGGCGGCGCCGCACTGCTGCGTACGATCCTGTTCGCGGCCCTGTTCGCGGCGCTGTGCGTCCCCGCGGGCGAGTTGTTCGCTGCCCGGCCGGCCCACCGAGTGCCGGGCTCACCCTCGACGCCCGGCCGCCGGCGGATCGCCGTCCTCCGCCGGACCGTCGACCGCGCCCAGGTCGTCAGCGGTCGTCGGGCCGTCAGCAGCCGTTGGTGACAAGCACCTTGAGGGCGGTGCGCTCGTCCATCGCCTTGTAGCCCTCGGGCACACCCTCCAGGTCGACGGTCCGGTCGAAGACCGGCGACGGGTCGATGGTGCCGTCGAGGACGTCGGGCAGCAGCTCCGGGATGTACGCGCGCACCGGTGCGACACCGCCGCGCAGCGCGATGTTCCGGTCGAACATGACGCCCAGGTCCAGGCCCGTGCCACTGCCGTGCGGCACTCCGACGAAGCCGATGGCGCCGCCGTCGCGGGTGATGTTCACCGCCGTCCGCATGGACTGCTCGGTGCCGACCGCCTCCACGACGGCGTGCGCGCCCTGTCCGCGGGTCAGCTCGCGCACGGCCTCGACGGCCGCCTCGCCGCGCTCGGCGACAACGTCCGTGGCGCCGAAACGGCGCGCGATGTCCGTACGCACCTCATGGCGTCCGAGTGCGATGATCCGCTCGGCGCCGAGCCGCTTGGCGGCCAGGACGGCGCACAGGCCCACGGCGCCGTCCCCGACGACCGCGACGGTGGCGCCCTTGCGGGCCCCCGCGCCGAGGGCCGCGTGGTGGCCGGTGCCCATGACGTCGGACAGCGTCAGCAGTGCCGACAGCAGACGGTCGTCGGAGGCCGCCTCCTTGGGCAGCTGGACGAGGGTGCCGTCGGCGAAGGGGACCCGCACGGCCTCGCCCTGCCCGCCGTCGTACCCCACGGCGCCCCAGAAGCCGCCGTGCTCGCACGAGGTGGTGAGCCCCTCGCGGCAGTAGTCGCAGACGCCGTCGGACCACATGAAGGGCGCGACGACCAGGTCACCGCGCCGCACACCGGTCACGTCCGAGCCGGCCTCCTCGACGATGCCGAGGAACTCGTGCCCGATTCGCTGCCCCGGCTTGCGCGCCGCCTCACCGCGGTAGGCCCACAGGTCACTGCCGCAGATGCAGGACCGCAGCACCCGGACGACCGCGTCGGTCGGCAACTGCACCACGGGCTCGGGCACGTCCTCCACGCGCATGTCGTAAGGAGCGTGGATGGTGGTGGCGCGCATGACGAGGATCCTTCTCGGCTGATCGGCTGGGGTGAGATGCGCTCAGGGGGTGGTTGAGCGCATCTCACCGTACGCCGCCCTCGGCGCGGGCCGCGCGCCGAGGGTGTTCAGGACTCCGCTGACCAGCAAGAACTGGGCGGCGGCATAGGTCGACATGATCCAGAAGTCCGGTCTCGGGAGCTGCGGCCAGTCGGCGACGCCGGTGGCGATGAGCGTGTCCGAGAGCATGAAGAGCGCCCCGCCGGCGGCCGCGAGGCGGCCGAGTCCGGTGGCGCCGTACGCCATCGCGGTCAGCAGCAGGCTGTAGCCCGCGACGGGGATCCGGAGACCGGCGGGCAGTCCGGGCCAGAGCAGGGTGACCGTGGCGGTCAGGGCGAGGGCGTAGACGGCGGCGAGCAGTGCTCCCCGTGCGCGTGCGGCCGGGAGCGCGGCGGCTCCGCGGAAGAGGACGAGGTAGCAGACGTGTCCGGCCGCGAAGGAGGCCATCCCGACCAGGAACGCCGGGTCGGCGTCGGAGAGCAGCAGGACGTCGCCGCCCCAGCCGCAGAGCAGGGCCGCGACCAGGAGCCGCGGTCCGCCGCGGGCGACCGTGTGGGCGGCGAGCAGCGGCATCAGGAGGGGCTTGGCGACGAGGTGCCCCGGTGTGAACCCGGCGGCCAGCGAGACGAGGTCCACGAGGGCCGCCGCGCCGAAGGAGACGAGCAGCACGCGCGCGTGCCGTGGGCTCACGCGATGGACTCCGTGACCGGCTCGCGCTCGGCGCGGGCCGGGGCCGGCTGCCAGCCGGGGCCGCGGAACACCCGTCCCGCGCGCTCGCGCCAGCTCGCCGCCGCCCTCAAGTCCCTGGCGATGGCGGCGTACTCATGGGTGGCGACGCGCAGCGGGTTGTACGTGGCGATGTTCTTGGTGAGCCCGTAGACGGGCCGCTCGGTCTCGGCGACGAAGGACCCGAAGAGCCGGTCCCACACGATGAGGATCCCGCCGAAGTTCCGGTCGAGGTAGCCGCCCTGGGAGGCGTGGTGCACCCGGTGGTGCGACGGCGTGTTGAAGACGAACTCGAACCAGCGGGGCATCCGGTCGATCCGCTCGGTGTGGATCCAGAACTGGTAGACGAGGTTCGCGGACGAGCAGAACGCGAGCGCCGCCGGGTGTACGCCGAGGGCGATCAGCGGCACGTAGAAGGGCCAGACGGTCCAGGTGGTCCAGGGCTGGCGCAGCGCCGTGGTGAGGTTGAACTTCCGGCTGGAGTGGTGGACGACGTGACAGGCCCACAGGATGCGGATGACGTGGTGTCCGCGGTGCGACCAGTAGTAGAAGAAGTCCTGCCCGAGCAGCATCAGCGGGACGGTCCACCACAGTACGGGCACCCGCAGCGGCGTCAGTTCGTAGATCGCCGTGTAGAGCGCGACGATCGGGATCTTCCACAGGAAGTCGAAGACGAGGCTGCCGAGACCCATGCCGACGCTGGTGGCGGCGTCCTTTGCCTCGTATCCCGCGTCCTCCTCGTCCGGATGGATCCTGACGCTCACGATCTCGATCACGGTGAGCAGCACGAAGGCGGGTATCGACCACAGCACGACATCGGGCAGGTTCGGCATGGATGCACCGTAGGACGGCGGATCGGCCACGGCTAGACGTTGTTACCGACAAGTATTACCGGCGGTACGCGCTTGCTTCTTGGTGATCTCCGCCAATGGGCGGCCGGCGTCGGCAGATGTGGGCGGGACGCGGAGGCCGCCTGCACCGGTCGTCCACCGCCACGGCCCCTCATGTCCCGGCCGCCCCCAGCAGCACCCCCGCCAGGTATGTGACCCCCATCGCCAGCGCTCCGCCCGCCACGTTCCGCAGAACCGCGTGGCGCGGCTCCGCCGCGCCCAGGCGGGCGCTCACCCAGCCGGTGACGAACAGGGAGGCGAGGACGGAGACCACGGTGACGGGCAGGCGCCAGCCGCTCGGCGGGAGGACGATCGCCAGCAGCGGCAGCAGGGCGCCCACCGTGAAGGACACGAAGCTCGCCCAGGCGGCGTGCCACGGGTTGGTGAGATCGTCGGGGTCGATGCCGAGCTCCACGCGCGCGTGGGCCCTGAGCGCGTCCCGTTCGGTGAGCTGCTGCGCCGCCTCGCGGGCCACCCCGTGCGACAGGCCGCGCTGCTCCAGGAGGTCGGTCAGCTCCTCGAGTTCGGCCTCGGGCTGTTCCCTGAGTTCGCGTCGCTCCATCGCCAGCGCGGCCTTCTCGGAGTCCAGCTGGGTGGAGACCGAGACGTACTCGCCCGCCGCCATCGACATCGAGCCGGCCAGCAGGCCCGCGAGCCCGGCCGTCAGCAATGTGCCGCGGTCGTCCGTGGCGCCCGCGACGCCGACGACGAGACCCGCGGTGGAGACGATCCCGTCGTTGGCGCCCAGGACCCCGGCCCGCAGCCAGTTCAGCCGCGATCCGAGGGCTCCTTTGTGGGCCTCGTCGTGCGTCGCTTCGGTCACACGGCGAGGATCGCACCCCGCGCATCACCACACACGCACCGACCCTCCCTTCGCGAACGCCGGGCTCGTCGCGTCGGCGGGCGGTTCGCCGAGCGGCTCGGCGAGTTCCGCCACCGTCGGTCCCGCCTTGGCCGCGAGCGGGGCGAGACGTTCCAGGTCGAAGCCGTACACCCGGGCCGCGTTGCCGCCGACCATGGCCGCGACCTCCTCCCGCGGCAGGCCCGCGTAGGCGATCCGCAGCCCCTCGCGCGAGTAGGGGTGGGTGCCCTCGTCGTGCGGGTAGTCGCTGCCCCACATGATCTTGTCGAGGCCGATGCGGTCGCGCAGCGGCACCTCGTGCGGGCGCATGAAGCTCGCGCCGACCCAGCAGTTCTCGCGCCAGACCTGGGAGGGCCGCTCGCCCATCGAGTCCCCGAGGCCCGCGCCGAACTTGGCTTCGGCGGTGGACGCCTTCGTACCGGCGGCGACCAGTCGCCCGTGGTAGTAGTCCAGCATGTCGAGCACTCCGGGGATCCAGCCCGAGCCCTGCTCGGTCAGCACCAGCTTCAGACCGGGGTGCCGGCGGAACGCGCCGCCGAAGACCAGGTGCCACAGCGCCCGGTGCGAGAACCATGTCGTCTCCACCATGAAGACCGCCCGTGCGGCCGGCTCGTCGCCCAGCGGCGGCGACGCGGAACCCGCGTGGTGGTTCACGGGGACGCCCAGCTCGGCACAGGCCGCCCAGATCGGGTCGTACGCCGTGGAGTGCAGCTCGGGCAGGCCCGACCCCGGGGGCGTGCCGGGCAGCAGGAGACCGCCGGTGAGACCCGCGTCGGCCGCGCGGCGGATCTCCCCCACCGCCTCGTCGACGTCGTTCAGGAGGATCTGGAACACACCCGCCCGGCGACCCGGCGCGGCCGCGCAGAAGTCCGCCAGCCACCGGTTGTGGGCGCGCAGCCCGGCCCACCGCTGTGCGAACTCCCGTGCCGTGGGCGCGGGCGCCGTCAGGGACGCCGACGGGAAGAAGGGCGGGATGGTGTTCGGGAAGACGACCTCCGCGACGATGCCGTCCCGCTCGAGTTCCGCGAGGCGCCGCTCGGAGTTCCAGTTCCTGTCCGCGGTGTCGGCGAGCAGGTCCTGGTAGGGGTTGACGTAGGCGGCCGCCCACGCGTCGAACGCCTCGTGGTGCTCCTTCTCCAGGTAGGGCCTGTAGTCGAGGAGATCCGCGCCCGCGTGGCAGTCGGCAGATATCACCGTGTACCGGTCGTCGTCCAGGGACGGCGCAGAGGTGCCGGGGGGTGCCGGGGTCACGGGGTGGCCCCCAGTACGGGGAAGTCGTGGTCCGTGAGCCAGTGGCGGCCCACTTCGCGGGAGCGTGCCCAGGACGCCGTCACGGCCGCCTGGTCCTCGGACTGGCCGAGGTCGGCGGGGGTCGGGCCGATGCGCCGGGCGAGCGGGGCCAGTTTCGCGGTGTCGAAGCCGAAGACCTCGGCGGCCGCGAGACCGAGTATGCGGCGGGTCTCCGCCACCGGGATGTCGTGGAACGTTCTCGACAGCCACGCGCGCGTGTCGGGCCAGGTGCCCTCGGGATGCGGGAAGTCGCTGCCCCAGAGGATGTTGTCGACGCCGATCTCGTAGCGCTGGGCGAGTTCGCGCCGCTTGGTGTTGGTGGCGCAGACGAACACCTGGCGGTCCAGGTACTCGTGCGGGGGACGCTTCAGCTCCGCGAAGGGCGACAGCTTCTTGCCGCCGTGCGCGCCGAGGTAGAGACGGTCCATGAACCAGAGGAGGTTCGGCAGCCACCAGCAGCCCGACTCCGCGACGCCGAACCTGAGGCCCGGGTGCCGCTCGAAGACTCCCGACCAGAGCAGGAACCACAGCGGACGCGCCGGCCACCAGGTCACCTCGCTCACATAGATTCCGAGGTGGTCGCCGTACTCGTGGCGCGGCGCCGCCCCGGAGTGGGTGACCACCGGGAGCCCGCACTCGGCGGCCGCGGCCCACACGGGGTCGTAGCGGCGGTCGTGGTAGGGCTCCTTGTCGACCCACATGGCGGGGATCATCAGGGCGCCGAGCCCCGACTCCTTGGCGCGGTACACCTCCGCGACGACCCGCTCGGTCTGCGCCGTGACGGGCAGCAGGGCGACCCCGCAGTGCCGTTCGGGGTTCTCGCCCACGAACTCGGCGAGCCAGCGGTTGTGCGCCTGGGCACCCGCCATGCCCAGCGCCGGGTCCTGGTCGCCGGAGAGACCGAGGCCCACGCCGAAGGGGGCGGCCGTCCGGCTGTCCACGGCGTCGGCGTCCGGGAAGACCACCTCCCCGGCCACCCCGTCGCCGTCCAGCTCCTTCAGGCGCTGCCCGGTGTCCCAACCGCCGCGCAGACCCTCCTCGTTGTCCTGGAACCACTTGTCCGCGAACGCCTCGTTGCGGACGCCGAGCCGTGTCATCTCCTCGCGGCGCCGGTCCCGGCCCGCGAGGAACTCGTCGAAGTCCCGGTGGAAACGGGAGTCGAGATAGGGCCGGTACTCCTCGGTGGGGAGCCCGGCATGGCAGTCGGAGGAGATGATCAGATAGGGATCCAGGTCGGGCATCGCCCGCCTCCTCAGTCCAGGATGAAGGGTTCGAGGTACGACGGGTCCGCGCGGTCGAGCATCGACTGCGAGCGCGCGCGGATCTGCCGGTCGCTGTGCTCGCTCTCCGGCAGCAGCCAGAAGCGGTCCGCCCCGATGCCGTCCGCCACCAGGTCGGCGACCTCCTCGACCGGTGTGAACCGCACCTCCCGACCCGCCTCCCTCATCGCGGCCTCCCACTGGTCGAGGCCGCGGTACGGGGTCCTGCGCGGCCGCTGCTTCGCGTACCGCGACGGCCGGTTGCGGTGCGACTCCCACAGCCCGGTACGGAGCATGTGCGGCCCGGGGAAGAGCACGGACGCCCCCACGCGCGACTGCTCCGCCTTCAGATGCGCGTAGAGGGACTCGGTCATCGTCACGACGGCGGCCTTGGTGACGGCGTAGACGGAGGCCGTGGGCAGCGGGGCGATCCCGCCGTCACCGGACGAGGTGTTGACGACGTGCCCCGGCTCTCCCCCGGCGATCATCCTCGGCACGAACGCCTGGATGCCGTGGAAGACACCCCAGACGTTGACGGCGAAGGCCCACTTCCAGTCGTTCGGGTCGTGCTCCCACATCCGGCCCTCGGCGCCGGAGCCGACCCCGGCGTTGTTGCACAGGACATGTACGGCGCCGTACCTCCCGTAGACGTCCTCGGCGAGCGCGACGACGTCCGCGCGCTCCCCGACGTCGACCACGCGCGCGTGCACGTCGGCCCCGTCCTGGCGCAGCCCGCTCGCGGCCTTCTCCAGGGCGCTCTCCTCGATGTCCGCGAGGACCACCTTCAGACCGTCGGCCGCGAACCGCCGTGCCATGGCCAGCCCGATGCCGCTCGCCGCGCCGGTGACGACGGCGACCTGTCCCGCCCGCAGCCGCATCAGACGCTCCCCTCGGGAGGCCCGTCGAGCAGCTGCCGCGGATCGTCGTAGCGCTGGTGGGCGTAGGGCAGCAGGGCCCGCGCGTCGACGCGCTCGACGACCTTGCCCCGTTGGTCGGTGGTCTTCTCGCCGAGGGTGATCCCGACGAGCTCGCGGACGGGAAGGTCGGCCACCGGGTCGTACATCGACTCGCGCAGGACCACGTCCCCGGTGACGCGCTCCAGCCGGCGCACTCTCTCCTCGCGCACGCAGTGCACGAGGACGGGGTCGGCGTCGAAGCCCGAACCATCCACGGCGGGGAGGAACTTGAAGTAGAAGTCGGTCCTCCGGGAGGGCTCGGGCAACGGCAGGTCACCGCTCACCGCGCCGCGCACCTCGACGAACGCGATGCCGTGCCGGGCGAGCGTGGCGCGCACCACGAGACCGTCCCGCTCGACCGTCACCTCGCCGAGCTTCTTGGGCTCGCCGAAGACCTCGCGGCCACCGGTCAGGGCGCGTTCGTGGGTCATCGGCATCACGAGCGGGTACCAGCCCTCGACCCCGTCGTGCGCCGCGGCGACGGCGAACGAGCCGGCGCCCAACGGGTATCCGGGCAGGTCGACCTTGCTGATGTTCACCCGCGCCAGCGGCCGCGCGGTGGGTTTGAGCGGGGGCGGCAGGACCGCCGCGACCGCGTCCGGATCGCTCTCCCAGACGGCCACCACACCGGTGGACCAGATGTCGGGGAGCCTGGCGCTCGCGGCGCGCGCGGCGGTGATCTCCGCCTCGCTGCGCGCGCCGTACCTCACTCGTGCCATGTCGTACCGCCCTTCTCTGATGGGCCGTCAGCTGTAACACAGTTACAGCAGACCTCGCGAAGGGTAAATACGCGTGCACGAAACGGACTTGGGGGCGTCATGACGAGACCGGCAGTCAGCCGCGAGACGGTCCTCGACGCTGCCGGGGCCCTGGTGAGGCTGCACGGCCCGGACGCCCTGACGATGCGCAGGCTCGCGGCCGAACTGGGCACGGCGGTCACCTCGATCTACTGGCACGTCGGCAACCGCGAGTCGCTGCTGGACGCACTGGTCGAACGGACCGTCGCCGACCTCGGCGAGATCCGGCCCACCGGGCGCACCCCGGCGGCACGTGTCGTGTCGGTGGCCCGCGCCCTGCGCCGCCAACTGCGTGAGCATCCGCACCTCATCGCGATGGTGCACGAACGCGGGCTGACGGAACGGATGTTCCTGCCCGCGCAGCAGGCGCTGGTGCGCGAGGTGCGCGCGGCGGGGCTGCGGGGCGCGCGCGCCGCCCGGGTCGTGCGGGCCGTGCAGTTCCAGGTCGTCGGGCACGTCCTGGTCGAACGCAACCGCGAGCGCGCTCCGGCTCAGCGTCCCGGTGAGGAGGAGCTGTGGGGGGCGCGCACCGCCGAGTGCGACCCGGCGCTCGCGCGGGCGCTGGCGGGACCGGTCGACACCGACCGGCTGTTCACGGCGTCCGTCAAGGCGCTGGTGGCCGGGTTGTTGACGCCGTAGGAGGCGGCCCGGCCCCGGCGGGCGCGCGGAGTCCGGGGGCGGGGCTGTCGGTCGTGGCCCGTATCCTCAATGACCATGCTCGAAGACCTGACGACCGCAGCGTCCCCAGCCTCCTGGCCGGCCGCGTATCCGCAGGGGTACGCGGTCGTCGACGTGGAGACCACCGGCCTGGCCCGGGACGACCGGATAATCTCGGCCGCCGTCTACCGGCTGGACGCGCGCGGCGAGGTCGAGGACCACTGGTACACGACGGTCAACCCGGAGCGGGACCCGGGCCCGGTGTGGATCCACGGTCTGACGAGCGACGTACTCGAAGGAGCCCCGCTCTTCCAGGACATCGCCGAGGAGTTCGCCGCCCGGCTAGACGGCCGCGTCCTCGTCGCGCACAATGCCGTCTTCGACTGGTCGATGATCGCGCGGGAGTACGCGCGCGCCGAGCGTGAGGCGCCGGTGCGTCAGCGGCTGTGCACCATCGCGCTCTCCAAGGAGCTGGGCCTTCCGCTGCCCAACCACAAGCTGGAGTCGCTGGCCGCGCATTTCGGCGTCGTGCAGCAGCGCGCGCACCACGCGCTGGACGACGCGCGGGTGCTGGCCGAGGCGTTCCGGCCGAGCCTGCGGGCGGCCGCGCGCGAGGGGATCCGGCTGCCGTTGCTGGAGTGCCGGCCGCTCAAGGAGTGGTCGGAAAGCCCCGCCGCGCCCCGCGTCGGGCGGCAGTCCGGCGGGTACGGGGACGGGTCCTCCGGAGGCGGATACGGGGGCGGCTACGGGTCCGGGGGAGGCTATCCGTCGGGGAGTTGGCGCCCCTCACGCAAACGCCCCGCATGCCCCTATCCCAACCCAGGACGTTACGAACCGGGTGAACCGCTCAAGCAGGGCATGCGGGTGGCGTTCTCCGGGGACACGTCCGTCGACCGCGAGCTGCTGGAGGACCGTGCCGTCGAGGCCGGCCTGCACGTGGCGACGAGCCTGTCCCGGCTGACCAGCCTGCTCGTCACGAACGATCCGGACTCCGGCACGTCCAAGGTGGTCAAGGCCCGGCAGTTCGGCACGCCGGTGATCGACGAGGCGGCGTTCGGCCAGCTGCTGCGGGACGTGGAAGCGGCACCGGCCAGGTGACCGGGCACCGCCGGCGCGCCCTCGGGTGACCGGCGCCCGCGCTGGCGACCGGGCGCACGCCGCGGTGGCCGACGCACGTACGGATGACCGGCGCACGTACGGATGACCGGCGACCGACCGGCGCACCGGTGACCGGTCGACTTACGAGCGACCGACCGGCCCACCCCTGACAGATCCACGTGCGGGCGACCGACCGGCGTACGGGTGACAGACCGACGTACGGGTGATTGGCGCGCGACTCGCCCGGCGCCCGCTCGCCGGTGCCGCGTCGGCCCCGCACCCTGTGGCGCATGGCCAGATGCGAAGTATGCGGCAATGACTACGGCATGACGTTCGAAGTGCACGCGCAGGGCGCGGTGCACGTCTTCGACTGCTTCTCCTGCGCGATCCACCGGATGGCCCCGATCTGCGAGCACTGTCGTGTCCAGATCATCGGCCAGGGGGTCGAGGTCGAGGGCCACTGGTTCTGCGGAGCCCACTGCGCCCGCGCGGAGGGGAGGGTGGGGATCATCGACAAGGTGTGAGCCGGAGCCCGGCCCTCGGCGGGACCCTCCCGTCGAGGGCCGAATCGTGCCGAGTACCGTCAATGGGGTGTACCGCTTCCTGTTGTCCCGGCAGTGGGTGATTCTCACCCTCGTGGCCCTCGCCCTCATCCCGACGATGATCAAGCTGGGCTTCTGGCAGCTGCACCGGCATGAGCACAAGGTCGCGCTGAACGCGGTGATCTCCGCCTCGCTGTCCGCGAAGCCGGTACCCGCCGAGTCGCTCACCGCGCCGGGACGGCTCGTCCCGCACGACGACCTGTACCGCCGGGTGACCGCCAAGGGGACCTACGACACCGCGCACGAGGTCGTCGTACGGCGCCGCACCAACGCGGACGGCGAGGTCGGCTTCCACGTCCTGACCCCCTTCGACCTGGACGACGGACGGGTGCTGATGGTCAACCGGGGCTGGATCCCGGCGAACGGCGCGCAGACCGCGTTCCCGAGGATCCCGGCGCCCGCGAAGGGCGAGGTCACCGTCACCGGACGGCTGATGCCGGACGAGACGACCGGTGCCAGCGGTATCAAGAACGTCGCGGGGCTGCCCGACCGTCAGGTCATGCTGATCAGCAGCGGGCAGCAGGCGAGGAGCCTCGGCAAGCAGGTCCTGGGCGGCTACATCGAGCAGACCGCGCCCGCCCCCAAGGGCGACTCGCCCGAGCTGCTCCCCGACCCCGAGCACGGCGACATCGGCCCGCACATGGCGTACGCGATCCAGTGGTGGCTCTTCTCCGCGGGCGTTCCCGTGGGCTGGGTGGTCCTGGTCCGCCGCGAACGCCGTGAGCGCGCGACGGCCGCCACCGCCGAGACAGCGCCGGAACCGGCACCGGCCGCCGTTTAGACCACGCCGGAACGGCACCGGCCACCGTGCAGGCCACGCCGGAACGGCCCCGGCCCGTGCGGTCCACGCCCGCCCGCGGGAGCGTTTCTCCCCGCCCGGCGCCGCGGACGGTCCACGGCGGAACGTCCCCCGGTTCACCCGGTCGGCCCCCGACCCGATTGGCCCCGGCCCCTGCCGGGAACCCGCCCCACGTGCACCCACGTATCGAGGACTACGCGCTCATCGGGGACGAACAGACGGCCGCACTGGTGGGCCGGGACGGGTCGATCGACTGGCTATGCGTGCCACGGTTCGACTCGGCCGCCTGCTTCGCCGCGATGCTCGGCGACGAGAACAACGGCCACTGGCGGATCGCACCCAAGGGAGAGGGCCCCTGTACCCGGCGCGAGTACCGGCCGGACTCCCTGGTGCTCGACTCGGAATGGGAGACGGACGACGGCGCGGTCCGGGTGACCGACTTCATGCCGCAGCGCGACAAGGCCCCCGACCTCATCCGTATCGTGGAAGGCCTCAGCGGCCGCGTCACGGTGCAGAGCACCCTGCGGCTGCGCTTCGACTACGGCTCCGTCGTGCCGTGGATGCGCAAGTCGGACGGTCACCGGGTGGCGGTCGCGGGCCCGGACTCGGTGTGGCTGCGCAGCGAGCCCGAGGTACGCACCTGGGGCAAGGACTTCCGTACGCTCTCGGAGTTCACCGTGGAGGCGGGCGAGAAAGTCGGCTTCGTACTGACCTGGCACCCCTCGCACTGGCCGCGCCCCCCGCTGATCGACCCGTTCGAGGCGCTGCGGTCCAGCGTCTCCGACTGGCAGGAGTGGGCGGCGCGCTGCCGTTACCAGGGCCCCTACCGGGACATCGTGGTCCGCTCCCTGATCACCCTCAAGGCCCTCACCTACGCGCCGACGGGCGGCATCGTGGCGGCCCCCACCACCTCGCTCCCGGAGGAGCTGGGCGGCGTCCGCAACTGGGACTACCGCTACTGCTGGCTGCGCGACTCCACGCTCACCCTCGGCGCGCTCCTGGCGGCCGGGTACCACGAGGAGGCCGAGGCCTGGCGCGACTGGCTGCTGCGCGCGGTCGCGGGCGACCCGGCCGACCTGCAGATCATGTACGGGCTCTCCGGCGAGCGCCGGCTGCCCGAGTTCGAGCTGCCGTGGCTGCGCGGCTTCGCCGGTTCGTACCCGGTCCGGATCGGCAACGAAGCGGTGAAGCAGCTGCAGCTGGACGTGTACGGCGAGGTCATCGACTCGCTCGAACTGGCCCGGCGTTCCGGCCTGCCGTCCAAACCGCACGTGTGGCGGCTGCAGTGCGCGCTGATGGACTTCCTGCGGACCGCCTGGCGGCAGCCCGACGAGGGGATCTGGGAAGTGCGCGGTCCCCGTCGGCACTTCGTGTACTCGAAGGTGATGGCCTGGGTGGCCGCCGACCGCGCCGTGCGCTCCCTGGAGGCGGACCCGGGGCTCACCGGCGACCTGGACGGCTGGCGCGAGATGCGCGACGAGGTGCACAAGGAGGTGTGCGAGCGCGGGTTCGACGCGGAGCGGAACACCTTCACGCAGTCCTACGGTTCACGTGAGCTGGACGCGTCGCTGCTGCTCATCCCGCGCACCGGTTTCCTGCCGCCGGACGATCCTAGGGTCATCGGCACCATCGACGCGGTCCGCGCGGAACTCGAACGCGACGGCTTCCTGCTGCGCCGCTACAGCGAGGAGGGCACGGACGTCGACGGCCTGCCCGGCGGCGAGGGCGCCTTCCTCGTCTGTTCGTTCTGGCTCGCCGACGCACTGCAGATGACGGGCCGTACGCAGGAGGCCCACGACCTGTTCGAGCGGCTGATCGGGCTCACCAACGACGTGGGGCTGCTCGCCGAGGAGTACGACCCCGTGGGGCGCCGCCAGCTCGGCAACTTCCCGCAGGCCTTCAGCCATCTCGGCCTGGTGGGCACCGCGTTCAACCTGTTCGGGGGCGAGAGCGCGGAGACGATGGGAGGGGCCGAACAGACGGAATGACGGGATGGGGGAGGATGGATGCCATGGATCTTGGACTGAAGGACCGTGTGTACGTCGTCACGGGAGCCACCCGTGGTCTGGGCAACGCCGCCGCGCGCGAGCTCACCGCCGACGGCGCGAAGGTGATCGTCTCGGGACGCGACGAGAGGAGCGCCGCCGACGCCGCGTCCGCGCTCGGCCCGAACGCGGTCGGGGTGGCCGCGGACAACGCCGACCCGCGGACCCCGGCCCGGCTGATCGCGGCCGCACGCGAGCACTTCGGCGGATTCGACGGCATCCTCATCAGCGTCGGCGGGCCGCCGCCCGGGTTCGTCGCGGACACCACGGACGAGCAGTGGACGTCGGCGTACGAGTCGGTCTTCCTGGGCGCGGTCCGGCTGGCCCGCGCGGCCGTCGCGGAGCTGGGTGACGGCGGTGTCGTCGGCTTCGTCCTGTCGGGTTCGGTGCACGAGCCGATCCCGGGCCTGACCATCTCCAACGGTCTGCGTCCGGGGCTCGCCGGCTTCGCCAAGTCCCTCGCGGACGAGCTGGGTCCGCGGGGCATCCGCGTGGTCGGTCTGCTCCCGGCCCGCATCGACACGGACCGCGTCCGCGAGCTCGACGGTCTCTCCGCCGACCCGGAGGCCACCCGGGCGGCCAACGAGGCCCGCATCCCGCTGCGCCGGTACGGCGCCCCGGAGGAGTTCGGCCGCACGGCGGCCTTCCTGCTCTCCCCCGCGGCGTCCTACCTGACGGGCATCATGCTGCCGGTGGACGGCGGCATGCGGCACGGGTTCTAAAGGGCTGTCCCGTAATCCCCGGTGGATCAGCGCGCGGCGTCGGATGCGGTGCATCGCAAGCCGGAGGGTCGTCCTCATACCGGGGTGTGTTCGGGCGATCCGACAACGCGGCGAGGTGCCGTGGCTGTCGTCGTGCGCCCGCCGGGGATCACGGGACAGCCCTCAGCGGCAGCGGCACCGGTTCCGGCGGTACGGACGCCGGCGGCGCTTCTGGCGGTACGGGTGCCGGCGGTACCGGTTCTGACGGCACGGGGTGCCGACTGAACGGGTATCTGCGGCGGCCGGTTCTCGCGGTACAGGCGCCGGCGGCCGGCTCCCGCGGACCAGGTACCGACGCGGCCGGCCCTCGCGGACCAGGTACCGACGCGGCCGGCTATCGCGGACCGGGTTCCATCCGTACCGGTGTCGGCGGCTTCCGTCGGTCCGGTGGCGGCCGCCGGGATCATCCCCATCGGCTTCGGCGGTCGGTGGGGGCTCGGCCTGACACTGTCTTCGGCGGCAGGCGGCCGGGGAAGCCCCGGCCGCCTGCCGTCCGGCTCAACTCACGCGTTCCGCACGGTGCTTGACCGAGCGCAGGCGCACCTCCGCGGGGAACGCGGCGAGGCCCGCCGAGTCACGGGCGTGCGCGAGCGCCTCCGTCGTGAGCAGGTGCAGCGTGTGTCCGGGGTCCACATGGGGTTCCATCAGGAGCTGCACCCGTGCGCCCGGAGCGCCCCGCCGCCCGGTCAACTGCACCTGGGCGTGCGTGACACCGTCCAGACGCCCGGCGTCCTCGGCGAGAACGCCCTCCAGGGCCCGGCCGCGCAGCAGCGCGCCCTCACCGTCGCCGACGTCGACCAGCACCTCCGCCAGGCGGCGCCGGCGCAGCACCGCCGCCAGCCACCACAGGGCGAGCAGGACGAGCACCGCGAGCCCGGCGATGACGGCCGGCCACCACCAGCCCTGGTCCCGCCAGCGGGTCCGTCCGGCGTCGCTCAGCAGCACGTCGTGCCGCCCGTCGTATATCCACCAGGAGGGCGGACGCACCCCCAGTCCGATGGCGAGCACGGAGCCGCCGAGGACGACCAGGGCGAGCCCGACGACTCCCAGCACCACCCGGTTGACGATCCTGAGCATCGTACTCACCCCTTCCGTCCGGGACGCCTCACGTGCACCGAGAGCGAGGGGGGCCGGGAGAGCCCCAGACCCCTGATGCCGTCGGCGAGTGTGGCGTCCAGGTCGGCACGTACCTCGTCGAGTTCACGGAAGTGCGAGACCGCGTGGACGTCCACCGTGCGCCTCCCCGTACGGACCCTGGCCGACTGCACTCCGGAGACCTCCATGGCCCGGTCGCGCAGTGCCGTGGCGGCGGCGTCCCGGTGCAGCCCGGCCCGTACGTCGTGGTGGGTGCGCCGCATCGGCAGGACGCCGCGCAGTCCCGGGGTCACCGCGAGGACGATCAGCCAGAGCCCGACGGCCGCGGCGATCCCGGCGCCGACGAGAACCCAGGTGTCGTCGAGGGGGCGTTCCGCCAGTTGCCGGGCGAGAGACCTGCGCCAGTGCAGCGCGGGCCGGTGGGCGCGGACGGCCGCGACGTCGTACAGGAAGACGCCCGCGCCGATCAGGAGGACCAGTGCGACGATCCCCGCGGGGACGCGGCGCGGCGACCAGAACCGTCCCTGGGCGCCGTCCTCCTCGCCGAGGGTGCGCGAGGGGTCGTGGGCGTCCGCCGACGGGGACCGGTCGAGTGGGTCCTCGGGCGGCTTCTCCATCACGGGCAAGCGTCGGGTCGTGCTGTCGGAGCCCTGAGGCTCGCTCATTGCGTCCTCCCCTTTGCCACGCCGGGTACCGGTATCAGGTGCAGCCGTTCCACCTGGACGGTCACCTCCGGCACTTCCATCCCCGTCAACGCGCTTACCCGCTCGACGACATGACAACGCACCGCTTTGCAGCGGGCGCCGATGTCGGTGGGGTAGGCGAGTTCGAGGTGGACGTGGACGCGGGCGCTGTCGTGGCGCACGAGGACCGTCGCGTGCGGAGGCGCGGCGTCCGGGGGCAGCGGCCCGAGGGCCTCGCGGGCCGCCTGCGCGGCGGTCTTGGCCACGACGCGGTCGGCGATCCGGGTCGCGCCGCGCTCGGCCGCCGCGACAACCGTCGCAGTCCGCCGGGTGTCGCCGGCCGCCGCGCCGGTCACGGGTGTCACCGCCGCCGGTCGTCACGCGGACGGAAGAGGGCGCCCAGGTCCAGATCCCCTTCGAGGAACCGTCCGACGACGAAGCCGACGGCTCCCAGGGCGGCCACGAGCAGGAAGGCCCCGAATCCCCCGAAGTATCCGGCGAAGCCCAGCGCCATTCCGGCGATCATGCCGATCACGGCCATGCTCATGTGCGCTCCTCAGCAGTTCGGTGGCCGGCCCGGTCACTGGAGGCGTGACTCCGGCTCCTCGTCCTCTTCATCGGGAAGCTTCACGTCACTCACGGCGATGTTGACCTCGACGACCTCGAGACCCGTCATGCGCTCCACGGCCGTGATGACGTTCTCCCGGACCGCGCGGGCCACGTCCGCGATCGACACCCCGTACTCGACGACGATCTCCAGGTCGAGCGCGGTCTGCACCTCTCCGACCTCGGCCTTGACGCCCCTGGCGACGGACTTCGAGCCGCCCGGCACCCGGTCGCGCACCGCCCCGAAGGTACGGCTCAGCCCGCTGCCCATCGCGTGCACGCCGAGCACGTCCCTGGCCGCGAGTCCGGCGATCTTCTCCACGACGCCGTCGGCGATCGTGGTCCGCCCCCGGGTGGCGGGATCACCGCCGCCGCGCCGGGTGGGTTTACGGGTCTGGGGCGTCTCGCCCTCGGGGTTCTCCGTCCGGTTCCGCTCCGTCATGTCGGTCATCGCCGCACGTCCCTTTCGGTCGTCCTCCTCCGCCCACACTAAGTGCGCCCCCGCGATTGCGCGCCGGGGATACGGCAGGCTGGTGGAATGACGGCGGACCGATGGACGCGGGCGGTAAGACAGCGGCTCGGGCTGGGGCGACTCCTCCCTCTCGGCCACCGCCGCGACGGAGCGTGGATCACCGAGGAGGCGGCCGGCACGGTGCTGCGGCGTGCGGCGGCCGGTGTCCCCGGTGTCCGCCTCGGCGCGCTGCGGGTCTCCCTCACGGATCCGGAGCAGACGTACGAGCCCGCCGTGCCGCCTCCGCCCGGCGCGCTGCCGCCCGGTCCGCTCCGGGTCACCGGGGAGTTCACCGCCTCGGCGGACCCTTCGGCACCCGGCGGCGAACCTCTCCCGACGGCGGCGGCCCGGCTGCGTTCGGCCCTGGCCACGGCGGCGACGGAACGTCTGGGGCTCATGGTGACGGAGGTGGACCTGCGGGTGACGGGACTGGTGGACACCGACGCGCCGCCCACCACCGTGGACCTCGGCGCCCCGGGTCCGACCGGCGGCCCGGCTTCGGTCGCCGGCCCGGCTTCGGTCGACGGCCCGGGTCCGCTCGAAGAGCCGAGCCCGCTCGGGGAGCCGGGTCCGCTCGGGGAGCCGGGTCCGCTCGGGGAGACGCCTCCGGCCGGTGGGGCGCGTCCGGTCAACAAACCGGCTCCCCTCGATGGGCCAGGTCCGCGCGACGAGACGGCTCCGGGCGGCGGGCCCGCTGCGGACGGCGGGCAAGGTCCGGACGGCGGGCCAGGTCCGGACGGCGGGCCAGGTCCGGACGGCGGGCCAGGTCCGGGCGGTGGGTCGGTCGCGGCCGAGGAGGAGCGTGTGGTGGCCGCCGTCCTGTCCGTCCCGGGTGTGGACGGGCTGACCGGCGCGCTGGGCCGTCCGGTCCACTTCACCGAGGTCCGCGGTACGGAGCCGGCGCTGCCGCGCCGCCATGTGCGGGTCGAACTGGCGGTCTCGGCCGCCGAACGGACGGCCGACGTGGCTCGGGCGGTCAGAGCCGGCGTCGCCGAGGTCCTGCCGGACGTCCCGTCCGTGGCCGTACTGGTGACCGACGTGCGTTAGCGGCGCTCGACGTTCGGTTCAGGGGCGCGAGGGACCGCACGAGCGGCCCCCCGTGACCGCCGCCGGAGGACGGTCAGTCCCCCACGCCGGCGAGGTCCCGCAGTCGCCGGGCCTGGGCGGCGCGCTCGGCGCGGCGCTGCTCCTCGTACGTGCGCTCCCGCGCCCCCCGCAGCAGCGCCTTGGTCTCGATGACGGCGTCGCGCGGCGCAGAGAGCAGGGCGGCGGCGAGGTCCCGTACCGCGTCGTCGAGCTGTCCCGCCGCGACCGCGAGGTTGGCGAGACCGGTGCGCTCGGCCTCCTCGGCCGCGACGAAGCGGCCCGTCGCGCAGATCTCGAGCGCGCGGGCATAGCCCACCAGACCGACCAGCGGGTGCGTCCCCGTGAGGTCGGGCACGAGCCCGAGGCTGGTCTCGCGCATGGCGAACTGCACGTCGTCGGCGACGACGCGCAGGTCACAGGCAAGGGCGAGCTGAAACCCGGCTCCGATGGCGTGCCCCTGCACGGCGGCGATGGACACGACGTCGCTGCGCCGCCACCAGGTGAACGCCTCCTGGTACTCGGCGATGGTCGCGTCGAGGTCGGCATCCGTGCCGCGCGCGAGGTCGATGAACGACGGTTCGCCGTCGAAGCCCTCGGGCGTGAACGCCTGCCGGTCGAGCCCTGCCGAGAACGACTTGCCCTCGGCACGCAGCACGACCACCCGGACGGTGCCCGGCAGTGACCGTCCGGCCTCCGTCAACGCCCGCCACAGAGCGGGACTCTGGGCGTTGCGCTTGGCCGCGTTGGTCAGCGTCACCGTGGCGATCGCGTCGTCGACGGTGAGCCGTACGCCGTCCTTGTCGAGTACGGGGTCGAGATCCTTGTCGAGCGAAGCCATGGGCTGCCTCCGATGGGTGCGGTCGGATCAGGCGCGCACCCACAGGGGACACGCCTAAGTGACTGCACAGTAACCACCCGGTCGATCACCCGACCGACCGGGTGGCCACCACCGAAGCCGATGGGGACGCCCGGCCTCAGGCCGAGGCGGCCTTCTTGCCCCTCGTCGCTCCGCCACGCCCACGGAGCGTGACTCCCGACTCGCTGAGCATCCGGTGCACGAAGCCATACGAGCGGCCGGTCTCTTCGGCCAGCGCTCGGATGCTCGCACCGGAGTCGTACTTCTTCTTCAGGTCTGCCGCGAGCTTGTCGCGCGCGGCGCCGGTTACCCGGCTGCCCTTCTTCAGAGTCTCGGCCACCCGTGCCTCCTCATGGGAAGTGCGCTCTGGACTTCTCATGATCACCCCTCAAGGGCTTCATGGCCAGCCATTCGGCAAGGTCCGTGAGACAAGGTTTTGACGACAGGAGCCCGTCCCCACGAGTGGAATAACAGGTTCCGCGCTGGTCCGTCCGTACGGCCGAACGGGTTCTTCGGCAAAGTGCCAGGTCAGCGACGCACAATGGCCGAGCCCTTGTGAACAAAGGACTCGGCCGCGAATTCGATGTAGGACACACTTCGGTACGAGGAGATCTCACACAGATGATGGATCACGGATCGGCCGAATGATCCATACGCAGTGGATCAGCCATTCGATCACGTCGTGCTGACGGCGGCCCCGGGGCTGTCCATGCGGTCCCCGGGGCCGTACGAGGGCTCAGGCGAGTGCGACGAGGTCCGCGTAGTCGGCGCCCCACAGGTCCTCGACGCCGTCCGGCAGCAGGATGATCCGCTCCGGCTGGAGCGCCTCGACGGCGCCCTCGTCGTGGGTGACGAGGACGACGGCGCCCTTGTACGTGCGCAGCGCGCCGAGGATCTCCTCGCGGCTGGCCGGGTCGAGGTTGTTCGTCGGCTCGTCGAGGAGGAGGACGTTCGCGGAGGAGACCACCAGGGTCGCGAGCGCGAGTCGGGTCTTCTCGCCGCCGGAGAGCACGCCGGCCGGCTTGTCGACGTCGTCGCCGGAGAACAGGAACGAACCGAGCGTCTTGCGGACCTCGACCAGGTCCAGGTCGGGGGCGGCGGAGCGCATGTTCTCAAGGACCGTGCGCTCGGGGTCGAGGGTCTCGTGCTCCTGCGCGTAGTAGCCGAGCTTGAGGCCGTGGCCCTCGATGACGTCTCCGGTGTCGGGCTTCTCGGCGCCGCCGAGCAGGCGCAGCAGCGTCGTCTTGCCCGCGCCGTTCAGGCCGAGGATGACGACGCGGGAGCCCTTGTCGATGGCCAGGTCGACGTCGGTGAAGATCTCCAGGGAGCCGTACGACTTCGACAGGCCCTCGGCCATGAGCGGAGTCCTGCCGCAGGGCGCGGGCTCCGGGAAGCGGAGCTTGGCGACCTTGTCGGAGGCCCGGACGGCCTCGAGGCCGGCGAGCAGCCGGTCGGCGCGCTTGGCCATGTTCTGCGCGGCGACGGTCTTGGTGGCCTTGGCGCGCATCTTGTCGGCCTGCGCGTTCAGCGCCGCGGCCTTCTTCTCGGCGTTCTGCCGCTCGCGCTTGCGGCGCTTCTCGTCGGCCTCGCGCTGCTGCTGGTAGAGCTTCCAGCCCATGTTGTAGACGTCGATCTGGGCGCGGTTGGCGTCCAGATAGAAGACCTTGTTGACGACCGTCTCGACGAGGTCGACGTCGTGGGAGATCACGATGAACCCGCCGCGGTACGTCTTCAGGTAGTCACGGAGCCAGACGATCGAGTCGGCGTCGAGGTGGTTGGTGGGCTCGTCGAGCAGCAGCGTGTCGGCGTCGGAGAACAGGATCCGGGCCAGTTCGATACGGCGCCGCTGGCCGCCGGAGAGCGTGTGCAGGGGCTGGCCGAGCACGCGGTCGGGCAGGTTGAGCGCCGCGGCGATGGTGGCGGCCTCGGCCTCGGCGGAGTACCCGCCCTTGGTGAGGAACTCCGTCTCCTGGCGCTCGTACTGCCGCATGGCCTTGTCGCGGGTGGCTCCCGAGCCGTTGGCGATCCGCTGTTCGTTCTCCCGCATCTTGCGCAGCAGGGTGTCCAGGCCGCGCGCGGAGAGGACGCGGTCGCGGGCGAGCACGTCGAGGTCGCCGGTGCGCGGGTCCTGCGGCAGGTAGCCGACCTCTCCCGAGCGGGCGACGTTGCCGGCGGCGGGCATGCCCTCCCCCGCGAGGACCTTGGTGAGGGTCGTCTTGCCGGCGCCGTTGCGCCCGACCAGGCCGATGCGGTCGCCCTTGGTGATGCGGAAGGTGGCGGACTCGATGAGAATGCGGGCGCCGGCGCGCAGCTCGATACCGGAGGCGGAGATCACGGACAGACTCCTGGGCAGGGTCGTTGGCGGGGTGGGCGGCTGAGGACGTTCCCGCCGTCTAATGCGCGAGGAGAATGGCCATGGGCCAAGTCTAACGGGGCGGTGCAACCACTTTTCCTGGGCGCGGAGGTTCGGCACCGTGACGCTCGCCCCGCTGTCCGTTGCCCAGCGGCGCGCGGTGCGGGGCGACGACGCCCAGGTCGTCCACCGCGACGAGCCCGGCCGTCCAGCGGTCCTCGGCGGGGCAGGGCCGGGCGATCAGGAGCACCGCGCCGTGACGAACGGCACGTGCGGGCGCGAAGCGGCAGCCGGGTCGGGCGGGCAGGATCCAGCGCAGATCGCCGTCGGCGACGCGGTAGACGGCGACGCGCTCGGGGGTGATCACGGCGAGCATGCCGTCGCCCAGGAGCCGCAGCACGCCGGCCGCCTCGTGGTCCGCGAGCCAGCGGGCGGTTCCGGGCAGCGCCCGGTGCCGGCGGACGGCGCTCCCGTCGCGCCGGGTGGTGTCGGTGACCAGCCCGTCGCCCCAGAGCGCGATCGCGTCCCCGCGCGCGGGAAGCACGGCGAGCGGGCGGTGGCCCTGGCGCGCGTACGTCCAGCGGGCGCGGCCGGTCGCCGCGTCGTAGGCCTCGACGGTGGCGCCGGTCGTCCGCAGCGGGGGCCTCGACGGCAGCGGCGTGTCCTGTGGGTGCTCCCCGCGCGCGTGGAGCACGAGCCGGTCTCCGTAGGGGGCGGGACGTGCCTGGTGGGCGACGGCGAGCAGCAGCGCGACGGCGACGAGGAGCAGCCCGCGAGCCGTACGGCGGCGGACCGCGGGGGTAGGCGGCTCGGGAAGCGTTCCGCCGGCGCCCGCCGGGGCGGGCCGAGCGGACCCAGCCGTCCATGCGGATCCAGCGGTCTGCACAGGCCCGGTGGTCTCTCCGGTTCCAGTGGTCTGCACAGGCCCAGTGGTCTCTCCAGGTCCAACGGTCCGTGCAGGCCCAACGGTCCGTCCGGACCGCGTCGTCCCGACCGGCACAGTGACCACCCCTGCCCCCTCCTTCACCCCTGCCCGGGCTCCGGCGCAGAGCGTAGGCGTGTCCCGGCGGGGCCTCGCGGGGACACGGGGCCTGCGGAGGTCCCCCGTTCGGCCCTCCGTCCGGAGCCGGGGGGCCGGGCGCGTACGAGGATGGCGGCACCGATCGACACACGCGGCCGTACGCGGAGGATGGTGCGCCCATGCAGTTCGACGACGACGCCGACCTGGACACCTCCGAGGTCCAGGACGAGCGCGGCAGCCGGATCCCCGGCGGCCGGGCGACCGTCGGCGGCGGCATCGCCGGCCTGGTCGCGCTGCTGCTCGGGCTGTTCTTCGGAGTGGGACCCGACCAGCTCGGACTCTCCTCCGGCGACGACCAGCCCGCGGCGACCTCCTCCTCACTCGACCAGATCAAGGAGACGTGCCGGACGGGGCGGGACGCGAACGCCAAGGAGGACTGCCGCGTCGTGGCCGTGGTCAACAGCGTGCAGGACTTCTGGACACAGGAGTTCGCGCGGCGCGACGGCGTGTACACCCGCTCGCCGACCGTCTTCTTCAGCAACCGGGTGGCCACCGCCTGCGGCACCGCGACCTCGGCCGTCGGGCCGTTCTACTGCCCCGCCGACCGCAAGGTCTACGTGGACCTGGGCTTCTTCGACGACCTGCGGACCAAGTTCGGGTCCAGCGGCGGTCCGTTCGCGCAGGCCTACGTGGTGGCGCACGAGTACGGCCACCACGTGCAGGACCTGATGGGGACGCTGGGCCGGGCCCAGGACGGTGTCTCGGGCGCGACCAGCAACTCGGTGAAGGTGGAACTGCAGGCCGACTGCTATGCCGGGGTGTGGGCGCACCACGCGACGACGACGAAGGACCCGTCGACGGGCAGGCCGCTGCTCAGCAGCCTCACCGCGGCCGACATCCGCGACGGGATGGACGCGGCGGCGGCCGTGGGCGACGACCGGATCCAGCAGAGGTTCCAGGGGCGGGTGACGCCGGAGACCTGGACGCACGGCTCGGCCGCGCAGCGGCAGCAGTGGTTCTACCAGGGTTACCGCACCGGCGACATGGCGCAGTGCAACACCTTCCGCTGACGGCCCCGTCCCGCTCGTGGGGGCGTTGTCAGTGACCGGTGCGAGACTGTGGGGCAGGTCACATTCCGGCGGCGGGACGAGAAGGAGTGGTCGGTATGACGGGTATGGGCGGCGGACGTCCGAGCATCTACCCGACACTGCTGTACGCGGACGCGAAGGGGGCGATCAGGCAGCTCACGGAAGCCTTCGGCTTCACCGAGCTGTCGGTGTACGAGAGCGAGGACGGCACGGTGATGCACGCCGAGCTGGTCCAGGGCGGCGGAGCGGTGATGCTCGGCTCCAAGGGCCGCGGCGGCGTCTTCGACACCGCGATGAAGGACGCCGGCCCCACCGGGGTGTACGTGGTGGTGGACGACGTCGACGCACACCACCAGCGCGCCGTGGACCACGGCGTGGAGATCCTGATGCCCCCGACCGACCAGGACTACGGCTCGCGGGACTATCTCGCCCGCGACGCCGAGGGCAACGTCTGGAGCTTCGGCACGTACGCGCCGGAGACGGGCGCCTAAGGGCTGTCCCGTAATCCCCGGTGGGCGGGCGCTGGGGCGGGCACGGCCTGAGCGCCGCCCTTCAGCTCCCCCCGGTGTGCACCTGGAAGGCGGCCCGGCGGACGGCCTTGGCGAGCGCCGGGTCCGGGTGCGCGGCCGCGAGCGCGACCAGGACCTGGACGGTGCGGGGGTGGCCTACGGCGCGCACCTCGTCGAGGAGCGCGGGCACGGTCGGCTGCACGGCGGACTCCAGGTGGCGCACGAGGAGCGGTGCCTCGCCGTGGTCGGCGACCGCGGCGGCGGTGTCGACCCACAGCCAGGTGGACTCCTCGCGGGTGAGGACCTCGTGGGCGTCCTCGGGGTCGTGGCCGTCGTGCTCGGCGAGCCACAGCAGGGCGTAGGGGCGCAGCCAGCTCTCGTCGGCCACGGAGCGCACATCGGGCTCGGCCGGGGCGCCGACCACCCGCAGTGCCTCGAAGGCGAGGCCGCGGGTGAGGGCGTCCTCGCCGCGGGCGGCCTCCAGGAGCTCGGTGACGGCGCTGCCGACGGGGCGGGCGGCGAGCCAGGCGCGGTACTCGGCGCGGGCCGCGTTGGGGCGCAGTTGGGCACAGCCGCGGAGCATGTCCGCGGCGGGCTGCTCGATGTTCCCGGCGGGGCTCTGCGCGGCGACGCAGATCTGCTCCAGCTTGACCCAGACCGCCCAGCTGCCGAGCGGGGTGAGGGTGGCCTGTCCGTCGGCGCAGGTGAGCGCTCCCACGGCGGCGAGGGCGTGCAGGGCCCAGTCGAGGAGAGGGGCGAGCGGGGCGTCCGGGTCCGGGGGCGCGGCGGTCTCCGGGGCGGGCTCCGGCTGGGGGCCGTAGGGGATTTCGCACCGCTCGGTGCGCAGCTCCGTGACCCGCTGTTCGAGGAGGTCGAGGAGCTGCTCCACGGGGACGGGCCCGGCGGAGAGCTGGAGGAAGGAGAGCACCTGGGGCATCGCGGAGACGACCTCGGCGACGGCGGACGCCTCACGGTCCGCGGGCTCCGGATGGGCGAGCGACCAGGCGTCGAAGAGGGCGACCCAGCCGCGCAGGACGGCGCTGTCGTCGCGGTTCCAGGCGCGCAGACGCCAGCCGGGGCGGGCGATGTCGCCGTGCACCTCGACGAGGCCCGCGAGGCGGGCGGTGTCCCAGTCCGCGCGGACCTGAGCCGGGGTCAGGCCCAACTCCTGGGCGGCCCGTTCGGCGGTTGACGCGGAGAGTGTGCCCTTGCCGTCGGGGGTCGCGCCGTCGCGCCCCGGGCCGAGCAGGGAGTCGGCCCAGCGGGCGACGCGGGCCGCGTCGGCGAGGCCGGCACGTGCCATGCGGGCGAGTTCCGCCGGCGGCGGGGTGCCCTCGGGGGGCCGGGGTGCGGGTCGGCGCGAGCTGCGCTGGGTCACCGCTCGGGGGGCGGCAGCCAGGGGCCGCGGGCGGACGAGTCGGAGCCTGGAGTCGCGCGGGTTACGGGACGTCACAGGTGCAGTCTTCCGGTTGGCGGTCCGAAAACCCAAACGGAATGTCACAGCAGGCGACAGGGGTGGCCAATGCACGGGGTTTTGCGGGGGCTCGACATGTGTACGCGGGGCCCCGCGCGAGTTGACCCGATCCGAACCGGAAGCGTGCCGGTGCTTCGTCGGAGCGCCGTACGAAAGGGGCGGCACGGCACGGCGCTCCCGGACCCCGTGCGGGAGGAGCGGCGCTGTGCGCCGGAGCGGTCGCGGGGCCTCGTGCGTGAGGCCGGCCCCTACATCAGGGGGGTCAGGAAGCGGCGGAGGACCTCTTCGTACTCCGTGGGGTCGGCGTTCCACAGGGCGCCGTGCGGGGCCTGCGCGACCGTGTGCAGGGTGACCAGGTCCGGGCGGCGCCGGGCGAGACGGCGCGAGGGTCCCCAGGGGGCGAGGACGTCGTCCGGGCCGTGCAGCACCAGCGTCGGCACGTTGAGCCGGTCGGGATCGGCGGCCTGCCAGGTGCGGTCGCCGTGCAGTCCGGTGCGGCCCTGGGCGGCCCGGACCGCGAGCGGCAGCAGGGCTCTCGGGGTGTGGCGGGCGGTGGCGAGGGCACGCAGCGTGGCTTCCCAGTCGAGGACGGGGGAGTCCAGGACCAGCCCGGCGATCCGGTCCCGCAGGGCGGAGTGGGTGGCGGTGCGCAGGGCCATGGTGGCGCCGGTGGACCAGCCGTACAGGACGACCTGCGCGGCGCCGTAGCGGATCGCGTAGCGCAGCGCGGCGTCCAGATCGCGCCACTCGGTCTCGCCGAGGTGGCCGAGGCCGTCCGGGGGACGGGGGGCGCCGACGTCTCCCCGATAGGCGAGGTCGAGGACGGGGAGCCTGCTGCGGTGCAGGAACTCCATCACGTTCATCGGGAGTTCCCGGGTGGCACCCAGGCCGTGCACGGTGATCACCCAGGTGTCGCGGACGCCGGGCACGAACCAGGCGGGCAGCGGACCGAGCTCCCCGGGCACGTCCACGTCGGCGTGGTCGAGGCCGAGTGCGGTGCCCGGGTTGCCGACGTACAGGTTGGGGGTGAGCCAGACCCGGTCGCCGGGTCGCAGGGTGCCGTGGGTGACGCGTTCGAGGCGGCGTACGACCGTGTCGGCGCTGTGGGGCGCGTTCTCCAGGACCGGGCCGACGACCGCGTGCGAGCCGTCGCCGGCCAGTCCGTACGTTCCCGGTCGCCGGGAGGCCAGGGCGCGGGTGAGCGTGATCCGGCCCGGGGCCGTGGCGTGCACGGTGAGCCGTGGCTCGGTGGGCAGGGGCCTGCCGGGCGGCGCCTTGAGCGCGGCGTCGCTGGCGAACCGTCCCACCGCCACGGAGGCCGCGCTCGCGGCCAGGGCTACGGTGACGGCCGCGGCCGTCGCTTTGGCAGTACGCACGGATTCAGTCTCACGGCGCATCCCGTTGTCGGCCAGTGGGCGCGCGGCCCGACGACTCCGCCGTCCGGGCACGGCGAGGGGCGTCTCGCGCGGCCGTGGGGGGGGGAGGGGCTCGCTCCGCGGCGACGGTCGCGGAACGGACCTGCCGTCCCGCGACCGTCACGGAACTGGCCTGCCGTCCCGCGACCGTCACGGGACGGACACACCGTCCGCGCCGGGGCCGGGCTGACCGTACCCCCGCAGTCGCTCCCCCGCCTCCTCCAACTGTTCCCGCGACAGCAGCGCGGGCGAGAGTCCCGGTACGGACGACGCCAGGAGCCACACACGGGACATCCACTCCAACTGGGCGGTGCGGTCGTACGCCTGGTCCAGGGATTCGCCGTGGGCGACGGTGCCGTGGTTCTGGAGGAGACAGGCCGTGCGCCGGGTCAGCGCCTGAAGCATGTTCTCGGCCAACTCGGGGGTTCCATATGTGGCATAAGGGGCAACACGGACGGGTCCACCGAGGGCGCCCGCCATGTAATGGATCAGGGGAAGTTCCGTCACGAGCGTCGACACCGCCGTCGCGTGCGCGGCGTGGGTGTGGACGACGGCGCGCGCGTCGGTGGCGCGGTAGACCGCCAGATGCATCGGCAGTTCGCTGGTCGGACGGAGAACACCGAGGGTCTGCCGGCCGTCGAGGTCGACCGCGACGGCGTCGTCGGGCGTGAGCCGGCCGTAGGGCACTCCGGTCGGCGTGACCAGGACCGTGTCGCCGACCCGTACCGAGACGTTGCCCGAGGTTCCGACGACCAGCCCGTCGGCCACCGTCCGGCGGGCCGTCGCGACGAGTTCGTCCCACGCGTCGGCCACCTCCCGCGTCCGCGCACCGCGTGCGCCCTCCCCCACGTCCCGCCCGACCCGCGCGTCCCGCCGCCGCTCCGCCATGCCCGCGATCCTGTCAGCACGGACGTCAACCGGGTGGCGGCGAGGGCACTTCAGGGCGGAAGACGTACGTCCGTAAGGGTTCATATACGGACACATCACCTCTTTGAATCTATTGGTTGGCGATCGACATGTATTGAATGATCTTCCACTAACCTCTGGGGGATTTACCGTGCACGACGCCATTCCGGGGGGAAACATGGCCCGTGGTCACCAACCGTTCCGTCGCCGCGCCCGCGCCCTCGCGGCCGCGGCCGCCCTGGCGGCGCTCGCCGCCACCGGAGCCGCGCTCGCGGGTACGCCGGCCGCCGCGACCGGTGCGCCCAGAGGCCATGACGTCTCCTCGCACCAGAAGAACGTCGACTGGCGGGGCGCGAAGGCGAAGGGCGCCCGGTTCGTCTACGTGAAGGCCACCGAGTCCCACACGTACCGCAACCCCTATTTCGACCAGCAGTACAACGGGGCGTACGACGCGGGGATCCTCCGCGGCGCCTACCACTTCGCACTGCCGGACAAGTCGTCCGGCGCCACCCAGGCCGAGTACTTCGTACACAACGGGGGCGACTGGCAGGCCGACGGCCGGACCCTGCCGCCGGCGCTCGACATCGAGTACAACCCGTACAGCAAGCACAAGTGTTACGGCATGAGCAAGGCCGGACTCGTGAGCTGGATCCAGGACTTCAGCGACGAGCTCGAACGGGAGACGGGCCGCCGACCGGTGATCTACACGACCGCCCACTGGTGGGACACCTGCACCGGCGACAGTCGCGCCTTCGCCGCGGACCACCCCCTCTGGCTGGCCCGCTACGACGCACCGGACGCCGGCGCCCTGCCGGGCGGCTGGTCGTCCTGGACGTTCTGGCAGTACGACAACAACGGGACCCTGCCGGGTGACCAGAATCTCTTCCACGGATCCATGGCCCGGCTGAGGATGCTCGCGAAGGGCTAGCGGAGCCCGATATTCCGCCTTCGTTCGAACCACGGGCCACCCCTCCGGCATCCACGCCGGCGCAAGCGGAGGGGCGATCCGTGGTTCGATACACCCCTAAGCCTGCCTCAGTTCATCTTCCGTTCACTCAGGTTGCCTACGGTCCACTTGCCACTGACGTCAAACAGAAGCCTGGGTAAATGGAACACATCACGCTCCTCCTCGGAATCGTGATCGTCACCGCTCTCGTGTTCGATTTCACGAACGGTTTCCACGACACTGCCAACGCGATGGCGACGACCATCTCGACCGGCGCTCTGAAGCCCAAGACGGCGGTGGCCATGTCCGCCGTGCTGAATCTCGTCGGTGCGTTCCTCTCCGTGGAGGTCGCCAAGACGATCTCCGGCGGACTCATCAACGAAGAGGGCATACGCACCGAAGTGATCTTCGCGGCGCTCGTCGGCGCCATCCTCTGGAATCTGCTGACCTGGCTCCTGGGTCTGCCCTCCAGTTCCTCCCACGCACTGTTCGGCGGCCTGATCGGCGCCGCGGTCATGTCGGCCGGCTGGTCGTCGGTGAACGGCTCGACCGTCGTCACCAAGGTGCTGCTCCCCGCGGTCGCCGCGCCCATCGTGGCCGGACTCGCCGCGATGCTGGCCACCCGGCTGACGTACCGGATCGGCAACCGCGCCGACCCGAAGGCGACCGCCAAGGGCTACCGCGCCGGTCAGATCGCCTCGGCCGGCCTGGTCTCGCTGGCGCACGGCACGAACGACGCCCAGAAGACGATGGGCATCATCACCCTCGCCCTGGTCACCGGCGGCGTGATCGCCCCCGGCTCGAACCCTCCCACCTGGGTCATCGTCTCGGCCGGTACCGCCATCGCGCTCGGCACCTACCTGGGCGGCTGGCGCATCATCCGCACGATGGGCAAGGGTCTGACCGACCTCGCGCCGCAGCAGGGCTTCGCCGCCCAGACCAGCGCCGCGACGGCCATCCTGGCCTCCTCGCACATCGGCTTCTCCCTCTCCACCACCCAGGTCTGCTCGGGTGCCGTGATGGGCTCGGGCCTCGGCCGCAAAAACGGTGTCGTCCGCTGGTCGACCGCGACCCGGATGTTCGTCGCCTGGGGCCTGACCCTGCCGGCCGCCGGCCTGGCCGGTGCCGCCGCCGAGTTCCTGACCAAGCAGGGCACCTGGGGCATCGTCCTCACCGGCGCGCTGCTGGTCGCCGGCGCCGGCGTCATCTGGAGGCTGTCCCGCCGTCAGCCGGTCACCGTCGACAACGTCAACGAGGCCGCCGCCGAGCCGGCCGGCATCGTCACCACCGCGATGGCCGCGGTCACCCCGCCGCCCGCGGGCCCCGTCACCGGAGACCTGTCCGGTGATCTGAAGACCACCATCCCGTCCCCGGACGCGGAGCCCACCCGCCCGGCCACGGTGTAAGGACAGAACAGCATGAACATCGACTGGGCAGCCCTCGGCTCCGTCTTCGGAGTCAGCCTCGTGGTCACCGTGGCCCTCGTCGGCCTCTTCACCCTCGGCATCGTCGGTCTAACCAAGCGCGAGTCCGCGTCCGCCCAGGGCGGTTCGGCCGCTCTCGCGGTCACCGGCGCCTACGTCTGCTTCGCCGCGTGCGCGGCGGCGGTGGCGTACGGGATCTTCCTCATCGTCGGCAAGTGACCGCGCACGGGTGACCGCGCTCCGGCAAACAGCTTGAAACGGGCATCACTTCACGTGGGGTGCGGGACGGATCACCGTCCCGCACCCCACGCGTATGTCGTCCCGCACCTCACGCGCACGCCCTCCACCGCCCCGCGCCATGTGGGCCTTCGCACACTCTCCCCTCGCAGGTCAACGGCAAGTTGACGGGTCCTGCAACCCGTGGTGGACTGCCGGAGCCAAGTACGGCGACAGAAGAGGAAGCCGGTGTGAATCCGGCGCGGTCCCGCCACTGTGACCGGGGAAGGAACTCCCCGGGAGCCAGGAACTCTCACCGCCGGTCTCGTCGAACCAGGGCGCGGACACCCTGAGTGAGGACATATCGCCATGCGCGGCTGCCCGTTGCGGGTCTTGATGAGTACGAGGGTTCCACTTCACCCCACGGCGGGCTGACCCCGTGCGTGCCGATCGCGTCTTCGCGTACGGCGCCGCCACCGGCCTCCTCGGCGACCTGCTGCTCGGCGATCCCCACCGGGGTCATCCGGTCGCCGCGTTCGGGCGGACCGCGGCGGCCGTGGAGCGGATGCTGTGGCGGGACCACCGCGGATGGGGAGCGCTGCACACCACCGTCTGCGTCGGGGGCGCCGGTGCGCTCGCCGCGCTCGCGAGCCGTGGCGTACGACGTTCCCGTACCGCCTCCATCGCCCTGACCGCCGCCGCCACTTGGGCCGTCGTCGGGGGCACCTCCCTCGGGCGCGAGGCGCGGGCGATCGGTGCCGCGCTCGACGCCGGTGACGTCGGGGCCGCCCGCGCGCGGCTGCCGCACCTGTGCGGGCGCGACCCCCAGTCGCTGGACCGCGACGGCATCGCGCGGGCCGTCGTCGAGTCCGTCGCCGAGAACACCTCCGACGCCGTGGTGGGCGCCCTGGTGTGGGGAGCCGTCGGCGGTGTGCCCGCACTGGTCGCGTTCCGCGCCGTGAACACGCTCGACGCCATGGTCGGGCACAGATCCGCCAGGTACCTGCGCTACGGCTGGGCTTCCGCCCGTCTCGACGACGTCGTGGGCTGGCCGGGAGCACGGCTGACCGCGGCGCTCGCCACCGTCGCCGGCGACGACCCGCGCGGGGCGGCGCGCGCCTGGCGCACCGACGCCCGCCGGCACCCGAGCCCCAACGCCGGGCCCGTGGAAGCCTCGTTCGCCGGATCGCTCGGGGTACGGCTCGGCGGGACCCTCTCGTACTCCGGCCGCGTCGAGCACCGGCCCGTCCTCAACGACGGGGGGCGTGCCGTGCGCGTCGGCGACATCGAACGGGCCGTACGGCTGTCGCGGCGCGTCGGCTGGCTCGCCCTCGGCGTGAGCGCCGCGGGGCGGCTGCTGGCCGGGCGGCTGCTCAGCAAGGGACCTCTCACGAAGGGGCGTACGACATGAGTGGCGGTCTCCTCGTCGCCGGAACCACCTCCGACGCCGGCAAGAGCGTCGTGACCGCCGGGATCTGCCGGTGGCTGGTGCGGCGGGGCGTCAAGGTCGCGCCCTTCAAGGCGCAGAACATGTCCCTGAACTCCTTCGTGACCCGCGAGGGCGCGGAGATCGGGCGCGCGCAGGCCATGCAGGCGCAGGCCGCCCGGGTGGAACCGACCGCGCTCATGAACCCCGTCCTGCTCAAGCCGGGCGGCGACCGGAGCAGTCAGGTCGTGCTCATGGGCAGGCCGGTGGGCGAGATGACCGCCCGCGGCTACCACGGCGGCCGGCAGCGACAGCTCCTGGGCACCGTGCTGGACTGCCTCGCCGAGTTGCGGGGCACGTATGACGCGGTGATCTGTGAGGGGGCCGGCAGTCCTGCCGAGATCAATCTGCGGCGGACCGACATCGTGAACATGGGGATCGCGCGCAACGCGCGGCTGCCCGTGCTCGTCGTCGGCGACATCGACCGCGGCGGCGTGTTCGCCTCGTTCTTCGGGACGGTCGCGCTGCTGTCCCCCGAGGACCAGGAGTTCGTCGCCGGGTTCCTGGTCAACAAGTTCCGCGGCGACGTCGGCCTGTTGGAGCCCGGGCTCGACATGCTGAAGGACCTCACCGGACGCCGTACGTACGGCGTCCTGCCCTTCCGGCACGGCCTCGGGATCGACGAGGAGGACGGCCTGCGTGTGTCGCTGCGGGGTGCCGTGCGGGAGTCGGCGGTCGCCGAGCCCGCCGGCGAGGACGTCCTGCGCGTCGCGGTCTGCGCGGTCCCGCTGATGTCCAACTTCACGGACGTGGACGCGCTGGCCGCCGAACCCGGCGTCGTCGTGCGGTTCGTGGACCGGGCCGCGGAACTGGCCGACGCCGACCTGGTCGTCGTGCCCGGGACCCGGGGCACCGTGAAGGCGCTGGCGTGGCTGCGCGAACGGGGCCTCGCGGACGCGATCGCCCGCCGGGCCGCCGAGGGCCGCCCGGTACTGGGGATCTGCGGCGGCTTCCAACTCCTCGGGGACCACATCGAGGACGAGGTCGAGTCGCGGGCCGGGCATGTCGACGGGCTCGGACTCCTCCCCGTCCGGGTGCGGTTCGCGCGGCAGAAGACCCTCACCCGCCCGTCCGGCGAGGCCCTCGGCGAACCCGTCGAGGGGTACGAGATCCATCACGGCGTCGCCGAGGTGACCGGTGGCGAGCCCTTCCTGGACGGGTGCCGGGTGGGTGCCGTCTGGGGTACCCACTGGCACGGCTCGCTGGAGTCGGACGGCTTCCGGCGTGCCTTCCTGCGCGAGGTGGCGGCCGCCGCGGGCCGCCGCTTCGTACCGTCCGCCGACACGTCGTTCGGGGCGCTGCGCGAGGAGCAGCTCGACCGGCTCGGCGATCTGATCGAGGAACACGCGGACACGGACGCGCTGTGGCGGCTCATCGAGTCGGGCGCGCCGCAAGGACTGCCTTTCATTCCACCGGGAGCGCCCGCATGAGCACAGTGTTGTTGTTGTCGACCGCCGACACCGATCTGCTGGCGGCCCGGGCCTCCGGCGCCTCGTACCGGATCGGCAACCCGACCCGGGTGGAGGTGGGTGAGGAACTCCCCCGGCTCGTCGAGGGCGCGGACGTCGCCGTCGTCCGGCTGCTGGGCGGCAAGCGTGCCTGGGAGGACGGGCTCGCCGTGCTCAAGGCGTCCGGTGTCCCGACCGTGCTGCTCGGCGGCGAGGCCGTCCCCGACGCCGAGTTGATGGCCGAGTCGTCGGTGCCGGCCGGTGTGGTGGCCGAGGCGCTGCGCTATCTGGTCGAGGGCGGTCCCGAGAACCTCACCGAGCTGGCCCGGTTCCTCTCCGACACCGTGCTGCTCACCGGCGAGGGCTTCGAGGAGCCGCGCGAGATGCCCGAGTACGGCATCCACGGCGAGCGCCCCTTCGTCGAGGGCCGCCCGACCGTCGGTGTGCTCTTCTACCGCGCCCACCAACTGGCCGGCAACACGGCCTTCGTCGACACGCTGTGCGACGCGATCGAGGCGCGCGGCGCCAACGCGCTTGCCGTGTACTGCGGTTCACTGCGCGGCGCCGACAACGGCCTGTACGAGATCCTCGGCAGGGCCGACACGCTGGTCGCCACCGTGCTCGCGGCGGGCGGCACGCACGCCTCGGAGGCGTCCGCGGGCGGCGACGACGAGGCCTGGGACATCGGCGCGCTCGCCGATCTCGACGTCCCCGTGCTGCAGGGGCTCTGCCTGACCTCGTCGAAGCGGGCCTGGGACGAGTCGGACGCCGCCCTCTCCCCCATGGACGCGGCGATGCAGGTCGCCATCCCGGAGTTCGACGGGCGACTCATCACCGTGCCGTTCTCCTTCAAGGAACAGGGCCCCGACGAGGTCCCGGTGTACGTGGCCGACCCCGAGCGGTCCGCGCGCGTCGCCGGGATCGCCGTACGGCACGCCCTGTTGAGGCATAAGCCGAACGCGGAGAAGAAGCTCGCGCTCGTCTTCACCGCGTACCCGACCAAGCACTCACGGGTCGGCAACGCGGTGGGCCTCGACACGCCCGCCTCGGCCGTACGGGTGCTGGACGCGCTGCGCGACGCCGGGTACGCCCTCCCCGAATACCCCGACAACGGCGACGAGTTGATCCACCGTCTCATCGCCGCCGGCGGCCATGACGTCGAGTGGCTCACCGAGGAGCAGCTGGCCTCCGCACCGGCGCGGGTACCGCTCGCCGACTACCGCGCGTGGTTCGACCGGCTCGACCCCGGGCTGCGGAACGGCATGCTGGAGGCGTGGGGCGAGCCGCCGGGCAACCTGTACGTGGACGGCGACGACATCGTGCTGGCGTCCCTGCGGTTCGGGAACGTCGTCGTGATGATCCAGCCGCCGCGCGGCTTCGGCGAGAACCCGATCGCGATCTACCACGACCCGGACATGCCGCCGTCGCACCACTACATGGCGGCCTACCGCTGGCTGGAGAACAGCTTCGGCGCGGACGCCGTCGTGCACATGGGCAAGCACGGCACGATGGAGTGGCTGCCCGGCAAGGGACTCGGGCTCAGCGGCGGCTGCGCGCCCGACGCCGTGCTCGGCGAACTCCCGCTCGTCTACCCCTTCATCGTCAACGACCCGGGCGAGGGCACCCAGGCCAAGCGGCGCGGGCACGCCACCGTCGTCGACCACCTGGTGCCGCCGATGGCACGCGCCGACACCTACGGCGACCTCGCCAAGCTGGAGCAGCTCCTCGACGAGTACGCCCTCGTCTCCGACCTGGACCCGACGAAGGCCCCGGCGGTCCGCGCGCAGATCTGGACGCTGGTCAAGGCGGCCGAGCTCCATCACGACCTGCACGTCGACGACCAGCCGGACGACGGCGACTTCGACGCGTTCGTGATGCACATCGACGGCTATCTCTGCGAGATCAAGGACGTGCAGATCAGGGACGGCCTGCACGTCCTGGGCGGCGGCCCGGAGGCCGAGCCGCGCGTCAACCTGGTCCTGGCCGTGCTGCGCGCCTCCCAGGTGTGGGGCGGCGCCGCGAACGCGCTGCCGGGTCTGCGGGCCGCCCTCGCCGAGCACTTCGGTCTGTCCGAGAAGGAGTTGCTGGGCGAGCCCGGCGCGCCGGTGAAGGTGCCGGTGGAACTGACGGACCTCGTCGGGGGCCCGGCGCGGACGGGCGCCGACGCGATCGACCTGCTGGAGCAGCTGTGCCGCCGCGCGGCCGAGGGCATGGAGGAACGCGGCTGGGACGGCGCGGCCGTGCCCGCGCTGGTGCGCGAGGTGCTGGGCACCGAACTCCCGGACGCCGTCGCGGTGCTGGAGTTCGCCTGCCGCGAGGTCGTGCCGCGACTGGCCAGGACGACGGACGAGATCACCCACATCCTGCGTGCCCTGGACGGCGGTTACGTCCCGGCCGGTCCGTCGGGCTCGCCGACCCGTGGACTGGTGAACGTCCTGCCGACCGGCCGCAACTTCTACTCGGTCGACCCCAAGGCGATTCCCTCCAGACTCAGTTGGGAGGTCGGGCAGTCGCTCGCCGACTCGCTGGTGCAGCGGTACCTGCAGGACACCGGCGCGTACCCGAAGTCCGTCGGTCTGACGGTCTGGGGCACGTCCGCGATGCGCACCCAGGGCGACGACATCGCGGAGATCCTGGCGTTGCTGGGCTGCCGCCCGGTCTGGGACGACGCCTCGCGCCGGGTGACCGGTTTCGAGATCGTCTCCGCCGAGGAGCTGGGCCGGCCGCGCATCGACGTCACGGTGCGCATCTCCGGCTTCTTCCGGGACGCGTTCCCGCACGTGGTCGGCCTCATCGACGACGCGGTGCGGGCGGTGGCGGAGCTGGACGAGCCGGCCGACCTCAACTACGTCCGCGCGCACGCCGACGAGGACACCGCCGAGCACGGCGACCGGCGGCGCGCCACCTCGCGCATCTTCGGCTCCAAGCCGGGTGCCTACGGGGCCGGTCTGCTGCCGCTGATCGACGCCCGCAACTGGCGCTCCGACGCGGACCTCGCCGAGGTGTACGCGGTGTGGGGCGGCTACGCCTACGGGCGCGGCCTGGACGGCCGGGCGGCGCGCGGCGACATGGAGACCGCGTTCCGCCGCATCGCGGTGGCGGCGAAGAACGTCGACACCCGCGAGCACGACCTCGTCGACGCGGACGACTACTTCCAGTACCACGGTGGCATGGTGGCCATGGTGCGCCATCTGACGGGCGCGAGCCCGGAGGCGTACGTCGGTGACTCGGCCGTGCCCGACCAGGTGAGGACCCGCACCCTCGGCGAGGAGACGCACCGTGTCTTCCGCGCCCGGGTGGTCAACCCGCGCTGGATGGCGGCGATGCGCCGGCACGGCTACAAGGGGGCCTTCGAGATGGCGGCGACCGTCGACTACCTCTTCGGCTACGACGCCACGGCCGGGGTCGTGGACGACTGGATGTACGAGAAGCTCAGCGCGAAGTACGTCTTCGACGCGGAGAACCAGGACTTCATGAAGAAGTCCAACCCGTGGGCGCTGCGCGGGATCACCGAACGCCTCCTGGAGGCCGCCGACCGGGGGCTGTGGGCCGAGCCGGACGCGGACACCCTGGAGCGGCTGCGCGCCACCTATCTGGAGCTCGAAGGCGACTTGGAGGGCGACGACCAGTGAGTACCCCGTTCCCGTTCACGGCCGTGGTCGGCCAGGACGACCTGCGGCTCGCGCTGCTGCTGAACGCCGTCTCACCGGCGGTGGGCGGTGTGCTGGTCCGCGGCGAGAAGGGCACCGCCAAGTCCACGGCCGTGCGCGCGCTCTCCGTGCTCATGCCGGAGGTGGACGTCGTCGCCGGGTGCCGTTTCTCGTGCGATCCGGACGCGCCGGACCCCGCGTGCCCGGACGGGCCGCACGACGGCGGCCCGTACGTGTCGCGTCCGGCCCGTACGGTCGAGCTGCCCGTCGGCGCCTCCGAGGACCGGCTCGTCGGCGCGCTCGACATCGAGCGGGCGCTCGCGGAGGGCGTGAAGGCCTTCGAGCCGGGCCTGCTGGCCGACGCGCACCGCGGGATCCTGTACGTGGACGAGGTCAACCTCCTCCACGACCACCTGGTCGACCTGCTGCTGGACGCGGCGGCGATGGGTGCGTCGTACGTCGAGCGGGAGGGCGTCTCCGTACGGCACGCGGCCCGCTTCCTGCTCGTCGGCACCATGAACCCCGAAGAGGGCGAGCTGCGGCCGCAGTTGCTCGACCGGTTCGGGCTGACCGTCGAGGTCGCGGCCTCCCGTGAGCCCGACCAGCGGGTCGAGGTCGTCCGGCGCAGGCTCGCCTACGACGACGACCCGGACGGCTTCGCCGCGCGGTGGGCCGACGAGGAGTCCGCGGTACGGGCCCGGATCGCGGCGGCGCGCGCGCTGTTGCCGTCGGTGCGGCTCGGGGACGCGGCGCTGCGGCAGATCGCGGCGACCTGTGCGGCGTTCGAGGTGGACGGTATGCGGGCCGACATCGTGATGGCCCGGACCGCGACCGCGCTGGCCGCCTGGGCGGGGCGCACCGAGGTGCTGCCCGAGGACGTACGGCAGGCGGCGCTGCTCGCGCTGCCGCACCGGCGCCGGCGCAACCCCTTCGACGCTCCGGGGCTCGACGAGGACAAACTCGACGACACGCTGGAGGAGTTCGGCGGTTCCGACGACGATCCGCGACCCGACACGGACACGGACCCCGACCCCGACCCGGACGGTCCCGGCGGGGGCGGGCAGCCGCCGCAGGACGGGCCGGAGGGCGACGCGCCCGCCGGTGACGTGCCGGCGCGGGGCGAGCCCTCGCAGGACGGGCGGGCACCGGCCGCGCAGGGCGCCGGTGAGCAGTCCCCGGTACGGGCCGCCGAGCCCTTTCGCACGAAGGTGCTGAGTGTGCCCGGTCTCGGCGAGGGCGCCGCGGGCCGGCGTTCCCGGGCGCGGACCGAGCACGGCCGGACGACCGGCTCGCGGCGGCCCCGGGGCACGCTCACCAAGCTGCATCTGGCCGCGACCGTGCGGGCGGCGGCGCCGCACCAGCGGGCGCGTGGACGCTCGGGTCCCGGTCTGGTCGTACGACGGGACGATCTGCGCCAGGCCACCCGTGAGGGGCGGGAGGGCAACCTGGTGCTGTTCGTGGTGGACGCCTCCGGGTCGATGGCGGCGCGGCAGCGGATGGGCGCCGTGAAGGGTGCGGTGCTGTCGCTGCTGCTCGACGCCTACCAGCGGCGGGACAAGGTGGGTCTGGTGACCTTCCGCGGCTCCGCCGCCGAGGTCGCACTGCCGCCCACCTCCTCGGTGGACGCGGCAGCCGCGCGGCTGGAGTCGCTGCCCACGGGCGGGCGGACGCCGCTCGCGGCCGGGCTGCTGCGCGCGCACGAGGTGCTGCGGGTCGAGCGGCTGCGGGACGCGGCGCGCCGGCCCCTGGTCGTCGTGGTGACCGACGGACGGGCCACGGGCGGCCCCGAACCGGTCGCGCTCGCGGGGCGCGCGGCGCGGCTGTTCGCGGCCGAACAGCTCGCCTCCGTGGTCGTCGACTGCGAGGCGGGGCCGGTGCGGCTCGGGCTCGCGGGGCGGCTCGCGGACGACTTGGGCGGGACGGCGGTGACGCTGGACGAGCTGCGCGCCGATTCCATCGCCGGGCTCGTGCGGGACGTGCAGGGAACTTCGAGGAGGGCCGCGTAATGCCGCAGGGGCAGCCGAGTGTCGTACCCGACGACGGACTGACGACTCGTCAGCGGCGCAACCGGCCACTGCTCGTGGTGCACACGGGTGTGGGCAAGGGGAAGTCCACCGCCGCCTTCGGGCTCGCGCTGCGGGCCTGGAACCAGGGGTGGCCCATCGGGGTGTTCCAGTTCGTCAAGTCGGCGAAGTGGAAGGTCGGCGAGGAGAACGCGCTGCGGGTGCTGGGCGCCAGTGGTGAGGGCGGTTCCGTCGACTGGCACAAGATGGGCGAGGGCTGGTCCTGGGTGCAGCGCGACTCTCAGATGGACAACGAGGAGAAGGCCCGCGAGGGCTGGGAGCAGGTCAAGCGGGACCTCGCGGCCGAGACGTACCGGCTGTACGTCCTCGACGAGTTCGCCTACCCCATGCACTGGGGGTGGGTGGACGTGGACGAGGTGGTCGCCGTGCTGCGCGAGCGGCCCGGGACCCAGCATGTCGTGATCACCGGACGCAACGCCCCCGAGAAGCTGGTCGGAGCCGCCGATCTCGTCACCGACATGTCGAAGGTCAAGCATCCGATGGACGCCGGCCAGAAGGGCCAGAGGGGCATCGAGTGGTGACGTCCGTCCCCCGGCTGGTCATCGCCGCGCCCTCCTCGGGCAGCGGCAAGACCACCGTCGCCACGGGGTTGATGGCGGCCTTCGCCGCGCGGGGGCTCACCGTCTCCCCGCACAAGGTGGGGCCCGACTACATCGACCCCGGGTACCACGCGCTCGCGACCGGGCGTGCGGGGCGGAACCTCGACGCGTACCTGTGCGGCACCGAGTTGATCGCGCCGCTGTTCGCGCACGGGGCGCGGGGGTGCGATCTGGCCGTCGTCGAGGGCGTGATGGGGCTCTACGACGGGGCGGCCGGCCAGGGGGACCTGGCGTCCACGGCGCAGGTGGCGAAGCTGCTGCGGGCGCCGGTGGTGCTGGTGGTCGACGCCTCGTCGCAGTCGCGGTCCGTGGCCGCGCTGGTGCACGGGTTCGCCTCCTGGGATCCGGAGGTGCGGGTCGCGGGGGTGATCCTCAACAAGGTGGGGTCCGACCGGCACGAGGAGATGCTGCGGGAGGCGCTGGACGCGTCGGGGGTGCCGGTGCTCGGTGCCCTGCGGCGTGCACCGCAGGTGGACACGCCTTCCCGGCACCTGGGGCTGGTGCCGGTCGCCGAGCGGCGCGCGGACGCCGTGGACGCCGTGGCGGCGATGGCCGCGCAGGTGCGGCGCGGGTGCGATCTGGACGCGTTGTTCGCGTTGGCGCGTGGTGCGGGTGAGTTGTCCGGTGCGGTGTGGGACGCGGCTGAGGCCGTCGTGTCCGCGTCCCCTCGGAAACCGGACGGGCCGCGGGAGCGGACACCGGCCGGGGCAGAAGAGCGTGGGACAGGCCCGCTTGGGGCGCCGCGCGTCGCTGTCGCCGGAGGGGCCGCCTTCACCTTCTCCTATGCCGAGCATGCCGAGCTGCTCGTCGCCGCCGGGGCCGAGGTCGTCGTCTTCGACCCCCTGAGGGACGAACAACTGCCGGAAGGGACCCGCGGGTTGGTCATCGGTGGCGGGTTTCCGGAGGTGTACGCGCCCGAGTTGTCCGCCAACGAGCCGTTGCGCAAGGCCGTGGCCGAGCTGGCGTTCGGCGGGGCGCCCGTCGCCGCCGAGTGTGCCGGACTGCTGTATCTCGCGCGCGAGCTCGACGGACAGCCGATGTGCGGGGTGCTCGATGCCAGGGCCCGGATGGACGAACGGCTCACCCTGGGCTACCGGGACGCCGTGGCAGTCTCCGACAGCGCGCTCGCCGCGGCCGGTACCCGGATGCGCGGGCACGAGTTCCACCGGACGGTGGTGGAGCCCGGTGCCGGGGCGGCTCCCGCCTGGGGGGTGCGCGGCCCGCGACCGCGCGTAGAGGGTTTCGTACAACAAGGTGTGCACGCGAGTTATCTGCACACGCACTGGGCGTCCGGACCCGGTGTCGCCCGTCGGTTCGTGGAGAGGTGCCTGACGTCATGAGCAGCAAGCTGATCGGAGTCGGCGTCGGCCCCGGAGATCCGGAGCTGGTGACCGTCAAGGGCGTCAACGCACTGCGTGCCGCCGAGGTGGTCGTGGTGCCCGTCATGGACACCGGGGAACGCGGGCGCGCCGAGGCGACCGTGCTGCACTACGTGCCCGCGGAGAAGGTCCTGCGGATCGTGTTCGCGCTCAACGAGCGGACCGACCGGACGCGCCGCGAGGCCGCCTGGGACGCCGCGGGTACGCGGGTCGCGGAGCTGCTGGAGCGGCACACGACCGTCGCCTTCGCGACCATCGGCGACCCCAACGTGTACTCGACCTTCACCTATCTCGCGCACACCATCGGCGCGCTCGTGCCGGGGACGGAGATCGAGACCGTGCCCGGCATCACCGCCATGCAGGACCTCGCCGCCCGCTCGGGGGCCGTGCTCACGGAGGGGACCGAGCCGCTCACCCTGGTACCGGTGACGGCCGGGGCCGCCGTGCTCAAGGACGCCCTGAGCGGTCCCGGCACGGTCGTCGCCTACAAGTTCGGACGGCAGGCGCACGAGGTCGCCCGGGCGCTGCGGGAGACCGGGCGGATCGACGACGCCGTGTGGGGTTCGGCGCTCGGCCTGGAGGACGAGTCCATCCGGCCCGCGGCCGACCTGGACGGCGAGCCGCTGCCGTATCTCTCCACCCTCATCGCGCCCGCCCGGCGGGACGGCGGACGCGGCGGAAAACTGTGAGCCACGGAAGATCATCCGGTTCCGGCGAGGCCGACCACCAGCCAGATGAAGGCCGCGCCGCCGACCGTGAACAGCAGGGTCGAGCGGGCCGGGTGCTCGTGGTGCGCCTCGGGCAGGATCTCGGCGGCGGCGAGGTACAGCAGTACGCCGCCGAAGAGGCCGAGATAGCCGCCGAGCAGGTCCACCGGGATGGTGAAGAAGAGCGTGGAGGCGGCGCCGACGACCGGGGCCGCCGCGTCGGCGAACAGCATCGTGATCGCCTTGCGGCGCGCGTTCCCGTACAGGCTCGTGATCGTGTATGTGTTGAAGCCGTCCGCGAAGTCGTGCGCGACCACCGCGAGGGCGACCGCCAGGCCCATGCCGCCACCCACCTGGAAGGCGGCGCCGATCGCGACGCCGTCCATGGCGCTGTGGCCGACCATCGCGGCGGCGGCCGTCAGGCCCACCTCCGGCGCCCGGCCGGTGCACTCCTCGCCGCCGTGCGCGGCCTGCCGGGCCGCCAGCAGCCGTTCCACCAGATGGGCGAGGAGGAACCCGGCGACGAACAGCAGCAGCGCGGCCGGTACGCCGAAGACCTCGTCGCCCGCCGTGCGCAGCGCCTCCGGCAGCAGGTCCAGGCCGACCACGCCCAGCATCAGCCCACCGGCCAGACCGAGCACCAGATGACGGCGGTCGGTCACCCGCTGTGCCGTCCAGCCGCCGGCCAGCGTCATCAGGAACGCGCCGAGCGCGACGAGGACCGCCATAAGCCCTTGCTATCCGATCAGGCCCCGGTCTCGCATGTCCAACGGCCGGGAAGCCACCGATCCGGCTACCGAAATCTTTTCGCAGCACCCGAGTTTTCGTAGGAGAGGACCGATTCCCATGGCCGATGCCCCCACCGGCAAGGTGACCTTCGTCGGGGCCGGGCCCGGCGCCGCCGACCTGCTGACGTTCCGCGCCGCGCGCGCGATCGCCGAGGCCGACGTCGTGATCTGGGCGGCCAGCCTGGTGCAGGCCGAGGTCCTCGAACACGCGCGAGAGGGCGCGGAGATCCTGGACTCGGCGACGATGTCCCTGGAGGACGTCGTCGCCGTGTACGAGCGCGCCGCCCGTGAGGGCCTGAAGGTGGCCCGGATCCACTCCGGCGACCCGGCCCTGTGGGGCGGCACGCAGGAGCAGCTCGACCGGTGCGCGGACCTGGACGTCGAGACCGAGATCGTGCCCGGTGTCTCCTCCTTCTCCGCGGTGGCCGCGCTCGCCCTGCGCGAGCTGACGATTCCCGAGGTCGCGCAGTCCGTGATCCTCACCCGGCTCGGCGGCGGCAAGACGCCGATGCCGCCCGGCGAGGAGGTGCGGGAGTTCGCCCGGCACGGGACGACCATGGCGCTGTTCCTGTCGGCGGCCCGCAGCGGCCAGCTGGTACGGGAACTGCTGGAGGGCGGCTATCCGACCTCGACACCGGTCGTGGTCGCCTACCAGGCGACCTGGCCCGAGGAGCTGGTCGTCCGGTGCACGATCGGGACCCTGGAGGAGACGGTCAAGGAGCACAAGCTCTGGAAGCACACGCTGTTCCTGGTCGGTCCGGCGCTCGACGCGAGCGGCACCCGTTCGCACCTCTACCACCCCGGTCACTTCCACGGCTTCCGCAAGGCCGACCCGCGGGCCCGCGCGGAGCTGCGTGCGGCGCGGCGCGGCAGCACGTCGTGATCACCGTCGTCGGTACGGGGACGGGGGCGCCGCTGCCACCGGACGCCGAGGCCGCCGTGGCGCGGGCCGACCTGGTCGTGGGGGCCCGGCGCCATCTGGCGGCCGCGCGGCCGCCGGCGGCCGCCGAACAGGTCGTCCTCGGGCCGCTCGCCCCCGCCCTCGACACCGTCGAGCGGTACGTGGCGAAGACGGAGCACGAGGACCGGGGAGAGGGCGCGGAAGGGGCGCGGGGCGGCCGGGTCGTCGTGCTCGCCTCCGGCGACCCCGGGTTCTTCGGGATCGTGCGGGCACTGGCCGAGCGGTTCGGGCCGGAGCGGCTGGACGTCCGGCCCGGTGTCTCGTCGGTCGCGACCGCCTTCGCGCGGCTCGGGCTGCCCTGGGACGACGCGGTGGTGGTGAGCGCCCACGGGCGTGACCTGCGCACCGCCGTACACGTCTGCCGGTCCCACCCGAAGGTGGCCGTGCTGACCGGGCCCGGCTCCGGCCCCGCCGAACTCGGCGCCGCCCTCACCCACCGCTCCGACGCACGCGTCCTCGTCGTGGCGAGCGCCCTCGGCGATCCCGCGCGCGAACGCGTGGAGCGGGTCACGCCCGCCGAGGCCGCGGCCCGCGACTGGGGTACGGCGGTCAGCGTCGTCCTGTGCCTGGACGAGTCGCGTGCCCTCGCTCCCGTGCGGACGGTCGCCGGGCCGGCCGCCGGCCCCGACCGCTGGGCCCTGGACGAGAGCGAGTTCGCCCACCGCGACTCGATGATCAGCAAGTTCGAGGTACGGGCGCTCGCGCTGGCCCGGATCGGGCCACGCGTCGGTGACCTGGTCTGGGACGTCGGGGCGGGCTCCGGGTCCGTCGCCGTCGAGTGCGCGCGGTTCGGTGCCGCCGTCACCGCGATCGAGAAGACGCGGGACGGCTGCGACCGGATCCGCGCCAATGCCGGGGCGCACGGGGTCGAGGTGCGGGTCGTGCACGGGGCGGCGCCCACCGTGCTGTCCCATCTGGACGATCCGGACGCCGTCTTCATCGGCGGTGGCGGGCGGGAGCTGCCCGCCATCGTGACGGCCTGCGCGCGGCGCGCCCGGCGGGCCGTCGTCGTCGCCATGGCCGCGCTGGACCGGGTCCCGGCGGCCCGGGACGCGCTCGACGCCGCCGGGTTCGCCTGCGACGGCGTGCTTCTGCAGTCCTCCCGGCTCGCGCCGCTGCCGGGGAACGTCACCCGGCTCGCGGCCACCAATCCCGTCTTCCTGCTGTGGGGCGTCCGGCCCCCGGCCCGTACCGAAGGAGTCCCCCAGTGATCGGCCTGATTTCCGCCACGGCGGCGGGCGCGGCTGCCCGTGACCGGCTGGCCGCCGCCTGGCCCGCTCGTACCCGCGTGTACGACGGGTCGGGCGGGGACGCCGGGTCCGTCGGGGACGCCGTACGGCGCGCCTTCGGGGAGTGCGACCGGCTGGTGTGCTTCCTCGCCACGGGCGCGGTGGTGCGGCTGATCGCACCGCTGCTGGACGACAAGACGACCGACCCCGGGGTCGTGTGTGTCGACGAGGCCGGGCGGTTCGCCGTGTCCCTCGTCGGTGGGCACGGCGGCGGAGCGAACGAACTGGCGCGTGAGGTCGGCGATTTGCTCGGCGCCGAGCCCGTGGTGACGACGGCGACGGACGCGGTGGGGGTGCCCGGCCTGGACACGCTGGGCCTTCCCGTGGAGGGAGACGTCGCCGGGGTGAGCCGGGCCCTGCTGGACGGTGAACCCGTCGGCCTGGACGCCGCAACGGTCTGGCCGCTGCCCGCGCTGCCGTTCGCGGCGGACGGTGCGTACACGGTCCGGGTCACCGACCGGGTCGTCGCGGCCGCCGAGCGTCTGGTGATCCTCCGCCCGCCTTCCCTCGTCGTCGGCGTGGGGGCCTCGAAGGGCGCCCCCGTGGACGAAGTGCTCGGGCTCGTCGAGGACGCCCTGCGGGACGCGGGGCTGTCCGCGCGGTCCGTCGCCGAGCTCGCCACCGTCGACGCCAAGGCCGAGGAGCCCGGCGTCGTCGGGGCCGCCGCGCGGCTCGGGGTGCCCCTGGTCACGTACACCGCCGGGGAGTTGGCGACGGTCGACGTGCCGAACCCCTCCGGCGCGCCGCTCGCCGCCGTGGGCACGCCCTCCGTGGCCGAGGCCGCGGCCCTGGTGCGCGGCGGTGAACTCCTGGTCCCCAAGCGGAAGTCGGCGCGGACGGACGGGCAGCCCGCCATGGCCACCTGTGCGGTCGTACGCCGCCCGGCGCGCGGCCGACTGGCGGTGGTCGGGCTCGGTCCCGGCGCCCGTGACCTGCTCACCCCCCGGGCCAGGGAGGAGTTGCGCCGGGCCTCGGTGCTCGTCGGGCTCGACCAGTACGTCGACCAGATCCGCGATCTGCTGCGGCCCGGCACCCGGATCCTGGAGTCGGGGCTCGGCGCCGAGGAGGAGCGGGCGCGCACGGCGGTGTCCGAGGCCCGGCGCGGGCAGGCCGTCGCGCTGATCGGCAGCGGGGACGCGGGCGTGTACGCGATGGCCTCCCCCGCGCTGGCCGAGGCGTCCGACGACATCGACGTGGTCGGGGTGCCCGGGGTGACCGCCGCCCTCGCGGCGGCGGCGATCCTCGGCGCGCCCCTCGGCCACGACCACGTCTCGATCAGCCTCTCCGACCTCCACACCCCCTGGGAGGTCATCGAGCGGCGGGTACGGGCGGCGGCCGAGGCCGATATCGTCGTGACGTTCTACAACCCCCGCAGCCGGGGCCGCGACTGGCAGCTCCCGAAGGCGCTCGCGATCCTCTCCGGGCACCGGGAGCCGACGACGCCGGTGGGCGTCGTCCGCAACGCCTCGCGCCCCGACGAGAGCAGTCGCCTCACCACCCTCGCGGGACTCGATCCCGCGACGGTGGACATGATGACCGTCGTGACCGTGGGCAACACGGCGACCCGCGAGATCGCCGGGCGCATGGTGACGCCGCGCGGCTACCGCTGGCAGGAGGAGCCCAAGTGAGCCAGGCCTTCCCGGAGTCCCGGGTCGTGCACCCCATCGAGCAGGAGTCCTTCCGGCGGCTGCGCGCCCGTCTGGACACCTCGCACTTCCCGCCACTGACACGTGCCGTCGTGGAGCGGGTCGTCCACTCCGCGGCGGACCTCGGCTACGCGAGCGACCTCGTCACCGACGAGGGCGCCCTGGCCGGGGCACACACCGCGCTGCACGCCGGGGCACCGGTCGTGGTGGACGTGGAGATGGTCGCGGCGGGCATCACCCGCCGCGACACCGTCTGCCGCCTCAGGGACGCCAGGTCCGGTCCGGGGCTGACCCGGTCGGCCCACGCGATCCGGCTCGCGTACGAGGACGTCGGGCCCGGCGCGCTCTGGGTGATCGGCTGCGCGCCGACCGCCCTGGAGGAACTCCTCACCCTGCACGCCGATCCGGCGCTCGTCATCGGTCTGCCCGTCGGCTTCGTCGGCGCGGCCGAGTCCAAGGCCGCGCTGCGCGAGAGCGGACTGCCCGCTGTCAGCAACGTGTCCGAGAAGGGCGGGTCGGCGGTCGCCGCCGCCGCGCTCAACGCCCTGCTGTACCACCCCGTACCGAAGGAGAAACCGTGACCACCCCGCCCCCCGCCCTGCTCATCGCCGGACACGGCACCCGGGACGAGGCCGGAGCCGAGGCCTTCCGCTCCTTCGTAAGGGAGTTGGGCCGCCGCCACCCCGAACTTCCCGTCGCCGGCGGCTTCATCGAACTGTCGCCGCCCCCGCTCGCCGAAGCGGTGGGCGAGCTGGTGGACCAGGGTGTACGACGGTTCGCCGCCGTCCCGCTGATGCTGGTGTCCGCCGGACACGCCAAGGGCGACATCCCGGCCGCGCTGGCCCGCGAGAAGGAGCGGCACCCCGGGATCTCCTACACGTACGGGCGCCCGCTGGGTCCGCACCCGTCCCTGCTCGCGGTGCTGGAGCGGCGGCTCGACGAGGTCCTCGGCGGCACCGCCCGTACCCCCGCGGACCGGGCCGACGTCACCGTGCTGCTCGTCGGGCGGGGCTCCACCGACCCGGACGCCAACGCCGAGGTGCACAAGGCGGCGCGGCTCCTGTGGGAGGGACGCGGGTACGCCGGGGTGGAGACGGCGTTCGTGTCGCTGGCCGCGCCGGACGTGCCGTCGGGTCTGGACCGCTGTGTGCGGCTGGGCGCCCGCCGGATCGTCGTCCTGCCCTACTTCCTCTTCACGGGCATCCTGCCGGACCGGGTGCGGCAGCAGACCGAGGGCTGGGCGGCGGCGCACCCCGACGTCGAGGTGCGCTCGGCCGACGTCATCGGTCCGGAGCCGGAGCTGCTCGACCTGGTCATGGAGCGGTACCGGGAGGCCGTGCGGGGGGACCTGCGGATGAACTGCGACTCCTGCGTCTACCGCGTCGCGCTGCCCGGCTTCGAGGACAAGGTGGGGCTCCCCCAGCAGCCGCACTTCCATCCGGACGACGACGGCCACCACCACGACGGTCACCACGGGCACCACCACGGTGGTCCCGCGCACTCCCCCTCCCATGCGCACTGACGACGCCGGGAATCCCGGGCACGACGGGAACGCCACCCGGGCGGACGGGCACGATCTGCGGCACCACGGCGACGCCGAGGTGCGGGACGGCGGTCCGGCTCTCACCGACCTCGCGGTGAACGTCCGCGCGGACACGCCTCCGGTGTGGCTGCGCGAGCGGATCGCAGCGTCGCTGGGCGGCCTCGCCGCGTATCCGGACGGACGGGCCGCACGGGCCGCGGTGGCGGCGCGGCACGGGCTGCCGCTGGAGCGGGTGCTGCTGACCGCGGGCGCCGCCGAGGCCTTCGTGCTGCTCGCCCGCGGCCTGAAGGTCCGTCAGCCCGTCGTGGTGCACCCACAGTTCACCGAGCCGGAGGCGGCGCTGCGGGACGCGGGGCACGCCGTCGACCGGGTGCTGCTGCGCGAGGAGGACGGCTTCCGGCTTGATCCGCGGGCGGTGCCGGAGGACGCGGACCTCGTCGTGATCGGGAATCCGACCAACCCGACGTCGATACTGCACCCCGCCGCGTCGCTCACGGAACTCGCCCGGCCCGGACGGACGTTGGTCGTCGACGAGGCGTTCATGGACGCGGTGCCGGGAGAACGCGACTCGCTGGCCGGGCGGACGGACGTGCCCGGACTGGTCGTGCTGCGCAGCCTCACGAAGACGTGGGGGCTGGCCGGGCTGCGGATCGGCTACGTCCTCGCCGATCCCGGGACGATCGCGGAGCTGTCGCGGGCGCAGCCGCTGTGGCCGGTGTCCACGCCCGCGCTCACCGCGGCCGAGGCCTGTGTGTCGCCCCGGGCGCTGGCGGAGGCCGGCCACGCGGCCCGGCGGGTCGCCGCGGACCGGGCCCATCTGGTGGCGGGCCTCCGGGAGTTCGAACCGGACGGGTTGCGGGTCGTGGAGCCCGCGGACGGTCCGTTCGTCCTGGTGCGGTTGCCCCGGGCGGCGGCGGTGCGGGACCGGCTGCGCGGGCTGGGGTTCGCGGTGCGGCGCGGGGACACGTTCCCGGGGCTCGGGGAGGAGTGGCTCCGCCTGGCCGTACGCGACCGGGCGACCGTCAACGGGTTCCTGCAGGCGCTGGACCGGGCGATGGCGGCGGCGGGGAGCTGAGACGGGGGGTGCGGCAGGGGGTTCTTTCGCCCCCGCCGCCCCTACCCTCCCCCAAGCTCTCGGCTTCGCTCGAACAGGGGGACCCCCATCATCCGTACCAGGGGGCTCCGCCCCCAGACCCCCGATCGCCCGAAGGGCTCGCCCTCGAACGCCGGACGGGCTGGACAGGCGAGCCCGCGCCGAAAGTTCCCGCACTGATGACGCCGGGCACGGCCATTCCCCCTTAAGGGGCGCGGGGAACTGCGCGACCAGCCCCCACCGGCCGGCACCCGACCACCCCACCCGCCGGGGCCGGGGCACGGGAACCGCGCGACCAGCCCCCACTCACCCGCACCCGGCGAGGACCCCGGCGTCAGGGACGCGTGCGGCGCCGGCCCAGAGCGATCGCTCCCGCGCCCGCGGCCAACAGCACCACCCCGGCCCCGACGGCATAGGGCGTCGCCGACGACCCCCCGGTCTCGGCCAGCCCCTCCGTCTTCGCCTTCGCCGCAGGGGGCGCCTGCGCCGCCGCCCCCTGCGGCGTCACCTCGGACACGGGCGCGGCACCGCCGCCCGGCCGCGCCGGCGCGGCCGGAGCCTCGCACGAGACACCCGCGAGGGTCAGCGTCCCCTCCACCTCGGCCACGTTCAGCTTCAACGGGTTGATGGACACCTTGAGGACGAGCGCGGACGCGGCCGCCGTACGCGACGAGGTCTGCGCCTTGGAGAAGTCGATACGGACCTCACCCACCCCCGGCACCTTCACCTCCGTCGGGCCGCCCGCCGTGACGGTGACCTTCTTGCCGAGGACCGTCACCGCGCCCAGCACGTTCGTCGAGGCGACCGGCTTCCGGCCCGCCTCACAGGTCGCCGTGGAGGTGACCTGTGAGACCTCGACCAAGGAGAGCAGCGGAAGCCCGGGGACATGGATCCTGGCGTGCGCGAGGTTCGTGGACGCCTCCGCCTTCGACGGTGACACCGTCGCCTTCGCGGTGGCGGCGTCCGCGCGCACCACACTGAACGGCCGGCCGCCGGCCACACCGTCCAACCGGGCTGTCAGCGCGGTGCGTTCGGCGCTCCGCGGCGCCTGCACCTCGTTGAGGGAGACGGCGAGCGGGACCTTCACCGTCTTGTTGAGCAGGGACACGTCGAGCCCGGTACGCAGGACGACGGCGCTCGCCCGGCCCTGCGCGCCGGTGGCGTGCGCGGAGCCCGCACCGGCCAGCGCCACCGGACCGGCGGCGAGGACGGTGGCCGCCGCGGTGGCGGTGAACCGGCGTGCGGGCATGCGGAAGTAGTGGGTGTTCAAGGGTGGGACCCCCAGGAGAGAAAGCTTGGGACCCGGAAAGAATTACGTACTAAGAGTGAACGGTCAGCAACCTGGCGTGACTTCACTCCAACGTGGCGCATCCGTGAATCCATTCGATTCCCACGGCACGGGAGTTGCCCGGCGTCCCACCACCGAGTGCGCCGCCTCGAACACCCAGGTCACCGTCCGCTACCCGACCGGTCGCCCGTTCAGCACCACGAGGCGCGGAGCGCGCAGCACGCGTACGTCCGCGCGCGGATCCCCCTCGTACACCACCAGGTCCGCCGGCGCCCCCTCGTCGAGCCCCGGCCTGCCGAGCCACCGCCGGGCGCCCCAGGTCGTCGCGGAGAGCGCCTCGACCCGTGGGATGCCCGCGGTCACCAGCTCGGCGACCTCGCCCGCGACCAGTCCGTGCGGGAGCGTGCCGCCCGCGTCCGTACCGACGTAGACCGGGATTCCGGCGTCGTACGCGGCGCGCACGGTGTCGTACCGCCGCTCGTACAGCCGACGCATGTGCGCGGACCAGCGCGGGAACTTGGCGTCACCCCCGTCGGCGAGCCGCGGGAAGGTGGCGATGTTCACGAGGGTGGGGACGATCGCGACCCCGCGCGAGGCGAACAGCGGGATGGTGTCCTCGGTCAGCCCGGTCGCGTGCTCGATACAGTCGATGCCGGCCTCGACCAGGTCGCGCAGGGAGTCCTCGGCGAAGCAGTGCGCGGTGACCCGGGCGCCCAGCCGGTGGGCCTCGGCGATCGCGGCCTCGACGGCGTCCCGGGGCCAGCAGGCGCCCAGGTCGCCCGTGCCGCGGTCGATCCAGTCGCCGACCAGTTTCACCCAGCCGTCGCCGCGCGCGGCCTCCCGGGCGACGTACGCGACCAGGTCCTCCGGCTCGATCTCGTGCGCGTAGTTGCGGATGTAGCGGCGGGTGCGGGCGATGTGGCGGCCCGCGCGGATGATCTTCGGGAGGTCGGCGCGGTCGTCGATCCAGCGGGTGTCGGAGGGTGAGCCGGCGTCCCGGACGAGCAGGGTGCCCGCGTCCCGGTCGGTCAGCGCCTGCTTCTCCGAGACCTCGTCGGGAACGGGCCCGTGCTGGTCGAGTCCGACATGGCAGTGCGCGTCGACGAGGCCGGGCAGCACCCAGCCTTCGACGCCGCGGACGTCACGGGCGCCGGCGGGGCGCTCGTAGGAGATTCTCCCGCCGACGACCCAGAGTTCGTCCCTGACCTCGTCGGGCCCGACGAGCACCCGCCCCTTCACGTGCAGCACCGCGCGATCGCTCATGGACTGCACCCTAGTTCGGGCCCTGACCCTCCCGGTCCACCCGGTCCACCCGGTCCACCTGGTCGGGAGTCCCCTCCTCCACGTCCGCCATCGCGGGGTCCAGCAGCCGGGAGAGGAAGTGGCGGGTGCGCTCGTTGGCCGGGGCGCCGATGACCTGCTCGGGGGTGCCGTCCTCGACGATCACCCCGCCGTCCATGAAGACGACCCGGTCGGCGACCTCGCGCGCGAACGTCATCTCGTGGGTGACGACCATCATCGTCATGCCCTCGTTCGCCAGCCTGCGCATCACCGCGAGCACGTCGCCGACGAGTTCGGGGTCCAGGGCCGAGGTCGGCTCGTCGAAGAGCATCACCTCGGGACCCATGGCGAGCGCGCGGGCGATCGCCACCCGCTGCTGCTGGCCGCCGGAGAGCGAGGCGGGGTAGGCCTCGGCCTTCTCCGACAGGCCCACCCGCCTGAGGTTCTCGGCGGCCACCTTCGCCGCCTGTTCCTTGTCCCGCCCGAGCACCCGGCGCTGCGGCAGCGTGAGGTTCTCGGTCACCGACAGGTGCGGGAAGAGGTTGAACTGCTGGAAGACCATGCCGATGCGGCGGCGCACGGCGTCGATGTCGACATCGGGGTCCGTGACCTCCGTCCCGCCGACGAGGACCTGACCCCTGGTGGGTTCCTCCAGGAGGTTCACGCAGCGCAGCAGCGTGGACTTGCCGGAGCCGGACGGCCCGATGACGCAGACGACCTCGCCCGAGCCGATCTCCAGGTCGATGCCGCGCAGCACCTCGTTGTCACCGAAGGACTTGTGCAGGTCCTTCACTTGGATCTCGGGCCTGCTCACTTGGTGGCCTCCCCGGCCTTCGCCTCAAGACGGCGTACGACGAATCCGAGCGGGATCGTGACCAGCAGATAGCACAGGCCCGCGACCAGGATCGGCGTGGAGTTGGCGGTCTGGCTGGCCAGGTCGCGCCCGAACTTGGTGAGTTCGCGCTCCTCCAGCGTGACGCCGAGGAAGAGCACCAGCGAGGAGTCCTTGAAGAGGAGCACCAGTTCGTTGGTGAGCGGCGGGATCACGATGCGGAACGCCTGCGGGATGATGATCGAGACCATGGCCCTCGCGTGCGAGAAGCCCAGCGAACGGGCCGCCTCCATCTGGCCCTTGGGGACCGCCTGGATGCCCGCCCGGATCGTCTCGGCCATGTACGCGGCCGAGACCAGGCCGAGCGCGAGCGCCACCTTGCCGTACGTACCGCCGGGAATCTCCGTCCCCGGGAAGGCCAGCGGGACCGCGACACCCACGAAGACGAAGATCAGCAGGGCGGGCAGGCCCCGGAAGATCTCGATGTAGATGCCGGCGACCCAGCGGTAGGGGCCCACCGGGGACAGCCGCATCAGGGCGATGACCATGCCGAGCACGAGACCGACGACGAATCCGGACATCGTGTAGAGCACGGTGTTCTTCAGCGCCAGCGTGATGACGTCCGGGAACATCTGCCGGACCAGGTCCCACTGGGCGAACTGGTTCTTCAGACGTCCCCAGTCGGCCGTGACGGCGAAGGCGATCACGGCCGCGACGAAGACGACGTACTGGGCGCCGCGCGAGAGCGTGCGCTTCTGCCGCCGGGTCAGGCCGGACCTGCGGGGCTGTACTTGTGCGTCGCCGCCCCTCATGAGGCGGACGGTGAGGCCGTGGCGGCGCTCTCGTCGTACGGGCCGATCCACTTCTCGTACAGCTTCTTGTACGTGCCGTCCGCCTTCGCGTCCTTGATCGCCGTGTTGATGGCGTCGACGAGCTTGGTGTTGCCCTTCTTCACCGTGAAGCCGTACTGCTCACCGGTGTTGAGGTTGTCCACCACCTTGAAGGCGCCCGCGTTGGCCTTGTCCTTCAGCCAGCCCTGGACGACCGGGTAGTCGATGATGACGGCCTGGACCTGGCCGGTGCGCAGGCCGTTGAGCACCGCGTCGGAGGACTCGAAGGAGACCGGGTCGAAGCCCTGCTTGCGCGCGTAGTCCTCACCGGTGGTCTGCGCCTGGGCGCCGAGCTTCTTCCCCTTGGCCTTCACTCCCGCGAGGGAGTCGATGCCGCTCTTCTTGTCGACCAGGACGGCCTGGGTGGCTTCGAAGTACGGGTCCGAGAAGTCGACGTTCTTCTTGCGCTCCGGGGTGATCGTCATGCCGGCCGCGGCGAGGTCGCACTGGCCGGAGTTGAGGAACGCGCCCGTCTTGAAGTTCTCGAAGGGCGTGTCCACGATGGCCTGCTTCACGCCGAGGTTCTTGGCGACCAGGTCGATCAGCGAGACGTCGAAGCCCTGCACCTTTCCGCCGATCTCCGACTGGAAGGGCGGGTACGGAAGGTGGGTGCACGTCGTGAGCTGCCCCGCCTTCACCAGGGGAACGCCGTGGGCGGTGGTCTTGCCCCCGCCGCCGCCCGAGGAACACCCGGCCACGAGCAGCAGCCCGGCCGTCGCGGTGGTGGCGGCCAGCATGCGCGTCCGGCGTCCGGGGACCGAGTTCACGGAGACCTCCTGTGGGGGAACTAAGGCTTCCGATTATAAGGAAAAGTTTGACTTACTCAAACCAATCCGATGGCTGTTGCGCCGTTCGGCCTCAGAAGTCATGCCTCCCGAGGCTCCCTGACCATGACCCACGGCCCGTCCGGACGTGGGTCCGACGGTCGCCGCGGAGTCGGTCCGCACCGTCCCCATCTGCCCCGCCGGCGCCCGGCGCACACACGCGCCACCGGCGACACCGCCCGTCCTCCGGCCGCCCGGGGGTGCCGGATACGCTCGGAGCTGCGCATTGGAACCCGTGAGCGAAGAGAGCAACGCCGTGACCCACCCCTTCCTGGACCTCGCCCCGCTGAGCGCCGCGCACTTCGCGTCGATCGAGGACCGGGTGGCGCGGCTGCTCTCCACCGAGCAGGACGTCGTGATCACCCAGGGCGAGGCGCTGCTGCCGCTGGAGGGCGCGATCCGCGGCACCGCCGGACCCGGCACCACCGCGCTCAACGTGATCACCGGGCCGTACGGGCAGACCTTCGGGGACTGGCTGCGGGACTGCGGGGCCACGGTCATCGATCTCGCGGTGCCGTTCCACACCGCGGTGACGGCCGCGCAGGTGCGCGACGCCTTCGCCGAGCACCCGTCGATCGACTTCGTCTCGCTGGTGCACGCGGAGGCCGCGACCGGCAACACCAACCCCGTCGCGGAGATCGGCGAGGTGGTCCGCGAGCACGGCGCGCTGTTCTACCTGGACGCCGTCGCGTCGATCGGCGCGGAGCCGGTGCTGCCGGACGCGTGGGGAGTCGACCTGTGCGTGATCGGGGCGCAGAAGGCCATGGGCGGCCCGGCCGGTGTGTCGGCCGTGTCCGTGAGCGAACGGGCGTGGGCGCGGATGGCGGCCAACCCCGGGGCGCCCCGGCGGTCCTACCTGTCCCTGCTGGACTGGAAGGAGCGGTGGGTCGACGGCGGGCGCAAGGCGTTGCTGCACGCGCCGGCGCAGTTGGAGATGCTGGCGCTGGAGGCGTGTGTCGAGCGGATCGAGGGTGAGGGGCTCGACGCGGTGATGGACCGGCACGCCTCGGCCGCGGCGGCGACGCGGGCGGGGGCGGTGGCTCTCGGCGGGGGGCTCGAGCCGTATGTGCACCGGGCCGGGGACGCGGCGCCGGTCGCGACGACCCTGCGGGTGCCGGCCGGGGCCGACGCGACGGCGCTCGTCGCCAGGGCGCTGGCGGCGGACCCGGTGCTGCCGCTGGTCGCGGGCGGGGGCGCGCTGGCGAAGGAGATGATCCGCGTCAACCACTACGGTCCCGATGCGACGCGGGGCGTCGTGCACTCCTGTCTCGCCGCCGTCGGCGCCGCGCTGACCGAGTCCGGACATGCGGTGGACCTGGAGGGGGCCCGGCGTGCGGTGACGGAGGTGTGGGGGTAGGCCGAGGGCGCGACCGCCCCGCCTCGCCTCGCCGGGCTCCGGGCTCCTGGCTCCTGGCTCCTGGCCCGCCGTGCCTACCCCTCCCCGTCGCCCTCCGAGGGCTCGCCCCCGGACCTGCGTGCCGCCTCGACGGTCTCGTCCTCGGACACCGGGCGCGCCGGCTGCCCGGCGGCCGACTCGGGTTTCGCGTGGAGGATGTCACGGGCCTGCTCGGCGGCGCGGGCGATGCTCTCGGAGACGAAGTCGAGGAAGCGCGCGATGTTCTCCAGGCGGGTGGCGGCCGGGGTGCCCGGACCCAGGACGCGGACGCCTTGCCGGGTGGTCTCGACGAGCTGTGCGGTGGACCGGGCGCTGGCCATCATCGACTGGTACCAGATGTCGTCGTCGACGATGTAGCGCTCGCGGCGGCGTTCGTCGCGCTCCCGGCGGACAAGGCCCTGGCTCTCGAGGAACGCGATCGCCTTGGAGACGGACGCCGGGCTGACCTGGAGGCGCTGGACGAGTTCGGACGCGGTGAGGCTGCCCGCGTCGCTGATGCAGAGGCAGGCCAGCACCCGGGACATCATCCTGGACATGCCCGACTGCATGATCACCGTGGTGAACGTCTCCTCGTACTCGCGCACCGCCTCGGCGTCCCGGCCGTGGGGCTGCGGGGGCGCTTCCGCCTCCTGGGGCGCGGTCTGCCTGCGGCGGTGGGCGCGGCGTTCGGTGGCGCGGTGGGCGAGGTCGGCGCGGTACGCGGCCGGACCGCCGTTGCGCATGACCTCGCGGGTGATGGTCGAGGTCGGACGGTCGAGACGTCTGGCGATCTCCGCGTAGGCGAGGCCGTCGGCCAGTCCCAGCGCGACCTGCTGACGTTCCTGCTGGGTGAGTCTGCCTCCCGGCATCGCGGTCTCCTTCATCGTCCGTGGTGCCTCCAGCATAGCGTTCACCCCCAATTCATTGCAACGCATCAAGCGATCCCTGTTGCATTAGCTTTAAACTCATTGCAACGAAATCTCACCATCTACCTGCAACGTTCGCTCTTCTACGCAACGAACCTGTTGTCAGACCATTGAACGCAACGTAGCGTTTCCAACAACAGAAACGACGACGGGCGACAGGAGTCCGCGTCGCAGAAGAAGGAGAGCACGATGCAGAAGTACGACACCCCCGCCCCCGTCTCGGCCGTCCTCGACATCCCCGCGGGCCGCGTCCGGTTCGTCGCCGCCGACCGGACCGACACCACGGTCGAGATCCTGCCCGCGGACGCCTCCAAGAGCCGCGACGTCGAGGCGGCGGAGCAGACCGAGGTCACCTACGGCGACGGCGTCCTGCGGATACGGACCGCGGCGGCGAGGCACCGGGTCCTCGGCGCCTCCGGAGCCGTCGAGGTGACGGTCCGGCTGCCCGCCGGCTCCCGCGTCGACGCGAAGGCGGCCGACGCCGGACTCCGGTGCGTCGGACGGCTCGGCGACGTCGCCTTCGAGGGCGGCCGGGCCACGGTCGAGCTCGACGAGGCCGAGAGCACCCGCCTCACCCTCCTCGCCGGCGACATCTCGGTCGGCCGCCTGGCCGGCCCCGCTGAGATGAGCACCCGGAAGGGCGACATCCACATCACCGAGGCCGTACGCGGCACGGTCGCGCTGCGCACCGAGCACGGCGAGATCTCGGTCGGCGCCGCCCACGGGGTCTCCGCGTCCCTGGACGCCGGCACCGGCTACGGCCGGATCCACAACGCGCTCAAGAACACCGGCGGCGCCGGAGCCGGCCTGAGCATCCGGGCGACCACCACCTACGGCGACATCAGCGCCCGCGCCCTGTGAGACGGAGAGCACCCCTCGGGCGGTGCGCACCGACATCCGTCGGTGCGCACCGCCCCTTTCGTGTGCGAGATCCGGGGGGACATCCACGGACTCGACACAACGTGCATTCACTCCGCTTATTCGGGTATTAATTCAGCGTAGGTTCCCATATTCTCCTGCCCGCTTTCTCTGTCGCTAAACGCAAAGATTTCGCGAACGCCAATCGACATGATTCGGGCAGATCTCATGGCCATTACATCGCTGTGACACACTCCACAGGACGTCCGCTTCCTCCCCCAATATACGGACAGAACCGTACCTTTCGATGGCCGCCGGGCAGGTGCTTACGAGCACGGGATAACACACGACCGCTCCGCACGTAACCCCCCTCGACGATGCATTTTCAAATTTCCATCGGTAAATTCAATCCGCATGACCGCCGCACAGACAGACCTGCCAGCGGAATTCCTGGAAATGCCAGAGGGCCTTCGGATCGACCGTCCGGAGGTGGCCGACGGGGCCGCCCTCTGGCGTATCGCCAAGGACTCCGGAACCCTCGACCTGAACTCCTCGTACAGCTATCTGCTGTGGTGCCGTGACTTCGCCGGCACCTCGGTGGTCGCCCGCGACACGGCGGACCCCGACGGGCTCCCCGTCGGTTTCGTCACCGGGTACGCCCGGCCCGAGCGCCCGGACACCCTGCTCGTCTGGCAGGTCGCCGTCGACGCCTCGCACCGCGGACGGGGACTGGCCGCGGCCCTGCTCGACGGGCTGACCGCGCGGGTCGCCCGGGAGCGGACGATCAGCGGGGTCGAGACCACCATCACTCCCGGCAACATCGCCTCCGAACGCCTCTTCACCTCGTACGCCGCCCGCCACGGCGCGAGTGTCGAGCGCGAGGTGCTGTTCGGGTCGGGGCACTTCCCGAACAGCCCGGACGGGCCCCACGACCCCGAAGTCCTGTACCGCATCGGTCCCCTCTCCCTCTGACCCCCCACGCACCGAGGAGCGATTCCGCCGTGACCATCACCCCGCCCGACCTGAGCGTCTTCGAGACCCTGGAGTCGGAGGTGCGCAGCTACTGCCGCAGCTGGCCCACCGTCTTCGACCGGGCGCAGGGCAGCCGGATGTACGACGAGGACGGCCACGCGTACCTCGACTTCTTCGCCGGCGCCGGTTCCCTCAACTACGGGCACAACAACCCGGTACTCAAACGCGCGCTGATCGACTACCTGGAACGCGACGGCGTCACCCACGGTCTCGACATGTCGACGACCGCCAAACGCGCGTTCCTCGAGACCTTCCAGAACCTCGTGCTGCGACCGCGTGACCTGCCGTACAAGGTGATGTTCCCGGGCCCCACCGGCACCAACGCCGTGGAGTCCGCGCTGAAGCTGGCGCGGAAGGTGAAGGGGCGCGAGGCGATCGTGTCCTTCACCAACGCCTTCCACGGGATGTCGCTCGGGTCGCTCGCCGTCACCGGCAACGCCTTCAAGCGCGCCGGAGCCGGAGTGCCGCTCGTGCACGGCACCCCGATGCCGTTCGACAACTACTTCGACGGCCAGGTGCCGGACTTCCTCTGGTTCGAACGTCTGCTGGAGGACCAGGGGTCCGGCCTCAACCGGCCCGCCGCGGTCATCGTGGAGACCGTCCAGGGTGAGGGCGGCATCAACGTCGCCCGGCCCGAGTGGCTGCGCGCCCTCGCCGACCTGTGCCGCCGGCGGGACATGCTGCTGATCGTCGACGACATCCAGATGGGCTGCGGGCGGACGGGAGCGTTCTTCTCCTTCGAGGAGGCGGGGATCGTGCCCGACATCGTGACCGTGTCCAAGTCCATCAGCGGCTACGGACTGCCCATGTCGCTGTGCCTGTTCAAGCCCGAGCTGGACGTCTGGGAGCCCGGCGAGCACAACGGCACCTTCCGCGGCAACAACCCCGCTTTCGTCACGGCGGCCGCGACCCTGGAGACGTACTGGTCGGACGGCTCCGCCATGGAGAAGCAGACCCGCACCCGCGGCGAGCAGATCGAGCAGGGCCTGATCTCCATCACCGAGGAGAACCTCGCCGACGTCCGGGAGTACCGGGGGCGCGGGCTCGTCTGGGGGCTGGAGTTCCACGAGAAGGAGCGCGCGGGGCGCGTCGCGCAGCGCGCCTTCGAACTCGGGCTGCTCATCGAGACCTCGGGGCCGGAGAGCGAGGTCGTGAAACTCCTCCCGGCGCTCACCATCACCCCCGACGAACTCGACGAAGGCCTGCGCACCCTCGCCCGCGCCGTGCGCGAGACCCTCTGAGACCCACCCCGAACCCCGCACCCGAGCCACGAGAGAGAGGCATCGCAGCATCGTGATAGTCCGTTCGTTCAAGGACATCGAAGGCACCGACCGGCACGTGAAGTCGGCCTCGGGCACCTGGGAGAGCAAGCGCGTCGTCCTCGCCAAGGAGAAGGTCGGCTTCTCCGTGCACGAGACGATCCTGTACGCGGGCACGGAGACGTCGATGTGGTACGCGAACCACATCGAGGCCGTCGTGTGCGTCGAGGGCGAGGCCGAACTCACCGACGACGAGACCGGGTTCACGTACACGATCACACCCGGCACCACGTACCTCCTCGACGGACACGAGAGGCACACGATGCGGATCAAGGAGGACTTCCGCTGCATCTGTGTCTTCAACCCGCCCGTCACCGGGCGCGAGGACCACGACGAGAACGGCGTCTACCCGCTGCTCACCGAGGAGGTGTGACCCGCCGATGACCACCCTCACCGATCTCTACCCCAGCCGCGGCGCCACCGAGGTGTCCGTACCCCGCCAGGACCCGGTCGTGTGGAGCGCGCCGGGCGAACCCGGCCCGATCACCCCCTCCGAACTGCACACGTACGAGCGTGACGGCTTCCTCCCCGTGGAGGAGCTCCTCAGCGAGGACGAGGTCGCCGTGTACCGGCAGGAGTTGGAGCGGATCGTCACCGATCCCGCGATCCGGGCGGACGAGCGCTCGATCGTCGAGCCGAAGTCGCTCGAGATCCGGTCCGTCTTCGAGGTGCACCGGATCAGTGAGATCTTCGCCCGTCTCGTCCGCGACGAGCGCGTGGTCGGGCCGGCCCGGCAGATCCTCGGCTCGGACGTCTACGTCCACCAGTCGCGGATCAACGTCAAGCCGGGTTTCGGGGCCAGCGGGTTCTACTGGCACTCGGACTTCGAGACCTGGCACGCCGAGGACGGGCTGCCGAACATGCGGACCGTGTCCGTGTCGATCGCGCTGACCGAGAACTACGACACCAACGGCGGCCTCATGATCATGCCGGGGTCGCACCGGACGTTCCTCGGCTGTGCGGGGTCCACCCCGGAGGACAACTACAAGCAGTCGCTGCAGATGCAGGACGCCGGCACGCCGTCCGACGAGGCGCTCACCGACTTCGCCACCCGGCACGGCATCAAGCTCTTCACGGGCCGGGCCGGTTCGGCGACCTGGTTCGACTGCAACTGCATGCACGGCTCGGGCGACAACATCACCCCGTTCCCGCGCAGCAACGTCTTCATCGTGTTCAACAGCGTGGAGAACGCGGCGGTGGAACCCTTCGCGGCGCCGGTGCGCAGGCCCGACTTCATCGGGTCCCGCGACTTCACCCCGGTGCGCTGACCCCGGACCGCGCCGGGACGCCCCGGACCGCCGACAGTGGCGGCCCGGGGCGTCGCGCTCTCCCGTGCCGGGAGTCGCCGGGTTTCAGGGGCGCAGGGCGTCCAGCAGCCGGTCGACGTCGGCGGACGTGTTGTACAGATGGAAGGCGGCGCGCAGGTTGCCCGCCCGGTCGGAGACCTCGACTCCGGCCTCGCTCAACTCCGGCTGCAGGCGGCCCAGTCCCGGTACGGAGACGATCGGCGAGCCGGGCGCGGGCACCGGTTCGTGACCGAGTTCCCGCAGCCCGGCGCGGAACCGGTCGGCGAGGCCGAGGTCGTGGGTGCGTACGCGCTCCACGCCCAGCTTCTCGAGGAGCTCCAGCGAATGCCGGGCGCCCGCGTACGAGAAGAGGCTGGGGCTCTCGTCGAACCGCCGTGCCGAGTGGGCGAGTTCCTCGACCGGGCCGTAGCAGCTGTCCCAGGGCGCCTGCCCCGCGACCCAGCCTGCGAACAGCGGTGTGAGCCCGCCGAAGTCCTCCGGGACGACCAGGAAGGCCACTCCGCGGGGACAGACGAGCCACTTGAAGGCGACGGAGGAGACGTAGTCGTAGGCGTCCGCCGTCAGCGGCAGCCAGCCGGCGGCCTGCGACGCGTCGACGTACGTCCGCGCGCCATGGGTCCGCGCGGCCTCGCGGATCGCGGGCAGGTCGGCGACCCGGCCGTCCGCGGACTGCGCGGCGCTGACCGCGACGAGTGCGGTGCCGGGGCGTACGGATTCGGCGAGCCGCTCCAGCGGTACGGCGCGCACCTTGAGGTCGCCGCGGGCGTGGAAGGGGTTCACCACGGAGCTGAAGTCGGCCTCGGCGGTGAGCACTTCGGCGCCGGGCGGCAGCGCGGCGGCGATCAGCCCGCTGTAGACGGCGACCGAGGCCCCGGCCGCCACCCGGGCCGCCGGGACTCCGGCCAGCCGCGCGAAGGAGGCACGGGCGGCCTCGACGTCCGCGAACATGTCGGCGGGGCGTCCGGCCGCCACGGACGCGACGGCGGTGCGCATGGCGTCCACCGCGCGGACCGGCAGCAGTCCGGTGCTCGCGGTGTTCAGATAGGTGTTCTTCGGGGCGAACTCGGCGCGTACGAGGCTCTCGAAGGTCTCCATGGGACCTACTCTGCGGCCCCGGGCACCCCCCGTCCATTGCGGACTTTTACCCGGTTCCCCTAAAGAACGCTTATGCAAGCGCCCCGACCAGGGATTTTCACCGCTGGGGCACGGCGCATCCGTCCGGGCCGCAGACCTCCGCGTCGGTGGAACCCTGCTGGATCAGCCGCAGCGGCGGGCGCTCTCCCCAGGCCTGGGTCAGCGCCTGGGTGAACACCTCGGCGGGCTGGGCGCCGGAGACTCCGTACTTGCGGTCCAGGACGAAGAACGGCACTCCGTTCGCGCCCAGCTCGGCCGCCTCGCGCTCGTCGGCGCGCACGTCGTCGGCGTACGCCTTCGGGTCGGCGAGGACCGTGCGGGCCGCGTCCGCGTCGAGTCCGGCCGCGACGGCCAGCTCCACGAGCCGCTCGTCGTCGCCGAAGACGGTCCGCTCCTCGGCGAAGTTCGCCCGGTACAACAGGCCGATCAGCTCGTCCTGACGGCCCTGCTCCTTGGCGAAGTGCAGGAGACGGTGCATGTCGAAGGTGTTGCCGTGGTCGCGGTCCCGGGTGCGGTAGGCGAGGCCCTCGGCGGCGGCCTGCGTGCCCAGGTTCTCCTCGCCGGCCTGTGCCTGCGCCTCGCTCATGCCGTACTTCTTGGTGAGCATCGCGAGGACGGGCTGGACGTCACCCTTGGCGCGGCCCGGGTCGAGTTCGAAGGAGCGGTGCACCACTTCGACCTCGTCGCGGTGCGGGAAGGCGTCGAGCGCCTTCTCGAAGCGCGCCTTTCCCACGTAGCACCAGGGGCAGGCGATGTCGGTCCAGATCTCGACGCGCATGTCTCGGCTCTCTCCAGGTCGTACGGGTAGGGGGGTAAGGCGGCACCCTCCACGGGTCCTCGTGCGGAAACGTTCAGGCGACCAGGTTCATTCCCCGGGGACGGTGTACCGCAGGAAGAGGTGGTGATCGCCCTCGGCCGGCGGGTTCTCCGGGTCCGGCACCCAGCCCTGGCGGGCGTAGAAGGCCTGCGCGCGTTCGTTGCCGACGTGCACGTCGAGCGTCGCCGTCCGCTTCCCGTCGGCCTGCCACTCCTCCACACAGGCCGCGTGCAGGGAGGTGCCGATGCCGTCCCGCCAGCGGTCGGGGGCGACGTGGAACTGGAAGAGCTTCACGGAGTCGGCGGGCGCGCCCTCGTCCGTACGGAAGGAGGCGATGCCCACGAGCCGGCCGTCGCGCACCGCGCACAGCACATGGGTGTCCGGGCGCTCGATGGCGCCCCGCCAGCGCGCCGGCCAGTCGGCTCCGTCGTCGGGCAGGCCGTCCGGGTAGTAGGTGGCACGGGCGCGGACATGCAGGTCGGCGATGGCGGCCGCCTCTCCGGCCAGCGCGGTCCTGATCACGAGGGAGCCGACGGTGCGGTGCGTTCTGATCACGTAGCGGAGGACGTGGCGGTGGGGGTTCCGGTTCCGGTCCGTCCGAACCGGCTGCGGTCAGCTGCCGTCCCTCAGGTCCTGGGGCCAGTGCGGGCGGAACTCGATGCCGTCGTACGTGACCACGCACCCCTCCCCCATCGGGGACTGCGTCATGAAGCCGACCAGCGCGTCGGACGTCTCCTTCTCGTCGCCCAGCGTGAAGAGCCGGATGAACGTCCAGTTCGTTCCGTTGCGCGAGGCGTGGAAGGCGAAGGCGCGGCCGGTCCTGCTGATCCGCAGCCAGACTGAACTCCCCTCCACGGTGAAGGAGTTGGCGTCGTCGGAATGGCCCCGGGTGACCACGGTGCAGACGGTGGGCACGTCCGGGGAGTACTCCAGGCACAGCTTCGCCCAGGCCCGCTCCCCCACGTGGACGTAGAGCACGCCCGCGTCGAAGGAGGCACCGAAGCCGACCGTGACCCGGGCGATCAGCTGGAAGTCCCCCTCGGGGGCGCCGAGCAGCCGGGGCGCGTCCGAGGCGGGGTCCAGGGCCTCGCCGGTGGGCGGCACGAAACGGTCCTGGCGACCGCCGGCCCAGCCCGCGAGCACCCCGTCCTCGTAGGACCAGTGCCCGTCCGGGCCGTACGTGCGCAGCGAGAAGGGAAGTTCAGGAAGTTCCAGGTCCATCCGCCAAGTCTCCCAGGTCCACCACGGTGCGCTCGAACGGGGCGCGGGCGACCGCGTGGCCGGCCCGAGCCGGCCCGCGGCCCGCCGCCGGCCGCGGGCCCGAGGACGCTTCCCGCCGAGTTGTCAGCGCTCCAGCCGCCCGTTGAACCGACGCGGCAGGTCCAACGGGTTGTCGTCCCTCAGTTCGGCGGGCAACAGCGCCTCGGGCGCGCCCTGATAGGCCACCGGCCGGAGCCACCGCTCGATCGCCGTGCCGCCGACGGAGGTCGACGTGGACGTCGTCGCGGGGTACGGACCACCGTGGTGCTGGGCCGGGGCGACGGCGACGCCCGTCGGCCAGCCGTTGACCACCACGCGCCCGGCGAGCGGCGTCAGCTCGGCGAGGATCTCGGCGCCGCGCCCCTGGCCGGCCGCTTCCTCGGCGGAGAGCTGCACGGTGGCGGTGAGGTTGCCGGGCAGACGGGCGAGGACCGCGCCGGCCTCGGACTCGTCCTCGTAGCGGGCGATCACCGTGAGCGGGCCGAAGCACTCCTCCAGGAGCAGGTCGTGCTCACCGGCGGTCGCGAGCTTCTGCGCGGGCACGGTCAGGAAGCCGGGGCTCACCGTGTGCTCGCCGCCCGCGCCGGGCGTCACCGGGGCCTCCACGCCGGGGAGTCCGGCGCGCTCGGCGACCCCGGCGACGAAGTTGTCGCGCATACGGTGGTCGAGGAGGACACCGGCGTCGGTGTTGCTGACGGCGTCGGTGAGCGACTTGACCAGACGGTCGCCGGCCGCGCTCGCCGGGGCCAGCACCAGGCCGGGCTTCACACAGAACTGGCCGACGCCCAGCGTCATCGAGCCCGCGAGTCCGGCACCGATCGCCTCGGCGCGCTCGGCCGCCGCGGCCTCGGTGACGACGACGGGGTTCAGGGAGCCGAGCTCGCCGTGGAAGGGGATCGGCACGGGGCGCGCGGCCGCCGCGTCGAAGAGCGCCCGGCCGCCACGGACGGACCCGGTGAACCCGGCCGCCGCGACCAGCGGATGCCGGACGAGTTCGACGCCCGCGTCGAAGCCGTGCACCAGGCCCACGACGCCCGCCGGGATGCCGTGCCGGCCAGCGGCCCGGCGCAGGACGGCCGCGACCAGCTCGGAGAGCGCCGGGTGGTCGGGGTGCGCCTTGACCACGACCGGGCAGCCGGCCGCCAGCGCGCTCGCCGTGTCGCCGCCGGCGACCGAGAAGGCGAAGGGGAAGTTCGAGGCCGAGTAGACGGCGACGACACCCAGCGGCACCTTGTAGCGGCGCAGGTCCGGGATCGGCGGGGTCGCCGTGTCATCGGGGTGGTTGATCACGACGTCGAGGAACGCGCCCTCGTCGACGATGTCCCCGAAGGCCCGCAACTGGTAGCAGGTGCGGGTGAGTTCGCCGGTGAGCCGGACCGGTCCGAGCGCGGTCTCCGCGTCGGCGGCCTCGACGAGGTGGTCCTTGGCCCCTTCGAGCAGGTCCGCGGCGGTACGCAGGAAGGCCGCGCGCGCGGTGCGGTCCAGGAGGGCTCCCCGGGCGGCGTGCGCGGCGCGGACGGTCTCGTCGACCTCCTGGGCTGTGGCCTCCACCGCAACCTGCTCGCGCTGCTTCCCGGTACGGGGGTCGACACTCCAGACTGGTGCTGCTGCCACCGGGGGTCCCTCCAGATGTGATGCCGCGGTTCTTGTGTCACCGACCAGCGGCGTTCGATATACTGAACGCTGTCTCTGATGGTGAATATGATGCGGAGACTATTTCCCGTCCAACGAGGGGGTCAAGGGCGATGTCGGCAGGCGAGACAGGCGGCGGAGCGCAGGTCAAGTCCGCGGTACGGACCGTGGAATTGCTCGAGTACTTCGCGGGCCGGCCCGGAATGCACTCCCTGGCCGCGGTCCAGGAGGCCGTCGGTTATCCGAAGTCCAGCCTGTACATGCTGCTGCGCACCCTCGTGGAGCTCGGCTGGGTGGAGACGGACGCGACGGGCACGCGGTACGGCATCGGCGTGCGCGCCCTGCTGGTCGGTACCTCGTACATCGACGGCGACGAGGTGGTGGCCGCGGCCCGGCCCACCCTGGACCGGCTGTCGGACGACACGACCGAGACCATCCACCTTGCACGCCTGGACGGCACGAACGTCGTCTATCTGGCCACCCGCCAGTCCCAGCACTACCTGCGCCCCTTCACCAGGGTGGGCCGCCGCCTCCCGGCGCACTCGACCTCGCTCGGCAAGGCGCTGCTCGCCACCCACACCGACGAGCAGGTCCGCAAGATGCTCCCGGAGACGCTCCCCGCCCTCACCGAGCACACGATCACCGACCGCGAGAAGCTCATCGAGGAGCTGCGCCAGGTGCGGGAGCAGGGCTTCGCCGTGGACCGCGAGGAGAACACGCTGGGGCTGCGCTGCTTCGGCGTCGCGATCCCGTACCGCACCCCGGCCCGTGACGCGATCAGCTGCTCGGTGCCGGTCGCCCGGCTCACCCCCGCGCACGAGCAGACGGTGAAGGACGCGCTGTTCGACGCCCGCGACCGGCTGACGCTCGCCACCCGGAGGCTCTGACCCATGGAGGTCGCGCTCCGCCCGGTCCACGACAGCGACCTGCCGGTCTTCTACCGGCAGCTGAACGACCCCGAGTCCCTCCGGACGGCCGCGTTCACCCCCAGGGACCCGGCCGACCGGGAGGCCTTCGACGCCCACTGGAAGCGTGTCCGCGCCTCGTCCGACGTGACGCGCACGGTGCTCGCGGACGGCGACGTGGTGGGCAGCGCCGCGGTGTACGGGGAGCCCGGTGAGCGCGAGGTCACGTACTGGATCGACCGCGCCTACTGGGGCCGGGGCATCGCGACGGCCGCGCTGCGGGACCTGCTGGCCGAGGTGCCCGAGCGCCCGCTGTACGCGCGGGCGGCTGCCGACAACACCGGGTCACGGCGGGTCCTGGAGAAGTGCGGGTTCCAGGTCACCGCGCGGGCCCGGGGGTACGCGCACGCCCGGGGCGAGGAGACGGACGAGGTCGTTCTCACCCTGGCGCGCTGACCCGGACATCATGAACGGCGGATGAGAAATACCGGCGGGAGGGAACGCTTCGCCCCCGCCCGCTCGTCCTTCTGAGCGGGATGAACAAGACGATCAGGCGTGCCGCCGTCTTCACCCTGCTGCTCGTGATCTCCCTGCTGGTCAGGGCGACCTGGGTGCAGTTCTACGACGGCAAGGCACTCGCGGACGACAAGAACAACCGGCGGAACGCGATCGAGCAGTACGCGAACCCGCTCGGGAACATCATCGTGGCCGGCGACGCGATCACCGGTTCCGCGCAGACGAAGGGCAGCGACCTCAGGTACAAGCGCACGTACACCGACGGCAGCCTGTACGCGGCCGTCACGGGCTACAGCTCGCAGGTGTTCGGGGCGACCCAGCTGGAGGGCATCTACCGGAACCTGCTGGACGGCACGGACATCCAGCTCAGGAACCCCCTCGACACGGTCACCGGCAAGCGCGCCGATCCGGGTGACGTGGTCACGACGATCGACCCGGACGTGCAGAAGGCGGCGTACAGGGCGCTCGGCGACAAGAAGGGCGGGGCCGTCGCCATCGACCCCACGACCGGCAGGATCCTCGCCGCCGTCTCCACGCCGTCGTACGACCCCTCGCTGCTGAGCACCGGCGACTCCGCCGCCTGGAAGAGGCTGACGACGGACGCGGACAAGCCGATGACCAACCGGGCGATGCGCCAGCCGCTGCCCCCGGGGTCCACGTTCAAGCTGGTCGTCGCCGCGGCCGCCCTGGAGGACGGGCTGTACGCGGACGTGGATGCCAAGACGGACAGCCCGAACCCGTACACGCTGCCGAACACGACGACCGTCCTGAAGAACGAGAGCGCCTCCGCACCCTGTGCGAACGCCTCGATCCGTGTCGCGCTGCAGTACTCCTGCAACAACGTCTTCGCGAAGATGGCCGTCGACCTCGGCCAGGACAGGCTGAGGGCGATGGCCGAGAAGTTCGGCTTCAACGACACCTCGCAGGATGTGCCGGTGCGGGCGTACCCGAGTGTCTATCCCTCGGACATGGACAAGTCGTCCACGGCGCTGACGGGCATCGGCCAGTACGACGTGACCGCGACCCCGCTCCAGATGGCCATGGTGTCGGCGGCTATTGCCAACGACGGCAAGCAGGTCTCGCCGCACATGGTGACGCAGACCAGTGACGCCGGCGGCACTGTGGTGAAGAACTACGACGACAGTACGGAGACCAAGGAGATCGTCAGTCCGTCGACCGCCGAACAGCTCCGGTCCGCGATGCGCACGGTCGTCGAGGACGGCACGGGCACGAACGCGAGGATCCCCGGCGCGACGGTGGGCGGCAAGACGGGAACGGCCCAGCACGGCGAGAACAACAGCAAGACGCCCTACGCCTGGTTCACGTCGTACGCGAAGTCCGACTCGAACGGCAAGGAGGTCGCCGTCGCGGTCATGGTCGAGCAGTCCGACGCGGCCCGCTCCGAGGTCAGCGGCAACGGCCTGGCGGCCCCGGTGGCCAGGGCGATGATGCAGGCGGCCCTGAAGAACTGAGGCGCCCCGCACGACGCGCGAAGGGCCGCCCCGCATCCCCGGGGCGGCCCTTCGCGTGCCGTCACTTGACGCCGAACAGCTGCCTCACCGGGTCGATCGCGAAGTACACGAGGAACAGCGCCGACACGGCCCACAGCAGCCAGTGGACCTCACGGAGCTTGCCGAGCACCGCCTTGATCACGACGTAGGCGACGAAACCCGCACCGATGCCGTTGGTGATCGAGTAGGAGAAAGGCATCGCCGCGATGGTGAGGAACGCGGGAATCGCGATCTCGTAGTCGTCCCATTCGATGTGCTTGACCTGGGTCATCATCAGGAAGCCGACCGCGACGAGGGCGGGGGCCGCCGCCTGGAGCGGGACGATGGTGAGCAGCGGGGTCAGGAACAGGGCGAGAGCGAACATGCCGCCGGTGATCAGGTTCGAGAAGCCGGTCCGCGAGCCCTCGCCGACCCCTGCCGCGGACTCGATGTACGCGGTGTTGGACGAGGCGGAGGCCGCGCCGCCCGCGACCGCCGCGGCGCCGTCGATGAACAGCACGCGGCCGATGCCGGGCACCTTGCCCTCGTCGTCGAGCAGTCCGGCCTCGGCGCTGATGCCGACGATCGTGCCCATGGCGTCGAAGAAGTCCGACAGGATGAGGGTGAAGATCAGCAGGACGACCGTCAGGGCGCCTGTCTCGCCGAAGCCGCCGAACAGACTGAAGTGACCGACGAGGCCGAAGTCCGGGGCGGCCACCACGTCGGAGGGGATCTTCGGCGTGGTCAGGCCCCAGCTCTTGATGTCGGCGGCCGAGTTGATGAGCACGGCGAGCACGGTCATCGTCACGATGCTGATCAGGATGGCGCCCTTCACCTTGCGCGCCATCAGTCCGATGGTGAGCAGCACGCCGAGACAGAAGACCAGGACGGGCCAGCCGGTCAGCGAGCCCGTCGCGCCCAGTTGCACCGGCACGGTGGTGTTCGCGATGTCCGGGATGCGGCTGACGAAGCCGGCGTCCACGAAGCCGATGAAGGCGATGAACAGTCCGATGCCGACGCCGATGGCGTGCTTCAGCTGTTGCGGGATGGCGTTCATGACCGCTTCGCGCAGTCCGGTGAGCACCAGTACGCAGATGATGACGCCTTCGATGACCACCAGGCCCATGGCGTCGGGCCAGCTCATCAGCGGGGCGATCTGGAAGGCGACGACGGCGTTCAGTCCGAGGCCCGCCGCGATCGCGAGCGGCAGGTTGCCACCCACCCCCATGATGACGGTCATCACGGCGGCCACCAGGGCGGTGGCCGTGACGAGTTGGCCACTGTCGAGGTGGTGGCCGAACTTGTCCTTGGCACTGCCGAGAATGATCGGATTCAGGACAAGGATGTAGGCCATCGTGAAGAACGTGGCGAAACCGCCGCGTATCTCCCGCCCGAACGTGGAACCCCGTTCGGAGATCTTGAAAAACCGGTCGACGCTGTTCGCCGCCGGTGGCACGGCACTTGGCCGCTCTGCCACCTTCTGTGATTCGGACATGGCGATACTCCTCGTAACCTGCGTGGCGGGTGTGCGGATGCTGGCTGGATTGTTCCCGCGTTGAACCTCGTTCAGGTGTTCCCTGTGTTACGGAATCCGGTGCGGGCCGCCACACGCCGTTCGAGGCCCTGCCCGAACGCCCCCGCGGCCACGCATCGCGTCACACGGGGACACCGATTTCCCCATGGGTCGCGGACGCGGACCGTATACGCGGCCGGGCCACCCGCCGCGGGCGCGCACCACGGACCAACGGCCTCGTGCCAGGCGGCCCGAGGCGGCTCGGCAGCACGGATTCGTGCCGCGGAACAACCGCCCGCTCGTTTTCTTCGTCCTCTCCAGTGCGTGGAGGAAGGACACCGGTCGACGGCTCCACGGGCTCGGCCCCGCCGAACCCGGTGCGTTGTTCGGCCCCATGGATCTGCTGGCCTGAGCCCCCCCTCGGAGCCAGTCAGAGAAACGCCCCCGCCGGTGACGACCGGCGGGGGCGTCCGCCTTGTCCCACAGGGACGGTGAGGGTGTGTCAGCTGACGAAGTACGTCGGGTTCGGCAGCTTGTAGGTCTTGTCGGCGTAGCCGCCGTCGAGGTCCGAGTACTGGTCGCCGAAGTTGGCGACGATGTCGTACCCGAGGGACTCGATGTGCTTACGCGTGCCGGCCTTGTACTGCACGGTGGTGCAGTTCCAGGCGGCGGCCGTGGCGCAGGAGCTCAGGTACGCGGGCGGGTTGGCGGCGTCCTTGAGGAACATGTGGGCGGCGTCGAGGTTGACGTCGGCGCCGACCTTCCTGAGGTTCGTGACCGCGTCGACGCGCTGCGACTCCTTCAGGCCCGAGTTGTAGAAGACCTCGACGCCCTTGGACTTGGCGTACGCGACGAGCTCGGGGGTGCCGAAGACGGCCGGACGGTCGGCCTGGGCCACGTACGACGTCCACGTGGCGCCGTTGTACGTGTAGTTGGTCTTCTTCTCGTAGTCCAGGGAGAGCAGCAGCGTGTCGTCGATGTCGAAGACGACCGCCGGCTTCTCGCCCCGGTGCCTCGCCTTGTGCGCCGCCTTGTCGATGTGGCGCTCGGCGTCCGACTCCAGGCGCGCCAGGTCCTTGGCGTACTGGCTGGTGCTGGAGGCCTGGTACACGCCGTTGCTGTCGAGCGTGGTGCCGTAGTAGGTGTCGATGTCCTTGACCAACACCCCGATGTTGTAGGGCTCGTGGGTCGAGTTCGCCGTCGACTGCCCGGCGGTGGCGACACCGGTGCCGTAGAGGGCTGCACCGGCGACGACACAGGCGGCACCGATGGCCGCAGTTCTGAGGGACTTCCGCATGGGTTCTCCGGATCTGGGTGAGTTGGTTAACCGGCCGTTCCGCACCAGGTCACCGACTGTCTACGCGCATCACCCACGACACGCGAGAGCCTTTATCCGATCGATATCCCAGCCGCGGGGGGCACTTCCACCGACACATTGCCCCCGCGTGACATGTCCTTGACCGTCTCTTGGAGGGAATCTCCTGGGGTCGGAACGCGCATGCGAACGGTGCGTCGGACGGGGAGATCCGCGTGGGTGAGGGCAACGGCGACGGCATGGTCCTGCACATCCGCACCGCCGATCTGAAGCGAGCGGCGCCCGACTTCCAGGAAGGGGCGAAGAACCTCAGCAAAGCGCTCACCACTCTCGTCACCACCCTGGACGGTCTGGGCAAGCCCTGGGGCGACGACGAGCAGGGCAACGAGTTCGGTGACTCCTACTCACCCCTGCAGAAGAAGATCGAGAGCGCCGCGGGCACGCTCGTACTCGGCCTGGTGAGCATCCACGAGGCCATGGACGACCTGGCCGACGGACACGCGGACAACGACCAGTTGATCGCCGGGATGTTCACCGAGGTGAAGGTCACGGGCAAGGACAAGCAGAGCGACGGTGCCGGTGAGCGTTGAGGACGAGGCCAAGAAGATCCTGCTGAAGCTGGGACTGTGGTGGCCGGACGCCAACTCCGGTTCCCTGCGGTCCGCGGCGACCGCCTGGCGTACCTTCGCCGACGCGGTCGACGACGTACGGGGGCCGGTGCACACGAGCGCCTCCTCCCTCATCCACCACAACACCGGTGAATCGATCGACGCGTTCGCGAAGTTCTGGGACCGCTACGCCAAGGGCAAGGACGCCGGCTGGCTGAGCGATCTGGCCGGGTCCGCACGGGCGATGGCGACGGCGCTGGACAAGTTCGCGGACGCGATCGACGACGCCATCAACAAGCTCTGGACGCAGATCGGCATCGACGCCGCCGTGATCGCGGGCGGGGTGGCACTCGCCTTCTTCACCGCGGGCCTCGCCTCCGGAGCCGCCGTCGCGGCGGCGGACGCCATCATCGAGTTCGGCGCCACCATGGGCGTCGCCGTGTCCACCACCGTCGCCGAGATAGCGGCGGCCACCCTGGTCGCGGCCTCCTTCGGCGGGATCGAGTCGGTCACCGTCGATCTCGCCGTCGCCCAGCCGCTGAAGATTGTCACCGGACTTCAGCAGGGCTTCAGCCTGGACGAGGTCAACCAGGCCGCCAAGGACGGCATGATCTTCGGCGGCGCGCTGGGCGCGGGCAGCGACATGCTCAAGGCGGGGGTGGAGGGCGCGTTCAGCGACACCACTCCCTTGCTGCTGCGGCCACCGTCGCTCCGCCCCGACCTCGTCGAGCTCGGACCGGCCGCGCGTACCGCGGACCGCACACCCTGCGTCGGCGAGCCGATCGACGTGGCGACGGGCGCCATGCTGATGACCCGGACCGACCTGACCCTGCCCGCCTCCCTCCCCCTCCTCTTCCAGCGCACCCATCTGTCCTCCTACCGCGGCGGGGTCTGCTTCGGCTCCACCTGGACGTCGACCCTCGACGAGTGCGTGCAGATCGACGGCGAGGGGGTCGTCTTCGCGGCGTCGGACGGCATGCGGCTCGTCTATCCCGTGCCGGAGCCGGACGTGGCGACGCTCCCGGTGAAGGGCGCTCGCTGGCCCCTGTGCTGGGACGGCAAACCCGACGGCGTCATGACGATCACCGACCCCCGCACCGGCGTCGTGCGCACCTTCAGCACCCCCTTCTCCTCGGGCTCCTTCGGCGTCGTCCATCTGCCGCTGGACTCCTGGAGCGACCGCAACGGCGCCCGGATCGACGTCGAACGCGACGAGGAGGGCGTGCCGTTCGGCATCCGCCACTCCGGTGGCTACTACCTGGCCGTCGACACCCGGGGCCCCCGCGTCACCGCCCTGCGCCTGCTCGACGAACCCCCCTCCCGGTACGGCCCCGACGGCCCGGTGGGCGAGGGCACGCTCGTCATGCGATACGGCTACGACCCGTCGGGCAACCTCACCGAGGTGATCGACTCCAGTGGTGAACCACTGCGGTTCACCTACGACGACCAGGGCCGGATGACGCGGTGGACGGACCGCAACGGGACCTGGTTCTCGTACGTCTACGACGAGCGCGGGCGGGTCGTCCGTACCGAGGGTGTCGACGGCATCCTGTCCGGCACGCTGACGTACGACGACGCCACCTCCACGACGACGTACACCGATTCCCTCGGCCACGTCTCCGGCCATCGGTACAACTCCGAGGGCCTGGTCGTCGAGGAGACGGACGCGCTGGGGCACGTCACCCGCACGGAGTGGGACGAGTGGGGTGCGGGGCTCCGCTCGGTCACCGATCCGCTGGGACGTACGACCCGGTACGGCTACGACGGCGCCGGGAATCTCACCGGGCTCACGTTGCCGGACATGTCGGTGGCCGGGGCCGTCCACGACGCGCACGGCCTGCCGACGGAGGTCCTCGAACCGGGTGGGGCGATCTGGCGGCACACCCACGACGAGCGCGGCAACCTGCTGGCGACCACCGACCCGGCCGGTGCCGAGACCCGGTACACCTACGACGAGTCGGGCCGTCGGACGTCCGTCACGGACGCGCTCGGCCACACCCGCACGACGGCCCACGACGCGGCCGGGCTGCCCGTCGCCCTCACCGACGAACTGGGTCACACGACGTCCGTGCGCCGGGACTCCTTCGGCCGCGTCGTCGAGGTGACCGACCCGCTGGGCCACACCACCCGCATGGGCTGGACGACCGAGGGCAGGCCTGCCTGGCGCGAACAAGCCGGCGGCACGCGGGAGTTGTGGACCTGGGATGCCGAGGGCAACCTCCTCGCCCATACCGCTACCGCGGGGAACACGACTCACCGCACCACCGGTCACTTCGACGTTGCCGCCGCCCGGAACGACCCGGACGGTGCGGCTCACACGTTCACCTACGACACCGAGCTACGGCTGACCGGCGTCACCAACCCGCAGGGGCTGACCTGGTCGTACACCTACGACGCGGCCGGCCGCCCGACGGCGGAGACCGACTTCGACGGTCGTACCCTCACCTACACGCACGACGCCGCGGGCGGTCTGCTGTCCCGCACCAACGGCGCCGCGGAGACGTTGAGCTTCACCCGGGACGCACTCGGCCGGGTGACGGAGCAGGCGGACGACACGGGCACCGTCACGACGTACACGTACGGTCCGGACGGTCACCTCGCGCGCACCGCCAACGCGGATGCCGACCTCACCATGGAGCGCGACGCGCTCGGCCGTGTTCTAGCCGAAACCGTCAACGGCCGCACGACCACGCACGCCTACGACGCTCTCGGACGGCGTACCCGTCGCCGTACCCCGAGCGGCGTCACTTCGCGATGGACGTACGACCCCGCCGGGCGACCGGCCGAGCTCCTGGTCGCGGACGGGAAGCTGCGGTTCGCCTACGACGCGGCCGGACGCGAGACACGTCGCCTCATCGGCACGGACACAGCCCTCTCCCAGAGCTGGGACGCGGGCGACCGCCTCACCACCCAGTCGCTGACGACACGGGGCGCCGCGGAGGCGGACCTCCTGCTCCAGCACCGCGCCTACGCCTACCGAGCCGACGGCTACGTCACCGAGGTCCGCGAACTCACCACGGGCACCCGGCGCTACGACCTCGATGTCATGGGGCGGGTCACGGGCGTGCGCGGTCACGGATGGACCGAGACCTATGCGTACGACGCGTCGGGCAACCTCACCCACGCTCGGCGCCGGCCCACGACGCGACCGGCGACCACGCGTCCGAAGGCACCCTCGTCCGCCGCTCCGGCCGCACCTCGTACGCGTACGACGAGCAGGGCCGCCTGGTACGCAGGGTCCGCAAGCTGCTCAACGGGCAGCAGCGCGTCTGGACGTTCGCCTGGAACGCCGAGGACCGACTCACCGAGGCCACCACACCGGACGGCGGGCGCTGGCGCTACGCCTACGATCCGCTCGGTCGCCGCATGTCCAAGTACCGTCTCGGCGACGACGGCACAGAGACCGATCGCACGGACTTCACCTGGGACGACACCCGTCTCGCCGAACAGCGAGCCGCTGACGGCAGGGTCGCCACCTGGGACTACGCACCCGGCACACACCGTCCGCTCGCCCAGACCACGCACAGACCCGCGGAGATCGCCCCGGGCGCCTCGTTCCTCGCCCGGCTCGCCGAGGACACGACGGCCGACCGCACCGTCCGCTTCCACGCCGTCGTCACGGACTCGGTCGGTACCCCGGCCGAACTCGTCTCCACCGACGGCGACGTGGCCTGGCAGCGCCGTACCACCCTCTGGGGAACGCGATATCCCGCCCCCACGGACGACCGTGAGTCCGTGGACTGCCCGCTCCGGTTCCCGGGCCAGTACGCGGACCCCGAAACCGGCCTGCACCACAACTTCCACCGGTACTACGACCCGGAGACCGCACGGTACGTCTCGTCCGACCCGCTCGGTCTGGACACGGGTCCGAACCCGTACTGGTACGGCCCGCATCCGCTGACCTGGATCGACCCCTACGGGCTGGCGCTCTGCCGCACCGCTCCGAGGATGGAGGACGGCAACCCCAAGGAGGGCTGGCAGCACATCGACGAACGTCACATCGCGGGCACCGCGAACGGCGGCCACGGCGATCTCCTGCCTCCGTCGACCACACGCGCTCAGGTGGAGAAGGCCGCGGAGACGATGATCGAGAAGGGCACGCGGGTCTCCGATCCCGCGCGCCGGATGCAGACCTATGAGAAGAGGATGATCGTGAACGGAATGCGGGCCCGGTACCGCCTGGTCGTCGACTCGGACGACGGGAACCGCATCATCACCTTCTTCCCGGTAGGAAAGAGCTACACCCCGTGATCACTGTGCGGTTCACCGTCAGGCCCGGTCAGGGCGACCCCAGTGGCTTCGACCTGGGTGACATGTCCGTCGCCGGGGATCTGGGTACGGCCGACTCGGCGGGCCGTACCCCCGACCGGGGCATGATGATCTACCTCTCGGTGACACAACTGCTGGACAGCCTCCCCGCGCTTCTCCGCGGCAGTGTCAGAACACTCGCCTTCACCGGTGTCGACACCTCGTTCGGCCTCTCCTTCCGACGCAACAAGGACGGAGTCTCCGTCTCCTCCGAGGACGGCGTCATCGCCCGCACGACGCCGGACGAACTCGCGTCGGCGGTTCTGGGCGCGGCCGAGGCGCTGGCCCTCACCCTGCCCACCGGGGATCCGGCCGCGTCCGACTACGCGGACGCCCTGGCGGCATTTCGTCCGCTCGTGTCACGGCGCGGTCCCGGCGGCGGTCATTGATGGGGAGGGAGACGAACCGTCACGGGCACCAGTCGCCGAGGTACACCTCGCGGGTCGCCGACTCGGCCTCCGAGCGGCTCAGTTGGGGCCGGTTCGGCGGGACACTGATCGCCGCTCCGGGTCCGGAGTTGCGGTACTCGGCGAACCGCTGGCTCTGCCACGGGTAGGTGTCCGACATGTTGGTGTAGGGCGCGACCGCGTCGATCCCGGCGGTGAGCCGGGTGTCGCGGACGGTGAGCATGGGCCGGGCGGTGGTGTCCGAGCTGGGCACCCAGGGGCGGGCCAGCTTGTAGTACGCGTCCGGGGCCTCGCTGCTGACCCGGCCGTGGGTGACCAGGTAGCCGCGCGGGTCGGCGCGCGCGGTGGAGGGGGCGAAGACGAAGCCGTACGGGGCCCCGGCCAGGTCCGTGCGGTTCAGGGCGCGGAAGTGGCAGCGCTCGAAGACGGCGGTCGCCCGGCCGAAGACGAAGTCCACGTCACCCTCGACGTAGCAGCCGCGGTAGTACTGCCGGGCGAAGGTGCCGAGCGCCATGGAGTCGGCGTACAGCGTGTCCTGGTGGCCCAGGAACCGGCACCCCACGAAGGCCGAGCGGTCGCCCTGCACCTTGATGGCGACCGCCTGGGTGCCGGTGATCCCGGGGTGGCCGGCGCGCAGCCAGTCGTTGGCGAAGGTGATCCGGCGGGCGGTGAAGCCGTCGGCCTGCACGGTCGTGGTGGCCGACCCGGTCGTGCCGTAGGTGCCGCCGCCGGGCTTCGGCGTGCCGGCCGCGTTGTCGTACACGACGACGACGTCCCGCGGGTCCCCGGAGGCGCCGATCCAGGTCATCTCCGTACGGTCGGTGCCGACGGCCACGGTCTCGCGGTAGGTGCCCGGGGCGACGACCAGCGTGTATCCGCTTCCGCTCGCCGCGTTCACGGCGGCCTGGACGGTGGTGTGGTCGCCGCGCCCGCCGGGATGCACGTACAGAGTGCGGGCGGTGAGGCGCGCGGAGGGCGAGCCGTAGCGTCCGAACGGTGACCGGTCGACCGCGCGGGCGGGTGCCGCGAGCGCCGGAGCCAGTACGGCTCCGATGCCCGCGGCGACGAACGTCCTTCTGCTGAACGGGGCTTCGGCCATGGTCAGCAGACCTTGCCCGCGCCCGCGCGGTGGTCCACGATGCCCGGCACCGCACTCGGCGGATCGACCCGGGTCCGCAGGGTCGGGGTCCAGCCGGCGCCGGACTGCAGCGTCTCGGACGGGATCCCCGCGTTGTGCACGGCGATCAGGTCCGTCGCCACCCCGTTGACGTAGTTGTCCGCGGCGGTGAGCGGCGCCTCCTTCCACTTCTTCAGGACGGTCGCCGCGCTGATCCCGCCCGGCAGGGTGAACGCGTTGTGCTCGGCGACGAGTTGGGACTCCATTCCGACGCCGTAGCTGTAGGAGAAGCCGGCGTCCGCGACGAAGTGGTTGTTGTACGAGTCGACCTGGCCGAAGCGGACGCGCGGCGCGCGCTCGACCAGGTTCGAGAAGAGGTTGTGGTGGAAGGTCACCTTGAGGTGGCCCCGGTCGACGGCGGCCGTGGAGGCGCTGTCGCTGTTGCCGACCAGGATCGTCTTGTCGTGGTCGGTGAACACGTTCCAGGAGGCGGTCACGTAGTCCGCGCCTTTGACGATGTCCAGCTCGCCGTCGTGCTGCTCGTAGATCCGGCCGAAGTACGAGGGCAGCGAGCTGTCGGGGTGGTCCCCGTCGGTGAAGGTGTCGTGGTCCAGCCAGACATGGGTGGACCCGTAGACCACCGCGCTGTCGTACTCGGAGTTCCAGTTGCCGACGGCCGTGTCGGTCGGGTCCCACTGCGGGAAACAGTCGAGCGGGCTCTCGAAGGTGAGGTTGCGGACGATGACGTTCTCCACGGCCTCGATCTGGAGGCTGGCGCCCTTGAAGCCCGCGTTCCCGCCGATGCCGATGACGGTGGTGTTGGCGGGGATGTCCACCTTGATGGCGGTGGCCTGGCGGGCGGCGGAGGCGCGGCGAAGGCCTTCGGGACTGTCGTCGGGCTCGGCGTCCAGGTTGGTGCCGTAGCCCCAGTTCTCCGGCGCGTACTTCCGCAGATAGGCGTCGAAGTCGTAGCCCGGCACGGCGAAGGAGTCGCAGCCCTCGGCGGCGGCGTCGATCGTGCCCTTCACCCTGATGATCTTCGGAGCGGTCGAGCCGTTCTTCAGCGCGGCCTTGAACTCGGTCCAGTTGGTGACGGTGTAGACGTGCGCGGCGTCGGCTGCCGTTCCTCCGGTGGTGCCGGTGGTGGCGGAACCCCAGCCGTCGCCGGCGGGGAGGGCCTGGCGGGCGGGGTCGCGCGGCCGCGTCTGGGCCTGGGCGGTGGTGCCGGTGGCGGCCAGGACCAGGGCGGTGCATCCGACCAGGGAAGCTATGGCGCGTGCATGACATCCACGGGTGTTCATGGTGCGGCTCTCTCTTTCCGGTGGGCCGGCGGCCCGATGGGCCAGTAGGGCGAGGGGGTCGGGGGAAGAGGTGGGGTCCGGGGGGGGAAGAGGTGGGGTGGGACGGGGTGGGACGGGGTGTGAGGCGGGACGGGTGGATGGGCCCCGCGCGGGGGAACCGCGCGGTCCGGCCGCGGCCGGTCCGCGGGCCACGGGGCACCCGTGCAGGGCGGTCCCGCGCCCCCGGACCGGCCGCGCACGGACCGGCCGGCGCGGCGAACCGGCACGGCGGACCGGCGGACCGGCGGACCGGCGGAGCGAACCGGCGGAGCTAGTGATTCGCCTTCCAGTCCGCCTGCGCCTTGTTGAGCTGGTCGGCCAGCGTGTCCAGGAAGTCCTTCGCGGTCATCTTCCCGAGCAGCAGCTTCTGGAAGTTGGGCTCGTTGTCGGCCTTGGAGATGGTGTTCCAGTCGGGCAGGTAGTACGGCAGCTGCACGATCTTGGTGTCGGCGCCGTTGAGTGCCTCCGCGGCGAGCCTGGTCGGCTCGGCCTGCTGGATCCAGGCGTCCTCGGCGGCGTCGGTGTTCGCCGGGACCTGGCCCGCGGACTCGTTGAACTTGGAGTTCTCCGCGGCCGAGACGGCGAACTCGATGAACTTCCAGGCCGCCGACTTGTTCTTGCTGGACTTGAACAGACTCAGCCCGTCGACCGGGTTGGACACCTGCACCCGGGTGCCGTTGTCCTGCGTGGGGTTCGGGATGCCCTTGAACTTCTCCGCGCCCAGCGCCTTCAGATGATCCTGGTACGAGCCGAGGTTGTGGCTCAGCATGCCGATGCTGCCGCTGTCCCACTGGGCGACCATCTTGGCGAAGTCGTTGTTGACGTCGGCGGACGGGGTGTCCTTCTTGTACAGGGCGATGTACTTCTCCAGGGCCGCCACGTTCTTCGGGTCGTTGACGGTGGTTTTGTCGCCGTTCCAGAACGAGGTGAGGCCCGTCTGGCCGTACACCGCGTCCAGGGCCGGCGCGATGGCGCCCTCGCCGCCGCGGATGGTGAAGCCGAACCGGTTCCTGCCCTTGTCGGTGAGCTTGTCGGCGGCCTCGTAGAACTTCGACCAGGTGGTCGGCGCGTCCAGGCCGGCCGCCTTGAAGAGGTCGGTGCGGTACCACAGCGTGCCGTTGTTCGCGGAGGTCGGCACCTGGTAGAGCTTGCCCGCGCCGCCGGCGGCGCGGCTGACGTCGAGCAGGTTCTGGCTCAGCCTGCCGTTCAGCGGGCTCTTCTCCACGCGGCTGTCCAGTGGCTCCAGCGCTCCCTGGACCGCGACCTCGGCGAGCATCGCGGTGCCCACACCGCCGACGTCGGGCAGGCCGCCGCCCTGGATGGCGGTGTCGTACTTCGACTGGGCGCTCGCCGCGGGGATGCCGACGTAGTTGACCTTGATGTCCGGGTACTTCTTCTCGAAGTCCGCGATGATCTGCTTCCAGATGTCGGTGCGGACACCGCCGTTGTTGTCCCAGAAGGTGATCTCGCCCTTGCCCGAGCCCTCGTCGCCCTTGTCCCCGGCCGCTCCGCTGCCGTTGTCGCCGCAGGCGGTGGCGGTGAGCGCGAGCACGGAACCCAGGGCGACGGCCAGCGCGGAACGCCTGGTTCTGTGGTTGCTGATCTTCATTGGTCGGCTCTCTTCTTCTGGTTCCAACAGGGTTGCGGGGTCAGGTCGGTGATGGTCGGCCGGTGCCGGCGGCACCGGCCCCGGACGTCCGGCACACGATTTCGGAAAGCGCTTGCTCCGGAGATGCGGCACTGCGGCTCCCCTCAGGGCTCACGAATGGCGGTGGATGACCCTCAGGGGGTCGCGGTGATGCGGAACTGCGTGAACGAGGCCACGCCGGCGTGGCCCGCGCCGGCGGGGGCGAGCGCGAACAGCCCGAGCAGGGCGCCGACCCAGCGCCAGGGGGTGGCCGCGAAGACTTGACCGGAGGACACCCGGCCGTCGCCGACGTCGTACGAGAAACGGCAGCGCGCCCCCGCGCCGGTCTCGATCCACAGCCGGGCCCGCCCCTCGGGCGCCTCCCGGGAGACGGCGGCGTCCCGTTCCCTCCCCCACGGCCCCGAAGTCGTGGCGGGCGCCCCCGTCCCGAGGGACTCGGCGAACCGGTGCACGAGCCGCACCGACCCGTCGGGGCCGCGCTGGAGCCCGATCCAGCTGAACGCGTCCCCGAGCACGGCGAGTCCCGCCCGCGCGCCGGGCTCCTCGCTGTCGAGCCGCAGCTCCACCTCGGTGGTGGCGGCGATCCCGGGCAGCCGCTGGGTGAGGACGTGCGGCAGCTTGCGCAGGTCGTGCGCGTCCGCCGTCCGTACACAGGTCAGCCGCAGCCCGTCCGAGGAGTGCTGGGTGGCCCAGCCGTCGTAAGGGTCCCCCCTGTTCGAGCGGAGCCGAGAACTTGATGGAGGGTTGGCGGTCCACTGCCACTGCCGCCCGAACCGGCCGCCCGGGAAGTCGTCGTCGGTGGCGGGCGCCGAGGGCGGCTGCCACGGCAGATCGGGCTTCCGGTGTACGGCGACGGGGGTGCCCTCGTCGCCGATCACCGGCCAGCCGTCCGGCCCGTCCCAGCGCATCGGCTGGAGGTGCACGACCCTCCCGTACGGACCGCGGTGCTGGAAGTGCGCGAACCAGTCCTCGCCGGCCGCCGTGCGCACCCAGCCGCCCTGGTGCGGGCCGTTGACCCCGGTCTCCCCCTGCTCCAGCACCACCCGCTCCTCGTACGGGCCGAAGAAGCCGCGCGAGCGGAAGGCGCCCTGCCAGCCGGTCTCCACTCCCCCGGCGGGCGCGAAGATCCAGAACCAGCCGTCGTGCCGGTAGGCCTTGGGCCCTTCGAGGGTGAACCAGCCGGGGATCCGGTCCGCGTCGATGATCACCTCGCCCTCGTCGAGCAGGCCGGTGCCGTCGGGACGCATCCGGTGCCCGGTGAGCCGGTTCTTCACGCCCGAACGGGATCCGGCCCACGCGTGCACGAGGTAGGCCTCGCCGGTCTCCTCGTCCCACAGCGGACAGGCGTCGATCAGCCCCTTGCCCTCCTTCACCAGGTGCGGCCGGGTCCAAGGGCCGCGGATCTCAGGGGCGTTGACCTGGAAGATGCCGTGATCGGGGTCGCCCCAGAAGATCCAGAAGCGGTCGTCGTGATGACGCAGGGACGGCGCCCACACCCCGCGGTCGTGCCGGGGCCTGCTGAACTCCTGCACCGGTTCGAGGCGTTGCAGGGCGTGGCCGACGAGCGTCCAGTTGACCAGGTCCCGGGAGTGCAGCAGCGGCAGGCCCGGCACCCGGCCGAAACTGGAGGCGGTGAGGTAGAAGTCGTCCCCGACACGGAGCAGATCGGGGTCGGACCAGTCGGCGTCGAGAACGGGGTTGCGGTAGGTGCCGTCGTTCAGGTCGGCGGAGGGGAGGGCCATCAGGGGTTCACCGCCCCGCGGACGAGCGCGGCGGCCTCGCTCCGGTCGAGGATGCCGTCCGCGACGACGGTCACGACCCGGCGTACGACGGTGTCCTCCGCCCCGATGGGCAGCCGCTCGGTGTGCGCGAGGGAGGAACCGACGCCCGGATACTCGGTGGTGCGCACGAACCACGGGTCGAGGCGGGTCCGTTCGGTGGCCCCGGCGAAGACCAGGGTCCAGCGGGCACCCGCGAGCGCCAGCCAGTCGGCGCGGGCGCCGTGCACCGCCTCCTCGCCCTCGGTGTCGGCGGTGAACACGCGCGGCGCCCCGGACTCCTTGCGGGCCCGCCAGAAGAAGCCGCCGTAGGCCGCGCCCGGCCGCCCGTTGGTGGCCGGGCTGCCGATGGAGAGGGCTTTCCCGGTCGTGTTCGTGAGCGCGAAGGTGAAGTCCAGCGCCCAGGCGGAGTCGGTGAGTCCGGTCGCGGTGACGGTGCGGCGCTCGCGCAGCAGCTCGCCGCCCGCGGCCACCCAGCGCAGCTCCTCCACGAAGCCGTCCGGGTCGCTCAGCTGGAAGCCGGAGTGCCGCTGGGCGCCGTGGCCGGCCGGCTCGGTGGGGCCCTGGTCGCGCACATAGGTGCGCCCGCCCCAGAAGTTGTGCCCCTCGACGTCGGGAACGGCGACACCGACGCCGAGGTGGTGGAGGTGGTCGGCGGGACTGAACTCGGTGACCGCCGTGCCCGCCAGGGTGGTGACCGGATGGAAGTACGGACGCGGGGCCAAGCGGGCGGGCAGCTCGGGGCGGGTGTGGTACCGGCCGACCGGGCGGCCCGCGACCCGCAGGACCGGCGACTCGGGATGCGACGCGGTGTTCATCCGGTGCTCACCTCGTTCGGGGCCGCCCAGGAGGCGCCCAGCTCGGAGTAGAGGGCGAGGCTGTCGGCCGCCGCCGCGACGAGTCCGTCGATGCCGCGCACGATCCGGCGGTTCTCCGCGGGGACCGTCTCCCAGGCGTCCGCGGGCAGCGCGACCGGGTCGGGCGCCCGCCGGATCGCCTCGACGACCTTCATGAAGGCGCCTGTCGACTCCGGAGTCACCAGCAGTTCGTCGCCGCCGGTCAGATGCGCGACCAGGTTCTCCAGCAGGTCCGCGCGGCCGTACTCGATCTCCTCCGGGCCGTGCCCGGACCGCTGCACGAGTACGCGGTCGAGCTTGTACCAGAAGGTGATCCGGCCCCCGCTGCCGTGCACCAGGACATACGGCTCGCCCGGCCGTTCGGCGCAGAGCGTGGCGGCGACGGCGACCCTGCCCCGGGGGGTGGTGACGCGTACGCAGGAGGTGTCGTCGGACTCGATGTCGTTGGCGCGCAGCAGCTCGGTCTCGATCGTGCCGACGTCCTCGGCGCGGCTGGCCCCGTGCAGCGCGAGGGCGGTGACGACGGCGTGCGCGAGGGGGTTGGTGAGGGCCCCGTCGATCACGTCCACGCCGTTCAGGCGGCGCTTGCCCGCCCACGCCGCCCTGCGGTAATAGGCCTCGTCGCGTGCCCAGGCGCCCGCTCCGCCGATCCCGGTGACCGTGCCCAGTACACCCGACGCGATCATCTCCCGGATCGCCGGCAGGGCGTGCGAGCCCAGTGACTGGAAGCCGATCTGGCAGGCGACCCCGGCCGCCGCGACCCCGTCGGCCAGCCGGCGGAACTCGGCGTACGAGGGCGCGGGGGGCTTCTCCAGCAGCAGGTGGACGCCCCTGCCCGCCGCGATGAGCGCCAGGTCGGTGTGGGTCGGGATGGGCGTGCAGATCACCGCGATCGCGGCGCCGGTGGAGTCGAGCAGGGCCCCGAAGTCGGCGGACTGCTCGGGAGGCCGTCCCCCGAAGTCCTCGAAGTCCTCGAACACCTCCGCGAGTTCGTCCGGCGTGAGGGCGTTCAGCTCGCAGATGCCCGCCAGCCGTACGAGCCCCTTGTCCTGGAGCCGGCGGATGTTCCGCAGGTGCCAGCGGCCGTGGCCGCGCGCCCCCGCGAGGACGATCGGCAGCGGAAGTTCCCGGCCGGGCGTGTGCATCCCGCTCATCCCTTCACCGCCCCCGCGCTGAAGCCGGTGATCAGCCACTTCTGGATGAAGGCGAACACGATGACGACGGGGACGGCCGCGATGATGCCGCCCGCGGCGAGCGCGCCGAGGTCGACGCTGTCGGCGCTCATCAGGGTGTTGAGGCCGACCGGGATCGTCTGCTTGCTCTGGTCGCTGAGGAACATCAGGGCGAACAGGAAGTGGTTCCAGGCGTGGACGAAGGCGAAGGAGCCGACCGCGATCAGCCCCGGGCGCAGCAGCGGGAGTACGACGATCCGGAAGGAGGCGAGGCGGCCGCAGCCGTCGACCCAGGCGGCCTCTTCCAGGGAGTACGGCACGTTCCTGATGAACCCGCTGATGAGGATCATCGACAGCGGCAGCTGGAAGACCGTCTCGGCGATGACGACGCTGCCCAGCGAGTTGATCATCTGGAGCTTGGCGAAGATCTGGAAGAGCGGTACCAGCAGCAGCGCGCCCGGCACGAACTGCGAGCACAGCAGCGCCAGCATGAAGCCGCGTTTGATCCTGAAGTCGAAGCGGGCCAGGGCGTATCCGCCGGCCAGGGCTACCACCGTCGTCATGACGAGGGTGGCGACGGCGATGAGCACGCTGTTCTGGAAGTAGGTCCCGAAACTGCGCTCGGTCCACACCTTTTCGAAGTGCTCGAAGGTCATGGGCCACGGCACCAGCGAGGTGGAGCCGGCCGGGCGGAGCGCGAAGAGCAGGATCCAGTAGAAGGGGATCAGGGTGAAGAGGAGGTAGACGCCGAGCGGGAGGTAGATGTGCCGGCGCGGGACCTCGTCCCAGGCGCGGCGCTTCGTGCCCGGGCGCCGCCGGGGTTCCTCGGCCGCCGGGGCCGGTGCCGCGGGGGCGCTGACGGTGACGTCCTCGGTGATCACTTCTCCCCGCCTCCGAACTTGCTCAGCCGCAGATAGACGATCGAGCAGAACAGCAGAATCACGAACGCGACCGTGGTGAGGGCGGACGCGTAGCCGAAGTTGTGTGCGTCGACACTGGTGTTGGCGATGTAGAGCGGAAGGGTGGTCGTCTCACCCGCGGGTCCGCCGCCGGTCAGGGTGTAGAGCAGGTCGACGTTGTTGAACTCCCAGACCGCGCGCAGCAGCGTGGACAGGACGATGGCGTCCTTCAGGTGCGGCAGCGTGATGTGCAGGAACTGCCGGAAGCGGCTCGCGCCGTCCACCTCGGCGGCCTCGTACAGGTCCTTGGAGACGGACTGGAGGTCGGCGAGGATGAGGATCGCGAAGAAGGGCACGCCGCGCCACAGGTCGGCGACGACGGCGGCCGGGAAGACGGTGGCGGTGTCCGACAGCCAGCTGGTGCCGTACTGGCCGATGCCGGCGTCCGCGAGGTAACGGGTGATGCCCGTCTGGGAGTTGTAGAGCAGTACCCAGATGGCGGAGGTCAGCACCCCGGAGACGGCCCACGGCGAGAAGACCAGCGCCCGGCCGACGGCACGGCCCACGAAGGTCTGGTTGACGATCAGTGCCAGCGCCAGACCGAACAGCAGCTGCAGACCGACCTCGACGACGACCCACTGGGCGCTGAAGGTCAGCGTGTCCCAGAACTGGGGGTCGGCGGTGAAGGCGTGCACGAAGTTGTCGAAGCCCGCGAACCCGTTGCGCCACGGCTTGGTGGGGTTGTAGTTCTGCAGGCTGTAGTAGAAGACGCTGATGACCGGGTAGGCGATGAAGCCCAGCATCAGCAGCCCGGCGGGGGCGATCAGCAGATACGGGAGCCTGCGGGGCGTCGCCGAGCCGCGGCGCCGCCGGAGCGGCGCGGGCTGTTTCGCCACGGCTGCGGCTTGGGCCATGACTGTTCTCCGTTCTTGCGGGTGCCGTGGAGCGCTTGCTGTCGGTGACACAGGAAGCGCTTGCTACATGCGCATGGGTGAAAGCGCTTCGGACGTGTCGTTCGGTGGTCGGCCAGGCGTGCGATCCTCGCGGACCGCCCTCACCCGGCGTACGGATCCGGCACTTTGCCCGGCCGGGCCAGGAACGCGAAGTCGCAGCCGGTGTCGGCCTGGGTGATCTGCTCGTTGTAGAGCGCCCCGTAGCCGCGCTCGTACCGCTCGGGCGGCGCCGTCCACAGCGCCCTGCGCCGCTCCAGCTCCGCGTCGTCCACGTCGAGCCGGAGCGATCGCGCCTCGACGTCCAGAGTGATCGTGTCGCCGGTCCGCACCAGGGCGAGCGGGCCGCCGATGTGCGACTCGGGCGCCACGTGCAGCACACAGGTGCCGTAACTCGTGCCGCTCATCCGGGCGTCGGAGATCCGGACCATGTCCCGCACGCCCTGCTTCAGCAGATGGTCGGGGATGGGCAGCATGCCGTACTCGGGCATGCCCGGACCGCCCTTGGGGCCGGAGCCGCGCAGCACCAGCACACTGTCCGCCGTGATGCCGAGGGACGGGTCGTCGATGGTCCGCTGCATCGTCCGGTAGTCGTCGAAGACGACCGCGGGCCCGGTGTGCTTGAGCAGTCGCGGCTCGGCGGCGATGTGCTTGATGACCGCGCCGTCGGGGCAGAGGTTGCCGCGCAGGACGGCGACACCTCCCTCGGCGGCGACGGGGTTCTCCCGCGGGCGGATGACGTCGTCGTTGTGCACCCGGGCGGTGGCCAGCTGCTCGCGCAGGGTGTCGTACGACACCGTCGGCCGGTCCAGGTGCAGCAGGTCCGTGATCCGTGACAGGAACCCGGGCAGACCGCCGGCGAAGTGGAAGTCCTCCATCAGGTACGTCCGGCCGCCGGGCCGTACGTTGGCGAGCACCGGCACGGTCCGCGCGATCCGGTCGAAGTCGTCGAGCGTGAGGGTGACGCCCGCCCGTCCGGCCATGGCGATCAGGTGGATGACGGCGTTGGTGGAGCCGCCGAGTCCGAGGACGGTCGTCACGGCGTCGGCGAAGGCCTCCTCGGTGAGGATGTCGGACAGCTTCCGGTCCCGGTGCACGAGGTCGACGATCCGCAGGCCCGCGGCGGCCGCCATCCGGTCGTGGCCGGAGTCGACGGCGGGGATGCTGGACGCGCCCGGGACCGTCACCCCGAGCGCCTCGGCGGCGGCGGTGAGCGTGGACGCCGTCCCCATGGTCATGCAGTGCCCGGGGGACCGCGCGAGCCCGCTCTCCAGTTCGGTCATCTCGCAGTCGCCGATGAGTCCGGCGCGCTTGTCGTCCCAGTACTTCCACATGTCGGTTCCGGAACCGAGGACCTCGTCGCGCCAGTGACCGGGCAGCATCGGCCCGGCGGGCACGAAGACGGCCGGCAGGTCGGCGGAGGCCGCGCCCATCAGCAGCGCGGGGGTGGACTTGTCGCAGCCGCCCATCAGCACCGCACCGTCCACGGGGTAGGAGCGCAGCAGCTCCTCCGTCTCCAGCGCGAGCAGGTTGCGGTAGAGCATCGGGGTCGGCTTCTGGAAGGTCTCGCTGAGGGTGGAGACCGGGAACTCCAGCGGGAAGCCCCCGGCCTGCCACACGCCCCGCTTCACGGCCTGCGCCCGGTCCCGGAGGTGGACGTGGCACGGGTTGATGTCGGACCAGGTGTTCAGGATCGCGATGACCGGCTTGCCGAGGTGCTCCTCGGGCAGATAGCCGAGCTGGCGGGTCCTGGCCCGGTGGCTGAAGGAGCGCAGCCCGTCGGTGCCGTACCACTGGTGGCTCCTGAGGTCCTCCGGGCGCCTCGTCTCCCGTCCCGTGTTCACAGGGGCCATCCCGCGGCGATCCCGGCGACTTCCGACCGCTCGGACTCGGACAGCTCCCTGCTCGGCGGGCGCACCTCGCGCCGGCACAGACCGAGCGAGGCGAGCGCCTCCTTGACCACGGTCACGTTGTTGGCGGAGGCGTCGGCGGCGCGCAGTTCCTCGAAGCGGCGGATCTGCTCCCAGACCTTCATGGCGGCCGGGTAGTCACCGGAGCGGAGCGCCTCGATCATGTTGAGCGAGAGGGACGGGGCGACGTTCACCAGGCCGGAGGTGAAGCCGGTGGCGCCCGCCGAGAAGTAGGAGGGCGCGTAGGGCTCGGCGAGCCCCGCCACCCAGACGAACCGTTCGAGTCCCGCGTCCCGGGCGAAGGCGGCGAAGCGGGCGGCGTCCGGGACCGCGTACTTCACGCCGATCACGTTCGGGCAGAGGTCGGCGAGTTCGGCGAGCCGGGCCCCCGGGAGCCGGGGGTTGCGGATGTAGGGCACGACCCCGAGCTCCGGCACGGACTCGGCGACGGCCCGGTGGTAGTCGAGCCAGCCGCCCTCCGAGACGTAGGGGTGGACGGGCTGATGGACCATCACCATCCGTGCCCCGAGTGCGCGGGCGTACCGGGCGGAGGCGACGGCGGTCGGTACGTCGTGGCCGACCCCGACCAGGACGGCGGCCCGGTCCCCCGCCTCCTCGATGGTCAACTCCGTGACGAGCTGCCGCTCTTCGGGGGTCAGGGCGTAGAACTCGCCGGTGTTGCCGTTGGGTGTGAGGGTGCGGACCCCGCCGTCGAGCAGCCGGCGCAGCAGCGCCCGGTGGGTGTCGCGGTCGATCGTCCCGTCCTCCGAGAAGGGGGTCACGGGGATCGCCACGACCTCGGCGAGTGCCGCCCGCTGGGTCTCGTACGTCGCTGTCATTCCGGTCCGTCCTCCTCCCGGGCCGGGGGGAAGGCCCGTTGCACGAACGACGCGATGTGGGCGTGCAGCGCGCGGGCCGCGCCGTCGGCGTCGTCGTCGAGGGCCAGGCGCAGGATCTCCCGGTGCTCGCCGGCCTCGCGCTCCCAGGACGGGTCGGCGGCCCAGGCGACCGCGGAGACCAGGGCGGCCTGGTCGCGGACCTCGTCGAGCATGCGACCCAGCAGCGGGTTGCCGCAGGACACGTACAGGGCGCGGTGGAACTCCCGGTTGGCCAGGGAGCGTTCGGCGGTGTCGGTGGCGTCGTCGGCACGGGTGAGCGCGTCCCGCGCGGCGGCGAGCGAGGCTCCGCGCAGGACGGACCGGCGCAGCGCCTCCGGCTCCAGCAGCAGCCGGACGTCGTACACCTCGCGCGCCATGTCCGCGTCCACCATGCGCACCGTGACGCCCTTGTACTGGTTCATGACGACGAGTCCGGTACCGGCCAGGGTCTTGAGCGCCTCGCGCACGGGAGTCTTCGACACCCCGAACTGCGCGGCGAGCTCGCTCTCGACCAGGGCCTGACCCGGCGTCAACTGCCCGGTGAGGATGCGGTGTTTGATCCCCTCCAGCACGAACTGCGTGCGGGACGGTATCGGTGTGGGCACAGAGGTCATGCGCGCCTCTCGGATCTCACGTATCGGATCTCACGTATCGCGTCTCATATATGACGTACGAAGTACGACGCGACGAACGTAGGAGCGCGCTCGTGTTTCGTCAACGCTTCGGACAGAAGAGAGGGCGGCGAATCGCGGAAGGGCCCGGTCCGAAGCCCGCAACGGGGCTTCGGACCGGGCCCTTCCAGGGTGTGCTAGTACTTCCAGCCCGGGTCGCGGCCGCTGAGCGCGATCACACGGTCCAGCAACGGCGCGTCGTCCGGGACGGGCACCACGGGGCCGAACAGGCCGCCGCCCCGGCCGGGTCGGGCTCGTACTCCTGGCCGGTGGCGCGGGCCAGATCCCAGCCGTGCACGACGAGTTCGTCGGCGACCACGGCGCCGGCGACGGGGCCCGGCAGGGACACCCCGCCCGCTCGGGTCTCCCCCGCCCAGGCGGCCGGGTCGCGCCAGACCTCCACGAGTTCGTCGAGTGCCTTCGGCAGGGTCTCGCGCCAGTCCGGGGCGATGTCCGGCACGGCCGTGTCCGGGCTCGTGTCGGTCCTGGCACCCAGGTTCTTGCGCCCGGCGTCACAGAAGGCGACGGCCAGTCCGCCCAGATGCCCGAGCAGGTGGCGCACCGCGTACGCCGGACAGGGGGTGATGTCCTCGAGCTGCCGTTCCGTCACCCCCGCGGTGAGTCGCGCCACGATCAGGGCCTGCGGCCCGAGGTCGAGAGTCGGGTCGGTCATCGGCTGCTCCTCGGTTCAGAATCCTCACAGTGTCCGCTCACGGGGTAGACCGGGGACGCGCCGAGAACTCATCGGTGCGGCGCCCGCGGGACGGAGCGCGCCGGTCTAGGGCACCTGCCCGATCCCCGCCGGCCCCCCTTAGGACCACGATCACCTGTCATGACATGGACAGTGACGCGTGTGCTGCGGGACCGCGACGCGGGCCTCTATCTGACCGCGGTGGTGGTCTCCGGCTTCGGCTCCTCGGCGATGTGGCTGGTGTCGGGCATCTGGGTCAAGGACCTGACGGGCTCGAACGGTCTGGCGGCCCTGTGTGTGTTCGCGCTCTGGGCCCCCGTGCTCGCCGGCCCCCTCCTGGGCACGTTCGCGGACCGCACCCGCCGCCGGCCCCTGCTGATCGGCACGAACCTGGCACTGGCGGTGCTCCTGCCGACCCTCCTCGCCGTGGACGCCCCGGGCCGGCTGTGGATCCTGTTCGCCGTGCTCCTGGTCTACGGCGCGGCGGGCGTCGTCCACGACGCCGCCGAGTCCGCGCTGGTGGCCGCGGCGGTCGACCGGAGCCTCCTGGGGGACTTCAACGGGCTGCGCATGACGGCCAACGAGGGCATGAAGCTGGTGGCGCCGCTGGCCGGGGCGGCCCTGTACGCGGCGTACGGCGGCGCGCGGGTCGCGCTCCTCGACGCGGTGACGTTCGCCCTGGCGGCCGGGGTGTGCGCGCTGCTGCGGGTCCGGGAGGCGCCGCCCGCCCCGGACACCGCGGCCTGGCGGTCCCGGACGGCCGCGGGCGCACGGTACGTCCTCGGGCACCCGGAACTCCGGCCGCTGGTCCTGGCCGGCGGTACGACGATGCTCTTCGCGGGTGTCAACGGCGCCCTGATCTACGCCGTCGTCGAGGGACTTGGCCACTCCCCCGCGTACGCCGGGCTCCTCTACGCCGTCCAGGGCGCCGGGTCGGTGCTGATCGGCCTGGTCTCGGGCCCGCTGCTGCGGCGGTTGGGGGAACGTCGTTTCGCCGCGTACGGGATCGCGCTGACCGCGGTGGGGGCCGGGGCGCGTGCGGTGACGTCCGACGGGGTGGCCCTGGTGTGCAGTGCCGCGATCGGGGCCGGGCTTCCCTGTGTGCTGATCGCCGCGTACACCGCCGTGCAGCGTGAGACGCCGGGACCGCTGCTCGGGCGTACCGCCGCCACCGCGAACACCCTGATGTTCGTGCCGAACGCGCTCGGACTGGCGGTCGGGGCGGGGGTGGTCGAGCTGGTCGACCACCGTCTCCTGCTCCCGGTGCTGGCGCTCGCCCGCCTGCTGACGCTCCGGCCTCTGCTGACCCGGCGCTGAACCTGCCGTCGCCTCGGGGGCCGCGTCCCCGACCCGAACCCCCGCATCGGCCTGAACGGCCTCGTCCTCGAACGCCGGACGGGCTGAAGATCCCGACCCGCGCCGAATACGCCGGGCACGGGCCGCGCACCCGGCGGGCGCGAGGAACCGCGCGACCAGCCCCCACCCACCGCACCCGGACACGCCGGGCACGGGCCACGCCCTCGAGGGGCGCGGGGAACCGCGCGACCGGACCCCGCTCAGCCGCACTCGAAGAACCGCCTCAGGACGCGTCCCCCAGCGCCCCCCGCACCGCCTCCAGATCCCCCTCCGAGGCCAACCCCGCGTGATACAGCCGAAGCTCCCCCGCACCCAGCGAAGCCGCCCGCGCCGCGTCGGCCGCGAGCGTGCCCGGACTGCCTCCCATGCCCGACACGACCGTGAAGTTGGCGGCCAGTACCGCCTCGTCCCGCCCCTGTCGCGCGAACGGAGTCAGCAGTTCCGTACCACCGGTGCAGGGCACCACCACCCCGTCCGCCACGGAGAGGATGTGCGCGGGATCGACCCCGGCGTTCGCCCCGCAGTAGAACGACACGGGGTCGGCGTGCAGGAGCACCTGGAACCCGTCGGGCGCGGCCGCCCGTACCGCCGCGACCGTGGTCTCCTGGAGGGAGCGGGCCACCCCGTCGCGCCACGCGCGCGTGGCGCCCGCCACCTCGCCGCCGAGCAGTTTCTCGATCGCCGGCCAGCCCCCGTCCGACGGCACGGCCCCCCGCCACACGGGCTCCAGGGCCTCCCGTACGGTGGCCGCCACCTCGCCGCCGTCGAGCCCGTGCCCCGCGTACCCGTCCCGGCACGCCGGGCAGAAGCACAGCGACATCAGGTACTGCCCGGCGTCCCCGAGTCCCACCCCGCCGATCTTGTCGTGCGCGTGCAGATGCGCCATGCCGTACCACCCGAGGGACTCCAGCTCGGTGCCCCGCGCCCCGGGCCGCACCGCCGCCTCCACCGCGAGGTCGACGAGGTACTCCCGCGTGCCGGCCTGCGCGACACACGGCGCCCACCCGTACCGGTCGCCGTACGCGTTGACGACGGACGTGGCCGGATGCTCGGCCCCCAGGCGGGAGTTGTGCGCGAGGACCACCCATGTGTGGACGTCGAGACCGGCCTCGGCGAGCGCGGCGGCCGCCGTCCCGTACGCGTCCCCGGGCGCCCAGTCCCCGGCCTCGTACGGCCGCAGGGCGCGCCCGGCCCATCGCGCGCCGTCCACCGGGTACAGGACGGCCGCGTGCGACGCCGTCACGATGCGGTGCCGGGGGTGACGAGGGGTCAGCGCACGGGTGGAGTGGTAAGCGGAGGCGAGCGTCGCCTGCCGCACCCCGAGCCCGGCGATCCGCCCGGCCGCCGCCGGGTCCCCGACGACGTCCCACGGATAGACGAAGGCCGACGCCTTCACCGGCTCTCCCCCTCGACCGGCTCCAGCAGCGCGTACCCGCGCTCGACCAGCTCGGCGAGCTGCTTCACGTGGTCCTCGGTCGGTTCGTGCAGCGGCGGCCGCACCTCCCCCACGTCCAGGCCGCGCAGCCGTACCCCCGCCTTGACCAGCGACACGGCGTAGCCGCGCCCCTGGGCCCGCAGATCGACGAACGGCCGGTAGAACCCGTCCAGCAGGCGGTTCACCATGTCGTCGGCCCCGGCGTTCAGCGCGGCGTGGAAGGCCAGCGCGATCTCGGGCGCGAAGCAGAAGACCGCGGACGAGTACAGCGTGATGCCGATGCCGCGGTACGCGAGGCCCGTCAGTTCCGCGGTGGGCAGCCCGTTGAAGTACAGGAAGTCGCCGGGGAACTCGCTGCGCACCGCGCTGACGATGCGCTGCATCAGGTCCAGGTCGCCCAGCCCGTCCTTGAAACCGATGATCCCCTCGGTCCGGGCCAGTTCGACCACGGTGGCGGGCGTGAACACGGCGTTGTCGCGCTGGTACACCACGACGTCCAGCGAGGTGGCGGCGGCCAGGTCCCGGTAGTGGCGCAGCAGCCCCTCCTGTCCCGCGACCACGAGGTACGGCGGCATCGCGAGCAGCCCGTCGGCCCCGGCCTCCTCGGCGAGCCGCGCGAACCGTACGGCGAGCGCGGTCCCATACCCCGCGCCCGCGACGACCGGTACCCGTCCCGCGGCCTCCTCCACGGCCGCCCGCACGCACTCCTGGAACTCCTCGGGCGCGAGCGCGTGGAACTCGCCGGTGCCGCAGCAGGCGAAGACCGCGGCGGCGCCGGCCTCGACGCCGCGCCGTACGTGCTCGCGGTACACGTCGAGATCGAGGGCCCCGTCGGGGCCGTACGCCGTGACGGGGAAGAACAGCGGCCCGCTGGGGATGCTGAGCCGAGCGGCAAGGGGGGCTGACGTCACGGACTCTCCCTGAGACAGATGCTCACGCACGCGACAGCGGGTGCATGTTTCTGATCCACGTCCATATTTCTGAACGCGACCACGCTAAAGCGCGACCTTGGGGCCGGTCAAGCGCGCAAACCCGCAACACGGCAGCGGATTGACCGCCTCCGCGCGACACTTGACTCGACAGGCGGGCGATCCTTAGCGTGTCCATGGATGTGAATGCCGTACAAGCATACGGCCGCTCGCGTGGCCCTGAGGAGACACCCGCATGCCCGCTCCCCGCACCGTTCTGCTCACCGGCGCCGCCGGCGGACTCGGCACCCTGATGCGGGGGCTGCTGCCCGGGCACGGCCACCGGCTGCGCCTGCTCGACCTGCTCCCCGTCGAGGGCGAGCCGGACGCGATCACCGCGGACCTGGCCGACCGGGCCGCGCTGCGCGAGGCGGTACGCGGAGTCGACGCGATCATCCACCTCGCCGGCATCTCCCTGGAAGCCTCCTTCGACAAGATCCTCAAGGCGAACATCGAGGGGACCTACAACCTGTACGAGGCGGCGCGCGAGGAGGGGGTACGACGGGTCGTCTTCGCCTCCTCCAACCACGCGGTCGGCTTCACTCCGCGCCCGCGGGGGGACGCCCCGTTCGGTGCGGACTCCCTCATCCCCGTCGACACCCCCCGCCGGCCGGACACCTTCTACGGCCTGTCGAAGTCCTTCGGCGAGGACCTGGCCCAGTTCTACTGGGACAAGCACGGCCTGGAGACGGTCTCGGTCCGCATCGGCTCCTGCTTCGCGGAGCCCACCAGCGTGCGCATGCTCTCCGTGTGGATGAGCCCCGAGGACGGTGCCCGCCTCTTCCACGCGGCGCTCACCGCCGAGAACGTGGGCCACACGGTCGTCTACGGCTCGTCCGCCAACACCCGTCTGTGGTGGGACCTGTCGACGGCACGGGCACTGGGCTACGAGCCGCAGGACGACTCCGAGCCGTACGCCGAGAAGCTCATCGCCGAGCAGGGCGAGCTCGACCCGGACAATCCGGACCACGCCCATCTGGGCGGCCACTTCACCACGCACCCGCCGATCTGGCCGTACTGACGGCGCGGCACGGGCACGACCGAGCGGGCGGGCACCGAACGGGCCCGCCCGCCGCCGTGTTCGGACACGAACCCTGCCCGATCCCACCCCCGCAACGACTCCACCCCAGGTCCGGAGCGCTCCCCCGTGCCGCCGAACGGGCACAGCCGGGCATCATCGGGCGTGCAACAGGCCTGGTCAGTGCCGCGCGCCCGCTGTAGAACTTCCTCCAAGGCCCGACCGGGCCCGAACGGGCAGCGAGGACAGGACGCGGGAAGCGGGTGCCGGCCATGAGCGCGGAAGAACGTCAGCGGGAGATCGTCCGAGCAGCCCGCCGTACGGGTTCGGTCGACGTCACCGCGCTCGCCGCCGAACTGGGCGTCGCCAAGGAGACCGTACGACGCGACCTGCGCGCCCTGGAGGACCACGGTCTGGTACGCCGCACCCACGGCGGCGCCTATCCCGTCGAGAGCGCCGGGTTCGAGACGACGCTCGCCTTCCGCGCCACCAGCCACGTACCCGAGAAACGGCGGATCGCCGCCGCCGCGGCCGAACTGCTCGGGGACGCCGAGACGGTCTTCGTCGACGAGGGCTTCACCCCCCAGCTCATCGCCGAGGCCCTGCCCCACGACCGGCCGCTGACCGTGGTCACCGCGTCACTCGCCACCGCGGGCGCGCTCGCCGAGGCCGACAACACCAGCGTCCTGCTGCTCGGCGGCCGGGTACGCCCCGGCACTCTCGCCACCGTGGACCACTGGACGACGAAGATGCTCGCCGGCTTCGTCATCGACCTGGCCTACATCGGCGCCAACGGCATCTCCCGCGAACACGGCCTCACCACCCCCGACCCGGCGGTCAGCGAGGTCAAGGCCCAGGCGATCCGGGCCTCGCGGCGCACCGTCTTCGCCGGCGTGCACACCAAGTTCGGGGCGGTCAGCTTCTGCCGCTTCGCGGAGGTCACCGCCCTGGAGACGATCGTCACGAGCACCCTGCTCCCGACAGCCGAAGCCCACCGCTACTCCTTGCAGGGACCCCAGGTCATACGCGTCTGAACAACCGAACCACCCCCTCGCACCGCGTCCGACATCCCCGCCCACCGTTCCCGTCCCCACTCACCCCTCCCCACCCCCACCCCCACCCCCGTCTCCCGTCACCCTCCCCAGGGGCACCCCCACACCCGGTAGCGCCCCAAATCTCCCTATAAGTCCAGGAGTGATCCATGCGAACCCCGAGCCGACGGAGGCCGCGCGCGCTGCTCGCCGCGGTCGCCGCAGGGACGCTGCTCACCCCGCTGCTCTCCGGGTGTTGGACCGGAGCGGGCGGGGCGGGCTCCGGCGGCGACTCCATCAACGTCCTGATGGTCAACAACCCCCAGATGGTGGAACTGCAGAAACTCACCAAGGCCCACTTCACCAAGGAGACCGGCATCAAGGTGAACTTCACCGTGCTGCCGGAGAACGACGTCCGTGACAAGATCAGCCAGGACTTCGCCAACCAGGCGGGCCAGTACGACGTGGCCACGCTCTCCAACTACGAGATACCGATCTACGCCAGGAACGGCTGGCTGCACGAGATGGACTCCTACGTCCGCCAGGACAGCGGCTACGACGAGCAGGACATCCTCGCGCCCATGCGGCAGTCCCTGACGGCCGACGACGGCAAGCTCTACGGGCAGCCCTTCTACGGCGAGTCGTCCTTCCTGATGTACCGCAAGGACGTGTTCGCCGCGAAGGGCCTGACCATGCCCGCGCATCCCACCTGGGACCAGGTGGCACGACTGGCCGCCCAGGCCGACGGCGCCCAGTCCGGCATGAAGGGCATCTGCCTGCGCGGCCTGCCCGGCTGGGGCGAGCTGATGGCCCCCCTGACGACCGTCGTGAACACCTTCGGCGGCACCTGGTTCGACAAGGACTGGAAGGCGCGCCTCGACTCCCCCGAGTTCGAGAAGGCGACGAAGTTCTACGTGGACCTGGTCCGCAAGCACGGCGAGTCCGGCGCCGCCCAGTCCGGCTTCGCCGAGTGCCTCAACACCATCACCCAGGGCAAGGTCGCCATGTGGTACGACGCCACCTCCGCGGCCGGTTCCCTGGAGGCGTCCGACTCCCCCGTCAAGGGCAAGATGGGCTACGTACCGGCGCCCGTGGAGAAGACCGAGTCGTCCGGCTGGCTCTACACCTGGGCCTGGGGCCTCCAGAAGGCCTCCCACAACTCCGACAAGGCCTGGAAGTTCATCTCCTGGGCCTCCAGCAAGCAGTACGAGCAGCTGGTCGGGGACACCATCGGCTGGTCCAACGTGCCGGCCGGCAAACGCGCCTCGACCTACACCAACGCCGCGTACACCAAGGAGGCCTCGGCCTTCCAGGAGATGACCCGCGCGGCCATCGAGGGCGCCCGTCCCCGCGACCCGGGAGTTCAGCCGCGGCCCGCGCCCGGCATCCAGTTCGTCGGCATCCCCGAGTTCACCGATCTCGGCACCAAGGTCTCGCAGGAGATCAGCGCGGCCATCGCCGGACGCCAGTCCGTCGACTCGGCCCTGGAGAAGTCCCAGAAACTCGCCGAGAAGATCTCCAAGGAGTACGAGGGACGATGACCGCCACGACGACAGCCCCCCTGGCCACCGCTCCCGCCCGCGCGGCCCGGCCGCCCTCCGGCCGCCTGCGCGCCTGGGCCACCCGCGCCCCCCTCCTGCCCGCCCTGATCTTCATGATCGCCGTGACCCAGCTCCCGTTCGTGGCCACGCTGGTGATCTCCTTCTTCGACTGGAACTCCCTCTATCCGAAGGCCCGTCACTTCACCGGTCTGTCCAACTACTCGGACGTGCTCACCGATCCGGACCTGCGCCACTCGGTCTGGACGACGATCCTCCTGACCGCGGCCGTGGTCCTGGTCAGCCTGGTCCTCGGCCTCGCCCTCGCGCTGCTCCTGGACCGCAGGTTCCGGGGGCGGGGGGTGGTGCGCACGCTCCTGATCGCGCCGTTCCTGGTGGTCCCGGTCGCCGCGGCCCTGCTCTGGAAGCACGTGCTCTACAACCCTGAGTACGGTCTCCTCAATGGTCTGCTGCACTATGTGGGCGGACCCCAGCCGGACTGGATCTCGAACACCCCGCTGCTGGCCGTCGAGGCCTCCCTCGTCTGGCAGTGGACGCCCTTCATGATGCTGATCCTGCTGGCGGGCCTGCAGAGCCGCGACCAGCAGCAGATCGAGGCCGCCCGGGTGGACGGCGCGAGCGACTGGCAGGTCTTCCGCCACCTCACGCTCCCGCACCTGCGCCGCTACCTCGAACTCGGCGCCCTGCTGGGCTCGATCTACATCGTCCAGAACTTCGACGCCGTCTTCACGATCACCTCCGGCGGCCTCGGCACCGCCAACCTGCCCTACACCGTCTACCAGAGCTTCTACCAGGCCCATGAGAACGGCCTGGCCTCGGCCGCCGGGGTCCTGGTCGTCATCGGTTCGATCATCATCGCGACCTTCGCGCTGCGCGTGGTCTCGTCCCTGTTCCGCGAGGAGGTGTCCCGCGCATGAGCACCACCACGATCCGCGTACGTCCCCGGCGCACCCGGGGAACGGGCCTCGGCCTGCTGGCCTGGGTACTCGGTGTGCTGTTCTTCCTGCCCATCGCCTGGATGGCCCTGACGTCGTTCCACTCGGAGGCGGACGCGGCGACCAACCCGCCGTCCTTCGGCGCCGCCCTCACCCTCGACGGCTACCGCGACTTCTTCGGCACGGGCGGCGGCGCGAGTCCCTGGCCGGCGCTGGTCAACTCGCTGGTGGCCTCCGTGGCCTCCACCCTCTTCGTCCTCCTCCTCGCCCTGCCCGCGGCGTACGCGCTCTCGGTCCGGCCGGTGAAGAAGTGGACGGACGTCCTGTTCTTCTTCCTGTCGACGAAGATGCTGCCGGTGGTGGCGGGCCTGCTGCCCATCTACCTGTTCGCGAAGAACGCCGGGATGCTCGACAACATCTGGCTCCTGGTCATCCTCTACACCTCGATGAACCTGCCGATCGCGGTGTGGATGATGCAGTCGTTCCTCGCCGAGGTGCCGGTGGCGGTGATCGAGGCGGCGCAGATCGACGGCGCGCGGCTGCCCACGATCCTGGCGCGGGTCGTGGCCCCCATCGCCCTGCCGGGCATCGCCGCCACGGCCCTCATCTGCTTCATCTTCAGCTGGAACGAACTGCTGTTCGCCCGAGTCCTGACCGGTGTGGTCGCGGAGACCGCCCCCGTCTTCCTGACCGGCTTCATCACCAGCCAGGGTCTCTTCCTGGCCAAGGTGTGCGCCGCGTCGCTCGTCATCTCCCTGCCGGTGCTCGCCGCGGGGTTCGCCGCCCAGGACAAACTGGTCCAGGGCCTGTCACTGGGAGCCGTGAAATGAAGGCCGCCGTCATCGAGTCCGTGGGCCGCGCCGTCGTCACCGAGGTCCCGGACCCGACGCCCGGCCCGCGCGAGGTCGTCGTCGAGGTCGCCGCGTGCGGGCTGTGCGGCACGGACCTGCACATCCTCCAGGGCGAGTTCGCGCCGAAGCTGCCGATCGTCCCGGGCCACGAGTTCGCCGGCACGGTGGTCGGCGTGGGCACCCAGGTCACGGAGGTCTCGGTCGGCGACCGGGTCGCGGTGGATCCCTCGCTGTACTGCCACGAGTGCCGCTACTGCCGTACGGGCCACAACAACCTCTGCGAGCGCTGGGCCGCGATCGGTGTCACGACGGCGGGCGGGGCCGCGCAGTACGCGACCGCCCCCGTCGCCAACTGCGTCAAGCTGCCCGATCACGTCCGCACCCAGGACGCGGCTCTCGTCGAACCGCTCTCCTGCGCGGTGCGCGGCTACGACGTGCTGAACTCCCGGTTGGGGGCCCATGTCCTGATCTACGGCTCCGGGACGATGGGGCTGATGATGCTGGAACTGGCGAAGCGGACGGGGGCGGCGAGCGTGGACGTGGTGGACGTGAACGCCCAGCGGCTCGCCACGGCCCAGTTGCTGGGGGCGTCCGCGTCGGCGGCGAACGCGGACGAGCTGGACCGGCCGCGGGGGTGGGACGTGGTGATCGACGCGACGGGGAACGCGGCGGCGATCCAGGACGGCCTGGACCGGGTCGCCAAGGCCGGCACCTTCCTCCAGTTCGGGGTCGCCGACTACGCGACGCGGGTCTCGATCGACCCCTATCGCATCTACAACCAGGAGATCACCATCACCGGCTCCATGGCCGTCCTGCACAGCTTCGAACGTGCGGCCGAACTCTTTGCCGGGGGTGTCCTCGATCCGGACGTCTTCATCAGTGACCGCATCCCGCTGGCGGACTATCCCCAGGCGCTGGAACAGTTCGCCGCGGGCGTGGGCAGGAAGATCGTCGTGGTCCCGTAGGGGTTCTCTCACCCCCGTCGCCCCTACCCGCCCCGTCCCTGGGGCTGCCGCCCCCAGACCCCGCCAAGGGGCTCTGCCGTCCCCGGACCCCCGCACCGCCCGAAGGGCTCGCCCTCAAACGCCGGACGGGCTGGGTATTTCAGCCCGTCCGGCGTTTGAGGACAAGGCCCTTGAGGCCGGAGCGGGGGTCCGGGGGCGGCAGCCCCCGGGGACGGGTCGGGTAGGGGCGGCGGGGGCGAGGGAAGCCCCTTTTCTCCGGCCCGCACCCGCCCCGGGCAACTCACCCTTGGGTAAGGGAACGGTAAAGCGCCCCCGGTCGTTACCCCAGTCATGACAGCTATGACCCCTGGCTCGAACATCCCTCTCCCCGTCACCCGCGTGACGGTGGACGTCGCCGCTCCGGTGCGGCTAGACGTGTCGGGCCTGCTGCTCACCGCCGACGGCAAGGTGCGCTCCGACGACGACTTCATCTTCTACAACCAGCCCACCGGCCCCGGCGTGACCTACCGCTCGGGCGGCGGCACCTCCCCGGACGCGATCACGGTCGACACGACCGCGATCCCCCCGGGCATCGAGAAGATCGTCGTCACCGCGAGCCCCGACGCGGCCGGCCAGACCTTCCAGGGCATCGAGCCCACGGCCACCATCCGCAACGCCGACGACAACGCGGTTCTGGCCAGTTTCACCCCGCCCCGGCTCGGCACCGAAACGGCCCTGGTGATCGTCGAGGTCTACCTCCGCAACGGCGCCTGGAAGGCCCGCGCGGTCGGCCAGGGGTACGCGAACGGCCTGGCGGGCATCGCCACGGACTTCGGCGTCACGGTGGAGGAGCCGGCCCCCGCCGCCCCGGCGGCCGCACCGACGCAAGCCCCCGTGACCCCGACCTCCGTGACCCCGCCGGCCCCGGCGGCTCCCCCCGCGCCCGCCGCCCCGCCCGCCGCCCCGCCGTCCGGGAAGATCAACCTCGACAAGGGCCGGGTCAGCCTCCAGAAGAACCAGACCGTCTCCCTGGTCAAGGGCGGCCGCCCGCTGCTCTCCCAGGTCAAGATGGGCCTCGGCTGGGAGCCGGCGTACCGCGGCAAGGACATCGACCTGGACGCCTCGGTCATCGCCTACGGCCCGCAGCGCAACCACATCGACAGCTGCTACTTCGGCAAGCTCTCCATCGTGAACGGCGCGATCAAGCACTCCGGCGACAATCTCACGGGCGAGGGCGGCGGTGACGACGAGGTGATCGTCGTCGACCTCGGCCGGCTGCCGCAGGAGGTCACCGGCCTGGTCTTCACCGTCAACTCCTTCTCCGGCCAGAAGTTCACCGAGGTCGCCAAGGCGTACTGCCGCCTGATCGACGCGGCCAGCGGCGAGGAACTGGTCCGCTTCGACCTCACCAACGCCGAAGCCCAGACCGGCGTGATGATGGCCAAGCTGATCAAGCAGTTCTCCGGCGAGTGGGAGATGACGGCCATGGGCGACTTCGTGAAGTCCCGCACGGTCCGCGGCATGGTGAAGCCAGCAGCCCAGGCTCTCTGAGCCACCAGCCCCCACCACCCCCGCGGCCACCCCGAACGAAAGGGGCCGTGCCGGTACATCGCAAGCCCGTCGCTCACGCCCGGATCCGGAAACGGACCCCTCCGGGGCAACGTCTGATCCAGCGGCGACGGGCTCGATGTACCGGCACGGCCCCGACCCGCCATCAGGCCGCGCCCGCGCGCACACCCCAGCAGCGCCCCCACCCCCGCAACACCCCCGACGCTAGGGCCGAAGCCCCTCCGTCAGCAGCGACAGGTACCGCCGGATGTACTTCCCCTGGCCGTCCGCCAGCTCCGACGCCGTGGCGACCCCGTGCGCCAGCCGCAGCACCTCGATCGGCTCCACGTCCGCCCGCAGCGTGCCCTCCCGCTGAGCCGCCTCGACCAGCCGTTCGGCCGCGCCCTTGACGGACGTCCCGCACGCGGTGAGCACCGCGCTGCTCCCGTCCGCGACGGCCGATCCGAGCAGCGCCTTCAGGCCGCGGACCTGGATCATCATCCCGCTCAGCTCGTTGAGCCATTCGACCAGCGCCTCGCCGGGCGCGAGTTCCGCGGCGATCTCGTCCGCGCGGGCGGCGATCGCCTCGATGCTGTCGACGTAGACGGCCTCCAGGAGCGCCTGCCGGGTGGGGAAGTGCCGGTACAGCGTCCCGGAACCCACTCCGGCCCGCTTGGCGATGTCGTCGAGGGACGCGCCCTCCCCGTGCTCGGCGAACGCCACGGCGGCCTCCTCGATCAGCCGCTCATAGTTCCGCCGCGCATCCGCCCGCATCGGCTTGACCTGCGTCATTCAGTTACTCCTTGCCAACCGGGGACACTCTCCGTATCTTGGCGAGCATCAAACGGAGACAGTCCCCGCTTTTCTTCGCGGGCGGTCCGCGCTGCCCGCACGCCACTCACCGGGGACACCAGACAGGGAGCATCCCATGTCCACCCCGTCACTACCTTCCACGCCGTCGGTACCTTCCACCCCGTCAGCACGTACCACGCCGCCGGCACCCTCCACCACGTCCACGCCCGGTCCGCCCGAGGCCCCGGAACAGGCCGCCGACCAGCACCCGGCCCGGCTCGGCACCGCTCTCTTGGTCATCGTCACCGCCTACCTCATGGTCGGCGTCGACTCCACCGTGGTCAATGTCGCGCTGCCCGACATCCAGCGGGACCTGCGCTTCAGTCCCACCGGCCTGTCCTGGGTGCTCAACGCGTACACCCTCGCCTTCGGCGGCCTCTTGCTGCTCGGCGGCCGCGTCGGCGACCTCGCGGGCCGCCGCCGCACCCTCGCCTCCGGCGTCCTGCTCTTCGCGTTCTCCTCGCTCCTCGGCGGCCTGGCCACCGACAGCGGCTGGCTGCTCGCGGCCCGCGCGCTGCAGGGCGTGGGCGCCGCGCTCACCGCGCCCAGCACCCTCGCCCTGATCACCACCAACTTCCCGGAGGGCCCCCGCCGCCACCACGCGCTCGGCATCTACACCTCGATGGCGAGCATCGGCGCCTCCATCGGCCTGGTCCTCGGCGGCATGCTCACCTCCTGGGCGTCCTGGCGCTGGGCCCTGCTGATCAACGTGCCGATCGGCGTCTCGGTGGCCCTCGCGCTGCCGCGTGCCGTGACCGAGACCCCCCGGCACGCGGGGCGGTTCGACGCGGCGGGCGCGCTCACCGGGACGGCCGGGACGACCTCACTGGTCTACGCGTTCATCCGGGTCTCGGAGGAGGGCTGGACCGACACCGGGTCTCTGCTCGGCTTCACGACCGCGGCCGCGCTGCTCGCGGGCTTCGTGCTGATCGAGTCCCGGGCCGAGCAGCCGGTCATGCCACCGCACCTGTTCCGCGACCGCAACCGCGCGGGCGGCTACGCCGGCGTGCTCCTGCTGCCCGCGGGCATGTTCGGCGCCTTCTACTTCCTCACCCTCATCACCCAACAGTCGCTCGGATACAGCCCGTTGCGGGCCGGCTTCGCCTTCCTGCCGATGACCGCGGCGGTCTTCCTGCCGCTGCGCTTCGTGCCGCGGCTCGTGCAGCGCGTCGGCGCCAAGCCGCTGCTGCTGACCGGCATGTCGCTCATCGTCGTCGCGGGCGCCTGGCTCTCACGGATCGAGCCCGGTGACGGATACACCGCGGGCCTGCTGGGACCGATGATCCTCATGGGCCTCGGCGTCGGCCTCAGTTTCATGCCGCTCAACGCGACCATCCTGGCGGCCGTCGCCCCGCGCGAGGCGGGCGCCGCGTCCGGTCTGCTGCAGACTCTGCAGTGGCTCGGCGGGACGCTCGGCCTCTCGGTCCTGGTCACGGTCTACGGAACGGCGACCCGGCACGCGACCGGTTCCCCGGCCGCGGTGCTCACCGAGGGCGCGGCCCGCGCGTTCGGTGTCGGCGCGCTGATCGCGGTGGCGGCGCTCCTCGTGGCCGCCCTGGCCATCACCGGGCGCCGCCGACAGGATCAGAAGAGCGCGCTGTAGGCGTTCAGGGCGGCCTGGCCGCCGAGATGCGCGTACAGGACGGTGGAGTCGCGCCCGATCTCGCCGCGCGCCACCAGGTCGATCATCCCGGCCATCGACTTCCCCTCGTAGACGGGATCGGTGACCATGCCCTCGGTGCGCGCCGCCAGGCGCATCGCCTCCAGGGTGGCCTCGTCCGGAATCCCGTACGTGCCCGCGTGGTACCGCTCGTCCAGTTCGACGTCCGAGTCCGTCAGCTCCTTCTCGACACCGATGAGCCGTCCCGTGCCCTGGGCGATCCGTGCGATCTGCTCACGGGTGCGGGCGGGCGCCGCCGACGCGTCGATCCCGAGGACACGCCGCGGCCTGCCGGCCGCCTCCTCCAGGGCGAACCCGGCGACCATGCCCGCCTGCGTCGAGCCGGTGACCGAGCACACCACGACGGTGTCGAAGAAGACCCCCAGATCCCTTTCCTGGGCGGCCACTTCATGGGCCCATCCGGCGAAGCCGAGACCGCCGAGCGGATGGTCGGAGGCACCGGCGGGAATGGCGTACGGCTTGCCGCCGGCCTCCTCCACCTCCCGCAGGGCCTGCTCCCAGCTCTCCTTGAAACCGATCCCGAACCCGGCCCGTACCAACCGTACGTCCGCGCCGGCCAGGCGGCTGATCAGGATGTTCCCGACCCTGTCGTAGACGGGGTCCGGCCACCGAACCCAACTCTCCTGCACAAGAACGCACTTCAGCCCCGCATACGCGGCAACGGCCGCCACCTGACGGGTGTGGTTGGACTGCACCCCGCCGATCGAGACCAGGGTGTCGCAACCCTGGGCGAGTGCCTCGGCGACCAGGTACTCCAGCTTGCGGGTCTTGTTCCCGCCGTACGCCACACCGGAGTTGCAGTCCTCCCGCTTGGCCCAGAGCGCGGCACCTCCGAGATGCCGGGTCAGCCGCTCCAGCGGATGCACCGGCGACGGTCCGAACAGCAGCGGGTAACGCTCGTACGAGGAAAGGGACATGGGGCCGGCCTGCCTCTCCACTCCACCGCGCCCGCGCCCGGGCCGGGCAAGTCACCGCGTCGCCCGATGACTTCCCCGGCGGCCGCGCGCTCATTCAGTCATCCACGGCCAGAGCCCTTCCCTGCCGGACTCGAGCAGGGAGACCATCCGGAACGCCGTGTCCGACAGGCCCCCGAACGTGTGCCGGTTGTCCTTGCCGGACGGGCCGTGGCCGGCCCGGTGGCCGGCGAGGTTCCAGGTGTAGACCGGTACGTGCGCCGGGACCTGCTCGGTCGGGTCGCCGCGGTGGCTGTACGCGGCCTGCTCGTCCGTGACGATGAGCACCCGGTCGTGCTCGCGGTAGTGCGCCCGTACCGCCTCACTGGTGTTCGTGCCACCGAGGTCACCGAACCGCTCCAGCACCTTCAGCACCGACTCGCCCCTGCGGTAGCGCACCCGGTCGCTGCTGGTGCCGAACTGGACGAGGTCCGCGTCCGCCGCGCGCAGTGCGAGCGCCGTGCCGAAGACCGCGGCCGCGTCGGCCCGGTTGAGCTCCGAGCGGTCCGACAGCCGCGAGAAGAACATCGAGCCGGACCGGTCGACGAGCACGAGCGTCCGTCCGGGCAGCGCCGGCACGTTGGCCAGCGAGTGCCCGAGCGCCTGCTCCAGCGGGTACGCCCAGCGCAGCGAGGGCGCGTGCTGGTAGGCGGCCAGGTAGCGGAAGGGGAACTGGCGCGAACGCACCACCTCCGCCGGGTCGCTGATCCGCGTGGCGACACGCGCCGCCACGTCGTCGCCGACACCCGCCTCGTCGAAGTTCCGCAGGTTCCGGACGAGCGCCATCGTGCCCATGGACGGGATCACCGCCTCCCAGGCCGCCTTGTCCATCGGACCCTGGAGCCAGCCCGCCAGCGCCTCCCAGGTGAGACCCGCCGCCGCGAGCCGCTCGGCACCGTCCGGAGCCGTCACGACCGCGCGCCGCTCGGCGACGGGCACCGCCATCAGCTCGCGGTGCGCGACGAGCACACGGTTCGAGGCGGGCGGCTGCGCCGTGTCGGGGTTGTGGCGCCGGTCCAGGGCGTACTGGAACAGCTCGCCCTGCCACGGCTTGTCGGGGTCGGGCGCCGCGTGCACGAGGTTCAGGATGTCGCCGAAGCGGTAGCCCTTGGACGCGGTGTCGTACTTCAGCAGCGACCTGCCGTTGTAGAGACGGCGTACGGCGTCGGCGACGCCGCGCTTGACGGGCTTGGGCACGTTGCGGCCGTACCGGGAGGTCCAGTAGGCGAGCAGCTCGCCGGGCTCGTCGGGTCGGCGCAGCACGGAGGCCACGACCTGACGGTTGGCGGGACCGTCGGTGGCGCCCGCGTCGAGGCGTGCCTTCACGTACTCGGCGGCGCCCATGACCGAGGCGGAGCGCAGGTTGCCGTCGCCGCGCAGCCAGCCGAGCAGGGCGGCCGTCCACGAGGGGTCGTGGACGGCGAGCTCGCGCACCAGTGCGGTGAACCGGTCGTCACGGTCGGTGCCGGTCTCGTAGAAGGTCTGCTGGGAGACGAAGTGGGAGACGGCGAGGAGAAAGAGCTCGGAGCGCGCGTCGCGCTCCTGTCCGCGGCCGCCCTGATGTGTCCGCAGGACGCGGCCGGTCGAGGTGACCCGCGAAGTGGGCTGTGCCTTGGCGGCCTTGGTGTTGAATCGCGCCATGATGAATTCCCCCGAATTCTCGGTACGACGGTGACGTCGTGTTTCGGAGGGAGGCACAGCGAAGGGAGGGTGCCCGAGTTCGGAGGGCGGCGACGGACTCAGCCAGATGCTCTTCCCGATTGAGCTACGCCGGCCGAAGCCGGCGGCGGGACTCGAACCCGCAACCGTCCGATCCAATGAAGTAACCGTCGCCTGCGCACCGGGCACCCACCATGTGCTGCGCCTCCCGAGATCAGAATCGGCGGCGGCATGGGATTCTTTTGCAGAGAAGTAGCCGCAGCCCGCGCACCGGGAGGTGCATGAAGTTGTGGTGTCCAGAGTTCAGGATCGACGGAACCGACAAGGTGCTCTGGCCCCTGAGCTACACCGGCCCGTTGTACCGGTGACGGGATTCGAACCCGCGGCCGCCCCATGATGAGTGGAAGTAGGTCCTGCCTTCGCACCTGGACGTGCATCACTCTAGGAGGCGTACCGCGGGACGGGCGAGCGAATTAACCGCCGGGTGGAAGCGGGGAGTTCAGCCGCGCTTCTGGCGCTTCCAGGGACCTGTGATCGCGAGCATGATTCCGGGCTCCTGGATGTTCGCGAACAGTGTCCGGCCGTCGGGCGAGAAGGTGACGCCGGTGAACTCGCTGTAGGCCGGCTCCTCCGCGGTGCCGATGTTGAGTTCGTTGCGGGCGATCGGGTACGTACGGCCGCTGTCGGTGGCGCCGAACAGGTGCTGGACGCCTTCGCCGTCCTCGGCGATGACCAGGCCTCCGTACGGGGAGACCGTGATGTTGTCGGGACCGTCGAAGGGGCCGTCGGCCGAAGGGTCGGGGTTCACACCGATCAGTACCTTCAGGGTCAGGGTGCGACGCTTGGGGTCGTAGAACCAGACCTGGCCGTCGTGCTGGACGGGGCTCTCCTCGCGGGCGTACGAGGAGACGATGTAGACGCCGCCGTCACCCCACCACATGCCTTCGAGCTTGCGGGCGCGGGTCACCTCACCGGCGGCGAACTGCTTGCGTACGGAGACCGTCCTGGCGTCGCGGTCGGGGACGTCCACCCAGTCGACGCCGTACACGGTGCCGATCTTCGTGGCGCGGGAGAGATCGTCGACGAAACGGCCGCCGGAGTCGAAGCACTTGAAGGCCTGCAGGGCGCCCGCGTCGTCGGCGAGGGTGCGCAGTTGTCCGTGGCCGTGCTCGAAGCCCTGCGGCGGGGTCCAGCGGTACAGCAGGCCGTTGGGCGTCGCGGCGTCCTCGGTGAGGTAGAGGCGGCCGCGCTTGGCGTCGACGACGACGGCCTCGTGGGCGTACCGTCCGAGCGCCTTGATCGGCTTGGGATTCCGGTTGCGACGCCGGTCGGCGGGGTCGACCTCGAAGACGTAGCCGTGGTCCTTGGTCATGCCGCCCTGGCCGGCCTTGTCCTCGGTCTCCTCGCAGGTGAGCCAGGTGTCCCAAGGGGTGTTGCCGCCCGCGCAGTTGGTGGAGGTACCGGCGATGCCGACCCACTCGGCGACCTTGTCGTGGCGTACCTCGACGACCGTGCAGCCGCCGGACGCGGCCGGGTCGTAGACCAGGCCCTCGGTGAGCGGCACGGGGTACTTCCAGCTGTCGCGGGCGCCCTTGAGCTCGTGGTTGTTGACGAGGAGGGTGGCGCCGCGGGGGCCGTCGAAGGTGGACGTGCCGTCGTGGTTGGACGGCGTGAACTCACCGGATTCCAGCTTGGTCCGGCCGCTGTAGGTGATGACGCGGTAGGAGAATCCGGCGGGCAGCGCGAGTACGCCCTCGGGGTCGGGGACCAACGGTCCGTAGCCCACACCGCCGTGCCGGTCCGCGGACTCCTCCCCGACACTCTCGGTGTCGGTGGAGGCGAGGGCGTTCGGAGCGGTGGCGAGGGCGCCCACGCTGCCGGCCAGGGCCACTCCGGCACCGGTGATCGCGGATCGTCTGGCGAAGTCCCTGCGGGTGAGCGACATGGGTGTCTCCTGTGACGGTGAGGATGACCATGGAAGGCTACGGAGGGCCGCGGACGGCGTTGCGGCCACACCGTCCCGCCCTGGCCTGAACGGGAGTTGAACGCCCGGCGACTTCACCGGACTCCCTTCCATGAATCCGTAAGGACTCGGCCACAGGAGCCCAAAACCCCCTCACCCGCCCTCGCGCACCCCGCCCCTCCCCGACCCGGCGCGCGACTGCCGGCCGGGCCTCAGCCCCCTTGTTGGGAACGTGCCTTGAAGGCGGCCTTGCGGGCCTCCTTGGCGACCTTCTTGTCGGGGTGCAGCCGCCCCATCGCCTCCAGGACGTCCGGCGTGGCGGGGTGGTCGACCCGCCACGCCGCCGCGAAGAAGCCGCCGTGCTGCTGCGCCAGGCCTTCCACGAGCCCCTGGAGCTCCGCGGAGTTGCCCTCGGCCGCGAGTTGCGCGGCGACCGTGTCGATGGTGAGCCAGAAGATCATCGCCTCGGACGGCGGGGGCACGTCGACGGCGCCGTGCTCGGAGAGCCAGACCCGGGCGAGGCCGCCCAGCTCGGCGTCGTCGAGGACGTCACGCAGCGCGGGCTCGGCCTCCATGCCGACGAGCGAGAGCGCCTGCTGACAGCGCAGCCGCCGCAGCGGCGCGCCGGCGTCGCCGCCCCGTGCCGCGGCGAGCAACTCCCGTGCGGCGGCGAGGGGTTCACGCCGGACGAGCCACTGCTCGGTCTCGGCCCGGGCCGCGGCCGGCGGGAAGACGCCGGTGCTGTCCAGCAGCGCGTCCGCGCCCTTGTCCGCCAGGTCGCCCACCGCGGGAACGGAGAATCCCGCCTCCAGCAGCCGGGCCCGCAGGCCGTACAGCCCGAGCGGTGTCAGCCGCACCATCCCGTACCGCGAGACGTCCGTCTCGTCGAGGGGGCCGGCCGGCTCCTCGTCGGTGTCCGCCATCAGCGCCTCGTCGACCGGCTGGAAGTCGACGAGTCCGACGGGTTCCAGCAGCCGGAACTGGTCGTCGAGCCGCATCATCGCGTCGGACACCTGTTCCAGCACGTCGTTGCTGGGGTCTCCCATGTCATCGGGCACGATCATCGACGCGGCGAGGGCGGGCAGCGGCACCGGCCCCTCCCCGTCGTCGCTCACGGTCAGCAGGTACAGGTTCCCGAGCACTCCGTCCAGGAACTCGGCCTCGGCCTCGGGGTCCCAGTCCAGCGAGGAGAGGTCGAGCTCCCCGCCCTCCTCCACCGCCCCGGCCAGTTCGTCGAGGTCGGGCACGCTCGCGTCGGCGAGCACCGCCTCCAGGGCGACGAGCCACACCCCCAGGACGTCCTGCGGCCCGCCGGAGGTGAGCAGGGCGAGGTCCGCGCCCGCGGCGACGGTGCCCTCGTCCTCGTCCACGATCTCCACGAGCCCGGCGTCGACGGCGATCAGCCAGGCCTCACTGGCGAGGGCGGCGGCGTCGTCACCGGTCAGCCCGAGCGCGCCGGCCGCCTCCGCGAGCTGCTCGTCGACGAGTTCACCGCCCGCGTCGACCCGCGTGTCCGGCCCGGCCCAGCGGGCCAGCCGCGCGGCGCGGGAGAGCAGCGGCGTGGCGAGCGCGTCCCGCGCCAGCTCCGCTTCGGAAGTCAGCCGCACCGGCGGCAAGGGGGAGCTGTCTGACATCGGCTGGGTTCTCCTCCGAACGATCAGGACCCGACGAGCGGGACCGGACAGGACCCGACGAACAGGACCGGTACAAGCATGACGGACAGGGGTGGGCGTGACGGACGAGGACAGGCGGGGCACGTCAGGGAGTCCGTCGAGGCCAGGAGCCCGCCCTGGACACGCACACCCGGACGCCGCCCCGGAAAACCACGTGGACGACTCAGCCTAGACGGATTTCCACCCATGCCGCCCGGTTCATGTCCCTGCCAAAAGCTGGACACCACCGAAACCTTGACAACTCCCCCGCTCACACACGAGATTGACGCGCGTAGAAGTTCAACGGGGGTTGGGCTCGCCGATTTTTTTCTACGCGCGTCACCGATCCGCACACGGGTCGTGTCCCCCCACCGCTTCGCCCTCGTCCCGGCGCTCATGTAAGTCCCCGGAGGGATTCCCTTGCCGAGCAAGAGAACCGCGCGCATCGGCGCGCTGACCGTAGCCGCGGTCTGTTCCACCGTCTCCGCCGTCGTGCTCACCGCACCGGCCCACGCGGACACCGTCCGCATCCACGACATCCAGGGCACCACCCGGGTGTCCCCGTATGCGGGCCGGCAGGTCACGGACGTCGCGGGCGTGGTGACGGGGGTGCGGACCTACGGCTCGTCCAAGGGCTTCTGGATCCAGGATCCCACCCCGGACGCCGACCCCGCCACCAGTGAGGGAGTCTTCGTCTTCACCAGTTCCACCCCGAAGGTGGCGGCCGGCGACTCGGTCACGGTCTCGGGCACCGTCTCGGAGTTCGTGCCGGGCGGAGCCTCCACCGGCAACCAGTCGGTGACGGAGATCACCAAGCCGGTGGTCACGGTGCTGTCGTCCGGCAACGCGGTCCCCGCCGCCACGGTGATCAACAGCCGTTCCGTGCCGGACGCCTACACCCCCGCCGGTGACACGGCGGCGAGCGGCTCGGTCAACGCGCTCACCCTGGAGCCGAAGAAGTACGCCCTGGACTACTACGAGTCCCTGGAGGGCATGAACGTCCAGGTCTCCGACACCCGAGTGGTCACCGCGACCGACCCCTACAGCGAGCTGTGGGTCACGGTGAAGCCGCACGAGCACGCCAACCGCCGCGGCGGCACGGTCTACGGCGCGTACACCTCGCAGAACACCGGGCGTCTTCAGATCCAGTCCCTGGGTTCGACCGCCGACTTCCCCGCCGCGAACGTCGGCGACGAGCTCGCGGGCACCACCGCGGGCCCGCTCGACTTCAACCAGTTCGGCGGCTACACGCTCGTCGCGAGCCGGCTGGGCACCCTGGACAAGGGCGGCCTGCAGCGCGAGACGACCCGCAAGCAGTCGCGCGGCGAGCTGGCGGTGGCGACGTACAACGTGGAGAACCTGGACCCGGGTGACAGCACCTTCGCCGCCCACGCGGCCGCGATCGTGAACAACCTGCGGTCGCCCGACATCGTGTCCCTGGAGGAGATCCAGGACAACAACGGCCCGACGGACGACGGCACGGTCGCCGCCGACCAGACGGTGAACAAGCTGATCGACGCGATCGTCGCGGCGGGCGGCCCGAAGTACGAGTGGCGTTCCATCGACCCGGTCAACGACCAGGACGGCGGCGAGCCGGGCGGCAACATCCGCCAGGTGTTCCTGTTCAACCCGCAGCGGGTCTCCTTCACGGACCGCGCGGGCGGCGACTCGACGACCGCCGTCGGTGTCACCAAGGTGCACGGCGAGGCGCGGCTGACCGCGTCCCCGGGGCGGATCGACCCGGGCAACACGGCCTGGACGACCAGCCGCAAGCCGCTGGCCGGCGAGTTCGTCTTCCGCGGCCGGACGGTCTTCGTGATCGCCAACCACTTCGCCTCCAAGGGCGGCGACCAGGGTCTGACCGCGCAGTACCAGCCTCCGGTGCGCAGTTCGGAGACCCAGCGCCACCTCCAGGCGACCGCGGAGAACACCTTCGTCAACCAGATCCTGAAGGCGCAGAAGGACGCGGACGTGATCGCGCTCGGCGACCTGAACGACTTCGAGTTCTCGGACACGGCGAAGATCCTGGAGGGTCACGGCGAGCTCTGGTCGGCGATCAAGTCGCTGCCGAAGAGCGAGCGTTACACGTACGACTACCAGGGCAACGAGCAGGTTCTCGACCAGATCCTGGTCAGCCCGTCGATCCGCCGGGACTGCGACTTCGACTACGACAGCGTGCACATCAACTCGGAGTTCTCCGACCAGATCAGCGACCACGACCCACAGGTGCTGAGGTTCAGGCCGTAACCCCGCGTGCGGAAGAGCCCGGCCCCGTCGTCCGGGGGGCCGGGCTCTTTCCTGCGCACGCTCAGGCCGCGAACACGCCGTTCAGCCAGCCCCGCCAGGCGATCTCGTCGCGCTTGGCGTCGGCGTCGGCCGCGAAGTCGTGGACGCTGATGCCGACCGGCGCACCCCAGCGGTTGCGTCCGAAGAAGCGCAGCAACTGGTCCTCGGTGCGCAGGCCGATGAAGTACGGGTTGCGGAAGTCGAGGACGGCGTCGAGGAGTTGTCCCTCGGCTCCCCGCACCCGTACGCGCGCCCCGGCCTCGGTGTCGTCGGCGAGACCGAGCGCCCGCCCCACCGCGGTGAAGGCGTCGGACGCCATGGACGCCTCGGGTCCGTCGAAGGTGGCGAAGGCGACCGGGCGGCCCGCGAAGTGCGTCACGTACTCGCGCAGGGTGTGCAGGTAGAAGTCCGTGTGCCAACTCGCCCCGTCGTACTGGTTGTCCCAGTCCTCGACGAAGATGCCGCTGTGCACATAGCGCACCCAGGAGCGGCGGCCGTCGTCGCGCGGCTCGATGGTCTCGTCGATCTGGTTGAGGGTCTGCTGGGAGATGCCCTCGACGTCCTCGACCCGGCTGGTCAGGCGGTGCGGCGGGTCCCAGTTGGTGAGCGTGGAGCCGAAGGGTCCGGTGCCTCCCTGGCGCGGCTCGAACTCCATCGGCCACAGCCAGCCACCGGTGCCACTGGTGATGGCGTCCCACACCTGCTCCGGGGAGGCGTCGACCTCGAACTCGCGGGCGATCTCGAATTCCTTGGACATGGTGGTGATTCTCCTGGGGTCAGCCCTGTGCGGGCGGGATCGGGGCGGGGGCCGCGGCGGCGACGGCGGAGGCCGCCGAGGAAGCGGCCTCGACGGGAGCGGCGTCGGAGGTCGCGGCGGACTCCGGCTTGAGCGTGGGGTGGACGGCGACGACGATCCGGTGATCCCGGCCGCCCTCCGCGTTCCCGTCGTGGTACTTGCGGATGAGCGCGCCGACCCCCTGCGTCAGCTCCTCGATGAACGCGGCACGGTCGGCGGCGGTCGCGAAGGTCACCTCACCGTCGAGCGCGAACGTGGCGAGCCGCTTGCGGGCCTTGGCCGCGCCGGTGATCAGCGAGCCGACGTCCCGGACCAGCCGGGCGCCGAGCGCGAGCAGCCAGCGGGCCGAGAGCTGGTCGCGGAACCGGTCCGGATCGGGCTGCACGGCGGCGAGCGCGAGCGGCGAGATGACGTACGACGCCGCGGTCGCCCGCATCAGCCGCTCGGTGACGTTGCCCTTGCGGCGCTCGCCCGCCAGCTCGACCAGGCCGTGCCGCTCCAGCGTCTTCAGGTGGTAGTTCACCTTCTGCCGCGGCAGCCCGACCTTTCCGGCCAGCATGGCGGCCGACGCGGGTCCGGCGGCCAGCTCGGCCAGCAACCGGGCCCGTATCGGGTCCAGCGAGACGGCGGCGGCCTCTGCGTCCTCGATCACGGTCACATCCAACATGACTCCACCGTCTCACCGAACACTTTTTTTGTCCAGGCGGGTGGAGTTGTCGGTTGGGTGGCGGGTGATGGGGCGGGGCGGGGTCAGGGGGCGGACCGGGGGGGTGCGCAGGGGCAGCAGAGGCGGGCGGCGCGGGGAACGACAGGGAGAGGTGGCGCGGGCGTGCGCGAAGTCGGCGTCGGCGTCGGCGTGCGCGAGGCCGGCGGCGCGGGCGTGCTGCGCAGGCGTACCGGAGGCCCCCGGCGCGGGCGTGCTGCGCAGGCGTACCGGAGGCCGGCGGCGCGGGCGTGCTGCGCAGGCGTACCGGAGGCCGGCGGCGGCGCGCCGGCGGACACACGGTGCGCGTGCCCGCCGGCGCCCGGCCACGCCACCCCTCTGCCGCCGTCCCGCTCCCGCGCTATCCCCGCTCCCCGCTGTCGTCGAGACGCGCCAGCTGGGTCTGGAACCAGTCGAGCCGGGCCTGCAACAGGGCTGCCTCGGCGACGAGTTCGGCCATCCCGAGCCCGGCGGACGGGTCCACCGCCGCGATCCCGCTCCCGGCGCGGACCCGCAGCCCCTCCCCGGCCAGCCGGGCGAACCCGGCGGGCGACACGGACCTACGGCCGCGTACGCAACCCGCGCAGGCCGCCGTCAGACCGCACCAGCCCGGTCGCCCCCAGCCCGCGTCCGCGAGCGCGGCGGCCACCGCACCGCATGCGCAGGGGCCGACCGTCGCGGTCCGCACCCGCTGGCGGGCGTAGCGGAAACCCCGCTCGAAGCGGATGTACGCGCCGAGGACGGAGACCTCCAGAAGGGCGGCCGCCCGGTGCTCGGTGGTGCACAGCAGCGCCTCGGCCGTGGTGCGGTCGTGCACACAGTGGAAACCGCAGTCGCAGCGGCGGTGCGGCGTACGGTGCCGCAGTCCGTAGACGCAGCGCGCCTCGTCCAGCACTCCGTACGGCAGCGCGCCGCCCAGTGAGACGCCGGTGAACCCGGCCCGGGTGCCGTCCTGGGACAGTACCGGGTGGGCGATCTTGTATCCGGTCGGCGGCTCCGTCGGACGTTCCTCGGGGAGCCGCAGCCTCATCGGGCGACCGGGACCTCTTCGCGCGTGGACGCCTCCGGCTCCGCGGTCTCCGCGATCTGCCGGAGATCCTCTTCGTCCACGCGGACCTGCTCCTCCGCGACTCCGGTGGCGAGTGCCCTGCCCAGCCTCATGACGCCTCCCGCGATCTGCCGTCGACTTCCGTCCTCGCCATGGTGACCCATGGGGAGCCGAGTTGGCACCAGTGCCTCCGGGAAGCCCCCGAAAGAGGCATGTCGTAGCAGTCCTTCTCCTCATGTCGTAGAAGAATTAAGTGGAGCTTCACCATGGGGGTGCCGAGACTGCTCGCATGACGCGGACACCTCGCACCACGACCTCGGCCACACCGACACCTCCCTTCGGCCGCGCGCTCTGCGCGATGGTCACGCCCTTCACCGATGCGGGCGCGCTCGACCTCGACGGGGCGGGGCTGCTCGCCGACCGGCTGGTCCGCGGGGGCTGCGACGGTCTGGTCCTGTCCGGCACCACGGGCGAGTCCCCGACCACGACGGACGCCGAGAAGGCCGTGCTCGTAAGAGCCGTGCGGGAGGCGGTCGGAAACCGTGCGTCGATCCTCGCGGGCGTCGGCACCGCCGACACACGGCACACCGTGGAGCTGGCCCGGCAGGCCGAAAAGGCGGGTGCGGACGGCCTGTTGGTCGTCACCCCGTACTACAGCAGGCCGCCGCAGGACGCCGTCGAGGCCCACTTCCGCGAGATCGCCGACGCCACCGGGCTGCCGCTCGCCCTCTACGACATCCCGGGCCGCACAGGAACCCGCATCGAGCCCGACACCCTGATCCGGCTCGCCGGGCACCCCAGGATCATGGCCGTCAAGGACTGCGCGTACGACCTGCTCGGCACCCAGAAGGTGCTGGCCCGGACGGAGTTGGCGTACTACACCGGGTGCGACGAGTACGTGCTCGCGCTGCGGGCGGTCGGCGGGACCGGCTACGTCAGCACGGTGGCGAACGCGGCGCCGGGCGCCTTCCGCGCGATCCTCGACGCGTTCGACTCCGGCGACACCGCCGAGGCGGCCCGGCGCCAGCGGCGGGTGATCCCGCTGGTCGAGGCGATGATGTCGGCCGGTCTGCCCGGCGCGGTCACGGCGAAGGCCCTGCTCGGCCGGCTCGGCCTGCCCGCGGGTCCGGTCCGCGCGCCCCTGCGGTCCGCCGGCCAGGAGGTGACCGGCGGTCTGCTGGCGGTCTACGAAGAGCTGGTGGCCGGGTGATCAGCGGTCGGCGAAGACGGGCTCCCACAGCTGCCGCGTCGGGTCGCTGTTCAGTGCCGGGCCACCGCTCAGCGGTACGACCTTGTCGCTGCCGATCGTCACCAGCACGAGCCGGGGCCGGTACAGGGTCCCGCCCGGGAGCCTCTCCCAGGCGATGAGCCTCTTGTCGTCGACCCAGGCGAGCAACTCCGCTCCACGCACCAGGGTGATCCGTTTGCCGGTGCGCGGATCGAGGAGCGCGGAATACGACTTGTCGGGCTTCTCGCGCGTCAGGCCGCTCGCGGCGAGGCCGCCGTCCGGGGACAGCCGCGCGCCGACGTCCGCCCGGAGGTACAACTCGTCCGCGGGTGCGGGCACCTTCGCGCCCTCCAGGTCGTAGAACTGCTGCGTGCCGTCCCGGCCCCCCGGCACGACGACCCGGGAGTACACCAGCCTGCCGTCGCGGCTGAAGGCGAAGTCCTCACGGGCTCCGGTGTAGCGGCCGGATGCGACACCGCTCCAGGTCCCCTTGCCGGAGGCCACGTCGACGACGAGGAACCCTGACCTGCTCGACCCGCCGTAGCGCGCCATCCAGTCGGTCCCGGAGGGGCCGTGCACCTTGTCGCGCAGGTCCGGGTTCTCGTCGTAGGTCGTCGCGACGAGCCTGCTCCCGTCCCGGGAGAACGCGAGTCCCCCCACCCCGTGGTCGACCGGGATCCACCGCTCGATCCTGCCGGTGGTGAGGTCGAGCAGACCGATCCGGCGGGTGGGCAGGTCCTGTTCCAGGACGGCGGCGGTCCGCAGACCGGGGGCGAGGGCGACGAAGGACCACTTGGTGCTCTTCTCGTACCGTCCGGACCTCGGGTCGAGCAGCCAGTAGGTACGGGCGTAGACGGCGCGGTCCTTCGTCCGTGGCACGGCCTGCGCCGTGTAGTACGCGCCCAGCGCCACATTTCCGGCCGCGATGAGGTCGCGCGGCGGCGACTGGTCCGGGTGGGCGCTCAAACCGGTTCCGTCCAGAACGCTCGCGGGGCGCACGTCGTCCCGGCCGGAGACGAGCGGCACCGCCACGGCGACGGCGACCACCGCGGCTACGGCCGCGGCTACGGAGCCGAGCGTACGGACGCGACGGCGCCGGCGGACGGTCAGCACGCGGTCGGCGAAGCCCGGCCCCACGGAGGGCTGTTCGGCGGCCTGCTCCCGCAGGGAGTCGCGCACCAGTTCCTCGACGTTCACGATCGCACCTCCACGGGCGAGAAGTCACGGGACGGCTGCTGCCCGGCGTCCCCGGTTCCCAGCGCGGCCAGTTCAGGGGCGAGGGCGCGGAGCCGGGCGAGCGAGCGGTGTGTCGTGGACCGCACGGTCCCGACGGAGCAGCCGAGGAGCCGGGCCACGTCCGCCTCGGGCAGATCCTCGAAGTAGCGCAGCACGAGCACGGTGCGCTGGCGTGCGGTGAGCCGGGCCAGCGCTCCGCGCATCACGACGCGCAGCTCGGCCGCGGCGGAGGAGTCCGTGCCGTGGCGCGCCCCGTCCGGCGGCTCGGCGACACTCACCTCCCGCCGGGGCCACTTCAGCCGCCAGCGGCTCACCTGCTGCCGGTACAGGATCTGCCGTACGTACGCCTCGGGTTCGTCGATGCGGTGCCAGCGCCCGGCGGCCTTGATCAGGGCGTTCTGCAGCAGGTCCTCGGCGGCGTGCCGGTCCCCGCCGCTGAGCAGGACGGCCGTCCTCAACAGCGCGGACGACCTGTTCGCCACGAACTCCCGGAAGTTCTCCTGTGCGTCGGCATCCATCGTCACCTTCGTCTTTCCCGAGGGTCTTCTCCGACGGCCCTTGCCGTACTCCCCTGTGCCCCGTGTGACGCGCGGAGCCGCCCCCCGCTATGCCTCCGACCCGAGGGAAATTATCGGCCTCCTCCAACCGGTGTCCCCTACGGTGGCCCCGTGAGCCGACCGCTGCTGTTCCTCGACGTCGACGGCCCGCTGAACCCGTACGCGGCCCAGCCGGAGCGCCGGCCCGAGGGGTACACGACGATCCGGGTGACGCTGACCCCCGGCAGGCCCCTGCGTGTCTGGCTCCACCCCGGGCACGGCCGTGCCCTCCTGGACCTCGGCTACGACCTGTGCTGGGCGACCACCTGGATGGACGCCGCCAACCGCCACATCGGGCCGGTCATCGGTCTGCCCGCACTCCCGTACGTCGACTTCACCGGCGCCCTGTTCGCCGCACGGCCGGACGGCGTGCACTGGAAGACGGAGCGGATCGTGACGTACGCGGCCGGCCGGCCCTTCGCATGGGTGGACGACGAACAGTCCCCGGCCGACGACACCTATGTGGCCGCCCACCACCCCTCCCCCGCGCTCCTGCACCACGTCGACCCCCGACGGGGTCTGCTCGCACCGGACTTCACGGCCCTGGAGGAGTTCGCGGCGACGCTGCCCGCGTAGCGGGTCCCCCGGCCTCTCCTGTCGCGGAAACCCGTGGCTCCCCGCTGTCCCGGCACCCACGTGCGGTCGCCCGATCTTCCGAGCTGCTGCGGCGTGGCCGCTAGGATCGGCCCATGACGTCCCCTCAGGCGGATGCCGCGTAGATCTCCGCGCGAGCTGCGGGCCACCGTGCCCGCCGGCCGAAGCGCTGGTGCGGTGAGCACGCTCCTCATCAGCACGTGTCCTGGGCCGCCGGTGTGTGCTGCCCTGCACACGTACCTCTTCGTCGACGGCCTCGACGTGGTCGCGCGCAGCGACAGCAGAATGGCCGGCCTCGATCCGATGCGGCTGCTCCGCCCGGGCGGACCGCTCCGTCCGGCGGATATGCCGTGCAGGGTGGAGGTGGCGGCCCAGGAGCGGCCCGAGCCGGGGCCCGACAGGCTGACCGTCCGGGTCCGGCTCCGGGGCGAGACGGTCGTCTGGTCCGGCCTGATGTACCCGGGCCTCGACGGGCGGGTCGTCGAGGAGGTCCGCTTCCGTCTGGAGCAGTACCTGGGCGAGGTCGGGCGCGCCTACGCGGCGTTGGAGAACGGGCTGGTGATCCCGCCCGGTGAACCGGGGTGAGGCGCGGTCGTCCGTCGCCGTCGTCGACGGACGTCACGCGGTCGGACAGCTCAGCCGGTGCCGAAGGAGGCGATGACGCGGGCCGGGGCGCGGAGGGTGGTTCCGGTGGGGGCGCGTTCGATCAGGATGCTGACACCCGGGCCGGGGCCCGTGCCCTGGTAGCTCCAGGCAGGTCCCTTGAGAGCGGGGCCGCACAGTCCGTCGGGCAGCTCGCTGTCGCCCTCACGTAGCCCGTATGCGCTGCCGTCGTTCTCGTCGAACAGGGAGTCCCCCTCCGGGACGAGTCCCGCGCGGTGCAGATAGTCCGGCATCTGGTCGCTCAAGGAAGGAGACCTCGGCGAAACCCTGCTTCGTGAGGTAATGGACGTCCGTGGCGTCGGCGGGGATCGGCACGCCCCCGAGCACGATCCTCCCTGTCAGCGCGGCGTCGCTGCCGTCACAGGCCCGGGCGTCCCCGAACGGGTGGAACAACTCGTCCTGGAACAGCCAGAACGCGCCTCCCGCCACTACGGCGACGAAGGCGAGGCCGACGACCACGACCGCCGGGCTCAGCAGTCCCCATCGCCGTATGGAGCCCTCGCGAACCGCGTCGTCCGCGCCCTCGGGATACGACGTTTCGTTCGTCTCCTCCGCTACGACGCCCCCGCCGCCCGCTTCCGCCTCACCCATGAAAGCCCCCTCAGACTGCCCGCCCGTGATCACGGGCAGCATAGGTGAGCCGAACGGCGCGAACCCCGGGCACAGTTGACTTCAGCGATGTCACCCGACGCACGAGCGCCCTCCCGGGCCGTCCTCGGGCCGTGGAAGGGCGCTCGGTGGTGACCGGCGTCGACGACTGCCGACGACTCGGCAGCGGGTCGGGGCGGTGGTCGATGAGGCGGCCGCACGTCACGGCCGCCAGTTATCAGTCCTCAGTTGTCAGTTGTGGCTGTGCAGGATCTCGTTCAGTCCGCCCCACACCGCGTTGTTCGGCCGCGCCTCGACGGTTCCGGTGACCGAGTTGCGGCGGAAGAGGATGTGGGAGGCGCCGGAGAGTTCGCGGGCCTTGACGATCTGGCCGTCGGGCATGGTCACGCGGGTGCCCGCGGTGACGTACAGGCCCGCCTCGACCACGCACTCGTCGCCGAGGGCGATGCCGACACCGGCCTCGGCGCCGACCAGGCAGCGCTCGCCGATGGTGATGCGGACGTTGCCGCCGCCGGACAGGGTGCCCATGGTGGAGGCGCCCCCGCCGATGTCCGAGCCGTCACCGACCACGACGCCGGCCGAGATACGGCCCTCGACCATCGAGGTGCCGAGGGTGCCCGCGTTGAAGTTCACGAAGCCCTCGTGCATCACGGTGGTGCCCTCGGCGAGGTGCGCGCCGAGCCGGACGCGGTCGGCGTCGGCGATACGGACGCCCTTGGGCGCGACGTAGTCCGTCATGCGCGGGAACTTGTCGATGGACGTCACCTGGAGGTGCAGCCCCTCGGCGCGGGCGTTGAGCCGCACCCTCTCGACGTCGTCGACGGCGACCGGGCCGAGCGAGGTCCAGGCGACATTGGCGAGGTGGCCGAAGATGCCGTCCAGGCTCTGGCCGTGCGGGCGTACGAGACGGTGCGAGAGCAGGTGCAGCCGCAGGTAGGCGTCGTGCGCGTCGATCGGCTTCTCGTCCAGCGAGGCGATGACCGTGCGGACCGCGACCACTTCGACGCCTCGGCGGGCGTCGGACCCGACGGCTTTGGCGGCGCCTTCACCGAGCAGTTCGACGGCACGCTCGGCGGACAGCCGCTCGGTGCCGGCCGGGCCGGGTTCGGTGGACAGTTCGGGCGCGGGGAACCAGGTGTCGAGGACGGTGCCGTCGGCCGTGAGGGTGGCGAGGCCCGCGGCGACGGCGCCGGTGGTGCGCGTAGCAGTCGTGTCGGTCATGGGTGAAACCTAACGCGGCGCGGGCCGCGCGGGCCAACCGGTGCCACCGCCGTCTCATGTCCCGGGCGAACCGCGCCCCCGCGCCCCCAGTCCCCTGTGACGGGGCGACCCGCGCACCCGCCGTCGCGTGCGCCGGACGACCGGCCCGCCCGGCGGCCCGCCCCGCCGGGGCACGGCCCGCGCACCGTACGCGGCGGCTCCGGACCGGCGCGCGGGTGCTCTCACGGGCACCCGCGCCCACCCGCTCTCAGCCTCCGGCTCCGCTCCCGTCTCCGCCGATCAGCCGGCTCAGCACCTCCCGCGCGTACGTCTCGTCGTAGATCCCCCCGGTCAGCAGCACCTGGAGACAGATCCCGTCCACCATGGCCACGAGCGCCCGCGCGGTGACGGGGTCGGTGCGGCGGGCGAGGGGGTCGACGAGGCCCTGGACCCAGGCGGCGGCGACGGGACGCAGGGCAGGGCGGCGCAGGGCGGCGAGGTACAGCTCGTACTCCAGCTCGACCCCCGTGCGCTCCCCGGCGAGCCAGGCGCCCATGAGTCCGGCGAGTTCGCCCGCGAGGTCGACGCGGGGGTCCTCCAGCGCGCCGCGCGCGGCGACCATCTCGGCGAAGCCCTCGTTCGCCTGGCGCAGGGCGGCGACCATGAGTTCGTCGAGGGTCTTGAAGTGGTAGGTGGTGGAGCCGAGCGGCACGTCGGCCTCGGCGGCGACGGAGCGGTGGCTCAGCCCGGCGAGCCCCTTGCTGCCCACGACCCGGATCGCCGCGTCGATGATGCGCTGGCGTCGCTCGGGGTCGTAGCGGCGCGGGGCCATCAGTGCGCTCCGCCCAGGTTCAGCACCACGACCCCGCCGATGATCAGCAGTATCCCGGCCACCTTGGTGACGGTGAGCGCCTCCCCGAGGAAGAGCGTGCCGATCGCGGCGATGACGGCGGTCCCGGCGCCGGCCCAGATCGCGTAGGCCGTGCCGACCTGGACGGTCTTGAGGCACTGCGCGAGCAGGAGGAAGGCGACGACGTATCCGAGGGCGGTCACCAGCGACGGCCACAGCCTGCTGAAGCCCTCGCTGTACTTCATGGCGGTCGTCGCGGCCACCTCGGAGACGATGGCTCCGGCGAGCAGCAGGTATCCCATGTGTACAAGGGTACACATGGATGCGTACGACCGTACACAAGGCGGTCGCGCGCTTCTGACGGCCGTCGACGGAGCGGAAACAGGCGTGACCCCCGGCGCACTGCCGGGGGTCACGCCTGTACGAGCGGGGTGGGCGTCCCGATCGGACGCCGCCGCGGAGGGCCGGACCGATCGGACGTCGGAGCGGACGATCGGTTCGGACGTCGGTCGGAGCGGCCGACCGGTCAGACGTTGAAGCCGAGCGCCCGAAGCTGCTCGCGTCCGTCGTCCGTGATCTTGTCCGGGCCCCACGGCGGCATCCACACCCAGTTGATGCGCAGCTCGTTGACGATGCCGTCCGTGGCGGACTTGGCCTGGTCCTCGATGACGTCGGTGAGCGGGCAGGCCGCGGACGTCAGGGTCATGTCGATCGTCGCGATGTTCGCGTCGTCGATGTGAATGCCGTAGATCAGGCCGAGGTTGACGACGTCGATGCCCAGCTCGGGGTCGACGACGTCGTACAGCGCCTCACGGAGTTCGTCCTCCGAGGCCGGCTTCGTCGTCAGGGTCTCGTTCTCGCTCATGCCGTCTTCCTCTCGGCGCTCTCGCCCAGAGCCTGGGCGGTCGCGTCCTTCCACGCCATCCAGCTGAGGAGGGCGCACTTGACCCGGGCCGGGTACTTGGAGACACCGGCGAACGCGACCGCGTCCTCCAGTACCTCCTCCATCGCGTCGTCCGGCTCGGTGCGGCCCTTGGACTGCATGAGCTCCAGGAAGGTCTCCTGGATCTTCTGCGCCTCGGACACGTCCTTGCCGACGAGCAGGTCGTTGAGCACGGACGCCGAGGCCTGGCTGATGGAGCAGCCCTGCCCCTCGTACGAGATGTCCGCGATCTGTTCGCCGTCGTACTTCACGCGCAACGTGATCTCGTCGCCGCACGTCGGGTTGACGTGGTGCACCTCGGCATCGCCATCCCGCAAGCCCCGCCCGTGCGGGTGCTTGTAGTGGTCCAGGATGACTTCCTGGTACATCGAATCCAGCTTCACGATCCAGCCAGCCCCTCAGCCGAAGAAGTTCCGGACGTGCTCCAGGCCGTCGACCAGAGCGTCGATCTCGGCCGGCGTGGAGTACAGGTAGAACGACGCTCGCGTGGTCGCAGGAATTCCGTACCGCAGGCAGACCGGGCGCGCGCAGTGGTGTCCGACCCGGACCGCGATGCCCTGCTCGTCCAGGACCTGGCCCACGTCGTGCGGATGGATGTCACCCAGCGTGAACGAGATCGCCGCGCCACGGTCCTCGGCCGTGGTCGGGCCGATGATCCGCAGGTCGGGAACCTCGGTGAGCCGCTTCACCGCGTACTCGGTGAGCGCGTGCTCGTGGGCGAGGATCTTGTCCATGCCGATCGAGTTCAGGTAGTCGATCGCCGCGCCGAGACCGACCGCCTGGGCGATCGGGGGGGTGCCCGCCTCGAACTTGTGGGGCGCCGGGGCGTATGTCGACGAGTGCATCGACACTGTCTCGATCATCTCGCCGCCGCCCAGGAACGGGGGCAGGTCCTCCAGCAGCTCCTGGCGGCCCCAGAGGACGCCGATGCCCGTCGGGCCGCACATCTTGTGGCCGGTGAAGGCCACGAAGTCGGCCTGGAGGGCCTGTACGTCCAGCGGCATGTGCGGAGCGGCCTGGGAGGCGTCGATGCAGACCAGTGCGCCGACCTCCTGGGCGCGGCGCACTATCGCCTCGACCGGGTTCACGGTGCCCAGGATGTTCGACACCAGCACGAAGGAGACGATCTTCGTCTTCTCGGTGATGATCTCGTCGATGTTCGAGAGGTCGAGACGGCCGTCGTCGGTCAGGCCGAACCACTTCAGTTTCGCGCCCGTGCGCTGCGCCAGCAGCTGCCACGGGACGATGTTGGAGTGGTGCTCCATCTCCGTGATGACGATCTCGGTCTCGTGGTCGACCCGGTAGGGCTCGTCGGCCCAGCCGAGCATGTTGGCCACGAGGTTGAGCGACTCGGAGGCGTTCTTGGTGAAGATCACCTCGTCGCGGCTCGGCGCGTTGATGAACGCGGCGACCTTGTCGCGCGCGCCCTCGTACAGCGCCGTGGCCTCCTCGGCGAGCACATGCACACCGCGGTGGACGTTGGCGTTGTACTGCTCGTAGTAACCACTGAGGGCGTCCAGCACCTGGCGCGGCTTCTGCGAAGTCGCCGCGTTGTCCAGGTACACGAGCTTCCGGCCGTCGTGGACCTGTCGGTCCAGGATGGGGAAGTCCTTGCGGATCGCCTCGGTGTCGAGGAGGCCCGGCAGCTGCGTCACGCTGATACGCCACCCTTCGTGTAAGCCTCGTACCCCTCGTTCTCCAGCTTGTCGGCGAGCTCGGCACCGCCGGACTCGACGATCCGACCGGCGGAGAAGACGTGGACGAAGTCAGGCTTGATGTAGCGCAGGATGCGCGTGTAGTGCGTGATGAGCAGGGTGCCCACCTCGCCGGACTCGCGGACGCGGTTCACGCCCTCGGAGACGACGCGCAGGGCGTCGACGTCCAGGCCGGAGTCGGTCTCGTCGAGGATCGCGATCTTCGGCTTGAGAAGCTCCAGCTGAAGGATCTCGTGGCGCTTCTTCTCACCGCCGGAGAAGCCCTCGTTCACGTTGCGCTCGGCGAAGGCGGGGTCCATGGAGAGGCGCTCCATGGTCTCCTTGACCTCCTTCACCCACGTACGCAGCTTGGGGGCCTCGCCGCGGACGGCGGTGGCGGAGGTACGCAGGAAGTTGGAGACGGAGACACCGGGGATCTCGACCGGGTACTGCATCGCCAGGAACAGGCCCGCGCGGGCGCGCTCGTCGACGGACATCTCCAGGACGTCCTCGCCGTCGAGGGTCACGGTGCCACCGGTGATCGTGTACTTCGGGTGGCCCGCGAGCGAGTAGGCGAGGGTCGACTTGCCCGAGCCGTTGGGGCCCATGATGGCGTGCGTCTCGCCCTGCCGGACGGTGAGGTCGACGCCCTTGAGGATCTCCTTCGTGGCGTTGTCGGCCTCGACGGTGACGTGCAGGTCGTGGATTTCAAGCGTAGCCATGGGTTCCTCAGGACTCCTGGGAGAGGGAGACGAGCACGTCGTCCCCTTCGATCTTTACGGGGTAAACGGGGACGGGGCGCGTCGCGGGAAGGCCGGACGGTTTGCCGGTGCGGAGGTCGAACGCGGAGCCGTGCAGCCAGCACTCGATCTGACAGTCCTCCACCTCGCCCTCGGAGAGCGAGACGTTCGCGTGCGAGCAGATGTCGTTGATCGCGAACACCTCCCCCTCGGTCTTCACGACCGAGACCGGCGTGCCGTCGAGTTCCACCCGCTTCGGGGTGTCCTCCTCCAGCTCGCTCAGCCCACAGGCGCGTACGAACGTCGTCGAGGCAGTCATCAGAGCGACGCCTCCAGCTCCTCGTCGATCTTCACGAGAAGCCGCTCTTCGATGTCGTCGACGCCGATCTGCTGGACCAGGTCGGCGAAGAAGCCGCGGACGACGAGCCGACGGGCCTCGTCGGCCGGAATGCCGCGGGCCATCAGGTAGAAGAGCTGCTCGTCGTCGAAGCGGCCGGTGGCGGAGGCGTGACCGGCGCCGACGATCTCGCCCGTCTCGATCTCCAGGTTCGGCACGGAGTCGACCCGGGCCCCGTCGGTCAGAACCAGGTTGCGGTTCATCTCGTAGGTGTCGGTGCCCTCGGCCTTGGCCTCGATGAGGACGTCACCGATCCACACCGCGTGGGCGCCGTCGCCCTGGAGCGCGCCCTTGTACATGACGTTGGACTTGCAGTGCGGGGTGTTGTGGTCCACCAGGAGGCGGTGCTCCTGGTGCTGGCCGGCGTCCGTGAAGTACAGGCCGAACAGCTCGGCCTCGCCGCCGGTGCCGGCGTAGGCGACCCGCGGGTGCAGGCGTACGACGTCGCCGCCGAAGGTGACCACGAACGACTTGAAGGTGGCGTCCCGGCCGATCAGGGCGTTGTGCTGGCCCACGTGTACGGCGCTGTCGTCCCAGTCCTGGACGGAGACGACGGTGAGCTTGGCCCCGTCGCCCAGCACGAAGTCGACGTTGGCGGCGAGCACCGCGTCGCCCGTGTGGTCGATGACGACGACGGCCTCGGCGAAGGCTCCGAGCTCGACGACCTGGTGGCCGTAGGCGACCCCGCCCTCGCCGTGCACGGCGATGCGGATCGGCTCGGTGAGCACCGTCTCCTTGGGGACGGTGACGACACCGGCCTTCTCGAACGCCGAGTACGCCTGGGCGGCGACGCGGTCGACGGGGGTGCCCGCCGCGCCCAGCCGGGCGTCGTCGCGGCCGACGGTCTCCACGACGACGCCCTCGGGCGCGTCGATGTCGACCTTCACGCCGTCACCGGTGGCGACCGCGGTGCCGTCGTGCAGCCCGCGCAGGCGCTCCAGCGGCGTGAACCGCCACTCCTCCTCGCGGCCGTTGGGGACCGGGAAGTCCGCCACGTCGAAGGACGGGGGCGCGCTCATGCGTGTGGCGACGGTCGACTCGGCGGCCACCGCGATCTGCCCGGCGGTGGTGGAACCCAGGGGTGGGGGTCCCCCCGCCCGAACGGAGTTGAGGGTGGGGGAGTTCTGAGCCTCGGCCATGGCTGTCGGTCTGCTCTCTTTCCTGCGTCGGTTGAGATCCTCGGGCCCGCCGGGAGAGGCGGGCCACCAGCTGTTCTCCGGAAGGCGGCGTTTAACCGACCGAGCCTTCCATCTGCAGCTCGATCAGCCGGTTGAGTTCGAGGGCGTACTCCATCGGCAGTTCCTTGGCGATCGGCTCGACGAAGCCGCGCACGATCATCGCCATCGCCTCGAACTCGGTCATGCCCCGGCTCATCAGGTAGAAGAGCTGGTCCTCGGAGACCTTGGAGACCGTCGCCTCGTGGCCCATGGACACGTCGTCCTCGCGGACGTCGACGTACGGGTACGTGTCCGAGCGCGAGATCGTGTCGACGAGCAGCGCGTCGCACAGCACGTTGGACTTCGAGCCGTGAGCGCCCTCGCCGATCTCGACCAGACCGCGGTACGAGGTACGGCCACCGCCGCGCGCCACCGACTTGGAGACGATGTTCGACGAGGTGTTCGGCGCCATGTGGACCATCTTGGAGCCGGCGTCCTGGTGCTGGCCCTCGCCCGCGAAGGCGATGGACAGCGTCTCGCCCTTGGCGTGCTCGCCCATCAGGTAGACGGCCGGGTACTTCATGGTGACCTTGGAGCCGATGTTGCCGTCGATCCACTCCATGGTCGCGCCCTCGTACGCCACGGCGCGCTTGGTGACCAGGTTGTAGACGTTGTTCGACCAGTTCTGGATGGTCGTGTAACGGCAGCGGGCGCCCTTCTTCACGATGATCTCGACGACCGCGGAGTGCAGGGAGTCCGACTTGTAGATCGGCGCCGTGCAGCCCTCGACGTAGTGGACGTAGGCGTCCTCGTCGACGATGATCAGCGTCCGCTCGAACTGGCCCATGTTCTCCGTGTTGATACGGAAGTAGGCCTGGAGCGGGATCTCGACGTGCACGCCCTTCGGCACGTAGATGAAGGAGCCGCCGGACCACACCGCGGTGTTCAGCGACGCGAACTTGTTGTCGCCGACCGGGATGACCGTGCCGAAGTACTCCTTGAAGAGCTCCGGGTGCTCCTTGAGGGCGGTGTCGGTGTCCAGGAAGATGACGCCCTGCTCCTCCAGGTCCTCACGGATCTGGTGGTAGACGACCTCGGACTCGTACTGGGCCGCGACGCCCGCGACGAGGCGCTGCTTCTCCGCCTCCGGGATGCCGAGCTTGTCGTACGTGTTCTTGATGTCCTCGGGCAGGTCCTCCCAGGACTCCGCCTGCTTCTCCGTGGAGCGCACGAAGTACTTGATGTTGTCGAAGTCGATGCCCGACAGGTCCGAGCCCCAGTTGGGCATGGGCTTCTTCTCGAAGAGGCGCAGACCCTTGAGGCGGAGCTTGGTCATCCACTCCGGCTCGTTCTTCTTCGCGGAGATGTCGCGGACGACGTCCTCGTTGATGCCGCGCTTGGCAGAGGCACCGGCCACGTCGGAGTCGGCCCAACCGTATTCGTACGTACCCAGACCCTCGAGCTCGGGGTGGGCAGTCTCCTCGATGGGGAGCGTCATGCGGGGTTCCTCCCGGCGGTGCTTGCAGATGCGTTGGGATCACGCTGATCGGACTTGGAAATCTTGGGGATGAACGTCGTGCACACACCGTCGCCGTGGGCGATGGTGGCCAGTCGCTGGACATGTGTGCCGAGCAGCTGGGAGAAGAACTCCGTCTCCGCCTCGCACAGCTGCGGGAACTGCTCGGCGACATGCGCGACCGGGCAGTGGTGCTGGCAGAGCTGCTCGCCGACCGGTGCGCTACGCGCCGTAGCAGCGTACCCGTCCGCACTCAGGGCCTTGGCCAACGCTTCGGTGCGTCCTTCGGGGGCCGCGGACTCGATGACCTCGCGGTACGCGTCCGTCTGGGCGGCGATCCTGGCGCGGGCGAAGGCGACGATCGCCTCGTCCCCGCCCTCACGCTCCGCGATCCAGCGCAGAGCGTCCGTGGCGAGCGTGTCGTAGGACTGGTCGAAGGCGTCCCGGCCGCAGTCGGTCAGGGCGAACACCTTGGCGGGACGGCCGCGCGTCCGCGCGCCGTAGACCCGCTGCTCACGTGCTTCCACGACGTCGTCGGCGACGAGCGCGTCGAGGTGGCGGCGCACGGCGGCCTGGGTCAGTCCCAGCCGTCCCGCGAGGTCGGCCACCGTCGACGGGCCGTGGTCCAGGATGGACCGCGCGACCCGGTTGCGGGTGGACCGCTCACCGGTCGCGAGTTCCTCCTGCGGGGCCCCCGTGGGGGTCTCCCGAGCCTCGCCAACGTTTTTCACAACGCCATTGTTGCGTAATTCCTCAGGGCCTGACAAGCCGCGTCCCAGGAGGCGGACGGTGCGCTGCATCACTTAGGCATGCCTAAGGTGACCTGCGGAAACGATCTTTGATCGATCAATTCGGTGGCATCGGGACGAGGTCTCGGGGAGACTCGCGAAGCATGTCGACACCCCCTCCCACCGGCCCACTCGTCACCCGGGGCACCCTCGCGACGGAGCTGCGCGCGCTCGGCGTCCGGCCCGGCGAAGCGCTCCTCGTGCACTCCTCGCTCCGTTCCCTCGGCTGGGTGAACGGCGGCCCGGTCGCGGTCGTCCAGGGCCTGCTCGACGCACTCGGTCCCGACGGCACGCTGGTGGTCCCCACACAGTCCGGCGACCTGTCCGACCCGGCCCTGTGGAGCCGTCCGCCGGTACCCGAGGAGTGGTGGTCGGCCATTCGGGCGACGATGCCCGCCTACGACCCCCTCGTCACCCCCACCCGCGGGCTCGGCGTGATCCCGGAGACCGTCCGCACCTGGCCCGGCGCCCTGCGCAGCGCGCACCCGCAGACCTCCTTCGCGGCCGTCGGCCCGCGCGCGGCCGGGATCGTCGACGGCCACGCCCCGGACTGCCGGCTGGGTGAGCGCAGCCCGCTGGCCCGGCTGGAGGCCCTCGGCGCCCGGGTGCTCCTGCTCGGCACGGGCTATGACACCTGCACCAGCTTCCACCTCGCCGAGTACCGCATACCGGCGCCGCGCGTCGAGGTCGGACGCCCGGTGCGGACGGCGCGGGGAGCGACCCGGTGGGAGGTGGTCACGGAGGTCGCGATCGACTCCGACCGCTTCGACCAGCTGGGCTCCGACTTCGAGCGGGACCGCCCCGTCGTACGCGGCCGGGTGGGCGCGGCCGACGTACGCCTGTTCCCGGTCGCCGACGCGGTGGCGTACGCGGAGCGGTGGCTCGCGCTGCACCGCCCCGGTGCGCCCTTCCCTGATGCGGCCCCCGGCGCCCGCGGGCCCCGGAGACGTCCCTAGACTTGCGCCTCATGCGAAGCGAGCCCGTGCTCCAGGTCCAGGCCCTGGTGAAGCGGTACGGCACGAAGACCGCGGTGGACGGCCTCGACCTGGTGGCCAGGGCGGGCATCACCGCCGTACTCGGTCCCAACGGTGCGGGCAAGACGACCACGGTCGAGACCTGCGAGGGGTACCGGAGGCCGGATTCCGGCACGGTGCGCGTCCTGGGCCTCGACCCGGTCAGACAGTCCGGCGAGCTGCACACCCGTATCGGCGTGATGCTCCAGTCCGGCGGGGTCTACTCCGGCGCACGGGCCGACGAGATGCTCCGGCACGTGGCGAAGCTCCACGCCCGTCCCCTGGACGTGGACGCGCTCATAGCGCGCCTGGGCCTCGAGAGCTGTGGCCGTACGACCTACCGGCGGCTGTCCGGCGGCCAGCAGCAGCGCCTCGCGCTCGCGATGGCCGTGGTCGGCCGCCCCGACCTGGTCTTCCTCGACGAGCCGACCGCCGGCCTCGACCCGCAGGCCCGCCGGGCGACCTGGGACCTGGTCCGCGATCTGCGGACCGACGGGGTCTCGGTCGTCCTGACCACGCACCACATGGACGAGGCCGAGCAGCTCGCCGACGACGTCGCGATCATCGACGCCGGCCGGGTCATCGCACAGGGCTCCCCGGAGGAGCTGTGCCGCGGCGGCGCCGAGAACACGCTGCGGTTCACCGGCCGCCCCGGTCTCGACGTCGGCTCCCTGCTGAAGGCCCTCCCGGCGGACTGCACGGCGGCCGAACTGACCCCCGGCGCCTACCGGGTGGGCGGGAAGGTCGATCCGCAGCTGCTGGCCACCGTCACCTCCTGGTGCGCGCAGCACGGGGTCATGCCGGAGAAGATCTCCGTCGAGCGGCACACCCTCGAAGACGTGTTTCTGGAACTGACCGGCAAGGAGCTGCGTTCGTGACCACCGCCGGCACCTACACCCCGAGCCCGGGGGCGGCCCCGCTGCCCCGCATGATCGGCGCGCAGGCCGCACTCGAGACGAGGATGCTGCTGCGCAACGGCGAGCAGCTCCTCCTCACGGTCGTCATCCCGACCCTCCTGCTGGTCCTGTTCGGGTCGGTGGACATCGTCGACACCGGCAAGGGCGCGGCGGTCGACTTCCTCACCCCCGGCATCCTGGCGCTCGCGGTGATGTCGACGGCCTTCACCGGCCAGGCCATCGCCACCGGCTTCGAGCGGCGCTACGGCGTGCTGAAGCGGCTCGCCGCCTCCCCGCTCCCCCGCTGGGGTCTGATGACCGCGAAGACGGTGTCCGTGCTGGTCACGGAGGTCCTCCAGGTCGTCCTGCTGACGGTGATCGCCTTCGCGCTCGGCTGGTCGCCGCACGGCAACCCGGCGGCCGTCCTGCTCCTGCTGCTCCTCGGCACGGCCGCGTTCTCGGGCCTCGGCCTGCTGATGGCCGGCACGCTGAAGGCGGAGGCGACCCTGGCCGCCGCGAACCTCGTCTTCCTGCTGCTGCTGGTGGGCGGCGGGGTCATCGTCCCGATGGACAAGTTCCCCTCCGGTGTTCAGGACGTGCTGGGTCTGCTGCCGATCTCGGCGCTCTCGGACGGCCTGCGGGACGTGCTCCAGCACGGTGCGGGCATGCCGTGGGGGGACCTGGGGATCCTGGCGGTCTGGGCGGTCGTGGGTCTGGCGGCCGCGGGACGCTTCTTCCGCTGGGAGTAGCGGGACGCTTCTTCCGCTGGGAGCAGGCCGGGGCGCGGGACAGCTCTCGCGCGGCGCGCGGCGGGGTCCGTGAGCAGCGACGCGCGCGGGTGCCCGGGGCCCTCGTGAAGGCGTGCACAAGCGGCCGCCTACGATGGGCCGCGTGCCAAACGTGACCCGAGCCGACGCCGTAGCCCTCGTGAGCAACCCGCTCGCCTTCATCGCCGAACGCTGGACTCCGACCGCACGGACGGTCCGCCGGGCGGCCCTCGCCGCACTGGTCATGTCCGTGGTCATCGTGGTCACCGGCGGCGCGGTACGGCTGACCGGTTCGGGGCTCGGCTGCCCGACCTGGCCCAAGTGCACCGACGACTCGCTCACCACGACGAGCGCGATGGGCTTCCACGGGGTCATCGAGTTCACCAACCGCATGCTGACCTACGTGCTGTGTGCCGCGGTGGGCTGGGCGATCATCGCCGCGCGCTCCGAGAAGCCGTGGCGGCGCGACCTCACCCGGCTCGGCTGGGCGCAGTTCTGGATCGTCATGAGCAACGCGATCCTCGGCGGCGTCGTCGTCCTGGTCGGCCTCAACCCGTACACGGTCGCCGCGCACTTCCTGCTCTCGACCGCGCTCATCACCGTGGCGGCGGTGATGTGGCAGCGCACCCGGGAGGGCTCCGCCGCGCCGCGCCCGCTGGTCGGCAAGGCGGTGCAGCAGCTCGTGTGGTGTCTGGTCGCCGCGACCGTGGTGCTGATCGCCGTCGGCACGGTCGTCACCGGCGCGGGTCCGCACGCGGGTGACTCGAGCGAGGTCGACCGCATGCACGTCAGCTGGGAGAACGTCGCCAAGCTGCACGCCGTGCTGGCCTGGATCGTGGTCACGCTGACCTTCGCCCTCTGGTTCGTCCTCAAGGCGGTCGACGCCCCCCGGGGCCCGCTGGACCGCACCCGCGACCTGTTCCTGATCCTGCTCGGGCAGGGCGTCATCGGCTATGTCCAGTACTTCACGGACCTTCCCGAGGCTCTGGTGGGCCTGCACATGTTCGGCTCCTGCCTGGTGTGGATCGGCGTGCTGCGCGTCCTGCTGTCGCTGCGCGAGCGGCCCGCCCTCGTGGCGGACCTGACGGGGCCGGCCGCGGAATCGGCGCTCACGCGCGCGTGAGCGGTTCGTACGGGGCCACCGCAGCGTCGCCCGCGGGGCGCGGGTAGGTCCAGGCCGGTCCGCCGGGAGCGCGCGCCGGAAGCCCCTCCTTCCCGTCCGCCTCGGCCCGTACAGCGCCTTCACCGCACCCCGTACAGCGCCTTACAGCCCTCTCACCACACCCCGTGCGCCCGTTCACTGCACCCCGTAGACCCGGCGCGCGTTCCCGGCGGCGATCAGCCCCGCCACCCGTTGCGCGTCCGCCGGCGACCAGGCCCCCTCCGCGACCCAGGTGCCGAGCACCCGGGTGAGCGCCTCGCGGAAGAGACGTGCGCCGACCACATGAAGTTCGGGCAGGCCGTGTGCTCCGCTGGAGAAGAGGAGCTTGCCGAAGGGAGCCAGCTCCAGGATCTCGGAGAGGACGGCCGCGGCCCGGGCTCCGGTGCGCACCAGTGCGGCGCCCAGGTCGGCGTACACGTGCGGGAAGACCCCGGCGAGGTGCGCCGCGTGCCGGTGGTACGGGTAGCCGTGCAGCAGCACGAGATCGGTGCCGAGACCGGCCGTGGCGCGTGCGAAGTCCGTGAGCAGGACGGGGTCGGTGCGGTCGATCCGCAGGCCCGGCTCGCCGAGACCGGCGTGGAGCTGGAGGGGCAGCCCCGAGGCGACCGCGATCCACAGCAGATGGCGCAGCAGGACGGGGTCGCTGAGCGCCCCGCCGGCCCGGCGGTCCGCGAGCCACCGGCCCGCCGCCCCCCGTACCTCGCCCGGCCCGGGCGGTTCGGGAGCGAGCGCCAGGCCGTGCCGTCCGCCCGCCACGGACGTGAAGGCGACGGCGTTCGCGGCGGCTCCGTGGACCGACTCGGCGAGGTTGGCGAGGAAGGACTCGACCGTGCCGGAGGTGTCCGCGACCTGTTCCGCCAGCAGCTCCAGGCGGACGATCTCGTGGGCGTCGGCAGCGCCGGTGGAGGCCATCTCGCCCGGCCCGGTCAGGTCGCCGGGCAACCCGGTGTCCACGAGAAAGGTCGTGACGCCGCTGCCGCGCAGCAGTCTGCGGCCCGCTTCGAGGACGCCGAGTTCGCGCCGCCGCGCGAGATAGCGGGCGGGCGGGCAGTGCGGCTCCAGGCCGAGCAGGGGCGGACACCAGCGGCGTACAGCGAAGCCGGTCTGGGTGTCGAAGAGGGTGGTGCCGGGGGCCGGCGGCCCCTCGGTTCTGGCGAGGTGGGCCTCGAAGGTGCCGAGGCCCAGCTCGGTCCTCAGCACCCCGTGACAGTACTGGTCCACCAGGGACGGCGTTTCGATCATCCGGACTCCCCCGCGCGACTGGACCGTTCTTTCTCAGGTCCTAACGGGTGAGCCGGGCGTCAGGTGTTGGTCGCCCGTGTTCCAGGAGCGTCGCTCGGCCGTTCGTGGGGTCCGGAGACCCCCGGCGGCACGCACCCGTGGCGGGGCGGACGGCCGGACCAACAGCTTGCCGCTACGGCTCCCCGGAGCCGTCCGGGGGCGCGGACGTCACGGGCCCGCCCGCGGCCGATCGGGTGAGGTCGGCCCGGCGTGAGCCACCCGTTCGGCTCAGTCGTTGCGCGGGCCGCCCAGCTGGATCCCCGCCATCCGCTTCCACTCGTACGGCCCGGTCCGCACCTTGGCGGCGAACTCCCCGTCGAACTCCTCGTGAACAGTGATCCCGGCCTGCTTCACTGCGTCCTCGGCGATCGCGTAGCTGGGCGCCACCAGATCGCCCCAGCCGCCGTCCTCGCCGACGAGCACGACGCGCGCGCCGAGCTCCCCGATGTACGCCACGTGGCCCTCGGCCCCGCCGTGCTCGTCGGCGAAGGCGCGGATCTGCCGGGCGAGCCTGGCCGCCTTGCGCTCGGCGCCGGTGTCCCGGGCGGTGCCGGTGGTCTCGTCAGTCTGCTCGGTGTCTGCCATGGCCAGGATGCTACCGACGGGTAGATCGAACGGCGACGGGCGGGGTGCGTGGCCTTGACCACGCGCCCTCAAGCTTTCTCGGCTTCCCCCGAGCGGGGGGCGGGCACCTCCATCGCCCGTCGGGCGGATCCAGGGCGCCTCCGGCGGAGGAAGGGCTCCACCTAGTGGAGGAAGGGGTCCACCGCGACGGCCACGAAGAGGATCGACACATAGGTGATCGACCAGTGGAACAGTCGCATCTCCTTGAGCTTCCCGCCCGTCACCTCGGCCTTGGCGCGGTTCTGCAGCCCGTGCGCCTCCCACAGCCAGAACCCGCCGGCGGCCAGCGCGACCACCGTGTAGAACCACCCCGTGTAGCCCAGCGGGGTCAGGAGCAGCGAGACCCCGACCATCACCCAGCTGTAGATGACGATCTGGCGGGCGACCACCTTGTTGGAGGCGACGACCGGCAGCATGGGCACGCCCACGCGCGCGTAGTCGTCCTTCACCTTCATGGACAGCGGCCAGTAGTGCGGCGGCGTCCAGAAGAACATGACGAGGAAGAGGATGACGGGCGCCCACGACAGCGAGTTCGTGACGGACGACCAGCCGATGAGGACCGGGAGGCAGCCCGCGATGCCGCCCCAGACGATGTTCTGGGACGTACGACGCTTGAGGAGCATCGTGTAGACGACGACGTAGAAGAGGAGCGCTCCGAGTGACAGCCACGCGGACAGCCAGTTGACGGCCAGACCGAACAGCAGCGTCGAGACGACCGCCAGCGCGATGCCGAAGGCCAGGCACTCACGGGGGCTGACCATGCCGGTGACCAGTGGACGTTGTGAGGTCCGCTCCATCAGGGCGTCGATGTCACGGTCGATGTACATGTTGAGCGCGTTGGCGCCGCCCGCGGACAGATAGCCGCCGAGGCAGGTGAGCAGGACCAGTTTGAGGTCCGGTACACCCTGCTGGGCCAGGAACATCACCGGAACGGTGGTGATCAGGAGCAGTTCGATGATTCGTGGCTTGGTGAGCGCCACGAATGCCTTCACACGGGCCCCGAACGGCCGGTGGCTCGGGCTGCTGCTCGTCCCGAGCACCCCCGCTGGACGGGATTCGACGGCCGTCACGCACACCCCTGACAGAGACATCCCAGCAAGCCCCCGGGTGTGAACTCCCCGTAAAGGCTCGCGCGTACCACGCCACTGTAGACGTTGCCCAGACCCCGACCTTCGCGGGGGTGGGGTCGTGTTGGGGGCGCCCGGACCGGCGCCTCGGCGGGGCCCGCACAACGGGCGTCGGGGAGCTCGATTGAGCACTCTTACGAGCGGCTCCGTATTCAGTTGCCGAAGACGGAACGGACCAGTCGGGAGGCGGATTCCGCCGAGTCCCGGCAGTCTGGAATGACTCGAAAAAACGCAGGTACCTACGGGGGTAGGCTCGACAACGGCCGGTGGGCGCCCAGTGCACCGGTATTCGACATGCGTGACATGTGGAGAGGAGCCCTGACCCAGGGTGAGCACCAAGCCGACCACCACAGACCTCGAGTGGACCGAGTTGGACCAGCGGGCCGTCGACACCGCCCGCGTCCTGGCCGCCGATGCCGTACAGAAGGTCGGCAACGGCCATCCCGGTACGGCGATGAGTCTGGCGCCTGCCGCCTACACCCTCTTCCAGAAGGTGATGCGGCACGACCCGGCGGATCCCGACTGGACCGGACGCGACCGCTTCGTGCTGTCCGCGGGCCATTCGTCCCTGACGCTCTACACACAGCTCTACCTGGCCGGGTTCGGCCTGGAGCTGGACGACCTGGAGTCCTTCCGCACCTGGGGCTCGCGCACTCCGGGCCACCCTGAGTACGGACACACCCCCGGCGTGGAGACCACGACGGGTCCGCTGGGACAGGGCGTCGCCAACGCGGTGGGCTTCGCGATGGCCTCCCGCTACGAGCGCGGTCTGTTCGACCCGGACGCACCGCAGGGCGAGTCCCCGTTCGACCACTTCATCTACTGCATCGCCGGTGACGGCTGTCTGCAGGAGGGCATCTCCGCGGAGGCGTCCTCCATGGCCGGGCACCAGAAGCTCGGCAACCTGATCCTGCTGTGGGACGACAACCACATCTCGATCGAGGGCGACACGGAGACTGCGGTCTCCGAGGACACCGCCAAGCGGTACGAGGCCTACGGCTGGCATGTGCAGCGGGTGGCCCCGAAGCCGGACGGCGACCTCGACCCGCACGCCATCTACAACGCGATCCAGGCCGCCAAGCTGGTGACCGACAAGCCGTCGTTCATCGCGATGCGGTCGATCATCGCCTGGCCCGCCCCGAACGCGCAGAACACCGAGGCCGCGCACGGCTCGGCGCTGGGCGACGACGAGGTGGCGGCGACCAAGCGCGTGCTGGGCTTCGACCCGGAGCAGTCCTTCGCCGTGGCCGACGAGGTCCTCGCCCACACCCGTCAGGCACTCGACCGGGGTCGTGAGCAGCGGGCCGAGTGGGAGAAGGGCTACCAGGAGTGGCGCACCGCCCAGCCCGCGCGTGCGGCCGAGTTCGACCGCATCGCCGCGTGCGAGCTGCCGGCGGGCTGGGAGGAGAAGCTCCCGGCGTTCGAGACCGGCAAGACCGTCGCGACCCGTGCCGCGTCCGGCAAGGTGCTCCAGGCGCTCGGCGCGGTCATCCCCGAGCTGTGGGGCGGCTCCGCCGACCTCGCGGGCTCGAACAACACGACGATCGACAAGAACTCCTCGTTCCTGCCGGCCGACAACCCGCTGCCGGGCGCGAACCCGTACGGGCGAACGATCCACTTCGGTATCCGCGAGCACTCCATGGCCGCGGAGATGAACGGCATCACGCTGCACGGCAACACCCGCGTCTACGGCGGCACGTTCCTGACGTTCTCCGACTACATGCGCAACTCGGTGCGGCTGTCCGCGCTGATGCACCTGCCGGTCACCTACGTCTGGACGCACGACTCGATCGGCCTCGGTGAGGACGGTCCGACGCACCAGCCGGTCGAGCACATCGCCTCACTGCGCGCCATCCCCGGCCTCAACGTCGTCCGTCCCGCGGACGCCAACGAGACCGCGATCGCCTGGCGCGAGATCCTGAAGCGCTACACCAAGGTGTTCGGCGAGGGCGCCCCGCACGGGCTGACGCTGACCCGGCAGGGTGTGCCCACGTACGACCGCAACGAGGACACCGCGAAGGGCGGCTACGTCCTGTTCGAGGCGGAGGGCGGCGAGCCCGAGGTCATCCTCATCGCCACCGGTTCCGAGGTGCACGTGGCCGTGGAGGCGCGCGAGCAGCTCCAGGCCGGGGGTGTGCCGACGCGCGTCGTCTCCATGCCGTGCGTGGAGTGGTTCGACGAGCAGGACCAGGCCTACCGCGAGAGTGTGCTGCCGCCGTCCGTGCGCGCGCGGGTCTCGGTCGAGGCCGGTATCGGACTGACCTGGTACCGGTTCGTCGGGGACGCGGGACGCATTGTTTCGCTGGAGCACTTCGGTGCTTCGGCCGACGGCAAGGTGCTCTTCCGCGAGTACGGCTTCACTGCCGAGAACGTCGCCGCCGCCGCCCGGGAATCGATCGCCGCAGCCCAGCTCTGACGCTGACATACGACACGTAGGAGATGCATTTTCCATGACAGACGCACTCAAGCGCCTCTCCGAGGAAGGCGTCGCGATCTGGCTGGACGACCTGTCGCGCAAGCGGATCACGTCCGGCAATCTCGCCGAACTGATCGACCAGCAGCACGTCGTGGGCGTCACCACCAACCCGTCGATCTTCCAGAAGGCGATCAGCAGCGGCGACGGCTACGAGCAGCAGCTCGCCGAGCTCGCCGCCCGCAAGGTCACCGTCGAAGAGGCCATCCGCATGATCACGACGGCGGACGTCCGTGACGCCGCCGACATCCTGCGCCCGGTCTTCGACGCGACGCAGGGCCAGGACGGCCGGGTCTCCATCGAGGTCGACCCGCGCCTGGCCCACAACACCACCGCGACCGTCGCCGAGGCCAAGCAGCTGGCCTGGCTGGTGGACCGTCCGAACACGCTCATCAAGATCCCGGCGACCAAGGCGGGCCTGCCCGCGATCACCGAGGTCATCGGCAAGGGCATCAGCGTCAACGTCACGCTGATCTTCTCGCTGGAGCGTTACCGCGAGGTCATGGACGCCTACCTGGCGGGGCTGGAGAAGGCGAAGGCCGCGGGCCTGGACCTCTCCAAGATCCACTCGGTGGCGTCCTTCTTCGTGTCCCGCGTGGACACGGAGATCGACAAGCGGCTCGACGCCCTCGGCACCCCCGAGGCCAAGGCCGCACGCGGCAAGGCCGCCCTGGCCAACGCCCGGCTCGCCTACCAGGCGTACGAGGAGGTCTTCTCCTCGGAGCGCTGGGCCGCCCTCGACAAGGCGCAGGCGAACAAGCAGCGCCCGCTGTGGGCGTCGACCGGCGTGAAGGACCCGGCGTACAAGGACACCCTGTACGTCGAAGACCTGGTGGCGCCGAACACGGTGAACACCATGCCGGAGGCCACCCTGCAGGCCACCGAGGACCACGGCCGGATCACCGGCAACACGATCGCCGGTACGTACGAGCAGTCCCAGGCGGAACTCGACGCGGTCGAGAAGCTCGGGATCTCGTACGACGACGTGGTCCAGCTCCTGGAGGAGGAGGGCGTCGAGAAGTTCGCGGCGTCCTGGAACGACCTGCTCAAGTCCACAGAGGCGGAGCTCCAGCGCCTCGCCCCTTCGGAGGGCTGAAACCTTGTCAAGCAGCAACCCGCTGCGTGACCCCGCAGACCGACGGCTCCCGCGTATCGCGGGGCCGTCGGGCCTGGTCATCTTCGGCGTCACGGGCGATTTGTCACGTAAAAAGCTGATGCCCGCCGTGTACGACCTCGCCAATCGCGGACTGTTGCCGCCGGGCTTCTCGCTCGTCGGTTTCGCCCGTCGCGAGTGGAAGAACGAGGACTTCGCCCAGGAGGTCCACGACGCCGTCAAGGAACACGCCCGTACGGAGTTCCGCGAGGAGGTCTGGCAGCAGCTCATCCAGGGGATGCGCTTCGTCCAGGGCACCTTCGACGACGACGACGCGTTCGAGCGGCTGCGCGCCACGATCGAGGAGCTGGACAAGGCACAGGGCACGGGCGGCAACTTCGCCTTCTACCTCTCCGTGCCGCCGTCCGCCTTCCCTGTGGTCATCAAGCAGCTGAAGAAGCACCACCTGGCCGACCAGCCGAAGGGCTCCTGGCGGCGCGCGGTCATCGAGAAGCCCTTCGGGCACGACCTGAAGTCGGCCGAGGAACTCAACGCGATCGTGCACGAGGTCTTCGCCTCGGACCAGGTCTTCCGTATCGACCACTACCTCGGCAAGGAGACCGTCCAGAACATTCTGGCGCTCCGCTTCGCCAACACGATGTTCGAGCCGATCTGGAACCGGTCCTTCGTCGACCATGTGCAGATCACCATGGCCGAGGACATCGGCATCGGCGGCCGGGCGGGCTACTACGACGGCATCGGCGCGGCCCGTGACGTCATCCAGAACCACCTGCTCCAGCTGATGGCCCTGACGGCCATGGAGGAGCCCTCGTCCTTCGACGCGGACGCGCTCGCCGCCGAGAAGACCAAGGTGCTCGGCGCGGTGCGGATCCCGAAGGACCTGGGACGCGACACCGTCCGCGGACAGTACGCGGCCGGCTGGCAGGGCGGCGAGAAGGCCGTCGGCTATCTCCAGGAAGACGGTATCGACCCCAAGTCGAAGACCGACACCTTCGCCGCGATCAAGGTGGAGGTGGACAACCGCCGCTGGGCGGGCGTCCCGTTCTATCTGCGGACCGGCAAGCGGCTGGGCCGTCGTGTCACCGAGATCGCGGTCGTCTTCCAGCGCGCCCCGCACTCCCCCTTCGACCACACCGCGACGGAGGAGCTGGGCCAGAACGCGATCGTCTTCCGCGTCCAGCCCGACGAGGGCGTCACGGTCCGCTTCGGCTCCAAGGTGCCCGGCACCTCCATGGAGATCCGGGACGTCTCGATGGACTTCGCCTACGGCGAGTCGTTCACCGAGTCCAGCCCGGAGGCGTACGAGCGACTGATCCTCGACGTGCTGCTCGGCGACTCGAACCTCTTCCCGCGCACCGAGGAGGTCGAGCTGTCCTGGAAGATCCTCGACCCGATCGAGCAGTACTGGGAGACGCACGGCAAGCCCGCGCAGTACCCCGCGGGTACCTGGGGCCCCGTCGAGGCGGACGAAATGCTCGAACGAGACGGACGGAGCTGGCGTCGCCCATGAAGATAGACCTCACCGACTCCACTGCCAGCAAGATCAACAAGGCGCTCGTGCAGGGCCGCCGGGCCATCGGCACCCCCGCGGTCGGCATGGTCCTGACCCTCGTCATCGTCACCGACGAGGAGAACGCCTACGACGCCCTGAAGGCCGCCAACGAGGCCTCCCGCGAGCACCCCTCGCGCACCCTCGTGGTCATCAGGCGTGTCTCGCGCTCGCCCCGTGACCGCACGAAGTCCCGCCTCGACGCCGAGGTGCGGGTCGGCGCGGATGCGGGCACCGGCGAGACCGTCGTGCTTCGGCTGTACGGCGAGGTGGTCGACCACGCCGACTCGGTCGTCCTGCCCCTGCTGCTGCCGGACGCGCCGGTCGTCGTCTGGTGGCCGGTGAACTCGCCGCTCGACCCGGCGAAGGACCCGCTGGGCGCACTGGCCCAGCGCCGGGTCACGGACACCTACGCGGCCGAGGCGCCGGTACGGGAGCTCAACGCCCGCGCCGACGCCTACGCCCCCGGGGACACCGACCTCTCCTGGACCCGCATCACACCGTGGCGTTCGATGCTGGCCGCGGCCCTGGACCAGGTCGTCTGCGACGTGAGCGCGGTCGAGGTGGAGGGCGAGGAGTTCAACCCGAGCTGCGAGCTGCTCGCCATGTGGCTCGCGGACCGGCTGAACGTGCCGGTCAGGCGTTCGCAGTCGTCCGGCCCCGGCCTCACGGCCGTCCGGATGGAGACCACCTGCGGCCCGATCGTCCTGGACCGTGCCGACGGCTCCCTCGCCACGCTGTCCATCGAAGGCCAGCCCGACCGTGCCGTGGCGCTCAAGCGCCGCGACACGTCCGAGCTGATCGCCGAGGAACTGCGCCGGCTCGACCCGGACGACACGTACGCCTCGGCGCTGCGGTACGGGGTGGACCGGCTGAACACCTCGTCGGACGAGTCCTCGGACGAGACCCCGGCCAGGACGGCGGTCAAGGTCGCCGCCAAGGCACCGGCCAAGGCACCGGCCAAGAAGGCCGCCGCCAAGACCGGCACCTCGGCCCCGGCCAAGAAGGCGGCCTCCAAGTGATCACTCCGCAGCTTGTCGTGCACCGCGACAAGGAGCTCATGGCCCAGGCCGCCGCGGCTCGGCTGATCACCAAGGTCGTGGACGCGCAGGCCTCGCGCGGCTACGCCTCGGTGGTCCTCACCGGCGGCCGCAACGGCAACGGACTCCTCGCGGCGCTCGCGGCCGAGCCCGCCCGGGACGCCATCGACTGGGGCCGGCTCGACCTGTGGTGGGGCGACGAGCGGTTCCTGCCCGCGGGCGACCCGGAACGCAACGACACCCAGGCCCGTGCGGCACTGCTGGACTCGGTACCGCTGGACCCGGCACGGGTGCATCCGATGCCGGCGTCCGACGGTCCGCACGGCGCGGACGCGGACGCGGCGGCCGAGGCCTACGCCGCCGAGCTCGCGAAGAACGCGGGACCGGAGAACCACGGTTCGGTCCCGACCTTCGACGTCCTGATGCTGGGCGTCGGTCCGGACACGCATGTGGCCTCGCTCTTCCCCGAGATGCCCGCGGTGCGCGAGACGGAGCGGACGGTGGTGGGTGTGCACGGCGCGCCGAAGCCCCCGCCGACCCGGATCTCGCTCACGCTGCCCGCGATCCGCTCGGCCCGCGAGGTGTGGCTGCTCGCGGCCGGCGAGGACAAGGCTCAGGCCGCGGCGATCGCCCTGTCGGGCGCGGGTGAGGTACAGGCTCCGGCGGCGGGTGCCCGCGGGCGCTCGCGGACGCTGTGGTTGCTGGACGCGGCGGCCGCTTCCCAGCTGCCGCGCTCGCTGTATCCGCCGGCTTCGGCGTGAGGTGACCGGGTAGGGGCGAGCGAGGGGTCACACGCCCCCGCCGCCCCTACCCGTCGTCCGTCCCGGGACAGGCTGGAGGTGCCGGGCGCGGACCATGCTCTTGAGGGGCGCGGGGGAGCCGCGCGACCGGCCCCCACCCCCTCGCACCCGGGAGAACACCTCGGACGGGCGGCCCCCCACCGCCCGTCGTCCCGCACGCACGGGGCCTAACGGCTGCGCAGCTCGCGGTACTTGCCGACCAGCGCCGTGGTGGAGGGGTCGAGGCCGGGTACCTCGGTGCCGTCGGTGAGTGCGGGTTCGATGCGTTTGGCGAGGACCTTGCCGAGTTCGACGCCCCACTGGTCGAAGGAGTCGATGTTCCAGACGGCGCCCTGGACGAACACCTTGTGTTCGTAGAGGGCGATGAGCTGGCCCAGGACGGAGGGGGTCAGTTCGCGGGCGAGGATCGTGGTGGTGGGGTGGTTTCCCTTGAACGTCTTGTGGGCCACCAGGTCTTCGGGCACGCCCTCGGCGCGGACCTCGTCGGGTGTCTTGCCGAAGGCCAGGGCCTGGGTCTGGGCGAAGAAGTTCGCCATCAGCAGGTCGTGCTGGGCGGCCAGGCCCGTCTCCAGCTCGTCGACCGGGTTGGCGAAGCCGATGAAGTCGGCCGGGATGAGCTTGGTGCCCTGGTGGATGAGCTGGTAGTAGGCGTGCTGGCCGTTGGTGCCGGGAGTGCCCCACACCACCGGTCCGGTCTGCCAGTCCACCGGCTCGCCCTGCCGGTCCACCGACTTGCCGTTGGACTCCATGTCCAGCTGCTGGAGGTAGGCGGTGAACCTGCTGAGGTAGTGGGAGTAGGGCAGCACGGCGTGGGACTGCGCGTCGTGGAAGTTGTTGTACCAGATGCCCAGCAGGCCCAGCAGCAGCGGCGCGTTGGACTCGGCCAGCGCGGTACGGAAGTGCTCGTCGACGAGGTGGAAGCCGTCGAGCATCTCCCTGAACCGGTCCGGGCCGATCGCGATCATCAACGACAGGCCGATGGCCGAGTCGAAGGAGTAGCGTCCCCCGACCCAGTCCCAGAACTCGAACATGTTGTCCGTGTCGATGCCGAAGTCGGCGACCTTGCCGGCATTCGTCGACAAGGCCACGAAGTGCCTGGCGACCGCCTCCGGACCGGCTTTGAGTCCGGACAGCAGCCAGGACCGCGCCGAGGTGGCGTTGGTGATCGTCTCGATGGTGGTGAACGTCTTCGACGCGATGATGAAGAGTGTCTCGGCCGGGTCGAGGTCACGCACCGCCTCGTGCAGGTCGGCACCGTCCACGTTCGACACGAACCGCACCACCAGACCACGGTCGGTGAAGGACCGCAACGCGTCGTAGGCCATCGCGGGACCCAGGTCGGAACCGCCGATCCCGATGTTCACGACGTTCCTGATACGCCTGCCCGTGTGCCCGGTCCACTCACCCGAACGCACCCGCTCGGCGAAGGCCGCCATCTTGTCGAGGACCGCGTGGACCCCCGGGACCACGTTCTCCCCGTCCACCTCGATCACCGCGTCCCGCGGCGCCCGCAACGCGGTGTGCAGAACCGCACGCCCCTCGGTCACATTGATCTTCTCACCACGGAACATCGCATCCCGCAGCCCGAACACATCCGTGGCCACCGCCAGCTCACGCAGCAGCCGCAGTGTCTCGTCGGTGACGAGGTGCTTGGAGTAGTCGACGTGCAGGTCGCCGACCTGGAGGGTGTACCCGGACCCGCGCCCGGGGTCGGCTGCGAACAGGTCCCGCAGATGGGTCTCCGCGAGCTCCTCGCGGTGCTCCCCCAGAGCGGTCCACTCGGGCGTCCGGTCGAGCCTGGTACGGGTGTCTGCGTTCATCTCTGACTTCCGCCTTCTCTCCTGCGTGTGCTGCTGCGTACCTCGCCCCGCTGCCGGTCCCAACCTAATTGATCAGGGCTTGACGTGAGCTGTCGTCACGCCGTCGTCCGGCTCAACAACAGATACGTCCGGCTTGAGCGCGGGTATCAGCGAAGCGACGGCGAGTGCGAAGAGCGCGGCCGCGAACAAGGCGGGCCCGTTCAGCCCGTACGCCGCGGCGACCGCGCCGCCGAGCAGGGCGCCGACCGGGGCTCCGGAGGTGGAGGCGGTGCGGAAGGCGGCGCTGATGCGGCCGACCAGGGCCCTGGGGCTGCGCTGCTGCATCAGCGTGACCTGGTTGACGTTCCACACCATGCCCATCACTCCGAGCAGCGCCATGCCCAGCAGGAGGGCACCCAGCTGGCGGACGGTACCGATGAGCAGGAGGGACGCCGTCTGGACGCTTCCGCCCAGGAACAGGCCGCGGACGCGTCCGAACCGGCGTGCGACTCGCTGTGCCAGCAGTACTCCGCCGGCCAGGCTTCCGGCCGAGTAGGCCGTCATCGCGGCGGCGAAGCCCGCGTTTCCCGCGTGCAGCCAGCCGGTCACGTGCAGTACCAGCGTGGCGATCAGGGCGCCCATGCCGATGTTGCACAGCAGCGTGGCCGTACAGACGGCACGCAGCACCCGGTCGCGCCACAGGGCGCGCAGTCCCTCGGCGGCCTCCGCCCGCAGGGTGCTTCCGGCCGGCCGGGGCGCCCGCTCGGGCGCCGCGATCCGGAGGGACGCCACGAGCGCGGCGGCCAGCAGATAGGTGGCGGCGTCGGCGACGAACGGCACGGCGGCCCCGGCGGCGAGCAACAGCGGTACGAACGGGCCGGCCAGGAAGCCGCCGGCGAGCTGCTGACCGGTCATCAGCCGGGCGTTGGCGCTGCCCAGGGCCTCCTTGTCGACCAGGGACGGCAGCAGGGCCGTGGACGCGTTGTCGAAGAGGGTCTGGAGGCTGGTCAGGGCGAAGGCGAGCGCGATCAGCAGCCCGATCGAGGCGTGGCCGAGCCCGACGGCGAGGCCGAAACAGGCGACGAGCGTGCCCCGCAGGGTGTCCACGGCCCACATCGCCCGGCGCTGGTCCACCCGGTCCGCGACCGCGCCGCCGAGCAGCCCGAAGAGCAGCCACGGGAGGTATCCGCAGGCGGTGACGGACGCGATGACGAACGGGTCGTCCGTGAGGCGCACGGCGATCAGCGGCAGTGCGGCGGTACGCAGCGCGTCCCCGAAGCGCGACACCACCGCCGCGCTCCACAGTCGCCCGAATCCCCCGCGCCACGCGGGCACCCGCACACCTGTCGCCTCGCTCACCGCCACAACGCCCCCTCCTCTGCCACCACTTCGACAACCGTAGAGGGCACCACTGACAGTCGGACGGAGAGCGGATGGGGGGGCGGGCGGGGCAAGCCCCACCGGACCGCGAGGTACTGGGACGCCCGCCTCGGACGCGACGCGCAGACGCCACGGGATGTCACCCGGACGAGGCTCGGCCGGAACGAAAAGCCCCCGGCCCAGTGGACCGGAACGGGATGTTCACCCGCACGAGGCGAGACCGGGCCAGGCGGGTACAGACAGTCGCAGGGACAACCGCGACAGGTACGGCCGCGACGGCGCACGGCCTTCGGCACGAGATCGGCCGCGCGTGAGCGACCGTGCACGGTCCGGCGTACGAGGTCGCCGCACGAGGTCGGCCGCACGAGATTCGCCGTACGAGATCGGCAGCCGCGCGGCGCCGGGTCGCCGTGCGGGCCCGGCTCACGGGCCCCAGGGGCCCCACGCACACCCGTGCTCACGAGGGGCACCACAACGACCACGCACTGCCCGCGCGCGGCCCTGCGCGGCAGGCGTACGGATCAGGTGCGACCGGAGGCACCGAGGCGGTCGGCCGCGCGGCGCCGGAGGGTTCGCGCCGCGGGCACGCCGATTCCGTTCGCGGACGTCGTGCGAAACAGCTCCGGCCGGACACCTCTCGATGCCCGGCCGGTTCGCAACTCCTAGATCTCGCCCCGCAGTTTGGCGAGCGCCTCGGCGAGGATCGCCTCGCCGTCCGCGTCGCTGCGCCGCTCCCGTACGTACGCCAGGTGCGTCTTGTACGGCTCGGTGCGCGGCGGGTCCGGCGGGTTGTCCCGGTCCTGTCCGGCGGGAAAGCCGCAGCGCGGGCAGTCCCAGGTGTCGGGAACCTGCGCGTCGCTGGCGAAGCTGGGCTGCGTCTCGTGCCCGTTGGAGCACCAGAAGGAGATGCGCAGCCGGGGCGCGGACTCGCCACGCTCGGCCTCGCCCATCGGCCCCGCCCCGACCCGGCTTCCTCGGATCGCGTTGCCACTTGCCACGGTCGTAACTCCCTGCGTGATGGTGCCGCGAAGCGAGTCGGCGTGACGCTTCGCTGCGAGCGCCTCAGTCTACGTAAGGCCCAACGCGCGTCCAGTGTTTGGAGTTACACCCCACCCCTAGACGCAAGCCCCATGATAGGCCGCGCCCGCGGGCGCGTACCGGACATGGGGCCTTACGTGTGGATCGTGCTTGCGTACTGTGCGATTGTGCGCCCGTACCGATGTCAGCCGGTGATCAGTTGTTGACCTTCATCAGGATGCCGAGCACGACAATGCACGCGAACCACAGCAGACCGATCACCACGGTGATGCGGTCGAGGTTGCGCTCGGCGACCGAGGAGCCGCCGACGGACGACTGCATGCCGCCACCGAACATGTCGGAGAGGCCGCCGCCCTTCCCCTTGTGCATCAGCACCAGCAGCATCAGCAGCAGGCTGAAGACGATCAGGGCGATCGAGAACCCCAAAACCACGGCTGGACCAACTTCCTCGGAACTGGATGGACGACGGGGGTCCGGTGACACTCACCAGACCCCCGCAAGGGTACGACGGATCGTCGCTACCGCATACTCACTGGTCGCGGAAGCGGACGATCTTGACGAACTCGTCGGCGTCCAGGGACGCGCCACCGACCAGGGCGCCGTCGATGTCCGGCTTCGCCATGATCTCGGCGACGTTGCCGGACTTCACCGAGCCGCCGTACTGGATGCGGACCTTGTCGGCCACCTCCTGGGTGTACAGCTCGGTCAGCCGGCCGCGGATCGCCGCGCAGACCTCCTGGGCGTCGTCGGCGCCGCAGACCTTGCCGGTTCCGATGGCCCAGACCGGCTCGTACGCGATCACGATCGTCTCGGCCTGCTCGGCCGGGATGTCCTTGAGACCGCCGTCGACCTGCGAGAGCGTGTGGGAGACGTGGTCCCCCGCCTCGCGGACCGCCAGCTCCTCGCCGACGCAGAGGATCGGGGTCAGGCCGTGCCTGAACGCGGACTTGACCTTGGCGTTGACGATCTCGTCGGTCTCCGCGTGGTACTGGCGTCGCTCGGAGTGACCGACCACCACGTACGTGCACTTCAGCTTGGCCAGCATGGAACCCGAGATCTCGCCGGTGAAGGCACCGGAGTCGTGCGCCGAGAGGTCCTGGGCCCCGTACTTGATCTTGAGTTTGTCGCCGTCGACCAGGGTCTGCACGGAGCGCAGGTCGGTGAAGGGCGGAAGGACGGCGACCTCACAGGCGTCGTAGTCCTTGTCGGCCAGGGCGAAGGCGAGCTTCTGGACGTGCGCGATGGCCTCGAGGTGGTTGAGGTTCATCTTCCAGTTGCCCGCCATCAGCGGCGTGCGCGTGCTCATAAAAGGTCAGTCCTCCAGTGCGGCGAGACCGGGAAGCGTCTTGCCCTCGAGGTATTCGAGGGAGGCGCCGCCACCGGTCGAGATGTGGCCGAATGCCTTCTCGTCGAAGCCCAGGGTGCGGACGGCCGCGGCGGAGTCGCCACCGCCGACCACCGTGAAGGCCGGGGAGTCGAGGAGGGCCTGGGCGACCGCCTTGGTGCCCTCGGCGTAGTCGGGGTGCTCGAAGACGCCCATCGGACCGTTCCAGAAGACGGTGGCCGCGTCGGCGAGCTTCGAGGCGTAGAGGGCACCGGTCTCGGGACCGATGTCGAGGCCCATCCCGTCGGCCGGGATGGCGTCCGCGGCGACGATGGTGGGGTTGGACGGGGCCTTGGTCTTCAGGTCGGGGAACTGCGTCGCGGTCACGACGTCGACCGGGAGGACCAACTCGACGCCGTTCTTCTCGGCGCGCTCGATGTACTCCTTGACGGCGGACAGCTGGTCGTCCTGAACGAGGGAGGCGCCGATCTCGTAGCCCTTCGCCTTGAGGAAGGTGAAGGCCATGCCGCCGCCGATGAGCAGCCGGTCGGCCTTGCCGAGCAGTGCGTCGATGACGGCGAGCTTGTCGGAGACCTTGGAACCGCCGAGGGCGACGACGTAGGGGCGCTTGACGTCCTCGGTGAGCCTCTTCAGGACGCCGACCTCGGTGGCGATGAGGTAGCCGGCGTAGTGCGGCAGGCGGGCGGGGAGGTCGTACACGGAGGCGTGCTTGCGGTGCACGGCGCCGAAACCGTCACCCACGTAGACATCGGCCAGAGCCGCGAGCTGGTCGGCGAACTCGCCGCGCTCGGTGTCGTCCTTGGACGTCTCGCCCGCGTTGAAGCGCAGGTTCTCGATGACCGCGACCTGGCCGGGCTCCAGGCCGTTCACGGCGTCGTGGGCGGCGGGGCCCACGGTGTCCTGGGCGAACGCGATCGGGGCGCCGAGGAGTTCGCCGAGGCGCTCGGCGGGCTGCAGCAGGGAGAAGGCGGGGTCCGGGGCGCCCTTGGGACGGCCCAGGTGGGAGGCGACGATCACCTTGGCGCCCGCTTCGGCCAGCGCCTTGACGGTGGGCAGGACCGCGCGGATGCGGCCGTCGTCCGTGATGAGGCCGTCGGACAGTGGCACGTTCAGGTCGGCGCGGACGAAGACCCGCTTGCCGTCCACGCCTTCGGCGATGAGTTCGTCGATCGTCTTCATGAAGGGACTCCTAGGAAGGCTCTTGAGATCCGAGAGGGCTGATCGATCCGTACGCGAGACAGGGCTCGGGCAGCGCGGCCTTGCGCTGCCCGAGCCCTGTGCTCACATCGAGGTGCCTGGCTCCGGGACTTAGAGCTGGCCGCCGACGAAGACCGTGAGGTCGACGAGGCGGTTGGAGTAGCCCCACTCGTTGTCGTACCAGCCGAGGATCTTCACCGAGTTGCCCTCCTGGACCATGGTCAGGGAGGAGTCGAAGGTGCAGGAGGCCGGGTCGCCGACGATGTCCGACGAGACGATCGGGTCCTCGGTGTAGGCCAGGTAGCCCTTGAGGTCGCCGTCCTCGGAGGCCTTCTTGAACGCGGCGTTGACCTCGTCCTTGGTGACCTCGCGCTGCAGCGTCACGACCAGGTCGGTGGCCGAGCCGGTCGGGACCGGGACGCGCATCGCGATGCCGTCGAGCTTGCCCTTGAGCTGCGGGAGGACCAGGGCGGTGGCCTTGGCGGCACCGGTCGTGGTCGGGATGATGTTCTCGGCGGCGGCGCGGGCGCGGCGCAGGTCCGAGTGCGGGAAGTCCAGGATGCGCTGGTCGTTCGTGTACGCGTGCACCGTCGTCATCAGGCCCTTGACGATGCCGAAGTTCTCGTCGAGCACCTTGGCCATCGGCGCCACACAGTTGGTGGTGCAGGAGGCGTTGGAGATGATGTTGTGCTGCGCCGGGTCGTACTTGTCCTGGTTGACGCCCATCACGATGGTGATGTCCTCGTCCTTGGCCGGAGCCGAGATCAGGACCTTCTTGGCGCCGCCGGCGATGTGCTTCTCGGCGTCGGCCTTCTTGGTGAAGATGCCCGTCGACTCGATGACGATGTCGACGCCGAGCTCGCCCCACGGGATGTCGGCGGGGTTGCGCTCGGAGAGCACCTTGATGGTGTGGCCGTCGACGGTGATCGTGTCGGCGGTGTGCGACACCTCGGCCTTGAGACGGCCCAGGATGGTGTCGTACTTGAGCAGGTGAGCGGTGGTCGCGGTGTCACCCAGGTCGTTGACAGCCACGATCTCGATGTCAGCACCCTGCTCCAGCAGCGCGCGGAAGTAGTTACGACCGATGCGGCCAAAGCCGTTGATGCCTACGCGGATCGTCACGAACCGATCTCCTCGTTGGTACGCCGGCTCACGTGCCGGCGAGTTGTATGGGATGTCCCCGACCGCCTTGAACCCTACCTCCCTGAGACGTCTGGAGTGACATTGAGATGCCCCATACACGGCAGGGTGTTCCGTACCCACCAGTAGGGGTACGGAACACCCTCGGCGTTGACGAGGCGGTCGCCTGAAATCAGCTCTTCAGAGCGGTGAGCGCCTTCCCCATCAGGGCCGCGCGGTCGGCCGCGGCGGTGACGTGCTCCAGGCCGAAGCCCAGCAGCACGGTGTCACCGGTGGTGATCCCTCCATAGGTCTTGAACAGCTCTCCGTAGCGTGCCCAGTCCTTGAGGACGGCCGGGCTGCCCGGGGGCGGTCCGGGGACGCTCCAGGGGCCGAGTGAGGTCTCGAAGCCCTCCGTCCCGGTGGCCGTCCCGGCAACGACGAGAGAGGTGTCGTCCGCGAGGACGCCGTGGCCGCCGGTGCTCGGGTCGGTGACGTAGCTCAGGGACACCTCCACCGACTTCCCGGCGTACGCGCTGAGGTCGAAGGCGACCTGCTGCCAGCCGCTGGAGGCGCCGGTGAAGCTGTTCCAGGCCCCGCTGGTGCCGGTGTTGGCGCAGCCGGACGCGTTGACGGTCAGGTAGTGCTTGAGCCAGGGGTGCTCGTGGACCAGGAATCCGGCCTCGCACTCCGCGGGTACCTCGCTGCTGGTGGCGCCACCCGCCTCGGGCAGCGTCGTCCAGTCGTCGGCCCCGGTGGTGTGGATCTCGACGACGGCGTGGTCGTAGCCGGGCTCGGTGTCCCACAGGAGCTGGGTGCGCAGCGCCGGCTTGTCGGCGGCGCTGACGCCGGTGAGGTCGATGGTGCGGGTGAGTCGTTTGTAGGCGTCGTCGGTGTGCACCGCGGCGGCCATGGACGAGCCGGCGTAGGGCCCGTAGGGGTTGACGGTGCCCGCGAACTGGCCGGCGCCCGCGCTGGACGCGAACTGCGGGTACTGGGCGGCGGGCAGGCTGTCCGAGGTGACGCCGTAGGTGCCCGCCGTGTTCAGCGGGTTGCCGGGCGCGTCCCCGAGCGCTCCCGTGAAGCCGGTGAGCCTGCCGGAGCCGGTGAAGCCGTTGGCTCCCGGGGTGGACGTACGGGAGTAGGCGCCGAGGTAGTACTGGCTGAAGTCGTTGGAGAGGTTGCCTCCGCCGAGGTCGACGTTGCCGCCGGCCTGTTCGCCCGCCTCGACCAGCTTCCCGCCCTGGTTGAGGAAGGCGCGCAGCTGGAGCTGGGTGGCGTTCGCGGGCCGTGCGGCTCCGGTGTAGTGGACGACCGTCCTGAAGTGGTCGAGCACGCCGAGCGCGTCGGGCGCGCCGAGGGTGGCCACGTCCCAGACGAGGGACTTCTTCCCGTTGGCCTTCAGGGCGTCGACGTACGCCTGGGACTGGGTGGCTGCCGCGCCCTCCTCGGCGACGACGAGGGTGTCGGCCACGGGCCGTTCGGCCACGGTGTAGGTGAAGTGGGTGCTGGAGGTCTTCTTGCCGCTCCTGGTCTCGCCGGTGAACCAGACCTCGACCTTGTCGCCCCGGTCGCCGTCCTTGACCTTGGCGCGGTACTCGTCGAAGTAGAGGTTGTCCGCGCCGCCGTAGGTCTCGCCGCCGCGCCAGGGCTTGAGGGCCATGTCCAGCGTTCGGCCGCCGTTGACGCGGTACTTGAGCTCCTTGTCGCGTACGGACTTGCGGACGACGACGGAGACCTCCTGGTCCGCTCCGCGGGAGTACGACGTGGTGAAGGCGGCCGGGGTGAAGTCGGGCGCGTCGATGCCGACCGAGGACGAGGGCCGGTCGGGGTGGGCGGCGGTCTCGGCGACGGAGAGCGCGAACGGGACGTTCTTCTCGAACTCCTGCTCGATCAGCTTCTCGTCGTCCGGGAAGGTGAAGACCGAGGCGCAGTCCGCCGCGTTCCAGGCGTCGTTCGGGTCGATGTTCGACGCGGTCTGGCAGGTCGACATCTCGGGGGTGAACATCGCCATGCCGTTGACGTTGCCGGCGTGGCCGTCCGCCTCGCCGTTGGTGGTGTAGAGCTCCGAGGAGACCTGCGGGTGATAGCCGGGGATCGCCGAGTTCTCCGGGGTTCCGGCGAGCGACTTGTAGAGCACGTCGTCCGGGGTCGGCGTCGCCACCTGCCAGCCCACTCCGTAGAGGAGCAGTTCGGCGGCGGAGTGGTAGTTGATGCCGTACGTGAAGTCGACGCGCTTCTCGAAGGCGTCGAGGGCCCGGGTCTCGGGCTCGGACCCGGGGCTCGCGCCGCGGTAGGTCTCGTTGGTGGGGTTGGGGGACGAACCCTCGTCGTCGTAGCCCCACTTGTAGGCGAAGTTGCGGTTGAGGTCGACGCCGTCGCCGGTGGAGATGACGCCGTCGCCGTTCACGTCCCGCAGGTTCTTGCGCCACTGGCGCTCGTCCTCGCCCTGGAACGTGTAGTCGTAGCCGTCCGGGTTGGCCGACAGCACGAACCACAGTTCGGTCGAGTCCACGATCTTCTTGATGCGCTTGTCCGTGGAGTAGTTGTCCAGGTAGTAGTGCATCAGGCGCCGGGTCATCTCGGGCGTGATCCACTCGCGAGCGTGCTGGTTGGACATGTACAGCACGGACGGCTTGGAGCCGTCCTTCGTCTTCTTCGCGCCCTTGGTCAGCTTCAGCGCGAGGATGTCCTGGCCCTTGAGGGTCTTGCCGATGGAGACGACCTTGGTGAGGTCGGGGTGGGCCGCGCCGGTCTTGACGATCTCCTCCTGGAGATTGCCCTTTCCGCTGTACGGCCGGAACACGCCCTGGGCCGCGTCCTCGACGCGCGCCTCGGTCCTGGCGGAAAGCGTGTGCTCGGTGAGCTCGACGCCCTGCTTCTCCAGCTTCCGGGCCTGCTTGTCGGTCAGGTAGACCTCGACCGCGCTCTTGCCGTTCTTCGCGGTCTGGTCGCCGAGTTCGTGTCCGTCCTGCCCGGCCGCGAGCAGCAGGGGTATCTGCTGTTTCGTGACCTCCGCGTGGAACACCTTCACGGCGTTCGCGTCGGGTTCGGGCGAACTCCCGCTCTGCGCCTGGGCGATGGGCGCCATGCCGGCACCGCCCAGCAGGAGTGCGCCCGCAGCGAGGATCGCTCTCGCTCTTCGTCTCATGAGCCCCCCTTGCATGTGTCCGCCACAGTGGCGAACAGATGCCAGGCTCATGACACTTCATGGTCAAGTCAAGGGCGCCTCACAGACAGGCAAACGCCGGTGCCGATGTCCCAAGTGGGCATCGGCACCGGCGGGTTGGACTTCCGGCGACCCATCGAGCCGTCAGCCCGCGAGGTTGTCCGCCATCTCCTCGGTGAGATTGGACTCCGTACCCGGGATCCCCAGGTCCTGGGCCCGCTTGTCGGCCATGGCCAGCAGCCGCCGGATACGGCCGGCGACGGCGTCCTTGGTCAGCGGCGGGTCGGCGAGCGCGCCCAGCTCCTCCAGGGATGCCTGCTTGTGCTCCATGCGCAGCCGTCCGGCCGCGGCGAGGTGTTCCGGCACCTCGTCGGCGAGGATCTCCAGGGCGCGCTGCACGCGCGCCCCGGCGGCGACGGCCGCGCGGGCGGAGCGGCGCAGATTGGCGTCGTCGAAGTTGGCGAGCCTGTTGGCCGTGGCCCGGACCTCGCGGCGCATCCGCCGCTCCTCCCAGGCGAGCACGGACTCATGGGCGCCGAGGCGGGTCAGCAGCGCGCCGATCGCGTCCCCGTCCCGTACGACCACCCGGTCCACACCCCGCACCTCGCGGGCCTTCGCCGCGATCGACAGCCTGCGGGCGGCGCCGACCAGCGCGAGCGCGGCCTCCGGGCCCGGGCAGGTCACCTCCAGCGAGGAGGAGCGGCCCGGCTCGGTCAGCGAGCCGTGCGCGAGGAAGGCTCCCCGCCAGGCGGCCTCGGCGTCGCAGGTGGCCCCCGAGACCACCTGCGGCGGAAGGCCCCTGATCGGGCGTCCACGGCCGTCCACGAGTCCTGTCTGGCGGGCCAGCTGATCGCCGCCCGCCACGACGCGTACGACATAGCGGGAGCCGCGGCGCAGTCCGCCGGGCGCCATCACGATCAGTTCGGAACTGTGGCCGAAGATCTCCAGGATGTCCCGCTTCAGCCGACGTGCCGCCATCGCTGTGTCCAGCTCCGCTTCGATCACGATCCGGCCGCTCACCAGGTGAAGGCCGCCCGCGAACCGCAGAATGGCGGAGACCTCCGCCTTTCTGCAGCAGGTCCGGGTGACGGGAAGCCGGGAGATCTCATCCTTCACCGCTGCCGTCATCGCCATGGGCCGATCCTTCCATGCATCCGAAAAATACGGTCGTACGCGGCGGCCAACAGCTCCGGGTCGTGCCGCGGAGATCCGTCGGTCCGGGCCACCGGCGCCAGCTCGACCGCGGCGCCGAACCGCTTGGCAGCGTCGGTCAGTGAGTCGCGGTCGGGCACGGCGGCCTCGTCGGCCAGCACCACGTCCAGGGCGAGTTTAGGGGCGTGTCGTCCCAAAACCTCCAAATGACGCTGCGGAGAGAAGCCCTCGGTTTCTCCGGGCTGCGGGGCGAGGTTCAGGGAGAGTACCCGGCGGGCCTTCGTCTGTGTGAGGGCGTCCAGCAGCTCGGGGACGAGAAGGTGCGGAATCACCGAGGAGAACCAGGAGCCGGGACCCAGCACCACCCAGTCCGCGTCGAGGACGGCCGCCACGGCCTCGGGGACGGCGGGCGGGTCGTGCGGCACGACGTGCACGGACTGCACCTCGCCGGGCGTGAGGGCCACCGTGGCCTGCCCGCGGACCGTCTCCACCTCGTCGGGCCGCTCCGGCCGGTGCCCCCTGACCAGGGCCTGCAGCTCCAGGGGCACGGCGGACATGGGCAGCACCCGGCCGTGCGCGCCCAGCAGTCTGCCGACCAGGTCCAGGGCCTGGACGTGGTCGCCGAGCTGCTCCCACAGGGCGACGATCAGCAGATTGCCGACCGCGTGCTCGTGGAGGTCGCCCTTGGACTGGAAACGGTGCTGGATGACGCGGGCCCAGGTCTGGCCCCAGTCGTCGTCGCCGCACAGCGCCGCCAGGGCCTTGCGCAGGTCACCGGGGGGCAGTACCCCCAGCTCGTCCCGCAGGCGACCGCTGGAGCCGCCGTCGTCGGCCACGGTGACGACGGCGGTGAGGTCGCCGGTGATCCGGCGCAGCGCGGCGAGCGAGGCGGACAGGCCCATGCCGCCGCCCAGGGCGACCACCTTGGGCTGGGCACCGCGGCGGCGCGGCTTCGCGCCGCGTGCCTCGGCGGGTCTGCCGCCCTGTCCCTCCGCGGTGATCCTCCGCAGCCTGCTGAGCCGCAGTGCGGCACGTCCCGTCATTCGCGGCCCATGTCCCGGTGGACGACCACGGTCTCCACACCCTGGGAGGCGAGGCGGGCGGCGAGCTTCTCGGAGGTGGCGACGGAGCGGTGCTTGCCGCCGGTGCAGCCGACCGCGATGGTCACGTAGCGCTTGCCCTCGCGGCGGTAGCCGGCGGCGATCAGCTGGAGCAGCTCGGCGTAGCGGTCGAGGAACTCCTTGGCGCCGGGCTGGTTGAAGACGTAGGCCGCGACCTCCTCGTTGAGGCCGGTGTAGGGGCGCAGCTCCGGGACCCAGTGGGGGTTGGGCAGGAAGCGCATGTCCACGACCAGGTCGGCGTCCACGGGAAGGCCGTACTTGAAGCCGAAGGACATGACGGTGGCCCGCAGCTCGGGCTCCTCCTCGCCCGCGAACTGGGCGTCCATCTTGGCGCGCAGCTCGTGCACGTTCAGGCTGGAGGTGTCGATGACCAGGTCGGCGTCGCCGCGCAGCTCGCGCAGCAGCTCGCGTTCGGCGTCGATGCCGTCGACGATGCGGCCGTCGCCCTGGAGGGGGTGCGGGCGGCGCACGGACTCGAAGCGGCGTACCAGGACCTCGTCGGAGGACTCCAGGAAGACGATCCGCCGGGTGACGTTCTTCGACTCCAGGTCGGCGAGGGACTCACGGAGGTTGTCGAAGAAGCGGCGGCCGCGTACGTCGACGACGACCGCGATCCGGGCCACGTTGCCCTGGGAGCGGGCGCCGAGCTCCACCATGGTGGGGATCAGCGCGGGCGGCAGGTTGTCCACGACGAACCAGCCGAGGTCCTCCAGGCACTTTGCGGCCGTCGACCGGCCCGCTCCGGACATCCCGGAGATGATCACCAGTTCGGGGATGGCGGCGTCGGATGCCACGGCCGTCTCCGTCGTCGTGTCTTCCTGTGTTCCCTCTGTCGCGTCGGCGCCCTGCGGGGCGTCCTCTTGTCGGTCCTGTCGTTCGTTGTCGCTCATGTCTCCTGCCCCCGTCGCTCGTACGAGGCGCCCGCGGACACGGGCTCCTCCGGGGAGTCCGGCGTCGTCCCGGGCTCCTCGTCTTCCATGATCTCTCCAGTCGCCGTGTTCACGGCGGGTGCGGCCGGAGCCGCCTGGGCGAGGGCCACGGCGATCGCCTCGGCCGTCTTGCGGCCTATGCCGGGAACTTCGCAGATCTGGTCGATTGTCGCGGATCGCAGCTTTTTCACGGAACCGAAGTGCTTGATCAGCGCCTGTTTGCGTGTCTCGCCGAGGCCCGGCACCTCGTCCAGCGGGCTTGCTTTGAAGCGCTTGGCCCGTTTGGCGCGCTGGTAGGTGATGGCGAAGCGGTGGGCTTCGTCACGGACACGCTGGAGCAGGTAGAGGCCCTCGCTGGTGCGCGGCAGGACCACCGGGTCGTCCTCGCCCGGCAGCCAGACCTCCTCCAGCCGCTTGGCCAGACCGCAGACGGCGATGTCGTCGATGCCCAGCTCGTCGAGAGCCTTCTGGGCGGCCGCGACCTGCGGCCGGCCGCCGTCGACGACGACCAGCTGCGGGGGGTAGGCGAAGCGCTTGGGGCGGCCGTCGTCCTCGGTGAAGGTGTTCTCCCCGTCGCTCGCCCCCTCGCCCTCGCCGTCCGTCCATTCGCCGGTCCGCTCCTTCTCGGCGAGATAGCGCCGGAAGCGGCGGGTGATCACCTCGTGCATGGACCGGACGTCGTCCTGGCCCGCGAAGCCCTTGATCTGGAAGCGGCGGTACTCGCCCTTGCGCTGCAGGCCGTCCTCGAAGACCACCATCGACGCCACCACGTCGTCGCCCTGGAGGTGCGAGATGTCGTAGCACTCGATGCGGAGCGGGGCGCTGTCCAGGGCGAGGGCCTCGGCGATCTCCTCCAGGGCCCGGGAGCGGGTGGTGAGGTCGGAGGCGCGCTTGGTCTTGTGCAGGGCGAGCGCCTGGAGCGCGTTGCGCTGCACGGTCTCCATGAGCGCCTTCTTGTCGCCGCGCTGCGGGATGCGCAGGGACACGTTGGACCCGCGGCGCGCGGCCAGCCACTCCTGGACGGGCTCCACCAGGTCGGGGAGCGCCGGGACGAGCACCTCCTTGGGGACGGAGTCGCCCGTCTCCTCCCCGTAGAGCTGCTGGAGCGCGTGTTCGACCAGGTCACCCGTGGTGACGGCCTCAACCTTGTCGGTGACCCAGCCGCGCTGTCCGCGTACCCGGCCGCCGCGTACGTGGAAGATCTGCACGGCGGCTTCCAGCTCGTCCTCGGCTACGGCCATCAGGTCGGCGTCGGTCGCGTCGGCGAGGACGACCGCGTTCTTCTCCATGGCCTTCTTCAAGGCCTCGATGTCGTCACGCAGGCGAGCCGCCCGCTCGTACTCCATGTCCTCGGCAGCGTCCGTCATCCGCTTCTCCAGGCGGCGGATGTACGTCCCCGTGCGGCCGGCCATGAAGTCGCAGAACTCCTCGGCCAGTTCACGGTGCTCCTCGGCGGTGACGCGCCCGACGCAGGGGGCGGAGCACTTTCCGATGTACCCGAGGAGGCAGGGGCGGCCGGTGCGGGCGGCGTTCTTGAACACGCCCGCGGAGCAGGTACGGACGGGAAAGACGCGCAGCAGCAGGTCCACGGTGTCGCGGATCGCCCACGCGTGCCCGTACGGACCGAAGTAGCGCACGCCCTTGCGCTTGTGGCCGCGCATCACCTGGACGCGCGGGAACTCCTCGTTCATGGTCACCGCGAGGTAGGGGTAGCTCTTGTCGTCGCGGTACTTGACGTTGAACCGGGGGTCGAACTCCTTGATCCAGGAGTACTCCAGCTGGAGCGCCTCGACCTCCGTGGACACCACCGTCCACTCCACGGACGCTGCCGTGGTGACCATGGTGCGGGTGCGGGGGTGGAGGTTCGTCAGGTCCTGGAAGTAACTGGCCAGGCGCTGGCGCAGGCTCTTCGCCTTCCCGACGTAGATCACCCGGCGGTGCTCGTCGCGGAACTTGTACACCCCTGGAGAGTCCGGGATCTGTCCCGGCTTGGGGCGGTAGCTGGAGGGGTCGGCCATGCCACACACCCTACTGGCGCGGGGTGACACCGTGACGGCCCCCCGGCCCGCCGGTGGACGAGTCCGGCGCCGTCCGGGGCCCCGGCTGGACTCCGGATCGCCGGGCCTGTGCGGTGAGGCCGCGGATACCAGGGGCGCGACAGCGAGGCCGGGGCCGGCCGGCGACCCAGGACCGGTACGGGGAGCCGGGCGGGTGCCACGGACCCGATATCCGCGGGGCGCCCGACCAGCGACGTGACGCGCTCCCGGTGATCTGCTGCCGATCGTGACCGGTCCGGCCCGCGCGTTCCCGCCGAAGTCGGCTCCGGCCGGGCGTGCGCCCGGGGTGCCCCTCGGCCTCTCCGGCCCTGTCGGCGGGACGGGCGGGCGCGGCGGACGAACGGATCCGCGCCACAGGGCCGACCGTGTTGGGCATCAGGTGTTGTCGGGACTTGGTCAACACGCTTCAATGCGGGGGAACTCGGGGGCGTGGACGGCGACAGGCGCGTGTGAACCGGACCCACGCGCCGGCCGGGCGTCCCCGGGAACCCTCGCGCGACGGTCTGACCAGCCGTTGTGAACTCCACAGAAAGGCCCCTGCATGCGGTACGGCACACAGCACGCGGACGTCGCCACGGCGGAACTGGAGACGGCCCTCGCGGGCGGCCCCTTCCATATCGCGCTGCGCGCCGCGATCACCGCACGCGGCCTGCCCCTGCAGCGCGTCCAGCACCATCTGTCGCGGTACGGGGTGAAGGTCGGGGTGACCAGCCTGAGCTACTGGCAGCAGGGTGCGCGGCGCCCGCAGCGCCCCGAGTCGCTGCGGGCCGTTCGCGCCCTGGAGGAGATCCTCCAGCTCCCCGACGAGTCCCTGATCCGGCTTCTCACCAAGGCCGACGAACGCTCCGAGCCCCAGCGCCCGGGGGGCCGCTCGTACCGCTCCCTGGTGGAGGCCTCCGGCGTCCTGGAGGAGCTGCTGGCCGAGCTGGAGTCGACGCTCGACGGCGGACTGCACACGATCGGCCACCACGAGCGCGTACGGATCGGCGCACACCGCGAGCTCCTGGCACGCGAGTCACAGCACATAGTCCGGGCCCACAGAGACGGGGTGGACCGCTATGTGGCTATCCACCATGGCGATCCGGGTTGCGCTCCTGACCGTACGAGGGTCCGCGCCCTGGAGAACTGCCGTTCGGGCCGGGTGCGATGGCACCGTGACACCGGGGTGCTGGTGGCCGAGCTGCTCTTCGACACACGCCTGCGCGCGGGCGACACGTTCCTCTTCCGCTACGCGTTCGAGGACGGCACGGCGGGCGCGTCCAGCGAGTACGTGCGCGGGTTCAGCTTCGCGGGCGGGCAGTACGCCCTCCAGGTGGGGTTCACCGAGGAGGCGCTGCCGGTGCGCTGCCACCGCTTCACCCAGCACTCGGCCGCGGCACCGCGCAGCGGCCGCCAAGAGCTGCCGCTGAGCGGGCACCACCGCTCGGTGCACCTCGTCGAGCCGCGGGTACGGTCGGGCATCGTGGGGATCGGCTGGGACTGGGAGTGATCCGGTCCGCGCGTCCGCGGTGATCAGGCGCCGGGACCCGCGACGATCTTCCCGCCCTTCGCCTCCACGGGCAGTTCCTTCAGCGGTTCGGTGGCCGGCTCCCGCAGCACCCTGCCCGTCGCCGCGTCGAACTCGCTGCCGTGGCAGGGGCAGACCAGCGTCGTTCCCTGAAGCTTGTTGATGGCACAGCCGGCATGCGTGCAGATCGTACTGAAGGCCCTGAGGGAGCCGTTCCCGGCGCGGCTGACCACGACGTTCTGGTCCCGGTACAGCTTGGCGCCGCCCTCGGCGATCTCGCTCTCGGCACCCAGATCGACGGGCGCGGTCGGCGCCGCCGGTGTCCCGCCGCCGCTGCCGGAGCAGGCGGTGAGGGCGATCCCGGCGACGGGGGCGAGCGCCGCTCCTCGCAGGACGGTACGGCGGCCGGGCATGGCGTCTCCACTGGTCGGGGCCGGATGCGCCTCGACGATACCGGTACGGACCGCGCGCTCCCGAGCGGGGCGGGGGTCGGGCACCCTCGGGGACGTAAACGTTTGCGCAACCGTTTACGCCGACCCCCGCGTGCGATAGGTTCCGGCCCGGGAAGGACCACGGCGGGGAAGGGCTGGGCGATGGCGACGATGGTCGACGTGGCGGCGCACGCGGGAGTGTCCGTGGCGACCGTCTCCCACGTCCTCAACGACACGCGCCCGGTGCTCCCCCACACACGTCAGGCCGTCCTGGACGCCATCGACGCGCTCGGGTACACCCCCAACGCCCTGGCGCGCTCACTGGTCACCTCGCGCACCCGGTCCATCGGCCTCGCGGTGTCGGCCATCAGCAACCCGTACTTCACGGACATCCTCCAAGGTGTCGAGGCGGGCGCCCTGGAACAGGGCTACGGCCTGCTCCTCGCCGACCCGCACGACGACCCCCGGCACGAGCGGAAGGTCGTCCAGCTGCTGCACGAGCGGCGGGTCGACGGACTGATCGTCGCGCCCTCGGCGGACCCCGACGCGCTGCTGCGCTACCTCGGCCGGCACCAGGTTCCGACCGTCTTCCTGGACCGCCTGGTCGAGGTCCCGGCCGGTCACTCCTTCGCCTTCGACCAGGTCTGCACCGAGAACGCCGCCCCCATGGCGCGGCTGGTCGCCCATCTCGCCGAGCGCGGCCACCGGCGGATCGGACTCGTCGCCGGCCTGCCCGGCCTGAGCACCACCACCGAGCGGATCTCCGGCTACCGCCACGGCCTCGCGGGGGCCGGGCTCCCGTACGACGAACGGCTCGTGGCACACGGCGACTCCGTGACGGAGGCGGCCGAGCGTGCCACCGGGGCCCTGCTCTCCCTCGGCGCGCCGCCCACCGCTCTCGTCACCGCGAACAACGCGATGACCATCGGCGCGCTGCGCGCCCTGCGCGAGCGCGGCCTGTCCGTACCGGACGACCTGGCACTGTGCTGCTTCGACGACTTCGCCTGGGCGGACCTGTTCGCGCCCCGGCTGACCGTGATCTCCCAGCCCAGCAAGGAGATCGGAGAACAGGCCGCGCGGCTGCTCCTGGAACGGCTGGCCGCGCCGGAACTGCCCGGCCGGACGGTCCGGCTCCCGTGCGCCTTCGTCCACCGCAGCTCGTGCGGCTGTGCCGAGACCCTCCGCCCCGAGATTCCCGAGAGCCACGCGAAAGGATCCCTGTCGTGATCGTCGTCGCCGGTGAGGCCCTGATCGACCTGGTGCCGCAGGGCGCGGGCGCGCTCGTGCCCCTGCGGCCCGCGCGAGGGGGCGGTCCCTACAACACCGCGGTGGCACTGGGCCGCCTCGGCTCCCCCACCGTCTTCTGCTCCCGTGTCTCGAACGACGCCTTCGGCGAGGCACTGCTGGGCGGACTGCGCGAGGCGGGCGTCGACGTGTCCTCGGTGCAGCGCGGCGCGGAGCCGACGACGCTGGCGGTCGCCACCGTCGACGCGGCCGGTTCGGCCGCGTACTCCTTCTACGTCGAGGGCACGGCGGACCGTCTGTTCACCGCACCGGACCGGCTTCCCGACGCCGTGCGGGCGGTGTCCTTCGGCACCGTCTCCCTGGTCCTGGAACCCGGCGCGAGTGCCTACGAAGAGCTGCTGCGGACCGCTGCCGCACGGGGTGTGTTCACCGCGCTCGACCCGAACGTCCGGGCGGGGCTGATCCCTGACGCGGACGCCTACCGCGCCCGCTTCAAGAGCTGGCTGCCTTCCGTGGCGCTCCTGAAGCTCTCTGAGGAGGACGCGCGGTGGCTGGGCGGTACCCCGCGCGAGTGGCTGGCGTCCGGTCCCGCGGCCGTCGTGATCACCCGGGGCGGCGACGGTCTGACGGTGTTCACCGAGGCCGGCGCGGTCCACTCCGTGCCTGGTGAACCGGTCGAGGTCGTGGACACCATCGGCGCCGGTGACACGGTGAACGCGGCGCTGCTGCACGGCCTGGCCGCGCGGGACGCGCTCTCTCCCGCCGCCCTGGCGGACCTGAACGCCGAGGACTGGACCGGGCTGCTGCGTTTCGCGGCCCGCGCGGCGGCGATCACCTGCTCACGCGCGGGCGCGGAACCGCCGTACGCCGCCGAACTCGACGCCCCCTGAGCTCTCCAGGTCCCTTACTCTCCAGGCCCCTTTCGGAACCGGACGGGCAGCGGACGGGCAGCGGACGGGCAGCGGACGGGCAGCGGACGGGCAGCGGACGGGCGCCGAATGCGCGGGCCCCGCGGGGAGTTCCCGCGGGGCACCGTTTTCTGCCGTCCTGCTGCCGTCGTGTCAGGCCTTGCGCGCCCGCGTGGTCTTCTTCGCGGGTGTCGCCTTCTTGGCCGCCGTGTTCTTCGTGGCCGTGTTCTTCGTGGCCGCGGCCGCCTTCTTCGTGGCCGTGTTGTTGACGGCCTTCGTGGTCGTCTTCCTGGTCGCCGTCTTGGCCGCCACCGCCTTCTTGGCCGCCGCCTTGCGCGGGGCCTTCACGGCGGAGCCGTCACTGATCCGGTCGGCGCCCAGGATCTCGCGGAGGAACTTGCCCGTGTGGCTGGTCGGAACCCCGGCGACCTCCTCGGGGGTACCCTCGGCGACGACGAGACCGCCGCCGTTGCCCCCTTCGGGGCCCATGTCGACGACCCAGTCGGCGGTCTTGATGACATCGAGGTTGTGCTCGATCACGATGACGGTGTTGCCCTTGTCGACCAGGCCGGACAGCACCGTGATGAGCTTGCTGATGTCCTCGAAGTGCAGACCGGTGGTCGGCTCGTCCAGCACGTACACCGTGCGTCCCGTGGAACGCTTCTGCAGCTCGCTCGCCAGCTTGACGCGCTGGGCCTCGCCGCCGGACAGCGTCGGCGCGGACTGGCCGAGCCGGACGTAGCCGAGACCGACGTCGTTGAGCGTCCTGAGGTGGCGGTTGATGGCGGGGACGGCCTCGAAGAAGTCGAGGGCCTCCTCGATCGGCATGTCCAGGACCTCGGAGATGGACTTGCCCTTGTAGTGGACCTCCAGGGTCTCCCGGTTGTACCGCGCCCCGTGGCAGACCTCGCAGGGGACGTACACGTCCGGCAGGAAGTTCATCTCGATCTTGATCGTGCCGTCGCCCGAGCAGTTCTCGCAGCGGCCGCCCTTGACGTTGAAGGAGAAGCGGCCGGGCAGATAGCCCCGCACCTTCGCCTCGGTCGTCTCGGCGAACAGCCTGCGGACGTGGTCGAAGACCCCGGTGTAGGTCGCCGGGTTCGAGCGGGGGGTGCGGCCGATCGGCGACTGGTCGACGTGCACGACCTTGTCGACGAGGTCGTCGCCCTCCACGCGGGTGTGCCGCCCGGGAACGCTCCGGGCGCCGTTGAGCTCGCGCGCCAGATGCGTGTACAGGATGTCGTTCACCAGCGTGGACTTGCCGGAACCCGAGACACCCGTGACGGCCGTGAGCACGCCCAGGGGGAAGGACACGTCGATGTCCTGCAGGTTGTTCTCCCGGGCGCCGTGCACCGTGAGCCTGCGGCCCGGGTCGGCGGGGCGGCGGATGTCGGGGAGCGGGATCTGCCTCTTGCCCGACAGGTACTGGCCGGTCATCGACTCGGTGTTGGCGAGCAGCTCCTTCAAGGGGCCGCTGTGCACGACCTTGCCGCCGTGCTCGCCCGCGCCGGGGCCGATGTCGACGACCCAGTCGGCGACCTTGATGGTGTCCTCGTCGTGCTCGACGACGATGAGCGTGTTGCCCATGTCGCGCAGTCGGACGAGGGTCTCGATCAGGCGGTGGTTGTCGCGCTGGTGCAGGCCGATGGAGGGCTCGTCGAGGACGTACAGGACGCCGACGAGTCCGGAGCCGATCTGGGTGGCCAGGCGGATGCGCTGGGCCTCGCCGCCGGAGAGGGTGCCGGCCGCGCGGTTGAGCGAGAGGTAGTCGAGGCCCACGTCGACCAGGAAGCGCAGCCGTTCGTTGACCTCCTTCAGAACCCGCTCGGCGATCTTCTTGTCGCGGGCGTCCAGTCTCAGCTCGCCCAGGAAGTCCGCGCAGTCGCTGATCGACATCGCGGAGACCTCGGCGATCGACTTCCCCATGACGGTGACCGCGAGGATGAGGGGCTTGAGGCGCGTGCCCTCGCAGGTGGGACAGGGCACCTCGCGCATGTACCCCTCGAAGCGCTCCCGGCTGGCGTCGCTCTCGGCCTCGCTGTGCCGCCGCTTGACGAAGGGGACGGCTCCTTCGAAGGGCGTGGTGTAGACGCGCTCGCGCCCGTACCGGTTGCGGTACCGCACTTCGATCTGCGTCTTGTGGCCGTACAGCAGGGCCTTCCTGGCGCGCTGCGGGAGACCGGCGAAGGGGATGTCGGTCCGGAATCCCAACGCCTCCGCGAGGGCTCCTACGAGCCGCCCGAAGTAGTCCTTGGTGTGCCCGTGCGACCAGGGGTGGATGGCTCCCTCGTCGAGCGACTTGTCCTCGTCGGGGATGATCAGCTCGGGGTCGACCTCCATGCGCGTGCCGATGCCGGTGCACTCGGGGCAGGCGCCGAAGGGCGAGTTGAAGGAGAAGGAGCGGGGCTCCAGCTCCTCGAAGGAGAGGTCGTCGTAGGGGCAGTACAGGTGCTCCGAGTACATGCGCTCGCGCTCGGGGTCGTCCTGCGGGAGGTCGACGAAGTCGAGCACGACCATGCCGCCGGAGAGGCCGAGGGCGGTCTCCACGGAGTCGGTGAGGCGGCGCTTGGCGGTGTCCTTGACCGTGAGGCGGTCGATGACCACCTCGATGGTGTGCTTCTCCTGCTTCTTCAGCGTGGGCGGCTCGGTGAGCTGGATCGTCTCACCGTCGACCCTCGCCCTGCTGTACCCCTTGGTCTGGAGGTCGGCGAAGAGGTCGACGAACTCGCCCTTGCGCTCGCGCACCAGCGGCGAGAGCACCTGGAAGCGGCTCCCCTCGGGGAGCTCCAGGACCCTGTCGACGATGGCCTGCGGCGACTGCCGTGTGATGGGACGGCCGCACTCGGGGCAGTGCGGCTTGCCGATGCGCGCGAAGAGCAGGCGCAGGTAGTCGTAGACCTCGGTGATGGTGCCGACCGTCGAGCGCGGGTTGCGCGAGGTCGACTTCTGGTCGATGGAGACCGCCGGCGAGAGGCCCTCGATGAAGTCGACGTCCGGCTTGTCCATCTGGCCGAGGAACTGCCGGGCGTACGACGAGAGCGACTCGACGTAGCGCCGCTGACCCTCGGCGAAGATCGTGTCGAAGGCCAGCGAGGACTTGCCCGACCCCGACAGGCCCGTGAAGACGATGAGCGAGTCGCGCGGGAGGTCGAGCGAGACATTCTTCAGATTGTGCTCGCGCGCTCCACGGACGATGAGACGGTCGGCCACGCCGGTCCGCACCTTTCTTGAGAGAAGTGACAGGGGCGGGGCCCCCGTCGTTTTCAGACTAGGGGGAGCCACTGACAGCGCTGGTTGCTTTCTCCGGTTCACAACAATCCCGGACTCTCAAGCATGCCCGACGCCGCGCCCGAGCTTATAGCACGCGCATTCGATTTACGGGGGCGGCCGACCACCTTCACCCGAACGTGTGGCGGGGCTAGGGTCGGCCTCATGATGGATCATGTGCGCGACCTGGCGTCTGTACGTGACGCGACCGAACGGCTGCTCAGCGCAGCCACCGAACTGGACAACGCCTCCGCGGCCGAGCCGTCACGGCTGCCGGGCTGGAGCCGTGGTCATGTGCTCGCCCACCTCGCCCGCAACGCGGACGCACTGGTGAACGTCCTCGACGGCCGCCCCATGTACGTCTCCGGGGACGCCCGGGACGCCGACATCGAACGGGACGCCCCGCGCCCCCTGGACGTACAGATCGCGGACCTCCGCGAGAGCGCGGCCCGTTTCCAGGAGACCGGGGCCGCACCGGCGGACTGGTCGCGCACGGTGGAACTGCGCAACGGGGTCACCGACATCGCCGCCCGGGTGCCGTTCCGGCGATGGGTCGAGGTCGCGCTGCACCATGTCGACCTCGGGATCGGGTACGAGCTGGAGGATCTGCCCGCGGAGTTCGTCACGCGGGAGATCGACTTCCTCGCGGAGCGGTTCGGCGGCCACAAGGACGTGCCGTCGACCGGGCTGGCCACCGACGAGGGGCAGGTCTGGACGACCGGCGGCGGCGCCGGAGGCGGCCCGGTCGCCCTCCGCGGTCCGGCCACCGACCTGCTCGGCTGGCTCTCCGGCCGCCGTGACGGGTCCGCGCTGCGGGTCGAGGGCGGAACACTGCCGACGCTCCCGGCCCTGTAGGCCAGGACGGACCTCGGGCCCGCTCCCCCGCTATAGGCTGGCCGCCATGACGTACAGCGGAGCGGTGAAGGTCGGCGGACCCGCCGAAGTGCACGAGCTGCAGAACCTGATGATCTCCAAGGTCGCGGTCGGCCCGATGGACAACAACGCTTATCTGCTGCGCTGCCGGGCCACCGACGAGCAGCTGCTGATCGACGCCGCCAACGACGCCTCGGCGCTGCTCACGCTGATCGGTGACGACGGCATCGCGTCCGTCGTCACCACCCACCGGCACGGTGACCACTGGCAGGCGCTCGACGAGGTCGTGGCGGCCACCGGCGCCCGTACCTACGCGGGCCGGGACGACGCGGAGGGGATCCCGGTGCCCACCGAGGTCCTCGTGGACGACGGCGACACGATCCGGGTGGGCCGTGTGGAGCTCACCGCACGTCACCTGGTGGGACACACGCCGGGCTCGATCGCCCTCGTCTACGACGACCCGCACGGGCACCCCCATGTCTTCACGGGGGACTGCCTGTTCCCCGGCGGTCCTGGGCGGACAACACGTCCGGAGGAGTTCAACTCCCTGATGGACGGCCTGGAGACCAAGCTGTTCGACGTCCTGCCCGACGAGACGTGGATCTACCCCGGCCACGGCAACGACACCACCCTCGGCACGGAGCGGCCCCACCTCGCGGAGTGGCGCGCACGAGGCTGGTAACCGGCCGCATCCGCGCGGTGCCGCCACCCCGGTGAGGTCCAACGCCCGCGGCCACTGCCGCACGCCGAATGGCCGGGGTTACGCTGGCCGAACGGTGAGGGCCGGATAGACCCTCACCGCAGGCTGCCTTCATGACGGGAGGCCCGTGTCTTTGCCCTGCGAAAGCGAGCACGGATCCCCAGATCGGGTAGCCAGGGGCCGGTCCCTCATCGAGGGCCGGCCCACAGACTGAGCAGGACCGGCGCGGCCAGCAGCACGGTGTCCAGCGCGTGCCACGCGAATCTGCCGCGTGCGGTCATCGACCAGCGCACGAACCGGCCGTACTTGGCCCTCGGCTGCTGCCGCTCGCGCCGGCGGGCTGTCTTCCTCATTGCTCCTCATCCCTCCTTTCTCGATCGTCGTTGTGGTCGGGGCGGCGGACGTGTCCGGTGGTCCTCGGCTTCGCGGACGCAGGTGGTCGGCGGCGGTCATCCCGGCTGTCCGGCCTGGATGTCGGCGCCGTCCTGCGGCGCGAGCGGGCCGCGCTCCTCGGCCTCCAGTCGTTCGACCTCGGCCTTGCTCAGGTTGATGTTGAACGGTTCGGCCAGCTGGTAGGTGTGCAGCCATTCCCAGCCGCGCATGGCGCGCGCGTCCATCACCTCGTCGGGCCCCATCTTCACCAGCAGCTTGTGGTGCAGCAGCTCCTCGATGCCCCGCGCCATCGTGTGGCGACCCAGGCCCAGGGCCTGGGCACCGCGGGTGTCCTGCGGGAGGGTGAAGGTTTCCTTCCGTCTGCTCATCGCGGCCAGCAGGACGGCCTTGCCGGGCATGTTCAGCTTCACGTGCCAGTTCTCGCGCCAGTAGGCGAAGGGGACCCGGAAGTAGACATCGCTCTTGGTGCCGGTGGGGACGGTGTAGTCCACCGTCATGTTCTCGACCCGTCCGATCTCGTGGCGCTTGACGATGCGCTTGAGGCGGCCGTGCTGCCTCCGCTCGATCAGGCCCAGCTTCTCCAGGTGCTCCCACTGCCGGGAGACGGCCACGCTCGCCCCCTTGTCGGGACGCATGTAGATGCCGGCCGCCCGCGCCCAGAGCTGCGAGCGCTCGGTGACGCCGAAGTCTCTGCCGGTGGTGACGGCGTAGACGAGCAGCAGCAGCTCCAGGGCGTGGGGGGTCCGCAACAACTTGGACAGGGGCCCCGGCCCAGTGCTCGGATCTCCGGGCGGACTATTGATGTGGCTCTTCTGGACGAACTCCCGGCGTATCGGGAACACTTCGTCCTTGCGTCGGGAACGCCGCAACAGGTACTCGATCGACTCTTCCCGGGTCATCACACGCTCGACCATGGCCTCGCTCCCCTCCACCGGCACCCCGACGGTGCCCCCGAGAAGAGAATGCCTCCAGCCCCGTGGTCCGGACGAACTGCGAGCGCGGCTCCCGCACCCCCTCGTCACCGGTGCCGGAGGCACTGGTAGATCCAGACCACCAACACCACCATGCAGGACCCTGACCCGCCGAAAAGGCAGGTCAACGCGCAGCAGCACCGCCTCAATGTCGGTTCTCAGACCGGAATGTTGCAGTCTGAGAACCCATCGGCGTCATAGATCTGCAGCAAAGGGTGCACCGCGAGGCACGGCGAACCGGCCGCCTCCGGAACCCGACCCGCGACCTCAATCTTGGGGAACGGCGGTACGGCGGCGCTGAAAACGACCATGGTCAGGGGTCTTCGATCGAGGAAGCTACCCGCCAGGAACATGCAGAGGACCCCGAGAAGTCGTCTCGCGCCACTTCTCCGTCGCGGTAGGCTCTCGCCCGGTTAGATGCGTACGCCGCCCGCCGCCACCCCGCGCCCACGCCGCAGGTGATCGACCGGCCAAGGTTCCTGCGGGAGCCCGCACCCCTCCGGCATTCCTCGTCCGGCGGGAGCGTGGGGACCGCCAGGAGCGAGCGTCAGAGATGCCGAAGAAGAACCCGTCGACAGCCGCGCAGCGGGCCCGCCAGCGCCAGGCCACGACGGGCGAGAACTACACGACCGCCCTCCGCGCCGAGACCCGTCCCGCCGTCCCACGGCCCGCCGTCGCGCACGCCATCTTCAGCGCGGCTGGCGAGGGATGGGCGCCCATCAGCAGGCAGGCGGAGCGCGAGCTGCGCGAGGTCTGGCCCGGCCACCCCGTGCCGTACTGGCAAGAGAAGTTCGGTGACCTGTGCTGGAAGTCCGTGCCTTACGACGCGGCTCCCGAGGTCCATGCGGTGATCTTCCGGGCCATCCGGCAAGCATCGGTCACCTGCCAGACCTGCCCGTCCCCGGGCCGCAAGCGTGTCGTCTGGGTCGGTCTGGACTGGGGAGGGATGCCGTGGGTCAAGACCTGCTGTGACACCTGCTACTACATGCCACCGGCCCATGAAATCCCCGGCTGGAGGATCCAGCGGAGCGAGTACCAAGATCTCGTCGACTCGTACGAGGACCGCGGCTGACCGTACGGCCGGATAGACCGACGGGGCCCGGCGGAATCGTCCGCAGGGCCCCGCCGGTCGCGGTGTCGTCGGGGGAGGGAGGTCAGGTCAACCCGGCCGTGGCGTTGTCCTCCCAGCCATCGACCCGCTGGAAGTAAGCTGGCCCGGGACGTGTGCCACGGCAAGCGCGGCACCATCCACCAGGCGTACCGGGACGGGATGGAGGACCAGCTCGGCGCGCTCGGCTTGGTCCTCAACGCCATCGTGCTCTGGACGACGAAGTACATCGACGCCGCCGTCGCCCAGCTCCAAGCCGAGGGCCACGACATCCGGGAAGAGGACATCGCCCGACTTTCCCCGCTCAAGCACCGCAACCTGAACCTGCTCGGCCGCTACAGCTTCGCCGGCAGCGTCCCGGCCGCCGGTGCCCTGCGTCCGCTGAGCGACCCGGATGCGCACGAACTGGATGAGGACGAAGAGGGCGAGGAGTGAGCAGGAGGGTGCTGCTCAAGGGTTACGCGGTGCCCTCGATCTCGGCCCGCAGCCGGGGCGGCGAAGCCACAGCGCCGGATGTGCTCCCAGCGTTGCCGCACGCGGCACCAAGAAACACCCGTTGAGTTTGTCCTCGAACGGGCCGGTCCGGTCAGTTCAGCAGGGCAGCTGTGAACGTCTTGCGGTGGTCCACCAGCCAGGTCTGCACGCGGTCCCAGCGCTCCCATCCACCACGCTCGGCCAACGCCTGGAGATAGGTAGGGTCTCCGCTGGCTACGCGGTGGGCGACGAAGGCCCGGCAGACCTCCGTGGCCTGCTCGATGACGCCAGGCAACTCGGCGCGGCCCTCCGCCGAGAGGCCGTAGCCGTCGGCAAGAATCCGCAGCCGTGCGGCCGTCTCTAGCCCGGGGGGATGGAGAGCAGCCGCGGGCTCGGGATCAAGCATGGGCACCCAATAACGGGCGGTCATGGCGATGTCCCAGAGGGCACGGCCCGGGGCCGCCAAGTCGAAATCGATCAGGGCCGCGGCACGACCGTCGCGGAAGACGACGTTCTCCGGGCACACATCGTTGTGGCACAGCATCGTTCCCCCCTCCGGGTCGGCCAGGTCCCGCGGCCACTCGGCACGGGTGTCGACCGCGACGGCCGCGCTGGTCTCATGCAGACGCCGCAGCAGGCTCCCCACCGATTCGAGGGCAGAACTCCTCATCGCCCAGTCCGGGAACGGCGGCAGAGCCACGTCGCCAGGGATGAAGGTCAGCTGCTCACGGCCATCCGCTGTGAGACCGACAGGGGCCGGCGCCGCGTCGAAGCCGTGCTCCTTCAGCGCAAGGAGATAGGCATGCAGGGCGCGTGCGTTGCGCGGTGCCGGTCGCTCCACCAACTCCCCCCGGCGGAAGACCGCCCCCACGTTCACCATCCCGCCGACCAGCGCCTCGTCTTCAGCCGTCATGAGGATCACGCTATCGGCAGATCGACCCCGCGCGGGGCGGCCTGCGCACGACGTGGATCAACGTACGACGGAACGCGCGACGCGGAATCCCACGTCGTCGACCTGGAAAGTCGGGTGGCTGCGGCGCCGCGCGGAGGCCCGGCAACTCCAGTGCTCATCTAACCAACCACCGCCACGGAGCACCCGGTGGGCGCCATAGACCTCGGCGTCGTAGACGTCCCAGCACCAGTCCCAGACGTTGCCGAGCATGTCGTAAAGCCCCCACGAGTTGGGGCGTTTGCCGCCCACCTCGTGGATGCGCTCGGCGAGTTACCGCGGTACCAGCCGATCTCGTCGAGATCCCCGTAGTGCGGCCCGGTCGTCCCGGCCCGGCAGGCGTGCTCCCACTCGGCTTCGGTCGGCAGTCGATACCCGTCGGCGGACGCGTCCCACTCGATGACTTCAGCCTCGGCACGGATGTGGTACGCGGGCGTGAGGCCGGCCCACTGGGACAGGGCGTTGCAGAACCGCGTCGCGTCCCACCAGGAGACGCACTCGACGGGCAACTGGTCCCCAGGGGTGGTACTGGGCCGCTGGCCTGTGATCTGTTGATCGACGCGATGCGCGCCGCCGGAGTCGCCGAGGAGCACATCTACGTCGACAAACGCACCGGCGCGAACATGGACCGCGAGGGCCTGGCCGCGCTGGTCGCCTTCGCCCGGCCCGGCGACCGGATCAACGTGCTCACCCTGGACCGGCTCGGCCGCAACATGCGCGAGACTCTCAACCTCGTGCACGACCTCACCCAGCGCGGCATCCACTTGCGTACCCTCGGCGACAAACTCGCCGTCGACACCGGCGAGCCCGGCCCCGGCACCGAGATGGCCATCGCCCTGCTGGCGATGTTCGCCCAGATGGAACGGATCTACATGCTGGAGCGTGCCGCAGGCGCCCGCGCCGCCAAGCAGGCCCACGGCCTGCCGACCGGGCGCCCGGCAAAGCTCAACGCGACAACCCGCGCCGGAGCCGCTCAACGGATCAAGGACGGCGCGATCCCCGAGCAGGTCGCCGCCGAGCTCGCGGTGAGCCGCTCCACCCTGTACCGGGAACTACGCAAACACCGCGAGAGCGCCACCGCCGAACAAGTCGCGCAGGAGGGCTGATCAGCCACCCGGCCCACATTCCTACTGGTCAGCGTTATCCGTTGTTTCTGCGGCCGTTGCTACCGGGATCCCATGAAGTGGCGTGGATCACATCACGTCGAAAACCTGATGGCCGGCCCCGGCGTCTAGCCGGTGTGAGATCAGTCAGGAAGGCACCGGGCGAGTCGGACGAGGAGCGCCTTGTCCGACTGGTGGCCAGGGGCGACCGCGCGGCGTTCGATGAGCTGTACTGGCGCACCGCGCCATGGCTCGCGGTGCGTCTGCGGCGGCGCTGCGCGGACGAGCAGATCGTCGCCGAGGTCATGCAGGAGACGTATCTGGCGGTGTGGCGGGCGGCGGGCGCGTTCGCCGGGGCCGCGGTCGGTGGAAGCGCCGTGGGCTGGCTGTGGACGATCGCGGCACGCCGTCTCGTCGACGCGTTCCGGCGCAGGGCCCACCATGCGGAGCCGCCGCCGGCGGCCGCCGCGCAGTGCGTGGCGCCCGCCGCCGAGGAGGAGGCGCTCGCGGCGACCGTCGGTGGTGACGTCGGGGACGCGCTGCGGCGCCTCGCGCCCGAACTCAGAGAAGTACTGCAGGCCATGGTGCTGGACGGGTTGTCCGTCCGGGAGACCGCGGTCCTGCTCGGCGTGCCCGAGGGCACGGTCAAGACCCGTGCCCGCCGGGCCCGGACCGAGATGCGGAGGGAGCTGGCATGAGTATGGAGCACGCGTCGGCACGGCTGATCGACGACTACGCGCGCGGTGACCGGGGCATCGCCGCCGACGAGGTGTGGGCCGTGGAGGCCCACCTGGAGGTGTGCCGGGAGTGCCGTGACCGGCTGTCGGCCGCGACCCGGGCGCATGCGCCTGCCGTGACGGCGCTGGTCGAGGCGGTGTGGTCCGGCCTCGGACCCCGGCTGGACACCGGCAGCATGTCCCGCCGGCCGCGCTGGTCGGCACGGGTGTCCGGCTGGCTGACGCCCACGATGGTGCCGTGGCTGGTCATGGTCATGAGCGTGACGCTGCTCGCGCTGCTGCTCGATCTGGCCGGCACCGGCGCGGGTTACGGCTCCGGCCACGTGTCGCTGGTGCTGCTGCTCGCCCCCGTGCTTCCCGTGCTCGGCGTCGCGGCGTCGTGGTCGCGCGGTCTGGACCCGGCATACGAGCTGACGGCCTCCGTGCCCAGGGCCGGGCTTCCCCTGGTGCTACGGCGCACCGTGTCCGTGCTCACGGTCGTCGTCCCCGTGTTGCTGGTGGGCGGATGGGCGACAGGGGTGACGGTCGCGCAGTGGCTGCTTCCCTGCCTGGGGTTCACCTCGACGACCCTGGCACTCGGCGGCGTCGTCGGCGTGAGCCGTGCCGCCGTCGCGCTGGCCATGGTTTGGGCCGCGGTGGTCCTGGCACCGGCCCTGGCCACCGACGGGATCCCCCTTGCTCTGCACACGGCCGGCCTGCCCGTGTGGGCGCTGATCCTCACCCTCGGCATTGGTGTCGTGATCGCCCGCAGGGGCGCGTACGCCGAGTTGGGGGCCCATCGATGACCCATAGGAAGGAACACCTCTTGATGTCCGAGGTGAACGCGGCCGACCTCGCACCGACGCCCTACGCCTGGGAGATCCAGGCAAGGGGGCTGAAGGTGCGGGTCGGTCGGAAACGGATGGCCGTCGACGGGCTCGACCTGAAGCTGGGCACCGGCGTGCACGGCCTGCTCGGACCCAACGGGGCCGGCAAGACCACCCTCATCCGGGCGCTGGCCACGGTGCTGCGCCCCGCCGAGGGCACCTTGGAACTCCTCGGCGAGCCTGCGGGCGGGGTGGGCCGGCATCGTGCGCTACGCCGTCGGATCGGCTATCTGCCGCAGGAGTTCGGCTACTACAGGCGGTTCACGGTACGTGAGTTCGTCGAGTACATGGCGTGGCTGAAGGAGGTTCCCAAGGCGGACATCCCCGCGGCGGTACAGCGAGCAGTCGAGCGAGTCGGCCTCGCGGACCGTGCCGACGACCGGATGAGGACCCTGTCGGGCGGCATGGTGCGGCGCGTCGGGATCGCCCAAGCCATCGTCAACGACCCGGCGATCCTGCTCCTCGACGAGCCGACCGTCGGCCTGGACCCGGCCCAACGACTGCGCTTTCGCGCGCTGTTGCAGGAACTGGGCACGGACACCTGCGTGGTCGTCTCGACCCACCTGGTGGAGGACGTCGGCGCCGCCTGTACCGACGTGGTGCTCTTCGCCGAGGGCCGGCTGGTCTTCCAGGGCACCCCGGACGAACTGGCCGCGGCCGGCCGTCCCGAGCATGTTGGCGACAGCCCGCTGGAGCGCGGCTACTCGGCGCTGCTGCTCGCCCCCGAGCGGGCAGGGGGTACGTGGTGAGTCTCCGTGTCCTGTCCATCGAGCTGAAGCGCTCCGTCGCACCGTGGGCCGGCGCCATGAGCCTGGCAACGGCGCTGACGTTCCTGCTGTCGGGCTCTGGGCAGGGAACCCTCACGGGATGGACGGCGCAGTGGACGTCACTGGCCCTGCAGACCCGCTTCCTGTTGAACTTCCTGTGGCCGCTGGCCATGGGACTCGGGGCGCTGCAGGGCCTGCGTGACCACCGCTCCAAGGTGTCTGAGCTGCTGACAAGTACACCGAGGCCGGCCTCGCACCGTGCGGCCTCACTGTCGAGCGCGATGGCGATCACGCTCGCCTCGGCTTTCGCGGTGCTCGTTCTGGTGGGCGGGGTGCAGGTAGTCGCCCGCACCGAGTACACGCACCTCGGGTGGCTGCCGATTTCGCTGGTGGGGGCACTCGCTCTCGCCGCGGGGGCCGTGCTGGGCATGGGGGTCGGGCGAACCCTGCCGTTCGTGCTCACTCCACCCGCGCTGGCCGTCAGCGCCCTGGCGTGCATGCAGCTCGTGTACATCTCGCTGACGAAGGTGGACGCGTCGACGGGGTTCACCATGCAGGAGCCGAACCGGCTCTCGCTGCTGTCGCCGGCCCAGGAAGCACGCGATGTGCTCCTCACGCTCTCCACGTCGGTGCACGTCGGGCAGATGATCTGGCTGCTGGGCATGACCGCGACCGGATTCGCACTGCTGGTCACCAAGAGGCTTCGCAACCGGCTGATCGCGCTGACGCCCATCCTGGTGGGCGCGGCGATCGCCCTGTGCGTCTTCCCCTCCGACCCACATCGGATGTACGTCGTCGACAAGGCCGCCGCGCACCTGGTGTGTGACGGCCCCATATGTGTGACGAGGACTCACCAGGCCCGACTCGACGCCCTGGCAGGCCCTGGCAAGGACGCGTTGCGCAGGATGCGCGGTGCCCTGGGGGATTACGCGCCGGTGTCGGTCCGGGAGGACACCGACGCATGGCCGGACGGCTCTACACCGCGGTGGTCCCGCAGGATCGCGCTCTTCGACTTCGCCAGCGACGACACCCTGCTCACCGCGGAGGGAGAAGAGCTCTCCAAGGCCCTGGTCGGCGACAGTCTGGTGCCGAATTGTTCTCCACGCGCCTGGGCATCGGTGAACGTCAGCGACATCTCCGCGCAGAGTATCGCCGTGGGCTGGCTCTTCAACGACCCCGAACCGTCCAGCAGCGACATCGCCTATCTGTCGAAGGACCAACTCGGCAAGGTTCGTAGGGTGTGGAGTGAATTCAAGGATCTCCCGTCGGCCGAACAGCGCACGCGGGTCAGGGCGATGTACCTCGGCGCGGTCGCATGCAAGGGCGATCCGCTCGCCGTGCTGGACGGCGGACCGGCATGATGAGATGGCTGACCCTGTACGCACGCTCGCGGCAGATACCCGTGTCCCTCGCCACCCTGATGACCAGCACAGTGCTTGTCTGCGCACTCGCCTGGGACGGGAGCGCGGGGCCAGGTGATCCGCGACTGCCTGTGCTCGTCATCGGTACGGGGACGATGGCAGCCTCGATCGGGCTGAGCGGGCAGGACCTCGCACTGGACCGGACGGCCGCGATCCCGTGGATCCCCCGAAGAGCGGCGCATGTGCTTTTGGCCGGAGTGCTTATCGGCGCGGTATTGGCGGCAGCGCAGACGATCGGCGAGGACATGGCCCCTACCGGCCTCATAGCCCGAGACTGCGCGGGCCTGATGGGACTGGCTGCGCTGGGCGCGACCCTCCTGGGCGGTCACTACGCGTGGTCCCTACCGTTCGCCTGGCTCGCGTTCTCGATTTTCGCCCCGCCCCCGACCAGCGTCGCCACGGAGGCGGCCACCTGGCTGCTCCTGCCACCCGGCACACCTGCCGGCACCTGGACTGCCCTGAGCCTCGCACTCGTCGGCACGACCACCTACGCCATCGCGGGACCGCGCCGTTTCGGAGTCCGGCACCAGTAGCCGGAGATCGCTGACCGGGACGGAAGTGCCGGTCAGCGATGGGGCCCCACGCCGACTCAGCCCCCGCCATGAGCGAAACCACCACAGCTACCTGACCTCCTCGGACTCGCCGCCGCACTGTGCTGCCACAACCGACTCATCCGCCTCACCACGTAGGACACGGTGCAAGTGGGGCGGGCGTTCGGAGGGGGCCGCCCTCTGTGACCGTAGTTCGGTGATCTCCTTCCGTGCGGCAGTCTCCCGCCGATCGAGCTCCTCCAGCCACGACACCATCGCCGCCTCCCACCACGTCCTGAGACACGACGATCCGCCGTCCGAGCACGAACGGCAACGGCGCACAGCATCACCAGCTCACTGCAGAAGAGCCGCACCCGTCGTCCTTCACTGACACAGACAGCCATCGATCATCCTTCAGTGGCAATCGATCAACGTTCACTGGCACAGGTCAATCTCCCCAGGCTGATCGCCGTCCAGCTTGCGCCTGTCGGCAAACGATCGTTTGACGACAGGCAGGCGGCGCGTCCAATGAACCCGTGCAATCCGGGGGTTCACGGCGGCCCGAATCCAATCGGATCCGATGGTGATTGCCGACAGGGTTTGACGACAGGTAGGGTCCGATCCTCCGTACGGAAGGGGCCCCTCGGTGGCGAACCTGGTCTACAAGCGGGTCTCGACCGACCAGCAGTCCACCGCCCGGCAGAACCTCGTCCTGGACGAGGCCGGGATCGAGGACCCGGTCGTCTTCGAGGAGGACCCGGGCACCTCCAGCCGCCTGCACCCCCTCCAGCGGCCGAAGTTCCGCGAGCTGCTGACGTATTCGCGGCCGGGCGACACCGTGCACATCTCCGAGATGTTCCGCCTCGTCCGCGGCACCGGGCACATCCTCGACGTGCTCGACGTCCTCCACTGCGACCAGGTGGCGCTGCGCATCCACGACGGCGCGTTCTCCGCGATGGACCTCACCGCCCGTCACCCGCGCACCGGGGAGCTGCTGTCCACCGTGAAGTTCATGGTGCAGACCCTCGCCGCCGCCGGCGAACTCCAGCGAGACCTCCAGCGCGAGCTGACCTACGACGGACTACGCGCCGCCGAGGCCAAGGGCAGCAAGGGCGGCCGTCGGCCCGCCGTGGCGACCGACAAGACCGACACCGTCCGCACCGCATACCTGGAGGGCCGCTCGATTGCTGCCCTCGCCCGCGACCACGGCGTCAGCCGCGGCGCGATTCGCACGGCGGTCGCCGACCTCATGCCCGACCACAACGGCATCGCGCAAGAGGGCACCCGCGCCTTGGAGCTGCCGGTCACCCTCGACATGCCGGGCAAGGTCGCGGACTTCCTCCGCACCGCTGACCTGGAGCCCGCCGAGCGGGCCGCGCTCGGCGAAGGGGTGACCGTACGGCGCGGCCAGGGCTACACCCTGCGCATCACGGCCGTGCCAGCGGTCCACCGCCAGCTCCTCGCCCGCTGCCAACCGCTCGATGGCGGCCAGGGTGTCCCTGCCGTCCCTGCCCAGCGCAAAGCCCGGCGCGAGTACGAGAACCGCGTCACCGGCCTCGGAAATCCGGCCTGAACAAGATCACCCGCTTAGCGTTAACCGCTGTACCGATGTTCCCCGAGGCCGGTGTCGGCGGTGTTCTCCGAGGTGATCGCCTTCCCGGGTGGTGTGGGCAACACCCGCAAGGACCCGGAGGCGTTCGCCAGCCTCATCCACGACGTGGAGACGAAGATCTTCGGCCCGCTGCCGGACGAGACCTGGGTCTACCCGGGGCACGGCAACGACACGACTCTGGGTGCCGAGCGCCCGCACCTGCCGGAGTGGCACGCGCGCGGCCGGTGATCGCGGGCCGTCCGGCGGAACCCCGGCCGGGGCGTGAAGCAGCCGGGAGCGCGCCCCGTGTGAATCGGATGCACGCGTCGGCGCCCCGCGCGCGCTCCCGGCGTGCGCAGTGGTGCAGTCCACTGGAAGCTGCCCCGCACAGGATGACGGCTCCTGTGGTGGAACGGGCCGCCGGCCTTCGATCCCCACGCTCGGCCGGCGGCCCCGGCGAAGCCCCCGCCGGAGCGATCGGCCGGGCTTCTCGCCGAGCGTTCACGGGACTGCAACACACGTTCCCACTATGCGGACAATTACCGCTGTGACCTCGACAAACGGCATGGTGCACTGCCACTCTCCCGCCATGCCTCTCGCCCAACGCGCTCTGCGCCGCGCCGCGTCCACCGCCACCGTCGCCCTGCTCGCCGTCGCCGTGGGCTGTGCCCCGCAGCCGGAAGGCAAGGCCTCCGACAAGGCTTCCGGAAAGACCGGGAAGACCGGGGGGACCTGCGCGAAGGGCGCGTTGGGCACCCGGTCGTCCGGCGAACTGACGGTCGCGACCGACGAACCCGCGTACGAACCGTGGTTCAAGGACGACAAGCCCGCCAACGGCAAGGGCTTCGAGTCGGCGGTCGCGTACGCCGTGGCGAAGCAGCTCGGCTACGACAGGTCCAAGGTCGTCTGGCAGACCGTCCCCTTCAACAAGGCCTTCGCGCCCGGTGAGAAGACCTTCGACTTCGACATCAACCAGGTGTCGATCAGCGCCGAGCGCAAGAAGGCCGTGGACTTCTCGTCCGGCTACTACGACGTCCGCCAGGCCGTCATCGCGCTCAAGGGCTCCAAGGCGGCCGGGGCGAAGAGCCTCGCGGACCTCAAGGGCGTGAAACTCGGCGCCCAGGTCGGCACCACCAGCCTGAACTACATCGACGACGTGGTGAAGCCGGACCGGCAGCCCGCCGCGTACGCCAAGAACGACCAGGCCAAGTCCGCGCTGAAGAACGGTCAGGTCGACGCCATCGTGGTCGATCTGCCGACCGCCTTCTACATCACCGCGGCCGAGGTGACGGACGCGAAGATCGTCGGGCAGTTCGAGAACACCGGTGGCACGCCGGAGCAGTTCGGACTCGTCCTCGACAAGGGCAGCGCGCTCACCCCGTGCGTGACCAAGGCCGTGGACGCGCTGCGCGAGGACGGCACGCTCGCCTCGATCGAGAAGCAGTGGCTGTCCGAGGCCGTCGACGCTCCGGTGCTCAAGTGACCGTCACGAAGGAGGAGTCGGGAGAAAGCCCGGGAGAGGACTCCGGCGAGGGTGACCTGGCCGGGACGTACGTTCCGTCGCGACGACGCATCGAACGGGAGCGCTACAAGCGGGCCCGGGCCCGCCGGGCGACGGCGATCGCCGCGCTCTCCACCCTGGTGACAGGCGCCGCCCTCTATCTCGTCGTCGTCAGCGCGCCCGGCTGGCAGCGCACCCAGGAGACGTTCTTCAACGGCCGGTACGCGCGCGAGGCGTTCCCCAAGGTCCTGGAAGGGCTCTGGCTCAACGTCCGGCTGCTCCTGGTCTGCGGTGTCGCCGTCCTCGTCCTGGGCATGCTGATCGCCGTCGCCCGCACCCTGCGCGGCCCGGTGTTCTTCCCGGTGCGCGCGCTCGCCGCCGCGTACACGGACTTCTTCCGCGGACTCCCGCTGATCATCAACCTGATGATCGTGGTCCTGGGCGTCCCCGCGCTGCGATTGCAGGGCGTCACCGTGGACCCGGTGCTGCTAGGCGGTACGGCGCTCACCCTGACGTACTCGGCCTACGTCGCCGAGGTGTTCCGGGCCGGCATCGAGTCCATCCACCCCTCACAGCGCGCGGCGGCCCGCTCGCTCGGTCTCACCAACCGGCAGGCCCTGCGGTACGTCGTCCTCCCCCAGGCCGTACGCCGCCAGGTGCCGCCGCTCCTCAACGACCTGGTCTCCCTCCAGAAGGACACCGGGCTCGTGTCGATCGGCGGCGCGGTCGACGCGGTGCGCGCCGCGGACATCATCGTGGGCCGCAGTCTCAACTACACGCCGTACATCGTCGCGGGACTGGTCTTCGTCGCCCTGACCATCCCGATGACCCGCTTCACGGACTGGGTCACGGGCCGGATGGACCGTCGGCGGGCGCAGGGAGGGGCCATATGAACGACACTCCGGCGATGACCGGCGCTCCGGTGCTGCGGATGGAGTCCGTCCGCAAGACCTTCGGCGAGACGGTGGTGCTGCGGGACGTCGACCTGGACGTCGCCCCGCACACGGTGACCGCGCTGATCGGCGCCTCCGGCTCGGGCAAGTCGACCCTGCTGCGCTGCGCGAACCTCCTGGAGGAGATCGACGACGGCGCGATCTGGCTCGACGACGAGGAGATCACCCACCCACGGGCCGACCAGGACGCCGTACGTCGCCGTATCGGCGTGGTCTTCCAGGCCTACAACCTCTTTCCGCACATGACGGTCCTGGAGAACATCACGCTCGCCCCGCGTCGTGTGCACGGCGCGAGCCGCGCCGAGGCTGAGGCGCACGCCCGGGAACTGCTGGACCGGCTCGGCCTCGGCGCCAAGGCCGGCGAGTACCCCGACCGACTCAGCGGCGGCCAGCAGCAACGGGCCGCGGTCGTCCGCGCGTTGGCCGTACGTCCCCGGCTGCTGCTGCTCGACGAGATCACCGCCGCCCTCGACCCGGAGCTCGTGGGCGAGGTGCTGGCCGTCGTCCGGGACCTGAAGGACGAGGGCATGACGATGGTGCTGGCCACCCATGAGATGGGCTTCGCCCGCGAGGTGGCCGACCAGGTGTGCTTCCTGGACGGTGGTGTGGTCCTCGAACGCGGCACGGCCGAGGCGGTCTTCGGGAACCCGCGCGAGGAGCGCACCCGGCGGTTCCTGCGCCGGATCGTGGAGGCGGGACGGCTCTGAACCGCGCCTCTGCCGGTCAGGCCTCCGTCTTCCCCGTTCCCGCCAGCGCCGCGACCCGCTCCACCGCGAACGCGTACCCCTGCACGCCGCATCCGGCGATGACCCCGTCGGCTCGCAGGGAGACGTACGAGTGGTGCCGGAACTCCTCGCGCTGGTGGATGTTGGAGATGTGGACCTCCACCACCGGCAGTCCGTCACAGGTGTTGAGCGCGTCCAGGATCGCGACAGAAGTGTGCGAGTAGGCGGCCGGGTTGATCACGATCCCGGCGTGGTTCTGCCGTGCCTCGTGGATCCAGTCGACCAGTTCGCCCTCGTGGTTGGACTGGCGGAAGTCCACCGTGCCGCCGTGCACGGCCGCCGCCTTGGCGCACAGGGCCTCGACGTCGGCGAGCGTGTCGGAACCGTAGATCTCCGGCTGCCGCTGCCCGAGAAGGTTCAGATTGGGCCCGTTGAGAATCATGATCGGGGTGGTGGCGAGGGTGCGGGGCACGGTTCCTCCGGTCCTTCCAGGTCTGCCGGCCCTTCAAGGACCGCTGCTCAGACCCCGGTTTATCACGGTGCGACGCGTCCGTGACCGTCCGTGCGCGTCCCTCGTGACTACGCCCCCGGCCTCACGATCGTCGCGGCGTGGCCCCGGGACAGGACGGTCCCCGACCGGTCGTCCCCCAAGGGGGAGCAATCCGTGTCGACGTAACCGCGCCCGGCGCATCACCGTCACCTGCTGACACACCCTGCGCTCCCGCACGCCCCCCGTAACCGTTGGTCACTGTGGGTAGTTGACGCGGCATGCACGACGTACGCACCGTTAGGGCGCCCTCCATGGTCAGGCTCGCGGCCGCCTCGCTGGTCGGGACGGCCATCGAGTTCTACGACTTCTTCGTCTACGGGACCGCTGCCGCGCTCGTCCTGGGGCCACTGTTCTTCCCCACTTTCTCGCCGCTGGCCGGGACGCTCGCGGCCTTCGCGACGTTCGGCGTCGGATTCGTCGCGCGCCCTCTCGGCTCGGTGCTGTTCGGGCACATCGGTGACCGGCGCGGACGGCGGCCGGTGCTCGTCGCCTCGCTGCTGCTGACCGGCGCGGCGACGGTCGCGGTCGGCTGCGTGCCGACGTACGACACCCTCGGCGCGGCCGCTCCCGCGCTCCTTCTCGTGCTGCGGTTCCTGCAGGGGCTCGGGCTCGGCGGGGAGTGGGGCGGGGCGGTACTGCTGACCGCCGAGCACGCGCCCGCCGAGCGCCGCGGGCTGTGGTCCAGTTTCCCGCAGATGGGCCCCTCACTGGGGTTCGTGCTGGCCAACGGTGTGATGCTGGTGCTGTCGGCGGCACTGTCCGACGCGCAGTTCGCCGAGTGGGGGTGGCGGGTGCCGTTCTGGGCCTCGGGCGCGCTCGCGGCGGCGGGGCTGTGGCTGCGCGGCTCGCTACCGGAGAGTCCTCGGTTCCTGGAGGTGTGCGACCACTCGCGGGCGCCGATCGTGGAGGTGGTGCGCGACCACTGGCGCCTGGTGCTGCTGACGGCCGGCGGCCTCGCGGTCGGATACGCGGTTTTCTACGCCGTGACGACCTGGGCCCTCGCCTACGGTGTCGAGCGGCTCGGCGTGAGCCGTACCGTCATGCTGGCCTGCATCATGGCCGCCGTGGTGGTGAAGGGCTCCCTGACCCCCGTGGTCGCGCTGCTCGGCGACCGGTACGGACGGCGGCCGCTGTGTCTGGCCGGGTGCACGGGGGCCGCGCTGTGGATGTTCCCGATGATCGCGCTGCTGTCCACCGGCGAACCACTGCTGATGTTCCTCGGGTTCCTGGTCGCGCTGCTCACCTTCATCACGATGTTCGCCGTGATCGCCGCGTATCTGCCTGAGTTGTACGAGCCTCGGGTGCGCTGCACGGGTGCGGCGGTGGGCTACAACCTGGGCGGGGTCCTCGGGGGCGCGCTCACGCCGATCGTGGCGACGGCGGTGGCCGACGGAGAGCGGGTTCCCTGGGGCGTGGCCGCGTATCTGACGGGGGTCGCGCTGCTCAGCCTGGGGTGCTTCGCGCTGCTGCCGGAGACCCGGCCGGTGCCCCGCCTGGCCGTCTCGGCCGTCACCGAATGACCACCGGTCACCGAGCGCCGGCCCAGGGCCGGCCACCGGCCGCGACGTGGACGTCGATCACCGGGCGGGCGCCGTCTAGGGGTTGACCGCCAGTTCCAGGTACGCCGCGAAGAGCACCAGATGGACGCCTCCCTGGAGAGGCGTGGCGCGCCCGGGGACGACCGTCAGGGAGCTGACGACCACGGTCAGCACGAGCAGCACCATATGGGTGGCGCCGAGGCCGAGGACCAGCGGCCCGGAGAGCCAGACGGACGCCAGAGCGACCGCGGGAATCGTCAGGCCGATGCTGGCCATCGCGGAGCCGAGCGCCAGGTTGAGACTGGTCTGCACGCGGTCGCGACGGGCCGACCGGAGCGCGGCGATGGTCTCGGGGAGCAGAACGAGCAGTGCGATGATCACGCCGACCACGGACTGTGGCAGGCCGGCCGCCTCGACACCGGACTCGATGGTGGGCGAGACGCCCTTGGCCAGACCGACCACGCCCACCAGCGCGAGGGCGAGCAGCCCCAGACTGATCCTCGCGGCGCGGGCGGACGGGGCGTCCGCGTGCTCGTCCACCTCGATCACCTGGCCCTGGCGGGTGATCGGCAGGAAGTAGTCGCGGTGCCGCACGGTCTGGGTCGCCACGAACAGGCCGTACAGGACGAGCGAGGCGAGCGCGGCGAAGGTGAGCTGGACCGTGGAGAACTCGGGGCCCGGCTTGCTGGTGGTGAAGGCCGGGAAGACCAGGCTCAGTGTCGCGAGCGTCGCGACGGTCGCCAGGGCGGCGCCCGTGCCCTCGGCGTTGAAGACGGCGAGCCCGTGGCGCAGGGAGGCGACGAGCAGACACACCCCCACGATGCCGTTACAGGTGATCATCACGGCCGCGAACACCGTGTCGCGGGCGAGGGTCGAGCTCTTGGCGCCGCCGTCCGCCATCAGGGTGACGATCAGAGCCACCTCGATGATCGTGACGGCGACGGCGAGCACGAGGGAGCCGAAGGGTTCACCGACCCGGTGCGCCACCACCTCCGCGTGGTGGACGGCTGCCAGCACCGCCCCGGCGAGGACCAGGGTCACCAGCGCGACCATCGCGCCGGGCAGGCCGCGCCCCCAGGTGAGGACGAGCAGGACCACCGCGACGACGGGCACGACGGCCGTCCACCGTGTCACGAGTGACCGGAGCGGAACGATCATGCAGCGATCGTCGCAGGCGTGGACGACCCCCGCATTCCGATGGAGCGCCGCCCCCGGCGACCGGAAGCCCCGGGAGGACCGCGCGACAGTTCAACCGCGCAACCGTCCCGGGATGCCCGCTCCCGCGCCCGACGCGGTCAGACGTCGACGCTGTCCTTCTGAGTGCCTTCGGCGTTCTCCCGCGCCGTCCGCTTCCTCGTGGCCGTCAGGCTGGTGATCGTCGTGACGATCAGGACCGCGCAGATGACGCCGAGCGAGACCGGGATGGATATCTCGGGGACGTGGGCGCCGGACTCGTGGAGCGCGTGCAGCACGAGCTTGACGCCGATGAAGCCGAGGATGACCGACAGGCCGTAGGAGAGGTGGACCAGCTTCTTCAGCAGACCGCCGATCAGGAAGTACAGCTGACGCAGACCCATCAACGCGAACGCGTTGGCGGTGAAGACGATGTACGGGTCCTGGGTCAGGCCGAAGATGGCGGGGATGGAGTCCAGTGCGAAGAGCACGTCCGTGGTGCCGATCGCGAGCATCACGACCAGCATCGGCGTCATGACGCGCTTGCCGTTGTGCTGGATCCACAGCTTGGTGCCGTGGTACCGGTCGGCCACACCGAAGCGCTTCTCCGCAGCCTTGAGCAGGCGGTTCTCCTCGAACTCCTCCTCGTCCTCGTCGGCCCGGGCCTCCTGGATCAGCTTCCAGGCCGTGTAGATGAGGAACACGCCGAAGATGTAGAAGACCCACGCGAAGTTCGCGATGATCGCGGCGCCCGCGGCGATGAAGATCGCGCGCAGGACCAGCGCTATGAGCACACCGACGAGGAGCACGCGCTGCTGGTACTGCGAGGGCACCGCGAACTTCGCCATGATCAGGACGAAGACGAAGAGGTTGTCCACACTCAGCGACTTCTCGGTGATGAAGCCCGCGAAGAACTCGCCGGCCGGCTGGCCGCCGGAGAAGACGAGCAGTCCCAGCCCGAACAGTCCGGCCAGAGCGATCCAGACGAGCGTCCAGATTCCGGCTTCCTTGATCGAGACGTCGTGCGGTTTGCGGCCGATGAAGAAGTCGACCGCGATGAGGGCGGCGAGGCCCAAGATCGTGAGGACCCAGAGGGTCAAGGAAACATTCACTGCGCCTCCGGCAGTACGTAACGGCAGATTTCAGCGTCGTCGCTACCGGAGGTCTCTTCCACCCGTGTCCGGTGGGGCGCGTGGTGCGCCTTCCGGTCACGGGCCGGCGCCCCGGGATCTGGCCAGATCCGTATTGACGGGTACGCCGCAGCAGGTAGGGAGTACTCCCCTCCGTGAGAACGAGAGTACCCGAATTACCAAGTGAAGGTAAAGGGATTGGTAAAAGAAATGCCAAGTTGGCTGGTCAGGGAGCTTTACTGATGCTTGGTGAAGCGTCCCGACGGTCAGCGGTTCCACGAGCGGCGGGCCGCCGCGACCTGGGAGAGCACCTGCTGGAGCACCTGACTGCCCGGCGGGACTAGCGCGGGCTCGTACACCCAGGCGTGACCGACCCACGGGTCGGCGAGGTGGTCGTCGGGCACCGGCGTGAGGCGCAGCAGCCCACGCCACAAAGGGTCCAGCAGAGGGCCGTAGCCGGCGGCGTCCTCCCGGTCGGCCACCAGCATCAGATGCACGCCGACGGCCGGCCCCTCGTCCGCGAGATAACGCAGCTGGGTCACGGCGCGGTCGTCGAAGCCGTGCGGGAAGTCGTTGACGATCAGCAACTGCTCCGCGGTGTCGAGGCCGGGCGGCAACGAGTCGGCGGCTCCGCCGCGCACCGCCATCTGCACCAGGTCCACCCGCTGGGTGAGCCGGGTCAGGACGTCGGCCACACCCGTGGCGCCCGCGGCGGGTGGACCGTCCAGCACCCCGGAGCGCACCAGCGGCGCGAGCGACGGGGCCGCGGAACCGGCCGGGTCGATGACGTGCACGGTGAACTCGCCCGCGGGATGGACGGCGAGCAGCCGCGCGGCGTTCGCCACCGCCGTGTCCATCGCGAGCCGGCGCAGTTCGTCGGAGTCGGCGAGCGAGTCCTCCAGAGTGGCTCGTCCGCTGTCGATCCACAGACCGCGCTCCAGCGGCAGCCGGACCAGCATCGGAATGCTCAGCTCCTCGCTCTCCGGCAGGTGGAGGTCGCCGAGGCGCACGGCCATGGGGATCTCCATGGGCACCCGGTAGCCGTGCCAGACCGGGTTGTCCCAGCGTGCGTACGCCGCGGGCAGCGCGGGCTCGACGACGTCGGCCTCGGCGGCGAGCTGGGCGAGGTCCCGGTCGAGCGCCGCGCGGGCCTGGTCGACCAGGTCGGCGTGCTTCGCCTGGGCGGCCTCGCGGGCGGCCTCGCTCTGCCCGCCGATCCGGCTGCGCGGGTCGGACAGGGCCTTGTCGAGCTCCTGCTCCATGCGCGAGTCGGCGAAGTCGACGGCACTGCGGTAGGCGGCCGTGCTGCGGGCCAGGTCCTCGAACATCCCCCACACCTGGTTGTAGAGGCGCTCCTCCATGGACCAGCCGGTCGCGTCGCCCGCGACGGGCCGCGCGGGCTGTCCGGGCGGGGCCGGCGGCGCGGTCGGCGGGGGCGGGGGCGGCGCCGAGGTCCGCCGGCCGGGGTGGCTGTAGTCGACCGGGCCGGTGGTGGGTCCGGAGGGCTGCGCGACCGCGGAGGGATCGGGCTGTGCGGTGCCGCCCTGGTATCCCGGCTGCGGCACGGTGACTCCCTGACCACCGGGCGTGTCGTACGGGGACGAGGACGGGGTCTGGAGCGGCGGTACGGTCCCGGAGGCGCCCTGCGGTCCGGCGTACGGCTGATCCGGTCCCGGCGCCGAGGCGGCCGCGTGTCGTGAGCGGTCCGCGTCCGGCGTACGGGGCGGGGGCGCCGGCACCGAGCGGGCCAGCCCCTGTGCCACCGCCTCGTTGATGCTGTCCGCGAGCCGGCGGGCCTCGGGCAGCCCCTGGTCGGTGAGGAGTTCGGCGAGGCCGCCCGCGTATCCCTGGCCGACCGCGCGCACCTTCCAGGCGCCTTGTCTGCGGTAGAGCTCGAGGGCGACGACGGCCGACTCGGTGTCCAGGCCGGTGATGGTGTAGCTGGCGACCTCGGAGCCGTCGAGTCCGGTCACGGCGACGAAGGGGGCGGCCACGGCTCCGAACCGGACCGGGCCCACGCCGGCCGGCAGCGCGAGCAGCACGCTGACCCGGTGCACGGTCCCTGGCAGGGCGTCGAGATCGAACGCGAGACGGTGGTCCGCCGCCGCCTGCTTGGAGACCTCAAGCCCGGGAAGAGTGGGGGCGCCCGGGTGCGCCACCCATTCGGCGCCCCGGACCCTGCCCTGCTCGTCACTGAGCGTGGCCCCGGCCACGACCGGCCGGCCGGCCGATACACGGACCTCAAGACGGACCTGGGAGAGCGGGTGGTTCTGCCCCCGGACCAGCTCGGCCGTCATCGCCTTGTCCCCCTGTGTCGCTTCGTGCCTACGGTCGGGCTGCCTACAGGTGCGGCAGGATCGCGGGCATCAGGTCCTGGAAGGTACGGCCGTTGGCCGGGGTGCCGAGAGCCGTCATCTGCCAGCCCTGGCCGGAGCGGTGCACCTTCGCCATGATCTGGGCGGTGTACTGGCCGCCGCCCGCGAGCGTGTAGCGGGCGAGCTCCTGGCCGTTGGTCTCGTCGACCAGACGGCAGAACGCGTTCTGCACCTCCTGGAACGTCTGGCCCGTGAAGGAGTTCACGGTGAAGACGATCTGGTCGATGTGGACCGGGAGGCGCTGCAGATCGACGAGGATCGCTTCGTCGTCCCCGCCCTGGCCCACTCCGCCGACCACATTGTCACCGGTGTGCCGCACGGAGCCGTCGTCGCTGACGAGGTGACGGAAGAACACCACGTCGACGGGCTGCTTGTCCGCGAACAGCACGGCGGAGGCGTCGAGGTCGATCTCCCTGGTGCGCGAGCCGAACAGGCCGCGCCGGGGTGCCGCCTGCCAGCCGAGCCCCATGCGCACCGCGGTCAGGGTGCCCCCGTCGTTCTTCTGCAGACTGATGGCCTGACCCTTGGTCATGTTGACCGTCACGCGCTGATCCCCTCTCGGACTGTCCCCTGTTGCCGCGGAATCCGCGGATGACCAGAACCCTACGCAGCGCCACCGACAGTGCCGAACCCCGCGGCGCGCTTTGTGTCGGTCTTGCAACACAGCGCGTATCCGCCGAGGTCCGACGCGGTCGAAGGGGCGTCAGGCCAGGCCCGCCTCCCTCATCTGACGCAGTTCCTTCTTCATCTCCGACACCTCGTCGCGCAGTCGGGCCGCGATCTCGAACTGGAGGTCCGCCGCGGCGGCCCGCATGCGGTCCGTCATCTCCTCGATCTGCCCGGCGAGCTCGGCCGCGGGGCGGTCGGTCGGGGTCTTCGCGGCACTCTTGGCGGACTTGGCCGCCTTGCCACCGAGCGAGGGCACCGGGGCCTTGGCTCCCTTGCCGTCCTTCGCCTTGCGGTAGCCCGAGCCGAGCAGCTGCTCCGTGTCGACGTCCTCGCGGGCGATCTGCGCCACGATGTCGTTGATCTTCTTGCGGAGGGGCTGCGGGTCGAGGCCCCTCTCCTCGTTGTACGCGACCTGCTTCTCGCGGCGCCGGTTGGTCTCGTCGATGGCCTTCTCCATCGCCGGGGTGATCCGGTCGGCGTACATGTGGACCTGGCCGGAGACGTTGCGCGCCGCGCGGCCGATGGTCTGGATCAGGGAGGTGCCCGAGCGCAGGAAGCCCTCCTTGTCGGCGTCGAGGATCGACACCAGGGACACCTCGGGCAGGTCGAGGCCCTCTCGCAGCAGGTTGATGCCGACCAGGACGTCGAACTCGCCCGCGCGCAGCTCGCGCAGCAGCTCGACCCGGCGCAGGGTGTCGACGTCGCTGTGCAGATAGCGCACCTGGATGCCGAGTTCCAGGAAGTAGTCGGTGAGGTCCTCGGCCATCTTCTTGGTGAGTGTGGTGACCAGAACGCGTTCGTCCTTCTCGGTGCGCTTGCGGATCTCGTGCACCAGGTCGTCGATCTGGCCCTCGGTGGGCTTGACGACGACCTCGGGGTCGATCAGGCCGGTGGGCCGGATGATCTGCTCCACGTAGCCGTCCGCGCGGGAGAGCTCGTACTTGCCCGGGGTCGCCGACAGATAGACGGTCTGTCCGATGCGCTCCTGGAACTCCTCCCACTTCAGGGGGCGGTTGTCCAGGGCGGAGGGCAGCCGGAAGCCGTGGTCGACGAGCGTGCGCTTGCGGGAGGCGTCGCCTTCGTACATGGCACCGATCTGCGGCACCGTGTTGTGCGACTCGTCGATGACGAGCAGGAAGTCGTCCGGGAAGTAGTCGATGAGCGTGTTCGGCGGGGAACCGGGCTCACGTCCGTCGAAGTGCATCGAGTAGTTCTCCACGCCGGAGCACGAGCCGATCTGGCGCAGCATCTCGAGGTCGTACGTGGTGCGCATGCGCAGCCGCTGGGCTTCCAGGAGCTTGCCCTGCTTCTCCAGCTCGGCGAGACGCTCGCCGAGCTCCTTCTCGATGTCGTTGACGGCGCGCTCCATGCGCTCGGGACCCGCCACGTAGTGGGTCGCCGGGAACACGTAGATCTGTTCGTCGTCGCTGATGACCTCGCCGGTGAGCGGGTGCAGCGTGGAGAGCGCCTCGATCTCGTCGCCGAACATCTCGATGCGGACGGCGAGCTCCTCGTAGACCGGGAAGATCTCGATGGTGTCGCCGCGGACCCGGAAGGTACCCCGGGCGAACGCCACGTCGTTACGGGTGTACTGGATGTCGACGAAGCGGCGCAGCAGGTCGTCGCGGTCGATCTCGTCGCCGACCTTGAGGCTGACCATCCGGTCGACGTATTCCTGCGGCGTTCCGAGGCCGTAGATGCAGGAGACCGAGGCGACGACCACGACATCGCGTCGGGTGAGCAGCGAGTTGGTCGCGGAGTGGCGCAGCCGCTCGACCTCCTCGTTGATCGAGGAGTCCTTCTCGATGTAGGTGTCCGACTGGGGGACGTAGGCCTCGGGCTGGTAGTAGTCGTAGTACGAGACGAAGTACTCGACCGCGTTGTTCGGGAGCAGCTCGCGGAACTCGTTGGCCAGCTGCGCGGCCAGCGTCTTGTTCGGGGCCATGACGAGCGTGGGGCGCTGGAGCTTCTCGATCATCCACGCGGTGGTGGCGGACTTGCCGGTGCCGGTCGCGCCCAGCAGGACGACGTCTTTCTCACCTGCGCGGACGCGCTTGTCCAGCTCGGCGATGGCCGCCGGCTGGTCACCGCTCGGCTGGTAGGGGCTGACGACCTCGAAGGGCGCCACCGAACGTTCGATCTTTGATACGGGCCGCATGGGTTCCACCGTACGACCCCGCACTGACAACGGGGCCCGATCACCGGCTCTGCGGGGTCCGCACGTTCCGGTGCGCACGGTCGTGGCCGGTGCGCCGCTGCGGGCGGTGGCCGCGATAGGGACCGCCCGGGTGGGCCGGAATGCCGGGTATGCGCTCCACGGGGGTCCGGTCCGGCTTTCCCATCACCATCAGGGGGTCGAACAGCACGACGGCACCGGCCAGACAGAGGAAGACCAGCGGGCCGATCATCATGGGCGCGAGCAAGGTGGTGGCCGAGTCACCCGCGGGGGTGCTGGAACTGTGGTGGAGATGGACGCTGAGGGCGGCCATACCCGTGTAGTGCATGCCGCTGACAGCCAGCCCCATGACGAGACTGGCGCCCACGCTCCAGAGGAATCCCCGGACCTGGCCCGCCGCCCACAGGGCGGTGATGGCGGCGACGACGGCTATGACGACGGAGGCGGCGACGGTGAGCGTGTTGTACTCCAATTTGCCGTTCAGGCGCATGCCGGCCATGCCCAGGTAGTGCATGGAGGCGACGCCCAGACCGGTGAGGGTGCCCCCGGTGAACAGTGCCGTCCCGGTGGCGCCGCGGTAGCCCACGATGAAGATCCCGACGCCGACCATCACGATGGCCACGCCCAGACTCGCGAACGTCGTGGGCCTGTCGTAGTGGATCGGGGTCTCCGCGACAGAGAACCCCATCATCGCGATGAAGTGCATGGTCCAGATGCCCGAGCCGATCGCGGCCGAGCCGAGCGCTAGCCAGCCGGCCCGCCAGGAACGGGTGACGAGCATCGATCTGGTGGTGCACCGCAGGCCGAGCGCTCCACCCAGGCACGCCATGAGGAACGCCACCACCGGTGTGACGAGTCCGTAGCTGAAGCCGTCGATCGTGCCCTGCATGTACGGCTGTCCTTCCCGCCCTTTTGCACCAGAAATCCCAGAAACGCCCCCACTCCTCCGGGCCGCGTCGACGGCCGGGGGTGAGGCAGAGAGTATGACCCCCACCGGAATGGTCGAACGATTTTCCGGCAAAGAATCACGATCTCACCGCACTTGTGCGTTGCCGGTGCGCGGACTTGGTCAACTCCATTCGATGCACGCCCGGCGCACCTCCCCCATGTCTCACCCTCTGCTGTCACTCTTGAGCTGTACGTGATCGATCGACGCGAGGAGTACGCATGCACGCGCGCGTTGCCGCCGCCACGACCACAGCGCTCATCGGGGGCACCGTGCTTCTCGGGGGCACCGCCTCGATACTGCCCGCTCCGCACGGGCGGGCCGGCTCCCCGGACGGCGGTGTCGTGATCGTCGCGCACCGCGGCGCTTCCGCCCACGCGCCCGAGAACACCCTGGCCTCCATCGACAAGGCCGCCGCGATGGGATTCGACTGGGTCGAGAACGACGTCCAGCGCACCAAGGACGGCCAACTCGTGGTGCTCCACGACGCCACACTGGCGCGCACGACCAATGTCGAGAAGGTCTATCCCCGCCGGGCTCCCTGGAAGGTCAAGGACTTCACCGCCGCGGAGATCGCGCGTCTCGACGCGGGCAGCTGGTTCGGCCGCCGGTACGCCGGTACGCGCGTGCCGACGCTGCGGCAGTACATGGAGCGGGTCTCGCACAATCACCAGAAGCTCGTCCTGGAGATCAAGAACCCCGACCTCTATCCGGGCATCGAGCGGGAGACCCTCAAGCTGCTGAGCAACGAGGGCTGGCTCGACCAGGAGCACCTCCGGCACCGGCTGGTCGTCCAGAGCTTCAGCGCGGAGAGCGTGCGGACGGTCCACGATCTGCGTCCCGGGATCACGACGGCTTTCCTGGGCAAGCCGTCGTACGCGCAGTTGCGCGAGTACGCGCGGTTCACCGACCTGATCAACCCGGACAGCACCTCCCTCACCTCCGGCTACGTCGCCACGGTCCATGCCTTCAAGGGACCGCACGGCAGGCCCATGGGGGTCTTCGTCTGGACCGTCGACGACGCGCGCACCGCCCAGCGTCTGTCCGGCTACGGCGTGGACGGCGTCATCACGAACAAGCCCGACGTGGTCCGCAGCGCGCTGCAGGAGAGCTGAACGGCTCCCGGGGCCGTCGGACGCGGCACGGACGCCCCTGGTGCGTGCCGCGTCCGGACCGCGGGCGGGACCACGGGCGTTGTCAGTGGCGCGCCGTACGGTGGATCTCATGAACAGCCATGGACAGGACGAGCATCGGGTCGTGTGGAGCGTCGTCGGCACGGACATCGGTCCGCTGCTGCTGGCGGCGACGGACGACGGCCTGGTGAACGTGGTGTTCCACGCCACGGACGCGGTCCGCGACAGGGCGCTCGAGCGGCTCGCCGCGCGCCTGGGCACCGAGCCGGTCGAGGCACCCGCGTCCCCGTTCCTGGCCGAGGCGATACGCCAGGTCGGGGCGTACTTCGCGGGTGAGCGACGTGACTTCGAGCTGCCGCTGGACTGGTCGCTCATCTCCGGGTTCAACCGCCAGGTGCTGCGCGAGCTGGAGTCCGGCGTCGCGTACGGCGCGGTCGTGGGCTATGGCGACCTCGCCCGGCGGGTGGGCCAGCCGGGCGCGGCGCAGGCGGTCGGCGTGGCGATGGGTTCGAACCCGCTGCCGGTCGTCGTGCCGTGCCACCGGGTCGTGGAGAGCGACGGCGGCATCGGAGGGTTCGGGGGCGGACTGGAGACGAAGCGGAAGCTGCTGGCGCTGGAAGGGGTGCTGCCGGAACCGCTGTTCTGAAGCGGAGACGAGGAGCGGCGACCGGACCGGAGGTCCTGAGCGGCCGCCCTGAAGCCGTGGCTCGCACGGCGGTGTACCGGCGCCCGCGGACGCAGGCGGCCGGCCGCCCCGAGTGCTCCCCCTTGTTCGCTCGCGGCGCGGAATGGAGACTGCGCCGGTGACCCGAGCCCGTTCCACCGCATCCGCACGCCCCGTGGCCGCACACCTCGCAGTCGCGTGCCCGGCAGACGCCGGCTCCGCCTCCACGTGCGCCGCTTCCAGGTGCGCAGCTTCCGGTTGCTCCGCTTCCGCTTGCTCCGCTCGTTCCACCTGTTTGACATGCGGGTCTTCGCGGTGACCGCCGTCGGACGGCAGGCCGCCGTGCCCGTGGACATCGAGGGGATACCGGCGCTGCGGCGCCGAGTCACCGCCGTACTGATCGCGGGCCAGATCCTCGGCGGGCTCGGTGTCGCCACCGGCATCGCGCTCGCCACCGTACTGGCCAAGCAGGTCAGCGGAACCGAGTCGCTGTCCGGTCTGGCGCCCACCGCGACGGTCACCGGCACAGCGGTGCTCTCCGTACCGCTGGCCGCGCTGATGACCGCACGCGGGCGTCGGCCCGGGCTCGTACTCGCCTATCTCATCGGCGCCTCGGGGGCCTGCCTCGTCGTGGTCGCCGCGTGCCTCGGGAGCTTCCCCCTGCTGCTGCTCGGCATGGCGGGGTTCGGCGCGGCCTCGTCGGCGAACCTCCAGGCGCGGTTCGCGGCCGCCGACCTGGCCGAACCCCAGCGGCGTGCCCGCGCCATCTCGAACGTGGTGTGGGCCACCACGATCGGTGCGGTGCTCGGGCCCAACATCGCCGCGCCCGCGGGACGCAGCGTGGCCGGGCTCGGGATACCACAGGCGGCCGGGCCGTTCCTCTGGGCGGCCGGGGTCTTCCTGCTCTCGGCGCTGCTGGTGGCCGTCCTGCTGCGGCCCGATCCACTGCTGACCGCCCGGGCGCTCGCGCCGGCCGAGGAGGGGTCCGCCGACGCTCGGTCCGTCCGAGCCGGTTTCGCCGCCGTCGCCGCTTCGCCACGGGCCAGGCTGGCGCTCGTGACCGTGGCGGTGTCGCACACCGCGATGGTCTCGATCATGTCGATGACCCCTGTCGACCTCGGGCACCACGGGGCGAGCATCGATCTGATCGGGCTGGTGATCAGCGCGCACATCGCGGGTATGTACGCGTTCTCGCCCCTCATGGGACGGCTCTCCGACCGCTACGGGCGTCTCTCCGGGATAGCGCTCGCCGGAGGTCTGCTCGCCTGCGCGGCACTGCTCGCGGGCACGGCGGGCGGCAGCCACGGACAGACCGCAGCGGGGCTCTTCGTCCTGGGCCTGGGCTGGTCGTCCGGACTGGTGTCCGGGTCGGCGCTCCTCACGGACTCGGTGCCCCAGGCCGCGCGGGCCGCCGCGCAGGGGGTCTCCGACCTGACCATGAACACGGCGGCCGGTGTGGGTGGGGCGACGGCCGGTCTCATCGTCGCGGAGGCGAGTTACGGGTGGTTGAACCTCGTCGCCGCGTGCCTGCTGCTCCCCCTGGGCGGACTGGCGCTCTTCACCCGCAGACGGCACGGCCGACCCTCCGAAAGCCTTCGGGACACCGCGGGCCAGGGCCCCACGGCCCTGGGCTAGGGACAGGGGCTCCCAAGTCCGGAGCAGCGGGCGGGGAACGAGGCGTCGGGCTGAAACAGCCGGAGGCTACAGGCTGATGTGGTACGCCTTGCGGAGCGTCTCGTGCACGGTCCACGTCGTACGGTCGCCCTCGCGCAGGATCGCCGCGTCGCCCGGGCCCACCTCGATGAGGCCCCCGCCCTCGATCGCGATCGTGGCGCGGCCGCTGACGACGACGAAGAGCTCGTTCGCCTCGGTGTCGGTCACCACGCCGGGGGTGATCTGCCAGATGCCGCGCGACTGCTTGCCGTCGGCCGACTCCCACAGCACCTTGCCGGTCACGACCGGGGCGCCGGAGACGATCTGGTCCGGGTCGAGCGGCTCCGGTTCGAGCTCGGCGTCGGGGATGTGGACGGCGAAGGACGGGGTGGCCCGGCTGTTCTCGGTCATGAGCGGTCACCTTAGGGGCATTCGGGAAAGGCGTCGCGCGGAGGGTGGTCGGAACGCGTGACCGGTAGCAGACTCCGCCCTGCGCACAGCCGCTGGCATCCGAAGACACGGGGGCCGAAGGGACGGCGATCACGCATGAGCGAGAGCGGAAACAGGGCAGTCGCTTATCTCAAGCCGGGTGCGGTGGAGGTCAGGACCATCGACCATCCGACGCTCGAACTGCAGGACGGGCCGGGAGTGGCCTCCGAGAACGTCGGCCGCAAGTGCCGGCACGGGGTCATTCTCAAGGTGCTCGCGAGCAACATCTGTGGCAGTGACCAGCACATGGTGCGGGGCCGTACGACCGCCCCCGAGGGGCTGGTCCTCGGACACGAAATCACCGGAGAGGTACTGGAACGCGGTCCGGACGTCGAGTTCATCGAGGTCGGGGACATCGTCTCGGTACCGTTCAACATCGCCTGCGGCCGGTGCCGCAACTGCAAGGAGCGCAGGACCGGCATCTGTCTGAACGTCAATCCGGCCCGGCCGGGGGCCGCCTACGGTTATGTCGACATGGGCGGCTGGGTCGGAGGCCAGGCCCAGTACGCCATGGTCCCCTACGCGGACTTCAACCTGCTGAAGTTCCCCGACCGCGACCAGGCGCGCGAGAAGCTCCTCGACCTGACCATGCTGTCGGACATCTTCCCCACCGGCTTCCACGGCGCGGTCACCGCGGGCGCCGGGGTCGGTTCGACGGTGTACGTCGCCGGGGCTGGTCCGGTCGGTCTGGCAGCGGCCGCGTCGGCGCAGCTCCTGGGCGCCGCAGTCGTCATCGTCGGAGACCTCAACGCCGAACGCCTCGCCCAGGCCCGGAGTTTCGGCTGCGAGACGGTGGACGTCTCCGAGGGCCGGGTGGAGGACCAGATCGCGCAGATCCTCGGCGAACCCGAGGTCGACGCGGCCGTCGACGCGGTCGGCTTCGAGGCACGCGCGCACGGCCCGGACGCCGAGGAGGCGCCCGCGACCGTGCTCAATTCGCTGATGGGCATCACGCGCGCGGGTGGGGCGCTCGGCATTCCCGGGCTGTACGTCACGGACGACCCCGGCGGGATCGACCAGGACGCGCGCACCGGAACGCTGAAGGTGCGGCTCGGCCTGGGGTGGGCGAAGAGCCATCGCCTCAGCACGGGGCAGTGCCCGGTGATGCGATACCACCGGGGGCTGATGCAGGCGATCCTGCACGAACGGGTGCACATCGCCAAGGCGGTCAACGCGACCGTGATCGGTCTGGAGGACGCCCCGCGCGGCTACGCCGAGTTCGACCAGGGCGCCGGCCGCAAGTACGTGCTCGATCCGCACGGGGCCCTGGCCGGTGTACGGCCTGTCTGATCCAGGGCGTACGAAGGGGGTGCTTCCCCGAATCCGGGAAGCACCCCTCTCCCGTTCTACTCGTAGTGCCGCGCCTCGAAGACGTTCCCGTCCGGGTCACGGAAGTAGAAGCTGCGCCTGGCCAGGCCGCGGGCGCCGAACGAGTCGTAGGAGAAGCCCGAGACGGGGACGGACCGCTCCTCCAGACGCGCCCGCAGAGCGTCGAAATCGTCTCCCCCCAAGGACAGGCATACATGGTTGACGGGGTGGCCGGCACTGGCCGCGCCCCCGGGGACCATGTTCATGTACGCCGCCAGCGGGAGCGGCGCGAGGTCGAAAATCGTCTCCTCGTTCAGGCGTACGGAGGGGAACGGTTCCTTCCCCGCGGCGTATTCGGTGACCCTCAGGGGCTCCAGGCCGACCGCCCTCTCGTAGAAGTCGGCCGACGCGACCGGATCGCGTACCCAGAGAACGACATGGTCGAGACGTGGCGAGTTGTCCGTCATGCCCCCAGGCTGGTGCCGTGGGCCTCGGCTCGCAAGGGTTTGACCGGGCGCGCCGCCCGCCAGAGATGAGGTAGGCCGACAGACAGGAGGCAGGCGCGTGATCGTGGTGTCCGAAGAGGTGCGGGAGGCGCTCGACACGCGCCGGCCGGTGGTGGCCCTGGAGTCGACGATCATCGCGCACGGGCTGCCGCGTCCGCGCAATCTGCAGGTCGCGCTGGAACTGGAGGACGTCGTACGGCGGGAGGGTGCCGTACCCGCGACGATCGCCGTGCTGGACGGGCGTCCTCATGTCGGACTGGACAAGGAGCAGTTGGAACGGGTCGCGAACGAGGACGGCATCCGCAAGCTCGGGCACCGCGATCTGCCGCTCGCGGTGGCGACGGGCGCGAGCGGGGCGACGACCGTGTCCGCGACGGCGCTGCTGGCCGCCCTCGCGGGCGTACGGGTGTTCGCGACGGGCGGGCTCGGCGGTGTGCACCGGGAGTGGACGACGACGCAGGACGAGTCGGCCGACCTGGGCCTGCTGGCGCGTACCCGGATCACGGTCGTGTGCGCGGGCGTGAAGTCGATCCTCGACGTGCCGGCGACCTTGCAGCGCCTGGAGACGCTGGGTGTCGCGGTGGCCGGGTACGGCACCGGTCACTTCCCCGGCTTCTATCTGTCCGACTCAGGTCATCCCGTGGACTGGACGCTGGATTCTCCCGGTCAGGTGGCGGATGTCATGCGCGCGCAGGACGCGCTGGACGGCCCGGCATCGGCGCTGATCGTCGCGAACCCCGTCCCCGAGGAGGAGCAGCTCGATCCGGGGCTCCACGCGCGCGTGCTCGCCGACGCGCTGCGCGCGTGCGAGGCCGAGGGCGTGACCGGGCAGGCCGTGACGCCGTTCCTGCTCGACCACCTGGTGCGGCACACCGACGGCGCGTCGCTCAGCGCCAATCTGGCGGCGGTGCGGGGCAACGTACGACTCGCGGGACGGATCGCGGCGGCCTGGGCGGGGGCATGAGCGGAACGGATCGCGGCGGCCTGGACCCGGACGCGAGCGGGACGGATCACGGCGGCCTGGACCCGGACGCGAGCGGGACGGATCACGGCGGCCTGGACCCGGACGCGAGCGGGACGGATCACGGCGCCCCGGGCCCGGACGCCGACGGCGCCGACCGTACCGACCGCGCCAACGAGTCCGGTGCGGCCGGTACGCGGAGAGGTACGCGGCGTGGGGCGGCGCAGGACGCGGGGCCCCACCCGGATGTCGCCCGGGCGCTGCTCGTCGTCGGTGACGTGATCACGGACGTGGTCGCCCGGCATCGGGGGCCGCTCGCGGCGGGCACCGACACGGCCGCCGCGGTCCGCACCCTGCCCGGTGGGGCCGGCGCCAACGTCGCCTGCTGGGCGGCTCATCGGGGCTGCCCGGACGTACGACTGCTGGGCCGGGTGGGCGCGGACGCCGCCGCCTGGCACGAACGCGAGCTGTCGGCCTGCGGTGTACGTCCCCTGCTCGTCGTCGATCCCGAGGCACCGACCGGGACGGTGATCTGTCTGGTGGACCAGGGCGACTCGGCCGAGCGGACGTTCCTCACGGACAGCGGGGCCTCACTGCGGCTCGATCCCGGCGACTGGTCGTCCACTCTGCTCGACGGTGTCGCGCGACTGCACCTGTCGGGCTACCTGTTCTTCTCCGAACCGAGCCGGGCGCTGGCCTCGGCGGCCCTGGAATCGGCACGCGCGCGGGGTGTACCGGTCAGTCTGGACCCGGCGTCGGCGGGCTTCCTCGCGAAGCTGGGCGTGGACCGATTCCTCGCGCTCGCCGAGGACGTCGACCTGTTGCTGCCCAGCCGCGACGAGGCGTGCCTGCTGACCGGTCTGCCCGATCCGGCGGACGCTGCTGCCGAGTTGAGCCGCCGTATTCCGCTGGTCGTCGCGAAACTGGGCGGCGACGGCGCCCTCGTGGCCCGCTCGGGCACCGTACTGGCGCACGTTCCGGCGGCGCCCGCGACGGCCCGGGACACCACGGGCGCCGGTGACGCGTTCACCGGCGCGTTCCTCGCCGCCCTGCTCGCGGGCGCCGAACCCGAGGCGGCGGCGGTGGAGGGATGCGGGGCGGGAGCGATGGCGGTGGAACGGGTCGGAGGAAGGCCGGAAGCGGCGCCCCCGGCCCGGTAGTCCCTCACCCGCGCCGTCTACTTGCGCCCCCAGGCCGAGATCATGGGCGCCGTCGCCAGATCCATCGAGCCGGTGGCCACGTTGGCCAGGTGACGCTCGATGTCCTCTGGAGTGGCGAGGCCCGCGGTGACGAGCTGCCGGCCGATCTGCCGGACCGTCGCGGTCTCGAGGGCGGCGCAGGCGGGTGAGGTGACGGGGAAGTACGCGTCGGCCTCCACCTCCCGCAGCCCCGCCTCACGCAGCAGGCGCGGGAGTTTGCGGCCGTAGGCGAGGTCGGCGCCGCGCTCGGCGAGCAGCTTGCGGAAGCCCTGGCGCAGCCGGTTGGCGAGTTGTTGCTCGGGGCCGTGCTCGTCGGGACAGGGCAGGGGCTGCAGCGCCGGGTCCGCGTCCTCGACGAGAAGCCGGCCGCCGGGCCGCAGCGCCTTGATCATCGACCGCAACGCCTGCTCCCTGTCCGGCACATGGACCAGCACGAGCCGTGCGTGCACGAGGTCGAAGCCCTCCCCCGGGGGTTCCTCCGCGGCCACGTCGTGCACCCGGACCTCGACCGGCGTTCGGGCCGCCGAGACCGCCCAGGACGTGTCGATGTCGGTCGCGACGATCTTTCCGGTCGGGCCGACCTTCTTGGCGAGCCAGGACGCCACCGACGTGCCGCCCGCGCCGACCTCCCAGCAGCGCCAGCCGGGCCCGATGCCGAGGCGCTCGATGTGCCGGAACGTCGTGGGGTCGAAGAGGGTGGCGAAGGCCTCGAAGCGCTGTCCCGCCTCGGTCTGCTGGTTGTCGAGGAGATACTCGTCGGTTCGCGTCATGCAGGGATCATCCCAGTTGACCCCCTTGTCCGGAATCGACGACGCTTCCCGATCCCTCGGAAGCGAAGCGGAGGATTCCGTTCCCACAGGCTTTCCCGGAGATCGAACGTGCCTGGCAGACTGGCGGGCGAAGGCGCGGAATGCGGCGCGGGAAGATCCACGCAAGGGGGTCCTGATGTCCATGGCTGGGAATCTGCGGAAGGTCACGAGCCTCGGCGGGGTCGGCGGCCTGCGCAAGGTGGCGCGACTGGCCAGGCGGCGCGTCCGCGTCGACCTGAGTCACCCCGCCCGGTCCCCGCTGGGCTCCGCCGTGGTCAACTGCGTGGCCTACCGGGACGGCGTCAGGGTTCCGGGCGGCCGTGATCTGGTCGACACCGTGGAGCGCATCCGCAAGAGCGACGAGGGCTTCGTCTGGCTCGGACTGCACGAGCCGACCGACCGGGAGTTCGCCGGCATCGCCGACCTCTTCGACCTGCACCCGCTGGCCGTCGAGGACGCGGTGGAGGCCCATCAGCGCCCGAAGCTGGAGCGGTACGGCGAGACGCTGTTCGCGGTGTTCAAGACGGTCTGTTACGTCGAGCACAAAGAACTGACGGCGACGAGTGAGGTGGTACACACCGGCGAGATCATGGTCTTCGTCGGTTCCGACTTCGTGATCACCGTGCGGCACGGACGGCACGGCTCGCTGGGCCCGCTGCGCGAGGAGCTGGAGGCCGACCATCGCCAGCTCGCCAAGGGGCCGGCCGCCGTCCTGCACGCGATCGCGGACCACGTGGTCGACGACTACGTCCATGTCACGGACTCGGTTCAGGAGGACATCGACGCGGTCGAGGCCGATGTGTTCGCCGAGAACGGCGCACGGGCCGACGCGGGCCGCATCTACCAGCTCAAGCGTGAACTCCTGGAGCTGAAGCGTGCCGTGGTCCCGCTCGCCCGCCCCGTCCAGCAGCTCGCCACCCGGCCGATCCGTGTGGTCGACCCCGAGATACAGGCGTACTTCCGGGACGTCTCCGACCATCTGATCAGGGTCACCGAGCAGATTGCCTCGTTCGACGAACTGCTCAACTCGATCCTGCAGGCGCATCTGGCACAGGTCACCGTGGCGCAGAACGAGGACATGCGGAAAATCACGGCGTGGGCGGCGGTCATCGCCGTTCCGACGATGGTCTGCGGTGTGTACGGCATGAACTTCGACAACATGCCGGAGCTGCACTGGCGGTTCGGCTACCCCATCGTCATAGGCGTGATCACCGTGGGTTGCCTGGTCCTGTACCGGGGGTTCCGGCGCAACGGCTGGCTCTGACGCGCTTCTCGCCCGGTACGGCCGACCGGACGAGAAGCGTGACGGGAAGACTCCGTGCGGTCAGCGGGTCATGCTCGACGCGTAGACGCTCTCGACCCAGCCCGCCAACTGATCGTCCGACAGGTGCTGGGCAAGATCGGCTTCGCTGATCATGCCGACCAGGCGTTTGTTCTCGATCACGGGAAGCCGGCGGATCTGGTGTCCCTTCATCTCCTGGAGCACCTCGCCGACGTCAGCCTCCGACTCGATCCAGCGCGGGGTGCCCTGGGCCATCTCGCCCGCGGTGATCTGGGCCGGATCGTGACCCATGGCCACACAGCCGACGACGATGTCGCGGTCCGTGAGGATGCCGCAGAGCCGTTCGTTCTCGTCACTGATGGGCAGCGCGCCCACGTTCAGTTCGCGCATCAGCTGAGAGGCGCGGTCAAGGGTCTCGTGGGCGGGGATCCACTGGGCACCACGGTGCATGATGTCTCCGGCAGTGGTCATGAAGTACCTCCCGGTGCCGGACGGCCGGCGCGGCGCGGAACACACCGCTAGTCCCGGCGCCCTCATTCTTGCCGCGTCCCGGGGGATGTGCACCCGGAAGTCCTTGCCAGGAGGGTCGGCACACACGATCGCCGGGGGTGGGCGAACGAACCGGCGCCGTCAGGGCGCTGCGGTCCGTGCCGTCAGCCGTTCCAGGCCGGGTGGCGCGGATCGTCCGCGCGGACCAGCACATCGGCCACGGTGCCCGGGGCCACTTCCGTCTCGTAACGCCGGAAGGCGGGGAGGGTCCAGTGCTCGGGCTCCGGCGTACGGCGGCTCAGAGCGCCCGGGGAGAGGAGGACATGGACGCTCAGGTCGAACGGGAACCAGTGCCGCAGCAGGAAGGGGCCATGGAACAGGAGCAGCCCGCCGGGCGGGAGTTGGACGTAGGCGCTGCGGGTGGCGCGGTCGGTGGCCGGGTCCCAGAGGTCGGGCAGGACGCGGCCGTTCCCGCCGGGGTCGAGGGGACCGAAGACCTCGCGCCACAGAGCGCCGGTGTCGAACCAGCCGTCGTAGTAGGCGTCGACGTCCTCGTGACCGTATTCGAACCGGAGGGACGCGGGCCGCATGAAGTCCTGGGCGCCGACGACGAGCGAGGACCGGCCGCGTATCCGCAGCGCCTCCGAGACACGGTGCGCGAGCTCGCCGGGGCGGGCGGCCGGCGCTCCGTCGAAGGCGATCCGCGGCCAGGGGCTGCCGTCGTCGGGCTTCAGGTCGAGCAGGCGCTCGGCGAGGAGGTCGCCGAGCCGTTCCCAGGTGATCGCTTCGAGTCGCACAGGCCCATGATGCCGCGCCCGGGCATCGCGCTCGCGGTCCCGGGGAGGCGGACGGGAAGGCGGGAGCGGGGCCGGCCCGTGGTCGAGGGCCCGCGGGAGAGACGGCAGGCGGTGGCGTGGGTCCCGGGCCGGGCAGGGGAATGAACTGTATATGGCACCGATCGCGACTCCTCCGTCCCGCGGCGGACTTCTCGTCATCCAGCCGCTCAGGAAACGGCACTGTGCCGAGTGCCGGACCGGACCGCTGACCCTGTTGGTGCTGGAGGAGGGATTGCCGCGCTGCGTGGACTGCGCTGACCTGGGGCATCTGGTGTTCCTGCCGCGCGGCGACACGGCGCTGACGCGGAGATCGCGGGAAGGCAGTGCCCTGTCGGCGGTGGTGGTGCGGTTCAACCGGCGGCAGGGCCGGTACGAGCGGCAGGGCGTCCTTGTCGAGGAGACGGCGCTCGCCCGGGCCGAGGAGTGGTGCCTGGAGGACGCGGAGGCGCGGCGGCGGCGCCGTGCGCGGGACGCGAGACGCCGGGAGGCCGAGGACCAGCGGTTCACGGACGCGTTCGGGTGGGAGATACGCCGGCTGTTCCCCGGCTGTCCGGCCGAACGGGCGCGGGAGATCGCCACGCACGCGTCGGTGCGCGGGAGCGGACGGGTGGGGCGCAGTGCGGCGGGCCGTGCGCTGTCCGAGGGCGCGGTGGCCTCGGCGGTCCGTGCGTCCGTACGGCACGTGGACACGCCGTACGACCAGCTGCTGATGAGCGGCGTGCCGCGGCACGAGGCACGTCGGCGGATCGCGCCCACCGTGGAGGCGCGGCTCCAGGGGTGGCGCGAGGAGCTCACGGCAGGCGCGTGACGGTGGCCTTCCCCGCGTGCCCCGCCGTGTGCGCGGGACGGCGGTGACTCGCTCCTGGACGCTCGCGCATGCGTCCGGGCAGCTCGGCCATGGCCGGGGTCACCGCCACGGATTTCACTTGTGGGGACGGGAGGCGCCATGCAGGATCTTTGGCTTCGGGGAACGACGACGCGGGGGTTGTCATGATCGATGGGCCTTATCTCGTACTGACGGTGCTGGGGGTGCTCGGCTGCGGGCTGGTGGCAGGGGTGTTCTACGGGTTCTCGGCCTTCGTGATGCGGGGGCTGGCCGAGCTGCCGCCCGCCCAGGGCGTGGCGGCGATGAACGCGATCAACACGGCCGCGGTCCGCCCGGCGTTCATGCTGCTGTTCGTCGGGTCGGCCGGGCTGTGCGCCGTGCTCGGCGTGGTCACTTTCGTGCTGCTGCCCGAGGACGGAACGGTGGAGCTGTTGCTCGGCAGCGCTCTGTATCTGTTCGGGTCGTTCGGGGTGACGGTGGTCGCGAACGTCCCGCGCAACGACGCGCTCCTGAGGGTGGACCCGGGCAGCCCGGAGACCGCCGTGCACTGGCGCTCGTACGTGCGCGGGTGGACGAGATGGAACCACGTCCGCACGGTCGCGTCGGCCGCCGCGGCGATCTCGTACACGCTGGCTCTCACCTGAGCACGCGGGGGCACCCTCCGCGTGCTCGCGCCGGCTCCCGACCGGGGCGCTCGCAGGCCGTCACCTGAGCGGCAGGGCCCGGGAAGGCGTCGTATCGTGGCGGGAGAGGGGTGTCGCCCGAACGGCGTGGCCAAGGTGTCCGACGCCCGTGCGGCTCCGTGACGGTATGCGCACGCAAGGGGGACGGCCATGGCCGATCCCAAGGGATTCATGACCACTCCGCGCGAGGAGTATCCTCGCCGGCCCGTCGGGGAGCGGGTGCGGGACTGGAACGAGGTGTACGTCCCGGGTGCGCTGTTGCCGATCATCAGACGCCAGGCCGACCGCTGCATGGACTGCGGAGTCCCCTTCTGCCACGAGGCCTGTCCGCTCGGCAACCTGATCCCCGAGTGGAACGACCTCGTCTCCCGCGACGACTGGCGTGCGGCGAGCGACCGGCTGCACGCGACGAACAACTTCCCCGAGTTCACCGGCCGGTTGTGTCCCGCGCCGTGCGAGGCGGGCTGTGTCCTCGCGATCAACCAGCCCGCGGTCACCATCAAGAACGTCGAGGTGGCCATCGCCGACCGTGCCTGGGCGGACGGCTTCACGCCGCCGAACCCACCGGAGCGGCTCTCCGGGCGGACGGTCGCGGTGGTCGGATCGGGGCCCACCGGGCTGGCGGCGGCCCAGCAGTTGACCCGGGCCGGTCACACCGTGGCCGTCTATGAGCGTGCCGACCGGATCGGCGGCCTGCTGCGGTACGGCATCCCCGCGTTCAAGATGGAGAAGCGTCACCTGGAGAGACGGCTCGAGCAGATGCGGGCGGAGGGAACCAAGTTCCGTACCTCGACGACGATCGGCCAGGACCTCACGGCGTCGGAGCTGCGGATGCGCTACGACGCCGTCGTGCTCGCGACGGGGGCCACGGCCTGGCGCGAACTCGACGTGGAGGGAAGGGAGTTGAGCGGCATCCATCAGGCGATGGAGTATCTGCCGTTCGCCGACCGGGTGTGCGAGGGCGATCTGGAGGTCTCGCCACTGTCCGCGGCCGGCAAGCACGTCGTCATCGTCGGCGGCGGCGACACGGGAGCGGACTGTCTGGGGACGGCGGTGCGTGAGGGCGCGGCGTCCGTGACCCAGCTCGACATCTATCCGCAGCCGGAGGAGGAGCGTGACCACGACGTCGAACCGTGGCCCACGTATCCGAAGATCTACCGGCTATCGCCCGCGCACGAGGAGGCCCGGGACCTGGAGACGGCACCGGCGGCACACGCGGACGCGCGGCTCTTCGCCGCGTCCACGCTCCACTTCACCGGGGACGCCAGGGGACGGGTGCGCTCGCTGCACCTGGTCGAGGTGGACGCGGGGCGCCGCCCCGTCCCTGGTTCCGGCCGGACCCTCCCGGCCGACCTCGTGCTGCTCGCCCTCGGTTTCTCGGGCCCGGACCGGCACGACGGTCTGATCGATCAGCTCGGGCTCGCCCTCGACGCGCGCGGCACGATCACCCGCGACGCGCGTTTCGCGACCAATGTTCCGCGGGTGTATGTCGCCGGGGACGCGGCCCGTGGCCAGTCCCTCATCGTGTGGGCCATCGCCGAGGGCCGCGCGGTGGCGGCCGCGGTGGATCGCGCACTGACCGGAATCTCCAGCCTGCCGGCGCCGATCGGCCCGTACGACCGCCCCATGACGGCGTAGGCGACCAGCCCGCGACGGCGCGGGTCCGTCCCTACGACAGACCCGCGACGGCGCGGGCGCGTTCGAACGACCCGTCCCGCGACACGCGCGAGGCGCTCTCCCGGTCTCACCCGGGGTCCCGTCACGGCGCCTGGGCCTCCCCTCAGCGGGTGTCCGTCCCCGCGACCTTCGCCGTCGACAGCGCGACTCGGTTCCAGGTGTTGATCGTGAGGATCAGGGCGAGGACGTGGGCCAGTTCCTGGTCGTCGAAGACCGCGGCGGCCCGCGCGTAGACGTCGTCCGGGACACCGCCGTCGGCGACCAGGGTGACCGCTTCGGTGAGGGCGAGGGCGGCGCGCTCCCGCTCGGTGAAGAAGTGGCCGGCCTCGCGCCACACCGCGACCATGTGCAGCCGGTCCTCGCTCTCACCGGCCTTGCGGGCGTCGTTGGTGTGCATGTGGAGGCAGTACGCGCAGTGGTTGAGCTGCGAGGAGCGAATCTGGATCAGTTCGACGAGGGCCGGGTCGAGCCCCTCCCGGGCCGCCGCGTCGAAACCGATGAGGGCCCGGAAGACCCTCGGGGCGGACTTCGCGAGGTCGAGGCGGGGGCGCCCGGCGACGGCGGGCGCGGGCGTCGTTCCCGCGGGGGCGCCCGCCGCGCGCTCCGTGCCGGTGCTCGTGCTCGTGTTCCCGTCCGTGTTGCTGTTCGTGTTCGTCGTCATGACCATGAATCTATGGGCCGGAAAGACCGGTTGTAGGGTTCATTCCCATGGCGGAATCATGGGTCAATTCTGCGGAACGGATCGGTGCCGACCTGCACTTGGAGCTGGCCGGGCCGGGCGGACGCCGGGCCGCCCTGATCCGGGCGCTGCGCGACGCCGTGCGCGGCGGAAGGCTGGCGCCGGGCACGCGGCTGCCGCCGTACCGCTCGCTCGCCGCCGACCTGGGCATGGCGCGCAACACCGTCGCCGACGCGTACGCCGAGCTCGTCGCCGAGGGCTGGCTGACCGCCCGCCAGGGCTCGGGCACCCGGGTCGCCACGCCCTTGAGGCAGTGGGGGAACACCGCAGCGCCGGGCGCCGCCGCGCGCGTACCGAAGAAGGCACCCGCACCCGCCCGGGGCCCCCGGCACGATCTGCGGCAGGGCACCCCGGACGCGTCGTCGTTCCCGCGCTCCGCCTGGCTCGCCTCGTACCGCCGGGCCCTCCAGCAGGCGCCCAACGACGCCTTCGGGCCGGGCGATCCGGCGGGTCGGCGCGAGCTGCGCGAGGCTCTGGCCGAATACCTGACACGGACGCGCGGCGTAGCCGCCGAGCCGGATCGGATCGTGATCTGCTCCGGCTTCGCGCACGCTCTGCGGCTGTTGTTCCCCCACGTCCTGCGGGGGCCGCTGGCCGTCGAGTCGTACGGTCTCGGCTTCCACCGCGAGTTGCTGACCAGCGCGTCCGTACGGACCGTGCCGCTGGCCCTGGACGAGGACGGCGCCCAGGTGGGCGAACTGGACCGGGAGCGGGCCGTACTGCTCACGCCGGCACACCAGTTCCCGACCGGCGGCCCGCTGCATCCGGCGCGGCGGGCCGCGGTGGTCGACTGGGCACGCGCGCGCGGCGGACTGATCCTCGAGGACGACTACGACGGTGAGTTCCGCTATGACCGCAGGCCCGTCGGCGCCCTGCAGGGAATGGACCCGGAGCGGGTCGTCCACATCGGCTCGGTCAGCAAGAGCCTGTCGCCCGCCCTGCGGCTCGGCTGGATGGTCCTTCCGGAGCGGTACGTCGACGCCGTCCTCGCGGCCAAGGGCGAGCGGGAGGCGTGGGCGAGCGCCCTGGACCAGCTGACGCTCGCGGAATTTATCGCCTCCGGGTCGTACGACCGTCATGTGCGCCGCATGCGGCAGCGGTACCGGACGCGGCGCGACCGGCTCGTCGCGGCGCTCGCCGAACGGGCCCCGCACATCGAGGTCACCGGGATCGCGGCCGGCCTGCACGCGGTGCTGAGACTGCCGCCCGGGACCGAGAGGTCGGCGGTCAAGGCCGCGACGTGGCAGGGCGTCGCGCTGGACGGACTCGCCGAGTTCCGCCACCCACGGGCGACGATGCGCGGACCGGACGGGTTGGTGGTGGGGTACGCGACGCCTTCGGAACACGCGTACGGGGCCGCCTTGGAGGCGTTGTGCGAGGCGCTGCCACCCGGATGACCGCGTCCGCCGTCACCGGGACGACCACGCCCCGCACCGTCGTGCTTCCGAGTTCTGCGGCGCACCTCCGGATTCTTCCCGTATCGACGATGGGTGTTCAATTCAGCACTGTTTTAGGGGGGTTCAACAGCATTCAATGGAGCTCAAGAGGAGGGCAAGGGGACCAGACGAGAAGAAAAGGGTCGCAAGAGCGGAAGGGTCAGGGGAGAAGAGGGCCGGGGAGAAAAGGTTCAGGAGAGAAGGAAATCCGCCACCCCTTCCTTGGCTCCCTGGATGAACGCGGTCATCTCACCGGGCGTGTAGATGAGAGCGGGTCCGTCCGGGTCCGCCGACTGGCGCACCGCGATCCGCCCGTCGGCGAGTTTCATCGCTTCCAGGCAGTTGCCGCCGTTGCCTCCGCTCCACGGCTTGTGCCAGCCCTCGCTGCCGAGTTCACGAGCCGGCATTCCGTTGTAGATCCGCTCGTTGCGCATCCGCTGCTTGATGTTGTCCATTCACAACTCCTTGCGGAGATCCAGAAGGATCTCCTTCGTGCGATGTGCCGTCGCGGCCTGAGCCGCCATGCGGTCCATGACCTCGAGGTGGGTCGCCACCTCGGAACGCTCGTCCAGATAGACGGCGCCGGTCAGGTACTCGCTGTAGACCATGTCCGGGAGCTCCGGCATGGCAAAGCGAAACAGCACGAAGGGCCCGTACGTGCCGGCGTGCGGCCCCGTGGAGAACGGGACGACCTGGAGCGTGACGTTGGGCAGCTTCGTGGACTCGATCAGCTTGTCGACCTGTGCGCGCATCACCTCTGGTCCGCCGACGGCGCGGCGCAGGGCCGTCTCGTCCATCACGGCCCAGATCCGGGGTGCGCCCTCACGAATGAGCAGATCCTGGCGTTTCATGCGCAGCGCCACGTGGCGCTCGATGTCCTCGGGTCTCGTCTGGCCGACGGCGCCCGCCTTCAGGACACCACGGGCGTACTCCTCGGTCTGCAGAATGCCGGGGACGAAGTGGGGTTCGTACGACCGGATGAGGGTGGCCGCGCCCTCCAGGCTGACGTACATCGAGAACCAGCCCGGCAGGATGTCGTGGAAGCGCTGCCACCAGCCGGGCCGGTTGGCCTCCTCGGCCAGTTGGACGAAGGCCTCGGCCTCCTCGTCGGAGATCCCGTACGACTTCAGCAGCAGCTGGAGGTACGGGATCTTGAGGGAGACCTCGGCCATCTCCATCCGGCGGACCGTGGCGGGCGCGACGCGCAGGATGCGCGCGGCCTCCTCGCGCTTGAGGCCGGCGCGTTCGCGCAGGTCCAGCAGGCGTCGGCCGAGGACGACCTGACCGACCGTCGGCGCGGACCGCGGTTCGCTCACGTCCCACCTCCACTGAAGTCCTGTGAGTCCTGAACGACACTGTGCCCCGAACGACTGCGCTCGCGGGCCGGACACCAAGTCCGGACAGAACGGGCGGCGCCCTCCGGGTTCCGTCCGTCTGCTTCGACGATCCCAACTGGCGCCGCTCGGCGAGCTGTTGCCTGAAGTCTGCCACGGCCCTTCTCGGAGTCACACGGCACTCTGCATTTTTCAGAGTGACACTTGCCAAGTGTCCACGGCAGGGCGATAGTGGCACGCGTGACTCCGTCCGCGCCTTTAGGAACAGACACCGCCGAAGACCGTTCCGGTCTCCGTGCCATCGCAGGGCTGCGCTCGCGTGCGGCCCGCGGGCGCCGGTTCCGCTTCGAGCTGGCCGCACACCCGGCTTCCGTCGCTCAGGCGCGGCATCTGACGCGTGCCCGGCTCACCGGCTGGGCCCTGTCCGACGACACCTGTGACACGGCTGTCCTCGTCGTGTCCGAGCTGGTCACCAACGCCATCCTGCACAGCGCGAGCCGGCGGGTGGTGTGCGAACTGCACGACAACGACGACCTGGTGCGGATAGCCGTACGGGACGAGGGCTGCGCTCCGGGCGAGCCGCGCCCCTCGGCGCAGCGCCCCGACGAGGAGCGCGGCCGGGGCCTGCCGCTCGTCGCGGCCATGTGCCGGGCCTGGGGCGCCCAGGACACCGGGCCGGGGCTGCTGGTCTGGGCCGATCTGCCGCGCTGCCCCTCGACGGGCGCCGAATCGGCCCGGTCCGACCTCGGCTGGACCGCGAAGAAGCCGCCGTCCGAAGGGCGGGGCACCGGAACGGAAGCGTCGGGGGGCACGGCGACGGAAGCATCGTGGGTCACCGGGACGGAGACGTCGTGGGGCACGGGGACCGAATGGCTGTGAGGGGTACGTCAGCCGCAGGACCCGCCGCTCAGGTCCTTGGCCTGGACACGCTGGTCCGCCTGAAGCGCGCGCGGGCCGCGTCCGGAACCGTCGGACGTCTCCCCGTACCCGAGGGAATGGCCGTGCCGCTGGGGTGCGACGCGGTGGCCGTACCCGCCCCCTTCGGTCCCCTGCTGCTGTCGCGACTGCCCCGCGTGGGTTGTGTGTACGCCGACAGGGCGCAGTGGTGGTGGCTCGTGCCCTCCGAGTCCGATGTGGCCCTGGACTGGCCCGCGCCCGCCCACTACGCCACCGGCGCGGTCGTACCGGACGCGCCGCTCGCCCCCGGACTCATCCACAGACCGCACGGCACCCTGCCGTACACCCCGCCGATCCCCCTCTATCTCGCCCTGTGCCGGATCACGGGGACGACGCCTGTCTGGTCGCGCCCGATCAGCGCGTAGACCGCCGCGACCGGGGCTCCCGGGCGGGCCCGAAGTGCGCCGGTCGCCGCCCATGCCCCGCTGCCGCCGTGCGTGAAGGGCCGCGTTCCTGGGGAGGGCACCGTTCGTCCGTACCCGGGGAGGCCCATGGTGGGGAGTTCGGCAGGAGAGCCGGTGCAGAGGACGCCGCATGCATCGGCGTCCCAAGCAGCGGAAGAAGAAGCGGAACGGGAAGCAGCACAGCAAGCACCGCCCGGATCGGCACGGGAAGCGCCGCCCGACGCGGCACAGGACGCGACACCGGGAACCGAACAGGGATCGGCGCGGGAAGCGGCTTCGAAGAAGAGGCGTGACGACGGCAGGACGGCGCCCTCCGCATCGGAACGCCTGCTCTTCGGCGGCCCCCTGCGCTACGACATGGGGTGGTCGCAACACTCGGACGCGTTCCTGGAGTTGAACTTCCGCGCGATGGTGACGCGGCTGCCGGCGCTGCTCGCCTCCAGCTTCCGGCTCGCCTGGACCGCGGACCGCCGCGCCGCCCGTATCGTGCTCGTCGCCGAGCTGGCCCGGGGCGCGGCGCAGGCGGTGAGCCTGCTGGCCGTCAACAACGTGCTGGGCAGGCTGGTCACGAGCGGCCCGGTCCAGGACCGGCTGCGCGGAGCCTTGCCGGCGCTGGTCACGGTCGCCGTCGTGATGTTGCTCTCCGCACTGCTGCGGGCGGCCTCCACCTATGCCACCGGACGTCTGGAACCCAAGGTGGAGCGGGTGGCGACCGAGCTCTATCTGGAACGCGCCGCGGCCGTGGAGTTGTCCGCGATCGAGGACGACGCCTTCCACAAGCTGCTGGACACCGCGCAGTACGGTGCCTCGTCGGCCCGGCGCATGATCGCGATCGCCACCCGCGTCGTGAACGCGATGATCTCCCTGATCGCGGCCGCGGGCGTGCTGACCGTGCTGCACCCCGCCCTGCTGCCGCTGCTCGTGACGATGACCCTGCCGAGCGCCTGGAGCTCCCTGACCATCGCCCGGCGCCGCTACGAGTCCTTCCACACCTGGGTGCAGCACGCCCGTGCCGGCCATCTGATCAGCAACCTGCTGACCGAGCCCGAGGCGGCTCCGGAGATCCGCGTGCACGGTGTCGGCCCGTTCCTGCTGCGCCACTTCCGCTCGATGTCGGAGACCGCCGAGGCGGAACAGGCCCGACTGGCACGCCTCTCCGCCCGTACCGGCCTGATCGCGGCGGCCTGGACGGGGCTGGCCACGGTGGCGACCTACGCGACCCTCGGCGCGCTGCTGGTCAGCGGTGCGATGGCGCTCTCGGTGGCGGGGACGGCCGTACTCGCGATCCGCACCGGCTCCGCGAGCCTCGACACCCTCGTCCTCGAGGTCAACTCCCTGCACGAGGAGGCGCTGTTCGTGGGCGACCTGCAGCGGCTGTACGTCGAGGCGGCCGAGCGCGCGATCCCGGTGGGCGGCGATCCGCTCCCCGAGGATCCGAGCGAAATCCGCTTCGAGAACGTCACGTTCACCTATCCGGGCGTGTCGACCCGGCCCGCGCTCGCGGATGTCACCCTCCGGCTGCCGCTGGGCCGGATCGTGGCGCTCGTCGGCGAGAACGGTTCGGGCAAGACGACCCTGGTGAAGCTGCTCGCGGGTCTCTACGCGCCCGAGCGGGGCCGGATCCTGTGGGACGACGTCGACGTGGCGACCGTCGACCGGCAGCAACTGGCCGGGCGCATCGCGATGGTGGCGCAGGACTTCAAGCGGTGGCCGTTCACGGCCCGCGTCAACGTCGCGGTCGGCCGGGCCTCGGCCCCGCTGACCGACGAGCGCGTCGCCTCCTCGGTCGCGGAGGCCGGTGCCGAGGACGTGGTCGCCGACCTGCCCCGCGGCCTGGACACGCTCCTCGCCCGGGGCTTCAGCGGCGGACACGAGCTGTCGGGCGGGCAGTGGCAGCGTCTGGGCATCGCGCGGGCCGCGTACCGCCGCGGCCGCATCCTGATCGTGGACGAGCCCACCGCGGCCCTCGACGCGCGGGCCGAGCTGGAGGTGTTCGAGAAGATCCGGGCGCTGGCGGGCAGCGGGCAGACGGTCATCCTCATCACGCACCGGCTGGCCTCGGTCCGCCACGCCGATCTTGTGCACGTACTCGAACAGGGCCGTCTCGTGGAGTCCGGCAGCCCCGACGAACTGCTCGCCTCGGGCGGGGTCTACGCCGAGCTGTACTCGCTGCAGGCGGAGCAGTTCACCTCGAAGGTGCCCGCGCCGAAGGCGGGTTGATCCGGCGCGGAACGCTACTCGACGAGTTCCCCGCCGCGCACGATCACCAGGAACGCGTCCGTGGCGAGGTCCATGACGACCTCCGCGGCCTGCCCCTCCAGGCGGCACGCGTGCGCGAACTCCTCGGCGGGCCACGAACCGCGTGGTCCGCCGGCGGGAAAGCGCTCCAGCACCATTCGCCCGTTCACCCTGTACCTCCATGCAGCGCTGTACTTCAAAAGTTGAGCGACTCATAGAGTTAAACGCCAGAGGCGGGGTGAAGGGCTCGCCCGGTGACGGTACTGAGACGTAGCCGACACCTGTTCACCGCATGGTGTGAGAGAGCTCTCCTTCCGCGCACGTTTCCTGTCAGTTCTTGTACTCGGCTCGGTCCTCTTGCCCGGCTCGGTCCTCGCCCTCGGTTCGGCGCACGTGCCCGGCTCAGTCCTCGTACTCGTCGTGGTACCGGATCCGTTCGCTGCCCGCCGGCGCCCCGAGCGCGGACGCCCGTCCCGCGGGCTCCTCCCACTCCTCCTGCCGTCCGAGCGCGGTGAGGTCGAGCAGGGTGGTCGTGGAGCCGAGCCCGTCGAGGCCGCGCTCGTACGTCGAGTACGTGTGGAACACCCGGTCGCGCTCCCGCAGGAAACAGCTCACCCCCGGCCGCTCGTAGGGCTCGTCGCCCCCGAAGGACGCCTGGAAGTCGTAGTTGAAGTCGCTCTCGCGGGACGAGTACCAGGGCAGCGTCCAGCCCATACGGGCCTTGAAGGGCAGGATCTTCGTGTACGGCGCCCGGGAGACGGCGGCGAACTCGGTGCCGCGGGCGCGCAGATGCGCGAGGTGTCCGATCTGGTCGAGGAAGGCCGAGCAGCTGCGACAGCCCGCATCCCACTCCGGCGCGAACATGAAGTGGTAGACCACGAGTTGGTGGCGTCCCGCGAAGAGGTCGAGCAGCGTCGCCTTCCCGTCGCCGCTCTCGAACACGTACTCCTTGTCGATCTCGACCATGGGCAGCCCGCGCCGCTCCGCGGCCAGCGCGTCCCGCGCGCGCGTGGCGGCCTTCTCCCTGACCAGCAGTTCCTCGCGCGCGGTGCGCCACTCCTCGCGCGAGACGATCCGCGGAAGCGTCATGTGTCCCTCCTACCGAACGGTGCCTTCGGTGTGGTGACCGGGCGCGGGGACGGAACTCATCGGCGCAGCACCAAGATTTTTCCGACCGCTTGGCGCATCGTTCCGCCGACGTCCGCGCCGGGATGTCGTCCGGGCTCTCGCCGGGCTGTCGCCGGACTGTCGCCCGGCGGTGATCAGCCCGCGAGCGGCGCGGGGGCGGCCCGCTGCCCGTCCCGTGGCGTGAGCCCCGCCCCCGCCCGTCGTTCGTCGAGTTCGTCGAGGAGTTCGGCGACCCGTCCGGTGTGCCGGGGGGTGAGCCGTCCCGTGTCGTCGAGCTGTACGGCGCAGGCGGTGGTGGTGTCGACCAGCCGTTCGAGGGTGGCCGCGACCTCGTCCGTGCCCTCGGCGTGCCGGGCCAGGGCGGGGAGCTCCGCGGCGGCGACGTCGATCACGGCGCGGGCCTCGGCGAGTGAGCGGTAGGCCTCCCGGCGGAGCGCCCAGCGGCCCGTCCGGTCGTCCGTCGTGCCGTCGTCCAGGACATGGGTGAGGTAGGCGTGCGCGGCCTCGGCGGCGCGTGCGAGCCGGGCCCGTACGCCTCCCCCGCGCTGCCCGAGCGCCGGGAGATGCCCGACGAGCAGCACGATCGCGCAGGCCAGCAGCGTCTCGCCGATCCGGTTCCAGGAGGCCTGCGTCTCGCCTCCCACCATGACGAGGCTGAGCACGAGGACGGTGACGACGGCGGTCTGTGCGGCGAAGTGCCGGGTGGCGACGGGGATCAGGGCGCCGCACACCGCCACCAGGACGACCAGCCCGGCCGGCCTCGGCAGCAGCGCGGCGAAGCCGGCGAAGGCGACGGCGCCCAGCACGGTCCCCGCGGCCCGGCAGATCACCCGCGACGCGAGCGGTCCGAGATCGGGCTTGACGAGGAAGACGGCGGTGGCGGGAAGCCAGTACCAGTGGGGATGGCTGCCGTACCAGCGGGTGTGGTGGAGGGCTTGGGCGACGGCCACGCCGGCGCCGAAGCAGAGGCCGACGCGCAGGCCGTACTCGCGCCCGCCGGAGCCCAGGGCGGTGCGCACGAGGGACATGGCGGTTCGGCGCCGGATGTGCGGGCGTTGTCCGGCACCGCTCCGGTCTCCCTGGCCTCCCCGCACTCCCCGGTCTCCTCGGTCGAAGGCGTCGGCGGCGTGCAGCAGCGCGTCGTCGAGGGCGCGCAGGGCGGGTGCGGAGCGGGCGGGAGCGGGCAACGCGCCGGTGTGCGTGCCGGTGCGCACGGCGACGGCGAGACGACGTGGCCCCTGCACGGCGCGCGCGGGTACCGGGTCGCCCGCCCAGGCGAGGGCGGTCGCGGCCTCGGCGAGCGGCAGTGCGGCGGCGTACTGGGCGTGCAGCCGCCGCTCGGCCGTGGAACCGGTGCGGCGTCGCAGCCGGGGTCCGTCGAGCGCGTCCTGGGCGTGATCGAGTGCGGCGGTCAGCGCGACCCGGCGGCGGGTCGCGTCCGGCCCCCCGACCGCTTCGAGCAGCGCGGCGACGGCCTCGTACACGGCGCCGACGGCGTCCCGCTCTCCGTCGAACCGGTAGTCGCCTGCGGTGACACCGGGCGTGGGCAGGGCGAGCCGCAGCGCGAGCAGCCAGCCGGCCCCGCCGAGGAAGAGGAGCGCCCGCTGCCATCCGGGCTCGGGCAGCGGCATTCCGGCCCCGATGGCGGAGGCGACGAGCAGCTGCGTCCCCGCTCCGCTCGCGACGGGGCCGACAGCGCTGACGGCTCCGGCGACCAGCCCGAGCACGGTGAGAAGAAGGGTGAGCGTCACCGCCCCGACGTGCTGTCCCGCGTACGACCCCACGAGCAGCCCACCGGCTCCCGCGAGCGCCGGCGCTCCGAGCCGCCCGACCGCGGCCCGACGGCTTCCCGGCCGGTCGTTGATCCCGGCGAGCATCGCGCCGAGGGCCGCGACGACACCGGCGGAGGTACGGCCGCTCAGGACGGCCACGAGCAGGAGGGGGCCGGCGGCCAGGGCACCTCGTACGACCGCGCTCCAGGGCACGGGTCCCCGCTGCGTGCGCAGGGCGTGGGCGAGCCAGGGCGGTACGGCGGCGGTGAGGCGGGACACGGGGCTCCGGTCGGGCGAGGGCGGGGTGCCTTCGGGCGACATCGGCCGGGCTCTGTGGGGACCAGGGTAGATCGCCTGCCCGGCCGGAAAGGGGCGCGGGCGTTTCGACGATGTGACGCTTTGCGGGAGAACGGCGTTCTTTATGAACGCAACTCCGCGCGCTGTGACGGGAAGCGGGGCCGGGAACGGGAAGCCGGTCCGGGAACGGGGAAGCGGGTCCGGGAACGGGAAGCGGGTCCGAGGGCGTAGCCGGCCCCCGGACCCTGTGATGCCACCCATTTCGCACGCCGGCACGCTTGAGGACCCAGGTCAGTCGTTATGTCGCCGCGTCCTGCCTTTGGACCACCACGCATCGAGCTGCGCGGACCGGACTTGAACCGGCATTTCGGCGTCCCGGGGCCTGGGCCCGGTCGATCCGGCGATCGGTGGCGAATGCTGAGTCTGGAGCAAGAGTCTGAGATTGATCACGGTCTGCCTCTGCCGAATTGGGCTACCGCGGCGCGTGGGCACCGTGGGGGTGCCGTTGGGTGCCGCGGGGAGGGCTCGAACCTCCACTGGAACCGTGCATTCACGACAAGCTTCAGGTTCAGCTTGCGCTCCTCGCGCACCCCGGCCGTGGTGCGTGGTGGCCGGGGAGATTCAGAGGCTACCCGAACAGGTAGCCGAAAATGGAGTCCCCGACTCGCTGGTCGACGACGTCCACGCCGTTCGCCTCCTCGCGGGCGAACTTGACGGCCTGCTGCAACTTCTCGACGCGGTCGAGGAGTTCGTTCACGCGCCGGGCGGGCAGGGCGCCGGAGAACTTCACGGTCGTCCAGTACCCGACGGGGATGTCCTCGTAGTACACCTCGACCTGCGCGGGGTGCTTCTCGGTGGCCTCGGCCTTCACGTGGTTGCGCGGGACCTTCTTCGTCCGCAGCGTGCGGACGGGCTCGGTCTTCCACGCGTCTGTGGAGGGATCCTGCACCCAGGACTCGGAGGCGTCGAGAACCGGCAGCTTCCTGACGAAGGTGTTGATGTCGGTGAGCTGCTTCTCGAGGAAGAGCAGGTAGGAGACGGGCACGTCGGCGACGAGCACCCGGCCGTCCACCTTCACGTCCGCACGGGCCGCGCAGTTGGCCCAGTCCTTGGTGGCGGTCACATCGAACAGCCGCGTGAGCGTCCCCGCGGTGTCCCGGAGCACGTCCTCGGCCTGCACCTGCACCCGCGTGGACTCGGGCGGCAGCTGCTCGCCCTCCTCGTCCTTCGGCTGATAGGTCCGCGAGATACCGGCCAGCAACGCGGGCTTCTGCAGCCCGTGATGGGCCGCCGTCAGGTCCTGATGGGACTTGGACTTGACGCCCTTCTCCACTGCGATGATCTGATTGAGTTTCGCCACGTCGGTGACGGTAGCAGTGACAACGGGACCATTTCGAAGGGTTATTCGGTGCGCGCCTCCCGGGCCCCGGCCGCGAAGCCTATGAACTCGGTCCAGGCGGTGGGGGTGAGGCCCAGCGCGGGGCCGGTCCTGTGCTTTGAGTCTCGGACGTACGTGACGCCGGACCAGGACGCGACCTCGACGCATTCTCCGCCTTCGCCGCTGCTGTAGCTGCTCTTGCTCCATGCCGGCTCGGGTACGTTCCCGACAGGGTTCACGACGCTCATCTCTCCCCTAGCAACTTCTCGATGAAGGCCAGCGACTCGCGCGGAGAAAGTGCCTCGGCGCGCAGAAGCCCGTACTGCTCTTCGAGCTCCCGGACCGATTTCCGCTCCGTATAGAGGCGGCTGTCCTTGTGCACCTCCGCGTAGGCGATCCTCCGCCCTTCCCCTGTCTCGATCAAGGTGAACGGACCAGCCAGTCCGGCGTGGTCCTCGCGTTCCGTGGGCATCACCTGGATCTCGACGTTACGTCGATGACCGTGCAGCAACATTTGCTCCAACTGGCCCCGCATCACAGCCCTGCCGCCCAGCGGACGCCGCAGGACGGACTCCTCGACGACGAAGCTGATCGTGGGCAACGGCACCCGGGAGAAGGTCTCTTGCCTGACCAGGCGTGCTCCGACACGCTGTTCGACAGTGTCCTCGTCCAACAGAGGGCGCCTCATCGTGAACACGGCTCGCGCGTACTCCTCCGTCTGCAAGAGGCCGGGGACCGCCTGGTTCGCGTACACGTGAAGCTCGACCGCGTGCTCCTCCAACCGGGCCGCGTCCCTGAAGAACGCCGGATACTGCGCCCGAGCCACCTCTCCCTTGCCCGCCTTCAACACTCCACCCGCATCCAGCACTTCGTCAGCGGTGTCGATGAATCTCGGCGGAGGAATCCGCCTTCCCTGCTCGAAGGAGGCGATCGTCGACGCCGAGTACCCCGTCCGCGTCCCCAACTCGGTCCGGTCCAGCCCCGCCCGCTCCCGGCACAGCTTCAGCTGACGCCCGAACACGTGCAGAATCCCGGCCCCGAACTCGTGCTCGCCCTCGGCCTGCTGCTCCTCCACGCCCGGCACCCTCCGTACGAACCACCGCAATCGCTCCCGCGACCAACGCGCCGTACGGGAGGCCGGTCACGCCACACTCCGCGTACAACCGGGCGCCCGTCACGTACAAGCGGCAGCGGTCAGCGCGTCGTGCCTGTTCAAAGCTACGCACGCGCCACGACCGTTGACGTCATGAAGTCCGCAACTCCCCCACAAGGGCATATGCCACAACGTATGGCGTGCGTACAGGAGTTCGCCATGCGGTTCACTTCCACCCCACGCGGCGCACGACTCGCCCGTCGTCTCGTCTCCCACCGTCTGCACGCGTGGGGCCACCCCTACGCCTCCACGGCCAACGAGACGGTCACTCTCATCGCGGCGGAGCTCACCGCGAACGCTGTCCGCCACGGCCACGTGACCGGCCGCGACTTCGGTCTCCGCCTCACGGAGAGCGGGGGCGCGCTCCGGGTCGAGGTCGCCGACACCCGCGCCGAGAAGCTCCCGAACCGGGGGACACCGTGCCCGGACGGCGAGTCGGGCCGCGGTCTCCTCCTCGTCGAAGCCCTCGCCGACGACTGGGGCGTCGCCCCGCGCCCCGCCGCACCCGGCAAGACGGTATGGGCCGAACTGCGCCTCCCCACGTCGGGGGCCACCGCCTGAACACGGCACGGGGAGGCTGCTCGGGTGGTGTCAGGAGGCGGGCTTGTCGGTCGAGAGGAGGGATCACGCGATTCTCATCTCCGCCGCAACCCGCTCCCCGATGGCTGCTCCAGCGATCTGAACCGAGCGACGGGACCCTGAACTTTTCGGCGAAGCGTACGACCACGCCGCTCGAGGCAGGTCCCGGGTGGCCGAAGAGTGCTGGCAGCTCTGTGATCACCCATGGCCTGCGCCGGTTTCAGGACAGGGCTCCCACCTGTCCGCACGGGCCCTTGGCTTCGCTCTTCCGTGAAGGGCCGTCAGCCCGCCGCCGACCCCTCTTTCCCCCGCGGCCCCCAGTCCCGCCGCTTCGGCAGCGGCCGCGCGTATCCCCCCGCCCGGCTCGTCGTCAGTCCCAAGGACACCAGGGACTCCGCCAGTTTGACCGCCGCGGCGACCCCGTCGACGACCGGCAGGCCCAGCTTCTCGCCCACCGCCCGTCGGAGGCCGGTCATACCCGCGCAGCCGAGGACCAGGACCTCGGCCCCGGCCTCGCGGGCGCGCTCGGCGGCGCGTACGAAGGCCGCCTCCGTGCGCTGGGCGTCGCCGAGGTCGAGGACGCCGAGGCCCGTGCCGACGACGGCGGCGCAGTGCTGGGCGACGCCGGCGGCGTACAGGCTGTCCTCGATCTGGCCGCGCGAGCGTTCCAGCGTGGTGACGACGCCGTAGCGGCGGCCGAGCAAGCAGGCCAGGTGGGCGGCGGCCTCGGTGATGTCCACGACGGGAACGTTCACCAGTTCGCGCGCGCCCTCACGACCGTGCTCCCCGAAACCGGCCATGACCACGGCGTCGTACGGGCCCTCGTACGTGCGCAGGGTGTCGAGGACGGCGGCGGCCGAGAGATAGCTGTCGAGCCAGCCCTCCGCGGACTCGGGCCCCCACGCGGGGGTGAGACCGAGCACGGCCGTGCCCGGGCCTGCGGCGGCCCGGGCACCTCGCACGATCTCCTCGGTCATCCCCTGCGTCGTGTTGCAGTTGGTGACGACGATGCGCACGCCGCTCAGACCTCCACGGGCTCGGTGACGGGGTGGTCGGCGGCACGGCGCTCGGTCCGGCACAGGGCCATGTACAGGCCCGCGGCCAGCGCGGTCCCGATGAACCAGGAGTACGGGGCCACGTCGCTGAACGTCTTCACCAGGGCCAGGACCGCGGCGACCGCCGCCGACGGGAGGAACGCCCACAGGGCCTTGGGATTGACACCCTTGCGGTAGTAGTACGGCGATCCGGGCCGCGCGTCGAAGAGCTGGTCCACGTCGACTCGACCGCGCCTGACCCAGTAGTAGTCGAGCATGATCACGCCGAACAACGGGCCCAGGAAGGCACCGAGGCCGCCGAGGAAGTAGTTGACGACGGTGGGGTTGGAGAAGAGGTTCCACGGGGTCACGACCAGCGCGGCGACCGTACTGATCATGCCGCCGACCCTGAAGGTGATTTTCTGCGGCCAGACGTTCGCCAGGTCGTACGCCGGCGACACGAAGTTGGCGACGATGTTGACGCCCATGGTGGCGACGGCGAAGGGCAGCGCGCCCAGCACCATGACCCAGGTGTTGCCGACCTTGGCGACGAGTTCCGCGGGGTCGGTGATGGCCTCGCCGAACGCCTCGATGGAGCCGGCCGTGACGACGACCGACACGATCACGAAGGCCGTGGAGTTGATCGGCAGACCCCAGAAGTTGCCGCGCCTGACCGTCCGGTAGCTGGGTGCGAACCGTGAGAAGTCGCAGAAGTTGAGCATCAGCGTGCCGTACGTGGCCAGGATCAGACCGACCGCGCCGAACCACTGCCGCCACTGCTCCCCCACCGAGACCGGGTGCGGGGTCGAGGTGAGCGAGATGCTCCAGCCGGCCTTGGCGAGGACCCAGACGGCCAGCGCGATCATGACGAGCCAGATGGCCGGGCCGCAGAAGTCCTGGAACTTGCGGACCGACTCCATGCCCCGGCTGATGATGAGCGCCTGGATCACCCACAGCGAGAGGAAGGACGTCCAGCCGAGCGCGTCCAGACCGAGGAAGGAGTGATGGGTCCACGACACCAGGCCCGGCCACGCCGCGAGGAGCATGACGTTGACGGCGACCGACGCCAGATAGGTCTGGATGCCGTACCACATGATGGCGATGACGGCCCTGATCAGCGCGGGGATGTTGGCGCCCCACACGCCGAAGCTGATGCGGCTGACGACGGGGAAGGGCACGCCGGTGTGCTGGCCGACGCGGCCCATCAGGTTCATGCCGGCATAGATGATCACGAAGCCGACCAGCAGCGACGTGAAGATCTGCCAGACGTTCATGCCGAGGACGAGCAGGCCCGCCGCGAAGGTGTAGTTGCCGAGGTTGTGGACGTCGGACATCCACATGGCGAAGAGGTCGAAGACCTTCCAGTTGCGCCTCTCCGCGGGCGCGAGGTCTTCGTTGACCAGCCGGGGGTCGGGCACGAACGCGGGCGTGCCGGTGACTTCGGCACGATCGGCGAGGGACACGGGGCCTCCATGGGCAAGGGGACGGAGGACAGATGGCGCCTTGCGGTCGGATTTCACCGTCGGAAGACGCGTTCGGGGCTGCGAGGCAGCCTTACCGGTCACGTTTGGTATACCAAACTGCGCACATGGTCCCGCCGTCAAGCGTTCCGACCGATGTCCGTGCCGTTACGGCTCCGTAAAACACCCACCGAGTCGGCGAAGATGAGCCCATGACGAAGATCGAACCCCTGGGCGCGGTCCGTGAACGCGTCCTGGGCGAGCTGCGGCAGGAGATCATCGCGGGGCGGCTGCGCCCCGGCGACCGCCTGGTCGAGCGCGAACTCGCCGAGCGCTTCGGGGTCTCCCGGGTTCCCGTGCGCGAGGCGATCCGCGCACTCGTCGCCGAGGGCTTCGTGCACTTCGAGACTCCGCGCCGCACGGTGGTGCGCCGGCTCACCCCTACGGACGTCGCCGAACTCTTCGAGCTGCGTGAGGCGTTGGAGGTCTACGCGGCCGGGCTCGCCGCGGCACGGGCGAGGCCGCGGGATCTGGCGGAGGTCGAGGAACTCCTCGACCGCGCGGCCGTCGCCACCGAGGCCGGGGACGCCGAGGCCATCACCGACATCAACAGCCGCCTCCACGAACGCATTCTGGCGATGGCGGACAACAGTCTGCTGGTCTCCGTCCTGGAACCGGTCGCCGGCCGGCTGCGCTGGCTCACCCGGCAGAACGAGGAGTGGACGCAACTCCTTCTCGAACACCGGGAGTTGTACGAGGCCATCGCCTCCGGCGACCCGGAGCGCGCCCGCGCCCACGCCCTCACCCACGTACGGACCAACTACCGCTCGACGGTACGGCAGCTCTTCGGCGGCGAGGAAGAGCCCCGGCGGGCGGAGGAACGGGGGTGAGCGAGCAAGTCACGGCCGGTACAGGTGCCGTGGTGGGCGAGGGCCCCGCAGTGGGCGCGGAACCCGCTCAGCGCAGGGCGTACTTGTCCGTCGCCGCCACCAGCGCGTCCACCACCCCGGTCGCTCCCATGGTGTGCCCCACGTCGTCCACGACGATCAACTCGCTGTCGGGCCAGGCCTGGTGGAGCCGCCAGACGACGCCCAGCAGGTTCCCGAAGTCGAGGCTGCCCTGCACGAGGGTGCCGGGGATCCCCTTCAGCAGTGGGGCGTCCCGGAGCACCACCCCCTCGTCGTTCCCCTCGCCCAGGAAGTGGTCGTTGCCGAAGTAGTGCGTGACGGTCCGGGCGAACCCCATACGGAACTTGGCGTCCTCGTACCGCTGCACGGAGCGCGGCGGCGCCGGCACGATCGCCGTTTCCCAGTCCGTCCAGGCCCGCGCCGCCCGTGTCCGTACCTCGGCGTCCGGCGATTCGAGCAGCCGGTTGTACGCGGCCGCGAGATTCCCCGCGCGCTCGGCCTCGGGCAGGTCGGCGAGGAATCGCTCGAAGGCCTCGGGAAAGATCTTCCCGAGCCCCCGGGTCAGGAGGGCCACCTCGGGGTTCGAGCCGGTGGCCACGGCGGTCAGCACCAGCTCGGAGACGACGTCCGGACACGTCTGCGCGTAGCGCAGCCCGAGCACCGAGCCCCACGACACCCCCCACACCAGCCACCGCTCGACGCCCAGGTGGCGTCGCAGCAGTTCCAGGTCCCCGATCACGTGTGCGGTCGTGTTGACGCTCATGTCGGTGCCGTGGGCGCTCGCGTGCGGGGTGGAGCGTCCGCTGCCGCGCTGGTCGAGCAGTACGATCCGGTACTTGGCCGGGTCGCAGTAGCGCCGGAACCAGGGTCCGCAGCCGGATCCCGGACCGCCGTGCAGCATCAGCGCGGGCTTCCCGGCCGGGTTCCCGCAGACCTCCCAGTGGACGCGGTTGCCGTCCCCGACGTCGAGCATTCCCTGGTCGTACGGTTCGATCTCCGGATACAGGCCCATCGCGGGAGACTAACCGTCGTACGGCCGGGTCGTCAGCCCCGCCGCCGAGGCCGCCGTGCGCAGCACCTCCCTCAGCATGGCGGGGGTCAGCCGTCCGGTGAAGGTGTTCCGCTGGCTGACGTGGAAACATCCGAAGAGGTCGAGCCGCGTGGGTGAGGTGAGGGTGACCCGGGTGCCGTGCGCGAACGCCGGGCGGGGGCGCGGCACCTCCCAGCCCGCCCGCGCGAAGGCGGGCAGCGCGGCCTGCCAGCCGAAGGCGCCGAGGACGACGACCGCGCGGAGGGACGGCCGCAGCAGTTCCAGTTCGCGCACCAGCCAGGGCCGGCAGGTGTCCCGCTCCTCGGGGGTGGGCTTGTTGGCGGGCGGGGCGCAGCGCACCGGCGAGGTGATCCGTACGCCGCGCAGGGACAGTCCGTCGTCCGCGCTCACGGCTGTCCCCCGGGAGGCCAGTCCCACCTCGTGCAGCGCCGCGTAGAGCACGTCTCCCGAGCGGTCCCCCGTGAACATGCGGCCGGTGCGGTTGGCCCCGTGCGCGGCGGGCGCCAGACCGACGATCAGCAGGGACGCGTCGGGCGGACCGAAGCCCGGGACAGGGCGGCCCCAGTACGTCTGGTCGGCGAAGGCGGCACGTCGGGTGCGGGCCACCTCCTCTCGCCAGTCCACCAGCCGCGGACAGGCGCGGCACCCGGTGATCCGCTCGTCCAGTTTCGCCAGGTCCGTCAGGTCCGCCGATGCGGCGGGATCGGCCGGGCCGGCGGGACCTGCCGGGACCCCGAGGCCTCTGTCACCTGTGAGATCCGTGTGATCGCCGCTGTCCGTCCGGCCTCTGTCCATGCCCCCCACCGTACGACCGGGCGGCAGCGCTCCCGCCGTCGAGGGTGGTCCCCTGTGACGGAAATGCGGCCCGGCCGGGCGACGTCTTCTAGAGTCGGGGCATGGCTTCTGAGGGTGCGGACGTCGAACGGGACGACGAGAAGAAGAGCGCGGACGACGGCGCGACGGCTTCCGGTGACGCGGTGGCCGCGGCCGTGGCCGCGCGTCCGGCGGGCGGCGAGAGCGTTCGCGTCGACAGCTGGATCTGGTCCGTACGTCTGGTCAAGACCCGCTCGATGGGCGCGACCGCGTGCCGGGGCGGTCATGTCCGGGTGAACGGCGAGCGCGTCAAGCCCGCGTACGCGGTGCGCGTGGGCGACGAGGTCCGCCTGCGGCACGGGGGCCGGGAGCGGATCGTGGTGGTGAAGCGCGTGATCCGCAAGCGGGTCGGGCCGCCTGTCGCGGCCGAGTGCTACGTGGACAACAGTCCGCCGCCCCCGCCGCGCGAGGCCGTCGCCCCGGCGGGTGTCCGCGACCGGGGCGCGGGGCGCCCGACCAAGCGCGACCGCCGCGAGCTGGAGCGCCTCCGGGGCCTCGGCGGTCCTGAGGCCCCCTGACACCCGGACGTCACGGGCCCGGGTCCCTGGAGACCGGGGGCGCGGTCCCGCGACGCGCGCCGGCCACCGGTGACCGGTCGCCGGTCGCGCCGGTGTCCGGTCCTCCGTCCCCGACGTCGTCGAGGGCTCCCCGTCACGGCCGGGGAGCCCTCGACGGCGTACAGCGGTCACGCCCGTCGTCGTACCAGCCGGACCAGCCGGACCAGCTCGGCATTGTGACTCCTGCGGGCCCACGCGATCAGCGCGAGCGGCAGGATCAGGATGAGCGGGGTCGCCACGTACGGTCCGTGCACCACCGTGACGTTCACGATGAAGGCGCCGACCATCAGCGCGCTGAGCGCCACCGCCGCGACCGAGGACAGCAGCGGGATCAACAGGGCCACGCCACCGGCGAGTTCGAGCGTGCCGATGAGGTACATGCCCGTGTTGCCCCAGCCGAGCTTGTCGAAGGACTCGGCCGCCGACGGGTTCGCGACGAGCTTGGGCAGGGCGCTCGCGAACACGTAGAAGAGACCGAGCAGGATCTGCAGGGCGCCCAGCGGAATCCGTGCGCCCTGGCCCCGGAGGAGTCGGGAGCGCGACGGGGCGGCGGAGGCGGGGGCGGCCGTGGTGGCGGGGACGGTGGTCTCGGACATGGGGTCTCCTGTGCGAAGCGGTGCGAGGTGCTGCCGCAGGGGTAGACCGGGCGGGCGTCCGGAACTCATCGCCGCGGGCCGGGTCCGATCGGCCCACCGGCTCCGCCGCCCCGGGCCGGGCGCCGCCTCGGGTCCTCACGCCTTTCCTTCACGCAGTTCCACGCTCACACTCGTCCAACGGGCAGCCCGCGTCGCCTCGTTCCTGCGCCCCCCTCACTCGTTCGAGGGGGTTTGCAGCGCGAACCAGCCGTGCCCGACGTACCAGTGGCCGCCACCCCGGAGATGGTCCCCCACCGCCCGCTCCACGGCGCTGCGCCTCGGCAGGTCCCGGGTCGGCAGCTCGGGATCGCCGAAGACGAACCCGACCGGCACCCCGTCGTCCGGGGTGGTCTCCTGGTACGCGACGCGGAAACGTTCCTGGAAGCGCATGATGTTCGAGTCCGCCGGCAGGTACCGCCCGAGCTGCGGATCCAGCAGCCAGGAGTGGCACTCCGCCACCTCGTAGCGCTCGTCGGGGTAGTGCCGGGCGAAGAACTCCCGTGCCAGGGCGAGCGACCGGTCGCAGGCGGCGGGCGTCAGCGGTCCGCGGAAATCGGCTATGTGCACGCTCAGACAGGGATCGCCCGGTCCGGAGCCGAGGCCCGCCGCCGCGACGGCGTGGCCGGTGCGCTGACCGAGCCGGGACCGCTGGAACTGCAGCCGGCCCAGCTGGAACAGCTCGCCGTGGAAGTGCAGGGCGATCCACCAGGGGAACAGCAGACCCGGCGTGCCGAGCCGTCTGCGGTGCACAGCCACCTGCCGTCCGAGGTCGGCGAGGGTGCGCCGGGACACGTCGTCGGGGATGCCGCGACCGCGGTGGTACGCGCGGACGTAGGGGAGCGCCGCGACGAAGACGTACAGGTGGAAGCAGCGCCCGAGCGACCCTGTCGAGGCGGGGAACGCGGGCGGTTCCCATCCCTTTCCGATCTCTCCCATGTCCCGTACGAAGCGGGCGACGCACCGCGTGAGCAGCGTCATCGCCTCCGGGTCCGCGGCGAGCCGGGAGCGCAGGGCGACGAGCTCGTTGACGTGTTCGTGGGCCACGGACAGGTCGAGCAGGATGTCCGCCAGCTCGTCCGCGTCCGGAAGCGTCGCCTCCGTCCGGGGCGGGGCCTCGCTCTCCAGGTCTCTCAGCCATTCGGCGAGCCTCGCGTCCGCCCGCAGCGCGTCCAGCAGCACTGTCGCCTCCCCCGTCGGTCCGACCGCCGTCCCTTTGGTGAACGTGCACGACGAGAGTACGTTTTCCGGTAGGAACGGTGGTCCGGGAACGGTGATCCCGATGCGTACAGGCAGTGAACCGACGACAGCGCGCAGTGCCCTGCGGATGCGCTTCTGGCTGAGTGCCTGGGGCCTGGTCTGGGCGATCTTCGGAACGGCCGCGTTCGCGCTGGCCGGACGGCCCGGGTGGGCCGCCGCCTGCGGTGTGCTGTGGGTCGTCGCCACCGTGGACATGACCGTGATCCTGTGGCACATCCATCAGGGCCCGCACTACCAGCCGAGCCGTGACATCCCGCCGTACCGGCCGCCGGAGCACCACCACCCGTAAGCCTGGTCCGCCCACCCGTGGGTCTCGTCCGGGCGTCCGGGGCCCTGCGGATTCCAGAGCCCCGCGTCCCGGCCCCAGGACCCCGTGACTCACGGTCGCGGGCGGCTTAGGGTGTGTCCGAGTCGAAGCGCGCGGCTTCCAGGTACTGCGGTTTCGGATCGAGCGCCGCCGCCAGTCTGAAGTGCCGCTTGGCCTGCTCGGGGCGGAGCTGGCGCTCATAGGTGCGGGCGAGCGCGAAGTGCGCGAACGCGTTGTCCGGTTCGCGCTCCAGCACGATCGTGAACTCCAGCTCGGCGGGGCGCAGTTGCGCGGCGGCGAAGAAGGCACGTGCGCGCAGCAGGCGGGCCGCCGTGTTCTCCGGATGTGCGGCGATCACCGGGTCGAGCAGCTTCACCGCGCCCCGCGGGTCGCGCGCGGCGAGCAGCTGCTCGGCGGCACGGAAGTCGATGACATGCGTCTCCGGAGTACGTCCGGTCGGTCCGCTGGTCTCGGGCACGGCTGAGTCCTTCCCTCACTTCACGGGTTCAACGCCCCCGACGAGGGCCGCTATTCCTCGCGAGCGTGCGCTCGGCGTACGAGATCCGCCCACACCTCCCCCACGCGCCGCCTCAGCTGCTCCAGGGGTACGTCGTTGTCGATGACGACGTCGGCGATCGCGAGGCGCTGTTCGCGGGTGGCCTGAGCGGCCATGCGGGCGCGGGCGTCAGCCTCGGTCATGCCGCGCAGCCGCACCAGCCGGTCGAGCTGGGTCTCGGGGGCGGCGTCCACGACGATCACGAGGTCGTAGAGGCCTGCGAGGGAGTTCTCAGCCAGGAGGGGGACGTCGTGGACGACCACGGCGTCGGGCGCGGCGGCGCTCTCCAGGGCGCGGGAGCGAGCCCCCACCAGGGGGTGCACGATCGAGTTCAGGACCGCGAGTTTCCCGGGGTCGGCGAAGACGATCGAGCCCAGTCCGGGACGGTCCAGGCTTCCGTCCGGTGCGAGCACCTCCGTGCCGAAGGCCTCGACGACGGCCGCGAGCCCGGGAGTTCCGGGTTCGACGACCTCTCGCGCGATGCGGTCCGCGTCGACCAGTACCGCGCCGTGCTCGACGAGGAGCCGCGACACCTCGCTCTTGCCGGCGCCGATACCGCCGGTCAGGCCCACCTTCAACATGCCGGAAAGCCTAGGGCCTGCCCCCGACGGACACCGGCGCGGCCCCCACGCGGGGAGGCCGCTCCCGGCCGGACGCGGTGCGGGCGCCCGGCACGGCCTACGAGTCGCCTTCGCGCTCCGCGAGGAAGCGCTCGAACTCCAGCCCGATCTCGTCCGCCGACGGGATCTCCACGGGCTCCGCGAGCATGTTGCCCCGCGTCTCCGAGCCCGCCGCGGCGTCGTACTGGTGCTCGAGGCCCTGGACGAGGGAGACGAGTTCCTCGTCGCCCTCCTGGATCTGCCGGTCGATCTCCGTCTGGGTGCGGTGCGCCTCGTTGCGCAGCGAGTGCGCGATGCCGGGAAGCACCAGGCCCGTGGCGCCCGTGATGGCCTCGAGGACGGTCAGTGCGGCGTCCGGGTACGGGGAGCGGGCGATGTAGTGCGGAACGTGCGCGGCGACACCCAGTACGTCGTGCCCGGCCTCCATGAGGCGGTACTCGACGAGGGCCTCGGCGCTGCCGGGGACCTGTGCCTCGTCGAAGGGACTGCGGTGACCGGGCACCAGGTCGGTGCGGTTGCCGTGCGGTGTGACACCCACGGGGCGGGTGTGCGGAACGCCCATGGGGATGCCGTGGAAGTTCACCGCGAGCCGGACGCCGAGCCGCTCCACGATCTGCTCGACGGCGGCGGCGAAGCGCTCCCACTCGACGTCCGGCTCGGGGCCGGACAGCAGCAGGAAGGGCGCGCCCGTGGCGTCCTGGACGAGCCGCACGTCGAGCGCGGGCTCCTCGTAGTCGGTCCACCGGTCGCGCTTGAACGTCAGCAGCGGGCGGCGTGCCCGGTAGTCCACCAGCCGGTCGTGGTCGAACCGGGCCACGACCTGGTGGGGCAGCGAGTCGAGCAGCCGGTCGACGATCTGGTCGCCCGTTTCACCCGCGTCGATGTATCCGTCGAAGTGGTAGAGCATGACCAGTCCGGCCGACTCCTGGGCGAGCGCCATGTCCACCACGGCCAGGCCCTTCGGCTCCCATGCGTACAAACCCTGCGGATCAAGCACTGTGACCGCTCCTCCTCGTGTTCCTAGGGCACAACGTGGCACGGAGCACGGACATTCCCGTCCCGTGCTCCGTGCCGCTGCTCGTCGCTTCTTCCCGTCCGTCACGAGCGGCCGGGTGCCCTGCGGTGACGTGACCGCGGGCGGCCACGGGCACGGCGCACGCCTGTTGCGAGGACTCCACGCGCGCGTGGAGCGTTACGACGACAGCACGCGCGCGTGGATCGAGGTGACGGCGTTGCGGGCGGAGGTGAAGGCGCCGTGCTGCCAGGCGTCGGTGTAGCTGAGCCAGTCGCCCGCGAAGTGGACGCGTCCGGTGGGCCGGTTCAGGGGTGCGTAGCGGGGGTCGTCGGGGCCGCCGGGGGTGTCGTGCCAGGCGGCTTCCAGGTGGGGTGTCTGGCGCCAGTGGTGGGAGAAGGACGAGTCGAGTTCGGTGCGGTACTTCTCGCCGTAGATCTTCACGCCCGCGGCCACCGCGCGCTTCTCGCGGTCCTTGGGGCTGAGCTTGGCGTAGGAGTCCGCGTCGGAGCCGTAGTTGTAGTAGCCGATCATGACGCCGCGCCGGCCGTTGAAGCCGTAGGAGGGGTGCCAGATGTGGGTGACGTCCTGGTCGGTCTCGGTGATGCCGCCGTAGATGCGGTGATCGAGCTCCCACCAGCGTGAGCGGTATTCGAGGCCGATCTTGCCCGCGGACTGCGGGGTGATCGCCTCCAGGGCGTTCTGTACGCCGGAGCCGAGGTTGTGCGGGATTCCGGCGAGGATGTTGGGTGGCAGGGCGCCGACGCAGAAGTCGGCGTCGAGGGATTTCGTGCGCCCGCCCTGGGTGTAGGTGACGGTGACGCCGTTCCCCTTGTCGGTGATCCGGGAGACCACCGCTCCGGTGCGTATGCGGTGGGAACCGATCGCCCTGGTGAGCGCCTTCGGTATCTGGTCCATGCCGCCCACGGGCTGGAACATCAGCATGGCCTGGTCGAATTCGAACTCGAAGGAGAAGTAGCGGCCGACGCCGCTGGCGAAGACCTCGGAGGCGGTCGGTACGTCGCCGAGGAGCACCCCCGGAGTCCCGGCGGCGGCGGGGACGGTGGTGTAGCCGCGGCGTGGTCCGCCCTCGTATGCGAGTCCGTCGCCGAGTTCACCGAAGTCCTTGAGGAACTCGACGAGCCGGTCCTGGTCGGTGGCGGTCAGCTCCTTGTCGAGGGCGCCCTTGTCGGTGGCCTTGGCGAGGAGTTCGGAGACGTAGCCGTACACGTCGGCTTTGGCGGTGCGGTGGCGTACGGGCTTGGTCATGCCGGACGACTCGTTGTACATGTACGCATCCGCGTTCGTGTTCGTGAACACCTCGACGGGGACGCCGAGTTCGCGGCAGTAGTCGAGGGTGACCATCCACTGCGGGATGCGGGCCGGTCCGGCGTTCATGTACTGGCCGTCGCCGAACCGCGCCGTCTGGGTGTTGCCGTACAGGTCGGTGGTCGTGTCCCCACCGCGCACGGTGAAGTTACGGCCGCCGGTCCGGTCCCTCGCCTCCAGGACCGTACAGTCGTAGCCCGCCTTGCCGAGCTCGTACGCGGAGGCGAGTCCGGCGATGCCCCCGCCTACGATCACGACCTTCGCGGCGCCTCTCCCGGTGAGTGTGAAATCGCCCGACTTCGGTGCGCGGTACGGCTGTTCACGCTGGGCTGCCTGCGCGGTGGGCGCGAGGCCGAGGGCCCCCATGGTGGCGAACATCGCGCCCGCACCACCGGTCAGACCGACGGTGCGCAAGAACGCGCGCCGGCTCGACGCACTCGATCGCTCCTGTGCTGCCATGCTTCGGCTCCCCTCTCGATCTTGAATGACCCGGGGATCCTGGCAACGGCCGGTTACAGCCCTGCAGTTACTCGTGTATCCGCCACGTTTCCCTCCCCGCACACCGGCCCGGTACGGACCTTGACGCGGATTCGGGGCACCCTTACGTTCATATGGGCGCCCATAGTTCACGTACAAGAACAGTCTTGCGAACCGACGGGAAGGTCACCCCCACATGCGTATCCGATGCGCGCTCCTCCTCCCCCTGCTCGGCGCGACACTGGCCACGGGCGGGATGCTGGCGTCAGCGCCCACCGCGACCGCGGCCCAGACCATCGAGGTCGCCACGGCGGCTCAGCTGAAGTCGGCGCTCACCTCCGCCGCGCCCGGCGACACCATCCACCTCGCGGACGGCACGTACACCGGCAACTTCAAGACGACGACGGTCGCGACCTCCGGCGCCCGCATCACCCTCAGCGGCTCCTCGAAGGCCGTCCTCACAGCGGGCGGCGGCTATGGGCTGCATCTCAACGGCGCCTCGTACTGGACGGTCCGGGGCGTCACCGTCACCGGTGGCCAGAAGGGCATCATGATCGACTCGGCGAAGGGCGTCGTGGTCGACTCGGTGACCGTCCACGGGCTCGACATGGAGGGCGTCCACTTCCGCAACTCCAGCACGGACGGCGCGATCAGGAACTCGAGGATCTACGACACCGGCAACGACGGCCGCGGCATGGGCGAGGGAGTTTACGTCGGCACGGCCGGCGGGACCTCGGACAGGAGCGACCGCATCGAGATCGCCGGCAACACGATCGGACCGGACGTGGGCGGCGAGAACGTCGACATCAAGGAGGGCACCACGGGTGCGCGCATCACCGGCAACACGTTCGACGGCAGCGGTCTGACCGGCGCCAACTTCGACGACTCCTGGGTCGACGTGAAGGGCAACGACGTCCTCGTCGAGAACAACAAGGGCACCGCCACCACGAACGACGGCTACGAGACCCACACGCAGCAGTCCGGCTGGGGCTGCGCCACGGTGTTCCGCGGCAACACCTCGGACCTGCGGGGCGCGTCGGGCGACAAGCAGCTGGCGGTGAACGTCACGAACTACAGCACCTCGTGCAGGACCACCGTGTACGCGTCGAACACGGTGACGGGCGGCGAGGGGCTCACCAACATCACGGTGACGCCCTGACCCGTCCCGGAAAAACGGACCCCTCATGGAAGTGGGCCCGCACCGAACCGGTGCGGGCCCACTTCTTTCAGCTACTGCCTAGCGGGGAGCCTTTCAGCTCTGGCCGCCGGCGAGCTTCTCACGCAGGGCAGCCAGGGCCTCGTCCGACGCCAGGGCGCCGGAGGTGTCGTCCGACTCCGAGGAGTACGAACCGCCACCGGACGCGGCCGGAGCCGCGCTGGAGGTGCTGGCACCCTCGGCCTCGGCCTGAGCGTCCGCCTCGCGGGACTTGATGACCTGAGCCTGGTGCTGCTCGAAGCGCGTCTGCGCCTCGGCGTACTGCGTCTCCCACACCTCACGCTGGGATTCGAAGCCCTCGAGCCAGTCGTTGGTCTCGGGGTCGAAGCCCTCGGGGTAGATGTAGTTGCCCTGGTCGTCGTACGACGCGGCCATGCCGTACAGCGTCGGGTCGAACTCGACCGACGCCGGGTCGGCACCGAAGGCCTCGTTGGCCTGCTTCAGCGAGAGGCTGATGCGGCGGCGCTCGAGGTCGATGTCGATGACCTTGACGAAGATCTCGTCGTTGACCTGGACGACCTGCTCCGGGATCTCCACGTGGCGCTCGGCCAGCTCGGAGATGTGGACCAGACCCTCGATGCCCTCGTCCACGCGGACGAACGCACCGAACGGAACGAGCTTGGTGACCTTACCCGGGACGACCTGACCGATCTGGTGCGTACGGGCGAACTGCTGCCACGGGTCTTCCTGCGTCGCCTTGAGCGACAGGGAGACGCGCTCGCGGTCCATGTCGACGTCGAGAACCTCGACGGTGACTTCCTGGCCGACCTCGACAACCTCGGAGGGGTGGTCGATGTGCTTCCAGGAGAGCTCGGAGACGTGCACCAGACCGTCGACGCCACCCAGGTCCACGAAGGCACCGAAGTTGACGATCGAGGAGACGACGCCGGAGCGGACCTGACCCTTCTGGAGGGTGGTGAGGAACGTCTGGCGAACCTCGGACTGGGTCTGCTCCAGCCAGGCACGGCGGGACAGGACCACGTTGTTGCGGTTCTTGTCCAGCTCGATGATCTTGGCCTCGAGCTCCTTGCCCACGTAGGGCTGGAGGTCGCGGACACGGCGCATCTCGACGAGGGAGGCCGGCAGGAAGCCACGGAGGCCGATGTCGAGGATGAGACCACCCTTGACGACCTCGATGACGGTACCGGTGACGATGCCGTCCTCTTCCTTGATCTTCTCGATGGTGCCCCAGGCGCGCTCGTACTGGGCGCGCTTCTTCGAGAGGATCAGGCGGCCTTCCTTGTCCTCCTTCTGGAGAACAAGGGCTTCGATCTCGTCACCGACGGCGACGACCTCGTTGGGGTCGACGTCGTGCTTGATCGAGAGCTCGCGGCTCGGGATGACACCTTCGGTCTTGTAACCGATGTCGAGCAGGACCTCGTCCCGGTCGACCTTCACGATGACGCCGTCGACGATGTCGCCGTCGTTGAAGTACTTGATCGTCTCGTCGATCGCGGCGAGGAAGGCTTCCTCGTTACCGATGTCGTTGACCGCTACCTGCGGCGTGGTAGAGGTGGTCTCGGTGCTGCTCGTCATGTGGGAAAGGGCTCCGGTACGGACAGTGAGTCGTAGGTACTGCTTACGCCGGGAGCCCGTTTCGCTCTGCAGACGGCCGGACAGCCAAGGAAGCGCCCGTCCCGGCACCGTGTTCTTGCGAACACCACCGGTGGCGCCTCGAAAACCGAGGGGACATACATACAGATGCGAGCGCAGCCTGCTACGTCTGAGGTGCGCAGGCCCGCAGCGCAACTTGTAGCATACGGGGGCAGCCGGGCAGGGTCAATGCGCGAAGGCGCACACCCGGGGCAGATCGCCGCATTCCCGGCACAAGACCTGTCTCATGAGGCCACGCGGGCCCTGGTCGACCCCTGCCGTGACACCCCCGAGGCGGGTCGAAGGGCCGAGCCCGCAGATTAATACGAGGGAGCCGATCATCCAAGAGCCCGAGCAGTCCGAGCCCGAAGCCACCCGACGCGACGCGGACGTCACGGAGAGTTCCCGCGCCAATCGCAGCTGGTGGGACCGGAACGCGGACGACTATCAGATCGAGCACGGCACGTTCCTCGGGGACGACCGCTTCGTGTGGGGCCCCGAGGGCCTCGACGAGGTGGAGGCCGAGCTGCTCGGCCCGCCGGAGGACCTCAAGGGGAAGGACGTCCTGGAGATCGGCGCCGGCGCGGCCCAGTGCTCGCGCTGGCTGGCGGCCCAGGGCGCCCGCCCGGTCGCCCTGGACCTCTCCCACCGCCAGCTCCAGCACGCGCTGCGCATCGGCGGCCGGGTGCCGCTGGTGGAGGCCGACGCGGGCGCGCTGCCCTTCGCGGACGGCTCCTTCGACCTCGCGTGTTCCGCGTACGGGGCGCTGCCGTTCGTCGCCGACCCCGTCCGGGTGCTGCGCGAGGTGCACCGCGTCCTGCGTCCCGGCGGCCGCTTCGTCTTCTCCGTGACGCATCCGGTCCGCTGGGCGTTCCCGGACGAGCCGGGCCCGGAAGGACTGTCGGTCTCCGCCTCGTACTTCGACCGCACTCCCTACGTCGAGCAGGACGACGAGGGCCGCGCGGTGTACGTCGAACACCACAGGACGGTGGGCGACCGGGTGCGTGACGTGGTGGCCGGGGGCTTCCGGCTCGTGGACGTCGTCGAGCCGGAGTGGCCCGCCTGGAACACCCAGGAGTGGGGCGGCTGGTCCCCGCTGCGCGGGAACCTGATCCCGGGCACCGCGATCTTCGTGTGCCTGCGGGACTGAGGCCGTTCCCCACCGTTCGCCCCCGGCCTGCCCCCCAGGGGTGTCCGCGTGCACCTCACAGGTCGCACGGGGGTGTGTCCCCAAACGGCACCCGCGCGTGCGGTGCATGCGCGCGCGGGGCGTGTTTGACGTCCCTGCGCGACCTCGTACGAGACTGGGGGCGTGATCCGTACCGACGCCCTCGACCGGCTGCCCGTCCGTTCCGCCGTGCCCGCGCTGCGCGACGCCCTGGAGGAGCACGGTGCGGCGGTGTTGTGCGCCCCGCCGGGCACCGGCAAGACGACACTCGTGCCGTTGGTTCTCGCCGGGCTCGTCGGCGGGGGCCCGGCGCGCCGGGTGCTGGTCGCCGAACCGCGGCGGATCGCGGCCCGGGCCGCCGCCCGGCGGATGGCGTGGCTGCTCGGCGAGCAGGTCGGCGAGAACGTGGGTTACACGGTGCGCGGGGAGCGGGTCGTGGGGCCACGCGCGCGCGTGGAGGTCGTCACGACGGGAGTGCTCCTGCAGCGGCTGCAGAGGGACCAGGAGCTCGCGGGCGTCGACGTGGTGGTCCTCGACGAGTGCCACGAACGGCATCTGGACGCCGACACGGTGGCCGCCTTCCTCCTGGACGTCCGGGCCGCGCTCCGTCCCGAACTGCGGCTCGTGGCCGCCTCCGCCACGACCGACGCCGAGGGCTGGGCCCGGCTGCTGGGCGGGGCGCCGGTCGTCGAGGCGCAGGGGGTCTCGTATCCGGTGGAGGTGGTCTGGGCGCCTCCGGCGCGGCCCGTCCGTCCGCCGCACGGCATGCGGGTCGATCCCGCTCTGCTCGTACACGTGGTGTCGGTGGTGCGGCGGGCGCTGGCCGAGCGCGACGGGGACGTGCTGTGTTTCCTGCCCGGCGTGGGGGAGATCGCGCGGGTCGCCGGTCAGTTGGGGGACTTCGGCGGGATCGACGTGCTCCAGGTGCACGGGCGGGCGCCCGCGGCGGTGCAGGACGCGGTGCTGGCCCCAGGCGCCGGGCGCCGGGTGGTCCTGGCCACCTCCGTCGCCGAGTCGTCGCTGACGGTTCCCGGAGTGCGGGTGGTCGTGGACTCGGGGCTCGCGCGCGAGCCCCGGGTGGACCACGCGCGCGGGCTGAGCGCGCTGACGACGGTGCGGGCCGCGCAGGCGGCCGGACGACAGCGGGCGGGGCGGGCCGGCCGTGAGGCGCCGGGACGGGTGTACCGCTGCTGGTCCGAGGCGGAGGACGCCCGTCTCCCACGCTTTCCCGCGCCCGAGATCAAGGTGGCCGACCTGACGGCGTTCGCCCTGCAGGCGGCCTGTTGGGGCGATCCGGAGGCGACGGGACTGGCCCTGCTGGACCCTCCGCCGGCCGGCGCGATGGCGGCGGCGCGGTCCGTCCTGGCGGCGGTGGGCGCGGTGGACCCGGCGGGCCGGGCCACGCAACGGGGTGTGCGCATGTCCCGGCTGGGCCTGCACCCACGGCTGGCGCGGGCACTGTTGGACGCGGTGCCCGAGGTCGGTGCGGACCGGGCGGCCGACGTGGTCGCGCTGCTGAGTGAGGAGCCGCCGCGGGAGTACGGGGACGATCTGGCGGCGGCCTGGCGGACGGCCCGGCGCGGCGGTGACGCCTACGCGGCACGCTGGCGCACCGAGGCGCGCCGACTGCGCTCGGCCACCAAGGACGCCGCGAAGAAGGCGCCGAAGGACCTGCCGCCGGACAGGGACACGGGTGGCCGGGCCGGCCCCGGGGACGACCGCGTCGTCGGGCTGGTCGCCGCCCTCGCGTTCCCCGAGCGCCTCGCGCGGGCGCAGGGCGGCTCGTACCTGATGGTGAACGGGACCCGCGCCGACATCGGTGACGGTTCCGCCCTGCGCGACGCGCCCTGGCTGGCCGTCGCCGTGGCCGACCGTCCCGTCGGCGCCGGGCACGCGCGCGTGCGGCTCGGGGCGGTGGTGGACGAGGGGACGGCCCGGCGCGCCGCCGCGAGCTTCGCGGCCGAGGGCGAGGAGGTCCACTGGTCCGAGGGCGATGTCGTCGCGCGGCGGGTCGAGCGGCTCGGGGCGGTGGAGCTGGCGGTGCGCCCGCTCAGGAACGCCGACCCCGGGCTCGTACGCGAGGCGCTGCTGGAGGGACTGCGGGCGGACGGACTCGGGTTGCTGCGGTGGTCGCCGGACGCCGAGGCGCTGCGCCGGCGGCTCGCCTTTCTGCGACTGCATCTCGGCGCGCCCTGGCCCGACGTGGGCGACGACGCGCTCCACGCGCGCGTGGCGGAGTGGCTGGAGCCGGAGCTGAGCCGCGCGCGGCGGCGGGCCGATCTGGCGCGGATCGACGCGGGGCAGGCCCTGGCCCGGCTGCTGCCCTGGGCCACTGGTGAGGCAGCCCGGCTGGAGGAGCTCGCGCCCGAGCGGATCGAGGTGCCCAGCGGGTCCAGGATCCGGGTCGACTACGCCAATCCCGAACAGCCCGTCCTCGCCGTCAAGTTGCAGGAGATGTTCGGCCTCCACGCGTCACCCGCCGTGGCCGGGGTGCCCGTACTCGTCCATCTGCTGTCGCCCGCGGGGCGGCCCGCCGCGGTCACCGCCGACCTCGCCTCCTTCTGGAAGGACGGCTACCGGGCGGTCCGGGCCGAACTGCGCGGCCGTTACCCCAGGCATCCGTGGCCCGAGGATCCGGCGGCCGCGGAGCCGACCCGCCATACCAACGCGCGGCTCAGGCGCTGACCGGCTCGGGCCGTGCGGCCCGGGCGGGGGCGGGATCGTCGGGGCGGCGGCCGCGCGCCTCCAGGTAGAGGGAGAGGGACAGCAGGGCGGCGCCCAGGAACAGCAGGCCCCAGGGGAGGTAGGAGGTCATCAGCAGGACCAGGGTGCGGTTGGACTTGACCAGGGCGACGGTGTGCTCGATGTAGTCCTCGCGCATCTTCACGTGCCCGGCGAAGGCGGTCACCTTGGCGCGCCCGCCGAGCAGGGTGCCGCCGCGCAGTTCCTCCTTGTGGATCTCCTCGCCGTAGACCGGTGCCCCGGTGACCGGTTCGACCCAGAATCTGCGGACGGTCGTGTACCAGCGTGTCGTACCGGTCCTGGCGACCGACTGCGCGGTGATGCCCTGGACGGGCATGACCTTGGGGAACGCGACCTTCGTCCAGGGAATCGTCTGCTCGAAGTAGTAGACCTCGACGCCGCGGAAGGTGCGGGTGCCCTCGTAGTGGATGGGGGCCGAGGTGCGGGTCTGCGCGTCGAAGTACTCGTAGTCCCGCTTCTCCGTCCGGAAGGGCCACTTGAACTCGATGCCGTCGCGCCGGACGGGGTCGCCGTCGACCGACTCGCCGGTCGCGTGGACGGGTTCCTGGGTGTGGGCGTCGAAGATGTAGCGCTCGGGGAGCTTGGAGACCATCTTCCCGTCGGGGCCCTGCACGTAGGAGAGGGAGTCCCAGACGACCACGTCGCGGCCCGCCGTCCGCTCGATCCGGTCGGAGGCCTCGACGTTGCCCTTGAGGGTCTGCACGACAGTGACCTCGGGGACCTTCTTCGCCTTCATGGTGCCGTAGTCGAGCAGGGTCGCGTCCTTCGCCTCCAGGACCATGTCCTGGTACTGGTCGGCGGGGATCTTGGCCACCCGTGGGAAGACGTACCAGCGCGTCAGTGGGGACAGTGCCGCGCAGAACACGGCGAGGGCGAGCAGGATCAGGCTGGCCTTGCGGCGCATCTGGACGGCCCTCCCGGCTGGTTACGGATGCTTGGGGACGGTGGTGAGCAGCGGCTTCGGCGACGTCCTGCCGGCCGGTGAGCCCATGGCGGTGATGGTGAACACCAGGGCGAGCGCCACGGCGAGACCGGTCGCGGCGGCGATGAGGGCGCGCATGCGGGGCCTCCCGAGAGCCTGGAGCTGATGCATCGTCAGGTCGGGCACCGTAGCAACGGCGGGCCGAGATGAGAACACGTCGCGCACACGACGAGGGCGCCCCTCCGCCGGAAGCGGAGGGGCGCCCTGGTGGCGCGGGGGCCGCGAGCGGCCGTGTCCCGCCCTGGCGTGGCCCTGGCGGGACCGGCCGTGCCGGGAGTACGGCGTGGCCGTGCCGGACTACGGCGTGGCCGTGGCGGACGGCGCGGGGGTGCCGGACGGCGCGGGGGTGCCGGACGGCGTGTCCGTGGCGGCCGGGGCCACCTTCAGCTCGACCGTCAGCGTCGCGCCGCCCGTGGTGGTGACGCGGAGCAGGAACGTGCCGGTCGTGTCGTCCGCGTACAGCTTGGGGAGCTTGAGAGCACCGTCGGCGTCGGTCGTGAGGTCCGTGAGGGTGCGGACCGTCTTGCCGTCCGCGTCCTTGAAGTACGGGCCCTTGTCGTTCTCGGTCGCGTCGTCCGCCGACTTCACCAGTGTGGCGGTGGCCGCGACCTTGCCCGCGGCTGCGCCCTTGTAGGTGGCCTTCAGCTGGACCTGGTCGGCGAACTCGCCGCCCGGCACGCAGGTCAGCTCGGTGTCGCCGGTACGGGTCAGGGTGTCGGCCTGGCGCGCGGTGACGGTCGCGGCGTAGTCGAGGCCGCTGAGGGTGCGGCCCACGACGGTGGCGCGGACCGTGAAGCCGCCGGTCTTCTCGCCCGCCACGAGCGTGGGCGCGGTCGCCGTGCCCTTGCTGTCGGTGACGAGCGTGGCGGCGCTCTCGCCGCCCGTGAAGGTGGCGTCCGTGTCTCCGACGATCATGAACCGGACGCGGACCTTCGCGACCGCCTTGCCCGCCTTGGTCTCGGTGCGCACCGCGACCTTGGTGTCGAAGGTCCGGCCCGCCGTCGCGGTGAGCTTCCCGGTGTCCGCGTCCTCCAGGTGGTCCACCGTCTCGGTGGGCGTGGGCGGCGTGGCCGGCGGGGTCGAGGGCGAAGCGGGCGCGGACGGGCTCGTGCCGGGGCCCGTCGAACCGCCGCCGCCCGGCTTGGGAGTGCTCGGCTTCGACTCGGGTGTCGAGGGCGCGGACGGCGACGGGCCCGGGTCGGCCGTGGAGTTGTCGCCGCTGCTGTGCGACGGCAGGCTGCCCGTGCCGTCCGGCACCTCGTGGGTGCCCTTGCGGTAGTACTCCAGCCACGACAGCACCGTGTTGAGGTAGGCCGTCGAGTTGTTGTAGCTGAGGATCGCCGCGTTCATCTGCGCCTGCACGGACAGGTCACGGCCGGCCCGGCACAGGTAGTGACCGGCCGCGAGTGCCGCGTCGTAGACGTTGTTGGGGTCCTTCTTGCCGTCGCCGTTGCCGTCGCGGCCCGCCCACTCCCAGGTGGAGGGGATGAACTGCATGGGGCCCACCGCGCGGTCGTACGCGCTGTCGCCGTCGTACGCGCCGCTGTCGGTGTCGCCGATCAGCGCGAAGCCGTTGCCGTCGAGCTTGGGACCGAGGATCGGCGAGTACGTCGTGCCGTTCGCGTCGACACGGCCGCCGCGCGCCTGCCCGGACTCGACCTTGCCGATGGCCGCGAGGAGTTGCCAGGGCAGATTGCAGCCCGGCTTGGACGCGCGCAGCGAGGTCTCGGCCCTCTTGTAGGCGTCGAGCACGGTCGCCGGTATGCCGGCCTCGGCCTCGCCGACGGAGACGGGCGTCCCGATGGTCGACGACGGGCTCGGGTTCGGACTCTTCAGCGGCGGCAGATCGGTGTAGTAGGGCGAGTTGCCGGTCGCCGCGCCGTCACCGCCGCCCTGGCCGCCGGCGCTCACGTCGGCCGAGGGCTGGGCGCCAGAGGCCTGTCTGCCGAGGCTGTCGGTGGCCACTCCGGGTGCCTGGGAAGCGGACAGGGCCGCGACCGCTGCCGCGGCTACGGCGGTGGACGCCGCCCCCTTGCGCAGTCTGCCGAAATGCGCCGCCATTGAGTGAACCCCTCCCGTGGTCGACCGCCCGCGCTCCGCGCGTTCGCTGGCACAGTGACGCAGGTGACCCTACGACAACTTCCGTCGCCCGGGCACCCGTTCGTGCCCGATTTTCACCGGTTGGCCATGTTCGATTGTCCGGTGGGTCACGTACCCCGGGCGGCGCGTCCGGACCTTCTCACCCGTCTCTCATAATGGCCTTCGGTGATCACCGAAGGCGACGCCTTCGACCGACGTCGGCCACAGGGGGACGATTTGCCCTTCACTCTCAGTCATGCGGCGGCCGTACTGCCCGCCGTGCGGGGCGACGGAAGCGGCCGGAGCCGACTGGTGCCGGCGGTCCTGGTGGCCGGCTCCTTCGCTCCCGACATGACCTACTACGCGGCGAGTGCGGTACCCGGAGCGATGGAATTCGGCACCTTCACGCACTCGTTCACCGGTGTCCTCACCTTCGACGTGCTCGTCTCCTGGGCCCTCGTGGGCGTGTGGCTGGTCCTGCGCGAGCCGTTGGTGGCCCTGCTGCCACGGAACCGTCAGGGGCGCCTCGCGGGACTGCTGCGCTGCGGGACGGCCCGCCGGGAGCCCGGTGCGTCCCTGGCGCTGTGGTGGTACGCGTCGGCGGTGCTCGGCGCGCTGACGCACGTCGTGTGGGACGCGTTCACGCACCACGACCGGTGGGGGGTGCGGCTGCTGCCCGCGCTGGGACGGGACGTCGGGGGCACCCCCGTGTTCACGTACGCGCAGTACGGCACTTCGATGGCGGCGGCCGTGGTGATCACGGTCTTCGTGGTCGTCGCGCTGCGGCGGACACCGCCCGGCGAGCCGGTCGGGGTGCCGCAGTTGTCGCGTGCCGACCGGTGGCTCGCGGCCGCCGTGACCGGCGGCTGCGCGATCGTCGCCGCCGCGCAGCGGGCTGCCCGGTGGTGGGCCTACTGGGGCTCGGGCGCGAAGACGTGGGAACTGATCCCGACGCTGTGCTTCGGCGCGGGTGCGGGTCTCGTCCTCGGCCTCACGGTGTACGCCGTCGGCGTCAGGGTGTGGCGCCCCGCTCCGGTTCGTCGCGGCCCGGTGGCCACGCGTACGGAGCCGAACCGTCCGACGCGCCGCTGAACCCGCTCCGCGGGGCCGGGCCCCGGACGAGGCCGCGTCCCTGGCCCAGGCCGCGGTGGACGGCCCGGGCGAAGCGCCCGAGGGTGCGGGTTCCGTACACCGTCGACGGGTTGTCGTGCGACAGGACGACGATGCGGCAGGTCCTTCCGGTGCCCGTGAACGCGCCGACACTGTGCACCCGCCAGCCGTGCGCCGGGCGGGGCAGCCGGCCGTTCTCCGGGTGCGCCCACGGACCGCCCGGCATCCCGGCGGGGCTGCCCCGGAGCGCTGCACCGCGGACGTGGCCGAGCAGGCTCAGGCCGTGGACGCGGGACTTCAGGAAGGAACGGGAGCCGGCGACGACGTCCGGCAGGCGCAGGGCAGCGATGCCGTCCGAGACGGTGCCCAGGGGGCGGAGGGCGGCGAGCTCCCACCGGTCCAGGGTGTGCCGGAACCGGTCCGCCCGCCGCGGCACGACCTCCATGGCTGTGCCCTCGGCGAAGCCCTCCGCGTCGTACTGACACTCGCTCGCGAGATCGCAGGTCGGGCCGGCGCCGCCGGTGTGCACCGGCAGGGCGAGGGTGCCCGGGCGTGAGGCCGGTGCCGCCCCGGGGTCACGGGACGCGCGCGCGGCGAGCTCGGGAGTGCGGCCGGGACGGCGGCCCGCGGGTGTCTGAGCGGTGCTCGCGCTCGCGGCCACCGCGGGCACCGGCGCGAACAGCGCCGGGACGACGCCCGCGGGGAGGGCCGTGCGGCGGTGGAGTATGCGTATACCCATGCCCGCATCCTTGCGGTCCCCCTGCGCGGGGGGCGTCTTTGCGAGGGCCACGCGAGTGACGGGCCCTCCGGGGGGTGAGCGGCAGACGGCTGATCGCTGTCTCCGGGGCCCCAGAGCCGTACTGGGACCCGGCCCGGGTCCCGTACGAGCCTCGGGGTTCCCGAGCCTCCGGGCCCGGAGTCCGGGGGCCCGATAGTCCGGGCTCCGGGCCCCCGGTCTCCGGGGCCCTGGGCCTGCGAGGCCCTGTGACTCCGGGTCCCCGGGCCCGGGGACCCAGGCCTCAGGCCTCCAGGTCACCAGACCTCCAGGTCTCCAGGTCTCCAGGTCTCCAGGTCTCCAGGTCACCAAGTCACCAAGTCACCAAGTCACCAAGTCACGGGTCCCCGGGCCCCGACCGTCGGGCACCGGCCCCCCGGCCAGCAGGCAGGACGCCGTCGTCCATGGGCCACCGCCGGGGGCCGGTTCGGCGCCGGAGGGCCCGCCGTACGGGGCCCGTGCCGAGACGGACCGGGGCCCGGCACCCGATGGTGCCGGGCCCCGGTCCGGTGACGGTGCAGGCTCCCCGGTCCGCGGTCACCCGGAACCTCGGTCGCCGAAGCGGCTAGTGCGCCGCCGATTCCCAGTCGGCTCCCGAGCCGACGGAGACGTCGAGCGGGGCCCGGAGATCGACGGCGGACGCCATCTCGCGGCGCAGGAGCTCCTCGGTCTTCGCGCGCTCTCCCGGGGCGATCTCCAGGACGATTTCGTCATGGACCTGGAGGAGCATGCGGGACTTCAGACCGGCCTCGCGCAGCGCCCGGTCGACGTTCAGCATCGCGATCTTGACGATGTCCGCGGCCGTGCCCTGGATCGGCGCGTTCAGTGCCATGCGCTCGGCCGTCTCGCGACGCTGACGGTTGTCGCTGTTCAGGTCGGGCAGATAGCGACGCCGGCCGAAGAGGGTCTCCGTGTAGCCCGTGGCACGCGCCTCGTCCACGACCCGGCGCAGATAGTCCCGGACACCGCCGAAACGCTCGAAGTACGTCTCCATCAGGGCACGCGCCTCACCCGCGTCGATGTTCAGCTGCTGGGACAGGCCGAACGCCGACAGCCCGTACGCCAGGCCGTACGACATGGCCTTGATCTTGCGCCGCATCTCCGCGTCGACCGCCGAGCGCTCGACCGAGAACACCTGGGACGCCACCGTCGTGTGCAGGTCCTCGCCCGACGTGAACGCCTCGAGCAGGCCCTCGTCCTCGGACAGATGGGCCATCACCCGCAGCTCGATCTGGCTGTAGTCCGCCGTCATCAGCGACTCGAAGCCCTCGCCGACCACGAAGCCGCGGCGGATCGCGCGGCCCTCCTCCGTACGCACCGGGATGTTCTGCAGGTTCGGGTCCACCGACGACAGACGGCCCGTCGCCGCCACCGTCTGGTTGAAGGTGGTGTGGATCCGGCCGTCCGCGGCGATCGTCTTGATCAGGCCCTCGACGGTCACGCGCAGCTTCGCCTGCTCACGGTGGCGGAGCATGATGACGGGCAGCTCGTGGTCGGTCTGCGTGGCCAGCCAGGCCAGCGCGTCCGCGTCCGTCGTGTAACCCGTCTTCGTCTTCTTCGTCTTGGGCAGATCGAGCTCCCCGAAGAAGACCTCCTGGAGCTGCTTGGGCGAGCCGAGGTTGAACTCGTGGCCCACGGAGGCGTGCGCCTCCTTCACCGCCTGCTGCACGGCGGCACCGAACATCTGCTCCATGGCCTCCAGGTGCGCCCGGTCGGCCGCGATGCCGTACCGCTCCAAGCGCGCCAGCAGCGCCGACGTGGGCAGCTCCATGTCCCGCAGCAGATCGGCCGCGCCGACCTCCCGCAGCTTCTCGCCGAACGCCTCACCGAGGTCGAGGATCGTGCGGGCCTGCGCCATCAGCGCCTCGGCCTCGGCTCCGTCGTCCGCACCGAACGCCAGCTGCCCGTCGGCCGCGGCGGCCGGACCCAGCTCCCGCCCGAGGTACTCCAGCGACAGCGCGTCCAGCGCGAACGAACGCCGGCCCGGCTTGACCAGGTAGGCGGCGAGCGCCGTGTCCATGGACACGCCCTCGACGCTCCAGCCGTGCTCGGCGAAGACCCGCATCACACCCTTGGCGTTGTGCAGCACCTTGGGCTTCGCGGGGTCGGCGAGCCACTTCGCGAACGCGTTCTCGTCGCCCTCGTCCAGCTCCGAGGGGTCGAACCAGGCGGCCGCCCCCTCCGCCGCGGCGAGCGCGATCTCCGCCACCGAGCCGGCGCCCAGCGCCCACGCGTCGACCGTGGCCAGGCCCAGGACCGCCCCGCCGTGCTCGGCGAGCCACGGCTTCAGCTCGCCCGCGCCCAGCACCGCGCCGTCCAGCTCGACACCGGCGACGACCGGCGCCGCCTCCTCGGCCTCCTGCGCCCCGGGGTCGACCGCGAACAGGCGCTCGCGCAGCGAGGGGTTACGGATCTCCAGGGTGTCCAGGACCATCGCCACGGCCGTACGGTCGTACGCCGCGCGCTCCAGGTCGGTGACCGCCCTCGGCAGCTCGACGTCCTTCACCATCTCCGTGAGACGGCGGTTGAGCTGCACCGCCTCCAGGTGGTCACGGAGATTCTGGCCGGCCTTCCCCTTCACCTCGTCGACGCGCTCGACCAGCTCCGCGAACGAACCGAACTGGTTGATCCACTTCGCGGCCGTCTTCTCACCGACACCGGGGATGCCCGGCAGGTTGTCCGACGGGTCACCGCGCAGCGCCGCGAAGTCGGGGTACTGCGCCGGCGTCAACCCGTACTTCTCGACGACCTTCTCCGGAGTGAACCGGGTCAGCTCGGAGACACCCTTCGTCGGGTAGAGGACCGTCGTGTGCTCCGACACCAGCTGGAAGGAGTCACGGTCGCCGGTGACGATCAGGACCTCGAAGCCCTCCGCCTCGGCCTGCGTGGCCAGCGTGGCGATGACGTCGTCGGCCTCGAAGCCGTCGACCGCGAACCGCTGCGCGTGCATCGCGTCCAGCAGCTCACCGATCAGCTCGACCTGGCCCTTGAACTCGTCCGGGGTCTTCGACCTGTTCGCCTTGTACTCCGTGAACTCCTCGGAGCGCCAGGTCTTGCGCGAGACGTCGAACGCCACCGCGAAATGCGTGGGCGCCTCGTCGCGCAGCGTGTTCGCCAGCATCGACGCGAAACCGTAGATCGCGTTCGTCGGCTGGCCGCTCGCGGTCGTGAAGTTCTCCGCGGGCAGCGCGAAGAACGCGCGGTACGCCAGCGAGTGCCCATCCATGAGCATCAGTCGCGGACGGCTCGTACCTGCGGTCTTCTCGGTCTTCTTCGATGCTGTTTCTGCCACGCCCCCGATCCTGCCACGCCCCACTGACAGCGCGGACCGTCCGGGACCGGCCGCAGGCATCGTCACCACCGCGTGCGAGGATCGAAGAGGTACCGCACACAGGCACGCGAGAGGGGTTCAGCGATGGCCGGCAAGCCGCCCAAGAGCGATCCGGTTCAGGACGCGCCACAGGTCGTCGAACCGAAGCACGCGGCGGCCGGGCTGCCCGCGATCGGCCACACCCTGCGGATCGCCCAGCAGCAGATGGGAGTGCGCCGCACCGCGCTCACCCTGCTCAGGGTCAACCAGAAGAACGGCTTCGACTGCCCCGGCTGCGCCTGGCCCGAGCCGGAGCACCGGCACACGGCGGAATTCTGTGAGAACGGCGCGAAGGCGGTCGCCGAGGAGGCGACCCTGCGCCGGGTCACCCCCGAATTCTTCGCCGAGCACCCCGTCACCGACCTCGCCGGCCGCAGCGGCTACTGGCTCGGACAGCAGGGCCGCCTCACCCACCCCATGTACCTGCCCGCGGGCGCCGACCAATACGAGCCGGTGACCTGGGAGCGCGCCTTCGACATCGTCGCCGAGGAACTCACCGCGCTCGACTCCCCCGACGAGGCGCTCTTCTACACCTCCGGACGCACGAGCAACGAGGCCGCCTTCCTCTACCAGCTCTTCGCCCGCGAACTCGGCACGAACAACCTCCCCGACTGCTCGAACATGTGCCACGAGTCCTCGGGATCCGCCCTCTCCGAGACCATCGGCATCGGCAAGGGCAGCGTCCTGCTCGACGATCTCCACAAAGCGGACCTGATCATCGTCGCCGGGCAGAACCCCGGCACGAACCACCCCCGCATGCTCTCCGCCCTGGAGAAGGCCAAGGCCAACGGCGCGAAGATCATCAGCGTGAACCCGCTGCCCGAAGCGGGCCTGGAGCGGTTCAAGAACCCGCAGACCCCGCAGGGCATGATCAAGGGCGCCGCCCTCACCGACCTGTTCCTGCAGATCCGCCTCGGCGGCGACCAGGCCCTCTTCCGCCTCCTGAACAAGCTCGTCCTGGACACGGAGGGAGCCGTCGACAAGGATTTCGTCGCCGAGCACACCCACGGCTACGAGGAGTTCGCGGCCGCCGCCCGCGCCGCCGACTGGGACGAGACGCTCACGGCGACCGGCCTCACCCGCGCGAAGATCGACGAAGCCCTCGCCATGGTCCTCGCCTCGCGGCGCACCATCGTCTGCTGGGCCATGGGCCTCACCCAGCACAAGCACTCCGTGCCGACGATCCGCGAAGTCGTCAACTTCCTGCTGCTGCGCGGCAACATCGGCCGTCCCGGCGCCGGCGTCTGCCCGGTCCGCGGCCACTCGAACGTGCAGGGCGACCGCACCATGGGCATCTTCGAGCGCCCCGCCCCGGCCTTCCTGGACGCCCTGGAGAAGGAGTTCGGCTTCGCCCCGCCCCGTGAACACGGCTACGACGTCGTCCGGGCCATCCGCGCCCTGCGCGACGGAGACGCGAAGGTCTTCTTCGCCATGGGCGGCAACTTCGTGTCCGCGTCCCCCGACACCGAGGTGACCGAGGCCGCCATGCGCCGCGCCCGCCTCACCGTGCACGTGTCGACGAAGCTCAACCGTTCGCACGTGGTCACCGGCGCCCGTGCCCTGATCCTGCCCACCCTCGGCCGCACCGAGCGCGACCTCCAGGGCAGCGGCGAGCAGTTCGTCACCGTCGAGGACTCCATGGGCATGGTGCACGCCTCACGCGGCCGCCTGGAGCCCGCGAGCAAGCACCTGCTGTCCGAACCGGCCATCGTGTGCCGCCTCGCCCGCCGTGTGCTCGGCGACGACTCCCGCACCCCCTGGGAGGAGTTCGAGAAGGACTACGCGACAGTCCGCGACCGCATCGCGCGCGTGATCCCCGGCTTCGAGGACTTCAACGCGCGCGTGGCCCACCCCGCGGGATTCGCCCTCCCGCACGCCCCGCGCGACGAACGCCGCTTCCCGACCGCCACGGGCAAGGCCAACTTCACCGCCGCGCCCGTCGAGTACCCGAAGCTCCCCGAAGGCCGGCTGCTGCTGCAGACCCTGCGCTCGCACGACCAGTACAACACCACGATCTACGGCCTCGACGACCGCTACCGGGGCATCAAGAACGGCCGCCGGGTCGTCCTGGTCAACCCCGAGGACGCGCGCTCGCTCGGCGTCGCCGACGGCTCGTACGTCGACCTGGTCAGCGAGTGGCAGGACGGCCTGGAGCGGCGCGCCCCCGGCTTCCGCGTCGTGCACTACCCGACCGCCCTCGGCTGCGCGGCCTCCTACTACCCGGAGACCAACGTCCTCGTCCCGCTCGACGCCACCGCCGACACCAGCAACACCCCGGCCAGCAAGTCCGTCGTGGTCCGTCTGGAACAATCGGCCACCGACTGAGCGTTTGCTCAGGAAGTCAGCCAGAGAGATCCACGACGATCGGAGCCGGCCCCCATGGGCGAGCAGAGTCACGTGAAGTTCCCGCAAGAGGTCCTCGACGAGTACGCCGCGCTCGGCGTCGACCTGCCCGCCCTCTTCTCGGCGGGCCACCTCGGCACCCGCATGGGCGTGCAGATCGTCGAGGCCTCCGCGGACCGGGTCGTCGGCACCATGCCCGTGGAGGGCAACACCCAGCCGTACGGACTCCTGCACGGCGGCGCCTCGGCCGTCCTCGCCGAGACCCTCGGCTCCGTCGGCTCCATGCTGCACGGCGGCAGCTCCAAGATCGCCGTCGGCGTCGACCTGAACTGCACCCACCACCGCGGGGCGCGCTCCGGCCTCGTCACGGGCGTGGCCACACCCGTCCACCGGGGGCGCTCCACGGCCACGTACGAGATCGTCATCACGGACGAGGACGACAAGCGCGTGTGCACCGCACGGCTGACCTGTCTGCTCCGGGACGTGAATCCCGGCGACGAACAGCACGTACGTTCCCAGGCCTGACGCCCGACAACACCAGAACGCCGAATCGGCCCGCCCGCCACACCGGCGGACGGGCGGACGGACGGGCGGGCAGACGGGCGGGCAGACGCCGGACGGGCGAAGGACGGGTGGAAGCCCGGAGGACGCGTGGACGGCGAGGCCCGCCGAACGCAGGCACGGCCGCGGCCGATCAGTACGGACGTAGCTGACAGGCACGGCCGCGGCCGGCCGGCACGACCGCTGCCGAGTGGGCGCGGCACGGCAGGAGTTGAGCCCCACCCCGCCGCCCCGACCCGCCCGCCCGGCCCGCTCTCCCCCGGGGCCGGCCGGACGCGAACCGGCCACGCTCCTCGCCCGCGCCCCTGCCGCGACCAAGACCTCCCCGCCTGACGCCTCCTCATGAAGCCGTGATCATGCGGGACATGGCGATCGACGCCGCCAACTCCAGCCGTACGGCGCCGAGTCACACGCCGTTCACCCCGACTCGGCTCGCCCGGAACCCAGTTGCGACGTCTCCACCGCTTACGGGATCACCACGCCTTCGCCGGACTTCACGCCCGGACCCCACCGCATGCGCCCTTTCCCGCGCGCGCCGGGACAACCCACCTGATCACGGTCCACATCTCCGTGACCGAGCGTTCCGGACTCCCCCTCGACACCGGACTCCCCGCCCCCGACGTAACGCTGCGTAACACGCGCGCAATACAGCACCGGAGTTCCCCCCTCGAAGCCCCGTGCTCCAGGGGATCTTTCCGCGCTCCTCCACGCGACCTGCGACGCCGTCCGCCCCGGACGCTCACCCACGCACAACCGGAAGTGCGGATTCTCAACATGTGGACTTCGCAGAATTTCCGCCAAACCGGCCGAGAGCACCCTTCCTCGAAGCTCACCAACCAGCACGTCATAACAAGAAAGTCACAAGCCAGCCCACCACGATGCCGGGGCCCACAGACAGGCTTAGAGTCACGGCCAGTCACCGCGCCGCCGGGCGCGTCTGCAGCACGGCATCTGTACCACCAGTACGGCCCGGCGAGACTCACAGCGGCTCAGCCGAGCTGCTGCGCCAGGGAGAGGAATCATCGTGCGACAGCGTTCTTTGGTCATACTCACCTCCGTGCTCACCACAGGAGCACTCACGCTGACCGCCTGCGGTTCGCGCGACGACGGTGGGAACAAGGACAGCGGCAAGAAGACCGAGATCATCATCGGTGTCGACGCCCCGCTGACCGGTCAGAACTCCGCCACCGGCCTCGGCATCCAGGGCGGCGTCCAGATCGCCGTCGACGACGCCAACAAGAACAACACCGTTCCCGGCGTGACCTTCAAGGTCCAGGCGCTCGACGACAAGGCGATCCCGGCCAGCGGCCAGCAGAACGCCACCGCCCTCGTCGGCAACGACAAGGTCCTCGGCGTCGTCGGCCCGCTCAACTCCGGTGTCGCCACCCAGATGCAGCAGGTCTTCGCGACCGCCAACCTGGTCGAGATCTCGCCCTCGAACACGGCACCCGAACTCACCCAGGGCAAGAACTGGCAGACCTCGAAGTCCCGCCCGTTCAAGACGTACTTCCGCACCGCGACCACCGACGCCCTCCAGGGCGGCTTCGCGGCCGAGTACGCGAGCACCACGCTCAAGAAGAAGAACGTCTTCGTCGTCGACGACAAGCAGACCTACGGCGCGGGCCTGGCCAAGCTGTTCAAGGCCGGCTTCACCAAGAGCGGCGGCAAGGTCGCGGGCGAGGACCACGTCAACACCGGCGACACCGACTTCTCCGCCCTCGTCACCAAGATCAAGAACTCCAAGGCCGACCTCGTCTACTACGGCGGCCAGTACGACGAGTCCGAGAAGCTCACCAAGCAGCTCAAGGACGGCGGCGCCAAGATCCCCGTGTTCGGCGGTGACGGCATGTTCAGCGACACCTACATCCAGACCGCCGGCAAGACCTCCGAGGGCGACCTCGTCACCTCGGTCGGCCAGCCCGTCGACTCCCTGGCCTCCGCCGCCGACTTCATCAAGAAGTACAAGACCTCCGGCCTCAAGGGCGACTACGGCACCTACGGCGGCTACTCCTACGACGCCGCCACCGCCATCATCAAGGCGATCGGCAACGTCGTGAAGGACGGCAAGGTCCCGGACGACGCCCGCGCCAAGATCGTCGACGAGGTCCAGAAGACGAAGTTCGACGGCATCGCCGGCCCCGTCTCCTTCGACGAGTTCGGTGACACCACCAACAAGCAGCTCACCGTCTACCAGGTCGTCGCCGGCAAGTGGAAGGCCGTGAAGAGCGGCACGTTCAACGGCTGATCCGATCTGATCCCATCGGATCCGATCCGCCGCTAGCACAACCCCAGGGCCGCGCGGCCTCGACCACACGTCACCGCGCGGCCCGCTCCATACTCCCGTTCACTCTCCCCACCCACATGGAGGCCATGCGGTGAACACTCTGCCGCAGCAGCTGGCCAACGGGCTGTTCCTCGGCTCGATGTACGGGCTGATCGCCATCGGCTACACGATGGTGTACGGCATCGTCCAGCTCATCAACTTCGCCCACGGCGAGATCTTCATGACCGGAGGCTTCGGCGCACTCACGGTCTACCTCTACGTCCTGCCCGACGGCACATCCATGTGGATAGCCCTTCCGGCGATGCTCATCGGCGGAGGCCTCGTCGCCGTCCTGATCGCCGTCGGGGCGGAACGGTTCGCCTACCGTCCGCTGCGCGGCGCACCACGCCTCGCACCACTCATCACCGCCATCGGCCTCTCCCTCGCACTCCAGCAGGCCGTCTTCAACTGGTACCCGGACGCCAAGACCGACCGCAAGTTCCCCCAACTCGACTTCGGCCCCTGGCACCTCGGCTCCATCAGCGTCCAGAGCGGCTCCGTCTTCGTCATCATCGCCGCCCCCCTCTGCATGGCAGCCCTCGCGATCTTCGTCCGCATGTCCCGCACCGGCCGCGCCATGCAGGCCACCGCACAGGACCCGGACACCGCCCAGCTCATGGGCATCGACACCAACAAGATCATCGTGATCGCCTTCGCCATCGGCGGCTTCTTCGCCGCCGTCGCCGCCATCGCCTACGGCCTCCGCTACGGCACGATCCAATACAACATGGGCTTCCAGATGGGCCTCAAGGCCTTCACCGCGGCCGTCCTCGGCGGCATCGGCAACATCTACGGCGCCATGATCGGCGGCCTCGTCCTCGGCCTCGCCGAAACCATGGCCACCTCCTACATCGACGGCATCCCCGGCATGCAGCAGCTCGGCGGCGGCGGCTGGTCCTCCGTCTGGGCCTTCGTCCTCCTCATCCTCGTACTGCTGTTCAGACCACAGGGTCTGGTCGGCGAACGCGTCGCGGACAGGGCGTGAGCACCATGGCAACCACCGAGAACACCGCAGAGAACACCACCGGGGCCACCACACCCACGGCCGGCCTGATCTCGCTCCCGCAGACGGCCGCCCGCGTCCTCATCGCCGTCGGCGCCATCGGCACCATCGCCAGCACCTTCATGTCGTGGACCTACACGGCCGACTTCCCCGGCGACCTCACCTACTACGGCTCCCCCGCGGGCCTCCAGGTCCTCGACCTCGTCGCGGGCGCCCTCACCCTCCTCTTCGCGCTCACCCAGTACGGCGTCCGCGGACTGCGCTGGCTCAACCCGACCGGCGCCACCGCACCGGTCGTCCTCGCCACCGCCTCCGCGTTCGCCATCAGCTGGTTCAGCGCCATCGCCATCGCCGTCGACCTCAAGGGCCTCGTCGCCCTCGACCCCGGCGCCTACGTCGCCGCCGTCGCCTCCCTCATCGCCCTGCTCGGCGCCCTGGCACTCCCCAAGCCCGGTGACACCTTCAAGGACTACGTCACCAAACCCGAACACCTCCCCACCGCCGCAGCACTCCCCGCCTGGGGCGAACGCCTCGTCATCACCGGCGCCACCGCCGTCGCACTGATCGTCTTCACCTACGGCATCGGCGTCGACCCCGACGCCAGCGAGACCTTCATCGGCTACCTGCTGCTCGTCGTCCTCGGCGTCTGGGCCCTCCAGTCCGCCGGACTCTTCGACCGCTTCGCCCAACTCAACGCCCAGCACAAGGGATTCGCCACCTCCATGGCGTTCCTCGCCGCGGCGATCTTCCCCTTCGTGGAGAACGACGAACACAACGCCAACCTCGGCGTGAACATCCTCGTCGTCGCCACCGTCGCCCTCGGCCTCAACATCGTCGTCGGCCTCACCGGCCTCCTCGACCTCGGATACGTCGCCTTCCTCGGCGTCGGCGCCTACGCCGCCGCCCTCGTCTCCGGCTCCGAGTTCTCCCGCTTCTCCGGCGTCCAGTTCCCCTTCTGGGCCGCCATGCTCACCGGCATGGCCGCGTCGCTCGTCTTCGGCGTCCTCATCGGCGCCCCCACCCTGCGACTGCGCGGCGACTACCTCGCCATCGTCACCCTCGGCTTCGGAGAGATCTTCCGCATCACCGTCAACAACCTCGACGGCTCCTCCGGACCCAACCTCACCAACGGCCCCAACGGCATCTCGATGATCCCGGACCTCAACATCTTCGGGTTCAACTTCGGCAACACCCACGAGATCGGCTCGCTCACCCTCGGCCGCTTCGCGAACTACTTCCTGCTGATGCTGATCATCACCGGCATCGTCGTGATCGTCTTCAACCGCGCCGCCGACTCCCGCATCGGCCGCTCCTGGATCGCCATCCGCGAGGACGAGACCGCCGCCACCGCCATGGGCATCAACGGCTTCCGCGTCAAGCTCATCGCCTTCGCACTCGGCGCCTCCCTCGCCGGCCTCGCCGGCACGGTCAGCGCCCACGTCGGCTACAGCGTCAACCCGGCCCCCTACCAGTTCGCCGGCTCCGTACCCCCGAACTCCGCGTTCCTGCTCGCCGCGGTCGTCCTCGGCGGCATGGGCACCGTCAACGGCCCCATCCTCGGCGCCACCCTGCTCTACCTCCTCCCCGAGAAGCTCGGCTTCCTGAAGGAGTACCAGCTCTTCGCCTTCGGCCTCGCGCTCGTCATCCTCATGCGCTTCCGCCCCGAAGGAATCATCGCCAACCGTCGCCGCCAACTCGAGTTCCACGAGGCCGACGAGACCATCGACATCCCCGAACAGGGCCTGCCCGACTCCACCGTCGGCGTCACCAAGGCAGGGGCGTGACCCACATGACCACCACCACAGCCCCCAGCCCCGTCCTCGAGGCCAGCGGCGTCACCATGCGCTTCGGCGGCCTCACCGCCGTACGCAGCGTCGACCTCACCGTCAACAGCGGCGAGATCGTCGGCCTCATCGGCCCCAACGGCGCCGGCAAGACCACCTTCTTCAACTGCCTCACCGGCCTCTACGTCCCCACCGAGGGCAAGGTCTCCTACAAGGGCACGGTCCTGCCGCCCAAGCCCCACCTCGTCACCAGCGCCGGCATCGCCCGCACCTTCCAGAACATCCGGCTCTTCGCCAACATGACCGTCCTGGAGAACGTGCTCGTCGGCCGCCACACCCGCACCAAGGAAGGCCTCTGGTCCGCCCTCCTGCGCGGCCCCGGCTTCCGCAAGGCCGAAGCCACCTCCCGCGAACGCGCCATGGAACTGCTGGAGTTCATCGGCCTCGCCCACAAGGCCGACCACCTCTCCCGCAACCTCCCCTACGGCGAACAGCGCAAGCTCGAGATCGCCCGCGCCATGGCCAGCGAACCCGGCCTCCTCCTCCTGGACGAGCCCACCGCCGGCATGAACCCCCAGGAGACCCGCGCGACCGAAGACCTCGTCTTCGCCATCCGCGACCGCGGCATCGCCGTCCTCGTCATCGAGCACGACATGCGCTTCATCTTCAACCTCTCCGACCGCGTCGCCTGCCTCGTCCAGGGCGAGAAGCTCGTCGAAGGCACCTCCGACGTCGTCCAGGGCGACGAACGCGTCATCGCCGCGTACCTCGGCACCCCCTTCGAAGGCGCCCCCGGCGCCGACGAACTCGCCGAGGTCGAGGCGGCCGAAGCCGGCGGCGCCACCACAGCGGCGGCCACACCGGCCGAGCCCACCGTGCCCGCACAGGCCACCGAACCGGCCGCAGAGACGGTGCCGGCCACGGAGACCACGGAACCGGCAACGGAAACACCGGAGACCACGGAACCCGCCGACACCCCGGACGCACCCGACGCCCCGGAAGCCCCCGCCACCACCGAGACCCCGGAAGCCGCCCAGGACGACGCCTCCGCGAACAGCACCACCAGCAAGGAAGGAAACGCCCAGTGACCGCACTGCTCGAGGTCGAAGACCTCAAGGTCGCCTACGGCAAGATCGAAGCCGTCAAGGGCATCTCCTTCTCCGTCGAAGCCGGCCAGATCGTCACCCTCATCGGCACCAACGGCGCCGGCAAGACCACCACCCTGCGCACCCTCTCCGGCCTCCTCAAGCCGACCTCCGGCCGCATCACCTTCGACGGCCAACCCCTCGACGGCATCCCCGCCCACAAGATCGTCTCCCTCGGCCTCGCCCACTCCCCCGAGGGACGCCACATCTTCCCCCGGCTGACGATCACCGAGAACCTCCAGCTCGGAGCCTTCCTCCGCACCGACAAGGCAGGCATCGAGAAGGACATCCAGCGCGCCTACGACCTCTTCCCCATCCTCGGGGAACGCCGCAAGCAGGCCGCGGGAACCCTCTCCGGCGGCGAACAGCAGATGCTCGCCATGGGCCGCGCCCTCATGTCCCAGCCCAAGCTGCTCATGCTCGACGAACCCTCCATGGGCCTCTCACCGATCATGATGCAGAAGATCATGGCCACCATCGCCGAACTCAAGTCCGACGGCACGACCATCCTCCTCGTCGAACAGAACGCCCAGGCGGCGCTCTCCCTCGCCGACCAGGGACACGTCATGGAAGTCGGCAACATCGTGCTCTCCGGAACCGGACAGGACCTCCTGCACGACGAGTCCGTACGCAAGGCCTACCTCGGCGAGGACTAGCACCCCGCCCACAGCCGAAGAGGCCCGCGCCCCTCGTGGGGACGCGGGCCTCTTCGCGCGCTCGCACGCGACGGGACTAACCCTTCGACGACTTCTTCTCCGCGGCGTCCGCGATGACCGCCTCCGCCACCTGCTGCATCGACATCCGACGATCCATCGACGTCTTCTGGATCCACCGGAACGCCGCCGGCTCCGTCAGGCCGTACTCCGTCTGCAGCACCGACTTCGCCCGGTCCACCAGCTTCCGGGTCTCCAGCCGCAGGCTCAGGTCCGCGACCTCCTGCTCCAACTGCTTCAGCTCCGCGAACCGCGACACGGCCATCTCGATCGCCGGCACCACATCGCTCTTGCTGAACGGCTTCACCAGGTACGCCATCGCGCCCGCGTCCCTCGCCCGCTCCACCAGATCGCGCTGCGAGAACGCCGTCAGCATCAGAACAGGGGCGATGCCCTCCTCCGCGATCTTCTCCGCCGCCGAGATCCCGTCCAGCTTCGGCATCTTCACGTCGAGGATCACGAGGTCCGGCTTGTGCTCACGGGCCAGCTCGATGGCCTGCTCACCGTCCCCCGCCTCACCCACGACGGAGTAGCCCTCTTCCTCGAGCATCTCTTTCAGGTCGAGACGGATCAGCGCCTCGTCCTCGGCGATGACGACACGGGTCGTCAGCGGAGGCACGTGCGACTTGTCGTCGTCGGGCGCGTCTACGGGCTGGGGCGACTCGGGGGCGGTCACGGGGGCTCCTCGTTCAGGGGCGGGTACTGCTCCCAAGAGCCTACCTAGCTGCGGTAAGGTGGTGGCCCGAGGGGTTGGGCTAATCCTTCCTTTCTAAGGCCCCAGTACTCCAACCGGTTAGAGAGGCCGCTCTCAAACAGCGGACAGTGTGGGTTCGAATCCCACCTGGGGCACTTTTCCTTCGTTTCCAAGGTTGTCACCCGAAAGCGGATGTTCCCATTCTCGTGAATATCCGCTTTTCGCTGCATGTCGTCACGATCATGCGCACAAAGTGGCCGCATGTACGACGTGGGCACACGCAAACGAGCTCTGGCGCTGGTCACTCAGGGGCGCAGCCTGAACTCCGTGAGCAAGGAGACCGGGGCCTCCCGGTCGGCGATCCGGTCGTGGCAATCACGCCTCGACCCGCTGCCGCGGATGCTGAACCCGCCGTGCGCCAGGTGCAGCCCGATGACCATGACGCCTCCCGACACGGCGGCCTACAGCTACCTCTTGGGGCTCTACCTCGGTGACGGCTGCATCAGCCCACACCGGCGAGCGGGCTACTTTCTCCGCATCGCCTGCGCCGCCGCCTGGCCAGGTCTGATCGAAGCATGCGCCGCCGCTGTCGAAGCTGCCAACCCCCGCGGGAAGTCGAGCCGCGTCCAGGAGATCGGGTACGTATCGGTCGTCGGCTACAGTCGGCACTGGCCCTGTCTCTTCCCCCAACACGGCCCCGGCAAGAAGCACGAGCGCCCCATCGTCCTCGAACCCTGGCAACAGGAGATCGTCGGCGCTCATCCCTGGGAATTCGTCCGGGGACTCGTCCACTCCGACGGATGCCGGATCACCAACTGGACCACCCGCATGGTCGGCGGTGAACGCAAGCGCTACGAATATCCCCGGTACTTCTTCACCAACGTGTCCGACGACATCCGGCGGCTCTACACCGACACCCTCGACACGCTCGGCGTCCGGTGGACGCACTGCACCCGCGACGGAAACCCATACAACATCTCCGTCGCCCGTAAGGCCTCCGTCACCCTCATGGACACCCACGTGGGCCCCAAGTACTGACGAGGCCCGTCTACTTGGGGCTGTCGTCCTCTCCGACGTGGTGGACGCGGACCAGGTTCGTCGTGCCGGAGACGCCGGGCGGGGAGCCGGCCGTGATGACCACGATGTCGCCCTTCCGGCAGCGGCCGTACTTCAGCAGCAGTTCGTCCACCTGGTCGACCATCGCGTCCGTGGAGCCGACGTGCGGGCCGAGGAAGGTCTCCACGCCCCACGTCAGGCTGAGCTGGGAGCGGGTCGCCGGGTCGGAGGTGAAGGCGAGCAGCGGGATCGGGGAGCGGTAGCGGGAGAGGCGTCGGACGGTGTCGCCGGACTGGGTGAAGGCGACGAGGAACTTGGCGCCGAGGAAGTCGCCCATCTCGGCTGCGGCGCGGGCGACGGCGCCGCCCTGGGTGCGGGGCTTGTTGCGTTCGGTGAGGGGTGGCAGGCCGGTGGCGAGGATGTCCTCCTCGGCGGCGGCGACGATGCGGGCCATGGTGCGGACGGTCGCGATGGGGTATTTGCCGACGCTGGTCTCGCCGGAGAGCATCACGGCGTCGGTGCCGTCGATGACGGCGTTGGCGACGTCGGAGGCCTCGGCGCGGGTGGGGCGGGAGTGGTCGATCATCGAGTCGAGCATCTGGGTGGCGACGATGACCGGTTTGGCGTTGCGCTTGGCGAGTTTGATGGCGCGCTTCTGGACGATGGGCACCTGTTCGAGGGGCATTTCGACGCCGAGGTCGCCGCGGGCGACCATGATGCCGTCGAAGGCGGCGACGATGCCGTCGATGTTGTCGACGGCCTGGGGCTTCTCGACCTTGGCGATGACGGGGAGGCGGCGGCCTTCCTCGTCCATGATGCGGTGGACGTCGTGGATGTCTTCGCCGGTGCGGACGAAGGAGAGGGCGATGACGTCGAAGCCCATGCGCAGGGCCCAGCGGAGGTCTGCTTCGTCCTTGTCGGAGAGGGCGGGGACGGAGACGGCGACGCCGGGGAGGTTGAGGCCCTTGTGGTCGGAGACCATGCCGCCTTCGACGACGGTGGTGTGGACGCGGGGGCCGTCGACGGTGGTGACTTCGAGGCAGACCTTGCCGTCGTCGACGAGGATGCGCTCACCGGGGGTGACGTCGGCGGCGAGTCCGGTGTAGGTGGTGCCGCAGGTGTGGCGGTCGCCTTCGACGCCTTCTTCGACGGTGATGGTGAAGGCGTCTCCGCGTTCAAGGAGTACGGGACCTTCGGTGAAGCGGCCGAGTCGGATCTTCGGGCCTTGAAGGTCGGCGAGGAGTCCGATGCTGCGGCCGGTTTCGTCGGCGGCCTTGCGTACCCGCTGGTAGCGGTCCTCGTGTTCGGCGTAGGTGCCGTGGCTGAGGTTGAAGCGGGCTACGTCCATTCCGGCGTCGACCAGGGCTTTGATCTGGTCGTAGGAGTCGGTGGCGGGGCCCAGGGTGCAGACGATTTTTGCTCGGCGCATGGTGTGAGCCTAGGCCTTACCCGTGGGTAGAGAATTGGCCGTGCATGACTACTCAACAACCTTTGCGTGAAGGATTATTGACAACTGTTGAATTGTGCGTGGGGCCGCTCCTATGAGCAGATTAGGGGCCTGGTGTGTGCGTCGCGGCCCGGTGGCGCTGTGCGGATGGGCCGGCCGATGGACCGCGCGGAGGGATCGTCCCGTCACCGAGTGTGACGGTTTCGGTGGTCACAGCTGGGGTGGGGTCATCGTGAATCGGGCGTTGACCTGGGCGTGGACGTGCTGGCGTTGGGGTTCGAGGTCCAGGGCCGGGGCTTCTTCGGGGGCGGCTCCGGCGAAGGACATGGAGCGCATGCCGCGGCCGGGGGCGGCGGGGTAGGGCGGGGTGTTCTCGGCGCCGATGTCGGCGAGTTCGACGAGGGCGGCGAGGGTGGTGCCGAGGGCTTCGGCGTATTCGCGGGCGCGTTGGACGGCTTCGTGGACGGCTTGTTGGCGGGCTCGGCGGTGGGCGGGTGAGTCGGGGCGCAGGTCCCACCAGGGGCCGTCGACGCGGGTGAGGTCGAGGTCGGCCAGTCGGGTGGTGAGTTCGCCGAGGGCGGTGAAGTCGGTGAGTTCGGCGGTGATGTGGACGCGGCCGTGGTAGGCGCGGATGCGTTCGCCGCGGCCGTGTTTGGTGAGTTCGGGGCTGATGGAGTAGGTGCCGGTCTCGATGTGTTCGACGGCGTCGCCGTAGGACTTGATGAGGTCGAGGGCGGTGGTGTTGCGGCGGGTGAGGTCGGTGAGGGCTTCTCGGCGGTCCGTGCCGCGGGCGGCGACGGTGATGCCGATGCGGGCGATTTCGGGGTCGACTTCGAGGTGGGCTTCGCCGCGGACGGCGATGCGGGGTGCTTCGGGGGTGCCGTAGGGGAGGGAGGGTTGGGGTTCTTCCGGGGTGGGGGTCATGCGCTCCACTCTGTCATCGTGCGGGTGGGTGTGGGGTTGGTCGTGGGGTGGCTGGTCATCAGATGGATACCTTCGGGGCCTGTTCGGGAGTGTCATGCGTGGGTCAGAATCTACGCGCGTCGTTGACCGATTCCCGAGGAGTCTGTGACATGTCTTTGAACCGCCGGAAGTTCCTGGAGAAGTCCGCCGTGACGGGTGCGGGGGTGGCGCTCGCGGGTGCGGTAGCGGCTCCGTCCGCGCAGGCCGCGACGGAGTCGGTGGCGGGGGGTAGGAAGAAGCCTGTGAAGCGGTACTCCCTGACGGTGATGGGCACGACGGATCTGCACGGGCACGTCTTCAACTGGGACTACTTCAAGGACGCGGAGTACCGGGACGGTGCGGGCAACGCGCAGGGTCTGTCGCGGATCTCGACGCTGGTGAACGCGGTCCGCAAGGAGAAGGGGCGTTGCAACACGCTGCTGTTGGACGCGGGTGACACGATCCAGGGCACTCCGCTGACGTACTACTTCGCGAAGGTCGATCCGATCACGGCCAAGCACGGTCCGGTGCACCCGATGGCGCAGGCGATGAACGCGATCGGGTACGACGCGGTGGCGCTCGGGAACCACGAGTTCAACTACGGGATCGAGACGCTGCGGAAGTTCGAGTCGCAGTGCGATTTCCCCTTGTTGGGTGCGAACGCGCTGGACGCGAAGACGCTGAAGCCGGCGTTCCCTCCGTATCTCATGAAGACGTTCCGGGTTCCGGGTGCGCCGGCGGTGAAGGTGGCGGTGCTGGGGCTGACGAACCCGGGTATCGCGATCTGGGACAAGGCCTATGTGCAGGGCAAGTTGGTGTTCCCGGGGCTTGAGGAGCAGGCGGCGAAGTGGGTGCCGAAGCTGCGTTCGATGGGGGCGGACGTGGTCGTGGTGTCGGCGCACTCGGGTGCGTCGGGCACCTCGTCGTACGGTGATCAGTTGCCGTATGTCGAGAACTCGGCGGCGTTGGTGGCGCAGCAGGTGCCGGGGATCGACGCGATTCTGGTCGGGCACGCGCATGTGGAGATTCCGGAGTTGAAGGTCACCAACGCGAAGTCGGGGCGGACGGTGGTTCTTTCGGAGCCGTTGGCGTTCGCGGAGCGTTTGTCGGTGTTCGACTTCGAGTTGGTGTTCGAGGAGGGGCGGTGGCAGGTCGAGTCGGTGGCGGCGTCGGTCCGCAACTCGAACTCGGTGGCTGACGACCCGAGGATCACCCGGCTGCTGAAGGACGAGCACGCGTTGGTGGTGGAGTACGTCAATCAGGTGGTCGGTACGGCGACGGAGACGTTGACGACGGTCGAGGCGCGGTACAAGGACGCTCCGATCATCGATCTGATCACGAAGGTGCAGGAGGACGTGGTCAGGGCGGCGCTGGTCGGGACGGAGTACGCGTCGCTGCCGGTGATCGCGCAGGCGTCGCCGTTCTCGCGGACGTCGGAGATTCCGGCGGGTGAGGTGACGATCCGGGATCTGTCGAGCCTGTACGTGTACGACAACACGTTGGTGGCGAAGGTGCTGACGGGTGCGCAGGTGCGGGCGTACCTGGAGTACTCGGCGAACTACTTCGTGCGGACCGCGGCGGGTGCGGTGGTGGACGTCGAGAAGCTGACCAACGCGAACGACCGTCCGGACTACAACTACGACTATGTGTCGGGGCTGGCGTACGACATCGACATTGCGCAGGCGGAGGGTTCGCGGATCAGGAATCTGACGTACGGGGGTGTGGCGCTGGATGACGCGCAGCAGTTCGTGTTCGCGGTGAACAACTACCGGGCGAACGGTGGTGGCGCGTTCCCGCATGTGGCGTCGGCCAAGGAGGTGTGGTCGGAGTCGACGGAGATCCGTACGCGGATCGCCGAGTGGGTGACGGCGAAGGGCACGCTGGACCCGAAGGAGTTCGCGTCGGTGGACTGGAGGCTGACGCGGGAGGGCACGCCCGTCTTCTAGGACTGCGCGGTGACGTGAACGGCGTCGGCGTTCCCTTTCGGGGGGCCGGCGCCGTTTGGCGTGCGGGCCCGTGTACGGCGCGGTCCGCGGGGGCCGGGGTCGTGGGCCGGCCGGTTTTATCGTCCGTCGACGAGGGGGGTGAGGGTCGGGATGTGCCGGGTGGCCGGGACCTGTGGGTGGGGTTCGAGTCCGAAGGTGGTGAAGGCCGTCCGGCGTGGGAGCGGGTAGGGGTCCTTGCCGGTGAGGGAGTTGAGGATGGTGGCGCTGCGCCAGGCGGCGAGGCCGAGGTCGGGGGCGCCGACGCCGTGGGTGTGGAGTTCGGCGTTCTGGACGTAGACGCGGCCGGTGACGGAGGGGTCGAGGTGGAGGCGGAACTGGTCGTCGATGCGGGGGCGTTCGGAGCTGTCGCGGCGTAGGTAGGGGTCGAGTCCGGCGAGGATGCGGTCGAGGGGGCGTTCGCGGTAGCCGGTGGCGAGGACGACGGCGTCGGTGGTGAGGCGGGTGCGGGTGCCCTGTTGGCCGTGTTCGAGGTGGAGTTCGACCTTGGTGGTGGCGACGCGTCCCGCGGTGCGGACGGTGACGGCGGGGGTGAGGACGGCGTCGGGCCAGTCGCCGTGCAGGGTGCGGCGGTAGAGCTCGTCGTGGATGGCGGCGATGGTGTCGGCGTCGATTCCTTTGTGGAGTTGCCATTGGGCGGCGACGAGGCGGTCGCGTACGGGTTCGGTGAGGGCGTGGAAGTAGCGGGTGTAGTCGGGGGTGAAGTGTTCGAGGCCGAGTTTGGAGTACTCCATGGGGGCGAAGGCCTCGGTGCGGGCGAGCCAGTGGATCTTCTCGCGTCCTGGGGGGCGGTTTCTGAGGAGGTCGAGGAAGACCTCGGCGCCCGACTGTCCGGCGCCGATGACGGTGATGTGTTCGGCGGTGAGGAAGCGGTCGCGGTGGGCGAGGTAGTCCGCGGCGTGGATGACGGGCACGCCGGGGGCTTCCACGAGGGGTTGGAGGGCGTCGGGGATGTGGGGGGCGGTGCCGACGCCGAGGACGATGTTGCGGGTGTGGGTGCGGCCGAGGGCTTCGGCGTCTCCGTCGGGGTCGAGTTGGGTGAAGTCGACTTCGAAGAGGGTGCGTTCGGGGTTCCAGCGGACGGCGTCGACCTGGTGTCCGAAGTGGAGTCCGGGGAGGCGGTCGGCGACCCAGCGGCAGTAGGCGTCGTATTCGGCGCGTTGGATGTGGAAGCGCTCGGCGAAGTAGAAGGGGAAGAGGCGGTCGCGGTCCTTGAGGTGGTTGAGGAAGGACCAGGGGCTGGTGGGGTCGGCGAGGGTGACCAGGTCGGCGAGGAAGGGGACCTGGAGGGTGGCGCCGTCGATGAGGAGGCCGGGGTGCCAGTCGAAACCGGGGCGTTGTTCGTAGAAGACGGTGTCGAGTTCGTGCAGGGGCTGGGCGAGGGCGGCGAGGGAGAGGTTGAACGGGCCGATGCCGATGCCCACGAGGTCGCGGGGTGCTTCGGGTTCGTGGCGTGGGAGGAGGGGCGTCGGGCTCATCGGGGGGTGTGTCCTTCCACCAGTTTCAGGAGCGCGGCCAGGTCGTCCGGCCGGGTGTGGGGGTTGAGGAGGGTGGCTTTGAGCCAGAGGCGGTCGTCGAGCCGGGCGCGGCCGAGGACGGCGCGGCCGTCGTGGAGGAGGGTGCGGCGTACGGCGGCGACGGCTTCGTCGGAGGCCCCGGCGGGCCGGAACAGGACGGTGCTGAGGGTGGGTGGGGCGTGGAGTTCCAGGCCGGGGCGGGCGGCGATCAGGTCGGCGAGCTCGGTGGCTCGGGCGCAGACGTGGTCGACGAGTGCGCCGAGGCCTGTGCGGCCGAGGGTCTTGAGGGTGACGGCGATCTTGAGGATGTCGGGTCGTCGGGTGGTGCGCAGGGAGCGGCCGAGGAGGTCGGGGAGTCCGGCTTCGGTGTCGTCGTCGGCGTTGAGGTAGTCGGCCTGGTGTCGCAGTGCGGCGAGGTCGTGGGGGTCCCGTACGGCGAGGAGGCCTGCGGCGATGGGCTGCCAGCCGAGTTTGTGCAGGTCGAGGGTGACGGTGTGGGCGCGGTCGAGTCCGTCGAGTGCGGCCCGGTGGCGGTCGCTGAAGAGGAGGCCTCCGCCGTAGGCGGCGTCGATGTGGAGGCGGGCGCCGTGGGTGGCGCAGACGTCGGCGAGGTCGGGCAGGGGGTCGATGAGTCCGGCGTCGGTGGTGCCGGCGGTGGCGGCGACGAGGAGGGAGCCGCGGGGGCCTCGGAGCGTGGTGAGGGCTTCGTCGAGGGCTACGGGGTCCATGGTGCCGGCGGGGGCGGGGACGACGACGGGGTCGGGCAGGCCGAGCAGCCAGGCGGCGCGAGGCAGTGAGTGGTGGGCGTTGGCGCCGTGGACGAGCCGGACGCCGTTGTGTGCTTCTCGGGCGAGGAGTACGGCGAGTTGGTTGGATTCGGTGCCGCCGGTGGTGACGAGGGCGGTGGCGGTGTGCGGCTCGTTCGCCGTTCCGTAGACCTCCGCGGCGAGGGCGGTGGTCACGAGGGATTCGAGTTCCGAGGCGGCCGGTGCCTGGTCCCAGGAGTCCAGGGACGGGTTGAGGACGGAGGCGGCGAGGTCGGCGGCGGTGGCGACGGCGAGGGGCGGGCAGTGGAGGTGGGCGGCGCACAGGGGGTCGGCGGGGTCGGCGGAGCCTTCGGCGAGGGCGTGGACGAGGGTGCGCAGGGCGTCGTCGGTTCCGTGCCGGGGAAGGATGTCGCCGGCCGCGTCCCGTAGGCGTCGGGCGACGTTCTCGGGTCCTCCGGCGGGCAGGGGGCCGCCGCGTGCGGTGCTGCCGGTGCGCAGCGCGTCGAGCACGGTGTCGAGCAGTGGCCGCAGTGCGCCGGGGCCTTCGGGACCTGAGGCGAGGGGCGGCGTGCTCATGGGTGTCCTCCGGTGGGCGCGCGGCAGGGGGGTTCCAAGCCTGTACGGGTTGGGGGCGGCGCGCCCACAGAGCACAACGATCTGACCCGAATGGGGGTACTGCCGGGGGGAGGAAAGGTGAGCGGAGGGGCGGGGGTGACGGGGGGTGTGCGGGGGCCGGGTGGGGTGCGGGGCCCTGCCGGGCGGTGCCGGGCCCTGCCGGGCGGTGCCGTGCCTTGCCAGGCGGTGCGGGGCCCTGCCGTGCCGTGCGTGTCGGGCCGGTGCCGTCGCCGGGGAGGGCGCCGCGGTCGGCGAGCGCGTGCCGGGCCCTGCCGGGCGGTGCCGTGCCGTGCCGTGCCGTGAGTGTCGGGCCGGTGTCGTCGCCGGGGAGGTCGGCGAGCGCGTGCCGGGGAGTGCCGTGCCGTGCCGTCCGTGAGTGTCGGGCCGATGCCGTCGCCAGGGAAGTCCCCGCGGTCGGCGAGCGCGTGCCGGGGAGTGCGGTGCCGGGGGCGGCGAGGTGAGGCCGATCGTCCCTGCCGTGCCCCGCGAGGGACGATCGACCTGCCGTGTGGCCGGAGGGGAGGAGCGGGTCCTCCCCTGCCGGACCCGGCCCTGCCGGACCTGGCCCTGGAGGCACCGGCCCTGCCGGGCATGGCCCTGCCGGACCCGGCCCTGCTGGATCCAGGGCCGGTGCCTCCAGGGCCGGTGGAATCCGCGGCCGGTGGAACCCTCGGCGGTGGATCCCGGGGCGTGGAACCCAGGCCCCGGTGGATCCCCGCCCCGATGGATCTAGTTCCGGCTCGACTCCCGTACCTTCAGCGCCCTTGACAGGTCGTCGAGTTGGTCGACGAGCTTGCGGCGCAGTGCCGGGATGGGGTCGGCGTCGCGCAGGCAGGCCTCGCCGAGGCCGAGGGTCTCGGGGGTGACGGCGTGGGCGGGGAAGGCGTAGCGGCCGGCGGCTTCGGCGATGGCGGGGCCGCGGCGGGCGGCGAGGGCCACGGCGTCGGACCAGTAGCGCTCGACGTACTCCCGTACGAGGTCGGTCTGTTCGGGCTGCCAGAAGCCCTGGGCGGTCGCGGTGAACAGGTAGTTGGAGAGATGGTCGGAGGCGAACATCTCCTCCCAGGCGCGTCGTTTGGCCTCGGGGTCGGGCAGTGCGGCGCGGCAGCGGGCGGCGCCTTCCTGGCCGGTGGCGCTGGGGTCCTGGACGAGTTCGGCCTCGATGACGGCGTCGTCGATGGCGCCGAGGACGGCGAGGCGGCCGAGGACGCGCCAGCGCAGTTCGGGGTCGAGCTCGGGGCCGCCGGGGACGGTGCCCTCGGAGAACCAGGCGCTGATGGTGTCGGGGTGTGCGGCGACGTCGATGTAGTGGCGTACGGCGGTGAGGCGCAGCCCCGGGTTGTCGCCGTCCTCGGTGCGGCGCAGGAGGTCGCGGCAGAGGTCGGTGAGGGTGGCGAGGGCGGTCGGGCGGTCCTCGGCGGGCAGGAGGCGGTCGGCGACGTGGGTGGCGGCGAACGTCAGGACGCCTTGGACGAGGGCGAGGTCGGTCTCGTGCGGGAGGTGGGTGCGGGCTGCGTCCACGTAGGCCATGGCGGGCAGTTCGCCGTCGCGGACGGCGTCGCGCAGGGCGTTCCAGACGACGGCGCGGGTGAGGGGTTCGGGGAGGCCGGACAGGGCGGCGCTGACGGTCTGGAAGGAGTCGGTGTCGAAGCGGATCTTGGCGTAGGTGAGGTCGCCGTCGTTGAGGAGGATCAGGGCGGGGCGGCGGCCGGTGCCGAGTTCGACGGGGGCGTCCTGGGGTACGTCGGTCTCGAAGCGGTCCCGTGGGACGAGTCGCCTGTCCTCGCCGGGGACAGTGTCGTAGGCGCCGACGGCGATGCGGTGCGGGCGGCTGCCGTGGTGTTCGACGGTGAGGTGCCAGGTGCCCTGGGTCTCGGTGAGCGCGGGGCGCAGGAGGTCGACGCCGGTGGTGCGCAGCCAGGAGGCGGCCCAGGCGTGGACGTCGCGTTCGGTGGCGGCGGCGAGGGAGTCGATGAAGTCGGCGAGGGTGGCGTTGGCGAACTTGTGGCGGGCGAAGTGGGTGTTGATGCCGGCCAGGAAGTCCTTCTCGCCGAGCCAGGTGACGAGTTGACGCAGGGCGGAGGCGCCCTTGGCGTAGGAGATGCCGTCGAAGTTGAGCATGGCGGACGCGGTGTCGGGGACGGCGTCCGGGTCGGGGGCGACGGGGTGGGTGGAGGGGCGCTGGTCGGCGTCGTAGCCCCAGGGTTTGCGGGTGACGCCGAAGTCCGTCCAGGTGTCGGTGAAGCGGGTGGCTTCGGTGAGGGTCTGGTAGCCCATGTACTCGGCGAAGGACTCGTTGAGCCAGATGTCGTCCCACCAGCGCAGGGTGACGAGGTCGCCGAACCACATGTGGGCCATTTCGTGGGCGATGACCATGGCGCGGGTCTGGCGTTCGGTGTCGGTGACGGCGGAGCGGTAGACGAACTCGTCGCGGAAGGTGACGAGGCCGGGGTTCTCCATGGCGCCGGCGTTGAATTCGGGGACGAACGCCTGGTCGTAGGAGTCGAAGGGGTAGGGCTCGTCGAACTTCTCGTGGTAGCGGTCGAAGCAGGCGCGGGTGACGTCGAGGATCTCGTCGGCGTCGGTGTCGAGGTAGGGGGCGAGGGAGCGGCGGCAGTGGATGCCGAAGGGGAGGCCGCGGTGCTCGGTGCGGACGGAGTGCCAGGGGCCCGCGGCGACGGCGACGAGGTAGGTGGAGATCGGTGGGGTGGGGGCGGCCTTCCAGTGGCCCTCTCCCAGGTGTTCGGTGATGCCGTTGGCGAGGACGGTCCAGCCGTCGGGTGCGGTGACGGAGAGGTCGAAGACGGCCTTGAGGTCGGGTTGGTCGAAGGCGGCGAAGACGCGCTGGACGTCTTCCATGAAGAGCTGGGTGTAGAGGTAGGTCTCGCCGTCGGTGGGGTCGGTGAAGCGGTGCATGCCTTCGCCGGTGCGGGAGTAGTGCATGACGGTGTCGAGGCGCAGTTCGTGTTCGCCCTCGGTCAGGCCTTTGAGGGGCAGCCTGTTCCCGTCGAGGGTTTCGGGGTCGAGGGGCTGCCCGTCGAGGGTGACGGAGCGCAGCTCGGCGGGCTTCAGCTCGACGAAGGTGTCCGCGTCGGCGCGGGCGGTGAACCGGATGACGGTCCGGGAGTCGAAGGTCTCGTCCCCGCGGGTCAGGTCGAGTTCGATCCCGTAGTGGTGGACGTCGAGGAGCTTGGCACGGGTCTGCGCTTCGTCGCGCGTCAGTACGGACATGGGGACATGCTGCCTGATGGCTCCGACAGGGCACAGGGGTGGCCCGTCATGTGGCTTATGTCCGGTCCGGTCAGGGGGTGCGGCCCTGTTCCAGTGTGGGGTGGGCGGCGTCGGCCTCGGCGCGCAGTTCGCGCACTTCCTGTTCCAGGGCCTGGTGGCGGCGGTGGGTGTCGTAGAGGTAGCGGACCTTGGTGCGCAGGGTCCAGGGGTCGACGGGTTTCATGACGAGGTCGGCGACGCCGAGTGCGTAGGCGGTGGCGGACAGTTCGGTGTCCGGGCCGAAGCCGGTGAGCAGGATGACGGGGATGTGCTGGGTCTGCTCCAGGCGCCGCATGTAGCGCACGACGTCGAGGCCGCTGACGCCGGGCATGCGTACGTCGAGGAGGAGCAGTCCGATCCGGCCGCGCAGGAGTTCCTTGAGGGCACCGTCGCCGCTGGTCGCGCTTGTCACGGGGTGGCCCAGGGGGGCCAGGGCGTTCTCCAGCGCGTACAGCGTGTCCTCGTGGTCGTCGACGATGAGGATCCTGGCATCCGACGGCATGGCCCGATACGTCCCCTCGCTCGGGTACCGGCCGGCCCGGGCGTGCATGGACGGGCGGCATGTGCCCTTGGCCTGACACCTGACAGGAGTGCTTCGCGCAGGATGCCCGCTGGGGGCACCCGGTGTCACTCCCCCGTGGTCCCGGTGGCCTGTCCCGTGCCGTCCGCGATGCTCTCGTGGTGGCGGATGACCTCGGCGATGATGAAATTCAGCAACTTTTCCGCGAAGGCCGGATCCAGCTTGGCGTTCTCGGCGAGCCGGCGCAGCCGGGCGATCTGCTGGGCCTCGCGGGAGGGGTCGGCGGGCGGCAGTTGGTGGGCTGCTTTGAGGTGGCCGACCTGCTGGGTGCATTTGAAGCGTTCGGCGAGCATGTGGACGACGGCGGCGTCGATGTTGTCGATGCTGTCGCGCAGTCGGGCGAGTTCGGCGCGCACCGTCGCGTCGGCGTCCGTGCCGGGGGTGCCGGTCGCGTGGCCGGTGTCGGCGATCGTGTCGCCGCTGTCGTCAGTCGCGTTGCCGGTGGGGTCGGTCGCGTCGCCGGTGTTGCTGGTGGTCATGGTCGACCAGCCTACGTGGGAGGCGGGCGCTCGGTCGTGGGCGGATCGTGGGGGTCGGGGGGGCGGTCGTTGCGGGCGCCGGGCGGGGTGCGGGCCTGTTGTGCGCGGAAGTGGACGGGAGCCATGCCGACACGGCGGGTGAACAGGCGGGAGAAGTAGGCGGGGTCGTCGTAGCCGACGCGTCTGGCCACGGCGGCGACGGGGAGTTCGGTGGCGGCGAGGAGTTCCTTGGCGCGGCCGAGGCGGATGGCGAGGAGGTAGTCCTTGGGACTGCGGCCGGCGGCGCGGCGGACGGCGCCGCGCAGTTCGGCGGGGGTCATGCCGTGCCGGGCCGCGTGTTCGGCGACGGTCAGTGGCTGGAAGGCGTCCCGGGCGAGGGCGTGCAGTACGGGGTCGCCGTCGGGGGTGAGGTCGGCGCGGGCGCGGCGCAGCGCGACGAGGAGTTCGTGGACGGCGGCGCCGGTCTCGACCTCCAGGAGGGGGTTGCCGCTGCGGGCGGCGCGGGCGATGCGGGCGACGGTGGCGCGGGCTCCGGTCGTGTCGGAGAGGGGGACGACGGGCCGGTCCGGTTCGATGTAGCCGAGTTCGGTGTAGGCGGTGGTCGCGGGGCCGGTGAAGTCGACGAAGCACTCGTCCCAGCTGGGGTCGGGCCCGTAGTGGTGGGGTACGCCGGGGGTGAGCCAGAGCAGGGCGGGCGCGGTGACGGTGTGGCGGTGTCCGTCGGGGTCCTGGAGCCAGCCGCCGCCCGCGCTGACGACGACGGCGACGTGGTGGTCGAGGGTGCGTGGCCCGACGGTGGGCAGTTCGCCGTGCTGGAGGCCGACGCCGAGGCAGGTGAGGCCGAGCCGGTGGTGGACGGGGGCGGGGGTGAGGTACCGCATCCAGGTGTGGTGCATCCGCTGTCCTCCCGCCGGTGCGGCCGGTGTCGTTCTTCGGTCCAACCAGAGGTGATCTTTGTCCATGGACGGGGTCGCCGCCAGGGGGTGAGGGTGGGCCCATGAGCGAGTTCACCGTGGGGGACACGGATTTTCTGCTGGACGGGCGGCCGGTGCGGCTGCTGTCCGGCGCGCTGCACTACTTCCGGGTGCGTGAGGAGCAGTGGGGGCACCGGCTCGGGATGCTGCGGGCGATGGGGCTCAACTGTGTGGAGACGTACGTCCCGTGGAACCTGCACGAGCCGCGGCCGGGCGTGTTCCGTGACGTGCAGGCGCTGGGCCGGTTCCTGGACGCGGCGCGGGAGGCGGGTCTGTGGGCGATCGTGCGGCCCGGCCCCTACATCTGTGCGGAGTGGGAGAACGGCGGGCTGCCGCACTGGCTGACGGGACGGCAGCGCACCAGGGACGAGGAGTATCTGCGGGACGTGGAGCGCTGGTTCCACCATCTGATGCACGAGATCGTGCCCCGGCAGGTCGACCGGGGTGGCCCCGTGGTGATGGTGCAGGTCGAGAACGAGTACGGCAGTTACGGATCCGACCAGGTGTATCTGCGGCGGCTGGCCGACGTGCTGCGGGCCGAGGGGGTGAGCGTCCCGCTGTTCACCTCGGACGGTCCCGAGGACCACATGCTCAGTGGCGGCTCGGTTCCCGGTGTCCTCGCGACGGTCAATTTCGGCTCCCGCGCGCGTGAGGCGTTCGAGGTGCTGCGCCGGCACCGGCCCGGGGGGCCGCTGATGTGCATGGAGTTCTGGTGCGGCTGGTTCGACCACTGGGGCGGTGAGCACGTCGTACGGGATCCGGGGGACGCGGCGGAGGCGCTGCGCGAGATCCTGGAGTGCGGGGCGTCCGTCAATCTGTACATGGCGCACGGGGGGACGAGCTTCGCGGGCTGGGCGGGTGCGAACCGGGCCGGTGGAGCGCTCCACGAGGGCCCGCTGGAGCCGGATGTCACGTCGTACGACTACGACGCTCCGCTCGACGAACTGGGGCGGCCCACGGAGAAGTTCTGGCGCTTCCGGGAGATCCTGTCCGGGTACGCGGAGGGGCCGCTGCCGGATGTGCCGCCGGCTCCGGCGCCGCTGGGCGCGTCCGCGGTCGTGGACCTGCGGGAGTGGGCTCCGCCGGAGGCCGTGCTGGAGGCGCTGGGGGGTCCGGAGGGCGAGTACGCCGTGCCTCCGACCTTCGAGGAACTGGACGTGGACCGGGGCCTGGTCAGGTACGAGCTGACCGTGCCGGGGCCGCGGGGGCCGTATCCGCTGCTGCTGCGCGGGCTGCGGGACCTGGCGGTGGTGTACGTCGACGGAGCGGCGGCCGGGGTGCTGACCGAGGACGACTCCCGGCTCGAGGAGCCCGTCGCGGGACACGCGCGGGTGGAGATGTGGGTGGAGTCGCTGGGCCGGGTCAACTACGGGCCGCGTTCGGGCGAACCGAAGGGCATCACCGGGGGTGTGCTGCACGAGCGGCAGTATCTGCACGGGGTACGGGCTCGGGGACTGCGTCTCGACGCGTTCGACGACGGCGTCGGCGCGGTGCCGTTCGCGGGGCTGCCCGCGGAGGGTGCCCGTGGTCTGTACCGCGGCACGGTGGAGGTGCGCGGCGCCGGGGACGCCTTTCTCGATCTTCCCGGCTGGACACGGGGGTTCGTGTGGATCAACGGGTTCAATCTCGGCCGCTACTGGTCGGCGGGCCCGCAGCGGTCGCTGTACGTGCCCGGGCCGGTGCTGCGCGAGGGGGCCAACGAGGTGTGGGTCCTGGAGTTGCAGGAGTCGGGCGGGGAGTCCGCCGGGCCGGTGCCGCCGGTTCTGCGCGGTCCGGCTCCGCCCGGGGCACACGATGCTTCCCCTGTGCCGGGGGACCGGGATCGGACCGTGTAGGGCGAGCCGTCCGCGAGCGGGGTGCCGGCGTCCCGGGAGTCGGCGTGAACGTCTGTGTGTGAGTGGTGGGGCGGGCGTCCGGGAGTCGGCGGGGGCATCTGCGATGTGGTGCCGGTGTCCGTGAGCGCGGCGCGGGCGTCCGTGAGCGGGTCGCGGACGCCCGCGCCGTGTCATGAGGGCGACCGGTCCGCTACAGGGTGGAGGCCGCCCTGGCTATGGCGGCCGCGAAGGTCGAGACCTCGCTGTAGACGCCGGGGTATCCGGGCTCGGCGCAGCCCTGGCCCCAGCTGACGATCCCGACCTGGACGAACGCGCCGGAGTCGTCCTTGCGGAACATCGGTCCGCCGGAGTCGCCCTGGCAGGTGTCGACCCCGCCCTGCTGGACGAACCCGGCGCAGATCTCGTCACCGGGCACGAGGTCGCTGCCGTAGGCCTGCTGGCAGGCGGCGTCGCTGACGAAGGGGACGGTGGCCTTGAGGAGGTAGCGCTGCTGGGCGCCGCCCTCGCGGGTGGCACCCCAGCCGGCGATGGTGAAGTTCCCGTTGTTGTAGGCGGTGGTGGTGGCGATCTTCAGGGTGGGCTGCTCGATGGGCGTGGCGAGCTTGATGAGGGCCCAGTCCTTGCCCTTGCCGTTGTAGCCGGGTGCCTGGAGTACCTTCGTCGACTTGACCTTGACGGCGCTGGTGCTCTGCAGGTCGACGACGCCGGCGGTGGCGGTGATGGAGGTGTTGGTGCCGGAGCCGTTCACACAGTGCGCGGCGGTCAGCACGATCTGCTTGGTGTAGAGGGCACCGCCGCAGCCCATGGAGAGCCGGACCATGAAGGGGAACTCGCCCTGCGCGGCGCGGGTTCCGCCGACGACGGGCGCGGGCGCGGCCTGCGCGGAGACGGGCTGGAGCGAGACGGCGGCGAGGGCGACGGCGCCGAGGGCGAGGAGTCTTCTGAGGCCCGTGAACTTCTTCGGAGACTTCAACGTGCTTCCTCTCGTGGGGGGTCGAGGCCTGGCGGCGGCACGCACCACGCGTCCTGCGGTATGCCGAGGCAGCGGGAGCCGTGCGGTGAACGGCACGACGCGCAGCACGACAAGCCAACGAAATGGCATGTACCCGCCAATCCTTTGCGCATTATTGAGACGCCGGAGCGCCCCGGCAAGGACCGCGTTTCGGCCAGCCGCTCCCCGGCGCACGCCGTCGCACCCCCGCGACCGCGCGCACTCGTCCGGCCGCTCGGTGGAACCCGGCTTAGAGTGGAGTGCGGATGGCGGCGCCTTCAGGGGGTGCGGACGTGGCGAACGGCGGACCCGTCGAGCACGGCTACCCGCACCTCGACACGGTGCGGGCCTCGATCACCGCGCTCTACAGACGGCTCTCGTACGACACCGTCCACACCTTCGCGACCAGCGTGGCCCCTGTCGACGTGGCCTTCGCGGACACCGACGACCTGTACCTGGGCGCGCAGCGGGTGGCCCGCGAGATGGTGCGCCACTACCACCTGCCGGACGCCCGGATGATCATCGGCTTCCGTGAGATGACCCATGCGGCGAACGTCGAACTCACGGCGGGCCCCGAGTACTTCGTCGAACTCAACGACCGCTTCCGCACCCATCGCAGGGACATCGGCGCCGCACTCGCCCACGAGGTGATGCACGTCTATCTGCACCGCCTCGACCTCTCCTTCCCCGGCACCCGCGACAACGAGATCCTCACGGACACCGCCGCGACGTACCTCGGCGCGGGCTGGCTGCTGCTCGACGCCTACCGCGAGGACGCGGCCTCCTCGCAGAAGCTCGGCTATCTCACCCCCGAGGAGTTCGGCTACGTCCTCGCCAAACGCGCCCTGGTCTTCGGCGAGGACCCCTCCATCTGGTTCACCAGCCCGCAGGCCTACACCGCGTACACGAAGGGCATGGCGAAGGCCCGCGGCGACGAGCAGCAGCCCCCGCTGACCGCGGCCGGCTGGGCGGGCCGCCGCCGCTACGCGAAGGACCGGCGCCATGCCCAGGACCACCCCGTCGCCGGCCCGCACCCCGGCGTCCCCTACGAGTTCACCCCGGACGGCCGCGGCCCGCTGCGTGTCTCCTTCCCCTGTCCGACCTGTCACCAGCGGATCAGGGTGCCGGTACGGGGCCGGGTACGGGCGCGCTGCACGCTGTGCGGGACGGTGCTGGAGTGCGACACGTAGGGGGGTGCCGCGGCGCAAGGGGTGCGCGGGATCCGCAAGGTGAGTCAGAACACCCCAAAAGGCTTTGCCTCGCACGTCCTTCACGAGCGAGGGTCGAAGGATGAGCACGAACGACCCCGCGGCGCGCCTCCTCACCGCTGTGTACGAGGGTGACAAGGACGCGGTGGTGCGGCTGCTGCGCTCCGGCGCGAGCCCGGAGTCGGCGGACGCGGAGGGCGAGACGGCCCTGTATCTGGCCGCGGTCAGCGACCGGCCGGACGTCGTACGGCTGTTGCTGGCCACGGGCGCCGACCCGGACCGGCTCAGCCAGGGCACGGACGCACCGCTGTGCGGGGCGGCCTGCGGCGGCCACACGGAGGTCGTACGGGCCCTGTTGGCAGCCGGCGCGAGTCCCGACCGCGTGGAGGGGTTCGGATTCACGGCGCTGACCTGGGCGGTGCAGCAGGGCCGGGCCGCGGTGGTGACGGAACTGCTCGCGGCCGGCGCGGACCCCGACCGCCCGGGACCGACGGGTGAGCCCCCGATCGTGACGGCGACCCGCCGCGGCTCTCCCGGCTGTGTCCGCGCCCTGCTCCGGCAGGGAGCGCGGGAGCGGTCCGCGGCGCTCGCCGAGGCGCACCGCTGGCTGACCGTCGACGTGGAGGCCGCGCTGCGCGCGGGCCTGGAGCAGACCTACGGTCCCGGCCACCCGTCGGCCGTCCACCGCTACCCGGAGGACGGCGGCGTCACCGTCGAGGTCCAACTCCTCGACCCAGCCGGGCGTCCCGTGTCCGGCAACGACCAGCAGACCGGTCACGCCGCCATCGCCACCCTCCTGGAAACGTCCCTCGGCATCGCCGCCCCTGCCCCCGAACTCGCCGCCCGCGCCCTGCGCCGCGCCGACCCCGCCGACGACGACTGGACCGAGGCGGCGACGGCTCTCGGGCTGCGCGGTGACGAGGACACCTTCCGTGCGGCGGTGCTGTGGTGCCGCGGCGCCGAACCGCTCCGGCAGGCCTTCGGCGCGGACGTGCTGGGCCGGTCGCGCACGCCTCGCGGCCGGCAGGTGCTGCGCGAACTCGCCCGCGAGACCGAGCATTCCGTGGTCGCGCGAGCCGCTGTCGCCGCCCTGGGCCGCCGCGCGGACCCGGCCGCGCTCCCCGAAGTCCTGCGCCACGCGGAGCACCCGGAGCCCGCGGTACGCGCGGCGGTCGCCGACGCACTGGCGGGACTGCTGCCGGCCGGCCACCCCGAGGGCATCGAACGACTGCGCGCCCTGGCCGAGGACCACGACGCCGAGGTCCGCGCACGGGCGGCCCGCGCGCTGACGGTACTGCCCGGGGAGAGCTGATGGACCGACAGGGAGAACACACCGGCGGCGGAACGGCCTGTGGGGAGATCCGGCCGGCGGGGCAACCCGATCAGGGTTCGACGCGTTTTGCGGCAGCCGGGTACGGCCGGTCTCCGCGCACGAACTGCCCGTCCCCGCGCACGAACTGCTGGCCCTGGGACACGAGCTGCTGGCCCTGGGACACGAACTGCCGGTCCTCGCGCGGGGCGGGCGGGACGGCGGGCTCAGGCTCCGGCCGGTATCGCTCCGGTGGCGGTGATCCGACGCGCTCTGACGCGCACCACGGCGAGCCGGCACACGACCTGGGCCAGGGCCATCAGCAGCAGTGCGGCGGTCCAGGCGTCGGCCCCGGTGATCAGGTTGTCGCGGCTGAACCGAGCGACGCTGCCCTCACCGCCGTGGGTCGCCCAGAACTCGAATCCGGCGCGGGCCGCCATGCCGGCGATCCACAGGACCGCGGCGACCGCCCCGGCCCTGGCGATCGCCACGCCGTCGGACGCCCGGCCGAGCCGGGTGGCCGCGCCGCAGCCCAGGCCCAGGGCCGCGCCCGCGGCGACGGTGACGGCATCGAGGCGGACGTCGTGCCCCTGGGTCGGGAAGGACTTGAGGTAGTACGCGGCCGCGGAGGCGACGGCGGCCAGCGGCAACAGCGTGTGGAGCAGGGTCAGGCGGGTGCCGCGGATCTGCGGGATCACGAGAAGGATGAGAGCCGCGGAGATGATGTAGTCGGTCGTCGTCATGTCTTCGAGCCTGCCGTTCGCGGCGCAGCGCGTCCTCAACCACCGGGTTGAGCACGGGTTGGTTTCCGGCCTCCACCCAGGGGTTGAGACCGGCGTACGCGCAGGCCGGCGGACGCGGCCCGCGCGTACCGGCGGGACGGGTCCGTCAGCGGCCTCCCACCTGCTCCCCCGCCGCGACGCCCGCTCCCGCTCCGTACACCGCGCCGGGTTCCTCCGCGCGCGCCAGGAGTTCCAGGGCCGTCTCACCGGCCTCGGAGGGGCTGCGGCGGGCTCCGCTGTCCGCGCCCGGTCCCGGCCGCCAGCCCTCCATGACGGTGATGCGGCCCCCCTCGGTCTCGAAGACGCGTCCGGTGACGCCGGCGCTCGCGTCCGCCCCCAGCCACACGACCAGCGGCGACACGTTCGCGGGCGCCATCGCGTCGAAGGAACCGGCGTCCGGGGCCGCCATCTCCTGGGCGAAGGCACGTTCCGTCATCCGGGTGCGTGCCGCGGGCGCGATCGCGTTGACCTGGACGCCGTAGCGCCCCAACTCGGCGGCGGCGACCAGGGTCAGCCCGATGATCCCGGCCTTGGCCGCGCTGTAGTTGCCCTGCCCGAGCGAGCCCAGCAGACCGGCCCCGCTGCTCGTGTTGACGACCCTGGCGCGCGGCGTCCGCCCCGCCTTCGCCTCGGCCCGCCAGTGCGCCGCCGCGTGCTTCAGAGGCAGGAAGTGTCCCTTGAGGTGGACGCGCAGGACGGCGTCCCAGTCCTCCTCGTCGAGGTTGACGAGCATCCGGTCGCGCAGGAAACCCGCGTTGTTGACGAGGGTGTCGAGGCGTCCGTACGTGTCCAGGGCGGTGCGCACCAGGGACGCGGCACCCTCGGTGGTGGCGACGTCGCCACGGTGGGCCACCGCTTCGCCGCCCGCCGCGCGGATCTCCGCCACGACCCGCGCGGCCGGGCCGTCCGCACCCGGGGAGCCGTCCAGCCCGACCCCGAGGTCGTTCACGACGATCCGCGCGCCCTCGGCGGCGTACGCGAGCGCGTGCGCCCGGCCGAGTCCGCGCCCCGCGCCGGTGACGATCACGACCCGTTCCCGGCACAACAGCGGTCCGCTCATCTCAGTCCTCCTGGTAGGTCGGATCGGCCCGGTTGACGGTCGCGGCGTCGAGGAAGGCGGGCCGCTCCCCTCCCCCGTGGACGAGGAGCGAGGCCCCGCTGATGTAGGCCGCGGCGTCCGAGGCGAGGAAGACGGCGGCCTCGCCGACATCGGACGGGTCGGCGAGACGGCCGAGCGGGACGGTCCGGGAGACGGCGGCGACGCCGTGCTCGCCGCCGTAGTGGAGGTGGGACAGCTCTGTGCGGACCATGCCGACGACCAGGGTGTTGACCCTGATGTCGGGGGCCCACTCGACGGCCATCGAACGGGCCAGGTTCTCCAGGCCCGCCTTGGCCGCCCCGTACGCCGCCGAACCGGGCGACGGGCGTGTCCCGCTCACACTGCCGATCATCACGATCGAGCCCCCGGCCCGTCTGAGGTGCGCGTACGCGGCGAGCGACGCGGTCAGCGGCGCGACGAGGTTGAGCTCGATCACGCGCGCGTGCCGGTCGGCGCCGGCCTCGGCCAGGGGCCGGTACGGGGCGCCGCCGGCGTTGTTGACCAGGACGTCGAGCCGGGGCAGCGCATCGAAGAAGGTGTGCACGGCGGGCGGGTCGCGCAGGTCGACCGGGGTGAACTCCGTCCCCGCGACGGGCACTTCGGGGGGTCTGCGGGCGCAGACCAGCACTTTCGCGCCCGCCCTGACGAAGGCCCGCGCGATCCCGGCCCCGACCCCGCGGGTCCCGCCGGTGACGACTACGGTCCGCCCGCCGAGATCCATGCCGCCGTCCGTGCCGTCCACGTTGTCCACAGGGCCTCCCGCGCGGATGCATTCGCTGCTAGCTTCGAGACTGCACCTAACAAACGTTTGGTGGGAAGGTAGCTGATGCGTCCATGGGTGTCTCCACCTCGTCCCCGGAAAAACGGATCTCCGTCGTCACGGTCGACTTCCCGCCGGTGAACGCGCTGCCGGTGCGCGGCTGGTTCGACCTCGCCGACGCCGTGCGCGCCGCGGGCCGCGACCCCGGAGTCCGGTGTGTCGTCCTGACGGCCGCCGGGCGCGGTTTCAACGCGGGTGTGGACATCAAGGAGATGCAGCGGGAGGCCCTGGAGACCGGGGGCCACCACGCGCTCGTCGGGGCGAACCGCGGCTGCTTCGAGGCCTTCGCCGCGGTCTACGAGTGCGAGGTGCCGGTCGTCGCGGCGGTCCACGGATTCTGTCTGGGCGGCGGGATCGGACTGGTGGGGAACGCGGACGTGATCGTGGCGAGCGAGGACGCCACCTTCGGCCTGCCCGAGCTGGACCGCGGCGCCCTCGGCGCGGCCACCCACCTGGCCCGTCTGGTCCCGGGGCACCTGATGCGCGCGCTGTACTACACCGCGCGTACGGCGACCGCGGCCGAGCTGCACGCGCACGGCTCGGTGTGGAAGGTCGTACGGCGGGCGGAGCTCCAGGAGGCCGCCTTGGAGCTGGCCCGCGAGATTGCCGCCAAGGACGGCGAGTTGATCAGGCTCGCCAAGGCCGCTCTCAACGGCATCGACCCCGTGGACGTCCGTCGCAGCTACCGCTTCGAACAGGGCTTCACCTTCGAGGCGAACCTCAGCGGAGTGGCCGATCGCGTCCGCGACACGTTCGGCCGAGAGGCCCCGGAGGCGGCCACGCGGGCCGCCGGCACCCCGCCGCGCGAGGCACACGGGGCACACCAGGCACACCACGAACCCGAGGAGCACGGGAACCACGGCAACCACGGGAACCACGGGAACCACGGGAACCACGGGCGAGAGTACGGGAATCGGGAGGCCGCCCAGTGAGCGACAAGACCATGTCGGCGGACGAGGCCGTCGCCCGTCTCGCGAGCGGGATGACGCTGGGCATCGGCGGCTGGGGTTCGCGCCGCAAGCCGATGGCCCTGGTCAGAGCGCTGCTCCGGACGGGGATCACTGATCTCACCGTCGTGTCGTACGGCGGCCCGGACGTCGGTCTGCTCGCCGCCGCCGGACGGATCCGCAAGCTGGTCACCGCCTTCACCACCCTCGACTCCATCCCGCTCGAACCGCACTACCGCGCGGCGCGCGAGAGCGGCGCCTTCGAGCTGACGGAGGTCGACGAGTCGATGTTCATGTGGGGTCTGCACGCCGCCGCGAACCGGCTCCCCTTCCTGCCGGTGCGCGCCGGTCTCGGCTCGGACGTGATGCGGGTCAACCCCGGCCTGCGGACCGTGACCTCCCCGTACGAGGACGGGGAGACGTTCGTCGCCATGCCCGCTCTCCGCCTGGACGCGGCCCTGGTCCACATGAACCGCGCGGACCGCGCGGGCAACGGCCAGTATCTGGGCCCGGACCCGTACTTCGACGACCTGTTCTGCGAGGCGGCCGACACGGCGTACGTCTCCTGCGAGCAGCTCGTCGACCATCTCGGCACCGCCGCGCTCAGCAAGGAGGCCGCGCCGCAGACACTGCTGCTGAGCCGGTCGAGCGTGACGGGCGTCGTCGAGACGCCGAACGGCGCGCACTTCACCTCCTGCGCCCCCGACTACGCGCGCGACGAACCCTTCCAGAAGCTGTACGCGACCACACCGTACGACCGGTTCGCCGAGCGCTTCCTCGCCGGTGACGAAGAGGCGTACCAGTCCGCCGTGCGGACCTGGCACAAGGAGCGGCGATGAGCCCGGTCCCCGCGGTCACCCGCGCCGAGTACTGCGTGATCGCCTGCGCCGAGGCCTGGCGGGGCGACGGCGAGGTGCTCGCCAGCCCCATGGGCACGATCCCTTCCATCGGCGCCCGTCTCGCCAGGCGCACCTTCTCCCCCGACCTGCTGATGACCGACGGCGAGGCCCTGCTGGTCGGCCTCGACGGCACCCCCGAGGGCTGGCTGCCGTACCGCCGGCACCTCACCGCGGTGACCGGCGGACGCCGGCACGTGATGATGGGCGCGAGTCAGATCGACCGCTTCGGCAACCAGAACATCTCCTGCGTCGGCGACTGGGCCCGGCCGCGGCGCCAACTGCTCGGCGTGCGCGGAGCGCCGGTCAACACCCTTAACAATCCGACCAGTTACTGGATCCCGAAGCACTCCCGGCGGGTCTTCGTCGAGCGGGTCGACATGGTGTGCGGGGTGGGGTACGACCGGGCGGCCGCCGCGGGCCCGAGCGCCACCCGCTTCCACCGCATCCCGCGCGTGGTGAGCGACCTCGGCGTCCTCGACTTCGCCACGCCCGACCACTCCATGCGCCTGGCCTCACTGCATCCGGGCGTCACCGTGGAGGAGGTGCGGGAGGCCACGGGCTTCGAGCTGTGCGTGCCCGCCGATGTGCCGTACACCCGCGAACCGACCGCGCTGGAGCTGGAGTTGATCCGCACCGTGATCGATCCGGGCGCCGACCGGGACCGCGAGGTCGCGGGGCCGGCCCCGCGCGCCGGAGAGGCCGGGCGCTGATGGAGACCGCGCTCACCCGTCTCGTCGGCGTCCGTCACCCGGTCGTGCAGACCGGCATGGGGTGGGTCGCGGGGCCCCGGCTGGTCTCCGCCACGGCGAACGCGGGAGCGCTGGGCATCCTGGCCTCCGCGACGATGACCCTCGACCACCTGCGGGACGCGGTGCGGGAGGTCAGGTCCCGTACGGACGCGCCGTTCGGGGTGAATCTGCGGGCCGACGCGGGGGACGCGGGCGAGCGGGTGCGGATCATCGTCGAGGAGGGCGTGCGGGTCGCGTCGTTCGCGCTCGCGCCCTCCCGTGAGCTGATCGCCGAGCTGAAGGAGGCGGGGGTGGTCGTCGTGCCCTCCGTCGGGGCGCGCCGGCACGCGGAGAAGGTGGCCGGGTGGGGCGCGGACGCGGTGATCGTGCAGGGCGGCGAGGGCGGCGGACACACCGGCGAGGTGGCGACGACGGTGCTGCTGCCGCAGGTGGTGGACGCCGTGGACATCCCGGTGGTGGCGGCGGGCGGTTTCCACGACGGGCGGGGGCTGGTCGCGGCGCTGGCCTACGGGGCGGCGGGCATCGCGATGGGGACGCGTTTCCTGCTCACCTCCGACTCCACCGTCCCGGACGCGGTGAAGGCGGCGTATCTGGCGGCCGCCGTCGGGGACGTCACGGTCACGAGAGCCGTCGACGGACTGCCGCACCGCATGCTGCGTACGGAGTTCGTCGGCTCCCTGGAGCGGGCCGGCCGTGCGCGGGCGCTCGTCCGGGCGGTGCGCCGGGCGGCGGCCTTCCGGCGGGTGTCCGGTCTCTCCTGGCCCCGGATGGTCCGTGACGGCCTCGCCATGAGGCACGGCAGGGACCTGACCTGGAGCCAGGTGCTGCTGGCCGCGAACACGCCGATGCTGCTCAAGGCGGCGATGGTGGACGGGCGTACGGATCTGGGGGTGATGGCGTCGGGGCAGGTCGCGGGGGTGATCGAGGATCTGCCGTCCTGCGCGGAGCTGGTCGAGGGGCTGATGGCGCAAGCGGGGGCGGTTCTCCGGGGGCTTCCCGCACACCCCGGGTGTACGCACCCCGGTGTACAGCCGGCGCATGACCGAGACGCCGGGCATCCGCGAGGCCCGTGCCCGGCCGGCCGAAATCCTCAGTAGCCCCGGGGCCGAGGGGTAACCACGGTGATCATCCCGCCGAGGCGGACGCCCCCTCGCTGCCGCGGCCTGAGCGGCCCGGCGAACCTGCGTGGGGCAGAGCGCGCACGCGGGGCACCGACGACGTGCCTTCGCGCCGCAGAGGCGCAGAGGCGCAGAGGCGCGGAGGCGCGGAGGCGCAGAGGCGCAGAGGCGCAGAGGCGCAGACGCAGTGCGCTTTCCAGGGCACAGCGTCTCCGCCTCCTGGGCGGTGAGGCGCCCGGTCGCGATGTGTGCCGCGGCGGTGTGCTGGAGCCCGAGGACGGCGGCGAGCCAGTCCGGGGGAAGTGCCGGGTCGAAGTCGCCCGTGTGCCGGCCTCGCCGGATGAGCCGTTCGAGCCGCACGGGCGCGAAGTCATGGGGGTCGTCGTCGGGCCGCGGATCCCGGCCGCCGATGCGTTCCGCACGAGGGGATAGCGGACGAGGAACCGCCGGCCCGCGCCGAGGAACCGGGCCAGGGCATCCGAGCGGTGTCCGGCGCGAGCGCGGTCAGAGCCGTTCGATGATCGTCACGTTCGCCTGGCCGCCGCCCTCGCACATGGTCTGCAGCCCGAACCGGCCGCCCGTGCGCTCCAGTTCGTGCAGGAGCGTCGTCATCAGCTTCACGCCGGTGGCGCCGAGCGGGTGGCCGAGGGCGATCGCGCCGCCGTTGACGTTGACCTTCTCGGGGTCGGCGCCGGTCTCCTTCAGCCAGGCGAGGACGACCGGGGCGAAGGCCTCGTTGATCTCCACGAGATCGATGTCCCCGAGGGACATGCCGGTCTTCTTCAGGGCGTACGCGGTGGCCGGGATGGGCGCCGACAGCATACGGATCGGGTCCTCGCCCCGTACGGAGAGGTGGTGGACGCGGGCTCGCGGGGTCAGACCGTGTTCGCGTACCGCCCGCTCGGAGGCGAGCAGCATCGCGGCGGCGCCGTCGGAGACCTGGGAGGAACAGGCGGCGGTGACGGTGCCGCCCTCGACGACCGGCGCGAGGCCGGCCATCTTCTCCAGCGAGGTGTCCCGGCGGGGGCCCTCGTCGGCCGTGACCCCGCCGAGGGCGACGGTCTCACGGGCGAAGCGGCCCTCGTCGAGGGCGCGCAGCGCCCGTTGGTGGGAGCGGAGCGCGAACTCCTCCTGGTCGCGGCGGCTGATGCCCCACTTGGCGGCGATCAGTTCGGCGCCGTGGAACTGGTTGACGGGCCGGTCGCCGTACCGGGCCCGCCAGCCCTCGCTGTCGGCGAAGGGGCCGTCGGTGAGGCCGAGGGGCTCGGCGGCGCGGCGGGAGGCGAAGGCGATGGGGATCAGGCTCATGTTCTGGACGCCGCCCGCGACCACCAGGTCCTGGGTGCCGGACAGGACCGCCTGGGCCGCGAAGTGCACGGCCTGCTGGGAGGAGCCGCACTGGCGGTCGACGGTGACGCCCGGAACCTCCTCGGGGAGTCCGGCCGCCAGCCAGCAGGTACGGGCGATGTCCCCGGCCTGGGGTCCCACGGTGTCCAGGCAGCCGAGGACGACGTCCTCGACGGCGGCCGGGTCCACGCCGGAGCGCTCGACCAGCGCCCTCAGGACGTGTGCGCCGAGGTCGGCCGGGTGGACGGCGCTGAGGCCTCCCCCGCGTCGCCCGACGGGCGTGCGGACCGCTTCGACGATGTAGGCCTCGGCCATGACCACTCCTCCGCAGACGGGGCTAGGGACGTACGGAGATCCCGTCCAGCACCATCGACAGGTACTGCCGGGCGATCTCCTCCGGGCTGTGCTGTCCGCCGGGCCGGTACCAGGACGCGGCGACCCAGACGGTGTCGCGCACGAACCGGTAGGTGAGCCGGATGTCGAGGTCGGACCGGAAGGCCTCGGCGGTGACGCCGCGCTCCAGCGTGGTCAGCCACGCCTTCTCGAAGTTGCGCTGCGATTCCGCGAGGAACGCGAAGCGCTGCTGGGCGGCGAGGTGCCGGGACTCCTTCTGGTAGATCGCGACGGCGGCCCGGTGCCGGTCGATCTCCCGGAAGGACTCGGTGACCAGGGCCTCCAGGGTTTCCCGGGGGCCGAGTTCGGCGGCGAGGACGGTGTCGTAGCCGTCCCAGAGCTCGTCGAGGAAGGTCCGCAGGATCTCTTCCAGCATCGATTCCTTGGAGTCGAAGTGGTAGTAGAGACTGCCCGCGAGCATCCCGGCCTGGTCCGCGATCCTGCGTACGGTGGTGGCGTTGTAGCCCTGCTCGGCGAAGACCTCGGCGGCGAGGCCGAGGAGTTCACGGCGGCGCTCCGGGGTGGCGGTCACCTGGGGCTTCTTCTTGGTAGGCACCGGTCCATTGTGATGCCGGTGCCGCGGCAGGAGACGTCTGCCCGTGAAGGAGCGGCGTCCGGGCGGACGACGGGACTTTCGCGACCCGCCCTAGGCATGCTGGCTGCTGACGGCGACGACCTCACCGGTCATGTACGAGGAGTAGCCGGACGCCAGGAACACGATCACGTTGGCCACCTCCCAGGGTTGCGCGTACCGGCCGAAGACCTCACGGCCCGTCAGTTCCGCCAGCAGTTCGGGGGTGGTCACCTTCGCCAGGTGCGGGTGCATGGCGAGACTTGGGGACACCGCGTTGACCCGGACCCCGTAGGCGGCAGCCTCGATCGCGGCGCAGCGGGTGAGCGCCATGACCCCGGCCTTGGCGGCGGCGTAGTGCGCCTGGCCCGCCTGGGCGCGCCAGCCGACGACGGAGGCGTTGTTCACGATCACGCCGCCGCCGGCCTGCTCCTTGAAGCGCCGCAGTGCGGCGCGGGTGCACCGGAAGGTGCCGCCCAGGGTCACGTCGAGGACCTTCGACCACTGTGCGTCGGTCATGTCGACCAGGGCCGAGGTGCCGCCGAGACCCGCGTTGTTGACGACGACGTCCAGTCCGCCGTGGAGGTCGTCCGCCCGCGCGAACAGGGCCTCCACCTGTCCTTCGTCCGTCACGTCGCAGGGCAGCGCGGAGACGTTCCCGGCGCCGAACTCGGCGGCCAGGGCTTCCTCGCTCTCGTTCAGGCGGCGCAGGTGCGCGTCGCTGATGACCACCCGCGCGCCCTCCTCCAGGAGCCTGCGCGCCGTGGCTCCGCCGATGCCCGCGCCCGCGGCGGCCGTGACGACGGCCGTGCGTCCCCTCAGCAGTCCGTGCCCCGGTTCGTAGGCGGGAGTCTCGACGTCGCTCATACCGCCAAGCTAACCTACCAAACACTTGTTAGGGAAGCTCGCCGTCGAGAGGTCACGTCGATGGATCTCACGCACTCCCCCGCCGACGAGGCGTTCCGCGCCGAGGTCCGGGCCTGGCTCGGTGCCCATGTGCCGAGCGTCCCGCTGCCCTCTTTGGAGACCGAGGAGGGTTTCGCCGCCCACCGCGCGTGGGAGGCCGAACTGGCCGCGGACCGCTGGTCGGTGGTGTCCTGGCCCGCGGCGTACGGCGGCCGGGACGCGGACATCGTGCGCTGGCTGGTGTTCGAGGAGGAGTACTACGCGGCGGGCGCGCCGGGCCGTGTCACCCAGAACGGCATCAACCTGCTGGCGCCCTCCCTCTTCGAGCACGGCACACCGCGGCAGCGGGCCCGGGTGCTGCCCTCCATGGCCACCGGTGAGGTCGTCTGGGCACAGGCCTGGTCCGAGCCGGAGGCCGGGTCCGACCTGGCGTCCCTCACCTCCCGCGCGGTGCGCGCCGAAGGGGGCTGGCTGCTGAGCGGCCAGAAGACCTGGTCGTCGCGTGCCGCCTTCGCCGATCGCGCGTTCGGACTGTTCCGCAGCGACCCCGACACGCCGAAACCCCACCAGGGGCTGACCTATCTGATGTTCGGCCTGCGGGCGCCCGGGGTCACGGTCCGGCCGATCGGCCGCCTCGACGGGAAGCCGGCCTTCGCCGAGATCTTCCTGGACGAGGTCTTCGTCCCCGACGAGGACGTGATCGGCGAGCCCGGCCAGGGCTGGCGGATCGCCATGTCGACGGCGGGCGACGAACGCGGGCTGCGGCTCCGCTCCCCCGGCCGCTTCCTGGCCGCCGCGGACCGGCTGTTCGCCCTGTGGCGGAGCCGGGACAGCCCGGCGTGGGCCGCGGACCGGGTGGCGGACGCGCTGATCGGCGCCCGCGCGTACCAGTTGTTCGCCTACGCCCACGCCTCCCGCCTCCTCGACGGCGGGAGCATCGGCCCGGAGGCCAGTCTGAACAAGGTCTTCTGGTCCGAGTACGACATCGCGCTGCACGAGACCGCGCTCGATCTCCTGGGCCAGGAGGGCGAGACGGCGGACACGGACTGGTCCGAGGGGTACGTGTTCTCCCTCGCCGGCCCGATCTACGCCGGCACGAACGAGATCCAGCGCGACATCGTCGCCGAGCGCCTGCTCGGCCTCCCGAAGGGCCGTCGCTGATGCGCTTCCTCCTCGATGCCGAACAGCGCGCGTTCGCCGGCTCCCTCGACGCGATGCTGACGGCCGCGGACACGCCGTCGGTCGTACGGGACTGGAGCCGGGGCGAGCACGGCAGCGGCCGTGCGCTGTGGTCCCGGGTCGCCGAGGCGGGCGTGTTCGCGCTGGCGGTGCCGGCCGCCCACGCGGGACTGGGCCCGCTGCCGGTGGAACTGGCCGTGGGCTTCGTCGAGCTGGGGCGGCACGCGGTGCCGGGTCCGTTGGCGGAGACGGTCGCGGCGGCCGCCCTGCTGGCGGAGCTGGCGGACCCCGGCCCCGCGGAGCGGCTGCTTCCGGCACTGCTCTCGGGCGAGGCGTCGGCGACCCTGGCCCTCGACGGTTCGTACGCGCTGGACGGCGACGCGGCGACCGTCCGCCTCGCCCTGACCGCCGGCGGACTGCGTCTGGCCCCCGGCCACGGCCCGGTCCGCGCCTGTCTGGACCCCGCCCGCCGCCTCACCCCGCTGACGGCGGGCGGCGAACTCCTGTCCACCGCGCCCCCCGTGGAACACGCCCTCACCTGGGCCCGGCTCGCCACCGCCGCCCAGGCCCTGGGTGTCGGTCTCACGCTCCTCGACCGGACGGTCGCCCACGTCCGGCGCCGCACCCAGTTCGGTGTCCCCGTCGGCTCCTTCCAGGCCGTCAAGCACCGGCTCGCCGACGCGAGGACGGCCCTGGAGTTCGCGCGCCCGCTGCTCTTCGGAGCGGCCCTGACCATGGCACCCGCCGATGTCGCCGCCGCCAAGGTCACCGCCTGCGAGGCGGCGTACGCCACCGCGCGCGCCGCACTCCAGCTGCACGGCGCGATCGGCTACACCGCCGAGTACGACCTGTCGCTGTGGCTGGCCAGGGCCCGCGCCCTGCGCACCGCCTGGGGCGGCCCGGCCGAGTGCCGGGCGGCCGTCCTCAGTGGTCGTGCCGCTCGCCCGTGATCTCCCGGTACTCCTCGGCCGTCGGCTTCGGGATCTGCGTACCGGGCCCGTACATGGCCCGCGCCAGCCGGGCACGCAGCCTGCGGCCGGGGCCGACACGGCGGACGACGCCGTTCGCGTCGACGAGCGGGCCGACCTCGTACGGCGGCGGCTGCTCGTGCTGGGTGAGCGTGAACCGTTGCGCGGGCGAGAGCGGTTCGTGGACCTCCACGTACTCGCCGTGCGGCAGCCGCCGGATCATCCCCGACTCCCTTCCGTGCAGCACCTTTTCGTGGTCCCTTCGCTGAAGTCCCAGGCAGATCCGCCGGGTGAGGACGAAGGCGAGCGCGGGCGCGACGAAGACGGCGACGCGGACGAACCAGGTGATCGCGTTGATGGAGAGGTGGAAGTGGGTGGCCCAGAGGTCGTTGCCGCCGCCGACCAGCAGCACTCCGTACAGCGTCAGCCAGGCGACACCGAGCCCGGTGCGGGTGGGAACGTTGCGCGGCCGGTCCAGGATGTGGTGCTCGCGCCGGTCCCCGGTGATCCACGCCTCGACGAACGGATACACGGCGATGGCGGTCATGATGAGCGGGAAGAGCGAGAACGGGATGAAGACGCCCAGTTGGAGGGTGTGGCCCCAGGCGTTGATCTCCCATCCCGGCATCACCCGGATCAGGCCCTCGGAGAACCCGAGATACCAGTCGGGCTGCGCGCCGGTCGTCACCAGGTCCGGCCGGTAGGGCCCGAAGGCCCAGACCGGGTTGATGGTCGCGACCGCCCCCATGATCGACAGCACCCCGAAGACCAGGAAGAAGAACCCGCCCGCCTTCGCCATGTAGACCGGCATGAACGGCATGCCGACGACCGACTTCTGGTCCCGTCCGGGGCCTGGGTACTGCGTGTGCTTGTGGTAGAAGACCAGGATCAGATGGGCGACCACCAGTCCCAGCATGATCCCCGGCAGCAGCAGGACGTGGATCGGGAAGAAGCGCGGGATGATGTCGTGGCCGGGGAACTCCCCTCCGAAGAGGAAGAAGGAGAGGTACGTCCCCACGACCGGGACCGACAGGATCGCGCCCTGGGCGAAGCGGACGCCGGTGCCGGAGAGCAGGTCGTCGGGGAGCGAGTAGCCGGTCAGTCCGGTGATGAGGCCGAGCATCAACAGGGTCCAGCCGAAGAGCCAGTTGACCTCACGCGGCTTGCGGAAGGCGCCGGTGAAGAAGACCCGCATCATGTGCACGAGCATCCCGGCGAGGAAGACGAGCGCCGCCCAGTGGTGGATCTGCCGGATCAGCAGGCCGCCGCGCACGTCGAAGCTGATGTCCAGCGTGGACTCGTACGCCCGGGTCATGGTGATGCCGTCGAGCGGTGTGTAGGAGCCGTGGTAGACGACCTCGGCCGCGCTCGGCTCGAAGAAGAGCGTCAGGTAGACGCCGGTCAGGATCAGGACCAGGAAGCTGTAGAGGCAGACCTCTCCGAGCATGAAGGACCAGTGGTCCGGGAACACCTTGCGCAGATTGGCCCTGGCCAGCGCGTACAGCCCGAGCCGCCCGTCGGCCCAGTCCGCCAGCCGCTCGCCCCGGCCGGCCGCGTCGCCCCGGCCGGCCGCCGTTTCCCGGGCACCCCCCGAAGTGTCCTCGTTCTGGCCGGAGTTGCTCTCTCGCACGTCCATGCGCCGCTCCCCTCGGCCCACCAGGGTGGCATGGCGCCTCCCCGAAGCCAACGGGGCGTCACGGGTCGGTCGGCGCGGCGAGCGGGGCCCGTGCCGCGAGCCGGACGACGGCGGTGCGGCCGGTCGCCCGCAGCACGGCGTCCTCGCCGGTCAGCAGCGCGGCGTCGTACCGGTCGAGGGTCAGCCCGGCCACCTCGGCGGTGCCGTCGAGCACGACGATCAGCACGGCCGGGGCCGCCGGCACGGCGACGGCCGCGCCACCCCGCACGACCGTGACGGCAGGGACCGCCCCGTCGCCCCTGCGCCACATGACGTTGAGGTTCACGACCGGGCCGGCGAGCAGACGGCAGCCGGTGGGCAGGTCTCCGGGGAAGGACCGGGGCACGAAGGGCGTGTCGACCCGGTGGTGTTCGCCGCCGACGGTCAGGTCCATCCCCGCGCCCTCGGCCATCGTGAGGGTGCGGTCCACCCCGTCGAACGACGAGAACGGGCCGTCGGCGCCGACGTCGGCGAGGCTCACCCGCCACCGGAAGTCGTCCATGCCGGCGTCCTCGGGCCACGCGGCGATCTCCCGCGTCACCCCGCCGCCGTTCTTCCAGGGCACCGCCGCACGTCCGGCGGCGGCCAGCAGCCGGGCGGTCACCGTACGATCCCCCGGGTCCGCGCCGCCGCCAGCCACTGCGGGAACTCGCCGACGATCCGGTCGTACAGCTCCTCGTCGCTCACCTCGCCGGGATACGAACCGGCATGGAAGAAACCGGCGTTGTCGACCACCCGCTTCTGCGGGACGGCCAACTCGTCGAGCTTGCGCAGGAAGTCGAACTGCTTGCTGTCCGGGTCACCGAACCCTATGAACTGCCAGAACAGCGGGAGCTTCGCCGCCTTGCACAAGTACCGCTCGGCGGCAAGCTTGTTGACCGGTCCGCCGTCGGTCTGGAAGACCACCAGGGCGGGGTCCTTGGAGCCGCTGTCGAGGTAGTGGTCGATGACCGCGTCCATGGCCAGGTGGTAACTGGTCCTGCCCATGTGCCCGAGCCCCGCGACGATCCGCTCCACCCGCCCCTGGTGGTCGTCGAGCGCGATCTCGGTGACCGCGTCGATGCCCGTGGAGAAGAAGACCACCGGAACCGTGCCGTCGTCGTCGAGATGTGCCGACAGGCCGAGCACCCGGTCGGCGAGCGCCTGCACACTGCCGTCGCGGTAGTACGGCTTCATCGAACCGGAGTAGTCGACCACCAGGTACACCGCGGCCCGCTGCCCGCCCAGCCCGTGCCGGGCGAGCGAGACACCGGCGGTCTTGTACAGACTGACCAGCGCGGGCGCGGTCTCCTCCACCTTGCTGAGACTGATCCCGGGCATACGGGCTCCCTTCGGTACGGCTCCGGTGCGGCTCGGGCAGGGCTTCGATGCGGTGAGCTGGGCGGAAGTGCCGAGATTACGTCACCACGGCGGCCCCCTGCCGTCCCGCCCGCACACCCGTGTTCGCTATTTTGTTCGCCGCCGACCCCACCGGCTCACCCCTTCCTCTCCCGCATGTCGTACCGCCAAGGAGCCGGCCGTGGAATCCGAGTCCACCGAACCCGCCGCGTCAGCCGACCCCGTCGAGCCCGCCGCCACCACCTGCTACCGCCACCCCAAGGTGGAGTCGTATGTGCGCTGCACCCGGTGCGACCGCTACATCTGCCCCGCCTGCATGCGCGAGGCGGCCGTCGGCCACCACTGCGTGGAGTGCGTGAAGGAGGGCGCCCGGTCCGTCCGGCAGGCCCGCACGGCGTTCGGCGGCCGGATCTCGACGGTGCCCGTGCTGACGTACGTCCTGATCGCGCTGAACGTGCTGGCCTACCTGGGCGAGGTGGCGCGCCCGGCGATCGTGGACCGGTTCGAGATGCTGGGCGCGGGACTGATGGGGCCGGACGGCGGACACTACCTCTGGCAGGCACACCACGCGGCGGACTTCCGTCCGGAAGGCGTGGTCGACGGGGAGTGGTACCGGACGCTGACCGGCGCGTTCCTCCATCTGCCGCCCACCGAGGGCACGTTCGGGATCGTGCACATCGTGATGAACATGGTCGCCCTGTGGAACCTGGGACGGGTGGTGGAGGCCCAGCTCGGCAGAGTCCGCTACATCGCCCTGTACCTGCTGTCGGCGCTCGGCGGTTCCGTCCTGGTGCTGCTGCTCGCGCCGGACGAGCCCACGCTCGGCGCGTCGGGCGCGATCTTCGGACTGGGCGCCGCGTACTACGTCATGGCCCGCCGCCTGGGCGCGGACATGAACGCCGTCAACCGCATCATGGGGGGCCTGCTGCTGTGGCTGCTGATCTCGGCGGGATACACCTCGTGGCAGGCGCACCTCGGCGGTCTGCTGGCGGGCGGCGTGGTCACCTTCGCGTACGCGTACGCACCCCGGGACGGCCGGCGTGCCCTCGTCCAAGGCGCCGTGTGCGCGGGGCTGTTGGTCCTGCTGGTGGTACTGGCCGTCACAAAGGCCTCCGCGCTGCGGAACGGAGCGGTCTAGTCGGGATCCGCCCCGGCCGGTCCCTACGCTGGGGGCATGAAACGCGCACGTCTCCTTCTGCTCGCGGTCCTTCCCCTGGTCGCGGCGGCGCTCTACTTCTTCGTCCCCGGGCTCCAGGGCCCGGGCGAGGCGGCCGGGTCCCCCGGCCGGCAGGGCGCCGGGCGGCCGCGAGGCGCCGGCCTCGCCGCGCCGGACAAGAAGGAACTGGCCCAGGAGATCGTGGCGAGTGCCGAGAACTCCACACTGGACTGGCGCAGCGCGTACGGCTACATCGAGGACATCGGCGACGGCCAGGGTTACACGGCGGGCCTCATCGGCTTCTGCACCGGCACCCACGACCTGCTCGTCCTGGTCGAGCGCTACACGAAGGACCACCCGGGCAACGGCCTCGCCCGCTATCTGCCCGCGCTGCGCAGGGTCGACGGCACCGACTCCCACGAGGGTCTCGACCCGGGCTTCCCGGCGGCCTGGCGCAAGGAGGCCGGGGTGGCCGCTTTCCGGAAGGCCGAGGACGCCGAGCGCGACCGTGTCTACTTCGATCCCGCGGTCCGCCGCGCCGAGCTCGACGGGCTGGGCACGCTGGGGCAGTTCGTCTACTACGACGCCATGGTCATGCACGGCCCCGGCACCGGCCCCGACGGTTTCTACGGGCTGCGCCGGCGCGCCATGGCCCAGGCCGACACCCCGGCCGAGGGCGGTTCCGAGAAGTCCTACCTCGACATCTTCCTGGACATCCGCCGCTCCGCGATGAAGTCCGAGAGCGCCCACCACGACACGACCCGTATCGACACGGCCCAGCGGAAGTTCCTGTACGACGGCAACTTCGACCTGGACACACCGCTGGAGTGGAAGGTGTACGGGGAGACGTACAGGGTGGCGCGGTGACCGGCCGGGGCGGGACGCACCACGGCGCCCACCACCGTCCGGTCGGGGACAAGGCGGGCGCCGCGTTCAGTTCCGTACGCCTTTGTACGGGACGTCTGTTGGGGTGGAGCGTCAGACCATCAGGGAACGGTCCGTGGGGCGGATCGGGGCCGGCAGGTCGCTGGCGCCCGTGAGGAAGCGGTCGACCCCGCGGGCGGCCGAACGGCCCTCCGCGATGGCCCACACGATCAGGGACTGGCCGCGGCCCGCGTCACCGGCAACGTACACGCCGGGCACGTTGGTCGCGAAGTCGGCGTCGCGGGCGATGTTGCCGCGCGCGTCCAGCTCCAGGCCGAACTGGGCGACCACGCCGTTCTCCACGTCGGTGCCGGTGAAGCCCATCGCCAGGGTGACCAGCTGGGCGGGGATCCTGCGTTCCGTGCCCGGCTTCTGGTTGAGCCTGCCGTCGACGAACTCGACCTCGGAGAGGTGCAGCCACTGGACGTTGCCGTCCTCGTCGCCCTCGAAGTGGGTGGTGGAGACCGAGTAGACGCGCTCGCCGCCCTCCTCGTGCGCCGAGGTGACCTTGTAGAGCATGGGGAACGTCGGCCAGGGCTGGCCGGGGTTCCGCTCCTCGCCCGGACGGGGCATGATCTCCAGCTGCGTGACCGAGGCCGCGCCCTGGCGGTGGGCGGTGCCCACGCAGTCCGCGCCCGTGTCGCCGCCGCCGATGACCACGACGTGCTTGCCCTCGGCCGTGATCGGGGGCGCCACGTAGTCGCCCTCCTGAACCTTGTTGGCCAGCGGCAGGTACTCCATGGCCTGGTGGATGCCCTTGAGTTCGCGGCCGGGCACCGGGAGGTCCCGAGCGGTCGTGGCACCGGCGGCGATGACCACCGCGTCGTACCGCTTGCGCAGGTCGGTCGCCTTGAGGTCGCGGCCGATCTCGATGCCCGTGCGGAAGCGGGTGCCCTCCGCGCGCATCTGCTCGATACGGCGGTTGATGTGCCGCTTCTCCATCTTGAACTCGGGGATGCCGTAGCGCAGCAGGCCGCCGACGCGGTCGGCGCGCTCGTAGACGGCGACCGTGTGGCCGGCCCGGGTCAGCTGCTGGGCGGCGGCCAGGCCCGACGGGCCCGAGCCGATGACCGCGACGGTCTTGCCCGACAGGCGCTCGGGGATCTGCGGGGCGACGTCCCCGCTGTCCCACGCCTTGTCGATGATCGAGACCTCGACGTTCTTGATGGTCACGGCGGGCTGGTTGATGCCGAGCACACACGCCGACTCGCACGGAGCGGGGCACAGTCGGCCCGTGAACTCCGGGAAGTTGTTCGTGGCGTGCAGGCGCTCGGACGCGGCCTGCCAGTCCTCGCGGTAGGCGTAGTCGTTCCACTCGGGGATCAGGTTCCCCAGCGGACAGCCGTTGTGGCAGAAGGGGATGCCGCAGTCCATGCAGCGGCCGGCCTGCTTGGAGATGATCGGGAGCAGCGCACCCGGAACGTAGACCTCGTTCCAGTCCTTGACGCGTTCCTCGACGGGGCGGGTCCTGGCGACCTCGCGGCCGTGGTTGAGAAAGCCCTTGGGATCAGCCATTGGTCGCCGCCTCCATCATCTTCTCGGTGATCTCGGACTCGGTGAGTCCGGCTCGCTCGGCGGCGTCCTTGGCGGCGAGCACTGCCTTGTACGTGCTGGGGATGATCTTGCTGAAGCGGTCGACCGCGGTGTCCCACTCGGCCAGCAGCTTCCCGGCGACCGTCGAGCCGGTCTCCTCCTGGTGGCGGCGCACCACGGCGCGCAGCCACTGCTTGTCGGTGTCGTCGAGCTCCTCGACGGCGCCCACGTTGCCGGCGTTGACGTTGTCGCGGTCGAGGTCGACGACGTACGCGATGCCGCCGGACATGCCGGCCGCGAAGTTGCGTCCCGTCTCGCCGAGGACGACGGCGTGGCCGCCGGTCATGTACTCGCAGCCGTGGTCGCCCACGCCCTCGGAGACCACCGTCGCGCCGGAGTTGCGGACGCAGAAGCGCTCGCCGGTGCGGCCGCGCAGGAAGAGTTCGCCGCCCGTCGCGCCGTACGCGATGGTGTTGCCCGCGATCGTCGAGTACTCGGCGAGGTGGTCGGCGCCCCGGTCGGGACGGACGACGACCCGGCCGCCGGAGAGGCCCTTGCCGACGTAGTCGTTGGCGTCGCCCTCCAGGCGCAGGGTGACGCCGCGCGGCAGGAAGGCGCCGAAGGACTGGCCCGCCGACCCGGTGAAGGTGATGTCGATGGTGTCGTCGGGCAGGCCCGCGCCGCCGAACTTCTTCGTCACCTCGTGGCCGAGCATGGTGCCGACCGTGCGGTTGATGTTGCGGATCGGGACCTGGGCGCGGACCGGCTGGGCGTCGGCCTGGGAGTTCGCGGCCAGCGCGTCGGCGGCGAGCTTGATCAGCTCGTTGTCGAGGGCCTTCTCCAGGCCGTGGTCCTGCGCGATGACCCGGTGGCGCACCGCACCCTCGGGCAGTTCGGGCACGTGGAAGAGCGGGGACAGGTCAAGGCCCTGCGCCTTCCAGTGGTCGACGGCCCGGGTGACGTCGAGGTGCTCGGCGTGGCCGACGGCCTCCTCGATGGTGCGGAAGCCCAGTTCGGCGAGGATCTCGCGGACCTCTTCGGCGATGAACTTGAAGAAGTTCACGATGTACTCGGCCTTGCCGGCGAAGCGGTCGCGCAGCACCGGGTTCTGGGTGGCGATGCCGACCGGGCAGGTGTCCAGGTGGCAGACGCGCATCATGACGCAGCCGGAGACGACGAGCGGCGCGGTCGCGAAACCGAACTCCTCGGCGCCGAGCAGCGCGGCGATCACGACGTCGCGGCCGGTCTTCAGCTGGCCGTCGGTCTGGACGACGATCCGGTCGCGCAGGCCGTTGAGCAGCAGGGTCTGCTGGGTCTCGGCGAGGCCCAGCTCCCAGGGGCCGCCCGCGTGCTTGAGCGAGGTGAGCGGGGAGGCGCCGGTACCGCCGTCGTGGCCGGAGATGAGGACCACGTCGGCGTGTGCCTTGGAGACGCCCGCGGCGACCGTGCCTACGCCGACCTCGGAGACCAGCTTCACGTGGATGCGGGCCTGCGGGTTGGCGTTCTTGAGGTCGTGGATCAGCTGAGCCAGGTCCTCGATGGAGTAGATGTCGTGGTGCGGCGGCGGGGAGATCAGGCCGACGCCAGGGGTGCTGTGCCGGGTCCTGGCGACCCAGGGGTACACCTTGTGGCCGGGCAGCTGGCCGCCCTCGCCGGGCTTGGCGCCCTGCGCCATCTTGATCTGGATGTCGTCGGCGTTGACCAGGTACTCCGAGGTCACACCGAAGCGGCCGGAGGCGACCTGCTTGATGGACGAGCGGCGCGCCGGGTCGTACAGCCGGTCCGCGTCCTCGCCGCCCTCACCGGTGTTGGACTTGCCGCCCAGCTGGTTCATGGCGATGGCGAGGGTCTCGTGCGCCTCCTTGGAGATGGAGCCGTACGACATGGCGCCCGTGGAGAAGCGCTTGACGATCTCGCTGACCGGCTCGACCTCGTCGACCGGGATCGACGGGCGGTCGGAGGCGAAGCCGAACAGGCCGCGGAGCGTCATCAGGCGCTCGGACTGCTCGTTCACCCGGTCCGTGTACTTCTTGAAGATGTCGTAGTTGCCGGAGCGCGTCGAGTGCTGGAGGCGGAAGACCGTCTCCGGGTCGAACAGGTGCGGTTCGCCCTCGCGGCGCCACTGGTACTCGCCGCCTATGTCGAGGGCGCGGTGCGCGGGCGCGATGCCGGAGGCCGGGTAGGCCTTGGCGTGCCGGGCGGCGACCTCCTTGGCGATGACGTCGAGACCGGCTCCGCCGATCTTCGTCGCGGTGCCGCTGAAGTACCTGCCGACGAACTCCGCGTCCAGGCCGACGGCCTCGAAGACCTGCGCGCCGCGGTAGGAGGCGACGGTGGAGATGCCCATCTTGGACATGACCTTGAGGACGCCCTTGCCGAGCGCGTAGATCAGGTTGCGGATGGCCTGCTCGGCCTCGATGCCCTGCAGGAAGGTGCCGGCGCGGACCAGGTCCTCGACCGACTCCATGGCCAGGTACGGGTTGACCGCCGCGGCGCCGAAGCCGATGAGGAGGGCCACGTGGTGGACCTCGCGGACGTCGCCCGCCTCGACCAGCAGGCCCACCTGGGTGCGCTGCTTGGTGCGGATGAGGTGGTGGTGGACGGCCGCGGTCAGCAGCAGGGAGGGGATCGGGGCGTGCTCGGCGTCCGAGTGCCGGTCAGACAGCACGATCAGGCGGGCGCCGTTGTCTATGGCGGCGTCGGCCTCGGAGCAGATCTCCTCGATCCGCGCGGCCAGCGAGTCACCGCCGCCGGAGACGCGGTAGAGACCGGAGAGCGTGGCGGCCTTCATGCCGGGCATGTCGCCGTCGGCGTTGATGTGGATGAGCTTGGCCAGCTCGTCGTTGTCGATCACCGGGAAGGGCAGGGTGACGCTGCGACAGGAGGCCGCGGTCGGTTCCAGGAGGTTGCCCTGCGGGCCCAGCGAGGAGCGCAGCGAGGTGACGAGCTCCTCGCGGATCGCGTCCAGCGGCGGGTTGGTGACCTGCGCGAAGAGCTGGGTGAAGTAGTCGAAGAGGAGACGCGGGCGCTGCGACAGGGCGGCGATCGGCGTGTCCGTGCCCATCGAGCCGATCGGCTCGGCGCCGGCGTTGGCCATCGGCGCGAGGATGATCCGCAGCTCCTCCTCGGTGTAGCCGAAGGTCTGCTGGCGGCGGGTGACCGAGGCGTGGGTGTGCACGATGTGCTCGCGCTCGGGGAGGTCGGAGAGCTCGATCTCGCCGGCTTCCAGCCACTCGGCGTAGGGCAGGTCGGCGGCGAGGCCGGCCTTGATCTCGTCGTCCTCGATGATGCGGTGCTCGGCGGTGTCGACGAGGAACATGCGGCCGGGCTGGAGGCGGCCCTTGCGGACGACCTTCGCGGGGTCGATGTCGAGGACGCCGACCTCGGAGCCGAGGACGACGAGGCCGTCCTCGGTGACCCAGTAGCGGCCGGGGCGCAGACCGTTGCGGTCGAGGACCGCGCCGACCTGGGTGCCGTCGGTGAAGGTGACGCAGGCCGGGCCGTCCCAGGGCTCCATCATCGTGGAGTGGAACTGGTAGAAGGCGCGACGGTCCGGGTCCATGGAGCCGTGGTTCTCCCACGCCTCCGGGATCATCATCAGCACGGAGTGCGGGAGCGAGCGGCCGCCGAGGTGGAGGAGTTCGAGGACCTCGTCGAAGGAGGCCGAGTCGGAGGCGTCCGGTGTGCAGACGGGGAAGACCCGCTCCAGGCCCTTGTCGCCGAACAGGTCGGAGACCAGCTGGGACTCGCGGGCCTTCATCCAGTTGCGGTTGCCCTTGACCGTGTTGATCTCGCCGTTGTGCGCGACGAAGCGGTACGGGTGGGCGAGCGGCCAGCTCGGGAAGGTGTTGGTGGAGAACCGGGAGTGCACGAGCGCGATCGCGGAGGCGAAGCGGCGGTCGGACAGGTCCGGGAAGAAGGGTTCGAGCTGGCCGGTGGTCAGCATGCCCTTGTAGACGATGGTGCGCGCGGAGAGCGACGGGAAGTAGACGCCGGCCTCGCGTTCGGCGCGCTTGCGCAGCACGAACGCCTTGCGGTCGAGGTCGATGCCCTTGCTGGCGCCGTCGGTCACGAAGATCTGGCGGAAGACGGGCATCGTGGAGCGGGCGGTGGCGCCGAGGAGTTCGGGGGCGACGGGCACCTGGCGCCAGCCGAGGACGGTCAGGTCCTCGTCGGCGGCGATCGTCTCGATCCGTGAGACGGCGTCCTGGGTGCCGTCGCCGGGCAGGAAGGCGATGCCGACCGCGTAGGCGCCGGCCTCGGGCAGCTCGAATCCGGCCACCTCGCGGAGGAACGCGTCCGGGACCTGGGACAGGATGCCCGCGCCGTCGCCCGAGTCGGGCTCGGCGCCGGTGGCACCGCGGTGTTCCAGGTTGCGCAGCACGGTGAGCGCCTGCTCGACCAGCGCGTAGCTCGCCTCGCCGGTGAGGGTGGCCACGAAGCCGACGCCGCAGGCGTCGTGCTCGTTGCGGGGGTCGTACATACCCTGAGCAGCAGGGCGAGCATCCATGAAGGACCAGTTCTGGCCATTCGTGGAGTGCTGGGACGGCTGGCGCGGCGAACGCATCGGCTCTCCCGTCGTCGTCGTGGCTGGGGGCGCCTCCCAGCGCTTCGAAGGCGTCTGGGGGAGCATGTGCCGAGGGACGACTCTGGCCCTCTGCTGGGGGGATGCAAAATTTCGTGCAGGTTACATGATGGAGCGGTTCTCGGGAACCGGATACTGCGTTCCAACATGCGGACACCGGGGGTGGCGGCGGGGGTACCGCGCACGGCACTGGAGTAAGAGGGGACCCAGTCGGACAGATCGGTGTCCGCGGGGCCGGGGCGCGGCAGGCAACGTCGCCCGCCGCGGTGGTGCGGAGCAGGCCTCATTGCCCGCAGCGCTTACGGCTCATGCCCAGTGGTTAAGTATTCGAAACCAGCGAGTAACGGCTACTTATGCAGTCCCTTGCATAGCCCCGCTATACATCATCCTACGGCGGTACCGAACAGACTGCCCAGGACGTACGTCACACCCGCCGCGGCGCCCCCGAGCGCGAGCTGCCGGATTCCGCTGTACCACCAGGACCGCGCCGTCACCCGGGCCACCACGGCACCGCACGCGAAGAGCCCGACCAGCGCGAGCAGCAGCGCGGGCCACAGGACGGTCGCGCCGAGCAGGTACGGGAGCAGGGGGAGCAGGGCGCCCAGGGCGAAGGAGCCGAAGCTCGACACGGCGGCGACGGCGGGCGAGGGCAGATCGCCGGGGTCTATGCCCAGCTCCTCGCGCGCGTGGATCTCCAGGGCCTGCTCGGGGTCGCGGGACAGCTGCCTGGCGACCTCTCGGGCCAGGGCGGGCTCGACGCCGCGGGTCTCGTAGAGCGCGGCGAGCTCACGCTCCTCGTCCTTCGGGTGCTTTCGCAGCTCCCGGCGCTCCACCTCGAGTTCGGCCTCGACGAGTTCGCGCTGCGAGGCGACGGAGGTGTACTCGCCGGCGGCCATGGAGAAGGCTCCGGCGGCCAGACCCGCGAGACCGGTGATGACGATCGTCTGGTGGGAGACGGACCCACCGGCGACACCCGTCATCAGGGCGAGGTTGGAGACGAGCCCGTCCATCGCACCGAACACCGCCGGGCGCAGCCAGCCACCGTTCACATCGCGGTGGGTGTGGTTGTCCCGGTGCGCCTCGTGCAGTGCGGCTTCGGTCTCGATGATGGACATACCGGTCCCCCAGAACATGCGATTGGACTGTTTCTACTTTTCGACAACCATAAAAGTACGCCTGGAATTTCCTGCCCGCCAGCAAGGAAAGGCTGGGCTAACCTGCACCTTTACCCTTTTCCGCTCATCCGTGGATGGTCATGCACAGATGTCGACCGGGTGAATGCGGGGCTGCGCGAGGCTCTGCGCGCCTCCTCCCGTGGGACACATCCCCAAAGGGCTCTGGGCCCTGAGAGGAGTGGCACCGAATGGCTTCCATCGCCTGCATCCCCTCCGTCCCGGCGCCCGGGGACGCCACCGGTCTGCGCGAACGGGCACGCGGGGCGCTGCTCGGACTCGCCGTCGGGGACGCGCTGGGCGCGCCCGCCGAGAACATGCGGCCGTCGGAGATCCGTGCGAAGTGGGGCCGGATCACGGGCTACGTCGCCGAGCATCCGGCCGGCACGGACGACACGGAGTACGCGATCTTCTCCGGACTGCTGCTGGCCCGGCACGGCTCGGCGCTCACCGTGGCGCACGTCGAGTCCGCCTGGCACCAGTGGATCGCGGACCGTGACGAGGGGCCCTTCCGCGGCGCCGGCTTCAGCGAGCGCGGCACCCTGGAGAACCTCCGCCGGGGACTGGCGGCCCCCATCTCGGCCCAGCACCGGCACGCGTGGAGCGACGGCCTGGCGATGCGCGCGGCCCCCTTCGGCGTCTTCGCGGCGGGGCGTCCCGCGGAGGCCGCGCGACTGGTGGCGATCGACGGTTCGGTGAGCCACGACGGCGAGGGCATCTACGGCGGCCAGGCGGTCGCGGCGGGTGTCGCGGCGGCGATGGCGGGCGCCTCGACGATCGCCGTAGCCGCCTCCGCGCTCGCGGTGATCCCGGACGACTCCTGGACGGCCCGGTCGCTGCGCCGCGCGATCGCGGTCGCGCACCGCGGCGAACGCGCGGTGCGCTCGGCGGTCGTCATCGGCGGCTACCCCTGGACGGACCTGGCCCCCGAAGCCGTCGCCCTGGCCTTCGGCGCGTACGCCGCCGCCGACGGCGACTTCACCGAGTCCGTCCTCACCGCCGTCAACATGGGCCGCGACGCCGACACCACGGCGGCGGTGGCGGGCGCGCTGGCCGGGGCGACCCGGGGCGCCGGCGCGATCCCGGCCGCCTGGGCGGCGGCCATCGGACCGGCGCGCGGCAGCTGCCTCCCCTCGATGGAGGGCCACCACGTGCTGGACGTGGCGGAACTGCTGACCCCCGGGGACGACAAGAAGTGGTGTTCGGGTGCCGCCCGGGAGCCGGTCCCGGACGACGGTCCCGCCGTACGGGACCGGAGACGGCCCGCACACGATCCGGACCGCACGAGAGCGGCCCCGCATCCGGAACCGGGCGTCGCCCTCGGCCCCGGCCCCCGCGTGCTCACCACCGTCTCCGTCAGCACCGCGGGCCACCCCCTCACTGCGGACCGCACCCTCACCACCGTCTCCGTCAGCACCGCGGGCCACCCCCTCACCACCGACTCCGTCAGCACCGCGGGCCAGATCCCCACCACCGGCCACGCCCTCGACGCGGATCACCTCGTCACCGCCGCCCATGCCCTCCCCGCGGACCCGGCCCTCACCGCCGGCCCCCTCTTCACCGCGGACCACCCCGGCGCGGACCACCCCGTCACCGCGGCCCCGACCCTCACCACCCACCCCGCCCACACCACCCACCCCGCCGTCACCGCGGACCCCGCCCTCGCCACCCCCACTCTTGCCACCACCGACGAGGAGGTACGCCCGTGAGTCCCGGTCTCGTGGGAGACGAAACCGGCGCGGGAGCGGCCTCGGCGCCGGACGTCCTCGTCACGGAGGTCGCCGACCCGGCGCCCGGCCCGCGCCCCCGCCGTATCGAGGGCCTCCTGCTCGGCCTCGCCGCCGGCGACGCCGCCGGCTGGCCCGCGGCCCGGCACCGCGCCGCCCGCATGCCCGAGTGGACACGGCGGCTGACCAGGGAACTGGACACGTTCGCCGAACAGAACGCGACGACGACCCTGCCGGTGCCCATCGCCCTGAACCAGCCGCCGGAGCCCCTGCGGCTCGGCCCCTCGGACGACGCCGAGTGGGCGGCGTTCGCCGCCGAGGCCGTACTGCGCGCCGGGGACGCCGGCGCGCTCGGCGATCTCAGCCGGGCGCGGCGGATGCGGGCGTCCATCGACCTGTCCTGGAACGCCGTCGCCAGCGAGGTAGCCGCGGCCGCCGAGCGCGCCCCCGAGGTCGAGTCCGCGCTGCAGCCGCTGCGCGCCCGGATCTCCGTACGGGCCGGGCTCGGCAACCTCGCAACCGGCCTGCGCCCGCCCGCCACCGGCCACGACAATCCGCACTACTTCGACGACGCGGCCTGCGTCCGGGCCTGCGTGCTCGCCATCGCCCACCCGGGCGACGCACGGCTCGCCGCGGAACTGGCCGAGTTCGACGCCCGCTACACCCAGGACGGCGACGGCGTGCACGGCGCCCGCGCCATGGCCGCCGCCCTCGCGCTCGCCCTCGCCGGGGCCGACGTCGAGGCATGCGCGGACGCCGCCCTCGCCGAACTGCCCAAGGAGACGGAGATCGGCCGCAACGCGCGCCACGCGCTGCGGCTCGCCCGCGACAGCGAGGGCACCTTCGCCCTGGTCCCCCTCCTGGAGCACCAGATCGTCGACCACGTCTACAGCTACGGCGTCGCGGCGGCGGAAACCGTTCCGGTCGCCCTGGCCCTCGCCACCGCGGCGCGCGGCCGGATCGCGGAGGCGGTGCCCGCCGCCGCCTGCCTCTCCCGCGTCGCCGACTCCGCCCCGGCCCTGGCGGGGGCGCTGACCGGCGCGCTGGGCGGCGGCGCCGCGATCCCGGCCACCTGGCGCGACGCCTGTCGGATCCTCTCGGGGTGCGCGCTCCCCCGCCTCACCGGTACGGACCTCATCGGACTCGCCGATCTGCTCGAAGCGACGGAACTGGCCCTCCCAGAGGGATGATTCGGGCATGACGCCCAAAAGAGTAGAAATGGGAACCCTCGACGAACGGATCACGGGAGCCCTCGTCGGAGCGGCCGTCGGCGACGCTCTCGGCGGCCCCGTCGAGGGCTACACCCCCGAGCAGATCACCGAACGGCACGGCGGCCGCGTGCACGGCGTCGTCGGCCCCTGGAACGGCGACGCCTGGCGCACCGCCCGCCCCATCGCCCCGTACCACAAGGGCGACGGGCACGTCACCGACGACACCCTCATGACCCACGCGCTGATCCGCGTGTACACCACGGTCCGCGACCACCTCGACGCCTACGCCGTCGCCGGACATCTGGTCCCCGACCTGATGACCACCCCCCGCTGGATCCCGGAACTGGAAGCGGAGGCGCTCCCGCTCCAGCGGATCTTCCTCGCCGAGAAGTGGCTGGTCGCCCGGCTCCACTATGGCCATGTGGACCCCCGGGAGGCGGGCGCGGGCAACATCGTCAACTGCGGCGCCGCGATGTACATGGCACCGGTCGGACTCGTGAACGCGGCCAACCCGGCGGGCGCGTACGCCGAGGCGCTGGACGTCGCGGGCGCGCACCAGTCCTCCTACGGCAGGGAGGCGGCGGGCGTGCTGGCGGCGGGGGTGGCCGCGGCGTGCGCGCCGGGGGCGACCCCGGACTCGGTCGTCACGGCCTGTCTGGCCCTGGCGAAGGACGGCACCCGGGACGCGATCGAGGCGGTCTGCGAAGTCGCCGCCCGCCACTCGGACTTCGAGTCGGCGCTGCGCCCGCTGCGGGAGGCGGTGGCCCCCTTCGACACGGTGGGCCCGGACTACCGCACCCCGTCGCTCGGCGCCCGCCGCCCCTCCCGTCTGCACTCGATCGAGGAGCTCCCCGTCGCGCTCGGCATGCTGCTGGTCTCCGGCGGCGACTTCCGGCACGCGGTCCTCGGCTCGGTGAACTACGGCCGCGACTGCGACTCCATCGCCACGATGGCCGGGGCCCTGGCCGGGGCGCTCGGCTCCGGGATTCCGCGCGACTGGGCCAAGACGGTCGAGGAAGCGAGCCGTCTCGACCTGCACGCCCCGGCGACGGCCCTCGCCGAGGTGACCCGCGAGATCTTCGACCGGGACGTACGCCGCCGGCGCGCGCACGAGGCGGCGTACGCCGCGCTTGCGGGGATCCCATGCTCCGACTGACCTGGGTCCAGCCCGAGGACCTCCTCGGGCACGAACTCCACCAGGCCGCCCAGGACGGCCGCGAGGCCGATCCCATCGCGGCGCGCTGGCACGCGGCCGGCGGCCCGCGGGCCCCCCTCCGGGCCGGTGCCTCCGCCACTCCCGCCTCACCGTACCTACGGGCCCTGGCGACGGATCTGCTGGACGAACTCGCGGACCTGCCGAGCGAGTCGGCGGATCACGAGCCGACGGAACTGGCCTCCGTCATGGCCCGCTGCCCGGACTGGCCCACGCGGCAGCCGGCCCCGCCCGCCGACGGCGACGGCGGCACATCCACCGCCGCGCCCGGAGTCCCTGGCGTCTCCCCGGCCGTCGCCGTCCCCCGCCTGGAAGCCGCCTGGCTGGGCCGGGCCGCGGGCTGCCTGCTGGGCAAACCCGTCGAGAAACTCCCCCTCCGGGGCATCCGCGCACTGGCGAAGGCCACCGGGAACTGGCCCCTCCACACCTGGTTCACCGCCCGCGGCCTGCCCACGGAGCTGACCGACGCGTACCCCTGGAACAGACGCTCGGCGTCCACCTCGCTCGCCGAGAACATCGACGGCATGCCCGAGGACGACGACCTCAACTACCCCCTGCTCAACCTCCTGTTGCTCCAGCGCCACGGGAAGGGCTTCACCACCGCGGACGTGGCCCGCCTCTGGCTGGACGAACTCCCCGCCGGCCGCACCTTCACCGCGGAACGCGTCGCCTACCGCAACCTCCTCGCCGGCGTCGAACCCCCGCGCACGGCCCACCACCGCAACCCCTTCCGCGAATGGATCGGCGCCCTCATCCGCGCGGACGTCCACGGCTGGACGAACCCCGGCGACCCGGCCGCCGCCGCGACCCAGGCCCACCGCGACGCCACCCTCACCCACACCGCGAACGGCGTGTACGCAGCCATGTTCACCGCGGCCACCATCGCCGAGGCCGCCACCGGCCGCAGCGACATCCACGCCTGCCTGCGTACCGGCCTGACCGTCGTGCCCCCCGCCTCCCGACTGGCGAAGGCGGTCCACCACGCCGTCCGGCTCGCCCACTCGACCGTCGACTTCGAGAAGGTCGTCGACGTCCTGCACACCACCTACGGCGACTACCACTGGGTGCACGCCCTCCCCAACACCGCCCTGATCGCGGCCGCCCTCACCCACGCGGACGGCGACTTCAGCGGATCCGTCTGCCGCGCCGTGTCCGGCGGCTGGGACACCGACTCCAACGGCGCCACGGCGGGCAGCGTCGCGGGCCTGCTCGCCGGCGCCCCCGCCGCCCTGCCGGAGCGCTGGACCACCCCGCTCAAGAACCGCCTGGCCACCTCCCTCGCCGACTTCAACGGCATCGGCTTCGACACCCTCGCCCAGCTCACGCACCGGGAGACCCGTCACCCATGACCCACATCGCCGTGCTCGGCAGCACGAACATGGACCTCGTCACGTACGTCGCCAAGGCCCCGCAGCGCGGAGAGACCGTGACGGGACGGGAGTTCCGTACGATCCCCGGCGGCAAGGGCGCCAACCAGGCGGTCGCCGCGGCCCACGCGGGCGCCGACGTCACGTTGATCGGCGCGGTCGGCGTCGACTCCTTCGGCTCCCAGCTCCGCTCCGCCCTGGAGCACTCCGGCGTGGACACCGACCATCTGCGCACCACCGAGGGCCCCTCCGGCACCGCGCACATCGTGGTGGACGACGAGGGCGGCAACGCGATCGTCGTCATCCCCGGCGCCAACGGCACCGTCGACCACCTCGCCCCCGGTGACGAAGGCATGATCGCCACCGCCGACGCGCTCCTGCTCCAGCTGGAGATCCCGCTCGCCGCCGTCGTCGCGGGCGCCGAGGCGGCCCGTCGGCACGGCGTCCGCACCATCCTGACCCCGTCCCCCGTGCAATCCCTGCCCGCTCAACTCCTCGCCTCCATCGACCTGTTGGTGCCCAACGAGTACGAGGCCGCCGCACTGACCGGCACCCCCGACCCCCGCGAGGCGGCCACCGCGCTGCTCGACCTGGTGCCGCAGGTCGTCGTCACCCTGGGTGCCGCGGGCAGCCTGTACGCGGCACGGGGCGCCGCCCCCCTCACCGCCCCCGCGCCCCGCGTCAGCACCGTGGACTCGACCGGCGCGGGCGACACCTTCGTCGGCACCCTCGCGGTCGCGCTCGCGGAGGGCCGGCCGATGCCCGAGGCCCTCACCTGGGCGTCGGCGGCCGCCGCGCTGTCGGTACAGCGGATCGGGGCCACGTCCTCGATGCCGTACCGCTCCGAGATCGACGCCCAGGCCTCGCTGCCCGCGCACCACGCGCAGTCCACGTCATGAGCGCGCGCCCCGGACCCGGCCCGCTCACCGGCCTGCGCGTCCTCGACCTCGCCACCCTCTTCGCCGGCCCGCTCGCCGCCACCCTGCTCGGCGACTTCGGCGCCGAGGTCGTCAAGGTCGAGCACCCGGCCAAGCCCGACCCGTCCCGGGGCCACGGCCCGTCGAAGGACGGCATCGGCCTGTGGTGGAAACTCCTCGGCCGCAACAAGCGCACGATCACCCTCGACCTGTCGAGACCCGGTGGCCGCGCGACCCTTCTGCGGCTCGCCGCGGAGGCCGACGTGATCGTCGAGAACTTCCGCCCCGGCACCCTGGAGAAGTGGGACCTGGGCTGGGAGGAGCTGTCTGCCGCCAACCCCCGGCTCGTCCTCGCCCGCGTCACCGCCTTCGGCCAGTTCGGCCCCTACGCGCACCGACCCGGCTTCGGGACGCTCGCGGAGGCCATGAGCGGCTTCGCGGCGATCACCGGTGAACCGGACACACCCCCGGTCCTGCCCCCGTTCGGCCTGGCCGACTCGATCGCGGGCCTGACGACGGCGTACGCCGTGATGACGGCCCTGCGCGCCCGCGAGACCTCGGGCCTCGGCCAGGTGGTCGACATGGCGATCATCGAGCCGATCCTCACCGTGCTGGGCCCGCAGCCGCTCTGGTACGACCAGCTCGGCCACGTCCAGCCCCGTACCGGCAACCGCTCCGCGAACAACGCGCCCCGCAACACCTACCGCACGGCCGACGGTTCGTGGGTCGCCGTCTCGACCTCTGCGCAGTCGATCGCCGAGCGGGTGATGCGGCTGGTCGGACGCCCGGACCTGATCGACGAACCGTGGTTCGCGACCGGGGCGGACCGGGCACTCCACACGGACGTCCTGGACGAGGCGGTGGGCGCCTGGATCGCCCGCCGCGAGCGCGCCGAGGTGCTGGAGGCCTTCGAGAAGGCGGAGGCGGCGGTGGCCCCGATCCAGGACATCACCGATGTGATGGAGGACGCGCAGTACGAGGCGCTGGACACGATCACCACCGTCGCCGACCCGGAACTCGGCCCCCTGCGCATGCAGAACGTCCTTTTCCGGCTCTCCTCCACGCCCGGCGCGATCCGCTGGGCGGGCCGGGCGCACGGCGCCGACACGGACGCGGTCCTCACCGAGCTCGGACTGTCCGACGCCGAGATCACGGCCCTCAGATCGGAAGGCGCCCTGTGACGGTCCCGGCCTTCCCGCTCACCTGGCTGTACGCCCCCGGAGACCGCCCGGACGTGGTCGTCAAGGCCCTCGCCTCGGGCGCGGACATCGTCCTGATCGACCTGGAGGACGCGGTCGCACCGGACCGCAAGGAGTACGCCCGCGACGCCACCGCGGAGCTGCTCTCGGACCCTCCCCCGATCCCGGTCCATGTACGGGTGAACCCGCTGGACGGCCCCCTGGCCGAGTCCGACCTCAAGACGCTCTCCCCGCTCCCGGGCCTGTCCGGCCTGCGGCTGCCCAAGGTGGCCTCGCCCACGGACGTCGTCCACGTCGCGGAGCACGCGGCGCCCGCCACCGAGGGCAGCGGGATCCCGCTGTACGCCCTGCTGGAAACGGCCCTCGGCGTCGAACACGCCTTCGCCATCGCCTCGGCCCACCCGACCGTGCGCGGCATCGGGCTCGGCGAGGCGGACCTCCGAGCCGACCTGGGCGTACGTGACGACGCGGGCCTGGACTGGTCCCGTGCCCGGATCGTGCTCGCGGCCCGGGCCGCCGGACTCTCACCCCCCGCGCAGTCCATCCACCCCGACATCCGGGACCTGGAAGGGCTGGCGGCCTCCTGCGCCCACGGGCGCACCCTCGGCTTCCTCGGCCGCGCGGCCATCCACCCCCGCCAGCTCCCGGTGATCGAACGCGCCTACCTTCCGACATCGGCCGAGGTGGAGAGCGCCGAGGCCATCGTCGAGGCGGCCGGCGTCGAGCCGGGGGCCCAGGCCCTGCCCGACGGCCGTTTCGTGGACGCGGCGGTCGTGGCGTGCGCCCGCCGCACCCTCGCACTGGCCCGGCGCGACGCCCTGACGGCATGAACGAGGGGGCGCCGCGTCGTCGGACGCTGCGCCCCCTCGGCGTACCCGGTCGTCAGCCCTTCTTGGCCGACTCCGCCTCGCTCTTCACGGCACCGGCGGAATCCTCGGACACCTCGGCGTCGGGCCCGGCTTCGGCCGCCGCCCCGGACGTCGCACCCGTACCGGGCTCCGGGTCCGCGTCACCGGCCGACCTGCCGGCGGCCTTCTCCCCGGACTCCCCGGCCTTCTCGTCGGCCTTCTCGCCGGACTCCCCGGCCTTCTCGCCCGCCTCGCCGGCAGCCTTCTTGTCGACGCCGGGCTTCTCGCCGGACTCGACGTCGGCCTTCTTCTCGGCCTTCTCACCCGGCTCGTCGTCGGCCTTCTTGTCGAGGCCGACCGACGCCCCGGACCCGGCCTCACCGTCACCCTCGCCCTCGCCGGAGGCCTCCGCACCCGGCTCGACGATCTCCTCACGCCCGGGCCGCAGCCGCGCCGACACCACGATGTAGGCCACCGCGAGCACGAAGACCACCATCGCGGTCCAGTCGTTGAGACGCAGGCCCAGGAAGTGGTGGGCGTCGTCGACGCGCATGTACTCGATCCAGCCGCGACCGACGCAGTACGCGGCGACGTACAGCGCGAACGCCCGTCCGTGACCCAGGGTGAAGCGGCGGTCCGCCCAGATGACCAGGAAGCCGACGCCGACGCACCACAGCGACTCGTACAGGAAGGTCGGGTGGTAGTACCCCGGCACCCGCCCGTCCGTGGCGGACGTGATGTGCAGCGCCCAGGGCACGTCCGTGGCCCTGCCGTACAGCTCCTGGTTGAACCAGTTGCCCCAGCGCCCGATGGCCTGCGCGAAGACGATGCCGGGCGCGAGCGCGTCGGCCCAGGCGGGGAGCGGGATGCCGCGCCGGCGGCAGCCGATCCACGCGCCCACCGCACCGAGCGCGATCGCGCCCCAGATGCCGAGGCCGCCCTGCCACACCTTGAAGGCGTCCACCCAGTCACGGCCCTCGCTGAAGTACAGCTCGTAGTCCGTGATCACATGGTAGAGACGGCCGCCGACGAGACCGAACGGCACGGCCCACACCGCGATGTCGGCCACCGTGCCGGCCCGCCCTCCCCGGGCGATCCAGCGCTTGTTGCCGAGCCAGACGGCTACGAAGACGCCGATGATGATGCAGAACGCGTAGCCGCGCAGCGGAATGGGGCCGAGGTGCAGCACACCGTGCGACGGGCTGGGAATGTAGGCAATTTCCATGGCAGGGTCGACGCTACCGTGCCGGACGGGACCCGCGGCGGGCGCCCCGGCAACGGGTCCATAACGGGCGGCGCCCCCGGACCCTTCGCAGGCCGGGGGCGTCGCGGGTTCGGAGGCGTCGCGGGTCGGGGGCTCAGCGCTTGTTCTCCGCCTGCACCAGTTGCTTGAGCTTCGCGGGGGTCATGGTCTGGTCCGCGTAGATGTTCTTGCCGCCCAGCAGCACGGTCGGGGTGCCGGTGAAGCCGCTGGTCTGGAAGGCGGCGTTCGACTTCGTCACCCAGCTGTCGTGCCTGCCGTCGTTGACGCAGGCACGGAAGCCCGGGGTGTCGAGGCCGCCGACCTTGCCCGCCAGCTCGAGGAGCTTGGCGTTGTCCGCGAACGCGTCGTCGGTCTCCTTGGGCTGGTTCGCGTACAGCACGTCGTGGTACGCGACGAACTTGCCCGCGTCCTGGGCACAGGCCGCCGCGTTGGCCGCGTGGCGGGAGCCGCTGCCTCCCGTGTTGCCGTCGATCAGCGTGACCAGGTGGTATTCGACCTTCAGCTGACCGGCGTCCACCAGCTGGTGGATCGTCGGGCGGTACACCGTCTCGAAGGACTGGCAGGCCGGGCAGCGGAAGTCCTCCCAGACCGTGAGCGTCGACTTGGCGCCGTCCTTGCCCACGGGGATCGCGAGGCCGTCCTTGCCGGTCGCCCCCGAGGGCGACACCACCGGTCCCGCCGCGGTCTTCTTCTTGTCCTTGCCCGCACCGGCCGCCAGCACGCCCACCACCGCGGCCAGGGCGAGAACGCACACCACCGACGCGCCCACGATCAGCGCCCGGCGGCGCTTCTCCGCACCCTTCTGCTTCTGTCGCTCTGCCGCCAGCCGCTCACGGGCGGTGCTCTTTCCCTCACGGTTCTTCTCGCTCACATCCGGCAGAACGAACCGGGGAGGCGCAGCGCGCCTCCCCGGTCCCAGGTCCACCCGTTCGAGTGAGTGGATTGTCCCTTACGTGCCTGGACGGCTGCCCGTCACGGTGTTCCGCGCACACCCTTCGCCAGGTCGCCCGCGAGCGCCCGTACGGCCTCCAGGCCCGCCGCCTCGTCCGGCGCGTCCAGCATCCGCTTCACGAAGGCCGAGCCGACGATCACTCCGTCGGCGAAGCCGGCCACCTCGGAGGCCTGCGCGGCGTCGGAGACACCGAGTCCGACACAGACCGGCAGAGCGGTGGTGGCCCTGGTGCGCCGCACCAGGTCCTGGGCCTGGGCCCCCACCGACTCCCGGGTACCCGTGACGCCCATCAGCGAGGCCGCGTAGACGAAGCCGGAACCCGCCGCGGTGATCTCGGCGAGGCGGGCGTCCTTGCTGCTGGGCGCGACGACGAAGACGGTCGCGAGCCCGTGCTTCTCGGCGTGCTCCCGCCACAGCGCCGACTCCTGCACGGGCAGGTCGGGCAGGATGCAGCCCGCGCCGCCCGCCTCCGCCAGTTCGGCGGTGAAGCGCTCGACGCCGTAGCGGTCGATCGGATTCCAGTACGTCATCACGAGCACGGGCTTGCCGGTGGCCTCGAAGGCCTCCCGGACGGTCCGCATGACGTCGGCGATCTTGACCCCGCCGCGCAGGGCGATGTCGTCGGCGGTCTGGATGACGGGACCGTCGAGGACCGGGTCGCTGTGCGGCAGACCGACCTCGACGACGTCCGCGCCGCCCTCGAAGACGGCCTTGACCGCCGCGATGCCGCCGTCGACGGTCGGGAAGCCGGCCGGCAGGTACGCGATGAGGGCGGACCGCCCCTCCGCCCTGGCACCGGCGAGGGTGTCGCTCAACAGCTGGATGTTGCCGCTCACTTCGCGTCCCCCTCGATCTCGGCGTTCTCGTTGTCCGCGTCCGCCGGGACGGCCGCGTCGGCGCCCTCGTCGTACAGGCCGAAGTAGCGGGCGGCCGTGTCCATGTCCTTGTCGCCGCGGCCGGACAGGTTGACGATGATCAGCCCGTCCTCGCCCAGCTCCCTTCCGACCTCCAGGGCCCCGGCGAGCGCGTGGGCGCTCTCGATCGCCGGGATGATGCCCTCGGTGCGGGAGAGCAGGCGCAGTGCCTGCATCGCCGCGTCGTCGGTGACCGCGCGGTACTCGCCGCGGCCGCTGTCCTTGAGGTAGGCGTGCTCGGGGCCGATGCCGGGGTAGTCGAGGCCGGCCGAGATGGAGTACGGCTCGGTGATCTGCCCCTCCTCGTCCTGGAGGACGTAGGACCGCGAGCCGTGCAGGATGCCGGGCTCGCCCGCGGACAGGGTCGCGGCGTGCTCACCGGTCTCGATGCCGTGGCCCGCGGGCTCGCAGCCGACGAGACGCACACCGGCGTCCGGGATGAAGGCGTGGAAGAGCCCGATCGCGTTGGAGCCGCCGCCGACGCACGCGATGGCGGCGTCGGGAAGACGGCCGGCACGCTCCAGGATCTGCCGCCTGGCCTCGACCCCGATCACCCGGTGGAAGTCGCGGACCATGGCCGGGAAGGGGTGCGGACCCGCGACGGTCCCGAAGAGGTAGTGGGTGTGGTCGACGTTGGCGACCCAGTCCCGGAACGCCTCGTTGATGGCGTCCTTGAGGGTGCGGCTGCCCGACTTCACGGCGATGACCTCGGCGCCGAGCATCCGCATACGGGCGACGTTGAGGGCCTGCCGCCGGGTGTCGATCTCACCCATGTAGATGGTGCACTCGAGGCCGAACAGCGCGCAGGCGGTGGCCGTGGCCACCCCGTGCTGCCCCGCCCCGGTCTCGGCGATGACCCGCGTCTTGCCCATCCGCCTGGTGAGCAGGGCCTGGCCGAGAACGTTGTTGATCTTGTGGGAGCCGGTGTGGTTGAGGTCCTCGCGCTTGAGGAACACCCGGGCGCCACCGGCGTGTTCCGCGAAGCGCGCCACCTCGGTCAGTGCACTCGGGCGTCCCGTGTAGTGGACGAGGAGATCGTCGAGTTCACGCGCGAACTCGGGATCCGCCTTCGCCTTGTCGTACTCGACGGCGACCTCGTCCACGGCGGCGACCAGCGCCTCCGGGATGAACTTGCCGCCGAACGCGCCGAAGTACCCCTCGGCGCTGGGAACCTGACCCTCGGGGTCGGGAATGAAGAACTCGCTGGGCATGCGGTTACCTCGCAGGGGCGAAAGCCCCGGTTGAAGGTCGGACATGGGATCACATCAGCCATGCACGCACGCACACACACCGCGTCCTCTTCAGGCCCGCCGGGCCCGGACCGGCACGACCGGCGAACCGTCGCGGCCGGTCGGCCGGACCCGCAGGACGGGCCGGCTGATCTCCCCGCGACGGCCACGAGAGGGCCTGGGGGGAACGCCCGGGAAACCTCGAGGCGGTTGCACCCCGGGGTGTCCCCCGGGTGCCAGGACGGTCCCCGGACGATCCTCACGGTGCCGGGACGGTTCGCAGCCGCCGACGGGAATCGGCGGGCCGGAGCGGGTTCCCGCCCGAGGGCGGGCGACCGCGGGGTGGACCGGTGGTCCTGGCCCCGCTCAGCCCGTCCGCGGGGCGGAGCCGGCCGGAGACGACGCGAGTGCGTGTGCGCCGGGGCGCCATCGCATGCCGTTGACCTGGCCCGGTTCGTCGCCGATGACATAGCGGACCCGGCGTCCGTGGACGCGGCGGGCCGGCGCCCGGCAGCCGCGCGGACGGCAGCCGCGGGCGAGCCGGGCATACGGGTCGCGGGCCGCCGAGGCGGGCGGGAGCGTCACGGCGGACCGTGCGCAGAGCCGGCCCGCGTTCAGGTCGTGGGCCGAGCCGGGAGCGACCGACCGCACGCGCACCGGACCACCGTCCGGGCGCGGGCCCGGACGGGGAACGGCGAGGGCGTGGGTCGGGGTGGCCACCGGTCCGTCAGCTCCGTCCGTGCCGCAGCGCGGGGTGGGCCCCGGCCGCGACGAGGTCGGAGACCGCCGTCCTCGGGTCGCGCCCGGTGACGAGGGACTCGCCGACCAGGACCGCGTCGGCGCCCGCGTTGGCGTACGCGATGAGGTCGTGCGGCCCGCGGACGCCGGACTCGGCGACCTTGACGACACCGGCCGGGATCTCGGGAGCGACCCGTTCGAAGGTGGAGCGGTCCACCTTGAGGGTCTTCAGATTGCGCGCGTTGACGCCGATGACCTTGGCGCCGGCGTCCACCGCCCGCTCGGCCTCGTCCTCGTCGTGCACCTCGACGATCGGCGTGAGCCCGATGGACTCGGCGCGCTCGATGAGGGACTCCAGGGCCGGCTGGTCGAGGGCGGCCACGATCAGCAGAGCGAGGTCGGCGCCGTAGGCCCGGGCCTCCCACAGCTGGTACGACGTGACGATGAAGTCCTTGCGCAGCACGGGGATGTCGACCTTGGCGCGGACGGCCTCCAGGTCGGCCAGCGAGCCGCCGAAGCGGCGCTGCTCGGTCAGGACCGAGATGACGGACGCGCCGCCCGCCTCGTAGTCCGCGGCCAGTCCGGCCGGGTCGGCGATCGCGGCGAGCGCGCCCTTGGACGGGCTGGAGCGCTTGACTTCGCAGATGACCTTGACGCCGTCACCCCGCAGGGCTGCCACGCCGTCCTTGGCCGCAGGAGCCTTCGCCGCGCGCTCCTTGAGCTCGTCGAGGCTGACGCGCGCCTGCCGCTCCGCGAGGTCGGCACGGACTCCGTCGATGATCTCGTCGAGCACACTCACGCGAGCGGCCCCCTTCCCTGACGGTGAACGGTTGAAGCGGTTGAGCCTGTCGACCCGGCACCGCCGTCCCGGCGGTCCTGACGGGTCACTCCGATGGTATCCGGAGGAAGAGCCATGCCTCACATCCGGTTGACGCCGGTCCCACTACCTGGACATTTGTCATTTGATCAAGGGTGCAGCCAGCCACCGAGGGGCAGGTTCCGGACAACCGTGAAAACCAGCACCACAACGCCGGCGCTCCACAGATGCACGGGTCCCAGGTCGGCCCGTAGGGGCCGGCCGCGCACCGAACGGACCACCCAGACGGTCCACACCGCCGCGAAGGCCACATAGCCCACGACGGCGAGCGCGTTGTCCGTGAGCGCCGTCGCGAGGTCCCCGTGCACGAAGGCGTGCGCACTGCGCAGCCCGCCGCAGCCGGGGCAGTACACGCCCGTGAAGCGCAGCAGCGGGCAGACGGGGTAGTGCCCCGGCTGATTGGGGTCCACCGCCCCGACGTACGCGAAGGCGGCCACGACGGCGCCGAGCACGCCGGCCGGGACGCCGAGCCGCCGCAGCGCGAGCGGGGCGTTCGTGCGCGGTGCCCTCTGGGTTTCGGCGTTCACGAGACGCATTCTGCCCCTCTCCCGCGCGGGGCGCGCGTCGCGGACACGCGAGAGGCGGTCCCGGGTGCCGGGACCGCCTCTGGAGAAGCTTCTCGGGGTCAGCTCTCGGCGCCGACGGCCTCACGGACGGGCGGGGTGGAGACGGACGCGGCCCTGGTCTTCGGCTGGCCGAGGCCCGCCGCTCGCATCGCCATGCCGACGACACCGCCGAGCAGAACGATGACCATGCCGGCCCAGAAGCCCAGCGGGTCGGCCATCACCATGAAGGCACCGGAGACGCAGAAACCGATGAAGGCGATGATGACACCGGTCCAGGCGGCCGGGGTGTGACCGTGGCTGCTGCCCGCCATGACTTGCTCCTCGTTGCTGTGTGCGTGTGTGAGTCGGACGCTCACCGTCCATTGTCCCGTACTCGGACGTCCATCGTGAGCGCGGGGGTCGCTCCTCGCACGTCTGATGCGTCACGTCGTGACGGAGGTCCGGGTCCAAGGGCCCGCGGAGGACTCTGGGAGAGAGCCCGTGGGCCGGGGCCTAGGTCCCGGCCGGATCCGGCCCCGTGGGGTCCTCGCCGCGGTCGAGGGCCTTCCAGAGGTCCTCGGGCCGGTCGGGGTCGACAGGTTTGGCCTTGCGCGGCCGGGCCGTCCCGTCGCGCTCGTAGCGCCCCGACATCGCGGGCCACAGCCGTCCGTAGCGCAGGGCGAGCAGCCCGGCGAGGAGGATGAGGGCACCGCCCGCCGCGGCGACGTACGGCCAGGCGGTGTGGCTGAGGGCGTCCGCGGTCGCGGCGGTGTCGCCGGACGCCGCCGCGGCCTTCTCGTCGAGCGCGGAGTCGTCGCTCGCGCCGAGCACCGCCGCGACGACCGTGCCCGCGCCGGAGAGCGCGAGCAGCGCGGAGACCAGCAGGCGTCCGGAGCGGCGGACGGCGAAGACGGCGACGAGCGCGGCGAGGCCCACCACGGCGAGCGCCGCGGGCACGCCCGTGACGTCGCTGCCCCTGGCGGTCAGCGGGAAGGCGCCGCCGGCGACCGTCGCCGTGCCCTGCGACCAGTTCTGCCGGGTGGCGAGCAGGGCCACTGCCGCGCCGAGGGCGCCGCAGAGCAGGGCGATGCCAAGGCTGCGGCGGCCGGCCCGGGCGGGGCCGGCGGCTTCGGATCGGGGGGAAGGTACGGCAGTCACGTACCCCACTATCGCCTGAACCCCGGGCGAACCGTCACCCGGGGTTCACGTGAGCCTTGTCCTACTGCGCGAGCCGGTTGGCCGTGTGCACCGCGCGCAGGACGGCGGCCGCCTTGTTGCGGCACTCGTCGTCCTCCGCGACGGGGTCCGAGTCCGCGACGATTCCGGCGCCCGCCTGCACGTACGCGGTGCCGTCGCGCAGGAGGGCCGTACGGATGGCGATGGCGGTGTCGGAGTCGCCCGCGAAGTCGAGGTAGCCGACGCAGCCGCCGTACACGCCTCGCCGGGAGGGCTCCAGCTCGTCGATGATCTGCATCGCGCGCGGCTTGGGGGCGCCGGAGAGGGTGCCGGCGGGGAAGCAGGCGGTGAGGACGTCGAAGGCCGTACGGCCCGCCGCGACCCGGCCGGTGACGGTGGAGACGATGTGCATCACGTGCGAGTACCGCTCGATGGACATGAAGTCGACGACCTCGACCGAGCCGGGCTCGCAGACGCGTCCGAGGTCGTTGCGTCCCAGGTCGACGAGCATCAGGTGCTCGGCGCGCTCCTTGGGGTCGGCGATCAGCTCGTCGGCGAGGGCCTGGTCCTCCTGGACGGTGCCGCCGCGCGGCCGGGTGCCCGCGATGGGGTGCACCATCGCCTGCCCGTCCTCGACCTTGACGAGGGCCTCCGGGGACGATCCGACGACGTCGAACCCGTCGAAGCGGAAGAGGTACATGTACGGGGACGGGTTGGTCGCCCGCAGCACCCGGTACACGTCCAGCGCGCTGGCCGTGCACGGTGTCTCGAAGCGCTGGGACGGCACGACCTGGAAGGCCTCGCCCGCCCGGATGCGTTCCTTGACGTCCTCGACGGCGTGCTGGAAGTCGGGGCCGCCCCACAGCGCGGTGTACTCGGGCAGCTCGGAGGGCGGCAGCGCGGCGGGGGGCTGCGAGACGGCGCGTGAGAGGTCGGCCTCCATGGCGTCGAGGCGGGCGATCGCGTCGGCGTAGGCCTCGTCGACGCCCGTGTCGAGGTCGTTGTGGTTGATCGCGTTGGCGATCAGCTGGACCGAGCCGTCCCAGTGGTCCATGACCGCGAGGTCGCTGGTGAGCAGCATGGTCAGCTCGGGGAGTTTCAGGTCGTCGCGCTCGCCTGGGCCGATCTTCTCCAGGCGGCGGACGATGTCGTAGCCCAGATAGCCGACCATGCCGCCGGTGAACGGGGGCAGGCCCTCGCCGCGCGGGGTGTGGAGCGCCTCGATGGTGGCCCGCAGGGCGGCGAGCGGATCGCCCTCGACGGGGACGCCGACGGGCGGGGTGCCCAGCCAGTGGGCCTGCCCGTCGCGCTCCGTGAGGGTGGCGTGGCTGCGGACGCCGACGAAGGAGTAGCGGGACCAGGCGAAGGAGGTGCGGCCGTTCTCCGCGGACTCCAGGAGGAAGGTGCCGGGACGCTCCGCGGCCAGCTTGCGGTAGAGCGCGACCGGCGTGTCGCCGTCCGCGAGGAGCTTGCGGCTGACGGGGATGACACGACGGTCGGTGGCCAGCTTGCGGAAGGTCTCGAGGTCCATGGCGGATGACCTTACTGACCTGGTGACGCCGCGTCGGTGACGGCGTCCTTGAGCAGCACGTCGGCGTCGAAACAGGTGCGCTCCCCGGTGTGGCAGGCGGCGCCGACCTGGTCGACCCTGACGAGGACGGTGTCGGCGTCGCAGTCGAGCGCGACGGACTTCACCCACTGGAAGTGGCCGGAGGTGTCGCCCTTCACCCAGTACTCCCCGCGGCTGCGCGACCAGTACGTGCAGCGGCCCGTGGTGAGCGTGCGGTGCAGTGCCTCGTCATCCATCCAGCCGAGCATCAGCACCTCACCGGTGTCGTACTGCTGGGCGATGGCGGGGACGAGTCCGTCGGCGCTGCGCTTGAGGCGCGCGGCGATCTCGGGGTCGAGGCTGCTGGGCCCGCTGGGCGGGGGCGTGCTGGTCATGAGGACCATTGTGCCGCGCCGCCGGGACGTGTCCGGCGGTTGTCCACAGGCCGGACCTCGTGTCCCCCGGTGTCCCCGGTTCGCCTGCTTCCACTGGGCGGAGTGGCGGGACGGCCGTAGGCTTGCCGCCATGTCGACCCATGCCAAGCGTGAACGACTTCTGCTCGCCGACCTGTTGGAGACCGCGGGCCCGAACGCCCCCACCCTGTGCGAGGGCTGGAACACCCGTGATCTCGCCGCGCACGTGGTGGTGCGCGAGCGCCGTGCCGACGCCGCGGGCGGGCTGTTGATCAAGCAGCTCGCGCCGCGCCTGGAGCGGGTGCAGGCGGAGTTCGCGGAGAAGCCGTACGAGGAGCTGATCCAGCTGATCCGTACGGGACCGCCGCGCCTCTCGCCCTTCTCGCTGAAGCAGATCGACGAGGCGTCGAACACGGTGGAGTTCTACGTCCACGCCGAGGACGTACGGCGGGCGCAGCCCGGCTGGGCGCCGCGTGAGCTCGACCCGGTCTTCCAGGACGCCCTGTGGTCCCGGCTGGAGCGCACGGCGCGGCTGGCCGGCCGGGGCGCCCCGACCGGACTGGTGCTGCGCCGCCCGGACGGCCAGACGGCGGTCGCGCACAAGGGCACGCCGGTCGTGACCGTGACCGGTGAGCCCTCGGAGCTGCTGATGTTCGCGTTCGGGCGGCAGAAGGCGGCCGACGTGGAGCTGGACGGCGACAAGGACGCGATCGCGCAGCTGAACGAGACGAAGCAGCTCGGGATCTGACCACAGGGCGCCCGGGGCGTCACGCCCCGGGCGCCCCCTCCCCCGCGGTCGCCGCTCGTTCAGCGGGTTCCGCGGGTTCCGCAGGTTCAGCGGACGGGATGCCCCGCCCCCCGGAGCGTCTCCTTCACCTCGCCGATCCTCAGGTCCCCGAAGTGGAAGACGGACGCGGCGAGCACCGCGTCGGCGCCCGCGGTGACGGCGGGCGGGAAGTCGGCGAGCCGGCCCGCGCCGCCGCTGGCGATCAGCGGCACCGTGACGTGCTTGCGGACGGCCTCGATCATCTCGATGTCGTAGCCGTCCTTCGTACCGTCCGCGTCCATCGAGTTGAGCAGGATCTCGCCCGCACCCAGCTCGGCGGCCCGGTGGGCCCACTCGACGGCGTCGATGCCGGTGCCCTTGCGGCCCCCGTGGGTGGTGACCTCGAAGGAGCCGCTCTCCGTGCGCCGGGCGTCCACCGACAGCACGAGGACCTGACGGCCGAAGCGCTCGGCGATCTCACGGATGAGGTCGGGCCGGGCGATCGCGGCCGTGTTGACCCCGACCTTGTCCGCGCCCGCCCGCAGCAGCTTGTCCACGTCCTCGGCGGTGCGCACCCCACCGCCCACGGTCAGCGGGATGAAGACCTGCTCGGCCGTGCGCCGCACCACGTCGTACGTGGTCTCGCGGTTACCGGAGGACGCGGTGATGTCCAGGAACGTCAGTTCGTCGGCGCCCTCGGCGTCGTACACCTTGGCCATCTCGACCGGGTCGCCCGCGTCGCGCAGGTTCTGGAAGTTGACGCCCTTGACGACCCGGCCGTTGTCCACGTCCAGGCAGGGGATCACTCGTACGGCCAGGGTCATGACTGCGTCGCCTCCCGGTAGGCCTCCACCTCGACCTCGACGACCAGCCGCGGGTCCACCAGGCCGGAGACGATGATCATGGATGCCGCGGGGCGCACGGAGTCGAAGAGCTCCTTGTGGGCGCGTCCGACCTCCTCCACGTCCCGGGCATGGGTGAGGTGCATACGGGTCCGTACGACATCGTCGCGGCCGAGGCCGAGTTCCTTCAGCGCGGCGAGCGCGACACCGAAGGAGTTGACCGCCTGCTCGTACGGGCCGCCGTCGACGATCGCGCCGTCGATCACGGAGGTGCAGCCGGAGACCAGCACCAGACCGTTGGGAAGTTCGACCGCGCGGGAGTACCCGAAGCTCTCCTCCCAGGGCGCGCTGCTCGCGAGGCGTCGGACGCCGCTCACCGGGCCACCGCCTCGAGGGCCTCTTCCAGCGTGAACGCCTTCGCGTACAGGGCCTTTCCGACGATCGAGCCCTCGACGCCCAGGGGCACGAGCGCGGCGATGGCGCGCAGGTCGTCCAGGGAGGAGACCCCGCCGGAGGCGACCACGGGGCGGTCCGTCGCGGCGCAGACGTTCCTGAGCAGTTCCAGGTTGGGGCCCTGCAGCGTGCCGTCCTTGGCGATGTCCGTGACCACGTAGCGCGCGCAGCCCTCGGAGTCGAGGCGCTCCAGCGTCTCGTAGAGGTCGCCGCCGTCGCGGGTCCAGCCCCGTCCGCGCAGGGTCGTGCCGCGTACGTCGAGGCCGACCGCGATCCTGTCGCCGTGCTCGGAGATGACCTTGGCGACCCACTCGGGGGTCTCCAGGGCCGCGGTACCGAGGTTGACGCGGGTGCAGCCGGTGGCGAGGGCGGCGGCGAGCGTGTCGTCGTCGCGGATGCCGCCGGACAGCTCGACCTTGATGTCCATGGCGCCGGCGACCTCGGCGATCAGCTTGCGGTTGTCACCGGTCCCGAAGGCGGCGTCCAGGTCGACCAGGTGCAGCCACTCGGCACCCGAACGCTGCCAGGCGAGCGCGGCCTCCAGGGGGGAGCCGTAAGAAGTTTCCGTCCCCGACTCGCCGTGCACGAGGCGGACGGCCTGGCCGTCGCGGACGTCGACGGCGGGGAGGAGTTCGAGCTTGCTCACAGTGTTCCGATCCAGTTGGTGAGGAGCTGGGCTCCGGCGTCGCCGGACTTCTCGGGGTGGAACTGGGTGGCCCACAGGGCGCCGTTCTCGACGGCCGCCACGAAGGGCTCGCCGTGCGTGGCCCAGGTGACGAGGGGTGCCCGGATCGCCGGGTTCGTGACGTCCAGGGACCAGTCGTGGACGGCGTACGAGTGGACGAAGTAGAAGCGCGCTTCGGCGTCGAGCCCCGCGAACAGGCGCGAGTCCGCCGGTGTCTCGACCGTGTTCCAGCCCATGTGGGGCACGATGCCGGCCTGCAGCGGCTCGACGGCGCCCGGCCACTCGTCCAGTCCCTCGGTCTCCACGCCGTGCTCGATGCCGCGTGCGAAGAGGATCTGCATGCCGACGCAGATGCCCATCACCGGGCGCCCGCCCGCCAGACGGCGACCGATGATCCAGTCACCGCGGGCGTCCCTCAGGCCCTTCATGCACGCGGCGAAGGCACCGACGCCCGGCACCAGCAGCCCGTCCGCGTTCATGGCCGTGTCGTAGTCACGGGTGATCTCGACCTCGGCGCCGGCGCGCGCGAGGGCGCGCTCGGCGGAGCGCACGTTCCCGAAGCCGTAGTCGAAGACGACGACCTTCCTGGAGCCGCTCAATTCCACACCTCCAGCCTCATGACCCCCGCGACCAGGCACATCGCGGCACCGATGGAGAGCAGCACGATGAGGCTCCTGGGCATCTCCTGCTTGACGAAGGAGTAGATGCCGCCGAGGAGGAAGAGTCCGACGACGATCAGGATGCTCGACAGGCCGGTCACAGTGTCTTTCCGTTCGCTTCTGCGCCCGCGTGGCTGGGCGCGGCGGGCATCGTCGTCTGCGGCGCGGTGGCCGTGCGGGCGGTGCTCACAGCGCGCCCTTCGTGGAGGGGAGGATGCCGGCGGCGCGCGGGTCGCGTTCGGAGGCGTAGCGCAGCGCCCGGGCCAGGGCCTTGAACTGGCATTCCACGATGTGGTGCGCGTTGCGCCCGTAGGGCACGTGCACGTGCAGCGCGATCTGGGCCTGGGCGACGAAGGACTCCAGGATGTGCCGGGTCATCGTCGTGTCGTACTCGCCGATCATCGGCGCCATGTTCTCGGGCTCGGTGTGCACGAGGTAGGGGCGGCCGGACAGGTCGACGGTCACCTGGGCGAGCGACTCGTCCAGCGGCACCGTGCAGTTGCCGAAGCGGTAGATGCCCACCTTGTCGCCGAGCGCCTGCTTGAAGGCGGCGCCCAGCGCGAGGGCGGTGTCCTCGATCGTGTGGTGCGAGTCGATGTGCAGGTCGCCCTCGGTCTTCACGGTCAGGTCGAACAGACCGTGCCTCCCGAGCTGGTCGAGCATGTGGTCGTAGAAGCCGACGCCCGTCGACACCTCGACCCGGCCGGTCCCGTCGAGGTCGATCTCGACGAGGACCGACGTCTCCTTGGTCGTCCGCTCCACTCTTCCGACGCGGCTCATGCGCTCTGCTCCTTCTTCAACTCACGGACGGCGTCCAGGAACGCGTCGTTTTCGGCCGGGGTGCCCGCGGAGACCCGCAGCCGGCCCGGTACGCCGTTGTCTCTGACCAGGACGCCCCGGTCGAGGATCTTCTGCCAGGCCTCGTGGGAGTCCGCGAATCGCCCGAACTGCACGAAGTTGGCGTCCGACTCGGTCACCTCGTACCCGATCGCGCGCAGTTCGGTGACCAGCCGGTCCCGCTCGGCCTTCAGGCGCTCCACGTACGCCAGCAGGGTGTCGGTGTGCTCCAGGGCGGCCAGGGCCGTGGCCTGGGTGACGGCCGACAGGTGGTACGGCAGGCGTACGAGCTGTACGGCGTCGACGACCGCCGGGTGCGCGGCGAGATAGCCCAGACGCAGTCCGGCCGCGCCGAACGCCTTCGACATCGTCCGCGAGACGACGAGATTCGGCCGTCCTTCGAGCAGCGGCAGCAGCGAGTCGCCGTGGCTGAACTCGACGTAGGCCTCGTCCACGATCACCATCGACGGCCTGGCCGCCTGCGCGGCCTCGTACAGCGCGAGGACCGTCTCGCGCGGCATCGCGTTGCCGGTGGGGTTGTTGGGGGTGGTGAGGAAGACCACGTCGGGGCGGTGCTCGGCGAGGGCCCGCTCGGCGGCGGCGGGGTCGACGGTGAAGTCCTCGTCGCGCGGGCCGGCGATCCAGCCGGTGCCGGTGCCACGCGCGATGAGCGCGTGCATCGAGTACGAGGGCTCGAAACCGATCGCCGTACGGCCGGGTCCGCCGAAGGTCTGCAGCAGTTGCTGGATGACCTCGTTCGAGCCGTTGGCCGCCCAGACGTTCTCGACGCCGACCCGGTGTCCGCCGGTCCTCGTCAGATACCGGGCCAGCTCGGTGCGCAGCTGCACGGCGTCCCGGTCGGGGTAGCGGTTGAGGTCGCGGGCTGCCTCACGCACCCGCTCGGCGATCCGCTCGACGAGGGGTTCGGGCAGCGGGTAGGGGTTCTCGTTCGTGTTCAGCCGTACGGCGACGTCGAGTTGGGGCGCGCCGTAGGGGGACTTGCCGCGCAGCTCGTCCCGTACGGGGAGATCGTCGATGCCAGTCACTTGCCTTCGGGTACCTTCCAGCCACGCGACACTTGTTCGTCTCCGACAAAACGGGCCTTGATCGCCGCGCCGTGTGCCGGCAGGTCCTCCGCCTCCGCGAGCGTCACCACGTGATGCGCGACGTCGGCGAGCGCGTCCCGCGTGTAGTCGACGATGTGGATGCCCCGCAGGAAGGACTGGACGGACAGGCCCGAGGAGTGGCAGGCGCAGCCGCCGGTGGGCAGGACGTGGTTGGAGCCCGCCGCGTAGTCGCCGAGCGAGACGGGGGCCCAGGGGCCGACGAAGACCGCTCCGGCGTTCTTGACCCGGTCGGCGACCGCCGCCGCGTCGGCCGTCTGGATCTCCAGGTGCTCCGCGCCGTACGCGTCGACGACCCGCAGGCCCTCGTCGATGCCGTCGACGAGCACGATCGCGGACTGCCGGCCCCGCAGGGCCGGGACGATCCGGTCCTCGACGTGCTTGGTCGCCGCGACCTGAGGTCCCAGTTCCTTCTCCACCGCGTCCGCGAGGGCCGGCGAGTCGGTGACCAGTACGGCCGCGGCGAGCGGGTCGTGCTCGGCCTGGCTGATCAGGTCGGCGGCGACGTGCGCCGGGTCGGCGGTCTCGTCGGCGAGGACGGCGATCTCGGTGGGACCTGCCTCGGTGTCGATGCCGATCTTGCCGGTGAAGTACCGCTTGGCGGCGGCGACCCAGATGTTGCCGGGGCCGGTGACCATGGTGGCCGGGGCGCAGGAGTCGGTTCCGTGCGCGAACATCGCGACGGCCTGGGCGCCGCCGACCGCGTACACCTCGTCGATGCCGAGGAGGGCGCAGGCGGCGAGGATCGTCGGGTGCGGAAGTCCGTCGAACTCACGCTGCGGCGGGGAGGCGAGGGCCATGGAGGGCACGCCGGCCTCCTGGGCCGGGACCGCGTTCATGATCACGGACGAGGGGTAGACGGACCGGCCGCCGGGCGCGTAGAGACCCACCCGCTCGACGGGCACCCACTTCTCGGTGACCGAGCCGCCCTGCACGACCTGGGTGGTGTGCGAGGTGCGGCGCTGCGCGCGGTGGACCACGCGGGCCCGCCGGATGGACTCCTCCAGGGCCGCGCGCACGGCCGGGTCGAGCCGCTCCAGGGCGTCCGCGAGAGCCTCGGCCGGGACCCGCACGGCTTCCAGCCGAACGCCGTCGAACTTCTCCGCGTAGTCGATCAGTGCCGCGTCCCCGCGATGATGCACGGCCTCGCAGATCGGACGCACCTTCTCCAGGGCGGCCGATACGTCGAAGTCGGCTCGGGGCAGCAGGTCGCGCAGGGCGGTGCCTTCGGGGAGGGCGTCGCCGCGCAGATCGATTCGGGAGATCACGTGGGCAATTCTCTCAGACCGAGATAAGGCGCCGGTCGCCTGTATCAATGGCTGATACAAGCCACCCCCGTATCCTCCGGGACTTCCTCGTCACCAGGAGCGTTCGACCTGTCACACAGCGGGCATGAACGGTTGTACGAACCCGCGAGTAGCTGGGGAGGAAGGGAAGCACTGTGACCGAGGGTGCCGGCCTCCGCGCCGGGGACCTGCCGGACGAACTGACCGCCGCCGAGGCCGGGATGTGGCAGGCCTTCCGCAACGGCAGCGTGTACGACCTGCGCGACGGGGACACCGCCGTGGACGATCCGCACGGCGGCCACCCCTGGGGGCCAGAGCGCAGTGTGCGGGCGCGGATCGTGGCGTGGCTGCTGCTCGACGGGCCACCCGCCCTGCAGGGCCGGGTCGCCTCCCTGAAGCTGACCGGCGTGCGGATCTCCGACATCCTGGACCTCGCGGGCGGCACCGTCGTGCCGTACGTCGAGCTGAAGGGCTGCCGGTTCGAGAAGGAGATCCTGCTGCCGGAGGCGCGCTTCACGACCGTACGCCTGGTCGACTGCTCGGTGCCGCGCCTGGAGGCGGCCCGGGTGCACACGGAGGGTGACCTGCATCTGCCGCGCTGCCGCTTCCACAACGGCGTACGGCTGACCGACGCGCACATCGGCACCGACCTGATGCTCAACCAGGCCGTGGTCTACCGGGACCGGCGCGGCCGCTCGATCACCGGCGACGGCATGACCGTGGGACAGGATCTGCAGGCGGAGATGCTGGAGTCGCACGGTGAGCTGAGCCTGCGCGGCGCGACCGTCGGCGTCTCGCTCAGCCTGCGCGGCAGCAACCTGAGCAATCCGTACACGCGGCTCGCCCTGAACGCCCCCCAGCTCACCGTCAACCGCACGCTGTACATGACACCCGCGGCCGTGGGCACACCCTGGCTGACGAGCGGCACCACCCCGGCGCGCGGCACGCTGGTGCGGCGGTTCGAGTGCCGGGGCGGCATACGGCTGGACGACGGGCGGTTCGGGGACGCGGTCGACTTCGAGGGGGCCCGTTTCACCTTCGACGACGACCAGGAGCTGTCACTGCTGCGGGTGCAGACGCCGGAACTGCGCTTTCTCGGGGAGCGGCCCGAGCGGGGCAAGGTCGTGCTGTCCGGCGCGCGGATCGTCAATCTGGTCGACCGAGCGGACAGCTGGCCCCAGCCGGGCAATCTGCACATGGGCGGCTTCAGCTACGAGAACCTCGTGCCCCAGGGCGCGTTCCCGCTGACGCGGCGCCTGGAGTGGGTGGCGGCGGCGACCGCCGAGTACAGCCCGGAGCCGTACGAGCGGCTGGCCACCGTGCTGCGCGACTCCGGCGAGGACGAGGACGCGCGCGAGGTGCTCCTCGCCAAGCAGCGCCGCCGCCGCGAGACGCTGCCGCTCGCGGCCAAGCTGTGGGGGTACGCGCAGGACTGGACGGTCGCCTACGGGTACCGGCCCGGCCGTGCCGCCCTGTGGATGGCGGTGCTCTGGGCGGCGACGTCGATCGCCTTCTCGCACGCGAGCCATCCGCCGGTCGACGACGGCGGACACCCGCCGTGGAACGCGGCGCTGTTCGCCCTGGACCTGCTGCTGCCCGTGGTCGACCTCGGACAGGTGGGCGTCTGGCAGCTGCACGGCGGCTGGCAGTGGCTGGCCGCCGTGGTGATCCTGCTCGGCTGGATCCTGGCGACGACGGTGGCGGCGGGGGCGACCCGACTGCTGCGACGCAGCTGACGACGGCCACGACGCGGCTGATGACCGCCGCCACGCAGCCGACAGCGGGTGCGGCGGCTACCGCCGGGGCGGGGCCGCTATCGTTGTTGACGAGGGTTCAATAGCTGAGAAACGGTCATCATTTACCCATTCTTGACTGTTCGACGTACAACCAATCGACGGTTACGAAAGCGTCACCGCGCCCCCTCTGGCACAGCCCCGACCTGCGGCTTTCAATGGTCGACACCATGGCACTGCTGCGCGCCCTCATCCGCACGGCCCGGATGGCCCGGAACTCCTCGACTCTCGCCGCCGGGCTGCCCGCCGACGACGAGGTACTGCTGGACGCCCCCGACGACCGGCTCGGCCCGGCCCTGGTCACCGCGGGACGCGGCGACTACGGGCCCACGGCAAAACTGCTCGCCACCACCCGCGAGGCCGCCGAGTGGGAGAACCGCGACCGCTACACGATGCGTCTCGCCGCCTTCGCGCGCTCCCGCGGCGAATGGCTCGACACCTGGCAGGGCGACTCCCCGCACGACCCGGACGCGCTGCTGGTCAAGGCCGAACTCGCGGTGCGCCGCTGGTGGGACTCGCCCGCCCGCGCCGAGCTGCTGCGCCAGGTCGGCCCGCTGATCGCGGCCGCCTCCGAGGGCGACCCGCACGACCCGGTGCCGTGGCGGATCGCGCTCGACCACGCCAGGGGGACCAACGCCGGGCACACCGAGTTCGAGAAGCTGTGGGGCGAGGCCGTACGCCGCTCCCCGCACCACTACGGATGCCATGTCGCCGCCCTGAAGTACCTCTCGGCCGCCTGGTACGGCTCGCACCGCGAGTGCTTCGACTTCGCCGAGCGGGCCGCCCAGGACGCGCTGCCCGGCTCCCTGGTGCAGGCCCTGCCGGTGCGCGCGGCCTTCGCGTTCCTGACCGAGGGCGGCGGGGCCGTGGTGCGGCGCGAGCGGCTCGACGCGGCGGCCGACCTCGCCATCGCGGTCTCCGCGACCTACGGGCCCGCCGATCCGTGGCCCGCCGAGGTCCGCAACCTGCTCACCTACGTGCTGATCAGGCTGGAGCGCTGGACGGACGCCCTGGAACAGCTCCGTCTGATCGGTCCCTACGCCACGTCGTTCCCCTGGGACCGGGTCTCGGACGACCCCCTCGGCCAGTTCCTGGAACTGCGCGACGGGGTACGTCTGGAGGTCGCGTCCCGCATGCCCGTACATCCACGGAGTGAGCACGGCGGACGCGCTCCCTCCGGCGACCATTAGGCTTGCCCGTCGTGACCACCGTCCGGCTCCCCCTCTTCCCGCTGAACTCGGTACTGTTCCCCGGGCTCGTGCTGCCTCTGAACATCTTCGAGGAGCGCTATCGCGCCATGATGCGCGATCTGCTGAAGACCCCCGAGGACGAACCGCGCCGGTTCGCCGTCGTCGCCATCCGCGACGGCCACGAGGTCGCGACGAGCGGCCCCGGCATGCCCGACCAGACCGCCGTGCCCGCCCGCGGGCCCGCCGCCGGCTTCGGCGACAACCCCTTCCTGGCCTTCCACGATGTGGGCTGCATCGCGGACGCGGCGACCATCCGGGAGCGTGCGGACGGCAGCTTCGAGGTGCTGGCCACCGGAACCACGCGGGTACGGCTGCTGTCCGTGGAGGCCTCCGGCGCGTTCCTCACCGCCGAGCTGGAGGAGCTGCCTGAGGAGCCGGGCGAGGAGGCGGGCGCGCTCGCCGAAGGCGTCCTGCGCGCCTTCCGCCAGTACCAGAAGCGGCTCGCCGGCGCCCGCGAACGCTCCCTGTCCACCGGCGCCGACCTCCCGGACGAGCCGGCGGTGGTCTCCTACCTGGTCGCGGCCGCCGCGATGCTGGACATCCCGGCGAAGCAGAAGCTGCTCCAGGCCTCCGACACGGCCTCCCGCCTCCGCGAGGAGCTGAAACTCCTGCGCGCCGAGACCGCGATCATCCGTAATCTGCCGTCGTTGCCGGCGTCGGAGCTGACGCGCGGCCCGACGAGTCTGAACTGACACCCCTCGCGCATCCGGGAAGGCCGATGGCGAAGAAGCCGAAGAAACAGCAGCAGTCCGGGGGTACTCCCGCGACCGTCGCCCTGACGGCGGCGGGCGTCGCGTACACGGTGCACGCCTACGAGCACGACCCGGCGCACCCCTCGTACGGCGAGGAGGCGGCCGAGGCGATGGGCGTCTCCCCCGACCGGGTCTTCAAGACCCTGGTCGCGGACGTGGACGGCGCCCTCGTCGTCGCGGTCGTCCCGGTCGCGGGCTCCCTGGACCTGAAGGCCCTGGCCACGGCCGTGGGCGGCAAGCGGGCGGCGATGGCGGACCTGGCGGCCGCCGAACGCACGACGGGCTATGTCCGTGGCGGCATCTCACCCCTGGGCCAGCGCAGGAAACTCCGTACGGTGCTGGACGCGTCCGCGCGACTGCACGAGACGATCTGTGTCTCGGCGGGGCGGCGCGGCCTGGAGGTCGAGCTCGCCCCCGACGACCTCGCCACCCTCACCGACGCCGTGCGCGCGCCTGTTGCACGGGGCTGAACCGGGCCCCTGCCCGCACCCGGGGGTGCGGTCCCCCGGACCCCCCGCATCGGCCTGAACGGCCTCGTCCTCGAACGCCGGACGGGCTGGAGATGCGGGCCGGCGCTGGAAATCCCGGCGTGCACCGGAGATGCCGGCATGTACCGGAGATGTCGGCGTGCGCCGGAGACGTCGGCATGCGCCGGAGAGTTCGGCCTGCGCTGGAGACGTCGGGATGTGCCGGAGACGTCGGCATGCGCCGGAGACGTCGGCCTGCGCCGGAGAGTTCGGCCTGCGCCGGAGATTTCGGCGTGCGCTGAATGGCTCCGGACGGGCTGGAGAGGCGAGCCCGCGCTGATGGGGCGCCCTCAGAGCCTGACGCCCAGGTCATGCATGTCAGCCTGTCCGGCGTTTGAGGACGAGCCCTTCGGGCGAGCGGGGGTCCAGGGGGCGCCAGCGCCCCCTGGCGGGATCCGGGGCGGAGCCCCGGGGACGGGACGCAGGCGCGGCGGGGCGGCACACCCCGCGGTCGGTGGACCCTCTCAGCCCGCCGGAGGCACCGGCGGGAACGACGGATAAGGGCTCGCGTAGGGATCCGGATCCCGCGGCCCGAACAACGCGGTCAACCCCAGATGCACCACCAACGCACCCAGCGACCACGCCAACAACGCCCCCTTCGCGCCCAGCTTCAACGGCGCGGAGAAGGTCACCCCCTTGCCCACGGCCTTGGCATGGGCCACCACGTTCTGCGTGGGTCCCAGATAGACGCCGAGCCGCCAGGCCAGCACCGAACCGAGCAGACCGCCCACGGCGAGCCCGAGGACCAGCGGCACACCCCCGCGCCGCCGCACCAGGAACACCACGGCCGCGCTGACCACTCCGAACCCGAGCGCCAGCAGCGTGAACGTTCCGTCCACCCCGATGGCCTGCTCCCCCTCGGTGTCCTTCAGATACACGGCCGTGTCGTCCGCGACCAGCGGCACATGCGGCGCCAGCCACCACCACAGCACGCCGAGCAGCACACCCGTCAGCGCCACCGCCACCGTGATGACGGCGGCCTCCCGGACTTCCGTCTTCATCCCGGGCCCGTCCTTCTCGTACCCGGCGTGCCCGTCGGCGCCACCGGCAGGCGGAGCCTGCCAGCCGTGGGCGTGGTCCGAGGGCTGGTGGTTCGGCGGCGGAGGCGGAGTCAGCGGTGCGGTCACCCTGACATCGTGCCAGGCCCGGCTGTCGACCGCGTCACCGGACGGCCGCCCGGCGGTACGCCCACGTCGCCACGGCCAGCGAGGCGACCCCGACGCCCGCGCAGACGGCGAGGTCACCGAGGACGAAGGTCCAGTCCGGATGCGCCCCGAACGTCCGCGCGAAGGCCTCGACGCCGTACGTCGAGGGCAGCAGATCACGACCGTACTGCACGACCGTCGGCAGCCGGTCGGCCGGCAGCACCCCCAGCAGCAGCGCCGCGGACATGCCCAGCTGTCCCAGCAGCGTCGCGAGTTCGGGCCGCGGCGCGAGCAGCCCGAGCGCCGCCCCCAGCCCGGCGAGCGCCGCGCCCGCGAGCGGGATCACCGCCACGAGCACCCACAGGTGGGCCATGGGCAGCCCGAAGAGCACACAGCCGAAGACGGCGGTGGCGACGGTCCCCGGCACCGTGAAGGACGCGTACGCGCCCGCGGCACCGAGCACGACGGCCGCCGGCGGCACCGGCAGGGTCGCGTAGTGGTCGAGGCCGCCGCTGGCCCGCAGGTGCCCGAAGTACTGCGCGAGGAGGTTGAGCGCGACGAAGGCGACCACCAGGACCGACGCCCCGGCCACCACGGCCCGCGCCTCGCCCCCGCCGTCCACCACGCCCCGCATCAGGATCATGATCCCGACGGACTGGAAGGTGGCCACGAACAGCAGCGGGATCCGCGCCACGCGTGCCCGGGAGAGCTGCGCCCGGTACACGGCGGCGAGGGAGGGCCACAGCCGTGCCCTCGGCCCGAGTTCCACGGCGTCGCCGATCTCCTCGGCCACGGACAGCGCGCTGCCCGGCAGCACCTCGGCGGGTACGACACTCACGTCGAGCTGCTCCTCTTCGCTCCGGCAGCCGTCCTGTCCCTGTTGCGCACGCCCATGACGCCCCTCCCCGTCCGTACAGACTCCCCTACGGATTCCAGGCCCCTCCCGCTCACGCCTTCACCAGCCCCCGCGTGTCGCCGCCGAGCGCCAGGTACACGTCCTCCAGGCTCGGCGTGGCCAGTGTGAAGTCGTCGAGCGCGGCGAAGGCGGCGCCGCCGGTGACCGTGGCGACCGCCGCGCGGGCCTCCTCGGGCGCGAGCCGCAGGGTCCAGCGCCGGCCCGACTCGACGGCCCGGGAGCGCAGCGCGGCGACCTCGGGCACGTCCAGGGGGGCGTTCTCGCGCCAGACGAGTTCGACCCGGACCTCGCCCGCGACCCGCTCCTTCAGACCGGCCGGGGTGTCGCAGGCGATGACGCGGCCGCGGTCGAGGACGGCGACCCGGTCGAGGACGGTCTCGGCCTCGATGACGTTGTGGGTGACCAGCAGCACGGTCGTCCCGCGCTCGGCCCGGCGCCGGTCGACGGCGGCCCAGACGGCGCGCCGGGCGACGGGGTCCATTCCGGTGGTCGGTTCGTCGAGGACCAGCAGCGGCCGCTCCCCGACGAGTGCGGCGGCGACGCACGCGAGCCGCCGCTGTCCGCCCGACAGCTTCTTCAGAGGGCGGGAGGCCAGCGCGGTCAGGCCCAGTTCGTCGAGTACGGCGTCCCGCTCGGCCCGTGCCTCACGCAGCTCAAGCCCGCGCAGCCGTCCGGTCGTCTCAGCCGCCAGCGACACGGTCAGCTCGTCGAGGGCGGTGGACTCCTGTCCGAGGTAGGCGAGGATCCGCGCCGCCCGCTCGGGGTGGCGCACGATGTCGTGCCCGAGGATCTCGACGCTGCCGCTGTCGGGTCGCATGAGACCGGTGAGCTGGCGGACCAGGGTCGACTTGCCGGCGCCGTTCGGCCCCAGCAGACCGAAGATCTCGCCGCGCCGGATGTCCAGCCGCACCCCGTCGGTGGCCCGGACCTCGGGTGTGCCGGGGGCGCCCCGGCGTCCCCGGACGGCCGGATAGGTCTTGGTCAGCGCGCGCACCGCGCACACGAGACCGCCCCCGTGTCCGTTCCGGACTGCCTGTGCCGTGCGCGTACTCACGAGGGACGAGCCTACGGGGTCCGATGCCCCGTTATGCTCCCGGGGCCCTTGCCTCAGCCCGGTTCCGAGCGGCGCTGGACCGGGTCTCCAGCCCGGCATGCGCTCGGCATGGTCTTCCACGGACCCGGACCCGGCGGGCTCCTTCGGGAGCGCCCGCGGCGATGTGACCAGCTCCCGCCCACCCGCGGCGGAGGAACGGAAGAGGGCTCGCCTGAGGCTCGGCGACTCCCCGGTTCACTCCCCGGCGGGGGCGTGCTCCGCGGCCGTACGCACGTCGATCTCGCGCCAGAAGCCCGCCCGGATGGCATACCGGTCGTGCTCGTCGATCTGGTCGTCCTTGTGCGCGAGCAGTCCGAACCGCGCGGCGTAGCGCAGCAGCTCGCCGTCGACGCGGTGCGGGACGCGCGGGTACATCGCGGACAGCTTCTGCAGATGGCTCTGGTCCGTCAGCCGCCCCATCCAGCGGCGCGCGAAGACCTGTCCGACCTCGTACGGGTCGCCGCCGACCGTGGTGATGTCCTCCTCCCGGTCGGCCCAGCGCTGCTCGGCGGAGGTGAGCTGGGCGAGCGTGGGCAGCACGGCGGCCTCGGCGGACTCCGTGGTGCCCCCCGGCCGCTCGATCCACCCCTTGTCGGAGGACCAGCGCAGGGTGGCGCTGGTGGGGGGCTGGGCGGCCTGGACGCCGGGCGCGCGCAGTGCGGCGAGGTCCTTGGGTGTGGGGACGCCCTTGGGGGCGGGAACACGCTCCTCGGCGCCGTTCTGCGACTCGGCGGCCGGCCCGTGCTCCGCGTCCTGGGCGGCACGCTCCGCGGAGTCGGCGAGCGAGGAGTCGGCGAGCGAGGAGTCGGGCAGCGGCGCGGAGAGGATCGCGGCGATCTCCGGGCGCGGCGCGGGCTGTGGGGCGCAGATCCCGCCGATCTCCTTGGCCCGTACGGCCTTGGTGATCCAGGCCCGGTCCAGCACCCGCCGCTCGTCGGCCTCGGCGACCAGGTCCTCGGACTGGTTGTAGTCCCCGTCGGCGGCCTGCACGGCCCACAGGTGCACGGCGACACCGTGCTCCTTGGCGGCCATCATGCCCGGCAGCAGATCCCCGTCGCCGGTCACCAGGACCACGTCGGAGCAGGCGCGGTTGCGGGCGAGTTCGGTGAGCTCGGCGTGCATGGCGGCGTCGACGCCCTTCTGCGCCCACCGTCCGTCGCTGCGGGTCAGCGCGCCGAGGCGTACCGTCACCCGCGGCATCACCCTGAGCCTGCGGTGCTCCGGCTGCGGTACGCGGTCGGGGGCGCCGTCGAACCAGTAGATACGCAGCAGGGGCCGCTCCGTGTCGGATTCGGCACGGTCGCGCAGCCCCTGGATGAGGGCGCCGTGGTCGACGGTGATCCGGGATCTCGAGGGCTCTCCCGCCAGGAGACTGGCGGCAGCACCGAGCAGATACCCGGCGTCCACCAGGACGATGCAGCGGTCCACGCGGTCCACCCTCTTTCCGGTTTCCGGGAGGTTTGCTTCGGGCTTCCTTCGAGTCTGCCCGACGCCGTGGAGGTTAACGGCCCGAACTCGATCTTCGGCGTGGCGTATCAGGAGATAACGCTCCGACAGGGCTTATTACGCACGGTAATTCTCCGAAATGCACTGGTTGTCAGGCTATGTGAATCTGGATCCGGCCCTGACCCCTCGGGCCCCACAGGAGGCAATCACCATGGCCAAGAACAAGAACCGCAAGCAGGGCAGCCAGCAGGACCGCTCCTCGCAGGCCGAACGCGCGCAGGAGCAGGCGCAGCGATCCTCGACGGAGGCACACACGCCGATGTCACAGGCGCAGGGCAGCCCCTCGGACGTAGCCCGCAAGCACCAGAAGCGCTTCGGCCACAACTGAGGCCGCGCGTAAGGGCTGTTGAAGCCCATGCACACACCGAGGGGCGCATCCGGTCTTGGATGCGCCCCTCGCGTAACTCCGTCCCCGCCGGTCTCAGCCCGCCAGACAGGACGGGCCCAACAGGACCTTCAGGTCGCCGAAGAGGGCCGGATCGGGCTTCACCCGGTGCCGGTCGAGGCGCAGGACGGTGGTCTTGCGCGGGCCCTGGAGCCTGATGCGCACCTCGCTCTCGCCCCGGTGGTGGCTGAGGATCTCACCGAGCCTGCTGACCATGGGCGGAGTGACCTTCAGCGCCGGGATGGTGAGGATCACGGGCGCGTTGGTGCCCGCGTTGGACAGGTCCGGGACCTGGAGTTCCATCGCGACGAGGCGCGGCACGTCCTCGCGCTTGTCGAGGCGTCCCTTGACGAAGACGACCGCGTCCTCGACGAGTTGGGTGGACACCAGCTGGTAGGTCGCGGGGAAGAACATGCACTCGATGGAGCCCGCGAGGTCCTCCACGGTGGCGATCGCCCAGGCGTTGCCCTGCTTGGTCATCTTGCGCTGCAGGCCGGAGATGATGCCGCCGATGGTGACGACGGCGCCGTCGGCGTGCTCACCGCCGGTGAGCTGGGAGATGCCCGCGTCCGCCTTGTCGGACAGCACGTGCTCCAGGCCGAAGAGCGGGTGGTCGGAGACGTACAGACCGAGCATCTCCCGTTCCTGGGCGAGCAGATAGGCCTTGTCCCACTCGTCGGCGGTGAACTCGACGTCGAGTCCGAAGCCGGGCTCGCTGGTGTCCTCCTCGCCCATGCCGCCGAAGAGGTCGAACTGGCCCTCGGCCTCCTTGCGCTTGACCTGCACCACGTTGTCGATCATCGGCTCGAACTGCGCGGTGAGGCCCTTGCGGGTGTGCCCCATGGTGTCGAACGCGCCGGCCTTGATCAGCGATTCCGTGGTGCGCTTGTTGCAGGCGACCGCCTCGACCTTGTCGAGGTAGTCGGGGAAGGAGGCGTACTTCCCCTTGGCCTTGCGGCTCTTGATGATCGACTCGACGACGTTCGTGCCGACGTTGCGGACGGCGGAGAGGCCGAAGAGGATCACGTCGTCGCCCTGGGCGGCGAAGTTCTGCTCCGACTCGTTGACGTTGGGCGGCAGCACCTTGATGCCCATGCGCCGGCACTCGTTGAGGTAGATCGCGGACTTGTCCTTGTCGTCCTTGACCGAGGTGAGCAGACCGGCCATGTACTCGGCCGGGTAGTTCGCCTTCAGGTAGGCGGTCCAGTACGAGACCAGGCCGTACGCGGCCGAGTGCGCCTTGTTGAACGCGTAGCCGGCGAAGGGGACCAGCACGTCCCACAGGGCCTGGATCGCCTCGTCGCTGTAGCCCTTGTCCCGGGCGCCCTTCTGGAAGAGGACGAAGTTCTTGGCCAGTTCGTCGGGCTTCTTCTTGCCCATCACACGGCGCAGGATGTCGGCCTCGCCGAGCGAGTACCCGGCGATGATCTGGGCGGCCTTCTGCACCTGCTCCTGGTAGACGATCAGGCCGTAGGTGACGGCCAGGACCTCTTCGAGGGGCTCCTCCAGCTCCTTGTGGATCGGGGTGATCTCCTGGAGCTTGTTCTTGCGGAGCGCGTAGTTCGTGTGCGAGTCCATGCCCATCGGGCCGGGACGGTAGAGCGCCGAGACGGCGGAGATGTCCTCGAAGTTGTCGGGCTTCATCAGGCGCAGCAGGGAGCGCATGGGCCCGCCGTCGAACTGGAAGACGCCGAGGGTGTCGCCGCGCTGGAGCAGTTCGAAGGTCGTCGGATCGTCGAGCGGGAGGGCCAGCAGGTCGAGGTCGATGCCCTTGTTGGACTTCACCATCTTGACGGCGTCGTCCATGATCGTCAGGTTGCGCAGGCCGAGGAAGTCCATCTTCAGCAGGCCGAGCGACTCGCACTGCGGGTAGTCCCACTGCGTGATGGTCACGCCGTCGGTGTGCCGCACCCAGACCGGGGCGTGGTCGACGATGGGCTCGCTGGACATGATGACGCCGGCGGCGTGCACGCCCATCTGCCGGACCAGGCCCTCGACGCCCTTGGCGGTGTCGATGACCTTCTTCACGTCCGGCTCGTTCTCGTACATCGCGCGGATCTCGCCGGCCTCGCTGTAGCGGGGGTGCGAGGAGTCGGTGATGCCGTTCAGGTCGATGCCCTTGCCGAGGACGTCGGCGGGCATCGCCTTGGTGAGACGGTCGCCCATGGCGTACGGGTAGCCCAGGACACGCGCGGAGTCCTTGATGGCGTTCTTCGCCTTGATCTTGCCGTAGGTGCCGATCATGGCGACCTTGTCGGCGCCGTACTTCTCGGTCACGTACCTGATCACCTCGACGCGCCTGCGCTCGTCGAAGTCGATGTCGACGTCGGGCATGGAGACGCGCTCGGGGTTGAGGAACCGCTCGAAGATCAGTCCGTGCGGGATCGGGTCGAGGTCGGTGATGCCCATGGCGTACGCCACGATCGAACCGGCCGCGGAACCACGGCCCGGGCCCACCGCGATGCCCTGCTTCTTGGCCCACATGATGAAGTCCGCGACGACGAGGAAGTACCCCGGGAACCCCATCTGGATGATGACGTCCATCTCGTACTCGGCCTGCTTCTGGCGGTCGTCGGGGACGCCGCCGGGGAAGCGGCGCTCCATGCCGAGGCGGACCTCCTCCTGGAACCAGGTGACCTCGGTGAAGCCCTCGGGGATGTCGAACTTCGGCATGAGGTTCTTCGCCTCGAACATGCCGGTCGTGTCGATCTGCTCGGCGACCAGGAGGGTGTTGGCGCAGCCCTGCTGCCAGGCGTCCGAGGAGTCGACCGCGTACATCTCGTCCGTCGACTTCAGGTAGTAACCGGTGCCGTCGAAGCGGAAGCGGTCCGGGTCGGAGAGGTTCTTGCCGGTCTGGATGCAGAGCAGGGCGTCGTGCGCGGTCGCCTCGTGCGCGTACGTGTAGTGCGAGTCGTTCGTCACCAGGGGCGGGATGCCGAGCTTCTTGCCGATCTCCAGGAGGCCGTCGCGGACCCGGCGCTCGATCTCGATGCCGTGGTCCATCAGCTCGAGGAAGTAGCGGTCCTTGCCGAAGATGTCCTGGTACTCGGCGGCCGACTTCAGGGCCTCGTCGAACTGGCCGAGGCGCAGCCGGGTCTGGAGCTCGCCGGAGGGGCAGCCGGTGGAGGCGATGAGCCCCTCGGACCACTGGGAGATGGTCTCCTTGTCCATCCGCGGCCACTTCTGGAGCCAGCCCTCGGCGTACGCGTCCGAGGAGAGCTTGAAGAGGTTGTGCAGTCCCGTCCGGTTCGCCGCCCAGATCGTCTTGTGGGTGTAACCGCCCGAACCGGACACGTCGTCGCGCTTCTGGTGCGGCTGGCCCCACTGGATCTTGCGCTTGTTGCGCCGGGACTCCGGGGCGACGTACGCCTCGATGCCGATGATCGGCGTGACGCCCGCCTTCTTGGCCGTGTGGAAGAAGTCGTACGCCCCGTGGAGGTTGCCGTGGTCGCTCATGGCGATGTGTGTCATGCCCATCTCATTGCAGGCATCGAACATGTCCTTGAGCCGCGCGGCACCGTCCAGCAGCGAGTACTGGGTGTGGACGTGCAGGTGCGTGAACGGCGGCTTCGACACGGCTTCGGCCTCCAAGAAGAACGATCGGCGACAGTCTGGGGGGACAGCGACGAAGTCTATGACGCGCGACTGACAGCTGAGATGAACACTGCGACGCGAGGTGCCCCGGGACGCCCCGCGGCGGTGGTGGCCGGGTGACGGGCGGCCGGATCGGCCGTAACTTCGTGCGGGGAACGCGGGCACTCCCGCGTACCTTCGTCCGTTGGGAGGACGAAGGCGTCCGTCCCGGGTGGACGGCTCTGTCGTCCTTCCCTCATGTCACGCACCACCTGCACCAGGAGGCACCCAGCGATGTCGGTCCCGCAGCTCAGCGCCGAGCAACGCGGCGAGCAGATCCTCGCCGTCTTCGACACCGCCTTCGGCGAGCTCCTGGCCGCCGACCCGGCCGCGTTCCGCGTGAAGTTCCGCAAGATGGCGGCCTCCGCCTTCGCGTTCTACCGGGGCACGGCGGGGCTCTTCTACCACGACCTCGAGGCCGACCGGCGGGGCGGCCCGTACCTGGACGAGCGGACCTCCCGGGTGTGGATCCACGGCGACCTGCACGCGGAGAACTTCGGCACGTACATGGACGCCCAGGGCCGCCTGATCTTCAACGTGAACGACTTCGACGAGGCGTACGTCGGCCCCTTCACCTGGGACCTCAAGCGCTTCGCCGCCTCCGTGGCGCTCATCGGCTACGCCAAGGCGCTCAGTGACGACCAGATCACCGAGCTGGTCACGGTGTACGCGACCGCCTACCGCGAGCGCATCCACTCCCTCGCCACCGGCGCCAAGAGCGACGAGGTGCCGCCCTTCACGCTGGACACCGCCGAGGGCCCGCTGCTGGACGCGCTGCGCGACGCCCGCTCGCTGACCCGCTTCGGGCTGCTCGACTCGATGACCGAGATCCGTGACTTCGAGCGCCGCTTCGCCCCCGGCGGCGGCTCCATCGAGCTGGACGCGGCCACCCGCTACAAGGTGCTCGCCGCCTTCGACGGCTACCTGGAGACGCTCCCCGAGTCCTCGCTCGCCCGCCCTGACTCGTACCGCGTGAAGGACGTCGTCGGCCGCCGCGGCATCGGCATCGGCTCGGCCGGTCTGCCCTCGTACAACATCCTGCTGGAGGGCAACAGCGACGCCCTGGAGAACGACGTCGTGATCTACATCAAGCAGGCCCAGACGCCGGCCGTCTCCCGGCACATCACGGACTCCTCGATCCGCGACTACTTCCAGCACGAGGGCCACCGCACGGTGATCTCCCAGCGCGCGCTGCAGGCGCACGCCGACCCGTGGCTGGGCTGGACCGAGCTGGACGGCGCGGGCCAGCTCGTCGCCGAGGTCTCGCCGTACGCGGTGGACCTGGACTGGAGCGACATCGACGACCCGGAGGAGATCGCCTCGGTCGTCGCGGACCTCGGCCGGGCCACGGCCGCGATGCACGCGGCGGCCGACGACGAGAGCGGCCACTCGGAGCTGGTGCCGTTCTCCACGGAACGGGCCATCGACGCGGCGATCGCGGCCGACGAGGAGGGCTTCGCCGCCCTCCTGGTCGACTTCGCGCACAGCTACGGCGCACGCGCGCGCGGCGACCACCAGATCTTCGTGGACCTGTTCCGCAACGGCCGGATCCCCGGCCTGTAGGCACGCCGGACGACGGACTCACAACGCTCCCGTAACACATAGGAACCCTTTAGGGAGCTCTTACGGGAGCGCGTGGGACACTCGGCTCCGCTATGGACATATCCGGGACCCAGCTCAGAGCCGTGCGCGCGGCACTGTTCACGGCTGTCGTCGTGACGCTCTCCGCCGCGTCGCACGTGCTGCTGTCCCGGGTCGCGCTGCCGCTCGGCACCGTGGCCGCGATCACCGCCGCCGTCTTCGTCATCGCGTACGCGCTGGCGGGCCGCGAACGCGGCTTCGGGCGGATCGCGGCCCTGCTCATCCCCCTGGAGCTGGCCGCCGACACGGTCTTCACCACGGGCCAGCACGTCTGTTACGGCAGGGCGGGCGGCCCCGTCGCGGGCCCGCTGCGCGCCGTCGGCCTCGACGTGCTGTGCGGCGGCAGCGTGGGCGCGCCGCTGGCCCGGGTGACCGGTGGCGACGACCGCGCCGCCACCCTGCTCGTGCACACCGACCCGGGCGCCGCCTGGCTGCTGCTCGCCGCGCACGTCGGCGTCGGGCTCCTCGCCGCCGCCTGGCTGCGCCGCGGCGAGCGGGCCCTGGACCAGCTGCTGCGCGCCGTGGCCGCGTCCACCTTCCGGCCGCTGCTGATCGCGGTCGCCGCGGTGACCGTACGGCTGACCCCGGTACGCCGGCTCCCGCGCCCCGCGCGCCGGAGCACCCCCGCCCGTACGCGCCTGTTCGTGCACTCACTGGGACGGCGTGGCCCGCCCCGCTCGGCCGCTCTCGCCTGAGCGACAGCAACTGAGCACCAGCGGTCCCCCTTACGTATCCCGCGTACGACGAGTACGCGCCCCCATGGAGATCACCAACATGAGCAAGCGGAACAGCCAGGCGGCCAAGTCGGCGGCGCGCGAGAAGCTGCGTATCGAGCGCGAGCGCCAGGCCAGGCGCGACCGGATCAAGCGCCAGGTCATCGTGGCCGGCGGCATCGTCGCCGTCCTCGCGATAGCGGGCGGTGTCGGCTACGCGGTCGTACAGAACAACAAGCCCGGGTACTGGGAAGCCGCCAAGGACGACAAGCTCGTCAAGCCGGCCAACACCACCGGCGCCGACGGCACCACCGTCGTGCTCGGCAAGAGCACCGCCAAGAAGACCCTGGTGATGTACGAGGACCCGCGCTGCCCGATCTGCGCCCAGTTCGAGCAGACCGTCGGCACGACCCTCAAGAAGGACTACGACGACGGCAAGTTCAAGATCGAGTACGTCGGCGCCACGTTCATCGACAACGGCAGCCCCGGCGTGGGCTCGAAGAACGCCCTCAGCGCCATGGGTGCCGCGCTGAACGTGAGCCCCGAGGCCTTCCTCGAGTACAAGACCGCGCTGTACTCGGCGAAGTACCACCCCGAGGAGACGGACGACAAGTTCAAGAGCGACGACTACCTGATCAAGGTCGCTGACACGGTCTCCGCCCTCAAGGGCAACGCGGCCTTCGAGAAGGCGGTGAAGGACGGCACCTACGACAAGTGGGCGCTCGACATGTCCGAGAAGTTCAACAAGAGCGGCGTGCAGGGCACTCCGACCCTGAAGATGGACGGCAAGACGCTGACGGGCTCCGACGGCAAGAACGCGCCGATGACCGTCGCCGACTTCACGACGGCGATCGACAAGGCCCTCGCCGCCTGATCCGTCGGGCGGTCCGAAGCGCCGCGCGCAGCGGTGGCGCCGGACCGAAATTGTCCAGCAGTCGAAGAGCGGGCGAACTTTCTCGGTTCGCCCGCTCTCTGCGTGTACCGGTCGGTAACCTGACCGCTCGTGACCAGTCGCTTCAGCTCATCCGACCCCTCGGGCGCCGTCAACTCCCGCGCCCCGCGCCGCCGTACGGTCGTCAAGGCCGCGGCCGCCACCGCCGTCCTCGCCGCCCCGCTCGCGGCCGCCCTGCCGGCCCGCGCCGCCGAGGCGCCCGCCTTCCTGCACGGCGTCGCCTCCGGCGACCCGCTCCCGGACGGCATCCTGCTGTGGACGCGGGTGACCCCCACCTCCGCGGCGATACCCGGCTCCGGCATCGGCCCGGACACCGAGGTCAGCTGGACCGTCGCCAAGGACAAGGCGTTCACCACGATCGTCGCCAAGGGCTCCCTCACCGCGACGGCCGCCTCCGACCACACCGTCAAGGCCGACATCCGCGGCCTGGAACCGGCCACCGACTACTGGTTCCGCTTCTCCGCGGGCGGCACCGACTCGCCCGTCGCCCACACGCGCACCACGCCGGCCGCCGACGCCTCCGTGGCCGGTCTGCGCTTCGGCGTGGTCTCCTGCGCCAACTGGGAGGCCGGCTACTTCTCGGCCTACCGCCACCTCGCGGCCCGGGGCGACCTGGACGCCTGGCTGCATCTCGGCGACTACATCTACGAGTACAAGTCCGGCGAGTACGGCACCCGCGGCACGGTGGTACGCCCGCACGCCCCCGCCAACGAGATCCTCACCCTCGCCGACTACCGCACCCGGCACGGCCGTTACAAGACCGACCCGGACCTCCAGGCCCTGCACCACAAGGCGCCGGTCGTGGCGATCTGGGACGACCACGAGTTCGCCGACAACGCCTGGTCGGGCGGCGCGGTCAACCACACCGAGGGCGCCGAGGGCACCTGGACGGCCCGTCAGGCCGCCGCGAAGCAGGCCTACTTCGAGTGGATGCCGGTCCGCCCGGCGATCGAGGGCACCACCTACCGCCGGCTGCGCTTCGGCAAGCTGGCCGACCTCTCCCTGCTCGACCTGCGCTCCTTCCGCTCCCAGCAGGCGTCCACGGCCAGCGGCTCGGTCGACGACCCGGACCGTACGATCACCGGCCGCGCGCAGCTCGACTGGCTGAAGTCCGGACTCAAGGGCTCGGACACCACCTGGCGGCTGGTCGGCAACTCGGTGATGATCTCGCCGTTCGCGGTGGGGTCCCTCTCCGCCGACCTGCTCAAGCCGCTCGCCAAGCTGCTCGGCCTGCCCCAGGAGGGCATCGCCCTCAACACCGACCAGTGGGACGGCTACACCGACGACCGCCGCGAACTCCTCGCGCACCTGCGCTCCAACGCCATCCGCAACACGGTCTTCCTGACCGGTGACATCCACATGGCGTGGGCCAACGACGTGCCGGTGGACGCCGGTACCTACCCGCTGTCCGCCTCCGCCGCCACGGAGTTCGTGGTCACCTCGATGACCTCCGACAACCTCGACGACATCGTCAAGGTCCCCGAGGGCGTCGTGTCGGCGATCGCCTCCCCCGTCATCCGCGCGGCGAACCGGCACGTCCACTGGGTCGACACCGACCGCCACGGGTACGGCGTCCTGGACGTCACCGCCACCCGGGCGCAGATGGACTACTACGTGATCTCCGACCGCGCGAACCCGAACGCCACCTCGTCCTGGACCCGTTCGTACCGCACGCTGAGCGGATCACAGACGGTGGAGCGGACCTACGACCCGGTGTAGACACGGCTCGCGGTCTCCTGACCGCGGTTACCGCCACGGGCCACGGGGCGCCTACGGCTACGGCTACGGCTACGGCTGGAGGCTGTCGAGGAAGCCGAGCGCCACCTTCCAGGTGGCCTCGGCCGCCTCGGCGTCGTAGTCGGGCAGTTCGGGGTCGGTGTAGAGGTGACCGGCTCCCGCGTACCGATAGATCTCCACATCGGCGCCCGCTCTCTGCATCTGGAGATACCAGGCGCCCAGCCAGTCGTCCGTCTCGAACTGGTCGGGCTCGGCGACATGGAGCTGGACCGGCAGCTCGTCCACCGACGCGTTCTCCGCGATGTCCGACGTGCCGTGCAGCAGGAGCAGTCCGCGGGCCTTCTCGTCGCCGAGGGCCAGGGTCTGCGCGAGGGAGGCGCCGAGGGAGAAACCGGCGTAGACGAGCCCGCGGTCCGAATAGGGCGCGGCGGCCAGGACCGCGCGCTTGAGCAGCTCGACCTTGCCGATCCCTTCGTTGAAGGCCATGCCCTCCTCCACGGTCCCGAAGGTGCGCCCCTCGAAGAGGTCCGGCGTCCACACCTCGTGTCCCGCGGCCCGCAGCCGGTCCGCCGCCGCGCGCACCGCAGGCCGCAGACCGTACGTCGAGTGAAAGAGCATGATGTTCATGAGACCCATGGTGCCAGCCGGTACCGACAGTGACGGGCGCAGGGCATACCCCGTTCCCTCGCGAGCACACATGTTCATGACCGCCCATGGCCGGTTACGTTCTCAGGCATGGAGAACGTACTGCGCCCGATGATCGTCGTCGGCGGCTCGGTCGTGCTCGCACTGCTCATCGGGTGGTCCGTGGACCGCCTGTTGCGCCGGGTGGACGACCGTCACAGCGAGACCTCCCTGTGGGGCCTGCTCCGCCGGGGTCGCATCCCCTTCCAGCTGGTCCTGTTCGCGGCCCTGCTCAGAGGCTCGTACGACGAGGCGAAGCTGCTGGTGGAACACCGGATCGGGATCGGCAGGACCCTGACCCTGATCCTGATCGGCGCCGCCGCCTGGCTGGTGGTGAGCATCGCGACGGCGGTCGTCGACACCTCGTACTCCCGCTACGCGAACGCGCACCGCGACCCGGCGCGGGTGCGCCGGGTGCGCACCCAGGTCGCGCTGATACAACGGGTGGTCACCGCGGTCGTCGGCGTCGTCGCGATCGCCGCGATGCTGCTCACCTTCCCGGCGATGCGCGCGGCCGGCGCCTCACTGCTCGCCTCGGCCGGCATCCTCGGCATCGTCGCCGGTGTCGCCGCCCAGTCCACACTGGCGAATCTCTTCGCCGGGCTGCAGATCGCCTTCGGCGACATGGTGCGTCTCGGTGACACCGTCGTGGTGGACGGCGAGTGGGGCACGGTCGAGGAGATCACTCTGACGTTCCTGACGGTCCGGACCTGGGACGAGCGCCGGATCACCATGCCGGTCTCGTACTTCACCTCGAAGCCCTTCGAGAACTGGTCGCGCGGCACCCCTCAGATGACCGGCATCGTCTTCTTCCACCTCGACCACAGCGCGCCGGTCGAGGTCATGCGGGAGAAGCTGCGGGACATCCTGCGCGAGTGCCCGGCCTGGGACGGACGTGACTACGGACTGGCGGTCACCGACTCGACGCCCAACACCGTCCAGGTGCGCGCCCTGGTCACGGCGAAGGACGCGGACGACATCTGGACGGTACGGGTCACGGTGCGCGAGCAGATGATCCGCTGGCTGACCGAGAAGCATCCCTACGCCCTCCCCCGCGTCAACACGACGGAGGCGGTGCTGCCGCCGGGACAGCTCCCCAGCGCGACCCGCACCGAACCCGACGGCGCGGCGACCACCCGCCACAACCACGCCCACACCCCCGGCCCCCCACGCACCGGCCCGGGCCGCGGCTGACCCCACCGACCGCCCGTGACCGCCCCATCCCGCGGTCGCGGTCGGCCGCAGCGGGAAACGCCACGGGCAACCCCTACCACTCGACGAACCCGAAGCGGACGGTGCGCGGGCGGGAGACACACTCCCGGGGCCCGCGCATCGTCAGCGCAGGCTGCGCACGTCCAGATGCCGCAGTACCCGGTCCACGATCTCCGGATCCGCCCCCGGCTCACTGCGCGCGGACAGCACCTCGTGCCGTGCCGCGCTCATCATCTCCCCCTGGATGCGCCGGATCCGCTTGATCCGCCGCGCCCGCTGCTCGTACGCCTCGCGCCGTTCCTCGTCCCCCAGGTCCGGGCTGATCCGCGTCCCGATGTCGAAGGCCCGCCGCAGCAGCTGTTCGGACACCTCCTCCGACAGCTCCTCGACCTCCTCGATCTCCTTCAGCCTCCGCTTCGCGGCCTTGGCCGCCCGGATCGCCAGCTCCTTCTCGAAGGCCTTCTCGACGTCCTCGTCGGCCCGCACCCCGAGCCTTCTGACGAGCCACGGCAGCGTGAGCCCCTGCAGCACGAGCGTCGCCATGATCACACCGAACGCGATGAACACGATCTCGTCCCGGTCGGGGAACGGCGACCCGTCGTCCATCTTCAGCGGAATCGCCAGCGCGAGGGCCACGGAGGCGACCCCCCGCATCCCCGACCACCACATCACCACGGTCTCCCGCCACGACGTGGGGATCTCCTCGTCGTAGTCCCGTTTCGCGTGCAGCCGTTTCGTCAGCGCCGTCGCCGGCAGCAGCCACGCCAGCCGTACGAGCACGACGACGGCGACGATCGCGGCCGCCCACCCGAGCATCTCGCCCCACCGTCCGGCCGCCGTCCGGATCGCGTTGTGCAGCTCCAGTCCGATCAGTCCGAACGCGACACCGGTGACGAGCGTGTCCACCACGTCCCAGAACGTGTGCCCGGCGAGCCGGGTCATGACGTCGTCGGCGTCGGTGGCGTACTCGGCCAGGAACAGCGCGGTGGTGAGCACGGCGAGCACCCCGGAGCCGTGCAGCTCCTCCGCCAGGACGTACGCGGCGTAGGGCACCAGCAGCGTCAGCCCGATCTGCAGCGTGGCGTCGCCGAGCAGGTCCATCAGCTTGTTCGCGGCCCACCCCAGGCCCACCCCGGCCGCGATCGCGACGACCGCGGACAGCACCAGGTCGAGCCCGGCCCGCCACGGCGAGAAGGAACCGCTCACGGCGGCGGCGATCGCGACGTGGTAGAGCACGATGGCCGTCACGTCGTTGAAGAGCCCCTCGCCCTCCAGGATCGACACCAGCCGGCGGGGCAGCCCGAGCTGCCCCGCGACAGCGGTCGCGGCGACCGGGTCGGGCGGCGCCACGAGCGCGCCCAGTGCCACGGCGGCGGCGATCGGCAGCCCCGGCACGATCGTGTTGGCGACGACCGCCACCGCCGCGGTGGTGAGGAACACCAGCGCCACGGCCAGCAGGAAGATCGGCCGCTTGTTGGCGGTGAACTGTCGCCACGAGGTCCGCCGCACCGACGCGTACAACAGCGGCGGCAACAGCAGGGGCAGGATCAGGTCCGGCCGGATGTCCACGTTGGGCACGAAGTCCAGCACGGCCAGCACGATCCCGAGGAGCGTCATCAGCACCGGCGCCGGCAGCCCGAAGCGGTCCCCCACCGGGACGCTCACCACGGCCCCGAGCAACAGCACGAACAACAGGGCCAACTGATCCACGGTCAGCGCTCCCGCGAGGTCTAGGCGATCAAGGAGGGGCCGGACCCCAAGCCTGCCACGCCGCTACGACAATGCCCTCCCGGCAGGCCCCGCCGGCGCACGCACCTCTCACAAGGTCTTGCGCATCGCCCGGTGGTCGATCCCCGCGTCGAGGAACTCCTCGCCGTACGCCACGTATCCGAGCCGCTCGTAGAAGCCCAGCGCATGCGTCTGCGCGTGCAGATCCACCGACGTGAGTCCACGCGCGCGTGCCGCGTCCTCGATGGCGCCGACGAGCGCGACCCCGACGCCGAGCCCGCGCGCCTCCTTGGTCACGGCGAGCCGTCCCAGCGAACCGACGCCGGGGTCGCCGCCGGTCTTCGCGGCGGCGTCCTCGCCGTACAGGAGCCGCCCGGTGCCCAGCGGCGCCCCGTCGTCACGGACGGCCAGCACATGCAGCGCCCTGGCGTCGTAGGCGTCGTACTCGATGTCCTCGCTGACGCCCTGTTCGCCGACGAAGACCTCCTTGCGCACCGCGAAGCACGCCTCACGGTCCGCGGCGTCCTCGGCCACCCGCAGCGCGTACGGGACGGTCATGCGTTGCTCTCCTCACGCACCTTGTCGAGGGCCTTCTGCAGGTCCTCGGGATAGTCGCTCCCGAACTCGACCCACCGGCCGTCCCCCGGGTGCTCGAAGCCGAGGCGCTTCGCGTGCAGCCACTGCCGGGTGAGGCCGAGACGCTTCGCGAGCGTGGGGTCGGCGCCGTAGGTCAGGTCACCGACGCACGGGTGGCGGTGGGCCGACATGTGGACGCGGATCTGGTGGGTGCGCCCGGTCTCCAGCTTGATGTCGAGCAGGGAGGCCGCGCGGAACGCCTCCATCAGGTCGTAGTGCGTGACCGACGGCTTGCCCTCGGCCGTGACCGCCCACTTGTAGTCGTGGTTCGGATGGCGGCCGATGGGGGCGTCGATGGTGCCGCTCGTCGGGTCCGGGTGGCCCTGCACGAGGGCGTGGTAGCGCTTGTCGACCGTGCGCTCCTTGAACTGGCGCTTGAGCGACGTGTACGCGTACTCGGACTTGGCGACCACCATCAGGCCGGACGTGCCCACGTCGAGCCGGTGCACGATGCCCTGGCGCTCGGAGGCACCCGAGGTGGAGATGCGGTACCCGGCGGCCGCGAGACCGCCGATCACGGTCGGTCCCGACCAGCCGGGGCTGGGGTGCGCGGCGACGCCGACCGGCTTGACGATCACGACCACGTCGTCGTCGTCGTGCACGATCTCCATGCCCTCGACGGGCTCGGCGACGATCTGGACGGGGGCGGGCGCCTGCGGCATCTCCACTTCCAGCCACGCGCCGCCGTGCAGTCGCTCGGACTTGCCGACCACCGAACCGTCGACCGTGACCTTCCCCGCCGCGGCGAGCTCGGCGGCCTTCGTGCGGGAGAAGCCGAACATCCGGGAGATGACGGCGTCGACGCGCTCGCCCTCCAGTCCGTCGGGCACGGGCAGGGTACGGATCTCGGGAACGGTGCTCACCCGTCGAGTATGCCGGACCGGCCGGACACCCCAGGACCAGGGACCGAACGCCAGTACCCGTCAGAGGGCCCCGGAGACCGGCCCGCACCGGCCCTCGCCGGTGCTCGTCGGTCCCCGCCGGCCCGTGTCAGCCCGTGTCAGACCTCGTCAGTCCTTGTGGACGGTCCCGTCGGGGTCCAGTCCGCGGAAGGACAGCAGCACGATGAGGATGCCGCCGCACACGATCGCCGAGTCGGCCAGGTTGAAGACGGCGAAGTGCTTGGGCGCGATGAAGTCGACGACCGCGCCCTCGAAGATGCCGGGCGAGCGGAAGATCCGGTCGGTGAGATTGCCCAGCGCACCGCCCAGCAGCAGGCCGAGCGCGATCGCCCAGGGCAGGCTGTAGAGCTTGCGCGCGAGCCGGGCGATCACGATGATCACCGCCGCGGCGATCATCGTGAAGATGATCGTGAACGCCTCACCGAAGCCGAAGGCGGCGCCCGCGTTGCGGATGGCCTCGAACTGCAGCCAGTCCCCGACGATCTCGATCGGCGCGTGGTGCTCCAGCTTGGCGACCACGAGCAGCTTGCTGACGAGGTCGAGGGCGTACGCCAGCACCGCGACCGTGAACAGGACGGCGATCCTGCGCTTGCCCTTCGGCCGCTGGGCCTGGGCCGCCGTGCCGTCCTCCGTCCCGGACCGCTCGGCCGGGGACGACTCGCCGGAGCCGGAGCGGTCGCCCGGCGTCGTGTTCCCGTCGGACTGCTCCGGCTCGGACCCCGCCGCTCCTGGGGAATCCGGCGTACCGATGATGCGCTCCGCCTCTGCCACGTGAGTGAGTCCCTCGACCTAGGTGCCTGACTGAGGACGAGGGTACGTCACACCCCCCGGCATTCACGTGCGCAGGAGCCCTCCCACGCCGTTCATTACCGGCGTTCCTGCTTCTGCTTGCATTCGACGCACAGGGTGGCGCGCGGGAAGGCCTGCATCCGGGCCTTGCCGATGGGATCGCCACAGTTCTCGCAGAGCCCGTACGTGCCCGCGTCGAGCTTCTCCAGAGCGCGCTCGGTCTGGACGAGCATCTCGCGCGCGTTGGCCGCCAGCGCCATCTCCGACTCGCGGGTGATGTTCTTCGTGCCGGTGTCCGCCTGGTCGTCGCCCGCGCCGTCCCCGGAGTCGCGCATCAGGCCCGCGAGCGACTCCTCCGAGGACGTGATCTCGGTGCTCAGCCGCAGCGCCTCGGACTGGAGCTCCGCGCGTGCGTCCGCGACCTCCTGCGGGGTCCAGGGGTCCTCACCCGGGCGCACCGCGAGCTCGCCGGGCTCCACCGCGGAGATCCGCGCCTTGGGGAGCGCGGTGGGCTTCCCGGCCGCCGTGGCCGTGCCAGGGGTCTTCTTCGCAACCACCGTCGGGGCTCCCGTCGTCTTCGCGGCCCGGGCCGCGTCCTCGGCCGCGGAAGCGGCCGTCTTCTTCGTCCTGCTCGCGTTCTTCGTCGCCGTACCGGTGCTCTTCTTCGCCGCACCGGTGGCCTTCTTGGCCGTACCGCTGCTCTTCCCCGCCGCGCTCCTGGCGGCCCGCTTCGGTGCGCCCTTCGCGGTGGCGTCCGCAGCCGGTCCCGGTTCCTCCGGCACGGACTTCTCGGCCACCGCCCTCTTGGTGGCCGTCTTCTCGGCGACGGTCTTCTTGGTGCCCGTTCTCCCGGCGGCCGTGCTCACCGGCGCGATACCGCTCCCGTGCTCCGCCGGCGCTCTCTGTGCGCTCTTCTTGCCGCTCACGTCCTTGGCCGCCGGACCCGTGGATCTTCCGGACGCCGACTGCTGTACGGCGGTCTTTTTCGCCACCATGGCCGCGGCCCCTTCACATATTGTGATCTTGCGCGCAAATCGCTCTGGGACGATAAATCGACTTCCGGCCCGCGGCAACGGGGCACGCCCACCTTCCGGCCGCCCCGCAGGTCCCGCCTGACGAGCCTGCATGCGTTGTGCCCAGCTCCCCGCCGGGTAATCCGCCGGGCCCGGCGTCCCGGAACACGGACCACGGTGCCTCCCCATTCGGGTCAGCCGGGCCGCCACCGAGGCACCCCGGCCCGCACCGGCCGCCGACTCCGGAAAACCGGTCGGCCGCCGTGCGCGCGGCGCCGTACACTGGGCGCAGCGAGAAGCGTGGATGGGGACGAGTAGCGGCGTACGCGGCCAGGAGCGACCCGGGGACGGTGGAAGCCCGGGGGCGAGCGCGACGCGAAGATCACCCCGGAGCCGCCGGAAGAAAGCCGTGGCCGACAGGCAGCGGCCGGTAGACCCGGCATCGCGACCCCAATGAGGGGGCTCACCGGCGCACAGCACGCACCGGGGAGCCAAGGAGGGTGGTACCGCGGGAGCACGCCGCACACGGCGTCCGCAGCAGCTACTGGGCAGCGGCACGGGCTCTCGTCCCTCCGGACGGAAGGCAGAAAGTCCGCCGGAGGAAGCTCGCTGATGACAACGCCGACGTACCGCCAGGTGCCCGCCCAGGTCGACCTGCCCGCCCTCGAGCACGCCGTGCTCGATTTCTGGCGCGAGCAGAAGATCTTCGCCAAGAGCCTCGAGCAGTCCGAGGGACGCCCCGAATGGGTGTTCTACGAGGGCCCGCCCACCGCGAACGGCATGCCGGGAGCGCACCACATCGAGGCGCGCGTCTTCAAGGACGTCTTCCCGCGCTTCCGGACCATGCGCGGCTATCACGTGGCCCGCAAGGCCGGCTGGGACTGCCACGGCCTGCCGGTGGAGCTGGCCGTGGAGAAGGAGCTCGGTTTCACGGGCAAGCAGGACATCGAGGCGTACGGCATCGCCGAGTTCAACGCCAGGTGCCGCGAGTCCGTGACCCGTCACACCGACGCCTTCACCGACCTCACGAACCGCATGGGCTACTGGGTCGACCTGGACGACGCGTACCGCACGATGGACCCCGAGTACGTGGAGTCCGTGTGGTGGTCGCTGAAGGAGATCTTCAACAAGGGTCTGCTGGTCCAGGACTACCGCGTCGCCCCGTGGTGCCCCCGCGACGAGACGGGCCTGTCGGACCACGAGCTGGCGCAGGGCTACGAGACGATCGTCGACCCGTCCGTGTACGTCCGTTTCCCGCTCACCTCCGGTCCGCTGGCCGGCGAGGCCGCGCTCCTGGTGTGGACGACGACCCCGTGGACGCTGGTCTCCAACACCGCGGTCGCCGCGCACCCCACGGTCACCTACGTGGTCGCGACGAACGGCGAGGAGAAGCTCGTCGTCGCCGAGCCTCTCGTCGAGAAGGCGCTCGGCGAGGGCTGGGAGACCACGGGTGAGACCTTCACGGGTGCCGAGATGGAGCGCTGGACGTATCAGCGTCCGTTCGAGCTGGTGGAGTTCACCGAGCCCGCCCACTACGTGGTGAACGCGGAGTACGTGACGACCGAGGACGGTACGGGCCTGGTCCACCAGTCCCCCGCCTTCGGTGAGGACGACCTCAAGGTCTGCCGCGCGTACGGACTGCCGGTGGTGAACCCGGTCCGCCCGAACGGCACCTTCGAGGAGGACGTTCCGCTCGTCGGCGGCGTCTTCTTCAAGAAGGCGGACGAAAAGCTCACCGAGGACCTCCAGGACCGCGGGCTGCTCTTCAAGCACGTCCCGTACGAGCACAGCTACCCGCACTGCTGGCGCTGCCACACCGCGCTCCTCTACTACGCGCAGCCGTCCTGGTACATCCGCACCACCGCCGTCAAGGACCGTCTCCTCGAGGAGAACGAGAAGACCAACTGGTTCCCGGAGTCGGTCAAGCACGGCCGCTTCGGCGACTGGCTGAACAACAACATCGACTGGGCGCTGTCCCGCAGCCGCTACTGGGGCACCCCGCTCCCGCTGTGGCGCTGCGAGAACGACCACCTCACCTGCGTCGGCTCCCGCGCGGAGCTGACCGAGCTGACCGGCACCGACCAGTCGGAGCTGGACCCGCACCGCCCGTACATCGACGCCGTCACCTTCACCTGCCCGCAGTGCGAGGCGACGGCGACCCGCGTCCCCGAGGTCATCGACGCCTGGTACGACTCGGGCTCGATGCCGTTCGCGCAGTGGGGCTACCCGTACAAGAACAAGGAGATCTTCGAGAGCCGCTACCCGGCGCAGTTCATCTCGGAGGCCATCGACCAGACGCGCGGCTGGTTCTACACGATGATGGCGGTCGGCACGCTCGTCTTCGACAAGTCGTCCTACGAGAACGTGGTGTGCCTGGGCCACATCCTCGCCGAGGACGGCCGCAAGATGTCCAAGCACCTGGGCAACATCCTGCAGCCGATCCCGCTGATGGACCAGCACGGCGCCGACGCGGTGCGCTGGTTCATGGCGGCCGGCGGCTCCCCCTGGGCGGCCCGCCGCGTCGGTCACGGCACCATCCAGGAGGTCGTCCGCAAGACCCTCCTGACCTACTGGAACACGGTCGCCTTCCAGGCCCTGTACGCCCGCACCTCCGGCTGGGCGCCCAGCGAGGCGGACCCGGCCCCGGCCGACCGCCCGGTCCTCGACCGCTGGCTCCTCTCCGAACTGCACGCCCTCACCGACCAGGTGACCCAGGCACTGGAGAGCTACGACACCCAGCGCGCCGGCAAGCTCCTCTCGGCGTTCGTCGACGACCTGTCGAACTGGTACGTGCGCCGCTCGCGCCGTCGCTTCTGGCAGGGCGACAAGGCCGCGCTGCGCACCCTGCACGAGGTCGTCGAGACCGTGACCCGCCTGATGGCCCCGCTGACCCCGTTCATCACCGAGCGGGTCTGGCAGGACCTGATCGCGCCGGTCACGCCGGACGCCCCCGAGTCCGTGCACCTGTCGTCGTGGCCGGAGGCGGACCTGTCCGCCATCGACCCCGGGCTTTCGCGGCAGATGGTGCTGGTCCGCCGTCTGGTCGAGCTCGGCCGCGCCACCCGCGCGGAGTCGGGCGTCAAGACCCGCCAGCCGCTGTCCCGTGCGCTGATCGCGGCGACCGGCTTCGACTCGCTCGACCCCGAACTGCACGCGCAGATCACGGAGGAGCTGAACGTCAGCGGCCTCGCCTCGCTCTCCGAGGTGGGCGGCTCGCTGGTCGACACCACGGCCAAGGCGAACTTCCGCGCGCTCGGCAAGCGCTTCGGCAAGGGCGTCCAGGCCGTCGCGAAGGCGATCGCCGAGACGGACGCGGCGGCCCTCTCCCTCGCCCTGCGCGAGGGCACGGCCGCGGTGCTGGTCGACGGCGACACGGTCACCCTGGCTCCGGACGAGGTCATCATCACGGAAACCCCGCGCGAGGGCTGGTCGGTGGCCTCCGACTCCGGCGCCACGGTCGCCCTCGACCTGGAGATCACCGAGGAACTGCGGCAGGCGGGCCTCGCCCGCGACGCGATCCGCCTCATCCAGGAGGCCCGCAAGAACAGCGGCCTCGACGTGGCCGACCGGATCGCGCTGCGCTGGACGTCCACCGACCCGGCCGTCATCGCGGCCCTGTCCGAGCACTCCGACCTCATCGCCGACGAGGTCCTCGCCACGGACTTCGCCCAGGGCCAGGCCGACGACACCTACGGCGCGCCGTTCACCGACGAGTCCCTGTCGCTGACCTTCCGCCTGCACAAGGCGTAGCACCGGGCGGCGGGGCGGTTCCCCGCCCCGCCGCCCCCACCCGTCCCACCCCCGCTCGGGGGCCGCTCCCCAGTGCCGGACGGGCTGAAGATGCGGGCAGCGCCTCGCAGAAGCGCCGGAAACTGCGCGTCCGGCCTCCACCGCCCCGCAGCCGAAGTACGCCGAAGGCCGGGGCCCGCCAAAGATCTTGGTGGGCCCCGGCCTTCGGCGTTGTGTATCCCGTACAGGTGCCCCAGGAGAACCGCACGCCCATCCGAAACAGCACGGCAAAAGGGCGGAGCCCCGGAAAGATCCGGGGCTCCGCCCTGAACGCTGCCGACGCCTAAGGCGTACAGGAGGCCGTCAGTTGTCGTCCTCGTCGATGAGGAACCCGCGCATCGGCGAGGGCGCCTGCTGCATCGGCGACGGGCCCTGGGGCCGCACCGGAGCCATCGGCTGGGTCATCGCCGGAGACATCTGCTGCTGCCCGCCGTAGGAGGGCGCCGCCGGTGCCGGAGCACCGCCCATGCCCTGGCCACCGCCGTACGACGGGGCGCTCGCGCCGGCCGGAGCCATCGAGGGCGCCGAGGGCGAAGGCAGGGAGGGAGCGGCCGGGGAACGCGGCGGGGCGAGCGAGTCGTCCGCCTGCGTCTCCAACTGGCGCAGCTGCGACTCCAGGTAGGACTTCAGACGTGTGCGGTACTCGCGCTCGAAGCCGCGCAGGTCCTCGACCTTGCGCTCCAGCGTGGCGCGGGCGGACTCCAGGGAGCCCATCGCGACGCGGTGCTTCTCCTGCGCGTCCCGCTCCAGCGCGTCGGCCTTGGCACGGGCGTCGCGCTCCAGACCCTCGGCGCGGCTGCGGGCCTCGCCGACGATCTTGTTGGCCTCGGAACGGGCTTCGGCGATCGCCTGGTCGGCGGTCTGCTGGGCCAGCGAGAGCACCCGGGCGGCACTGTCGCCACCGGGACCCTGGCCGGGCTGTCCCATCTGCGGTCCGTGACCGCCCATGGGGCCACCCATGGGTCCGCCCATCGGGCCACCCATCTGCTGCTGCATCTGCTGCTGCATCTGGCCGGGCATCTGCTGCTGCATCTGCTGGCCGGGGCCCTGGCCCATGGGGCCCTGACCCATCGGACCCTGACCCATGGGGCCCTGACCCATCGGACCCTGGCCCATGGGGCCCTGGCCCTGCTGGCCGCCCTGGGCACTGGGGCCCGCGGGCAGCTGCGGCGCACCGCTCGGCAGCTGGGGCGGACCACCCATGGGGCCACCCATCTGCTGCTGCGGCGGACCCGATATGCCGGCGGGCACGGGAGCGCCCGGACCGCGCATGCCCTGCGGCGGCCCCTGCTGCTGGTCCTGCTGCTCGGGCGGCTTGCGCATGCCCTGCTGCTGGTTCTGCGCGGCCGCGCGCGTGGCAGCGGCCAGCTTGGCGCGCAGGTCCTCGTTCTCGCGGAGCAGGCGAGTCAGTTCGGCTTCGACCTCGTCGAGGAAGGCATCGACCTCGTCCTCGTCATAGCCTTCTCGGAGGCGGACGGTCGTGAACTGCTTGTTCCGCACGTCCTCGGGGGTCAACGGCATCTCTTCACCTCAACGTAGTCGTCGGCATTCGGCAAGACCGTATCGTTCACAGCCGGCTCACGACGGAGATCAGGATGTAGACGATGATCATCAGTACGAAGAAGGACAGGTCGAGCGCCACGCCCCCGAGACGCAGCGGCGGAATGAACCGCCGCAGAAGCTTGAGCGGTGGATCGGTGACAGTGTAAGTGGCCTCGAGAACGACCACCATCGCCTTGCCGGGTTGCCATGAGCGGGCGAACTGGAAGACGTAGTCCATGACCAACCGGAAGATCAGCACGATGAGGAAACACATCAGCGCGATGTAGAGAACCTGCCCAACCACGCTCATGATCCGTGCTTCCCTCTCCCCTGTTTCCCTGCGTTGTTCCGGTCCAGCGTCTCAGCTCTGGTTGAAGAACCCGCCCTCTGCGATGCGGGCCTTGTCCTCCGCCGTGACATCGACGTTAGCAGGCGACAACAGGAACACCTTCTGCGTCACCCGCTCGATGCTGCCGTGGAGACCAAACACCAAACCGGCCGCAAAGTCGACAAGTCGCTTCGCATCTGTGTCATCCATCTCAGTCAGATTCATGATCACCGGGGTGCCCTCACGGAAGTGTTCCCCGATGGTACGGGCCTCGTTGTACGTCCGCGGGTGAAGTGTGGTGATCCGGTACGGCTCTCGTTCCGACACGACCTTGGGCATGATCACCGGTGCGTTCTTCTCCAGGCTCGCGCGTTCTTGTGTGATGGATGCCACGGGCGCGATGCGCGCCGGACGGCCTGATTCCGCAGAGAGCGAAGCGGAATGCGGCACCGGCTCGCGCTGCGCGGGAGGCTGCACCACTCGTACCGATTCGTCCCGTTGGGACTGGTGCGCCTGATGTGACTGGTGCGGCGGCTCATGCCGCCGGCGGTCCCGCTCTGGCTCCGGATCAAGCTCGGGCTCGAACTCGTCATCGGGGTCGAATCCCCTGCCGTCGTACCCATCGTCCTCCACGAGGCCGAGGTAGACCGCCATCTTGCGCATCGCGCCGGCCATGCTCTGAGTCCTCCGCTCTGTGGTGGATCGGCTGACGAATAGCCAAGTGCCCGCGATCCACGAGGTCGTTATGCCCGCCTGTGGCGGTAATGACCATATTTTCTGCTGTGGTCCGACTTCTTGGCGACGTTACCCGAGCCCGGGTCGGACTCCGAGTACCGCCGTACCGACGCGCACATGTGTCGCTCCGGCCGCCACGGCCTGCTCGAGGTCCGCACTCATCCCTGCGGACACCATGTTCGCAGCCGGATGCGTGCGGCGCATAGCAGTCGACAAATCCATCAGTCGCGCGAACGCGTCCTGCGGACGCCCCGCGTACGGCCCGGTGAGGGGCGCGACGGTCATCAGACCGTCGAGCCGGAGCCCGGGAGCCCCCTCGACGAGGTCGGCCAACTCCTCGACACCGCCCACCCCCACGCCGCCCCGCTCGCCCCGGCCGCTCTCCTCCGCGTCCAGTGCGACCTGCAGGAGACAGCCCACCTCGCGCTCCACCCGCACCGCCTCCTTCGACAGGGCGGTGACGAGCCGGGAACGGTCGACGGACTGCACCACGTCCGCGTAACCGACCACCGAACGCACCTTGTTGGTCTGCAACTGACCGACGAAGTGCCAGGAGAGGGGCAGATCGGAACAGGCGGCGGCCTTGGGGGCCGCGTCCTGGTCCCGGTTCTCGGCGACGTGGCGCACGCCGAGCTCCGACAGGATCCGCACATCGCTCGCGGGGTAGGTCTTGGTGACCACGATCAGGGTCACCTCTTCGCGCTTGCGCCCGGCGGCCGTGCACGCCGCCGCGATGCGCTCTTCCACTTTCGCCAGATTTCCGGCGAGTTGCACCTTACGGTCCGTCATGCCCCATCAGTCCAGCCAGACATAGCCCGCGAGCCGCCCGGTGGTGCGGTCCCGTCGGTACGAGAAGTGGTCCTTCGACTCCAGCGTGCACGCCGGCGACTGCTGCCGGTCGCGCACCCCGAGCCGCTCCAGTTGCGCGTGCACTCCGGCGGTCACGTCGACCGCGGGAGTGCCCCAACTGGTCTCGGCGTACGCCGCCGGCTCGACGGCGGCGACTTCGGCGCGCATCCCGTCCGGCACTTCGTAGCACCTTCCGCAGACCGCGGGTCCGGTGCGGGCGACGATCCTTGCGGGCTCGGCGCCGAGTTCCACCATGGCCCGTACGGCGGCGGGGACGACCCCCGCGACCATGCCGGGCCGCCCCGCGTGGGCGGCCGCCGCGATCCCGGCGACGGGATCGGCGAGCAGGACCGGCGTGCAGTCCGCGGTGAGGACGGCGAGAGCGAGCCCCCGCCGCGCGGTGACGACCGCGTCGACGGACGGGATCTCCGAGGAGCCCCACGGTGCGTCGACGACCGCCACGTCCGGCCCGTGCACCTGGTTCATCCAGACGACCCGGGCCGGGTCCAGCCCGAGAGAACTCGCGGCCAGTTCCCGATTGGTCCGTACGGCGCCGGGGTCGTCGCCGACCGCTCCGCCGAGGTTGAGCTCCTCGTACGGAACGGCGCTCACCCCGCCCCACCGGTCGGTGAAGGCGAAGTGCGCGCCGCTCACGGTGCTCGTCTCGGAGCGCTGTCCTATCACTTGAGGAAGTCCGGCACGTCCAGCTCTTCGGCCGCGCTGTCCGAGTAGGTGCGGGACGGCGGGACCGGCGGCGCCACCTGGATCTCGCTGACCGGCTCCGGAGCGGGCTCCGGTGCCTCCTTCGGCGTGACGCTGCCGAGCGATCCGAAGGACGGACGGCTCTCGGGGGCCCGCACCGGCGCGGGCTCCTCGCGCTGCTTGGCCGCGGTGGAGCCGAGGACGGTGTCCCGCTTGGCCGGCGGCTGGCCGCCGTCGAAGCCGGCGGCGATGACGGTGACCCGCACCTCGTCGCCGAGCGCGTCGTCGATGACCGCTCCGAAGATGATGTTGGCCTCGGGGTGCGCGGCCTCGCTGACCAACTGGGCGGCTTCGTTGATCTCGAACAGGCCGAGGTCGGAGCCACCGGAGATGGAGAGCAGGACGCCGCGGGCGCCGTCGATGGAGGCCTCCAGGAGCGGCGAGGAGATCGCCATCTCCGCGGCCGCCACGGCGCGGTCGTCGCCGCGGGCCGAGCCGATGCCCATGAGCGCGGAACCCGCCTCGGACATCACGGACTTGACGTCGGCGAAGTCGAGGTTGATCAGACCGGGCGTGGTGATGAGGTCGGTGATGCCCTGGACACCGGAGAGCAGGACCTGGTCCGCCGACTTGAACGCGTCGAGGACCGAGACCTGGCGGTCCGAGATGGACAGCAGCCGGTCGTTCGGGATGACGATGAGGGTGTCGACCTCTTCGCGGAGTTCGGCGATGCCGTCCTCCGCCTGGTTGGCGCGGCGCCGTCCCTCGAAGGTGAACGGGCGGGTGACCACGCCGATGGTCAGGGCGCCCAGCGAGCGGGCGATGTTGGCCACGACGGGGGCGCCGCCGGTGCCGGTGCCGCCGCCTTCGCCGGCCGTCACGAAGACCATGTCGGCCCCCTTGAGGACCTCCTCGATCTCCTCGCGGTGATCCTCGGCCGCCTTCCGGCCGACGGCCGGGTTGGCTCCGGCGCCGAGTCCGCGGGTGAGTTCGCGGCCGACGTCGAGTTTGACGTCGGCGTCGCTCATCAACAGAGCTTGCGCGTCCGTGTTGATGGCGATGAACTCGACGCCCTTGAGACCGACCTCGATCATCCGGTTGATGGCATTGACACCACCGCCGCCGACACCGATGACTTTGATGACTGCGAGGTAGTTCTGCGGTGCTGCCACGTCGAAGGCCTCTCGCCTCGAGTTACGTGTCGTCGCCTCGCACGCTCGCGATCCGACGACTGATGCCGAATGGGACGGTCCGAACGCCGACCCGAACCCTAACGCTGAAGTTTAGGGTTACCAGTGTGTCTGTTCCTTGGACTCTTCCGAACAGGACACTAAGTCGACAAGTGGCGCACGTTCAACGAACACGCCGAACCTCCCGTTTTTCTTTTCACCCTATGTGATCAGCCGTAGCGCTGCCCAACCAGGGTGCTGGCCTGCGCGGATGTGCGTCAACTACCGGCTGACGAGGGGGCGGTGGGGACGCTCACGTCGAAGTGCCGGGCCTTCGGAGCTGCTTTCATGAGAGCGGTGAGTGTCCGCGCCTTCGCGCGGCCCTTCTCGCCGCTCCCCCACTCGACGTCACGGCCGTCGCTCAGTTCCAGCGAGATGGAGTCGTACGAGCGGACCTTGACGGTCCGGGTGGCACGGGCCACGGCGGGCGGAATGTCCCCGGCGACCCGAACCGCCTCGCGCACCAGCCGGTCGGCGGGGAAGCGGCGCAGGGCGGCCGAGCGGGACGGCGTCAATTCGAGCAGGGCCACGTTCTTCGGAGCCCGCGAAACCGTCGCGAAACGCACGCCCTTGGCGTCCACTTCGACGTACTTGCCCCTCTTTCCCGGTTGCTCCATCACCAGGACAGGGGTGCGTTCGGTCACTTTCAGCCCGATTCCGTGCGGCCAGGAACGGACGACGTCGACCGAGTCGATCCGCGGCAGTCTCCGCAGCAGCCGCGCCTCCACGGCGTCGGTGTCGACGGAGACCAGCGGCGTACCCTCCGGCACCTCGGCCGCCTCGCGCACCTGCCGCGCCGTCAGCACCCGGGTCCCGGAGACCGAGAGCCTCTCGACCCGCAGCCACTGCGAGCCGTACAGCAGCCAGACCACACCGCCGCCGACCAACACCATCGCGACCAAAAGGACGATGAGCACACGAAGGCGGCGAAGCCGCACCGGACGGGGCGGCCGGGGCGGGCCGGACTTCAGCTTCTGCCGTTCACCGCGCTCGGCGGTCGTCGGTCCGGCCACGCTCCCTGCCTTCCCTCACATGTGCCTAGTGGTGGCGTGAGGCGATCGCCTCGTACACCATGCCGACGAGCAGGTCGTCGGCGTCCCGGCGCCCGAACTCGCTGGCGGCGCGGGACATCTCGTACAGCCGGTGCGGGTCGGCGAGCACGGGCAGCACGTTCTGCTGCACCCACTGGGGCGTCAGTTCCGCGTCGTCGACCAGCAGTCCGCCGCCGGCCTTGACCACCGGCTGGGCGTTGAGCCGCTGTTCGCCGTTGCCGATGGGCAGCGGGACGTAGGCGGCCGGGAGCCCGACGGCGGAGAGTTCGGCGACGGTCATCGCGCCCGCGCGGCAGAGCATCATGTCGGCCGCGGCGTACGCGAGGTCCATCCGGTCCACGTACGGTACCGGGATGTACGGAGGCATCCCGGGCATCTGGTGCACCTGCGGCAGTTCGTTCTTCGGTCCGACCGCGTGCAGGATCTGGATGCCGGCCTGCTGGAGGTACGGGGCGGCCTGCTGGACGACCTCGTTGAGGCGCCGGGCACCCTGCGATCCACCGGAGACCAGCAGCGTCGGCAGGTTCGGGTCGAGACCGAACGCGGCGCGGGCCTCGGGGCGTACGGCGGCCCGGTCGAGGGTGGCGATGGAGCGGCGCAGCGGGATGCCGATGTAGCGGGCGCCGCGCAGCTTGTTGTCGGGCGTCGAGACGGCGACCTGCGCCGCGTACCGCGAGCCGATCTTGTTGGCGAGACCCGGCCTGGCGTTCGCCTCGTGGATGACGATCGGTACGCCGAGGCGCTTGGCCGCGAGGTAGGCGGGCAGCGCGACATAGCCGCCGAACCCGACGACCGCGTCCGCCTTGGTGCGCTCCAGGATCTGCTCGGCCGCCTTGATCGTGCCGCGCAGCCGTCCGGGGACGGTGATCAGCTCGGGGGTGGGCTTGCGCGGCAGCGGAACGGCGGGGATCAGCGCGAGTTCGTATCCCCGCTCGGGTACGAGCCGGGTCTCGAGTCCGCGTTCCGTGCCCAGGGCCGTGATCCCCACGGTCGGGTCCTGCCTGCGCAGGGCGTCCGCGAGGGCGAGCGCGGGCTCGATGTGGCCGGCGGTCCCCCCGCCGGCGAGTACGACATGCACCGAAATTCACCGCTCTCCGGACGAACGCGCCGCGGCGCGCCGTCGCATCGTGTTCCATCTCCGAGGCCCCGCGGCCCCCGCGGAGCCTCTCACCGCAGCACGCTTTCTGCCAAAGCGGGGTTGCCGCATCGCGAGCGCCGCCCGCGCAGCGGGCTCGTCGCGCGCGAAGGCGATCAGCAACCCGACGGCGAACATGGTCGGCAGCAGGGCGGAACCCCCGTAGGAGAACAGCGGGAGCGGGACTCCGGCGATCGGCAGCAGACCGAGCACCGCACCGATGTTGATCACGGCCTGGGCCGTGATCCAGGTGGTCACGCCTCCCGCGGCATACCTCACGAAGGGGTCCTCCGTGCGTCCGGCCACGCGGATACCCGCATAGCCTAGAGCCGCGAAGAGGGCGAGTACCGACAGTGTCCCCGCGAGGCCGAGTTCCTCCCCGGTGATGGCGAAGATGAAGTCGGTGTGCGCTTCGGGCAGTTGGCCCCATTTTTCCACGCTGGCGCCGAGGCCGGATCCGAACAGGCCGCCGGAGGCGAGGGCGTAGATGCCGTGCACGGCCTGCCAGCAGGTGTCGTTCGGTCCTGGCTCGGTGGCGCCGATGCAGGCGAGCCGGGACATACGGTTGGGGCTGGTCTTGATGAGGACGAAGCCGATCGTCAGCGCGACGGCCAGGACGCCCGCGAACAGCCGGGTGGGCGCTCCGGCCAGCCACAGCAGCCCGAAGAGGATGGCGGTGAGGATGATCGCCGTGCCCATGTCGCCGCCGAGCATGATCAGCCCGAGCAGCAGGAAGGCGACCGGGACGAGCGGCACCAGCATGTGCTTCCACTGCGCCAGCATCGCCTTGTCCTGTTTGCGCGCGAGCAGGTCGGCGCCCCACAGCACGAGCGCGAGCTTGCCGAACTCGCTGGGCTGGATCTGGAACGAGCCGCCCAGGGAGATCCAGTTCTGGTTGCCGTTGACCGACATCCCTATCCCCGGCACCTGCACGAGAACCATCAGGAAGACCGCGCCGGCCAGGATCGGATAGGCCAGCGCGCGGTGCAGTTTCACCGGCACCCGCATGGCCACCAGGAGCAGCACGGCGCCGATCGAGGCGGCGAGGAACTGTTTGCGGAAGAAGAACGATCCGGGCAGCGACAGCTGCAGTGCCGTGATCATCGACGCCGAGTAGACCATCACGAGGCCCAGTACGGTGATCAGCAGGCTGCTGCCGAGGATCAGGTAGTAGGCGGTCAGCGGCCGGTCCCAGGCCTTGCGCGCACGCGTGACGAGGCGGCCCACGGGGTTGTCGCGCCCGGGGCGTGCGGAGGCGGGGCGCCGGGGGGCGCGCTGGACGGGGGGCCGGCCCGTGCGGCTATCGGCCATCGCCGGCTCCGTCCGCCGGGGCACGGAGGTGTCCCTCCGCGGTGGTTCTCCCGGGCTGTGCGGGCACGGCGGCGGGGAAGGGCCGGCACAGCGCCGTTCCGCCTGCCGAAAGCCACCTGCGAAGCCCCGACCGCACTGGCGTCACGCGTCCCTCCCAAGGGTCCCGGGGCGCCTGGGTCCCGCCGTCAGGCGCTCGCGGTGCCGAGTTCGCGAACCGCCTCCGCGAAAGCGTCACCGCGCTTGTTGTAGTTGACGAACATGTCCATGGACGCACAGGCCGGCGCCAGCAGGACAGTGTCTCCCGCTCCGGAGAGCCGTGCGGCCTCCTGAACCGCCGCGAGCATCGCCCCAGTGTCGGTGCGGGCGACGTCGACGACGGGTACTTCCGGGGCGTGTCGCGCGAGGGCTTCACGGATCAGCGCACGATCGGCGCCGATCAGCACGACCCCCCGAAGTCGCTGTGCCGACTTGGCGACCAGCTCGTCGAAGGTCGCGCCCTTGGCGAGGCCGCCGGCGATCCACACGATCGACTCGTAGGCCGCCAAGGAGGCTTCCGCCGCGTGGGTGTTGGTCGCCTTGGAGTCGTCGACGTACGCGACCCCGTCCACGTCGGCCACGTGCGCGATGCGGTGGGCGTCCGGGGTGAAGGCCCGCAGGCCGTCCCGTACGGCGCCGGCGGGGACGCCGAAGGCGCGCGCGAGGGCCGCCGCCGCAAGGGCGTTGGCGATGTTGTGCGGGGCCGACGGGCGCACGTCGGAGACCTCGGCGAGCTCCTGGGCGTTCTTCTGCCGGTTCTCGACGAAGGCGCGGTCGACCAGGATGCCGTCCACCACGCCGAGTTGGGACGGCCCGGGTGTGCCGAGGGTGAAGCCGACGGCCCGGCAGCCCTCCTCGACGTCCGCCTCGCGCACCAGGTCCTCGGTGGCCTTGTCGGCGACGTTGTAGACGCAGGCGACCCGATTGCCCTCGTAGACACGGCCCTTGTCGGCGGCGTACGCCTCCATGGAGCCGTGCCAGTCGAGATGGTCGGGCGCCAGGTTCAGCACGGCCGCGGAGTCGGCGCGCAGCGAAGGCGCCCAGTGCAGTTGGTAGCTGGACAGCTCCACCGCCAGGACGTCGTACGTCTCCTCGCCCAGCACCGCGTCCAGCAGCGAGACCCCGATGTTGCCGACGGCTGCCGTACGCAGTCCTGCCGCCTTCAGGATCGAGGCGAGCATCTGCACGGTCGTGGTCTTGCCGTTGGTGCCCGTGACGGCGAGCCAGGGGGCGGCCTTCCTGCCGTCCAGCTCCCGCAGGCGCCAGGCCAGCTCGACGTCGCCCCAGACCGGGACGCCCGCCTCGGCGGCCGCGGCGAACAGCGGCTTGTCCGGCTTCCAGCCGGGCGCGGTGACGATGAGTTCGGTGCCCCCGGGCAGGGTGTCGCCGTCGCCGAGGCGCACGGTGACGCCGAGCGCCTCCAGCTCCGCGGCCTGCGCGCGGGAGCGCTCGTCGTCGCCGTCGTTGACGACCGTGACGACCGCGCCGAGTCCGTGCAGGACCCGCGCCGCCGGGATGCCGGAGACCCCGAGCCCGGCGACGGTGACGCGCTTGCCCTGGAACTCCGGGGAGGTCACTTCTCGGCCGCCCATCCCGCGTAGAAGATGCCGAGGCCGACGATCACGCAGATGCCCTGGATGATCCAGAATCGGACCACGACCAGGACTTCCGACCAGCCCTTGAGTTCGAAGTGGTGCTGGAGCGGTGCCATGCGGAAGACACGTTTGCCGGTGAGCCGGAACGAACCGACCTGGATGACCACGGACATGGTGATCAGGACGAAGAGACCGCCGAGCAGCGCGAGCAGCAGCTCGGTGCGGGAGCAGATCGCCAGACCGGCCAGCGCGCCGCCCAGGGCCAGCGAACCGGTGTCACCCATGAAGATCTTGGCGGGCGAGGTGTTCCACCACAGGAAGCCGAGGCAGGCGCCCATCAGCGCGGAGGCGACGATCGCGAGGTCCAGTGGATCTCGTACCTCGTAGCAGGCGGCCGGGTTGGTCAGGGTCTGCGTGTTGGCGCAGGACTCCTGGAACTGCCAGACACCGATGAACGTGTAGGCGCCGAAGACCAGGACGGAGGCGCCGGTGGCGAGGCCGTCCAGACCGTCCGTCAGGTTCACGCCGTTCGACATCGCCAGGATCATGAACAGCGCCCAGACCACGAACAGCACCGGGCCGATGGTCCAGCCGAAGTCCTGGACGAAGGAGAGCTTGGTGGAGGCCGGGGTGTTGCCGCGATTGTCGGAGAACTGGAGCGCGAGCACCGCGAAGGAGATGCCGACGATCAGCTGTCCGGCCATCTTCGCCTTGGCCCGCAGACCGAGCGAACGCCGCTTGACGATCTTGATGTAGTCGTCCAGGAAGCCGACCAGGCCCATGCCCGCCATCAGGCCGAGCACCAGCAGACCCGAGAAGGTCGGCGCGTACCCGGTGATGATCTTGGACAGGAAGTACGCGGCGATCGTCGCCAGGATGAAGGCGATGCCACCCATCGTCGGCGTACCGCGCTTGCTGTGGTGCTCCTTCGGCCCGTCGTCACGGATGTACTGCCCGTAGCCCTTGCGGGCCAGCAGCTTGATCAGCAACGGCGTGCCGACCAGGGTGAGGAACAGACCAATGACTCCTGCGAACAGGATCTGCTTCATCATCGGGCAGCAACCTCACCCTCGGCACCGTCGAGCAGCGCCTGCGCCACCCGTTCGAGCCCGACCGACCGGGACGCCTTCACGAGGACGACGTCCCCCGGGCGCAACTCGCTGCGCAGCAGGTCGACAGCCGCCTGTGCGTCGGACACGTGCACCGACTCCTCACCCCACGAACCCTCGTTATATGCGCCCAGTTGGAGCCAGGACGCTTCCCTGCCCCCGACCGCGACGAGCTTGCTGACGTTGAGTCGGACGGCGAGCCGCCCGATCGCGTCGTGCTCGGCGAGAGCCTCGTCCCCGAGCTCGGCCATCTGACCGAGCACCGCCCACGTACGACGCCCTCGTCCCATCGCCACGAGCGCGCGCAGGGCGGCTCGCATGGACTCGGGGTTCGCGTTGTAGGCGTCGTTGACGACCGTCACGCCGTCCGGGCGCTCGGTGACCTCCATCCGCCAGCGGGAGAGGGAGCCCGCCTCGGAGAGCGCGCGGGCGATCTCGTCTGCGGACATGCCCAGCTCATGGGCGACGGCGGCCGCGGCGAGCGCGTTCGACACGTGATGCTCACCGTACAGGCGCATGGTCACATCACTGCACCCGGAGGGTGTGTGAAGCCTGAACGCAGGCTGTCCAAGGTCCGTGAGACGGACGTTCTCGGCGCGTACGTCCGCTTCGCCGGACTCTCCGAAAAGCACCACCCGCGCCTTCGTCCGGGAGGCCATGGCGCGGACGAGGGGGTCGTCGGCGTTGAGGACCGCGGCGCCGTCCTCGGGGAGGCCCTCGACGAGCTCGCCCTTCGCCTGTGCAATCTGTTCGCGGCCGCCGAACTCGCCGATGTGGGCGGTGCCGACGTTGAGGACGAGACCGATTTTCGGCGGGGTGAGATCCGCGAGGTAACGGATGTGGCCGATGCTGCGGGCGCCCATCTCCAGCACGAGGTACTTCGTCTCCTCGGTGGCGGTCAGCGCGGTCAGCGGCAGTCCGATCTCGTTGTTGAGCGAACCGGGCGTGAAGACGGTCGGCGCCTTGCTCCGCAGGACCTGGGCGATCAGGTCCTTGGTGCTGGTCTTGCCCGCGGAGCCGGTGAGGGCCACGAGGGTCGTGCCGAGCCGTTCGACGACGTGGCGGGCGAGGGCGCCGAGGGCCGTCTGCACGTCCTCGACGACGATCGCGGGCACGCCGACGGGCCGGGAGGCCAGTACGGCGACCGCGCCCGCGTCGACGACCGCCCGGGCGAAGTTGTGGCCGTCCACGCGCTCGCCGGCGAAGGCGACGAAGAGGCTGCCTGGCTCCACTTCACGGGAGTCTCTGACGACCGGTCCGGTGACCTGGAGGGCCGGATCCGGTATGTCGTACGTCTGCCCGCCGACGACTGCTGCGATCTCGGCGAGAGAGAGGGCGATCACAAGTTCATCCCTGGGTCTTCTGGATAGCTTCGCGAAGCACCTGGCGGTCGTCGAAGGGACGCACCACCCCGGCGATGTCCTGGCCCTGCTCGTGGCCCTTGCCCGCGACCAGCACGGTGTCGCCGGGCCGGGCCCGGGCGACGGCGGCGGCGATGGCGGCGGCCCGGTCCTCGAAGACCTGGACCTCGCCGCGCTCGTGGGCCGGTACCTCGGCGGCGCCCGCGAGCATCGTCGCGAGGATCGCGAGGGGGTCCTCGGAGCGGGGGTTGTCCGATGTCAGTACGGCGGTGTCGGCGAGCCGCGCCACGGCGGCGCCCATCGGCATCCGCTTGGTCATGTCCCGGTCGCCGCCGCAGCCGAGCACGACGTGCAGCCGGCCCTCGGTGACCTTGCGCAGTGCGCGCAGCACCGACTCGACGGCGTCCGTCTTGTGGGCGTAGTCGACCACCGCGAGGTAGGGCTGGCCGGCGTCCACGCGCTCCAGCCGGCCCGGGACGCCCGGGACGGCGGCGATGCCGTCGGCCGCGGTCTGCGGGTCGAGTCCGGCGGCGGCGAGGGCGACGATCGCGGCGAGGGTGTTCGCCACGTTGAAGGGGCCCGCGAGCGGCGACCTGGCGGTGATCCGCTCGCCCTTGGGCCCGACCGCGACGAAGACCGAGTCCATCGGACCGACCTCGACCTCCTCGGCCCGCCAGTCGGCGTCCGGGTGGCCCTCCGCGGAGAAGGTGACGACGGGCACGGCGGTCTCCTCGGCCAGCCGGCGCCCGTAGGCGTCGTCGAGGTTGATCACGCCGAGTTTGCTGCGTTCCGGAGTGAACAGCTGCGCCTTGGCCCGGAAGTAGTCCTCCATGTCGGAGTGGAACTCCATGTGTTCCGGGCTGAGGTTGTTGAAGACGGCGATGTCGAAGACGCAGCCGTCGACCCGGCCGAGCACCAGCGCGTGGCTGGAAACCTCCATCGCGACCGCGTCGACGCCGCGCTCGCGCATGACCGCGAACAGCGCCTGGAGATCGGTTGCTTCGGGGGTGGTGCGCTCCGACTTGATGCGCTCGTCGCCGATGCGCATCTCCACCGTGCCGATGAGGCCGGTGCTGCGGACCGTCTTCAGACCGCCCTCGACGAGGTACGCCGTGGTGGTCTTGCCGGAGGTTCCGGTGATGCCGATCTGGAGCAGGTCGCGCCCGGGGTGGCCGTAGATCGTGGCCGCGAGCTCGCCCATGCGTCCGCGCGGGTCGTCGACCACGAGGACCGGCAGGCCGGTGGCCGCGGCCCGCTCGGCACCGGTGGGGTCGGTGAGCACGGCGACCGCGCCGAGACCGGCCGCCTGGGTCACGTAGTCGGCGCCGTGCAGGCGGGCGCCGGGCAGCGCGGCGTAGAGGTCGCCGGGGCGCACGGCGCGGGAGTCATGGGTGATGCCCGTGACCTCCGCGGTCGACGCCGGGGCGTTGGCACCCAGCTGATCGGCGAGCTCCGCGAGGGGTGTTGCGGAGTTCTGGACCGGTCGCGGCGGCCCCGGATATGTCACAGGAACGCCCTTCTGGGTGGTTTGGGACTGATCAGCGTGTGGCACGGCGGTGAGCGTACCGGGCTCACCCCCGCCGGAGCGAAGCGAGGGGCGCGAGGAGCCCTGGTTGCGGGGATCCGGGGTGATCGTTGTCACGAGGTGGTTCCTGGTCCGTTGTACGTACGGGCTGATCAGGGTGTGCGGTCGGGGGCGGGCTCGGGCTCGGGGTGGATCACGGGGTGAAGGAGACGGGGAGGTTGGCGGCCCCGGCTCCGGTGGGCGGGATCTGGAGGGTCTTCAGCGCGAACTCCATGACCTGCTTGTAGATGGGGCCGCAGATCTGGCCGCCGAAGTAGCTGCCCTTGGTGGCGTTCTGGATCGCGCAGTAGACGGTGATCCTGGGCTTGTCGGCGGGGGCGAACCCGGCGAACGACGAGGTGTAGCCGTGGTACTTGCCGGTGGCCGGATCCACGCGGTTGGCCGTACCCGTCTTGCCCGCGACCCGGTAGCCGGGGATGCGCGCCTTGGCGCCGGTGCCCTCCTCGTCGTCCACGACGGACTCCAGCATCTGGGCGAGGGTCTTCGCCGTCTTCGCGCTCACGACCCTGGTCTTCTTCGGCTGGGCGACGGGAGCGAAGCGGCCGTCGGGTCCCTTCGTGCCGCGTACCAGCGTCGGCTCCACGCGTACGCCGCCGTTGGCGATCGTCGAGTAGACGGACGCGGCCTGCATCGCGTTGATGGAGACGCCCTGGCCGAAAGGAATCGTGTACTGCTGCGACGTCGACCACTTGTCGGCGGGCGCGAGGATGCCCCTCGTCTCGCCGGGGAAGTCGAGCCCGGTGTAGCCGCCGATGCCGAACTTGCGCAAATACGAGTAGAGGACCTTGTTGGCCGCCTGCTGCGTCTTGCCGAGCTGGCCGGCGGCCAGGATGGTGCCGATGTTGCTGGACTTGGCGAGCACGCCGTTGAGCGTCAGGTTCCAGGTCGCGTGGTCGACGTCGTCCTGGAAGAGCCGGTCGCCGCGGTGCAGCCGGTTCGGCACGACCACGTGCGTCCCGGGCGTGGCGACGTTCTCCTCCAGCACGGCGGCCATCGACATGACCTTGGCGGTGGAGCCGGGCTCGTACGCGTCCTGGAGGGCCGCGTTGCCCAGGGCCGCCGCACTGGCCTGGGAGAGGTCGTTCGGGTCGAAGCCGGGCGAGTCGGCCATCGCGAGCACCTCGCCGGTGCGGGTGTCCTGCACGATCACGTATCCGCGGTCAGCCCCGGACTTCTTCACCTGCTCGGTGATGGCGTTCTGCGCGGCCCACTGGATGTCACGGTCGATGGTCAGTTCGACGTCGGAGCCGGCCACTGCGGGCGTCTCGGTGGAGCCGACGGTCGGCACCTGACGGCCGCCGGACTGCGCGTAGCGGAGCTTGCCGTCCTTGCCGGAGAGCTCCTTGTTCAGCTGCTGCTCGACACCGCCGCCGCCCTTGCCGTCGGCGTTGACCCAGCCCAGTATCCCGGCGGCCAGATCGCCGTTCGGGTACACACGCTTGCTCGCCGGGACCGCGAGGACGCCCGCGAGGAAGTTGACCGCGCTCTTGTCGGTCTCCGCCTTGGCCGCGAGCGTGGTCTTCAGGTCCTTGATCTGCTTCCAGACCTGCGGGGTCCGGCGGTGTGCGAGGAGCGTGTAGCGGGTGTTCTTCGTCCGCAGCTTCCTCGCGACCGTGTCCGGGCTCTGGTCGAGGATCGGCGCGAGCAGCGCCGCGGCCTGCTCGGGCGCGTCCGACACCTTCGTCGCCGCCCGCGTGAACATCGTGGGGTCGGCCGTGATGTCGTACGCGTCCACACTCGTGGCCAGCTCGACGCCGTTGCGGTCCGTGATCCCGCCGCGGGTGGCGGCCAGCGTGCGGCCGACGTAGCGGTTCTGTTCCGCCTTCGCGGCGTACGCGCTCGCGTCCACGGCCTGTACCTGGAGCAGCCGGACGACGAAGGCGGCCATCACCAGCGTCAGGGCGAGGCTGACCATGCGGAGCCGGGGCCGGGGACTGCCGAGCCGCAGGGGGCGCGAGCCGCCGGACCTGGGTGCGCCGGGCCTGGTTGTGCCGGGACGGCGTGCGGGGCGGGCGCCGGGGCCCGGGCGGCGCTGGCCGCCGGGACGTGCGGGCCGGGCGGGGCCGGGCACACGGCGGCGCGGCGGTTCCCTGTCGGACACTTCCGTCACCTGCCGGGGGTCGAGGAGCGCTGCGTGGACGGGGTGAGGGTGGGGGTGGGGGTGGGAACGGAAGCCAGGGACCGTGCGCGGGACGTGCTCGGGGTGTTGGGGGTACCGACGGCCCGAGGGGTGGCGACCGGGGTGGTGGCGGCCGGGGTGGCGGGGGTGCTCGTGGCGGAGTTGCCGGTGGCCGGGGAGCTGGTGGGCGGGGCCTGGCTCGCGGTCGGCGAGGAGCCGAGGACCTCGGGCGGCCGCATCGCCGGGTTCTGCAGGGAGGAGTCCCTGGCGGCCGTTTCGGGGACGCCCTTGACGGTGCCGTCCGGGTTGAGGAAGGCGGGGTCGCCGCCCGGGACCATGCCCAGCTCACGGGCGCGGCGCTGGAGGGCGTCGGGCGCGGAGTAGGCGTCCACGTCCCGCTGCAGCGCCTGCTCCTCGTCGGTGAGGGTCTTGGTGTCCTTCTGGAGGTCGTCGAGGTGGAAGGATCCCTCGCTCAGCGCGGAGTTCAGTACGAGCAGGCCGATGAGTCCGCCGCCGAGCAGGAGCACGACGAGCAGGACGAAGGGGGTCCGGGCGGCGCCTGCCGCGCCGGCGGGGAGAAGCCGGGCGAGCCGGGCGGCTCGGCCCTTGAGTTCGGGTTTCCTGCTCACAGGCCCTCCCGGCGGGTTCGCTTTCCCGACCCGCGGTCGCGTCGCGGGGAGGCGCCGCCGGCCCTCGGCCGCGCCGTGCGTTCGGGTTTCCCACTCACTCGCTCTCCCCCTCCCGGCGCCTCACTCGGCGTCCTCACGGATGCGCTGTGCCCCGCGCAGCCGCGCCGGAGCCGCTCGCCGGTTCTCGGCGACCTCTTCCTCGGTGGGAAGTTCGGCACCGCGGGTGAGCAGCTTGAGCCGGGGCTGGTAGCGCTCGGGCACCACGGGCAGGCCGGGCGGCGCGGTGGTGGCGGCGCCTGCCGCGAAGACCTGCTTGACCAGCCGGTCCTCCAGCGAGTGGTACGACAGCACGGCGATCCGGCCGCCGACGGCGAGCGCCTTCACGGCGGCGGGGATCGCCCTCTCCAGGACGCTCAGCTCGCCGTTGACCTCGATGCGCAGGGCCTGGAAGGTGCGCTTGGCCGGGTTGCCGCCGGTGCGCTTGGCGGCCTGCGGCAGGGAGTCGCGGATCAGCTCGACGAGCCGCGCACTGTTGCCGAACGGCTCCTTCTCGCGTTCGCGCACCACGGCGGAGACGATCCGCTTGGCCTGCTTCTCCTCGCCGTACGCGCGCAGGATCCGTACCAGTTCGCCCGGCGCGTAGGTGTTGAGCACCTCGGCCGCGCTGATCCCCGTCGTCTGGTCCATGCGCATGTCGAGCGGGGCGTCCTGGGCGTAGGCGAACCCGCGGTCGGCCTCGTCGAGTTGCATGGAGGAGACGCCGAGGTCGAACAGGACGCCCTGGACGCGCGGGGCGTCCAGGCGGGCGAGCACGTCGGGCAGTTCGTCGTAGACGGCGTGCACGAGGGTGGCGCGTTCGCCGAAGGGCGCGAGCCGCTCCGCGGAGAGCCGCAGCGCTTCCTTGTCACGGTCGAGGGCCACCAGACGGGCCTCGGGGAAGCGGGTGAGGAGCGCCTCGCTGTGGCCGCCGAGTCCGAGCGTGCAGTCGACGACGACGGCTCCCGGCTCGGCGAGGGCCGGGGCCAGCATGTCCAGGCACCGCTGGAGCATCACCGGGACGTGTCGACTCTGGCTCAAGGGGCCCTCTCAGATCCGGCACGGTGGCACGCACCGCCGGGTCCCCGCCCGCTCGAGAAGGGGAGGCCTGCTGCCGCCGGGTGAGTGGCGTCAGCCGACCGGGAGCGGGAGGAGGCCGAGCCGTACGTACGCGCCGCGCACGCGGGGAAGACGCCGGAAAATCGCCGGGTCTCCGGGGGAAAACAGTCCAGCAGGGAGTCTCGACTCCCGCTTCGCGTCACTTTAGTCCACGCCGTGTCGCGGTCAATCAACCGGCATGCGCGTCGCGGACCGCTCCTCGATCAAGCCCCCGACGAAGTCACGAATCGGTAAAGATCACCCAAACGGCCGGTACCGAGAGCCCATGTGGGTTACCTCACAACAAGAGACGATGACGTTCTTTGTCCACCCTCACAGCAGGACTACTTCATACGTGACCAGTAACGTCATAGCTATGACGACTTCTGCATCCGTACCCACAGAGCCCGAAGACGCCATATCCACCCGCGGCGTCTCCCCCGACGGCACCGTGACCGATCGCCTCGTCGAGGCGAACCACCGGTACGCCGCCGCGTTCACCGACCCGGGGATGGACGCACGGCCCGTGCTGCACGTGGCCGTGGTCGCGTGCATGGACGCCCGGCTCGACCTGCACGCGGCGCTCGGCCTGGAGCTTGGCGACTGTCACACCATCCGCAACGCGGGCGGTGTGGTCACCGACGACGTGATCCGTTCCCTCACGATCAGCCAGCGAGCGCTCGGCACCCGGAGCGTCGTGCTCATCCACCACACCGGCTGCGGCCTGGAGTCCCTCACCGAGGAGTTCCGGCACGACCTGGAGATGGAGGTCGGCCAGCGCCCCGCCTGGGCGGTCGAAGCCTTCCGGGACGTCGAACAGGACGTACGGCAGTCGATGCAACGGGTGCGCACCTCCCCGTTCCTGCTCCACACGGAGGACGTGCGCGGCTTCGTCTTCGACGTGACGACGGGCCTGCTGCGCGAGATCGATCCCGCCTGAACGCTCCCACCGGCCCCCTCGTACAACCTCAGGGGGCCCTCGTGGGACTCTCACTTCACGAAATGACCCCGACCTTTCGGCGCCCAAAAGCCCGTAAGACCCGACATATCGCAGCCAGTTATCCACAGGCGAGTGACACGAACCGGTAACGGCAACAAGAATGCGGGTGTGGCGTCACGCGGAACTTCGCGCGTGGTGTCCGTTTTTCGGGGTGGGCCGGTCCGCACAGGGCGTCGGCCCGGGAAAGGGCCGAGGAGGGCCGGGTGACGACCTATGACGATCGAGCGAGCCTCACGGATCTGACCGCCACTGTGGAGCGAGTCCGCAGTTCGGTGGAAGGAGTGATCGAGGGCAAGCCAGAGGTCGTACGGCTTTCGCTGACCGTGCTGCTCGCCGAGGGGCATCTTCTGATCGAGGATGTCCCGGGCGTCGGCAAGACCATGCTCGCCAAGGCGCTGGCACGGTCCATCGACTGCTCGGTGCGGCGTATCCAGTTCACGCCCGACCTGCTGCCCTCGGACATCACCGGTGTGTCCATCTGGGACCAGCAGCGCCGGGACTTCGAGTTCAAGCCGGGCGCGATCTTCGCGCAGATCGTGATCGGCGACGAGATCAACCGCGCCTCGCCCAAGACGCAGTCCGCACTCCTGGAGTCGATGGAGGAGCGCCAGGTCACCATCGACGGGCAGACCTACGAACTGCCCAGCCCCTTCATGGTGGTCGCCACGCAGAACCCCGTCGAGATGGAGGGCACCTACCCGCTGCCGGAGGCGCAGCGCGACCGTTTCATGGCCCGGGTCTCCATCGGCTACCCCAGCGCGGAGGCCGAACTCCAGATGCTGGACATCCACGGCGGCGTGAACCCGCTGGACGACCTCCAGCCGGTGGCGCACGCGCACGAGATCGTGAAGCTGATCGACGCCGTCCGCACGGTCCACGTCGCGGACAGCGTCCGCCGGTACGCGGTCGACCTGGTCGCCGCCACGCGCACCCACCCCGACCTGAGACTCGGCGCCTCGCCGCGTGCCACCCTGCACCTGCTGCGCGCGGCGAAGGCGTCCGCAGCCCTGAGCGGCCGGGAGTACGCGCTGCCGGACGACATCCAGGCACTCGCCGTGGCGGTCCTGGCACACCGTCTGCTCCCCACCGCCCAGGCGCAGCTGAACCGTCGTACGGCCGAGCAGGTCGTCCAGGAGATCCTGCAGCACACCCCCGTTCCGGCAGCACCCCAGCAGCAGGCCGGCTCCGGCTACCCGATGGGCCGCGGCGCGCCCGCGTTCGGCCAGCAGCCGCCCCGGAGGCTGTGATGTCCGGGGGGACGGGCGACGCCGAGGAGGAGAAGGGCGGGCTGCGCACCGCGCTCGCCGGTCTCACCACCCGCGGACGCTCCTTCCTGGCCGCCGGAGTCGCCGCCGTGATCTGCGCGTACGTCCTGGGGCAGAGCGATCTGCTCCGGGTCGGCCTGCTGCTCGCGGCGCTTCCCCTGGTCTGCGCGACCGTGCTGTACCGCACCCGGTACCGCGTCGCGGGCAGCCGCAGGCTCTCCCCCGGGCGCGTACCCGCGGGCTCCGAGGCCCGGGTCCATCTGCGGATGGACAACGTGTCCCGGTTGCCCACCGGACTGCTGATGCTCCAGGACCGGGTGCCGTACGTGCTCGGGCCGCGGCCCCGGTTCGTCCTGGACCGGGTGGAGGCGGGCGGCCGCCGCGAGGTGTCCTACCGGGTGCGCTCCGACCTGCGTGGCCGCTATCCGCTGGGACCGCTGCAACTGCGGCTCACGGACCCCTTCGGCATGTGCGAGCTGACACGCTCCTTCTCCACGTACGACACCCTGACCGTCATCCCGCGCGTGGAGCCGCTGCCGTCGGTGCGGCTGACCGGCGAGGCGAAGGGGTACGGCGAGGGAAGGCAGCGCTCGCTGGCGCTGGCCGGCGAGGACGACATCATCCCCCGCGGCTACCGCTACGGCGACGACCTGCGCCGGGTGCACTGGCGCCTGACCGCGCGCTACGGCGAACTGATGGTCCGTCGTGAGGAACAGCCGCAGCGCTCCCGCTGCACGGTGCTGCTCGACACCCGGGGCATCGCCTACCAGGGTGCGGGTCCCGACTCGGCCTTCGAGTGGGCGGTTTCGGGCGCGGCCTCGTCGCTGGTGCACATGCTGGAGCGGGGCTTCTCCGTCAGGCTGCTGACGGACGACGGCAGTTCGGTGCCCGGGGAGGGCGCCGACGGGTTCGCGGGCGCGAGCCAGCAGTCGGCGGACGCCGCCGGGCTGATGATGGACACGCTCGCGGTCATCGACCACTCGGACGGCACCGGGCTGTCCCGCGCCTACGACGTCCTGCGCAGCGGGAACGAAGGGCTGCTGATCGCCTTCCTGGGCCACCTGGACGAGGAGCAGGCGTCGGTGCTCGGCAAGATGCGCCAGCGCAGCGGTGGGGCCGTCGCCTTCCTGCTGGACAGCGAGGCCTGGGTGCGGGAACCCACGGACGTCCCCGGCCCGTTGGTCAGAAGCGAGGATCGACTGCGCATGCTGCGCGAGGCGGGCTGGACCGCCGTGACCGTGCCGCGTGGCGCGGATCTCGCGGACCTGTGGCGGCTGGCGGACAGGCAGCGCACGAGTGCCGCGTCCACGGGGAGTTCGGCAGGGGGTGGAGTCCGATGAGCGGGCGGGCACGACTGACGCTGTGCTCGGCCGCGGCCACGCTGATGGCGGCGTGTGCTCTGCTGCCGCTGGTCGAACCGGTGACCTGGCTGTTCCAGGCGGCGTTCCTGCTGGCACTGCAGGCCGGTGTGGGCGCGCTGACCCGGCGGGTTCCGCTGGCCCGGCCGCTGACCGTGGCGGCGCAGGCGCTGGTGACGCTGATGCTGCTGACCCTGGTCTTCGCCCGGCAGCAGGCAGTCCTCGGTTTCGTTCCCGGGCCGGAGGCGTTCCAGCACCTCGGCGACCTGCTCCGAACGGGCACGGACGACGTCGGCAGGTACGCGATACCGGCACCGCTGTCCGACGGCATCCGGCTGATGCTGGTCGGTGGTGTCCTGGTGATCGGGCTCGCGGTGGACGCGCTCGCGGTGACGTTCCGCATCGCGGCCCCCGCCGGACTCCCGCTGCTCGCGCTGTACTCGGTCGCCGCGGGTCTTTCGGGCGGCGGGGCCACCTGGCTGTGGTTCCTGCTCGCGGCCGGGGGCTATCTGATGCTGCTTCTGGCGGAGGGCCGTGACCGGCTCTCGCAGTGGGGGCGTGTCTTCGGCGGCGCGCCCCGCACCCGGGGGCCGGACGTATCGACGGGCGCGACCGCACCGGTCCGCACGGGGCGGCGCATCGGCGCGGTCGCGCTGGGTGTCGCCCTGGTGGTGCCGCTCGGCCTGCCCGCTCTCGACGGCGGTCTGCTGGACGCCGCCGGTAGGGGCGTGGGCCCGGGCTCCGGCGGCGGCGGCACGATCTCCGCGGTGAACCCGCTGGTCTCCCTCCGCGACAGCCTGAACGTGGACGAGGACCGCCAGGTCATGTCCTACCGCACCAACACGCAGGACACCCAGGACATGTATCTGCGGATCGTGTCCCTGGACGACTTCGACGGCACGGCGTGGAAGCCGGCCCAGCGGCACATCCAGGACGTGCCCGACACGTTCCCGACCCCGGTCGGCCTCGGGGCGGACGTCCGGCGCAGCAAGATCCGCACCCGTATCGCAGCGGCCGACTGGTACGCGCAGGACTGGCTTCCGATGCCGTACCCCGCGAGCCGGGTGAGCATCAAGGGCAGTTGGCGCTACGAGCCGGTGGGCCGCACGCTCGTCGGCGACCACGGCCAGAACACGCGCGGTGTGGAGTACGACGTCACCAGCCTGATCGTCCAGCCGACCGCGGCGCAGCTCGCGGACGCGCCGGAGCCGTCGGCGGCCCTGAAGCGTGAGTTCACCAAGGTGCCCGAGTCGCTGCCCGCGGTGGTGGCCCAGACCGCGCGCAAGGTCACCGAGGGCTCGACGAACCACTACGAGCAGGCGGTCAAGCTCCAGGACTACTTCGCGGTGACCGGCGGATTCACCTACGACACCCAGGTGCAGGTCGGCAGCGGCTCGGCCGCCATCGCGCGCTTCCTGAGGGACAAGCAGGGTTTCTGCGTCCACTTCTCCTTCGCGATGGCCTCGATGGCCCGCACGCTGGGCATCCCGGCCCGGGTCGCGGTGGGCTTCACGCCCGGCTCCCCGCAGGCCGACGGTTCGATGTCGGTGGGGCTGCGGGACGCGCACGCCTGGCCCGAGCTGTACTTCGAGGGGGTGGGCTGGACCCGCTTCGAGCCGACCCCGAACCGGGGTTCGGTGCCGGACTACACCCAGACGGCCACTCCCGGCCTGGACACGCCGACGCTTCCGAATCCGGCGACCTCGACGTCCGCCGCGCCGTCCACCGCGCCGTCGGCGGGCACCACCTGCTCGGCCCAGCTGAAGCGGCTGGAGGGGTGCCCGAGCCAGTCCGCGTCGGCCGCGGTGGGCTCCAAGGACGACGGCACACCGTGGTTCCAGACCCTGGGGCTCACCCTGTTGGCACTCCTGGTGCTGGCGTTGCCGTTGCTGCCCATGCTGTGGCGGCTGCGGGTCCGGGCCCAGCGGCTCGGTGCGCACGGCCGCGGTGAGGCGGACGCGGCGGCGTACACGCTGGCGGCCTGGCTGGAGGTGACCGACACGGCGTGGGACTACGGGATCGTGCCGGACGAGTCCCAGACTCCGCGCAACGCCGCGGCGCGGATCGTGCGGCTCGGGCTTCTCGACTGGGACGCGGCGGAGGCGGTGCACCGGGTGGCGGCGGCGGTGGAGCAGGTTCTCTACGCCCCGCGTCCCCGGATGATCGCGGGGCTCGCGGAGGACGCCCGCCGGGTCGCGGCTGCCCTGCGCACTCCGGCGAGCCGGCTCGCCCGGTTGCGGGCGCTCGTCGCACCCCGCTCAGCCATCAGAGTGGCCTGGGCGGCGTCGGCCCGCCGGGCGACCGTGACGGCCCGGATGGCGGCCCGCAAGGAGACTCTGCTGCGACGCCCCTCGGGGCAGAACGGCTGACGTCGGACACCACTTCGGACACCGCCTGTGGCCCGCACCTCCCGACCGGGGGGGCGGGCCACACGGGATTCACGAGCGGGCCGCCCACGAGACGGACAGCAACAGCAGCACACCGGGGCGAACCGCGCCACCGGTCGGGCTGGGCCACCGGTCGGACCGCGCCACCGGTTACCGGGCCCGGTCGGGTTGGGCGGGTGGGCTCGGCCGGAGGCGGGGGCGGGTGTTGGTGGCATCGCGTGAGGGGGTGTCCACCCGGTCCGGGTGGACACCCCCTCACGATGTCCTACTTGCGCGGCCCGTCCGCCGTTGCCGCGGCGGCCGCTGCTGCTGTTACTGGCCCTGCTCGTCGCGACGTCGCTGCCAGCGTTGTTCGATGCGGTCCATCATGGAGCGGCGCTGTCGCGCCTGGCGACGCGCGGCGGGTGCGCCGGGCGTCGCCGGTTGTTCTCCCGGCTTGGGAGCCTTGCGCCAACCGGTGACGGCAAGCACCGCACAGCCCAGCATGACAAGAAAACCCACCACGCTCAGCCAGATCTGTACTGCGACCATTCCGGCCATGAGGAGCGCGATACCCACCAGGAAGCCCGCGACCGCCTGGTAGACCCGTCGCCGGGTGTACGTACGCAGCCCGCTTCCCTCAAGCGCTGTCGCGAACTTGGGATCTTCGGCGTACAGCGCTCGCTCCATCTGCTCGAGCATTCGCTGCTCGTGCTCCGAGAGCGGCACGGCGTCCTCCTCATCGTGCAGTCGCCGGGGCGACCGGGGGTCCCCTTCAGGATAGGCAGGGAATCGCCCCCGTGAAACCCGCCCCTCTGCGCCAATTCGCCAACCGGAACCCGCCATGGCACCCCGATCCACTGAGGCCTGCATTCCCCAGCGACCGGCCCGTCATGCCGGACGGTCTCCCTCGATCATACGGCGCCGAGGGCTCGATCGGGTGGCCTGTGGCGTACTCCATCTGCCGCCCCGCCCCTGATCAGGGGCGCACCACGGCGGACGACTCAGGCCTCGTCGGTCCCCTGCGGCTCACCGAGCACATGAAGCTGTGTGGCCACGGAGTGGAACGCGGCGAGTTCCGCGGCCGCCGCCTCCAGCTTCAGGAGTGCTTCGAGGGCTCCCGGTTCGGTGTCCACGAGGACTCCGGGGACCAGGTCCGCGAAGACCCGTACGCCATGAATGGCGCCGACGCGCAGGCCCGCGCCCTCGACGAGCGCGGTGAGCTGCTCGGCGGTGAAGCGGTGGGGCACGGGGTCGCCCTCGCCCCAGCGCCCGTCGGGGTCGGCGAGGGCGTGCCTGGCCTCCTTGAAGTGTCCGGCGAGGGCGCGGGCGATCACCGCACCGCCCAGGCCGGCGGCGAGCAGGCTGAGGACGCCCTCGGGGCGCAGCGCGTCCACCACGTTGCGCACGCCCTCGGCCGGGTTGTCCACGTACTCGAGGACCCCGTGGCACAGCACCGCGTCGTAGCCGCCTCGCTCGACGACGTCGAAGAGACCGTGGGCGTCGCCCTGCACGCCCTTGACGCGGTCGGCGACGCCGGCCTCGGCGGCCCTGCGCTCCAGCGCGAACAGCGCGTTCGGGCTCGGGTCGACGACGGTGACGCGGTGGCCGAGTCGGGCCGCGGGCACCGCGAAGTTACCGCTGCCGCCCCCGGTGTCGAGAACGTCCAGGGACTCCCGTCCGGTCGCCTTGACCCGGCGGTCGAGGGCGTCCTTGAGGACCTCCCAGACCACGGCGGTACGGAGAGAAGCGCGGGGGCGCATCGGGTCCGACACGGCAGTTGACTCCTCGGCGCGGCACCGCCTCGGGTAGGGCGGAGCGATCGGGGGGCCTCCCGGCGGGAGGCATCAGGCGTCTCCACCCTATTGCCTCCGCCGCCGTACCCGATCCTCCGTCTCACGCGCCGGTTCACGTGGTGGATCACATGACGAATGAGGTGACGGATCGGGTGATGGACCGGGTGTCGGACCCGAATCGTGGATCAAGGGGGACCGCACGGCGGGCGTGCGGGCCGCCGGTGCGCCTGCCGGTGCGGCGGTCCACGGCTTCGACGGCGGCGCCGGACCGCGCGCGTCCTGATCTCCCTCCCCCGCACGGTCAGCCGGCGTCCGGGACCTCCCGACCCCCGTCCTGCCGTGGCTGGGGCAGGACGGGTTGGAGCACGAGCATCCGCTCGACGATGCGCAGGAACATCGCCACGTCCCGTATGAGGTCGTCGGCGTCGCGGTTGCCCGCCGCGCCCTGGATGCCGGCCTCGGCCCGGGCGCGGCGGCCGGCGCCGGAAGCGAACAGGGCGCTCCACTCGGTCAGTTCGGGCGCGATCTCGGGGAGCACCTCCCAGGCGCTGCGGATGCGGGCCCGGCGTCGGGGGGTGGGTTCGGGTCGTCCCCGCGCGGCGAGGACAGCGGCGGCGGTGCGCAGAGCGGCCAAGTGGGCCGTCGCGTAACGCTCGTTGGGCGTTTCCAGGACCGCCGCCTCCTCGAGTCCGGCGCGGGCCTGGGCCAGCAGGTCGAGGGCGGCGGGCGGGGCCGTGGTCCGGCGGAGCACGGGGTGCACGTCGCTCGCGGGGCCGGTCAGTGAGGGGGCAGGGCCGGGGGCGCGGCGCCGGTGGGGGGCTGCTGCGGAAGAGGTGGCCATGACGAACCTCCTGTCGTCTGTGTGACGGCACTGTGGCCGTATGTGCCCATCGTGAGGTATGCCACTGACAATCCGTTCTGACCTGCGCCTTTGCTTCGATCGAAGGTTCGCGTTAGTTTTTGCACTGACCAGTCAGTTCAAAATTGCTCAGGGGGTGGGGACGCTGTGGACGGTCCGCACGGACTCGGTGTCACGGCCACGGACTTGGGACTCGAGGGGCCCCGCGGCTGGGCGTTCCGCGGGGTGGGGGTGAGCGCGGAGCCCGGTTCGCTGATCGCGGTCGAGGGCCCGTCCGGATCCGGCCGGACGTGCCTGCTGCTCGCCCTCACCGGCCGGATGCGGCCCACCGAGGGAAGCGGCGTCATGGGCGGATCGACCCTGCCGAAGCAGATGGCCGCGGTGCGCCGCGCGAGCGCGCTCGCCCACGTCCCGGGCGTCACCGATCTGGACCCCGCCCTGACCGTCGGGGAGCACCTGCTCGAACGGGCGCTGCTGCAAAGGCGGTTCGGGGGGACGCTGCGGGGGCTGTGGCGCCCGAGGGCCGGGCGGAACGCCGAGACGGAACGGCGGATCGACGACGCGCTGACCGCCGCCGGGCTGGACCGGGAAGCCCTGCCCAAGGGGTCCCGGACCGCCGTACGCGATCTGGAGCGGCTCGAAAGCCTGCGACTGTCCGTCGCGCTGGCCCTCGTCGGCCGTCCGGGGCTGCTCGGCGTCGACGACACCGACCTCAAGCTGTCGGATGCCGAACGGGCCGAGGCGTGGGCCCTGTTGGCGTCGATCGCCGCATCCGGCACCACCGTCGTCGCGGTGTGCAGCGAGGCCCCCGAAGGGGTGGTCACCGTGTCCACCGGCCGGACCGGGAAGCCCACGGGAACAGGCGACGACCCCGACAAGACCGGCGATCCCCGTACAGCCGACGAACCCGGCGATCCCCGCACAGTCGGCGAACCCGACGGCACCGCGGAACCCCACGCGGCCGAGACCCCCCGCAAGACCGCGGAACCCCAAACGACCGACGAGAAGGAGACGGCCGATGCGCTCACCGAAACTGGCCGCTCTTGAGCTCAGGCGGTTCGGCCGGGGCAGGCTGCCGCGCGCCGCACTCGCCGCGCTCCTCCTGCTGCCGCTGCTCTACGGCGCCCTCTACCTGTGGTCGTTCTGGGACCCGTACGGCCGTCTCGACCGCATCCCCGTGGCGCTCGTGAACGACGACCGGGGGGCGACGGCCGGGGGCGCCAAGCTCAGGGCGGGCGACGACATCACCAAGGGGCTGCGCGACAGCGACACCTTCGAGTGGCACGAGGTGAGCGCCGCCGAGGCCCGCAAGGGTGTCGAGAACGGCACGTACTACCTGTCGCTGACGATGCCGTCCGACTTCAGCAGCAGGATCGCCTCCAGCTCCGGGGACGCGCCGGAGACCGGCGCGCTCCAGGTCCGCACGAACGACGCGAACAACTACATCGTCGGGCAGATCTCGCGCACGGTCTTCAGCGAGGTGCGCACCGCGGCCTCCACGAAGGCGTCGAGATCGTTCCTCGACAAGATCTTCATCTCGTTCTCGGACATCCACGGGGAGACCGAGAAGGCCGCCAAGGGGGCCGACCGGCTCAAGGGCGGGATCGGCAAGGCCAAGAAGGGCTCCAAGGACCTCGCGGACGGCCTGAAGGAGGCCGAGAAGGGCAGCGGGAAGCTCTCCGCGGGCCTGAAGCGGCTCGACAAGGGCGCCGGCGACCTGGAGGACGGTTCACGGCAGGTCGCGGACGGCACGCGGACGCTGGCCACCAGGGTCAACGGCGTCGCGGACAAGGTGGGCCCCTTCGTGAAGGCCAACGAGAAGTCGATCGGCGACACGGCCCGTCTCGTCGCCGACTCCGCGTCGGTGGTCCGCCACAACCTGGGCACCCTGGTGGAGGCGGCTCCGGCCGCCTCCAGGGGCGCCCACACGGCCTCCACCGTGCTGAACAACGTCTACAAGGCGCGCTGCGAGACCCTGCCGGTCCCCGACCCCGCGTGCCCCGATCTCAAGAAGGCCAAGCAGGCCGCCGCGGACGTGGCCGCGGTCGCCGACGACCTCGACACGCTCGTCGACGACCAGGGCGGCGACCTCGACACGCTCGACCGGAACCTGGGCACGCTCCAGAAGCAGGCCCGTGCGCTCGCGAACCGCTCACCGCACCTCTCCGAGGACCTCGACGACGCCGTCTCCAAGATCAACGAACTGGACGCGGGCGCCGCGAAGGTCGCGGCGGGTGCCGAGAAACTCCACACCGGGCTCGGCACGGCCAGGACCGGCGCGGCGGACCTCGACACGGGTGTCGGCCGGCTGACGACCGGCGCGAGCGACCTCGACGGAGGCATCTACCAGCTCGTCGGAGGCTCCGGGAAGCTGGCCGGGGGCCTGCACGACGGCGCCGGCCGGATCCCCGACTACGACCGGCAGGACCGCGACCGGCGCACCCACGTCATGGCCGACCCGGTCCAGCTCGCCTCCGGGGACCTGCACAAGGCGCCCAACTACGGCACCGGTTTCGCCCCGTACTTCATCCCGCTGTCGCTGTGGGTGGGCGCGATGGTCGCCTACATGCTGATCCCGCCGCTCAGCCGGCGCGCACTCGCGATCGGCGCCTCGGCCTGGCGCATCGCCCTGGCGGGCTGGCTGCCGGTGGCCGCCCTGGGCGTGCTGCAGACGGCGGCCCTGATGTCCGTACTGCACTGGGCGATCGGCCTGGAGATGGTGCGGGCGGCCGGGACGGTCGGCTTCCTGTTCCTGGTGACGGCGTGCTTCGCGGCCGTCGTCCAGTGGCTGAACGCGCGCTTCGGAGCGGCCGGCCGGATCCTCGTACTGGCGCTTCTGATGCTCCAGCTGACGTCGGCGGGCGGCACCTACCCCGTCCAGACGAGTCCGCGCTTCTTCAACGCGATCCACCCCTTCCTGCCGATGAGTTATGTCGTCGAGGCCCTCCGCAGGCTCATCACCGGCGGCGGTCTGGGACCCGTCTGGCAGGCGTGCGCCGTCCTCACGGCGTTCACCGCGGGCGCCCTCGCGCTCACCGCCCTGTCGGCGCGCAACAGGCAGGTGTGGACCCTGGACCGCCTTCACCCGGAGCTGAGCCTGTGACAATCAGGGCCATGGAAAGCAGCAACACCACGGCAGGCAGCGGTCGCCGCGAGGCCACCCGGCAGAAGCTCTACGAAGCGGCCGTCACCCTCATCGCGGAACAGGGTTTCTCCGCCACCACCGTGGACGAGATCGCGGAGCGGGCCGGAGTCGCCAAGGGCACCGTCTACTACAACTTCGCCAGCAAGGCCGTCCTCTTCGAAGAGCTGCTGCGGCACGGCGTGGGGCTCCTCACCACCTCCCTGCGCGAGGCCGCGGAGCGGACCGAGCGCGAGGGAGGGACGAGAGTCGACGCCCTGGACGCGATGATCCGCGCCGGGCTCGTCTTCATGGACCGTTACCCGGCCTTCACCCAGCTGTACGTGGCCGAGCTGTGGCGCACCAACCGGGCCTGGCAGTCCACGCTCATGGTGGTCAGGCGGGAGGCGGTCGCGGTCGTCGAGGACGTGCTGCGCGAGGGGGTGGCGGGCGGTGAGCTCAGCGACGAGATCGACATCCCGCTGACCGCGGCCGCTCTGGTCGGCATGGTCCTGGTGGCCGCCCTGGACTGGCAGGCCTTCCAGCCCGAGCGTTCCCTGGACGACGTCCACGCGGCGCTCTCACGGCTGCTCCAGGGGCGTGTGAGCGGCAGCCGCTAGGGCACCGCGCCCGAGCGGGACGGCCCTGGCGCGACGGCCCGGCTCCATGCGAAAGCGCCGGTCCGAGGTGGCCGCGTCCCCCGCGGGCCACTTCGAACCGGCGCTTCGCCGTGCTCCCCCGTACTCCCCCCGTGCTCCCCGCTCTCTCCGTCGGGCCCCGTCCGGTCGTTCCCCGGGTTCCCCCGTGCCTCACTCCCGCCGACCGGGCCGGCGGAAGGAGCGGCCAAGGGCGCGGGAACCGTTCCGCCGCCCCGTGTCGGCGGTACCGGAGCCGCGCCCCCTTCCGTGCCTCCACTCTCCCGTCCGAACGGGGCGGACCCCATCCGTCCGGATACTCATCTCCCTCACTGGGTACGGATACCTAGTCCTGGGCACTCACCCCCAGGACGGACCGTCGTCAACTGGTTACGATCGCTGCCGTGTCCGTACTCCCCCTGGTCTTCACCAGCGGCTGGGCCAGCGGCATCAACGCGTACGCGGTGGTGCTGCTGCTCGGCGTCTTCGGCGCGACCGGCCTGAGCGACGACGTCCCCGAGGCCCTGCAGCGCCCCGACGTGCTCATCGCGGCGGGCGTCCTCTTCCTGTGCGAGGCGGTCGCCGACAAGATCCCGTACGTGGACACGGTGTGGGACTCGGTGCACACCGTGGTCCGGCCGGTGGCGGGGGCGGTGGTCGGTGCGCTGCTCGCCGGACACAGCGGTTCGCTCCCCGACCTGGCGGCGGGCGCGATCGGTGGTTCGACCGCGCTGGCGAGCCACGCGGTCAAGGCCGGGACCCGGATGGCGATCAACACCTCGCCCGAGCCGTTCACCAACGTCGGCATGAGCATCGCCGAGGACCTCGGGGTCGCCGGGATCCTGACGTTCGCGATGTTCCATCCCGTGGCCGCGGCGGTCATCGCGGCCGTGCTGCTGCTCGCGGGGCTGCTGACGCTCTTCTTCCTGGTCTCCCGCATCCGGCGGTTCCTGCGCCGCAGGGCCCAGCGCCGGGAGGAGAGACGGCTCGCCGCACATGTCAGGCCACCACCCGGCTGACCAGCGAGAGGCCCCCGGACCGGCCTGTCGGTGGTGGCCGATAAAGTCGCGGGCATGGGACGGATTGCGGTGATCGGCGCCGGGATGGGCGCGATGGCGGCCGCCGCCCGGCTGGCCGTCGCGGGCCATCGGGTGGTGGTGTACGAGCGCGCGTCGACGTACGGCGGAGCACTGGGCCGCTTCGAGCGCGACGGCTTCACGTTCGACACGGGCCCCGGGCTGTTGCGGGTGCCCGCCGTCCTGCGCGATCTGTTCGTCAAGACGGGCAAGGAGCCGCTGGAGGCGTGTGTCGACCTGGTCCAGGTGGACCCGTCCGCACGCCATGTCTTCGCCGACGGCACCGAGGTCTCGCTGCCCAACGCCTCCCGCGCGGGTGTCGTCACCGCCCTCGACCAGGCGCTCGGGGCGGGCGCGGGCGAGCGGTGGGGCGACTTCATGGTGCGGGGCCGCGAGGCCTGGGACCGGACACGGCGGCCGCTCCTGGAGGAACCGCTGTGGCCGAACTGGCAGGTGCTCGCCGACCGCGAGCCCTACCCCGCGGTGTCGCACAGGAGGATGCTGCGCACCCGCCGGGCCGGCACGCTCGCCGAGGTCGGCGCGTGGGAGCTGCGCGAGCCGCGGCTCGCCGCCCTCCTGGAGAGTCATGCCCTCGCGTACGGGCTCGACCCACGCGTCGCACCGGCGAGCGCGGCCGTGCTTCCGTACATGGAGCACGCCTTCGGCACCTGGTACGTACGCGGAGGCATGCGGGAACTGGCGCGTGCGGTGTACGAGCGGTGTCTGGCCCGCAGGGTGGAGTTCCGCTTCGGGACGCCGGTCGGGCGGATCGTGGAGAAGGACGGACGGGCGGTGGGCGTCGAGCTCGCCGAGGACCCCTCCCGGGCTGACGGCTCCGCGGCGGCGACGGTCGAGGACGCCGACTTCGTGGTCGCCGGTGTCGCGCCCGAGGTGCTGGACCGTCTCGTCGCCGGGACGGCGCTGCGCGGCGGTGACGAGATCGCGCCGCAGCGGGGCGTGCCGAGCCGGCTGACCGTGCTGCTGGCGCTGCGCGGCGGGCGGCAGGCAGGGGTGGCGCACCGGACGGTGGTGCACACTCCCGACCGTGCGGAGGAGCTGGAGCGGCTCTTCGGCGAGCGTCCCGGACTCCCCGCCGCGCCCACGGTGACGGTCTCGCGCCCGGACGACCCCGGTCTCGCGCCCGACGCGGACCACGAGGCGGTGACCGTGACGGTCACGGTGCCCTCGGGTCTGCGGGTGTCGAAGGCGGACGTGGAGCGGGTGCTCGACGCCACCCGGCGCGCCGTGCCGGACGTGCGTGAGCGTCTGCTGTGGCACGAGATCCGCACCCCGTCCGACATCGCGGAGGCGACGGGCGCGGAGGGCGGCGCGGTGCCCGCACCGGCGCTCGCGGCGGCGGGCGGCCGGCTGCTGCACCCGTCGAACGGCACCCGCATGCCGGGGCTGTTCACGGTCGGCGGCTGGACGCATCCCGGCGGCGGCCTTCCGCACGCGGGGATGTCGGGCGCCCTGGTGTCCGGGCTGATCGTGGAGGGACCGGACTTCCGGGGCTCGCAGTGAGCCCGCGAGCTCTCGGAGAGCACCCCTGGGGGCCGCCCGTACCGGCCCTCACCCGGTCCCTGAGGCGTTCCCGGCCCTGAGGACGCTGCGGACGGTCAGTACCGGTACTGCTCGTCGAACCCGGCGCCGTTCCCGTTCCCGTTCCCGTTGCCGTTCCCCTGGCCGTTGTCCTGGTACGGATACTGCTGCTCGGGCGGAAGCTCGCCGCCGTACTGGGCGTCGGTGCTGCGCTGCTGCGGGACCCAGACGCCGCCGGCCGGGGTCTCGCCGCCGTAGCCGCCGGTGGCGTACTGGTCCTGGCCGTAGCCCTGCTGCTGCGGGTACTGCTGATCGCCGCCGTACGTCATGTCGTACGCCGCGCCGTTGTAGGTCTGCGTGCCGATGTACGGGTCGGAGTACGCGGCGTACTGCTGCTGGCCGTTGTCGTAGCCGTACTGCTGCTGGTCGTAACCGGAGTAACCGTCGTACGCGTAGGCCTGCTGGTCCTGGGAGGGAGCGGCTGCGTAGGACTGGCCGGACTGACCCGCGCCGGCCGCGTAGGCGGCGTCGCTGTAGACGCCGTAGGAGCCGGTGTCATCGGGCAGGGGCTGGGGCTCGTACACGGCCGTGCCGCCGGTCGCCGTGAGGTCGCCGGAGCCGGTCGGCATGAACCGGTCGGAGTGCGCGGGCGTGAAGACGTCGTCCTCGCGGGTGTAGTCGTCGTCGCTCTGCGGATACCGTGCGTCCTCGGCCGCCTCCTGCTCCGGCTCGAGGTCGGAGACGTCCAACGTCGGATCCTGGCGGTCCGGCTCGCCGCGCCGACGCTTGCTCCTGCCCGAACCCTTGTCCGGAGCCTGCTCGGCTGCCTGACGGTTGCCCACCGCCCAGCCGGCCGCGAAGCCGCGGCGGAACGACAGCGTGACGTACGTCTGGCCGACCGCGAAGGCGGCCGCGCCCAGACCGACGACGATCACGGACGGGATCAGCACACCGAGAACCACACCGGCGAAGCCGACGAAGGCGAGCAGCCGGTAGCGCAGCCGCGCCTTGTACTGCAGCAGAACCTCGCCGAGGAGCCACAGTGCGACGATGCCGAAAGCGATATAGAGGACCGTCAAGCCCATGTACGCCCCTCTCCCAGTGGCCGCTACGCAGTGTGTCGTACGCGGGTGCGGCCGGTCTAGGCCTGCTGTGGGTGGTGCAGGCCCAGATTCTCGTAGATTTCCAGCGTCGCCGTGGAGTTGTTCAGCGTAATGAAGTGCAGTCCGGGGACGCCCTCGTCCAGCAGCTTCGCGCAAAACTCCGTCGCGAACTCGATGCCAATGGAGCGTACAGCCGCCGGATCGTCTTTGGCTGTGAGGATCCGCTCTTTCAGGACGTCCGGGAACGAAGCGTTACTGAGCTGTGGAAGCCGTTCCAGCATCTTCACACTCGTCACCGGCATGACCTCGGGGATCACCGGTGTCCCGCACCCCGCCGCCGCGACCCGGTCGCGCAGCCGAAGGTACGACTCGGGCTGGAAGAACATCTGCGTGATCGCGTAGTCCGCGCCGGCCCGGCACTTGTCGACGAAGTGCGCGACGTCCGTGTCCCAGCCGGTGGAGCGCGGATGCATCTCGGGGAAGGCGGCGACGCCCACGCAGAAGTCGCCGGACTCCTTGATGAGACGGACGAGTTCGGCCGCGTAGGTCAGGCCCTGGGGATGCGGCACCCACTCGCCCATGGGGTCTCCCGGCGGGTCTCCGCGGACCGCGAGCATGTTCCGGATCCCCGCGTCCGCGTACTGGCCGATGATGTTGCGCAGCTCCGCCACGGAGTGGTTGACGGCGGTGAGGTGGGCCACCGGCGTGAGCGTGGTGTCGGCGACGATCTGCTCGGTCTCCCTGACCGTGCCTGCGCGGGTGGAGCCGCCCGCTCCGTAGGTCACGGAGACGAAGTCGGGGGCCACGGCCTCGACCCGGCGCAGCGCGTTCCACAGGTTCCGCTCGCCCTTGGGGGTCTTCGGCGCGGAGAACTCGAACGAGTACGTCTTCTTGCCGGACGCGAGCATGTCGCTCACGATGCGTGCGCGGTCAGTCCTGGTGGAGGCAGATCCGAGGGCCATACTCGCAGGTTAGCCAGGGGGCGACGGTCCCCCAACCGAACAGCAGGGAATTGTCCGCTTCGTCGGCTTCTTGTCCACCCCTCGGACAGAGCGGGACCGACCCGACGGGCGGCGGGACGACCCGGCGGGCCGCAGGCGGTCCGGCAGGCGGGTCACGGGCGGGCCGCGGGCGGGTCCGGCAGGCGGGCCACGGGCCGTGCGGATCGGGGCGGTCAGGCCTGCCGCAGCCGCTTCGCGAACTCCGCGGCCGCCGCCGCGGGGTCGTCCGCCTCGGTGATCGCGCGTACGACGACGACACGGCGGGCGCCGGCCTCCAGCACCTCGTCGAGGTTGCCCAGGTCGATGCCGCCGATGGCGAACCAGGGGCGGTCGGTGTCCAGCGCGGCGGTGTGGCGGACCAGGTCCAAGCCCGGTGCGTGGCGGCCGGGCTTGGTGGGAGTGGGCCAGCAGGGGCCGGTGCAGAAGTAGTCCACGCCCTCCTGGACGGCGGCGGCCGAGGCCTCCGCCGCCGCGTGCGTGGAACGGCCGATCAGGACGTCGTCGCCGAGGATGGCGCGGGCCGCGGGGACCGGGAGGTCGCCCTGGCCCAGATGGAGTACGTCGGCGCCGGCCGCGTGGGCGACGTCCGCCCGGTCGTTGACCGCGAGGAGCTTGCCGTGGCGGGCGCAGGCGTCGGCGAAGACCTGGAGGTGTTCCAGTTCCTCGGCCGCCTCCATGCCCTTGTCGCGCAGCTGCACGATGTCGACGCCACTCGCCAGAACGGCGTCCAGGAACTCGGCGAGGTCGCCCTGGCGCGTGCGCGCGTCCGTGCAGAGGTAGACGCGGGCGTCGGCGAGGCGGGCGGCGTTCTCGGGCATGCGTGGGTCCCCCGTGGTGCGGCGGTGCGTACGGACCACGGCGGCCGGGGTGGTCCGGGGCCGGCCGTGGTCCGTACGCCGGACGTGTTGTCGGATCAGACGGCGAGCGCCTGGGCGCGACGCTTCACCTCCGTGCCGCGATTCTCGCTCAGCGCCTGCGCGGGGGTGCCGGGCAGGGTCGGGTCGGAGGTGAAGAGCCACTCGAGCATCTCTTCGTCGGTGAAGCCGTCGTCCCGCAGGAGCGTCAGGGTGCCGGTGAGGCCCTTGACGACCTTGTCCTCGTCGATGAAAGCGGCGGGGACGTGCAGCGCGCGGTTCTCACCACGGCGTACGGCGATCAGCTGGCCTTCCTTGACCAGCTGCCGGACGCGGGTCACCTCGACGCCGAACTGTTCGGCGATGTCGGGGAGGGTGAGCCAGGCGGGGACGAGAGCATCGATCTTTGCGTCAATCTCGGTCACGGGACAAGCCTGCCATCCCGGACTGACACTCGGTACCCGAGCGCCACCCGTCCCGCGTCAGAAGCGCGTGAATCTCGCGGAATTCCGTCGAATTCCGGCGCGGTGGCACCCGTGCGGACCGGGCGGCGGCGCGGCCGCCGCCCGGCGGGGGAACCGGCCGGCCCGGGGTCCGCCGGGCGAGGGAACTCCCGGCCCGGGACCGGTCCCCCAGCGTCGCGCACCCGAGGAAAGGCGCCGGAGTCTGCTCAGGCCGCGGCGCCCTTCAGCCAAGGGAACCCACCGGCCCGAGACCCGGCCCCCCAGCGTCGCCCGCCCGACGGAAGACGCCGCAGCCCGCTCACGCCGCGGCGTCCTTCAGAGGACGTGACGGATTCGACAGGATCTCCGGGTCCAGCGGCATGCCCGCCTCGATCAGACGGCGGCCCTGGGCCAGGTCGCGGGGGCGGCCCACCGCCAGGAGGGCGACGAGGCGGGAGTCGCGCAGCCAGCAGACCGTCCAGGCGGCGCCCGAGGAGTCGCCGCGCCAGACGGTCGTGTCGGCGGGCGCGTGGTGGCCGACGTACTGGACGAAACGGCCGAACTGCTCGGACCAGAAGTACGGAACCGGGTCGTACGCCGCCGGGGCCTCGCCGATGATGTTCGCCGCCACCGTGCGCGGTCCCTGCAGAGCGTTGTCCCAGTGGTGGACGAGGAGGCGCTCCTCGTACCGGCCCGAGGGGAAGGAGGCGCAGTCGCCGACCGCGTAGACGTCCGGCAGCGAGGTGCGCAGGTGGCTGTCGGCCACGACCTCGCGGTGGGCTCCGAGTTCGATGCCGGAGCCGGCCAGCCAGGCGGTGGCGGGCCGGGCGCCGATGCCGACGACCACGGCGCCCGCGGGCACCCGGGACCCGTCGTCGAGCACGACGGCGCCGGGCTCGACGCGCTCCACGCGCGCGTGGGTGCGCAACGAGGCCCCGCTGTCCGCGTACCAGGCGGCCATCGGCGCGGCCACCTCGGCGGGCAGTGCCCCGGCCAGTGGCCGGTCGGCGGCCTCGACGACCGTCACCGCGCACCCGGCCTCGCGCGCCGCCGTCGCGAACTCGGCGCCGATCCAGCCCGCCCCGACCACCACGATGTCGTGCTGCCGGGCGAGCACCGGGCGCAGCCGTTCGGCGTCGTCCAGGGTGCGCAGGAGATGGACGCCGGGCATGCCCTCCGCGCCGGGGAGCTGGATCGGTTCCGCGCCGGTCGCCAGGACCAGGACGTCGTAGGGCACGGGTCCCGTGGCGGTGTCCAGCTCGTGGTCCCCGGGGCGCAGGCCCAGCGCCTCGCAGCCGAGCTTCAGTTCGATGCCCAGCGCCTCGAAGTCGATGTCGAAGGCGGAGTGCTCGGCCTTGCCGAGCAGCACCGCCTTCGACAACGGCGGCCGGTCGTACGGCTGGTGCGGCTCGGCGCCGATCAGTGTCACGCCGCCGGTGAAGCCCTGTTCGCGCAGGGCGACCGCGGTCTGTACGCCGGCCATGCCCGCGCCCGCGATGACGACCCGGCGTGCCGTAGGCCCCTGCGTCTGCCCCTGCGTCTGCTCGCTCACCTGATCACCATAGACACCTGACATTCCGTCAGTCAGCGGACGTGCTCAGTGACCTCTTCCACAATGCGACTCGGTGTCAGCCGGTCCGTTCGGCGCGGGCGGCCAGTGCGGGGCGTGCAGGGGGTTCGATCTGTTCCACGACGCTCGTCCCGCTGCCCGTCCGCGACTCCCACTCCCAGGTCTCCTCCAGCCGCAGCCGGCCGTCGGAGAGCTCCACCACGACGGACACGCAGTGTCCGCCGGACGTGGTGCCGTCGCGTCCCAGCTGTACGTACCGGAAGTCGAGGCGGTCGCCCTCCCGGGTCCCCAGGAGACGGCCGCGGACGATGTCGCCGCCCGCGTACTCGGCCCAGATCTCGCCGTCCTTCTCGTGGTACGTGAACCGGGTGCCGGTCCCGACCTGGCCCGGCGCCTGGTCGGCGACCGGGGCGAGGACGAGGCCGTCGAGCGAACGGGCCATGGGGCGGAGGCTCCCTTACTGAGGCCCGCGGCAGCGAGCTAGGGTGGTCAACGTAGAGCACTCGCGGGAGCCCGGACGCACCGGGCTGAGAGGGAGGCTGGCGGCCTCCGACCGTACGAACCTGATCCGGGTCATGCCGGCGAAGGGAGGGGCTGGACGCCCATGTCGCGTACACCGGCGGAGAGGTCCGTCACGTCCGACGTCCTGGTGGTGGGGGGCGGGATCATCGGCCTGGTCACGGCCTGGCGGGCCGCCCAGCGCGGGTTCACCACGACGGTCGTGGACCCGGAACCCGGCGGCGGGGCCGCGCAGGTCGCCGCCGGGATGCTCGCGGCCGTCACCGAGCTGCACTACGGCGAACAGACGCTGCTGGGCCTGAACCTCGCCTCCGCGCGCCGCTATCCGGACTTCGTCGCCGAGCTCACCGAGGCGGCGGGCCAGGACCTCGGCTATCGCCGGTGCGGCACGCTGGCCGTCGCCCTGGACTCCGACGACCGCGCCCATCTGCGTGAACTGCATGACCTGCAGAGCCGTTCGGGGCTCGACTCGGAGTGGCTCAGCGGTCGCGAGTGCCGCCGGCTGGAGCCGATGCTCGCGCCCGGTGTCCGTGGTGGTCTGCGCGTCGACGGCGACCACCAGATCGACCCGCGCCGCCTCGCGAAGGCCCTGGTCACCGCATGCGAGCGAGCCGGAGTGGGGTTCCACAGGACCTGGGCGGAGCGGCTGACCGTGGTCCGGGAGCGGGCCACCGGGGTCGTCACCGCGGGCGGCGACCGGCTGGAGGCGGCGCAGGTGGTGCTGGCGGCGGGCAGCCTCAGCGGGAGGCTCAAGGGCGTGCCCGACGACGTGAGGCCGCCCGTGCGCCCGGTGAAGGGGCAGGTGCTGCGGCTGACCGTGCCGAAACGGTACGCGCCCTTCCTGAGCCGCACCGTACGGGCCGTGGTCCGCGGCAGCCAGGTCTATCTGGTGCCGCGCGAGAGCGGCGAGCTCGTCGTCGGCGCGACCAGCGAGGAGCTGGGCTGGGACACCACGGTGACCGCGGGCGGCGTGTACGAGCTGCTGCGCGACGCCCATGAGCTGGTGCCCGGGATCACCGAACTGCCGCTCACCGAGACCCGGGCCGGACTGCGCCCCGGCTCGCCCGACAACGCTCCGCTGCTCGGCCCGACCGGGCTCGACGGACTGCTGCTGGCCACCGGCCACCACCGCAACGGCGTCCTGCTCACTCCCGTCACCGGGGACGTCATGGCGCACGTCCTCGCCTCGGGGGAGCTCCCCGAGGAAGCGCGCCCCTTCACTCCCCACCGGTTCAGCCCGACACGCACGGAGCAGCCCGTATGAACATCCTCGTCAACGGCGAGCGCCGGCTCGTCGCCGCGGGCACCGCCCTCGACACGCTCGTCGCCACCCTCACGGCGGCGCCCTCCGGCGTCGCGGCCGCGCTCAACGAGACCGTCGTCCCGCGCACCCGGTGGTCGTCCACGTCCCTGCGCGAGGGAGACCGTGTCGAAGTCCTCACCGCTGTCCAAGGAGGCTGACCCATGGCCGACGATCCGTTCGTCCTCGGAGGTACGTCCTTCACGTCCCGGCTGATCATGGGTACGGGGGGTGCGCCCAGCCTCGACGTGCTGGAGCGGTCGCTCGTGGCGTCCGGGACGGAGCTGACGACGGTCGCGATGCGCCGGGTGGATCCCGCGGCGCACGGCTCCGTCCTGTCCGTGCTCGACCGGCTCGGCATCCGGATCCTGCCGAACACGGCGGGGTGCTTCACCGCGGGCGAGGCCGTGCTGACCGCGCGGCTCGCCCGGGAAGCGCTCGGCACCGATCTCGTCAAGCTGGAGGTCATCGCCGACGAGCGCACCCTGCTGCCCGACCCGATCGAGCTGCTCGACGCCGCGGAGACGCTGGTCGACGACGGATTCACGGTGCTGCCGTACACGAACGACGACCCCGTGCTCGCGCGGAAGCTGGAGGATGTCGGGTGCGCGGCGGTCATGCCGCTCGGCTCGCCCATCGGGTCGGGCCTGGGGATCCGCAACCCGCACAACTTCGAGCTGATCGTGGAGCACGCGCGCGTGCCGGTGATCCTGGACGCGGGGGCCGGTACGGCGTCGGACGCGGCACTGGCGATGGAGCTGGGGTGTGCCGGTGTGATGCTCGCCTCGGCCGTGACACGGGCGCAGGAGCCGGTGCTGATGGCCGAGGGCATGAGGCACGCCGTGGAGGCGGGGCGTCTCGCGCGGCGTGCGGGGCGGATTCCCCGGCGGCACTTCGCCTCGGCGTCCTCTCCCGCGGCAGGTCTCGCGCGGCTGGATCCGGAGAGGCCGGCCTTCTAGCGCCGCGATACCGGGCACCGCGGCACCGGGTGCCGGGAACCGTGGCGGGGCGACCGGTGCCTGCCGGTGGCACCCGGCCGTGACACCACGGGCTCCTCCCGGCGGTCGCGTGACGGCGGTTTCCGGCCAGTGGGAGTGTGGGGGCTCCGAGTGGTGGGGCCGCCGTCAGCGGAGCGGGCCGCGTCACCTCTTCGGCGCGATGTGCGTCACAGGTCGGCTGCAGTCCCGCCCCGGTACGGGCCACAACGAGAGGGCCGACGGCGACGGCTCGTAGACTCACTTGCGTGGATACGACCCTTCAGGACCCGCTCGTCGGGCAGATGCTCGACGGCCGCTATCGCGTCGACGCCCGGATCGCGGTCGGCGGAATGGCCACGGTCTACAGGGCCCTGGACACCCGTCTGGACCGCGTGCTCGCGCTCAAGGTCATGCACCCGACGCTGGCCGCCGACGTCTCGTTCGTCGAGCGGTTCATACGCGAGGCCAAGTCGGTGGCCCGGCTCGCGCACCCCAACGTGGTGCAGGTCTTCGACCAGGGGACGGACGGGTCGTACGTCTATCTGGCCATGGAGTACGTCGCGGGCTGCACCCTGCGTGACGTGCTGCGCGAGCGCGGGGCGCTCCAGCCGCGGGCCGCGCTGGACGTCCTGGAGCCGGTGCTCGCCGCGCTGGGCGCCGCGCACCGCGCCGGGTTCGTGCACCGCGACATGAAGCCCGAGAACGTCCTCATAGGGGACGACGGCCGGGTCAAGGTGGCGGATTTCGGCCTGGTACGGGCCGTGGACACCGTTACGCAGACGACGGGGTCCGTGCTCGGCACCGTGTCGTATCTCGCTCCCGAGCAGATCGAGCACGGCACCGCCGACACCCGCGTCGACGTGTACGCCTGCGGAGTCGTCCTCTACGAGATGCTCACCGGCGGCAAGCCGCACTCCGGCGACTCCCCCGCCCAGGTGATCTACCAGCATCTGAACGCGGACGTGCCGCCGCCGTCGGCCGCCGTGCCGGGCATGCCCTTCGCGCTCGACCAGCTGGTCGCCGCGGCCACCGCCCGCGACCCCGGGATGCGCCCGCACGACGCGGTGACGCTGCTCGGCCACGTGCTGGAGGCGCGGGCGGGGCTCACCGCCGAGCAGCTGGACGCCGTACCGCCGCAGGCCGTCACCGCGGGCCACGACAACGCGGAGGACCGTACGAGCGTGATCCCGCGCTCCCTGTCCGTGCCGCGTCTGCTGCCGGTGAACGAAGAGGACGCGGCCGGCGGGGCCGACGGGCTCAACCGGACGAGCCGGTTCGAGCAGACCAGTGTGCTCGCCTCCGAGCCGCCCGCCCCCACGCGGCGGCGCGGCTCACGCCCCCGGCGCGGAACGATCGTGATCGTGACCGCGATCCTGCTGGCGCTCGGCCTGGGCGCGGGCGTCTGGTACATCAACTCCGGCCAGTTCACGAAGGTCCCGTTGTTGCTGGCGAAGACCGAGACGCAGGCCAGGTCGCGGATCGAGGCGGCCGGGCTCGACGTCGGGCAGGTCAGGCACGCGTACAGCGACACCGTGAAGCGCGGCACCGTGATCAGCAGTGACCCGCAGCCCGGCGCGCGGATCCGTGACCACGACTCCGTGTCGCTGACCGTCTCCGACGGCCCGAAGACGGTGCGGGTGGCCGACCTGTCGGGCTTCACGCTGTCCAAGGCGCGGGAGGTGCTGGAGGGTGACGGACTCGCCGCGGGCATGATCACGCGGGAGTTCAGCGCGGACGTGCTCAAGGGCTCGGTGATCCGTACGGATCCGGAGGCGGGCACGCGACGGCACGCCGGTTCCGCCATCGCCCTCGTCGTCAGCAAGGGCAGTCCGGTGGAGATCTCGGATGTCACCGGGACGTCCGTCGAGGACGCCACGGCGGAGCTCGAACAGGCGGGGCTGAAGGTGAAGATCGCCGCCCGGCGGGTCACCTCGGAGTTCGACAAGGGCCAGGTCGCCCGGCAGTCGCCGGACGCGGGCAGCGAGGCCGCCACGGGCGACACCGTCACGCTGACGGTGTCCAAGGGCCCCGAGATGGTCCAGGTGCCGGACGTGGTGGGCGACAGCGTGGACGACGCGACGAAGGCGCTCGAGGACGCCGGGTTCCAGGTCGACGAGGACCGTGGACTGCTCGGGCTCTTCGGGGACCACGTCAAGGGCCAGTCGGTGGACGGCGGCAAGACCGCGCCCAAGGGGTCGACGATCACCATCGAGATCCGCTGAGCCGGGCCGGAATTCCGCGGAACCGGGCCGGTGGGTCCGCCGAGCGGAACCCGGAGGTCCGCCGACGGGGTGTACCGGAGCGCGTGGCACCCTGAAGGGTGTGACCAGCAAGCAGCTTCGCAATCCCGTCGGCGGCCATGTCCCCGTGGCCGGCGGCCTCAACTCCGTCGGCCTGGCCTACGCGCGCGAGATGGGCGCGGAGACCGTCCAGGTCTTCGTCGCCAACCCGCGAGGCTGGGCGACGCCCGCCGGGAACCCGAAGCAGGACGAGGAGTTCCGCGCCGCCTGCGCGGCCGGGTCGATCCCCGCGTACGTGCACGCCCCGTATCTGATCAACTTCGGTTCGCACACGGCGGCGACGGCCGAGAGGTCGGTGGAGTCGCTGCGGCACTCGCTGCGCCGGGGCCGGGAGATCGGCGCGCTCGGCGTGGTCGTGCACACGGGGAGCGCCACCGGGGGCCGGGAGCGTGCGGTGGCCCTCGCGCAGGTACGCGACCACCTGCTGCCGCTCCTGGACGAGCTGACCCACGACGACGACCCGTACCTCCTCCTGGAGTCGACCGCGGGCCAGGGTGCCTCCCTGTGCTCGCGGACCTGGGACTTCGGGCCGTACTTCGAGGCGCTGGACGCCCATCCGAAGCTGGGGGTCTGTCTCGACACCTGCCACATCTACGCGGCGGGCCACGACCTGACCGGACCGTCCGGGATGCACCGGACCCTGGATCTGCTGGTGGACACCGTCGGCGAGGGCCGGCTCAGGCTGATCCACGCCAACGACTCCAAGGATGTGGTCGGCGCCCACAAGGACCGCCACGAGAACATCGGCTCCGGTCACATCGGCGAGGACCCGTTCCGCGCGCTGATGACCCACCCCGCCACCGAGGGCGTACCGCTGATCATCGAGACGCCCGGCGGCAAGGAGGGGCACGCGGCGGACGTGGAGCGGCTGAAGAAGCTGCGCGACGGCTGAACGCCACGGCGGACACGGCGGCTGGACAAGGGAATACCCCCAGGGGGTATTAGGTTAGGTTGCCCCAGGTACAGGAACCGTCACCTGACGCCGGGGGCCCTTCATGCAGCACGACGCGCACACCCACTCCGAGACGCACACGCACACCCATGCCGCCCGCACCACGGGCCGGGTCACCTGGTCGACGGCCGCACAGGCCACTCTGCACTGCCTCACCGGCTGTGCCGTCGGCGAGGTGCTCGGCATGGTGGCGGGCACCGCGCTCGGCTGGGGCAACGTTCCGACGATGGTCCTGGCGATCGTCCTCGCCTTCGTCTTCGGTTACTCGCTCACCCTGCGCGGAGTGCTCGGGGCCGGCGTGGACCTCAGGGCCGCCCTCCGGGTCGCGCTCGCCGCGGACACCCTGTCCATCGCGGTGATGGAACTGATCGACAACGGCGTGATCGCGCTGTGGCCGGACGCGATGGACGCACACCTCGACGACCTGCTGTTCTGGGGCGCGCTGGCCGTCTCCCTGGGCCTCGCCTTCGTGGTGACCACCCCGGTGAACCGGTGGATGATCGGCCGCGGCAAGGGCCACGCCGTGGTGCACCGGTACCACCACTGACGCACGCGCCGGCGCACGCCGGGTCAGAGCTCGGGGCCGTCCCCGGGCTCCTCCTGGTACGAGTAGCGCTGCTCGCGCCAGGGGTCGCCGATGTTGTGATAGCCGCGCTCCTCCCAGAATCCGCGGCGGTCGGCCGTCATGTACTCGACGCCGCGGACCCACTTGGGCCCCTTCCAGGCGTACAGGTGCGGGACGACCAGGCGGAGCGGGAACCCGTGCTCCGCCGTCAGCAGTTCGCCGTCTTTGTGGGTGGCGAAGATCGCGCGGTCGGAGGCGAAGTCGTCGAGGCGCAGATTCGAGCTGAATCCGTACTCGGCCCAGACCATCACATGGGTGACGGCGGGCGAGGGCGGCGCGATCTCCAGGATCGTGCGCGCGGGGATGCCGCCCCATTCGGCCCCGAGCATGCTGAACTTCGTGACGCAGTGCAGATCGGCCATGACCGAGGTGTACGGAAGGGCTGTGAACTCCTCGTGGGTCCAGCAGTGCTTCTCGCCGTCCGCGGTGGCGCCGAAGACCCTGAACTCCCAGCGTTCGGGGCGGAACTTGGGCACGGGACCGTAGTGCGTGACGGGCCAGCCACGCTGCAGTCGCTGCCCCGGCGGAAGCTCCGACTGTGCCGCCGCTCCCGTTCCTCGCTCCACCGGCTGACCCATGACTCCATCCTGACAGACCCGGGACGGTGCCCATGACCAGCACAACCCCCATCAGGGCAAATCGACTAAGTATGCACTTACTGGACGCCCCGGAACGCCGATGCGAGGATGCAGCGCAAACTGCCCGGTTCCCCCGCCTGGAAGGAGCCTCTGCGATGCAGGGCGACCCCGAGGTCATCGAGTTCCTCAACGAGCAGCTCACCGGTGAGCTGACCGCGATCAACCAGTACTTCCTGCACGCGAAGATGCAGGAGAACTTCGGCTGGACGAAGCTCGCGAAGTACACGCGTCACGAGTCCTTCGACGAGATGAAGCACGCGGAGGTACTGACCGACCGCATTCTCTTCCTGGAGGGCCTGCCCAACTACCAGCGGCTCTTCCACGTCCGGGTGGGCCAGACCGTCACCGAGATGTTCCAGGCCGACCGCCAGGTGGAGATCGAGGCGATCGACCGCCTCAGGCGCGGGATCGAGGTGATGCGCGGCAAGGGCGACATCACGTCCGCGAAAATCTTCGAGTCGATCCTCAAGGACGAGGAGCACCACATCGACTATCTGGACACCCAGCTGGAGCTGGTCGAGAAGCTCGGTGAGGCGCTCTACATCGCACAGCTGATCGAGCAGCCGGACAGCTGATCCGACGGCGGGGCTGTTACGGGAACCAGCGGGACCGGTACGGGAACTAGGCGGCCTCGGCCGCAGTCGCGGGCACCGGGCGACCCGCGAGGCCGGAGAGCTCCGCCAGGGCAGGCCTGCCCTGCTCCGCGAGCTCCCGGCGCGGGCACGCACCGCGGCCCAGCAGGGACTGGATCTGGCGGACGCACGAACCACAGTCCGTGCCCGCCTTGCTCACCGACGCTATCTGGCGCGGGGTGCAGGCACCGTCCTCCGCGTGCTTCTTCACCTGCGCCTCGGTGACACCGAAGCAGCTGCAGACGTACACGCGGTTCACCTCCCGGGCGGGGTCGACTGGCGATGCCTTCCCGATGAACGGTGAGGCTAACCTAACCTTACCTGCCGTCCGGAGTCCGCAAAAGTGCGAGAGGGCGCGGATCGTATGTGATCCGCGCCCCACCCGCACCCCGCCGCGAGGGACGGAACAGACCTCGATCCGCTACTGGTCGCGGTACATCTCGGCGACCAGGAAGGCCAGGTCGAGCGACTGGCTGCGGTTCAGACGCGGGTCGCACGCCGTCTCGTAACGCTGGTGCAGGTCGTCGACGAAGATCTCGTCGCCGCCGCCCACGCACTCGGTGACGTCGTCACCGGTGAGCTCGACATGGATGCCGCCGGGGTGCGTCCCCAGGCCCTTGTGGACCTCGAAGAAGCCCTTGACCTCGTCGAGCACGTCGTCGAAGCGGCGGGTCTTGTGGCCCGAGGCCGCCTCGAAGGTGTTGCCGTGCATCGGGTCGGTCACCCAGGCCACGGTCGCTCCGGAGGCACTGACCTTCTCCACCAGCTCGGGCAGCTTGTCACGGACCTTGTCCGCGCCCATCCGCACGATGAAGGTGAGCCGGCCCGGCTCGCGCTCCGGGTCGAGACGGTCGATGTACTGCAGCGCGTCCTGGGCCGTCGTCGTCGGGCCCAGCTTGATGCCGATCGGGTTGCGGATCTTGGACGCGAACTCGATGTGCGCGCCGTCCAACTGTCGGGTGCGCTCACCGATCCACACCATGTGGCCCGAGACGTCGTACAGCTTGCCGGTGCGGGAGTCGACGCGGGTCAGCGCCGACTCGTAGTCGAGGAGCAGCGCCTCGTGGGAGGCGTAGAACTCGACGGTCTTGAACTCCTCCGGGTCGGTGCCGCAGGCCCGCATGAAGTTCATCGCGTTGTCGATCTCGCGCGCCAGCTGCTCGTAGCGCTGGCCGGACGGGGACGACCTCACGAAGTCCTGGTTCCAGGCGTGGACCTGGCGCAGGTCGGCGTAGCCACCGGTGGCGAAGGCGCGCACCAGGTTGAGCGTGGAGGCGGACGCGTTGTACATCCGCTTCAGCCGCTCGGGGTCCGGGACACGGGCCTTCTCGTTGAAGTCGAACCCGTTGACCGAGTCGCCGCGGTACGTCGGCAGGGTCACGCCGTCCCGGGTCTCGGTGCCCTTGGATCGCGGCTTGGAGTACTGGCCGGCGATCCGGCCGACCTTCACCACCGGCACCGAGGCGGCGTACGTGAGCACGGCACCCATCTGGAGCAGGGTCTTGAGCTTGTTGCGGATCTGGTCGGCCGACACCGCGTCGAAGGCCTCGGCGCAGTCGCCGCCCTGGAGGAGGAACGCCTCTCCCTTGGCGACGGATGCCATCCGGGCGCGCAGCTGGTCGCACTCGCCCGCGAAGACGAGCGGCGGATACGACTCGAGGTCCGCGATCACATCGCGCAGAGCCTCGGCATCGGGGTACTCGGGCTGCTGCGCCGCGGGCAGGTCTCGCCAGGTGTTGCCAGCGCTTGCGCTGGACTTAGCGTTCACGGTCACCTACACAACACTACGGGGTCGCGCGCGGCGTGCTCTCCCGGTGCCCAGCGATTGAGACGCGCCACGCTCGTGCCGAGACGGTCCGGCAGGCGGTGTGAGCTGCGGGTCGGCCGTCGGAGCAGGTGCTCTGGGGCGGTGGGCGGGCCGCGCCGTGGCGGACGCAGTCTAGGGGGATCACTGGACCGCCGCGGGGCCCGGCCGCGTCGGCCGTGTCGCCCTCGTAAAGGCGGCCGAAGCACGGACGCCGCGCGCGGACGCGTCGCGCTGTCGCCCGTCCCCCGGTGTCGGGTAATGTGCGGCGCATGTTCGCGCACTCGCACCAGACCTGGTGGTGGACCGCTCATCCGGCGGCCCACTGACTGCGCGTACGCAAGACTTCGCGAAGGCCGCCCGAGGGGCGGCCTTCGGCGTTTTCCGGGGTCGTTCCTCTCCGATGTGAGAAGGAACAGGACCGATGAACCTGCTCGACCTGCTGGACGATCCCCGCCCGTTCGCCCTGCTGTGCCGCCGTACCCCCGGCCGCTCCACCGAGGAGGCGGGCACGGTGGAGGTGCTGCTCGGACCCGTGGCCGAGTACGACCGGCTCGCCGACCTGCCCGACGAGGCCCTCGCGCTCATCCCCTTCCGCCAGATCCGTGAGCGCGGCTTCGACGTGCGCGACGACGGCACACCGCTCGCGGCACTGACCCCCGAGGAGAGGCACGAGCTGCCGCTGGAGCGGGCCCTGGCCCAGTTGCCGGAGCACGACGTGCGCGTCGAGGGCGGCGGCTTCGACGTCGGCGACGAGGAGTACGCCGGGATCGTCGGGCGCGTGCTGCGCGAGGAGATCGGACGCGGCGAGGGCTCGAACTTCGTCATCAGGCGTACGTACGAGGGGGAGATCCCGGGGTTCGGCAAGGCGGACGCGCTGGCCCTCTTCCGGCGGCTGCTGGTCGGCGAGCGGGGCGCGTACTGGACGTATGTCGTGCACACCGGGAACCGGACGCTGGTCGGGGCGAGCCCCGAGGTGCACGTGCGGATGTCCGGCGGGACCGTGGTGATGAACCCGATCAGCGGGACGTACCGCTACCCCGCGGGGGGACCCTCCGCCGAGGGTCTGCTCGGCTTCCTCGCCGACGGCAAGGAGATCGAGGAGCTCTCCATGGTCGTGGACGAGGAGCTCAAGATGATGTGCACGGTCGGCGACATGGGCGGGGTCGTGATCGGACCGCGGCTGAAGGAGATGTCCCATCTCGCGCACACCGAGTACGAGTTGCGGGGCCGGTCCTCGCTGGACGCGCGCGAGATCCTGAAGGAGACCATGTTCGCGGCGACGGTCACCGGGTCGCCGGTGCAGAACGCGTGCCGGGTGATCGAGCGGTACGAGCCCCTCGGCCGGGACGGTGTCGGACGCGGCTACTACGCGGGCGCGCTGGCCCTGCTCGGGCGGGACGCGGGCGGCGCCCAGACCCTCGACTCCCCCATCCTCATCCGGACAGCCGACATCGACGCGGGCGGGCGGCTGCGGGTGCCGGTGGGCGCCACGCTGGTCCGGGGCTCGGACCCGGCGGGCGAGGTCGCGGAGACGCACGCGAAGGCGGCGGGGGTGCTGGCCGCGCTGGGGGTCGTGGAGAGGAGCCCGCGCGCGCCGGGCGTACGGCCGAAGCTGGCCGACGATCCGCGGGTGCGGGCCGCGCTCGACGGCCGGCGGGCCTCGCTCGCGCCGTTCTGGCTGCGGATGCAGGAGCGGACCGGCTCCCTGGAGGGCCATGCCCTCGTGGTGGACGGGGAGGACACCTTCACCGCGATGCTCGCGCACGTGCTGCGGTCGTCGGGGCTGGAGGTGAGCGTGCGGCGGTACGACGAGCCGGGGCTGCGGGAGACGGTCCGCGCGCACGCGGGTCCGGTGGTGCTCGGTCCCGGCCCCGGTGACCCCTCCGACACGGACGACCCCAAGATGCGGTTCCTGCGCGGCCTCGCGTCCGAGGTGATCCGGGAGCACCGGCACGGAGTGCTCGGCGTGTGCCTGGGCCACGAGCTGATCGCGGCGGAGCTGGGCCTGGAGACGGTCCGCAAGGAGGTCCCGTACCAGGGCGCGCAGACCACGATCGATCTGTTCGGGCGGACGGAGACCGTCGGCTTCTACAACAGTTTCGTGGCGCGGTGCGACGACGAGGCGGCGGCGGAGCTGGCGGCGCACGGCGTCGAGGTCGCCCGAAGCGGTGCCGGGGAGGTGCACGCGCTGCGCGGGCCCGGGTTCGCTGGCGTCCAGTTCCACCCGGAGTCGGTGCTGACGCTGAACGGGACCGCCGTCGTGCGGGAGCTGATCGCTCAGCTGCGCGGCACCGGCACGCTGTCCGAGCGGCGGCCGGCTGTGTAATCGAGGACGCTGCGCACCGTGCTGTCGAGGATGTCGCACACCGGGCCGTCGATGATCCGGGCCGACGGCGTCCGCGGTGCGGTACGCCGAACGCCGCCACGGGTGGGACGTGGCGGCGCGTCGGGGGCGGTGCGGGTCAGCCGAAGAAGACGCCGACCTCCTCGTACAGCTTCGGGTCGACCGTCTTCAGCTTGGCCGTGGCCTCCGAGATCGGGACCCGGACGATGTCCGTGCCGCGCAGGGCGACCATCTTGCCGAAGTCGCCGTCGCGGACGGCCTCGATGGCGTGCAGACCGAAGCGGGTGGCGAGCCAGCGGTCGAAGGCACTGGGGGTACCGCCGCGCTGGACGTGGCCGAGGACCGTGGTGCGGGCCTCCTTGCCGGTGCGCCTCTCGATCTCCTTGGCCAGCCACTCCCCGACGCCGGAGAGCCGGACGTGGCCGAAGGAGTCGAGCGTGCCGTCCTTGAGCACCGCGTCGCCGTCCTTGGGCATGGCACCCTCGGCGACGACCACGATCGGCGCGTACGAGGCCTTGAAGCGTGACGTGACCCAGGCGCAGACCTGGTCGACGTCGAAGCGCTGTTCGGGGATGAGGATGACGTTCGCGCCGCCCGCGAGCCCGGAGTGGATGGCGATCCAGCCGGCGTGACGGCCCATCACCTCGACGACGAGGACGCGCATGTGCGACTCGGCGGTGGTGTGCAGGCGGTCGATCGCCTCCGTCGCGATGCCGACCGCCGTGTCGAAGCCGAACGTGTAGTCGGTGGCGGACAGGTCGTTGTCGATGGTCTTGGGGACACCGATGACATGGATGCCGTACTCGTCGTGGAGGCGCGCGGCCACGCCCAGGGTGTCCTCGCCGCCGATCGCGATGAGCGCCTCGACCTCCTGCTTGGCGAGGTTCTCCTTGATGCGCCGGATGCCGTTCTCCTGCTTGAGCGGATTCGTCCGCGAGGAGCCGAGGATGGTGCCGCCACGGGGCAGGATGCCGCGGACGGCGGGGATGTCGAGCCGGACGGTGTCGTTCTCGAGCGGTCCGCGCCAGCCGTCGCGGAAGCCGACGAAGTCGTAGTCGTACTCCTGCACGCCCTTGCGGACGATGCCCCGGATGACGGCGTTGAGTCCGGGGCAGTCGCCGCCTCCGGTCAGTACTCCGACCCGCATGGAAAAGTCCCTTCGCCGCGATTGCCTGAGGGGACTCACGTTAATAGTGATCCAGGTCACTTCGTCATGGGGCGGAAGGGCAATTCCATTGAAATGTGCGGGTGTTGATCACTCATCATTCACTCGATGGTGGACAACACCGTGTTTACGCCTCGTCAAGACCACGTTCTATGGCATAGCGAACCAGCTCCACCCGGTTGTGCAGCTGGAGCTTGCCCAGGGTGTTCTGCACATGGTTCTGGACCGTGCGGTGGGAGATGACCAGCCGCTCGGCGATCTGCTTGTAGCTCAGGCCCTTCGCCACCAGGCGGAGCACCTCGGTCTCGCGGTCGGTCAGCTGCGGGGCCTTGGGCTCGCCCGCTCCCGCGGCCGGCACCGGCTCGGAGGCGAGCCTGCGGTACTCGCCGAGGACCAGGCCCGCGAGCCCCGGGGTGAACACCGGGTCGCCGACCGCCGTACGGCGCACCGCGTCGGTCAGCTCCTCCGTGGACGCCGACTTCAGCAGATAGCCGGTCGCCCCGGACTTCACCGCCTCCAGGACGTCGGCGTGCTCACCGCTGGCCGACAGCACGAGGACGCGCAGCGCGGGGTTGGCTCCGACCAGCTCCTTGCAGACCTGGACACCGGGCTTGGCCGGCAGGTTCAGGTCGAGCACGAGAACGTCCGGGCCGACGGCCCGTGCACGCCGCACCGCCTGCTCGCCGTCGCCCGCCGTGGCCACCACGGCGAAACCGGCCGCGGCGAGATCACGGGCCACGGCGTCGCGCCACATGGGGTGGTCGTCCACCACCATGACCTTGATCGGGTCCTCGCCCACCTGCTGCTCCGCCTCCGTCGTGCCCGTCATGTCCGTCATCGCTGCTCCGCCTTCCCCCGTCAGACCCTCGGTCGGACCTTCGGTACCTTCAGCTCGACCTCGGTGCCCTGGCCCGGGACCGAGATCAGTTCGGCCGCGCCGCCCAGCTCGCGCAGCCGACCGCGGATCGACAGGGCCACGCCGAGCCGCCCCTCCCCCTCGGCCTGGGCGAGCCGCCCCTCCGGGATGCCCGGACCGTCGTCGCGCACGGTGACGATCACCGTGTCCGGCTCGTCCTCGACCAGGATCCACGCGCGGGCGCTCTCACCGACGTGCTTGCGCACATTGTCCAGGGCGGCGCCGACGGCCGCGGCCAGCTCCCGGGCGGCCACCGGGGGCAACGGCACCGGGGCGCCCGGCTCGGAGAGGGTCACGCGCGCGGTGGCGTACGGGGCGAGCAGCAGCCGCAGATCGACGGGGCTCCCGTCGTCGTCCGGCTCCTCGACGGCCCGTACGACCGCGCCGAGCGCGGCGTCCTCGGACACCCGCGAGACGGGCAGCAGACCGCCGGAGACCAGCGTGCGCAGCGCCACCTCCTGCTCGCCCGCCATCCGGCCCAGCTCCGCGGCCTCGCCGCCGAGGGCGCTGCCGCGCCGCTGCACCATGGCGAGAACCTGCAGGACCCCGTCGTGGATGTCCCGGGCGAGGCGCTCGCGTTCGCGGGTGGCGGCCTCGATCTCCAGGGCGCGGGCGAGGGTGAGCTCGGAGGCGCGGGCGACCTCGACGACGTAGCCGATGGCGATGGACGCGACCCAGACGAGGATCACGTTGTGGACGGTGTCGCGGGTGGGGGCGCCGCGCTCGACTAGGTTGGCGACCGCGACGAGCGTGGAGGCGAAGGCCGCCCAGCGCCAGCCGCCCTTGATGGCGAAGGCCAGGACGGAGCCCGCGGTCCATATCGACGGGAGCGTGGGGCCGCCGTCCACGATGCTGTGGTGGGTGACCGCGACCGGCGTGAGCAGGATGCCGGTGAGCGCCACGGCCAGGTCGACGGCGAGGAAGCGCTTGGTGCAGCTCGCCGCGTTCGCGACCCTGGGGAGGGTCGCCAGGGTCCAGACGAACAGGACGGCGTAGTAGCCGACGGCCACCCAGGGGTGGGCGAACCTGGCTGTCGCGGTGACGAAGAGCCCGATCGCGTACAGCATCGTCAGCACGCGGTACGCGGTGAGCGCACGCCACAGCGGCTGCTCGACCGACATCCTCATGACTCTCTCGCGCTTGGCCATGCCCCCCACCCCGCCGCCCCGACGAACGCGTCTAGGAGCCGGCCGCCCGTCCTTCTTCGGTCCCGGCCGCCTTCGCGGCCTCCCTCTGCGCCTGTTCGGCTTCCTTCTGCGCCTGCTTCTCGGCCTTCGCCGCGTCCGCGATCTGCCGCTTGGCGGCGGTCGCGTAGATGTCGACGTACTCCTGGCCGGAGAGCTTCATGATCTCGTACATGACCTCGTCGGTCACCGCGCGCAGCACGAAGCGGTCGTGCTCCATGCCCGCGTACCGGCCGAAGTCGAGCGGCTTGCCGATGCGGATGCCCGGGCGCATCAGCTTGGGCATCACCTTGCCCGGCGGCTGGATCTTCTCGGTGTCGATCATGGCGACCGGGATGACCGGGGCGCCGGTGGCGAGGGCCACGCGCGCGAGGCCGCCCGGCTTGCCGCGGTACAGGCGTCCGTCGGGCGAGCGCGTGCCCTCCGGATAGATGCCGAACAGCTCACCGCGCTCGATGACGTCGATACCGCTCTTGACCGCCGCCTCGCCCGCGCCGCGCCCGCCGGAGCGGTCCACCGGGAGCTGGCCCACGCCCTTGAAGAACGCGGCGGTCATCCTGCCCTTGACGCCGGGCGTCGTGAAGTACTCCGCCTTCGCGATGAAGGTCACCTTGCGGTCGAGGACCGCGGGCAGGAAGAACGAGTCCGAGAACGACAGATGATTGCTTGCCAGGATGGCGGGGCCCTCGGCGGGAATGTTCTCGAGGCCTTCCACCCAGGGCCTGAAGGCAAGCTTCAGCGGCCCTCCGATGGAAAACTTCATGGCGCCGTAGATCAACCGAATGCCTCCTGTGTCGTCGCTCAGACCTTATCCCGGGGGACTGTCAAAGGACCCGACGACCCTGGTCGGTGTCAGTGCGGTCGCGTACGGTGAAGTACGCCCGGATCTCCCGGGGTCGTGTTCCGCCTCCGTTCGGGTCGCCCGTCTTGTTCCGGTCCGCCCGCCTGCCTTGTCCCGTTCCGCCCGTCCTGACGAACAGGAGACCGAAGGTGCCGGTCCTTCCTGGAGCCGAGCCGTTCCGCCACGAGGGCGGAGAGGTCGGCGTCCTCCTCTGCCACGGTTTCACCGGGTCCCCCCAGTCACTGCGCCCCTGGGCCGAGTTCCTCGCCGAGCGCGGCCTGACCGTCGCGCTCCCGCTGCTGCCCGGACACGGCACGCGCTGGGAGGACATGCAGCTCACCGGCTGGCAGGACTGGTACGCGGAGGTGGACCGCGAACTGCGCGCCCTGCGGGAGCGCTGCACCAGGGTGTTCGTCTTCGGCCTCTCCCTGGGCGGCGCGCTGGCCCTGCGGCTGGCGGCGAAGCACGGGGACGAGGTGAGCGGCATCGTCGTCGTCAACCCGGCGAACAGGGTGCACGGGGCCGCCGCGTACGCCCTCCCCGTGCTCCGTCACTTCGTACCGACCGTGGGCGGCATCGCGAGCGACATCGCCAAGGAGGGCGTCACGGAACTGGGCTACGACCGGGTGCCCCTGCGGGCCGCGCACTCCATGCGGAACTTCTACCGGATCGTCGACGGGGAGCTGCCCCAGGTCACCCAGCCGCTCCTGCTGCTGCGCAGCCCGCAGGACCATGTGGTGCCGCCGGTGGACTCGGCCCGCGTGCTGAGCCGGGTGTCGTCCACGGACGTGACGGAGATCCTCCTGGAACAGAGCTACCACGTGGCGACGTTGGACCATGACGCGGACCGGGTCTTCGAGGAGAGCTACGCGTTCATCGGCCGGCTCGCGCCCGGCGTCGGCGAGCGGTCCGGCGCGGTTCAGGCGGGTCAGCAGGAAGGGACGGCCACTGGTGGCTGAGCAGGACGCGGAGCGCGGCGAGCCCGACGAGAAGGGCGTACCCGTCGGCGGGCCCCCGGGGGACGAACAGAGTGTGCCGTTCGACGAGGACGCCGCGTGGCAGGCGATCGTCGAGGGCTACGGCGAGGAGCCGAAGGATCCGCCCGGCGCGAAGCCGTTCAAGTCGGTCGAGGACCTGGCACTCCTCGATCCCGAGACGAACGGCACCTCCGCAGGCCGCGGGGGCAGGCCCGAGCAGCGCGACAAGGGCGACAAGAACGGCACGGACGACGCCGGCCGGACGGACGAGGACGGGGACCGGCCCTCCGCGGCCCAGGCTCTCGGCAGCTCGGTCTCCTTCGCGCCCGGCGTCGGCGGTCCGCGCGACTACAGCACGGCGGAACCCGCCGAGGAGGACTTCGACGAGGACGACGAGGGCCATTTCGTACCGCCCGAGCCGCCTCCGCTGCCGGCCGCCGACACCACGGCCAAGTTCGCGTGGCTCGCCGTCATCGGCGGTCCGATCGTGCTCCTGCTGGCCGTCCTGCTCGGCTGGGACATGACCTGGTGGCTCGCCACCGTGGGTATCGGCGGCTTCCTCGGCGGCTTCGCCACCCTGGTGATGCGCATGAACCCCGACGACGAGGACGAGGACGATCCCGGGCGGGGCGCGGTGGTCTGAGACAGTCCCGGCACGTGCGTCCCGGGGCGGCCGTCCCGGGACCGACGCGTCAGGGGCGGGCGCCTCAGGACCGACGCCTCAGGACCGACGGCTCGGGGCTGAGGCCTCGGAACCGAGGCCTCAGGACGCGGGCACTCTGAGGGCGGCCAGTACGGGCAGGTGGTCCGTGGCCGCCCTCAGGTCCGTCTCCGTCACGCCGGGATGGCCCAGTGGCACCCCGCATCCCAGGATCTCTACTCCCTTCGTCGCGAAGACCGCGTCGATACGGCGGTGGGGCGCGTCGCGGATCCAGGTGTGCTCGGCGCCCCAGGGGCGGGTCGCCCAGCCGTCCTGGAGGGATGCCGCGAGGCGCTCGAAGGTGCGGCCGTCCGGGCGGTCGTTGAGGTCGCCGCCCGCCACGGCGTGCGGGGTGCCGAGGGCGGCCAGGCGGTCCAGGAGCATGCCGCCCTGCTCGTGACGCTCGTCCGCGTCGAGCGACAGGTGGCAGCTCAGCACGCCCAGGCGGGCGCCGCCGAAGCGGACGACGGCCGTGGCGAAGCCCCGGCGGAACTGGCCGGGGGTGAGCGGGAGCAGGACGTCCTCGGTGCGTTCGACGGTGGCCCGCAGGGAGCACAGCAGTGCGGGGCCGGCCGCCGGGGCACCACCGGACAGGATCATCTGGCCGGAGGCCGCCGCGAGACGGGCCAGCTTCTTGCGCCAGCGGAAGAAGCGGGGGGCTTCCTGGATCAGGACCAGGTCCGGTGCGCAGGCGCTGATCACGCGCGCGAGGGCGTCGGTGTCGTCGCGCATCGAGCGGATGTTGTAGCTGAGCACCCGGATCACGGCGGAGCCGTCGGGTTCGGTGTGGGAGTGGGGCAGCGGGGTCGTCGCCATGCGGATCAAGATACGGGGGCGCTCCGCTGGGTGGGGCGGAAATCGCGGTCGGTTCGGATCTCGGCCGCGGGGGCGTCGTGGCTGGTCGCGCAGTTCCCCGCGCCCCTGCGGGGGCACGGCAGTGCGCCGCACGCAGCTGCGAGGAGTCCGGCCCGGCGCCGCCCGCGCACGAAAGATCCGCCGCACGACGGCGACCACCCCCGGCGGGGCGAATCGCGGTCGGGCCGGATCCCGGCCGCGGGGAGCGTCGCGGCTGGTCGCGCAGTTCCCCGCGCCCCTGCGAGGGCACGGCAGTGCGCCGCACGCAGCTGCGGGGGCACGGCAGCGCCCGCCGGCTTCGAGGGCGCGGCGGGCGATGTCGGGTGACTGGGTGTGGCGCGGGCGTCACATGATCGGGTCGGGCTCCCGAGCCAGGTCCGCCGCGCCCACGAGGCCGGCCTTGTTGCCGAGCTGGGCGGCGATCACATCGGCCACGGGGCGCCAGTTGCCTCCGACGAGCCAGCGCTTGTACGACTTGCGGATGGGGTCGAGGACCAGCTCACCCTCGTCCGACAGACCGCCGCCGACGATGAAGGCCGAAGGGTCGAAGAGCGAGGCGAGGTCGGCGAGACCGGCACCGGCCCAGCGGGCCAGCTCCCGGTAGGAGTCCACCGCCACCGGGTCGCCCTGCCGCGCCGCCACCGAGATGTGCTTGCCCTCGATGCCGTCGGGGTTGCCGTCGCCCAGCGCGAGCAGGATCTCCGCGTTCTCGGGCGTCGCGTTCGCCCGCTGCTTGGCGTAGCGGACGAGGGCGCGGCCGGAGGCGTACTGCTCCCAGCAGCCCTGCGAGCCGCAGCCGCACAGCAGACCGTCCGGCACCATCCGGATGTGGCCGAACTCGGCGGCGACGCCGAAGTGCCCGCGGCGCAGCTTGTTGCCGATGATGATGCCGCCGCCGAGGCCCGTGCCCAGCGTGATGCAGATGACGTTCCGGTGGCCCTTGCCCGCGCCGAACTTGTACTCGCCCCACGCCGCCGCGTTCGCGTCGTTCTCCACCACGACCGGCAGCCCCACGCGCGCCTCGACCTCGGCCTTGAGGGGCTCCTGCCGCCAGTCGATGTTGGGCGCGAAGTAGACCGTCGAGCGCTGGCGGTTCACGTATCCGGCCGCGCCGATGCCCACGCCGACGATGTCGTGTCCCGCGCGCGCGCCCTCGACCGCGGCGGCGATGGCGTCCACGATGGCCTGCGGCGTGGTGGGAGTCGGCACCTTGTGGGTCGAGAGGATGTTGCCTTCCTCGTCGACCACACCGGCCGCGATCTTCGTGCCGCCGATATCGACGCCGATGGTGAGTCCCATGAATCCCTCAGTTTCGGTCGAGCCCCGCTACGGCCAACCGTACCCGAGCGGCCTTTAGTCCAAGTCAATCCGCTCCCCCGGACCGGTGCCCTCGTCGCGAGGGCCGGTCTCCGGGGTCGTCCAGCGCCGTTCCTGTGCCTCGACGGCCGAGCGGTAGGCGGCGAGCAGCTCGGAGCCCGCGGCCGCGAGGTGGTCGAAGACGTCGGGGTTGCGCTCTATGACCGGTTCGACGGCCGCCTTGGCCTGCTGCACGACCTGGCTGACCATCTGCTGGGCGGTGCCGGAGGCGATCGCTCCGAACAGCGGTGAGTTCAGACCGGACAGCTTGTCGGCGACCGCGTCGACGAGTTTGCGCAGTTCCTCGGAGGCGGAACCCGGCGGAGGCCCGTACTGGGTGCGGCGGCGAGCCTTCTCCGCCGCGAGATCCTCGGCGCACGCCTTCGCCCAGGCGTCGGCGTCACTGACGCGCGCTTCGTCCACCGCCTCGTGCTGAGCGGCGTCGGACGTGGTGCGCTCTTCACTCATGGCGGACTCCTGCCTACGTTTCCTCCCTTCGACGTTACCCGAACAGGGGTACCCGGTTCACCGTGTGCGCGGCCACAGATCCGGGTCCGGCGCGAAACGGATCCTCAGCTCTCCCCCGCGCAGCGCCGCGCCGTCCACGGCGCAGCGGCGCAGCGCCGACGGCAGCGGCACGATCCGGCGGAACTGCCCCACGGTGACGACCAGTTCGTCACCCCTGCGGATCAGGTCCAGTTCCTCGCGTATCGCGCCGGGGAGCGGGATGTGCCACACGAGGACGCCGTCCTCGGCGAGGTGGTCGAGGACGGGCCACTCGACCGGGGTTGGCGTTTCGTTGACACCGGGCAGCGGGAGCGCGCCGAGGTCGTCGGTGCCGCGCGGGTCGCGGGCCAGGTGCGGGATCTCGTGGACGGCGTACGCCTCCCGCCACTCGTCGAGCGCCTTGCGCTGCTGGGCGGCGAGGGCCCCCAGCCAGGTGTCCGGGGTGGCGGCGGGCAGCACCCGGTTGGCGAGCAGCGTCTCGACGCGCAGGCCGCGCAGGGCGAGGCCGGTGACGGCGGTGCGGGCGGCGTCGGTGCCGGCCGGTCCGGGTTCGGCGACCACCCGTACGGTCGTGGTGGGGTCCTCGACGACCGACGCCACGGCGGCCAGCTCGACGTCCCAGCGTGCCGCCGTCTCGTACAGCCACTCGGCGGGCATCGGGACGCCGGCGAGGCGGCCGAGGACGGGCCGCAGGGCACGGGCGGCCTGGCGCTCCGCGGGGAGCAGGCGGCGCAGATAGCGGCGGAGCTCCTCGGGGAGCGCGAGCAGGGCGAGGGCCCGCGGGGTCGGGGGGAGGTCCACGACCAGGAGGTCGTAGGTGTCCGAGGTGGCCGCGTCGCGCAGGGCGCGCAGCAGGGCCAGCTCCTCCGCGCCGGGCAGCGGGGTGAGCTCCTCGGCGTCCAGTCGGGCGGCGCCGAGCAGATCGAGGGCGGCGGTCGCGCGGTCCTGGAAGGCGGTGAGGTCCTCGCGGAAGCGTTCCGTCGCGTCGGGACGCCAGGTGGTGAGGCCGGGGGCGGCTTCGACGGGCTCCGCGCCCGTGCGGGTGCCGAGCGCGGCTCCGGGGGTGTCGGTGCGGTCGGCGCTCAGCAGCAGGGTGCGGGTGCCCTCACCCGCGGCCTTCAGCGCGGTGGCCGCCGCGAGGGTCGTACGGCCGGTGCCGCCGGAGCCGGTGATCAGGATGGTGCGCATGGAAGGGAACGCTACCCGCGCCGGGCGTCCCCGCCGCCCCGCCCCGTCGCCCGTGCGCTCCCGGAGGCCCCGCGCCGACCCGCGGTCGGCGGGTGTGCGGACCCGGGTCGGTCCGGCCGCGGACCGGGTTCAGCCCGCGTCGCCCGACTCCACCCGCTTCTTCAGGCCCGCCAGGGCGCGGTCGATGATGACCTTCTCGGCCTTGCGCTTGATCATGCCCAGCATGGGGATCTTGACGTCGACCGTCAGCCGGTAGGTGACCTCGGTGGCGCCGGTGCCCGCGGGCTCGAGGAGGTACGAGCCGTCCAGGGAGCGCAGCATCTGGGACTTGACCAGGGTCCAGGAGACCTCGTGGTCACCGGTCCAGGTGTATCCCAGGGTCTGGTCGTCCTTGATGGCGCCGGCGTCCATGACGAGGCGTACCTGCTCGGCGCGGCCCTGCCCGTCCGTGCCGAGTACCTCGGCCTCCTTCACCTCGCCGGTCCAGTCCGGGTAGCGGGCGAAGTCGGCGATGACCGCCATGACGTCAGCCGGTGCCGCCTCGATCGTGATGCTCGAGCTGGTGTGTTCCGCCATCGCCGTGGCTCCTCCAGGTGCGGTCCGGTGAGGGAGGGTGGTGCGCACGTGTGTGCAGCGTGAAGGCTACCGCGCGTCGGCCGAACCATTGCCACCCCACCTGGCGTTCACCATTCCAGCGACCAGGGCCTTCCCGAACCGGCGAAGTGCCCGACGTTCACGCACTCCGTCGCGCCGATCCGCATCCGCGGGACGAGTGGCTGGTGGACGTGGCCGAAGAGCGCGTAGCGGGGGCGGGTACGGCGGATCGCGTCGAGCAGCGCACGGGACCCGCGTTCGAAGCGGCGCGCCACCGTGTCGTACACCAGATCGGGCACCTCCGGCGGGATGTGCGTGCACAGCACGTCGACCTCGCCGACCGCCTCGACCTTCGCCGCGTACTCCTCGTCGCTGATCTCGTAGGGCGTCCGCATGGGGGTGCGCAGGCCGCCGCCGACGAAGCCGAAGACCCGGCCGCCGATCTCCACCCGCTCGCCGTCGAGGACGGTGGTGCCGGGTCCGGCGTACTCCGCCCACAACGGAGGCATGTCGACATTGCCGTAGGTCGCGTACGTCGGTGTCGGGAACGCGGCGAACAGCTCGGCGTACTGCTTGCGCACCGCCTTCTCGATGACCCCGAGGCGGTCCATCCCCACACCGGCCCACAGCCGTGCCCCGAACTCCCGCGCCTCCGTGAAGCGCCGGGCGGTGCGCAGCTCGACCAGCCGGTCGGCGTTCTCCGTGCCGAAGAGGTCGGGGAAGATGCCCCGCGAGTGGTCGGCGTAGTCGAGGAAGAGCACCAGGTCACCGAGGCAGATCAGGGCGTCGGCACCGTCGCCGGCCCGGGCGAGGTCACGTGCGTTGCCGTGCACGTCACTCACCACATGAATGCGCGTCCTGCGGTTACCGCCTGGTGTGGGTGCCATGGCGATCAAGCGTAGGCCTGTGCGGCAAACGTGAACAGAGGCGGTCGGACCTGCGGTTACTGGCACGCCGAGAAGAGCGTGGACTACTGTGCGCGAAGGAACGCCAACCTGTGTGACGCAGGGAACATCTCGCCGGGACCCCCTATCGAAACAGCCGTACCGGTGGGTAACGTCCGGGCCGTCCAGTCGTACTCAGGATTTCAACAACGATCTTCCCGGGTACCTGCCCGAGCCTTGGACCGCACCGTCGCATCACACAGAGTCGTGGCGCCGGCGCCCTATGAGGAGCAGCAGTCTTGCGCGAGTTCAGCCTTCCGGCTTTGTACGAGGTCCCTGCGGACGGAAATCTGACCGACATCGTCCGCAGAAACGCCGCGCAGCATCCCGACGTCGCCGTCATCGCCCGCAAGGTGGGCGGCACGTGGACGGACGTCACCGCCACGGTGTTCCTCGCCGAGGTGCGGGCCGCGGCCAAGGGCCTGATCGCCTCGGGTGTGCAGCCCGGCGACCGGGTCGCCCTGATGTCCCGCACACGCTACGAGTGGACGCTGCTCGACTTCGCCATCTGGAGCGCGGGCGCCGTCACCGTGCCGGTGTACGAGACCAGCTCGGCGGAGCAGGTGCAGTGGATACTCGGCGACTCGGGCGCGACCGCCTGCATCGTCGAGCTGCCCACGCACGCGGCCTCCGTGGAATCGGTGCGCGAGCGGCTGCCCGCCCTCAAGCACGTCTGGCAGATAGAGGGCGGCGGGGTCGAGGAGCTGGGGCGTGCCGGCAGGGACGTCAGCGACGCGACCGTCGAGGAGCGCAGCTCGCTGGCCAAGGCCGACGACCCGGCGACCATCGTCTACACGAGCGGCACGACCGGTCGGCCGAAGGGCTGCGTGCTCACCCACCGTGCCTTCTTCGCGGAGTGCGGCAACATCGTGGAGCGGCTGCGTCCGCTGTTCCGCACGGGCGAGTGCTCCGTGCTGCTGTTCCTCCCCCTCGCCCATGTCTTCGGACGTCTCGTGCAGGTCGCGCCGATGATGGCGCCGATCAAGCTGGGCTGTGTCCCGGACATCAAGAACCTCACCGACGAGCTGGCCGCGTTCCGGCCGACGCTGATCCTCGGTGTGCCGCGCGTCTTCGAGAAGGTCTACAACTCGGCGCGCGCCAAGGCGCAGGCGGACGGCAAGGGCAAGATCTTCGACAAGGCCGCGGACACGGCGATCGCGTACAGCCGCGCGCTGGACACCCCGTCCGGCCCCTCGCTCGGCCTGAAGATCAAGTACAAGACCTTCGACAAGCTGGTCTACAGCAAGCTGCGTGCGGTGCTGGGCGGTCGCGGCGAGTACGCCATCTCCGGCGGCGCCCCGCTCGGCGAGCGGCTCGGGCACTTCTTCCGCGGCATCGGCTTCACGGTCCTGGAGGGCTACGGCCTGACCGAGTCCTGCGCGGCCACCGCCTTCAACCCCTGGGACCGGACGAAGATCGGCACGGTCGGGCAGCCGCTGCCGGGTTCCGTGATCCGCATCGCGGACGACGGCGAGGTGCTGCTGCACGGCGAGCACCTGTTCAAGGGGTACTGGAACAACGAGGCCGCCACAGCGGAGGCGCTGGCCGACGGCTGGTTCCACACGGGCGACATCGGCACCCTCGACGAGGACGGCTACCTCCGTATCACCGGCCGCAAGAAGGAGATCATCGTCACCGCGGGCGGCAAGAACGTCGCCCCTGCCGTGATCGAGGACCGCATCCGCGCGCACGCGCTGGTCGCGGAGTGCATGGTGGTCGGCGACGGGCGCCCGTTCGTCGGCGCGCTGGTCACCGTCGACGAGGAGTTCCTGGGCCGCTGGTGCGCGGAGCACGGCAAACCGGCGGGTTCCACCACGGCGTCGCTGCGCGACGACCCGGATCTCGTACGTGCGATCCAGGACGCGGTCGACGACGGCAACGCCGCGGTGTCGAAGGCGGAATCGGTGCGGAAGTTCCGCATTCTGTCCTCCCAGTTCAGCGAGGAGTCGGGCCACCTGACGCCGTCCCTGAAGCTCAAGCGCAACGTGGTGGCCAAGGACTACGCGGACGAGATCGAGGCGATCTACCGGGGCTGACCCCGGCACGTCCGGTTCAGGTGTACGGCTCTACGGCTCTCATGGCGCGGTGTCCTCGGCGAGGATCCGCGCCATGCCGCGTTCCGCGAGCGCGGTGATCGTCACGAACGGGTTGACCCCGATCGAGCCCGGTACCAGTGAGCCGTCGGTGACGTACAGGTGCGGATAGCCCTTCACCCGGCCGTAGTTGTCCGTCGCCCTGCCCAGCACGCAGCCGCCGAGCGGGTGATAGCAGAAGTCGTCGGCGAAGGTCTTGTTGTCGCCGAAGAGGTCGTAGCGGTAGATCGTCGCGTTGGCCGCGTTGATCCGGTCGAAGAGTTTCCTGGCCATGCTCACCGAGACCGCGCTCTGGGCCGCGGTCCAGCCGAGCTTCGCGGAGTCCGTGGTGGCGTCATAGGTGAAGGACGCCCGCTCCGGGTTCTTGGTGATCGCCAGGTAGAGGCTGATCCAGTGTTCCAACCCCATGGGCAGCGGGGCGATTTCGGCGAAGACGGGGTTGGAGGTGTTCGCCCAGTCGTCGATCCCCATGACGGGCATCGTGGCCTGGTTGGCCCCGACCGTGTCCCAGATGTGGTTGGCGCGGCCGGTCATGACGTTGCCGTTGGTCCCCCAGCCCGTGCCCACGCTGGCGTCCAGGGCGGGCAGGGCGCCCGTCTCCCGGGCCCGGACGAGGAGTTCGGTGGTGCCGAGGCTGCCGCCGCCCAGGAAGAGGTACGTGCAGCTGTACTGCTTGGTCTCCACCACCGCGCCGCTGGTGTCGATCCGGTCGGCGGTCAGGGTGTACGTACCGTCGGCGGCGCGCTGGACGGCCCGGACCCGTTCCAGGGTGTGGATGGTGACGTTGCCGGTGCCGAGCGCGGCGGCGAGGTACGTCTTGTCGAGGCTCTTCTTGCCGTAGTTGTTGCCGTAGATGACCTCGCCCGCGAGCGCCGACTTGGTGGCGGTGCCGGCCGCCTCCCGCTGCATGTAGGAGAAGTCGTAGACGTTCGGTACGAACGTGGTCTTCAGGCCTGCGTTCGTAGCGGCCTTGCGGGAGGTCCGGGTGAACTTGTACCACTCGGTGGACTCGAACCAGGTGGGGTCGACCGTGTTGACACCGAGCATGGTGCGGGCGCGCGGGAAGTAGGTGTTGTACATCTCGGTGGCGTCCACGCCGGGGAACTGCTCGGAGAAGTACGACTGCGGGGGTGTGACGGCCATGCCGCCGTTGACCAGCGAGCCGCCGCCGACGCCTCGGCCGACGTACACGGACATGTGGTCGTAGTGGACGCGGTCCAGGACTCCCGGGTACCGGCCGATGTCCTTGTTGACGAGGTCCAGCCACAGGAACGTGGCGAGCGGGGCCTCGGTGCGGGTGCGGAACCACATGGAGCGCTGGTCGGGGGCGCTGGTGGAACAGAAGACCTTGCCGTCGGAGCCGGCGGTGTTCCAGAGCCGTCCCATCTCGATGACGAGCGTGCGGATGCCGGCCTGGCCGAGGCGGAGGGCGGCCACGGCGGCGCCGTAGCCGGAACCGATCACGATCGCGGGGGCGTTGTCGACGGCGGCGGGTTCGGCGGCGTGGGCCGACTGGAGGCCGATGCGGGTGAGGCCGATGGCGGCGGCCGTCTGGAGGGCGGCCATGCCCAGGATTTGACGTCTTGTCAGGTGACGGTTTGTCATCTGATGACGAGTCAGGTTTTCTGTCATGTGCGCAGCATCGGCGGATTATTGGCTTCCGCCTAGGGGCTTCGCCCGGATTTCGAGGGGGTGGGGGTCGGTGTGCGTGGGGATGTGCGGGTGCGTCGGGGTTTTGCGCCGTTCCCCGCGCCCCTGAGAGGGGGTGGGGCCGCTGTGCCTGGGAATGCGCGGGAGCGCTGTGGCTGAGCGCGCCGTTCCCCGCGCCCCTGGGGAGTTGGTGGGGGCGACTGTGGATGTGTGCGGGTCCATGGGGGTTTTGCGCCGTTCCCCGCGCCCCTGAGAGGGGGCGGGGCCGCTGTGCCTGGGAATGTGCGGGAGCGCTGTGGCTGAGCGCGCCGTTCCCCGCGCCCCTGGGGAGTTGGTGGGGCCGGCGTGAAAACGTGTCGGGGGGTGGGCTACAGGAGGGCCTTGAGTTTTTCTGCCAGGAGGTCCCAGCGCCATTTCTCCTCGACCCACTCGCGGCCCCGTTCTCCCATGCGCCGGCGGAGTTCCGGGTCGGCGAGGAGGGTGATGATGCGGTCGGCCGAGTCGTCCGGGGAACCGCCGCGCACGACCCAGCCCGTCTCGCCGTCGAGGACCGCGTCGGGCGCGCCGCCCGAGTCACCGGCGACGACCGGCAGGCCGGTCGCGGACGCCTCAAGGTAGACAATGCCGAGGCCCTCGACGTCGAGGCCACCCCGGCGGGTGCGGCAGGGCATCGCGAAGACGTCCCCGGCGCCGTAGTGGGCCGGCAGCTCCGACCAGGGCACCGCTCCGGTGAAGCGGACGGCGTCGGCGACACCGGTCTCGTGCGCGAGCCCGCGCAACTCCTTCTCGTACGGCCCGCCGCCGACGATCAGCAGCACCGCGTCCGGCTCCGCCGCGAGAATGCGCGGCATGGCGAGGATGAGCGTGTCCTGCCCCTTGCGCGGGACCAGGCGGGAGACACAGACCACCACCGGGCGATCCGTGAGACCGAGCCGGGCACGGACCTCGGCGCCGCCCGAACCGGGGTGGAAGGTCTTCTCGTCGACGCCGGGCGGCAGCTGGACCATGCGCCCGGCCGCGTCCGGGCTCAGCGCGGCGGCGATCCGTGAGCGCGTGTACTCCCCCAGATACGTGATCGTGTCCGTGGAGTCGCCGATCCGCCGCAACAGCCCGCGCGCGGCCGGCAGTTGAGCCCAGCCGGCCTCGTGACCGTGCGTGGTGGCCACCAGCCGTCCGGCGCCCGCCCGGCGCAGCGCCGGCGCCATCAGGCCGAGCGGGGCCGCCGCCCCGAACCACACCGACGTACAACCGTGTTCGCGCAGCAGCCCGACGGCCCGGCGGGTGACGCCCGGCGTCGGCAGCAGCATCGTCGTGCGGTCGCGCACGACGGTGAAGGGCTGCTCGGCGTCGAAGGCCGCCGTCGCCTCGGCACCCTCCCGGCCGCGCTTCCAGGTGGAGGCGTAGACGACGAGCCGCTCGGGGTCCAGGCGCAGCGCCATGTTGTGCAGGAACGCCTGGATGCCGCCGGGGCGGGGCGGGAAGTCGTTGGTCACGATCAGGGTCTTGTGCATCGCGCCCGACAGTACCGAAACCCCCGTGCCCGTCCGCGTCCGGCACACACCCCCGCGCACGGCCCCGCTTCTTGGCTCTCGCACAGTCCGGCGCGCCATCATGTTTCCGCGCGGAACCGCGCGGGATCGGACGGACGAGGGCCAGGTGGGCATGACGGGCGCAAGGGGCGCGAGGTTCCCGTACGGACTGCTCGGAGCCTGGGGCCTGACCAGGCTGGTGCTGCTGCTCTTCGTCCTGAGGGTGTTCGTGCTGCCCGGCCCGGACGTCACCGGCGACGTCTCGGTGATCTACCGGGGCTGGTACGAGATCCTGCGCACCGGCACGTTCCCGCTCGACGACGTGACCTGGCAGTACCCGCCGGCCGCGTCGCTCGCGATCCTCTCCCCCGGGCTGCTGCCCTTCCTCGACTACCCGTCCGCCTTCTTCGTGCTGGCCCTCCTCGCCGACCTGGTGGTGTGCGCGCTGCTGCTGTACGCCGGTGTGCGCCCCGGCAGGACGCTCCGCGGCGCCTGGGTGTGGGTGGCCGGCCTCCCGCTGCTCGGACCGACCGTCTACGCCCGCTACGACGTGATGGTGACGGCCGTGGCGGTCGCGGCCCTGCTCGCGGGGGGCCGTCACCCGCGCGTGATGGGGGCTCTCGCGGGCTTCGGCGCACTGCTGAAGGTGTGGCCGGTCCTGCTGCTCGCCGGAGCCGTGAAGCGCCGCGCGTGGACCGCGGCGGCGGTGACCGGAGGCGGGATCGCCGTGCTGTTCTGGGCGGCGATGCCGGGCGCCTTCTCCTTCCTCGCCTTCCAGCGGGGCCGCGGCACCGAGGTGGAGTCGCTGGGCTCCCTGGTCTTCCACGTGGCCCGGCACTTCGGCTGGAGCGGTCAGGTGCTGCTCAACTACGGCTCGGTGGAGTTCCTGGGTCCGTACGTCGACGTGGTGAGCGCGGCGGCCCTCACGCTCAGCGCGGCCGCCCTGGGCTGGCTGCTGCTGTGGCGGCTGCGCAGCGGGCGCCTGCGGTCGCACACGCTCGCCGACGCCGCGTTCGTGGCGGTCCTGATGTTCACCGCCACCAGCCGGGTCATCAGCCCGCAGTACATGGTGTGGCTGGTCGGGATCGGCGCCGTCTGTCTCTGTTTCCGGGGCAGCCGGATGACGCCGCCGGTGGCGATGGTGCTGGGCGCGTGCGGTGCGACCGTGCTGGAGTTCCCGGTCTGGTTCTCGCACGTGGTGATCAGCGACTGGCTGGGCGTCACCCTGCTCTTCGCCCGCGACGGGCTGCTGGTGGCCGCCGCGCTGCTGGCCGCCCGCGAACTCTGGTGGGGCACGGTGACGCACCCGGCCCCGATCCTGCCCGCTCAGGCCGCCCGCACCAGGGAGCCCCTGAGCCCCTCCTGACGGCGGGCGCGGGCCAGCAGCAGCCCCGCGGCCGCGCACTGGACCGCCATGGACAGCGCCAGCGCCAGACAGATCCCGGGCAGCCCGAGCCCCGACAGCCCGAACGCGAGCGGCAGCTGGACCGCCGTGCCCAGCAGGGTCACCCGGAGCAGCAGCGGCGCTCCCCCGCTGCCCTCGAAGACCCCGCCGAGCGCGATGAAGCAGGCCATCAGCAGCAGGTACGGCCCCACGCAGCGCAGGAACAGCGCGCCCTGGTGGGCAACCTCGGGTCCGGCGCCGAAGGCCCGCATGATCCAGGGCGCGAGCGCCGACAGCAGACCCGCGGCCACCAGGCCCGCCGTCACGGAGACCGTGACGGCCTGCCGGCCGATGGCACCCCGCTCGTCCCCGCCGGTGCCGCGGATGTGCGCGGTGTGGATCGAGGCGGCCTGCCGCACCGAGTAGAACGCCATGGTCGCGACGTACATGACCTTGTACGCGACGGAGTACGCGGCCACGGCCGTCACCCCCAGCCGGGCCACGATCGCGACCAGGACCAGCGTCCCGCCCTGCCGCACGGTGAAGTCGGCGGACATCGGCAGCCCGGTCCGCAGGGTCCGGCGCAGCGCGGCAGCGGTGGCCTCGGAGGGCGCGGCGGCCCCGGCCTCACGCAGCAGCGTGTTCCCGCGCAGGGCACGCAGTCCCAGCGCGAGGGCCGCGCCGCGGCACAGGACGGTGGAGGCGGCGGCGCCCCGCACGCCGTACGCGTGGATGAGCAGCGGGTCGAGACCGAGGATCAGCCCGTTGGCGAGGAGGGCCAGGCGCATCGGGGTGCGGGTGTCGCCGGCGCCCTTCAGGATTCCGTCGACGAGGTTCTGCGCGAAGAAGACGGCGATGCCCGGCAGGGAGATCGCGAAGTAGCCGGCGGCCAGGGCCGGGGCGTGTCCGCCGCCGCCCAGCACCAGTCGGGCCAGCGGCTCACGCAGCAGGTATCCGCCGACGGCGACCACCGGGGTGACCACCGCGCACAGGGCGCCTCCCCCGCGTACGGCGGCGCGGACCGCGCCCGGATCCCCGGCCCCTCGGGCGTGCGCGACCAGGACGGTCGTACCGGAGGCGAAGACCAGGGCGACGCCGAGCAGCACGTTCTCGGTGGTGGTCGCGACGGCGACCGCGGCCACGGCGGGGCCGCCGAGGCGGGACACCCAGACGGTGTTGATGATCCCGGCGGCCACGGAGGCGAGCAACGAGAAGTAGACGGGGCGGGCGAGCGAGATGAGCTGCTTCCGGTGGGTGTTCATCCAGGACCCCCTCGATCCGAGTTACCTCGTTTCGAGGTAACTCGATAAGAGGTACCATGGGTTCTCGGACGATCGCAAGAAGGGACCGAACCGGATGCTGGAGCTGTCGATCCTGGGCTTCCTCGCCGAAGAACCGCTGCACGGCTACGAACTGAAGGAGCGCATCAAGGCGCTCAGCGGCCATGTGCGCCCCGTCAGTGACGGCGCGCTGTACCCGGCCATCACGCGCCTGGTGACAGCCGGCAAGGTCGACCAGCACACGGAGCCGGGCACCGGCGCGGCCCCGCGCCGCACCCTCTCCCTCACCGAGAAGGGCCGCGCGGACCTGCTGGAGCGACTGCGCCACCCCAAGCAGGCCGAGATCACCGACCACGTGCGCTTCAACACGCTGCTGGCGTTCCTGCGCCATCTCCCGGACCCCCGGGAGCAGGCCGCGGTCCTGCGGCGCCGACAGGCGTTCCTGGAGACGCCCGCGAGCTTCTTCTACAGCGAGGGCAGGCCCCTGCGCGCGGAGGAGACCGGCGACCCGTTCCGCGAGGGGATGCTGCGGGTGGCCCGGGCGACGGGCGAGGCGGAAAGGGCGTGGCTGACGGAGGCGATCACCCGCCTGGAGGGCTGAACGGGTCCGGGAGACCCCCTGTTCCGCAGCGGGAGACCCCCTGTTCCGCAGGACGTCCGGTCCGGGAGACATCCGGTCCGGGAGACCCCCGGTTCCGCAGGACGTCCGGTCCAGGCGGCGCCCGATCCGGACATCGGCCGGGTCCCGACGGCGGCCCCGTGCCCGACCGGGCCCCGCTCAGCCGAGCTGGGTCCGCAGATAGGTCCGCCACTGCTCGGTGAACTTCTCGGGCGTCGTGTGCAGCACGCCCCGCAGCGCGCCCTCCACGGCCCCCGCCCGCTTCCCGTGGTCGCCCACCGCCCGGTAGAACTCGTTCAGCCGCACCTCGCCCCAGCGGTCGGCGATCAGCCGGCAGGCCGTCCAGCCGCCCTCGTACGCCCGCGCCAGCCGCGCCGCGTCCCCGGCGAACCCGAAGTCCCCGTCGACCGGCAGCGCGGCCGGCAGGTGGCCGCCCAGCACCGCACGCTGCAGCTCCGGGGCGACCTGTGCCGTCGTACGCCCGCTGCCGCGATAACCGACCCAGTCCGCGTACCCCTCGGACAGCCACAGGGGCGTGGCGGCGGTCGTGTGGGCCCGGGTGGCGACGTGTGTCGTCTCGTGGGTCAGCACGACCTGCTTGCCCAGGTCGCCGAGCACGCCGTACGCCTCGGGGTTGACGATGATCCGGTCCGCGGGCGCCTTCGCCGAGCCGCCCGCCTCGCCGGTGGTGACCGCGGCGATCCCCCGGTAGCCGGAAGCCGACGCGCCGAGCAGCCCCGCCATGCCCTCCAGCGACTTCGGTACGAGGACGACGACGTGCCCCGCCCAGTCCGTGCCCCAGGCCTCGGACACGGCGGGCACCGCGCGGTCCGCGAGAGCCGCGTAGGCCCGCAGCCGCTCACCGGACTGCCCGACCCCCAGAACGAGGCTGTGCGCGCCCCGTACGGCCGTCACCGCGCCCTGCTCCCACAGTTGCCGGCCGGCCTTCTTCGAGGGCGCGTCGGAGGCGACCCGCCACCGCCCGTCGTCGTGGACCAGGCGCAGGGTGCGGTCGACCGTGACGGGAGCCCTGTCGTATCCCTCGACGCGATAGCGCAGCTCCGCGTCGGCGGTGGCCCGGTCCCCGGAACGGCGCAGATCGGTCAGGTGGTACGACCAGGCGGCCAACGGGACGGCGCGCAGCCACCGGAACTCGGTGACCGGGCCGGACGGTTCCTCGGTGGCGCGGTACGCCGCCTCGTCCCGGTCGAGGACCGCGGACGCCCGCCGGTCGAGGACCTGCTGCACCTCGGCGGCCGCGGTGTCCGGGGCCGGATGTCCGCCGCAGCCCACCAGCACGCCGAGCAGCAGCACCAGGGAACACCCCGCCCGCGACGCCCGCCCTCGACCTGCCACGTTCCCGATCGTACGGCGGTCCGGCGGCGCGGTCAGACCCGCGTCACGGACGAGATCGGCATCATGCCCACCGGGTCGTAGCGCACGGCGGCCCCGGGATAGGGCGCGTGGATCACCTGCCCGTTGCCCGCGTACATCGCCACATGACTCGCGTCCGACCGGTAGGTGACCAGGTCGCCGGGGAGGGCCTGGGAGAGCGGCACCTGGTGTCCGGCGTACCGCTGCTCCTGCGACGTGCGCGGCAGACCGACCCCGGCCCGCGCGTACGACCACTGCATGAGGCCCGAACAGTCGAAGCCGCCGGGCCCGTTGGCGCCCCACACGTACGGGCGGCCGAGCGCGGAGCGGGCCGCGGCGAGGGCCGCGGCGGCCCGGCCCGAGGAGGGCACGGCGCCTCCGAGGTCGGGGATGCCGGGGCGTCCGGAGCGCGAGGCCCGGTCGTAGGCGTCGCGCATGGCGTCGGGCAGCGAGTTGAGCAGCCGCCGCGCCTCGGTGAGTTTCCGCTCGACGGTCCGCTTGTGGTGGGCGACGGCCCTGCTGCTCCGCTCCAGCTCGGCGAGTTTCCCGGTCGCCTCCTTCCGCTCCTGGGCGAGATCGCGCATGGCGAGCTGGAGGTCCTTGAGTTCCTCCGCCTGGTGGGCGGTGATCCGGTCCAGCACGGCGGCCTTGTCGAGGTATTCGGCCGGGTTGTCGGAGAAGAGCAGCGCGAGGGAGGGGTCGAGGCCACCCGCGCGGTACTGGGCCACGGCGAGCGAACCGAGCGCGTCCCGCATCGTGTTGATGCGCTCCTGCTGGCGGGCGATCCGGTCCTGCGCCGTCCGCACCTCCTTGCGCAGCGAACCGGCGCGTTCGCCGGCCTTGTTGAATGCCTCGGTGGCCTTCTCCGCCTGGGTGTAGAGACGGTCCACCTCGGCCCGGGTGTCGTCCTGCGGTGCTGCGGCGGCCGGTACGGCACCGAGGGCTGCGGCGGCCACGGACATCACGGTGGCGGTGATGCCGGCGATGCCCGCGGCGCTTGCGCCCCGGTCGGACCCGGACGGTGCACGGCGGCGATGGGACCCCACGGTAGCCGCTCTCCCTTCCGCTGACGGTCCCCCGGAATCGGGGGAAACGCGGCAGACAGTAGCCGTGCGACTACGCAGCGGCCAAAGACCTCCGGGGGCGCGCAGCGCGGCGCCCCGCCGGAGACGCAGGTCACCGACGGGGCGTGGGGTCAGCGGGAGTTACCGCGATTCGCCCGTTTGGGCGGCTGGCCGGGGAGATTCCCGGAGCGGTTCGGAGGCCGGATCAGACCCGGACGCCGAACTGGAACGCTCCGCCGATGGTGCTCATCGACTCGTAGCGCACGACCGTGCCGGTACGCGGGGCGTGCAGCACCTGGCCGTTGCCCGCGTAGAGCCCGACGTGGTGCAGGTCGCCGAAGAAGAAGACCAGGTCACCGACCTGCAGATCGCTCTGCGAGTAGATGCGGGTGCCTATGGTGGCCTGCGATTCGGAGGTCCGGGGGATGGAGACACCGGCCTGGGCGTAGGACCAGGAGGTGAAACCGGAGCAGTCGAAGGAGCCGGGGCCGGTGGCGCCGTAGACGTACGGGGTGCCGATCTTGCTCTGTCCGGCGGAGAACGCGGCACCGGCGCGCCCGGAGGCTGCCTTGCCGGGGCTGCCGAGGACCGTGCGCTCGCTGGCGCGGGTGGCGCGCGACTGCGCCTCGTCGAGAGCCGCCTTCTCCTTGGCCGTCAGGGAGTTGAGGAGCTTCTGCGCGGAGGCGAGCTTGCCCTGGACTTCCTGCTTCTTCTTCTTGAGCTCGGCGCGGGTGTCGGAGAGGTCCTTGAGCTTCTCGGACGCTTCCTGGCGCTGCTGGGCGAGCTCGCGCTGCTTCTCCTGGACCTTCTTCAGCGCCTCGACCTGCTGACTGCTCAGCTGGTCCATCGCGGACGCCTTGTCCAGGTAGTCGTCCGGGTTCGAGGAGAGGAACAGCGCCACGGAGGGGTCGATGCCGCCGGTGCGGTACTGGGCGCTGGCCATCGAACCGAGGCCGTCGCGCAGCTCGTTGAGGTCCTGCTGGCCGCGGGCGACGTTGTCCTGCAGGGTGCTGATCTGCTTCTCCAGCTTGTCCTGCTTCTCCTTGGCCCCGTCGAGCTTCTCGGTGGCCTGCTCCGCCTGCTCGTAGAGGGCGTCGACCTTGGCCTTGACCTCGTCCTTGCTCGGCTTCTCGCTGGGCGCGGCGTTGGCGGCGTTGGCGCTGAGGGCCACGGCGGCCGCCGCGGCGGTGGTGAGCACGGTCACACGGGTGCGGCTCGGCTGCTTGGGTCGACGGTGGGACGCCACGAAGGCGAGCTCCTTCTTCCTCCAGCCGCCTGCCGAGACGCCGACGGGCGGTGCCCCTCCGCCGTCACTCCCAATGAGTGATCACCCGAGCGGAGGTTCGAGCCCAGACCCTAGTGACCTTCCTGTGATCAGTTCAAATCCAAACCTGAAAAATCTCGGTTACCGAGCGCATTCTTTGCACTCAACTCACCTGCAGTGATGCGTGATTGACGCTACGTTGTGTGAAGGTCTCGCCAAACGGGTCATCGCGCCCGGACGTCACACATGGGACGTACGAGCCCTTTGAGGCGTAGGCCGCAGATCGCCGACCAGGCGAAAACCACTTGATGAACCCGACGAAAGGCGCTCGACAGACCCCTCGGAAGGCGCTCGGCCGATCCCGCGGAAAGGCGCTCGACAGACGCTGCGGGAAGCCGCTCGGCTAACCCCGCGAAAGGCGCTTCAGGAGTACGACGGAGGCGACCGGCCGGGCGCCCGCCTTGGCGATCCCGTCGGCCACCTCACGGTCGGTGGAGACCACGATGACCGGCCGCCCCGGCGGCTCGGCGCGCACCAGCTGGCGGATCAACTCGTCCGCGGTGACGCCGGGTTTGGAGAACAGCACCCGTACCCCGCGCGGTGGCGCGAGCAGCACCGGCGCGGCCAGCTCCGCCCCGTCGAAGACACAGGTGACCTCGGCGCCGGTCTGCGCGGCGAGCTGGGAGAGCTGCCCCAGCAGCCGCAGCCGCTGCTTCTCCAGCGGCATCTGCGGATAGCCGGTCTTGGTGACGTTGTAGCCGTCGACCACCAGGTGCGCCTGCGGCAGCGCGAGCAGCTGGTCGAGGATCGCGGGATCGTTCTCGGACAGGGCGCGAGCGGCGATGTCCTTGGGGGTCATCCGTCCCGGTTCGACCGCGTCCACGGTCTCGGCGGGCCGTACGGACACCGGTGGCAGCGCGAGTTCGCGGCGCAGCCCCTGCGCCGCGTCCAGCACGGTGTCCAGCAGCAGCCGGACGCGCATGTCCTCGACGCTGCGCCCCTCGCGGGCCGCCTTACGGGTGGCCTCCAGGGCCGCCTCGGCCTCGGAGAGCCGTGTCTTGAGCCGCCGGCTCTCGCTCTCCGCGGCGGACACCTGGGCCTGCCCCTCGGCCCGCCCGGTGTCCATCTCGCCCTGCAGCTTGCGCAGCGCGGCCTCGCCCCGCTTGACGTCGCTGAGGGCACCGCGCAGCTTGCGGTGCAGCGACTCCGACTCCTTCTTCGCGGACTCCAGCTCGGCGCGCAGCCGTTCGGTCTCGGTCCGGGTGTGCGCCCGCGCCTCGGCGAGCTCCTCACGCAGTCGCTCCAGCTCCGCGCGGCTCTCCTCGTCGGCGCGCTCGGCGTCCGCCCGCAGAGCCTCCTCGCCCGCGGCGGTCACCAGCTTCACCCAGCCCGCGGGGCGCAGCACGTAGGCAGCGGCCGCCACGTCCAGCGGGTCCGCGGCCGGGGGCGGCGCACCCGAGTCGAGGGCGCCGACGAGCTCCGGCTGCGCCTCTCTGAGCTTCTCGGCGATACGCTGCCGGAAGAGCGGGTCGGTCTCCAGTGCGGCGGCCATCGCGTTGCCCGCGAACTTCGCCCGCCGGTTCGGGGCGAACCGCGCGTACTGCCGTAGCTGAACCGGCAGTTCGGCGATGGTCAGACCGCCGAACCCGTCGGAGACGATCTGTACGACACGGCGGCGCACGCCGTCGGGCAGCGGACGGTCGAGCACCTCGGCGGCGCCGTCGTCCGGCTCCCCGCCTGTGGTCTCCGCCATCCGTCACTCCATCGTCCGTGCGGGGCCCGCTCCCTCAGGAGCCGGCGCCCGGCCTGTCCACCAGTTCCACCTGATCCACCGCGTTGCACCAGCGACAGCGCACCGACTCGATGGTCTCACTGACCACCTCGCGCTCCTCCACGCTCGGCTCACCGCCCAGGTCGAGGTGCACGTACTCGACGACCTTGGACGAGCGGGTCACGTCGAAGCGCGTCAGATTGCCGCACAGGGTGCAGCGCCAGCGAGTCTCGGCGGTCGGAAGGGGAACCGTCATGTGGCAGTCGCTTTCCTTCTGGTGTCCGTGTGGCTCGTAACCCTACGGCCTGGCGGGTAGTCGACGCTCGGCCGTCCACAGCGGCGAGGCACTCTGTGTGCATCGGTCCGGTTACGTCATGCTCTGCAACATGATCGGCAACTGGAGGACGACGGTCGGCAGGACGGTGCGGGCCCAGTCCGCGCCCGTGGCGTACGGGCTGATCGTCCTGTGCTGTGTGATCTTCGTGATCGGCCCGGCGTCGGGGTTCAATCCGACGTACGGCACCGGTGACGAGCTGCTCGTCGCGCAGCGGGCCTACTTCCGGCGCTGGGGCGTGGTGCCCACCGACCTGCTCAGCGGGACTCCGGGCGCCCTGCTGACCCCCGCCACGGCCCTGTTCATCCACGGCAGCTGGCTCCACCTCCTGGGCAACATGCTCTTCTTCTACGTCTTCGGGGCCATGACCGAGGAACGCATGGGCCACTTCGAGTTCGCCCTCTTCTACGTCGGCTGCGGCTATCTCGCGCTGGTCGGCTACGCGGTCGCCAACTCCACCTCCGAACAGACCCTGGTCGGTGCCTCGGGAGCGATCTCCGCGGTCCTCGGAGCGTTCCTCTACCTTTTCCCCAAGGCCCGGGTGACCAGTCTCTTCCCGTTCCTCTTCTTCCTGCCGCTGCGCTTCCCCGCCTGGATCGTGCTGCCGTTCTGGGCGGCGCTGCAGTGGCTGGCGGCGGGCCGCAGCCCCTCGGGCCCCGGGGTCGCCTATCTGGCGCACCTGGTGGGCTTCTCGCTGGGCTTCCTCTACGCGTGGGTGCGCTTCCGGCGGCCGACTAGAGTGAAAGTCCCAGCAGCGGCCCCCGAGGGAGAAAACCAGCCGTGATCACCGCGATCGTGCTCATCAAGACCAGCGTGGACCGGATCCCCGAGATCGCCGAGTCGATCGCCGCGCTGGACAGTGTCAGCGAGGTCTTCTCCGTCACCGGCACGTACGACCTGATCGCCATGGTCCGGGTCAAGGCCCACGACGACCTGGCCGACGTCATCCCCGGCAGCATCAGCAAGATCCCGGGGGTCGAGGGCACCGACACGCACGTCGCGTTCCGCACGTACTCGCAGCACGACCTGGAGGCGGCGTTCGCGATCGGCCTGGACTCCTGACCGGCCTGGCTTCCTGACCGGCCTGGACTCCTGACCCCGCCCCCCACGCCGCTCCGTACCGCCGCGGGTCCTCCGCGGCCGCCGGGGTCAGACTGCGGGCACGCAGCGACCGCCCTCGGTCCGGTAGCGCCACTGCGCACCGTCCCGCACGAGCTCCTTCACGGCGCGCACGAAGCGCTCCACGTGCTCGTCCGGGGTGCCCGCCCCGAAGCTGACGCGGATCGCGTTGAGGGACTTCTCGCCGGGCGCGGCCTCGGGGGCCCCGCACTCGCCCTGGGTCTGCGGGTCGCTGCCGAGCAGCGTGCGCAGCAGCGGATGCGCGCAGAAGAGACCGTCACGCACCCCGATGCCGTACTCGGCGGAGAGCGCCGCCGCGAAGTGCGAGCTGTTCCAGCCCTCGACGACGAACGAGATGACGCCGACCCGCGGCGCGTCGTCGCCGAACAGGGACAGCACGCGCACGGCGGGCACCTCGGCGAGTCCCTCCCGGACCGTGCGGATCAGGTGCCGCTCGCGGGCGACGATCCGGTCGAAGCCCTCCTCGGTGAGCGCCTTGCACGCGGAGGCGATGGAGTAGGCGCCGATGACGTTGGGGGACCCGGCCTCGTGCCGTGCCGCGCTCTCGTGCCACTCGACGTCGACGCCACCGTCCGCGCGCCGGGCGACCTTGCGGCTGGCGCCGCCGCCGGCGAGGTAGGGCTCGGCCTCCCGCAGCCAGTCGGAGCGGCCGGCCAGGACACCGGAACCGAAGGGCGCGTACAGCTTGTGCCCGGAGAAGACGACCCAGTCGACGTCGAGGTCACGGACGGACACCGGGTGGTGCGGGGCGAGCTGGGCGGCGTCCAGGACGATCCGGGCGCCGTGGGCGTGCGCCGCCGCGGCGAGCTCGCGCACCGGCCACAGCTCTCCGGTGACGTTGGAGGCGCCGGTGACGCAGACGAGGGCCGGTCCGTGGGGGTCGCGGTCGGCGAGGGCGCGCTCCAGGACCGCGACGGCCTGCCGCGGGGTGCGGGGCGCGTCGAGGTACGTGACCCGCGCGTCCTGCCACGGCAGCAGCGAGGCGTGGTGCTCGGTCTCGAAGACGAAGACCTGGCAGTCGGCCGGAAGGGTGGCGGCGAGCAGGTTGAGCGAGTCGGTCGTCGACCGGGTGAAGACGACCTGGTCGTCCTCGCGGCAGTCGAGGAACTCCGCGACGGTCCCGCGGGCGTTCTCGAAGAGGTCGGTGGACAGCTGGGAGAGGTAGCCGGCTCCGCGGTGCACGCTGCCGTAGTACGGGGCGTACGCGGCGACGTCGTCCCAGACGCGCTGGAGGGCCGGGGCGCTGGCGGCGTAGTCGAGGGCGGCGTAGGTGACCTCGCCACCGGTGACGAGCGGGACGGTCACATCACGGCCCAGAACGGGCAGCGGGGCACAAACGGACTGGTCGGCGGCAGCGGTGGAGACAGACATGGCGCACTCCTGTGAGAGGCAGGCGGAAGCACCGCGCGAGCGGGGGCGTACGGAGGTACGCGCGCGCGGCTCGGCGCAGGTGAGGGTGAAAAGGGGTGTGCGGAGGCGGGGCTCTACGCCCTAGCGCATTCGCTTGCTCACAGAAGGCTCCCTCGAACGACCAGGACCCCTGGGATTCTCGAGGGGTCCGCGCTTGCCGTAGACCTCGCTGCCTACGGCCTGGTCTTCACCCGGGGCACCCCGCCACGGACGGAGGGTTGCCGGACAGCCGGCCGGGGCCTCATGGCTGTCGCTCATGACCTGATACCGCATCCTGCCACACGATCTTCCGGACGCAACCCCGGCGTCCATATGGCGGAACGACCTCGCCCTCGAACTCCGGACGCCCCGACCCCCTCAGGGGCGCGGGGAACTGCGCGACCAGCCCCCACCCACCCGCACCCGGAAAACCACCACGCTCGGGGTCCGGGACAAAGCCCCGCGGACGGAACACACAGAGACGACGTGGGCGGGCGGGGCCCGGCCAAAAGGCCGCGCCCCCGCCGGCCCCCGCCCAGGAGTCACGCGTTGGTGGCCGTCACCCAGCGGTCGAGCGCGGCGCGCGCCGCGCCGGAGTCGATGGCCCGAGCCGTCCTCACCATCGCGGCACGGAGCTGGTCCACCAGGGACGCGTCCGTCGGGGACAACGCCACCAGCGCCGCCGCCGCGTTCAGGACCACGGCGTCCCGTACGGGCCCCCTCTCGCCGTCCAGGACACGGCGGGCGACCTCCGCGTTGTAGGAGGCGTCGGCACCCCGCAGGGCCTCCACGGGCACGAGGTCGAGCCCGACGTCCCGCGGATCGAACCGCTCCTCGGTCACCTTGCCGTCCCGCACGACCCAGACCTTCGACGTCGCCGTGGTGGTCAGCTCGTCCAGCCCGTCGTCACCTCGGAAGACCAGCGAGGAGTTGCCGCGCTCGGCGAAGACGCCGGCCATGATCGGCGCCATCCGGGCGTCGGCGACACCGACCGCCTGCGCCCTCACCCGCGCGGGGTTGGTCAGCGGACCCAGGAAGTTGAAGACCGTCCGGATCCCCAGCTGTCCGCGCGCCGCAGCCACATGACGCAGCGCCGGATGGAACTTCACCGCGAAGCAGAAGGTGATCCCGGCCTCCTCGGCCACCTCGGCCACCCGCTTCGGCGTCAGTTCCAGATTGACGCCCAGCTTTCCCAGCACGTCCGAGGCACCGGACGCCGAGGACGCGGCCCGGTTGCCGTGCTTGACGACCTTCGTGCCGGTACCGGCCACCACGATCGACGACATCGTGGAGATGTTCACCGTCTTCGCGCCGTCACCGCCCGTACCGACGATGTCGACGGTCTCCCCCGGCACCTCGATCACCTTGGCGTGCTCGTACATCGTGCGGACCAGGCCGGTGATCTCCTCGACCGTCTCGCCCTTGGCCCGCAGCGCCACCACGAAGCCGGCGATCTGGGCGTCCGTCGCCTCGCCGCTCATGATCCGGTCCATCGCCCAGGCCGTGTCGTCCGCGCTCTGGTCCCGGCCGTCGAGCAGGCCGTTCAGCACCGCGGGCCAGGAACGGCCCGCCGCGATGTCGCCTCCAGCGGGGGTCACAGCACTCATATGCCGCTCCTGGGTTCGTAGACAGGTACAAGCAGGGTCCACCCTATCCAGCCCAGGCACGGCGAAGAGCCCCCGTCCATGGGACGGGGGCTCCTGCCGTGGCGATCAGTGGGACCGGTGAGGACCGGTCGGAGGATCAGTGGTGGCCGTGGCCGCTCGTGATCTCCTCGTACTCCTCGACCGTGGGCTTGGGGATCTGGCTGTGCTCCCCGTAGAAGCCCTTGCTGAGCTTGGCACGCAGCCGCTGCGCGCCGTTCACCTTGCGCTCGACACCGTTCTCGTCGACCACCGGGCCGATCTCGGCGGGCTGGTACTGCTCGTGCGCGGTGAGCGTGTGCAGGGCCTCCTGGCCGAGCGGCTCGTGCACCTCGATGAACTCACCGTGCGGCAGGCGCTTGATGATGCCCGACTCGCGGCCGTGCAGCACCTTCTCCTTGTCGCGGCGCTGGAGACCGAGGCAGATCCGCTTGGTGGCGATGAAGACGAGCACCGGCACGACGAAGAACGCGATCCGGACGAACCAGGTGATCGAGTTGATCGACAGGTGGAAGTGCGTGGCCCAGATGTCGTTGCCGCCACCGACCAGCAGGACGAAGTACCAGCTGATCCAGGCCGCGCCGAAGGCGGTACGGGTCGGGACGTTGCGCGGGCGGTCCAGGATGTGGTGCTCGCGCTTGTCGCCGGTGACCCAGGACTCGATGAACGGGTAGACCGCGATCGCGACCAGGACCAGCGGGAAGACCACCAGCGGGATGAACACACCCAGGACGAGCGTGTGACCCCAGAAGTTGATCTCCCAGCCCGGCATGACACGGATCAGACCCTCGGAGAAGCCCATGTACCAGTCGGGCTGGGCGCCCGTGGACACCATGTCCGGACGGTAGGGGCCCATGGACCAGATCGGGTTGATCGAGGCGATCGCCGCGATGGCCGCGATGACACCGAAGACCAGGAAGAAGAAGCCTCCGGCCTTGGCCATGTAGACCGGCAGCAGCGGCATGCCGACGACGTTCCTGTTCGTCTTTCCGGGGCCCGCGAACTGCGTGTGCTTGTGGTAGAAGACCAGGATCAGGTGGCCGACGACCAGGCCGAGCATGATGCCCGGCAGCAGCAGCACGTGCACGGAGTAGAAGCGGGCCACGAAGTCGCCGCCCGGGAACTGACCGCCGAAGAGGAAGAACGAGAGGTACGTGCCGACGATCGGCACGGACAGGACCGCGCCCTCCATGAAGCGGACACCGGTGCCGGAGAGCAGGTCGTCCGGGAGCGAGTAACCGGTGAAGCCGGTGAACATGCCCAGGACGAACAGCAGGAAGCCGAACAGCCAGTTGACCTCACGCGGCTTGCGGAACGCACCCGTGAAGAACACGCGCATCATGTGCACGAACATGCCGGCGAGGAAGATCAGCGCCGCCCAGTGGTGGATCTGCCGGATCAGCAGACCACCGCGCACCTCGAAGGAGATGTGCATGGTCGAGTTGAACGCCTCGGACATCAGCTGACCCTGCAGCGGGACGTAGCTGCCGTGGTACTCCACCTCGTTCATCGACGGGTGGAAGAACAGCGTCAGATACACACCCGTGAGGATGATGATGAGGAAGCTGTACAGGCAGATCTCACCCAGCATGAACGACCAGTGGTCGGGGAAGATCTTGCGCATGTTGGCCTTGGCCAGGGAGTAGATCCCCAAGCGGCCGTCGGCCCAGTCGGCCACCCGCTCACCGGCGGGCGCCTTCTCGCGCGAGCGCGAGTCGGAGGTGGTGGTAGTGCTCATCCGCGCTCCCAGAAGGCAGGACCGACGGGCTCGTCGAAGTCGCCGAGCGCCTCGAGGTAGCCCTCGTCGTTCACACCGATGCGCAGCTGCGGCAGGGCATGACCGGCCGGGCCGAAGATCACTCGGGCACCGTCGGAGAGGTCGAAGGTGGACTGGTGGCAGGGGCAGAGCACGTGGTGCGTCTGCTGCTCGTACAGGGAGATCGGGCAGCCGACGTGGGTGCAGATCTTCGAGTACGCCACGATGCCCTCGTGCGACCAGGCGAGCTCGCGCTTGTCCTTGATGTTGTCCGGCTGGAGCCGGACGATCATCACGGCGGCCTTCGCGATCTCCTGCTGGAAGTCCTCGTCCTTCTCCTCCAGGCCCTCGGGCTTGACGAAGGTGAGCGAGCCGACGGCGATGTCGGAGGGACGCAGCGGCTCGTTCGTGTTCATGTTGACGAGCAGCTTGCCCTTGGACCAGATCGTGTGGCGCAGCTTGGTGCCCGGCAGCGGACCGAGGTCGCGCAGCAGCATGACGCCGGAGAGCGGGAACAGGGCCAGCGCGCCGAACATCGTGGTGCGGATCAGCTTGCGGCGGCCGAGCGCGGACTCCTTGGCACCCTGCTTGAAGTCGGCCAGGACCTTGGCCTTGACCTCGGGCTCCGCCTCGATCGGGTGACGCTCGTCGGCGATCTCCACGTCGGACATCAGGGTGCGGGCCCAGTGGACCGCGCCCGCGCCGATCGAGAAGAGCGCCACACCGAGCGTCATGCCCAGCGCGAAGTTCAGCGCGCTGATGTGCCCGAGCGGGAAGACGAAGATCGACTTGTCGTTCGGGATCGTCACGTACGAGGCGATGAAGGCCACCGTGGCCAGCATCGACAGCGTGAACAGCATCGCGACGACGCGCTCGGACCGCTTGGCGGCCCGCTCGTCGATGTCCTGGATGCGGTGCTCGTGGGGCGGCAGTCCCGGGTCCGCGAACGGGTTGTCCTCGTTCGCGACGGCTACTGCGCCGTGACCGTGCTCGTCGGCCCGCTCAGCGGGCAGGTTCTCTTCTGGAATGTCTTGGCTACTCATGACTTCTTGGCCTTTGCGGTCCGAGCGGCGACCCAGACGGCGACGGCGACCAGCGCGCCAAGACCGAAGATCCAGCCGAAGAGGCCTTCACTGACCGGCCCGAGGCCGCCCAGCTCGAGACCACCAGGGCTCTCGGTGTTGTCACCGTTGACCGCGTCGAGGTACGCGATGATGTCCTTCTTGTTCTTCTCCGACAGCGTGGTGTCGGGGAAGGAGGGCATGTTCTGCGGGCCGGTCTGCATGGCCTCGTAGATGTGCTTGGGGTCGACACCCTCGAGGCTCGGCGCGAACTTGCCGTGCGTCAGCGCGCCGCCCTTGCCGGTGAAGTTGTGGCACTGCGCGCAGTTGGTGCGGAACAGCTCGCCACCCTTGGCGATGTCCGCGCCCTCCGGGCTGACCTGGCTCTTCGTCGGGACCGTGGGACCAGCGCCCAGCGAGGCGATGTACGCCGCGAGCTGGTCGATCTCGGCCTGCGAGTAGATGACCTTCTTGCGCGGGATCTGCGCGCCCGGCTGCTGGGCCGGCATGCGGCCGGTGCCGACCTGGAAGTCGACCGCCGCGGCGCCGACCCCCACCAGGCTCGGCCCGTCGGAGGAGCCCTGACCGCCGGTTCCGTGGCAGCTTGCGCAGCCCACGGAGAAGAGCTTCTTGCCCTCGTCGATGGCAAGGGACTGGGCGGTGGTGTCGGCCTGCGCCTTGCTCGCGGGTGCGAACGCGGCGTACAGCCCCCCGGTGGCCGCCAGCGCGAGGAGTAGGACGACGACCGCCGCCAGCGGATGGCGTCGTCGTGCGGAGAGCTTTTTCACGGATTACCCCGGTGTCAGGATCTTCTGCGTCGATGCTTCTGGATGTTTCGGGCTGCGGGCCCGATTACTTGATCATGTAGATCGTGGCGAAGAGGCCGATCCAGACGACATCGACGAAGTGCCAGTAGTAGGACACGACGATGGCGGCGGTCGCCTGCTCGTGAGTGAACCTCTTGGCCGCGTAGGTGCGGCCGAGGACCAGCAGGAAGGCGATGAGGCCGCCCGTCACGTGCAGGCCGTGGAAGCCGGTGGTCAGGTAGAACACCGAGCCGTACGGGTCGGAGGAGAGCGAGAGCCCGTCCTTCTTGACCAGTTCGGTGTACTCGAAGATCTGACCACCGATGAAGATCGCACCCATCACGAACGTGACGGTGAACCACATCCGGAGCTTCTTCACGTCCCCGCGCTCGGCGGCGAACACGCCGAGCTGGCAGGTCAGGGAGGAGAGCACCAGGATCGTGGTGTTCGAGGCCGAGAACGGGAAGTTGAGATGGCCGGCCATCTCCTTCCAGTGATCCGGTCCGGTCACCGATCGCAGGGTGAAGTACATCGCGAAGAGGGCCGCGAAGAACATCAGCTCGGAACTCAGCCAGATGATGGTTCCGACGCTGGTGAGGTTCGGTCGATTGACCGACGGGTGCGCGTGCCCGGTTTCTACTGTCGTTGCTGTCGCCACGACCGACATTATGTCGGTCGCTTATCCCGCCCTCACCCCGGGGGGTGCCGTTCGGGGTGTCTGTGGGGTGTGTCCAGCCCGTATGGCCCATCGAAGCCCTGTCCGAACCGGTGTTGACGAGGTGTTTGAAGGAGTAGCATCCGCGCCATCGGTACCAGGAGTTCCCGACCAATGCGGTGCTTCTCAGATGCGTGGAGGAACAATGCAGCCGACCGCCACGGTGCTGGTCTACAGTGACGACTCCAACACCCGGGGGCAGGTGCGGCTGGCGACAGGCCGCAGACCGGCCTCCGACGTTCCCCAGGTCGAGTTCATCGAGTGCGCGACGCCCGCCGCCGTCCTGAAGGAGCTGGACAGGGGCGGCATCGACGTCTGTGTGCTCGACGGCGAGGCGGTCCCGATGGGTGGCATGGGAGTCTGCCGGCAGATCAAGGACGAGATCTTCAACTGCCCGCCCGTGCTTGTGCTCATCGGGCGCCCCCAGGACGCCTGGCTGGCCACCTGGAGCCGCGCGGACGCCGCGGTGACCCTGCCGGTCGACCCGGTGGAGTTCGCCGCCTCGCTGGCCTCGCTCCTGCGCCGCAAGGCCCTGCTCGGCGCCTGAGGTCCCGGCCTGCGGCCCGCCGCGGCGGCTGCGGGCCGCCTGGGGCCCGGCACGCCTCTTCCCGCGCCCTGGACGGGGCGCGGGACCGCGGCGCCGTCTCACACGGACTCGGGACGCAGACGCGCCTTCTCCGCCACCGGCGGGCCGTCGGGGGTACCGCCCACCAGGGCACTGCCGCTGCGCCAGTTCGCCCAGGAGACGTTCCAGTCGCCGAAACCGTTGTCGAACGCCGCCATCTGGGCCCCGTTGGAGTTGACGACCTTCACGATGTCGCCCACGCGCACGTGGTTGAAGAACCACGCCGCGTTGCTGGTGCTCATGCCGGTGCAGCCGTGGCTGACGTTGGCGTACCCCTGGGAGCCCACGGACCAGGGCGCCGCGTGCACGTACTCGCCGCTCCAGGTGACACGGGTCGCGTAGTACACGGGCAGGTCGTAGGAGTCGGAGGAACCCTCGGCGATACCGACGGTGGTACCGCGCATCCGTACGACGTACTCCTTGCTCAGCACCACCTTGACGCCGTTGCGCGTCTCGAAGCCGGGCTTGCCGGTCGTGATGGGGATCTTGTTGATCGGCGCGCCGTTCTTGTACACCGTCATGATGTGCGTGGCGGCGTCCGTGAGGGCGACGAGCTGGTCGCCGGTGGTGAACGTCAGGGGCTTCGCGTCGCCGCCCCAGAGCCCCGCGCCGACCTTGACGCCCTTGAGGTTGCTGTGCGCCTGGATGGTGGCGTGGGCGGGCCAGTACTCCTTGGGGCGGTAGTGCAGGGTCTTGTCGTCCACCCAGTGCCAGGCGCCCTCCGTGGCGGGCGTCGAGTCCACCCGCAGGGCCCGCTCGACGATCGTGCGGGCGGCCTTGTCCTTGACGGGGGCGCTGAGTTGGGCGGTCACGGGCTGTCCGACGCCGTACTCGCCCGCGTCGGGCCCGAAGGTGACGCCGAGTGTCTTCTTGGCCTTGGGCGTGATGGTGTCGAAGCCGATGGACTTGCGGCCCTGTGCGCCGTCCTCGTCCTCCGTGCTCACCTGCACCGTGTAGTGGGCGCCCGCCGCCAGCGCCGAGGTGCTGTGCCAACGGGTGCCGTCGGCGGCCAGCTCACCCGACACGTACCGGCCCGTCGCGTCCGTGGCCGTCACATCGGTGATGCGCTCGTCGTCATCATTGACGGTGATTTCGAGCGGCTTGTCCGGGTCCACCTTGCTGCTGTCGCCTTCGACCGGACCGTTGAAGGAGATCAGGCCCGCCGCGTCGTACGGCTTGGCCGCCAGTGGATGACTGTCTGAGCCGCAGGCGGTGGTGGCCGCGCCGAAGGCAACCACCAGCGTGGCGCAGCTGACGACCGTGCGGATTCGCGGTGAGTGGTTCATGGGTTCCACGCTATGAATGGCCGGCCGCGACGGCACGGCGGGTGAGCCGACCGGGGGACATGAGGCGTGACACGCCGAGGAGCCCGGACCCTCCTGACGGAGTGTCCTGGCTCCCTGGTGTAAAGGCGTGTCCCGCGCGGGGCGCGGATCGCGTGTCCTACTGGGTGCGGTCCGGGCCGTGGTAGAACTCGAAGACCCAGCCCCACAGGCCGATCAGCAGGAGCGGGGCCGAGAAGTACAGCAGCCACCAGCCGAAGACGACGCCCATGAAGGCGAGCGCGCCACCGATACCGAGCGAGAGCGGCTGCCAGCTGTGCGGGGCGAAGAACCCCACTTCACCGGCCTCGTCCGCGACGTCGGCCTCCTTGTTGTCCTGCGCCAACTGGTCGACCCGCCGGGCCGTGAAGGCCAGGTAGTAGCCGATCATGACGCTCAGGCCGAAGCCCAGGAAGAGCGCCGTGGTGCCGGCCGGCTCCTTCGACCACAGGCCGTACACGATGGCCATGATCAGGATGAAGACGGCCAGCCAGAGGAACATCTTGCCTTGGACCTTCACTTGCCGGCCTCCTTGCCGCCAGCCAGGGCCGCCGAACCGTGACCGGCGTTCTCGAGCTGGTCGAGAGCGGCGATCTCCGGGTGGTGCAGGTCGAACGCCGGGGATTCACTGCGGATCCGCGGCAGGGTGAGGAAGTTGTGGCGCGGCGGCGGGCAGGACGTGGCCCACTCGAGCGAACGGCCGTAACCCCACGGGTCGTCGACCTCGACCTTCTTGCCGTACTTGGCGGTCTTCCACACGTTGTAGAGGAACGGCAGGATCGACAGTCCGAGCAGGAACGAGGAGATCGTCGAGACCGTGTTGAGGGCGGTGAAGCCGTCGGCCGCGAGATAGTCCGCGTAACGGCGCGGCATGCCCTCGGCGCCCAGCCAGTGCTGGACCAGGAACGTGCCGTGGAAGCCCACGAACAGCGTCCAGAAGGTGATCTTGCCGAGCCGCTCGTCGAGCATCTTGCCCGTCATCTTCGGCCACCAGAAGTGGAAGCCGGAGAACATCGCGAACACCACGGTGCCGAACACGACGTAGTGGAAGTGCGCCACCACGAAGTACGAGTCGGAGACGTGGAAGTCCATCGGCGGCGAGGCCAGGATGACGCCGGTCAGACCGCCGAAGGTGAACGTGATGAGGAAGCCGGTGGCCCACAGCATCGGTGTCTCGAAGGACAGCGAGCCCTTCCACATCGTTCCGATCCAGTTGAAGAACTTCACGCCTGTCGGTACGGCGATGAGGAACGTCATGAAGGAGAAGAACGGGAGCAGCACGCCACCGGTGACGTACATGTGGTGCGCCCACACGGTCACGGACAGACCCGCGATCGCGATGGTCGCGCCGATCAGGCCCATGTAACCGAACATCGGCTTGCGCGAGAACACCGGGATGACCTCGGAAATGATTCCGAAGAACGGCAGCGCGATGATGTACACCTCTGGATGGCCGAAGAACCAGAAGAGGTGTTGCCAGAGCAACGCTCCGCCGTTTGCCGCATCGAAGACATGTGCCCCGAATTTTCGATCCGCCTCCAGGGCGAACAGAGCCGCCGCCAGGACGGGGAAGGCCAGCAGCACCAGAACCGCGGTGAGCAGCACGTTCCACACGAAGATCGGCATCCGGAACATCGTCATGCCGGGAGCGCGCATGCAGATGATCGTGGTGATGAAGTTGACCGCACCGAGGATCGTGCCGAAGCCGGAGAAGGCCAGACCCATGATCCACATGTCGGCGCCGACGCCCGGAGAACGGACCGCGTCCGACAGCGGCGAGTACGCGAACCAGCCGAAGTCGGCCGCGCCCTGCGGAGTGAGGAAGCCGCCGACGGCGATCGTCGAGCCGAAGAGGTACAGCCAGTACGCGAACATGTTCAGCCGCGGGAACGCCACGTCGGGCGCGCCGATCTGCAGCGGCATGATCCAGTTCGTGAAACCGGCGAACAGCGGCGTCGCGAACATCAGCAGCATGATCGTGCCGTGCATCGTGAACGCCTGGTTGAACTGCTCGTTCGACATGATCTGCAGACCGGGACGCGCCAGCTCGGCGCGCATGAGCAGCGCCATGACGCCGCCGATGCAGAAGAACGCGAACGACGTGACCAGATAGAGCGTGCCGATCGTCTTGTGGTCAGTGGTGGTGAGCCACTTGATCACGACGTTGCCCGGCTGCTTGCGCCGCACCGGCAGCTCGTTCTCGTACGAGTCGTCGGCTTCCGCGGCACCCTGGGGTTCGTTGAGGATGCTCACAGGTTGTTCGTCTCCCGGTTCTTCTCGTGACCCGTCTGCTCAATGCCGGCCGGGATGTAACCGGTCTGCCCCTCTGCCGCGAGCTGCTTGAGGTGGGCCTCGTAGCGCTCCGGCGAGACGACCTTCACGTTGAAGAGCATCCGGGAGTGGTCGACGCCGCACAGCTCGGCGCACTTGCCCAGGTAGGTGCCCTCCCTGTTGGGGGTCACCTGGAAGGAGTTGGTGTGGCCCGGGATGACGTCCTGCTTCATGAGGAACGGCACCACCCAGAAGGAGTGGATGACGTCACGCGAAGTGAGGACGAAGCGGACCGTCTTGCCCTTGGGGAGCCAGAGGGTCGGACCGGGGTTGTTCGTCTGCGGGTTCCGCTCACTCGGAGTGCCGGCCTCGTAGACACCGCCGGCGTTCACCGGGAAGTCCTTCTTGAACCGGTCCGGAATGGCGTCCAGGTTCTTGTCGGTCTTCGCGTCACCGGTGACACCGGGGACGTTCTCGATGTAGTTGAAGCCCCAGCTCCACTGGTAGCCGACCACGTTGACCGTGAGGTCGGGCTTCTTGTCGAGGCTGAGGAGCTTCGTCTCGTCGCGGGCGGTGAAGTAGAACAGCACCGAGACGATGATGAGCGGGACCACCGTGTACAACGCCTCGATCGGCATGTTGTACCGGGTCTGCGGGGGAACTTCGACCTTGGTGCGGCTGCGCCGATGGAAGACGACGCTCCACAGGATCAGACCCCAGACCAGCACGCCCGTGGCGAGCGCGGCCGCCCACGAGCCCTGCCAGAGGGAGAGGATCCGCGGAGCCTCCTCCGTGACCGGGGTGGGCATACCAAGGCGGGGAAAGTCCTTGTATGTGCAACCGGTGGCGGTCGCCAGGACCAGGCCCGCAGTCATTGCCTGCAGCAGCTTCCGCCGCATCGGGCGCCGCGGCGAGCGGTCGGAGCCGTTGGGACTCACGTAGCGCCTTCCCGAGAGTCTCGCCCGCGCTGGTTGGCTACGGCCCTTCTCGCTGGTCGCTCGCCGCCCTGGCACACGGGCAGGGGTTTGGATGTTTATGCGGACCAAACCCTACTGGACGCTATTTGAGGTCGCGCGGGGAGGGTGCCCAACGCGCCGCCGGGTCAGCCGAAGGGGGTGGGTTGCCCTGCTCCGGGCTACTTCTGACGGAGGTTTGGGGCGCTCAGGAGCCCGGGACACGGGACATCGCGGCGGCCGCGTGCCCGTCGTGGCCCGTCGCGCCGTTCCTCGCGCCCCCCTCGGGGCGCCGCTGCGACCGGAGCTTTAGCGTTGGCGTGTGGCCTACTTCGACGCTGCTTCCGCCGCCCCTCTCCATCCCGTCGCCCGACAGGCCCTGGAGGCCTCGCTCGACGAGGGCTGGGCCGACCCGTCCCGCCTCTACCGCGAGGGACGACGGGCCCGGCTCCTGCTCGACGCGGCCCGCGAGGCGGCCGCCGACGCGGTGGGCTGCCGTCCGGACGAACTGGTCTTCACCAGCTCGGGCACCCGGGCGGTGCACTCCGGCATCGAGGGCGCACTGGCGGGCCGTCGACGCGTCGGAAGCCACCTGATCGTGTCAGCTGTCGAACATTCGTCGGTACTCCATTCGGCGGAGGTCCACGAGACGGCGGGCGGCACCGTGACCCGCGTCCCGGTCGACCGTACGGGCGCGGTGTCCCCCGCCGCGTACGCCGACGCCCTGCGCCCCGGCACCGCGCTCGCCTGTCTGCAGTCCGCCAACCACGAGGTGGGGACGGAACAGCCGGTGGCTGCGGTCGCGCGGGCGTGCCGGGCGGCGGGGGTGCCGCTGCTGGTCGACGCGGCGCAGTCGCTGGGCTGGGGGCGGGTCGAGGGGGACTGGTCCCTGCTGACGGCAAGTGCCCACAAATGGGGCGGCCCTTCGGGGGTCGGACTTCTCGTCGTACGCAAGGGAGTGCGGTTCGCCCCTCAAGGACCCCTGGACGAACGGGAGTCGGGGCGGGCGGCCGGCTTCGAGAACATCCCGGCCGTGGTGGCCGCGGCGGCCGCGCTGCGTGCCGTGCGCGCGCAGGCGGCCGTGGAGGCGGCGCGGCTGCGGGAACTGACGGACCGGATCCGGACGCGGGTCCCGGACTTGGTCACGGACGTGGAGGTGGTCGGCGACCCGGTCGGCCGGCTGCCGGGGATCGTCACCTTCTCCTGTCTCTACGTCGACGGGGAGTCGCTCCTGCACGAACTGGACCGGGCGGGCTTCTCGGTCTCCTCCGGTTCGTCGTGCACGAGCAGCACGCTCACCCCCAGCCACGTCCTGAAGGCGATGGGCGTGCTGAGCGAGGGCAACGTCCGGGTGTCGCTGCCGCCGGGCACGCCGTCCGAGGACATCGACCGGTTCCTTTCGGTCCTTCCGGCGGCGGTCTCCGCGGTGCGCGAGAAGCTCGGCGCTCCGACGGCCCCCCGGACGGCGTCCGCCCCTTCCGGTTCGCTCGTCCTGGACGCGCTCGGCAAGCTCTGTCCGATCCCGGTCATCGAACTGGCCGGGGTCATCGGCGACGTGCCCCTCGGCGGCACCGTCCGCGTCCTCGCGGACGACGAGGCGGCCCGCCTGGACATCCCGGCGTGGTGCGAGATGCGGGGTCAGGAGTACGTCGGAGAGGAGCCGGCGGACCGGGGCTCGGTGTACGTGGTCCGCCGGGTGTCCTGACCCCGCTGCCGGGCCCGGCCTAGACCAGGTGGGCCCTGACCTCCTGGGCGGCGTCGTCGCCGTACGCCTTGGTGAAGCGGTCCATGAAGTGGGCGCGGCGCAGCTGGTACTCCTGGGTGCCGACCGTCTCGATCACCAGGGTGGCGAGCATGCAGCCGACCTGGGCGGCGCGCTCCAGGGAGACACCCCAGGCGAGCCCGGACAGGAAGCCCGCGCGGAACGCGTCGCCGACGCCCGTCGGGTCGGCCTTGCGCTCCTCGTCCGGGCAGCCGACCTCCACCGGCTCCTCGCCGACGCGCTCGATGCGGACGCCCCGCGCGCCGAGGGTGGTCACCCGGTGGCCGACCTTGGAGAGGATCTCGGAGTCGCTCCAGCCGGTCTTCGACTCGATGAGCCCCTTCTCGTACTCGTTCGAGAAGAGGTAGGTCGCCCCGTCCAGCAGTATCCGGATCTCGTCGCCGTTCATCCGGGCGATCTGCTGCGAGAAGTCGGCCGCGAAGGGGATCGAGCGGGACCGGCACTCCTCGGTGTGCCGCAGCATCGCCTCGGGGTCGTCCGCCCCGATGAGGACGAGGTCGAGTCCGTCGACCCGGTCCGCGACCGCCTTCAGCTCGATCAGCCGGGCCTCGCTCATCGCACCCGTGTAGAACGAGCCGATCTGGTTGTGGTCGGCGTCCGTGGTGCACACGAAGCGCGCGGTGTGCAGCACCTCGGAGATCCGCACGGAGCCGGTGTCGACGCCGTGGCGGTCCAGCCACGCGCGGTATTCGTCGAAGTCGGAGCCCGCGGCCCCGACCAGGATCGGCCTGGTGCCCAGCTGACCCATACCGAAGGCGATGTTCGCTCCGACGCCGCCCCTGCGCACGTCGAGGTTGTCGACGAGGAAGGACAGGGAGACCGTGTGCAGCTGGTCCGCGACCAGCTGGTCGGCGAAACGGCCGGGGAAGGTCATGAGGTGGTCGGTGGCGATGGAGCCGGTGACTGCGATACGCACGGCGAGGACACGCTCCTGCGAAGGGAGAGGGTTGACAGTTCACGCTACCCGGTCGGCGCCTGACCTCAGAAGCGGTCAAAACTACCCGATAGTAGGTCTTTCTTCGTAACGCTCCCGGTGCATACGGTTCCGTTATGACGAACCTCAAGGTCCACGGCTCCGCTCCGCTCGACCTGGAAGGCGACCTGGCGTCACTGCGCGACGACTGCGCCCGGACCGCCAGGCACTGGGCGGCGCCGGCCCCGGTCACCGTCCCGCCCGTGTCCCCGTCCCGCATCCACGGGGTGCGCGTGCCGCCCGCCTCGGCCCGCCTGCTGGACGCGATGTCCGACTACGGCGACTGACCCCGCGTCCCACGGCGACTGACTCCGCGTCTCCTACGGCGTCCGCGCGGGCGCCGTGAGCGGGCGGCCGGGCGGCGCCCGCAGGGAACCGTGCGCTCCCCCGCTGCGTCCCATCGCCGTCCCCCGTAAAGGGGATGCGGTGTACGACCCTTCAGCGCCCGCTCCGGGAGTCCCCGGCCGGGCCGGGTCGTCGCGGACAGCAGTGGAGCCGAAGGAGCGATGCGGTGAGCACCGAGCGACCCGACCACGAAGCGACCGACCCCGCCGAGGACGGTGCCGGGACGGCGAAGCCACGCCGTCGGCATTCCCCGGTGGCCGTCGCCTCGGTCGCGGCCGCCGTTCTGCTCGTCGGGGGCGGCGGGGCGTACATGGCCACGACCGCCTTCGACGGCGGCGGACACAGCGGCGCCGAGTCCCCGGGCGGCGACGGCACTCCCCCGCCGCTCGCCCTCGACGGCGGCACCGGAGGCGGTGGCACGGGTGGTGTCGCGCCGGGTGAGCCCGACCCCTACGGCACGGTCTACCGGGCGGACGGAAAGCTGCCCGACGGCCCGGACTCCGCGCCCGTCTACGCGGCGAAGGGCTCGGTCACCGCGGCCGAGGTGACCCGCCTCGCCGAGGCCCTGGGGCTCACCGGCACCCCGCGGCTCGTCGGCGACACCTGGCAGGCCGGTGGGGGCGGGGACGGCTCCGGCCCGAGTCTCCAGGTGAACCGGCGGGCGCCCGGCACCTGGACGTTCAGCCGTTACGCACCCGGTACCGACAACTGCAAGGGCGCCGTGTGCACCAGCGACCCCGGCTCACCGAGCAGTCACGCGGTGAGCGAGGCCGCCGCGAAGAAGGCCGCCGCCCCCGTGCTGAAGGCGCTCGGTGAGAACGACGCGAAGCTCGACGCGAGCGCGCTCATGGGCGCCGTGCGGGTGGTGAACGCGGACCCCGAGGTCGGCGGCCTGCCCACCCACGGCTGGACCACCGGCGTCCAGGTCGACAAGGAAGGCCAGGTGGTGGGCGGCAACGGCCTGCTGAAGACGCCGGAGCGCGGGGACACGTACCCCGTCATCAGCGCGCGCGGGACGCTGGACCTGATGAACGGTCCGGATTCGGCCCCGGCGCCCGGCGGTGCCCGCAACGGGCCCGGCGGCTGCGCGAGCGCCGTGCCGTTGAAGGACCGGGACGAGAAGCCGTGCGCCGCGTCGACCGCGCTGCCGCGGCGGGATTCGGTGACCGTCGAGAAGGCCACGTTCGGGCTGGCGTCGCACTTCGTGGACGGGCACCAGACGCTGGTGCCGTCCTGGCTGTTCGAGGTACGGCCGAAGGGGGCGACCGCCTCCCTCACCGTGACGCATCCGGCCGTCGACCCGAAGTACCTGGCCGCGCCGGAGACCCCCGGGGCGCCGAGCCCACGGCCGACCGGCGAGCCGGCGTCCCGGGACGTCACGGTGCAGGGGTACACCGCCGACGGCAAGGACCTGACGGTGAGCTTCACCGGCGGGGTGTGCGCCGACTACGCCGTCTCGGCGAGCGAGAACGCGGACAAGGTGACGGTCAAGGTCACCGAGACCCCCTGGCAGGGCAAGGTCTGCATCCTGATCGCCAAGGTCTACGAGAAGACGGTGCGCCTGGACGAGCCGCTCGGCGGCCGGAAGGTCGTGGGGTCGGACGGCGGGGAGATCCGGGAGGGCAAGACACCGGGCGCTTCGACGATGACGCCGACGAAACCGACGGCACCCAGGGCGCCGAGGGTGCCGCACACCCCGGAGCCGCTGGCGCGGTAGGGCGGAACGGCCCGCGCGGACGCGGGCACGGACGCGCGAAGGCGGCGTCCCCCTCGGAGGGGGACGCCGCCTTCGTCCGTGTCCAGCAGTCGGCCGGGGCCCAGCGAAGGAGCCGGAGGGCCTAGCTGAAGGAGTCGCCGCAGGCGCAGGACCCGGTCGCGTTCGGGTTGTCGATCGTGAAGCCCTGCTTCTCGATGGTGTCCACGAAGTCGATCGAGGCGCCGCCCAGGTACGGGGCGCTCATGCGGTCGGTGACGACCTTGACGCCGCCGAAGTCCTTGACGACATCGCCGTCGAGGGAGCGCTCGTCGAAGAAGAGCTGGTAGCGCAGGCCGGAGCAGCCGCCGGGCTGAACGGCGACACGCAGTGCCAGATCGTCGCGGCCTTCCTGGTCGAGCAGGGCCTTGACCTTGCCCGCGGCGGCGTCGGACAGGATGATGCCGTCGCTCACGGTGGTGGTCTCGTCCGATACGGACATCTGCTTCTCTCCCGGGTTGTTCGGAGACTGCTTGCCGACGATTGCAACCGCCGGGGCCGCGGATTCATTCCGGGCCGAGAGTCTGTCTTCTGGGTTCTCTCTGTTCCCTCCTCATGCTCGCACACACGCGAGAACGCGCACAGCGGCCTCCGGGGAAGCTCAGGGATTCACGTCACATGGACACGACGGGCATCGTCAACATGACGTGAAGCGGTTATGATAGATAGCGTCATTTAGACGAAAAGGCTTGTCCCGCATGTCCCGCCGGGTCGTTCGTGAACCGGCGAGCCGCAGAACAGAAAGGGTGCGTGTCGTGACCACCGCCCAGACCCAGGAGCTCGACGTACAGCCGACGCCCCTCGCCCTGCTGTTGCTCGGCCGTGAGGCCGACCCGAGGAGCGAGCGCGGCGTCGAGTGCCCCGGCGACCTGCCCTCGCCGTCCGACCCGGACCTGGTGGAACGCGCACGAGCGGCCAAGGAGAAGCTCGGGAACAAGGTCTTCGTGCTCGGCCACCACTACCAGCGCGACGAGGTCATCCAGTTCGCGGACGTCACGGGCGACTCCTTCAAGCTGGCCCGGGACGCGGCCGCGCGCCCCGAAGCCGAGTACATCGTCTTCTGCGGTGTGCACTTCATGGCGGAGTCCGCGGACATCCTCACCTCCGACGACCAGAAGGTGGTCCTGCCCGACCTCGCCGCCGGCTGCTCCATGGCCGACATGGCCACGGCCGAACAGGTCGCCGAGTGCTGGGACGTGCTGACCGAGGCCGGGGTGGCCGAGCAGGTCGTACCCGTCTCGTACATGAACTCGTCCGCCGACATCAAGGCGTTCACCGGCAGGCACGGCGGCACGATCTGCACGTCGTCCAACGCCCAGCGGGCCCTGGAGTGGGCCTTCGAGCAGGGCGAGAAGGTCCTCTTCCTCCCCGACCAGCACCTCGGCCGCAACACCGCCGTCCGTGACATGGGGATGTCCCTGGAGGACTGCGTCCTCTACAACCCGCACAAGCCGAACGGTGGCCTGACCGCCCAGCAGTTGCGCGACGCGAAGATGATCCTGTGGCGCGGTCACTGCTCGGTGCACGGCCGCTTCAGCCTGGACTCGGTGAACGACGTGCGCGAGCGCATCCCCGGCGTGAACGTGCTCGTCCACCCGGAGTGCAAGCACGAGGTCGTCGAGGCGGCGGACTACGTCGGCTCCACGGAGTACATCATCAAGGCCCTGGAGGCGGCCCCGGCCGGCTCGAAGTGGGCGATCGGCACGGAGCTGAATCTCGTACGCCGGCTCGCGAACCGTTTCGCCCCCGAGGGCAAGGAGATCGTCTTCCTCGACAAGACGGTCTGCTTCTGCTCGACCATGAACCGTATCGACCTCCCCCACCTGGTGTGGACCCTGGAGTCGCTGGCCGAGGGCAACCTGGTCAACCGCATCGAGGTGGACCGGGAGACGGAACGGTTCGCCAAGCTGGCGCTGGAGCGGATGCTGGCGCTGCCGTAGCCGCGCCCGGCCGGCCCGTACGGCCCGGTGAACGGCTCGGGCCCGCCCGGACACCATCGGTGTCGGGCGGGCCCGAGTCGTTTCCGGGCCCCGAGGACCCCCGAGGCCCCCGAGGCCCCTTGGGCCCCTTGGGACCGAGAGGCGTCAGCCCCTCGGCCCCTCAGGCCCTCAGACCTGCGCCGGTTCCGGCTCGTCGTCCGGGACGGACGGCGCCTGCGGCGGGGTGCCGGCCTTCTTCAGCCGCTTCTGCGCCTTCTTCCCCGCTCGCCGCTCCTTGCGGAGTTCGAGCATCGCGTAGAGCGTCGGGACCAGCAGGAGCGTCAGCACGGTCGAGCTGATCAGGCCGCCGATGACGACCACGGCCAGCGGCTGGGCGATGAAGCCGCCCTCACCCGTGACACCCAGCGCCATCGGGAGCAGGGCGAAGATCGTCGCAAGGGCCGTCATGAGGATCGGGCGGAGACGGTGACGGCCACCCTCCACCACGGCCTCGACCACTCCGTAGCCCTGTCCGCGGTACTGGTTGATCAGGTCGATCAGCACGATCGCGTTCGTCACCACGATGCCGATGAGCATCAGCATGCCGATCATCGCCGGGACGCCCATCGGGGTGCCGGTGACGACCAGCAGGCCGATCGCGCCCGTCGCCGCGAATGGGATCGAGACGAGCAGGATCAGCGGCTGCACCAGGGAGCGGAAGGTCGCGACCAGCAGCATGAAGACGATCGCGATCGCCGCCAGCATCGCCAGGCCGAGGTTCTTGAACGCGTCGTCCTGGTTCTGCGAGACCCCGCCGATCTCGGCGGTCGCCCCGGCCGGCAGCTTGAGCGCGTTCAGCTTCGTGGTGAGGGCCGAGCTGACCGCGCCCGTGTTGTCCCCGGTCGGCTTCGCCGTGATCGTGGCGGCCCGCTGGCCGTCGATCCGGGTCATCGAGACCGGGCCGTCCACCAGCTTCACGTCCGCGATGTCACCGAGCTTCACCGCGCCGAGACGCAGGTCCCGGAGCCCGGCCAGCGACTCGGCCGGCTTCGCCGACCTGATGACGACGTCCCGCTCGCTGTCGTCCAGGATCGCCTTGCCGCTGGTGGTACCGCGCACCGCCTCGGCGACGGCGGCACCGAGCGTGGTGTCGTCGAACCCGGCCGCCGCCGCCTTGGAGTTGGCCTTGACCGAGATGCGCGGCACGCTCTGCGCCAGGTCGCTGGTCACGTCCGTGACGTCGTCGAGCTTCGCGACCGCGGCGCGGACCTGCTCCGCCGCCTTGCGCAGGACGTCCGCGTCGGCCGCCTTCACGACCACGCTGAGGTCCTGGTTGCCGAAGCCGTCGCCGGCCGCGACCGTCGTCGTACCGATGCCGGAGAGCTTGCCGAGTCCGTCCTCGATGCGGTTCTGGACGTCGGTGGCCGACGCCGAGTCGTCCAGCATGACCTGGTACGAGGCCTGGTTGGTGTCCGTGCCGCCACCGAACGCGGCCATGAACCCGGACGAGCCGACCGTGACCTGGTAGTCTTTGACTCCCTTGACGCCGCCGAGCAGCCGCTCGACCTTCTTCGCCTGCGCGTCGGTCGCCGCCAGGCTGGTGCCCGGCTTCAGCTCCTGCTTGAGGGTGAGGACCTTCTGCTCGCCCTGGTCGAAGAAGTTCGTCTTCAGCAGCGGCGCCATGCCGAAGGTGCCGACTAGGACGACCGCCGCGATCACCAGGCTGGTCAGGCGGCGGCGGGTGGCGAAGCGCAGGACGGGGACGTAGAAGCGCTGCAGACGGCTGCGCGCCTCCTTCTCCTCGGCCGTACGGCGTGCCTCGGCGGCGTCCGCCGGCATGTCCTTCGGGGGCCGCAGGAACCAGTACGACAGGACCGGGACGACCGTCAGGGAGACGATCAGGGACGCCAGCAGCGCCGCCGTGACGGTCAGGCTGAAGGAGCCGAACAGCTCTCCCACCATGCCGCCGGTGAGGCCGATGGGCAGGAAGACGGCGACCGTGGTGAGGGTCGAGGACGTGACCGCGCCCGCCACCTCGCGTACCGCCTTGAGGATGGCCTCCTCGCGCTCCTCGCCGTAGCCGAGGTGCCGCTTGATGTTCTCCAGGACGACGATCGAGTCGTCGACGACCCGGCCGATCGCGATGGTGAGCGCGCCGAGCGTGAGCATGTTGAGCGACAGGTCACGGGTCCAGAGCACGATCAGCGCCAGCACCACCGACAGCGGGATGGACACCGCGGTGACGAGCGTCGAACGGATCGACGCCAGGAAGACCAGGATGACCAGGACCGCGAAGAGCAGGCCCAGCCCGCCCTCGGTGGTCAGACCCTTGATCGACTTCGACACGGCCGGACCCTGGTCGCTGACGACGGTGATCGTCGACCCGGTGCCCAGGTCCTTGCGCATGCCGGGCAGCTTGTCCTTGACGGCGTCGGAGATGGCGACCGCGCTGCCGTCGTGGTCCATGGTGACGTTCACGGCGAGGCTCGGCCGGCCGTCCGTGCGGGTGAGGGAGTCGGCCTTCGACGGCTCCTGCTCGACCTTCGCGACGGAGGAGAGCCGTACCGGCTTCCTGCCCTGGCCGCCGGTGACCATCAGGTCCTGGATCTGCCGCAGCGAGGTGAAGCCGCCGCCGACCTGGACGGTCCGGTTGTTGCCGTCCTCGTCGAAGGAGCCGGCCGGGACGGTCGTGCCGCCCGCCTGCAGGGCCTGGCCGAGAGCGCCCGGGGTGAGCCCTGCGTCCGCCATCTTTCCGTCGTCCGGCACCACGGTGACCTGGAGGTCCCGTACGCCGTCCACCGTCACCTGGCCGACGCCGTCGATGCTCTTGAGGTCCGGCACGACCGTGCGGTCGAGCTGGTCGGACAGGGCCTGCTGGTCCTTGTCGGACGTGACGGCGAGCACCACGGTCGGGATGTCGTCCGTCGAACCGGCGATGACCTGCGGGTCGACGGAGTCCGGGAGCTGGACGCGGGCACGGTTCACGGCCTGCTGGACATCGGCGACGAGCTGCTTGGTGTCGTTGCCGTAGTCGAAGGACGCCCTGATCACGGCGTTGCCCTCGCTGGCGGTGGAGGTGACACCGGTGATGCCGTCGACGCCTTCGAGGGTGTCCTCGATGGGCTCGACGACCTGCTTCTCGACCACATCGGGAGACGCACCCTGGTACGGCGCGAGCACGGACACCATGGGCAGTTCGATGGTGGGCAGCAGCTGCTGCTTGAGCTGGGGGATCGCGATCGCTCCGAACGCGAGCGCGACGATCGACATCAGCCCGATGAGGGCCCGTTGCGCGAGGCTGAATCTGGACAGCCAGGACATGGGTGGGGGATCTCTTTTCCGTGGCGTGAGCGGGTGGCTTGTGACGGTTTGGACGGCTGGGGTGACGACGGGTGTGACGGCAGGACGGCGGGAGAGCGCGTACGTACCTCTTGACGGGCCCGTGCGGCGGCTGCGCCGCACAGGTGAGCGCTCTCCTGCCACCATGAGCCATCGGCCGGCGCCGATCCGTCGCCCCTGGGTCTATTTCCTTATGCGGAACCTACTGCGGGCGCAGTACGGACCGGTGAAGTTCACTCCACCCTTGGACGTACCAGTCCCGACTCGTACGCGATGACGACGAGCTGCGCCCGGTCGCGGGCGCCGAGTTTCGCCATGGCCCGGTTGACATGCGTCTTCACCGTCAGCGGGCTGACCTCCAGCCGCTCGGCGATCTCGTCGTTGGAGTGGCCCCCCGCCACCTGGACGAGCACCTCGCGCTCGCGCACGGTGAGCGCGTTCAGCCGCTCTGCGCGGCCCGGGTCGCGCTCCTCGTCCGCGCCGTCGCCCTGCGCGAGGAACTTGGCGATCAGGCCCTTGGTGGCCGCCGGGGACAGCAGCGCCTCGCCGCCCGCCGCGATCCGGATGGCGTTCAGCAGCTCGTCCGGTTCGGCGCCCTTGCCGAGGAACCCGGAGGCCCCGGCCCGCAGCGACTGGACCACGTACTCGTCGACCTCGAAGGTCGTCAGCATGACCACCCGTACCTGCGCCAGCCCGGGATCCGCGCTGATCAGCCGGGTGGCGGCGAGCCCGTCGGTCCCCGGCATCCGGATGTCCATCAGCACCACGTCGGCGCGCGCCTCCCTGGCGAGCCGCACCGCCTCGGCGCCGTCGGACGCCTCTCCCACGACCTCCATGTCGGGCTCCGAGTCGACGAGGACGCGGAACGCGCTGCGCAGCAGCGCCTGGTCGTCGGCGAGCAGGACACGGATGGTCATGCGGGGTCCCCCAGGGCAGGCGTGCGGGTCTTGACCGGAAGGATCGCATGCACGCGGAAGCCGCCTCCGTATCGGGGACCGGCCGAGCAGGTACCGCCGAGCGCGCCGACCCGCTCACGCATCCCGAGCAGCCCGTGCCCGCCGCCCTCCTCCGGGCCGTCGTCCTGCCCGGGCCCGTTGTCGAGGACGGTCACTTCCATGTTCGGGCCCACGCGTACGACGCTGACCTCGGCCTTCGCCTCGGGGCCCGCGTGCTTCTGCACATTGGTGAGCGCTTCCTGGATGACCCGGTAGGCGGCGAGGTCGACCGCCGCGGGGAGGGTGGTGCCGTGGTCGGCGCGGGCCACTTCGACGGGGAGCCCCGCGTTGCGGAAGGTGTCGGCGAGCTCGTCGAGGCGGGCGAGGCCCGGGGCGGGTTCGGTGGGCGCCTCGGGGTCACCGGACTGGCGCAGCAGGCCCACGGTGGCGCGCAGCTCGTTGAGGGCGGAGCGGCTGGCCTCCCGTACGTGGGCCAGCGCTTCCTTGGCCTGGTCCGGGCGCTTGTCCATCACATGGGCGGCGACTCCGGCCTGCACGTTGACGAGGGCGATGTGGTGGGCGACGACGTCGTGCAGATCGCGGGCGATGCGCAGCCGCTCCTCGGCGACGCGGCGCCGGGCCTCCTCCTCGCGGGTGCGTTCCGCGCGCTCGGCGCGTTCGCGGATGGCGTGGACGAAGGCGCGGCGGCTGCGGACGGCGTCGCCCGCGGCGGCGGCCATGCCCGTCCAGGCGAAGATGCCGAGGTTCTCCTGCGCGTACCAGGGCAGGGGGCCGGCGAGCATCGCGCAGGCGGTCAGCACGGTCATCGTGAGCAGGCCGACCCGCCAGGTGGTGGGGCGGTCCGTGGTCGACGCGACGGTGTACAGGGCGACGACGGCGGACATCACCACGGGGGTACGGGGGTCGCTCGCGACCAGTTCCACGACGGACAGTGCGCCGGTGGCGGCGAGGACCGGGAGGGGGGCACGGCGGCGGAACACCAGGGCCGCCGCGCCGAGCACCATCAGGGTGAGGCTCAGGGCACTGGGGGTGCGGGCGCCCCAGCTCGCTCCGTGGCCGCCGTGCGGGTCCACGAAGGAGCTGGCCATCATGGTCACGAGGACGCCGGTCGCCAGGGCGGCGTCCAGGGCCATGGGGTGCGCGCGGAGTCTGCACCTCGTGCGCTCTAGGGTGCTCACTTCGTTTACGGTACGGGGCCCTTGCGGGGGGCGGAACGGTTGTCACCCCGCCCTGGGTTGTCGGGCCCCGGCGCCCGTTTACCTGGGGGCTGCCGCCGTCAGACCCCCGCATCGCCCGAAGGGCTCGTCCTCGAACGCCGGACGGGCTGAAATGCAGACGCCGGGCGTCAGCCTTTGAGGGCACCCCCCAGGTACGGGAAAGCCCCCGCTCAGCCGGGGATCAGCCCGTCCCCGTCGAGCATCTCGCGGACCTCCGCGAGCGTGGCGTCCGGGGACGGAAGGATCAGTCCCGAGGGTTCCAGCGCATCGTCGGGGAGCGGAGCGCCCAGACGATGGACCGCGTCGAGGAGGGCGGTCAGGGTGCGCCGGAAGCCGGCCTCGTCACCGCCCTCCACCTCGGCGAGCAGCTCGTCGTCCAGCTTGTTCAGCTCGGTGAGGTGGCTGTCGTCCAGCCTCACCTGCCCCTCCCCCATGATCCGCACGATCATGTCGCCCTCCTAAGGCGTGGGACCCGGTCGGTCGCCGCTGCTGCTACTGCTTGTCGAAGCGGGGGGTGTCCTGCGGCTGGGACCGGTTCTGGCCCTGGTCCGAGGTGCCGCCCTCGATCGCCTGCTGCGAGGAGCCGCCGGCCAGCTCGGCCTTCATGCGCTGCAGTTCCAGCTCCACATCCGTACCACCGGAGAGCCGGTCCAGCTCGCTCTGGATGTCGTCCTTGGCGAGCCCGGACTGGTCGTCGAGGGCGCCGGAGGCGAGCAACTCGTCGATGGCACCCGCGCGGGCCTGCAGCTGCGCGGTCTTGTCCTCGGCGCGCTGGATGGCCATCCCGACGTCGCCCATCTCCTCGGAGATGCCGGAGAAGGCCTCGCCGATCCGGGTCTGCGCCTGGGCCGCGGTGTACGTGGCCTTGATGGTCTCCTTCTTGGTGCGGAAGGCGTCGACCTTGGCCTGCAGACGCTGGGCCGCGAGGGTGAGCTTCTCCTCCTCGCCCTGGAGGGTCTGGTGCTGGGTCTCCAGGTCCGTCACCTGCTGCTGGAGCGCGGCTCGGCGGGAGAGCGCCTCGCGGGCCAGGTCCTCCCGGCCGAGCGCGAGCGCCTTGCGGCCCTGGTCCTCCAGCTTGGTGGACTGGCTCTGGAGCTGGTTGAGCTGCAGTTCCAGACGCTTGCGGGAGGTCGCGACGTCGGCGACGCCACGGCGCACCTTCTGGAGCAGCTCCAGCTGCTTCTGGTACGAGTAATCGAGGGTTTCGCGCGGGTCCTCGGCCCGGTCAAGGGCCTTGTTCGCCTTCGCGCGGAAGATCATCCCCATACGCTTCATGACACCGCTCATGGGCTTCGCGCGCCCCCTTCTGACGGACTCCAGCTCCAGGTACTGCAACAGAACCCACAGTACGGGCCCTGCATCCATTACCGCACTGTTCGGGGACGGATGCGCTCATCCCCAAGGACGACTGCGTACGGTGCCGCTCCGGCGTAGGGAGTAGGTGGAACCCGGGGTGCCCCCCCGCGTCCCCTTCGCGTCCCCCCGCGAACAACGTCCCCTGTGTCCCCCTACAGACGCACGGCGTTGCCGGATCGTTCCCCACTCGATCGACGTCCATGCCGCCGCACCCCGTACCCTTGGGTTTTGTGTTCCGTAGCCGTGCCAAGGAAGAGAAGGCCCCCGCCGACAAGGCGCAGGTGACCGACTCCAAGCAGACCCGTCACCCGCAGGCCCCCAAGGGCCGCCCCACGCCGAAGCGCAGTGAGGCCCAGACCCAGCGTCGCAGCGTCGCCCAGACGCCGTCGACGCGCAAGGAGGCCGCCAAGCGTCAGCGTGACGATCGCCGTGTCCAGCTGGAGAAGCAGCGCCAGGCGCTGGCCAGCGGGGACCAGCGCTATCTGCCCGCCCGTGACAAGGGGCAGGTGCGGAAGTTCGCGCGCGACTTCGTGGACTCGCGTTTCTGCATCGCGGAGTTCTTCCTGCCGATGGCCGTGGTCATCCTCGTCCTGAGCATGGTGCGGGTGGGCTCGCTGCAGAACATCGCGCTGCTGCTGTGGCTGGTCGTGATCGTGATGATCGTGGTCGACTCGATCGGCATCGCGATCCGTCTGAAGAAGCAGCTCGCCACGCGCTTCCCGGACCTGCCCAAGAAGGGCGCGGTTCCCTACGCGCTGATGCGCACCCTCCAGATGCGTCGACTCCGGCTGCCGAAGCCGCAGGTCAAGCGCGGAGAGCGGCCCTGAGCGCGACATCCTTCTCCGGAGACGCGGCGAATGCCTGGCTGAGCAAGCTGGGCGGGCTGCGTGATGTCGTACGGCAGGAGCTGGTGGCCCGGCAGCTCGACGAGCAGATAGCCGGGCGGTTCCCGGTCGGACAGCGGCTGCGGGTGCTCGACGTCGGGATGGGCCAGGGCACGCAGGCGCTGCGGCTGGCCCGCGCCGGGCATCAGGTGACCGGCCTGGAGCAGGACGGCCGGATGCTCTCCGTGGCCCGCCAGGCGCTGGCCGCCGAGCCCGAGGGCATCCAGGGCCGGGTCCGGCTGATCGAGGGCGACGGCCGGGACACGGGGGTCCACTTCCTGCCCGGCAGTTTCGACGTGGTGCTGTGTCACGGTGTGCTGATGTACGTCGAGGAGCCGGATCCGCTGGTCGCGGGGCTGGCGCGGATGCTGGCCCCGGGCGGGCTGCTCTCGCTGCTGGTGCGCAACGCCGACGCGCTGGCCCTGCGGCCGGGACTGGCCGGGGACTGGACGTCGGCGCTGGCCGCGTTCGAATCCGATGCGTACGTCAACCGGCTCGGGCTCGCCGTCCGCGCCGACCGGCTGGCCACGCTGACGTCGACGCTGGCGGGGATCGGGGCGCCGTTGCACGCCTGGTACGGCGTGCGGGTGTTCACGGACGGCGCGCCGGACGGGGCACCCGTCCCCGAGGACGTGGAGAGTCTGCTGGCCGCGGAGGAGCGGGCCGGGCGGACCGATCCCTACCGTCAGGTGGCGGCGCTGCTGCACCTGTGCGGGGTACGGGGCTGAGGGCACGGGCGGGTCGCCGGAGCCGTTTCCGGTGGCCCCGGCGACCTCTACCGGCCTACTCGGGCTCGGCGTGCAGGCTCATCGGCCCGTAGATCTGCGTGCTGTCCTCGAAGAGGAACACCTGGTCGGCGCCGCCCGCCAGGAGGTCCTTCCACACCTCGCCGATCCAGGACTCCGCGTCCCCCTGCGTGGTGAACTCCTCGGGCTCCACCGCGGGTTGGACCTCTGTCCCGTCGGACTTCTCGAACCGCCACGTCCATGCCGCCATGTACGCCTCCCAGGTATGAGCACACTGCACAGCGGGAGCCCGACAAGATCCGGCTCCCGTCCGAAGCCTAGCCGGGCGCGCAAGACCTGCGGGGACACGGAAAAATCATCCCCGTGGAACTGACTCTGCTCGGCACCGGCGCCCCTGAGGGCCTGCCCCGCCCCGACTGCCCCTGCTCCTCCTGCGCGACCGCGCTCGGCGAGGACGCGCGGGCGGCCACCGCCCTGCTCGTGGACGGCACGCTGCTGCTCGACCTGACGCCCGGCGCGGCGTTCGCGGCCGCGCGCGCCGGGCACACGCTCGGCGGGGTACGGCAGGTGCTGCTCTCGCATCCGCACGACGGGCCCGCCGTCGAGGTGCCCGCGGGACTGCCGCAGCCCGTGCGGGTTCCGGACGGCAGCGAGTTGACCCTGCTGACCGGGCACCGGGTACGGGCGGTGCCGATGGACGCGCCGGGCACGGGATACGCGGTGACCGGCCCGGACGGACAGCGGCTGCTCTATCTGCCGCCGGGCGCGGCCCCCGCCGGACTCGACGACGACGGCGGCTCGTACGCGATGGTGGCGGCGGACGTGGTGGGACGGCCGGACGCGCTGGCGAAGCTGCGGGCGGTGGGCGCCGTCGGACCCACCACGGACGTGATCGCGGTGCACCTCGACCACGATGTGCCCCCGGGGCCCGAACTGCGGCGACGGCTCGCGGCGGCGGGTGCCCGCGCGGTGCCGGACGGGACGACGCTGGACGTGGGCGTGTACGAGGACGTACCGGACGTGCCGCGGCGCACCCTGGTGCTCGGCGGTGCGCGCTCCGGAAAGTCCGTCGAGGCCGAACGGCGGCTGGAGTCCTTCCCGAACGTGCTGTACGTGGCGACGGGCGGCACCCGGGGCGGGGACAACGAGTGGGCTTCCCGGGTGAGCGCGCACCGCGAGCGGCGCCCCGCCTCCTGGCGGACCACCGAGACCTGCGACCTGGTGCCGCTGCTGGCGGAGGAGGGCCCGCCGCTCCTCGTCGACTGTCTCTCGCTGTGGCTGACGGACGCGATGGACTCCGTGAACGCCTGGGACGACGCGGAGTGGGCCGGCGGCGGCGAACGCGCGCTGCGCGCCCGGGTCGAGGAGCTCACCGCCGCTGTCCGCGGCACCCGCCGCACCCTGGTGGCCGTCTCCAACGAGGTCGGCTCCGGCATCGTCCCGGCCACCGCCTCCGGCCGCCGCTACCGCGACGAACTCGGGCGTCTGAACGCGGGGTTCGGCGCGGAGTGCGAGCACCTGCTGCTGGTGGTGGCGGGGCAGGCGCTGGTCCTGCGGGGCTGATCCCCGTCCCGGTCCCGGCTCAGGCCGCTCTGCGGGCGATGATCCGGTACGCGTTCGAGAAGCGGGTGCGCCGGAGGAGGGGGGCGAAGGCGTGGTCCAGGGCGGAGGCCGAGGCGAGCAGCGGGGCCGACGCCCCGGTCAGGACGGTGTGCAGACGGCGCTGCAGCGAGGTCGGCGGCGCCGGGCGCCAGGGGGCGTCGAGGTCGGGCAGGACCCGCCCGAGGGCGAGCGCGAGGGCGCCCGCGAGGTCGTACGGGATGTGCGGTTCGCGGCGGTCCGTCGTGACGATCTCGCAGCCCAGGGACTCCAGTTCGCCCAGCAGGTTGGGCAGCGGCATGAGGTGGAGGTGGCGGGGCTGGCCGTAGGACACCCACCACTTGCCCAGCAGCGCGCCGAACGCGCAGTCGGGGTGGGGGACTTCGACGAGGAGGTGGCCGCCGGGCCGCAGGGCCACCAGGGCGGCGCGCAGTTCCTCGCGCGGGTCGGGGGTGTGCTCCAGATGGTGGAACATGCTGACGACGTCGTAGCGGGCGCGCAGCCGGGCGGTGATCCGGGGGTCGCCGAGCCGGCCGCGATGGGCCTCCTCGACCCGTCCGGCCGCCCTCGCCTTCTCGACGCGGCGGGTGGGGTCGAGTCCGTCGAAGGAGGTGTACGGGTGTACCTCCTTGGCGGCGGCCGGGAAGTACCCGTGCCCGGTGCCGACGTCGAGCCAGCTCTCCGGTTCGGCGTACGGCAGCAGCGCGCGGGCGGCGGCGCGGTGCCGGCCGCTGCTGCCGCGGGCGCCGAGGAGCCGGTCGGTGAGGCTGTCGAGCGTCTCGTGGAAGTCCCGCTGGTAGAAGGCCAGGCCCTCCGCGGTGAGCCGGGGGTTCTGGAAGGCGTGGGCGCAGTCCCCGCACTCGTCGACGACGAATGTGCCGGGCTTGCGCTGGACGAGGTCCGGCGTGCGCAGCCGGTTCGAACCGCACCAGGGGCAGTCATCCCGGCGCGGCTCGTGGAACCGGTCGGTGCCCCGGGCGAGTTCGGCCGCGTAGGCGGCGCGGTGGTCGGCGGTCGGGGGCGGTGTGGGGGGCATGGGCGCTCCTGGGAGGGGCGGCGGGGCGACTGGCCGGACATACGACAATTCGACACAAACGGTACGTATCGGATGGCGTTCCGGGGCGCAACGACGTGGCGCGGACGTGTTCGATCGCTGCCGGTACTGTTCGGCGAATGAGCTCGCTTAATCTCGACGACTTCACCGATCTGATCGAGCGCCCCGACGGAGGGGTGCGCCGCGACGCCGAGGCGCGCCGGGAGCGCCAGATCGTGCCGCCCGGGGCACTGGGCCGCCTCGACGACCTGGGTGAGTGGCTGGCGGCGGCGCAGGGCTCGGTGCCCGTGCGGCCGATCGAGCGTCCACGCGTGGTGCTGTTCGCGGGCGACCACGGGATCGCCGGACTCGGTGTGTCCGCGCGGCCCGCGGGCACCGCCGACCAGCTGGTGCGGGCGGTGCTGGAGGGCGCGAGCCCGGCCGCGGTACTGGCGCGCCGGCTCGGTGTCCCCGTACGCGTGGTCGACATGGCGCTGGACTGCGACCCCGCGGAGCTGCCCGCCGAGGTCGTACGGCACCGGGTGCGGCGTGGTTCGGGGCGCATCGACGTCGAGGACGCGCTGAGCGCGGAGGAGGCCGAGGCCGCGTTCCGGGCGGGGGTCGCCGTCGCGGACGAGGAGGCGGACTCGGGTACGGACCTGGTGGTGCTCGGGGATGTGAGCGTCGGCGGGACCACCGCGGCGGCCGTGCTGGTCGCGGCGCTGTGCGGGACCGACGCGTCCGTCGTCACCGGGCGGGGCGGGCGGGCCATCGACGACCTCGCGTGGATGCGCAAGTGCGCAGCCGTGCGGGACGCGTTGCGGCGGGCGCGGCCGGTGCTAGGGGATCAGCTGCAGCTGCTGGCGGTGGTCGGCGGGGCGGATCTCGCCGCGATGACCGGGTTCTTGCTGCAGAGCGCGGTGCGGAAGATGCCGGTCGTGCTCGACGGGGTGGTCTCGGCGGCGTGCGCCCTCGTCGGGCAGCGGGTCGCCTTCCGGGCGCCGGACTGGTGGCTGGCCGGGCAGATGAGCGGGGAGCCGGCCCAGGCGAAGGCGCTGGACCGGATGGCGCTCGAACCGCTGCTGGACCACGGGGTCACGGTTGGCGAGGGCGCGGGAGCGCTGCTGGCCCTCCCCCTCGTCCAGTCCGCGGCCGCGCTCGCCGCGGAGCTTCCCGTGACGCCCGAACCCACCCCCGACCCGGAGACCGGGCCCGAGTCCTCTGACGAGCAGTAACCACCGAGGGCCCGCACACCGGCAGGAGCGCCCCCGCAGGGGCGCGGGGAACTCCACCCGACCGCGGACCGGACGACTCCGCCCACCGAACGCGCCTCTTCAGGAGCGCGGGGAACTGCGCGACCGGCCCCCACCGACCGCCGGCCGGACAACTCCGCCCACCCGCGCCCCTCCAGGGGCGCGGGGAATTGCGCGGTCGACCCCACCGACCGCCGGCCGAGCGCCCTCCGGCAGCAGACGCCACCTTCCAGGGGCGCGGGGAACTGCGCGACCGGCCCCCACCCATCCGCAGCAACGCCCCGCCCCGCACCACCCACACCGCCCTTCCCCCGCGCGGAGCACACCGCCCCATATCATCGCGCATTATGGGAGATGCCCGAATTGCCGCCGAGCAGGAGCGGCCCCCGGCCCGTCAGGGCGAAGGGGACCGCAGGTCCACCGGGGCCTCACGCAGAGCCGCCGGTTTCACCGTCTGGTACCTGCGAGCGGTCACGTTCATCAACTTCCTGAGCGCCGCTTGGCTGACGCTCGGCCAGGACGTGCGGCGCCACAACACCGAGAACCTCTTCACCCCGTACCTGCTGACGGCAGGATTCGCCTCGGGCGTGTTCACGATGTTCCTCGCCATCACCATGCGCCGGCGCAAGCGGGCCGCGTGGATCCTGAACTTCGTCCTCGGCGGGCTCTTCCTGCTGCTGTTCGCCGTCGCGATGGCGTTCCCGGAGATCCGCCGGTACGCCCAGAACTGGATCTCGCTCGCGCTGACGGCGGTGTTCGTCGCGTCCCTCGTCGTGGGCCGCCGCGAGTTCTACGCGAAGGGCGACCGCTCGAACCCGAAGCTCGCCGCGGCCGTCGCCACCGGCGGTCTGCTCGTCTGCTCGCTGCTCGCCGCACTGCTGGTGACGGTCACCAACAGCGCGCACGACGCGTCCCGTTCCACCTTCTCGGAACGCTGGCGCTACGGCGCCCTGCGGCTGGTCTCGGTCGCCGCCAACGACTCCCGCTTCCACGGCCTGGAGATCGCCAACTGGGTCAACGTCGCCATCAACGTGCTCAGCACCCTCCTGGTCCTCTCGGTCTTCTACGCGGCCTTCCGGTCCCGCCGCGCCGTCGACCCGCTCACCGAGGACGACGAGAAGCGGCTGCGGGTCCTGCTCGAGAAGAACGGCGACCGGGACTCGCTCGGTTACTTCGCGCTGCGCCGGGAGAAGAGCGTGGTCTGGTCGCCGACCGGGAAGGCCGCGGTGGCGTACCGGGTCGTCGGCGGGGTCTCGCTGGCCTCCGGCGACCCCCTGGGCGATCCGGAGGCGTGGCCCGGCGCCATCGATCCGTGGCTCGCCGAGGCCCGCGCGCACGGCTGGATCCCGGCGGTCATGGGCGCGAGCGAGGAGGCCGGGACCATCTACTCCCGGCACGGCCTCGACGCCCTGGAGCTGGGCGACGAAGCCATCGTGGAGACCGCCGAGTTCACGCTCGAGGGACGGGCCATGCGTACCGTCCGGCAGGCCTACAACCGTGTGAAGCGGGCCGGGTACCGGGTGCGCATCCGACGCCACGACGACATCCCGGCCGACGAGATGGCGTACCTGCTGGAGCGCGCCGACGACTGGCGCGACGGGGCCACCGAACGCGGGTTCAGCATGGCCCTGGGACGGCTCGGCGACCCCGACGACGGACAGTGCGTCATGCTCGAATGCACCGACGGGGAGGGCGAGTTGAGGGCGCTGCTGTCCTTCGTTCCGTGGGGCCCGCGAGGGCTCTCGCTCGACCTCATGCGGCGTGACCGCGACTCCGAGAACGGGCTGATGGAGTTCATGGTGATCGAACTGCTGCGCCGCGCACGGGACATCGGGATCACCCAGGTCTCGCTCAATTTCGCCATGTTCCGTTCCGTCTTCGAGCGTGGCGCGCGACTGGGCGCGGGACCGGTGCTGCGACTGTGGCGCTCCCTGCTCAGTTTCTTCTCGCGCTGGTGGCAGATCGAGTCGCTCTACCGTGCCAACGCCAAGTACCGGCCGATCTGGGAGCCCCGGTTCCTGCTCTTCGAGAAGAGCGCGGACCTGCTGCGCATCGGTGTCGCGTCCGCCCGCGCGGAAGGGTTCCTGGAGGCTCCGGGACTGCCGAAGTGGCTGCACCGCAAGCACCTCGAGTCGCATAGATGAACACGCTCGCCCGCCTGGCCCGCGCGGAATGGGGACTGCTGTTCGTCACCGTGCGCAGGGACCTGGAGGCAAGGCGCCTGCGAGCGATCCCCGTGACCCTCGCGGCCGTCCTCCTGACGGCTGTCCTGCAGTTCGCGCAGAACCAGTCCTGGGGCTACCGATTCGTCCAGGACATCGGCTCCGTACGGGCCGACGAACCGCTCGGGCTCGCTCTGCTGCGCACTCCGCTCTCCCTCTTCGTACCGGCCCTGGACCTGCCGGTGTGGGGGGCGCTGATCCAGATCCTCGTGGTGTTCGGGATCGCCGAGATCTGCCTGGGCTGGTGGCGGATGCTCGTCATCGCGTACGCCGCCACCCTGGCCGGCACGCTCTACGCGCGTATCGCGGTCATGCTCGGCCCGGACCACCCGCTGGGGCTGCCCGCGACGGACGCGCGGATCGTGGACACCGGACCCTCCGCAGCTGTGGTCGGTCTCGCCGTCTTCGTGGCCTGGCGCTACCGCGCGTACGCGACGGCGGCGGTGGTGATCGCGTCGATGGCCGTCGAGGTGACGGTCAAGGGGAACCTCGCGGGCCGGGAGCACATCGCGGCGCTCGCCGCGGCCCTCGTGCTCTGCGGGATCTCCGCGCTGCGCCGCCGACGCCGCCGGCGTCACCGGCGCCCGGGCGGCAGCCGGGCGGGCAACGGATCCGGTTTCCCGCCGATCAGGTCCTGAAGTCTGCGACGCGGGCCCGCCCAGCGACGGTCGTGGTGGTAGGCGCGCAGCATCGACCTCGCCCGGGCGCGCGGCCGTCCGCGGTAGAAGCGCCTGGCCCACGGTGAGGAGGGCCGGGCCAGCCGGAGCGCTCCGATCAGGGCGACGAACGGGACGATCACGCCGAAGATCGCCATCCGGGCCTTGCCCTTGCCGAGGGCGAGCAGGGCGAAGAGGAAGTTCACGGCGACGCTGAGGATGACGCCACCGCGGTCCTGCACTTCCTGCTGGCTCAGGTCGTTGACGCCGAACGGCAGGAACCCGCCGAGCACGAGCCCGACCAGGGCCGCCGTGATCAGCACGACCTCGACGCTCTTGCGGCCCTCGTCCGTCCAGTACACGTCGTCCAGGTGCAGGATCAGCGCGAACTCGTCCAGCACGAGCCCCGCGCCCATCCCGAACACCACGGCGAACGCGGAGGCGCCGAAACCCGGCCGGGCGCTGGCCACCGCGCCGAAGCCGCCGACCACGGTCAGGACGACACCGGGGACCACGTGATGGATGTGCAGTCCGCCCGCCTTCACGTTGCCGAACGGCCCCTTGCCCGCGCGGATGAGCCGGACGATGACACGGGTGATCACAAAGGTCAGCACGAAGGAGCCGAGCGCCAGCAACAGCGGCAGTTTTCCCGGCTCGATGATGTTCCGGTGCAACCAATGACCCATATCGGGCACTTTATCCATGCCTTTTGTCCCCGGCCGCCGCACCCGCCCGCCGCCCTCCCGGGTAACCTGCGCCGATGTCCCCGACCCCTGCCTCCCACGGCCTGCGCTTCGCCTTCGGCACCCTGACCGTGCTCCCCGTCGAGGTGACCCGCTGGGACCGCGAGACGGCGCGCGCCGGAATGCTGTGCGCCCCCGTGGCCGGACTGGTCGTCGGGGCGGGCGCGGCCCTGGCGGGCGTGGCCCTGCTCGCGATGGGGGCGGGCCCGCTGCTCGCCGCCGTCGCCACCGCCGCCGTACCGGCGGCGCTCACCCGCGGTCTCCACCTCGACGGGCTCGCCGACACGGCGGACGGCCTCGGCAGCGGCAAGCCCGCGCAGGACGCGCTGCGCGTCATGAAGCAGTCCGACATCGGCCCGTTCGGCGTGATCACGCTGCTCTTCGTGCTGCTCGCCCAGGTGGCCGCACTCTTCCAGGCCTACGCGTCCTCGTGGGACCGGGGCGCGCTCGCGGCCGTCGTCTCGGCGACCGCGGCCCGGCTCGCCCTCACCCTGGCCGCGCGCACCGGGGTGCACCCGGCCCGCCCCGAGGGGCTGGGCGCGGCGGTCGCGGGGACGGTGCCGGTGCGCGCCGCCCTGCTGGTGGCGCTCGCGGTCGTCGCCGCGGCGGCCGGCGCGGGCGCGCTGCTGGGGACGTACGACCTGGTCCGCGCCGCGGTCGCGGTGGCGGGCGCCTGCGCGGCAGCCGAACTGCTGCTGCGCCACTGCACGCGCCGCTTCGGCGGCATCACGGGCGACGTCTTCGGCGGCCTCGCCGAGACGGCGGCGACCACGGCCCTGGTCGTGTTTGCCCTCGGCTGACCGGCGGTCACGGGGCCGCTCCCGGCCCGTCTTCGACGGCCACTGAGCCGAAGTCCCGGTCCGGCCGGGGGATTTGACCGGGTTCGCCAGGTGCCGCTCGCGGGGGGCGCCTGAAGGCCGGGGGCGCTTTCGCCGGGCGGGTTCCAGGGCGCGTGGCGAGGTGCCCGCGGACGATCCCCCACCGCTGTCGGCGCCGCCCGGCGCGGGCGGCCGTCGCCGGCTCGCGGGGCCCCTTTGCCCCGGGCGTGTCCGTCGGCATCAGGTGGACGACCGGTGAAGTTAGTGTGGAGCCGCACGCGACGCATGGGCCAAAAGCCTCCACCTGCACACCGGATCACCGGGGCGGAGGAGCGGCGGGCGGCCACCGCGCCACGGAAGGGTGAACACCCCACGACGCAGGGGCGGTCTCCCCCGCGTAGGCTCTTGTCGATTGCCCTCCCGGCCCTACCGCAGGCACCTCTCCGCTGCCAGATCAAGGATCGATGCCGGGCCCGGTCGACCCACCCAGATCGGCCACTGAACTCAATGGAAGCGAGAATTCACCACCGTGACTGCTCTGACTCTCAGCACCGCCGCAGCGTCCGGCCTGCGGGCCGACGCGATCGTCGTCGGTGTAGCCAAGGGCGCCAAGGGCCCGGTCCTCGCACCGGGCGCCGAGGCCGTGGACAAGGGGTATGACGGCACGCTCGCCGCCATCCTGGAGACCCTCGGCGCGTCCGGCGGCGAGGGCGAGGTGACGAAGCTGCCCGCGCCGTCCGGCTTCAAGGCACCCGTCGTGGTGGCCGTCGGCCTGGGAGCGGTCCCGGACAAGGACGAGGCGTTCGGCGCCGAGGCGCTCCGCCGTGCCGCCGGTGTCGCCGCCCGCGCGCTCGCCGGTGCCAAGAAGGCCGTCCTCGCCCTGCCGATCACGGACGCCGCCGACGTGGGCGCCCTCGCGGAGGGCGCGGTGCTCGGCGCGTACGCCTTCGACGCGTACAAGGAGACCGGCAGGTCCGGCAGCGCCGCCAAGAACGGCAAGGCCCCGCTCGTCGAGGTCGCGCTGCTCGGCGGCAAGCCCCGTGACGCGGCGCACAAGGCGGCGCTCGCGCGCGCCACCGCCGTGACCGAGGAGCTGAACCGCGCCCGCGACCTCGTCAACACCCCGCCGAACGACCTCACCCCCGAGGCCTTCGCCGCCGTCGCCACCGCCGCCGGCAAGGAGCACGGCATCAAGGTGCAGGTGCTCGACGAGAAGGCCCTCGAAAAGGGCGGCTACGGCGGCATCCTGGGCGTCGGCGCGGGCTCGGCCGCCGCTCCCCGCCTGGTGAAGCTCTCGTACACCAGCCCCAAGGCGGCCAAGCACCTCGCCTTCGTCGGCAAGGGCATCACCTACGACTCGGGCGGCATCTCCCTCAAGCCCGCCGGGCACAACGAGACGATGAAGTGCGACATGAGCGGTGCGGCGGCGGTCTTCGCCGCCGTGGTCGCCGCCGCGCGTCTCGGCCTGCAGGTCAACGTCACCGGCTGGCTGGCGCTCGCCGAGAACATGCCGTCCGGCTCCGCCACCCGCCCCGGTGACGTGCTGCGCATGTACAGCGGCAAGACCGTCGAGGTCCTCAACACGGACGCCGAGGGCCGCCTCGTCCTCGCCGACGCGCTGTGGAAGGCGTCCGAGGAGAAGCCGGACGCGATCATCGACGTGGCGACGCTGACCGGCGCGATGGTGCTGGCCCTCGGCAACCGCACGTTCGGTGTCATGGCCAACGACGACGCGTTCCGCGCCTCGGTCGTGGAGGCCGCAGAGGAGGTCGGCGAGGAGTCCTGGCCGATGCCGCTGCCGGAGCACCTGCGCAAGGGCATGGACTCCCCCACCGCCGACATCGCGAACATGGGCGAGCGGATGGGCGGCGGCCTGGTCGCCGGCCTGTTCCTGAAGGAGTTCGTCGGCGAGGGCATCACCTGGGCGCACCTGGACATCGCCGGGCCCGCGTTCAACGAGTCGGGGCCGTTCGGCTACACGCCGAAGGGCGGTACGGGGTCGGCGGTGCGGACGCTGGTGCGTCTCGCCGAGCTGACCGCGGCGGGCGACCTCGGTTAAATCCGCTCCGCGGCCACGGGTGATCCGCGGCCACCCGGCAGGGCCCCGCGCCCCTGCCGGGTGCTCCACGGCCCCGGGCGACGTGTCGCCCGGGGCCGTTTTGTCCGCAGGAAACAGGACAGTGGGACGTCTCACACACCGGCCCGGCGTCTCGAACGCCCCCGACAAGTGCGAAGATGGGTTCTCGGCAGGACAGGGCCCGAACCACAGGGCCGAAGAAGAGCGGCCGGACACCAGCCGCCGACCGGTCACTGGAGACCGGCGTGGCGCACATGCATGGAGGACGTGACGTGGCGAACGACGCCAGCACCGTTTTCGACCTAGTGATCCTCGGCGGTGGTAGCGGCGGTTACGCCGCGGCCCTGCGCGGAGCGCAGCTGGGCCTGGACGTCGCCCTGATCGAGAAGGACAAGGTCGGCGGTACCTGCCTGCACCGGGGGTGCATCCCCACCAAGGCCCTGCTGCACGCGGGCGAGATCGCCGACCAGGCCCGCGAGAGCGAGCAGTTCGGTGTGAAGGCCACCTTCGAGGGCATCGACGTCCCGGCCGTCCACAAGTACAAGGACGAGGTCATCACCGGCCTGTACAAGGGCCTGCAGGGACTCATCGCCTCCCGCAAGGTGACGTACATCGAGGGAGAGGGCCGCCTGTCCTCCCCCACCTCCGTCGACGTCAACGGCCAGCGTGTCCAGGGCCGTCACGTCCTGTTGGCGACCGGCTCCGTGCCGAAGTCGCTGCCGGGCCTGGAGATCGACGGCAACCGCATCATCTCGTCCGACCACGCGCTGGTCCTGGACCGTGTCCCGCAGTCCGCGATCGTGCTCGGCGGCGGCGTCATCGGCGTCGAGTTCGCCTCCGCGTGGAAGTCCTTCGGTACGGACATCACGATCATCGAGGGACTGAAGCACCTCGCCCCTCTCGAGGACGAGAACTCCTCCAAGCTTCTTGAGCGCGCGTTCCGCAAGCGCGGCATCAAGTTCAACCTGGGCACCTTCTTCTCGAAGGCCGAGTACACCCAGAACGGTGTCAAGGTCACCCTCGCCGACGGCAAGGAGTTCGAGGCCGAGGTCCTGCTCGTCGCCGTCGGCCGCGGCCCGGTCTCGGCCGGTCTCGGCTACGAGGAGCAGGGCGTCGCCATGGACCGCGGCTACGTCCTGGTCGACGAGTACATGCGCACGAACGTGCCCACCATCTCCGCCGTCGGCGACCTGGTCCCGACGCTCCAGCTGGCCCACGTCGGCTTCGCCGAGGGCATCCTGGTCGCGGAGCGGCTGGCGGGTCTCAAGACCGTCCCGATCGACTACGACGGTGTGCCGCGCGTGACGTACTGCCACCCCGAGGTCGCCTCCGTGGGCATCACCGAGGCCAAGGCCAAGGAGATCTACGGCGCGGACAAGGTCGTCGCCCTGAAGTACAACCTCGCGGGCAACGGCAAGAGCAAGATCCTCAAGACCGCGGGCGAGATCAAGCTCGTCCAGGTCAAGGACGGTGCGGTGGTCGGCGTCCACATGGTCGGCGACCGCATGGGCGAGCAGGTCGGCGAGGCCCAGCTGATCTACAACTGGGAAGCGCTGCCCGCCGAGGTCGCCCAGCTCATCCACGCCCACCCGACGCAGAACGAGGCGCTCGGCGAGGCCCACCTGGCCCTCGCGGGCAAGCCGCTGCACTCGCACGACTGACAACGCCCCGGCTGTTCTCAGTCACCGCGTCGCCCCTGGGCGCGACGACCACAGACTTCCGCACCTTCCCCGAGCTCTCGACTCCGCTCGAGCAGGGGAGATCCCATCGTAAGGAGCAACAGAAACCATGCCGGTTTCCGTAACCCTTCCGGCGCTCGGCGAGAGCGTCACCGAGGGCACTGTCACCCGCTGGCTGAAGGCCGAGGGCGAGCGCGTCGAAGCCGACGAACCGCTGCTCGAGGTGTCGACCGACAAGGTCGACACCGAGATCCCCTCCCCCGCCGCCGGTGTGCTCGCCTCCATCAAGGTCGCCGAGGACGAGACGGTCGAGGTCGGCGCCGAGCTGGCCGTCATCGACGACGGCACGGGCGCGCCCGCCGCCGCTCCCGCCCCCGCCGCCGAGCCCGAGGCCGCCCCGGCCCCGGCCGCTCCGGCCCCCGCCGCCGAGGCCCCCGCGGCTCCGGCGCCCGAAGCCCCTGCCGCCCCTGCCGCCCCGGCCGGTGGCGCCTCCGGTACCGACGTCGTGCTGCCCGCGCTGGGCGAGTCGGTCACCGAGGGCACCGTCACCCGCTGGCTGAAGCAGGTCGGCGAGGAGGTCGCGGAGGACGAGCCGCTGCTCGAGGTCTCCACGGACAAGGTCGACACCGAGATCCCCGCGCCGGTCGCCGGCGTCCTGCTGGAGATCGTGGTCGGCGAGGACGAGACCGCCGAGGTCGGTGCCAAGCTCGCCGTCATCGGCGCCCCGGGCGCGGCTCCGGCCGCCGCTCCGGCTCCCGCGGCTCCGGCACCCGCCGCTGCCGCCCCGGCTCCGGCCGCCCCCGCGGCTCCGGCGCCCGCCCCGGCCCCCGCCCCGGCCCCCGCAGCTCCGGCTCCCGCGCCGGCTCCGGCTCCGGCTCCGGCCCAGGCCGCCGCTCCGGCCGCGCCCGCTCCGGCTCCCGCGCCGACCGCGCCCGCCCCCGTCACCCCGGCCCCGGCGCCCGCCGCGACCTCCGGTGACGACGGCGCGTACGTGACCCCGCTGGTGCGCAAGCTCGCCGCCGAGAACGGTGTCGACCTGGCCGCCGTCAAGGGCACCGGCGTCGGTGGCCGCATCCGCAAGCAGGACGTCATCGCCGCCGCGGAGGCCGCGAAGGCCGCCGCCGCGGCTCCGGCGCCCGCCGCTGCCGCCGCTCCCGCCGCCAAGAAGGCCCCGGTCCTCGAGGCCTCCCCGCTGCGTGGCCAGACCGTCAAGATGCCGCGCATCCGCAAGGTCATCGGCGACAACATGGTGAAGGCCCTGCACGAGCAGGCCCAGCTGTCCTCGGTCGTCGAGGTCGACATCACCCGCCTGATGAAGCTCCGCGCGCAGGCGAAGGACTCCTTCGCGGCCCGCGAGGGCGTCAAGCTCTCCCCGATGCCGTTCTTCGTGAAGGCGGCGGCCCAGGCGCTGAAGGCCCACCCGGCCGTCAACGCCCGGATCAACGTGGACGAGGGCACGATCACCTACTTCGACTCCGAGAACATCGGTATCGCGGTGGACTCCGAGAAGGGCCTGATGACCCCGGTCATCAAGCACGCGGGCGACCTCAACATCGCCGGTATCGCCAAGGCGACCGCCGACCTGGCGGGCAAGGTCCGCGCCAACAAGATCACCCCGGACGAGCTGTCCGGCGCGACCTTCACCATCTCCAACACCGGCTCGCGCGGCGCGCTCTTCGACACGATCATCGTGCCGCCGAACCAGGTCGCGATCCTCGGCATCGGCGCGACGGTCAAGCGTCCGGCCGTCATCGAGACGGAGGAGGGCACGGTCATCGGCGTCCGTGACATGACGTACCTGACGCTCTCCTACGACCACCGTCTGGTCGACGGCGCCGACGCGGCTCGTTACCTGACCGCGGTCAAGGCGATCCTGGAGGCGGGCGAGTTCGAGGTCGAGCTCGGCCTCTAGTCCCACCCCAGCGCACCCGACGCCCCCGCCCGGAACCTTCCGGGCGGGGGCGTCGCGTGTGCGCCCGCCGCGAGCGGCCGGATACGGGCGCGTCCGTGCTGACAGCGTGTAAGTCTCGTCTCACCTGCGCGAAAGCGCCCCCGTGCGCCTCTCCCCGGCAGCGGTGCGGCCTTATTGTCTAAAGGTCAAACGCCCTTGGGTCCCGCTCGTCGCCCGGTCACCACCCCTCAACGAGGCCCTTCGGGCCGCAGTATTGGATCCAGAGCCCCCGCCGAAGGAGCCCTCATGACCGCGCCCGTCGTCCACTCGCTGCGCGAACAGATCCGCGAGCACATCGTGGAGGGGATCGTGAGCGGGCGCTGGAAGCCGGGCGAGCGGATCGTGGAGCGGCGGATCGCGACCGAGCTGGAGGTCAGCCAGACCCCGGTCCGGGAGGCGCTGCGGGAGCTGGAGTCCCTGCGGCTGATCGAGTCGGCGCCCAACAAGGGCGTGCGGGTACGCAACCTGACGGCCGCCGACCTGGAGGAGAGCTACCCCGTACGGGCCGGTCTGGAGGCCATCGCGGCCGAGCTGGCGGCGGAACGGCTCGCCCAGGACTGCTCGGCGCTTGAGCCGCACGTCACCGCCCTGTACGAGGCCGACCGGCTGTCGGACGGAACCGGCCAGGTCCGCCACACCGTCGCCTTCCACCGCGAACTGGTGCGTGCCGCCGGCAACTCCGTCCTCCTGCACACCTGGGAGGGCCTGGGCATCGAGGTCTTCACGGCGCTGTCGATCCGCTGGCTGGGGACCGTCCAGCAGTCGTACGCGGAGGAGCACGAGGCCCTCGTGGCCGCTTTCCGGCGCCGGGACCCGCTGATCGCGGAGCTCGTGAAGGCGCACGTCCTCGGCTGCGCGCCGCGGCCCTGACACAGCGGAGCGCGGCCATGCTCACCTGCGGGAATCCCCCGAATCCAAGGCACCCGGTGCCTGTCACCGAGGCACCCCGTGCCGACTTTCGCCCGACGACGAGGTTTTCGGCCGGATTCCTTTGATCGATCATCGATCAGGGAGTTACAGTCATCGCGGGCTCACACCAGAGCCCTTGAGCCCTGTCCTGCCAAAGACCAAGGGCTACCCCGAACCCTTACCGATGAGGGAACCCCCTTCGACTCCGGAAGGCGGCGCAATGACCGACCCCACCGCAATCCAGCCGAGCGAGCTCGACCAGCTCCCGGACCGCGACCCCGAGGAGACCGCCGAATGGCAGGCCTCACTGGACGCCGTCACCAAGGCGGCCGGGCCGCACCGTGCCGCGTACCTGATGCGCCGCACGCTGGAGCGCGCCGAGGGCCACGGCCTCGCGCTGCCCAAGCTGCTTGAGACCGACTACGTCAACACCATCCCCACCTCCGCCGAGCCCGTCGTGGACGGCGACGAGGCGCTGGAGCGCCGGATCACCGCCTGGAACCGCTGGAACGCGGCCGCCATGGTGACCCGGGGCGCGAAGCACGGCGTGGGCGGTCACATCGCCACCTTCGCCTCCGCGGCCTGGCTCTACGAGACGGGCTTCAACCACTTCTTCAAGGGCAAGGAGGGGGACGGGTCCGGCGACCAGCTCTACATCCAGGGCCACGCCTCCCCCGGCATCTACGCCCGCGCCTTCCTCGACGGCCGCCTCACCGAGACGCAGCTCGACAACTTCCGCCAGGAGGCGGGTGGCAACGGTCTGCCGTCCTACCCGCACCCGCGCCGGCTGCCCTGGCTCTGGGAGTTCCCGACGGTCTCGATGGGCCTCGGCCCGCTGTCGGCGATCTACCAGGCGCGCTTCAACCGCTACCTCACCAGCCGCGGCATCAAGGACGTCTCGCAGTCCCACGTGTGGGCGTTCCTCGGCGACGGCGAGATGGACGAGCCGGAGTCGACGGCCGCGCTCGCCCTGGCCGCTCGTGAGGGCCTGGACAACCTGACCTTCGTCATCAACTGCAACCTGCAGCGCCTCGACGGCCCGGTCCGCGCCAACTTCAAGATCGTGCAGGAGCTGGAGGCCCAGTTCCGCGGCGCCGGCTGGAACGTCGTGAAGTCCCTGTGGGGCAACGCCTGGGACGAGCTGTTCCGCCTCGACACCACCGGCGCGCTCGTACGCCGGCTGCGCGAGGTACCCGACGCCCAGGTGCAGACGTACCAGACCCGCGACGCCGCCTACATCCGCCAGGACTTCTTCGGCGCCGACCCGGCGCTCGTCGAGATGGCGAAGCTGCTCAGCGACGACAAGATCACCGAGTGCTTCCACCTCTCCCGCGGTGGCCACGAGTCGCGCAAGGTGTACGCCGCCTACCGCGCCGCCCTGGCCCACAAGGGCGGACCGACCGTGATCCTGGCCCAGACGGTCAAGGGCTTCACGCTCGGCACGGGCTTCGCGTCCAAGAACGCCAACCACCAGATGAAGAAGCTGTCCACGGACGAGTTCAAGCAGATGCGTGACCTGCTCGAACTTCCCATCTCCGACAGCCAGTTCGTCGACGGTGTGGTCCCCTACGGCCACCCGGGCGCCGACGCCCCCGAGGTCCGTTACCTCCAGGAGCGCCGCGCGGCCCTCGGCGGCCCCGCCCCCGCCCGTCGGACGCACCCCCTCGCCCCGCTGCCCGCCCCCGCCGACAAGGCGTTCGCGTCCTTCGACAAGGGCTCCGGCACGCAGAACGTGGCGACGACGATGGCCTTCGTCCGGCTGGTCAAGGACCTCGTCCGCGACAAGCAGAGCGGGAAGCGCTGGGTGCCGATCGTCCCCGACGAGGCGCGCACCTTCGGCATGGAGAGCCTCTTCCCCTCCCTCGGCATCTACTCGCCCAAGGGCCAGACGTACGAGCCGGTCGACCGCGACCAGCTGATGTACTACAAGGAGGCCAAGGACGGCCAGATCCTCAACGAGGGGATCACCGAGGCCGGCTCCATGGCGGACTTCATCGCCGCGTCCACCGCGTACGCCACGCACGGCGAGGCGATGATCCCCTTCTACATCTTCTACTCGATGTTCGGCTGGCAGCGCACGGCCGACCAGATGTGGCAGCTCGGCGACCAGCTCGGCCGCGGCTTCCTGGTCGGCGCCACGGCCGGCCGTACGACGCTGACGGGCGAGGGCCTCCAGCACGCCGACGGCCACTCCCCCGTCATCGCGGCGACCAACCCCGCGGCGCTCAGCTACGACCCGGCGTTCGCGTACGAGGTGGCGGCGATCGTCAAGGACGGTCTGCGCCGCATGTACGGCGAGACCGCACCGGGCGAGGACCCGAACGTCTTCTACTACCTGACGGTCTACAACGAGCCGATCCCGCAGCCCGCGAAGCCGGCCGGGCTCGGCATCGACGAGGGCATCGTCAAGGGCCTCTACCGCTTCAACACGGCCGAGTCGGCGGGCCTGTCCCCGGCCGCCAACGCCGCGCGCGTCCAGCTGCTGGGCTCCGGCACGGCGATCCACTGGACCCTGGAGGCGCAGAAGCTGCTCGCCGAGGAGTGGGGCGTCGCCGCGGACGTGTGGTCCGCGACGTCCTGGACCGAGCTGCGGCGCGACGCGCTGGAGGCCGACGCGGCGCTGCTGCGCGGCGAGGAGCGGGTGCCGTTCGTCCGCCAGGCGCTGCACGGCGCCGAAGGCCCGGTACTCGCGGTCTCCGACTACATGCGCCAGGTCCCGGACCAGATCGCGCAGTGGGTCGAGCAGGACTACTCCTCTCTCGGTGCCGACGGCTTCGGCCTCTCGGACACCCGTGAGGCGGCCCGCCGTCACTTCGGCGTCGACGCGCAGTCGATCGTCGTCGCGGCGCTGGCGCAGCTCGCCCGCCGCGGTGAGGTCAAGACGTCCGCGGTGAAGGAAGCCCGGGAGCGCTACGGCCTGTAGGACCTGTGGTTCACCCCGGCGAGGGGGTACGGCGGCCGCCGTACCCCCTCGCCGTCTTCATGCCCCGGCTGCCTGTCGGTGGCGCCCGGCATGATGAACGCATGCGTGCTGCCCGCCTGATCAAGATGGTGCTGCTGCTCCAGTCGCGGGCGTCGATGACCGCCGCCGAGCTGGCGCGGGAGCTGGAGGTGTCCGAGCGGACCGTCGCGAGGGACGCGCAGGCGCTCTCGGAGGCGGGGGTCCCGGTGTACGCGGACCGGGGGCGGGCGGGGGGCTACCGGCTGATCGGCGGCTACCGCACCCGGCTCACCGGCCTGGCGCGGGGCGAGGCGGAGGCGCTCTTCCTGAGCGGGGTACCCGGGGCGCTGCGCGAGATGGGTCTGGAGGACACCGCGTCCGCGGCCCGGCTGAAGGTCTCCGCGGCCCTGCTGCCCTCGCTGCGGGACGCCTCGCGGACGGCGGCGCAGCGCTTCCATCTGGACGCGCCCGCCTGGTTCAGCGAGCCCAGGGCGCCCGAGCTGCTGCCGCCGGTCGCGGACGCGGTGTGGGACGACCGCCCGGTCGTCGCGCGTTACGGACGGGACGGGGCGGAGGTGGAGCGGACACTGGAGCCGTACGGACTCGTGCTGAAGGCGGGGGTCTGGTACCTGTGCGCGCGGGTGCCGGAGGCGGGGACCTTCCGGGTGTACCGGATCGACCGGTTCACCGCGGTCGGTCTCGGCGAGGAGCGGTTCCGGCGGGACGAGGATTTCGACCTGCCCGGGTTCTGGGAGGAGCGGGCCGAGCAGTTCGCGCGGTCCATCCTGCGGGCCGAGGCCGTCGTACGGCTCTCCCCGGACGGCGTACGGCGTCTGCCGCACGTCGTCGATCCCACGGCGGCGAGGGCGGCCCTGGACGCGTGCGGTGCCCCCGACGACCGGGGGTGGGTGACCGTCACGCTCCCCGTCGAGTCCGCGGAGGTCGCCCATACGCAGCTCACGGGGCTCGGGCCCGAGGTGGAGGTGGTCTCCCCCGCGGCCCTGCGCGAGCGCTTCGCCGCGGACGCGGCGCGACTGGCGGCGCTCTACGCGTGACGGGTCGCGCGAAAGCGCCCCGTACCTGTCGGTTCTACCGTCGGCATGTGCGCGCATAACAATCTGCGGCACTCCGCGTGCGTCACTCCCGTTCAGGCCCGATGCTGGACCCGTGATGGACGAGACGGAGTTCTGGGAGCTGGTGGACACGACCCGCGAGGCCGTCGAGGGCGACCCCGAGGACCACGCCGACCTGCTCGTCGAACGGCTCGTCCAGCGGGACCCGGACGTCGTGCTCGACTTCGCCCGTCACTTCGAGGCCCGCTACAACCGCGCCTACCGCTGGGACCTGTGGGGCGCGGCGTGGGTGCTGCTCGACGGGGCGAGCGACGACGCCTTCGACTTCTTCCGGTGCTGGCTGATCGGCCAGGGGCGTGAGGTCTTCGAGGGGGCGATGCACGACCCGGACGCCCTCGCCGAGCTCCTGGACGACTTCGACGAGGATCTGGACGGGGACGGCGAGGAGCTGGGGTACGCGGCGGACGAGGCGTACGAGCAGCTCACCGGGGTCGTCGCGCCCGACCTCGGGATTCCTCCGGCGTCGACGGAGCCGGAGGGCACGCCGCTCGACTTCGAGAACGAAGGGGTGCTCTCCGAGCGTTATCCGAAGTTGTGGGAGCGCTTCCGGGGCTGAGGGGTTCGGTTTCTCGCCCTCGCCGTACCTGGGGGCTGCCGCCCCCGGACCCCCGCTTCGGCCTGAACGGCCTCGTCCTCAAACGCCGGACGGGCTGGAGATGCGGGCCTGCGCTGAAGATGCGGGCTTGTGCTGGGGGTGTCGGCGCGTGCTGCATGGTTCCGGCCGGGGTCATGTATTGCAGCCCGTCCGGCGTTTGAGGACGAGCCCTTCGGGCGAAGCGGGGGTCCAGGGGGCGCAGCGCCCCTGACCCGTCCCTGGGGGCTCCGCCCCCAGGGACGGGTCGGGTAGGGGCGGCGGGGGCGAGGAAACCCCGGCCGGGTCAGCGGCGGCCCTGCAGAAACGCGGCCCGGGTACGGATCGCCGGAAGGCGAGCCGTCAGCGCGGCACCGGGGCACGTGGTCATGAACCCGGCGTTGTGACCGGCCAACGTCGGCAGCACCACAGCGGTCCCCATGGCATACCGACTGAGACTGTTGCTGGACACGAGCCGCACGGTGCCCCGCGGATCCACGTCCGCCAGCCCCAGCTTCCACGCGGCGAGCGCCGCGATCGCCTCGGTCATCGCCCGCGGCACCACCGCCCCCTCCGTGAACGTACCGATGGCCGCGATCCCCGCGGTCCGGTGGTTGAAGCCCTGGGTGTGGGCCCCGGTGACGGCCCGGTCGACCCCGCCCGCGCGCCCCTCGTAGATCGTCCCGCACCGGTCGACGAGGAAGTTGTAGCCGATGTCGTCCCAGTTCCGGGCGCCGGTCTGCCCGGCGTAGAGGTACCGGATGATGCGGGGCACGTCGGCGCAGTCGTACACGTTCGGCGAGTCGGTGTGGTGGACGAAGACCGCGACGACCCGGTCGTCGTACCGCGGCGGCGGCTGGCCGTGCGCGGTACGGGCGTCCAGCCAGCGCGACCGCGGCACGATGGTCGGCCGCACAGCCGTGTGAACGACGGGCCGCACGGCGGCCGGAGGCGCGGCGGTGCGGGAGCGCCCCACCACGCGCTCCACTCCGCGGGCGCACAGGACGAGCGCGACCACGGCGAGCAGCCCTGAGACACACCCGAGCACGATCAGCGTGGGACGCGTCGCCCACCGGCCCTGAGCCGGTCGCCACGCCACCCACCGACCCACCACCGGCCGCCACCTCGCCCACCAACCCGGCACAGGTCGCCACGCCACCCACCGGCTCACCAGCAGGCGCCACCTGGCCCACCAACCCGGCTCCGGTCGCCACGCCACCCACCGACCCACCACCAGCCGCCACCTCGCCGACCAACCCCGCTCCGGTCGCCACGCCACCCACCGACCCACCAGCAGGCGCCACGTCAGCCACCAGCCCCGCACCGATCGCCACGCCACCCGCCGCCACCTCGCCCACCAACCCGGCACAGGTCGCCACACCACCCACCGGCTCACCAGCAGGCGCCACGTCAGCCACCAGCCCCGCACCGATCGCCACGCCACCCGCCGCCACCTCGCCCACCAACCCGGCACAGGTCGCCACACCACCCACCGGCTCACCAGCAGGCGCCACGTCAGCCACCAGCCCCGCACCGATCGCCACGCCACCAGCCGCCACCTCGCCCACCAACCCGGCACAGGTCGCCACACCACCCACCGGCTCACCAGCAGGCGCCACGTCAGCCACCAGCCCCGCACCGATCGCCACGCCACCAGCCGCCACCTCGCCCACCAACCCGGCACAGGTCGCCACACCACCCACCGGCTCACCAGCAGGCGCCACGTCAGCCACCAGCCCCACGTCGGCCGCCGCGGCAGCCACCATCGCAGCCACAGCCGCAGCCACCCCAGCGCATGGCGAAGTCGCTCCCCGCCTTGTTCCCGCGATGCCCCTCGCGTCATCCGGAAGACACGCATGTCCTCACCCTCGCCCGGATCATCGCGCCGCGCGATGTGCGCTGTGCCACCTGGTGGAACCATCCCCCTGGTCCGGAACGTTTTCACAGTTCCACGCACGCGTGGCCCCCTCGCGGGACCACGCGCGCGTGCTGATCACTGAGCCCGCCCCACGCGTACTAAGGGGCCCGAGAGAAAGGCGGCTCCGTGGACCTGCTCGACATCCTGCTGATGCTGGTGATCCTGGCCTACGCGGCGTCCGGCTACCGGCGTGGCCTGGTCGCCGGCTGCGTCTCGCTGGCCGGGTTCGTGGGCGGCGCGGTCATCGGCGTATGGGTGCTGCCCTGGATGATGGACCTGGTGACGGCGGGGACGTCGGCGACGGTGACGGCGGTGCTGACGGTGCTGGTGCCGGCCGTGGTGGGCCACGAGCTGGCGGGCCGGCTGGCGCTGAAGCTGCGCCGCGAGCTGGACCGGGGGCCGCTGCGGGTGGCCGACGGGATCGGCGGGGCCGCGGCGAACACGCTGGCCGTACTGCTGGTGGCCTGGGTGGCGGCGAGCGTCCTGGGCGCCTCCTCGTCCACCCTGATCACGCAGTCGATCCGCGGTTCGGCCCTGCTGGGCGCGGTGCAGCACGCGATGCCGGACACCACGCCCACCTGGTTCTCACGGGCGACCTCGGCGCTCACGGAGGCGGGCTTCCCACAGGTCTTCAACCCGTTCGAGAACGAGCCGACGGCGGGCGTCGCCAAGCCCTCCGGGGACAGTGTGACCGAGTCCGCGACGACCGCCGCCAAGCTGAGCACGGTGAAGATCGAGGGCGCCGCGGGCAACCAGGGCCGGGAGGGCAGCGGGTTCGCGTTCGCGGCGCAGCACGTGATGACCAACGCCCATGTGGTGGCGGGCATCGACAACCCGACGGTGCGGGTGGGCGGCGTGGGGCGGGTGTACTCGGCGCGCGTGGTGCTCTTCGACCCGCAGAAGGACGTAGCGGTCCTGTACGTCCCCGGTCTCCGGGCGCCGGTCCTCCGCTTCGACACCGGCGCCGCGCGGGGCGACTCGGCGGTCGTCGCGGGCTACCCGCAGGACGGCGGTCTCGACCTCCAGGCGGCGACGGTCGCGAACCAGATCAACGCGCGGGGCCAGAACATCTACAACACGGACACCGTCACCCGGGAGATCTACTCGGTCCGCTCCACCGTCCGCCCCGGCAACTCCGGCGGGCCGCTCCTCACCACCGAGGGCAGGGTGTACGGGGTCGTCTTCGCCCGCTCGACCTCGGACGACGAGACGGGTTACGTCCTGACGGCGGACGAGGTCAGCGGGGACGCGCAGCGGGCGGCGCGGGCGACGGCGCCGGTGGACACGGGTGACCTGGTCACCTCGTGAGGCGGGCCTAGCCCGGTCGAAGGCTGCGGAGCCGGGTCAGAGGCTGCGGCCCATGAACACGTCGTCGACGTACTCGCCGTCGAGCAGGAACTCCTCGGGCAGGACGCCCTCCACCACGAACCCCTCGGACTCGTACAGCTTCCGCGCCGGGGTGTTGTGCCCGAGGACCCGCAGCGAGATGCGCCGGGCGCCCTGCCGCCGGGCCTCGTCCTGCACGGCCCGAAGCAGCGCCCGCCCGACGCCGGCGCCGCGGGCCTCGCCGGACACGGCGAGTCCCTGGATCTGCCGGACGTGGGAGTTGCAGGCGAGAGACGTCGGGTGGCCGAGCCGGACGTAGCCGACCAGGACGCCGTCGAGTTCGGCGACCAGATGGTCGCGCGGCCCGAACCGTTCGTTGTAGAAGGGCTCGTACGGCGGCCGGGGGCGGGGCATGACCGCGTGCAGCGTGGACCAGGTGGCGCGGTCGAGACGACCGAGGGCGTCCTCGTCGTCCGGCGTGGCGAAGCGTATGTGCGGTACCGGCATGAGGATCACTGTACGGCGGCGTCACGCGGCTCCCGCCCTTCTTTTCGCGGGCCGCGGGGCAGGATGGGCGCATGAACGACTCACCGCTTGCTCCTGGTTCCCGCGTGGTGATCGCCGGTGCGTCCGGCCTGATCGGTTCGGCGCTGACGCGCTCCCTGACCGCGGACGGCTACGAGGTGCTCCGCCTGGTGCGGCGCGCCCCCCGCACCCGCGGCGAGGTGCGGTGGGATCCCGAGGGGCGCGGGGTCGACGCGGGGGCGCTCGCCGGGTGCGCGGCGGTGGTGAACCTCGCGGGGGCCGGGATCGCCTCGCGACGGTGGACGGAGTCGTACAAGCGGACGATCCGGGAGAGCAGGGTGCGGGGGACCGAGGTGCTCGCCGGGGCGGTGGCGTCCCTCGACGAGCGGCCGGCGGTGTTCGTCAACGGGAGCGCGATCGGGTTCTACGGCGACACGGGCGAGCGCGCGGTGGACGAGTCGGCGCCAGCCGGGGAGGGGTTCCTGCCCTCCGTGTGCGTGGCGTGGGAGGGGGCTGCCGACGCGGCCCGTCAGGCGGGGGTCCGCACCGTGCTCGCCCGTACGGGGCTGGTGGTGGCGCGGGAGGGCGGGGCGTGGGGGAGGCTGTTCCCTCTCTTCAAGGCGGGGCTCGGCGGGCGTCTGGGGGACGGCGGTCAGTACTGGAGTTTCATCTCCGTGCACGACGAGGTGGCCGCGATCAGGCACCTCATCGACACGCCGTCGCTGTCCGGGCCGGTCAATCTGACCGCGCCTCAGCCGCTGACCAACCGTGAGATCACGGAGGCGATGGGGCGGGTGATGCGGCGGCCCACGGTGCTGGCCACGCCCGCCGGGATGCTGCGGCTGGCTCTCGGTGACATGTCCGACGACATCCTGGGCAGTCAGCGGGTCCTGCCCGCCCGCCTCCTGGAGTCCGGCTTCACCTTCACGTTCCCGTCGATCGAGGAGGCGCTCCGAGCGGCTCTCCGCTGACGAACGCCGGGCGGACCGTTGATGCGGCCCGGGCTCCGGATTCTCGGCCCGTCCGACGTTTGAGGACGAGTCCTTCGGGCGGAGCGGGGGTTCAGGGGGTGCAGCGCCCCTGGCGGCGTCCGGGTCGGAGCCTCGGGTGACGGGACGAGTAGGGGCGGCGGGGCGAGAACAGCCGCCCGTACACGGCACCGTATGCACCCCCATGCGACCGTGCACACCCGACGCGCGACTCCCCCACGCCGCCCGCACCCCTACTCTCGACCCGAACTCGGGTATTCCCAGGGCATGTTGGGGGCATGACGTCCCCATCGGCCGCACAACCTCGAGGAGGGGCATGTGCTAGAGCCCGTATGTCAAGCGGACGTGGACGTCGTCATCGTCGGGGCCGGAGCCGCGGGGCTCGCGGCCGCCCAGCACCTGACCAGGGCGGGGCTCACCACCGTGGTCCTGGAGGCCGCCCCCACCGTGGGCGGCCGCATGTCGACGGAGAAAGTGGACGGATTCCGGCTCGACCGCATCGGCCGGCTGCTGTCCACGTCGTACCCGGAACTGCGCCGCACCCCAGGCCTGGAGGACCTGACCCTGCGCCCGTTCTCCCCGGGCGTCCTGCTGCACAGCGACGGCCGCCACCACCGCGCCGGCGTCCTCACCCCCCGGAGCGCAAGGGGCGCACTCACCGCAGCACGCGCCCTCGCAAGCGCCCCCCGGCTCCCCCGGTCCGCCACCCGGAGCGCCTCCCGTCCTTCCCGGAGCCAGGGCGGCGTCCCCCGGCCCGGTCCGCTGGGCGGCCCCCTCGACCAGACCCGCCTCACCGCCGCCCTCGCCCGCCTCGCGGCCACACCGCCGGAGCGTCTCCTGGCCCGCCCGGAACTCCCCGCCGCGCGGGCACTGGCCGCCCGGGGGCTGCCTCCGCGTACGGTCGACGGCTTCCTGCGCCCCCTGCTCGCCGCGCTGTTGTGCGATCCGGACCTCACCGCCTCCAGCCGGGCGGCCGACCTGGCCCTGCACTCGTTCGCGTCGGGCCGGCTCTGTCTGCCGGAGGGCGGCGCGGACACCCTGCCGGAGCTCCTCGCGGCCTCCCTCCCCCCGGGCACCGTCCGCACCGGCGTCCAGGTCACCGCGGTCTCCACGACCACCGTGACCACGCGCGACCACGGCCGCCTCACCTGCCGCGCCATCCTGTTGGCCACCGGTGCCCGCGACGCCGCCCGGCTGCTGCCCGGACTGCGCGTCCCGGCCTTCCACCCGGTGACGGTCCTGCACCACACCACGGACGAGCCGCCGCTCGCCGAGCCCGCCCTGCTCCTGGACGCCGATCGCGGCGGCCCGGTGGCGCACACGGCGGTGGTGAGCCAGGTCGACCCGAGCCGCGCCCCGGCCGGGCGCGTCCTGATCTCCTCGACGGTGCTGGGCGTCCCGCCGTCCGCCGCCCCTCTGGACGCGGCTGTCCGCGCCCAGCTGGCCCGCCTGTACGGGACGCCGACGGGCCGCTGGGAACTCCTCGCGGTCCACCACACCCCCGACGCCGTCCCCGCGATGCCCCCGCCGCACGACCTGCGCCGCCCGGTACGCCTCCTGGCGGGCCTGTACGTCTGCGGGGACCACCGCGACACCGGAACGCTCCAGGGCGCCCTCCATTCGGGCCGCAGGGCCGCCCGGGCCCTGCTCGCGGATCTGGGCGCCCAGCCGGCCGCGGCCGAGGAACCGCTGGAGGCGGCCGCCTGACCTCCGGGTCACCCGAGCGCGGCCACCCGGTCCCGGTAGCCGCGCACGGGTGCGGCGTCCCGGTACGGTTCGAGCCGGCGCTCGAAGTCCCGTACGTACTCGACAGCCCGTACCGACCGCATCTCCGCCGCCTGCCCCGCGGCCTCCGCGCCCAACTGGCAGGCCTGGTCGAGCTCTCCGAGCCCGAGCCGCGCGGTGGCGAGCACCACCCGGCAGAAGAGCCGGCTGCGCGCGTACCCGGGCGCCCGCAACTGCAGCGAGCGCTCGGCGTGCTGCGCCGCGGCCCGGTACTGCTGCAGATCCCGGTGGCAGTGCCCGAACTCGTCGGCGAGCTGTCCCTCGTCGAAGAACCGCGCCCAGTGCGGCGCGTCGTCCCCGGGCCGGGCGGTCTCCAGCGCCCGCTCGGCGCGCACCAGCGACGCCGTGCAGGCACGCACCTCGCCGAGCACCCCGTGCCCGCGCGCCTCGACGGAGTGCAGCAGGGCCTGCACGACGGGCGGCGCGGACGAGCCGACGCCCTGCTGGGCCACCCTCGCGAGCTGCACGGCCTCGCGCCCGTGGCCGAGGTAGACCGCCTGCCGGCTCATGGTCACCAGCACGTAGGAGCCGTACGCCCGGTCCCCGGCCGCCTGCGACAGCCGCAGCGCCTGCACGAAGTAGCGCTGCGCGAGCCCGTGCGCGGCGATGTCGTAGGAGGTCCAGCCGGCCAGGCGGGTGAGGTCGGCCGCGGCGGCGAACAGGCGCCGTCCGGTCTGCTCGCCGTAGACGCCGCGCAGCATCGGCTCGGCCTCGTGCTCCAGATAGCGGACCAGCGCCTGCCGGGCGTGGCCGCCGCCGTAGGCGTGGTCGAGGGCGCGGAACAGCTCGCCGACCGAGCGCAGTGCGGCGATGTCGCCGCCGGTGACCCGCTGGCCGGGGCCGCGCTCGGTCTGGTTGCGCCGGCGGGCCGGGGGCTCGCCCGGTTCGAGCGGGGCCGGGAACCGGGCGGAGGCGGGGCGCGCCTGCGCCGGGATGCGCGCTCCGGCCTGGTCGCCGCGGCCGACCCGGTCGTCGGCCCGGCCGATCAGCCAGTCCCGGCTGGGGACGACGAGTCCCGCCGGGGTGAAGGCGATCTTGCGCAGCTCGGCGTGGCTGCCGGAGTCCTTGCGCCACAGGCCGCTGACGATGTCGACGGCCTCCTCGGGGGTCGCGGCGAACTCCAGGCCCGCGTAGACGGGCGCGCAGGCGTCGAGCCCGAGGTCCTGTGCGGTGAGCCGTCGTCCGAGGCGGCGGGTGAACACCTCGGCGATGAGCGCGGGGGTCGTGCCCCTGGGCTGCTGCCCGCGCAACCACCGGGTCACCGATGTCTTGTCATATCTCAGATCGAGTCCGTGTTCGAGGCCGAGCTGGTCCACGCGGCGGGCGAGACCGGCGTTGGAGAACCCCGCTTCTGCGATGAGCGCGGCGAGCTGGCGGTTGGGAGTGCGCTGCGCGGGTCGTTCCGTCATCTGCGGTGCGGTCTCCTGCCTTTCGGGCACCACTGTGTGCCCGCGTGTGAGCAGCCCTTATGGCCTCGTGAACGGCGCGAATGTAGCTGAGCGTGAGCACCCGATCGCACCTTTCGGCATACATTCATCCGATCGTGTGAGGATTGCCCTTTGGGCTGACGCGCAGGGCCCGGACGTACAGTGGCGTGGGCGCGTCACGTACCTGACGAAAGGTTCTTTCGCGTACCGGACAACGGTTCCGCGGATGCCGGACCGCGGTCGTGGACTTCGAGGGAGGCGCTTGCCGTGAGTGAGCTGCGGTTCGTCCGCATGGGATTCGGTGCCGATGCCGTGGACTACCAGGAGGCGTGGGACGAGCAGCGCCGGGTGCACGCCGCCCGGTTCCTGGACGAGATCCCCGACACCTGTCTGCTCCTGGAGCACCCGCCGGTCTACACGGCGGGCCGGCGTACGGCGGACAACGAGCGCCCGCTCGACGGCACGCCCGTCGTCGACGTGGACCGCGGCGGCAAGATCACCTGGCACGGCCCGGGACAGCTCGTGGGCTACCCCATCCAGAAGCTTCCGCGCCCCGTGGACGTGGTGGCGCACCTGCGGCGTCTGGAGGAGGCCATGATCCGCGTCTGCGCGGAGTTCGGCGTCGAGACCAGCCGGGTGGAGGGCCGGGCGGGCGTCTGGGTCCTCGGCGACCCGGTCGAGCAGCGCCCCTCCGACGGGCTCTCCCTCGACTTCGACCCGCGGCTCGCCGACGAGGAGTTCGACCCGCGGCTGAACGGACCGCAGTACGCGCCCTCCAACGCCGGCCAGCGGCGCGAGGACCGCAAGATCTGCGCGATGGGCATCCGGGTCGCCAAGGGCGTCACCATGCACGGCTTCGCCCTGAACGTGAACCCGGACACCTCGTCCTTCGACAAGATCATCCCGTGCGGCATCCGGGACGCGGGCGTGACGTCCCTTGCGCACGAACTGGGCCGCGAGCTCACCATCGACGAGGTGCTGCCCGTCGTGGAGAAGCACCTGGGGGACGTACTGGGGAACGCGGACCTCAGGCCGCGCGAGGTGGAGCGGGCGTCCGCCTGACGTCCCCCTCCGGGGAGCCTCCGGGGAACGCACCGGCTCGGGTAACCACTCCGGGCGCGGGAACCCTCCGGAGCGCGGATCCGCGCGACCGCCCCCGGGAATGCACCCCCGCTCCCCAAGGTTGCCCACCCCGGGGAGCAAGCACCGCACGGGCGTACCCTGGTGTACGCCGAAGAATCGAAGCTACAGGGAGCCGATGTGTCCGCAGTCGCACCCGACGGACGCAAGATGCTGCGCCTGGAGGTCCGGAACGCCCAGACCCCCATCGAGCGCAAGCCCGAGTGGATCAAGACCCGGGCGAAAATGGGCCCCGAGTACACGAAGATGCAGAGCCTCGTGAAGAGCGAGGGGCTGCACACGGTCTGCCAGGAGGCGGGCTGCCCCAACATCTACGAATGCTGGGAGGACCGGGAGGCCACGTTCCTGATCGGTGGGGACCAGTGCACCCGGCGCTGCGACTTCTGCCAGATCGACACGGGCAAGCCGGAGGCCCTCGACCGTGACGAGCCCCGTCGCGTGGGCGAGTCCGTGGTCACCATGGACCTGAACTACGCCACCATCACCGGCGTCGCCCGCGACGACCTGGAGGACGGCGGCGCCTGGCTGTACGCGGAGACGGTCCGCCAGATCCACGCCCAGACCGCCGAGCGCGCGGAGGGCCGCACCAAGGTCGAGCTGCTCGCCCCCGACTTCAACGCCGAGCCCGCCCAGCTCGCCGAGGTCTTCTCCTCGCGGCCGGAGGTCTTCGCGCACAACGTGGAGACGGTCCCCCGCATCTTCAAGCGCATCCGCCCGGGCTTCCGCTACGAGCGCTCGCTGAAGGTCATCACGGAGGCCCGGGACTACGGTCTGGTCACGAAGTCGAACCTGATCCTCGGCATGGGCGAGACCCGTGAGGAGGTCGGCGAGGCCCTTCGGCAGCTGCACGAGGCGGGCTGCGAGCTGGTGACCATCACCCAGTACCTGCGCCCGTCGGTGCGCCACCACCCCGTGGAGCGCTGGGTCAAGCCGCACGAGTTCGTGGAGCTCAAGGAGGAGGCCGAGCAGATCGGCTTCTCCGGCGTCATGTCGGGCCCCCTGGTCCGCTCCTCGTACCGCGCCGGCCGGCTGTACCGGATGGCCGTCGAGAAGCGCGGCGCCTACGTCGCCTCGCAGGCCGTCTGACCGACACGCGGCACCCCCGGACGGAGCAGTCGGGGGAAACCGGTTCGACCCGAGCGGTGGCACTGAGTGCCACCGCTCGCGTGTGAGTCGGCGCACAAGCAACTACCGCCGGGTAGTGGCCAATTCGGCACCATCGCGTCCGTCCCCGCAGTTGGGGACCCCCGTCAGGACGGCGTCAGGCTCGAGACCTGCTGCATCAAGGCTTCATTGGTGTTTGACCGGTCGGTCACGCCCTGGTAACACCAATCAGTGACCCTGGTATTACACGAAGTACCGCCCCGTCCCAAGAGCCGCCATCCCGAGGGGGGACCTCCCATCATGCAGGCCGCGCCCGTACGCGCCACCGCGATCCCGTCGTTCACCGATGCACTCCGTGCCGTCGAGTCGCTGCTCATGAGCAGTGGCCAGCGCACTGCCCGCCGCAACGCCTGGACCTCCGTCCTGGAGGACCGCCGTCGCGCCAAGGACCGGGTCGAGGCGCAGCGCGTGCTGGAGTCCGTGGCGACGCGTCCGTAGCCGCCGCGCGCCTCGCCGCGCACCCCGGTCGCGGGCGCTGCCGCCGTCCGCCCGGACACTGCCGTCGTCGGGCCTTGCCGGGCCACGTAGACTTCGTGGCATGGCGAGGAAGGAACCTGCAGCGGACGCTGCGAACCCCGGGCGACTCAAGCAGATCGTCCTGACCTACAAGATGACTCGCAAGGCCGACTCCAAGATCGGTCTTGTACTCGCGGCAGTCGGAATCGTCACCCTCGGTGTCTTCCTCGCGATCGGCTTCCTGATCGGCCACCCGGTCTATCTGGGCATTCTCGGCCTCCTGCTCGCCTTCCTCGCGTCGGCGATCGTCTTCGGGCGCAGGGCCGAGCGGGCCGCCTTCGGGCAGATGGAGGGCCAGCCGGGCGCCGCCGCGGCCGTGCTGGACAACATCGGCCGGGGCTGGACCACCACTCCCGCGGTGGCGATGAACCGCAGCCAGGACGTGGTGCACCGCGCGGTCGGCAAGGCCGGCATCGTGCTGGTGGCCGAGGGCAACCCGAACCGGGTGAAGAGCCTGCTGGCGGCCGAGAAGAAGAAGATGGCGCGAATCGTCGCGGACGTACCGGTGCACGACGTACTGGTGGGCACCGGCGAGGGACAGGTGGGACTCAAGAAGCTCCGCACCACGATGCTGAAGTTCCCCCGCGTCCTGACCGGCGCCCAGGTGACCGCCACCAACGACCGGCTGCGGGCGATGGGCGACCTGATGAGCAACATGCCGCTGCCGAAGGGCCCGATGCCCAAGGGCATGCGGATGCCGCGCGGCGGCCCGAAGACCCGCTGACACCCCTCCTACGTACGACGAAGGGGGCGACCGGATCTCTCCGGTCGCCCCCTTCGTCGTATCGGGAGGCCGCATCAGGGCGTCGTGCCCGGGCGCGGCACCTCGCCCGCATCAGGACGTCGTACCCGGACGCCGTACCCTCGCATCAGGGTCGCGCCTCGGGAAGTGCCGCTCCCCGGAGCGGAGGCTAGACGCGGACCTCGACGGTCCGTGCGAGGCGGTCGTGCAGGCCCCGGCCGTCGCGGTCCCAGATCAGGGCGGGCACGGCGACGCACAGCAGGGCGGTGCGCAGCAGGGCGCGCAGCGGGTTGAGCCGCCCGCCGCCCTCGGGCACGATCCGCAGGCCGAACAGCCGCTTGCCCGGGGTGAAGCCGAGGGTGCCGACCGTCAGGGCGCCGAGTGCGAAGAAGACGAGCAGCGCCCAGTTCCCGGTCGCCTGGCCGTAGCCGTCGGTGAGCAGCCCGTATGCGATCAACATGCACAGGGCCCAGTCGACGGCGAGAGCTCCGAGGCGGCGCCCCGGACGGGCGATGGAACCGGGCCCGTGCTCCGGCAGACCGAGCTGCTCGCCCCGGTATCCCAGTTCCGCGCCGGAGTCCTCCATGGCCGCCCGGGGTCCGGAGAGCCATGATCCGATTGCTTGCCTGTTGTCCACCCGTCCACGGTACTGCGCCCGTTTTGGCATACGGACACGAGGGGCCCGGGGAGCCCCGGTCGGTTAACTTGGGCGAAACAAATGGGTCACGCTGGAGAAATCCCCCGTCCCTATGGTCGGCCCCAGCGTGTGCCACCGCACTGGCCGCACGAACGAACTACCACCCCGGTCCACAGTGGGCGGGAGTAGGAGGAGCTGGATGTTCCAGAACGCCGACGAGGCCAAGAAGTTCATCGCGGACGAGGACGTCAAGTTCGTCGACGTACGGTTCTGCGACCTGCCGGGTGTGATGCAGCACTTCACGATCCCGGCCGAGGCCTTCGACCCGGCCGAGGAGCTCGCGTTCGACGGCTCCTCGATCCGCGGCTTCCAGGCCATCCACGAGTCCGACATGGCGCTCCGCGCCGACCTGTCCACCGCGCGCGTCGACCCCTTCCGCCGCGACAAGACGGTCAACATCAACTTCTTCATCCACGACCCGATCACGGGCGAGCAGTACTCCCGTGACCCGCGCAACGTGGCGAAGAAGGCCGAGGCCTACCTCACCTCGACCGGCATCGCCGACACCGCGTTCTTCGGCCCCGAGGCCGAGTTCTACGTCTTCGACAGCGTCCGCTTCGACACCAAGTCGAACGAGGCCTTCTACCACATCGACTCCGAGGCGGGCGCCTGGAACACCGGTGCGCTGGAGGACAACCGCGGTTACAAGGTCCGCTACAAGGGCGGTTACTTCCCGACCCCGCCGGTCGACCACTTCGCCGACCTGCGTGCCGAGATCTCCCTGGAGCTGGCCAAGTCCGGCCTCCAGGTCGAGCGCCAGCACCACGAGGTGGGCACCGCCGGCCAGGCAGAGATCAACTACAAGTTCAACACGCTGCTTGCCGCCGCCGACGACCTCCAGCTCTTCAAGTACATCGTGAAGAACGTCGCCTGGCGCAACGGCAAGACCGCGACCTTCATGCCGAAGCCGATCTTCGGTGACAACGGCTCGGGCATGCACGTGCACCAGTCGCTGTGGGCCAACGGCGACCCGCTGTTCTACGACGAGGCGGGCTACGCGGGCCTCTCGGACACCGCCCGCTACTACATCGGCGGCATCCTCAAGCACGCCCCCTCGCTGCTCGCCTTCACCAACCCGACGGTGAACTCCTACCACCGCCTGGTCCCCGGCTTCGAGGCCCCGGTCAACCTGGTCTACTCGCAGCGCAACCGCTCGGCGGCCATGCGTATCCCGATCACGGGCTCGAACCCGAAGGCCAAGCGCGTCGAGTTCCGCGCGCCCGACTCCTCCGGCAACCCGTACCTCGCCTTCTCGGCGCTGCTGCTCGCGGGACTCGACGGCATCAAGAACAAGGTCGAGCCGGCCGAGCCGATCGACAAGGACCTGTACGAGCTCGCCCCCGAGGAGCACGCGGGTGTCGCGCAGGTCCCGACCTCGCTCCCGGCGGTCCTCGACCGCCTCGAGGCCGACCACGAGTTCCTGCTCGCGGGCGACGTCTTCACGTCCGACCTGATCGAGACGTGGATCGACTACAAGCGCACGAACGAGATCGCGCCGCTGCAGCTGCGTCCGCACCCGCACGAGTTCGAGCTGTACTACGACGTGTGATATCGCCCCAGGTCAGAGTGGGTTTCCGCTCCCCTGGGCCGTCTGTGGGCCGTCGGCCGTGTTCTTCCCGCTCCGGGAGGGGCACGGCCGGCGGCCTTTTGCGCTCAGGGTCCGGGAGGCACTCCCTTGCCGAACGCTGAGTCGATGGCCCGGCGCGCCCGGTCCCTGCTGTTCGGCATGAGGTGTGTGTACGTCCGCAGCGTGAACCCTGGGTCGGAGTGACCGAGGTACTCGGCCAGGGCCTTGATGTTCTCTCCCGAGTCCAGCAGGACCGACGCGTAGTAGTGCCGCAAGGCGTGCATGCCGTGCTCACGCGACGGTTTGAACCGCTCCCCCGGCGCCCGCCCCGGGATGACGCCGCCAGCGATCAGGGCGGGCTTCCACAGGTACATGTTGAAGTAGTTCCTGTTCAGTGCCTTACGCTCCCGCGAGTAGAACAGCAATTTCGCTGTGACCGGCGGGCCGTCCGGGGTCTTCCACGGCAGAGTGACGTCGATAGGGGGCCGGCGGGTGACGTGCGCGGCGAGAGCATCCGACACCACGTCGGGCAGCGGCACGTCGCGCAGCTTGCCGCCCTTGGGCGGGGCGAACACCATCTGCGGACCGACCAGCTTGACCTGGCGCGCGATGTGCAGCGCTCCCCCGTCGAAGTCGACTTCATCGACGGCCAGCCCGAAGATCTCGCCCTGTCGCAGGCCGCACCCGGCACCGAGGTCCACTGTTGTTGCATACTGCTCCGGGAGCCCGCCGCGAACAGCCACCACTCGATCACGCGTCCACGGCTTGATCTTCCGAGGATCGAGCTTGGGCGCACGAACGGAACCCGCGCGGCAGGGATTACGGGAGATGATGCCGTCGTCCACAGCCGCGCCGAACACAGCAGAGACGTTTGCAAACACGGTCCGCTGGTACGACGCTGCCATTCCGGAGTCCATGAGGGCTCGTGCCCACGTGCGGATATGGGTGGGCTGGAATGCGGTCATGGAGCGCGAACCGATGTACGGAAATGCGTGCAGCCGGAACCGCAACTCCATGTTCACGATGGTGGAAGGGTCCGTGGTCTGAGACGCCAGCCACGCCGTGGCGAAGTCTTTGAACGTCACCTTGCCGGCCGACGGGTCGACGTATTGTCCGCGCGTCATGTCCGTCTCGATGGCGCTCAGCCACTTCTCGGCAAGTCGCTTCTTGCCGTCGGGGAAGCTCTTGGACTTCTCGGTGCCGTCAGGGCCGACGTACCGGGCGCGGTACCGCAGGCCAGTGCCGTAGCGGTCGGATTTGACCTTGACGGCCCCACCAGTGGGCGTGGTTTCGGTCTTGAACCAGCGGTCTTGAATGTGGCCTGCCATACGGCGGCGTTCCCTTCTGGGCATGGAGAAGGGAGGGCCACGTTGTGGCCCTCCCTGGTGAAGCGGCGTGACGTCAGGCGGCGGCCTGGTCGGCGCTCTTGCGTTGGGCGACGTAGGCGCGGACGTCGGTGGGGTCGTATCGGAGGTGCTTGCCGATGCGGAAGCCGGGCGGGCCGGTGCGCTTCTTGCGCCACTGGTAGACGGTTTCCAGGGGCACGCCGAAGATCTCGGCGACGTCGTCAGGTGTGAGGTATCGGTCCGGGAGGCCGCTCCGGAGGGCGGCGCGGGGGTCGGCGCGGACGGTGGCGGTCGTGCTCACTGAGTCCTCCGCATGTTGGAAATACATTGCTCTGAGTCGCGACTCATCGGCACTCAGCGGCACTCAGAGGGGCCTTGAGAGGCGATGAGTCGCGACTCAGGCAAATGTGGTTCGCACTGGGCGAGGGTGATCCCGTTGTAGGTGACGACCTGCCGGCCGTACTCGTCTCGGGGCCGTGTCCGGTTGAGCTGGGGGACGACGGAGAGCAGGTTGCGGCCGAATACCTGCTTCGTGCCGGGGCGGACGCCGTTGTCTTCTGCCCAGTCGCGCCAGACGTTCCACAGGGTATCGACGGGCACGCTGTAAGCGGGGCCGGTGGTGCAGCGCTCGCGGATGAACGCACTGGTGGGTGAAGCGGTGTCCTGCATGGTGGTGATTGCGTCACGGCTGGACGGCGGTTGCGTGATGCGTCCGTTGCGCTGGAGGCGGGCGAGTCCCTCCAGCGCCCAGTTGAGGATGCCGGGCATTTCCGCGGTGAGGCGGTCGGTGAGGGTGGGATCTTCCTTGCCGAGCCAGGACACGCGCATGCTGAGCAGGATGAACCGGTTGGCGATGACGCCTGATGAGTCGCCGAAGTGCGGCAGCTCGTTGGACAGGATCATCAGGCGCGAGGGCAGCTTGCCCGTCCACGGTTCCCGGTACTTGCGGTCGATGTCGATCGTGTCGTCACCCGAGATCGTCAGCAGCCGCTCCACGACCTGACTGTTGTCGTTCCCGGACAGACGGGCGTCCGAGATGATCGCGAGGGACTTGCCGACCAGCGTGGACAGACCGAAGTTCGTCCCGAGCCCGGCCAGGGTCGGGCCGGCCAGATTCTCCTTGCCGACCAGCGCTTTCAGTACCCGGGCGATGGTGCCCTTGCCGGAGCGGGAGGGGCCGACGATGAGCAGGATCTTCTGCTGGTCGGTACGGCCGGACAGGACGTAGCCGAACCACTCCTGAAGCGCGGCGATAGTGTCCGGGTCGTCGGGCCAGAGCTGCGCGAGGAACGCATGCCACGTGGGCGCGCCTGCGTCGGGGTCGTAGGCGAACGGCACGGACACGAGGTTGAAGAACTCCGGTCCGTGCGGCAGAAGCGCCCGGTCGTGAATGCGTAGGAGTCCGTTCTCACAAGCCACGATGGGCCCCTCATCCTGCCCCGTGGCGCCCTGGTCATCGATCCATGCCGGGACGTCGGTGTCCGTGGGCAGCAGGGTGATTGCCCCGAGTGCATCGAGGAGGTTGCCGATTTTCTGCTTGGTGGGTGCCCAGTCGCGTTCCTCGGTCTGCCCGTCCTTGCCCGGTGCCTGGTAGGTGGCGTATTCGAGGCGGGTGTACATGCCGGCGCGAATCTGTGCTTCGTCCATCTCGCGCCAGCAGGAGCCGTTCCAGCGCATCCACGATGCCCGCCAGCGCCGGCACACGAGCCGTCCGTCCTCGGTCTGCCAGTCCGGCAGCAGTCGGCGGGCGACGGCCAGGGGGTTGGTGGGCGGGGGCAGTTCCTCGGTTTCGGTGTCATTGGCGGGGCGGTTCATCATGTGGCCGTCCTCCTTTCGGTGAACGGGGCGGGTGTTCCGGTGCAGGCGTCCTTGTGGGCGCCGTAGTCGGCGGCCAGCGCGGTCACCGCCTGCGCTCCGGTGGCAGTGCGGATCTGTCCGCAGGGGCAGGCGTAGGCGGCGGTGGGGGTGTCGCCGTGTTGTTTCCACCAGCGGGCCCGGTCGTCGTGCGAGCGGTAGAGCGGCGGGGCGTAGATCCGGATACCGGGCTGCTCCGGAGTGGGGTTCCCGCTGTGGTGTCCGCGGGTGTCGGGGAATCGCTTCGAGCGAGGAAGATCAGTGGGGACGCCTTCGGCGACGCCCTTTCGGACGCCCACGGCCGGCCGCGCCGGGGCCGGCTGGGCGGCGTGCGGGCCGGTGGGGGCTGTCCGTTGGCCTTCCAAGGGGAGAGGGGGTGGGGTGTTCATGCCGCGTCCCGAGGGCGGGCTTTGCGCAGGGAGCTGTCCAGAGCACTGCGGATCGTGGCGCGGCACTCGGCAGCGGTGAGTCCGCGCGTCTCCCCCGCCGCTTGGAAGGCTTCCTCCACCACGTTCCGGGCGATGTCGCCCCACGCGACGAACCGCCCCACCTTGAACGCGCACCGGTTGAGCTTGATGTTCCCCGCGCCCTCCGGCGCCCCGACAACCGTCCGGCACTCCCGCTCCAGGGCCGCGGTGGCGGCGCGGCTGCCGCTGATCGTGGGCCACACGAACGGCGCGACCACCCGGACCGGCGGCGACTCCAGCCGGCGAAGCAGCCACGCGGGCAGTGCCGCGGGGGTGGTGTCGGCGGTGACCGTGTAGTCGCCGGCGGGGGTGGTGCTGCCGGCGGCGACGACGTACCCGCCCCACGCTCGAGTGTCGACCAGCGGTGCGAGGCTGCCCGCCGTGTTGGCCAGCCGGACACTCGCCGGGGCGGTGAAGTACAGGTGCTCCCCGCCGCTCGCGGTCCGCGTCCGGTAGGTAGTGGGGACGGTGTGTCCGGTGCGCTCGCAGAGCGCTCCAAAGGTCGCCGCGCCGGCAGGCGCGTCCGCATTGCCGTTGTCCTTCGGCACGTCTAGGTCGACCACCAGCAGCCCGGAGGGGCCGGTGGCGATACCGACGTTGAACGGGCCCCGGGACCAGGTGGCGCGGATGCGGTCCGGGTCGGTGGTGGCGCGCTGCTCCCACTTCCGGTGGCCTGCCTCGCAGACTCCTGTGCGGGTGCAGGCGGCCTCTCCGTGCAGCGCCGGCCGCTTCGTGCCGGGACGGAGGGGGAAGACGTGCCAGCCGCGGGCAGCGGCCGTCAGGGCCCCGTTCAGCAGGTGATGGTTCATGCGGCGCTCCGGTCGGTGAGGAGCATTTGGTGGTGGGTGGGGATAGCCCGGATGACGCGCTCGCGCCAGAGCAGGGCGTAGTCGATGCAGTTCGCGCAGTTCTTGTGGGTGTGGCCGGCCAGGGGCGGGCGGCGCCGCGCGTGGGAGCTCCAGGCAGCGGAGTCCGCAGAAGCAAGGAGGTGCCCGACGCGTTCCAGGCCGAGGATCTTGAAGCCGAAGCCGTGAAGCTTGAAGCCGTGCGCGGCCATCGCGGTGACGATCGCGGCGCCCTCGCGGGTCGATTGCAGTCGGCAGACCGAGCCGAGCCCGACGACTGGTTCCGCCCGCAGGTCCACGCCCGCCTTCTCGTACAGCTCCGCGCATCGTTCGTAGGCGGACACGGTGTCGCCCTGGATGACCGGGGCGATGCGCAGGTCGGGGGCCAGCGAGCGCAGTTCGAGGAAGTTGTTCACGGTGCGGCGCTGGTGCTCAGCGACGGACAGGTGAGTGCCGACGAAGTACTGTCCGCCGAACCAGCCGCCGTGGATGATGGCGCGCTCGCACATCCAGTCCTGCGGGGCAGCCCAGTCGTAGGGACCGACGTGCTCCCAGATACGGCGCAGGTCGGTGACGTACTGCCGAGGGGAACGGGTCCAGATCCCCCTTCCCTTGAGCTCCGAGAAGCCGCCGGAATCGATGGCGTACGGACCTTGGGCTACGTCCCACTTGCGGGCGCGGTCGAAGTGCTCAGACTTCAAGAACAGCGGCACGTCGGTCAGGCGCAGCCAGTGCCGTTTGTGGGTGGTCAGGTAGAACCGCATACCGGCCGCGGCGGGATCTCCCGCGGGTAAGGCTCGCGGCAGGCTGGTGGGTTGCGTCATGCTGGGAGGTCTCCAGTTCCTTTGCTGGTTGGCAAGGGCGGCCCCGCGACTTTGGCGAGACGAAGGGGCCGCCCTTGGCGTAGCTAGGTGCTCTTGGAGCGGGCCAGCTTCAACGTGATGCCGCCGGCCCCGATCGGGCCCGCGGCGCCGCCGATGACGGTCGCGGTGTGCGCGGCGACGTCCATCAGCCAGCACAGGGCAGCGACCACTCCCCAGGTGCCGAGCGCGGCGGCGCCGGCGATCGCGAACGGGATGAGCAGCCGCTGCCAGGGAAAGGCGGGCGGGGCGTTGTTGACGACGAACACGACGGGCTGGCCGGTCGCTTGAGCGCGTTGGAAGACGTCGGCGGGGATGTGCGGGGCCATCTGGCCGGGCGGGGTGGGCTGGCTCATTACGGGCCCTCTCGGGGTAGGCCGCAGGCCCGCGCCAAAGGTGGCGCGGGCCTGCGGCGGGGTGGGTGTGCTTGTCGCGTGGCTTGTCGTCTCTCTTGTCGTGCGGCTTGTCTTGTCGCTTGTCTTGTCGCTTGTCGCCTCCCAGGTCACAACCCGTTTCCGAGCCTCTGGGACCCGGTAGGCGGCTTGTGGAGGAGCGGGGGCGACAAGCGACAAGCGGTCAGTCGTCGGACGCGTGAGAGCGGTGGATGTAGCGGGCCTTGGTGCCCTCACCGACACGGACCGCCGTACCGTCCTGCACCCACGCTTTCAGCCACCCGACGACCGTCTGACGGGTCGTCCCGTAGGCGTCCGCGAGGGCGCGGGCGATCGCGGACGCTCCCGTCCCGTTCGGGCCGGCGGCGAGCAGCGCAGCGAGCGCGGCCCGCTGCGCGGGACTGTCCTGCTCCTGCTCGCCCCGAAGGGCGGACAGGTTCAGCCCTGCCGGCCGGTCCGAACCGTCGCCCTGCTCGGGGCCACGGGGCTCGCGTGCGGTGGCGAACTGCGCGTCGATCTCCTCACGGAACCGGCGCAACATCTCATCCTCCGCCGGGGCCGGCCCCGTTTGCGGACCGCTCAACGCGGACAGGTTCAGCCCCGCCCCTGCCGCGGCAGACGGTGCGATGTCAGCGCCGGTGTCGGAAGCCCGGTCGCGCATCCATGCGGTGCGGTCGGCATCCCAGCGCCGCGCGTAGGCGGGCCCGGCAGCCTTCGCGGACACCGCGTCAAGCGTCGGATGTCGGTCGGAGGTGGCGGCGATGATGTCCCGGATCTGGTTCGGGAGGATCCGCCACGCTTTGAACAACGCGGCAGGCGACTCCGGAGTGCCCATGAACCCCGCGCCCTTGTGCGGGGCCTGGTCCACACGCAGACCGCGGGTGCCGGGGAACATCTTCGACAGGTCCATGCCCTCGGTCTCACCACCCGTGAGAGCAACCCGCACCTTCGCCTCACGACGGATCATGAGGTTGCTGAGGACACTGCCGGTCGCCCCGAGCGCGGTCAGGACAGTGCGCACGCCCATGGCGCGGGCGATCCGGATGACTTCGAGGATCTTCTCTCCAAGCTTGCGGATCTGCCGGTCGGGGCTGGCCAGGATCTCAGCGCCCTCATCGATGACCAGCATGATCTGAGGAATCTTCGCGCTGACCGGCAGGAGATCCGTGTTCGCCTTGGCCAGCAGGTCCTGGTAGCCCATCTTGCGGTGCTTGGCCACGCGCACGGCCGCATCGAGCATGGTCATGGCTTCCTCGAACGTCCCGGCGAGCCAGTCGATACCCGGCCGCACGGGCTTGCCGTCCTCACGCGTGATCTGGCCGTTGAGCGCGGGCAGGACCCACGGCAGGCCGGCCGATCCGGCGTTCAGGTCGATCACCCACGTCAGGACGTCCTCCGCGCGGGCGAACCCGGCGAGGATCGCGTGGACCATGTTCGTCTTGCCCGAACCGGTCGGACCCACGATCAAGGCGCACTGCTCGCGCAGGTAGGCGAGGATCTCCTGCGCGTTCGTGCGATACCCCCACGGGATACCCGTGTGCACGGACAGCGGCCCGTAATCATCCGGGTAGGTGCGCTCCTGCTCCAGCACGTTGACCGTGGTCACATCGATGATGACGCGGCCCTGGTGGATGCCAGGGGACGCGGTGGCGGTGCAGCCGTGCGGCAGCCGGGCGTCCGCGGACAGCCGCGGCGACTCCCCGGCAATCTTGCTCCAAGTCGCGCCGCCCGGAGGGAGTTCGGCGTCGATGGAGAACCCGGTACCGGTCTCCCACATCTCGACACCGACCACGCGCACGGTGATCGAGCACACGCGCTGGATGCGGTCGACCCATTCCGCGGCGACCGCCCGGCGCTCCGCGGACAACTCCGCGGCAATCTGCCGCTGTTCGACCGCGAGCGCTTCGTCCTCGCGTGCCTCTTCGTAGAGGGCCGCGGAGCGGGCGGCGGCGCCGATCCCCACTCCGATCGTGGCGAGGGAGCCGAGCGCGGCCCACGTCAGCGGGCCGGTGGTCATGGCCCATGTGGTCCAGCCGGCTCCGACGAGCCAGGACGCGGCGCGGGTGGCCAGGGTGCGGCCGGCGTTGCGGACCCGCAGGCCCACGACGGTGTGACCGAGGGCGCCGGCCGCGCCGACCGCGAGTGCCCAGCCGGGGGGCATGGCGGTGGCGGCGCCGGTGGCGGCGAGGGCGAAGGCTCCGGTGGTGGCGGACAGGGCGCCGGTCACGGGTCCGTGACCGGCACTCCAGTCCAGCACCGGACCACTGCCCTGCTGCTTCTGCTTCTTGTTGGCGGTGGCGGTGGCGGTGGCGCTCATGTCAGACGTTCCAACCCTTCTCTGCCTCAGGGCCGTTGCGGGGGTCCTCGTGGCGGGCGATGTCCTGCGCGTGGACCTGCCGGAACAGCGGGCCCATGTCCTCCGCGACCGCAACCGCGCTCATCAGGGCGCCGAAGATGTCGCTGAATCCGTCCGCGACTTCCTTCTCCAGCGGAAACTCACTGTCGGAGCGCTCCGCGAGGATCTTCATCACGTTCGCCACGCTGGTCAGCGCGGCGGGCAGTCCCTCGACCATGGCGAGGATCTCCATGGCGTCCTCGGGGTCGTAGGACTGGGCGGCCTGCTCCATCTCGGAAGCGGCCTCCTCGAACTGGAAACCGGACACGTTCTCTCCTCCACTGACAGGGATGTTCGTGCTGGTGGGGACCTGGTGCGCGGGCCGCTGCACGCCGGCGGCGATGCCCTCAGTGCCGTCCTTGGCTGCCTCCGCGTCCGCGGCGGCTTCCTGCTCACGCTGGGTCTGGCGCGCGGTCTCATCCCGCTCCGCACGCTGCTCGCGGGCTGCGGCGACGATCCGCTGGTACAGGCGCCGGCCGGGGTGGATCAGGGCGGGGATGCCGAGCTTGCGGCCGAGCCACGTGGACACCACGCCCAAAAGTCCGACCTGCAGCGCCAGCAGCGCGGCGAGCAGCCGGCGGCCCTGGAAGCGGACCGCCGACCTGCGCAAAGCCTGCCGGGCTGCCTTCCGTGCAGGCGCCTTGCGGACGTTCCCGCGGTTCGCGCGGACCGTTGCGCCGGTCTTGGCATCCCGCTTGGTGCGCTGCTTGGCGATCGCCGCATCTCGTGCGGCGCGTGCCTTACGGACCGCACCGCCCATCAGGCGCCCGGCCAGGCCAGGGCGCTTGCCCGGCCGGTTCTTGCCGAGGTTGGTTTTGGCGTTGCGGCGAGCGTCGGCAACCGCGCGGCGGGCGTTGGTGGTCTGTGCCCGCTGCCCGGCGCGCGAGCCGGCCGCGTCCTTCTGCGCGGCTCGCAGCGCCTTGACCTGCCCAACCCGACCCGCCGCGTGCTTGCCCGCGCCGTGACCGGTCAGGCCGTTGCCGGTCTTGCTGAGGGACTTGTCGCCGGCCTTGGTGCGGCGGTGCTGGCCGGGCGCCTTGCCCAACCGGCCCCCGGAGCTGCCGGACCGCGAGCCAGTCGAACGGCTTCCGAAGCTCCCGCGGGTGCCGGTGCCGCCGCTTCGCAGTGCTGCGGTGCGTGCTGCCGAGCGGTGGCCGGCGGTGCGGGCCGCGGACCGGCGGGCCTCGCGGCGCGGGTTCTGCTTGCGGGATCGGGTGGCGGCGACGGTGCCGAGGACGACCATGCCGGTTGCGGCGACGGCCGCGGCGATCGGTCCGCCGGCGAGGGACGCGGCGGCGACCGCGCCGACCGTGCTGTTCGCCCCGGACAGGGCCAGCGGCACGATCGGCCACCCGCCCGGAGTGTGGTCAACCTCCCTCACATCCTTGCCCGTAGCGGGCTTGGTGTCGGGGGGCAGGGGCGGGGGCGGTGCTGTGGGGGGAGCCGGGGCTACTACCGGCTCGGTGCTGAGTTCCGTCATGCTGAGAGCACTCCTTGAGGGGAGTAGGGCCCGGCCGGGACCGTAGGAAGTTGTTGGCCGGGCCTGCCAACAGGGCTTATGCAACGCGCTGTTCTTTGGCGGTGATGCACAGACCGCAGATGCCGTACCGGGTCGACAGGCAGTAGCTGTAGGTGATCTGGCAGCGGGGGCAGGTGCGGCGGGCGAGCATCGCCAGCGCGAGGGCGCCCCACTTCCGCGAGGTCATCGGGCGGACGGGCTTGGCGAGGTCCTCGCGGTAGAGGTAGGCGATTCGCGGCGTGTTCGCCCGGCGGTTGGTGACCATGACTTGCGCCGCGATTGACTGCCCGCCCGGCCGTAGTCCGCGAGCGCGGAGCTGCCGGCGGGTGGCGTACCCGTCCGGGGCCATGCGCCACGGGTAGGTGGGTATGCCGTAGCGGGCGCCGGTCGGGTCGAAACAGCGGCTGTATGCGGTCGGCATCAGGCCACCGCCTCAGCCGGCTCCGTCTCCTCGGTGGCCTGCTGCTCGCGGGCTTCCTGCACCCGGGCGGCGATCCAGCCGACCGACCAGCCGGTGTCGTCGGCGAGTTGCCGCACCGACTTTTCGCCCTCTCGGAAGGACCGGATGTAGGAGCGGGCTTCCGTCTCGGGCATCTTCGTGAACGGGGTCGGGTGCGTGTTCACCGCGGTGTTCACGGTGCCCTCGGAGGTGTTCACGGCCTCCCGCGCGGCAGTCTCGCCGGCGACCTGTGCAGCCTGCATGGTGGCCTGCTGCTCGCGCCGTGAACGCTCCTGCTGCTCGTGCTGTTCACGCCGCAACGCGTCCGCGCTCTCCCGCTCCTCACGGCGCACGCGGTCCTCGTATTCGCGCTGCTCACGCCGGGCCTTGTCCTCGCGGTCGAGGCGTTCACGGTCCATCCGCGCGGTGTGGTCACGCTCCGCGGCCCGCTCGTTCGCCTCGCGCTCAGCGCGCTCGCGGTCCAGCCGTTCGGCATGGTCGCGGGCGGACTGTTCACGGTGTTCACGCTCCCGCTGTTCGCGTTCACGCTCCGCGCGCTGCCGCTGTTCACGCTCCGCGGCTTCCGCGGCCCGTGAACGCTCGATGCGCTCCAACGCGGCGTTGATCGCCCGGCGGTAGGCCAAGCCCGCTTCCGCGGTGACGATCAACAGCAGCGGAGCGACCGAGTGAACCGCGACCCCGACGAGATCACTCTTGAGGGCGCTGTCTCCCACGTTCAGGAGCAGCGTCATCAAGCCCGTCATCCAACGCAGGACCGCCGGCCACTTCCCGGCATGGCCCCCGAGCCGCGCCACGACGGCATCGAGACGGACCACGATGACCACCGCGGCATCGACCACCAGCGGCAGGATCGGAGCCGTCCACCCCCAATCGGCGGGAGTGACCTTCTCCACCAGCGGCGTGACCGTGAGGACCGAGAACAGGACCGCACCCGCGGTGATCGTCCACGTGCCCGCGGCCAACGTCCGTTCCGCAGACTGAATCTGCTTCGGGCTGAGGGTCTCAAGCATCACGGCCCCCGCCCTGCCCGCGCTCGCGGCGGGCCCGCTCCGCGGCCAGCAGATGCACGGCGCCGGCAAACACGGCCAGGTTCCACAGACCGCGCCCCCACCACGGGAGCGGCACCAGCCACGACATCACACACGCCGCAATCAGCACCGCACCACCCCGGCGTAACCACCAGGCCAGAAGACGCGCCCTCATGCCGCCACCGCGGCCCGCGCCGTGTCCTGCTGGACCTGCCGCCGCGTCCGCGAACGACGCGCCGGCCGCGCCGCCGGGGATCCGAGCGGGCTCGTACGCAGCAGGTACGCGGCGTAAGCCGCGGGCTCCGGGTCGGACACTCGGAGCTCCGCGAGAACCTCGCGGGCCACGTCCAACCGAGCCGACCTCTCCAGCTGCGATTCCCGGCCGGGGCCGGTGAACAACTCCAGGTCGATACCGAAGGCCAACTCCGCGAACTCAGCGGGCGTAACAGCCTCATGACCAGCAACGATGTTCTTCATGGGTCGTGGTTCCTTAGCTCTGGAACGGCCCAAAACAGCGCCCCCGGAGTTGCACCTCCGGGGGCGCGCGCCGTTAGGGATAGGGGAAGGTCAGCGCTTCTTCTTCGGGGTGACGCCGTGCGTGCTGTCCAGCTCCGTCTTGGCGTCCTTGCACGTGCCGGCCGCGATGCGGTCGTAGACCTTCTGGCTCTTCTCGACGTTCTCGGGCGTGGTCAGGTCGGGCGACTGCTGCGACTTCTTGCCGAACATGCGAGCTCCTGACGAGTCGTAGGGATGGGCCCGGCCGGATGCTTCCGGCCCCGGCTCCCTGCCACCCCGCCCGTACACACCCTGTGGAAGACAGGCTGTGTACGGGCGGGGGAGGCAGCCGGCCGCAACGCGAGAGCACTGCGACGGCGAGATCGGCTTCACCAGACCCGCCTTTGCATGGCAGGCCGGTCCCGAGCCGGTGAATCGGGTGCGTCATCGTCACTGCTCTGACGCCAGCAGGCGGCCTGCACGAAGCGGTGCAGGGTGGCGTGCCGCCGACGACATCACCCGGTCGTCACGGGGGCGGTCTCACTCTTGCCGCCACGTGCGTTGGGGCCCCGCTGCACTTCCCCCACACCCAAAAGCCCAGGTGGCGCCTGCCAGGCGCGTAGGGGGGAGACGACGTCCACCACGGCGGTTTGCCCCCGGACTCTCGCCCTAGGCACCTACCGCGACCGCCGCCTCCGCGTCAGCCCCGCACGATCACTGTTCAGTTCTCAACCAATTGCGCTCACTTCGTACTCACCCCTGCGGGGCTTTCCTCCGGGCGTATTCATAGACTGGACAGGTGGACCGGTCCAGTCAAGCGCCGAAAGTGGAGTTGAACGAAGGCGAGGAGAGTTTTAGCAGCTCAAGTGGCGTGACGGGATGTCAAAAAAGCTGGACCGGCGGACCGGTCCAGCTCAGTTCGGGGTCGCCTACATGGCGTAGGTGTCAACCTGCTCGAAGAGCGAGGACGGGGTTACGCCTTCCTCGCAAACCAATGGGCGCCCGTCCTCGTCGTATGCCGTGTGCAGGAGCACGGCGACCGCAGTGCCGGGCGGTACCTGCAAGCGCTCCGCCTCCACGTCTGTGGCCAGCCGCACGGTAGTGACGTCCACGCCCTCGACCGGAAACCGACCCGTTTGACGACGGACGTAGCGTGTCGTGCCCTCGGCGATAGGGGCGGTGTCCGCGAGGCGAGGTGCTGCCTCCGCGATGTCTGGAGGGAACCACGCCTCCACGCAGCTATTCGGCGCTCCGTCCGGGAGCTGGAGAACGCGGATGCGCCGGAGCGCCAGAACTCCGGGGGAGATCCCGAGCGCATTGGCGATCCGGGTGGGAGGTTCTGCCCAGTCGGGCGCGCCGATCCGTTGGAACGGCATGCCGCCCATGATGCGCGCTGACCCGGCTCGCCGGGCGCCAGCCGGGCGAGCCACGGGCGTCTCTGTGACGACAAAACCGGTGCCCTGTTTGGCCACCACCACGCCGTCATTGCGCAGCACGTCCACGGCCTTAATGGCGGTCGCGCGTGAGACGTTCCATTGCTCGGCTAGGTCGCGCCCGGACGGGATGGTGGCGCCAGGGGCGAACTCACCAGCGGCGATGCGGGCGCGCAGAGACTCGGCGATCTCTTCGTACTTCAGAATGGCCATAGCCTGCCCTACTCCGCTCGCTGGACTGGTCCACCGGTACACACCATACTGCGACCATGTCGAATCTCGAATTGGCTCCCTCCGTGATGCGGTTCTACGGCGAGACAGTGAACGAGGACAGTCGCCTGCGTAGCTCGGCAGACGGACGTATGGAACTGGTCAGGACTCAAGAGCTTCTCCGACGCTTCTTGCCCCCCGCGCCGGCGCGCGTGCTCGACGTGGGAGGAGGGACCGGGATTCACGCTGAGTGGCTCGTGAAGGACGGCTACGAGGTCACGCTTGTGGACCCCGTGCCCCGTCATGTTGAGAGGGCGGCGGCTGTGTGCTCGGCGACTGTGGGAGACGCCCGCGATCTGCGCGAGCCAGACGACAGTTTCGACGTCGTACAGCTCCTTGGGCCGCTATATCACCTGCCCGACCCTGGTGATCGGCGCAAGGCGCTTGCGGAAGCACAGCGTGTGGTGAAGCCGGGCGGATTGATTGCGGCGGCAGCAATCAACCGTTACGCGTCGCTATTTGAGCACGTCACCTACGCCCACCTGCACACCGAACGGATTCGTGACTCCGTCTCCAAGATTCTTGAGACGGCGGTCTATGACGGTGTACGAGGGTTCACCTTGTCCTACTTCCACCGAGCCGAGGAGCTTGTGGAAGAGCTGGTGACTTCCGGGTTGTCGGACGTGCGGGTCTTCGGGATCGAGGGGCCCGCATGGTCGCTCGTGAAGGCGGCTGAGCAGCAGCCGGGCGAGGGGCCAACAGACGAACTGATCGCCTCAGCCATGGAGGCGGCACGCATGGCAGAGCCCTACCCGGAATTGCTTGCCGCCAGTTCTCATCTACTAGCCGTAGGTAGGGCTCCCGCTGACCGCAACGCCTGACATCAACATACGGGCCACGCGGCGGCTTCTCACTTACTGCTACTGCCAGAGGGAGAGCATTTACCTGCGGAAGGCTATTGCGGCCTAGCCCTTCAGTTGTAGTTCGGCGATCAGGTTCGCAGGGTAACTCCCTGTTATGGACGACTGGTCCGGTGATGTGGCACAAGTAGCCGAGTGGGATGCTGAGTTGGAGACGTTGCTGCGGCAGGTCGGCGACGTCTTCCCCCGGGCGGATCTGCGGCGGCGGGCGAACGCGTGTGTGCGCGGGCTGTTGGGCCCGGTCTCCCGCAAGAATGGCTGGCAGTTGGCCGAGTACGCCGGCTGGCGGCGCCCCGACGGGCAGCAGCACTTGCTGGACCGGGCGAAGTGGGACGTCGATGAGCTGCGCGACCGGGTCCGCCGGTATGCGCTGGACGGGCTGGCCAACGGCGTGGGCGGGGTGCTGGTCATCGATGAGACCGGGTTCGCCAAGAAGGGCAAGACTTCCGTCGGCGTGGCCCGGCAGTTCACCGGCTCACTCGGCGGCGTCTTTCCTTGCCAGATCGGGGTGTTCGCCGCCTGGGCCACCACCCGCGGGGCAACCCTGGTCGACCGGGAGATCTACCTGCCGCAAGTCTGGACAGGCGATCGCGAGCGGTGCGCGGCTGCGCAGGTGCCCGAGGTGGTCGGCTTCGCCACCAAACCCCGCCTCGCCGAGAAGATGATCGACCGGATTCTCCCCGAGCTTCCGGAGAACACCTGGCTGGCCGCCGACGAGGTCTACGGCCGTGACGGCGGCTTCCGCTCCTTCGCCGAGAGCCGCCAACTGCCGTACGTGGTCAACGTCTCCAGCGCCCAAACAGTGCTGCCCCGACCGGGCTGGCGGCGTATCGACAAGCTGGCCGCCGCCGCAGACGACAGCGAGTGGCAGCTGATCGAAGCCGGCCCGAGCCAGACCGGCTCCCGCTGGTGGCAGTGGTGGGTCCGCCGGATCGCCGACCCGCAGGAGCCCGTGGGCAGCGCGGTGCGGGGGCAGCCCTGGCCGAGCCGATGGATGATCGCCCGACGCCGCCCCGAAACGCCCGACGACCTCGACTACTACCTGGCTTGGGGCCCGTCCGGCACCCCGCCGGAACACCTGGCCCACGTCGCCGGCGCGCGCTGGCGGGTGGAAGACGCGATCAAACTCGGCAAGCATCAGTGCGGGCTGGCCGACTACGAGGTGCGCCACTGGCACAGCTGGTACCGGCACATCACCCTGTCGATGCTGGCCGCCGCATTCCTGGCGGTACAGGCCGCCACAGGCGACGCTGACGCTCCCGCACCGCTCCGGGAAGCCCTCAGCGGTGACCAGTCTGATGAGGAGCCCAAAGGGGGGAGCGCGAGGACATCATCAGCCCCGAACAGCTCATCCCCTACACCGCGGCCGAGATCCGCAAGCTCCTTACGCTCATCCACCCGCCACCCCCACCCGAGCACGGTCGGACCGCCCACGGACTGTGTTGGTCACGCTGGCGACGACGTCACCAGGCCGACGCTAACGGGCATCATCGCAGACGCCGGGTTCGCGAACTCGCCCTGAATTACAACTGAAGGGCTAGCCCTTCAGTTGTAGTTCGGCGATCAGGTTCGCAGGGTAACTCCCTGTTATGGACGACTGGTCCGGTGATGTGGCACAAGTAGCCGAGTGGGATGCTGAGTTGGAGACGTTGCTGCGGCAGGTCGGCGACGTCTTCCCCCGGGCGGATCTGCGGCGGCGGGCGAACGCGTGTGTGCGCGGGCTGTTGGGCCCGGTCTCCCGCAAGAATGGCTGGCAGTTGGCCGAGTACGCCGGCTGGCGGCGCCCCGACGGGCAGCAGCACTTGCTGGACCGGGCGAAGTGGGACGTCGATGAGCTGCGCGACCGGGTCCGCCGGTATGCGCTGGACGGGCTGGCCAACGGCGTGGGCGGGGTGCTGGTCATCGATGAGACCGGGTTCGCCAAGAAGGGCAAGACTTCCGTCGGCGTGGCCCGGCAGTTCACCGGCTCACTCGGCGGCGTCTTTCCTTGCCAGATCGGGGTGTTCGCCGCCTGGGCCACCACCCGCGGGGCAACCCTGGTCGACCGGGAGATCTACCTGCCGCAAGTCTGGACAGGCGATCGCGAGCGGTGCGCGGCTGCGCAGGTGCCCGAGGTGGTCGGCTTCGCCACCAAACCCCGCCTCGCCGAGAAGATGATCGACCGGATTCTCCCCGAGCTTCCGGAGAACACCTGGCTGGCCGCCGACGAGGTCTACGGCCGTGACGGCGGCTTCCGCTCCTTCGCCGAGAGCCGCCAACTGCCGTACGTGGTCAACGTCTCCAGCGCCCAAACAGTGCTGCCCCGACCGGGCTGGCGGCGTATCGACAAGCTGGCCGCCGCCGCAGACGACAGCGAGTGGCAGCTGATCGAAGCCGGCCCGAGCCAGACCGGCTCCCGCTGGTGGCAGTGGTGGGTCCGCCGGATCGCCGACCCGCAGGAGCCCGTGGGCAGCGCGGTGCGGGGGCAGCCCTGGCCGAGCCGATGGATGATCGCCCGACGCCGCCCCGAAACGCCCGACGACCTCGACTACTACCTGGCTTGGGGCCCGTCCGGCACCCCGCCGGAACACCTGGCCCACGTCGCCGGCGCGCGCTGGCGGGTGGAAGACGCGATCAAACTCGGCAAGCATCAGTGCGGGCTGGCCGACTACGAGGTGCGCCACTGGCACAGCTGGTACCGGCACATCACCCTGTCGATGCTGGCCGCCGCATTCCTGGCGGTACAGGCCGCCACAGGCGACGCTGACGCTCCCGCACCGCTCCGGGAAGCCCTCAGCGGTGACCAGTCTGATGAGGAGCCCAAAGGGGGGAGCGCGAGGACATCATCAGCCCCGAACAGCTCATCCCCTACACCGCGGCCGAGATCCGCAAGCTCCTTACGCTCATCCACCCGCCACCCCCACCCGAGCACGGTCGGACCGCCCACGGACTGTGTTGGTCACGCTGGCGACGACGTCACCAGGCCGACGCTAACGGGCATCATCGCAGACGCCGGGTTCGCGAACTCGCCCTGAATTACAACTGAAGGGCTAGTACTCCAGCTGTAGATCGTGATCTTCATGTTTGGGATCCGGCTTGTCGCCGGTAGTGGCTGGTGCGTGATCGCTGCTGGTGGCGGCGTCGCCAGTCGGACCAGTTCAGTCGGTGGGCTATGCCGTGGAGAGGCTGGACGACGACCGTGATGAACAGGTGCTGGATCTCGTTGCAGGACAGCGGGACCAGGTCGTCCGGGCGGGGATAGCGGGTGTGTTCGTCGGCACGGACCACGGCGAGGAAGGCGTGGGCGAGCATGGCCAGGGTGACCCAGCGGGTCCAGGAGGAGAAGCGGCGGACCTGGTGCTCATCGAGTCCCGCCAGCCCCTTCTCGGCCTGGAAGGTTTCTTCCACACGCCACCTGGAGCCGGCGACCCGCACCAGCTCGGTCAGTGGCACCGGCTTGGGTGAGAAGCAGCGGTAGTAGGCGAGTTCGCTGGTGATGCGGTTGCGGCGGATCAGGAGCTGGTGCCTGCCCGGCGCTGGGTCGGCGAGGTCAATGACGGCCCACTCGTAGAATCGCTGCCCCTTGGCACCGCGTCCGGCCGAGAGCTTCTGCCATGCCCGCTTCGGCACCTTCTTCGCCAGGGCATCGGCGCGGAAGGTGCCTGCAGCGGTGGTCACTTCGGCTGAGCAGGCCACCGCGAGGCCATAGCCGGTGCCGCGTTCTTCCAGGGCCGCCCGCAGTTTCGGGTTGCCTCCGTAGACCTCGTCCCCGGTGACCCAGCCCACGTGGTGTCCGGCGTCCAGGAACCGTTCGATCATCGTGCGGGCCAGTTCCGGCTTGGTCGCGAAGACGGTGTCCTCGCCGAGGCCGGCTGCCCGGCAGCGGTCGGGGTCGCACGTCCAGGACCGCGGGATGTACAGCTCCCGGTCCACCGCCGCGTGCCCCCGCTCGCCCGCGTAGACGAGGTAGACGGCGACTTGGGAGTTCTCGATCCGCCCGGCCGTGCCGGTGTACTGGCGCTGGACCCCGACGGTGTGGACGCCCTTCTTCACATCGCCGGTCTCATCCACGACCAGAACCGCTTCCTCGTCGTGCAGGTGCTCGACGACGTACTCGCGGACATCGTCACGGACGGCGTCGGCATCCCAAGAGGCCCGGCACAGCAGATGCTGCATGCCATGCGGACTCGCTTCCCCAGCCCACTCCGCGATCGTCCAGCAGTTCTTGCGCGGCAGATCCGACAGCAGGCCCAGCATCAACCGCCCGGCCCGTCGCCGTGGTTCGACCCGGGCGAACCGTCCCGCGATACGGGCCATGGCCACCTCGAACGCCTCCCGCCAACGAACGGGATCTATGCTGTGACCCGCGGCCACCGTCTCATCGTTACTCCACACAAGTCACGATGATCAACGGTGGCCGTACCCGCACCCGAACCACCGCCCATCAGTAGGCCCAACCAACCGAGTTGGCGAGTCCGGGCCCGTACTTCGTGTTCCGCTCGGGCGAACGTCACGGCTGTGCAGTCCGACGGTGCATGGGTGGCCGATCGAGTATCTCGATGTACATGATCCGGCCGTCCACGACGTCCAGGATCAGCATGCCTTTCGAGGGCAAGAGAGGCACGCACCGATGGCCCGGGCCGTACGGCTGCCCCTGCGGATGATCTGCCGTCCGGATGCTCTGGCAAAAGTCATCGCCGCAGCCGCACTCGTCAACCAGACGCAGATCCCACGCGCAGAGAGCCAGCTCACGTTCTCCTTCGTCCTCCAGGAGGGCAGTCAGCTCGGCGATGAGATCTGGGAATACGTCGCGAATGAGGGGGTGGTCCTGCTCCATGGGCGGAGGGTAGCCGGGCGGCTGGCTGAGCGCGATGACGGGGGTGCTCAGCCACAGCAAGCAAGATCACGATCTACAGCTGGCTTACTAGGGTGGTCCGGGCCGTCTTTGGGCCGTCCGGGGACGGCCAACGACTACCAACAACGACAGACAACGACAGCGTTCCTGCTGGTCAGAGCGACTCCGCGAACAGGGCTCCAAGGTAGCGGGGGCGCAACATCACTTCTACGACGTGTGAGCCGACCCGGCTTCCGAACGGAGCCCCGTCACCGCCCTCGGGTGGTGACGGGGCTCCGTCGTCGTGCGCGGCGCTCGGGTCGTCGTGCGCGGCGCTCGGGCGGGTCGTCGTGCGCGGCGCATGTCGGTGTGTGCGGCGCATAAGGAAGTGACCGCCGTCAGGGCTGTTCTTTGCCTCCCGTGGGGCCGTTCGGCACCGGTTCTTGGGCGGGCGCGGGCGCACAATGGAAGCGGGACGAGTGCCGGAGTGCGTGAGTGCCTGAGTGCCTGAGTTCGGGGTGATGCAGAATGCAGAGCCGGTTCCGGAGCGATCGGCGGCTGACCGTGCGGATGACGGTCACGCTGTTCCTGCTCGGATTGCTGTACGTGGCCTTCGTCGCCGCGTTGATCGTGTTGCTGAAGTCCTGGGTACTGGTCGTGGTCGTCGCCGCCGCGCTGCTCGGCGCCCAGTACTGGTTCTCGGACCGCATCGCCCTGTACGCGATGCACGGGCGGATCGTGGAGCGGGAGGAGCATCCGCGGCTCCACGGGGTCGTGGACCGGCTGTGTGCCGTCGCCGACATGCCGAAGCCGCTCGTCGCCGTCTCCGACCTGGACATGCCGAACGCGTTCGCGACCGGACGGAACGCCGACCACGCGGTGCTGTGCGTGACGACCGGGCTGCTGCGCCGGCTGGAGCCCGACGAGCTGGAGGGCGTCCTCGCGCACGAGCTGTCGCACGTGGCCCACAAGGACGTCGCCGTGATCACCGTGGCCTCGTTCCTCGGGGTGATCGCCGGGCTGATCGTCCGGTTCGCCTTCTACTCGCAGCTCTTCGGCGGGCGCGGACGCAAGGACCAGAACACCCTGGCGATCTTCATGGCCGTGATGGCCGTCTCCGCGGCCGTGTACGCGATCAGCTTCCTGCTCATCCGGGCGCTGTCCCGGTACCGCGAGCTGGCCGCGGACCGCTCCGCGGCACTGCTCACCGGCCGGCCCTCCGCACTCGCGTCCGCGCTGACGAAGGTCTCCGGGGACATCGCGCGGATTCCGATGAAGGACCTGCGGACGGCACAGGCCTTCAACGCCTTCTACTTCACACCCGCCCTCGGCGCCGGGCCCGGTATCGCCAAGCTCTTCTCCACCCACCCGAGCCTGGAACAGCGGCTCGAACAACTGGGCCGTATCTCGGCCGAGTTGGGCGAGGCGGCGACCCCCGACAACGCCACCTGACCCGTCCTTCGAAAGGCAGCCACCTGCATGGGGTTCCTGGACATCCTGCTCGGGCGCACCAAGGCCGTCGCACCCGATCTCGACCAGCTCTTCGGGCTGCCGTCGGCCGCCGTGACCCTCCAGGCCGCCGCCGGGTTCACCCCGACCGGGACGGGCGCGGTGTGCTTCGCGTCCGTCGAGGGCGCGGCGTTCGCCGAGGCCCACCGGGAGGTGCGGGAACTGCTGGAGGCGGACACGGGCCGAGCGGAGTCCTCCCCGTCCGGGCGGCCCGGCGCGGGGCCACCGGTGGAGGTGACGCGCGACGAGTACGGGTACTCGTGGCTGGTCTCGCGGCGCGCGCCGGACGACCTGCCCGCGCTGGTGAGTGATCTGCACGCGGTCAACAGCACGCTGGAGGGCAGCGGTTTCGGGCCTCAGCTGCTGTGCTCGGTGGTGGCCTTCGAGGAGACCGACGACCCCGAGCAGGCCGGGCAGCGGCTCGGGCTCGTCTATCTCTACAAGCGCGGCACCTTCTACCCCTTCGCGCCGTCGCCGGATGCCGGCGGCAGCCGCGACAACGCGCTCGAACTGCGGATCAAGGCCACGCTCGCCGACGACCTGCGCATCGAGCAGGACCTCGGCCGGTGGTTCCCCGTCTGGGGCGCCCCGGGTCTGTGACCCCCTCCCGGGGGCGTCCGTGATCTCGGACGCCGCGTGCCGCCGTGACGGCCTCAGACCCCGCGTGCCGCCGTGACCACTCCGGCCGCCACCGCCGAGTCCAGAGCCGCGTGGTCCCTCACGTTCTGGTCCGCGTAGCGCAGGGCGAAGTCGGCGACGGCGTGCTCGAAGGTCTCGGCGCCGCCCAGGTACGCGGCGATGGCGACCCGGTCGCCGGAGCGCGCGTGCGCGCGGGCCAGCGCGGTGCCGCACAGCCGGGCGTAGGCCACCAGCTCGTCCGGGGTCATGCCCGCCACGTTCGCGGAGCCCTTCATGTCACGCAGCTGCCGCAAGTAGAAGGCGCGGCCCTGCGGCCCGGTCATCCAGCCGAGGAAGATGTCGCTCGCCGACTGCAGCAGCCGCTGGCCTGCGACTATCCGGTGGCCGGGATGGACGTACGGCCCGCCGGGCAGATGCTCCTCCAGTACGGATCTGGTGGCTTCCTTGATCTGCAGGAACAGCGGGTCGTCCGTGTCCCGTCCGGTGAGCAGCACGATGAAGCAGCGGGTGCCGACACTGCCGACGCCGACGACCTTGCGCGCGGCGTCCACGAAGCGGTAGCGGTCCAGCAGGAGGCGGCGTTCCTCCGCGAGGGTGGAGCGGTAGTCGCTGAAGATCTTGCGCAGGGCCGCCATGTCGGAGGCGCCGGCCGGTTCGAGGAGCGGCGGGTCGCGCACGATGCGCCGCCGTCCGTCGACGGTCTCGGTGAGTTTGCCCAGGGCGTGCAGGCTGGTGCGGCGGCGGGCGCGGGTGAGGCTCGAGTCGACGCGTCTCCGCCGGCCGGCGGAGCGGACGAGCGGGAGCAGGCGGTCGGCGTCGATGCGCTCGTACCAGACGGCCAGTTCACCCCGGTCCGCGAGCCGCCGTATGCGTTTGCGGTACTCGGCGGCGGCGGCCTCGGCGGCGCGGCGCACGCGTGTCTCGGCGTACCCGTTCTCACGGGCGGCCACCGCGACGCTGGCCGCGAGCCGTTTGACGTCCCACTCGAAGGGGCCCGGATGGGTCTCGTCGAAGTCGTTCAGGTCGAAGTGCAGGGCGCGTTCCGGTGAGGCGAACAGGCCGAAGTTGAGGAGGTGGGCGTCACCGCACAGCTGGACCGTGAGGCCGGTATGGGGCTGGGAGGCGAGGTCGGCGGCCATCACGGCGGCGGCTCCGCGCAGGAACGCGAACGGCGAGGCGGTCATCCGCCCGTACCGGATCGGCAGCAGTTCCTGCAGTCGGTCCCTGCCCTGCCGTTCCAGGACGGCGACGGGGTCGGGGCGGTCGACGCCGGGGATCCAGACGGCGTGCGAGGAACGGGGGGCGTGCTTGCGGGCCGCCCTGCCGCGGGCCGCGCGGGCGGCGGGGGTGGCCGTCGCGCCGGTCGGGGCCACGGCCGTCAGGTCCGCACGGCGCGGGCGACGTCGCTGCCGACGGCTCCGGAGAGGGTACGGCTGCTGCGGGCCGTGGCGTCCTTGGAGCCGTCCGCCGGAACGTCGTTCACCTTGACGACGACCGTGTCGAGGAGGTTGCCGCCCTTGTCGCGGAAGTCGACCTGGACGACGTACGTCCGGGACGTGGAGGTGGGGTTGGTGGCGGTGACCTCGACGGTGGAACGGCCGTCGGAGTCGGTGCGCACCTGGTTGCCGACCGTCACCTCGCTCTTGGCGTTCAGGCCGCTCTTGAACTCGTCGAACCGCCGGCCCGCCTCGGCGGTGGCGGAGGCGAGGGAGTTGCCGGCCCCGGTGGTCGCGGAGGCCAGGGCGCTGCTCGCCGCCGAGGCGAGGGATGCGGCCGCGGAGGCGGCCTGGGAGGCGGTGCCGACGGGATTGCCGTCGCCCGAACAGCCGGTGAGGGAGAGGGAGCCCAGCAGCACGACGCCGACCGACCCCAGCACCGTCCCGCGCGCACCGAGCCCTCGTACGGCCGCTCCTCGGCCGGCGGTTCCGCGTCCCCGTGGCTCCGGAGCTCCCCGCTCCCCCCGCACCCGAAGCCCCCGTATCCCGTTCCTCGCCATCTCGCCTCCCGGCGTTCTGCTGCGGATTCCCTGCCTCGCGTTCACCACAGTCAAGGCCCTGAGCAGGGCATACGCATGCCGGAGACGGCAATCGGGTGAGGTGCGGGAGGATGCGGAGAACGGGGGCTACGAGGCGGAGGCGGCGTGGGCGAACAGCGGCGGCACATCGGGGTGACGGAGCGGCGGGCCCGGCTCGCGCTGCGGCACCGGCTCACGGAACCGCGGCGCGCGGCGGCCCCCGAGGAGGTCGCCGGGTCGCTGGTCGCGCTGCACGGGACCGATCCGGCGACGGTGTACCTGGCGGTGGGCGCGCGTCTCGCGGACGCCGGGCGGACGGTGGCGGAGCTCGACCGGGCGCTGTACGGGGACCGGTCCCTGGTGCGGATGCACGGCATGCGGCACACCGTGTTCGTGTTCCCCACCGAACTGGCCGCCGTGGTGCACACCTCGACCGGCCTGGCGATCGCGGCGAAGGCGCGGGCCGGACTGATCAAAGACATGACCACCGGCAGTGACGGGCGGCTGACCGAGGAGTGGCTCGCGGAGGTCGAGGCGTCCGCGCTCGCCGCGCTGGCCCGGCGCGGGCAGGCCACCGTGAACGAACTCACCGGCGACGAACCGCGGTTGAGGGAGCAGTTCACCTACGGCGCGGGCCGGGGGTACGAGAGCGCGCACACCGTGTCCTCGCGTCTGATGCGGGTGCTGGGCGTCGAGGGACGGGTCGTGCGGGGGCGTCCGCTCGGCTCCTGGACCTCGACGCAGTTCCGCTGGTCCGTCGCCCCGCCGTACCCCGAGCTCCCGGCCGGCGAGGCCCAGCGCGAGCTGCTCCGCCGCTGGCTCACGGTGTGCGGGCCCGCCACGGAGGCGGACCTCAAGTGGTGGACGGGGTGGAAGGTGACGGAAGTGCGGCGGGCCCTGGGGGCGATCGGGGCGGAGGCCGTGTCGCTCGACGGCGGGGTGACCGGGTACGTCGTCGCCGGCGACGCCGGTCCGGGCGGCGAGCCCGGCGCGCCGTGGGCCGCGCTGTTGCCCGGGCTCGACCCTACGGCCATGGGGTGGCAGGAGCGGGACTGGTATCTCGCGCCCTCGCTGCGGCCCGCGTTGTTCGACGGCAGCGGGAATGTCGGGCCGACGGTGTGGTGGGACGGGCGGGTGGTCGGGGGGTGGGCTCAGCGGGGTGATGGTGAGGTGGTGTGGCGGGTGCTGGAGCCGGAGGGAGTGGGGCGGGAGGGGATTGCGGCGATCGAGGCGGAGGTCGGGCGGCTACGGGGCTGGCTGGGGCCGGTGCGTGTCACCCCGCGCTTCCGCACCCCGCTGGAACGCGAACTGACCACTCCGTGAGGTCACCGGCCCGGGTTCTCGCCCCCGGCGCCCCTGGGGGCTCCGCCCCCAGACCCCCGTTCGGCCTGAACGGCCTCGTCCTCAAGCGCCGGACGGGCTGATGGTGCCGGCCTGGGGCTGGAGATTTTCAGCCCGTCCGGCGTTTGAGGACGAGCCCTTCGGGCGAGCGGGGGTCCAGGAGGCGGCAGCCCCTTGGCGGGGGCGAGAGACGTCGGTGCCGGGCGTAGGACACCCGGCACCGAAACAACATCCCCCGCTCAGCGCGCGTACCGCATCAACGCCCGCACCATGTGACACGTGGTGTCCGACGGCGGGTGCACCCCGATCATCACGGCGGTGCTGCGTATCGTCTCGTTGCGGGCCTGATTCGGCACGTACACACCGGAGTCGAGCAGAGCGATCGCGAGACGCATCGCCTTGAGCCGACGGTTGTGCGTGACGTACCACTCGCGGGGACGCCCGGGCGGCAGCGGACGCTTCGCCACGGGCTCGTACGGCAGGTCCATCAGGACCGCCCTCTTCGACGTGGACTGGGTGGGCAGCGGCTTCAGTGCGGCAGCGGGCACAGGCATCCTCCTGTCGCGGTCGGGGCGCCGCCGGCCCTCCCGGCGACCCCCTCGAACACTGCCCCCAGTTTACCGCCCGCCACTGACATCCGGGGAGCGCGTACACCCGCCAAATGCCCAGGTGAGCAATGGAATTGAGGTGGCGTCACACCAGATTCCCAAGGTGCGCATGTGACGACAGAAATTCGAACAAAATCCTCGATGTACCGTGTCCGGCATGGAGATCTGGATCAACCCGGCCTGTTCGAAATGCCGCGGCGCCATCACCCTGCTCGACGCGGAGGGCGCGGACTACACCGTCCGCCGCTACCTGGAGGAGGTACCGACGCGGGACGAGATCCGGGCCGTACTGGAGCGGCTCGGCCTCGAGCCGTGGGACATCACCAGGACGCAGGAGGCCGTCGCCAAGGAGCTCGGGGTGAAGTCGTGGGCGCGCGACGGCGGTTCGCGGGAACGGTGGATCGCCGCGCTGTCCGAACACCCGAAGCTCATCCAGCGGCCGATCATCACCGCGGACGACGGTACGGCCGTCGTGGCGCGCACCGACGAGGCGGTGCGCGAGGCCCTGTCCCGCTAGCGGCCCCTCGCCCCGGCCTGGCCGCCCCGACCGCTCCGGCCGCTCCGCGCGCCCAACTCACCCGTGACACAGGTCACTTCGGCCACTTGCGTCGACTGTTGAGCAGCCCCGTTCGGTATCTCGTACCTAGCGGCATACGGATCGCATCCGGCCGCCCATGGCGGCGGCCGGGGACAGGAGGCGCGCATGTCGCGTAGGAGAACTCTCAGTCCCAGGAAGAAGCTGGCGCTGCTGGTCGGTGCCGCGGCCGTGGCGGGAGGCGGCGCCTTCGTCATGGCGACCACCTCCAACGCGGCCCCGGTGCAGAACGCGTCCAACTCGACGGTCTGCCAGGGACTGGCCACCGCGCTGGGCAACAACCAGACGTTCATCGACGGGCAGCGGGCCAAGCCCGACGCCCAGTCGCAGGCCCGGATCGCCAACCGCGAGGCGGTGATCGCCCAGATCAAGGTCCAGCAGGCGGCGTCGAACTGCAAGGTCGGGGAGTCGGCTCAGGGCCCCCAGGCCGCGCAGCCCGCGCAGCCGGCGCCGAGCGCGCCGGCGCAGCAGCAGGCGACCTCTCCCGCACAGCAGACCACCCCACCCGCGCAGGGGGCGGGTGGCGGTGCGGCCACCGGCCGGCAGGTCTGTGTCGGCTCGACCGTCACTCTCTCCGGCGAGGGAGGCGCACCCGCCGCCTCCAGCAACCAGTTCCCCGCCGGGACGAAGCTCAAGGTCACGAACCTGGACAACAACAAGTCCACCACCGTGCAGGTCACGTCGGTGTCCGGCAGTTGCGCACTGCTGAACAACGCCGCGTTCGAACAGGTCCGCGAGCCGGGCAAGTTCCTGATCCGCCGGGCCCTGATCGAGAAGGTGGGGTGAGGCGCGACGCCTAACGACCGAGGAACTCCGCGAGCCGGAAGGTGAGTTCGGGCGACGCGGTGTGCGGCAGCGCGTGGTGCGAGACGTCCGGGAGGACGACCGTCCGTACGTGCGGCAGCACCGCGGCGGCCCGTGCCGCCACCCGGCGCGAGTCATGAGTCCTGCTGTTCGCGGCCACGAGCAGCAGGACCGGCACCTCCAGGACACGCAGCGCCGCGGCGTCCGGACGCGGGCCCGTGACCGGCCTGACGGTGGGAAATCCGGCCGCGGCCTCCTGGAGACGGAGCCAGTCGGGGTCCAGTGGTACGCCGCCCGTCTCCCACTCGAGAAAGGCGCGGGTGCGACGTGCCGCCGGGCGCAGCAGCATCGGGAGCGCGCGCAGGAGGTACACGGCCCGGTAGCCCGCGAAGCAGCCCGTCGGGTCGAGGAGCGCGAGACGCCGTACCCGATGGGGTGCGTGCAGCGCGTACCGCAGGGCGATCCAGCCGCCGTAGGAATGACCGGCCACGGCGGCCGAGCCGACACCGAGGCCGTCGAGCAGCGCGTCCAGCCATGCGGTCACGTCACCGGCGGTCCGGATCGGGCGGCCGGGGTCCGGCACGCTGAGACCGGGGTCGCCGATCAGGTCGACGGCGTGGACGCGGTGGGTGCGGGCGAGGTCGGCGGCGCCGGCGTACCAGGAGGCCGAGGTCGCGCCGCCGCCCGGCAGCAGAAGCAGCGGGGACCCGTCCCCCGGGCCGCAGCTGTGGACCTGGGTGACGCCGAACGGGGTGGGCACCGCGCACGACACGGTGTCCGCGGGCCACTTGGCCATGACCCGGTCGTACGCCGTCCGGAACTCCTTCGTCGGAACGTCCATTCCGCCACTCCCCCGCCCGGTGTCCTGGGGCCGCTATGATCGCCGATTATCTCGATGGGCGAGATAATAGCCCAGCGAGGCAATTGGCGGAGGCGGACATGAAGGACCGGGAACCGGCACGCGCGCCGGATCGCGAACCGGCGACGGAGCCGGGACGAGCAGCGGGGCGGGAGATGGAGATCGTCCATCTCCTGCGGGCCACTGTCGTCGAACTCGGCCTGCACAGTGCCCGCTTCGCGAACCAGAACGGCATGCACCCGACGGATGTGCGCGCGCTGATCTCCCTCATGGACGCCTCCCGCTCCGGTACGGGTCTGACGGCGGGCCGCCTGGGCGGTCTGCTCGGGCTCAACTCGGCCGGGACCACCGCCCTGGTGGACCGGCTGGAACGGCTCGGGCATGTCCGGCGGGTGCGCTCCGAGCGCGACCGGCGGCAGGTGCTCGTCGAACTGGACGAGCGCACGGTCGAGTGGGGGCAGGCCCACTTCGGTCCGCTGATCGGGCGGGCCGTGGAGCTGCTGCGGGGGTACGACGAGCGGGAACTGGCCGCGGTGCGCGGCTTCCTCACGGGGGTACGGGACGTGGCGGCCGACGCCGGATAGCCTCCGGCACACCGACCGCGCGCCCGCAAACCCATCGCATACGAGCCGCCGCGGCCGCCCCGGGCGGATCGCGGTGGGCGGCGCGCCGCCCTCACGGCCTTCGCGAACGGACCCCTGATAACGGTCGCGAATCGCTCTCCGCGAGTGAGGCGCAGCACAGGGTCGCCAGGTAACACGGGGTTCACGCTCGGGCAATGATCGGGAAATCGCCTGTTGACAGGCTGCCGGGCATGACGCGGCGCCCCGGTGCCGCAGCGCCGCAGCACCCGCGGCGCGCCTGGAGACCCACCCCGAAGGATGTGGCCCGTGACCTTCAAGGCTGAGTACATCTGGATCGACGGCACCGAGCCGACGGCCAAGCTCCGTTCGAAGACGAAGATTCTGGCGGACGACGCCAAGGGTGCCGAGCTGCCGATCTGGGGCTTCGACGGGTCCTCCACGAACCAGGCCGAGGGCCACGCCTCGGACCGCGTACTCAAGCCGGTCGCCAGCTATCCGGACCCGATCCGCGGCGGGGACCACGTCCTCGTCATGTGCGAGGTCCTGAACATCGACATGACGCCGCACGAGTCCAACACCCGTGCCGCGCTGGCCGAGGTCGCGGAGAGGTTCGCCGCGCAGGAACCGGTCTTCGGCATCGAGCAGGAGTACACCTTCTTCGACGGGGAGCGCCCGCTCGGCTTCCCCGCCGGCGGCTTCCCCGCCCCGCAGGGCGGCTACTACTGCGGTGTCGGCGCCGACGAGATCTTCGGCCGTGACATCGTCGAGGCGCACCTGGAGAACTGCCTGAAGGCGGGCCTCGGCATCTCCGGCATCAACGCCGAGGTCATGCCCGGCCAGTGGGAGTTCCAGGTCGGCCCGCTCGCCCCACTGGAGGTCTCCGACCAGCTGTGGGTGGCCCGCTGGCTGCTGTACCGCACCGCCGAGGACTTCGCCGTCTCCGCCACCCTCGACCCCAAGCCGGTCAAGGGCGACTGGAACGGCGCGGGCGCGCACACCAACTTCTCCACCAGGGCGATGCGCGAAGGGCCTGAGGGCTATGCCGCGATCATCACCGCGTGCGAGTCGCTCGGCGAGGGCTCGAAGCCGCTCGACCACGTCAAGAACTACGGCGCCGGCATCGACGACCGCCTGACCGGTCTGCACGAGACCGCTCCGTGGAACGAGTACTCGTACGGCGTCTCCGACCGCGGCGCCTCCGTCCGTATCCCGTGGCAGGTCGAGAAGGACGGCAAGGGGTACATCGAGGACCGCCGTCCGAACGCCAACGTCGACCCGTACGTGGTGACGCGTCTGCTCGTCGACACCTGCTGCACCGCCCTGGACAAGGCCGGTCAGGTCTGATCCACCCCGTACCCGCGAAGGGGCGCCCACCAGGCCGGTGGGCGCCCCTTCAGCGTGGCGAGCCCTCTTCCGCATCAAGGGCGTGTCCGACCTTTGAACCGGGACTCCTGCCCGGCCCCGGCTTCTGCTTCAATGGAGGCATGGCCAGCCACCAGAAGTGCACCGCGACGGGTCGCCACGACCTGGAGCCCTTCTGGCCTTCCCGTCAGCATCACGACTTCGACCGGGTGTGTTGCCGCGCGACGAACGCGCCGGCCCTCTAAAGCCGTACACCCCCGGCCTTCGGCCAGCGCGCACGACGTACGTCCTCGACGGCCCCGACCACGAACTCGCGGTCGTCGACCCTCCCGACGAACTCCTCGCGCGAAAGAGCTGACCTCTCATGGCGAACACACGTTCCTTCACCTCCGTCGCGACCTCCCCTTCCCCGGCCTCGCCCGCGACCGGTGCCGGACGGCACCGGCTGCGAGCCGTCGACCGGGACGAGGTGGTGAACGTGGCGGACTTCCTGCCGCCGGGCGCCACCTGGCTGCCCGCGCCCCAGCACACGCTGCCGGTACTGCCCGGCCGGCCGCCGATGATCGGCTACCTGGTCCTCGTACCGGCCGACCAGCAGCCCCTGCTGCCGGTCGCCGTCGCCCCGGACCCGGCGGGGACGGCCGCCCCGGCCGGGGACGACCCGCTCGTCCGTATCGACTCCGTGCAGCGCACCGCCGAGGTCGAAGGGCGGACGCTCGACCTCACCTACCTGGAGTTCGAGCTGCTCGCGCATCTCGTCGCGCACCCGCACCGGGTGCACACCCGGGACCAGTTGGTCACCACCGTGTGGGGCTACGGGCACGTGGGCGACGGACGGACCGTCGACGTGCATGTCGCACGGCTGCGGCGCAAGCTCGGGGCACAGCACCGGCAGACGATCCAGACGGTACGTCGGGTCGGCTACAAGTACGCGCCCCCGACCGGCCGCTGATCAGCCCGCCCCGCGTTCGCGACACCCCCGGGCGGATCTTCTGTCAGCAGATTCCCGTTCCGTCCGGTGGGCCGTCCGTGCAGAGTCGTCCCCATGAGACTTCTGGTGCTGGGTGGTACGGAGTTCGCGGGGCGGGCCGTCGCGGACGCGGCGGTGGGACGTGGCTGGGAGGTGACCGTCTTCCACCGGGGACGGCACGAACCTCCCTCCGGAGTACGGTCGTTGCTCGGTGACCGCACCGCTCCCGACGGGCTCGCGGCGCTGGCCGGCGCCGCGGCCGAAGGTGACTGGGACGTCGTCGTCGACACCTGGTCGGCGGCACCGCGGGCCGTCCTCGACGCGGCGCGGCTGCTGGCGGACCGGGCCGCGCGCCATGTCTACGTGTCGAGCTGCTCGGTCTACGCCTGGGCTCCGCCCGCCGGGTACACCGAGGACGCGCCGCTCGTGACCGGGGCGTCGAAGGACGCCGGGCAGACCGACTACGCGCAGGACAAGCTGGGCGGCGAGCTCGCCGCCGTCTCGGCGTTCGGCGCGGAGCGTTCGCTGCTCGTACGGTCCGGGCTGATCCTCGGGCCGCACGAGAACGTCGGCCGCCTGCCCTGGTGGCTGAACCGGATCGCGCGGGGCGGGCCCGTGCCGGCGCCCGGGCCCCGGGAGCTTCCCCTCCAGTACGTCGATGTCCGTGACCTCGCCGAGTGGATCCTCGGGGCGGTGGAGCGGGGAGCGAGCGGGCCGCACAACCTGACGAGTCCGGGGGGTCACACGACGATGGGGGAGCTCCTCGACGCGTGCGTGCGGGTGACTCGGAGCGGGGCGGAGCTGCGGTGGATCGAGCCGGAGGCGGTGCTGGGCGCCGGGGTCGAGCCGTGGATGCAGTTGCCGGTGTGGGTCCCGCCGGGGAGTGACATGCACGACGCGCTGTACGGAGCGGATGTCTCCCGGGCGGTGGGGGTCGGGCTTCGGTGCCGGGATGTGTCGGAGACGGTCGCCGACACGTGGGCGTGGCTCCGGGCGGTGGGCGGTACCGCGCCGGGGCGCCCGGACCGGCCGCCGGTCGGGTTGCCCCCGGAGGCGGAGGCGCGACTGCTCCGCCGGTGACCCGCCGTGGGGGCTCCGCCCCCAGACCCCGTTCGGCCTGAACGGCCTCGTCCTCAATCGCCGGACGGGCTGGGGGTGCGCGCCGCGCCGGCAGGCCGGCGCCCGGGTCATGTATCTCAGCACACGGACGAGGAACTGCAGTGCGCGCTCCAGGCCCGCCGGGAGCGGCCCGGACTGCCGGTGCTCGTGCTGTCGCGGCACGTGGAGCAGTTGTACGAGCGGGAGTTGCTCGCCGACGGTACGGGCGGGGTCGGCTATCTGCTCAAGGACCGGGTGTTCGACACGGATCAGTTCGTCGACGCGGTGCGGCGGGTCGCGGCGGGCGGTACCGCCATGGACCGCATGTCATCCAGGAGTTGCCGGCGCGGCGCGCCGTTGCCGACCGGCCGCTGGGCCGGATCACCCCACGCGGGCGGGAGGTGCTCGAACTGATGCCGCAGGGGCGCTCGAACGCGGCGATCGGGGCCCAACTCGTCGTCACGGAGCGGGCGATCGCCAAGCACACGTCCAACTCCTCCGCCAAGCCGGGGCCGGAGGTCTCGGACGACGACAAACGGCGGGTGCTCGCCGTGCCGGCATATCCGGATCACGGCGGTGGTCGCTGAAGAATCCGCCCCCGAACATGCTGAATATTGTTCAAACCTGATTTCGGAGATCGACTTCCCGAAAATCGTGCGCTTCTGAGCCCATTGTGCCGGAAATGGCCTCACGAACTTCTAAGATTTTCAGAGGTTTCTGAACGCCTCACGCGTCACCTCCGTATGGATGGGAGCCGCTTCACTCCTGTCGGGCGCCTCGCTGCCCCGCAAGGAAGTCAGAGGAGTTCCATGGGACGCAACACACGAAAACGACGTTCGCCGCTGGCTGTTCGCGCGGTGGCCGCATCGGCGGCTCTCGCGATCGGTGGGGGCGGATTGATCTGGGCGAATTTCTACGCCTCGGCACACGAGACCAACTCGAGCCCGAACACCACGAAGGCCGCCGCCACCCAGGTCGCCACGATCACCTGTCCTGACGTCGGTCAGAAGCTGACCAACGTGCCGAACGCCGCGCGTTCTGCCGTCGCCACCGAGCTGGCGACACTCGACAAGCAGATCACCGAGGCGTACGCCCGGCTGGCCTCGACCCGCCAGGCCCAGGCCAAGGACGCGAACTTCGTCCAGAACGCGATCCTCGGACCGCTCAAGGAGAAGCGCGGCGCCGTCATCGGCCGGATCAAGATCGACTTCAAGCGGGTGGGCGCCACCGCCCCCGGCATGCTGGACGGTCTCGCCACCTGCACCGCGACCACCGCGGACCAGGCCCAGACCACGGCCGGCGGCCAAAACAACGGGTGGGGTCAGAACAACAGCGGCCAGGGCCAGAACAACAACGGTGGTCAGGCCACGGCGGCCCCGAGCGCCTCGGCATCGGCCTCGGCCCCCGCGGGCAACGGCGGTCAGGCCGGCAACGGACCCGTCGCCGCCGACTTCGTCGACATCACGAAGGTCCGGCCGAACGTGGCCGCGAAGGCACGGACCCGGGCCGGCGGCTCGGCCGGTACCTTCACCACCGTCTGCGGTGTGAACGCGAACAAGAAGTTCAACACCGACAACGTCATCGTGGCTCCCGGTGTCACCAACGGCGCGCACCACCTGCACGACTACGTCGGCAACCAGTCGAACGACGCGTTCGCGACGAACGACACGTTCGCCGCCGCGCAGACCAGCTGCCAGAACCAGGGCGACAAGTCGTCGTACTACTGGCCGGTCGTGCGTATCCAGAATGGTACGCAGGACTTCGACCAGAACAACGACGGTGGCGGCAAGGAAGGCAACGTCGGCCAGATCCTGCAGGCCAAGCAGGCGCAGATCAAGTTCGTCGGCAACGCGAAGAGCAAGGTCGTCGCGATGCCGCAGTTCCTGCGGATCATCACCGGTGACGCGAAGACCACGACCAACGGTCTCGCGAACGCCAACGCCCACTGGAGCTGCACCGGCTTCGAGAACAAGGTGCAGCTGACCCAGCAGTACCCGATCTGCCCCCGGGGCAGCCAGGTGGTGCGCACCTTCGCGTTCCAGAGCTGCTGGGACGGCGTGAACATCGACAGCGCGAACCACCGTACGCACGTGGCCTTCGCCGATGCCCAGGGCAACTGCGCGAACGGCTTCAAGGCGATCCCGCAGCTGACGATGCGCCTGGTGTACTCGATTCCGGCACCGACCCTCCGCAACGGGCAGATCAAGAACGCCTACGCGGTGGACGGCTTCCCGGAGCAGCTGCACAAGCCGGCGACCGACCACGACGACTTCATCAACGTGTTCAGCACGGACGCGATGAACAAGATGGTCAACTGCATCAACACCGGCAAGAGCTGCAGGTGACCGCCTTCCCTGAGGTGAGGGGTCGCTAGCACGGCAGCAGGAAGGCCGGCGGTGGGAGTTCCCGCCGCCGGCCTTCGCCCTGCCCCAAGAACCTGCGCGGTCAGCCGCCGTGACCGGAGTGCGAGACCTCGGTTCCCCCACCACCACTGCCCCCCGAGTGGTGCGAGGTCCCCTCCTCCAGGGTCCCGCCGAGCCGGCCGCGCAGCGCCGTGACCACCTTCTGGTCGGCGACGGCGACCCACTTGGCGCCCACGAGGTAGAACCCGCCGTAGTCCTTCGCTCCGTTGATCCACTCGCGCTGGCCGCGGTCGGTGGCGAAGGTCGCGAGCACGAACTTGCCGTCGGTGTTCTTGCAGATGGCCTGCCGGATCTCGTCGGCGTCCGTCTGCATGCTCGGCTTGCACTTCACCTCGGCCGCCAGATCCTCCAGGCTGCCGGTCGCCGTGGCCGGCACCCCGTCCGCCGTGCCGCCCTTGGTCCCGCCGTCGTCCGAGCCGCCGCAGCCGGTCAGAGCCAACAGCGCCACGGCGGCTCCCGCGGCGAGTTTTTCGCGTGTCAACCTCATACGTTCCTCCGGTACCGTCGGCGCCCGCGCCATGGAGAGCCCCGGCGAGGGCCCTGGCCTTCGATACGGCTCCGAGGCGCTCAGCGCTCAATCGGCCCCCCGCGGGGTGCGGGAAAGCCGATGCCGTCGCCAGCACACGTATGCGAAAGTGTGCCCCGTGAACGAAGACTGGGAAAAGCGTACGGCGGCGGCCTGGGCCGCTTTCGACGACTACGAGGAAGCGGACGCGGCTGATTTCCGGGCGGTGATCGACGCGCTGGTCGCCGAGCTGCCGGCGGACAGTCCGCTCGGCCTGTTCGAGCGGGCCTGCGCCTGGGACTCGACGGGCCACTCGGACCGGGCCGTGCCGCTGTACCGGGAGGCGCTGTCGCGGGGGCTCGACGGCTACCGCGGGCGCCGCGCCAGGATCCAACTCGCGAGCTCGTTGCGGAACATCGGGCAGGCCGAGGAGGGCGTCAAGCTTCTCACCCCCGAACTCGTCGCCCCGTCGGACGAGTTGGACGACGCCGTACGCGCCTGCCTCGCGCTGTGCCTCGCCGACCTGGGTCGTGAACGCGAGGGCCTGGCGCTGGTGATCGGCGCCCTCGCGCCCCATCTGCCCCGCTACCAGCGGTCGATGGCCAACTACGCGCGGCTGCTCGTCGAGCCCGAGGGCTGAGTCCGCCGGGCGGAGGTGACCATCCACCGATTCGCTCGTTCTGCTGAACGTGCAGTCACAGGATGTAGCCCCGCGCCCCACAGCCTCCTCAGGACCGGTCGTCGACGTCGCCCAGGCCGAGGCCGCGCTCGTCGAGCACTACCCGCGGCTCGTCCGGCTCGCCTATCTGGTGCTGCCGCCGAGCCTCGGCCGCAACCGGCGGGTGCTGACCGCGCACGCCCTCACCCAGCGAGCGCTGCCCCGGCGCCGCACGCCGTCGTCCGTGATCCCGGCCCAGGCCACCGGCCGCGACGGCGACCCGGCCTACGCCTTCGTACGCCTCACGGTCGTGCGTACGGCACTGGAGGCCGGCCTGCCGCTGCGGCGCACCGCGTGGCCCAAGCGGTCCCAGCTGCCGCCGCTGCTGCCCCACGTGTGGGGCCTGAGGCTGTTCCCCCGCTCGGGCGGTGCCGACGAACTCGCCCTGGACCAGCGGCTGTCCGCGCTGTCCGGCGCGGCCCGCGCCGCGTATGTGCTGCGCGGGCTGGAGAAACTGGCCGACGCCGACGTGCGCAGCGTGCTCGCGGCGGCGGGAGTCGGCGATCCGCGTGCGGCGCTCGCGGAGGCCGACCGGGTCGAGGCCCGCGACCCGCTGCTCCACTCACCCGAGTTCGACCCCTGCGCGCTGCACGCCCGGCCCACCGACCTGATGCGGCGCAGGCAGCACATGAGGGCCGCGCTCGCCGCCGGTGCGGCGGTCGCCGTCTGCGGTGCGCTGCTCGCCCTGCCCGGCGACGGCTGGGGCCCCGAGGGCGCCGCGGCCCCCTCGTACGCGCAGAACCCGGCCGCCGTGGCCGCGCTGGATCCCGGAAAAGTGACCCGGGTCTCCCCGGCGGCCTGGCGGACGTCCGCGCGCACGGACCTCTCCGTGTGGCCCGCGCGCGGAAACCTCGCCGCAGACAGTGCGCTGCTGCGCCGCGCCCTCGCCGTCTGGGCCCGCCCGGGCGAGTCCGTGCAGGTCTCGGCGACCCCGGGCACCCCGGCGGGTGCCCCGCCGGGACCGCCCCAGCTGCTGTACGCCGGTGACGTGGACCAGGCCCGCGTGGTGCTGTTCTACGACGGACTGCGCATCGCCCGCTACGCCGAGCCGCGCGACGGCACCGGCGGGGCGGCCCTCGACTTCGCGCGGGTCGACGGCGCGCGGGGGGCCGAGGCGAGCGCGGTCGTCCTGGACCGTGCCGACGGCAACGTCCGCTATCTGACCGCTCCCTGGGTGACCGGGGCCGCCGAGCGCGACCTGATGAAACCGGCCGCGGACCCGACGGCCCTCACCCTGTCGGCCGACGGTGCCACCTCCCCGCTGGCGGGTCCCGCCCGGACGGGCACGTGCACGTCGTGGAACGCGCTGCAGCTGACCGACGCCGCCGGCACCCGGTTGACGACCGACCTGGGCGAGCTGACGCCGGCCCATCTCACCTCCGGTTCGCCCTCGGCGCCCCACGAGGCCACCGGTGCGGCGGCGCTGCGGAACTGGGCCCCGTTCGCCTGCTCGCTGTCCGCCGTGCGCTCCGAGGGCGTGCGGTCCGTGAACGCGTGGCAGTTCGCGCGCCAGCCGCTGCCGGACGCGAGCGGGGAGGCCGCGTGGGTGTGCACGCGGGCCGACACCTGGCGGGGTGACGGCACCCGCGTCCTGGCCCAGTTCCACACCCCGGGCGGTACGTACGGGGCGGTCGCGGCGAAGGCCGAGAACTCCCCCGCGTGCGGCGCGCGCGACCCCCATGTGCTGGCGGGTGTGCTGTGGAAGTCGGGAGCGGGCGCCTGGTATCTGCTCGCGGCCGGCAGCAAGGGCACCACGTCGGTCACCGCGACCGGTGGGGTGACCGGATCCGCGCGGGGTCCCCTGCTCGCCGTGCGGACCGAGCAGGGGGCCCAGGCGGAACTGCGGGGGAACCTGACGGACGGCAGGTCGGTCACCGGGCTGCGCTAGGGCCGCGGTCCGGTCCCAGGGCCGCGAAGCTAGTTGACGTTCGTGTCAACAAGTGGGCGCACAGGGGTTCTCCCCCCGCCCTACTCGTCAGTACATTGACGCCATGTCTCACACGCACGCCCGACCGCCCCGGCCGGTCGCATCGGAGCGGACAACGCTCAAGGCGCGGAAGGTGTCGTTCTCCTGGGAGGACACACCCCTGCACTGGGTGCCGGGAGACCCGTTCGCCACCCACACGATCAACGTGCTGCACCTGCTGCTGCCCGCCGGTGAACGGTGGTTCGTCCACGTCTACCGGCAGGTGCTGCCCCACATCAGGGACGAGCGGCTGCGCGAGGACGTGATCGGGTTCATCGGGCAGGAGGCGATGCACTCGCAGGCCCACGACGAGGTCCTCCCCCACCTCAGGGAGCTCGGGCTCGACCCCACGCCCTACACCGCGCAGGTCGACTGGCTCTTCGAGAAGCTGCTCGGCGACCGCACCCTTCCCCCGGGCCGGGCCCGCAGCTGGTGGCTGATGGAGCGGGTCGCGATCATCGCCGCCATCGAGCACTACACCGCCTTCCTCGGCGACTGGGTCCTGAACGCCGAGGAGTTGGACCGGCGCGGCGCCGATCCGCCCATGCTGGACCTGCTGCGCTGGCACGGCGCGGAGGAGGTCGAGCACCGCTCGGTCGCCTTCGACCTGTTCATGCACGTCGACGGGGGCTACCGGCGGCGCGCGCGGACCTGTGCCACCGCCTTCACCGCGCTCGTCTTCCTGTGGCAGCGCGGGGCGCGCTTCTTCATGGAGAACGACCCGACCCTGACGGCGGCCCGGGCGAGCTTCAAGGGCTTCTACCTGAGCGGACAGCAGGGCGTGCTGCCGTCGACCGGGGACATGCTCAAGTCCATCCCGCGCTACCTCAGCCACTCCTACCACCCCTCCCAGGAGGGGTCCACCGCGCAGGCCGTCGCCTATCTGGCCACCTCCCCCGCCGCGCGAGCCGCGGCCACGGCCGAGGAGCGCGCGTGACACCCCGGCTGCGGACCCTCGCGGCCGTCGCGGGTACGGCCCTGCTCGTCCGGCGCGCACTGCGCCGCCGGATCGGGGCCTCGCCGCTGTGGCCGCTGCCCGCCCTGGAGGAACCGGTCTCCGGCCGCCCGCGCTCCCGGGCCCTGCGGCTGACGGTCACCGGACACGAGCGGATCGCCGACGGTGTCGTACGACTGCGCCTGGAGGGGCCCGGTCTGCCGCGCTGGGAACCCGGCGCCCACCTCGACCTGGTGCTGCCGTCCGGACTCGTACGGCAGTACTCGCTGTGCGGCGACCCCGCGGACACCTCGTCGTACACCGTCGCGGCACGGCTGGTCGAGGACGGGCGGGGCGGCTCGCGCGAGGTCCACGAACGGCTGCGGGAGGGCATGACGGTCGAGGTGCGCGGACCGCGCAACCGTTTCCCGCTGGCCCAGGCGCCCGGGTACGTCTTCGTCGCGGGCGGCATCGGGATCACGCCCCTCCTGCCGATGCTGCGGGCGGTCCAGGGCCGCGCGGACTGGCGGCTGCTGTACGGCGGGCGCACCCGGGCGTCGATGCCGTTCCTGGAGGAGATCGAGAAGCTGGACCCGGCGCGGGTCACCGTCGTGGCCGAGGACATGGACGGGCGGCCGGACCTCGACACGCTGTTGGCCGGCCTGCCCGAGGGGACGGCCGTCCACTGCTGCGGGCCGGAGGGTCTGATGGCGGCCGTCGGGGAGCGGCTGCCGCAGGGGGCCGCACTGCACCTGGAGCGCTTCACTCCGCGCGCCGCGGCCGCGGGTGACGGCGACACCGCCTTCGAGGTCGAACTGCGCCGCAGCGCACGGACCGTGACCGTGCCGGCCGACTCCACACTGCTCGCCGCCGTACGGGCCGAACTGCCCGGCACCCTCTACTCCTGTGAGCAGGGATTCTGCGGAACCTGCCAACAACGCGTCCTGGAGGGCGAGATCGACCACCGGGACGAACTTCTCACGGACACGGAGCGTGGCGACTCGATGCTGATCTGTGTGTCGCGGGCACGCGGCGACCGCCTGGTGCTGGACATGTGAACGCCCCTGGTCGGTCCAGCCCGTTCCCGGCCGGATCCGATCGGTAAGGTGTTCGCATGACAACCGGGGTACGCCGCAGGATGGGTGTCGAGGAGCGGCGGCAGCAGCTGATCGGCGTCGCCCTCGAACTGTTCAGCCGACGCTCGCCCGACGAGGTCTCCATCGACGAGATAGCCTCGGCGGCGGGCATCTCACGACCGTTGGTCTATCACTACTTCCCCGGCAAACTCAGCCTGTACGAAGCCGCGTTGCAGCGCGCCGCGGACGATCTCGCGAGTCGGTTCGTGGAGCCGCCGGAGGGGCCGCTGGGCGCGCGGCTGCTGCGGGTCATGCGCCGGTTCTTCGACTTCGTGGACGATCACGGGCCCGGTTTCTCGGCGTTGATGCGCGGCGGCCCCGCGGTCGGCTCCTCGAAGACCAACGCGCTCGTCGACGCGGTGCGGCAGGCCGCGTATGTCCAGATCCTGTCGCACCTGAAGGTCGAGAACCCGCCCGTCCGGCTGGAGCTGGTGATCCGCTCGTGGATCTCGCTGGTCGAGTCGACGGCACTGCTCTGGCTGGACGGCCGGCGGATTCCGCGCGGCGAGCTGGAGGTGCAGCTCGTGCACGACTTCGCGGCGCTGGCCGCGGTGAGCGCCGCCCGGGACGAGGAGCTGGGCGCGGTGCTGCGCGGTGCGCTCCAGGGCGAGCCGGGCGACGGGCCGTTCACCGACCTCGCCGTCCGGCTCATCGCGCTGGCCACGCCCCCGAAGGCGTAGGCACCCCGGTCAGTTCCCGCTCCGCTCCTCGGACTTGCGGTACGAGGGGTCGAGATCGCGGACCTCGGCGGAGACGTGCAGGACGAGGCCGTCGGCGGGCTCGACGTACTTGCGCAGCAACTCCAGCACCGACTCGGTGAGCCGGACCTTGGTCTCCTCGCTGCGGCCGGCGAGCAGGGCGAGCGTGACGTGCACGACGGCGTGCCCGTCCGCCTCCGCACCCACCACGTTGTCCCCGGTCGGCCGGAACCGTGTCTTGCACGCCTCGATCCGTGCGGCCGCCGTCTCGACCACGACCGGGTGCAGCGCGAGCGCGAATCCGCGCCGGTCGAAGGACTCGTCGAGCGCGCCGGAGTAGTCGACGGTGATCTGCGGCATGGGCACTCCTGTTCTAGGTCAACGAACTCACCTTAGGGCCTGGCCTGGCCCGGCCTGAGCTGGAGTGCCAGCATCGCGACGTCGTCCTCCCGGTCCTGACCGAAGCGGTCCAGGAGCATGTCGCACAGCGGGCGCACCCCCGGCGGGGCGTCGGCGACGGCCACGCGCAGGCGTTCCATGGAGAGCGCGAGGTCGGTGCCGCGGGTCTCGATCAGGCCGTCGGTGACCACGAGAAGCCGGTCCGTGGGCTCCAGGAACAGTTCGGTGGGCGTCGGCCGGTTCACCGCGAGACCGAGGCCGAGCAGCGGCCCGTGGGCCTTGGCGTAGTCGGCATCGCCCGAACCACGCACGATCAGCGGCGGGATGTGACCCGCGTTGGCGATGCGTACCCGCCCGGTGTCCGGCTCGACCAGGACCAGACAGACGGTCGCGGTGATCTCGGGGTGGTAGCGCTGGAGCATCCGGTCGAGGCGCTCGGCGAGGACGGCCGGGTCGCTGTCCTCGACGCAGTAGGCGCGCAGCGCGTGCCGGATCTCGACCATCACGGTGGCCGCGTCCAGCGAGTGACCGACGACGTCGCCGACCGCGGCGAGGACACCGTCGCCGACGCGCAGCGCCGCGTAGAAGTCGCCGCCGATCTCGGCCTGCTGGGACGCGGGTTCGTAGCGCACCGCGATGTCGACGCCGGGCAGGTCGGGCAGCTTGTCCGGCTGGGGCAGGAAGCTGCGCTGCAGGGTGAGGGCGACATGGCGCTCGACCTGGTACATCAGCAGCGGCTCGGCGGCGAGCGCGGTGGCCTGGGCGAGCCGTGCCACCCCGGCCTCGTCGGCGGGGCTCTGGGGGCGCGAGTCGCGTACCGGCGTCGCCAGGCACACCGGCGCCTTGCCGCCCTGGGCCAGCACCAGCCGGGCGTCGTCCTGGACGCCGGGCCGGAAGAACCCGGCGGGCCACAGCGGCGAGTGGACGACGGTGCGGTGCACGACGGCCCTGCCCGCTCCGAGCCTGCCGATCACCCGGGCCACTGCGTCGTGCGCCTCGCGGTCGGGCAGCGCGAGGGCGATCCGCTTCGGGGACATGCCCCGGTACAGCTCGCCCTCCGGGCCGAGGACGAACACGACGGCCGGCAGGCCGGTGAGCCGGGCGGTGCCCTCGGCGGCAGCCTCGACGAGCTCGTCGAGGCTGCGTGCGGCCTGGACGGTGACGATCGTCTCGGACAGCAGGGTCAGCCGCCGTATCAGCGCCTGGTCGTCCGCCCGCAGCCGGGCCGCGCGCACCACGGTCCGTACGACCGTCCGGATCTCCTCCGGCTCGGCCGGCACCGTCAGACAGGCCTCGGCGCCCGAGTCCAGGCTGCGGCGGCGGTCGTCCGGGGCCGCGCCGGCTGCCGAGAGGTGTACGACGGGCACCGCGGCCAGAGTCTGATGCGCCTTGAGCCGGCGGCAGAGTTCGAAGCCGGTCATGTCCCGCAGCCGCACGTCGACGAGAAGCACGTCCGGCAGGGTGCCCTCGCGCAGCCGGGTGTCGAGTTCGCGCAGTGCCTCCGCGGCGGTGGCGACGGGAACGACCTCGTGACCTGCGCGGCGCAGCAGCGCGCTGACGGCGAGCCGGTCGTCCGGCACGCCGCCGACGACCAGCACGGTGGTCGTCCCGTTCCTTCTGCTGTTGCCGTCCAACTGAGCGCCTCGGGCATGCCGGTGGGGCGGACCGGGTTCCCGGTCCGCCCCACCAAGGTAATGCCCTTGTCAGGGGGTCCGGGAGAAGACGGCAACAGTCCGTGCCGGAACAGTGAAGGTTCCCGTCTCCTTCGTGTACGCGGCGGACTTGACGACGGGGTCGGCGCCCGCCCGTTGCACCGGGTGCAGCGCGTAGCGCGTCCCGGACAGCGAGCCGATCCGCTGTTCCTGGGGTCGGGGCGTCGCGTTGAGGACGACGACGAGGTCGCCGAGCTTCATCGTGATCACGCCGGGTGTCTCGTCCTTGCCGGACAGCGGGAAGGAGAGCTTCGACTGCACCTGGCCGGCCGTGGCGAGCGAGAAGACGCCCTCGGTGGCACGGATCCTCAGCAGGTCCTGGTACGCGGCCGAGCTGCCCTCGATCTGTCCGCACCCGACCTTGACCGTGCTCAACAGGGATTTGGCGTAAGGCCACTTGGACTGGTTGTCGGCCGCCATCGGCAGCCCGCGCCCGAATCCGTTGCCGTCCCGGCAGTCCCAGTGGACGGCGTTGAACCAGTCGCCGCTGTCGAAGGAGTTGCGGTCGAGGGACTTGGAGCGCAGCAGGTCGGAGCCGGCCTGGGAGAGGGACGGGCCCTGCGAGAGGGTGGCCGTCGCCATGGCGAGCACCTGCATACGCGCCCGGTCGTCCGCGCTCGTGGTGGCCGGCAGCTTGTAGGTGAGGGCGTCGTACAGGGACTCGTTGTCGTGCGCGTCGGCGTAGGCCAGCGCGTCGCCCGGCGCCTCGGCGTACCCGGCCGGCTGGCCGTTGTAGTCGACCCCGGAGCCCGTGACCTCCTTGCCCGCGGAGTCGGTGAAGCGGTACGCGGCCAGGTTGCCGGTCAGGCCGACCTTGATGAGGTCCTGGTAGTGCAGCAGGCGGGCCTTCTGCTCGGCCGGGGTGCCGTTGGCGGAGGAGGAGTTGGGGTCGGTGAACAGACCCGACGCGAAGCCCTGGACGCCGGGGTCCTCGTCGAAGGGGCTGCCGCCGCGGACGGCGTCGCGGGCCCGGTCGGAGAAGGTCGCGATGCCGGTTCCGGCCATGTTCTTCTGGGTGGCCTGCACGAACCGGGCGTCGTCGGCGACCTCACCGAAGTTCCAGCCCTCCCCGTACAGGATGATCTTCTTGCCGTCGACGCCGTCCTTCGCGACCGTGAGCGCGTCGAGGGCCTTCCTGACCGCCAGGATGTTGGCCTTGGGGTGGTGTCCCATGAGGTCGAAGCGGAAGCCGTCGACCTTGTACTCCTTGGCCCAGGTGACGATCGAGTCGACGACGAGCTTGCCCATCATGGCGTTCTCGGGGGCCGTGCCCGCGCAGCAGGTGGAGGTGGCCACGCTGCCGTCGGCCATGAGCCGCTGGTAGTAGCCGGGCACGATCCGGTCGAGGACGCTGGTGTCGGCCTGGCCGCTCGCGGCGGTGTGGTTGTAGACGACGTCCATGACGACCCTGAGGCCGTCCTCGTTCAGCGACTTGACCATCTTCCGGAACTCGACCGTGCGCCCGGTGCCGTCCGGGTCGGTGGCGTACGAGCCTTCCGGCACCGTGTAGTGGTACGGGTCGTAGCCCCAGTTGTACGCGTCCTTCGCGGCGGTCTTCGCGACGCACTCCTGCTGCTTCTCGGAGTCGGCCGGGTAGGAGGCGAGGCCGCAGTCCGTGCTCTCCTGGTCCGCCTTCTTCTCGGGAACGGTCGCGAGGTCGAAGGCGGGCAGCAGGTGCACGTACGAGGTGCCGGACGCGGCCAGCTTCCGCAGGTGCTTCGAGCCGTCGCTGTTCTTGTCGGTGAAGGCGAGGTAGGTGCCCTTGTCCTTCGCGGGGACGGTCTTGTCCTCCACCGAGAAGTCACGGACGTGCAGTTCCTGGATCTGCGCGTCCCGCAGCGGCACGGCCTTCGGCTTCTTCAGCGAGGACCAGCCGGACGGGGCGAGGGACCTGGCGTCCAGGTCGACGACCAGGCTGCGCTCGGAGTCGGTGGTCAGGGCGACCGAGTACGGGTCGGTGACCTTGTTGGTGACGAGCTTGCCGACGGTCGGCGCCCACACCTTCACGACGTAGCGGTAGGGCTTGCCCGTCCAGGACCGCCTGCCCGTGACGGACCAGACGCCGGTGGTGTCGTTCCGCCGCATCGCGACGGTGGTGCCGTCGAGGTCGAGGCTCACCGACTGGGCGGTCGGGGCCCATACGGAAAGGGTGGGGACTCCGTCGTGGAAGACCGGTCCGAGCCGCGCCTTCCGCGCGTCGTACAGGTCGTCCAGGACGCCGGCGGTCTGCACGCCGGTCGCCGCCAGCACGGCGCCGTTCGCCGCGCGTTGCGAGGCGACGAGCTGGCCGCCGAGCGACGCGCGGACCCGGTCGCGGTCGCGCGGGTCGACCGACCAGGCGGTGTACGTCTTCAGGTGCGGGAACGCGGCCTTCTGGGCGTCGGTCAGAGTGGTCTTCTCCAGCCGCAGCCAGCGCTCGTCGTCACTGGTCAGCGTCCCGTCCTTGACGGCGATCGAGCCGTCGCGGGAGGACAGGAGCTGGGTGGACACGGCGGCGTCGGAACCGTTCCAGGCGACGGTGTCCCGGTCGATCCAGACCGCCTTGGCGGTGGTCAGGTCGAGTGCGGCCGCGCTGCCCGCGGGCTGCGGGAGCAGGTACTTCTCCTGGCCGTTCAGCAGCCACACCTCGTGGCCGTTCGCGGTCAGGTCGAGGGACTGGTCGGTGGGCAGGTCCTTCTCGTCGCCCTTGTGGAGGATGTAGCTGAGGCTGGTCGCGCCTTCGGCGAGCGGCACCTCGTAGACGGCTCCGTAGGCGTCGGTGCGTACCGGCTCCAGGGGCTTCGTCCAGTCCGTGGGCGTCGCGGCCCCGGTCCAGGCGTGCAGGCCCCAGCCGGCGTAGTCGCCGTCGGCGCGGTGGTAGTGCAGGACCGCCTTGGTCTTGTCCTCGGCCGGGTGGTCGGGCCGCTCGGTGAGGACCGGCTCCTTGCCCTGTTCGAGCCAGACCTCTCCTGTCCTGGTGACGTCGATGGTGCGGTCCGTGGCGACGTCCTTGTTGCCGTCCTTGTCGATGACGAGGAACCCGACGCTGGAGGCGCCCGGCTTCAACTTGACGTAGGCGAACGCCCCGTAGGCGTCCCGGCCGATGAAGTCGTGGCCCGCGGGCCAGGTCGTCGCCTCGCCGTCGGCGAGGTCGCCCCAGGCGTAGAGCCGCCAGTCGGTGTAGTCGCCGTCGGTGCGCTTGTAGTGGACGACCGCGTAGTCGCGCGAGGAGGCGGTGGGGACTTCGGGGGCGGGCGGGGTCCCGGTGGTGGACGTCGCCGTCGCGCTCGCGGTACGCCCGGCCGAGTCGACGACCACCGCCTTGTAGCGCAGGGCGGTTCCGGCCGGCACGTCCTCGCCGATGACCTGGGTGACCTTGTACGGGGCGTGGTCGGCGGAGCCGAGGGTCCGCCACTTTCCGTCTCCGACCTGGGCGGCGAAGACGACGCGGTCGAGCTGACCGCCGGTGACGTCGGCGCCGAGCTCGACGGTGCCGGTCGCGCCCGCGTCCGGCGCCTTCAGGGTGAGCGAGGGCTTCGCGGCGGGGGCGCCGAGCGGACGGCCCGCCTTGAGGACGACGGCGGAACCGGCGGGGACGGTGACGGTGACGTTCCTGTCGGCGTCGCTGGTCAGCCGGGACGAGGTCCCGTAGATCCCCTGGAAGGTCATGCCGGCGGAGCCGGTCGCGAAGGTCGCCGTCTTCGCCTCGCCCGCGTTGTTGAGGGCGACGAGGTACTCGGTCCTGTCGCCGCCCGTCCGGGAGAAGGCGTAGACGCCCGCACCGTCGGCCGCGTACCGCTCGGTCTGCACTCCGTCCGCGAGGGCCGGGTTGTCCTTGCGGAGCTTCGAGAGAGCGGCGATCTCCTTGTAGAGCGGTGCGCTCGTGTCGTAGGCGTCGCTCGCGTGCGTGCGATCGGTGCCGAGCTCGTCGTCGTCGAGGTAGTCGGCGACCTGGGAGGCGAACATCGTCTGACGGGCGTCCTTGTCGCCGCCGGCGCCGGTGAAGCCCTGTTCGTCGCCGTAGTAGACGACGGGGTTGCCGCGGCTGAGGAACATCAGCTCGTTGGCGAGCCGGTCCTTCTTCACCAGCTCCGCGTCCGTGCCCTTCGGGTCGTCCTGCCTCAGGAAGGATCCGATGCGGCCCATGTCGTGGTTGCCGAGGAAGGTGACCTGCTCGTACGCGTTGGCCTTGTCGGTCGTGTACTTGTAGTCGTCCCCGAACACGGACGCCAGCTTCTTCGCGCTGCCGCCCTGGGAGGCGTAGGAGCGCGCCGCGTCCTGGAAGGGGAAGTCGAGGGTGGCGTCGAGCCGGCCCTGGGTGACGTACGGCGAGGTGACCGAGGTGTCGGCGGAGTAGACCTCGCCGAACATGAAGAAGTTCTTCCGGCCGCGCTCGGCGGCGTAGCGGTCCAGGGCGGTGGCCCACTGCGTCCAGAACGGCATGTCCACGTGCTTCACGGTGTCGATCCGGAAGCCGTCGACGCCGAAGTCCCTGACCCACCGCTCATAGATCTTCTCCATGCCGCTGACGACCTCGGGACGCTCGGTCCACAGGTCGTCCAGGCCGGAGAAGTCGCCGTACGTGGTGGACTCGCCCGCGTAGGTGGAGTCGCCCCGGTTGCTGTACATGGCCGGGTCGTTGAGCCAGGACGGGACCTTGGCGTTCTTCTTCGCGGCGGGCACGGTCGGCGTGCGCGGGAAGGAGTCGGTGTCCACGGACGGGAAGCCGTGGGTGCCGTCCGCGTAGTCCGCGTCGTCGAAGGGCCGGCCCTCCTCGGTCAGATAGGGGAAGGCGCCCTTGGAGAGGTAGTCGTAGGACTTCTCCTGGTAGTCCACGACGTCGGCCGTGTGGTTGGTGATGACGTCGAAGAAGACCTTCATGCCCTTGGCGTGGGCCGTGGAGATGAGGGTCTCCAGGTCCTTGTTGGTGCCGAAGTGCGGGTCGACGCGGGTGAAGTCGGTGATCCAGTAACCGTGGTAGCCGGCGGAGGCGTCCGTGCCGGTGCCCTGCACGGGCTGGTTCTTGAAGATGGGCGCCATCCAGATGGCGGTGGTGCCGAGCCCCTTGATGTAGTCGAGCTTCCGGGTCAGGCCCTTGAGGTCGCCGCCCTGGTAGAAGCCCTTGTCCGTGGGGTCGTAGCCGGTGGAGAGGCGGGAGCCGGTCAGGCCGCCGCGGTCGTTGGCCGTGTCGCCGTTGGCGAAGCGGTCCGGCATCACGAAGTAGAACTGCTCGCGGGTGTCGTCGTGCCGCGCGGGCTCGGCCGCGAGCTTCGCGTCGGACGGGGGTGCGGGCGGGGTCTCGGCCCGCGCCGCGAGGGGTTGCGCGAGCGATACGGCGAGCGCGGCGGCGAGGACCGCCGCGCGCAGCCTGGAACGGCCGGGGCGACGCGCCGGCCCTCTCGGTATCAGGTCCACCGGTGTGAACTCCTAGCGATTACGGCGCATATGGGTCCGACCCCGCGCTGCGTTCCGGCTCCGGTGCCGAACGCCCGCGTGACCGTATCGCTCACGCAAGGTTTACAGCAAGAGTCTTGCAAGGTGCGGAAAGACTTTTCAGCAGCTGGACTTGCCCGCGTACAGGGCGAGTGCCGTGTTGGCGCCCAGCGTCGCCGTGAACTGTCCCGAACCGTTCACCGTGACCTGCGTGTTGTTCTGCACGTTGCAGTAGGTGCCTGCCGCGAGGGACGTCGTGTACGTCCGACTCAGCGAGGAGGTCTCGTGGTTGATGGCGACGAAGCCCTTGCTGCCGCGGCCGAAGGCGATGGCGTCGTTGCCGTCGTCCCACCAGTCGGTCAGGGACTGTCCGCGGGTGGCGTTGCGGAAGGCCACCATCGACTTGATCTCGGGCCAGGCGTGCTGGCACTTCCAGCCGTCCTGCCAGCAGGCGTTGACAGTGCCGCCGTTGGGCGGACCGGCGTCCGCGTCGGACCACTCGTAGCCGGAGTTGATGTCCGGGGCGCCGTACGGGTAGGCCAGCATGAAGACGTTGGCGAGCGTGTAGTTCGCCCCGTCCTTGTAGTTCAGGGTCGAGCCGTTGCGCTCGGTGTCGTGGTTGTCGACGAAGACGGCCGCGACGGAGCTGCCCATATAGCCCCAGCCCTCGCCGTAGTTCTTCAGATACGCGAGGTTCTCGTTGTTGAAGACCCGCTTGAGGTCGTACGCGTACCGGAACTCCTGGACGTCCCCGTTGCCGGTGTACTCGGTGGGCTGGACCGCCTCGCCGGAACCGTAGATGACCTCCTGCTTCCAGTACACGGACGGATTGCTCAGCCGGGACTTGATGTTGGCGAGGTCGGCCGCCGGTATGTGCTTGGCGGCGTCGATGCGGAAGCCGTCGACGCCGTACCCGAGCAGGGTGTTCATGTACCCGGCGATGGTGGACCGGACGTACTCCTCGCCGGTGTCCAGGTCGGCGAGACCGACGAGTTCGCAGTTCTGGACGTTGGCGCGGTTGGTGTAGTCGCTGATCGTCGCCGTGCAGTCGTCCATGTCGTACGAGGAGTACAGGCCCGGGTAGTTGTACTTCGTGTACGAGGACCCGCCGGTTCCGGTGCCGGATCCGGCCGCCATGTGGTTGATCACCGTGTCCGTCACGACCTTCACCCCGGCCGCGTGGCAGGTGCTGACCATGTTCCTGAAGGCGGTGGCGTCACCGAGCCGTCCGGCGATCTTGTAGCTCACGGGCTGGTAGGAGGTCCACCACTGCGAGCCCTGTATGTGCTCGGCGGGCGGGGACACCTGGACGTAGCCGTAGCCGGCCGGGCCCAGCGTGTTGGTGCACTCCTTGGCGACGGAGTCGAACTTCCACTCGAACAGGACGGCGGTGACGTCCTTGGTGCCGGGCGGGGAGGCCTGGGCGGTACCGGTGGGCAGGACCACCGAGGCCGCCATGCCCGCGGCGAGCGCGAGCGCGGTGGCAAGAGTTCTCTTGGCCATGTCATCTCCTGCACGTCGTTGTGCGGTGGGGGTGTACGGGTGCGGGTGACCGGGGCTCCGGGGTGCAAGTGGGGGGCCCTGGAAGGAAGTTGCCCAGTAAATCAGTCGGGCGTGAGCCGGAACGTATCCCTTGCCGCCAAGTTTCAGCAAGATGTCGTAAGGAATTTCAGCGCGTAAAAAAGTGGTGCCCCGGTCCAGGAGGACCGGGGCACCACTCAGCCGTCGTGGCGGGAGGGTCAGGCTGCCCACCACACGGTCGTGTCGGCCGGCAGCTTCGCCTCGCCGTCCCGCGACAGGGTCACCTCGCCGCTCGCGACGAGCACCCTGCCGTACGCCGGAACGGTCACGGACTCGCTCCCGGTGTTCGCGGTGCAGACGAACGCGCCCCGGCGGAAGGCGAGGACACCGTCCGGCGCATCCAGCCAGCTGACGGTGTCGCCCGCCCCGAGGTCGGACCGCTCGCGCCGCACGGCGAGCGCGTCGCGGTACAGCTCCAGCGTGGAGCCGGCCACACCGGTCTGTGCCTCGATGCTCAGCTCCGCCCACTCGGCGGGCTGCGGCAGCCAGCTGCCGCCGCTGCCGAAACCGTACGAGGAACCCGTCCGGGTCCACGGGATCGGCACCCGGCAGCCGTCGCGGAAGCCGTCCTGGCCGGCGCCCCGGAAGTAGGCGGGGTCCTGGCGCACCTCGTCGGGCAGGTCGACGACGTCGGGCAGGCCGAGCTCCTCGCCCTGGTAGAGGTAGGCGGAGCCCGGCAGCGCCAGCATCAGCAGGGTCGCCGCGCGGGCCCGGCGCAGCCCGAGCTCCCGGTCGCCCGCGGTGCGGATCTGGGTGCCGAGGCCCGCCTCGTTGGCGAACCGGGTGGCGTGCCGGGTCACGTCGTGGTTGGACAGCACCCAGGTGGAGGGGGCGCCGACCGGGCGCATCGCGTCGAGGGTGCGGTCGATGACGGAACGCAGCTCGGCCGCGTCCCAGTGGGTGCCCAGGTACTGGAAGTTGAAGGCCTGGTGCAGCTCGTCGGGACGCACGTAGTTCGCGGTGCGCTCGATCGTCGGGGTCCACGCCTCCGCGACGAAGATGCGCTCGCCCGAGTACTCGTCGAGGATCGTGCGCCACTGCCGGTACACGTCGTGCACGCCGTCCTGGTCGAAGAACGGCATGACATCGTTGCCCAGCAGCTTCAGCTGGTCGTGGTCGCCGAGGTCCGGCAGTCCCTCCGCCTTCACCAGTCCGTGCGCGACGTCGATACGGAAGCCGTCGACGCCCATGTCGAGCCAGAACCGCAGGATCGAGCGGAACTCGTCGCCCACGGCCGGGTGTTCCCAGTTGAAGTCCGGCTGCTCGGGCGCGAAGAGGTGCAGGTACCACTCGCCGGGGGTGCCGTCCGGCTCGGTGACCCGGGTCCAGGCGGGGCCGCCGAAGATGGACTCCCAGTCGTTGGGCGGCAGTTCGCCGTCCGCGCCCTTGCCGGGACGGAAGTGGTAGCGGTCGCGCAGGTCGGAGCCGGGGCCCTCGCGCAGGGCGCGCTTGAACCACTCGTGCTGGTCGGAGGAGTGGTTGGGAACGAGGTCGACGATGATCCGCAGGCCGAGGTCGTGGGCGTCACGGATGAGGCCGTCGGCGTCCAGGAGACTGCCGAACATGGGGTCGACGGCCCGGTAGTCCGCCACGTCGTATCCGGCGTCGGCCTGCGGCGAGGCGTAGAAGGGACTGAGCCACACGGCGTCCACACCGAGGTCGCGCAGGTATGGCAGTCGGGTACGTACGCCCTCCAGGTCGCCCATGCCGTCGCCGTTGCTGTCGGCGAAGCTGCGCGGATAGACCTGGTAGATCACCGCGTCGCGCCACCAGTCGCGACGGGCGGCGACGGTGGCGAGGGCGGAGTTCGGGGCCTGGTCGGCGGAGTGCTGGCTCATGGCGTCCTTGATGCGGTGGGGGTCCCCCCGCTCGGGCGAAGCCGAGAGGGGGGAGGAGTTCGAGGTGGGATCTCCCCCTCCGCCCCGGGCGGGGCCCGGGGCTCGGCGAGGGAGGTGCGTCGTCGGGGTGGCGGAACGAGGCGGCCGCGGTGCCGGCGGGGTCGGATGGACACCGCGGCCGCCACCCGCGCGCGACGAGCGCGCGGGAGCCTGGGGGCTTCCCGGGCGGGTCAGCCCTTCGTGCCGCCGGCGGTGAGTCCGGTGACGAGGTTCTTCTGCACGAGGTAGAAGAACGCCGAGACGGGTATCGCGATGAGCACCGCCGTGGCGGCCATCAGGTTGCGCTGCGCGTCGTGCTCGCTGACGAAGCTCTGCAGGCCGACCGCGAAGGTGTACTTCGAGTCGTCGAGCATGAACGTGGAGGCGAACGCGACCTCACCGAAGGCGGTGATGAAGTTGTAGAAGGCGGCGACCGCGAGGCCCGGCTTGGCGAGCGGCAGGATCAGCCGGAAGAAGGTGCCGAAGGGGCTCAGCCCGTCGACGCGTCCGGCCTCGTCGATCTCGAACGGGATGGTGTCGAAGTAGCCCTTGAGCAGCCAGGCGCTGTAGGGCACCGCCGTCGAGCAGTAGACGAGGATCAGGCCGAAGTAGGAGTCGATGAGCTGCAGGTCCGAGAGGATCTGGTACATCGGCACGATCAGCACGGCGATCGGGAACATCTGCGTGACCAGCAGGACCCACATGAACTTCTTGTAGCCGGGGAAACGCATGCGCGAGACCGCGTACCCGGTGGTGGCCGCGACCATCACACCGATGACCGTGGTGCCGAGCGAGACGACGAGCGAGCTCTTCATCCACTCGAAGAAGTTCGTGTGCTGGAGCACGAAGGAGTAGTTGTCGAACGTCATCTTGTCCCAGATGCGTCCGGGATGCAGGTAGTCGTCCTTGTCCGGGCCGAGGGACAGGAAGATCAGCCAGGCGATCGGGAAGAGCGCGATCAGGCTCGCGACGATCAGGATGCCGTGGGAGGTGAGCGAGCCGACGAGCCCGCGCTCCCCGCGTCGGCGGCCCCGGACGGACGGTTCTCCGTGCGCGGGGACCTGCTCGGCCGGAGACGTCCGAAGGGTGGTGGTACTCATGGAGACTCCCGCCTCAGATCGCGAGCTGCTGGTCATTGCGGTTCAGCCAGCGGCGGTAGAAGGAGGTGAAGACGACGAGGATGGCCAGCAGCAGCATGCCGTAGGCGGCCGACTGCGCGAAGTCACGCGGCTGCTGTCCGAAGCCGAGGTAGTAGGCCCAGGTGACCAGGATCTGCGCGTCCGGCGCGGTGTTGCCGAACAGCAGGAAGATCACGGCGAACTGGTTGAACGTCCAGATGATGCCGAGCAGGACGACGGTGGAACTGACCGACCGCAGGCCCGGCAGGGTGACGTAGCGGAACTGCTGCCAGGCGTTCGCGCCGTCCATCTCCGCGGCCTCGTACAGCGTGCCGTCGATGGACTGCAGGCCGCCGAGGAGCGAGACCATCATGAAGGGCACACCGCACCAGGTGTTGACCATGATCGCCGCGAACCGCTGCCAGAAGGTGTCCTCCAGCCACAGCGGCGACGGCAGGTGCACCGCGTCGAGCATGGAGTTGATGATGCCGCCGTCCGCCAGCATGAAGCGCCAGCCGAAGACGGTGACGAACGTCGGCACGGCCCAGGGCAGCACCAGGAGCAGCCGGTAGAAGGTGCGGCCGCGCAGCTTCTGGTTGAGCAGCAGGGCGAGACCGAGCCCGATGCAGTAGTGGAGGGCCACACAGAGCACCGTCCACACGATGGTCCAGATGAAGTGCGACCAGAAGCGGTCGTACGACGTCGGGCCCCACAGGATGTCCTTGTAGTTGTCGAGGCCGATGAACTTGTAGGTGGCGTCGATGTGGTTGACGCCGATCGTGCGGGCGGAGTTGAGGCTGTTGGCGTCCGTGAGCGTCAGGTAGAGGCCCCGCACCAGCGGATACAGCACCAGTCCGCCGAGCACGACGACCACCGGGGCGATCATCGCGTACGCGTACCAGTACTTCTGGTACCCGCGCTTGAGACGCTGGAGCCGACCGGGGCGTGACCCGCGGTCACCGACACGCTTTCCGGTCGCTCGGTCGATGGCGACTGTCATGGTTCGACACCTTCTGGAAGATCAGGGTTGGGGCCGTGCGCACGCCGGTGGCCGTCGGATCCCCTCCCGTTCCCCGGGGTCCGGGAGGGGATCCGACGGCCACACGGACTCACTTGCTGAAGTCCGGGACCAGCTTGGCGATCGCCAGTTCGACGTTGCTCAGGCCCTTGTCCAGGGACTCCTTGCCACCCGCGATCTTCGGCAGCTCGGTGTCGAGCGGGCCCCACAGCGAGCTGTACTCGGGCAGCGCCGGCCGCGGCTGGGCGGCGGCGAGCACCGTCTGGTAGCCGGCGATGCCCGGGTCGGCCTTGACGGCGCTGGTGTAGGCGTCGTCACGGGTGGGCAGCGTGGAGTTCTTGAGCGCGATCTTGGCCTGCGAAGCGGCCGAGGTCATGAACTTCACGAACTTCAGCGACGCCGCCTGGTGGGCCTTGTCGGACCCGGCGTAGACCGAGAGGTTGTGGCCGCCGGTCGGGGCGCCCGCCTTGCCGGTGGAGCCGGCCGGGACGGTGGCGATACCGAGGTTGGTCTTGTCCGTGAAGGCCGAGCCCTTGTAGAAGTTGGTGATCTCCCAGGGTCCCTGGACGATCGAGGCGACCTTGCCGTTGACGAACGCGTCCTGGATGTGGGCGTAGGCGTCGGCGGTGGTGTCGGCCTTGTGCAGTCCCTTGCCGGAGAACAGGCCCTGCCAGGTGCCGTACGCCTTCTGCGCCGCGGCCGAGTTCACGGTGATCTTCTTGGCGGAGGCGTCGACGGTGTCGGTGCCCTCGCCGTAGAGGAACGACTGCGCGTAGTACGCCTGCGTCGAGCCCCAGTAGCCGTCGACGCCCGTCTTCTGCTTGATCGTGGCGGCGGCCTTCTTCAGGTCGTCCCAGGTCTTGGGGGCCTCGGTGATGCCGGCCTTCTTGTACAGCGCCTTGTTGTAGACGAGCGCGAGGGTGTCGGTCACCAGCGGGACACCGTACGTCTTGCCGTCGTACTTGGCCTGCTCGATCAGGCTGGGCTGGAACTTGGCCTGGTCCGCGAGGGCCTCGGTGCCGTCCAGCGGCAGGAAGAAGCCCTTCTTCGCGAACGCGGGGGTCCAGCCGACCTCCGAGCGCAGGATGTCCGGGGCGCCCTTGGAGCCGGCGGCCGTGTCGAACTTGTTCTGCGCCTGGTCGAAGGGGACGTTGACGTACTTGACCTTGATGTCCGGGTTGGCCTTCTCGAACTGCTGGGCCAGTGCCTTGTACGTCGGCGCCTCATTGGTGGCGTTGGAGGTGTCCCACCAGGTGATGGTGGTGGGGCCGTCCGACTTGTCGCTGCCGCTGTCACTGCCGCCGCAGGCCGTCGCCGCGAGGGCGAGGGACGCCACCAGCGCGGTGGCCGCTATGCCACGCCGCATGAGATCTCCTTGAGGGTGAAAGCCCGAGTGGGTGGGGAAGCGGTCCCGCCCGCTCCCCTTGCCGACTTGCCGACTGCGCCGTTGCGTCCGCCGGGCGACGTGAACGTAACAGCGTTGTAAGCGGCGCGAAAGACCTTGCAGCAAAAAAGTGCAAGGACTGCCGAGAGTTACCCGCCCGTGACCGGGCGGCGATGGTACGGAAACCCTTGTCCGACGCCGCTCAGCGGGCGGCGGAGCCCCTGTGCAAGACTCTGCAAGCTCTTGCCATACCCGCCCCGTACGGGGATCATCGGCCCGTCAGCGCCTTGCAGGAGCCACCCCTTCCCGCGGCGCACGTCCGGGACGCCGAGCCGACCAGAACACGAGGGAGCGCGATGACGCAGCAGCCCGGAGCGGGCCGATCAACCGCCCGCACACGGCGTCTGGTTGGTGGGCAGGGCGAGAACCGGCAGGTACAGTCCCATCCCGTGACCACACGGCTTGCCGACATCGCAGCCCAGGCGGGGGTCAGTGAGGCGACTGTCAGCCGCGTCCTGAACGGGAAGCCCGGTGTCGCCGCGACCACCCGCCAGTCCGTCCTGGCCGCCCTCGACGTGCTGGGCTACGAGCGCCCGGTCCGGCTGCGGCAGCGCAGCGAGGGCCTGGTGGGCCTGATCACCCCCGAGCTGGAGAACCCGATATTCCCCGCGCTGGCGCAGGTCATCGGGCAGGCGCTGACCCGCCAGGGGTACACCCCGGTCCTCGCGACCCAGACGCCGGGCGGCTCGACCGAGGACGAGCTGACGGAGATGCTGGTGGACCGGGGCGTCGCCGGCATCATCTTCGTCTCCGGGCTGCACGCGGACACCTCGGCGGACATGCAGCGCTACGAGCAGCTGCGCGCCCAGGGGGTCCCCTTCGTCCTGGTCGACGGGTTCTCGCCGAAGGTGCAGGCGCCGTTCATCTCGCCCGACGACCGCGCGGCGATGGACCTGGCGGTCACGCACCTCGTCTCGCTCGGGCACACCCACATCGGGCTCGCCCTGGGTCCGAAGCGGTTCGTGCCCGTGCAGCGCAAGATCGAGGGCTTCGTGCGCACGATGCAGGAGCAGCTGGGGCTCGCTCCCGCCGATGTCGAGGAGCGACTGGTCCAGCACTCGCTGTACACCCTGGAGGGCGGACAGGCCGCGGCCGCCGCGCTCATGGAACGGGACTGCACGGCGATCGTCTGCGCCAGCGACATGATGGCTCTCGGGGCGATACGGGCGGCGCGCGGGCGCGGCCTGGACGTACCGAAGGACATATCCGTCGTGGGCTTCGACGACTCGCCGCTGATCGCCTTCACCGACCCGCCCCTGACGACGATCCGCAAGCCGGTGCCGGCCATGGGGCAGGCTGCGGTGCGAACGCTGCTGGAGGAGATCGGGGGGACTCCGGCTCCGCACAGTGAATTCGTGTTCATGCCGGAACTGGTGGTGCGCGGTTCAACCGCTTCGGCCCCTGGGGACCGGAATCGTCCCTAGGGAGGATCCCCTACGCCTCTCGTAGCGGTCCGCTCGGTGTAGAACGTGCGGCCAGGACCCGACCAGGGGATGATCGGTCGCGGAACGCTTTTCTGGCAGACTTTGCGCCTATGGGTGAGACGACCGTGACGACACTGGAAGGCCAGGACCGGGCCGCTCCACGCCCCGTCGCGGAGGACCGTGCGGGAAGGACCTTCCTGCGCCGTCTGCGGACTCCGCGTCGCCCCCGCTTCTGGTTCGAGATCCTGCTCATCGCGGCGAGTTACTGGACGTACTCGCTGATCCGCAACGCCGTGCCGGAGCAGAGGGGCAAGGCCCTGCGCAACGCCGACTGGATCTGGCGCGTGGAGCACCATCTCGGGATCGCGGTCGAGCAGTCGGTCAACCATGCAGTCAACTCGGCGACATGGTTGATCATCGGGATGAACTACTACTACGCGACGCTGCACTTCGTGGTGACGCTGGCCGTCCTGGTCTGGCTCTACCACAGCCATCCAGGCCGCTACGCGGCGGCGCGCCTGGCCCTGTTCGCCACGACGGCGGTGGCCCTGGTCGGCTACTACTTCTTCCCGCTCGCCCCGCCCCGCCTGATGAACGGCGGCCACTTCGTGGACACGGTCGTCGTCCACCACACCTGGGGCTCGATGGCCTCCGGCGACCTCAAGCACATGTCGAACCAGTACGCCGCGATGCCGTCGATGCACATCGGCTGGTCGCTCTGGTGCGGCCTGACGATCTTCGCCCTCGCCTCGGCGCCGTGGGCCCGCATCCTGGGCCTCCTCTACCCGGCGGCCACCCTGCTGGTCATCGTCTCCACCGCCAACCACTTCTGGCTCGACGCGGTGGGCGGCATGCTCTGCCTGGCCTTCGGCTTCACGGTGGCCCGCCTCTGGTACGGCACCCTCCCGTACGCGCTGCCCCGCTGGGTACCCGGGACGCGGGGGACACCCATGCTCCCCCTCAAGACCTGACAACGCCCCGGAACCCCTCCAGAGCCCCTCTGCCCCCCAGCGCAGCTACCCCCACGCACCCGCCCCCGCACCCGACGACGCACACGAGGGGCCGTGCCGGTACGTCGCAGCCCGTCGCTTACGCCCGGATCGAGCAGCGGCTCCCGTACCCGGCCCACGCCTGATCCAACGGCGACGGGCTCGACGTACCGGCACGGCCCCGCCCCACCACCGCCGACACACACCCCCGCACCCGTACCCGCACCCGACGACGCACGCGAGGGGCCGTGCCGGTACGTCGCAGCCCGTCGCTTACGCCCGGATCGAGCAGCGGCTCCCCTGCCCGGCCCACGCCTGATCCAACGGCGACGGGCTCGACGTACCGGCACGGCCCCGCCCCACCACCGCCGACACACACCCCCGCACCCGCCCCGACGCTTCACGCCCCGTAGAACAACTCGTCCACCACGGCCCGAGCCCGCCGTGTGGTCCGCCGATAGTCGTCGAGCATGTCGCCCACGTGACCGGGCCCGTACCCCAGGTACCGCCCCACGGCGGCCAGTTCCCGCCCGTCGGACGGAAACGTGTCCCCGGCCCGCCCCCGCACCAGCATCACGGCATTGCGCACCCGCGTGGCCAGCACCCACGCCTCGTCGAGGATCGCCGCGTCCTCCCCCGACACCAGCTCCGCCGCGCACGCGGCCGCCAGCGCCTCCCGCGTCCGCGTGGTCCGCAGCCCCGGTTCGTCCCACCCGTGCCGCAACTGGAACAGCTGCACCGTCCACTCCACGTCGGACAGCCCACCCCGCCCCAGTTTGGTGTGCAGCGTCGGATCGGCCCCGCGAGGCATCCGTTCCGACTCCATCCGGGCCTTCAGCCGCCGTATCTCCCGTACGGCGTCTTCGCCCAGCCCCTCCGCGGGGTACCGCAGCGGATCGACGAGCTCGATGAACCGGCGCCCCAGATCCTCGTCCCCGGCCACGAACTCGGCCCGCAGCAGCGCCTGCGACTCCCACACCAGCGACCACCGCCGGTAGTACGCCTCGTACGACTTCAGCGAGCGCACGAGCGGCCCGGACTTCCCCTCGGGCCGCAGATCCGCGTCGATCAGCAACGGCGGATCCGCGCTGGAGACCTGGAGCAGCCGCCGCATCTCGGACACCACGGCGTTGGCGGCCCGGGACGCCTCGTGCTCGTCCACGCCCTCCCGGGGCTCGTGCACGAACAGTACGTCCGCGTCGGACCCGTAGCCGAGCTCGTGCCCCCCGAACCGCCCCATCGCGATCACCGCGAACCGGGTGGGCAGGGTGTCCCCCCACCCGTCCCGCACCACGGCCCGCAGGGTCCCCGCGAGCGTCGCCGCGGTCAGGTCGGACACCGCACCGCCGACCTGGTCCACGAGGGCGCCCTGGTCGGCGACGACGGGCGTCTCCTCGGTGCCGTAGGAGGCGACGATGTCGGCCGCGGCGGTGCGGAAGAGCTCCCGCCGCCGCACCCCGCGCGCGGCGGTGACCGCCTGTTCACCCCCGGCGGCCCGCCCCACCGCCGCGAGCACCTCCTGCTCCAGATGCGCCCGGGCGCGCGGCTCCAGCCCGCCGCCGTCCCCGTCGCCGAGCAGCGCGACCGCCTCCGGGGCACGCATCAGCAGGTCGGGGGCGAGCCGCCCCGCGGACAGCACGCGCGCCAGGTTCTCGGCCGCGGCGCCTTCGTCTCTCAACAGCCGCAGGTACCAGGGGGTCTTGCCCAGCGCGTCGGAGACCTTGCGGAAGTTGAGCAGACCGGCGTCGGGTTCGGCGGAGTCCGCGAACCATCCCAACAGCACGGGCAGCAGGGTCCGTTGGATGGCCGCCTTGCGCGAGACGCCGGAGGCCAGCGCCTCCAGGTGCCGCAGCGCGGCAGCCGGGTCCGCGTATCCGAGCGCGACCAGCCGCTCCCGGGCCGCGTCCGCGCTCAGCCGGGCCTCACCGGTGGCGAGTTGGGCGACCGCGTCGAGCAGCGGCCGGTAGAAGAGCTTCTCGTGCAGCCGCCGCACCACGGCCCGGTGCCGCTTCCACTCGCGTTTCAGCTCGACGACCGGATCGACACGCAGCCCCAACGACCGTCCGATGCGTCGCAGATCGGCGCTGTCCTCCGGCACCAGATGGGTCCGCCGCAGCCGGTAGAGCTGTATGCGGTGCTCCATCAGTCTCAGGAACCGGTAGGAGTCGTCGAGCTGGACGGCGTCGGCACGCCCCACGTACCCGCCCGCGGCGAGTGCTTTCAAGGCGTCGAGCGTGGTGCCGCTGCGCAGCGAGGAGTCGGCGCGGCCGTGCACCAACTGCAGGAGCTGCACGGCGAATTCGACGTCCCTCAGCCCTCCCGGCCCGAGTTTCAGCTCCCGGTCGACCTCGGCCACGGGGATGTTCTCGACCACCCGGCGCCGCATCTTCTGCACGTCGGCGACGAAGTTCTCGCGCTCGGCGGCATGCCAGACGAGCGGCGCGAGCGTGGCCACGTACTCCGCGCCGAGCTCGATGTCCCCGGCGACCGGCCGCGCCTTGAGCAGCGCCTGGAACTCCCAGGTCTTGGCCCAGCGCTGGTAGTAGGCGAGATGGCTGCTGAGCGTGCGGACCAGCGGTCCGTTGCGCCCCTCGGGCCGCAGGTTGGCGTCGACGGGCCAGATGCTGCCCTCGACGGTCGTCTCGGAGCAGATCCGCATCATGTGGGCGGCGAGCCGGGTGGCGGCCTGGATCGCCTTGCCCTCGTCGGCCCCGTCGACCGCCTCCCCCACGAAGATCACGTCGACGTCGGACACGTAGTTGAGTTCGTGTCCGCCGCACTTGCCCATCGCGACGACGGCGAGCCGGCACAGCGCGGCGTCGCCGGGCGCGGCGTCGCAGGCGATGGCGAGCGCGGCGCGCAGGGTGGCGGTGGCGAGGTCGGCGAGCTCGGCGGCGGTCTGGGCGAGGTCGGTGGTGCCGCACACGTCGCGGGCGGCGATGGACAGCAGACAGCGCCGGTAGGCGACGCGTAGCGAGACGGGGTCTTTCGCCTCCGCGAGGCCGTCCTCGAACTCCGCCACTCCGGGATGCAGGTCCTGCGGCTCGTAGGTGACGAGTTCCTGCCAGTCGCCCGGATGGCGGGCGAGGTGGTCGGCGAGGGCGGCGGAGGCGCCGAGCACGCCGAGCAGCCGGTCGCGCAGCGGTTTGGCGGCGACCAGCGTGTCGAGGAGTTCGCGTTCGGCCGTGTGGCCGCCCTGCGCTTCGACCAGCCGGACAAGCCCGAGCAGTGCGAGATCCGGGTCGGCGGTCGTCCCGAGTGCTTCGAGGAGCACCGGATCGGCCCTTATGGGCGCGAGCTGGTCGCTCTCCAGGAGCCGCTCGGCCGCCGAGGGATCGGTGAAACCGTGCCGCAGCAGCCGTGTGAAGGTACTGCTTCTGCGCCCCGGCGCCGTCATCCTCGGCCTCCCTCGGATCGAAGTCGCACCACCGGTCCGGTCAGCGTCGCGCGGCCGGTCCGATCAAGGTCGTACGAGCCCGAGCCTAACCGGAGAGGCGTGCGGAAGCGCCGGGGCGTGCGGGGACTCCTCCCGGGCGGGACCATGGCCGTCGCAGGAGAAGAGCTCATGGCCGTCGCAGGAGGAGAGCCCATGACGGACACATCACCGAGGACCGATGTCGATGCCCGCTACAGCAGCCCGGGCGCCGCCGCGACCCCCTGGCCCGAGGCGGTGGAGCGGCTGGCCGCGGCCGAGCTGTACTGGCTGTCGACGGTGCGGCCGGACGGCCGCCCGCACGTGACCCCGCTGCTGGGCGTCTGGCGGGACGGGGCGCTGCACTTCGCCACGGGGGCCGGCGAGCGCAAGGCCCTGAACCTGGCGGAGAACCCGTACGTCGTCCTCACCACCGGCGTGAACACCTGGGCCGAGGGCTGCGACCTCGTCGTCGAGGGCGAGGCGGTGCGCGTGACCGACGTCGCCCGGCTGCGGGAACTCGCCGGGGCATGGGAGGGGAAGTACGGCGCCGCGTGGCGTTTCGAGGTGCGCGAGGACGGCGCGTTCCAGGACAAGTACGGTCCCGCGTTCGTCTTCGCCGTGGCGCCGCGCACCGCGTTCGGATTCGGCAAGGGGGAGCCGTTCAGCCAGACGCGCTGGCGTTTCGCCTGACGTGCGGCGGGGCGGGGAGGGGGTCCGGCGGCACGGGTGCGCCGAAGGGACGACGAAGCGGGCAGTTCACCAGGTCTTCACCCCCCGGGTCGAGTGCCGTGAGGCGGTCGAATGCTGGCGTGTACATGCTCTGTTCGCACTGTCATCCTCAACTGTCACCTCATCCCCCACCGGAGGTCTCAAGTGTCCGACAGAACCGTGTACCGCCGCCGCCGTGCCGTCGTGGCGTCCGCCCTCGCCTTCACCGCGGCCGCGGTGGGGCTGTGGACCGGGCTCGGCGGCTCCACCACCGCACACGCCGCGGCCGGGGTCCCGACCCCGGACCACGTGGTCGTCGTGGTCTTCGAGAACCACGCGTACAGCCAGGTGATCGGCTCCTCCAGCGCCCCGTACATCAACTCGCTCAAGGCAGGGGGCGCCAACCTCTCCCAGTCCTACGCCGAGACGCACCCGAGCCAGCCCAACTACTACGCCCTGTTCTCCGGCTCCACCCAGGGCGTCACGGACGACAGCTGCGTCCGGCCCGGCTTCTCCTCCGCGCCGAACCTCGCCTCCGAGCTGATCGCCGCGGGCAGGACCTGGGCGAGCTACAACGAGACGCTGCCCAGCCAGGGCTCCACGACGTGCAGCAGCGGCAAGTACGCGCAGAAGCACAACCCGTGGTTCGGCTTCAGCAACGTGCCGACGTCGAGCGCGAAGACCTTCGCGCAGTTCCCGACCGACTACACGACGCTGCCGCAGGTCTCCTTCGTCGTCCCGAACCTGTGCAGCGACATGCACGACTGCTCGGTGTCCTCCGGCGACACCTGGCTGAAGAGCAACCTGGGCGCCTACGCCACCTGGGCCAAGACCCACAACAGCCTGCTCGTCGTCACCTTCGACGAGGACAACCGGCTCAGCGGCAACAAGATCCCCACGGTGCTCTACGGCCAGCAGGTGACGGCGGGATCCTCGTCCACCACCACCTACAACCACTACGACCTGCTGCGCACCCTGGAGGACATGCACGGCCTGCCGCACGCCGGCAACGCCGCCTCCGGCAAGGACATCACCGGCATCTGGACGTCCTGAGATGTACGTGGCGGACAGCCGCGCCGGTGCGCGTACGGCGTCCGCGGAAGGCGTCGCCCGGCCCCGTGCCGGGCGGCGCCGCGCCGCGGTCGCGCCCACGGTGCTGGCGCTCGGCACGGTCAGTCTGATCACCGACGTCTCGTCCGAGATGGTCACCGCGGTGCTCCCGCTGTACCTGGTGGCGGGCCTCGGCCTGTCCCCGCTGGGTTTCGGCCTGCTGGACGGCATCTACAACGGCTTCTCGGCGCTCGTCCGGCTGGTCGGGGGCCACCTGGCCGACCGCGGCGGCGGCCGCCACAAGTGGGTGGCGGGCTTCGGCTACGGGCTCTCGGCGGCCTGCAAACCCCTGCTCCTGCTGGCGCACTCGCTGACCCCGATCGGCCTCGTCCTGGCCGCCGACCGCACCGGCAAGGGCCTGCGCACCGCACCGCGCGACGCACTGATCTCCCTGTCGAGCACCCCCGCGACGCGTGGCCGCGCCTTCGGCGTGCACCGGGCCATGGACACGGCGGGCGCGCTGCTGGGCCCGCTGGTCGCCTTCCTGATCCTGCGGGCGACGGTGGACGGGTACGACGCGGTGTTCACGGTGAGCTTCTGCGTGGCGGTGGTGGGCGTACTGGTGCTGGTGCTGTTCGTGCCGGGAGACACCCGCACGAAGGCCGGGGCGCGGCCCCCGCGGTCCACGGAAGCGACGCGGCCCGCGGGGTCGGCGGAGGCGACGCAGTCCGCGCATTCCAGGGAGACGACCGAGTTCGAGCCGCCGCCCACCGGGGAGAACCCCGCCGGTACGACCGCACCTCCCACCCTCCGCGCGGCCCTGTCCCTGCTCGCCACCCCGGCCGTACGCCGCATCAGCCTCTGCTCCCTGCTGCTGGGTCTCGCGACGGTCAGCGACGCCTTCGTCTTCCTGCTCCTCCAGCGGCGCCTGGGCGTACCGGACCGCTGGTTCGCGCTGCTCCCCCTCGGAACGGCGGCCGCGTTCCTCCTCCTGGCCGTCCCGCTGGGCCGCCTCGCCGACCGGATCGGCAGCCGGCGGCTGTTCCTGGCCGGGCACGGCGCCCTGCTGCTCGTGTACGCCCTGCTGCTCTCGGCCTGGCACGGGACGGCGCTGCCGTACGTGGTCCTGCTCCTGCACGGCGGCTTCTACGCGGCCACCGACGGCGTGCTGATGGCCGCGGCCTCGGAGAGCGTGCCGGAGGAACTGCGCTCGTCCGGGCTGGCCCTCGTCCAGACCGGCCAGGCGCTGGCCCGCTTCGTCTGCTCGCTCGGCTTCGGCGCCGCCTGGACGGCCTGGGGCGACCGTACGGCGCTCACCGGGTCGGCCGTGCTGCTCGCGCTCGGGGTCCTGGTCTCGCTCGCCCTGCGCCCCACCCCTTCGGAAGGCCCCGCATGACCCTCCGTACGCGTCTCCTGGTGCTGGTCTCGGCTCTCGTCGTCCTGGCGGGTGTCGGCACGGCGTCCGTCCTGCACGCCTCGGCCCGCGCCGACCGCCGCGACCACGCCGTAGCCGGTGGCCCGAAGATCACCGCCGGTACGGTGGCGCTCACCACGCGAGGCCGCATGATCTTCCGGAACATGGCGTGGGGCCCGCACCGCGACGAACTGACGTCCGTCCCGGCGTCGGACCCGTCGGGCCCGAGGACGGCCTCGAAGGTGAAGTGCCTGCGCTTCTACGCGGCCGGGGGTACGGGGGTCTGTCTGCAGTCGCTGCACGGCCCGGTCCAGGACACCTACCGGGCCGTCATCCTCGACTCACGGCTCCGGGTGACGGCGCGCTACGACGTCCCCGGCATCCCGTCCCGCGCCCGTGTCTCCCCCAGCGGCCGCTACGCCGCCTGGACCGCGTTCGTGGGCGGCGACTCGTACGCGGGCACGAACTTCTCGACCCGCACGGCGGTCGTAGACACCCGGACGGGACGGCTGACCCCCTCCCTGGAGGCGTTCCGCGTCGTGAAGGACGGCAGGACCTACCACGCGGCGGACGTCAACTTCTGGGGTGTCACCTTCGCCGCCGACGACCGCACGTTCTACGCGACGCTCGCCACCGGCGGCAGGACGTACCTGGTCCGGGGCGACCTGCGCGCCCGCACCCTGACCACCCTCCACCCGAACGTCGAGTGCCCGTCGCTCTCCCCCGACGGCACCCGCGTCGCCTACAAGAAGCGGGTGAAGGGCCTCCCGAAGGACGCCCCCTGGCACCTGTACGTCCTGAACCTCCACACCCTGCGCGAAACCCCTCTCGCCGAGCCCCGCAGCGTCGACGACCAGGCCGTCTGGCGCGACGACCACACCCTCGTCTACGCCCTCCCCGGGGACTACGGAGCCGACCTGTACACCGTCCCGTCCGACGGCACGGGAAAGCCGCGGCGCATCAGCACCGCGGCGGTGTCTCCGGCGTACGTGAACCGGCCGTCGTCGGAATGAGCCGCACGAAACCGTCCGCCGCCCGGCGTCGGACGGTCCGCCAGGTGACGTGGCGGGCGGCCGGTCCCGTTCGGTTCGTGGACATGCCCTCGCTCTGACCCACGGGTCACCACGGCCCACGCACTTAGGCATGAAGCCCCCGAACCGCGATCAGGAAAGCGGTGCTTCCTCCCGTCTCACCGTGGATAGTGTTCCGAACCGTTGTCACTCCGGGGGGACATGACCTTGACCAAGCACCTGAGAGCCGCTCTCACCGCCGCGCTCGCCGCCACGCTGTCGGTCTCGGTCACCGCCTGCGGCGCGTCGTCCGCGCCGCACGTCGCGGCGGCCGGCACGACCGGCTCGAAGACCGTCGAGGCGCGCCGCTCCGCGGATCCCGAGCCGGTCGCCGCCGTCATGCCCGACGTCGTCGGCGGCAATGCGGGGCGTGCGCGGGAGCAGATGAGCTCCTCGATCGACATGATCTTCGAGGACGCGAGCGGACAGGGCCGGTCCGTGGACGACCCGGCCGCGTGGAAGATCTGCAGCTCCCGGCCCGGACCGAACCGGCAGATCACCGATCTCCCCGTGGTCTTCGGTGTGGTGAGAGTCTCCGAGAGCTGCGACACGGTGCCGAAGTGACGTCTGCTTTTATCACTGCGTGACGCGTACTGATGAGGTGGCCGACGGCGGAGCGGGACGAAGGGGACTGGCCGTGGTCTTCGGCGGAGCTTCCGTCGTGTGCTGGTTCTGCTGCCCCTTCTGGATGATCGTGTGGCCGCTCGCCCTGCCCATCGGTCTCACCGGCGTCGTCCGCGGACTCATCGAGTACCGGATCGCCTCCCGGCTGGGCGTCAGCCGCACCCAGCCCCTGACCGGGCTGGTCCTCGGGACGATGGGGACGGCGGCGGCGGCCGCGTACATGATCTTCGTGTTCACACATCAGGACCTGCCGGTTCAGGACTAGGGCGTGTTGCGAAAGTCCCGTCGTCCGCCCGGAGGGCGGGCCTCGCGGCGTCTGGTGCGTGCTCTCGGCGTGCCGGGCGGAAGCCCGCGTACTGGACGTACCCGGGTTTTCGCCCGGTGCGGCGAGAGGGCGTGCCAGGCGCCGCGAGGCAGGCGGGACTTTCGCAACACGACCTAGGGCCTGTCCTCCCCCTGGCCGGGTCGGTCCGTGCGCTGCCGGGGTTCGGACTGACCGGTGCCGCTCCCCAGGAGGGCCGTGCGCGCGGCCTCCAGCAGTTCTTCGGAGAGCGTGTCGCCCCGGGTGGCGCGGGCGAGGACCAGGGCACCGACCATCGTGCAGAGCTGCGCCATGCCGTCGTCGTCGCCGGTGGCCAGCCGCGCGGCGCGGTTGCGCACGCCGTTCCTGTAGATGTGGCGCACGTCGGCCGCCTGCTCGGGTTCACGCCCCAGGTCGGCGGCGAATCCGGAGACGGGACAGCCGTCCCCGCTGTGGTCGCGGTGCCAGACCGAGAGATAGTCCTCGATCAGCTTCCGGCGGCCTTCCTCGTGCTCCCCGGCCTGCCCCTCCGCGGGCTTCCCGGCCTGCCCCTCGGGCGTCACCCCCGAGTGTGGCGCCTGCTCCTCGAAGGCGTGCGTGATGGCCTCGCCGATCAGGTCCTCCTTGGAGGCGAACTGCTTGTGGAACCCGCCGTGGGTGAGCCCAGCGGACTTCATCAGGTCGGCGATGCTGACCGCGGTGCCCTTCTCACGGAACATCCGGGAGGCGGTGGCTACGACGCGCTGCCGGTTCTCCTCTGCCTGCGCCCGGGACACGCGACCCACGGAATCACTCTCCTCAGTAGATGTGGCTTGCCATCTATCCTACCCTCCGTTTAGATTACTAGCGACATCTATTTGCGCAGTGGGATCAACCGGCAGGCCGGCAGGACCACGCGCCGACTCCCAGCGTCCGGGCCGACGACCCGAGCCACGCGCCTCGCGCCCCGCCATCGCAGAGCCACCGAAAAGCACTGGAGACCCCCTGTGGCATCACCACCCACCCCCACCGAGTCCTCCACGCCCGCGGCGTCCACGCCACCCGCGCCGTCCGCCCGGCGACAGGGCGTTTCCGAGACGGTCCACCGGCGGCGCTGGGCCATCCTCACCGTGCTCTCGTTCAGCCTCCTGGTGGTGATGCTGGACAACTCGATCCTCAACGTGGCGATGAAGACCATCGCCCAGCCCGCTCCCGTCGGACTCGGCTCCAGCCAGAGCCAGTTGGAGTGGGCGGTCAACTCCTACACGCTGGTCTTCGCCGGACTGCTCTTCACCGCGGGCCTGCTGGGTGACCGGCTCGGCCGCAAGAAGGTGCTGCTCCTCGGCATGCTGGTGTTCGGCGCGGGATCCGTCCTGTCCGCGCTGTCGGACTCCTCCGGGCAGCTCATCGCCTTCCGCGCCGTGATGGGCTTCGGCGGCGCCTTCATCCTGCCCGCCACCCTCGCGATCATCATGAACGTCTTCGAGCGCGAGGAGCAGCCCAAGGCCATAGGCATCTGGACCGGTGTCGTCGGTTTCGCCATCGCCGCCGGCCCGATCACCGGCGGCATCCTGCTGGAGCACTTCTGGTGGGGCTCGGTCTTCCTGGTCAACGTGCCGATCGTGGTCGCCGCCATGGTCGCGATGGCCGCGATCGTCCCCGACTCCAAGGACCCCAGGCCCGGCAGGCTCGACCCGGTCGGCGTACTGCTGTCGATCGCCGGCCTGGCGCTGCTGGTCTACGGCATCATCAAGGGCGGTCAGCTGGGCGACTTCACCCGGCCCGAGGCCTGGGCGACGATCCTCGGCGGCCTCGCGGTCCTCGCCGGGTTCGTGGTGTACGAGGCCCGCAGCGACCATCCGGCCCTCGACGTCGGCTACTTCCGCAACCGACGCTTCTCCGCGTCCGTCGCCGCCATCGGCCTGGTCTTCTTCGCCCTGATGGGCGTCACGTTCTTCAGCGTCTTCTACAACCAGAGCGTGCGCGGCTACAACGTCCTGCAGTCCGGGCTGCTCGTGGTGCCGCTGGCCGTCTCCCAGATGTTCTTCGCCCCGCGGGCCCGGCTGGTCGTGGACCGCTTCGGTGCGCGAGCCGTGTGCTCCGGCGGCCTGGTCCTGACCGCCGTGGCCTTCGCCGGCTTCCTGCTGCTCGGCCAGGACACCCCCATCTGGGTCCTGGAGGTGCTGTTCTTCCTGATGGGCACGGGGATGGCACATGTGATGCCGCCCGCCACCGTCATGATCATGTCGTCGCTGCCACGGGAGAAGGCCGGCTCCGGATCCGCCGTCAACAACACCTTCCGGCAGGTCGGCGGGGCGATGGGGGTCGCCGTTCTGGGGTCACTGCTGTCCACCACCTACCGCAACGGCATCGACGGGCACCTGGGCGCACTGCCCGCCGCCGACCGGCACGCCGCGGGTGAATCCGTCCAGGCGACCCTGACCGTCGCCGAGAAGCTGGGACCGGCCGGCACGGCGCTGGTGCGGCCCGCGCACGACGCCTTCATCCATGCCATGCACGTCACCGCGATGGGGTCGGCTGCCGTCGCCCTGGCCGGCGCGGTCGTCGTACTGGTCTTCCTGCCGGGCAAGGACGCCCCCGCGGCCGCCGACGGTCATTCCCGGCGCCGGACCGCCTGAGCCCGACGGTGCTCACCAACCGTCCCCGCGGGACACCGGAGGCGAGCGCCTGCCGGGAAAGTCCCCGCGGTGCCGGCGCCGGCATCGACGCGGCGGCCGCCCTGCCGACAGCGGCGCCGACGCTCTGATCACACCTCGACACGAAGTCGTCAACTCACCCGACGCGCCTCCTCAGTTCAACGCGTCAACTCAACCCCACCCGACTCACCGCCCCAACGCACCACCTCAACGCACCACCTCACCTCAGATGTTGCATCACTCCGAAGGAGAACGACCGATGACTGCCGACAACCTTGTTCTCATACCCGGCGCCGGCGGCGTGGGCCGCGCGGTCTTCGAGCACTTGCGTGCTCAGGATGTGCCGGTGCGTTTCATGGTCCGCCACGACGACGAGCGTTCGGCTGAGCTGCGGGCGCTCGGCGCGGAGGTCGTCATCGGTGACCTCACCCGGCCCGAGACGGTAGCGGCCGCGCTGCGGGGCGTGGCGCGGATGTACTTCGCGATGCGCGTGTCGCCGGACCACCTGCTGGCCGCGACCGTGGTGGCCTCCGTCGCGAGGGAGTACGGAAGGCTGGACGCGCTGGTCGGTCTGTCGCAGATGACGGTGTCGCAGATGACCGCCACCAGCACGGAGGAGTCGCACCAGCAGCGGCTGCACTGGCTGGCGGAGCAGGTGCTGAACTGGTCCGGCCTGCCCGTGGTGCACATCCGGCCGACGGCGTTCCTGGACACCCCGCTGTTCACGACGATGGCGGCGCGGTCGATTCAGGCGAACGGCACGATCGCGCTGCCGTTCGGCACCGGACGCACCTCGCCGGTCGCGGTGGACGACGTCGCCCGGGTCGTCGCCACCGTGCTCCGCGACCCGGCTCCGCACATCGGGCGGGTCCACGAGCTGACCGGGCCGCGCTCGGTCGACATGCCGGAGCTGGCCGCGGAGTTCTCCCGGGCGCTGGGCCGTCCGGTGTCCTATGCGGACATGCCGCTGGACCGGTGGGAGGCCCAGCTCCCGAAGCTGGGGATGCCGCCGCACCTCCAGCAGCACGTCGCCACCATGGCCCGGTTGCACCGGGACAACCGCTACGACCGCACGACCGACGGTGTCGAGCGCGTCACGGGCGTCCCCGCCCGGTCGATCGAGGAGTTCGTCGCCGCCCGCAAGGACTTCTACCTGGGCTGAACGCCCCGGCGGGGGGCGGCCCCGTCGAGGCCCCGAGTACCTGCCTGCCACCGGGGAACCTCCTGCGGCACACGGGCCGGCCCCTCCGGGACAGCCACGGGGCCCTCGGTCATCGACCGGGGGCCCCGCGTACTGCATGCCAAGAAACGTCCCTGACCTGCGACTACAGCACCGGCAGGTTCTTCCGCAGCTCGAACGCCGTCACCTAGCTTCACCGCATCCTGCGGGCAGCACACCGCCAACTCACCCAGTCACCAGCCAGGTTGAAAATGGCTCCATGACTCTTCGGAGTCAACGGGCCCACGCATCCCTCCAGCTGATAACCCACCGACCCTGGCTGACGGGCGCCTACGGTTGCCGTTGCAAGCAGAATTGAGTGGCTGCGGCCGCCCCGCTGTCTTCCGTACCTGAGAGACCTTCAGATATGCATCGCGGGTAGAATCTGACCGGCGGAAGAGCGACCCATACCTAAGATTTGACACACCCGCCCCAAGGGGGAAGCTGGGTGGTGAGATGGCAGATGTCATTGGAGCGATTCGCGACAAGTGGACACAGTCGGTGCAGACGGCGGACTCCTCGGGCCAGCGCCAGACATTGAGCGGCCAACATTTGACGGTGTGGGGCAGCCCAGGAGTTCAATGGCGGATCCGTTTCCTGGCACCCCGAGATCGGCGCTTTCGCTGTGTGGGGGTTGATCCGGCAAAAATGGCTCAGCATCGGCAGGGAGCAATACGGCTACCCGCTGACTGACGAGTCACCTTGTCCCGACGGACATGGCCGCTTCCATCACTTCAGGGCGATGCAGCTGCAGGACAGGCCAGGAGCCTCGATCTACTGGACGCCGCAAATTGGCGCTGCAGCTGTGTACGGGGAATCCGCGCCTTCTGGGCTGAGCACAACTGGGAAAACAATCAGGTTGGTTTCCACTCGAGGATGAACACGATCGCATGGGCCGACCGGGGCGCGTGCAACGCTTCGAGCGAGAACTGATCGTTTGGACGCCACAAAGCGGAGCATCTTTCGGTGCCCTCTCCGACGGCAATGTCGTAGGACACCCTGCCCAGTGGCGTAGAAGACTTCATCAACGACACACTGAAGGAAGCAGCAACAGAGCCCGGAAAGGCGGCAGCAGCAGGCGTGGTGCGGTCACACTGCGCATGGATGGAGACCCGGCCACTGCATGAAATCGCCGGAGGATCGCATGACACAACCGACAGTTCCCTCAGGCGGCGCACCCGTGGACGTCGAAGGCGGGGCCCAGCTGCCGTTCTCCGAGCACGCGGCCATGGCCAGGGCGTATCCCGGCGGCAGGATGACCGTGGGCGCCATCACGCCCCTGGAGGGCTTCGACGGGCCCGTGCCGTCCCTCGCCGGGCACATCGAGCGGATCCAGCAGGCCGAGCGGGCCGGCTTCGCCTCGGTGTGGGTCCGTGACGTGCCGCTGCTGGACCCGAGCTTCGGGGACGCCGGGCAGGTCTTCGACCCATGGGTGTACCTGGGACAGCTCACCGCCCGCACCACCTCGATCACACTGGGGACCGCCAGCATCGTCATGCCGCTGCGGCATCCATTGCACACCGCCAAGGCGGCCGCCTCCGTGGACCAGCTGTCAGGCGGACGGCTCCTGCTCGGGGTGGCCACCGGGGACCGGCCCGTGGAGTTCCCGGCCTTCGGTCAGGACCTGGGCGGCCGGGCCGAGAGGTTCCGGCAGTCGCTGGAGTACTTCCGTCTCGTCCTCGAGCACCGTTTCCCGCACGTGGAGTCGCCGCTCGGCCAGATGCGCGGCACCGATCTGCTGCCCAAGCCGGTGTACCGGCGGATCCCCATACTGATGACGGGACACGGCAGGCAGGACGTCCGGTGGATCGCCGGCAACACGGACGGCTGGCTGTACTACACCCCGCCGCTCCAGCAGCAGGCCGAGAACATCGAGCGGTGGCGGGAGCTGACCCGCAGTGACGGCGATGGGTTCAAGCCCTACGCCCAGGCCACCTATCTGGACCTGGCCGAGGACCCGCTGGCCCTGCCCCGGCGCATCCACCAGGGCTTCTCGGTGGGCCGGGTGTCGTTCCTCGCGATGATGCGGGCCTGGCAGGACATCGGCATCGACCAGCTGATGATCAACTTCAAGCACAGCCGCCGCCCGGTCGCCGAAGTGATCGACGAACTGGCCGAGCACGTGCTGCCGCACTTCCCGCCCGGGCGCTCCGAGGCGCGCGGCGAGCCCCGGCGGTCCGCGGGGCGGACCGCGGGGGCTTGAGGGAGTGCGACCTCCGGCGCCCTGTGTGGCAGGGCCGGTTCACTCCAGGCCCGCCCCTGTGTGGCAGGGCCGGTTCACTCCAGGCCGGCCCCGGACGGCCGCTCCTGAGCGTAGTCACACGTGCCCTCCGCCCGGAACTGCAGGGCCGCCCGGGTCACCTCCGCGCCGAGGCCGCGCAATTGGTCCGCGACCGCCTGGTCGGTGAGGCGTCCGTCGCCATCGAAGACCCGGGAGGACCGCGGGACCGCGAACACCAGCGGCACCGCCCAGCCGCGCAGCGACCGGACGATGAACTCCATCGCATTGATCGCCTGCAGGCCCTGCACTCCACCGGCGGTCGCCAGCATCCCCACGGGTGTGTTGCTCAGGTAGGGCGGGTCGTGGTCGGCCAGGAGGGCGAGCCAGTCCACCGCGTTCTTGAACGCGCCGCTGACCGACCCGTGGTACGTCGGGCTGCTCCACAGCAGGGCGTCGGCGGCCTGCACGGTGTCCGCAAACCGGCGAGCGGACGGTGGGATCCCGTGCTCGGAGGTGTAGAACGGAAGATCCAGCCGCTTGAGGTCGATCACCTGGGTTTCGGCGCCCGCCTCGGCGGCTCCCTCGACCGCCACACACAGTGCGGTGAGGCTGGTCGACGGGGTGCGCAGCGAACCCCCCATTCCGACGACGAACGGGGGGCGCGCCATCCTGTCCACTCCTTCAGAGTATCTCCAGGGGAGTGGGCCCGCTGGGCGGCGGGAACGCCTCGTCGAGGGCGTCGAGCGCCTCGGCGGGAAGGTGGAGGTCCACCGCGCCGCGGATCTCCCGAACGTGGTCGGGTGATCCGGAACGAGGGATCGCGGCCGCCCCCTGTGCCAGCACCCAGGCGAGTGCCACCTGGACCGGCGTGGCTCCGAGGGCCCGGGCCACGGCACCCACAGCCTCGACCTTCAGCAGTCGCCCCTGCTCGATCGGGGAGCAGGCCATGACCGTCACCCCGGCCTCGCGGCACCAGGGGAGCAGATCCCACTCGACGCCGCGCCGGGAGAGGTTGTACAGCACCTGGTCGACGGCCACCGCGTCGCCGCCGGGAAGGGCGGTCAGCTCGGCCATGTCGGCGACGTCCAGATTGCTCACGCCCCAGTAACGGATCTTCTTCGTTTCTGGAAGAACCATCCACGGGCATCAAGCCGGTCGATCCGGGGTCAGCGCACCAGGCGAGGGTGGCTCTCACAGTACCTGTATCACCAGGGTCTCCTAGACGGCCAAAACGCCTGTCAACATGGACACGCACTGCGGCTTTATCCCCATCAGTTCAATTCAGCTGCCCCGAATGTGCGACCGTGTCGGCGCATTCCTCCACGACAGAAGGGACGGAGACCAATGGCGGACAACCAATTCACCACTCACACAGAACTTTTCGATCTGAGTGGGAAGTACGCCCTTGTCACTGGCGGCACCAGGGGCATTGGGATGATGATAGCGCGCGGCCTTCTCCAGGCGGGCGCCCGCGTCGTCATCAGCTCACGCAAGGCATACACGTGCGCGGAGGCACAGCATCTACTGTCCGAATTCGGCGACGTTCAAGCAATCCCCGCCGACCTGTCCAGGCACGACGAGTGTCAGCGCCTCGCTGATCTTGTTAAAGCCGACTCGGAACGCCTGGACATCCTGGTCAACAACGCGGGAGCGATGTGGCGCGAGCCGCTAGCGACGTTCCCGGACGAGGCCTGGGACGCAGTGATCGACCTCAACCTCAAGTCGCCGTTCTGGCTGGTGCAGGCGCTGCTCCCCGCACTTCGCAGGGCGGGCACCGCCGATGATCCCGCGCGGATCATTAACATCGGCAGTATCGGCGCCATCCACGTCGCCCAGTCGCCCAACTACTCGTACGTCAGCAGCAAAGCGGCACTCCATCAACTCACCAGAGTGCTTGCCAGAGAGCTGGGCCCACAGCACGTCACGGTGAACGCGGTGGCACCGGGAGTGTTCCCGTCGCAGATGATGGCGTCCACACTCGATGCCATCGGCGACACGATCGCGGCGGCGGCCCCTCTGCGCCGGCTCGGGCGCGACGACGACATGGCGGGTATCGCCGTGTTTCTCGCTAGCCGGGCCGGGTCCTACCTCACGGGCACCATCATCCCGGTAGACGGCGGCATCGCGACGACCGCATCGGGTACCCCTTAACTGCGGGACGGGCTTACGGTGAGGGGATGGCCACGATGGATCTACGCACCGAGATCCGGGGGTTTCTCAGCTCGCGTCGCGCCCGCATCGCACCCGAGCAGGCGGGCCTGCCCGCTTACGGCGGCAACCGTCGGGTCAAAGGTCTGCGCCGCTAGGAGGTAGCGCTCCTGGCGGGGGTATCGGTCGACTACTACGTGCGCATGGAGCGCGGCGGCCTCGCCGGTGCCTCCGATGGCGTGCTCGACGCGTTGGCCTCCGCCTTGCAACTCGACGAGGCCGAGCGCGACCACCTGTTGCACCTCGCGCGCCAGTCCAGGGCGCCCAGCGGCCCACGCCGGCGTAGGCCCGCCGTGACGGTGCGCTCGACCCTGCAGCAGGTGCTCGACGCGATCTCCGGTGCGCCGGCCTGGATCGGTAACGGCCGTTATGACGTGCTCGCCATGAATCAACTCGCTCGCGCGCTGTATTCACCGGTGCTGGCCGGCCCGCGACGTCCCGCGAACACAGCGCGGTTCGTCTATCTGAACCCCGAGGCGGCCAGCGATTTCTTTGTCGACTACGACCAAATTACCGGTGACGCGGCCGCGAAGCTACGCATGGAAGCCGGCCGCAATCCGCACGACGAGGAGCTGATCGCCCTAGTCGGCGAACTGTCAACGTGCAGTGAGCTATTTCGGCAGCGCTGGGCATCTCAGGACGTGCGGCTGCACCGGTCCGGCCGCAAGCGTGTGCGCCATCCGATCGTGGGCCGGCTCGACTTGGACGTCGAGTCGCTGGAACTGCCCGCCGAACCCGGCCTGCACCTCAACGTCTACACCGCACCCGCGGGCACACCGGCCGCTGACAATTTGGCGCTCCTGGCGTCGTGGGCGGCCACCCAACAGACGCTGGCGACCGAGCTCGAAGCACACAACGGATAGTCCAACCCCTTCAGCCGTACTTTAGAAGGCGCTTGGCGAGATCAACGGTGCACGCTCTCTGACCTCGCGTTCTTCGGCTGACGACTGCGGACGTGCGGCGGCTTCGACACGCATTCGGCAGAGAGGCGGGCAACGCGGGTCGGCTGAAGCCGTACGCCCGGGGTATCCGCCTGAACATGCTTGCTCTGATTGCCTACCGCTCGTACCACGGCGCAACGACCTTGTGGGCCTTCGTCGTTGCCATCCTCATCGTGCTGGTGGCCGGTTGGTACGTCCGACGCCGAAAGTAGGCGCGACACCCGTAGACCTGCTTCCCCGGGTCCGGCCCCGCAGACCGCTATGGACGGCTGATCGGGATCTCGCAGACGATCTCGCAGTGAGCGGCGGGCACCACGATGTCCGCAGTCCCCACGGGCCGCCCCTCTTGTCACACACATTCGGCGGACGTCCTACAGCGACGAGCCGGGGCCAGTGACGTGCGAGTCCGGAGAACCCTGCTGAGGCCCGGGCCCAGCCGCACACGAGTGGGCGGCCCGGTTGTTGCGGAGACAGGGGCTTCCGTTTCGACCGGCGGAGGCGCAGGTTCCGATTACCCCGCGGCGGCGCCTTTCGAGGCGTGGGCCCGCCAGTTCCGGGATGGCGGGCCGCGCGGGGGCCAACTGCCTTGTCGTGGCGCATCAGCTGCGTGGGCCGAGCTAACGGCGGGCTGCTGGCTGGGTCGCCTCAGCCCCGTTCATGGTCGTGCACGGCGGTCGAGATACAGGCGGCCGACCACTGCTCCCAGGTGGATGACTACGCCCACCGCCACCAGCCAGGACAAGATGATCATGACGATGCCGATGGGGCCGTACTTCTGCTGGTTGGCCACGATTGCCGAGGAGAAGTAGCGGGAGGAGAAGACTCCCAGGCCTGTCCAGCAGGCACCGGTGACCAGGGCTGCCGGAAAGAGGGCGGGCCATCGCACGGCTCCAGCCAGCAGTGTGCGCATGCTCCACCACCAGAACAACGTCGCGAAGGCGAAGCCGACCAGGCTCTGCAGTACTGGCCCGCCGAGTGTTCTGCCCACGGCCGCCTGCGCTGCACCGTATGTGAGCAGTGCCGCGAGCCAGTACAGCTGTGTACGGACGTCCCGCCAGCCTCGGGCCGGGACGTCGAAAACAGTCTGGTACCAGCCCTGAAGGACGCTGGCGACAGCCACAGCCCCGAGGACCAGCAGGAAGGCGCTCGGCACCGTGAGTGTGCCTTGCCCCTGACCGGGCGTAAACAGGGACGCCACGGCTTGCGCGGCTGGTCGGTCCAGCCCCAGCCAGCCGGCGACCACAGCGGCGGCGTCGCGGCCCACAGCCGCAGTGATGACGATGAGGAAGGGGAAGAAGCACAGGAATGCCAGGGCGGCCAGTTGGAACGAGTGACCGAAAAAGTCGATCGCGGTGAGCTGACTCCACAGCGTGCCCGCCACGCCTGTTCGTAGTCGCTGGGCTGCCGTCCAGCGGCTGCGGTCCATGCGCATCCGGTTCAAGAACCTGCGCCGGCGTTCCCCGGGTCGGCCGGGGGTCCTGTTGTGACCCGTCATGGAACGAAGCCCTCAGGCAGCCGGGGTTTTGCGGAGCCGGTCTGTCGGCAGGTGCCGGGTGGACGGGAAGCCGGCGAGCGCGATGCCGGCGGTGGCGAGGACGGCGGCTTTGAGGCTGCCGAGCTGCGCCTCGGCGTATTCGGCCACGAGGGCGTCGGCCTCGGGCTTGCCAAGGCCCGCACGCTCCGCCGCGGCTCGTACCTGGTCGGTGCCGACGAAGCTGACGCCCGCTTCGATGGTGATGCCGACCTGTTGACGTGCCGCGTTGGAGATCTCCGGGTTGTCCTCGATCCGTGTAGTGAACACGTGCACCAGTGCCCCGATGAGCAGCGAGCCGATGAGGGCGGTTCCGAGGGAGGACCCCAGGTTCTGAGCCGTGTACTGGAGACCGCCGACCTCGCTGCGTTCCGATTCGCCGACGCTCGATTGGACGACGTTGCCGAGCTGGGAGGCGAGCAGGCCCATACCCGTGCCGAGCAAGGCCATCGCCCATGCGAAGGAAAGATCGTCGAGGGATGGAGTGATGGTGGCCAGCAACCAGAGAATCGCCGCGACGAGAATCAGCAGAGCCGTACGGACCACCGTGCGGGGGGAGGCGATCCGGCCGAGCAGGGGGCCGCTCATGGAGACCACGAGCATGCTGATCGACACCGGTAGCAGCCGCAGCCCGGTCTCGAAGGCACTGAGGCCCTGCACGATCTGGAGGTACAGAGGGATGACGAAGAACAGGCCCAGCAGGATGAGGTTCTGACTGAGCAACGCGGCAAGGCCGGCCCGTAGAGCGGGCACGCCGAACAGCGAGAAACGTACGAGGGGTTCATGCCTACGCGCCTCCTGCCGTCGCTCCCACAACCGGAACAGCCACAGCACGAAGGCCCCGGCAGCGATGACGAAGACGGTGAGGGAGAAGCCGAAGACGGTCACGGGGGAGTTGCGGGGGCGCAGCCAGCCCCAGCTGCTGCTTTGCAGGACGCCCAGCACCACCAGGGCCAGGCCGACGGAGGACAGCGCGGCTCCGACCTTGTCGAGGTGCGGTCGGGAGCCGCGGTGGGGCTGCTCCTCGATCCAGCGCATGCCCAAGAGGATGGCCGCCACCAGCACAACCTCGGCGGCGAAGACCAGACGCCAGGTGAGGTAGGTGGTCACCCAGCCACCGACCAAGGGTCCGACTGCGATGCCGGCTCCGGCCAGTCCGCCGATGACCCCGTAGGCGACGGCCCGGTCCCGGCCCCGGTAGGTCCCGGCCACGAGAGCGGCAAGCGCCGGAAGGACCAGCGCCGCGCCGAGCCCTTCGATCACGGACCAGCCCAGGATGAGCACCCACAGGGTCGGAGCCACAGCGGTGAGGGCGGAGCCCGTGGCGTACACGATCAGTCCGATGCCGAACACCTTGCGGCGTCCGAGCATGTCCCCGAGTTTCCCACCTGTGATCATGAGGGCTGCCATGACCAGGGTGTAGAGGGTGATGACGGCCTGAATCGCGGTGACCTCGGTGTCGAAGTCCTCGACCAACTGGCTGATCGAGACGTTCATGACCGAGGTGTCGAGCACCATCAGGAACTGGGCGGTACCGAGGATGATCAGGGCCCGCCATCGCCTCACCGCTTGCACCTCCAGAGGTTCCGTGTGCGTCACGGCTTGTGCGCGCGACCCCTCGGGTCACCATAAAGCAGGCATATCCGCGCTCTCGGTACATCCGTTGCTGAAAATGCGCTGCATCGATGGGACCGCCCTTGAGCTGTGGAGTTTGCTCCTGCGCGGCCTGTGTCGGTCGGTGCAGGATCTTCTCCTTGGCGCGTTGGAATTCCTCGTCCGTGAGGTCGCCCTTGGCCTTGGTCTCCGAGAGCCTCGCAAATTCGTCGGTCGCGCTTGGCTTGGCGGTGCCGGCGGACTCGCGGATGCAGTTGTCGAAGGCTTGCTGCTCGGCCTTGGCCTGCTCCGCTTCGCGTAGACCCATGTTCTTGCCGCGGGCGATGAGGTGCACGAGGACGCCGAGGAAGGGCAGGACGAGCACGAAGATGGACCACCCTGGGAGTCCGTAGACGGGCAGCTCCGCCGCCATGCCATTCCCTACAGGGGATCGCGCCCCCTCGGCTCGTTCAAGCCGGAGCACATGCGCGACTGGCTCAGCGAACTGGAGCGCGCGGTACCCGCGTCCTCGTACCGCCGCGTCATCTACGCGAGCGTGTCCGCCGTATTCACCGCGGCAGTGGACGACGACCACCTGCACCGGAACCCCTGCAAGGCCAGCACCGTACGTGCTCCGGCGCCCAATCAGCGGCGGGTCACGCCGTGGACAGCGGACCGCACGTTCGCCGTGCGGGCCACCGGACGGACGGCCCACAGACGGCCCAGGGGCAGTGAGGACGGCCGCGGGGCCGGCGGTCGATAGCCGTCGGCCCCGCTTACCGCATCGCGAAAACCGCCGCTGCCCTGCGACTACAGCACCGGCAGGTTCTTCCGCAGCTCGAACGCCGTCACCTCGGAGCGGTACTCCTCCCACTCCGACTTCTTGTTGCGCAGGAAGAAGTCGAAGACGTGTTCGCCGAGGGTCTCGGCGACCAGTTCGCTGCGCTGCATGAGGGTGAGGGCCTCGCCGAGGTTCTGGGGCAGGGGCTCGATGCCCATCGCGCGGCGCTCGGCGTCGGAGAGGGCCCAGACGTCGTCGTCGGCGCCCGGCGGGAGCTCGTAGCCCTCCTCGATGCCCTTGAGGCCGGCGGCGAGCAGCAGGGCGTAGGCCAGGTACGGGTTCGCGCCCGAGTCGATGGAGCGGACCTCCACCCGGGCGGAGCCGGTCTTGCCGGGCTTGTACATCGGGACGCGGACGAGGGCGGAGCGGTTGTTGTGGCCCCAGCAGATGTACGAGGGGGCTTCGCCGCCGGCGCCCGCGGTGCGCTCCGAGCCGCCCCAGATGCGCTTGTAGGAGTTGACCCACTGGTTGGTGACGGCCGAGATCTCCGCGGCGTGCTTGAGCAGGCCCGCGATGAAGGAGCGGCCGACCTTGGAGAGCTGGTACTCCGAGCCGGACTCGTAGAAGGCGTTGCGGTCGCCCTCGAAGAGCGAGAGGTGGGTGTGCATGCCGGAGCCGGGGTGCTCGGAGAAGGGCTTGGGCATGAAGGTCGCCTGCACCCCCTGCTCCAGCGCCACCTGCTTCATGACCAGGCGGAAGGTCATGATGTTGTCCGCCGTGGAGAGGGCGTCGGCGTAGCGGAGGTCGATCTCCTGCTGGCCGGGCGCGCCCTCGTGGTGGGAGAACTCCACCGAGATGCCCATCGACTCCAGCATGGTGATCGCCTGGCGGCGGAAGTCCATGCCGACGTTCTGGGGGGTGTGGTCGAAGTAGCCCGAGTTGTCGGCGGGGGTGGGGCGGGAGCCGTCCAGCGGGCGGTCCTTCAGCAGGAAGAACTCGATCTCCGGGTGGGTGTAGAAGGTGAAGCCCAGGTCGGAGGTCTTCGCGAGGGCGCGTTTGAGGACGTAGCGCGGGTCGGCGAAGGACGGGGAGCCGTCCGGCATCAGGATGTCGCAGAACATGCGCGCCGTGCCGGGGGCCTCCGCGCGCCACGGCAGCACCTGGAACGTCGACGGGTCGGGCTTGGCGATCATGTCGGACTCGTAGACGCGGGCGAAGCCCTCGATCGCCGAGCCGTCGAAGCCGATGCCCTCGTCGAAGGCCTGCTCCAGCTCGGCCGGAGCAACGGCCACCGACTTGAGGAAGCCCAGCACGTCCGTGAACCACAGCCGTACGAACCGGATGTCCCGCTCCTCCAGTGTCCGGAGCACGAACTCCTGCTGCTTGTCCATCTTCCGCTTCCACCCATCCTTGCTGGTCAGGCCGCCTGCTCCCACGCCTCGAAGACGGTCGGGGCACCTGAGCATCCCACCACAACACCATTTCGTGCGCGTTGCCGACCATGATCGGCCCGCCGACCACGGAGTGAACGCCTCGCATACGGAAGGTGTCCCGCTCTGCTGCCCATACTGCCTGCTCACCCGCCTCCTTGTAATGCCCGGCCTCCACACTCCCTCCCCGCGCTCTTTAAGTTGCATCTCAGATGCAACTTTTACTACCGTGCCGTAGGACGAGGGAACCGCAACCGCAACCCTCCGCTTCCGTCGTGGCCTTGAGGAGTTCCGATGCTGTCCGAGCAGTCCACCGTCACCGTGCGCGCCACCCTCCCCGCGGTCCGCGCGGCCATCGGCGAGATCGCCGAGCGCTTCTACGAGGGGCTGTTCGCCGCCCACCCCGAGCTGCTGCGCGACCTCTTCAACCGCGGCAACCAGGCCTCGGGCACCCAGCGCCAGGCGCTGGCGGGATCCATCGCCGCCTTCGCCGGTCACCTCGTCGCGCGGCCGGACGAGCGCCCCGACGTCATGCTGAGCCGCATCGCCCACAAGCACGCCTCACTGGGGATCGCTCCCGAGCAGTACGCGCTCGTGCGCGAACACCTCTTCGCGGCCATCGCCGAGATCCTCGGCGACGCCGTCACCCCCGAGGTCGCGGCCGCCTGGGACGAGGTCTACTGGCTGATGGCGAACGCGCTGACCGCTCTGGAGAAGCGGCTGTACGCCCGGCACGCGGCCGGTTCCTCCGGCTGGCGGACGTGGGAGGTCGTGGGTCGCGACGAGGAGACCGCCGACGTCGCCACCTTCCGGATGCGCCCGGCCGACGGCGGGCCGCTGCCGGACTTCCGGGCGGGCCAGTACGTCTCGGTCCGCGTGACGCTGCCGGACGGCGCCCGCCAGATACGCCAGTACAGCCTCGCCGGCGCCCCTGGCTCACCGGACCGCCGGATCGGCGTCAAACGGGTGCTCGACGCCGGAGGCCCCGACGGCGAGGTCTCGAACCACCTGCACACCCACGTCGGAGCCGGCTCCACCCTGGAGGTCTCCGCCCCGTACGGCGATCTGGTGCTCGACGCCACGGACGCCCCCGTGCTGCTGGCCTCCGCCGGCATCGGCGTCACCCCGATGATCGCCATGCTGGAACAGCTCGCGATCGCCGGACACCGCGCCCCGGTCACGGTCGTGCACGCCGACCGCTCCCCCGCCGACCACGCCCTGCGCGCCGACCACATGGCGTACGCGGAGAAGCTCGCCGACGCGGCGGTGCACTTCTGGTACGAGCGGGGCGCCGAGGAGGCAGGGGCCGGCCACCGCGGCCGCGCGGACCTCTCCTCGGTGCCGGTCGCCCCGGGCACACGGGCGTACCTGTGCGGCCCGCTGCCCTTCATGCGGGCGGTGCGCGCCCAGCTCCTCGGCAAGGGGGTGGCCGCCGCCGACATCCACTACGAGGTGTTCGGGCCCGACCTCTGGCTCGCACAGGACTGACAGGAGCGCGGGGCGGCTCGCCGTCCCGCCGGTCCCGTACCGGAAACACGGAAGGGAACGGAAGGGAACGGAAGGGAACGAAAGAGAACGGAAGGGAAGGCATACGGGACCCTCAGGGCCGGCTGGAGATTCCCAGCAGCAGTGGGCCGGTCGGTGCCGCGACCATGTCCCGCACCGTCAGCGGGTCCAGCGAGGCGAAGAAGGCCTCCTGGGCCCGGCGCAGCGCACCCCGCAGACGGCACGCGGAGTGCAGCGGGCAGGGCGCGGTGCCCTCGCAGTCGACGACGTCACCGTCCCCCTCGAAGGTCCGGACGACGGCGCCGACCGAGGCCGTACGGCCCGCCTCGGTGAGCGTGAGGCCGCCGCCCCGGCCCCGGCGGGCCGCGAGCAGCCCGAGGTGCTGGAGCTCGGCGACGACCTTCGCGGCATGCGTGTAGGGCACGTCCATGTCCGCAGCGACCTCCCGGGTCGTGGGCGTCGAGTCGCCCGCGACGGCGAGCCGCATCAGCACACGCAGGGCCAGGTCGGTGGAGCGGAGCAGCCTCATACCGTCAGCGTAGATAATGCGCATCCTCGGTTCAAATTATCCGCTCGGGGCGTACGGAACCGCCGGCGCCGTTGTCGCGGAGCGCGCACCTTTGGACATTCTGTGCCCTGATCGCCTGCTGGGCACCCTCTCCCCATTACGATCAGCGGACCCGACCGTCCCATCCCCATAAGGACTCGCCATGGGTTCCGCCAAGAACACCACCTCCGCGCAGCGCAAGGCGCGCATAGAAGAGATGCGCAAGGCCGACCGTTCCCGGGAGCGTCGTAACCGGATCCTCACGATCACGGCCAGCACGGTCGTCGTGGTCGGTCTCGTGGTCGGCGGTGTCGTCCTGGTCAGGTCGCAGTCCGACAAGAGCGACACCTCGTCGAGCGACTCCAAGGGCGGTGGCTCCGGGCACTTCGTCGCGGGCAAGGACGGCGTGCGGACGTGGTCGGGGAAGCTGTCCCGCAACCACGTCACCAAGACCGTGAAATACCCGATGGAGCCCCCGGTCGGCGGTGACCACAACCAGGTGTGGATGAACTGCAACGGCGACGTCTACGCCAAGCCGGTCAACAACATGAACGCCGTGCACTCGCTGGAGCACGGCGCGGTGTGGGTGACGTACAACGGCAAGGCCTCGGACGCCGACGTGAAGTCGCTCTCGGAGAAGGTCAAGAAGACCCCGTACACCCTGATGAGCCCCGTCGAGGACCAGAAGGACCCGATCATGCTCAGCGCCTGGGGCAAGCAGCGCACGGTGACCGGTGCGAGCGACCCGGCAGTCAACACGTTCTTCTCCGAGTTCGTGCAGGGCAAGCAGACGCCCGAGCCGGGGGCCGCCTGCACCAACGGCCTGTCGCAGTGAGCCAGATGAGGCAGGCGGGCTGGATCGCGGGCACCACGGCGGCGGTGCTGGTCGCCGCCGGGGCCATCACGTACGCGGTCGCCGAGAGCGACGACCCGGGGACCAGGGCGCCGGCCGCGGACTCCGCGGACGCGGGCTTCGCGCGGGACATGGCGGTCCACCACCAGCAGGCCGTCGAGATGTCGTACCTCGTGCGCGACCGCACGAGCGACGAGGAGGTACGGCGGCTCGCTTACGACATCGCGCAGACGCAGGCCAACCAGCGCGGCATGCTGCTCGGCTGGCTCGACCTGTGGGAGCTGCCGAAGGTGTCCGCGGACCCGCCCATGACCTGGATGGGCATGGGCGACATGGCGTCCGGCAAGGACGGCGCGCTGATGCCGGGCATGGCGACCAACACCGAGCTGAAGAAGCTGAACACGCTGAAGGGCAAGCAGGCCGAGATCCTCTACCTGCAGCTGATGACCGACCACCACAAGGGCGGCATCCACATGGCCGAGGGCTGCGTCCAGAAGTGCACGGTCGGCGTGGAGAAGAAGCTCGCGCAGGGCATGGTCGATGCGCAGCAGTCCGAAATCAAGCTGATGGCCGACCTGTTGAAGGCGCGCGGCGCGAAGGCACGCGACTAGGGCGTGCGCGGTGGCGGGGGAACCCCTTCACACGAAGTCGAGGGATATCCCTATGACCGTGGAAGGGGCCCTCTCCAAACCGCCCCAAACGACCTTCAATCACGTCCACTTGGCATTTCCTTGGCCTTCTCATTCCCCTTGCATGAACGGTTCATCGCCAGAGTGACCCCAGCGTGATCCATTCCGTGTGCCCTCCGTTCGGCGCACGGTCTCGCGCATCACGGACGACCGCACATGCGACGAACCGCATCGCAGGGGGTTTTATGAGATCCAATCGCGCTGCAGTACGCGCCGGAGTGAGCATGGCAGCGACATTGCCGCTGCTCGCCGGCGCGCTGGCGCTCGGCATACCCGCGGCCCACGCCGCGACCGGCCCGAGCCGGCACACCCTCGCGGGCACCAAGCCCGCGTGGGCCACGGCGAAGGCGGACAAGGGGGCAGCGTCCGACAGCTCCCAGGTCTCCGCCCGGGTCTACTTCGCGGGCCGGGACGCCGCCGGCCTTGCCGCGTATGCCAAGGCCGTCGCCGACCCGGCGTCTGCCTCGTACGGGAAGTACCTCTCCGCCGAGCAGACGCAGGCCCGCTTCGGCGCCACCAAGGCACAGGTCGCCGAGGTGACCTCGTGGCTGAAGTCGGCCGGCCTGAAGGTCACCGGCAGCACGCAGCACTACGTCTCCGTCACCGGTGACGTCGCCGCCGCCGAGAAGGCGTTCGGCACCCAGCTGCACAACTACGCCAAGGGCGGGAAGACCTACCGGGCTCCGGCCGGGTCGGCCTCCGTCCCGGCCGCCCTGAACGGCGCCGTCCTGACCGTCACCGGCCTGGACAACGCCCCGCACAAGGCGACGCACAACGACACCCTGCCGCCTCCGGACGCGGTGTTCCGCAACGCCGGGCCGTTCTCCTCGTACTACGGCTCGAACACCGCGAGCACGCTGCCGGACGCGTACGGCAAGAAGATCCCGTACGCGGTGCAGGGATACACCGGCAAGCAGCTGCGCGCCGCCTACGGCGCGGGCAAGCACACCGGCAAGGGTGTCCGCGTCGCCATCACCGACGCGTACGCCTCGCCGACCATCGCGTTCGACGCGGCTTCGTACGCCAAGAAGCACGGCGACGCGAAGTACTCCACCAGTCAGCTGCGTCAGGTGCTGCCCGGCACCTACACGAAGACCGAGGAGTGCGGCGCGGCCGGCTGGTACGGCGAGGAGACCCTCGACGTCGAGGCCGTGCACGCGGTCGCGCCGGGGGCGAACATCACGTACGTGGGTGCCGCCTCCTGCTACGACGACGACCTGCTCGACTCGCTCAGCAAGATCGTCGACGGTCACCTGGCCGACATCGTCTCCAACTCGTGGGGCGACATCGAGGCCAACCAGACCCCGGACCTCGCCGCCGCCTACGACCAGGTCTTCCAGTTCGGCGCGGTCGAGGGCATCGGCTTCTACTTCTCCTCCGGCGACAACGGCGACGAGGTCGCCAACACCGGTACGAAGCAGGTCGACACCCCGGCCAACTCGGCGTGGGTGACGGCGGTCGGCGGTACGTCGCTGGCGGTCGGCAAGGGCGACAAGTACCAGTTCGAGACCGGCTGGGGCACCGAGAAGGCCGCGCTCGCGGCCGACGGCAAGAGCTGGACCGGCTTCCCGGGCGCGTTCACCTCGGGCGCGGGCGGCGGCACCAGCAAGACCGTGGCGCAGCCCTTCTACCAGAAGGGCGTCGTACCGAGCGCGCTCGCGAAGGCCAACGGCACCACGGCCATGCGTACCGTGCCGGACATCGCGGCGATCGCCGACCCCAACACCGGTTTCCGCGTCGGCCAGACGCAGACCTTCCCGGACGGGTCGCAGCAGTACAGCGAGTACCGGATCGGCGGCACCTCGCTCGCCGCGCCGGTGATCGCGGCCGTCCAGGCCCTGGCCCAGGAGGCGCGCGGCGGCAAGGCGATCGGTTTCGCCAACCCGTCGATCTACGCGAAGTACGGCTCCAAGGCGTACCACGACGTGACGGACAACCCCAAGGGTTCCGGACTCGCCGTGGCGCGTGTGGACTTCGCCAACTCGTTCGACGCGTCCGAGGGTCTGCTGATCTCCGTGCGCAGCCTCGGCAAGGACAGCTCGCTGTCGGCGGTGAAGGGCTACGACGACGTGACCGGCGTGGGTTCCCCCGCCTCGGGCTACGTCAGCTCGTTCAGCCGTCACTGACCGGCGTGCACGGTCGATGCGCCCGCCTCTCCAGTGGAGGCGGGCGCATCGTCGCGTCCGGCCCCGCACGGTGCTCTCCGCACCCGGCGTCCGCCGTCGATGGGGCCCGCCACACGCCCCAGGCCCCCATCGCGTCGCTCTGACGATTACACTGGGCGGGTGCCTTCTCTGAACTTCCGGTCGCTCTATCAGCACGGCTTCGCACGCGTCGCCGCCTGCACGGGCCACACCGTCATCGCGGACCCGCCCGCCAACGCCGAGGCGGTCCTGCGCCAGGCGCGCAGGTGCGCCGGGGAGGGTGTCGCCGTCGCCGTCTTCCCGGAGATGGGACTGTGCGGCTACTCGATCGAGGACCTGCTGCTCCAGGACGCGCTGCTCGACCAGGTCGAGGAGGCGCTCCGGACCGTGGTGGCGGGGTCGGCGGAACTCCTGCCGGTCCTGGTCGTGGGCGCCCCGCTGCGCCACCGCAACCGGGTCTACAACTGCGCGGTGATCGTGCACCGCGGCCGGGTCCTCGGTGTCGTACCCAAGTCGTACCCGCCCAACTACCGGGAGTTCTACGAGCGTCGGCAGATCGCCGCGGGCGACGACGAGCGCGGCGGCACGATCCGGGTCGACGGGGAGTCCGTGCCGTTCGGTGTGGACCTGCTGTTCGCCGCGGACGACGTCCCGGGCCTGGTGCTGCACACGGAGATCTGCGAGGACATGTGGGTGCCGGTGCCCCCGAGCGCCGAGGCGGCCCTGGCGGGCGCCACCGTCCTCGCCAACCTCTCCGGCAGTCCGATCACCGTCGGCCGGGCCGAGGACCGCAAGCTGATGTGCCGCTCGGCGTCGTCGCGCTGCATCGCCGCGTACGTCTACGCGGCGGCCGGCCTGGGCGAGTCGACCACCGACCTGTCCTGGGACGGACAGACCATGATCTACGAGAACGGGGCCATGCTGGCCGAGTCCGACCGCTTCCCGCTCGACGACCAGTTCGCCGTGGCGGACGTCGACCTCGACCTGCTGCGGCAGGAGCGGCTGCGGACCGGCAGCTTCGACGACAACCGGCGCACCCACAGCCCCCGCACCGCCGATTTCCGCACGGTGTCGTTCCGGCTCGAGCCGCCGGCCGGCGACCTGGGCCTGCGGCGTCGCGTCGAGCGTTTCCCGTTCGTGCCCGCGGACCCCGACCGGCTGGCCCTGGACTGCTACGAGGCGTACAACATCCAGGTCGCGGGGCTCCAGCAGCGGCTCGCGGCGATCGGTGGCCCGAAGGTCGTCATCGGAGTGTCCGGAGGACTCGACTCCACGCACGCGCTGATCGTCGCGGCCCGCGCGATGGACCGGGCGGGCCGCCCGCGCAGCGACATCCTCGCCTTCACCCTGCCCGGCTTCGCCACCAGCGACCACACCAAGGGCAACGCGCACGAGCTGATGCGCTCCCTCGGCGTCACCGCGGCCGAGCTGGACATCACGCCGACCGCCCGGCTGATGCTGAAGGAGATGGAGCATCCCTTCGCGTCCGGCGAGCCCGTGTACGACGTCACCTTCGAGAACGTGCAGGCCGGACTGCGCACCGACTACCTGTTCCGGCTCGCCAACCAGCGCGGCGGCATCGTGCTCGGGACCGGCGACCTGTCGGAGCTGGCGCTCGGCTGGTCCACGTACGGCGTGGGCGACCAGATGAGTCACTACAACGTCAACTCGGGTGTGCCGAAGACCCTGATCCAGCATCTGATCCGCTGGGTCATCGGAAGCCGTCAGTTCGGCGAGGACACCGACCGGACGCTCGCCGCGATCCTCGACACGGAGATCAGCCCGGAGCTGGTCCCGGGCGAGGAGATGCAGTCGACCGAGTCGAAGATCGGCCCGTACGCGCTGCACGACTTCACGCTCTTCCACGTGCTGCGCTACGGGTTCCGGCCGTCGAAGATCGCCTTCCTCGCCTGGCACGCGTGGCACGACCCGGACGCGGGCGCCTGGCCGCCCGGCTTCCCCGAGGCCGAGCGGGTCGCGTACGACCTGCCGGAGATCCGGCGCTGGCTGGAGGTGTTCTGCCGCCGCTTCTTCGGGTTCGCGCAGTTCAAGCGCTCGGCGATGCCGAACGGGCCGAAGGTCTCGGCGGGCGGTTCGCTCTCGCCGCGCGGCGACTGGCGCGCGCCGTCCGACAGTTCGGCCCGCACCTGGCTGCGTGACCTGGCTCGCTTCGACCCGCCGGAGACGGAGGGCTGACCGTTCAGCGGCGCACGGTCTCCTGCCGGTCGGGGACGTGAGCGGCGACCAGACGGCCGGGGGTGACCGCCTGGGCGGCCCGGTGGCGGCGGTCGACCGTGTACGCCGCCCCGGCGACGGCGAGGCCGAGCACGGCGAGGGCGGCTCCCGCGAGCGCCGGGGAGGTGGCGCCGAAGCCCGCCGCCAGCGCGAGCCCCCCGATCCACGCACCTCCCGCGTTCGCGAGGTTGAACGCGGCCTGGTTCGCGGACGAGGCCAGCGACGGGGCCGCGGAGGCCTTCTCCATGACCATCAACTGGAGCGGCGAGCCGGTGACGAAGGCGGCCGTGCCGAGCAGGGTGACGGCGAGAGCGGCACTCCACTGCGCCCCCATCAGGACGGGGAAGAGCGCCAGCACCGCGACCAGGGACGCGAGACCACCGAAGAGCGTGCCGCGCAAGGAGTGGTCCGCCAGCCGTCCGCCCACCAGGTTGCCCACCGTCGCGCCGACGCCGAACAGCGCGAGCAGCAGCGTGACGGTGGACTCGGCGTACCCGGCGGACTCGGTGAGCATCGGCGTGACGTAGCTGTACGCGGAGAACAGCGCGCCGAAGCCGGCCACCGTCGTCCCCAGCGCCAGCCAGACGGGGAGGGACCGCAGGGCCGCCAGTTCGCCGCGCAGGCCGCCGGTGGCCGCGTGGGTGTGGTCGTGCGGGATGAGCAGCGCCAGCGAGGCGATCGCCGCCAGACCGATCACGCTGACCCCGAGGAAGGTGGCCCGCCAGCCGAAGTGCTGGCCGATGAACGTGGCCACCGGCACCCCGGCGATGTTCGCGACGGTCAGCCCGAGGAACATCAGCGAGACGGAGCGCGCCTTGCGCTCGGGCGCGACGAGGCCGGTGGCGACGACGGCGCCGACGCCGAAGAAGGCGCCGTGCGGCAGACCGCTGAGGAAGCGCGCGGCGAGCAGCCAGTGCTGGTCGGGGGCGAGGGCGGAGAGCGCGTTGCCCGCGACGAAGAGGACCATGAGGCCGATCAGGACCTTGCGGCGGGACATCCGGGCGGTGGCCGCCGCGAGCAGCGGGGCGCCGATCACCACGCCGAGCGCGTACGCCGAGACGAGGTGTCCCGCGGTGGGGATGGATATGTGGAGGTCGTCCGCGACGTCGGGCAGCAGGCCCATCATCACGAACTCGGTGGTGCCGATGCCGAAGGCGCCCACGGCGAGGGCGAGCAGGGCCAGGGGCATGAAGGGGCCTTTCAAAGGAGCGGAGGGGCGGGGCGGAGGGCCTCGCAGGGGCGAGCCGACGGGCCGGCGGGCGGGGAGGACGGGCCGGCCGGGGCCGGGGCCGTTCGGCACGCACGGAGGCGCCCGTGCACACCGGTGTGCACGGGCTCCTTAAGTTCAACTATGGAACAAACTCTCTCAGGCCCAGTATTCCAGCAGGTTAAGAACCGGTTGCCGCGACCTTCACCCGGGCGGCGATCGGAAGATGGTCACTGGTGGTCTCGGGCAGCGTCCAGGAGGTCACCGGCTCGATGCCCTTGACCATGATCTGGTCGATCCGGGCCATCGGGAACGACGCCGGCCAGCTGAACCCGAAGCCGCTGCCCGCCGCGCCCTGCGTGGAACGCATCTGCGAGGTGACGCCGTTCAGCGCGCGGTCGTTCATCGTGCCGTTGAGGTCGCCGAGCAGGACGACCCGCTTCAGCGGCTCGTCGGCGATCGCCTCGCCCAGCGCGTCGGCGCTGCGGTCGCGCTGGCGGGCGGTGAACCCGGCCTCCAGCTTCACCCGTACCGAGGGCAGGTGGGCGACGTACACGGCGACGCCGCCGTCCGGTGTCGCCACCGTCGCCCGCATCGCCCGCGTCCAGCCCAGCTTGATGTCCACGGGCCTGGCCCCGGTCAGCGGGTACTTGCTCCACAGCCCGACGGTGCCCTGCACGGAGTGGTACCTGTACGTGGCGGCCAGCGCCTTCTCGTACGTCGGGACCGCCGTCGCCGTCAGCTCCTCCAGGGCCACCACGTCGGCGCCGGAGGCGGCCACGTCACGTGCGGTGCCGGACGGGTCGGGGTTCTCCGCGTTGACGTTGTGCGTGGCGACGGTGAGGTCGCCGCCGCTGCCGGTCCTGTCGACCAGCAGCCCGCCGAAGAGGTTCAGCCAGACGATCGCGGGGAGCAGCACGGCGATCAGGGCGCTCGCGGACTTCCGTACCAGGGCGAGGACCAGCAGGACCGGGACGAACAGGCCCAGCCACGGCAGGAACGTCTCGGTGAGACTGCCGAGGTTGCCGATCCGGTTCGGGATCTGCGCGTGCAGCAGCATCACCAGCGCGAGGAGCAGCGCGAGCGCGGCGAGGATCAGGCCGCGGCGCCAGATGCCGCGGTCGCCGCGCCATTTGTCCCACAGGCGTCGAAGCCGGGGTCCTCGGCGCTCGGGCCCCGAGCCGCCGCTGCCCGTCTCCGTCATATACGCCTGCGCCATACCGTCGCCTCACAACCTGCCGTGCACACCGTCAGCCCCGCGGTTACGACCCTAGGGGATGATCGGTCTCGTTCCTGCCGTCCCATGACGGCCGTACGGGCACGAGGACGAACAACTCGGGGTCAGGAGTTCCGAATCGGGGGTGGAGCGCGCCCTCTGTGACGAAACGCGCACATTCGGCCCATCGGTCGGCCGGGTGAACGAATGTCGAACCGACGGGCTAACGTCCGGGCGGGCGGAGCCCCGTGAGCACCGTGTCGACGATCTGCTCCGCGAGGTCCTCTGGGAGTTCGGCGTCCGGGCGCATCACGGCACGCACCAGCATGGGTCCGACGAAGAGGTCGTTGATGACCTCTATGTCCACGTCGTCACGGAGTTCACCGTCGCGCTGTCCGCGGCGCAGGACCTCGAAGGTGGTCCGCCGCCGCGGTTCGATGACGGTCGCCTGGTAGGCCGCCCAGATCTTCGGACTGGTCTTTATCTGGGCGTAGACGTTGTGCAGCATCGCCGACGAGCGGCTGGCCAGACCCCGCTGGCGCAGCGGTTCCAGAAGGGCGATCAGATCGTCGCGCATCGAGGTGCCCGGGAGTTCGGCGTCCGGGGGCTCGGTGGCGCGCATGACGTCGACGAAGAGTTCCTCCTTGCCGCTCCAGCGGCGGTAGATGGTCGCCTTGCCGACGCCCGCGGTGCGGGCCAGACGTTCGATGGAGATGTCCGCGAGCGGGACACCGTCCTCCAGGAGCTTCATCGCGCCCTCGATGATGGAGCGTTCCACGGCCTCGCTGCGAGGGCGTCCCCGAGGGGAACCGTCGTGCCTGGCCCGGCTGTCCGCGAGGCTCACGTGTCGCTCCGTTCCTTCGTCCTGCCGTGGTGGTTTCTTCCCGGCGTACGGCGTGTACGGCCTGTGGGGCACCCGGTGCCGATGCGTGGAGGTGCCCCGCCGCGTCCTTCCGTCAGTGCTCCGCGGTCACCAACTCCGTCCGGTCCTCGTCCTGTTGCCGGGTGGGCGGACGGCCCGGCAGGAACAGGGCCACGATGACGGCGCCCACGATCGCGACCCCCGCGCCGCACAGAGCGGTCACGTGCATGGCGTGCAGGAAGGCGGCGTTGGCCGGGGTGACGAGGGCGTCGCCCCGGGGGCCGAGCTTGGCGGCGACACCGAGGGTGGCCTCGATGGACTCGCCCGCGGTGTGACGCAGGCCGGGCGGGAGCAGGGAGAGCTTGTCCTCGATGCCGTTGCGGTAGGCCGAGGAGAGGACCGAACCGAGGACCGCGATGCCCAGGGCGCCGCCGACCTGGCGGAAGACGTTGCTGAGGGCGGAGGCGGAGCCGGCCTTCTCGCGCGGCAGGGCCTGCATTATGACGACACTCGTCGGGGTCATGATGTGGGCCATACCGGTGCCCATCAGGAAGAAGACGACCTCGAGGAGCCAGATCGGGGTGTCCGCCTTCAGCGTCGCGAACGCGCCGAGCATCGCGGCGAGCAGCAGCAGGCCTCCCGTGCAGGTGGCCCGGTTGCCGATGCGGTCGACGACGAGGCGGGCGCGCGGCGCGAAGATGAGCTGGGCGGCGGCGAGCGGCAGCATCAGCACACCGGTCTTCAGCGGTGAGTAGCCGCGCACGCTCTGGGTGTAGAAGACGGAGAAGAAGGTCACGCCCATCAGCGCGAAGAAGACGAGCGCGATGGCGGCGATGGCGGCCGAGAAGACCTTGTTCTTGAAGTACGTGACGTCGATGGAGGGATGGTCGCTGCGCTTCTCGTAGACGACGAAGGCGACGAGGACGGCGACTCCGGCGCCGATGGTGGCGAGGACCGTCGCGTCGGTGAAGGAAGCCAGCTGGCCGCCCTTGATGATGCCGTAGACGAGCAGTACGAGCCCGATGACGGACAGGACGACACCGACGAGGTCGACGCGGCCGGGGTTCGGGTCGCGGGAGTCGGGGACCAGCCAGAACATCAGGCCGAGCGCGAGGACCACGATCGGCACGTTGATCAGGAAGACCGAGCCCCACCAGAAGTGGGCGAGCAGCACACCGCCGGTGATGGGGCCGATGGCGATGGCGAGGCCGACGCCGCCGGCCCAGATGCCGATGGCCTTGGGCTGCTCCTCGCGCTCGAAGACGTTCATGAGGACGGCGAGGGTGGCGGGCATCACGAAGGCGGCGCCGAAGCCCATGACGGCGCGGAAGACGATGAGCTGGACGGGCGAGCCCGACTCCGCCGCCAGTGCCGAGCCCACTCCGAAGACGGCCAGACCGGCGAGCAGGACCTTCTTGCGGCCGAGCCGGTCGCCGAGGAGGCCCGCGGTGAAGAGCAGCCCGGCGAAGACGAGCGTGTAGGCGTTGATGGCCCACTCCAGCTCGCTCTGCGTGGCGCCGAGTCCGGTGGGTGCCGGGGTGGAGATCGTCTTGATCGCGACGTTGAGGATCGAGTTGTCCAGAACCACGATCAACAGGCTGAGCATGAGCACGCCGAGAATGGCCCAGCGGCGCCGATGCACCGCTTCGGACACACGCCGTTCGGCGGGGGCAGCGGGAGTTGTCATGGGCGGGAGCGTAACGAGATTCGATACGGAACCGTCTCGTATCGAAAATCCTTTACGGAGACCTTACGAAGCGGCGGGGACCAACCGGACAGACGGGTCGAACGGGCCCGTCCGACGGGTGAAGCGGCGGGCGGACGGATGGCCGGCGGACGGTCGGCGGGGCGCACGGCGCGAGCCGAACCCGGAGAGCCGAACCCCCCGGAACCGGCCCCGAACCGCCTGGAGCCGGCCCCTGAGCGCCGGGCCGCGGGGGACGAATCCGCGGAAAGACGGATCCCGGGGGCGGAGGATGAGACGCGTGTCGCTCGACCCGGTCTGGCCCCCGGTGGCACGAGGTGCCACCATGGAGGGGATCCGGGGACGCCGTCAGGGCGCCTCGAGATGACTGAAGGAGCCGTTGCGATGACGCAGCTCTCTACTGCCCCGAAGCAGCCCGTGGACGGTGCGCGGGCCACCACCGACAGCGGCAAGGCGCTGTACGGAGGCAAGAGCACCCGCCGCATCACGGTCCGCGACATCACCGCGGCCAAGGAGCGCGGCGAGAAGTGGCCCATGCTCACCGCCTACGACGCGATGACCGCGTCCGTCTTCGACGAGGCCGGCATCCCGGTGATGCTCGTCGGCGACTCGGCCGGCAACTGCCACCTCGGGTACGAGACGACCGTGCCCGTCACCCTCGACGAGATGACGATGCTGTCCGCCGCGGTCGTCCGCGGCACCAGCCGCGCCCTGATCGTCGGCGACCTGCCCTTCGGCTCGTACCAGGAGGGTCCGGTGCAGGCCCTGCGCTCCGCCACCCGGCTGGTCAAGGAGGCCGGGGTCGGCGCGGTGAAGCTGGAGGGCGGCGAGCGCTCGCACCGCCAGATCGAACTGCTCGTGGAGTCCGGCATCCCCGTCATGGCGCACATCGGCCTGACCCCGCAGTCCGTGAACTCCATGGGCTACCGCGTCCAGGGCCGTGGCGAGGAAGCCGCCCAGCAGCTGCTGCGCGACGCCAAGGCGGTCCAGGACGCGGGCGCGTTCGCCGTCGTACTGGAGCTGGTCCCGGCGGAGCTCGCCGCCGAGGTGACCCGCACCCTGCACATCCCGACCGTCGGCATCGGCGCGGGCCCGGAGACCGACGCGCAGGTCCTGGTGTGGACCGACATGCTCGGCCTCACCGGTGGCAAGGTGCCGAAGTTCGTGAAGCAGTACGCCGATCTGCGCGCGGTCATGGGCAACGCGGCCCGCGCGTTCGCCGACGACGTCGTCGGCGGAACGTTCCCCCTCGAGGAGCACTCCGTCCACTAGCGCCACCAGGCCCCAACCGAGCCATTGCGGCACGAAGACAGCCCGCCGAACTTCCCCCGTCGGCGGGCTGTCGCCGTTCCCGGACGGCGGGGTGCGTACCCCTGTCGGCGGCCTGTCGGCGGCCTGTCGGTGACCGCGGAGCGCTGTAGGCACCCTGTAGGCGGTTTGTCGGTGGGCACTGACATCTTGTGGCCATGACGCGAATCGACAAGAACCCCGGCAGCGGCGCCCGCAGCGCCGTCACCGTGCGGGGACTGGTCAAGCACTACGGCGAGACCAAGGCACTGGACGGCGTGGACCTGGACGTCCACGAAGGCACCGTCCTCGGCGTGCTCGGTCCCAACGGCGCCGGCAAGACCACCCTCGTCCGCATCCTGTCCACCCTGGTCACCCCCGACGCCGGCCTGGCGACGGTGGCCGGCTACGACGTGCTCACCCAGCCCCGCCAGCTGCGCCGGGTGATAGGCCTCACCGGCCAGTACGCCTCGGTCGACGAGAAGCTCCCCGGCTGGGAGAACCTGTACATGATCGGGCGGCTGCTCGACCTGCCCCGCAAGGAGGCCCGCCGGCGCGCCGACGAGCTCCTGGAGCGCTTCTCCCTCACCGACGCCGCCAAGCGCCCCACCTCGACGTACTCCGGCGGTATGCGCCGCCGTCTCGACCTGGCCGCATCCATGATCGGCAACCCGTCCGTCCTCTATCTGGACGAGCCGACCACCGGGCTGGACCCGCGCACCCGCAACGAGGTGTGGAAGGAGGTCAAGCGGATGGTGGCGGACGGCGCGACCGTGCTGCTCACCACCCAGTACATGGAGGAGGCCGAACAGCTGGCCTCCGAGCTGACGGTCATCGACCGCGGCAAGGTCATCGCGAACGGCCGCATCGACGACCTCAAGGCACGGGTGGGCGGCCGTACGCTGCGCATCCGCCCGCTGGACCCGCTGGAGCTGCGTCCGCTGGCCGCCCTCTTCGACGAGCTGGGCCTCACCGGTCTCGCGGCCACGGCCGTGGACATCGAGACCGGCACCGTGGTGGTGCCGATCCTCAGCGACGAACAGCTCACCGCCGTGGTCGGCGCGGTCAGCGCGCGCGGCATCACGATCGCCTCCATCTCCACCGAACTGCCCAGTCTGGACGAGGTGTTCCTGTCCCTCACCGGCCACAAGGCCAGTGCCCCGCAGGACCCGTCCCCCGCCCGCGCCTACGAGGAGGTCTCCGCATGAGCACCGCCGTCGCCGATGCCCCCCTCGCCGCCCAGGGCGACCCGCGTATCTCACCCCGCGCGCACGCGCGCCACATCGGCGCCCTCGTCCGCCGCAACCTGCTGTGGATCCGTCAGGACCCGGAGTCGATGTTCGACGCCGTCCTGATGCCGATCGTCTTCACCCTGCTGTTCGTGTACGTCTTCGGCGGTTCCATCGGGCAGTCGCTCGGCGGCGGGCAGGACCGGTACGTGCAGTACGTGGTGCCCGGTCTGATGGCGATGACGGCCATGAACATCGCGACGGCCGTCGGCACCGGCTTCAACCAGGACTTCCAGACCGGTGTGATGGACCGCTTCCGCACCCTGCCGATCGGCCAGGGCTCGGTGCTCTTCGCCAAGATCGTGGTGGAGCTCATGCGGATGCTCGTCGCCACGACGATCCTCATGATCGTCGGCGTGCTGGTCGGCTTCGACATCACGAACTGGCCGGGCCTGTTCGCCTCCGTGGGCCTCGCCGTCCTCTTCGGCTCGGCCCTGATGTGGATCTTCCTGGTCCTCGGTGTGACGATGAAGAACGCGCAGTCCGTGCAGGCGATGGGCTTCCTCGTCCTGATGCCCCTGCAGTTCGGTTCGTCGATCTTCTCGCCGCCCCGGACCATGCCGGGCTGGCTGCGCGCCTTCACCGACTACAACCCGCTGTCCACGCTCGCGGACACCACGCGCGGCCTCATGGTGGGCGGCCCGGTCGCGCACAGCCTGTGGGTGACCCTCGCCTGGACTGCGGGACTCACCGTGGTCATGGCGCCGATCGCGATCCACAAGTTCCGTACCAAGAGCTGACGTCCGCCCGGGTCATGACCGGGACTCCGGCTCGCGTCACACGAGGGCGGCGGCCTCCACCACGGAGAGCGCGCCGCCCTCGGCGTACGCGGCCTCGTACGCCCCGTCGTCCAGCAGGGCCCGTACCCCGGCCTCGGCCCGGACCCGCACCTCGTCCTCCATCGGGCCCACGAAGTGGCCCGACGGCAGCAGCCGGTCGGCCGCGCCGAGCAGCACGGCCGCGTCACGCACCCGACGGCCGCCGTCCAGACCGGTGAGGGCGACGGCGGCGGTGGTCAGATGCGCGGAGGTCAGATGCGGCGCGATGACCTGCGACAGCGGATCGGCCGCCCGCGCCAGCGCCTTGCGCACCTTCACCAGGGCGGCCTCGTGCAGGCCCTCCAGCGCGTCCAGCCAGGCCTCGATGCCCAGCACGAATCCGTCGAAGACCACGAAGGTGACGGCCTCGAAGTCCGCGCGCAGCAGCCGCATCTGCTCGCGCGCCTCGGAGACCCGGCCGCTGCGGGCCAGCCACATCGACAGGAAGAGCCGGGAGGCGGGCATGGCCTCGTTCAGCGTGCCCTCACCCCGGGCCAGCACGTCCCGCAGCATCCGCTCACCGCGCTCGGACTCGCCGGACTCGATGAGGACGCCGCCCAGCCGGGTGCTGAGCACGGCCGTCTGCGCGTGCGCGCCGAGCCCTTCGGCGTACGTCATCGCCTGGGCGTAGTCGTCGGCCGCGAGCCGGTAGGCGCCCCGGCGTTCATGGGCCTCGCCGCGCGCCGAGAGCGCCTCGGCGGCCCCCCAGGCGTCTCCGATCCGGGTGAAGATCTCCAGCGCCTCGTCCGCGTCCCGGACCGCGTCACCCGCCCAGGTGGCCCGGTTGGCGAGGACGTTGGCGCGCATCTGGAGGGCGACGCCCAGCTCCCACGCGTAGCCGAGCTCGCGACAGGTGCGGACGGTCTCGTCGATGACGGCGCGCATCCGGTCCATGTCGCCCGTCATGATCACGGCGTAGAACCAGAGGTTGCCGGGGCTGCGACAGGTCTGCGGCAGTCCCGGGCTGTAGGTCCGGCTGATGGCGCGCAGTTTCTCCTTGGCCTCGGGGGTCTCCCAGGCGCCCATGTCCATGTCCATGCAGGCGAGATGGACGAGATGCAGACCGCGGCGGGCCTCGTCGAGGATCTCGGGGCGCATCGGCGGCGGGGCGTCCGTGCAGCTCTCGGCCAGCGGGGGGACCGGCCGCAGGGGCTCGGCGAAGGGGTCGGGGCCGAGGGCCATGACCTCACGGGACCAGTGGCGGGCCATCAGCCGCAGGTCACGCATCTGCCAGTACCAGGCCAGCGAGAGGACGAGGCAGAGCGCCTCCTGTTCGTCACGGGTGGCGACGGCCCGCTGCAGGGCGGCCCTGAGGTTCTCCGACTCCCGTTCCATCCGCTCGATCGCGGTGCGCTGGCCGGTGCTGCGCAACTGGGGGTCGGTGGTGCGGGCGAGTTCCCGGTAGTACGTGAGGTGGTCGCGCTCGGCGGCGGAGCGCTGCCCGGACTCGTCGAGCCGTTCACCGGAGTACTCGGCGACGGTCTCCAGGAGCCGGTAGCGCATCGCTCCGTCGCCGGAGGGGGCCGCGACGACGAGGGACTTGTCGACGAGCGAGCCGAGCGCCTCCAGGACCGCCGGGCCGCAGACGGCCTCGGCGGCGGCGAGGTCGCAGCCGCCCGCGAACACCGACAGCCGCCGCAGGACGTCCCGCTCGTCCCCGTCGAGAAGGTCCCAGGACCAGTCGACGACGGCCCGCAGGGTCTGCTGGCGCGGCAGCACCGTACGACTGCCCGAGGTCAGCAGCCGGAACCGGTCGTCGAGCCGGTCGGCGATCTGCCGCGGGGTGAGCATCCGCAGCCGGGCGGCGGCGAGTTCGATGGCGAGCGGCAGGCCGTCGAGCCGGCGGCAGATCTCCGCCGCGGCCTCGGCGGTCCCGGCGTCGGCGTCGATCCGGAAGCCCGGCCGGGCGGCGGCCCCGCGGTCGGCGAACAGCCGCAGCGCGAACGGCTCCGGCAGCGGTTCCACGGGCCGCAGCAACTCCCCCGGTACGCCGAGGGGTTCACGGCTGGTGGCCAGCACGGTCAGCCCCGGGCACCGCTCCAGCAGCTCCTCGGCCAGGTGCGCCGCGGCGTCCACCACGTGCTCGCAGTTGTCGAGGATGAGCAGCATGTCGCGCTTGGAGCAGTACTCGGCGAGCCGGTGGAGGGGGTCGTCGTGCCGGTCGGAGGCGGCCCGCATCTCCTCGGCGCCGGCGCCGCGCAGCACCGTCTCACGGGCTCCGACGGCGGTGAGTACGGCGTCGGGCACGGCCTTCGGGTCGTCGATCGGCGCGAGTTCGGCCAGCCACACCCCGTCGCGGGCCCCGGACGCGACGGCCTCCGCCGCCTCCTGCGACAGCCGGGTCTTCCCGGCGCCGCCGGGACCGAGCAGGGTCACCAGCCGTGCCGAGGCGAGGTCGCCCCGGATGGTGTCGATGTCGGCCTGCCGCCCGACGAACGAGGTCAGCCGGGCGCGGAGGTTGCCGGGCGGCGCGGACGCGACGGGGGCGGCGGGACCTCCCCCGGCCGCGGGGACGGGCGACGCGGGTGCGGGCCTGTGCCCGGTCGGCGCGGGGGTGGGTCGCGCGGGCGCGGTGCGGACGTCGGTGCCGCCCGCGTGCGCCGGGGGCCGTGGGGGCGGTGTCGGACCGGCCGGGCGCAGCAGCTCTCCGTGCAGCGCGCGGAGCTCCGGGCCGGGGTCGGAACCCAGCCGGTCGGCCAGCAGCGCGCGCAGCGACTCGTAGGCAGCCAGGGCCTCGGCGGGGCGGCCCGCGTCGCGCAGGGCGCGCAGCCGCAGGGCGTGCAGGGGCTCGTCCAGGGGGTGAAGGTCGCACAGGGCGGTGAGCTCGGGCAGGGACTGTTCGGCGTGGCCGAGTTCCAGGGCGGCGCCGAGGCGGGCGCGGCGCACGTCGAGGCGGCGGGTCTCCCAGCGGGCCGACTCGGCGGTGCGGTCCGGTAGGTCGGCCAGGGCCGGCCCGTGCCACAGCGCGAGGGCGTCGTCGAGGATCACGGCCGCCTTCGCGGGGTCGCCGTCGGCGAGCGCGCGTGCGCCCTCCCCCGCGAGCCGCTCGAAACGGTGCAGGTCGATGTCCTCGGGGGTCGCGACGAGCCGGTAGCCCCCGTCGACCGAGTCCACCACGCCCGCGCCGAGCGCCCGGCGCAGCCTTCCGACCAGCGCCTGCAGGGCTGCGGGCGCGTCGGCGGGCGGGTCGTCGTCCCACACCTCGTCGACCAGGACGGCGGCGGGCACGGTCCGGCCCGGCCGCAGCGCGAGCACGGTCAGCAGGGCACGCAGTCGCGCCCCGCCGACCGGGACGGCCGTGCCGTCGGTGCGGAGTGCCTGAGTGGTTCCGAGGATGCGGTAGCGCACGGGGTCCATTGTCTCCGGTGACATCAAGTGCGGGCTTCGGGTACGGCGAGCCGGGCCGGTGTCCCCGTCCGGTCCGGGAGTCGAACGCCTCCGTCCCCGTACGGCCGTGGGCCCACCCTCTCCGGAACCAACGACCGATCGCGAGACGTTTTCCGTCCGAGCCCGGTACGGTCGGGCAGGCCCAGCACACGCGTACCAGTCCAGGGAGTCCCATGACCACCGCCGCGTCCCGTCGCAGCGACCGGAGGATCAGCCCCGTCTTCGTCGGGATCGTGGCCGTGATGGCGGTGACGGGGTGGGCGGCCTGGACCGGGTTCGCCGAGCAGCCCGGTGTGGCCGTGTTCCTGTTCGTGACGGCCGCGTGGATCGTCTCGCTCTGCCTGCACGAGTACGCGCACGCGCGCACCGCCCTGCACAGCGGCGACATCTCGATCGGCGCCAAGGGCTACCTGACGCTCAACCCGCTGAAGTACACGCACGCGCTGCTGAGCATCGTGCTGCCGGTGATCTTCGTGATCATGGGCGGGATCGGCCTGCCGGGCGGCGCGGTCTTCATCGAGCGGGGCCGCATCCAGGGCCGCTGGAAGCACAGCCTGATCTCGGCGGCGGGCCCGCTGACGAACGTGCTGTTCGCGGTGGTGTGCACGGCGCCGTTCTGGCTGCACGCGCTGGACGGCGTGCCGCCCGCCTTCCAGTACGCGCTGGCGTTCCTCGCGCTGCTCCAGGTCACGGCCGCGATCCTGAACTTCCTGCCGGTCCCGGGCCTGGACGGCTACGGCGTGATCGAGCCCTGGCTGTCGTACGGCGTCCGCCGCCAGGTGGAGCCGTTCGCACCGTTCGGCCTGCTCGCCGTGTTCGCGGTGCTGTGGATCCCGTCGGTGAACACGACGTTCTTCGACGCGATCTACTCCATCCTGGGCGGCCTCGGCATCGACGACCTGCACCGCTACTGCGGCCAGAACCTCTACCGCTTCTGGGACAGCGCCGACCAGTTCTGCACCGTCAGCCGGTGACGGACCCGGACCGGCGGCGCGTCCGGCCGCGCCGCGCGTAGTACCAGGTCATGTTGGACGACAGACCGGCCAGCAGCACCCACACGATCCCCAGCCAGCTGCCCTGGACGAAGGAGACCACGGCCGCGGCGACGGAGAGGACACAGACCGCGAGGGCGTAGTAGGCGAGTCGCCGGGTCGGGTCGGACGAGGGCGAGGCGGACATGGGGGACGGCTCCTGACAGACGGACGGATCGCTGGTGCTGCGGCGTCCAGTGTCCCCCATGTCCGTGCCCCCCACGCCCGTGCCCCACGCCCGCCCCGGGCCCGTGCGGCCGCTATACGTCCGTCACCCGCAGGCCCGCGTGGGCCTTGTAGCGCCGGTTCACCGAGATCAGGTTCGCGACCAGCGACTCGACCTGGTGGGCGTTGCGCAGCCGGCCCGCGAAGACCCCGCGCATGCCGGGGATGCGCCCGGCGAGCGCCTGTACGAGCTCGACGTCCGCGCGCTCCTCGCCGAGGACCATCACATCGGTGTCGATCTCCTCGATCTCCGGGTCCTGGAGGAGCACCGCGGAGAGGTGGTGGAAGGCGGCCGTGACCCGCGAGTCCGGCAGCAGGGCCGCGGCCTGCTCGGCGGCGCTGCCCTCCTCCGGCTTCAGGGCGTAGGCGCCCTTCTTGTCGAAGCCGAGCGGGTTGACACAGTCGACGACGAGCTTGCCCGCCAGTTCCTCGCGCAGGGCTTCCAGGGTCTTGCCGTGCCCGTCCCACGGCACGGCGACGATCACGAGGTCGCTGCGCCGGGCGCACTCGGCGTTGTCGGCGCCCTCGACACCGTGCCCCAGTTCCGCGGCGGCGGCCTGCGCCCGCTCAGCGGCACGCGAACCGATGATCACCTTCTGGCCGGCCCTGGCGAGCCGGTAGGCCAGGCCCTTGCCCTGGGGACCGGTGCCGCCGAGCACGCCCACGACGAGCCCGGAGACGTCGGGCAGGTCCCAGGGGTCCTTGGCGGGAGCCTTCTGTGCACTGTCAGTAGAGGTCATGGGCCGACCTTACGTGCGCGGATCCCGCCACGGGGGCTGCGGGTGCTCAGGTGAGGGCGGTCACCGGGACACGCCGGAAGGTGATCGTCTCGTACGGGCCGAAGTCGCCGGTCTCGTAGAGGAGTCCCACGGTCTCCGGGTCGACGCGGACCAGATCGCAGTACGCGGCGGGCAGTCCGTCGACCGTGTGCACGGGCCGCCAGGTGGTGCCGCCGTCGGCGGAGGCACGGACCGTCATCAGGGCGCGGGCGGCGGGGTCGGCGGGGCCCGCGTACAGGAGCAGGTCGGGATCACGCAGCTGGAGGACGCTGCCCTGGACCACCGGGGTGACGAGCCCCGCCTGCGGACGGAAGGGTTTCAGCAGGGTCCGCCCGCCGTCCGCCGAGTGGGCGTCGGCGCGGCAGCCCGGCGACGGGGAGTCGTTGCGGGTGTTGAAGTAGACACGTCCGTCGGGGAGTTCGGCGGCCGTCGTCTCGTTCGCGTTGACGTATCCGTCGGTGTTCTCGTCGAGGTAGCCGAGGTACCAGCTCGCGCCGCGGTCGTCGCTGAGGAGGCAGTGGCCGCTGTTGTACCGGCCCTCCGTGCCGTTGTCGGTGCCGGTGGGCGGCAGGGTGTGGTTGCCGGGCACGACCACGCGGCCGGTGGTGAGCTGGATCGCGTGCCCCGGCGTGGTCGCGTACCACCGCCATCCCGTTCTCTTCACCTGCGGGGTGATCTCCCGCGGCGCGGACCAGGTGACGCCGTCGTCGTCGCTGTACTGCACCCACACGCGACGGCCGTCGGCGGCGCTCACCCTGCCGCGCAGGATGGCGTCCTCGGTGGCGGTGGCCGCGGCGCGGACGTGCACGAGCAGGATGCGGCCGGTGTCGAGGACGACGGGGGCGGGGTTGCCCGCGAGGTCGTTCCCGTTCTCGGCCACGGTCTGCAGCCCACCCCAGGTGCGGCCGCCGTCCGTCGACCGTTTCAGGACGACGGCGATGCGGCCGTGGTCCTGGGCGGAGTCGACCCTGCCCTCGCAGAAGGCGAGCAGGGTGCCCGCGCGGGTGACGACGAGGGCGGGGATCCGGAAACTCGCCCGGCCCTCGGTCCCCGCGCGGAAGGGGACGCTGGTCGCTGCGTTCGGTTCGGTCATGGGCGGGCTCTGCCCCACTTGGGCGAATTCATGGTGAACTCCGCCTGACGAGTCGTCGGTTGCGGCAGGATGCGTGCGCATGGATGCCGTACGGGTCGCATTGTTGCGCGAGGTCCTGGCCGGGACAGAGTGGCCGGGGGCCACCCGGCGGTTCGCGGGGGCCCTGCGGGGGTCCGTGGTGTCGTACGGGGGTGGGTTGCTGCTCGTGGGCACGGCGCGGTACGAGCCGTGGCACCTGGCCGCGCACCTGGTGGACGAGGCCGCCTGGTCGGGCACGCCGGAGCTGTCACCGACGCTGGTGCGGCACGGGGCGCGGGCCTCGGACCCGGCCCACCTCGCCGTGGGCCTCGGCCGCATCGAGGCCGCGCGCCGTGGGGAGACCCTGCTCGTGGTGGCGCCGTCCGCCCCCGGGGCGCCGCTCCTGGAGCGGGTCCACGACGCCCGGCGGGCCGGGGCGACCGTGCTCGCGCTCGACGCCGGCGACCGTGAACTGGGGGCGATGGCGCACGAGGCCCTGACCGTGCCGCCGGAGCACGAGCTCGACCTCGACACCGTCCAGCACCTCGTCAGCGCGGCGGCCGGGGAGAACACCCTGCCCTCGCAGCGGGGGCGCCGCCGGCTGCGCGACCGGCTCTCCCGGCTCGCGGACCAGCTGACGGCCCCGCCCGCGGCACGGTGGTAGGGGGCTCCCGCCGACCCGCAGGGCCCTGTCCGCGTACGGGCCTTCGTCCGCGGGGAAAAGTGGTTGCCGCTCGGGAGGCGGCCGTTCACCATGAGCGCCCACGTGACCGAAGAAGCCCCCGCGCCCCCGGCTCCGCCGACCCGGGTCGGACCACCCCCGGACGACTCCTCCCCCGACTCGCGCGACCCGCGGGACGCGCACGCCTCACCTGACGCACGGGCCTCGCGTGCACGGTCGCTGCTCCCCGATCTCGCGCCCTGGTGGGCCTCCGCCGACTTCCGGCGGCTGTGGCCGTCCGGGCTGATCACCCACTTCGGCAGCTCGCTGATCCTGGTCGCGCTGCCGGTGCAGATGAAGGTGCTGACCGGGTCCGTGGGCGCGATCGGCGCCGTGGAGGCCGGTCCCCGCGACCTCCGACGCCCCGGAAGGGGTCCGGGACGGCCCCTTGCCGAGGCGGCCCGACGGTGGTGGGGCGGTGGTCGGATGGGGGGACGCCGGACCGGGACGGTGACGCCGGTCCGGGGCCGACCGGACTGCCGCGTCCCGCCGGGCGGTCACCGGCCCGGTGCGCTCGGGCGACGTCCTGAACCGTCGCCCCGCCGGTGGGGCCGCGCCTGGCGACGAGGCCGGACCAGGGGTCAGTCGTCCTCCGGATTCTGGCCCTGGGCGTCGTGCCACTTGGGGTCCGTCTCCCACTCCAGGTTGCGTTCCTGGGCGGTCTCCATGGCGTGTTCGGCCTCCGCACGGGTGGTGTAGGGGCCGAAACGGTCCTTGGCAGGGCAGTCGGGCCCCTCCTCGACCTTCTGGTGGACGAGGCAGTAGTACCACTCGCCGGGTTTCGCGACGGTCCGCTTCTTGAAGAGGGCCATGACCTGCTCCTTTCGCCACGGACATAGTGCCCCCATGCCCGCTGGTTAGACTCGCTGGCATGTCTGGCCAGTCGCTGCTCGTACCAGGAGAGCTCTCTCCCACCCGTCCCGTCCCGGGAAACATCAGGCGCCCCGAGTATGTGGGCAAGCCCGCCCCGACGCCGTACACCGGTCCGGAGGTGCAGAACGCCGAGACGATCGAGGCGATGCGGATCGCCGGCCGGATCGCCGCGCAGGCGATGGCGGAGGCCGCCAAGCTGATCGCGCCCGGTGTCACCACGGACGAGCTGGACCGCGTCGCGCACGCGTACATGTGCGATCACGGCGCCTACCCCTCCACCCTCGGCTACCGCGGTTTCCCCAAGTCGCTGTGCACCTCCCTCAACGAGGTCATCTGTCACGGCATCCCCGACTCCACGGTCCTGCGGGACGGCGACATCATCAACCTCGACGTGACCGCGTACATCGGCGGGGTGCACGGCGACAACAACGCGACGTACCTGGTCGGCGACGTGGACGAGGAGTCGAGGCTGCTGGTCGAGCGGACCCGGGAGTCCCTCGACCGCGCGATCAGGGCCGTCAAGCCCGGCCGCCAGATCAACATCATCGGGCGCGTCATCGAGTCGTACGCCAAGCGCTTCGGGTACGGGGTCGTGCGGGACTTCACGGGGCACGGGATCAACTCCTCGTTCCACTCCGGACTGATCGTTCCGCACTACGACAGCCCGCATGCCACGACCGTCATCCAGCCTGGGATGACCTTCACGATCGAGCCGATGCTCACGCTCGGCACGCACGAGTACGACCTGTGGGACGACGGCTGGACGGTCGTGACGAAGGACCGCCGGCGGACGGCCCAGTTCGAGCACACCCTGGTGGTGACGGAGACCGGCGCGGAGATCCTGACGCTGCCGTAGCCCGCCCGCCCGTACGTACGTCCCCCGCCGAAGCCCGCCCCGTCCTGCCGGACGGGGCGGGCTTTCGCGTGCGCGCTCCCACGGGCCTCACCTGTGGGCTCGGCCCGGATCCGGGGTACGGTTTTACCGACAGCGTGTCGGAAACTTTGCCGACGGGGAGTCGACAACCCGTTGATTTAGGTAAGCCTAACCATACAAAATCCGAATGGCTCTCGTTCCCTCGGCCCCGGAGATCCCATGGACCCTTTCTCGACGCTCATCCGCACCGCCTCGCACGAGCAGCACGTGGAGGCGGAGACCTCGACGTTCATGAGCGACCTGCTCGGCGGAAGGCTCGGCGTCGACGCGTACGCGCGCTACACCGAGCAGCTGTGGTTCGTGTACGAGGCCCTGGAGGCGGACGCCGGGACCCTGGCCGCCGATCCGGTCGCCGGGCCGTTCATCCAGCCCGCGCTGCTGCGCCGCGCAGCCCTGGAGCGGGACCTGACGCATCTGCGGGGCGCCGGCTGGCGCTCGACGCTCACGGCGCTCCCGGCCACCGAGACGTACGCGGCGCGTGTCGCGGAGTGCGCCCGAGCGTGGTCCGGCGGGTACATCGCCCACCACTACACCCGTTACCTCGGCGACCTCTCCGGCGGCCAGATCATCCGCGACAGGGCCGAACGCACCTGGGGCTTCGCCCGGAAGGGCGACGGAGTCCGCTTCTACGTCTTCGAGGACATCGCCAACCCCGCCGCGTTCAAGCGCGGTTACCGCGAACTCCTGGACGCGGTCCCGGCGGACGACCTGGAGCGGCAGCGGATCATCGCGGAGTGCAGGCGGGCGTTCGCGCTGAACACGGCGGTGTTCGGAGCGCTGGACGAGGAGTTCCGGCTGAGCGCCTGACCCTCGCGCACGGGCCCGCCCGCCGGGTCGTCTCAGCGTTCCAGGAACACCCGGCCGCCGATCTCCACCCATCCCTCCGGCTGCGGTGCCGTGAGGATCTGGGAGCCCCCGCCCTGGACGATGTTGAGCGCGCGGCCGAGCCGGGCCGTCAGCAGGAGGGCCGCCGCCCCGGTCGCCTCGTCCTCCTCGATCCCGTCGTCGCGGCCGGGGAAGGCGCGGGCGCGCACCCGTCCCGCGGATTCGTCCTCCCAGGCCCAGGCGTAGATCCACTCGCCCTTCGGCGGCACGGGAAGGCCGTCCACCTCGGCCGCCGACGCGTACTGGCGCAGGGTGCGGGGCGGCGCCCACTCGGGCCGCGCCTCGATCCAGCTGAACTCGCCGTCCAGCCGGACTCCCGCCACTCCGGCGGGTGTGACCAGTTCGGGCACGTCGAGCAGCCATCCCACCCCGACGCACGGATGCCCGGCGAAGGGCAGCCGCAGGGTCGGGGTGTAGATGTCGACGACGCCGCGCTCGGGGTCGTCGACGAAGACGGTCTCGCTGAAACCGAGTTTGGCCGCGAGGGCCTGACGGTCGTCGGGGTCCGGCAGCACCGAGCCCTCACGCACGACACCGAGTTCGTTGCCGTATCCACCGTCGGGTCCGCAGAACACCCGCAGCACGTCGTAATCAGTCACGCGGGCATTGAAACATCACAGGAACCACGGTCGCCTCCGGACCGGACCCGCCGGACGGTCACGACCGCCGCGCAGCCGACGTCGGGACCGGCGTCGGCTGCGCTCTTCGGCCCCGGCGTCGACCCCGGCTGCGGGCGTCAGCCCAGAGCTCGCCGCCCGCGCACCGCGACGACGACGCCTCGGCCTGTCCTTCCTCGGCACCCGGACGGTCCCGGCCGCCGCCTTCGTCACGGGTCTCGCCACCGCGCTCCTCGTCTACGGGATGTCGCGCTCGGGCGGCCGGACGGAGGTCGTCACGCCGATCCTCACCGGCATCCCCCGGCGGCGGCCGGGGCGAGGGGGGGCGCGGGGCGCGGCGTACGCGGGAATCTCGTGCCCAACCTCCTTGTCGGCGACGGGTCCTGCGCAACAGCCAGAAGGAGAACGGACTACGGCCGGCGCCGTCCTGGTGCCCCCCCGGCCGCGACCCTTGACCATTCTTTGACCCCAGGGTGGCGACTGCTTTGAGCCACCGTGATCAAGCCGTGTCCGTGTGCCGACCGTGAGAGCTGAATCACGGGACGGGCGGGTAGCACTCAGGTATGCCTCAGGTAAGTTAGGCCAGCCTCACCATACGAACGCGGTTCCGTCCGTGCCGTTCGTCCCCCTCGTTCTCCTGGAGCCTGAATGCGAGCCGTCCGACTCTCAGTTGTCACCGCCGCCGCCACCGCGGCTGCTCTGGCCGCCGTCACGGGCTGCACCGAGAAGAGTGAAGCCCGGGACGGCGACGCGATCCAGGTGACCGCCGCCGACTCGAAGTGCACCACGTCGGCGAAGTCGGTCCCGGCGGGCCAGGTCACGCTGAAGATAGAGAACAAGGGCTCGCAGGCCACCGAGGTCGAGATCCTCTTCCCGGACGACCGGATCGTCTCCGAGAAGGAGAACATCGGCCCGGGCACCAAGTACACCCTGACCGCCGAGGTCAAGGCCGGCTCCTACGAGATCGCCTGCCGCCCCGGCATGAAGGGCCACGGCGTCCGACAGAAGCTCGCGGTCACCGGTGGCAAGGCCGCCCGGCGCGACCCGCGCCTGGACAAGGCCGTCGCCGCCTACCGCGAATACGCGCAGGAGCAGGCCGACTCGACGATCCCGAAGGTGCAGACGTTCGCCGACGCCGTCAAGGCCGGGAACATCGAGGCCGCCAAGCAGGCCTACGCCCCCTCGCGCGTGGGCTGGGAGAGCACCGAGCCGATCGCCGAGTCCTTCGGCGACATCGACCCCAAGACCGACACCCGCGCCGACGGCCTGGAGAAGGGCCAGAAGTGGACCGGCTGGCACGCGCTGGAGAAGTCCCTCTGGGCGGACAAGAAGATCGGCGCCGAGCAGAAGACCCTCGCCGACCAGCTGGTCACCGACCTGAAGGACTGGCAGAAGCGGGTCGGCAAGGCCGAGATCACCCCGACCTCCATGGCCAACGGCGCCAAGGAACTGCTCGACGAGGTCGCCACCGGCAAGGTCACCGGCGAGGAGGACCGCTACTCGCACACCGACCTCAGTGACTTCAAGGGCAACGTCGACGGCGCGCAGAAGTCTTACGAGCTGCTCAAGCCGGTCGCGCAGGAGAACGACAAGGCGCTGACCACCGAGCTCGACAAGCAGTTCGCGGCGCTGAACACGGTGCTCGACAAGTACCGCTCGGACGATCCGCGGGAGAAGGAGCAGAACGGCTTCGTGTCGTACGACAAGGTCACCAAGGACCAGCGCAAGGAGCTCTCGGACGCGGTCAACGCGCTCGCCGAGCCCCTCTCCAAGCTCGCCGCGGCCGTGGTCAAGTAGGCGAGGCGATCATGACGACGGACAGCACGGAATCCACCGACGGGCCCACACCGTCGCGGCGTTCACTGATCGGCTGGGGCGGTGCCGGGCTCGCGCTCGGTGCCGCCGCGGCCGGCGGCGCGGTGGCGATGACCCGTACCGGCAACGACGTGGACCCGGCGGGCGCCGAGACCGGCGCCGCCGTCGCCTTCCACGGAACCCACCAGGCGGGCATCGCCACGCCGGTCCAGGACCGGCTGCACTTCGCCGCGTTCGACGTGAAGACCGACGACCGCGCCGAGTTCGTCCAGATGCTCAAGGACTGGACGGCGGCCGCCCGCCGTATGACCGGCGGCCACACGGTCGGCGAGGGCGCCTACGGCGGCCTGGCCGAGGCGCCGCCGGACGACACCGGTGAGGCGCTGGGCCTCAAGCCGTCCCGGCTCACCCTGACCATCGGCTTCGGGCCGTCGCTCTTCGAGAAGTTCGGCCTGGCGCGGCAGCGCCCGCAGGCGCTCGTCGACCTGCCGACGTTCCCGGGCGACAACCTGGAAGGGGCGCGCAGCAACGGCGACCTGTGCATCCAGGCGTGCGCGGACGACCCGCAGGTCGCGGTGCACGCGATCCGCAACCTGGCCCGGATCGGTTTCGGCAAGGTCGCCATCCGCTGGTCGCAGCTCGGCTTCGGCAAGACCTCGTCGACGACGCCGGACGCGCAGACCCCCCGCAACCTGATGGGTTTCAAGGACGGCACCCGCAACATCGCGGGCACCGAGCCGGAGCGGCTGAAGAAGTTCGTGTGGGTCGGCGAGGGCGACGGCGCGGACTGGATGACCGGTGGCTCGTACCTCGTGGCGCGCCGTATCCGGATGAACATCGAGACCTGGGACCGCACCTCGCTGCAGGAGCAGGAGGACGTGTTCGGCCGGGACAAGGGCGAGGGCGCGCCGGCCGGCAAGGCCAAGGAGCGCGACGAGCCGTTCCTGAAGGCGATGAAGCCGGACGCGCACGTCCGGCTCGCGCATCCCGAGTCCAACGACGGGATCACCCTGCTGCGCCGCGGCTACTCCTTCACGGACGGCACCGACGGTCTGGGCCGGCTGGAGGCGGGGCTGTTCTTCCTCGCGTACCAGCGGGACGTGCGCAAGGGGTTCATCCCCGTGCAGCGCCGGCTCTCGCACTCCGACGCGCTCAACGAGTACATCCAGCACGTGAGTTCGGCGGTCTTCGCCGTCCCACCCGGCGTCCGCGACAAGGACGACTGGTGGGGGCGCACGCTGTTCGCCAAGGAGGCGTAGCCGGTGTTCGGCAATTATCTGATCGGCCTGCGCGAGGGACTGGAAGCCAGCCTCGTCGTCTGCATCCTCATCGCCTACCTGGTGAAGACGGGCCGCAGGGACGCCCTGCGGCCCATCTGGACGGGCATCGCCGTCGCGATCCTGCTGGCGCTCGGCTTCGGCTGCGCGCTCGAATTCGGCTCCCAGGAGATGACGTTCGAGGCGCAGGAGGCGCTCGGCGGTTCGCTGTCGATCGTCGCTGTGGGCCTGGTGACCTGGATGGTCTTCTGGATGCGGCGCACCGCCCGGCATCTGAAGTCCGAGCTGCACGGCAAGCTGGACGCCGCGCTGGCGATGGGGACCGGCGCGCTGGTCGCGACCGCGTTCCTGGCCGTCGGCCGGGAGGGCCTGGAGACCGCGCTGTTCGTGTGGGCGTCGGTGCACGCGGCGAGCGACGGCACGCCACGCCCGCTGATCGGTGTCGCCCTGGGCCTGGCGACCGCGGTGCTCCTCGGCTGGCTGTTCTACCGGGGCGCCCTGCGGATCAACCTCGCCAGGTTCTTCACCTGGACCGGCGGCATGCTGGTGGTGGTCGCCGCGGGCGTGATCGCGTACGGCGTGCACGACCTGCAGGAAGCCGACTGGATCCCCGGGCTGCGGAACCTGGCCTTCGACATCAGCGGTGCGATCCCGCCGGACAGTTGGTACGGCACCCTCCTCAAGGGCGTCTTCAACTTCCAGCCCGATCCGACCGTCGTTCAGATCACGGTGTGGGCGCTCTACTTGGTCCCGACCCTCGCGATCTTCCTCGCCCCGGTAGGGTTCGCCTCCGGGAAGGGGAAGGTGAAGGTACCTGATGAGCAGGGATCGCGCGGGTCACAGCCCTCGAAGACTTCTTAGCCTCGTACGGGCGGCTCTTCGCCGTCCCGGACCTGGCGGTCACCACCGTTTCGCCCTGGCGACGGGCGCGGTGGCCGTCCTGTCCGTGACGGCGAGCGGCTGCGTGGTGGTGCACGGGGAGCGGGAGGTCGTCCCGGCGGCCACACGGGGCGAGGCCGCCCGCGCCCTCGGCGACTTCACCACCGCGTACAACAAGGCGGACAAGGCCAACGACCGTTCACTGGACGCGGACCGCGTCACGGGCGCCCTCGGGGCCATCGACGGCGCGAAGCTGAAGGCCGGCCGGCAGAACAACCCGGGCGGCAACCCGGGGTACTCGCCGCTGGAGCTGAGCGACGCGAAGTTCGCCATACCCGCGAAGGCGGGCTGGCCGCGCTGGTTCGTGGCGGACACCGCGGCCAACAAGGGCCTGGCGGGCAGCCGTTGGCTCCTCGTCTTCACGCGCGGCAGTGCGAACGACGTGTGGCAGGCCTCCTACCTGACCGTGCTGGCGGGCGCCGATGTGCCGAAGTTCCAGCAGGACAAGGACGGTTGGGCGCAGCCGGTCACGCCGGACGACGCGGCCCTCGCCGTGGGTCCGGGGAAGCTGAGCCAGTCCTACGCGACGTATCTGAAGAGCGGCGGCGAGACCTTCGCCCCGGGCGTCCACACCTCGCAGTGGCGGGCTCTGCGCGGCAGGAACGCCAGCAGGCCCGGCCTCGCCCGGCAGTACATCGACGAGCCGCTGACTTCGGGCGACTACGCCCCGGTCGGGCTGCGCACCACGGACGGCGGGGCGCTGGTCTTCTTCGCCACGCAGCGCTACGAGAAGCAGACCGCCGCGCAGGGCACCGAACTTTCCGCGCAGAGCGCGGACGTCAAGGCCCTGACGACCGGTGACGTCAAGCAGTCCCTCACCCTGGGGTTCGTCTCCAACCAGGCGGCCCTGGACCCGGCGAAGGGTGCTCAGGACCAGCGGGTGACGGTGCTCGGCCGGGTCGAGGGTCTGACGGCGGCGAAGGGCGGCTGACGGCCCGGCCCGTGACACCCGCCGGGGGTGCCCGGCGGGTGTGGCGCCGGTGTCCAGCCGCTGCTAGCCGCGGTGGGGCCAGGCGGCCAGCTGGTCGGACTCGTTCTCCCCCACGTAGCGGGCGCAGGCGTCCGTCAGGGCCTCGAGCAGGGTCAGCGGGTCGGGGAGCGGGTGCTCGGGGCCGCGCAGCCAGTCGACGCTCAGCTCACCGGGGAGCTGGGCCGGCGGGACGAGGACGTAGGAACCACGGCAGTGCCAGCGCAGGCCGGGGTGTTCGTCCGTCGTCTCGGGGTGCGAGTCCAGCTCGCAGGGCCACCACTCGTCCTCGTCCTCGGGCGTACCGCGGGTGAGCGTGAAGAAGAACATGCGTCCGTCACCGCTCTCGGCGACGGGTCCGACCTCGACGCCGGAGGAGAGCAGCCGCTCCAGGGCCTCGCGGCCCGCGTCGACCGGCACGTCGAGCACGTCGTGCACCATGCCGGTGGCGGTGATGAAGTTGGCCTGCGGCTGGTGCCGTACCCATCGCTCGATCTGGGCGCGGTCGGTCGTGGACTGGGTCTGCCAGGCGAAGGACACGGGGTGGCGCGCGGGGGTGGGGCAGCCGACGCGATCACAGGAACATCGGTAGCCGGAGGGGTACGCGGCCTGCGCGAGCGGCAGCCCAGCGGCGGCAGCGGCGAGCAGCAGGGCTTCACGCCCGCCGTCGTCGGCGATCTCCTTGGGACGGCGACCACGCAGCCACTGGGAGATCCTGCCCTGCGCGCCGGAGCGGCGGCCGAACTCTGCGCTCATCAATCTCCTCGCCTAGCAGTGGTGCCGACAGCGGTCGTGCCGATGCGGTCGTACCGGCGGACGCCTTCGCGACCGGCATCCGACAAGCCCTATGGTCCCACCATCCTGCGCCCCGGGTGGACAGAGCTCGCATCCGGGGTGGGTGGGACCAGGGCTCCACCGGCCGGAGTCGGGCAGAACGGACCACTTTGGTGTGATTTATCTCCGTGGGGCGAGCCCGTACAGGGCGTAGTCGACCAGGGTGTCCGTGTACGCGTACGAAATCGGGCCGGTGCGCTGGAGCCAGCGCTGGGCGAGCGGGGAGACGAAGAGCTCCAGGGCGATCCGGGGGTCGAGGTCGGGCCGCAGGGCGCCTTCGTCCTGGGCGGACCTGAGCCGCTTCACGTACAGCTGGAGCTGGGGTTCGAGGAGTTTGGCGACGAACTCGGCGCCGAGCGCTTCGTTCACCAGGCCCTCGGCGGCCAGGGCGCGCGACGGGACCTCGAACGCGGGGTTCAGCAGCTCGTCGACCGTGCCGCGCAGGACCCGTTTGAGGTCGGCGGCGAGGTCGCCGGTGTCCGGGATCTCGTACGACTCCTGTCCCGCCTCCCGGGCGGACCGCTCCGCGAGGTCCGTGAAGGCGTCCAGGAGCACCGCGGCCTTCGAGGGCCACCACCGGTAGATCGTCTGCTTGCCGACGCCGGCGCGGGCGGCGACGCCCTCGATCGTGGTCCGGGGGTAGCCGACCTCGCCGACGAGGGCGAGGGCCGCGTCGAAGATCGCGCGACGGGACTTCTCGCTGCGCCGCGAGGAGTCGGGGGCGGACCTGCCGGCGGGCGGGGCGGGCTGGGGAGACGTCGGGTCCATGGGGCGAACCTAACAGGTCGGCAAGACGGGGCGTCTCGCCGCCGTTCGGCCTGACGGGTGGGGTGCGGAGGGGGTCCGGGGGCGGCCCGCGGGCGGACCACCCGTTCGCCACCGAGCCGGACGGTGTCTCCCGGCGCACCATGGGCATCATCTGCCCCGCGGTACGTGAGGAGCGCTCCTTGCACCCTCTGCGCAGCGCCACACCCCGGCGCTATCTGATGTGCCCGCCCGAGCACTTCGCCGTCACCTACACCATCAATCCCTGGATGGACCCGGCCAAGCCGGTCGACGGGGCGCTCGCCGTCGCCCAGTGGGAGGACCTGCGGGACCGCTACCGCTCACTGGGCCACACGGTCGAGGAGCTCGTCCCGCGCCGCGGCCTGCCGGACATGGTCTTCGCCGCGAACGGGGCGACGGTCGTGGACGGCCGGGTGCTGGGCGCGCGCTTCGCGCACCGGGAGCGGGAGGCGGAGGCGGCGGTGCACCTGGAGTGGTTCCGCGCCCACGGCTTCCCGTCCGTGCGCGAGCCGGTGCACGTCAACGAGGGCGAGGGCGACTTCGCGGTCACCGCCTCGTACCTGCTCGCCGGGCGCGGCTTCCGGGCGAGCCCGCTCTCGCACGGTGAGGCCCAGGAGTACTTCGGCCGCCCGGTGCTCGGGCTCGACCTGGTCGATCCCCGTTACTACCACCTCGACACGGCCCTCACCGTCCTCGACGACGCCACGGACGAGATCATGTACTACCCGCCCGCGTTCTCTCCCGGAAGCCGCGAGGTGCTGCGCCGGCTGATCCCCGACGCGTTGACCGCCACCGACGAGGACGCGGCCGCGTTCGGCCTGAACGGGGTCTCGGACGGCCTGCACGTGCTGCTGCCGCAGGCCGCGACCGGGCTCCTCGAGCCGCTCCGCGACCGGGGGTTCGAGCCCATCGGCATCGATCTGAGTGAACTCCTCAAGGGCGGCGGCAGCGTGAAGTGCTGCACGCAGGAACTGAGGTGAGGCGGTGAGGCGGTGAGGCGGTGAGGCGGGAGACCGCGCGGCCGTGAACGTACCGGGTGTCAGTCCTCGTCGGCCGGGGGCGGCCAGGGGTCGCCCCAGTCCGCGTCCCGGGCCGCGCGGTAGAGCGGCCCGTGGCGCTTGGTCACCGTCTCGCGGTGCAGGGACTCGTCCGGGCCGCACAGGTCGAGCAGCACCTGCCCCTTGCGGATCTGCGGCTTGCGCACCACGCGGGAGGAGGCCGGGTCCGCCGGGAGGCGGGTGGCGGCGACGTAGCTGAACTTCTCGTCCTCGTACGCCAAAGAGCCGCCCTTGACCTGCCGGTGGAGGGAGGAACGGCTGACCCTGGCGGAGAAGTGGCACCAGTCCTCGCCGGGCACGATGGGGCAGGCCGCACTGTGCGGACAGGGCGCGGCGACGCGGAACCCGGCGTCGATCAGACGGTCGCGGGCCTCGATCACCCGAGCGTATCCGTCGGGCGTGCCCGGCTCGATGATCACGACGGAGGCGGCCGCGGCGGCCGCGGCCGTCACCACGGAGACGCGGTCGGCGGCGGTGAGTTCACCGAGGACGTAGGACACCGTCACGAGATCGGTGCTCTCGAGTGTGAGCGCCGCTCCGATGCGGGTGCGGTGCCACTCCGCGGGCTTCAGCTCCGGGTTCGTGGCGGCGATCTCGCGGCCCAGCGCGAGAGCGGGCTCGGCCCAGTCGAGCACGGTCACGGGGCGTGCGCCCGGCCAGGTGGCGTTCACCGCCCAGGTCGCGGCGCCCGTGCCGCCGCCGATGTCCACGTGGCTCGTCGGTGCCCACGCCGGCACCGCGTCCGCGAACGCCTCCAGCGCGGCGCGCACCGCCTCGAACGTCGCCGGCATCCGGTAGGCGGCGTACGCGACGACGTCCGAGCGGTCGCGGAGGATCGGTGCGTGGGTCGGGGTGGTCCCCCGGTAGTTCGCGATCAGCCGCTCGACGGCCTGGGCGGCGGCCTTCGGCGGCAGCCCGTCGAGCAGACCCGCGAGGGCGGTGCGCAGGGTGTCGGCGGGGGGTGCGGGGGCGTTCACGCGGTGATTCTACGGGGGTGGAGCGACCCGCCCGTATTCTCGCCCCCGCCGCCCCTACCCGACCCATCCCGTACCCGGGGGCTCCGCCCCCGGACCCCCTACCGGCCTCAAGGGCCTTGTCCTCAAACGCCGGACGGGCTGATGGTGCGGGCCTGGGCTGCGGATATTCAGCCCGTCCGGCGTTTGAGGACGAGCCCTTCGGGCGATGCGGGGGTCCAGGGGGCGCAGCCCCTTGGCGGGGTCCGGGGCGGAGCCCCCGGGTGAAGGGGAGGGCAGGGGCGGCGGGGGCGAAAGAAACCCGGGGTCAAGCGCCCCGTACCGCCCGAGCCATCCGCGTCGCCGCCTCCACCCGCGGCCCGTTCCGCACCGCCCGCCGCCGGGGATGCACGGTGTTCGCGAGCAGCACGAGAAACGTGCCCGTCGCCGGGTCCAGCACCAGCGACGTCCCCGTGAAGCCCGTGTGTCCCGCCGCGCCGCCCTCCGCCAGGGCCCCCATGAACCAGGACTGACCGATGGCGAAGCCGAGGCCGGGCGGGGTGAGCATCAGCTCGACGAAGTCGGGACCGAGGATGCGCGCGGGGCCGTAGGAACCGCCCGCGAGCAGCGCGCGGCAGAAGACGGCGAGGTCACGGGCGGTGGAGAAGAGGCCCGCGTGCCCCGCCACCCCGCCGAGCGCCCACGCGTTCTCGTCGTGCACCACCCCCCGCAGCATCCCGCGGTCCGCCTTGGCCCACGGCCGTCGCTGGTCCTCGGTCGCCGCCGCGTCCGGGCACGGCCCGAAGCGGGTGGCCGTCATCCCCAGCGGCCGGGTGATCCCGTCCCTGATGAGGACGTCGAGGGAACGGCCGGTGATGCGTTCCAGGACGTGCTGGAGGAGGAGCAGGTTCAGATCCGAGTAGAGGTACTCCCCCGGCTCGGACGAAGGCCCTTCCGCCCGCAGCATCGCCAGGCGCGCCCGCTCGTCCGGGCAGTCGTACAGCGGGAGTTCGGGCCGCAGCCCGGAGGTGTGCGTGAGCAGCTGCCGCACGGTGACGTCGTTCGCGGACGCCGCGCGGAACTCCGGCAGGTACGCCCCCACCCGCGCGTCGATGCCGAGCGTGCCGCGCTCCAGCTGCTGCACCGCGGCGACCGCCGTGAACAGTTTGGTGAGGGAGGCCAGGTCGAAGGGGGTGCGCACGCTCATCGGAAGCCGCTCCGTGGGCGGCAGTTCGACCCCGGTGTCGGTCTTCTCGTCGTACGACGCGTAGCGCACCGCCCAGCCCGCCGCCTCCTCGACGGCGATGACCGGGCCGCGTCCGGCGACCACGACGACGCCGGCCGCCCAGGGGTCGGGGCCCCGGGTGAGGGCGCGGACGTCGCGTACGAGGTGGCGCAGTTCGGCCGGATCGAGCCCGGCCCGCTCCGGTGTGTCGACGCGCAGTTTCGGTGCGCTCAGCTGTCCGCCGCCTTTCCGTCCATGGTGTGTCCCGTCCGCCAGGGACGGCACAGTCCCATGAAGCAGGCGACGGCCACCAGTACCGCCACCAGTTGGACGACGGCCATCGGGACGGCGGTGCGCTCACCGGCGATGCCGACCAGCGGCGAGGCGACCGCTCCGATGAGGAAGGAGGAGGTGCCCAGCAGCGCGGAGGCGGAGCCGGCGGCGTGCCGTACGCGCATCAGGGCGAGCGCCTGAGTGTTGGGCAGCGCGAGACCCATCGCGGACATCAGGACGAACAGGGCGGCGGCCACCGGCGCCAGCCCGACCTCGCCGAAGACGCCGGAGGACATCAGGAGCAGCGCGCTCGCGCCGAGGCCGATGAGGGTGAGGCCCATGGCGAGGACCTTGTCGAGGCCGACCCGGCCGACCAGGAGCTTGCCGTTGATCTGGCCGACGACCACCAGGCCGATCGAGTTCACGCCGAAGAGCAGGCTGAAGGTCTGCGGGGACGCGCCGTAGATCTCCTGGATCACGAAGGGCGAGGCCGAGATGTACGCGAAGAGCGCGGCGAAGGCGAAGCCGCCCGCCAGCATGTAGCCGGTGAAGACCCGGTCGGCCAGCAGGGCGCGCATCGAGTGGAGGGCTTCGCCGACTCCGCCGCCGTGCCGGTCGCCGGGCGGGAGGGTCTCGGGGAGCTTCGTCCAGACGAGCGCGGTGAGTCCGACGCCGACGGCGGTGAGGACGACGAAAACTCCTCGCCAGTCGGTGGCGCGCAGGATCTGCCCGCCGATGAGGGGCGCGACGACCGGGGCGACGCCGGAGATCAGCATGAGGGTGGAGAAGAAGCGGGCCATCGCCATGCCGTCGTACAGATCGCGGACGACGGCCCGCGCGATCACGATGCCGGCCGCTCCCGCGAGACCCTGCGCCAGCCGGAAGGCGACGAGGAGTTCGACGTCGGGCGCGACGGCGCACAGGGCGGTGGCGAGGACGTAGACGACCAGTCCCACGAGCAGCGGTCTGCGCCGCCCCCACTTGTCGCTCATCGGCCCGACGACGAGCTGGCCGAACGCCATTCCCGCGAGGCACGCGGTCAGCGTGAGCTGGACGGTCGCGGCCGGGGCGTGCAGGGAGCGGGTGACCTCCGGCAGCGACGGGAGGTACATGTCCATGGCCAGCGGGGGTGTCGCGGTGAGCCCGCCGAGGATCAGGGTGACGAGAAGTCCGGTACGGCGGAGCGCCCCGGGGTCGCGCGGTTCGGCGTCCCCCGGGCGTGCGTCCCGTGGGCCGCAGTCCTCCGCCGCGGGCGTCGCCCTGGGGGGCACGACGGCGGGCGCCGGGCCGGCGAAGACCGCCGAGGTGTCGGCGACGGCGGTGTTCGGTATGTGCCCCTGCGGGCCTTCCTGGTCCCTCGTGGTGCGCCCGCGCTCGGGCATGTGCCCCTCCCTCTCCGGGTGATCCGCCACCTATGCTCTCAGTTCGAACGGAGTGTTCGGGGTCACAGAGCATCAGGGTGACAGAGCGAAGGGCCGGGAATGACGGGCGAGCACGAGCGGGTGCGGTGGGGGATTCTGGCGACCGGTGGGATCGCCGCGGCGTTCACGGCGGATCTGGTGGACATGCCGGACGCCGAGGTGGTGGCCGTGGCCTCACGGACCGACGCCTCGGCGAAGGCGTTCGCCGAGCGGTTCGGGATTCCCCGGGCGTACGGGGACTGGGCGTCGCTCGCCGCCGACGAGGACGTCGATGTCGTGTACGTGGCCACTCCGCACTCGGCGCACCGGCAGGCGGCCGGGATGTGTCTGGAGGCCGGGCGTCATGTGCTGTGCGAGAAGGCGCTGACGCTGAACGCGCGGGAGGCGGAGGAGCTGGTCGCGCTCGCCCGCCGCCACGACCGCTTCCTGATGGAGGCCATGTGGATGTACTGCAACCCGCTGGTCCGCAGGCTCAAGGGGCTCGTGGACGACGGAGTGATCGGTGAGGTCCGCACCGTGCAGGCCGACTTCGGGATCAACGGCCCGTTCCCGCCCTCCCACCGGCTGCGCGACCCGGCGCAGGGCGGCGGGGCGCTGCTCGATCTCGGTGTCTACCCGGTGTCGTTCGCGCATCTGCTGCTCGGGGAGCCGTCGGGCATCACGGCGAGAGCGGTGCTCTCCGACGAGGGCGTCGATCTCCAGACGGGAGCGGTGCTCACCTGGGAGAGCGGTGCTCTCGCTTCGGTGCACTGCTCCATCAACGGCAGCACCCCCGTCACCGCCTCCGTCACCGGCTCGCAGGGCCGCATCGACGTCCCCGGCGGCTTCTTCTTCCCGGAACGGCTCGTACTGCACCGCGACGGGCGCGACGCGGAGGAGTTCACGGCCGACCCGGCGCACGGCCCCCGCACCAGCCTCAAGCACGAGGCCGCCGAGGTGATGCGCGCACTGCGGGCCGGCGAGAAGGAGTCCCCGCTCGTCCCCCTCGACGGCAGCCTCGCCGTGATGCGGACGCTCGACGCGGTACGCGAGCAGATCGGCGTCCGCTACCCCGGCGAGACCGACTGACCGGCCCGACGGCCGAACGGACGGGAAGACTCACGGCTGACGGCTGACGGCTGACGGCTGACGGCTGACGGCTGACGGCTGACGGCTACCGGCTACCGGCTACCGGACTGATGGCTGACGCCCGACGGCCGTTGGCCGTCGGCTGACGCTGACGGCTCCGGAAAGGGGGACGCGAGGCGCCCCGCCTCCCCGCCATGCCGTCGATACGCTGCGTCCCCATGAATGCCAAGCAGACGAAGATCGCGGTGGTGACCGGGGCGGGCTCCGGCATCGGCCGCGCGGTGGCCGTCGAACTGCTGCGCGCCGGCTGGTCGGTGGCGCTGGCCGGACGCCGGACCGAGCCCCTGGAGGAGACGGCGGCCCTCGTCCCCGAGGCCCCCTCGGCGGCCGTACGGGCCGACGTCGCCCGCCCCGAGGAGGTCGCCGCCCTCTTCGCCTCCGTGCGCGAGCGCTTCGGACGGCTCGACCTGCTCTTCAACAACGCCGGGACGTTCGGTCCGGGCGGCGTCCCGGTCGAGGAACTGCCGTACGAGGCCTGGCGGCACGTCGTGGACACCAACCTCAACGGCGCTTTCCTGTGCGCGCAGGCCGCGTTCCGGCAGATGAAGGAGCAGGACCCGCAGGGCGGCCGGATCATCAACAACGGCTCGATCTCGGCGCACGCGCCGCGTCCGCGGTCGATCGCGTACACGGCGACCAAGCACGCGGTGACGGGCCTGACCAAGTCGCTGTCCCTGGACGGGCGCGCGTACCGGATCGCGTGCGGTCAGATCGACATCGGCAACGCCGCGACCGACATGACCTCCGGCATGCGCACGGGAACGCCGCAGGCGAACGGGGAACTGGCGGTCGAGCCGGTGATGGACGCGGCGGACGTGGCCCGCACCGTGCGGCACATGGCGGAGCTGCCGCTGGCGGCGAACGTGCAGTTCGCGACGGTGATGGCCACCGCGATGCCCTATGTGGGGCGCGGCTAGGGGACGTCCGCGCCTTTGGTCGACGTCTCAACTTGCACAAACGGAAGCTGAACCTCCGCACTATAAGGCCCGGTAGCGGGCTTATGCTCGTGTCGCCTCCACGAGAGCTTCACACTCGGAGTGGAGGACTTCGGTACGACCACGGTCCACACCGAGGGGGGAGGTGGCAGCCGTTCCGCGGCCCCGCTGGGGGGCGGACCTCGCGCGGGACCGCGAGGTGGGCCATGGGACGGCTGCCTCCGCATCATTTCGACGACGGCCCCGGCACCGTCAGGGCCGACGACGAGCGCCGGAATCTCCCGGGTCCGAAGTCCCCAGGTCGGAGGTCCCCGACGCCGGGGCCCCGCCGGCCGCCACCGCGCGCCGCCGCCTGTGCCACGCGACCGCGCCGCCCGCGAGCAGCGCGACCGCTCCCCCGGCCCCGCCGACCAGCCCCCACGACGAACTGCTCGTCTCCGCCCGGGCGGGCGCCCCGGCGGCGGCCTTCGGGGCCTTCCTGGTGGGCGTCGCCCTGGCGCCGCCCTCGCTGAGCGGGGCGACCAGCGTGCCCACCGGACGCGCGTTCGCGCCCTGCCGGAACCCCCAGTCGAGCAGCGCCGCCGTCTCCTCGTAGACGCCGCTGCCGCCGCTCTTCGGGTGCATCACCGTGACCAGGAGGGTCCGGCCGCCGCGGGTCGCGGCGCCGGTGAAGGTGTTGCCGGCGTTGCTGGTGTAGCCGTTCTTGACGCCGATGAGACCGTCGTACGTCGGCACGCCCCACGCGCCGGTCAGCAGACGGTCCGTGTTCTGTATCTGGAAGGTCTTCTTGCCGCCCGCCGGGAAGTCCGCGGTCCTCGTCGAGCAGTAGGCGCGGAAGTCGGCGTCGGCGAGGCCGTGCCGGGCGAAGAGCGTCAGGTCGTACGCGGAGGACACCTGGCCCTTGTGGTCGAACCCGTCGGGGCTGACCACGTGTGTGTCCAGGGCCTGCAGGTCCTCGGCCCTGGCCTGCATCTGCGCGACCGTGGTGTCCACGCCGCCGTTCATGTGGCTGAGCACGTGCACCGCGTCGTTTCCGGAGCGCAGGAAGACGCCGAGCCACAACTGCTCGACGGTGTAGGTGATTCCGGGCTTGACGCCGACCAGGCTGGAGCCGGCGGGAATCCCGGCGAGGTCGGCGTCGGTGACCCGGTGGCGCTCGGTGCGTTCGAACTTCTGCAGCACGGTGTCCGCGAAGAGCATCTTCAGCGTGGAGGCGGGCGCCAGCAGCCGGTGCGCGTTGTACGACGCGAGCACCTCGCCGCTGACGTGGTCGGCGACGAGCCAGGAGCGGGCGGTGAGCCGCTTGGGCAGTCCCGAGGCCCCGCGCACCTGGACGCCGCCGCGGCCCAGCAGTTCACCACCGATCGTGGCGGCGCGGGCGGCGGACGGCGTGACAGCGGGCGTGGCGGAGGGGCTGGCGGCCGCCGGGGACGCCGCGGCCAGCGGGACGGCCGCTGCGAGGCCGAGCGCGGCACGGCGGGACAGCACGGCGGCACGCGGGGGAAGCGGAGAGGAATCGCGCATCTCGGGACCGTACAAAGCCGGTCCGCGGCACCGTACGGCGGGGTCGCACAAGAAAGGCACAGCGTGTCCACAGGCGTGGCGGGACGGCGGCCCGTGCGCCGCACCGGCTGTCGTGTGCCACCGACACCCCACCCAACAGGGGTTTCCTGGCAATGACCCCTCCGGACCCTGGGAATCAGCTGTCTTACGCGATATTGATTCCGCAGCCGGCTTTCTCAGCTCTCGCACACCTCCCGCTCAGCCCCGCTCAAAGGTTTCTCCATAGCTTGTGGCCGCGCCCACAGCGGGCGCCGAGAACCTTTGGGGAACGGGATGTTTGGCATCTATCTCAAGCGTGAGCTGAGCCGGCGCAAGAAGGCGGCCCTGGTGATCGCCATGGGTCTGGCGCTCGGAATCGCGCTGGTCATCACCGTCGACTCGGTGTCGGCCGGCATGCAGCAGGCCCAGGGCAAGGTCCTGAAATCGCTGTACGGGCTCGGCACCGACATGACCGTCACGAAGGCCCGTCCGGCGGCCACGGGCAGCTCCTCCGGACGGCCGAAGTTCGATTTCGACGCCAAGTCCGACAGCAGCACGACACAGAGCTCGGACCGGGTGATGACGCAGGGCGGGCAGTCCCTGAAGTCCTCGCTCGTCACCCAGGTCGCCGCGCAGAAGGGCGTGTCGAGCGCGGTGGGCGCGCTCAGCCTGAACGTCACCAAGGTCGACGGCTCCTTCACCCGGGGCACGGCGAAGTCCTCCACCTCCTCGGGGTCCGCGGGCTCCTCCGGGTCGCAGCAGGGCGGCCCCGGCGGCGGCACGGGCCAGCCGCAGGTGCAGGGCGGCGGCGCGTCCTTCGACGTGAACTCGTACTCCGTCGCGGGCGTCGACGTCACCCACCAGGACCTCGGCCCGCTCGCCACCTCGAAGATCACCACGGGCCGGACCTTCACCGCGGCCCAGACCGACGCGAAGGTCGCGGTGCTCAGCGCGTCGTACGCCAAGGAGAACAAGAAGACGGTCGGGGGGACCCTCACGATCTCCGGCACCAAGTACACGGTCATCGGGATCGCGACGCCGGACAGCGGCGAGTCGACGACCGACGTCTACCTGCCGCTGAAGCAGGCGCAGACACTGGGCGACTCGAAGGACGAGGTCACCACGATCTACGTCAAGGCGACCGACTCGCAGCAGATCGACACCGTCAAGGCGACCATCCGGAAGAACATCTCGGGGACGACGGTCACCACCTCCGCGGACCTCGCGTCCACCGTCTCCGGCTCCCTGTCGACCGCCTCGAACCTGGCGACCAGCGTCGGCAAGTGGCTGTCCGTCGCGGTGCTCGTGGCCGCGTTCCTGGTGGCGGCGCTGCTGACCTCCTCGGCCGTGTCCCGCCGGGTGCGCGAGTTCGGCACGCTCAAGGCGCTCGGCTGGCCGTCCCGCAGGGTCACCCGCCAGGTCGTCGGTGAGTCCGTCGTGAACGGTCTGCTCGGCGGCGCGCTCGGCATCGCCCTCGGCCTCGGCGCGGCGTACGCGGTGACGGCGATCAGCCCGAAGCTGACCGCGGAGCTCGGTGCCACCGGCGGTGGCGGCGCGGGCGGTGGCGGTATGGGCGGTGGCCCCGGTGGTGGCGGGCCCGGCCGGCAGGCGGTCAAGAACACCATGGAGATCGCGCTCTCCGCGCCGGTGTCGGTGACCACCATCGCGCTCGCGGCGGGACTGGCCATCGCGGGCGGCCTCGTCGCCGGCGCGATGGGCGGCTGGCGCGCCTCCCGGATGCGCCCCGCGGACGCGCTGCGCAGCGTCGCGTAACCCCTCCCCCTGGGCGAAGGACACCCGAGCCGGGGCGCCGCCTCCACTTCGCCCCCGACCATGGCGCCCCACCCCTTTCATCTTCGGAGAACCTCATGTACAAGCTCACCGGCGTCACCAAGCGCTACACGCGGGGCAAGGAGACGGTGGAGGCGCTGCGCGGCGTCGACCTCGCCATCGAGGACGGCGACCAGCTCGTCATCCAGGGCCCCACCGGCGGCGGCAAGTCGACCCTGCTCCAGATGATCGGCGGCCTGGACCGCCCGTCCTCCGGCAGCGTCGAACTGGACGGCGTCGACCTCGCCTCCGTCGGCGAGGCCGGACTGACCCGGCTGCGCGCCGAGAAGATCGGCATCATCTTCCAGTCGTTCAACCTCATCCCGACGCTGACCGCGCAGGAGAACGTCGAGACCGCGCTCGTACCGCTCGGGGTGAAGCCCGCGGAGCGACGCGAGCGCGCCGCCGAGGCGCTGCGCTCGGTCGGTCTGGGCGAGCGCCTGACGCACGCGCCGTCCGAACTCTCCGGCGGCCAGCAGCAGCGTGTCGCCATCGCGCGTGCCCTGGTCAAGAAACCGAAGGTGCTCCTCGCGGACGAGCCGACCGGCAACCTGGACGAGGGCACCCGTGACGACATCATGGGGTTGCTGGAGGGGTTGTGGCACGAGTACGGGCTGACCTTCGTCCTGGTCACCCACGACTCGTCGATCGCCCGCCGGGCGCCGCGTCTCGCCACCATCAGGGCGGGGCGGATCACGCTGACCGAGCGGGGCGGCAGCGGCACGCGGCGCGCCGAGCCCCGGCACTCCGTCGGCTGAGGGGGCGGCGGACGGCGGTGAGGGGCGGCGGGAGCGGGCGGGAGCGGCGTTCGGCACGCGAGCCGGGGGAAGGGGCCGGAGATCCGGCCCCTTCCCCCGTTCTCCGTACGGGCGTTACGGGTGTCACAGGTGTTACGTGCGCTGCGGCTGCTACGGGTCCTACGCCTGGCCCGTCTCGAAGCGGGTGATCCTGCCGCCGTCGACAGTGAAGCTCCACCGCGTCTTCATCTCGCCCCAGGTGTCGTTGCTGTAGCGGACGACGAGGGCGTGGCCGCCCCGGGACTCGTTGTCGACGTCCATGTGGCCGTGGGAGGAGAAGATCTCCTGCTCGGTCCAGTCGGCGAGGTCCCGGTCGGAGCCGTCGTCGGACATGGTCGCACCGGGCGCGAGGACGGCCTCGAACGCCTCTCGGTCGTGGGCGTTCACAGCGGTGACGAAGGCCCGCACGGCCGGGTCGCTGAGTCTGGCTACCTGAATCGTCATGGCAGTCAGCGTCACACCGCTCCCGCCGGCCCGCCACCCGTCCCACCGCGCGGCCGGCCCCGGTCGACCGCACGAACAGCCCCCGGACAGCCACCCGAACAGCCGCGCGCGCCGGGTGCGGGACGGCGGCACGGGCGACGGTGGACGAAGGCCGGCGGAGGAAGCACGCCGTCATCACGCGAGCCCGGTTGGGAGCCACCGTGACCTGTTTCGACCGTAGAGACCTCGGACTGCTGCTGCTCCGTCTGGGCACGGGCGGCGTGCTGGCCGCGCACGGGGCGCAGAAGCTGTTCGGCTGGTTCGGCGGGGGCGGGCTCTCCGGGACGGGAATGGCCATGGCGGCGATGGGTTACGTGCCCGGGAAGCGGAGCGCGCTCGCGGCGGGCCTCGCCGAGGCGGGCGGCGGCACACTGCTCGCGCTGGGCCTCGCGACACCCGCGGCCGGTGCCTCCGCGGCCGGTGCGATGACGGGCGCGACCGCGGTGCACCGGCCGCACGGGTTCTTCGCCCAGGAGGGCGGCTACGAGTACGCGGCCTCGCTGGGCCTGACGGCGGCGGGCCTCGCCGTGACGGGCCCCGGCCGGATCTCGCTGGACCATCTGCTCGGCCACACCGTGAACCGGGGCTGGATGATCCCCGCAGCGCTGGGGGTGACGGCCGCGGCCACGCTGGCCGTGGTGGGCGCGCGTAACAACCGGGTGCGGCGGGCCGCCGAGGGTGAACAGCCCACGCTGTTCGACGAGTAGGAACGGTTCCACGGCTCTCCCGGGCGACGGGTCCACGAACAGGCGTCGGGAGCACCGCCCCTGGGGAGGCTGGTCCCATGGCTGATGAAGACGTCTGGGACTCGATCGACCGCCTGCACGACTGGCTCGACGCCGACCGGTCGCGAGAGGGTCACCCGCACGACGACCGGACGCACGTAGACCGGGCGCACGACGGCCGTGAGGAGCTGCTCCTGCGCATCCTGAAGCTGTCGGAGGAGGTCGGCGAGGTGGCCCGGGCGGTGATCGGCGCGACCGGTCAGAACCCGCGCAAGGGCACCACGCACACGTGGGACGACGTACGGGCCGAGCTCTGCGACGTCGTGATCACGGGCCTGGTCGCTCTGCGCACCCTGGGGCCGGACGCGCGCGAGGTGTTCACGGCCCACCTGGCGGGCGTCACGGACCGGTCGCTGGGGACGGACCGCGGCTCCGGGTGAACTGCCGCCGGTGCCACGGGAGTCCTCCGGGCGACCGGGTTCGCGGTCGGAGGCCGGGACGTACCGCGCGGGGGGCTCCGTACCGTCGTACCGCCGTCTGAGAGGGTGACCGTATGCGCCTCATTCTCGTCCGCCACGGACAGACACCGTCCAATGTGGAGTTCCTGCTGGACACCGCCACGCCGGGGCCGGGGCTCACGGCCCTCGGGGAGAAACAGGCCGCCGCGCTGCCCCAGGCCCTGGCGGACGAGAAGATCGACGCGCTGTACGCCTCCACGCTGACCCGCGCCCAGCTGACCGCCGCTCCGCTGGCGGCCGCGCGCGGGCTGGAGGTGCGCGTCCGGGAGGGTATCCGCGAGCTGTCCGCCGGGGACCTGGAGATGCTGCGCGGGGACACCAAGGAGGCGCGGGCGTACCTCACGACGGCGTTCGCCTGGGCATCCGGGGAGACCGCGCTGCGGATGCCGGGCGGGGAGAGCGGCACGGAGGCACTGGGCCGGTTCGACGCGGTGGTCGCGGAGGCGGCGGAGAGCGCGGCGGGCGCCGTCGCGATGGTCAGTCACGGCGCCGCGATCCGGGTGTGGACGGCGGCACGCGCGCGCAACGTCGAGGTGTCCTTCGCGACCGGCCACCGGCTGGACAACACGGACGTGGTGATCCTGGAGGGTTCCCCGGAGGACGGCTGGACGGCCGTGTCCTGGGCGGGCACACCGCTGGACGAAGCGGCTTCCGGCCGGGAGAGCGGGCCCACGGGACAGCCGCTGGGTCCCGCCGGGGAGTCGGCGGTTCCGAACGAGTAGGCCGCCGGCGCTCGCGGGCTGCCGCCCGGCGGAGGGACGACGGCCTCCTGCCGGCCGCCGCCTCCCCGTCCGGCGCCCGCGGGCTGCCGCTGGGCCGGCCTGTCCGCTCCCCCCGGGAATTCCTGCCCGGCCCATCGGGTCATCGGGTCCCCGCCCGGGTCACCCCAGCCAGCGGGTCACCCGGTCGCCGGGTCACCGCGGAGACCTCACCCCGGCGGCATGTTGTACGGCGTGACCACCTGGATCGCCGACGGGAGGAGCGGGCCCTCGTCCGGGAGTGCCTGGTGGGCCCGCATGATGGTCTGGCAGGCGCGGCGCATGTCCTGGCGCAGGTCGTGATGGAGCACCGCGGACAGCCGCCGCTCCCCCAGGAGCCGGGTGTTGTCGTGGTCCAGGTCGTGCGCGACGAAGGCCAGCAGGTCCCGGCCGAGCGTGTCGAAGGCCTCGATGGTCGCGGTGTTCCCGCCGCCGATGGAGTAGACGGCGTTGATCTCCGGGTCCCGCTCCAGGGCCTCGCGGACGAGTTCCCGCTGGGTGGAGTCGAGCCCGTCGCTGTCGGTGACCTCGACCAGCCGGCGTTCCGGCCGCGCGGCGCGCATCTCGCTGCGGAAGCCCATCTCGCGCTCCTCCTCGTTGCGGAAGGAGCCCCGGCTGATGGTGACGAGCACATGGCCGGGACCGTCGCCGAGCCACTGCCGGACCAGGTAGGCGGCGGTCGCTCCGGCGGCCCGGTTGTCGATGCCGACGTACGCCCTGCGCGGGCTGCTGGGCAGGTCCGTCACGAGCGTGACCACGGGGATGCCGGCCGCCACCAGCCGTCCGACCGCGGTGGTGACCTCGGGCACGTCGGGCGCCTTGAGGATCACTCCCTGCGAGCCGCGCGCGGCGATCCTGTCCAGGTCCTTCACCAGCTCCGCGGCGGGGTCCGTCTCACGGAAGTGGAAGCGTGAGCGCACGATCGCCGGGTGCAGGGACGGCAGTTCGGCCTCCAGGGCGTCGCGCACCGCGGACGAGAACCGCTCGGGTGTCTGCATCACGATGTCGATCATGAAGGTGCGCCCGCCGATACGGACCTGGGTGCGCTGGCGGTCCAGGTCCTCGATGGCCTGCCGGACCTCCCGGGCCGTGCTCTCGCGGACGCCGCCCCGGTGGTTGAGGACCCGGTCGACCGTCGCCTCGCTCAGTCCGGCCTGACGGGCGATCTCACGGATCGTATAGGGGTGTCCCATGGCTGTTCCCGGGGTCGGTGATGGGTTTTTGATGGGTTTCTGCTCATTGAATGATGGGCTCGGGTTCATAAGACTGACGGAAACGGCCGCGCGGCGAAAGGACCCTGCATGGCTTCCCGGAATGCGGGACCTCGGATGTGGCTGAGCGGGGAGACGGACTGCGACCTCGACGCCTTGCGCGCGCTGGTCGCCGAGCGCACCGATCCGCGCGACTACCCGCACGCCGCCGAAGTCGAGCGCAACGTCCCGCTCTACGACAGCGACCGTGTCCGGGCGGCCGACCCGACGGCACTGCGGACCGAGTGGGTGCGCGCGCTGCTGGACGGGCCCGGCATCGTGGTGCTCCGGGGCGCGTTCGCGGACCTGGACGTGGTGGACCGGGCCTCGGACGTCTTCCGCGCGCTGATCGAGCGGGAGCGGGCGAGCGGCACGGCCCGCGGCGACCACTTCGCGAAGCCCGGCGCCAACGACCGGGTGTGGAGCGCCCTGGACAAGACGGCCCTGCACGCTCCCGACGTCTTCGCCGACTACTACGCCAACGACATGCTGGCCCTGGTCTGCGAGGCCTGGCTCGGCCCCGGCTACCAGGTCACCTCCCAGATCAACGTGGTCAACCCGGGCGGCGCGGCGCAGAGCGTGCACCGGGACTACCACCTCGGTTTCCTCTCCGACGAACGGGCGGCCCGCTATCCGGCGCACGTCCACCGGCTCTCCCCCGTGCTCACCCTGCAGGGCGCGGTGGCGCACTGCGACATGCCCGTGGAGTCCGGCCCGACGCTCTACCTGCCGCACTCGCAGAAGTACGAGCCCGGCTATCTGGCCTGGCGGCGCCCGGAGTTCATCGCGTACTTCGAGGAGCACCACGTGCAACTGCCGCTGGCCAAGGGGGACGCGGTCTTCTTCAACCCCGCGCTCTTCCACGCGGCGGGCCACAACCGCACGACGGACGTCAGGCGGATGGCGAACCTGCTGCAGATCTCCTCCGCGTTCGGCCGGGCGATGGAGACGGTGGACCGGGAGGCGATGGTGAACGCGCTGTTCCCGGTGCTGCTGCGGCGCCGGGGCGAGGGTGTCGGCGAGGCGTGGCTGCGCCGGGTGGTGGCGGCCTCCGCGGAGGGCTACCCGTTCCCCACGGACCTCGATCTGGACCCGCCCCTGGAGGGGCTCGCCCCGCCGTCCCAGGCCGACACGGTGTGGCGGGCCGTGGCGGAGGAGTGGGACCCCCCGCGGCTGCGCCGGGAACTGCGGGCCGGCGCCGAGCGCCGCCGCACCTGAGTACTCACGTCAGGGGAGAACCGATGGGACCACTTCTCGAGGACAGGGTCGTCCTCGTCAACGGCGGCAGTCAGGGCGTCGGCGCGGGCGTCGTACGGGCGGCCGTACGCGAGGGCGCGACCGTCGCGTTCACCGGGCGCCGCGCCGAACTCGGTGAGCGGTTCGCCGCGGAGACCGGCGCCACCTTCGTACGGGCCGATCTGGCCGATCCCGCGCAGGCGCACGCCGGTGTCGAGCGCGTCGTGGCGGCGCACGGGCGGCTCGACTGCCTCGTCAACGCGGCCGGGCTGACCTCGCGCGGCACCCTCCTCGACACCACACCCGAACTCTTCGACGCGCACATCGCGGTCAACCTGCGGGCGCCGTTCTTCGCGATGCAGGCTGCGGTCCGGCACCTGGTGGACCGCGGGGCGCCGGGCACCGTCGTCAACATCATCACCTCCTCCGCGCACGGCGGACAGCCCTTCCTCGCCCCGTACGTGGCCGCCAAGGCCGGGCTGGCCGGCCTCACCCGCAACGCCGCGCACGCCCACCGCTGGGACCGGATCCGGATCAACGGCCTGAACATCGGCTGGACGGACACCGAGGGCGAGGACGAGATCCAGCGCGCCTTCCACGGCGCGGGCGACGACTGGCGGGAGGAAGCGGCGAGGAGCCGCCCGATGGGCAGGCTCGGCCAGGTCGACGAGATCGCCGACTTCGTCGTCTTCCTGCTCTCCGACCGCAGCGGTGTGGTCACCGGTTCGGTCGTCGACTGGGACCAGACCGTTCTCGGCGGACTGGACTGAAATGCGGCCCCGCTTCCGCCCCACGGGGCTGCGCACCGGGCCGACGGTTATGAATTTTGGGCTTTAGGAGCAACTTCTCATGCGTATAGGCATCTTGGGACTGGGCCGGATCGGCGCCTTCCACACCGCGACGCTCGCCGGGCTCGACGCGGTGGACTCGCTGGTGGTCACCGACCCGGTGGCCGCGGCGGCCGCGGCGGCGGTCGAGCGCTTCGGGGCGACGGCGGTGGACTCGCCCGAGGCGGTGCTCGCCGCCGGGGTCGACGGCATCGTGGTGGCGGCGGCCACCGACGCGCACCCCGCGCTGATCCTGGCCGCGGTCGAGGCGGGCATCCCCGTCTTCTGCGAGAAGCCGGTGGCACGGACGGTCGAGGAGAGCGTCGCCGTGCTGCGCGCGGTCCAGGACAGCGGCGTCGAGGTGCACATCGGCTACAACCGGCGGTTCGACGCGGGCTGCGTGGCCGCGCGCAAGGCCGTGGTGAGCGGCGAACTCGGCAAACTGCACACCGTACGGTCCACGACCTTGGACCCGGCGCCGCCGCCGGCCGCGTACGTGGCGGTCTCCGGCGGCATCTTCCGCGACTGCGCCGTGCACGACTTCGACATCGTGCGCTGGGTCACCGGCCGCGAGGTGGTCGAGGTGTACGCGGCCGGCGGCAACCGGGGGGCCGAGTACATCGCCGAGGCGGGCGACGTCGACACCGCGTCCGCGATTCTCACCCTCGACGACGGCACCCTCGCGCTGGTCTCCAACTCCCGCCACAACGCGCGCGGTTACGACGTCCGCCTGGAACTGCACGGCATGCGCGACAGCATCGCCGTGGGCCTGGACGACAAACTCCCCCTGCGCTCCGTGGAACCCGGGGCCACCTTCCCCGCCGGCGTCCCGCACGACTTCTTCATGGACCGCTTCGCCCCCGCCTACCGGGCCGAACTGACCGCCTTCACCGAGGTCGTCGCGGGCCGCGCCACCTCACCGTGCACGGTCGCCGACGCGATCGAGGCGAGCTGGATCGCGGAGGCGTGCGCGCTGTCACTGGCGGAGCGGCGGGCGGTGCGGGTGGAAGAGGTGCGACGGGGCTGAGCCGGTCCGGCGGGGTGCGGCCGGCCCGCCGGGTCAGCGGGGCAGGCGGCCGCCCTTGACCGCGGCGACGAACGAGGCCCAGCCGCCGGCGGGGAACACGAGCACCGGCCCGTGCGGGACCTTGCTGTCCCGCACGGGGATGCCTGCGGTGAGGTCGTCGGAGACCTCGAGGCAGGCGCCGCCGTCCGAGTTGCTGTACGAGCTCTTACGCCACGTCACGACGCTCAGGTCGATGGATCGCACGGCACTTCCTCCAACATGCGCAGGACGAACTTCCGCGACTCGGCCGGAGACAGCGCCAGGTCACGCACTGCATCGTAGGCACCTTGCAGCTTCTCGACCGCCGCGCTGTCCTCGATCAGGTCCCCACGGTGCGCGTTCTCCGTGTATGCCACCGTACGTCCCTGTGACAGACGCAGGAACCAGACGTCGGTGCTGTCAAGCCCGTAGGGACCGGCGCTGAACGGCAGCACCTGAACGGCGATGTTCCGGCGCCGCGCCATCTCAGCCAGGTACTCCAACTGCCCCCGCCACTCAGGCATGTCCAGTAACGCCGTCCGCAAGACGGCCTCGGAAAGGATGGTCCGGAAGCGGGGCGCATCCTCCCCTTCCAACAACTCCCGCCGCCCCATGCGCGCCTCGACCTGCTGCTCGAGTTCCTTCCCCTTGAGCCCGCCCGCCGCCAGCACCTCTCGCGCGTACCCCGGTGTCTGCAACAACCCCGGCAACACGCTCACCGCGAAGTGCCACAGGCTCACCGCCTCCGCCTCCAGCGCCATGTACCGCCGGTACCGCTCGCGGAACTGCGTATGGTCCCCGGCGGCCAGCTCCCACAGCGCGAGCAACAGCCCCGGGGTCCCGTAGTGCTGGTCGAGTGCCTGGACGACCTCCGGGCTGCCGAGCGTCTCGCCCTTCTCCATCTTGCCGAACAACGACCAGTCCCAGCCGAGCCGTTCGCCGAGCGCCCGCAGGCTCGTCCCGCTCCCGGCCCGCAGGGTCCGCAGCTCCTCCGCGAACCGCTGACGGGGCTCCTGGCTGCGGCCGGTGATGACGCGGCGCTGCGGCATACCGCTCCCTTCGGGACGTTCGCGCGAGCGATGTGGAACGTGTGGAACCACCTTCGTACGACGGGGAAGCACGGCCCCGTCCACAACGTGGTCGCCCACGACCGGGTGCATTCTCGTAACTCCCGGACTACGCAGCGTAATACGCCCAGCGCAGCCCGGGTCATGGAATGGGTCATGGAACCCGCAGCACCGGACCGACAAGGACGCTGATGCCCCGCACGCCCAAGACCCAGGAAGCCCTGGACGCCCGAGACACCCTCGCCTCCGCCCTCAGCCGGGCCGGCATCCAGCTCCCCGCGATGGACGTCCGCACCCCCTGGGCGGACGACGGCGAAGTCCGCTACGCGCTCGTGCACCTCGGCGTGTGCTCCGCGCCCGTGGCTCTGATGCTCGCGGACGTGATCCTCAGGGGGATCGCCGCATGACGGAGAACGCGGCGCCCGGCGTCGGAGTGGCCGTCCACGACACGGTCCGCGACCGCGACGGACGCGTCATGGGCCACGAAGGCCCGTACCTCCAGGTCCGCCCGCTCGGCGGCGGCGTCGAATGGGACGCCGACCCGGACCACCTCAGGCCCCTGAGCCAGGACGAACTGCTGAGCGCCCTGGTCTCCGAGGCGAACGCCCGCAGCCGACGATCCGGCTGACGTTCCGTCGGCCGAGGGGACGATCCGCTCGGAGCGTGCCGGCGGCGGAGAGGCCGTTGGGGCCGCTCCTACGACGGAGGTGTCGTGCCAGCTAGTCACGCGAAGATCCGCCACCCGCGAGAGGAGCCGGTTATTACCTTCACTATGAAACCTTTGCCGTGCGATGGGCACTTCGGACGCACCCCGAGCACCACGAGTACGTGACAGGGCGGAGGGACTTCCAGGGGACTCTTCGCCGACCTACGCGGCAAGCCCCCGAGAGCTCGGAAAGGGCCTGCGACACAGGTCGGAGGCCCTTTCCAAGGCAAAGCCGCAAGTGGCGGCAGACGAGTCGGGCTGTACGCCGGGTTCTGTCGCCCGGTCGCCTCGCGGCGGCCGGGGAGACGGCCATCCATCTAGGGCCGGTGTTGCCACCGGCCTCGTGCGGTCTACCCGCGGACTCGGGCGAGCAGCCCTCGAACGTCCGCGCAGAGCACGTTTTACGGCGCTCCTTTTGACCTTGCTCCGGGTGGGGTTTACCTAGCCGCCTGAGTCACCTCAGGCGCTGGTGGTCTCTTACACCACCGTTTCACCCTTACCGGGGACCGAAGTCCCCGGCGGTCTGTTTTCTGTGGCACTGTCCCGCGGGTCACCCCGGGTGGCCGTTAGCCACCACCCTGCCCTGTGGAGCCCGGACGTTCCTCGGGAAGGTCCGCAAGGACCTCCACGCGGCCGTCCGCCCGGCTCGTCTGCCGTGTGGACCATGCTACCGGGCGCGCGGCCCGCTTCGGTCCGGCCGTCGCCGTCGCCAGGACCGAGCCGGCCAGGATGAGGGCGAAGGCCGCGAGGGTGCCGGGGGTCAGGCGTTCCTCCAGGAAGAGGGCTCCGGCGGCGACGGCGATCGCCGGGTTGACGTACGTGATCACCGTGGCCCGCGTCGGGCCCGCCTCCTTGATGAGTTCCAGGAAGGCCACGAAGGCGACCGCGGTGCAGATGACGCCGAGGCCCGCGAGGGCGGTCAGGACCTGGGCCGAGGGGGCAGAGGAAGGCCAGGTGGCGGCAGCCGCGGGGGCGTAGACCAGGGCCGCCAGGGTCAGGCAGGGGGCCGTGAGGTGGAGTGAGGGGACGTCCTTGAGGTGGCGGGCGGCTATCACCGGCGCCGTCGCGTAGCCGACGACCGTCAGCAGCACCTCGGCGAGCGAGCGGGAGTCGCCGCCGGTCAGGTGCGGGATCGTGAGGACGGCGACGCCGGACAGCCCGAGTGCCAGCCCCGACATGCGGCGGGCGCCCAGGCGTTCGGTGTCGCCGAAGAGGCGGGCGGCGGCCACGCCGACGATCGGTACGCCCGCGATCAGCAGGCCCGCCGTGGAACTGGAGAGGTGACGCTCGGCGTCGGTGAGGGTCCACCAGGGAACGATGATCTCGATGCACGCGAAGGCCAGCATGGGGCGCCAGTGCGTCCGTACGCTCCGGGTCAGGCCGGTGAAGCCCCCTTGGCGCAGCGCGAACGGCAGCAGCAGCGCGGCGCCCACCGCACAGCGCGTGAACACCACCACGGACGGGGACACCCCCTCCACCGCCACTTTGATCATCAGGTAGGGGATGCCCCAGACCACTCCCATCAGGGAGAACAGGAACCAGCCGCGTGCAGTCATGCGGGCAGTGTGGGCCGAGTGAGGGGTCTTCGTCTTGAACGTCGTTGCGCCGCGATCGGCCCGACGCCCTGATGCCGCCCGGACTCGGACAAGCTACGACCGCACGCTCGCGCGGTACACCGCCGGGGTCACCCCCAGCACCCTGCGGAACCAGCGCGTCAGATGCGCCTGGTCCGCGAAGCCCACGAGGGAGGCGACCTCGGCCGGGCGCAGACCGCGCTCCAGCAGGCCGCGGGCCCGGTTCACCCGGTGCTGCGCCAGCCAGGCGTACGGGGGCATGCCCATCGTCGTACGGAAGGCGCGCAGCAGTTGGTAGCGGGACAGGCCCAGGTCGGCGGCGAGGTCCGCGAGGGAGGGCGGGGTGAGGAGTTCGTCGGCGAGGCGGTCGCGGACCGTGCGGGCGACGGTGCCCGCGCCCGGGATCGTGTCGCGGGCCGGGTGGGCCGTGGAGTGACGGCAGGCCAGGGCGGTGAGCAGCCAGGGGATGCGCGACTCGGCCTCCAGCGGGTCGGGGCAGACGCTCAGGTCGGTGTGCGCGGCGCGCAGGGCGGCGGCCAGTTCGGGGTCGTCGATGATGGGGTCGCGGAAGTGGGGGACGGTGCGGGTGCCTTCGGCGAGGAGGGCGGGCTGCGGGTACAGGGCGCGGTAGGCGTAGCCGTCGGGGATCGCGGGGCCGCCGGTGTGGGCCTCGCCGGGGGCGAGGACGACGATCGAGCCCGGGCCGGTGTGGATACGACTGCCTCGGTAGTCGATGAACTCGGCGCCGCCCACGCAGACGCCGACGGTGTACTCGTCGTGGGCGTGGGGGGCGTAGCGGTGGTTCTCGAAGCGGGCGGTGAGGAGGTCGAGGGGGTGGCCGTCCCGGCCGAGGGTGGCTCGGGTCCAGCGGGTCTCTTCACGTCCTGTGCGCATGTTTCTTCCCCCGGTTTCGTCAGGGAAGGGAACACCCGTGGGGGCTGTTCCATGCCCTGGCCTCCGGCTCGGGGCCGCCGTTCTTCGCCCCCGCCGCCCCTACCCGTCCCATCCTCAACCTGGGGCTCCGCCCCAGACCCCACCGGAGGCTCCGCCCCCGTACCCCCTGCGGGGCTCCGCCCCGGCACCCCGCCAAGGGGCTGCGCCCCCTGGACCCCCGCTTCGCCCGAAGGGCTCGTCCTCAAACGCCGGACGGGCTGGATATGCGGGCCCGGCCCGATTCGCTGATGCCCGGACAGACCCAAAAGGGCGACGTCCGGAGCAGGCGCAGCGCGGCTCGCATTCGCTGATCCCCGGACAGACTGAAAAGGCGACGTCCGGAGCAGGCGCAGCGCGGCTCGCGTCGCTGATCCCCGGACAGACCGAAAAGGCGACGTCCGGAGCAGGCGCAGCGCGGCTCGCGTCGGCGTGGACCGAACCGCGGCTCGGGCCCCCGCGGACCGGACCGTCGCTCACGCCGGGGCGAACCGTACCTTCGTCGTGCCCGGGTCCGCCGCCGTGAGGCGTACGCGCAGGTGTTCGCCGAGGGGCAGCCTCGAACGGCCGCCCGTGATGCGGGCCAAGACGGCCGGGGACTCCAACTGCACCGTTCCGACGGTGGGGTCGTGGTCCTGTACGTCGACCACGCAGGCCTCGAAGAGTTCGCCGACCCGGTCCTTGAGCAGTGCGGCCTCGACGATGTCGACGCACTCGCGCTCGACGGTGCCCGCGCGCCGGCTGCCCTCGGCCATCTCCTTGGGAAGGGCGTCGAGGCCGGTGAGGACCCACTCGGGGGGTTCTCGGCCCGCGGCGGCGGCGAGGCAGATCTCCGCGGCGTAGCGGTCGCCGAGGCGGCGCAGTGGGGCTGTGCAGTGGGCGTACGGCGCGGCGACGGCCGCGTGGGAGGTGACGTCGGGGAGCAGGCCGTCGCGGAAGGCCGTGTAGCCCGCGCCGCGCAGCAGCGTCGTGCACTCCTGGAGGAAGGCCGCGTGGCGCGGCCGGTGCGGGTCGAGGGAGCGGATGAGCTGGGCGTAGGAGACGTGGTGCGGCCAGTCGATGCGCAGGGCCTTGGCGGTACGGCGCAGCCGGCCGACCGCGCCGTCGGGGGCGGCCGGGAGCGTGCGCAGGACGCCTGTGCCGTGGGCGAGCATCAGGTCGGCCGCGGCCATGCCGGTGAGCAGGGAGATCTGGGCGTTCCAGCCCTCGGCGGGGAGGGGGGCGCGGTAGGAGAGTGAGCAGGTCCCGTCCCGCTCGACGATCTCCTGTTCGGGGACGTTGAGCGAGATGCCGCCGCGTTCCACCTCCAGGCGCTCGCGCAGCACGCCGATGTCCTTGAGGAGGGCGAGGGGTTCCTCGGCCGTCCCCGCGTCGATGCGTCGCTGGACGTGCGCGTAGTCGAGCTTGGCCCGGCTCCGTACGAGGGCACGGCGTACGTCGGTCGACTCGGCGCGGCCCTCCGGGTCGAGGTCCAGCGTCCACAGGACGGCCGGGCAGGTCTGGTCGGGGAGAAGGCTGGCGGTGCCCTCGGAGAGCTGGGGCGGGTGGAGGGGGACCTTCTCGTCGGGGAAGTAGAGCGTGGTCACGCGGCGGTGTGCCTCGGCGTCGAGCGGGCCGCCGGGTGTCACGAAGGCGGCGACGTCGGCGATCGCGTACCGCACGCGGTACCCGCCCCGTTCGCGCCGCGTGAGGTGCATCGCCTGGTCGAGGTCGGTGGACGCCGGCGGGTCGACGGTGAAGAAGGGGATGTCCGTGGCGTCGTGGGAGGGCAGCAGGGGTGGCCGGCCCGCCTCCTCCAGGGCGTCGGGCGGGAAGCTCCCGGGTACGCCGAGCTCGGTGCGCAGGGCGCGCAGGGCGGCCCCCAGGGGAGCCTCCGGTGCGCAGACGGCGCGCATGTGGCGGCGGGGCATGGGTCGAGCGTAGGTCGCCCGCGCGCGGCGGGCACCCCGGGCCGCACCCCTTAGGCTGGCGCGCGGGCCATACCCGCCGTTAGGAGAACACCACCGTGCTCGTGCTGCTGCCGCCCTCCGAGGGGAAGGCCCCCTCGGGCCGGGGAACCGCTCTGAAACTGGAGTCGCTGTCCCTGCCCGGCCTCACCGAGGCACGTCGGGCGGTCCTCGACGAGCTGGCCGAGCTGTGCGCCGGTGACGAGGAGAAGGCCCGCGAGGTGCTCGGGCTGAGCGAGGGGCTGCGCGGCGAGATCGCCAAGAACACGGAGCTGCGCACCACCGGCGCGCGGCCCGCCGGGGAGATCTACACGGGGGTCCTGTACGACTCGCTGGACCTCGCTTCGCTGGACACGGCCGCCAAGCGGCGCGCCGGCCGTTCACTGCTGGTGTTCTCGGGGTTGTGGGGCGCGGTCCGGGTGACGGACCGGATCCCGTCGTACCGCTGCTCGATGGGTGTGAAGCTGCCCGGCCTCGGGGCGCTCGGCGCGCACTGGCGGGCCCCGATGGCCGCGGCGCTGCCGGAGGCGGCCGGGGACGGGCTGGTGCTCGATCTGCGGTCCTCGGCGTACACGGCGGCGTGGAAGCCGAAGGGCGAGGTCGCCGGGCGCACGGCGACGGTGCGGGTACTGCACTCGCAGTGGGTGGACGGGGTCGAGAAGCGGTCGGTCGTCAGCCACTTCAACAAGGCGACGAAGGGCCGGATCGTGCGGAGTCTGCTGAGTGCCGGGGCGGCGCCCAAGGGCCCGGCCCAGCTGCTGGAGGCGCTGCGGGATCTCGGGTACGTGGTGGAGGCGAAGCCGCCGGCCGGTGCGGGCCGGCCGTGGGCGCTCGACGTGGTGGTGACCGAGATCCACTAGTCCCCCGGGGACTTCCGGGTTCGTCGCCCGGGTCGCACTCCCTCGCATTGCAGCATGCGCAACGGTCTTTGCGCATGCTGCACACCCCGGGCAGGATGACGAGCATGACCTCGTCACCGCCCTCACCTTCGCCTGCCCCCGTACCCGGTCCCGTGTCCGCCTCCGTGCTGGATCTCGCGCCCGTCATGCCCGTCGTCGTGGTCACGGACGCCGCCGACGCGGTGCCGCTGGCGCGGGCGCTGGTCGCGGGCGGACTGCCCGCGATCGAGGTGACGCTGCGGACCCCGGCCGCGCTCGACGCCATCCGGGCGATCGCCGCCGAGGTGCCGGACGCGGTGGTCGGCGCCGGCACCGTCATCACGCCCGCCCAGGTGGCGGACACGGTGGCCGCCGGAGCGCGCTTCCTGGTCAGTCCCGGCTGGACGGACGGGTTGCTCGACGCCATGAAGGCGTCCGGGGTGCCGTTCCTGCCGGGGGTGTCCACGGCCTCGGAGGTCGTGGCGCTGCTGGAGAGGGGGGTGCGGGAGATGAAGTTCTTCCCCGCGCAGGCGGCGGGCGGGACGGCGTATCTCAGGTCGTTGGCCGGCCCGCTGCCGCAGGCGCGGTTCTGCCCGACGGGCGGCATCACGCCGGACTGCGCCGCGGAGTACCTCGCGCTGCCCAACGTCGGGTGCGTGGGCGGCACCTGGATGCTTCCCGGCGACGCGATCGCCGCGAAGGACTGGCGCCGGATCGAAGCGCTGGCCAGGAACGCGGCGACGCTGTACGCCCGTTGAGGCGCGGTACGGGGATCAGTTCACCCTGATGACGACCTTCCCGAAGGCCGCGCCGCTCTCGTAGTACCGGAACGCCTCGCGCACGTCGTCGGTGCCGAAGCCGAAGACCCGGTCGACGACGGGACGCGTGCCGTGCAGCGCCAACGCCCGGTTCATGGACTCGAAGTGGGCCCGGCTGCCGACGAACACCCGGCGGATGGTCGCCAGGCTCGACGCGTACGCCGCGTGGGAGATCTCGATGCCGGGCCTGCGCGGGTTCCCGGTGATCAGGAGCACGATCTGCCCGTACAGCGCGGCGGCGCGCACCGACTGCTCGACGGTGTCGGGGCCGTTGGTCTCGACGACGAGGTCGGCGCCGCGCCCGCCGGTCAGCTCCCGCACCACGGAACCCCATGCGGGATGCCGTGCGTAGTCGACGACGTGGTCCGCGCCGAGCCCCTTGAGCCGGTCGGCCTTGGCGGCGCTCGACGTCGTCGCGACGACCTGGGCGCCCAGCATCTTGGCGAACTGCACGGCGAAGAGGGACAGCGCGCCGGTGCCGAGCGTGAGCACGGTCTGGCCGGGGGCGAGCGGCTCGCCGCCGGTGAGGGAGTGCCACGCGGTGACCCCGGCACAGGGCAGACAGGCCGCCTCCTCCCAGGTCAGATGGTCCGGGACGCGTACGGCCGCCTCCTGGTCCAGACGGGCGTACTCGGTGAGCATGCCGTCGAGGGTGGCACCCGGCTGGTCGAGGAGGGCCGGGGTGATCCGTCCGTCGAGCCAGTTCGGGAAGTACGTCCCCGCCACCCGGTCGCCGACCGCGAACCGGGTCACCTCCCCGCCCACCGCGACGACCTCTCCGGCCCCGTCGCTGACCGGGACGACGTCCGGTACGGCCCGCAGCGGATAGGTCCCCTTCATGATCAGCAGATCGCGCTTGTTGAGGGAGACCGCCCGCACGCGGACGAGGATCTCCCGGGGACCGGGCTCGGGGCGGGCCGTCTCGCGCGGGACGACGCCGTCGACGGTGCCGAGTGTCTCGAGGTGGTACGTACGCATGTCGCCCCCTGCGGTGTGTGCTCCGTGTGCACGGCTCCGTGTGCACTCCTTGGATGCGTCCATGCTGTTCGGACGGGGGCCGCGCCTCAATTCCCTGCGGGGTATGACGGATCGCGCCGAGTCGCGGCCGGACCGCGTCCGGAACCGGCGCCGACCCGATGACGTCCCGCCGCCGTCCCCGACGACGTCCCGCTGCCCGCCCGATGACGTACAACTGGTCCATGGTCACCGGCATCGCGAGCGAACCTCCCCCCTTCGCACGGGAGTTGCTGCGCTGGCGCACCGCTCGCCGGGTCAGTCAGCTGGAGCTCGCCTCGCGGGCGGGGACGACACAGCGGTACGTCAGCTTCATCGAGCGTGGGCGTTCGGTGCCCGGCAGGGAGATCGTGATCAGGCTCGCCGCGTCGCTGGGCCTGACACTGCGGGAGCGCAACTCGCTGCTGCTGGCCGCCGGTTACGCGCCGGCGTTCGCGGAGTCGCCGCTCGACGCGGTCGCGCTGCGGCCCGTGCGGGAGGCATTGGACAGCATCCTGGAGGGGCACCTGCCGTATCCGGCGGTGGTGGCGGGGCCCCGGGGTGAACTCGTCGCGGCGAACGCGGCGTTCGAGGTGCTCACGGAGGGAGCCGCCGCAGAGCTGCTCGCCCCGCCGGTGAACGTGCCGCGGCTCGCCCTGCATCCGCGCGGCATGGGGTCGCGGGTGGTGAACCTGGACGCGTGGGGACAGCACATCGTGGAGAACCTCCGGGCCCGCGCCGTGCGCAGCCCCGACCCGCTGCTCGACGCGCTGGTCGAGGAACTGGCGCATTACGTGCCGGCGGGCGAGCCCGGCGCGGACTACCTCGGCTTCGCCGTCCCGCTGCGACTGCGCTGCGCGGAGGGCGAGTTGAGGCTGCTCACCACACTGACGTCGTTCGCGACCGCCGTCGACGTGACGCTCGCCGAGCTCCACCTGGAGGCGTTCCTGCCGGCGGACCCGGGGACCGCGGAGATCCTCCGGACGCGGGACGCCCGGCGAGCCGGGACCGGCGGTCCGCTCAGCGCAGGTGGGAGGTGTCGTTGAAGAGGCGCAGGCTGGCGTTGCCGTCCGCGTAGTACGCCACCGCCGACAGGGAGGCCGCGGACAGCTCCATGCGGAACAGCGACTCCGACGGGGCGCCGATCGCGAGCCGTACGAACGTCTTGATCGGGGTGACGTGGGTGACGAGCAGGACCGTGCGGCCCGCGTAGGAGGCGACCAGCTTGTCGCGGGTGGCGGCGATGCGGCGGGCGGTGGCCTCGAAGCTCTCGCCGCCGCCGGTGGGTTCGGCCTTCGGCGAGGCGAGCCAGGCGTTCAGGTCGTCGGGGTGGCGCTCGCGGACCTCGGCGAACGTCAGCCCCTCCCAGGCGCCGAAGTCCGTCTCCCGCAGGCCGTCCTCGATGGTCACGTCGAGCCCGAGACGGGCGGCGACGGCTTCCGCGGTCTGCCGGGTCCGGGTGAGCGGAGAGGACACGACCGCCTGGATCGTGCCGCGCGCGGCGAGCGCCGTGGCGGCCCGCTCGGCCTGTTCCCGGCCGACGTCCGACAGTGCGGGGTCGGTGCCACCGCTGCCGGAGAACCGCTTCTGCGGGGTCAGCGGGGTCTCGCCGTGCCGCAGCAGGACGAAGGTCGCGGGCGCGCCCATGTCGGGGGCCGCGCCCCAGCCGACGGCCGGGGCGGGGGTGGCCACGTTCCGCGCGGCCCGTACGTCGTTCTCGGACTTCGCGGCTTCGCCGCCGAGGGTCGGGTCGGTGGACGGAGTTGTCGGACCGCGGGCCGGTGGGGGCTGGTCGCGCGGTTCCCCGCGCCCCTTGTGGGGCGCCTCCGAGCCCGGCGGTCTCAAGGCCGCGCGGGCCTTCGCGGCGCCCGCCGCCGCGTCCCCCGGCGGGCCCGACGGCTCCGGCGTCGCGGACCTCGCGTCCAGCTCCGCCGTCGACCGCGACGGCGACCACCGCTCGCCCCGCTTCCCCGCGTCCATGGCCTCGTTGGCCAGTCGGTCGGCGTGCTTGTTCCGTTCGCGCGGGATCCACTCGTAGCTGACCTGCGCGGGCGGCAGGATCCGGGCCGCCTCGGCGGCCAGCGGCTTCATGTCCGGGTGCTTGATCTTCCATCGGCCGGACATCTGCTCGACGACGAGCTTGGAGTCCATCCGGACCCGGACCGTGGCGGTCGGGTCCAGCTCACGGGCGGCCTTCAGTCCGGCCACCAGGCCCCGGTACTCGGCGACGTTGTTGGTGGCGAAGCCGATGTACTCGGCGGCCTCCGTCAGCGTCTCCCCCGTGGCCGCGTCGATGACCACGGACCCGTACCCCGCGGGGCCCGGGTTGCCCCGGGAACCGCCGTCCGCCTCGACGATGAACTCCCGCGCGCCCATGGCCCCTACAGGCCGGACTCGGACGTGCGCACCAGGATCCGGCGGCAGTTCTCGCAGCGCAGCACGGTGTCCGGGGAGGCCGCCTTGACGTCGTTGACCTCGGTGATGTTGAGCTCCAGGCGGCAGCCCTCGCAGCGGCGCTGGTAGAGCCGGGCCGCGCCGACGCCGCCCTGCTGCTCGCGCAGCTTGTCGTAGAGCTTGAGGAGGTCGGCCGGGACCGAACCGGCGACGACGCCGCGCTCCTTGGTCACCGTGGCCGTCTCGGTGTCGAGGGACTCGAAGGCCGCGTCCCGTCGCCCGGTGGCGTCGTCGATCTTCGTCTGGACGGAGGAGACCCGCTCGGTCAGTTCGGCGACCCGCTCCTGCGCGGACTCGCGGCGCTCCATGACCTCCAGGACGACGTCCTCCAGGTCGCCCTGCCGCTTGGCGAGGGAGGTGATCTCGCGCTGCAGGTTCTCCAGGTCCTTGGGGGAGGTCACGGCACCCGAGTCCAGGCGCTGCTGGTCGCGGGTGGCGCGCTGGCGCACCTGGTCGACGTCCTGCTCCGCCTTGGTCTGCTCGCGGGCGCAGTCGCTCTCCTCGGTCTGCGCGGCGACGAGCAGGTCGCGCAGTTGCGTGAGGTCCTTGTTCAGCGACTCGATCTCGGCGTGCTCGGGCAGCGACCTCCGCTTGTGCGCGAGCTGCTGCAGGCGTGCGTCGAGGGTCTGGACGTCGAGGAGTCGGATCTGGTCGGCGGGCGCGGCGTTCAGTTGGGGGCTCCAGATGTGTCGGTGTTCGAGGCCGCGTGGGCGGTCCAGGGGTCGGTGACCGTCTTCGAGACGTGGACCCGCAGGTCCCATCCGTGGCGGTCGGAGATCTCGTCGAGCTGGGTGGCGGCCAGCTCGCACCAGGGCCACTCGGTGGCCCAGTGCGCCGCGTCGAGCAGCGCGAGAGGACTGGGGGTGCGGACCGCCGTGAACTCCGACGCCGGGTGGTGGCGGAGGTCCGCGGTGAGGAAGGCGTCGACGCTCGCGGCACGCACGTCGTCGAAGAGGCTGTCACCGGAGCCGCCGCTGACCGCGACGGTCCTTACGAGCGCGTCGGGGTCGCCGGCGACCCGGATGCCCTGCGCGGTGGCCGGCAGCCGTCCGGCGGCGCGCGCGGCGAACTCGCGGACGGTCACCGGGTGGTCCAGTTCACAGACGCGGCCCAGGCCACGGCGCCCTTCGGGGTCGCTCGGGTCCGGCACGAGGGGGCGTACGACACGGAGGTCGAGCGCGCCGGCCAGGGCGTCCGAGACACCGGGGTCGGCCCGGTCGGCGTTGGTGTGCGCGACGTGCAGCGCGATGTCGTTCTTGATGAGGGTGTGCACGACCCGGCCCTTGAAGGTGCCGGCCTCGACCGTCGTCGTCCCGCGCAGATAGAGCGGGTGGTGGGTGACCAGCAGGTCGGCGCCCAGCTTCACCGCCTCGTCGACGACGTCCTGGACCGGGTCGACCGCGAACAGGACCCGCGTGACCTCCTGGTCGGGGTCGCCGCAGACGGTGCCGACCGCGTCCCATCCCTCGGCCCTCTCGGGCGGCCAGAGGGTGTCGAGCGCGGCGATGACTTCAGACAGACGGGGCACGGGGAAAGGCTACCTGCCTCACGTCCGTGACCCACCGGTCGCGGGTGCGCTCGACCGGGCGGGCGGGACGCCCCCGGGCGCGGATACCGCCGTCGTCCCGGCCCCACGCGCTCCGCCGCGCCCTGCTCAGCACACCCGCCCCCGTTCCCTCAGGCGAATCGCGGCACGGCCACCCTTATGTGTGAAGCGGCCGGGCGTCGGTCCCGCGTCTGTGCGTACGAAAACTAGCTTCGTCGCCGGAGGTGACCGAACGATGACGGCCTGTGCGACCGAGCCCGCGGCGGACCACGCGAACCAGAACACGGTGAACACGGAGAACGCAGCACACGAGAACGGGCGGGCCAGCCGCCCCGGATGCGTGATCACCGCGGACGGAACCTACGCGGCGCGCCTCGCGCTCGACGGCGAGTGCTGGTTCCCGGAGCGCTGGACGCTGGACGGCCACGAGCCGTACGCCGTGCCGCTGCCGTCCCACCAGCCGGAGGAGCCCGGCACCGAGGTGCTGCCGATGACCGACGGGCGGGTGCTGATCCACCGGGTGACGGCCGGACGGCACGCGTTCTCGCTGCTGTATCCGACCGGGCCCGGCACCGGGGAGCTGCCGCTCGGCGCGGTGGAGTGCCCGGAGGAGGGCTTCCGGCTGTGGCTGCTGCCGCCCGCGCCCGACGGGGAACACGCGTACGCCCTCGCGGTGGGACGGGCATCCACGGCGGTCTGGCTGGTGGCGGGCGGCGCCTTCGGTCCCGAACACCTCGCCGAGATCCCGGGCCGTTGTTCGGGCGGGGTGTGGCTGGACGGCACGGGACGCATGCTGGCGCTGGACCGTTTCCAGGGCGGCCGGACCAAGACCGTGGTCGTCGACCTGGAGCGCGGCGGCGAGGTGTCACCGCTGCTGCAGATCGCCGAGGACAGCAACGACCGGCTGCTGCTCGCGGACGCCGACAGCGGGCTGTTGCTCATCCGTTCGGACGCGCCCTCGCCGGGGCACGCCCGGCTGGGCTGGGGGGTGCTGGGGAGCACGCTGCCGGTCCGCTTCCCGGAGTGCCTGCGCGCCTCGGACTGCGCGGTGACGCCGTTCGCGATCCAGCCGGGGCAGGTGCTCACGCCGGAGCGCTGCGCGGTGGCCCTGCGGATCGACGGGCCGGGCGGCACCTGGGTGGGGATGTGGCGGCCCGTCGAGCGCCAGGTCCACCATCTTCCGGCGCCCGAGGGGTGGTTGGCGGGGGCGGGTCTGTTGACCGGGGAGGGCGAACTCCGACTGCCGTACGCCACGAGGGCGGTGCCGTGCGGGGTGGCGCGGCTGGCGGCGCCACCCGTTCCGGTGGACGCGGAATGCGCACGCCCGCCGGAACGGGTGGCCGCGCGCCCGGTCCCGCTGCAACAGGCACCCCTGACCGGCCGGGCGGCTCCGCCGGCCCGGCCGGTGGGACAGGACGGCGCCGGTCCCGCCGCTCCGGCCGTTCCCTGCCTTCCGTTCGTCTCCGCCGTTCCGATCGTTCCGATCGCTCCCGCCTTTCCGGTCGCCCGCGCCGGGCGGGGGGCCGGGGACAGGACGCCCGGTGGATGGGAACGGGTGGAACTGGCCGGCGCGCGTCCCGGTCACCTGCCGACGACCCGGTCATGACCGCCGGTTAGAATCCCCCGGCTACAAAGAAGGATCTTGTTGACGGGGTGAACACCAGATGAGCGACATCAGCACCATGGAACCGCCGGTCACCGACGCCCAGGACGCCGCGGCGCAGGCCGCGGGCCACGGCAGGCACCGGGGGCCGGTCTCCGGCCAGGACGACGAGGCGATGCCGCACGGCCGGCACCGCAAGCCGTCCGGTCAGCCGGACAGGTCGGCCTGACAGCACGTCGGACCTACGACACGGCCCCGCTCACCTCGGGTGAGCGGGGCCGTGTCGTTCCCGTCATCGTGTCGTTCCCGTCATCGTGTCGTTCCCGTCATCGTGTCCTCACCGTCGTCGTCCGGTCCCGTGTCCTGTCCCCGTTCCCGGAGCGGCTCGTTCGCGTTCCCGGGGCTCCCGGTCACGGCCGGCCCGCCCTGTCCCGCCGGCCGGGCGCTACCCGCGCTTGAGCCCCAGGACCTCGGCCGCCGCGAACGTCTCGCCACGCGGGCGCCCGGCGTAGTGCGGGCTGAGCAGGGCGTCGAGTTCGTCGTAGGTGAAGGCGTCCTGCTTGGTGTCGAACTTGGCGGCCACCCGGGGCCGTTCGACGACCGCCACCATGCCGCCGTGCACGACGAGCAGCTGCCCGTTGACGTGCGCGGCGGCGGGCGAGGCCAAGTAGCCGACGAGCGGGGCGACATGCTCGGGGGCGAGCGGGTCCAGCCCCTCCCCCGGCTCCGCACCGGCCTGTGGAGCCGGGAAGCCCGCGAACACGTCCTCGGTCATACGGGTCCGGGCCCGCGGGCAGATGACGTTCGCCGTCACCCCGTACCTGGCCAGCGCCAGCGCGGTCGACGTGGTCAGGCCGACGATCCCGCCCTTGGCCGCCGCGTAGTTGGGCTGTCCCGCCGAACCCGCGAGGAACGCCTCCGACGAGGTGTTGACGATCCGCCCGTACACCGGCCCGCCCACGGCCTTGGACCGCGCCCGCCAGTGCGCGGACGCGAAGTGCGTCATGTTGAAGTGGCCCTTGAGATGGACCCGGATGACCGAGTCCCACTCCTCCTCCGACATCGAGAAGACCATCCGGTCGCGCAGGATGCCCGCGTTGTTGACCAGGATGTCCAGTCTGCCGAACCCGGCGACCGCCGACTCGACCAGCCCGCGGGCCTGTTCGTGGTCGGCGACGTCGCCGGTGTGGGCGAGGGCACGGCCGCCCGCGGCACGGATCTCGGCGGCGACCTCCTCGGCGGGCGCGGCCGAGGCCGCGCCCGAACCGTCCCGCCCGGGACGTCCGTAGTCGTTGACGACGACGGACGCGCCCAGGCCGGCGAGCTCCAGCGCCTCGGCCCGGCCGAGGCCGCGCCCCGCGCCGGTGACGATCGCGGTCAGCCCCTCGAGTGGCAGTGACATCAGGGTCCTCAGCGGTGGTCGGGGTCGGATTCGGGGTCAGATCTCGATGCAGGTGCGCAGGGCGGTGCCCGTCCGCATCTGGTCCAGTGCCTCGTTGATCCCGGACAGCGGCACCCGGTGGGTGATCAGTCCCTCCAGGTCGATACGGCCCGCACGCCACAGGGCGATGGTCCGCTCGTAGGAGCGCAGGACGTCGCCGCCGCCGTACATGGAGGGCAGGATGCGCTTCTCGTCGAAGAACAGCTCGAACATGTTGAGCTGGAGGTAGTCGTCCATGGCGCCCGCGCCGACGACGACGAGGGTGCCGCCGCGCCGGGTGGTCTCGTAGGCGGTGCGGGCGGTGGCCGACCTGCCGACGACCTCGAAGACGTAGTCGAAGCCCTCGCCCGCGGTCACCGACTGCTTGGCGTCGGCGAGTCCGTCCGGGGCGACCGCCCTCGTCGCGCCGAACCTCAGCGCGGCCTCGCGACGGGAGGCGACCGGGTCGACGGCGACGATCTCGGCGGCGCCCTTGAGGCGCGCGCCCTGGATGGCGGAGATGCCGACCCCGCCGCAGCCGATCACCGCGACCGACGAACCGGCCTCCACGTCGGCGGTGTTGAGGGCGGCGCCGAGCCCGGTCGTGACGCCGCAGCCGATGAGGGCCGCGATGTCGAAGGGCACGTCGTCGGGGATGGGCACGGCGCAGCCCGCGTCCACCACGACCTCCTCCGCGAAGGTGCCGGTCCCGGCGAAGCCGAAGACATCCTGGCCGGAGCGCCTGAAGTTGGGGGTTCCCGCGTTCATGAACCCGGCCAGGCACAGCTCGGTCTGGCCGCGCTTGCAGGCGGGACAGGCACCGCAGGCCGGCAGCCAGCAGACGACGACCCGGTCGCCGGGCTTGAGACCGGTGACTCCCTCGCCCACCTCGGTGACCTCTCCGGCGCCCTCGTGACCGGGCACGAACGGTGCGGGCTGCGGCAGTACGCCGCTCATCGCGGACAGGTCCGAGTGGCACAGTCCGGTGGCCCGCACCCGGATCCTGACCCGGCCGGGCCCGAAGCCCACGGCCTCGACGTCGTCGACGACGTCGAGTTTGTCCTGGCCTGTCTCGTGCTGTACGGCTGCGCGCATGGTGCGGCTCCTCTCAACGGTGGGCTGGGCTCACGCGTGCTCGACGACGGTGTCGGCCAGCACCGGCGCGTCGTCCCGGTCGGCCGCGGTCACCGACACCCGGATCCCGCCGTCCCGGGCAGGCCCGCGCCACATGCGGATGCGCAGGGTCTCGCCGGGGAACACGACACCGGCGAAGCGGGTGGTGTACGAGCGGACGCGGGACACGTCCCCGTCGAGCAGCGTGTCGACGACCGCCTTGAGCGTCACGCCGTACGTGCACAGTCCGTGCAGGATCGGCCGGTCGAAGCCGGCCAGCTTGGCGAACTCCGGGTCGGCGTGCAGCGGGTTCCAGTCGCCGGAGAGCCGGTAGAGCAGCGCCTGGTCCTCGCGGACCGGGCGTTCGACGGTCCGGTCCGGCGGCCCGTCCGGTGCGTCGAGGCGGGTGGAGGGGCCGCGGTCGCCGCCCCAGCCGCCCTCTCCCCGTACGAAGATCTGGGCGTCGTTCGTCCACAGCGGCCCCTCGGCGTCCGCGACCTCGGTGCGCATGACCAGGATCGCGGCCTTGCCCTTGTCGTAGACGGCGGCGATCCGCCCGGTGGCCGTCGCCCTGCCCTCGGCCGGTATCGGGCGGTGCAGTGCGACGCGCTGCCCGCCGTGCAGGACGCGGGTGAGGTCGACGTCGACCCCGGGCATGGACAGACCGCCGATCACACCGGGGGAGCCGGCGCCCGCGACGGTGGCGAAGCTCGGCAGGACGTGCAGCCTGGACTCGAGGGTGTAGCGCAGCTCGTCGGCGTCCGTGGCGGGGGTCCGCTTGTCCGGGTTCGCGCCCGCTCCGAGGCCGAGGTGGTAGAGCTGGACGTCCTTCCGGTCCCAGGTGATCTCACCGATACGGGGTTCGGCGGCGAGGGCCTTTGCGGCGTCGATGGGCATGGGGCTCCTGATCACTAGCGCGAAAGACCTCGATGCGGCCGTCCGCACCGTCGGCCGCACCGAGGTCGACACGGGGCCTCGGAACCCGCCTGTTCTAGAACGCGTTCCAGTACGGCGACCCCCTGTATAGCCCAGCGCCCCCGAGTTGTGAAGGCTGCTGACGTCATGTCAGATCCGGGCTCGCGGCACCGGCCGGAACACGAGCCGTGAGGCGAGACGAGGCACCGGACGCGACACCGGCCGACGGCGGCCGTGACATTTGTCCCGGCCGACTGCCCACAAGTGCCTCTGCCGGGCCCGCCGTCCCGGCTCGTAACGTCGTCCTCATGACATGGACGACGGGGACGACCGGAACGACGGAGACGGAAGCGGCGGTGTCCTTCACGGGGGCCGTCAAGGCGTTCGGCGCGGTGCGCGCCGTGGACGGGGTGGATCTGGAGATCGCCCGCGGCGAGACCGTGGCGCTGCTGGGCCGCAACGGGGCGGGCAAGTCGACCACGATCTCCCTCCTGCTCGGGCTGAACGAGCCCGACGAGGGGTCGGTCGCGCTCTTCGGCGGGCCCCCGGAGCGGGCGGTGCGCGCCGGGCGGATCGGTGCCATGCTCCAGGAGGCGCGGCCGGTGCCCCGCGTGACCGTCCGCGAGCTGGTCTCCTTCGTGGCGGGCCGCTATCCGGCGCCGTTGCCGGTGGACGAGGCGCTGCGGCTGGCGGGGATCGCGGAGCTGGCGGGACGGCGCGCCGACCGGCTCTCCGGCGGCCAGGCGCAGCGGGTGCGGTTCGCGGTGGCGCTCGCCGGGAACCCCGCGCTGATCGTGCTCGACGAGCCGACCGCCGCGCTGGACGTGGAGGCGCGGCAGGCGTTCTGGGCGTCGATGCGGGCGTACGCGCGGCGCGGGCACACCGTCCTGTTCTCCACGCACTATCTGGACGAGGCCGACGCGCACGCGGACCGGATCCTCGTCATCGACCGGGGGCGGATCGTCGCGGACGGCACCGGTGAGCAGCTCAAGCGGTCGGTCGGCGGCAACCTGGTCTCCTTCGAACTGGCCGGAGAGAGCACGCGGGGGCTGACCCTGCTGCCCGGTGTGGTGTCGGTGGAGGTGCGCGGGGACCGGGCGCGCCTGCGGACGGACGACTCGGACGCGACGGTGGTCGCGCTGGCCCAACGGGGCTCGATCCGTGGCCTGGAGGTCACCGCGGCGTCCTTGGACGACGCGTTCCTGGCCCTCACCTCACCTGCTCTGGAGGCGGTGTGATGCTGGACTACCTGCGGCTGGAGGTGCGCCGCACGCTGCGCGACACCGGCTTCGTGATCGGTGGCGTCGCGATGCCCGTGATGATGTACCTGCTCTTCACCAACCTCGGTGGCGGAGGCGACGACGGCGGCTGGAAGACCGGTTCGATGATCGGGATGGCCGCGTACGGGGCGGTGGGCTCGGCCCTGAACACCGGCGGCGGGGTCGCCGAGGACCGGGTGACCGGCTGGCTGCGGCAGCTGCGGGTGACGCCGATGACGCCGCGCGAGGTGGTGCTGGGGCGGGCGCTGACCGGCTCGGTGACCGTGCTGCCGGCGATCGCCGCGGTGCTGGCCGCGGGCGGTCTGGTCAACGGCGTGCGTCTGGCGGCCTGGCAGTGGGCGGCGGTCGCGGTGCTGCTCTGGCTCGGCTCCGTGCCGTTCACGCTGCTCGGCCTGGGCAACGGCTACCGGCTGACCGCGCAGACCACCGGCGTCGCGAACATGGCGTGCAACCTGGGGCTCTCGGTGGTGGGCGGTCTGTGGTTCCCGGTCACGCTGTTCCCCGACTGGCTGCGGTCGGTGTCCGTGTACACGCCGGCCAACCGCTTCGCGGAGCTCGGCCTGTCCGTCACCGACGGCCGCGCTCCGGCGCTCGGCGCGGTCGCGGTGCTGGTGGCCTGGCTGCTGGCCTTCGGTTCGTACGCTGTGGTGTCGTACCGCAGGGCGGCGCGGACCGCCTGAAGGGCGGCGGGCCGTCCGTACCGCGACGGTCCGCCCGGGCGGCGACGGTCCGCGGACGGCGGCGGCCCGCCCGGACGGCGGCGCGGCGGCAGCAGCAGCAGCGGGGAAAGGTCCCAACTGGAGCGGGGAACGGGGAGCACGGACATGTCGTGGACGCACAGCTCGTGGATGCGCGGAGTCGTCTGCCGGGTCAAGGCGTGGCAGGAGTCGCGGCGGCGGTGGAAGGCGGACATGGTGAGGTTCAAGGCGGCGCGGCGCACCGCGCGCGGGAACGGGCAGGCGCTGCCCGAGAACCCGGGGCCGCCGCCGACCGGGTTCGCCCTGCTGCCCTGGCTGCTGCTGGGTATGGGGGCCTTCTCCAACCTGTTCCAGGGCAGGACCGCGAACCCCTGGATCGGCGCCGCCGGCCTGTTCATCTTCAACTCCCTTTACATCAACGTCGCGTTCCGTGCCTTCGTGAAGGAGAAGCGCGAGGCCCTGTCCACGCGCCTGGCGCTCGCCGCGATGGGCGTGCTGACCTGCGGTCTCGCCATCGGCTACGGCGGCAACTGGCTGCTGTTCTTCCCGCTGCTCGGTCTCGCGACGGGGGCGACCCTGCGCGGCCCCTGGCTCGGCAGGACGGGTATCGGTCTGGCCGCGCTGGCGGGTGCTGTCTCCGGCGTCCGGGAGGGCTGGGACGCGATCAACATCGCGTACGGCACCTTCCTTTCCACGATGGTCACGGCGGCGATCCTGTCCCTCGCCGAGGCGGTACGGGAGCTGCGGGCCGCCCGTGAGGAGCTGGCCCGGCGCGCCGTGGAGAAGGAGCGGCTGCGTTTCTCCCGCGACCTGCACGACCTGCTCGGCCACACGCTCTCCGTGATCGTGGTGAAGTCGGAGGCGGCCCGCCGGCTGGCGCCCCGCGATCTGGAGGCGGCCCTGGTGCAGGTCACGGACATCGAGTCGGTCGGCCGCCAGGCCCTCACGGAGATCCGCGAGGCGGTCACCGGCTACCGCGAGGGCAGCCTCGCCACCGAGCTGGACCGGGCCCGCTCGGCGCTGTCCGCGGTGGGCGTCGACCCGGTCGTACGGCAGTCGGGGCCGCCCCTCGTGCCGCGGTCCGAGGCCCTGCTGGGCTGGGTGCTGCGCGAGGCGGTCACCAACGTCGTCCGGCACAGCGGCGCGACCCGCTGCGAGATCAGCGTCGCCGGTACGCGGGACCGGGTCCGTCTGGAGATCGCGGACGACGGGGACGGCACGCTCTCCCCGTCACCCGTGCCGGGCATCGGCGGAACCGGTCTGAAGGGCCTGACCGAACGCCTGGCGGCGGCCGGCGGGTCCCTGCGGGCCGGCCCGTCCCCGCGCGGCGGCTTCACGGTCACCGCCGAACTGCCCGTGGAGGGCGAGCTTCCCGTGGACGGTGAACTCCCCGCGGATCCGGTGGAGTTGCCGCTGTCCAAGGTACCCAGGGCGCGGTGACCACGCATCCCACCTCGTCCGTCCAGGACATGGCGCTGCCGCAGGCCTACGCTGGGCCCGTGGATGAGATGCCCCGGGATCACCGTCCGGTGAAGTGTGTGAGGGTCCTGCTCGCCGAGGACCAGGGAATGATGCGCGGGGCGCTCGCTCTGCTGCTCGGCATGGAGGAGGACCTGGAGGTCGTCGCGCAGGTCGCGGCGGGCGACGCGATCGTGGACGCCGCGCTGCTGCACCGCCCGGACGTGGCCCTGCTGGACATCGAACTGCCGGGCATGAGCGGTCTGGACGCCGCCGCCGAGCTGCGCCGGCAGGCCCCGGACTGCCGGGTGTTGATCCTCACGACCTTCGGCCGGCCCGGCTATCTGCGCCGCGCCATGGAGGCGGGCGCCGCGGGGTTCCTGGTCAAGGACGGGCCCGTGGAGGAGCTGGCCGAGGCGATCCGTCGGGTGCTGACCGGCGAGCGGGTCATCGACCCGGCGCTGGCCGCGGCCGCGCTGAGCGCCGGGCCCAGTCCCCTCACCGCCCGCGAGTGCGACGTGCTGAAGGCCTCGGTGGACGGCGCCACCGTCGCCGACATCGCGGGCAGACTCCACCTCTCCGAGTCGACGGTCCGCAACTACCTGTCCTCCGCGATCGGCAAGACCGGCACCCGCAACCGTATGGAGGCGATGCGGGAGGCCCGTCAGCAGGGATGGCTCTGACCGGCGGCCGCCCGCGTCGCCGCGCGGCTCCTACTTCGTCACCGCCACCGCCTTGAAGGTCCTGCCCTCCGGTCCCAGGCAGACGAACCAGTCGGACGGGGAGCCGTCCGCCGGGCGGATCAGGTCCTCGAAGTCCCCGCCGATGCCCGTGCCCGGGGCGGGCCGGTACGCCGTGGTCGTCGTGGCGTCGTCCCAGGTGCAGGTGACCTCCTGGGCCGTCGTGGAGACCCGGCCGATCACGAGCCGCTCGCCGGACCCTCTCGGCGTCGTCCTCCTGATCTCCAGCGGCAGTGCGGCGGACCACACGTCCCGGCCCGACATCGTGCCGCGCTTGTCGAACGCCCCCAGCATCTTGGTCGACGTCGTGCCGTCCACGGTCAGGCGCACGAAGTACGCGCTCCTGCCGACGAGTTGGACGGCGGTCGGCGGCTCCACCCCCGGATTCCCGAACCCGGACCGGGCCATGGCGTCCATCTGGCGCTGTGCCTCCGTCCGGTCACGGGGCGCCCCCCACACGTAGATGACCACCTTCCACTTCCTGCCCTGGTCGGTTCCCCTGGCCAGGTCGCTGCTCCGCGGCTCGTACAGATGCCGTTCGTCGCTCACCGGCAGGCGGGTCGCGGCCGGCGCGACCCGCTTCGCGCCGTCGTCCCTCGCCCCGGCCAGCGCCAGCGTCCCCGTCGAGCCAGCGACCACCAGGGCGGCGGTCGCGGCGATCGCCCAGCGGCGGGCCCTGCGGCGCCGGCCGGCGCGGACCAGCGCCTGGCAGGGGGCCGGGCCGATCCTCACCCCGTCCGCCGCCGTGGCCAGCAGCACGGCGATGTCCCCGTGCGTCATGTCGTGGTCGGTCTCCCGGTCCGCGTCCATCACTTCCGCCCTCCGTACGTCACCATGTCGGCCAGTCCCGGTACGGCGCGGAGCTTCGCGATCCCCTTCGCCGCGTTGCTCTTCACCGCGCCCACCGAGCAGCCCATCGCCTCCGCCACCCGCGCCTCGCTCAGGTCCTCCCAGTACCGCAGGACGACCGCCTCGCGCTGGCGTGGCGGCAGCTGGGCGAGGGCCTTCAGCAGGGCGCTGCGGTCGTCGGCCTGGGCCATCCGGTCGCCGCCCTCGGGAACCTCGTGGGTGAGGCCCGAGTCGTCCTTCGGCGCCAGGAACTCCTTGAGGCGCCGGCGGTGCCTGCGGGCATGCGCGTTGACCATCACGCGCCGGACGTAGGCGTCCGGGTCGTCGGCCGTGTCGACCCGGCGCCAGGCCACGTAGATCTGTTCCAGCGTCGACTGGACCAGGTCCTCGGCCGCGTGCTGCTCCCCCGTGAGGAGGAACGCCGTACGCAGCAGCCGCGGCCAGCGGCCGACGACAAAGCCCTGGAACTCCTCGTCCCGGGCCTGTTTCCGATCCCCCATGGGCACCTCCTAGATGTTCAAAGGAGTCCACGAGGACCGGTTTTCGTTGCCTCGGTGGCCGGATATCCTCCGCGGCGGTTTCGGCGACCCCGGCGACCCGGCGGTCCCGGCGGGATCGGCCCCGCGCCGCCGGACCTCACGGGTCACACGGTACGAGGGGCCGGCGCGCGCGGACCCCGGCGGGGCCACCCGCGTCCGGGCCGCCCTCGCCTCCGGGGTCCGGGCGGGCGTCCGCCCGGCCAGGGCCCGGCCACCGGGGCCGGTCACGACGGCCCCCACGGACGCCGGCCGGGAACGTGCGGAGCCGGCCGGTCCCGGTTCAGCCGCCTGCCGCCCGCAGCAGTGTGACCACGGCCGCCCCGCCGAGCCCGATGTTGTGGGCGAGGCCGACCCGCGCGTCCGCCACCTGCCGCTCGCCCGCCTCGCCCCGCAACTGCCAGACCAGCTCGGCCACCTGGGCGATCCCGGTCGCCCCCAGCGGGTGCCCCTTCGAGATCAGACCGCCGGACGGGTTCACCACCCACCGCCCGCCATAGGTGGTGGCCCCCGATTCGACGAGCTTGCCGGACTCCCCCTCACCGCACATGCCGAGCGCCTCGTACGTCAGCAGTTCGTTGATCGAGAAGCAGTCGTGCAGTTCCACGACGTCCACGTCCTCGATGCCGAGCCCCGCACGCTCGTAGACCTGGCGTGCGGCCTCCCGGGACATGGGCTGCCCCACGACGTCGATGCACGACCCGGAGGCGAAGGACTCCTCGGTGTCCGTGGTCATCGCCTGCGCGACGATCTCCACCGCCCTGCCGCCCAGCCCGCGCTCTTCGGCGAACCGCTCGGACACGACGACGGCCGCCGCGGCGCCGTCGGAGGTGGGCGAGCACTGGAGCTTCGTCAGCGGCCGGTGCACGACCCGGGCGGCGAGGACCTCGTCGACCCCGTACACGTCCTGGAACTGGGCGTACGGGTTGTGAGCCGAGTGCCGGTGGTTCTTGGCGCCGACCGCGGCGAGCTGCGCCTCGGTGGTCCCGTACCGCTCCATGTGCTCGCGTGCCGCGTCGCCGAAGATCTGCGCGGTGGGCGGGGACATCTCGAAGCCGTGCCGCGCGGCCATGACCCCGTAGTGCCGGGCCACCGGGGAGGTCGCGAAGTCCCCGGCGTCGGCGCCGCCGCCCAGCGCCCCGCGCTTCATCTTCTCGAACCCCAACGCCAGTACGCAGTCCGAGATCCCGCCCTCGACGAACTGCCGCGCCAGCATCAGCGCGCTCGCCCCGGTGGCGCAGTTGTTGTTGACGTTGTAGACGGGCACGCCGGTCAGGCCCAGCTCGTAGGCGGCCCGCTGCCCCGCGGTGGAGGCCTGGAAGCAGTGGCCGACGGGCACCTGCCGGACGTCGATGTACGCGATCCCCGCGTCCCGCAGGGCACGGGTACCCGCCTCCTTCGCCATGTCCCAGTACTGCCAGTCCCGGGTCTCCGGCTTCTCGAAACGGGTCATCCCGACCCCGACGACGTACGCCTTCACGGCACCCCCAGCCTCGTGGTGCGCGCCAGAGTAGAACACGTTCTACTCATCCACCAGGTCTGACGGTCGTTCAGATCCTCACGAGAAGGTCAAGTTTTCGTTAGTACGCCGAAGCATCGGAATAGTTGCCCCGGCAGACCGGGTTCACCTTGCACGTATCCCGCACCGACTCCCGCACGGATCGTTCTCGCCTGCTCTCTTCTCCCGGCCTGGAGGCCTCACGCAATGACGCACACGACGACCCAACAGCCCGCCCGGAGGACCAGTGCTGCGGTCGTGCCGGTGCTGGCCTTCGCGGGCATCGTTGTCGCGGTGATGCAGACCCTGCTCGTCCCGGTCATCAAGGACCTGCCGGAGCTGCTGGGTACCGCCCCCAGCAACGCCACCTGGGTCATGACCTCGACGTTGCTCGCGGGAGCCGTCGCCACCCCGATCATGGGCCGCCTCGGTGACCTCTTCGGCAAGCGGCGCATGCTGCTCATGAGCCTGTCCGTGATGGTCGTCGGCTCACTGATCGCCGGGTTCACCAGCGACCTGCTCGTGATGATCGCCGGCCGCGCCCTGCAGGGCTTCGCCATGGGCGCGATCCCGCTCGGCATCGGCCTGATGCGCGACATGCTGCCCCGCGAGAAGCTCGGCTCGGCGATGGCCCTGATGAGCTCCTCGATCGGTGTCGGCGGCGGTCTCGCACTGCCGCTCTCGGCCCTGGTCGCGCAGCACGCCGACTGGCACTCCCTGTTCTTCCTCGCCGCCGGACTCGGCGTCGTCTCCATCGTGCTGACCCTCGTCGCCGTACCGGAGTCCCCGATGCGCGCGGAGGGCACCTTCGACGTGCTGGGGGCGATAGGCCTGTCCGCGGGTCTCGTCCTCTTCCTGCTGCCGATCACCAAGGGCAGTGACTGGGGCTGGAGCTCGGGCACCACGCTCGGCCTGTTCGGCGCCTCCGCCGTCGTGCTCGTGCTGTGGGGCGTGATGGAGCTGCGCGTCAAGGCGCCGCTGGTCGACCTGCGCACCACCGTCCGCCGCTCGGTGCTCTTCACCAACCTCGCCTCGATCATGGTCGGGGTCTCCTTCTACGTCGTCTCCCTCGTCCTGCCGCAGCTCCTCCAGCTGCCTGAGGCCACCGGTTACGGGCTCGGCCAGTCGATGGTGGTCGCCGGTCTGTGCGTGGCGCCGCTCGGCCTGACGATGATGTTCACCGCGCCGGTCTACGCCCGGATCTCCGCCAAGTACGGCCCCAAGGTCACGCTGATCATCGGCATGCTGATCATCGGGATCGGCTACGGCGCGGGGCTCGGCCTGATGAGCGCCGCCTGGCAGACGATCGTGATCGCGGTGGTCCTGGGCGCGGGCATCGGCCTCGCCTACTCCTCGCTGCCCGCGCTGATCGTCGGCTCCGTCCCGGCCTCGGAGACGGGCGCGGCCAACGGCCTCAACACCCTGATGCGCTCGATCGGCACGTCGGTGTCCAGCGCCGTCATCGGCATGGTGCTCGCGAACACGGCGAACGACGTCGGCGGTGTCGCGGTCCCGACCATGCACGGCTTCCGGGTCTCCTTCATGATCGCGACGGGCGCGGTGGCCGTCGGCCTGGTCATGGCCCTCTTCCTGCCCCGCCAGCGGCAGGCGACCAAGCCGCAGCTGCTCGCCAGCAGCGCCGAGGACGCCGCGCTGGAGCGGGCCCACGAGGTGCTCGGCGGCTTCCGCGGCCGGGTCCTGACCACCGCCGGTGATCCCGTCGCCCGCGCCAAGGTCACCCTGATCGACCGGCGCGGCCGTCAGGCGGGCGCCACGCTCTCCGGGGAGGACGGCTGCTACGCGCTGGCCGTGCCCGCCGAGGGCGCGTACGTCCTCGCCGCCCGGGCCGCGGGCCACGGTCCGCTCGCCTCCTCGGCGACGCACTCCGGCGACGACCGTCCGGTCGACCTGGATCTCGCCCTGCCGGGCGAGACCGTCCCCGCGTAGGTCCGGGCGCACCAGCCCACCCCCACCGGGCCGGCACCACCTGGACCGCACCAGCGCCACCGGGCCGGCACCACCCGGACCAGCCGGACCGTGCCGGCCCCGCACCGGGCCGGCACCAGCGGTCCCGCCGACGACGCCCCCCGTGGGGCCCCGCCCGCGCACAGCCCACCCCCGTCGCCCCCCGCGGCGGGGGTGTGGTGCAGCATGGGGCGCTCACGGGCCCGTGCAGGAGGGACCGGTACCAGCTGGAGGACCCCATGCCCGCGGCACCCAAGCCGGAGATCCTCGCCGCCTTCGAGGCCGCCAAGGGCTTCATGCCGCTCGACGAGGGCCTCGCGCTATACGACGCCGCCGTCGAGGCGGGCCGGCTCGGACTGCCCCTCCTCGAGGTCGGCACCTACTGCGGGCGCTCCACGATCCTGCTCGCCGACGCGGCGCGCGCGGCCGGGGTGACGGCTATCACGGTCGACCATCACCGGGGCAGCGAGGAGCAGCAGCCCGGGTGGGAGTACCACGACCCGTCAACGGTCGACCCCGAGATCGGCCGGATGGACACGCTGCCCACCTTCCGCCGCACCCTCCACCGGGCGGGGCTCGAGGAGCAGGTGGTCGCGATCGTCGGCCGCTCACCGCAGATCGCCGCGTTCTGGGGGACGCCGCTCGGTCTCGTCTTCATCGACGGCGGCCACACGGACGAGCACGCGTCCGGCGACTACGAGGGCTGGGCCCCCCATGTGGCCGAGGGCGGCCTGCTGTTGATCCACGACGTGTTCCCGGACCCGGCCGACGAGTTCACCGGTCAGGCCCCGTACCGCGTCTACCTCCGGGCCCTGGAGTCGGGCGCGTTCACGGAGATCTCGGTGACCGACTCGCTGCGCGTCCTGCGGCGAACGGGAGCAGGGATCCGAGGTCGCGGTTAGAGTCGCAGACGTGTCGTACGTAGGCCCTGACTTCGATCCTCCCCAGCCGCGCCGCCCCGGGCGCGGGCCGATGACGGTGACGCTCGCCGCGCTGGTGACGGGCTCACTGGTGGGATGGCTGGTGTGGCAGGCGGTGGATGACCCGGGCGGTTCCTCCGGAGCCGCCTCGTCCTCGTCCATCTCGCCGACGTCCCCGTCCTCCGGGGCCGCCGCGTCCTCCGCGTCCCGGACACCGTCGGCGTCCGGGACGGGTGACGCGCAGCACCGGAGCCCGTCGCCCTCCGGCACCGCCACCCGTTCCGGCCCCTCCACCGCGGGTGGTCCCGGCGCCTCCGGCCCGCTCAAGGGCAAGGTCGTGGTCGTCGACCCGGGACACAACCCGGGCAACTTCCAGCACTCGGCCGAGATCAACCGCAAGGTGAACATCGGCACGAACTCCAAGGAGTGCGACACCACCGGCACGTCTACCAACGCGGGTTACGCCGAAGCCCGGTTCACCCTCGATGTCGCCCGCAGGCTGCGCACGCTCCTCCAACAGGAGGGCGCCACGGTGAAGTTCACCCAGGACGGCGACCGCTCCTGGGGCCCGTGCGTCGACGAGCGGGCCCGGATCGGCAACGACTCGCACGCCGACGCGGTCGTCTCCATCCACGCGGACGGCTCCGCAGCCGGCAACCGCGGCTTCCACGTCATCCTCCCCGCGTCCGTCCACTCGGGCGACGCCGACACCCGGCCCATCGTCGCCCGGTCGCGCGATCTGGGTGAGCGCATCGCGGGCAACTTCGTCCGCGCCACCGGAAGCGCGCCCTCCAACTACGTCGGCGGCGGCACCGGACTGGACGTCCGCAGCGATCTCGGCGGTCTCAATCTGTCAACGGTTCCGAAGGTGTTCATCGAGTGCGGCAACATGCGCGATAGCAAGGACGCGGCGTTGCTGACCAGCGGCGCGTGGCGGCAGAAGGCGGCGCGTGGAATCTCTGAGGGAATCGTGGGTTTCCTGCGCGGGTAGTGACCGGCGGGCCGCACCCTCCGGACACCCCGATCGTATGGGCGATAGTGTCGCCTTTACGATGTGGGGCCGCCCCCGCGCTTCACACCAGGGCCCGACGGCGACATGGTGTCAGCGATGCCTCCACCGACGACGAGACGACTGACGAAGGACCTGAAGTGAATATCCGCTCCCTCACTCGAGGCGACGGCGTGGTGATCGGAGCAGCGGTCCTGCTGTTCATCGCGTCGTTCCTCGCCATCTTTTCGATCGACGACGTTCCGACCGCCGACGGGCGAACGGTCCGCGTCGACAGCCCCAGCACCTGGGCGAGCGGCCCCTTCGTACTGAGCGTGATCCTGGCCGGCATCCTCGGAGCCGGACTGGTCGTCGCCTCCCGCGCGCTGCCGCACGTATCCAAGGTCGCCGGACTCGACCTCGGCCCGTTCGGTGTCGCCTTCACCGTCTTCGCCGCGTGGAGCGCGCTCGGGAACGTCTTCGACCCGACGGGCGGCTTCAACAACATCCAGGGCGGGGGCGGCGGTGTGGGCCCCGGCATCGGCCTCATCCTGTCCCTCGTCGCGACGCTGATCATGGCGGCCGCCGCGATCGCCACCCCGCTCGTCCCCGCGCTCCAGGTCGGCCTCGTGCCCGCCCCGAAGCCCGCCGCCCCCCAGCCCTACGGCGGTCAGCCGCAGGGTGGTTACGGGTACCCGGGTGCCCAGCAGCCGGGTCAGCCCTACGGCGGTCAGCCGCAGCAGGGGCAGCCGTTCGGCGCGCAGCCCAGCCAGCCGCAGCAGGCGCCGGCCCCGCAGGCGCAGCAGCCCGCCGGGGACTTCTCGCCGTTCTGGTTCGCCGTGCCGGTGCCGCGTCCGCTGTTCTCGGAGGACGGTTCGCCGGCGCCGATCGCCGAGCTCGCGCCGGGCACCTGGTACCTGGCCGTGGAGCAGCGCGGCCAGCACCTGGTGGCGCAGACGCAGGACGGTCGCCGCGGTGTGCTGCAGGACATCTCGGGGATCCAGCGCGGCTGACGCGCACAGGTCTCCGCGCGGCCCCTCGCCCTTTCGGGCGGGGGGCCGTTGCCGTACAGTCGCCTGACGGTTGCACAGAGCTGACGATGCGTCAGAACATGGCGCCTGGAGGGGACATGCGGCTCGGTCTCGCACTCGGTTACTGGGGGCGCGGCCCCTCCGCGGACCATCTGCCGCTGGCGCTGGAGGCGGAACGGCTCGGCTATCACTCCGTGTGGACGGCCGAGTCCTGGGGTTCGGACGCCTTCACCCCGCTGACCTGGATCGCCGCGCAGACCACCCGTATCCGCCTCGGTACGGCGGTCGCGCAGATGGCCGCCCGCTCCCCCACCACGACCGCGATGCACGCGCTCACGCTGGACCACCTCTCGGGCGGCCGGATGATGCTCGGTCTCGGCCTGTCGGGGCCGCAGGTGGTGGAGGGCTGGTACGGGCGCCCCTTCCCCAAGTCCCCGCTGACCGCGACCCGGGAGTACGTGGACGTCGTACGCCAGGTCCTCAGACGCGAGGGGCCCGTGCGACTCGACGGGCGTTTCCACTCCCATCCCTACCGGGGGGCCGACGGCACGGGGCTCGGCAAGGCGCTGCGTCCGATCACCCATCCCCTCCGCGCCGACCTGCCCGTCCTGCTCGGCGCCGAGGGGCCGAAGAACATCGCGCAGACGACCCGGATCGCGGACGGATGGCTGCCGCTGCACTGGTCGCCCACCCGTCCGCAGGCGTACGAGGCTGCGCTGGCGGAGCTGGGTGACGCCCGCACCGGAGCGGGCGCGGCGCCGTTCCTCGTCGCGCCCATGGCCCATGTCCGCGTCTGCGACGACGTCGCCGAGGGGCTGCTGCCCGTCAAGGCGATGCTCGGCTTCTACATCGGCGGCATGGGGCACTCGGCGCGCAACTTCCACGCCGATCTGATGGCACGCATGGGCTACGAGGAGGAGGCGCGGCTCATCCAGGAGCTGTTCCTCGCCGGGCGCCGTCAGGAGGCGGTGCTCGCCGTGCCGGACGCCTTCGCCGACGAGATCTCACTGGTCGGGCCGCGTGAGCGCATCGCCGAACGGCTCGAACTGTGGCGCAAGGGACCGGTGACAGACCTGCTGGCGCTGTCGCCGGACCCTCACTCGCTTCGCGTCCTGGCGGATCTCAACTCCTAGTGTCGCGACAGGGCGGAAGGGGTTCTCAGCCGTGGGTCAGCTGGGAGCCCGACGGCACCTTGTCGGTGACGTTGGCACCCGCGCTCTTCCCGGCGTCCTTCACCTGGTTGATGATGTCGTCGAAGGAACCCACGGTGGAGTCCGTCGACTTGCCCTTGCGGAGCTTGGCGGGCAGGGTCTTCAGTGCCTCGATACCCGCGGTCAGCGGGGCGATCGCCTTGGACAGGGTCGGGTCGCCCTTGGCGTTCCTGCTCGCCGCCTTGAGCCTGTTGTACGCGAAGGCGCCCGCCACGCCCGCCTTGATGAGGGCGAACTTGCGTCCCTTCGCGCCCTTCTTGAACTTTCCGGCCTTCCAGGGCTTCACGATCCACTGGTAGGTGGCTCCGGCCGCGAGGCTCGCGTTGGCCACGAAGCGGGTCTTCGAGAGCTTCTGCTTCTCGGCGGTGGTGCTCGGGGACGGTGTCGCCGCCGCCGCGACGGCCGCGGTGTCCTTGATGGCACTGCTGCCGCCGCTGGAACAGGCGGTGGCACCGGCGACCAGAGCACAGGAAAGAGTGAGCGCCACGATGAGGCGCCGTATCGATACAGGCACGGGGTCCTCCGGGGTGGGGAACGGTCCTCCCCGGATGCGGGAAGAACACGGCTCTTACAGCAGCCTCACCCGGCTCCGTGCATTACGCCACTTGGGCGAAACCCGTACGGGTTTCAACCCTGAATACGCGGCAACCCGGACGGCATGTCCCCTCGATATCGCAACGGCTCCAACCAGGCGGGCACGGTCATAGCGATCGTCGCCGACGTGATGGCCCTCATCCTGGGCCTGTGGATCCTCATGTATCTGCTGGACGCAAATCGGGCCAACGACCTGGTCCAGTTCGTCCACAACCTGGCGAGCTGGCTCGCGGGCTGGTCCCGTGACCTGTTCACCTTCGACGAGGCATGGGCGCGCGTCGTCGCGGGCTACGGTCTCGCCGCCGTCGTCTACCTCTTCATCGGCCACGCCATCGCCAACCGCATGCACCGCCACTGAGCCAGTCCGGCGGCACCACGGCTCGTCGGCCGTGTCCGCCCCGGTCGGCCGGACCTTTTCCACCGGTCCGGCCGACCGGGGCGGACACGGCCTAACAGCACTCCGCGTCGAGTCCCCGCGGCAGGCGTTCGCCGCCGAAGACGGCGCAGGTCGGCTCGTCGCCGCCCAGCGCGGCGACGGCGAGGAGGAGGGAACCCGCCGTCCAGGTGGTCAGCTCCTCGGGCCAGATCGCCCGGGCGTCGAAGACATAGCCCGTCCAGTAAAGGCCGGTCTTCGGATCACGCAGGTGCTGGATGGACTGGAGAATCTCCAGAGCACGGTCGGACTCGCCCACGGCCCACAGCGCCAGGGCGAGTTCGGCCGACTCACCGCCGGTCACCCACGGGTTCGGCACGACACAGCGCACCCCGAGGCCGGGCACGACGAAACGCTCCCAGCCCTCCGCTATCCGGGACTTGGCCTCGACGCCGGTCAACGCGCCGCCGAGCACCGGGTAGTACCAGTCCATCGAGTAGCGGTCCTTGTCGAGGAACCGCTCGGGGTGCCGGCGGATCGCGTGCCGCAGCAGGCCGAGCGCCAACTCCCAGTCGGGCTGCGGCTCTTCGCGCTGTTCGGCGATGGCGAGCGCACAGCGCAGCGCGTGGTGGATCGACGAACTCCCGGTCAGCAGCGCCTCGTCGGTGGCCGTCCCGTCGTCCTCGCGCTTCCAGCCGATCTGTCCGCCGGGCTGCTGGAGTCCCAGTACGAACTCCACGGCCGCGTAGACCGAGGGCCACATCCGGTCCAGGAAGGTGTCGTCGCCGGTGGCCAGGTAGTGGTGCCAGACGCCCACCGCGATGTACGCGCAGAAGTTGGTCTCCCGGCCGCGGTCCGTGACGTCCGCGAAGTCCCCGTCGGCGTACGCCGCGTACCAGGACCCGTCCGGGTTCTGATGCCGGGCCAGCCACGCGTAGGCCCGCTCGGCCGCCTCGTGCTCGCCCGCGGCGTCCAGCGCCATGGCCGCCTCGGTGTGGTCCCACGGATCGAGGTGGTGACCGCGGAACCACGGTATGGCGCCGTCCGGACGCTGCGCCCCGAGGATCGCGCGCACCGTGACGGCGGCCTCCTCGGCGGTGAGCACCCCGGGCAGGACGAGGTGCTCCGTGCGGGGTGTGGTCACGAAGCGTCCACCGTGGCGGCGTCGGCGGGCAGGTGCGGCTTGGTCGCGTACGCCACGAAGCTCTTGCCGATCAGCGGGTTCAGCGCGTTCTCCGCGACCCGGGTGGCCAGGGGTTTCTTCATGATGTCCCAGACCAGCAGCTTGTGGTAGGCCCGCACGGGCAGCGCCTTGTCGTTGTCGACGCCGAACGCGCACTTCAGCCACCAGTAGGGGCTGTGCAGGGCGTGGGCGTGGTGGGTGCCGTACGGCTTGAGCCCGGCCTCCTTCATCCTGCCCAGCAGTTCGTCCGCCCTGTAGATGCGGATGTGGCCGCCCTCGACCTCGTGGTACGCGTCCGACAGCGCCCAGCAGACCTTCTCGGGCCCGTAGCGCGGGACGGTGATCGCGATCCGGCCGCCGGGCCTGAGCACCCGGACCATCTCGGCGAGGACGCCCTTGTCGTCGGGGATGTGCTCCATCACCTCGGAGATGATCACGACGTCGAACGACTCGTCGGGAAAGGGGAGTTGGAGCGCGTCGCCCTCCATCGCGGTAGCGGTCGCGCCCTCCGGTGCCTCGCCCGCCTCCTTCATCGCGGCGAACCACTTGGCGACCTCGCGGATCTCCTCGCCGTTCTGGTCCAGCGCGACGACCCGGGCACCGCGCCGGTAGCACTCGAACGCGTGCCGGCCGGCACCGCAGCCGAGGTCCAGTACGCGGTCGCCCGGGGCGAGCGGGAACCGGGAGAAGTCGACGGTCAGCACGTGGCCCTGCTTTCGCGGTTGGGTACGACAACTTCGGCTGCTTCTTCGGCGACGCCTGCGGGGGCGGCACCGGGAGTCACGGAGGGGCCGGGGGCCGGGGACGCGGCGAGGCCCGGGGCCGGGGACGCGGCCTGGCCGGAGGCCGCCGAGGAACCGACCGCAGCGGACGCGGCGTGGCCGGAGGCCGCGGACACGAACGCCGAGGGGGCGGCGGCAGCAGACGCCGCGTCGCCGGGCACCGCGGACCCGGAGGACGCGGGGCCCGGCACGGAGCGGCGGGGGGCGGGAGCCGCGGCGCGGGCGATGGCCTCGCGGTAGTGGGCGACCGTGCCCTGGGCGGCGCGCGCCCAGGTGAAGCGTTCCAGGACCCGCGCGCGTCCGGCGGAGCCGAGCCTCGCGCGCAGTTCCGGGTCGCCCAGGAGCCGGCTCAGCCCCGCGGCCAGTGCGCCCGCGTCGCCGGGAGGCACCGCCAGACAGGTCTCGCCGTCGGGGCCCGCGACCTCCGGGATCGCTCCGCCGGTGGTGGCCACCAGCGGCGTACCGGTGGCCATGGCCTCCGCGGCGGGCAGCGAGAATCCCTCGTACAGGGAGGGCACACAGGCGACTTCGGCGGACCGTACGAGGTCGACGAGTTCCGCGTCCGAGATGCCCTTGACGAACTCGACGGCGCGCTCCAGGCCGTACCGCTCGATGGCCTGGGCGACCGGCCCGTCCTCGGCGCGCTTGCCGACGACGACGAGGTGTGCGCCGGGGCGCTCGGTGCGCACCTTGGCGAGCGCCTCGACGAGGTGGACGAGTCCCTTGAGCGGCACGTCCGCGCTGGACGTGGTGACGATCCGGCCCGGCACCTGCGGCACGGCGGGGTCGGGCGAGAAGAGGTCGGTGTCGGCGCCGATGTGCACGACGTGGATGCGGTCCTGGGTGACGCCCAGATGGTCGACGATCTCCTGGCGCGAGGTGCCGGAGACGGTGAGCACGGACGGCAGACGGCGCGCGACGCGCTTCTGCATCCGCGTGAAGGCGTACCAGCGGCGCACGGACGCGCGGCGGCGGCGCCCCTCGGCGGCGTCCAACTCCAGTCGGCGGTCGACGGTGATGGGGTGGTGGATCGTGGTGACCAGCGGCGCGCCCACGTCTCCCAGCAGGCCGTAGCCGAGGGTCTGGTTGTCGTGCACGACGTCGAACGCGCCCTGCCGGGCCCGCAGATGGCGGCGGGCGCGCAGCGAGAAGGTCAGCGGCTCGGGGAAGCCCCCGGTCCACATGGTCCCGACCTCGACGGCGTCGATCCAGTCGCGGAACTCCTCGCGCGCAGGGGTCCGGAAGGGGTCCGGCTGGCGGTAGAGGTCGAGGCTGGGCAGTTCGGTGAGGCTCAGGCCGGGGAGGCCCTCGTCCAGGACGGGGTAGGGCTGGGAGCCGATGACCTCGACCCGGTGGCCCAGGCGGGCGAGTTCGCGCGAGAGGTGTCGTACGTACACGCCCTGACCGCCGCAGAACGGGTTTCCCTTGTACGTCAGGAGCGCGATGCGCAACGGTCCGTCGCCGTCGATGGCCGCGCCCGCCCCGGGGCCCGCCTCCATGGCCTCAGCGGTCACTTACGGCCCCCTTCTCCCTGCACATTCCCGCGAGATTACGCCGGGACGCTAATCTAGAACAAGTTTCAGACTTGATCGTTCGAGGAGCACTGAATCTACCGGCAGGTAGGGCCTCTGGGAGAAGTGGATCAGGTGATCCGCGCCACGACGGAGGCGTTCCGGCCCGCGGATGTGTTCTGCCATGCTGTCTGGTCGCTCCTCCAGCTGAACCCACGGAACGGGACCCATGCCTGCGGAAGTCAAGGTGGAAGCCAAGTCCGCGCAGTTCGCCTCTCCCCCGCTCACCGAGCGGCAGGAAGCACGCCGCCGGCGGATCCTGCACGCGAGCGCGCAGCTGGCCGGCCGGGGCGGCTTCGACGCGGTGCAGATGCGCGAGGTCGCGGAGTCGTCGCAGGTCGCCCTGGGCACGCTCTACCGCTACTTCCCCTCCAAGATCCATCTGCTGGTGGCCACGATGCAGGACCAGCTGGACCACATGCACGGCACCCTGCGCAAGAAGCCGCCGGCCGGCGACTCGGCGGCGGAGCGGGTCGCCGAGACGCTGATGCGCGCCTTCCGTGCCCTGCAGCGCGAGCCGCACCTCGCCGACGCCATGGTCCGCGCGCTGACCTTCGCGGACCGCAGTGTGAGCCCCGAGGTGGACCAGGTGTCCCGGCAGACCACGGCGATCATCCTGGACGCCATGGGCCTGGACGACCCGAGCCCCGCCCAGCTCTCCGCGGTCCGCGTCATCGAGCACACCTGGCACTCGGCGCTGATCACCTGGCTCTCCGGCCGCGCCTCCATCGCCCAGGTCAAGATCGACATCGAGACGGTGTGCCGTCTCATCGATCTGACGGATCCGGGCGAACGGAGCTGAGGCGCGCCCGCGCACGTGAGGAACCTACGAGACGGGTTCCCTTCGCCGGTATGGTCCGGATCAGGTACTGGGGGTCGCCTTCGGGTCCGCCTGCTACCGTCCGGCCTCTCAGCTCGACCGTCGACGTCGGCCCCGGCGGAGGTTGCTGCCTCCCGCCAAAGTCGGCTACTCCGGTTGAGCTCCCTCACTCGTCTCGTAGGCCAATACCAGGATAGAACCTCCATCGCCGGATGGACCCTCCCATAGTGAGACTTTTTTCGAAATCTCCCGGTGAGGGCCCGTACCGACAGAGGGCCCCGGCCTCACTCCTCGGGCGGGAACACCGGCTCCCCGCTGCCCAGCAGCGTGATCATGATGGCCTCCACCGGACAGCCCTCCGCCGCCGCGAGGAGCCTCTCGTTGGCGTCGGTCTCCGGTTCGGCGGGGTGGGACTGCATGCCGGAGTCGAGGCGGAAGGCCTCCGGGACGAGGTGGACGCACTGGGCGGAGCCGATGCAGAGGGAGCGGTCCACCTCGATGTTCCAGCGGTCGCCCATCCCTCACGCCTCCCAGCCCGCGGGGAGGTGGATCATCTTGTGCTCAAGGAACTCGCCGTAGCCCTCGGGGCCGAACTCCCGCCCCAGCCCGGAGTTCTTGTAGCCGCCGAAGGGGCCGAGCATGTCGAGGCTGAAGGTGTTGACGGAGTAGGTGCCGGTACGGACCTGGCGGGCGACGTCGACGCCGTGCGCGACGTCCGCCGTCCAGACGCTGCCGCTCAGCCCGTAGTCGGAGTCGTTGGCGATCTTCACGGCCTCGGTCTCGTCGCCGTAGGGGAGCAGGCAGATCACCGGTCCGAAGATCTCCTCGCGGGCGATCCGCATGGAGTTGTCCACGTCGCCGAAGAGGGTGGGTTCGACGTACCAGCCGCGGTCGATGCCGTGCGGGCGGCCTCCGCCGGTGAGGATCTTGGCGCCCTCCTCCTGGCCGATGCGGATGTAGTCGAGGTTGCGCCGCTGCTGCCGCTCGGCGACCAGCGGGCCCACCTGGGTCGCCGGGTCCAGCGGGTCGCCGACCACCAGGGCGCTCGCCGCGGCGGCGAAGGCGTCCGCGAACTCGTCGTAGCGCGAACGCGGTACGAGGATGCGGGTCTGGGCGACGCAGGCCTGCCCGTTGTTCATCCAGGCGGCCTGGACGATCCCGGGGACGGCCGTGGCGAGGTCCGCGTCCGGCAGCACGATCGCCGCCGACTTGCCGCCCAGTTCGAGCGTCACGCGGGTGAGGTTGCGCGAGGCGACCTCCATCACGCGCCTGCCGGCCGCCACCGATCCGGTGAAGGAGACCTTGTCGACACCGGGATGCCCGACCAGGTACTCGCTCACCTCGCGGTCGGCCGGGAGGATCGACAGGACGCCCTCGGGCAGCCCTGCCTCCCGCGCGATCTCGCCCAACAGATAGGCGTCCAGCGGCGATTCGGGGGACGGCTTCAGCACGACCGAGCAGCCGGTCAGCAGCGCGGGCGCGAGTTTGGCGGCCGCCACGAACTGCGGCACGTTCCACGGCACCACGGCCGCGACGACCCCGACCGGCTCCCGCCGGACGAGGATCCTGCCGAGGACTCCGTCGCGCGTCTCCTCGTACGTGAAGCCGCGCGCCACCGTGAGGGCCGCGTCCCAGACCATCATCGCGCCGAGGGCCTGCGCGAGGACGCTCCAGGAGTACGGGGAGCCGTTCTCGGAGGAGATGACGCGGGCGATCTCCTCGTGACGGGCGCCGATCGCGTCCTTGATCCGGGTGACGACCGCGATCCGTTCGCCGGGGCTCATCCGGGGCCAGGGGCCTTCGTCGAAGGCGCGCCGCGCGACGGCGACGGCCCGGTCGACGTCCTCGGCCGAGGCGTGCGGGACGCGCCCGATGACCTCCTCCGTGTGCGGCGAGATCACCTCGATGACACCGGTGCCCAGGGGATCCGTCAACTCCCCGCCTATGAACAGCTGTCCGTGTTCCACGAGCTCGGTCATGACCGACCGCCTCCCCGGGGGGCGTTCTCCGACACTGCCGACTTCTGACGCTTCATCAGATACGAGAACTGATACCAGCTCCGGTCCGAGGAGTCCACGGGCCGGAGGCAACGGCACAACGGTTGGTTCGGGCACCCATTGGAATGCGTTCTAGTTATAGTGACGGCACGACGGCGATTGGTGGGAGCCCATGACACAGGTGACCGATCACGGCGGGGGCGTACGGTCGCTCAGGGTCCCCATCCCCGACAACCCTCTCGGCACCACGCTGGTCCACGTCGTCGACACCGACCGGGGCCCCGTACTGATCGACACCGGCTGGGACGACCCGGCCTCCTGGGACGTCCTCACCGCCGGCCTCGCCGCCTGCGGCATCCCGGTCGCCGAGGTGCACGGCGTGGTCATCACCCACCACCACCCCGATCACCACGGCCTGTCGGGCAAGGTGCGGGACGCGTCCGGGGCATGGATCGCGATGCACGCGCTGGACACCGAGATCGTACGGCGGACCCGGGAGCACAAGGCCGAGCGCTGGTTCGCCTACATGGCGGACAAACTCGAGGCCTGCGGCGCACCCGAGGAGCACGTGGCGCTGCTGCGCGCGGCGCGCACGGCCCGGCGCTCGGGCAGCCTGCCCCAGTTCTCCCCCGCGCTCCCCGACCGCGAGATCGTCCCCGGCGAACTGCTCGACCTGGCCGGCCGCCGGCTGCGCGCGATCTGGACCCCGGGCCACACACCCGGCCACGTCTGCCTGCACCTGGAGGAGGCGCACCCCGCCGGACTGCCGGGCCACGGCCGCCTGTTCTCCGGCGACCACCTGCTGCCGCGGATCACCCCGCACATCGGCCTGTACGAGGATCCGGACGACGTCACCGTCGCCGATCCGCTCGGGGACTACCTCGATTCCCTGGAGCGCGTGGGCCGCCTCGACCCCGCCGAGGTGCTGCCGGCCCATCAGCACGCCTTCACCGATGCCCCCGGCCGGGTCAGGGAGTTGCTCACCCACCACGAGGAGCGCCTCACCGGTCTGCTCACCCTCCTCGCGACCCCCCTGACCGCCTGGCAGCTCGCCGAACGCATGGAGTGGAACCGGCCCTGGGAGCAGATCCCCTTCGCCTCCCGGAACATCGCCGTCTCGGAGGCCGAGGCCCACGTCCGCCGTCTGGTGAAACTCGGCCGCGCGGAGGCCGTCCCGGGAAGCGGTCCGGTGACGTACGTGGCGGTCTGAGCCGCCCGGCGCGGCCCGCGTCCGCCGTGCGTCAGCAGTCCCCCGCCGCGTAGTCCAGCCCCTCCTCGTACGGCATGGCGCGGCCCTCTTCGTACGCCCTCTTGTACGCGGTGTCGCCGATCTCGGCGCGGATGCGGTGTTCGTGGGAGCGGCGGTTGGCGAGCAGGTCGGGTGAGTTCATCTGCGCGCGGCCGGCGAGTTCCCAGACCCGCTCGCCGATACCGAGGAGCCGGGCCGCGCGAGGTCCGTCGCCGGCCGCGAGGACGGCGGCGGCCAGGACCTCCAGCGCCATGGCCGTGCCCACGGTGTTGTGCAGCAGGGCGTGCCCAGCCGGCGCGGTACGGGCGTTGCCGACCGCCGCGCGGACCTCGCCGCGGGCCAGGTCGGTCTGCGCGAGGACCGTGTCGGCGAAGGCGGCCGCCCAGGACTCCCCGCACGCCGCGCCGGCCTCGCGCGTCTCCTCGGCCACGACGCGGGCCCGCCCGTACTCGCCCCGCAGCAGGTGGGTGAACGAGAGGGCCACCCTGACCTGGAGCTGGGCGGCCCCGAACCCGTCCGGTCTGATCGGCAGCCGGGGCGTGGCGGACAGCACGTCGACCGCCTCGGCCAGCCGGCCGCTCAGGGCCAGCTGACCTCCCGTGAGGTACGCGGCGGCCACCACGGCCACCGGGTCGGTCTGCTCGTCCGCCGCGTCCGTGCAGCGTTCCGCCCAGTGGGCCGCGACCGCGAGATCGCCCTGCAGCAGGGCCACCGCGCCCCGCGCCCACAGTGCGCGGGTGCGGTCGGGTCCGGGCTCCGGGTCGGTGGCGAGCACGAGGTCCAGGCAGTGCTGGGCGTCGCGCGGATAGCCGCAGTGCCGCCACAGGAACCCGACGTCCGCCGCCATGCCCAGGGCGATCCTGCTGTCGGGGTCGGTGAGCGCACAGTCCATCGCGGCACGGAGGTTGGCGTGTTCGGTGAGGGTGCGTTCGCACCAGGCCACCTGCCGTCCGGTGTTCCACTCGGCGCGGCCCTGGCGGGCCAGCCGCCGGAAGTGGTCGCGGTGACGCAGGCGCAGGGCGTGCTCCTCGCCGAGGGCGCGCAGCCGGTCGGCGCCGAACTCGCGTACGGTGTCGAGGAGTCGGTAGCGCTCGGGGTCGGTGCGGTGGCGTTGCACGATGGACTGCTCGACGAGCCGGTCCAGCAGTCCGGGGATCCGTCCGGCGGGCAACGGGCCGCCCACGCAGACCGCCTCGGCGGTGCGCGCGCAGAAGCCGTCCGCGAACACCGAGAGCCGGGCCCACAGCAGCCGCTCCAGCGGCGCGCAGAGCTCGTGACTCCAGCCGATCGCCGTGCGCAGGGTCCGGTGACGCGGCTCTCGGCCGCCGTCGGGCGGCGCGCTGAGCAGGTCGAGCCGGGAGGGCAGTCGTTCGCCCAGGTGGCCGTGGAGCTGGGCGAGGGAGAGTTCGCACAGCCGGGCGGCGGCCAGTTCGAGGGCGAGCGGGATCCCGTCGAGGCGGCGGCAGACGGACTCCACCGTGGGCCGGTTGGTGTCGTCGAGGGCGAAGCCGCCGGCCGCGACGGCCGCGCGCTCGGCGAACAGGGTCACGGCGTCGTCGGCGACCGGCAACGGGTCCAGCGGCAGGACGAGTTCGCCGGGCAGTGCGAGCGGCTCCCGGCTGGTGACGAGGATCCGCAGTCCGGGGAGGGCGGGCAGCAGGGTCTCGACGAGGGCTGCGCAGTCGGCGAGGACGTGCTCGCAGGAGTCGAGCGCCAGCAGCAGCCGTTTGCCCCGAGCCCAGTCGGCCACCACGTCGGCGACCGGGCCGGTCGACTGGTCGGCGAGCCGCAGCGCCTCCACGACGGCGAGGCCGACCAGGCCGGCGGTGCGCAACGGGGAGAGTTCCACCAGCCAGACGCCGTCGGGGTACGCGTCCTGGACGCGGGCCGCCGCCCGCAGCGCGAGCCGGGTCTTGCCCACCCCGCCGACCCCGACGACGCTCAGGAGCCGGTGGACACCCGCCGCTGGGTCCAACTCCTGCTCCAGCCGGGCGAGTTCCTCGCGCCGTCCGACGAAGCCGCGCGTCTCGGTCGGCAGGTCGCCGGACCGGCCGCCGGTCGTCCCGTCCTCCGCACCGCCCCGCGAACCGCCGGCCGGCCCTCGGGCCCCGCCGCCCCCGGCACCACCCACAGCACCGCCCGTCACCCCGCCGGCCGCCTTGTCGGACACACGACCAGTCTGACCGGATCATGGCCGTGCCCGGCCCCTGTCGCCGGACTCGGACGAGAAGCCGTCCACATCGGCTCGCTTCCGGACACTTTCCGACACCACACGGTCAACTCCGCGCGAACGGGGCGGTTCCTAAGGGCTGTCCCGTGATCCCCGGCGGGCGCACGACGACAGCCACGGCACCTCGCCGCGTTGTCGGATCGCCCGAACACACCCAGTACGAGGACGACCCTCCGCCTTGCGATGCACCGCATCCGACGCCGCGCGCTGATCCACCGGGGATCACGGGAAAGCCCTTAGAGGGCGAGCGTGCGGACCAGGTCCTCGGCGTCGCCGAGGAGCCGCACCTCACGTCGGCTCATCGTCGGATTGGCGGCCCGCCGCCGCACGGCCTCCGTGAGACCGTCCCGCGTCACCTGGTCCGTGTTCGCGTCGAGCATCGCGGCCAGTGTCTCCCCGGCCACCCCGGCCTGCGCCTCGTCGCCGACGGCGACCTGCGCGAGGATCACCGCGGACATGCCCCAGTCGAGGCCGGGCGGACCCTCCTCGGCGTCGGCCCAGTCGATGACCTTCGGACCGTCCGGGGTCAGCATCACGTTGTCGGGATGCAGGTCCAGGTGCAGCACCCGGACGGCGGGGTCGGCGGAGAGCCGCGCGGGCACGGCGTGCAGCTTGCGCAGCAGCCGGGCCAGGGTGAGCCCGGCCTCCTCTGCGGAGAAGAGCCCCGCTCCGAACGCCTCCAGCATGGTCGGCCCCGTCAGCCGTTCCATCACCAGGTCGCCGCGGGTCGCGGCCCGTATCCCCGGTACCGGATAGCCGTGCCGGCGTACGTGTTCCATCACCGTGGCCTCGGCCGTCGCGTCGCCCCAGCCCTCCCGGTTCCGCCGCAGCACCCACGTCTCGTCGATCTCGTAGACATCCGCCGAACGCCCCGAGCCGAGCAGTCTCCCCGTCCGCATGAGCCGAACCTAGCCGGTCGTGGGCCCCGCCCCACAGGCGGCGCCGGGGCGATTCCTACGGGCCGGTAGAGTGAGCGCGTCGTCATCACGCCCGTACGGGAGGAAGCCGGTTCAAATCCGGCGCCGACCCTGTCCCCGAGCCCTCGGCTCCGTCCGAGCGGGGAGACCCCGATCCGTGAACCGCCCGGCCGGCGGAGCCGGATCACCACGCCCGCGGACGTGAACGACTCGTGCCATCGGCAGCCCGCCGGTGGCCGGCACCGTCGAGGCACACGGAGCCGGAGCCGCTCGGGGCAGCCTGCGCCCGGTGCTGCCCGGCCCCGCAGGGAGAGTCATGATCGTTCGCCGCACCGCCGCGGTACTGGCAGCCACCGTCGTGATCGGTACGGCCCTCGTCCCGGCCGCCGTGGCCGACAGCTCCTCCCCGTCCCCCACCGCGTCCCGGGCGATACCCTCCGGCCTCTTCGGCAGCGCCGACCCCACCTACGACGGCGTGTGGCGGCAGTCCCTCGCCCTGCTCGCCCAGCACACGGTGGGCGAGCGGCCCGCGCCCAAGGCCGTCGACTGGCTGGCCGGACAGCAGTGCGCGAACGGCGCGTTCGCCGCGTACCGCGCCGACGCGGCGGCCCCGTGCGACACCAGGACCATGGTCGACACGAACAGCACCGCGGCGGCCGTGCAGGCCCTCGCCGCGCTCGGCGGGCACGACGGCGGGACGCGCAAGGCCGTCGGCTGGCTGAAGTCCGTACAGAACAAGGACGGCGGCTGGGGCTACACGGCGGGCGGGGCGAGCGACGCGAACTCCACGTCCGTGGTGGTCGGGGCGCTGGCCGCGGCCGGCGGGACGCCCGGGGACGTGAAGTCCAGGACGGGCAGGTCGCCGTACGACGCGCTGGTGAAGCTGTCGGTCGCGTGCGACGGCAAGGGCGCCGACGCGGGCGGCTTCGCCTACCAGCCGGACAAGCGGGGCGCGCTGGCCGCCAACGCGGACGCCACGGCCGCGGCGGTGCTGGGATCCCTCGGCAAGGGGCTCGTGACGACGGCCGGGAAGGCCCTCCCGCACGGCAACACCTGCGAGAAGGCGGACACCTTGACCCCCGCGCAGGCCGCGGGCAACGGCGCCTTCCACCTCGCCCACCTGCTGCACGACACCCCGTACCTGAAGTCGGCGATGCCCGGCGCCAAGGACCGGCCCGACTACGGCAACACCGCGGACGCGGTCGTCGCGCTGGCCGCCCAGGGCGGGATCGCGGAGACGAAGAAGCCCCTCGCCTGGCTGGAGAAGAACTCCGGTCCCTGGGCGACGGCATCCGGTCCGGCCGCCTACGCCCAGCTGATCCTCGCCGCCCACGCGACCGGCACGGACCCGCGCGCGTTCGGCGGCACCGACCTCGTCGAGCGGCTCGGCGCGACGGGTCCGGCCGCCCAGGCGTCCGGCCCGGCGGCCTCCGCCGACGCGAACGACAACAACCAGAAGGACCAGAAGAAGGACGACGGCAAGGGCGTCAACGTCTGGTGGATCATCGGTGTCGGTCTCGTCGGCGGCATCGGCATCGGCTTCCTGATCAGCGGACGCTCGAAGAAGCAGCAGCCGTGAGCCGGCGCCGCACGACGGCTCCGGCCCTGCTCCTCGTCCCCCTGCTCCTCGCCCCGCTGCTGCTCGTCCTCACCGCGGCCGGGCCGGCGCAGGCCGTCGGCTACCGTTACTGGTCCTTCTGGGACCGGACCGGCAGCACCTGGACGTACGCGACGCAGGGCCCGTCGACCGCGCGGCCGTCCGACGGGGACGTCGAGGGTTTCCGCTTCGCGGTGAGCGAGGACTCGCAGGACGCCTCGAAGCCGCGCGGGAACGCCGACTTCGCGTCCGTCTGCGCCGGCACCGGGGCACGGGCGGGCACCAAACGGGTGGCCCTGGTCCTCGACTTCGGCACGGCGGCCGACGCTCCCTCCGGAGAGACGCCGCCGGCACCGCGTACGGCCTGCGCCCGCGTCCCCTCCGACGCGACGGCGGCGGACGCACTGGCCTCGGTGGCCAAGCCCCTCCGCTACGACACCAACGCCCTGTTGTGCGCCATCGCGGGCTACCCGCGAACCGGCTGCGGCGAGCAGGTCTCGGCCCCGCACGAGCCGACGGCCTCCGCCCGCCCCCGGTCCGGGGCACCCCGCCACGGCCCGTCGGCGGGCCTGCTCGCGGGCCTCGCCGCGGTGGTCCTCCTCGGCGCGGCCGCGATCTGGCAGGCCCGCCGCCGCCGGGGCTGAGCCGGGGTGACCAGGATGACGACAGGCAACGGGGAACGGGGCACCGACCCGGACACACCCGGTGCACCCGTCACCGCCGCCGCGGCCTGCGCCCGGCCGATCCGGCTCCCCCGGGCGGAGTCCGGCTCCTCCGCGCCCGCCGTGCCCGCCATGCGCGCCGCACCCGCCGTGCCGGACGACGGCCGTGGCGGGCGTCGGCGGCCACGTCGCACCCGCGCGCCGCAGGCGCACCGCGGCAACGCCCTGCACCCCGGAGCCTGGTGGATCTGGGCCCTTGGCCTGGGCACCGCCGCCTCCCGCACCACCAACCCGCTGCTGCTCGCGCTCCTCGTCGGCACGGCCGGATACGTGGTGGCGGCACGCCGCACCTCGGCCCCCTGGTCCCGCTCGTACGGCGCGTTCGTCAGACTCGGTATGGCCGTGCTCGGCATCCGTCTCGCCTTCGCGGTCCTCCTCGGCTCCCCCGTCCCCGGCTCGCACGTCCTCGTGACGCTCCCCGAGGTCCCCCTCCCGCACTGGGCACAGGGCATCCGTATCGGCGGCCGGGTCACCGCCGAGGGCCTGGTCTTCGCGCTCTACGACGGCCTGAAACTGGCCACGCTCCTCATCTGCGTCGGCGCGGCGAACGCCCTCGCGAACCCGGCGCGGCTCCTGAAGTCCCTGCCGGGCGCGCTCTACGAGGCGGGTGTCGCGGTCGTCGTCGCGCTGACCTTCGCACCGCACCTGATCGCGGACGCGCAACGACTGCGCGCCGCCCGCCGGCTGCGCGGCCGCCCCGACCGTGGCCTGCGCGGACTGCTACAGGTCGCCCTCCCGGTCCTGGAGGGCGCGCTGGAGCGTTCGGTCGCGCTCGCCGCGGCGATGGACGCGCGCGGCTACGGCCGGACCGCCGAGGTGGCGCCCGCCGTCCGCCGCACCACCGCCGTCCTGACGCTGGGCGGGCTGGTCGGCGTCTGCGCGGGCACGTACGGGCTGCTGACCGCCGAGGGCGACGGTTACGGACTGCCCGTGCTGCTCGCCGGGCTGGCCGCGGCGCTGGGCGGCCTGTGGCTGGGCGGCCGCCGCTCCCCGCGCACGCGCTACCGCCCCGACGTGTGGGGCGCGCGGGCGTGGCTGGTGGCCGGGTCCGGCGTCGCCGTCGCCGCCGGACTGATCGTCAGCGCCGCGTACGACCCCGTCGCGCTGCGCACCGGTGTCGTCCCCCTGGTGGCCCCGGCCCTTCCCCTGTGGCCCGCGGCCGCCGTGCTGCTCGGTCTGCTGCCCGCCTTCGTCGCCCCCGTTCCCGGACGGCCCCGCTCACCCGGGAAACGTCCGGCCGCCCAGGAACCCGCCGCCCCCGAGGAGCCCTCATGATCCGCTTCGAGGATGTCTCCGTGACGTACGACGGAGCGGCCGGACCCACCGTCCAGGGCGTGGACTTCGAGGTGCCCGAGGGAGAACTGGTGCTGCTCGCCGGGCCCTCCGGAGTCGGCAAGTCCACCGTTCTCGGTGCGGTCGGCGGTCTCGTCCCGCACTTCACGGGCGGCACCCTGCGCGGCCGTGTCACGGTCGCCGGCCGGGACACCCGTACCCACAAGCCGCGCGAACTCGCCGACGTCGTCGGCACGGTGGGCCAGGACCCGCTGTCCCATTTCGTGACGGACACGGTCGAGGACGAACTCGCCTACGGCATGGAGTCGCTGGGCCTCGCACCCGCGGTGATGCGCCGCCGCGTCGAGGAGACCCTCGATCTGCTGGGCCTCGCGGACCTGCGTGACCGGCCGATCGCCACCCTCTCCGGCGGCCAGCAGCAGCGGGTCGCCATCGGCTCGGTCCTCACCCCGCACCCTCGGGTCCTGGTCCTCGACGAGCCCACGTCCGCCCTGGACCCGGCCGCCGCCGAGGAGGTCCTCGCCGTCCTGCAGCGCCTCGTCCACGACCTCGGCACGACCGTGCTGCTGGCCGAGCACCGCCTCGAACGCGTCATCCAGTACGCCGACCGCGTCGCCCTCCTCCCCTCCCCCGGCACCCCGCCGCTCCTCGGCACCCCGGCCGAGATCATGGCCGTCTCCCCGGTGTACCCGCCGGTGGTGGACCTGGGCCGGCTGGCCGGCTGGTCCCCGCTCCCGCTCACCGTGCGCGACGCGCGGCGCAGGGCGGGAGCGCTGCGCGAACGGCTCGCGGAGTTCACGCCGGCGGCGCCGTCGGCACCGGGGCTTCTCCCCCCGCCGGGTGCCCCCGCCGACGGGCCGCCCCAGCGTCCCCGGTCCCTCCCGCCTGTCCGTCGGCGTCCGCGTCTCCTCCGCGGGCGTACCCCCGATTCCCCGGCGGCGCCCGCACCCGCCGCCGTCGTCGAGGGCCTCGCCGTGCGCCGCGGTCAGGTCGACGCGCTCCGGCGCGTGGACCTGACCGCCGCCCCCGGGGGGATCATCGCGCTGATGGGACGCAACGGAGCAGGCAAGTCCACCCTGCTCGGCACACTGGTGGGACTGGTCGAACCGGCCGCCGGTTCGGTCCGGGTCGGGGGCGCGGTCCCGCACCGGACGGCGCCCCGGGACCTGATCCGGCGCGTGGGTCTCGTACCGCAGGAGCCACGGGATCTGCTGTACGCCGACACGGTCGCCGCCGAGTGCGCCGCGGCCGACGCCGACGCGGGCGCCGAGGCCGGTACCTGCCGGGCGCTGGTCTCCGCGCTGCTGCCCGCGATCACCGACGACACCCATCCCCGGGACCTGTCGGAGGGACAGCGGCTGGCGCTGGCGCTGGCCGTCGTCCTGACGGCCCGCCCCCCGCTGCTGCTCCTCGACGAACCGACCCGGGGCCTCGACTACGCGGCGAAGGCCCGGCTGGTCACCATCCTGCGCGAGCTGGCCGCCGAGGGGCACGCCATCGTGCTGGCCACCCACGACGTGGAGCTCGCCGCCGAACTCGCGCACCGCGTGGTCGTCCTCGCGGACGGCGAGGTCGTCGCCGACGGCCCGACCGCCGAGGTGGTCGTCGCGTCCCCGTCCTTCGCCCCGCAGGTCACCAAGGTGCTGGCCCCGCAGCCATGGCTCACGGTCGCCCAGATCAGGGACGCGCTCGCAAGGGACGCGCTCGCATGACCGCGCCCGGCGCCCCCCGGCGCACCGCACCGCACCAGCCGCAGGTCCGTGCCGTCCGTCTCGGCCCCCGCTCCCTCGCCGCCCTCTGCCTGGTGAGCGTCATCGGCGTCGCCGGATTCGGCTGGCCGCTCTTCGCGGACCCCGCCTCCCAGGTCGGCACCCACGCGCAGGACGCCCCCTGGCTGTTCGCGGGGCTGCTCGTCCTGCTCGTCGCGGTCGTGGCCGCGACGATCTCCGAGTCCGGTCTCGGCCCGAAGGCGGTGGCCATGCTCGGCGTGCTGGCCGCGACCGGCGCCGCCCTGCGGCCGATCGGGGCCGGGACCGCCGGGATCGAGCCGATGTTCTTCCTGATGGTGCTGAGCGGACGGGTGCTCGGACCGGGGTTCGGGTTCGTGCTCGGGTCCGTGACCATGTTCTCGTCCGCGCTGCTCACCGGCGGGGTGGGGCCGTGGATGCCGTTCCAGATGCTCGCCATGGGCTGGTTCACCATGGGCGCCGGGCTGCTGCCCGGACCGGACCGGCTGCGCGGGCGCGCCGAGCTGTCCCTGCTCGCCGTGTACGGGTTCCTGGCCGCCTTCGCGTACGGCACCGTCATGAACCTGGAGGGCTGGCCCTTCATGAGCGCGCTGGCCTCGAGCGTCGCCTTCGACCCGCACGCAGGCGTCCCCGCGAACCTGGCCCGCTTTCTCGCGTACTGCGTGGCCACCTCGCTCGGCTGGGACCTGGGCCGGGCCGTGGTGACGGTCGTCCTGACGCTCACGCTGGGCGCGCCGCTCCTCAGGGCGCTGCGCCGGGCCACGCGGCGGGCCGCCTTCGAGACGCCGGTCACGTTCGACCCCCGCTGAGCTGCGGCGCCCGTCACACCGGCCGGACGCGCTCCGCACATCCGTGTGCGCGCTGCGCGAGGTGGAGAGTGAAGCAGCCCACAGGGCGTTGGTCACATCCGAGGCGCGATAGTAGTGATTTCCAGTGTCATGGACGCGTCCTCGTGCCCTCTGACCTGGGGTTTGAGAGCCAGATCACATAAGGCACTTTCTCCCCTGATGCGACCACCACTAGTAAAAGGGGGTCATTGCGGACGGGCCTCGAGCCTGTTTCTCTGAAGCCGTCGCGAGGCGCCGACGAACCCACCCGGGTCGCGGCACCGGCGTACGCAGCCACCACGCACCGCGTGGTTCCGGCCTACCGCGACGTTCGTGTCCCCGAAGAAACAGGTTCTCAGTGTCCGTCTCCTTCATCCGCCGCATCGCCTCTCCGAAGAAGGTCCTCACCACTGCCGCCGTGGCCACCGCCACCGTCGGCATGGCTCTGGCCGCGGCTCCCGCCCAGGCCGCCACCACCTCGGCCTCCTCCGCCCAGTCGATCGCGCACGAGATGATCCCGGACGCCGCGCAGTTCACCGCCTTCAGCAAGATCGTCGAGCGCGAGAGCGGCTGGAACCCCAGCGCGACGAACTCCGCGTCCGGCGCCTACGGTCTGGTCCAGGCCCTGCCCGCGTCGAAGATGTCGTCCGCCGGCTCCGACTGGAAGACCAACCCCGCCACCCAGATCAAGTGGGGTCTGGACTACATGAACTCCCGCTACGGCAGCCCGGTCGGCGCCTGGAGCTTCTGGCAGGCCCACAACTGGTACTGAGCGACCCCCACCGCACGTGAAGGCGGCGGCCCCCGATCCCCGGGGCCGCCGCCTTCGCCTGTCATGGGCCAGGGGCGAGGGTCCGGTACGTCAGCGGTACGCCCGTACGTCCTCCGAACGTGCTCGGAGCCGGGAGCGCCCAGGCGAGCGGGCCGCTCCGGCGCAGCCGCTACCGCACCGGTCCGGTGGCGGGTCCCCCACGAGTGCGGTGAGCAGCGTGCAGGCCGCTCCGGCGAGTCCCCGCCGCGCACGCCAACCGGTCCGTTCCTCCCGCGTCCTGCGCGTGTCGTCACTCCTGCGTCCCGCAGGTGCCGGCACTTCTGTCGGCGGCGCCACGGGTTCGTTTCGCGGGGCATCCGAGCGTGCGCGGCGGTCGTCTTCCATGGACGGGAGCCTTCCTTGGGCTCACCCGGCTTCCGACGCCCGCGGGGCTCCGGGCAGACTTCGTCGGAGCAGTCCCATGACCAGGAGGATCACGCATGATCACGCTCACGAAGGAAGACGGCCCGGCGGACCTCGACGGGGTGACCCATCTGTCCATCGGGGTGTCCTGGGACCCCACCGCCGGATCGAGCGGCGGACTGATGGGGAAGCTCCGCCGGCAGGCCGGCACCGACCTCGACCTGATAGCGATCGCGATGCAGGGCCCGGACCCGGTGCGGCTGGCGGGCCTGGACTCCCTGGACCCGCTGGGCAACGGCTCGTTGGTGCACAGCGGTGACAACCAGACCGGCCGCGGCGACGGCGACGACGAGACGGTGACCGTCGAGTTCGCCCGGGTGCCGGCCAACGTCACGTCGATCGTGTTCGTCGCCGCCGCGTTCAAGAAGAGCAGTTCCTTCCAGAAGGCGCGGAACATCAGCATCAAGGTGTACGACGCGACCGGGGGCACCACCCAGCAGGTCGCCGACATCTGGCCGAGCCTGCTCAGCAACGACAACGGCTGCGCGGTGGCCAAGGCGATAAGGGTCGGCAATGTCTGGAAGCTGGAGGTGATCAACCAGACGGGCCGGATCAAGCAGGGTGACGAGCGGGACCTGATGCGCTTCGCGGTGAACAAGTAGGGGTACGAGCAGGGACACGTCCAGGACATGGGGGCTGACTCGTACGTCAGCCCCCACCCGGCACGCCGCCGGGCGCCCCGGCTACAGCCGCTGAATGATCGTCCCGGTCGCCAGTGCCCCGCCCGCGCACATGGTGATGAGGGCGAACTCCTTGTCCCTGCGCTCCAGTTCGTGCAGTGCCGTCGTGATCAGGCGCGCTCCCGTGGCCCCCACCGGATGCCCGAGGGCGATCGCGCCGCCGTTCACGTTGACCTTCTCCAGGTCCTGTTCGAAGACCTGGGCCCAGCTCAACACCACCGAGGCGAAGGCCTCGTTGATCTCGACCAGGTCGATGTCACCGAGCGACATGCCGGCCTTGCCGAGTACGGCCCGTGTCGCGTCGACGGGTCCGTCCAGGTGGAAGTGCGGGTCGGCGCCGACCAGCGCCTGGGCCACGATCCGGGCCCGCGGCCGCAGCTTCAGTGCCCGCGCCATCCGCTTCGAGGCCCACATGATCGCGGCGGCTCCGTCCGAGATCTGCGACGAGTTGCCCGCCGTGTGGACGGCCGTGGGCATCACCGGCTTGAGGCGCGACAGCGCCTCCGCCGACGTGTCGCGAAGCCCCTCGTCGCGGTCGACGAGTCGCCACATGCCCTGCCCGGCGCGCTGTTCGTCCTCCGTCGTGGGGACCTGCACGGCGAACGTCTCCCGCTTGAAGCGCTCCTCCGACCAGGCCACGGCCGCCCGCTCCTGCGAGACGAGACCGAGCGAGTCGACGTTCTCGCGCGTCAGCCCCCGGCGACGGGCGATCCGCTCCGCCGCCTCGAACTGGTTGGGCAGGTCCACGTTCCACTCGTCGGGGAACGGCTTCCCCGGGCCGTGCTTGGACCCCGAGCCCAGCGGCACCCTCGACATCGCCTCGACGCCGCAGGAGATGCCCACGTCGATCACCCCCGCCGCGATCATGTTGGCGGTCAGGTGCGAGGCCTGCTGCGAGGAGCCGCACTGACAGTCGACGGTCGTCGCGGCGGTCTCGTAGGGCAGGCCCATGGTGAGCCACGCCGTGCGCGCGGGGTTCATCGACTGCTCCCCGGCGTGCGTCACCGTGCCGCCGACGATCTGCTCGACACAGTCGGCGTGGATGCCGGTGCGGCCGAGGAGTTCACGGTAGGTCTCGCCCAGGAGATAGGCGGGGTGGAGATTGGCGAGCGCGCCGCCGCGCTTGCCGATGGGGGTGCGTACGGCTTCGACGATCACGGGTTCCGCGGCCATGGGGCTAGGTCCTCTCCTCGCTGACCCGCGCAGCGCGGGGCGTCCCGGCCCACCCACCGCGCCGAACTAGAACGTGTACTAGTTCTCCGTGCAGTCTGCTGAGCGGAGCCCCCGTGCCGCAAGGGGCGTGCAGGCCCCGAAGTCGCCATCCGGGCCGTCTCCGCGCTCAATTGAGGGTGCCGCACCCCTTGCGACTTGTAGAACCCGTTATTACCTTCACGGCAATTCCCTTTTTCTGATGGGTCGTCAGGCCATCGGAGACTCGGCCGTCGGAGCACGGCCGCCGGAACACCGTCGCCACAACAGAACGCGTGAGACCTGGAGTTGCCGATGCCCTGTCCAGCGCTGCCCGACGGGTTCGACTTCACCGACCCCGACCTGCTCCACCACCGTGTGCCCCTGCCGGAGTTCGCCGAGCTGCGCCGGGCCGAACCGGTCCGCTGGATACCCCAGCCGCCCAACCTGGCCGGCTTCCAGGACGAGGGCTACTGGGCGGTGACCCGGCACGCGGACGTCAGGTACGTCTCCACGCACCCGGAGCTCTTCTCCTCGTCCCTCAACACCGCGATCATCCGCTTCAACGACCGCATCGAGCGCGACGCGATCGAGGTCCAACGGCTGATCCTGCTCAACATGGACCCGCCCGAGCACACCCGCGTCCGCCAGATCGTGCAGCGCGGTTTCACCCCCCGGGCCATCCGGGCGCTGGAGCAGCGGCTGCGTGACCGCGCCCACACGATCGTCGAGGGCGCGCGTGCCCGCTCCGGGCCCTTCGACTTCGTCACCGAGGTCGCCTGCGAACTGCCCCTCCAGGCGATAGCCGAGCTGATCGGCATCCCGCAGGACGACCGGGTCAAGATCTTCGAGTGGTCCAACCGGATGATCGCGTACGACGACCCGGAGTACGCCATCACCGAGGAGGTCGGCGCCGAGTCGGCCACCGAACTCATCTCGTACGCCATGAACATGGCCGCGGACCGAAAGCAGTGCCCCGCGAAGGACATCGTCAGCACGCTGGTGGCCGCCGAGGACGAGGGCAACCTCGGTTCCGACGAGTTCGGCTTCTTCGTGCTGATGCTGTCGGTCGCCGGCAACGAGACCACCCGCAACGCCATCACGCACGGCATGCACGCGTTCCTCACCCATCCCGAGCAGTGGGAGCTCTACAAGCGCACCCGTCCGGCGACCACCGCCGAGGAGATCGTCCGCTGGGCGACCCCGGTGGTCTCCTTCCAGCGCACGGCGACCCAGGACACCGAGCTCGGCGGCAAGCTGATCAGGAAGGGCGACCGGGTCGGCCTCTTCTACGCCTCCGCCAACCACGACCCCGAGGTGTTCGCGAACCCCGACGAGTTCGACATCACGCGTGATCCCAACCCGCACCTCGGCTTCGGCGGCGGAGGCCCCCACTACTGCCTCGGCAAGTCCCTGGCCGTCCTGGAGATCGACCTCATCTTCCACGCCATCGCCGACGCGATGCCGGACCTCGCCCTGGTGGGCGACCCGCGCCGGCTGCGCTCCGCGTGGATCAACGGCGTCAAGGAGCTCCAGGTCGACGCCGGCTGACCCCGGCACCGTCTCGGGCCGACGGCCTCCCGGCGTCCGTCGGCCCGTCCCGCGGGAGGCAGGGGCAGCCCCCTACGCTCCGCCCCTGCCTCCCCCGAGGGCCGGGCCCGGGACCGCTACGCGCGCGCCGGAGATCGGCGCCGGAGCAGCGCCGGACCAGCGCCGGATCAGCCCGCCGTACGACCCGCCGGGCTGTCCGCGGGGCTGTCTGCCGGGCTGTCCGTGCGACGGCCTTCCGGGCTGCCGGCGGCACTCCCCTGACGGCCTGGCCGGCTGCCTGCGGCACTCCCCGCGGGACCGCCTTCCGGGCTGTCCGCGAGGCCGGCACCCGGACTGGCCACCGGACTGCCCGACGCCTGGGCCGGCACCTTCGCGCCGCCCTCCACCGCCCGCGTCAGCGGCCGCGGCCTCGGGCCCTGGAGGAGGTAGGTCAGGCCGAAGCCCGCGGCGACGACCGCCGCGCCGCCCACCGCGTCCAGCACCCAGTGGTTGCCGGTCGCCACGATCGCCGAGACGGTGAACAGCGGGTGCAGCAGACCGAGCGCCTTCATCCACCACTTGGGCGCCAGGATCGCGATCACCAGTCCGCACCACAGGGACCAGCCGAAGTGCAGCGAGGGCATCGCCGCGTACTGGTTGGTGAGCGCGGTCAGCGTGCCGTAGTCCGGCTTGGAGAAGTCCTGCACCCCGTGCACGGTGTCGATGACGCCCAGCCCCGGCATCAGGCGCGGCGGGGCCAGCGGATAGAGCCAGAAGCCGACGAGCGCGAGCAGCGTGGCGAAGCCGAGTGCCGAGCGCGCCCAGCGGTAGTCGCCGGGACGGCGGGTGTAGAGCAGGGCGAGGACGGTGAGCGGGACGACGAAGTGGAACGACTCGTAGTAGAAGTCGAAGAAGTCCCGCAGCCACTCGACCTTGAACACCGCGTGGTTGGCCCAGTGCTCGATGTCGAGGTGCAGGAGCCGCTCGATGGAGAGTATCTGGTCGCCGTGGTGCTCGGCGGTGGCCCGGCCGCCCGCGTTGGTGCCGCCCGTCGCGGCCAGCCTGACCTGCTGGTAGGCGGAGTAGCCGACGCGGATCAGCAGCAGTTCGAGCAGCAGGTTCGGGCGGGTGCGGACGCGGCGGAGGAAGGGCAGCAGCGGCACCCGCTTCCATCGGGTGGGGACGGGCTCCGCGTAGTCCGTGGGGATCGGCGCCCGGTAGTACTCCGAGGTGCGGGAGAGGAACGGCACGACCGTGACGGCGGCGAGCGCGGCGAGCAGCACCACGTTGTCGCGCAGCGGGTAGACCGCCGCCATGTTCGGCAGCATCATCTTCGCGGGCAGGGTCATGACGAGGACGACGGCGACGGGCCACATGGCGCGGTCCGAGGCCTTCCTGCCGACCCGGCCGACCAGCGCGAGCAGGACCCACAGCAACTGGTGCTGCCAGGTGGTGGGCGAGACGGCGACGGCGACGCAGCCGGTGATCGCCACGGCCAGGAGCAGCTGCCCGTCCTTGGCGTAGCGCACGGCACGGCGCAGGCCCAGGACCGCGACTCCCGCGCCGAGCAGCAGGAACAGGCCGATCTCCAGCGGGCCGTTGAGGCCGAGGCGCAGCAGCGCGCCGTGCAGCGACTGGTTGGTGAGGTCGTCGGCGTCCCGGCCGAGCCCGACGCCCGCGAGGTGGTGCACCCAGTACGTGTGGGAGTCGTGCGGCATCGCGGCCCAGGCGAGGGCGGTGCAGGCGACGAAGGTCAGCGCGCCGGACACGGCGGCGCGGCGGCGCCCGGTGAACCAGAGCAGCGGGGCGAAGAGCAGCACGGTGGGCTGCAGTGCCGCCGCGAGGCCGATCAGGACGCCGCTCGCCCGTTCCCCGCGGACCGTGAAGCAGGCCAGCAGGACGAGCAGGACCGGGATGATGCTGGTCTGGCCGAGGTAGAGGGCGTTGCGCACCGGCAGCGACAGCATCAGCAGGCTGATGGCCACGGGTGCGGCGAGCAGTGAGGTGCGCCGGCTCACGGGCTGCGGCAGGGCGCGCGCCGCGACCACGCCGAGCGCGACGACCAGCGACAGGCTGCCGAAGGTCCATCCCCAGCCGAGCCCCTGTTCGGCGGCGCGGGTGAGGGGCTTGAGGACGAGTCCGCCGAAAGGTGTTCCGGTGAACTGCGTCGAGTCGTACAGCGATCCCTTCACATGAAGGACGCCCTCGGGCCCGACCCAGGTCTCAAGGTCGGTCAGCCGTTCCCCTTTGGGGGTGCTCAGGACGACGGCGACCTGTCGCACCGCGAGGACCGCGGCGATCAGCCACAGCCCGATACGGATCGTGCGTAGCCGCGCCTTCGCCGATTCCGCCGCCCCCGCCCCCGCCCCCGCCCCGAAGGCACCACCCGCTCGCCCACCGTGCTCCACATTCGCCACGCCCCGTCGGCCCTCCCGCCCCGTTCGTCCCACGTATCCCGTGCGCCGGTGTCTGTCCGGACCCTAAGAGGCTCGCACTGCCCCCGTGGAAGGACGCAGGCAACCCCCTCTTCACCTGACGTCCCCCCGCCTTTTGTCCGGATGACGATAGTGCGGGATCGGTTCGGTTCCCCCCTCGGTCCGCGACATGGATCACATTCACCCGCGACAAAGGTCACAGACAGGCCACTCGAAGCCGGCGTCCGCCGGGTCCGTCGCCCCTGCGCACACGGTGTTTGCGCACGTTGCGCGCAAGACCGGCCACGGCACGTGACGCACGAGAGCGACCCTATGGTCGCTTTTTGGTCTGTCCCGGGTCATCCCGCGGGGCGGACCACGTCCTTGTCCCCGTCGAAAGGCAGGCGAGCGGAATCTTGCCCTCCGTCACTCCCGTCGCTCCCGTCGCTCCCGTCCCTCCCGTCCGGCTCCGGCCCCCCGCGCCGACGGAGGTCACCGTCACCGACCCCGCCCTGGTGAAGCGCGCCGTGAAGGCCGCCGCCCTCGGCAACGCGATGGAGTGGTTCGACTTCGGTGTCTACAGCTACATCGCGGTGACGCTGGGCAAGGTCTTCTTCCCGTCCGGCAACCCCACCGCGCAACTGCTGTCCACCTTCGGCGCGTTCGCGGCGGCCTTCCTGGTCCGCCCGCTGGGCGGCATGGTCTTCGGACCGCTGGGCGACCGCATCGGCCGCCAGAAGGTCCTGGCGCTCACCATGATCATGATGGCGGCGGGCACCTTCGCGATCGGTCTGATCCCGTCGTACGCGACGATCGGCGTCGGCGCTCCCCTGCTGCTGCTCGCGGCCCGGCTGGTGCAGGGCTTCTCCACCGGCGGCGAGTACGCGGGCGCCTCCACCTTCATCGCCGAGTACGCGCCCGACAAGAAGCGCGGCTTCTTCGGGAGCTGGCTGGAGTTCGGCACGCTCGCCGGATACATCGGCGGCGCGGGCCTGGTCACCCTCATGACCGCCTTCCTGTCCACCGAGGACCTGCTGGCCTGGGGCTGGCGCGTGCCGTTCCTGATCGCGGGCCCGATGGGCGTCATCGGCCTGTATCTGCGGATGCGCCTGGAGGAGACCCCGGCGTTCGCGGCGGAGCTGGAGAAGGCCTCGAAGAAGGAGAAGGACCGCCCCAAGGTGCCGCTGCGCGTGATGCTCGCCGGCCAGTGGCGCGCGCTGCTGCTCTGCGTCGGCCTGGTGCTGGTCTTCAACGTCACCGACTACATGCTGCTGTCGTACATGCCGAGCTATCTGACGAGCGAGCTGAAGTACGACGAGACGCACGGCCTGCTGGTCGTCCTCGGTGTGATGGCGCTGATGATGATCGTGCAGCCCTTCGCGGGCGCGCTGACCGACCGGATCGGCCGCCGCCCGGTGATCGCCGCCGGATGCGCCGGGTTCCTCGCGCTGTCCGTCCCGGCCATCCTGCTCATCCGCCAGGGCAGCCTGCTCGCGGTCGCGCTCGGCATGGGCGCGCTGGGTCTGCTGCTGGTGTGCTTCACCTCCGCGATGCCGGCCGCCCTGCCCGCGCTGTTCCCGACGAAGGTCCGCTACGGCTCGCTCTCCATCGGCTTCAACGTGTCCTTCTCGCTCTTCGGCGGCACGACGCCGCTGGTGGTCACGGCGCTCATCGGGGCGACCGGGAACATGATGATGCCCGCCTACTACATGATGGCCGCGGCCGTGATCGGCGGCGTGGCGGTGTGGTTCATGTCCGAGTCCGCGGGCCGGCCCCTGCCGGGTTCCGCGCCGGCCGTCGAACCCGGCACCCGGCCCGACGCCGGACCCGGCGCCCCCCGCGCCACCGGGGCGGACGCCTGACCCGTCTCCGCCGATCGGCCGGTGTCACCCCCGCGCACGGAGGATCACTCCGTCATGCGGCTGACAAGCGCGGGCGGCGCGACTAGATTCGTCGGCGAAACTAGTTAGCGCTTCTAACTAGGCATACGAAAGGCATGGTGCATGAGCGAGTCGCAGTTGTGGAACGACGTCGACGACTACTTCACCGCCCTCCTCGCCCCCGCCGACGAGACCCTGACCGCCGCGCTGCGCGACAGTGACGCCGCCGGGCTTCCGAAGATCAACGTCGCGCCGAACCAGGGCAAGCTGCTCCAGCTCCTCGCCCGGATCCAGGGCGCGCGCCGCATCCTGGAGATCGGCACCCTAGGCGGCTACAGCACGATCTGGCTGGGCCGCGCACTGCCCGCCGACGGCCGGCTGGTGACCTTCGAGTACGACGCCACCCACGCCGAGGTAGCCCGCCGCAACCTCGCCCGCGCCGGCCTCGACCGGATCGCGGAGGTGCGGGTGGGTCCCGCGCTGGAGTCGCTGCCGAAGCTGGCCGAGGAGAACCCCGAGCCGTTCGACTTCGTCTTCATCGACGCGGACAAGGTGAACAACCCGCCCTACGTGGAGTGGGCCCTCAAGCTCACCCGCCCCGGCAGCCTGATCGTCGTCGACAACGTCGTGCGCGGCGGTCACGTGGCCGACGCCGGCAGCACCGACCCGAGCGTGCGGGGCACCCGGGCCGCGCTGGAACTGATCGCCGCCCACCCCAGGTTGAGCGGTACGGCGATCCAGACGGTGGGCAGCAAGGGGTACGACGGGTTCGCGCTGGCCCGGGTCCTCGACTAGGGCACCGGTCCCGCTCCCCGGGCTCTACCGCTCGTGGTAGAAGCCCACGTTCACGCTCTGCGGGCCGGTGCGGTCGAAGATGACGATCTCTCCGGAGCTGCCCGCGGGGAGCTGCGCCGTCCCGCCGTACGCGACGGACTGGGTAGGCATCCCGGCGAAGGTCAGCCGGACCTCGGAGGAGGGGTCCGGCCGGGAACCGTGCAGCCAGGTGACCTGCCAGGAGCCCTCCGGACCGCACAGGAACTCCAGGTGGACGCGGGAGACGAACAGCCAGTCGTCGGGGGTGGCGAGCCGGCACACGGTCCGGTCCCGGCCCACCCGCAGCACGGCGCCGGGGTCGCTCGGTGCGTCGGCCATCAGCATTCCGGCCGTCGCACCCGCGTCCGCCCCGGTGACCGAGGCCATGGTGAGTTCGAGCACGTGCGCTCCTTCGCGTGCCGGTGATTCGTCCCACCGGTTCAATCGTCCTGGTACCGGGCGTGGTTGACGCGCCGCCGCCGCATGATAATTCGCCCGATCGTCCGCTCGGGCGTCCTCCGGCACAATGGACGTATGACCGAGCGCAAGCCACCCGGCGTCAGCTTCGAGTCCTGGGTCGACCGGCAGATCCGCGAGGCGGAGGCACGCGGTGAGTTCACGGACCTCCCCGGCGCGGGAAAGCCGCTGCCCGAGGTGACCGACACGTCGTACGACGAAATGTGGTGGATCAAGCGGAAGATGGCCCGTGAGGGCCTGTCGGTGCTGCCCCCGACGCTGGCCCTGCGCAAGGAGGCCGAGGACGCGCTCGCCGCGGCGTCAGCGGCGCCCTCGGAACGGGCCGTGCGCCGGATCGTCGAGGACATCAACGCCAAGATCCGCGAGGTCATGTTCAAGCCGCCGCCGGGGCCTCCCCTCGGCCTCAAGCCCTATGACGTGGACGAGATCGTCCGGGACTGGCGCGAGCGCCGGGCCGGGTGACCCCGTCGACGCGTGAGGCCGCGCCCCGGAACATGGTCCGGGACGCGGCCTCACGATCGCCGTGCGGTGCCGCTCAGAGGTGCAGCAGGCGGTCCGTGACCTCACGGTAGTCCCGCAGGGCCAGGCGCAGCTGCTCGGTGTCGGACGCCTCGTCCGCACCGGCCTGCTCCCAGGACGTGCGCAGCGTGCGCCGACGCCGGGCCATCGCGTCCGTGAACTGCGCCGTGAGCTCCTCGAGGACATGGTCGGCCTCCTCGACGGACGCCCGCGGACCGTCGACGAACCCGCCGACCGCGTGCCGCATCCGCAGCGCGAACTTGTCGCACGCGTCGTGCGACAGCAGCGTGGTGTCGTCCGCTCCGGCGGCGCCGTTCTCACCTGCCGTGCCGGGGGCGTGCGCGCCGGTGCGGGCGGGCTCGCGGGAGCCGTCTCCGGCGCGCCCGGCGGCCGCGGCCGCTGTCCCGGTCCCGGTCCCACGGGAGCCCTTGGACTCACGTGTGGTGGTCGCCTCACGCGAGGTGGTGCCCTCACGGGAGCCCAGGGGGACCGGTGTGCGCGGCGTCATGGCGTGCTCGCCGGTGGTGGATGCGGCCCGGTCCGGTGTCTCACGGTGATCGTCCGCGGTCGCGCCGGACGGGGCCGCAGTCTGACGGGAGGGAGCGGGGAAGGGAGTGCGCGCGGCCGTGCCACGCTCACCGGGGCCGGCTGCCCGGTCCGCGGTGTCGCGGTGGGTGTCCGCGGCCTCGCGGCCACGGTTGCGCTCGTCCCCTCGTACCGCCGTGCCCTCGGTCTTCTCGGCCTCGGTCTTCCCTGTCGTCTCGTGCTGCGGGTCTGTCGTCTCGTGCTGCGGGGTGGTCCCGTCCCTCGGGGTCCGTGCGGCGGGTGTCGCCTCCGTGTCGCCCTTCAGTACCTCGCGGCGGGTCGCCGTGTCCTTGGCTTCGTCCGGTGTCATGTCGTTCACCTTCCTCAACTCCCCTTCACCTGGCGCCTGGTGAGCGCCCACGGCGTGCGGGATCGGTTGTCGGGAGCCGGGTCCGGCCGGCCGGCGGCGGTGTCCTGGCGCTTCGTGGACACCAGTTCCTCGAAGAGTGCGCGGGCCTCGATCATGGCCTCGCGGAGTTCCTCCGTGCCGGCTCGGTCGTCCGGGGTGGGGTTGTGCGTGGCCTCGTGAACCCGCCGGTAGCCGTGGACACGGTGTCCGTGGTGGACCGAGAGGGCCTCCAGCCGCTCCTCGTAGCGCTCGCCGTCGGGGAAGCCGCGCTCACCGGCCACCTCGCCGAGCAGCCGGTCCGCCTCGGCCACCGCGTCCTGCGGCGAGTCGACGAAGCGTTCCTGGGCGGCCGTCCAGCGCGCCGTGTACTGCTCGCGGGCCGCCGCCTCCAACGGCCGCTGCCGCAGCGTGCCGTGGCGCTTGACGCGCTCGGCGAGGTCACGTTCGGCGGCCCTGGCGTCGCCGTCGTGCCGGGCGACGGCCCGGTCGTACTCGGGCCCGAAGCGCCGCCGCAACGTGCGTCCGCCCTGCGGCCTGCGGGCGAGGAGGATCAGGGCGGCTGCGACAACGGCAACGGCCGCCACGATCACGATCAGAGCGATGATGACGCCTGTGGACATGGATGCCTTCCAGGGTTTCTCGACCCAACGGGCCGGTTCGCGGATCGGGTTGCCCGGAAGTACGCCTTCAAACGGGGCAGGCCGCGCCCGGTCCCGCACGGCTGTCCCGCCGCAGGGGGCCAACTCCTCGCGTCCTCCCGCCTCCTCGTGTCCTCTCGACGTACGTCTGTCGGACGGTGACGCGTGTGGGCCGCGAGACGGCCCGGCCCGGCAGGAGGCCGTCTCGCGGCCGAACAGGCGCTTACCCGTGGGAACCGATCACACCGCCGGCGCTGAGCACGACGTACACGCCGTCGGCGTCCAGCCCGACGTCGTGCTGGTTCGCCTCCGGCGTGGCCACCGCGCCCTCGTTGCCGAGGATCTGCGCGCGGTACCGCAGCTCGCCGATCTTCCCGACCTTGGCCGTCCAGCCGCCCGCGAGCCTGAAGGTGCCCGGTCCGGTGTGTCCGCCGCCCATCCAGGAATGGACCTCGCCACCCAGTGCGAGTACGACGAACATGTCGTTGGCGTCGAGCCCGGCGTCGTACCCCTCGTCCCCAGCGTGGCCAGGACCAACCCGCGGCTGACGATCCTGACGCGGTAGTACTCGGCGCGCCGCCCGAGCCCTCAAGTCCCGGACGTACGGCCCCGCCTGACGTGGGATCAGCGTCGCGACCCGAGTGGGCGGCGGGCAGGTGTCATGCGCGTCGGACGACCAGCACGGCCACGTCGTCGATGTGGTCCACCGCGACCGCGGCGTCGAGGATGCGGTCGGCGGTCTCCTCGGCGTTCAGCCCGTCCCGGAGAGCTTGGGCGGCCAGTGTTCCGGCTCGTTCCAGGCCGGCTTCCAACGTGAGGCCCGGGCCCTCGACCAGGCCGTCGGTGACCATGACCAGCGCGCTGTCCTCGTCCAGGGCGAAAGTCCCCTCGCGGTACTCGATGTCGGGCAGGACTCCGAGGACCGGCCCCCCGGGCAACTCGCGGACGCTGTGGCTGCCGTCCCCGTGCACGCTGAGCACCGGCACGTGGCCGGCGCTGGCGCCGGTGACCCGTCCGTCGCTCGGGTCGATGTGCAACATGGTGCAGCTGGCGAAGCGTGCCGCGTCCATCGTGACGAGAAGTTCGTTGGTGCGCGTCAGCACGGCCGCCGGATCCGGTTCGCGGGCGGCGATCGCACGCATGGAGGCGCGCACCTGTCCCATGGCCGCGGCGGCGTCCACGTCGTGCCCCTGGGCGTCGCCGATCTCCAGGGCGACCGCGCCGTCGGGCAGGACGAAGGCGTCGTACCAGTCTCCGCCGATGTCCAGCCCGTGCCGGCTCGGCCGGTACCGGGCGGCGACCTCCAGGGCCGGGAGGTGCTCGGGCAGCGTGGGGAGCAAGGTCTTCTGCAACGCGGTGGCCAGCTCGACTCGTGCCTCCTGCGACCTGATGCGCCTCAGTGCCTGGCCCGCGAGGTCGGCCAGGGTACCCATGAGGGTTATTTCGTCCACGGACGGCCGGTATCCGCTGCCGTGGGTGACCAGCCACGCGCCGAGTGGCTGATCGCCCGTCTCGCTGAGGGGGGTGATGGAGACGGCGTAGTCGGAGCCCAGCCGGGCGAGCTGAGGAAACTCGGTCCCGTGCGGCCAGCGGTGGACGTAGTCCCGTCGGCTGGGGATGAACTGTGGGCTGCCGGTGCGGATCGCCTCCGGAACCGGGCTCGGATGGTCCAGCGGCAGGCCGTGCATCGCCTCGACCTCCCACATGGCTATCCCGCCGTCGGTGGAGACGCGCAGGCGGCCTTCGTCGACGAGTGCGAGCAGGGCGCCGGTGGCACCGAAGGTGGCGGCGAGCCGGGTCAGGGCGATCTGCTCCAGCTCCTGCTCGGTGGCCGCGGTGATCAGGGCCGAGGAGAAGTCGGCGACGTCCTTGGCACGCTGTCGCTCGGCGGTCAGTGCAGCCTGCACCTTTTTCCTGCGCTTCACCTGCTTGGTCTCGTCACGAACCACCCCGAAGATCCGTTCGGGGCCGCCGTACCCCAACTGGATCCGACGCGTCTGAGCTGCCAGCTGGTGCCAGCCGTCGTGCTGGGTGAGGTACCGCACCCCCACCCAGGGGGACTGGGCGGAGGTCGAGCGCAGGAGCTGCCGCAGTCCCTCCCTGTCGGCAGAGTGCACCGCCGAGATCACCGCGGAAAGGGACGCGGTGGGATCCGGGAAGAGCGCGGCCACGGCGGGTGCGCCACCGAGCCACTCCAGACAGCGGTCCCGGGACGAATACATCCACAGGCCCAGATCGGCGGCCTTGGTCGCCATCCGGAACGGGATCAGCAGGCTCGCAAGGTCGTTCCGCGCATCCAGTGCGTGCACCCAGACCAGCTGTTCGTCACCGGTGGGATCCTTCACCGGCCGCGCCTCGACCAGGCAGGCGACGGGTGCCGCTCCGCCCTGCGCGGGGAAGTCCAGCACCTGCATGGCGACCGTGTTCGTCCTGGCGGCGTGGAGCACGAGGCTCTCGGCCGACATCCGCTGGTTGGCGGGCCACAGATCACCGAAGTCACGTCCCCGGCACTGCTCCCCCCGCAGATCGGCGAAGTCACCTCCCCGGCACTGCTCGGCCGGCCTGCCCAACGCCGTGGCCATCGCGGCGTTGAGGCTGCGGACGGCACCGTCCATCGTCACCAGAGCCGCCGGGTCGGTGCTTCGAAGGAGTTCGTCCGAGGCGTTCATCTGTGACTCCCACAGGGACGGGTCAGGTCATCGGCCCCTGGGGTCGCGGCACCGAACCGTCGTGCGGGCGCTCCGCGTCGGAGCCCGACATCTCCGCGTTCAGCTCCTCGACCAGCCTGACCAGGTCCGTCGGCCGGTCCGGACCCCACCAGTCACCCAGCAGCTCGGCGAGGGACTCCTCACGGGCCTTCGCCAGGTTCCCGGCGGCCTCACGGCCCTCGTCGGTGAGCACGAGGTCGAGACCCTCGCGGTCGACGAGGCGGCGCACCTCCAGCTGACGGGCCGCGGCGAGCACCACGGGCAGCGGTACGGTGCTGCCCTCGGCCAGCTGCGCCGGCTCGGCCCAGCCGTACTTCTTGATCCGCAGCAGCAGCCAGCTCGCGGCGGGCAGCAGGTCGTATCCGGCCCGCGCGGTGATCTTCTCGTAGACCGCACGCCGCCCCTCCCGGGTGCCCAGCACCGACAGCGCGCGGCACACCTCGTCGTACGACGACCGCTCCACCGGATTGGTGGCGAGCGTCTCGGTGAGGTCCGGCGCCGTGACCGACCCCCGCAACGTGTCCTCGCGCAGGAACCAGGCCAGTACGAAGCCGAGCAGGGCGACCGGGGCCGCGTACAGGAAGACGTCGGTGATCGACGAGGCGAACGCGTGCAGGATGGGCTGGCGCAGCGTGGGCGGCAGGCCGGGGATGCCCTTCGGGTCGGCCTTGAGGCTGTCCGGAGAGATGCCGGGCGGCAGCTGCCGTCCGCTCAGCGCGGCCGTGAGTTTGTCGCCGAGGCGGCTCGCGAAGACCGTGCCGAAGATCGCCACGCCGAACGAGGCGCCGATGGAGCGGAAGAAGGTCGCGCCGGAGGTGGCGACGCCCAGATCCTCGTACGAGACCGCGTTCTGCACGATCAGGACCAGCACCTGCATCACCAGGCCGAGACCCAGGCCGAAGACGAAGAAGTACGCGCTCATGCGGCCGGCGCTGCTGTGCTCGTCGAGCTGGTGGAGCAGGAGCAGGCCGATGGTGGTGATGCCGGTGCCGGCGACGGGGAACACCTTCCAGCGGCCGGTGCGGCTGACGATCTGGCCGGAGACCGTGGACGAGATCAGCAGCCCGAACACCATGGGCAGCATGTGCACGCCCGACAGCGTGGGCGACACGCGCTGGACGACCTGCAGGAACGTCGGCAGATAGGTCATCGCCCCGAACATCGCGAAGCCGACGATGAAACTGATCACCGCGGAGAGGGTGAAGGTCCGGATGCGGAACAGTTTCAGCGGCAGGACGGGTTCGGCCGCGCGCCGCTCCACGGCCACGAAGGCCACGGCGAGGGCCACTCCGAGCGCGGCGAGGCCGATGACCTGCGGCGATCCCCAGCTCCAGGTGGTGCCGCCGAGCGAGGCGACCAGGACCAGGCAGGTGGCGACCGCGGCGATGAGAAAGGTGCCGAGGTAGTCGATGACGTGCTTGGCGGCCTTGCCGGGGACGTGCAGGACGGCCGCGATCACGACGAGCGCGACGGCGCCGACGGGGAGGTTGATGTAGAAGACCCAGCGCCAGCTGAGCTGCTCGGTGAAGAGTCCGCCGAGCAGCGGGCCGAGCACGCTCGTCGCGCCGAACACGGCGCCGAACAGGCCCTGGTACTTGCCCCGATCCCGGGGCGAGACGATGTCGCCGACGATCGCCATGGACAGCACCATCAGGCCGCCGCCGCCCAGGCCCTGCAGGGCCCGGAAGCCGATCAGCTCGCCCATGTTCTGTGCCATGCCGCACAGTGCGGAGCCGATCAGGAAGATCACGATCGCGGTCTGGAAGAGTTTCTTGCGGCCGTACTGGTCGCCGAGCTTGCCCCACAGCGGGGTCGCCGCGGTCGAGGCCAGCAGATAGGCGGTGACCACCCAGGACAGGTGCTCCAGACCGCCCAGGTCGCTGACGATGGTGGGCAGCGCGGTCGACACGATCGTCTGGTCCAGGGCAGCCAGCAACATGCCGAGCAGCAGTGCGCCGATCGAGACGACCACGCCGGCGTGGACCGTCTCCTGGGCGTCGGCGGCGGCCGCGGAGCGCCTTCGTTCGGCGGACTCGTTCACGGCGTACGGGGGTGTGTCGGCGTTCGCGCCGCGCGGGTCGCCGTACGGGTCTCGCTGCGCGTCTCCCTGCTTGTCGCCCTGTACGTCGCCGGGTATCTCGCCCGTCATTCGCACCTCCCATGGCCCCCGAGGATCTCGGTCACCCTCCATCGTGGTCGTTATGTCCGTTTGCGGCCTGTCGAGCCGGAGGGAGATGTTCCGGGGGCTCCCGGAAGAGGGCGGGGGGCGTCTGGATAGCCTCGGGAACTCAGCGGGGGATCTTCAGGGGAGGGAACCCAAGGCGTGACTGATCCGAACGGGCATGTCTGCCCGGAGTGTGCCGTGCCCCGGGCGGGGGACGGGACGCCGTCCTGCGCCTGCACGCTACGCGCGTCCGACGCCCTGCGGGACGCCCGTACGGCGGAGGCGGCCGCGGCGGAGGACTTCGATCCGCTGCGGATACGTCCGTACGTGGAACTGGGCGTGAGCGGTGGGGGCGGTGAGCCCTCCGACGCCGGGGGCGAGGGCGGAGGCGGAGGCCGGGGCGGCGACGAGGACGCTTCGGCTCGGACGATGCGGTTGGGGCGGGTGCCGGCCGAGGACACGGTGGCGCTCTTCCGGGTCGGGCACGGGATGCCGGGTGGGGGTGCCGGTACGAGTACCGGTGCGGGTGCCGGTGGCGGGGGCGAGATGGACGCGGATCGTGTCGCCGCGTCGGACAAGTCGGGGCGGCGTCGGCGGGCCGCGCTGCTGGCCGCTGCCGGTGTGGTCGTGGCTGTCACGGCGGCGGGGTTGGTGAGTGGGCTCTTCTCGTACGACGCTCCGGCGCGGGACGGGGCGCTGCCGGACGAGGTGAGGGCGAGCGTGCCCGATCCGTCGCCGACGTCCGCCTCGGCTTCGGCGTCCGCGCCGCGATCGTCACGATCGGCGGTGGCGGTGGCGCCGTCCAGCACCAGCCCGTCGCCCTCCGCGTCGGCCTCGACCGCGTCGGCCTCGCCGTCCTCATCGGCTTCGCCGTCCCGGTCGCCCGGGCCGTCGCAGTCCGCCGAGAGCCCCGCGGCGACCGGCTCGGCGGCGCCCGGACAGGGGACCTCGCCCTCGAACGGGCAGTTGTCTGCGACCCTGCGGCGCGGCGACAGGGGTCCGGAGGTCACAGAACTCCAGCTGCGTCTGCGCCAGCTCTACCTCTTCAACGGCAAGGCCGACGGCAACTACTCCCGTCAGGTGGAGGACGCCGTACGCCGTTACCAGTGGGCCCGCGGCATCAGGAGCGACGAACAGGGCGTGTACGGCAGGGCTACCCGGGCGAGCCTCGAAGCGGAGACGCGGGAGCCGTAGCAGGTGGGTGGTGGGTCGGGGCCGGGGCGGTACGTCGAGGGTGTCGCCGCCGGATCAGACGTGGGCCGGGCAAGCGACCCGCGGCTCGATCCGAACGTAAGCGACACCCTTGCGACGCACCGCCCCGGCCCCTCCCGCAGGCCGAACGACTGCGGGAGCGGACCTGCGAATGACCCGACCCGGTAGCCGTAGCGGTAGCGGTAGCGGGGGGCTGGTTCCTCCGGGGGCGGCAGGGGCAGGGGTACGAGGTAAGCGGCAGGTTGCAGGGTTCTGAGGGGCGTTCTGGGGAGAATCTGTCGGGGCGGTGGAGTTCTTGGCGAACCGGGATGCGGGTTTCGGGCGGGGTGACTTCCCATGGGCTGTATCGCTCAGTTGCCCGGCCGCCCGCGTGCCGGGGTCGGTCGATCATGGGGGGTCTGATGAGTCTCACGGGCGCGTACCTGGATACGGCTGCTCAGGCGGTGACGTTGCTGGGTGCGCCGGAAGTCGCAGCTTCCTGGGCGAAGCCCAGCGCGTTGACGGACATGACGGTCGGCGGCCTGGCCGGTCACCTCGCGTACCAGGTCTTCAGCGTTGCTCCAGCCGTGCGGGAACCCGCGTCGCAGGAGGTGCCGATCCCGCTTCTCGAGCACTACGCCCGCGCGGCGTGGATCGATGCCCCACTCGACGGTGAGGCGAACGCCGGCATTCGGGCGAAGGGTGAGGACATCGCGTCCGAGGGCGCCCGGGTGCTGCTGGAGCGCGCCCACGCGGCACTTGCCGAACAGCGGGCTGCCCTTCCGGTGGTCCGGGGTGGCCTGGTCGTGTTCATGCCCCAGACCGGGTGGGCTCTGAGCCTGGACGACTTCCTCGTGACGCGCATGATGGAGCTCGCCGTTCACATGGACGACCTGGCCGTGAGCGTGGGAATCGCCGCCCCGGAACTCTCGGCCGCGGCATTCGATCCCGTGCTGACGTTGCTGGCCAGACTCGCGGCCCGTCGGCACGGCCAGGCAGCGTTGCTGCGCGCTCTGGCTCGGGCGGAGCGCGCGCCATCGGCGATCAACGCGGTCTGAGCCGAGCCGCTCAGGCCTCGGCCCCGCCAGGGTGCGGGGCGCAGCCCCGTCGGGGAGTCGGGGGCGGAGCCCCCTGGGACGGGAAGGGTAGGGCGGCGGGAAAAAGGGCCCGGGTCAGCTGATGTGCAGGCGCAGGGAACCGTCGCTCACACGTTCCACGCGTATCTGCGTCAGGTCGCGGACGAGGACGTCGGGGCGGTGGAAGCCGGCCCGCGGCCCGACCCCGACCACCCGCATTCCGGCCGCCCGCCCGGCCGATATCCCCGCACCGGAGTCCTCGAAGACGACACAGTCCTCGGGCGCGACGCCCAGCTCGGCGGCGCCCTTCAGGAAGCCCTCGGGGTCCGGCTTACTCGCCCCGACGGACTCGGCGGTCACCCGCACGTCGGGCAGCCCGAGCCCGGCGGCGGCCATCCGCGCGCTGGACAGCCCCACGTCCGCCGAGGTGACGAGCGCGTGCGGCAGCCCGGCGAGGGAGGCCAGGAACTCCTCGGCACCGGGGACGGCGACCACGCCGTCCATGTCGGCGGTCTCCTCGGCGAGCATCCGCGCGTTGTCGGCGTGGTTCTGCTCCATGGGCCGGTTCGGCAGCAGTACCGCCATCGAGGCGTACCCCTGCCGCCCGTGGACGACCTTCATGACCTCGTCCCCGTCCAGCCCGTGCCGGTCGGCCCAGCGGCGCCAGCAGCGCTCGACGACGACGTCCGAGTTGACGAGGGTGCCGTCCATGTCGAGCAGGAGGGCGCGGGCGGTCAGAACGGTGGTGGCCGTCATCGGCAGGCTCCAGAACGCGGGGGAGAACGCGAGGGAAGGGAAGGGAACGGGGACGGCCGGTCCGAGGCTCGGCGCGGGTCCCCCCGGGGGGACAAGGCGGCCCCGCCCGCCGGTCAGGGAGTGCGGGCGGGAGCCACTTTGTTTCCCTACGATACAAAATGGACGGCTCCGGCGCCACCGCTTCCGCCGGGACCCTGCCGCTCCGGTCGGCTCAGCCCGCGACCGCCTCGTACAGGCTCCACGCCCCGAGCCCCAGCATCAGCACCGCGGCGACCTTGGTGACCAGTTCCAGCGGCACCCGCTTCATCAGCGCCTTTCCGCCGACGATGCCGAGCGCGCCCACCGCCCACAGCGCGAGCACCGCGCCGAGACCGACGGAGAGCGGGGCGTCGTAGCGGGCCGCGAGGTTCGCCGTCATGATCTGCGTGAGGTCACCGAACTCGGCGACCAGGATGAGCATGAAACCCGCCCCCGAGACCTTCCAGAAGGTCTGGTTCTCCGGCTTGCGGATCTCCTCGTCGTCCTCGCCCTTCTTCAGGAGCAGCACGGCCGCGCCGGCGAGGAAGAGCACGCCCGTGAGCGCGTGCACGATCTGCTGCGGCAGCAGGGTCAGCACGCTGCCCGCCGCGACGGCGAGCGCGACATGCACGGCGAAGGCGGCGGCGACGCCCGCGAAGACGTACGAGGCGCGGTAGCGGGTGCCCAGGACGAGCCCGGCGAGCGCGGTCTTGTCCGGCAGTTCGGCAAGGAAGACGACACCGAAGACGAGCGCCATCACGGTGATGCTGATCAACATTCCTCAATCGGTCGGGGCCGCCCCACCGAGAGTGCTGTGACTGCTGCGCGACACCTCGGCACGGCAGCACACATCGGTGCCCCCGCGTACGAGGACGCGCGGGCGGTGCACTGCATGGCCGAAGGTCTCGCCGGCCGGCCTCCGCGGACCCGGTGGGTCGCGGTCGGGGCCTGCCTCCGGGCGCCGGCTCAGACGAGCTGAGCAGTATGTCGACGGTCCGGCGAAGAGCTACTCCCCTTCTGCGCCGACCACTGTACGGGACGCCGGAAAGGGCGGGTAAGGGCCGAAGGTCCCATGGCCGGGAAGGACGCGATCCGTGATGTCACAGGTCTTGGCATGTCATGAGCACGTCACTAGCTTCTAACCTGATGCACCCCTCCCGGAAACGAGCCGGCGCAAGCATGAGCCCGCTCGCTCCAACGTCCCCCCACCCCAAGGGAGTTCGCATGCCGAAGGTCTACGCGCGTCGACGGCTGAGCATACTCGCAGCCTTCACCGGTCTGATAGCCATGGCCGGGATATTCACCGGCCCCAACGCCTCCGCCGCCCTGCCCACCCCGGTCAGCGCCGCCACCGCCCGCACCTACCTCGCCTCCCTCTCGGTGAAGACCGAGAACCGGACCGGCTACAACCGCGACCTGTTCCCCACCTGGATCACCATCAGCGGCGCCTGCAACACCCGTGAGTACGTCATCAAGCGCGACGGCTCGAACGTCGTCACCAACTCCGCCTGCACGGCCACCAGCGGCAGTTGGTACTCCGTCTACGACGGCGCCACCTGGACCGCCGCCTCCGACCTGGACATCGACCACCTCGTGCCGCTGGCCGAGGCCTGGGACTCCGGCGCCAGCGCCTGGACCACCGCGCAGCGTCAGGCCTTCGCCAACGACGTGACCCGCCCGCAGCTCATCGCCGTCACGGACAACGTCAACCAGCAGAAGAGCGACCAGGACCCGGCCGAGTGGATGCCCCCGCTCAGCTCGTACGCCTGCACCTACGTCCGCGCCTGGGTCCAGGTGAAGTACTACTACAACCTCGCCGTCGACTCCGCCGAGAAGGCCAAGCTGAGCTCCGTCCTCAGCGGCTGCTGAACCAGCGCCGTCCCCCACCACCGAAACCGGCGCGCTTCCCGGAACCTCCCCGCTCCCCTCCGTCGTTCCGTACCGTACGGGGCGACGGAGGAGGGTGATCACCATGGCGGAGCTGCTCCTGGGGCCGCTGTTGAGGTACGTCGACGGGTCGTCCGCGACCTTCTGGGTCGAGGCGAGCCGTCCGTGCACCGCCGAGGTGCGCTGCGCGGGCGGCGCCCGCGGCGAGGCGCGCACGTTCCAGGTCGCCGGGCACCACTACGCGTTGGTGCCGGTGGACGGACTGACACCGGGCACGGTGTCCGCGTACGAGGTACTGCTGGACGACGTCTGCGTCTGGCCGCTGCCCGACTCGGCCTTGCCGCCCTCGGTCGTCCGCACCCCGGACGGACAGGACGCGGTCCGGGTCACCTTCGGTTCCTGCCGCTGGGCGGCTCCCCCCGCCGACGAGAAGGACCCGGTGGGTCCCGACGCCCTGGACACCCTCGCGCGACGTATCGCCGCCGCACCGGACGGCGAACGCCCCGACGTCCTGCTGCTGTTGGGCGACCAGGTGTACGCGGACGAGGTCTCCGACGCGACCCGCGCGTGGCTCGCCGCCCGCCGCAGCCTCGCGGACCCCCCGGGCAGCCAGGTCGCGGACTACGAGGAGTACACCCGCCTCTACTACGAATCCTGGCTCGACCCCGAGGTCCGCTGGCTGCTGTCGACCGTGCCCAGCTGCATGATCTTCGACGACCACGACGTCATCGACGACTGGAACACCAGCGCCGCGTGGGTCGCCGACATCCGGGCCACGGGGTGGTGGCGCGAGCGGCTGCTGAGCGGACTGATGTCGTACTGGGTCCACCAGCACCTCGGCAACCTCTCGCCGCGCGAACTGGCCGAGGACCCCCTCTACGCCGCCGTCCGCGAGACCCCCGACGGCACGGACGTGCTCCGCGGCTTCGCCGCCCAGTCCGACGCCGACCCCGCCTCCGTGCGCTGGAGCTACCGCCGCGACTTCGGCCGCGTCCGGGTGCTGATGGTGGACACCCGGGCGGCCCGGGTGCTGGCCGAGCACGAGCGGGCGATGCTGGATCCGGGCGAGGCCCGGTGGCTGCGCGAGCAGGCACTGGACGCCCCGGGCTCGTACGACCACCTCCTGATCGGGACCTCGCTGCCCTGGCTCCTCCCCCACCTGGTGCACGAGGCCGAGGCGTGGGACGCCGCGCTGTGCCGGGGCGAGCGGGGCACGCGCTGGGCCAGGTTCGGGGAGAAGCTGCGCCGCGGGGCCGACCTGGAGCACTGGGCGGCCTTCCCGGCCTCCTTCGACGCGCTGGCCGGGCTGGTCGCCGAGGCCGGTTCGGGTCCGGACGCGCCGGCCACCGTGTGCGTGCTGTCGGGAGACGTCCACCACGCCTACGTCGCCGAACCCTCGTGGCCCGAGGGCACCTCCGGTCCCGACGCCCGCGTGCTGCAACTGACCTGCTCCCCCGTCCACAACTCCATACCGCCGTACATGCGGCTCGGATTCCGCTTCGGGTGGAGCGCGCTGGGCCGGGCGATAGGCCGCCGTCTGGCTCGGCACGGCAACTGCGCGCGCCCCGCCGTCAGCTGGCGCAGGACGGGCGGGCCCTGGTTCGGCAACCAGCTCATGACCCTGACCCTGCACGGCCGTTCCTCCCGGCTGCGGCTGGAGCACGCGCGGGCCGGGCGGAGGGGCGGGCGCGAGGGCGCCCGGCTGCGGACGGTCGTGGAGTCCGAGCTGAGTCCGTGAGGTCGGGGGCCCGCGGGTTCGGGAGACCGGGGGTTCGGGAGACCGCGGGTTCGGGAGACCGCGGGTTCGGGAGCGCGGGTTCGGGAAGCCGCGGGCCCGGGGGACACCGAGTCCCGGGGGCCGCGGGTTCGGGAGGCCGTGAGTTCGCGGCTTACGGAGGAATTCACCTCGTCCGTCCTGGACGTCCGCAGTCATCCGCAACCGCCCTTTGCAGGCGGTGTATACGGTTGTCGCGCGCGTCGCCCGTGATGCTCGTGACGCATCACACAGCCGGCGGCCTTCCAGCCGCCCGGGGCTCGGCTCCCGTGCCCCACGACGGCATGATGAGGCGGACCGTCCGCTTCCAGCGGGCAGTTCGCCGCCATGCGCCCCACCATGTCCGGGAGTCACACTCTTGTCTGCACCGACCGCGGAATCCGCAGGGCCCGCCGAGCCGACCGAGGTCGCCGTCGCCGTGGTGGGCGCCGGACCGCGGGGTACGAGCGTCCTCGAACGCCTCTGCGCCTCCGCGCCGGAACTCCTGCCGCCGGACACCAGACTGACCGTCCACGTCGTCGACCCGGCGCCGCCCGGGCCCGGCCGCGTCTGGCGCACCACGCAGTCCCCGCACCTGCTGATGAACACCGTGGCCTCACAGGTGACCCTCTTCACCGACGACAGCGTGGCCTGCTCGGGCCCGATCCGCACCGGGCCGAGCCTGCACACCTGGGCCGGCGGCGACCTCGGCCCGGACGAATACCCGACCCGTGCCCACTACGGCCGCTATCTGGAGTGGGTGTTCGCCGAGGTGGTACGGGAGGCGCCGGACACCGTCCGCGTCCGGACGCACCGGGCGCGTGCGGTACGGCTCGACGACGGCCCCGGCGGCCTCCAGACCCTCACCCTCGACGACGGGCGCGCCCTGCCCGAGCTGTCCGCGGTCGTGCTCGCCCAGGGCCATCTGCCGGTGTCCGCGGACCGCGGCCTGCGCGACCTCGCCTCGTACGCACAACGGCACGGTCTGCGGCACGTCCCGCCCGCCAATCCGGCCGACGTCGATCTCTCCGCCCTCGCCCCCGGCGAGCCCGTCCTGCTGCGTGGGCTCGGCCTCAACTTCTTCGACCACATGGCACTGCTGACGGCGGGCCGCGGCGGCCGCTTCACCCGGTCCCGCCGGGGCCTGCGGTACCACCCCTCGGGCCGGGAGCCCCGTCTGTACGCGGGCTCCCGCCGCGGTGTCCCCTACCAGGCCCGCGGCGACAACGCGAAGGGGCCGTACGGCCGTCACACCCCGCTCGTCCTCACCCCCGAGACCGTGGGCCGCTTCCGCGGACGCGCCGACTCGGGCGAGGCACCGGACTTCCTGGGCGAGATATGGCCGCTGGTGGCGAAGGAGGTCGAAACCGTCTACTACGAGGGGCTGTTGAGAGGGCGCGGGAGGCTTCGCGGCGGGCCGCGGGAGTTCCGGGAACGCTTCCTCGCCGTACCCCACGGCGATCCTCAAGAGGCCGCGCTGCTCGACGAGTTCGGTGTGCCGGAGGCCGACCGCTGGTCCTGGGACCGCATGTCGCGTCCGTACAACGGGCATACGTTCGCCGACGCCGGCGAGTGGCGCGGCTGGCTGCTCGCCCATCTGCGCAGGGATGCCGCGCAGGCCGCGCTCGGGAATGTCGAGGGCCCCCTGAAGGCCGCCCTGGACGTGCTGCGGGACCTGCGCAACGAGGTGCGGCTGATCGTCGACCACGGCGGTCTGCGGGGCGGGTCGCGCCGGGAACACCTGGACCGCTGGTACACACCGCTGAACGCCTTCCTGTCCATCGGGCCGCCCCGCAGACGCGTCGAGGAGATGACCGCGCTGATCGAGGCGGGCGTCCTGGACGTCCTCGGCCCACGGTTCGACGTGCGGGCCGAGGACGGGGCCTGGATCGCGCACTCCCCGGACGTACCGGGCTCGGCCGTACGCGCGACCACGCTCATAGAGGCACGGCTTCCGGAACCGGACCTAAGGCGGACGGCCGACGAACTGCTCGCCCGGCTGCTGAAGACGGGTCAGTGCCGCCCGCACACGAGTGACGGTTACGAGACCGGGGGGCTGGACGTGACACGGCGCCCGTACCGCCTGATGGATCGTCAAGGCCACGCGCACACACGGCGGTTCGCCTTCGGGGTGCCCACGGAGGGCGTGCACTGGGTGACCGCGGCCGGCGCCAGACCAGGGGTGGACTCGGTCACGCTGTCGGACGCCGACGCGGTGGCGCGGGCGGCGCTGCGTGCCGCGACGGCCGAGAAGGAGGCGGGCACCGCCCCTGTGGCCCCCCGGATGCTCGTCCCGGCGCCACCCGGGTAGTCCCCCCGCGCTCCCTCATTCCCCTCGGCGTCAACGCACCGTGAACAACACATGAGCCCCCCGTGACCCCGCCGTCACACCCGCCGCGTACGCTGTATGGCTGTCACAGGCCGCCCTGCCGCTCCCCCGCGACGTAGCGGCGAGGTCGTGCCCTCGGGGGAGTACAGGGGAGTTTTCGGTGCTGGAGAGTATGGGGTCGCTTACGGGCAGCCCATGGATCTACGCGGCGGTGGCCGTCTCGGTCCTGCTGGACGTCTTCCTGCCGGTGCTGCCCAGCGGCGTCCTGGTCATCACGGCGGCCACCGCCGCGGCGGCGGGCTCCACCGGAGCCGTTCCGCACGCGGTGCCCGACATCCTGGCGCTCACCCTCTCCGCGGCCACCGCCTCGGTCCTCGGCGACCTGGTGGCGTACCGGCTGGCCTGGCGCGGCGGCGAACGCCTGGCCCGTGCCATCGCCCGCTCCCGCCGCCTCTCCAGCGCGCAGGAACGTCTCGGCGCGGTGCTCGCGCGCGGCGGAGGCGCGGGCGGCGCGCTGGTCGTCCTCGCCCGCTTCGCGCCCGCCGGCCGCTCGGTCGTCTCGCTCGGCGCCGGCGCCGCCCACCGCCGCGTCCGCGAGTTCCTGCCCTGGTCCATACTCGCCGGCCTGGCCTGGGCCGCGTACAGCGTGGCCCTCGGCTACTTCGGCGGGCAGTGGCTGGGCGCGACCTGGCTGGCCACGGGGGTCTCGTTCGCGGCGCTGTTCGGCGCCGGCGCGGGCGCGGCCTACCTGATGCGCCGGCCCATACCCCAGGAGTCGGGCACCGGCGCCTGACGCACGCCGTGCCTCACGGAGCGCCTTGCGGGACCGTTCCGCCGCCGGGTCGGATCATCCGGCGCGCTGGGTGACCCCGCGCACCTCCAGGCCGCCCAGCAGCTCGGCCGTGGCGGCCGCGACCGCCTCGACCGCCCGCTCGAAGACCTCGCGGTTGTGGGCGGCCGGAGCCCGGAACCCGGAGACCTTGCGAACGTACTGGAGGGCGGCGGCGCGGATGTCCTCCTCGGTGGCCTCTTCGGGGAGTACGGGCGGGCGGAGAGTCTTGATGCTGCGGCACATACGTCCATTCTCGCGCGGACGACGCCGCCACGGGCTCCGGTCGTCGCACGCGGTACGGGTACGAGTACACGTGCGGGTGCGGGTACAGGTGCGGGTACGGGTACGGGTACGGGAATACGATCTCGTTCCGGCCCCTTGTGCAGAACATGACCCCTGTGCAGATCACCTACGTCGGCGGGCCCACGGCCGTGGTCGAGCTCGGTGGTGTCCGGCTGCTCACCGACCCGACCTTCGACGCCCCCGGCGAATACGCCATCGGCGCGCGCAAGCTGGTGAAGACCGCGGGACCGGCGGTGGCGGCCGCGGAGATCGGCGCCGTCGACGCCGTACTGCTCTCGCACGACCAGCACCCGGACAACCTCGACTCCGCCGGACGGACGTACGTCTCCGGCGCGCCCCTCACCCTGTCCACGGCATCGGCGTACGACCGCATCGGCGCTCCCGTACGGGCCCTGCCCGCCTGGGAGAACGTCGAGCTGCCGCGCCCCGACGGCGGCGGCGCGCTCCGGGTGACCGCCGTACCCGCGCTGCACGGCCCCGAGGGCTCCGAGCCGGTCGTGGGCGAGGTGACCGGGTTCGTGCTGTCCGGCGAGGGACTGCCCAAGGTGTACGTCAGCGGTGACAACGCGTCGCTGGACGTGGTCCGCGAGATCGCCCGGCGGGAGGGCCCGTTCGACGTGGCCGTCCTCTTCGCGGGTGCGGCGCGCACCCCGCTCGTACCGGACGCCCCGCTGACCCTGACCAGCGAGGAGGCCGCGCGGGCCGCCGTGATCCTGGGCGCCCGGCACGTCGTCCCCCTGCACTTCGAGCACTGGGGCCACTTCACGGAGGACGGCGCCACGCTGACGAAGGCCTTCGCGGAGGCCGGACTCGGCGACCGGCTGCACCTGTTGGAGCCGGGGGCGTCGGTGCGGCTGTAGCACCGGACGGCGCGGCTGGCATGATCCACGTCCAGGCGGCCACCGTTTCCGGGGCCGACCGACGAGAGGATCGAACGGACATGACGAGGAACGTACGCGACGAGCGGTTCACGGTGGCGGTACTGGGCCCCGGCGGCGTCGGCGGGCTGCTCGCCGCGCTGGTGGCGCGGGCCGGGCACCGGGTGATCTGCCTGGCCGGGGACGCCACGGCGCGGGTGCTGCGCGCGGACGGCATCCGGGTCCACAGCGGACGGTTCGGGGAGTTCACGGCGCGTGTCGAGGCGGACACCGAGCTGCGCGAACCGGTCGACGCCTGTCTGATCGCGGTCAAGCACACGGCGCTCGACGCGGCACTCGACCGGGTACCTGCGGGGGCGCTCGGCGACGGTCTGCTCGTGCCCTTCCTGAACGGCGTCGAACACCCCGCGGCCCTGCGCGCCCGCTACGGACCGGACCGGGTGGCCCCCGCCGTCATCCGTGTCGAGTCGACCCGGACCGCCCCCGGGGTGATCGAGCACGGCAGCCCCTTCGCGGAGATCGACCTGACCGGTGACACCGTGGCGCGCGAGCGGCTCGACGCCCTCGCCGGGGTCCTCACGGCGGCCGGACCGGCCGTCCGCGTCCAGGCCGACGAGGCGGCGGTGCTGTGGGCGAAGATGTCGTTCCTCGCCCCGTTCGCGCTGCTGACGACGCGTTACGGAGTGCCGCTGGGCGACGTCCGTACGCTGCACCGAACGGAGTTGACGGCTCTGGTGGCCGAGACGGCCGCCGTCAGCCGGGCGAGCGGGGCCCCCGCCGACCCGGCCGCGGCCCTCGCTCGCTACGACGCCTTCCCGCCGGGTACGAAGTCCTCCATGCAGCGTGACGCCGAGGCGGGCCGTCCGCTCGAACTGGACGCGATCGGCGGCGCGTTGCTTCGGGCCGCGGCCCGGCACGGGGTGCCCGTGCCGGTCGCGGAGCGGCTCGTGCGGGAGCTGGAGGACGTGCGTCCCCGCTGACGCGGGGCGCGGGTCACGCGCGGGTCTTGGCCAACAGCTCCACGATCTCGGCGGTCGTGCCGGTCTCGCCGAGGCGGGGGAAGATCCGCTCGACGCTGTTGCGGTGGGTCTCGCCGTCCAGGTCGGTCATGGCGTCGGTGGCCAGGGTCACGTGGTAGCCGTGCTCGTGGGCGGCGCGGGCGCTGGACTCGACGCCGATGCTGGTGGCGATGCCGGTCAGCACGATCTGGGTGATCCCGCGGCGGCGCAGCTGCAGGTCGAGGTCGGTGCCGTAGAAGGCGCCCCAGTTCCGCTTGGTGACGGTGATGTCCTCGGGGTGTCCGGCCAGTTCGTCGACGATGACGTCCCAGCCCTCCGGGAAGCTGCGGGCGCGGTTCGGCCCTTCGTTGCGGCCGGGTACGGCGTCCGCTCCGTCGGCGGCGGCGGTGACCCGTACGAGGACGACCGGGAGGCCCTGCTCGCGGAAGGCGTCGGCGAGCAGCACCGACCGCTCCACGACCTCGGCGGCGGTGTGAGGGGCGAGGCCCGGGTTCCCGACGATGCCGTGCTGCAGGTCGATGACGACGAGGGCGGTGTGCGGGTCGAGCGTGGTGACTGCCATGGTCAGGCCTTTCGGAGGGGTGTGCCGGTGCGTGTACGGAGGGATCGGTCCGGGAGGGGCGCCGCCGGGAGCGGTACGGCTCCGTCGGGCAGGAAGGAGGGGAACCGGCCGGCACGGACCGCCGGTGTCGGCGCGGACCGCCGGTGTCGGCGCGGACCGCCGGTGTCGGCGCGGACCGCCGGTGTCGGCGCGGACCGCCGGTGTCGGCGCGGACCGCCGGTGTCGGCGCGGACCGCCGGTGTCGGCGCGGACCGCCGGTGTCGGCGCGGACCGCCGGTGTCGGCGCGGTCCGCGAAGAAGGCGGCGTCGGTGAAGGAGGCGGCGCCGTCCGCGTAGGCGGCGTCGGCGGGGGCGACCATGACGCCGGGCGGCGGCACTGGGGGCCGGGAATCCGCCGGGACCGTGTGCGGGGGGCGGGTATCACGGGCGGGTGAGCCGGTCCAGTACGGCCATCGCCTCGATGACGCTCTGCCGTTCGGCCTCCGTGCAGCGGTCCTGGAGGGCCTTGGCCAGCCATTCCCCGCGGGCCTGCCGGGTGCCCTCGACGCGTTCGCGGCCCGCGTCGGTCAGCGTGACGAGCTGTCGGCGGCCGTCCCCCGGGTCCGGGTTGCGGGCGATCAGCCCCTGCTGGTCGAGCACGGCGAGGGTGGCGGCCATGGACTGCGGCCGGACGCCCTCGGTGGCGGCCAGCGCGCTCGCCGTGGCGGCACCGCTCTTGCTCACCAGAGTGAGTGCGGAGACCTGTGAGGGGGTGAGGTCCTGCCGCTCGGAGACCTCCCGGATCCGCCGCCGCAGCCGGTTGAACGCCACCCGCAGATCCTGCGCCGCGCGAGCGGCGGACTCGGAGATGCCCTCGGCGCTGTCGTCCATGCCGCCACACTAAATCCATCAGTCAAGACTGTCCAGTTTGAACTGGCCAGTTCAAACTGGACAGTCTTGACTGGTCAACTGCGCTGTGCGCTTCCGTCGGCCGGAGAGGGCGCGAGGGCGCATCGAGCGTCGGCCCGCCTTGGGTGACGCCAGCACTCCGCGCCGCTCGGCCAGCAGCCGAGCACGGGCCGGGCCGGGCCTGCTGAAGCGCCCGGTCACAACCGTTCGTGTGAACTCCCGGAAGGAACTCGCACCCCAAAATCGAACAGGCGTACCATTGCCGCGTGGCTGCGACCTATGACTTCCCGAGTGACCTCCTGGCAGGCCAGGAGGAGTTGCACCAGGTCCGGGCGGAGCTCCTGGCCCTGCTCAAGCGGCTCCCCTGGTCGGTGGAACCCCTGGACGGCTTCAGCGACGACAGGGGCTGGCGCCAGGTGGAACGCCCCGCGTCCCCCGGCTGGACCGAGGACGAACAGGCCGAGGTGGAGAAGCTCAGGCAGCGTGAGCGCGAGCTCGCCGTGTTCGTGACCTGCCACCGCTTCTGGTCGGAGGTCGCGCCCCCGGAGACGGTCGACGCCCGCGCGAGGCTGAAGCACGCCCACGGGGCGCCGGCGGCGAACCCGTCTTAGCCACCGTGGCCGTCGTAGCCACCTCGGCTGTCGCGGCTGCCGTGACCGTCGTAGCCGCCGTAGCCGCCGTAGCCGCCGTGACCGCCGTGACCGCCGTGACCGGCATACGATGCGGCATTCGTCGTACGGCGCGCCGGCCGTCAGGTCCGCCGCAACTCTCCCCGTGAGCCAACACGTGACCGCCCGTCCGAGGACGAAGCGGCGCGCCCCCCGAGCCCGGGGCGGCACAGGACGGCTCTCCCCCCATCGGGTGAAACCCTGCGGACAGGGACAACCTCACCCCTCCCCCTCCCCGTCGTAGACCAAAACGGTACAAACCACTCAAGGGGAGTTCATGAGCGACCACCAGTACCCGTGGCAGCAACAGCAGCCCGGACGGGGCGGACCGCCACAGGTCCCGGACTACGGCACGCCCGCGCCGGAGCCGCCCGCGAAGCGCGGCGTGGGCCGGGCCATGGCGTTCGGCGGCCTCGGCGTCCTCGGCCTCGCCGTCATCGTCGGGATCGCCGGGGCGACCGGAGGCGGCGGCCCGGACGGGGGCGGCGACGGGGACATCGGCGCCTCGAACTCCTCCTCCGTCCACAGCGGGGTGAAGGACGAGGCGCACAACGACTCACGCGACGGCTCCGGGGCCGGGGACACCGGACCCGGCTCGCAGGCGGCCGATTTCAAGTCCTGTGCGGACAAGAACGGCACCGCCGCCGAGAAGGCGGCCGTCCGGCACATCACAAGGGTGACCGGGGCCGACAAGCGGAGCAACATCCTGGACACCCCTGAGGTGTTCACCGACTTCGGCGGCGGCCTCACCGGCCCGCACCAGGGCGAGGGCAAGCTCATCGCCTCCGCGTTCAGCTCCTGCTACGAGTCGGACAACGGCCTCGTCACCGTCTACGACAAGGCGGGCGAGATCCTCGCCAACGGCACCTTCTAGCGGCCCTCGCACGGGCGGCCCCAGGACGCCGCTATGGATGTCGGCCGAGCCGACCGTTCGCCGGGGCGGTGATTCAATCGCCTGAGTGGCCCCAGAAATGGATCTCCTGGGGGTTGCCCTCGGCGTCGTGCAGCACCGCGCATCGTCCGATCCATCGGGACCGGGGGAACACGTCGAAGTCCTCGACGTGCGCCCGGGTCAGCCTGTCCGTCCCCAGCAGCTCGCGCGCTTCCTCGGCCGTCACGGGTTCCACGGTGTTGTAGTCCGGGGTGTCGTCAGGCCCCACGACGCGGAAGATGTCCAGGATCGAGTGCGTGCCGGCCTCCTGCACCAACTCGTCATCCCACAGCTCCTCGAGCGATCGCGGGCGAGGCTCTCGCTCCTCCTCCGGCCGCCAGTCGCCCCCGTTGACCCAGTAGTAGTCCCCTGCCTCGAACACCTCACGCCGCAGCTGCTGCAGCGCAGCGTTCAGGTCTTCCTGGTACGGCACGTAGTAGTCCCACCCCGAAGCCCCCACCAGCCCCCGTCCCCTTCCGGATTCCCTTGGGGGGCGGAAGCTAAGGGCTGTCCCGTGATCCCCGGCGGGCGCACGACGACAGCCACGGCACCTCGCCGCCTTGGCGGATCGCCCGAACACACCCAGTATGAGGACGACCCTCCGCCTTGCGATGCACCGCATCCGACGCCGCGCGCTGATCCACCGGGGATTGCGGGACAGCCCTTAGCACCGGCGCTGACATTCGAACTCGCAGCTCGGGAAGCTGCGGTCGCCCGCGGTCTCCTCGGCGGTGTCAGGGGTCACCGGAAGGCGTCACCGGGCGAGTTCGGTCGCTGCACCGTCCCGGAAGCGCACATGACGATCGCCCTCAGCGACTTGTTCCCGGTACGGAGCACCCGACGGGTCACCGGTCCGGTGAGCACGCGCGTCGGCGCTGGGTTCGTCGGCTCTCGGATCTCGCCGTCCGCGACCGCGGGGTCCCCGGCAGGTCGGGCAAGGACTGAATATTCACTGGTCGGTCTCATCCCGCCACGACCCCCCGATGACTTGCCCTCTCTTGCCGTCCTCGCCTCTCCTTCCGTTATGGCCCCACCTGCCGCGATGACCGTCCTCCCCGTCCCGCCCCGGTCTGCCCGTCGGGCCGGTGGGGCCGGCCGGCCCCGAGGGACCCGAGGGGCCGGGCGACCCCGAGGGGCCGCGCATGATGCCGTTCCCCTGGAGGTCGATGCGTCGCCCTCGGAGTTCGTCGATCTGCTGTTGGTGGGCGACGAGCACAGCCGTCTGCGCGACGACCGCGACGGTCAGCACCGCGCTGAGCACAAGGCGGCGCCGGGGGCCGCGCCACTCCTCGTTTACGCTTCTCACGTTATCCCTCACGCTGTGTGACGACGAAAGTGTAAAGAACGAGGCCTCGGGGAGACCGCGTCGAGTGTCCGACCCCGGGCGGCCTCGAACACGCCGAGTCCGCCGGTCACTTGCACCGAGGCACTGACGCTTGGCACCGGCGAGACCCGGCGAGCACGTGGAACCACATTCACCTGCTCAGGGCGCGACCACGACGCGCCGGAGCTCAGGCCGGCCGACCCCTCCGGCCGACAGCTCGCACCGGTGCAGTTCGTCGGAGGGGCTGTCCACACTGCGATCGAGCCCGTCCCGCCCGAAGAGGCGGGCAACTTCAAGGGCTTGGCGATGAATCGCTCGGCTCCGGCGGGACGACAGCATCCTTGCCGTCCGTCCCGTCCTTCCCGTCATGCCCGTCCCGCCCGTCCTGCCCGTCCTGGCCGTCCGTCCCGTCCTTGCCCGGCGGGCCGACGGCGCCGTCCGCACCGGGAGGGCCGGACGGGCCGGACGGCCCCGGGGGGCCGGGCTCGAGGTGCTCCTGGAGGTCGATGGGCTGTGTCTGCAGACTGTCGAGTTGCATCTGCTGGGCGACGAGTGCAGCCGACTGCGCCACCAGCGCGACCGTCAGCACCGCGCCGAGCACAAAAGGGCGCCGCGGGGTACGCAGCGCTTCGATCACGCTTCTCACATCGTTCCTCACGTTGTGTGACGGCGAAAGTGTAAGGGACGAGGCCTCGGGGGAAGGCGGAGCGCGTCGAGTGTCTTCCCCAAGGGTGTCGGTTTGGCGCTGATCGACGGGGTCGCTCCACATCGCTGCTGCGCTGCGACGTCCACGGCCGCCGGCCGGCAGTTCCTGGACGGGCCTCCGACGGCCCAGCTCGGTCGGTAGCCGAGACCTGGTTTCACATCGGAGTGCCCCGAGGAGCTTCCCTCCGCCTCGCACGAAGCCTGGTCTCCCAGCACCACCTCGCCTTGCGAGACCTGGACGGAGGACTGAAGCTGAACGTGAGGCATGCCTACCGATCACATGGACCGAACGCAGACGGCCGCGGGGCTCGGCCACCCCGGCCCCTGCAGGGAGCCGGGTTCCCATGAGGCTTGTCGTCGATCTCAACCGGTGCCAGGGGTTCGCGCAGTGCGTCTTCCTCGCTCCGGACGTCCTCGCCCTGCACGGCGAAGAGGCGCTGCTGTTCTCCCCTCGCTTCGACGAGGTCCAACGTGACCGGGTGGAGAAGGCCGCTGCCGCCTGCCCGGTCCAGGCCATCCTCGTCGACTACTCCGATGAGCCGACGAAGCGGGTGGAGCCCCATGTCGGCTGACACGGACGTCGAGGTCCTGCGGCGTCAGGGCCGCATCGTCGTCGGTGCCTCGCCGGCCGGTCTGCGCGCGGCGGAGACCTTGCGCGAGCAGGGCTTCACCGGATCACTGACCATGATCGGCGACGAACCGTACGAGCCCTACGACCGGCCGCCGCTGTCCAAGCAGGTGCTGCTCGGACGGGCACGCCCCGAGGACACCGCGCTTCCGCGGCGGCGGGACATCCACGCCGAGTGGCGTCTGGGCGTCGCCGCCGAGAGCCTGGACCCGGATGCCAAGCAAGTGCGCCTGACGAACGGCGACACCGTCCCCTACGACCGCCTGCTGATCACCACCGGGACCAGAGCGCGGCCTTGGATCCACCCGGAAGAGGCCACCCCGGACGGGGTGTTCGTGCTGCGCACGCGCGACGACTCCGCCCGCCTCTACCGGAAGCTGACCGGGGGCGCGCCCCGGGTGTTGGTGATCGGCGCCGGTTTCACGGGCTCCGAGGTCGCCTCCGCCTGCCGGGAGCAGGGCCTTGAGGTCACGGTCGCCGAACGCGGCCCCGCACCGCTGATGGGTGCGCTCGGCGGAGTGATCGGCGCGGTCGCGGACCGGCTGCAGCGCAAGCACGGGGTCGACCTGCGGTGCGGCGTCAGCGTCAAGTCGGTGGGCGTTCCCTCGCTGGGCGACCAGTTGGTCGTCGCCCAGGGGACACTCGCCGAGGAGCGGTTCGTCGCGGTGTACGGCTACCGCGGCCGCGTCATCGCCGCGGCGTCCTTCGACGGAGCCAAGTGGCTGGGGTTCTACGAGCAACAGATCGCGTCGGGCGTCCCCTTCCCGCCGGAGTACGGCTCGGTCGACCGCCGGGGCGAGATGTTGCAGCCGATCGACTCGGCCTTCCCCGACCCCCATCTGCTCACCCACGGGCCCACCATCACACTGACGGGCCACTCGCCGAACGGGCGGCGTGTCACGTTCGTTCCGTCGCATGCCTGATCACCGGCCCTGCACCGCCCGGAGCCCTTAGGAGTCACCATGACGTCCGGCACACTCTCCGCCCAGATCACCGACTACGCCAATCGGGCCGACCCCTATCCGCTCTACGCGGAGCTGCGCGAGCAACCGGTCAGGCGGGAGGACGACGGCACCTATCTGGTCAGCACCTATTACGAGGTGCGGAGCCTGGCCAACGACCCGCGGCTGAGCAACGACACGAACAACCGTCTACCCGGCTACGCCCGCGTCGGTCAACCGGCGGAGGAGTCCGGCCTGCCGCCCAGCTTCATCTTCACCGACCCGCCCGTGCACGACCGGCTGCGCGGCACCATCAACCGGCCGTTCGGCCCGCCGCACAGCCCCAGGTTCCTCGACGGCCTGCGCGAAGAACTGGCCGACGTCGTCACCGAGTTGCTCGACGCCTTCGAGGGCAAGGACCAGGTCGACATCGTGGAGGACTTCTCCTACCCCCTCCCCGTCACCGCGATCTGCAAGGTCCTCGGCGTGCCGCGCGAGGACGAACCGCGCTTCCACGTCTGGGCTGATGCCCTGGCCTCGTCACTCGACCCTCGCTCCGGCGACGACGGCGGCCCGGAAAAAGCACAGCGGGCACGTCAGGAACTGGGCGCCTACCTGTCCGATCTGATCGAGACCAAACGCCGCCACCCCGGCCCCGGGATGCTCAGCGCGCTCGCTCCCGAGATGACACCGGCAGACCTGGAGGCCACCGCGGTGCTGCTCCTGGTCGCCGGCCACGAGACCACCGTCAACGCGATCACCAATACGACGCTCACCCTGCTGCGCCACCCCGACCTCCTCGAACGGTTCCAGAAGGACCCGGACCTGGCCGTCCCGCTCATCGAGGAAGTGCTGCGGTACGAGCCTCCGGTCCAGTTCGTCCCGTGGACCACCGCCCTGGCCGACATCGACGTCGCCGGCACCACGATCCCCAAAGGCTCGCCGGTCTGGCTCATGCTGGCCGCGGCCAACCGCGATCCCCGGCGCTTCGAGGACCCCGACCGATTCGATCCCGACCGGAAGGACAACGAGCACCTGGGCTTCTACACCGGCATCCACTACTGCTTCGGCGCCCCTCTCGCCCGCATAGAACTCCATCTGGCCGTGCCCGAACTCTTCCGCCGGGTCAAGTTCTCCCGGCTGCTCGAGGACCCGCCGCCGTACCGCGCCAACGCGGTGCTGCGCGGTCCGCGCCATCTTCCCGTGGCCATCGAGGGCTTGACGACCTGAGCACCACCGAGTCTTCCGGCGCGCCGGACAGTCTGTGAACCTGCCCGCCGTAGCACGATGTTGGGACCATGATCTTCGAGGCTCGCGCCCAAGTGGCCGGGTGAACTCGCGGAGCCGACCGCCCAACCACGAGGGGTTCTGACCTCATGCTCCCTGTGCCTGCCTCCTGGACTGGAGCGGGCGTGCCGGTGGTGCCGATGGGTTAGCGCTTCTCGCGCATCTTGCGCCTCTGCGCCTTGGCTTCCTCATGCTGTGCAACGATCCTCGGTGAACGCGAGGAGAAGCCAGTGAGGTTGCGCAACGTATCGCCGGACGATGTCGACGCCTACGTCCGGATGCGGTGCGATCCCGTCATGATGGCTGACCTGGGCGGCCCCCAGTCGCGTGAGGGGATGGCGGCCAAGGTATGCCGGGATGCAGAGCAGGCGGCTGCCGACCTTGCCTGGTTCAAAATGATCGTTCCCAATCCTGCCACCCCCGAGGTGGTGGCAGGGACGGTCGCCCTCTGGTCCCACACCCCCGATGACGGACCGATCTCCGAGATCGGCTGGATGGTTCTGCCCCAGTTGCAAGGGCAAGGACTGGGCAAGCGCGCCGTGCGCGCTCTCCTGGACCAGGCTCGGGACGAGAACCGCTGGGGAGTCGTGCACGCCTTCCCAGCAACGAACAACGCCGCCTCGAACGGCATCTGCCGCTCGGTCGGTTTCCGCTTCGTCTCCGAGACCGACCTGACCTTCGCCGGTCAGATCTTCAAGACCAACCACTGGGCCGTGGACCCGAGGACGGACCTGCCCTGACGGGATATGGCGACCGCACCGCACCGGCGCCCCGACGGCCCCGGAGACAAGTCCGGGGCCGCCGTGCTTCCCGTTGCCTGGCCCCCTCGATGCGAACTATGGGCGTGAAGGACGCAGGTCTGGCGAGCACGTCAATTGGACGACTGGGGCCGGTAGTGGTCGGTTGCGGTCGTGGTGGTTGCTGTACTTCGCTGCGGTACAGCACCGGATTGACGATGGGGCACGGTCATCAGAAGGCGTCTTGCCACCATCGATGAGGTGGGTTGCCGTACGGCACAGCGTCGGGACGTTCGAGGATCTTCATATCGAGAGGCTGCACGATATTGCGGAGCTCCCGCGCGGTCTTCCTGGGGAGAGCGCAGATCGCTAGTTCCAGCAGATCTCGCTCGTCCGCGGGTTCCGGGCAACAGTCCGGAACTCCGCACCGATCTCCGAACGGCGAAGGGAGTTGATCCCACGGTGCACGGGCGATGGCATTCCACCGAGTGAGAGCTTGCTTAACCAGGCCGGGTTGGAGACGAGTCCGCTCCAACTGAATGATCTGTGCCTGAGCCGGGCCAGAGAGCCGGCCGAGCTTCGAGTAGCGGCGATGCGCAGCAAAGCGCCTGTTGTCCGCCCGCAGGCGTGATGGGCGCCTACGCGGCATGGACCTTTCGGCTGCAAGTCATGAAGGGCAGTCTGACACGCGGCCGGGCTGATGCGAAGGTCGGTGGCGTCCCAGGCAATCCAGAGGCCCTCCCCGGGTGAGCCCCTGATCGACCGCAGGGTTTGGACCTGTGGCCTCATCCTTATCAGGTCGATCACGGGGACCATCGACGTCGGTCAACCTGTCCTCTGCCTCGTCCTGCTGGCTGCTGAGGTTCGGCGTCGACCGCCCCTGTTCGCGCCTGTTGGTGTCAGGCGCTGGTGTCAGACCTGAAACTCCTGGACTGGTTCCCCTGCCCTTTGTGCGGCCTCTGCGGAAGTGGGCCCGTGCAGACCTGGAACGCATCACCTTTCTGATCGAGATCGTGATGTGTTCCTGTCGGTCGCGCTCCTCGATGCGAACTACGGCGCGACGGTCGCTGAGGCTTGCTGGGCTGCCCAGCAAGCCGCGTACGTGCAGTGATGGCCGGCTGCGGTCGTACCGGTTGCTGTACTTCGCTGCTGTACGGCAACCGGCTCCACCTCATCGGTCCTGCTGCCGTTGTCTACGACGCAACCGCCTGGCAGTGACGACGGTGACGAAGAAAGTGCCGCCTACTGTCATGGGGAGCTCAGAGGTGAAGGGCCTTAGAGGGGGGTCTTCAAGGAAGGCCCGGGCGAACGCGATTCCGATCAGGGCAGCTGTCAGCGTGATCGCCCACAGGAGCAGTACGAGCGACCATGTGCTCCGGGCGCTCAGCCAAGAAGTCATTGGATCATCATGCACCCGACATACCGCCGACCACAGTCCCCCTCGCTAGAAAGTCACGCTCAACCAGCCCTCAGTGACGTCCTGTTGGGCAACTGCTTCCCTTAAGCGCGACCCGCCCCAACTCCCATCCCGTCTGCCGTCGACCCACACACCGTGGAGCGGGCGTGGTTCATGGCGTCCAGGTGGAGCGCGCCACTGTACGAACGACCTTGACGCCCTGGGCCACGACTACCCGACTCTGCCTGGGGCGATGGCAGACGGGATGGGAGCACCCCGCGCACGCCGCTGCTCGCCCGGCACTCTCGAACGGCGCCCCCTCCATCTCGGAGCCTGAGCGCCCCCGCCGGAGGCATTCTTTGACCGGGAGTGCTGTGTATGCAGATCTCTACGCTCGGGCCGTTGCTTGCTGCGGCCCCATGGGCCGGCCCCGGCGCCGAATGAGTTCGGCGCCGCAGGTACGACACCAGTACGCCTGTCTCCTCACCACGGACCTCGGCCCGGTCGGCGTCGGCCAGGCGGACTCCCTACGGGCCAGCCGGCACGACGGCTCCCAGCAGCCAAAAAGATCAGGCCCAGGTCCCGGAATCACACCGGTTGACCTGGGCCTCTCTCGCGTCCCGAACCTCGTGGGCGCGGACGGTTTCGAACCGCCGACAGCCACCTTGTAAGGGCGGACGTGATCGGCAGCATGGGTGCCCAGGTCGCTCCGGCTGTAGCCACTGCCCAGGTGAACGGTGCATCTCGACTGTGGCGAGCCGTCGTTGACCGTGGTTGGCCGCACGATGTGGCACGACTGTGGCACGTTCGGAACGATCGAGCGTTTAGAAGGCGCTTGGCGAGATCACCGGCGCACGCCCTCTGACCTCACGTTCTTCGGCTGACGACTGCGGACGTGCGGCGCCTTCGACACGCATTCGACAGAGTGGCGGGCAACGCGGGTCGGCTGAAGCCGTACGCCCGGGGGTATCCGCCTGAACATGCTTGCTCTGATTGCCTACCGCTCGTACCACGGCGCAACGACCGTGTGGGCCTTCGTCGTTGCCATCCTCATCGTGCTGGTGGCCGGTTGGTACATCCGACGCTGAAGGTAGTCGCGACACCCGCGCATCTGCTTCCGCAGGTCCGGTAGGCCGCTATGGACGGTTGATCGAAATCTCGTAGACGATCTCGTAGTGAGCGGCGGGCACCACGATGTCCGCAGTCTCCACGGCCCGCCCCTCGTCGCTGTAATACGTCCGCGCCGCGACACTCTGGATGCCGGGTGCAGGTCGGGCAACTGCTCCGGAGGCCCTCTGGGCCTGTGGCGTCGCTGCTGGTCACAGGGCCGCTTCTGCGTGCTCGACGGCTGCATGTCCACGGATGGTCCACGGGCGCTGATGCCTACCCGCATGTGCCGGACCGGTGCTGCGGGACGAGTCGGGGCGGGGGTTGCCTCTGGTGGAGGTACTCGCGGAGAGGTGGGCCGTAGGGGAGCGCGAGCTCGGCGGGATCGTGAGGTGCAAGTTGACCCTGGTGGACGGGGGAGCCACTCGTACGCGCGCGCGTGACGACGACACGCCAAGCGCCGGTTCCCGAATCACGATTTTACGTTACATGAGGTGTCTTTGACGGCGAGTCGGACTCAACGGTGCATTGCGGACGTCAATATGAATATGTCCGACCCAGGCAGGCGCATTTGGCACCTGCCGTGAAAGGAGCACGGAATGCGGGTTTCCCGTTTTGCCGCCGCGCTGGGCGTCGCGGCCGCCATCCTGGTAGGCGGCGCCACTGGCGCCAGCGCCGCCGCCGCGCCTTCGGTGGTATCTCATGCCACGCACGACCGTGGTCACGACCATAGGGGCGGCGACCGTGACGGCCGCTGGGGTCACGACCACGACGGCCGCTGGGGCCACCACCGCGGCGACCGTGACGGCCGCTGGGGTCACGACCACGACGGCCGCTGGGGTCACGACCGCGACGACCACCGCTGACCGTCCTTGGGGGTGCACTTCCGCTGTTGGGGAGGGCACCCCTTCCGCGTCCTCCGCATACCTTCGGCCGCACAGACACCCGCGACTGGCCGAGATCTACGATCCGCTCGATTCCGACCGCAGGGATCTGGATCCGCACATTGGTGTCGTGCAGGAGTTCAATACGCGTCGGGTGCTGGACATCGGATCCAGGGACGGGTGCGCGACACCCGCTTTAGGAGTTCGATCCGGCGGCCCTTCGAGGCCTGCATAGCGGCTTCGTACCGCCGTTCGTGGGTGCGCCCTCAGCTGCACTAATACGCCGACGTTCGCGCCCGTTGATGTCAGGACTCGATGTCAGCTGGCTCGCTGACGTCCCTGACCCGCGGATCGTGAGGCAAAGGCGTTTGCGGGGTCACAGGGCGTATCGCCCCCAGGTAGGGGGCGATACGCCCTGCCGCGCGCTGGCTAACCCATGGTCTTGGCGCCGTCCAGGGACTCGCGGATGATGTCGGCGTGGCCGGCGTGCTGGGCGGTCTCGGTGATGATGTGCATCAGTACCCGGCGGGCCGACCATCGCGTGCCCGGTTCGGACCACGGGGCCTTCGGTAGCGGTTGTGTGGCGTCCAGGTCGGGGAGGGTGGCGATCAGTTCGTCTGTTCGGCGGGCTACCTCGGCGTAGTCGGCGAGCACGCCGGTCAGCGTCTCGCCGGGCAGCATCCGGAACTCGTCGGCCCGTCGGGCCCAGTCGGCATCGGTCATGGAGGTGAAGTCGGGCATCGCCGACGGGCCGTCCAGGATGAACTGCGCCCAGGCTCGCTCGACCGCAGTGACATGTTTGATCAGGCCGCCCAAGCACAGCTGGCTGGCGGTGGTCCGGCGCCCGGCCTGCTCGTCGGTGAGGTCACGGGTGGTGAATCGCAGGAAGTGACGATGCTTGGCCAGGGCCTCCAGCAAGTCGGCGCGCTCGCCGGTAGCGGTGGGCTCATGGGCCGAGTCGTGGGTGGCCAGTTCGTTGACAGTCACGGTCTCGCTCATGGTCGCTGCCTTCCGTGGTTCGTCTTGTGCCGGGCAAGGAGGACGCTAGGGGGCATGGAGGTCAGATACTGACCTAAATGACCGGAGGGGTGAGGATGCTGAGGCTTGACCTGGTGCTTGACCTGTCGGGGTGGCGGGATTTGAACCCATCCACGCCGCCGCCGCGCACTCCTACACCTCGGTCTCCGCCCCGGCCGCCGACATCCAGCCAGCGCGCACCTTCCGGTGGGGCACCCAGCTCGACGTCCGCCCCGTGAAGGCATTCGGCGACGGCTCCGACATCACCGAGCAGGCCGTCGCCTCCTACGTCGCGAAGTACGCCACCAGAGCCGCCGAGAACACCGGCACCCTCGACCAGCGGATCGGCGAACTCGCCGAACTCGACCGCCACCAGATCCCCGACCACACCCGCCGCCTCATCGAAGCCTGCAAACAGCTCGATCCGCTCTACCCCGAACGGCGACTGTGGGCGTGGGCTCACATGCTCGGCTTCCGCGGCCACTTCAGCTCGAAGTCCCGCCGCTACTCCACCACCCTCGGCGAACTCCGCCAGGCCCGCGCCGACTTCCGCGCCGCACAGGAACGGCAAGCCCTCGGCCTGGAGGAGCGCGAGCCGGACACCGTCCTCGTCCTCGCCGACTGGCAGTACGCCGGCCACGGCCACACCCCCGGCGAATCCGCCCTCGCCGCCACCATCGCCCGCGACCTCCAACACAACCGCGAAACAGCCCGCGAAGCCCTACGCGACCAACTCGCCCTGGAGGGAGCCGCAGCATGAAGGGCCGATACCTCAGCGTCGATCAGGTGGCCGAACTGCTCGGCACCTCGGCGCGCTTCCCCCGACGGCTGATAGCCGAGCGGCGCATCACCTTCGTGAAGGTCGGCCGTCACGTCCGCATCCCGGAGAGTGCCGTGGACGCCTACATCACGGAGCACACCGTGGAACCGATCACGGTCCGTGCCACGCGCCTGAAGGCGGTGGCGTGATGGCGAACTCCAAGGGGCGCCGTCGTCGCTTCGGGTCCGTGCGCAAGCGGCCCTCTGGCCGCTTCCAGGCCCGCTACCGGGGCCCGGACGGTCTGATGCGCACGGCTGACGCGACCTTCGCGACGCAGACCGCTGGCTCGTCAACCAAGAGGCCAAGATCCTCGACGGCGACTGGGCGAACCCGGACGTCAAGATTGCGTTCGGTGACTTCGCGCAGTCGTGGTTCAAGGATCGCGACTACGCGGCCACCACGCGGGAGCGCAACGCCGGCGTGCTCAACCGGCACATCCTGCCGACGTTCCGCACGGTCCCCCTGCGGGAGATCACCACTCCGCAGGTACGGCGCTGGCGTACCGACCTCCTCGACGCCGGGGTCGGGCCGGCCACCGTCTCCAAGGCGTACCAAGTCCTCCGGGCCATCATGAACACGGCCGTGGATGATGGGCTGATCGAACGGAATCCGTGCCGGGTCAAGGGCGCGGGAACGGTCACCCACACCGAGCGGCCGTTCCTCTCTGTCCCCGGGGTGTACCGGCTCGCCGACGCGGTCCCGCCTCACTGCCGCGTCCTGGTGCTCCTGGCCGCGTTCGCCGCGCTCCGCTTCGGTGAGCTGGCCGCGCTCCAGCGCCGGGACATCGACCTGGAGGCCCGTACCGTCTCCGTCCGTCGCTCGTACTCCGAGACCCGGACCGACGGCCTCACGGTCAAGGCACCCAAGAGCGCGCCGGGCGTCCGCACCGTGGCGTTCCCGGCCTCTCTCGTGCCCGACTTGGCGCACCACCTCGCGGAGCATGCGGAAGCCGGCCGCACCGGGCTCGTCTTCGTCGGGGCCCGCGGCGGTGTCCTCCGGCGGAACAACTTCCGGCGGATCTGGCTCCGCGCCCTCTCCACGACCGGTCTCGGTGACGTCCACTTCCACGATCTCCGGCACACCGGCAACACCCTCGCCGCGACCGGCGGCGCCACCACCCGCGAACTGATGCACCGCATGGGCCACTCGTCGGTGCGGGCCGCGCTGGTCTATCAACACCTCGTCAACGGCCGCGACCACCAGATCGCGGACTACGTGGGCGGTCAGATCAAGAAGGTGAAGCGGCCTCCGCGCGGCCCATCTGGCACGTGAGTGGCACGGCGGCGAAAAGTCGTCGAGAAAGATCAAGGCCCAGGTCTCCGGCTTCGCACCGGTTGACCTGGGCCTTAGTCGTGTCCTGAGACTGGTGGGCGCGGACGGTTTCGAACCGCCGACATCCGCCTTGTAAGGGCGGCGCTCTACCACTGAGCTACGCGCCCAGGACGAGTCGACAGCCTACATTGCCCGGGGGCATGCCCCGCAAACCCGTATCCGGCCGGAAGGGCCGGTGGGCGGGGGTTAACCCCACCCCCGATCCGCCAGCCGCCCGGATCCCCCGCCGGGGCCCGGATCCGTACGGTCGGAGTGCGTCGGAGGAACGTGCCCGAGGGGCCCGGCGCACTCGCGTTCTTCTCAGGGGGATGGATCTTCATGGCACGTACAGCGCGCACTCGGACGGTGGCCGCGACCGGCGCCGTCGTGGCCCTCGTCGCGACGCTCGCGGCATGCGGCGCGGGCGCCGGGGACGACCGGCATCCGGAGCACCGGTCCTTCGCCCTGCACGGGCGCACGCTCACCGTGGACTCGGACGACTCCGCGCTCGAGCTCGTGGTCGCCGACTCCGCGCGTACGGACACGGTCGACGTCACCCGGTGGTTCCAGGGGCACGTCGTCGTCGGAGGCGACCCCCGGGTGACCTGGGCGATGAAGGGCGACCGGCTCACCCTGCGGATGAAGTGCTCGGGCATGATCGCCGACTGCAGCGCCAAGCACCGGATCGTGGTGCCGTCCGGCGTCGCCGTGAACGTCGTCGACGGGGACGGCAGCGTACGGGCGAACGGATTCACGGCGGCGCTGAACATCCGCACGTCAGACGGCAGTGTCCGCGTGACGGACTCCTCCGGCCCCCTGGACCTGCGCAGCGGCGACGGTTCGATCAGCGCGCTCGACGTGGACTCGCGCCAGGTGCGCGCCCGCACCGAGGACGGCTCCGTACGGCTCGGACTCGGCGTCGTACCGGACCTGGTGGAGTCCCGCAGCGGCGACGGTTCGCTCACCATCGAGCTGCCCCACCACGCCTACCGGGTGAGCACCGGGAGCGACGACGGCTCGGTGCATGTGTCCGTGCCCCGGGACCCGGCCGGCTCGCACCGGATCTCCGCCCACACCGGCGACGGGAGCATCACCGTGCGGACCGCGAAGTAGCCCGCGGTAGACCTTACGGTGCGAACCGAGGGGACTAGCCGAGGGGACTAGCCGACGAGGTGAGCCGACGGTTCAAGCTCGCGGTGCGAACTTGCGAACCTTTCGGCCCGTGTGTTCGTCCTCTACCGGTGGGAGAATGACACCGGTACAGGGTGGATGACAGCACGGGAGAGGGATGTGACGGCGACGACATCTTCAGAGCCGCACACACCGTCGTCGTCAGGCGCGCCCTCGCCGTGTCCCCGTCGGGCCCGTCGCGCCCGTGGGTACGGTGACGCGCTGGCTCTCCTGACGCTCCCCCTGCTCGCCGCGCTCGTCCTGCCCGCCGCGTTCGCCGGCGGCGGCACCCGCCGGTGGTTCGGCGGGCGTTCCGAGAGTCAGCGGGCCGAGGCGCAGGCCGCGAAGGACGCCGCCGCGGCCGCCTTCTACGAACTGGACACCGCCCAGCGGGATCTGCGGATCTCGATCGAGACGATCACCGCTGTCGACGACTCCCCCGCCGCCCGCCGCGCCGTCTCCGACTTCGAGGCGCTGGGGCAGCGCATCGACGAGGCGAGTCGGAAGTACATCGAGGCCGTCGACGCCCACGATCTCGACCGGGACGAGCTGGAGGCCTCGGTCGCCGCGCGCGCCCGTGCCGAGCTGACCGCCGCAAAGGACGAGCTGAACCGGGTGAAGGGCGAGCTGGACCGGTACGCGCAGGGGCTCGGTCCACTGCTCGGCAACGCCGAGACCCAGCTGGCCCGCCTCGCGCCGGCCGTCGAACGGGCCCGCCAGGCGCTGCTCGCCGCCTCGAACGCGCTCGACGACGTACGTGGCTCCGGGCTCACGGCCGACGATCTCGCCGCCCGCCTGGCCGCCCTCGGACCCGAACTGACCAGGCTCAACCAAGGGGCCGGGCAGCACGGCGTGCCCGAGACGCTGGAACGGGCCGAGCGGGTGTCGCGAGAGGCCGCGGCGGTGCGCGCGGAGGCCGAGCGGCTGCCGGAGCGGGCCGCCGAGATCGACCACCGGCTGGTGTCGCTGCGCACCCGCGCCGAGGCGCTGACCACCCGTGCCGGGCAGGTGGAGCCGGTACTGAGCGAGCTGCGGCGCCGGTTCACGGCCGCGTGCTGGCAGGACTTGCAGCACGTACCGGACCATGCCGCGGAGAACGTACGGCAGGCCGAGCTCAAGCTGAAGGAGGCGCAGGCCGCGCGGGACGCCCAGCGCTGGCCGGACGCGACCTCGCTGCTGTCCACCGTGCGGGCACTGCTGAACGGTACCGACGAGGCCGTGTCGGCGGCCGGCGACCGGCTGCGGCGGCTGAACGCCGTCGCCAAGGACCCGCAGCAGGAGATCGACCGCACCCGGTTCGCCCTGCGCGACGCCCAGCGGCTGGCCATGGCGGGCCGCAACACACCGGACCCGCGGCACGCCCGTCCCCTCGACGAGGCCGTGGCCCGCCTGGACCGCGCCGTCTCCACGCTGGAGGGTCGCCATCCCGACTTCTGGCACTTCCTGACCGAGACGGAGGCGGTACGGGGGGTGGCGGCTCGGGTCGTCTCGCAGATCCGAGGGGAGCGTGGAGCCGGGGCCTGACCGCTCCGGGCCTGCCTCACCGCTCCGGGCCTGCCTCACCACCGCCGGCGGTCCTGTGGTGGCGGTCCGGGCCTCGCGGGCGGATGCTGGTGGGTACGTACGGCCTCCGCTAGCTGCAGAGGGAGGCGGATATGGCCACGCACGTACTTCGTCCCGGACCCGGAAAGCGCTTCGTCCTCGACGAGCATCTGCCCGTCGATCACCGGCTGAGCACGTTCTACCGGATCGGCGCGGGCCTCATGGGCCTGTTTCTGCTCGCCTTCGGCATCCTGGGCCTGACCGACAACATCGGCTTCTTCACCACCCACGGGGACACGGTCGTGGGGCTGAACACCAACGGCACGCTCAGTGTGCTGTCGATCTGCGCCGGGCTCGTCCTGTTCGCGGGCATGATGATCGGCGGGAACGTCGCCTCCACCGTCAACATGATCCTCGGTGTGCTGTTCATCCTCAGCGGCTTCCTGAACCTGGCGCTGTTGGACACCACCTTCAACTTCCTCGCCTTCCACATCCAGAACGTGCTGTTCAGCTTCGTGGTGGGCGTCCTGCTGATGTTCTTCGGGATGTACGGAAGGGTCGGCACGGCCCTGCCGCACGACAACCCGTACTGGAAGGCCCGCCACCCCGAAGCGGTGGAACGGGACGAGCGGACGCGGACTCTTCAGGAGTCGGCCACGGCGACGGCGCTGCAACGAGGCCGCAGCACCCCGGCGGCCCCGGCGGCCCCGGCGGCCCCGGGTACGACGATCTCCGGCGACAAGGACCCCGGCACCGTGGGCCACGGCACCATGGACCCCGGGAGCAAGGATCCCGGGGAAACCGGGGGGATTTCATGAAGGAAAGGTCAACTTCCTTAACGGATAGGTAAGTTGACCGGACCCTCGGTTACTTCACCACTGTCGACCAGTCCGGCGACTGCGCGGGGTCCAGGCTGCGCAACCGCTCCAGCGTCGCCGGCTTCTGGACGTCGAGCCAGTCGGCCAGTTCCCGGAAGGACACACAGCGAACGCCCTTCTTGGTGCAGACGTTCTTGACGACCTGATCGATGGACTTCATGTAGATGCCACCGTTCCAGTCCTCGAAGTGGTTGCCGATGAAGAGCGGCGCCCGACTGCCGTAGTACACGCGGTCGAAGCCCGCCATGTACGACTTCACGGTCTCCTGTTCCCACTCCGGGTACTTCGCCGGGTCGCCGGTGGTCTCGCCCTCGGACTGGTTGTAGAGGAAGTTGAAGTCCATGGACAGGCCCTGGTACTTGCCGCCCTCGTAGGGAAGCATCTGGAGCGGGAAGTCCCAGACGCCCTCCTTCTTGGCGGGCCATATCTGGAAATCGCCGGCCGAGCTGGCGTCGTAGCGCCACTTGTACTTCTTGGCGGTGGCCTTCATGGCCTTGAGCAGGTTCTGCTGCCCCTCCAGGCACGGCGCGCGGCCGCCGTTGACCTCGCGCGTGGGGTCGAAGGGCAGGGCCGGCAGGTCGTTGTAGCCGGTGTTGGTCTTCCACTTCTCCACGAAGGAGAAGAACTGGTCGATCTCGCTCTCCCACTCCGCCACGCTCCAGTCCCCGCCGCCCTTGTCGCCGCAGAAGTGGCCGTTGAAGTGGGTGCCGATCTCGTTGCCCTCCTTCCACGCCTCGCCGAGCTGCTCCACCGTGGTGCGGATGTGCTCGTCGGTGGGATAGCTGATCGCGGCGGAGCCCGGCGAGTGCATCGGCGGCTCGTAGAGCGTCTTCTTGGCCTTGGGCAGCAGATAGATGCCGGTCAGGAAGAACGTCATGTGGGCGTTGTATTCCTTGGCCATCTCCGTGTAGTGCGAGAAGAGCTTGTCGTCGCCCTGCAGGGCGCCGTCCCAGGAGAAGACGACGAACTGGGGCGGCTTCTCACCCGGCTTGAGCGGCACGGGCTTCAACTCGCCCTTCTGCGGGCCGCTGTAGGACGTGGAGCCGTCCCCGAGCACCTTGGTCCTCCCGTCCCACACGGGCTCCTTGGGCGCCTTCGGGGCGGCGCTGGAGCCGCGTCCGGCGGACGCGGCCGGAGTGGTGCTGTCGGAGCCCCGCAGGGCCAGGAAGGTGGCCGTCGAGGTGGCCACGACGAGGAAGGCCGTCATCGCCACGAAACTCTGGCGGGCGGACGTGGCAGCGGAACCGGGAGCGGGCTCGCGGCGGCGGCGCCTGCTGTGCTTCGAGTTCATACGGGGCACATTCTGGGAAGGGGGCGGACGGAGCGAGGGACGGCTTCTCGGCCGTCGTGGTCAGCCGAGCGGGCTCATGGCGCCGGCCCAGATGCCGTACGGGACATCGTCGTCGGGGGTGCCTGCGATCCCCTTGAGCGGCAGCGGTTCGAGACTCTTGGTCAGGTCCAGGCGGTAGAGGACGATCGCCGTCGACACGGACCGGTTCGTGCCCACGTACCAGGCGGCCTTGTCGTCCTGTGTGGTGCCGGCCTTGCCGGCCGTCTGCGGCGCGGACTGGGCCGCGGCGGGGTGCGCGCCGCGGAAGGCGTCCGTGAGCGCCTCGGTGACCTGGCCGGCCACCTCGGGGCGTACCGCGCGGCGGGGCCGGGGCGTGGCCAGGGCGACCGAGGAGCCGTTGCGGGTGACGCGTCGCACGGAGTACGGCTCGGTGTGCGACCCGTCCGCGGCGAAGGTGGCGTAGGAGTTCGCCATCCGGATCGCGCTCGGTGTGGAGCTGCCCAGCGACAGCGCGGGCACCTGCGGTCCCAGGCTGGAGGAGAGCAGTCCGCTCGCCTCGGCGGTCTGCCGCACCCTGTCCAGTCCGGTGTCCATGCCGAGTTGCATGAACGGCACGTTCACGGACTCGGCCAGCGCCTTGCGCAGGCTGATCCGCCCCCAGGACTTGTTGCCGTCGTTGTGGGCGGCGACCTTCTTGCCGCTGCGGTCCCAGTAGGGGCCCTCGGGTGTGGAGACGGGGACGCCGTCGTCGGCGTCGTAGAGGGACTCGGGCGAGACCGGTGTCGCCGTGCTGTCGCGGGTCTTGTGCACACCGTGCTGGAGCCCGGCGGCGTAGACGAACGGCAGGAAGGCCGAGCCGGCCGGGACGGTCGTCGCGTTGGACTCGTTGTAGCCCTGCGTCCGGTGGTCCGGGCCGCCGTAGACGGCGAGTATCCGGCCGTCGGTGGCCACCGAGGCGGCCCCGTAGTGCGCGGTCTTCGCCGTGTCGGCGTCGTCCTTGCGCGCCTTGTCGCGGGCCTTGGTGACGGCGTCGGTGAGCGCGGTCTCCCGCTTGCGGTCGAAGGTCGTGTAGATCTGGTAGCCGCCCAGGTCGAACTCCTTGTCGGAGATGTGGCCGGCCTTCTTGGCGTACTGGGTGGCCAGCTCCACCAGGTAGTCGCTCTGCTTGCCGGTGTCGTAGACCCGGCCCTGCTTGAGCGGCTCGGGGAACTTCGTGTAGTTGGCGCGCTCGGCGGGCGACAGCTGGCCGATCTTGACCATGCGGTCGAGGATCCAGGACCAGCGTTCCACGGCCCGGTCGTGGTTCTTCTGGCTCAGCGTGGGGTCGTAGAGGCCCGCGCCCTTGAGGAGCGAGGCGAGGAAGGCTCCCTCGCTCGCGTTGAGCCGGCTCACGTCCTTGCCGTAGTAGGCCTGGGAGGCGCGCTGGAGGCCGTAGGTGCCGCGGCCGAACCAGCTGGTGTTGAGGTAGCCCTCCAGGATCTTGTCCTTGCTCATCCTGTTGTCGAGCTTCAGGGAGATCATGGCCTCGGTGAACTTGCGGGTCACCGTCTGGTTCTGGGTCAGATAGACGTTCTTGACGTACTGCTGGGTGATCGTCGAGCCGCCCTGGGTGTCCCCCTGGCCCACCGTGCGCACCAGGGCGCGGCTGATGCCCTTGAGGGAGATGCCCGGGTCGGAGTAGAAGCTCTCGTTCTCCGCCGCCAGCACCGCCCAGCGCACCTGCTCGGGGATGTCCTTCAGCGGCATCGCCTGCCGCTGCACCCACCCGGTGCGGGCCATGGGCGTTCCGTCCGACCAGAAGTAGACGTTGTCCTGCTGGGTGGCATAGGTGTTCAGGTTCTTGGGGATGTCCGTGGCGGCGTACGCGATGGCCAGCAGGGAGGTGCTCAGGCCGATGGCCAGGCCCCATGCCGCCAGCCACTGCCGCCACGAGGGCACCCAGCGCCGCCAGCCGGTACGGCCCGGCCGGGGGTACTGCGGTTTCAGACGGCGGGCGAGAGGTGCGAGCCGCCCGGCGAGGACGGAGGACTGCACGGGCCGACGACGCGAGCCACGATGGCGTGAACTCGCCCCTCTGTCGGCTTGTTCTGTGTCCTCCTCCGCGGCCGCGGGCTCCTCGTCGGGAGTGCCGTCGGGAACCTCGGCGCGCGGCGGTATACGGAGCTGGGTGGTCTCCTCCGCGGGACCGTCCGCGCGCGGCGGTATACGAAACTGGGTGGTCTCCTCCGCGGGACCGTCCGCGCGCGGCGGTATACGAAACTGGGTCGTCTCCTCCGCGGGACCGTCCGCGCGCGGCGGTATACGAAACTGGGTCGTCTCCTCCGCGGGGAGGCCGGTGCGCGGCGGTATACGTAGTTGGGTGGTCTCCTCGGCAGCGGTCTCGTTCCCCGTACGCCGGCCCGCGGCGTCCTTCGGCGCGGCCTCGCGGCGGCCCGTGCGGCCGTCGTCCTCCGGTTCAGCCATGGCGGGCTCCGGCGCGTGGACGGCCCAGAGGATGCGGGACATCCATGCGATGCCATGCCTCGGTCACGACTGCGTCTCCCTCCGCACTTCGGAATTGCGCGCGCGGGCAGATGCAGCGGCCGCACATGCGGCTGCGAGCCCCCCTCCCCGACCTTGCGGCTCGTCGCGGCCCTCTTAAATTATCAGCGACTAATACGATCTCTTCGCTCAGGAACGAGACAGAGATGTTCCGGAGCTCAAGTCGGCCTGCCGCCCGCGACCGTGAACTGTCTGTTTCCGGTCCCCGCCGATCCCACCCGAAAGCCGGGTCACGGAACACTGCGATCGTCGCCACCGGCCCGCTAACCTGGGCACATGCCTCGCTACGAGTACCGCTGCCGGACCTGCGGCGACACCTTCGAACTGAGCCGGCCCATGGCGGATTCCGCGGCCCCCGCGGCCTGCCCCGCCGGGCACGACGACACAGTGAAACTTCTCTCCACCGTCGCGGTCGCGACGGGCGGCGCGGCGCCGGCGCCGCGCACGAGCGGTGGTGGAGGCGGGGGCGGCGGTTGCTGCGGCGGCGGCTGCTGCGGCTGAGCCGCCCTTTCTCAGGAACTCTTCACGTTCGTCCGGCGGGTCCCGGGAGCGCCGCCCCCGGGAGACCCGCCGACGTCTTCTCAGACCGGGCCCGGTCGCCCGCAGGCGGCCATGAACTCCCGCAGGATCCGTTCGCCCGCCGCGACGCCCCGCTCCGGGAGCGCCGTGACCGCGGGCCCGGTCCAGTCGGCCTCGGCCAGCTCGCCGTGGCCCGGACGCCAGCCCCGGTCGGCGGCCAGCAGCAGGTCGGCGTCGAGGAGGGAGTCGCCGGCGGCGAGGGTCAGGGTCGTGCCGGTGCGCCGGGCGATCTCCCGCATCGCCGCGCTCTTGGTGAGCGGCTTCGGAACGGCGTAGACCTTGCGGCCCTGGAGCGAGACCGTCCAGCCGCGGTTCTCGGCCCAGACGGCGAGATCCTTCACCCACTCCTCGGGCAGCAGCTCGCGCTCGACGACGAGATAGACGAACAGGTCCTCGGCGACCCGGTGCTTGCGGACCCAGGCCGGGTCGGCGGTGGCCTCCAGGTGCGCGCGCACCTCGGCCAGCGGAGCGCACTCGGCGGCGATCCGCGCGGTCACCCGCGCGTGCCACTGCGGATCGGACACGCCGTCGACGAGCAGGTGTCCACCGTTGGCGCAGATCGCGTACTTCGGGGCGGGGCCCGGCAGGTTGATGCGCTGGTACTGCTTGCGGGTGCGGGTCGTGGTGGGCACGAAGTCCGCCGTGTCGCCGAGTTCCGAGAGCAGCGCGGCGGCCGTCTCTGTCATGTACGACAGCGGCCTGCTCTCGTGCACCTCGACGCAGAGCAGCCGGGGCGCCCGTGCGTCCGGCATGGTCAGCCCGAGGGCGGCGGCGGAGTAGATGAGCGTACGGTCCAGGTCGCTGGCGACGAGTGTGTTGGCCGCGGACATCAGAGCGCCACCGCCCTGCCGTCGGCACCGGTCGCGCCGCGCGTGTACTTGGGGTGGATCAACCCCACGCAGGTGTAGGGGAGCTCGGCGACCTCCTCGACGGGCACCCCGCGCTGCTCGGCGAGCAGCCGTACGTGGTCGAGGTCGGCGCCGGCTCCCGCGCGGGCGAGGATCTTCCAGGGGACCCGGCGCAGCAGCACCCGGGTGGTCTCGCCGACGCCCGGCTTGACGAGGTTCACGTCGTGGATCTCGTACTCCTCGCTGATCCGCTCGACGGCCGCCCAGCCCTCCCAGGTGGGGGTGCGGTCGGCGGCGAGGAGTTCCTTCCCCTGGGCGCAGGCCGCCTCGGCGACGTCGGGGAAGTGGGCCGCGACGGCGTCCAGGAATTCGACGGAGACGTCGGAGCCGGCGAGTTCGCGGTAGAACTTCGCGCCGTGGAAGTCGTGTTCGCCGACCAGGTCGGAGCGCAGGACGGTCCGCGATATCAGCCCGGACACCGTCGAGTTGAGGCAGGCGGACGGGATGAGGAAGTCCTCACGGGTGCCGTACGTCCGTACGCAGGAGCCCGGGTCGGCGAGGACGGCGATCTCCGGGTCGAAGCCGGTGACGCCCTCGGCGGTCTCGAACTCCTCGATGGCCTGGGCGAGTTCGCGGGTGATCGCACCCTTGCCCGTCCACCCGTCGACGAACACGACGTCGGCGGGGTCGTGGTGGGCGGCGAGCCAGCGCAGCGCGTTGGGGTCGATGCCACGGCCGCGGACGATGGAGACGGCGTAGTGCGGCAGGTCGATGCCGTGCCGGTACTGGGCCCAGCGGCGCATGAGGACGCCGACGGGGGTTCCCGCGCGGGCCAGCGACACCAGCACCGGCCGCGGGGTGGAGGTGTCCGGGCCGAGCGGGGAGCGGGAGCGCTCGGCGAGCACCAGTTCGGTGACGGCACCGACGGCCTGGGCGATGCGGGCGGCCGAGATGTCGAGGGCCGCGCGGAACAGTTCCTGGTACTGGTCGCTCGGCTGGTACTCGACCGGCAGCGACTCCGCGTAGTGGGCGCCGCCGCTCTGGATCGCCTCCTCGCGCTCCTCCGTGGGTGCCTCCAGCGTCACGTCCGAGAGGTCCCGCAGCAGCCAGCCGACCTCGTCCGGCGCGTACGAGGAGAAGGCGGGGCCGCGGAGGGGCTCGGGCAGCATGGAGGGCCTTTCGGTGGACGGCCGTGCGGGGACGTACGAGGGGACCACGGCGAGCAGGACGCTCGGGGTGTGGTCCGCGAGCCGAGCCAGCAGTCCGCCGGGGGCGTGCAGCTCGCAGGTGTCGGCGGCGGAGTCCACGACGGCCACGACGGCGTCGAAGCCGGCGCCCGCGACGTTGTAGGCGTAGCGCTCACCGGGGCCGTCGTCCGGGTGGTCGTGGGCCGGGAAGACGAGCCGGGTGCGGATCGCGTAGCCGGGGTCGTCGAGGGCGAGGACCGGGGACCTGGTGGTCGTGGAGTAGCGCACCTCGGCGGCCACGACCTGCTCGAGTTCCCTGGCCAGCCGCAGCGGCGCGTACATCAGCTCCTCGAAGCCGAGCACCAGCACGCGGCGGGCGCCGACCGGCAGCGCCTCGGCGATCCGGGCGGCCATGGCGGGCAGGGCGCCGTCCAGCCGGACGCGGTGTCCGGGCGTGAAGCCGTGCCGGCCGCCGTCGGGGACGCCGCGCGGCCAGCCGAGCTCGACCCGGGTGGCGGCCGGGTGCGTACGGTGGCGCGGGGCGCGTCCGGGGGCGGACACGTCGGCTGAGGCCGGTACGGATCCAGACCGGGACACCTGGCCCGGAGCGGGCGCGCGCCCCGGCGGGGACGCCGCGCCCGGAGCCGGTGCGCGTCCCGGCGCGGACCCGGCGGCGTCGGCGGACTCGTACTGCGCCACCAGGGCCTGGCCCTTCTCCAGTACGCCCTCCGGAAGCCTCACCGTGCCGCTCGCGGCGACGACCAGGTCCACTCGCGCGCCGATCTCCCGGGCGAAGTCCTCCAGCCGCCCCAGGTCGGCGGCCGACCGCATGTCGACCAGCGCCACTATCACGTACCGCTCGCGCGGATGGCGGGCGTGCAGGTCCCGGATGGTGTTGAGGACGGTGTTGCCGGTCGAGAACTCGTCGTCGACCAGGACCAGCGGGCCGTCCCCCGCCAGCAGACGGGGGTCCCGCGGCAGCAGCAGATGGGACGTGGCGTGCGAGTGCGACTCCTCGAAACCCCCCGCCGGGGTGATGCCCGGGACGGGGCGGCGGGTCGAGTGGAGGTAGGGCGCGAGGGCCACCCCGTCGGCGACGCAGTGGCCGAGCCCGGTGGCCGTCTCCGCGTACCCGAGGACGACGGCCGCACGGGCGTCCTCGGTGCCGAGCAGCTCCCGCACCCGGCGGCCGAGCGCGAACCCGTACCCGTACACCACGGACGGCGACTGCGGGACGTGCTTGCCCAGCACGTTCGAGACCAGCAGATGCGCCCGCCGGGGGTTGCGCCGCAGCGCGAGTCCCAGCAGGTCGCCCAGCTTCTCGTCACCGACGAGTTCGACGCCGAGCCGCTCCGCGACCCAGGTCCCCGTCCACACCACGTTGTCCATCAATTCCTTAGTCTGCGAGGTCGTACGTGTCGGCGCGGCCCGGTCAGGCCGGGAGCCCGGCGGCGAGCAGCTCCACGAAGCCGATGTCCTCGTTGGCGACGCCGAACACCTCGGCGCGCTCCAGAGTGCGCTCGGCCCAGGCGCGGTGCGGCTTCACCTCGTTCATCTTGTTCGTGTACGCCGACCGCAGCACGCCCCCGCCGCCGCGCTCGGGCCGCAGGATGTCCTGCGCGTCGCTCCACTCCTCGTGGCTGACGACGGACAGGGCGTGCACGGCCGGGACGTGCGAGGGGTGGATGCAGGTCTTGCCGAGCAGTCCGTTGGCGCGGTCGAGGGCGATCTCGCGCAGCAGTCCGTCCATGTCGTGCTCGATCAGGGCCTCGCGCAGCTCCTCGACCTCGCCCTCCAGGAAGGGGCTGCGGCGCAGCTGCGGCTTGAACATGCGTTCCTGGACCCGGAAGTACTCCCAGACCGGTCCGGTCACCGTGAAGCCGGTGCCGTCCGCGCGGCCCAGCGTGTTCACCACGTCGGCGATCACGGAGGCGACGATCTGCACGTCGTAGGCGGTCATGTCCGGCGCTCTGCGCAGGCCGTACGCCGAGCAGAAGTCGGTGACGCCCAGGCGCAGCGCGAGGACGCGCTCGCGGTACTTGTCGACGACCCGGGAGATGCCCGCCAGGGTCTCCCGGCGGCTCTCCAGGTACAGCAGGCAGGGCGATTCGAGGACCGGCATGGCGAACAGCCGGCGCCCGCTCGCGGCCTCGGCCGCGGTGAGGGCCTCCAGGAACGGGACACCCCGCTCCTCGGTGAACTTCGGCAGTACGAATCCGGACAGCAGTCGCACGGACGCGCCGAGCCGCTGTACGAGGTCCGGGATCTGCTCCGGCTCGCGCACCCGAACGAAGAGCAGCGGGAGCTCGGCCGTGGGCCGTGCGGCGAGGTCGGCGAACTGCCGGACCAGGTTCTGCTCCGCCCCCACGACCTCGGAGTCGTCGATCGAGTCCTCCAGGCACAGCACCATGGAGACCACGCCGCGGGCGGCCTGCTTGAGGATGTCGTCGGCGAGGTGGGGTCGGGTCGCGGGGCTGTAGAGGGTGGCTCCCAGGGCCGCCGCCAGCAGGCGGGGCGAGGAGTCGGCGGTGAAGGCGCAGGGCTCGCGATAGAAGAGGCGCTGCCGCTCTTCAGGGGCGATGTGCCCGAAATGACGCATGAGACTCCCCTATGGCGGCTAGTCGGATCTACGTGATGTGGCCGGTAATAGTACGTACAAATGCATGTCAGGGGTTCCCACCGGGCGTGAAGTTCAGGTAACTCGGCCATGTCGGTTGTCCTCACGCTCCGACGGGGAATCCTCACCCCCGCGTTGTCGTGACCAGGACCGAGAGGGCAGGATGACCGCATGACGCACGCGATGCTGAAGGGGTCGAACATCCCGCTGGACGCCACAGCGGTTCGTGCCGTGCTGCGCTGGACGCCCGGGCAGGGTGTCCCGGACGTCGACGCCTCGGCGCTGCTCCTCGGTCCCGACGGTCGTGTGCGATCCGACGAGGACTTCGTCTTCTACAACCAGCCACGTCATCCTTCGGGCAAGGTCTGGCGGCTCGGCAAGAAGCGCGTCGCCGAGGGCCTCTCCGACACGATCCAGACAGATCTGGCCGGTGTCGAGTCCGGTGTCGGACAGATTCTGCTGGTCGCATCGGCGGACGGGGTGTCCTTCGACCGCGTACGCTCCCTGCGCATTCTGCTGTACGACGCCTCCGGTGCCGAGGGTGAACCACTGGCGTACTTCGACGTCAAGCCGGAGACCGGTACGGAGACGGCGCTGATCTGCGGCGAGCTGTACCGGCGCGGGGCCGGCTGGAAGTTCCGGGCGCTCGGTGAGGGTTACCCGAACGGGCTGGAGGGACTGGCCTCCGATTTCGGGATCACGGTGGACGAGTCGGAGCCGGAGGCCGCCGCAGCGACCGGGACCGTACCGGAGGCGGCGGACTGGGCCGTCCCGGTGACGTCGCCGGAGACCTCGGTGCCGCTGCCTGCCGAACAGCCCGCCCCGGTGCCCCAGCAGCCCGCTTACGGCTATCCGCAGCCGCAGACGGCACCCGGCCGGCCCGCCTACGGCTATCCCCAGCCGGCGGGCCGGCCCGCCTACGGCTATCCCCAGCCGCAGACGGCGCCCGCCGTTCCGCCGGCGTACGGCTTCCCGCAGGCGGTCGGCACGCTGCCCGACCCGGATTTCCGGCTGCCGCCGCAGGGTCCCCAGTTCGTCGGTCGCTGAGCCGCACCGCGGGGAGCGCCGTCCGGGGCGGCGCTCCGCGGCCCGGGCGGCCATCCGTCCGGCGGGGGGCGCGCCGGGTCGAGGCGTTCTCAGCGGCCGACCTTGGACTTGTACCCCCGCCCCCACTGCAGTCCCCAGCCGTACAGCCGGTCGAGTTCGGCCTGGAAGCCGTAGACGAACTTCACCTCGCGGCGCACGGTGATCTCGCCCTTGTTGTTCTCGATCATCACGACCGCGCAGGACCGGGCCTGTGGATGGCGTTCGTCGAGGCCGATCTCGATCCTCGGGCCGTTGCTCGGGTAGAGCGTGATGACGGCGTGCGTACGGTCGAAGGCGGGCGTCTGGTCGTAGATGTAGACGAAGACCAGCAGCCGTTTGATGTCGTCGCGGTGGTCGAGGTTGACGTACGCCGTCTCGCCGGAGCCGGAACCGAAGCGGTCGTCGCCGCTGAGCTTCACGAACGGCGGGCCGTTGATCTCACCGAGGAGGCCGCCCAGCGGCTGCACCACGCCCTTGGTGCCGTCCGTGAGCTCGTACAGGACACCGAGGTCGAGGTCGACGTTCACCATGCTCTGGGTGTGCGCCTGGACCACGTCCGGTTTGAAGATCTTGAGGGGGTGCCGCAGCAGACTGCCGGACTGCTGGCCGCCGCCGATGTCGGAGGTGCGCATCCGCCAGGAGAGGTTGATGCGCAGGTTGCCGGTGGCCGCGCCCTGCTTGGTGAGCGAGACCGTGTGGTTGCGTTTGGTCAGTTCTATGGAGTTGGTGGCCGCGCTGCCGGAGTCGAAGTCCGTCGTGCGTCCGCGCCACAGCTCGTCCCAGAAGCCCATTGCCGATCCCGCCCCCATGCTGCCTCGATATGCGGCGGGGCGGCCGTGAGGACTGGTCCTCCACAGCCGCCCCGTTCAGAGCGTTCCCTCACCCGGCCCCGGTTCACACCCGCGCGGCGCCGCCCCCGGGGCAAGTGGGCCGAAGGGGCGCGTCGGTGTCGAGCGGGTGGACCGGGACTCCGGAAGACGGGAGTCCGTCAGACCCCGGACGAGACCTCAGCCTTCTCGTCCGAGGTCGTGCCTTTTCCCTCGGCGGCCGCGAGCGCCTTGTTGCGGCGTACCGACGACAAGAAGGACCAGCCGATCAGGACGACACCGACGAGACCGGTGATGACCTCGTTGATCTGGTACTGGATGGTGACGAGCAGGATCACGGCGAGGGCGCCGATCGCGTAGTGGGCGCCGTGCTCCAGGTAGACGTAGTCGTCGAGGGTGCCCTGGCGGACCAGGTAGACCGTGAGCGATCGGACGTACATGGCGCCGATGCCGAGGCCGAGCGCCATCAGCACGATGTCGTTGGTGATGGCGAAGGCGCCGATGACGCCGTCGAAGGAGAACGACGCGTCCAGGACTTCCAGGTAGAGGAACATGAAGAAGGCGGCCTGGCCGGCCAGGACGACGGCGGGCTTCTTCTTGCCCGTCCGCTCGGCCTCCTCCTCTTCCTCGTGGGTGCGCTCCTCCTCCTCTTCGAGCCGGTCCTCGAAGTAGCCGGAGAGTCCGCCGACGACCATGTACGTGATCAGGCCGGCGATGCCGGAGATCAGTACCGTCTGCGCCTTGTCCGCGTGGCCGCCGCCGTGCTGGTGGGCGTGGACCGCGAAGGTGAAGGAGGTGATCAGCAGGACGACCAGGGCGATGCAGACCGACAGCATGTCGACCTTGCCGAGCTTGGCCAGCGGGCGCTCGATCCAGCGCAGCCACTGGATGTCACGGTCCTCGAAGATGAAGTCGAGGAAGATCATCAGCAGGAACATGCCACCGAAGGCGGCGATCGACGGGTGGGCGTCGGTCACCAGCTGCTGGTACTTGTCCTTGTCGTTCAACGCGAGATCGACGGCGTCGATCGGGCCGATCTTGGCGCTGATGGCGACGATGACGACGGGGAAGACCAGACGCATACCGAAGACGGCGATCAGCACACCGACCGTGAGGAAGATCTTCTGCCAGAAGGCACTCATCTTCTTCAGGATTCCGGCGTTGACCACCGCGTTGTCGAAGGACAGCGAGATCTCCAGGACGGCCAGGATCGCCACGATGCCAAAGGCGGTCCACCCCCCGTAGAAGGCCGCTGCGACCAGACCGATCGCGGTAATCGCGAACGACCAGCCGAAGGTTTTCAGAAGCACTGGCTACCCAATCATCGTGTGGTGGGGGCACCCCCAAGCGCCGGCTTGGGGGAGGGCCTCCCCCGCGCCGTACTCGGCTTTACCTACTGTTGACCACGAAGTCTAGAGGCCCGCCCTCGGCTGGTGCAGGTGGGCCTAGGAAACATTGACTCCGAAGTCGAGGGCGATACCGCGCAGTCCCGACGCGTACCCCTGGCCGACCGCGCGGAACTTCCACTCGCTGTTGTAGCGATAGACCTCGCCGAAGATCATCGCGGTCTCCGTGGAGGCGTCCTCGGAGAGGTCGTAGCGGGCGAGCTCCTGGCCGTCGGCCTGGTTGACCACACGGATGAAGGCGTTGCTGACCTGGCCGAAGGTCTGGCCGCGGTTGTCGGCCTCGTGGATGGAGACCGGAAAGACGATCTTGTCGACGTTGGCCGGCACCTTGGAGAGGTCGATCAGGATCGACTCGTCGTCGCCCTCGCCCTCACCCGTGAGGTTGTCGCCGGTGTGCTCCACCGAGCCGTCCGGGCTCTTGAGCTGGTTGTAGAAGACGAACCACTCGTCGCCGAGCACCCGGCCGGAATTGCACAGCAGCGCGCTGGCGTCCAGGTCGAAGGGGGCTCCGGTGGTGGAACGCGCGTCCCAGCCGAGACCGATCATCACGTGTGTGAGGTTCGGTGCGGCCTTGGAGAGGGAGACATTGCCTCCCTTGGCGAGCGTGACGCCCATGATCTGATTCCTCCCCGGTGAAGCGTTCACTCAGTCCTGCGGGCGGTGTCCCCGCCGTTCCCGGCCGGCCCGTCCGCTTGGTCCGGGTCCGGGAGGTGTCTTCCCCCGGCACGGCACGGCATGCGCGCGGCGCCCCGGCGCTCGGATGTCGCACACCGGGCGCGCGGATATCGGGCAGGCCCGGCGCCGCACCCGCGGAGGTGCGACGCCGGGCCGAGGAGCCGGAGGCCGTGGGCCCGGGACAGGGCCGTACGGCCGGGGGCTCGACGCCGGAGCACGGCTCAGACGTTGACGCCGAAGTCCTGCGCGATGCCGCGCAGGCCCGAGGCGTAACCCTGGCCGATGGCGCGGAACTTCCACTCCGCGCCGTTGCGGTACAGCTCACCGAAGACCATGGCGGTCTCCGTGGAGGCGTCCTCGGAGAGGTCGTAGCGTGCGATCTCCGCCTCGCCGGCCTGGTTCACCACGCGGATGAACGCGTTGCGGACCTGGCCGAAGGACTGCTGGCGGTTCTCGGCGTCGTAGATCGAGACCGGGAACACGATCTTCTGGACGTCGGCCGGGACGGCGGCGAGATTCACCTTGATCTGCTCGTCGTCGCCCTCGCCCTCACCGGTGACGTTGTCGCCGGTGTGCTCGACCGAGCCGTCCGGGCTCTTCAGGTTGTTGAAGAACACGAAGTTCTGGTCGGAGCTGACCTTGCCGTCCGCGTTCGTGAGGATGGCGCTGGCGTCGAGGTCGAAGTCGACGCCGGTCGTCGTACGGGCGTCCCATCCCAGACCGACGATGACCGCGGTCAGTCCCGGGGCCTCCTTGGTCAGCGATACGTTGCCGCCCTTGCTGAGGCTGACTCCCACGAGTCCTCCCATTGGTGTCCGGGGGCGGGGAGCCCCGTCGTGCGTTGGTATCGGATCAACGTGTCGATCCTAGTGACGGGTTCCCGCACCCTGCAGGCCCTGCGACCGAAGAATCACAGGGTGTCGAGCGCCTTCACGTACTCGTTCAGGTCACGCGCGTCCGGCAGACCGTTGACCACGGTCCAGCGGACGACGCCCGCCTTGTCGATGATGAAGGTGCCGCGCACGGCACACCCCTTGTCGTCGTCGAAGACGCCGTACGCGCGTGAAGTGTTGCCGTGCGGCCAGAAGTCGGAGAGCAGCGAGTAGTCCAGGCCCTCCTGCTCGGCGAAGACGCGCAGGGTGTGGATGGAGTCGTTGGAGACGGCCAGCAGCTGGACGTCGTCGTTGACGAACTTCGGCAGTTCGTCGCGCAGGGCGCACAACTCGCCGGTGCACACACCGGTGAACGCGAACGGGTAGAAGAGCAGCACCACGTTCTTCTCGCCGCGGAATTCGGACAGCTTCACGGTGGCGCCGTGGTTGTCCTTGAGCTCGAAGTCCGGTGCCTCGGTGCCGACCTCGATCGCCATACTCACACGCTTCCCTTCCAGGGGGCTGTTCGGGTGACGACCACCCTACGCAGGGGCGTCCGGGCGTCCCGGCACGGCCCATGGCGGAGGCCCCCGCCGGCGGATCGCCGGCGGGGGCCTCGCACACACGGATGCTCTGCGGCAGACGGAGCGACAGCTCAGCGCTTCGACTTGGGCGTGGCCAGACGCGTGCCCGACCACTCCTTCCCCACGGAAATGCTCTTCGTCTGGGAGAGGCCTGCGGTCTGGGCGGCGTCATTGATGTCGCTGGGCTCGACGTAGCCGTCCCGGCCGGTCTTCGGGGTCAGCAGCCAGATCATGCCGCCGTCCTCAAGGAGACCGATGGCGTCCACCAGGGCATCCGTAAGGTCGCCGTCCTCGTCGCGGAACCACAGCAGTACGACGTCTGCGACGTCGTCGTAGTCCTCATCGACCAGGTCCTGGCCGATCAACGATTCGATACCTTCACGGAGGTCGTGGTCAACGTCGTCGTCGAAGCCGATCTCCTGGACCACCTGTCCGGGCTCGAACCCCAGCCTGCCGGCCGGGTTGGTCCGCTCCTCCGCGTGGTCCGCGGTCGCGCTCACGGCTTGCCTCCTGATCATGTTTCGGTAGATGTCTCAGCCACGCGCGTGCGCGAAGCATTGGCCGTAGTCCACACGGGCGGGGCGGATCGCGCAAGTACCCGGCCGTCGAGACCGCCGAAACGGTGACGATCCCGGCAGTGTCGGCGCAACTCCAGTCGGTGAATCACGGCCATAGGTGACGCACACCACACCTTTCTGCCCCATTTGTGAAGTTCGGAACCCTTGGAGCGTACGAGACCCGAACGACTTTGCGGAACGCGTCACGGAGTGAGCGTATCGTTGCGTTTTGGTCTGGCACGTCCCGGCGATCTGCGGCAATGTCTCGGTTACCTATCGGTAGAGATGACGATTCCGTTCCCGAGGTACACGATTGGGGAGCGGTGCCGAGACACCGTTGATCCGCCCCAGACAGCGCCCAGAAACCCCTTACTCAGCCCCCCGGGCAGCCTTCAGACAGCCCTCTGACAGCGAAGGAACAGCGTGGCTTCCGGATCCGATCGCAATCCGATCATCATTGGCGGCCTTCCCAGTCAGGTCCCGGACTTCGACCCCGAAGAGACACAGGAGTGGCTCGACTCGCTCGACGCCGCCGTCGACGAGCGCGGCCGCGAACGCGCCCGCTACCTGATGCTGCGGCTCATCGAGAGGGCCCGCGAGAAGCGCGTGGCCGTGCCCGAGATGCGCAGCACGGACTACGTCAACACGATCGCCACCAAGGACGAGCCGTTCTTCCCCGGCAACGAGGAGATCGAGCGCAAGGTCCTCAACGCGACCCGCTGGAACGCGGCCGTGATGGTGTCCAGGGCGCAGCGCCCGGGCATCGGCGTCGGTGGCCACATCGCCACCTTCGCCTCCTCCGCCTCGCTCTACGACGTCGGCTTCAACCACTTCTTCCGCGGCAAGGACGAGGGCGACGGCGGTGACCAGATCTTCTTCCAGGGTCACGCGTCCCCCGGTATCTACGCCCGGGCGTTCCTGCTCGACCGGCTGAGCGAGCAGCGGCTCGACGCGTTCCGCCAGGAGAAGTCGAAGGCGCCGTACGGGCTGTCCTCGTACCCGCACCCGCGGCTGATGCCGGACTTCTGGGAGTTCCCGACCGTCTCGATGGGCCTCGGCCCGCTCGGCGCGATCTTCCAGGCGCGGATGAACCGCTACATGGAGGCGCGCGGCATCGCGGACACCTCCGCGTCGCACGTCTGGGCGTTCCTCGGGGACGGCGAGATGGACGAGCCGGAATCGCTCGGACAGTTGTCCATCGCGGCTCGGGAGGGCCTCGACAACCTGACCTTCGTGGTCAACTGCAACCTCCAGCGTCTCGACGGCCCGGTGCGCGGCAACGGCAAGATCATCCAGGAGCTGGAGTCGCAGTTCCGGGGCGCCGGATGGAACGTCATCAAGCTGGTGTGGGATCGCAGTTGGGACCCGCTGCTGGCGCAGGACCGGGACGGCATCCTCGTCAACAAGCTGAACACCACGCCCGACGGCCAGTTCCAGACGTACGCCACCGAGACCGGTTCGTACATCCGCGACCACTTCTTCGGCGACGACCACCGGCTGCGCGCCATGGTCGAGGGCATGACCGACGCCCAGATCCTGCACCTGGGCCGTGGCGGTCACGACCACAAGAAGATCTACGCGGCGTTCTCGGCGGCCAAGGCGCACGCGGGCCAGCCGACGGTGATCCTGGCGCAGACGGTCAAGGGCTGGACGCTCGGGCCGAACTTCGAGGGCCGCAACGCCACGCACCAGATGAAGAAGCTGACGGTCGCCGACCTCAAGGGCTTCCGCGACCGGCTGCACCTGCCGATCTCGGACAAGGAGCTGGAGGACGGCGCGCCGCCGTACTACCACCCGGGCCGCAACTCCGAAGAGATCCAGTACATGCACGACCGGCGCAAGGGACTCGGCGGCTACGTCCCGACGCGTGTCGTGCGCGCGAAGCCGCTGCAGCTGCCCGACGACAAGACGTACGCGAGTGTGAAGAAGGGTTCGGGCCAGCAGTCGATCGCCACGACCATGGCGTTCGTACGGCTCCTCAAGGACCTCATGCGGGACAAGGAGATCGGCAAGCGGTTCGTACTGATCGCGCCCGACGAGTACCGCACCTTCGGCATGGACTCCTTCTTCCCGAGCGCGAAGATCTACAACCCGCTCGGTCAGCAGTACGAGTCCGTGGACCGCGATCTGCTGCTCGCGTACAAGGAGTCGCCGACCGGTCAGATGCTGCACGACGGCATCTCGGAGGCGGGCTGCACCGCCTCGCTGATCGCGGCGGGTTCGGCGTACGCCACGCACGGCGAGCCGCTGATCCCCGTCTACGTCTTCTACTCGATGTTCGGTTTCCAGCGCACCGGTGACCAGTTCTGGCAGATGGCGGATCAGCTGGCGCGCGGTTTCGTGCTCGGCGCGACCGCCGGCCGTACGACTCTGACCGGTGAGGGACTGCAACACGCGGACGGCCACTCCCAGCTGCTCGCCTCGACGAACCCGGGCTGTGTCGCGTACGACCCGGCGTACGGCTTCGAGATCGCGCACATCGTGAAGGACGGTCTGCGCCGGATGTACGGTCCGGACTCGGAGGACGTCTTCTACTACCTCACCGTCTACAACGAGCCGATCCAGCACCCGGCGGAGCCGGCGAACGTCGACGTGGAGGGCATCCTCAAGGGCGTCCACCGCTTCAGCGAGGGCACTTCGGGCTCGGTCCCGGCGCAGATCCTGGCGTCCGGCGTCGCGGTTCCGTGGGCGCTGGAGGCGCAGCGGATCCTCGCCGCCGACTGGAACGTCAGGGCGGACGTCTGGTCGGCGACCTCGTGGAACGAGCTGCGGCGCGAGGCCGTCGAGGTGGAACGGCACAATCTGCTGCATCCCGAGGAGGAGCAGCGCGTGCCGTATGTGACGCGGAAACTGAGCGGTTCCGAGGGACCGTTCGTGGCCGTGTCCGACTGGATGCGATCGGTTCCCGACCAGATCGCGCGCTGGGTGCCGGGGACGTACCAGTCCCTGGGCGCGGACGGCTTCGGCTTCGCGGACACCCGCGGGGCGGCGCGGCGCTTCTTCCACATCGACGCGCAGTCGATCGTGGTCGCGGTGCTGACCGAGCTGGCCCGTGAGGGCAAGGTCGACCGGTCGGTGCTGAAGCAGGCGATCGACCGCTACCAGTTGCTCGAAGTGGCGGCGGCCGACCCCGGGGTCGCGGGCGGCGACGCGTAGGCCCGCGTACACCGGTCGTGTGAGGGGCGGCGGAGCCCGGAGCTCCGCCGCCCCTCCGGCTTTCTTTCTACGATGCGGGTATGAAAGAGCTATCGGCACAGCTCCGTTGGGAGCAGCGCACGCAACGGCCCCTGCTGGCGCTCGCGGTGGCGTTCGCGGTGGCCTACGCCGTGCCGATCGTGGACAGTGACGCCGGTCCCGCCGTGGCGGTGGCGTGCACGGTGGTGGAGTGGACGGTGTGGGGGTCGTTCGCCGCCGACTATCTCGTGAGGCTCCTGCTCGTCCGGCGTCGCAAGGAGTTCGTCCGTACGCACTGGCTGGACCTGTGCGCGGTGATCCTGCCGATCCTTCAGCCGCTGCGGCTGCTGCGGCTGGTCGCCACTCTGACTCTGGTCGGGCGGCGGGCCCGGATGGCCTCGCAGATCCAGCTGACGACGTATGTCGGGGGCGCGGTGATCGGGCTGCTCATGTTCGGTTCGCTAGCGGTGCTGTCGGTGGAGCGGGAGTCTCCGAACGGGAACATCAAGACGCTGGGTGACGCGGTGTGGTGGTCGTTCACGACGATGACGACGGTGGGGTACGGGGACCACGCGCCGACCACCGGGATGGGCCGTATCCTCGCCGTCGGTCTGATGCTCTCCGGTATCGCCCTGCTCGGTGTCGTCACCGCCAACATCGCGGCGTGGTTCATCTCGCGCTTCGAGAAGGACGACGTGGAGGAGCGCCGGCAGACGGCGGCGATCGAGGCGCTGACGGAGGAGGTGCGGGCGCTTCGCGCGGAGGTCGCGGCACTGTCGGGCGTCCGGGTGGCTGTCCGGCACCCAGCGCCGGGGGTGGCGGAGGAGCCTGCGCGCTGACCCGCGCGGGGGCGCCCTCCCGCCCTGGGAACTGCAGGCGCGCTGCCCCCCTCCGACAGCGCGCCGCAGATCCGTTCGCCTCCATGTTCGTGCGGAGGACGTGACCCACTGTGACCTGCGGCGCGCGTCGAACGGGCGGGATCTTGTGCGGTGTCACCCGGACGGGTGACACCGCACAAGAAGACGCCGGTCAGATGTGACCGGCCCCCGCGCCCGCGGCGTCCGCGTTCTCGCCCCGTTTGGTGAGCAGCGCGACGAAGACCGCCACCAGGGCCACCACGGCGGCGACCAGGCAGGCCAGGCTCATGCCGGAGACGAACGTGTCGTGGGCGACGGTCGTGATCCTCTCCGCGAGCTGGGCCGGGGTGCCCTTGGCCACCGGCGCGGCGCCGACCTGGACGGCCTGCGAGGCCTGGTCGAGCTGGGCCTGGGTGAGCGGCGGAAGCTTGGCGTCGGCCCAGTTGCCCGCGAGGTCGCCGTCGACCTTGGAGGCCATGACGGCGCCCAGGACCGCCGTACCGAGGCTGCCGCCGATCTGCATCGCGGCCTGCTGGAGACCGCCGGCGACACCGGAGAGCTCCATCGGCGCGTTGCCCACGATGACCTCGGTGGCGCCGACCATGACCGGGGCGAGCCCCAGGCCGAGACCGGCGAACCAGAGCGACATGACGGCGCCGCTGGTGCCCGTGTCCAGCGTGGACATGCCGTACATGGAGATCGCGGTGAGGGCCATGCCGCCCGCGAGCGGGATGCGCGGGCCCGTCTTGGTGATCAGGGCACCGGCCAGCGGGGAGCCCACGATCATCATTCCGGTGAGCGGGAGCAGGTGCAGCCCGGCGTCGACCGGGCTCATGCCGTGCACGTTCTGCAGGTAGAAGGTGACGAAGAACAGGCCGCCCAGGAATGCGATGGCCATCAGCACCATGAGGACCACGCCCGCCGACAGCGGTACGGAGCGGAACAGCCCCAGCGGGATGAGCGGCTCCTCGACCCGCGTCTCCCAGAGGGCGAAGAGCGCGAAACCGAGCACCGAGGCGGCCAGGAAGGCCCAGGTCAGGCCGGAGCCCCAGCCCCACGCCGGGGCCTTGATGAGCGCCCAGACCAGGCAGAACATGGCGCCGGAGAGCAGAGCGATGCCGGGGATGTCGAAGGAGCGCGGGGCGTTCTGCGCGCGGTGGTCGGTCAGGATCAGCAGGCCGAGGACCAGCGCGGCGACACCGACCGGGACGTTGATGAAGAAGACCGACTGCCAGCTCACGTGCTGGACCAGCAGGCCGCCGAGGATCGGGCCGCCCGCGGTGGAGGCGCCGATGACCATGCCCCAGATACCGATCGCCATGTTCAGCTTCTCGGCCGGGAAGGTGGCCCGCAGCAGGCCGAGCGCGGCCGGCATGAGCAGCGCGCCGAACAGACCCTGGAAGACGCGGAAGGTCACCACCAGGGCGATGCTGCCGGACAGGCCGATGGCCCCGGAGGCCGTGGCGAAGCCGACCACACCGATCAGGAAGGTCTGGCGGTGTCCGAAGCGGTCGCCGAGCTTGCCCGCGGTGATCAGGGTGACCGCGAGTGCGAGGAAGTATCCGTTGGTGATCCACTGGACGTCGGCGAAGCTCGCGCCGAGGTCCTTCTGGATGGCCGGGTTGGCGATGGCGACGATGGTGCCGTCCAGGGCGACCATCATGACGCCGACGGCCACGGTGAACAGGGTGAACCACGGATGGCCGCGCAGCCCGGAGGGCCCTGGCCGATCCGACGGGGCGACCGGCGTCCTGTCTCCGGACCCCGTCGTGCCGATGGTGGTCTGACTAGTCATGCGTCGAGGCTAATGACAGCCGCTGACAATCGACAAACCAATTCACAAGTCGGTAACTGTCACGTCACCCGCGAGTACGCTGAGCTGGGCAGGAGAACAGAAGAGGACCCCATGGACACGACCTCCTTCACACCGATGGCGCCGCGTCCGGGCCTGCGTGAGCGGAAGAAGAAGCGCACCCGGGACGCGCTGCTGCGGGCTGCCCTCGAGCTGTTCGTCACGCAGGGGTACGAGCGCACGACCGTGGACGAGATCGCGGAGGCCGTCGACGTCTCGCAGCGCACCTTCTTCCGTTACTTCGCGGGCAAGGAGGACGTCGCCTTGTTCACCCAGAGCATCGCGGAGTCACGCTTCCTCGCCGCCGTCCGTGAACGTCCGCCCCACGAAGCCCCGTTGGAGACACTGCGCGGTGCCGTGCTGGAGGGCTGGGACACCATCAGTGAGGCGGTCGAGGCGGTCGTCCCGATCGAACTGCACATGCGCGCCCGCCAGTTGATCGAGGCGACGCCCGCACTGCTCGCCGCCCATCTGCGCCGTTCCGCCGAGCTGGAGGACGAGATCGCCCGGGTGATCGCCGAGCGCGAGGGGGTCGACGTGGACACGGATCCGAGACCGCGGGTCGCGGTGGCCGTGTTCTGCGGGGTGATGCGGGTGACCCACCGGATGTGGGGCGCGGGCGAGGACGGCAGCGTCGAGGCGATCCGCACGCTGACCGTCACACACCTCGACCACCTCGGGCCCGCATTGGCGGAGAAGTGGCGCACGGAATGAGCAACTCCGCGCACACAACGTCACTATTTATCTGAAACTGAACCCGCTTTGCCCCAATTACCCCGCCAGAAACGTGATCCCGACCACTCGTTTAACGGGAGGCACCCCTCTTCTCCTAGGGTGTCCTCTCAGTGACTTCCTTCGACACATCTCCCCAACTGAACGTCTGGCGCGCGTTGCTCGCGCTGGCCGTGGTTTTCGTGATGCTGGCCACCAGTGGCTGGACCGCGCTCCACAGCCATCGGGGGGCAACCCCCCTCCAGGCGTCCCGCTCCGCGTGGGAGCACGGCCGGGTAGCCGGACAGGCTCTCCCGGACCCCGACTCCGCGCCGAGCCGCCTGTCCCGCTTCTTCGCCTCGCTCGACACCCACCAGCGCGGCCGTCTGGCGCACCGCTACCCGCTCGCGGTCGGCAACATGAACGGCGCGCCCGTGCGGCTGCGCTACACGGCCAACCGCATCGCCATCGGGCAGCAGCGCAGGATCGAACTGGGGCGCATGCACGACAACCGGCTCTCGTCCGTCGGGCAGCAGGAGGCCGGCCGCCGCATGCACCGCTACGAGGCGATGCTGCACAAGGGCCGTACGTTCCTCGCCTTCGATCCCATGGGCTCGGGCCGGGTCGCCGAGGTCCTCGGCGACCTCGACAGGGCCCAGCGGATCTCCGTCGTGGTCCCCGGCGTCGACACCGACCTGCTCACCTTCCAGCGCACCACCAAGAAGTACTCGGCGCCGGTCGGCATGGCGACCTCCCTGTACGAGGCGGAGCGCGCGACGAGCCCCCTGACGCGTACGGCCGTGATCGCCTGGGCCGACTACACCGCGCCCAGCGGACTCGGCATGGACGCGGCCACCGGCGTCCGCGCGCAGGAAGGCGCGGTCCGGCTGAACGCGCTGCTGCGCGCGCTGCCCGGCAGGGCCCCCGTCGCCCTGTACTGCCACAGCTACGGCTCGGTGCTCTGCGGTGTCGCCGCCCACACACTGCCCTCCCGGGTCTCCGACATCGCGGTCGCGGGCAGCCCCGGCATGCGCGCCGACAAGGCCTCGGCGCTGCACACCTCGGCCCGCGTCTGGGCGATGCGGGACTCCGACGACTGGATCCAGGACGTCCCGTACCTCGAGTTCGGCGGGCTGGGACACGGTGCCGACCCGATGTCGAAGGCGTTCGGCGCGCGGGTGCTGTCCGCCCGGGGCGCGAAGGGCCACGGCGGCTATTTCGAGCCCGGCACGGAGAGCCTGCGCAACTTCGCGGACATCGGCACTGGCGCATACGACACGGTGCGGTGCGCGCACGACGACGACACCTGCCGGCAGGATCTGGCCGGCACCTCGGCGGCAGGACGCGCGTAGAGGACCGAAGAAGTGCGGCCCGCCCGAGGAGGGGACTCCGGCGGGCGCGCCGCTTACGATGGCCCGCATGGGTGACGTACTGGCCGGATTTCATGCCGCCTGGGAGTTCGAGTCCGACTCCGTGCTCATCCGCTTCGAGCGGGGGATCCGTACACCGAAGCTGTTCCAGGTGCTCGGCGAACGCCGTGTCCCCCTGGAGGCGATCGAGGCGGTGACGCTGACGCCGGGCAGGCGCGGCACGGTCGTGCTGCACGCCCTCCCCAGGGCGGGCGCCGATCCGCTGATGGACGCGGCCTCCGGTCAGCTGAAGGAGGGGTGCGACCCCTACCGGCTGGTGCTGCCCAGCGACCGGGAGACCCTCGCCGAGTACTACGCGGACGAGCTGCGCGCCCGGCTGACCGGGAACGCCGGGCCCCCCGAGCGCTATCTCGTCGCGGCGCCCGAGGCGCCGCTGCGGTTCAAGGCGTACGACGGGAAGGCCGCCTTCGACGGCGCCGCGGTGTCCTTCCGCTGGTTCTGGACCGGCGCGTCCTCCGCCAAGTGGAAGGCCGGCGACCAGAGTTTCCCGGTCGCCGGGCTGAGCGGCGTCGAGTGGCGCTCCCCCGAGGTCTTCGAGGGTCATCTGCGGCTGCTGCGCCGCGAACCCGCCACCGCGCAGCCCGCCCAGGCCGACCAGGATCCGGCCGCCGTCGTCTTCGGACTCGGTTACGGGCCCGTCCACGAGTCGCTCCCGTTCGCGGCCTCGGTGCTCGCCGCCGTACGGGCCTCGGGCCCCGCACCGGTGACCGCGGCCCCCGCTCCCCGCCGCGACCCGGCCGACATCGCCGACCGCATCCGCCACCTCGGCGAGCTGCACGAGGCGGGACTGGTCACGGACGAGGAGTTCACGAGGAAGAAGGCGGAGCTGCTGGCGGAGCTGTGAGGCGCGCCGGCGACCGCCGCGCCGCTACTCCCGCCCCGCCGACGTGAACGACATGTCCGCGTACCGCTCCCCCGCCACCTTCGAGGCGATCGGTTCGAGCAGCGCCATCTCCTCGTCGCCGAGAACGATCCGCGTGGCCGCCGTGTTCTCCTCGACCCGGCTGCGCCTGCGCGTCCCCGGGATCGGCACCGCCGGCACCCCGTACGACGCGGCCTGCCGCTGCACCCAGGCCAGCGCGACCTGGCCGAGTGAGGCGCCGTGCGCCTCCGCGATGGCGCGCACCGGATCCAGCAGGGCGGCGTTGACGGCCGCGTTGTCGCCGGTGAAGCGGGGCTGCTGCCGGCGGAAGTCCGTGTCGGTCAGCTCCTTGTCGGCGTTCGCGAACGATCCGGTCAGGAAGCCGCGCCCGAGCGGCGAGTACGGGACGAGCGCCACGCCCAGCTCCGCGGCGGCCGGGACCACGCCCGCCTCGATGTCACGGCTGAACAGCGACCACTCCGACTGCACGGCCGCGATCGGATGCACGGCCTGCGCGGCGCGCAGCTCCCCGCCGGTGACCTCGCTGAGCCCGAGGTGCTTGACCTTGCCCTCGCGCACCAGCTCGGACATGACCCCGACGGTCTCCTCGATGGGGATGTTCGCATCACGGCGGTGCATGTAGTAGAGGTCGATCACGTCGACGTCCAGCCGCCTCAGGCTCGCCTCTACGGCCTGGCGGATGTACGGGGCGTCGTTGCGGATCACCCGCGTCGTCGGGTTGTCCGGCGGGATCGACAGGCCGAACTTCGTCGCGACGACGAGCTCGTCGCGGTGTGCCTTGAAGAACGGCGACAGGAACGTCTCGTTGTCGCCCTGGCCGTAGGCGTCCGCGGTGTCGAAGAGCGTGACGCCGAGTTCCAGCGCCCGCTCCAGGGTGGCCCGCGCCTCGTCGGCGTCGGTGGGCCCGTACGCGAAGCTCATCCCCATGCAGCCCAGGCCCTGCGCACCGACCTCGGGGCCGTCGGTGCCGAGCCGTACCTTCGCGATCTTGCTGTCCGTCATCAGGACCTCTCCGACGCCAGGGCCCGCCCGGCGTCCGCATAGAAACTGATCTTGTGGTCGAGGACCGCCAGGGTGTCCTGGAGCTCGGCGATCCGCGCCTGCACGTCCCGGCGGGTGGCTTCCAGGAGCTCGAAGCGCTCGAGGTAGGTGTCGTCGCCCTCCCGCACCAGTTCCGCGTAGCGCACCATGTCGGCGACCGGCATGCCGGTGAGCCGGAGCTTGCCGACCAGGCTCAGCCAGTCCAGGTCGCGGTTGCTGTACCGGCGCTGCCCGGTGTGCGAGCGGTCGATGTGCGGCATGAGACCGATCCGCTCGTACCAGCGCAGGGTGTGCGCGGACAGGCCGGTGAAGGCGACGACCTCGCTGATCGTGTAGCTGTCCTGGCCGTCCGGGCGCCGGTGCCGCTCGGGAGGCGCCGCGCACACATCTGTCCTGGTGCCGGTCTCGGCGGCCCCGGCCGTGGTCTCCATCACCGTCATGACCTCCACGCTAAAACCTTGGAGTGCACTCCAAGCAAGCGGTATCCGGTAAAAGGCGACCGGCGCGAAAGAGAGGACGTCCGCGGGGTGCGCTGGCTACCGTGCGGATCATGACTCTCGTACGCCGTGCCGTGCCCGGGGACGCACGGGAAGTGCTCCGCCTGCGCCAGATCATGCTCGACTCGGTCTTCACCACCGACGGATCCACGGAGTGGCACACCGGGTCGCTCCCGACGATACGCGGCAGACTGGCCCGCCCCGAGGGCGACTTCGCGGCCTTCGTCGTCGACCACCCCGGCCGGCCGGGCGCGCTGGCCGCGCTCGTCGCCGGGACCATCGAGTACCGGATCGGGCGGCCCGGCAATCCGCGGGGCGCGGTCGGTCACGTCTTCAGTGTCGCCACCGACCCCGACGTGCGGCGCCGGGGATACGCGCGGGCCTGCATGGAGACGCTGCTCGACTGGTTCCGCGAGCGGGACGTGCCCCAGGTCGACCTCAACGCCTCCGCCGAGGCCGAGCCGCTGTACGCGTCCCTCGGGTTCGTGCGCAAGCCGGACCCCTCGATGCGGCTTCGGCTGTGAGCCGCTTAGGCTCGTACACATGTCCCTGCACAGCCTGGCGTTGATCGAGAACTGGCCCGTCCCCACGGCCGCGGCGGCCGTCGTCCGTGCGGACGGCACGGTGACGGGGTCGCACGGTCCGGTCGACCACCGCTTCCCCCTCGCCTCGGTCACCAAGCCGCTCGCCGCGTACGCCGCGCTCGTCGCGTACGAGGAGGGGGCCATCGATCTCGACGAGCCGGCGGGTCCGGCCGGTGCGACGGTCCGTCACCTCCTCGCGCACACCTCGGGGCTCGCCTTCGACGAGCACCGGGTGACGTCCCCGCCCGGGGAGCGGCGGCTGTACTCCAACGCCGGGTTCGAGGTGCTCGGGGACCACATCGCCAAGGCGACGGACATCTCCTTCCCCGAATACCTGCGGCAGGCGGTGCTGGAGCCGCTGGGGATGACGGGAACGTCGCTCGACGGCTCGCCCGCGAAGGACGGGGTGTCGACGGTGGCGGACCTCGTGCGGTTCGCCGCGGAGGTCCAGGCGCCGCGGCTTCTCGATCCGCGGACGATGGCGGACGCGATGACCGTGCAGTACCCCGGTACGAAGGGCGTGCTGCCGGGATTCGGCCACCAGAACCCGAACGACTGGGGGCTCGGTTTCGAGATCCGTGACTCCAAGTCCCCGCACTGGACGGGTGCCTCGTCCTCGCCGCGCACCTTCGGCCACTTCGGGCAGACCGGTACGTTCCTGTGGATCGACCCGGTGGTGGGCGCCGCGTGCGTCGCCCTCACGGACCGGGCGTTCGGGCCGTGGGCGACGGAGGCGTGGACGCCGTTCACGGACGCGGTGCTCCTGGAGCTGCGCGGCTGACCCGGCTGCGGGATGCCGGGGACGGTTCTTCGGGTGCGGGTCGGTGGGGGCGGGTCGCGCACTTCCCCGCGCCCCTGAAGACGTCCGGACCCACCGGCGTTCGCAGGCACGGAAAACTCCGCGCGCCACAGGACACCGGACGCGGGCCACGCTTTCAAACGGCACGGAGAGCTCCGCGAACCACAGGACACCGGACGCGCGGCCATGCCTCAAGGGGCGCGGGGAACTGCGCGACCAGCCCCCACGCACCCTCAGCCGAAAGCCCTTCAGCCCGCGGCCGTCATCTCCCACAGCAACAGCTCCGCAGGAGTCGTCGCCACCGCCTCCAGATCCTTCGCGTCCGTGATGCGGGCCGCGTCGCCCGGCCCCAGCTCCCCGCCGTCCAGACGCACCCCGCCCCGCACCGCGTGGACGTAGACGAACGCCGCGTCCGGAACCGCCGTCCGCTCCCCCACCGCCAGCCGCCGCACATGCAGCATCGCCCCCGCCTCCGGGACGGCGTAGGGCGTGGAGTCCGCGATGCCGTGGACGACCTCGTAGGACGGAACGCCACCGGCCGCGGCCGGAGCCAGCCACATCTGCACGAACACGAGCGGACCCGGCCCGTCGTTGCGCTCGACGTGCCGGATACCGGCCGCCGCGCTCAGCCGCTGCACGTCGCCGGCCCGCACCAGCGACTCGTGACCGGCCGAGTCCCGGTGGGTCAGCTCGCCCTCCACCACCCACGTGACGATCTCGGTGTGACTGTGCGGGTGCTCGTCGAATCCCGCGCCGGGCGCGAGCCGTTCCTCGTTGCAGGCGATCACCGCGCCGAAGCGGAGGTTGTCCGGGTCGTAGTGCGGGCCGAAGGAGAAGGCGTGCAGCGAGGAGATCCCGGCCGCCGGGTCCCCTCCTCGGTAGCGCTCGTCAGCGCGCCGTACCTCGATCACATCCGCCACATCCGCCACATCCGACAGCGCCGTACGTCCGTCACGTCCCCCACCGTAGCCCCGCTCCCGTCGCTCCCGGCGCCGATGGGAGACCCGCCGCCGCACAGCTCCGTCCTGATAAGGCAGTCTTGTCCCGTGCCCGAACCCGAACGCAGCAACACCGAGCGCCCAGCGCACGACATCCACACGCACTCAGCGACCCTGAAGCGGCTGGAGAAGTCGTCCGGAAGTCTCGCCGCGCAGGCCATCGCGCGGATGGACGAGACGCTGCCGTGGTATCGGGCCATGCCACCGGAGAACCGTTCCTGGATCGGGCTCGTCGCCCAGGCCGGCATCGCCGCGTTCACCGAGTGGTTCCGGCGTCCCGACGCTCCCCAGGCCATCTCCACCGACGTGTTCGGCACCGCCCCCCGCGAGCTGACCAGGGCCATCACCCTGCGCCAGACCGTCGAGATGGTGCGCACGACGATCGAGGTGATGGAGAGCGCCATCGACGAGGTGGCCGCTCCCGGCGACGAGTCCGTGCTGCGCGAGGCCCTTCTCGTCTACGCCCGCGAGATCGCCTTCGCCACCGCCCAGGTCTACGCGCAGGCCGCCGAGGCACGCGGCGCCTGGGACGCCCGGCTGGAGTCCCTGGTCGTGAACGCCGTGCTCTCCGGCGAGGCGGACGAGGGCGCCGTCTCCCGCGCCGCCGCCCTCGGCTGGAATTCCCCCGAACACGTCTGCGTGGTGCTGGGTACGGCGCCCGACGGTGACAGCGAGCTGACCGTCGAGGCCATCCGGCGGGCGGCCCGGCACGCCAAGCTGCAGGTGCTGACCGGGGTGCTCGGAGACCGGCTCGTGGTGATCGCGGGCGGCAGCGACAACCCGCTCGGCGTCGCCAAGTCGCTGATCGGCCCGTACGCCGCCGGACCCGTCGTCGCCGGGCCGATCGTGCCCGACCTGCTCGCGGCGACCCGCTCCGCGCAGGCCGCCGCGGCCGGCCTGAAAGCGTGTTTCGCCTGGCAGGACGCCCCGCGCCCGGTCCTCGCCGACGACCTGCTGCCGGAGCGCGCGATCGCCGGAGATCCCTCGGCCCGTGAGCAACTGGTGGAGGAGATCTACAGACCACTGGAGGAGGCCGGCTCCGCGCTCCTCGAAACCCTCAGTGTGTATCTGGAACAGGCGAGCAGCCTCGAAGGCGCGGCCCGAATGCTCTTCGTTCACCCCAACACCGTGCGCTACCGGCTACGACGTGTGACTGACGTCACCGGTTGGTCACCCTCGGATGTACGATCCGCCTTCACACTGCGGATCGCGCTCATCCTGGGGCGTCTGGCCGATGGAGATCTCCAGACGTAGTCATTTGTCGGAGCCCTACAATTCCCCTTCGTGTTCTTCGTCCCTGTCCCCACGGGCGGCCGTGGCCGTCCACAAGAGAGAGTGTGAGAGTGCTCGTACTCGTCGCTCCCGGCCAGGGCGCCCAGACGCCCGGCTTCCTGACTCCCTGGCTCGATCTCCCCGGTGCCGCCGACCGCCTCGCCGCGTGGTCGGACGCCATCGGTCTCGACCTTGCCCACTACGGCACGCAGGCCGACGCGGACGCGATCCGGGACACGGCTGTCGCACAGCCGCTCCTGGTCGCCGCCGGACTCCTCTCCGCCGCGGCACTCGGCGACGTCTCCGCCCTCGCTCCCGGCGCCGTCGCCGGGCACAGCGTCGGTGAGATCACCGCGGCCGCGTTCGCGGGGGTGCTCGACGACACCGCCGCGCTGACGCTCGTACGCACCCGGGGCCTGGCGATGGCCGAGGCCGCCGCCGTCACGCAGACCGGTATGTCGGCGCTGCTGGGCGGTGACCCGGAGACGACGGTCCCGCACCTGGAGAAGCTCGGCCTGACCCCCGCGAACGTGAACGGCGCGGGCCAGATCGTGGCCGCCGGCACGCTGGAGCAGCTGGCGGCCCTGGAGGCGGACAAGCCCGACGGCGTACGCCGGGTGGTGGCCCTGAAGGTCGCCGGCGCGTTCCACACGCACCACATGGCACCGGCCGTCGAAGCGCTCGCGCAGGCCGCCCAGGACCTGAACCCCGCGGACCCGCAGGTCACGTACGTCTCCAACAGGGACGGCCAGGCCGTCAAGTCCGGCGCCGACGTCCTGAAGCGGCTGGTCGGCCAGGTGGCCAACCCGGTCCGCTGGGACCTGTGCATGGAGACCTTCCAGGAACTCGGCGCGACCGCGCTGATCGAGGTGTGCCCGGGTGGCACGCTCACCGGCCTCGCCAAGCGCGCGCTGCCGGGTGTGAAGACCCTGGCGCTGAAGACCCCAGACGACCTCGACGCGGCTCGCGAGCTCCTCGCCGAGCACAGCGGCTGACAAGGAGCCCGAGAGCATGTCGAAGATCAAGCCCAGCAAGGGCGCCCCGTACGCACGGATCCTGGGCGTGGGCGGCTACCGTCCCGTCCGGGTCGTGCCCAACGAGGTGATCCTCGAGACGATCGACTCCTCGGACGAGTGGATCCGCTCGCGCTCCGGCATCGAGACCCGGCACTGGGCCTCCGACGAGGAGACCGTCGCCGCGATGTCGATCGAGGCGTCCGGGAAGGCCATCGCCGACGCCGGGATCAACGCCGACCAGATCGGCGCCGTGGTCGTCTCCACCGTGTCCCACTTCAGCCAGACCCCGGCCATCGCCACCGAGATCGCCGACAAGCTCGGCACGAACAAGGCCGCCGCCTTCGACATCTCGGCCGGCTGTGCGGGATTCGGCTACGGACTGACCCTGGCCAAGGGCATGATCGTCGAGGGTTCGGCGGAGTACGTCCTGGTCATCGGCGTGGAGCGGCTGTCCGACCTCACCGACCTGGAGGACCGTGCGACGGCCTTCCTGTTCGGCGACGGCGCGGGCGCGGTCGTCGTGGGTCCCTCCCAGGAGCCGCACATCGGCCCCACGGTGTGGGGCAGCGAGGGCGACAAGGCCGGCACCATCAAGCAGACCGTGCCGTGGGACCGTTTCCACATCGGCGACGTCTCGACGCTCCCGCTCGACTCCAAGGGCGAGATCAAGTTCCCTGCGATCACGCAGGAGGGCCAGGCGGTCTTCCGCTGGGCCGTGTTCGAGATGGCGAAGGTCGCCCAGCAGGCGCTGGACGCGGCCGGGATCAGCCCGGACGACCTGGATGTCTTCATTCCCCACCAGGCCAACGAGCGGATCATCGACTCGATGGTGAAGACGCTGAAACTGCCGGAGCACGTCACGGTCGCCCGCGACGTACGCACCACCGGCAACACCTCGGCCGCCTCGATTCCGCTCGCGATGGAGCGGCTTCTGGCGACCGGTGAGGCGAAGAGCGGCGACACCGCGCTCGTCATCGGATTCGGGGCGGGTCTCGTGTACGCCGCCACGGTGGTTACCCTCCCCTAGGCACACCGTCCGGACCACTCCGGCCGGAGTACCGCCACACCCTCTGGATACATACCGAAGGAGCGCCTGACATGGCCGCCACTCAGGAAGAGATCGTCGAAGGTCTCGCCGAGATCGTGAACGAGATCGCCGGGATCCCCACCGAGGACGTCCAGCTGGACAAGTCCTTCACCGACGACCTGGACGTCGACTCGCTGTCCATGGTCGAGGTCGTCGTCGCCGCCGAAGAGCGCTTCGACGTCAAGATCCCGGACGACGACGTCAAGAACCTCAAGACCGTCGGCGACGCGACCGACTACATCCTCAAGAACCAGGCCTGATCCGCGGATCGGGCCCGGCCCGGTCCATCGATCAGTCCGTTGCCCCGCCACCCGGCGGTGGCGCCGCTGAATCCTCGTATCCGTTGGAGAAAGAATTCCCGTGAGCTCGACCAATCGCACCGTGGTCGTCACCGGTATCGGCGCAACCACACCGCTGGGTGGCGACGCAGCCTCGACCTGGGAGGGCCTGGTCGCCGGCAAGTCCGGCGTCCGCGCCCTGGAGCAGGATTGGGCCGCCGAACAGGCGGTCCGCATCGCGGCGCAGATCGCCGTGGAACCGGGCGAGGTCATCCCCCGCCCGCAGGCCCGCCGTCTCGACCGCTCGGCGCAGTTCGCGCTGATCGCGGCCAAGGAGGCCTGGGCGGACGCCGGCTTCACCGACCGGGCCGGCGACGACCCGGCCATCGACCCGGACCGCCTCGGCACCGTCATCGCCTCCGGCATCGGCGGTGTGACGACCCTGCTCGACCAGTACGACGTGCTGAAGGAGAAGGGCGTCCGCCGCGTCTCCCCGCACACCGTCCCCATGCTCATGCCGAACGGCCCGTCGGCCAACGTGGGGCTGCTCGTCGGCGCCCGCGCCGGCGTGCACACGCCGGTCTCCGCCTGCGCCTCGGGCGCCGAGGCCATCGGCTACGCCATCGAGATGATCCGCACCGGGCGCGCCGACGTCGTCGTCGCGGGCGGTACCGAGGCGGCCATCCACCCGCTGCCCATCGCCGCCTTCGGCAACATGATGGCGATGTCCAAGAACAACGACGACCCGCAGGGCGCCTCGCGGCCCTACGACGTCGCACGCGACGGCTTCGTCCTGGGCGAGGGCGCCGGCGTCCTGATCCTGGAGTCCGCCGAGCACGCCGCCAAGCGCGGTGCCCGGGTCTACGCCGAGGCGGTCGGCCAGGGCATCTCCGCCGACGGCCACGACATCGTGCAGCCGGAGCCGGAGGGCCGCGGCATCTCGCACGCCCTGCAGAACCTGCTGGACAACACCGACCTGGACCCGGCCGAGATCGTGCACGTGAACGCGCACGCGACCTCGACGCCCGCCGGTGACGTGGCGGAACTGAAGGCGCTGCGCAAGGTCTTCGGTGACGACGCCGACCACATGGCGGTCTCCGCGACCAAGTCGATGACCGGTCACCTCCTCGGTGGCGCCGGGGGTGTGGAGTCGGTGGCGTCGGTGCTGGCTCTGTACAACCGGATCGCTCCGCCGACCATCAACGTCGACAACCTCGACCCCGAGGCCGAGGCGAACGCCGACATCGTGCGCGGGGAGGCTCGTAAGCTGCCTGTCGAGGGCCGCATCGCCGCGCTGAACGACTCGTTCGGGTTCGGCGGCCACAACGTGGTGCTGGCGTTCCGTACGATCTGAAGCCGGCCCTAGGTGTACTGAACCGGCGTGTGGCCCGGACTCCCTGTCGGAGTCCGGGCCACATCCGTTTGTTCGTCCTGTTCGTCGGGTGCGGGCTCGTGGGGGGCTGGGCGCGCAGGTCCCCGCGCCCCTAGAGGCTTCCCGTCACGCCCCTCATCAGGTCAGACCACCTGGTGGAGCCAGCGGACCGGGGCGCCCTCGCCCGCGTACCGGAACGATTCCAGTTCGTCGTCCCAGGGCTTGCCCAGGAGCTTGGCGAGGTCGGCCTCCAGGTCGGTCTCGCCGCGCTGGGAGCGCAGGAGCGCGGCACGCAGCCGGTCCTCGGGGATCAGGATGTCGCCGTGGATTCCGGTGACGGCGTGGAAGATGCCGAGCTCGGGGGTGCAGCTGTAGCGCTCGCCCTCGGCCGTGGCGCAGGGTTCGGCGGTCACCTCGAAGCGCAGCATCTGCCAGCCGCGCAGCGCGGAGGCGAGTTTGGAGGCGGTGCCCACCTCGCCCTTCCAGGAGAACTCGGATCTCCAGGTGCCCGGCGCCGCGGGCTGCCGGATCCAGTCGAGGTTGACGCGCGTACCGAGCACACCCGCGACCGCCCACTCGACGTGCGGGCACAGCGCGCGGGGCGCGGAGTGCACGTAGAGAACTCCACGTGTCGTCACTGGGGCCTCCGGGCAGAGCGAGACATCTTGTAACTTAGCGGAACGGCAGTGGCAGGGCGGCCACGTGGCGAGGCTACCGTGCGGCGGCGCAAGGAGTGTGACGTACCGTCGGTCCCAGCGCCCAGAAACATCGAGGTTTCACCCGAGGGGACGCGGTGCGACCGACCGTGTACTGCGGGATGTCGGCCAACCGTGTCGGTCAGGTGCTGACCAGACATGTTCAACGAACGAGGGGAGCAGGGGATGCGCATCCGCAGCCACAGTCCGCGCGCCGTCCTCGCCGTGGTGGCGGCGGCCCTGCTGGCTGTCGCCGGGTGCGACGCCTCCGGTGACGGCTCCTCAGCTCCGCACAGCACCGCCGGGGGCCGTCCGTCCCCGAAGCCGACCCCCCTCTGGAACCCCAGTCCCCGCTCCGTGGCCGCCGTCGGGGACTCCATCACCCGCGGCTTCGACGCCTGCACCGTGCTGTCCGACTGCCCCGAGGTCTCCTGGGCGACCGGCAGCGACACCGGGGTCCGCAGCCTGGCCGTGCGGCTGCTCGGGCGGGCGGGAGCCGCCGAGCGCAGCTGGAACTACGCGGTGACCGGTGCGCGGATGGCGGACCTGCCGGAGCAGATGGCGCAGGCCGTGGTCGAGAAGCCGGAGCTGGTGACCGTGATGGTGGGCGCCAACGACGCCTGCCGCTCCTCGGTCTCGGCGATGACCCCGGTCGCCGACTTCCGCGCCGCGTTCCAGGCCGCGATGGGCACCCTGCGCGACGAACTGCCGAGGACACAGGTGTACGTGTCGAGCGTGCCGGATCTCAAGCGGCTGTGGTCCGAGGGGCGCGGCAACCCGCTGGGCAAGCAGATCTGGAAACTGGGCATCTGTCCCTCGATGCTGGCCGACGCGGATTCCCTGGGCTCCAGGGCGATGCTGCGGCGGGCGAAGGTGCAGGACCGGGTGGAGCAGTACAACAAGGTCCTCAGGGACGTGTGCGCCAAGGACCGGCGCTGCCGTTTCGACGGGGGCGCGGTCCACGACTTCCGCTTCGGTACGGACCAGCTGAGCCACTGGGACTGGTTCCACCCGAGCAAGGACGGCCAGGCCCGGCTCGCGGAGCTGGCCTATCGGGTGGTGACGGCCCGCCGGCCGGTGGGCTGAGGACTGCCCCGGCGGCCGGGCGGACGGCCCGGGCCGGTGGGCACAGGTCGTTGGCCTAGGCTTCCGATCATGGACAGCGAACTCTTCGGCACCCTTCCCGACGGCACCCCGGTCCACCGCTGGACGCTGGAGCGTGCCGAGGTGCGGGTGCGGATCCTGACGTACGGCGGGATCGTCCAGTCGGTCGAGATCCCCGACCGGGACGGGCACCGCGCGGACGTGGTGCTGGGCTTCCCCGACCTCGACGGGTATCTCGCGCACCCGGACCCGTATCTCGGGGCACTGGTCGGGCGGTACGCCAACCGGATCGCCGGCGGCCGCTTCCCGCTCGACGGTCTCACCTACAGCCTCGCGCAGAACAACGCCCCCAACTCCCTGCACGGCGGGGAGCGCGGTTTCGACAAGCGGGTGTGGGACGTGGAACCGGTCGGGCACGGGCTGCGGCTCACCCGGGTCTCCCCGCACGGCGAGGAGGGCTTCCCGGGCCGTCTGGAGGTCACGGCGACATACGGGCTGGACGCGGCGGGCGCGCTGCACATCGCGTACGAGGCGGTCACGGACGCGCCGACCGTGGTGAACCTGACGAACCACACGTACTGGAACCTGGCCGGTTCGGGGAACGCGGGCGGTCACGAGCTCCGTCTGGCCGCCTCGCGGTTGACGCCGGTGGACGCGGATCTCATCCCCACCGGGGCGCTGGAGTCCGTGGACGGTACGCGCTTCGACTTCCGGACGGCGCGGAAGGCCGGCGCCGGGTACGACCACAACTTCGTGCTGGACAAGGGAACGACGGCGAGCGCGGTCGAGGTCGCGGAGCTCCACGATCCCTCCTCCGGGCGGGTGCTGACGATCGCGACCACCGAGCCCGGCCTCCAGCTCTACACCGCCGACCATCTGGGCGAGCCGTTCGCGCCCGGCGACGGGATCGCGCTGGAGACGCAGCACTTCCCGGACTCCCCGAACCGGCCGGAGTTCCCGAGCACGCAGCTGCGGCCGGGCGGGACGTACCGTTCGGAGACGGTGTACGGGTTCGGGGTGCGCTCCTAGCCGGACCCGGCCGACGGAGAGCGGGACGGTCGGGCGATCAGGACGATCGGGCGGCCGGGCGATCAGGGCGGTCGGGGCACGAAGTCCCCGTGGGCCCTGCGGTCCGAGGCCGTTCGGGAACCGACGAGCCCCGGTCCGGAGGTCAGGTTCCGGACCGGGGCTCGTCGGGGGGGCTTGTCCCGGATCAGACGTTAATCGTCGTCACGACCCGGTGGTCGGTGATCGAGCGGCCTGCGGCAACCTCGTACGAACCCTTCACAAACACCCATGTGCCGGCCTCCTCGTCCCAGATCTCGAAAGCGCGGCGGGGGATGCCGAGCACGGCCTCGGCGCTCTCTCCCGGACCCGCCTCGACACCGGCGAAGGCGGCGAGCCGGCGGACCGGGCGCTCGCTGTCCGCCTCGACCGGCTTCAGATAGAGCTGGACGACCTCGCGGCCGGGACGCGCGCCGGAGTTGCGGACCCGGACCGTGACCGTCGCGACGCTGTCCACGTCAACGTCGCTGTCACCGTCACTGCCACCGGCGGAAGGTTCGATCGACTCGTACGCCCAGTCGGTGTAGCCAAGGCCGTGACCGAAGGGGTACGCGGGGGTCCCGCCGTCCCTCTCCCAGGCCCGGTAGCCGATGAACACACCCTCGGTGTACGGGAGTTCACCGTCGACAGGGATCACCTGGGTGACCGGGGCGTCCGCGAGCGAACCCCAGGTCGTGGGCAGCCGGCCGCCGGGCTCGTGGGCGCCCGTGAGGACGTCCGCGAGGGCGCTGCCGCCCTCCTGGCCGGGGAACCAGCTGAGCAGCACGGCGGCGACCTCCTCGCGCCACGGAAGCTCCACCGGGGAACCGGAGTTGACGATCACCACGGTGTTCGGGTTGGCGGCGGCGACTGCGTGCACCAGGTCGTCCTGGCGCCCGGGGAGCCGGAGGTCCTCGCGGTCGAAGCCCTCGGACTCGACACGCTCGGTCGTGGCGACCACGACGACGGCGGTGTCCGCGGCGCGGGCCGCCGCGACCGCCTCGGCGATCAGTTCGTCCGGATCGCGCTGCGGTTCCTGGTGGACGAGGGCGAAGCCGACCATCCTCAGGGGCGCGCCCTCGGGCAGGACGACCACCTGGCGCAGGGACACCTCGTACGTCTCACCGGCGGCGAGATCGACCCGGGCGCGCTCCTCGGGGGCGCCGAAGAACGCCGTGAAGGGGCTGTCCTCCGTGCTGACCTGGGTGCCTTCATAGCGGACCGTGCCGTCGACCGTGAGTGTGAACGCGCCGAGGCCCTTGATGCCGAAGGTGTGCGTACCGCCCACACGCGGGGTGAAGGTGCCCCTCAGGTCCACGGTGTGGAGGTTGTCGTGGGTGACGCCCTCGGGAAGGTCGTTGCCCATCCACTGGATCTGGCCGTTGGGCGCGGAGCCGCAGCCGATCATCTCGCCGTCCCGGTCGCGGCATTCCGCGCGGAGCGCGAACCCCTTGTCGGCGACGGCGAGTTCCTGGTTCGGGTCGGCTCCGACGGCGTACGACAGGCTGCCCTCGGGGAGGGCCGCGGTGAGGCCGTCCAGGGGCGACACGACGTGGGCGGGGAAGACGGTGGCGGAGCCGCCGCCGAGGACACGGGCGTCGCGGGCGGCGGCGCCGCTCAGCGCCACGGTGCCCGGCCGCAGCGGCAGCGTCGCGTTCTCGTTGCGTACGAGGACGAAGGAGCGGCGGGCGATCTCGCGGGCCAGGGCCTCGCCGTCCACGGACGCCGGCAGCTCGGTGACCACCGGTTCGGCGCCCTCCAGGATGCCGACGCGGGCGGCGAGCCGCAGGACGTTGCGGACGGCCTCGTCGACCTTCGCCTCCTCGGTGCGGCCCGCGCGGACGGCGGCGGCGAGCGCGTCGCCGTACACGGTCCCGGGGCCGGGCATGGCGACGTCGAGGCCGCCCTCGATCGCCCCCACGGTCGAGCGGGCCGCCGTCCAGTCGGAGACGTTGAAGCCGTCGAAGCCCCACTCGCCGCGCAGGATCTCGTTCACGAGATAGTGGTGCTCGGACATCGTGGTGCCGTTGACCGAGTTGTAGGCGGTCATGATGCCCCAGGGACGGGCGTTCTCGACGATGGCCTCGAAGGGGGCCAGATAGAGCTCGCGCAGGGCGCGTTCGGAGACGAGGTTGTCCACCGTGAAGCGGTCGGTCTCGGCGTCGTTGGCCACGAAGTGCTTGACGGTGGTGCCGACGCCGCCGGACTGCACGCCCCGCACATAGCCGGTGCCGATCCGCCCGGTCAGGTACGGGTCCTCGCTGTACGCCTCGAAGTGGCGGCCGCCGAGCGGCGAGCGGTGCAGGTTGACCGTGGGCGCGAGCAGCACGTGGACGTGCTTGCGGCGGGCCTCCTGGGCGAGGAGGACGCCGGCGCGGTGGGCCAGGGCGGGGTCCCAGGTGGCGGCGAGCGCGGTCGGTGAGGGGAGGGCGATGGACGGGTCGTCGGCGGTCCAGCGCACGCCCCGCACACCGATCGGACCGTCGGACATGACGAGGGAGCGCAGCCCGATCGCGGGGAGTTCGGGCAGCGACCACATGTCCTGCCCCGCGAGCAGCCGCGTCTTCGCGTCCAGGTCGAGCCTCCCGAGGGCCGCCTCGACGACCCTCTCGCGCGCCCGGTCCGCCGCGCTCCCGTCCCTGGTCCCGGCCCGGCTCTCGACAGTCCCCGCTGTCCCCGCTGTCCCCGTTGTCTCCGTTGTCTCCGCTGCCTCCGTCACGGTGGCACCTCCTCGTTGAAGTCCGTGAAGCCCGTGCAGTTCTTGAAGTCCCCGAAGTCCCTGAAGTCCGCGGAGCCGTGGGGCTGTACGGCGGACGGCCGCGGGTTCCGTCGGACGTTCTCATCCTGCACCCGCGACCTGTAGAGCGGTAGGTTTCGTTTCCTTGCCGTGATGTTCGGGGTGGACGGATACCGTACGGTGACGCCATGACGACCAGGTCCAGGAGCGAGGAGCGGCGCGCGGAGATCGTGCGCGCGGCCCTGGAGGTGATCGCCGAACGCGGTTACCGGGGCGCGAGCATGGCCGCCGTCGCCGAGCGCGTGGGCCTCACCCAGCAGGGCCTGCTGCACTACTTCCCGACCAAGGACACCCTGCTGGTCGCGGTCCTCAAGGAGCGCGACCAGTGGGACGCCGTGCCCGACAGCCGGTGGCGGCTGGATCTGCTGGCCTCGCTCGCCGACTACAACGCCATGCGGCCCGGCATCGTGCAGACCTTCTCGGCGCTGCTCGGCGAGAGCGTCACGGAGGGGCATCCGGCGCGCGAGTTCTTCACCCGGCGTTATGTCGCCGTGCGCGCGAGCATGGCGCAGGTGCTGCGCACCGAGTACGGGGAGCGGCTGCCGAGCGGGCTCACGCCGGAGCGCGCCGCCCCGCTGCTGGTGGCGGTGATGGACGGGCTCCAGTACCAGTGGCTGCTGGATCCGGAGTCGGTGGACATGCCGGCCGCGTTCCGGGACTTCCTGGTGCTGCTGGGCGAGGCCTGAAGCCCGGCCACGGACGGGCCGCCACCGCCGCGGCGGCCCGGCGTCGCAGCGACCCACCATCGGAGCGGCCACCATCACGGCGGTCCACCGGCGCCGGCCGGCTGTGCCGGCTTCACCGTCGTCGGCTCACTGCTGCCAGACGGCCGCCGCTGTCTTGCTCACCGCGCAGACGGCGGCGAGGGCGACGGCCCAGCCCGTGGCCCCGGCGAGGGCCAGCGCGGCCACGCCCGCCCCGAACCAGAGCAGTTCGAAGCCGACGCGGACCGCGCCACGGGTCTTGCGGCGCGACTTCGGGGAACCGAAGAGCGCCCACAGCACGACCAGTACGGCCGGGGCGCCGAGACCGAGCAGCCAGGTCGCCGGTGTCGCCGCGTCCGCGCCGAACCCCCAGTACCCGGCGGCCACGAGGACGGCGAGCTCCAGCAGGAACAGGACGCCCAGGTTCGCCGCCTTGATGACCTTCATGCGCGGAGTATCACCCGGAAGGATTCACTCCGGCCCCCGGACGGCGGGGACGGCGGCCACTACCTCGATCTCGATGAGCGCCTCCGGCTTGAAGAGGCGGGAGACCTCCAGGGTCATGCTGGTGGGCGGGGTGCCGGTGAGGTACCGGGCGCGTACGGCGCCGTACTCGGGGAGCCCGGTGATGTCCGTCAGATACGTACGGATGTTGATGACGTCGGCGAGCGTCGCGCCGTGTGCCTTCAGCAGCGCGTCGATCGCCTCGAAGACGCCCCGGCTCTGCTCGGCCAGGCCGACACCGTCGGCGACCTGGCCGGAGAGGTACAACAGGGCTCCACCGCCCGCGAGTTCGACGCGTGCCACCTGGGAGTAGTGGCCATTGGCGGGCTGGGGCGCACCGGCCGGGCTGTCGAGTGTGATCCGCACGGCGTCTCCTCAGGCCGAATGCCGGCGGATGCGCTCGACGGCCTGCGCGATGTCCGCGTCGGCGACGGCGGGATCGGCCGCCGCCCGCTTGTAGTGCTCCAGCACCGCCTCCATGGCGGGGAGTTCGGCGGTCCTGGTGGCGAGGGCGACGTCCTTCACCGCGAGCGAGGTACCGAAGTGCACGCCCTCGGCGAAGGCACGGCCGACGGCACCGCCGAGCGGCCCGCCCGCGAGCGAGCCGCGCACGGTGTCCTCGTCGAGGCCGAGCGCGTCCGCGAGGACCATGGCCTCGGCGACGAGGGCGACCCCGCCGAGCACAGCGGTGTTGACGACGAGCTTGAGCGCGGCGCCGGAGCCGGACGGGCCGGTGCGGGTGACGGTGCCGAGGGGGGCGAGCACCCGCTCGACGCCGGCCACGTCACCGCCCGCGAGGATGCCGAGCTGCCCCGCCGCCGCCTTGTCCGTGCTGCCCGCCACCGGCGCGTCGACGAGGCGCACCCCCTCCCCCAGCCGGGCGGCCAGCTCCTTCACCACGTCCGGGCCGACGGTCGACATCTCCACCCAGTACGTCCCCGGGCGCAGCCGCGGCACGACGGCGTCCGCGACCGCGCCGAGCGCGGCGGGGTCGGCGAGCATCGTGATCACCACATCGGCGTCCCGCACGGCCTCGCCCGGGGACGCGGCGAGCGTGGCCCCGGCGGCGACCAGCGGCTCCGCCTTCGCGGCGGTACGGTTCCAGACGGTCAACGGGTGCCCGGCGTCGAGGAGTCGGCGCGCCATCGCCGCGCCCATGTGACCGAGTCCGAGGAATGCGATCTTTTCCATGTCCTCGACGCTAGGCGGGCCCGAGCGATGCGGCAAGCGAATGTCTAGCATGGGTCCCATGCCCAACCCGCATGACGTACCCGGTCTCTCCACCACCTGGCTGCGGGTCTTCCTGGAGGTGGCACGGCACGGTTCGTTCACCGTGGCCGCGCGGACCCTCGGCTGGACGCAGTCCGCGGTCTCCCGGCAGATCTCCTCGCTGGAGTCTGCGCTCGGCGGGGTCCCGCTCTTCGACCGGCTGCCCCGGGGCGTCCGGCTGACGGACGCGGGACGGGTCCTCGTGCCGCACGCCGAGACGGTGGTCGAGCGGCTGCACGGCGCCGGACGCGAGCTGGCGGCGCTGCGCGAGGCGGCGGGCGGCCGGCTCCGTTTCGGCGCCTTCGCCACGGCCGACGCGGCGCTGGTGCCGCGCGCCATCGCCGCCTTCCGCACGCGGCGTCCGGGGGTACGGATCAGCCGCGAGGAGGGGCTGACCCCGGCACTCCTGGACCGGTTGTCCACGGGCCATCTGGATCTGGCGATCGTCTCGACGACGGGCCGCGCCCCCTTGGAGGCCCACAGCCTGCACCACCTTCTCGACGAGTCCCTGTATGTCGCCGTGCCCGCCGGTCACCCGCTCGCCGCCGAGGCGTCGGTGCGACTGCCCCAACTCGCCGACGCCGACTGGATATCCGGCTCCGCCCGCCCCGAGGGCACGCTGCTGGACGCGGCCCTGCGGCACGGCTTCCGTCCGCGTGTCGCGCACGTCGTGGCCGAGTGGACCGCCAAGCAGGGGTACGTCGCCGCCGGTCTCGGGGTGACCCTGGTCCCGGGGCTCGCGGCCGAGTCCGTGCGCCCGGACGTCGTCCTGCTTCCGGTGCGCGACGAGGAGGCGCCGGCCCGGGCGGTGTACGCGGCGACCGTACGGGGCCGGTCCCTGGCACCGGCCACGGCGGCGTTTCTGGGCGCGCTGCGGGAGGCGGCGGCACGGATCCCCGGATGACCGCCGCACCGCAGCACGGCGCGCGCCACTCCTCATGGCGTCCGCCCCCTCCGTCACGCGATACTGCGGCCGTCCGGCAGCACCCCACGGCGACGGAAGGCATGAACTCCCTTGACCTACAGAGGCGTTCGGATCGGCTTACTCGCACTGACCCTGATGGCTGGGGCGGCGGTCACCCCCACCGCGTCGGCCGCGGCGCACCCCGGCACCGCGGACTCCGGTACCACGGACTCCGCCACCGTGGGTTCCGGCACCGTGGGTTCCGGCACCGTGGGTTCCGGCACCGTGGGTTCCGGCACCGTGGAGGAACAGCGCCTCGACCGGGCCGCGCCCCAGGAGATCCTGCGGCGCTCCGGATTCGACACGGTGGCACCGGAGTTCACCCGGGCGCTGAGACGGTCGGGCTCGTACGCGCGGGCCGAGCACGTGGTCGCACAGCAGGGTGCGCGGCTGTGGCGGCGGGCCGTGGACCGGGCGCAGGGACGCGGCGCCGCGGGCGGCGACCTGAGCCGGGACGACGACCGGCCGCTGTACTGGGCGCGGCTCGCAATGACCCGCGAAGTGCGGCAGTGGACACCCGGGTTCGGGCTGACGAACGCGCAACGCACGCGACTGCTGGCCACGTTGGAGCGGGCCTCGCGCGGCCAGCAGGACATCCGCTATCCGCACGCGAAGGGCGTGAAGCGGATCCTGGTCACCGGGTTCGACCCGTTCACGCTGGACCAGGACGTCCGGACCTCCAACCCGTCCGGGGCCACCGCCCTCGCTCTCGACGGTACGACGATCCGGACGGCGGACGGACCCGCGCGCGTCGAGACCGCCGTGTTCCCCGTCCGCTGGCAGGACTTCGCCGAGGGCACGGTGGAACGGACGCTGCGGCGGCAGCTGCCGCGCGTGGACCTGTTCACGACGGTGAGCCAGGGCCGCGTAGGGCGCTTCGACGTGGAGCGGACCAACGGAGCCTGGCGGGGCGGTTTCCCGGACAACGAGAACGTGTCGCGGACCGGGACGGTCCCGGTCACCGATCCGGCCTCGCAGCCGCAGTGGACGTCGACGACCCTCCCGTACGCGCGGATCGTGGCCGCGAGCACCGGCCGCTTCCCGGTGTACGACCACACGTCGGTGACCGAGATCCCGGCGGGAGGCACCGATCCGGTCGTACGCCCGGACGGCCCGACCCCGGGCTCGACGGCGCGTGCCGGGGGCGGCGGGGACTATCTCTCCAACGAGATCGCCTACCGCGCGACGCTGCTGCGCGACCGCCTCGGTCTGCACGACAGCCTGCCGGGCGGCCATGTACACACACCCGTGCTCGCGTTCGGCACCGGCAACGCGGACCCGGCGACCGGGACGGTCACCGATCCGGAGTTCGTCCGCAACCGGCTGGACATCATCGCCCAGGTCCGGTCGATCCTGACGGTGGCCGCGGACGCGGGCGCGCCGGGGGTCAGCGGGACGGCGCGGACCCGAGACCGAGGCCGGCCGGGACGGTGACGACGGCGACGGCGAGGACCTGGTTCACGCCGTCGCCCCGAGCTCCCGGTCCTCCTGCTCTCCCCGGTCTCCCTGGGCCGCCCGGTCTGCGCTCGGCTCGCCCGTCTCCTCGCCCAGCAGGTCACGGGCCATCAGCGTGGCGCCCGCGACGGCACCCGGCATCAGGAAGACGGCGACGACGGGGACCAGGAAGGCGAGGCCCAGGGGGGTGCCGAAGCCCCAGACCAGCATCTTCCGGGAACGGAGCAGGCGGAGGCGGGCGCGGAGCTCGACGCGGCGGCGCTGGAGGGCCACCGCGGTGAGTTCCTCGGTGAGGAAGAAGCCGGTGACGAAGAAACCGATCACCGGGACGACCGTCTGGCCGACGACCGGGACGAAGCCGAGGGCGAAGAGGAGGATGCCCCAGACCAGAGCCCGTACGACGATACGGAGGCTGTCGCGTGCGGAGATCCACAGCTCGCGCCAGAGCGGCAGCCCGGACTCGGGGGCGGTGCCGTCCGGGGAGACGTCGCGGTCGACCTTCTCGGAGAGCGACTCGTAGAAGGGCTGTCCGACGAGGAGCGTGACCGCGGTGAAGGTGACCACGGCGAGCAGGAGGGCGAGGGCGAAGAGCACGGCGGTCAGGAGCCCGCGGAAGAGGCCCGTCCAGGGGCTGGTCCAGTGGTCCGCGAAGGGAGTGGCCCAGGTGACGAAGTCCTCACCCCAGACGGCGAGGGCGATGAGTGCCGCCGCGTACAGCACGAGGGTGATCAGCCCCGGAAGCAGGCCGAATCCGTACTGCTTCCCGTGCCGTGCGGCCCATCGCTGGCCCTGTATGAGGTAGTTGAACCCTGCCCCGAGATCACGCATGCGGGCCACTTTACCGGCGCTCGGGCCGCCTTCCCCCACCCCCTGCGTCCCTGGACGGGACGGTCCCCGGGGGCCTAGGCGGGGGTCACCGCCACCACCACGCCTCCGTCCGCCGCGGGCGACACCGCCGCCGACACCCGGACCGCCGCCGCCCGCGCCACCCGTCCCGCCCGGGACGCCGAGGCCAGCAGCAGTGGCTGGAGATGCTCGAGCCCGGAGACGAGGAGTTCCTCGCCGGCGATCAGGACCGGACGGACGGCGTCCGTCGTGGCGGCCGCAGCCTCCGTGAGGTCGGCCAGCGGCGGCAGCGCGGCCCGGACCACCCCCGCCCCCGCCGTGGCCGCCCGCTCGGCGAGCGCCACCTGCAGCGGCAGCAGTGGAGCGAGCGCCTCGGTCAACGCGTCCGCGATGCGCCGGAGTTCCGGCGACGAGTCGCGCAGGACGTCGGCCGCGGCGCGGATCACCGGCGTCGACGCCAGCAGCACCCCCGCCACCACCCCCGCCACCGTCGGCAGCAACGGCGACCCCGCCTCCAGCAACTCCCCGAGCGCGGAGGCCGCCTCCTCCACCGCGGGCTCCACCGCGTCGAGGATCGGCAGCAGGCTGTCGCCCACCGCGGCCAGCAGCACCCGGGCCGGTTCGCTCACGGGATGCGTCGCCAGCGGCGCCCCGGTCGTCCCCAGCCGCGTCAGCGTGTCCACGATCCGGTAGAAGGCCTCCTGCGCCTGCGGCGACGCACTCGCCTCGGCCAGCTCCGCCGTGGTCTCCCGGAGCACCCGCAGCGCCTCCGCCCCGGAGCCGTCCCGGGGGTCGAGGGTGTTGAGCGCGATTCTGGTGATGTTCCCGGCCGTGTCGAGGAGTTGGCCGCTGACGTCGGTCGTGGTGCGCGCGATGCGCAGCACGTCGGCCCTGCTGGGGAGCGACGGAATCGGGGACATGGGCCCTCCTCGCCACGCGCGGCACATCGGCCGGGAGCCCGCGCGGCCCTCCGTCGGCGCCGGTGCCCACCCCCAGCATGCCCGCTCCGGCCCGCCGGGGGTGCGCCATCCGTGGCATTGGTGACGCCCAGGTCCTTTTGTCGCGGGAGAGCCCACGGCCGCCGCCCGCCTCGTCGGCCATCCGCTCGCCAACGACGTACGCGTCACCCGCGCGGCCCGCGCCTTCCGGCTCGCGGGACGGTCGTACGCGCGGGGCCCGTACCTCGTCGACCTGCACCAGCCCAAACGCGGACTGGCCAACGTGCTGCTGGCGGACGGGCGGGACATCAGCGACCAGGTCTCGACGATGTACGACATCTCCGGCTGGAGCCCGGGGCGGCTGTGGGGCGCGTCGGTCGTACCGGTACGGGCCGGCGACCTGCCGGCGGCGACCGCGGCCGCCGCCGCCCGTGCGGTGCGGGCGGCCGCGCCGGCCGGGTACCTCGCCCCGCACGGCGACCCGCGTCTGCGCCTCGACACACCCCAGGCGATCGCGGCGCTCAACTCCCGGCTCCGGCAGGGGGTTCCGGTACGGCGGCGGGCGGACGGCAGCGCGGCCGTGCCCTCCTCGGCGCGCCCGCGGGCCAACGCCCTCGCCCGGAGGTACGACGTCGTCTTCGACGCGGCCAGGGACACCCGGGGAACGCCGCTGCACCGGGTCAGGGTCGCCGCGGCGGTCACTCCGGGCGAGCTCTTCGCCCTGCGCGAGATGGACTTCGATATCGTCCCGGTGTCGACGGCTGTCCTCGACGCGGGCTCCGACTGGTCCGCGGCGGACGTCCTGTTCGTGTCGGCGGGACTCGATCGCGCCCGTCCGAACCCGGCCGCGCGGGCGGCCCTCGACGCCTTCCCGGGCTCCCACGGGCTGGTCGGACGCGGTGTCTCCGGAGCGGCGCTCAACAGCGCGACGGGCCTGCTCGCGGCAGTACCGGTAGCGCGCGACGGGGACGCCAACGGCGTGGTCCGCGTGGTGAATTCGAGGGACGGCGGCAGCACGTCCGGCGCCCCCGGCCACAGCTTCGTCTACGCGCCCGTCTGGTTCACCGGCCTCGGCCCCCACGTCCGTGTCGAGCAGGCGTACGCGCCGGGCGACCCGCTCCTCTCGGGCCACTGGCGGCCGACGGCGGGCGGCGGCCCGAGAGCGGCCGGCGGCCACGCCTGCGTCATCAGCGGCCCGCACGCGGTCCTCTTCGGCACCGAGCCGCTCTTCCGCGATCACCCGAAGGGCGAATTCCCGCAAGCGGCACGGGCGTTGCTGACAGTGTCCTGAGGCGGCGCGGGGTCCGGCCGCCGCCCACCCCACCACGCGCGGGCCGCGCCCCGTTCCCGGGACGCGGCCCGCGCCGCGGTCGGTGGGCCCGTCAGACGAGCGTCACCGTGACGTCGCCCCGGGTCGCCTTCGAGTACGGGCAGACCTGATGGGCCCGCTCGAGCAGGTCCCGCGCCGTCGCCGCGTCCACGGCCGGGATGGCCGCGGAGATCTCGACGATGATGCCGAACCCGTCCTCGTTCTTGCCCAGACCGACCCTGGCGGTGACCGTCGAGCCGGTGAGGTCCGCGTTCAGCCCGCGGGCGACGACGCCGAGCGCACCCTGGAAGCAGGCGCTGTACCCGGCGGCGAAGAGCTGCTCCGGGTTGGTCCCGGCGCCGCTCCCGCCCAGTTCCTTCGGCGGGTTTACGACGACGTCGAGGCTGCCGTCGTCGGTGGCGACACGGCCGTCGCGGCCGTTGTGCGCGGTGGCGACGGTGGTGTACAGGACGTCGGACTGCTGGATGGACATACGGTGCGTTCCTCCCTGGTCCGCCGCGACTCGCGCCCACGATCGCAACGGCTTCGGAAAGAAGTTACCGTATGCCGGAAGTCAAGCAGAAGCCCTGCCGGGACGTCAGAGCTTGACGATCATCTTTCCGATGTTGTCGCCGCGCAGGACGCCGAAGAACGCCTCGAGGTTGTTCTCGATGCCCTCGACGAGGGTCTCCCTGTACTTGAGCTCGCCGGAGGCGACCCAGGGGCCGACCTCCTGGACGAACTGCGGCTGCAGGTCGTAGTGGTCGCCGACCAGGAAGCCCTGGATACGGCCGCGGGTCTGGATGAGACGCGCGAGATTCCTCGGGCCGGGGGCGGGCTCGGTGTTGTTGTAGACGGAGATCATGCCGCAGACCGCGACGCGGCCGTCCCGGTTCAGCCGGCCGATGGCGGCCTCCAGGTGGTCGCCGCCCACGTTGTCGAAGTAGACGTCGACGCCGTCGGGGGCGGCCTCGCGCAGCTGCTCGCTCACCGGGCCGTTCTTGTAGTTGAACGCGGCGTCGAAGCCGTACTCCTCGACGAGCAGCTTGACCTTCTCGTCGGAGCCCGCCGAGCCGATGACCCGCGAGGCACCCTTGAGCCTGGCGATCTGTCCGACCTGGCTGCCGACGGCTCCGGCCGCGCCCGACACGAAGACGGAGTCGCCCTCCTTGAAGGAGGCGGTGCGCAGGAGGCCCGCGTAGGCGGTCAGACCGGTCATGCCGAGGACACCGAGGTACGCGGAGAGCGGCGCGGCCTGCGGGTCGACCTTGACGGCCTGCTTGGCGTCCACGACGGCGTACTCGCGCCAGCCGAGGAAGTGCAGGACGTGGTCACCGGCCTCGATCCCCTCGGCGCGGGAGGCGACGACCTCGCCGACCGCGCCGCCCTGCATGACCTTGCCCAGCTCGTAGGGGGCGGCGTACGACTTGGCGGCGCTCATCCGGCCGCGCATGTACGGGTCCACGGAGAGGTACTTGTTGCGTACGAGGATCTGACCCTCCGCGGGCTGCGGGATCTCGGCCTCGACCAGGGCGAAGTCCTCGGGCTTCGGCCAGCCGACCGGGCGGGCGGTCAGGTGCCATTCGCGGCTGACGGAGGGAAGCTGGGTGTCGGTCATGAGGGTGTGTGCCTTTCCTGCATGCATGCACGCTTGCCTGCGCACTACGGCTCTAATACTTCACTACCTGAAACAACCATGCTCCTGAATATTTCATGATGTCAAGTAAGGGAGTATCCTGGAGGCCATGGCCACCCAGAAGACGCACCGGATCGACCCTCTCACCCTGGAAGTCGTCGACCTCATCGGCTCGGTCGTGGCCCGGTACCACGAGGACTACGAGGACGCCGCCGCCGAGCACGCCCTCACCGGGGCGCAGGCGCGGCTGCTCGGCCTGCTGTCGCTGGAGCCGTTGCCGATGCGGAGGCTGGCACAGAAGCTGAAGTGCGAGCCGTCGAACGTGACGGGGATCGTGGACCGGCTGGAGGCGCGGGGGCTGGTGGAGCGCCGGCCCGACCCCTCCGACCGGCGGGTGAAGCTGGCGGCGGCGACCGAGGAGGGGCGCCGGGTGGCGCACTCGCTCCGGGAGTCACTGCGGTTTGCGCGGGAGCCGTTGGCGGGGTTGTCGCGTGAGGAGCGGGTGTCCTTGCGCGATCTGCTCCAGCGCATGCTGACGCCGTAACCGGGGGCTCGACCAAGGGGCTGCCGCCCGCAGACCCCCGCATCGGCCTGAACGGCCGATGGCGGGGGTCCAGGGGGCGCAGCGCCCCTGGCGGGGTCCGGGGCGGAGCCCCGGGGACGACGGGGGTCCCCCTGCTCGAGCCAAGTCGAGAGCTTGGGGGAGGGTAGGGGGCGGCGGGGCCGAGAGGCCCTACGTGCACCACCACAGGAAACGATTGCACGTGTGCGACGGGGAAGGCGTCGGAGTCGACGGCGCCGAGGTCGGCGCGGCCGGCGGCGTCGTGACGGAACGCGGCGGCTCCGAAGAGGCGGGCGCCGACACCGACGCCCCGCCCCCCGTCCCCGCCGTGGCCGACTCCCCCTGGGTGTCCTTCTTGTCCCCGTCCTTGGACTTGTCACCCTTGGCGGACTCGGACGCGGAAGCGGAGGGCGACGCCGAGGCACTCGGCGAGCCCGTGGCGGTAGGCGCCCCGCCCCCGGAACCCCCGGTGTCACCGGCCGGCCGCGCCGTACGCTCCGCGGAGGCCCCGGAGCCCCCGTCGGCGGACGCGTCCGCGCTGGCCGCGTGCGGAGTCACTCCGGGCGCCTCGATGCCGAGTTCGGCGAGACTCAGGCCGCCCGCGGCGAGCAGCAGCCCCGCCCCGGCGAAGAGCACCCTGCGACGCCTCCTGCGGTGCGCCGCGGCCTTCCGGTCACGCCGGCTCGCCCCGCCCGCGGCGGGCCCCCGCCCGCGCCGCCGCCCGCGGGTGCGGCGCCCGCGACGGCCGTCCTCGCCGCCGCCCTCGTCCTCGTCGTCGTCCTCTTCGTCGTACGCGTCCTCGTACGCGTCCTCGCTCTCGTACGGGTCGTCGGAGTCGTACGGGTTCGTCCCCGCGTCCGGTTCCGGGTGCGCCCCGGTGCGGCCCGCGGATGAGCGGAGCTGTTCGGCTGAGGTGCCGCACCCCGGGCAGGCAAGGGCGCCGTTGAGGTGCCTTCGGCACGGGTCGCAGTAGTCCATGACGCCGGAAGACTAAGTTCCTCATGCGTCCCGTTGATAGTCACGGCTGTGAAAGTTGTGTGGTGAACCATCCGTTTCGGCGCGTCGCACCCCTCGTTCACAGCGGCACGTGGGCGACGACCCGAGGCATATCGCCAAAATCCGCCGCCGACCGTCGCGTTCGACCCATTGACACTCACGGGCCCGCATCCTACTGTCACGCCAGCATTTCGAACGTGTGACGAAATTTCGAACAGACTGCAAGAGCACAGGGGGCAACTGCCGTGCGCATCACGGGAATCAGCACACACGTGGTCGGGACGCCCTGGCGGAACCTGACCTACGTCCAGGTGCACACCGACGAGGGCGTCACCGGAGTCGGCGAGACCCGCATGCTGGGCCACACCGACGCGCTGATCGGCTATCTGCGGGAGGCGGAGGCCAATCACATTCTCGGTTCCGACCCGTTCGCTGTCGAGGACCTCGTCCGACGCATGAAGTACGGCGACTACGGGCGCGCCGGCGAGATCGTGATGTCGGGCATCGCCGTCATCGAGATGGCCTGCTGGGACATCAAGGGGAAGGCGCTCGGCGTCCCCGTGTGGCAGTTGCTCGGCGGCAAGGTCACCGACCGGGTCAAGGCCTACGCGAACGGCTGGTACACGACCGAGCGGACCCCGGAGGCCTACCACAAGGCCGCTCAGGAGGTCGTCGCCCGCGGGTACCGTGCCCTCAAGATCGACCCGTTCGGCACCGGCCACTTCGAGCTCGACCACGAGGCCACGCTCTACTCCGTCTCACTCATCGAGGCGGTGCGCGACGCGATCGGCCCCGAGACCGAGCTGATGCTGGAGATGCACGGCCGTTTCTCGCCCTCGACCGCCGTCCGGCTCGCCCGCGAGCTCGCGCCCTTCAAGCCCGCGTGGCTGGAGGAGCCGGTGCCGCCGGAGAACCTGAAGGCGCTGGAGAAGGTGGCCGCCAAGGTCGACATCCCGATCGCCACCGGCGAGCGGATTCACGACCGCATCGAGTTCCGTGAGCTGTTCGAGAGCCAGGCCGTCGACGTCATCCAGCCCGACGTCGGTCATCTCGGCGGGATCTGGGAGACCAGGAAGCTGGCCGCGACCGCCGAGGCCCACTACGTGCTCGTCGCTCCGCACAACGTCGGCGGCCCGGTCCTCACCGCCGCCTCCCTCCAGGTCGGCTTCAGCACCCCCAACTTCAAGATCCTGGAACACTTCAACGACTTCGCGGACGCGGAGATCAAGAAGGTCGTGAAGGGCGCCCCGCAGGTCGTCGACGGTTACTTCGAGCTGTCCCACGAACCCGGTCTCGGTGTCGAGCTGGACGTCGACGCGGCGGCCGAGTTCCCGCAGCAGCAGGCCCGCTTCGACCTCTGGGCGGACGGCTGGGAGCAGCGCAGGCCGAAGGGGGCGCAGTGAGTACCGCGGTCGTCGTCGACGCGCCGGGTGAGCACCGGCTGACCGCCCACGAGCCGGTGCCGCCGGCCGCGGGCGAGGCGCTGGTCCGGGTCCACGCCGTCGGTATCTGCGGCAGCGACCGCGAGGTGTACCAGGGCAACCGGCCCGAAGGGTATGTGCGTTATCCCCTCACCCCCGGCCACGAGTGGTCCGGGACGGTGGCGGAGGTGGGCGCCGGGGTGCCCGCCGGTCTCGTCGGCCGCAAGGTCGTCGGCGAGGGTTTCCGCAACTGCCAGGTCTGCGACCGCTGCCACGCGGGCGAGACCACGCTGTGCACGGCGGGGTACGAGGAGACGGGCTTCACCCAGCCGGGCGCGATGGCCGCCACCCTCACCCTGCCGGCCCGGCTGCTGCACGTCCTGCCGGACGACGCCGACCTGACGGCGGCGGCCCTCCTGGAGCCGGCCGCCTGTGTCGCGGCGGCCGCGCTCAAGGCGAACGCGCGACCCGGTGAACGGGTCGCGGTGGTGGGCACGGGGACGCTCGGGATGTTCGCCGTCCAGTTCCTGCGGGCGGGTTCCCCCGGGGAGCTGCTCGTCGTGGGCACCCGCCCCGACCGGGACAAGCTCTCGCGGACCTTCGGAGCCACCGACTTCCGTACGAAGGACCAGGAACTGCCCGCCGACTTCGACGTCGTCATCGAGACCGCCGGGTCCGCGTCCGCCGCGCGCACCGCCGCCTCCCTGCTCCGGCGCGGCGGACGCCTGGTCCTCACGGGCATCCCGGCGCCGGGCGCGGAGGGGCTCGACCCCACCGACCTCGTCGTACGGCAGTTGGAGGTGCACACCGTGTTCGGGGCGCCGCCGGCGGCCTGGGCGCACACGGTGCGGGTGTTCGGCGCGGGGCTGCTCAGCCCGTTGCCGCTGGTCACGCACGAACTGCCGCTCACCGGGTTCGCCGAGGCCATCGAGTTGGCGGGGTCCGGCGATCCCGCGGTCGGCAAGGTCCTTCTGCGTCCCTAGCCGTACGCCGGTGCGGAGTTACCTGACGGCTCCGTACCGGCGTACCACCCGGCCCCGCACGCCGAAACCCGCGAACTCCGTCCGAAATCACGAACATGAAGGACAGCCAGTGACCGACCCCTCTCCCCCGGCTCCCCGTCGACCCGCCGAGCAGGCACTCGCCGCGCTCGGCCTGGGCGCGCCCGTCCTCTCCCCCGCCGACGCCTCGCCGCACAGCTTCCCGGAAGGCGGTCGCTGGCGCACCGAGGTTCCGTCCGTGGAGGGTCCCGAGGCCTTGGCCGTGGTCCTCAAGGAGTCCTCGCGGCTCGACGTTCCGATCCACCGGATCAGCCAGGGCAGCGGTGTCTGGATGCTGACCGACGCCGAGATCACCGAGATGGTCGAGGCCACCGCTTCGCGCGACATCGAGCTGTGTCTGTTCACCGGTCCACGCGGCACCTGGGACATCGGCGGTTCGGTACGCTCCGACTCCCGCGGCGGCGGACTGCGCGCCCGTGGCCACGACGCGGTGGCCGGCTGTGTCGAGGACGCCGTCAGGGCGACGGAGCTGGGCGTCAAGTGCCTGCTCGTCGCCGACGAGGGCGTGCTGTGGACGCTGCACCGGGCCCGCGTGGCCGGGATCATCCCGGCCGACACCACCCTCAAGCTCTCGGCACTCGTGGGGCCGGTCAACCCGGCCTCGTACGCGGTATACGAAAGGCTCGGCGCGGACTCCATCAACGTCCCGAGCGACCTGACGCTCGATCACCTCACGGAGATCCGTCGGGTTTCGGCCGCACCCATGGACATGTACATCGAAGCCCCCGACGATCTCGGCGGGTATGTCCGGATGTACGAGGTGGCCGAGCTGATCCGGCGCGGCGCACCGATCTATCTGAAGTTCGGCCTGTCCAAGGCCCCCGGGATCTACCCGTACGGCCATCACCTGCGGGATCTGACCCTGAACACCGCCCGGGAGCGGGTGCGGCGCGGCAGGCTCGCCCTGGACCTGCTCGCACGGCACGGAGCGGACGGCGACATGGCGCCGCTCGGCTCGCGAACTCCCGGTCCGATGTCGCGTTTTGACACCTCCTCATAACGTTCCGACTAACTCCCCTTCACAAAAGCCGACACGGCCGCGCACAATCCCACACACCTCTCCTCGGTCTTTTCTTCGCACCGCCCCACGGAGCGTCCCCGCATCGCGAGGCGGAGCCCGGTCCACGACATCAAGGAAGATGATCATGCGCAATCGCAGAGCCGTCCTCACCGCCATAGCCGGCGCCGCGTCCCTCGCGCTGTCCCTGTCCGCCTGCGGCCAGAGCAGCGATGGAGGCAGCAAGAGCGACAGCAAGGACATCAAGGGCGCCACCATCGGCATCTCGATGCCGACCAAGTCCTCCGAGCGCTGGATCGGGGACGGCAACAACGTGGTCAAGGACCTTCAGTCCAAGGGGTACAAGACCAAGCTGGCCTTCGGTGAGGACGACCCGGACCAGCAGGTCTCGCAGATCGAGAACATGATCACGCAGGGCGTGAAGGCCCTGATCATCGCGGCCATCGACAACAAGTCGATGAACAACGTGCTCCAGCAGGCCGCCGACGCCAAGATCCCGGTGATCTCCTACGACCGCCTCATCCTCGGCACCAAGAACGTCGACTACTACGCGTCGTTCGACAACACCAAGGTCGGTGAGCTGCAGGCCGGTTACATCGTCGACAAGCTCGGCCTGAAGGACGGCAGCAAGAAGGGCCCGTTCAACATCGAGCTGTTCGCCGGCTCGAACGACGACAACAACACGAAGTACTTCTTCCAGGGCGCGATGAGCGTTCTGCAGCCGTACATCGACAAGAAGCAGCTCGTCGTCAAGTCCGGCCAGACCCAGCTGAACCAGGTCACCACGCTGCGCTGGGACGGCGGCACCGCGCAGAAGCGCATGGACGACATCCTCACCTCGGCGTACAAGACGGCCCACGTCGACGCGGTGCTCTCGCCCTACGACGGCATCTCCATCGGCATCCTCTCGTCGCTGAAGTCGGACGACTACGGCTCCAAGAGCAAGCCGCTGCCGATCGTGTCCGGCCAGGACGCCGAGCTCGCGTCGGTGAAGTCGATCATCGCGGGCGAGCAGACGATGACCGTCTACAAGGACACCCGCAAGCTGGCGACGGTGGCCTCGAACATGGTCGACGCGGCGCTCAAGGGCAAGAAGCCCGAGATCAACGACGACAAGACCTACGACAACGGCACCAAGGTCGTCCCCGCGTACCTGCTGCAGCCGGTCAGCGTCGACAAGACCAACTACGAGAAGGAACTCGTCGCCACCGGCTACTACAAGGACAGCGACCTCAAGTAACCGCCACCTCCTAGTGATTGGAAGGCACGACCATGGCGGGACCCGTCCTGGAAATGCGCTCGATCGTCAAGACCTTTCCCGGCGTCAAGGCGCTGTCGGACGTCACTCTGACCGTCCAGCAGGGCGAGGTCCATGCCATCTGCGGGGAGAACGGCGCCGGCAAGTCGACCTTGATGAAGGTCCTCTCCGGCGTTCACCCGCACGGGAGTTACGAAGGGGACATCCTCTTCGAGTCGGAGGTCTGCACGTTCAAGGACATCAGGGCCAGTGAGCAGCGCGGCATCGTGATCATCCACCAGGAGCTGGCCCTGGTGCCCTACCTCTCCATCGCGGAGAACATCTTCCTCGGCAACGAGCACGCCACCCGTGGGCTCATCAGCTGGACCGAGACGCTGCGGCACGCCTCCGAGCTGCTGCGGCGGGTCGGGCTCGACGAGAACCCGCAGACCCGCGTCGCCGACATCGGCGTGGGCAAGCAGCAGCTCGTCGAGATCGCGAAGGCGCTGTCGAAGAAGGTGAAGCTGCTCATCCTGGACGAGCCGACCGCCGCCCTGAACGACGAGGACAGCGGCAAACTCCTGGACCTCATCCTGGAGTTGAAGAACCAGGGCATGACCTCGATCATCATTTCCCACAAGCTGAACGAGATCGAGCGGGTCGCGGACTCGGTGACCATCCTGCGCGACGGCCGGACCATCGAGACGCTCGACGTGAAGGCCGCGGAGACCACCGAGGACCGGATCATCAGCGGCATGGTCGGACGCGACCTCGAGCACCGCTTCCCGGAGCGGACACCGCACCACCCCGAGGAGGGCGCCGCGCCCGCCCTGGAGATCCGCGACTGGACCGTGTTCCACCCGATCGACCAGCAGCGCAAGGTGGTCGACGACGTGTCGATCTCCGTACGGCGCGGTGAGATCGTCGGCATCGCCGGGCTCATGGGCGCCGGGCGCACCGAACTGGCGATGAACGTCTTCGGGCGCGCCTACGGCCGCTACGCGGGCGGCACGGTGCTCAGGGACGGCAAGGAGATCCGGACGAAGACCGTGTCCGAGGCGGTCGGGCACGGGATCGCGTACGTCACCGAGGACCGCAAGCACTACGGCCTCAACCTCATCGACACGATCAACCGCAACATCACGCTCAGCGCCCTGGACAAGGTCGCCAAGCGCGGGATCGTCGACGAGCACGAGGAGCGGCAGGTCTCCGAGGGCTTCCGCAAGTCGATGAACATCAAGGCACCCACGGTGTTCGAGCCGGTGGGCAAGCTGTCGGGCGGCAACCAGCAGAAGGTCGTCCTGAGCAAGTGGATCTTCGCGGGCCCGGAGGTGCTGATCCTGGACGAGCCGACCCGCGGGATCGACGTGGGCGCCAAGTTCGAGATCTACACGGTCATCGACAAACTGGCGGCCGAGGGCAAGGCGGTCGTCTTCATCTCCTCCGAGCTGCCCGAGCTGCTCGGCATGTGCGACCGCATCTACACGATGGCAGCGGGACGGCTGACCGGTGAGTTCTCGCGGGCGGAGGCCTCGCAGGAAACGCTGATGCGTCAGATGACGAAGGACAAAGAGGTAACGCGATGAGCACGGATGTGACCGCCAAGACGCCGGCCCCCGCGCCGCCGGGAAAGAGCGGATCGGCCGCCGGGGGTGAGGGTCTGCTGCAGCTGCTCCTCGACGGCATGCGCCGCAACATGCGGCAGTACGGCATGCTGTTCGCCCTCGGTCTGATCGTGGTGCTGTTCGCCGTGTGGACCGACGGCGACCTGCTGCTGCCGCGCAACGTCTCCAACCTGGTCCTGCAGAACAGCTACATCCTGATCCTCGCGATCGGCATGATGCTCGTCATCATCGCGGGCCACATCGACCTGTCGGTCGGCTCGCTGACGGCGTTCGTGGGCGCGATCGGCGCCGTGCTGATGGTCAACCACAACCTCTCCTGGCCGCTCGCCCTGGTGCTGTGCCTGGCCATCGGCGCGGCCGCGGGCGCCGCGCAGGGCTTCCTCATCGCGTATCTCGGCATACCGTCGTTCATCGTGACCCTGGCGGGCATGCTGACCTTCCGCGGTCTGACCGAGATCTTCCTCAAGGGCCAGACGATCGGCCCGTTCCCCGAGGGTCTGCAGAAGGTCGCCAACAGCTTCCTGCCCGAGGTCGGGCCCGACACGAACTACCACAACCTCACGCTGCTGCTCGGTATCGCCCTGATCGCCTTCGTGGTGTTCCAGGAGGTCCGCGACCGCAAGCGGCAGCAGGAGTTCTCGCTCGGCGTCCTGCCCAGGAACCTCTTCCTGCTCAAGCTCGTCGCGCTGATCGCCGCCGTACTCACGGTCACCATGCTGCTCGCCAGTTACAAGGGCGCGCCGGTGGTCCTGCTGATCCTCGGCGTCCTGGTCGCCGGCTTCGGCTACCTGATGCGCAACGCGGTCATCGGCCGCCACATCTACGCGATCGGCGGCAACCTCCCGGCGGCGAAGCTGTCGGGCGTGAAGGACAAGAAGGTCACCTTCCTGGTCTTCCTGAACATGGGCATGCTCGCGGCCCTGGCGGGTCTGGTCTTCGCCGCCCGCTTCAACGCGGCCTCGCCCAAGGCCGGTCTGAACTTCGAACTCGAAGCGATCGCGGCCTCGTTCATCGGCGGCGCGTCGATGAGCGGCGGCGTGGGCACGGTCCTCGGCGCGATCATCGGTGGTCTCGTCCTGGGCGTGCTGAACAACGGCATGAACCTCGTCGGCATCGGCAGCGACTGGCAGCAGGTCATCAAGGGTCTGGTACTGCTGGCCGCGGTCGGGTTCGACGTATGGAACAAGCGCAAGGTCGGTTCGTAAGTCGCTAGGGCCCCCACTTCGGTGGGGGCCTTCAACTTCCACTGCAGGAGCCGTCATATGGAAACCAGCAGACGAACGATCATCGCCGCGGCGGCCGCCGCGGGCGTCACCGCCGCCACGGTCGGCACCGCACACGCCGGCACCGGGGGCGGGAAGCCGGTGAAGGAGCTCTTCGGCAGGCTCGCCGACGGCACGAAGGTCCACCGCTGGTCGCTGGAGAACGGCGGCACACGTCTGAAGGTCATCTCCTACGGCGGGATCGTCCAGTCGCTGGAGATCCCCGACCGGCACGGACGCTACGCGAACGTCTCCCTCGGGTACGACAACCTGGCGTCGTACGTCGCCGGCACGACGTTCTTCGGGGCGACGATCGGCCGCTACGGCAACCGCATAGCGGGCGGCCGCTTCACCCTCGACGGCAAGGCCTACCAGCTCTCCGTCAACGACGGCGTGAACAGCCTGCACGGCGGGGCCAAGGGCTTCAACACCAAGGTCTGGGACATCGAGGGCTTCACCTCCGGCTCCGATGTCGGCCTGCACCTGCACTACACCAGCATCGACGGCGAGATGGGCTACCCGGGCACGCTCAGGGTGAAGGTCACCTACACCCTCACCCGGCACGGCGACTGGCGCATCGACTACGAGGCCACCACCGACAAGGCCACGGTCGTCAACCTCACCAACCACACGTACTACAACCTCGCCGGTGAGGGCCGCGGTGGCATCTACGACCACGAACTCACCCTGGCCGCACGACGCTTCACACCCACCGACGCAGGTCTGATCCCCACCGGCGAGCTGGCCGGGGTCGCGGGCACCCCCTTCGACTTCCGGCGCGCCAAGCCGATCGGCCGCGACATCCGGGCCGGCCACCCCCAGCTGGTCACCGCCAAGGGCTTCGACCACAACTGGGTGCTCGACAAGGGCGTCACCGCCCGGCCCGAGCACATCGCCACCCTGCGCGACCCGGGCTCCGGCCGCACGCTGAAGATCGCGACCGACCAGCCCGGCGTGCAGTTCTACTCGGGCAACTTCCTGGACGGCACCCTGGTGGGCACCTCCGGGCACACCTACCGGCAGGGCGACGGCATGTGCCTGGAGACCCAGCACTTCCCGGACTCCCCGAACCATCCCTCGTTCCCCTCGACGGTGCTGCGCCCGGGGCGGACGTACCGCACGACGACGGTGCACTCCTTCGGGGCGTGACACCCCGAGGGTCCGGCGCCGGACGCCGTCGAGGGCCGTGAGGTTGCCCCAGCGCGCGGACCCTCACCGGATCCTCACGAGTTGAACAGCGCCACTCCTCTCTCCGTATGAAGGGTCGGCCCGTGTTCCCCCGCACGGGCCACCCAGAGACGGAGGTTCCATGGCCGACAACGTCGCCTCGCTGTTCCGCGGTACTGCGGCGCACAGCCCCTCGATGGCTGCGCTCGCCCGCGAGAGCGATGGAGTCGGCCCGATCGACTTCTGCATCCCGTGCAACCCGTACTTCCCCACGCCCGGCATGTTCGACGAACTGGCCGGGCGGCTGCGCGAGATCATCACCTACTACCCGAGCAGCGCCGACACCATCACGGCCGAGCTGTGCTCGCTGCTCCAGCTCCCGCCGAGCTGTGTCGCCATGGGCAACGGTTCCACGGAACTGATCACCTGGATCGACCACCTGCTGGTCCGCGAGTCCCTCGCCATCCCCGTCCCCACCTTCGGCCGCTGGACCGACCAGCCGATGGAGACCGGCAAGCGTGTCGACATGTTCCCGCTCCAGGAGTCGACGGGTTTCGCCCTGGACCCCGCGAAGTACATCCAGTTCATCCGCGCCCGGGGCACCCGGGTCGCCGTCATCTGCAACCCCAACAACCCGGACGGCGGCTTCCTGAGCCGGCAGACGGTCGTGAACTTCATGGACGCGCTCCAGGACCTGGACCTGGTGATCATCGACGAGTCGTTCCTGGAGTTCGCCGACGCGGAGAACGAGCCGAGTGTCGTCGAGGAGGCGGTGCTGCGGCCCAACGTGATCGTGCTGCGCAGCCTCGGCAAGAACTTCGGTCTGCACGGCATCCGCTTCGGCTACCTCGTGGCCAACCCCGCGCTCGCGGGCAAGGTCCGTTCCATGCTGCCCAAGTGGAACCTCAACTCCTTCGCGGAGACCGTGGTGTTCATGCTCAAGGAGCACGGCGCCGAGTACATGGAGAGCCTGCACCTGGTGCGCCGCGACCGGCTCGACATGGCGCGTCAGCTGACCGCGCTGCCCGGCCTGACGGTCTACCCCTCACAGGGCAACTTCCTCTTCGTACGGCTGCCCGTGGGCGCCGAGGGCACCGTCGTCCGCGACCGGCTGCTCACCGAGCACCGGATCCTGGTGCGCGAGTGCGGCAACAAGATCGGTTCGTCCAGTCGCTTCCTGAGACTCGTGGTGCGCCCCCAGGTGGACGTGCGTCGCCTGGTGTCCGGCCTGGAGCAGGTGCTCTACGGGTCCAGGAGGGGAGCCGCCGTGCCCGAGCCGAGCGCAGGGACCAGCTACAGCTCGGGCACGGCGGCGGTGGACCGTCTGATCAGCGAGACGAACGGGGTCGGTATGCCGCTGGTCGCGCAGGCCGCCGCGATGCCCGGTCTGCCGCCCGCGCAGACCTGGCCGGGCCCGGCCCAGGCTCCGGCGCAACTGCCCGGCGGCATGCCCGGACTGATGCCCGCGCCGGCTGCCGCCATGATGCCCGCCCCCACCCCGGCGGCCGCCATGATGCCTCCCATGGCCCCCATGCCCCCGGCCGCCCCGCCACAGCAGCAGCCCATGCCCGCGGTCGCCCAGATGCCGCCCCCGCCGATGCCGGCGGTGGCCCAGATGCCGCCCCCGCCGATGTCCGCGCCCCCCATGCCGAGCATGCCCGGCATGCCCAATTCAAACGGTATGCCCGGTATGACCCCCGCGCCGGCCGCCGGACTCGGCCAGACCGGGATACCGGGCCTGCGCAACGGCGGGCTGACCGCCGCCCAGGTCCGGGGCCGCACCCAGCCCGAACCTGAGCCCGCGCCGCAGCCGACGGGCTGGCCGGCCGCCGGCGCGATGTACAACCAGGTCGGCTAGCCAGGATCGGGGCGGACGCGCGCGGCCGGAGATCCTCGCGGACCGCGCGGACGACGAAGGGCAAGGAGAACTCCCGCTCCTTGCCCTCTTCAACGTATAGCGCGCCAGGGGGCTTGCGGCAAGGCCCCGGTCGTGCCGCAGAATCGTCGACCGGGGCCGGAACCTGCGGAAATGCCTACTTCACGACGTACATGCGCCGTTGTCCGCGTATGACGTCGCGTTGCGCGCGGGCCTGCGCACGGGGCGGCCGGCCGACATCCCCTCTGGTTGAACGGGCGTACTGATGATTGACGTGATCGTGGTCGGCGGCGGACCGACCGGACTGATGCTCGCCTGCGAGCTGCGCCTGCACGGTGTGCACGTGGTCGTGCTGGAGAAGCTGTCCGAGCCGACCGCGGAGTCCCGCGGGCGCGGCCTGCACGCGCGCAGCGTCGAGATCATGGACCAGCGCGGCCTGCTGGACCGGTTCCTCGCGGTCAGCGAGAAGTTCCAGGTCGGCGGTTTCTTCGGCGGCATCCACAAGCCGTGGCCCGACGGGGTGGACACGGCGCACCCGTACGGCCTCTCCACCCTGCAGCCGGTCACCGAGCGCCTGCTCCACGAGCGCGCCCTGGAGCTCGGTGCGGAGATCCGGCGCGGCCACGAGGTGGTCGGACTGAGTCAGGACGAGGTCGAGGACGAGAACGGGGCCGCCGCCGGCGCCGGGGTGAGCGTCGATCTCGCGGACGGCACGCGGCTGCGCGCGCGGTACGCCGTCGGGTGCGACGGTGGGCGCAGTGCGGTGCGCAAGCTGCTCGGTGTCGGTTTCCCCGGGGAGCCCGCCAAGGTCGAGACGCTGCTGGGCGACGTGGAGATGACCGAGGACCGGGCCACGGTCGACGCCGTCGTCGCGGAGGTCCGCAGGACCCAGCTGCGGTTCGGCACCATCGCCAACGGGGACGGGACGTACCGCGTCATCGTGCCCGCCGACGGGGTGGCGGAGGACCGTGCGACCGCGCCGACCCTGGAGGAGTTCAGGCAGCGGCTGCGGGCGGTCGCGGGCACCGACTTCGGCGTGCACTCGCCGCGCCGGCTGTCGCGGTTCGGCGACGCGACCCGGCAGGCCGAGCGCTACCGGGTCGGCCGGGTCATGCTGGCCGGCGACGCGGCGCACATCCACCCGCCGACCGGCGGGCAGGGGCTCAACCTCGGTGTCCAGGACGCGTTCAACCTCGGCTGGAAGCTGGCCGCCGCGGTCGGCGGCTGGGCACCGGAAGGCCTCCTGGACAGCTACCACGCCGAACGCCACCCGGTGGGCGCCCGCGTGCTGGACAACACCCGCGCGCAGATCACGCTGCTGGGGAGCGACGCGGGGGCGACCGCGCTGCGCGAGCTGTTCTCGACGCTCATGGAGTTCGAGGAGGTGAACCGGTACGTGACCGAGATGATCACCGCGGTCGGGGTCCGCTACGACTTCGGCGAGGGACACGACCTGCTCGGCCGGCGGTTGCGCGACATGGAACTGAAGCAGGGTCGCCTCTACGCGCTGATGCACACCGGCCGCGGTCTGCTGCTCGACCGGACGGGCCGGCTGTCGGTGACGGGCTGGGCGGACCGGGTCGACCACGTCGTCAACGCCGGCGAGGAACTGGACGTGTCCGCCGTGCTGTTGCGCCCGGACGGTCATGTGGCGTGGGCCGGCGAGGACCAGGAGGATCTGTTCGACGTGCTGCCGAGGTGGTTCGGCGCGCCCGCCGCCTGACCGCGCGCCGCTCTGCGCCGTCCCGTTCACCGGCCGCCCGCCCGTCCGGTCAGGGCCGACCATCCCGGCAGGTCGATCTCGGCGCGGACCGTCTTGCCGGGCGGTTCCCGGTCCTGCACCTCCCACCGGTCGGCGAGCGCCTCGACGAGGACGAGCCCGCGCCCGTGTTCGCCGAGCGGGTCCGCCGGCGGTACGTCGCCCGGTCCGGGCGGACGCGTCCCGTCGCGTGTGTCGGTGACCTCGACCCGGACGCTGCCCGTGACGAGGGAGAGCCGCAGCTCGAAGTCGCGGCCGGGCACCCGGCCGTGGGTCACCGCGTTGGCGGCCAGCTCGGCCACGATCACGGCGGCGGTGTCGGAGGCGTCCGTGCCGTGCGGGATGCCCCAGGTGCGCAGCTGGTCCAGGGCGAGGTGGCGGGCGAGGCGGGCGCCGCGCGGAGTGGCGCTGAAGCGCTGCGTGAACACACGTACGGTAACCGGGCGTCGGGGGGTGGGTGGTGCGGTCATGCCCCCAATCTCGGGGTGAGCGAGGGCACTTCACCAGGTCGGCGCCGCGTACGCCACGGGAGCGTACGCGGTGACGGGGTGGACAGTACCGGTCACGGGGCGTGACCATGATCGCGGGAGGTGACCATGGCGGTCGAGGGTGCGGTGGGGACGGGTGGCGAGCCGGAGTCGTCCGACAGTCTGCGGACGTTCGGCGCGGTCGTACAGGCGTTGCGGGAGCATGCGGGGCTGAGCCGGGAGGAGTTCGGCGAACGGGTGCGGTTCTCCAAACACACGGTTGCTTCGGTGGAGTTGGGCCGCCGCATGCCGGACCCGACGTTCGTCGAGCGGGCGGAGGAGGCACTGGGGAACACCGGGGCGTTACGAAAGGCGGCCGGGCATCTGGCACGGCAGCCGGGGCTGGCGGCGTGGTTCCGGCAGTGGGCGCGGCTGGAGGCGACCGCGATCACCCTCTACACATACGAGTGCCGGTTGATTCCGGGGTTGTTGCAGACGGAGGCGTACGCGCGCACCTTGTTCACGAACCAGTTGCCCCCACTGGACGACACGCAGATCGAAGCGCAGTGGGTGGCACGCGCGGAACGCCGGCGACTGCTGCGGGAGCGCCCGAACACGGCTTTCGGCTTCATCCTGGAGGAGGGGCTGCTCCTGCGGCGCACGGGCGGGGTGGAGGTCACCCGAGGGCTCACCGATCACGTCCTGGAGATCGCCCAGCTGCGGAACGTCGAGATCCAGGTCATGCCGCAGGTACGGGAGACACATGCAGGGCTCGACGGTCCCATGCAGTTGCTGGAGACGCCGGAGAACACCTGGTTCGCCTACTGCGAGGGGCAGCGAGGCGGCTTGCTCATCCCCGATCTGAAGGAGATCAGCGTCCTCCAACGGCGCTATGCCAGGATGCGTTCACAGGCTCTCGCCATCACGGACTCCCTGAGCCTGTTGGAGCAGATGCGAGGAGCGCTATGAGCACCAGCGGACTGACGTGGTTCAAGTCGAGCTACAGCAGCGGCGGCGACGGCGACTGCGTCGAAGTAGCCCTCTCCTGGCGCAAGTCCAGCTACAGCGGTGGTTCTGGCGACGACTGCGTAGAGGTGGCCACCTCCCCCCGCACCATCCACGTCCGTGACTCCAAGAACCCCCAGGGCCCCCACCTCGCCCTCTCCCCCGCCACCTGGGCCGACTTCCTCACCTACGCCGTCACCCGCGCCTGAGTCCCGGCCGCCCTTGCCGCGCCGGGAACCTCATATGACCGGAATAGGACGTATCGCTGTGGACAATGATCACAGCGACGCCGCTGTCCCTGGGAGGCCCCGCATGGTGTTGAGCAGACGTACCTTCAGCGCACTCGCCGGCGCCGCCGCGCTGGGCCTCACGCTGGGCGGCAGCGCGGAGGGCGGCGCGTACGCGGCCGGCACCGTGCCCACCGGGCCCGCTCCCGGACCGCCCGGCGCCGACGGACGGCGGCACACCATCGGGTTCGACAGCTACTCCATGCTGATCGACGGCAGGCGCGTGGTGCTGTGGTCCGGCGAGGTCCACCCCTTCCGGCTGCCGAGCCCCTCCCTCTGGCGCGACGTGCTGCAGAAGCTGCGCGCCCACGGCTACAACACGATCAGCGTCTACGTCTCCTGGAACTTCCACTCCCCCGCACCGGGGCACTACGACTTCACGGGCGTCCGCGACCTCGGCCTGTTCCTGCGCACGGCGGCCGAGACAGGTCTGTACGTGATCCTGCGGCCCGGTCCGTACATCAACGCCGAGGTCGACGCCGGCGGCTTCCCGGGCTGGCTGACGGCCACCCGGGGCACCGCCCGGACCTCCGACCCGACGTACCTGTCGCACGTGGACGAGTGGCTGACCGCCGTGAACCGGGTCGCCTCCCGGCACCTGCACACCGACGGCGGCGGCACGATCGTCCTCTACCAGCTGGAGAACGAGTACGCGAACAACGTCACCAGCCCGCTCGGCCGCGACTACATGGCCCACCTGTACGCCAAGGTCCGCGCCGACGGCATCGACGTACCGCTGTTCCACAACGACAAGGGCAGGAACGGCCACTGGGCCCCGGGGACCTTCAGCACCGGCGGGGAGAAGGGCCGTTACCTGTACGGGTTCGACGGTTACCCGTCCCCGGTCGAACAGCCGCCGGACTGGGGCTACTACGGCATCGGCGGGACGAAGGGCGGTGCGACCGCGAGCCCCGGGACCCCCGGATTCCTGGCCGAGTTCGGCGGCGGCTGGTTCGACCCGTGGGGCGGGGTGGAGTTCGACGGCAAGGGTTACGCGGAGTCGGCCCGCACCCGGGACGCGGCGTACGAGCGGCGCTTCTACCTGACCAACCTCGCCAACGGCATCAAGGTCCACAACGTCTACATGACCTTCGGCGGCACGTCCTGGGGCTGGCTGCCCGCGCCGGTCGTCTACACGTCGTACGACTACGGGGCCGCCCTCGACGAGGCCCGCAGGCCGACCCCGAAGCTGGTCCCGATGCACCAGATCGGGCAGCTCCTGCACTCCGTGCCCGACCTCGCCAAACTGGACCGGGCGCCGGCCGTCGCGGTCGGCGAGGGCAGCGGCGGGTCACGGGCCGTCTCCGGGATCACGGCGTACCACCTCGTCAATCCCGACACCGAGGCGCACTTCCACGTGCTGCGCAACGACCGGCCCGCCGACGTCGTGGCCGACGTCACGCTCGCCGGCGAGAGCGTCCGCGTGCCCCTCCCCGGCCTCGACGCCCGGCTGCTCGCCACCGGACTCTCCCTCGGGCGGCGGACGCTGCGCTACTCCAGCGCGCAGCCCATGCTGCGGATGGCCGCCGGACTCCAGGACATCGCGGTGTTCACGGGACGGAAGGGCGAGGCGACCTGGACGGTGCTGGAGTGCGCGAAAGCGCCGAAGGTCACCGTGCTGGAGGGCGGCGCACGCCATGCGCACGCACACGGCCTCCTCCGCATCGACGCGGAACTCGGCGGTCTGACACGCGTGTTGGTGGAGGGCGGCGGCAACACCGTGCCGCTTCTGCTGCTCCTCGCCGACGACGCGGCCTCCGCGCGGCTGTGGCGTCACGACACCCCGTCCGGCCCGGTCCTGGTGCGCGGCCCGGCCCTGGTGCGCACCGCTGACCTGCGCGGCACGACCGTCCACCTCACCGGGGACACGGTGTCGCCCGCGGACCTGGAGGTGTGGGGGCCGCGCGGGGTGGACGGCGTGGTCTGGAACCAGGGCACGCTGCGCACCCGCGCCACCACGTCCGGCAGCCTGCTGGCCGAGCGGCGGCTGCCCGGCGTACCGGCCGTCACGCTCCCGGCGCTGGGGAAGTGGCGCCACCACACCGAGAACCCTGAGTCCGCCGCGAAATTCGACGACTCGGCCTGGCGGACCGCGGACCGGGCGTCGTCCCACAGCGTCACCCCCGTACCGGCCGGGCAGCCCGTACTGTTCGCCGACGACTACGGCTTCCACTACGGGGACGTCTGGTACCGGGGCCATTTCGCGGACGCGGCCGGCGTGCAGTCGGTGTCCCTGTCGTACGTCACGGGCACGCAGGGGCTGCTGATGGCGTGGCTGGACGGCAGGCCGCTGGGCACGCACCGGATGCCGGTGCCGGACAGGAAGACGGTCCGGCAGGGGACCTGGGCCGCCACGGCCACCTTCCCGATCACACCGGAGGCGAGCCGGGCGAAGGGGCCGCACGTGCTGTCCGTCCTCGTGCGCCGGATGCAGCACGACCAGGACGGCGCGGCCCGGGACACGCACAAGGCGGCCCGCGGGCTGACGGCCGTGACCTTCGACGGCGCCGCACCCAAGCTCTCCTGGCGGATCCAGGGCGCCGCGAAACCGGACCCGGTGCGCGGGCCGCTCAACCACGGCGGGCTGTACGGGGAGCGGCAGGGCTGGCATCTGCCGGGGTTCGCGGACGGCGGCTGGCAGACCGTGGAGTTCCCGCGGGCGCGGCGGGGGCAGGGCGTCTGCTGGTACCGAACCGGGTTCCGGCTCGCGGTGGACCCCGGCGTGGACGCCTCGATCGGACTCACCCTCACCGACGACCCGTCCCGCGCCTACCGTGTCCAGATCTTCCTGAACGGCTGGAACCTGGGCCAGTACATCAACGACGTAGGCCCCCAGCACACCTTCGTACTGCCGAACGGGCTGCTGAACACACGTGGTGCCAACACTCTTGCCCTCGCCGTGCTGGCAGACGGGACCACACCCGCGGGTCCGGGCACGGTGCGGCTGACACTGATGGGCAGTGCGGCCGGAGGGGTGCCGGTGACGCAGGTGAACTCCCCCGGCCGGTGACCGGCGGCGCGACCCGATCGTCCCCGCCCGGTCACCGACCGGGCGGGGACGCCGGGGAAGCCGGCCTTCGGGAAGCCGTCAGCCGGCGAACGCGGGCTGGGCCAGGCCCTTGCCGGCGCCGGGGACGACGAGCACCGAGCCGGAGAGCGGATGCGGCGCCACCAGCCCCGTACGGGCGGTGGTGATGTACAGGTCGGTCAGGTCGGCACCGCCGAACGCGCAGGCGGTGGGGCGGCGCACGGGCAGGGCGATCACACGGTCGAGACCGCCGTCGGGGGTGTAGCGGCGGACCGCGCCGCCGTCCCAGAACGCCACCCAGACGCAGCCCTCGGCGTCCACGGTGAGTCCGTCCGGGTAGCCCTCGTCCGCATCGATGTCCACCAACGCCCGCCTGTTGTACGGCAATTGGTCCGCACCGACGTCGAAGACGTCGATCCGCCGGGTCGGTGTGTCGATGTAGTACATCAGCCGGCCGTCGGGGCTCCATCCCGTGCCGTTGCTGACCGTGACGTCGTCCAGGACGGTGTGCGCGGTGCCGTCCGCCGCGATCCGGGACAGCGCGCCGCCGCCCCGCGCCTCGTCGTAGCGCATGCTGCCGGCCAGGAGCGCGCCGTCGGGGGCGACCGCGGCGTCGTTGCCCCGGCGGCCCGGGACGAGTTCGCGGTGCAGCCAGCGGAATTCCCCGGACCGGCCGGACGAGCCGGCGGGACCGTACAGCCCCACGCCGTCACGGAGGTTGACCACGAGACCGCCGCCCACGCGGGGCTTGGCGGCGCCCACGTGCTGCTCGGTGACCATGACCGTACGGCGCCCGGAGCGGGGATCGTAGGTGTGGACCCGGGAGCCGAGGATGTCGACCCAGATCAGCCGCTGTCCGCGCTCGTCCCAGGTCGGGCCCTCGCCGAGGGCCGCGTCGGCGCGTATCGCGACGTCGAGGTCGCTCATCCCACCACGCTCCGGTGTCCGAGCCGCTCGGAGAGCTCGGCGGCGCCCTTCGCGGCGAGCTGCTCCAGCTCGCCGCGGCGCTCGTCACTCCATCGGATCATCGGTACGGAGATGGAGAGCGCGGCGACGACCTGTCCCGCCCGGTCGCGCACCGGGGCGGCGACACAGCTGACGTCCGGGTTCGACTCACGGCTCTCCACGGCGACGCCGCGGCGGCGGATCTCCGCCAGGGCCTCGCGCAGGGCGCCCGGTTCGGTGATGCTGTTCGGTGTCATCGCGACCAGGTCCGCGTCGCCGGGGATGCGGGAGGCCAGCTCCGGATCGGGCAGCGAGGCGAGCAGCATCTTGCCCACGGAGGTGCAGTGGGCGGGGAGGCGGCGCCCCGCCGCCGACACCATGCGCACGGCGTGCGTGGAGTCGACCTTCGCGATGTAGATGACGTCCGTGCCCTCCAGGATCGCCACATGCACCGTCTCGTCGCAGGTCTCGGCGACGGAGCGGGCGACCTGCTGGCCCTCCGCCGCGAGGTCCAGCTGCTCGGCGTAGCGGCTGCCGAGCTGGTACGGCCGCACACCGAGGCGGTAGCGTCCGGGCTGGCCCGGTATCTGCACGATGTACGAGCGGGCGGCGAGCGTGGTGACCAGTTCGTGCACCGTCGTCCGCGGCAGTTGCAGCCTGCGCACGATGTCGGGGGCGGAGAGCGTGCCGTCCCCGTCGAGAAAGAGCTCGAGAATGTCGAGAGCCCGGGTCACGGCAGGTACGAGGCGTCCCACAACCGGCCCCCTCCCTATGTTCGAAATTTCAACAGACGATCGGCATGACGAACACAGGCTACTCATGGTGGTCTTGGAGGGGCAATGGGTGGGCCCCGGCGAGGTGCCGGGGGCTGATTTCGACCAGTGGGGACAGCGAGGCGTACGCCCCTTCCACGAGGCGCCGCCCGCGTACCGGCCCGATGCGCGATCATGGGCTCCATGCCCGCCAAGCGACCCGCCGGCCCCTTCACCCCGCTCGACTTCCAACTGGTCCTGCTGCGCCGCATGGCCGACCACAACCCGGACCTCGTCGACGACGCCCGCCGCGAACTCGGCGCCTCCCTCGCGGACATGCGCGAGGCCAACCGGCGCTGGCAGGCGATGCTGCACGCCCCGCGCTCCCGCTCCGCCGCCCACCGCTACCGCTCGGTCCTCGGCGCCCCGGAGTCGGTCACCCCGCGCCGGATCGGCGACCTCACCTGCGAGGCCCTGCTGTGGCCCGTCCCCCTCTGGCCCGGCCTGCGCTTCGAGGTTCTCGCCCTGTCGAACGGGGTGGTCTGGAACGAGTGGCTGGTCCGCGCACCCGGCGTCGCCGGTCCGGTGCTGAAGACCCTCGACGACCTGACCCCCTGGTCCTGCACGGTCGACGAGGCCGCCCGCGCCTTCGCCCCCGCCCGGCCGCTGGAGGGGACCGCCCCCACCCGCTGGGGGCTCGCCTTCACGGCCCCGGACGCGTCGGGGGCACGGCAGGAGTGCGCGGCCGAGTTCACCTGGGGGCTGCTGCAGCGGGTGGCCGTCAGCGGGCGGCCCGGATGATCGCCTCCGCGACGACGGGCACCGACTCCGGGTGCAGCCAGAGGAAGAGGTTGGGTTCCACCAGTTCCAGTTCCATGACGCACGGCTCCCCGTCGTCGCCGTCGACGACGTCGACGCGGGCGTACAGCAGGGCGTCCCCGTCCGTACCGGACGGTACGGCGGCCAGCGCGCGCTCGGCGAGGGCGAGTTCGGCCGCGGTCGGCTGCCAGGCCTCCAGCCGGGGGTGCGGGACCTTGTCCGCGTCGTACGCCGTCCCGGGCTCGAGGACGGCGCCCTTGCGGGCGGCGTGCAGGAAGCGTCCGCCGAAGAACTGCAGCGCCCGCTCGCCGGAGGTGTCGACGCCGCGCAGGTAGGGCTGGACCATGGCGGTCAGCCCCTGCTCGTGCATCCGGGCGAGCTGTCGCAGCGCGGTCTCCCGCTCCTCGGGCCGGTAGCGGGCGGCGAGCCGTGCGCCCGCGCCCGACGTGGGCTTCACCACGTACTCGTGGTCGCCGGGAAGATCCGCGGGATCGCCGGGCGCGAGATACCGGGTCGGCACGGTCGCCACCCCGGCCGCGGCCAGTTCGCCGACGTACCGCTTGTCGGTGTTCCACCGCACGACCGCCGCCGGATTCGCCAGCCGGGTGAGCTTCGCGACCCGCTCGGCCCACGCCACGAACTCCGCGACCCGCCAGCTGTAGTCCCAGGTCGAGCGGATGACGACCAGGTCGAAGTCCGCCCAGTCGACCGCCGGGTCGTCCCAGTACGCGATCTCGGCCGGCGCCCCGGCGTCCTCCAGCGCCCCCTTCAGTACGGGCAGGTCCCGGTCCGCGCTCGTCGTGCCCTCCTCCGGCCGGTAGGTGGCGAGTGCGATGCGGGGGCGGGCGGCGGTGCGGGCCACGGCGGACTCCATCCTCGTAACGTCTGATCTCCGGGGAGGCTACAACCGCCCGTACGGGCCCGGCTCGTGCGGGGGCCGGGCGTTCACCGGGCCGGGACCCGCTCGGCCGGCACGGCCGCGACGGCGCGCACCGCCCGGATGTCCTCGGGGCGGCGCAGGGCCCGCGACACGGCCTCGATCTCCGCCAGCAGGTTCTCGGTGTCCGGGTCCACGAGAGGAGCGGTGCCGCCGTCCCGACGTGTTCGCCTCCCGGTCCCGACGGCGTCCTGGACCGTCACCGCGTGGGCGAGCGCCCGCGCCCGGCCGGCCTCGAACCCCAGACCGACCGCCGCCTCGTACGCCGTGCGCCGCAGGTCCTCGTCGAGGAACCGGGAGAGGTGGAGCAGCGCGTCCCGGATGAACGTCTCACGGCGCATCAGGCGCAGTTCCGGAGTGCCCCGGAGCCTCAGCGGGACCCGGCTGCCCGCGACCGTGCGCATCAGCCGGTACAGGGGCCGCAGCCGCCAGAGGCCGAGCCGGGTGCGCGCACGCCGCTGCAGGTACTGGCCGGCGTGCGGCAGGATGAATCCGACGGCGATCAGGACGGCGGAGAGGGAGGCGACCGGCGGGCCCAGCCGGGTACTGAGCCAGTCCAGGTCGTGGCCGCTCCAGCGGGCGCCGACGGCGCAGAGCTTCCCGGCGTCGTAGACCAGGTTCACCGTGTAGCCGACGCCCAGGAACTTCAGCCCGCCGCGCAGCCATACGTCGAGTCCGTCGGTACGGATCCAGTTCCAGAGCAGCTTGGACGTGATCAGGCAGGCCGTGGTGTGCGCGAGCAGGTAGAGCACGATCACTTCACGCATGAAGGGCGTGCGGGCGTAGTACGTGTCGAGGTCCCTGATCCGCTCGACGGGCGCGTCGGCGAGCGCGAACAGCACCCACAGCGCGACGATCACGCCGGCGTAGACGGCGACGACCCAGCGGGTGGCGCGCCGGGTGGCCACACGGTCGGTGATGCCGTTGCGCCAGGTCGTGATCATCAGCAGACAGGCTCCGCTGAAGGCGGTGACGAGGCTGTAGAGCAGAGGCGCCGAGATGTTCGGTACACCGGTGACGCGGTTGGTCCAGGAGATCGTCGGCGGCGCGGCGAAGACGAAGACACAGCAGGCGAGGACGAGGAGGCCGCCGACGGCCCGAAGGAGCGGGTCCTTCCAGAGCTTGACGATGCTGGGCAGCTTGATGGCGAGGGCGGCCGTGAGGACCGCGATCGGTATCCAGAAGGAGATGTAGATCCCGGCGAGGAAGCGGGCGGGGTCCATCACCGGTCAGTCCTGGGGGCCGCGGTAGCCCAGGGAGGCCTGGATCGCGCGTCCGAGAGGGTCGGCGGGACCCTGTGGGCGGGAGCCGGTCACCCAGGAGCGGAAGACGCTCGCGAGGTGGAGGCCGAAGTCCTCGGCCTCGGCCTCGTCGGCCTCGTGCGAGCCGTTGCGGGCGGCGACGGTGAGCGCGATCTCCTGCCAGCGGGGGTCGTCCGACAGGGCGCGGGCGGCGGCCGCGCCGGCGAAGTGGTGGTGGGAGTGCGCGTGACCGGCCGACAGGTGCCACAACTCGTGTCCGAGGATGACGAGTTGCTGGACCGCTTCGGCCCGCTCCTCGACGATGACGAGGTCGAAGTCGTGGAACTCCATCCACAGACCGGTGACCTCGATCTCGTCGGGGAAGCGTTCGAAGCGGAGCTGGACGGGCCGGCCGTCCCGGCGCCGGCTCATCTCCTCGCAGAGCGCGCCGGCCAGCTCCCGTACGTCGACGGGCGGGTCGAGACGCTTCCTCATGACCCGGGAGAGCTCGACCGCGAGGGCGCGCATCTCGGAGTCGGCCCTGCGCGAGAACAGTGCCGCCGCGCGCTTCCAGACGCCGCCGGTCCGTCCGGCCGTCCTGCCCGTCACACCGCTCGCCGCACTCCGCGTCACTCCTCGCTCCGCCCCGCTCCTCGCTCCGTCGCGCCGTCGACCCGCCGCCCCGTGATGTCGTGGCGGTTGATCCGTCAAATGGTCGCGCCGTGGGCGAGACTACGGGCCCGGATCGTCCCACGCCATGGTTTTCCGCACGGTCGTTCCCGGCTCGGGAACGACGTGACCACCCGCCGCCCGGACGTCCCGGCCGCACGTGCCGGCACGCGCCCCCGCGCGAACGTCGACGCGCGTCCTCGTGCACGTCCTTCTCACCGGGTCCTGGTGCGGGCCCTCGCGCCGGGCGCCGAGCGCGTCCGGGTGCCGGTCGCCGGACGAGGTCGGGTGCCGGTCGCCGGACGAGGTCGGGTGCCGGTCGCCGGACGAGGTCGGGTGCGGACTCCCGTCCGGTGTGATCTGCCTCGCGCTCCGCCGGTCGCGGGCTCCGGCAGGTTTCCCGCGCCCTGGTGTAGGAACGGTTCTGACTGTCACCGGCAGATCGTCCCTACTGGCAAGGAGCACCCCGCGTGTCCTCCCTCTTTCCGGCCCTGGTCAGCGGTTCGACCGCACGGCGGCCCGCCCTTCGCTTCGGCGACCGGTCCCTGACGTACGCGGAACTCGCCGCCTCGGCGGGCGCGCTGGCCGCGCGCCTCGAAGGCCGGGAACGGATCGCCGTGTGGGCGACGCCGTCCCTGGAGACGGCCGTCGGGGTGGTGGCCGCGCTGCTCGCCCGGGTGCCCGCCGTTCCGCTCAACCCCAAGTCGGGCGAGGGCGAACTGGGACACATCGTGTCCGACAGCGCGCCGTCGCTGGTGCTCGCCGGGAAGGGGGACGACCTCCCCTCGCCCGTACGGGAGTTGGAGCGCATCGACGTCGTGACGCACCTCGCGGGCGGGGTCGTCCCGGAGCACCCCGACGAGCCGGACGACCCCGCCGCCCCGGCCCTCGTCGTCTACACCTCCGGCACCACGGGTCCGCCCAAGGGCGCCGTCGTCCCGCGACGCGCGATCGCCTCGACCCTGGACGCGCTGGCCGACGCCTGGCAGTGGACGGGGGACGACGTGCTCGTGCACGGGCTGCCGCTCTTCCATGTGCACGGCCTGATCCTGGGCATCCTCGGGCCGTTGCGGCGCGGCGGGGCCGTGCGGCACCTGGGGCGGTTCAGCGCGGAGGGCGTGACGCGCGAGCTGAACGCGGGGGCGACCATGCTGTTCGGGGTGCCGACGATGTACCACCGGCTGGCCGAGGCGCTGGCCGAGGACACGGAGCTGGCCAAGGCGCTCGGCCGGGCACGGCTGCTGGTCTCCGGTTCCGCCGCGCTGCCGGTGCACGACCACGAGCGGATCACGGCGGCGACCGGTCGGCCGGTCGTCGAGCGGTACGGCATGACCGAGACCCTCATGAACACCAGCGTCCGGGTGGACGGTCCGGCACGGCCCGGGACCGTCGGGGTGCCGCTGCCGGGCGTCGGGCTGCGGCTGGTCGAGGAGGACGGTTCGACGCTCGCCTCGTACGACGCGGACGGCACCCCGACCGGCTCGTACGACACCGAGGGCAATCCCACCGGCGCCTACGACGGCGAGAGCGTGGGCGAGATCCAGGTGCGCGGGCCGAACCTGTTCACCGAGTACCTGAACCGGCCCGACGCCACCGCCGCCGCGTTCACCGCGGACGGCTGGTTCCGCACCGGTGACATGGCGGTGCGCGACGCCGACGGCTGCGTACGCATCGTGGGCCGCAAGGCCACCGACCTGATCAAGAGCGGCGGTTACAAGATCGGCGCAGGTGAGATCGAGAACGCGCTGCTGGAACACCCCGCCGTGCGCGAGGCCGCCGTCACCGGGGAGCCCGACGACGACCTGGGCGAGCGGATCGTGGCCTGGGTGGTGCCGGTGGACGCCCCCGCCCCGGGCCTCGACCGCGAACTCGCCGAGCACGTGGCCCGCCGGCTGGCCCCGCACAAGCGCCCGCGCACGGTGCGCTTCCTGTCCGCCCTGCCCCGCAACGACATGGGCAAGATCCTGAAGCGGGCGCTCCCGGACGCCCTCGCGGACTCCCGCCCGAACGACGTCACGCATGACTGACCGCTTCCCGGCCCGTGAGGCCATCGCCCTCGTCACCGACGAGTTCACCGAACTCCGGGTGCCGATGAGGCATTTCGAGCCGGACGGCCCGCTGTCCTGGCAGGGGTACGACGAGGCACGCTCCCGTGCCGCCGCCCGCACCGGCGAGGACGAGTCCGTCGTCTGCGGCGGCGCGGTCGTCGGCGGCACCCGGGTCGCGCTGATCGCCTTCGAGTTCGGCTTCCTCGGCGGCTCGCTCGGCGAACGCACCGGCGACCGTCTGGAAGCCGCGTACGCCCACGCCCGGGAACACCGGCTGCCGGTCGTCTCGCTGGTCGCGACGGGCGGCAGCCGGATGCAGGAAGGCATGCTCGCGCTCACCCAGCTCCAGCGGGTGGCACGGCAGTCGGCGCTGACCCGGGAGGCCGGGCTGCCGCAGATCGCGGTGGTGCGGGATCCGACGACGGGAGGCGGCTGGGCAACGCTGGGCGCGGGTTCCGACGTGACCCTGGCGCTGCCCGGCGCCCAGGTGGGTTTCGCCGGCTCCCGGGTCCGCCCGCCCGGCGCGGACCCGGCGGCGTACACGGCGGAGGCCCAGGTGGCGGCGGGCGCGGTGGACGCCGTCGTACCGGAGGGGGAGCTGCGGGAGACGCTGGCGCTGTGGCTGGCCCTGCTCAGCGACCCCTCCGCCGAGGCCGCGCCGGTGCCGGCCGCCCTCGGCGCGCCCGGCCTGCCCGCCACCGGCTGGGACGCCGTCGTCCGGGCCCGCTCTCCCGAACGCCCGCGTGCCGAGGCCTACTTGGACGCCTACTTCAGCCGCCGCGCGGCGATCGGCGGCGATCGCTGCGGCGGCACCGACGCCGGCCTGCTGTGCGGGTTCGGCATCGGGCCCGAGGGGCGGACGGTCGCGTACGCGGCACAGTGCGGGACCGCGACCCGTCCCGCCGGGTACCGCACCGCGGCACGGCTGATCCGTCTCGCGGGCCGGCTCGGCATCCCGGTGCTGACGCTGGTGGACACCCCGGGTGCCGCCAACGACGCGCAGGCCGAGCGGCAGGGCGCGGGCTCCGCGATCGCCGACCTGTTCGCCGCGGTGGCCACCGCCCGCACTCCCGTCACCACGCTGGTGATCGGCGAGGGCGGCTCGGGCGGCGCCCTCGCCCTGGCCGCGCCGGGCAACACCTGGGCCACGCCTGACAGTTATTTCTCCGTCATCGCGCCGGAGCCGGCGGCGGCGATCCTCAAGCGCCCCGCGTGCGAGGTGCGCGCCACGGCGGACCAGCTCCGCATCCGGCCGCAGGACCTGGTGGACCTGGGGGTCGTACGGGGCATCGCGGAGCACCCGGGGAAGTGAACGCGCGGGCGGCGCCGGCTCCCTCTCCCAGGGGAACCGGCGCCGCCCGTACCGTGGGGGCCCGCTACCGCACCCCCACCGCCCGGACGGTCTCCTGGCTCACCGAGCCGCCCCGGTCGTCGCGGGCGAAGGCCCGCAGCGAGATGAACCGGGCGTCCCGGGGCACGTCCAGCGTCCCCTTCCAGGAGGCCTGTCCACCCGTGAGCCGGACCGTCCGCCAGGTGGCCCCGTCGTCGTACGACACCTCCAGCCCGCCGCCCCCGAGGGTCCCGGTGTCCGTCGCGCCCGCCACGTACCCGGCGTGGATCCCGACCCGCACCCGGCCCCCGCCGCGCACCGTGCCCGCGAGGTCGGTGTCGACGTCGTACGCGAGGTTGATCAGCGGCAGGAAGGTCCAGCGGTCGTCGGGGGTGGCCGCGGAGCGCACGGTCCACTCCGAGTGGCCCTTCGTCGACAGGGTCCAGCGGTCCGGGTCGAGCGTGGTGTCCGTGACGACCTTGTAGGTGTGCTCGTCGGCCGGCGCGTCCCAGACGTACACGCCCGAGCTCGTGCGCCGGTCCACCAGGGTGCCGTCCTGGTACACGCCGGTGACCTGGGTCATCCCGGAGTCCTCGCTCCACACGTCGCCGAAGCCGGTGTGGTCGGGCCCCGAATCGCCCCAGCCGGGGGTGTTGAACTGGATCACGCCGCCCGATCGCTGCTGGCCCCAGCCGAGGCCGGTACCCAGCCATGGGTGCAGGACCGGCCTGAACCACTTCAGCGTCGGGTGCGTTCCGCCCCGGTAGCGGATCAGGCCGCTGCGCTCCTCCAGCGCGCCGGCCCCGAGGTTCACCGACTCGTGCCACAGCTGCCCCGCCTCTGTGGAGACGTAGTCGGTCCGCTCGGCCGGGTAGTCGATCCGCTCCTGGAAGCCGATACCGACGGGGAAGGTGTCGGTGACCGAGTACCGGAACTCGCTGCCCGACGCCGGCCGCGACCCGTGGAACCTGGTGTGCAGCTCGGCGAGTTGACGCGCTCCGGGCCGGTAGGTGAGGTCTCCCCGCGGGACGGCGCCCGGGTGGCCCTGCGAAAGGTCGTACACATAGGGCGTGTTGCGTGTGCCGGTCATCCCGACGTGGCCGAGCGCCCGCAGCCGGGCCGCGTCCGCCGTGTTCACCGTGGCGATCTGCAGCGGCCGGTCCGCGTTGTCGTCCGTGCCGAACCAGGCGTTGAGCCTCCCGGCCGCGTCGTCGGTCACGAACAGGGCCTTGGCGCCGGCGTCCTGGGCGGCCTGGGCGAGCGCGGCGGGTTCGACCCCCTCGCCGAGCCGCGCGAGGACGGCCTTGCCGCGCACTCCCGTGAACGGCCCGGTCCCGACGTCGACCAGGGGCAGCCCGCCGCGGCCCTCGATCAGCGTGCCGCCGGGCTGGACCACGGCCTCACCGACGCCGTCGACCTCCAGCAGCGGCTTGCCCAGCCGCCACACCGTCCGGTACTCGAAGCCGCCCTGCGTCACCTTCGGCGTCGGTGCCGCGAACACGCTGTCGTACATGACGGGCACCTGGACGGCGCCGGACAGATCGGAGCCGCCCGCGTTCCGGTCGTACTCCATGAGCAGCTGCCGGGTCTCGGTCCGCCGGTCGACCTTCGCCTTGATCTCCCGCAACTGCCTTCCGTCCAGGATGACCTCACGATCCCGGTCGAGGGTGATCTCCGGCGCCGCGAGGAAGCCCAGGCCGAGCGAGTCGGCGCCGTGGCTGCCCCGCACGTCGAGGAAGGACGTCAGACCGTACGTCCCCGGCACCAGCCGGAGCTTCAGGGTGCCGGAGTCGCCGACCGCGGCGGAGTAGGGGTCGGCACCGGCGGCGAACCGCTGCACCGCGAGGTCGGCGGCCGCGGGAGCTCCGTCCCGGTCCTTGACGTGGACGGTGAGCGTGTACCGCTCCTCCTCCTTGACCAGCCCGAACACGGTGTGCGCGACGGGCGCGCCGTTCGCCGACGCGACGATCTGGCCGGAGGTGTCGCCCACCGGGGCCTTCGAGCCGTCGCCCGTCACCGTCGTGGACGCGGTCCCGTGCGCGGGCACGGTGAGCGCCGAGTCGGCGAGAGTGGCGACCCCGTCGGCGGCGCCCCGCACGGAGAGGCTCAACTCCACACCGGTGTCCGAGGAGTTGGCGTACGTCACGGTCTTCGTGACCGGCTCGTTCGTGTCGTAGGGCCAGCCGTAGAAGCCCAGATCGGCGCTTCCGGTGGCGGTGACCCGGGCGTCCACCGCGTCCGGCACGCTCACCCGGCCCGCGCCCAACAGGTATCCGGACGCGTCGAGTTGCTTCGACGTCGACATCAGCGCGTCCTTGAGCCGGGCACCGGACCAGTCGGGGTGCCGTTCGGCGAGCAGCGCGGCGACCCCCGCGACGTGCGGCGTCGCCATCGACGTACCGCTCATGGACGTGTAGTAGCCGTCGCCGTCGACGAGCCCGGAGCGGGCCGCGAGGATGTCGACGCCCGGCGCCGAGAGGTCGGGCTTGAGGGCGTTGTCGCCGTAGCGCGGCCCGCCGCTGGTGAAGTAGGCCGGCCGGTCGTCGGAGTCCACCGCGCCGACGGTCAGCGCGGCGTCGGCCGCGCCGGGCGAGCCGATGGAGGAGGGGGCGCCGGTGTTGCCCGCGGCGACGACGAAGAGCGCGCCCGTCTCCTCGGACAGCGCGTCGACCGCCTCCGCCATGGGGTCGGTGCCGTCGCTGGGCTCGGTCGAGCCGAGGCTCATGGAGATCACCTTGGCGTGCACGTCCCGGGCGGCCCACTCCATGCCCGCGATGATCTGCGAGTCGCTGCCCGAGCCCTGGTCGCTGAGCACCTTGCCGACGGCGAGCGCGGCACCGGGGGCGACGCCCCGCTCCTTGCCGTCGGAGGCCGCGCCGCTGCCGCCGACCGTCGAGGTCACGTGCGTGCCGTGCCCGTTGCGGTCGGCGACCTCCTGCCCCTCGATGAAGCTCTTGGTCGCGAAGACCCGCCCGGCCAGGTCGGGGTGGGTGACGTCGACCCCCGTGTCGAGGACGGCGACCGTGACGCCCTTGCCGGTGAGCCCGGCCTCCCAGGCCCGCGGTGTGCCGATCTGCGCGTTGCTCTCGGCCATCTCCGCCCGGACCCGCCCGTCGAGCCAGACCTTGCCGAGACCGGCCTGCCGGGTCAGGGACTCCCAGAAGGTGCGCCCCTTGTCCGCGGTGAGGGCGGCGCCCCGGATGCTGGGCAGGACCCGCGTGCGCTCCGAACCGCGCGGGGCGGCCGTACGCGCCGCTTTGCCGTACGTCTTCTTGTCGTACGTGACGATCAGCGGCAGTCGGTGCGTCGTACGGTCGGTGAGCCCATGGCGTATCAGCTCGCTCACGTCGAACAGCCGCCGGTCGAGGGTGCCCGCCCGAAGGTAGGGCAGCGCCTCGTCGGGTACGACGGTGACGGCGCCGTTCGTCACCTGGGTGCGCACCGCCCCGGTGGCCCCCGCGGGCCGCTCGACCGTCACCGTCCTCTTCCCGCCGCCGAGGTCGGTGACGGTCACCCGGTCGCCGGTGACGAGGGTGACGGTCCGTACCGTGGCGGGGCTCTTCGGCGCGGTACCCGTCCCCGCGGCCCCCGCCGCGTCCGCCCGCCCCATGGGCAGCGCGGCGAGCACGAGCCCGGCCGACAGCAGTGCCGCCCCGCGTCTCGCTGGTCCTCTGGTCATCGATGCCCTCTCCTCGTCGGCACGTGATGGCTCCAGTGCTGCGAAGAGTGTCGGGGGCCTTGTGTTGCGGGAGATTTGACCGGTCCTGGCGGGAAGGCGCCCTGGCGGCTTCCCGCCAGGACGGGCCGGGACGGCCCGGGACGAGCCGGGCCGAGCCGCGGAAAGCGGGACATCGACGCGATCTGCGGCGGCCCGGGGAGCGGTACCGGTTGCGGGGACGGGGGACATCTGTACGCGCGCCGGGAACCGGGGCCGCGGTCGTGCGAGCCCGGTCCGCCCGCCGGCCGAGCGTCAGGTACCGCCCGGCGTCACCCGTTCGGCGGTACCCCGCCCGGCCCCCCTCGGAAGGCGCCCCGGCCCTCTTGAGCGGACGATGCGAGAAGGGACCGCCAAGAGGCGGAGCCCGACGGTCTGCTCTCGGGAGGACCCGCCATGACCGCCAGTCTGGAGCAGCTGCGCCGCTGCCACTTCGCCGTCGACCTGGGCGCGGCCAGGACACGTGTGTATGTGAAGGGCGCGGGACTGGTCGTCGACCAGCCGAGTGTCGCCGCGATCAACACGAAGAACGGCGCACTGATCGCGGTCGGTGAGTTCGCGGAGAAGATGACGGGCCGCACCCCCGACTACATCCGGGTGATGCGGCCGGTGTCCGGCGGCACCGTCGTCGACATCGAGATGGCCCAGCGCATGCTGCGCCAGCTGCTCGGTGACAAGGTGCGCCGCGCTCTGCGCCGCAAGCCGAGGCTGCGCGCCGCCGCCTGCACGCCGCACGACGCGGACCCGCTGGCGCAGCGCGCGACGATCGAGACGCTCGTCGGACTCGGGGCGAGGCGGGTGGAGCTCGTCGACACGCTGATCGCCGCGGCGGTGGGCTGCGGGCTGCCGGTCGAGCGGCCGGAGGCCACCATGATCATGGTGTGCGGTGCCGCCGCCACCCAGGTCGCCGTGCTGTCCCTGGGCTCCATCGTGACCGCCGAACGCATCCCGGTGGGCGGCGAGGCCGTGGACCGCGCGATCGTGCAGCACCTACGCCACCAGCACGAGCTGATGCTGCCGTCGCAGTCCGTACGGCCGCTGCAGCTCGCCCTGTCGGGCAACGGGCTCACCCCGCACGGCCCGACGTCCACGGAGATCCACGGGCGGGACGTGGCGACCGGCCTCGCCCGTTCGGTGCAGGTCGACACCGCCGCAGTACGCGATGCCATCCAGACCCCGCTGACCGCCGTCCTCGACGGGATCGGGAAGGTGCTGCGGGCCTGTCCGCCGGATCTGGTGGCCGACCTCGCCGACCGCGGGATCATGATGGTCGGCGGCAGCGCGCTGCTCCCGGGGCTCGACCAGATGCTGCGGCACGCGACGGGCATGCCGGTGCACATCGCCGAGCGGCCGGACGTGTGCGCGGTGCAGGGCCTGGGCTACATGCTGGAGGGCAAGATCGAGCCGCTGACGCTGGAGCCGCTGCCGGGCTGACGGCCGGCCCGCCCGGGACCGGTCGATCCCCGTCCCCCGACCTCCGAGGGGCCCGTATGACCGACCCCGTCCCCCGCCTTCCGGCCCTCGTGGAAGCCGTCCTGTGCGTCGGTTCCGACCTCGAACTGCGGGCCACGCTCCAGCACATCGTGGATGCCGCCGCCGACCTGACGGGGGCCCGGAGCGCGGCGCTGGACATGGCCGAGCCGGGTGACGCCGGACTGCTGGAGATCCGTACGGCTCGGCCGCCGACGGCCGGCCAGGACCGGAGCCCCCATGAGCCCCATGAGCGGTCCGACGACGCCCTGGGCGTCCCGATCCTCGTCGACGACACGGTGTTCGGGAACCTGTACGTCGCCGGGAAGCGCGCCGATCCGTTCACGGATGAGGACGAGCAGTTGCTGCGGGTGCTGGCGACCCAGGCCGGCGTCGCGATCGGCAATGCCCGGCTGTACGAGACGGCCCGGCAGCGCGAGCGGTGGATCGAGGGCGCGGCGGCCGTCACCACCGCGCTGCTCACCGGGGAGGACGCCGCCGGCGCGCTGCTGACCGTCGCCGAACGGGCCCGGATCCTCGCCGACGCCTCGGCCGGCCTCATCCTGCAGCCCACGGACCAGGGCGGCATGAGGATCGTGACCGCCGCCACCCCCGACGGCTCCGCCGACCCCGGTGACATCGTCGGCACCACGATCGAGCCGGGCAGCCCCCTGGTGGCGCAACTTCTCGGCGGCGAACCGGTGTTCATCGACGACTCGGCGACCGACCCGCGACTGACCACGCATGTACGACACCGGTTCGGGCCGAACATGATGCTGCCGCTGCAGTCGGGCGGCCGTCTCATCGGCACACTCGCCCTGCCCCGCGACCGCGGCGGGCGCCCGTACAGCGCGGCGGAACGGCTGCTCGCCGCGCAGTTCGCCTCACAGGCCGCGCTGGCGCTGGTCCTCGCGGACGCCCAGCACAGCCGGGAGCGGCTCGCGGTCTACGAGGACCGCGACCGGATCGCCCGCGACCTGCACGACCTGGTCGTCCAGCGGCTCTTCGCCACCGGCATGATGCTGGAGTCCACGCAGCGACGCAGCTCCGGGGAGGCCGACGCCGAGGTACGCGAGATCCTGGGCCGGGCCGTCGACGAACTGCAGTCCACCGTCCAGGAGGTCCGCACCGCGATCTTCGCCCTCCAGCAGCCGCCCGCCGACGCCCCCACCACCCTGCGCGGCAAGGTGCTGCGCGAGACGGCGGGCGCGGCGGCAGTCCTGGGTTTCCAGCCGTCCACCCGTTTCACCGGCGCGGTGGAGGCACTCGTGCCGGAGCCGGTCGTCGGCCACCTGCTCGTGGCCCTCCGCCGCGCCCTCGCCTCCGCCGCGCGCCGCTCCGGGGTGTCCCGCGTCGAGGTCACGGTGGACGCGACGACGAGCCTGCCGGACGGGCGGGCCGGGGTGCGGCTGACGGTGTTCGACGACGGTGAGACGGGGGAGGGCGGCACAGGGGACGGGGACACGGGGGACGGCCAGGTGGGGACGACGGTCGTGTGGCGGTCGCCCCTGTGAGCGCCGGGCCGGTCACCCCTCACGTCAACTGCGCTTTTCCGCACGGCGCTTGACGCCTCACCCCGGCCTCCGTACCGTCACGTCTCGCATGCGTGGACATGACTCTGATTCACATCCGCGGACGCGAGGGACCGGACGAGCGCGGGACAGGACAAGGGTGAGGACGGGGTGGCCATGACCCAGCGGCGCGTGGTGGTGTCCGGTGGCGGCACCGGGATCGGCCTGGCGACGGCGGAGGTGTTCGCCGCGGACGGGGACCGGCTGATGCTCCTCGGCCGCCGCGAGGAGGTCCTGCGCAAGGCGGCCGACACGCTGAACAGCCGGTTCGGGGAGTCGACGGCGACCTGGTGCGCGGCGGACCTCTCCGACCCCGAACAGGTCGGCATGGTGAGGGACTTCGTCACGGGGGACGAGACCCCGGTGGACGTGCTGGTCGCCAACGCGGGCGGCAACGCGGCCGCCGCGCACGACGGCACCCTCGCCTCCATCGCGGACGGCTATCGCCGCAACTTCGACGCCAACGTACTGACCGCCGTGCTGCTCACCGAGGCCCTGCTCCCGCACGTCCGCAGGCCCGGCGGCCGCATCGTGCAGCTCTCGTCCATCGCCTCGCTGCGCGGCCCGGGGTCGTACGGCGGCTCCAAGGGCTGGATCAACACGTACACCTACGACCTCGCCCAGCGCGTCGGCCCCGAGGGCATCACCGTCAACGCGGTCGCCCCCGGCTTCGTCGGCGACACGGAGTTCTTCGGCGACCGGGCGACCCCGGAGTTCGTGGCGTCACGGGTCGCGCAGTCCCTGACGGGGCAGCCGGGTCACCCCTCGGAGATCGCCGCGGCCGTCCGGTACGTGGCGTCACCCGAGGCGGCGTATCTGACGGGGCAGCTGCTGCACGTCAACGGCGGGGCGGCGCTGGGCCGCTAAGGGCTGTGGCGCCGGGCCGACAGCGCGGGGCCGCCCTTCTCGCCGGGCGGGCGGTGAGGGCGACGCCGTCGCTCCCGGACCGGCGCCGGGGCGGATCAGCCGGTCAGGGTGGTCCCGCGCTGCCCGGGACCACGGGTGCCCGCGCCGGCTCCGTCCTGGTCTCCGCCCTGACCCCCGTCCCGGACGGTCCGTCCATGAGGACGTGCCGGCCGCCCGCCCGGCGCCTCCGTCGAGGCGCACGCCGATCTCCTTCGTCCACCCGGTGTCGTGGAAGTACAGGACGGCGGTCCGGCGCTCGGAGCCCTCGTCGGAGAAGCCGGCGGGGCCGCGACGTTCCGGAATCGGAGCGCGGCGTTCACCAGTTGGGGTGAGCCCGGCCCTGTCACCCCGCCCCTTCTCGGAGAGGTGGCCCCGGTCGTCCTCTGGTCGCGCGTGGAGGCGAGTGGATCAGGATCACCCGGCCGGTGTCCCGCACGCCGTCACCAAGGGCCGTGCGGCCGTCAACGGGGGTCCGCGGGGCGTTGGTCGGCCGTCCGTGCGCGGCGGGGCCACCTGGTCCTGGTCCGGATGGATGAATGCGGACCGCCGCCTCGGGGCTGCGACTCCCGTTACCGCGTTTCCACAGATAGAAACGGTTCTGCTACGCAGGCACTGGGTGGGGCGGGTGGGACTCGAACCCACGGCCGACGGATTATGAGTCCGCTGCTCTAACCGGCTGAGCTACCGCCCCTTACGGCGCGTCGCGCACATTTGTGCGCGCCGTCTGCCGCAGCATAGCCGCTCATACGATCTCCTGCTTCGGATGGTCGGCAACGCATGACCATGTGGACTTCGGTGCCGGCCACGCGGTTCCCCCGGACATGAAAAAGGACCCCTGAGGGGTCCTCTTCCGTTGCTCTCCCGACTGGACTCGAACCAGTAACCTGCCGGTTAACAGCCGGCTGCTCTGCCAATTGAGCTACAGGAGATCGCGCTCCCCCGACTGGACTCGAACCAGTAACCTGCCGGTTAACAGCCGGCTGCTCTGCCAATTGAGCTACGGAGGATTGCCTCGTTGCATCGAACGCACCTACCTGGGTATTCGCCAGGGGGCGTGCGCTCGCTGCGACACATACATTAGCGCAAGCAGGGGGGTGCTCCGCCAATCGGTTCCCCCCGCACCGATGCCGACGCAAGGGAAGGGTGGCCGTCATGCGCTACCGGCTCACATTCGTCGCCGGACTGGCCGTGGGTTACGTGCTGGGCACACGCGCCGGGCGCGAGCGCTACGAACAGCTGAAGAAGTCCGCGCGGCAGGTCGCGCAGAACCCCGCGGTGCGCAACACCGCCGAGACCGCCGCCCAGCAGGGGCGCCAGGCCGCGGGCAAGGCGTACCACGCGGTGAGCGAGAAAATGGGCGACCACGTGCCCGACTCGGTGACCCAGCGGGTCCGCTCCCTGCGCGAGCGGAACACCAACGGCTCCGGGGCGGACGACTGGGGCACCACCAACACCTGAGGCTCCGGACGGCACCCGAGGCTCCGGATGGCCGTATCGCCCGAAAAGCCCGGTGCGAGAGGCGTCGGGCCCCTCGCACCGAGGCCTCAGGGCCCCCGGGCACCCGTGCCCACCAGGGGTGACACCCGGCCCGGCGCGCTCACCTCCCGCGGTACGGCAGAATTTCCGCCATGGGGATAGTCGCCGGGTTGGACAGTTCACCCGATTTCACTCGCATCGTCGTCTGCGACACGGACACGGGCGCCGTGCTCAGGCAGGGGTATGCGCCGCACCCGGTGGAGAGCACCGAGAGCGGCGGCCGCCCTTCCGACGTCGATCCGCAGGCCTGGCTGCTGTCCCTGGGCGAGGCCGCCGGCGGCGGCCTGCTCGAAGGCGTGCAGGCCATCGGCGTGTCGGCGCAGCAGAACGGGCTCGTCCCACTGGACGCGCAGGGCAACACGGTGCGCCCCGCCCTGGTCGGCGGTGACAAGCGGGCCCAGGTCGCCGCCGCCGACCTGGTGGACGCGCTCGGCGGGCGCGAGGCGTGGGCCCAGGCCGTGGGCTGCGTCCCCCAGGCCGCGCAGCCGGTGACCAAGCTGCGCTGGCTGAACAGGAACGAACCCGACGCGGCCCAGCGCACCGCCGTGCTGCTCCAGGCGCACGACTGGCTGGTGTGGCAGTTGCTCGGCCGTCCGCTGCGCCGGACCACCGACCGCGGCGGGGCCTCCGGCACCGGCTACTGGTCGGCGGCGACCGGCGCCTACCGGCCGGATCTCGTCGACCTCGCGCTGGGCCACCAGGCCACGCTGCCGGAGGTGCTCGGCCCGTCCGAGGCCGCGGGCACCACCCCCGAAGGGCTGCTGATCTCGGCGGGCACCGGCGAGACGATGGCGGCGGCCTTCGGACTCGGCATCGGGCTCGGGGACGCGGTCGTCTCCCTCGGCGCCTCCGGGTCCGTGATGGCCGTACACACCGAGGCGCTGGCCGATCCCTCCGGCATGATCACCTCGCTGGCGGACGCGACCGGGCTCCACCTGCCGGTGGTGACGACGCTGAACGCCGTTCGGACCCTGCGCGGCGCCGCCGAACTGCTCGGCCTGCCCGACCTGGAGAGCCTGTCCGAGCTGGCGATGAAGTCCACGCCGGGCTCGCACGGACTGGTCCTGCTCCCCTATCTGGAGGGCGAGCGGACCCCGAACCTCCCCCACACGGCGGGCACTCTCGCCGGGCTGCGGCGCGAGTCGATGCGGCCCGAGCACCTGGCGCGGGCCGCGTTCGAGGGCATGCTGTGCGGGCTCGCGGACGCGCTCGACGTCCTGCGCGGGCGGGGCGTGGACGTCCGGCGGGTCTTCCTGCTCGGGGCCGCCGCGGAGCTGCCGGCCGTGCAGGCCGCGGCGCCCGCGCTGTTCGGCGCGCAGGTCGTCGTGCCGCAGCCCGCGGACTACGCGGCGCTCGGCGCGGCCCGCCAGGCGGCGTGGGCGCTCGGCGTGTCGCAGGGCACCCTCGACCCCCGGCTGCCACCCGTCTGGCAGGGTGCGGTCGCCCAGATCCTGGAGCCGGGTGAGGAACTGGCGGTGGGCCAGGCCGTACGGCAGCAGTACGTCTCCGTACGGGAGCAGACGCATCCTGGGGCGTTTCGCGCATGACGGCGCACAGGGGGGCACACGGGGGAACCGGGACGCGCGGTGAAGTCCCGTGGGGGCCGCGGGCGTACGTCCGAAGGTCCGGTTCGGGTCGGCTCTTGGTCCGCTCTTGGATTAATCGATTGGGGTAACGCGGGTGGAGTGTCCGACGATAGGGGGTGGTGCACCACCGACCGCACTGTCGTCGACGACTCCGAGAGAAGCCGCGTGCTCATACGACTGCTTCGGACCTACCTCAGTCCGTACAAGAAACCCATCGCCCTCCTGGTGTTCCTGCAGTTCCTGCAGACCTGCGCCACCCTCTACCTGCCGACCCTGAACGCGCACATCATCGACAACGGCGTGGTCAAGGGGGACACGGGATACATCCTGTCCTTCGGTGCCCTGATGATCGGGATCTCGCTGGTCCAGGTCTTCTGCAACATCGGAGCCGTCTACTACGGCGCCCGGACGGCGTCGGCCGTCGGCCGGGACATCCGCGCGGCCGTCTTCGACCGGGTGCAGTCGTTCTCCGCGCGCGAGGTCGGTCATTTCGGCGCCCCGTCACTGATCACCCGCACCACGAACGACGTGCAGCAGGTGCAGATGCTCGCGCTGATGACGTTCACCCTGCTGGTGTCGGCGCCCATCATGTGCGTGGGCGGCATCGTGCTCGCCCTCGGCCTGGACGTGCCGCTGTCCGCGATCCTGGTCGCCGTCGTGCCCATCCTCGGCATCGGGGTGACGCTGATCGTGCGCAGGCTGCGTCCGCTGTTCCGGACGATGCAGGTGCGGCTGGACACCGTGAACCGGGTGCTGCGCGAGCAGATCACCGGCAACCGCGTCATCCGCGCCTTCGTCCGGGACGACTACGAGAAGGACCGCTTCCGGGGCGCGAACACCGAGCTGACCAAGATGTCCCTGGCCACCGGCCGGATGCTCGCGCTGATGTTCCCGATGGTGATGACCGTCGTGAACCTCTCGTCGATCGCCGTGGTCTGGTTCGGTGCCCACCGCATCGCCAGTGGCGGCATGCAGATCGGCGACCTCACCGCGTTCCTCGCCTATCTGATGCAGATCGTGATGTCCGTGATGATGGCCACCTTCATGTTCATGATGGTGCCGCGCGCGGAGGTCTGTGCCGAGCGCATCCAGGAGGTCCTGGACACCTCCTCCAGCGTCGTGCCGCCCACCGCGCCCGTCCTGGAGCTGCGTCGCCACGGCCATCTGGAGATCCGCGGCGGCGGGTTCCGCTACCCGGGTGCCGAGGAGCCGGTGCTGAAGTCCATCGATCTGGTGGCGCGGCCGGGCGAGGTGACGGCCGTGATCGGGTCGACGGGCAGCGGGAAGTCGACCCTCCTGGGTCTGGTCCCCCGTCTCTTCGACGCCACCGACGGCCAGGTGCTGGTGGACGGTGAGGACGTGGCGACCGTGGAGCCGCAGCTGCTGGCCAGGACGGTCGGACTCGTCCCCCAGAAGCCGTACCTGTTCGCGGGCACGGTGGCGAGCAACCTGCGCTACGGCAATCCGGACGCGACCGACGAGGAGCTGTGGCACGCCCTGGAGGTGGCACAGGCCAAGGGCTTCGTGGAACAGCTGGACAACGGCCTGGACTCGGTGATCGCGCAGGGCGGCACGAATGTGTCGGGTGGTCAGCGCCAGCGCCTCGCGATCGCGCGCACCCTCGTTCAGCGCCCGGAGATCTACCTCTTCGACGACTCCTTCTCGGCCCTCGACTACGCGACGGACGCGGCGCTGCGGGCAGCGCTCGCCGAGGAGACCGCCGAGGCGACCGTGGTGATCGTCGCCCAGCGGGTGTCGACCATCCGTGAGGCCGACCGCATCGTGGTCCTCGACGAGGGCCGGGTCGTCGGCACCGGACGCCACCACGAACTGATGGCGGACAACGAGACCTACCGGGAGATCGTGCTCTCCCAGCTGACGGAAGCGGAGGCCGCCTGATGGCCGGGCCCATGGGACGCATGATGGCCGGGGGCGGCCCCGATCAGCGCTCGCTGGACTTCAAGGGATCCGGAAAACGGCTCCTGGCGCAGTTCAGGCCCGAACGCGTGACGCTCTACGTCATGCTGTGCGCGGTCGTGCTGAGCGTGGGGCTCTCGGTGGTCGGACCGAAGATCCTCGGCAAGGCCACCGACCTGGTCTTCGCGGGGATCATCGGGCGGCAGATGCCGGCCGGGGCCACCAAGGCCGAGGTCCTCGCGGGCATGCGCGAGCGGGGCGAGGGCGGCATGGCCGACATGCTCTCGGGGACGGACTTCACCCCGGGCAAGGGCATCGACTTCGGCGCCGTCGGCAACGTACTGCTGGTCGCGCTCTGCACCTTCCTGGTGGCCGGACTGCTGATGGCGGTGGCGACGCGCCTGGTGAACCGGGCCGTCAACAAGACCGTCTTCCACATGCGTGAGGACCTGCAGGCGAAGCTGTCGCGCCTGCCCCTCTCCTACTTCGACAAGCGGCAGCGCGGCGAGGTGCTCTCGCGGGCCACGAACGACCTCGACAACCTCCAGCAGACGCTCCAGCAGTCGATGGGCCAGCTGGTGAACTCGCTGCTGACCATCGTGGGTGTGCTCGCGATGATGTTCTGGGTGTCGTGGCTGCTGGCGCTCGTCGCGCTGGTCACCGTCCCGCTCTCCTTCTTCGTCGCCACCCGCATCGGCAAGCGCTCGCAGCCGCACTTCGTGCAGCAGTGGCGCACCACCGGCCAGCTCAACGCGCACATCGAGGAGATGTACACCGGGCACACGCTGGTGAAGGTGTTCGGACGCCAGGAGGAGTCGGCCGCGCAGTTCGCGGAGCAGAACGAGAAGCTCTACGAGGCCGGGTTCAAGGCCCAGTTCAACAGCGGGGTCATGCAGCCGCTGATGATGTTCGTGTCGAACCTGAACTACGTGCTGGTGGCGGTGGTCGGCGGGCTGCGGGTCGCGTCGGGCACGCTGTCGATCGGTGATGTGCAGGCCTTCATCCAGTACTCCCGGCAGTTCTCGATGCCGCTGACGCAGGTCGCGTCGATGGCGAACATGGTGCAGTCCGGGGTCGCCTCGGCGGAGCGCGTCTTCGAGCTGCTGGACGCGGAGGAGCAGGAGGCGGATCCCGTCCCGGCGGCGCGTCCGGACGAGCTGCGCGGGCGGGTGGCGCTGCAGAACGTGTCCTTCCGCTACGACCCCGAGAAGCCGCTCATCGAGGACCTGTCCCTGAAGGTGGAGCCCGGACACACGGTGGCGATCGTCGGCCCGACGGGTGCGGGCAAGACGACGCTGGTGAACCTGCTGATGCGCTTCTACGACGTCACGGGCGGCCGGATCACCCTCGACGGTGTCGACATCGCGTCGATGTCCCGGGACGAACTGCGGTCCGCGATCGGCATGGTGCTCCAGGACACCTGGCTGTTCGGCGGCACGATCGCGGAGAACATCGCGTACGGGGCCGCGCGCGACGTGACCCGCGGGGAGATCGAGGAGGCGGCGCGGGCGGCTCACGCGGACCGGTTCGTCCGGACGCTGCCGGACGGCTACGACACCGTGATCGACGACGAGGGAAGCGGGGTCAGCGCGGGTGAGAAGCAGCTGATCACCATCGCGCGGGCGTTCCTGTCCGATCCGGTGATCCTGGTGCTCGACGAGGCGACCAGCTCCGTCGACACCCGCACCGAGGTGCTGATCCAGAAGGCGATGGCCAAACTGGCGCACGGGCGGACGTCGTTCGTGATCGCACACCGGCTCTCCACGATCCGGGACGCGGACACCATTCTCGTGATGGAGAACGGGTCGATCGTGGAGCAGGGGGCGCACGCCGAGCTGCTCGCGGCGGGCGGGGCGTACGCGCGGCTGTACCAGGCGCAGTTCGCCCAGGCGGTGGCCGAGGTCGACTAGGGCGTGTTGCGAAAGTCCCGTCGTCCGCCCGGAGGGCGGGCCTCGCGGCGTCTGGTGCGTGCTCTCGGCGTGCCGGGCGGAAGCCCGCGTACTGGACGTACTCGGGTTTTCGCCCGGTGCGGCGAGAGTGCGTGCCAGGCGCCGCGAGGCAGGCGGGACTTTCGCAACACGACCTAGACCGCCGGGCAGACCAGGGGGACCGGGGAGGGGTGCTCGCCGCCGCGAGCGCTCCTCCCCGCTCCTTTGCCCGTTCCCTCGTCCGGCGCGGGCGGAGGGGTGCTCAGTCGAGGTAGCCGCGCAACTGGTCCGCGAAGGCGTGGTCCCGCAGTTTGTTGAGGGTCTTGGACTCGATCTGGCGGATGCGTTCGCGTGTCACGCCGAAGATGCGGCCTATCTCCTCCAGGGTGCGGGGGCGGCCGTCCGCCAGGCCGTAGCGGAGCTGGACCACCTTGCGTTCCCGCTCGCCGAGCGTGGACAGGACCGCCTCCAGGTGCTCGCGCAGGAGGAGGAACGCGGCGGACTCGACGGGCGACGCCGCGTCGCCGTCCTCGATCAGGTCGCCCAGTGCCACGTCGTCCTCCTCGCCCACGGGGGCGTGCAGGGACACCGGCTCCTGGGCGAGGCGCAGGACTTCGCTGACCCGCTCGCTGGGGAGGTCGAGGTGGGCGGCGACCTCTTCGGGGGTGGGTTCGTAGCCGCGTTCCTGCAGCATGCGGCGCTGCACGCGGACCACCCGGTTGATCAGCTCGACGACGTGGACGGGGACCCGGATGGTCCTGGCCTGGTCGGCCAGCGCCCGCGACATGGCCTGCCGGATCCACCAGGTCGCGTACGTCGAGAACTTGTACCCGCGGGCGTAGTCGAACTTCTCGACGGCTCGGATCAGGCCCAGGTTGCCCTCCTGGACGAGGTCGAGCATGGTCAGGCCGCGGCCCACGTAGCGCTTCGCGACCGAGACCACGAGCCGCAGGTTCGCCTCGATCAGCCGGCGCTTGGCCATGCGGCCCATGACGACCAGTTTGTCGAGGTCGAGGGCGAGTTGGCTGTCCAGGTCGCAGGCGAGCCGCAACCGCTCCTCGGCGAAGAGACCGGCCTCCACCCGGCGGGCGAGTTCGACCTCCTCGGCCGCGGTGAGCAGCGGGATGCGGCCGATCTCACGCAGGTACTGGCGGAACAGGTCGGAGGAGGGGCCGCCGGTGTCCGCGGTGCGGGTGCGGAGCGGTTCCACGGGCTCGGGGGCCTCGGTCTCGACGTCGACCGCGTCCGCGGGCGGCCCGTCCGGCTCGGTCGGGATTTCCGGCTCCGCCTCGGGGTGGTGCGCGGCACGGCTCTGCGGGGGCAGCGCCGCGCCGACGCCGGGCTCCGCGTCCGTGTCCGTGGGGTTGTCGGTCTGTGTCAGGGTCTGGGTCTGCACGGGGGCGACCTCCAGGAATGTCGCTGCTGAGACGTGCGGCAGCGGTACGTCGGGGATGGGGTCGGCGGCCTCGCCGCTGTCCATCCCGTAGTCGTTTGGCGGAACGGCGGGTATCGGGAACCCGCCGCGTGCGGGTCGGCCGCGCTCCGAGGACTCAGGCACCGGAACCCAGTGTGGAGTACGACACATCGCCGCCACGAGGGGCGTGCGGTGACTTTTTGCGTCCGGTCCGTGACCGCGCGATTACCCTCGTGCACGAGTGCGCAGGGCCGGGCGGGCGAAACCTGTGGAAAGGCGCATGTGGGCGGCGAGCACCCCGGGGGACGGCGTGAGCGCCGGGGTCGCTCCAGTGGCGTGCGGGCCGCGGGCGCGGGCCGCCGCCGCGCGGCGGCGGCCCGGACCGGGCCGGGCCTCAGAGCGCTTCCGCGCCCCGTTCGCGCAACGCCTGCCCGTACTGCTGGAGGACCCACAACTCGTTCTGCACGGCGGTCAGCTGGGCCGGGTCGCCGTGGGCGCTGGCGCGGGCCAGGGCGCCCTGGACGTCCACGACGCGGCGCTCGACGGCACGGCGGCGGACCATGACGAGCTGGTCGCCTGCGTAGGTCTCGTCGACGGTCTTGCGCATGATGGCCTCGACGGCCAGCTCGGTGACCATGGCGCGCACCGTGTTGTCCGGGGCCGCCTCGCGGACCAGGACCAGGTACTCCTGGGGGTCCTGGGCCCCGTACTCCGCGCCGCCCGCCTCCATGATCGCCTGGCGTACGGCGGCGTACGGCGGGGCGGTGAACTCGTCGATCCCGTAGGCGTCGAAGGCCGGGGAGACCAGCTCGGGGCGCTGGAGGGCGAGCTTGAGCAGCTCGCGCTCGGTGGCGAAGACGGGGTTGCGGAGGTTGAGGGCGGGACCGCCGCGCGGTGTCTGGACGGCCGCGTACGTCTGCTGGGGCCGCTGTCCGGCGGGGGCCGGGCCGGCCGGGCCCTTGCCGCCGCGGTCGCGGGCCCAACGGGCCAGCTGGGCCACCCGCTTGACCACGAACTGGGTGTCGAGGATGCCGAGCATGCCGGCGAGCTGCACGGCGACCTCGTGCTGGGCGCCGCTGTTCTTGATGCGGGCGACGACCGGGGCCGCCTCGTCGAGCGCGGCCGCCCGTCCGGCCGGGGTCTCCAGGTCGTAGCGCGCGACGATGTGGCGCAGCGCGAACTCGAAGAGCGGAGTGCGTGGTTCGACGAGGTCGGCGACCGCCTCGTCGCCCTTGGCGAGGCGCAGCTCGCAGGGGTCCATGCCGTCCGGGGCGACCGCGATGTAGGTCTCGGCGGCGAACTTCTGGTCGTCCTCGAAGGCGCGCAGGGCCGCCTTCTGGCCGGCCGAGTCGCCGTCGAAGGTGAAGATGACGCGCGCCGAGCCGTTGTCCATCAGCAGCCGTCGGAGGATCTTGATGTGGTCGCCGCCGAAGGCCGTGCCGCAGGTCGCGATGGCGGTCGTGATGCCGGCCAGGTGGCAGGCCATGACGTCGGTGTAGCCCTCGACCACGACCGCGCGGCTGGTCTTGGCGATCTCCTTCTTGGCGAGGTCGATGCCGTACAGGACCTGGGACTTCCGGTAGATCGCCGTGTCGGGAGTGTTGAGGTACTTCGGGCCGTTGTCCGCCTCGTACAGCTTGCGCGCGCCGAAGCCGACGACCTCGCCGCCGATGTCGCGGATCGGCCACATCAGGCGTCCGCGGAAGCGGTCGATGGGGCCGCGGCGGCCCTCCTGGGAGAGGCCGGACAGGAGCAGCTCCTTGTCGGAGAAGCCCTTGCCGCGGAGGTGGCGGGTGAGGTGGTCCCAGCCCTGCGGGCTGTAGCCGACGCCGAAGTGCGCGGCGGCGGCCTGGTCGAAGCCGCGCTCGGCGAGGAACTTGCGGCCGGTGTCGGCCTCGGGGCTGGTGTCGAGCTGCTCGATGTAGAACTGCGCGGCGACCTTGTGGGCCTCGACCAGGCGGATGCGTTCGCCGCGCTGGTGGGACGGGTTGTACCCGCCCTCCTCGTAACGGAGTGTGATGCCCGCCTGTCCGGCGAGGCGCTCGACGGCCTCCGAGAAGGAGAGGTGGTCGACCTTCATCACGAACGTGATGGTGTCGCCGCCTTCCTGGCAGCCGAAGCAGTGGAAGAGACCCTTGCTCGGGCTGACCTGGAAGGACGGTGACTTCTCGTCGTGGAAGGGGCAGAGGCCCTTGAGGTTGCCGCCGCCCGCGTTGCGCAGCTGGAGGTACTCCGAGACGACGGCGTCGATCGGGACCGCGTCCCGAACAGCCTTCACGTCCTCGTCGTTGATCCTTCCAGCCACGGGTGAATTCTACGGGGGCGCGGTGACAGCCGAGTGCCGCCGTGGGTCACGGGAGCAGACTGTCCAGCGGGACGTGCGGGTCGGCCAGTGCCTCGGCGTCCAGCCGGGCCCGGGATCGGATCAGCTGCTGGATCGGCTCCGTGACGTCCCACACATTCACGTTCATCCCGGCCAGCACCCTGCCCTCCTTCAGCCAGAAGGCGATGAACTGCCGCTTGCCCGCGTCTCCCCGGATCACCACCTGGTCGTAGGTGCCCGGGGGCGCCCAGCCGGAGTACTCGAGTCCGACGTCGTACTGGTCGGAGAAGAAGTAGGGCACCCGGTCGTACGGCGTCTCGCGGCCGAGCATCGCGCGGGCGGCCGCCGGTCCGCCGTTGAGGGCGTTGGCCCAGTGCTCGACGCGCAGCCGGGTGCCGAAGAGGGGGTGGGGGAAGGCGGCGACGTCGCCGGCGGCGTGGATGTCGGGGTCGGAGGTGCGCAGCCGCTCGTCGACGGCGATGCCGCCGCCGTGCGCCCGGGGGACGAGCTCCAGGCCCGCGGCCTCGGCGAGCCCGGTGCGCGGCGCGGCTCCGATGGCCGCCAGGACGTCGTGGGCCGGATGCTCCTCGCCGTCGTCGGTGCGGGCGGCGAGCACCATGCCGTCCTGGCCGACGATCTCGGTGAGGCGGGCGCCGAAGTGGAAGCGGACGCCGTGCTCGCGGTGCAGCTCGGTGAAGAGCTGGCCGAGTTCGGGGCCGAGGACCGAGTGCAGCGGGGTCGCCTCCGGCTCGACGACGGTGACCTCGGCGCCGTACTCGCGGGCCGCGGCCGCGACCTCCAGGCCGATCCAGCCGGCGCCGGCGATCACGATGTGCCCGTTGTCCCGGCCGAGCGCGGCGAGCACCCCCTTCAGCCGTTCGGCGTGGGCGAGGCGGCGCAGGTGGTGGACTCCGGCGAGGTCCGTGCCCGGGATGTCGAGGCGGCGCGGCTCGGCACCGGTCGCGAGGAGCAGCTTGTCGTAGTGGACGAGGGTGCCGTCGTCGCCGAAGCGGACCGTCTTCGCGGTCCGGTCGATCGCGTCGACGGTCTGGCCGAGGTGCAGCTCCACGTCGTTCTGCGCGTACCAGGCGGGTTCGTGCACGAAGACGCTGTCGCGCTCCTCCTTGCCGAGGAGATACCCCTTGGAGAGCGGCGGGCGCTCGTAGGGGTGGTCGCGTTCGTCGCAGATCAGTATCACCCGCCCGGTGAATCCCTCCGCTCGGAGTGTCTCGGCCGCCTTGGCGCCGGCCAGGCCTCCTCCGACGATGACGAATGTCTGATCCGCGTCGACCACTTGATGCCTCCTCGTAAGGATGTCGCCCCATGCGAGCGTCCCGCACGCAGCGTGATGCGGGAAGAGGGAGTGGCCCGATCAGGCCACGCAGGGTCACACTCCGCCGCCTGTGGTGGGGCGGGTGGTGAGCCTGAGGTGCAGTGAGCGCGCCGAGGCGTCCGTCAGCGAGGCGACCTGGTCGACGATCACCCGCTTGCGGGCGCGGTCGTCGGGCGCCTCGTCGAACAGTGCCCTGAACTGCGGGTCCAGGCCGTCCGGGGCCCGGGCGGTGAGCGCCTCGGCGAGTTCGGCGACGACGATCCGCTGATCGGCGCGGAGCAGTTCCTGCTCGGCGCGCTGCATGACGTAACGGTCGGCGACCGCCTTGAGGACCGCGCACTCCAGGCGCGCGGCGCGCGGAACGACCAGTTCCGCCCCGTAGCGGGTGAGTCTGCCGAGGCCGTACGTGGTCCGTGTGGCGCCCTCGGCTGCCAGGCAGAAGCGGCCGATGAGCTGGCTGGTGGCGTCCTTGAGCCGGGCCTGCGCGATGGCCGATCCGTCGTAGCCGTGCGGCCACCAGTCCTGGTCGAGGAGGCGGTCGAGGGCCTCGGCGAGCTCGGCGGGGTCGGTCTCCGCGGACACGTACCGCCCGATGGCCACGGCGAAGATCTCCTGCCGCTCCGGCTCGGCGTGCAGACAGCCGGGGTCGATGTGGCCCGCGTGCAGCCCGTCCTCGACGTCGTGCACCGAGTAGGCCACGTCGTCCGCCCAGTCCATGACCTGGGCCTCGAAGCAGGTACGGGTCGCGGGGGCGCCCTTGCGGATCCAGTCGAAGACCGGCCGGTCGTCCTCGTAGACCCCGAACTTCGGAGACTCGGGAGTGGTGGGGTGGGCGCCGCGCTGCCAGGGGTACTTGGTGGCGGCGTCGAGGGTGGCGCGGGTGAGATTGAGGCCGACGCTGACCAGCTCGCCGGTCTCCTCGGACCGCACGAACCGCTTGGGCTCGATGCGGGCGAGCAGCCGCAGCGACTGCGCGTTGCCCTCGAAGCCCCCGCAGTCCCGCGCGAACTCGTTCAGCGCCTGTTCGCCGTTGTGTCCGAAGGGCGGGTGGCCGAGGTCGTGGGAGAGGCAGGCCGCCTCGACGAGGTCGGGGTCGCAGCCGAGGGCCGCGCCCAGCTCACGGCCGACCTGGGCGCACTCCAGGGAGTGCGTCAGCCGGGTGCGGGGGCTGGCGTCCCAGGCCCGGTGGAGGGTCCCCCCGGTGCGCGCGAAGTCGAGGCCCTGGGGAAGGGTGCCGGGCGTGACGACCTGGGTCTTGCCCGCCAGCCGGCGCAGCGCGGAGGAGTGCAGCACACGCGCGCGGTCGCGCTGGAAGGCGGTGCGTCCGGGGCGCTTGTCGGGCTCGACCGCCCAGCGCTCGACGGCGGTCTCGTCGTACTCCTCGTGGTCGGTGTGGTGCTCGTACGCCTTCGGTGCGGTGCCTTCCATGCACCCGACAGTAGACGCAGGTGGTGACGATCGGGGCTCGGAGGACCACCGCGAGCCCCGGTTCAGGTGGCGGCGAGCTCGCGTTCGGAAGCCGGCTCGGGGGTCGCGAGGGCCTGGTCGTAGCGGTGCAGGACCAGGCGGGCCATCGCCGGGTGGGCGCCCAGGGGTGCGGCGGCGATCCAGGGGGCGGCCTCGGCGCAGGCGGTGGCGAAGCGGCCGGGCGCGGTGAAGTAGGAGGCGACGGCGATGCGGTGGCGGCCGCGGGCGGCCATGGCCCGCACGGCGGCCGGGACGGTGGGCGCGGCGGCGGAGGCGTACGCCGCCACGACGGGGACGCCGAGGCGTTCGGCCAGCAGTCGGGCGGTCCGGCGGGTGTCGACGGCCGCTTCGGGGTCGCGGGAGCCGGCGGCGGCCAGCACGACACCGCTCGCCCGGCGGGCGGCGTCACTCGGCCGGGTGCGCCAGCCGGCCTCGACCAGCCGCTCGTACAGCGTCTCGACGAGCAGTGGGTGCGGGCCGAGCGGGGCGGCGACGCGGGCGCGCAGGCCCGGGACGGCCGCCGCGGCGTCGGGGACGTCCCGCTTGACGTGGTGGCCGCGGCTGAGCAGCAGGGGCACGAGGACCGCCCGGGGGTCCCGGTCCGTGTCGATCGAGGCGAGGGCGGCGGGCAGCAGCGGTTCGTCGAGCTCGATGTGACCGAGCCGCACGGACAGGTGCGGGCGCAGCTCGCGGACCCGTTCGACGAGGGTGCGGACGGTGCCGAGCGCGCGCGGGTCGCGGCTGCCGTGCGCGACGAGCACGAGCGGCGGGGGCGCCGGGCGCCGCGTGCCGTTGAGCGAGACGAGACTGAGCTGACTGCCGAGCCGGCTGGTGATCGCGTTCATCAGTTGCGCCGTACTGTCGAGGGGGGCGCCCGGGAGCGGCCGGCCCCCGGTGCCGGTCGGGGACTCGTCGTGAAGGGGGTGCGACGCCGTCATGGACTGATCGTGCCGGTAGGAGGTTGCCGCGCCGTTGCACCGGCATGACGGGGGTTTTCCGGGGGTTCACGGTGACGTGCGGCCGGTCCGTGAGGCTTCCGCACCCACGGGTCACCTCGCGCCGGGTGACCCCGGTCACCGCACCGCGCCGAACCGAACCGGCTCACGCTGCGTCCCCATCTGTCGAACGCCGCTGCGAGCCGACGCCATCTGGGGGACACCGATCATGCTGCGCCTGCCGCGCCCGAGCATCCGTAGACCGTTTCCCCGACAGCTCCCGCGGCTCCCGCGCACCCGCGCCGGGCAGCGCAGGGCGGTGCAGGTGGTCATGCTGCTGTGCGTTCTGGCGCTGCTTCCCGCGACCTGGCTGTACGTGGTGACGGGCGACCGGCTGCGGACCGCCGCGGACGTGCCGAGGACCGAGGTCGCGGTGGTGTTCGGGGCGGGTCTGTGGGCGGGCGAGCCGTCGCCGTACCTCGCGCACCGGCTGGACGCGGCGGCTCGGCTGTACCGGGCGGGGCGGATCGAGGTCGTGCTCGTCACCGGGGACAACAGCCGCGAGGACTACGACGAACCGGACGCGATGCGCGCGTATCTGACGAAGCACGGGGTACCGGACGGCCGGATCGTCAGCGACTACGCCGGGTTCGACACCTGGGACTCGTGCGTGCGGGCCCGGAAGATCTTCGGGGTCCACGAGGCGGTGCTGATCAGCCAGGGGTTCCACATCCGGCGGGCCGTCGCGCTGTGCCGGGCGGCGGGGGTGCGCTCGTACGGCGTCGGGGTCGACGCCAAGCACGACGCCACCTGGTACTACGGGGGTGCGCGCGAGGTGTTCGCGGCGGGCAAGGCCCTGCTGGACGTGGTGTTCGAGCCCGACCCGCGGTTCCTCGGGCGGAAGGAGCCCGGGGTGGCGCGGGCGCTGGCGGCTGCGGGCGAACGGTGATCCCCGCCGACCTGACGCCCGCGGAGTGCCGGGTCCGGGACGCCTTCCCGCTCGGCGAGGGCGTCGACTTCCGCGAGAGCCCCGACGAGGATCCCGCGGGCGGGGCCTCCTGGGGACCGGAGCGGACCGTGCGCGCCGAGGTGCTGCGGGCGCTCCTGATCGGCGGAGCCGCCCGGGACGGCGAGATAGCCGGCCTGAGACTGAGCGGAGCGCGCGTCACCGGGCGGCTGGACCTCACCTACGGGACGGTCGACCACCCCGTACGGCTGCGGTTCTGCCACTTCGAGCAGGACCCGAACCTGTACGGGGCGCGGCTGCGCAACCTGGTGCTGAGCGACTCGGTGCTGCCCGGACTCACCGCGGGCACCCTGCGGGTGGAGGGGGTGCTGCGGCTCAGCTGCTGCCGTGTCGCCGGACAGGTACGGCTCCAGGGCGCGAAGATCTCGGGCGCCGTCTTCCTGAACGGGGCGCGGCTCGGCACGCCCCCGGACCCGGACGCTCCGGACCGGGATCCCGGGGCGCCCGAGGCGTCCGCGGAACCGGCCCTCCAGCTCAACCACGCCGAGGTCGGCACCGACGTGTGGGCCGTCGGTCTCGTCGCCCACGGCCAGGTCCGGCTGAACGGGGCGACCCTGGGCGGGCAGTTGAACCTCGACGACGCCGAGCTGCACGCGCCGGGCGGCACCGCGCTGCACGCCGAGACACTGTCGGTCGGCACCGATCTGCGGGCCATGGGGCTGCGCGCCCACGGGCGGGTCAACCTCAGCGGTGCCAGGATTCCCCACCAGCTCAACCTTGCCTACGCCCGGCTGTCGAACCCCGGGGGACCCGCCCTGCGGGCCACCAGCTGTGTCGTCGGCGAGCTGTGGCTGCGCGAGGCCGCCCCGATCGTGGGCACGGTCAATCTGCGCCGTTCCCAGCTGGACCTGCTGCACGTCCCTCCGGAGACCTGGCCCGGCCGGGTGCGCATCGACGGCCTCAGTTACCGCACCCTCGCCCCGCACCTGCCCGCCGAGCTGCGGCTGCCGCTGCTGGAACGCGAGGAGTCCGGCTATCTTCCGTACGCCTACGAGCAGTTGGCCGCCGCTTACCGGACCGTGGGGGACGACGCCGCCGCGCGTACGGTGCAGCTGGCCAAGCTCCGGCGGCACCGCGGGACGCTGCCACGCCCCGCCCGGTTCTGGGGCCATCTGCAGGACGCGACCGTCGGGTACGGCTTCCGGCCGATGCGTGCCGCCGGCTGGCTGCTGCTCCTGCTGTGCACGGGCGCGGTCGCCTTCGCGCTGCACCACCCGGCCGCCCTGAAGCCGGCCGAGGCGCCCGGTTTCAATCCCCTCGTCTACACCCTCGACCTGCTGCTGCCCCTGGTCGACTTCGGGCAGGAGACGGCCTTCGCGCCGCGCGGCGGGTACCAGTGGCTCTCGTACCTGCTGATCGCCACCGGCTGGATCCTGGCGACGACGATCGCGGCGGGCGTCACCCGCTCCCTCAACCGGCAGTAGCCGACGGCGGATGCCGGTCGCGCGCCGCGCCCGGCGCACCGCTCGCTCCCGCCCGCGCCGACGGCGGATGCCGTCACCGCGTACGCCGACGCTCCCGCCAGTCCCCGCCGGGGACGAGCCGGCCGTGGGCGCGCAGCCGGGCGGCGACGGCGGGGGCGGCCAGGTACACCCAGGCCCGCGTGGCCGTGCCGTCCGCGCGGGTCACGTCCCGGACCACCCGCTCGTACAGGTTGCGGGGGTCGCCCGGCACGTACTCCTCCAGCCTGTCGAGCGCGCCGAGCAGTTCCGCGTACGTCTCGGGCAGCGCCGTGACCAGCTCCCCGCGCACGACACCGTCGGGCTCCTCGACGGCGTACGGGTACCCGGGTCCGTCGTACAGCACGATCCCCCGCATCCTTCCGGGCTGTTCGGACCGCGTCCGTCCGCGCAGGAACAGGTCGTGGTTGTGCTCGCCGGGGCGCAGGGTGCCGTAGACGAAGAAGGGCAGCCGTCCCCCGTCCGTGACGCTCAAAAGTCCGTCCCTCCCTCGTTCCCGGGTTGTCCCGGCGCCGCTCCGGACGTGGTCACCACCGTCGTTCCTGTGGGCGTTCCGGGGACGTTCCGGCCGCCGTCTCCATGATCGTCTCTCATTCGTGAGGGCTCGGAAACGATTCTCTGCACACGCGCCGCAACCACGTATGCGCTATGGACATGACATGTCATGGACCTTTAAATCTGAACGGACATCAGCGCCCCCCACACACGCGCCAGAGCGTGCCTCCCCGAGGAGACCGATGAGTCGGAACCGGATACGGCCCACCCGAGGTTCCCGTCTGGCCGCCGCCGGGGTGGCCGCCGCCACCACCGCCCTGCTGGCGACCGCCCTCACTCCCCCCGCCGACGCGGCCGACCGGCCGAGCCGGGCCACCGCGATCGGCGACGCGGCGGCGGCCCTCGTGCACGAGGCCGCCCGACTGGGCCTGACCTCTGCCGAGGGCACCAGCGTGCGCGATGTCGTCATCGACGCGGACGGCAGCCGGCATGTGCGCTACGACCGCACCTACCACCGACTCCCGGTGCTCGGCGGCGACTTCGTGGTCCATCTCGCCCCGAACGGCTCCTACCGCGGCGCGAACCGGGCCACCGCCCGCGACCTCGCCGTCCCCACCACGACACCCGCGCTCTCCGCATCGAAGGCCGCCGGCCTGGCCGCCAACGCGCTGCGCGCCGCACACGTCGGCCAGACCCTGAAGAAGGTGACGGCCAGGCCGAAGCTGGTGGTCGACGCCCTGCACGGCGCGCCCCGACTGGCCTGGCGCACCGACGTGATGGGCCAGGACTCCCTGGGCAACCCGGTCGCCCGCGCGGTGCTGACCGACGCCCGCACCGGCCGGCAGATCGACGCCTGGGACAGCATCGAGACGGCGACCGGTACCGGCCGGTCGCTCTACAGCGGCTCGGTCCCGCTGGAGACCACGCCGTCCGGATCGGCGTACCAGCTCAAGGACCCCACGCGGGGGAACACCTACACGGGCGACGCGGCCAACAAGACGGACCTGTGCATCCTCGGCATCTGCATCAGCCGGGCCCCGGCGACCCTCTTCACGGACGCCGACAACCACTGGGGCAGCGGGGCGGCCTCGGACCGCGCCTCGGCCGCGGTCGACGCCCAGTACGGCACGGACGCGACCTGGGACTACTACAAGGACGTGCACGGACGGAACGGCATCGCGGGCGACGGCAAGGGCTCGTACAACCGCGTGCACTACGGCAGCAACTACAACAACGCCTTCTGGGACGACAGTTGCTTCTGCATGACGTACGGGGACGGCGACGGCACGACGTTCGGCCCCCTCGTCGCGCTGGACGTGGCCGGTCACGAGATGTCCCACGGCGTCACCTCGAAGACGGCGGCGCTGACGTACTCGGGCGAGTCCGGCGGTCTCAACGAGGCGACCTCCGACATCTTCGGCACGCTGGTGGAGTTCCACGCGCACAACGCCACCGACCCCGGTGACTACCTGATCGGCGAGAAGGTCGTGCGTTCCGGGTTCGGCAAGCCGGCCCTGCGTTTCATGGACCGGCCCTCCAAGGACGGCAACTCGGCGGACTGCTGGAGTTCGTCGGTGGGGAACCTCGACGTCCACTACTCGTCCGGTGTGGCGAACCACTTCGCGTACCTGCTCGCCGAGGGCAGCGGCGCGAGTACCGTCAACGGCGTCTCCTACAACAGCCCGACCTGCAACGGCGCCACGGTCACCGGCATCGGCCGGGACAAGCTCGGCGCGATCTGGTACCGGGCGCTGACGGTCTACATGACGTCCTCGACCAACTACGCGGGCGCGCGGACGGCGACACTGAACGCGGCGAAGGATCTGTACGGCGCGGGGAGCACGGAGTACGACGCGGTGGCGGCGGCGTGGTCCGCCGTGTCCGTGGGCTGACGCGCCGGGCCGTACACCCGGCCCGGGTACCGTCCGGTCCCGTCGACGCCGAGCCGGCGCCGTGTCCTGCCGTCGGGGCCGGACGCCCGTGCCGTCAGGGCCGGACGCCCGTGCCGTCAGGGCCTGGCGCCCGTCCCTGTCGGGGCCGGGCGCCCGTCTCGTCGGGGCCGGACGCCGTCACCCGTTCACCATCACCCTCCCCCCTTCGGACCCCCGCTTCCCCCCACGTTCGCCCCACACCGTTGACCTGCCGAAACGGTCTCCGATCCCCCCGTTCGGCCCTCTCGTACACCACCCGTTCACCACACCTCCGGTCTTTCCCCGGCAAGCGGGCCCCCACCGATGCCACTTACCTCGGAAGGGCAGGGGCACGACCGACGCAGCGGCACTTGGGGGTGCCGCGGGCCGCGCCCCCTCGGAGGAGCAGCAACCATGCGACGCACAGCCCGTCTGGTGACCGGTACCGCGTTCGCCGTCGCCGCCGCGGCCCTCACCGCCGTACCCGCGTACGGCGGGAGCACCGTGAGTCTGGAGGTGTCCCCCTCCACCGCGCTGCCAGGTCACGACATCGCCGTCAGCACGGAGGCGTGCGGCACGAACGGTGCCGCCACGGGTGACGCCAGCGCGGTCGGCGCCGGCACCTTCATGCTCGCCGCCGGCACGCACGAGAACGACGCGGTCGGCCGGTTCCGGGTGCCGCCCAGCGCGCAGCCGGGGACGTACGAGATCGTCGCGAAATGCTCCCGCGGCACGCTGGTCACCGGCGATCTGACCGTGACGATGACCGCGGCGGCCTCGTCGCGCGACCAGGTCCAGCCGCGCGGGCATGTGAACACGGGCGTCGGTGGCGCACTCGGCACCGACCCCACGAGGACCGCGGCGGGAGTGGCGGCACTGGCCGTCGCCGCCGCGGGCGGTACCTGGCTCCTGCATCGCCGGGCGAGAGGCGACGGGATCTGACGGACACCCTCCGCTGTCCGTCCGCAGGTACCGCCGTCCCCTCCCCCTCCGTGGCCCGACGCCCCTCGCGGCCCGGAGGGGGACGGGGACCCACCCACCCCCGAGCGACACCCCGAGGCAGCCCGGAATGGACCCCTGCCTCCCCCGAGAGGAGGCTCCAGTGCACCGGATACCCAAGGCCGGTCGCCCCGGCAGCGTCGGCAACACCGTCATAGCGTCCGTCACCGTGGTCGCCCTCTGCTCGGGCGTCTGGCTGGTGCGCAGCGGCACCGAGGGCCATCCGCCGCCCCAGCCCTCCGCCGCCCAGTCGGGCACCGGCAGCGCCGCCCGGCAGTCCGTCCCCGCGCTCCGCCACTCCCCGCCCGAACGGATCCGCATACCCTCGATAGGCGTGAACGCCCCGCTGATGGGCCTCGGCCTCACCCCCCAGGGCAGTCTGGACGTCCCGCCCGCCGAGGAGAAGAACCTCGCGGGCTGGTACGAGGCCGGCACCACGCCCGGTGAGCGCGGCACCGCCATCGTCGCCGGCCATGTCGACAACACCGAGGGACCGGCCGTCTTCTACGACCTCGGCGCCCTGCACAAGGGCAGCGCCATCGACGTGGCGCGCCGCGACGGCGGCACCGCGCACTTCACCGTCGACGCCGTCGAGGTGTACGACGCCCGTGACTTCCCCGACGACAAGGTGTACGGGGCCGCGTCCCGCCCCGAACTGCGTGTCATCACCTGTGGCGGCGGCTATTCGAGGACGACGGGTTACCAGGGCAACGTGGTCGTCTTCGCCCACCTGACCGGCGGCAGCTGACCCGCGGGCGGCCGGCACGGGTCCGGCCGGAGCGCCGGCCTCAGGCCAGCCACTGCTGGTACGCCAGGTTCGCGACCAGCGCGAACACCACCGTCAGCAGGACCACCCGGACGAAGCCGCTGCCCCGCTTCAGCGCTGTGTGCGCCCCGACGGTGCCGCCGACGAGGTTGAAGACCGCCATCAGCGCGGCCAGTTGCCAGTACACCGTGCCCTTCCAGGCGAAGGTCGCGAGGGCGCCCGCGTTGGTGCAGCAGTTGACGATCTTGGCGGTGGCGGAGGCGGTGACCAGGTCGAGGTGGAGCAGCGCGGTGAGGGCGAGGACGAGGAAGGTGCCCGTGCCGGGGCCGATGAGCCCGTCGTAGAAGCCGATACCGAGGCCCGCGAGACCGATCGCGGCGAGCACGCGGCGCGGCGGGACGGGCTCGGCGGAGGGCGCGGTGCCGAAGGCGGGGCGCAGGATGACGAACGTCCCGACGCCGACCAGGACCACCATGACGACCGGCTTCAGGACGTCCGTGCTCATCCCGGCGGCCACGAAGGCTCCGCCGGTGGAGCCTGCGAGCGCCGCGAGACCGATCCGGACGGCCAGCCGCACGTCGACGGGCGCCTTGCGCGCGTACGTCACCGCCGCGCCGCTCGTCCCGACGATCGCGACCGCCTTGTTGGTACCGAGCGCGTACGCCGCCGGGGCGCCGCCCGGCAGTCCGAGCAGCAGCGCGGGCAGCAGGAGCAGTCCGCCGCCGCCCACCACGGCGTCGATCCATCCCGCCGCGAGGGAGGCGAGGCACAGCACAACGACCATGGTCAGCGATATGTCGGGCATGATCGCGACCTTATGAAGGGGATGGATGTGCCGTCCATGGAATTGGGCGTCTTCTGAGATTCGGCTGCTGGTGCCGAGCGCCGCGGGACCGCCCCGCGCCCGTCGGTGACGCGTGTCGGACGACGGCACCCGCCGGTGCGCGGCAGGAGGCGACACCCACCGGTGCACGGCGCCCGGCGACGACACCCACCGGTGGCGCCCGTGGGACGGCCGTGGGGCGGGACCCTCACAACCGGCCGCCGCCTCCGCTGAGATCAGCGTTCCGCCCGGGAAACAGCGGGGATGCGGCCGGGTAACACCGGCGTCGCACGCTGCGGGCATGACCTCGAACGTGCGCCCGGCGGAGACCGGTGCCGGATCCGCGGGGCCCCGTCCCGCCCGCGGCGGGCCGAACCCGGCGCCGCGACGAACCCGGCGCCGCGAAGAACCGGTGCCTCGGTGGTGTCCGCCGTACCCGCGGGCGCCGAGGAGCACCGCCCGCGCCACCGTGTGCCGCCCGCCCGGGTCCCGGCCGCAAGCCGCACCACCGCTCCCCGACGACGGAGGCTCCTGATGTCCACGGACACCCCCACGATCGTGCTCGTCGGCCACGGCATGGTCGGCCAGCGCTTCCTGGAGGCACTGGCCGAACGCGGGCTGACCGCCACGCACCGGGTGGTCGTGCTGGGCGAGGAGCCCCGCCCGGCCTACGACCGTGTGCGGCTCACCTCGTACTTCTCGGGCCGCACCCCCGACGAACTCTCCCTGACCGATCCCGGGTTCATCAGCGCGCACGGCATCGAACTGCACCTCGGCGACCCGGCCCGGACGATCGACCGGACGGCGCGGACGGTGACGGCCCGCTCCGGCCTGACCGTCGTCTACGACACCCTCGTCCTCGCCACCGGCTCCGCCCCCTTCGTGCCGCCCGTGCCAGGCAGGGACGCCGAGGGCTGCTTCGTCTACCGGACCATCGAGGACCTGCTCGCCATCGAGGAGTACGCGAAGGCGCGGGCGACGACCGGCACGGTGGTCGGCGGCGGTCTGCTGGGCCTGGAAGCGGCGGGCGCGCTCCAGAGCCTCGGACTGGCCACGCACATCGTGGAGTTCGCACCGCGCCTGATGCCCTTGCAGGTCGACGAGGGCGGTGGCGCGGCACTGCTGCGCACCGTCGGGGAACTCGGCCTGAGCGTCCGCACCGGCACCGGCGCGCGGGAGATCGTCACCGGTGCCGACGGCGCCGTGACCGGCATGAGACTCTCCGACGACTCCGAACTCGCCACGGATCTCGTGGTGTTCTCGGCGGGCGTGCGTCCGCGCGACCGGCTCGCCCGCGACACCGGACTCACGGTCGGCGAGCGCGGCGGCATCACGGTCGACGAGCGGTGCCGCACCTCCGACCCGCGCGTGTTCGCGATCGGCGAGTGTGCCCTCGCGTCCGACGGCCGGGTGTACGGGCTGGTCGCGCCCGGGTACGAGATGGCCGAGACGGCCGCCGCGACGATCGCCGGCGCGGACGCCGGTTTCACCGGTGCCGACCTCTCCACCAAGCTCAAGCTGCTCGGCGTGGACGTCGCGTCCTTCGGCGACGCGCACGGCACCACCGCCGACTGCCTCGACGTCGTCTACGCCGACTCGCGCTCGGGCACGTACCGGAAGCTCGTCGTCGGCCGCGACGGTGAGCTGCTCGGCGGCATCCTGGTCGGCGACGCCGACGCGTACGGCACCCTGCGCGCCCTCACCGGATCGGTGCCGCCGATCGCCCCCGGGCAGCTGGTGCTTCCGGCGGCCGCGGGCGCCCCGGCCGTTCTCGGCCCCTCCGCGCTCCCCGACTCGGCCGTCGTCTGCTCGTGCCACAACGTCACCAAGGGCACGGTCCGCGACGCGGTCACCGAACACGCCTTCACCACCGTGCCGGAGGTGAAGAGGTGCACCAAGGCCGGTACCGGCTGCGGGAGTTGTGTCAAGGTCCTCGGTCAGCTCGTGGACGAGGAGCTGGCGGCGCACGGCGTCGAGGCCGACCACGGCCTGTGCGGCTGCTTCCCGCAGACCCGCGAGGAGCTGTACGAGATCGTCCTCGCGCTGCGGATCTCCTCGTACCGGATGCTGCTGGACCGCTACGGGCGGCCCGGTGCCCGGGGCGGCGACGGCTGCGAGATCTGCAAACCGGCCGTCGCCTCGGTCCTCGCCTCGCTCGCCCCGGTCATCGGCGCGAGCGGCCATGTCCTGGACGGCGAGCAGGCGGCCCTCCAGGACACCAACGACCACTTCCTCGCCAACCTGCAGAGGAACGGCTCGTACTCGATCGTGCCGCGCGTCCCCGGCGGCGAGATCACCCCCGAGAAGCTCATCGTGATCGGTGAGGTGGCCCGGGACTTCGGCCTCTACACCAAGATCACGGGCGGTCAGCGCATCGACCTGTTCGGCGCGCGGGTCGAGCAACTCCCGCTGATCTGGGCCAGGCTGGTGGACGCGGGCTTCGAGTCCGGGCACGCGTACGGAAAGGCGCTGCGGACCGTGAAGTCCTGCGTCGGCCGGACCTGGTGCCGCTACGGGGTCCAGGACTCGGTCCGGATGGCGATCGACCTGGAGCTGCGCTACCGGGGGCTGCGCTCACCCCACAAGCTCAAGTCGGCGGTCTCCGGGTGCGCCCGGGAGTGCGCCGAGGCCCGGTCCAAGGACTTCGGCGTCATCGCCACGGCAGGCGGCTGGAACCTCTGGGTCGGCGGCAACGGCGGCGCCACACCGCGCCACGCGGACCTGTTGGCCCAGGACCTGGACGATGCGCAGCTGATCCGTCTGATCGACCGGTTCCTGATGTTCTACATCCGTACCGCCGACCGGCTGGAGCGCACCTCGGCCTGGCTGGAGCGGATCCCGGGCGGTCTCGGCCATGTCCGGGACGTCGTCGTGCACGACTCGCTCGGCATCTGCGAGGAGCTGGACTCCCTGATGGCCGCTCATGTCCGCGCCTATCGCGACGAGTGGGCGGAGACCCTCCACGACCCGGTGCGACTGGCCCGGTTCGTGTCGTTCGTGAACGCCCCCGGCGTCCCCGACCCGGTGGTCGGCTTCGTCCCGGAGCGCGACCAGATCAAGCCGGACCTGCCGCTGCTGGCCATCGGCCGACGCCCTCTGGAAGGAAGCGCCCAGCGATGACCCGACCGCGGAACTCCCATCCCCCGGAGGTCCAACTCCTCCTGGGTGCGGACTGGTTGACCATCTGCGACCTGTCCGCCCTGACGCCCGGCCGGGGGGTGGCCGCACTGCTGCCGGACGGCCGTCAGGCCGCCGTCTTCCGTGACCGGACGGGCCGGACGTACGCCATCGACAACCGCGACCCGTTCAGCGGCGCGGCGGTCCTCTCCCGGGGTCTGACCGGCTCCCACCAGGGCCGGCCCTTCGTCGCCTCGCCGCTCCTCAAGCAGCGGTTCGACCTGGCGTCGGGACGGTGCCTGGACGACGAGACGGTGACCGTCACGACGTACGAGGTGCGGACCCACCGGAGCAGCGCGCACACCATTTAACTTGACCAGTCGTTCTGGAAAAGCCTAGGCTGCCCCCCATGGCCAGGACCAAGGAGTTCGATCCGGACGCGGCGCTGCAGTCGGCCCTGGAGCTGTTCTGGCGCCGCGGCTACGAGGCGACGTCGATGACGGATCTCGTCGAGCACCTCGGCGTCGGGCGGGCCAGCATCTACGCGACCTTCGGCAACAAGCACGACCTGTACCTGAAGGCGCTGGACCGTTATCAGCAGGCGCGCAATCCGCAACTGCTGCGGGAGTTGTCCCAGCCGGGCCCCGCCCTGCCGGCCGTCCGTGCGGTGGTCCGCCGTTTCGCCACCGAGGCGACGACCGGCGAACGGCGCCTGAGCGGCTGCTTCGTCACCAACACGGCCACCGAACTGGCTCCGCACGACACGGACGCGGCCCGCCGGGTCGAGCACAACTGGGACCACCTCGAGACCCTGCTGCACGCGGCCCTGGTCCGCGCCGAGGCCCAGGGCGAACTGCCCGCCGGCCGCGACCCGCTGGCCCTCGCCCGCATGCTGCTGGTCCTGATGCAGGGGCTGCGGGTGGTGGGCAAGGCGTCCACCGATCCGGCCCGCGTGCAGGACGCCGCGGAGCAGGCACTGGCCCTGCTCGACTGAACACGCCGCCGCTCGGCGCGTTTCGGCGTCCCCTCATATTGAACCGATCAGTCTATAAATTCGCCATCCCCTCGCGTACGCGTCCCGTACGACACCGCAGACGAATGGAGGACTCGTGAGCGTCCGCTTCTCCGGCAGGACCGCCCTCGTCACGGGTGCCGGATCCGGCATCGGCCGCACCACCGCCCTGGCGTTCGCCGCCGAGGGCGCGCACGTCGTCGTCGCCGGGCGCACCGCCGCCCCGCTGGACGAGACGGTCGCGCTGATCGAGGCGCGCGGCGGCAAGGCGCTGGCCGTGCCCGCCGACGTGTCGCGCGCCGCCGACTGGCGGGATCTGGTCGGGGCGGCCGTGGACCGCTTCGGCTCACTCGACGTGGCGGTCAACAACGCGGCCGTCTTCCGCGGCGGAACACCGCTCGCCGACCTCGCGGAGGCGGACTGGCACGCACAGGTCGACATCAACACGACCGGCGTTTTCCTGGCTCTCCAGGCCCAGATCCGGCAGATGCGGACCCAGCCGTCCGGCGGCGCGATCGTCAACATCGCCTCCACCATCGGCGTGCACACCCGGCGCCCGGGCGTCGCCGCCTACGCCGCGTCCAAGGCGGCCGTCACCGCGCTGACCCGCGCCGCGGCCCTCGACCACATCGCCGACGGTGTCCGGATCAACGTCGTCAGCCCCGGCGCGGCCGCCACCACGATGTCGCTGCGCCCCGGGGAGTCGGAGGCCGAGCGGGTCGAGCGCGTGCGGCACGAACTGCCGCTGGGCCGGGTGTCCAGGACGGAGGAGGTGGCCGCGGCCGTCCTGTACCTGGCCTCCGAGGACGCGGCGTCGGTCGTCGGCACGGACCTGGTGGTGGACGGCGGCGGGGCGCTCTGAGCTCCGGCGGACCGGTCAGGCCTTCAGGGCGTCGTACGACACTCCGGTGAGCTGCTCGGAAACGTCCCAGAGCCGCTCGCCCGCTGTGTCGTTGCGGGTCCAGCCGGTCCGCCAGGACTCCGCCGGCGCGCCACGCCACATCGCGAACGAGGGCCCCGTGAAGGAGTCGGGGCGCACACCGGGCGCGGTGGCCGCGTACAGCGTGGGCAGGGCCCCCGCCTGCGGGCTCTGCCCGAAGACCCGGTTGCCGATCTCCATGAACCGCTCGGCCCCCTTGCGGCCGGCCATCCTGGGCCCGGCGGTCTGCAGGTTCGTCGCGGCGTACCCGGGATGGGCCGCGGCCGCCACGACGTCGGAGCCGGTTGCGGCCAGCCGGCGTGCCAGTTCGTGGGTGAAGAGCAGGTTGGCGGTCTTGGAGCGGGCGTAGGCGACCCAGCGCCGGTAGGAGGGCCGCTCGCTGTCGAGGTCGTCGATGTCGATGTTGGAGAGCGCGTGCATCATGCTCGACACGGTCACGACGCGTGCGTCGGGGGTGTTCAGCAGCGCGGGGAGCAGCAGCCCGGTGAGCGCGAAGTGCCCCAGGTGGTTGACCCCGAACTGCGTCTCGAACCCGTCGGTGGTACGGCCCTGCGGCAGGGCCATCACCCCGGCGTTGTTGACGAGCAGATCGAGCCGCTCGCCGTGCACCTGGTCGTACGTCGACGCGAACTCCCCGACGGAGTCGAGGTCTCCCAGGTCCAGCCGCACGAACTCCAGGTCGGCGCCGGGTACTTCGGAGACGATCCGGTCACCCGCCTCGCTCCCCCGCGCCTCGCTGCGGCAGGCCAGCACGACCCGCGCTCCACGCCGGGCGAGCTCACGCGCCGTCACATAGCCGATTCCGCTGTTGGCGCCGGTGACGACGGCCGTACGACCGCTCTGGTCGGGGATGTCGTTCACGTTCCACGCGGCCATGCCGGACCTCTCTCCACCGATGTCTGTCCCTCACCGTACGCCGCACCAGGTGCCCGACCTCCGTGCCGACCGTCGCGTCGGATCAACTCGGGGTCGATCCGCCGCCCGGACGTCGGCAACGCGCCGACGGCGGCCACGATCACGACGCCCGGCGTGCAGGCGAGCAGGACGGGGACCCCGGCCCCGTCCCAGAGGACCGGCCCGCCGCCGATGACCAGATAGCTCGACTCGGCCATCTTCCCCACCACCAGGGCCGGCACCAGCCCCACCACCAACGGCGACACCACCTGCGCCACCTGCGCGGCCCGCGGAGTCCGCGTCCGCGCGCCGAGCAGGGTCAGCGCGGTGGCCTGCGGCCGCCGCGCCACGGCACGGTCGGTGGCGGCCACGAGGTCGGCGGCGGCGCCGATGACCAGACCGGGGATCATGCCTACGGTGAGGAGGGTTTTGACGATGGTGTCCGGCCCGGCGGATTGAACCTGTACTTGCCCTCATGGAAGCGCACACCCGGAACACCCATCTCCGGGAGGCCGTGCCAGGATGCCGCGACCGCGGTGCCCGCTCCGGCCAGAAGACGCCTGCCGTCACCACGCCGGCCCATACCCGCCTCATGTCTCACCTCTCGCGATCCCCAGGGCCGCATCGACCACCGGAGACGACAGAAGGCAATGGATCAGTAACGTGCTGAATCCTTTGGCCTCCGGATCGCCATCCCATCAGGTGATCCGGAAGCACGGAAGGCGCGGGCGAGGGTTCGGGGCGGTTCTCAACTGTCGCTGGGGCGCGGTGACTTACGCGGCCCGGACCGCCGGAGGGCCACGCACGACGGGGCGGCACCCCGCACAAGGTGCCGCCCCGCTTCTTTCGTACGCCGGAACCGTCGATCGCCGGTGAGGGTCGAATGGTGGTCGACGGCCCCGGAGTTCCCGGTGTTCCCGGGGCTACCGGTGGTCGCTGCCCTTCGCCGTCGACGCCGCGCGGCCCGCCTCCAGGCGTGCCACCGGAATCCGGAACGGCGAGCAGGAGACGTAGTCGAGGCCGACCTCGTGGAAGAAGTGGACCGACTCGGGGTCGCCGCCGTGTTCGCCGCAGACGCCGAGCTTCAGGTCGGGTCGCGTCGCGCGGCCCGCCTTGACGGCGGAGCGGACGAGGGAGCCCACGCCGTCCCGGTCGATGGTCTCGAAGGGCGACACCCCGAAGATGCCCTTCTCCAGGTATGCCGTGAAGAAGCTCGCCTCCACGTCGTCCCGGGAGAAGCCCCAGACGGTCTGCGTGAGGTCGTTCGTGCCGAAGGAGAAGAACTCGGCGGCCTCGGCGATCTGCCCCGCCGTGAGAGCCGCCCGCGGGAGCTCGATCATCGTGCCGATGGCGAGCTTCAGCTCGGTGCCGGTCGTCTCCTGCACCTCCGCGATGACCCGGTCGGCCTCCTCGCGGACGATCTCCAGCTCCTGGACCGTGCCGACCAGCGGGATCATGACCTCGGCGCGCGGGTCGCCCTTGGCGTTCCTGCGCTCGGCCGCCGCCTCCGCGATGGCCCGTACCTGCATCGTGAACAGGCCGGGGATGACCAGGCCGAGGCGCACACCGCGCAGACCCAGCATCGGGTTCTGCTCGTGCAGCCGGTGCACCGCCTGGAGCAGACGCAGGTCGTTCTCGTTGGCGTCGCCGCGCGACTCCGCGAGCGCCACCCGTACCGACAGTTCGGTCACGTCGGGCAGGAACTCGTGCAGCGGCGGGTCGAGGAGACGGATCGTCACCGGAAGGCCGTCCATCGCCTCGAAGAGTTCGATGAAGTCCCGCTTCTGGAGCGGGAGAAGCTCCTTCAGGGAGTCCTCGCGCTCCGCGTCCGTGTCGGCCAGGATCAGGCGTTCCACCAGCTCGCGCCGGTCACCGAGGAACATGTGCTCGGTACGGCACAGGCCGATGCCCTGCGCTCCGAAGCGCCGGGCCCGCAGGGCGTCCTCGGCGTTGTCGGCGTTGGCCCGTACCCGCAGCCGGCGGACCCGGTCCGCGTACGCCATGATCCGGTGCACGGCGGCGACCAGTTCGTCGGCGTCGTCCGCGCCGGCGTGCATCCGGCCCTCGAAGTACTCGACGACCGGGGAGGGCACGACCGGGACCTCGCCGAGGTAGACCTTGCCGGTGGAGCCGTCGATCGAGACGACGTCACCCTCCTCGATCACCACACCGCCGGGGGCCGTCATCCGGCGCCGCTTGGTGTCGACCTCCAGTTCCTCCGCGCCGCACACGCACGTCTTGCCCATGCCGCGCGCGACGACCGCCGCGTGCGAGGTCTTGCCGCCGCGGGAGGTGAGGATGCCCTCCGCCGCGATCATGCCGTCCAGGTCGTCGGGGTTGGTCTCGCGGCGGATCAGGATGACCTTCTCGCCGGAGCGCGACCACTTGATCGCCGTGTACGAGTCGAAGACGGCCTTGCCGACGGCCGCGCCCGGTGAGGCGGCGATGCCGCGGCCGATCTGCTCGACCTTCGCCTGGTCGTCGAAGCGCGGGAACATCAGCTGGGCGAGCTGGGCGCCGGTCACGCGCTGGAGCGCCTCGGCCTCGTCGATCAGGCCCTGGTCCACGAGCTGGGTGGCGATCCGGAAGGCCGCGCCCGCGGTGCGCTTGCCGACGCGGGTCTGGAGCATCCACAACTGGCCGCGCTCGATGGTGAACTCGATGTCGCAGAGGTCCTTGTAGTGGTTCTCCAGGGTCTCCATGATCTGCATCAGCTGGTCGTACGACTTCTTGTCGATCGACTCCAGATCGGCGAGCGCGACCGTGTTGCGGATGCCGGCGACGACGTCCTCGCCCTGGGCGTTCTGCAGGTAGTCGCCGTACACGCCCTGATGTCCGGAGGCCGGGTCGCGGGTGAAGGCGACTCCGGTGCCGGAGTCGGGGCCCAGGTTGCCGAAGACCATCGAACAGACGTTGACGGCCGTACCGAGGTCGTGCGGGATGCGCTCCTGGCGGCGGTAGAGCTTGGCGCGGTCGGTGTTCCAGGAGTCGAAGACCGCGTGGATGGCGAGGTCCATCTGCTCGCGCGGGTCCTGCGGGAAGTCCCGGCCGGCCTCGGTCTTGACGATTCTCTTGAACTTCGTGACCAGCTTCTTGAGGTCCGCGGCCTCCAGCTCCGTGTCGACGGTGACCTTCTTGGCCACCTTCGCGGCCTCCAGCGCGTCCTCGAAGAGCTCCCCGTCGACACCGAGGACGGTCTTGCCGAACATCTGGATGAGGCGACGGTAGGAGTCCCAGGCGAAGCGGTCGTCGCCGGCCTGCTGGGCGAGCCCCTGGACCGACTTGTCGGAGAGCCCGATGTTCAGGACCGTGTCCATCATGCCGGGCATCGAGAACTTCGCACCGGAACGGACCGACACGAGCAGGGGGTCGTCGGCCTGGCCGAGCTTCTTGCCCATGCTCGCCTCGAGCGCCTTGAGGTGCGTGCTGACCTCGTCACGCAGTGCCGCGGGCTCCTCACCGCTGTCGAGGTACGTCTTGCACGCCTCGGTGGTGATCGTGAAGCCCGGAGGGACGGGAAGGCCCAGGTTGGTCATCTCGGCGAGGTTCGCGCCCTTGCCGCCCAGGAGGTCCTTGAGGTCCTTGTTGCCCTCGGTGAAGTCGTAGACGAACTTCACGTCCCCGACGCCGCTGTCGCCGCTCTCGGCTACGTGGGGATCTTTGTTTTCCGACACGAGTCTCGACTCCTCGACGTCGCGGTGGCTGCCCTGACGGCGAGGAACATACCCAGATCGAAGGCACCTGGGTACGTCCACTTGCACGTCATGCGCCTGTAACCACCCGTCCGCCACGCGATCGAAAGTCAAGGCTTGGCAAGCGCTCGGAGGGGGATGTTTTCACTTCTTGAACGAGCGGACCTCCACACCCCAACAAAACCGCTCAGATGAGCACCCTCCGACACGTCTGAGTTTAATCGATGAACGATCAAGGGGTGGCACTGAGTGCCACCCCTTAGGGAAGTGCAGTCGTCGAAGATCCGCTCATCTGAGCGTCACCCCGATCAGGGGTGGCGAGAATCACGCCGGGACGGCGGCCGGGATTTCATCATGCGGACCGCGACGCGGACGCGACACACGGCTGTCACACGGTGCCGGGCGCCGGGGTCTCACACGCCCAGCGCCGCCAGCCGTTCCTCGACCCGCTCCGGCGCGTACAGGTACTCCACGACCAGCGCGCCGGCACCGACCAGTCCGGCCCGCTCGCCGAGCCTCGACGTCACCACGTCCAGATGAGCGGTGGAGCGGGGCAGCGCCCGCTGGTACAACAGCTCGCGCACGCCCGTGAGGAACGGGGTTCCCGCCAGGTCTCCGGCGATCATCAGCACACCCGGGTTGAGCAGGGTGACGACGGTCGCGAGGACGTCCCCGACCTGGCGCCCGGCCTCCCGCGCGAGCGCCGTCGCCTCCGGGTGCCCGGCCGTCAGCAGGTCGCGCACGTCCGAGCCGGACGCGGCCGGCACTCCGGACTCCGTGAGCCGCCGCGCCACGGCGCCTCCGCTCGCGACGGCGGCCAGACAGCCGTACGACCCGCACCGGCACAGCGCGTCGGCGCCGACCCGGATGTGCCCTATGTCGCCGGCGCCCCCGTCGACACCCCGGTAGATGGAGCCGCCGACGACCATGCCCGCGCCGATACCGGTGGAGACCTTGACCAGGGCGAACGCCGAGCAGTCCGGGTACCCGGCGCGCTGTTCGCCGTACGCCATCAGGTTGGCGTCGTTGTCGACGAGGACGGGGACCCCGGCACCGCCACTGCCCGTGTGCTCCGCGAAGGCGCGCCCCAGGCGCCCCCGGATGTCGTAACCGTCCCAGCCCGGCATGATCGGCGGCTGCACGACCCGGCCGGTCTCGCTGTCGACCGGGCCCGGCACCGCCAGCCCGATCCCGCACACCGAACCGACCGGCCGCCCGGCCTTCTCCAGCAGTTCGGCGAACCAGCCGCCCAGTTCACCGAGGACGGCGTCCGGGCCGTCCTCGATCCGCAGCGGGCCGTGGTGCTCGGCCTGGATCTCGCCGGTCAGCGAGACCACGGCGGCCCGGCCGTGCCGGGTGTCGAGGTCGGCGGCGAGGACGACGGCGTGCGCGTCGTCGAACTCCAGGGTGATGGAAGGGCGGCCGCCCAGCGGTGAGTCCACCGGGCCGCCCGCGCCCTCACGCAGCCAGCCCGCACGGAAGAGCCGGTCGAGGCGCTGGCCGACCGTGGCCCGCGACAGACCGGTGGCCTGCTGGAGCGCGCCGCGCGTCGTGGCACGGCCGCTGCGCACCAGTTCGAGCAGATCTCCGGAGCTTGCCTGGTTCCCGGCCCTCATGCCCTTCGCCGCCCTTCCCGTCATGCCGGTCATGCCCCACCCCTTGCGTTCCCCAACTCTGCATTACATATTGAGTTTTGCGTGTTAAATAGGCGTAACTCTACGGTACCCAGTGCCGAACCGGTCGGCCGGACGTCTTCGGGGAGACCTGAGTGGACCGCACAACCCAACTCACCATCCACCGCACGGGAATCACCACTCCCGTGCGCACCTCGGGCTCCCCCGCTCCGCCCGGCTCGCGCGAGATCACCCACGCCGCCGCCGACGTATACGATCCCGTCAGGTCCGCCGGGTCGCTGCACCTCAGGGCCGCTCACGTGCTCGAAGGCAACTGGACGGGAACGTCCACCGTCCCCTCGCGCGGCTTGTACCCGCACCAGTGGTCCTGGGACTCGGCCTTCGTCGCGATCGGACTGCGCCATCTGTCGCCCCTGCGGGCGCAGACCGAACTGGAGACCCTGCTCGGCGCCCAGTGGGGTGACGGCCGGATTCCGCACATCGTGTTCAACCCCTCCGTCCCGCTCGACGCGTACTTCCCGAGCCCCGACTTCTGGCGCTCCTCGACCGCGGGGCGCGCCGCGGGCGCCCCGCGCACCGTACAGACGTCGGGCATCGTGCAGCCACCGGTGCACGCGTTAGCCGCCTGGCTGGTGCACCAGGCCGACCCCGGTCTGTCCCGGGCGCGGTCCTTCCTTCCCAGGGTGTATCCCCGCCTCGCGGCCTGGCACCGCTATCTGCTGCACCGCCGGGACCTGGGCGGCGGCGGGCTCGCCTCCGTCGTCCACCCCTGGGAGCAGGGCATGGACAACAGCCCCTGCTGGGACGCCCCCCTCGGCCGGATCACCCCGGCCTCACCGCGCACCTTCCGGCGCGCCGACCTCGACCACGGGTCCGCCGAGGACCGCCCGACGGATCTCGACTACGGGCGGTACGTGCGGCTCGCGACGGACTACCGCGACGGCGGATACGCCGACGGGGCCGGGGCCGGGCGATTCGCCGTCGAGGACCCCGCGTTCAACGCGCTGCTGATCGCCTCCGAGCACGCGCTCGCGGCCATCGCCCGCGAACTGGGCGCGGCGGGGACCGCACGGCACGCACGCGCGGAGCGCCTGACGGCGGCGCTGGTGGAACGGCTGTGGGACCCGGCCGAGGGGATGTTCTTCTGCCGGGACGTGTACGGCGGGGGCGAGAGCGGCGCTCACGGAGCGGAGCGGCGCTCTCCGAGTGGCGACCGCACCTCGGAGCCACGCTCGCGGAGCAGTGCTCGCGGAGCGGAGCAGCGCTCACGGAACGGTGCTCGCGGTGCGGAGCAACCCGCACAGAGCGGTGCTCTTGGAGCGGAGCAGCGCTCACGGAACGGTGCTCACCGTAGGGAGCGGCGCTCTCCGAGTGGGGCGCTGATCCCCGAGCGCAGTGTCGCCGGGCTGCTCCCGCTCATTCTCCCGGCGCTGCCCCGCGACATCGCCACCACTCTCGTCCGCACCGCGGGCGGCCCGCACTTCGGGCTCGGCGGGGTCGCCCGGCTGGTGCCCAGCTACAACCTGACCGGGCACGCCTTCGACCCCCGCCGCTACTGGCGCGGTCCGGCCTGGTTCAACACCAACTGGCTGCTGGAGCGCGGGCTTCGGCTGCACGGGGAGCACGGGCGGGCGGAGGAGCTGCGCTCGGCGTTGCTGGAGACCGCGGACGCGTCCGGCTTCGCGGAGTACGTGGATCCGTACACCGGCGAGGCCTGCGGAGCGCTCGGCTTCAGCTGGACGGCCGCGCTGACGCTGGATCTGCTGCACGAGCCCTCGGGGGCGGATCAGGTCGTGTCCCGTCCGGGGTGCGACGCGTTCGACACGGCACAGGGCGCGGCCTCGCACGGCACACCGCCGGACGGCACGACGCCGCGCAGTTCATTCGAGACGGGCGCCAAGGGAGGGGACCGGGGATGACGGACCGGCATCATCTGCTCGTGCACGGGGGGACGTTCGCCGCCGTGGGTGACGGCGGGGACATCAGCGGGGTGCGGGGCGGCAGCTCCCCGGACGGGTTGTTCGTACGGGACGCCCGGCACCTCAGCCGCTGGCAGCTGACCGTCGACGGCGCGGTGCCCGAGGCGCTGACGCCGGTCTCGGACGGCGACACGGCGCGCTGTGTGCTCGTCCCGCGCGGTGGCCGCAACGAACCGCCCGCGTACACGCTCTTCCGTGAACAGGCGGTCACCGACGGCGCGTTCGTGGAGGCGCTGCGGGTCACCAGCAATCGTCCGACGCCCACGACCGTGCGGATCGCGCTCACCGTGGACGCCGACTTCACGGACCAGTTCGAGCTGCGCTCCGACCACCGCACGTACGCCAAGACCGGCGCCGTACGAGGGCGCCGGATCCTGGACGACGGGGTGGAGTTCAGCTACCGGCGCGGGGAGTGGCGGTCCTGTACGACGGTCGCCTCCGAGCCGCCGCCGGACGGGATCGAGGAGACGGGCACGGGCGCCCGGCGCCTCGTCTGGACCCTGGACCTCCCGCCGCACACCTCGGCGGAGCTGTCGCTGCGCGTCGCGGCGCGTCCGCACGGCGCGCTGAAGGAGCCGGAGGTGCCTGCCTCCCCCGCCGCGGCGAACGAGCGGCTGCTCGCGCTGGAGGACGAGTTCGCGGAGGGTGTGCCCTTCCCGACCGGCTGGCCGGAGCTGGCGGCGGCCTGCGCGCGCGGGCTGTCGGACCTCGCGGTGCTCCAGGTCCCGGCGACCGGCCCGGACGGCGAGGAGCTGCGGGTGCCGGCCGCGGGTGTCCCCTGGTTCCTCACGCTGCTGGGCCGTGACGCCCTGCTGACCTCGCTGTTCGCGCTTCCCTACCGGCCGCGGCTCGCCGCCGCCACGCTGCCCGCGCTCGCCGCGACCCAGGCGGTCGAGGTGGGGGCGGCCGCGGTGGCCCAGCCCGGCAAGATCGTGCACGAGGTGCGGCACGGCGAGCTGGCGCACTTCGGGCAGGTGCCGTACGGGCGGTACTACGGGTCGGTGGACGCCACGCCGCTGTTCCTGGTGCTGCTCGGCGCGTACACCGAGCAGACCGGTGACGTGGCCCTGGCCCGGCGGCTGGAGTCGCACGCGCGCGCGGCGATCGGCTGGATGCTGGACCACGGCGGCCTGACCTCGTGCGGCTATCTCGTCTACCGCGCGGACGGCGGCGGTCTCGCCAACCAGAACTGGAAGGACTCCCCGGGCGCGATCTGCTCGGCGGACGGCAGTCGTCCCAGCGGCCCGGTGATGGCGGCGGGCGCGCAGGGATACGCGTACGACGCACTGCGCCGCACCGCCCATCTGTCCCGTACGGTCTGGGGCGACGAGGTCTACGCGGCCCTTCTGGAGCAGGCCGCCGGTGATCTCCGCGACCGCTTCCAGCGGGACTTCTGGATGAGCGAACAGGCCTTCCCCGCGCTGGCGTTGGACGGTGACGGCCGCCAGGTCGACGCGCTCGCCTCGGACGCGGGCCATCTGCTGTGGTCCGGTCTCCTGGACAAGGAGTACGGCGAACTGGTCGGCCGGCGGCTGCTGGAGCCGGACTTCTTCTCGGGCTGGGGCGTACGCACCCTGGCCGCCGACCAGCCCGCGTACCACCCGCTGTCGTACCACCGCGGCTCGGTCTGGCCGCACGACAACGCGCTGATCACGCTGGGGCTGGCCCGCTACGGCCTGCACGACGAGGCCCGCACGGTCGCCCACGCCCTGGTCGACGCGGCCACGGCGGCCGGCCACCGGCTCCCCGAGGTCCTCGCGGGCTACGGCCGCGCCACGCACACGGAGCCGGTGCCCTACCCGCACGCGTGCGTACGGGAGTCGAGGTCGGCGGCGGCGCCGCTGGCGCTGCTGACGGCGGTGGGGGGAGCCTGACGGGACTCAGGGGGTGCTCATGGCGTCCCGGGCCGTCCCGGTGAACCGCTCCAGCGTGTGGCGGAAGGCCGCGTGGGCCTCGTCGAAGCGTTCGCGGGCGCCCGGGTCGCCGCAGGTCACGCGCCACAGCGCGCGGTTGGCCTGCGCCGCCGCCTGCTGGAGGGCGTTGGCCGCCTCGGCGGCCCGGACCGGGCCCTCCAGGACGACGACCCGGACACCGCGCATGAGCGGGTCGAAGGCGGCGCGCAGTTCGTCCCGCAGTTCCTGAACACGCGTCAGGCGGTCGTCCGGGTCGTCGAGTTGCGCGTAGGCGTCACCGACCCGCCAGTACAACTGGCCGGTGAGGTGCGCCTGTTCCATGAGGTCGAGGTAGGCGGCCCGCCGGGTCTCCCGGAGCCGGTCGCGGTGCTGGACCCGGGCCGACGCCTCGGCCTGGACCCGGGCCGCGCGGGCGTTGCCCAGGGTGGTCACCCAGCCGGCGAGCACCGCCGTCGCGCCGGTGAAGACCGCGACCCATACCGTGCTGTCCGTCACGCCGATCAGTGTCGGGGAGCGGTGTTCCCCTGTCGAGGGCGCCTGCCGCCGACAGGGCCGGCCCGGTCAGCCCCCGGAGGTGTCCAGTTCGGCGTCCTCGCTGATGCCCGCGCAGTCGTACGGGTCCTTCAGCCAGCCGTCCGGCAGGACGACCCGGTTGTTGCCGGAGGTGCGGCCACGGGGGCCGTCGGCGCCGGTCGGCCACGACTGGTCGAGGTCCAACTCGGCGAGCCCGTCCGCGAGTTCGGCCATCGACGAGGTGATCGCGAGGCGCTTTCGCATGTCGGAACCGACCGCGAAGCCCTTCAGGTACCAGGCCACGTGCTTCCGGAAATCGATGACGCCGCGGGCCTCGTCGCCGAGCCACTCGCCGAGCAGGGTGGCGTGCCGGACCATGACGGCCGCGACCTCACGGAGGGTCGGGCTGCCGCCGTGTCCGTCGGGGCCTTCGGCCCGGACGTCCGCACGTCCCTCGAAGGCGGCCACCAGGTCGGCGAACAGCCACGGCCGGCCGAGGCAGCCGCGCCCGACCACGACGCCGTCGCAGCCGGTCTCGCGCACCATCCGCAGCGCGTCCTCGGCGGACCAGATGTCGCCGTTGCCGAGGACGGGGATCTCCGGCACGTGCTCCTTGAGGCGCGCGATGGCGTCCCAGTCCGCCGTGCCGCCGTAGTGCTGAGCGGCGGTGCGGCCGTGCAGCGCGATGGCGGTGACACCCTCCTCCACGGCGATCCGGCCGGCGTCCAGGAAGGTGATGTGGTCGTCGTCGATGCCCTTGCGCATCTTCATCGTGACGGGCAGGTCCCCGGCGCCGCTCACGGCCTCCCGCAGGATCGCCCGCAGCAGGTTGCGCTTGTAGGGGAGGGCGGAGCCGCCGCCCTTGCGCGTCACCTTCGGCACCGGGCAGCCGAAGTTGAGGTCGATGTGGTCGGCGAGGTCCTCCTCCGCGATCATGCGGACGGCCTTGCCGACGGTCGCCGGGTCCACGCCGTACAGCTGGATCGAACGCGGCTGCTCGGTCGCGTCGAAGCGGATCAGCTGCATGGTCTTCTCGTTGCGCTCGACCAGCGCCCGCGTGGTGATCATCTCGCTGACGAACAGGCCCTTGCCTCCGCTGAACTCCCTGCACAGGGTACGGAAGGGCGCGTTCGTGATCCCGGCCATGGGGGCCAGGACGACGGGCGGCTGGACGGTGTGGGGGCCGATCGACAGCGGGGTGGCGGGGGCGAGGACGGTCGTGGACATTCCCCCATTGTCGCGTACGGGAGCGGGTGCCGTGACAGCGGCCGGGGACCTCCCGGGGAGGTGCGATGGACGTGCGGCGGACACCGGGACGCGCCGTGACCGCCGTCACGGTGTTCGGTGAGGGTCATTAGTTAGACGCACTATCGAAGTGGGCGTAGGCTTGTGGAATGCCCGAGCTCACCCCACGCCGCCGCCTCCTGGTGCTCGCGATCTGCTGTATGAGTCTGCTGATCGTGAGCCTGGACAACACGGTACTGAACGTCGCCCTGCCCTCGATGCAGAAGGAACTGCACGCGAGCGTCGCCGGCCTCCAGTGGACGATCGACGCGTACACGCTGGTCCTCGCGTCGCTGCTGATGCTCGCGGGTTCGACCGCCGACCGCATCGGCCGCCGCCGGATCTTCAAGGCGGGCCTGGTGATCTTCACCGTCGGCTCGGTGCTGTGCTCCGTCGCCCCGAACCTCGAATCGCTGGTCGCCTTCCGCATGGTGCAGGCGGTCGGCGGTTCGATGCTGAACCCGGTGGCGATGTCGATCATCACCAACACCTTCACGGACCCGCGCGAGCGCGCCCGCGCGATCGGCGCCTGGGGCGGCGTGGTCGGCATATCGATGGCCGCGGGCCCGCTGGTGGGCGGACTCCTGGTGGACTCGGTCGGCTGGCGCTCAATCTTCTGGATCAATCTTCCGGTGGGCCTCGCCGCCCTCCTGCTCACCTGGCGGTATGTCCCGGAGTCCCGCGCCCCCAAGGCCCGCCGTCCCGACCCGGTCGGCCAGGTCCTCGTCATCGCGCTGCTCGGCTCGCTGACGTACGCGATCATCGAGGCGCCCAGCTCCGGCGTCGCCAGGACCACCGTCTTCGGCGCGATCGCCGTCGCCGCCCTGCTCGGCCTGCTGTGGTACGAGCCCCGGCGCGCCGAACCCCTCATCGACCTGCGCTTCTTCCGTTCGGCGCCGTTCAGCGGGGCCACGGTCATCGCCGTCAGCGCGTTCGCGGCGCTCAGCGGCTTCCTGTTCCTGTCGACGCTCTATCTTCAGAACGTCCGCGGCCTGGACGCGCTGCACGCGGGCCTGTGGATGCTGCCCATGGCGGCGATGTGCTTCGTGTGCGCGCCGCTGTCCGGGCGACTGGTCGGCAGTCGGGGGCCGCGTCTGTCCCTGCTGATCGCGGGCGTCGCGACCACCGCGAGCGGGCTGCTGTTCGCCGCGTTCGAGGCCGAGACGTCGAATGTCACGCTCGTCATCGGCTACGTGCTGTTCGGCCTGGGCTTCGGCTTCGTCAACGCCCCCATCACCAACACCGCCGTCTCCGGGATGCCCCGCACCCAGGCCGGTGTCGCCGCGGCCGTCGCCTCGACCAGCCGTCAGATCGGCGGCACCCTGGGCGTCGCCGTGATCGGCGCGGTCCTCGCCTCCGGCATCCACGCCTCCGCGTACCGGGAGACGTTCGTCGCGGCCGCCCGCCCCGGCTGGTGGATCCTCACCGGCTGCGGTCTCGCCGTCCTCGTCCTCGGCGCCCTGACGAGCGGACGCTGGGCGCGCGGCACCGCCGAACGCACGGCACGGCAGCTGGCGCCCGCGGAGGCGGAGACGCGCGAGCCGGTGGGCGCCCGCGCCCAGGACGCGCCGGCCGCCTAGAAGCCCCGAGGAGACCCACCCCCTGGGCCTGTCCGGCCATTTCCGTGATCGCCCGCAGGGCGGACGGGAACGGCCGGACAGAACACCTAGGCCGCCTCGGTCTCCGCCGCCCGCGCGATCTCGTGCAGCTTCTCCAGCCCCTCACGGCTCGCCTCGTCGGTCGGGGCGTAGGTCACCATCCGGGCGCCCATGTCGGGGGCGAGCCACAGGTCGGTGTGATCGAGGGTCAGGAGCCCGACGTACGGGTTCAGGAACTGCTTCGTCTTGCTGCGGGCACCTCCGAACACCTCGTACCGCTCCCAGATCTCGCGGAACTCCGCCGACTCCGTCCGCAGCCGTTTCACCAGCATCTTCCAGGCGGGCTCGCCGAGGTGTCCGGCCATCGAGGCGCGCAACTTGGCGGCCATCATGCGCATGGTCTCGTCGAGGAGCACGATCGACCTGCGCCACTCCTCGTGGGTGTAGACGAGGACCATGCAGTTGCGGTCCTCGGGCGCCACCGCGTCCAGGTCGCTCATCATCAACCGGGCGTATGTGCGGTTGTACGCCAGGATGTCGTACCGGCTGTTCTGGATGCAGGCCGGGACCGGCTCCAGCTGGGTCAGCATCTGGCGCAGGGCCGGGGTGATGGTCGGGCACCGCGCGGCGGGCGTGGGGTCGACGGCGCCGGCCAGTTGGAAGAGGTGGGCGCGCTCGCTGGAGTCCAGCAGCAGGGTGCGGGCCAGCGCGTCGAGAACCTGTTCGGAGACCTGGATGTCGCGGGCCTGTTCGAGCCAGGTGTACCAGGTGACGCCCACGGACGAGAGCTGGGCGACCTCCTCGCGGCGCAGTCCCGGGGTGCGCCGGCGGCGGCCGCGGGGCAGTCCGACCTGCTCCGGCGTGATGCGTTCGCGCCGGTTGCGCAGGAAGGCGGCGAGTTCGTGCCGCCGGATCGCGCTTCCGCGCGGGGCGGCGCCGGCGGCCGGGCCCGGGGTGGTGGTCGTCTCCCGCACCATCGTCGTCATGTCTCCAGACTGCCGTCCGCCGGAACCTGTTGCCAGGTACTGCCTCTACCAGGATAAGGAAACTCTGGTACCAGCCTGAGGTGGGGACGAAGCTCTTTACGTGACCGAAACCGGAACTCTGACCGCACCCGTCCGATCACCGTCCGCGCCACCCCTTCTCAGTGGCCTCGGACTCTTCACCGTGTTGCTCGGTGCCGCACTGCCGCTCATCGACTTCTTCATCGTCAACGTAGCCCTCCCGACCATCGGCCGGGACCTGCACGCGAGCGAAGCCGTCCTCGAACTCGTCGTCGCCGGGTACGGGGTCTCGTACGCCGTCCTGCTCGTTCTGGGCGGCCGGCTCGGCGACCTCTTCGGACGGCGGCAGCTCTTCCTCGGGGGCATGGCGGCCTTCGGCCTGACCTCGCTGGCGTGCGGGCTCGCGCCCAGCGCCTGGACGCTGGTCGCGGCCCGTGTCGCGCAGGGCGCGGCGTCCGCCGCGATGCTGCCGCAGGTGCTCGCCACCATCCAGGCGGCGACCGCGGGAGGGCGCCGCGCCAAGGCCATGGGCCTGTACGGCGCGACGGCCGGACTGTCCATGGTGGCCGGGCAGATACTCGGCGGCCTCCTGGTCGCCGCGGACATCGCGGGCACCGGCTGGCGCGCGGTGTTCCTCGTGAACGTCCCCGTCGTCCTCCTCGGCCTGGTCCTGGCCGCACGGGCCGTGCCCGAGACCCGCTCGCAGCACCCGGAGCCGATCGACACCCCCGGCACCGTCCTGCTCGCCCTCTCGCTGCTGACGCTCCTGGCCCCGCTGACGGAGGGCCGCGCGGCGGGCAGGCCGCTGTGGACCTGGCTGTCACTGGCCCTGTTCCCCCTGGTCGCGGCGGCGTTCTACCACGTCGAGCGCCGGGAGGACCGCGCCGGCCGCACTCCCCTGGTGCCGCCGAGCCTGTTCGCGCTGACCTCACTGCGGCGGGGCCTGATCATGATCGTGCCGTTCTCGATCGGCTTCAGCGGCTTCATGTTCGTGATCGCGGTGGCCCTGCAGCAGGGCGCGGACCTCGGTCCGGTGGCGGCCGGGCTGGCCCTCGCCCCGATGGCCGTGGTCTTCTTCGTCACCTCTCTCTGCGGGCCGCGCCTGATCGCCCGCTACGGCACCCGGGTCGTCACCGCGGGCGGCCTGATCCAGGCGGTGGGCGTGGCCCTCATCGCGCTGACCGTGTGGCGGTCCTGGCCGGACCTCGGGGTGTGGGAGCTGCTCCCGGGCACGGCGGTCGCCGGTGCGGGCCAGGCGCTCCAGTTGCCGGTGCTCATCCGGATCGTCCTCTCCGAGGTACCGGCCGCGCGGGCCGGTGTCGGCAGTGGCGTGATGGCGACCACCCAGCAGTCGGCGCTCGCCGTCGGCGTCGCCACCCTGGGCACCCTGTTCCTGTCCCTGGTCCCGGGTCACGGCATGCGGGACGCCCTGGTGACGACGCTGCTGGTGCAGCTGGCGGGCGTGGCCCTGACGGCGGCACTGAGCCTGCGGCTGCCGCGCAAGGTCGGCTGAGCGGGCAGCGCGGCGCGGGCTGGACGGCGAGCGCCGCGGCGCGGGCCCGCAGCGCGGGCCGGGCGGCCGCCCCGTCGGGCACCGAGCACCGGGGCCTTCCGGCGACGGGTCCGTTCAGTGGCGGACCAGGCAGAACGGGTGCCCGGCCGGATCCGCGTAGATGTGCCAGCCGCGCCCGTCGGGGTCGTCGAGGACGGTCGCGCCGAGCGCCAGGACCTGTTCGCGCGCGAGGTCCAGGTCGGGGACGCCGAAGTCCAGATGGAACTGCTGGGGCCGGCCGGGCTCCGGCCAACGCGGCGGCTGGTACTCCGCCACCCGCTGGAAGGCCAGGACCGGACCGGACGGCGTGTGGAGCGTCGCCCAGCCCTCGCCGAGCGCCCAGCGTTTGTCGGGCCGGTCGACCTCGCCGCCGAGCAGTTGCGCGTAGAACCCGGCGAGCCGGTGCGGGTCCGGGCAGTCCAGCACGACGCACTGCAGTTCGGCGGTGACGGGGGCGGGTCCCGGGCCGGCCGGCGGAGCGACCAGGGTCGGCGACTGGCCCGAGCGCCGCAGGGCGTCCGCGACGAAGCCGCCGGACTTCAGCTCCTCGACGAGATCGCGCAGGAAGCGGACGGTCTCGGGGCGGCGGGTCCTGGTCGTGCCGACCGCCTGCCGGATCTGCATGAACCGGTCTTCGATCAGCCGGAGTTCGGGATGTTCCTCGACGTACGCGGTCATCGGCTGCCGGATCCCGGCCGCGGCCTCCAGCCCTTCGGCGCTGAACGCGTCGACGCCTTCCTCCCCGCGTACGACGCTCGCGTGCCGCAGCGTGCGGGTGAGGAAGAGGTCGTAGGCGGATCCGCGCTTCACACCGATCCGTACACCGGGACGGTCGACGTCGGCGGCGCTCGCGTGGTCCGAGTCGCGGGGCACGGCGTACACGCCCTCGATCACCACGTACGGCTCCGTGAAGGCGACTTCGGCCTCGCGTGCGGGCTCGACGGCCAGGAAGCAGAGGTCGGCCCGGCCCTCCGCCATCGCCTCGTAGGACTTGCGGGCCGCGTCGAAGCAGAGGAGTTCCACGGGCAGGCCCAGCCGCACGCCGATCTCGCGCGCGAGGTCCACGGTGATGCCGGCCGGGGACTGCGGAGTCCCCCCGGCCAGTACCGGATTGCCCAGGTTGATCGAGGCCCGCAGGATGCCGTTCGGTGCGAGATCCCGCCCGATGGCGGCGGCTTCGGTCGTCATGCAGCGGAGTCTAGGCCGACGGCCTCGCGGCCCCGCCGGTCAACTCGTGACCGAAGAGCCCCCGTTGATCTTCTCCATGCTGCACACTCCTTGCTGCACAGGCCTTGCCGAACAAGCGGAGCGGAAACACCAGGAGGTGTCATGCTGCAGATCAACACGAGCAAGGTGAGCCGCTGGGACCAGCACGGCCGCGAGCACGTCGTCCACGTCCAGCGGACGGGGATGCAGCGCACGATCAGGTGCGGCACCTGCGGCTGGCGCAAGAGCGCGCAGTTCCTGCCGTGGCTGAAGGCGGAGGAACACCTCGCCGACGCCCACCAGGCGACGGTGGACCCGACGGAGGGCTGAGCGCTCTCCGCCGGGTCCACCGGTCAGGGGCGCAGGCCGCGCAGGACGAGGTCGACGACCGCCGTGAACTCGGCCTCGATGCCCGGCTGTTCCCATTCGCGGGCGTAGGCCGGGTCGTGGAAGCGGTTCGTGGCGTCGAAGAGCGCGCGGGCCGTCGCGGCGGCGTCGCCGTCCACCGCCGCGAAGTCTCCCTCGCGCACGCCTCGGCCGACGATGTCCGTGAGCTGGCCGACGAGCTCCTGGACATGTTCCTCGACCACGCTGCTGGTATCGGCGAGGAGCACCGTGTACGTGGCGAACAGCTCGGGGTCGTCGCCCGCCTTGTGCCGCTTGGCGGCGAACAGCGCTCCGAACCACTGCCTGAGCGCCTCGGGAGGCGTCTCGTCCGTCGCCCCGACGATCCGGGCCAGCGTCTGCGACGTGCGGTCCAGCCAGCGTTTGGTGACCGCCTCCCGCAGCGCCGCCTTCGTACGGAAGTGGCGGTAGACGCTGCCGTGGCTGACGCCGAGCGCGCGGGCCACGTCCACCACGGTGGCCTTGGCCGGGCCGTGGCGGCGCAGCACCTCCTCGGTCACTTCGAGGATGCGCTCGGCGGTCAGGGTCTCGCTGGTCGGTGGTGCCATGACGACGACCGTACCCGGGGGTACTGTCAGCGCTCCGTGCCGAGGTGCGTCATCTGCGCCTGCGGGTAGCGGTCGCCCGCGGCGGCGCCGTCCGGCACGGCCTCCTCGATGGCGGCGAGGTCCCCGGCGTCGAGCGTGACGTCCAGGGCGCCCAGTGCCTCCGCCAGCCGCTGCGGGGTGCGGGCGCCGACCAGGGGCACGATGTCCTCGCCGCGCGAGAGCACCCACGCGATGGCGATCTGGGCGACGGAGACGCTCTTCTGCTCGGCGACCTTGCGCAGCGCCTCGACGAGGGTGAGGTTGTGCCGCAGGTTCTCGCCCTGGAAGCGGGGGCTCATGGCGCGGAAGTCGTTCGCGCCCAGTTCCCGGTCGGCGGTGAAGTGGCCGGAGATCAGTCCGCGGGAGAGCACGCCGTACGCGGTGATCCCGATGCCCAGCTCGCGGGTGGTCGGCAGTACCTCGTCCTCGATGCCCCGGGAGATGAGCGAGTACTCGATCTGCAGGTCGCTGATGGGGGCGGTGGCGGCGGCCCGGCGGATGGTGTCGGCGCCGACCTCGCTGAGGCCGATGTGCCGGACATGGCCCTTCTCGACCAGTTCGGCGATCGCGCCGACCGTCTCCTCGATCGGCACGCCGGGGTCGGCCCGCGCGATCCGGTAGACGTCGATGTGGTCCACGCCGAGGCGCTGGAGGGAGTACGCGGCGAAGTTCTTCACCGCGGCGGGGCGGCCGTCGTAGCCGCTCCAGCCGCCGTCCGGGTCGCGCAGCGCGCCGAACTTGACGCTGGTCAGGGCCTGTTCGCGCAGGGCCGCGGGGGCGGTGCGCAGGGCTTCGCCGATGAGCATCTCGTTGTGGCCCATGGCGTAGAAGTCGCCGGTGTCCAGCAGGGTCACGCCGGCTTCGAGTGCGGCGTGGACGGTCGCGATGGACTCGGCGCGGTCCGCGTCGCCGTACAGCGCGGACATGCCCATGCAGCCGAGGCCGAGGGCGGCGACCCGGGGGCCGGTCGTTCCGAGGGGGCGGGTGCGCATGAAGGTTCCTTCGATTGGGGGGTGGGTGCCGTCAGGTGACCCGTACCCACCATGACATGACAGCTGACAGATTTCAATATCTGTCAGCTGTCATGTGTCAGCGGTGGCGCTTACCCCCTACCGCCCTTGCCACCCACCCCCGCCGCCCTTGCCGCCATCGCCGCCGCCCCACTTGGTCCAGACCTATTGACGACAGGTCTGGACCGCGCGCACTGTCATGCATGCGACACGCCCCCTCCGCGCCCCCCACTCCAGGAGGCCCCGCATGATCCGCCGGAAGTTGCGCCTGCTCGCCGTCGCGCTGGCCGCCGCCGTCCTCGCCCCCCTGTCGGTCGCCGCCGCCCCCACCGCGTCCGCGGCCGACACCTGCGCCGTGAAGTCCCGCCCCGCCGGCAAGGTCCTCCAGGGCTACTGGGAGAACTGGGACGGCTCGTCCAACGGCGTCCACCCGCCCTTCGGCTGGACCCCGATCACCGACTCCCGCATCGCCGCGCACGGCTACAACGTGCTCAACGCGGCCTTCCCCGTCATCCGGTCCGACGGCACCGCGCTGTGGGAGGACGGGATGGACGCGGGCGTGAAGGTCGCGACGCCCGCGGAGATGTGCGCGGCCAAGGCGGCCGGGCAGACGGTCCTGCTGTCCATCGGCGGGGCCGCCGCCGGCATCGACCTGAGTTCCTCCGCCGTCGCGGACAGGTTCGTGTCGACGATCGTGCCCATCCTGCAGAAGTACAACTTCGACGGGATCGACATCGACATCGAGACGGGCCTGGTCGGCAGCGGGAACATCGGCCAGCTCTCCGCCTCCCAGGCCAACCTGATCCGCATCATCGACGGCGTGCTGGCCCGTATGCCGGCGAACTTCGGGCTGACCATGGCGCCGGAGACGGCCTACGTCACCGGCGGCAGCATCACGTACGGCTCGATCTGGGGCGCGTATCTGCCGATCGTCAAGAAGTACGCGGACAACGGCCGGCTGTGGTGGCTGAACATGCAGTACTACAACGGCAGCATGTACGGCTGCTCCGGCGACTCGTACTCCGCGGGCACCGTCCAGGGTTTCGTCGCGCAGACGGACTGCCTGAACAAGGGGCTGGTCGTCCAGGGCACCACCGTCAAGGTGCCCTACGACAAGCAGGTCCCCGGCCTGCCGGCCCAGTCCGGCGCGGGCGGCGGCTACATGTCACCGAGTCTCGTCTCGCAGGCCTGGCGCCACTACGGGACCTCGCTCAAGGGCCTGATGACGTGGTCGGTCAACTGGGACGGGTCCAAGAACTGGACGTTCGGGGACAACGTGAAGGCGCTGCAAGGCCGTTGAGGCGCTGTTGAGACGCCACGAAGCCCCCGCCTCCCGTGGTCACGGGAGGCGGGGGCTTCGTCGTCCCACGGGCGGCGGCCGGTCAGCGGCCGGCCGGCGCCGGCCGGCGGCTGATCAGCAGCCGATCAGACGGGACGCGAGGTAACCCTCGATCTGGTCCAGCGACACGCGCTCCTGCTTCATCGAGTCGCGCTCGCGCACCGTCACCGCGTTGTCCTCGAGGGTGTCGAAGTCGACGGTGACGCAGAACGGGGTGCCGATCTCGTCCTGGCGGCGGTAGCGGCGGCCGATGGCACCGGCGTCGTCGAAGTCGATGTTCCAGTGCTGGCGCAGCGCGGTGGCCAGGCCCTTGGCCTTGGGCGAGAGCTCCGGGTTGCGGGACAGCGGGAGAACGGCGACCTTGACCGGCGCGAGGCGCGGGTCGAGGCGCAGCACCGTGCGCTTCTCCATCTTGCCCTTGGCGTTGGGGGCCTCGTCCTCGACGTAGGCGTCGAGGAGGAAGGCCAGCATCGCGCGGCCGACACCGGCGGCGGGCTCGATGACGTAGGGGGTCCAGCGCTCGCCGGCCTCCTGGTCGAAGTAGGACAGGTCCTGGCCCGACGCCTTGGAGTGCGCCGACAGGTCGTAGTCCGTGCGGTTGGCGACGCCCTCCAGCTCACCCCACTCGTTGCCGCCGAACTGGAAGCGGTACTCGATGTCGGCGGTGCGCTTGGAGTAGTGCGAGAGCTTCTCGGCCGGGTGGTCGTACCAGCGCATGTTCTCCTCACGGAGACCGAGGCCGGTGTACCAGTTCCAGCGCTCCTGCATCCAGTACTCCTGCCACTTCTCGTCCTCGCCCGGCTTGACGAAGAACTCCATCTCCATCTGCTCGAACTCGCGGGTGCGGAAGATGAAGTTGCCGGGCGTGATCTCGTTGCGGAAGGACTTGCCCATCTGCGCGATGCCGAACGGCGGCTTGCGGCGGGAAGTCTGCTGCACCGAGGCGAAGTTGGTGAAGATGCCCTGCGCGGTCTCGGGGCGCAGGTAGGCGACGGAGCCGCTGTCCTGCGTGGGGCCGAGGTGGGTGGAGAGCAGACCCGAGAACTGCTTGGGCTCGGTGAAGGTGCCCTTGTTGCCGCAGTTCGGGCAGTTCAGGTCGGTGAGGCCGTGCTCGGGGAGGCGGCCGTGCTTGGCCTCGTACGCCTCCTCCAGGTGGTCGGCGCGGTAGCGCTTGTGGCAGGAGGTGCACTCGGTGAGCGGGTCGGTGAAGGTGGCGACGTGACCCGACGCGACCCAGACCTCGGTGGCCAGGATCACCGACGAGTCGAGGCCCACGACGTCCTCACGGGAGGTGACCATGTAGCGCCACCACTGACGCTTGATGTTCTCCTTGAGCTCGACGCCGAGCGGGCCGTAGTCCCAGGCGGCGCGCTGTCCGCCGTAGATCTCACTACAGGGGAAAACGAAGCCACGGCGCTTGCTCAGGCTGACGATGGTGTCGATCTTGTCGGCGGCCACGATGCTCTCTTCAGTACGACGGACGGCGCGAATGATTCAGGTTACCGGCGCGGCCCACCCTCGTATCAAATCGGTTCGGTGACCAGCCCGCCCGACCCGCCGTTCACCGAGGACTTACCGAGGGCTTGTTGACAATCGTTTCCAAGTTTGTTGAAAATGACTGTCATGAACGTACGACGACGCCTCATATCCGGGTCCGCGGCGCTGGCCGCCACCACCCTCGGTCTCGCCACCCTCTCCGCCTGCTCCGGCTCCGCGGCGGCCGACGGAAGGAGCGACGGGAAACTCGATGTCGTCGCGTCGTTCTACCCCATGCAGTACCTCGCCGAGCAGATCGGCGGGACGCACGTGCGCGTGACGAGTCTGACCGAGCCCGGCCAGGAGCCGCACGACCTGGAGATCAGCGTCCGGCAGACCATGCGGCTCGAGAAGGCCGGCGCCATCGTCTACCTCAAGGGCCTCCAGCCGGCCGTCGACACCGCCGTCGCCCAGTCCGGGGTCGGCACGAAGATCGACGCCGCGTCACTGACCCGACTGGAGAAGCACGGCAACGAGGTCGGTGGACACGCCGCCGCCCACGACGACAGCGACGGCGAGGAGACCGGGGCCACCGACCCGCACATCTGGCTCGACCCGGTGAAGTACGCCGAGGTCGCCCGGGGCGTGGGCAAGGGCCTGGAGAAGGCCGACCCGAAGCACGCCGCCGACTACCGGAAGAACACCGACGCACTGGTCGAGAAGCTGGGAGCCCTGAACACACGGTTCGCCGACGGACTGCGGACCACCAGGACCAGGACCTTCATCACCACCCACGCCGCCTTCGGCTACCTCGCCGAGCGCTACGGCCTCACCGAGGAGGCCATCAACGGCCTCGACCCGGAGTCGGAGCCCAGCGCGAACCGCGTGAAGGACCTTGAGAAGATGGCGAAGGCCGACGGCGTCTCGACGGTCTTCTACGAGACGCTCGTCAGCGACAAGACCGCGAAGACCGTCGCCGGTGACGCCAGGCTGAAGACGGATGTCCTCGACCCGATCGAGGGCATCACCGCGAAGTCCCGGGGCGACGACTACTTCCAGGTCATGGAGTCCAACCTGAAGGCGCTGCAGACGGCTTTGGGCGCCCAGTGATCCCTACGGAGGACGGCATGACGACCCAGCCCGTCATATCCCTGCGCGGTGTCACCGCCGAACTGGGCTCACGCCCCGTCCTGCGCGGCATCGATCTGACCGTGCGGCGCGGCGAGGTCGTCGCGCTGCTCGGCGCGAACGGCTCCGGCAAGTCGACCGCCGTGCGCAGCGTCATCGGCCAGGTCGCGGTCAGCGGGGGCGAGATCGAGCTCTTCGGTACACCGCGGCACCGCTTTCGCGAGTGGCGGCGCGTGGGGTACGTCCCGCAGCGCACGACCGCGGCCGGCGGCGTGCCCGCCACGGTCACCGAGATCGTCGCCTCCGGCCGGCTGTCCCGCGCCCGCTTCGGCGTGCTACGCCGGGCCGACCACGAGGCCGTACGGCACGCCCTGGAGCTCGTCGGCATGGCGGACCGCGCCAAGGACTCCGTGAACGCGCTCTCCGGCGGCCAGCACCAGCGGGTGCTGATCGCCCGCGCGCTGGCCTCCGAGCCCGAACTGCTGATCATGGACGAGCCGATGGCCGGCGTCGACCTGGCGAGCCAGGAGGTACTGGCGCGGACGCTCACGCAGCAGGTGGCGGCCGGCACGACGGTGCTGCTCGTCCTGCACGAACTGGGACCGCTGGAGCCGCTGATCGACCGCGCGGTCGTCCTGCGCGACGGCTGCGTCCTGCACGACGGCCCGCCCCCGGCCGCGGTGGGCCAGCACGCCCTGCCCGGCCACGACCACGTACACCCGCACACGGCTCACGACGCCGAACCGATCCGGACGGGACTGCTGAGCTGATGGAGATCCTCGACTACACGTTCATGCAGCGGGCGCTGCTCGCCGCCGTCCTGGTGGGCATCACCGCGCCCGCCGTCGGCATCTACCTCGTCCAGCGCCGCCAGGCCCTGATGGGCGACGGGATCGGCCATGTGGCGATGACGGGCGTCGGCCTCGGCTTCCTGCTGTCGGCCAACCCCGTGTGGATGGCGACGGCCGTCTCGGTGCTGGGCGCCGTGATCATGGAACTGATCCGCTGGTACGGCAGGACACGCGGCGACATCGCGCTGGCCATGCTCTTCTACGGCGGCATGGCGGGCGGCGTCATGTTCATCAACCTCGCCCCGGCCGGCTCGAACGCCAACCTGACCTCGTACCTCTTCGGCTCGCTCTCGACGGTCAGCGAGTCCGACGTGACGGCGATCTGCCTGCTGGCGGCCTTCGTGGTGCTCGTCACCGTGGGGCTGCGCCGGCAGCTGTTCGCGGTCAGCCAGGACGAGGAGTTCGCGCGGGTGACGGGACTGCCGGTGCGCGCGCTGAACCTGCTCACCGCCGTCACGGCGGCGGTCACGGTGACGGTCGCCATGCGCGTCGTCGGCCTGCTGCTGGTGAGCGCGCTGATGGTGGTCCCGGTCGCGGCGGCCCAGCAGCTCAGCCGCAGCTTCGCCGCCACCTTCGCCATCGCCGTCGCGATCGGGGTGAGCGTGACGATCGGCGGGACGGTGACCTCGTTCTACCAGGACGTGCCCCCCGGTGCGACGATCGTGCTGCTGACCATCGGGGCGTTCATCGCGCTGACCGCGCTGGCGACGCCGCTCGCCCGGCGCCGGGCGCGGGCAGCGGCGGCCGGGCAGACGCCAGGGGACCCGGCGGAGTGCGTGATTCCGGCCGGCCGCGCCCCGGAACGCAAGGTCGGCGTCTGACCACGGACAGTCCGGACTGGCACAATGACCGGGCAAGGGCAGACGTGAGGAGGCAACGGTGACTACCGCTGGATCGCCCGTTCGGGGCCGCTCCACCCGGCAGCGTGCCGCCGTGGCGGCGGCGCTCGACGAGGTGGACGAGTTCCGCAGTGCGCAGGAGCTCCACGACATGCTCAAGCACAAGGGTGACTCCGTCGGGCTCACCACCGTGTACCGCACGCTCCAGAACCTCGCCGACGCGGGCGAGGTGGACGTGCTGCGCACCTCCGACGGCGAGTCCGTCTACCGCCGTTGCTCCAGCGGCGAGCACCACCACCACCTCGTCTGCCGCGTCTGCGGCAAGGCGGTCGAGGTGGAGGGCCCGGCCGTCGAGAAGTGGGCCGAGGCGATCGCGGCGGAGCACGGCTACGTGAACGTCGCGCACACCGTGGAGATCTTCGGCACCTGCGCGGAGTGCGCCGCGGCGAACACCTGAACCCCGGAGGGGATCAGACGCGCGTCAGGTTGCGGTCGAGGATCGCCCGCAACCGGTCGACGTCCTCGGGAACGCGCACGGCGCGCTTGGGCAGCACCGTGAAACCGACGGCGTTCCTGTCGGGGCTGATCATGACGAAGACGTCCGCCGTCTCCCGGTAGCGGGGCTGCGCGACCCAGTTGAGCGCCGTGGTGGCGTTGTCGGTGCGCACCGTCACCCCGGCGTCCGTGACGGTCACGCGGAACGTGCCCTGGCGCTCCGCGAGCCGGTGGAACTGGCGGGCCATGAGCCAGGGCGACAACAGGACCAGCGGCGCGCACGCGACGAGCCAGATCGCGGGGTATACGGACGCGTCCTGTCCGGACAGCGCGAGCGCGGCCTCCAGCGCGACCACGACGGCCACGACACCCAGCACCCAGAACTGCCGCCTGCCGGCCCTGCTGACGCCTCTGCGCGCCCTCAGTGCCGCCGACAGGTCCCCGACGGTCGGCCGGTACTCCAGCTCGACGGTATCGGCCCCGTGCTCCCGCGGCTGTTCCGGCGACTCCCGCTGCCGCGCAACGCCCTGGTCCTCGACCACGGCCCCTCCCCAGTTCGGTGGTGACGAGCCGTGATCGTAACGCCCGATGCGGACAACGCCGCCAGGGGCGGGTACCACGCCGCGGGGGGTGGCGGGTATTACGACCCGTCGCCCCGCATGTCCCGCTCCATCGCGAGCAGTTGCTCGTTCGGGACGGCGCCGCCGAAGCGGCGGTCGCGCTGGGCGAACTCCACACAGGCACGCCACAGGTCACGGCGGTCGAAGTCCGGCCACAGGACGTCCTGGAAGACCATCTCGGCGTAGGCGCTCTGCCAGAGCAGGTAGTTGGAGGTGCGCTGCTCGCCGCTCGGCCGCAGGAACAGGTCCACGTCCGGCATGTCCGGGTAGTACAGGTACTTCGCGAAGGTCTTCTCCGTGACCTTGTCCGGGTCGAGCCGGCCCGCCCGCACGTCCTCCGCCAGGGCCTGCGCCGCGTCCGCGATCTCCGCACGGCCGCCGTAGTTCATGCAGAAGTACAGGGTGAGCCGGTCGTTGTCCTTGGTCTGCTCCTGGGCGACCTGGAGCTCCTTGGCGACCGACTTCCACAGCTTGGGCATCCGGCCCACCCAGCGCACCCGGATGCCGAGCGCGTCGAGCTGGTCACGCGTCTTGCGGATGAAGTCACGGTTGAAGTTCATCAGGAAGCGCACCTCGTCGGGCGACCGCTTCCAGTTCTCGGTGGAGAACGCGTACAGGGAGATGGCCCCGACCCCGGCCTCGATCGCACCCTGCAGCACGTCCAGCACCCGCTCGGCGCCGATCTTGTGCCCCTCGGTGCGGGGCAGCCCGCGCTCCTTGGCCCAGCGGCCGTTCCCGTCCATGACGATCGCCACGTGGTTGGGGACCAGCTCGCCGGGGAGCTTGGGCGCGCGGGCACCCGACGGGTGCGGCTCCGGCGTCTCGTACTCGCGGCGCTGGCGCCCCAGGAACCCGCGTACCACCATGTGTTTCTCGTCTCCCTAGGTCTTGCGTCCGTTGCCCTGCACTACTTCATGACTTCTCGACGTACCGCAGTGAGCGCAGCCCGCGCTCCAGGTGCCAGTGCAGATAGGCCGAAACCAGCCCGCTGCCCTCCCGGACGAACCGCGGCTCGCACGCGTCCGCGGTCTCCCAGTCTCCCGTGAGCAGTGCGCCCAGGAGTTCGAGGGCCCCCGCCGAGGGTACGACGCTGCCGGGCACCCGGCAGTCGACGCAGACGGAACCTCCCGCGGCGACCGAGAAGAACCGATTCGGTCCTGGCATCCCGCACTTGGCGCAGGAGCTGAAACTGGGCGCGTAACCGTTCACGGCGAGGGAGCGCAGCAGGAAGGCGTCGAGGACGAGGTGCGGTTCGTGCTCACCGCGGGCCAGGGTGCGGAGCCCACCGACGAGCAGCAGATACTGCTGCACCGCGGGCTCCCCCTCGTGGTCCGTGAACCGCTCGGCGGTCTCCAGCATGGCCGTCCCGGCCGTGTACCGCGCGTAGTCCGTCACGATCCCGCCGCCGTACGGGGCGATCGTCTCGCTCTGCGTGCACAGCGGCAGGCCGCGCCCGATCAGCTCGCTGCCCCGCGCGAAGAACTGCACGTCCACGTGGGAGAAGGGTTCGAGCCGCGCCCCGAACTTCGACTTGGTGCGCCGCACGCCGCGCGCCACGGCCCGTACCCGGCCGTGACCGCGTGTGAGCAACGTGATGATCCGGTCCGCCTCACCCAGCTTCTGGGTGCGCAGCACGATGCCGTCGTCGCGGAACAGACTCATGGGGTCCATTCTCGCCTACGGCGCCCGCGCCCCGGCCCGGGCGGGCCCCTTCCGTTCCGCCCGCTCCCGTCGCCCCCTTCAAGGGACCTCGCCGCGGCTGCGTGCGTTGGCGTACGCGGTGGCCGCGCTGAGCCGCTCCGCCGGGGTGGCCCGGCGCACCGCGCCCGGATCGCAGTCCCACTCCCTGCCGCCGCCTAACGGTCTCAGCTGTACGTACGGCCCCACGTGTCCCATGACCATCCCCACCCTCCCGGTGCCCACGTCCACGGCGTACGAGCCGACCGGCGGCCTCGTCGGCGGCTTCACCGCGGCGCCGCCCGGCCGGTCCGGCGCGACGGCAACGTAATTCCGGCCTTCTTCCGTGGTGCCCGCAATTCCTTCACCGTTACCTCCGCCTCTTCGGCGCGGGGCGCCGAGTGTTGTGCCCTCACCCTGTTCCCCGGACTCTCGGAGTTTCACGCTTCCCGTCTCCGTGGTGCCACTGTGCACCTACACTCGGCAGGAGTCTGTCCTCCACAAGTGCTGCACGTCATAGGACGTTTGACCTGTGGCCAAGGGTGCACGACAGACGGTGTGCGATTTCCTTCCGGAACCGCGCCGAACAGCTCGAACGGCCCATTCGCAAAACACGTTCGGGTGCGTCGTCGCGGATCGAAAAAACCTGGAACCCAATGGTCCTTTCGAGTACGGCGGATCAAATCCGGAGAAGGCCGGCGACGCACCGACTGGACGGGGAATTCCACGGCGCACACCGCCTCCGGGTCGTACGGATCGGTTACCGGTCGTCGGCGATGACGACACGGATCGCCGTCGGACGGCTGCCGTCGGCGGGGCCGGCGCGAGCGGAGCCGGTGCGTACGGGCGGGCGCGTGCGGCGCTGTCGGCGGGCGGCCGTACTGTGCACCCAACGCCGTCTCGCATCAGCCGCACTGGAGGAACCATGTCCGCGAGCGCCCGTCTCGTCACCACGCTCGCCGGCCCGCTGGACACGGCCGCGGCCGGCGCTCCGGACGTGCTGTGCCTGCCGGACCGGACACTGGTCCTGCAGAGCGACGACGCTCAACTGGCCGCGTACGACCTGGCCGAGGCTCTCGCGGGCGAGGCCTCGGTGGCGCGCTTCCCTGCGCCGTGGCGGCGCCGGTTCGGGACGCGCACGGTCGCGCCGGGGCTGGATGTCGCCGTCTTCGCCGGGGTGCACGCGATACGGGCGGTGGACGGACGCGGCGCGACCCTGTGGGAGGTGCGGCACGGCTGCTGGGAGGGCGGCTGCCGGGAGTTGCACACCTCGGTCGACGAATACGCGGACAGCCGCGACCACTTGTACGCCGACAGCGGCTCGGCGGTCTTCTCGGCGGACGGCAAACTCGTGTGGGCCCATGTCCGCGGACCGCTGGCCGAGGACGGCGAGGACCCGGAGGTGCTCGACGAGTGGCTGGTGCTCGACGCGGCCGACGGGACGGTGCTCGGGGAGGCGGACGCGCAGACGGTGGCGGCCGGTTCGGACCACGTGTCGCACCCGGACCCGGGTCAGATGGGGCTGAGTGTCGGCGAGGGACAGGACGGGGTGCCGCTGCTGTGGGGCCGCTGGGACGGCGAGCGGCTCTCGGTCGACCGGATCGGCGACGACGACCGGATCCTGCTCGCGGTGAGCCCGTCCGGCGAGCACTTCCTGACGGTCACGCACTATCAGGAACTCCTCGCCCTGCACCGGGTCGCGGACGGCTCGGTCGTCTCCGAGCTGGACGCCGAGGAGGCCGTCGCACCCCATCCCGCGCTCCCGCCGGAGAACGACGAGCCCGAGGTGCACTGGGACTACTACGCCGGTTTCCTCGACGAGCACACCGTCATCACGGGCACGGTCGAGGCCGACGAGGAGTTCGGGGCGGGGCGGCACTGGCTGGTCGACGTCCGCGACATGCGCCTGCTCGGCGAGGTCGGCTATCCGTTCCCGGTGTCCGGTGTTCCCCTGGCCCTGGGCGACGGCAGCTGGTGCACGGTCGACGAGGACACGAACGAACTCCAGGTGTGGCGGCTCGACGCCTGAGCCGGGATTCGGGGGGGGCGGGTCCAGGGGGTTCCGGGGCCCCGGGCAAGGCTCCCGGGAGCCGGTTCGGGGCGTGCTCAGTCGGTGAAGCGCCGTACGTACCGCCGTTGCCAGGGCGTCTCCACGGCGTGCCGGTCGTAGCCGTCGCGGACGAACGCCACCGCGCGGTCGGGTGGCAGCCCGTCGAGGACGGCCAGACAGGCCAGGGCGGTGCCGGTGCGGCCCCGGCCGCCGCCGCAGGCGATCTCCACACGGTCGGTGGTGGTACGCCGCCACGCCTCGGTCAGGGCCGCGCGGGCCTCCTCGAGGTCGCCGGGCAGCCAGAAGTCCGGCCAGCGAAGCCAGTACGTCTCCCAGGGGACCTCGGGGGGACGCCTGCCGAGCAGATGGACGGCGTACGTCGGCGCCGGGCCGCCGTCCGGGAGCGGGCGGCGCAGCCCCCGGCCCCGGACGAGCCGCCCGGAGGGAAACCGCAGAACGCCGGCGCCGGCCGGGTCCCAGGCCCCGGGCGCGCCTTCGGTGCCGACGGGATCCCCTGTGCCCCCGGAGTTCCGGATGTTCTCCACCGCGCCAGCGTAGGCGGGTCGGGCCCGCCGGCGCCGTGATCCGGCCCGGCGCCCCGCCCGGAGGCCGCGTTCAGCTCACGCCGCGCGACTCCTGGGCCGCCCTCGCCTCGATTCCGCGGAAGTGGTCGGCCATCGCGCGCTGCGCGGCCCCGACGTCGCGGGCGCGCAGCGCCGTGACGATGTCCCGGTGGCGGCGGACGGTCACCTGGGGTGCCGGGTCGTCCGTCCAGCCGCGGACGCCGGCGACCCGGCTGAAAACCGTCCAGAAGGCGCCGAGCAGTTGCGGCACCAGCGCGTTGCCCAGCGGGGCGTACAGCAGTTCGTGGAATTCCCGGTCGAGTTCGGGGAAGGGGCGGCCCGCACGGCCCGCCTCCTCCATTTCGGCCACGACGGCTTCGAGCCGGTCGAGTTCCGTCTCGGTGACCACCGCCGCGACCCGGTGTATCAGGCCCTCCTCCAGGACCTCGCGGACCTGGAGGATCTCCGCCAGCGCGCCGGTCTCGTTCGTGTCGTCCTGCTGGGCGAGCGTGCGGAAGGTGAGGCCGTCGACGAAGGGGGTGAGGGAGGCCTGGCCGACATAGGTGCCGTATCCGTGCCGGATGTCCACTATGTCGAGTGCCTGCAGGGCCTTCAGGGCCTCGCGGACGGAGTTGCGGCTGACGCCGAGGTCGTTCATCAGCTCCGTCTCGGTGGGCAGCGGGGCGCCCGCCTGGAGCCTGCTGTCGAGGATCAGCTGCATGACCTCGCGCTGGATCTGGCTGCTCACCCGGCGCTCGGGCCTGCGCCGGCTCCCGGTCTCCTCGGCCATGCGCCGCATCGTACGCTCACTGGACATCCGACGTCCCACCTCCAGGCGGATTCAGCACCAACTACCCGTATGTCAAGGCTTCATTGGTCGCACCTCTGGAAGATACGCCATTCGTGTGCGAGCCCTTGACCGCCCTCACAGCCCCTCCTATGGTCACGCTGCCCCTATGACGTAGGACGTCGTATCTCTGCCTCTCGGACCACCTCTCCCCACTGGAGGAACCGTGCGCGACGTGACCGACCTCCCGGCGCCGCACCGCCGGTCGTTCCTGAAGTACACGGGCGCGCTCGGCGCGGCCGCCGCCCTCTCCTCGTCGCTGGCCGCCTGTTCGTCCGGCCCGCAGTCCACCAACGACACCGGCGGCGGGAAGGGCGGCAAGGACGCCACGCTCACCGCGGTCATCGGCTACGGGAACGACGGAAGCTGGGACCCGACCCAGACCGCGTCCGCCTTCTCCATGGCCGCCAACCAGCACATCTACGAGGGTCTGCTCGACACCGACCCGATCTCGCGGGAGCCCTACGCGGCCCTGGCCACCGAGGTCCCCTCCGACCTCACCGGCACCTCGTGGAAGTTCACGCTGCGGGCCGGGGCCACCTTCCACGACGGCAAACCCGTCACCGCCGACGACGTGGTCTTCGTCTTCGACCGGATTCTCGACCCCAACACCCAGACCCTCGCCAAGGGGTTCTTCGAGAGCTGGCTGAAGAAGGTCCGCAGGATCGACGCCTCGACGGTCGAGCTGATCCTCAAGTTCCCCTTTCCCGACGGCCTTTCACGGCTCACCCTGGCGAAGATCATGCCGCGGCACGTCTTCTCCCGGCCGGGCGCCTGGGACGACGCGATCAAGGGGAAGGCGGTCGGTTCCGGGCCGTACCGGCAGACCGCCCACCACCCCAAGTCGAACACCACCTTCGAGGCCTTCGCCGGCTACAACGGCCCGCGCCCGCCCGCCTTCAAACGGATGAACTGGCTGACGATCGTGGACGCGGCCCCGCGCGTCGCGAAGATCTCGGGTGCCAGCGCCGGCGCGCAGATCGCCGACAACATCCCGTACGCCAACATCGAGCAGCTCAAGAAGGGCGGCATGAACGTCCAGGGGGGCGCGGGGATGAACAACCTCTTCCTGATGTTCAACACCCGGCACAAACCCTTCGACGACGTACGGGTGCGCCAGGCGCTGCACTACGCCATCGACACCGCCAAGATGGTCGAGGTCGCCCTCAGGGGGCACGGCAGGCCGTCGAGTTCGTTCCTGAACGAGGGCAACCCGACCTACCGGTCCGCGAAGACCGTCTACGGCTACGACCCCGGGAAGGCGAAGAAGCTCCTGAAGGCCGCCGGGGTTTCGGGGCTCAAGATCGACATCCTGGCGGTGAACGTCAGCTGGATCTTGGACTGTCTGCCGACCATCAAGGCGTCCTGGGACGCGATCGGCGTCGAGACCACGCTCTCTCCGCAGGAGACGACGGCCGTGTTCACCAAGATGGACCAGAAGCAGGACTACCAGGTCGTCGCCGCCGCCTCGAACCCCAACCAGTTCGGTCTCGACGCCGACCTGATCATGCACTACAACTACGGCCCGCAGAACCTGTGGATGCAGTACGCCCGTTGGGCCGACGACCCGGTCGCCCGGCAGCTCTTCAAGGACATGGACCGGGCGACTCGGGAGCCGGACGCCGACCGGAAGAAGGCGATGATCCAGGACTACGTCGACGTCGTCGCCGAACAGGCCGTGCTCTACCCGGTGGTGCACAACGAGCTGATGACGGCCTGGGATCCCGGCAGGCTCTCGGGGATCAGGGCCCAGCCCTACCCGGGGATCAACCTCCTCCAGGCCAAGTGGGCATGACGGACCGGGGAGTTCGCCGATGACGGCCATCGTCCGCATCCTGGGCCGCCGGATCGCCCTGCTCGTCCCGCTGCTGCTCGGCATCGTGCTGTTCGTCTTCCTGGTGATGCGCTTCTCGGACGTCGACCCGGCGTCCGCGTTCTTCCAGGGCGCCAACCCCACACCGCGGCAACTGCACGACTTCCGGGAACGCAACGGCCTGCTCGACCCCTTCCCCGTCCGCTACGTCCACTTCGTCGGCGACCTGCTCCACGGCGACCTGGGCACCAGCGCCCTGACCCGGGCGCCGGTCGTCGACCAGGTCACCACCGCACTGCCGCTCACCCTCCAGCTGACCTTCCTGGGCCTGGGCATCGCGGTGGTGCTGGCGCTGCTCGGCGGGGTCACCGCGGCGCTCCACCGCGACCGGCTGCCCGACCAGGTCATCCGGGTCGTGTCGCTGACCGGGGTCGCGGCGCCGGCCTTCTGGCTGGCGCTGCTGATGATCCAGTACCTGGCCGTGGACCTGGGCTGGTTCCCGACCGGCGGCTACGTCAACCCCGGTGACTCGCTGAGCGGCTGGCTGAGAACGATGACGCTGCCGGCCTTCGCGCTCTCCCTGCCGGTCGCCGCGCAGCTCACCCGGATCGTCCGTACGGCCGTGGTCGAGGAACTGGACAAGGACTACGTACGGACGGCGGTCGGGAGCGGGCTGCCGCCCCTGGTCGTGGTCGGGCGGAACGTGCTCCGCAACGCCCTGATCAACCCGCTGACCGTGCTGGGGCTGCGGGTCGGCTATCTGCTGGGCGGCGCGGTCGTCATCGAGACGATCTTCTCGCTGCCCGGAATGGGCAAGCTGATGATCGACGCCGTGCAGAACGGCGACCCGGCGGTCGTCCAGGGGGTCGTCCTGACGACGGCCACCGGCTTCGTGGTCGTGAACCTCGTCATCGACATCCTGTATCTGCTGGTCAATCCACGCCTGAGGGACGCCGCTCGATGATCATCACGCGCAAGAGTCTCGCGGCGGCCCTCTCCCGGCCCGGGATCCGGCTGCGCCGGCTCCCCGTGCTGTCCCGGATCGCCGTCTGCTTCCTGGCCGTCGTCGTCCTGCTGGCCCTGTTCGCCCCTCTCCTCGCCCCGCACGACCCGCTCGACCAGCAGCCGCGGGCCGACGGCAGCGGGCATCCCTCCGCCGGCCACTGGATGGGACAGGACAGCCTCGGCCGGGACATCCTCAGCCGGCTGATGTACGGCGCCCGCTGGTCCCTCGCGATCGGCCTCGGCGCCACCGCGCTGGCCCTGGTCGTGGGCGCGCTCCTCGGCGCGGTCGCGGCGACCTCCCGCAAGGCGGTCGACGAGACCCTGATGCGCTGCCTGGACGTGGTGATGGCGTTCCCCGGTATCGCGCTGGCCGCCGTCCTGGTCGCGGTCTTCGGCGGCGACATCACGGTCCTGATCTGCGCGATCGCGTTCCTGTTCACCCCGCCGGTGGCCAGGGTCGTCCGGGCGAACGTGCTCGACCAGTACGGCGAGGACTACGTGACGGCCGAGCGGGTCATCGGTGCCCGCACGCCGCACATCGTGCTGCGGCACGTGGCCGTCAACTGCGCCGCCCCCGTCCTCGTGTTCTGCACGGTCCAGGTCGCGGAGGCGATCGTCTTCGAGGCGTCGCTGTCCTTCATCGGCGCGGGCGTCCGGCCGCCGGACCCCTCCTGGGGCAGTGTCATCGCGGACGGCAAGAACATGGTGCTGACCGGCGGCTGGTGGGCGACGGTCTTCCCCGGCCTGCTGATGCTGATCACCGTACTGTCGCTGAACGTCCTCTCCGAGGGGGTCTCCGACGCCTGGGCGGCGCCGCCCGCGCGGGAGGTGGAGACCGGCGGGGACCGGCTGGAGACGCCGGAGCCCGGCAGCGGAGCGGTCCTCGAACTGCCGGATCTCGCGAAGGCGGGGGCCCGGCTGCGTTCCCGGGCCCGTCCGCTGCCCACCGGCCCGCCGGTGCTCCGCGTCGAGAACCTCGCCATCGGCTTCGACGCCCGGCACAGCGGCGTGGACATCGTCGACGGCATCAGCTTCGAGGTGCGCCCGGGTGAAGTCCTGGGTCTGGTGGGCGAGTCGGGCTGCGGGAAGTCGCTGACGGCGCTCGCGGTGATGGGCCTGGAGCCGCCGGGGGCCCGGGTGCGCGGCCGAGTCCTCTTCGACGGGACGCAGTTGGTGGGCGAGCCGATGCGGGTGCGGCGGCGGCTGCTGGGCCACGAGATGGCGATGGTCTACCAGGACGCGCTGTCGTCGCTGAACCCGGCCATGACGATCCGGGCGCAGCTGAAACAGGTGGTACGCAGGGGCGGCAGGCGCTCCCCCGCCGAACTGCTGTCGCTGGTCGGCCTCGATCCCGGCCGCACGCTGCGCAGTTATCCGCATGAGCTCTCCGGCGGCCAGCGCCAGCGCGTCCTGATCGCGACGGCCCTCTCCCGCAGCCCCCGGCTGATCGTCGCCGACGAACCTACGACGGCGCTCGACGTGACCGTGCAGGCGCAGATCATCACGCTGCTGCTGAGGCTGCGCGAGGAGCTGGGCTTCGCCCTGGTCCTGGTCTCCCACGACCTGGCGCTCGTCGCGGACGTCACGGACCGGGTGGTGGTGATGTACGGCGGCCGGATCGTGGAGACGGGTGTGACGGCGGACCTGGTCCAGTCGCCCGCCCACCCCTACACGCGCGGCCTGCTGGGCAGTGTCCTGTCCCTGGAGTCGGCGGCCACCCGCATGACACAGATCAAGGGGGTCGTGCCCTCCCCCGCCGACTTCCCGGCGGGCTGCCGGTTCGCCGACCGCTGTCCGTCGGCGACCGAGGTGTGCCGGACGACGAGACCCGCCCTGCTGGGCACGCCGACGCACACGGCGGCGTGCCATCACCCGGCGGTGGAGCTGACGACCACGGAGAGCGAGACCGTCTCATGACCGCACTCGTCCGGCTCGCGGACACCCATGTCGTCCACCGCGCCCGCAGCGGCAGCCTGTTCGCCCGCGACCGGGTGTACGCCCTGACCGGTGTCGATCTCACCGTCGCGCCCGGCGAGACGGTCGGGGTCGTCGGCGAGTCCGGCTGCGGGAAGTCGACGCTCGCGAAGGTGCTGGTGGGCGTCCAGCGGCCGACGTCCGGCACGGTGACGTTCGGCGGCCGCGACCTCTGGTCGATGAAGCCCGCCGAACGGCGCGCGGCCGTCGGCGGCAGCACGGGCATGATCTTCCAGGACCCGTCGACGGCACTGAACCGCCGGCTGCCCGTACGACGGATCCTGCGCGACCCGCTGGACGTGCACCGGCGTGGCACGCCGGCCGAACGTGAGCTGCGGGTGCGGGAGTTGATGTCCCTGGTGGGCCTGCCCCGGGCCCTGACGGAGGCCCTGCCGGGGCAGCTCTCCGGCGGTCAGCGCCAGCGTGTGGCCATCGCGCGCGCCCTGGCGCTCGACCCGGACCTGGTGGTGGCCGACGAGCCGACGAGCGCGCTGGACGTGTCGGTCCGCGCCCAGATCCTCAACCTCCTGCTGGACCTCAAGGAACGGCTCGGGCTCGCGCTGGTGTTCGTCTCGCACGACATCCAGACGGTACGCAGGATGAGCGACCGGGTGGTCACGATGTATCTCGGCCGGATCGTGGAGGAGTCCCCGGCCGCGGAGGTGACCGACCGGGCCCGACACCCCTACACCCGGGCCCTCTTCTCGGCCACGCCGGGTCTGCTGGCACCGATCGACCCCATTCCCCTGGCGGGCCCGGTGCCCTCGGCCACCCGCCCGCCGACCGGCTGCCCCTTCCGCACCCGCTGCTGGAAGGCGGACGGAACCTGTGCGTCCGCCATGCCGGGCTTCACGGCCGCGTCGACCCCCGGACACCGCTTCCGGTGCCACCATCCTGTGGAGGAGGGCGAGTCGACGCGCGACCTGGTGGCACAGGCCGTGGCGGTCTCTCCCCCCGTGGCCGACATCCCCGCCCAGCATCACCAGCATCAGCCCTAGGGAGCCTCCATGCCGATCCCCGCCCCGCTGACCGGTGTCGTACCGCCCGTCTGCACGCCCCTGACACCGGACCGCGAGGTGGACGTGCCCTCCCTGGTCGGGCTCGTGGACCATCTGGTGGGCGCCGGGGTCGACGGCCTCTTCGTGCTCGGCTCGTCATCGGAGGCGGCTTATCTGACCGATGCGCAGCGCCGGCTGGTGGTGGAGACGGTGAAGGCGCACCTCGGCGGCCGGCTGCCCCTGCTGGCGGGCGTGATCGACATGACGACCCCGAGGGTGCTCGACCACGTCGCGTCGGTCACCGCGGCGGGGGCGGACGCGGTGGTGGCCACGGCGCCCTTCTACGCCCGTACCCACCCCGCGGAGATCGCCCGGCACTACCGTCTGATCGCCGCGCGCTCCTCCGTGCCCGTCTTCGCCTACGACCTGCCGGTGTCCGTCCACACCAAGCTGGGCGCCGAGCTGGTGCTCGAACTGGCCGCGGACGGGGTGCTGGCCGGTCTCAAGGACTCCAGCGGTGACCTGGGCGGCTTCCGGGCGGTGGTGACCGGGGCGAGGGCGCATCCCGGTGTCACCGGTTTCAGTGTTCTCACCGGTTCCGAACTCGTCGTCGACTCGGCGCTCGCGCTGGGGGCGGACGGGGCGGTGCCCGGTCTCGCCAACGTCGATCCGCACGGGTACGTGCGGATCGACCGGTTCTGCCGGGAGGGGGACTGGGAGCGGGCCCGGGCCGAGCAGGAGCGGTTGTGCGCGTTGTTCGGGATGGTGGGGGTCGGTGACCCCGGGCGGATGGGGAGTGGGTCGTCGGCGCTCGGGGCGTTCAAGGCCGCGCTGTATCTGCGGGGGGTGATCTCGTGTCCGGCGACGGCGGAGCCGCAGGTGCCGTTGTCGGAGGGGGAGGTGGAGCGGGTGGGCAAGTATTTGGCGACGGCGGGCCTTCTGTAGACGTTCTTCCGCCCCCGCCGCCCCTACCCGACCCGACCCGTCCCTGGGGCTCCGCCCCAGACCCCGCCAAGGGGCTGCGCCCCCTGGACCCCCGCTCGCCCGAAGGGCTCGTCCTCGAACGCCGGACGGGCTGACATACATGCCCCGGCCGGCACCATCAGCCCGTCCGGCGCTTGAGGACAAGGCCCTTGAGGCCGACGGGCGTCCGGGGGCGCGGCCCCCGGCTAGAGGATGGGACGGGTAGGGGCGGCGGGGGCGGGAACAGCGGCTGCGAGGCGACGGAACTCGACGCGGGCGTACGGGCCCGACTCCCCCGTCTCGTAGAGAATCCCGACCCGCCCGGAACCGAGCGGCACGAGGTCCGAGTACGCGGCCGGACGCACGGAGAGGGTCGTGGTCCTGGTGAACGTGACGCCCGCGTCCGTACTGCTCCACACCGCCATGCCCCGCCGCGCGTGGGGGGCGGAGGGCCCGGAGAAGAGAAGGGGAGCGCGCCGGCCGGGCAGTTGCAGGACGCTGCCCTGGACCACCGGCACATCGTTCAGCCCCGGCTGGACGGCGTACTGCCGGGACAGCGTCTGCCCACCGTCACGGGAGTAGGCGTCCAGCCGATGCCCGCCCGAGCCCCCCGTGCCGTTCTGGTCCCGCGCACTGAAGTACAGCCGCCCGTCGGGGAGTTCGGCCACACCGCTCTCGTTGACGTTGAGCCGTCCGTCGTACGAGTCGTCGACGAACCCGAGTCGCCAGTGCTGTCCGCCGTCGTCGCTGTAGAGGGCGTGTCCGCCGTAGTACCGGGGCTCCCGGCCGGTGTCGGAGGAGCCGGACGGCGGCGCGGAGGAGTGGTCGGCGGGAACCACCAGCCGCCCGGCGTGCGGACCGTGCCGCAGGGCGATAGCGTGCCCGGGCCCTGTGGCGTACCACCGCCACCCCGGCCGTTTCACCGCGCCGGTGATCTCCCGGGGGGCGGAGAAGTGACGGCCGTCGTCACGGCTCGTCTGGACGAAGACACGGCGGCCGAGTCCCCGCGCGGCCTCGCCCCGCATGATCTGCGCCTCGGTCACCCGGCCGCCGTTGAAGCAGGTGAGCAGGACGACGCGGCCGCTGCGGGGGTCCACGACGGGCGCCGGGTTGCCCCGGGTGTCCCCGTCGCCGGCCGCGACGACCCGCAGCGGACCCCACGTACAGCCTCCGTCGGCGGACCGTCTCAGGACGACGTCGATGTCCCCCGTGTCGCCCTCGGCGTCGTGCCGTCCCTCGGCGAAGGCGAGCACCGTGCCCGCGCCGGTCCGGACGACGGCCGGGATGCGGTAGGTGTCGTAGCCGTCCTGGCCGGCGGTGTAGGGCACGGAGGCCGTGCAGCGGGGCTCGGACCGGGCGGCCGCGGACGCGGTGCCGACGCCGGTGGGAGCGGCGAGGAGACCCACGGCCAGCGCGGCGACGAGGCTGCGTCTCAGGGTGGCCTCGCTCTCGCCTCGCACACCACGAGGCGCGCTACGTCACGTAGCGAACACATTACCCCGGGTGACGGTGAGCGACACCGAGTGACTGCCCGCACTTCCGCGGCCCGGTCCAGGGCGTGTTGCGAAAGTCCCGTCGTCCGCCCGGAGGGCGGGCCTCGCGGCGTCTGGTGCGTGCTCTCGGCGTGCCGGGCGGAAGATCGCGTACTGGACGTACTCGGGTTTCCGCCCGGTGCGGCGAGAGGGCGTGCCAGGCGCCGCGAGGCAGGCGGGACTTTCGCAACACGACCTAGGACGGTGTGCGCGCCGCGACCAGGAGCCGTGTCACCTCGTCCGCGCAGATCGTCAGCGCCGCGCCGACGGTGGAGAGGACGTCCCGTTCGGCGGGCGTGTACGGCCCGTCGGCCAGCGCGATCCGGGCCCCCTGGAGCAGGATCGATTCGCGGCCGGCCGACGCGAGGTGCGGCGCGAGCGGGTCCAGGGCCTCGTGGAGCTCTATCGCGAGGCCTGCCCCGCAGGGCTCTCCGAAGAGCCGGCCGGTGTCGGCGGCGAGTGCCTCGACGAGCGCGGCGAGCTGGTCCTCGGTGCAGTCGTCGAAGCCGGCCGAGCGCACCGCGACGGCCGCGGTCTCCAGGGACGTACGGGAGCAGGTGCCGCCGGCCGCGAGCACGGCGAGCGCGACGGTGTGGACGGCGTCGCGGAGCATCGCCGAGAAGCGCGTGGTGGTGGGGTGGTCGAGGACGTCCGCGCCGTAGTGGCGGCGGCAGGCCGCGCACTCGACGACGGGGCCCGTCTCACCGCGCGGCAGGACCGGGACACCCAGCAGGGTGAAGCGGCGGCGGCCGGTGAGGCGCTGGTAGTTGCGGTCGCCTCCGCAGCCCGGGCAGAAGAACTCGCCGTCCCCCTTGGTGGTCCACGCGGTACGGGTGCCCAGGATGCGGGGAACCTGAACTGCACGACCGTTTCGTCCCCACCCTGGCAGCACCGTCGCACACCTCCGTAACGCCGCGGCAACATCGCCGCGCTGGCGTGATGTTAGCCACATTGTCGAGGCGGAGTCAGTACCCCGGACGAGACCTCTCCGTGATCTTCACGGGGATTGGCCGGTAAACGACGTGGCCCCGCTCGCCTCGAAAGGCGGACGGGGCCAGGAAAACGCCGGTCAGAGTGGTCAGCGGGCCGCGCGGTTGACGGCGGAGACCACGGCCTTCAGCGAGGCACGTGTCGTATTCGCGTCGATCCCGATTCCCCACAGGACCTTGTCACCGATCGCGCACTCGATGTAGGACGCGGCCTGCGCGGACGCGCCCTCGCTCATCGTGTGCTCCTGGTAGTCCAGCAGGCGTACGTCGACGCCGATGGACTGCAGGGCGTCGAAGAACGCGGAGATCGGACCGTTGCCGGTACCGGTCAGGACCGTGTCGACGCCGTCCACCGACGCCTCGACGGTCAGCGAGTCGATGCCGTCGCGGTCCGTCGTGGTCTGGCCGGTCTTGACCTGGATGCGGCCCCACGCGTTCCCGGGGTTCGGCAGGTACTCGTCCTGGAAGATCCCCCAGATGTCCTTCGGGGTGACCTCGCCGCCCTCGGCGTCCGTCTTGGCCTGGATGATCTTCGAGAACTCGATCTGCATCCGGCGCGGCAGGTCCAGCTTGTGGTCGTTCTTCAGGACATACGCGATGCCGCCCTTGCCGGACTGCGAGTTGACGCGGATGACGGCCTCGTAGCTGCGGCCGACGTCCTTCGGGTCGATCGGCAGGTACGGGACGGCCCACTCGATGTCGTCGACGGTGACGCCCTTCGCGGCCGCGTCGGCCTCCATGGCGTCGAAGCCCTTCTTGATGGCGTCCTGGTGGGAGCCGGAGAAGGAGGTGTAGACGAGGTCGCCGACGTACGGGTGACGGGCGTGGACCTCCATCTGGTTGCAGTACTCGGCGGTGCGGCGGACCTCGTCGATGTCCGAGAAGTCGATCTGCGGGTCGACGCCCTGCGAGAACAGGTTCATGCCCAGGGTGACCAGGTCGACGTTGCCGGTGCGCTCGCCCTGGCCGAACAGGCAGCCCTCGATGCGGTCGGCGCCGGCCATCAGGGCCAGCTCGGCGGCGGCGACGGCCGTACCGCGGTCGTTGTGCGGGTGGACGGACAGGCAGACGTGCTCGCGGCGGGAGAGGTTGCGGCTCATCCACTCGAAGCGGTCCGCGTGCGTGGAGGGGGTCGAGCGCTCCACCGTGGCGGGCAGGTTCAGGATGATCTCCCGGCCGGGGCCGGGCTGCCAGACGTCCATGACGGCCTCGCAGACCTCCAGGGCGAAGTCCAGCTCGGTGTCGGTGAAGATCTCGGGGCTGTACTGGTAGCCGAAGGTGGTGCGCTCGTCGAGCAGCTTCTCGGCGTACTCCATGACCAGCCGGGTGCCGTCGACGGCGATCTGCTTGATCTCTTCCTTGGAGCCGCGGAAGACGACCCGGCGGAAGACGGGGGCCGTCGCGTTGTACAGGTGGACCGTGGCCCGCCTGGCGCCCACCAGGGACTCCACCGTGCGCTCGATCAGGTCCTCGCGGGCCTGGGTCAGTACGGAGATCGTGACGTCGTCCGGGATGGCCGTCTCGTCCTCGATGATCGAGCGGACGAAGTCGAAGTCCGTCTGGCCGGAGGCCGGGAAACCGACCTCGATCTCCTTGTAGCCCATCCTCACCAGCAGGTCGAACATCTCGCGCTTGCGGGCCGGGGACATCGGGTCGATCAGCGCCTGGTTGCCGTCCCGCAGGTCCGTCGACAGCCAGCGGGGGGCGACGGTGACACGCTGGTTCGGCCAGGTGCGGTCCGGGATGTCCACCTGCTCGTACGTGCCGTACTTGTGGATCGGCATGGCGGTGGGCTGCTGGAAGTTCGGCATGATGCGTGGGCTCCTCAGAGGGTGTCCGGAAGGACGGCCGACGGCGCAACGCCGAACTCCGCGGGGAGGGGGTCGGCCTCGACTACAGGCCCTCGCCGCGGCAGCTAAGGAGAAGCAGCCCGAAACGCATGATGCTCCGCAGCCTAGCCGAGCCGCGCTCCGTACGGGGGGCTGTATCAGTATGCGGGATCGCCGACCCATAAGGAAGAAAACAGACAAAACGTACGTCACGTCACTCAGAGTGAGACTTCATACCACCCAGGAGCGGACGGGGGCACTCCCTATCACCGCATTTCACACGATCTTGGTCGCCGGTAGTGACACGGGCGTGACTCAGTGCAATCGTGCCGGGCATGACCGCCAACGCGGCAGGCTTCGAGCCTGTCTTCTGCACCATCGTGCCGCCCCACGTCCTCGACACGCTGGCCCAGCACGAGGACCCAGCGCTCTCCGGGCCCGCGCGCCGCACCCTGGAGCGCGACGCCTTCGAGCGCACCCACCGCCGGCTGACCACGGTCATCGGCGCGCCCACGGTGGCCGCGCCGCAGGGCGCTGCCACGGACAAGCCGCAGCGCACCGTCTACGACGCACGCCACCACCAGGACCTGCCCGGCAACAAGGTCCGCGGCGAGGGCGACGACCCCGGCAAGGACGCCACCGTCAACCGCGCGTACGCCGGCCTGGGGGCCACCTTCGACCTGTACCTGAACGCCTACGCCCGTAACTCGATCAACGGCGAGGGCCTTCCCCTCGACGCGAGCGTGCACTTCGACCGGGACTACAACAACGCCTTCTGGAACGGCGAGCAGATGGTATTCGGGGACGGTGACGGCGAGATCTTCCTCGACTTCACCATCCCGGTCGACGTCATCGGCCACGAGCTGACCCACGGCGTCACCCAGTACACGGCGAACCTCACCTACTTCGGCCAGCCGGGCGCCCTCAACGAGTCCATGTCCGACGTCTTCGGCTCGCTGATCAAGCAGTACACGCTCGGCCAGACCGCGTCCGAGGCCGACTGGCTGATCGGCGCCGGACTGCTCGCCCCGCGGGTCACCGGCAAGGCGCTGCGTTCCATGAAGGAACCGGGCAGCGCCTACGACGATGACGCGCTCGGCAAGGACCCGCAGCCCGCGACCATGGACGGCTATGTGCGCACCGGCCGCGACAACGGCGGCGTCCACATCAACTCCGGCATCCCCAACCACGCCTTCTACCTCGTCGCCCAGGCACTCGGCGGCCACGCCTGGGAGCGTGCCGGACAGATCTGGTACGACGTCCTCACCGGCGGCGAGCTCCCGTCGCAGGCGAGCTTCGCCGACTTCGCCGAGCTGACGGTCGCCCGGGCCAGGAGCCGGTACGGGGAGGGCGAGGAGCTCCAGTCCGTCACGAAGGCCTGGGAGCAGGTCGGGGTCGCGACGTCGTAGCCCCGGCGCCCGATCCGTACTAGACAGGACCCATGCGTATTCAGGTGAGGCGCACGGGCGGATTCGCGGGCATCGAGCGCCGGGCCGAGATGGACACCTCGGGACGGGCAGACGGCCGTGAGTGGCAGGCCCTGGCCGAGCGGGCGGTCGCCGCCGGCCGGGGCAGCCGCCCCGCCGGGGTTCCGGACGGTTTCAGCTACGAGATCACGGTGGACGGCAGGACGGTGTACGCGGCCGACCCGAGTCTGACGGAGGAGCAGAGGGAGCTGATCTCACGCGTGCTCAAGGAAGGGGCGTGAGAGGGGCCGCCGGGACGGGGCACCGGCGGGGAAGCGGCAACTCGTAGTTCACGCCCGCCCGTTGACTTCCTTTACTGTCGGTAAGGATGATCGCGCGCATGGCGACGAACCCTCTACCGCAGTTCCCGCCCGGCTTCCTCTGGGGCGTGTCCACCTCGGCCCACCAGATCGAGGGCGCCGTCCAGGAGCGCGACCCCTCGGTGTGGGACGCCTTCACCGCCGAGCCCGGCCGCGTCAAGGACGGCTCGACCGCGGCGGTGGCCTGCGACCACTACCACCGCTACCCCGAGGACGTGGCGCTCCTCGCCGACCTGGGCGTGGACGCGTACCGCTTCTCGGTCTCCTGGCCCCGGGTGAACTCCCCCGGCGGCCTCGACTTCTACGACCGGCTCGTCGACGCGCTGTGCGCCGCCGGGGTGCGCCCCGTCCCGACCCTCTTCCACTGGGACCTGCCGCTGGAGCTGGACTGGCTGAACCGGGACACGGCGGAGCGCTTCGCCGAGTACGCCGGTGTCGTCGCCGCCCGGCTCGGTGACCGCGTACAGAAGTGGATCACCCTGAACGAGCCCGCCGAGCACACCCTGCTGGGCCACGCGCTCGGGGCGCACGCCCCGGGCAGGCGGCTGCTCTTCGACGCACTGCCGGTGGCCCACCACCAACTCCTCGCACACGGCCTGGCGGTACGGGCGCTGCGTGCGGCCGGGGTCGCCGACATCGGGATCGCCAACTCGCACGGGCCGACCTGGGCGGCGTCCGGGCGCCCCGAGGACGTGGCGGCCGCGGACTTCTACGACCTCCTGCTCAACCGGCTGTTCGCGGACCCCCTGCTGCTGGGCCGGTACCCCGAGGGCATCGGCGAGCTGATGCCGGGACACCCCGAAGGCGTCGAGGCGGACCTGAAGGTGATCGCGGAGCCGCTGGACTGGTACGGGATCAACTACTACCAGCCGACCGGCGTGGGAGCCCCGCAGGGCACGGAGATCGAGTTCGGCGGACTGACCCTGCCCGCCGAACTCCCCTTCTCCGTAAGGGAACTGGAGGGGTACCCGGTCACGGACTTCGGCTGGCCGGTGGTCCCCGAGGCGCTGACCGAACTGCTGGTGGGCTTCCAGGAGCGCTACGGCGACCGGCTCCCGCCGGTGGTCATCACCGAGAACGGCTGCTCTTACGAGGGCATCGACGACCAGGAACGGATCGCGTTCCTCGACGGTCATGTCCGGGCCCTGCACCGGGCGTCGGAGCGGGGCGTGGACGTCCGCGGCTACTTCGTGTGGTCGCTGCTGGACAACTTCGAGTGGGCGGAGGGGTACGCGCGCCGCTTCGGTCTCGTGCACGTCGACTACGACACGCTGAAGCGCACCCCCAAGGCGTCGTACACCTGGCTGCGGGACGCCCTGCGGGCGCGGGGATGACGGCGGCGGACCCGGCCGCGACGCCCCTGAGCGCCCTCGCCGAGCCCGTCGAACGGGTCGGCCGGGGCTGGACATCGGCGCTCTCGCTCGCCAACGGGGCGATCTGGGTGGGCTGGTACGGCCCGCTGCAGATCCTCCTCGCCTCCCAGGCGGAGGACTTCGCGCCCGGCGCCGACCTGTCCAAGGAGACGATGCTGGCGTGGGTGACCGGCGCGGGCGCGGTCGTGTCGCTGGTCGCCAACCCTGTCTTCGGCGCGCTCTCCGACCGGACCACGGCCCGCCGGGGCCGCCGTACACCGTGGATCGTGGCCGGGTCCGCGGGCGGCGCCCTCTCGCTGCTGCTCCTGGCGGGGGCGGACGGAATCTGGACGATGGCGCTGGGCTGGTGCCTGGTCCAGCTGACCCTGAACGCCGCCTTCGCCGCGGTCACCGCGGCCGTCCCCGACCGGGTGCCCCGGCTCCAGCGGGGCTCGGTGGGCGGCTGGCTGGGCGCGGCGCAGATCCTGGGCGTGGTCGGCGGGACGGGCCTGGCGACCGTGGCCGGGGGCGTGGGCGGCGGCTACGCGGCCTGCGCGGTGTTCACGCTGGTGGGCGTACTGCCGTACGTGCTGCGCTTCCCGGACCTGCGGCTGTCCCCCGCACATCGGCCGCCCTGGTCGTGGCGCTCCTTCGCCGCCTCCTTCCGGCTGCGCCCCCGCGACCATCCGGACCTGGCCTGGGCCTGGCTGACCCGCTTCCTGATCAATCTCAGCAACGCGCTCGTCCTCCTCTACCTGCTGTACTACCTGCGTGACCGGCTGCACTACGGCGATCCCGAGAACGGTGTGCTGATCCTGACGGCGGTCAACGGTGTCACGCTGCTCGCCACGGTCGTGGTCGGCGGGGTGTGGTCCGACCGGGTGGGCCGCCGCAAGCCGTTCGTGATCTGGTCGGGTGTGCTCATGGCCCTCGCCACGGGGGTCCTGTCCGGCTGGCAGACCTGGCCGGGCGCGATCCTCGCGGCGGCGGTGCTGGGCGTCGGCTTCGGCGTCTTCACCTCGGTCGACTTCGCCCTGATGACGGACGTGCTGCCGACGGCCCTGGACCGCGGCAAGGACCTCGGCGTCATCAACGTCGCCAACGCCCTGCCCCAGGTGGCCGCCCCGGCGCTGGCGGCCCCGATCGTGACCTACCTGGGCGGCTACCGGGTGCTGTACCTGGTGGCGGCCGTGATCGGACTCGCGGGGGCGGTGCTGGTGCGGCGGATCAGGGGCGTCGACTGAATTCGGGTGCCCGGACGGGACCGTTCGTCTTGGATGACGTCATGCCCCCTGTGCACACACCGCTGGACCGGCTGGAGCGCTACTACGACGCGGTACCGCGCGCCGCCGCGCGGACCGAGGACTTCGGGCCACTGACCCTCTTCGTGCGGGAGACGGCCGGCTGGCCGTACTACGCGCGCCCCACGCTGGAATGGACGGGTCCGGCGGCCACCGTCGCGGACGTGGACCGGGTGCGGGCGCGGCAGCGGGAGCTGGCGGTGCCCGAGGCCGTCGAGTGGGTGGCGGAGGTGACGCCGGGCCTGCGGGAGGCCGTCGAGGCGAGTGGGCTACGGGTGCACGCGCACCCCCTGATGATCCGCGACCGGGACGCTCCGCTGCCCGGCCCGCATCCCCTGGTCCGTGTCCTGGGACCCGAAGACCCCCTCATCGCGGGCGCGTTGGCGGTGCCGCACCTCGCCTTCGCGGCGCCCGGCACCGCGGTGGGCGAGACCGGGGCCGAGGCACTGGCCGCCGGGATCACGGCCCGCGCCGGGGAGGTTTCCGCCGCCGCGGACCGTATCCGGGCCGGCCGCAGCGTCCTTGCCGCGGCGGTCGGGGACGGCGTCGCGCTCTGCTCCGGGATGCACCTCCCCGTCGGCCGCGTGAGCGAGATCGTGGGCGTCGGCACCCTGCCCGCCGCACGCCGCCGCGGCCTGGCCTCGGGTGTCACCGCCGCGCTGGTGGCCGACGCGCGCGAGCGGGGTATCGACACCGTGTTCCTCTCGGCCGGGGACGACGACGTGGCCCGTATGTACGCCCGCCTGGGCTTCCGGCGCGTGGCCACGGCCCTGATCGCGGAACCCGTGGAGTGAGCGGGGAGGTCCCGCCCCCGACCGCGCTCCACGGAGGGACGGACTTCGGCCACTTTCGCCGCGCCTCCGAGGAATCCCCCGGGTGTCCCTTGCCATCCCACGCCGCTCGCGCATCAATGGAACCGTAAGTTCCGACGGACCGTCAGATACGCCGTGCGGTGTCCCGCACCCCGCTCGCGGACGGTCCCCGCGTACACGTCTCTCCGCACCCGCACCGGAGCCCCGGTGACGCGTCCGTGTGCCCGGTACCGGAGACACACCGGTGCCGTCCCTCCATCCCCACATGGCAATTCCCGTACAAGGGAAGGGAACCCGATGAGACGCAAGCAACTGGGAACCGCCGCGGCGCTGGCCGCCGGCGCCCTCGCCGCGACCGGTCTGGCCTTCGCGCCGACCGCCGCGGCCGTCAGCCCGCTGACCGCGACCATCAGCGCCACCTGCACACTCGGCGGCGGCGGTGCGGCCACCCTCACGGCCACCCAGAACGGCACGGCCGCGACGATGACCCTCAGCTCCACCTCGATCACCTCCCCGCTCCCCCTGGCGCAGGACTCGATCGCCTCCACGCTGACGCTGGCGAAGGCCGGTGGCGGCACCACCGCGTTCACCGGCACGAAGAACCCCGCCATCGCGGCCGGCGACGGTGTCTCCGTGGGTCCGCTCGACGGCACCGTCGCCTCCGGGGACAGCCTGGACGCGTACGGCGGCTCCCTGCGGATGGTGGTCTTCGGCATCACCATCTCGTGCACCGCGGACGCGCCGCAGTCACCGGGCCCGTTCGTCTTCGACTGATCCCCACCCCGCGCAGGTGAGGACCGGTGTCGCCCGCGCTCGGCGGCACCGGTCCGCACGCCCGGCCACACGCCCGGCCGGCCCACGAACCCACCGGGCCGGTGATGTTGACACGATCTGATGGCCCATCAGTCGATGGTCCTGCGTTCCATTGACTTCTCTCACGACCCGCACGTCAATGGCCCCCTGTCGGCGCGGACGAGCCGCTGCGCCCGCATCCCTCAGGAGGGGGCAACAACCATGGGAACCACGGGTTCGACAACCCGAAGACGCCGCTGGGCGGCGCTGCTCGGGGCGACCGCGCTGGCGGTCACCGCGGGCGGGGCGCTGGCCACCCCGGCCGGAGCCGTGTCCACGGAATCCCAGAACGTGGACTTCGCCACGCACTGCATCCCGCCGGCGATCGCGGGCATCCCCCCGATCGACGGCACCACCACCGCGGTCGTCTCGGTGGACAACGCCACGCCCAAGGTCGGCGACACCGTCACCGTGACGTACAAGGTGGTCACGCCCGCCGCGAGCAACCCCACCGCCATCAACCTGCCGGCCGACATCATGACGCCCACCGGCAAGGTCACCCTCGGCGGGGCCCAGACGGGCTCCATCACCGTCGCGGGCCCCAAGAAGAACGACCCGGTCGCGGGCAACGCCCCCTTCCCGTCGTTCAGCATGACCGGCACCTTCACGGTCACCGCGCCGGGCGCCATCACGCTCTCGCCCGGCGACTACAACATCCACACCAGCTACATCCTGGAACTCGACACCCCGTGCACGGTCACCAACCCGCCCGCCCCGGTCTCCGACACGGTCACCGCGACGGACGGGAGCCAGACCAACACCCGTGCCCTCACGCTCGGCACGGCCTCCGGGAAGCCCGGTGACAGCGTGACCGTCACCGGCAGCCACTTCACCCCGGGCGCCACCGTGACCCTCGCCGGACGGTCCGGCACCACCCAGACCGCCGACACCGCCACCGCCACCGCCGACGCCCAGGGCGCGTTCAGCGGCACGCTGGCCGTCAACGACAGGACGACGACCGGTGTGGTGGCGTACGAGGGGGCGAGCTGGAGCGACGCCAAGGGCGCGGGGCCTGCGGCGTACGTCGTCGTCGACGACACGCCCGTCCCCGGCAACGCCCAGAAACTCACCACCACGGTGAAGGCGGGGACCCTGTCGATGTCACAGGCCGGGGACGCCGTCCAGCTGTCGGCGGTCGACTTCGGCCAGGGCGGGGCCTCGGACGGAGCCCTGCGCACGGTGACCGTCAAGGACTTCCGCGGCGGACCCGCGGGCTGGTCCCTGACCGGCAAGGTCACCGACTTCACCGGTCCCGGCGCCAAGATCGACGCCGGCCGGCTGAGCTGGAGCCCCGCCTGCGCCACCAAGGCGGGCAGCCCGAGCACCTGTCAGGCCGGGTCGTCCGGCACGGTGGGGACCTCGGGAGCGACGCTGGCGTCCACTCCCAACGGGGGCCTGGCCGGCGGTGAGTTCACCGTCGACGCGGGGCTGTCGCTGAACGTGCCCGCGTTCACCCCACCGGGTTCGTACTCCGGCGTGCTCACCCTGACGCTCACCTGACCGTTCCGTTCGCACCCCGGTGGCCGGGCGCGCACCCGCCCGTCCACCTCGTCCGTGGGGGTCCGCACCCATGCGCAAGCCGTACGCCCTCCCGCTGTCCGTCCTCCTGTCCTTCCTGCTCGCCCCGCTCGCCCTGCTCGCGCCGGCCGCGTCCCGCGCGTACGCCGCCGACAACGGCAGCTGGTCCGTCTACCCGTTCGCGACCGAGCTCTCCGCACGGCCGTACTTCACCCTCTCCGCCGACCCCGGCACCACGGTCAGGGACAAGGTCACCGTCACCAACAAGACCGGCGCCCCGCTGGCCTTCCGGCTCTACGCCGCCGACGCGTACAACACCGTGCGCGACGGGGGCTTCGCGGTGCGCACGGCGAAGGAGCGGCAGCGGGAGGTGGGCGCGTGGGCGCGGCCGGCCCGCTCCCGGGTGACGGTTCCCGCGCACGGCTCGGTCACCGTGCCGTTCACGCTCCGGGTCCCCGAGCGGGCCGAGCCCGGCGACCACGCCGGCGCGCTCGTCGCGCTCGACGAGCGGATCGATCCGGGCGCCGGAGCCGTCGCGATGGGGATCCAGCGGGCGGTCGGCGCCCGGATCTACCTCCGGGTCGGCGGCCCGACGGTCCCCGCCCTCGCCGTCGAGAAGGTCCACGTCAGCCACCGCCAGCCGCTGGTCCCCGGCACGGGCACCAGCACCGCCACCATCTCCTACACCCTCCACAACACGGGCAACGTGACGCTGGACCCGAGGGTGCGGCTGAAGGCGGAGGGGCTCTTCGGCCGGACGCTGTTGTCCCGGGGCCTGACCAGGATCCCCGCCGAGCTGCTGCCCGGACAGCGGGTACGGCTGAGCGAGCCGTGGCGCGGGGCGCCCCAGCTCGACTGGGGCGACGTGACCCTGACCGCGAGCGCGCAGGGCACCCGGCAGTCGGCGAGCACGTCCTTCCTCGCCCTGCCGTGGCTGGTCCTGGCCCTGGTACTGGCGGCGGCACTCGGCGGCGCGGTCGTGGTGGTCAGGGCGCGTGGCGGGCGGGGGTGGCCGTGGACGCCCGGGGCGGCGTGGGGCCGTGCCCGGCCGTGGCCGCTCAGAGGGCGTCGGGGCCGCGCTCGTCCGTCCGTACCCGCACCACCGTCTCGACCGGAACCGTCCACACCTTCCCGTCGCCGATCTTCCCCGTCCGCGCGGCCTTGACGATCGCGTCGACGGCCGGGCCGGCGTCGGCGTCCTCGACGACGACCTCGACCCGGACCTTGGGGACGAGGTCGACCTGGTACTCGGCGCCCCGGTACACCTCGGTGTGCCCGTGCTGGCGCCCGTACCCGCTGGCCTCCGTCACGGTCAGACCGTGGACACCGAGTTCCTGCAGAGCGGTCTTGACCTCGTCGAGGCGATAGGGCTTGACGATCGCGGTGATGAGCTTCATGCCTGGGTCCTGGCCTTCTGCGCGGTGGGGAGGGACGACGGGACCGGGGCCCGGTGGCCCGGGACCCCGTGATCGTAAGCGGTTCCGGCGTGTGCCGTGGGGCGGCGGCCGGTGTGTTCGCGCACCTCGTCCGCCCGGCGGCCGACGCCCCTGCCGAGGCGTGCGGGAGGGGCGGTTCGTGGTGGGCGGGGGCTTGCGGAACCCCGCCGCGGGCGCCGGGGGCGCACGGCGTGCGGCAGGTGCCCGTGGATCAGGGAGAATGGGCGCCATGAGCGTTCGTAGTCAGTCATCCGAGCCGTCCGAGGCCACCCATCGCGCCGGTTTCGCCTGTTTCGTGGGCCGCCCCAACGCGGGCAAGTCCACTCTCACGAATGCTCTGGTCGGCCAGAAGGTGGCGATCACCGCGAACCAGCCGCAGACCACGCGGCACACGGTACGGGGCATCGTGCACCGCCCCGACGCCCAGCTGATCCTGGTCGACACCCCCGGTCTGCACAAGCCGCGCACCCTGTTGGGTGAGCGTCTCAACGACGTCGTGCGCACGACGTGGGCCGAAGTGGACGTCATCGGCTTCTGCCTGCCGGCGAACGAGAAGCTCGGCCCGGGGGATCGTTTCATCGCGAAGGAACTGGCGTCGATCAAGAAGACGCCGAAGATCGCGATCGTCACGAAGACCGACCTCGTGGACAGCAAGACGCTCGCCGAGCAGCTCATCGCGATCGACCAGCTCGGTCAGGAGCTGGGATTCGAGTGGGCGGAGATCGTGCCGGTGTCGGCGGTCGCCGACCAGCAGGTGAACCTGCTGGCCGACCTGATCGTCCCGCTCCTGCCCGAGGGGCCCGCGCTGTACCCCGAGGGCGATCTGACCGACGAGCCCGAGCAGGTCATGGTCGCGGAGCTGATCCGTGAGGCGGCACTGGAAGGCGTGCGGGACGAGCTGCCGCACTCCATCGCCGTCGTCGTCGAGGAGATGCTCCCGCGCGAGGACCGGCCCGCCGACAGACCGCTCCTCGACATCCACGCCTTCGTCTACATCGAGCGTCCCAGCCAGAAGGGCATCATCATCGGCCCCAAGGGCAAGCGCCTGAAGGAGGTCGGGATCAAGTCCCGCAAGCAGATCGAGGCGCTGCTGGGCACACCGGTGTTCCTCGACCTCCATGTGAAGGTCGCCAAGGACTGGCAGCGAGACCCCCGCCAGCTCCGCAAACTGGGCTTCTGACCCTCCCGGAACCGCGCCTCCACTTCTTCCGGGGGCGCGGAACCCCACGCGCCGTGCGGCCTCAACAGGCCCCGCCCGCAACGGCGGACGGCCTCAACAGGCCCGGCCTGCAACGCCGGACGGCCGGAGACACGTGAAGGGGCGCGGGGAACCGCGCGACCAGCCCCACCGCCCCGCACCCGAAGAAGCTTCCGGGGTCGGGGCGCGGCCCCGGACGAAGGGGACACCGGGCAACCGACGGAGTCAGCCCGCCGTCACCGTCACACGTACCACCCCGTCCGGTCCCGCCAGCAACACCGGCGTGTCCGCCCCGCCGAGGTCACGGACGGCCGCCCGGTCCTCCTCCGGAACGGCCTCCGCCCCGGAGACCACCGCCGCCGCCTCCAGGGACGTCGCTCCGGACGCCACCGCCATCGCCACCGCGGTCCGCAGGGCGCTCAGCCGCAGCGAGGGCAGGTCCACGGTGCCGGCGACATAGGTACGGCCCGTCTCGTCCCGGACGGCCGCCCCCTCGGGCACCCCGCTCCGGGCCCGCACGGAGCGGGCCAGGGTGACGATCTTGCGGTCCTCGGGGTCGAGCGCGCTGCTGTCGGTCATGCACCGAGCATACGAAGCGCCGCCCGGGCCCCGCGCGGCGGTCCTCTCCTACCCGGCCACCGGGTACATCGACCCCCGCCGTCCCTCCGGCGAGGCCAGCCACTCCAGCTTCGCCGCGGTGTTCGCCTCCGGCAGCGGCGTGTGCAGCACGATCGTGAGGTCGGGCCGGGCCGGCACCTTCATCGCGGTGGACTCGACCGCGAGCAGTCCGACGAGCGGATGGTCGAGTTCCTTGCGGATCTGCCCCGCGTCCTCGATGTCCCGCCGCTCCCAGAGTTCCGTGAACTCCGGGCCGGCCGCCTTCAGCCGGGCCAGCAGCTCCTGAAACCCCTCGTCGTCGGGCGCGGCGGCACAGGACGCCCGGAACTGGGCGACGACCGTGCGGGCGTTCCGCTCCCAGGTCCGCGACCGTCCCCGGTACAGGGTGTCCGTGAAGAAGTCGACGACGCAGTTCTGCACGTTCTCGGGGCGCATCCCGAGGACCATCCCGGCGGCGTCGTTGTACAGGACGCAGTTGTAGTACAGGTCCATGATGTGCGCCGGGTACGGCATCCACGTGTCGATCAGCCGCCGCAGCCCCTCGCACATGTCCCGGTCGTCGGGCGCGACTTCGGGGGCGGGCGGGTTGAGCCCGGCGAGCACGTAGAGGTGCCGTCGCTCGGCGTTGCTGAGCCGCAGTACCCGGGCGACCGCGTCGAGGACCTGCGGCGAGACGGAGATGTCCCGCCCCTGCTCCAGCCACTGGTACCAGGACGCGCCGACGCCCGCGAGGACCGCGACCTCCTCGCGGCGCAGCCCCGGAGTACGGCGGCGGGCTCCTCCGTCGGGCAGTCCGGCCTGCGTCGGTGACACCCGTGCCCGACGGCTCATCAGGAACTCCCGCAGGTCCCGCCGTCGGTGGGTCCTGAGCGCGTCCTCCGTCACGTGCGAATCCCCCTCGTGGTGACTGGTGGTGCGACCACCAGCATAAGTTCCCGCTCCCCACGGATATTCCGACGGCCGCAAGCTCCTGTCATGGCCACCAAGACCACGACATCCGACCCCACGACTCGGTCCACGACCGGCACCACCCCCGATCCCGCCCGTCCCGCGCGCGGCCCCCGGCGCCCCGCCGGCGCCCGGCTGTCGGCCCGCGACAGACTCGTTCTCTTCGTGCTGTGCGCGGCTCAGTTCATGGTCGCGCTCGACTTCTCCGTACTGAACGTGGCCCTGCCCGTCCTCGGCACGGACCTGGGCATGAGCCGGTCCGCGCTGCAGTGGGCGGTCACCGCCTTCGCGCTGCCCTCCGGCGGCTTCCTTCTCCTGTTCGGCCGCATCGGCGACCTGTACGGGCGCCGCCGGCTCTTCCTGACCGGGCTCGCCCTCTTCGGTACCGCCTCGCTCCTGGCCACCTTCGCGTGGGACCCGGCGTCGTTCCTGGCGGGGCGGGCCCTGCAGGGCCTCGGCGCGGCGGCGATCGTACCGACGGGCATGTCCCTGCTGACGACGACGTTCCCGGAGGGCCCGGCGCGCGATCGGGCCCTCGGCATCTCCGGCACGCTCCTCTCGCTCGGCTTCACGGTCGGCATGGTGGCCGGCGGTGTCCTGACCGACGTACTGAGCTGGCGCTCCACCATGGGCCTGCTGTCGGTGTTCGCGCTGGTCGTGCTGCCGCTGGCGCCCCGCGTGCTTCCCCCCTCCCGCCCCCGGGACCCCAGGACCGGGGCAGCCTCCCCCGCCCCGGGCCGCTCGCGTCTGGACGTTCCCGGCGCGGTCACCGTCACCGGCGGCCTGCTGGCCCTGATCTACGCCCTGTCGACGGCGGCGGACCGCGGCTTCGGCGGCACGGACGTGATCGCGACCCTGGTCGTGGGCGTCCTGCTGCTCGCCACGTTCGGGTACGTGGAGTCCCGCGCCGCCGCGCCCCTGGTCAGCCTGCCCATGCTGCGCCGCTCCACGGTCGCGTGGGGCAACCTGGGCGGTCTGGTCACCTTCTCGATGATGTCGACGGTGGTCTTCGTGCTGACGCTGTACCTGCAGGAGACCCTCGGGCTCTCCGCCTTCGAGACCGGCCTGGTCTTCGGGGTGCAGGGCGTCCTGTCGGCCGTCGCCGGGGTGTACGCCCCGAAGGTCGTCGGCCGCTTCGGAGCCCGCCGCACACTGGTCGGTTCGCTGGCCGGCCAGGGCCTGTTCGTGGGTTCGCTGGTGCCGCTGAACGCGCACCCCTGGTCCGTCTGGCCGGCCACCGCCGCGGTCGCGCTGGCGAGCATGTGCCACCTCGGCGCGATCATCTCGTACGGTCTGACCGTCACCTCGGGTGTGCCCGACGAGGAACAGGGGCTCGCCACCGGGCTGGTGACCTCCACCCAGCAGGTCGGGATCACCATCGGTATCCCGCTCCTCGGCGTCCTCGCCACCACCTCGTCGGACCTGCTGGCCGGGGTGCACACGGTCCTCGCGCTGGACGCGGTCGTCGTCCTCGCGGCGGCGGCCCTGGTCGCGGCGGGACTGCGCCGCGGCGGCTCAGGGGCGGTCGAGCCGGAGGCGCTCGGCCTTCGGTAGACCGGCGACGACGAGGTCGTACGAGTCCTCGACCAGCTCCCGGACCAGGCGGTCCGGGAGTTCGCCGTCGGCGGTCACCGTGTTCCAGTGGCGCTTGTTCATGTGGTAGCCGGGGATGATCAGCCCGGGGTGCTCGCCGCGCAGCCGGATCGCGTCCTCCGGGGCGCACTTGAGGTTCACCGTCAGCGGGCGCGCGTCCAGGCTCGACAGGGCGAAGAGCTTGCCCAGCACCTTGAAGACCGAGGTCTCCGGGTTGAAGGGGAAGTCCTCGACGGCCGCGTTGAAGGAGAGGCAGAACGCGCGCAGCTGCTGGGGGGTCATTCCGGCTTCTCCTCCTCGCGGGGCTCCGCGCCGGCGGCCGGTTCGACGAGCACGGTGACGATCTTGTTCCGGCGTCCGGCCGCGGCCTCCGCCGTCAGCCGCAGCTCCCGCCCGTCGGGCAGCTCGACGACCGAGGAGGCCCCGGCGATCGGGACCCGGCCGAGCGCCTTGGCGAGCAATCCGCCGACCGTCTCCACGTCCTCGTCGTCGTACGCCTCGAAGCCGTACAGCTCGCCGAGGTCGCCGATGTCGAGGCGCGCGGTCACCCGGTAGCGGTCGTCACCGAGCTCCTGGACCGGCGGCAGTTCACGGTCGTACTCGTCGGTGATCTCGCCGACGATCTCCTCCAGGATGTCCTCGATGGTGACGATGCCCGCCGTGCCGCCGTACTCGTCGATGACGACGGCGACGTGATTGCGCTCCTGCTGCATCTCGCGCAGCAGGTCGCCCGCGTTCTTGGTGTCGGGCACGAAGGTGGCGGGCCGCATGGCCGTCGACACGAGCTCGGACTCGGCGTCGCGGCTGATGTGCGTCTTGCGGGCCAGGTCCTTCAGGTACACGACGCCGACGATGTCGTCCTCGCTCTCCCCGGTGACGGGAATGCGCGAGAAGCCGGAGCGCAGGGCCAGGGTGAGCGCCTGCCGGATGGTCTTGTAGCGCTCGATGACGACGAGGTCGGTGCGCGGCACCATGACCTCGCGTACGAGGGTGTCGCCGAGTTCGAAGACGGAGTGCACCATGCGGCGCTCCTCGTCCTCGATCAACGACTCCTTCTCGGCGAGGTCGACGAGCGCGCGCAGCTCGGCCTCGGAGGCGAAGGGGCCGCGCCGGAAGCCCTTGCCGGGTGTCAGCGCGTTGCCGATGAGGATGAGCAGGGACGGGATCGGGCCCATGATCCGCGCGAGCGGCAGCAGGACGTACGAGGCGACGGTCGCCGTGTTCAGCGGGTGCTGGCGGCCGATGGTGCGCGGTGAGACGCCGACGGCGACGTAGGAGACGAGGACCATGACCCCGATGGCGACGCCGAGTGCCTGCCAGGTCTTGTCGAACTCCTGCAGGCAGGCGTACGTGACGAGCGCGGCGGCGGCCATCTCGCAGGCCACGCGGACGAGCAGGGCCACGTTGAGGTAGCGGGTCGGGTCGGCGGCGACCTGCGCGAGGTTGGCGCTGCCCCGCCGGCCGCCGCGTACGGCCTCCTCCGCGCGGAAGCTGGAGACGCGCGCCAGGCCCGCCTCCGCACAGGCGGCGAGCCAGGCGACGACGACCAGCAGGACGGCGCCGAGAACGAGTTGAGGACTCATGACACGGTCGGGGCCGGTGAGGGGCCCGTCATGCCCTTCTCCGCGCGCCAGCCGTCCACGATGGCCGCCTGGAGACCGAACATCTCGGCCTTCTCGTCGGGCTCCTCGTGGTCGTAGCCGAGCAGGTGCAGCACTCCGTGGACGGTGAGGAGCTGGAGCTCCTCGTCCATGGAGTGCTGCGTCGGCGCGTCCTTGCCCTGCCGCTCGGCGACCTCCGGGCACAGCACGATGTCACCGAGCAGGCCCTGCGGCGGCTCGTCGTCGTCCTTGGACGGCGGGCGCAGCTCGTCCATGGGGAAGGACATGACGTCCGTGGGACCCGGCAGGTCCATCCACTGGATGTGGAGCTGCTCCATGGCGTCGGCGTCCACGACGATCACCGAGAGCTCGGAGAGCGGGTGGATGCGCATCCGTGCGAGCGCGTAGCGGGCGATGTCGAGGATCGCCTGCTCGTCGACCTCGGTTCCGGATTCGTTGTTGACGTCGATCGACATGCTGGTGCTGGTCTACTTCCCCTTGTGTCCGGCGTTGCCGCGGCCCTTGTGGGAGCCGTTCTCGGTGCCGTTCTCGCTGTCGTACTTCTCGTACGCGTCGACGATACGGCCGACCAGCTTGTGCCGTACGACATCGTGGGACGTGAGCCGCGAGAAGTGCACGTCGTCGAGGCCGTCCAGGATGTCCTGGACCTGGCGCAGACCCGACTTCGTCCCGTTCGGCAGGTCGACCTGCGTCACGTCACCCGTGATCACGATCTTCGATTCGAAGCCGAGGCGGGTGAGGAACATCTTCATCTGCTCGGCGCTGGTGTTCTGGGCCTCGTCCAGGATGATGAAGGCGTCGTTGAGGGTACGGCCACGCATGTATGCGAGGGGCGCGACCTCGATCGTCCCGGCCGCCATCAGCCGTGGGATCGAGTCCGGGTCGAGCATGTCGTGCAGCGCGTCGTACAGCGGGCGCAGGTACGGGTCGATCTTCTCGTAGAGCGTGCCGGGCAGGAAGCCGAGGCGCTCGCCCGCCTCCACCGCCGGGCGGGTCAGGATGATGCGGTTGACCTGCTTGGACTGGAGCGCCTGCACGGCCTTCGCCATCGCGAGGTAGGTCTTGCCGGTGCCGGCGGGGCCGATGCCGAAGACGATGGTGTGCTTGTCGATGGCGTCGACGTACCGCTTCTGGTTGAGCGTCTTGGGTCGGATGGTGCGGCCGCGCGAGGACAGGATGTTCTGCGTGAGCACTTCGGCGGGGGTCTCCTCGCCGTCGCCCTCCCCGTTCTCGCTCGCCCTGAGCATGGCGATCGAGCGTTCCACTGCGTCCTCCGTCATGGGCTGCCCCGTGCGGAGCACCAGCATCATCTCGTCGAACAGGCGCTGGACGAGAGCGACTTCACCGGCGTCGCCGACCGCACTGATCTCGTTGCCCCGGACGTGGATGTCGGCCGCCGGGAAGGCCTTCTCGATCACGCGCAGCAGTGCGTCTCCGGAACCCAGAACAGTCACCATGGGGTGCTTGGCCGGGACGGTGAAGTGCGCGCGCGCCTGCCCCTGAGCGGGGCTGTGAGCTGTGGGTGTCTGAGTCATGGGCCGGCTCTGTAGGCCTGCTTTTCCTCCTTGATCGGCACGCTTGCCACGGGGGCAGCCTTGCGCCTCCAAGGGTACGTCTCCGCACTGACGGAGCCGTAGGGCTTTTCGTCACCTCTCCCTGCGGCCTCGCCCTTTTCTCCCGGGCACGGTTCACACCGACCGGCCGAACCCGATCGTCGGCACCGCCCGCCGCAGCGGCCACGGCCGTGTCACCTCCGGCAGCAGGCCCTCCAGGAAGGCGTACCGGCGCAGGGCGGCCGGATCCTGGTCGTCGACGGACTGGACACGGCGCCACCAGGCCGCGATCTCGGACCAGCCGGGGGCGGAGAGGGAGCCGCCGAACTCCTGGACGGACAGGGCGGCGGTGAGGCCGGCGAAGGCGAGGCGGTCGGCGAGCGGCCAGTCGGCGAGGGTGCCCATCACGAAGCCGGCGACGAAGACGTCCCCGGCACCGGTGGGGTCGAGGGCCTCGACGTCGATGGCCGGAACCGCTGCGGTCTCGCCGGTGCGGCCGTCCACGGCGTAGGCGCCCTCGGAACCGAGAGTGACGACGGCCAGCGGTACGTGCTCGGCCAGCGCGTGCGCCGCGGCCCGCGGACAGCGCGCGCCGGTGTAGCGCATCGCCTCCTCGGCGTTCGGCAGGAACGCCTCGCAGTGTTCCAGGTCGGCGAGGCCCGCCAGGTCCCAGCGGCCGGTGTCGTCCCAGCCGACGTCCGCGAAGATCCGGGTGCCGGCGCGGGCGGACTCGGCGATCCACTGCGCGCGCGTGCCGGGCGCCAGGGAGGCGACGGCGGCACGCGCGCGGGGGGCGTGTTCCGGGGCGGTCTCCACCGGCGGCGGCTCGTGCCCGTGGCTGACCATCGTCCGCTCACCCTCGTAGGCCATCGACACGGTGACCGGCGAGTGCCAGCCGGAGACGGTGCGCGACGGGGAGAGGTCGATGCCCTCACCCTGCTCCAGGGCGTCCCAGCAGTACTCGCCGTAGTGGTCGTCCCCGAAGGCCGCCGCGAGGGAGGTCTTCAGGCCGAGGCGGGCCAGTGCCGTCGCCATGTTCGCCACCCCGCCGGGGCTCGACCCCATGCCGCGGGCCCAGGACTCCGTCCCGCGCACCGGGGCCGAGTCGAGCCCGGTGAAGACGATGTCGAGGAAGACGGTGCCGGTGAGGTAGACGTCCCAGGGCGGATCCTGGGGGGTGCGCAGACCGGCGAGCGGGTCGACGTGGGGGTGGCTGAACGGTCGCTCTCCGTTGGACGCGATCACGGTGCGCTCCCTGACGTGGTGCGGATTCAGGCCAGTGTGCACCAATTGGCTCGCGGGACGGAGTGGACCCCGCGGAGGCGTCCGTCGCGTAGCGAGCCCTTCGAACGAACGGCGCCGGCGGACGGAAAGCCGCGTGTCTACCCCGCCTTCACCGCACCAAACAGAACGTGACCCAGATCACGTCGCCCCACCTGTTTCCGGCCCGGGGCCGCTTGATACAAATTGCCCGCGCGTTCCTGTCCGTCGACAGCCGCCCAACCCCCTCATCGAGCCGCTTCTTTCGCATGCCCTGGGAACGCCCGTGTCCGCCCGCACCACCCTGCCCTGGCCCCTCGTCGCCCTTTTCACGGCCGGGTACCTCGCCCCGTACCTGCTGCCGACCACCGTCGGCAGACTGAACGCGGGCCTCCCCCTCTCCGCCACCGAGGCCGGCTGCGTCGGCAGCGTCCTGCTGCTGAGCTCGGCGACGGCGGGCTTCCTGCTCGCCTCCCGCGTCGACCGCTTCGGCCCGCGCCGGCTGGCCCGCGCCGGGCTGCTGCTCGCCGCCGTCGGCTACGGCAGCGCCGCCCTCACCACCACCGTGCCGCTGGTCGTGGCCGGCGCGATCGTCGGCGGCCTCGGCTCCGGCACGGTCACCACCGTCGCCGCCACCGGGATCGCCGCCCAGCGCGACCCGCACCGCACCACCACGCTCGGTCTGCTCGGCGTCTCCGCCCTCGCGGGCACGCTGTACCTGACGATCCCGCACCTGGGCCCGGGCCACGGCCAGCCGCTGGCCGCGATCGCCGTCACCGCGCTGCTCGTCCTGCCCACGACCCGGCGACTGCCCGCCCGCGCACCCGCCGCGCGGACCCTGCGCGCAGGCACCCCCCTTCCGCACCCCCGCGCCGGGGTCGTCCTCGCCGTCGCCATGCTCTGCTGGTCCCTCGCGCAGAACTCCCTGTGGGGCGTCAGCGGCCGCATCGGCCTGACCCAGGCGGGGTTGAGCGAGGTCACCGTCGGAGCGGTCTTCGCGGCGGCGCTCGGCGCCGGGCTGCTGGGGGTGATCGGGGCGGGCGCGCTCGGCCCGCGCCTCGGCCGCGCGCTGCCCATCGGGGCGGGCACCGCGCTGATCGCGGGCTGTATCGCGCTCAGTTCGGCCGCCGACGACCTGCCGTCCTTCGCGACCGGCGAGATCGCCTGGAACACGCTGTACCCGGTCGTCCTGTCCTACGTCATCGGGCTCGCCGCGTCCCTGGACCAACGGGGGCGCTGGGCGGTCCTGGTGGGCTCCGCCTCCTCGCTCGGCACGGCCTGCGGCCCGCTCTCGGGCAGTCTGCTCTCCGCGCGGACGGGCTACCCGGGGATGGGCGTGATCCTGGCCCTCGGCCTGCTCCTGCTCACCGTTCCGATGACGGCGGTGGCCCTGCGCACCCGGCGCGGCACCCCGCAGGAACACCCGGTGGTGGAGATCCCGCTGGAGACCGCCGAGGCCCGGCGGGCGGCGTACGGCACGGCGGGCCCCCGGCAGACCGCCGCCGCGTCGGCGGGGCCGGGACCCGGACCGGGCTAGTCCCCGGACCGAACCGGGCGCGCGGCTCGCGGCTCGCGGCTCGCACCCAGCGGCTCCATTCGAAGTGGGCACCGCTCCGGGTCGGCCCGGTCCAGGCGGGCCCGGTCCAGGCGGCTCTACCCGAACTCGTACGCCTCGACCTCGGCGAGGTAGCGCGCCCGTCGCTCCTCGTCGTGGTCGAGGAAGGACGCCACGAACGAGTTGCGCGCCAGTTCCCGCATCCGCTCGCGGTCCAGACCGAGCGCCTCGTGCACCGCGTGGAAGGTGTCGCCGACGTACCCCCCGAAGTAGGCGGGGTCGTCGGAGTTGACGGTGCACAGGAGCCCGGCGTCCAGCATGGCGGGCAGGGGGTGGTCCTCCAGGACGTCCACGGCGCGCAGCCGTACGTTCGACAGCGGACAGAGCGTCAGCGGCACCCTGTCCCGGACCAGCCGCTCGACCAGCTCGGGGTCCTCCATGCAGCGCAGCCCGTGGTCGATGCGCTCGACGCCGAGGACGTCCAGCGCCTCGGTGATGTACGCGGGCGGCCCCTCCTCGCCCGCGTGCGCGACGCGTCGCAGCCCGAGGGCGGCGGCCGCCTCGTACACCTCGCGGAACTTGACCGGCGGGTGTCCGACCTCCGCCGAGTCGAGGCCGATGCCGACGATCCGGTCGAGGTACGGCCGCGCGGCCTCCAGCGTCGCCATCGCCGACTCCGCGGACTCGTCGCGCAGGAAGCACATGATCAGCTGGGTGGAGACGCCGTGCGTGTCCTCGCTGCGGGAGAGCGCGCGGGACAGCCCCTCGACGACCGTCCCCATCCCGACCCCGCGCGCGAGGTGCGCCTGCGGGTCGAAGAAGATCTCCGCGTGCCGGACGCCCTGCGCGGCGGCCCGCGCGAGATACGCGTCGGCCAGGTCGGCGAAGTCCTGCTCGGTCCGCAGGACGGCCATCAGCTCGTAGTACAGGTTCAGGAACGACTGGAGATCGTCGAAGAGATACGCCTTGCGCAGCTCCTCGGTGTCCGCGTACGGGAGCGTGACGCCGTTGCGCGCGGCGAGCTCGAAGGCGAGTTCGGGCTCCAGGGTGCCTTCGACATGGAGGTGCAGTTCTGCTTTGGGGAGGGGCATCAAAGCATGGTACGGGCGTTTTATGAGCGCTTCGGAACCGGCACCCGCATCAGATCGTGCGCCACGCTCAGTTCCCCGTCGAACCCGGCGGCCCGCGCCTGCCGCTCGAACTCGTCGGGATCGGAGTACCGCTGGCTGAAGTGCGTGAGCACCAGATGCCGTACGCCCGCGTCGCGTGCCACCCGGGCCGCCTGACCGGCGGTCAGATGCCCGTGGTCGGAGGCGAGCCGGTGGTCCTCGTCGAGGAACGTCGACTCGATGACGAGCAGGTCGCAGCCCTCGGCGAGGGCGTCCACCCCCTCGCACAGCCGGGTGTCCATGACGAACGCGAACCGCTGCCCGCGCCGCACCTCGCTGACGTCGTCCAGACGGACTCCGCCCAGGGATCCCTCGCGCTGGATCCGCCCGACGTCCGGCCCCTTGACGCCGTGCGCGGCGAGCCGCTCCGGCAGTATCCGCCGCCCGTCCGGCTCGACCAGCCGGTAGCCGAAGGACTCCACGGGGTGGGAGAGCCTGCGGGCCTCCAGGGTGTAGGAGGCCGTGGCCGCGAGCACGCCGTCCGTGTCGACCGGCGCCTCGGTGAGCGCGACGGTCTCGCGGTACGCGGTGGCGTACCGCAGCCGGTCGAAGAAGCGCTGCCCGGAGCGGGGGTAGTGCGCGGTGACCTCGTGCGGCACACGGTCGAGGTTGATGCGCTGGATCACCCCGGCGAGCCCGAGCGAGTGGTCGCCGTGGAAGTGCGTGACGCAGATCCGGTGCAGGTCGTGCGCGGCGACCCCGGCCCGCAGCATCTGCCGCTGGGTGCCCTCGCCGGGGTCGAAGAGCAGCCCCTCCCCGTCCCAGCGCAGCAGATAGCCGTTGTGGTTGCGGTGCCGGGTCGGGACCTGGCTGGCGGTGCCGAGGACCACCAGTTCACGTACGGACAACGCCGGTCACCCCGGTGGCCACTGCATGCCGCGGCCACCGAGGAGGTGCGCGTGCGCGTGGAAGACGGTCTGTCCCGCACCGCTGCCGGTGTTGAACACGATCCGGTAGCTGTCCAGCTTCTCCTCGCCCGCGATCTCACCGGCCTCGCGCAGCACGTCCGCCGCGATCCGTGGCTCGGCGGCCGCCAGCGACGCCGCGTCCGGGTGGTGCACCCTGGGGATGACCAGGATGTGGGTGGGCGCCTGCGGGTTTATGTCGCGGAAGGCGAGGGTCGTCTCGCTCTCCCGGACGACGGTCGCCGGAATCTGCCCCGCGATGATCTTGCAGAACAGGCAGTCGTCCTGCGGTTCTCCCGCCATGCGTGTCCCTCCTCGTGCCGGCCGGCCCCGGTGTCCCGGACGGCGTCGGTCCCTGCGTCCGCACGGCGCCGGCCATCCCGCCGCGCACGGCGCCGATCATTACGCCGTGCATGCTATCGGCACCCTCGTCAGCCCAGCTCCGGGAGCGGCGGCGGGGTCTTCGCCGGGTTCTCCTCCAGGGCCGCCAGCGCGATCCGGATCGCCTCGTCCAGCTGGACGTCGCGGCCGGCGGCGTGGTCCTGCGGGGCCTGGACGACCTCGACGTCCGGGTCGACGCCGTGGTTCTCCACGCCCCACCCCTGCCCCTCCAGCCAGAACGCGTACTTGGGCTGGGTCACCAGGGTGCCGTCGACGAGCCGGTAGCGGCTGTCGATGCCGATCACACCGCCCCAGGTGCGCGTGCCCACCACCGGACCGATCCCGAGCGCCTTGACCGCCGCGTTGACGATGTCCCCGTCCGAGCCGGAGAACTCGTTGGCCACGGCGACGACGGGACCGCGCGGCGCGTCCTCCGGATAGCTGTACGGCCGCATCCCGCGCGGCAGGTCCCAGCCCACGATCCGCCGGGCGAGCTTCTCGACGACCAGCTGGGAGGTGTGGCCGCCGCGGTTCTCCCGCACGTCCACGACCAGCCCCTCCCGGGCCACCTCGATCCGCAGGTCCCGGTGGAGCTGCGCCCACCCGGAGCCGACCATGTCCGGCACGTGCAGATAGCCCAGTCGGCCCCCGGAGCGCTCGTGGACGTACGCCCGCCGGTCCGCGACCCACGCGTGGTAGCGCAGCGCCTCCTCGTCGGCGAGCGGGACGACCACCGCGTGCCGGGGATCTCCGCCGCCGGAGGGGGAGACCGTCAGTTCGACCGGCTTGCCCGCCGTGCCCACCAGCAGCGGCCCTGGACCGGTCACCGGGTCCACCGGCTGCCCGCCGACCTGGACGATCGCGTCCCCGGCCCGCACCGCTACCCCGGGCGCGGCGAGCGGCGCCCGTGCGTCGGGGTCGGAGGTCTCCGAGGGGAGGATCCGGTCGATGCGCCAACTGCCGTCCTCGTGACGGGAGATGTCCGCCCCGAGGAGTCCCTGCGCCCGGTCGCCGCCGGCCCAGCCGCCGCGCGGGGACACGTACGCGTGCGAGGTGCCCAGTTCGCCCTGCACCTCCCAGAGCAGGTCCACCAGGTCGTCGTGGGTGGCGATCCGGTCGAGGACCGGCCGGTAGCGGTCGAGTACGCCCTCCCAGTCGGCCCCGCCCAGATCGGGCCGCCAGAAGTTGTCCCGCATCAGGCGGCCCGTCTCCTCGTACATCTGGCGCCACTCGGCGGCCGGGTCGACCGTCTGGCGGATCCGCGAGAGGTCGACGGTGATGTTGGTGTCGCTCTCGTCGTCGTTCGAGGCGCGGCGGTCGCTGGGGACGAGCTTGAGCTTGCCGTCGGTCCACAGCAGGACCCGCTTGCCGTCGCCGGTGACGGCGAAGTGGTCGGCGTCCGCGGCGAGATGCTCGATGCGGTGCTGGGCCAGGTCGTACCGCTCCAGCTCGGTCTTCGGGTCCGGGTCGTCCGGAGTAGCGCGGGAGGCACCGAGCACACCGCGGACCGGGTGGCGCAGCCACAGCAGCCCGTCCTTGGCGGCCCGCAGCGTCGAGTAGCGGGCGGCCTCGACGGGGAACGGGACGATCCGGTCGCCGAGTCCTTCGAGGTCGATCCGGGTCGCGGGGGTGCCCTCGCTGTCGGGCGTCTCGGCCCCGCGGCCCTCGGGGGCGTCGAAGGCGCGGCCGTGCCGCTGCGGTCCGAAGGGGGACGGGGTGGTCGCGGCCAGCGTGATCAGGTGCGGGCGGGATCCGCCCACGAACGCCAGGTCGAAGACGTGTTCGTCGTAGACCGGGTCGAATGCGCGCGCGGAGAGGAAGGCGAGGTGCTTGCCGTCGAGGGTGAACGCGGGCGCGTAGTCGCGGAAGCGCAGCGGCGTCGCCTCGGTGACCGACAGGTCGGCGGTGTTCGCCAGTTTCAGCTGGCGCAGCGGACGGGGGCCGGGGTGCGACCAGGCGAGCCAGGCGGAGTCCGGCGAGAAGACCAGCCCGCTGACGTCCCCGTCGGCGCTGCGGTCGACCTCGCGCACCTCCCCGGTCTCCCGCTCGACGAGCAGTACCCGTCCGTCGTGCGAGGCGACGGCCGCGCGGCTGCCGTCGGGTGCCATCGCGAGCCCGAGGACGCGGCCGAGCCGGCCCGCGGCGAGCCGGCGCGGGGTCGCTCCGGGGGCGGTCCCGGTCGCCGGGGCGAACTCCAGCGCGTCGTCGCCCGCCGCGTCGGTCACCCACACCACGTACTCCTCGCCCTCCACCCGGAAGGTGCGCGGCAGCCGGGCGCGCACGCCGGGCCGGGCGGCGAGCGCGCGGGCCGGACCGGAGCGGTGGGTGATCCAGTGGACGGAGCCGCGCACGGAGACCGCGCTGCCGCGTCCGGTGTGGTCGGGCGCGGCGGCCGAGAACCAGCGGGACGCGCTGACGGGGTGCGGCTGCTGGCCGACGCGCTGTCCGCCGAGCCGGATGTCGAGTCTCCGCGGCTCGGCGCCGTCCAGGTCGTCGAGCAGCCACAGTTCACCGGCGGACGCGTAGACGACCCGGGTGCCGTCGGTCGCCGCGTGCCGGGCGTAGAAGCCTCCCTCACCGGGGGTGTGGCGGCGCAGGTCGGAGCCGTCGGCGAGGGACGAGTAGAGGGCCCCCACCCCTTCGTGGTCGGACAGGAACGCGAGCCGCTCCCCCGCCCACAGGGGGTATTCGAGGTTCCCGTCCAGCTCTTCGTGCAGGCGTACGAACTCGCCGTCGCCCTCGCGGTCGATCCACAGCTTGCCCGCCGTGCCGCCGCGGTACCGCTTCCACCAGGCCGCCTCGCGTCCCATCGGGGCGGACAGGAGCAGCACGCCGGGCCCGCCGTACGCGACATCGCCGACCGGCCCGTACGGAAGGGTGGTGGCGGGACCGCCGTCGAGCGGGACGGCCCGCGCCCAGCTGCGCCGCAGGCTCGCCTGGCCCTGGGTGCTGAGGGCGAGCACCTGTCCGTCCGGCGTCCAGCCGCGCACCTGGGTCCGCGGATTCCCCCAGTACGTCAGCCGTCTGGCCGCTCCGCCCGCCAGCGGGGCCACGTGCACCTCGGGCGCCCCGTCCCGGGCGGAGGTCCAGGCGACGCTCTCACCGTCGGGCGAGATGCGCGGGTGGTTCACCGGGACGTTGTCGGCGCTGACCCGCCAGGCCCGGCCGCCGCCGTCGAGGGGAGCGGCCCAGACGTCGTCCTCGGCGGTGAACGCGACCAGATCGCCACGCAGATGCGGGAAGCGGAGGTATCCGGATGATACGGACGATGCAGACTGTGTCACCCGATCACCCTATGCAGCGACAGCTCACCCGGAAAGGGGTTTGGATCACTTGCCCCGGCCGGGGGCCACCGGCGGGCGGGCGGCGTGCGCGAGGGCGTGCCTCAGTTGCGCAGGAGCAGCCACTCCTGGAGTTCCACGAGGTTGCCCTCCGGGTCCTTGAGGTGGGCCACGCGCATACGGTCGGTCATCGGAGCGGGGCCGTGGGCGATGACGCCGCCGCGCGCGACGACCCCGGCGCAGTACGCGTCGAGGTCGTCGACGCGCAGGACGACCAGGGAGCGGTGGCCCGTCGCCGAATCGCCCAGCTCGCCGAGGATCCGGGCCATCATGGCGCGGTCCTGGAGCGCGATGCCCGCGGAGCCGGTGGCGGCACTGAACTTCTCGTACGGTCCCTCGGCCGCCCCCGACTGGGGCTTGAGGCCGAGGACTTCGGCGTAGAAGCGGTAACAGGCCGGGAAGTCGGCGACGAGCAGCCGTACCTGGGCGAGTTCCAACGCATCCCCCGTGGGTGTTCGTTCAGGACCAGCGGCCGGTGCGCCCCAGCAGCAGCGCGGTCGCCGCGGTCCCTGCGGTCGACGTACGCAGCACGCTACGCCCCAGCCGGTACGCCTTCGCACCCGCCTGCGCGAAGAGGTCCAACTCCTCGGGGGAGACGCCCCCTTCAGGTCCCACGACCAGAACGATCCTTCCGGACGAGGGCAGTTCGGCCGTGGCGAGCGGCTCGCTGCCGTACTCCCGGTCCTCGTGCAGCACCGCCGCGAAGTCCGCTTCGGCCAGAAGTGCGGCGACCTGCTTGGTCGTCGCCGCGTCCGCGACCTCCGGGAAGCGCACCCGGCGGGACTGCTTGCCGGCCTCGCGCGCCGTCGCCCGCCACTTGGCGAGCGCCTTCGGACCCCGGTCGCCCTTCCACTGGGTGATGCAGCGCGAGGCGGCCCAGGGGACGATCGCGTCCACCCCGGTCTCGGTCATCGTCTCCACGGCCAGCTCGCCCCGGTCGCCCTTGGGCAGGGCCTGGACGACGGTGATACGAGGGGACTGGGGAGGTTCCTCGGCGAGGGAGTCGATGCGGACGGTCAGCCGGTCCTTGCCCTCGGCAGCGACGACGACGCACTCCGCCCAGCGTCCGGCACCGTCGGTGAGGACGACGTCCTCACCGGCCCGCAGCCGCTTCACGGAGACGGCGTGCCGGCCCTCGGGGCCGTCGAGGACATGGTGCCCCTCGCCGTCCACGTCGAAGTGGTCGACCACGAACACCGGTGCCGTCATCGGTCCGTACCGCCCGCTCCGCCGGCCGCGGACAACGCTGTCCGCGCCGCGTCCAGCTCGGCGCACAGCACCTCCACCAGTTGCCCCGCGGACAGTTCACGGGCCATCCGGTGCCCCTGTCCCGCCCACAGGGCCATGCCCTGCGCGTCGCCCGCTTTGGCCGCGGCCTTGCGCAGCGGGGAGGTGAGGTGGTGGACGTCGGGGTACGCGGCGGGCGCGTACGGACCGTGCTCCCGCATGAAGCGGTTGACCAGGCCGCGCGCGGGGCGGCCGGAGAACGCGCGCGTCAGCTCCGTGCGGACGAAGAGGGGGTTGGTCAGGGACTGCTTGTGCACGGCGTGCGCGCCGGACTCCGGGGTGGCGAGGAACGCGGTGCCCAGCTGCGCCGCGTCGGCGCCCGCGGCGAGCACGGCGGCGATCTGGCTGCCGCGCATGATGCCGCCGGCGGCGACGACCGGGATCTGCACGGTCTCGCGGACCTGGGCGATCAGGGAGAGCAGTCCGATCCCCGTGCCGTCCGTCTCCGGGTTGTCGCGGTGGGTGCCCTGGTGACCGCCGGCCTCCACGCCCTGCACGACGACCGCGGCGGCCCCCGCCCGCTGCACCGCGAGCGCCTCCTCGGCGGTGGTCGCGGTGATCATGGTGAGCGTGCCGACGCGGGCGAGGGAGTCCAGGACGTCACGGGTGGGGCAGCCGAAGTGGAAGGAGACCACCGGCACCGGGTTGTCGAGGAGGACCGCGAGCTTGGCGTCGTAGCCGTCGTCGCGGCCGCTGTCCGGATCGCCGAGGTCCGTCTCGTACCAGGTGGCCTCACCGGCCAGCTGGTGGGCGTACACCTCGACGGTGGCCGGGTCCGCGTACTCGGCCTGCGGCATGAAGAGGTTGACCCCGAAGGGCCGGCTCGTCAGCCCGCGCAACTGCTTGATCTCCTGGTACATGCCGTCGGCGGTCTTGTACCCGGCGGCGAGGAACCCGAGCCCGCCGGCCTCGGACACGGCGGCCGCGAGATGCGGGACGGAGACCCCGCCCGCCATGGGGGCCTGCACGATCGGGTGAGGGAAGAGATCGGTCAGTGCGGAGGACATGACGGCATGTTGTCACGTCCTCCGAACAAGTCCGAAATCCGGCCTTCCCCCCGCCGCGGGCCGCCGGGACGGACGGTCCACGGCCCTGTTCCGCCCTCGCGGCCGCCCCCTGCTCGTCCCGGTCCGAAGGCCGCCGCCCCCGGACCCGCTTCGGCCCGAACGGCCCCGTCCTGGAACGCCGGACGGGCCGAAACGAGCCGACGCCCGGGGTCAGCGGCCGTTGAACGCGTCCTTCAGGCGGGAGAACAGGCCCTGCTGGCCCGGCTGGAACTGCCCGGTCGGACGCTCCTCGCCGCGCAGCTGTGCCAGCTCCCGCAGCAGCCGCTCCTGCTCGGGATCGAGCTTGGTGGGCGTGGTGACCTCGACATGCACGATGAGGTCGCCCCGGCCGCCGCCGCGCAGATGCGTGACGCCGCGCCCGTGCAGCGGGATCGACTGCCCGGACTGCGTGCCGGGCCGGATGTCGACCTCCTCCAGACCGTCGAGGGTCTCGAGCGGCACCTTGGTCCCGAGCGACGCCGCGGTCATCGGAATGGTGACCGTGCAGTGCAGGTCGTCACCGCGGCGCTGGAAGGTCGAGTGCGGCAGTTCGTGGATCTCGACGTAGAGGTCACCGGCGGGGCCGCCACCGGGCCCGACCTCGCCCTCGCCCGCGAGCTGGATCCGGGTGCCGTTGTCGACGCCCGCCGGGATCTTCACCGTGAGCGTGCGCCGGGACCGGACCCGCCCGTCGCCCGCGCACTCCGGGCACGGGGTCGGCACGACGGTGCCGAAGCCCTGGCACTGCGGGCACGGACGGGACGTCATGACCTGGCCCAGGAACGACCGTGTGACCTGGGACACCTCACCACGTCCGCGACACATGTCGCAGGTCTGGGCGGAGGTCCCCGGCGCGGCGCCCTCACCGTTGCAGGTGGCGCACACGACGGCCGTGTCGACCTGGATGTCCTTCGTCGTGCCGAAGGCGGCCTCGTCCAGCTCGATCTCGAGCCGGATCATGGCGTCCTGGCCGCGCCGCGTGCGCGACCGGGGGCCCCGCTGCGACGCCGTGCCGAAGAAGGCGTCCATGATGTCCGAGAAGTTGCCGAAGCCACCGGCGCCGAAGCCGCCCGCGCCCGCGCCGCCCGCCTGGGACAACGGATCGCCGCCGAGGTCGTAGACCTGCTTCTTCTGCGGGTCCGACAACACCTCGTACGCGGCGTTGATCTCCTTGAACCGCTCCTGCGTCTTCGGATCGGGATTGACGTCCGGATGCAGCTCGCGCGCGAGCCGCCGGAAAGCCTTCTTGATCTCGTCCTGGGACGCGTCGCGGCGCACGCCGAGCACGGCGTAGTAGTCCGTGGCCACTTAAGACTCCGCCAGGATCTGTCCGACGTACCGTGCCACCGCTCGTACCGCTCCCATCGTTCCCGGGTAATCCATGCGGGTCGGTCCGACCACGCCGAGTTTGGCTACTGCCTCGTCGCCCGAACCGTAGCCGACGGAGACCACGGACGTGGAGTTGAGTCCCTCGTACGCGTTCTCGTGACCGATCCGTACGGTCATGCCCGAATCCCCTGCCTCCCCAAGCAACTTGAGGAGCACGACCTGTTCCTCCAGCGCTTCGAGCACCGGTCTGATCGTGAGGGGAAAATCATGTCCGAAGCGGGTCAGGTTCGCGGTGCCGCCGATCATCAGGCGCTCCTCGGTCTCCTCGACGAGCGTCTCCAGAAGGGTGGAGAGCACTGTCGCGACCGTACCCCGGTCGTCCGCCTCGAAGGCGTCCGGCAGGTCCTGGACCAGCGGCGGGACGTCCGCGAAGCGGCGGCCCGCGACCCGGCTGTTGAGCCGGGCCCGCAGATCCGCCACGGACGTCTCCCCGAACGGCGCCGGACAGTCGATCATGCGCTGCTCGACCCGCCCGGTGTCCGTGATCAGGACGAGCATCAGTCGCGCGGGAGCCAGGGACAGCAGCTCCACGTGCCGCACGGTCGATCTCGTCAGCGACGGGTACTGCACGACGGCGACCTGCCGCGTCAGCTGCGCGAGCAGCCGCACGGTCCGCCCGACGACGTCGTCGAGGTCGACGGCGCCGCCCAGGAAGTTCTGGATGGCCCGCCGCTCGGGTCCGGTCATCGGCTTGACGCCGGCGAGCTTGTCGACGAAGAGCCGGTAGCCCTTGTCGGTGGGGATGCGCCCGGCACTGGTGTGCGGCTGGGCGATGTACCCCTCGTCCTCCAGGGCGGCCATGTCGTTGCGGACCGTGGCCGGGGAGACCCCCAGCTGGTGCCGCTCCGTCAGTGCCTTGGAACCGACCGGCTCCTCGGTGCCGACGTAGTCCTGGACGATGGCGCGCAGCACTTCGAGTCTGCGTTCACTCAGCACCGCGCACACCTCCAGCTGTCGGTCCCTCGTCGCCTCGCTTGGCACTCAGCGCGTGCGAGTGCCAGCATTCCCCGGCCCAGTGTACGGCCGGTGGGTACGGCCCCGGCAAGGGCGGGCCCGCGATCTTGCGCACGTATGCCGACGTGTCCCGCGATGTCTCACCGGCGTCCGCCCTCCGGCCGGCGCCGCGGCACTAGCGTCACCGTATGAAGGTGACTTGGGAAGAGCCGGGGTGGGAGGAGCTGGCTCCGCACGTGGGGCGGCGGCGGCTCGCGCGCTGGGACTGCACGGCGGGGCTGGTGGTGGGCGGGAGCGCGGCGCTCATGGTCGACGCGGGGGCGAGCCTCGGGGAGGGCGCACGGTTGCGCGCCGAGGCGCGACGGCTCCTCGGCCCGGACCGGGACGTGACGCACCTCGCACTCACCCACCCGCACTTCGACCATGTCTTCGGCGCGGCGTCGTTCACGGACGCGCAGGCGTTCGGGGCGGCGGGTCTCGGCGCGGTGTTCGCGCACGAGGGCGCGGAGCTGCGCGTGGACGCCGTACGCCACGGCCTGGACCCGCGTGACGCCGCAGAGGCCGCGGACGCCCTGGTCCCCCCGCGGCACTCCGTGTCCGGCGAGCGGACGCTCGACCTGGGCGGCGGTGTGCGGGCCCTGCTGGCGAACGTGGGTCCTGGCCACACCGCGCACGATCTGGTGGTCCTGGTGACCGGGGCGCCCGGCTCACCGGAGGTCGTCTTCTGCGGGGACCTGGTGGAGGAGTCGGGCGAGCCCCAGGCGGGTCCCGACGCCGTCCCCTCCCACTGGCCGGCGGCGCTGGACCGGCTGCTCGGTCTGGGCGGCGAGGAGGCGGTGTACGTGCCCGGTCACGGGGCCGCGGTGAATGCGGCGTTCGTCCGGGCTCAGCGGGACGCGCTGGCGACACGTTTCGGCGTGTCGTAGGGATCTCACCGTCACCTCCCCGCCGGTTCTCCTATCGTCATCCGAATGCGCCAGTACTCTCCGGATCTCACCCCGCCGTGGAAGAAGCCCAAGCCGGTACCCGAGGTCCCCGCGGACCCGGGTCTGGTGGTCGAGGAACCCGGTACGGGGTTCTGCGGGGCGGTGATCGGCTGCGAGGCGGGCACGGTGACGCTGGAGGACCGCTTCGGCAAGCACCGCGTGTTCCCGCTTGAGCCGCGCGGCTTCCTGCTGGAGGGCAGGGTGATCACCCTGGTCCGTCCGGCCGCGGGGCCGGTACGGTCCGGCCGTACGGCATCCGGTTCGGTCGCCGTGCCGGGCGCACGGGCCCGGGTGGCGCGGGCCGGCCGCATCTACGTGGAGGGCCGCCACGACGCCGAACTGGTCGAGCGGGTCTGGGGCGACGACCTCCGCATCGAGGGCGTCGTGGTCGAGTACCTGGAGGGCATCGACGATCTCCCCGCCGTCGTCGACGAGTTCGGGCCGGGGCCGGACGCCCGCCTGGGCGTGCTGGTCGACCATCTGGTGCCCGGCACGAAGGAGTCGCGCATCGCGGAGGCGGTCACGAGTGAGCACGCCCTCGTCCTCGGCCACCCGTACATCGACGTCTGGGAGGCCGTGAAGCCGTCCTCCGTGGGCATTCCCGCCTGGCCCCGCGTCCCGCGCGGGCAGGACTGGAAGACGGGCGTGTGCCGGGCCCTGGGCTGGCCGGAGAACACGGGTGCCGCCTGGCAGCACATCCTGTCCCGGGTGCGCTCCTACAAGGACCTGGAGCCGGAACTCCTGGGCCGGGTGGAGGAACTGATCGACTTCGTCACGGCGCCGGAGTGACGTCGGGGCCGTCGAGGCCGTGAGGGTGGCGGGGGTCGTGGGAGCCGACGGGACCGCCGGCGCCGCCGCCCCGGCTGCGGTGACCCTTCCTGTCACTTTCTCCCTCGTAGCCGAGCGGCATCCGCTCACCGCCGAACCAGAGCCGCGGTGCCCACTGCCGACAGCCCGCCGCCACCGCGTGCCGGGCCGCTGCGGGCCGGATGGGAACACGGTGACGCAGCCGGGGCAGCCCCGGCCGCAGCGGCTCGTTGTCGCGTACCCACGCCCACAGCAGCGGGTCGTCGCGGTCGATCTCGGCCTTCGGGCAGAGTTCTAGCGTGCGCAACAGCGGCGCCTCGTAGATGCCGACGCCGGCGAGCGAGTCCCACGGGAGCGTCGCGGACCACCCGCTCCGGACGAAGTGGACCCCGTCGGCGTCCATGGTGACGCGGCAGCCGTAGTCCGCCCGGGCTCCCCGGGCGATGGCCACCACGGCCCAGCCGGCCGACAGCACCAGCACGGCGGCGATCACCTCGCGGACCACTGCGCCCGTACCGCGCCCGTGCTCGGGTACGAGTGCCCATACGGCCCACCCGCAGAGCGCCACCAGCGCCAGCGCCACGCCGAGCCGCCGGCGCACCAGGATCACGCCCCTCTGGACGACCACCGTGTCCCCGATGTCGACGGCGTCGAACAGGAGCGGTGCGCGCGTCCCGCGCGCCGGCGTGTCGGTCCGCTCGGCCGTCCGCTCCCGGTGACCCGTCTCGTCCGGCCACCCCGGATACGACATCGGCTGCTCCTTGCGCCCGAACCACAGCTCGGGCGCCCACCGCACGAACGCCTTCTCGTACGCCTTGTGGGAGTCGCCGACGTCGATGCGGTAGCGGAGCCGGGGCAGGCCCGGCCGGAGCGGTTCCGTGTCGCGGACGAACTTCCACAGCAGCGGATCGTCGCGGTCCACCTCGTCACGCGGGCACAGCTCGACCGTGAAGACGGCATGGTGGCGCGTCCGTGCCCAGTGGATACCGACCCCGGCCAGCGAGTCCCAGCGGATCAGGGCGGTCTCTTTGCCGCGCATCCACCAGAAGCCGGTCGAGTCGAAGGCGGTGACCCAATGACGGGCCCGCCAGCGGGAGACCAACTGGATCAGGCCGCCCAGGCCCATCGCCAAGAGGATCGCGAGAGGTATCCAGCCGGCACCGATCCCGTCGTCCCGGAAGGCGAACCAGAGACCCGTCCCGCCGGCCGCGAGGAACACCACCACGACCGGCAGGCTGAGCAGCAGCCGCCGCAACCCGTACCGGAGGACGGTCGCGTCCTCGGCCGGCCACTCACCAGAGATCATGCACGCGGACAGTAGTCGAACGGGTGTTCAGTCCACCAGATCCCTGACCACCGCGTCCGCGAGCAGCCGTCCACGCAGTGTGAGGACGGCGCGGCCCTCGTCGTAGGGGCCGTTCTCGAGGAGTCCGTCGGAGAGCGCGCGGCGGGAGGCCGAGAGCCCCTCCGGCCGCAGCAGGGAGAGCGGGCAGCCCTCGCGGAGCCGCAGTTCGAGGAGGATCCGCTCCACGCGGCGGTCCTCGCCGGAGAGCAGCTCGCGCCCCGCCCCGGGGGACCTCCCGGACGCCAGCGCCGCCGCGTACGCCCCGGGGTGCTTCACATTCCACCAGCGCACGCCGCCGACGTGGCTGTGGGCCCCCGGCCCGGCCCCCCACCAGTCCGCGCCGCGCCAGTACAGCTCGTTGTGCAGGCACCGGCCGGCCTCGGAGGTGGCCCAGTTGGACACCTCGTACCAGTCGAAGCCCGCCGCCGCCATCACCTCGTCCGCGATGAGGTAGCGGTCCGCGTGGACGTCGTCGTCCGTCATCGGGACCTCGCCGCGGCGGATGCGCCGGGCCAGCTGGGTGCCCTCCTCGACGATCAGGGCGTACGCGGAGACGTGGTCGGGCCCGGCGCCGAGCGCGGCGTCCAGCGAGGCCCGCCAGTCGTCGTCGGACTCACCGGGCGTGCCGTAGATCAGGTCGAGGTTCACATGGTCGAAGCCCGCCGCGCGCGCCTCGGCGACACAGGCCTCGGGGCGCCCGGGGGTGTGGGTGCGGTCGAGCACCTTGAGTACGTGCTGCCGGGCGCTCTGCATGCCGAAGGAGATCCGGTTGAAGCCCCCGGCCCGCAGGGTCGCGAGGTACGCCGGGTCCACCGACTCCGGGTTCGCCTCCGTGGTGACCTCGGCGTCGTCCGCGAGCCCGAACTCCTCGCGGACCGCGTCCAGCATCCGTACGAGGTCGTCGGCGGCCAGCAGGGTCGGCGTGCCGCCCCCGACGAAGACCGTGCGGACGGGGCGCGGGTCGTCGCCGAGCACCTTGCGGGCGAGCCGGACCTCGTCGATCAGGGTGGCCGCGTAGTTGTCGCGGGAGGCGAGCACGCCTCCGGTGCCCCGCAGCTCGGTCGCCGTGTAGGTGTTGAAGTCGCAGTACCCGCAGCGGGTGGCGCAGTACGGCACGTGGAGGTAGAACCCGAGGGGGCGAGCGGCGGCCCCGGCCAGGGCGTGCGCGGGCAGCGCCCCGTCGTCGGGGACGGGCTCACCGTCGGGGAGTGCGGAAGGCATGCCTTCCATTGTCCCGTACTCGGCCGCATGCCCCTTTCCACGCACTCTCGCCCGTCCGACCCCCCGCTCCCGCGCCGGTCCCGGCTCGCATGCCGGTCCCGCCCTACTCCGCCTGCAGCACCAGCAGGGCCAGGTCGTCCTCCGGGGGCTTGCTGCCGAACTCGTGCACCAGTCGCCGGATCCGCTCCGCGACCAGCTCGGCGCCGAGACCCGTACAACTCGCGAGGGCCTGGGCGAGCCCCTCGTCGTCGTCGAACTGACGCGGCCCGCTGCGGCGCTCCGTCACGCCGTCGGTCACGCACAGCACGGTGTCGCCGGGGTACAGGTCCAGGGTCTCGGAGACGTAGGTCGCGTCCTCGAAGACGCCGAGCAGCGTCTGCGGCTCGGCCACCTCCCGTACGTCGCCGTCGGGGCCCAGGATCAGCGGCAGCGGGTGTCCGGCCGACGCGAGGGTGCAGCGCACGCCTCCGTCGAAGGGCACCAGTTCGCCGTACAGCATGGAGAGGAAGCGGGTCTGCGGGCCCTCGTCGGGACCGAGGCCGGGGCCGCCCGCGGCCACCAGCGCGCGGGCCGCCGCGTCGGCCGCCTCCGTCGCGTCGTCGAGCAGGAGCTGGTTGAGGCGGTCGAGGACGTCGGCGACCTGGTAGCCCTCCCGGGCCAGCAGCCGCACCCACGGCCGGGCCAGGCCGATCACGACGGCGGCCTCGGGCCCCTTGCCCTGCACGTCACCGAGGACGAAACACCAGCGGCCGTCACCGGCCGGGAACAGGTCGTAGAAGTCCCCGCTGGGGCCGCCCTTGTCCAGCGGTTCGTACACGAGGGCGCTGCGCACCCCGGGGATCTCGGCGACCGCGCCGGGCAGCAGGCCTCGCTGGAGGACCCGGCTGATGGTGGCCTGCCGCGCGTACTGGCGGGCCGCGCCGATGGCGAGGGCGATCCGGCGGCTGAGGTCCTCGACGAGTCCGGTGATCTCGTCGGGGAAGCAGGTCAGCCCGGCCCGCCCGATGACGAGGGTCCCGAGCGGCCGCCCGCCGGCGATCAGCCGGTAGGCCAGCGCCGCCCCGCCCACCCCGGCGGCCCCGCTCCCCCCTCCGGCGCCGGCCAGCATGTCGCCCGCTCCCAGCGTCTCCCCCGGCCAGGGCACGGGCACGGCCCGGGACCGCACCGAGTCGGGCAGCCGGGGCGGGTCCTTCTCCAGCGCCCCGCGCAGTTCCTCGATGCGGTTCTCACTGCCGTGCCAGACCCGGGCGAGCCGCGGCCCGAGCGCCAGCCCGAGGCCGCCCGCCCGGTCGGTGGCCTCGTCCTCCAGCCAGACCGCGCACCAGTCGGCGAGCCGGGGCACCAGGAGCTGTCCGGCGAGCGCGGCGACCAGGTCCTCGTCCAGCTGGCCGGCGAGCAGGTCGGAGGCCTCGGCGAGGAAGGACAGGGCGCCGCGGTTGAGCCAGTCGTGGTCACGGGACGGATCGCGCCTCGGTTCCGCGGTGGTCGTCCCGCCGCCGGGCGCCCCGATCCCGCAATCCCCGGCGTACGCGCCGGTCTCCGCGCCACCGCCCGGGCCCGCACCGCCCGTCCACGCGACGGCACCCGGACCCCGGTCACCCGAAACCCGGTCGACGCCCGCTTCCCCTGCCACCCCCGTCCCGGTGGCGTCCCCCGTCTCCCCCTCCAGCCCGAACCCCGCGCCGAATTCCGCCGCGCCGTCCACGGGCAACCGCGCCCACACGGTCTTGACGCCGGTGCGATAGGTGATGCCCCAGGCCTCGGAGAGCGTGGAGACGAGCCGCAGCCCGCGCCCGTACTCGGGTGTGCCGTACGGGCGTTCGGCCGCGTCCTCGCGCACCGCGCGCGAGGGGTGGTGGTCGGAGACCTCGACGATCACCGCGTCCAGCACACCCGGCCCGCCGTCGTCGCCGATCTCGAGCCGACACACCAGCTCCACGTCCGTGCCCGCGTGCACCACCGCGTTGGTGACGAGTTCGCTGACGATCACGACGGCGTCGTCGCGAAGGCGCTCGCCGACCGTCTCGGCGCCGGGCAGCGCGAGTGCGGCCCGGTCGGCGAGCGCCTCGCGCACGAGCCGACGGGCCGCGCCGGGCGCGAGCGGGGTGCCCGGCAGCGCCGCGCGCACCACTGTCTCCAGGCCGGCACGGTGGTGCGCGGGCGCGTGAGGGGCAGGCGCCATGGAGTCCCGCTGCGACTCCCGTTGCGTCGGAATGGCCCCCACTGTGCGGCTCCCTGAGCAGTTCGGACGATTGCGCCTCAGGCGACACGGACAGAGTGACAGACTGGCCCCGCCCATAAGCACCGAGTTACCGAAGTGGGCCGCCATGAGTGAGAACAGTGCTACGCGCGTGCTCGAAGAAGGACAGAATCGGGCATTCGATGACGGCCGGATCCGGGCGTCCGATCCGCGTCCGCCGCTCGCCGCGACGACCGCCGCACGCGACGGGGGCTTCACCGAGGCACCGGAGACGGGGTACGGCCCGGCCGCGGAGCTCAGCACGGCGTTCCACCGGATCATGGACCGCTACGCCCTCTTCAACACGGAAGTGCAGCCGATGTGGGCGGAGTTGGCGTGGCACGAGCTGCTGTCCGCGCGTCCGGGGCGGAGCGGACGGACGACCCGTGTCGACGACGTGAGCCGGCTGCTCGACATCCTGGTGGCACCCGCCGGGAACGCGACGCGTGTCCTCGACGCGGTGGCCGGCGGCGACCTCACCCGGCGGGTCGACCCGCACGACCGGATCCGCCGGCTCCGCGGCGCCCGACTCGGCGGCGTCGCGCGCCACTACAGGGCGGACAGCCTGCCCTCGCCCGTCCGCCGCACCGCGGAGGTCGCGACGGCCGTGGGCCGGCTCGAAGCGCGGGACGGCGGCGTTCCCGAACCCGTTGTTCCGGGACCGAGCACGACCGGGGAGGCCGCGGTCCCGCCGACGACCGAGTGAGGCACAGTCACCATGAGCGCTGAGGAAACGACCGACGAGCGCGCCAGCATCCTCCTGGTCGACGACATGGAGGACAACCTGATCGCCCTGGAGGCCGTCCTGGGCTCCCTCAACGAGCCTTTGGTGCGCGCGCGTTCGGGCGAGGAGGCGATGAAGGCGCTGCTGCGGCAACGCTTCGCCGTCGTCCTCCTGGACATCCACATGCCCGGCATGGACGGCTTCGAGACCGCCGCGAACATCAAGCGGCTCGACCAGACCAAGGACGTCCCCATCATCTTCCTGACCGGTACCGACGCCGACGCGGGCTACGCCTTCCGCGGTTACGCCACCGGTGCCGCGGACTATCTGACGAAGCCGTTCGACCCCTGGGTGCTGCGCGCCAAGGTCACCGTGTTCCTGGACCTGCACCGCAAGAACCAGCAGCTGGAACGGCTGCTGGCCCAGGAACGCACCCACGCCGCCCGGATCAGCACGCGCCTGGCGGCCCTGGAGAAGCAGTTGGCGACCGAGGACCCCCCGGACATGCCGGACCTGCGCAGACAGGTGGGAGAACTGCAGCGTCTGGTGGCGCGGGTGGCCGGCACCCGCGCCCCGTGACGAACGGGGGGAACCGCCCGCCGCTAGGGACGGGAAGCGGCGCGGGGAACCGCCCGCCGCGAGGGACCGGACACGGCGCGGGGAACCGCGCGGCCGGCCACAGCGGACCCGGCCGCCGGCGAGCGGTCCGGCCGCCCCGGGCTCACGCCTCGCGCGTACCGGCGTACATCTCCTCGATCAGCCCCTTGTACTCCCGCTCCACGACCGGCCGCTTCAGCTTCAGGCTCGGGGTGATCTCCCCGTGCTCGACGTCGAGGTCGCGCGGCAGCAGACGGAACTTCTTGATCGTCTGCCAGCGCTGGAGGCCGCTGTTGAGCTCCTTCACATAGCCCTCGATCAGCTCGACCGTGACGGGGGCGGCCACGACATCCGCGTACGACCTGCCCTCCAGCCCGTTGTCCTTCGCCCACTCCAGGATCGACGGCTCGTCGAGCGCGATGAGGGCGGTGCAGAAGTTCCGGTCGGCGCCGTGCACGAGGATGTTGGAGACGTACGGGCAGACCGCCTTGAACTGGCCCTCGACCTCGGCGGGCGCGATGTACTTGCCGCCGGACGTCTTGATGAGGTCCTTCTTGCGGTCGGTGATGCGGAGATAGCCGTCGGGGGACAGCTCGCCGATGTCACCGGTGTGGAACCAGCCGTCCGCCTCCAGGACCTCGGCGGTCTTCTCCGGCAGCCCGTGGTAGCCCTCCATGATGCCGGGGCCGCGCAGCAGGATCTCGCCGTCGTCCGCGATGCGCACCTCGGTGCCGGGCAGCGGCTTGCCGACCGTGCCGGTGCGGTAGGCCTCGCCGGGGTTCACGAAGGAGGCGGCGGAGGACTCCGTGAGGCCGTACCCCTCCAGGATGTGGATGCCGGCGCCCGCGAAGAAGTAGCCGATCTCGGGGGCCAGGGCCGCACTGCCGGAGACGCAGGCGCGCAGCCTGCCGCCGAAGGCCTCGCGGATCTTGGAGAACACGAGCGCGTCCGCGACCTTGTGCTTGGCGGCGAGCGCGAAGGGCACGGAGGCGATGCCGGTGCGGCGGAAGTTGTCCTGACCGGCCTTCGCGTACTCGCGGGAGACCTCGGCGGCCCACTGGAAGATCTTGTACTTGGCGCCGCCGCCGGCCCGCGCCTTGGCCGCGACCCCGTTGTAGACCTTCTCGAAGATGCGCGGGACGGCCGCCATGTACGTCGGCTGCACCACCGGCAGGTTCTCGATGATCTTGTCCACCCGGCCGTCGACGGCGGTGACGTGCCCGACCTCGATCTGACCGGAGGTGAGCACCTTGCCGAAGACATGGGCGAGCGGCAGCCAGAGGTACTGAACGTCGTCGGGACCGAGGAGTCCGGTCGAGGCGATGGCCTTCGCCATGTACGCCCAGTTGTCGTGCGGGAGGCGGACCCCCTTGGGGCGGCCCGTGGTGCCGGAGGTGTAGATGAGGGTGGCGAGCTGGTCGGCGGTGATCGCGCCGACCCGCTCCTCGATCAGCTCGGGGTTCTTCTCCAGGTACGCGGCGCCGCGCGTCTCCAGCTCGGCCAGGGACAGGACGTCGTCGCCGGTCTCGACGCCGGCCGGGTCGATGACGACCACATGCGTCAGCTCGGGCAGTTCGGCGCGCTTCTCGCGCACCTTGGCCAGCTGGGCCGCGTCCTCGGCGATCAGGACCCGGCTGCCCGAGTCGGAGAGGATGAACGCGGACTCCCCGGCGTTCGTCTGCGGGTAGATCGTCGTAGTGGCCGCGCCCGCGCACATGATGCCGAGGTCGGCGAGGATCCACTCGACCCGCGTGGAGGAGGCGAGCGCGACGCGCTGCTCCGGCTGCACACCCAGTTCGATCAGTCCGGCCGAGATGGCGAAGACCCGCTCGGCGGCCTGCGCCCAGCTCAGCGACTTCCAGTCGTCCGCACCCTGACCGGCGGGGGCACCTGCCCGCTCGGACGAGGCCGGGGCCCCGGGGACGGCCGGCACGGGGTAGCGGTAGGCCTCGGCGTCCGGCGTGGCCGCCACGCGCTCCAGGAAGAGGGCCGCCACGGACGGCGGACGGTTCTCGATCAGGGTCTGTGTGTCGCTCACGACATCCTCCGGGGCCCGCGACAACGCGGCTGGCTGGCTCATTGCGGCTGTTGTTTAACTCGCGAGTAACTATCGAGCAGTGATCAGAGTAGAGCGCGTCCGGCCGGTGCGTAAGAGGCGGCGTCCTGTCACTTCCTACAGAGAGCGACGGTACGCATGCGCGAGGGCCCGCCACGCGAAAGCGCAACGGGCCCTTGAAATCGGCGAATCGGCCTACCCTCGGCGACTACTTCTTGCCCTTCGCCGCGCCACCGCTGTCGTCGCTGGAGAGCACGGCGATGAAGGCTTCTTGCGGAACTTCCACAGAGCCCACCATCTTCATCCGCTTCTTGCCCTCCTTCTGCTTCTCCAGCAGCTTCCGCTTACGGGAGATGTCACCGCCGTAGCACTTGGCGAGGACGTCCTTGCGGATGGCGCGGATGGTCTCGCGGGCGATCACACGGGAGCCGATGGCCGCCTGGATCGGCACCTCGAAGGCCTGCCGCGGGATCAGCTCGCGCAGCTTGGCGACGAGCCGGACACCGTACGCGTACGCCTGGTCCTTGTGCGTGATCGCCGAGAAGGCGTCCACCTTGTCGCCGTGCAGCAGGATGTCGACCTTGACCAGGCTGGAGGTCTGCTCGCCGGTGGGCTCGTAGTCGAGCGAGGCGTAGCCACGGGTCTTCGACTTCAACTGGTCGAAGAAGTCGAAGACGATCTCCGCGAGCGGCAGCGTGTAGCGGATCTCGACGCGGTCCTCGGAGAGGTAGTCCATGCCGAGCAGGGTGCCGCGCCGCGTCTGGCACAGCTCCATGATCGAGCCGATGAACTCGGAGGGGGCGAGGATCGTGGCGCGTACGACGGGCTCGTACACGTCGTTGATCTTGCCCTCGGGGAACTCGCTCGGGTTGGTGACCGTGTGCTCGCTCCCGTCCTCCATGAGCACCCGGTACACCACGTTGGGCGCGGTGGCGATCAGGTCGAGCCCGAACTCGCGCTCCAGCCGCTCACGGATCACGTCCAGGTGCAGCAGGCCCAGGAAGCCGACGCGGAAACCGAAGCCGAGCGCCGCCGAGGTCTCCGGCTCGTACACCAGAGCGGCGTCGTTGAGCTGCAGCTTGTCGAGGGCGTCACGCAGTTCGGGGTAGTCGGACCCGTCGAGCGGATACAGCCCGGAGAAGACCATGGGCTTGGGGTCCTTGTATCCGCCGAGCGCCTCGGTCGCACCCCCGTGCAGGGTGGTGATGGTGTCACCGACCTTGGACTGGCGGACGTCCTTCACGCCGGTGATCAGGTAGCCCACCTCGCCGACACCGAGCCCGTCGGCCGGCAGCATCTCCGGCGAGTTGGTCCCGATCTCCAGGAGCTCGTGCGTGGCGCCCGTGGACATCATCCGGATGCGCTCACGCTTGTTGAGCTGCCCGTCGATGACACGCACGTACGTCACGACGCCCCGGTAGGAGTCGTAGACCGAGTCGAAGATCATCGCGCGGGCCGGGGCGTCCTGGACACCCACCGGCGCCGGGATCTCGGCGACGACCTTGTCCAGCAGGGCCTCGACACCCAGACCGGTCTTGGCGGAGACCTTCAGTACGTCGTCGGGGTCGCACCCGATGAGGTTGGCGAGCTCCTCGGAGAACTTCTCCGGCTGGGCCGCCGGCAGGTCGATCTTGTTCAGTACGGGGATGATCTTGAGGTCGTTCTCCATCGCCAGGTAGAGGTTGGCGAGAGTCTGCGCCTCGATGCCCTGGGCCGCGTCGACAAGCAGGACCGTGCCCTCGCAGGCCGCGAGGGACCGGGACACCTCGTACGTGAAGTCGACGTGCCCGGGGGTGTCGATCATGTTGAGGATGTGCGTACTGCCCGGATCCTCGGAGGGCGCCCAGGGCAGCCGGACCGCCTGGGACTTGATCGTGATCCCACGCTCGCGCTCGATGTCCATGCGGTCGAGGTACTGAGCGCGCATCTGCCGCTGATCAACCACCCCGGTCAGCTGGAGCATGCGGTCGGCGAGCGTGGACTTGCCGTGGTCGATGTGCGCGATGATGCAGAAATTGCGGATCAGAGCCGGGGCGGTACGGCTCGGCTCGGGCACATTGTTAGGGGTCGCGGGCACGCAGGGTCCTGTCTCTTGAGGCGCCTGTCGCCTCGGGTCGGATCGATACGTAGGCTCCATGGTCCCACGGGTGGGGAGCTGCGACCGGTTTGGGCCGGTCGTGCGGCGGCTGGTAGCCTGGGTGGCTGTGTCTCATGCCCTCTCTGCAGGAGGCACACCCCAAGGAAATCAAACGGCGGGCGAGACTGCTGTCTCGCGCGCCTGAACCTGTAAAGGCTCATTCGTGGCGAACATCAAGTCCCAGATCAAGCGGATCAAGACCAACGAGAAGGCCCGGCTGCGCAACAAGGCCGTCAAGTCCTCCCTGAAGACCGCGATCCGCAAGGCCCGCGAGGCTGCTGCCGCGGGTGACGTCGAGAAGGCCACCGAGTACACGCGCGCCGCGTCGCGCCAGCTCGACAAGGCCGTCTCGAAGGGCGTCATCCACAAGAACCAGGCCGCCAACAAGAAGTCGGCGCTTGCTTCGAAGGTCGTCGCCCTCAAGGGCTGAGTCCTACTCGACTTGACCGCCGGAAGGGACCAAGCGGGCCCTCTCATCCGCTCCTGACCGGCACCCCCGGATCCGTGCGCGGCCTGCGTTCGCCACGCGGGCACGGCTCCACAGGCTTGAACCGAAGGCCCCGCTCGGCCTCCTTCCCCAGGAGGGCGAGCGGGGCCTTCGTCTTGTCGGGTGCCTTGTCGGGTGCCTTGTCGAAAGTCCCGTCGAAAGATCTACCGAAAGCCCTGTCGAACGTCCTAAGGGCTGTCCCGTGATCCCCGGTGGGCGCACGACGACAGCTACGGCATCTCGCCGCGTTGTCGGATCGCCCGAATACACCCAGTACGAGGACGACCCTCCGCCTTGCGATGCACCGCATCCGACGCCGCGCGCTGATGCACCGGGGATTACGGGACAGCCCTTAGCCCCGTCGGGACCGAGCCGCCCGGGCGATGGCCACGACCGCCTTCTCCAGCGCGTACTCGGGATCGTCCCCACCGCCCTTGACCCCGGCATCCGCGTCGGCGACCGCCCGCAGCGCGACGGCCACCCCGTCCGGCGTCCAGCCCCGCATCTGCTGCCGCACCCGGTCGATCTTCCACGGCGGCATCCCCAGCTCGCGGGCGAGATCGGCCGGCCGGCCCCCGCGCGCGGAGGACAGCTTCCCGATCGCCCGCACACCCTGCGCCAGCGCGCTGGTGATCAGGACGGGCGCGACCCCGGTCGACAGGGACCAGCGCAGCGCCTCCAACGCCTCCGCCGCCCGCCCCTCCACGGCCCGATCGGCCACGGTGAAGCTCGACGCCTCGGCCCGCCCGGTGTAGTACCGGCCCACGACGGCCTCGTCGATCGTCCCCTCGACATCCGCGGTCAGCTGGGACACCGCGGACGCCAGCTCCCTCAGATCGCTCCCGATGGAGTCGACGAGCGCCTGACAGGCCTCCGGTGTCGCGGACCTCCCCAGCGCCCTGAACTCGCTTCGCACGAACGCCAGCCGGTCCGCCGGCTTCGTCATCTTGGGGCACGCCACCTCCCGGGCCCCCACCTTGCGCGCGGCGTCGAGCAGCCCCTTGCCCTTGGCTCCGCCCGCGTGCAGCAGCACGAGGGTGATCTCCTCGGCCGGCGCGCCGAGATACGCCTTCACGTCCTTGATGGTGTCGGCCGACAGATCCTGCGCGTTGCGTACGACCACGACCTTGCGCTCGGAGAAGAGCGACGGACTCGTCAGCTCCGCGAGCGTGCCGGGCTGCAACTGGTCCGGGTTGAGGTCCCGGACGTCCGTGTCGGCGTCAGCGGCCCTGGCGGCGGCCACCACCTCCTGCACGGCACGGTCGAGCAGGAGATCCTCCTGGCCCACGGCGAGTGTGAGGGGGGCGAGAGGGTCGTCTTGTGCGGTCTTCTTGGCCATCCCTGACAGCATCCCACGCGCCACCGACAACGAACGCCGCGCAGTCGGGCCGTGCCATCGCCGGTACGGGTGCGGTGCCCCGACGACGCGCGAGGGATCGGACGACGCGTCCCCCGTCCAAGGCCACCGCGCAGCCGACGCGGTACCTGCGCGCCCCGCACGTCCACGTGTCCGCACCGCCCGCGTCGCGCGCCCAGCCCGATACACGGCACCCCCGCAACCCCGCGCGCCTCCGCTCCGCCCGGCACCCCGGCACCCCGGCGGGGCCTGACGCGGCGGTCCTCTACGGCTCCTCGCGCCAGCCGTCCCACTCCGCGGCGAACTCGTCCAGCTCCGTCGGATCGAGCCGCTCCTCGGAATCCGTCAGGACCACCAGCCACTGCGCGTCCTCGGCGTCGTCCTCGCCGGCCAGCGCGTCCCTGACGAGCTGCGGTTCCTCCGCGAGCCCGAACCGGTCGCCGACCGCCTCCGCCGCCTCCTCCGCCGCGTCGCGGTCGGGCAGCACCAACACATGTCTCACGTCACTCACGAGGACATTTTCCGCTACGTCCGGCCGGGCCGACGCCCGGGTCCTTCATGGCGCCGGCTCCGGTCAGGACTTCCGCACCTCCGGCACCTGGTCCAGTTCGATCCCGAAGCGCTCCCGGTAGATCGCCAGCACCTCCTCGTCCGTGGCCGGCTCCGTCACCTCCTTCGTCCCGTCCGGCGCCGTCACCGTCAGGCTCCGGCCGCTGAGCGTGATCCGCCCACCGTCCTCCGTGACCCGCGAACACACCGTCGACCGGCCGAAATGCGACATCGGCGAGGTGCTGTGCCACCAGGCACCCGCCACGAAGTCCCCGAGCACCCGCGGCCGGACCTCCAGGCGGTACTGCGGTCCGGCGTCCCGGATGACGTCCAGGTCCTCGGCCTCCCGCCGTCCTCCGACTCCCCGCACCCCCGCCGCGTCCGGCCCCGCCTCGACGACCCTGAACGTGCCGCCCGGGTCCGCCTGTTCGCTCCGCTCCCCGAAAGCCAGCGGATAGTGACTGTGCGCCCCGAAGCCGACGTCGGCCAGCCAGTCGCCCCCGTCCACCGTCCGCACCCGCAACGCGAGGTGGTCGTAGGGAATCCCCAGCCGTCCCTCCTCGCCGTACCCCCGGGCCGAGAGAAGCGTCACATCGAAGCCCAACGCCCCCAGCAACGCCCCGAACAGGCCGTTCAGTTCGTAGCAGAAGCCACCCCTGCGCGCGCCCACCACCTTGTCCAGCAGGCGTTTCTCCTCCAGCACGATCTCCTCTCCCAGATGGATCGACAGGTTCTCGAACGGCACCGTCTTGAGATGGCGGAGGTGCAGCTCACGCAACACCCCGGAGGTGGGCCACGCCGGGTGCTGGGCCCCGATCCGGCGGAGGTAGGCATCAGCCTGTGCGGAATTCATGACCTCAGTCTCTCGCCACGCCCAGCTCCGCGCCCGCACCGACGACAGCCAGTGCCCCGTCCTCGTCCGTCCGCAGCACCACGGCACCACCCGCACGCAGCGCCGCTACCGTGCCGGGAGCGGGATGCCCGTACGGGTTGTCCCTCCCGCAGGAGATCAGAGCGATGCGCGGAGCGGCCTTCCGTATGAGCTCCGGATCCTGGTAGGCCGAGCCGTGATGGGCGACCTTGAGCACGTCCACGGCCGCCAATCCACCGGCGACGGGCGACCTCAACAGCGCCCGCTGGGCCGGTGGTTCGAGGTCCCCAAGGAGCAGCATCCGCAGTCCGGCCGACCGCACGAGCAGGGCGAGACTGGCGTCGTTCGGACCGTCCGGCACAGGGCCCGGCGGGCTCGGCCCCGGCCACAGCACCTGCCATTCGAGGCTTCCCGTCCGCCGTCGCTCTCCGGCCACGGCCCGCGTCACCTCGATGTGCCGCGCGGCCGCCTCCCGTCGGACGAACTCGGCCTGGTCCGGCGGCTCCTCGAACCCGGTCGTCTCGATCGCCCCCACGGAACGACCGCGCAACACCCCTGGCAGCCCCGCCACATGATCGGCGTGGAAGTGCGTGAGTACGACGAGCGGAATCCGGGTGACCCCGAGCGCGCTGAGGCAGTGGTCGACCAGTCCCGGGTCCGGCCCGGCGTCCACCACCACCGCGGTGCCGTCGCCTGCCGCCAGCACCGTCGCGTCGCCCTGCCCCACGTCGCACATCACGAACCGCCAGCCGGGCGGCGGCCATCCCGTGATCACCCTGGTGAGGGGTGCCGGCCGCACCACGATGAGCAGGAACACCACGAGGCACACACCGATCGCCCACGGGTGCTTCAGGAACCGTCGGCCGACGAGCACGACGGCCGCCGTGACCAGGGCGAGCAGCACCGCCCCCGCCCAGCTTCCCGGCCAGTCCACGGCCCCACCGGGCAGGGCCGCTCCGGTTCGGGCGATGTCCGCGATCCACCGGGTGGGCCAACTCGCGCACCATGCCTGCGCCTTGGCGACAGCCGGGGTGAGCGGTGCGGTCGCCAGCGTCGCGAACCCCAGCACGGTGGCCGGCGCGACGGCGAACTCCGCGAGCAGATTGCACGGCACCGCCACCAGGCTCACCCGTGCCGACAGGACGGCGACGACCGGTGCGCACAGCGCCTGTGCGGCTCCGGCCGCCGCGAGCGCCTCGGCCAGCCGCGGTGGCACCCGGCGCCGGCGGAGCGCCGCACTCCAGCGCGGGGCGAGCGTGAGCAGGGCGCCGGTCGCCAGGACGGAGAGCAGGAAGCCGTAGCTACGGGCCAGCCAGGGGTCGTACAGCACCAGCAGCAGTACGGCCGTGGCCAGCGCGGGGATCAGTGATCGGCGGCGTCCGGTCGCGACGGCGAGCAGAGTGACCGTGCCGCAGGCCGCGGCCCGCAGCACGCTCGGATCGGGGCGGCAGACGATCACGAACCCGAGCGTGACCGCGCCGCCCAGCAGCGCGGTCGTCCGCAGCGGAATGCCCAGCCGTGGTGCGAGGCCGCGTCGCTCGGCACGCTGGGCAAGGCCGGGCGGTCCGATGAACAGGGCCAGCAGAATCGTGAGGTTGCCGCCGCTGACCGCGAGCAGATGCGTGAGATCCGTCGCCTTGAACGCGTCGTCCAGCTCCGGTGTGATCCGTGCGGTGTCCCCCACGACCAGCCCCGGCAGGAGGGCCCGCGCGTCCGCTTCCAGTCCGCCGGTCGCCTGCCGCAGCCCCTCGCGCAGCCGACCGGCGAACCGCTGCGGCCCGGACGGCTCCCCCACCACCTCCGGTGCCCCGCTCCCCCGTACACGCAGCACTGCCGCGACCCGGTCACCGTCCGACTGTGCGGGCGCCAGCCGCCCCTCCACCCGCACCCGGGTGGACGGCAGGAGCGACAGCCAGGGCGACCGCCGGTCGGCCGGCTCGGGCGGGCCTCTGGGCGTCCTCGCGTCGACGATCATCAGTACCGGCGTACGCGTCTCCACGGCTCGCCCGCTCCCGTCCGCCCGCGTCACCCGCCGGATCTCGGCGTCGAGCAGCACGGCGGTCGGAGCCGCGTGGTCCCCCTTGATCCGGGGTCGGGTGAGCCGTGCGTCGGAGGTGACCTCCGCCTCGACGGTCACATGGGCGAACTGCCGCGCCAGGGCCGGGACCGGCCCACGGCGCACATCCGCCCCGTGCAGTCCCGCGGAGGTGGCGGCTGCGGCGGCGCAGAGCAGCACGGCGGCTGCGGACATCCTCGGCCACACCCGCGGCGTCGCCCGTGGCCGCGGTTCGCCCCGCCGGCCCGCACCGTGCGTGCGCCTGCGTCCCGCCGCCAGCAGGACGCAGGCCACGGCCACGCAGCCCACCACCACGCCCGTGGTCCAGCCGGCCGGGGCGTCCAGCGTCAGCGCCGCCGTCATCCAGGCCGCCAGAGCGGGCGGCACGAGTCGCAGGTCCGCAGGCCCTTCCTCCTGCGGATGCGCCATACCCAGCCGCCTGCCAGAGGCCGCGTGCACGGCCCGGCGCCTCCTCGCCCCGCGGGTGTCCCTGGCCCCGCGGTTCCTGGCCCCGTGAGCCTCACCTGCCTTGCGGATGATCTTTGTCTCGCGCGTGCTCCCGTCGTCACGGAGGACCCCATCGGTGTGGAGTACCCCATCGGTGTGGAGGTGCCGGTCGTCGTGGAGGTCCGGGATCTCGGGGGTGTTCCGAGGCTCAGGGACGGTCCGGGTCACGGGGACGGTCGGGGTCGTGGACACGGTCCGGTCCGAGGCCGTCCGCTCACAGGGGTTCGTGGGCCCGCTCACGGCCGCACGAGATTCTGCAGATCGGCGAACCGGCGGTCCCCGATTCCATTGACCTCGCGGAGTTCGTCGACCGTGCGGAAACCCCCGTGCTCGGTGCGGTACTCGATGATGTGCTGGGCGAGCACCGGGCCGACGCCGGGCAGGGTGTCGAGCTGGTCAACGGTGGCCGTGCTGAGGGAGACCGGAGCCGATGGCGCCGTCCGGGGGCCGGCTCCGCCCGCACCACCGGCGAGGGAGCCGCCGCCCGTGGCCGCCCCCGCCACGGGTGCGGGAGCACCGACGACGACCTGTTCGCCGTCCACCAGGAGGCGTGCGCGGTTGAGACCCTCCGTGTTCGCCCCTGGCCGCACTCCGCCCGCGGCCCGCAGCGCGTCCTCGACCCGCGACCCGGCCGGCAGGCGCTGGAGCCCAGGACTGCGCACCTTGCCGCTGACGTCCACCACGATCACCGTTCCGGCCGGGCCCGCGGTGTTCGCCACCCCGGCCGGGCCGCCCGCCTCCGCCGACGACGGTTCCGTGACTCCGCTTCCGCCTTCCGGCCCCTCCCGTCCGCCGAAGGGAGCGACCGCCCGCACCGCTTCGGGAGCCCGCACCGGCTGTGTCCGGCCGGCCCAGAAGTGCTGCACGGCGAAGACGGCGGCGACGACGAGCAGCACACCGAGCGCCGCCACGCTCCGGCGCTCCAGGCCGCACCTCGACTGCAGCCACAGCGGCATCCGCTCCCGTACGGCGAGCCCGGCCCGGTGCCGCCACTCGGCCGCCGCACCGCGCGCGGGAACGCCGGTACCCGCGGGACCGCCCATGTCCGGTGCCGGAGCCTCTTGCCCTGAGGGTCCGTCGGGCGAGGGGACGCCACTCCGCGAGGAACGGTCCTCGCCCCAGCCCTTGGCGTCCCCGAGCCCCGCCGAGGTTCTCGCCCTCGGGGCTCCCACGTCCCGATCCAGCCCCGGCGGTCCGTGCCCCGACTCCCCTTCCTCCCGCTCCGATTGGGGGAAGAGCGCCCGTGCGCGCAGGCGGAGCGCCTCGGCCGGGGCGTCGTGGCGCCGAACGTCGGCCCGGGAGCGGCCGCGCGGGTGGGATCGGCGATGGTGGGTGCGGCCGTCGGAGACGGGGCCGCGCCCCGGTCCACTGGTCGGTGTGGCTGTGCGTGAGCGTGATCGAAGTGCCATGCGTCGAGGATCCGGCACATCGCCGACTCGCGATGATCTTGCTCAATTCCGGTGGACCACGGACGAATTGTGGACAACTCCGTCACCCGCAAGGGTCACGGCCGACGTGGCCTGCACCGCCGACTCGATCGACACGATCGCCAACGGCCGACGGCCGACACAACCGCCACGGCCGGAGAACCAGCACGATCGCGAACGCCCGACACCATCGCCACGGCCGGAGCGGTCAGCAGGGCCAGCAGGGTCGGCACGGTCGGCTCGACAACGTCCCCGCCCTCACCGAGGCGAGACGACCGCCCCCAACAACCCGGGCCCGGTGTGCGCCCCGATCACCGCCCCGACCTCACTCACATGCAGATCGGCCAGACCCGGCACCCGTACCCGCAACCGGTCCGCGAGGGCGGACGCCCGCTCGGCGGCGGCCAGGTGATGGACGGCGATGTCGACCTGGGCGCTGCCGGCGCGCTCGACCACGATCTCCTCCAGGCGGGCGATCGCCTTCGCGGCTGTGCGTACCTTCTCCAGGAGTTCGATGCGGCCGCCGTCCAGTTGCAGCAGCGGCTTCACCGCGAGCGCGGAGCCGAGCAGCGCCTGCGCCGCACCGATCCGGCCGCCGCGGCGCAGATAGTCGAGGGTGTCGACGTAGAAGTACGTGGAGGTGCCGGAGGCCCGCTTCTCCGCGGCCGTGACCGCCTCGTCGACGGTGCCTCCCGCCTCCGCGGACTGGGCCGCGGCCAGTGCGCAGAACCCGAGGGCCATCGCGACCATCCCGGTGTCCACCACGCGCACGGGCACGGGCGCCTCACGCGCCGCGAGGACCGCGGCGTCGTAGGTGCCGGAGATGTCGGCGGACAGATGGAGGGAGACGATGCCGGTCGCACCCGACTCGGCGAGCGCGCGGTAGGTGGCGGCGAAGACCTCGGGGCTGGGCCGGGACGTGGTGACGGGGCGCCGCTTCTGGAGTGCCTGGGCCAGGGAGCGGGCCGAGATCTCGGTGCCTTCTTCGAGCGCCTGGTCGCCGAGGACCACGGTCAGGGGCACCGCGGTGATGCCGTGGCGCTCCATCGTCCGGGGCGGCAGGTAGGCCGTTGAATCGGTGACGATCGCGACATGGCGGGACATGAGCTGGAGGTTACCCGCCGGGGCGCCCGGACGGCAGCCCGGCCCCTCTCACCTGGGGTCCAGGTCGGGTCAAGTCGTGCTCTCGGGGCGGGGCTTCTTCTGCCAAGGGTAGGTGGGACGCCGCCCCGGCGGGGTGATGGCGGAACGCGTCGGCTCGTCGGCCGGGCGCGACCGAGGGGGCCCCGGCCAGGTCTGGCTGTCGGAAGCTGTCGCGTCCGGAGCCGGTGCCTCCGGCCAGGAGGAGGTGGGCTGCGGCTCGGTCGTCCAGTGCCGCAGCGCGCCCGCTTCGACGTCGATCTGCGCGCTCAGCGAGTCCAGGTCGTCCTCGGCGAACCGGCGGGCGCGGTCCCGCGCTGCCCAGCGCAGCGAGTCCGCGGACCCGGTGATCCGCTCGGTGCGCTCGCGCAGTCCGGGCAGGCGCGTGGCCAGGGTGTCCTTGTCCGGCTCCGTCTCGAGGCGCTTGAGCTCGTCGTCCAGCTCCCGCCCGTGCGCGCTGAGTCGCTCGAAGAGCCCCAGGGACTCCTTCAGGGACTCGTCCTCGCCCACGCCCGCGTGCAGCGCGTCCTGCGTGGCCCGCATCGAGGTGCGCAGCTTCAGCCGCAGCTGGGCGATCTCGCCGGCCGGGCCGAACTGGGTGAAGGTCTTGGCGCGAAGGGTGCTGTCCTCGACCGTGCGGCGGGCCTGCGAGATCGTGCGGTCCACGCTGCGCTTGGCGGCGCCGATCACCTTCACCGTGGCGTACGCGCCCAGGACCACGAACAGCAGGAAGAGCAGGGCGATCACTGCGATCACGGCTTCCACCACGCTCCTCCTCCCGACGGTCGCGGCGGCTGCCACGACGCTCTTCAACGGTAAACGCAACGGGCAGGTCCGGAGTTCCGGAAGAACCCCGAACCTGCCCGTAGGGGACCACCCCGACGTCCCGGCCCGAAAGAGGCCGCGCGACGGGGAGACCTCGCGTGGACTCGGGCGCGAACCTGCGCGCGAGTCCACGCGAACCCGGCATGGACACCGGTGAGCGGCCCGCGCGCGGGCCTCCGCCCGCCCTAGCCCGTAACGATGTTCACCAGCTTCGGCGCCCGCACGATCACCTTGCGGATGCCGGCGCCGTCCAGCGCCGCGACGACCTTCTCATCGGCCAGCGCGATCTTCTCCAGCTCCGCGTCGGAGATCGACGGGGAGACCTCCAGGCGCGCCTTGACCTTGCCCTTGATCTGCACGACGCAGGTCACGGCCTCGTCCACGACGTACGCCGGATCGGCCACGGGGAAGTCCTGGTGGACCACCGTGTCCGAGTGGCCCAGCTTGCGCCACAGCTCCTCGGCGATGTGCGGGGCCAGCGGCGCGATCAGCAGCACCAGTGCCTCGGCGACCGTGCGCGACACCGGGCCGCCCGCCTTGGTCAGGTGGTTGTTCAGCTCGGTGACCTTGGCGATGGCCGTGTTGAAGCGCAGGCCTTCCAGGTCCTGGCGCACGCCGTCGATCGCCTTGTGCAGGACCCGCAGCGTGTCCTCGTCCGCGTCGTCCTCGACGACGGTGACCGAACCGGTCGTCTCGTCGACGACGTTGCGCCACAGGCGCTGCAGCAGCCGGTACTGGCCGACCACCGCGCGCGTGTCCCACGGTCGCGACACGTCCAGGGGGCCCATCGCCATCTCGTACAGACGCAGCGTGTCCGCGCCGTACTCGTCGCAGATCTCGTCCGGAGTGACCGCGTTCTTCAGGGACTTGCCCATCTTGCCCAGCAGCCGGGAGACCTTCTCGCCCTGGTAGTAGTACGCGCCGTCGCGCTCCTCCACCTCGGCGGCGGGCACGGCGATGCCGCGGCTGTCGCGGTACACGAAGGCCTGGATCATGCCCTGGTTGAACAGCTTGTGGAAGGGCTCCGCCGAGGAGACATGGCCCAGGTCGAACAGGACCTTCGACCAGAAGCGCGCGTACAGCAGGTGCAGCACGGCGTGCTCGGCGCCGCCGACGTACAGGTCGACGCCGCCGGTGGGCTGGCCCTCGCGCGGGCCCATCCAGTACTGCTCGATGGCCGGGTCGACCAGCTTCTGATCGTTGTGCGGGTCCAGGTAGCGCAGTTCGTACCAGCAGGAACCGGCCCAGTTCGGCATGGTGTTGGTCTCGCGGCGGTACTTCTGCGGGCCGCGGCCGTCGCCCAGGTCCAGGGTGACGTCGACCCAGTCCTCGTTGCGGGACAGCGGCGTCTCCGGGGAGGTGTTCGCGTCGTCCGGGTCGAAGGTGCGCGGTGAGTAGTCCTCGACCTCCGGCAGCTCCAGGGGCAGCATCGACTCGGGCAGCGCGTGGGCGACGCCGTCCTCGTCGTAGACGATCGGGAAGGGCTCGCCCCAGTAGCGCTGCCGGCTGAACAGCCAGTCGCGCAGCCGGAAGTTGACGGTGCCCTCGCCGATGCCCCTGCGGGCCAGCCACTCGGTGATGCGCGCCTTGGCGTCGACGACGCCCAGGCCGTCCAGGGAGATCTCGGCACCCGAGGAGTTGACGATCTTCGCGTCGTACGAGGCGAAGGCGTCGTCCCAGGTCGAGGGGTCGGTGCCCCGGTCGTCGCTCGGCTCGACGACGCAGCGCATCGGCAGCTCGAAGGCGCGCGCGAACGCGAAGTCGCGGGTGTCGTGCGCCGGGACGGCCATGATGGCGCCGGTGCCGTAGCCCATCAGTACGTAGTCGGCGATGAAGACGGGGATCCGCTCGCCGCTGACCGGGTTGGTGGCGTACACGCCGGTGAAGACGCCGGTCTTGTCCTTGGCCTCGGCCTGGCGCTCGACGTCCGACTTCGAGGCGGCCTGCGCGCGGTAGGCGGCGACGGCCTCGGCCGGGGTCGCGTGCGCGCCGGTCCACACCTCGTGGGTGCCCTCGGGCCAGGCCGCCGGGACGAACTTGTCGACCAGCGGGTGCTCGGGGGCCAGCACCATGTAGGTGGCGCCGAACAGGGTGTCCTGACGCGTGGTGAAGACCGTGATGGCGTCGCCGTCGACCGGGAAGTCGACCCGGGCGCCTTCGGAGCGGCCGATCCAGTTGCGCTGCTGCAGCTTGATGGCCTCGGGCCAGTCCAGCGCTTCCAGGTCGTCCAGCAGGCGGTCGGCGTACGCCGTGATCCGCATGTTCCACTGCCGCAGCTTGGCCTTGAAGACGGGGAAGTTGCCGCGCTCGGAGCGGCCGTCCGCGGTGACCTCCTCGTTGGCCAGTACGGTGCCCAGCCCGGGGCACCAGTTGACGGGCGCGTCGGAGGCGTACGCCAGCCGGTACTCGCTCAGGGTGTCGGCGCGCTCGACGGCGGTCAGCTCGTTCCACGCGCGCGCGTGGCCGTCAGCGCCCGCGACGGCGCGGTCGCCGCTCTCGAACTGGGCGATCAGCGCGGAGATCGGACGGGCCTTGCCGGCCTCGTCGTCGTACCAGGAGTTGAAGATCTGCAGGAAGATCCACTGGGTCCACTTGTAGTAGTCCGGGTCGATCGTCGCGAAGGACCGGCGCTTGTCGTGGCCCAGGCCCAGCGCGCGCAGCTGGACCTTCATGTTCTCCATGTTGGCCTCGGTGGACACGCGCGGGTGCGTGCCGGTCTGCACGGCGTACTGCTCCGCGGGCAGGCCGAAGGCGTCGAAGCCCAGGGTGTGCAGGACGTTGTGACCGGTCATCCGCTGGAAGCGGGCGAACACGTCGGTGGCGATGTAGCCCAGCGGGTGGCCGACGTGCAGGCCCGCCCCGGAGGGGTACGGGAACATGTCCATGATGAACTTCTTGGGCTTCGCGGCCAGCGCGGGATCGCCGGCCAGGTCACCACTGGGGTTCGGCGCCTCGTACGTGCCCTCGGCGTCCCAGAAGTCCTGCCAGCGTGCCTCGATCTCCGCGGCCATCGCGGCCGTGTAGCGGTGCGGCGCTGCCACCTCGGAGGCGGCAGCGGGGTTCGTCTCGCTCATGATCCTCAAAGCTCCATCGATCGTCTCTGCCAGCGGCTCAGAAATGAAAAATCCCCTCGCACAGGAGGGGAGGCCGCGCCGATTCCGACCACGGGTCGTCAGTGGTCGGGACTGATCAGCGCGGCTCACTAAGCAGAAGGCGTACGGCACGCATGGCGTCAGGGTACCGCAGCACCCGCGCGCGTCGCGACGGGCTTCCGGGGCACGCGACACGCCGCGCGACGGTCACGATCGCGCCAAAAAACTGAACAATATTCAAATATTACTTCGCGTAACGGACCCTAAGGGACAACACAAGGGCCCGGCGGCCCTTTGATAACAACGTAATAACTCAATCTCGTATCCCTCAGGAGTGACTCGACCTAGAGTGCGGCTTCGGGACCGCTTCCCCGAACCGTTGGGAGTAACCCCCCTATGAACCCTCGTCGTAATGGCAGCACCCTTTCCCGCCCAGGTCGCTCCGCCTATGGAGTGGCCACCGCTGTCATTCTGCTTCTCATACCCGTGGTCGTACTGGCAGGAGGCAACGGAGTCCGGGACTTCCTCAACTTCGGCGCCGGCGTGCTGTCGCTGGTCGCGCTCTCCTGCTCCGTCATCTGGGGGCTGGTGGCGACCGACCGGCTGTTCCTGAACACCCGCCAACGCCTGGTGGCGCAGGCGGTGCACCGCACGACCGCCGTCTCCTCGGTCGCCTTCCTGCTGCTGCACATCACGGTCAAGCTGGCGCTCGACCACACCGTGCTGATCGCCGCCCTGATCCCCTTCAGCCTCGGCGTCTCCGGGACGGCCGGACTCATCGGCTTCGGCTCCCTGGCCGGACTGCTCATGATCTTCACGGCCATCACCGGCGCGCTGCGCAGCGCCTTCGCGTCCCCGGCCCCGGTCGCGGCCCGCTGGCGCGCGATGCACATGCTGGCCTACCCGGCCTGGTGCTCCGCGCTGATCCACGGCCTCTACGCGGGTCGACAGGCGAAGCCGATCTTCACGATCCTGTACAGCCTGTGCCTGGTCGCGGTCATGGCCGCACTCGCCCTGCGCTCGGCGCCCGCCCCCTACAAGCGCAAGGTCGCCGACCGGGTCCTCGCGCTCCTCGGTGAAGGCAACGGCTTCAGCGCCCGCATGGCACGCGAGGAGCAGCTGACGGCATCCCGCGCCGCCCGGGCCGAGAACAACGCGCCGGGCTTCGCGCCACGCCCCGCCCAGCAGCCCACGGGAGACTCCTTCGTGCCGCCGCAGCGCACCCCGGGCCCCGAGCAGTCGCTCTACCAGACCCCGGTGGACCCCGCCGCCGCGGGCGGGACGCCCGGATTCGCGGCCGCCTACCGGGCCGTGTCGGGTACGCCCGGCGGGAACCCCGCGGGGGCCGCGCCGACCGAGCGCTTCCAGATGCCGATGAACACGCAGCCCACGGAGACGTTTCCGCGCGCCGACGGCAGCAGCCCGTCGGGCAGTTGGCCCATCCCCTCGCCGCCGCCGGTCGGCGAGGCACCCCGCTCCGCGTACGACCCGCTGGCGGACACGGGATACAACATCCCCGTCTACGACAATTCGGCCACGGCCGCGTACCGCACGAGTGATGTGTACGACACCGGTGAGACGAACCCCGCCTTCGGCACGTACAACACCAACGACACGTACGACAGCGGTCCCACGACTGACGTACTGCCGGGTGCCTTCGACGCTCCTGGCTCCGGTGAACCATGGAACGCCCCTTCCGGAGGCTTTAAGTGAACGAGGCCCTGCCCGACGTCCCGGAGGTCCGCGTCGTCGGACTTCCGCAGCTCACGTCGGGTTTCGACCTGGTTGAACGGCTCGATCTGCCCATGCACCTCAAGGTGCACGGGCCGCTCGAGCCGATGGGCGGTGAACAGCTCGCGGGCCTCGCCGAGGCGATCGGCCTGAAGGGCCGCGGCGGCGCGGGCTTCCCCTTCGCCAAGAAACTGCGCTCGGTCGCCGAGTCGGCCATCAGCAAGGGCATCCGGCCCGTGGTGGTCGTCAACGGGAGCGAGGACGAACCCGCCTGCCGCAAGGACACGGTGCTCATCAACCGTGCCCCGCACCTCATCCTGGACGGAGCACTGCTGGCCGCGGAGGCCATGGGTGCGCGCACCCTGGTCATCGGCGTGACGCGTGAGTCCACCCAGAGGTCCATGGAGGCGGCGCTGGCCGAACGCGGCCTGAGCGACCGGCGCGGATCGCCTCTTCGCGCGCGCGTGCAGCGCAATCCGGTACGCATGGTGACCGGGGCCGCGGCCTCGCTCATCCGCTCCATCGACGGCGGCCCGGCCATCCCGCCCGGCCGCAAGATCAGTGCGTCGCAGACCGGCGTCGGCGGCGCTCCCACGCTGCTGTCGAACGCCGAGACGTTCGCCCAGCTGGCCATCGCCGCCCGCATCGGCCCCGACCGGTACCGCAACACCGGCCTGTACGACGAGCCCGGCACCGTCTTGCTCACCGTCTCCGGCGCCGTCGCGCGCCCCATGGTGATCGAGGTCCCGACCGGCGTACCGCTGCGGTACGTGCTCCAGCTCGCCGGCGCCCCGCCCACCCCGCAGGGCGTGCTGACCGGCGGCTACCACGGCAAGTGGCTGGACGCGGCGATGGTCAACGAGGCGATCGTCTCGCGCAACTCCCTGGACGCCGTGGGCGGCGCGCTCGGCGCCGGCGCCATCCTCCCGATCACCCAGGAGACGTGCCCGCTGGGCGAGTCGCTCCGAGTGGCGCAGTGGCTGGCCGAGGAGAGCGCGGGACAGTGCGGTCCCTGCTACCTCGGCCTGCCCGCCGCGGCGCGTGGTCTCGAGGACATCCTCAACGGCGGCGGTCCGGCCGCGCTGGAGGCCGTGAAGCAGGTCGCCAAGGCCGTGAAGCGACGCGGTGCGTGCTCCCACCCGGACGGCTCGGCGATGTTCATCGAGTCGACGATCAAGGCGTTCACCGACGACCTCGCCGCGCACGTCCTCGGAAACGGCTGCGGAAGGCCCGTGGAGGGCGTTCTGCCGCTCTTCGAGGGCGGCCAGACCCCGACGGGCATCCCGGGCGGCCAGGCGCAGGAGGAGGCGGGCCCCAGCCGCCAGAAGATCTACGTCGACTGGACGCTGTGCCGCGGGCACGGCCTGTGCGCGGACATCCTGCCCGAGGTCTTCGAGCTCGGCGCGGACGGGTTCCCCACCGTCGCGCAGGCACAGGTCCCCCGGTACGCGGAGGCGAAGGCGCTGCGGGCCGTACGCCGCTGCCCGGCGCTCGCCCTGCGCATCGAGGAGGACACCAGATCCTCCGCACCGGCACGCAACAACCTGCCGGTGCTGTCCCAGCGCCGTGGCCGCCGGGCGCTGGGCAGCGGCCGCTGAACACCACGAAGGCGGGCCACCCGATCGGGTGGCCCGCCTTCAATTTCTGTGGAGCTAAGGAGAATTGAACTCCTGACCTCCTGCATGCCATGCAGGCGCTCTACCAACTGAGCTATAGCCCCTTGTTCCGCTCCGCCCGGTCTCCCCGGCGGCGACGCCAACATTACACGGTCCTCCCGGTGCACCGCCAAATCGATTCCGCGCCGCTCGGACAATACGGACAAGCGGGATAGTGTCGGCCTCCGTGACCGTGATCGCCCTCCCTCGTGTCCGCCGCCACGCGTCCGTCGCCCTGGGGACCTGCCTGTTGTCGTTCGCCGCCTTCTGGTGCGCGCAGCGGGCCGCGCACGTGTCGATGATCGACCTGACGGTGTACCGGGCGGAGGGCGCGACCGTACGCGCGGGCGGCGACCTCTACGCGCTGCGCACGACCGAGGCCCATCTGCCCACGACGTACCCCCCGTTCGCGGCGCTGCTGTTCACACCGCTGACCCTGCTCGACACGGCGGACCTGCGGACGGCGGCGACGGCCGGGAACCTGGCCCTTCTCGTGGCTTTCGTGACGCTCTCGCTGCGGCTCGTCGGCCACGCGCGCGTGGAGAGCGTGTGGTGGGTGTCGGCGGCGGCCGTGTGGTGCGAGCCGGTGTGGACGACGCTGCGCTACGGGCAGGTCAACCTGCTGCTCGGCGTGTTGGTGCTGTGGGACCTGACCGGGCGGCCCGGACGGCGCTGGGCCGGGGCGGGCATCGGGATCGCCGCGGCGGTCAAACTGACCCCGGCGCTCTTCGCGGTGTTCCTGCTGACCGCCGGCCTCGTGGAACACGCGCGCCGGGGCAGCGGAGGCCCCCGGCTGCGCCACGCGCGCGGGGCGGCCGTCGCGTTCACCGGGGCGACGCTGCTCGCGGCCGCCGTCCTGCCGTACGACTCGTGGCGCTTCTGGAGCCGGATGGTCTTCGAGACGGGCCGGGTCGGGCTGGTGGAGGACACCGCGAACCAGTCGCTGCGCGGGGTCATGGCCCGGCTGCTGCACAGCGCGCATCCCGGCCTCTGGTGGATCGCCGCGGCTGCCGTGGTGGGGTCCCTGGGCCTCACGGCCGCCGTCGCCGCGGAACTGCGCGGGCTGCGGGCCTGGGCGGTGACCGCCTGCGCGGTGACGGCACTGCTGGTCAGTCCGGTGTCCTGGTCGCACCACTGGGTCTGGTGCGTGCCGCTGACGCTGCTCCTCGCGACGCGCGGGAGGGCGTCTGCCGTCGCCACCGCCGTGGCGTTCTGCTCGTACGCGCTGTGGTGGGTCCCGCACGGCCCGGGCAGGCTCGAACTGCACCAGAACGGCGTCCAGTCGACGCTGTCGGCCCTCTACGCGGGAGCCGGCTGCGCCTTCCTGGCCCTGCTCGGGGTCAGGCTGTCGCGAACGAGTAGAAGCGCTTGAGCGTGCAGTGCTCGTCGAGGAGCCGCCCGTAGATCGGCTCGCCCTCCAGCTCGCGGTACGTCTCGATGGGGTCGCCTTTTATGATCAGCGCCCGCGCGCACTCCTCGCACCAGTACTGGTAGTCGTGATTGACCGGTTCCATGTCGCGGACGATGGGCGTACCACTGCCGCACCAATCGCACTTTCGCCTGTGTGCACCCATCGATCAGCTCCAGCTGTGGCCGCAGGCCGTGCACACGTAGGAGATCCCGCCGTTGTCGCCGAGGACCTGGGCGATGTGGACGGATCCGCAGGAAGGACAGTCGAGGCGAGTGGCTCTTCTACGTTTCGGTGCCACTTCGAGAAGATCGTGGACCTCCTCGAGGATGCTCGCAGGCATCGCTTCTCCCTCCCGTCGGGCCGCGCCCCCTTCCGGCCGTTTGATTCTGCCACGGCCGGAGCAATACGGTCAGCGACGCCTTCGTACCAGTCCGGACACGGCACCCGACGTAGCCGTCGCGGCCAGCGCAGACGTGCACATGAGGAGCGCGTCCGCAGAGGTATACGCCCCCGGGGCCCCAAGTGACTCAAGCCGGTCCGAGAAGAGTGTGACGAAGGCCGCCCGGAGGCCCCGGGTACACAAAAAACCCCGCCCCCCGGAGGGGACGGGATCTTCGTCATCGATCTTTGACGACTCAAGAGAGTCGATCTGTGGAGCTAAGGAGAATTGAACTCCTGACCTCCTGCATGCCATGCAGGCGCTCTACCAACTGAGCTATAGCCCCTTGCGTTCTTCCCGCCCTGCGGGGCGAACAAGAAGAACTTTAGCCTGCGACCTGCCGGAAAGTGAAATCCGGTCCCGACGGGTCTCCGGGACCGGACAGAGGGCCGCTCGATCCGCTCAGTCGTCGTCTCCGAGCACCGGCTCCGGCAGTGTGCCGGCGTTGTGCTCCAGCAGTCGCCAGCCCCGCGCGCCCCGTCCGAGGACGGACCAGCAGCAGTTGGAGAGGCCGCCGAGACTCTCCCAGTGCTGAGACTCCAGGCCGAGCAGACGCCCGATGGTCGTACGGATCGTGCCGCCGTGACTGACGACCACGAGGGTGCCGTCCTCGGGGAGTTTGTCGACGTGCCGCAGCACCACGGGGGCGGCGCGGTCGGCGACCTCGGACTCCAGTTCTCCCCCGCCGCGGCGCACGGGCTCTCCGCGCTTCCAGGCGGCGTACTCGTCGCCGTACCGGCCGAGGATCTCCTCGTGCGTCAGCCCCTGCCAGACGCCCGCGTAGGTCTCCCGCAGGGCCTCGTCGTGGGTGACGTCGAGGCCGGTGAGCTCGGCCAGCTCGGCGGCCGTGGCGGCGGCGCGCCGGAGGTCCGAGGCGATGATCGCGTCGGGCTCCAGCGAGGCGAGCAGCCGGGCAGCGCGCCGGGCCTGGCCGATGCCGGTCTCGGTGAGCTCGACGTCCGTGGAGCCCTGGAAGCGGCTTTCCACGTTCCAGGAGGTCTGGCCGTGCCGCCAGAGGATGACGCGGCGGCCCCGGCCCGGCTTCCTGCCGGCCCCGGCGGTCACCGCAGCTCCTCCAGTTCGGCGGAGTCCTCCTCGGCCTGCAGCTTGGCGTGCTCGGCGGTCTTGCCCCGGGTGGCCTTGGCGTCGGCCGGCAGGTCCAGCTCCGGGCAGTCCTTCCAGAGCCGCTCCAGGGCGTAGAAGACGCGCTCCTCGCTGTGCTGGACGTGCACGACGATGTCGACGTAGTCGAGCAGCACCCAGCGGGCCTCGCGGTCACCCTCGCGGCGCACCGGCTTGACGCCGAGCTCCTTGTTCAGGCGCTCCTCGATCTCGTCGACGATCGACTTGACCTGGCGGTCGTTGGGTGCGGACGCCAGCAGGAAGGCGTCGGTGATCGAGAGCACATCGCTGACGTCGTAGGCGATGATGTCGTGCGCGAGCTTGTCGGCGGCCGCCTGTGCGGCGGTGTTGATGAGCTCGATGGAGCGGTCCGTGGCGGTCACTACGCGGCTTTCCGTCGGCGGTCAGTAATGACTCAAGGGTCTCACGGACAGCAGAGGGCACCCCACGCGTTTTGGCGGCCGTGCCCCGAAAGCCCCGGGCACGGCCGCGTACACCTCGTGATCGCCGGCCGTCACCGCCGGTCGCGCGGGGTCACCCGGCCGAGGTGCTCACCTTGTAGTCCTGGCCCAGGACCACGGACACGTCCGCGTTGGACGTCGCCTTGCCCCTCGTCACGGCGCCGGTCGGCAGGCCCAGGGTCTTCGCGACCTCGACGGCGTCGTTCTTCTTGGCGGCGTCGGCGTAGGTGACCCGGGACACACTCTGGGCCGCGGCGGCGGTGCCGGAGTCCAGGAAGGTGTAGCCGCCGTTGACCAGGACGACGCGGGCCTTCTCCGTGGCGGACTTCACGCCGGTGGCGTTCCTGATGCCGACACGGACTGCGGCGCCGGCGTCGGGGCTCTTGGCGGTACCGCCGAGCACGTCCTTGACCACGCTGTCGGTGGCGCTCTCGCTCAGGGTGCCGTCCTGCTGCACGGGCAGCAGCGCCGTCTTGTAGTCGCCGCCCTTGGCGAGGTCGGCGAGCTTGGCGAGGAAGACGCCGAGGTCCTGGTCGGTCAGCGGCGGGTCGAGGATCTGCGCGAGGGTCTGCACGGTGGTCGTCGCGGCCTGCTTGTCGGACGACACCTTGCGCAGCACGCCCTGCATGACCTGCCCGAACCGCTCCAGCTGGGCGTTCTGGGCCTCACCGGGGGCCCGGTAGGTCGCGTACGCGACGGCCGCCTTGCCGCCGAGGGTCTGGTCCTCGCCCTTCTTCACGAGGGGCGGCTCGCCCTTCTTCTTGGCGTCGGGGTCGGGCACGGCGGTGTTGGTGGTGATGTCGATGTTGCCGACGAGTTCGACGAGGTTGCTGAGGTAGGGGGTGTCGAGACGCCAGGTGCCCTGGATGTCGGTCCCCAGCACCGTGTCGATCGCGTCCTGCGTCCCGGACGAACCGTCGTCGTCGACGGACTTGGCGAGTGTGGTCGTCGAGCCGTCGTCGCCCGTCAGGGCAAGGGAGTTGGGCAGCAGGACGGTGGTGCCCTGCTTGGTGGTGGTGTTGTCGACGAGCAGCGCCGTGGAGGTGCCGCCGCCCTTCGTGTCGTGCAGGTGGACGACGAGCACGTCGCGGTTCTGGGCGCTCGACGCCGTCGTCGTGGCGGGCTTGTCGTGCGAGGAGGTGCCGGGCAGCTTGCCCGCGTACCAGAGGTAGCCGACACCGCCGACCACGACGAGGGCGAACACCACGATCAGGGCGACGATCCGGCCGCGGGCGCGGCGGCGGGCCTCCTCGCGGCGCTCGGTGCGGTTCTCGGTGAACTTCAGCCAGTCGATGACGTCTTCGGACTCGGCTTCCTGCTCCTCGACGAACGCGAACTGCTCGGTGCGGTAGTCCCGGTCGGCCCGCGGCCCGCCGTCCTCCGCGGGGCCCGCCTGCTGCGGGATGTACGCGGTCTGCTCGGCGACCCGCGGCTGCTGCCCGGTGCTCGCGGCACCGGCCGTGCCCGGGGTCTGCCCGCCGTGGCCGCCGTAGCCGGCGGGCCCGTCCTGAGCCGCCCGGCCGGTCCGACCCGGCTGCCCCGTCCGTCCGGTCTGTCCGCCGCGCTCGGTCTGCGTCGTGTGAGCGGAGTGCGCCGTGTGGGGGGTCTGGGACGTCCGGGCCGACTGCCCGTAGGGGTCGTACGCCGTATCCGCCCCCTCGGGCGCGGGCGCGCCGGCCCCGTACGGGGCGTAGGGGTCGTACGCCGGGACGGACGTCTGCTGACCGGTGTCGTAGGAGGACGCCGACTGCCGGCCGGTGTCGTAGGCCGACCCGCCGGTCGCGTACGGGTCATAGCCGTAGCCCTGCGACTGCTGGGGCTGTTGGGGCTGCGCGTACGGGTCGTAGTTCTGCTGGGACTGCTGGGGCGGCACCTGCCGGTACACAGGCTGCCCGAACTCGTCGTAGCCGACGAGCTCGTACTGGTCGCCGCCCGCGTATCCGTCGTATCGGTCGTTCACCGGTGCCCCTCTCGGCTCACTCGCCGCGGTACAGCTCACGCTTGTCGATGTAGCGCACTACACCGTCCGGCACCAGATACCAGACGGGATCTCCCCTGCCGACCCTCGCACGACAGTCTGTCGACGAGATGGCGAGCGCGGGAACCTCGACGAGCGAGACCCCGCCCTCGGGAAGCCCGGGGTCGGTCAGGGTGTGACCGGGCCGGGTGACTCCGATGAAGTGCGCGAGGGAGAACAGTTCTTCCGCGTACCGCCAGGTGAGGATCTGGCCGAGCGCGTCGGCGCCGGTGATGAAGAACAGGTCGGCGTCGGGGTTGAGAGCGCGCAGGTCGCGCAGGGTGTCCGTGGTGTAGGTCGGTCCGCCGCGGTCGATGTCGATGCGGCTCACCGAGAACTGCGGGTTCTCGGCGGTCGCGATGACCGTCATCAGATAGCGGTCCTCGGCCAGGGAGACCTTCCGGTCGGTCTTCTGCCACGGCTGCCCGGTCGGTACGAAGATCACCTCGTCGAGGTGGAACTGCGCGGCCACCTCGCTGGCCGCCACCAGGTGCCCGTGGTGGATCGGATCGAACGTCCCGCCCATCACGCCGAGACGGCGCTTGCCCGGATTCGAGGGGCCGTTGCGGCGGCCGGTCGTCAGACGGCTCACGCCGCCACGCGCCCCGCCACCCGCGGCGTCGCCGACTGCGCCGCTCTCCGAGTCACTCGCCGGACCGGTAGGCATGTCCTGCTCTCCCATGCGTGCAGACCCTACCGGCCCGGTCGACGGGCTCCGCCCGACAGGGGTCCCGGGGACGGCCGCGGGTGGCTGAAAGGGCTCAGCGGTCGCGGTTGAAACGCGTCGTGATCCACAGCAGCAGGAGCAGGACGAAGAGGGCGCCACCGCCGGTCAGGAACGGGCTGAGGCTCTCGTGGTTGCCACCGTGCTCCTCGCCCTCGGCGGCAAGAGTGACCAACTGTGCGGCAGTGCTGTGGAAGCTCATCTCGGCAGGACCTATCCGATCGAGGTCCCCCCGCTCGAGCGAAGTCGAGAGTGGGGGAGGGCGGGATAAAGACGTCGGCCCATCGTAAGCGGGTGCCCCGGCCGCGATCACCCCGACTCCGCCGTTGGGGAGGCCGGTTGCCGCGCGCGACGGCCACGGGCGCACGGACGACGGCCACGGCGCCGGTTCCCGCCGCGCCGGGTGCCCGGCGCGGAGCTCAGTCGTCCTCGCGCTTGTACCCCCGCAGCAGGAACCAGGCGGTCAGGGCCAGTCCGACGATCATCACGATCAGCACGACGCGGAGCAGATCGCCCGGGCCCTGCTTGTCTGCCGCGCTCGCGGCCTCGGTGAGCCAGGCGGCTGCGGGGATGTGCTCCATGGCGTACGACTCCTTCTCTGTACTGCCCGTCCACGGTATCTCCGCCTAGGCTGGGCCGTGCCTTGGGGGCACAAAGGGCACTCAGACGCACATGGGGGAACACATGTCCGACGACAGCCAGCAGGGGAACGGGCACGAGAACGTGCCGAGCAGGCAGCGCAGGCGCTTCGAGGGGATCTCCTCGCGGGCGTACGAGCACCCGGCGGACCGCTCGGCCCTGGTGGCCCTGCGCAAGCTCACCGGCTTCGACACGGTCTTCAAGGCCCTGAGCGGCCTGCTGCCCGAGCGCAGCCTGCGGCTGCTCTTCCTGTCCGACTCGGTGCGCGTCTCGGACGCCCAGTTCGCGCACCTCAACGCCATGCTGCGAGATGCCTGTTACATCCTGGACCTGGAGAAGGTCCCGCCGATGTACGTCACCCAGGACCCGCAGCCGAACGCGATGTGCATCGGCCTGGACGAGCCGATCATCGTCGTCACGACCGGTCTCGTGGAGCTGCTGGACGAGGAGGAGATGCGGGCCGTCGTCGGGCACGAGGTGGGCCACGCGCTGTCCGGTCACTCCGTCTACCGCACGATCCTGCTCTTCCTGACCAGCCTGGCCCTCCGGGTGGCCTGGATCCCGCTGGGCAACCTCGCGATCATGACGATCGTGACCGCGCTGCGGGAGTGGTTCCGCAAGTCGGAGCTGTCGGCCGACCGGGCGGGGCTGCTCGTCGGACAGGACCCGCGGGCCTCGATGCGCGGCCTGATGAAGATCGCGGGCGGCAACCACCTGCACGAGATGAACGTGGACGCGTTCCTCGCGCAGGCCGAGGAGTACGAGGCCGGGGGCGACCTGCGCGACTCCGTGCTCAAGATCCTCAACGTCCTCAACCGTACGCACCCCTTCACCACGGTGCGGGCCGCCGAGCTGAAGAAGTGGGCCGAGTCCCGCGACTACCAGCGGATCATGGACGGTCACTATCCGCGGCGCGGCGAGGACAAGGACACCTCGGTCTCGGACTCCTTCCGGCAGTCGGCGTCGAGCTACGCGACGGATGTCAAGAACTCCAAGGACCCGCTGATGAAGCTGGTCAGCGACATCGCGGGCGGGGCGGGCGACCTCGGCGGCCGGGTGCGGCGCGGCTTCGGCGGCTTCGCGGGCGGCTCCCCCAGGGACACTCCGCCGCGGGACGGGCGGGACGGCGCCGAGCGCCCCGGTGGCACCGGCCCGGAGGACGGCCACCCGGGCGGCGGCGCGGGCTCCGAGGGCGACGCGGGATCCAAGGGCGACGGCTGACGGACTCCGCGTCGGCCGCCGGTCACCGGGCGGGCCCGTGGCACCACTTCACGATCACCGGGCGCCGCCCGAACGCCACCTCACGGTCGCCGGGCCCCGCCCGTAACGCCGCTTGACGATCGCCGGCCGCCGACGCGCAGGTCAGATCTTCGGCTGCGCGCTCGTCGCCAGCGACCCGCACAGCGCCGTCGTGCCGCCGGTCGCGTACGGGTCGGTGCCGGCCGGGCCGCCCGCCTTCGCCGTCTGTCCGGCGAGCAGGGGACGCAGCCGGTCCGCCGAGTCGTCGGCGCAGGCGAGCGGTCCGGCCTGGAGGTAGGAGACGACCAGCTCGGCCTGGTGCATGCGCAGGTCGTCGCGGTCGAAGCGGAAGTGCAGCTCGCGCCGGACGGTGAACAGGGAGGCCTTCGCGCGGGTGTCCGCGCCCGTCGGCTTCAGGGCGTAGACGAAGGTGTGGTCCGCGAGGACCTCGAGGGTGTTCGGGTCGGATTCGGCGGCCTGCAGAGTGCCCTGCACCCGGATCCTGAGGTCGGCCAGCTCGGTGCGGGCGGTGTCGAAGCGGACCAGCCAGCCGGTGGGCGCGTGCCGCCCGTCGGCGGCCGGGTGGGTGAAGCTCTGGTCGAACTGGTCGAGCTGCTGGGGGTCGAGCAGAATCCGCACCGGCCGGTCGGTGCCTCCCTTGAGCACCTCGGGGTCGAGCGAGGACTTCACGAGGTAGTCCTTGGCGGTCGTCAGGGCGGCGACGACCTGGCTGTCCGAGAAGTGCGCGGTGCGGCGGGAGGCGGGCAGCGCTATCCCCTCGGCACCGACGCCGAACTGCGCCGCGGGACTGTGCGCGTACAGGTCGTCGACGTTCGTGGCACCCGGCACGGGGGTCTGCGGCGCGAGGGGGATGACCGTCATGCGCAGCGGTTCCGGCGGCTGGGCGACGGGGTTCTGGTAGGGGTGTCGTACACCCATGTAGATCGCGGTGCCGAAGGCGACGGCTATCAGCATGACGAGGATCAGCGCCTGCCGGGACAGGCCGCGCTGGAGGGCGGGTCTGCGACGTACGGCCGGGGCGTGGTCGGCCATCCGCTCCCGCGCCGAGAACTCCTGGAGGCGGGCAGCACGGACGAACGACTCGTCGAAGACGACGGATCGGTACTCGTCCTCTCCACCTGCGGGAGCGCCCTCGGGTGTCCCCTCAGGAGGGTCTCCAGGCCCGCCCATACTTTCAGGGTAGGTCTCCGGGGCCTCGGGTAAACGCGGTGGTGCATGACAAGTTCTGACAGGATCCCACCAGGACCACCCGGGATCACCGGGGTGTTCGAAGGGTCGACAACGCCGCTGGTGTCACGGGGTTCGGGGCGTCGCCGACACGGCCGGGTGGGAGTAGTCGGCCGAAGCCGAGGGACCGGTGCCGGTGACCTTGTCCTGGCCTTGTTCGAGGCCCGTGGAGGCCGGTGGCGGGACCTGGTCCTGGCGGCCCGAGGAGGCCCCCCGGTAGACCGCCGTGAAGGCGAGGGCGACCATGCCGATGCCCATCACCAGGGCCAGCACCCAGGCCACGGGACGGTGCCAGCGGGCCTGCTTCCCGTAGGCCCTGCCGTACAGCGCGCCGTAGCGGCCTTCCAGGACCTCGGTGCCGTCCAGGTCGTCCCCGTCCGGGTCGCGGCCGTGTCCGCCGTGGCCCTCGGGGTCGAAAGGGTCCTCGTAGCGGTCGTCGTCGCCGCGGGTGCCCCGGGCGTGCGACCGGCGCGCTTCCGCCTCGGAGGCCTCCGCGCGGGCCTGAGCGGCCGCCAGCAGGCGTTCCACGGCGGTCGGCTCGTGGATCACCGCCGCCCGTACGAAGTCCTCGTCGAAGACCACGGAGGCGGACTCTTCGTCCGCACCCCCGCGGTCGCGGTCGTCGTCGGGCTCCCAGCCGTCAGGGAACGGCGTGCCCCCCACGTCCTCCGGCACGGATCCAGAGTAGACCTGGGGGGTCATTTTGGGCAGACGGTATGGAAATTCATCCGCCTGGCGAGACGCTTCTCGCGCGGACCTCACCGTCGCGCGCCGTATGGCCCGCGCCGCGCGCCCCGCGCCCCCCGGAGCCCCGGTGTCTCAGCGCCGGATGTGGCCGTCCCCCGTGACGATGTACTTGGTGCTCGTCAGCTCCGGGAGCCCCATGGGACCCCTGGCGTGCAGCTTCTGCGTGGAGATGCCGATCTCCGCGCCGAAGCCGAACTGGCCGCCGTCGGTGAACCGCGTCGAGGCGTTCACGGCGACCGTGGTGGAGTCCACCAACTGGGTGAAACGGCGGGCGGCCTGCTGCGAGGTGGTGACGATGGCCTCGGTGTGGCCGGAGGTCCACAGCCGGATGTGTTCGACGGCCCGGTCGAGGGAGTCGACGACCGCGGCGGCGATGTCGTAGGAGAGGTACTCCGTCTCCCAGTCCTCGGGCGTGGCCTCGACGACGGTGGCCTTGGAGTCCTTGGCGTAGGCGAGGACGCGCTCGTCGGCGTGCACGGTGACCCCGGCGTCCGCGAGGGCGTCCAGGGCGCGCGGCAGGAACTCGGGCGCGATGTCCTGGTGCACGAGGAGGGTCTCGGCGGAGTTGCAGACACTGGGCCGCTGGGCCTTGGAGTTGATCAGGATGTCGATCGCCATGTCGAGGTCGGCGTTCGCGTCGACGTACACGTGGCAGTTGCCGGTGCCGGTCTCGATGACGGGGACGGTGGACTCCTGGACGACCGTACGGATCAGCGAGGCGCCGCCGCGCGGGATGAGGACGTCGACCAGACCGCGGGCGCGCATCAGCTCGCGCACCGACTCGCGGTTCTCGCCGGGCACCAGCTGGATGGCGTCGGCGGGCAGTCCGGCGCCGCCCACGGCGTCGCGCAGCACGCGGACGAGGGCGGTGTTCGACTCGAACGCCGAGGAGGAGCCGCGCAGCAGGACCGCGTTGCCGGACTTCAGACAGAGGGCGGCGGCGTCGACCGTCACGTTCGGGCGGGCCTCGTAGATGATGCCGACGACGCCGAGGGGGACGCGGACCTGGCGGAGGTCGATGCCGTTGGGAAGGGTAGAGCCGCGCACGACCTCGCCGACCGGGTCGGGCAGCGCGACGACGTCCCGTACGTCCGAGGCGATGGCGCGTACGCGCTCGGGCGTCAGCGTGAGCCGGTCGATGACGGTCTCGCTGGTCCCGGCCTCCCGGGCCCGCGCGATGTCCTTCGCGTTGGCCGCGACGATCTCGCTCGTACGGACCTCCAGCGCGTCCGCGATGGCGAGCAGCGCGTCGTCCTTCTCGGCCCGCGGCAACGGTGCGAGGTCGGCGGCGGCGGCCTTGGCTCGGTAGGCGGCCCGAGTGACCGGAGACATCGAGTCGTACGGCGAGAGCGTGGTCATATCGGAAGGGTAGTGCGCCGGACGAGTCCGGCCGGTCGCTGTCCCACACCCCGAGACACCCTCAAAAAGGGTGAACTCCCACCGGAGTGGCCGGAAGCGGCCCGTACCCCTCCGCGATGCGCTGGTGGTAGGTCTCGCGGTCGATGACCTCCAGGCCGACGATCTCCCAGGGCGGGAGCTTGGCGGTCTGCCGGTGCTCGCCCCACAGCCGCAGTGCGACGGCCGCCGCGTCGTGCAGGTCGCGGGCCTCCTCCCAGTAGCGGATCTCCGCGTGGTCGTTGGCGTACCGGCTGGTCAGCAGGAAGGGGTGGTCGTGGGCCAGCTGTTCCAGCCCGCGCCGCACCTCCTTCAGCGGGGCCTCGCCGCCCGAGACGCTCAGCGTGACGTGCCACAGCCGCGGCTGGTCGGCCGGCTGCTCGCCCTCGAAGGTGTCTCCGGCCGCGACGCTCGTCAGGGCCCGTTCCTCGCCCGCCGCACGGGATGGGGCTCCCCCCGCTCGAGCGGAGCCGAGTGTGGGGGAGGCACCACCGCGGGACGCCGCCGCCCCAGGGCGCACTCGTCTCACGACGGCCTCCTTTACGCAATGGTCGTAACAGAACCTCGGGGTCTCCCTGCAACAAAGTTGAGCAGGTGGGGAGCGTCCGCGTGGCGCTTTTACGGAGTTTCACCGCGCTGCGACGGGCGTCCGCGAAACGTTCACACCAGTTTTCGGCCGGGGTGCGGGGATTGGACCCCGGGTCGTACGCAGGCGCTACGGCGCACAGGTGCCACGCACGGACGTCCTACGGAAACAGGAGCACCAGGTCGTCGCGGTGGACGACCTCGCGTTCGTAGGCGGGGCCCAGTTCGCGCGCCAGCTCGCGGGTGGAGCGGCCGATGAGCTGCGGGATCTCCTTGGCGTCGAAGTTCACCAGACCCCGCGCGACCGCGCGGCCGCCGCTGTCGCGCAGCTCGACGGGGTCCCCCGCGGCGAAGTCGCCCTCGACGGCCGCGATGCCCGCCGGCAGCAGCGAGGTGCGCCGGTCGACGACGGCGCGCACGGCCCCGTCGTCCAGGGTGAGCGCGCCCTGCGGGGTCGAGGCGTGCTGGAGCCACAGCAGCCGGTCCGCGGAGCGCTTGCCGGTGGGGTGGAAGTAGGTGCCGGTGTCCCCGCCCGCCAGGGCCTCGGCGGCGTGCACGGCGGAGGTGAGCACGACGGGGATGCCCGCGGCCGCCGCGATCCGGGCGGCCTCGACCTTGGTGACCATGCCGCCGGTGCCGACGCCCGCCTTGCCCGCGCTGCCGATGTCGATGCGCTCGAGGTCCTGCGGTGCGCGCACTTCCGCTATCCGCGAGGTCCCGGGCCTGCCGGGGTCCCCGTCGTAGACACCGTCCACGTCGGAGAGCAGGACCAGCAGATCGGCGCGGACGAGGTGGGCGACGAGGGCCGCGAGCCGGTCGTTGTCGCCGAAGCGGATCTCGTCCGTGGCGACCGTGTCGTTCTCGTTGACGACCGGCAGGGCACCCATCGCGAGGAGCTTGTCGAGGGTGCGGGCGGCGTTGCGGTGGTGGGCGCGGCGGCTGGTGTCGTCGGAGGTGAGGAGCACCTGCCCGACCCGGATGCCGTGCCGGGCGCAGGACGCGGTGTAGCGGGCGACCAGGAGGCCCTGGCCGACACTGGCGGCGGCCTGCTGCCGGGCGAGGTCCTTGGGGCGGCGGCGCAGGCCGAGTGGGGCCAGACCGGCGGCGATGGCGCCGGAGGAGACGAGGACGATCTCCTTCTCACCGCCGCTGCGGTGCTTGGCGAGCACGTCGACGAGGGCGTCGACCCGGTCCGCGTCGAGGCCGCCCGCGGCGGTCGTCAGCGAGGAGGAACCCACTTTGACGACCATCCTGTGGGCCCGCGCCACAGCCTGCCGTACCGCTGTCGCCCGCCCTGCCGCGTTCCCTTCCGCCTGCCCTGCCACCTGCGGTGTGTCCCCTCGTCCGTCCGGTCGTCCCGCCCGGCAATCTACGCGAAGGGGCCGGGCCGACGCCTCCCGGTCCAGCTGCCGGACGCCTGCCCGTAGTCGGCCGCTCACGGCTCGCGTATGCAGAAAAGGTTGTACGCGTTCCTCATGGAACTTAAAGAGGACGCAAAGATAAGTTGAACGTTGTGGCACCTAATGTTCATCCAGTGAAGCGCATACTCCTGAGATCAGGGAAAAGCCCGTATGACGCCGTTCCGGTGGAGCAGGCCCTCCACCAGGACGTCTTCGCCACCAACTCGGGCAACCTGATCTTCAGCGACGCCGCGCACAAGATCCTCGAGACCCCGGACACGGAGGTCGTGTCGAACGGCATCCGTACCGACGTCTCGGCCGCGGGCCGGATCAACGAGGAGTACGACGCGTTCGTCGTACCACTGGCCAACGCCTTCCGGCCCTCCTTCGAGCCCCAGCTCAGGCGCCTGACGCAGCTCATCGGCAAGTTGCGGATCCCCGTGGTCGTGCCGGGGATCGGCGCGCAGACCGGTCTGGACTACAACCCGGCCCGGCTGAAGCCCATGGAGCCGGCCGTACGGGAGTTCGTCACCGCGGTCCTGGACCGCAGCGCGTCCATCGGAGTGCGCGGCGAGTTCACCGAGCGCTATCTGAAGGACATGGGCTTCCACGACGTCGAGGTCATCGGCTGCCCGTCCATGTTCATGTACGGCAAGGACCTCGACGTCCGCAGGAGTGCTCCCGCGCTCGGTCCCGAGTCCAGGATCGCGGTCAACGGTTCGCACAGCGCGGTGAAGTCCCAGGGCCTCGACCGGGTGATCCGCCGGGCGCACACGCGCTACCCGTACCTGCGCTTCATCGGACAGAACCTCAGTGACGCCCGCCAGCTGCACTGGCGCGACCTGTCGGACCCGAACGGCTCCGTCACCGCGATGCCCACGCACCCGGACCACCCGATGTACCGCGAGGACAAGGTCCGCGTCTACATCGACCCCGTCACCTGGATCGACGACCTGCGGGACTTCGACTTCTCGTTCGGATCCCGCATCCACGGCAACATCGCGGCGCTCCTCGCGGGTACGCCCGCGACCGTGCTGTGCGGCGACTCGCGCACCCTGGAGCTGTGCCGCTACTTCGACATCCCGCACCGCAGGATCAACACGCTGCCGCGGGACCTCGACCCGGCCGAGCTGTACGCGGAGGCGGACTTCGGCGCGCTGACGGGCGGCCATCAGGAGCGCTTCGAGCGCTTCACGGGCTTCCTCGACCGCAACGGCCTGCGGAACACCTTCACGCACGGCGACGGCGGCGCGGCCTACGACAGGCGCATGGCCTCGCTCACCTTCCCGGCCGGCGTCCGGCCCTGGAACGACGCCGACGTGGCCTCGCTCACCACCCGGTTCGGCTGGCTGCAGACCCGTATCACCGAGTTGTCCACGGACAACGCCAAGCTGAAGCGCGACCTCGACCGGGCCCGGAAGGGTGGTCCGAAGGCCCTGGCTCAGGCCGTCGTCCCGCAGCGCTCCGTCTACCGCATGGCGCGCCGCGCGGTGGGCCGCCCGCTGCGCAAGGCGCTGCAGTCGGGCCGCCAGTAGCCATCCGCTCCCGTGGGGTCCCCCGCTCCCCGGTACGCGCCCCGCCGACGCCCGTTCCGTACGCCCCCAGGGCGCCGGAACGGGCGTTTCGCGTCATCCCTCCGCGCGGCGGGGTCCCAGCACCCTGCGGGCCACCCGGCGGGCGGTGCGCATACCGGGGAAGTGGGCGGCGGGCGCGAACTTGAAGCTCTCGATGGTGACCGTCTCGCGGCTGGTCGGGACGAACCAGCTGTCCGGGACGGGCGCCTCCTTGTCACGGAAGTGCGGGTAGCCGAGATAGGCCTTGCGGCTGCGCGGGTCCACGTGGAGCGTGGGCGCCTTCTTCTTCTTGAGGAACACCAGGAGGTCGACCAGGAGGTCGGCCCGGCCCAGCCCGGCCAGGTTCACCCGCAGCCGCTCGGCGACCTTGAGACGGTCGGCGACGCCCTCGGTCCAGTACGCGTCGATCAGCGGCTTGGCCAGCGCGAGCTTGTCGCGCCTGACCTCCTCGTCGTCCCTGAGGAAGACGGGGCCGAACTGCGGGAGCAGGGTGATGAGGAAGGGCCGGACCATCAGGCCGTCGCGGCGCTTGCCCGCGGGCACGTGTTCGGCGATCAGACCCATCAGGGCCCGGGCGGAGTCGAAGCGCAGCCGGTAACTGCCGCTCTTGGTCACGTGCTTGCCGTCCTCGCGGCCGACCAGGTAGTAGCAGTCGTAGTCGGCGATCACCGACACACCGTCGGCGCGGAGGTAGGCCTCCATGGTGAACAGGGCGTCCTCGCCGGTCTTCAGCGACTCGTCGAAGTGCATGTCGTACCGGGTGAGCAGCTCGCGTCTGAAGAGCTTCTGCGCACTGAGCGTGAACTTGATCTGCGAGGAGAACACGTCCGTGCGGGGCAGGGTCTTGCCCCACATCGACTTCGGGGCGGTGCGGTTGACCCCGATGACCTTGCCGAGGACGACGTCCGTGCCCTGCGCGTCGGCCATGGCGACCATGCGCTCCAGGGCCTCCGGGCCCAGGTGGTCGTCGGCGTCGAGGAAGAAGACGTACCGTCCGCGGGCCTTGTCGAGGCCGACGTTGCGCGGACCGCTGGGGCCGCCCGAGTTGGCCTGCCGGATCACGGTGACCGCCATGGCCGCCCGCTCCGCGAACTCCTCCAGGTGCTCCCCCGTACCGTCCGTCGAACCGTCGTCGACGGCGATGATCTCGATCCGGTCGGGCCCGAGAGTCTGGTCCTCCACCGACTGCAGGCACTTGACCAGGTACGGCATGGCCTCGTACGCCCCGATGATCACGCTCACATCAGGCTGCGTCACTGTCACGTTTCCCCATCGTCATCAGAAATTTCCCCCCGTATCACCGCAAGGACTACTTAGTAGACGGACGAGAACGGGATTCGGTTGCCTGACGAACCCTCATGTGTGACGCGCTTCACACAAGGAGCCCGGCTCCAAGGGTGCACCTCGGAGCCGGGCCCTGTCACACGCGCGTGGGCGACCGGCGGTCGGCCGGCGGCGGGGGGATCAACCCTTGACCGCCGCACCGCCCGTCTCGCCCGCGGTGGCGGTCCGCTGACCGGGCACCGCGCCCGCCGGCTCCGCCGCGGCGGACGCGCCGGCCTCCTGGCCCTGGTTGCGCACCCGGGACTTCTTCGCCAGGTCGCGCACCGCGCCGTTGAACTGGTCGATCGACGACGGCTCGTCGGGGCCCAGCAGATACCGCTTCAGCTCCCCGCGGTCGGCGGCCAGCGTGTCCGCCGACGGGTCGGCGACCCCGGCGAGCAGTTCGTCCAGTTCGGCGGCCGAGTTGGAGAGGATCACGGCGGCGCGCACCGCGGTGTTCTGCCGCTTGAACTCTTCGACGCCCAGCTCCGCGGAGTCGGTGACCGCGTACGGCTTGCCGCTCGCGATGAAGTCGGAGACCACGCTGGATATGTCCGAGACCATCGCGTCGGAGACGTTGAAGCAGTCGTACAGGCGGGGCTCGGCGCCGGTGATCACCCGGTGCTCGGCGCTGCCGAAGGAGCGCCAGTAGGCGTCGTTCCACTCGGCGCGCAGCCGGGCGACCTCGGCGTGCGCCGCGGTGTCGACCATGCCGTCACGGGTGGCCTCGGCCTCGTCGCCGCTCTCGGTGACGCCGGTCAGCTGCTCGATACGGGCCGCGATCCGGGCCAGCTCGGCCACGGCCGCGCTCCGGGCCGCCGCGTCACCGGTGAAGCGGGGGTCGGCGGCCCGTTCCGTCGCCGCCTTCTCGACCAGCGCGACGATCCTCTCGTGCGCGGCCTTGGCCCGCGAGCTGCGGGTGCCGGTGAACGGGTGCGGCTTGTAGAGGACGCGGACGGGCGGATCGGCCTGCACCAGACGACGGACGATGTTCTCGCCCGCCAGCAGGATCGAGGTGTTGCCCGGGTTGTCGTCCCAGCCCTCCCAGGTGGGGGCGTACAGGATCGTCGGGCAGCGGCCGTCCGCGCCGGTAAGGCCGTCCGGCGTGCTCTGCCAGGTCCGGATCGGCGCGAGCTGCGGGCGGCCGACCTCGGCGATGTCGTCGTCACGGACGCCGACATCGGCGATGGCGTAGCGGTCGCGGCCCGCGCGGCCGGCGGTCCACACCTCGTCGTACGCCTTGCTGAACGGGTTGACGCTGGCGAGCTTGTCGCTGTCGCCGTGCCCGATGAAGACGTGCTTCATGGTGGGGACGCGCAGCAGGTGGATGTTCTTGCCTACGTTCGCCGCGTACAGCGCGACACGCACCGTGGACAGGTCCATGTTCATCAGGTGCACCCCTCCGGGCACGCAGATGACCGGCACCGTGGTGGGCGCCATGCGGTCCAGGACGGCGCGCTCGCGCAGGATGATCAGCGGCCGGGTGTCCAGCTGCTCCATCGTCTCCAGCCACATGTTGACCTGGTACGCGGAGTCCTTGGAGCCCGAGAAGTACAGCACCGTCTCCGGGCGGTACTCGCGCAGCCAGCCGTCGACCGCGGCGAGGACCTTGTCCGCGTTCGGCGGGGTCTTCCTGGCGCGGATGTACGGGACGAGCGCGACGACGTAGAGGAACGCGAGCCCCAGCGAGACCGCGATGCCGGCGAAGCCGTACACGTTGGTGTCGGTGGCCGCGGTGACGAGCACACCGGCGACCGCCACCAGGTCGAGGTGGAGCATCTTCTCCGCGGCGCGGTTCAGCAGGCGGCGCGGGGGCGCGTCGGGGATGCGGACGCGGGAGGCCAGGTCGACGTTGCGGGTGGCGACGGGCATCTTGCGGCGCAGCCGGATCAGCGTGACCAGCGCGCTGTGCGGGGCCTGGAAACCGTAGAAGGCGAGGAAGCACGCGATCGCCGCGTAGAAGACCATGCTGTTGGACAGGTCGAGACGCGCCAGGAGGAGCACCAGCAGCAGCTGCCGTACCAGGAATCGGATGGACAGACCGGCGCGCACCTTGCTGAGGCGGTTGATCAGATAGCTGCCACGCCGGTGCAGATAGTGGTCCGCCAGGTACGTCACGGCGGCCGCGGCGGCGAAGGCGCCGACGCTCGGGAGGAGCGCCGCGAGCATCAGGCAGGGAAAGCCCAGCATCATGAGGGCCGCCGCAGCCAGCTCGGCGGCACTGCCCACCCGGGCAACGCGTATAGCGGTGGAAATCACGGATAAACCTGCTCTTGGAGGGGAGTGCCGGTTTGGTACGGAAAATGCGCTTGGTACTGAAAAAGTACTGAAGCGGTTTTGTGAACGTTCTGGGAAATTTACGGATTCAGGCCTCTGTGAATGCGCCGCGAACACGCGGCCACAGAGGCCTGAATTACCGGAAGATATTGAGATTGATTATGCCACGCCGTCCTGCCGGTCCAGCACGCTGGCCAGCGCCGCCTCGAAGCCGGAGGCCTGGCCGGCGCCCGCCGTCGGATCCTGCTGGCGCACGTCGATGACGTGACCGGTCAGTTCGGAGACGAGGACGTCGAGCGAGGTGCGCGCCACGGCCTCGGAGGAGAGCAGCGAGCCGGTGGGCTCCTGGCCGAAGGCCTTGGTGCGCATCGGGGTCGCGGTCCGCTCGGGGTTGATGCAGTTGACGCGGATGCCGTCGCCGGCCCACTCGTCGGACAGCGCCTGGGTGAGGTTCACCATGGCGGCCTTGGTGGAGGAGTAGAGGCTGTACTCGGCGCGGCCGCGGGTGTAGCTGCTGGAGGTGTAGAGCAGCAGCTGGCCCTTGGTCTCGGCGAGGTACTTGTACGAGGAGCGGGCGATCTGCACCGGGGCCAGGTAGTTGACCTTCAGCGCTTCCTCGATGGTCGCGTTGTCCGTCTCGGCGAGCTTGCCGATGCGCAGCACGCCGGCGGTGTTGATCACGTAGTCGATGCGCCCGGTCTGCGCGTAGGCCGTGGACAGCGCGTCGTCGACCTCCTCCGGGTTCTCGACGTGCGTGCCGGTGGTCGAGCGGCCGAGCGCGTACGTGTTCGCGCCGTAGCCCTCGGCGAGCTCGGCTATGTCCTTGCCGATGCCGTAGGAACCGCCGAAGACCACCACGGTCTTGCCGGTGAGCAGCTCGCGGTAGGCGGCCTCGTCGGCCTGCTCGGGCGCGGCGGTGGAGGCGAGCTGGAAGAGCTTGTCGGCGATGAAGACGTCGACGGGCTGGGTGACCTTCATGTTGTACTCGTCACCCGCGACGACGTGGATCGGCACGTCCGGCAGGTACTTGAGCACGACCGAGCAGTCGTCGGTGGCCTGGAAGTTGGGGTCACCGGACGCGACCTCGTACGCGCGGCGGATCGTGGACAGCTTGAACGCCTGGGGCGTCTGGCCGCGGCGCAGCCGGGAGCGGTCCGGGATCTCGGTGATGAACTCGCCGTCCTCGCCGTGGGTGCGGGTCACGATGATCGTGTCCGCGGACGGGATGGCGACGTCCACGGCCTGGAAGCGCTCCAGCGCGGTCACGCAATCGTCGATCACGCGCTCCGACAGCAGCGGGCGTACGGCGTCGTGGAACAGGACGTTCGCGTCCTCGCCCTCGGCCAGGCCCTCACCGAGGGCGGCGATGGCGCGCTCGGTCGTCTCGTTCCGCGTCGAGCCGCCCTCGATCACCTTGGTGACCTTCTTCAGCCCCGCCTTCGCGACGATCTTCTCGACGTCCGGGACATAGCCCGGGGCCATCAGCACGATGATGTCGTCGATCGAGTCGGCCTGCTCGAAGGTGGTCAGCGTGTGCTCGATGACCGCCTTGCCGGCGATCTTCAGCAGTTGCTTCGGAATCGACAGACCCACGCGCTGACCGGTGCCGCCGGCCAGGATCACTGCGGTGGTACGGGGCTTGGCAATGTGCTCAGACACAGGTGACCTACCTTGGGGCGACAGGGAACATTCGGATGGTCCCACTTACGGTTACTGCGGTGCAAGGTGAGCGACCTCTGCCGCATATGTGCGCGCAACCGGTTATTCACCTTGCATGCAGGCGACTTCTCCGACACCTGTCCGGGTTGTACTGATTTGCTGTGAGTAAGTGCACACGTTTTCCCTGATCCCTTCACGTCCGCTCCGGACCGGGAGAACCGTGGCCCCGCCCGGCATCGGACGCGGTGTCCGCTTCCTGTGCCGACGGTCACGCCCGCTTCGGGCACTCGGAGTGTCCTGAGTCGCTCCGTGCCGCGCCGGCCCAGGACCTGACGGATTCCCTGGACGGCCTGACATGAACGGGGTGACGGGTGTCGTGCGGGCCGGTGCGCGGCAGCCCGGGCGCGGTTGGTGGCGCGTATGGGCGGCCCGGGGATGCGGAGAGGCGGCACGGGGACGCGGGGGCGCCTTTTCCGGCGACGGCCTCGGGAGGCGGCGAATCTCTTACCTGAGTCATACGCAAGAACGCTCCGGCCCACGTGGTCCCCCCGGCCCTGGGTCGGGGCGGGCCGGGGAGATCCGTGAGCGCCGGAGCGTTCCGTTCGGGCTGTCGGGGCGGGCGCAACTGTCCGTCAGACCAGGCGTACGCCCGGATCCCCCGCCTCGACCCGCAGCCGGGCCAGCGTGCTGGAGGCGGCGTCCGGCAGCAGCACCGTCTCGGGGCGCGCACCGTCGCGTCGATGCCGTCGCGCCCGATGTCGAAGAGGTGGTAGCCGCGGTGGGCGTCGATGAACTTCCAGTGCGGGTTGTCCGGCATCCGCGCGTCCCACTCCGTGTGGAACGCCGCCTGGTCCTGGTCGCCGCCGCTGGAGATGGAGGTCCCCACGAACTCCGCGCCGACGACGTCGGAGTCCGGGTCGGCGAAGTCCTCCTTGAGGTCGCTGACCATGGTGAGGTGCCGGTCGCCGGTCAGCACCACGGGGTTGCGCACGCTCGCGAACACGCCCATCAGCGCGTTGCGTTCGGCCTGGTAGCCGTCCCAGGCGTCGTAGTACCAGAGCTTGCCCGGGCCCACCTGCAGATCGGTCTCGGCCATCATGATCTGCGAGGCGATCAGGTTCCAGCGGGTCGGCGAGTGGTGCAGGCCGTCGAGCAGCCACTCCTTCTGCGCGGCGCCGAGCATGGTCATCGAGGGGTCCTCGGCACCCGCCTGGCCGGTCGCCTGGTCGCTGCGGAACTGCCGGGTGTCCAGGACGTTCAGCCGCACCAGCCGGCCGAAGTCGAGCCGCCGGTACATCTGGATGTGCGGCCCGTCGGGGACCGCTGCCGCCCGGACCGGCATGTGCTCGTAGTACGCCTGGTAGGCGGCGGTCAGCCGGGCCACGAAGGCGTCGTGCGACTGCTTGGCCGGGTCCTGCGGGACCTCGCCCGCGAAGTCGTTGTCGACCTCGTGGTCGTCGAAGGTGACCACCCAGGGCGCGGCCGCGTGCATCGCCGCGAGGTGCGGGTCGGTGCGGTACTGCGCGTAGCGGTTGCGGTACTCGACGAGGGTGTACGGCTCCCCGCCGCCCTCGTGCCGGCGGACGGCCGTCGCCGACGGCGCGGACTCGTAGATGTAGTCGCCGACGAAGAGGACGAAGTCCGGGTCCTGGCCGAGCATGTCGGCGTAGGGCGTGAAGTAGCCGTTCTGCCAGTTCCGGCAGGAGGCCAGGGCGACACGGAGCGAGCCGCCGCGGCTGTGCGGATGCGGCGCGGTGCGGGTGCGTCCGACCGGCGAGAGCCGCCCCGAGGCGCGGAAGCGGTACCAGTAGGCGCGGTCCGGGCGCAGTCCGCGTACGTCGACATGGACGCTGTGCCCGTACGCGGGCAGTGCCTGCGCGACGCCCCTCCGTACCGGCCTTCCGAAGCGGGCGTCCTCGGCGACCTCCCATTCCACCGGCACCGCGCGGTCGGGCATGCCGCCCCCGTTCAGCGGGTCGGGAGCGAGCCTGGTCCAGATCACGACGGCGTCGGGCAGCGGGTCCCCGGAGGCCACGCCGAGCGTGAACACCTCCTCGGGCAGAGGCGTTTCGGCCGCGCGGGCGGCGGTGGGCAGCCACAGCTGGGCGGTGGCTGCCGCACCCAGCACCGCGCCGCCGGCGGTGAGAAACCGGCGTCGATCGCGTGAGAATGCTCCGGTCATCGGCGAACTCCCTTGCTTCGGTGGCCCCTTGGACACCAGAAGGCTCACACGGAGCAACGACACGGTCGCTGAACGGAGTCCATCAAGGGCATGACAACTAGGCGAGCAAAGAGCGACCCGCGGCACGCGGGAAGGCTCTCCGCTCCGCGGCGGGTCCGACGGTGTCCCTGCTTCCGACACGCTCAAGGTGCTCGCCGGTCTTCAGGTGCTCGCCGGACTCCCGGTACCCGGCGGCTTCCCGGTGCCCGACCACCACCGTTCGGCCGACCGCCACCGGGTTCGGCCGAACGTCAGCCAGCTCCTGATGAGCTCTCAGTCATTGAACCCCAGGCCCAGGCGGGCGCCGGTGGCGACAGTGCCGACCGTGCCCGCGCCGAAGGCGAACGAGTCCTTCGGCGTCACCCCGGAAGAGGTGGATCGCGGCACCCGTACCGACCCGGCGTTCGCGTTCACGCCGGGCGCGGCGAGCAGCGAGAGTGCGACGACGGCCACGCGTCGTGTGCTTCGCGGGACGGACGCCGGAACGGGCACGTGAACTCCGGGCGGCCTGAAGGAAGTCGGGCGCGGAGCGGGAACACCCGCGTCCGCGCCCTCTACGACTTCCGGTCCACCCGCTCGGTCGCCCTCCGCACGCCATGGCCGTCCCCGACGTTCACCGGGGACGGCCATGGACCGCGGGGCCCGCCGCGGCTCAGAACGGCTCGAAGTCGTCGTACTCCTTGTCCGCGTCGTCCCGCTCCGCCTGCTTGTCCCTGCGGCGCTGCGCGGCGGGCCTGGGGGTGTCGAGGCGGTGGTCCTCGCCGCGGCGGCCGAGCATCTCGGCGCCGGCCATGACCGTCGGCTCCCAGTCGAAGACGACCGCGTTCTCCTCGGGTCCGATGGCGACGCCGTCGCCCGAGCGGGCGCCCGCCTTCACCAGCTCCGCCTCGACGCCGAGGCGGTTGAGACGGTCGGCGAGGTAACCGACGGCCTCGTCGTTGTTGAAGTCCGTCTGACGGACCCAGCGTTCGGGCTTCTCGCCGCGCACCCGGAAGAGGCCGTCCTCCTCCTGGACCACGGTGAAGCCGGCGTCGTCGACCGCCTTCGGGCGGATGACGATCCGGGTCGCCTCCTCCTTGGGCTTGGCGGCGCGCGCCGAGCCGACCAACTCGGCGAGCGCGAAGGACAGTTCCTTCAGGCCCATGTGCGCGACCGCCGACACCTCGAAGACGCGGTAGCCGCGGGCCTCCAGTTCGGGGCGGACCATCTCGGCGAGGTCCTTGCCGTCCGGTACGTCGATCTTGTTCAGGACCACCATGCGGGGCCGGTTGCCGAGACCGCCGTACTGCTTCAGCTCCTCCTCGATGATGTCGAGGTCGGTGACCGGGTCACGCTCGGACTCCAGGGTCGCCGTGTCCAGGACGTGCACCAGCACGCTGCAGCGCTCCACGTGACGCAGGAACTCGAGGCCGAGGCCCTTGCCCTGACTGGCGCCGGGGATGAGACCGGGCACGTCGGCGATCGTGTAGACCGTCTCGCCCGCCGTCACCACACCGAGGTTGGGCACGAGGGTCGTGAAGGGGTAGTCCGCGATCTTCGGCTTGGCCGCGGAGAGGACGGAGATCAGGGACGACTTGCCCGCGCTCGGGTAGCCGACCAGCGCCACGTCCGCGACGGTCTTCAGCTCCAGGACGATGTCCTGGAAGTCTCCGGGCACACCGAGCAGCGCGAAGCCCGGGGCCTTGCGGCGGGCCGAGGCCAGCGCCGCGTTGCCGAGGCCGCCGCGACCGCCCTGGGCGGCTACGTACGAGGTGCCGTGGCCGACGAGGTCCGCGAGGACGTTGCCCGCCTTGTCCAGCACGACGGTGCCGTCCGGCACCGGCAGGATCAGGTCCTGGCCGTCCTTGCCGGAACGGTTGCCGCCCTCGCCGGGCTTGCCGTTGGTGGCACTGCGGTGCGGCTTGTGGTGGTAGTCGAGCAGCGTGGTGACGGACTGGTCGACGACCAGCATCACGTCACCGCCACGGCCGCCGTTCCCGCCGTCGGGGCCGCCGAGCGGCTTGAACTTCTCCCGGTGTACGGAGGCACAGCCGTGGCCTCCGCTACCCGCGGCGACGTGCAGCTCGACGCGGTCCACGAAGGTGGTCATGGGGGGTGCCTCCAGCACTTCGATTACGTCAGTACGTACGGAATGTCTTCTTGCGTACTGTATTTCATTGACAACATGCGAAAGGCGGACCCGCTTCCCGTACGGGAAGTGAGGTCCGCCTCGCGAAAGAACCGGTCAGGCGACCGGAACGATGTTCACGACCTTGCGGCCGCGGTGGGTACCGAACTCCACCGCACCGGCGTCAAGGGCGAACAGCGTGTCGTCCTTGCCACGGCCGACGCCGTTGCCCGGGTGGAAGTGGGTGCCGCGCTGGCGGACCAGGATCTCACCGGCGTTGACGACCTGACCGCCGAAGCGCTTCACGCCGAGCCGCTGAGCATTGGAGTCGCGACCGTTCCGAGTGGACGATGCGCCCTTCTTGTGTGCCATCTCTCCTCAGTCCCTTACTTCGCAGCCGCGGGGATCTCAGTGACCTTGATCGCCGTGTACTGCTGGCGGTGGCCCTGACGACGGCGGTAACCGGTCTTGTTCTTGTAGCGAAGGATGTCGATCTTGACGCCCTTGTGGTGGTCCACGATCTCGGCCTGGACCTTGATGCCGGCAAGGACCCACGGGTCGCTGGTCACGGCGTCGCCGTCGACAACGAGCAGGGTCGAGAGCTCGACCGTGTCGCCAACCTTGGCAGTGGAAATCTTGTCAACCTCAACGATGTCGCCGACAGCAACCTTGTGCTGGCGACCACCGCTGCGCACGATGGCGTACACGCGGATCTCTCTCTCGCTCGGAACGGAACCCCGCAGTCCAGCCACGCGCAGAAGCGAACGGCCTCTCCCGGGCGCATGGCGCCGGGAGGAAAAAGGTTTACGGGATGCGGCGCGTCTAAGAACACGCCGACGGTCAAGGTTACGGGGCCACGACCGAAAGGGTCAAACCAGGTCGGGCCCCGTGGATGTGCCACCGGTCACGCCGGTGCCCCGGGCTCCGCCGTCGACGGAGATCCGGGGCACCGGGCGGGACTCAGCTCTCGTCGGTGGAGGCCGTGACGGAGGGGAGCGTCTGCTCGGCCGCCGCGGTCTTCTTCGACGTCGACTTGGCGGCCGTCTTCTTGGCCGTCGCCTTCTTGGCCGTGGTGGCCTTCTTGGCGACGGTCTTCTTGGCCGCGGTCGCGGTCTTCTTGGCGACGGTCTTTTTCGCCGTCGTCTTCTTGGCGGCCGTCTTGCGGGTGGCCGCCTTCTTGGCCGGGGCCGGAACCTCGGCGTCCGCACCGGCGTCGGTCGCCTGGTCCTGCCCGGTCTCCGTGGCCGGCTCGGCGGGCGTCTCCGCCGCCACCGACGGGACGACCATGACGGCCGCCTCCTCGGACGCGGTGGGCGCGGTGGCCTTGCGGACGGCGCGCCGGCGCGGGCGGGCCGGAGCCGCGCTCTCGACGGGCGCCTCGGCGGGCGCTTCGGCGGTCTGCTCGGCCGGGGTCTCCGGCGCGGGCGCCGCGACCGGCTCCGTGACCGTCACCACGGTGTCCTGCGCCGCCTTCGGTGAACCGGCCGGGGCCGACACCTTCCGCGTCGCACGGCGCCGCGTACGGCCCTTGGGAGCGGCCTCGTCCTCGGCGGCGGGGGCCGGCGCGGCCTCCGTCACCTCGACGGCCTCGGCCTGCGCCACCGGCGCCTCGGCCGCGGGGGCCTCGACGACCGGGTCCTCGACCGCGACCGGCTCGGCCTCGGCGGCCTCGCGGGAAGCCCGCTCGGCCCGCTCCTCACGCCGGCTCCGGGGAGCGCGCTCCTCGGCCTTCGGCGCGCCCGCGGGGGCCGAGGCACGCCGGGTGGCGCGGCGCCGCGAACGGCCCCGGGACACCGCGGCCTCCGCCTCGGCGGCGCTGCTGTAGAACTCCTCGTCGGCCTGGAACTCCGACACGGGCTGCGCCGGCGCGGCGGCCTCGACGGCCACCTCGGCCTCGGCCGTCTCCGGCTCCTCCGCCGCCTCGTACGTCTGCTCATGGTCGTGGTCGTGGTCGTGCACCTGCTCGGCGCCGCCGCGACCGCGCTTCTTGCGCTTGCCGCCGCCCCCGACGGACGTCGGCTGCTCCATGTGCACGATGACACCGCGGCCGTTGCAGTGGACGCAGGTCTCGGAGAACGACTCCAGCAGGCCCTGTCCGACCCGCTTACGGGTCATCTGCACCAGACCCAGCGAGGTCACCTCGGCCACCTGGTGCTTCGTGCGGTCGCGTCCCAGGCACTCCAGGAGGCGGCGCAGGACCAGGTCGCGGTTGGACTCCAGGACCATGTCGATGAAGTCGATGACGACGATGCCGCCCAGGTCGCGCAGCCGCAGCTGGCGCACGATCTCCTCGGCCGCCTCCAGGTTGTTCCTGGTCACGGTCTCTTCGAGGTTGCCGCCCTGGCCGGTGAACTTGCCGGTGTTGACGTCGACCACGACCATCGCCTCGGTCTTGTCGATCACCAGCGAACCGCCGCTGGGCAGCCAGACCTTGCGGTCCAGCGCCTTCATCAGCTGCTCGTCGATGCGGTACGTCGCGAAGACGTCGACCTCGGAGGTCCACTTCGAGAGGCGGTCGGTCAGGTCGGGGGCCACGTGCGCGACGTAGCCGTGGATGGTCTCCCACGCCTCGTCGCCGCTGACGATGACCTTGGAGAAGTCCTCGTTGAAGATGTCGCGGACGACGCGGACGGTCATGTCCGGCTCGCCGTAGAGCAGCGTCGGGGCGTTGCCGCTCTTCGCCTTCTTCTGGATGTCCTCCCACTGCGCCTGCAGACGCTCGACGTCACGGCGCAGCTCGTCCTCGCTCGCGCCCTCGGCGGCGGTGCGCACGATGACGCCCGCGTCCTCGGGGACGATCTTCTTGAGGATGGTCTTCAGACGCGCGCGCTCGGTGTCGGGCAGCTTGCGGCTGATGCCGGTCATCGAGCCCTCGGGCACGTAGACCAGGTAACGGCCGGGCAGGGAGACCTGGCTGGTGAGGCGGGCGCCCTTGTGGCCGATCGGGTCCTTGGTGACCTGCACGAGGACCGACTGGCCCGACTTCAGGGCGGATTCGATGCGGCGCGGCCCGTTGGCCATGCCGAGCGCCTCGAAGTTGACCTCACCGGCGTAGAGGACCGCGTTGCGGCCCTTGCCGATGTCGATGAAGGCGGCCTCCATCGACGGCAGCACGTTCTGGACCTTGCCCAGGTAGACGTTGCCGACGTACGAGGTCGACTGCTCCTTGTTGACGTAGTGCTCGACGAGCACGTTGTCCTCGAGGACGCCGATCTGGGTGCGCTCGCCGCTCTGGCGGACGACCATCACGCGCTCGACGGCCTCACGGCGGGCCAGGAACTCGGCCTCGGTGATGATCGGAACACGGCGGCGGCCCTGCTCGCGCCCTTCACGACGGCGCTGCTTCTTCGCCTCCAGGCGGGTGGAGCCCTTGATGGACTGCACCTCGTCGCTGGGGTGGTCGTCCTTCTTGCCGCGGGGCTCGCGGACCTTGACGACGGTGCGCTCGGGGTCGTTCCCGGTGGAGTCGCCGTCCGTGCCGGAGTCACCGGCGCGACGACGACGGCGACGACGGCGCCGGCTGCTGCTGGAGCCGCCCGACTCCTCGCGCTCGTCCGACTCCTCGGCGTCCTCGGCGTCCTCGGCGGTCTGCTCCGCGGTGTCCTCGGCGTCCTGCGCGGCCTGCTCGGCGGCGTACTCGTCGTCACCGTCCTCGCCGTCCGCGTCGGCGGACTCGCCACGGCGACGGCGACGGCCACCGCGACGGCGGCGACGGCGCGAACCGGCCGACTCCTCCTCGTCGGACTCGTCACCCTCGGCGGCGTCCTCGACGGACTCGTCGGGCTCCTCCGCCTCGTCGGCGGCCTCGACGGGGGCGGCCTGTACGGGGGCGGCCTGTACGGGGGCGGCCACGGGCTCGTCCTCGACGGTCCGGCGGCGACGGCGCCGGCGTCCGCCGGTCGTCTCCTCGGCGGCCGCGACGGGCTCGGGGGCCTCGACGACCTCGGTCACCTCGTCGGCCTCTGGAGCCTCCACGGCCTCCTCGGCCGCTTCGGCGGCAGCCGCGGCCGCGGCCCGCTCCGGCGTCTGGAACATCGGCTCGGTGAACACGGGCGCCTGGAAGACCGCGACGGCCGGACGCGCGGGGCGACGGCCGGACTCGGTCTCCTTCGGCGCGGGGGCGGAGAAACCGACGGCGGCCTTGCGGGTCGCGCGGCGGCGGCCCCGGCGCGGGGCACCGTCCTCGGCGGTCTCCGTGGTCTCCGTGGTCTCGACAGCCTCGACCGGGGCGGCGGCGGTGCTCTCGCCGGTCCGGCGCGTCTCGCTGGGCTGGGTCTCGCTGGACACGGGCGCCTCCACACGCTCGTCGGCGGTGTCGCCCTCGGGCTCACCGGCGGGTGCGGAGACGCGCCGGGAAGCGCGACGTCGGGTGGTACGACGGGGTGCGGCGTCCTCGGCGGCGGGCGCATCGGCCTCGGCGGGCACCGGCTCTGCCGCGTCGTCGGCGGACGCGACGGTCTCGACGGCCTCGACGCTCGCGGCGGCCTGGGGCGCGCCGGTCGGCGCGGAGGCGCGCCGGGTGGCACGGCGGCGCGGGCGGGCGGCGGGCGCGGCCTCGTCGGCGGCGGCCTGCTCGGTCCCGGCCTCTACGGCGGGGGTCTGCGCCTCGGGCGCGGGAACCACGGTCTCCGTGGCCTCCGGCGCCTCGGCGGTCTCCGCCGTCACGGGGGCGCCCGCGGGCGCGGAGGCCCGGCGGGTGGCACGACGGCGGCTACGGCGCGGAGCGGTGTCCTCGGCGGTGGTGTCCTCGGCGCCGGTGCCGTCGGCCGGGGTCGGGCCGGAGGCGGTCTCGGCCACCGCTTCCTCGACCGTCTCCTCGGCCTCTTCGGCCTCGGCGGCCGCTACGGCCTCGGCGGATGCCACCGGCGGTATGGCCGGGGCGGTGGTCTCGGCCACGGCCGCGGACTCGGCAGCGCCGGTGGGCGGGCCGGCGGGACGCGACGCCGCACGGCGGCGGCGCCGCGGCGGCAGGGTGTCGCTGGGGGTGTTGTTGGTGTCGGAGCCCGTGGAGGGCTCAGTGGGTTCGGTCGGCTCGAGCATGCGGGTGGATCTCCCGTCAGGCTCCCGGGCGCCGCGCCTGGTCCGGCAGTGCCGGTGACGTCCGCGGCTCGCGCGATGCGCGGTGCCGCCGTCCGGGGCGCGGGCGCCGCACGGGAGCTCTCTGTGTCCTGTCTCGCCGGTTCCGTACGCCATGTGTGCGTACGGCCTGGCGAAAGTCTTCTGGTGGGTGCGCTGCCCGACCCAGGTGGCTCCCGGATACGAGGGCGGCGCTACGACATCCGTCCCTACGCGGGACCTTCCTTACGCCGACGCCTTCGCGGCGGCAGCTGTGGCGGCCCCTGTGCGATCGGCTGGAGCGGCCGTGACTGCCTCGCGGTCGGGCGCGAGCGGGTCGGTCACCGTGCCGGTCTCTTCATCGAACAGCCCCTGCGCCAGCCTGGTCACCGCTGCGGCGACCGGCGGCGCCAGGTCGGCCACGGCGCGAAGACCGGACAGGACGTCGTCGGGTCGAACGGCAGGCGTCACGTGCCGAACAACCAGCCGCAGTATCGCACAGGGCTGGTCCGTCGGCCTATCAGCCTGCGCGCTGTGCGCCTCGAGGCTCGCCACTGCGCTGCGGGCGTCGAAGGTGCGCATCCCGTTCTTGGTCCTGCGCTGGACCTCCACGGCGTCGGCCGCCGTGAAGGCGACGACCGCGCGCTCCGCGTCCTCGGGCGTCACGCCGTCGAGGCGCAGCTCCCACACGGACGCGGTGAGCCGGTCGGCGAGACCCGAGGTGCGGGCCTCGACCGCCTCGATGATGTCGAGCCCCACGGGCATCGACTCGTCGAGGAGCTCGCGCAGCTTCTCCGGGTCACGCGCCGCCGTGAGCGCGATCTCCAGGTACTCCGCCTCACTGCCCGTGCCGGTGGGTGCGGCATTGGCGTACGACACCTTCGGATGCGGCGTGAACCCCGCCGAGTAGGCCATCGGCACGTCGGCACGGCGCAACGCACGCTCGAAGGCGCGCTGGAAGTCACGGTGGCTGGTGAACCGGAGGCGGCCGCGCTTGGTGTAGCGCAGTCGGATGCGCTGCACCGCGGGTGCGGGCGGCGGGCCTTCGGGCTGTCGCTTGCCCAGTGTCGTTCAGTCCTTCGTGAGAGCGGTCGTACTGCTACCTAGAGTACGTGCAGCGGGGGCTCCTGGTTCCCCGCGGGGCTTCGTCGCCCGGAGCGGCTCGGGCTCGCGGGGCGTGCCGAACAGGAGCCGGCGGACGTCGGCACCGGTCTGCCGCGCGGACTCGCGGGCGGCGTCCAGGATCTGCCGGGTGACCCGGCCCACACTGCGGGCGGCCTCGGCGGCGGGCCGCAGAACCGTGTCCCGGACGGCATGCCCGAGCGGCGTCAGGACGGTCCGGTACGCCCAGCGCACGGGCTCGACGAAGGCCAGCCGGAGCAGCCGTGCGAGGAAGCGCCCGACGGCGAGCGACAGATGCCCGGCCACCCGCCAGGCGTGTCCGAGCGCGTCCACGATCTCCCGGCCGACGACGGCGAGGACGCGGCCCACGGGCACCAGGACCCCGCGCCACACGGCGAGCGCGGGCAGGACGAGCAGGACACGCAGCGTCCAGCAGAGACCGGTGCCGATCCCGCTGAAGATCATCCCTACGAGTCGTCCGAGTCCGCGTGCCGTCCACGCGACGGCCCGTCCGGCGGGCGCGAGGACCCACTCGTAGCACCACAGCGCCGGTACGACGATCAGATACCGCGTCAGCCAGGCCACGGCCCCGTACACCCCGAGTCCGACAGCCGCGAGCTCCATCCCGACGCCTTTGAGCAGCCGGGCGAGCGCGCGGCCCACGGGTACCAGCAGCCACGCGTACACCCGGCCGAGCCCGGCACCGATGCCGCGCAGCACCCGGCCGAGCCCGCTGAGAACGCCCCGCAGCACCCACGCCAGTGCGGCGCCGGTCCCCCGCACCGTCCAGGCGATCGCGTGCCCGAGGGGGGTGAGCACCCGGCCGTACAGCCAGGCGGCGGGCACCACGAGCAGCACGTACCCGAGCCGGCCCAGCATCCTGCCGACCGGGACCACGACGTACCGCCACAGCGTCGCCCAGGGCCACACGAACACCGCCCACGCCACCCACAGCAGCGCCCGGCCCACCGGCCGCAGCACGGTGTCGCGCAGCAACCGGCCGCCGGCGACCAGCGCGTCCCACGCCATGCGAACCGGCACCACGAGCACGAACACGACGATCCGTACGGGCAGCCGGACAGCGACCGTGAGGCACCCCTCGGCCCGGGGCACGGGTCGCTCGGTGGGCGGCTTTTCCAGATCCATACCGAAGTAGACGCGCCACCGCGGCGTCTGGATGCGCGCGGCCTCCCCTCTCCTCGCCTCCGCGGCCCCGTCGGGAGGGGATTGCCGGTCGCCCCCGGGCCCGTCCCCATGCACTCCGCGACCGTCCTTACCCTCGGCCCCTCACACCACCGCGCGAATGCGACAGGGCGATATTCAGAATGACGGGAACGGCAAGAATGACAAGAATGACGGGAACGGCGAGAACGGCGAGAACAGGGAGAACAGTAGGAACGAGGAGAACGAGGATCAGCGGGAAACCCTATTCCGCAAAGATCAATTCCGCACTCGACCCTCGCCCGGACCAGCGGCAGGCATCTCACCCCCCTGCCCCCAGACCGGACTCCGCGACCCCCGGCCGAAATCCGACACCCTTTCCGTTTCCGCTGTCCAGCGCAAGCGAATAGAGTCGACGGTCGACGCCAATCCACCTGCACCCTCCCGGCCTTTGATGATTCCACCTGATCCGTTCGGCGCAAATGTCGGATGATCGGAAATGTAAAATGAATTCTTCAACTGCTCATTGCGCCATCCGAAGGGTAAGCACTTCCCTTACCCTCTCCATAGCTTCCGGGCTGATTTTCCTGCGTAATATGCCACATCAGCAACATGGCTTCCCGGGCGATCGGTAGGGCCCGGTACGCCACGGCCCCCACAGAAAATGGCCCCTAGATGAAGCTGAAGTTCCCTCAAGCGGCTCGCGGCCGTAATTTGTCCGGCTTGCTGGCCTCGGCTCTCGCCGCGACGGTTGCCGCCACGATGGTCGCCCTGACACCGACACAGGCGATGGCCATTGCCACACCCGTGCCGTTGGCCACCGCCGCGAGTTTCTCCGTCCTGTCCGGTCAGGGCGTCATGAACACCGGCCCGTCGGTGCTCAGCCACGACCTCGGCACGAGCCCGAACCCGGCCATCACCGGATTCCCGCCCGGCGTGGTACTCGGCGCCGTGCACCCCGCCGACGCTGTCGCGCTCCAGGCCAAGTCCGACCTGGTGACGGCCTACAACCAGGCGGCCGGCCAGGCCACGGACTTCGCACTGCCGGCGGCCATCACCACGGGCACCACGTTGATCCCGGGTGTCTACACCGCCACGTCCGGCGTCGGACTCACCGGCGACCTGATCCTGGACGCCGGAGGAAACCCGAACGCCGTCTGGGTGTTCCAGATCCCCGAAGCCCTCACGACGGCATCGTCCAGCCGCGTGCTGCTGACCAACGGCGCATCGGCCTGCAACGTGTACTGGCAGATCGGGAGTTCGGCCACCCTCGGCACCACCTCCACGTTCGTGGGCACCCTGATGGCCCTCACCTCGATCAGCGTGACCACCGGCACGAACATCGAGGGCCGGGCCCTGGCCCGCAACGGCGCCGTGACCCTCGACAGCAACAAGATCTTCCTCAACAACTGCGCGACCACCACCACCGGCGGCACCACCACCGGCACGACCACCAGCGGTGGCCTGATCACGGGTGGCCTGGTCAGTGGCGGCCTCCTGGGCGGACCCGTCGTCAGCGTCACCAGCGGTGACACCTCGGGCAACATCGCCGGCAACACGTCCGGGAACACCGCGGGCAACACCGCCGGGAACACCACCTCCGGGAACACCCAGGGCAACACCGCCGGGAACGGCACCGCCGGAAACACCGTCGGCGGCAACACCACCGGCGGATCCGGACACGGCGGAAAACCCGAAAAGCCGCACCACCACAACAAGCCCGCCCGCCCGCACCACGACGAGAAGCCCCACCACGGCGAGAAGCCCCACCACGGCGAGAAGCCCCAGCACGGGCACGACATGGACCACGGCAAGCCCTCCTACGGCGAGCAGCCCGAGGAGAACTACGGCTACGCCGACGTCCCCCACGGCCGCGAGGCCGCCCTCGACTACGCCAAGGGCTACGAGGGCTAGACGACACCCCGCAGTGAATCCGCTCAGCGGATGACGGCGCGCGGCGGAATCCTCACCGATCCCGCCGCGCGCCGCCGGTGACAGTCCGAAAAAGTGGCCAGACATGAGTAGCTGATATGAGAAAGACAGGGTGGGCGGTGTCGAGCGGAATTGAACCAGCGGACGTGAAGGAACTCCCGCACTCCGATTCCGGCCCGGCCGCACAGGAATGTCCTGACGACGTGCCCACGCCGGCCAAGACGTCGAAGAGGGCTCGGGTACTGAAAGCAGGGATGTCCGCCGCAGTGGTCCTGTGTGTGGCGACGACTCTCGTCCATGTCGTCCTGGTGTTCCTTCACGTCGCACCTGCCAACACCGTCTCCAAGCGATACAACCCGTTGATCAACGCATGGGTGTATCCGTTCTTCGAGCAGAACTGGCGGCTTTTCGCCCCGGACCCCGAGTCGGTCAACCGGCAGATTCTTGCGAGAACGGCACGCAGCGGCACCGGGAAATCGGTTCACGTGAGTTCCTGGTTCGACCTGACGGCCGTGGACAACTCCGCCGTCGAACACGACCCGTTCCCCAGTCACACGGCGCAGAACCTGTTGCGCCGCTCCTGGACTTCCTACGTCGAGTCACACGGTGGGGACGACAGGGCGCACACGGAGCGCGCGTTGATGATGCAGAAGTATCTGAGCAACATCGCCGCGGACCGCATGGCGGCCCACAACGGCGGCACTTTCGACTTCATTCAGCTCCGGGTCGTCACACGGCCCATCGCCGCGCCCGGGTCCCCGGTCGGCAGCCGCCCGCCGGCGCCGACCGAGAACCGGCTCCTGCCCTGGTGGAAGGTGACCCCCCATGGGAACTGAGCAGATCCCCCGGATCACCCCCACGGCACCCGCACCCGACGGGTCGGGGGGCCGGCGGAAGGCGCACTCGGGCCCCGTCCAGTGGCTCGTCGACCGGGCCGCGGCCGCGGGGGAACTTCTGACCGGTCGGCCGGTGTCCCTGTACGCCGCGTCGGTGCTGCGCATCGGCTACGGACTGCTCTACCTGGTCTTTCTGCTGCGCGAGTTCCCGCACCGTGACGAGATCTGGGGCCCCGACTCCCCGTGGACCCCCGCGCTGGCGCGACAGCTCTTCGACCAGACAGGGTGGAACAGCATCCTGACCCTGTCCGACAGCCGCGCCTACTTCGAGCTCTGCTACGCGCTCGCCCTCGTCACGTCCGCGCTGTTCGTACTGGGCTGGCGGACGCGCGCCCTGTCCGTCCTCTTCGCCGTCGTGGTGGTCTCGTTCCATGCCCGGGCGATCTTCATGACGGACGGGGGCGACAACCTGGTCCTGCTGATGGCCATCTATCTCGCCCTCACCGCGTGCGGCCGGCGCTGGTCCCTGGACGCACGGAGGGTCCGGCTGAGGACCGCTCGTGGCGGCGCCCCGGCGCCGCGGGTGGAGCACCACTTCCTCCGACAACTCCGCGCGTCCCTGGCCACCTTGACCACGGTGGTCCACAACTGCGGCATGTTCGTCATCGCGGCCCAGGTCTGTTTCCTCTACGGATCAGCCGGCCTGTTCAAGGTCCAGGGCGCTTCCTGGGGCGCCGGAACCGCTCTCCACTTCGTCCTGAACCTCCGGCTCTTCCAGCCCTGGCCCGCGCTCTCCCACTACGTGGACCAGCACACGATCCTGATCGCGATCGCCGGCTACCTGACGGTGCTCCTGCAGGTGGCCTTCCCGTTCGTGCTGTTCGGCAGGCTCAAGTACCCGGTTCTCGCCATGCTGCTGGGTATGCACCTCGGCATCGCGGTGCTCATGGGGCTGCCTCTCTTCTCCGGCGCGATGATCGTCGCGGACGCCGTGTTCCTGCCCGACCGCTTCTACGTCTTCCTTCCTCGCCTGTGCCGACGCGTGGGGCTGCGGACAGGTGTGTGGCGGCCGGCACCCTCGCGGGCGACGGGAGCCGGGTCGGTACCCGCGCAGGGCGGGCCCGGCGTACCCGGCCCGAAGCGTCCCTCCGCTTCGCCGGAACCGAGAGACACCCCGGTCACCACAGAGCTCGCGTCCGGCAAGGACTGAGAGTGGACTGGGTCGTCACGCGCCGCGTCCACGACGTGCTCCGTCAGGAGTACGGGCGCAGATCACCGCGGGGCAGCAGAATCACCCGGGCCTGAAAGCTCCCGACCGGGGAACCCGACTTCTGCGACACCGATGGGTGCCGCTTCCCCGAAGGAAAGAGAAGATCGTGTACATAGGTCTGGGTACTGTCGTCCTCATCATCGTCATCGTCGCCGTCGTCATGATGCTGCGCCGCGGCTGACCCACGCCCGCGTTCCACACGGTCAGCCATGAACCACAGCCCGCCCCGAATCTCCATCTCCGGGCGGGCATGGTCATGATCGGCAACGGCCGGCTGCGGTGCTGCGAGAGCGGTGCGGTCCGCTCATGGCACCGAGCCCGGCTGACACCCTTGGCGCGTCACAGGCCCGCGCCGGCTCCGTGGAGGTGCGTGTCCGCCCCCGGCAGCACCCGGCAGCACCACCCCGCAGGCGACCAGCCCGGCCGTGACCGCCAGAACCGGGCCGGAAATCCGTGGACGATGATCCGCGTCCATCCGCCGCAATGACAAATAGCATAATGGCGAGGAAATTCAACGGGCCGCCGCTTTCCTCGAATTCGCGTTCCGGGCAACAGTGCCACGGTCACCCTTGTTAATCTGCGACTCCCAGAGATTGTCGACAAGGGATCGAACACGCCAATTGGTGAGGAATATTTGCCTTGGCCGAATAATGGCGTAGTCCGGTCGAGAGGATACGGACCACGCAGGACTTTTCTCGTCGCGGACTGCTGAAGGCCACGGCGGTCACCGGTGCGAGCGCGGTCGTTCTCCCGGGCATCGCGGCCGCGGAGGCCCCGGGCGCGAGCGCCCTCGCCTCCGAGGCCGGAGGCGCGACGTGCGGGCCGGCGAAGCTGACCGGCCGCATAGTCCGTCCCAACGATCCCGACTACGCGAACGCGAGCCTCGGGTGGGACGAGCTCTTCCGGGTGCCGACTGGGGAACCCGTGGCGAGCCGGGCGGTCAGAATGGCGCGATGGAGCATCGCCTCGTGGGCATCCCAGAGTTGACCGGCGTTCCCCGTGTCGCCGTCGTCATCGACGTCATGCGCGCCTTCACCGTGGCTGCCTGGGCCTTCTCGCGAGGCGTCGAGAGGATCGTCCTCGCCTCATCGGAGAGTGAGGCACTTGCCCTGAAGGAAAGCCACTCGGGTTGGCTGGCTCTGAAGGACGGAGCGCCGGCAGCGGGCTTCGACGCGGTGAACTCACCCGGCTTGCTCAGGTCACGCGATTTCGCCGGCCGCACGCTGGTGCAGAAGACGACGGCAGGAACCGTGGGCGCGCTGGCCGTCGCGAACGCGCCGCTGGTCCTGTGCGCGAGCTTCGTGGTGGCCGGCCCGACCGCGCGGTTCCTGCGGACCAGGGATGCCGGTCCGGTGACGTTCGTTGTCACCGGCGAGGGAGGCCGGGCCGACGAGGACCGGGCCTGCGCCGAATACATTGGCCGATGTATGGCCGGAGGCGATGTCGACCCGGCCCCCTACCTCCACCGCGCGAGGACTTCTCGTGCCGCGGCGGACCTCGCCGGTGGGCTGCGGAGTGGTTACCACCCGGACGATGTCGATCTCTGTCTGGAGATCGACAGGTTCTCCTTCGCCATGACGGCTCGCCAGGAAGAGTCCCTGACGGTGCTCCGTCCCGTTGCGGTGCCCACCATCCCGTCCGGTCTCCGCTGACCTGCTGGAACTCTGGATTTCAGGCGGCGGCGCTCACCGATCAGGGCGGCCTCTGCCGCCTACGCCGGTCGCTGGGAGCGATGCGGGTGTCGATGATGTTCCCAGGTCCCCGTGTCCCTCTGAGCCAGAGGATCCGAGAGGCCCGTCAGTCGAGAAAGCCCCGCCGACGTGCGGCGTCGGTGAGCACGCGAACCAACCAGTGCCGTCCGTGGCACAACCGGAGCATCGCGACGCCGTGGGGTATCCCAAGGATTTCCGAGACCTCCCTCGCGGAGAAGTCTTCGACGTCCGCGAGATGGACAACGATCGCCAGCTTTCGGGGAAGTTCCCCGAGAGCCGCTTTCACCTCATGGCCGGACAGCCGGTCCAGGGCCTGGGATCGAGGCATCCGAGGCGCACTGAGCGTCGGAGGGTGCTTCACCGTCCGCCAACGGCGGGGACATCCCGCCGAGCATGTCGACCGTGCCGAGCACTCCCCCTCACCGGGGGCGTGGAAAGCGGTGTCGGCCAGGAGGTGGAACAGCCGGAGCTGGAGGCTCGTGCCGCCGGTGAACGCACCGAACGCGCTGAAAGCCCGGACATACGTCTCTTGCACCAGGTCTTCGGCGAGAGCGCGGTGGTGGGTCACGTGTGTCGCGGCCACGTACAGACGGTCGAGGAATGGCATGGCCTCGCTTTCGAAGCGTACGAGGAGCCGGACTTGATCCTGGGCTGCTGGGTGAAGGATTCGAGGCGCCGGGGCCCCGTGGAGCCAGGATCTGAGTCTCGGTGGAGCTGCCGGACGGGATACGTCGCCGCCCGGGCGGTCGAGGCCTATTCATCGTTGCGATCTCGTAGATCAGCGGAGAACCCACTCATGGAGGAGCACATGTCCGTCCGCGGAGAGGCCGAGGAGACACGGGGCGGCCGAGTGGGCCTGGAGCCGCTTCGCTCGTCCGCCCCGTCGTGCCGGCGCCTGTTCAGGCGTCGGGCACTAGCGCATGGAGCGGAAGCCTGTGCGAAGCTCGTTCACGAGGAGCTCCGGCTGCTCCCAGGCGGCGAAGTGCCCGCCCTTGGGGAGCCGGTTGTAGTGGACGAGGTTCGGATAGGCCTGCGCGGTCCAGCTCTTGGGGGCCTGGTAGAGCTCGTCGGGGAAGACGCTCACGGCGACCGGGAGCTTGACCCCGTTGACGGCGAAGAACGGAGTCGTGTTCTCCGCGTAGAGACGGGCCGCGGAGACCGCGGTGTTCGTCAGCCAGAACAGCGTGACGTTGTCCAGGACGTCATCACGGGACAGACCCTCGCTCACACCGTCGAAAGCACGGGTGATCATGGCCAGGCTCTTCGCGTCGTGGTCGAGCAGGAAGGACGCCAGACCCACCGGGGAGTCCGCCAGCCCGGTCAGGGACTGCGGACGCGAACCCATCATGTACGCGTAGTAGACGTGCCGGTACACGAAGTCCAGCTGGTCGACCGCCGTCTGCTCCTCGTCGGACAGTGTCAGGCCCTCGGGCAGCGGGTCGCCCTTGGCGAGCGCGGCGTCGATGTCGGTCGGAATCACCTTCGGCATGTTGGTGTGGATGCCGATCAGGCCCTCGGGCTCCTGCGAACCCATCAGGTCGGTGACGATCGCACCCCAGTCGCCGCCCTGCGCGACGTATTCGGTGTAGCCCAGGCGCTTCATCAGCTCACCCCACGCGGCAGCGATGCGCTCCGGGCTCCAGCCCTTCTCCGAGGGCTTACCGGAGAACCCGTAGCCGGGCATCGACGGAATCACCACGTGGAAAGCGTCCGAGGCGTCCCCGCCATGAGCGGTCGGGTTGGTGAGCGGCTCGATGATCTTCAGCTGCTCGACGACCGAACCCGGCCACCCGTGCGTCACGATCACCGGCAGGGCGTTTTCGTGCTTGGAGCGGACGTGGATGAAGTGGATGTCCAGCCCGTCGATCTCGGTGATGAACTGCGGGTAGGAGTTCAGCTTCGCCTCGACCTTGCGCCAGTCGTACTCCTTCGCCCAGTACCGCGCCAGTTCCTGAACCGTGGAAAGCTGCGTGCCCTGGGACTGGTCGGCGACGGTCTCCTTCTCGGGGAAACGCGTCGCCTCGATGCGCGCACGCAGGTCCTGGAGCTCCGCCTCGGGGAATTCGAAGGTGAAGGACCGGATTGCCGTCGATGCGGCAGTGTCAGACATGTGGGGGTTCTCCTTGCGGTGGTCAGCGGCTCCGTGCCGCGGGACTCGTCCACAGTGGATGGGGGCGACGCGCGTCGCCCCAGGGGAACCCCCGGGGTCGGTCCCGTGGCCGGAACCCGGGGGCGGTCCGAGCCCGGCACGCATACCGAAATCAACAGAAGCGGAATAAGGTCATATGGCGGGGTAATCGGCGTATCAGGGAGCGACCCATGGGAGTGCCCGCCGTCGATTCACCGGTCACACTCCGTGGCCGAGGCCAGGAGAAGGCTGCGTTGGAGCGTGCGCTGGACACGGCGCGCGGAGGTAGCAGCGCTGTGCTGGTGCTTCGCGGCGAGGCGGGGATCGGGAAGACCGCGCTGTTGGGCTATGCGGCCGGCCGGGCCGAGGGGTTCCGCACCACCGCCGTCGCGGGCGTCGAGTCGGAGATGGAGCTCCCGTTCGCGGGCCTTCAACAGTTGTGCGCTCCCCATATGGGCCGGCTCCAAGGGCTGCCCGGACCGCAGCGGAATGCCCTGTCCGTCGCGTTCGGGCTGCGGGAAGGAGAGGCGCCCAACCAGTTCCTGGTGGGTCTGGCCGTGCTCGGTCTGCTGGCCGGCGCCGCCGAGGACCGGCCGCTGGCCTGTCTCGTCGATGACGCGCAGTGGCTCGACGACGGTTCACTGCAGGTGCTCGGATTCGTCGCACGGCGATTGGTGGCCGAGCCGGTGGCTTTGATCTTCGCCCTGCGGGATTCTGCCAGTGATCGTGAACTGGCGGGTCTGCCGGAAATGCTCGTCTCGGGCATGAGGGATCCCGAGGCGCGAGCCCTGCTGGCATCGGCCGTGCGCGTGCCCTTCGATCCCCTGGTACGGGAGCGGATCGTGGCCGAAGCACGCGGAAACCCGATGGCTCTGCTGCAGCTGCCGCGCGCGCTCGATCCCGCCGAGCTGGCGGGCGGCTTCGGGTTCCCCGGCGGAGGCCCCGTGGCCGGCAGTATCGAGACCGCCCTCCGCCGGCGCCTCCATACGCTGCCTGACGAGAGTCGACGGCTTTTGATGACTGCCGCGGCCGAGCCGACCGGGGATGTGGAGCTCCTGTGGCGCGCGGCCGGCCTGCAGGGGATAACCGGGGACGCCGTCGCGGCGGCCGAAGCCACCGGTCTGGTCAAATTCGGAGCCGGGGTCCGTTTCCAGCACCCCTTGGTACGCTCAGCCGTATACCGGACAGCATCCGCGCCGGAGCGCAGGGCCGCCCACAAGGCGCTGGCGGAAGCCACCGACCCGCACCACGATCCCGATCGCAGGGCCTGGCATCGCGCTCACGCCACCGCCCGGCCCGACGAGGATGTCGCCTTCGATCTGGAACGCTCCGCCTGCGGGGCGGAGAGCAGAGGCGGCGCCGCCGCGGCAGCTGCCTTCCTGCGGCGGGCGGCGGAGCTGACGCCCGACCCCGCGCGCCGCGTCACCCGCGCGCTGGCTGCCGCCCAGGCAGCGATCGACGCCGGCGGGGGCGACCAGGCCCACCACATGCTGGCGGTGGCCGAGACCGGTCCCCTCGATGACCTTCAGAGCGCCCGCTTGGAGCGGCTGCGGGCCCGGCTGGTGTTCTCCGAAGTGCGCGGCAGCGACGCGCCCCGGCTCCTGCTCGACGCCGCGCACCGGCTGGAGCCCCTGGATGCGGCCCTCGCCCGCGACACCCTGCTGGAGGCGACCGGCGCGGCGATCTTCGCCGGCCAGTTGAACGAGGGACCGGGATTGCGCGAGGTAGCGGAGGCGGCCCGCGCCGGACCGCCGCCCTCGACGCCGCCGCGGATGGTCGATGTCCTTCTGGACAGCTTTGCCAGCTTGATCATCGACGGCTACGCGACCGGCGTCGATACTCTGAGGCGTGCCCTGCACGTCGTTCTGGAGCGACAGAGATCCAGCGCGGCGGATACCGACAGGCGATGGCTGTGGTTGGCGTTCCGGGTGACGCCCGAGGCCCTCGCACCGGAGCTGTGGGACGACGAGGCGTGGTACGAGTTGGCGACCGGCGCGGTCGCTGTCGCTCGCGGGACGGGAGCGCTCGCCGTCCTCCCGATGGCACTGAGCTACCAGGCATGCTTCCACGTGCATGCCGGTCAGTTCGACACCGCGGCGGCCCTGATCGACGAGGCGACGGCTATCTCGGAGGCGATCGGCGGCGCGCCCATGATGTACTCGGAACTCGTGCTCGGTGCCTGGCGAGGACGGGAAACCCAGGCGCTGGCCGGCATCGAGAAGACCATCGAAGAAGTGCGCCCCCGGGGTGAGGGACGCGTTATCGGCCTGGCCGAGTACGCGACCGCCGTGCTCTACAACGGCCTCGGCCGTTACGAGGACGCGCTTGCCGCCGCGACACGTGCCTGCCGGTTCGAAGACCTGGGATTCTTCGGCTGGGCACTGGCCGAACTCATCGAGGCGGCTGCCCGCAACGGGCAGCCGGAGGCAGCCGTTTCCGCGCTGGCCAGGCTCAGCGAACGCACCCGTGCCTGTGGCACCGAATGGGCGTTGGGTACGGAGGCCTGCTCGCGCGCGCTGCTGAGCGACGACCGAGCCGCCGAGTCGCTCTACCAGGAGGCGATCGAGCGTCTGGAACGTTGCCGGGTCACCGTCCACCAAGCCCGCGCCCGGCTGCTGTACGGCGAGTGGCTGCGCCGCCGGAACCGCCGCCATGACAGCCGCACTCAGCTCCGCACCGCCTATGAGACGTTCACCCGGGTCGGCGCCGAAGGATTCGCCGAGCGCGCCCGTAGGGAACTCCTCGCCACCGGGGAGACCGCCCGCAAACGGACCTTCGGCACCGACTCCGAACTGACCGGCCAGGAGGCCCAGATCGCGGGGCTCGCCGGGGAAGGGCTCACCAACACCGAGATAGCCGCCCAGCTCTTCATCAGCTCACGCACGGTGGAATGGCACCTCGGCAACGTCTTCGCCAAGCTCGGGCTCAGCTCCCGCAGGCAACTGCGCTCCGCGTTGCCTCCGCCGAACCAGCGCCGCAGACGGCAGAACCAGCAGGTGGCGACCTGACGGCGAATCAGGGACGTCGCGCCGTCGCAACGGGCTTGAAAGAGGTCGTGGCAGCGGTGTCACCGTGGGTTCAAATCCCACACGCACCTCCGCCCAGGACGCCTGGTCTCTGCCCGGTTGCTGAACTCCGAGGCCGTTCATAGGCGTTGATGCCGACGATGGATGTCAACAGGCCGCGATGCATCAAGGCCGCGGCACAGACGCTCGGAAGACAAGGGTGGAGGCGCGGGACGGCCTGATCGCCCAGGTCACTCCCGCTTCGGAAGGTCGGTCAGCGGTCGAGCGGCGCGGGCTGCGACTGCCGACGGTGGCGCCTCGTCTTGAGGAGCGTGGTGAGGGCTCCGACGAACCCCACACTCAGCGCAAACCCCGCAACGATCATTCCCGCATTGTCGTCGACCGAGCCCACCATCACCGTGAGCGCCCACGTACCGAAAGCGCCGAGGCACCATGCTCGGGCAGCGAGATTGCCCCGCCGGCGCCACTGATGGAAGAGAAAGCTGCGACTGCGACCTGAGGGCTGTCCCGCGATCCTCCGATGAGTTCCGCCGGCTGCGCCGGTCTACCAGGACGCACGCCATCGAGCCACCGACTGGAGACCCGCCATGACCAATCCCGCACATCCCGGCCGCATGCTGTTCGTGAACATCCCCGTCGCGGACCTCGAGCGCAGCAAGGCGTTCTTCGGCAAGCTCGGGTTCAGCTTCGATCCGAAGTTCACCGACGAGACCGCCGCCTGCATGCTGGTCGGCGAGCACGCCTTCGTCATGCTGCTCAGCCGCGAGAAGTTCGCGGAGTTCGCGAAACTGCCGATGGCCGATCCCACCACGCACACGCTGGCGTTGTACTGCTTCAGCGTGTCGTCCCGCGACGAGGTCGACACGGTCAGCGCCGCTGCGCTCGCGGCGGGCGGCGCCAAGGCAGATGACGCCGAGGACTACGGCTTCATGTACTCACGCAGCTTCTTCGACCTCGACGGCCACGGCTGGCAGGTCATGTGGATGGACTCGACGGCGGCGGAGCAGGGGCCCGAGGCGTTCGCGGCCTCCACGCAGGACGCCGACACCCCGGCCTGACCCAATGCGTGCCGCACCTGCGCTGACCGCTGCGGTTCGTGCTTGTTGGTGTCAGCCGCTGGTGTCAGACGCCGCATGCAGTCTGACAACAAGGCTTACTTCGCCGCTCTACAGCACCCGTCCTACTCCTCCGGGTCCCACGCGCGAAGCAGGTCGAACAAACCTGCGTCTCCCTCGATCTGCAGGGAGTCCGCCGGGATACGGTCGTACACGAAGAGAACCAGCTCACTGGCCGTGCCGCGAACGGAGACGCCGGCCGCGCTCGGGCCCCCGTCGGCAGCGGCGACAGGCGTCGTGCCGGGCGCGGAGACACGGGTGGAGCGTGCGCCGTCGCCGTCGACCGTGAGGCGCCACGAGCGGCCCTCGGTGGCGTGGAAGTCGAAGGCAGTGGGCTTGTGCGGCCAGGCACTCGTCGTCGCGACACAGGTGAACAGGAACTCCTCGACACCGTCGAGTGCCACCTCACCCGGCAGCGGCTCCGGGGCACCCCCCAGAGTGACCTGGGCGTCGTACGTGTGCACCGCGAACTGCTGGAGCTGGTGCCGGGCGACGGCGCCACAGGTCCGCGGCGACTGGGACGCATCCCACCACGTCCAGCAACCGCGATCCGGGCCGACCTCCCGCAATGCGTCCAGCAGTTGCTCCGTGGACTCCGCCAACCAGGCCAGCAGGGCCTCGCGCTCCCGGGGCGCAGCCGGGGCGCCCTCCGCTGCGGACTTGGCCGGAGCAGGCCCTGCGGCGACGGTGGCGGCCCAGTCGCGGCGCCCCTCGCCGATGTGCTGCGCCAGATCGAACAGCGTCCACTCGGGGCAGGTCGGCACCTGCACGTCGAGGCTGGGCGCGGAGGCGACCGCGGCGCGGAAGGCGGTCGACCGTTCGTCGATCAGTCGCAACAGAACGGGGAACGTAAGTGTCGTTGTCACAAGGACTCTTTATCACCGTGTCCCGACAATCGGACAGTGATTTTCACAGCCGCGGCGGCGAGCGCGCGGCACGGGCCGGGCGCCCTCGGATGACGCCGTGTCCACATTCTGAAACGATCGGTGAGTCACGCAACGCCGCGCCGGCAAGGCCGGCGGAGTGCAGCCGGGTGCCCTGACGAAGTGGAGCAACCCGTAACTCAGCCGCGTAAGGCACCCCTCAGCGCCAAGCCCATAACTCACGTGCCGACGAAAGCCGGCGAGCCCCCTTCCCGCTCAGGAAAGGGGGCTCGCGGCAATACAGTCACGCAAAAGCCGGTACCAACCTGAGACCCACTCCACCTCGGAAACGGTGTGCGGCGAAGCCTCGGGGCGCGGCAGCGGCGTCCGGAGGGGCGTTGACGGCGCCGACGGCCGAGGGGCCGAGACGCCGACCGCAGCCGCCACCTCGTCCTCGCTCACCCCGCCAGCACCTCAACCACCCGTTCGAGCACCCCGCTCACCTCAGTGCGTGTGACCGCTCGAAGCGGGCGTCGGTGCAGCGTTCTTGACCGTCAGCGGCAGCAACTTCTTGCCGGTCGGGCCGATTTGGATGGACGTGTCCATCTGCGGACAGACGCCGCAGTCGAAGCACGGCGTCCAGCGGCAGTCCTCGACCTCGGTCTCGTCGAGGGAGTCCTGCCAGTCCTCCCAGAGCCAGTCCTTGTCGAGGCCGGAGTCGAGGTGGTCCCAGGGGAGGACCTCCTCGTACGTGCGCTCACGGGTCGTGTACCAGTCGACGTCCACGCCGAAGGCGGGGAGGGTCTTCTCGGCGCACGCCATCCACCGGTCGTACGAGAAGTGCTCGCGCCAGCCGTCGAAGCGGCCACCGTCCTCGTAGACCGCTCGGATGACCGAGCCGATGCGGCGGTCGCCGCGGGAGAGCAGGCCCTCGACGATGCCGGGCTTGCCGTCGTGGTAGCGGAAGCCGATCGAGCGGCCGTACTTCTTGTCGCCGCGGATCTTGTCGCGGAGCTTCCCGAGGCGGTCGTCCGTCTGCTCGGCGGAGAGCTGCGGGGCCCACTGGAAGGGGGTGTGGGGCTTGGGAACGAAGCCGCCGATCGAGACCGTGCACCGGATGTCGTTCTGGCCGGAGACCTTGCGGCCCTCGGCGATCACGTTCATCGCCATGTCGGCGATCTGCAGGACGTCCTCGTCCGTCTCCGTCGGCAGGCCGCACATGAAGTACAGCTTCACCTGGCGCCAGCCGTTGCCGTAGGCGGTGGAGACGGTCCGGATCAGGTCCTCCTCCGAGACCATCTTGTTGATGACCTTGCGCATGCGCTCCGAGCCGCCCTCGGGCGCGAAGGTCAGGCCCGAGCGGCGGCCGTTGCGTGTCAGCTCGTTCGCCAGGTCCACGTTGAAGGCGTCGACGCGGGTGGAGGGGAGGGAGAGGCCGATCTTGTCCTCCTCGTACCGGTCCGCCAGGCCCTTCGCGATGTCACCGATCTCGCTGTGGTCCGCGGAGGACAGGGACAGCAGGCCCACCTCCTCGAAGCCCGTCGCCTTCAGGCCCTTCTCGACCATGTCGCCGATGCCCGTGATGGAACGCTCACGGACCGGACGCGTGATCATGCCGGCCTGGCAGAAGCGGCAGCCGCGCGTGCAGCCGCGGAAGATCTCCACGGACATGCGCTCGTGGACCGTCTCCGCGAGCGGGACGAGGGGCTGCTTCGGGTAGGGCCACTCGTCGAGGTCCATGACCGTGTGCTTCGACACGCGCCACGGAACGCCCGACTTGTTGGGCACGACACGGGCGATCCGGCCGTCGGCCAGGTACTCGACGTCGTAGAACGCCGGGATGTAGACGTTGCCCGTCCTGGCCAGGCGGAAGAGGACCTCCTCGCGGCCGCCCGGGCGGCCCTCCGCCTTCCAGGCCCGGATGATCTCGGTCATGTCGAGCACGGCCTGCTCGCCGTCGCCGATGATCGCCGCATCGATGAAGTCGGCGATGGGCTCGGGATTGAAGGCCGCGTGGCCGCCGGCCAGCACGATCGGGTCGTCGAGCGTGCGGTCCTTGGACTCCAGGGGGATCCCGGCCAGATCCAGGGCCGTCAGCATGTTCGTGTAGCCCAGCTCCGTGGAGAAGGACAGCCCGAAGACGTCGAAGGCCTTCACGGGGCGGTGGCTGTCCACCGTGAACTGGGGGACCCGGTGCTCGCGCATCAGCTCCTCCAGGTCCGGCCAGACGCTGTAGGTGCGCTCCGCGAGGACGCCCTCGCGCTCGTTGAGCACCTCGTAGAGGATCATGACGCCCTGGTTGGGCAGTCCGACCTCGTAGGCGTCGGGGTACATCAGTGCCCAGCGGACGTCGCAGGTCTCCCAGGGCTTGACCGTGGAGTTGAGCTCTCCGCCGACGTACTGGATCGGCTTCTGCACATGCGGGAGCAGAGCTTCGAGCTGTGGAAACACCGACACAGCGGCTTCGGCAGGCATCTCGCGAACCTTCGTGAGCGGGGATGTACTGACAGGGGTGACCATCCAGCGTAACGCGACCGGGAGCACCCCCCGTACGCTCAGATCCCGCTGCCGCCCCGGATCGCCTCCCACTCCCCCGGGAACGCGGCCTCGACCGCCGCCGCGCGACGCTCCTCACGTCCGTACAGCACCCCGTACGTGAACGCGCTCTCGCCCGCCGCGTGGGCCTGGGCGGCCAGGTCGCGCAGGGCCTCGCGGGCCATCACGCTGTCCTGGTGGTCGCCGAGCAGGCTCTGCAGCGACTTCATCGACTTGACCAGGCCGGCCGCGGGTCCGCCGAGGGCGGGGACGGCGGCCTCGGCCGCGTACCGGGTGCGCTTGGCCTTCTTGCGGGCCTCGTGCATCGCGAGGTCGCGGTCGGCGCCGGGGGCCAGGTCGAGGGCCTGGTCGGCCAGCGCGGAAACCTTCGCGAAGTCCTTCCGTACGGCCTTGGTGATCACCTTCGAGGGGTCGCCCGCCGCGGCCTTCAGCCGGGGCGGGTCGGTCACCACACCGTCCAGCGCCGCCAGCAGGTCCAGGTAGCGGCCGCCGTCCAGCACGGCGATCAGGTGGCGTCGGGAGCCGTCACCGCGGGCCTGCGACCAGGTGCGCACACGGTCGCGGACGGGGCCACTGAGCAGGGCACCCGGGAGCTCGTCGAGCGCCGTCGTGAGGCGTTCGGTGAGGACTTCCTGGTCACGGCCGACGCCCAGCTCGCCGGCGAGCCACTTCAGTTCCTCGCCGATCGGGTCGGTGACGACGCGGTCGAAAATCTTGCCGTACGAGCGGAAGGCGCTGCGCATCCGGCGGGTGGCGACGCGCATGCTGTGGACGGAGTCGTGCAGGTCCCGGCGGACGGCGGGGTCCAGTTCGATGATCGCGTCGAGCTGGGTGCGGAGGTAGGCGAGGACGTGGTCGCCGGCCGTCCGCGGGGCCCGGTCCGCGGGCTTGTCCGGCTTCTTCGTGGCCTTCGTGGTCTTCGTCGTCCTCGTGGTGTCCGTGTCGCTGAGGGCCCTGGCCAGTTTGGACTTCGAGGAGGAGCGTGCGAGTCCCGCCTTGCGGAGCTTCTTCTCCACCTTGTCGAGGAAGGCCGGATCGCCGTCGTCGGCGAGCTCCACCTCGATCTCCGTCCACTCGGCGGCGCCGGTGCCGCCGCTGAGGCGCTCCGCTCGGACGCGGTCGACACTGACCTCGGCGAGCAGCGCTCCGGAGGCGTCGACGAGGTGGCGGACGTCGCGGGCCGACAGCAGGCGTACGACGGGGACGAGTTCGGCCTCGCGCACCCGGGAGCGTACGAGGGCGGACAGGGAAGCGGGGACGGTGTCGGAGAGCGGGGCGCGGATCTCGTCGCGGACGCCTTCGGAGACGGGGAGCTTGAGGTGCCAGCCGGCGTCGTCGCCGCCGGTGCGACGGCGCAGGGTGAGGGAGGCGGCGGCGAGTCGTTGGTCGGCCGTGTCGTAGTAGGTGGCGTCGAGGTCCGCCACGCCCTTGTCGATGACGCCCGAGACCCCGGGGACACGGGTCAGGTCCGGCAGGGCCGGGTCCCCTCCGGTGGGGGAACCCTCGTACTTCCGCTCGATTTCTCGCTTGGTGTCCGCCATGACCTGAATCTAGTGGCAGCGGGGCCGGGATGGCAGTGCCCGGACCTGCCGGGACTGTCGCGGGAGTCCGGATTCCGCCCCCGCCGCGCCTCGCCGTTCCGCTCCCCCCGGCGGCCGCCGTCCCCGGTTCCCCGCGCACCCTGAACGATCCCGTCCGAAAAAGCCCGGGCCGCCCTGAACACGAACCGGGCCGCCCTGAACGAACCGTCCCGACCGGCGTCCGGGGGACGGCAACCACCGTTCGGCGCACGGCACCCCGACACGAGTCGGGCCGGCCCACCGTCGGGCGGCCCCGGAGACCGGCGCAACGCGCCCTGCGGAGCGGGGCGCCCGGTGGGGCGCCCGACGGGAGACATCCCCGTCCAACCGCCGGATGCCTACGCCGACATGGGCCGTTGGACTCTGATCGACTGCAGCAGGCCCACCGCCACCCATACCGCGAACATCGATGAGCCGCCGTAGGAGACGAAGGGGAGGGGGAGGCCGGCGACCGGCATGATGCCGAGCGTCATGCCGATGTTCTCGAAGGCCTGGAAGGCGAACCAGGCGATGATGCCTGCGGCGACGATCGTGCCGTACAGCTCGGTGGTCTCGCGGGCGATGCGGCAGGCCCGCCACAGGACGACGCCCAGCAGGAACAGGATGAGGCCCGCGCCAACGAAGCCCAGTTCCTCGCCCGCGACCGTGAAGACGAAGTCCGTCTGCTGTTCGGGGACGAACTGGCCCGTCGTCTGGGAGCCGTGCCCCAGGCCGGTGCCGAAGAGGCCGCCGGAGCCGATGGCGATCCGCGCCTGGTTGGTGTTGTAGCCGACGCCTGCCGGGTCGAGGTCGGGGTTGGCGAAGGCGGCGAAGCGGTTGATCTGGTACTCGTCGAGGATCTTGAGCTGCCAGATCGCCACCGCGCCCAGCGCGCCCGCCCCGAGCAGGCCGAACACCCAGCGGTTGGAGGCACCGGAGGCGAGCAGCACGCCGAGCACGATGATGACCGCGACCATGATCGTGCCGAGGTCGGGCATGAGCATGACGATCATCATCGGGACGGCCGCGAGGCCCAGTGCCTGCAGCACCGTGCGGTGGTCCGGGTACTGCTTGTCGCCCGCGTCCACCCGGGAGGCCAGCAGCATCGCCATGCCCAGGATGATCGTGATCTTGGTGAACTCGGCGGGCTGGAGCGAGAGACCGCCCGCGACGAGCCAGTTGCGCTGGCCGTTGATCGTCGCGCCGAGCGGGGTGAGCACCAGCAGGATCATGAAGACCGAGAGGCCGTACAGGATCGGGACCGCGGTGCGCAGGGTGCGGTGGCCGAGCCAGACCGTGCCGATCATCAGAGCGATGCCGATGCCGGTGTTCATGAGGTGGCGGATGAGGAAGTAGTACGGGTCGCCCTGGTTGATCTCGGTGCGGTTGCGGGTCGCCGAGTAGACGAGGGCCGAGCCGATCAGCGACAGCGCGACGGCCGAGAGCAGTATCGGCCAGTCGAGGCGGCGGGCCAGCGAGTCGCGGGCGAGGAGCCGCGACATTCCGCCGCGCTCGGGGCCGTACCCGGAGACGGAGAAGTTGTTCGCTCCGGTCATGTCAGGATCCTCGTCCTCCGCCGCTTCCGCGGGCGCTGCGCGCGCCTGCGGGTGTCGCGGTTGCTCGTATTCGGCGACGGCGTGGTGGCCCCGTCCTGGTTCTGGTCGGTGGTGTCGGAGGTGTCCTTCTTGTTGGCCTGCTGGTCCTTGGCCGGGTCCTTGGAGATCTCCGGGGAGTCGATCGAGCCGTCGGGCTGGATCTTGGGAAGGCTCTTCTGCGGGGTGGGGAGCAGGGCCTTCTTCTTGTCGACGGCACCGTCGGGCGAGACGCCGTACAGGGCGTTGTAGATGTTGCGGACGGCCTCACCGGAGGCTCCGGAACCCGTACCGGCCTGGGCGATCGTCATGACGATCGTGTAGTCCTTGGAGTAGGTGGCGAGCCAGGACGTCGTCTGCTTGCCGTAGACCTCGGCGGTACCGGTCTTGGCGTGCAGCGGGATCTTGTCCTGCGGCCAGCCACCGAATTTCCAGGCGGCCGTACCGCGGGTGACGACGCCCTCCAGGGCCGCGTTCATGCCCTTGAGCGTGGCCTTGCTGACCGGCAGTTTCCCGCGGACCTGGGGCTTGATCTCCTTGACGCTCCTGCCGTCGGCGCTGACGATCGCCTTGCCGATGGTGGGCGTGTGCACGGTGCCGCCGTTGGCGATCGCCCCGTAGATCATGGCTTCCTGGATCGGGGTGACGAGGGTGTCGCCCTGGCCGATGGAGTAGTTGATCGAGTCACCCTCGCGCATCTTGTTGCCTTCGAGGCAGTTCTCGTACGCGATCCGCTGGACGTAGTCGCCGTTCTTCTTGCCGGTCTTGCACCAGACGGCCTTGTTGGCCTTCCAGTAGTTCTGCTTCCACTGGCGGTCGGGGACGCGGCCCGTGACCTCGTTGGGCAGGTCGACGCCGGTCTCCTTGCCGAGGCCGAACTGGTGGGCGGCCTTGTAGAAGTAGTCCTTGGGGGTCTTCTTCGGGTTGATGCCGCCGTCCTTCTTCCACTCGTTGTCGGCGAGGCCGTAGAAGACGGTGTCGCAGGAGACCTCGAGGGCCCGGCCGAGTGAGATGGGGCCGAAGTTCTCGCCCTCGAAGTTCTTGAAGACCTGGCTGCCCACGGAGTAGGAGCTCGTGCAGGGGTAGTTGCCGTCGAAGTCGTAGCCGGCCTCGACCGCGGCGGCCGTGGAGACGACCTTGAACGTCGAACCGGGCGCGGACTGACCCTGTATGGCCCTGTTGAGCAGCGGGTAGTCGGAGCCCTTGCCGGTGAGCCGCGTGTAGTCCTTGGCGGAGATGCCGCCGACCCAGGCGTTCGGGTCGTACGTCGGGTTGGACGCCATGGCGACGATCCGGCCGGTCTTGGCCTCCATCACGACGACCGCGCCGGAGTCGGCCTTGTAATTCTCGCTGGTGATCTTGTCGTACTGGGTACGGGCGATCTTCATCGCGTTGTTCAGCTCGTACTCGGCGACGCGCTGGACCCGGGCGTCGATGCTGGTGACGAGGTTCGCACCGGACTCGGCCTTGTCGCTCTTGGCCTTGCCGATGACACGGCCCAGGTTGTCGACCTCGTAGCGGGTGACGCCGGCCTTGCCGCGCAGTTCCTTGTCGTACTGGCGCTCGAGACCGGAGCGGCCGACCTGGTCGGAGCGCAGGTACGGCGACTCGGTGTCCTTGGCCTTGGTGATCTCGGCGTCGGTGACGGGCGAGAGGTAGCCGAGGACCTGTGCGGCGTTGGACTTGCCGGGAGCGGCGTAGCGCCGTACGGCCTCGGGCTCGGCGGTGATGCCGGGGAAGTCCTCGGAGCGCTCACGGATCTGCAGGGCCTGCTTGGCGGTGGCCTCGTCCGTGATGGGGATCGGCTGGTAGGGCGAGCCGTTCCAACAGGGCTGCGGGGTCTTCGCGTCGCACAGCCGGACCTTCTGGATGACGTCCTCGGGCTTCTCGCCGAGCACGCCGGCGAGCTTGGTCAGGACCGCCTTGCCGTCGTCCTTCATCTTCAGGAGGTCGGTGCGCGAGGCGGAGACCACGAGCCGGGTCTCGTTGTCGGCGATCGGCACACCGCGCGCGTCGAGGATCGAGCCGCGCACGGCGGGCTGGACGACCTGCTGGACGTGGTTGCCGGAGGCTTCCTTGGCGTACTCGTCGCCGTTGCGGATCTGGAGGTACCAGAGGCGGCCGCCGAGGGTGCCGAGGAGGGAGAGCACGAGAATCTGGATGACGACGAGTCGGATCTGGACCCGTGGGGTCCTGCCGGTCTCGGGGATGTTGGTCACTGCTGCTGCCTCCCCCTCTCAGTGTGTGTACGAGACATACGAATACCCGGCCAACCTGTGTACGCCAGCCACGGCGCCCGGAGTGAACTCATCCGCGGTCACAGTCGCTTGACCCCCTTGATGCGCCCCGCGCGGGCGACGCGCGCCCTGGCCGCCTTGACCCGCATACCGCGCTGGCTGCCGATGCGCAGACCGGTGCCGGAGGCGAGCCACCCCGAGGAGACATCGGCGGCCTTGGCCGACGCGCCGGACTCGCCGAGCGGGTTGTTCTCCGCGCGCCGGGCCAGCGCCATCAGGCCCGGCACCACGAACGGCGCGAGCAGCAAGTCGTACAGCGCGGCCGTGAACAGCAGGCTGCCGAGGCCCACATGGCGGGCGGCGGTGTCGCCGACGAGGGCGCCGACACCGGCGTAGAGCAGGGTGGAACCGACCGCGGCGGCGACGACCACGGCCATCGGTCCGGTCGCGGACTTGAGCTGGCCGTTCTCCGGCTTCACCAGACCGGCGAGATAGCCGATGACGCACAGCACGAGGGCGTAGCGCCCGGCGGCGTGGTCGGCGGGCGGGGCGAGGTCGGCGAGCAGGCCCGCGCCGAAGCCGATGAGGGCGCCGCCGACATGGCCGTAGACCATGGCGAGGGCCAGCACGGTCAGGAGGACCAGGTCCGGGACGGCACCGGGGAGGTGGAGACGGGCGAGGACGCTCACCTGGATCACCAGGGCGACGACCACCAGGGTGGTGGAGAGCAGCATCCGGTTGAGACGCATGGGGTTCGGCTCCTACTGCTGTTGCTGCTGGCCGTCGAGGGGGGCGTCCGCCGAGGGGGTGACCGTGACGGTCACGGTCGGCGTGGGCGTCGGTCTGGGCTTGGGGGGCAGGACCTCGTCGCGGGGGTCCTTGCGGGGGGCCTGGACGACGACGCCGACGATGTCGAGCTTCGTGAACGAGGCGTACGGCGTCACGTAGACCGTGCGGGTCAGGCCGCCGCCGGAGGGGTCGACGCGGGAGACCACGCCGACCGGGACGCCGGGCACGAAGGGCTTGTCGGCCTGCGAGCCGAACGTGACCAGGCGGTCGCCCTTCTTGATCTTGGCCTTGCCGTTGAGCAGCTCGACCCGCAGCGGGCGGTCGCCCTGTCCGGAGGCGAAGCCGAGTTCGTCGCTCGACTCCATGCGTGTGCCGACCGTGAAGTCGGGGTCGTTGGCGAGCAGCACGGTGGAGGTGTCGGGGCCGACGGTGGTGATGCGTCCGACCAGCCCGTCCCCGTTCAGCACGGTCATGTCGCGGGTGATGCCGTCGTTCGCGCCGACGTCGATCGTCACGGTCCAGGAGAAGCCCTGGGCCGCTCCTATGGCGATGACCTCGGCGCCCTTGATGCCGTACTGTCCGTCGCCGGCCATGCGCAGCACCTTGTTGAGCTGGCCCAGCCGGCTGCGGTTGCGGTCGTCGCTGCCGAGTTTCGCCTTCAGCGCCGCGTTGTCGTGCTCGAGCCGGGCGACGCGGTCGTGCCGGTCGTCCGAGTCACGGACCGCGGTGATCGCGTTGCCGACGGGGTCGACCGCGGAGGACACCCCGTTCTCGATCGGGCCGAAGACCGTCGCGGCGGCCTGACGGGCGCCCTGGACCGGTGAGTCCTCTCCGCCCCGGATGTCCACCGTGATCAGAGCGAACGCGATGGCGATCAGCAGCACCAGGAGCAGCCGGCTCTCTCGTGTGTCCCTCACGTGCGGCGGCCGTGCCTTCCTCGTCGGAATTCGTCGTACCCAAAGAGGGCAGCCCGCAGGGCTGACCGGAGGGCCTCCCCAAGAGGCTGCCCCAAGAGGCTCTTTGGGTGAGCTTATGCCTCTATATCAACGATCCGCCGTACGAGAGGAGATCATCTCGTACGGCGGAACCGAAGAGTTACCTCATCTGCGCGGCTGGGCGTCCAGCACCTGCTGGAGCGCCTCGAACTCCTCGACGCACTTGCCGGCGCCGAGCGCGACGCTGTCCAGCGGGTCCTCGGCGATGTGGATCGGCATGCCGGTCTCGCGGCGCAGCCGCTCGTCGAGACCCCGCAGCAGGGCTCCGCCGCCGGTCAGAACGATTCCGCGGTCCATCACGTCGCCCGACAGCTCCGGCGGGCACTTGTCGAGCGTCGTCTTCACGGCGTCGACGATCGCGTTGACCGGCTCCTCGATCGCCTTGCGGACTTCGGCCGCGGAGATGACGACGGTCTTGGGCAGCCCGGACACAAGGTCCCGGCCACGGATTTCGGTGTGCTCGTCAGTGTCGAGGTCGTACGCCGAACCGATCGTGATCTTGATCTGTTCCGCGGTCCGCTCACCGAGGAGGAGGCTGTACTCCTTCTTGATGTGCTGGATGATCGCGTTGTCCAGTTCGTCGCCCGCGACGCGGATGGACTGGGCGGTGACGATGCCGCCGAGCGAGATCACCGCGACCTCCGTGGTGCCGCCGCCGATGTCCACCACCATGTTGCCCGTGGCCTCGTGGACCGGCAGGCCGGAACCGATGGCCGCGGCCATGGGCTCCTCGATGATGTGCACCTGGCGGGCGCCGGCCTGGGACGACGCCTCGATGACGGCACGGCGCTCGACGCCCGTGATGCCGGAGGGCACACAGACGACGACACGTGGACGGGCGAGATAGCGCCGCTTGTGGATCTTCAGGATGAAGTAGCGGAGCATGCGCTCGGTGATCTCGAAGTCGGCGATGACACCGTCCTTCAGCGGACGTACGGCAACGATGTTGCCGGGGGTCCGCCCGATCATCTTCTTGGCCTCCGCGCCGACCGCGAGAATGCCACCGGTGTTGGTGTTGATCGCGACGACGGACGGCTCGTTGAGTACGATCCCGCGACCCCTGACGTACACCAGCGTGTTGGCGGTCCCGAGGTCGACAGCCATGTCACGGCCGATGAACGACATTGAGTTCCCCATCAGGATTCGTCTGGCCTTCCCAAGTGGAGCTTTGACGGCTTGTCAGGTAAGGCGAGGTGGGTGCTGTGACGTGAAGGCTTACATCGTAGACGCGCCTGCACGAACACTGCGCGAGGGTCTTCGCCATTGTCAGCATGTGCGACGCCGCCCCGCTTGTGGAGACGGGCCATCGGGGGCACGCGTTCCCCCAATCGGCACGCATATGCCACAGGACGGCCGGAAATTTCACGGCCGCCCCGGAGCGGACATCCGAATGACGAGACGATCCCGCGAAAAATTCGCGGAAAATTAGCGCTCGCGCGGTCCGTGGAACTCAGCCGCGGCCGGGAAAGAAGATCTTCAGCTCACGCTCGGCGGACTCCTCGGAGTCGGAGGCGTGGATCAGGTTCTCGCGGACGATCACGCCGAAGTCCCCGCGGATGGAGCCGGGGGCCGCGGCGATCGGGTCGGTGGGGCCGGCCAGCGCCCGCACCCCTTCGATGACCCGCTCACCCTCGACGACCAGCGCCACGACCGGGCCGGACGCCATGAACTCGACGAGCGGCTCGTAGAACGGCTTGCCCTTGTGCTCGCCGTAGTGCTGCTCCAGCGTGTCCTGGTCCAGCGTCCGCAGCTCCAGCGCGGTGATCTGCCAGCCGGCCTTGCGCTCGATGCGGCTGATGATCTCGCCGGTCAGGCCACGACGGACGGTGTCGGGCTTGAGCAGGACGAGGGTGCGCTGGCTCACGGTGGTGCTCCTTCAGGTCACAAGTGTGCGGGTGACCGAGGCTACAGGGCGTGTCGGGGTGGGTGTCACGCAGAGTCAGGTGATACGCGGCCTCGGGACCTGCGCGGAAGTCGTGGGGCGCGTCCGCTACACGGCGTGCCCCTCCGCCTCCGCCTGCGCGGCGAACCGGGCCTTCGCCTCGTCGATCTTCCGGCCGTAGTGCACCGAAGCCCACCACAGCGCCGCGAAGATCGCGCCCAGGAAGAACATCGAGGTCACGAAGAACCCGCCGGCGATCAGCACGATCTGGAGGGCCCAGCCGAGCTGCACGCCGCCGGGCCGGGTGATCATGCCACAGAGCAGGACACTCAGCACCATGACGATCCCGCTGACCGTCCAGACGGTGGACGTGGACAGCCCCGGGTCCTTCATCGCGACCAGCCCGGCGAAGCCGACGACGAAGAACTCGCCGATCAGGGTCGAAGCACAGAGCGTACGCACGGGGGTCAGCGCCTTCCCAGAAGCAGTCGGGCCTCGCCGACGGTGATGACGGAACCGGTGACGAGGACGCCGCCGCCGGTGTACTCGCCCTCCTCCTCGGCCAGCGTGATCGCGGCCTCGATCGCGTCGTCGAGGCGCGGCTCGACCTGCACCCGGTCCTCGCCGAAGATCTCGACGGCGATCCCGGCCAGCTCGTCCACGTCCATCGCGCGATGGCTGGAGTTCCGCGTGACCACGACCTCGGAGAAGATCGGCTCGAAGGCTTCCAGCAGCCCCCGTACGTTCTTGTCGGCACTCGCGCCGACCACACCGATCAGCCGGCTGAAGTCGAAGACCTCGCTGACGGCCTCGGCGGTGGCACGGGCGCCCGCCGGATTGTGCGCGGCGTCCAGGACGACGGTGGGCGAGCGGCGCACGATCTCCAGGCGGCCCGGTGAGGTCACCGAGGCGAAGGCCTTGCGGACGGTGTCGATGTCGAGGCTCTGCGCGTGCGCGGCACCGACGCCGAAGAACGCCTCGACCGCGGCGAGCGCCACGGCGGCGTTGTGCGCCTGGTACGCGCCGTGCAGCGGCAGGAAGACCTCCTCGTACTCCCCGCCGAGCCCGCGCAGCGTGACCAGCTGACCGCCCACGGCGACCTGCCGCGCCACGACCCCGAACTCCAGGCCCTCGCGGGCCACGGTGGCATCGACCTCGACTGCCTTCTTCAGCAGCACCTGGGCCGCGTCCACCGGCTGCTGCGCCAGGATGACGGTCGCGTCCTGCTTGACGATGCCGGCCTTCTCCGTGGCGATCTCGCCGGGGGTCGTGCCGAGGCGGTCGGTGTGGTCGAGGTCGATGGGGGTGACGACGGCCACGGCGCCGTCGATCACGTTGGTGGCGTCCCAGCTGCCGCCCATCCCGACCTCGACGACGGCCACGTCCACGGGAGCGTCCGCGAAGGCCGCGTACGCCATGGCCGTGAGCACCTCGAAGAAGGAGAGCCGGTACTCCTGCTGGGAGTCGACCATCTCGACGTACGGCTTGATGTCCTCGTACGTCTCGATGAACCGCTCGGCGGAGACCGGGGTCCCGTCGAGGCTGATCCGCTCGGTGACCGACTGGACGTGAGGGCTGGTGTACCGGCCGGTGCGCAGGTCGAAGGCGCCCAGCAGGGCCTCGATCATGCGTGCGGTGGACGTCTTGCCGTTCGTCCCGGTGATGTGGATCGAGGGGTACGCGCGCTGCGGCTCGCCCAGCACGTCCATCAGCGCGGCGATGCGGCTGACGGAGGGCTCCAGCTTGGTCTCGCCCCAGCGGGTGGCGAGCTCGGCCTCCACCTCGCGCAACGCCCTGTCGATCTCGGGGTCGGCCGGGCGGGCGGGCACGTCGGCCCGCTCGGCGGCGCTGCCCCGGGCACGCAGGGTGCGGCTGCCGGCCTCGATCACCGCGAGATCGGGGTCACGGTCGGTCTCGGCCGCGACGATCTCGTCGAAGAGACCGATCGGATCCCGCGGTTCCGATTCGCCTGACTCGCTGCTGTCGTCGTACGGGGGGAGCTCACTCACCCTCCCAGTCTACGGAGCCGCGCCCCTCCGGGGGTTCCCGCCCCCACCGGCCCCGCGGCCTCGACTCCGCTCGCCCAGGGACCGGCCAGGGGCGCTGCGCCCCCCGGACCCCCGCATCGGCCTGAACGGCCTCGTCCTCGAACGCCGGACAGGCTGAAACACCCACCGGGGGCGAGGCCCCGCCCAAAAGGCGCGGGGAACTGCGCGACCAGCCCCCACCGGCCCGCACGCGAGAGACCGGGCCGAATCCCCGCCCAAGGGGCGCGGGGAACTGCGCGAGCAACCCCCACCCACCCGCACCCGCACCCGCACCCGCACCCGCACCCGCAGAAACGACAAAGGCCCCCGGAACCTCAAGGGTCCCGAAGGGCCTTCGTCGGCCAGCCTCATGCCTGCGGCAGTCGCTCCAGCTGCGTCCGGATCCGCGCGATGTCCTCGTCCGCCTTGGCGAGCCGCGTACGGATCTTCTCCACCACCTGGTCCGGAGCCTTGGCGAGAAACGCCTCGTTGCCGAGCTTGGCGTTCGCCTGGGCCTTCTCCTTCTCCGCGGCGGCGAGATCCTTGGCGAGCCGCTTGCGCTCGGCCGCCACATCGATCGTGCCGGAGAGGTCGAGCGCCACCGTGGCACCGGCGACGGGCAGCGTCGCCGTGGCCGCGAAGGCCTCCCCCTCCGGCTGCAGGCGCAGCAGCTGGCGGATGGCCGCCTCGTGCGGGGCCAGCGCGGTCCCGTCGAGCGTCAACCGGGCCGGAACGCGCTGACCGGGCTGCAGCCCCTGGTCGGCGCGGAAGCGGCGGACCTCCGTGATGACCTGCTGGAGCGTCTCGATCTCCCGCTCGGCGGCGGCGTCACGGAACCCGCTGTCCTTCGGCCAGTCGGCGACGACGACCGACTCGCCGCCGGTCAGCGTCGTCCAGAGCGTCTCCGTCACGAACGGGACGACCGGGTGGAGGAGGCGGAGCGTCACGTCGAGGACCTCGCCGAGCACCCGGCCCGAGATCTCCGCGGGCTCGCCGCCCGCCATGAACGTCGTCTTGGACAGCTCGACGTACCAGTCGAAGACCTCGTCCCACGCGAAGTGGTACAGCGCGTCCGACAGCTTCGCGAACTGGAAGTCCTCGTAGAACGCGTCGACTTCGGCCACGGTCTTGTTCAGCCGCGACAGGATCCACCGGTCGGTTGCCGACAGCTTCTCCGGGTCCGGCAGCGGCCCTTCGACCGTCGCGCCGTTCATCAGCGCGAAACGGGTGGCGTTCCAGATCTTGTTGGCGAAGTTCCGGGACGCCTGGACCCAGTCCTCGCCGATCGGCACGTCCGTACCGGGGTTGGCGCCGCGGGCGAGCGTGAAGCGGACGGCGTCCGAGCCGTACGCGTCCATCCAGTCGAGCGGGTCCACCACGTTGCCGAAGGACTTCGACATCTTCTTGCCGCGCTCGTCACGGACCAGGCCGGTGAGGGCGATGGTCTTGAAGGGCACCTCGCCGTCCATCGCGTACAGGCCGAACATCATCATCCGGGCGACCCAGAAGAAGATGATGTCGTGGCCGGTGAGCAGGACGTCGGTCGAGTAGAACTTCTCCAGGTCCACGGTCCGCTCGGGCCAGCCCAGCGTGGAGAACGGCCACAGGCCGGACGAGAACCAGGTGTCCAGGACGTCCGTGTCCTGCTTCCAGCCCTCGGCCTCCGTGCCCGGCGGCTCCTCGTCGGGGCCGAGGCAGACGACCTCGCCGGCGGGCCCGTACCAGACGGGAATCCGGTGACCCCACCACAACTGCCGCGAGATGCACCAGTCGTGCATGTTGTCGACCCAGTCGAAGTAGCGCTTCGACATGTCGGCGGGGTGGATGGCGACCCGGCCGTCGCGGACGGCGTCACCGGCCGCCTGGGCGAGCGGGCCGACCTTGACCCACCACTGCATGGACAGACGCGGCTCGACGGTGGTCCTGCACCGCGAGCAGTGGCCCACGGAGTGGACGTAGGGGCGCTTCTCGGCGACGATCCGGCCCTGCGAACGCAGCGCGGCGACGATCGCGCTGCGCGCCTCGAAGCGGTCGAGGCCCTGGAAGGGGCCGTGGGTGGTGATGACGGCCCGCTCGTCCATGACCGTGATCGACTCGAGGCCGTGGCGCTGGCCGATCGCGAAGTCGTTCGGGTCGTGGGCGGGGGTGACCTTCACGGCGCCCGTGCCGAACTCGGGGTCGACGTGGGTGTCCGCGACGACCGGGATCGTACGGTCCGTCAGCGGAAGCTTGATGCGCCTGCCGACCAGGTGCTTGTACCGCTCGTCGTCGGGGTGGACGGCGACCGCCGTGTCACCGAGCATCGTCTCGGCACGGGTGGTGGCGACCACGAGGGTCTCGTCACCCTCCCCGTACTTGATCGAGACCAGCTCGCCGTCGTCCTCCTGGTACTCGACCTCGATGTCGGAGATCGCCGTCAGACAGCGGGGGCACCAGTTGATGATGCGCTCGGCGCGGTAGATCAGCTCGTCGTCGAACAGCTTCTTGAAGATGGTCTGGACGGCCTTGGACAGCCCCTCGTCCATGGTGAACCGCTCGCGGTCCCAGTCGACACCGTCACCGAGGCGCCGCATCTGGCCGAGGATCTTGCCGCCGTACTCCTCCTTCCACTGCCAGACGCGCTCGACGAACTCCTCGCGCCCCAGGTCCTGCCGCGACTTGCCTTCCTCGGCGAGCTGCTGCTCGACCTTGTTCTGGGTGGCGATACCGGCGTGGTCCATGCCGGGGAGCCAGAGCGCCTCGTAGCCCTGCATGCGCCTGCGGCGCGTCAGCGCGTCCATCAGCGTGTGCTGAAAGGCGTGGCCCAGGTGCAGCGAGCCGGTGACGTTCGGCGGCGGGATGACGATGGTGTACGCGGGCTTGTCGCTCTTCGCGTCGGCGGCGAAGTAACCCCGTTCTACCCAGCGCTCGTACAGCTTCCCCTCTACCTCGGCCGGCGCGTACTGGGTCGGCAGTTCGGAAGTGGGCGCTGATTGCGGCTGCTGAGAGTTCTCGGTCACGGGGTCAGTTTAGAGGCGTCACCGCCCTGTCCCTAAACGCGTTTCTTTCGTAACGGTCCGCCCCCCACTGCCGTGGCATCCCGGGCGTTGCGCCAGGATGTCAGGAACACATAAGCATCTGGAGGGGAACCCAGAATGAGCTACAACCAGCCGGGCCCGTACGGCGGGCAGCCCCAGCAGCCCGGACCGTACGGCGGTCAGCCGGGGCAGCCTGGCCCGTACGGCCAGCCGCCGCAGGCGCCCCAGCCCGGCTACGGCTACCCGGCACAGGCTCCGGGGACTCCCCCGCAGCCCGGCTACGGCTATCCCCAGCAGGCTCCCCAGGCGCCCCAGGGTGCCCCGCCCCAGACGCCTCCGTACGGCCAGCAGCAGCCGTACGGCCAGCAGCCCCCCTACGGTCAGCAGCCCCCTTACGGTCAGCAGCCCTACGGCGCTCCGCAGCCGCCCGCGCCCGGCGGCGGCAAGAAGAAGACGGCGCTCATCATCGGCGCGGTGGCGGTCGTGGCCGTGATCGCCGTGGGCGCGGCCCTCCTCGCCGGTGGCGGCGGGGGCGGCGCCTCGGTCGGGGACGACGGGGCGCACAAGCTGACGGCGCCGGCGACCGTGATCGACGACACGTACAAGAAGAGCGGCGACGCCAAGTCCGGCACCATGTCCAAGTCGGACATCAAGGACGCCGAGAGCTGGGGCGTCGAGAACCCCAAGGACGTCAGCGCGAGCTACCAGAGCGGCAGCCCCGTCAACGGCAAGCTGGTGACGTTCAGCGGCGTCTACGGCAGCATCGACGACCCGGAGAAGGTCATCGACGCCATGTTCGCCAACACCAAGAAGGAGTCCGAGAAGGGCTCCGCCTCCGACGGCAAACTCGTCGGCAGCCCTCAGAAGATGACGCCCGCCGGCTTCAAGAACGGTGTCATGAAGTGCCAGTTCGTGGAGACCGAGGCCAGCGGCAAGACGACCCGGATGCCGATCTGCATCTGGGGCGACCACAGCACCGTCGCCTACGTGGTCTCGTACGACACGGCGAGCATCATCGCGGGCAAGAGCGGGTCGATGGACGTCGCGGCCGAGACCGCCAGCAAGCTCCGTGACGACGTCCGCGTCAAGATCTGACCGTTCACGTCGACACACGAAGGGCCCCGGTCGGTCGACCGGGGCCCTTCGTCATGTGCCTGGTGTGTACATCTGCGGGTTACGCCGTCTTCTGCTCCCCCGGGCCCCGCCCGCGGGCGTCCCGCGGGATGAGTGTCGGGTTGACGTTCGACAGGACCACGTCGGCCGTGATGACGACCCTCGCCACGTCCTTGCGCGAGGGGACCTCGTACATCACCGCCTGGAGGACCTCCTCCATGATGGCGCGCAGGCCGCGCGCGCCGGTCTGGCGGAGGATGGCCTGGTCGGCGATGGCCTCGAGCGCCTCGCGCTCGAAGTCCAGCTCCACACCGTCGAGTTCGAAGAGACGCTGGTACTGCTTGACGAGCGCGTTGCGCGGTTCGACGAGGATCTGGAGGAGCGCCGCGCGGTCGAGGTTGTGGACCGACGTGATGACCGGGAGCCGGCCGATGAACTCGGGGATCATGCCGAACTTGACCAGGTCCTCGGGCATGACGTCCTCGAACTGGTCCTTCTCCTCCAGTTCGCGCTTCGAGCGGATCGTCGCGCCGAAGCCGATGCCCTTCGCACCCGCGCGGGACTCGATGAGCTTCTCCAGGCCCGCGAAGGCGCCGCCCACGATGAACAGGACGTTCGTCGTGTCGATCTGGATGAACTCCTGGTGCGGGTGCTTGCGGCCGCCCTGGGGCGGGACCGAGGCCGTCGTGCCCTCCAGGATCTTCAGCAGCGCCTGCTGGACACCCTCACCGCTCACGTCGCGCGTGATCGACGGGTTCTCGCTCTTGCGGGCCACCTTGTCGATCTCGTCGATGTAGATGATGCCCGTCTCGGCCTTCTTGACGTCGTAGTCCGCTGCCTGGATGAGCTTCAGCAGGATGTTCTCGACGTCCTCGCCGACGTAGCCCGCCTCCGTCAGCGCCGTCGCATCGGCGATGGCGAACGGGACGTTGAGCATCCGGGCGAGTGTCTGGGCCAGCAGGGTCTTGCCGGAGCCCGTGGGACCCAGCAGGAGGATGTTGGACTTCGCCAACTCGATGGCGTCGTCCCGGTTCTGACCGCCGCCGTTCTCACCCGCCTGGACCCGCTTGTAGTGGTTGTACACCGCGACGGAGAGGGCCTTCTTCGCGGCCTCCTGGCCGACGACGTACCCCTCCAGGAACTCGTAGATCTCGCGGGGCTTGGGGAGTTCCTCCCAGCGGACCTCGCTCGTCTCCGCGAGTTCTTCCTCGATGATCTCGTTGCAGAGATCGATGCACTCATCGCAGATGTACACACCGGGGCCTGCGATGAGCTTCTTGACCTGCTTCTGGCTCTTGCCACAGAACGAGCACTTGAGCAGATCGCCGCCGTCACCGATGCGTGCCACGGTGTGCTTCCCCTTCGCCTGGGAGACGCCTAGGTCCAGCGACTCCTGGTGCTGCCTTATGAACGACGGTACCTTGCCGAGCCCCCCGTTCGGGCCCCCCTTGGCGTGGTTCACTTTGTCGTGAACCGCGCCAAGGAGCGGCAGACGATACAGCGGTACGTCAGACGATCGCGGAACTGTTCATCTTGCGGGTGGAGATGATCTGGTCGATCAGGCCGTACGCCAGCGCGTCCTCAGCGGTGAGGATCTTGTCGCGCTCGATGTCCTCGCGGATCTTCTCGATCGGCGTGGTCGAGTGCTTGGCCAGCATGTCCTCGAGCTGCGCACGCATCCGGAGGATCTCGTTCGCCGCGATCTCGAGGTCCGAGACCTGGCCGCGGCCGGTCTCGCTGTAGGGCTGGTGGATCAGCACACGGGCGTTCGGGAGCGCCATGCGCTTGCCCGGCGTACCGGCGGCCAGCAGGATCGCGGCGGCCGAGGCGGCCTGGCCCATGCAGACCGTCTGGATGTCGGGCTTCACGAACTGCATCGTGTCGTAGATCGCGGTGAGCGCCGTGAAGGAGCCACCGGGACTGTTGATGTAGACCGAGATGTCACGGTCGGGGTCCATCGACTCCAGGCACAGCAGCTGCGCCATGACGTCGTTGGCGGAGGCGTCGTCGATCTGCACGCCGAGGAAGATGACGCGCTCCTCGAACAGCTTCGCGTACGGGTCGTACTCACGCACGCCCTGCGAGGTGCGCTCGACGAAGCGCGGGATGACGTAGCGGGACTCCGCGCGAGGACCGGTGTACTCGGCCTGCGCGCGGGCGTGGAGGCCGCTGCCGGGGAAGTCGTTCACTGTGTCTCCTGAAGAGCCTGAAAAGGGCTGAGGCGGTCGCCTGGGGGCGCTGGGGGCCCTGCGCCACCCCCGCCGGGCGGGGATGGCGGCTGGGGGCCCCACGGCCGCCCTGGGGGCGCTGAGGGGCTTACGCCGCCCCGGTGCCGCCGCCGCCCGGCATGCCGGCAGCGGTGGGCATGATGTCGTCGATGAGGCCGTACTCCTTGGCCTCGATCGGGTCGAACCAGCGGTCGCGGTCCGAGTCTCGGGTGATCTGCTCCACGGTCTGGCCGGTGTGGAAGGAGGTCAGCTCCGCCATGCGCTTCTTCGTGTGCAGCAGCCGCTCGGCGTGGATCTTGATGTCCGAAGCCGAGCCGGCGAGACCGGCCGACGGCTGGTGGATCAGGATCTCGGCGTTCGGCAGCGCGAAGCGCTTGCCGGGGGTGCCCGCGCTGAGCAGGAACTGGCCCATCGAGGCCGCCATGCCCATGGCGATCGTCACCACGTCGTTCTTGATGTACTGCATGGTGTCGTAGATCGCCATGCCCGCGGTGATCGAACCGCCGGGGCTGTTGATGTAGAGGTAGATGTCCTTGTCCGGGTCGGAGGCAAGGAGCAGCAGCTGCGCCGTGATCTTGTTGGCGATGTCATCGTCGACCGCCTGGCCGAGGAAGATGATCCGCTCGCCGAGCAGTCGGTTGTAGACCTGGTCGCCGAGGCCACCACCGATGGGGTCGCCGGCAGCTGTGGGCATCAGATTCGTCACGTATCCACCTGCTCGTCTTACGACGGCGCCGGGCCGTCTCACGTCTTCTGCTGGGGGCGTGGGACCCCGGTGCAACACCGCTCCGGGCGGCTTCGGGGACTCCCCTGCCCTCGTATTCATGGACCCTAACGCGCTGGTCCCTCCGGGGAATCCCGGAGAAGGAACTGTTCGCTGTGAGCGCATGCGCCGCGGCGCCCGGACCGGGGTGCCGCGGGCCCCTGGAGAGGCGCGCGGAGCCGCGCCGCCCACCCCCGCGGGGCCGTGCGGACGTCCGCCACCGACTGTGCGCCGTCGGGTACGTCCGGTGGCGGAGCGCTCGCCCGGTTCCGTACGCCCCCGAGACACGCGGCGGGCCCCAGGGGGCGAGGACGGGGGCCCGGAAGACGTACGGGCCCCCGGGGACTCGTAAGTCCCCGGGGGCCCGTCGCGACGTACTGGTGAGGCGGTCAGCCCTCGGGCTGGTGAGGCGGTCAGGCCTCGGGCTTGCCCTCGGCGGCCTCGGACTCGACGACCTCGGTGGACTCCGTGGAGCCCTCCGTCTCGTCCTCGTCGTCCAGGTCGACGATCTCGCCGTTCGTGTCCTTGACCGTGGCGGCCTCGACGACGACAGCGAGCGCCTTGCCGCGGGCGACCTCGCCGACCAGCATCGGGACCTGGCCGCCCTCGACGACCGCCTGGGCGAACTGGTCGGGGGACATGCCGGAGGAGGCCGCACGCCGCATGAGGTGCTCGGTGAGCTCCTCCTGGTTGACGTTCAGCTTCTCCTTGTTGACGAGCTCGTCGAGGACGAACTGCGTCTTGATGCCCTTGACCGCGGCGTCCTTGGTCTCGGCGTCCCACTCTTCCTCGGTCTTGCCCTGGATCTCCAGGTACTTCGCGAGGTCGAGGCCCATCTGGCCGAGCTGGTGGTGCTCGAGGTTGTGCTTGCGGGTGTTGATCTCGTCCTCGAGCAGCTTCTCGGGGACGGGCACCTCGACCAGCTCGAGCAGCTTCTCCAGGACGCGCTCCTGGGCCTGCGTGGCCTGGTCGTACTCCTTCATGTTCTCGAGGCGCTTGCGGCTGTCCGCGCGGAGCTCCTCGAGGGTGTCGAACTCGGAGGCGAGCTGCGCGAACTCGTCGTCCAGCTCGGGGAGTTCGCGTGCGGCGACCTGGGAGACCTTGACGGTGACCTCGGCCTCCTTGCCGGCCGCGGAGCCGCCCTTGAGCTCGGAGGTGAAGGTGGTCTCGCCACCGGCCTCCAGGCCCTTGACGGCCTCGTCGATGCCTTCCAGCAGCTCGCCGGAGCCGATGGTGTACGAGACGTCGGAGGCGACGCCGTCCTCCAGCACCTCTCCGTCGACCTTGGCCTCCAGGTCGAGCGTGACGACGTCGCCCTCCTCGGCGGCGCGCTCGACCGGCGAGGTGGACGCGAAGCGCTCACGGAGCTCCTCGACGGCCTTCTCGATGTCCTCGTCGCTCACCTCGATGGCGTCGACCTCGACCTCGATGCCGGAGTAGTCCGGGATCTCGATGGCCGGACGGACGTCGACCTCGGCGGTGAAGTTCAGCGTCTCGCCGTCCTTCAGCTCGGTGATGTCGACCTCGGGCTGGCCGAGGACGTTCAGCTCAGCCTCGTTGACCGCTTCGGTGTAGAACTTCGGGAGCGCGTCGTTGACGGCCTCTTCGAGCACGGCGCCGCGACCGAACCGCTGGTCGATGACGCGGGCCGGGATCTTGCCCTTCCGGAAGCCCTTCACCGTGACCTGCTGGTTGATCTTCTTGTACGCCGCGTCGAGGCTGTCCTTGAGCTCCTCGAAGGGCACCTCGACAGTGAGCCGAACCCGGGTCGGGTTCAGGTTCTCCACGGCGCTCTTCACGGTTCGGTCTCCTTGTGGCTGACTTCTTGGGGGTACTGCTGCGGGGTTCCGCTGCGTGCGTCCGCCCGGTCGGTCGGGCGGAGCCGTAGTGGATTCACGGGCCCTTGAGAGACGTAACAGTGCAGACATACGGGCGCGCAACCTGCATAGTAACCGCAGGCGGTACACGCCCCAAAAGGCGATCTTGCGATCCCGGCCATCGGCCTTCGGTCGCCGGATGCCGCTGGTGGTCGGGGTGGCGGGATTTGAACCCACGGCCTTCCGCTCCCAAAGCGGACGCGCTACCAAGCTGCGCCACACCCCGTCGGTGCGACACGTAGGGTACATGCCCGCAGGCAGTGCGGCTGCCGCATTTCACGGACGTCCGCGGGGCGCCGGAACAGGGTGTGCGTCGAGGGGGTACAACCCGCTACGATGCCTTCAGCGCCGCGGTCACTGACCTGCGGGGCAATGCGTGCGGGCGTAGCTCAATGGTAGAGCCCTAGTCTTCCAAACTAGCTACGCGGGTTCGATTCCCGTCGCCCGCTCTGAACGGCTCAGGGCCAGGTCAGAGGTTCATTCCTCCGCCTGGCCCTGATCGTTTCCGCGGTCCGAGTGAGCCTGCGGAAGCTTCAGCACGAGCCCTGCCCCTGACGGAACCCGGATTTGAAGCCGTCCTTGAAGCCGCGCTGGTAGTCCCTGTCCTTGTTCTTGTCCTTGTGCAGGACGGTGGCGGCTCGTTCGTCGTCCCCGCAGCTCCGCTGACCCTGGCGGACACCGGACTTGAAGCCGTCCTTGAAGCCGCGCGTGTAGTCCTGGTTCGACTTGGAAACGTTGACGGCCGCACTGGCGTGCGTCTCGCTCGGTGCGGACGCGGACGCCTGCTGCATGCCGACCGGGACCAGAGCGATGGTTGCGGCGATGAAGGCCGAGCTCAGGATGGCGGCGCCTCTTCTGTGCGCGGTAGACATAACAGTCCCTTCGCATTTTTCTCACATAGAGTCAATTCCTACTATAGTCACCCATTCAGGTGTCGCAACTGGGCTTGTCGCTCAGGCATTTCCTGCCCGGGGCGCGGCGCCCAGGGGGCGCGAGGGCAGGAGTCGAGTGGCGTTCTCCCCCGGCCCGGCCTCGGTCGTTTTCGAGGTTGCCGGGGCGCGGCGAGGCCGGCCGGTCGCGCCGCGGACGGCACGAAGGGCCGAGCATGGCGCGGACCGGCGCGAAGGGGTGAGCGCGGCGCGGACGGCGTGAAGGCTCGCGCGCTCGGCGCAATACAGCGTGAAGGGTTGCGCGCTCCGCGCGGGCGGCGCGGAGCGGTCAACCGCGGGAGTGCCGGGGTGCGGTGGCCGGGCATCCGGCGGGCAGGGGTGGCCGAGGGCGCGGCCGTCGGTGTCCGCGGCCGTCGCGTGCGGGCCGGGCCGCGGCCGGACCTGGATCAGTCAGGACCGGTCCGGTCAGAAGCTGATCGAGTTGATGGTCTGCGCTATCGAGTCGAGGAACCGTTGGATGGACGGAGCCATGCCGGTCGACGCGAGGAAGAAGCCGAAGAGCACCGCGACGATCGCGGGCCCCGCCTTGATCGATCCTCCCCGGATCAGCACCACGAGGATGATCGCCAACAGCAGTACCACTGACAGCGAGATGGCCACAACTGATCACACCCTACGGTCGGTTCGCTCTCCCGGCCCGGGGATGCAACCCCTCACACCCCCGCCAGAACCATCGTGCCACCAACGCGGCTTCCGTATGCCGCAGGTGACACATCATCGGTCGCGAACCCGTGGAGCCCACTCACCGGCCGCCTTCGGGAACGAGTGAACCACAGTGCTCCGCAGCGTAATTCGAGGGCATCCCGGTCAGGAAATTCAGCAGGACCGTTGCTGTGTCCACACATCTCGTTCGCAGGCAATTCGAATTGTTGCCACAGGCACATCGAGGCCGCCGCACACCGGTCGCCAACAGGCCACTAAAGACTAATGAATCGGACATATCACCAGAGTCGCCCGCGAACCTTATGCACCGTTTAGTCATGAAGAATGTGGACAGACCAGCCGCACAACCGCCCAGTACGGTAAGCGAATCGGTATGCGGATCCGCTTGCGAACCAAGAGGCACACATCTTCAAATACGGGGTACCCGCCGCCCATATGCAGGAATGACGCCGAGGGTTTTACGAAGACACACATACGACGCTAGGGTGCCTCAGATGTTCCACGCCGCCTCGCCCCCCGCAAGCGCAGCAACGTTCCGGACCGTCTCCCTCCGCGCCTGGCGGGAGGGTCTGTGACGAACTCACTCCGACCGAACGGCCGGCAGCGAGCGCCGCTCCCCCCGGCACAACAGCCGGCCCGGGGAGTGCCGGGTCCGCGCTCACCACGGGATCAGTCCGCGCAGCACGCCACGACGGTACCGACCGAGGCCGCCGCCCCGGCCGCGAAACCCGCGGCGCAGCGCGACGCCTTCTTCGACAACGCCAAGTACCTGGCGATCGTGCTCGTGGCCATGGGCCACGCCTGGGAGCCCCTGAAGGGCCAGAGTCGCATCCTGGAGGCGGCGTACACGGTCGTGTACTCCTTCCACATGCCGGCCTTCATCATCATCTCCGGCTACTTCTCGCGCAGTTTCGACATGCGCCCCGACCGTCTGAAGCGGCTGGTGACCGGCGTCGCCGTCCCCTACGTCGTCTTCGAGGTGTCGTACGTCCTCTTCAAGCGCTGGGCCGCCGGCGACACGTCGCTGCCGATCAGCCTGCTCGACCCGTGGTACCTCACCTGGTTCCTGTGCGCGCTGTTCATCTGGCGGCTGACCACCCCCCTGTGGAAGATGGTGCGTTGGCCGCTCCCGGTCGCGCTCGTCGTCGCCATGCTCGCGTCCGTCTCACCGGACATCGGTGACGACCTCGACCTGCAGCGCGTGCTCCAGTTCCTCCCGTTCTTCGTGCTGGGCCTGATCATGAAGCCCGAGCACTTCCAGCTGGCACGCCGCCGTGAGGTGCGCATCCTGTCGGTGCCGGTGTTCGCCGCCGCGCTCGCGGTGGGCTGGTGGGCGGTGCCGCGGATGAACACCGCCTGGTTCTACCACCGCGACAGCGCGCAGGAACTCGGCGTCCCGTGGTGGGTGGGCCCGGTGATGGTGTTCGCCCTGTTCGGCTGTTCGCTGCTGCTCACCGCGTGCTTCTTCTCCTGGGTTCCGCGCCGCCGGACGTGGTTCACTGCGCTCGGCGCGGGCACCCTGTACGGCTATCTGCTGCACGGCTTCCTGGTCAAGGCCGGCACCTACTGGGGCTGGTTCGACCACGCGTGGATGCACAGGCCGCTCGGCGAGATCTTCGTGACCCTGGTCGCGGCCACGGCCGTCACCCTGCTGTGCACGGCACCCGTCCGGCGGGTCTTCCGCTTCGCGATGGAGCCCAGCATGGACTGGGCCTTCAAGCGGGACGCCACGGAACTGGCCCGCGAACGGGCCAGGGCCAAGGCCTAAGGGCTGGACTCAGTTCGGGGGCAGGCCCAGCAGGGCCCGCATGGCGGCGTACTTCTTCGTGAGCCGTGCGCGCGTGTGCTCGTCGAGGACCGCGAGCCGGGCCGGGTCACCGTTGTGCGCCAGGTCCGAGGCCTTGACCAGGAGGGCCCCCGGAGTCGTACGGATGCGCTTCGCGTACGACTCCGGGGGCTCTCCTTCGCGTTTGGTGAGCGCCAGCACGATGTCCCGCGTACGAGCGGGCAGCGCGGCCTCGCGCAGCCAGTCCTCGGAGAGCACGTCGTCCTCGACGGCGTCGTGCAGCCAGGCCGCCGCAATCTGTTCGTCGTCGCCGCCACGCTCGCGCACCCCGTCCGCGACGGCCTGCAGGTGCTCGGCGTACGGCCGCCCCGCCTTGTCGGTCTGGGCGGAGTGCGCCGCACGGGCGAGGGCCTCTATCTCGGCCAGGGTCAGGAGAGTCTGCGTCACCCCTCCAGTGTCTCCCGCCACAGGGCCGCGCGGGCCGGGACCGCCCCCACCGTCGCACCGAGCTCGGTGATCGGCGTGGCGAGCGCACCCACGGCGTCGCGGAACGCCCTCGGGGAGAAGGGTCAGCGGGCCGGGGCCGGGGCGGGGGCTTCCCGGCAGATCAGCAGGAGCGCCCTGTCGTCGTTCACGTCCTTGGCCACCGCCTCGATGAGGTGCCAGGCGGCGCCGTGGAAGCCGCCGGCGACATAGCGGTCGGCCTCACCGGTGAGGCGGTCGATGCCCTCGACGATGTCGCGGTCGGAGGTCTCCACCAGACCGTCCGTGAAGAGCATGAGGACGTCACCGGGCCGCAGCGAACCCTTGACGGGGTCGAACTGGGCACCGTCGTACACCCCGAGCAGCGGGCCCTCGGCCGCCTTCTCCTCCCAGCGGCCGCTGCCCGCGCTGAGCTGCAGCCCCGGCGGATGTCCGGCGGAGAAGAGCTCGTAGTCGCCGGAGTCGAGGTCGAGGACCAGGTGGATGGAGGTGGCGAAGCCCTCGTCCCAGTCCTGACGCAGCAGGTAGCCGTTGGCCGCGGTGAGGAAGGCGTGCGGGGGGAGCGAGCCCAGCAGACCGCCGAAGGCGCCGGACAGGAGCAGCGCCCGCGAACCCGCGTCCATGCCCTTGCCCGACACGTCCGTGAGGACGACTTCCAGGGTCCGGCCGCCGTTCGTACGGGCCGCGACCACGAAGTCACCCGAGAAGGACTGGCCGCCGGCCGGGCGCAGCGCCATCTCACGGTGCCAGCCCAGCGGCAGCTTCGGCAGCTTGCTCTGGACCCGGATGCGCTCGCGCAGGTCGAAGAGCATGGTGCCGCCGCGGCGCCAGGGCACACCCACGCGGCTGCGGAACTGCGCGATCAGCAGACCGAAGAAGCCGCAGGCCGCGACGACCAGGACCACACCGGGGGTCACCCGGGACGGGCCCTCCGTGTACGGGCCGAGTTTCACGGACTCCACTATCAGCGCGGTGGCGGCGGCCGCGTAGAGACCCAGCAGGCTCGCGGGGCGCAGCAGGAGGCCGCCCGCCACGATCGGGAGGACCAGCGCGGCCGGTGAGCACCAGACCGAGTTGACCAGCGTGGTCGCGGCGATCAGCGGGATCGTGAGCAGCAGACCGGCCAGGGCGATCCAGTCGGACCCGTCCCCGCGGAAGTAGTCCACGGCGGATCTGCGCAGGCCGGTGCGGGCCCGGTGCCACTGCTTCTTCAACCGGGCCGTGAACGTCTCGGCCGCCGCGCGCCGCCCTCGTCCTGCTGCCATTAGTTCGGGACCCTATCCATCGGACCAGGTGCTTGGCACGGGAGGTCCCACTTGTCCCCCGTCCGAGCGCTCAACATCACAGTGAACTGCACAGTGAACTGCACGGCGAGCCTCATGGAGAAGGTCACGGCAGGCACTCCCCGCGGCCGGTGGAAAATTCTCTCGCCCGTACCGCACCGCCCTGGTAGGCATGGCGCATGACGACTGACTTGCGGGTGCTGCGGCAGCCCGAGTGGGATGCGTGGTACGACAACCTGGTTCGCGCGTTCGGGGGCGTGCCGGAGTCGTCCGAGGAGCGCGAGCTGTGGAACGAGCTCACAGAGTACGACCGTTCCCTGGGAATCTGGGAGGGCGACCAGTGCGTGGGCACCGCGGGGGCGTTCTCCTTCCGGGTCACGGTCCCCGGCGGCGCCTCCGTACCGGCCGCGGGCATCACGATGGTGAGCGTCGCGGCCACGCACCGGCGGCGCGGGCTGCTGACGTCGATGATGCGGCGGCAACTGGACGACATCCATTCCTGGGGTGAGCCGCTCGCCGTCCTGACCGCGTCGGAGCCGGCGATCTACGGCCGGTTCGGCTACGGCATCGCGACGCACCAGCACAGCGCCGAGATCGACACGACCCGGGTACGGCTGTCCGTACCGCCCGGCACCGATGACGTACGTCTGCGGTTCGCCGCGCCCGCCGATGTCCTCGACGTCTGTGAGTCGGTGTACGCACGGTCGGTTCCGGGGCGGCCGGGGATGCTGGCGCGGCGGCCCGGCTGGGAGCGGGTGACGGTGCTCGACCCGGAGAGTGAGCGGGACGGGGCGTCGCCCTTGCAGTGCGTGGTCGCCGAGCGGGACGGCGAGGTGGTCGGCTACGCCCGGTACCGGATCAAACCGGACCACGACCACGCCGGGGCCAGGGCCACAGTCGTCCTCCACGACCTCCAGGCCCTGGACCCAGCGGCGGACGCCGCGTTGTGGCGGCTGCTCTTCGACCTCGACCTGACGACGACGCTGCGCACCCGGGGGCGTCCGGTGGACGAGTCGTGGCACCACATGGTGTCCGACATCCGGCGCTGCGCCGTGCGGTTGCGGGACGGTCTGCATGTACGGCTCGTCGATGTCGACGCCGCGCTGGAGGCGCGCACGTACCAGGCGCCGGTGGACCTGGTGTTCGAGGTCGAGGACGCGTTCTGCCCCTGGAACGAGGGGCGTTGGCGGCTCACCGGTGACGCGAAGGGGGCCTCCTGCGTGCCGGCCCGGGAACCCGCCGATCTCGCTCTGTCCGTAAGGGAGTTGGGGGCGGCGTATCTCGGCGGGGTGTCGCTGGTGTCGCTCGGGGCGGCCGGGCGGGTGCGGGAGCTGCGGCAGGGGGCGCTGGCGGAGGCCTCGGTGGCCTTCTCGTCGGCGGTCGAGCCGTGGCTGCCGCACGGGTTCTAGGGGGCGGCGACAGGAGACGTTCGCCCCGTCGGGGGACCAGTAGCGATTCGGAGCCGGGGCGCCGGCTCCGGACGCGGATCACCGGTGCTGGCAGTTCGGGCACCAGAAGAGGTTGCGGGCGGCGAGACCGGCGGTGCGGATCTCGCCGCCACAGATGTGGCAGGGCAGGTTGGCCCTGCGGTACACGTAGACCTCGCCGCCGTGGTCGTCCACCCGGGGCGGGCGGCCCATGGCCTCGGGGGCGTGTGCCGGACGCACCGTGTCGATGCGGTTGTTGCGCACGCCCTCGCGCATCAGGTCCACGAGGTCGGCCCAGATCGCGTCCCACTCGGCGGGGGTGATGTCCCTGCCCACGCGGTACGGGTCGATGCCGTGCCGGAAGAGGACCTCGGCGCGGTAGACGTTGCCCACGCCCGCGATGATCTTCTGGTCCATGAGGAGGGCGGCGATCGTCGTGCGGCTGCGGGAGACACGGCGGTAGGCCACCGACGGGTCGGCGTCGGGGCGCAGGGGGTCCGGGCCGAGGCGGGCGTGTATCGCCCGCTTCTCGTCGTCCGTGATCAGGGCGCAGGTCGTCGGGCCCCGGAGGTCGACGTACGTCGTGGCGTTCGCGAGGCGGAGGCGGACCGTGTCCGTGGGGGGCGGGGCGGGGGCGTCGCCGAAGTTCACCTTGCCGAAGAGACCCAGGTGGATGTGGATCCACTCGGAGGCGCGGAAGCCGAGGAAGAGGTGTTTGCCGTGGGCGTCGGCGGATTCCAGGGGGGTGCCGTCGAGGAGGGCGGCGGCGTCCGCGAACTTGCCCTGCGGGCTGGTGACGCGGGTGGGGGTGCCGTCGGTGAAGGCCGCCGCGTAGTCCTCGGCGAGCCGGTGGATCGTGTGCCCCTCGGGCACGGGGTCCTCCTGGTGGTGTGCGTCTGTGACGAACTGGGCGGGGGCCTTTTCTCGCCCCCGCCGCCCCTACCCGTCCCTGGGGGCTCCGCCCCCAGACCCTCGCCAAGGGGCTGCCGCCCCCTGGGCCCCCGCTCGCCCGAAGGGCTCGTCCTCAAACGCCGGACGGGCTGAGGGTGCGGACCCGCGCCGGATGGTTCCGGTCGGCGTTCGAAAGGGCTACGCCTGCGGGTGGTGGGGCGGGATCGGCGGGAGGTCGCCCGTGGCCTCGTACGCGGAGAGCATGTCGATGCGGCGGACGTGGCGGTCCACACCGGAGAACGGGGTGGTGAGGAAGGTCTCGACGAACTTGGTCGCCTCCTCCTCGGAGTGCATCCGGGCGCCCACGGAGACGACGTTGGCGTTGTTGTGCTCGCGCCCCAGCTCCGCCGTCTCCTGGCTCCAGGCGAGCACGGCGCGGACGCCGGCCACCTTGTTCGCCGCGATCTGCTCACCGTTGCCGGAACCGCCGATCACGATGCCGAGGGCATCGGGGTCTGCCGCCGTGCGCTCCGCGGCACGGAGGCAGAACGGCGGATAGTCGTCCTCCGCGTCGTAGACGAGGGGCCCGCAGTCCACGGGTTCGTGGCCGGCCTCCTTGAGCCACTCCACGAGGTGGTTCTTGAGTTCGAAACCAGCATGATCGGAGCCGAGATACACGCGCATGGTCCGAGTGTGACACGGCTGTTTCGGATCGGCCTCGTCGGGTGCCGCGAGGGAAAACTGTGAGCAAGGCTACAAAACCTCAAGAAAACCTCAAGTAACGATCCGGATTCAAAGGTTCACGAATCTCTTTGCCTCCGATTCACTGGACCGGCTCGTACACCGCTCGTACGAGTCCCGTACACCGCTCGTACGGGAAGTACGAGAAGTCCGAGCAGTTCACCCCCAACGGAAGTACGGGAAATCCGCTCACCGGCGCAAAGGAATCCCCCCTCATGACCTCGCAGCCGACCCCCACGAAGGCCGTCGACGGCCCCGGAGGCCCCGGAGAACCCGGCTCGGGCCTCCAGGCCGGGCTCAAGAACCGTCATCTGACCATGATCGCCATCGGTGGCGTCATCGGAGCGGGCCTCTTCGTGGGCTCCAGTTCCGGTATCGCCACCGCCGGACCGGGCATCCTGCTCTCCTACGCCCTCGTCGGCACGCTCGTGGTGCTGGTGATGCGGATGCTGGGCGAGATGTCCGCCGCCAATCCGACCTCCGGTTCGTTCTCCGCCCACGCCGACCGCGCGCTCGGGCGCTGGGCCGGTTTCTCGATCGGCTGGCTGTACTGGTTCTTCTGGGTGGTCGTCCTGGCCGTCGAGGCGACGGCGGGTGCCACGATCCTCGAGGGCTGGGTCCCCGCCGTGCCGCAGTGGGGCTGGGCGCTCATCGTGATGATCGTGCTCACCGCGACCAACCTGGTCTCGGTCGGCTCGTACGGTGAGTTCGAGTTCTGGTTCGCCGGGATCAAGGTCGTGGCGATCGGCGCGTTCATCGTCGTCGGCGGCCTCGCGATCTTCGGCGTGCTGCCCGGCGTCGACGCCGAGAAGGCGGGGCTGGGGAACCTGACCGACCACGGCGGCTTCCTGCCGCACGGCCCCGGCGCGATCCTCACCGGTGTGCTCCTGGTCGTCTTCTCCTTCATGGGCAGCGAGATCGCGACCCTCGCCGCCGGCGAGTCCGAGAACCCGCAGCGGGCGGTCACCAAGTCCACCAACAGCATCATCTGGCGGATCGGCGTCTTCTACCTCGGTTCGATCCTGGTCGTCGTCGCCCTGCTGCCCTGGAACGACCCGTCCATCAAGGACAAGGGCTCGTACGTCGCCGCCCTCGACTCCCTCGGCATCGCGCACGCCGGTCAGATCATGAACTTCATCGTGCTGACGTCCGTGCTGTCCTGTCTCAACTCCGGCCTCTACACGGCCTCCCGGATGGCCTTCTCGCTCGGTGAGCGCGGGGACGCGCCCAAGGTCTTCGCGAAGACCACCTCGCGCGGTGTGCCGCTGGCCGCGATCGTCGTCTCGGTCGTCTTCGGCTTCGTCGCCGTCTTCTTCAACTACAAGTTCCCGGACTCGGTCTTCCTCTTCCTGGTCAACTCCTCCGGCGCGGTCGCCCTCTTCGTCTGGCTGGTCATCTGCTTCTCGCAGCTCCGGATGCGGAAGATCATCGAGCGCGAGTCCCCGGAGAAGCTGGTCGTCAAGATGTGGCTGTACCCGTACCTGACCTGGGCCACGGCCGCGCTGATCGTCTTCGTCCTCGGCTACATGCTGACCGACACCGAGCACGACGGACGCGAGACCGTGCTGCTGTCGCTCCTCGTCGCCGCCGTGGTGGTGGCCATCGCGGTGATCAGGCAGCGGCTGCGCGGCGGCGGTGCCGCCACAGAGACCGCGAGCGCCCCGGTGCCGGTCGAGGCCTCGTCCGAGGCCCGCTGAGCACCGCGGATCCGACGAGGGCGGGGCCCGGCGGCAGTGCCGCCGGGCCCCGCCCCTTTTTCGCGCAGCCGCTCACAGCGGTGTGAAGCTCTTCCTGACCTCGTCGTAGACACGCAGCGCGGCGGCCTCGATGTCCGGGTGGTACCAGGTGCTGATCTCGTACGACGTGCCCCCGGACCGGAAGCCCAGCAGCCGCACGTGCCAGAGCCGGCCCCTGGCCATGACGGTGTACTCCCACGCGACCGCGGGCTCCCCGCGGAACGTCGTCCGCTCCAGCCGGATCCGCCGGTAGTCCAGCCCCTTGCTGGTGTCCCCCTCCGCCTGCTCCCACTGCGTCAGCAGGTCGCCCCTGGCCGGGGTCGCGTTGGCCACGATCTCCTGCGCGCTGTCGGGCGAGGTGTAGTGCACCTCGGAACCGCTCTGTGCCACCCGCTGCCAGTCCTGCGGGGGGACCCAGGCGTACAGCCCGGCCTCCTTGCGGGCCCCGGCGGGCAGGCTCGGCGGACGCGACGTCCCGTCGACGGTGGGGAGAGGGGAGGAGGGTCCGCCGGACGCCACCGGTGAGCTGGACGCGGACGGTGACGACGACGCGCTGCCGGTGTCGTGGGAAGACCCCCCGTTCGCCGCGATCACGATCCCTGCGACGGCTCCCGCGACCACCACTCCGCCGGCGGCGGCGAATGCCATCCGGCGTCTGCGGTTGCCCGGAACCCACGGCACCACGGGGCCGGGGGGTTCACCCGGCGGCACGCGTACGGGAGCGAGGCCGTGGGCGGTGGGCTGCGAGACGAGGGAGGAGGGCGAGGAAGGAGGGGACGGAAGGGGTCGAGGGGAGGGGGTGGAGGAAGCGGGAGGGGCCGAGGGGGTTTCCGAGCGGACCTGTGCATGCAGCTCGGCGGGGGTCTCGGTGGAGGTGTTGGAGGTGGGAGAGGAGGGGGCGGTGAGAGTGGGGGCGGGAGGCTGAGGCGGTTCGGGTTCCTCGGCCGGGGTCTCACCGGGGTCGGGTGGGGACTTCCGCGTCGGGGTGTAGCGGAGGGGAACGGCGTCCTGCACGGGATCGAGCTCCGGGGCGAGCTCGGGAGGGGGTTCGGACCCGCGATCGGGGGCGCGTTCAGATCTGCGCTCGGGATCGGGGGCGGGTTCAGGCCCGCGCTCCGGATCGGGCTCGGGTTCCGATCCCGAGTCCGGCTCAGGGCCGGGGGCCGAGTCAGGCACGGTTGCGCATTCCGCGTCCGGCGCCTGGTCGTGGTCCGGCTCCCGGTCCTGTCCTCGCTCCCGCTCCCCCGCCTGCTCCGGCGCTACCTCCGGCTCCGGCTCCGGCTCTGATTCCGGTTTCTGCTCCGGCTCCGGCCGTGGCGGGCGGCGTCGTGCCTCTCGTATCAGCTGAGGGTCCAGGAACACCGGTGTGGGGGACTCCTCGTAGACCGGGGGGACGGAGGGTACGGCCTCCGGTACCCCGGAGAGCGCGGCGCTGACCGGCGCGGCTCCTCCCTCCCCTCCTCCCTCCGTGGAACCCGGGCTCGGATCCGGCCGCGGTCGCGGCTCCCGCGCGGGCCTCGGGAACGCGATCGGCCGCAACGCCGTCTCCAGTTCCTCAAGACCGGGCCGGGTCGACGGGTCCTTCTCCAGGAGCGCCGCCAGGACGCCCCTCAAACCGCCCTCGACCGAGGGGAGTTCGGGCTCCTCGTAAAGGACGGCGTGCAGTGTCGCCAGAGTGGTCGAGCGGGAGAAAGGGGAACGGCCGCCGAGGGCCGCGCAGAGCGTCGCCCCGAGGGACCACACGTCGGACGGCGGGCCCTGCGGGCGGCCGGAGATGCGCTCGGGCGCCATGTAGTCGGGGGAACCGACCAGCATCCCGACCATGGTGAGCGCCTCGGCGTCCTGCAACGCGGCGATGCCGAAGTCGGTGAGGACGACACGCTGACCACTCCGTTCGACCAGGACGTTGCCCGGCTTGATGTCCCGGTGCAGCACTCCCCCGGCGTGCACCTGGCGCAGGGCCGAGACGAGTCCGAGGCCGATACGGGCCGCGGTGCGCGGGTCGAGCGGGCCGTCCTCGACCACCACTTGTTCGAGTGAGCGGCCTGCGACCAGTTCCATCACGATCCACAGCCGCTCGCCCTCGTCCACGACGTCGTAGATGCGTACGACGTTGGGGTGGTCGATCCGAGCCGTGGCCCTGGCTTCGCGCAGTGTGCGTTCGCGGCGGGTGCGGGTTTCCTCCGGGTCGAGTCCGTCGATGCGCATTTCCTTGACGGCGACCTGCCGGTCGAGCACGTCGTCGGTGGCCCGCCAGACTCGTCCCATTCCCCCCTGCCCAATACTCTCGGCCAGCCGATATCGGCCCGTCACCAATAATCCCGGAACACCGCCACTCGCATTCCCCGGCAATCTCCCGCACCCCCTCGGAACCCGCCATAAACGTCCGCCACACAGGAAACACAATGGTCACACTTCATGCCGTACCAGCATAGTGCGGAGAAATCTTGTGGTACCTCTTCAAGTACTGCGAATTCAGGCGCAGCCAAGGGGGACGAACATGAGTTCTCGTCACACGACGACCATCGCGGGATCGCTGCTCACGGCATCTTTCTCGGCCGTGATGATCCTTTCCTTCACCGCCGTCGCGGACGATCAGGGACCGGGGAGCAGCAAGGGAGGAAAGGCCGTCGATCCGGCACCGGCAGGCGTGAGGCCGACCACCGCACTGCCCGCAAAGATCTCGGTCGACAACAGTTCGCACAAAACGTCGATCACCGCCACCGTAAAGAACGAGGGGACCAAGGAAAGCGGTGATATCCGGCTTTCGGTGGTCGGTTTCGACGGTTTGCAGGTCAAAGGCGTTCAGGGGTGTTCCGCCATCGCGGACAAAGATCTCCCGAAAGGTTCGAACAGTGGTTTCGTGTGCGACGTCGGCAATCTGGGGGCCGGAAAGTCGAAGTCGTACGCCGTCGACGCGACCTTCGATCTGAGCAGGACCGGAAAAATCTGCCTGCCGGTCCAGGACAGCACCGGGAAGAAGACGTTCTGGCAGCAGGGCCCGGTGCCGTTCGGTGCGACGAACCCGTCGCCCAACGCCCCGACCACCCCACTGCTGCTCGACACCACCAACAAGCCGGTGTCGCCCGGCGGCGACGAGTTGCCCAGGACAGGCGTCGGAAGTGATCTCCTGCCGCTCGGCGCGGCGGGGGCGGCCCTCGTCTCGATGGGCGCGGCGGGGCTGTGGTGGTCCCGGCGGCGGCCTCGGCGGCAGCCGTCCTGACCTGAGGGAACGTCCGTCCTGACCTGAGGGGACATCCGTCCCGACTGAGGGGACGTCCGCGCGGACGCGGAGCTGCGGATCCCAGAGTCTCAGAGCCGCGGAAACACGGAGACGCGGAAGAGGCTCGCCGAATCGAAGGTCGCGACGCGACCCGGCGAACCTCTTCCGCGGGACCACTGGATCGGGGCCCGTCACGTCGGGGCCGCGACGTCACTTCTTGTCGAGGAACTTCCACGCCGTGGGCAGCAGGCCCATCGCGAGTGCCGCCTTCAGCGCGTCGCCGATCAGGAACGGGGTGAGACCCGCCGCGATGGTCGCGCCGAGGGACATGCCGGTGGAGGCGCCCAGGTACGGGAGGCCGACCGCGTAGATGATCGCCTCGCCCAGCAGCATCGCGCCGGCCGTGCGCAGTACCGAGCGGTCGGCGCCGCGGCGGGCGAGGGCGCCCACGGCGGCGGAGGCGAGGACCATGCCGAGGACATAGCCGAGAGAGGGGGCCGCGAAGCCGGAGGCGCCGCCGGCGAACCAGGGCATGCCGGCCATGCCGACGAGCGCGTACACCAGGAGCGAGAGGAAGCCGCGGCCGGCGCCGAGGGCCGTGCCCACGAGGAGGGCGGCGAAGGTCTGGCCCGTCACCGGCACCGGGGAGCCCGGCACGGGGAGGGAGATCTGGGCGGCGATCCCGGTGAGCGCGGCGCCGCCGAGCACCAGGGCCGCGTCCCGGACGCGGGAGGCCGGGAGCAGGTCGGCGAGGACCTCGCCGGGGCGGATGCCTGTGCGGGACGTGACGGCAGCGGTGCTCATGGGGACTCCGGCGGGTGACAGGGGCTGCGGGACACGGTGACGCTATCCCAGGGGCCTTGGGTGGATCACCGTCAGCGGTCGACAAAGCGGGGATCGGCGGCTTGGTGCACCTCTCACAAAAGTGCGGCATACACCTGCCGGAGCGTGACACTGGTCACTGAGGTGGGATCGTTTCGGCTACGGAGTCGGGTCGAGCGCCCGCTGTAGGGTCCCGCCAAACCGCCGTGGCCCGATCTGAAGTCCTTCCCGGCCCGCGCTCCCCCCCGCCCCCCCCCTGGACGCGCCCCGAACCCAGACCGGGTAACCGGACCGTCACCCTCCGCATCATTCGCGTCCGTATGGTGGGCACGGGCTGCCCCGCAGCGGACGGGCCGCCCAGACTGTCGGCGTTTTGCCCCCTCGCACGTAAGGGACCACCCGCTCTCATGTCCCGCACCACCCTCGACGCCCCGCCCGGTAGCCCGGCCGCCGGGAACGTCCCGCTCTCCCACGGCCTCAAGCAGCGCCACCTGTCGATGATCGCCCTCGGCGGGGTGATCGGCGCGGGCCTGTTCGTCGGCTCCGGCGCGGGCATCGCCGCCGCCGGACCGTCGATCGTGATCGCGTACGCCGTCTCCGGTCTGCTCGTCATGCTGGTGATGCGGATGCTCGGCGAGATGTCGGCCGCCCACCCGTCCTCGGGCTCCTTCTCGGCACACGCAGAGCGGGCGATGGGCCCGTGGGCCGGCTTCACCGCCGGCTGGTCCTTCTGGGTGCTGCTGTGCACGGCCGTGGGCCTGGAGGGCATCGGCGCCGCGAAGATCGTCACCGGCTGGCTGCCGGGTACGCCCGAGTGGGGCTGGGTCGCCCTCTTCATGGTGGTCTTCTGCGCCGCGAACCTCGCCGCCGTGAAGAACTTCGGCGAGTTCGAGTTCTGGTTCGCCGCGCTGAAGGTCGGCGCGATCGGCCTGTTCCTCGTCCTCGGCGTGCTGGCCATCGCCGGAGTGCTGCCCGGCACGGACTCCCCGGGCACGGCCAACCTGGCCGACTTCCTGCCGCACGGCAGCGAGGGGCTGGTCATCGGCCTGCTCGCGTCGGTCTTCGCCTACGGGGGCCTGGAGACGGTCACCATCGCGGCGGCCGAGTCGGAGGACCCGGTCCGGGGCGTCGCCCGAGCCGTCCGTACGGCGATGTGGCGCATCGCGCTCTTCTACATCGGCTCGATGGCGGTCATCGTCACGCTGGTGCCCTGGGACTCGAAGGCGGTCGTCGAGCAGGGCCCGTACGTCGCGGCCCTGGACCGGCTGGGCATCCCGGGCGCCGGCCAGCTGATGAACGCGGTCGTGCTGGTGGCGCTGCTCTCGGCGATGAACGCCAACATCTACGGCTCCTCGCGCATCGCCTACTCGCTGGTGGAGCGCGGCCAGGGCCCGAAGGCCCTCGGGAAGGTCTCGGCCGGGGTCCCGCGCGTCGCCGTGCTCGTCTCCTGCGTCTTCGGCTTCGCCTGCGTCCTGCTGAGCTACTGGCGGCCCGACGACGTCTTCCCCTGGCTGCTGAACATGATCGGCGCGGTGATCCTGGTCGTCTGGATCTTCATCGCGGTCTCCCAACTGCGGCTGCGCCGCACGGTGGAGCGCGAGGCGCCGGAGAAGCTGGTCGTACGGATGTGGCTGTTCCCCGCGCTGACCTGGGTCGCGCTGGCCGGCATGGCCGCGATCTTCGTCCTGATGGCCCGGGAACCCGACACCCGGGTGCAGCTGTACTCCACGGGCGGGATGACGCTGCTCCTGGCGGCCGCCGGGTACACCAGGCAGCGGATGCGCGCCCGGGACTGAGCCCCGCCGCACCCACCGCCGCCCTCGCGGCGCCCGCCGCTCCCGAAAAGCCCTCGTGCCCCGCACGAGGGCTTTTTGCTGCTAGCTTGTAATTGCAAGTCTATTGCAATAAGCCTGGAGGGGACCCCGCCATGCCCGTCTACACACTCCCTGAACTGCCGTACGAATACTCCGCACTCGCGCCCGTGATCAGTCCCGAGATCATCGAGCTGCACCACGACAAGCACCACGCGGCGTACGTGAAGGGGGCCAACGACACCCTGGAACAGCTCGCGGAGGCACGCGACAAGGAGTCGTGGGGAACGGTCAACGGCCTGGAGAAGAGCCTGGCCTTCCATCTGTCCGGCCACATCCTGCACAGCGTCTACTGGACGAACATGACCGGCAACGGCGGCGGTGAGCCGCTCGCCGCGGACGGCGTGGGCGACCTCGCGGACGCCCTCACCGAGTCGTTCGGCTCCTTCGCCGGGTTCAGGGCCCAGCTGACCAAGGCCGCCGCGACCACCCAGGGGTCCGGGTGGGGTGTCCTCGCCTACGAGCCGATGAGCGGGCGTCTCCTGGTCGAGCAGATCTACGACCACCAGGGCAACGTGGGCCAGGGCTCGGTGCCGATCCTGGTCTTCGACGCCTGGGAGCACGCCTTCTACCTGCAGTACAGGAACCAGAAGGTCGACTTCGTCGAGGCGATGTGGCAGGTCGTCGACTGGCAGGACGTGGCGCGCCGTCACGCCGCCGCGAAGTCCCGCGCGAATGTGCTGCTGCCGGCCCCCTGAGACGGAGGCGAGACGTCCTGCTCGTGATCGTCTTCTCACCCTTCACGCGGCAGGCGGAGAAACGGAGAGCCCCCGCGCGGACCGGCCGCACGGGGGCTCTCCCACGCCGTGGCTCACGCGCACGGCACGTTGAGCGACAGCAGCGCGGCGGCCCCGTCCGTCATCCGGAGTTCGGTGAGCGCCGCGTTGCGCAACCCGGGGAAGACCCTGCGGTACTCGCCCAGCGGGATGCCGAGCAGCGAGCAGAGCACCAGCCGCAGCAGGGTGTTGTGGGCGACGACCAGGACGCGTTCGCCGCGGTGGGCCGCCGCGATGCGGCGCAGGGCCGCGGTGCCGCGGGCCGCCGCGGTCCGGGGGTCCTCCGCCTCCGGGAACGGGTAGGACACCGGGTCCGACCGGTACGCCTTCGCGCGGGCCGGGTTGTCGGCCTCGAACTCGGCGAGGGTACGGCCCTCCACGACACCGAAGTCGCATTCGCGCAGGGTGGGTTCACGGTGTGCGGTGAGGCCGAGGGCCCGGCAGGCGGGGGCGGCGGTGGCGACGGCGCGGGAGAGGGTCGACGTCCACACCGCGTCCACGGGATGGGCGGCGGCCCAGCGCCCGAGGGCCTCCGCCTGGGCGCGGCCCTCGTCCGTGAGGGCCACGTCGCTCACACCGGCGTAGCGGTTCTCGGCGTGCCAGACGGTCTGGCCGTGCCGGGCCAGCAGCAGGGTCGCGCTCACCGGAGTCCCGGGGCTCGTGGCGTCGTCGGTGGTGTGCGTCGTCCTCATGACCCCGCAGTATCCAGGTCGAGGCGGGCGCGTGCGTGCGCTCCCACGGAAGCGGGCAGCCAGCCGCGTTCTTCGAGTACGTCGACCAGGCGTGCGTAGGGGTCGGCGAACCGCGCCGTGCGGGCGGGGCGCGGGGTGAGGACCGTACGGACGCGGACCATGTGCGCGGCGGCCTCCGCGAGGGTGGCCGCGCCTCCTGTGCCGTACGCGGCCAACACGGCCATGCCCAGGGCGGTTTCGGTCTGTTCGGGGACGCGGGCGGGGCGGCCGAGGATGTCCGCGCGCAGCTGGTTCCAGTACGGGCTGCGGGCGGCGCCGCCCGTGAGGGTGAGCGGGCCCTCCAGTGGGGCGCCCAGGTGGTGCAGGTAGTCCAGGCAGAGGCGTTCCACGAGACCGACGCCCTGGAGGAGGGCGGCCCACAGGTCGGCGTCGGAGGCCGGGGTGCCGAGGACGAAGGGAACGGCGTCCGGGGCGAGGAAGGGAAAACGTTCGCCGGGTGAGACGAGTGGATAGGCGAGGACGGACGCGGGTTCGTGGGCGGCGGCGGCCCGGTCCAGGGCGGCCGGATCGGCTCCCGGGAAGGCCGCCCGCAACGCGCCGGCGCCGACACCCGAGGCCCCGCCCGGCAGCCAGCTGCCGTCCGGGGCACGATGGTTGTAGACCACTCCGGTGTCGTCCCGTACCGGGTGCCGGGCAACGCCCTTGAGTACGAGCGTCGTTCCGAGCACCGCGTTCCAGGAGCCCTCGCTCAGGGCGCCGGAGGCGATCTGGGCCGCGCAGCCGTCGGTGGTCCCGGCGATCACCGGTGTGCCGGCGGGGATGCCGGTCCCCTCGGCGGCCTCGGGGTGGACCGTCCCGAGGGTGCTGCCGGGGCGGACGACCTCGGGCAACAGGTCGCCGGTCAGGCCGAGTCCGGCGAGGGCGGCGTACGGCCAGGTGTCGTGCTCCAGGTCGTAGGCCGTCTTCAGCGCGTGACCGGAGTCGGTCGGCGCCGGATGGCCCACGAGGCGGGTGACGATCACGTCGGCCTGGTGGGCGATGCGGGCCGGCCCGTACTCCTCCACCAGCCACATCGCCTTCGGCAGCCCCCAGCCGTTCTGCACCCGCAGGCCCGCCTCCCGGGCCCGCCCGGCCTGCGCCGCCGCGCGACCGTCGTCGTACATCAGGCCGGGTGTCAGCGGGCGGCCCGACCCGTCGGTGAGCAGCACCGTGCCGGAGGTGGCGCACACCGCGAGGCCGCCGATCCGCGCCGCCGGGCGGCCGGCGAGCGCGGCCCGGGAGGCGGCGCACACGGCGTCCCACCACTGCGCCGGGTCCTGTTCGTGCCGCACTCCGGCGCGCCGTCCGCCCAGCGGGGCCGCGCCGCCGCCGAGGACCGTGCCGTCGCCCGTGACGAGCAGGGCGCGCACCCCCTGTGTGCCCAGGTCGATGCCCAGCCAGGCCGTGCCGTCACCCTCCACCGGGACCTCCCGCGCCGTCGCACCCGATCGGACCGTCACCCGAACGTACCGACTCCTCCTCCTGTACGGCCGCCGCGCGGGCTGGGAACCTGCTGCGGTGAGGACCACACCTGTCCATGTGCTGGCCGCCGGTGACCACTTCGTCCTGCCGTCCCTGATCGCCGGAGCGGTACGCGCCTCGCTCGGTGAACACCCCTGCTCGGTAGGAGAGTTGAAGCTCGGCTGGCCGCTGGAGCCGTTCGGTCCGGTGGCCGAGGTGGAGGAGGCGAGCGACGCCGAGGAGGAGCTGATCGACGCGCTCGCCGACGCGGACGTCCTGGTCACCCAGATGGGGCCGGTGACGGAGCGGGTGCTCGCCGCCTCGCCCCGGCTGCGGCTGGTGGTCGTGTGCCGGGGCGGCCCGGTGAACGTGAACCGGGACGCGGCGCGCGCGCACGGCGTACGGGTGTGCTTCGCGCCCGGCCGGAACGCGGCGGCCACCGCCGAGTTCACCGTCGGGCTGCTCCTCGCCGTCCTGCGGCGCATTCCGCGGGCGCACGATCTCCTGGCCCGGCAGGAGAGCTGGGAGGGGGCGGCCTACTACACGTACGAGCGGGCGGGGCTCGAACTGGAGGACCTGCCGGTCGGACTCGTCGGGTACGGGGCGGTCGGCAGCCGGGTGGCCCGGGTGCTCGGCGCGTTCGGCGCGCGGGTCCTGGTGTACGACCCGTATGCGCGCGGCGAGGTGCACGGGCTGCGGGTCGGCTCGCTGGACGAACTGCTGCGCCGGTCCCGGGTGGTCAGTCTGCACGCGCGCCTCACCCCCGAGACCCGTGGCCTGCTCGGCGCCCGCGAGCTGGCGCTGCTGCCGCCCGGCGCCGTCCTGGTGAACGTGGCGCGCGGCCCGCTGGTCGACGAGGGCGCGCTGTGCGAGGCGCTGCGGAGCGGCCGGCTGTCGGCGGCGGCGCTCGACACCTACGAGCGGGAGCCGGTCCCGCCCGGTTCCCCGCTCTTCGGCCTCGCCGCCTCCGGACGGCTGGTCATGACCCCGCATCTGGGCGGGGCGAGCCGCGCGGTGGCCGAGAAGGCGGCGCGCATCGCGGCGGCCGAGGTGGGCCGCTGGACCCGCGGGGAGCCACTGGCGCACTGCCTCGACTGAGGCCCGTTCCGAGCGACGCGTTGACCTGAGGAGGCGGCATGTACGTCGGTGTCGATGTGGGCACGTCCCTGGTGAAGGCCGCGGCCTTCGACTCCGGGGGCCGCCAACTGGCCGTCGAGGCCCGGCCGGTCGACCTCGTCCTGCGCGGCGGTCTCGTCGAGCAGGACATGGAGGAGGTGTACGGGGCGGTGGTCGCCGTGCTCACCGCGCTGACCGCCGCCGTGCCCGGTCCCGTGGAGCTGGCGGGGCTGACCGGGCAGGGCGACGGGGTGTGGCTGGTCGACGCCGAGGGCAGGCCGGTGCGCGCGGCGGCCTCCTGGATGGACGGCCGGGCCCACGAGCTGCTCGACCGGTGGCTGGCGGACGGCACGTTCGAGGAGGTCTTCCGGCGCACCGGCGGTGCGATGTTCCCGGGCTCCCCCGGCCCGCTGCTGGCCTGGCTCGACCGTCACGAGCCCGCGTCCCTCGACGCCGCGGCCACCGCCCTGTACTGCAAGGACATGGTCTTCGAACGGCTGACCGGGATGCGGGCGACCGATGTCTCGGACGCGTCGATGCCGTTCCTCGACCCCCGCACCCGGACGTACGACGACCGCGTCGTCGAACTGCTCGGCCTGACCCACCGGCGCCGGCTCCTCCCGCCGATCGGCGACCCGCTGCCCGTCGGCCGCACGCTCGGCGGTGGTCTGCCCCCGCACACCCCGATCGCCAACGGGCCCTACGACCTGGCCGCCTGTGCGCTCGGCGCGGGCCTGACCGAGCCCGGCGACGGCCTGCTGATCGTCGGCACCTGTCTGGCCGCTCTGGTGGCGACGGCCGACCTCGACCTGACCGGCGAACCGGCCGGCCTGTACATCTCCACCGACCGGCCGGGATTCTGGCTGCGCGCGATGCCCGCGATGGTCGGCACGGCGGCGCTGGACTGGGTGCTGTCGACGACGGGGGTCCACCACGACGAGGTGGACGCGCTGCTGGACGCGGCCCCGCCCGGCGCGAACGGGGTGCGCGTGCTGCCGTACTTCGCCCCGTCCGGCGAGCGCGCGCCGTTCGTGGAGCCGCGGCTGCGTGCCGAGCTGACCGGTGTCTCGCTGGAGTCCACCCGCGGCGACCTCGTGCGCGCGGTCTGCGAGGGCATCGGCTACGCGGCCCGGCACTGTCTGGAGGCCGCGGGCCTGAAGGGTTCCCTGGCGGTCTGCGGCGGCGGCACCCGCAGCCCCGCCTGGATGCGGCTGCTCGCGGACGTCCTGGGCCGCCCGCTGCGGGTGGTCGAGGGCGAGGTGGGCGCGCGCGGCGCGGTGCTCGCCGCCGCCGAGCGGTACGGGACCGCTCTCGACAGGGCGGCGTGGACGGAGCCGACGGCGGTGGTACGGCCGGACCCGGGGCGTGCGGCGTACTACGCCGAGGGGTACGAGGACCACCTGTCCAGGCTGGCGCGGGCCCGCGAACACGCCCGCCGCTGAACCCCGGGCGGCACGACGCGACCGGCGCGGGGGCGTGCGGTGTCTTACGGCATGGGGGCTTCCGGGGCATTGTGGCGGGATGCCCAAGGGCTGTCCCGTAATCCCCGGCGGGCGCATGACGACAGCCACGGCACCTCGCCGCGTTGTCGGATCGCCCGAATACACCCAGTACGAGGACGACCCTTCGCCTTGCGATGCACCGCATCCGACGCCGCGCGCTGATCCACCGGGGGTTACGGGACAGCCCTTAGGGAAATGACGTATCCCTGCTACACGTGCGGATCGGACCAGCCGCACCGACAGCCCCGGGACGACCGGGAACGGGACATCATCCGCAAGCCGGCGCACGCCCGGACGCCCCACGCGTACGTCGACGACTACTGGATCTGCGGTCGCACCGACTACGACTGCCGCAACATCCGGCACGCGTGGCGGGTCAAGCCGTTCGACCCGCCACAGAAGATGCCAGAGCCGGACTGAAGAAGATGCCCGAGCCGGACCGACTCAGAGGTTCCTGAAGTCCGGGCCGGCCGTCCGCGTCCGCTTGATCTCGTAGAAGCCGGGCGTGGAGGCGACGAGCAGCGTGCCGTCCCACAGCCTGGCCGCGGCCTCGCCCTTCGGGGTCGGGGTGACGACCGGGCCGAAGAAGGCGATCTGCTCGCCGTCGTCGCCGGGGAGCGCGATCACCGGGGTGCCGACCTCCTGGCCGACCTTGTCGATGCCCTCCTTGTGGGAGGCGCGCAGTTCGGCGTCGAACTCGAAGTCCTCCTGGTCGGCGTAGTCGATCAGGGAGGCCGGCAGGCCGACGTCGGCGAGCGCGCCCGCGACCGCCTCGATGGTCGGGCCCTCGCCCTGGTTGTGGATGCGGGTGCCGAGCGCGGTGTACAGCGGGCCGAGGACGTCCTCGCCGTGCTTCTGCCACGCGGCGGTGACCACCCGGATCGGCTTCCAGGCCTTGGTGGCGAGCATCTCCCGGTACTCCTCGGGGAGCGTGTCCAGCTTGTCCTCGTTCAGCACCGCGAGGCTCATGATGTGCCAGCGGACCTCGATGTCCCGGACCTTCTCCACTTCCAGGACCCAGCGCGAGGTCATCCAGGCCCAGGGGCACAGCGGGTCGAACCAGAAGTCGACGGGGGTCTTGCCGGAGATGGTCTCGGACATGGTTCTCCTCAAAGGGTCCTCTTTTCCGGGGCAACACCACGGGTGCCCCGGGTCATTCCCGGGTGCCCGCCGTCAGTCAGGGGCACATGGGAGGATCGCTCCTGTTCACACATGTCCATGACGCCATGAGGGAGTGCCGCCGTGCCCGGTGAGAATCTGTCCCGCGACGAGGCCCAGGAGCGGGCAGCCCTGCTGTCCGTGGACGGGTACGAGGTCTCCCTCGACCTGCGATCCGCCGTGGGCGACGCCGAGGCCGGAGCGCGTACGTTCCGCTCGGTCACCACGATCCGCTTCCGCTGTGCCGAGCCCGGCGCCGCGAGCTTCGCCGACCTGATCGCACCGAGCGTCACGGCTGTGTCACTCAACGGCAGGGACCTCGACCCCGGCGAGGTGTTCGACGGCACCCGTATCCGGCTGGAGGACCTCGCCGCGGAGAACGAACTGGTGGTCGACGCCCAGTGCGCCTATTCCCGCACCGGCGAGGGCATGCACCGCTTCGTCGACCCCGAGGACGGCGAGACCTACCTCTACACCCAGTACGAGCCCGCGGACGCCCGGCGCGTCTTCGCCAACTTCGAGCAGCCGGACCTCAAGGCGCCCTTCCGCTTCGAGGTCCGGGCCCCCGAGGGCTGGGTCGTGTGGAGCAACGGCGTCGGTGAACTCACGGACGGGGTGTGGAAGTTCGCCGAGACGAAGCCGATCTCGACGTACATCACGGCGGTCGTGGCGGGTCCGTACCACTATGTGACGGACAGCTACTCCCGCACCTTCGACGACGGTACGACGCTGGAAATCCCGCTCGGCGCGATGTGCCGCAGGGGTCTGGCCCCCCACTTCGACGCGGACGACGTCTTCCTCGTCACCAAGCAGGGTCTGGACTTCTTCCACGACCACTTCGACTACCCGTACCCCTTCGGCAAGTACGACCAGGCGTTCGTGCCCGAGTACAACCTCGGCGCGATGGAGAATCCGGGACTCGTCACCTTCCGGGAGGAGTACATCTTCCGCGGCAAGGTCACGCGGGCGTCGTACGAGGGCCGGGCGAACGTCATCCTGCACGAGATGGCGCACATGTGGTTCGGCGACCTCGTCACCATGGAGTGGTGGGACGACCTGTGGCTCAAGGAGTCCTTCGCCGACTTCATGGGCGCGTTCGCGCTGGTCGGGGCGACCCGCTTCGAGGACGGCTGGATCACCTTCGCCAACCGCCGCAAGGCGTGGGCCTACCGCGCCGACCAGCTGCCGTCCACACACCCGATCACGGCCGACATCCGCGACCTGCAGGACGCCAAGCTCAACTTCGACGGCATCACGTACGCCAAGGGCGCCTCGGTGCTCAAGCAGCTCGTCGCGTACGTCGGCCAGGACGCCTTCCTGGAGGGCGCGCGCCGCTACTTCAAGCGGAACGCCTACGGCAACACGCGCCTGGGCGACCTGCTGTCGGCGCTGGAGGAGACCAGCGGGCGCGATCTGGCCACCTGGTCACGGGCGTGGCTGCAGACGGCCGGGGTCAACTCGCTGACCCCGCAGGTGATCCTGGGCGCGGACGGACGGGTCGCCGAGCTGTCCGTGCTCCAGGAAGCGGCCGAGTCGCATCCCGAACTGCGCCCGCACCGCGTCGCGGTGGGCCTCTACCGGCGCGAGACCCGGCCGGACGGGGAGACCGGTTCCCTGGTGCGCTACGCACGCGCCGAGACGGACGTCGACGGCCCGCGGACGGTGGTCGGGGAGCTCGTCGGCGCCGAGGCCCCGGAGCTGGTCCTCGTCAACGACGACGACCTGACCTACTGCAAGATCCGCTTCGACGAGAACTCGCTGGCCACGCTGCGGGAGCTGCTCGGCGACATCACCGACCCGCTCGCCCGCGCGCTGTGCTGGTCGGCGCTGTGGAACCTGACCCGGGACGGGCTGATGCCCGCCCGTGACTTCGTCGGCCTGGTGCTGCGCTTCGCGGGCCGCGAGTCGGACATCGGCGTGCTCCAGATGCTGCACGCGTGGGCCGACTCCGCGCTCACCCACTACGCGGCGCCGGACTGGCGGGCGACCGGCGGCCGGCTCCTCGCGCAGGGCGCGCTGAAGGAGCTCCGGCTCGCCGAGCCCGGCAGCCAGCACCAGCTCACCTGGGCCCGTTTCTTCGCGGCGGTCGCCTCCGAACGGGCCGACCTGCGGCTGCTCCAGGACCTGCTGGACGGCACGGCGAAGATCGACGGCCTGGACGTCGACCAGGAGATGCGCTGGGCGTTGCTGGAACCGCTGGCCGCGCACGGGATCGCCGACGAGTCCGCGCTGGCCGCCGAGCTGGCCCGCGACGACACGGCCTCCGGCAAGCGCCACCAGGTCCGCTGCCTCGCCGCCCGTCCGTCGGCGGCGGTCAAGGCCCAGGCCTGGGCCCAGGTCGTCGAGTCGGACGCGCTGTCGAACGCGCTGGTGGAGGCGACCATCGCGGGCTTCACCCAGCCGTCGCAGCGGGAGCTGCTCGCGCCGTACGCCGGGAAGTACTTCGCCGCCATCGAGCGGATCTGGGCCGAGCGCTCCATCCAGATCGGCATGGACGTGGTGAAGGGAGTGTTCCCCTCCCTCCAGGGCTCCCAGGAGACCCTGGACGCGACGGACGCGTGGCTGACGGCGCACGAGGGCGCGGCGCCTGCCCTGCGCCGCCTGGTGCTCGAGGCCCGCGACGACCTGGCACGGGCGCTGCGCGGACAGCGGTACGACGCGGCGACCGCCGGCTGAGCCGAGCGGAAACGAGCAGCAACGGGCGGAGGCGGGCGGACCCGAGCGGAAACGAGCGGTCCGACCCGCGGCACCAGAGGGGCACCGGTTCCGACCGGTGCCCCTCTGTCGTGGACACCACCGGTACGGGTGGTTACGAAATTCAGGTACGCACAGCCGTAACCCCTGCTGGCCCCCATCCGGACCAGCGTCTTTCGGCAGTCGAACGCCCGTACTTTAGGACGAGCTTGTCCGCATTTGCCGACGAGCGTGTAACAGCGGTTAGGGGACGGATCGGGCGCGGAAAGCCCCTGTGCATGAACCACGACACCCCGCTCTCCCCCCGCCCCCTGCGTCACCTCTCCGACGTCCGGCGCCGGGTGCTGACCACCGCCGAGCTGCGCGCCCGCGGCGTCACCGCCGCCGGGGCGAGCGAGCAGTGCCGGCCGGGCGGACCCTGGCAGCAGTTCCTTCCCGGTGTCTTCCTCCTCCACGCCGGGCCGCCCACCTCCGAGGAACGCCTGCACGCGGTCCTGCTGTTCGCCGCCCGCACCCCCGCGACGGCGCCCGCGGCCGCGATCCCCGTCCAGCCGGGCGCCGAGGAGCCGCACGCCCCCCAGTCCTACTCGGACGCGCTGATCACCGGTCTCGCCGCCCTCACCCTGTACGGCTTCGCGTCGGCCCCGTCCCTGCTCTCCCTCGACAGGATCGACGTCCTCGTCCCCCGCCTGCGCCGGCTGCGCTCGCAGGGCTGCGCCCGCGTCGTCCGTACCGCCTCTCTTCCCGCGCCCTCCTACGTCACCGGTGTCCCGGTCGCCCCGGTCCCGCGCGCCCTCGCCGACGCGGTGGCGGAGCTGACGGACGCGGACGCGGTACGCCGTCTGCTGACCGAGGCGGTACGCGACGGCCACTGCGATCCGGCGGCAGTGGTGCGGGAGTTGACGCAGGCCCGGCTGCTGAGCCGGCCGCACGTGGTGGACGCCGTCGACTCCCTGCTGGCCGAGGGACGCTCCGTCGCGGAGGACCGGCTCTACCGCATGGTCCGTGAGCACGGTCTGCCCGAACCGGTCTGGAACGTGGACCTGCGTCTGCCGGGCGGCCCTCACCTGGGCGGTCTGGACGCCTACTGGCCGGAGCAGGCGGTGGCCCTGGAGCTGGACACCCGGGCTGCCCGCCAGGACGAGGACTCCCTCTGGTCGGAGCACGCCCGCAAGCGCGAGCACCTGGAGCGGCTGGGCATCACGGTCGTCCACGTCATGCCGCGGAAGCTCCGGGACGCGGTCCAGCAGCAGGCGACGGTCGTGCGGACCGCCCTGATGGCGGCGAACGACCGTGAACCGGCGGCGTATGTCGTGGTGCTGCCCCGGTAGGAGGGGCCGGTCGGGCGGCAGGAGGGGCCCCCGGGGTGCCGGTGGCCCCTCCGCGTACGTGCGGGCGCGGACCCGGGGTCCGGGCGGCTACTCGGAGCAGAACTCCGCGTCGATCACCGCGTCGCTGTCCCCCGACCAGTCCCCGTTGAAGTTGAAGGCGAGGGAGTGGCGGCCGTCCGCCGTCGTGGTGGCCGAGGACGTCGAGCCGTGGATGCCGCCGTCGTGGCCCCAGACGTGGACACCGCAGCCGAGGGTGCGGTCGATCAGGCCGAGACCGTAGCGGGCGTTCGGGATCCCCTCGGCCGCGACCGTGGTCTTCATCTCCTTGAGCTGCTCGGGCGGGAGGAGCCTGCCGCGCAGCAACGCCGTGTAGAAGCGGTTCAGGTCGGAGGAGTCGGAGATCATCCCGCCCGCGGAGGAGGCGAGGGAGGGGTTCAGGGTCGTCACGTCGTAGGTCGGGCCGGTCGTCGTCGCGGCCAGTTTCGAGTACGCGCGGCTGCTGGGGCGCGGGAGCGTCGTCCGGGTGCCGGGGACGGAGGTCGCGCGCAGGCCCAGCGGGGCGATGACGCGCCGGTCGATCTCCGTCGCGTAGGAGTGGCCGGTGACCTTCTCGATCACCATGCCCGCGAGGACGTAGTTGGTGTTGGAGTAGCTCCAGGAGGCGCCCGGCACGAACAGCGGCCGGTGGGCCGTCGCGATCGCCACCAGTTCGGCGGGCGACTTGGTGTCGTAGCGGTGCCGGAGGAACCCGTCCTTGAGGAAGTAGGTCCGTACGAAGTCCTCGTCCTCGGTGTAGTCGAAGATGCCGCTGGTGTGGTTGAGGAGCCGGCGGACCGTCACCTCGCGGCCGTCGTTGCCGTGGCCGCGGACCAGGCCCGGGAGCCATCGGTCCACCGTGTCGTCCAGCGACAGCCGCCCCTCCGCCTCCAGTTGCAGCAGCACGGTCGACACGAAGGTCTTGGTGATGCTGCCGACGCGGTAGCGGTCGTTCCCGCCGCGGGGCTCGCCGGTCCTCAGGTCGCCCACGCCCGTCGTGGCGGACCAGGTGCCGCGACGGTCCCCGGCCGTCGCCGTGACACCGGGGACACCCGACCGCACGACGGCCTCCATGGCCCGCTCCGTCGCGGCGTGGCCCGCCGCGACGTGAGCCGCCGACCCCACTCCCGCCGATGCGTGAGCCGCCGACGCGGGCCCCGCCAGGGCCGCCGCCGACGCCGGCGCGGTGAGCCCCACCACTCCCGTACGTACGGACATCCGCTTCATGCCTTCCCCTTTTTCCGCCGCTTTGTCGCCGAGCATGTCGGCGGGAGGGACTCGTGGCGCGGGGGTGCGGGTTGAGCGGCCTGGGCCCGTTGGGCGCGATTCAGCCCTTCTTCAGCACAAGTTCCGTGTTGCGGTCGCCCGAGGTGCCGCTCAGCACGGTGCTCCGGCCGGGCGCGTTGAAGGAGAGCTCGCGGTAGAGCGCCGCGAGGCCCGTCTGGCTCAGGTCGGAGAAGTCCGTGCGGTGCGGGGCGGCGGACTCGATGAGGGTGGTGAAGAGGGAGAGCGTGCCGTCCTTGTTGTCGACCAGCTCGACGATGCGGGCGAGGTGCGGGAAGTCGACGTGGGAGGCGGTGTTGATCTCCCAGAACGACCCGTTGCCCGGCGCGGAGTGCGGGATGATCTCGTTCTTGTGGGTGTGGCCGTTCACCCAGGCCAGGACGTTGCGGTGCTTGGAGAGCGCGGCGACGACCTCCTCGCCGCCGTGGCGCTGCTCACCGGGGTGCGCGGGGTCCTTGCGGCGGTTGCGCATGGACTTGCTGGTGTGGTGACTGAAGACGATCGCGTACGAGTCCTTGTTCTCGGTCAGCGTCCGCTCCAGCCACTTCAGCTGGGCCGTGCCGACCGAGCCCTCGTAGTGGCCGCCCGGGTCGGTGGTGTCGAGGCTGACGCCGATGACGTCGTCGGCGATCCGGAAGGCGTAGTACTGGGTGCCCGCGGTGAGGTTCGCCTCCGAGTAGCCGTGGCCGACCGGGCCCGGTCCGGTGTGCGCCGGGTCGAGGTGCGCCTTGAGGTACTCGGCGGGAGTGAAGGGGGCGCGCGACTCGTCGGGGGTGACCGACCTGAGCTGCCGCGCGTGCGCCTTGAGCAGGTCCCGGAGCTGGGTGCCCTTGGGGTCCTTGTCGTTCTTGATCGCGGCACGCAGGTCGACGCTCTGCGGGGCCGGCAGGCTCATCAGTTTCTTGCCGCCGACCGCGAACTCGGCGAGGAAGGAGTCGCCGTGCCGGTAGCAGCCCAGCGGCAGCGCGTCGTGGTTGCCGACGGTGGAGTACCAGGGCAGGCCGAGGCCCGGGCTGCGCAGTTCGCGGATGGCGGCGGCCAGGAACCCGTGGAGGTGCGGGAAGCCGCGCTGCTTGTCGGCGTCGCGCACGGCCCCGTCGGGCTGCCAGTACGTCGTGATGCCGCTGTTCTGGACACCCTCGTAGTGGCGCGGGTCACCGCTGTTGGGGCGGATGCGGCCACCGCTCATGACCTTCAGGAACCAGTCCAGCTCCGTCTTGGAGTTGTTGTCCGTGTTGTCCCCGGTGGTCATCACGAAGTGCAGCGGGGAGCCGGTGACGGGGGCTCCCCGCAGCGAGTTGACCCGCTCGACGAGCGAGACGGCGCCCGCGACGGTCAGCGCCTCCTGCGGACGCCAGGCGTTCGCGGCGCCCGAGCGCAGGAACTCCAGCCGCAGCGGGTGCTGGACGTCGATCAGGTGAAGGTCGGTGAACTGCACGAAGGAGGCGAGCGCGGTGCGCCGCTCGGCCCGGCCGGCCTTGGCCGACGCCAGCTCGCCGCGCACCACCCGCTTCCAGGCGGGGCCGTCGCCGAGCCGCTGGTAGCCACCGGTGCCGGAGCGCGGGGCGGCGACGCTCTGCAGGGTGGTGCCGCGCTCGTACGGCGCGAGCGGGGCGGGGGGCGCCTTGCGGGAGACGGCGACGGGGGCCTCGCCGGCGTCGGCGGCGTGCGCCCCGCCCGCGTCGGCGGCGTGCGCCTCGGAGTCGGGCCGCAGGGCGTAGCCGATGCCCGCGGACAGGGTCACCGCCCCGGTGGCGGCGAGGAGGGTACGGCGATTCATGGCAGCGGCGGTGGCGACAGAGCGTATGCGCGACATGGCGCGATCTCCCCGAGTGCGAACGCGTCGGCAGTGGTCGCGGGGGGCTCGTTGCGGTAACTCCCCGCTCACTCTGGATCGTTGGCACCTGGGGTGACCTGGACGTTAACTCGGCGGCAACGCCCGACACCGATCACCGTACGTGGATCTTGGACTACCCTGCGCGTCCATGGAGCCCTCCCCGGACGGCCGGGAGGCGGTCACTCCGTGTTCATTTTCCGGGGTAGGGAACCGTGGCCGTGGTCGGACCCGGCCCGGGCCGCCCGCCCGAGCGCCGGCCGCTCGCGCCAGAGTCCCAGGCCTATGTCGACCAGTCCGACCCGTTCGAGCGACGGCACCTCGTCGAGGGGGTACCAGGCCGCCATGTCGGTGGAGCCGTCCGTCTCGTGGCGGAGGTCACCGCCGGTGATCCGGGCCTCGTAGACGATCCGGAGGCCGTGGAAGTCGGTGGCGCCGCCCATCCGGCGCGGGTGGGTGCGCAGCTGGGAGTCGATGCCGAGCAGCGCGACCGGTTCGACGGCGTACCCCGTCTCCTCGTCGACCTCGCGGACCACGGTGTCGTACGGGTCCTCGCCGTGGTCCATCCCGCCGCCCGGCAGGGTCCACCGTCTGGTCCCGTCGCCCGCGACCCACCGGGCCAACAGCATCTGCGCGTCCCGCACGCATACGGCGTAGGCCGCCACCCTCAACTGCTTCGGCATGCCCAGACGTTACGGCAGGGAGGGGTTGGCGGGAGAGTATTCGGGTGCCGACCAGCGCAGGGGGCTGCCCGCGGGGGTCTCGACGACCCCGGTGACGGTGAAACGGACCGTGCGCTCCCCGTCCGGGGCGTACTCGGCGCGGGCCGTGCCGGTGAGCCGCAGCACCGTTCCCGACGTCCAGTCCAGGAAGAGCAGTCCGGCCCGAGGGTCCGCCTCCAGGTTGCCGAGGGTCAGGAACATGGCGTTGCCGGGGTAGTCGCGCCAGTGCAGCTCGGACGGCCCGTCCGCGTGGACGAAGCCAGGGTTGCCGCCCCGGTGACTGGCGTCTGCGCCGTGCGCGTGGACGGTGGCCAGGAAGAAGGTGTCGGCCGCCTCGACGAGGGCGCGCTGCCGGGGGGAGAGCAGGCCGGAGCGGCAGGCCTCGCCCGGCCGGCGTTCGACCGTCTCGTAGGACTCCCTGCGCTGCAGGTACTTCGGGCAGTTGGCGAAGACCCGGTCGGCCTCCACCGCGAATCCCCGGGCGGTGGGCCGGGACCGGCCGTTCAGGCGCATCCGGCGGCGGGTGCGCGGGTCGAGCGCGATCGTGCCGACGAGGGTGCCCTCGGTGGCGAGCGCGGCGGCGAGGGGATCGCCCTCGGACGGGCCGCCGGTGACCGAGATCTGCCGGACGCCGGTGGCCCGTACGAAGCCGGGCGGGCCCGTGAGCAGTGAGGCCCACACCTCGCCGGTGACCGGGTCGGCCGCCCCGGCCACCAGCATCGGCTGCTGTTCGAGGAAGGCGGCGGCCACCGGGCGGATGCCCTGCCCGACCGCCTGCCCCACGTGATCGGCGAGATCACGGACGCCCACCCGGTCCTGTACGGCTCGCGAGCCGGAGTGATAGGTCATCTCACCCTCCATCTAGAAGAAGCCGCAGGTCGGAGCGGACTCGGAGGGCGCCGGCGCCCCTTCGGCGCCGGTCGGGGCGTAGATCTCCAGCCGGGTGCCGTCCGGGTCGTGGAAGAAGATGCCGCCGGACGCCGAGCCCTCCCGGTGGGCGACCACGCCCTCGTGGGCGAACGCGACGCCCTGGCCGCGCAGCGCCGCCTCGTACGTCCTGACCTGGTCGATCGAGTCCACTTCGAGGGCGAGGTGGTGGAGGCCGGCGCGGTCCTCGCCGTACGGCCCCCGCGCCTGCTGCCAGAGGGTGAGCACGGGACGGGCGTCCCCGTCCGAGGAGCCCAGGAACGCGTACCTGCGCTCGTCCTCCTTGCCCTCGGCGAGAAGGGTGAAGCCGAGCACGTCCCGGTAGAAGGCGAGCGAGCGGTCGAGGTCCGTGACGTTCAGGCCGACATGGCCGGTGCGCGGTGTCATGACTGTCCTCCGGGACGGCGGTGGCCCCCACAGCGAGAGCTAACCTTTGTATGCGAGGTTAAGGGTTAGAATGGGTAACGTCAACCAGTCATCTACTCTTGAACGGTTAGCCGCCGAAGGGAGCCCCACCGTGTCCGCCGCCACCGACCCCCGCCCCCTCACCGGGGAACCGCTCGCGCTCGACCTGCTCAACACCCGCTGGAACCGCGAGGGGGTGCCCCAGGACCTGCTCGCCGACACCGAGGGCCTGGCCGTGTGGCTGACCGCGAACGGATTCGGCCTTCCGGCCGACGAGACCGTGCTGCGCCACACCCTCCAGGCGCGCGACGCCCTACGCGCGGCGGTGGACGGACTTCTACGGGAGAAGCGAGGGGCGGACGGGACACCCCCGACAGGGGCGGAGCGGGTCGACGCCGTCCTCGCGCACGGGCGGATCAGGGTCACCCTGACGCCCGAGGGGCCGGGCGAGCGCGCCGAGTTCGAGGACCCGGCATGGGGGCCCGGCTGGCTCGCCGCGCGCAACTACCTGGAGCTGCTGGGCACTTCCCCCGACCGCATCCGCCACTGCGCCCACGAGACCTGCGTACTGCACTTCCTCGACACCTCACGCAACGGCACCCGCCGCTGGTGCTCGATGGCGGGCTGCGGTAACCGGGCGAAGGCGTCCCGACACTACGCGCGCACGAAAGAGAGCTGAGCCGGCGCCCGGATGGTCCGAGGCGTCCGGCATGTCCGGTCATACCGCGCTATCACCGGCGTGACGTATGGCGGAAGTACGCCATGGTTCCATCCCGCCACGGTCAACTCTCCCCAAATAACTGTCCCTTGGGTAAAGCTGAGCGGTCATCCGGGTTCACATACCGGACTGATGTGATCGCGTCCCGCAGGAACGTCGGGACCGGTCACCCCACGCTCGTTCCTTTACCTACAAGGGATGCCGATGACCCACGACCCCCAGCGCGCTCCACTGTCGGGCGCGAGACGCGTGGCCCGCATAGCCGTGGCCGCCGGCCTGGTGGCCGCACTCTCCGCGGCCGGACCGATACCCATGGCCCTCGCCGCGGACCACGCACCCGCCGCGACGCCCGACCCGGGCACCAAGTCCGCGAGCGCCAAGCTCGGTTCGGACGACGCGGCCCTCCTCGCCGAGGCCAAGGCCGACGGCACCAAGAACGTCACGATGATGGTCGCCACCGCGCCCGGCCAGACCGAGCAGGTCTCCCGGCAACTGGACGCGGTCCAGGGCGGTCTCGTCGGCCGGACCTTCGACAAGGTCGGCTACGTCCGGGCCACCGTCCCGACCGCGAAGGCGGACGCCGCCATCGCCGCCGCCGCCAAGCTCTCGTCCGTGCACGGCATCGACCTGCGCCAGGACATCGCGCTCGACGACCCGACACCGGGCGCGGACACCGCCAAGGGCGCCGACAAGGCCCACGGCACGGTCACCCGCTCCGCCCCGAACAAGAACACCCCCGCCGAGAACCCGTACAACCCGTCCTTCGAGACGGGCGCCGTCGACTTCGTGAAGAAGAACCCGAAGGCGGACGGCCGCGGTGTCACCATCGGCATCCTCGACTCGGGCGTGGACCTGGGCCACCCCGCGCTGCAGAAGACCACCACCGGCGAGCGCAAGGTCGTCGACTGGGTCACGTCCACCGACCCGGTCAACGACGGCGACGGCAGCTGGCGGCGGATGACCAGCGCGGTCTCCGGCCCGTCCTTCCCCATCACGACGGCCAGCCAGGGCACCGAGACCTTCAAGGCCCCGGCCGGCGCCTACAAGTTCAACTACATGTACGAGTCGGCCACCGCGGGCGGCGACGAAGCGGGCGACCTGAACCGCGACGGCGACACCACCGACGCCTGGGGCGTGCTGTACGACCCGGCCTCCGGAACCGTGCGGGTCGACTCCAACGACAACCTCGACTTCACCGACGACGCGCCGATGAAGCCGTACAAGGACGGCTTCCAGGTCGGCTACTTCGGCAAGGACAACCCGGCGACCGACGTCGTCGAGCGCATCCCGTTCGTCGTCGAGATCCGCAAGGACGTCGTCTACGACGCGGCCGGCAGCAAGGCCGACTACGTCAACATCGGCGTCATCTCCAGCGAGCACGGCACGCACGTGGCGGGCATCACCTCCGCGAACGGCCTGTTCGGCGGCCGGATGAACGGCGCCGCCCCCGGCGCGAAGATCGTCTCGTCCCGTGCCTGCGTCTTCGGCCCCGGCTGCACCAACATCGCGCTCACCGAGGGCATGATCGACCTCGTCGTCAACCGCGGCGTCGACATCGTCAACATGTCCATCGGCGGCCTGCCCGCGCTGAACGACGGCAACAACGCGCGCTCCGAGCTCTACACGCGTCTCATCGACACCTACGGTGTCCAGCTGGTGATCTCCGCGGGCAACTCCGGCCCCGGTGCCAACACCATCGGCGACCCCGGCCTCGCCGACAAGGTCATCTCGGTCGGCGCGTCCATCTCCAAGGAGACCTGGGCCGCCAACTACGGCTCGGTCGTGGAGAAGAAGTACGCGATGATGCCGTTCTCCTCGCGCGGTCCGCGGGAGGACGGCGGCTTCACGCCGACGCTGACGGCGCCCGGCGCCGCGATCAACACCACCCAGACCTGGCTGCCGGGCTCCCCGGTCGCCGAGTCGGGCTACACCCTGCCGGCCGGCTACTCGATGCTCCAGGGCACCTCGATGGCCTCCCCGCAGGCCGCGGGAGCGTCCGCGCTGCTGCTGAGCGCCGCCAAGCAGAAGGGCATCGCCCTGACGCCCGCCGACCTCCGCACCGCCCTCACCTCGACCGCCGACCACATCAAGGGTGTGCAGGCGTACGAGGAGGGCGCGGGTCTCATCGACATCGTGGACGCGTGGAAGTCGATCAGGAACGACGCGACCGCCCACGAGTACACCGTGAAGGCGCCGGTCGACACCGCGATCGACTACGCGCTGAAGACCCCCGGCTTCGGCACCGGACTGTACGACCGCGAGGGCGGTCTCAAGGCCGGCGTGAAGAAGACCTACGAGATCACCCTCACCCGTACCTCCGGTCCGGACCGGGCGATCCGCCACGAGCTGCACTTCGAGAACAACGCAGGTGACACCTTCAGGATCGTCGGCTCCGACGAGGTGAAGCTCGAACTGAACAAGCCGGTCACCGTCAAGGTCTCCGCGAAGGCCTCCTCGGCCGGCATCAAGAGCGCCATCCTCGAACTCGACGACCCGAGGACCGAGGGCGTCGACCGGCAGATCCTGACCACGGTCGTGGTCTCGACGCCGCTCAAGTACGCGTTCTCCGACTCGGCTTCGGTGCAGCGCGACAGCACGCGGTCGTACTTCCTGACCGTGCCCGAGGGCGCCAGGAGCCTCGAGGTCGCCATCGGCGGGCTGAAGGGCCTGAGCCAGACCCGGTTCATCTCCATCCACCCGTACGGTGTCCCGGTCGAGGACACCGGCACCCCGTACTGCTACAGCAACTACCCGAACACCAACGGCTGCAAGCCCGACGTGCGTTCGTACGCGGACCCGCAGCCCGGTGTCTGGGAGGTCGAGGTCGAGGCGCGCCGTACGTCGCCGCTGCTCGACAACCCGTACAAGCTGGAGGCCACCGTGCTCGGCGCGGCCTTCGACCCGGAGACCGTGACGGTGCCCGAGGCCAAGGTGGGCACGCCCGTCACCGCCTCCTGGAAGGTGACGAACCAGTTCGCCGCGATCGACGGCAAGCTGCAGGGCGGCCCGCTCGGCTCCTCGAAGACGGACCGGCCGACCATCGCCCAGAACGCCACGCAGACCACCACGGTCGACGTGCCCGCGGGCGCCGCCTCGCTGGACGTCGCCATCGGCAACGTCTCCGACACCGCCGCCGACCTCGACCTGACGGTGTACGACTCCACCGGCAAGCAGGTCGCCCAGTCCGCGGACGGCGACTCGGAGGAGGCGGTCTCCATCCCCAGCCCCGCGGCGGGCAAGTACACCATCGAGGTCGCGGGCTACTCGGTCCCGTCGGGCTCGACCGCGTACGACTACCGTGACGTCTTCTTCTCGTCCGCGCTCGGCACGGTCGGCGTCGACGCGTCCACGCCGGTGAAGCTCTCCACGGGCGGCACGGCGACGGTGTCCGGCACGGTCACCGCCCTGGCCCCGGCACCCGAGGGACGCGAGTTCTTCGGCCAGGTGCAGCTGGTGAACGCCCGTGGCACCGCCGCGGGCCTCGGCAGCGTGAAGATCGAGAAGGTCACGCCGTAGCGCGTGCGCCCCTGAGGGGGCGGGCACCCGGAGGTCCGGGTGCCCGCCCCCTTTCTCATGCCCGGGCCGGCCCTCTCATTCGCAGGCGAGGCCATGGGAGGCGGGCAGCGCCCCGAGGATCCACTCCCGGTCGCGGGCGATCTCCTTCTCCCCCGTCGTCCACCGGTCGGGGGTCACCGCGCCCCGCCGGATGCCGACCAGTACGTGCTCACCGCGCCGCGGACCGGCCTCCCGGTCCACCAGGAAGGTGACCCGCGCCCGCGCCTTCGCCGGCTTGTAGGAGCGCGTCACGTCCAGGGTGATCCGGTCCCGCCCGGTGCCCTGGACCGGCTCGATCCCGGTGATCTCGCCCTCGACCAACAGCCGGGAGCAGGCGAGGTAGCCGGGGGCGCTGAGCGAGGCCGAGCCGCTCGCGCCGTCCGCCGCCTTCGCCGCACTGTCCGACGACGTCTTCGAATCCACGCCCCCGGCGCCCTGTGCGATCAGCCAGCCCATGCCGACGACCATCGCGGCGACCACGGCCGCGGCGAGAGTGCCCAGGGCGACCGCTAGGGGACGGCGACCCCGGTTCCGCGGCGCCCCCGCCGGGCGGCGCGGACGCCGCCCGGGAACCCGTACGGGCCTCGGCTCCTCCCCCGGTTCCGCCAGCGCGCCCCCGATGACGGCCAGCTGCTCCCGCAGCAGCGTCAGGTCCGCGACCGCCGACCGGTGCTCCGCCACTGCCTCCGGGTCGTCGCGGGCCCCTTCGGGCAGCGGTTCACCGGTGATCGCGGCCCACAGCGCGTCCGCTGCCGCACTGTCCTCGTGCTCGGCGTACCCGGCCACGTCACACCACCTCGTCCTCGTGCAGGCGGGCGCGCAGGGCACGGACCGCCGAGTGCAGCCTGCTCTTGACCGTGCCCTCCGGGATGCCGAGCTCCTCGGCTATCCCGCGCACGGAGAGATCGGCGTAGAAGCGCAGGACGAGGACCTGCCGATGCGCGTCGGGCAGGTCGTCCAGCCCCTGCGCGACGGCGAGCGAGAGCACGCTGGAGTCCTCATCCGAGGGGTGCTCCAGCTGCCGGAGCCCGGCCAGCCGCTCGCCGAGCCGCTGCTGGCGGTGCTTGGCCCGGTGCCAGTCCATCGCCAGGTTCGAGGCGACGACCGCCGCCCACGCGGACACGTCACGCGGTGCCTCGTCCCCCTTCGCTGCACGCTCCAGCAACCGCAGGCGGACCTGCTGCACCCCGTCCGGCAGGTCCGCCTGCGGTACCCCGCCGAGCGCGAGCACCGCCCGCACCCGGCGTTCCTGCGCCGCGTCCAGCGGGTCGTCCACCCCCTGGGCACTGCGTGTCCTTCTGCGCAGCACAGCTGCCCTCCCCTCCCGCGTTTCCCCTACGACGCCGCTGCGGGCCGAAACGTTCGGCCGCGCGCCGAGGAGTCGTACGGAGTCGTACGTCACACCGGACCGGGACCGGAGGGACGCGAGCACCGTACGGCTTGCGGTCACCGGGCTCCGCCGGACGGTTTTCTTGCGGCCGCCGCGCGCCGGCCGCGTCCCACTCCGCGAGCGGCGTGGGCAAAGGATTGGACACAACGGCACGGGTCAGACGCATGATGGAAGCGCTGGACCACGTAGAACGCACGCAAAGGGAGTCGCCGTGAGGGTCGGAATCGTCGGAGCCACCGGTCAGGTCGGCACGGTCATGCGCAGGATCCTGGTCGAGCGGGACTTCCCGGTCACGGAGCTGCGCCTGTTCGCCTCGGCCCGCTCGGCCGGGACGGTGCTGGACGGCGTGACGGTCGAGGACGCGACGACGGCCGACTACTCCGGCCTGGACATCGTCCTCTTCTCGGCGGGTGGCTCGACCTCCAGGGCACTGGCCGAGAAGGTCGCCGCGCAGGGCGCCGTCGTGATCGACAACTCCTCCGCCTGGCGCAAGGACCCGGAGGTACCCCTGGTGGTCTCCGAGGTGAACCCGCACGCGATCGCCGACCGCCCCAAGGGCATCATCGCGAACCCGAACTGCACGACGATGGCCGCGATGCCCGTGCTGCGTCCGCTGCACGACGAGGCGGGTCTCGAGGCGCTCGTCGTCGCCACCTACCAGGCCGTGTCCGGATCCGGTCTCGCGGGCGTGGCCGAGCTGCACGGCCAGGCGCTGAAGGTCGTCGCGGACGCCGACCGGCTCACCCACGACGGCGGCGCGGTCGACTTCCCCGAGCCGCAGGTCTACAAGCGGCCCATCGCCTTCAACGTGCTCCCGCTCGCCGGCTCGATCGTCGACGACGGTCTGCACGAGACGGACGAGGAGCAGAAGCTGCGCAACGAGTCCCGCAAGATCCTGGAGATCCCGGACCTCAAGGTCTCCGGCACCTGCGTCCGTGTCCCGGTCTTCTCCGGCCACTCGCTGCAGGTGAACGCCCGCTTCGAGCGTCCGATCACGGTGGAGCGCGCCACCGAGCTGCTGGCAGGCGCCCCGGGCGTCACCCTCTCCGACATCCCGACCCCGCTCGAGGCCGCGGGCCAGGACGCGTCGTACGTCGGCCGCATCCGCGCCGACGAGACGGTCGAGCACGGTATCGCCCTGTTCATCTCGAACGACAACCTCCGCAAGGGCGCCGCCCTGAACGCGGTCCAGATCGCGGAGCTGGTCGCGGCCGACCTCAAGGGCTGACACCCACCGCACACGCCCCCGGGGCGGTCACCCCACGGTGACCGCCCCTCCTCACGTCATCTCCGCCCCTCCCCGCGGTACGTCCGGCCGTCCCGCGGCACGGGGTCGTCACGCCCGGCGCACCTCGTAGAGGAAACAGCCGTACTCGACGGCCCGTACGTGGACCAGCTCCACCGCCGGATCGGCGAACGCCGCCTCGAAGGCCGCCTCGAACGCGGACCACTCCGGGGCCTCCACCAGCCGGCCCCCGAGGATGCGGCCCCCGGCGGAGTAGCGCCGCACGGTGCGGTGGGCCCCCTCGAACGGCCGGACGTCCGCGGCCGGACCCCCGCACTCCCGAGCGTGGACGAAGACCGGACCCTGCTCGTCGTAGGCGCCCGGATCGGCGCCGGCCGCGGCGGCCCAGCGGCGCAGCGGGGCGTACGAGACGAGGGCGATCCGCTCCCCCGGCTCACTACGGCGCAGACAGCAGCGGAGCGGAGCGCCGCCCTCCTCGTCCGTGAAGGGAACCATCGGGCGGCCCGCGTCGTCAGCTGTGCGGAGATCCTTCAGGACCTCCGGTCCGATGGGGCGTGCGATGTAGGTCGTCATGCGCTCCAGAGTCGCGCCCGAACGCCCCGGTCACCGGCGGGATACGGACATCGCGTTCCGTGCTGGTCCCGTGGAAGGATGGCGCAACCGTCACATAACGAGGAGATGACCGCGTGCCTGGCACAAACCTGACCCGCGAAGAGGCGCAGCAGCGCGCGAAGCTGCTCACCGTTGACTCGTACGAGATCGATCTCGACCTCTCGGGCGCGCAGGAGGGCGGCACCTACCGGTCCGTGACCACAGTGCGCTTCGATGTCTCCGAGAGCGGCGCGGAGTCCTTCATCGACCTGGTGGCCCCGGCCGTCCACGAGGTGGTCCTGAACGGGGACGCCCTCGCCCCCGCCGACGTCTTCCAGGACTCGCGGATCGCGCTGCCGGGCCTGCTGGAGGGACGCAACGTCCTGCGGGTCGTCGCCGACTGCGCGTACACCAACACCGGCGAGGGCCTGCACCGGTTCGTCGACCCGGTCGACCAGCAGGCCTACCTGTACACCCAGTTCGAGGTCCCGGACGCCCGGCGCGTCTTCGCGTCCTTCGAGCAGCCCGACCTGAAGGCCACCTTCCGGTTCACCGTGAAGGCGCCCCCCGGCTGGACCGTCATTTCCAACTCGCCGTCGCCCGAGCCCAAGGACGACACCTGGGCCTTCGAGCCGACGCCGCGGATCTCCACGTACATCACCGCGCTGATCGCCGGCCCGTACCACTCCGTGCACAGTGTGTACGAGAAGGACGGGCAGAGCGTGCCGCTCGGCATCTACTGTCGTCCCTCGCTCGCCGAGTTCCTCGACTCGGACGCGATCTTCGAGGTCACCCGGCAGGGCTTCGAGTGGTTCCAGGAGAAGTTCGACTACGCGTACCCGTTCGAGAAGTACGACCAGCTCTTCGTGCCGGAGTTCAACGCGGGCGCGATGGAGAACGCGGGCGCGGTGACGATCCGGGACCAGTACGTGTTCCGGTCGAAGGTCACCGACGCCGCGTACGAGGTCCGCGCCGAGACGATCCTGCACGAGCTCGCCCACATGTGGTTCGGCGACCTCGTGACCATGGAGTGGTGGAACGACCTGTGGCTGAACGAGTCGTTCGCCACCTACACCTCCATCGCCTGCCAGGCCTACGCCGCGGGCAGCCGCTGGCCGCACTCCTGGACGACCTTCGCCAACTCCATGAAGACGTGGGCGTACCGGCAGGACCAACTGCCGTCCACCCACCCGATCATGGCGGAGATCCGCGACCTGGACGACGTGCTCGTCAACTTCGACGGGATCACGTACGCGAAGGGCGCGAGCGTGCTGAAGCAGCTCGTCGCGTACGTCGGCATGGACGAGTTCTTCCGCGGCGTGCAGGCGTACTTCAAGCGGCACGCGTACGGCAACACGCGTCTGTCCGACCTGCTGGGCGCGCTGGAGGAGACCTCCGGGCGCGACCTGAAGAACTGGTCGGAGAAGTGGCTGCGGACCGCCGGCATCAACGTCCTGCGCCCGGAGGTCGAGACGGACGCGAACGGGGTCGTCACCTCCTTCGCGATCCGCCAGGAGGCCCCGGCGCTCCCGGCGGGCGCCAAGGGCGAGCCGACGCTCCGCCCCCACCGCATCGCGATCGGCCTCTACGACCTCGACGACGCGAGCGGCAAGCTGGTGCGCGACGAGCGGATCGAGCTCGACGTCGACGGTGAGCTGACCGCCGTGCCCGAGCTGACCGGCAAGCGCCGTCCGGCCGTCTTCCTGCTCAACGACGACGACCTGTCGTACGCCAAGGTCCGTCTCGACGAGGACTCGCTGGCCTTCGTGACGGAGCACCTCGGCGACTTCGAGTCATCGCTTCCGCGCGCGCTGTGCTGGGCCTCCGCCTGGGACATGACCCGCGACGGGGAGCTCGCCACCCGCGACTACCTGTCCCTGGTGCTGTCCGGCATCGGCAAGGAGTCCGACATCGGTGTCGTGCAGTCGCTGCAGCGGCAGCTCAAGCTGGCGATCGAGCTGTACGCCGACCCCGCCACCCGCGAGGCGCTGCTGACCCGCTGGACCGAGGCGACCCTCGCGCACCTGCGCGCGGCCGAGGCCGGCGGCGACCACCAGCTCGCCTGGGCGCGCGCCTTCGCGGCGACCGCCCGGACTCCGGAGCAGCTGGACCTCCTGGAGGGCCTGCTGGAGGACCGGGAGACCATCGAGGGTCTCGCCGTCGACACCGAGCTGCGCTGGGCGTTCGTACAGCGGCTCGCGGCGGTCGGCCGCTACGACGAGGCGGAGATCGCGGCCGAGTACGAGCGCGACCGGACGGCGGCCGGTGAGCGGCACGCGGCCACCGCGCGGGCCGGCCGTCCCACCGCGGAGGCGAAGGAGGAGGCCTGGGTCTCGGTCATCGAGTCCGACAAGCTCCCGAACGCCGTGCAGGAGGCGGTGATCGGCGGCTTCGTGCAGACCGACCAGCGTGAGCTGCTCGCTCCGTACGCGGACCGGTTCTTCGCCGTGGTGAAGGACATCTGGGACGCCCGTTCGCACGAGATCGCCCAGCAGATCGCGATCGGCCTGTACCCGTCGATCCAGGTCTCCGAGGAGACCCTCGCCAAGACGGACGCGTGGCTGGCCTCCGCCGAGTCCAACGCGGCCCTGCGGCGTCTGATCTCGGAGTCCCGCGCCGGGATCGAGCGCGCGCTGAAGGCACAGGCGGCGGACGCGGCCGCTTCGTAACCGGTCGTCCCGCGTCTTGCCTCGCACGCCGTACGGCTTGCGTCTCACGTCGTACGGCTTGCGTCTCACGTCGTACGGACAGGGGGCGCCCGGCATGTGCCGGGCGCCCCTTTCCGTCCCCGGGCGGGCGGATTCCTTCGGACCAGGGGGCGGCGGCCCTCCGGTGTTCACGAGGCCCGTGGATGCGTTCCGTCCACGGTGTCGCCGGACCCCTCTGTCGCCCGGGCCGCGCGAGGGGTCCTCACATCAGGGCGCGGGCGAGCACGAGCATGGTGCGGGCCTGGAGTGCGGTCTGGTCGGCGACGGGCACCCAGCGGGCGTCGAACGTGCGCTCCAGCTCGCGGGCCCACCCGGCCACGAGCGCGTCCAGCGCCGGTGCGCCGCCCAGGGCCCGGCTCATCATGGCCGCCGCGCGCAGTGGGATGCGGCGGGCCGCGATGCCGAGCGAGACGGAGTTGCCGACGGTGGTGGCCAGTTGGGCGGCGCTCCAGGTGTCCACGACGCCGGAGCCGATGTCCATGAGTTCGCGGGCCGCCGTGAAGTGGGCCAGCTCGTCGGGCGTCACGGGCGGAAGCGGGTCCAACTCACCGACCAACGACTCCAGTTGCTTGACCCGGCCGAGCAGGAGCTCGCTGACGTCGGCGAGTTCACGGCGCGGATCGGCCACCGGCCGTGGATCGCCGACGCCCGCCACGCTCCAGAAGGGCGCCTCGACCACGGCCGAGACGGTGCCGTGCCGCATCGCATGCAGCCAGGTCGACCGTGAGACGAAGCCCGAGGGGTCCCGTTCCTCCGCCGGGCTGCCGTCGGGCAGGACGAGCACGCCCGGTCCCTCGACGAGCCACCCCATGCCGTCGAAGGGCCGGTGTTCCAGGGGAACGCCCAGGTCCGCCGCGATCCGGCGGTAGGCGGCCGGCGCTCCGGGCACCGCACGGGTCAGTTGCAGGAAGGTTCCTCCTACTTCGACACCGTGCAGCGAGAACTGCACGACGGGGCGCAGTTCGTCGATGAGCCGCAGCAGGGCCTCGGACTCCGGCATCGGCGCGCGCGGATCCTCCGTGACGGGCGGGAACTCGGGCTGGGCGGCGAAGGCGGGGCGGTAGAAGCCCCGGTAGTAGCTCCCCATGAGGGGCGGTGCGGGGGCGGGCGGCACGGCGCGCGACGACGGTCGGGCACCGGACGGCGCCCCGGCCGTCCGCCCGTACGCGGTGTCCGAAGCGTTCACGGCGTCCAGGGTGCCCATGGCACCCACGCCGTTCGAGGCGGCGGAGGCGTTCGCGGACATCCAGCCCTCGGCGAGACGCGCACCGTCGGGATCGAGGCAGAGCAGGAAGTGCCAGGTGCAGTCCAGCCCTCCCTCGCCCCTGCCCAGGACGCTCGGATCACGGGCGAGCCGGCGGGCGAGCCGCAGTGAAGTGGCCCCGCCCACCGGCTCGTTGGCGTGCGCGCCGGCGACCGTGAGCACCTGGCGCGGGCCGTGCCCGGCCGACAGCAGCCACAGCGGCCGGCCGGCACGCGAGGTCCCGATGTCGCGCAGACGCAGGTCGCCGGGGAGCGCGGCCACCGTCGCACGAGCGCCTCGCAGCAGCTCGTCCAGGGTGGGATACGGGGTTCCCCGCATGCCGGGCTCCGGTCAGGTGCCGTTCGCGTTGCTGGCCCCGGTGGTCTCCTTCTTGTCCAACGGACGGATCACGATCCTGGCAGCCATGTGGTCCCCTCTCCTTCACGACCGACGGTGCGCGCAACAGCGGAGCCCGGACCGCGCCGGGCCGTCGAGCGGGTACGGCGGGCTGGTCAGCCGCCGTTGCCGCCACTGCTGTCGCCCGTGGTCTCCTTCTTGTCCAACGGACGGATCACGATCTTTGTGGGCACGCCAACTCCTCCCCCTCGCAAGGATGTTGCGCATCACGGCGCGATCGTCGACCGCGTCTTGTCAAGGCTCGACTCGGGGCACCAGAGTGTCAAGGCATGTACCTGTAACGGGAAGGGGTCCTGGTGACGGTCACGGTCGAGACGCTCCGCCGACCCCGGATCAAACCCGAGCACCGGGCCTACCGCACGATCGACGGCAACGTCCGTATCGGCAGCGTCATCCACGGCATCGGCGCGGAGATCGCGGACCCTGAGGGCTGGGTCTGGACCCTGGTCGAGGCGATGGACGGGACGCGGGAGCCGGCCGAGGTGGTGGACGCGGTGCTGCGGGCGCATCCCGGACTCCGCGGTCTCACGGACGAGGACACCCGTCAGGCGATGGCGGATCTGCTCGACGCCGGGTTCGTGGAGGACGCGGGAGCACCCGTGCCGGTGTCCGCGCGGGAGCGCGTCCGCTACAGCCGGGGCGTGCCGCTGCTGCGCTGGATGGACCTCGGTCCCCGGACGACCCCGTGGGACGCCCAGCTCCGGCTGCTCGGCGCCCGGGTGCTGCTGATCGGCGTCGGCGGCACGGGAGGCCATGCCGCGCAGAGCCTGGTCGCCTCCGGCGTGGGCCATCTGCACTGCGTGGACCCGGACGTGGTCGAACTGTCGAACCTCAACCGCCAGCCCCTGTTCCGCGAGCCCGACCTCGGCCGGCCCAAGGTGGAGGCCGCGCTCGGCACCCTGCGGGCCCTGAACTCGGACGTGACGGTGACCGGGGAACGGCGGGAGGTGCGGGGGCCGGAGGATCTGGCGGAGCTGGTGCGGTCCGGGGCGCCCGAGGCCCCGCGTCCGCCCGGGGTCCCGGATCCGCCCGAGGCCCCGCGCGCGTCCGCGGTCCCGGATCCGCCCGAGGCCCCGCGCGCGTCCGGTCCGTACGACCTGCTCGTTCTCGCCGCCGACCGTCCGGACGACATCCGGCGCTGGGCGAACCGTGTCTGCCTGGCCGCGGGACTGCCGTGGGTCGACGCCGGATACCGGGGCCCTCTGGTGACGGCCGGGGTGCACGTGCCCGGCCGGGGAGCCTGCTGGGAGTGTCTGCGGGCCGCGGAGGTCGCCCGCCGCGATCTGCGGCTGGGGCCGGGCCAGGACGAGGAGGCCGCCTCCCCGCATCTGCCGTGGAACCCGGCGAGCGCGGTCACCGCAGGTCTCTCCGGCGGTCTGCTCGCCCACGCGGCCCTGGCCCTGCTCACCGGCGTGCCCGCGCTCGACCCGGGTTTCCGCTTCGGGATGAACCTGATGCTGCCCGGGGATCCCGTGCTGGAGAGATCCCCGCGACGGCCCGACTGCCCGGCCTGCGGCGACCGGCCCACCGGAGAACGCGCCGGGTCACGGGTCGAGGGCAGGACCGAGGGAACGTCCGGAGAACGAACCGGGGACCGGACCGGAGGGCAGTCCGGACAACAGGCCGGAGGCCAGGGATGACCCGGTCCGCCGGGGAGCGTCACGGGTGCGCCGGCCCCGCCGGCCGGTCCCCGGCGGCCCCGGGCCCCACCCCCCACGTACGGCTCCACCGGCTCGACTCGCGCCCCGACGGGGACGAATGGATCGTCGGGCGGCTCGCGACCGGCCGGTTCGTCGCGCTGCCCGAGGTCGGCAAGCAGGCGCTGGACCTGCTCGGGCAGGGGCTGGGCGCAGCCGAGGTGGGGCGGCGGCTGCGGGAGACGACCGGCGACGACATCGACGTAGCCGATTTCGTCGAGGCGCTGGTGGACCTCGGGTTCGTGGCCGAGGTGGACGGGCGGGCCACGGAGTCGCCGCCTCCGCCGAAGCCGACGTTCGCCCGGATCCGCCCCCGGCACGTGCGCTGGGTGCTGAGCCCCGTCGTCCCCGTCCTGGTCGGACTGCTGATCGCGGCCGCCCTTCTCAGCCGGCCACCCGTTCCGCTCAGCTACCACACCCTCCTGTGGAGCCCGCACGGCAGCGCGGTGATCGCGCTCGGCGCGGGCGTGGGCTGGACCCTCCTGCTGCTCCACGAGTGCGCGCACCTGGTGGCCGCCCGCGCGACCGGCGTCCCCGGCCGGATGCGGCTGGGCACGCGGCTCCAGTTCCTGGTCATGCAGACGGACATCAGCGGCATCGAGATCGCCCCGCGCCGCCACCGTCTGACCGCCTATCTGGCCGGCATCGCGACCAACCTGTCCGTCGCCTCGCTCGCCGCCCTCGCGGCGGGCACCACGGACGGCGCGGGCCGCCGGGTCCTCGCCGCCGTCGCGCTGCTCGCCCTGCTCCCGCTGCCCTTCCAGCTCATGGTCTTCATGCGTACGGACCTGTACTTCGTGCTCCAGGACCTGACGCGCTGCCGCGATCTGTACGGGGACGGGGTGGCGTTCTCCCAGTACGCCGCCCGGCGGGTACTGCGGCACACGTCCGCCCCGGACCCCAGCCTCCAACTGCCCGTCCACGAACGGCGAGCCGTGCGCGTGTACAGCGCCGTGCTCGTCGTGGGCACCGCGCTGTGTCTCGCGTTCCTCGCGGCCGTCACGCTGCCCGCGGACGTCACCCTCTTCGCCCGCGCGGTGGCCCGGCTGGGCGCCGGCCACTCCGCCGCGCAGCGCCTCGACTCCGCGGCGGTCGTGGTCGCGCTCGGCGGGGTCCACGTGCTGTGGGCGCGCACCTGGTGGCGGGGGCGCCGGCTCAGTGCGGGACCATCCCGCCCGTGACGTTGACGAACGTGCCGGTGATGCCGCCCGCCCGGTCGGAGGCGAGGAAGGCGGCGGTGGCGGCGATCTCGGCGAGGGTGGGGTTGCGCCGGGTCATCCGCATCCCGGCGAGGTTCGCGAGCAGTCCCTGAAGAGCCGTCTCGTCGAGGTCCATACCGCTGTGGACCGCCGCGAGCTTCTCCCGGGTCAGCGTCTCGGGCACCCCGGCGGCCCACAGGCCCACGACCCTCAGCCCGCGTGGCCCCAGCTCCATCGCCAGGTTCCGCACCAGCGTGTCGATCGCCGCGTCGGCCGGTCCCGTGCCGCCCATCATCGGACTGCCGTGCGCGGAGCCGCTGTTGAGCGTGAGCACCACGCCCGAGCCCGCCTCGGCCATGCGCCGGGCGGCGGCGCGGGCGGTCGTGAACGTGGCGCGGATACCGGTCTCGACGGGCCGTACGAAGTCCTCGACCGGCAGGTCGACCAGCGGAACTCCTTGCACGTCGCCCCGGGTGACCAGGTTGAACGAGATGTCGACGGCGTCCAGCGAGGCGACGTGCGCCTCGACCGCCGCCTCGTCCAGGGCGTCGAGCACCGCGGTCTCGGCGTACCCGCCCGCCGCCACGATGTCCTTCGCCACCGCGTCCAGCGTCTCGCCCGTACGACCCACCAGGTGCACGCGGGCACCCTCCTGGGCGAAGGTGCGCGCGACGGCGCCGCCGATGGATCCGCCGGCGCCGTAGACGATCGCGGTCTTGTCGGTGAGCAGCATGGTGAAGTCTCCTGAAGGTGTACGGCCGTACGAGTGCGTCGTACGGGTCCGTCGAACGTGTCGGTCATACAGACGTACGCGCCCTCCCGCAGTCGTCGGTCACCACTCGTCGGTCACCACTCGTCGGTCACCACTCGCCGGTCACCAGTCGTCGGTCACCAGTCGTCGGCCGGCGCTCATCGGCCGGCGCTCACGGCGCGTCGCTCACCGGTCGGCCGGGAGCCGCAGAGGCAGTCCGAACGCCGGGAAGAGGTGCGGCTCGAAGGAGGTGATCTCCACGATGCGGTCGCCCTCGATGCGCAGGACGTCGAGGACCTGCGCGCGGTACACGGTGGTACCGGGGCGGCGTACGTAACCCCCCGCCGCGAGCTGCCCGTTGGCCCGCGCGGGAAGATGGCGCCAGTGGCCGAGGAACAGCGGGGACGCGGGGTCGAGGCTGATCCCGAGGAACTCGGTGAGCGCGGCGCGGCCGACGAACCAGTACGGGTTCGGCGGCATGGTGAGCCTGATGTCCTCGCTGAGCAGGTCGGTGAACGCGGCGAGGTCGAGGCTCTCGGCGGCTGCCATGTAACGCCCGAGGACCTCGCGCTCGCGGGCGTCGGCCTCGGCGGTCCATTCGGTGCGGCGGCGGGGCAGACGGTCGCGCAGGGTGGGCCGGGCGCGTTGCAGGGCGCTGTTGACCGAGGCCACCGTCATCTCCAGCGCCTCGCCGGTCTCGGCCGCGGAGAGTCCGAGCACGTCACGCAGGACCAGGACGGCACGCTGGCGGGGCGGCAGATGCTGGATGGCGGCGAGGAAGACGAGCTCCATGGTCTCCCGGGAGACGGCGACGGCGTCCGGCTGGTCGTCGGCGGAGGGCAGGTCCCCGTCGGGGTACGGCTGGAGCCAGGTGATGCGGGCCGGGGGTTCGGCGCTGCCGTGGTTCATTCCGGGCAGCGGCTCGTAACGCCGGGGACGGCGGGCGGTGCGCCGCTGGAAGTCCAGACAGGCGTTCGTGGCGATCCGGTACAGCCAGGTCCGTACGGCCGCCCGCCCCGCGAAGCCGTCCCGGGCCCGCCAGGCACACAGGAACGTCTCCTGCACGAGGTCCTCGGCGTCGTCGTACGAGCCCGCCATCCGGTAGCAGTGCACGCGCAGCTCGCGCCGGTACGGCTCGACGAGCGCGGCGAAGTCGCTCTCCCCGAGGGCGGCGTGCGGACCGGAGTCCTGCGTCACGGAGGTCCGCGTGGCGGAAGGCCGTGTGACGGAAGGCCGTGTGACGGAAGGCCGTGTGACGGAATCGCGCGTTGCGGAATCATCCGTACCGGAATCGCGCGTGACGGAATCGCGCGTACGGGGGCCCTGGTCCGGGGAGGTCCGCGGGGTGGTGGGGTGCGGGGCGTCATGGTCCGCTGTGGTGGGTTCGTCGGCGGGGGCGGGTGAGCCCGGCCCTTTCGTCACGTCGGCCCGCGTGACGGAACCGACCTTCGCGGTGTCCCGGGCGACCCGGGCGATACGGCGCAGCCGTCCGACCGAGGCGGCCAGGTCGGTCACGCCGGAGTAGAAGACGGACGGCGGCTGCGGAACCAGCGCCTCGACCTGCCGCCCGACCTCCTCGATCAGCCCGCGCACGGTGTCGACGGGCGCCGCCTGCCGCTCCCGGTACGCCTTCTGCCGACAGGCGGCCGAGCAGTACACCGAGCTCCGTCCCGCCCGCCCGGCCCGTCCGGCCAGGGGCTTGGCACAACTGCGGCACACGGCATCGGTCACGGGAACCTCCGGGGGACACGTCACGCGGGATCGACGTGACGCTATCGCCGCGCCCCGGTCTCGCGAAGGCGATCGGCCCGGTCCGGAGGACACCCCCGGTTCAGTCGCCCACCGCGGCCGTCACCGCCGCCTCGACCGCCGCCTCGTCGGGGGTCTCCGCGGCCCAGGCCACGTAGCCGTCGGGCCGCACGAGCAGCGTGGTCCGCCGGTCGCTCGCCCAACTCTCCACCACGAGGCGGTCCTTGCGATCGCCGGCCTCGTACGGCCGAGGGGCCGGCCCCGGCGTCACGAGGACGAACCTGCCGCCCCGTAGCGCCTCGTAGAGACGTCCGCCGCGCAGGGCGACATCCGGGACACGGGTGCCGACGAGGGCGTGCGCGCCACGCGGCGCCCGGTAGGCGTAGCCGATGCCGGTGATCTGGCCGGCCGCCTTCCGGCCCGCCGGGCCGACCCCGTTGAGGACCGTGGTGAGCGCGGTGCGCAGCGCCAGCGTCCACGGACGCCTGGCCATCGCGAGCCGTACGATCCCGCCGCTGCTGCGCAGCACCGACCTGCCGACGGGGTGGCGCTCGTCCTGGTAGGTGTCCAGCAGGGCGGGCGCCGCGTGACCGTTGACGACCAGGGCCAGCTTCCAGCCGAGGTTCGCCGCGTCCTGGAGACCGGTGTTCATGCCCTGACCGCCGGCCGGGGTGTGGACGTGGGCGGCGTCACCGGCGAGGAAGACCCGGCCGACGCGGTACGCGGGTGCCTGGCGCTCGTCGCTGTGGAAGCGGGACATCCAGCGGGCGTCGTGCATGCCGTAGTCGCGGCCCAGGGAGAGCCGGGTGATCTCCTTGACCTCGTCGAGTCCGAGCGGCTCGCTGTCGGGGACGTTGCGGCCCCGGTGCCAGCCGATCACGCGGTAGTAGCCGTCGCCGAAGGGCGCGATGAAGGCGAAGGCGTCGCCGACGGCGTTGGCGGTCAGCACCGACTCCGGTTCCTCGGCCAGCAGGACGTCCGCGAGGACGACGGACCGGATGACGGACTTGCCGGGGAACGGCAGTCCGACCGCCTCGCGCACCGCGCTGTGCATCCCGTCCGCGCCGACGACGTACGCGCCGCGCAGTTCCCCGGTCTCCCCGTCCGGGTGCCGGACGTCGAGCGTCACGCCGTCCGCGTCCTGGCGCAGCCCGGTCACCTCGGTCTCGTACACGAACCGCACCCCGGCCTCGACCGCCCGCCGCTCCAGCGCCTTCTCCACCTCGTACTGCGGGATCACCAGCAGGTGGTTGAAGCGGGAGGGGAGGGTGTCGAGCTCGACGGAGAGCCGGCCGAAGAGCCGGATGCGGTCGAGGGCCCGGCCCTGGGCCTCCAGCTCGTCGGCGAGACCGCGGGCGTCGAGCTGCTCCAGGGTGCGGGCGTGCAGGACGAAGGCCCGGGAGAGGTTACTGATCTTGTGCGGGCGCTTCTCGACAAGGGTCACGGGGACGCCGGCGGTGGCAAGGTCGGCGGCCAGCAGAAGGCCGGTGGGGCCGGAGCCGACGATGATCACGGTCCGGTACGCGGCGTCGGTGCGGGTCTTGCCGTTCATGGCGGCCTCCTGATGCCAACAATCATGGGCCAACACTCGTTGACCAACCATTCCCGCCCGGCGGTCCCCGCCGGGTGATGCTGAGCGACCGCTGGTCAACACCTCGTCAACGCTTGTTGGCCAACGCTCGTTGACAAACGTAGAACGCCCACACTGGACTGTCAACAGGTGTTGGCCTACGGTTGTTGGCATGCCCGTCAAGGAACCCTCGGCCACCGCGCCGGCCTCACCCCCGACCTCGCCCCAGGCCTCGCCCCGCCGCTCCGACACCACCCGCACCGCGATCCTCACCGCCGCCCGCGAGCGCTTCGCCGCCGACGGCTACGAGCGCGCCACCATCCGCGCCATCGCCAAGGACGCCCGTATCGACCCGTCCATGGTCATGCGGTACTACGGCTCGAAGGAGGGGCTGTTCGCCGCGGTCCTCGACGTCGATCTGCGGCTGCCGGCGCCGGAGCGGCTGAACCGCGAGGACGTGGGCCACGCCCTCGTCCAGCACTTCCTGGACCTCTGGGAGGAGAACGACGTGCTCACCGCCGTACTGCGGGTCGGCGTCACCAACCAGGCCGGCGCCGAGCGCATGCAGGGCATCTTCCGGGACCAGCTGCTGCCGATCGCCCGGCACCTCTGCCCCGACCCGGAGCAGGCGCCGGTCCGGGCCGCGCTCACCGCCGCACAGCTGCTGGGCCTCGCCCTCGCCCGCTACGTCCTGTGCTTCCCACCCGCCGTGGCGCTGCCGCGGGAGGAGATCGTGGCGTGGCTGGCACCGACGGTGCAGCGGTACCTCACGGCGCCGCACCCCTAGAGATCGCGCCGCACTCCCGGAGCGTGCGCCCGGCGCCCCCGGAAGGCGCGCCTCCCGGAAACACGTCGAGGGAGTCCGCGCGCACCCGGGTGGGTGAGCGCGGACTCCCTCGACGGAGAGACGGAAGGGCGGAAGGGAGCCGGAATCAGCCCCGCTTCGCCTGCTTGGGAGACTTGTCCAGGACCATGACGAGGCCCGCGATGATCGCGAACAGCAGGATCGGCGCGACGACGTAGAGGCCGACCGTGTCGATCACGCTCAGGCCCTTGCCGGGGTCGTCACCGTCGTCGCGGGTCAGCGCGAGCGCGGGGGACGACATGAGCAGCATCATCAGCGTCGTACCGGAAGCCAGGGCGCCGGCGCGCAGGGCGTTCTTCTTGTCCACGGTGCAAACGTAGCGAACACCCGAATGAGCCGCGCGCCCGGGGGTGCCGTACGGAGGCCTCAGCGGTGTCCCAGCGGTGTGTCAGCGGTGTCTCAGCGCTGTGGGCCACCTCCCACGCCGTCCCCGGGGAGCGCCCGCAGCACGTCGACGAGGGCGTACAGCCGCGGTGAGGCGGCCAGTTCCTCCAGCGTGACCGGGCGGCCGTCCGCGCCGGCGACGGGCAGCCGCCAGTTCGGGTACTGGTCCCAGGTGCCGGGCAGGTTCTGCGGGCGCCGGTCACCGACCGCGTCCGGGAGCCAGACACCGACCATGCGGGCCGGAGTGCGCAGCAGGAACCGGTGCACGGCCTGGATCTCGGCCTCCTCCGACACCGCGGAGCCCGAGCCGCGCAGCAGCCCGAGCCGGGCGAAGAGTGCCAGCCACTCCCCCATCTCCGACGCGGCCGCGGCCCGCTCCTCCGCCAGGCCGCCGGTCAGCAGGCCGAGCCGGCCGCGGAGTTCGACGTGGTCACCGGTGAGACGGGAGGCGGTGGGCGGCAGGTCGTGGGTGGTGGCGGTGGCCAGGCAGTCCGCGCGCCAGCGCTCGGGAGGAAGGGGCTGTCCGTCGCCGTCCCAGTCGCGCTCGAACCACAGCACCGAGGTGCCCAGCACCCCGCGCTCCTGGAGCGTCTCGCGCACCCCGGGCTCGACGGTGCCGAGGTCCTCGCCGATCACCAGCGCCCCGGCCCGTGAGGCCTCCAGCGTCAGGACGGCGAGCATCGCCTCGGCGTCGTAGCGGACGTACGTCCCCTCCGTGGGCGGCTGTCCCTGCGGGATCCACCAGAGCCGGAAGAGGCCCATGACGTGGTCGATGCGCAGCGCGCCCGTGTACCGGAAGAGGGCACGCAGCAGGCGGCGGTAGGGGGCGTAGCCCGAGGCGGCCAGCCGGTCCGGCCGCCACGGCGGCAGGCCCCAGTCCTGTCCGCGCGCGTTGAAGGCGTCCGGGGGCGCGCCGACCGACATGCCCGCCGCGTAGTACTCCTGCTGCGCCCAGGCGTCGGCTCCGCCCGGATGCACCCCGACCGCGAGGTCGTGCACGAGTCCTACGGGCATGCCGGCGTCCCGCGCGGAGCGCTGTGCGGCGGCGAGCTGGGCGTCGGTGAGCCAGGCGAGACGGCTGTGGAAGTCGACCCGGTCCATCAACTCGCTTCGGGCGCGGGCGGTTTCGGGTGAGCGGGGGTCGCGCAGGCCCACGGGCCACTTCTGCCACTCCGGACCGTGGACCTCGGCGAGCGCGCACCAGGTGACGTGGTCCTCCAGAGCCTCGCCCTCCTCGGCGAGGAAGTCGACGTACGCCGCCCGCCGTCCGGGCCCGAGCGGTACCTCGCGGATCAGTTCCAGCGCCTCGCGCTTGAGTTCCCAGACGGCGTCGCGGTCGATCAGCGCGTCCTTGTCGAGCACCGACGCGCGCAGTCGCTCGGCGCGCTCCAGCAGCGTACGGACGTGGTCGCGGTCGTCGACGTACGCGTACTCGGGGATGTCCTCGATCCGCAAGTGCACCGGGTCGGGGAAACGGCGGGAGGAGGGGCGGTACGGGGAGGGGTCCGTGGGCGTGCCGGGCACGGCCGCGTGCAGGGGGTTGACCTGGACGAATCCGGCACCCAGGGCCCGGCCGGCCCAGGCGCTCAGTTCGGCGAGGTCGCCGAGGTCGCCCATGCCCCAGGAGCGGCGGGAGAGAAGGGAGTAGAGCTGGACGAGGAGTCCGTAGGTGCGTCCGGGCGGCGTGGGCAGCCGGTCGGGGGCGACGACGAGGTGGGCGTCGGCGGTGCGGCCGTCGGGGGCGGTGGCGCGTAACGCGTGGACGCCGGGCGGGAGTTGTTCGGCCGCGGCGCGGGTCTCGCCCTGTTCGGTGGTGATCCGCAGACGGGTGCCTGCGGGCAGCGCGGAGAGCGCGTCGGGCGGCCGGCCGCCCCAGCAGACCACGGTCGGCGGCAGAAGCCGGTCCCGTGTCTCGGCCTCCCGGGCGGCGAGGGCCGCGCGGACGGCTTCGGGGGTGCTCGCGTCGACGCCGAGCGCCGCCAGCGCGGCGACGACCGCGGTGTCGGTGGCCGCGACGGTCCGGCCGGGCGAGGGGCTGTAGGAGGTGGCGACGCCGTGCAGTGCGGCGAGCCGGGACAGCGGCATCTAGACCCCCGAAGCGTCCGTGGCGGCGCCGGTGGAGATGGGTTCGCTGGTCAGGTGCGCGGCGTCGGCCAGCGGCGGCTCACTGGTCAGCGGCTCGGCGTCGGGGAGCGGGGGTTCGCTGGTGAGCGGGAGCTCGGCGGCGGTGCCCTCGGCGGTGAAGAGGCAGAAGCGGGGTTCGGCGGAGAAGCGCGGCTCGACGGAGAAGCGGGGTTCGACGGTCGGTTCCGTCGGGCGTTTGGAGAGGGCCGAGAGCAGAAGGTGTGCCGATGCGGCCACGGGGGCCTCCTTGTCGGGTACGGCGGCGGGCGGGTTACCGCAGCCCTACCCAACGCGCGGGACGGCAGACGTACACGGGCGAACAATGTGCTTTTGGTCACGTTCTGTTCCGGCTCGGACCTGTGGGCCGTGCGGGAATGAACCGGTGGTTCCGACGGGACCGATAGACGGGGTGTGAGACTGTTCCGCCCCGTGAGGGGCCACCGGGAGGACGCCACGGACGCGGCACTGCTGCGAGCCGTCGCGGACGCGGACTCGGCGGCGCTGGCCGCACTGTACGACCGGCACGCCGGATGGCTGCACACGCGGCTGACCCGGCGCTGCGGTGATCCCGAGGTCGTCCGGGAGGTGCTGCAGGACACCTTCGTGACCGTGTGGCGGTCGGCGGCCGGGCACCGGGGCGCGGAGGCGGGCGGCTGGCTGTGGACGATCGCGGCGCGCCGGCTCGTCGACGCCCGGCGGGCGCGGGAGCGTGCCGTACGGGTCGAGCGGGCCGAACAGACCGAGTACGCGGCACCGCGGCCCGTGCCCTCCGCGGAGGAGCGCGTGCTGGCGGGCCTGGAGTACGGGGACGTGGGCACGGCCCTGGACCGCATCTCCCCCGAACTGCGCGAGGTGCTGCGCGCCACCGTCGTCGACGGGCTGACCACGCGCGAGGCGGCCCGGCTGCTCGGGATCCCCGAAGGCACGGTCAAGACCCGCGCGATGCGGGCGCGCGCGGAACTCAGGTCGGCGCTCGCCCACCTCAACCCCTCTGTGGACCCGTCACCGCTGGGAGGCCCGGCATGACCGGCTGGCACGCCGCCGACGATCTCGTCGCCCGTTACACGGACGGCACCCTTCCGGAGCCGGACGCGTGGTCCCTGGAGAAGCACCTGGAGAGCTGCGGTTCCTGCGCCGCACGGGCATCCAACGCGGCGCTCGCGGGGGCCGCGGGGCCGGTCCTGGCGCGCGTGCGGGACGCGGTCCTGGACACCGTCCTGCACCCGCCCCGGGATCCGCTTCCGGCTCCCTCGCTTCCCCCGGCCGCGGCGCCCGCACCCTCGGCGCCGCGGCGCGCCCGGGCCGCCGGGGGGCGGCTCGGGCGGATCGTCTGGGCCGCCGGGCCCGCTCTGCGCGGCGCCTGGACCGGAGCCGTGCTGCTGGTGGCCGTGGGGGCGCTCGCGCTGGCGTACGGCGGCGGGTCCGACAGCGCGCGCCCGCTCCTGTTGGCCGTCGCGCCGGTGGTCCCCGTCGCCGGGGTCGCCCTCTCCTACGGCCGGCACGCCGACCCGCTGCACGAGCTCGTCGCGACGTCGCCCTCCGGCGGACTGCGGCTGCTCCTCACCCGGACGGCCGCCGTACTGGCGGTGAGCGTGCCGCTGCTGACGGCAGCGGGGCTCCTGCTCCCCACCGTCGGTCCGCGCCTGCCGCAGACGCCCACGGCGGCGGCCTGGCTGCTGCCGGGGCTCGCCCTGACGCTGGCCACGCTGGCGTTGTCCGGGTACACGAGCTGTCGTACCGGCTCCACGGTGGTGGGCGGCGGCTGGCTGCTCGCGCTGACGGCACCGCTCCTCGCATCCGGCGGCCCGGGCCTGGCGGCCACCGGCTCGGGCCTTACGGAGCGTCTCTCCCAGCAGCTCTCCCTCTACTTCACCGGCGCGCCCGCGCAGTGGGGATGGGCGACGGGGTGCGCGCTCTGCGCCCTGCTGCTCGCCGCGCGCCGCACCGCGTACGACCGTCTGGAGACGATGTGAACAACCCTGTCCCGCGCGGCACTTACCCGGAGGACGGGGGTCCGGTCGCCGGACCCGCCGCGATACGGGTGTCTGGGCTGACCGTCCGGCACCGCAGGACCACCGCGCTCGACGCGGTCGACCTGGACTTCGGCCCCGGCGTCCACGGGCTGCTCGGTCCCAACGGCGCCGGCAAGACCTCCCTCATCCGGGTCCTCGCGACCGTGGCCGAGCCCGCCGGGGGCCGTGTGGAGATGCTCGGCAAGGATCTGCGCCGGCACCGGGAGCGCAGCGCGTTCCGCCGTGAACTCGGCTACCTGCCACAGGACTTCGGGTACTACCCGGGGTTCACGGTACGGGAGTTCGTGGCGTACGTGGCCTGGCTGAAGGAGGTTCCGGCCACCGCCGCCCCGGCCTCGGTCGAACGGGCCGTGGCCCGGGTCGGGCTCACCGACCGCATCGACGCGAAGGTCCGGACGCTGTCCGGCGGCATGGTCCGCCGGGTCGGCATCGCCCAGGCCATCGTCAACGACCCCCGCGTCCTGCTCCTCGACGAACCCACCGCGGGACTGGATCCGGAGCAGCGCGTCGAGTTCCGGGCACTGCTGCGGGAGCTGGGCGAGGAGTCCACCGTGATCGTCTCCACCCACCTGGTGGAGGACGTGGCCGCGGCGTGCACGGGTGTGACGCTGATCGAGGCGGGCCGGGTCGCCTATCGCGGCACCCCCGGGACGCTGGCCGCCCTCGGCGCGGACGGCCACGAGTCCGACGGCAACGCGATCGAGCGCGGCTACACCACGGCCCTGCGCGGTCACCGCGCGGCGACAGGGGCGGCCCGATGACCGTACGGATCCGCCCGGACGACGACCGCCCGGCCGACACGGACGCCCTGCCCGGCACGGCCGGCACGGCCGGCACGGCCGGCACGGCCGGCACGAAAACCACGGCCGGCACGGACGCCCCGCCCGGCGAAGCCCCGTGGACGCGTCGGCGGCCCGAGCCGGCCGACAGCCACCCGGCAGAACCACCACCCCCACGGACCCGGCCCCGCGACAACCGCCCGGCAGACTGTCGGCCCCGGCCCCACGAAAGCCCCGGGACGGGCCCGCGGACCCGGGGCGTGCCCGCCCGCGCGGCGGCCGCCTCGCCCCACCCCCTCCGGATCGAGTTCCTGCGCGGGTTCGCCCCCTGGGCGGCCGCCGCTCTGCTGCTCGCTCTCGCCTGGGCACTCGCCGCCACGGCGGCGCAGTGGCAGGGCAGCTGGGGTGGGACGACGGACAGGCTGAGCACGGCGACCAGCGTGATCGCCATTCCCTTCGCCCTTGCCGCGGGAGCCTGGCAGGGCGGCCGGGAGCACCGGCGGCGGATGTCGGAGCTGCGGGCCTCGACCCCTCGTACACCGCTCGCCCAGCTCCTGACGGCCGCTCTGCCGCTCGCCTGCGCGCTGGCGGGGGCGTACCTGGTGGCGGCGGCCGGCGCGCTGCTGGCCTGCGCGCCCTACGCGTCGGCGGGCGGCCCGGTCCCGACCGTCTTCGCCGGGGCCGCGCTGTCGATCGTCGCGTGCACGCTGCTCGGCCATGTGGCCGGGCGGGTGATGCCCTGGCGGCTGACCGCTCCCGCGTTCGCGATCTGCGGATACGTCATGGCCATCACCAGCGGTATCGGCTCGCGGTCGGCTCCGGCCGCCCTCGCCCCCGCCTCGCTGCGCCCGTTCGGCGACGGCTACCTCCCGGTCTGGTGGTACCCCCTCGTATCGGCCCTGTGGGCGGTCGGCCTCGCCGCCGCGGTGGTCCTGGCCCATGCCGCACGCCGCCGTGTCACCGCGCTGCTGCCGCTCGCCGCCGCTTCCGCCGCGGCCGTGCTGCTGGTCCACACGGGTGACGGGATGGTGCGCGACAACCCGCTCGCGCACCGCCAGGTGTGCGACGAGTCGACCACCCCGCACGTCTGCGTCAACGCCACCCACCCGGGCCTGCTGCCGGAGGTGAACCGCGCGCTGTCGGGCCTCACCGGGCGTCTGCGGGGCGTACAGAATGTGCCGGTCCGCTTCGAGGACCTGCCGCGCTCCCCCCGCGCGGACGAGGCACAACTGCCGACGCTCACCCCGTTCGGCTGGAGCACCGTACGCGGGGAACTGACCGATCCGGAGCAGTACGCCTGGGAGGCCGCACAGCTGATGGTCCGCGTCGATTGCGACCGGTCGCCGTCCACACCGCGCGTCCAGGCCACCGACCAGGCCGTAATGCGCTGGCTGGCCCCCGCCGACATGGAGGACGACCTCCGCGAGGACTTCGTGGCATCGGCCCGGCAGCGGGGTGACACGGAGGAACTCGCGCAGTACCGCGCCGAGGACCGGGCGTACGCGCACCTCGCCGCTCTGACCGGCGACGAGCGCCGCTCCTGGCTCGGCCGCTACTTCGCCACAGCCCGCCGATGCGATCCCGACGCGAGCGAGGTCCCGTCCCTGTGAACGTCCCACGCGAAGTCACCCGGCCGGTCCCCCGCACCCTCCCCGCCCACTCCCGTGCCGCCCTCACCCTCTACGCCCGCTCCCGTGCCGTCCCGGCCACCCTGGCCGCCCTCGCCTGTGCCGCCCTCCTCACCATGTGGGCGGCGAGCGTGCCGGACGCCTTCCTCGACCCGTACCGCAGGGTCCCGCTGGTGTCGCTGGCCCCACTGGCGGTCTCGGCGGCGATCGGTGCGAGCCTGCACGTGTACGGGCGGGACCTGGACGACACCGCGGTGCGCCCCTGGTGGCCCAGGCGCCTGGCCCACCTGCTGGTCCTCACCACGCTCGGCGCCACCGCGCTCGCCCTCGCCCTCCCAGGGAACGCACAGGTGTTCGGTTCGGCGGCGATGGTCCGCAACACGCTGGGTGCCGTCGGTGTCACCGTGCTCGGGGCGGTGCTGTTCGGCGCCCGGGCCGGCTGGATGCCCACGACGCTGTACTTCAGCACGGTGTACCTGTCGGCCGGCTCGCCCCGCATGAGAAGCGCGACGATCCTGACCTGGCCCGTGCAGACGGGCCCCCAGCGGGGCGCGTGGGCCGCCGCCCTGGCGCTGTTCGTGCTGGGCGCCGGGCTGTACGCGGTACGTGGCGCCCGCCCCGAAGGACCCCGCGGCTGACCACGGGGCGCACAGGGCGGGCCACGGCGCACCCGGGCCAGGGGTGCACAAAAGCCCGGATCGTCAGGCGGAAATGCCGTCGATCCGGGCCATCGCATCCTCCGCGCCGTACGGCTGCAGGTAGGGCAGCCAGCGCGGGTCCCTGTGCCCTGTTCCGATGATGCGCCAGGCGAGCCCCGTCGGCGGGGCCGGTTTGTGGCGCAGGCGCCAGCCGATCTCGACCAGGTGGCGGTCGGCCTTGGTGTGGTTGCAGCGGCGGCAGGAAGCCACCACGTTGTCCCAGGCGTGCTGACCTCCGCGGGAGCGCGGGATGACGTGGTCGACGCTGGTTGCGACGCCACCGCAGTACATGCACCGGCCGCCGTCGCGGGCGAACAGTGCCCGACGGGTCAGCGGAACGGGCCCACGGTAAGGGACCCGCACAAACCTCTTCAGCCGGACCACGCTGGGTGCGGGGACAGTAACGGTCGCGCTGTGCATGAAGGCGCCGGATTCCTCGAGAGAGACGGCCTTGTTCTCAAGGACGAGGACGAGCGCGCGGCGGAGCGGTACGACGCCGAGTGGCTCGTACGACGCATTGAGGACCAGGACATGCGGCACGGATGCCTCCTTGTACGCCGGCGGCGCGTGGCTCGCGCCGGGACGATCTGCAGTCAGTCTCCCCTCTTGCCTGGTGGAAGCGCCACCATGTCCCGGTAACGGGCTGGGAGTGTTTTCGACCACATTCTGTTCATCCCCAGGTGAGTACTGTCTCTCCCCCGAACATCACAACGATCCACACACGATGCCCCGTTAGTGTGGTTGTTCTGCCCGGCGGCGCCCATACCTGTCCCCGAGCCGTGGGCAGACCGCTACGCCTGGAGGTACCTGCTGTGTTCTCGACCGTCCTGCGGGCCGCAGGGTCCAGTCCGTCGCCCTCCCCCTCGGCGACGACGGACCCTACGGTCGCCACGCTCCAGGACGCCCAGGAAAGCGCGACCAACGCCGCGAGCTGGGTCGAGCAGAACTGGTCGACATGGCTCGCGATAGGTCTGCGCGTGCTGCTGATCCTGGTCGTCGCGGCGGTGCTGAGAGTGGTCGTCCGGCGGTCGATCACCAAGCTGATCGACCGCATGACCCGCACCGTCCAGGCGGTCGACGGGACGGCCCTCGGCGGCCTCCTGGTGAACGTCGAGCGCCGCCGCCAGCGCTCCCAGGCCATCGGCTCCGTCCTGCGCTCGGTGGCGTCCTTCCTGATCATCGGCACGGCCGCCCTGATGATCCTCGGCACGTTCGAGATCAATCTCGCCCCGCTGCTGGCCTCGGCCGGTGTCGCCGGTGTCGCCATCGGTTTCGGCGCCCGCAACCTGGTGACGGACTTCCTCTCCGGCGTCTTCATGATCCTCGAGGACCAGTACGGCGTGGGCGACACGATCGACGCGGGGGTGGCCTCCGGTGAGGTCATCGAGGTCGGTCTGCGCGTCACCAAGCTGCGCGGTGACAACGGCGAGATCTGGTACGTCCGCAACGGCGAGGTCAAGCGCATCGGCAACCTCTCCCAGGGCTGGGCCACCGCCGGCGTCGACGTCCAGGTCCGCGCCTCCGAGGACCTGGACCACGTCCGGTCCGTGCTGAACGAGGTCGCCGAGGCGATGAGCAAGGAAGAGCCCTGGAACGAGCGCCTCTGGGGCCCGGTCGAGGTCCTCGGCCTGGACAGCGTGCTCCTCGACTCCATGGTGGTGCGGGTGTCGGCCCGGACGATGCCCGGCAAGGCGCTCTCCGTCGAGCGCGAGCTGCGCTGGCGCATCAAGCGCGCCTTCGACGCCGCGGACATCCGCATCGTGGGCGGACCCACCGCGGCCGTGGACGAGGAGCTCGTCGACCCGTCCGCCGCGGTGTCGGCCCCGTCGGCCCTCGGCAACCCGGCGTCCCCCCAGTCGGAGGCGGCCGCCCCCATCCCGGTCCCCGTCCCGGGCCCGACTCCGTCGAACGCGCCGAAGTAGGCCCCGGCCGTACGCCAGGGAGGGGGCGGCACCCGGGTTCTTCCCGGATGCCGCCCCCTCGTACGTACCAGCTCATCCAGGAGCGGTCGCGGACTCCAGCCCGGCGGCCCCGGCCATCCGACACACCGATGTCGCGCGCCCCTCACCCACCCCGACCGAGCGGGACAGCCCCGGTCCCCGCCCCCGTAGGTAACGACTCGGTTGCCTCGGGGGCGGTTTCTCTTGACGCCTCCGAGGCCTGCGGCCTACGGTCCTCCCACCAATAGGAAACCTTCCTAACAATGATCTTGCGGTGGACTTCCCCGCGACCACCCTGGGAAGCTGAGCGACCGGGCAGTTGAAAGGCAGGTGTCGACACACATGGCAGGATCCGCCGGCACGCCGGGCACCCCGCGCGTCCTGCGCGCCATGAACGATCGCGCCGCCCTCGACCTGCTGCTCGCGCACGGGCCGCTCTCGCGGACCAGGATCGGAAAGCTGACCGGGCTGTCCAAGCCCACCGCCTCCCAGCTCCTCGCCCGGCTGGAAGCGGCCGGACTGGTGCTCGCCACCGGCACCAGCGAGGGGCGGCCGGGCCCCAACGCCCAGCTGTACGCGGTGAATCCGGTCGCCGCCCACGCGGCGGGCCTGGACGTCACCCCCGAGCGCATCCTCGCCGCCGTCGCCGACGTGACGGGCCGGACCGTGGGTGAGTACGAGCTGCCGACGCCCGGCCGGCGCCCCGCGCAGCCCGTCGTACGCCAGGTCACCGACGCCCTCGACGGCGCGGTGAAGGAGGCGGGGCTGGCCCGCGACGACGTCCACCGGCTCGTCATCGGGACACCCGGCGCCTTCGACCCCAACACCGGACGGCTGCGGTACGCCTCCCACCTGCCCGGCTGGCACTCGCCGAGCCTCCTCGACGAACTCGCTGCCGCGCTGCCCATGCCGGTCGAGTACGAGAACGACGTCAACCTCGTCGCCATCGCCGAACAGCGGCTCGGCGCGGCGCGCGGACACGAGGACTTCGTCCTGCTGTGGAACGAGGGGGGCCTGGGCGCCGCCCTCGTACTCGGCGGACGGCTGCACCGCGGCTGGACCGGCGGCGCCGGAGAGGTCGGCTTCCTGCCGGTACCCGGCGCACCCCTCGTCCGGCAGGTGACCAAGGCCAACAGCGGTGGCTACCAGGAACTCGCCGGTTCCCAGGCCCTCCCGAAACTCGCCCGCGAGCTGGGCGTCCAGCCGATCCCCGCCGGGTCGTACACCGAGGTCGCCGCCGCCCTCGTCGGCCAGGCCGCCACCCGTGACGAAGGCCCCCACCGCAGGCTCCTGGAGACGTACGCGACCGGACTGGCCACCGGTCTCGCCTCACTCGTCTCGGTGCTCGACCCCGAACTCGTCGTCCTCAGCGGCTCCTCGCTCACCGCCGGCGGCGAACCGCTGCGCGCCCTGGTGCAGGCCGAGCTGGAGGAGCTGGCCGCGTCCCGCCCGCGCCTCGTGGTCGGCGACGTACACGAACACCCCGTGCTGCGCGGCGCGTTGGAGAGCGCGCTGGCGGCCACCCGCGACGAGGTGTTCGACACCTCCCGCTGAACCCCCTCGACCCACTCGCCCGTCCCGCCCACACCACCGCCCCCGGCCCTGCCCTAGGGAGACACCGCCATGCCCGGAATATCCAGGAAAGTCGCCACCGCACTCGCCGCTTCCGCGTCCCTCGCCCTGCTCACCACCGCCTGTACCGGCCAGTCGGACTCCAGCGCGAACGACGACGCCTCCAAGGAGACGACGATCAACTTCTGGCACGCCTGGAGCGCGCCGGGCGAGGTCCAGGGCGTGAAGTCCCTGGTCGCGGGGTTCGAGAAGGCGCACCCGAACATCCACATCAACATCGTCGCCAACATGACCGACGACAAGATCAACCAGGCGCTGCGTTCCGGCGGTGACAAGGCGCCCGACGTGATCTCCTCGTTCACCACCAACAACGTGGGCAAGTTCTGCTCCTCGGGCGCGCTCGTCGATCTCAACCCCTTCTTCAAGAAGGCCGGTATCGACGCGACGACGACCTTCCCGAAGGCGATGAACGAGTACACCCAGTTCGACGGCAACCGCTGCACCGTGCCGCTGCTCGGTGACGCGTACGGGCTCTACTACAACAAGACCGCGTTCAAGAAGGCCGGGATCACCACTCCCCCGAAGACCTGGTCCGAATTCGAGTCCGACGCCAAGAAGTTGACCGTCACCAAGGGTGACTCGTACTCCCAGCTCGGGTTCATGCCGAACTACCACGGCTGGGAGTCGACCACCGAGCACTACTTCGGCCAGTTCTCCCCCACGTACTTCGACGAGAGCGGCAAGTCCAGCATCGCCAAGGACCCCGCTTTCGAGGCCGGGTTCACCCTCCAGAAGAAGCTCGTCGACGAACTCGGCGGCTACCAGAAGCTGGAGAAGTACCGGTCCAAGCTCGGTGACGAGTGGGGCCCCAAGCACCCCTTCCACACCGGCCAGGTCGCCATGCAGCTGGACGGCGAGTGGCGGCTCGGCATGGCCGAGGAGGCCAAGCCGAGCTTCGAGATCGGCGTCGCCCCGCTGCCCGTTCCGGACGACCAGGCCGACCAGTACGGCAAGGGTTACATCACCGGCACCATCGCTGGCATAGCGGCCACCAGCAAGAAGCAGAACGCCGCCTGGGAACTGGTCAAATACATGACCACGGACACGGACGCCGTCGTCGGCTTCGCCAACGCCATCCACAACGTCCCCTCCACGCTCGCGGCACTCAAGTCCCCGAAGCTGAAGTACGACCCGCGTTTCAAGACCTTCCTGGACATCGCCTCCAACCCGAACTCGACGACGACCCCCGCGTCCATCAACGGCGGCACCTACCTCGTGACGATCCAGCAGTTCGGATACGACTACGAGAGCGGCAAGGCCAAGGATCTGAAGGCCGGTCTGCAGAAGACCGCCGCACAGATCGACACGGACATCGCGCAGGCGAAGTAGGAAGCAGTACGGACATGAGCGCCACCTACACCCTGCGCGCCAAGCGACGCCGGGCGGCCCTGAGAACAGCCGCCTTCATGTCGCCCTGGCTAATCGGCTTCGCGGTCTTCTTCGCCTATCCGCTGCTCTCCACCGTCTACTTCTCGTTCATGCACTACGACGGCTTCAAACCGCCGACGTGGAGCGGGACGAAGAACTGGTCCTACGTCTTCCGGCACTACCCGCTGTTCTGGCCCGCGCTGCGCAACACCCTGTGGCTGGTCCTGGTCATGGTGAGCCTGCGGGTCGTCTTCGGACTCGGTGTCGGACTCCTCATCACGAAGATCAAGACGGCTACGGGCGTCTTCCGCACCCTCTTCTACCTGCCCTACCTCGCGCCGCCCGTCGCCGCCACGATGGCCTTCGCCTTCCTCCTCAACCCCGGTACGGGGCCGGTCAACTCGATCCTGGAGAAGGCCGGCATCCCGGCGCCCGGCTGGTTCAACGACCCCAGCTGGTCCAAGCCCGCCCTCACGCTGCTCGCCCTGTGGGGCATCGGCGACCTGATGGTCATCTTCATGGCCGCGCTGCTGGACGTACCGACCGAGCAGTACGAGGCGGCGGAGCTGGACGGCGCGTCCGCGTGGCAGCGGTTCCGGTACGTGACGCTGCCGAACATCTCGCCGATCGTGATGTTCGCGGTGGTCACCGGCGTGATCCAGACCATGCAGTACTACACACAACCGCTCATCGCCGGGAAGGTCGCGTCGGGCGTCATCCAGGGCGCCGGTACGCAGTTCGAACCCGGCTACCCCGACAAGTCGACGCTCACCCTGCCCCAGCTCGTCTACAACCTCGGCTTCCAGCGCTTCGACTACGGCTCCGCCTGTGTGGTCGCGCTCGTGCTGTTCGCCCTGTCCATGGTGTTCACCGCGTTCCTGATGCGGCGCCGGGGCGGTCTCATCCAGGCAGGTGACTGACCATGACCCAAGCACCTCAGGTGTCCCGTGTACTCGACCGGACGGCGGAGCCGCGGACGAGGACCGTCTCCCCCGCCGAGCGCACCGCCCGCCGCAGGACGCTCCTGGAGTGGATCGCGGTCCACGCGCTCGGCGTCGCGGCCGCCCTCTTCTTCGTCCTCCCCTTCGTGTTCGTGTTCCTCACCTCGCTGATGAGCGACACCCAGGCACTCAGCCGTGACCTGATCCCGCACACCTGGGAGTGGGGCAACTACAAGAAGGTCTTCGACACCCCGGGCTTCCTCACCTGGTGGAAGAACACCCTGCTGTACGCCGGCGCCGGCACCGTCCTGACCGTCGTGTCGTCGATCCCCGTCGCCTACGCGCTCGCCAAGTTCCGCTTCCGCGGCCGGAACCTGTCGCTGATGCTGGTCATCTCGATGATGATGCTGCCGCCCCAGGTCGTCATCATCCCGATGTACCTGTTCTGGGCGAAGCAGCTGGACCTGTCCGGGACCCTCTGGCCGCTGATCATCCCGATGGCGTTCGGCGACGCCTTCTCCATCTTCCTGCTGCGGCAGTTCCTGATGACCATCCCGAACGAGTACCTCGACGCGGCGAAGGTCGACGGCTGCGGGGACCTGCGGACCCTGCTGAAAGTCGTCCTGCCGATGGCGCGGCCCGGGATCGCCGCCGTGGCCCTGTTCCAGTTCTTCTATGCCTGGAACGACTACTTCGGGCCGCAGATCTACGCCTCCGAGAACCCCGGCGCCTGGACCCTGTCCTACGGCCTCGAATCGTTCAAGGGCGCGCACCACACCGACTGGAATCTCACCATGGCCGCGACCGTACTGGTCATGGCCCCCGTGATCCTCGTGTTCTTCTTCGCGCAGAAGGCGTTCGTCGAGGGCGTCACGCTCACCGGAGTGAAGGGCTGACTATGAAACTGGCAGTAGTGGGCGGGGGCTCCACCTACACCCCTGAACTCATCGACGGCTTCGCCCGGTTGCGGGACACCCTGCCGGTCGAGGAACTGGTCCTCGTCGACCCGGCCCCCGAACGGCTGGAGCTGGTGGGCGGCCTCGCCCGGCGCATCTTCGCCAAGCAGGGACACCCGGGCCGGATCGTCACCACCGACGACCTGGACGCGGGCGTCGAAGGCGCCGACGCCGTGCTGCTCCAGCTGCGCGTCGGCGGCCAGGCCGCCCGCGAGCAGGACGAGACCTGGCCCCTGGAGTGCGGTTGCGTCGGCCAGGAGACGACGGGCGCGGGCGGCCTCGCCAAGGCGCTGCGCACGGTGCCGGTGGTGCTGGACATCGCCGAGCGCGTCCGCCGCACCAACCCGAACGCCTGGATCATCGACTTCACCAACCCCGTCGGGATCGTCACCCGCGCCCTGCTCCAGGCCGGACACCGGGCCGTCGGACTGTGCAACGTGGCGATCGGATTCCAGCGCAGGTTCGCCGCGATGCTCGGCGTCGCGCCGACGGACGTCCATCTGGACCACGTGGGCCTCAACCACCTCACCTGGGAAACCGGCGTGCGCCTGGGTGGCCCCGAGGGCGACAACGTGCTGCCGAAGCTGCTCGCCGAGCACGGCGACGCCCTCGCCGACGACCTGCGCCTGCCGCGCGACATCATCGACCGGCTGGGCGTCGTCCCGTCCTACTACCTGCGCTACTTCTACGCCCACGACGAGGTCGTACGAGAGCTGCGCACCAAGCCGTCGCGGGCCGCCGAGGTCGCCGAGATGGAACGGGAACTGCTGAAGATGTACGGCGACCCGTCCCTCGACGAGAAGCCGGCGCTGCTCGCCAAGCGGGGCGGCGCCTACTACTCGGAGGCGGCCGTCGATCTCGCGGCCGCGCTGCTCGGCGGGGGCGGCAGCCCCTACCAGGTGGTGAACACGTACAACAAGGGCACGCTGCCGTTCCTGCCGGACGACGCCGTGATCGAGGTACAGGCGGCGGTCGGTCCGCACGGGCCGACACCCATGCCGGTGCAGCCCGTGGACCCGCTGTACGCCGGGCTGATGGCCAACGTCACCGCGTACGAGGACCTGGCGCTGGAGGCCGCCCTGCGCGGCGGCCGCGACCGGGTCTTCCGGGCCCTCCTCAGCCACCCCCTGGTCGGCCAGTACGCGTACGCCGACGCCCTGACCGACCAGCTGATCGCGCACAACCGGGAGCACCTCGCGTGGGCATGACCTCATCGGGATCCGAAGCCGGGACGGCCTCCGGGTCCGGCCCCGCGGGTCCGGTGCTCGCCATCGACGCGGGGAACAGCAAGACCGACGTCGCGGTGGTCGCGGCCGACGGCACGGTGCTCGCCACCGCGCGCGGCGGCGGGTTCCGGCCGCCGACGGTCGGTGTCGACGTGGCCGTGGACGCGCTCGCCGAGGCGGTCGGCCTGGCCTTCGCCGACGCCGGGATCGCCTCGGTCGCCCATGTCTCGGCATGTCTGGCCAACGCCGATCTCCCGGTGGAGGAGGAGCAGTTGGCGGACGCGCTGCGGGCGCGTGCGTGGGGCGCCGGCGTGGTGGTGCGCAACGACACGTTCGCGATCCTGCGGGCCGGGATCGCGGAGCCGCGCGGGGTCGCCGTGGTGTGCGGCGCCGGTATCAACTGCGTCGGCATGCTGCCCGACGGCCGCACCGCCCGCTTCCCCGCGCTGGGCCGCATCTCCGGTGACTGGGGCGGGGGTTGGGGGCTGGCCGAGGAGGCGCTGTGGCACGCGGCGCGGGCCGAGGACGGACGCGGCGGTCCTACGGCGCTGACCCGCACGCTGCCCGGCCACTTCGGGCTCGACTCCATGTACACGCTGATCGAGGCGCTGCATCTCGAACACATCGGGCAGGCGCGGCGGCACGAGCTGACGCCGGTGCTGTTCGCCACGGCCGTGGACGGGGATCCGGTGGCCCGTGCGCTCGTCGACCGGCTCGCCGACGAGGTCGTCGCGATGGCGACGGTGGCCCTGGCCCGGCTGGACCTCATGGACGAGGAGGCACCCGTCCTCCTCGGCGGCAGCATTCTCGCCGCGCGCCATCCCCAACTCGACGACCGCATCCGCGAACTGCTCTCCGAGCGGACTCCCAAGGCGGTCCCCCAGGTGGTCACGGCCCGCCCCGTGCTCGGCGCCGCGCTGCTGGGCCTGGATCACATAGGTGCCGTGGGCGAGGCCCACACCCGCGTACGGGGGTTCTACGAGGGTTCCTGAGGTCACCCGCCCCTGGGGGCCGGCGCCCCCAGACCCCCGCTGTCGGCCTGAACGGCCTTGTCCTCAAACGCCGGACGGGCTGGAGATGCGAGCCCGCGCCGGATGGTTCCAGTCCGGGCTGGAGGTGTGAGGCTCGCTGAACGGCTGACGGCCGGGGTCATGCATTTCAGCCCGTCCGGCGTTTGAGGACGAGCCCTTCGGGCGAGCGGGGGTCCAGGGGGCGGAGCCCCTTGGCGGGGGTCTGGGGGTGGAGCACCCAGGTACGGCCACCCGAGGCAAGGGAACCGAACGGATACCGAACGCGTATTCATGGTCAGGGGGATCCCGCACACCACACCGTCGGAATCCGAACAAGATCCAGTCAAGGCCTGTGCGGATGTCGGCCCCGGCGGCGATACTTGCGGCCGTGCACCTCCCCTCGCGCTCCCGCGCGCGCGGGGGACGGTGACCGACGGATGACCATGGGGGAGGTCAAGTGACACACCCGCCGCAAGGCAGCACGGCACCACCACGGCCCACAGCCGGGGCCACGCCGGCCGTCCCGCCGCAGTCCGGCTCCCCCGCACCGCCGGGGAGACAGCCGGCGACGGCCCCGGACGCGATGCCCGCGCGCCGCACGGCCTGGGCCGAGGGCGTCGACCGGCTGCGCGCCGCGGCTACGACGGAGCCCGGCCGGCTCCGTATCATCGGCGCCGTACTCGCCCTGCTGGTCGTCGCGTTCGGCGCGGTCACCGCCTGGCAGACGACGGAGCGTTCGGCGGCCGCGGACGACGTGCTGCACAGCAGTCAGCCGCTGAGCGCCGGCGCGGCGGACATCTACCGTTCCCTCGCGGACGCCAACACCGCGGCCTCCAGCGGCTTCCTGGCGGGCGGCCAGGAGACGGCGGCCTCCCGCGACCGGTACGAGAAGGACATCCGGACCGCGGCCCAGGGCCTGATCACCGCCGCGGCCAGTTCCGACCCCGGCTCCCCCTCCGCGCACACCATCACGAGGCTCAACCAGCTGCTGCCCGAGTACAAGGGCCTGGTCGAGCGGGCCCGTGCCAACAACCGCCTGGGCTACCCGCTGGGCGGCGCCTACCTGCGGTACGCGAACGAGACGATGCAGGGGCAGATGCTCCCCGCGGCCAAGGACCTCTACGAGCGGGAGAACACGCGGCTGGGCGCCGACTACGCGGACGCCAAGCCCTACCCGTGGGCGGCCATCGGTCTCGGCGTGCTGGTGCTGGCGGGACTCGCCTGGGCCCAGCACCGCCACTACCAGCACACGAACCGGGTGCTGAACCAGGGCATGGTCGCCGCCACCGCCGCCTCGACGGTCGTCCTGCTCTGGCTCGTGGTCGGCCACACCGTGGCCCGGGCCGAGCTGAACGCCTCGTACGACCACGGCGTCCGTTCGCTGAACGTGCTGCACGACGCCCGGATCGCGTCGCTGAACGCCCGGGGCAACGAGAACCTGACGCTGGTCAGCCGCGGTGCCGAGACCAAGGAGGTGTCGCCCACCGAGGTCGTGGACCGGTACGACTACGACTTCCAGCAGGACATGAAGACGCTCACCCAGGGGCTGGCCCTGGCGGCGGACCTCGCCGACGACAAGGCGGGCGAGGCCCCCGTGACCGCGGCGACCGGCAACATGAAGGTCTGGAAGGCCCGTCACCTGGACGCCCGCAAGGCCGACGACGACGGCAACTACCAGGGCGCGCTGGACAAGGTCATAGGCGCCAAGGGCGCGACGGGCGAGTGCTTCGACGGCGTCGACACCAACCTGGCGCTGGCACTGACGCACGAGGAGAGCGAGTTCAAGCGGGCGGCGGCCGACGGCCTGGGCGCGATGACCGGTCTGCCGGCCGGTGCGGCGGCCCTCGCGGTGCTGGCCGCCGCGGGCGCGCTGCTGGGTATCGGGCGCAGGCTTTCGGAGTACCGGTGAAAGGGGGCTCGGCGATGACCGCACGGCGCCTGCGGGCGAGTCTGAAGGGCTGGGGTGGCGTGGGCGCGATGGCCGTCGCCCTGGTCGTCACCGCGGTCTTCGCCCTGCTGCTGCCGCTGAGCGGCGCCCGCGGGGAGGGCGGCGCGGACCTCGGCGGCCAGGGCGTGGCCCGGGGCACCCAGGCGAAGGCCGGCTCGTGCACCGACGGCACCGCGCAGGACAAGAGCCCCGCGCCGTCCGGTGACGAGAGCGGCGACACGATCACGGCCATCAAGGAGCGCGGCTATCTGTCGGTCGGCGTCGACCAGAACAGCTACCGCTGGGGCTACCGCGATCCGAACAGCACCAAGAAGAGCAGTGACCTGGAGGGCTTCGACATCGATCTCGCGCACGAGATCGCGAAGGAGATCCTCGGCAGCCCGACGGCCGTCCGGTTCCACGCCATCCCCACCAACCAGCGCGTCCCGGCGATCAAGAACGGCCAGGTCGACATGGTGGTCCGCACCATGACGATCAACTGTGCCCGGCTGAAGGACGTCGCGTTCTCCGCCCCCTACTTCGTCACCGGCCAGCAGGTACTGGCCCCGAAGGCGTCGGCCATCGAGGGCTACGACGCGTCACTGGCGAAGCAGCGGATCTGCACCGCGTCGGGATCCACGGCCCACGAGAAGCTGGCCGCCGACCAGAAGGCGGGCAAACTCGCCTCCTCCGCCGACATCTCCACCACCGTGCCGAACCAACTCGACTGCCTGGTAAGGCTGCAGCTCGGTGAGGTCGACGCCGTGGTGACCGACGGCGCGCTGGCCGCGAGCCAGGCCGCGCAGGACCCGACGGTCGAACTGAAGGGCAGCACCTTCACCACCGAGTACTACGGCGTGGCGATGAAGCGGGGCGCGGAGGATCTGGTACGCCGGGTCAACCAGGTGCTGGTGGACTACGTCAAGAGCGGTGGCTGGCAGGCCTCGTACGACAAGTGGCTGTCCCCGACGCTGGGCGCGGACTCGCCGTCGTCGAAGCCACCGGCGACGTGACACCGGCGGACACCTCGACGCAAGCCGCGGGGGCGACCGAGCTGATACGACTGGAGAGTTACCCCCGCGCACCGGACGGGCGCGCGGGACACGACCGAGAGCGAGAGGTGATCGATGGGCGTCACGGGACCCCCCGGGCCGGTGATGGACCGGGACGAGGTGGACCGTGCGCTGGCGCGGCTCGGCGCGGAGCACGAGGCCATCGAGACCTCGCTCCTCGCCCTGCAGGACCACGCGGGCCGCAGACTCCTCGAAGGCGCCGAGCTCACGGGCACGACCAAGGAGCGCTGGACGACCGCGGACGCGTCGATCACGCTGCTGTGGGCGTACTTCGACGCGTACACGGACGCGCTGCGCTCCGCCCGCGACATCCGTTCGCGGCGGCGCTGGTCGAGCCGTGAGGACCTGGTCGAGCTGACCGAGCTGCTGCGCGGCGCGAGCGTCACGGTCGCCGGCTCCGCCACCGCGACGGCGAACGCCCCGACGCTGTCCGGAGCGGGCCGGCTCAGCGAACAGTTCTCGCTGGCCGCCCTGGTGGAGCGGATGAACGAGTTGTACGCGACCTCGCTCGACATGGTCGTGACCGCGGACGCCGTCTGGTCCGCGCTGCCCGCCCGGATCGATTTACTGGCCGCGGAGCTCCAGCGCACCCGCCAGCTCGCGCACTCCGTCGGCGTGCGCCCCGGTGAGCACCCGTCGGGTGACGATCTGGAGCGGATCACCCGGACGCTGACCACCCTGCGAGAACGGGTCGTCTCCGACCCGCTGGCCTTCTGGGTCCCCGCGCAGGGCAGTTCGGCGCCCGGCGGCGGCCGTCCGGACACGACGACGTACGACCGCGAGGCGCGCGCCCTGGAGGACGTGCGCCGGGAGATCGACGCGGTGCTCACCGTCCGGCAGGACGCGGAGGCACGCCTGGTGCGGCTGCGCGACCTGCTCAGCCGCGCCGACCGCACCCTCGCGGAGGCGCGAAGCGCCCGCGGTGAGGTACTGGCGAAGATCGCCGCGTCCGAGGTCCCCGCCGTCAGCGGCCCGCCGACCGCGCTGCAGGAGCAGCTGGCGACGGCCGCGGAGTACCGCAGACACGCCCAGTGGCATCGCCTCTCGCCGCTTCTGGAGGCCCTGGAGGAGAAGGCCGAGGACGAACTGCTGCGCGCCCGCGAGTCGTTGACCGCGGTCACCGCGCCGCTGGCGATCCGCGCGGAGCTGCGCGGGCGCCTCGACGCGTACAAGGCGAAGGTGGCACGGCACGGCCTCGCGGAGGATCCGTTCCTCATCGAGCGCTACGACGCGGCGCGGCGCATGCTGTGGAGCGCGCCCTGCGATCTGCGGGTCGCGGAGGACGCGGTGCTGCGCTATCAGCGCGCGGCGGCCGATCTGCTGAGCCCGCGGGTGCCGGAGCAGGGCGGCCCCACCGACCGGAGAGGGCCCCAGGCGTGAGCGTTGAAGGTGATGCGGTGTGAGTGGACAGCCCGAGGGCGAGGAGCGGCGCACGTGCCAGCGGCCCGGTTGCCCGGGATCGTACGAGGACATGAGCGACGGCGAGCTGTACTGCGACACGTGCGGTCTGGCACCGGTCGTCTCGGCGACCGGCATGGTGGGCTCGCCCCCGACCGGGATCACGGCCGGCGGGCGGGGTTCGCGCGGGTCCGGCAGCCGCAGCGCCCGCTCCGGTTCACCGGCCAGCTCCCGTACGTCGTCGCGCTCCTCGCAGTCCCGGCGCTCTGTCTCCGGCCGGCTGTCGCGCTCGGTGTCGGGCACGTCGACCGGCCGCTCGGTGTCGGTGCGCAGCTCCGGTTCGGCCACCGGCTCCAGTGGGCGCGGCCGGCTCGGCGCCGGTCTCGTGCAGGTCCCGGACGTACCGCGGCCCGACCCGCGCGCGATGGTCCAGGAGAACCCGGAGGTGCCCGAGCGCAAGCGGTTCTGCTCGCGCTCCGACTGCGGTGCGCCGGTGGGTCGTTCGCGGGGCGAGCGGACCGGCCGCACCGAGGGGTTCTGCACCAAGTGCGGTCACCCGTACTCGTTCGTGCCGAAGCTGCAGGCGGCCGACATCGTGCACGGCCAGTACGAGGTGGTGGGCTGCCTGGCTCACGGCGGCCTCGGCTGGGTCTACCTCGCCGTCGACCGCGCGGTCTCCGACCGCTGGGTGGTCCTCAAGGGCCTGCTGGACACGGGCGACCAGGACGCGATGGAGGCGGCGATCTCCGAACGGCGCTTCCTCGCGGAGATCGAGCACGCCAACATCGTGCGGATCTACAACTTCGTCGAACACCTGGACCAGCGGACCGGGTCGCTGGACGGGTACATCGTGATGGAGTACGTCGGCGGCAAGTCCCTCAAGGAGATCGCCAACGGACGCCGGACGGCGGACGGCAAGCGCGATCCGCTGCCGGTGGAGCAGGCCTGCGCGTACGGGATCGAAGCCCTGGAGGCGCTCGGGCACCTGCACAGCCGCAACCTGCTGTACTGCGACTTCAAGGTCGACAACGCGATCCAGACCGAGGACCAGCTCAAGCTGATCGACATGGGCGCGGTGCGCAGGATGGACGACGAGGAGTCGGCCATCTACGGCACGGTCGGCTACCAGGCGCCGGAGGTGGCCGAGATCGGCCCGTCGGTCGCCTCCGACCTGTACACCGTCGCACGCACGCTCGCCGTCCTCACCTTCGACTTCCAGGGCTACACGAACGTGTTCGTGGACTCCCTGCCGGATCCGGACACCATCGAGGTCTTCCGCCAGTACGAGTCGTTCTACCGGCTGCTGGTCCGCGCCACCGATCCCGACCCGGCCCGCCGGTTCGCCTCGGCGCAGGAGATGGCGGAGCAGCTGACGGGGGTGCTCAGGGAGGTCGTGTCCCTCCAGACGGGGCGTGCCCGCCCGGCGCTGTCCACGCTGTTCGGGCCCGAACTCAAGCTCACGGACACGGAGCTGTTCGGGAAGCTGGACGGGGACGTGTCGCGGCTGGGCCCACGGATCGTGCCGGTGAGACGGAGAAGGGGCGTGCCGGCACCGCGGACGGGCGCCCACGGCACACCGGGCGCCGATGGCACGCCGGCGCTGCCGACGGCTCCCGCCCCCGCTCCGGTGACCCTGGTCAAGCCGCTGAACGCCGCCGCCACGGCTCTCGCGCTGCCGGTCCCCCTCGTCGACCCGGGCGACCCCAACGCGGGCTTCCTCGCGGGCCTGATGGCGTCCGCGCCCACCGAGCTGATCACCGCCCTGCAGGCGGCTCCCGCCGGCTCCCTGGAGCTGCGTCTGCGTGAGCTGCGGGCCCGGCTGGAGATGGGCGAGCCGACCGGTGCGGCCGGGGCGCTGGAAGCCCTGGAGGCGGACCATCCGGACGACTGGCGGGTGGTCTGGTACCGGGGCGTCGCGGCGCTCGCCACCGGGGAGCACGAGATCGCGGCGCTGTCCTTCGACGCGATCTACGACGCCTTCCCGGGTGAGCCCGCGCCGAAGCTGGCCCTCGGCCTGTGCGCGGAGGTGCTGGGGCAGCTGGACAACGCCGCCGAGTACTACCGCCTGGTGTGGACGACCGACCCCAGTTATGTCAGCTCGGCGTTCGGCCTGGCCCGCGTCCAGCTCGCGGCGGGCGACCGTCGTGGCTCCGTACGCACGCTGGAGTCCGTCCCGGAGTCGTCGATCCACTACACGGCGGCGCGGGTCGCGGCCGTGCGGGCGCGGCTGCGGCAGCGGCTGGCCGAGGAGGCCGCGGCAGCGCCGTTCCTGGACGATCTGACCGCCGCCGCGGGCCAGGTCGAGGCGCTGGACGGATACGGTCTGGACGCCGTGCGACGCGAGCAGTTGTCGACGGAAGTCCTCGGCTGCGCCCTGGACTGGGTACTCTCCGGTAGCCAGGGTTCCGTCCCGCACTCCGGTGGCGGACGGGTGCTGCTCGGCAGTGAGCTGGACGAGCGCGGTCTCCGCTTCGGTCTGGAGCGCTCGTACCGCACGCTGGCCCGGCTCGCGCGGGGCGGCGAGGAGAGGATCGACCTGGTGGAACGTGCCAACCGTTACCGCCCCCGGACGTGGGTGTGATTGATGTCCCAGATGCCCCAGCCGACGGCCCTTTCGCGGTGCCCCAGTTGCGAGGAGCCCCTGGAGGCGGGTGACCGCTTCTGCGGTGCGTGCGGGTTCGACCTGTCCGCGGTGCCCGCACCGCCGGAGGACCATCCCACGATCACCATGAACGGCACGCCGGCGCCTCCGCCTTCGGCCGTCGCCTCCGTGGACTGGCCCGTCGCGCCCGAGCCGACGAACTCCGGCACGCCCGTGCACCGGGCCACCGACATCCAGGGAACCGACTCGGGCGGCTCGGAACTCCCGCACGAACACGGACACGAACACGGGGTCGGGCACGGGCTCGGGCACGGGCAGGGGCTCGGGCACGGACAGCCGGGATCCGCGGGCCCGCAGCCCCCGGGCGGCCTGCCGTCCGGCGCACAGCCTCCCGGCGTAGAGCCGTCCGGCACACAGCCGCCCGACGCTCAGCCGGCCGGAGTGCGCTTCGACCGGCCCCCGGAGCCCGACGAGTACCCGCTGGCTCCCCCGGCCGGGTCCCCCGTCGGAGTCCCGTCCGAGGCCCCCGCCGGGCATCTGGCCGATCCGCGGACCGCGGACCTCGGCACTCCCCCCGCGGGCACCAAACTGTGCGTCGCCTGCCGCTCGGGCCACGTCGACAGCGACGGCTACTGCGAGAACTGCGGTCACGCCCAGCCACGCGAACGCGACCACATGGAGCAGGAGTTGACCGCGGTCGCCGCGGTCAGCGACCGCGGTCTGCGCCACCACCGCAACGAGGACGCCTTCGCGCTCTCCTCGACCGCGCTGCCCGACGGCTCCCCCGCCGTCGTCGCGATCGTCTGCGACGGCGTCTCCTCGGCGACCCGCCCCGACGAGGCCTCGCTCGCCGCGTCCCGCGCGGCCGCCGAGGCGCTGCTGGCGGCCCTGCCCCTGGGCACCCACCCGCAGCAGGCCATGCACGAGGCGATCGTCGCCGCCGCGGAGGCCGTCAACTCCCTGGCCGAGGCGCCCCCCGCCCACGACGAACACGCCCCGCACCAGAACGCGCCCGCCTGCACCCTGGTCGGCGCCGTCGTCACCCCCACCCTGCTGATCGTCGGCTGGGTCGGTGACAGCCGCGCCTACTGGGTCCCCGTGGACCGGAGTTCGCCCCCGGCACGGCTCACCGAGGACGACTCATGGGCCGCGCAGATGGTCGCCGCGGGCCTGATGAGCGAGGCGCAGGCGTACGCCGACGAGCGCGCCCACGCCATCACGGGCTGGCTCGGCGCGGACGCGTACGAACTGGAGCCGCACACCGCTTCCTTCAAGCCGGACCGGCCGGGTGTGGTGGTGGTGTGCACCGACGGCCTGTGGAACTACGCCGAGGCGGCGGAGGAGATGGCCGAGGTCGTCCCGCTCGACGCCGCCGAACGGCCGCTGCACAGCGCCCAGGTGATGGTCGGCCACGCCCTGGACGGCGGGGGCCACGACAACGTAACAGTGGCCGTCGTACCGTTCCCCGCGCCGTCGCAGGGGGCAGGATCGGCCTGAGGCCGCAAAAACGCGCAAGCGTCGACGACATCGACAACATCGGCAACGACGACAACGGCGACAACGGGGTCGGCCTCGGACCGGAGGGGACCGGTCCGCGGACAGTCATCACCTCCGTCAACCACCGGAGGCCTTGAGGGGGACGAAGAAGCATGGCCAATTTCTCGAAGTCGAGCGTGCCGCAGTTCTCGGTCGACGTGTACCAGAACGAGTACCTGCCCGAGAACGGCCGTGAGGTCAACGCCATCGTCACGGTGAGCGCCACCGGCGGCGGCACCGTGGGGAGCGCGGTCGGCGCGCCCCACCTGTACACGGCGGGGCAGAGCCCGGACGCGGCCGTGGCGATCATGGTCGACTGCTCGGGTTCGATGGACTACCCGCCGACCAAGATGCGCAACGCGCGGGACGCGACGGCCGCCGCGATCGACACCCTGCGCGACGGTGTGCACTTCGCGGTGATCGGCGGCACTCATGTCGCCAAGGAGGTCTACCCGGGCTCCGGGCGGCTCGCGGTGGCCGACGCGGCCACCCGCGAGCAGGCCAAGCAGTCGCTGCGCAGGCTGAGCGCGGGCGGCGGTACGGCGATCGGCACCTGGCTGCGCCTCGCCGACCGGCTGCTGTCCTCGGCGGAGGTGTCGATCCGGCACGGCATCCTGCTCACCGACGGCCGCAACGAACACGAGTCGCCGGAGGATCTGAAGGCCGCGCTGGACTCCTGCGCCGGACGGTTCACCTGTGACGCGCGTGGAGTGGGCACCGACTGGGAGGTCAAGGAGGTCACCATGATCGCCTCGGCGCTGCTCGGCACCGCCGACATCGTCGCCGACCCCGCCGCCCTGTCCGCCGACTTCACGCAGATGATGGAGACGGCGATGGGCAAGGAGGTCGCGGACGTCTCGCTGCGGCTGTGGACGCCCGTCGGTACGGCGATCAAGTTCGTGAAGCAAGTCGCCCCCACCGTCGCGGAACTGACCGGCCGTCGCACCGAGGCGGGCCCCCGCGCCGGCGACTATCCCACGGGTTCCTGGGGCGACGAGTCCCGCGACTACCACGTGTGCGTCGAGGTCCCCCTGGCCGGGGTCGGCCAGGAGATGCTGGCCGCCCGGGTCTCGCTGGTGATCCCGCAGGGTGACGGGAGCGTGCAGAACCTCGGCGCGCAGGGTCTCGTACGGGCGGTGTGGACCGACGACATGGTGGCCTCGACGAGGATCAACTCACAGGTCGCGCACTACACAGGTCAGGCGGAACTGGCACAAGTCATCCAACAAGGTCTTGATCTTCGCAAATCGGGAGATGTCGACGGCGCAACGGCCAAGCTGGGCCGCGCCGTTCAGCTCGCAAATGTGTCCGGCAACGCCGATACTGCGAAACTGCTTGCGAAGGTGGTGGACGTGGTCGACGCCGCGGCAGGTACTGTGCGATTGAAGGCAAAGGTCGAAGAGGCCGACGAAATGACGCTCGAGACACGGTCCACAAAGACTGTTCGTGTAAAGAAGTAGCGAGCCCGGCTCCCGTGGGGAGCCGGAGAAACCCGGTCAGAACGACCGGAAGAGGAGAGGGGGAAGCGCCGACATGCCGACCTGCCCGAACGGACACCAGTCGGGTTCCGACGACTGGTGCGAGGTCTGCGGTCACCGCATGGCCGGTGCCGTGCCTCCGCCCCCACCGCCGCCTGCCGGATACGGCTATCCGGCGCCGGGCTCGCAGCCCGGTCCCGGCGGACGGCCGCACCTCTCCGGCGTGCCCGGTGCCGAGCCGGAGCTCTGCCCGCAGTGCCGCACGCCCCGTGAGGGCGGTGCGCCGTTCTGCGAGGAGTGCCGGTGGAACTTCCTGACGAACACGGCGACCTCGTACACCCCGGCGGCGCCGCGTCCGCAGGCGCCCGCGCCCGGACTGCCCAATCCGGCGCTGCGGTTCCAGCAGTCCGGTCCGGGGCAGCCGGGCGGTCCGGGACAGCCCGGCGGTCCGGGGCAGCCGGGCGGTCCGGGCGGTGGCCCCGGTCACGACCCGTTCGACTACCAGAGCTCCCGGCCCTCGCAGATGAACCGTCCCGCGGAACCGATTCCGCCATACGGGGCGGACCCCTCCGGTTTCCGCGGCGATCCGTCCCGTCAGAGCGGCCCTCCCGGCGGCCCCGGTGGTCACGGCGGCTTCGGTGCCGACCCCTCGCGTCCGGGCCCGCCGCCCGGACCGACGTCCGGCGGCCCCGGTGCCCCGCAGGCCTTCACACAGCAGCCGGCCGCGCCCGCGTTCCCGCAGCAGGGGCAGCAGGGGCAGCAGGGGCAGCAGCACGGTCAGCAGGGGCCCGGCGGGCCCGGCGCCGGGGGCCCGTCCTTCGGCGGCGGTGACGACGACTGGGTGATCTCCCCGCCGGCCGGCGGCCAGGGCGGTCCCGGCGGTCGCCCCGGTGGTCCCGGCCCCGCTCAGGGCGGCGGCTACGGCTACCCGCAGCCGGGCGCGACCCAGGCCCCGCCCGGTGTCGGCTACCAGCAGCAGCGGCAGCAGCTGTCCTGGAACGTGACGATCGGCCCCGACCGTGAGTACTTCATGGCGATGATGCAGCGCTCCGGCCCCGAGGCCGCGGGCCTGAACCTGCCCGCGTACTCCCCGGAGCAGCAGCGCCCGCTCACCGGCAACCAGCTGACGATCGGCCGCCGCAGGCACTCCACCGGCGACACCCCCGACATCGACCTCGCGGTGCCCCCGGAGGACCCGGGGGTCTCGCACCAGCACGCGGTCCTGGTCCAGCAGCCGGACGGCAGCTGGGCGGTCGTCGACCAGAACTCGACGAACGGCACCACGGTCAACGGCGGCGAGGAGCCCATCCAGCCCTTCGTCCCGGTTCCGCTCCAGGACGGGGACCGGGTGCACGTCGGCGCCTGGACGACGATCACCATCCGGCTCGGCTGAGCGGCACGTCCCGTACGCGTGCGGGGGTCGTCCTCCCGTACGCGTACTTCGGGCCGCCCTTGCCCGTACGGGGCCGTCCTGTGCCACCCGCACCTGCCGGGGCCCCTCCCCCGCCCGTGCGCCGTGCGCGGGGTTCTACGGCAGCGGCCAGGCGTGCGGCCCCTCGGGGTCGTCCAGCCACGCCCACGCGTCCGCGCCGCTGACCGTGATCCCGTACCGCTCGCGCACCGGCTGCCGCTCGCGCTCCCACAGCGTGAACGCCTCGTAGGGATCGAGACTGCCCGCCGTGAGCGTCAGCAGGAACCGGAACAGTTCGTCGCCGCGGGCCCGGCGCGGCAGCCCGCCCAGATGCTGCGGCTCCGGGTCGTCGGGCCGGGTGTCGCCGCGCAGCGGGACGAAATAGGCGGGCGTGTGCAGGAAGCGCCCCTCGGCGAACCCGGCGTCCCGCACCCGCAGCGCGATCAGACCGGTGGCCAGCGGTGTGAGAATGAGCGCACCCGGACGGCACTGCGCCAGCCAGGGACGCGGGATCGAGGTCAGCGTGCAGGTCGCCATGATCCGGTCGAACGGGGCCCGCTCGGGGACCCCGCGGGTGCCGTCGCCGGTGACGACGGTGGGATGCCTGCCGACGGCGTCCAGGTGCTGTCGTGCGGACTCGGTGATCTCCGGGTCGAGGTCGACCGTGGTCACGAGGCCGTCACCGAGGCGGTGGGCGAGCAGCGCCGCGTTGTAGCCGGTCCCGGCGCCGATCTCCAGTACGGCGTCCCCGTCCCGTATCTCCAGAGCGGTCAGCATCATCGCCATCAGTGACGGCTGACTGCTGGAGGAGAGCAGCTCGGCGTCACGGACCCTGGTGGCCAGCGCGGTGTCCGCGTAGGCGCCGCGCACCCAGCGCTCCCGCTGTCCGGGGTCGGGGTCCTCGCACCACACCCGCTCGAAGCCGTCCGAGGCGCCGACGTAGTAGTAGGGCACGAAGAGGTGGCGCGGGACCTCCTGGAACGCCTCCCGCCAGACCGGGTCGGCGTCCCAGGCCCCGCTGGCCTCGATCACGCGCACCAGCGCGGCCCGCGCCGAGGTGGCGAGATCGTCCAGATCCTTGTCGAGTATGTGCGCGCCCATACCTCCACTGTGCTGCCGGGAGGGCCCGGAGGCGAGTGCCGGCCGGGCTGATCGGGTGCGCGCGGACCTGGCCGGGGACGGGCGCGGGCCGCTCCGGTCCGTCGGCGCATGGAGTGGTCCTAAGCCTCGAGTCCTCGGTCACCGGGTCTGAGACCATGGGAGACGTGAATGAGATCCGGCGCGGCACGCTTCAGGAGCAGACCTTCTACGAGCAGGTAGGCGGCGAGGAGACCTTCCGGCGCCTCGTGCACCGTTTCTACGAGGGAGTCGCCGAGGACCCGCTGCTGAAGCCCATGTACCCCGAGGAGGACCTGGGCCCGGCCGAGGAACGCCTCACGCTGTTCCTGATCCAGTACTGGGGCGGCCCGACGACCTACGGCGAGAACCGCGGCCACCCCCGGCTGCGGATGCGGCACGCCCCGTTCGCCGTCGACCAGGCGGCGCACGACGCCTGGCTCAAGCACATGCGCGTGGCCGTCGACGAGCTCGGCCTCTCCGAGGAGCACGAGCACACGCTGTGGAACTACCTGACGTACGCGGCGGCCTCGATGGTGAACACGGCGGGTTGACGGTGCGGCCGGCGCCGATCGCACGGCGCCGGTCGGGAGGAAGGACCCACGAAGGACCGGCGAAGGGCCTAAGAAGGGCCGACCCCGGACTCGGTCAGCACGGGCGGCCGGGGCGAAGGCCGGGGCCGCACCGGCGACTTGGGGCGAAGGCCCCGCTGGTACGGGCGACTTGAGGCGAAGGCCCCGCTGGTACGGGCGACGGCTCAGCGGACGCTGACGTCCAGCGCTCCGAGTCCCGCCCGGCGGACGGCGATCGACCCGTAGGGCGTGCGGAGCCGGAGCCACGCTCCCGACGAGTACAGGCCCAAGGGGCTCGCCTCGGGGCCGACCCGGCCGCCCTCGCGCAGGAACCCCAGCGACTGCGCCGCGTGTGCGGCCCGTACCGGAAGATCGCTGTCACCGATCGGCCGGGACCAGATCTCCCGCCCGATGCCGTCGAGTTCGGCGCGGGTACGCCGCTCGGGCGCCAACTCCTCGGTACGGGACCGGAATTCGGCGACCGCGGCACCGACCGACGCACGCACGGCGTCCGGCGCGGGCAGCCCCGGCTCCTGCCGCCAGCCGCCGCGGGGCGGCAGCACGCCCGCCCACGGCGGGCCGGTGACGGCCGCGGGAACGGTGACCGTGGCCGCCGGCTCCTCGACGGACTCCAGGAGTTCACCGGCGGAGACGGTCACGTCTAGCGTGACGTCCAGCCCGTTCTCGTACGGCTTGGCGAGCCGCACCGTACGGATCGCGAGGACCTCGAACGCCGGAGGTCGCCCGAAGACCGCGAGCGCGTTGCCGGACGCCTGGAGGCGCACGGCGGCCGCGCGGTCGTAGTGGATCAGCCGGGCGAGGAAGGCGGCGAGGTCCGCCGCCTCCCCGTCGTCGGCAAGGTAGACGGCGGTCATGCCGCGACGGCCTCGTCCACGTCGTCCCGGTACTCCTCGAGGAACTCGCGCTCCTGCGCCGTGATGCGGCGCGGACGCTGCTGCGCGAAGTCGAACGGCACGATCACCGTCGAGGCCGTGACGTAGATCTGGTCCGGGTCCTTGACCTCGTAGGCGATCGTGAACGACGCCGCTCGTATCTGCGTCACCCACAGCTCGATGTCCACCGGCGTGTGCCGGTGGACCAGCTGCCGCTTGTAGTCGATCTCGTGGCGCGCCACCACGGATCCCTGCTGGAAGTCCTTCTCCGGGCGGAACAGGAAGTCGATACGGGCTTCCTCCAGGTACCGGAGGAAGACCACGTTGTTCACGTGGCCGTACGCGTCCATGTCCGCCCAGCGCAGCGGGCAGCGGTAGATGTGCCGCAAGATCAGCCCCGGGTCAGCTTCTTGTAGGTGGCACGGTGCGGGCGGGCCGCGTCGGCACCGAGCCGCTCGACCTTGTTCTTCTCGTACGACTCGAAGTTGCCCTCGAACCAGAACCACTTGGACTCGCCCTCGTACGCGAGGATGTGCGTCGCGACCCGGTCCAGGAACCAGCGGTCGTGGGAGACGACCACGGCCGCACCGGGGAACTCCAGCAGCGCGTTCTCGAGCGAGGACAGGGTCTCGACGTCCAGGTCGTTCGTCGGCTCGTCGAGGAGCAGCAGGTTGCCGCCCTGCTTGAGGGTGAGCGCCAGGTTCAGACGGTTGCGCTCACCGCCGGACAGGACGCCGGCCGGCTTCTGCTGGTCCGGGCCCTTGAAGCCGAAGGCCGAGACGTACGCGCGCGAGGGCATTTCGACCTGGCCCACGTTGATGTAGTCCAGCTCGTCCGAGACGACGGCCCACAGCGACTTCTTCGGGTCGATGTTCTCGCGGCTCTGGTCGACGTACGAGATCTGGACGGTCTCGCCGACCTTGATCGTGCCGGAGTCCGGGTTCTCCAGACCCTGGATCATCTTGAAGAGGGTGGTCTTGCCGGCGCCGTTCGGGCCGATGACGCCCACGATGCCGTTGCGCGGCAGCGTGAACGACAGGTCGTCGATGAGGACCTTGTCACCGAAGGCCTTGGAGAGGTTGTTGACCTCGACGACGATGGAGCCCAGGCGGGGGCCCGGCGGGATCTGGATCTCCTCGAAGTCCAGCTTCCGCATCTTGTCCGCCTCGGCGGCCATCTCCTCGTAGCGAGCGAGACGAGCCTTGGACTTGGCCTGACGCCCCTTGGCGTTGGACCGCACCCACTCGAGCTCTTCCTTGAGCCGCTTGGCGCGCTTGGCGTCCTTCTGGCCCTCGACCTTGAGGCGGGAGGCCTTGCTCTCCAGGTACGTCGAGTAGTTGCCCTCGTAGCCGATGGCGCGGCCGCGGTCGAGCTCGAGGATCCAGCCGGCGACGTTGTCGAGGAAGTACCGGTCGTGGGTGACGGCGACGACGGTGCCGGGGTACTTCGCGAGGTGCTGCTCCAGCCACTGCACGGACTCGGCGTCCAGGTGGTTGGTGGGCTCGTCGAGGAGCAGCAGGTCGGGCGCCTCGATCAGCAGCTTGCACAGCGCGACGCGGCGCTTCTCACCACCGGAGAGGTTGGTGACCGGCCAGTCGCCGGGCGGGCAGCCCAGGGCGTCCATGGCCTGCTCCAGCTGGGCGTCCAGGTCCCACGCGTTGGCGTGGTCCAGGTCCTCCTGGAGCTTGCCCATCTCGTCGAGGAGCGCGTCCGAGTAATCGGTCGCCATGAGCTCGGCGACCTCGTTGAAGCGCTTGAGCTTGCCCATGATCTCGGCGGCGCCGTCCTGGACGTTCTCCAGGACCGTCTTGGACTCGTCGAGCGGCGGCTCCTGCAGCAGCATGCCGACGCTGTACCCGGGCGACAGGAACGCGTCGCCGTTGGAGGGCTGCTCGAGCCCCGCCATGATCTTGAGAACGGTGGACTTACCGGCACCGTTCGGACCGACCACACCGATCTTCGCACCCGGCAGGAAGCTCAGGGTGACGTCGTCGAGAATCACCTTGTCGCCGTGCGCCTTGCGCGTCTTGCGCATGGTGTAAATGAACTCAGCCAAGAGAAACCGTCCGGACGCTTGAAATCGGCAGTGGGCAGATACACCCCATCTTGCCTGACGGCCACCCCCCGAAGGAAACCCGTCTCATCGGGGGGCTGTGAGCTGGCGGTTCGGCGACCCCGTCGATCGCCGAACCGTCACTGACCGTCATCGATCGGACACGTTGCCGGCGGAACGCGCGCTGCCGGCCGGACACGTCGTCGGCCGAACGCCCGGAACGGGCCGACGGCGCGAAATGGCAGGGGCCGGACTCTCTTGCGATCCTGGTCCGGTGGCACGTGATCCTGAGCAGGTTGCACACCGCACCTCCGCGCACGAACCGGCCCCCGGCCCGGACCCCGGTTCCACGCCCGACACGCCCCGGACCGACTACGCGGGTGCGATCTACGGGTCGCTCCTGGCCGCTTCGGTGGTGGCCGGGGCCGGTGCGCTCGGCCCTCATCCGCGCGCCGAACTCGTGGCCCTCCTTCTCTGCACCGGTCTGGTGTTCTGGGCCGCGCACGCCTACGTCCGGTTCGTCGGAAACCGATTGCGGCATCAGTCGGTGACCTGGCGGGAGATCCGCCAGGTGTGCGCTCGCGAGTGGCCGATCGTCCAGGCGGCCTTCCTGCCTGCCGTCGCCGTGGCGATCAGTCCACTCCTGGGGCTCGGGGCCGAAGGGGCGGGATGGCTCGCGCTGGGCCTCGCCGTGGCCCAGCAGGTCGGCTGGGCCACGGCCACGGTCATCCGGGCCGGCGCCTCCGCCGGTGCGGTGGCGTCCGTCGCCGCCGTCAACCTCGTCCTCGGTTTGATCATCGTGGCCGCCAAGGTCGCGCTCCACTGAGCGTCCCGCGTCCCGCGTCCCGCGTCCCGCAATGGACGTACCGGTGCCTGCGGTGGCTTCTGATTTCCGCGGCTCCGACTTCCCCGGCTCCGATTTCCGCGGCTCCGATTTCCGCGGCTTCGATTTCGGCGGCGGCTTCTGGGTCTCCGCTCCCCCGGCCCGGAACTCTCCGCGCACGATGCAGGACCGAGTGTTCACATATCGCCCCACCCCGTGCGGAGCCGGGCGAAGAAGCACACTCTGGAAGGAGGGCTGGGGTAGCAGGGGCTGGGGTCGGCCCCGGAGGTGATCGTGATGACGCAGACGACAGCAGACATGAAGCCGACACGACCGCAGGCACGGACCGCCGTCGGCTGGCACGTCGAGATGGAGTTCGAGGAGGACGAGCACCGCACGCGTGCCGCCGCCCTCCTGCGGCTCGCCGACGGGAACGAGGTGCGCGCGCACGGGTACGCCAGCCGCCATCCCAGCGACTCGAACCAGCCGAGGGTCGGCGAGGAGGTCGCGGGAGCGCGGGCGCTCAACGAGCTGGCGATGAAGCTGCTGACCAAGGCGCACGACGAGATCGACGAGGTGTCGGGCAGAACCTCGCATCCACTGCGGTGACGATGCGACTGGCGTGACGGTCCGGCAGGGCCAGGGCTCACGCCGGTGAGGAGTCGTCCATGACTTGGCCGGGTGAGGACTCGGCCGGGTGAGTGCTGGGGCGTGCCCTTTTCGGCGTGCTCTTCTCACAGGACGCCCGATGACCGTGCCCCGGTGCCCCGGTGCCCCGGGGCGCCCCGGTGGTACGAGTGACGCGCCCGTGGCGAGGAATGAACAGGGCGCCGGCCGGTGCCGATGGCGACGGCGGGCGCCCGTCACTGCCCCGCTCCGGAAAGGGTCCGCATGCCCAAGAAGATCATCATCGACTGTGACCCCGGGCTGGACGACGCGATCGCCATCCTGCTCGCCGCCGGGAACCCGGATGTCGAGATCGTCGCCGTCACCACCGTCGCGGGCAACCACACCCTCGACAAGGTCACCCTGAACGCCCGTCAGGTCTGCACCCTGGCCGGCCTGCACGACGTACCCGTCGCAGCGGGCGCCGACCGTCCCCTCGTCCGTGACCGGATCATCGCGGCCGAGATCCACGGCGAATCAGGCATGGACGGCCCGGACTTCATCGCTCCGGCCATGGAGGCCGACCCCCGGCACGCCGTCGACCTCATCGTGGAGACGGTTCTCACCCACCCCGGCGAGATCACGCTCGTCCCCACCGCGCCCCTGACCAACATCGCGCTGGCGCTGCGCCGGGAGCCCCGGATCGCCACGCTGGTCAAGGAGGTCGTCCTCATGGGCGGGTCGTACACCCGTGGCAACGTCACGCCCGCGGCCGAGTTCAACGTCCACGCCGATCCCGAAGCGGCAGCGATCGTCTTCTCGGCGGACTGGCCCGTGACCATGGTCGGTCTCGACCTGACGACGCAGGCCGCCGCCACCCCGGACCTGCTGTACCGCATCGCGGCGCTGGACACGCCGGTGTCCCGGTTCGTCGTCGATCTCCTGCACCGCTACAACGCCACCGTCGGCAAGGTCCACGGCACGACGGCCACGATCCACGACGCGTGCGCGGTCGGCCGTGCCATCGACCCCACCCTGATGGAGGCCGTCGAGGCCCATGTCGAGGTCGAACTGCGCGGCACGGCGACCTACGGGATGACCGTCACCGACTTCCGCGGCCACATCGGCCCGCCGAACACGTTGGTGGCCACCGAACTGCACACCGAACGCCTCTGGGACCTGCTCATCCGCTCACTCGAGACCATCGCGGCCACCACCCGAACGTCCACCGGCCCGAACGTCCCCCAGCCCGGAGGCGAGCGGCCCGAGCGCACAACGCCGGGCGGGACGACCTTCGGAGGGAACACGAGAGGGCGCGTCTGACAGGAGGAAACACAGCCAGTGCGGTCGCGGCGAGGTCGCTCGGCTCCCCTCGGCTCCTGGACAGCCGGCCTGGGCCCAGTCCTGGCGTACTCGATCCCTCCATGGCCGATGTACTCGGGCGGAGCTGAGTACTTGCGCTCTGGTCGGCGGTGGGGCGAGCGGAAACGCTTGGGTCATGCGTGAAGGACCACTGAAACCTGTTCCCCAGTTGGTGTCGATCCTCCTGCTGGCCGGGGTGTCGCTGGCGGCGTGGGCTGCCTGGCTGGGCTGGGACCAGCATCGTGACGTACATCCTGACGGCACGACGACCGGTCCGTACGAGGCGTGGCAGGTGATCGGGCTGGTGCTGACTCTGCTGGCACCGGTGTACCGGGCGGCATCCCGGCGCTACATCGCGGGCGCCGTGCTCGGCACCACGGCCGGCCTCACCGCTGCTGCCTGTGCCGACTGGTCGGACGACTCCAGTGGCCTCTTCATGGTCGGCGTGGGGTTGGTCATGACGGGAAGCCTCCTCGCGACCGCCGTCGTTGCCGTGATCGCCTCCGCGAAACGACAGGGCGGGCGGCCCCGGGGACATTGACGTCCGGGCAGTTGACGCAGCCAGTGCCGGTGGGCGAGGGCACGCCCGTCGCACCGTCCCTCGACACGCCGAATTCATGGGGCGTTCCGCCGCCGACCCCCCGGACGCGCGGTGGCCGACGCCCCCGTCCGCGCGCGGCGCAACTGTGCCATGGCACAAGAGTGACGTGTGCGACGCCTTGAACGACGGCGGGGGCGGCCGGAGGATCCAGTGATCTTTCGCTCTTCGCCGCGTCTCAGGAGTTTCCTTGCCCAAGGTTCCCATCCCCCGGCCCGGGCCGATCGCCCTCGCCGTGGCGGCCGCGCTCACACTCGGCGTCCTACCGGCGTCTGCCGCTGTGTCCGCGTACTCCGCCGGTGAGGTGTCGCACGACGACGCCGGACACCGGCCCCCCGGCGATGCCGGCACCCACACCGTCACCCTGATCACGGGTGACAAGGTCACCATCGGGACCGCCGCCGACGGCACCGTCGTGCGCTCCTTCCAGGCCGCGAGCGGAGCCACCACCGGCTTCCACCGCGCCGTCCTGGACGGCGCCACCTACGTCTACCCCGACTCCGCGCTGCCGTACGTGAGCGCCGGCAAACTCGACAAGCAGCTCTTCAACGTGACGCGGCTGATCTCCGAGGGCTACGACGACGCGCACAGCTCCCGGCTGCCGCTGATCGTGCGCTACACCGGAGCCGCCGCCAAGTCCCGCACCCGGACGAAGATGTCCGGCTCGACCGAGGTCCGCCGCCTGGACAGCATCCAGGGCGCGGCCCTCGCGCAGAACCACAAGCAGGCACCGGAGTTCTGGTCCTCGCTCACCGGGGGTTCCGGCGCGGCGGCCCGGTCCGCGAAGCCGTCCTTCGCGGGCGGCGTCGCCAACGTGTGGCTCGACGGCAAGGTGCAGGCCGACCTGGCCGACTCCACCGCCCAGATCGGCGCCCAGAAAGTATGGGCGGAGGGCGACACCGGCCAGGGCGTGAAGGTCGCGATGCTCGACAGCGGCGCGGACACCGAACACCCGGACCTGGTCGGGCAGGTGTCCGACAGCGCCAGCTTCGTCCCCGGCGAGGACGACATCGCCGACTACAACGGCCACGGCACGCACGTCGCCTCGACCATCGTCGGCACGGGCAGTGCCTCCGACGGCAAGGAGCGGGGTGTCGCCTCCGGCGCCCGGCTGGCCGTCGGCAAGGTGCTCAACTCCGAGGGCAGCGGCCAGGAATCCTGGATCATCGCGGGCATGGAGTGGGCCGCCCGCGACCAGAAGGCCAGGATCATCAGCATGAGCCTGGGCGGCGGCGGTGACAGGACCGACCCGATGAGCCAGGCCGTCGACGAACTCAGCCACGACACGGGCGCGTTGTTCGTGATCGCGGCGGGCAACGGCGGCCCGCACTCCATCAGCAGCCCCGGTGCCGCGGACGCCGCGCTGACCGTCGGCGCCGTCGACTCCACCGACACGCTCGCCGACTTCTCCAGCCAGGGCCCGCGGGACGGCGACGGCGGGCTGAAGCCGGAGATCACCGCGCCCGGCGTCGACATCGTCGCGGCGCGCTCGCACTACAAGCGCGGCTCCGGCTACTACACCACGATGAGCGGTACGTCGATGGCGACGCCGCACGTCGCCGGTGCCGCCGCCCTCCTCGCCTCCGAGCACCCCGACTGGACGGGCACCCAGCTCAAGGAGGCGCTGGTCAGCAGCGTCAAGGCAACCCCGGCGTACACCCCGTACCAGGCGGGTGCCGGCCGGCTCGACGCGCTGGCGGCCGTGCACACCACGGTCTTCGCCACCACGACCGCGTACTCCGGCTTCCACACGTGGCCCCCGAAGCCCGGAGAGACCGACGTCCAGACGGTGACGTACACCAACGTCGGCGACGCCCCGGCCGACCTCGACCTGGCGGTCAACGGCACCGTCCCGGCAGGGTTGTTCAGCCTCTCCGCCGACCACGTCACCGTGCCCGCCCACGGCACCGCCACGGTCACCCTGACGGCGGTTCTGGACAAGCTGGCCGGCGACCAGTCGGTCAGCGCCATGATCACCGGTACGGACGGCAGCGGAGCCGTCCGCGCCCGGACCCTGATCGGCGCGGCCCGAGAGGGCCGGCGCCAGAATCTGACCGTCGTCGCGAAGGACCGTGCGGGCAAGCCGCTGGCGGGACGGGTCGTCCTCACCGCGGAGCACCTCTTCACGGTGATGGACCTCGACGCGTCCGGCACCGGCACCACGCGGCTGCCCGTCGGCAGCTACAGCGGCTGGCTCACCGGGGACGTGCAGGGCGCCGAAGGCCCGAACTCGCTCGGCATGGTGCTACTCGCCTTCAACGACGTGAAGCTGGACCAGGACCGCACCGTCACGCTGGACGGCCGCAAGGCGCGCCGGATCCTGGCGCGCGTGCCGCAGCAGACCACCGCCGTCGCGCCGCGCCTGGACGCCCACCGGTCCTTCACCGACAGCCTGGTGGAGACGTCGATGCTGCCCAACCCGTCGTACGACAGCGTCTGGGCGCTCCCGACCGGCAAGAAGGTCACCGACGGCGAGTTCGAGGCCGGCGCCCGCTTCCGCCTCGAGCAGCCGGCGCTGACCTTGAGCACGAAGTCGACGACCTTCAACGACCCGCTGGTCAAGCGCGCGGCCACGCCGCTGCCCGCCGGTAGCCGGAACCTGACGGCGGTCTTCGCCGGCGGCGGCACGGCCGAGGAGCTCGCGCGGCAGAACGTGCGCGGCAAGGCCGTCGTGGTGCGCGGCGCGGGCACGGAAGGGATCAAGGCGCAGGCGGAGGCGGCCGCGGCGGCCGGTGCCCGGCTGCTGCTGGTCGTCAACGACGGCGTCGGCCGTCTGGAGCCCTGGGACGAGGCCCCCTGGAGCCCGGAGAGCCCGGCCCCGGTGACGGTGGCGACGCTCACCGCCGACCAGGGCGCGGAGCTGATCGGCTCGCTCCGGCACGGCGCGGTGTCGCTGAAGGTCACCTCGCACCCCACGACGGACTACGTCTACGACGTGGTGCACCACTGGACCGGAGCCGTCCCGGCGGACCCGACCTGGCGCGAGGAGCCCAAGGACCTCGGCCGGGTGAACGTCTCCTTCCGGAACTACCGGCAGGGCAAGGCGATGGAGTTCCGTCCGGACGTCTGGCGCGGCTGGGCCGTCGGGAACCAGCTCACGGCGCCCGCCCAGGGCGAGCGCACCGACTGGGTCACCGCCGGCACCACGTGGCTGGACGACGCCTTCATCCAGGGCGAGACCGGACAGCACTCCATCGACCCGCTGCAGTACCCGGCGCGCAAGACCGGCAAGGTCAGCTGGTTCGGCCCGATCCAGCGGCCCCGCATGGGCCCGGTGAACTACCAGCCCGTGCGCTACCTCGACACGATGTACATCACCGCGCCCGGCTGGGGCGACTCGGGGTCCGGCCACGTCGGCGACGCCGGCGCGAACTTCGACGTCAAGGACTGGATGTCGCTCTACCAGGGCGACCAGCAGCTCGACTGGGGCAACGCCGAGTACCTGCAGGTTCCCGGGCTCGGTGCGGAGCGCCTGCCCTACCGGCTGGTCCTCGACAACGACCGTGGCGCCTGGGCCAACCCGTACTCGACGCACACGCTGACCGAGTGGAACTTCACCTCCGCGGTCACCGGCGGCGAGTCGGCGGTGTCACTGCCGCTGATCCAGCTCGACTACGGCGTGGACACCGACAAGTCCGGCCGCGCCGACCGGCACGCCGGGCTGACGGTGACCGCCTCGCACCTGCCGGGCACCACCGCCGCCATCGCGAAGCCGTCCGTCGAGGTCTCCTACGACGACGGTGCGACCTGGCAGCGGACCGACCTGAGCCGGTGCGGTGACGGATGGCGGACGAACCTGCGCGCGCCGCGGTCGGCCGGCTTCGCCACCCTTCGGGTCGGCGCCCGGGACAGCGCGGGCAACACCGTCTCGCAGACGATCACCCGGGCCTTCGGCCTGCGCTGACGTCACACCCCGGGAGGTCACCCGGGACAGCACCGCGTGGGTGGGACCGCAGCCGGCGGCCCCGCCCACGCGGCATGCGTCGGGCGCCCTCAGCCTGGGAAGCTGCGGGCCCTTGCAGTCCGTTGATGTGCTGACCTGGGCGAAGGCCAGGGGCATGGCCTACTCGTGCTCGGTCGCTTTCACCGTGATTCCCCGCTGTTCCCCGCTCGATCTGGTGCGGTTGTGGTGCGGTCCTCGTTGTGGCGGTCGCGCTCACGATCCCTTCTACGCCCGGAGCCGCGGCCCCAGGGCATGACGGCACTCCGGGCGTAGAAGAGGATGCGGCCATGGGATCAATGCAACCGGACACGACCTGGCCGTTCCCCGCGGTCGCCTTCCCCTCGGAGTTGCTGGCGATCGTCCAGCGCACAGTCGCCGAAGGGCAGTTCCCGGCTCTGATGGTGATCCACGACGAAGAGGATGACTGGCTCCTGTGCGACAGCATCCACGATCCGAACGCCGACGGCGCCTCGATCGTGACGCACATTGATCACGTCCTCGCCCAGGACTCGTCAATCGCAGAGCTGGCCGGCATGCCACCAGGGCACATCGCAGAGCGATCGAATGATCAGAGTCCGTGGGAGATCAGGCCATGGACGTACCCGAGTGACGAGGAGACCTGACCTGCTGCCCAACACGCTTTCCAGCTGTGGTGGTGGGGTGTTGGGCTGTGTGCAGGGGTGTTCACCTGGGTTCATGACCGGCCGGCCCGTGGCCAGGAGCGGCCTTCAGGTCTCGGCTGAACGTCGGCGGACTGTGGGGGCACAAAGGTCTTCGGGAGCCACCTCGGGACTACGTCACGGTGCGGCTCGCGGACGACACCAGGGTCCGCCGGCTGCCCTGCTGGACGCGCTGGCCGAATTTCTCTGAGCAGGGGGAGGGAAGCCCTCGCGTGGGCCGATCTTGGCTGATATACGCTGCGCCTGACTTGATCGAACAGATCGGCGAATCCGTGCCACCGGATACGCCCTGCCCGGGGGGGCATTCCCATGACTTCGCAGTTCCGCGCGGTGCTCGGCATCGCGCTCACTCCCGTCCTCACCCTGGCGGCCGCGGCCCCGGCCGCCGCCCACACCACGGCCGCGGTCGCGGCCACCGGCACCACCGCCACGGCCACCGGCACTGCCCCGGCCGCCGTCGAGACGCGTGCGCCGGGCCCGTGGGGCACCCGCACCCTGCACGCCCCGAACCCCAACCCCGTCTCCGCCTCGGGTGGGGTGAACGCCTTGGAGTCGGCCGGGAACGGCGCCCTCGTCTCCCTCACCGGCGACGGGCTCTCCCGTTCCACCCGGATCCGGCCCGCCGGCAGCACCCGCTGGCTCGCCCCGCAGACCTGGCCGGACGCCGGCGGGTACAACACCGAGCTTGTCTCGCTCGGCGACGGGTCAGTGCGTCTGGTCTGGCGGGGCGAGCGTGCCGACGACCACAACAACTACTGGCTGAAGGTGGCCACCCTCGCGCCCGGCGCGACCGCCTTCTCCGAGCCCGAGTACGTCGCCGCGGTCCCCCAGAAGGGCTACCACCACCTGGCGGCGGCCCCCGACGGCCGGCTGGTCGCCGTGTGGTCGGTCTCCGGTGTGGTGAAGGCCGCCGAGAAGACCGGCCCGCGGGCCGCGTGGACCGCTCCGGCCGACCTCAACGAGCAGCCGCCGTCCGGCAGCCGGGACATTTCCGGCATGGACCTGGCGGTCGCCAAGGACGGCACCGCCCTGCTGGTGTGGCAGTGGCAGGCAAGCAAGGCCGTCGTCGCCCTGGAGAAGGCCCCCGGTGCGTCCGCCTGGACCGCGGCCCAGGACTTCCCGGTCCCGGGCGTGGACCTGGCGCGCCCGAAGGTGTTCGCTGATCCACAGGGCGGCTTCGACGTCTTCTACGACGACACCGCGCACCTCATGCACACGCGCCGGCCCGTCGGCGCCACGCAGTGGAGCACCCCGCGGTCCGCCGCCAACTATGGCAGCACGTACGGGATGACGGCGCCCGTCTACCTGCCCGACGGCGACCTCTTCGTCGCCGGCGGGCCCGGCTACTCGACCGGCCCCTGGTACGCGGTGCGCTCGGCGGCCACTGGCGCCTGGCAGCCGTACACGCAGCCCTTCTCCACGCACGAGAAGGTGCGCGCGGTCGACGCGGCCGCCACCTCGGGCGGCACGGTCACGGTGACGTGGCGGGAGGGCTACTCGAGCGAGGAGTACACGATGGCCGCCGTCTTCAAGGGCGGCACCTGGTCCGCCCCGCGGCGGCTGAGCGCGACGAGTGCCCAGTTCACCGGGGCGCCCCAGGTGGCCGCCGACGAGCTCGGCCGGCCCGTCGTGCTGTGGGACGAGTACAAGCGGACCGAGACGAACAGCTTCGTCCTGGACGGCGTCTACCAGGCCACCACCACCAGCCGGGCGTTGCCCAAGTGGCGTGACTACACGGACGACGGCAAGGCCGACCTGTTCGGCCGCAACAGCACCGGGCTGAAGGTGTACGCGGGCGACGCGACGAAGCTGTCCGCGGGGCAGCGCGCGAGCAGCTGGCCGACGGGCACGCTCGTGCTGCCGTTCGGCGACCTCGACGGCGACCACTGCAGCGACGTGTTCGTCCGCTACCCGAAGGGCGAGGCCCGCGTCTACCCGACGATCTGCGGCGGGCTGCCCGACCAGCAGTCGTTCCACGTCAAGGTCTCCTCGGACTGGAGCGGGTACGACGCGGTCGTCTCGCCAGGCGACGTGACGGGCGACGGGCGGGCCGACCTGCTGACCCGGTCCGCCTCGACCGGGAAGCTCTACTTGTACGCGAACAACGGCGCGGGCGGCTTCAAGGCCCGCTCGCTCGCCGGGTCCGGCTTCGGCGGCTACAAGAGGCTGATCGCCGCCGGGGACCTCGACGGCGACGGCAAGAACGACCTGCTGGCCCTCGACGCGTCGAACGAGCTGTGGCGGTTCAGGGGTACCGGCGCCGGCACGTTCACGCCCCGGTCGCTGGTCTTCAAGGACTGGGGCACCTCCTACAAGGACGTCGTCGGCGGGCTCGATCTGTCCGGGGACGGCCGGGCCGACCTGATCTCGCTGGACAAGGACGGCCGGGCCTGGCTGAACCGGGGCAACGGCCACGGCGGCTTCGACAACCGGTCGCAGGTCGGCAAGGCCACGAACTGGTCGGACATCCGCATCTCCTAACGGCGCGGATCCGGGGGCCACTCGGGACCACGGGGGTTTTGGGGGCCGGCTTCGCGTCTGGTTCCGGTTCCGGCGGGTCCGTCCGGACCACCTCGACCCGGAAGGGCAGCGGACCGGCCGGGTCAGGCATCCGCAGTCGCGCCGTGACGCCCGGCCGAGCAGGGCGCCGTCCACTTTTATGGACGGCGCTCTGCCCTTGGGGCGTTTCCAGGCCCGCTGCCCCTGCACGGACGACACGCTGCGGCCTGAGTCAGACACCTTCGAGGAGACGTTCCTCGTCCAAGTCCAAGCGGACCGGACGCGGGGCGACTGGATCGATCCGACAAACGGTTCCTTCGAGACCAGTGGTTCGCAGCCGCCACACCGACGCGGGTGTTCCCAGCTGCAGGTCCTACGCGTCGACTGCGCCGTCAACGGCGGCCGGGTCGAGGGAGTCGATGTCCTCCATGAATCTCAGCATCCGGGCGTTGGCCAGGTCGGGGTGGTCGATCTGCGGTCCGTGGCCAGTTGCCGCGACGATTTCGGCGCGGGCGCCGGGGATGACACGCGGTCACCTGGGCCGATGTGTGGAAGTCATCGACGAGGTGGCACACGACGACGACGAGCCGTTCTCCACAGTCGTGGTCACCCCACCCGTGCAGGGGTGGAGAACGCAAGAACACCGCCAAGACCCTGCCGGCCGTCACGATCGCCCTGCTACGGGCCCAGCCAGCCCAGTTCGCCCCGGTGGCAGTGCGGACCGCGTTGCGTGAGTGGGCGTTCAACGCGTCCCGTCGTGCCGAAGCCCCCCGGGACGTGGTGACCATCCTCAGGTGGGTGGAACGCAACTCTCTGCCCGTCTCGGCCTGGGAGGACGCCAAGAGGGCCGATGAGGTCCTGAGAGCCGTCGACACGCGCCTCGACGGCAGGCGGGCGGCGGCCTGGTCCAGGAAGCGGCACCGCCGGATCCTCAACGTCGTCATGAAGCACGCGATCCGGCGGCGCGTCCCGCGGACCAACCCGCTCCCCAAGGGCAAGGAGTCGACGGCCGTCACCAGGACCAGCAACGCCGTGGACAAGCGGTCCTTGCCGAACGCGGACCAGGCGGCGGCGCTCCTCGACTGGATCCGGCGCCGGCCTCGCGGCGGAAAGCGGCTGCACGCGTTCTTCGCGACGCTGTACTACTGCGGTCTCCGGCCGGAGGAAGCGGTGGCCATGCGCGTGCACGACGTCACCCCCCCGGCCCGGATGCCGCGGACCAGTGGTGCGAGCTGCTGATCCACACGGCGACCCCGGAGGTCGGCAAGCAGTGGACCGACACCGGAGAGATCCACGAGGAACGCGACCTGAAGGGCCGCGCCGAGGGCGAGACACGCAGCGCGCCGGGGCATCCGTCACTGACCCGCATCCTGCGGCAGCACATCGAGGACGAACGGCTCAAGCCCGGTGACCTGCTCTTCCAGGGGGAGAACGGCGGCATTCTCGCGGGCTCGGTGATCCGCCGGGCATGGCGCGGCGCGCGGAAGGCCGTCCTGCCCCCACACGTCTTCGAGTCGCCCACGGGACGGCGCGTGTACGACAACCGCCACACCCGCCTGACCAAGTGGCTGAACGACGGGATTCCACCCGCACAGGTGGCGGACTGGGCCGGCAACAGCGTCCCGGTGCTCCTGGCGACCTACGCGCGATGCGTCGAAGGGCAGCTTCCTGACCTGAAACGGCGCCTCGAAACCGCGGGAGATCTCCTCGAGCCGCCCGACGCGGGCTGAGGCTTCCCGCCCGAAAACTTCGACACGTATTCGACACAGCCACCCGCGAAAACCCGGTGACAGCCGGACGGCCCCGGACCTTGCCCTTGATCATCGCGGCGGTGTTCGGGGCTTCGTCGGTCCGAGGGAAACATGCCCTGACCTGCAAAAAGCCCTCCCATAGGGGAGGGCGGAGACTTGCGCCCCCGGCAGGACTCGAACCTGCGGCCAAGCGCTTAGAAGGCGCCTGCTCTATCCACTGAGCTACGGGGGCCGGGTGTGGTGGCCGGTGTCGCAGTGCCCGGGTGTGGGCCGATCCGTGACCTTGTCGGGGACAAGGATAGGGCTCCCGGGTCCTTGTCCCTGGCGCTTCACCTCCGTGGCTCGATGTGGAGGTTCAGTGAAGCGGTCCTGATAATCGCAGGCAGGTACGAATCATGCACCGCTTTTGGCGCCCGGCGCCCCGGGTGTTGTGCACTCGTTATGCCTGCACCCCAGTCGCCCCTTCCGCCCCATGTGTCCTGTCGGCGCGCAGGCGTGGCCATATGCTTCAGAAAGCCTCCAAAATTGGGCATTCTTCGCATGTGGTGACCTTGGACGTACGGCCCCAGCTGCTCGACGCACTCTCCGCCCTGCGCGACCGTGTCGCCGCCGCACGCTTCCCGCTGCCCCTGGCGGGGGCTCCACGCGCGCGTGCCAACCGCGACGAACTGCTCGCACAGCTCAACGACTATTTGGTGCCCCGGTTGAGAGACCCCGAAGCGCCGCTTCTGGCCGTGATCGGTGGATCCACCGGGGCGGGTAAATCCACCCTCGTCAACTCCATTGTGGGACGCCGGGTCAGCGAGGCCGGGGTACTCCGGCCGACGACCCGTACACCGGTACTGGTGTGTCATCCGGAGGATCATCACTGGTTCAGCGGAATGCGGGTGCTCCCCGACCTCACCCGTGTGTGGATGCCCCACCAGGAGCCCGGCGACGACCTGCCCGCATCCGTCGAGCGAGGCGAACGGGTGCTGCGGGTCGAGACCGTCGACACCCTCCCCCGCGGCCTCGCCCTGCTCGACGCCCCCGACGTCGACTCCTTGGTCGCCGAGAACCGCGTACTCGCCGCGGAACTGATCAGCGCGGCCGACATCTGGGTCATGGTGACCACGGCCGCGCGGTACGCCGATGCCGTCCCCTGGCACCTGCTGCGCACCGCCAAGGAGCACAAGGCGACCCTCGTCACCGTCCTCGACCGGGTGCCCCACCAGGTGGTGTCCGAGGTGTCGCGGCAGTACGGCGCCCTGCTGACCAAGGCCGGGCTCGGCGAGGTGCCCCGCTTCACGGTGCCCGAGCTGCCCGAGTCGGCGTGGGGTGGCGGCCTGCTGCCCGCCTCCGCCGTCGCGCCGTTGCGTACGTGGCTCGTGCACCAGACACAGGACGCAGGCGCCAGACGCCAGGCGATGGCCCGTACCGCCCATGGGGTCCTCGACTCCCTGAATGTCCGGATGCCCGAACTGGCGAACGCGGCCGCGGCCCAGTACGCGGCCGCGCTGCGGCTCACCGCTGCCGTCGACGGCGCGTACGACAGGGAGCACGCGCGCGTGCAGGGGCGTTTGCAGGCCGGTGCCGTGCTCGCCGGGGACGCGCTCAAGCGGTGGCGCGCCTATCCGCTGGACTGCACCGCCGGCGAGTTGCTCGACTCGCTCGTCGAGAGTCTTGCCGCCCTGATGCTGTGCACCGTCACGGCCGCCGACGAGCGCGTGGACGAGGCCTGGCGCCGCGAACCGGCCGCCGGGGTTCCGGAGCTGACGGACCGGGACCCGGCCCTGGAGAGCCCCGAGCATCGGATCGGAGTGGCCGTACGACGGTGGCGACGGGTCCTGGAGGAGTACGCCGAGGAGGAGGTCCGCCACCTCGACAAGAGCGCGGCCCCGGACACCGAGGCCGTCGCCGCGCTGGTCGCCACCACGCTCCTGGGCGGCAACAGGGCGCATGCCGCGGGTGAGCAGCTCGCCGACCGGATCGGCGCGCAGGGTGCCCTGCGGCTGCGCGAACGGGGCGGACACCTCCTCACCGAGTACCTCGATCAGACGCTGCACACCGAGCGCGAACGGCGCCTGGCCCCGCTCGACGCCCTCGACGTCCATCCGGAGCCCCAGTCCGAACTCATCGCCGCGCTGTCCGTACTGCAGAAGGAGAGGTGACCGCGATGACCGCCGTCACAGACCACACGGACCACACGGACCACCCAGATCACACGAATCGCTCAGATCACACGGGCCACGCCGCTCACATCGAGCACGCCGGTGACGGGTCCTCCGAAAACGGCGTGTCGGACCACGACCCGTCCGAGCGGGATGCCTCCGCCCAGGACGCCTCCGCCCAGGGCACACCGGGCGACGGCCCCTCCTGGGGGTCCCACGACGAGGACCGGTCTCCGGCGGCGGCCCGCAAGGAAATCGCGGACAGGGAGCCCGCACCTGGGACGGCCCGGGACGGCCACAAGGACCGCAACGACCACGAGGCCCGCACGGACCGTGAGGCCCGCGAGGGCCACGGAACCCATGAGCCGCGCGAGAACCGTGCGGCCCGCGAGACCCGCGAGGGCACCGAGGACACTGAGGACACCGGGAACCGCCCCCCGGGCACCCCTCACCGCGCCGGCCACACGCCCCTGGAGCGCGACCCGGCACACACGCGCGTGAAGGACGACGCCGGGCACGCGCGCGTGAAGGGCGACGGCGCCCCCGCCCGTACCGAAGCCGAGTCCGTCTGGGACGACGGGCTGATCGCCCGCCGCGCGTCCGACGCCCCCACGGCTCAGGAAACCCCGGCCCCGGAGGTCAGGACCGCCACCCAGGCCCCGCCGCCCCCTCTCGCGTACGACGGGCCCCTGCGGTCGCGACTCGACGCGCTCCGGGAGCTGGTCGGACTGTCGCGCGCCCGTCTCGACGCCAGGACGCTCGCCGAGGCGGGCAGGGTTCTCGACGAGGCGGCCGCGCGGCGCAAGCTCTCCGGACAGCACACCGTCGTCGCCATCGCCGGCGCCACCGGCAGCGGCAAGTCGCAGCTCTTCAACGCGCTCGCCGGGGTGACCATCTCGGAGACCGGCGTCCGCAGGCCGACCACCGCGGCGCCCATCGCCTGCAGTTGGAGCGACGGCGCGGCGACGCTCATCGACCGGCTCGGCATCCCGGGGCGGCTGCGCAGGCGTCCTCTGCAGAGCCCGGAAACGGATGCCCAGTTGCACGGCCTCGTCCTGGTCGACCTGCCCGACCACGACTCCGCCGCCGTCCAGCACCGCGAACACGTGGATCGCATCCTGGCGCTCGTCGACGCGGTCATCTGGGTCGTGGATCCCGAGAAGTACGCGGACGCCATGCTTCATGAGCGCTATCTGCGGCCCATGGCGGGGCACGCGGAGGTCTCCTTCGTGGTCCTCAACCAGGTGGACCGGCTGCCCGGCGAGGCCGCCGACCAGGTCCTCGACGACCTGCGCAGGCTGCTCGACGAGGACGGGATCGCGCTGGGCGAGTACGGCGAACCGGGCGCGACCGTGCTCGCGCTGTCCGCGCTCACCGGGGAAGGCGTCGGCGAACTGCGGGAGGCACTCGGGCAGTTCGTGGCCGAGCGCGGCGCCGCCGCACGTCGAATCTCGGCCGATCTCGACGCGGCCGCCACTCGGCTGCGGCCCCTGTACGCGACCGGTCAGCGCACGGGGCTCAGCGAGGAGGCGCGCGACGAGTTCTCGGACCGGCTCGCGGACGCGGTGGGCGCCACCGCGGCCGGCCAGGCGGCCGAGCGCGCGTGGCGCCGCAACGCCAACCGCGCCTGCGGCACACCCTGGCTGCGGCTGTGGCGCTGGTGCCAGGACCGGCGCGACCCACCGACCGGACGGCATGCGCTGCGGATGCCCGCCGACGAGGAGGCCACGGCTCGCCAGCGTGTCGAGCAGGCCGTCCGTACGGTGGCGGACCGGGCGGCCCGCGGTCTCCCCGCGCCCTGGGCACTGGCGGTGCGCGAGGCGGCCGTACGCGGCGCACGGGGGCTGCCGGAGGCTCTGGACGAGATGGCGACGCGTGCCGCGACACCGGCGGGGCGGCCGCCACGGCCGGGCTGGTGGCCGGTCGCCGTCCTCGCGCAGGCGTCGATGACGATCCTTCAGGTCGTCGGCGGGCTGTGGCTGCTGGGGCAGATCGTCGGGTTCATGGCGCCGAACCTCTGGGTGCCGGTGCTGCTGATGGTGGCGGGCATCATCGGCGGCCCGTTCGTCGAGTGGAGCAGCAGACTGGCGGCGCGCGGGCCGGCCCGGCGGTACGGACTCGACGCGGAACGACGGTTGCGGGAGGCCGCCGCCGGGTGCGGGCGGGCGCGGGTCCTGGATCCGGTGGCGGCGGAGCTGCTGCGGTATCGGGAGGTACGGGAGCAGTTCGGGCGGGTCACGGGGGCTTCGGTCGGTTGACCGGGCTGGCCGGTTGACCGGGGCTGGTCGGCTGGCCAGGGCTGGTGGTGGACCCGGACTGGTCGCCTGTCCGGGGCCGGTCGGTTGAGGACCGGGGCCGGACGACCGATGGCCTCGCACTCCTGCGGGTGAAGCGGTTGTCCACAATTCTCGGACCGTGCACAGCGTCCAGCGGGCTCGGCCCGGCGAAGGCAGTCTGAACTCGCGGCGATCGCAGCGCATGCGATCGCCGCGACAGACGCAGTCGTACGGGAGAGGGGTCCGGGCATGAACGAGACGATGGTCTGCGCGGTGGGCAACGTGGCGACGCAGCCGGTGTACCGAGAGCTGGCGAGCGGGGCTTCGGCGAGGTTCCGCCTCGCGGTGACGGCGCGGTACTGGGACCGCGAGAAGAGCACGTGGACGGACGGGCACACCAACTTCTTCACCGTGTGGGCCAATCGAGCGCTCGCCACCAACGTGGGGGCGTCCCTGTCGGTGGGCGATCCCGTCATCGTGCAGGGCAGGCTGAAGGTACGCACCGAGGTGCGCGAGGGACAGAGCTGGACGTCGGCGGACATCGACGCGGTGGCGATCGGCCACGACCTCTCACGCGGCACTTCGGCTTTCCGGCGCCCGCACAAGGAGGGTGACGCACCGTCGGCTTCCCGATCGCCCGAGCCCAACTGGGAGACGGAGCCCGGAAGTCCGCCCGAGGCAGCTACCCCTCCGCGGGCGACGCCGGCCGGGGTGACCTGAGCCCGGGTGAGGACGGTCGCGTGCGCGGCCGGACGGTGAACGCGGCGAGGGTGCCGCTGCCGTGCTCATCCCCGTCGCCGGACGCTCCGACCGAACTGCGGCCTATCGACGCATACATGCGGTTTCTGCATGGAATGCTTCGCCGACACCCGCCATGGATTTGTCGATAAGCGCAGCTCACAGCCTTGCTGACCGATAACGATTCCGATTCGGATCGGTTATTCGGATGGAATGCCCGGGGGGCGTGGTGCGCCGCGTCCTTAGGATGCCGGGCATAGCTCACGGGGCTTCTGATTCTGCTGGCGGGACCGTCCCCCCATGTCAACGGGTCCTGCTCGAAGGGGAATTCTGTGTTTTCTGCGCTCTCTGCGTTCTCTGCGGCGTCCGCTTCGGCGGCGGCGCGCAGGCGAGGGACCGGCCGCCTCCTCGCCGCGACGACGGTGTCGGGGCTCGTCGCCGCCGGGGCGATGGTCACCGCGGGTCCGGCCGTCGCGGACGAGGTCCCGCAGAGTCAGGGCGGCGCGACCGCGACCATCACCGGACTGAAGACGTACGGGTCCGCGGTGATCCACGACAACGGCCAGGACCAGCAGGTGTCCGCGGGTCTCTTCGAGATGTCCGTCGACAACGGCGGCATGCTGCAGACCTACTGCATCGACCTCCACAACCCGACCCAGCGGGACGCCAAGTACCAGGAGACGTCCTGGAGCGGCACGTCGCTGAACGGCAACAAGGACGCGGGCCGGATCCGCTGGATCCTGCAGCACTCCTACCCCCAGGTGAACGACCTGGCGGCGCTGGCCGACAAGGCCGGGGCGAGCGGCCTCACCGAGCAGGACGCCGCGGCCGGCACACAGGTGGCCATCTGGCGGTATTCGGACGGCGCCGACGTGGACGCGGTGAACCCGCGGGCGGAGAAGCTCGCGGACTATCTGCAGAAGAGCGCGCGGAACATGCCGGAGCCCAAGTCGTCACTGACCCTCGATCCGCCAGCGATCTCCGGTCACGCCGGCGAGAAGGTGGGCCCGATCACGGTGCACACCGACGCGGACAGTGTGACGGTGACACCACCCGCGGACGCCTTCGCGAGCGGCGTGAAGGTCGTCGACAAGGACGGCAGGCCGATCACCTCCGCGGCCAACGGCAGCCGGCTCTACTTCGACGTGCCGGAGGACGGCACGGACGGCTCGGCGGCGCTGACCGTGCAGGCGTCGACGACCGTGCCGGTCGGCCGGGCCTTCGCCTCGGAGACCCGCAGCCAGACGCAGATCCTGGCCGGCTCCAGCGAGTCGACGGTCTCCGCGACGGCGACGGCGACCTGGGCCGCAAAGGGCGCGATACCCGCGCTCTCCGCCGAGAAGAACTGTGCCGCGGGCGGTGTGGACGTCATGGTGGCCAACGCCGGCGACGCGCCGTTCACCTTCGAGCTGATGGATGCCGAACACACCGTCGCGGCCGGTGAGTCCGTGACGGTGACGGTCCCGCTGCGGGAGGACCAGGCATACGCCTTCGCGGTCACGGGTGCGAACGGCTTCGAGAAGCGGTTCACCGGCATGCTCGACTGCAAGACGCAGGGCAGCGCGAGTGACGTCACGACCCAGACGGTCGGTGAGCCCAGCCCGGCCGTGTTGGACGCCGCTTCCGGGGGCACCGACCTCGCCGAGACGGGCGGCTCCGGCGCGACCCCGATCATCGCGGGCACAGCCATCGCCCTGGTCGTCCTCGGTGGCGGGGTCGTGTTCCTCCTCCGCCAGAAGGAGACGCCGACGCGGGACTGAACAGGCGCCGGACAGGCACTGGGCTGCACTGCACCTTGGCAACTCAACAGCGAGTGACCGCGAGCCCGGTGCGCTCGTGAGCCCACGGCCCCGGCCTGCCCCCCAGGCGTCCGGGGCCGCGCTCCTCTCCGGCCGGCCTGTCACCGCTCGCGTCTGGTCTCGACAGGCACCGCCGCCCTTCGTACCAGGCCTGCCCCGTGAGACCCCCGGCACCTCTCGGGGCAGGCCGTTCCCATCAGGCCGCCGCGTCGACCAGCCCGCAGAGCTCGGCGTCGGACAGCGAGGCGACGAGGGAGCTACGGGCACGGGCCACCCGTGAGCGGACCGTGCCGACCGGGCAGTCGCTCACCAGGGCCGCCTCCGCGTAGGGAAGTCCCAGGAGCTGGGTCAGCACGAAGGCCTCTCGGCGCTCCTCGGGCAGCCCGGCCAGCAGGTCGTCGAGCGCGATGCCTTCGTCGAAGCCCGGCAGACCGCGCGGCTGGGCCCGTTCGACGGCGAGTTGCCAGTCGTCGAAGTCGGCCGGCCGGGGCCGGGTGGCCGCGTTCCGGAAGCTGTCGACCACGGCACGGCGCGCGATGGCCAGCAGCCATGCGCGGGCCGAGGAGCGGCCCTCGAAACGGTGCAGGCTGCCGAGGGCGCGCAGGAAGGTGTCCTGGGCAAGGTCGTCCGCGGTCTGGGGGTCCGCGCCGAGATAGGCGACGTAGCGGCGTACGTCTCGGTGGAGAGCGCGGACGAAGTGGTCCACGGCTTCGGGGTCGCCGCCGCGGGCGGCCATCGCCCAGGCCGTCAACGAGGCGTCACGTGAGGTGGGCAGGGCAGGAGTGGTCACCTGGTGTCCTTCTCGGGTCATCCGGAATCCCGCGCCGGCGCACAGGAGTGGGCCGTGGGTCCGGTGAGGGAGACGGCCGCGCGCACAGGCACGGCCGGCCCGGGGCGCACGGTGGTCGCCCCGGGATACCGGCTGTCGTCAGACGACAGCGGTCCCGGCGGGCGGACCCCGAGAAGTGATCGCGTGGACGAGAAGGAGCAGGCGCGGAGCGCGCGCCGGGCGATGACGGCGCAGGCGCGGGCGCGGGTGGCCCACCGGGGCGGGCAGCGCCAGGAGCAGCCGCAGCGGGGCGGCCAGCCGGGCCGCGAGGGCCCGCAGGACGCGGAAGGCGGCGCGCTCTCCGTGCGCGAGCCAGAGGCCGCAGAGCAGGGCGGCCAGCAGGTGGGCGGCGAGCATGCCGAGCGAGGAGGCGCCGCCCGCCGCGCCGCCCATGTGGTCCATGGCCCCCATGGTCCCCATGTTCATGGAGTCCATATCCGCGGGCCCCATGGGCATGGCATCAGTGGACATGGAGCCAGCGGTCATGGCTCCCCCGGACATGGAGCCCCTTCCCGGGGTGCCCGTTGTGGGCGTGGTGGTTGCAGACGCCTGGGCGAGCGAGAACGCCGAGTGGAGTGCCGCCTGAGTGACCATCACCGCGGCCACGATCAGGGGCAGTCCACGCTCCCGGCCGGCCAGGCCCCACCCCGTGCCGCCGATCACCACCACCGAGGCGCCGAGGACCCACGGAGGCACCTCGCGGCCGGACATCATCACGTGCCCGAGGGCGGCGAGCAGCACACAGACGGCGGCGAACACCGCGGCCCGTACCGTGCGCGAACACCACCCAGCTGTCATGGCGGCCTCATCCTCGCATCCGTGCGCCGGTCGTCACGGAGAGGTACGGAAATTTCCCACGCCTCGCTCACGCCCGGGCCGGGCCCCGTCATCCGGGGGACCGCAGCGCATGCCGGAGGGGCGGTCGCGGGCGCGCTTCGGCGGCCCGTCGCCCCGTCGGCGGCATTACCGCCGGGCGGCGGCCGGCGGGGCGAGGACTGTCCGTTCGCCGGGGTTACGAACCGGCGTTGCGGCCGCGTACGAGGGCGAACGCCGCCGCGCCCAGGCCGAGGACGCCCACGACCAGCCCGGCGATGCCCAGGCCTCGTGCCGTGGAGTCACTGCTCGACGCCGAGCTCTCGGCCGCGGGAGCCGGAGCCGAGCTCGACGCCGCCGACGTGTCAGAGCCCGACTCCGAACCCGACCCCGAATCCGCGGACGAGCCCGCACCGGAGTCCGCGTCGGAACCGGTCTCCCCCGCCGCCTTGGCGGTGAGGGCGAGCACCGGTGCCGGGTTCTCCGGCTCCTCCCCGCCCTTCTGCGTCTCCTCGATCCAGCGGGCGACATTGCCGTCCGAGTACGTCTGCAGCGTCTTGAACGCCAACTGGCCGGTGTCGTCGGGCAGCTGCCCGAAAGCGACGTCGAAGTCCTGGAACTGGCCGTGCCGGATCCGGCCGCCGGTCCAGGTGATCTCCGAGACGGCCTCGGTGATGGTGCCGTCGTCGGTCTTGACGGGGGTCTTGAGCTTCGTGGTCGTCACCTTCGCCGTCCAGCCGCTCTGGGGGGTGACGAGTACGCCGAGGACCGGGTGGTCCGTCGGGAGGAAGACCTGCACCTTCGTTGTGCTGGCGGTGTCCTCCTCGTTGGGGACGCGGAAGGTCAGGACACCGTCCGTGGCGCCCTTGGCGTAGCTCCCGGGGTGGACGGTCACGTGCGCGGAGGCGGCACCGGCGGCGGTCAGGATCCCGGCCGCGGTGAGGGCGGTGACGAGGCCCGCGCGGCGCAGGGCGGTGCGCATCGGAGGCACTGAGAACATCGAGGGCATCGGGGACATCGGCGGAACTCCGTACTGGTGGGATTGCGGTCAGGGCGCGTACGACAGCCCCGGCGGTGGTCCCCGGCGGGACACCGCGTGCCGCAGCAGTACCTGCCGAAGCGGCCCGGGCGCGGCGGCGTCCGGGCAACCGGCGTCCGGCCGGACCGGGCCGGCCGGTCCCGTCCGCACCCGCCACCAGGCCGCGAGCCCCGGAACCAGCGCGACGGCCCGGCGCAGCAGGCACCAGAACGCCGCTTCGCCGCGACGCAGCCACCAGGTCGCCAGCACGGCTGCCGCCACATGGGCCGCCGTGGCGTGGGGGGTCATGGCGTGCGGGTAGCCCATGGGCATGCCGTGCATGTTCATCGTCATCCGCGGCCTGGCCGCCTCGAACGCGACGTGCAGTCCGGCCTGAGTGGCGAGCATCCCGCCGCCGATCCCGAGGAGTGAGCGTTCGCGCCCGCTCAGCAGACAGCCGGCCGCGAACACGGCGAGGAATCCGGCCCCGTCCGCCCACAGCGGTGGGGCCTCCCCCGAAGCGAGCCCGTGACCACCGGCGGCCAGCAGCACGCACAGCGCGGCGAACACCGCCGCGCGCAGGCTCCGTACCTCTGGGGACGCACTCATGAAGCCCAGATACTGCCACGGGGAGCGAACGGCCGTCGCGGCTTCCCCCTCAGTCGCCGCCCGCGAGAGCTCCGCGGCGGCCGCGAACGCCTCTCGGTTAGGCTCCGGTCGAGCCTGGGAGGGACCTGACATGCGACTTCGCTGTGCTGTGCTCGACGACTACCAGGGGGTGGCGACCGAGGTCGTCGACTGGTCGCCGGTCGCGGACGACGTCGAGGTGGTCGGGTTCCGCGAACACCTTGCCGACGAGGACGCGCTGGCCGCCGCCCTCGCGGACTTCGAGATCGTCGTGACGCTGCGCGAGCGGGTTCCCTTCCCCGCCTCGTTGCTGGCCCGGCTGCCCCGCCTGAAGCTGCTGATCGCCTCCGGGATGCGCAACACGGTGATCGACTACGTGGCCGCCGAGGCGCAGGGGGTGACTGTGTGCGGCACCCCGAGTTCCTCGACGCCTCCGGTCGAGCTGACGTGGGCGCTGCTGCTGGGTCTCGCGCGAGGTCTCGTCGAGGAGAACGGCGCGTTGCGGGCGGGCGGCTCCTGGCAGAGCACCCTGGGCGCCGATCTGCACGGACGCCGGCTGGGTCTGCTCGGGCTCGGGAAGATCGGCGGCAGGGTGGCGCGGGTGGGCCTCGCGTTCGGGATGCGGGTCGGCGCGTGGAGCCGGAACCTCACCGAGGAGCGCGCCGAAGAGGTCGGGGTGGAACGGGCGGCCTCCAAGGAGGAGTTGCTCGCGAGCAGCGACTTCGTCTCGGTGCACCTCGCGCTGGGCGAGAGCACCCGTGGTCTGGTGGGCGCCGCCGAACTGGCCCTCCTCAAACCGACCGCCTATCTCGTCAACACCTCACGCGCGGCGATCGTCGACCAGGACGCGCTGCTCGCGGCCCTGCGCGAGGGCCGGATCGCCGGGGCGGGGGTGGACGTGTTCGATGTGGAGCCGCTCCCCGCCGACCACCCCATGCGTACGGCGCCGCGTCTTCTCGCCACCCCGCATCTGGGCTATGTGTCGCGGGCCAACTACGAGGCGTATTACGGCGGGGCGGTCGAGGACATCCAGGCCTTCCTCACGGGCAGGCCCGTACGCCTCCTCGGCTGAGGACGCAGCCGGACCGAACCGGATCGGCCGAACCAGCCCGGCCCGGCCCCGCCCAGCCCGGCCCGGCCCGGCCCGGCCCGGAAGCGTCGGTTCAGACCTGTGCGGGCCGCCAGTAGAAACCGTACTGCCGGGTCAGATGGTGCAGGTCCACGAGGTAACGCCGGAGGGTCACATGGTCGACCGGCGCGTCCTCGCACCAGACGCGCAGTTTCTCGTTGACGGTCCGCTCGGGGTACTCGACGCCCGGTTCGAAGGTCTGCTCGGCGATGTGCCGGAGCACGACCAGCTTGCGCTGCCACTGGGCGGGGAGCCGGACCAGGCGCCCGCCGCGTACGAAGGTCCGCAGGACGGCCTCGGTCGGCTCGTCCTCGGAGCCGTGGGTCTCGGGAGGTGTCCGGGTGCCGCGTGCGAGTCGCCTGAAGTGGCCGTAGGCAACGGCCAGTCCCCCGTCGTCGGTGATGACGTCCTGGCTCAGCAGCCGGCGCAGCGCCGTGATCGCGTCCCTCGGGGACAGTCCGGCCTGCTCCATGACCTTCGTGGGGGTGTCCGCGCCGAGGGCCACCGCGGCGAAGGCGCGGACCCGGATCTCCTCGGCGAACAGCCCGGGCAGCGGGTCGATCGGCTGGTTGATCGGCGGGTCGATCGGTGGGGCGGCCGACGGGGAGTTCGACAGGTCGGTAGGCATGCCCGGCAGGCTAATTGAGGGCGCGGTGCGAGCCGTAGTGGATTTCCGCCCGCGGCGGCCCGGGTACGGCTGGGCGGCGGACGTCCCGTCCGAAATGAGTGATCCACCGATGTACGCCGTGACCGGCCGTGGGCGTGCGCGTTGAAGGATGAGTGCAGCCGCGTTCGAGCGGCCGCGCTCACCGATCCAAAGGAGAAACGTGATGTCGCGCATCGCGAAGGCAGCCGGTGTCGCTCTCGGCACGGGCGCCGTGGTCCTCAGCGGGGCCGGTCTTGCCATGGCGGACGCGGGCGCCCAGGGTGCGGCCGTCGGCTCCCCCGGCGTCCTTTCGGGCAATGTCGTCCAGGTCCCGGTCGACGTGCCGGTCAACCTCTGCGGGAACACCGTCGACGTCGTCGGTCTGCTGAACCCGGCCGTCGGCAACGCCTGCGCCAACGTCGGCGCCCCCGCCCCGGTCACCAACGTCCCGGTCACCCCCGCCCCGGGCGGCTACGGCAACTGACCGCCGTACGCACGAGGAAGGCCCCCGCAGCATGTGCTGCCGGGGGCCTCGCCGTGACCCGGGCGACACCGCTTCCCACGCGAGCGGGCAGCGGCGGGATACGGGCTGCGGGCTCTACGCGTACCGGTAGATCCTGCTGTGGTTCTCCAGTTCGTCCGGCGTGACGTCCCAGGGCGGCATCCGTTCGTGCCGGGCGACGATCCGTCCGTGCTGGTCGTTGCCGGAGCCCGGTGGCCGGGCGGGCAGGTAGCGGGCACCCCGGTGACGTTGCTGCCAGCGGGACCACTGGAGGTCCACGAAGGCGTGGTGCAGCCAGAAGACGGGATCGTTGACCGAGGCGCCGCCGAGCATGGCGCCGCCGACCCAGCGGTGGACCCGGTTGTGGTTGTGCCAGGCCGTGCTCCCGGACCCGCGCCCCCACCCTTCGAGCTTGTTGCGGAAGCCCTTGGTGGACGTGGAGTTCCAGGGGGCGGTGTCGTAGACGGGGTCGGCGAGGGCCGAGTCCAGTTCACGCTTCGTGGGCAGTTCGAACGGGTCCTGCCGACGCCCTAAGTCGCGGGTGAGGTAGGCGCCGTCGGTCACCCCCTCCTTGATCGTCCAATTCCCGTGGGCGTAGGCGAAGGGGCCGGTCATGACCTGGCGGTCGGAGCGCCGCCCGTTGCCTCCGAGCAGGTCCGCGGTCCAGGGTACGGAGGACGGCTTCCGCTCCCGTGTCCAGTCCCAGTAGGGCACGCTCACTCCGGAGTCCACGCGGCGCAGCGCCCGCTCCAGATCCAGCAGGAACCGCCGATGCCAGGGCAGGAACGAGGGGGCCATGTGGGCCGTGCGCAGGCCCCGGTCGCCGTCCGCCACGTAGTGGTCGATGTGCATCCGCACGAACTCGTCGTACTCGCCCCGGCGTTTGATCTCCAGCATCGCGTCGACGAACCGGCGTCGCTCCGCGCCGGTCAGCTTGCTGACGTTCTTACGCGTGTACACCATGGTGGCCGCTCCCCTCCGCCTCGACGCCGCGAAGGTGCTCCGAGGGGCCCAGTTCGTCGACGGCCGCACGCGCGGCAGCCAGCGCGGTCGGATACGACTCGTAGTGGTCCACCATGCTCAGATAGGTGCCGTCCGCGCGGCGCATCAGGTACAGCGGCCGGCCGTCGACGGTGACCTGCCACTCACCTCCGCCGACCGCGGCACGGCCGCCCACTCCGGTCCTGGCGCCCAGGAGGTGGCGTCCGTGGTAGACCTCGTCGAACGGGAGGTCGTCGGGGCCGGCCGGGTGCGGGGGCCATGATGCGGCGACGACGGGGGCCAGTACCGCGGCGGCCGCCGACGCGAGCAGGCCGTGCATCACACCCCTCCGGGTCACCGGCACGCTGCTCGACACTCTGCTGACGGACATGGTTCTCTCCTCGGCGGATCCGGTCGGATGAAGCGGCGGTGACCCACACGGCACAGGGCTCGTGGTGCGGTTACGCCCCCGCGCCCATGCCCAGGTCGGCCTCCGGCACCGTCTTCAGCAGCGGTGTGAGGACGGCGACCTGGGGGAGCTTCGGGTCGGGCATGCCGGGCTGTGCGGGGTTCGGCGCGGTGAGCGGGGCGTCCAGGGACAGTCCGGGGGTCAAGGCCGCCAGGTCGGCCGCGGGCGCGTCGAGCCCGAGGTGGTCGGAGCCCTCTCCGAGGACGTGCGGAAGGATCGTCCGCACGTCCGCCCCCGGCAGCCCGGCGCTGACCGGCAGTTGTGGCACGGCCCGGTCCGGGAGCAGTCGGCCCTCCACGTACCGCGGCCCTGCCGGGCTGCCCGGCATGGGTACCGGCAGTTGCCCGGCGATGTCGGGCACGGGCAGGTTGAGACCCCGTTCCACACCGTCCAGGGGGACGGGGACAGGAACCGTTCCGGCGGCGACGGCCGGGGTCACGGCGGCGGCACCGATCACTGCCGCGACACCGGTCACGACGGCGGCGCGAGTTCCTCGGGTGGTCGGCTTCATCTCAGGTACGGTCCCTTTCAGGATTCGGGGCTCTGGGTCCGTGGTCCGTACCGGGTAACGATCCCGCGGACGACTTCACCTCAAGATTCCCCCGACGGACTCAATGGTCAGCTCGTCCAGAAATCCCACCAGCGGGTCAGGATCAGCATGCCGATGACACCGACGTGCAGCAGCGGGAAAACCCAGGTGAATTCACCCAGGAATCCCCTCAACCCACGAGGTGCGGGCAGGAAATTATTTCGTACGTTGAATGACGTCACGTACCAGAACATGATGATCGTGGCGACCCAGGCCAAGCAGCACCACAGGCACAGCGAGTTGATGCGGTACAGCGACTGGAACTGCAGCCAGGTGCAGAATCCGACGCCGAAGAGGGTGCCGGCGTTGAAGGTCAGCCAGTACCAGCGCGGGAAGGTGGCCCGCGCCAGCAGGCTCACTCCGACGCAGATCACGATGCCGTACGCCACCAGGCCCAGCATCGGATTGGGGAACCCGAAGGCCGAGGCCTGGTCGCTCTTCATGATGTTGCCGCAGGAGACGACCGGGTTCAGACTGCATCCCGGCACGAAGTCCGGGTTCTCCAGCAGCTTGAACTTGTCGATCGTGATGACCCACGCGGCGAGCAGGCCGGCCGCACCGGTGATCAACAGCAACAGGGCGAGCGCACGGCTGCCCCCCGCGGTCCGCGTCATCAGCCGCGCAGGCTGCGCGCGGGCAGGAGCACGTGCGCCGCGCTGAGCAGGGTTTCCTCGTCACCGGCGAACGCGGCCAGACTCTCGGGGGCGACGGGCCTGCCCGGCTCCGCCTCGGGCCAGGCCCGGGTGGCGAACAGGAAGTAGGCGTAGCCGCGTTCGCCGACCGCCACGAGCCATTCCGGTGGCACGACGCACTGGGCATTGAGGTAGGGCATGGTGACGACGGCCTGGCCGGCCTCGACGAGCAGGGTGAGCGGCAGGCTCGGCTGCCGTGATCCGTCGAGGAGCGTGTCCCCGATGGGCAGACCGTTGTTGCGCAGCAGTTCCTCGATGGCGACCGTGGAGGCACCGGCGCCGCCCTCGCCGTCACCCAGGGAATAGGCGAGGAGATAGGGCATGTCTCCGTCAGGGGCTTCACCACTGAAGGCCATGACGGCGAGCGTGCCGAGATCTGCGGCCCGGAAAGGACGCGTTTCGCTTGAGGTTGAGGTCACCGCGGAACCTTATCGACGCACCCGAACGGACCTCACGCTTTCTCACCCGACCGGGCGACAAGCGGGCGGGTGACCACACGAAAGAGGGACACGCCTCGAACACGCCAGGCGCCGACCCATTCGAAAGGGCCGGATCCGCGGGGCACCGAGCCGACCCTTCCCTCTGAATGACGGCCTCCGCCGCGGATGGCGCGACGTCGGTAATGTGCGTAATCAGTCCAGCGCGCTATCAGTCCAGCACATAATCAGTCCAGCGCGTCATCGGTGGTGCGCTCGATCTGTGGTGCGCGCAAGCTGTCACTGGTCGGCGCAGGTGTTCCCGAACGCAGGGTTCAGCACACCGACGACGTCGACCGTGGTGCCGCAGAGGTTCACCGGAACATGCACGGGCCCTGGATGACGTTGCCGGAGGCGATACCGGGGGACCCGAGAGGACCTGAGTGCCGCGCCCTCCGCACCCGTGTCAGCGACGGCGCTGCCGGCCGCGGCGCCTCCGGCCATTCCGGCGGTGACGAAAAGGAGCGCGGCCTTCTTGGCGGTGTTCATCGTCGGGCCTTTCCTCGGGGATGTGCCACAGCCCGGGGATACGTCCACAGCACTTCCGGAAAAGACACGCGCCGAATGAATCGATCAGCTCTGGAGCGGAAGTCCGCCGAGCAGCTGCGCGGGGCCACCAGTCGAGTTGAGCGTCTTCGTGGTGCCGTTCAGGGAGTTGAGGACCGAGCCCTTCTTCTCGGTGTCGAGCGCGTCCGACTGGTGCTGCAGGGGCTGCACGTCCTTCAGGCTGAGCGAGCGCTGGCTGGTGATGGTCTCCAGGGCGCCGTTGAGGCTGGTGGGCGTGAGGTCGGAGGCCCCGGCCGCAAAGGCGGGCGCGGCGGCACCAGCGATGACCATGGACCCGGCGACGACAGCGGCGGCCTTCAGGGACTTCATCGTGTTCCTTTCTTCGGCAACTCGCGTCACCGGCGGGAGTTTTTCACTGCGCCCTGACTAACGAGCCCCGCACTGGACGGAAACCCCGTGTGCAGAAGATTCCTGCACCCCACCCGAACACCCCACCCGGGAACGGCGCGTCGCATTCTCATACAAGAACCGCCGATAAGCCGACGACGCGAAACGACCGTCGTGCCGACCGGATCGGTCGGCACGACGGCGGGCGGAGGAACACGTCGCCTCAGGCGCCGCTCCCCGTACCCGAGAGGGCGGGGGACCGGTCACCGGCGTCCACGTGGTCGACGTACACGACGCGGGCGATCGCGGCGCGGGCCTTGACCGCGCGGGCGATCACGGCGCGGGCGATCGGTTCGCCGTACACGTCGTGGGCGATCACGTCGTCGGCAGGCCGGGCAGGTTCGGTGCGGGCAGGCCACCACCGAGTACGACGGCGACGGCGAAGTTGACGAGGCCCGTCACCACAGCGGTGGCCGCGGGCACCACCTGGGTGGCATCGCCGGACGTGACCGCCTCGACCAGCGCGTCGACCGCCTTCTGCAACGCGGCGAGTGCGTCGCCCGCGAGGCTCGCCGCAGCTCGCGAACCCCTGGCGCTCGGCGCCTTGTCGTCCTGCTGCTCGGCGCAGCCGCGCGGGTGCTTGGAATCGTGTGCCCACCGTGTAAGCCGCCATCGCCTTGTGCAACCGTACGAACGCACCGTGCAATCACCCCTCGCCCCTATCACCCCCATCGCCGCTGGTGAGGAGCCACACCGGGGTCGCGCACCCCCTTCCCCCGTTCGGGGCAACGCGGACCGGCCGCCCTCCCGTTGGGGAGGACGGCCGGCAGAAGGGTCCGAGCCGACGTCAGTCGTTGGCGCAGGTGTCGCCGAACCCGGGGTTCAGCAGGCCGATCACGTCGACGGTGTCCCCGCAGACGTTGACCGGGACGTGGACCGGGACCTCCAGGACGTTGCCCGACAGGAGGCCGGGAGAGTTGGCGGCCGCGCCGTTTGCGCCACTGTCGGCGGCGGCGATGCCGGCGGTGCCCGCCATGGCGGCGGCGGCAACGGAGGTCAGGACCAGGCCCTTCGCGATACGCGACATGGAGAAGTGCTCCTTGAAATCGTCACAACAGCCGGGCGGAATGCCCAGCGCTGGAATCAACGCGCGGGGCACGCACGGGTTGTGCCTCCAAAGGAGTGATCTCACGAACCCCCGGACGACGGTTCCAGGGGCCCCGGGGAGTCACGCGCACCCCCTGACCCCGACCGGTTCTCCGGCATTACGACACACTTGTCAGGTTTCGACAAATAAATACAGATAAGAGCTAGAGTCGGTCACCTCCCGAGGCTGCTTGGAACCAGATGTCGGAAGGCGTCCCGAAACCGACGGGGGAGTCAGCGCGCACCCAAGTGATCTGCGGATCTCCGTTCCTCCGCCGGTCCAGAACCTTTTCCCGAAAGGGCAACGCCGGTCATGCCTCATTCCCCGGGCTCTCTGCCGCGCCGCGCGACGGCGGGCCGCTCCGCCCTCGTCGCCCTCCGGACATCGGTCGGCCCCGCGCAGGTCGACGGCGACCGCGGCAGCACCGGAGACCCGCTGAGCCTGTCGGCCGGCGACGATGGGCCGACCGCGCCGAGCGACGCCACCGCCCCCCTGGACGACGTATCCGACTCGTCGGTCACCGGGCCGGGGAACGCCCCCGGGGACGCCCCGGCCGCACGCGTGCCCAGGTCCTCGAACCCGCCCGGATACGACTCCGCCGTCCTCGGCCAGGACACGGAATTCCGGTTCGGGGGTGACCGGTTGACCGTCCAACTCGTTTCGCAGCGAGACGCGGCCTGGGTCGGAGCGCTGTTCGCCGCCGTCGACGCGCAGCGGTGACGCGCGCGTCAGAGCGCCGCCCGTCGCTAAGGAACCCGCGCATGTCATTGCCATCGAGCGACCGCCCGCCGCGAGTCCTGCACCTCAGCCAGCCGGTCGACGGCGGAGTGGCCCGCGTGCTCACCGACCTGGTGAAAGCACAGCTCGCCGCCGGACTGCACGTCACCGCGGCCTGCCCGCGGGACAGCGGCCTCGCGCACACACTCCGTGCGCTCGGCACCGAGGTGACGCACTGGCAGGCGACGCGCGCGCCGGGTCCCCGGCTGGTCCGGGAGGTACGAGGGCTCGCTCGCGTCGTCGCCGAGGCGCGGCCCGACGTGGTGCACGCGCACAGCGCCAAGGCCGGGCTCGCCGCCCGGCTCGTCCTGCGTGGCCGGGTGCCGACCGTGTTCCAGCCGCACGCCTGGTCGTTCGAGGCGGTCGACGGCCTCGCCGCGAACCTCGCGCTGAAGTGGGAGCGGTGGGGGGCGCGTTGGGCGTCCCGGGTGGTGTGTGTGAGTGAGGCGGAGCGAGTCACCGGAGTGCGCGCCGGGGTCAGGGCGACCTGGAGCGTGATCCCCAACGGGGTCGACACCGAGCGCTTCCACCCCGCGGAGGCGGGGACCGTACGGACCGGGATCCCCCTGCTCGACCGGCTCGATCCGGCGGCTCCCCTGGTCGTCTGCGTCGGACGGCTGTGCCGGCAGAAGGGCCAGGACGTCCTGCTGCGGGCCTGGGACACCGTACGGCTGCGGATGCCCGGAGCCCGGCTCGTGCTGGTCGGCGACGGTCCGGAGGCGGCGCGGCTGCGGGCCTCGGCACCCGGCGACGTGCTGTTCGCCGGAGCCGCCGACGATGCCGTGCCCTGGTACCAGGCCGCCGATCTGGTGGTGCTGCCGTCCCGTTGGGAGGGCATGGCGCTGGCCCCGCTGGAGGCCATGGCCTGCGGGCGCCCGGTCGTGATGACGGACGTGGACGGCGCCCGCGAGAGCCTGCCGCCGGGCCTCGACACCCGCTGTCTGGTGCCCTCCCAGGCGCCGGGGCCGCTCGCCCGCGCGATCTGCGACCTGCTGGCCGATCCCCCGCTGCGCGAGTCGCTCGGCCGACAGGGGCGGCGCCACGTACTGACCACGCACGACGTGCGGCGCGCGGCCGACGCGGTCGCGGAGGTCTACCGCGAGTTGCTCACCGCGGGGCCCGGCGGGCACGTCGTGTGCGGGGAACACACCGAGTGCAGGGAGCCCATCCACACGTGACTGCGGAAAGCACCGTTCCCTCCCCCGGCGGACAGCCCCGGGAGTACGGATTCTCGCCCGTCTCGGTCATCCCTTCGCGCGGGGCCGCCGACGGCTTCAGGTTCCCCGCCGGGCAACGGCTGTCCGCCCCGCGCGCCGCGTGGCTGCCCCTGCTCGTCGCGGACGGCGGTGCGGCGCTGCTGGCGGGCATGTCCCTCGCCCAGGTCCAGCGGCACCCGCCGTTCCTCGCCGCGCTGCTGCTCGGCGTACTCGCGCTGAACACTCACGGGGCGCTGTACCGTCCCGGGCGGATCCCCACGGTGCTCGACGACCTGCCCGCCGTGTGCGCGCGCGTCGTGATGACGTGGTGCACGCTCGCGGCCCTGCTGGCGGCGCTCTCCCCTGCCGCGGCGCTGCCAGCCCGGACCCTGGCCGTGGGCTGCGCGCTGCAGTCGGCGGTGAGCTGCGCGGCCCGCGCCGTCGTGCACTGGCGACGCCGCCGGGCCCTGGTCCTGCGTCCCGAGGCCACCCTGGTGATCGGTCCCGCGGGGACCGCCCAGCGGGTGGCCGCGGCCTTCCTGAGGCACCCGCGGTGCGGCCTGCGGCCGGTGGGCATCGTCGCCGCCCAGGGCACCGGCGCCGACGGGCTGCCGGTCCTCACCACGGGCGAGGAGGTGCAGCGGGCCCTCATCCAGAACGGCGTGCGCGCGGTGCTCGTGGTGGAGCCGCGCCGTGAACACGGTCCGTTACTGAGGGCGTTGAGCGAGGCGGGCTGCGTGCTGTGGCACGTCGACGCGGACTCGGCCTCGCAGGAGATCCCGTACGGAGTACCGCGGGGCAGAGCCCACGCGGGCGCGCACGGCAGGGCGGGCGGGAGCGGGCGGCTCGCCGGGTTCGCCTGCCGGCGGATCAACGTCTCCAGGCCGCACGGGAACCTCGGCAAACGGCTTCTCGACGTCGCCGTCTCCGGGGCACTGCTGCTCGTGATCAGCCCACTGCTGCTGGTGTGCGCGGTCACGCTGCGGCTGAGCGACGGACCGGGGGTGGTCTTCCGGCAGGAGCGCATCGGCAAGGACGGGCGGCCCTTCACGCTGCTGAAGTTCCGTACCCACCGCCCGGTCGACGCGCACGAGGCCGCGACCCGCTGGAGCGTCGCGGGCGAGCGGGAGATGAGCCGTTTCTGCCACTTCCTGCGGCGCACCTCGCTCGACGAACTGCTGCAGCTGTGGAACGTCCTGCGGGGCGACATGAGCCTGGTCGGCCCGCGTCCCGAACGGCCCTATTTCGTGGCCAAGTTCAGCCAGACCTACCCGGGCTACGCGGCTCGCCACCGCATGCAGACCGGCATCACCGGACTCGCCCAGATCCACGGGCTGCGCGGCGACACCTCGATCGAGGACCGCTGCCGGTTCGACAACGCGTACATCGACAACTGGTCGCTGTGGCAGGACGTCTGCATCCTGCTGCGCACGGCAGCCTCGCTGGTACGCCCGACGGGGAGCTGAGCCGATGAGCCGAGCCCTGCCCCACTCGCCGCCGGCCGCCGCGCACACGCCGCCGGCCGGCCCCTGCTCGCCGCCGGCCTCCTACGCGCCACCGGCCACCCCTCGCTCGCCACTGGGCACCCTGATGTCCGGGGTGCGCCGTGCGCTGCCAGTGCTGCCCGTCGTGGCGGTGGTCGCGCTGCTCGGGCTGCCGATCGCGCCGAGCGGGGAGGGCGGCGCGAACATCGCGGACGCCATGTCCGGTCTGGTCGTGGTCTGCTGCGCGGTACGGCTCGTACGGGACCGTCGGCGTCCCCTGTCCCCGGGCGCGGCGGTGGTCCTCGCCCTGCCCGTGGTCGGGATCGCGGTCGCGGCGGCCGGGGCGGCGAGCCCCGGGGCCGGGATCACCGGTCTCACCCGCTATCTGCAGATCTTCGTCCTGGTGCCCGCGGCCGTGCTGCTGCTGGTCCGGGACCGCCGCGACTTCCGGCTGCTCGCCTGGTCGTTCGTCGCCCTGGCGCTGTGGCAGGGGGCGGTCGGGGTGCACCAGTACGCCACCGGGACGGGTGCCTCCTACCGGGGCGAGGACGTCCGGGCCGTGGGCACCTTCGGGCCGACGGACGTGATGGGCATGGCGACGGTGGTCGCCTTCGGGCTGGTGTGCTCGCTCGCGCTGGCGCTCGGTTCGGGCACGGTGCGGCAGCGGGCCTCCGCCGTGGTGTGCGCGCTGGCGCTGCTGCCGCCGCTCGCGCTGTCGTTCAGTCGGGGCGCGTGGATCGCCACGGCTCTGGCGTGCGGTGTCCAGCTGACGCTGGCGGGGCTGCGGCGCGCGGTCAGGGTGGGTGCCGTCGTCGCGGCCGTGGCCGTGATCCTGGTGGGCGGGCTCGGCGTCGGTACGGAGATGCTGCAGGAGCGCGTCGACAGCATCACGCAGGTCACCAACGCCCCGGACCAGTCGGTGGTGGACCGGTACACCATGTGGGCGGCGGCCGTCGACATGTGGCGCGACCACCCGTTCACCGGCGTCGGGCTCAAGGGCTTCCCCGACCAGCGCGACGGCCATGCCTCGCTCGCCCTCTCCTCCGGCAGCGACATCGGGGGCGCCGGAACCGCCTACAGCAAGCAGCCGCTGCTCTCCCCGCACAACATGTATCTGCTCGTGCTGAGCGAACAGGGACTGATCGGGCTGCTCGCCCTCACGGGCAGCTGGCTGGCGCTCCTGGTGTGCGCGCTGCGCGGCCTGGTCCGGGTGCGCCGGACGGCGCCGGGTGCCCTGCCGGGGCTCGGCCGCCCCGTCCCGGCACCGTCGGGGCTCGACTGCGCGCTGGTCTCGTGCGGGCTGCTCGGCTGGCAGCTGGTGGACTTCGTGTACGCGGACATCGGCGGACCCTCGACCGTGCTGACGGGGGTCTGCTTCGGCCTGGTGGCCTGGTGGGCGCTGGTGGACCGGGCGTCCCCGTTGTCCCTGGCCTCCGCAGCCGCCGCGTCTCCGACACCCTGGGCCTCCGAAGCGTCCCCGACCTCCCGGGCCTTCGAAGCCGCGGCGCCGCCCCCCGTGTCCTCGTCGCCGGCGGCGGGCTCGCCGGAGGAGGCCGCGACGCGATGACGGTGCAGCCTCCCCGGGCGGCGGCGGCGGCCGACGGCGGCGGGACCGACGACCCGTTCGCCCTGCCGGGTGCCCGAGACGCCGCCCCCGCCTACGACCCGTCCGGCCCGCTCACCCCTCCTCCCCCTTTCTCCCCGTCCTCCCCGCCCATCTCCTCCTCCACCCCCACCGCTCCCGCCGCCTCCACGGAGAACGCCTCCAACCGGTTCCTCGCCAAGGCCGCCCTCGTCACGATCGCGCTGTCGATCGCCGGAGCCCTGCTGGGCCTCGGCCGCGACCAGGCCCTCGCGCACCTGTTCGGAGCCGACTCCGAGACGGACGCCTTCCTGGTCGCCTGGACCCTGCCGGAGTTCGCGGCGACACTGCTGATCGAGGACGGCCTCGCCTTCGTGCTCGTACCGGCGTTCAGCATGGCGGTGGCGCGGCGCGCCCAGGGTGCCGTCGGCGACCCGGTCCGCGCCCTGGTCGCCGCGACCCTGCCCCGGCTGACGCTCGCCGTCACGGCCGTCGCCGCGCTGCTGATCGCCGGGGCGCCCTACCTCGTGCAAGCTCTCGCGCCGGGCCTGCCGGACCCGCGGCTCGCGGTGGACTGCACCCGGTTGACGGCCACCTGCGTGTTCACCTTCGGACTCACCGGGTACTGCAGTGCCGCACTGCGGGCGCACCGCCGGTTCGTCGCACCCGCGGCCATCTACGTCGCGTACAACACCGGCATCATCACGGCCATGTTCGTCCTCGGCGGCCGCTGGGGAGTGCGCGCGGCGGCCCTCGGGGTCGCGGTGGGCGGCGCCCTGATGGTGGTCGCGCAGGCGCCCGCGCTCTGGCGGCAGCTCAGGCGGCACGAGGTGACCGCGGACGGGGCGGCCGTCGCGCAGGCGCGTCCGATGGACCTGACGCTGATCAGCACGGTCCTGCTCTTCGCCCTGTGCCGGCAGTCCCAGGTCCTGATCGAACGGTTCCTGGCGTCGTCCCTGCCCGCCGGTGCCATTTCGCACCTGAACTACGCGCAGAAGGTCGCGCAGATGCCGATGGTGCTCTCGCTGATGCTGTGCACCGTCACCTTCCCGGTGGTGGCGCAGGCGATGGCCGAGGGCGACACCGAGCGGGCCCGCGTCCGTGTGGAGCGCGACCTGGCACTGGTCTCCTGCACCGTTCTCCTCGGCACCGCGGCGGTCGTCGCGTGCGCACCCCAGATGATCCAACTGCTCTTCCAGCGGGGCGCGTTCACCGCTCAGGACACCGCCGCCACCGCCGCCGTGATGCGGGTCTACGCCGTCGGACTGCTCGGCCACACGTTGGTGGGCGCGCTCGTACGCTCCTACTTCTCCTCGGGGCGGCCCACCTGGTACCCGCTGTTCGCGATGACCGCCGGGATCGTCGCCACCTCGTGGATCGGCGCGCTGGCCGTCGGCAGCTGGGGCGTGTGCGGCATCGCCGCGGCGAACGCGGGCGGCGTCACCCTCAGCGCCCTGCTCCTGCTGTGCGGCATGGGAACACGCAGTGTGCCGATCCGCACCCGTCAGGTCGTCGCCGAACTGAGCAAACCGGTGCGCGCGGCGCTCGTCGCGGGCGCGGTGGGGGCGCTCTGCGCGAGCCGTGCGCACTCCCCCTTGGTGGGTCTCCTCCTCGGCGGCACCGTCGTGACCGTCGTCTTCGCCGTGCTGGCCTGGGCCCTGGGGGTCCAGGCCCTCGCACCCGTCCTCCGTTCCCTCAAGCGAAGGCTGCCGCATGTCCGTTTCCGCTGACCGCTTCAGACGTGTCGACGCCCGCGCCGCCACCGACCTCCGTCGCCGCACCCGCTTCCACACCGCCGTGCGGGCCGCCGACACGGCCCCCTGGATCGCGATGTACCACTCCGTGGGCGACTGCTCCGACGACCCGTACCGCATCACCGTGTCGCCGGACCGCCTCGACCACCAGCTGGGGTGGCTGAGCCGCCGCGGACTGCGCGGGGTGGGCATGGCAGAACTGCTCGCCGCACGCGCCCGGGGCAAGGGCCGCGGCCTGGTCGGTCTCACCTTCGACGACGGATACGCCGACTTCGTCGAGACCGCCCTGCCCGTCCTGCACCGGCACGACTGCGGCGCCACCCTCTTCGTCCTGCCGGGTCGGCTGGACGGCGACAACGCCTGGGACCCGCTCGGTCCCCGCAAGCCGCTGCTCGGTGCCCGGGGCATCCGGCTGGCCGCCGCCGAGGGCGTCGAGATCGGCTCGCACGGCCTCACCCACATCGACCTGACCCAGGTCGACGACGCGCTGCTGCACTCCGAGGTCGCCGAGAGCAGAGCAACGCTCTCGGACCTGACGGGCGCCCCCGTCGGCGGCTTCTGCTACCCCTACGGAACCATCGACGCGCGGGTCGTGGACGCCGTGCGCGACGCCGGCTACACCTACGGCTGCGGGATCGATCCCGGCCCGCTGACCGGCCCGCACGCCCTGCCGCGCGTCCACATCGGGCAGAACGACACCGCCGTACGCCTGCTGCTGAAACTCAAGCTGCACCGGCTGCGGCGGCGCCCGGTCGAGGGGGCCTGATGAAGGCCCTGCACATCATCACCGGCCTCGGTGTCGGCGGTGCGGAGCAGCAACTGCGGCTGCTCCTGCGGCACCTTCCCGTCGACTGCGACGTCGTCACGCTCACCAACCCCGGCGCGGTCGCCGACGGACTCGCCGCCGACGGCGTACGCGTCGTCCACCTCGGCATGACCGGCAACCGGGACGTCGCCGCGCTCCCCCGGCTGGCGAAGCTGATCCGCGGGGGCCGCTACGACCTGGTGCACACCCACCTCTACCGGGCGTGCGTGTACGGCCGGATCGCCGCGCGGCTGGCCGGGGTGAAGGCCGTCGTGGCCACCGAACACTCCCTGGGCGATTCGCAGATGGAGGGACGCAGGCTGAGCGCGGGCGTCCGCGAGCTGTATCTCGCCAGTGAGCGGCTCGGCCGGTCCACCGTCGCCGTATCGCCGACCGTGGCCGACCGGCTGCGCCGCTGGGGGGTGCCCGGACCGCGCATCGAGGTCGTCCCGAACGGCATCGACGTGGACCGTTTCCGCTTCGACCCGTCGCTGCGCGCACGCACGCGTCGCCGGCTCGGGCTGCCCGACGGCGCCTACGTCGTGGGCGGTGTCGGCCGGCTCACCGCGGCCAAGCGGTTCGACGTCCTGATCCGCGCGCTGGCCGAACTGCCCCCGGACCACTGGCTGCTGCTGGTCGGCGGCGGCACCGAGGAGAGCGTGCTGCGACGGACCGCGCAGCGGGCCGGGGTCGCGGACCGGGTGCTGTTCACCGGCGAGCGCCCCACCGGCGGCCTGCCGGGCGCCGATCTGCCGTCGCTCACCGCGGCCATGGACGTCCTCGCCTCGCCCAGCGCCGAAGAGGCCTTCGGGCTCGCGGTCGTGGAGGCGATGGCGGCCGGGCTGCCGGTCCTGTACGTCTCCTGCCCCGCGGTCGAGGACCTGCCCGCGGGTGCCGCGCCCGGCGCGCGCCGGGTCCAGGGCGGCGTCGACTCGTTCGTACGCGCCCTCCGGGCGGTCCGCGGGGCGGGTCCCGGGCCCCGTTCGGTACCGAACGCCGCCCACCACTACAGCATCACCCGCAGCGCCGCGCAGCTCATGGACGTGTACGCGGCCGCCGTCTCCTGCACCCCTCTGGGAGTGAGTTCCTCATGACCGAAATCCCCACCAGGCAGCAGCGCTCGGCCGAACCGGCCGGACCGGCGGACACGCCCGCCCCGGCCGGACCGGCGGACACGCCCGCCCCGGCCGGACCGGCGGACACGCCCGGCAAGGCCGGACCGGTGGGCACATCCGGCCCGGCGGGCACGCCCGTCACCCGTCGGAGGGGCCTGCCGCCGTGGACCCTGCTCGTCGCCGGCGCCCTGCTCGGCGGCGCGCTCGGGGGCGCGTACGGCGTCGAGAAGCCCCCGACGTACACGGCGACGAGTTACGTCATCGCCGTCCCGACGGACAAGTCGGACCCGGCGTCGGCGCTCGGCTTCGCGCAGGCGTACGGCCGGGTCGCCACACAGCTGGCGGTGCTCGCGGACGCGCAGCCGCGGGCCGGGGTGCCGGTCTCCACGCTGCAGCGCAGCGTGCAGACAGCGACCTCGCCCGACGCGCCGATGGTCGCCGTGTCGGCCACGTCCCCGCGTCGGGGCCTCGCGGCCGACATGGCGAACGCCGTCTCGCGCTCGCTGACCGAGCACGCCAACGCCACCCGTGCCAGTACGCACGTCCAACTCCTGCAGTTCTCCCGCGCGATGAAGCCGACCGCCCCCTCCTCGCCGTCGCCGAAGGTGACCGGTCTGGTCGGCGCGAGCGCCGGCGGCCTGCTGGGCGGACTGATCCTGCTGGTGCGTCCGCGGCGGGACACGGACTTGGCCCGAACGGCCTCCGTACCGAGCCCGGCGACCGCCGCCGACGCGCACGGACAGCTGTGAACGGCACCCTGCGGGCCGGACTCGGCGGCACCCTGCGGGCCGAGATCATCACTGAGGAGCGGGAGTTCGCCGCCCTGGCCCCCGCCTGGGGACGCCTGTACGGCCGGTGCGCCGCCGCCACCCCGTTCCAGAACCACGCCTGGCTGTACTCCTGGTGGCTGTCGTACGGCACCCCCGGCCGCCTCCGCCTGGTCCTGGTCCGTGACGGCGACGAGCTCCGCGCGGTCGCGCCCCTGATGCGCGTACGCCGCCCCTTGCCGGCGCTGGTCCCCCTCGGCGGGTCCATCTCCGACTACGGCGACGTCCTCATCGACGACGAGTACGCCGACCGCGCGGCGGCGACGCTCGCCGAGGGGCTGTCCCTGGCCGCACGCAGCGCGCTGATCGACTTCCGCGAGGTACGGCCCGGCGGCGCGGTGGAACGGATCTACGAGCGCTGGCGCGGACCGCGGCGCCGGGTGAACGACTCGATCTGTCTGGAACTGCCCGCCCTCTCGATGGACGAACTGGTGCGCCGGCTGCCCTCCTCGAAGGCCCAGCGCGTGCGGGCCAAGCTGCGCAAACTCGCCGCGCTGGGCATCGAGCCCCGGATCGTGCCGCCCGGGGAGGTGGACGCGGCGCTGCGCCGCCTGCTGGAACTGCACCGGCTGCAGTGGCAGGGGCGGAAGGTGACGTCCGAGCATCTCCAGGAGCGGTTCGCCGAACACCTGATCCGGTCGGTCGGACCGATGGTGAGCTCCGGGGACGCGGTGGTCACCGAGTTCCGGCTCGACGGCACCGTGATGGCGGTGGACCTCACCCTGCTGTCCCCGCGGCTGGCGGGCGGCTACCTCTACGGGGCCCATCCGGATCTGCGCGAGCGGAAGGCGGACGTGGCCGTGATGCTGCTGGACGCCTGCGCCCGGCACACCGAGGGGGACCGTCGCGGGGCACTGAGCCTGCTGCGCGGCGACGAGCCCTACAAGCACCACTGGCGCCCGAACCCCGTCGTCAACCAGCGCCTGCTGCTGGCCCGGCGGCGTACGGCGCCGCTGCTGTCGGCGGTGGTCTGCGACGTCGCCGCGCGCAGCCGGGGCAAGGAGCTGGTGCGCCGCTGGAGGGAGCGGGGTGGCGACAGGCCGTGACCGACCCGTCGCCACCCCGATGTCCCGTCCACGGTCCGGTCACCGGTTGCGCGACCACCAGTCGAGGCCGAGGCAGAGCTTCCCTCCGAGCCAGTACTCCACCCAGTCGCCCAGGTCCACCGGCGAACAGCTGGGAGGGTGCACCGGCGTCGGCACGGAAGTGGGCACCGGTGTGGGTACGGGTGTCGGCAGCGGCTTGGGCACGGAGGGCACCGGCGTCGGCATCGGTGTCGGCGCCGGTGTCGGGCCGAGGTGGCCGGAGAGCACCGCGTGGTACACCGAGGACGCCTTCGGGTTGTCCGCGCACTGCCACACGCCGTGCGGGCAGTAGTCGGTCAGCGTGTTGTACAGGGGCGGGTGCTCGTTCATCCACGCGAGCATGCGCTTCATGTACGCGGCGTTGTCGCCGTTGCGGAAGAGCCCCCATTCGGGATACGAGATGGGCTTGCCGTGGACCTTGGCGAAGTCCACGTGCTCCTGCAGGCCGTACGGCTCCTTGACCTCGTCGTCGAACGACAGTCCGCGCGGCTGGTCGTAGGAATCCATGCCGATGATGTCGACCGTGTCGTCCCCGGGATAGCACTGCGTCCAGGGAATGGCGTCCTGGCCGCGGCTCGGGGTGAAGTCGAACCGGAATTTCTGTCCGGGCACCGACCGCATGGCGGCGACGATCCTGTTCCAGTACTTCTTCCACGCGTCCGGGTCCGGCCCGCAGCGGTGGGTGTACGTGATGCCGTTCATCTCCCAGCCCAGCACGATCACGGTGTCCGGCACCTCCAGCCGGACCAGCCGCTGGGCGAGCGCTCGGAAGTGCACGTCGAACGCCCCTTCGGCGCCCTGCCGCAGCAGCGCCCGCACCTCGGGGTCGGAGACGTTCTCCTCGTTGTGCTCCAGCATCGGCACGTTGAGCACGAGCATCCGGTCGGCCCGCTCGCGCCGCCAGTTCGCCCAGACGTCGAGGAAACCGGGCGGTCCCTCGATGTTGCTCCAGAGGTCGCCCGGCAGGTACGTGTGCCCGACGCGCAGCTCCGTGCCGCCCAGCCACTGGCTGAGCTGGGCGATCCGGGCCACGCCCAGCGGGCCGTAGTCGAGGTAGGCCCCGAAGGCCGGGCGCGGTGCGACCGTCGCGGGGGGCGTGGGCTGCGCGGACGTCGCGGGACTCGGCGTCACGGGTGCGGTGGGTGGGGCGGTGGGTGTCACGGATGCGGTGGGAGGCGTCGGCGCGGGCGGCTTCGTGGACGGCGCGGGCGGCTTCGTGGACGGCGCGGGCGGTACGGGCGTCTGCGCCTGCGGTCTCACCGACGCCGGTTTCGGTGTCGGTGTCGGAGGATCGGCGGCGCGCACCGCCCCGGCTCCCACGGCGTATCCCGGACCCGGCGCCAGTGCGATCGACGCGACGATGCCGGCCGCGACGAAGGCCAGCCTTCCGCTCCGGGACCATTGCTGTTGTGGGGCCATGCCTGCTCCTCTCTCCGCTCTCTGCTGCTCCGGCTGCTTTCTCTCTCCTCCTCCACTGACACCCAGTCATATAAATGCCCGTTCCGCCAACAGAGGCATCGTCTTTCCGGCACGTCGGTCACCCGCGCGGGTGACGGAACGAGGGGAAATTCCGCTCCTCTGCTCGGCGGAGCGGGCGTGGAAGGGTGCGCGCCGCGATTCCGCGGGAATTCCCGTTCGTGGATCGGCTTTCGCCCGCGAGACGCAGCCGTCGCCGCCCGGCGTGAGCGGCGCGGGCGTCGTCCCGGCATTGCTCCGAGTGGCCGCGCGTCCGTCTCGTCCAGCCGTGCTTCATCCCGATGGATGACGCGAGCGCCGCGGCCCAGCCGTCGGCGGGCGGCGTACGGCGACGTAAGGCATAGGGCTGGAGACGGTGGGGCGGTACGGGTGCGGAGACGGTGGGGCGGTACGGGGGCGAACGCCGCGGCGGCCGAACGTCACGTCGCGGGGGACGGGTTCGGGGCGCGCCGCGAACCGTCCGGGCCGCTCGGCGACGAGCCGCGCGGGAGCCCGGCCGTGGCGGCCCACGGCCGGCCGGGGCGTCGAGTCCCCGGCGCCGGGTCTGTTCATGACGGCCCCGGGAACAGACCCGGGACCGGCTCCGACGACGAGCTCGGGTGCCGGACACGGTGAGGTGTCCGGCACCCGGTGCGTCGTACGGGCATCCTGCTGGTGCCGCGTGCTAGCGACGCGACGTGGCTCGGCCTCGCCGGTACAGGACGGCGCCGCCGATCAGCAGCGCTGCGCTGGCGGCCGAGAACCCGAGCACGTCCTCACTGCCCGTCTGGGCCAGGGAGGGCGGAGCGGGAGGGGTGACGGGCGGCGTCACCGGCGGAGTGACGGGCGGCGTCACCGGCGGTGTCACCGGCGGTGTCACCGGCGGCGTCACCGGCGGAGTCACCGGCGGCGGGGTGGTGGGGGGCGGCGGAGTGGTCGGCGGCGTCGTGGGAGGCGGCGGCGGGGTGTCGCCGTAGCCGTTCTCGCAGTCGTTGCCGAACGCGGGGTTTCCGATGCCGATCACGTTCACCGAGTCGCCGCAGGCGTTCACCGGGATGTCCACCGGGGCCTGCACGGTGTTGCCCGACCCGATGCCGGGCGAACCGTGCGTCTCGCCGTACGCCGAGGCACCGGAGCCCAGCGAGCCGGAGCCCAGGGAACCCGAGCCCACGCCGGAGCCGGCCGAGTCGTTGCCGGTGGGGCCGCTGTAAGGGCCCGACCCGTGGTGGTCAGTGTGACCACCCACGTGCCCGACCCGGCCCACCTGGTGGACGGGCTGGTGCCTCACGCCACGCGACCCTTGCGAACCCGAGCCGTTGGCGCAGGAGTTCCCGAAGGCCGGGTTGAGCGCGGCGATCACGTTGACGGTGTTGCCGCAGACGTTCACCGGCACGTTCAGCGGAACCTGAAGCGTGTTGCCCGATGCGACGCCGGGCGAGTCCGCCGTGCCGCCGTTCGCCTGCGAGTCCGCGAACGCGGGGGTGCCGTACAGGGACAGGATGCTCGTCGTGGCCGCGGCCATGACCATTCCCTTGCTCAGGGTCTGTCGCAATCTCTTGTCCTCCCTGTGTGAAGAAGTGAGAAGTGATAAGTGAGGAAGGCCGGCCCCGGAGCCGGCAAGGCGGTCCAAGGCCGGCCGTGACACAGCCGGGTGACTGGTGTCCTGTCGCGTCAGTCGTTGGCGCAGGCGCCGCCGAAGGCCGGGTTGAGCAGGCCGATGACGTCGATCGAGTCGCCGCACACGTTGACGGGAATGTGCACGGGAACCTGGACCGCGTTGCCCGAGAGGACACCCGGGGAACCCATGGCGGCGCCCTCGGCACCGGAGTCCGCGAAGGCCGGGGCGGCCATACCCAGGGCCATGATCGCGCCGGCGACGACAGCAGCGCTCTTCTTGTGCTTCACGTGCTTTCCCTTCTCTGCGGTCATGCCCCTATGACGGCCGAAGCCGAGCGAGCGCAACAGGAACGGCTCGCTTCATGACCTGCAGGCTGTAAACGAGGCCGGGACGCCGGAAGAAACTGCGGAACGCACGCCGTTTGGGAATTCACTCGAATTGCCCTGTTTCCCTGGCGGGACCGAGGCCGCACAAGAGAAGAAACGCTTCCCTGAATTGCCGGGAAGAGCAGCGGGCCGCCCGCGTCGAACGCGACGGGCGGCCCGAGCCTCTTCGAGGCGAAGATTCAGCGGCGACGGTCAGTGGTTGCCGACACCGTTGCCCGACAGGACCGGGATGTCGTCCACCAGGTGCGACAGCGGCTCGTCACCCTTGGCCTGGGTCGAGTTCTCGGCGCACTGCTGGTTCTGCGGGGCCGACAGGACCGGAATGTCCTGGACGGCGACGGGCACGAGGACCCCGACGAGCGAGCCGGCGTTCGCCTTGGCCGGCAGGCCGACACAGAGCTTGTTCAGCGAGCCCTGCGCGAGGCTGAGCTGCGGGCTCATGTTGCCGCCGGTCACCGAGTTGCCGAACGACTGGGTGGCGCCGTTCCCGCTGACCGAGGTCGTACCGCTGTCGTCACCGATGGCAAGCGCCTGGGGCGCGGCCGCCGCCGAGACACCGACGACGGAAGCGGCGACCGCCGCCGCGGCCATTGCCTTCTTGAACATTTCGCGTTCCTTTCCTGGCAGAGACACGTGTTCCTGCCCTGGCATCAACCCGGCGGCCTCGCATTGGTTTCGGTGGTTCACCCGGTTGGCCCGTTCAGCGGACGGTAATGCGCGGGAATCCATGGCGCGCGCGAGCCCGGAGTCCCTCTTCGATGTGCGCCATCGGAGTGAATGGGAGCAACCAAGGACGTCCGCCGCAGTTGACCAGTGCGCTCCGGTGGACGGGGTTTCTCCAGAAGGGACTAGCTAGTGATCAAGAAGGTTATGGCCGCCGCCGCGGTCGCCGCTTCCGTCGTCGGCGTTTCCGCCGCGGCCGCGCCGCAGGCGCTGGCCATCGGAAACGACGGTGGCACGACGTCCACCAGCGGTAACGGTGCCACCCAGTCGTACGGAAACTCGGCGACGTTCGGCAACATGAGCCCGCAGATGGCGCTCATCCAGGGCTCCCTGAACAAGCCCTGCATCGGCCTGCCGGCCAAGGCGAACCTCGGCTCGCTCATCGGCGCCGTGCCGATCAGCGTCCAGGACGTCCCGATCCTGTCGGCTCCGCAGAACCAGCAGTGCGTCGAGAACTCGACCCAGGCCAAGGGCGACGAGCCGCTGTCGCACATCCTGGACGACATCCCGGTCCTCTCCGGCAACGGTACGGGCAACAGGTAATCCCTCTCGCAGTCCTCTTCCTGAGTTCTCGTCAGCGGGCCGCCGAGCATTCGGCGGCCCGTCGGCGTTTCCCGGACCCTTCCGACTCTTCACACATTCGGCTCTTCATGCATTCCCTTCTTTCCTTCTTCAGCTCTTCGGCTTGCCCGCTCCTCAGGCAAATTCCTTTCCCGGCCGCATGGTTCGCCGCGCTTCGGCCGTGGCGTCTTCTTTCAGGGGAGCTCACCGGCGTACACGTGGCGAATCGAGCTCTCCGGGCGCTGCGCCGAATGGGGCACAACCCGAAACCCCGGCGCGGCTACGGCAGTTGATGATCATGCAGCTCCTCCCCAGGAGTCCGCTTTCCGAAGGGAACGAACATGAAGAAGCTGTGGGCAACCGCCGCTATCGCCGCTTCCGTCGCCGGCATCTCGGCCGTGGCCGCCCCCCAGGCCCTGGCGATCGGTGACGACGGTGGCACCACGTCCGTCAGTGGCAACGGAGCCGAGCAGTCGTTCGGCAACTCCGCCACGTTCGGCAGCATGAGCCCGCAGCTCTCGCTGGTCCAGGGTTCGCTGAACAAGCCGTGCGTCGGCCTGCCCGCGAAGGTCAACGCCGGTTCGCTCGTCGGCCTGGTCCCGATCGCCGTGCAGGACATCCCGGTCCTGTCGGCCCCGCAGAACCAGCAGTGCGTCGAGAACTCGACCCAGGCCAAGGGCGACGAGCCGCTGTCGCACATCCTGGACCAGATCCCGGTCCTCTCCGGCAACGGCGCCAACAACGGCTGATCCCCACATCGCGAGGAGCGGGCCGTCGAGCATCTCGGCGGCCCGCTCTTCGCGTGTTCAGGTCCCGTACAGCGCCTCGATCTCGGCCGCGTACGCGGTCGCCACCGCATGGCGCCTGACCTTCAGGGACGGCGTGAGCAGTCCGTTGGCCTCGGTGAACTCGTCCGCCACCAGGGCGAAGGCGCGGATGGACTCGGCCCGCGAGACCGCGCCGTTCGCGTGGTCCACGGCCTTCTGGACATCGGCGCGCAGCGAAGGGTCCCTCACGAGTTCGGACAGCGGGGTGCCGGCGGGACGGCCGCGGACGGCGAGCCAGTGGGCGACGGCCTCGGGGTCGAGGCTGATCAGGGCGGCGACGAAGGGGCGGTTGTCGCCGACGACGACACACTGGCCGACGGGCGGACGGCTGCGCAGCCGGTCCTCCAGGACGGCCGGGGAGACGTTCTTGCCGCCCGAGGTGACGAGGAGGTCCTTCTTGCGGCCGGTGATGGTGAGGTAGCCGTCCTCGTCGAGGGCTCCGAGGTCGCCGGTCGCGAACCAGTCGTCGCGCAGGACGGCGTCGGTCGCCGCGGGATCGTTCCAGTAGGAGCCGAAGACGACACCGCCCCTGACGAGGACCTCGCCGTCGTCGGCGATACGGACCGCGGTGCCCGGGACCGGGAGGCCGACCGTGCCGGGGCGCGGGCGCAGCGGCGGCACGATCGTCGCCGCGGCCGTGGTCTCCGTCAGGCCGTACCCCTCGTAGACGATGACGCCGGCGGCGTAGAAGAACAGATTGAGGTTGCGGTCGAGCGGGGCGCCGCCGCTGATGGCGTAACGCATGCGGCCGCCGAGTTCCCTGCGGATGCGGCGGTAGACCAGCAGGTCGTACAGCGCCCACGCCGCGTACAGGCCGGGGCGGGCGCCCTTGCCCGTCCCCAGGAACTTGTCCAGGCAGGCCTGTCCGAAGCGGACGCCGACGCGGTCGGCGCGGTCGAAGGAGGCCCCGCGGCCGATCCTCTCGGCGGTCGCCCGCCCTGTGTCGTGGATCTTCTCGAAGAGGTAGGGCACACCCACGAGGAAGGTGGGACGGAACTGCCGGAGCGCGGGGCGGAGTTCGTCCGGCTTGATGCTGGGGCAGTGGCCCAGTTCGATCCGGGCCATCAGGCAGGCGACCTGGAGGGTGCGGCCCAGGATGTGGGCGAGCGGGAGGAAGAGGAGGGTCGAGGCGGTCTGGCCGGTGACCTCCTTGAAGATCGGGTGCAGCAGCTCGACCGTGTTGGCGGCCTCGGCGTGCAGGTTGGCGTGCGTGAGGACGCAGCCCTTCGGCCGTCCGGTGGTGCCGGAGGTGTAGCAGACCGTCGCGACCGTGTCCGGGGTGAGCGCGGTGCGGCGTTCGGTGAGTTCCTCGTCGGGGATGTCCCGTCCCTGGGCCACGAGTTCGGACATCGCTCCGGCGTCCAGCCGCCGTACGTCCGGGGGTTCGGGATGCCGGGCGGTGCCGGCGGCGACGGTGGCCGCGTTCTCGGCCGTCTCGGCGATCACGAACCGTGCGCCGGAGTCCCTGACGATCCACTCCACCTGCTCGGCGGAGGAGGTCGCGTAGACCGGGACGGTGAGGCCGCCGGCCGCCCAGATCGCGAAGTCGAGGACCGTCCACTCGTAGCGGGTACGGGACATCACCGCGACCAGGCCGCCGGGTTCGAGGCCCGCGGCGATCAACCCCTTCGCGGTGGCCGCGACTTCGCGGGCGAAGGCCGCCGCGGTGACCGGGCGCCAGGTGGCGCCCTCCCTGCGGCGCAGGACCACGGCGTCCGGGGCCTCGGCCGCGTTGGTGAAGGGCAGGTCGGCCAGGCTGCCGGTGGCGGGCCGGGGCGCGAGCGGTGTGGTGCGCACCTCGCGCACCACACCGCTCGCGTCCCTGGTCAGCTCGGTCTCGGCGCGGGCCGCCAGGTCGGTCCGCCGCCCTGCCCGTTTCAGATCCTTGCGTACGCCCATGACGGCTCCACCAGGTCGCAGGATTCTTACTCGCGGGTCAACTTACCCACTCGTAACGGAAGTTCAATGGTCCGGCCACGAGCGGTCGGGAGCCGCGGGCCGGCGGTCCCCGGCCCTCGCCGTCAGCCCGCCAGTCGGCTCGCCCGCTCGACCGAGTCGGCGAGGTCGCGTACCGCCCCGTCCTCCGTGGCGGACGCCACCGTACGGGCCCGGCCCGCGAGTTCGGACAGAGGAAGGGCGCCCGGCAGCCCGCTCCCGTGGCCGCCACCCGTGCGCAGAGCGTCGGCGAAGTAGGCGGCCACCGCGTCGACCTGGAGGCGGGGTGCGGAGGTCCACAGGTCGCCGTCGAGGGAGCGGGTCTCCAGTTGGCCGGACTCCTCGTGCGGGGCGCGGGTGCGGGGGTCGAGCCAGCGCACGCTCGCGGTGGCGAGGTGGCCAGAGGCGCCGAGGCGGGTGCGCACGGCATAGAGCGCGGTGACCGTGTGGCCGGGACCGATCTCGCCGCCGTCCACCCGGTCGTCCCGGAAGTCCTGGTCGGCCACCTGACGGTCGTCGTACCCGAGGAGCCGGAACTGCCGTACGGTCTGCGGGTCGAAGGCGACCTGCGCCTTGGCGTCGCGGGCCGTGAGGTCGATGTTCTCGGGGAGCTGCTCGCAGAAGACCTTGCGGGCGTCGTCGTCGTTCGAGACGTACGTCGTGTGGCCGTCGCCCTTGTCGGCGAGGCGCTCCATGAGGGCGTCGCCGTACTCGCTGCCCACACCGACGCCGAAGAGGGTGATGCCGTGCTCGCGGCGGGCGCCGGAGATGCGTTCCAGGATGGTGTCCGCGTCGGTCTCCCCCGTGTTGGCGAGGGCGTCGGAGATCAGGACGACCCGGTTGGTGGCGCCCTTGCGCAGGCCCTCGACGGCCGTGTCGTACCCGGTGCGCACCCCCGCGCCGAGGTTGGTCGACTCCGTCGGTTCGAGCGCGTCGATCGCGTCGTGGACGCGGCCGCGGTGGTGGCCGAGTCGGGTCATCGGCAGCACGGTCTCGGCCTCGTCGCTGAAGGTGACCAGGGCGACCGAGTCGTCGTCGCGGAGCTGGTCCGTCATCACGCCGAGGGAGTCCTTGGCGAGGTCGAGCCGGCCGGGTTCGCCCATGGAGCCGGAGACGTCGATGACGAAGGTGAGGGCGGCGGGCGGGCGTTCGCCCTCGCGCGCGGACGTGCGGGTGGCGAGGCCGACCCGGACCAGTGACCAGTCCTCGTCCCGGGTGCGGGCGCCGTCGACGGTGACGGAGAAGCCGTTGCCCTCGGGGCGCCGGTAGTCCTGGCGGAAGCTGTTGACGAACTCCTCGGGGCGCACGGTGGCGGGGTCGGGCAGCCGTCCGTCGGCGAGCGAGCGGCGGGCGTAGCCGTACGAGGCGGTGTCGACGTCGAGGGCGAAGGTGGAGAGGTAGTCGGGGGACTGCGCGATCTCCCTCCGCGCGTCGCCCGTCTGTTCGCCGTCCGGCTCTCCCTGGCCGGAGCCCGAGGTCCGGTTCGGGGCGGGCAGCGGACCCGGGTATCCGCCGGAGCCGTGCGCGCCGTCCGCGGAGCTGTGGCTGCCGTCGCCCCCACTGCAGCCGGAGAGCAGCAGACCACCCGCGAGTACGAGGGCGAGCAGGGTGCCGCGCGGCCGCCACCGACGAACGGGGCGCTCCGACCGCCCGGGGTGTTCCGGCCACCCGGCGTGTTCGGGCCGTCCCGGGTGGGCTGTCCGTCCAGGACACTCCGTCCGCCACGGTCGCCGTATGTGGTCGTTCCCCATCCGTGCCCCCTCGGTGAGTCGCCCGTCGGCCCGTGTACTGGGCCGATGTCAGTGACTGTGACGTCCGAGGGGGCTCCGGCGTGCGCCACGGAGCGTTGCGGATGGATCTCGAAGCGGCCACGAAGGGCGGTCGTCGAGACCGGTAGGTGACGCTCCGGAGATCTACGACACGATGTCCTTGCGCCGGAAACCCCGGAAGGCCAGGGCGAACAGGACCAGCGCGTACGTTACCGAAATCGCCGTGCCCTTGATCATGCCCGCCCACTCCAGCTGCGGCTGAACGGCGTCGGCCCACGCGAACTGCCAGTGCGCGGGCAGGAAGTCACGCCAGTGGCCGAGGGCGGTGACGGCGTCCAGGACGTTGCCCACGATCGTCAGGCCGACCGCGCCGCCGACCGCGCCCAGGGGCGCGTCCGTCTTGGTCGACAGCCAGAACGCGAGCCCCGCCGTGACCAGTTGGGAGACGAAGACGTACGCGATCACCACCAGGAGCCGCTGGGTCGCGGTGCCCGTGGAGAGCGCGCCGCCGGTGGGGATCTCCAGCGGGCCCCAGCCGTAGGCCGCGGTGCCCACCGCCAGCGCGACGACCGGCAGCAGCACCATCGCGGCGAGGCTGAGGCCCAGCGCGACGCTGAGCTTGGACCACAGGAGCCGGGTCCGCGGCACCGGCGCCGCCAGCAGATAGCGCAGCGAGGACCAGCTCGCCTCGGAGGCGATGGTGTCCCCGCAGAACAGCGCGACCGGGATGACCAGCAGGAAGCCGGCGGACACGAACAGGTTCACCGCGGCGAAGTTCGCGCCCGACGCCGTGGCCGTGTCCATCAGTGTGACCTGCCCGTTGCGCGAGCCGGGCCCGCCGCCGATCGCGAACGCGACGACGAGCACGAAGGGCAGCACCGCCAGGATCGCCCCCATGACGAGGGTGCGGCGGCGCTTGAGCTGCCGCAGCAGCTCGACGCGCAGCGGCAGTGTGTGCCGCGGACGGTAGCCGTCCGCGGTCTCGGCCCGCTCGGCGAGCGTGCTCATGCGGCACCTCCGATCAGGGTGAGGAAGGCGTCTTCCAGGCGCCGGTGCGGGCCCACCGACGCCACCGGCACTTCGAGCCGTACGAGTTCCACGACCAGGGCTTCCGCGCTGCCGTCCGCGTCGAGGCGGACCAGCAGCCCGCCCTCGGCGGCGACGGCCGAGGCCACGCCCGGCAGCGCGCCGATCTTCTCGACGACCGGGCCGTCCACGGGGGACCCCGTGCCGACGAGGAGGGTGTCGCCGGAGCCGACGATCTCGCTCACCGGGCCCGCCTGCACCAGCCGTCCGCGGTCCATGACCACCAGGTGCGTGCAGGACTGCTCGACCTCGGCCAGCAGATGGCTGGAGACGATGACGGTGCGGCCCGCCGCGGCGTAGCGGATCATGACCTCGCGCATCTCGCGGATCTGGGGCGGGTCCAGGCCGTTGGTCGGTTCGTCGAGGATCAGGAGGTCCGGCAGGCCGAGCATGGCCTGGGCGATGGCGAGCCGCTGGCGCATGCCCTGGGAGTAGGTGCGGACCGCGCGGGCCAGCGCGTCCCCCAGGCCAGCGATCTCCAGCGCCTCCGCCAGGTGCGCGTCCTCGGGCGGACGGCCGGTCGCCCGCCAGTACAGCTCCAGGTTCTCGCGGCCCGAGAGGTGAGGCAGGAAGCCGGCGCCCTCCACGAAGGCACCGACCCTGGAGAGGACCGGCGCGCCCGGCCGGATCGCGTGCCCGAAGACGCGGATCTCGCCGCCGTCGGGCTTGATCAGGCCCATGAGCATGCGCAGGGTCGTCGTCTTGCCCGCGCCGTTCGGCCCCAGGAGCCCCAGGACCTGGCCTCTTTCCACGCGGAACGACAGGTCGCGTACCGCGTACCGGTCCGCGGACTTCGCGTACCGCTTGCTCAGGTCGGTGATCTGGAGCGGGACTTCGGCGAGGGCCGGGTCGGGCACTCCCGGCGTCATGCGGCGGCGGCCGGTGAGCAGGAGCGCCAGGGCGACCAGCGCGCCGGTCAGGGGCAGCCACCACACCCACGAGGGCAGGGGCGCCGCGGCGGTCCGCACGCCGGGCGCCGTCGGGACCTTCAGGTCGCTCCTCAGGGAGACGGTGTACGTCGCCGGGGCGGCCGGTGAGGCGTAGCCGAGGTCGGTCGAGGCGAGGACCAGCCGCAGCCGGTGGCCCTTCTGGATCTCGTGGTCGATCGCGGGCAGGACGATCGTGACGTCCTTGCCCGCCTTGGCTCCCGTCACCCGCAGCGGGGCCACCAGTTGTGCCGGCAGTACCGGCTGGGTGCCGCCCGGGCCGACGTCGTACACCTTCCCGAAGAGGACCGCGTCGTCGGTGCTCGACGTGACGTGGACCCGCACGGTCGGCGATCCCGTGACGCGCAGGCCGGTACGGACGGGCGCGGAGTCGAACCGCGCGTACTGGCCCGGGAAGTCGAGCGATACGCCGACGCCGAGGGAGGAGAGCTGGGAGAGGCCGCCGGCGCCGCCGAGTCCTGGGAGGGCGGAGATCGCGGGTGGGCTCGCGCCCGCCGGGTTCTGGAAGGTCTGCTTCCGGCCGGTGCCGAGTGGAATCGCGTGCTCGGTGCCCTCCAGGCCGGGGTATGCGTCGCCGCTCGCGCCCTTGAGCTGCACGGCGCCGTCGGTGGAGTCGATGCCTCCGGTGCGGGTGACGCGGAACGCCGGGCCGGTGTGGGCGTTCTTGTCGTCCTTCAGATAGCGGTCGAACCAGGAGCCGACGCGGGCCTCGACCCGGCCGGTCTCCATGTCCCCGCCGTCGTGCCCGCCCGCGATCCAGTCGACGTCCACGGGCGCGCCGTTGGCCCGGATCGCCCTGGCCATGGCGTCGGCCTGGCCGAGTGGGAAGAGGGAGTCGGTCTGCCCCTGCATGATCAGCGTGGGCACCTTGATGCGGTCGGCGACGGCGGACGGGGAGCGGGCCTCGAGCAGGGCACGGGCCGCGGCGTCCGGCTTCCCGGCCTCCGCGACCCGGTTGTACATGGCGCACAGCTGCGGCTCGAAGTGGGAGCAGCCGCCGCCGGAGTTGATGAAGATGCCGGCCCAGAGCTTCTTGAAGACGCCGTTCGGGAAGAGGGCGTCCGCCAGGTTCCAGTACGTGATCGACGGGGCGATCGCGTCGACCCGCGGGTCGTGCCCGGCGGCCAGAAGCGAGACCGCTCCGCCGTACGAGGCACCGGTGACGCCCACACGCGGGTCGCCGGCCTTGTCGAGCCGGACCTCGGGGCGCGTGGCGAGCCAGTCGACGAGCCTGGAGACGTCGGCGACCTCGCCCTCGGGGTCGTTCAGTCCGATCCTGCCGCTGGATCCGCCGAAGCCGCGCGCCGACCAGGTGAGCACCGCGTACCCGTCGCGGGCGAGCTTCTCGGCCTCCTGCCGGACGTCGTCCTTGCTGCCGCCGAAGCCGTGCCCGATCAGCACGGCGGGGCGGCGGCCGGAGCCGGCGGTGAAGTACGAGGTGTCGACGCGCACCCCGCCGCCCATGGCCATGACGCGGTCGGTGCGGTGGACGGCCGGTCCGTCGTCCGAGGCCACAGCCGTCCACGTGCCGGCGCCGGCGAGCACGACGACGGCGGCCGCCGCGGCTGTCCACCGTCGCCGCTTGCGCGGTGCGGCCCCGCGCAGTCGGGGCAGTCGAAGATCCATGCGTCAACGGTACGGGCCGCCGCCGGCAACCGATGCCGCCGCCGGTCTGAACCCTCGCCCCTCCTGCGGGAGTAGACGTCGGCTCCGGCGTACCGCGCCCGTGGTACGAACGCCCCATGGAGATTCGCCGCGCCACCTCCGTCGCCGAACTCGTGGCGGCCGAGCACCTCTTCGACCACGCCGTTCGCCCCGAGTGGGCCCGGCGCTTCCTGGACTCGCCGGGGCATCACCTGTTCCTGGCCCACGAGGACGGCGGCGCGGTCGGTTTCGTCAGCGGTGTCGAGACCGTCCATCCTGACAAGGGCGCCGAGATGTTCCTGTACGAGCTGGCGGTCGCCGGGCCCTTCCGGCGGCGCGGGACCGGTCGGGCGCTGGTCCTGGCGCTCGCCGCGCTCGCCCGCGCACGCGGCTGCTACGGGATGTGGGTCGGTGTGGACACCGGGAACGACGTCGCCCTTGCCGCGTACCGCAGTGCGGGAGGCAAGGACGACGGGACGTGCACGGTGGTGACGTGGGACTTCACATGACGGTCAGGCCTGCGCGTCCTCGGGGATCGACACCAGCCAGCGGGTCTCGCGGCGCGGTCGCAGGTAGAAGGCCCAGTAGAGGGTGGCGACGGCCGTGATGCCGCCGGTCCACACGAGGTAAACCGTCTCCTGCCGGCTGAGGATGTAGGCGAGGACGGTGATCAGCAGGACCGGCACCGCGGGCCACAGCGGCATGCGCCAGGCGGGGGTGTGGGCGTGGCTGCCGCGCCGGGCGAGCAGCGCGGCGACCGCGACGAGCAGGTACATGGCCGTCACGGACACGCCCGTGACGCCGTACAGCGTGTCCAGGTTGACGAAGCAGAGGGCGGCACCCGGAACGCCCACGAGGAGGGTGGCGACCCAGGGCGAGCCGAAGCGGCCGAGCCGTGAGAGGCCCCTGTTGACCGGTCCGGGCCAGGCCTTGTCGCGGGCCGAGGCGAACAGCACCCGGGAGTTCTGGATGACCATGACGATGCCCGCGTTGATGATCGCGAGGGCGACGCAGAGGCTGACGAAGGTGCCGACGGCGGAGTTGGACCAGGCGGTGACCATGGTGCTGATGTCGCCGCCGGTGAGGGCCGCGAGGTCCGGGGCGCCCATGGTGATCGCGACGACCGGCACCAGGATGATCACGGACGAGATCGCGAGGGTGGCCAGGACCGTACGGGCGACGTTGCGGCGCGGGTTCTCCAGTTCCTCGGAGAGGTAGACCGCGGTCGAGAAGCCCTGGGTGATGAAGAGCGCGATGGCGAGTCCGGAGACCACCAGCATGGCCGTCACGGTGTCCGTGTGGCCGCCGGAGCCCGCGATCTGCATCGAGACCAGGCTGCCGGCGCCCCGCTGGCTGTGCGCGAAGCCCAGGACGGCCACCACGGCCGCCGCGATGACCTCCAGGACCAGGAAGACACCGGTGATCCAGGCGTTGGCCCGCAGGTCGAGCAGGCCCGCGAGGGTGGCCAGGAGCATCACGCCCGCACCGGCAAGCGACGCGTTGAGGTGCACGATCGGTGCCAGGTAGTCCGCGGTGCCCATCGCGATCACCGGCGGCACGATCATGACGACGAGCAGGGAGAGCACGAAGACCAGCCAGCCCGCGAGCCGGCCGGCCAGCGTGGAGACCATGGCGTACTCGCCGCCCGCGCTGGGGATGAGGGTGCCCAGCTCCGAGTAGCAGAACGCGACGGCGATACAGAGCAGCGAGCCGATCGCGATGGTGAGCGCGGTCGCGGTGCCGAGGGACGAGAACAGGTCGGGCACGACCACGAAGAGCGTGGAGGCGGGTGTCACGCAGGAGAGCGTGAGCAGGGTGCCTCCGACGATGCCGATGGAGCGCTTGAGCTTCTGGGGGCTGTCGGAGGCCGTGGAGGCGGTGTCCGGGGCAGCGGTCTCGACAGGGCGGAGCGTGTCGGTCATGGAGCGGTTCCGATCGACTCGTGCGTCAGAAGACGACTCGTGCGTCAAGTGATTCGGTCGGGAGCGCTATCGCCTCCGGCGGCTCGCGTCGTACATCTCTTCTCTTCGTCCGCTCCCGGTTGGACCGAATGGAACCCCGACGAAAACCGTCGCGTCAATGGGTGTTTACCTACGGAATCCGCACCCGTAAGACCGTCTCAACGTTCATCGGGGCGCAACAGGTCAAGCGGAGGAGTGCCTTGGCTCACTACGGGAACCGCAGCACCCGCACAGAAAAAAGTGAGGCCGTCCGCTATACGGACGGCCTCACGGGTCTTGTGCGGGGGTTCTCAGTGGTTGCGCGGGAAGCCCAGGTCGACGCCGGACGGCGCTTCCGACGGGTCCGGCCAGCGGGTCGTGACGACCTTGCCGCGGGTGTAGAAGTGCGTGCCGTCGTTGCCGTAGATGTGGTGGTCCCCGAAGAGGGAGTCCTTCCAGCCGCCGAAGGAGTGGTAGCCGACGGGCACCGGGATCGGCACGTTCACGCCGACCATGCCCGCCTCGATCTCCAGCTGGAAGCGGCGGGCCGCGCCACCGTCCCGGGTGAAGATCGCGGTGCCGTTGCCGAAGGGCGAGGCGTTGATGAGGGCGACACCCTCCTCGTACGTCTCCACGCGCAGCACGCACAGCACGGGGCCGAAGATCTCGTCCCGGTAGGCGTCCGCGGTCGTGGGCACCTTGTCGAGCAGCGAGAGGCCGATCCAGTGGCCGTCCTCGTACCCCTCCACGGTGTAGCCGGTGCCGTCGAGGACGACCTCGGAGCCCTGCGCCGCCGCGCCGTGCACGTAGGACGCCACCTTGTCGCGGTGCGCCGCCGTGATCAGCGGGCCCATCTCGGAGGCCGGGTCGTTGCCGGGACCGATCTTGATCTTCGCGGCGCGCTCACGGATCTTCTCGACCAGCTCGTCGCCGATCGCGCCCACCGCGACGACAGCGGAGATCGCCATGCAGCGCTCACCGGCCGAGCCGTAGGCGGCCGAGACCGCGGCGTCGGCGGCCGCGTCCAGGTCGGCGTCCGGCAGGACCAGCATGTGGTTCTTGGCGCCGCCCAGGGCCTGGACGCGCTTGTGGTGCGCGGCGGCGGTGGTGTGGATGTAGCGGGCGATCGGCGTCGAGCCGACGAAGGACACGGCGGCGACGTCCGGGTGCTCCAGGAGCCGGTCCACCGCCACCTTGTCGCCGTGCACGACGTTGAAGACACCGTCGGGCAGGCCGGCCTCGGCCAGCAGCTCGGCGAGCTTCATGGCGGCCGACGGGTCCTTCTCCGACGGCTTCAGCACGAAGGTGTTGCCGCACGCGATGGCGATCGGGAACATCCACATCGGCACCATGGCCGGGAAGTTGAACGGCGTGATGCCCGCGACGACGCCCAGCGGCTGCCGGATCGAGGCCACGTCGACCCGGGAGGCCACCTCGGTCGACAGCTCGCCCTTCAGCTGCACGGTGATCCCGCACGCCAGGTCGACGATCTCCAGGCCGCGCGCGACCTCGCCGAGCGCGTCCGAGTGCACCTTGCCGTGCTCGGCGGTGATCAGTTCGGCGATCGCGTCCCGGTTGGCGTCCAGCAGCGCCCGGAACTTGAAGAGGATCGTGGTCCGCTTCGCCAGCGAGGACTGGCCCCAGGTCGCGTAGGCGTCCTTCGCCGCGGCGACCGCGGCGTCCACCTCGTCCACGGTCGCGAACGCGACCCGCGTGGTCACGGCGCCGGTCGCCGGGTCGGTGACCGGTCCGTACGTACCCGACTCGCCCGCGGCGTTCGCGACGGGCTTGCCACCGATCCAGTGGTCGACGGTCTTCGTCATGGCCAAGAACTCCTTCACAGATGGCGGCGTCGGGCGGCGACGTGCCGGTCGTACTCCTCACGCGCCTTGACCGCCGACGCTCGGGTCGCGGTCTCGGCCACGGGTACATCCCACCAGGCTTGGGCCGGGGGCGCGCCCGACACTGTGTCTGCCGTTCTGGTCTCCACGTAGACACAAGTGGGAGTGTCCGCGGCGCGCGCCTCGGCCAGGGCCGAGCGCAGGTCACGGACGGTCTTCGCGCGCAGCACGCGCATGCCGAGGCTGGCCGCGTTGGCGGCGAGATCGACGGGCAGCGGGGCTCCCGTGTACGTGCCGTCCTCGGAGCGGTAGCGGTACGCGGTGCCGTACCGCTCGCCGCCCACGGACTCCGAGAGACCGCCGATCGAGGCGTAGCCGTGGTTCTGCAGGATGAGGACCTTGATCGCGACGCCCTCCTGCACGGCGGTGACGATCTCGGTCGGCATCATCAGATACGTGCCGTCGCCGACCAGCGCCCACACGGGGCGGTCGGGTGCCGCCAGCCGGACGCCGATCGCGGCCGGGATCTCGTAGCCCATGCACGAGTAGCCGTACTCGACGTGGTACTGGTCCCGCGACCGCGCCCGCCACAGTTTGTGCAGGTCACCGGGGAGCGAACCGGCCGCGTTGATCAGGATGTCGTCGTCGGTGACCAGCTCGTCGAGGACGCCGAGGACCTGCGGCTGGGTGGGCCGCAGATCGATGTCCTCGGCCTCGAACGCCGCGTCGACCCGGTACTCCCAGCGCTCCTTGTCGTCCGTGTACTCGGTGACGTACCCGGGCTCGGCGTGGTGCTCGTGCAGCAGCAGCGCCTCGGTGAGGGCCTCGATCGCGGCCCGCGCGTCGGCGACCAGCGGTATCCCGGAGAGCTTGTGGCCGTCGTAGGGCGCGATGTTGAGGTTCAGGAAGCGGACGCCCGAGGCGGTGAAGAGGGTGCCGGAGGCGGTGGTGAAGTCGGTGTAGCGGGTGCCGACGCCGATCACCAGGTCGGCCGTGCGGGCCAGCTCGTCGGCGGTCGCGGTGCCCGTGTGGCCGATGCCGCCCACGTCCTGCGGGTGGTCCCAGCGCAGCGATCCCTTGCCCGCCTGGGTGGAGGCGACCGGGATCCTGGTGGACGCGGCGAGTTCCGCGAGCGCCTCCTCGGCACGGCTGTGGTGCACGCCGCCGCCCGCGACGATCAACGGGCGCCGGGCCCCGCGGATCGCCGTGACGGCGGCGGCCAGCTCGACCGCGTCGGCCGCCGGTCGGCGCACGGTCCAGGTCCGCTCCGCGAAGAACTCCGCCGGCCAGTCGTACGCCTCCGCCTGCACGTCCTGCGGCAGCGCGAGCGTGACGGCGCCGGTCTCGACCGGGTCGCTGAGCACGCGCATGGCCTGCAGGGCGGCCGGGATCAACGCTTCGGGGCGGGTCACCCGGTCGAAGTACCTCGACACCGGGCGCAGACAGTCGTTGACCGACACATCGCCCGCGTAGGGGAGTTCGAGCTGCTGGAGCACCGGGTCCGCGGGGCGGGTCGCGAAGGTGTCACCGGGCAGGAGGAGCACCGGCAGGTGGTTGATCGTCGCGAGCGCGGCACCCGTGACGAGATTGGTCGCGCCGGGGCCGATGGACGTGGTCACGGCGTGCGCCGACAGCCGGTTGCTCTGCCGTGCGTAGCCGACCGCCGCGTGAACCATGGACTGCTCGTTGCGACCCTGGAGGTACGGCATCTCGTCCGGGTACTCGACGAGCGCCTGGCCGATCCCGGCGACGTTGCCGTGGCCGAAGATGCCCCAGGTGGCGCCGATCAGCCGCTGCCGCTCGCCGTCCCGCTCCGTGTACTGCGCGGCCAGGAACCGCACCAGCGCCTGCGCGACCGTCAGCCTGATCGTCGTCGGCTCCTCCGCCGTCGGCTCTGTCATCGGTAGCCCTCTGTGCTTTCTACGTGTCCCGGGTGGAAGCAGATCCGCCATTCCCTCTCCTCGCCCGGTCCGGCCATCACGTTCAGGTAGTACATCGTGTGGCCGGGCTGGGCGATGGACGGACCGTGCCATCCGTCGGGGACGAGCACGGCATCGCCGGTGCGGACCTCGGCGAGGACGTCGGTTCCGCCCTCACGCGAAGGGAATACGCGCTGATAGCCGAATCCGTTCGGGCCGTCGATCTCGAAGTAGTAGATCTCCTCGAGCTCGCTCTCCTCCCCCGGCCGGTGCTCGTCGTGCTTGTGCGGCGGATACGAGGACCAGTGGCCGCCGGGGGTGATGACCTCGACGGCGATGAGCTTGTCGCAGTCGAAGGCGTCGGCCGAGGCGAAGTTGCGCACCTGACGGGCGCAGCTGCCGCTGCCGCGGTCTTCGACGGGAACCTCCGGCGCGGGGCCGTAGCGGGCGGGGAGTCGGCGCTCGCACTTCGCTCCTGCCAGGGCGAAGCGGCCTCCCGCGCCGGAGGCGATCTGTGCCCGGGCGTCTCGGGGCACGTACGCGAAGTCGGTGACCCCCGCGAACACGCTTTCCCGACCCAGGATTTGGAACTCTTCGTCCTCTGTGCGCACCGTACAGGCGCCGTTCAGCGGAAGCACGATCCACTCGCTGTCACCGGTGGTGAAGATGTGCGTGCCGCCCGGCTCCAGCTCCACCACGCGCAGGCTGCTGTGGGTCCAGCCGGCCCGCTCGGGGTCGATGTCGACGGCGTACAGCCCTCCAGCAGTGGCGCCCTTGGGGACGTACAGGTCGTTGCTCGTCATCGGATCCTCACAACAGTCCTACGGCGGTGTCCACCGCGGCGGTCACATCGCCGTCGGCCGGGTACAGCAGCGAGCGGCCGACGACCAGGCCCTGCACGGTGGGGAGCTGGAGCGCGCCGCGCCACTTCTCGTACGCGCCCTCCTGGTCCTCGCCGACGTCGCCGCCGAGCAGCACGGCGGGCAGGGTGGAGGTCTCCATGACCCGGGCCATGTCGTCCGGGTTCTCGGTGACGGGGACCTTCAGCCAGGTGTACGCCGAGCTGCCGCCCAGGCCACTGGCGATGGCGATGGACTTGATCACGGCGTCGGCGCTCAGATCGTTGACCAGTTTGCCGTCCGCACGGCGACGGGAAAGGAACGGTTCCACGAAGACCGGGAGTTGACGCTCCGCCATCTCGTCTATCGCGCGGGCGGTGGACTCCAGGGTGCGCAGCGAGCCCGGGTCGTCGTAGTCGATGCGCAGCAGCAGCTTGCCCGCGTCGAAGCCGAGCCGCTCGATGTCCCGGGGGCGGTGGCCCGTGAAACGGTCGTCCAGCTCGAAGGAGGCGCCGGCCAGGCCGCCGCGGTTCATCGAGCCGAGGACCACCTTGTGGTCCAGGGCACCGAGCAGCAGCAGGTCGTCGAGGATGTCCGCGGTGGCGAGCACGCCGTCGACGCCGGGGCGGGAGAGGGCGAGGCAGAGCCGCTCCAGCAGGTCGGCGCGGCTCGCCATGGCGAACTTGCGGTCGCCGACGGCGAGTGCCCCGCGGGCCGGATGGTCCGCGGCGACGATCATCAGCCGGCCGGTGTCGTCGAGGAGGGGCCGGCGCGGGCGGCGCGCGGCGGCCTCGGCGATGGCCTCGGGGTGGCGGGCACGCAGTTGGACGAGCGCGGCGACGTCGACGTCCAGGGGGCCCTCGTGGCCCACGCGTCCCGCCCTCATCGGACCGCTCCCGCCGCGAGCGCGTCCTCGACCTCTTCGGGAGTCGGCATCGCGGAGGAGCACTCCAGCCGGGAGGCGACGATGGCGCCCGCGGCGTTCGCGTGCCGCATGATCCGTTCCAGGTCCCAGCCGGACAGCAGGCCGTGGCAGAGGGAGCCGCCGAAGGCGTCGCCGGCGCCGAGGCCGTTGAGGACCGTCACCGGGAGGGGCGGGACCTCTGCGGACGTGCCGTCGCGGTGGACGGCCAGGACCCCCTTGGGTCCCTGCTTGACCACGGCGAGTTCGACACCGGCGTCGAGGAGGGCGCGGGCGGCCGCGTGCGGTTCGCGCGCGCCGGTGGCGATCTCGACCTCGTCGAGGTTGCCGACGGCCACGGTGGTGTGGCGCAGTGCCTCGGCGTAGAAGGGCCGGGCGGAGTCCGGGTCCTTCCAGAACATGGGACGCCAGTCGAGGTCGAAGACCGTCGTGCCGGACCTGGCACGGTGGGCGAGCGCGGTGAGCGTCGCCGTGCGGCTGGGCTCCTCGCTCAGGCCGGTGCCCGTCATCCAGAAGATGCGCGCCTCGCGGACGGCGTCCAGGTCGAGGTCGTGGGCGTCGAGCTCCAGGTCCGGTGCCTTGGGCTGCCGGTAGAAGTACAGGGGGAAGTCGTCCGGCGGGAAGACCTCGCAGAACGTGACCGGGGTCGGCAGCCCGGCGACCGGGGTGACCCAGCGGTCGTCGACGCCGAAGTCGCGCAGCGCCTCGTGGAGGTACGTGCCGAAGGGGTCGTCGCCCGTGCGCGTGATCACCGCCGTGTTCCGTCCCAGCCGGGCCGCCGCCACCGCGACGTTCGTCGCCGAGCCGCCGAGGAACTTCCCGAAGGACGACACCCTCGCCAGCGGGACCCCCGTCTGCAACGGATACAGGTCCACACCGATCCGTCCCATGGTGATCAGGTCGTACGCCATCGAGTTCCCTTCGCTTCGGCCTCCCCAAGGTCTAGCCCCGCGCGGGACGCCCTGTCAACGGTTTGTCCAGACATTCGGACCAGGCCTTGACACCTCACCGGGGCCGTCGGAAGCTGACGCCCATGACGTCGTTGTCACCGCAGACATCACCCCAGTCCTCACTGTCCCGCATCCGGATCGGTTCGGCTCCGGACTCCTGGGGCGTGTGGTTCCCCGACGACCCGCGACAAATCCCCTGGCAGCGCTTCCTCGACGAGGTCTCCCAGTCCGGATACGAGTGGATCGAACTGGGCCCGTACGGCTATCTGCCGACCGACCCGGCCGTCCTCAGGGAGGAGACCGCACGGCGCGGGCTCACCGTGTCGGCCGGCACCGTCTTCACCGGGCTGCACCGCGGGCCGGAGGTGTGGGACGCCACCTGGGCGCACGTCTCCGACATCGCGGCGCTCACCCAGGCGATGGGCGCCGAGAACCTCGTCGTGATCCCGGCCTTCTGGCGGGACGACAAGACGGGCGAGGTACTGGAGGACAGCACCCTCACGCCCGCGCAGTGGCGCGATCTGACCTCCCAGACCGAGCGCCTCGCCCACGAGGTCCGCGAGCGCTACGGGCTGCGGATCGTCGTCCACCCGCATGCCGACACGCACATCGACAGCGAGGAGAACGTCACCCGTTTCCTCGACGCGACCGACTCGTCGCTGGTGTCGCTGTGCCTCGACACCGGGCACTACGCCTACTGCGGCGGCGACAGCGTCAAGCTCATCGAGACGTACGGGGAGCGCATCGGGTACCTGCACCTCAAGCAGGTGGATCCCGCGATCCTGGCCGAGGTGCGGGCGAACGAGGTGCCGTTCGGGCCCGCCGTCGCCCGGGGTGTGATGTGCGAGCCGCCGTCCGGCGTACCGGCGCTGGAGCCGGTGCTCGCCGCCGCGCAGAAGCTCGACGTCGACCTCTTCGCGATCGTCGAGCAGGACATGTACCCGTGCCCGCCGGACAAGCCGCTGCCGATCGCCCAGCGGACCCGGGCGTTCCTGCGCTCGTGCGGCGCCTGACGACCTCCGGGACTCCGCGAGGCTCGTAGACGGGCTCATAGTCGGGGCGGGCGGGGGCCCGGGGCCCGTAGTCGGGGTGGGCGGGGGCCCGGGCGCCCGTAGTCGGGGTGGGAGCGGGAGCCGCGTGGCCCGTGGACGAGGGCTGGGCCGGGAACCGAGGGCGGGGGGCCGCGGGGCCTGAGACGGGGGCGGCGGGGGGCCGCCGGGCACTTCCGGTCGAGGCCGCGTGGCACCGGCCGCGGAAGCCGCGTGGCGCCGCCGGCGGAAGCCCCGTGGCACCGGCGGCGGAAGCCCCGTGGCACCGGCCTGCGGAGCCCGTCCGGCCCCACCCCCCTCTCGACGCTCCCTCCCATTGCGTCACCTGTGTCACAAATGCCACCTTCCTGTCACACATGTCCCGTGTACGCGGGTCTTCCGTCACACCCGGTCGACAAGCACTGCCCTGCTCTCACGCCGTGTCGTTCACCGGGCACAGGCTTTGTGATCACCAGCGCAGCGCCCGGCTCCCCCGACGGCCGCCCCCGGCCGCCGCCGTGGCGCGCGCAGGGAGGTGCCACTCATGACCGACCGAAGGCTCTGGTCGTACAAGGAGATCGCGGCGCACATCAAGGTGCAGCCGGACACCGTGCGGTCGTATCGCAAGCACGGGCTGCTGCCCCCTCCTGACCATGTGGAGGGGGGGAAGCCCTACTGGTACGCGGACACGGTCCGCGCCTGGGTCGCCTCCCGCCCGGGGAACCGCGGCCGCAGATCCGACTGACCGACCGGGCACGACGCCCGCGGTCCCCGCCCCTGTCCCCGCTCCACCCCTGTCCCCGTCCTGTCCCGCCCGTCCACTGCTCCCGTCCATGTCCCGGCCCGTCCACTGCCCCCGGCCTGTCCCGCCCCGCCCGGTGTCCATCGGACGGGGCGGGACAGGTGAACTCCGCTTCTCTCCCCCGCCTTGTACGGTCCCGAATCCGGGCGGGGGGGCGGGGCCGTCCCTCGCCGTCACCCCGCGACGGACCCGCTCAGTTCCACGGCTCGATGACCGTCACCCCGGTCCCGGGCGCCGTCCCCATCGCGGCCAGCGCGGCCGGTGCTGCGTCCAGCGGCAGGGTGGACGTGACCAGGAGGTCGGGCCGGAGGACACCCGCGCGCACCAGCTCCAGCATCCGCGGGTAGGCGTGCGCCTGCATCCCGTGACTGCCCAGCAGTTCCAGTTCGAGGCCGATCACCCGGCCCATCGGAACGGCGGGGGCCTCGGGCAGCAGACCGACCTGGACGTGACGCCCCCGGCGGCGCAGTCCGTTCACCGAGGCCGCGCAGGTGACCGGGGAACCCAGCGCGTCGAGGGAGAGGTGGGCGCCGCCACCGGTCAGTTCACGCACCGCCTCCGCCGTGTCCCCGGCCCGCGCGGCGTCCACGGTCTCCACCGCACCGAACGTCCGGGCCAGCTCCAGCGCCCGGGGCGAGACGTCGACCGCCACGACCCGTGCCCCGGCCGCCGCCGCGATCATCACCGCCGACAGGCCCACACCCCCGCAGCCGTGCACCGCGACCCGCTCCCCCGCGGCCACCCGGCCCTGCGCGACCACCGCGCGGAACGCCGTGGCGAACCGGCAGCCCAGCGCCGCCGCCGTCGAGAAGGACATCTCGTCCGGCACCGCCACCAGGTTCACCTCGGCGTGCTCCAGCGCCACGTACTGCGCGAAGGAGCCCCAGTGCGTGAATCCGGGCTGGGTCTGCCGCTCGCACACCTGCTGATCGCCCGCCGCGCAGGAGGGACAGCTGCCGCAGGCGCAGACGAACGGGACGGTGACCCGGTCGCCGGCCCTCCAGCCCGCCACCCGCGCGCCCACCGCCTCGACGACTCCGGCGAGTTCGTGGCCCGGCACATGGGGCAGGGTGATGTCCGGGTCGTGTCCCATCCAGCCGTGCCAGTCGCTGCGGCACAGCCCGGTGGCCTCGACCCGCACCACCACCCCGTGGTCGGCGGGCACCGGGTCCGCCACCTCACGGACCCCGGCCGGCTCCCCGTACCGCTCGAACACCACTGCCCGCATCCGTCCCGCCCTCCGCCCGAAGATCACCTTCCGGGGTGAACGCTAGCCGCGCACCTCGACCCTGTCCCGGTCCCGGTCGTCCGTCTTCTCGCTCGGGCTGCCGGGTTCCCCGCCCTCCGTGACTGCCGGCTCCCGTGTCTCGCCCTCGCTGAGCCCGAACCGGTCGTGGAAGCGGCGCAGTGGCGCGGGCGCCCACCAGGTCGCGCGCCCGGTGAGGCGCATGACGGCCGGGACCAGCAGGCTGCGCACGACCATCGCGTCCATCAGGACGGCGAGCGCGATGCCCAGTCCGAGCATCTTGGTGTTGGTCACGCGCGAGGTGCCGATCGCGACCATGACCACCGCCAGGATGACCGCGGCGGCGGTGATCAGTCCGCCGGTGCGCTGGAGGCCGAAGCGGACCGACTCCCGGTGGTCGCCCGTGCGGTCGTACTCCTCCTTGATGCGGGAGAGGAGGAAGACGCCGTAGTCCATGGACAGTCCGAAGGCGACGCAGAACATCAGCACCGGCAGGGTCGTCTCGATCGATCCCGGGCTGGTGAAGCCGAGCAGGCCGGAGAGGTGGCCGTCCTGGAAGACCCAGACCACCGCGCCGAACATCGCCGTCAGACTGAGCGCGTTGAGGAGCACCGCCTGGACCGGGATCAGCACACTGCCCGTGAGCAGGAAGACCAGCAGCAGCGTGACGATCGCGATGAACACCGCCGCCCAGGGGAGCCGGTCGGCTATCGCGTGCTTGGAGTCGACCAGGACCGCAGCCGTGCCGGTCACCGCCGTGCCGAACGGGGCGTCCGTCGCGCGCAGTTCACGCACCAGGTGCTGGGCCCCGTCACCGACGGCCTCGCCCTTCGGCTGCACCGTGAAGTACGCCGCGTCGCCCTTCACCAGGGGTCCGTCCACCCGCAGCGCCTCGGGGAGGGCGGCGATACGGCTTTTGTAGGACGCGTACTGCTCCTCGGTGGCCGGGCCCTCCGCGAGGATCTCCAGCCCGCCGCCGGGGCTGCCCGGGAAACCGTCCCGGATGTGCTGCTGGACGACATGGGACGCTGCGCCCGAGGGCAGCTGCCGGTCGTCCGCGGTGCCGAACTTCACGCCCAGGAAGGGCAGTCCGAGGACGATCAGCCCGACGGTGGTGGCCACCGCGAAGAGCGGTGCCCGGCGCATGACGAGGGAGGCCATGCGTCCCCAGGCCGCACCGTCGCCGGACGTGCGCGGCTCGCCGCGCCGGAACAGGCGCCGCAGGTCGAGGGAGTTGACCCGGTGGCCGAGCAGCACCAGGGCCGCCGGGAGCAGGATCAGGGCGGCCGCCGCGGCCAGCAGCACCACCGCGGTGCCCGCGTAGGCGAAGGACCGCAGGAAGTACTGCGGGAAGAGCAGCATCGCGGCGAGCGACACCGCGACCGTGAGGGAGGAGAAGAGAACCGTGCGGCCCGCCGTGCGCAGGGTGGTGCCGACAGCGGTCACCGGCTCGGCACCGGCCGCCAGCTCCTCGCGGAACCGTCGGACGATGAACAGGGCGTAGTCGATCGCGAGGCCGAGCCCGAGCGCCGTCGTGAGGTTCATCGCGAAGACCGAGACGTCGGTGAACTCCGTGAGACCGCGCAGGACGGCGTTCGTGCCCAGGATCGCGACGATGCCGAGACCCAGCGGCAGCAGGGCCGCGATCGCGCTGCCGAAGACCATCACCAGCAGCACGAGGGTCACCGGCAGGGCGATGAACTCGGCCCGGGTCAGGTCCTCCCGGATGGTCGTCTGCATCTCGTGCTGCACGGCGACGGGGCCGCCGACCTTGATCTCGACCGGGCCGTGCGTGCCCCGGTAGGAGGGCGCGAGACGGTCCAGGGTCTCGCTCGCCGTCTTCTCGTCGCCCGTGATCCGTGCGGCGATCAGTGCCTCGTGGCCGTCCTCGGCGCGCAGCGAGGGGGCGCCCGACGCCCAGTACGAACCGACTCCCGTGACACCCGGCTCGGTGGCGAGCCGTGCCGCCAGCCGCTTCGCCTCGGCCGCCGCCGAGGGAGCGTCGACCGTGGCGCGCCCCGAGTCGACCAGGAGCAGCAGATTGGGCTGGGAGGCGGGGAACTCGCGCTCCAGCGCCTTCGTCGCGTACGTCGACTCGGCGGTCGGGTCCTGCCAGCCGCCGCTGCCCAGCCGGTCGGCGACCCCGCTGCCGGCGACCACCGCGAGGGCGGTGAGCAACAGCGCGACGAGCAGGGACAGCCGGGGCCGCGCGGTCACGAACCGGGTCCATCCCCCCACCCGTGGACCGCCGCCCGTCCGCGCGCTGTCGCCCTTCCGCGCGCTGTCAGCCGGCCGGGGACGGTGGCCCGCGAGCGCGGCCTCACCCGTCGGCGGAGCACCGTCCGCAGCGTCCCCGCCTCGCGCGCCCCTCCCGCGCTCCGCGCCCCTGCCCCGGTCCTGATCTGCGCTGTTGACTTCGGTCATCGCGCGGTGTCCCCTTCACCGTGACCCTGTGTCCGTGCGTCCGCGGCCGTCCGTGCGCTCAGGCAGCATGGGTCTGTCATTGCCACAGAATCGGCAAACACGAGAGATCGCTCGCGTTTCACCAGAATGCGAGCGACCGCTCGCGTTTGTCAAACACGTCCGGAGAGTTGGGGATAACTCGTGCCCGACAAGCCCGAGAAGCGGCGTACCGCCGAAGAGCGGACCGCCGCCGTGCGGCCCGCCGCCGAGCGGACCCCCGGCGACCGGACCGCCGACGACGAGCGGCCCCGCCGACGACAGGCCCGCGGCGAACGCCGGATCACCCAACTGCTGGAGGCCGCGGCCTCCGTCTTCTGCACCACCGGCTACACCGCCGCCAGCACCAACGCGATCGCCCGGGAGGCGGGCGTCTCGCCGGGCACGCTGTACCAGTTCTTCCCGAACAAGGAAGCCATCGCGATCGAACTGGGCGACCGGCTCATGCACGAGATGCGGGCCACCTACGGGGAAGCGCTCGGCCCGGTCACCCCCACGACCACGCTGGAGGAGGCAGTCGGCGCCGCCGTCGACCGCTTCGTCGCCTTCAACTGCGAGCACCCCGTCTTCTTCGCGCTGATGCACGGCCCCGACATCCCGGGGCGGATCGCCGAGGAGCACGACGCGCTGCACCTGACCCTGGTCTCCCGGGTCGAAGGCCTGCTCTCCGCGTTCCTGCCCGACGCGCCCGCCGCCGGCGTCACACGCACGGCGCAGGTGTGCGTGGGCATCTACAAGGCGGGGCTCGAACTGATCCTCGCCCACGAGGGAGCCGAGCGCGCGGCGTACATCCAGGAGCTGAAGAACGTCCTGTTCCGTTACGTCGAACCGCTGACCGACGGCAAGGCACTCGCCTCCGACACCTTCGCCACCCGACCCTGACCCGCCCCCCGCCCTGCGGAGCGTCGCCCCCGACCCGGTCGGCCCGTACCCCGACCGGTCGCCGGGTCGCGCCCAGAAACAGGACATACACGCAGAACTACGACACGACAGGCTCTCTGCCATAAGGTTCGGACAAATCGGTCGGCTATCCCTCGCAACCCGAGATGCGCCCCACTCCCCGGGCCGACCCGCCCCACCCGGACCTTGCTTGGAAAAATACCCCCTAGGGGTATAGTCTGGTAAGCATCGAAGGGAACCCTGGAATCTCAGGACCCCCCTCGGCCCACAGGCATCACGCCACGACCCGCCTGCGACCGACCCGCCTACGACACTCCGCCGACCCCGCGACCCCGCACCGCCTCGACGAGGAGCACGCCATGACCACGCAGACCGACACCCAGGGTTCCATCACGGCCGTTTACCAGGTGAGCGGCATGAGCTGCGGGCACTGCGAGGGCTCCGTCTCCGGTGAGATCTCCGGGATCCCCGGCGTCAGCTCGGTCCAGGCCGTGGCCGCGACGGGCGAGGTCACCGTGGTCTCCGTCGCGCCGCTGGACGAGGCGGCCGTGCGCGCCGCGGTCGACGAGGCGGGCTTCGAGCTCGTCACCAAGGCCTGAGCCGGCCGCTTCCCGCGTCGCCCCCCAGTTCCACCTAGCTCTCCACACCGGGCCGTACCGACCAGCTGATACTGGCTCCGTACGGCCCGGCTCATTCCCTGGAGCCGGACCATGACCACCGCAGCACCCGAGTCACCCATAGCCGAGACGCCCGTGACCGCCTCGCCGACCGACGTCACCGCCGAAGTCGAACTCATGATCGGCGGAATGACCTGCGCCTCCTGCGCGGCCCGCGTCGAGAAGAAGCTCAACCGCATGGACGGCGTCACCGCCACGGTGAACTACGCGACGGAGAAGGCCAAGGTCGTGTACCCGGTGGGGGTACAGGTCGCCGACCTGATCGCCACCGTCGTGAAGACGGGATACACGGCCGAGGAACCCCCGCCGCCGCCGACCGCCACGCCGGAACCGGCCGCCACCGTCGCCGAGGACCCCGAACTCGCCTCCCTGCGCGAGCGGCTCGTCGTCTCCGCCCTGCTCGCGCTCCCCGTCGTCCTGATGTCGATGGTCCCCGCGCTCCAGTTCGACAACTGGCAGTGGCTCTCGCTGACGCTCGCCGCGCCCGTCGTCGTCTGGGGCGGGCTGCCGTTCCACCGGGCCGCGTTCACCAACGCGCGGCACGGCGCGGCCACCATGGACACACTGGTCTCGGTCGGCACGCTCGCCGCGTTCGGCTGGTCCCTGTGGGCGCTGTTCCGGGGGCACGCGGGGATGCCCGGCATGCGGCACGGCTTCGACCTCACCGTCTCGCGCACGGACGGCTCGTCGACGATCTATCTCGAGGTCGCCTCCGGGGTCGTCGCGTTCATCCTGCTCGGCCGTTATCTGGAGGCCCGATCCAAGCGGCGGGCGGGGGCGGCGCTGCGGGCGCTGATGGAACTGGGCGCCAGGGACGTGGCAGTGCTGCGGGACGGCCGCGAGGTGCGCGTGCCCGTCGAGCGGCTCACGACCGGCGACCGTTTCGTCGTACGGCCCGGCGAGAAGATCGCCACGGACGGCACCGTCGTCGAGGGCGCCTCCGCGGTGGACGCCTCCATGCTGACGGGCGAGTCGGTGCCGGTCGACGTCACGGTGGGCTCGGGGGTGACGGGCGCGACCGTGAACGCCGGGGGCCGGCTCGTCGTCGAGGCGACCCGGGTCGGAGCGGACACCCAGCTCGCGCGGATGGCGCGGCTCGTCGAGGACGCGCAGAACGGCAAGGCCGAGGTGCAGCGGCTCGCCGACCGGATCTCCGGAGTCTTCGTACCCGTGGTGCTGCTGATCGCGCTCGGCACCTTCGCGGTCTGGCTCGGCGTCACGGGCGACACGGCCGCCGCCTTCACCGCGGCCGTCGCCGTGCTGATCATCGCCTGCCCGTGCGCGCTCGGCCTGGCCACCCCGACCGCGCTGATGGTCGGTACCGGCCGCGGCGCCCAGCTCGGCATCCTCATCCGGGGCCCCGAGGTCCTGGAGTCCACCCGCCGTGTCGACACCGTCGTCCTGGACAAGACCGGCACGGTGACGACGGGGCGGATGACGCTGCGCGAGGTGTACGTCACCGCGGGCGGCGACGAGAAGGAGCTCCTGCGGCTCGCAGGCGCCCTGGAACACGCCTCCGAGCATCCGGTGGCCCGGGCGATCGCCGCGGGCGCCCAGGAGCGGGCTGGAGGCCTTCCCGCGGTGCAGGACTTCGAGAGCACCCCCGGGCTGGGCGTGCGCGGGCGCGTGGAGGGGCACGACGTCCGCGTGGGGCGGCTCGATCAGGAACCGCTCCCGGAGGAGCTGGCCCGGGCGAAGGCCGGGGCCGAGGCGGACGGGCGGACGGCCGTCGTGGTCACCCGGGACGGGGTGGCGCTAGGCGTCCTGACCGTCGCCGACACGGTCAAGGAGACCAGCGCGCAGGCCGTGCGCGAGCTGCGTGCCCTGGGGCTCACGCCCGTACTGCTCACCGGCGACAACCGGGCGGTCGCGGAGTCGGTGGCGCGCGTCGTGGGCATCGACCCCGGTGACGTGGTCGCCGAGGTGCTGCCGCAGGACAAGGTCGACGTCGTCAGGCGGCTGCAGGGCGAGGGACGGACCGTGGCGATGGTCGGCGACGGGGTGAACGACGCGGCCGCGCTCGCCACCGCCGACCTCGGCCTTGCGATGGGCACGGGCACGGACGCGGCGATCGAGGCGAGCGATCTGACGCTGGTGCGCGGTGATCTCCGGGTGGCGGCGGACGCGATCCGACTGTCACGCAGGACGCTGTCCACGATCAGGGGAAACCTCGTCTGGGCCTTCGCCTACAACGTGGCGGCACTGCCGCTCGCCGCGGCCGGACTCCTCAACCCCATGATCGCGGGGGCCGCGATGGCCTTCTCGTCCGTGTTCGTGGTGACGAACAGCCTTCGACTCAGGACATTCTCATGACGACGGAGTAAGAGTCCCCCTAGAGTCCAACGGGAGCCTCACATAAGCTCTTCACAAGGCTCGCGCATCTTCCTTACGCTTGGCCCCCGATTCCCGTATCGGGGCTCTTGCGTATCTTCAGGACATACGCAAGAGACACAGATCACAGTGATGTGAACGTAACCAGCGAAGGGGTTCGTGAGTCTAAGTTGGCGATGCCAGGGACGTCTTGGGGGGCGTTTCTGACATCTGGGGATGTCTTGGGGGACGTTCCCGGAACTGCGTTGCCGGGGCACGTACACCGGGGAGCTTTGAGCGGCCCTCCCGTCGGTACGGGTCCCGGCAGATCGCACCGGAGCGCGCGGGAGCGCGCGCTAGCACGAAGAGTTCTGCTCGTTTTACTCGCAGCGATTCAGGCGCTGTCCACAGACGCCCGGCCGGATCCCGTGGGGGGAATCCGCACCGGGACAAGGAAAGCGCCCTGACTGCCGGCCCGTGGGGGGACCGGTAGCAGGGCGCTTTCCGTTTTGCTCGGGTTGCTCGGTTTTGAACTCTTCGTACGGCTATGCCCGCAAGAAGATGATCAGCGAGCCTCGACCGGCACGAAGTCGCGCTCGACGACACCCGTGTAGATCTGACGCGGACGGCCGATGCGGGAGCCGGGCTCCTTGATCATCTCGTGCCACTGGGCGATCCAGCCCGGGAGGCGGCCGAGCGCGAACAGGACCGTGAACATCTCGGTCGGGAAGCCCATGGCGCGGTAGATCAGACCCGTGTAGAAGTCCACGTTCGGGTAGAGGCTGCGCGAGACGAAGTAGTCGTCGGAGAGCGCGTGCTCCTCCAGCTTGAGCGCGATGTCCAGCAGCTCGTCGGACTTGCCGAGCGCCGAGAGGACATCGTGCGCGGCCGCCTTGATGATCTTCGCACGGGGGTCGAAGTTCTTGTAGACGCGGTGCCCGAAGCCCATCAGGCGGACGCCGTCCTCCTTGTTCTTCACCTTGCGGATGAAGGAGTCGACGTCGCCGCCGGAGGCCTGGATGCCCTCGAGCATCTCCAGCACCGACTGGTTGGCGCCACCGTGCAGCGGGCCCCAGAGGGCGGAGATGCCGGCGGAGATCGAGGCGAACATGTTCGCCTGCGAGGAGCCCACCAGACGCACGGTGGAGGTCGAACAGTTCTGCTCGTGGTCCGCGTGCAGGATGAGCAGCTTGTCGAGCGCGGAGACGACGACCGGGTCGAGCTCGTACTCCTGGGCGGGGACCGAGAAGGTCATGCGCAGGAAATTCTCGACGTACCCGAGGTCGTTGCGCGGGTAGACGAAGGGGTGGCCGATCGACTTCTTGTAGGCGTACGCCGCGATCGTCGGAAGCTTGGCGAGCAGGCGGATCGTCGAGAGGTGACGCTGCTTCTCGTCGAACGGGTTGTGGCTGTCCTGGTAGAACGTCGACAGGGCGCTGACCACCGACGACAGCATCGCCATCGGGTGGGCGTCGCGCGGGAAGCCCTGGAAGAAGCGCTTGACGTCCTCGTGCAGCAGGGTGTGCTGCGTGATCTCGTTCTTGAAGGTGGAGAGCTCGTCCACGTTCGGCAGTTCGCCGTTGATCAGCAGCGAGGCCACCTCCAGGAAGGTGGAGCGCTCGGCCAGCTGCTCGATCGGGTAGCCGCGGTACCGGAGGATGCCCTGCTCACCGTCGAGATAGGTGATCGCGGATTTGTAGGCGGCGGTGTTGCCGTACCCGCTGTCCAGCGTCACCAGCCCGGTCTGGGCGCGGAGCTTCCCGATGTCGAAGCCCTTGTCGCCGACGCTGCTGTCGATCACCGGGTAGGTGTACTCGCCATCGCCGTACCGCAGTACTACAGAGTTGTCGCTCACGTCATCCCTCACCGACGTTGTGCCTCTTCTTCGAGGTGCCCTGACTGTCTCTACCATCCCCCATTTGGCCCTGGAGAGTGCACTCGGGGTCGACCATTGGGCCTATCGGCGGCACTCAGTGCCGCCAACCTGCTCATCCTGCCCCCCTTCGCCCTGGTTCCGGAAGTGGTGTGTGACCTTTACGACTCCTTTGATCGATCATTTTTTTGGGAGACCCGGCCGAGCGGTCCGGACGGGGTCGTGCCCGAGGACCGGCCGGAACCGGTCAGGGCCGGTGGGCCGGTTCCGGAGCGGGCACGTGGGACAGGGGGCGGCCCGCGAGACGGAAGGCCAGCGCCGTACCGCGTCTGCCGGCCGACACCGTGCGCACGGCCTGGCCGATCGCCTTCCGGGAGCCGACGAGGACGACCAGCTTCTTGGCCCGGGTCACCGCCGTGTAGAGGAGGTTGCGCTGGAGCATCATCCAGGCCCCCGTGGTGACCGGGATCACCACCGCGGGGTACTCGCTGCCCTGGGAACGGTGGATCGTCACCGCGTACGCGTGGGCCAGCTCGTCCAGTTCGTCGAAGTCGTACGGGACCTCCTCGTCCTCGTCCGTCAGCACCGTCAGACGCTGTTCCACCGGGTCGAGCGAGGTCACGACGCCCACGGTGCCGTTGAAGACACCGTTCTCGCCCTTCTCGTAGTTGTTGCGGATCTGGGTGACCTTGTCGCCGACGCGGAAGACCCGGCCCCCGAAGCGCTTCTCGGCGAGCTCGGGACGCGCGGGCGTGATCGCCTGCTGGAGCAGGCCGTTGAGGGTGCCCGCGCCGGCCGGCCCCCGGTGCATCGGTGCCAGCACCTGCACGTCCCGGCGCGGGTCCAGCCCGAACTTGGCCGGAATCCGCCGCGCCACCACGTCCACCGTGAGCCGTCCGGTCTCCTCGGTGTCGTCCTCGACGAAGAGGAAGAAGTCCTTCAGGCCGTCGGTGACCGGGTGTTGCCCGGAGTTGATCCGGTGCGCGTTCGTCACCACCCCGGACTGCTGGGCCTGGCGGAAGATCCGGGTCAGACGGACCGACGGGACGGGGCCGCCCTCGGCGAGCAGGTCCCGCAGGACCTCGCCCGCGCCCACGCTGGGGAGTTGGTCCACGTCTCCCACGAACAGGAGGTGGGCGCCCGGCGGCACCGCCTTGGCCAGCTTGTTGGCGAGCAGCAGGTCGAGCATGGAGGCCTCGTCCACGACCACCAGGTCGGCGTCCAGCGGCCGGTCCTTGTCGTACGCCGCGTCCCCGCCGGGCTTCAGCTCCAGCAGCCGGTGCACCGTCGAGGCCTCGGCGCCCGTCAGCTCGGCGAGCCGCTTGGCCGCGCGGCCCGTGGGCGCGGCGAGGACCACCTTCGCCCGCCTGGCGCGCGCCAGTTCGACGATCGAGCGGACCGTGAACGACTTGCCGCAGCCGGGGCCTCCGGTGAGCACGGCGACCTTCCTGGTCAGCGCCAGCCGTACGGCCTCCTCCTGCTCGGGCGCCAACTCCGCCCCCGTACGCCCCTTGAGCCAGGTCAGCGCCTTGTCCCAGGCCACGTCCCGGAACGCGGGCATCCGGTCCTGGTCGGTGCGCAGCAGCCGCAACAGCTGGGCGGAGAGGGAGAGTTCGGCGCGGTGGAAGGGCACCAGATAGACCGCCGTCACCGGCTCGCCACCGTCGGGACCGGGCACCTTCTCGCGCACGACGCCGGGGTCCGCGTCGTCCTCCGGGGGTGCCGCGAGTTCGGCCAGGCACTCGATGACCAGGCCCGTGTCCACCTGGAGGAGCTTCACCGCGTCCGCGATCAGCCGCTCCTCCGGGAGATAGCAGTGCCCCTGGTCGGTGGATTGCGAAAGGGCGTACTGGAGGCCCGCCTTGACGCGCTCGGGGCTGTCGTGCGGGATGCCGACGGACCGGGCGATCCTGTCGGCGGTGAGGAAGCCGATGCCCCAGACGTCGGCGGCCAGGCGGTAGGGCTGGTTCCTGACCACCGAGATCGACGCGTCGCCGTACTTCTTGTAGATGCGGACCGCGATCGACGTCGACACCTCGACGCTCTGGAGGAAGAGCATGACCTCCTTGATGGCCTTCTGCTCCTCCCAGGCGTCGGCGATCTTCTTCGTCCGCTTGGGTCCGAGGCCGGGGACCTCGATGAGCCGCTTCGGCTCCTCCTCGATGATCCGGAGCGTGTCCAGTCCGAAGTGCTGGGTGATGCGGTCGGCGAAGACCGGGCCGATGCCCTTGACCAGGCCGGAGCCGAGGTAGCGGCGGATGCCCTGGACGGTGGCCGGGAGGACCGTCGTGTAGTTCTCCACCGTGAACTGCTTGCCGTACTGCGGGTGGGAGCCCCAGCGGCCCTCCATCCGGAGGGACTCGCCGACCTGCGCGCCGAGCAGCGCGCCGACGACGGTCAGCAGATCTCCCGCGCCACGGCCGGTGTCCACGCGCGCGACCGTGTAGCCGCTCTCCTCGTTCGCGTACGTGATCCGCTCCAGTACGCCTTCGAGGACGGCCTGCTGCCGCGCCCCGGTCCCCTCCTGCTTGGACATGATCCGAAGGTACCCGCGGGGACCGACACCGCGGGCCCGGCCGGCTCGGGCGGCCCCTGAACGGGACGCGCCCTGCCGGACGGATTTCATCACGATCCGGTCTCAGAGGGTCTTTGGACCCTTGCCGCATGCCCGTGTAATCGATTCCAATCCTCCCTGTAATCGATTCCACGAGGAGGTGGGGCGGTCATGGCGAGCATCAAGGATGTCGCCGCGGAGGCGGGTGTGTCCGTCGCCACGGTCTCCCGTGTGCTGAACGACCACCCGTCGGTCAGCCCGGACGCACGCACCCGAGTGCTGACGGCCGTGGCGAACCTGGGCTACCGCCCGAACGCCGTCGCCCGTTCGCTGCGCACCGACCAGACGCGCACCCTGGGCCTGGTCATCAGCGACGTGCTCAACCCGTACTTCACCGAACTGGCCCGCTCCGTCGAGGAGGAGGCCCGCGCCCTCGGCTACAGCGTGATCATCGGCAACGCCGACGAGCGGCCCGAGATCGAGGACCACCACGTACGGACCCTGCTGGACCGGCGCATCGACGGTCTGCTGGTCTCCCCCACCGACGGCGGCTCCCCCGGGATGCTCGACGCGGCGCGCGCCGGTACCCCGATGGTCTTCGTGGACCGCTGGATCGCCGGCGTGGACGTACCCGTCGTACGGGCGGACGGACGCACGGCCGTACGTGACCTCGTGGCCCATCTGCACGGTCTCGGGCACCGCCGGCTCGCCATCATCGCGGGCCCGGCGGCGACCACCACCGGCAGTGAGCGCGTGGAGGCGTTCCGGGACGCGCTCGCCGCCCACGGCATCGCCCTGCCGGACGCCTACATCGGACAGGGCGACTTCCAGGCCGAGAGCGGGCGCCGCGCCACCGAACGGTTCCTGGACCTGGCCGAACCTCCCGAGGTCGTCTTCGCCGCCGACAACCTGATGGCGCTCGGCGCGCTGGACGCCGTCCGGGCACGTGGGCTGCGGGTGCCCGAGGACATCGCGCTCGCCGCCTTCGACGACATCCCGTGGTTCGTGCACACCGACCCCCCGATCACCGCGATCGCCCAGCCGACCGGCGAGCTGGGACGGGCCGCCGTACGCGCGCTCGTCGACCGGATCGAGGGGCGCCCCCCGCAGTCCGTCACCCTCCCCGCCCGTCTCGTCGTCCGCCGCTCGTGCGGCGAGCCGCCCCCGGTGCGGACGACGCCCGTACAACCGCCCCCCGCACAACCGACCCCACCAGAGACGACCCCCGCACAGCAGTCCCCCGTACAAAGGAGCCAGTCGTGAGCAACCAGGACGAGTTGCTGCGCATCGAGGGCATTCGCAAGACCTTCCCCGGCGTGGTCGCGCTGGACAGCGTGGACTTCGATCTGCGCCGCGGCGAGGTGCACGTGCTGCTCGGCGAGAACGGCGCCGGCAAGAGCACGCTGATCAAGATGCTCTCCGGCGCCTACCAGCCCGACTCCGGGCGCGTCCTCGTGGACGGCGAGGAGGTGCGCATCCACGGGGCGCAGGACTCCGAGCGCCTCGGGATCGCGACCATCTACCAGGAGTTCAACCTCGTTCCCGATCTGACGGTCGCCGAGAACATCTTCCTGGGACGGCAGCCGCGCCGGTACGGGCTGATCGACCGCAGGACGATGGAGGCCGAGGCCGCCGCGCTGCTCGAACGGGTCGGCGTGAACGTGTCGCCGCGCGCGCGGGTGCGCGAACTCGGTATCGCGCGCCTCCAGATGGTCGAGATCGCGAAGGCGCTGAGTCTGGACGCACGCGTCCTGATCATGGACGAGCCGACCGCGGTGCTCACCTCCGAAGAGGTCGAGAAACTCTTCGCCATCGTGCGCCAGCTGCGCGAGGACGGCGTCGGCATCGTCTTCATCACGCACCACCTGGAGGAGATCGCGGCCCTGGGAGACCGGGTCACGGTCATCCGCGACGGCAAGAGCGTCGGCCAGGTGCCCGCGACCACGCCCGAGGACGAACTGGTCCGCCTGATGGTGGGCCGTTCGATCGAACAGCAGTATCCGCGTGAGCGCCCCGAAGCCGGGACCGCCACGGAAGGCGCCGCCGGAACCGCGTTGCTGACCGTCGAGGGGCTGACCCGGGACGGTGTCTTCCACGACGTGAGCTTCGAGGTGCGGGCCGGTGAGGTCGTCGGCATCGCGGGGCTCGTGGGTGCCGGACGTACGGAGGTCGTCCGCGCGGTCTTCGGCGCCGACCCCTACGACAAGGGCGCCGTGAAGGTCGCCGGAGCCGAGCTGCGCCGGCACGACGTGAACGCGGCGATGCGGGCCGGCATCGGGCTCGTCCCCGAGGACCGCAAGGGCCAGGGACTCCTCCTCGACGCCTCCGTCGAGGAGAACCTCGGCCTGGTCACCATGCGGGGCGCCACCCACGGCGGACTCGTCGATCTCAGGGGTCAGCGGGTGGCCGCCGCGCGGATCGCCGAGCAGCTCGGCGTCCGGATGGCCGGCCTCGGCCAGCACGTGCGCACCCTGTCCGGTGGCAACCAGCAGAAGGTCGTCATCGGCAAGTGGCTGCTGGCCGACACCAAGGTGCTGATCCTCGACGAGCCGACCCGCGGCATCGACGTCGGCGCCAAGGTCGAGATCTACCAGCTCGTCAACGAACTGACGGCCGCGGGCGCGGCCGTCCTGATGATCTCCAGCGATCTGCCCGAGGTGCTCGGCATGAGCGATCGGGTGCTGGTGATGGCCCAGGGCCGGATCGCGGGCGAGCTGTCCGCGGCCGAAGCCACGCAGGACTCCGTGATGGCACTCGCCGTCAGCACACCGACCACCAACAACTCCGAAACCGCTGTGGAGGGCTCCCGTGGCCACTGACACGCTCAAGAGCACATCGGGCGCGAGTGGCGCCTCGGCGGTCCGCCGCCTCCTGCTCGACAACGGAGCGCTCACCGCGCTCATCGCCCTCGTCATCGCGATGGCGGCGCTGTCCGGCGACTTCCTGACGACGGACAACCTGCTCAACATAGGCGTCCAGGCAGCCGTGACCGCCATCCTCGCCTTCGGCTCGACCTTCGTGATCGTCGCCGCCGGCATCGACCTGTCGGTCGGCTCGGTCGCCGCGCTCTCGGCGACCGTCCTCGCCTGGCTGGCGACCTCGCAGGGTGTCCCGGTCTGGATCGCGGTGATCGTCTCGATCGCCGCCGGCATCGCCGTCGGACTGATCAACGGCGTGATGATCGCGTACGGGAAACTGCCGCCGTTCATCGCGACGCTCGCCATGCTCTCGGTGGGCCGCGGCCTGTCCCTGGTGATCTCGCAGGGCAGCCCGATCGCCTTCCCCTCCTCGGTCTCGCACCTCGGTGACACCCTCGGCGGCTGGCTGCCCGTCCCGGTCCTCGTCATGGTCGCCATGGGCCTGATCACGGCCGTGATCCTCGGCCGTACGTACATCGGCCGCTCCATGTACGCCATCGGCGGCAACGAGGAGGCGGCCCGCCTCTCCGGCCTCCGGGTGAAGAAGCAGAAGCTCGCGATCTACGCCCTGTCGGGTCTGTTCGCGGCCGCCGCGGGCATCGTGCTCGCCTCCCGGCTCTCCTCCGCGCAGCCGCAGGCCGCGCAGGGCTACGAGCTGGACGCGATCGCCGCGGTCGTCATCGGCGGTGCCTCGCTCGCGGGCGGCACCGGCAAGGCGTCCGGCACGCTGATCGGCGCGCTGATCCTCGCGGTGCTGCGCAACGGCCTCAACCTGCTGTCCGTGTCCGCCTTCTGGCAGCAGGTCGTCATCGGTGTCGTGATCGCGCTCGCGGTGCTGCTCGACACGGTGCGGCGCAAGGCCGGGGCGACCCCGGCGCCCGCGGGGGCCGGTACACCGGGCAACCGGGGCAAGCAGGCGGCGACATACATCATCGCGGCCGTGGTCGCGGCGGCGATCGTCGGTGCGATGTCCTTCGTGCACGGCGGTTCCTCCTCGCCGGCGACGAAGAAGGTGGGCCTGTCGCTCTCCACCCTGAACAACCCCTTCTTCGTCCAGATCAAGGCGGGCGCGCAGCAGGAGGCGAAGAAGCTCGGTGTGCGCCTGACGGTCACCGACGCGCAGAACGACGCTTCCCAGCAGGCCAACCAGCTGCAGAACTTCACCAGTTCGGGCCTCGGTTCGATCATCGTCAACCCGGTGGACTCGGACGCGGCGGGCCCGGCGGTCCGCTCGGCGAACAAGGCCGGCATCCCCGTCATCGGTGTCGACCGGGGGGTGAACAAGGCGAACACGGCCGCGCTCGTCGCCTCCGACAACATCGCGGGCGGCAAGCTGGGCGCCAAGGCGCTGGCCGAGAAGCTGGGCGGCAAGGGCAAGATCGTGATCCTGCAGGGTCTGGCGGGCACGTCCGCGAGCCGTGAGCGGGGCGCGGGCTTCGCCGAGGGCCTGAAGGCCTACCCCGGCATCAAGGTCGTCGCCCGGCAGCCCGCGGACTTCGACCGCACCAAGGGCCTCGACGTGATGACGAACCTGCTCCAGGCGCACCCCGACGTCCAGGGTGTCTTCGCCGAGAACGACGAGATGGCGCTCGGCGCGCTCAAGGCGCTCGGTTCCAAGGCCGGCAAGTCCGTCTCGGTCATCGGCTTCGACGGCACCCCCGACGGACTGAAGGCGGTCAAGAACGGCACGCTGTACGCCTCCGTGGCCCAGCAGCCGACGGAGCTCGGCCGGATCGCGGTGGAGAACGCGCTCAAGTCCGCCGAGGGCAAGAAGGTCGAGAAGACCGTGATGGTGCCGGTGAAGGTGGTCACGGCGCAGAACGTGGCCGGGTTCACCGGCTGAGCCGACCGGCGACGGGGCGGCCGGGCGGTCCACGCGACCGGCCGGCCGCCCCGACCCACCTCAGCTACACAGGGAGACAGTTCATGTACGACTACGACCTGCTGGTCGTGGGCTCGGCCAACGCGGACCTGGTGATCGGGGTCGAGCGGCGGCCCGCGGCCGGTGAGACGGTGCTCGGCTCCGACCTCGTCGTCCACCCCGGCGGCAAGGGCGCCAACCAGTCGGTCGCCGCCGCCCGTCTCGGGGCCCGTACGGCCCTGCTGGCCCGGGTCGGCGACGACGCGCACGGCCGGCTGCTGCTCGACTCGCAGCGGGCGGCCGGCGTCGACACCGCGGGCGTGCTCGTCGGCGGGGCGCCCACCGGCGTGGCGCTGATCACGGTGGACCCGTCCGGGGACAACAGCATCGTGGTCTCCCCGGGCGCGAACGGCCGGCTGACGCCCGAGGACGTCCGGGCGGCCACGCCTCTCGTGCGGGCCTCCCGGGTGGTCTCGGCACAGCTGGAGATCCCGTTGGAGACGGTCGTGGAGGCCGTACGGACGCTCGCGTCCGGCAGTCGTTTCGTGCTGAATCCGTCGCCGCCCCGGCCGCTGCCCGCCGAGGTGCTGGCGGCCTGCGATCCGCTGATCGTGAACGAGCACGAGGCCCGGGTGGTGCTGGGCGACGGTGCGGGCCCGGAGCCCGAGGACTGGGCGACGGCCCTGCTCGCCCTGGGCCCGCGCTCGGTGGTCGTCACGCTGGGCGCGCGGGGCGCGCTGGTGGCGGACGCGGACGGAGCCGTGCGGGTGCCGTCCGTGCGGGTGGAGACCGTGGACACGACGGGTGCGGGGGACTCGTTCACCGCGGCGCTGGCCTGGCGGCTGGGGCTCGGCGAGCCGCTGTCCGCCGCCGCCGCGTACGCGGCCCGGGTGGGTGCCGTCGCCGTCACCCGGCCCGGTGCTCAGGAGTCCTTCCCGACCGCCGAGGAGGTCGAGTCGTTGTGAAGAGAGCCGGAATTCTGAACCGCCACCTGGCGGGCGCCCTGGCCGAACTGGGCCATGGGCACGGGGTGCTGGTGTGCGACGCCGGCATGCCGATACCGGAGGGGCCGCGCGTCGTGGACCTGGCCTTCCGGGCCGGGGTGCCGTCGTTCGCCGAGGTGCTCGACGGGCTGCTCGCGGAGCTGGTGGTGGAGGGCGCCGTCGCCGCGCGCGAGGTCCACGGGGCGAACCCGGCGGCCTCCGCGCTGCTGACCGGCCGCTTCCCCACGCTGGAACTGGTCCCGCACGAGGAGCTGAAGGCGCTGTCGGCGGGCGCTCGGCTGATCGTCCGCACGGGGGAGGCACGGCCGTACGCCAACGTGCTGCTGCGGTGCGGGGTGTTCTTCTAGACGCCGGTGCCGGACCGGACGTGGTCGGACCGAACGTGGTGCCGGACCGGACGTGGTGCCGGACCGGACGGTTCGGCTACGGAGCCGGGAAGACGAGCCGCAGACCGTGCTCCCGCGCGGCCCGGTGGAGTGCCGGGACGAGGGTCGCGCGCAGGGTGCGGACCTCGGCGGCGTGGTCGGCGAGGAAACGGGCGCGCAGCCGTAGACGGGCCGGTTCACGGACGGCCTCGACGGGGCGCATGCAGTCGGCGTACGCGCTGCCGAGGGCGCGTTCGACGGCGGGCAGCCCGTCGGGGGCGGCGGTCTGTTCCTGGGTGTCGGCGAGGGCGAAGAAGCCGTTCTCGTCGCGGACCCTGATCCCGTGCCCGGCCAGGCAGCCGGGCAGGGTGCGCAGGGCCTCCAGCACGGCGGGATCGCGGCGCAGGGGGACGAGGGTGTCGAACCACCGGCCCTGGAGGGCGGCGTAGGTGTCGCGCAGCGCCGTGGCGGCGGCCGTCCCCTCGGTGACGCAGCGGCGCGCGGCGGCCGAACCGCCGGAACCATCGCCGGACCCACCACCGTCACCGCTCCCGCTCGCACCAGATGTACCGGCGCCGGTCGTCGCCGGTCCGGGCACGGCGGCGGGTACCGCGGCGCTCTCGCTCATCCCGTGCCGGGCGACGAAATCCAGGTCGGGGAGCTCGTAGTAGCGGATGAACGTGAGCGGGGCCCGTGCGGGAAGAGCGGTCCCGTGGTCCCGCGCGCACGACGCGGCGGCGGCCCGCGCCTCCTGCCGTACGAAGACGTCCAGCCCCTGGGTCCAGCGGGTCTCGGCGCCGGTCGCGGGCAGGACCATGCGGACCGGGTCGTCCGGCAGGGCGGCGCTGAGGCGGGCGGCGGCCACGCGTGCCGCCGGGGCCGGGGCCGACGGCGGGGCGGGGTCGGCCGAGCAGGCCGCGGTGAGCAGAGCGGCGACGGCCAGGCCCACGCCCCTGACCGGGAACCGGCGCCTGCCACCCGTCTCGGCCGGACGCACCATCCGAATCACTCCCCCCGCCTCCCCATCTCCTCCGCGGTCCCCCGTGTCCTGTCCCCGTGTCCCCCGCCCCTCGCCCCCTGTCCCCCGTCTCGCCCGTCGGCCCCCTGCCCCTGGCGGGGGTGCCGTCGGCCCGCGCCGATGACACCCCCGCGCGACAGGGACCGGGTCGGCGAACGCTCCGCTCCCGGTCAATGGGTGATCTTGACGGAGTCGCCGCCGTCGAGCTGGCTCGCCACCGTGAACGGGGTGTTGTCGGAGACGTCGGTGCACAGCCAGTACGTGGAGTCGTTGACGCTGTGGCTGCCGTCGGAGGCCCAGACGTAGCCCTTGCTGCAGGTGTGCCAGACGCCGCTGGAGTTGCGCAGCCGGCCGGCGTAGTAGTCCCCGTACGGGGAGGTCGAGTCGTCCGAGTAGGTGAGGTTCAGGTCGCCGCAGCTGCTGGTGGCGGACTTGTTGCGGATGGTTCCGACGCCTTCGTTGCCCCCGGTGGTGAGCGTCGAGGTCACACAGGCCTGTGGGGCGGCGGAGGCCGCGGGAGCGAGCGTCAGACAGGTCGCGGCGGAAACGAGCGCGAGCGCGCCGGCGGCGATGGCTCTGTTCATGCTTCCCCTTTTCGGTGTTCCGGGTGTTCCGGTTGTTCCGGGTGTTCCGGTGTTCCGGTGTTCGGTCGTGCCGTCGCTCGTGCACACGGCCGTGGGTCCGGACGGACAGTGGCTGCCGCGTCCGGGGTGCACGCCGCAGACGCTCGCAGAGCCGGCCCGTGCGGACCACGACCTTCGACCGGGCTCGAAAGTGCCCGGCCCGGCGGCGGAGTCCCTTGCTCCGGCGGTGACCGTGCGGCCGGTGGGGCTGGTGGGACGGTCCGGGGCGCGTTTCGCCTGCCGCGGACCGTGGGTCATGACCGGAACTCAGTGCCGGACCGCCGGGCCTCCCGGGGCCACCGGTGTCCGGCGGAGCAACGCCGCCCCCAACGGGGTGAGGGTGTGCAGCACGGTGTTGTGCCACCGCCTGCTGGTGATCAGCCCCGCGTCGCGCAGCACCGTGGTGTGGTGCGTGGCGGTGGAGGGCGAGACCCCGAGGAAGCGGGCCAGCTCCGAGGTGGTGGCGCCCAGGGCCAGGGACCGCAGGGCGGCGGCGCGGGTCCCGCCCAGCAGCGCGGCGAGGGGGGCGTCGGCGGCCGGCCCGGCGGCGGGCGGCCGGGAGGTGTGCAGGGGGTAGATCAGCACCGGTCGCAGGGAGTCGTCGGCCATCGAGATCGGCGACTGCCAGCAGAAGTACGACGGGACCAGGCGCAGCCCGCGGCCGCCGAGATACAGGTCGCGGTCCTCCACGTAGTCGACGTGGAGGACCGGTGGATGCCAGCGCATGACCGGCGACAGACCGGCGAGCAGCCCGTCGATGCCGGTGTCGAGGGTCTGGCGGGCCCGCAGCGCGCGCTCCCCGGCGATCCCCGCGCAGATGCGGTCGTGGTGCGGCGCGATGACCGCTTCGTGGTAGGCGCGCAGAGCCTTGACGAGCTCCTCGCGGGTGCCGCGTTCGACCAGCCGGGGTGCCCAGGACGGGGCTCCGCTGAGCCGGTCCAGCAGACCCACCTCGTGGGCGACGCGGGCGGGCGGGGTGTCGACGATCGCCGCCAGTCCCCGGTCCAGCCCGTCGACGGCCTCGTACGGGGTGAGGAAGTCGGGGAGGTACAGCGCGCGGGGCAGGACCGGGACGAGCAGCCGGCGGACCGCCGCACCGAGCCCAGTGCCCGCGAGGGTGTCCCGGGTGGTGCGGTACCAGTCGGCGTACGCCCAGCGCCCGCGCGTGGTCTGGAGCCTGTGCAGGCTACAGGTGATCTCCCAGAGCGGGTCGGGGGTGCCCGCCACCCGGATACGGGTGAAGTCCTCGGGCGTGAAGTGGATGCGCAGCACGGGATCCGCCCCCCGAATCGACCGTCGTCCGGCTCAGGGAGCAGCGTGGGCGTCCGCCGTCACGCGGGCAACGGCGGATTCAGCCGCTCCCCGTGGGTCACGGCCCGTGCACCGGTCCCGGCCATGAGCGGAGGCGGGGACGCGAGCGGAGGCCGGAATGCTTCGAGAGGGCCCGGTCCGTCGACCGGGCCCCCTCGCGTTCCCCTCCGCATCAGAACCCCCGCGATCCCCCCAGATCCCCCTCCAGAAGTCCTGATGCCAAGTACGACCCACCAGGTGCGGGGAGGGTTGTACGTACTTCCGGGATTTTTTCGGCGTGCCGACCGACCGGGGTGCACGTAGCGTGTGCGGCATGAACGAGGAGCCACTCCAGAAGGATGTGCTCGACGCGCTCGACGACGCCGGGCTCCAGGAGATCGCGGGTCTGCTCGGCACGGACGCGGCCGGAGCGCGCGAGGTCGTCGGCACGACGGTCTCGGAATTCTCGGGAGGCATCCAGGACCGTGCGGTCACGGATCCGGGGGAGGTCCAGCAGGCCTACGCGGAAGCGCAGGAGGCCCCGCTGAGCGGGGTGGCCACCCTGGGCGGCCTGGGCGGCATGGGGACCGGCGGCCTGATGGGCGGCCTGCTCGCCCGCATCAGCAGGCCGGCCGCGAACGCGGTCGCCAGGAAGACGGGGCTGCCTCCGGCGACGGTGGCCCGGGTGATCGACCTGGTGATCCCGGTGCTGCTGTCGGTCCTGACCAAGCGGGCCGCCCACGGAACACGGAAGTAACCTCCGCACGCTCCGGCGACGGGCGCCGACGCCACCCCGCGCAGCTGCCCACCACCGGCTACCCGGCTACCCGGCTACCCGGCATGCTCCACGAACCGTGCCACCGTCTCCGCCAGCACCTCCCGCCCGTCCCGGGCCCAGAGCCCGTCGTTGAACAGCTCGACCTCGATGGGACCGGCGTAGCCCGCCGCCTCCACGTACCCCCGCCACTCCCGCATGTCGACGGCACCGTCGCCGATCTGGCCGCGGCCGTTGAGGACGCCCTCGGGCAACGGGGTCGTCCAGTCGGCGAGTTGGAAGGTGTGGATACGTCCGGACGCCCCCGCGCGAGCGATCTGGGCGGGCGCGGTGTCGTCCCACCAGACGTGGTAGGTGTCGACGGCGACGCCCACCTGGTCGGCGGGGAAACGTTCCGCGAGGTCCAGTGCCTGAGCGAGGGTGGAGACGACACAGCGGTCGGCGGCGTACATCGGGTGGAGGGGCTCGACGGCCAGCCGTACGCCGCGCCCGGCGGCGTACGGGCCCAGTTCCGCCAGCGCGTCGGCGATGCGCTCACGGGCGCCGCGCAGGTCCTTCGACCCGGCCGGCAGACCGCCGGAGACCAGGACCAGTGTGTCGGTGCCGAGCGTCGCGGCCTCGTCGACCGCCGCCCGGTTGTCGGCCAGGGCACGGGCACGCTCGGCGGGCTCGATCGCGGTGAGGAACCCCCCGCGGCACAGTGTCGTCACCGACAGGCCCGCGTCCCGCACGAGCCTGGCGGTCGCCCCGATGCCGTAGGACCGGACCGGCTCCCGCCACAGCCCCACGCCCCGGACACCGAACTCGGCGCAGGCGGCGACCAGTTCGGGCATCGTGAGCTGTCTGACGGTCATCTGGTTGATGCTGAACCGCTCAAGGACGTCGCCCACCGGCCTCACCGGGCCGGCCGGGCTCACTGGTCCACCCCGTACAGCGCGAGCAGGTTTTTGATCCGGGTCTCCGCAAGGGCCGGGTCGGGGAACAGCCCCAGTCCGTCGGCCAGTTCGTAAGCACGGCCGAGGTGCGGGAGGGAACGGGCCGACTGCAGGCCGCCCACCATCGTGAAGTGCCCCTGATGTCCGGCGAGCCACGCCAGGAGGACGACTCCCGTCTTGTAGAAGCGGGTCGGCCTCCGGAAAAGGTGACGGGACAGCTCGACGGTGGGATCGAGCAGCTCGCGGAATCCCTTCACGTCACCCGTGTCGAGCACCCGCACCGCCTCGGCCGCCAGCGGTCCCAGCGGGTCGAAGATGCCCAACAGGGCATGACTGAAGCCCTGTTCGTCGCCCGCGATCAACTCGGGGTAGTGGAAGTCGTCGCCCGTGTAGCAGCGGACCCCGTGCGGGAGCCTGCGGCGCAGGCCGACCTCGCGCCGGGCGTCGAGGAGGGAGACCTTGATGCCGTCGACCTTGTCGGGACGGGCCGCGATCACCTCCAGGAGGACGTCCGTCGCCGCGTCCAGGTCGCTCGACCCCCAGTAGCCCTCGAGCGCCGGATCGAACATCGGGCCCAGCCAGTGCAGGACCACCGGCCGGGAGGCCTGGCGCAGGAGATGCCCGTAGACGTCGAGGTAGTCCTCGGGGCCCCGCGCGGCGGCGGTCAGGGCCCGTGAGGCCATCAGGACGGCCTGCGCGCCGGTCTCCTCGACGAGCGCGAGCTGCTCCTCGTACGCGGCGCGGACCTCCGCCAGGGAGCCGGCGGTGATCTGGTCGGTCCCCACTCCGCACGCGATCCGGCCACCGACCGCCTTCGCCTCCGCCGCCGACCGGCGGATGAGTTCGGCCGCGCCGGCCCAGTCCAGGCCCATCCCGCGCTGCGCGGTGTCCATCGCCTCGGCGACACCGAGGCCGTGCGACCACAGGTGGCGGCGGAAGGCGAGGGTGGCGTCCCAGTCGACGGCGGCGGGCGAGTCGGGGGACACGTCGGCGTAGGGGTCGGCGACGACGTGCGCCGCCGAGAAGACCGTACGGGAGGTGAGGGGCGACCCGGTGGTGAGGGCGAGGGGCTCGGCGCGGGGCTCGTACAGCCTCACCCCGCCCGCCGGGTCCGGCAGACGGACGGTCACAGCGAGATCTCCGGCACGTCGACACGGCGGCCCTCGGCCGAGGACTTCAGGCCCAGCTCGGCGAGCTGCACGCCGCGGGCGCCGGCCAGGAGGTCCCAGTGGTAGGGCGCGTCGGCGTAGACGTGCCGCAGGAACAGCTCCCACTGGGCTTTGAAACCGTTGTCGAAATCGGCGTTGTCGGGGACCTCCTGCCATTGGTCGCGGAAGGAGTAGGCGGCCGGGATGTCGGGGTTCCAGACCGGCTTGGGGGTGGCGGACCGGTGCTGGACACGGCAGTTGCGCAGCCCGGCGACGGCCGACCCCTCCGTCCCGTCGACCTGGAACTCGACCAGTTCGTCACGGTTGACGCGAACGGCCCAGGAGGAGTTGATCTGGGCGACGGCACCCCCCTCCAGCTCGAAGACGCCGTACGCGGCGTCGTCGGCCGTGGCGTCGTACGGCTTGCCCTGCTCGTCCCACCGCTGCGGGACGTGGGTGGCGGTGAGTGCCTGGACGGAGGTGACCCGGCCGAAGAGCTCGTGCAGGACGTACTCCCAGTGCGGGAACATGTCGACGACGATGCCGCCGCCGTCCTCGGTGCGGTAGTTCCAGGAGGGACGCTGGGCGGACTGCCAGTCGCCCTCGAAGACCCAGTAGCCGAACTCCCCCCGCACGGACAGGATCCGCCCGAAGAAGCCGCCGTCGATCAGGCGCTTGAGCTTCAGCAGCCCCGGGAGGAAGAGCTTGTCCTGCACGACCCCGTGCTTGACGCCCTTCGCGTGGGCGAGCCGGGCCAGTTCCAGGGCGCCGTCCAGGCCGGTGGCGGTCGGCTTCTCGGTGTAGATGTGCTTCCCTGCCGCGATGGCCTTCTTGATCGCCTCCTCGCGGGCGGAGGTGACCTGCGCGTCGAAGTAGAGGTCGACGTCCGGGTCGGCGAGGACCACGTCCACGTCCGTCGACCAGTGCTCCAGCCCGTGCCGCTCGGCGAGCGTCCTCAGGGCGTGGGCGCGGCGGCCGACGAGTACCGGCTCGGGCCACAGCACCGTGCCGTCGCCCAGATCCAGACCGCCCTGGTCGCGCAGGGCGAGGATCGAGCGGACGAGGTGCTGGCGGTATCCCATGCGTCCCGTCACGCCGTTCATGGCGATACGCACCGTCTTGCGTGTCACGTCTTCCCCTTCGTACGCGGGTTCCGCGCCGCGTACGCCCCCACTGACGAGCGTGACAGCAAGCGCTTTCTATCCAAGAGAGAAGCTAGCCTCTGTCCAGCCGATCGGACAAGACCACGCGGATGACGAGATGTTCGACCGCCCGGACGGCTGGACTTGGGGGCGCGGGCACGATCGGATGGACCCGCACGTGGCGGGCGTACACGGGTGCGGGGGTGTGCGCGACGCCTGGCCGCGCGCCTCGGCGCCCCGGCTCCTCGCACCCGCCTGTTTGCAGCACGACGACAACGCGACGCGTGACCGGAGGACGACGAGATGACCGTGACCCTGGCGGACGTGGCGGCGCGGGCGCAGGTCTCGCCCGCGACCGTGTCCCGGGTGCTGAACGGGAACTATCCCGTCGCGGCGTCCACGCGCGAGCGGGTGCTGCGCGCGGTGGACGACCTGGACTACGTACTGAACGGGCCCGCCAGTTCGCTGGCCGCCGCCACCTCCGACCTGGTCGGGATCCTGGTCAACGACATCGCCGACCCGTTCTTCGGGATCATGGCGGCCGCGATCCAGTCGGAGATCGAGGGCCCCGGGGGGCGTGCGGGCGGGGAGCGGCTGGGGGTGGTGTGCAACACCGGCGGCATCGCGGAGCGCGAGCTGACGTACCTCACGCTGCTGCAGCGGCAGCGCGCCGCGGCGGTCGTACTGACCGGCGGCGCCGTAGAGGACGCGCCGCACGCGGCGGCGGTCGCGGCGAAGCTGCGCAAGCTCGGGGAGGCGGGGACCCAGGTGGTCCTGTGCGGTCGTCCGCCCGCGCCGGACGCCCCCGAGGCGATCGCGCTGACCTTCGACAACCGGGGTGGCGGGCAGCGGCTCACCGAGCATCTGATCGGGCTCGGACACCGGCGGATGGGGTACATCGCCGGGCCCGAGGAGCGGACCACGACCCGGCACCGGCTGGAGGGGCACCGGGCCGCGCTCGCCGCGCACGGGATCGAGGACGATCCGCGGTGGACCGTTCACGGGCGCTACGACCGTCGTTCCGGGTACGAGGCGACGGTCGAACTCCTGCGCAGGGAGCCGGGGCTGACGGCTGTCGTCGCCGCGAACGACACCGTCGCGCTCGGCGCGTGTGCGGCGTTGCGTGACGCGGGGCTGCGTATCCCGGACGATGTGTCGGTCGCCGGGTTCGACGATCTGCCGTTCAGCATCGACGCGGTGCCGGCGCTGACGACGGTGCGCTTGCCGTTGTCGGAGGCGGGGGCGCGGGCGGGGCGGGTCGCGATGGGCCGTGAAGAGGCTCCGCCCGGGGGGATCGCCACGGTGCGGGGGGAGTTGATGGTGCGGGGGTCCACCGGGGTCCCCAAGACCTGAGGCCCCCGTCCTCCTGCCGGACGCCCACGGCCCGCCCCCCAAACCGTTCCTCGCCCCCGCCGCCCCTACCCGACCCATCCCGTACCCGGGGGCTCCGCCCCAGCCCCCGCCAAGGGGCTGCGCCCCCTGGACCCCCGCTCGCCCGAAGGGCTCGTCCTCAAACGCCGGACGGGCTGAAAAACCACACCTCGCCCCCGCACCCGCAGCCGCCCGTGCCACGCGAGGGGCCGTGCCGGTGTGTCGCAGGCCGTCGCTTACGTTCGGATCGAGCAGCGGCTCCCATGCCCGGCCCACGCCTGATCCGGCGGCGACGGCCTCGACACACCGGCACGGCCCCGACCCACCCACCGACCGCGGGCCGGCACTACTCACACGTGCGGCCGCCGCCCCCGCTCCCGGTGCGGGAAGGACTGGTCGGCACCGGGAAGCGTCGGCTTCGGCAGCGTCGCCACCTCACTCCTTCGCCTTCTCCAACTGCTCCGCCGTGTCGTCCGGCAGCCGCGGCGCCGGCGGTCGGGGAGCCCACGTAAGGCGGCCAAGCACCGGCGACGGCCGGGCGACGTCCCGACGGCCAGGGTCATGGCTGACACGTCCGCCCCGTGGACTCCACCTCATCCGCGCCCGTACGCTCGACCCGTACCTCTGACTGAGTCAACCGTCCCCACCACTCGCCCAGATCCACCCGCACCGATCACCCAGAGCCGACAGCCAGAGCCGACATCCGGGGTTGACCATGACCGTCCAGGACATCCGCTCCTTCAACCGCTTCTACACGAACGTCATCGGCGCACTCGACTACGGCCGCCACCTCTACGCCCCGTACACCCTCACCGAGTCACGCGTGCTGTACGAGCTCGCGCACTCCCCGCACTCCGACGCCGCCGACCTCCGTGCCGAACTGTCGCTGGACTCCGGATACTTGAGCCGGATCCTGAGCAAGTTCGAGCAGGACGGCCTGATCGAACGGGCACCCTCGCCGCGCGACCCGCGCCGCCGCCGGATCACACTCACCCAGCGCGGCCGGGAGACCGCTGCCGTCCTGGACGAGCGCTCACGGGAATCCGTCGGAGCCCTGCTGGCGACCGTCCCGGCCGACGACCGTCCCCGCCTCGCCGAGGCGATGCACACCGTGCGCACCCTCCTGTCCGCCCACCGCCCCCGCCCCGCCCCGGGTGCGCGCCACCACCGCGAGGACGTCGTGCTGCGCGAGCCCGTCCCCGGCGACCTCGGCTGGATCGTGCAGCGCAACGCCGCGCTGTACGCCGCCGAGTACGGCTGGAACACCGACTACGAAGGTCTGGTCGCCCGGATCGTCGCGGACTTCGCCGAGGATCACGATCCGCACCTGGAGCGGGCCTGGATCGCCGAGCTGGCCGGGCGGCCGGTGGGGTGCGTGATGTGCGCGCGGGACGACGCCCCGGGAACGGCCCGGCTGCGTCTGCTCCTCGTCGAGCCGGACGCCCGCGGCCTCGGCATCGGCGACCGGCTGGTCGAGGCGGTCGTCGGTTTCGCGCGGGACGGCGGCTACCGGGACCTCGTCCTGTGGACCAACGACGTCCTGACCTCGGCCCGCCACCTCTACCAGCGCCACGGTTTCTCCCTCGTCGCCGAGAAACCGCACCGTTCCTTCGGCGCGGATCTCGTCGGCCAGGACTGGCGACTGGATCTGCACGGCTCCCCCGGATGATCCGGAGTGCCGGGTAGGGTCCCGGTCCATGAAGCTGGCCTTCTCCACGCTCGGCGTGCCCGGGCTCCCCGTCCCCGACGTCGTACGACTCGCCGCCGCGCACGGCTATCACGGCGTGGAACTGCGCGCGCACCCCGAGGAACCGGTGCACCCCGGGCTCGGGCCGGCCGAGCGGGCCGGGGTGGCCGCCGCGTTCGAGGCGGGCGGTGTCGAGATCATGGGCCTGGCCGGGTACACGCGGGTGGCGGCGCCCGGTGACGACGCCCACGTCGTCGCCGAGATCCGCGAACTGCTGGACCTGGCGCGGGACCTGTCGGCCCCGTTCGTCCGTGTCTTCCCGGGCGCGAGCGCCGACCAGAGCGCCGAGGAGGCCGACTCGACGGCGGCGCGACGGCTCGGCACGGCCGCGGAGTACGCCGCCGACGTGGGTGTACGCATCCTGCTGGAGACCCACGACTCGCACCGCACCGGCGCGGACGCGATGCGGATCCTGGGTCTGGTCGGCCATCACCACGTGGGCGCGCTGTGGGACGTCATGCACACCTGGCTCGGCGGCGAGGAGCCGCCGTCGACGTACGCGGCCCTGTGCACGTACCTCGGCTATGTGCAGGTCAAGGACATCGCGTCCGCCGAGGACACCACCCCGCTCCCGCTGGGCGCGGGTGTTCTGCCGCTCGCGGAGTGTGTGGAGCTGCTCTCCCGGGAGGGCTGGGACGGCTGGCTGTGCTGGGAGTACGAGAAGCGGTGGTACGAGGCCGCCGCGCCGCTACCGGAACTGCTGGGCCCGGGCCGGGACCATCTCGGGCGTCTGCTGAACGAGTCGGCGTAGGCCCGCCCCGGCCCCTCCGGACCCGGCACCGGACCGCCCCGCGCGGACCGGCACCGTACCCCGTCGCCGCGCCCCCTCTCCGCACCCACCGCCCCACCCGTGTTCGAGGACCACCGCGCCGCCTCCCCGCCACCACCTGGGGCGATCGCCTTACCCCCCACTCACCCCCGGCAAACCGGCTATCGTGGTCGGCATGTCGGCCCCGGAACTGATCCGTATCGTCTCCCGCGACTCCCCCATGGCCTTGGCCCAAGTGGAGCGCGTACGAACCGAGTTGAGCGCGCTCCGTCCAGAGATCCGCACCGAGGTCGTCCCGGTGAGGACCACCGGCGACAAGTGGATGGGCGACCTGTCCAAGGTCGAGGGCAAGGGCGCGTTCACCAAGGAGGTCGACGCGGCGCTGCTGGCGGGCGAGGCCGATCTCGCGGTGCACTGCGTGAAGGACATCCCCGCGGACCGCCCGCTGCCCGCGGGAACGATGTTCGCCGCCTTCCTGGCCCGGGACGACATCCGCGACGCGCTGATCCACCCCGCCGGGCTCACCCTCGACGAGCTGCCGCAGGGCACCCGGATCGGCACCTCCTCGGTGCGGCGCGTCGCCCAGCTGGCCGCCTCGCACCCGCACCTGGAGTGTGTGCCGTTCCGGGGCAACGCCAACCGCCGGCTGGAGAAGCTGGCGGCGGGTGAGGCGGACGCACTGCTGCTCGCGGTGTCCGGGCTCGAACGCATCGGCCGCGCGGACGTGATCAGCGAGACCCTGTCGCCCGAGACGATGATGCCGCCGATCGGCGCGGGCATCCTGGCCCTCCAGTGCCGCGAGGGCGACACGGACCTGATCGAGACGATCAGCGACCTCGGCGACCCGGACACGCACCGCGAGGCCACCGCCGAGCGCATGTTCCTGCACGTGCTGCAGGGCCACTGCAACTCGCCGATCGCGGGCTACGCGAAGGTCGGCGGCGGCGGCGAACTGTCGCTGCGCGCCTGCGTGTTCACTCCGGACGGCAAGACGGTCCTGAACGCGCACGAGTGGGCGGGCCGTCTCGACGCCGCGACCCTCGGCACCTCGGTCGCCGTCGCCCTGCTGCGCCAGGGCGCCCGCGAACTGATCGACGGCATCCCGCACTGACCGGCCGGCATCCACCGCCCGGGCTCGGACCCGGGGATGTCGGCCAGGGCCGTGCGCTCACGCCTGCTCCCCGATCCGGTCCCGCGCCGGTCCGTCCGGCGGACGGACCGGCGCGCGGGCCGTCCATGAGGGTGCCAGGGAGGTCAGGGCCACCCCTCCCACCAGCAGCGCCGCCGCTCCCCAGCGCAGGGGGCCGACCGACTCGCCCAGGAACAGGGCCGCGGACGACATGCCGAAGACCGGGACCAGCAGGGAGAAGGGCGCGACGGTGGACGCGGGGTGGCGGTGCAGCAGCCACCCCCATGCCCCGAAGCCGAGGACGGTCGTGATCCAGGCGACGTAGACCACGATTCCGGCGCCCCGCCAGTCGAGGGCGCGCAGCGCGTCGAGGTCTCGGGCCGGGCCCTCCGTCAGCAGCGAGAGGCCCAGCAGCGGCAGTACGGGGACGGTGCTCACCCAAACCATGAAGTTGAGGGAGTCGGGCGGGGACGCCCTGCGGGTGAGGACGTTGGACACGCCCCAGCAGGCCGCCGCCGCGATCACCAGCGCGAAGGCGCCGAGCGGGCCGCCGGTGCCCTCGTCCACGGCGGCCAGGCCCACCCCGCACAGGGCCACCGCCATACCCGTGAGCCGTACACCGGTGGGCCGTTCACCCAGGACGACGTAGGCGATCAGGGCCGTGAAGACGGCCTGGATCTGGAGGACGAGGGACGACAGGCCGGCCGGCATCCCGGCGTCCATGCCGATGAAGAGCAGTCCGAACTTGGCGACGCCCAGGACCAGTCCGACCGACACGATCCACTTCCACGCGACCTTGGGCCGCCCCACGAAGAACACCGCGGGCAGGGCGGCCACCAGGAAGCGCAGTGCCGAGAAGAGCAGGGGCGGGAAGTGGCCGAGGCCGACCTCGACGATCGTGAAGTTCACACCCCAGACGGCGGCGACGAGGACGGCGAGACAGATGTGGGCGGGTCGCATGGGTCGAGGATCACGCCCGTGAACCGTTAAGCACCAGCGAATCCTGCTGCATGGTTGGATGAAGCATTCCTGATGGAAGGGGTGGGCCGTGCTCGATCTCCAGCGTCTGCGCGCCCTGCACGCCGTCTCCGTGCACGGCACGGTCGGCGCCGCCGCGGCCGCGCTCGGGTACACGCCCTCCGCCGTGTCCCAGCAGATCGCCAAACTGGAGCGGGAGACCAGGACCGTACTTCTCGAACGGCGCGGACGCGGTGTGCGGCTCACCGAGCAGGCCCTCCAACTAGCCTCCACCGCACAGCAGTTGATGGCCATCGTGGAGCGGGCCGAGACCGAGCTCGAGGAGCGGCGCGGGGTGCCCGCGGGCCGGCTGGACCTCGCCGCGTTCGCCAGTGCGGCACGCGGGCTGCTGCCCGCCGTACTGGCCGACCTGGCCGTCCGGCATCCGGCCCTCGACGCCCGGCTCACCGAGATCGACCCCCATCTCTCCGTGGACCTGGTCGCCAAGGGCGCCGTCGACGTGGCCGTCACGCACGACTGGGACATCGCGCCGCTCCCCGCTCCGCCGGGCGTGGAGCAGGCGGTGATCGGGGACGACCTGTGCGACCTCCTCGTGCCCGCCGGGCATCCCTTCGCCGGGCGGGCGTCCGTGCGGCGGGAGGAGCTGGCCGGCGAACGGTGGATCTGCCAGCCGCCCGGCCGGGTGTGCCACGACTGGCTGGTGCGCACCCTGCGCGCGGCGGGCTGCGAGCCGGACATCGTCCACCAGGCGGACGAGAACCCGACCCTCGTCGCCCTGGTCGCGGCCGGGCTCGGGGTCGCGCTCCTCCCCCGGCTCGGGCGTGGCGCGCTTCCCGACGGGGTGGTGGAGGTGCCGCTGGACCCGATGCCCGTACGGCGGCTGTACGCGGTGTGGCGCACCGGCGCGGCACGGCGTCCTGCCATCGCGGAGACGGTTCGCACCCTTCGGTCCCACTGGTCCTCGGCGTCCCGGCACGACGCGCCGTGAGCAGCGCCTCGACGCCTCACCGGACCCGCCCGGCACTCCCGTACCGACTTCGGCGATCAGCCGCTATCCGGGAACCCGGACCCGTGCCGGCCCGTCCAATCCGCATGCTGCCGCACGAGTCTCGCAGTGCGGTGTCGGCCTCGCTGCTGGCTGCGATCGCTGACCACCCTCTCCGCCGCCTGCGGCCGGCAGCACGCCGTCACCGGCGCGCCCCCCTCCAACTGCGCCGGTGACGGCCCCTGTCCGGCTACTGTGCACACCCTTGACTGGAAGAAACTTCCCGGATATTCGTGTCTCCTCGGAAGTTTCCTTCACGAGGGAAGGAGCGCTCGTGCGCGACTCCAGCACGGGAAGCACCGCACCACCGTCCAGACGTACGGTTCTCGCCGCCACCGCCGCGACCACCGCCGCTCTCGCCCTGGGCACGGTCCCCGCCCGGGCCGCCGGGGGCCATCATGACGAAACGTCACTCCGCGCCCTGATCTCCCGCATGACGCTGGAGGAGAAGGTCGGCCAGCTCTTCGTGATGCGCGTGTACGGCCACTCGGCCACCGCCCCCGACCAGGCCGACATCGATGCCAACCTCGCCGAACTCGGCGTCAGAACGGCGGCGGAACTGATCGCCCGCTACCGCGTCGGCGGCATCATCTACTTCACCTGGGCCCACAACACCCGCGACCCGCACCAGATCGCGGCTCTGTCCAACGGCATCCAGCAGGTCTCCCTGGCCCAGCCGCGGGGCCTGCCCGTGCTGATCTCCACGGACCAGGAGCACGGCATAGTGGCCCGGGTCGGCAAGCCCGCGACGCTCTTCCCGGGCGCGATGGCGCTGGGCGCGGGCCGTTCACGCGAGGACGCCCGCACGGTGGGGCGGCTCAGCGGGACCGAACTGCGCGCGCTCGGCATCCGGCAGGACTACTCCCCGGTCGCCGACGTGAACGTCAACCCGGCCAACCCGGTCATCGGCGTGCGCTCCTTCGGCGCCGACCCGGACGCGGTGGCCGAGCTGGTGACGGCCGAGGTGCAGGGATACCGCAGCGCGGGCGTGGCCGCCACGTCCAAGCACTTCCCGGGGCACGGCGACACCGCCGTGGACAGCCACTTCGGCTTCCCGGTCATCACGCACAGCCGTGAGCTGTGGTCGGGTCTCGACGCCGTGCCCTTCCGCGCCGCGATCCGGGCCGGCATCGACTCGATCATGACCGCCCACATCATGGTCCCGGCGCTCGACCCGGCCGGCGACCCCGCCACGCTCTCCCACCCGATCCTCACCGGCATCCTGCGCGAGGAACTCGGCTACGACGGTGTCGTGGTGACGGACTCGCTCGGCATGGAGGGCGTGCGCACGAAGTACGGTGACGACCGCGTCCCCGTACTGGCCCTGAAGGCCGGCGTCGACCAGCTCCTCAACCCGCCGTCCATCGACGTCGCCTGGCACGCCGTGCTCGACGCGGTGCGCGGCGGCGAGCTGACCGAGGCGCGCCTCGACGAGTCGCTCCTGCGCGTCCTGCGCCTCAAGGCGAGACTCGGGCTGCTGGAGAACCCGTACGTCGGCGACGGCGGGGTCGACCGCGCGGTCGGCACCGCGGCCCACCTCAGGGCGGCCGACCGGATCGCCGAACGCACGACGACCCTGCTGGTCAACCAGCGCGGCCTGCTGCCGCTCTCCCGCCGTGCGCACAGGAACGTGCTCGTCGTGGGCGCCGACCCCGCCTCGCCCTCCGGCACCGACGGCCCGCCCACCACCGTCCTCGCGACCGCCCTGACCGCGCTGGGCTTCACGGCGACGGCGCTGTCCACGGGGACGGCGCCGACCGAGGCGGCCATCGGCCGGGCGGTCGCGGCCGCCTCAGGGATGGACGCCGTCATCGTCGGGACGTACAACGTCACGGCGGCGAGTTCCCAGCGGACGCTCGTCGAGCGGCTGGTCGCCACCGGCGTCCCGGTCGTCGTGATCGCCATCCGCAATCCGTACGACGTGGCGCATCTTCCGTCTGCCGACGCCCACTTGGCGGCGTACTCCTGGACGGACGTCGAACTGCGGGCCGCCGCACGGGTGATCGCCGGCCGGGCGAAGCCGCGGGGCAGGCTTCCGGTCGCGGTGCAACGGGCGGACGACCCTGCTCAGGTGCTGTATCCGATCGGGTACGGAATGACGTATTAGCCCTACGTCGCAGACCGGACGCACCACCCCCGACAGACGCAAAGCACCCCGGATGTCTGGCGTGTGCCCGCCGCGGCGGGTCACGCTGGGCAGGGGTATCGGGGGGAAGACATGCGAGCCAGCTCGGTGGGTCGGCGTTGCGTCGGGGCGGTGTGCGCGCTGCTGCTGGCCGTCACCGCGCTCGCCGGCTGCGATCGCTGGTCGGCCTCCGACGACGCCGAACCCCGCCCGGTGACGACCTCGGCCCGACCCTCCGGCTACGGCGCGGTGTTCCTCGAGGTCGCCGAGTGCAGTTCCTTCGGGACGACCAGCTTCACCGAGGTGCCCTGCACCAGCGAACGGGCCGCCGCGCGCGTGATCGCCCGCTACGACGGCAGGGTCGCCGACGGTCCGCTGTGCCCGCCGGCCACCGACTTCGTCCTGCACATCAGCGAGACCCGGCCCACCGCGGACGAGAACGGCGACGGCGCGGTCCCGCAGGGCTACGCCTGCATGCGCAAGCTGGAGGCCCCGCACCCCGGTGACCCGGGCGGCGGCGGAGGTCCCCGCACGATCGTCGGCGACTGCGTCTACAGCGCGGGCAGCGGTCAGGTCCGCGAGACCGCCTGCGACGGCAAGGGCAGGAAGCCCCCGCAGTACCGGGTGACCTCGGCGGTCGTCGACCGCTCCAAGTGCCCGTCCAGCACGGCTCTCTACGTCCAGTTGGGCGGCGGCAGACCGGTGGGCTGCGCCCGCCCGGTATGACCGGCGGGCGGGCGCAGTCGCGCCTTACGGGCGCAGCGCGGGCTCGCGCTCGATGTCGCGCCGGTCGAGCCTCGCGTCGAATCCGGCCAGCGGCCGGGCCGCCGACGGGTCGGCCTGGACGGCCGCGGAGGCGACACCGGCCCATTGCAGGATGCGGGCCGTCGCGAGCGCCTTCTCGTCGGGGACGAGACCGGCGACGTTGGCACCGTGGTTGAGGCCGGGGGCGGTGAAGACGTACGCGTCACGGGCGCCCCTGCCGAGGCGGAAGCGCTCCGCGCCCCACGGGTCGTTCTGGCCGTAGACATACAGCATGTGGTGGGCGTGGTGCGCGACCCATGTGTCCACGTCCCGCATCGCCGACCGCTGGAAGGTCATCGGGATGGAGCGCGGCACGAAGTTCCGCGGCGGCTGGTAGCCGTAGCGGATCAGCTTCTTCTCGATGGAGGGGAAGTGGATCGTGGGCGCGCCGAGCTGGGTGCCCGCCTGGTAGTAGTACGGCGTGTACGTCTCCAGGCCCTGGTCTGTGTAGGCCGAGAAGCCGGAGATGGTGTCGACGGAGTCCCAGATCGCGTCGTCCGTGGCGTGCGGCGCGTCGGCCGGGATCGTCGCGCAGTCGGCGAGCAGGCTGTACTGCCAGAAGCCCCACACGTAGTCGAGGACGACCGCCTCGTAGGCCTTGTCCAGGCTGCCGATCGTGGTGAAGGTGTAGCCGTTGTCGGCCGCGTACTGCGCGTACTTCTTCTCCAGCGGCTCGCGGCGCACCAGCGCCTCGCGCTGCACCGCGTTCAGCTTGTCGCGGCACTCCTTGGTGCCGACGTTCCTGAAGAAGCGGTCGTACGCGGAGTCCTCGTCGTTCACCACGTCGTTGGGGGCGACGTAGGCGACCACGCCGTCCATGTCGCGCGGGTAGAAGCGCTCGTAGTACGTGGCGGTCATACCGCCCTTGGAGCCGCCCGTCGAGATCCACCTCTGGGTGTAGACGGGCTTGAGGGCCTCGAAGATGCGGTGCTGGTCGCTGGCCGCCTGCCAGATGTCGAGCTTGGACCAGTCGGCCGGCTGGGGGCGGGACGGGGTGAAGAAGCGGTACTCCATCGAGACCTGGTTGCCGTCCACGATCTGGGTCGGCTCGCGGCGGCTCGGGGTCGTGGAGACGTTGTAGCCGCCGGTGTAGAAGACCGTCGGGCGGGCGGTGTCCTTGTGCAGCACCGTGATGCGCTGCTGGAACGTCCCCCTGGACGGGTGCCGGTGGTCGATCGGCTGGGTGTAGTCGAGGACGAAGAAGCGGTAGCCGGTGTACGGCTTCTCCTCGATCAGGCTCATGCCCGGTATCGCGAGAAGACGGTCCTTGATGTCCCCGGTGGTCGTGCCGGTCGTGCCGGTCGTGCCGGTGGTGGCCTCCGGCTCGGCCGCGGTGGCCGCCCCGGCCGTGCTCAGCGTGCCTATGAGCACCGTGAGCGCCAGCAGCCATCTGAGCGCCTTGCGCATGCACCCTCCCCTGGAGTTACACAGATGTCCGCCGGAACCTAGCGGAGCAATGGGTGTGACACCAGGGGGACTTGAGGGAACCCTGTGACTTCTCTGTGATTCAGCCGAGAATCGCCGGGCCCCCGGCCGGGACCGCCCAGCTCAGCACAGGATCCAGCCCGAACTCACGGAACCCGAGCCGACCGAGCCCCTGATGCGGACGCAGCGGTGGCCCGCGTGGACGGTGACCGGGCCCGCGTGGTGCGTGAAGCGGCCCGCGTCGACCACCGGCCGGTTGCCGCGCGCCTGCACGCTGACCGACATCGGCCGTTTCTTCGACTGCTGCTCCTTGGGAACCGTCACGGCGCAGACGTAACCGCCGCTCCGGTAGAGCTGCACGGAGCCGGTCGCGAAGGGGACCGTGCGCACCTTGCGTCCCGAGCAGTACGAAGCGGCCTGCGCGCTCCCCGGGCACACCAACGCGAGCAGCCCGGAGGCGGTCAGCACAGCCAGGCCGAGCGCCATGCGCCGACGGATCGCACCACTGTCCACAATCGCCCCTCCCCGACCATTGAGCGTACTGGTGTACGGACGCAGAACGTATGTCGGATGGTTGCGTGCGCCCGGCCGTCCGCCCCCGCCCGGTGACCCGGACGGGTTTTTTTCCGTTTTCGGGGCAACCGCGCCGCTTTAGCCGGTGTCCAACTGGTCAGAAAAGCGAAAGGTGGTACCCGATGTCCCGCACGTCCCGTTCCCGCTCGAACCGGTCCCGCACGTCCCGTTCCCGCGCCGCTGTCGGCGCGCTCGTCGGCGCCGCGCTCCTCGCCGCGGCCGGAGCCTCCGTGCCCGCGTTCGCCGGTTCCCCCGCTCCCCCGCCCGTACGCGGCGGCGCCAACGGCCCGGCGTACGACCGGGTGGCCGACTTCTACGGCGCCTACATCGACGCCGTGACCGACCAGGGCGCCGGCCGTCTCGGCTCCCAGCTGCGCTCCTTCTACCTGACTTCGGGCCTGCGCACCCGGCTGGCCGGGTGGGAGAGCCGTGAGCACGCCGACGGCGTCCTGCGTGCCCAGGACGTGCCGCGCGCCTGGAAGGTGACGGCGGGCGACAGCGGCGCGGGCCACACCTGGTCGACCGTCCGCCTGACCTGGGGCTCCGCGCAGCACCCGACGTACACCTATCTGGCCGTCCAGTCGGATCTGTCGACGAAGAAGATCTCCGACATCAAGCAGAAGGGCTGAGCGGGCGGGCGTCAGGCGGAGGAACCGACCGGCTCCTCCGGCTCCGGCGCCCCCACGAAGGTCCGCCACAGCTCCGCGTACCGGCCGTCGAGCAGGAGCAGTTCGTCGTGCGTGCCGTCCTCCGCGACCCGGCCGTGGTCCATGACCACGACCCGGTCCGCGCGGGCGGCCGTGGTCAGCCGGTGGGCGACGACCAGGGTCGTACGGCGGCCTGCAAGCCGGTCGGTGGCCTGGTTGACCAGGCTCTCCGTGGCGAGGTCGAGCGCGGCGGTGGCCTCGTCGAGGAGCAGGACGTCGGGGTCGACGAGTTCGGCGCGGGCCAGGGCGATCAGCTGGCGCTGGCCCGCGGAGAGGTTGCGGCCGCGCTCGGCCACCTCGTGGAGGTAGCCGCCGTCCAGCGTGGCGATCATCTCGTGCGCGCCGACCGCGCGGGCGGCGGCCTCCACCTGGGCGTCCGTGGCGCCGGGGCGGCCGTAGGCGATGGCGTCGCGGACCGTCCCCTGGAAGAGGTACGCCTCCTGCGGGACCACCCCGAGCCGGTGGCGGTAGGAGGTGATGTCGAGGGCGCGCAGGTCGGTGCCGTCGACGGTGACCCGGCCGCCCGTCGGATCGTAGAAGCGGGCGACCAGCTTCACCAGCGTCGACTTGCCCGCACCGGTCTCACCGACGAAGGCGACGGTCTGCCCGGCCGGGATGCTCAGGGAGACACCGCTGAGGGCCTCCTCGTCGTCGCCGTACGCGAAGCCGACGTCCTCGAAGGCGATGTCGCCGCGCAGGGAGAGCACCTCCAGCGGCTCGGCGGCGGCCTGTGTCGACGTCGGTTCCTGGAGCAGCTCCTGGATGCGGCCCAGCGACACCGTCGCCTGCTGATAGCCGTCGAAGACCTGGGAGAGCTGCTGCACGGGCGCGAAGAACAGATCGATGTAGAGGAGGTAGGCGACCAGCGCGCCGGTCGTCAGCGTCCCGGCGTCGACCCGGTGCGCGCCCACCATCAGCACCGCGGCCGCCGCGACCGACGACAGCAGCTGCACGAAGGGGAAGTAGACGGAGATCAGCCACTGTCCGCGGATGCGCGCCGCGCGGTAGCCGGCGCTGCCCTCCGCGAACCGCCGGCTGCCCGCGCGCTCGCGCCGGAAGGCCTGCAGGATCAGCAGTCCCGAGACCGACTCCTGGAGGTCGGCGTTGACCGCCGAGACGCGCTCGCGGGCGAGTTCGTACGCCTTCACGCTCGCCCGGCGGAAGAAGAACGTGCCGACGACCAGCGGCGGCAGTGTCACGAACACGACCAGCGCCAGCTGGACGTCGATCACCAGCAGTGCGCCCATGATGCCGAAGAAGGTGACGACGGAGACGAACGCGGTGACCAGGCCGGTCTGCAGGAAGGTGGACAGGGCGTCGACGTCGGTCGTCATCCGGGTCATGATCCGCCCGGTCAGCTCCCGCTCGTAGTAGTCGAGCCCGAGGCGCTGGAGTTGCGCGAAGATCTTCAGGCGGAGCGAGTACAGGACCCGCTCGCCGGTCCGTCCCGTCATCCGCGTCTCGCCGATCTGCGCCGACCACTGGACGAGCACGGTGACCAGCGCCAGGGCCGCCGCGGCCCAGACCGCGCCGAGGGCCATCCTGGAGACGCCCTGGTCGATGCCGTGCCGGATCAGCACGGGCAGCAGCAGGCTCATGCCGGCGTCGACGGCGACCAGGCCGAGGCTCACCAGGAGCGGGAGTCCGAAGCCGCGCAGCAGCCGGCGCAGTCCGTACGACTCCTCGGGCGTGACCGCGCGTGCCTCGTCGATGGCCGGGATGTCGGTGGCCGGGGGCAGCGCCTCGACCTGGGCGAGGAGCTCGGGCGTGGCCGGCATGCCCGCCAGCGCGTTGTCCCTGGGCTCGCGGTCGCCGGTCCACAGATGCGGGGTGACACCGCGCTCGGCGTCGAACTCGGCGTCCAGCTCCTCCCGTACCGAGGTGTCCTCGGCCGCGGCCACGGGCTGGGCGTGTCCCGGGGAGACCCCGCCCAGTTCGTCCGGGTCGGTGAGCAGCCGCCGGTACAGCGGGGAACGGTCCTGGAGCTCCTCGTGGGTGCCGATGTCGGCGAGCCGGCCGCCGTCGAGCACGGCGATGCGGTCGGCGAGGTTGAGGGTGGAGCGGCGGTGTGCGATCAGCAGGGTCGTGCGGCCCTCCATGACCTGTTTCAGCGCCTCGTGGATCTCGTGCTCGACACGGGCGTCCACGGCGGAGGTGGCGTCGTCGAGGACGAGCAGGCGCGGGTCGGTGAGGATGGCGCGGGCGAGGGCGACCCGCTGGCGCTGGCCGCCGGAGAGGGTCAGGCCGTGCTCGCCGACCTTGGTGTCGTAGCCGGCGGGCAGCTCGGTGATGAAGCGGTCGGCCTGGGCGGCCCGGGCGGCCTGCTCGATCTCCTCCTGGGTCGCGTCGGGGCGGCCGTAGGCGATGTTGGCGCGCACGGTGTCGGAGAAGAGGAAGGAGTCCTCGGGGACCAGGCCGATCGCGGCGCGCAGCGACTCCTGCGTGAGCTCGCGGACGTCGTGGCCGCCGACGAGGACGGCGCCGTGCGTGACGTCGTAGAAGCGGGGCATCAGCAGCGACACCGTCGACTTGCCGGACCCCGAGGAGCCGACGACGGCCAGGGTCTCGCCGGGCCGGATCTCGAAGGTCAGCCCGTTGAGCACCGGCCGACCGTCTTCGTAGGCGAAGGACACGTCGTCGAACTCGACGGTCGCGGGCGCGTCGGCCGGGAGGGCCTTGGTGCCGTCCTGGATGGCCGGTTCGGTGTCGATCAGTTCGAGCACGCGCTCGGCGCCGGCCCGGGCCTGCTGCCCGACGGTGAGGACCACCGCGAGCATCCGCACGGGCCCGACGAGCTGGGAGAGGTACGAGGAGAACGCCACGAACGTACCGAGCGTGATCTGTCCCCGTACGGCGAGCCAGCCGCCCAGCGCGAGCATCGCGACCTGACCGAGGGCGGGCACGGCCTGGAGGGCGGGGGTGTACCGGGCGTTGAACCGGATGGTCCGCATCCGTCCGGCGAAGAGCCGTCGGCCGACCTCCCGGAGCTTGCCGGTCTCCTGCTCCTCCTGGCCGAAGCCCTTGACCACGCGGACGCCGCTGACGGCGCCGTCGACGACGCCCGCCACGGCGGCGGCCTGGGCCTGCGCGTACCAGGTGGCGGGGTGCAGCCTGGAGCGGCTGCGCTTGGCGACGAACCACAGGGCGGGCGCGACGGCCAGCGCGACCAGGGTGAGCGGCAGGGAGAGCCAGGCCATGATCCCGAGCGAGATCAGGAAGAGGAGCACGTTCCCGATGGTCATCGGGAGCATGAAGAGCAGGCCCTGGATCAGCTGGAGGTCGCTGGTGGCCCGGCCGACGACCTGTCCGGTGGACAGTTCGTCCTGGCGGCGTCCGTCGAGCCGGGTGATCGTGTCGTACATCTCGGTCCGCAGGTCGTGCTGGACGTCGAGGGCGAGGCGTCCGCCGTAGTAGCGGCGGATGTAGGTGAGGACGTAGACGACCACGGCGGCCGCTATCAGCGCGCCCGCCCAGGGGGCCATGGAGCGGGTGTGGTTCCCGACGACGTCGTCGATGATCACCTTCGTGATCAGTGGGACGACCGCCAGCACGGCCATGCCGCCGAGCGCGGACCCGAGCGCGAGCAGCACGTCCTTCGGGTACCGCCACGCGTACCCGGCGAGTCGCCCTGCCCATCCCCGTTGACCTGCCACGCCGGTGCCTTCCGTAGATCTCACTCCGCCGGAAGACACCAACACCGGGCGAAGCGGATTTCATCCCTCCGCAACAATCATTCCCTCACCGTCCGTGGCAGTCGCACGCGCAGGGAGTACGGACGGGTGGTCCGCGCCGCGGTCCGGTTGTCGTCGCCGACCGGGAACAGGCCGAGGCGGCCGTATCGGGTGCGGCCGGTGCGGTGAGCGGGGACGGGCCGAAGGGCGTGGCGACGGATGCGTCGGGGTCCACGGCGGGTCCGGAGAGACTGCCGACGGTGCCCTCGTACCAAATCCAGGGCCTGGCGGGGCAGCTCTCGACGGCGCCGGAGGGCGAACGGGCGGGGCCGGTGAGGGCCCGGGCGGGCCGGCGGCGGTCGGCGAGGTGGCCGCCGCCGGTCCGCGGTGACCGCTGTCAGCTCGCGGGCGCGGGCACGGACGCCTCCTGCGGGGTGCCGGTGGGCACGTACCGCAGCACGCTCGCGCCGCTCGTGGAGGTGGCCGGCACGAGGTCCTTGTGAATCGCCTTGGCCACACCCTGGATCGTGCTGACGCCGTAGCTCATGGTGCTGTTCCCGTGGGTGAGCACGGTGATCATGTAGTCGTGACCTGCACCGTTGAAGGTGCCGATGCTGTGGACGCGCCAGCCGTGCGTGGAGCGCGACAGCCAGCCGTTCTTGACGTGCACGGCGACCGAGGAGGGCGCTCCGGCCGGGGTGCCCCAGCGCTGCGAGGAGATGACCTTGCCCATCAGCTTCAGCTCGTACGCGCGGGAGTTGTCGCTCAGCACGGAGTTCTTGGCGGTGAGGAGCGCGAGCAGCTTCTGCTCGTCGCGCACGGTGATCTGGGTGAGACCCCAGTAGCCGTTCGCGCCCGGCTTGGTCTCGGTCATCCCGGCGGCGGCGAGGAAACCTTTCACCTTGGTCACGCCGAGCTGCTTCCACAGCGTGGTGGTCGCGGCGTTGTCCGACTTGGTGATCATGGCCGTGGTGAGCGTCTGCTCACGGCTGGTCAGATACCGGTTGTGCTTCTTCGCGTCCCACAGCAGCGTGGCCAGCACGGTGGCCTTGACCACACTGGCGGAGTCGTAGGCGGAGGTGGCGCGCAGGGTGCAGGTCGTCTTCGTCGTCCGGTCGTAGAGGCCGACGGCGATCGTGCCCGCGCGGTTCTTCACGGCCGCGGTGATGTCCTTCTGCAGCTTGGCGGCCAGGCCCGCCTTGGCCGAGGTGCAGCTGACCTGCGGCGCCGCGGCGGCCGAGGCCGGTGCCGCAGCCGCCGCGAACGGCACGAGCACCCCGGCGCCGAGGCTCGCTGCGAGCATCCGGGCACGCCGGGATATCCGGTGAGTCATGGAGGTTCCCCATCCCCTGTCGACCAGTACGAGCGCGCCTGCGGCGCACCCGACTGTCATGACTCGCGGGGGTGACCGAAAGTTGTACGTGTGTTCGCGGGGTGCGAGTACGTGCCGCCGCCCCCGTGCCGGCGTCCCTCACCTGCGCGCCGAGCCCCACGCCTTCCGGCTCCGGGTCCCGCTGTGGACCGCGGAACCGTGGAAGCCGTGGAGCCCGGAGCCGGACGATTTCCAGGAGTACGGCACCGCGGCCGGCGCCATGGCCGCGCCGGGCACGCTCCGCATCCCGCACTCCCCGGTGAAACGGGCGTTCGGCCACGCGGCCGCCACGATCGCCGCGCTCGTCCCGGCGCTCACCCCGATCGCCGTCGCCATCGAACGCGACACCGACACGTCGCCGGCGCCGCGGCGACCGCCCGGGGGAAGAAGAACGCCACCGCGGTGAAGGCGCGTACAGCAAGACCATGTCCACCGGGCCGGGTTCGGCCACGGCGACGCTCCACCGCCTGGATCCGCCGGACGTCGGCCGATCCCCTCAGGTACCGCCGACCGGCTCCGGAAACCCGGCCCCCGGCTCCTCCCCGGTCGGGGGCCGCTCGGCGCGTCATATAGCCCGCGCGGAAGGCGACCTGCCGGATTCCGACACGGAACCGACACCGCCCGTTCATTGCCCGCATCGCATGTCCATGTCACGCTCCGGTTGCCCGCTCGATCAACACGCGTAGAACGGACTCCCCACGATGCCCGCGACAACGCACATACGCCGCTGGAAGACGCTGGCGCTGACCACATCCGCCGTCCTGGTGGGCCTCACCCTGCCGACGGTCACCGCGGCTCCCGCGAGCGCCGCGACGACCACGTACGACAGCACGTACTACAAGAACGCGGTCGGCAAGACCGGCGCGAGCCTCAAGTCCTCGCTGCACACCATCATCAGCAGCCAGAGCAAGATCTCGTACTCCGCGGTCTGGAACGCGCTCAAGGTCACCGACCAGGACCCGAACAACAGCAACAACGTGATCCTGCTGTACAGCGGCGTCTCCCGCAGCAAGTCCCTCAACGGCGGCGACGTCGGTGACTGGAACCGTGAGCACACCTGGGCCAAGTCGCACGGCGACTTCGGCGAGGTGACCGGCCCCGGCACCGACCTGCACCACCTGCGTCCCGCGGACGTCCAGGTCAACGGCGTCCGCGGCAACCTCGACTTCGACAACGGCGGCAGCGCGGTGACGAACGGCGGTGGCAGCCGCGTCGACTCCGACTCCTTCGAGCCGCGCGACGCGGACAAGGGCGACGTGGCCCGCATGATCCTCTACATGGCCGTGCGCTACGACGGCGGCGACGGGTTCGCCGACCTGGAGCCGGACGAGAAGGTCAACAACGGCAGCGCCCCGTACATCGGCAAGCTCTCCGTGCTGAAGCAGTGGAACGAGCAGGACCCGCCGAGCGCCTTCGAGGAGAAGCGCAACCAGGTCATCTACGACAGCTACCAGCACAACCGCAACCCGTTCATCGACCACCCGGAGTGGGTCGAGGCGATCTGGTAGCGGCCCGGCCGGCTGCCGCTCGGGGCGGCAGTCGGCCGGTCCGGCAGTCGTTCGGCGCGGCGGCCGTTCAGCCGTCGAGGTGCGTGGGCGCGAACATCCGCAGGACCGCCGGGAGCAGCACCACCGACGGTCCGGGGGTCGCCAGCGCCTTCGACAGGTCCGCTTCGAGCGTCCCGGGGGTCGTCCGGATCCCCGGGACACCGAAGGACTCGGCGAGGGCCACGTAGTCCGGGCGGGCCAGTTCCGTCGCCGTGGCCTGGCCGAAGGCGTCGGTCATGTACTCGCGCAGGATGCCGTAGCCGCCGTCGTCGACGATCAGCCAGGTGACGTCGAGGCCGTACTGCTTCGCCGTGGCCAGCTCGGCGATCGAGTACAGCGCACCGCCGTCGCCGGAGACCGCGAGGACCGGGCGGGTGGGGTCGGCGGCCGCCGCTCCGAGGGCCGCCGGGAAGCCGTAGCCGAGACCGCCGGCGCCCTGGGCGGAGTGCATGGCGTTGGGCCGGCGCGGGTCGAAGGCGGACCACGCCCAGTACGCCAGGATGGTCATGTCCCAGAAGGACGGGGAGCCGTCCGGCAGGGCGCGGCGCACGGCCGCCAGCACGTCCTGTTCCAGGGTGAGTTCCTGCGCGGCGATGCGCTCGCCGACCCGGGCGAGCAGCGTGCGCACGCGCTCGGGCGCCGTCGGGTCGGGGCGCTCCTCGACCGTCTCCAGGAGCGCGGCGATCGCGAGCCTGGCGTCGGCGTGGATGCCCAGTGCCGGATGGTTGGACTCCAGCTTGCCGAGGTCGGCCTCGATCTGGACGACCCGGCCGCGGGGCTTGAACGTGTGGTAGTTCGAGGAGAGTTCACCGAGACCGGAGCCGACCACCAGCAGGACGTCCGCGTCCTCCAGGAGGTCGGTGGTGTGCCGGTCCTCCAGCCAGGACTGGAGGGACAGCGGGTGGTTCCAGGGGAAGGCGCCCTTGCCGCCGAAGGTGGTGACGACGGGGGCGTTCAGCCGCTCGGCGAGCTGGAGCAGCTTGCCGGAGGCGTCCGCCCGGACGACACCGCCGCCAGCGATGATCGCGGGGCGGGCGGCCGTGGACAGCAGGTGGGCGGCGACCGCGGTCAGTTCGGGGCGCGGGACCACCTCCTCCGGGGTGGCGTCCATCGCGGTCACGACCGGCAGGTGCGTCGGGGCGAGGAGGACGTCCTGCGGGATCTCCACCCAGACCGGGCCGTGCGGGGCCGTCAGCGCCGACTCCCAGGCCGCCGCGAGGGCGGAGGGGATCTGGGACTGCGTACGGACGGTGTGCACGGACTTCACGATGCCCCGGAACGAGGCCTGCTGGTCCGGGAGTTCGTGCAGATAGCCGTGGCGCCCGCCGCCCAGTCCGGCGGTCGGGATCTGGCTGCTGATCGCGAGGACGGGGGCCGAGGCGGCGGCCGCCTCCTGGAGCGCGGCGAGCGAGGTCAGCGCCCCCGGGCCGGTGGAGAGCAGCAGCGGCGCGGCCTCCCCCGTGATCCGGCCGTACGCGTCCGCAGCGAACCCCGCGTTGTTCTCGACGCGCAGCCCCACGTACTGGAGCGACGAGCGGCGCAGCGCGTCGAACATGCCCAGCGCGTGCTGGCCGGGCAGGCCGAAGACGGTGGTCGCGCCGAGCCCGGAGAGGGTCTCCACGACCAGGTCCCCGCCGTTGCGCCCCGGGGGCGGGTCGAGCGCGGCTGAGGTCTGGGCGGCCGTGGGGCGGAGCACCAGGTCGTGGTCGTGGGTCACTTGGTCCGGGCCTCCGCGATCTGACGGGACATGATCGTGGTCAGTTCGTACGCCGTGTGGGACGCGGCGACGGCGGTGATCTCGGCGTGGTCGTAGGCGGGCGCGACCTCGACCACGTCCGCGGAGACCAGGTTGCAGGAGGACAGTCCGCGCAGGATCTCCAGGAGTTCGCGGGAGGTCATGCCGCCCGCCTCCGGGGTGCCGGTGCCGGGCGCGTGCGCCGGGTCGAGGCAGTCGATGTCGATGGAGATGTAGAGCGGGCGGTCACCGATGCGCTGGCGCAGCTGGTCGGCGACCTCGTCGGCGCCGCGGCGGTAGATGTCCGCCGAGGTGACGATGCCGAAGCCCATCTTCTCGTCGTCGGTGAGGTCCTGCTTGCCGTACAGGGGGCCGCGGGTGCCGACGTGGGAGAGGGCGGAGGTGTCGAGGATGCCCTCCTCGACGGCGCGGCGGAACGGGGTGCCGTGGGTGTACTCGGCGCCGAAGTACGTGTCCCAGGTGTCGAGGTGCGCGTCGAAGTGGAGCAGGGCGACCGGGCCGTGCTTCTTCGCCACGGCGCGCAGCAGGGGCAGCGCGATGGTGTGGTCGCCGCCGAGGGTCATCAGCCGGGCGCCCGTGCCGAGCAGCTCGTCGGCCGCCGCCTCGACGGTCTCCACGGCCTCGTTGATGTTGAACGGGTTCGCCGCGATGTCACCGGCGTCGGCGACCTGGGCGAGGGCGAAGGGGGAGGCGTCCTGCGCCGGGTTGTACGGGCGCAGCAGGCGGGAGGCCTCGCGGATCGCGTTGCCGCCGAAGCGGGCGCCGGGCCGGTAGGAGACCCCGGAGTCGAACGGCACGCCGACCACGGCGACGTCGGCGGTGCCGACCTCGTCGAGGCGGGGCAGCCGGGCGAAGGTCGCGGGGCCGGCGTACCGCGGGACGCGGGACGAGTCGACGGGGCCGCGTGGCTGACTGCCGCCTGCTGCCGGGTTCTCGGTGCTGCTCATCGTCGGACTCCTCCAGGTGATACCGGTGATGCGTGGTACGGGTGATACGGGTAGTACGTCTTCCAGTGTCGCGGACCCCGACCACCGGAGTCCGCCCGGCCCGGCCGCCCCACGACGACCGGCCCGAAACTCTTCAGCCCTCCTCGGCCGCCCGGCCGCCGGCACCGGGAGGCGACGGCGCCCCCTTCAGGGTCCGGTGGGCGAGGAGGCCCCTTCACGACCCCGGGGAGGGCGGCGCCCCCTCAGGGGCGCGGGGAACCGCGCGACCAGCCACGAACGACCCGCGGCCAAACACGACCCCCAGCGTTCTCGGGCCCTCGGGGGCCGGGACCCCGAGAGCTCGCGCCCCGCGAACCCGGGGACCGATCCCCACTCACGCCGACACCCTCTCCCCCTCCACCGAGGGAACCCCACGCCCCGCCAGCCGCTCGCGCCAGGCGACCAGCACCGCCGGATCGGTCGCGGGTGTGACCAGGGACACGACCACGTACACGACCAGCGAGGACAGCAGCCCGTAGTAGACCGGCTCGTTGGCGAGGACGCCGTACGCCGCCATCAGCCCGACCACCGCGAGCCCGCCGACCACGACGGAGGCGAGCGCGCCCTGCGCGGTCCCGCGCTTCCACAGCAGTCCGCCGAGGATCGGCACGAGCAGGCCGCCGACGAGCAGGTTGTACGCGACGGTCAGTGCCTCGACGACGTTGTTGAGCGCGATGGCGGTGCAGATCACCGCGACGCCCATGACGAGGATGAAGGCCCGGTTGCCCTTGACCTCGTCGTGGTCGCCGCCGTGCTCCTCGCCCGCGGGCCGTACGGCTCCGCGCAGCCGGGACCAGATGTCGTTGTTGGCGACGGTGGCGCAGGCGATCAGCGCGCCGGAGGACGTCGACATGACGGCCGCGAGCGCCGCGGCCAGCACCAGCCCGCGCACGCCGACCGGGAGTTCGTCCTTGACGATGGTCGCGAAGGCGGCGTCGGCGCTGGGCAGCGTCGGGTAGAGGACCTTGGCCGCCGTGCCGATGACGGCGCCCGCTACGGCGTACACCAGACAGTAGGTGCCGGCGACCGTGCCGCCCCACCTCGCCGTGGTGTCGCTGCGGGCGGTGAACACGCGCTGCCAGATGTCCTGGCCGATGAGCATGCCGAACGTGTAGATGAGCACGTAGGTGAAGATCGTCTCGCCGCCGATGCCCAGCGGATCGAAGTACTCGGTGGGCAGCTTGGCCTTCATCTCGCTGAACCCGCCGGCCTTGACGACCGCGATGGGCAGGAGCAGGAGCAGCACACCGATGGTCTTGACCACGAACTGCACCATGTCGGTGAGGGTGATCGACCACATGCCGCCGAGCGTCGAGTACGCGACGACGATCGAGCCGCCGATGACGATCGCGAGCGTCCGGTTCATGTCGAAGAGGACGTCGAAGATCGTGGCGTACGCGATGGTCGAGGTCACCGCGAGCATCAGGGTGTACGCCCACATGACGACGCCGGAGATGACACCGGCCCGGCCGCCGTAGCGCAGGTCCAGCATCTCGGAGACGGTGTAGACCTTCAGCCGGGCGATGCGGGCGGAGAAGAAGACGGAGAGGGCGAGCAGGCCGAGCCCGATGGTGAACACCATCCAGGCCCCGGAGAGCCCGTACTGGTATCCGAGCCCGACGCCGCCGATGGTGGAGGCCCCGCCGAGCACGATCGCGGCCATGGTCCCGGAGTACATCGCGGGCCCGAGGCGGCGTCCCGCGACGAGGAAGTCGCTCTTGGACTTGGCGCGGCGCATGCCCCACCAGCCCATGGCCAGCATGCCGGCCAGATAGACGACGATCACTGTGTAGTCGATGGCCATGCGGGGCCCTCCTTCGCGCACTCTCGGTGGCGTGTCGTGCAGATGCGGACGGGGACGCGGCCGGGGCGAGCGCGGTCCGGCCGGGAAGACCGGCGGCGGATCCGCGAGCGATTCCCGCCCGGTCGGTGCGGCAGCGGACCGCGGGGACAAACGCCCGTACCCGCGGCTGCCGACGGCACGACCCTAGGTGGCCGGAAGACGACTCTGAAGTGTACTTTTCATCCACTGCTGCTGAACCGGATGGAGGGAATGTCCAGCATGCCGGACGCATCCGCCCCGCCAGGCCCGCCGCCCTCGTCCGCGCCCTCGGCTCCACCGGCCCCTCCGGCCCCTCCGGCCCCTCCGGCACCGCCGGTCCCGCCGACTCCGCCGGTCCCGCTGAGCGCGCTGCTGGCCCGGGAGGACCTGGCCCTGCGCCGCATCGCGGGCCCCGCCGGCCCGGACACGGTGATCCACTGGGCCCACACCTCGGAGATGGCGGACCCGTATCCCTATCTGCTGGGCGGCGAGCTGCTGCTGACCGCGGGCGTGCACGTCCCGGAGGCGGCGGGCCCGGCCGGGGAGGCCCCCGGCCGGACGGAGTCGCGGCTCAGGGAGTACTTCGACGGCTACGTCTCCCGCATCGTCGCGGCGGGCGGCGCGGCGCTGGGCTTCGGCCTGGCGCCCGTGCACGACACGGTTCCGCGCGCGCTGGTCGAGGCCTGCGACGCCCACGGCCTGCCGTTGATCGAGGTGCCGCCCGAGACGACCTTCTCGGGGGTGGCCCGCGCGGTCTGGCAGCTGATGGCCCAGGCCCGCCTGGCGGAGCTGCGCCGTGTCACGGAGGGCCAGCAGAGTCTGGCCGCGGCGGCGGCCCGCCCCGACCCGGTTCCCGCGGTGCTGCGCCAGCTGGCCCAGCGGGTGTCCGGCCGGGCGGTGCTGTACGGGCCGGAGGGCGCGGAGCTGGCGGGTGCCGGAAGGACCCGGGAGGCAACCGTCGGGCGGGCCCTCGCCGGGCTGGCGGCGGTGGTGCGCCCCGGGGAGACCCAGGGTCCGACCCCCTCCTCCGCCAGCGACACCGTCCAGGGAACCCATCTCGCCGCCTACGCCCTCGGCGGCGGGCAGGGCTTCGTCCTCGGCGTGGCGGCGCCGCGCCGCGACCCCGGGGACCACACCATCGCCTCCGTCGCGGCCGTGCTGCTCTCCCTGCTCACCGGGGAACAGCAGAGCGGGAGCGGCGCGGCACGGTCGGCGGCGCTCGTCCGGCTGCTGCTCGGGGCCGCGCCGGAAACGGTCGCACCCCTGCTGGGCGGGGAACGGTGGACGGTCGTGCACGCGCGGCCCACGGCGGACGGTCCCGCTCCGGACGCCGTCGCCGCCTCCGCGCTGGGGACGGCGCTGGGCTCCGCGCTCATCGACGCCGGCGGCGACGTGGTGCGCGTCCTCGTACCCGGCGACGGCGAACCGGCCGCCCAGCTGGGCTGGACCTGCGGGGTCAGCGCGCCCGTCGGCCCGCACGAGTGGGCGCTCGCCGACACCCAGGCCGCCCGGGCGCTGGCCCGCGCGCGGGCGACCCGTACGGCGCTGGTACGCCACGCGGAGCGTCCCGCGCTCGCCGGCCTCGTTCCCGCGGCCGACGCGGAGGCCCACGCCCGCGCCCTGCTCGCCCCCATCGCCGCGACCCCGGCCCTCACCGAGACCCTGCGCACCTGGCTCTCCCTGCACGGCAGTTGGGACCGCACCGCGGTGGCCCTCGCCGTGCACCGCAACACCGTGCGTCAACGCGTTGCGCGCTGCGCGGCGTTGCTGGGTGCCGATCTCGACGACGCCGACGTGCGCATGGAGTTGTGGTTCGCTCTGCGGGAGCGGTGAGCGGAACGCCCGGGCGCGGCGTGGCGAGCGGTGACCGGGGGTGGCACGCCACGTCCGGTCCCGCACTCCCCCGTCGCGAGTGACGCGCGTCCCAGGGCTCGGGACAGCCGTTCCCCGGGCGGGACGCCCCGGCACAATGGGGGCATGCCAATATCCGGGACCCCCAACCGCAGCGAGCTCGTCGACCACCTCGTACGGACGCGTATCGCGGGCGATGTCGCCACGCCCCGCGAGAACAACCTCTCCCACTACCGCAAGCTCGCGAACGGCGACCGCAACTTCTGGCTCGGCCTGGAGCTCGGTGACCGCTGGACCGACGAGCAGGACGTCCTCGCGGTGATGGCGGAGCGGTGCGGTGTGAACGACGACCCGGAGTACCGGTACGGGCAGGACACCATCGACCCGGAGCTGACGGTCGACGCCCTGGACCGGATGGCGGCGCGGCTGCGCAAGGCCGCGGCCGCGAAGGAGCGGGTGCTGTTCGCGACCGGGCACCCGGGCGGGCTCCTCGACGTGCACCGCGCGACCGCCGCCGCGCTGCGTGCCGCGGGCTGCGAGATCGTCGTCATTCCCGAGGGGCTGCAGACCGACGAGGGGTACGTCTTCCAGTTCGCGGACGTCGCGGTGCTCGAACACGGCGCGACGCTCTGGCACACCCACTCGGGCGAGCCGATGCGGGCGATCCTCACCGGGCTGGAGCGCGAGGGCCGCCCGCTGCCCGGCCTGGTCGTCGCCGACCACGGCTGGGCCGGCTGCGCGGGCCAGCTCGGCATCGACTCCATGGGCTACGCCGACTGCAACGACCCGGCCCTCTTCCTCGCCGAGTCCGAGGGCACCGTCCAGGTGACGATCCCGCTCGACGACCACGTGACGAGTCCCCGGCACTACGACCCGATGACGGCGTATCTGCTCAACGCGGCGGGCCTCGCCTGACACAGCCGCGCCGGGGAGACGCCCGCGCCCGACGCCGCGCGCTGATCCACGGGGACCCGGCGACTCCCGGACAGCCCTCAGGGCCAGGGGTTCAGCCCCTCGGCCCGGCGTCGGGCGTGGCCCGGGGTCGGGTCCAGGTACACCCGGCTCACCACCGGGAACGCCTCCCGCAGTCGCTGTTCGGCCTGTTCGCAGGCCCACTCGATCTGGCCGGCGGACGACATGTCGCGGAAGTCGACCTTGGCGGCGACGAGCGCCTCGCGCGGTCCCTGGACCAGGGTCGTCAGCTCCAGTACGGCCTCCACGTGCTCCACTGCGAGCAGTTCGGCCCGGATGCCCTCCCGGACGGCCTTCGGCAGCGGACGCCCGATGAGCAGCTCCGCGTTGGAGCGGCCGAGGACCCAGGCGACGTACAGCAGCAGGAGACCGATGCAGAGGGACGCGACGGCGTCCCAGACGCCGGAGCCGGTGAGCTGCCCGCCGAGCAGACCGCCCGCGGCGAGGACGAGACCGATCAGCGCGGCCGAGTCCTCCAGGACCACGGCCTTCACGGCGGTGTCCGGGGTGTGGCGGAGGTAGCGCTTGAAGGGCGCCCCGATCCGTGCCGCCTCACCGCGTGCCTGCCGTACGCCGGTGCGCAGGGAGTAGCCCTCCAGCAGGAAGGCGACCGCGAGCACGACGTAGGAGACGAGAGTGTCGCCCAGTTCCTCGCCCGCGACGAGGGTGTGCACCCCGTCGTAGATCGAGAACACCGCGCCGCCGACGAAGGTCGCGACCGCCGCGAGCATCGCCCAGATGTAGCGTTCGGGCCCGTATCCGAGGGGGTGTTCCTCGTCGGCCGGTTTCTCGCTGCGCTTGAGCGCGGTGAGCAGCAGCACCTCGGTGACCGTGTCGGCCACCGAGTGCGCGGCCTCGGACAGCATCGCGCTCGATCCGCTGATGACGCCCGCGACCGCCTTGGCCACCGCGATCCCCAGATTGGCGAGGGCGGCGACGATCACCGTGACCGTGCTCTCGCCCGCGCCGTCGTCCTGTGCAGCTTCAGTCATGCCCCAGTCTTACCGGGGGATCAGGACATCTCACGGGGGATCCGGACGACGCCCTCCTGGATCACCGAGATGGCCAGCCGGCCGTCCTGGGTGTAGATCCGGGCCTGGCCGAGCCCGCGGCCCCCGGACGCGGACGGGGACTCCTGGTCGTACAGCAGCCATTCGTCGGCGCGGAAGGGCCGGTGGAACCACATCGCGTGGTCGAGCGAGGCCCCGACGACGTCACCGGTCACCCACCCGCCACGCCCGTGCGCGAGCAGGATGGAGTCGAGGAGCGTCATGTCGGAGACGTAGGTGGCGAGGACGACGTGCAGCAGCGGTTCGTCGACGGCGCCGTCGAGTTTGCCGTTGGTGCGGAACCACACCTGGGAGTGCGGTTCGCGGGTCTCGCCCACGGTGCCGTAGGGCGGCGGGTCGACATAGCGCAGGTCGACCGACTCGCGCGCCTCCAGGAGGCGTTCCACGACGACGGGGTCCTTGAGGACGTCCGCGTACCGCGGCAGAAGCTCGGCGGCCGTGGGCAGCGTCTCGGGGTCGGGCGCGGGCGGCATCGGGGCCTGGTGCTCCATGCCCTCCTCGTGCGCCTGGAAGGACGCGGAGAGGTGGAAGATCGGCTGCCCGTGCTGGACGGCGACCACCCGGCGGGTGGTGAAGGAGCGGCCGTCGCGGATGCGGTCCACCGAGTACACGATGGGCGCGCCGGGGTCCCCCGCACGCAGGAAGTAGGCGTGCAGGGAGTGGGCGAAGCGGTCCTCTGGGACCGTGCGCCCCGCCGCGACCAGCGCCTGCGCGGCGACCTGCCCGCCGAAGACCCGCGGGACGACGGCGGAGCGGGACTGGCCGCGGAAGATGTCCTGCTCGATCCGCTCCAGGTCGAGCAGATCGAGCAGGGACTGCAGTGCCTGACTCATGGTGTCAGTTGTACCGCGCAGTTGTTTCCGGTGATCCTTCGCGGGCCTTACAGGCCCATGTCCTTCGCGATGATCGACTTCATGATCTCGCTGGTGCCGCCGTAGATGCGGTTGACGCGGTTGTCCGCGTACAGGCGGGCTATCGGGTACTCGTTCATGAAGCCGTAGCCGCCGTGCAGCTGGAGGCAGCGGTCGATGACGCGGTGCGCGACCTCGGTGCAGAACAGCTTGGCGCTGGCGGCCTCGGCCGGCGTCAGCTCGCCCTTGTCGAGGGCCTCCAGGGCGCGGTCGGCGACGGCCTGCGCGGCGTCCACCTCGGCCTGGCAGGCGGCCAGCTCGAACTTGGTGTTCTGGAAGTGCGAGACAGGCTTGCCGAAGACGGTGCGCTCCTGGACGTACTCCTTGGCGAACCGGACGGCCGCCTTGGCCTGGGCGTACGCGCCGAACGCGATGCCCCAGCGCTCGGAGGCGAGGTTGTGGCCGAGGTAGTAGAAGCCCTTGTTCTCCTCGCCGAGGAGGTCCTCGACGGGCACCTTGACGTCGACGAACGCGAGCTCGGCGGTGTCGGAGGTCTTCAGGCCGAGCTTGTCGAGCTTGCGGCCGATGGAGTAGCCCTCGGACTTGGTGTCGACGGCGAAGAGGGAGATGCCGAAGCGGCGGTCCTCGGCGGTGGGCGCGGAGGTCCGGGCGCAGACGATCACGCGGTCGGCGTGGACGCCGCCGGTGATGAAGGTCTTGGAGCCGTTGAGGACGTAGTGCGTGCCGTCCTCGGAGAGCCGGGCCGTGGTCTTCATGCCCGCGAGGTCGGAGCCGGTGCCCGGCTCGGTCATCGCGAGAGCCCACATCTCCTCGCCGGTGACGAACTTCGGCAGGAACCGCTTCTTCTGCTCGTCGGTGGCGAGCATCTTGATGTACGGCAGGCCGAGCAGCACGTGCACGCCGGAGCCGCCGAACTGGACGCCCGCGCGGGCCGTCTCCTCGTACATCACGGCCTCGAACTTGTACGAGTCGATGCCGGCGCCGCCGAACTCCTCGTCGACACGGATGCCGAAGATGCCGAGCTCGGCGAGCTTGTGGTAGAAGTCGCGCGGCGCCTGGCCCGCGGCGAACCACTCGTCGTAGACGGGAACGACCTCGGCCTCGATGAAGGCCCGCAGGGTCTCCCGGAACGCCTCGTGGTCCTCGTTGAACACCGTACGGCGCACCGCCGCCTCCTCCGCCTGGTTACCTGACGCATGTCTAAGCGCTTGCTCAGACCTCAGGTTACCCGCCGGTCACGACGGCCGTCCAGAGCCATCGGCCCCCGCCGGCCCATGACGCTCGTCACGCCGGAAACCGGAACCCGGCCGGCGCGCCCGGTCCGCCGGCTCACTCCGCCCCGGCCGCCGCCTCGAACGCCCCCAGGGCCATCCGGTGCAGCAGGGCCGCCGTCACCCCGCGCCCCGGCAGCGCACCCGGCCGCCCCAGGTGCGGCGTCGAGTTCAGCAGCCCGAACACCGAGTGCACCGCCGAGCGCGTGGTGGGTTCGGTGAGGGTCGGATACACCTCCCGCACGACCTCCACCCACAGCTCGACGTACTGCCGCTGGAGCTGCCGCACCAGCTTGCGGTCACTGTCCCGCAGGCGGTCCAGTTCGCGGTCGTGCAGGGTGATCAGGGGCCGGTCGTCGAGAGCGAAGTCGATGTGCCCCTCGATGAGCGAGTCGAGCAGCGCCTCCGGGCCGCCACCGGCCTCGGCCACCCGGCGCTTTCCCCCCGTGAGCAGCTGTCCGCTGATCCCGACCAGCAGCTCGGCGAGCATCGCGTCCTTGCCCGGGAAGTGCCGGTACAGACCGGGGCCGCTGATACCGACGGCCGCTCCTATCTCGTCCACGCCGACGCCGTGGAAACCGCGCTCGGCGAAGAGCCGCGCGGCCTCCTTGAGGATCTGCTCGCGTCGGGTGGGGGCGTCGGTTCTCGTGGCCATGAAAGCAATTCTAGACAGGGAGGTTAGCGGTCGTTAACCTGGACGACATGCGTTAACGCTCATTAACTGGTGGACCACTGGGCGAGGGGACCGCAGGACATGCAAGAAGCACCGGAGCTGACGAGCGCGGCCGATCCCGCGTCGGAGGCCTGGCGGGCCAACGAGGCGGCACATCACGCCCTCGGGGAGGAGCTGCGCGCCAAGCTCGCCGAGGCGCGGCTGGGCGGCGGCGAGCGGGCCCGCGCCCGCCACACCGCGCGCGGGAAGCTGCTCCCGCGCGAGCGGGTGGACCAGCTGCTGGACCCGGGATCACCGTTCCTGGAGCTGGCCCCCCTGGCGGCGCACGGGATGTACGAGGGACAGGCACCGGCGGCCGGAGTGATCGCCGGAATCGGCCGGGTCAGCGGCCGCGAGTGCGTGATCGTCGCCAACGACGCCACCGTCAAGGGCGGCACGTACTACCCGATGACGGTGAAGAAGCACCTGCGAGCGCAGGAGGTGGCGCTGGAGAACCGCCTCCCCTGCGTCTATCTCGTCGACTCCGGCGGCGCCTTCCTGCCCATGCAGGACGAGGTGTTCCCCGACCGCGAGCACTTCGGGCGGATCTTCTACAACCAGGCGCGGATGTCGGGAGCGGGAATCCCGCAGATCGCCGCCGTCCTCGGTTCGTGCACGGCCGGCGGCGCGTACGTCCCGGCGATGAGCGACGAGGCCGTGATCGTGCGCAATCAGGGCACGATCTTCCTCGGCGGCCCGCCCCTGGTGAAGGCCGCCACCGGTGAGGTCGTCACGGCCGAGGAGCTGGGCGGCGGCGAGGTCCACGCACGCGTGTCGGGCGTCACGGACCACCTCGCCGAGGACGACGCGCACGCACTGCGGATCGTCCGGAACATCGCGGCCACCCTCCCCGCACGCGGGGCGCTGCCCTGGGAGGTCGCACCGGCCGCGGAGCCCAAGGTCGACCCGTACGGCATCTACGGCGCCGTGCCCGTCGACTCCCGCACCCCCTACGACGTGCGCGAGGTCATCGCGCGCGTGGTCGACGGTTCGCGCTTCGCCGAGTTCAAGGCGGAGTTCGGGCAGACCCTGGTCACCGGTTTCGCCCGCATCCACGGACATCCGGTCGGCATCGTCGCCAACAACGGCATCCTGTTCTCGGAGTCCGCCCAGAAGGGCGCCCACTTCATCGAGCTGTGCGACCAGCGCGGCATCCCGCTGGTGTTCCTGCAGAACATCTCCGGCTTCATGGTCGGGCGCCAGTACGAGGCGGGGGGCATCGCCAAGCACGGTGCCAAGATGGTGACGGCGGTCGCCTGCACCCGCGTTCCGAAGCTGACCGTCGTGATCGGCGGCTCGTACGGAGCGGGCAACTACTCGATGTGCGGCCGGGCCTACTCGCCGCGCTTCCTGTGGATGTGGCCCGGCGCCAAGATCTCCGTGATGGGCGGCGAGCAGGCCGCCTCCGTCCTCGCGACCGTCAAGCGCGACCAGCTGGAGGCGCGCGGGGAGTCCTGGCCCGCCGAGGACGAGGACGCCTTCAAGGCCCCGATCCGCGCCCAGTACGAGCAGCAGGGCAGCGCCTACTACGCCACGGCCCGCCTCTGGGACGACGGTGTGATCGACCCGCTGGAGACCCGGCAGGTGCTGGGCCTCGCCCTGACCGCGTGCGCCAACGCGCCCCTGGGTGAACCCCAGTTCGGCGTCTTCCGGATGTGAGGGACCTCTGACCATGTTCGACACCGTTCTTGTGGCCAACCGCGGCGAGATCGCCGTCCGGGTCATCCGCACCCTGCGATCGCTGGGCGTGCGCTCGGTCGCCGTCTTCTCCGACGCGGACGCCGACGCCCGGCACGTGCGCGAGGCGGACACGGCGGTACGGATCGGCCCGGCGCCCGCCGCCGAGAGCTATCTGTCGGTGCCCGCCCTGCTGGAGGCGGCGGCGCGGACCGGGGCCCAGGCCGTGCACCCGGGCTACGGCTTCCTCGCGGAGAACGCCTCGTTCGCGCGCGCCTGCGCCGAGGCCGGTCTCGTCTTCATCGGCCCGCCCGCCGACGCGATCGCCCTCATGGGCGACAAGATCCGCGCCAAGGAGACGGTCCGGGCGGCGGGCGTCCCGGTCGTCCCGGGCTCCTCCGGCAGCGGTCTCACCGACGCCCAGCTGGCCGAGGCGGCACGGGAGATCGGCATGCCGGTGCTCCTGAAGCCGAGCGCGGGCGGCGGCGGCAAGGGCATGCGGCTGGTGCGGGACGCCGCTGACCTGGCCGACGAGATCGCCGCCGCCCGGCGCGAGGCCCGCGCCTCCTTCGGCGACGACACCCTCCTCGTGGAGCGCTGGGTCGACCGCCCCCGCCACATCGAGATCCAGGTCCTGGCCGACGGCCACGGGAACGTGGTGCACCTCGGCGAGCGCGAGTGCTCCCTGCAGCGCCGCCACCAGAAGATCATCGAGGAGGCGCCCAGCGTGTTCCTCGACGCCGCGACCCGGGCCTCCATGGGCGAGGCGGCGGTCCAGGCGGCCCGCTCCTGCGGGTACGAGGGCGCGGGCACCGTGGAGTTCATCGTCCCCGGCTCCGACCCGTCCTCCTACTACTTCATGGAGATGAACACCCGCCTCCAGGTGGAGCACCCGGTCACCGAACTGGTCACGGGACTCGACCTGGTGGAGTGGCAGCTCCGGGTGGCCGCCGGCGAGCGGCTGCCCTACGAGCAGCAGGACATCACGCTCACCGGGCACGCCGTCGAGGCGCGCGTCTGCGCGGAGGACCCCTCCCGCGGCTTCCTCCCGTCCGGCGGCACGGTGCTCTCCCTGCGCGAGCCGCAGGGCGACGGGGTGCGCACCGACTCGGGACTGAGCGAGGGCACGGAGGTCGGCAGCCTGTACGACCCGATGCTGTCCAAGGTCGTCGCCTACGGCCCGGACCGCGCGACCGCGCTGCGCAAACTGCGCGCCGCCCTCGCGGAGACGGTCACGCTCGGCGTCCAGACCAACGCGGGGTTCCTGCGCCGGCTGCTGGCCCACCCGGCGGTCGTGGCGGGCGAGTTGGACACCGGCCTGGTGGAGCGGGAGGCGGACGGCCTGGTCTCCGGTGACGTGCCGGAGGAGGTGTACGAGGCGGCCGCGGCCGTACGGCTCGACGCCCTGGAGCCCCGGGGCGAGGGCTGGAGCGACCCCTTCTCGGTGCCGAGCGGCTGGCGGCTCGGCGGCACTCCCGCGCCCGTGGGCTTCCACCTGCGGGTGCACGACCCCGTGGACCACGTCCCGCGCGGCACCCACACGGTCACCGCCGACCAGGTCTCCGTGACCCTCGACGGCGTACGCCACACCTTCCACCGGGCCGGTGACTGGCTCGGCCGCGACGGCGACGCCTGGCACGTCCGCGACCACGACCCGGTCGCCGCGTCCCTGACCGGTGCGGCGCACGCCGGGGCCGACTCACTGACCGCGCCCATGCCCGGCACGGTGACCGTCGTCAAGGTCGCGGTCGGGGACGAGGTGGCCGCGGGGCAGAGCCTGCTGGTGGTCGAGGCGATGAAGATGGAGCACGTCATCTCCGCCCCGCACGCGGGAACCGTCAGCGAACTGGACGTCACCCCGGGCACGACGGTCGCCATGGACCAGATCCTGGCCGTGATCACCCCGTACGAGGAGACGACATGAGCACCCCGGAACTCGGCCTCCCGATGGTCGTACCGGCCCAGGACCTGCCCGCGCGGGTGCGGATCCACGAGGTCGGCGCGCGCGACGGACTGCAGAACGAGAAGGCGACCGTACCGACCGAGGTCAAGGCCGAGTTCATCCGGCGCCTCGCCGACGCGGGCCTGACCACCATCGAGGCCACCAGCTTCGTCCACCCGAAGTGGGTGCCCCAACTGGCGGACTCGGAGCAGCTGTTCCCCCTGGTGAGCGACCTCGGCGACACGGCCGGGGTGCGCCTCCCGGTCCTCGTACCGAACGAACGCGGTCTCGACCGGGCCCTCGCCCTCGGCGCCCGCCATGTCGCCGTCTTCGCCAGTGCGACGGAGTCCTTCGCGAAGGCCAACCTCAACCGCACCGTGGACGAGTCGCTGGCCATGTTCGAGCCGGTGGTGTCCCGGGCCAGGGCCGACCGGGCGCACGTCCGCGGCTACGTCTCGATGTGCTTCGGCGATCCCTGGGAGGGCGCCGTCCCCATCCACCAGGTCGTGCGCGTGTGCAGGGCCCTGCTGGACATGGGCTGCGACGAGCTGAGCCTGGGCGACACGATCGGCGTGGCGACGCCGGGCCACGTCCAGAACCTGCTGGCCGAACTCAACGAGGAGGGCGTGCCGACCAGCGTGCTCGGCGTGCACTTCCACGACACCTACGGCCAGGCGCTCGCCAACACCCTGGCGAGCCTGCAGCACGGGGTGACGACCGTCGACGCGTCAGCGGGCGGCCTCGGCGGCTGTCCGTACGCGAAGTCCGCGACCGGCAACCTCGCCACCGAAGACCTCGTATGGATGCTTCAGGGCCTCGGTATCGACACCGGGGTCGACCTCGGCCGCCTCACCGCCACCAGCGTGTGGATGGCCGGACAACTGGGCCGACCCAGCCCGTCCCGCACCGTCAAAGCCCTCTCCCACCAGGAGTGAATCCCATGTCCCTGGACCACCGCCTCTCCCCCGAACTCGAGGAACTGCGCCGTACGGTGGAGGAGTTCGCGCACGACGTCGTGGCACCGAAGATCGGTGACTTCTACGAGCGGCACGAGTTCCCGTACGAGATCGTGCGGGAGATGGGCCGCATGGGCCTGTTCGGTCTGCCCTTCCCCGAGGAGTACGGCGGCATGGGCGGCGACTACCTCGCCCTCGGCATCGCCCTGGAGGAACTCGCGCGCGTGGACTCCTCGGTGGCCATCACCCTGGAGGCCGGCGTCTCGCTCGGCGCGATGCCGATCCACCTCTTCGGCACCGACGCGCAGAAGGCCGAGTGGCTCCCCCGCCTGTGCTCCGGCGAGATCCTGGGCGCCTTCGGCCTGACCGAGCCGGACGGCGGCTCGGACGCGGGCGCGACCCGGACGACGGCCCGGCTCGACCCGGACACGGACGAGTGGGTGATCAACGGCAGCAAGTGCTTCATCACCAACTCGGGCACGGACATCACGGGCCTGGTGACGGTCACGGCGGTCACGGGCCGCAAACCCGACGGCAAGCCGCTGATCTCCGCGATCATCGTCCCCTCCGGCACCCCCGGCTTCACGGTGGCCGCGCCGTACTCGAAGGTCGGCTGGAACGCCTCGGACACCCGTGAGCTGTCCTTCGCCGACGTCCGTGTCCCGGCCGCGAACCTGCTGGGCGAGGAGGGCCGCGGGTACGCGCAGTTCCTCCGCATCCTGGACGAGGGCCGCATCGCCATCTCGGCCCTGGCGACGGGACTGGCCCAGGGCTGCGTGGACGAGTCCGTGAAGTACGCCAAGGAGCGGCACGCGTTCGGCCGGAACATCGGCGCGTACCAGGCCATCCAGTTCAAGATCGCGGACATGGAGACGAGGGCCCACATGGCCCGCGTCGGCTGGCGCGACGCCGCCTCCCGGCTGGTCGCGGGTGAGCCCTTCAAGAAGGAGGCGGCGATCGCCAAGCTCTACTCCTCCACGATCGCCGTGGACAACGCCCGCGACGCCACGCAGATCCACGGCGGCTACGGCTTCATGAACGAGTACCCCGTGGCCCGCATGTGGCGCGACTCCAAGATCCTGGAGATCGGCGAGGGCACCAGCGAGGTGCAGCGGATGCTGATCGCGCGGGAGTTGGGGCTCACGGGCTGAGCGTCCCCCTGAGCCGAAGCCTTGTGAACAGCCCCCTGACCAGGACGCGTCCGCGCCGGTCAGGGGGCTGTTCGGCCCGGGGGCACGAGCGCCCGGCCTACGGCGGCGGCCCGAACCGCGCCCTCGTCGCCACCACTCCACCGGAACGGTCCGCGTCCGCGTCCGCGCAAGGGACGCGTCGACCCCCTGTCGGAGCGGGACGGACCTCGGCCCCTGGACGGCCGGCGCCCGCTCCGGCGACAGCCCGGTGACCAACTCCGGCACGTCGACGCCTCGAACGGCCTCGGCACGCTTCTCGGGCAGCGCTCCGGACCTGACGGGTGGCACCGGCGAGCGGCCGGCACCCGGACCCTGGACAAGTGGTGAGGTTAGGCTAACCTACCTTTGAACTTGTCCGGCGGGCGCTCCGCCCCGTGCCGAAAGCAGTCACTCTCATGTCCAACGCCCGTGCCACCCACCTCTCCCGCCGCGGCATCCTCGCCGCCGGCGGCGCCCTCGGCCTCGGTGCCGTCCTCGCCGCCTGTGGCGACGACGACGCGAAAAGCGGTGGCTCGGACTCGACGAGGGCGGCCGCCAAGTCCAAGTCCGGCCCCTGGACGTTCAAGGACGACCGCGGCACCACCGTGAAGCTCGACAGGACACCGGCGAACATCGTCGCCTTCACCGGTGTCGCCGCCGCGCTCCACGACTACGGCATCGAGGTCAAGGGCGTCTTCGGCCCGACCACGACCAAGGACGGCAAGGCCGATGTCCAGGCCGGCGACATGGACGTCACCAAGCTGACCGTGCTCGGCAACGAGTGGGGCCAGTTCAACATCGAGAAGTACGCGGCCCTCGCGCCCGACGTGCTGATCTCCACGATGTTCGACGCCGCGGGCACCCTCTGGTACGTCCCGGAGGAGTCCAAGGACAAGATCCTCAAGCTCGCGCCGAGTGTCGGCGTCTCCGTCTACGACCGCCAGATGCCGCAGTCCTTGGAGCGCATGTACGCGCTGGCCGAGTCCCTCGGCGCGGACGTGAAGTCCGCCGCGGTCGTCGAGGCGAAGAAGAAGTTCGAGACGGCCGCCGAGCGGCTGCGCAAGGCCGCCAAGGCCCGTCCGGAGATCAAGGTCCTGGCCGGCTCCGCGAGCCAGGACATCTTCTACGTCTCCGGCTCGAACCTCTCCATCGACCTCGAGTACTTCAAGGCGCTCGGCGTGAACATCGTCGAACCCTCCGCCAAGGCCCTGAAGGCCAGCGGCGGCTGGTTCGAGAACCTGAGCTGGGAGAACGTCGACAAGTACCCGGCGGACGTCATCATCATGGACGACCGCAGCTCGATCATCCAGCCGGCCGACATCACCGAGGCCACCTGGAAGAAGCTGCCCGCCGTCAAGGCCGGCCAGGTCATCGCCCGCTCCCCCGAGCCGATCATCTCCTACGACAAGTGCACCCCGCTGCTCGACAACCTCGCCGAGGCCATCGAGAAGGCCAAGAAGGTCGCCTGACACCCCGCCGCGCAACCCTGACCAGCACTCAGGAGTACTGATGACGACGGCCGTCGCCTCCCCGTTCCGTTTCTTCTCCCTCCAGGTCGTACGGACGAGGCGGCTCGGCCCGTCGCTGGTCCGGGTCTCCTTCGCGGGCGCCGACCTGGACGCCTTCGTCTCCGGCGGCCGGGACCAGAGCCTCTCGCTCTTCCTGCCGCACCCCGGCCAGACCGACCCCGCCGTCCCCTTCGAACGAGGGGACAACTGGTGGCAGGGCTGGCGCGAACTCCCGGAGGACGTGCGGGCGGTGATGCGCTCTTACACCCTGCGGGCGCTGCGCCGCGACGCCGGGGGCCGTACGACCGGGATCGACATCGACTTCGTGCTGCACGGAGTGGAGCCGGACGCCGAGGTCCCCGCCGGTCCGGCGTCCCGGTGGGCCTCACGTGCGGCGGCGGGTGACCGCGTGGTCCTGCTCGGCCCGGCGGTCGAGGACAACCGGGCGATCCGCTTCCGGCCGCCCGCCGACGCCGATCTGATCGTGCTGTGGGCGGACGAGACCGCGCTGCCGGCCGCCTCCGCCATCCTGGAGTCGCTGCCGGCCGGCACCCGGGTCCGGGCCTGGCTGGAGGTCCAGCACCACGAGGACGTCCAGGACCTGTCCGTCGCGGCCGACGCGGAGATCACCTGGCTCGTGCGCGACAGCGGCTCCCCCCTGGCCGCCGACGCCGTGCGGGCCGCCCGGATATCGTCCGCCGAGCGGCCGTACGCCTGGATCGCGGGCGAGTCCGGCTGCGTGAAGGAGATGCGCCGTCACCTCGTGCGCGAGCGTGGGATCGACCGCAGGCGCGTCACCTTCGTTGGCTACTGGCGGCGCGGGCTGACGGAGGAGCAGCTGCGCGAGGAGGAGTAGCGGAGGGACGGCCGCGCGGACGGGACGGGTACGCGCCCGCCCGCGCCGACGTGCCGCCCGCCGCGCCACCTACGGGTGAGGCCCGTCAAACAGAGGCGTACGTCACTGCCGAGAGCCGGGGAACAGGGTCGCGGAAGTAACTTAGGTTAGGCTAACCTAAGTTGAAAGACGCGACTCCGCCCCTCTCGTCTTCCCGCCCTCTCGCCCTCTCGCCCGAGCCGTCCCTCCGCCACGCCGCCCGGACGCTCCCTCTTCCCCGCACGGAGGACCCCCACATGCGCTCGCACCTGCTCAATGACAGGACCGCGGAGCGGTATCGCCGCTCCGTGACCGAAGGAATCGAGCGGGTGGCGGCCAAACTCGCCACCACCGACCGTCCGTTCACGGGCGTCACGGTCGACGCCCTCGCGCCCCGCATCGAACGGATCGACCTGGACCGCCCGCTGCACGACACCGGCGCGGTCCTCGACGAACTGGAGGAGGTCTACCTCCGGGACGCGATCTACTTCCACCACCCCCGCTACCTCGCACACCTCAACTGCCCGGTCGTCATACCGGCCGTGCTCGGCGAGGCCGTGCTGTCCGCCGTCAACTCCTCCCTGGACACCTGGGACCAGTCGGCCGGCGGCACCCTCATCGAGCGCAGGCTCATCGACTGGACCAACGAGCGCATCGGCCTCGGACCCGCCGCCGACGGCGTGTTCACCAGCGGCGGCAGCCAGTCCAACCTGCAGGCACTGCTGCTGGCCCGCGAGGAGGCCAAGACCGACAACCTCGCCCGACTGCGCGTCTTCGCCTCCGAGGCCGGCCACTTCAGCGTCAAGAAGTCGGCGAAACTCCTCGGCCTGAGCCCCGACTCCGTCGTGTCGATCCCCGTCGACCACGACAAGCGCATGCAGACCCTCGCGCTCGCCCGCGAACTGGAGCGCTGCAAGAACGAGGGCCTGGTCCCGATGGCGGTCGTCGCGACCGCGGGCACCACCGACTTCGGCTCCATCGACCCGCTGCCCGGGATAGCCGAGCTGTGCGCCCGGTTCGGGGCCTGGATGCACGTCGACGCCGCCTACGGCTGCGGACTGCTCACCTCGCTGAAGAACCGGGACCGCATCGACGGCATCGAGCGCGCCGACTCCGTCACCGTCGACTACCACAAGTCCTTCTTCCAGCCGGTGAGTTCGTCCGCCGTGCTGGTACGCGACGCCTCGACCCTGCGCCACGCCACCTACCACGCGGAGTATCTGAACCCGCGCCGCATGGTCGAGGAGCGCATCCCCAACCAGGTCGACAAGTCCCTGCAGACCACCCGCCGCTTCGACGCGCTCAAGCTGTGGATGACGCTGCGGGTGATGGGCGCCGACGGCATCGGCGAACTCTTCGACGAGGTCTGCGACCTGGCACAGGGGGGCTGGCGGCTCCTCGCCGCCGACCCGCGCTTCGACGTGGTGGTCGAGCCCTCGCTTTCCACCCTGGTCTTCCGGTTCATCCCGGCCGCCGTCACCGACCCGTCCGAGATCGACCGCGCCAACCTCTACGCCCGCAAGGCCCTGTTCGCCTCCGGTGACGCCGTCGTGGCGGGCACCAAGGTCGGCGGACGCCACTACCTGAAGTTCACCCTGCTCAACCCCGAGACGACGGTCGCCGACATCGCCGCCGTCCTCGGTCTGATCGCCGGCCACGCCGAGCAGTACCTGGGAGAGTCCCTTGACCGCGCTTCCTGAATTCGTCGAAGGCACCGGAAAGACGCACGACTTCGTAGGGATCGGTCTCGGCCCCTTCAACCTCGGTCTGGCCTGCCTGACCGAGCCGATCGCCGAACTGGACGGCGTCTTCCTGGAGTCCAAGCCGGACTTCGAATGGCACTCCGGGATGTTCCTGGAGGGCGCGCACCTGCAGACCCCGTTCATGTCGGACCTGGTGACCCTCGCCGACCCGACCTCCCCGTACTCCTTCCTCAACTACCTGAAGGAATCGGGCCGTCTGTACGCGTTCTACATCCGCGAGAACTTCTACCCGCTGCGGGTCGAGTACGACGACTACTGCCGCTGGGCCGCGTCGAAACTCTCCTGCGTCCGCTTCTCCACCACGGTCGCCGAGGTGACGTACGAGGACGCGGCCGGGGTCTACGCCGTACGGACCGAGGCCGGTGAGACCTACCGCGCCCGGCACCTGGTCCTCGGCACGGGCACCCCGCCGCACATCCCCGAGGCCTGCGCGGACCTCGGCGGGGACTTCATCCACAACTCCCGCTACCTGCGGCACAAGAGGGAGTTGCAGTCGAAGGAGTCGATCACGCTGGTCGGCAGCGGGCAGTCCGCCGCCGAGATCTACTACGACCTGCTCAGCGAGATCGACGTCCACGGCTATCGGCTGAACTGGGTCACCCGCTCCCCGCGTTTCTTCCCCCTCGAATACACCAAGCTCACGCTGGAGATGACCTCCCCGGAGTACATCGACTACTTCCACGCGCTGCCCGAGCAGACCCGCTACCGCCTCCAGACAGAGCAGAAGGGCCTGTTCAAGGGCATCGACGGCGAGCTGATCGACGCGATCTTCGACCTGCTCTACCAGAAGAACCTCGGTGGCCCCGTCCCCACCCGGCTGCTCACCAACTCGGCCCTGAACAGCGTGCGTCACGAGCACGGCGAATACACCCTCGGCCTGCGCCAGGAGGAGCAGGGCAAGGACTACGAGCTGCGTTCGGAAGGCCTGATCCTGGCCACCGGCTACAAGTACACCGAGCCCGCGTTCCTGGCACCGGTCCGCGACCGGCTGCGCTACGACACCCGCGGCAACTTCGACGTCGCCCGCAACTACGCCATCGACACCACCGGGCGCGGCGTCTTCCTCCAGAACGCCGGCGTGCACACGCACAGCATCACCAGCCCCGACCTGGGCATGGGCGCCTACCGCAACGCGTCCATCATCCGTGAGCTGCTCGGCACCGAGTACTACCCGGTCGAGAAGTCGATCGCGTTCCAGGAGTTCACCGTATGAGCCGCACCGGCATAGGCGTCCTCACCGTCCGCCCGCTCGATCCGATCCAGGACGCCGGGCTGCTGCACGGCTGGGTGACGCACCCCAAGTCCGCGTTCTGGATGATGCAGGACGCGAAACTGCACGACGTGGAGCGCGAGTACATGGCCATCGCGGCCGCCGAGCACCACCACGCGTACCTCGGGCTGCGCGACGGCGAGCCCGCGTTCCTGATGGAGAGGTACGACCCGCGCCACGTCGAACTGGTCGGCCTGTACGAGCCCGAGCCCGGCGACGTCGGCATGCACTTCCTGGTCGCGCCGACCGACACGCCCGTGCACGGTTTCACCCGGGCCGTGATCACGACGGTGATGAAGCACCTGTTCGCCGACCCGACGACCCGGCGTGTCGTCGTCGAGCCCGACGTGGGCAACACGGCCGTGCACGCGCTCAACGAGGCCGTCGGCTTCGTGGCCGAGCGGGAGATCCAGAAGCCCGAGAAGCGCGCCCTGCTGAGCTTCTGCACGCGGGAGCGGTTCGAGGCAGTGGTAGGAGCAGCCGTATGACCCTGTCCGACGCCGTGTCCCACCTCTCCCCCGAACGCTGGGAGCACGCCAACCGCCTCCTCGTCCGCAAGGCTCTCGCCGAGTTCGCCCACGAGCGGCTGATCACACCGGAGGGCGCCGGTGACGACGGATACGTCGTCCACAGCGACGACGGCCTGACCCGCTACGGGTTCACCGCGACCGTCCGCTCCCTCGACCACTGGCAGATCGACGCCGAGTCGATCACCCGTCACCGCGACGGGGCCGAACTGCCGCTCGCGGCACTGGACTTCTTCATCGAGCTGAAGAAGTCGCTCGGTCTGAGCGACGAGGTCCTGCCGGTCTATCTGGAGGAGATCTCCTCCACCCTCTCGGGCACCTGCTTCAAACTCACCAAACCGCAGGTCGCCTCGGCCGAACTCATCCGGGCGGGGTTCCAGGCGATCGAGACGGGCATGACCGAGGGCCACCCCTGCTTCGTCGCCAACAACGGGCGGCTCGGCTTCGGTGTCCACGAGTACCTGTCCTACGCGCCCGAGACCGCGAGCCCGGTCCGGCTGGTGTGGCTGGCCGCGCACCGCTCCCGGGCCGCGTTCACCGCGGGTGCGGGCATCGCGTACGAGTCCTTCGTACGCGAGGAGCTCGGCGAGCCGGCCCTGACACGGTTCGCCACCACGCTCACCGGCCAGGGGCTCGACCCGGAGGACTACCTCCTGATCCCCGTCCACCCGTGGCAGTGGTGGAACAAACTCTCGGTGACCTTCGCGGCCGAGGTCGCCCGGCGTCACCTGGTGTGCCTGGGCGAGGGGGACGACGAGTATCTGGCCCAGCAGTCGATCCGCACGTTCTTCAACACGTCGAGTCCCGAGAAGCACTATGTGAAGACCGCTCTGTCGGTCCTCAACATGGGCTTCATGCGCGGGCTTTCGGCCGCGTACATGGAGGCGACGCCGGCGATCAACGACTGGCTGGCCCAGCTCGTCGAGAACGACCCGGTGCTCAGGTCCACCGGCCTGTCGATCATCCGCGAACGTGCCGCCGTCGGTTACCGCCACCTGGAGTACGAGGCCGCCACCGACCGCTACTCGCCGTACCGCAAGATGCTCGCCGCCCTGTGGCGGGAGAGCCCGGTGGCCTCCCTCCAGGAGGGCGAGACCCTGGCGACGATGGCCTCCCTGGTCCATGTCGACCACGAGGGCGCCTCCTTCGCGGGCGCGCTCATCGAGCGGTCGGGGCTGACGCCGGTGGAGTGGCTGCGCGGCTATCTGCACGCCTACCTCACGCCGCTGCTGCACAGCTTCTACGCCTACGACCTCGCCTACATGCCGCACGGCGAGAACGTCATCCTCGTCCTCAGGGACGGTGCCGTGCAGCGCGCGGTCTACAAGGACATCGCGGAGGAGATCGTCGTCATGGATCCGCAGGCGGTGCTGCCGCCCGCGGTCGAGCGGATCCGCGTCGAGGTCCCCGAGGACAAGAAGCTCCTGTCGATCTTCACGGACGTCTTCGACTGCTTCTTCCGCTTCCTGGCGGCGAACCTCGCGGCCGAGGGCATCCTCGACGAGGACGTCTTCTGGCGGACGGTCGCCGAGTCGGTGCGCGCGTACCAGGACTCGACGCCCGAACTCGCGGACAGGTTCGCGCAGTACGACCTGTTCGCGCCCGAGTTCGCGCTGTCCTGCCTCAACCGGCTCCAACTGCGGGACAACCGGCAGATGGTGGATCTGTCGGATCCGTCCGGAGCGCTGCAACTGGTCGGCGCCCTGAGGAACCCGATCGCGGGCCGATGAGCCGGGGGGCTCAGGGGACGGTCCCCCTGAGCCCCACCTCCGTTTCACCGGATGTCAGACGCCGGGCCAGGGAACCTGCGGCGACCTGTAGTAGCCGATGCCCAGCGCTTCCCAGCGCGGCCCCTGGGCCGCGAGCCGCACCTTGTAGGTGTCCCAGTCGTGCGTCGAGGCGGGCGACCAGCCGAGTTCGGCCACTCCGGGCAGCCGCGGGAAGGCCATGTAGTCGATGTCCGCTCCGGTGACGAGGGTCTCCGTCCACAGCGGCGCCTCGACGCCCCGGATCGCCGACGCGGGCGCGCCGGGAAGGTAGGTGCCGGGATCCCAGTCGTACGCGCGCTTCACCTCGACCAGGCCCGCCCAGTCCTGCCCGAGCGGGGTGTCCTGCGTGTACTTCATGTCGAGGTAGATCCGGTCGGCCGGCGACAGCACGACCCCCGTCCCGTTCCGCGCGGCCTGCGCGACCTGCTCCTTCTCCGCGGCGCTGGTGTCGTCGAGCCCCCAGTACTGCGCGATCGCGCCCTTCGCCGGGGTGGCCCCGGTCAGCTGGTGCCAGCCGATCACCTTCTTGCCGTACTTGGCGACGAGTGGCTGCACCTTGTCCATGAAGGTCACGTAGTCGGCGTGGCTGGTGGAGTGGGCCTCGTCCCCGCCGATGTGGAGGTACTCGCCGGGCGTGAGCGCGGCCAGCTCCCGGATGACGTCGTCCACGAAGTCGTACGTCGCCGGCTTGGCCACGCACAGCGAGCTGAAGCCGACTTCGGTGCCGGTGTAGAGCGGCGGCGCGGTCCCGTCGCAGTTCAGCCCGGCGTACGAGGCGAGCGCGGCGTTGGTGTGCCCCGGCATGTCGATCTCCGGAACGACGTCCAGATAGCGCTCGGCGGCGTACCGCACGATCTCCCGGTACTGGGCCTTGGTGTAGAAGCCGCCGGGTCCGCCGCCGACCTGGGTGGAGCCGCCGTACGCGGCGAGCCGGGGCCAGGAGTCGACGGCGATGCGCCAGCCCTGGTCGTCGCTCAGGTGCAGATGCAGCTTGTTGATCTTGTACAGGGCCAGCTCGTCGATGTACCGCTCGACCTGGGCGACGGTGAAGAAGTGCCGGGAGACGTCCAGCATCGCGCCGCGGTAGCCGTAGCGCGGGGTGTCCTCGATGGTGCCGCCCGCGACCAGCCAGGGGCCCGGCTGCACGGAGTCGCTCTCGACGGCGGCCGGGAGGAGCTGGCGCAGGGTCTGCACGCCGTGGAAGAGACCGGCGGGTCTGCCCGCGGTGATGGTGATGCCGTTTCTGCCGCTGTCCAGCCGGTACCCCTCGGCACCCAGGCTCCGGTCACCGAGCCGCAGCCGGATGCCGCCGGTGCCCCGGTCGGTGACCGGCAGCCGGTAGCCGGTGGAGGGCCGCAGGACGCCGGCCAGGTACGCGCCGACCCGGCGGACCTCACGCGAGTCGTCGACCCGGATGCGGGTGTCCCGGGTGATGCCGTACGGTGACCCGCCCGCGTCGACCGAGGCGGGCGCCGGGACAACCCGGCCCAGCGGGACGGCTGTTCGGCCGGCAGCGGAGGATGTCGCGCCGACGACGGAGATGCTTGCGGCCGCCACGAGCAGCAGCGTACCGAGAAGGCGGGGCGTTCTGTGCTGTCTCACATGCGCTCCCTTCAGGTCCCACGAGCTGTCATGAGCCCCTTGGCTTCCCTGGGCTCCAATGGGTATAGACCACTCTGCCGCAGAGCCGGTGAAACAATCCCCCTCATGGCGGAAATCATCCAGAAGGACGGGACCTGGATCTTCGACGGCGACGCGCTGCGGCTGACTCCCGGGCGCGACAGGAACGTGAGCGTGCTCCGCAGGGCCCTGGGTGAACTCACCGTCCCGCTGGGGGCATTGGCCGGAATATCCTTCGAACAGGGCAAGCGCAGCGGGCGGTTGAGGCTCCGGCTCCGGGACGGCGCCGATCCGCTGCTGCAGGCCACCGGCGGCCGGCTCGCCGAGCCCAACGACCCGTACCAGCTGACCGTCGAGTCCGAGCGCTACGGCGTCGCCGAGTACATCGTGGACGAGGTCCGCAACGCGCTGCTCCTGGACCAGGTCCCGGCCGGTCCGGTCGACGGCTATCTGCTCCCCGGACCCGCTGTGCCGCTGTCCGCCTCCGCGGGCGACGGCACGGCGAGCTTCGACGGGGAGCAGGTGCGCCTGGAGTGGAACTGGAAGACCGAGGACGCGAAGGCGTCCGCCGGCGCCCGCCGCCTCGCGCTCCGCGACATCACGGGCGTCGAGTGGCACCCCGCGGTCGGCCTGGAGAACGGCTGCCTGCGCTTCACCGTGCGCGGCGCCGGGACCAAGGCTCCGCCGAAGTACGACCCGCACGCGGTGGAGCTGTGGGGCTTCAAGAAGGATCCGCTGATGGCGCTGGTCGCGGCGGCGGTGCAGGCGCGACTCGGCCATCCGGCGGCGCCCCCCGAGCGGCCACCGGTCAAGGACTCTCCGGCGATCCCGCACCCCGCCCCGGAGGCCGACCACGACGCCCTGTTGCGGCGCCTGCGCGAACTGGGCGACCTCCACAGGTCCGGCGTCCTGACGGACGACGAGTTCGCCCTGGCCAAGCAGGCGGTCCTCAGGCGCATGTGAGCACCGGCGGATCGAGGACCGCCCGCGGCGCGTACGCCCCGGCTCGCGGGCGTACGGGGTGGCCTACTTGGCCCGGCGCGCCACCGTGAATTGGTCGACCTCTTCACCGGTCTCGGCGATGCCGCGCACCTTCAGCGTGGTCAGGCGGCCCTTCGACGCGGGGGTGACGTCCACGCGCAGGAACGAGTAGTTGAGGTAGCGCACCCGCGACCAGGCGACCGTCTCGTTCTGCTTGCCGTCCTTCAGGTTGATGAAGGAGGCGACCGAGTCGACCTCGTTCTCGTGACCCTCGTACGACTCCGCCGCGGTGAACGCGTACAGGCTGCGTCCGGCCGCGCCCGCCGTCACGTACACGACACCGTCGGTCTCCGGGTACGCCGTGCCGCCGATCGGCAGCTTCTTCGTGACCGCGTTGCCCTTGAGGACGTCCGTGCGCTCGTACTGGTGGTTGTGACCGTTGATCACCAGGTCCACCGTGTACTTCTCGAACAGCGGCACCCACTCCTGTCGCACGCCCCCCTCCGAGGCGTGCGCCGTGGAGGTGCAGTAGGCGCAGTGGTGGAAGAAGACGACCACGAAGTCGACGTCCCTGGCTGCCCGGAACTTCTTGAGCTGCCCCTCCAGCCACTTGGTCTGGGTCCCGCCGGAGATGCCGAGGTTGGCCGGGATCTCGAACGAGATGTCGTTGGCGTCCAGCGAGATGATCGCCGTGTTGCCGTAGACGAAGGAGTACACGCCCGGGAGGTTCTTCGCGTCCGGGCCGTTGTCCGGGAGGTTCCAGCGGGCCTCTTCGCCGCCGTAGCCGTTGGGCGAGTACCAGGCCTCCATGTCGTGGTTGCCGTACGCCGGCATCCACGGCACCTGCTTGGCGACCGTCTCGGTCTGGGCGAGGAACTGGTCCCAGATGCGCGAGTCGAAACCGGCGTCGTCCGTCTTGCCCGCGCCGGCCGGGTCCGCGTACGCGATGTCGCCGGCGTGCAGGTGGAAGGCCGGGTTCTGGCCGAGCAGCAGGGCGTCGTTGGCGAGGCCGTGGTAGCCGACACCCTCGTCGCCGAAGGCCGTGAAGGTGAACGGCTCGGCGTGCGCGGGCGCGGTGGTGAAGGTGCCGAGGGTGCCCAGCAGGTGGGGCGCGGCCGGGTCGAAGCCCGCGTGGCCGACGCCGTAGTAGTACGTCTTGCCGGGGCGCAGGTGGGTGAGCTTGGCGTGCAGGTAGTACTGCGTGTGGTCGCCGCTCGCGCCGACGCCGGCCGGGGTGTAGAGCGTGCGCACCTCGGCCTCGATCTTGCGGGAGAGGTCCCAGGGGTGGGCGCCGATACGGATGAAGGGCTTCTTCACCGCGGTCGGGACCTGCCAGGAGACCGTGATCTCCGTGCGCGGGTCGTTGCCGAAGGCGAGGTGGCGGCCGAAGGGCGCGACGAGGGCGCCGTCGACCTTCTCGGCGGCCGGGGCCGCGGTGGCCCGGGTCGGGACCGCGGCCTGCGCCACGGCGCCCGGCACGAAGGCACCGCCCGCGACGGCGCCGAGGGTCACGGCTCCGCCTCTGATCATGTTGCGCCGCGAGAACTTGGCGCGGAGATACTCGTGCTGCTCGGCCATGCTCATGTGCTCGGCGAGCTTCTCCGGTACGCCCATGCGTGGAGTGTCCATGGGCTCAGAAGTTGCTCCCGGCAATCGACGCGGCGCAAGACGGAGTATGGACAGATCGCAAACAGCGGCCCATAAGAGATTCAACAGCCGCTTGCCCGATATCGGGCAGGATTCTTGCGAATCGGCTCCTCGTACTCCAGGATCATCGGGTGCACGACGAACTTGCGGATCATCTGACGCGCTCCACGCCCCTGAACCGGGGCGAGGCGCTGCGGGTGATCCAGGACGTGCTCGCCTACTTCGACGAGCCGACCGAGGAGTACGTCCGCCGCCGCCACCGCGAGCTCCAGGCCCAGGGCTGGGTCAACACGGCGATCTTCGAACGGATCGAGGCGGACCTGAAGTACCGAGCGGTCGCGCCGCCGGAGCTCACGCTCAGGCAGTTGCGCCGCATTGTCTACGGCTGAGGAATACGTATATATGTGCGGAATCGTCGGATACATCGGCAGGCGTGACGTGGCTCCGCTGCTGCTCGAAGGTCTGCAGCGGCTGGAGTACCGCGGCTACGACTCGGCGGGCATCGTCGTCACCACGCCGAAGTCGGCCGGCCTGAAGATGGTCAAGGCCAAGGGCCGGGTCCGCGACCTGGAGGCCAAGGTCCCCGCACGCTTCAAGGGCACCACCGGCATCGCCCACACCCGCTGGGCCACCCACGGCGCCCCCTCCGACGTCAACGCGCACCCGCACATGTCGGCCGACAACAAGGTCGCGATCGTCCACAACGGCATCATCGACAACGCCGCCGACCTGCGGAAGAAGCTCGAGGCCGACGGGGTCGAGTTCCTCTCCGAGACCGACACCGAGGTCCTCACCCACCTCATCGCCCGCTCCCAGGCCGATACCCTGGAGGAGAAGGTCCGCCAGGCGCTGCGCGTGATCGAGGGCACCTACGGCATCGCCGTGATGCACGCCGACTTCCCCGACCGCATCGTGGTGGCCCGCAACGGCTCCCCGGTCGTCCTCGGCATCGGCGAGAAGGAGATGTTCGTCGCCTCGGACATCGCCGCCCTGGTCACCCACACCCGGCAGATAGTGACGCTGGACGACGGCGAGATGGCGACCCTCAAGGCCGACGACTTCCGCACGTACACCACCGAGGGCACCCGGACGACGGCCGAGCCGACCACCGTGGAGTGGGAGGCCGCGTCGTACGACATGGGCGGCCACGACACGTACATGCACAAGGAGATCCACGAGCAGCCCGACGCCGTGGACCGCGTGCTGCGCGGCCGCATCGACGACCGCTTCTCCACCGTGCACCTCGGCGGCCTGAACCTGGACGCCCGCGAGGCGCGTCAGATCCGCCGTGTGAAGATCCTCGGCTGCGGCACCTCGTACCACGCGGGCATGATCGGCGCCCAGATGATCGAGGAACTGGCCCGCATCCCCGCGGACGCCGAGCCGGCCTCCGAGTTCCGCTACCGCAACGCCGTGGTCGACCCCGACACGCTGTACGTCGCGGTCTCCCAGTCCGGTGAGACGTACGACGTCCTGGCCGCCGTCCAGGAACTGAAGCGCAAGGGCGCGCGGGTCCTCGGCGTGGTCAACGTCGTCGGCTCGGCGATCGCGCGCGAGGCGGACGGCGGCATGTACGTGCACGCGGGTCCCGAGGTCTGCGTCGTCTCGACGAAGTGCTTCACCAACACCACCGTCGCCTTCGCGCTGCTCGCGCTGCATCTCGGCCGTACCCGTGACCTGTCGGTCCGTGACGGCAAGCGGATCATCGAGGGGCTGCGCAGGCTGCCCGGGCAGATCTCCGAGATCCTGGAGCAGGAGGACGAGATCAAGAAGCTGGCCGAGCAGTACGCCGAGGCCCGCTCGATGCTCTTCATCGGCCGGGTCCGCGGCTACCCGGTGGCCCGCGAGGCCTCTCTGAAGCTCAAGGAGGTCTCGTACATCCACGCCGAGGCCTACCCGGCCTCCGAGCTCAAGCACGGTCCGCTGGCGCTCATCGAGCCCGCGCTGCCGACGGTCGCGATCGTGCCCGACGACGACCTGCTGGAGAAGAACCGCGCCGCCCTGGAGGAGATCAAGGCGCGCAGCGGCAAGATCCTCGCGGTCGCGCACCAGGAGCAGGAGAAGGCCGACCAGACGATCGTCGTCCCGAAGAACGAGGACGAGCTGGACCCGATCCTGCTGGGCATCCCGCTGCAGCTTCTCGCCTACCACACGGCGCTGGCGCTCGGCCGGGACATCGACAAGCCGCGCAACCTCGCGAAGTCGGTGACGGTCGAGTAGGACCGCCCGTTCACGGCTCCCCGGACATGAACGGCCCCCTGTGCGCGCCACCTTCGCACGGGGGGCCGTTCCTTCCAGGCCGGAGCCGCCTGTACCCCGGCCCGCGCCGGGCTCAGCCGGTGGCCGTCACCCCCCGGCCGGCGGCGCGTCCGGGAAGGGCGGTGGGCCAGTGGGCGAGCGCCGCCGTGGCCGCGTACCAGGCGACCAGGCCGCCGGCCGCGGCGAACCAGCCGCCGGCCTTGGCGAGGGCGGCACTGTCGCCGAACCGACCGACGGCCAGCAGGAGCAAGGCCACGAACAGCAGCGCGTACGTCCCCCGGGCGAGCAGCGGGGCGCCGCTCGCGCCGGCGGTCAGGCTCAGCGCGACGAGTGCGAACAGCAGCATGAAGAGGCCGGTGGCGTTGGCGGACATCCGCCCGTCGGAGGTGACGCCCCAGGTGAACCAGAACGCGCCGAGTGCCGTGAACGCCGTACCGGTGAAGGCGTCGCGGTCACGGAAGGCGAACAGGCCCGCGACGAAGAGCGCGATCCCGCCGACGTACGTGGCGAGGGAGACGGAGTCGGCCGCCGTCACGCCGTCGATCACCCGGGTGTTCCCGAGGCCGAAGAGCAACAGGGTCAGTCCGAGGGCGAGTTGGCCGAGAGTCGAGGTGGTGCTTCCCGAGGGGACGTCATTGTCCACGGCGGGCTCCCTTCATGCGGGTGCAGTCGTGCTGCGCGGTGCCGGCCGAGGGATGGGGCCGGTGACCGGTATGTACCCTTCACAAAGGCACAATCCACCTTGTCGCGCGAGTGGATTCACGCGTTTTCGGACGCGTGTCAAAGGGAGTTGACGGTCTGCCAGGAGATTGACCGGATCACCCCGCCTGGAACGACGGCGAGTTGACGACCGGTCAGGGAATGACGATCACCGGGCGCTGCGCGCGCTTCGCCAACCGCCCCGCCACCGAGCCGAAGATGCGCCCGACGATGCCGTGCGTGGAGCCGACGACGATGGCGTCCGCCTCGTACTCGCGCCCCACCTCTTCGAGTTCGTGGCAGATGTCTCCGCCGCGCTCGACGAGGATCCAGGGCACCTCGGCCAGGTACTCGGCGCAGGCGAGCTCGAGTCCGAGCACCTCGGTGCGATGGTCGGGCACGTCGACGAAGACCGGTGGTTCACAGCCCGCCCACACCGTGGTGGGCAGCCGGTTCGCGACATGCACGATGATCAGGCCCGAGCCCGAGCGATGGGCCATCCCGATCGCATAGGCGAGGGCGCGCTCGCTGGACGTCGAACCGTCGAAACCGACGACGACGCCGTGCTTGAAGGCGGGATCGCAGGACTGGCGGGGTTCTTCCGCCGCCAGGGGCTCGGCCGCCGTGGGATCGGCGAGCGGGCGCTTGCGGTCCGCGGGATCGAAGAATTCGTGACCGGCCATGGGTATCTCGGCGTTTGGATCCTCGTGGTGGGGACGACAACGATCGGCAGAGCTGTGTCCGGGAATCATCTTCCCAACCCCATACCCCCAAGGGTACGGCGGCACGCCTCCTCTGCCCAGATACCGCGCGCACTGTGCGGCGTTCCCCGGAGCATGCATGAGAGGCGCCCGTAACGCAATGGTTGCTGCCCCGTACAGGCGGTTTGCGCAGGGTTCACCCAGGGATGCACCCCCGGCGCGGGACCGCAGACCGGTGGCCGGGCAGTGACCGGCCGGTCGAACACGCGTTGAACAGGTGAGCCACCGCCATGGAGAGCAATGGAGTACCAGGGAACCAGGGAGCAGACCGTGCCCGGACCAGAGACCGTGTCCCGCCCCTCCTCCGGAGCGCGCTCCGAGCCGCCCCCCGCGCCGGACGCGGCGAGCGAGGTGGCGCGCTGGGCGGCCTTCAGCTGCGTCCTCGTCCCGGTCGTCCTCGTCTGGTTCGGCACCTCGCTCGCCGGGGCGGCCGGTACGGCGCTGGGCCTGGCCGCCGTGACCGCGGCGTGCCTGGTGCTGCTGCGCCAGTCCGAACGGGGCGCCGCGCGCATGCGCGCCGGCGAGCGGGCCCCGCACCGCGCGCCGCGGCACGGCAGGTGCGGTCCGCGGGAGCGCGGATCCCGGGAGCGGACACATCGGGACCGGGGCGGGCGCGACCGGGACGGGGGCGGGCGGGACCGGGGCGGGCGGGACCGGGGCCGGGACGGATGGGATCCTGCCGCTCGGAATCCCGTCGCCCGGGATCTCGCCGTCGGCGCGCGGGATCGCGACGGGGGAGATCGCGTCACGGGAGTTCCCGGGCCCGGCGTCGGTCCCGGGGTCGCTCCGGCGCCGGCTCCCGGCGCGCAGGATGTGGCCGACACGCACATCATGAACGGCTTGCCGGGCAGGAGTGGCGCGGGGGCGCACAGGGGCGGACGCCGCGGTACGGGAAAGAAGCCGGTCGACTGACCGGTTTGCGCGCACGCCCCCGCTTCTTTTCAGCCAACTTCGGCCTCCCGGGCATCCCTTGCCGGAACGACCCCCCAACCCGCGTTCGACCTGCGGCTAAAGGCCCCTGGAGGGCTCGTGCACCCTATGTGGATTGGCCACTGACACGAGGCGCACTTCCCTGCACGGCCCACGAGTGCAACGCTTCGTGATCGAATGCTTCACGCCAAGTTGCCATGTCGACATTCTGTCGAGTGTCGAAGTGGTCACCCAGGCGTGACGGGACACAGTAGATTCGATCTTGACTGTCTTACGGCGGGGGACTCGTGCAGGACCGAGGGGAAACGTGCAGGAGCGACACAACCGAGGAGCCGCGACCACCGAGGGGGGCTTAGCAGTATGAGCCACGACTCCACTGCCGCGCCGGAAGCCGCGGCCCGGAAACTCTCCGGGCGACGCCGCAAGGAGATCGTCGCGGTGCTGCTGTTCAGCGGCGGCCCCATCTTCGAGAGTTCCATTCCGCTGTCGGTGTTCGGGATTGACCGCCAGGACGCCGGCGTGCCGCGCTACCGACTTCTGGTCTGCGCCGGCGAGGACGGCCCGCTGCGGACCACAGGGGGCCTGGAACTCACCGCGCCGCATGGCCTGGAGGCGATCTCGCGAGCGGGCACCGTCGTGGTGCCGGCCTGGCGCTCGATCACCTCGCCGCCACCGGAGGAAGCGCTCGACGCGCTGCGCCGGGCGCACGAGGAGGGGGCCCGCATAGTCGGACTGTGCACCGGTGCTTTCGTGCTGGCCGCCGCCGGACTGCTGGACGGCCGCCCGGCGACGACGCATTGGATGTACGCGCCGACGCTGGCCAAGCGCTATCCGTCCGTGCACGTCGATCCGCGCGAGCTGTTCGTCGACGACGGTGACGTACTGACATCGGCGGGCACCGCGGCCGGAATCGATCTCTGTCTGCACATCGTGCGGACGGACCACGGCAACGAGGCGGCCGGCGCGCTGGCCCGTCGTCTGGTGGTCCCGCCGCGCCGGAGCGGCGGACAGGAGCGCTATCTCGACCGGTCTTTACCGGAGGAGATCGGCGCCGACCCCCTCGCGGAGGTCGTCGCCTGGGCGCTGGAGCACCTGCACGAGCAGTTCGACGTCGAGACGCTGGCGGCACGCGCGTACATGAGCCGCCGCACGTTCGACCGCCGCTTCCGCTCGCTGACGGGGAGCGCGCCGCTGCAGTGGCTGATCACCCAGCGCGTGCTGCAGGCGCAGCGGCTGCTTGAGACGTCCGACTACTCGGTCGACGAGGTCGCCGGACGCTGCGGCTTCCGCTCGCCGGTCGCGCTGCGCGGACACTTCCGGCGCCAGCTCGGCTCGTCCCCGGCCGCCTACCGGGCGGCGTACCGGGCACGTCGGCCGCAGTCCGAGCGGCCGTCGGACCCGGACGGTCCCGTGGGCTCGGCCGGGCAGTCCCCGGTCCTGGCCCAGGAGAGCCCGGTCCCGCCGCAGACCCGTCGTACGGCGGCCGCCGGTGCCCTGAGCCCGGCCTCGCTGTCGACCGCGACGGATCCGGGCAAACCGGGCGCGGAGCTGTACGCGGCGGGGCGGCCGAGCCTGCCGGGGCAGCGCAGCGCGCCCTAGCGTTCGGGCGCCGTGGCGCCCCGGCGCCCCGGCGCCGTGACGACGTCACACCGCCCGTGCCGCGAACGGCCCGGGGCCCTCGGGTCCCGGGCCGTCGCCGTGTGCGCGGGCGCCCGGGACCCGAGGGCCCCGGGCCATCGCCGTCCCGGGCCTGCCCGTGCGCCGGGGCGCGCCGTAGGGTTGGGGCCATGAACGATCGCATGGTGTGGATCGACTGCGAGATGACCGGGCTCTCGCTGTCGGAGGACGCACTCATCGAGGTGGCCGCGCTGGTCACCGACTCGGAGCTGAACGTGCTCGGCGAAGGGGTGGACATCGTGATCCGCCCGCCGGACGCGGCCCTGGAGACGATGCCGGACGTGGTGCGCCAGATGCACACGGCCTCCGGCCTCCTCTCCGAACTCGCCGACGGCACCACCCTGGCCGACGCCGAGGAACAGGTCCTCTCCTACGTGCGTGAGCACGTCAAGGAGCCGGGCAAGGCCCCGCTGTGCGGGAACTCGGTCGGCACGGACCGGGGTTTCCTGCTCCGCGACATGGCCACGCTGGAGGGCTATCTCCACTACCGCATCGTGGACGTCTCCTCCGTCAAGGAGCTGGCCCGCCGCTGGTACCCGCGGGCGTACTTCAACAGCCCGGACAAGAACGGCAACCACCGCGCCCTCGCCGACATCCGCGAATCCATCGCCGAACTCCGCTACTACCGCGAGGCGATCTTCGTCCCGCAGCCCGGCCCCGACTCGGAGACCGCCCGCACCATCGCGGCGAAGCACGTACTGCCCGTGGAATGACGCGTGTCCGGGGTCCCGGCGGACCCCGGACAAAAGGCGGGCGCGAGCACCCCTCCGGACCCTGTACACTTTTTCTCGGCCGGTCAGGGAAACCAGAACCGGACATGGTGGGTGTAGCTCAGCTGGTAGAGCACCTGGTTGTGGTCCAGGATGCCGCGGGTTCAAGTCCCGTCACTCACCCTGATGACCGAGGCCCGGTCCGCGCAAGCGGACCGGGCCTCGGTCATGTGCGGATCCTGGTCGAGTCCAGTGTCCGGTGCCCGGTCGTACGCGGGAGGGTCCGCCCTTAGGCTCACCGCGTGCCCCTCCACACCGAAACCCTCCGCACCGCCCGCCTCGACCTGCTCCCCCTGCGCGTCGAACACGCCGAGGAGATGGCCGCGGTACTGGCCGACCCGGAGCTGCACACGTTCACCGGTGGCGAGCCCGACACCCCCGAGTCCCTGCGTTCACGCTATGAGCGTCTGGTCGCGGGCTCCCCCGATCCCGCCGTCCTCTGGTGCAACTGGGTGCTGCGGCTGCGCGAGGCCGCGGAGGACGGGGGCTACGGAGACGACGGAGGCCGCCTGGTGGGGACCGTTCAGGCGACGGTCGGCGCGGACACCGCGGAGGTCGCCTGGGTGGTAGGCACCCGCCGGCAGGGGCGCGGGTTCGCCGGGGAGGCGGCGCGGGCGCTGGTCGCCCGGCTCGGCGAGGAGCCGGGCGTCCGAACGGTCGTCGCCCATGTCCACCCGGACCACCGGGCGTCCGCGGCCGTCGCCGCGGCGGCCGGGCTGACCCCCACCGGCATCCTCCACGAGGGCGAAGTCCGCTGGCAGCGAGCGGTACGGCCCTGAGGAGACCGATGCCGGGGGGCCGCCCGCCCGGCATCGGACGCCTGAATCCGGGCTGCTGATTCCGGGCTCCTGGGTCCGGGCGCCCGCCCTCGGAGAGCCGACCTCGAACAACCGGCCTCGGACAGTCCGCCTCAGGCAGCCGATCTCAGGCGACCGGCGCGGTGTCGGCCGCCCGCCACGCCTCGGCGAAACGGTGGACGTTCTCGAAGCGCTCCCCGGGATCGGTCCGGGTGGCACGGACGATGACCGTCTGCTGGGCCGGAGTGCCCCGCCAGGCGCGCTCCTCGTCGCCCGCGTCCAGCAGGAGCCGGGCGGCACGGCCCAGCGTGAACACGGTCGTCCGGGTGTCGATCACCGCCCCGCGCACCCACTCCTCGGGAGCCATGAACCGCCGGGAGCCCGGCAGTCGTTCGTCCTCGACCACGAACGGACCCGGCCGGTACTCGTCGAGGTCGACCAGATGGGCGACGTCGCGGTCGAAGTCGTACAGCAGCGCACCGTCGTAGAAGTCCACGGCGACCTGGCCGGCGGCCTCCACCGCGAGGTGGGCGTCCAGGACCCGGTCGAAGGCGCGCAGGACCGCGTCGGCCGGCAGGGCCCGGAAGCGTGCCATCGCACTGGCCGGGTCCGTACGGTCGCGCACCCCGTCCACCTCCGCGGGGTAGAGCACCTCGCCCTCCCGCCAGGGCATCACCACCGCCCAGCCGCCGTCCTGCAGGGCGATGCGGTGCACCTGCGGGACGATCGCCCGGTGCCGAACCGACCGGTGGAAGGCCCAGCCGCGCTCCAGCGAGCGCCGGCCGTGATCCGTGACCGCCTCCTTGAGGAACCACCGGCCGCCGTCGAGCAGTCTCACCCCGTACGACACGCACCCCGAGTCCTGCTCGCGGAACGTCCGGAACACCTCGCCCACCCGGCCCAGATAGGGCTCCACGGCGGGCACTTCATCGACTCCCAGCAAGGGATGCAGGACCATACCCGCCAGACTGCCCTACGGAACTCTTCCCGTGCGGCAACAGCGGCAACAGCGGCGGGGCGGCTCGGCCGTCAGCGGTACAGGGCGGTGACGGGACCGAGCGGCGGCAGCAGTGGGGGCGGGGCGCCGGCACGCGGCAGGACGGTCGCGTGCGCCCGAGCGGTCGCGTGCGCCGGAGCGGTCGTGCGCCCGAGCCTTGGCTTGCCCTGTCAGGACGACGCCCGCGCCACCAGCTCGGTGGGCAGCACGACCTGACGCTTCTCCAGCTCCCGTGACACCGCCGGGCGACGGTCCGCGATCTCCCCGAGCAGCAGGTCGATCATCGCCCGGCCCATCTCCTCTATCGGCTGGCGCACGCTCGTCAGGGGCGGATCCATGTGGCGGGCGATGGCGGAGTCGTCGTACCCGACGAGGGCCACGTCGTCCGGTATACGACGGCCCGCCTCGCGCAGGACCTGGCGGGCGCCGGCCGCCATCACGTCCGAGCCCGCGAAGACGGCGTCCAGATCGGGGCAGCGGGCCAGCAGTTCGGTCATCGCCCGCCGCCCGCCCTCCTCCGTGAAGTCGCCGGCGACGATGAGGTCGTCGTCCACCGGACGGCCCGCGGCACGCAGACCCTCGCGGTAGCCGTCGACACGACGCTGGGCACCGAAGACGTCGAGGCGGCCCGCGAGGTGGACGATCCTGCGGCGCCCCCGGGCGACCAGGTGCTCGACGGCGAGGCGCCCCCCGCCGTAGTTGTCGGAGTCCACGGACGGCAGCGTCTCGTCCGCCGAGCGCCGGCCGCTGATCACCGCCGGGATCTCCAGCTGGGAGAGCAGGTCGGGCAGCGGGTCGTCCGCGTGCACCGAGACCAGCAGGACACCGTCCACTCGGTGCGCCGCCAGGTACTGGGCCAGGCGCTGCCGCTCCCGGTCGCTGCCCGCGAAGATCAGCAGCAGCTGCATCTCGGTGTCGGAGAGCTCCGCACCGACGCCCCGGAGCATGTCCGAGAAGTACGGTTCCGCGAAGAACCGGGTCTCCGGCTCGGGGACGACGAGCGCGATCGCGTCCGTGCGGTTGGCGGCGAGGGCGCGTGCCGCCGTGTTCGGGACATAACCGAGCTCCGCCACCGCGGCCTCGACCGCGGCACGGGTCGTGTCGCTGACCCGCGGGGAACCGTTGATCACCCGGGACACCGTGCCGCGGCCCACACCGGCGCGCGCGGCGACCTCCTCGAGGGTCGGCCGCCCGCCGCTCCGGCCCCGCGCTCCGTGGCCTGCCATGGTCCGCCTCCCGTCGACGCCGCGCTTCTGAGCGGCTGGCCTGGAATCTAACAGTCCCGTTCATGGACAGGGGCCCGGCCGTGGTGGCAACCTCGCCGGGGCTGCTGGTGCCGGCCTCGCCGGCCGGCCCCGGGAAGTCACCTCGGCACGACCCGCTCCACCCGTCCCCCCACCCTCTTGCGCCCCGCCCCTCGGAGTTAGTTAACAGGCCGATAACTGAACGCGGCTCTCCGTGTCCGCTCCCTTGACACCCCCGCGTGAACCGACGACTCTTCAACACATCACCTGTGGGAGCGCTCCCACGGTACCTGACACCTACACATCCCGCACGTTCCCCGCCCGAGCCGCAGCGAGAAAAACGGGCCCAACAATGCAGTTGGCCGGGGGGTCGGCACGTCAGGCAACAGGAGGACGCAATGCGCACGAGTACCCGCCGGTCCCGCAGGCTGGGGGCCCTCGCGGCCGTCGCCGCGCTGACCACAGGGCTGCTGGCCGGCTGCGCCAACGACTCGAACGACGGCTCGTCGGCCTCGGGCGACGGCGGTGGTGGCGGCAAGGGCAAGACCACGCTGACCATCGGTACCTTCGGCGTCTTCGGCTACAAGCAGGCCGGTCTCTACGACGAGTACATGAAGCTGCACCCGGACATCTCGATCAAGGAGAACGTCACCACCCGCACCGACGTGTACTGGCCCAAGACGCTCACCCGTCTCCAGGCCGGCTCCGGCACCGACGACATCCAGGCGATAGAGGTCGGCAACATCACCGAGGCCGTCCAGACCCAGGCCGACAAGTTCGTCGACCTCGGCAAGGAGGTCGACAAGTCGCAGTGGCTGGACTGGAAGACCGCCCAGGCCACCACCAAGGACGGCAAGACCATCGGGCTCGGTACGGACATCGGCCCGATGGCGATCTGCTACCGCAAGGACCTCTTCGAGAAGGCCGGTCTGGAGACCGACCGCACCAAGCTCGCCGCGCAGTGGAAGGGCGACTGGGCCAAGTACGTCGACCTCGGCAAGCAGTACATGAAGAAGGCGCCGAGCGGCACCAAGTTCGTGGACTCCGCCTCCTCGGTCTACAACGCGGCGCTCGGGGGCGAGAGCGAGCGGTACTACGACAAGGACGGCAACGTCATCTGGGACAAGTCCACGGGCGTGAAGAAGTCCTGGAACGCCGCGATGACGGTGGCGACCAGCAACATGTCGGCGAAGCTGAAGCAGTTCGACCCGACGTGGGACCAGGGCTTCGCCAAGGGTTCGTTCGCGACGGTGGCCTGCCCCGCCTGGATGATGGGCTACATCCAGGAGAAGTCCGGTGACGCCGGCAAGGGCAAGTGGGACGTGGCGGCAGCGCCGACCGCGGCCAACTGGGGCGGTTCGTTCATCGGTGTCCCGACGGCGGGCAAGCACCAGAAGGAGGCCATCGCGCTGGCCAAGTGGCTGACCGCGCCGGAGCAGCAGGCGAAGGTCTTCGCCAAGCAGGCCAGCTTCCCGTCGACGCCCGCGGCCTACGACAGCCTGAAGCCGGCAGCGGCGACGACGTCGTACTTCTCGGACGCGCCGATCACGCAGATCTTCGCCGACTCGGCGAAGACCATCCCCGTCCAGAACTTCGGCACCAAGGACCAGCCGATCGGCACCGCGATCACCGACGTCGGCATCCTCCAGGTCGAGCAGAAGGGCAAGTCCCCCGACCAGGGCTGGAACGCGGCGAAGGCTGAGATCAAGGACGTGCTCGGCCAGTGACCAGCTCCAAGCAGGCTCTCGCGCATCCCGCGACGAGCGCCGACGCCGCGCCCGGCTCTCAGCCGGGCGCGGCCCGGGGCGCTCGGGGTCGCGGTACGCCGCCGCCGGACCCGGGTTCCTGGCGCAGCCGGCTGTACCGCTGGGACATGAAGGCGTCGCCCTACGCGTTCATCGCCCCCTTCTTCGTCATCTTCGGGGCCTTCGGGCTCGTGCCGCTCCTGTACACGGCCTGGTACTCGCTGCACAACGTGCAGCTGTCCGGCCTGGACCACCAGACCTGGGCCGGCCTGGACAACTACAAGAACCTGCTGTCCTCGGAGTTCTTCTGGAACGCCCTGGAGAACACCTTCACCATCGGTGTGATCTCCACGGTGCCGCAGCTGGTCATGGCGCTCGGGATCGCCCACCTGCTCAACTACCGGCTGCGCGGCTCGACCGTGTGGCGGGTCGTGATGCTCACCCCGTACGCCACCTCGGTGGCGGCGGCGACGCTGGTCTTCACGCTGCTGTACTCGTGGGACGGCGGCATGATCAACTGGCTGCTGCACTTCGTCGGGGTCCACCCGATCAACTGGCGCGAGTCGGACTGGGGTTCGCAGTTCGCCGTCTCCTCGATCGTGATCTGGAGGTGGACCGGCTACAACGCGCTGATCTACCTCGCGGCGATGCAGGCGATCCCCACCGACCTGTACGAGTCGGCGGCTCTCGACGGCGCGGGCCGCTGGCAGCAGTTCCGCCACGTGACGGTCCCGATGCTGCGGCCGACGATCCTGTTCACCGTGGTCGTCTCCACCATCGGCGCGACGCAACTCTTCGGTGAACCGCTCCTGTTCGGCGGGGTCAGCGGCTCGAAGGGCGGCTCCGCGCACCAGTACCAGACGCTCGGCCTGTACATGTACGACCAGGGCTGGGGCATCGGCAACCTCGGCAAGGCGTCAGCGATCGCATGGACGATGTTCCTGATCCTGCTGATCGTCGCCGCGATCAACCTGCTGGTCACCCGACGGCTGAGGAAATCCCAATGACCACCACTGAACTGACTGTCCCCCAGCCGGCGGCGCAGGACTCCCGGGACGACCGGGGCCCCGGACGCCGCCGGGTGCTGGGCGCGGGCAAGCAGCTGCACGCGGGGCCGGTCACCTATGTCGTCCTGGCCGTCTTCGCGCTGGTCTCGCTGGCTCCGCTGGTCTGGACGGCCATCGCGGCCTCCCGCAACAACGAGCGGCTTGCGCAGACACCGCCGCCGCTGTGGTTCGGCGGCAACCTGTTCAAGAACCTCCAGGCCGCGTGGGAACAGGCCGGGCTCGGCACCGCGATGCTCAACTCCACGATCGTCGCCGGGACCATCACCGTCGGTACGGTCGTCTTCTCCACGCTCGCCGGGTTCGCCTTCGCCAAGCTGCGGTTCAGGTTCTCCAGCACCCTGCTGCTGCTGACCATCGGCACGATGATGATCCCGCCGCAGCTGGCCGTCGTACCGCTGTACCTGTGGATGAGCGACCTCGGCTGGTCCAACCAGTTGCAGACGGTCATCCTGCCCACCCTGGTGAGTGCCTTCGGCACGTTCTTCATGCGGCAGTACCTGGTCCAGGCGCTGCCCACCGAGCTGATCGAGGCGGCGCGGGTCGACGGCGCGAGCAGTCTGCGGGTCGTCTGGCACGTCGTCTTCCCGGCGGCGCGGCCGGCGATGGCGGTCCTCGGTCTGCTGACCTTCGTGATGGCCTGGAACGACTTCCTGTGGCCGATCATCGCCCTCAACCAGCAGAACCCCACCGTGCAGGTCGCCCTCAACTCGCTGGGCACCGGTTACGTACCCGACCAGGCCGTGATCATGGCGGGCGCGCTGCTCGGCACGCTGCCGCTGCTCATCGCCTTCCTGCTGTTCGGAAAGCAGATCGTGGGCGGCATCATGCAGGGCGCGATCAAGGGCTGACCCGTCGCACCGCCGCCCGTGGGGGCCGGGTCACCGCCGCCCCGGCCCCATCGCCCCTTTCCCTCTCCCCTTCTTCTCCCCCTTCTCCCCCTTCTCCCCCTTCTCCCCCTTCTCCCCCCTTCTCCTCATTACCGTCGTTCGCCACGACCTCCTATGGGAGCGCTTCCATGCCTGAACCCGCATCGCCCGTGTCCTTTCCCCCCGCGTTCCTCTGGGGCGCGGCGACCTCCGCGTACCAGATCGAGGGGGCGGTACGGGAGGACGGCCGCACGCCCTCCATCTGGGACACCTTCAGTCACACGCCCGGAAAGACGGCCGGCGGCGAGACCGGTGACATCGCTGTCGACCACTACCACCGCTTCCGCGACGACGTGGCCCTGATGGCGGAGCTGGGCCTGTCCGCGTACCGCTTCTCGGTCTCCTGGTCCCGGGTGCAGCCGACGGGGCGCGGACCGGCGGTCCAGCGGGGTCTGGACTTCTACCGCAACCTGGTCGACGAGCTGCTGGCCCACGACATCAAGCCGGCCATCACCCTCTACCACTGGGACCTCCCCCAGGAGCTGGAGGACGCGGGCGGCTGGCCCGAGCGCGACACGGCGCTGCGCTTCGCCGACTACGCCCAGATCGTGGGCGAGGCGCTCGGCGACCGGGTGGAGCAGTGGATCACCCTGAACGAGCCGTGGTGCAGCGCGTTCCTGGGCTACGGCTCCGGCGTGCACGCGCCGGGCCGCACGGACGCGGCGGCGTCGCTGAAGGCCGCCCATCACCTCAACCTGGCGCACGGCCTGGGCGCGAAGGCGCTGAGGTCGGTGATGCCGGCCCGCAACTCGGTCGCGGTGAGCCTCAACTCCTCCGTCGTCAGGCCGCTTTCGCAGAGCCCCGCGGATCTCGCGGCGGTCCGGCGCATCGACAACCTGGCCAACGGTGTCTTCCACGGCCCGATGCTGCACGGCGCCTACCCGGAGGGCCTGTTCGAGGAGACGTCCGCGATCACGGACTGGTCGTACGTCCTGGACGGCGACCTGGCGGTGATCAAGCAGCCGCTCGACGCGCTGGGGCTGAACTACTACACCCCGACGCTGGTGTCGGCGGCGGACGCGACCGCGTCCGGTCCCCGGGCGGACGGTCACGGGGCGAGCGCGTACACGCCGTGGCCGGGCGCCGACGACGTGATGTTCCACCAGACTCCGGGCGAACGGACGGAGATGGGCTGGACGATCGACCCGACGGGCCTGCACGACCTGATCACGCGCTACACGCGGGAGGCGCCCGGTCTGCCGCTGTACATCACCGAGAACGGCGCCGCGTACGACGACAAGCCGGACCCGGAGGGGCGTGTCCACGACCCCGAGCGCATCGCCTACCTGCACGGCCACCTGTCGGCGGTCCGCCGCGCCATCGCCGACGGCGCGGACGTCCGCGGGTACTACCTCTGGTCCCTGATGGACAACTTCGAGTGGGCGTACGGCTACGGCAAGCGCTTCGGCGCGGTGTACGTCGACTACGCGACCCTGGCCCGTACGCCGAAGTCGAGCGCCCGCTGGTACAGCCGGGCGGCCCGGACGGGGACGCTGCCTCCGGTGACGGACGCGGCCGAGTAGGTCACATTCCGGGAGACCGGGGCGGGGGGTGTCGGGGGGCGGGGCGCGGCGTCCGGAAAGGGGGCCGCGCCCCGGCCGGATGGGGGGTGGTCCCGGCCGGGACGCTCTTCCCGTGGGGGAGGACTCGGTGGCTGCCGGGCCTACTTGTAGGCGCCGAGGGCCTTCGAGAACGCCCCCGCGCCCTGGACGACCGAGCTGCACGTCGCGTCCGCGGAGTTCTTGGCGCCGCCCGGGCACTGCTTGTCGCGGCTCGCGGACCACATGGAGAGCCAGCCGAGCCCCTTGGACCTGGCGAACGCCACCAGCTGGGCGGCGTCGTCGACCTTGAAGATCTCGGACGCCACGTCGTTGACGCCGATCATCGGGGTGACGGCCACGGTCTTCCAGGCCGCGCTGTCGGAGAGTCCGAGGACGCTCTTGACCTGGGCCTGCGTGGCGGTGGCGGCCTGCTCGGCGTAGGTGCCCATGTCACCGCTGTACGCGGGGCCGTAGTCCATCGCCATGATGTTGACGGCGGAGATCTTCACGCCGTTCGACCTGGCGTCGGTCAGGAGGTTCACGCCGTCCTGGGTGAGGCCCTCGGGCATGACGGGGAGCGTGAAGGACACGTCCAGGCCCGGGTGCTGCTGCTGGAGCTTCGCGATGGCCTTCGCGCGATTCGTGTTCGCCGTGGTGTTCGGCAGCGCGCCGCCCTCGACGTCGAAGTCGACCTTCGTCAGCTTGTACGCGTCGACGGCCTTCCCGTACGCCGTCGCCAGCGCGTCCGCCGACGAACAGGTCGTCGCCAGCTCCGAGCCGGAGGCGCCGCCGAAGGAGACGCGGACGTCGCCGCCCTTCGCCCGCAGCGCGCCGATCTGCGCGGCCACCGCGTCACTGGCGAGGTCGCTCACCCCACCCCACTTGGGCGTACAGCCGCCGCCGTCGGTGATGAAGGCGAGGTTGTAGTTCTTGACCCCGGTGGCCGTCGCGCTGCCGACCAGGTCGAAGGCCGGGTAGAGGGAGGTGTCGACGTAGGGCGCGAAGCCCGCGCCGGTGATGGTGCCGCTGCCGGTGCTCGCCGAGGGGGAGGGCGTGGGGGTGGCCGGGGTGGAAGCCGGGGTGGTCGGGGTGGTGCTGCGGGAGGCGGTCGGGGTGGGCTTCGGCGTGGTCGTGGGGGTGGCCGACCGCGTGGGGCGACCGCTCGGTTCCGGGGTCGCGCCGTCGTCCACCGAGCACTTGGCGCCGTCGATGACACAGCTCTTCGGGTCCGCGGTGCCGTTCACGACGAAGCCGACGGTGACCGACTCGCCGGCCGCCAGGCCGTCCTTGTCCCAGGACGGGGGCTTCACCGTGACGTGGCTTCCGCTCACGCCGGCCTCGCCGTTCCACAGCGAGCCGAGCCGGGTGCCGGAGGGCAGGTCGAACTCCAGTGTCCAGTCGCTCTTCGCCTGGCCGGTGTCGTTCGTGATGACGTACTGCGCGGTGTAACCCGTCGACCAGTCACTGGTCTTGGTGTACGCGGCGCCGACACCGGCGGCGAGCGCGGTGCCGGAGAACAGGAAGGCGCCGCCGCCGACCAAGGCAGCCGCGACGACGCCGCCTATCGCCTTGTTCCTGCCACTGACCTTGCGCCGGTGCGTACTGCTCATCGCGTGCCTGCCTTCGCGGTTTCACGGGAGTTCGCTGGGGATTCCCAGGGGGTGCGGGCAGCACGCTAGCGATCCGGAATCGGGCAAACCGCTTCATCCGGACGGAGGCCTGCGCTCTTAGGGTGCGCTTAAGGAAGGCATCGGGGACGGTTAAAGGTCGAGACCAGTTCAGGGCCGCGTTCAGGGCCGCGGACCGGCTGGGATCGGCCTCGGCTCAGCTCGCGCCGACGCTGTGCCTGCGTCGCCGTACGGATCCCCGGTGCCCGCGCCGCACCGGCGCCCGCCCGTCCAGCTGGATCCATATCCGCACCTCGGTGCCTCCCAGCACCGACGAACCCAGCCGAACGTCCCCGCCCGTCGACTCCGCGAGCCGCCGCACGATGTCCAGCCCGAGTCCGGTCGAGCCGTCGCTGCCCGAGCCCCGTCCGCGCGCCATCGCCGTCTCCGGGTCCACGATCCCCGGTCCCGCGTCCGACACCAGCACGATCACCGCGTCGTCGCCGTTGTGCACGTCGACCGCGAAGGCCGTGCCCTCGGGGGTGTGCCGGAAGACGTTGCCGAGGAGCGCGTCGAGCGCGGCCACCAGGTCGGCCCGCGCGACCGGTATGCGGACCGGACGGTCCACGCCCGCGACCCGCACCTTGCGGCCCTCGTCCTCGGCGAGCGCCGACCAGAAGTCCATCCGCTCGCGGACCACCTCGGACGCGTCGCACCCGGCCCCGACGCCCAGTGCGATCGTCTGCGGCTTGGCCTCCCGCGCCGTCCGGATGATCGTGTCGACCTCCCGCTCCAGTTGTGCCACGGCCGCCCGGGTCTGTTCGGCGGCCGGTCCGTCGCCGAGCGAGGCCGTGTTCAGCCGCAGTACGGTCAGCGGGGTGCGCAGGCGGTGCGAGAGATCCGCCGCCAGCTCCCGCTCGTTCGCCAGGAGTTGGACGACCTGGTCGGCCATCGAGTTGAACGCGACGGCCGCCAGCCGCAGTTCGGTTGGTCCTTCCTCGGGGACCCGTGCTCCGAGCTTGCCCTCCCCCAGTTCGTGCGCGCCCTCGACCAGCCGCTGGGCAGGCTGGACCATGCGTACGCCCAGCCGGTCGGCGACCGCGACCGAGCCGACGATGAGCGCGACGCCGACCGCGGCGAGCACCGCCCAGGCCGTCCCCACGCCGTTGCTGACCTCGGACTCGGGGACGTACACCTCGACGACCGCGATCTCGCCGGAGCTCAGCGCGGTGGGCTGGAGCAGGGTGGAGCCGCCGGGGACCTCGGTGGTGGAGGCCCGGCCCAGTCCGCGGGTGGTCGCGATGTCCTTGGCGGCGGCGCGCTGCCGGCCGATGTCGACCGCCTTGGCGCCGTCGCTCGCCGGTATGTGCACGGCCATGCCGTCGTCGGAACCGGCGGAGGCGACGACCCGCTCCAGCTGGTCCCGGTCGGTGGTGATGGAGAGCGCGGGCGCGACGGCCGCGGCCTCCCGTTCGGCGTTCGAGAACGCGCGGTCCCGGGCCATCTCCTTGATGACGAGTCCGAGCGGCACCGCGAAGGCCACCACGACCATCGTGGTCACCGCCACGCACACCTTGACCAGTGCCCACCTCACAGCGGCGGCTCCGCTCGCGGGAACTCCGTCCGCGGTGGCTCCAGCTTCACGCCGACACCGCGCAGGGTGTGCAGATAGCGCGGCCTCGCCGCCGTCTCGCCCAGCTTCCGCCGCAGCCAGGACAGATGGACGTCGATGGTCTGGTCGTCCCCGTACGACTGCTGCCACACCTCGGCGAGCAGCTCCTTGCGGGCCACGACGACACCGGGCCGGCCGGCCAGGAAGGCGAGCAGGTCGAACTCGCGCCGGGTGAGGTCCAGTCGGACGCCGTCCAGCTCTGCCCGGCGGCGCAACGGGTCGATGGCCAGACCGCCGACCCGGATGACCGGCGACGCGGGCGCCTCCCCCACCGCCCGCGAGCGGCGCAGCACGGCGGCCATCCGCGCGGACAGGTGCTCGACCGAGAACGGCTTGGTCAGGTAGTCGTCCGCGCCGTCGTTCAGCAGGCGGACGATCTCCGTCTCGTCGTCCCGGGCGGTGGCGATGATCACGGGGACGTCGGTGATGCCGCGCAGCATCTTGAGGGCCTCGGCCCCGTCCAGATCGGGCAGACCGAGGTCCAGGATGACGACGTCGAAGGGGAAATGAGCGACCTCGCGCAGCGCCTCGAGCGCGGTGCCGACACTGCGCACCGTGTGCGAGGCGTCGGTCAGATGCCGGATGAGGGCCGAGCGTACGAACTGGTCGTCCTCGACCACGAGCACACTTGCCATGGGCGGCACCGTACGCCATCCGTGCGATGCCGGTCCGGCGCCTGTGGACAACTGCGGCCGCGCGACGGGCACGAGACACCCGTGGGGCGCGTGAGGCAGTATGGCCGCGATGCGCAGAGGACTCGTACACGTACTGGCTTGGACGCTCGCCACGGGCGCGGCGGTCACGCTGTCGTGGTGGGGTGTCCACACGGTCATGACGGGGACGGCGTACGACCCGCCGCGGGCGCTGCCCGTCACGGTGGGCGACTCCCTCACGCAGAAGGCGAAGCCGCTCCCCTCCCCGACCCGCCGGACCGGGGTGCCGCACGCCGCTCCGACCCCGGGGCCGGAGCGGAGCCGGCGGCCGGCCGCCACCCCGTCGCCCTCGAAGTCGCCCTCCTCCGGCCCGAGTCCGAGCTCCTCCGCCGCGGCCGGACGGACGGGTCGGGTGAAGAGTTACGACACCGACGGCGGGCGGGCGGTCTTCGACCTGGGCACGGCCTCCGCGACGCTCGTCTCCGCGACGCCCGGCTCGGGCTGGTCGATGCAGGTGTGGAAGACCGAGTCGTGGATCCGGGTGGAGTTCACGTCGGGTGCGGACCGGGTGTCGGTGTTCTGCACGTGGCACGACGGGCCGCCGCGGGTGGAGATCGGCACCTACTAGGAGCGTGTCTCAGTAACCGGCAACCCGCCTGCGGTTCGTGATTATTCATACGGGATGATCACGGTATGCGTGGTGGCGAGGGGCTGTTCGAGGTCGAGCCGGTCGGGAAGAAGCGGCCGCAGGGTCAGCTGGCGGCGGTGGACAAGACGTTTCGGCCCTTCGATCCGCATCAGGTCCTGCTGCTGCCGCCGTCGCTGGACGACTGGCTGCCCGAGGGCCACCTGGCCCGGTTCGTCGCCGACCTGGTCGATGAGGTGCTCGACCTCGGACCGGTCCTGGCGGACTACACCGAAAAGCGCGGCTACCCGCCCTACGATCCGCGGCTGATGGTACGACTGCTGATCTACGGCTACACCACCGGCGTCCGCTCCTCCCGGGCGATCGAGCGCCGCCTGGCCGACGATGTCGCGTTCCGGTTCCTGGCCGCCGGCCAGGAACCGGACTTCCGCTCGATCGCCCGCTTCCGCCGCCGCCACCTCGACGCGCTGGCCGGTCTGTTCACCCAGTCCCTGCACCTCGCACAGACACTCGGCATGGTCAAGATGGGACGCGTCGCGCTGGACGGCACGAAACTGGAGGCCAGCGCCTCCAAACACAAGGCGATGAGCTACGGCCGCCTGGTCGACAAGGAAGAGCGGATAGAGGCCGAGATCGCCGCTCTGGAAGCGAAGGCCCACGCCCTGCTGACCGACGCCGAGGCCGCCGACGAAGCCGAGGACGACACCTTCGGCGTGGACGGCAAGGAGGCGGACCTGCCCGCCGAGCTGGACCGGCGTGAGAAACGCCTGGCGAAGCTGCAGGCCGCCCGCGCGCAGATCGAGGCCGAGGCCGCCGCCAAGGCCCGCGCCCACGCCGAGGACAAGGAACGCCGCCGTCAGGAACGTGCCGCCAGCAGCGACGAGCAGGCCGTCACCGACGCCGGGGAAGCGGCCGCCGCCAAGGCCCGTCCCAAGCCCAAAGCCCAGGCCAACTTCACCGACCCCGACTCGCGGATCATGAAGAACAGCGACGGCGCCTACATCCAGGCCTACAACGCCCAGGCCGTCGTCGACGAAGAACACCAGGTCATCACCGCCGCCGACGTGACGACCAACCCCTCCGACGCACTGAACTACACCACGATGCTCGACCAGTCCGCCCACAACACCGGCATCCACCCCAAGCAGGCCCTGGTCGACGCCGGGTACTGCTCCGAGACCAACCTCGAAGCCGCGAACGAGCGCCAACTGGCCTGCGGCACCGACACCTTCATGGCCACCGGCCGACTCGCCCACGACGAGCAGGTCCCGCCCGCTCCACGCGGACGCATCCCCAAGGACGCCACGCTGAAGGAGCGCATGGCCCGCAAACTGCGGACCAAACCCGGCCGGAAGGCATACAGCCGCCGCAAAGCCATCGTCGAACCTGTCTTCGGACAGGTCATGACCTGCCAGAACGGCCGCCAGCTCCTCCTGCGTGGCGAGGACGGCGCCCGCGGTGAGTGGCGACTGCTCGCCGCCTGCCACAACCTCCGCAAGATCTTCCGACACTCCGGGCTCGCCGCCCAGGCCGGCTGACCAGCCAGGCCCCCCGGCCCACGCCACAGGCCCTACCAGCCGAACAACAGCCGGGAAGGACCCAACCACGGCCTCACAGGTGCACACGAAACGGCCGCGACCGATCCCATCGATCACGGCCAGCGAGCCCCTTGCTCGTTACCGAGACACGCTCCTAGCCCCGGATCGTGCCGGGCTGTCCGAGGCCGTCGGAGCACTGCGCCGGAACGTGCCGGTCCGGTGCCGTCACGGCGCCTGACGGCACCGGGCGGGCGGGTGTCGTCAGCGGAACACCGAGGGGGGTGGGGCCGGTGAGGCCACCGCCGCCGCGTCCAGGACCGGTGCCGCTCCCCCGGTGAAGTCGGCGAGCTGTCTGCCGTGTTCGACCCGGCCGGGGTGCGGGTCCGAGGCCGCGCGGCGGGTCAGTTCGGCCAGTGGCAGCGGCCGGTCGCAGGCGACGAGGACGGCGTTGCCGAAGCGCTTGCCGCGCAGCACCGTCGGGTCGGCGACGAGGGCCAGTTCGGGGAAGACCGCCGCGGCGGTGGCGATCTGGCCGCGCAGATGGGCCAGCGGGGGTCCGTCGGCGAGGTTGGCGGCGTACAGGCCACCGGGTTTGACGACCCTGCGGACGTCGTCGAGGAATTCCACGGAGGTCAGGTGGGCCGGGGTCCGCGCGCCGCTGAACACGTCGGCGATGACCAGGTCCGCCCAGCCGTCCGGCACCTTGGCAAGCCCCTCACGGGCGTCCACGGAACGCACCCGGATACGGGCGTTGGGGTCCAGCGGCAGCTCACGCCGGACGAGTTGGACGAGGGGGCCGTCGCGTTCGACGATCTGCTGGGTGGAGCGGGGGCGGGTCGCGGCGGTGTAGCGGGCCAGCGTGAAGGCGCCGCCGCCGAGATGCACGGCGTGCACGGGCTTGCCGGGCGGGGCGACCAGGTCGATGACGTGGCCGAGGCGTCGCTGGTACTCGAAGCCCAGGTGGGCGGGGTCGTCGAGGTCGACGTGGGACTGCGGGGCGCCGTCGATCAGCAGGGTCCAGGCGCGCGGGCGGTCCCGGTCGGGTATCAGCTCGGCGAGCCCGCCGTCGACCGTCTCGACGAGGGGCTCGGTGGGCGCCTGGCCGCGCCGCGCGTTCTTCGACCTTCCCATCCCGCCATTATCAGGGGCTCCGGGACCGTCGGCCCAGCGGCCGCTTCGGACGCTCAGCGACAGTTGTCCGCGGCCTCGATGAGGCGTGCCGCCTCGCCCAGCGCCGCCCGCAGGACGGCCGGGTCGGTCGCGAGGTCCGCCTCCCCCGGCGGCAGCAGCCAGTCCGAGCCCTCGACCGGCGGTTCGGGGGCCTGCCGCAGGCCGCGGCCGACGGTCCGCGTACAGGTGCTGCCCGGCACGTCCCAGGCGTCGGCGGTGCCGCGCGGCACCAGGAAGCCGAGGGTGTCGCAGCCGCCGTCGAGCAGAACGGGCCCGACGGATTCGCAGGCGCCGCGGCGGAGAATGTCCACCGCCTCCAGGCCCTGGCGCGCCGGAACGGTCACCACGTCGCAGCCGGCGACCGGCTGCGGTGGGGCGCCGTACTCCGGGGACGACCCGTACGCGGCGGTCGACAGCGGTCTACGGAACTCGGTGCTCTCCAACCCGGCCTCCAACACGGAACCCCTCCTCCTGCACGAGCGGGTCGGGAGTTCGGGTGCGCTCCCGGTCCACCGGGTTCAACGCGTCAGAACGTCAACGGCTACGGCGGAACACCGCCGCAAAGGATGGCAGTTCATGGCAGATCATGCATGAGATATCCGTTTTGTAGCTAAACCCAGCGTGGCGACGCCGTCACAGCAGGTACGTTCTTGCTCCGCCGGAGCAGGACACCCCACGGCATGACACAGGCATTTCGCCCTGCTTCCGGCATGGTTCGACGGTTCGCAAGAGAGGGCCCGGCCATGGCGTCGTCAACGATGACCTCGTCCCAGTCCCCCCGGCCACCGCGGCCGAACCTCGCCTTCCGGCGGCTGCGCGGACAGCGCTCGCCGGGCGAGTTCGCCGCGGCGGTCCGGCGGGCCGCGCGCGAGATCGGCGAGCGGGTCAGCTGCGACGCGCGCTATGTCGGGCGGGTGGAGGCCGGCGAGATCCGCTGTCCCAACTACGCGTACGAGCGGGTGTTCCTGCACATGTTCCCCGGCCGCACACTGACCGACCTGGGCTTCTCGCCCCGCTCGTCCGTGCGCGGACGAGGGGCGCGCGGCACGGACGAAGAGCCCCCCTCGCACACCACAAGCCTTCCGTGCACCACGGGTGAGACGGAAGGGGCGTGCGAGACGTACGAGACCACGCAGAACCCGCACGACCCGCACGACCCGTACGACCCGCACAAGCACCATGAACAGAACCACGAGGAGAGCGACGTGCAGCGTCGCGCATTCATGACCGGAGGCACCGCCACCATGGCGGCAGCCACACTCGGCCCCTTCGCGGGCACGTTCGGCGGTACGGCCGAGGCCGCGGACCACCGTGCCCCCCGTGGCCACCGCGTGGGGACGTCCGAGGCGGGCGCCCTCGAAGAGGCCGTACGAAGGATCCGGCTGCTCGACGACCGGCACGGGGCCGACGGCCTCTACCGGCGGGCCGCCGCCCCGCTGCGCACCGCGTACGAACTGCTCGACGCGGGCACCACCCGTCAGCGGACCGCCGACCGGCTGTACGCGGGGGCGGGCGAACTGGCCATCTCGGTCGGCTGGTTGGCACACGACTCCGGGCGCTTCGACGACGCGCGCTCGCACTACGCCGAGGCGCTGGCGACCGCACGGATGTCCGGCGACCCGGGCCTGGAGGCACATGCCTTCTGCAACACGGCCTTCCTCGCGCGCGACGCGGGCCGCCCGCGTGAGGCGGTGCGCGCGGCACAAGCGGCGCAGCGGGCGGCCCGCCCGCTCGGCTCCTCACGGCTGCTCTCGCTGCTCGCGCTGCGCGAGGCGGGCGGCTGGTCGGGGCTCGCCGACCGCGCGGAGTGCGAACGGGCACTCGTCCGCGCCCAGGCCCTCTTCGAGCGCGGCCCCTCGGAGGCGGATCCCGAGTGGATGACCTTCTACGGGGAGGCCGAACTGGAGGGCCTGGAGGCGCAGTGCTGGTCCACGCTGGGCGACTGGCCGCGCGCGGCCCGTCACGCCCGTCGCGCGGCGCACCTGCAGGATCCGCACTTCACCCGCAACATCGCCCTCTACACCGCGGAGCTCGCCGACGACCTCGCCCGCGGCGGCCGTCCCGACGAGGCCGCCGTCGCGGGTCTGCGCGTCCTCGAACTGCTGGCCGAGGTCCAGTCGTCCCGCATCCAGACCATGCTGGCGGCCACCGCGCGGGTGCTGCTGCCACACCGCAGGGCGTCGGGCGTCTCGACGTTCCTGGAGCGCCACGCGAGTCTGCCGCGGACCGCGTGAGCCGGCCCCACCGGACAGAAGGCGGCCCCGGTACGAAGGGACGGTCCCGGTACGAAGGGACGGTCCCGACGTGACAGGGCCGGCCCTGACGTGAAAGGGCCGACCCGGCCTACGCGGTCAGATGTCCGAGGTCGTTCCAGGCCTCGATGGCGGGCTCCCCGTAGGCCCAGCCGAGCACCGACAGCGAGGTCGGGTGGAGTCGGATCCGGGCGGCGAAGTCGAGCGGGAGGCCCAGCCAGCGGGCACCGATGGAGCGCAGGATGTGGCCGTGCGCGAAGACCAGCACGTCGCGGTCCGCGGCGCGGGCCAGGGCGACGACCTCGTCCGCGCGCGCGGTGACCTGCTCGAGGGTCTCGCCCCCGGGCACACCGTCGCGCCAGATGAACCAGCCCGGGCGCACGGCCTGGATCTCGGCCGGGGTCATCCCCTCGTACGCGCCGTAGTCCCACTCCATCAGCGTGTCCCAGGAGGTGGCGCGCTCGCCGAAGCCGGCCAGCTCGCACGTCTCCCGCGCGCGTGCCAGCGGACTGGTGAGCACCTCCGCCCCCGGGAGTCCGTCGAAGGGTGCCCGGTGCAGTCGCTCGCCCAGCGTCTCGGCTCCGCGCCGGCCCTCCTCCAGCAGCGGTACGTCGGTCCTGCCGGTGTGCTTGCCGGACAGCGACCACTCCGTCTGTCCATGCCGGGCCAGCAGGATGCGCGGTGCCATGAGGAGAAGCCTTCCCGATTCGCCGGATAAATGGGTCACTCCATCATCCCGCACCCCCGCGAGGGGCAACCCGCCGGGCGATCTCAGCGTCCTTGACGACCGGGGGCGCTTCCCATGGCCGTTCACATACGCCGTAAAATCCGGTGCGGCCACGCATCGTCACGAACAGACCTGCGCACCGTCACACCGCGAGCGGTCGCTCGCGCACGGCCGGTGCGGCCACCGGCGGTGTCGCCGGGGCGCTACAAGCAGATGGGGGAGGGCGATCGGATGCCGCAGACCGATGCACGGCGGACCGGGACGGCACCGCGCGCCCGGCTCCGCCGGTGGACCGAGCTGCGCCCTTCCGCGCCCCACCTCCGGCTGCGCTGGTGGACCGAGCTGCCGCTGATAGTCCTGGTGTACGCGTCGTACTCGGCGGGCCGGCTGCTCGCCCGGGGCGACACGGACAGCGCCGTCGGCCACGGCCTGGAGATCCTGCGCATCGAGAAGGCCCTCCACCTCAACGCCGAGCACCCGCTCAACCGGCTGTTCACCCGCGAGGCCTGGCTCGGCGTGCCCGCCGACTTCTGGTACGCGTCACTGCACTACCTGGTGACGCCCGCCATCCTGATCTGGCTCTTCCGCTCCCGCGCCGTCCTGTACCGAGCGGCCCGCACCTGGCTGATGACGTCCACCCTGATCGGTCTGATCGGCTTCACCCTGATGCCGACCTGCCCGCCCCGGCTGCTCTCGGCGGGACACGGCTTCGTCGACACGATGGCCCAGTACAGCTCGTACGGCTGGTGGGGCGGCGAGGCGAGCGCTCCCCGGGGTCTCGGCGGCATGACGAACCAGTACGCGGCGATGCCGAGCCTGCACGTGGGCTGGTCGCTGTGGTGCGGAGTGATGCTGTGGCGCTACGGCCGCACACGCGTCGTCCGGCTCGCGGGCATCGCTTACCCGCTGCTCACCACGATCGTCGTGATGGGCACGGCCAACCACTACTTCCTCGACGCGGTCGCCGGTGTCGCGGTGATGGGAGCGGGCCTGCTGCTCACCCCCTGGGTGACACGGCTCGCGGACCGCGTGAAGACACTCCTGACCACCCGGATCCCGTGGCTCTCGGGCGCCTCCCACGACGCGGGTTCCCCAATTGTCAGTGCCGGATGCCAGACTTCCACGGGTGAACGCATTCCCCGACAGCGCGAGTCCCGCACCGGACCGGGAGCCGACCCCGGTGCCCCACCCACGCACGCGGGGGACGGAGCTGCGGACTGGGATCTCCCCTCCTCCAGCGAAGCCGGGAGTCTGGGGAAGACTCGCTGAGCTGCGCGGCCCCGCCGTACCGCCCAAGGCTCTGGACGCGCGCGCTCTCGCGGCGCTCGCCGCGAACCCCGGATGCGAGCGCCGCGCCCTGCTCGACGGCGCGGGCGTCGACAAGGCGAAGCTGGCGGAAGGGCTGGGCTCACCGTCCTCCTTCGGCCAGTCCCAGTTCGCCTTCATGCGGGGCAACGCGTTCGAGGCGCGGGTCAAGGCGGACGGCGGCGCGGAGCTGCTGCGGCTCGTGCACGAGAAGCTGGACCCCGGCGCCGAGCCGCCCCGGGCCGGGACCGTCCCCGACCTGACCGCCGCCGGCCCCGAGGGCCGCACGGCCCGTACCGCACTGGCGCTGCGCGACGCCACCGCCGCCAGCGGCTGGACCCTGCTCGACCACCCCATGCTCGCCCTCGGCGTCGCGGGCTCCCCCGCCTTCCTCGAACCGGACGCCGTCGTCGTGCACCCCGACGGGACCTGGACGGTCGTCGAGATCAAGTCCTTCCCGATGCTGGACGGCTCGGCCGACCCGGCGAAGGTGGGCGCCGCCGCCCGCCAGTCGGCGGTGTACGTCCTCGCGCTGGAGGAGGTCGCCGCGCGCCTGGACCCGGCCCCCGAGGTCCGCCACCGCGTCCTGCTGGTCTGCCCCAAGGACTTCTCCAACCTCCCGACCGCGTCCGCCGTCGACGTCCGCAAGCAGCGCGCCGTCACCCGCCGCCAGTTGGGCCGCCTCACCCGCGTCGAGGACATCGCGGCAGCCCTTCCCGAGGGCACCTGTTTCGACCCCCGCCTGCCGGCCGACCGGCTGACCGCGGCGGTCGAGGCCGTCCCCGCGGCCTACGCCCCCGAGTGCCTGGCCGCCTGCGAGCTCGCCTTCCACTGCCGCGCCCGCTCCCGGGACGAGGGCGCGGTGACCTCGCTGGGGCGGTCGCTGCGCGCCGAACTGGGCGGTCTGACCACCGTGGACGACGTACTGGCGGCGGCCCGCGGAGACGCCGGGGACCCGCGTGATCCGGCGGTCGCCGCCCTGCGCAGAGCGGCCCGGCTGCGCGCGGAAGCCCTGCGGGCGGTGGGGTCGACGCGCCCCGCCGGCCAGGCCGCGCTTCCGGAGGTGGCCCCTTGTCGCTGATCGCCACCCTCGCCCGGCTGGAGGCCGTCGAAAGCGGGCGGGCACAGCCCGTCGCCACGGTCCGGCACCGGCATCTCTCCGACCGGCCGCTCGTCCTCGTGCCCCTGGTCACCGCCGGTGAGGCCGGCGCCCCCCTCGGGGCCCTGGTCGGTACGGACCGGGACGCGCCGCGACTGCTGGTCGTGCCGCAGCCCCGGGACCGCGATCTGCGGTTCGCGTTCCTCGCCGACCTCGCGGACGTCGTCCTGCCGTACCTCGACTCCTACGCGGACGTGGTCGAGGCGGCCGAGCGCAGTGAGACCGATCCGGAGACCGGGAAGCGGGTCAAGGTCGAGGTCGAGCTGTGCGCGGACGCGCCCCAGTTGATCGTGCCGAGCCGGGCCGGCGTGGAGTTCGTACGACTCCTCGGGCGCTCCATGCGGTTCCGGCGCACCGCGGAGCAGGAGCCGGAGGCCGCTCACCCGGCGCCGCCCCGGGTGCCGCTGCTCGGGCGGTGGCTGACGCACTTCGGGGAGCGGGCCCGGGTGCCCGGCTCCGCCCTGCTGCTCGCCCTCGGCGACGTGCTGTCCCGGCACTGGGCCACCGGTCAGAGCAGCCTGGAGGACCAGCACCTGGGAGCGCTGCTCGCCTGGATCGATCCCCCGGCGGGCGAGTCGGGCGCGCGGGCGGCCCTGGCGGCGGAGCTCCGGCGGGACTCCGGCGGCCAGCTCGTCCGCCCGCCCGCGGGACCGGCCACCGATCCCGCCTTCGACAACAAGCTGCTGGCCCCCGCCATCGAGCGCTACGACCGCGCGCGGACGGCACTCGCCGCCGCCGAGGACGGCCTGGAGGCGGACGACCGGCTCGGTGAACTCACCGCGGCCGAGCGGGAGATCCGCGCCCTGGTGGAGCGTGTCGCCCGGCCCACCTGGGACGCGGTGTGGCAGGGCCTCGACCTGCTGCGGACGCTGCCGGAGGGGGCGCACGCGGCCGACCGGTGGACCCGCGACCGCTGGTCGTTCACCGGTCACCGCGACCGGGTCGTCGCGGGCGAGCCGCCGCAGCCGCGCCGCGACGACGCGGTCACGGCGGCGAACAAGCTGGCCACGCGCGAGCGCGAACAGGCCCGCCTGGACGCGCAGGAGGCCCTCGACGATCCACTCGTCATGGCCGGCCGGCGCCTGGTCGGCGAGGCCTTCACGGGCGAGGTCGTCGATGTCGTCATGACGTACAGCGAGAGCAGACGCCCGAGCCCCCGCCCCCTGGTGACCGTCCGCACGGACGACCGGCCGCATCTCGGTGAGCGCACGAAGGTGTACCGGTCGCTGGCCGGCAAGCCGCAGGCGGCCGAGTTCGTCGGACACGCGGAGGCCCCCGGACACGCGGAGTGCACCGGACGGGCGGAGGCCCCCGGACCTGCCGGAGACGGTGGTCCCGCGGGAGACGGTGATCCCGGGAGGGGCGTCGTCGGCCGGGAGGGACCGGAGGAGGAGGGCGGTCTGCTCGTGCTGCGGATCGTCGACAAGATGGGCCGCGGCAAGGAGCCCGAGCCCGGATCCGTGCCGGAGAAGGGGGACCTCGTCTGCTTCACGCTCTTCGAGCACGAGCAGCGCGGCGGCGCGAAGCTGCCCGAGCCGGAGGAGACACCGTGGACGCACGGCGGGCCGCCGGGCGACCCCGACGCCGTACCGCAGCCGGATCCGGTGACGGAGGAGGACATCCTGTGACCACGGTCTTCGATCCCGGGGCCGCGGCCGCCCGCGCCACCGACGCGATCCTGCGCGACACCCTGCACGGCACGCACCGCGGAGTCGTCGTCGACTCCCCGCCCGGCGCCGGGAAGTCGACCCTCGTGGTGCGCGCGGCACTCGAACTCGCCTCCGCCGGACGCCCCCTGATGGTCATCGCACAGACGAACTCCCAGGTCGACGACCTGGTGCTGCGGCTCGCCGAGAAGGATCCGGAGCTGCCGGTGGGCCGCCTGCACAGCAGTGACGCCGACCCGTACGACAAGGCGCTCGACGACCTGGGGAACGTCCGCAAGTCGGCGAAGGCCACCGATCTGGCGGGCCTCCCGGTCGTCATCTCGACCGCCGCGAAGTGGGCCCACGTCAAGAACGTCGAACCCTGGCGGCACGCGATCGTCGACGAGGCCTACCAGATGCGCTCCGACGCGCTGCTGGCCGTGGCCGGCCTCTTCGAGCGGGCGCTGTTCGTGGGCGATCCGGGCCAGCTGGACCCGTTCTCCATCGTGGGCGCGGAGCAGTGGGCGGGACTGTCCTACGACCCTTCGGCGTCCGCCGTCACGACCCTGCTCGCGCACAACCCCGAACTGCCGCAGCACCGACTGCCGGTGTCGTGGCGGCTCCCGGCGTCCGCGGCCCCGCTGGTCTCGAACGCGTTCTACCCGTACACGCCCTTCCGCAGCGGTACGGGACACGGTGACCGGCGGCTGAACTTCGGTGTGCCGTCGGACGGTTCCGGACCCGACCTGGTCATCGACGAGGCGGCGGAGACGGGTTGGGGGCTCCTGGAGCTGCCGGCCCGGCACACGCCGCGCACCGACCCCGAGGCGGTACGGGCGGCGGCCCGGGTCGTACGGCGGCTGTTGGAGCGCGGTGGCGCGGCGACCTCGGAGCGGTCGGCCGATCCGGTGCCGCTGACGGCCGACCGGATCGCCGTCGGCACGGCGCACCGTGACCAGGCGGCGGTGGTGCGGGCGGCGCTGGCGGACCTCGGGGTCACGGACGTCACCGTCGACACGGCGAACCGGCTCCAGGGCCGCGAGTTCGACGTGACGGTGGTGCTCCACCCGCTCTCCGGGCGGCCGGACGCGACGGCGTTCCACCTGGAGACGGGCCGGCTGTGCGTCCTCGCCTCCCGGCACCGGCACGCGTGCATCGTGGTCTGCCGGGCGGGGGTGACCGAACTGCTGGACGACCACCCCTCCACCGAGCCCGTCCAGCTGGGCGTCACGGTGAAGTTCCCGGACGGCTGGGAGGCGAGCCACGCCGTGTTGTCGCACCTGGCGGAGCACCGGGTGGAATGGCGGCCCTGAACCCCGGTCCGGCCCGTTCCACGGGCCCCCTTGCGCGAGCGGGGGACAATGGACGGTGGCCCACCCACGAAACGGGCCCCCGAACCGTACGAGGAGGAGAAGACATGGCGGAGCCCACGCCGCGTCGGAACGAACCGCGGCTACGCCCCGCGCCCCTGCTCTTCGAGCCCGCGGAGGCGGCCGGTGACCCGGAGCACTTCTTCGATCTCGAGTCGATAGACGATCCGCGGGCGCTGCTGGCGCGGGCCACGGAGCTGACGCTCGCCTTCCGGGCGGCAGCCGACAGGGCGCTGGAGTTCCAGGCCATCGCCGCCGCACAGCTCGCCGACCCCCGCCGCTTCGACCGGCTCACGACGGCCGACATCGCCGAGCGCGCCGAGTGGACCGAGGACTACGCGAAGAAGATGGTCGAGTTCGGCCGTGACCTGCTCCGGGGAGCGGACGGGAACGGACACGGCCACGGGGTGGGCGACCACGCCTGACCGGCACGGTGCGACGGCCGGGGGCCTCCCCCGGCATCCCCGGCGTCCCTGCCCTCGGCGACCCTCGGCGGCCTTCTCGTGCCAGGCGGGCGGCACCCGCAGGATCTCCTGGCATACGCCGGCGGTGCGTGACATACCCCATTCCCGCCCTCCCTGTCCCGATTTCCCGCAACCCTCGGAGACGGAGCGCTCACCGACGGTAGACCTTGTCGTCATGAGCAGCACACGGAACACCGCCGGCTCCTCCCCACACGGCACCGGCGCCCCGCCGTCCGACCGGTCCGACGCCTCGGGCGTCACCGCGGAAGGGACCGCCTGGCTCGCCTCGGCAGGAACGTATCCGCGCAGCACCCTCGCCCTCTGGGAGGACCGGCCGACCGCGCCGGTCGTCCTGGCCTGCGGCACCGCCTTCGACGTCGTCAATACGCCCGCGATCTTCGGTCGGCGGATGCTGGACCGCCTGTGGGAGGAGGGGCCGGGCTCCGGCCCGGTGGCCGTGTTCCGCGGACGGATGCTGCTGTTCGGCGCGCCGGGCACGGCTCAGCGACTGCCGTCGCTCCTGGAGTGGGAGGAGTGGGGATCCCGCGGCGCCGAGGACCCATGGGGCACCCGGGACCCCGGCGCTCTCGGCAGCTTCGACGACCGTGACGGCTTCGACGGCGGCATCGGCGCTCCGGCCGGGCCGGGCGGCCTGGGACGCGTCGGCGCGATCCCTCCGCTGCTCTGTCACGGCATCGGCGACGCGGTGACCGTCCCCGCCCTGAGGGACGGCGGCACAGCCGGCGACGGCACCGGCGGTATTGGGCCCGATCTTGAGACCCGTCCCGATTCCCGCTGGCTGGTGGCCCCCGACACCCGGCATCCCTGGCTCCCCGGCGCCGAGATCCTGGTCTGGGCCGCCGTCCGTGCGGCCCGCGCGGCGGCCTCCGCCGCGGTGCGGATATCGATTTTTCCTCCCGCCGATCAGGATGCTAAGGTCTACGACGTCAGCAGGCGCCGCTAGCTCAGTTGGTTAGAGCAGCTGACTCTTAATCAGCGGGTCCGGGGTTCGAGTCCCTGGCGGCGCACGCTAGCGATGGCGAGGCTTGTTCGCAGACATGCGAACGTGCCTCGCCATCGTCATGTCCGCAGGGGTTCAGCCCGTCGTGATCTTCACCGTCCACTCCCCCGCGGCCGTCCAGTCCTCCACCTCGACGCGCACCTTCTCGCCGGGGACCGTGAAGCTCTCGCCGAGCCCTACCGGCGCGTCCGCGAGCGGGGGGTAGACCGACTCGCCCCAGCAGGACTCGGAGTGCGGGTGGGCGTCGATGACCTGGATCGGGCCGTCACCGGACGCGGCCTCGCTGCGCACGCGGTAGACGAGGATGCCCTGCGTGCAGGTCGTCCCGTCGTTGCCCGCCGAGCCGCGCGCCTCGAAGGCGAGCGCGCTCTCAGCCCCCGTACGGACGACCGCCAGCTTGGTGCCGCGCCCGGAGCCGAAGACCGGCAGACCGGCGCCGACCGGCCCGGGACCGAGAGCGCCGCCGGGAGCGCCGGAGGTGTCCGCTTCCGCAGCGGCCCCGGCGGCCGGCGCCCCCGCCGCGCCCACCCCAGGCGCCGGCGGCCCCGCGCCCAGCGGCTCCAGCGTCAGCCGCGTGCTCCCGCGGGCGCCCACACACACCACCTGCCGCGGCTCCAGCCACCCCAGCTTCCACTTGTGCCAGCCGAACAGGTCCGGCGCGAGGCCGAACTGGCTGCCCATGAGGTCCCAGTCGCCGACGTACGTGTCCCAGTCGCCCTTGCCGTCGGAGGGGCGGTGGTAGAGGTCGGGCAGGTCGAAGACGTGCCCCGTCTCATGGGCGAGGACGAGCCGGTCCGGCGGGTGCTTCTCGAAGACCGTGACGACGCGGCTGATGTCCTTGCCGTCGGCCCGCAGGGGGGTGTCGAGGTTGACGACCTTCGTCGCGTCGGAGTCGACACCCGGCGCGTCCGGATCGGCGACGAAGTAGACGATGTCGTAGCGCGAGAAGTCGACCTGCCGGTCGGCCGCACCGATCGCGTCGCGCAGATAGGAGGCGCGGCGCGTGGCGTTCCAGTCGCGCCGCATGGCGTACGAGGTGGAGGAGTGCGGCATCCGGATCCAGTCGTGCTGGGCATGCGGGCGCAGCGTGAACCTGCCGTAGGAGGCGCGCTCGAAGAAGCGGCTGGTGGAAGGGAAGTAATCGGCCGTCAGTTCGGCGGGCGTGGTGCGCGGGCGGGAGTCGGGGAAGGAGAGGAAGACCAGCACGGCGTCGAGGGGACGGGTGGGGCGCGGGTAGGCGGCGTTCCACGCGTCCAGGCCCTCCGAGTGGTGGGCGTCGGTCCGCTTGAGGGCGCAGGGGGCGAAGAGGGGTTCGGCGAGGGCGGGGCCCGTCACCAGGGAGGTCGCGACCACCGCCGCCAGCGAGGTGAACGCCGCCGCGGTACTGCGCCAGCGGGAGGTCCCTCGCGGAGCGAGACCCAGCAGGAGCTCACGGGCGAGACTCCTCAGGGGGAGCTGACGCGGCACGTCGACCTCCGGATGCGGCTTTCGGGACACCGCACCCAGCTTGGTTCGATTCGTACTACTTCGCCCTGTTTGTCTGCACCAGAAGAGTGAGGGGCCGCATACGGTCGACATCCCGGCCGACACCCCGAACACTCACGGAACGTCACATATGATCGCCTGACGAAGGATCCGGTCCAGATGCAGGCAGAAACGATCTGTCAGAACGGGTGGTTGTTCCGGGACACTGGAGAGTGGCTGCAAGGCCCCGAGACCAACCTCTATGATCGGCACACTTTCCTGCACGGACACGGCTTGTTCGGCCGTCCAGCACCGGCCGACCACTCCGAGAGACCCATACGAAGAACGAGTGCTTTGCGGGAGCGAGCGGTGAGCGGAACGTCCGAAGGGCCGGCGCCCGCGGCAGACCTCGACCGGCCGGCCGTCACAGAACGTCACACCACTACATCTCCTCGTACGTCCACCGGATCGTCCTCCGGCGCGTCCGCCCCATCCGGCTCCCCATCCGGCTCATACGTCCCGGCGGAACAGCTCACCGACCCGGCAGGGCCTCCCGGGACGTCCCCGCGTACGTTTCGCGCCGCCTTCGCCGCGGCGCCGCTCCCGATGGCCGTCGTCGACCGGGAGGGTCAGGTCGTCACGGCCAACGAGTCACTGGGCGCGCTGCTCGGCTTCGGAACCGGCGCGCTCACCGGGCGGATCGCCGCCGATCTGGTGGACCTGGCCTCCGACGCCCGTACCTGGCACGCCTACCGGGAGGTGCTGCGCGGCCGGCAGGCCCGGCTGCGCTGCACCCGGCGGCTGAAGCACCCCGACGGGCACTCGTTGTGGGTGCAGGTGACGGTCGCTCCGCTGCCCCCTGGCGAGGAGGCGGTGCTGCTGTCCGTCACGGACCTCAGCCCCCGCCGTGAACTCCAGGCGCGCCTGCGGCACTTGCAGATGCACGACCCGGTGACCCGGCTGCCCAACCGCACCCTGTTCTTCGAACGTCTGACGTCCGCGCTGGAGGCGGAGGCCTACGAGGAGGGCGGCACCGGCCGGATCGGGCTCTGCTATCTGGACCTGGACGGGTTCAAGGCGGTCAACGACACGCTCGGCCACCGGGTGGGCGACCGGCTGCTCGCCGCCGTCGCCGAGCGGCTGACCCGGTGCGCCGACGCGGCCGGCTCGGGGAGAGCGGTCACTCCGCTGGTGGCCCGGCTGGGCGGCGACGAGTTCGCGCTGCTCGTCGAGGACTCCACGGGCACCGACCAGCTGGCGGACCTCGCCGGGTCGGTCCTGACGTCACTTCAGGCGCCGTTCGACCTCTCCGGCCGGCGGCTGTCCCTCTCCGCGTCGATCGGGGTCGTCGAACGCCGCGCCGCCGGGACGACCGCGACCGGTCTGATGCAGGCCGCGGACACGACGCTGTACTGGGCGAAGGCGGACGGCAAGGGCCGCTGGACACTCTTCGACCCGGAGCGCAACGCCCACCGCATGACCCGCCAGGCACTCGCCTCCACCCTCCGGGCGGCCGTCGAGCGGGATGAATTCGCCCTGGAGTACCAGCCGTTGGTGGGCATGGAGGACGGCGGCGTACGCGGGGTCGAGGCGCTCGTGCGCTGGAACCATCCGGAGTTCGGCTTGCTGACGCCGAATCGGTTCATCGGGCTGGCCGAGGAGGACGGTTCGATCGTGCAGCTCGGCCGCTGGGTGCTGGCCACCGCCTGCCGGCAGGCGCGCCGCTGGCAGCTGGACCATCCGGACGCGCCCCCGATCTTCGTCAGCGTCAATGTCGCCGTACGGCAGGTGTGGGACTCCGACCTGGTCGCGGACGTCGGGGACATCCTCGCGGAGACCGGCCTCGCCCCGCAGCTGCTCCAGCTGGAGCTGACCGAGTCGGCGGTGATGGGCTCGGCGGGCCGGCCGCTGCAGGCCCTGCAGGCCCTCAGCGACATGGGCGTGCGTATCGCCATCGACGACTTCGGCACCGGCTACTCGAACCTCGCCTACCTCAGCCGGCTGCCGGTCTCCGTCCTGAAGCTGGACGGTTCCTTCGTCCGCGGCTTCCAGTACGACAGCCCCGACGGCGGCTCCGCCCGGTCCAGCCTCGCCGACGAGGTCATCGTCGAGGCGCTCATCCAGCTCGCCCACCGGCTGGGCCTGACGGTCACCGCCGAGTGCGTGGAGACCGCCTCCCAGGCGTCCCGGCTGCGCGGTATCGGCTGCGACACCGGGCAGGGGTGGCTCTACTCCCGCCCGGTGGCACCGGACCGTATCTCCGCGCTGCTGACGGCGGCCTGCGCTCAGGCCTGAGCGCCCGGGTCCGCCGGGGCCTCCTGGCCGGGCCGGGCCTTCGGCAGCCCGTAGGCGTCCGCGATCAGTTCGTACGAGCGCAGGCGTACGTCGCCGCTGTGGGCGTTGCCCGTGATCATCAGCTCGTCGGCGCCGGTGCGCTTCCGGAGGTCGTCGAGACCGGCGCGGACCTCGTCGGCGGTGCCGTGGATGACGTTGGCGTTCCAGGAGGTGATGAACTCCCGCTCCATCGGCGAGAAGGTGTACGCCTCCGCCTCCTCCGGGGTCGGGACCAGGCCGGGGCGTCCGGTGCGCAGGCGCACCATGTTCAGCGCGGCGGCCATCACCTGACGGCGGGCCTCCTTCTCGTCGTCCGTGGCGAGGGCGGAGACACCGATCAGGGCGTACGGGGAGTCCAGTACCTCGCTCGGCCGGAAGGACTCGCGGTACAGGTCCAGGGCCGGGATCGTGTTCTGCGCCGAGAAGTGGTGCGCGAAGGCGAACGGGAGGCCGAGGACACCGGCCAGACGGGCGCTGAAGCCGGAGGAGCCGAGGAGCCAGATCGGGGGGCGGTGCGGGGACTGGACGCCGCCGGGCGAGGTGGCCTGCACCGGGCCGGGCACGGCGTGGATACGGCCGTAGGGGTGACCGTCGGGGAAGTCGTCGTCCAGGAAACGGGTCAGCTCCGCGAGCTGCTGGGGGAAGTCGTCGGCGCCTTCGCCCGGGTGGTCGGTGCGGCGCAGGGCCGCCGCGGTGGCGCCGTCCGTGCCGGGGGCGCGGCCGAGGCCCAGGTCCACCCGGCCCGGGGCCATGGCCTCCAGGGTTCCGAACTGCTCCGCGATGACCAGGGGGGCGTGGTTCGGGAGCATGACGCCGCCGGAGCCGAGGCGGATGCGGGTGGTGTGGGCGGCCAGGTGGGCGAGGATCACGGCCGGCGAGGACGAGGCCACGCCCGGCATGGAGTGGTGCTCGGCGACCCAGTAGCGGTGGAAGCCGCGGGATTCCGCGAGGCGGGAGATGGCGACGCTGGTGCGGAGGGCGTCGGTGGCGGTGCGGCCGGCGCCCACGGTGACCAGGTCCAGCACGGAGAGGGGTACGGGGGCGGTGCCCTGTGCGGTGCCTCGGATCTCGTCCGTGTCGTCCGTCGCGTCCACCGTGGTGCCTCCTGATTGCGTACGTGATGCGGTCCTTCGTGGTGGAACAGGAGACAGTCCCCGCTTATTCCCGCCCAACGGCCTTTCCTCGCCCCCGCCGCCCCTACCCGGCCAATCCCCGTGGGCTCCGCCCCGGACCCCGCCAGGGGCGCTGCGCCCCCAGACCCCCGCTTCGCCCGAAGGGCTCGTCCTCAATCGCCGGACGGGCTGGATATGCGGGCCCGCGCTGGATCGTTCCGTTCCGGGCGTCGGCCTTTCAGCGCGGGCGCGCGCTATCAGCCCGTCCGGCGATTGAGGACGAGGCCGTCCAGGCCGAACGGGGGTCTGGGGGCGCAGCCCCCAGGGACGGGGTCAGGACTGGACCAGGGGCTCCCTGGTGAAGAGGGCACCGAGCGCCGGCGCGTTGACGCGGCGGTCCGCCAGCCGAAGCGCCTCCCAGACACTGACCTGATTGGCGGTGAGGACCGGCTTCCCCAGCTCCTTCTCCAGCGCCGTCAGATGAGCGACGGTGTGCAGAGCCGTGTCCGGCAGAAGCACCGCATCGGCGTCGGAATGATCCCCGTCCCGCGCCAGCGCGAACACCTCCGCCTCACCCCACGTCCCGACCTCCGCCCCCGTCACGATCCCGGACGCCCGCACGGAGACCACCTCCACCCCGGCCTTCCGGAGAAAGTCCGCGAAGAGCTCGGCCACGTCGTCCGGATACGTCGCGGCGACAGCGACCCGCCGCGCCCCGATCTCCCGTACGGCGTGCGCGAAGCCGAAGGACGTCGAGGAGGCCGGCAGGCCCGCCGCACGGGCCAGGGAGCGCACCTGGTCGTGCGCGCCCTCCCAGCCGTACACGAAACTGCCGCTGGTGCACGCCCAGACCACCGCCTCGGCCCCGGACAGCCGCAGCTCCTCGACGCCCGGCGAGAGCCGCTCCAGGGAGCCCATCTCGCGCAGGGCGTCCACCCGGTGCGCGTCCTCACCGATGTCCGTGTGGATCAACGGCAGCCGGATGTCGCTGCCCAGGAGCTGCTCCATACGCGGGTAGTCGTCCTCGGCCGAGTGGCCCGGGTAGAGGAATCCGAGTGCGGTCATGTCCAGCCTTCCTGTTCTTCCGGCAGTACAGGAGCCCGGTGCGCGGACTGTCCCCCGGAACCCGAGGGGCGGGGAAGGTGTCCCCGGACCAGCCGCTGACGCGGGCCCACTGCCCGGGTACCCAGATGACGCAGCGCGGCCCACATCGTCACCTGGTTGGCCGAGATGACCGGGATGTCCAGTTCCGTCTCCAGCCGGGCGATGACGTCGTACGTCGGCAGATTGGTGCAGCTGATGAAGAGCGCGTCCGCCGGGCCGTTCCGGACGGCGCGGTGGGCCATGTCGACCACGTCGCGGTAGGGCACCTTCCAAATATGCCTGGTCAGGCCCATGAAGGCACGCCCGGTGACCTCCGCGCCCGCCTCGGCGAGGTACTCCTCCAGGGACTGGGTGACCGAGACCGTGTACGGCGTCACCAGGGCGATCCGGCGTGCGCCCAGCTCGGCCAGGGCCTCCAGCAGCGCCCCGGACGTGGTCAGCGAGACCACCTCGCCCGCCCGCCTCATGGCCTCGCACATCGCCTGCTCGCCCGCGACCCCGCCCACGAAACTGCCCGAGGTGCACGCGTACGCCACGACCTCGGGCCCGACGGCGTTCAGCGCCCGGACCGCATCGCCGAGCGTCTCGTGCTCGGAGACCAGGCGGGCCAGGTCCAGGCTGACCTCGACCGGCACGAACGGGGTGCGCGTGACGTGCAGGGAGACGTCGTCCGGGACCCAGCGCCACAGTTCCCGGTCGAGGGCGAAGTCGAAGGGGGCGACGACGCCCACCCCACGCTGCGGGCGGGGACCGCCCAGAAACGAGATGTCCAGGGAGACGTCCATGGCAGCACCGGCCTCACGAAGGCGAACGCGGACGACGAGACGAGGGGAGGAGCGAGGAGGAGCCAGGAGGAGCGGGTACGGCGGTGGGGCAGGGCTGGGCGGAACACGGGACCCACGCGGAGGCGCCGACGGACAACAGACCGTGCGCGCGACCGTGTTGACGAAGGTAGGTTCGGGTGCGAGCGTGGTCAATCCGCGCATCTCAGACGGCTCCGGCCCCGCCCCGCTCCCCCGGCTTCGCCCCCTCGGCCGCGTCTCGCGCACGCCCGGCCCCGCACGCTCGTCCCCGCAGGTTCGTCCTCTCAGGAAAGCGGACTCGCATTGCGAAACGGTTTCCCCCGCACGCCCCGTCCGGTGTCCGCGACCGCGTCCACGCCGCTGTCCGCCGCCGCGTCCGGAGACCGCACCACGCTGCTCGTCCTGGACGCCGACCCGCTCCCCCGCCTCGGCAGGCTCACCGGCCGGGTGCGGATCGAGCACGCCGACGAGTCGACGCTCGCCGAACGGCTGCCGCGCGCGGACGTGCTGCTGGTCTGGGACTTCACCTCGCGCGCGGTACGGCGTGCCTGGCCGGGCGAGGGCCGGCGGCCGCGCTGGGTGCACACGGCGAGCGCGGGCGTCGACCATCTGCTGTGTCCCGAACTCGCCTCGTCCGACACGGTGGTGACCAACGCGCGGGGCATCTTCGACCGGCCGATCGCCGAGTACGTCGCCGCCCTGGTGCTGGCGATGGCGAAGGACCTGCCGCGGACCTGGGACCTGCAGGGGCGGCGCGAGTGGCGGCACCGGGAGTCGCAGCGGGTGGCCGGAACCCGCGCCTGCGTGGTCGGCTCCGGGCCGATCGGACGGGCGATCGTCAAGTCGCTCAAGGCACTCGAGGTGACGACCGCACTGGTGGGACGCACCCCGAGGACCGGGATCCACGGACCCGAGGAACTCGACCGGCTGATGGCACGTGCCGACTGGGTGATCTCGGCGGCGCCGCTCACCGAGGCCACGTACGGCATGTTCGACGCCCGGCGCTTCGGGATGATGCAGCCGTCGGCCCGCTTCGTCAACGTCGGGCGCGGGCCGCTGGTCGTCGAGGACGCGCTCGCCGAGGCCCTGTCGAAGCGGTGGATCGCGGGCGCGGCCCTCGATGTCTTCCAGCACGAGCCGCTCGGCCCGGACAGCCCGCTGTGGGACGTTCCCGGCCTGATCGTGTCACCGCACATGAGCGGGGACACGGTCGGCTGGCGGGACGAACTCGGCGCGCAGTTCGTGGAGATGTACGAGCGCTGGGAGGCGGGCAGACCGCTGCCGAACGTGGTGGACAAGAAACGCGGGTACGTGCCCGGACACTGAACCGCCGAACTTCCTGGAGGGGCAGGCCGATGACCGAACTCACCGAGCTGACCGCGGTCCAACTCGTCGACGGCTATCGCAAGGGCGAGTTCGGCCCGGTGGACGCGACACGGGCCGCGCTGCGCAGGGCCGAGGAGGTGCAGCCGGCCGTGAACGCGTTCGTCCGCCTCGACGCGGACACGGCGCTCGCGCAGGCCGCGGAGTCCGCGGACCGCTGGCGGCGGGGCGAGCCGGCGGGGCTGCTGGACGGCGTTCCGGTCTCCGTCAAGGACATCCTGCTGCTGCGCGGCGGCCCGACCCTGCGGGGCTCGAAGACCGTTTCCCCGGAGGGCGACTGGGACGAGGACGCGCCGTCCGTCGCCCGGCTGCGCGAGCACGGCGCCGTCTTCCTCGGCAAGACGACGACACCCGAGTTCGGCTGGAAGGGTGTCACCGACTCACCGCTGTCGGGGGTCACGCGCAATCCCTACGACGTCTCGCGTACGGCGGGCGGCTCCAGCGGCGGCAGCGCGGCGGCCGTCGCCCTGGGCGCGGGACCGCTGGCCCTGGGCACGGACGGGGGCGGCAGTGTGCGCATCCCGGCCGCCTTCTGCGGGATCTTCGCGCTGAAGCCGACGTACGGGAGGGTGCCGCTGTATCCGGCGAGCCCCTTCGGAACGCTCTCGCACGTGGGGCCGATGACCCGGGACGCTGCCGACGCGGCGCTGATGATGGACGTGATCAGCGGGCCCGACGCGCGGGACTGGTCGGCGCTCGGGCCGGTCGGCGGTTCCTTCGTGGACGCGCTGGACGACGGGGTGCGCGGGCTGCGGGTCGCCTACTCGCCGTCCCTCGGTGGCCAGGTCGCGGTCCAGCCGGACGTCGCGGCGGCCGTGCGGCGGGCGGTGGAAAGGCTCGCGGGCCTGGGCGCGTACGTCGTGGAGGCGGACCCCGACGTCAGGGACCCGGTGGACGCGTTCCACGCCCTGTGGTTCGGCGGCGCGGCCCGGGTGGTCCAGCACCTCGCGCCGCACCGGAGGGAGCTGCTGGACCCCGCCCTCCGGGAGATCTGCCGGCAGGGCACACGGCTCAGCGGCCTGGACCATCTGGCCGCGGTGGACGTCCGGATGGACCTGGGGCGCCGCACGGGCCGCTTCCACGAGTCGTACGACGTGCTGGTGACGCCGACGGTGCCGATCACCGCGTTCGAGGCGGGCGCCGAGGTCCCCAAGGGCTCCGGACACCGGCGCTGGACGGGGTGGACCCCGTTCACGTACCCCTTCAACATGACGCAGCAGCCCGCGGCTTCGGTGCCGGTCGGTACCGACGCCGCCGGGCTGCCCGTCGGCCTGCAGATCGTCGCCGCCCGTCACCGTGACGACCTGGTCCTGCGGACGGCGCACGCGCTGTACGGGGCGGGGGCGGCCGGGGTCGCTGCGCCGCCCGTCCTCGCTACGCCCGCCGGAAGCTGAGGCTCTCCCCCAGCGCGCCGGAGCGCCACAGGTCGTTGCAGGCCTCGGCCATGGTGTCGAGGCCTTCGACGATCCGGCCCCAGACGATGCCCGGCACCCAGCCGACGTCACCGTTGATCAGCAGGTTGTTGCGTTCGTAGAACAGCGCGAGGTCGACGACCGTGGTGCCGGGGCGCACCTCGGTGTCGTAGCCGTACGCCTTGGTGCCCAGCTCGGTGCCCGCGAAGGCGAAGTAGCAGAGGTCGCCGGGGACGGGGGTGACCGTGGGGTTCTCCAGCGGGGGTTCGGCGGCCGCGAACGGCGGGAACAGGGCGTAGATCTCGTTGCGCGCGTACTTGGCGTGATACACGTCACCGGCCAGGGGGAGGGCGTTCCACACCGCCGCGCAGGTGAGGGGTGCCCGCTCGTCGAGCAGTCTGGCCGTGCAGTGGACTCCCCGCTTGACCAGGGAGACTTCGATGTGCCGGTCGGTCATGCGCTCGGTCATGCGTTCCATGGTCTCGCCGGGGTCAAGGGCGCCTCGTCGACGGTCGGGGCGCACGGTGGCCGGAATGGATCGCGTGGTCCCGGGTAGCCGCGCCGCCATGGCTCCACCACTACGCAATGACGGAAGCGACGGGAACGGTACGCGGACACGCGGCCCGAGCCGGCGGGCGCTGCTCACGGGCGTCTCGGCGCTCGGCGCGGTCGGCGCGCTGGGTGCCGCGGGCTGCAGCCGGGTGGCCACGGCCGCCGACACGGACGGCGGCGATCTCCTCGGCCGGCTGAGGGCTCAGGGTGTCGTGCGGCTGGGCATCGCGGGCGAGATCCCGTTCGGCTACATCGACAGGAACGGTGAACTGACGGGAGAGGCGCCCGAACTCGCGAAGGCGGTCTTCAAGCGGCTGGGTGTCGGCCGCGTCCAGCCGGTCCCGACCGAGTTCGGCTCGCTCATTCCCGGGCTCAACTCGCAGCAGTTCGACGTCGTGTCCGCCGGGATGTACATCAACCCGGAGCGCTGCCAGCAGGTCGTCTTCTCCGACCCGGACTATCAGATGCTCGACGCCTTCATCGTGCGCAAGGGCAATCCGAAGGCCCTGCACGACTACAAGGACGTCGTGGCGAAGAAGGCCAGGTTCGCGACGGGCACCGGGTACGCCGAGATCCAGTACGCCGTCGAGGCCGGGTACAAGGAGAGCGACATCCTGATCGTGCCCGACCAGGTCGCCGGGCTGAACGCCGTCGAGGCGGGGCGCGTCGACGTCTTCGCCGGGACCGCGCTGACCGTCCGCGAGGTGGTGCGGAAGTCCCGCAAGGCCGAGAGCACGAAGCCCTTCGCGCCGCTGGTCAAGGGCAAGCCGCACGTCGACGGCGGCGGCTTCGCGTTCCGTTCGGCCGAGACACGGCTGCGGGACGCCTTCAACGGGGAGCTGCGGAAGATGAAGAAGAGCGGCGAACTGTTCCGCATTCTGCGGCCGTTCGGCTTCACCAGGGCCGAGATGACCGACATGACCGCGAAGGAGCTCTGCCGCGGATGACCCCGGGACTCTGGGAACTCGTACTCAAGGGGATATGGGTCACCCTCCAGCTGCTGTTCCTCGGCTCGCTGGTGGCGGGAGCCGTCTCCTTCGTGGTGGGCGTCGCGCGCACCTCCCGGCGGTGGATCGTCCGCTTCCTCGCGGGCCTCTACACCGAGGTGTTCCGCGGGACCTCCGCGCTGATCATGATCTTCTGGGTGTACTTCGTGCTGCCGCTCGCCTTCGGCTGGCAGCTCGTCCCGCTGTGGGCGGGCACGCTGGCGCTGGGGCTGACGTACGGGGCGTACGGCAGCGAGATCGTGCGCGGCGCCCTGAACGCCGTCGACCCCGCGCAGCGCGAGGGCGGCATCGCGCTCAGCTTCACGCCGTGGCAGCGGATGCGGCTGATCCTGCTCCCGCAGGCGGTGCCCGAGATGATCCCCTCCTTCTGCAACCTGCTGGTCGAGCTGCTCAAGGGCACGGCCCTGGTCTCGATCATGGGCATGGGCGATCTGGCCTTCAGCGGCAACCTGGTGCGGCTCGCGCTCCAGGAGAGCGCGGAGATCTACGCGTACATCCTGCTGATCTACTTCGTGATCGCCTTCGTGATCACCCGGCTGATGCGCGTCCTGGAGCGGCGGCTGAAGGCCGGGCTCGGCAGGGCGCCCGAGGGCCGTGTCCTCGCGCGGGAGCCGCGGCGCGCCGGGGCGAGCGGAGTGGGCGCGGCGAGCGGAGGTGCCTCATGACCCGGTACACGACGGCCGATGACGGAGGTGCCGCATGACGTGGGACTGGAGCGCGGTCGGTGACTTCATGCCGCTCTTCCTGGACGGGCTGCTGGTCACCCTGAAGGCGCTGGCCCTCGGCTCGTTGATCTCCTTCGCCCTCGGGCTGGTGTGGGCGCTGCTGATGCGGGCGCCGACCCGCTGGGTGCGCTGGCCGGTGGGGGCCGTCACGGAGTTCGTGCGCAACACCCCGCTGCTGGTGCAGCTGTTCTTCCTCTTCTACGTGCTGCCCGAGTGGAACATCACGTTCTCCGCGCTGACCACCGGGGTCGTCGCGATCGGGCTGCACTACTCGACGTACACGATGCAGGTCTACCGGGCCGGTATCGAGGGCGTGCCGGCCGGCCAGTGGGAAGCGGCCACGGCACTCAACCTGCCCCTGCGGCGCACCTGGACCGCGGTGATCCTGCCGCAGGCGATCCGCCGGGTGGTGCCCGCGCTGGGCAACTACGTCATATCGATGCTCAAGGACACCCCGATGCTGATGGCGATCACGGTCCTGGAGATGCTCGGCGAGGCGCGGCTGTACTCGCAGGAGCACTTCCAGTTCACCGAGCCGCTCACGGTCATCGGCGTGGCCTTCATCCTCATTTCCTATCCGGCTTCCCTCCTTCTGCGAGCCCTGGAGCGACGTCTTGTCCGTTGACACCGACAACCAGACCCCCGACACCCACCAGCAGGAGACCCAGGAGCTGATCCGGTTCGACAAGGTCACCAAGCGCTTCGGGGACAACACCGTCCTGGACGGGCTCGACTTCCGCGTCGACCCCGGCAAGCACGTCACGCTGATCGGGCCCTCGGGCTCCGGCAAGACGACGATCCTGCGGCTGCTGATGACCCTGGCCAAGCCGGACGAGGGGACGATCACGGTGGCCGGGGAGCGGCTCTTCCCGGCCGGGGAGAAGCAGATCCGTGAGGTCCGCAAGAAGATCGGGATGGTCTTCCAGCAGTTCAACCTGTTCCCGAACATGAAGGTGCTCCGCAACATCACCGAGGCACCGGTCACCGTCCTCGGCCTGTCCAGGGACGAGGCCGAGGAACGGGCCCGTGAGCTGCTCGACCTGGTGGGTCTCGCGGACAAGTGCGACGCCTATCCGAGCCAGTTGTCCGGCGGTCAGCAGCAGCGGGTCGCGATCGCGCGGGCGCTGGCGATGCGGCCGCAGGTGCTGCTGCTGGACGAGGTGACGTCCGCGCTCGACCCCGAGCTGGTCGCGGGGGTCCTCGACGTCCTCCGTGACATCGCCCGCACCACCGACATCACCATGCTCTGCGTGACCCACGAGATGAATTTCGCCCGTGACATCTCGGACCAGGTGCTGATGTTCGATTCCGGTCATGTCATCGAGGCCGGGTCGCCGGAGCGGATATTCAGCGATCCGGAGCACGAAAGGACCCGGGAATTCCTCAGCGCGGTCCTGTGACTACAAGCAGTGAACGCGGGAAGGTGCGAGGTCCGGCCCGCGGGGCATGCCCGACGGGCCATGACCTTGGCATATGCCAGGGTGTCACGCCCCTGCTGAGAGCACCGCGAGGGACGAACATTCTGGTCAACAGCCCCTCCTTGTCCACCGTTTGACAGTTATCGTGGAGGAGCTCAGCTGTCCGGATCGAGGACCCAGGAAGCGCAGGGGGAAACCGTGGCGCTGATGAACGAGCCGACCGCGCCGTACCGCTCGGCCCAGGACGCCCTGCGCGTCCTGGAGGCGGTGGCCCGGCACTCCGCCGGCATCACCGACGCCGAACTCGCCCGCAGGACGCGCCTCGGCCCCGACCGCCTGACCGCGCTGGTGCGGATGCTGCGCCGGGAGGGGTACGTCGAGCAGGTCACCGACGGCGTGTTCGTCGCCGGCGCCGCCCTCGGACGGCTGGACTCCGCCCACGGCCGTGACCTGGCACTGCGCGAGAAGCTCCAGCAGACCATCGACCGGTTGCGCGACTCGGTGGGCGCCGCGATCTACATCAGCCGCTACATCGACGGCGAGGTGCAGGTCACCCAGTGCGCCGAGAGCCCGGCGACCCCCGCGGTCAACGAATGGGTCGACTTCCGCTCCTCGGCCCACGCCAGCGCCGTCGGCAAGAGCCTGCTCGGCCAGCTCGATCTCGACGCCCGCCGCGACCACCTCTCCCGTCACAGGATGGCCCGCCTCACCTCGCGCACCATCACCGACGAGCGGTTGCTGCTGTCCCGACTCGACGCCCAGCCGCCGACGGTGCCGGTGCTCGACCTCCAGGAGTACGCGATCGGCACGGTCTGCGCGGCCGTACCCATCACCGCGGGCTCCTCGGTCGGCTGCCTCGCCCTGTCCCTTCCGGTCGAGCACGCCCACCGGCTGCGCCGGGCCGCGGACACCCTGAACCGCGGGGCGGCCCCGGTGCTCGTGTCCCTCGCCCTCTAAGGCCTGTCCGCACCTTCGCGCCGCCCGACCGGTGGGCAGCGGCGGACCCGGCCCGGGTGGTCCGGAGCACCCCGCCGGACCAGGTAGTATTTCTTTCGTCGCCGACCGCGGAAGCGGAAGGCGGGGGTCATGCGCCGCTAGCTCAGTTGGTTAGAGCAGCTGACTCTTAATCAGCGGGTCCGGGGTTCGAGTCCCTGGCGGCGCACAGAATGAAGGCCCTCCACAGCTGTGGAGGGCCTTCACGCATGTCCGGGCTCCGGGGACGGTCAGCCCGCCGTGACGAACTCGGTCAGCACCCGCGCCAGCAGACCGGGGTCCTTCGCCCCGCACAGTTCGCGGGCGGAGTGCATCGACAGCCCCGGTACGCCCACGTCGACGGTGGGGACCCCCAGCCGGGCCGAGGTGATCGGTCCGATCGAGGTCCCGCACGGTATCGCGTTGTGGGAGACGAACGGCTGCCAGGGCACCGATGCCCGCTCGCAGGCCGCGGCGAAGACGGCGACTCCGGTGCCGTCGGTGGCGTACCGCTGGTTGACGTTGACCTTGACGACGGGGCCGCCGTTCGGCAGCGGGTGGTGGTCCGGGTCGTGGCGCTCGGCATAGTTGGGGTGCACGGCGTGCGACATGTCGGCGGAGACGCAGAAACCGCCGGCGAGGGCCCGGTGGAAGTCCTCGGCGCTGCCGCCGCGCGCGCCGATCGACCGGCTCAGCACCCGCTCCAGCAGCGGTCCGTGGGCCCCCGACCAGGAGCCGCTGCCGACCTCCTCGTGGTCGAAGGCGGCGAGTACGGGCACGTACGCGGGCGGCCGTACGGCGGTGGCCGCGGCGACCAGCGCGGTGATGCCCGCGTGCACGGAGATCTGGTTGTCGAGGCGGGAGGAGACGAGGAACTCCTCGTCCGCGCCGAGGTAGCCGGGCGGCTGGATGTCGTGCAGCATCAGGTCCCAGCCCAGGATCTCGGCGACGTCGGTGTCGGCCTCGTCGGCGATCCGGCCGAGCAGGGCGCCGGGCCGGGTGCCGCCGAGCCCCCACAGGGGGGTGAGGTGCCGCTGCGGGTCCAGCGCGACACCCTCGTTGACGCCGCCGTCGAGGTGGATGGCGAGCTGCGGCACGCGCAGCAGCGGCCGGTCGACACGGACGAGGCGGCTGGAGCCGTCCCGCGTCATCAGCCGTCCCGAGATGCCGAGATCGCGGTCCAGCCAGGTGTTGAAGGGCACGCCGCCGTAGACCTCCACGGCGATCTGCCGCCAGCCCGCCGTGCCGGTGTCCGGTTCTGGCTTGATCCGCAGGTTCGGGGAGTCGGTGTGGGCGCCGACGATCCGGAACGGTGTACGGGCCGGAGCACCCTCGGGTACGTACCAGGCGAGCAGCGCTCCCGCGCGGACGACGTACCGGCCGCCCTCGGCGCCGGCCGCCCAGTCGTCCGTCTCGCGCAGCTCCTGGAAGCCCGCCTTCTCCAGGCGCTGGGCCGCGTTCGCGACCACGTGGTAGGGCGAGGGGCTGGCGCGGACGAAGGACAGCAGATCGTCGCTGTGACTGCGGTCATGCGTGGGGGACATGGGCGCTCATGCCTTTCGGGAAGGACTGGCGAGGGTTGAGGAGCGGGTCGGCGGGACCGTCCGGCCGAGTGCACGGTTCGGGGGACGGAGGACGGTCGGCGGGGAACTCCCGGGCCGTGGATGGGACTTCCGGGCCGTGGACGCGTTCCACGGACGGCGGCGACCAGGGGGAGGGCGCGGTGCCCCGGGCCGGGCCGTCGCACGGGGAGGAGCCGAAGGAGGGGTCACCGCGGGACACGGGCCGGGGGCGCTCCCGCTCCCGGCGTCACCCGTCGAAGCCCCCGGCGGCGTCGCGACGGCCGGCACGCACACCGCTCGCCCCCTCCCCGCCCGCGCCGTGGACCGCGGCCGGCGCGGACGGCGCGGTCGTCGACCCGGTCGGCGGTCTCCCGCCCGGCACCCCGTTGGACAGGAGCATGACAATAACCTGACCGGGATCCGCCCGCGGCATCGCGCACGCCGGCCGTCACCGGAACCGCGCCGTGAGCCGACCGCAGCGTCCAAGCACCCCGAATGGCCCTAGCGGTCCGAACGGCCCGAACGGCCCCGGCCGTCCGGAGCGCCCGAAGCCCCCGAGTGTCGCGCGGACGGCCCGGCGCGCCCGCGCGGGGCGGTGCGGCGCCGACGGCCTCCACGACCCGGATCAGGTGACGCATGTTCCCTCATTCCTCGACGCGGCGCCGTCCTCGGCACGGGCGACACGGGTGTCCGGGTGCATCCTCCCCCTGTCGGGCGGCGGGGATTCCTCCGCCGCCCGAGACCTCCGCACGACCTCGGCCCGCCTCGCGGACAGACCGGTACACACCATCGGAACGAGGGGAAATCCGAGGTGACTTCAGCCCTGCGTCGTCGGCAGCAGGTCCTCGCGCCCCCGCGCCCGGTACTCGGCCAGCAGTCCCCGCACGTCCGCCGGTCCGAGCCGGCGGTAGGCCGGCTCGCCGGCAGGCCGCCACCACACCGGGTCGGTACAGCGAAAACCCGCGCGCCGCAGGACCGCACGGTGGATCTTGTTGGTGGCGGTGACCGGCATCCGCTCCACGATCCGTACGAAGCGGGGCGCCATCTTGGTCCCCAGGTCGGGCTGCGCGGCCAGGAACGCGGCGAAGGCGTGCGGGTCGAAGGGGACGTCGTCGCGCGGCGCCACCGTGGCCATCACCTGGTCCCCCGCCACCGGGTCCGGCACCGCGTACACCGCGACGGCCGCCGCGCCCCGGTACCGGGCGAGGATGTTCTCGATCATCGCGGCGGCGAGGTTCTCACTGTCGACGCGCAGCCGGTCGTCCGTGCGACCGGCGAAGTAGAGGTAGCCGCCGGTGTCGCGGTAGAAGAGGTCGCCCGTCCAGTACCAGCCGTCGCGCCGCCGGGCCCGGTCGGCGGCCGGATTGCGCCAGTAGCCCTCGAAGGGGTTGGCTCCGCGGTTCACCAGTTCCCCTATCGCCGCACTCCCGTTGAGCAGCCGGCCGTCCGGGCCGAAGACGGCCGCGGGGCATTCGGCGCGGGTCTCCGGGTCGATCACGGCCAGGTCGTCGCCGGGTGCCGCCCGCCCGATCGCGCCGGCCGGGGTACCGGGCGTGCGCTGGATGGCGGCCCCGCCCTCCGAGGACCCGTACCCCTCCACCAGCCGCACCCCGAAGCGCTCTTCGAAGGCGGCCGCGTCGACCGCGCCGGCCTCCGTCCCGAACCCCGTCCGCAAGGGGTTGTCCCGGTCGTCGGGACGGGCGGGCGTGGCCAGCAGGTACTGCACGGCACGGCCCACATAGGTGAAGTACGTGGCTCCGCAGGCCCGTACGTCCGGCAGGAAGCCCGACGCGGAGAAGCGGCGCCGGAGCGCGACGCGCGCGCCCGCCGCCAGTGCGGGCGCCCAGTCGGCGATCACCGCGTTGCCGTGGAACATCGGCATGCAGATGTAGTGCGTGTCCTCCGGGCGCACCCCGAAGTGGTCGGCCAGTGAGCGTCCGGCGGCGGCCAGCCGGCCCTGGGTGCAGATCGCGGCCTTGGGGGCGCCGGTCGAGCCGGAGGTGAAGTAGAGGAGGAGGCGGGCGTCCGGCGACACGGAGGGCGCCACGTCCGGCTTCGCGCCCTCGTACGGCGCGAGGAGTTCCTCGTAAGCCTCGGTGTCGGTGACCAGGACGCGTACGCCGGGCAGTTCGAGGCCGTCGAGGAGGGGCAGACGGGTCCGCTCGGTGACCAGGACACGGCATTCGGTGTGCAGGATGTCGCGGGCCAGTTCGGGGCCGCGCCGGGTCGGGTTGATCCCGGCGACGGCGGCACCGGAGAGGGCCGCCGCGCTCAGCCACAGAGGATATTCGGGGGTGTTGTCGAGCAGCACCCCGACGTGCGGTGCGGCGCCGGGCGGCAGCAGGTCGGCGAGGAGCGCCGCCCGCGCCGCCGCGTCCGCCGTCACCCGGTGGTTGCTGCGGTCCCGCCCCTCGAACCACAGCCCCGGCCGGTGGTCGCCCCACCGTCGCTGCACGAGTTCCGCGACGGTACCCCTCATGGACCCCATGGAGGCGAACGGTAATTGACGCTCCGTCAGAAGGGGAGCCCCGCGCCCTCGAACTCGTCCCCTCCGTTCCAGGCCGAGTCCCACATCGAGAAGAACTCGTGGACGCCCACCATGAAGCCGACGCAGACGAGGACGATCACCGTGCAGAAGACCAGGATGAAGACCGTGCCCGCCGCCAGCAGTCCCCGGCGCGGCGTGTAGGCCGTCGCCCTCTCCGGGCGATCGGCGATGTAGTGGACGGTGACGATGTCGCCCTCGATGATCGTCGCCGGGCCGTTCGGCTCCTCGAAGCGGATCGTACGGCCGTCGCGCGTCACGAACTCGTACACGTGGTGCAGCGTCGTGGACACGGAGGTGTCACCACCGCCGCCGCTGGTCGTCGTGAACGACCGCACACAGCGCGCCTCCGCGGTCAGCCCGCTGTTCCACGCCCGGCTCATGTCCAGCGACCGGCGGACCACCACGACCGCCATGAAGATCGCCCCGGCCATGATCACCGCCGGCGCGGCATAGAAGAAGACGTCCATGGCATTCCCCCGTTGTCCGTACAGCTCCACGCACGCCGTCATGGACATGTCGACGTGCGTGGAACCTACCCGTGGGGGGTGGACCGGCGCCTCAAGGGAGGCTCAGAACATCCGTGCTCGGTACGTTCAGAACGTGACGTCCGCGCACGAGTAGAACGCGTTCGCGGTGTCGGCGATCGTCCACACGCCGAGGATGACGTGGTGTCCGCTCAGACCGGTGGGCAGGGAGCCGGAGTGGGAGACGGTGGACGGCGGGCGCTGGCCGTTGTACGGGACCGTCAGGAACGGTGTGGTGTTCAGGTCGGCCCGGGTCAGCGCGTGGTTCTGGTTCCAGCCGGGCTTGGTGACGAAGTACTTGAAGTCGGTCGTGGCGTGCACGGCCGTGAACTGCCAGCGGAAGGTGTAGCTCTGGCCGCCGGTGACCTTGGTCGTGGGCCAGGCGCCGCCCGAGGGGGTCTTGGGCTGGTCGAGCTGGCCGAAGTTGGTGTGGTTCGCCGAGCAGATCCGGCCGTCCGCGGGGCCCGCCGCCGGGAAGCCCTTGGGCCCCTCGACGCTCTGGGGCTCCCACTGGATGTCACCGCAGTTGGCGACGCTGCCGCCACTGGCGCACATCTTCTGCCGGCTGAGGGGCTGGTCGGTGTAACCGTGGGCGCCGGCACTGCCGGTGGAGAGCACGAAGGTGCCCGCGGTGGCGAGGCCGACGACGGCCGCGTACCACTTGGCGTTGTTCCTGGTCGTCCGTATGCGCATGCTGCCGCTCCTGGAGGACGTGGGGGAGGTTCTCGTGAGCCGTGCGCGCGTTTTCAGGTCTAGACCAAGTCCCAGATTATTGCGGCTTCTTGAACATGTCCAGACCAATCACACACACGCCGGGCCTGTCGTCCGGACCAGGTGGCGCCGGAGCGCGGCGCCTCGTCAGCCGGGCCGGGCCCCGCGTCCCGCCACGATCCAGACGCCGGGGCCTATGGCGAGCCCTCCCTGCGGCCGGTGCAGAACGCCACCGTCAGATCCTTCACCAGCGCCTTGCGTTCGTAGTCGTCGAGTTCGACCAGACCGCGCAGGGTCAGCCGGGTCACCGTGTCCTCGACCGAGTCGACGACGGAGTCGAGCACGGAGTCGCGGTGCTGGGCGTCCAGGGCCGCGATCCGGTGACGCTGTATCACGGCGGCGATCTCGGGCGCGTACTCGATCCGGCTCGGCTGCGCCGAGAACACCTCCAGACCGACCGGCGCCGCGTCCTCGGCCACCAGCCCGGTCAGCGCCTCGCCGACGGCGTCGGAGTTGCGCAGGGTCACGTCCTTGACCACCGAGGGCGGCAGGTCCGCCGGCAGCCGCGTGAGCACCCGCGACAGCGCCGCCTCCACGCACTCGCGCAGATACGTCTCATGGTCCTCGACCCCGAGCACGGCCCGCGCGGTGTCCTTGATCCGCCACACGACGAGCACCACCACCCGCAGCGCAACCCCGTTCGCGTCGACCACGGACATCGGCTCGCTGCGCCAGTGCCGCAGCCGTACGTCGGCCCGGCGCCGGATCACCAGCGGGTTGATCCACATCAGGCCGGTGCGCCGGACCGTGCCGCGGTAGCCCCCGAAGAGACCGAGCACCCAGGCCCGGCCGGTCCGGCCGCGGGCCAGGCCGCCGAAACCGAACAGGCCGAGCGCGCCCGCTCCGGCGTAGGCGCCCAACTGCGCGGGCCCGAGCCCTGCGCCCGCGTGCCCGGGCAGCCCCAACGCCTGCCCCGCGGCCGACGGCAGCGTCCCCGCCCACCAGGTGGTGAGGACACATCCGGCCACCCCACAGGCCCCGGCCAGCACACCCAACACCGCCGGCAGCACCCGCGCGGGCCGCTCCACCAGAGCGGGATCGACCTCCGGCACCGGGCGCGCGGGCCGGCCCGACGCGCCCCGGCGGACCCGTGCCGGTTCGCGCTCCCCGTTTCTCACCTGCGCCCGCAGGGGGACGGTGAGGTCCGGCTGCCGCTCCACGACGGGGGGCGCGAGCGGCACCGGCTCGGTCTCGTCCCGGAAGAGCAGGTGGACGGGGATCTCGGTGGTCGCCTCGTTGTGGATGAGCCGGGCGGACCGGACGGCACCGCTCTCCGGGGCCTCGTCGGGCTCCGGGGTGGGTGAAGTGGTCGAAGTCATTCCTGCCTCCATGCCTGCGCGCGTGGAAGTGCGATCACGGACCGCGTCGGGAGCGTGGGCCGTGCGGCCCCGTCAGGAACCCCCGTGACGACTCGGGGACCTGCGCCGCGCCCGGGTTCCGTGCGCCCGGGTTCCGTGCCGAATCGGGGACCAGGTCACGAGAAGACCCGCCGCCAGGTCTCCGCACCCGGATAGCCGTCGGCCGCGCCGCCCCGCCAGCCCTGCGTCCGCTGGAAGGCCTCGACGGCGCGCCGGTCCGACTCGCCCCAGTCCGGCCCGGGCCCGCTCGTGTAGTAGGCGCCGAAACCCTTCTTTACCAGCTGCTTTCCGAGCAGGGTGATGTACGCGTTGTGTGCGCCCGGCCGGAACATCCCGCGCCCGGGAAAGCCGGGAACGGCAGCGGACGGCGCCCTGTTGGCCCCCGCGGTGCTCACCGCCGTGCCCACCGCGGTACCCGCCGCCGTACCCGCCGCCGTGCCCACCGCGGTACCCGCCGCCGTACCCGCCGCCGTGCCCACCGCCGTGCCCGCCGCGGGTGGAATGTCCCTGCCCTTCCCCTCAACCAGGTACGACCAGGTCCGCGGCCCCGGCAGCCCGTCCGCGCCGGCCCCCTTCCACCCCTGGGCGAGCTGGAACGCCTGGGTGGCCCGCCGGTCCGCGTTCGACCAGCGCGGCCCCGGCCCCGAGGTGTAGAAGCGGCGCCCGCCCCGCTCCACGAGGAGCCGGCCCAGCTGGGTGACGTACGCGTTGTTCGTACCGGGGCCGAAGGCGGACGCGCCCGGGTAGGGCATGGCCTTGGTACCCGGTACCGAGGGCTGCGCGCCGCTCGCGCCGTCGGCCAGCCCCTTGTGACGGTAGGGCAGATAGTGGGTCGAGTTGCTCCAGTACGCGTACGGCGTGGACTGCCGGCGGGTGTGCGGGCGGGTCTGTTCGTAGGCGATGTAATACGTGTGCGTGTAGTCCGTCCAGCCGCCGAAAAGGACGACGTGCGAACCGTTCTGGGGATCCGCCGGATTGTGGAAGAGAAGAATGTCGCCGGGTTGCAGCTGATCGCGGGAAATGCGTACGCCGTACGCGCCGAGACTGCCCGTCCATTCGTTTCCCGGCAGATTCCAGGCCATCGAGACGTATCCCGAGCAGTCCTGCCGGTATCCGTCCGACCAGTACGTGCTCATGCTGTACGGCACCTGCGCGGTGATCCACTTCTTGGCCCGGTTGATGATCGCCGCGCGGGTGGTGGCGGGCACCTCGACCCCGGCCCCCGGCTTCGCGGGACTGCCGGCCGACCCGTGCAGCGGGGCCTCGCCACCCTGCGGCGTGTCGGGCTCGTCACCTGCGGGATCGCCCGGCCGAGCAGGTCCGTGCGCGGCGGCGGCGACAGGCACCGACGGGACCGCGACAAGGACCGCTCCCGCCGCCGCGGCGATCGCCAAGGCCCTGTGCGCCGCCGGGCGGCCGACCGGGCCCGGGAGGGCGGAAGAGGCCGGGAAACGCCGCCTGCGCACGCATCCGGGGCAATCGCAGTCACTCGCGGGATCGAATTCCTCGAAGACCGGAGTCTCCATGCGTCGCCCCTCACCCTCCAGATAGAAATCTCCGCTTTTCTGCACAGTCGTCAGTTTCTCAACTGTCATCCGGTGTCGCATGTTGACGGTCCGAATGATGTACGGGGCCGGCCATGGGCGGCCGGGGCCGCACCGCGGTCGGGAGCACCCGTTCGGATCGGGTAGAGTTCTCGGGTCAGCAGGCGCCGCTAGCTCAGTTGGTTAGAGCAGCTGACTCTTAATCAGCGGGTCCGGGGTTCGAGTCCCTGGCGGCGCACCGACAGAAGGGCCCCTCGCCACAGGCGAGGGGCCCTTCGTCGTACGAAGACATCCCATCTTCGCACAGACGTCCCAATTAGAGCGTATGACCGGTTAACAGCGCGTTTCGCACCTTGCGATCATGACGAGCGCCGTAGAACCCTGGGCGCCAAGGGACTGTCGGCACACGGCAGTTGGGGGCTTGGCCGGTTGCGTCCGTGGGGGGTTGGGGGCCCCGTTCACGAACGGGTGTCGAGGGGGCACCGTGCAACCGGATGGTCGCGTTTCCGCGCTCTTCATGCGTGTGGATGAAGGGCTGACGCCGCCTGCCAGCATGCGTCCGTGACGGTCTAGGGGGATCCGAGCGGGCGACAAGAACCGACGAACACGCACCCGACCGTGCGTGTGGGGGGAATGACTCATGACGTCGACGCCGACAGGCGCCCGACAGGACTTCGACGCATCCGAGACGACCCGGCTCCGGGTGCCGTCGCAACGGACCGGTGGCCTCGACAGGATCAAGAAGACCCTGCCGAGATACGACTACGAGCACTACAGCAGGCTCGCGGGGCCCCTCACACGGCCCGATCCGAGCAAGCCGTACAAGGTGCGGTACCGCTCCCTGCTGTCCCAGGAGCCGCACCGCGTACGGGCCGCCCTCATGCTGGGCGCGGCGCCGCTGCTCTCACTGGTCCTGCTCGGCTGGCTGCTCCAGCCGGAACACTGGACCGAACGCGACTACCCGGCCCACGACTTCCTGCCGGTGCTCGACATCGTGATGCTCGTCTCGATCGGCCTGATCGAGTTCTTCCGCTGCATGAACGTGCTCTCGAACGCACACGCGACCCTGGTCGCCCGCGATCCGATCCCGGTGGTGCCCGAGACCGGCACCAGAGTCGCCTTCCTCACCTCCTTCGTGCCCGGCAAGGAGCCGCTCGCGATGGTGACCAGGACCCTGGAGGCCGCCGTCAGGCTGCGCCACCGGGGCCTTCTGCACGTCTGGCTCCTCGACGAGGGCGACGATCCCGAGGTCAAGGAGGTCTGCGAGCGCCTCGGCGTGCACCACTTCTCCCGCAAGGGTGTCGCGCAGTGGAATCAGGCCAAGGGGCCGCACCGCGCCAGGACCAAGCACGGCAACTACAACGCCTGGCTGGAGGCGCACGGCGACGCGTACGACTTCTTCGCCTCCGTCGACACCGACCACGTGCCGCTGCCGAACTACCTGGAGCGGATGCTCGGCTTCTTCCGCGACCCGGACATCGGTTTCGTGATCGGCCCGCAGGTGTACGGCAACTACGACAATCCCATCACCAAGGCCGCCGAGTCCCAGCAGTTCCTCTTCCACGCGCTGATCCAGCGGGCCGGCAACCGGTACGGCGCGCCGATGTTCGTGGGCACCTCCAACGCCGTACGCATCAGGGCGCTGCAGCAGATCGGCGGCCTGTACGACTCGATCACCGAGGACATGGCGACCGGCTTCGAGATGCACCGCCACCGGAATCCGGTCACGGGGCGCAAGTGGCGCTCGGTCTACACCCCGGACGTGCTCGCGGTCGGCGAGGGCCCGAACGCCTGGACGGACTTCTTCACCCAGCAGCTGCGCTGGTCGCGGGGCACGTACGAGACGATCGTGAAGCAGTACTGGAAGGGCTTCTTCTCGCTGCCGCCGAGCAAGCTCTTCAACTACACGATGATGATCATCTTCTACCCGATGTCGGCCCTCAACTGGATCCTGGCGGCGCTGAGTTGCGCGCTGTTCCTGGGCCTGGGCGCTTCGGGCGTGAACATCGACCCGACGGTCTGGCTGATGCTGTACGGCAACGCCTCCGCGCTGCAGATCGGCCTGTACGTGTGGAACCGCCGGCACAACGTCTCCCCGCACGAACCCGAGGGCTCCGGCGGGGTCGCGGGCATGATCATGTCGGCGCTCTCCGCGCCGATCTACGCCCGCTCGCTGATGGACGCCGTGCTGCGCCGCAAGAGCAGGTTCGTGGTGACCCCCAAGGGGGATTCGGCGAGCCCGGACACGCTGTTCGGGACCTTCCGGATCCACCTGTTCTTCGTTCTGGTCTTCGCCGGCTCGATCGTCGCCGGACTTCTGCTCGGGCACGCCCACCCAGCGATGATCACCTGGGCCTGCTTCGCCCTGCTGATCACGGCCTCGCCGATCCTCGCCTGGCAGTGGAGTCTGCGCCGGGCCGGGAGAAAGCCCCCGGTCCCGCCCGAGAAGACCGCTCCCCAGCCCGCGCGCTCCTCCGCGCCCCAGCAGGAGCGGCACACCCCGCACGCGCCGCAGTACGAGCCCGGCCGGGCGGCGGCGCAGGGCGGCGCCGAACAGACCCTGCGGATGTCGCTCGGAGGGCATGAGAAATGAGAGACGGTGCCCGTCGCCGCCGCGCTCGTCGTCTTGCGATGGGCGGGGCGGTGGTGCTCGCCCTGGCCGGGATGAACGGACCGTGGGTCTACCGCTTCAGCACGGAGAGGTACCACCAGTACACGATCGACAAGCCCGAGTACAAAGCCGAGAACGGCCACTGGGACGTCGTCCGGTTCCCCGAGGGGTACCGCCTGAACACCATCCACGCGGCCCTGCTGCACACCGGCAAGGTCCTGCTGGTCGCGGGCTCGGGCAACAACCAGGACAACTTCGACGCGAAGAAGTTCGACACGCGGCTCTGGGATCCGGTCAAGGGGACCGTCAGGACGATCCCGACACCGGCCGACCTGTTCTGCACGGGCCACACCCAGCTCGCCGGCGGCAATCTGCTGATCGCCGGCGGCACCAAGCGCTACGAGACGCTGAAGGGCGACGTCACCAAGGCCGGCGGCCTGATGGTCGTCCACAACGAGAACCCCGACAAGCCGGTCACGCTGCCCGCGGGCACCAGGTTCACCGGCAAGGAGAACGGCAGGACGTTCGTCTCCAAGGACCCGGTGCTCGTCCCGCGCGCGAAGAAGGTCTTCGCCAGGGCGACCGGCGCGTTCCTGCGCAACGACCCGGGCCTGGGCCGTATCTACGTCGAGGCGCGGAGGAGCGGCCGGAAGTACGAGACGGGCACCCAGGACAACTACCGGGTCCAGGGCCTGACGGGGCCGGACGCGCGCAACACGTACGGCATAGCCCAGAAACTCGCCCTGGACAAGAAGGACTTCCAGGGCATCAGGGACGCGTTCGAGTTCGATCCGGTCGCCGAGCGGTACATCAAGGTCGATCCGATGAACGAGGCCCGCTGGTACCCGACGCTGACGACCATGAGCGACGGCAAAATCCTCAGCCTCTCCGGCCTGGACGAGATCGGCCAGCTGGTCCCGGGCAAGAACGAGGTCTTCGACCCGGAGACCAGGAAGTGGACGTACACCAAGGGCATCCGCCAGTTCCCGACCTATCCGGCGATCAGCCTGATGCAGAACGGCAAGATGTTCTACTCGGGCTCGAACGCGGGCTACGGACCGGACGACGTGGGCCGCGACCCCGGCATCTGGGACGTGGCGAAGAACAGGTTCACCCCGCTGCCCGGCCTGAGCGATCCCACCAGGATGGAGACGTCCGGCACGGTGCTGCTGCCGCCCGCGCAGGACGAGAAGTACCTGGTGATCGGCGGCGGCGGAGTCGGCGAGTCCAGGCTCTCCAGCAAGAAGACCCGGCTCATCGACCTCAAGGACAGGAACCCGAGGTTCGTGGACGGCCCCGAGCTGGAGAAGGGCACCCGCTATCCGCAGTCCTCGATCCTGCCCGACGACACCGTGCTGGTGTCCGGCGGTTCCGAGGACTACCGCGGGCGCGGCGCCTCCGACATCCTCCAGGCACGCATCTACGACCCCCGTGCCAACACCTTCGACCGGGTCGCCGACCCCCTGGTGGGCCGCAACTACCACTCGGGGTCGATCCTGCTGCCCGACGGCCGCGTGATGTTCTTCGGCTCCAACCCGCTCTACGCGGACAAGGCCAATACCAAGCCCGCCACGTTCGAGCAGCGCATAGAGATCTACACGCCGCCGTATCTCTACCGCGACTCCCGGCCCGGCCTGGCCGGCGGCCCGAAGACCGTCGCACGCGGCGCCTCGGCGGCCTTCACCTCGGCGCACGCCTCGTCCATCAGGACGGCCCGCCTGATCCGGCCGAGCGCGTCCACCCATGTCACCGACGTCGACCAGCGCTCCATCGCGCTGGACTTCAGGAAGACGGCGAAGGGGATCACGGTGACCGTGCCGAAGAACCGGAACCTGGTGGAGTCCGGCTGGTACATGCTGTTCGTGACGGACGACCAGGGGACGCCGTCCAAGGCCCAGTGGATCAGGGTTCCCTGACCCCCCGGAACCTGCCCGCGTGACAGGGGGCGCCCTCCGCTCGACGGCGGAGGGCGCCCCCGGTCACGTACCTGCCGCTAGCTGAATGATGCGAAGGCGTGGGCGGTCGAGATGGATGTCACCTGGTCGCTCGGACTGACACCAGCCGCGTGCACCCACCGCGATCTGCCGCCTGAGCCGGGCCACGCCGGGTGGCGCCTGGCCGGGCGTGCGGGAGCTACTGGAGACGGTTCGCAGTCCGGATGAGGTCGGCGACGGCTCTGGACCGGCTGTGCGGTGGCCAGGCGATCACGGTGGTGACTGTCGGCGCGTCCAGCACGGGCACGGCGGCGAGGTCCCCGTGCAGTTGGGCTCGGCACGACTCCGGTGAGACCGCACAGGCACGGCCGAGCGCGACGAGCTGCAACAACTGCGCATGGTCGCGGACCTGCGGGCCGGGGCCGGGCGGGTAGGTGCCGTCGGGGTCGGGCCAGCGCGGGAGGGGCAGGCCCGGCAGCCCGGTGATGTCGGCCATGCGCACATGAGCACGGGCGGTGAGCGGATGCCCGGCCGGCAGGACCACAACCTGACTCTCCGTGCTCAGCTCTTCGGTGTGGAATCCGGCCGTCGAGTCGAACGGCCGGTGCAGCAGCGCCACGTCGGCCCGGCCCTCGCGCAGGAACCGTTCCTGTTCGGCCGGACCGCACAGGATGACGTCGACGGGGACCGCGCCGGGTTCGGCGGCATACGCGTCGAGCAGTCTCGCCAGCAGTTCCCTGGACGCGCTGGCCTTCGTGACCAGGACCAGGCCGGGGCGGCCGGTCACGGAAAAGGCGGCGCGCCGGGTCCGGCGCTCGGCGGCCTCGACCGCGTCGAGAGCCGCCCGGCCCTCGACCAACAGCACCGAGCCGGCCTCGGTCAGCGTGACAGTGCGACTGGTCCTGTCCAACAGCACTGCCCCGAGCCGGCGTTCGAGCCGCTGGATCGCCCGTGACAACGGTGGCTGCGCGATCCCGAGCCGCTGCGCGGCACGCCCGAAGTGCAGCTCTTCAGCGACAGCGACGAAATACCGCAGTTCCCGGGTCTCCATCCGGCCACGCTATCCCGGATCAATACCCTGACGGTATCGTTGCGCACCCGATCGGTCTTGGACGCCCGCCGAGGTCCGAAGGCAGCATCGTCCCTATGACTGAACGGACGATCGCGCTGGTCACCGGCGCGAACAAGGGAATCGGCTACGAGATCGCCGCAGGCCTGGGCACCCTCGGCTGGAGCGTCGGCGTCGGCGCCCGCGACGACCAGCGCCGAAGCGCCGCGGTGGAGAAACTGCGCGCCGCCGGCATCGACGCGTTCGCCGTACCGCTGGACGTGACCGACGACGCGAGCGCGAGCGCCGCCGCACGGCTGATCGACGAACAGGCCGGACGCCTCGACGTGCTCGTCAACAATGCCGCCATCACAGGCGACGTACCACAGGAGCCCACCCGGATCGACCCCGCCACCATCCACACGGTCGTGGACACCAACGTGATCGGCGTCATCCGCGTCACCAACGCGATGCTGCCGCTGCTGCGCCGCTCCGCCGCACCACGGATCGTGAACATGTCCAGCAGCGTCGGCTCCCTCACCCGGCAGTCAGGACCCGCCGCCGAGCAGACGACAGGTCCGGTGTCCGCGGCGTACGCGCCGTCGAAGACGTTCCTGAACGCCGTCACCCTCCAATACGCCCGGGAGCTGAGCGGCACGAACATCCTGATCAACACCGGCTGCCCCGGCTACGTCGCCACCGATCTCAACGGCTTCCGCGGCGTGCGCACCCCCGAACAGGGCGCGGCGATCGCCATCAGACTCGCGACCCTGCCCGACGACGGCCCCACCGGACAGTTCTTCGACGACGCCGGCGTAGTGCCCTGGTGATGTGCACGGCGGCCGTCACCCGCCAGGCTGACGCCGCTGCGCCCATGCATCTCAAACAGATCTGTGGTGGCGTCCCTGCCAACGTTCGGGTGCCCGGGGGCAACGCCCAGCACCGCTACCGGCTCCCACCATCGTGACCCGGGGATCCGAATCGCAAGACCTCACTGCTGTTCACCAATCCTCCGACCTGCCGAATCTCCATGCGCTCGGTGACAACCGGGCCGAAAACACCAGTGCGATCCGGCACAACGACCACACCGGCCAGCCCGTCATGCGCTCGCTGACCGCCTGTGGCCACAAACCCCTCGCATCACTCATCTAGGCGCAGGCCTTCACTCGGAGGCCTTCACTCTCAGGGCCTTCACTCGGAGGCCTGCGCCAGCTCGAGCGCGTACTCGGGCCACCAGTCGCCCGCCTTCGGACCGCCCTTGCAGGTGCCGTCCGACTCGCCGGGCCGCTTCACCCACAGATAGGCGTCGACGAGCGGATCGGCGGTCTTCGTCGTCGGGCTCTCGCCCAGCGCGCGTCCCGGCGGATTGCACCAGTTCTCGTCGGCCTCGCCCGCCGTGTACGGCCCGTTGCCGTTGCGGCTGGTGTCGATGACGAAGTGCTTGCCGCCGACCTTCGCGGACAACCGCTTGCCGTACGCGACGGAGTCCCGGGTCGAGTAGAAGTTGGAGACGTTCACCGCGAAGCCGTCGGCCAGGGCGACGCCCGCCCGTTCGAGCGGCTGGAAGATCTGGTCGGGGTGGCCCCAGCCCGCGTTGCCCGCGTCCAGGTACACCTTCGTGTTCTTCAGGGACTTGAGCCTGGTGACGGCCTCCTTCAGAAGGAAGTAGCGCTCCTCCTGCCACCGCGCCGGAGTGCACCGGTCGACCAGGTGCAGGACCGCGTCCGGCTCCAGGACCACCGTGGCGGGCCCGTCGCCGATACCCCGGGCGACCCCGTCGATCCAGGTCCGGTAGGTGTCACCGTCGGCGGCGCCGCCCTGCGAGAACTGGCCGCAGTCGCGGTGCGGAATGTTGTAGAGGACCAGTACGGCGGCCCGGCCGGCCCGCCGGGCGGCCTGCGTGAAGCCGCGCGCCTCCCGCTCCGGGTTCTCCGGCCCGATCCACTCACCGGTCGGCCGCTCCGCTATCTTGCGGATCTGCTCCGCGTCCTCCTTCCTGCCCGCCTTGGCGTACGCGGCGACCTGCTGGGCCGCTCTGCCCGCCGGGTTGACCCAGAACGGGTCGGAGTTCCTGGGCTGTTGGGTGATCCCGGATCCCGCACCGTCGCTCTCGTCCCCGCCGCCCCCCGCGGACGAACACCCCGCCAACAGCAGGACCGCCCCCATCACCGCCATGGACGCCCGTGCCCCGGCCTCCTTGCCGCCGTACATGCAACTCCCCCTCGGATGCGCCGCATTGAGGGTCAATCGTGACATAGGCGTCTCCTCGCCCACGAGATCGCCCGAGCCCTGTCGGAGAGCTGTTACAGGCCCGGGCGCACTGGGTAGGCGCCGCTGAACGGCGACCCGGCACAGCGGGACGACACCGACGGAGACGACAGGGGGACACGGGGACAAGGGGGACAGGGGGGGACGACAACGGAATCGGGGTACGGGAGATGCATCCGAGCACCCGGGAGACACGGCTCGCGGCGGCACTGATGGAAGCCGCGGACACCCTCTCCGACAGCTTCGACACCGCGCACTATCTGCAGCGCCTGTCCGACCACTGCGTGGAGATCGTCGGCGCGCACTCCGCCGGGATCATGCTGGTCGCGGGCGCCGAGAGGGTCTCGTTCGTGGGCAGCAGCCGCCGCCAGGACATCGCGCTGGACCTGCTGACCGTCCAGGCGGCCCCGGACCGCCGCGGCCCCTGCCTGGACAGTTACGGCACCGGCAGGCCCGTGCCACACGCCCCGATCGGCGCCGCCCGGACCGCCGCCCGCTGGCCCGACTTCACCCGGCGCGCGCTGCGCCACGGCATCGCCGCGACCTTCGCGGTCCCGCTGCGCCGCCGCGAGACCCTGTTCGGCGCGCTCAACGTGTTCGTACCCCCGCCGTCCGGTCCCCCGGAGCCGCCCGGTCCGAGGGAGCCCCGCGGCCGACCGGAGCCGCTCGGCGACGAGGAGAGCGTGCGGCTGGCGCAGCTGCTCGCCGAGGCGGCGGCCGCCGGACTGCACAACCAGCGGCTGCACGCCGAGTACCGCACGCTGGCGGGGCAGTTGCAGTCGGCGCTCTCCCGCAGCGTCCGTGTCGAGCAGGCGAAGGGCATACTCGCCGAGCGCTGGAACACGGGTGTGGACCAGGCCTTCCCGGCGCTGCGCCGGTACGCGCGCCGCCACCGGATACCGCTCGACGAGGTCGCGGCGCGGGTCGTGGCGGGCTCGTTGGACCGGGACGGCCTGGACGACGAACGGCCCCGTCCCGTATGAGGCGTTCGCCGACCGCCCCCCTCAGCGGCCGTCACCTGGGCGGATCACACAGCGCCACCAGGTGCCGACCGACGTCCGACAGCCTCTAGGCCGCAACGCTCATCCGCTCTAGAGTTGCCTCGAACGCCCCCGGCCCCCGGCCGTTCGCGCCATACCGGTCCTCCGGATCACCGGGCTCCTCCCCGTGGTTCGCGATGTCCGGAATGGTCTCGGAACCTCCCGCGCCGTCGCCGGGTTACTCCCGCAGCCCGTGCGCGCGCGGTCGAGGACCAGTCCGGTCGGCGGCCCCGGGGGGAGCGGGCCGCCGGCCGGGCCAGGTGCGCGGGACCCCTGGGGCTCCGCGTACGGGGGCCGCCTCGGATTCAGAAGCCCTTTCCGGTGAGGTACGCGGACACGACCACGTTCGCGGTGTACGTACGGCGGGTCCGGTCGAAGGTGCCGCCGCAGGTGACGAGCCGCAGCTCGGCCCGTCCCGACTGCCGTGGCCCGTAGGCCTGTTGCGCGTCGAAGTGATCGCGCGGGAAGACCGCGACGTCGTCCACGGTGAACTCGGCGACGGTCCCGTCGTCGCGCATCACCCGGACCGTCTGGCCCGGCCGCATAGCGCTGAGCTTGTAGAAGACCGCGGGCCGGGTCTCGGTGTCGACGTGCCCCACGAACAGCGCGGTCCCGGCCGACCCCGGCTGCACTCCGGCGGAGTACCAGCCGACCACGCCCGGCTGCTCGTAGGGCGGCGGATCGATGGCGCCCTGGGTGTCGAGCCCGCGAGCCACGACCGGTGCCCGCACCCCCATGGACGGAATGTCGACGCGCTGTGGCCGTGCCCTGCCGAGCGGCTTCAGCGGGGGAGGCATCCGGACCTCCGGCGGCCGTCCCACCGCCGCGATGTCCCCGGTGGTCGGCGCCGACATCCCCAGCCGGACGTCGGTCACCTCCCGGCCCCACATCCACAGTCCGAGCAGCAGTAGTACCCAGGCGACACCCGTCAGCAGCCGCCCCGCACCCGAGGAACGCTCCCTGTCCGGCATGTCACTCGGAGGTGTCTCGGCCACGGCTGGCGCTGCGCAGCGCCACGGCCACCGCGGCGACGCCCGCGAGGACGAGACCGATCACCGCCTGCCGGGTCCCGGGACCGGTCTCCCGCGCGTCCACGGCCACCGTGTGGGTGCCGCTTCCGTCGGCGTGCGCGGTGCCGCCGCCACCCGCGTGCACCGGGGCGACGGGCGAGGCGGGGGCCGGGAGCGACTGCGTGGCGGAGAGCGTGGAGAGCGGCTCCGCCTGCCCGGTGACCGTCAAGGTGCCTTTGACCTGCCGCTGGCCCTGACCGCCCTCGCAGCCGACCGTGACGTCGTAGGTGCCTGGCGACAGCGAGGTGCGGACCCGGGTCTCGCCGGTGAGCACCCCGCCGGAACCGGTGAGCCGCGCGTCCGAGACGAACGCGGCGGACGCGGCGGTGCCCGTGCTTCCCGCGCAGCCCTGCGCCCGCAGCCGGATGTCACTGCCGGCCGCGGGGGCCGCGGGGGTCACCGAGACGGCCGCCGCGTCACTTCGGGGAGCGGTCGCGTACGCGGCGGGGGCCGACGCGGCCACGTACACGGTCGGAGTCAGCGCGGCCGCGACCACCGCACTCGCACAGAGAGTGAGTTTCCTTGAACCCATCGTGAACCTCCAGATATCTGGAGACTCCCCCCGCGGGCCGCCCGGCGCATCCGCTGACGCCCGCGACTGCTCCGGACGGGTTACGAATGGTTTAGGGGTGTCGTCCCCCTCAGATCCGGTCGACGAGGTCCGCGATCGAGTCGACGACCCTGGAGGGCCGGAACGGGTACTTCTCGATCTCGTCCCGCGTGGTGAGACCGGTCAGGACCAGGTAGGTCTCCATCCCCGCCTCCAGTCCGGCCAGCACGTCGGTGTCCATGCGGTCGCCGATCATCGCGCTGGTCTCGGAGTGTGCCCCGATGGCGTTCAGGCCCGTCCGCATCATCAGCGGGTTCGGCTTGCCCGCGAAGTACGGCTGTTTTCCGGTCGCCTTGGTGATCAGCGCGGCGACGGCACCGGTCGCGGGCAGCGGGCCCTCGGTGGACGGGCCGGTCTCGTCGGGGTTGGTCGCGATGAACCGGGCGCCGCCCCTGATCAGCCGGACCGCCTGGGTCATGGCCTCGAAGGAGTAGGTGCGGGTCTCACCGAGGACCACGTAGTCCGGCTCGTGGTCGGTCAGGACGTACCCGATGTCGTGCAGCGCGGTGGTCAGACCCGCCTCGCCGATGACGTAGGCGGTGCCGCCGGGGCGCTGGGCGTCCAGGAACTTGGCGGTGGCGAGGGCGGAGGTCCAGATGTTCTCCACCGGGACGTCCAGACCCATGCGGCGGAGCCGGGCGTGCAGGTCACGGGCGGTGTAGATGGAGTTGTTCGTGAGCACCAGGAACGGCTTCCCGGACTCCCGCAGCCTTTTGATGAAGGCGTCGGCGCCGGGGATCGGCACACCCTCGTGGATGAGCACACCGTCCATGTCGGTGAGCCACGACTCGATGGGCTTGCGCTCTGACATCTGCTGGATCTCCTGCCGTCCTGGCGTTCGTACGCACTGGATCCGGGGGCGCCGGAACGACGCTGTGCCGACGCCCCCCAGCCTAGTCAGGGCCGTACGATCCCGACCTGGTCAGGCCTGTTCGATCCGCACCCCGTCGATCACCCAGTACCAGTTGTTGCCGCCGGTGTAGCGGAACCGGGCGCGGGCCGTCCGCGCGCCGGCCGGGACCTGGAGGGTGAGCGTCTCGGTGCGGGAGGGCACGTCGGCGGTGTACGTCTTCACCGGGACCGGCGCGGCGTCGTCGTAGGAGACGAGCACCTCGCCCTTCTGCGGGGCCTCCTGACGGTAGTACGTGGTGTACGTCAGCGTGGCCGTGCGGCCGCCGGTGACCGGGTGGGCCGGGCTGATCAGGGTGGAGTCGAAGGTGCCCGAGACGGTCCTGTCGTTCCACTCGTCGCCGTCGGCGACCGCGAAGACGTTGCGGGCCCGGACGTTGGACTCGCGTTCCTGGTCGACCTGGGCCGCGGTCCAGAACTCGTCCGTGGTGAAGGACCAGCCGCGCCACTCCGTGACGCCGCGCGTGCCCATCGCGGAGTTGTCGACCGACCAGCCGGGGGGCGGGGTGTGGGTGAAGCCCAGGATGCCGGCGCCGATGCCGGTCTCGTCGACGCGCGTCCCCAACTGGGCGCGCAGCGCGTCGAAGTCGTCGGCCACCGGCTGCTGGAGCGGCCGTCCGTCCAGGCCCCAGCCGGGGTCGATCGCGATGCCCAGGTGGGCGAGGGCGGAGGCGGCGACGTCGGGCATCTTGATGTCGTAGCGCACCGATCCGGCCGCTGTCCCGGCCCCGGTCGCGATCACGAAGGTCTGCCGCTCGGGCCGGCTGGAGCCGCCGTGGCCGCCCGCGTCGGTGTGTCCGTGGTCGGCGGTGATCATGATCAGCCAGTCCTCGCTCGGGTACGAGGCACGGGCTTCGACGGTGGCGACCAGCTGTCCGACCTGGGTGTCGACACCGTGGACGGCGTCCAGGTACTGGGAGCTGGCGGCGCCGTAGCTGTGGCCGGCATGGTCGACGTTGTCGAGCTGGACGAAGACCGCGTCCGGGTTGCCGTCCCGCAGCCGCGCCACCGCGCGCGAGGTCGTGCCGGTGTCGTACTCGGCGCTGGGTGTGGACACCCGGGTGTCGACCTTCGACGAGAGGACCGTGTCGGTGATCGGCGCCCAGGACGAGACGGCGTACGTGCTCAGGGACGGCTTCGCGGTCTCGATCCGGGTGAGGAAGTCCGGGTACTGCGCGAACCTGTGACCGGTGAAGGCGTTGTCCTTGACGTTGTGCTTGTCGGGCCAGACGCCGGTGATGATCGTGGACCAGCCGGGGCCGGACAGGGTGGGCGCGAAGGGGTTGGCGTAGATGCTGCTGGGCGCGGTGAGGCCCGCGGCCATCAGGGCGTCGAGGTTCGGGGCGTCGGCGTCCTTGATCCGGTTCAGCAGGGTGCCGTCCAGACCGATGACCAGGGCCTTGGGCGTCCTGGCGGCGGCGCGGGCGACGGCGGAGAGTGGCCCGGCGGAGGCCGCGAGGGCGGCCACCGAGACGGGCAGCGAGCGACGGGACATGCGTGACGGCACGTGGTCCTCCGTTGAGGGACGGTGCGGGGCACGAATGAGACGTGGAGCGCGAGAAGAGAAAGGGAGAAAGGGAGAAGGAGGGAACGGGTGAAGCGGTGAGGACGGGGTGGGGAGGGAGGGGGCGGCAGGCCGAAGCGCCGGCGGGCGTCAGCTGCCCGTGGCCGACTTCCAGTCCTCGACGTACGAGGTGAGGTTCTTGTCGATGTCGGACCAGTCCGGCTCGAAGACCTCGACCCCGTCCATGAGCTTGGTCAGGGCGATGGCGTTGGCGTCGGTGGCCTTGACGTCCCCTCGTGCGGAGAAGCCGCCGCCGATCTCGCTGACCTGCTGCTGCGCCTTGGCGGAGAGCATGAAGTCGAGGAGCTTCCGGCCGTTCTCCGTGTGCGGGGCCTTGGTGACGAGGCCCGCGGCGTACGGGAGCGCGAAGGTGGTCGGCTTCCCGGCGGCGTCGGCGGCCTTGTTGAGACACAGCACCAGGACGAGGCTGCCGCCGGCCGCGAGCGCGGGCAGCGCCTCGGGCAGGATCACCTGCCGCACGATCCGCGCGGGCCGCGCCCCCAGCGAGGACGCCACCTCCAGCTGGGCGGTCTCGATGCCCGAGAACGCGGCGAGCAGGGGCCGCATCACGAACGGCGTGAAGTACGTGATCTCGGCGAGCAGCACACCCCACGGAGTGGTGAGGAACTGGAACGGCCCCTCGGCGGCACCGGTCGCGTCCGTCCACAGTCCGTTGGCGATGCCCACGCTGCCGTAGAGGAACAGCAGGGCGAGCGTGATGAGGAAGGACGGGAAGGACAGGAAGACGTCGATGAACCGGGCGACGGCCTTCCCGCCGGGGAACGGCACGAACGCGATGACCAGGGCGAGTGCGAACCCGAGTACGAGACACCCGGCCGTCGAGCCGACCGCCAGCCACACGGTGGTGCCGAGCGCCTCCCGGAAGGCGGTGGAGGCGAACACGTCGCCGTACGCCTGGGCCGAGGTGCCGCCCGTGTCCGGCTGGAAGGACTGCTGGACGACGAGGGCGAGGGGGTAGAGGAAGACGAGGCCGAGGACGGCGACGGGCGGCAGGGCCCAGGCCCACGGCGGTATCCGCCGGCGGGACCCGGCGGGTGCCGCCGCGGGGGCGGTGGCCACGGCGCTAGCCATCCGCGGTCACCCCCGCCGACAGCAGTACGGCGTCGTCGGGCGCGAAGTGCAGCGTCACCGGGTCGCCGTGGGCGGGGGGTTCGCGCAGCTCGCGGAGGTCCGCCAGCACCCGGTGGCCCGCGACGTCGACGTACAGCCGGTGGGTGGATCCGCGCCACTGCACCTCGCTGACGGTCCCGGCGACCTGGTTGGGTCCGGGGCCGAGGCCGACGAGGTGGGGCCGTACGCACAGGGTCGCCGAGGCGCCGGGCGCGGCGTCCGCGGTGTCGACCTTCAGCTCGGTCCCGGCGAGGGAGACGGTTCCGGATCCGACGGTCACGGGCAACAGGTTGGCGTTGCCCACGAAGGACGCCGTGAACGCGGTCCGCGGCGTCCGGTACAGCTCCTGCGGGGTCCCGCAGTCCCGCAGCCGCGCCCTGTCCATGACCGCGATCCGGTCGGCCAGGGTGAGCGCCTCGATCTGGTCGTGGGTGACGTACAGGATCGACACATCCGGCAACTCGCGGTGCAGCCGGGCGAGTTCGGTGAGCATTCCGGAGCGCAGCTGTGCGTCGAGGGCGGACAGCGGCTCGTCGAGCAGGAGCACGCCGGGCCGGATGGCGAGCGCCCGCGCGATGGCGACGCGCTGCTGCTGTCCGCCGGACAGCTCCCGGGGACGGCGCCGGGCGTAGGCCGCCATCCCGGTCATCTCCAGCGCCTCGGCGACCCGCCCGCGGATCTCGCTCCTGGCGACCTTCTGCGCCTTGAGCCCGAAGGCGACGTTGTCCTCGACGCGCAGGTGCGGGAAGAGCGCGTACTGCTGCACCACCATGCCGATGCCGCGCCGGTGTGGCGGCAGGTCGGTCACGTCCCGGTCGCCGATGAACACCCGTCCGGCGGCGGGCCGTACGAACCCGGCGACGGCCCGCAGCGCGGTGGTCTTCCCGGATCCGGAGGGCCCGAGCAGCGCCATGACCTCGCCGGGTTCGACGGTCAGGTCGAGGGCGTCGAGGACCGTGGTGCCGTCGTAGGCCACGGACACCCGGTCGAAGCGGATACCGCTGGTCATCGCCCGTCCCCGCCGGACCGGCCGGATCCGAGGAGCAGGGCGGGCAGTTCGGCCACGGAGCCGAGCACGTACCCGGCTCCCGCAGCACGCAGTGCCGGTTCGTCGTGCGCCCCGGTCAGCACGCCGGCGACCAGACCAGACCCGGCGCGTGCCCCGCTGAGCATGTCGTACGAGGTGTCGCCCACGACCGCGATCTGCTGGACGCCGTCGGCGGCCCCGGTCCGCAGGAAGGCCTCCAGGACCATGTCGGGGTACGGCCGTCCCCGGCCGCCCGCGTCCGCCGGGCACAGCGTGAGCGGTACCAGGTCCCGCCAGCCCAGGGCGTCGAGGATCGCGTCCTGGGTGACGCGGGCGAACCCGGTGCTCAGTACGACGGTCCGGCCGGACGCGGTGAGCGCCTCGATCGCCTCGCGCGCTCCGGCGATCGGTGCGATGCGCCCGCCGTCGACGAGTTCCCCGTAGGCCTTCTCGAAGGCGGAATTGGCCCGCTGGGCGAGGGGCTCCTCGCCGAACAGGTGCCGGAAGACGGAGATCTTGGACTCGCCCATGGTGGCCCGTACGTAGTCCAGCTTCTCGGCGTGGTCCGCGGATCCGGGCTCGACGCCCAGTTCCCCGGCGGCCATGGCGAACGCCCGCTCCACCAGGCCGCCGTCGGCGACGGTGGTGCCGGCCATGTCGAGGACGACGAGCCGGGTGTCCGTGGTCATTTCCTTCACCATCTCTTTCACCATCCCAGTTCGTTGGCAGTGGTCTCGGCGATCGCCGGTGAACAGGTCATTCCGCGCCCGCCGGGCCCGGTGACCAGCCACACCCCGTCCCGCACCCGCTGCCGGTGCACGACCCGGCTGGTGTCCGTGCACTGCGCGTACACCCCGGCCCAGCGGCGCCGGATCTTCGGCAGCGGGCGTCCGAGGAAGGACTCGACGACCTCGGTGAGGTGGTCGTAGGGGTCTTCGAGGGTGTCGAAGGCGAAGGGGTGTTCGTACTCGTGGGTGTCGCCGATGGTCAGTCCGCCGTCCGCGCGCTGCACCATGAGCAGCTGCATCCGGTGCTCGGCGGCGGTCGGGGCCTGGGGCTGGAGCGTGTTGAGCTCGTCGAGGGCGGGGCTCCGGTAGGCGGGGTAGTACCGGAAGCTGTCGGCGTCGGCGACCGAGGTCGTGAGCGGCTCGCCGAGCGGGTCGGTCTGCATCATCTGCAGCCGTACGCGCCGCACGGGCAGCTCGGGACCGGCCAGCTCCCGGACGAGACCGCCGAGCCAGGCGCCCGTGCACAGCACGACGACGTCACCGGTGTGCACGTCCCCGTGGTCGTCGCGGACGGCGTGCTCGCCGATCACGTCCCGGACCTCGCGCCCCGGCAGGAAGGTGTAGTGCGGGGACCGCAGCAGCTCCTCGCGCAGGGCGAGCTGGGCGGTGCGGGGTTCGACGGCCGCGTCGCGCTCGCAGTACAGGGCGGCGTCGAACGTCCCCCGCAGGGCCGGGTTCACCGCGCGCGCCTCGTCGGGCGTGAACAGCTTGTAGCCGCGGGCGGCGGCGTCCGTACGGGCCAGGGCGGCCTCGGCGACGGCGAGCTCGCGCTCCCCCCGCAGGGGGGTCAGGGAACCGTTGGCCCGGAAGCCGAGGCCGGGCACGCGGGCCCCGATCGACTCCCACAGTTCTCGTGCCCGCAGGGCGGTCTCGAGTTCCTCGCCTCCGGCGCGACCACTCACCCAGATCTGCCCGAAATTGCGCAGCGAGGCCCCGCGGGCCTCCGCCTCACGCTCGATCTGTAGGACCTCGTGGCCGCGCTCCACTGCGTGCCAGGCATGCAGGGTGCCCACCACTCCGGCTCCGACAACTATCACTCTCACGACGGCAACGCTCCTCGGTACGGGGGAATCGGAAGGGTCCGGACTGCAACCAGATGGTGAACTGCCCATCACGTTTGGGCTAGACCCGTTATCTTGTCGTTACAAAAAGGGGCGGGCCGGAGCCCGCCCGAACATGGCTCGAATCATCCCCCGAGGTGGGCCGTGAAGGAGAACCGGTCCCCCCGGTACAGCGTCCGCACCCGCTCCAGCGGCCGCTTCTCCGTGTCCCGCGAGACACGGTGGATCAGCAGCATGGGCAGGGCCGGCGGCGTACCGATGAGCAGTGCCTCGCGCGGGGTGGCCAGCACGGTCTCGATGCGTTCGTCCGCGTCGCCGAACGCGATGCCGAGCCGGTCGTGGAGGTACGCGTAGAAGGACGAGTCCGGCGTGAAGTCGCGGTCGAGGTGCGGTACGCGCGCCACGGCGACATAGGTGCTCTCCAGCCCGACCCGCTCGTCGTCCGCGAGCAGCACACGCTCCATGTGCCAGACGGGCTCGCCGCGGGTGAGCCCGGCTTCCGCCGCGAGGGTCTCCGAGCAGGGGAAGCGATCGAGACTGATCAGCGTACGGCCGGGGGTGCGCCCCTGCCGCCGGACGCCCTCGGTGTAGCTCGCGAGGGAGAGCGGCTGCTCCAGTTTCGGCCCCGCGACGACCGTCCCGCGCCCCTGCCGCCGCAGCTTCCCTTCGAGCAGCAGCTCGCGCAGGGCCTGGCGTACGGTCTCGCGGGCGACCTCGTACTGCTCGGCGAGGTCCCGCTCGGTCGGCAGGAGGCCGCCTTCGCCCAACTCCTCGATCAGCAGGGCGATGTGCGCCTTCACCGCGTAGTACTTGGGGATGCGGCCGTGCTCCGGGATGCCGGAGCGGACGGGGGCGCCGGGGGCCTGGTCGTTCGGGTAGTCCACGGGTGGGATGGTCGCAGATGGGACGCGCGGCCGTGCCCGCGGGAGGGCTCAGCGGCGATCGGACCGGGCCCGGAGGAAGCACTCAGCGACGTCCGGACCGCGCTCGGCGGGCCACGACGAACAGGGCGACACCGGTCGCGAACAGGCCGATGACGCCGGCCGCGCCGAACCCGTGCGGCGCGCCGGGCCCGGTCTCGGCGAGCTCGTCCGCGGCGGAGACTCCACCCGTACCCCCGTCGCCGTCCGTGCCCCCGCCCGTGCCTCCGTCGCCGCCGGTGCCGCCGCCGCTGTCACCGCCACCGGACCCGCCCCCGCCGGTGGCGGAATCGGTACCGGCACTGGCATCGCCGGTGCCGCCGCTGCCGCCGCCCTGGTCGGGGGCGGTGCCGTCCCCTCCGTCGCCACCGCCGCTCCCCCCTCCGCCGGTGCCGCCGCTGCCGCCCCCGCCGGTGGCGCCGCCATCGGTACGGCCGTGGTTCTCCGCGGTCCCGGGCACGTCGGGGTCACCGCCGGTGATCCGGAACCGGTAGTCGTTCGACTCCCCCACCCAGTCCCCGTCGTCGTCGTGCCGCTGGACGACCGCCGCGTTGGCGACGACGTCGTTCGGCACCGCGTCCGAGGTCACGGAGAGCCGCACCTTCACGGTGACCGTCCGGCCCGGCCCCACCGTGAACCCCGGGAACCCGTCGTCGAACGCCCCCACGTTCTCGTCCTCGTCGCTCTTCTCGAACACGACCGGGTGCGGCTTCTCACCCTCGTAGAACTCCATCCGCGCCTGCTTCGGCTGCAGCGCCCGCTTGCCGTCCACCAGCACGACGACCGGATGGATGTCGCCGCAGGTGTACGCCGTGGTGTTGGTCAGATCGATGTACCAGGTCCCGAAGCCGCCCCCGGCCTCGAAGCTGCCGGGCCCCCCGTGAATCCGCGTCTTGACGGGGAAGGCGCGGGTGTCGGGGGCGGCACAGGTGGGACGGGGGTCCGCGGGAGCCACGAGCGCGTGCGCGGGGGCGGGCGCGAGAGCGAGGGCGAGAGCGAGGGCGGGCGCGAGGGCGGGCGCGGCGGCGGTCGGGGCGAACGGGAGCGAGTTCAGGACGAGCGGGAGGGACGGGCGCGGTCGCATGAAAGGCCTTTGCCGATCGAGGACGGTGGGGACCAGGAGCGTCAGGCGGTAACGGGCAACGGCACGCGAGACCCTGCCACTCCCGCCCGGCGGCCCCGCGCCGCCACGCCCGACCGTGGCCCCGATCGGCCGCGGAAGTCCCCTCGAACAGCGGACCGAGGCGTCTCTCAGCCCTCTCCCCGCCCGAACAACGGGGCCAGCAACAGCTGCGCCGCCCCCTCCGCCACCCCGCGCGCCCCGCCGGGAGCGACCCGCACCGGAACCGTGTCCGTCCCCTCCCGCCGGGCCCGCTCCCCCAGCACCGCACCGACACCGCGCACGAAGGCCTCCTGATGGGCCGCGACCGTGCGGCCGCCGAGCAGCACCAGATCGATGTCCAGCAACCCGACCAGGTTCGCGGCCCCCGCGCCCAGCACCCGAGCCGCCTCGTCCACGGCGCCGCGTCCCACCGCGGCGAGGCACAGCGCCTCGACGCAGCCGCGGTTGCCGCAGTCGCACAGGGGGCCGTCCAGCTGAATGACCTGGTGCCCGAATTCCCCCGCCCCGGTACGGGCGCCCCGGTGCACGGCCCCGCCGAACACGAGCCCGGCCCCGAGCCCGGTACCGAGATGCAGATAGGCGAACGCGGCCTCCCCACTCGCGGGAACACCCCGGCCGCCCCGGCCGCCCTCACCTCCGCCCTCGCGCGGTCGGGGACGGCCGCCGGCGTGGTCCCCGGCACGGCCGCCGGCTCCGTGGCTGTGGCTGTGGCTGCTGTCGCCATGGCTGTCACCGCCACCGAACCCGGCACCCTGTCCGGGCCCCGGTTCCCGCCCCGGCCCGCACCCGCCCACCGCCAGCCCCAGCGCGGCCGCGTTGGTGTCCTTGTCCACCACCACCGGCACCCCGAGCCGCCCCGCCAGCGCGTCCCGCAGCGGGAACCCGTCCCACTCCGGAAACCCCGTGAGCCGGTGCAGCACCCCCCGCGCGTGGTCGAGCGGTCCGGGCAGCGCGACGCCCACTCCCAGGACGGACACCCCGGCTCCCCCGATCAGCGCCTCGACCTCCCGCGCCGCCCCTTCGACGACGGCCCCCGCCCCGGCCCCCAGCCCGAGCGGCGCCCTCCGCTCGGCGACCACCGTGCCCGCGAGATCGCAGAGCACCGCCGTCAGCTCGTCCCGGTCGAGATGCAGCCCGACCGCGTGCCCGGCCTCGGGGACGAGGCGCAGCACGGTACGCGGCTTGCCGCCCGTCGAGGCCAGGTGCCCCGCCTCCGCCGCCAGCCCGTCCGCCCGCAGCCGAGCGGTGATCTTGCTGACGGCCTGCGGGGTCAGCCCGGTGCGCTCGGCGAGTTCGAGACGGCTGATGCCCGTCGGCCCGGCCGTGCGCAGCAGGTCGAGCACGAGCGCCCCGTTGTGACTGCGCAGGGCGAGCAGATTCGCCCCCGCCCCCTCGAGCCGCCCCGGCAGGCTCGCTCCCGACTCCGCGCTGGTCCTGTTCACGTACGCCATTGTCCCCCGCGCTTGCACTTTGGCAACAGCGTTGCGAAAGTGGAGTCATGACAGGAAGCACGACTGACACAGGTCCTGAAGCAGGTTCCGCCCCCGGCGCCCCCCTCCGCGTGGCCCTCATCGGCTACGGGCTCGCGGGCTCCGTCTTCCACGCCCCGCTGATCGCCGCGACCGAGGGCCTGGCCCTGGACACGATCGTCACCTCGAACCCGGAGCGGCAGGAGCAGGCCCGCGCCGAGTTCCCCCAGGTGCGCTTCGCCGCCACCCCGGACGAGCTCTGGGCACGCGCCGACGAGCTGGACCTGGTCGTCATCGCCTCTCCGAACAAGACCCACGTCCCGCTCGCGACCGCCGCCCTCGAGGCGAACCTCCCGGTCGTCGTCGACAAGCCGCTCGCCGGCACGGCAGCCGAGGCCCGGGCGCTCGCCGCCCTGGCCGACGAGCGCGGCCTCTTCCTCTCGGTCTTCCAGAACCGCCGCTGGGACAACGACTTCCTGACCCTCCGCAAGCTGCTCGACGAGGGCGAGCTCGGCGACGTATGGCGCTTCGAGTCCCGGTTCGAGCGCTGGCGTCCGCAGCCCAAGGGCGGCTGGCGCGAGTCCGGCGACCCGGCAGAGATCGGAGGTCTCCTCTACGACCTCGGCAGCCATGTCGTCGACCAGGCGCTCGTCCTCTTCGGCCCCGCGGCCTCGGTGTACGCCGAGGCGGACATCCGCCGCGACGGCGCCCGGACGGACGACGACACCTTCATCGCGATCACGCACACCAGCGGCGTCCGCTCCCACCTCTATGTCTCGGCGACCACCGCGCAGCTCGGCCCGCGCTTCCGCGTCCTCGGCTCTCGCGCCGGTTACGTGAAGTACGGACTCGACCCGCAGGAGGCGGAGCTGCGCGAGGGCGGGCGTCCCGGCACGACGGCCGAGTGGGGTGTCGAGCCCGAGTCCCTGTGGGGCCGCGTGGGTTCCGGCGAGTCCCCGCTCACCGGAGGCGGCCGGCCCGAGCCCACGCTCCCGGGCGCGTACCCCGCGTACTACGCGGCGGTGGCGGCCGCCCTGCGTGACGGCGGACCGAACCCGGTCACCGCGCTCGAGGCGGCGGCAGCGCTCGACGTGCTGGAGGCGGCGCGCCGCTCCGCCGGCGAGAACACGGTGGTGGCCCTGTGAGCGCCCCGGACATCGCGGAACTGGAGGAGCAGGAGCGCCGGTTGGTGCTTCCCCGGTTCACCCACGACGACGCGTGGGTCCTCGGCACGCTGCTCGTCGAGCTCGCCCGTGAGCGCCGCGCCCCCGTCGCCGTCGACATCCGGCGGGGTGGTCAGCAGCTCTTCCACGCGGCGCTGCCCGGCTCGACGCCGGACAACGACGCCTGGATCGACCGCAAGCGCCGGGTCGTCGAGCGCTACGGCTGCTCCTCGCTCCTGGTCGGCACCCGCTTCCGCGCCAAGGGCACGACGTTCGAGGAGTCCTCACGCCTCGACCCCGACACGTACGCGGCCCACGGCGGCGCGTTCCCGGTCACGGTCGAGGGCGCGGGCGTGATCGGCACCGTAGTGGTCTCGGGCCTGCCCCAACTGGACGACCACGCGATGGTGGTCGAGGCCCTGACCCACTTCCTGACCCCTTGACGCGCCGAGCCCGTGCCCCACGTCCGGGGCACGGGCTCGTCCGGTCAGGAGAACACACCCTCGCAGGACGCCCACACGAACGCGCCCATCAGGGGCGGGGAACTGCGCGCCCGACCCCCACCCACCCGCAGCTCACCCACCACCCTGATCTCCCCGCACCCCACCTCACCTCACCTCACCCGGCAGAGCCCTACGCCTTGTCGAAGACCTGCCGCTGCCGCCCCAGCCCCTCGATCTCCAGCTCCACGACATCCCCCGCCCGCAGATACGGCTTGGGCTCCGGCTGCCCCAGTGCCACCCCCGCCGGCGTACCGGTGTTGATGACGTCACCCGGGTAAAGGGTCATGAACTGGCTGACGTAGCGGACCACTTCGGCGACCGGAAAGATCTGCTCGGCCGTCGTGCCGTCCTGCTTGAGCTCGCCGTTGACCCACAGCCTCAGCGCCAGGTCCTGCGGATCCGGGACCTCGTCGGCGGTCACCAGCCACGGCCCCAGCGGATTGAACGTCTCGCAGTTCTTGCCCTTGTCCCAGGTGCCCCCGCGCTCGATCTGGAACTCGCGCTCGGAGACGTCGTGCGCGACCGCGTACCCGGCGACGTGCGCGAGCGCCTCCTCGTGGGACCGCAGGTAACGGGCGGTACGTCCGATCACCACCGCCAGCTCCACCTCCCAGTCCGTCTTGACCGACCCGCGCGGCACGAGCACGGTGTCGTGCGGCCCGACCACCGTGTCCGCCGCCTTGAAGAAGATCACCGGCTCGGCGGGTGGCTCGGCCCCGGTCTCCCGGGCGTGGTCGTGGTAGTTCAGGCCGATGCAGACGACCTTGCCGATACGGGCGAGCGGCGGCCCGACCCGCAGCCCCGCCGCGTCCAGCGCGGGCAACTCCCCCGACTCGGCGGCCGTACGGATCCGGCCGAGCGCCGCGTCGTCGGCGAGCAGCGGCCCGTCGATGTCCGGGACGACACCCGACAGGTCCCGGAGGGTTCCCTCGGTGTCGAGCAGCGCGGGCCGCTCCGATCCCGCCGTACCGACTCGCAGCAGCTTCATGATCACAATCTCCCTCGATCGCGGGCAGCCTCCCATGGGTGCAGCCATCGGAGGACTGGTCGATCCTCCAAGCTGCACGTCCAGTCCGCAAGACCCCGTTCACGGACTGGACCGCCCGCCGGCGTCACCCCGGGGCGGCCCGGCCAGCGGGCTCAGGGGTACAGCACCGCCCGCTCCACCGCGCTCCACGTCGTGCTGGTCACGACGTACAGCGCGGCGGCCAGCGGCACCAGCGCCACGGTGAGCAGCGTGAAGTAGGAGAGGAACGGCATGACCGCGCCGACCGCGCCGAGCCCGGGGACCCGCTGCTCCCCGCCGGTCTCCGGCGCCCCGGCGGCCGTCGTCCGCTTCGTACGCCGGTAGTTGAAGGTCGCCACCGCAGCGACCACCGCGAACAGAGCGAGGTAGACGAGCCCCTGGGTCCCGAACACCCCGCCGTCCCCGAGCGCGTCCGCGTACCGGTGGCCGAGCGGCGCGCCGAACAGCCGATGGTTCAGCAGCCCGTTGGGTCCGCCGCCGATCGTCGTGCTGGAGAACAGGTGGTAAAGGAGGAAGAAGGCCGGTATCTGCAGCAGTCCGGGCAGGCAGCCGGCCAGCGGCGACACCTCCTCCCGCGCGTGCAGTTCCAGCAGTGCCTTCTGGTACTTCTCCGGGTTGCCGCCGTGCTTCTCGCGCAGCTCGGCGACCCGCGGGCGCAGCGCGGTACGCGCCCGCTGCCCGCGCGCCGACGCCCGGGACAGGGGGTGCACGAGCAGCCGTACGAGCGCGGTGATCACGACGATCGCGGCGGCGGCCGCGGAGGCGTGGAACAGCGGCTCCAACAGGTCGGCGACCTGCTCGACCAGAGTGGCGAAAACGGACATGAGTGTGGACATGGATGAGCCCTCCGAGGGTCTCGTCGTGCCGGAGTCGAAGCAGTTGTCGGCATGACGACCCGCGTGAGCCACGGCGGTCGCACGGAAGGTGCGGAGCGTACGGAAGGGGGTGCCGTGGCCTACGCGGTGGTCGCCGGGAGGGCGGTTCCCGGTGCCCGGGGACGGCTGCGTCCCGCCGCGTCGGGATCGCGCTGCGGCAGGAAGGCCGTACGGTGCTCGCGGTCACGGAGGGCCGTACGGACTCTCGTGCGCGGGACGACGGGCGCGCAGCGCGCGGCGAGGACGGCGCACACGGCGAGGGCGGAACCGACCGCCGTGGTGGCGGCGAAGGCGACCGCGACGGCGGCCGAGAGGCCACCGGCGTCGAGCAGGACGACCTCGGCCAGGAAGAGGACGACGAGGGGCAGGGGATGAGGGAACGACGCGACGGCGGAGCGCACGGTCGCCCGGCGACGGATCATCGGCCACTCCCCCTCTCGCGCATCCTCAGGTCCCGCCGGGTCGGGATCGGGTCCGGGCCCGGCACCTCTTCGACGTCCGGGAGGGGCACGACGGTTCCGCGGGCGGGGAGTTCACGGCTCACAGGAGCGGCGCTCTCCGGGACGCCCGGGTCCTGCGGGGACTTGACGGTGCTCACCGGGGCTTCATGGACCGCAGCTTCCCCCACACCACCAGGCGGTACGTGGAGGTGTACTCGGGGGTGCAGGTGGTGAGGGTGATGTAGTACCCCGGCTCGCTGTAGCCGTAGGACGGCCGGACGCTGCTGCGCGGCACCGGACCGATGACACCGCCGTCCCGCGCGGAGGTCCGCGGCAGCGTCCTGTCGACCACGTACGTGAAGACGGCGGACGCCGTCTCGACACGGACGGTGTCCCCGGGCCGCAGCCGGTTGATGTACCGGAACGGCTCCCCGTGGGTGTTCCGGTGCCCGGCGAGCGCGAAGTTCCCGGTCTGGCCCGGCTGTTGGGAACCCTTGTAGTGACCGACGTACCCCTTGTTGAGGACGTCCCGCTTGCTGACGCCCTCGGCGACGGGGACACGGAGGCCGAGACGGGGGACGGTGAGGACGGCGTACGCCCGGGACCAGCGAGGCGCGGCGGCGGAGGTGTCGGTGGACCCGGCCCCCCGTTCGCGCTCCGGGGCCCGGGCGCTCCCGTCCCCGCCTCCGGCCTCCGTCTCCGCCGCGCCGGCCCCCGCGGAGGGACCGGCCGGCCCCGGCGTCCCGGGTGCGCCCCACTCCCGTTCCAACGCCCGCACCTCGCGATCGGCGTTGTGCTGGGCCTGCCGGTTGGTCCACCACAGCTGGTGAACGACGAGGAGCAGGAGGACGACGCCGACGGTGACGAGAAGTTCGCCGCCGGTCCACAGGACGCGTCTGCGCAGAGCACGCCGGCGCAGAGTGCTGTGCCGCACCACGGGAACCCGCACGCGCACCCCTCTTCTCCCGGTTCGCCTCCCCTGCCCGCAGACCTGGGTCCGGTACGCCCGTTGCCCGCGCCGGGGCCCGCACGATAGGGCGTACCCCCTCAAGTCACCAGCCCTGTACGCCTCTTCTCGCCCGAGCCCCTTCGTACAGCCGTTTTAGAAAGGGGTGTCGCAACCCTCGACAACCCCACGCGCCACACCCGATGCTTCCTGAGGGCACCGGCGGGACCGGTGTCATCGACCGGACAGGCCGACGCCGCCAGGACGAGCGGCAGTCGAGCGGTACGGAAAGGTGGAGAGCCGTGATCCGACGCAGAACACTGCTGGCCGCAGCGGGCGGTACGGTCCTCGGTGGCGCCCTGGCGACAGGGACCGCGTATGCCGACGCGACCATCGCCGTCAACCCCGGTGCCACGTACGGGACATGGGACGGCTGGGGCACCTCGCTCGCATGGTGGGCCAACGTGTTCGGGGCCCGGGACGACTTCGCGGACCTCTTCTTCACCACCAGGTCGGTCACCTACAACGGCGCCGCGCTGCCGGGCCTCGGTCTGAACATCGCCCGCTACAACCTCGGCGCGTGCAGCTGGAACAGCGTGGGCGGCGAGAGCATGGCCGCCTCCGCCGGCATCCCCGCGTACAAGCAGATCGAGGGCTACTGGCAGGACTGGAACAACGAGGACCCCACCTCGTCGGCCTGGAAGTGGACGGCGGACGCCACCCAGCGCGCCGCCCTCACCAGGGCGACCGCGCGCGGCGCGACGAGCGAGCTGTTCGCCAACTCCCCGATGTGGTGGATGTGCCTCAACCACAACCCGTCGGGCGCGGCCGGCGGCGGCAACAACCTCCAGTCCTGGAACTACCGCCAGCACGCCTCCCACCTGGCCGCGGTGGCCCTGTACGCCAGGAACAACTGGGGCGTGAACTTCTCGACGGTGGAGGCCTTCAACGAGCCGTCCTCCAACTGGTGGACGGCCACCGGCACCCAGGAGGGCTGCCATGTGGACGCCTCCGTCCAGTCCGCCGTCCTGCCCTACCTGCGCGGCGAACTCGACCGGCGCGGCCTCACGGACACCAGGATCTCGGCATCCGACGAGACGAGCTACGACCTGGCGCGTACGACCTGGAACTCCTTCGGCCCGACGACGAAGGCGCTGGTCGACCGGGTCAACGTGCACGGCTACCAGGGGTCGGGCGGCCGCCGTGACCTCCTCTACACGGACGCCGTGACCACCGGGGGCAAGGCCCTGTGGAACTCCGAGTACGGCGACGGCGACGGCACGGGCCTCACCCTGGCGAGCAACCTGCTCCTGGACTTCCGCTGGCTGCACCCGACCGCCTGGGTCTACTGGCAGGTCATGGACCCGACAGCGGGCTGGGGGATGATCAAGTACGACGCGAGCACCCTCACCGCCGGCGCGGTCGAGACGAAGCTCTATGTGATGGCCCAGTTCAGCCGCCACATCCGCCCCGGGATGACGATCGTGGACACGGGCGTGGACTACGCGGTGGCGGCGTACGACACCACGGCGAAGCGCCTGGTGATCGTCGCGGCGAACAAGTCCACGTCCGCCCGGACCCTGACCTTCGACCTCACCCGCTTCACCACCGTGACCGGCTCCACGGGCGGCCTGGTCCCCCGCTGGAACACCCTCACCGACGGTGGCGGCGACCTCTACACCGCGCACTCGGACACGCGTCTGAACGGGAAGTCACTGAGCGTGCCGTTCGCGGCGGGCGCGGTGCAGACACTGCAGGTCGACGGCGTGGTGACCTGAGCCCGCCGCGCGACCGGGCGCCCACCGTGGAGGGGCGCCCGGCCCCTGTCCTCCCGTGCCCCCGAGACGGTTACCGGCCGCCCGCGCTCACCCTCTGGCCAGCGGATCTCTCCATTTCGTAAGGCGACGGCAGTACGGTGTCCCCCATGCGCCCCGACACGCCTGCCGAGAACGTCGACCACACCGCCGAAGCCGCACGCCTGGAGCGGACCGCCGGCCTCTATCCCGAGGACGCCGAACACCTGCTCCTGCAGGCCGCGGCCCACCTCGAACTGGCCGGCGACCGCCCCGGCGCCAGCGCACTCTACGACCGCCTCCTGTCCTCCCCGACGCCCCTGGAGCGCCCCCACCTGGTCCGCGCCCTGAAGGCGTCGAACCTGTGGGAGTACGGCCACGAGGCGGAAGCGCGCGCGATCATCGACGGAGTCCGCGCCGCGTCCCCGCGCGACCCCGCCCCCTGGGTGATCGTGGCCGAGGCGCTGGAGTCGCACGACGAGCTGGAGGCGGCGCAGGAGACGTTCACGGAGGGCGCGACGCTGCTCCTGACGGACGTGACGGACCCGCCGTACGCCACCCGCCCCATCCTCTTCGGCCGCCACCGCGTCCGCCGCATGCTGGGCGTCGCCCACGACGACTGGGACGCCCTCGCGGACACCCTCCACTCGTCCCCCGTCTCCCTCGACGAACTCCACGACCCCAAGCGCGTGTGGTCACTCGGCTCGGAGAACCCGGCGGAGCTCCAGGCGGAGATCAGCCGCCTCCGCGCCGAACTGGGCGCGCACCGGGAGGCCCTCTCCCGCCCGTTCCCGGTCGCGGTCCTGCACTGGCCCGCCGCCGAACTGGCGGAACTCCTCGCCGCGTATCCGTCCCTCGCCGCGGAGTACCCGTCCCACGAGGAACACCTCGCGACGATAGAGGCGTCCCTGCGCGAACTGTCCGCCTCCGGCACCCCCAACCTGGGCATCGTCACCGGCACGGTCCCGTCCTACGAGGCCTTCTCCGCCTCGGAGGCCTCGTCCCCGTCCGACACGACACTCCTCCCCCAGTACGCGACGACCCTGGCGGCCCGAGGCCGAGCGACGTCCTGGCCGCCGCAGCGGGGGGTTGTGTGCTGGTGCGGGTCGGGGCGAGGGTATGGGGAGTGTCACGGGGCGTCCAATTAACCGAAGGAGCGCCGTGCTCTGGCCCTGGCCTGTCGGCCGGGGCCCCGTAGGTCGCTTCCGCCGGCCACCCTCGCAGAGACCGGCCACCTCGTACGACGCCCGTCGGTGACTGGGCGGCCACAGGCCGGATGAGCCCGGGGTTTGTCATGGCCAGCGCGTACGGGAGCCATCCCCCTGTGCACCGGGGTCGCGCTCGCTTGCCGCGGTGCCCGAAGGCCGGCCGGCCCCCACGCAGCGCCCGGTCAGCCAGACACGCAGCAGAGCGTACCCCTCACGACCCCTGCTTGACGGCCTCACCGCGTCGGATATCTGATCACTGAGGGGCGCGGCCTGCGCCCCTGGCCAGTGGAAAGCCGACGGACCTCTTCTACGTCCAGCGGTTGGTCATCGCCAGCCCGCTGTCAGTGGCCTCTGTTAGACATGTGCAGAGCTATCTGAGCGACCAAGGGGATCAGCGTGTCCGAGTCGGGGGATCTGACGCAGCCGGCCGTGGGGGTGTACGAGGAACTCATCACCGTGCGCTTCGAACAGAAGTTGAAGGAGTTCGCGAGCCTCGGGTGGCATCCGGTGAGCGACACAGTGGGGGCCGAGTCTGTTCCCCATGTTCTGGCAGGACACATCGCCCGGACGGTACGCCACGTGCTCCAGAACCTCCCTGCAGAGGAACGGGTATACGCGGCAAACCACATCTTGGACTCCATCAGCACGCTTGAGGGAGCACAACAGTGGGTGGACCTGGTGGCAGACGGGCCTCGCCAACTCCTCGCGCTGACCAAGCAAGAAGCACCCGGGGTCTTCACTGTGCGCCCCGGCATCCCCCTCTCTGACACTGCGCTCATCACCAACTCGCCCGAAGATCCAAGCCTCGGCTTCGAACTGCGTGCCGAGCTCGCCACTGCAGACCGCGTCGATCTGCTCTGCGCCTTTGTGAAGTGGCACGGTCTACGCATCATCGAGCAGTCCTTGAAAGCCGCCCACGATCGGGACGTGCCGATACGCGTCATCACGACGACCTACATCGGAGCAACTGAGCGGCGCGCCCTGGACCGGCTGGTGCGAGAGTTCAACGCCGAGGTCAAGGTCAACTACGAGACGCGCTCCACTCGCCTCCATGCCAAAGCCTGGTTGTTCCGGCGCGGCAGTGGCTATGACACGGCGTACGTCGGTAGCTCCAACCTCTCCAAGGCCGCCCTACTCGATGGACTGGAGTGGAACGTCCGACTGTCTTCCATCGCCACCCCAGACGTCTTGCGGAAGTTCGAAGCAACCTTCGAGGCGTACTGGAGCGACCCTTCCTTCGAGACCTACAACCCTGATGCGGATGGAGCCCGCTTGCAGGAGGCGTTGGCGATCGCGGGAGGTACGTCCTCGACGTCGTCCGCGGCCCGAAGGATCACGTTGTCCGGCCTTGAGGTGCGGCCTTACCCACACCAGCGCGACATGCTGGAGCGACTCGAAGTTGAGCGCGGGGTTCATGACCGACACCGGAATCTGCTGGTGGCTGCGACCGGCACCGGTAAGACCGTCATGGCGGCTCTCGACTACAAGCAGCTACGCAAGAAGCATGACCGCGACCTGCGGCTGCTGTTCGTCGCCCACCGCAAGGAGATCTTGCAGCAGTCTCTGCGGACCTACCAAGATGTCTTGGTGAACCCGAACTTCGGGGAGTCCCTCCACAGCGGGGAAATCCCGGAGCGATGGACACACGTCTTCGCCAGCGTGCAGTCGCTGAGCGCTGGCGCACTGAGCCGGCTCTCTCCCGACCACTTCGACGTAATTGTGATCGACGAGTTCCATCACGGCACCTCGCCAACGTACCGGAAGATCCTCGATCACTTCCAGCCGTTGGAACTGTTGGGGCTGACCGCAACCCCTGAGCGCATGGACGGCAAGAACGTCCAAAATGAGTTCTTCGATGGCCGCATCGCTGCCGAGATGCGGCTGTGGGAAGCTTTGGAAAACGATCTCCTCAGTCCTTTCCACTACTTCGGAATCAGTGACAACACCGACCTGAGCACGGTGGAGTGGAAGCGTGGAGCGTACGACGCGAGCGCTCTGAGCAATGTACTCACGGGTAATGACGCGCGGGCTCGACTGGTTGCGAAGGCGGTTGAGGAGAAGATCGCTGAGCCTGGAACTATGCGCGCCTTGGGCTTCTGTGTGTCGGTCGCGCACGCGCACTTCATGGCCGAGTACTTCCGGGCAGCGGGTCTCCATGCCGTTGCTCTGTCCGGCGAGACTCCCACCAACCAGCGTGATCAGGCGCTGGCCGATCTCCGGTCGGGGTCACTACAGGTAATCTTCTCGGTCGACCTCTTCAACGAGGGCCTCGACATTCCCGACGTAGACACGCTGCTCCTACTGCGCCCCACTTCCAGCGCGACCGTGTTCCTCCAGCAGCTTGGCCGTGGCCTCCGCCGCACGGAGGGCAAAGCAGTGCTGACCGTACTGGACTTCATCGGTCAGCACCGTAAAGAATTCCGTTTCGAGAACCAGTTCAGAGCGTTGACGAACCTCACCCGTAAGCGTCTCCTGGACAACATCGAGCATGACTTTCCACAGCTCCCCTCCGGCTGCCAGATCATTCTTGAGGAGAAGGCTAAGAAGGTCATCATCGCTAACATCAAGGAGCAGATCGGTGTCAATGTGACTGCTCTAGCTAGGGAAGTCGCAGATTACGCCGAGCCGAGGCTTAGCAAGTACCTAGAGGAGAGTGGGCGGGAGCTACGGGAGCTCTACCGAGGCAACGGGAACTCATGGACCGGGTTGCTCCGGCGTTCTGGACTTCTGAAGAGCGAAGCGCCCGAAGGTGAAGCCACGCTACTCAAGCGAGTTTCCGCCTTCCTTCACGTGGACGACCCGTTGCGCGTTGCCGCGTACACGCGACTGCTGGAAGATGACGCGCCCGGTTACAACGCATTGAACGAACAGGGGCAGGCTTACGCCCGCATGCTGTTCTTCCAGCTTTGGCCGCTCGGTGGAATCACCCGGAAGAGCTTCGCGAGTTATGATGCCGGATTTTCGACGTTGCGCCGCCAGCACGCCGTGCGCGACGAGCTACGCCGGGTGTTGGCGTACAACCTCGCCCACACCGAGCATGTTCCCATCCCGCTGCTCGGGGTCGGCGGGAAGGCCGGCATTCCGCTCACGGTGCACGCCTCCTACAGTCGAGAAGAGATCCTCCCCGCGCTCGGCCAATCCTTCATCGGCGGCTTTATGCCAGGTGACTTCCGCGAGGGAGTCAAGTGGTGTGACTCGATCAAGACCGACGCCCTACTGATCACCTTGGATAAAGACGAGAAGGACTTCTCCCCACAGACCCGATATCACGACTATGCGCTGAGCGAGACCCGCTTCCACTGGGAGTCGCAGAACCAGACCTCGGCCACTTCCCCTACCGGCCTCCGCTACCAGCACCACGCCAGAGAAGGTAGCCACGTCTTGCTCTTCGTTCGCCGCTACAAGAACACTGATATCGGCGGAGCCCAGCCATGGGTGTTGCTCGGCCCCGGCAAGTACGACGGGCACGAAGGGAGCAAGCCGATGGCGATCACGTGGAAGTTGGCACATGAGATTCCGGCGGACGTCTGGACATACTCCGCAATCGCTGCGGGGTAGCACCTCATAGTCGATTTTCCTCCCCCGCGCAGGCTTCCGCCTCAAAGTGCCTCTGCGCGCGTTCCAGCGCATCGTCCACGTCGCGGCCGTGTGCTTGCAGCCAGTGGAGGAGATCAGTGATGGCGTCGACTGCCGTTTCCGCCGCCATGGCCGCTGCCAAAGTTGAGGTGCTCGGGCTCGCGTGTCGGGCCGCCCTCGCCGAGCCATAGGCGCTGAGGAGGACGCCCGCTCTTGCCACGCCGGCACCACCAGTGTGGCTGTTGGGCGAGTTCAGACCGGTCGCCAACTCACACCAGGTGACCTTTCGGTCGGCATGGAGTTGGACGCCCCAGTGTTCAGCAATCGCGCCGACGAGCGCCATGCCACGGCCACCTTCGGAGTCAGCAGTCGCGTCAAGAAGCGTCGGGAGAGCCCTGGTGTCGGGGTCGTGGACTTCAATGCGTAGATAAGTGCCCTTTATTGAGACGGCGAGCGTGGTCGGGGTGCCCGGGCCGACATGCGTGATCACGTTCGAGACGAGTTCGCTGACACAGAGTTGGGCCGTATCAGTGGCTTCCTGTAAGCCCCAGAGCTCAAGTTGCAACCGCACGATGCGGCGCAGCGCGGCCACTTCCTCCGGTTCGGCCAGAAAGGCCAAGTCCCACGGCTTGCGTGACATGCACACCTGTTGGATCACCGAGACCCCTCTCATCGACGGAAACGCCATCCCCATAGGTTGACAGAGCGTTACGTACGCTCACATCGAGTGGCGTCGCTTGCCAGGATGGCGGCTGCGAATCCCCCCGTGCAATGTGCACGGGGGGATTCCCACTTCCGAGTGATTGGCACGCACCCCCCTTGGCGAAAGACTGAATGCCCGTTATCAGGAAAGGGGTTGGGATGGCCGGATCGCCGACTGCACGTCGTCGACGTCTCTCGATCGAACTGAAGAAGCTCCGCGAGCAGAGTGCGCTAACCTGCGCTCAGGTCGGTGCCGCGCTGGACTGGAGTGGCTCCAAGGTCAATCGGATGGAGACGGGCAGCGGCAGGATCCAGCCGTCCGACATCGATGCCCTGTGCCGGTTCTACGCCACAAGTGACGAGCTGCGTGAGTTTCTGAAGGCGCTGGCCCGGCAGGCAAGGACGCGGGGTTGGTGGCAGGTGCACGGCGCCGGGGTTCCGGAGTGGTTCTCCATCTACATCGGTCTGGAGCAGGACGCCTCCACGTTCCGCCAGTACCAGTGCGAGCTGTTGCCGGGGCTGATGCAGACCTCGGCGTACGCCGGTGAACTCCACAGGACCGGCGCGCACCTGTCCACCCAGGACATCGACCGTGCGGTGCGGGTGCGGATGGAACGGCAGGCGATGTTGACGCGGGCCGGCGGTCCCGATGCCTGGTTCATCGTGAACGAGGGCGCGTTGCGCAACGTCATCGGGGATCGAGCGCTCATGCGTGAACAGCTCGAACGAATCCTGGAATCAATCGAGTTGCCCAGTGTGACTCTGCAGGTGCTGCCCTTCGACGCGGGCACCTACCCGGCCACTGGTTCGTTCACGCTGCTCGGCTTCCCCGACCAGGAGGACCCGGACCTCGTCTATCGGGACGGCATCACCGATGCCGTATACCTCGAAGGCGAGCATCATGTGCGTGAGTACACGAGGGCCTTCGACGGACTGCGAGCAGCGGCTTTGAGCCCTCGGCGCTCCGCCGAACTGATCGAAACCGTCCTCAAGGGGTATGCGAGATGAACGTCGCACCGTCCATGGCCGCCCGCACCTCCGCCTGGTTCACGTCCTCCTACAGCAACGGCGCGGGCGGCGAATGCGTCGAGTGCGCACGCGGCGTGGACGGCGTCCTGGTACGGGATTCCAAGGAGACCGATGGGCCTGTCGTCGTCTTCCGTTCGCACCCCTGGAGGGCCTTCATAGGAGGGTTGGAGGGCGACCGTCGGTCAGCCGTCCGTCCGAGTTAGCCTCGGTTTGTTCAGCATGCGCAGGTAGGTGCAGGTAGGTGCAGGCACAGACAGCCGCAGGAGGCAGCAATGGCGAAGATCCCGGCCGCGGTGGTGGCCGCCGGTGGGCTTGTCGGTGGGTACGGCGTGGCCCGGTGGACGATGAAGCGGCAGCTCGGTGGGGTCGTGCTGGCCGCCGCGGGGGCCACGGCCGCGCAGCAGTGGCGGCGGCAGGCCGGTGGCAAGGCTGCCGGAGCGCTTACCGTCGCCTACGTCGCCGCCTTCGCCGGGTCGCATCCGCTGGCCAAGAAGGTGGGCGCCTGGCCCGCGGTGTTCGGAGTCGCCGGGGCCGTCGCCCTCGCCTCGTGGGCCGTGGCCGACCGGCGGGCCTGAGCACGGCGCAGAGCACAGCTCGGCCGCGTCTCCGCGTCCGCCCCCCGCGTCAGGAGGCTCGCTCCTCCGCCCCCTGAAACGCCCGTCGGTACGCGTACGGGCTCGTCCCCACCACTCGTTTGAAGCGGTCCCGGAACGCCGTCGGGGAGCCGAAGCCCGCCTGGGCGGCGATGCGTTCGACCGGGTACGTGGTCGTCTCCAGCAGGTACTGGGCGCGGCGGACCCGGGCGCGGTGCAGCCACTGGAGTGGTGTGGTGCCCGTCTGTTCGCGGAAGCGGCGGTTGAGGGTACGGGTGCTCGTGCCCGCCCGGACGGCGATGTCCTCCAGGGTCAGGTCCCGGTCCGCGTTCTCCTCCAGCCAGCCGAGCAGCGGCTCCATGGTCGTGCCGGCCGGGGCCGGCGGCTGGGCGTGGACGATGAACTGGGCCTGGCCGCCCTCCCGTTCGAGCGGCATCACCGACAGCCGGGCCGCGTGCGCCGCGACGGCCGAACCGTGGTCCCGGCGGATCATGTGCAGGCACATGTCGAGGGCTGCGGCCGCGCCCGCCGAGGTCAGGAACTGGCCGTTGTCGACGTAGAGGACGTTCGGGTCGACGGTCACGGCGGGGTGCAGGGCCGCCAGGTCCCCGGCCGCGATCCAGTGGGTGGTCGCGCGCAGCCCGTCCAGCAGACCGGTGGCGGCGAAGACGAAGGCGCCGACGCAGATCGAGGCGATCCGGGTGCCGTTCGCGGCCGCCGCGCGCAGCGCTTCGGCAACCCCCGGCGGGAGCGGGGCGGTGGGGTTCTCGGTCCCGGGCAGGATGATCGTGTCCGCCTCGGCCAGCGCGTCCAGGCCGTACGGCGCACGCAGCGTGAACAGGCCCGCGCCGACCTCCTGGCCCGCCTCGACCGAACAGACCCGGATCCGGTAGGCCGCGCGGCCGTCCGGCAGGCGTGCCCGGCCGAAGGCGTCGATCGGAGCCGAGAGGTCGAACGGGATGACCTGGTCGAGGGCCAGTACGGCAACGGTGTGCATGGCCAGAGCGTATGCGTCCGCCGGATTATGGCCAAGGGCACCACCCCGCCTCCGCCGCGGTGGGCCGCCGGTTGGTCCCGTGGGGCGCCCTCGGCTCGTACGCAGACCATGGCCTCTCATGCCCTCCTATGGCCTCCTACGGCCGCGTAGGGCAGCCGTACGACCGCGTCGTACGGCTTCCGCACCACCGTGTACGACCCCTGCGGATCGGCGACGTGACATCCGCTGGCGGGAATCCGTCGTGCCCTGGCAAAAGTGCCACTTCTGCAAGATCCGTGCCGCCCATAGCGTCACCCCGTGACCAAGTTCCTTCTTGCTGTGCACGTCCTCGCCGCGATCGTCGCGATCGGGCCCGTCACCGTCGCCGCCAGCATGTTCCCGCCCGCCGCCCGTAAGGCGCTCTCCGAGCCGCGGGACGGTCAGGCCCGCTCCACCGTCCAACTGCTGCACCGCATCTGCCGGGTGTACGCGACGGTCGGCGTCGTCGTCCCCGTGTTCGGGTTCGCCACCGCCAGTGCCATGGGTGTCCTCGGCGACACCTGGCTGATCGTCTCCATCGCCCTGACGGCGGTCGCCGCGGCCGTGCTCGCGGCGCTGGTGCTGCCCCGGCAGACCGCGATCGTGGAGGGCATCTGGCACGACACCGGCACGGCGGGCCCCCGGGCGACGGTCCGGCTCGCCATGTTCACCGGCGTCTTCAACCTGCTCTGGGCCACCGTGACGATACTGATGATCATTCGTCCGGGGTCCACCACGGGTGCCTGAGGGCTGTCCCGTAATCCCCGGTGGATCAGCGCGCGGCGTCAGATGCGGTGCATCGCAAGGCGGAGGGTCGTCCTCATACTGGGCGTATCAGGGAGATCCGACAACGCGGCGAGGTGCCGTAGCTGTCGTCGTGCGCCCGCCGGGGATTACGGGACAGCCCTCAGCCGCAGGATCCGGCCCGACGGCCGGTGAGGAACGGTGTGTCGGCCTGTTCCTCCAGGTCCGCCCTGAACTGCCGTGCCACCGCCGTCGCGACCAGCACCCCCGCCGCGACGACCAGCGTGAAGGACGCCCACGCCAGTGGCCAGACCGCGGCGTCCGGTGGCTCCGGGTGGGCGTGGAAGGAGACGTACATCAGGGCGGCGGGCGGGGCCGCGACCAGCAGCAACGGCCAGGCCAGCGCGTCCCGGCGGCCGAAGTAGGCCGCCAGGAACAGCAGGGCCCCGCCGAGGAGCACGATGCCGAGGACGGTCACCGGGGTCGTCTCGGTGAGCGACCCGGGTGTCTCGGGACGGTTGCGCAGGTCCCACGGCAGGCAGAGGAGGTACGCCGCGCCGGAGAGGGCGGCGCCGAGCACGCGCGTCAGCCAGCGTTCCGGCCAGGGGCGCGTGCGCAGAGGGCTTAACAGCTTCTCGGTCATGCGTACGAGGGTTCCCGTGCCGGGGGCGGCCCGACAGAGTACGCGTACTCAGATCCTCGTAACTCGGCGGCCGATCCGATCGGATCAGATCCGATCACATCCTCGTGACTCGGCGGACCGATCAGGTTCTCGTATCCGGCGGGTCCGGCGCGCCGAATCCGCTCGGCGGACCTCCCCGGTTCGGTGGACAGAACCGGGGAGGCGGGCAGAACCGGGGGCGGCTCGTCGTCCGTGAAGCGGGTCAGGCCGTCTTCTGGGACGTGCCGGACGATGTCGTCGACAGCGGGGCGGCGATGTCCTCCAGGGAGCGCCCCTCGGCCTTCACCGCGAGGATCGCGGCCACCAGGCCCGCCGCGCACATCAGGGCCGCGCCGATCTGGAAGGCGAGCACCGTGTCGCCGACGACACCGGACGACGTGAGGTCGGCGAAGACCAGCGGTCCGCTGATACCGCCGGCGGCCGTTCCGAGGGCGTAGAAGAAGGCGATGGCCATCGCGCGGGTCTCCATCGGGAAGATCTCCGAGACCGTCAGATACGCGCTGGAGGCGCCCGCCGAAGCGAAGAACAGGACGACGCACCAGCACGCGGTGAGGGTCGCGGCGTTCAGTGAGCCCTGGCCGAAGAGCCACGCCGTGCCGAAGAGCAGCACGCCCGACAGCAGGTACGTGGAGGAGATCATCACCTTGCGGCCGACCGTGTCGAAGAGCTTGCCGAGCAGCAGCGGGCCGACGAAGTTGCCGGCCGCGATGACGGCGAAGTAGTAGCCGGTGCCGCCGGAGGGGACGTCGTAGAACGTGGTGAGGATGGCGCCGAAGCCGAAGGTGATCGCGTTGTAGAGGAAGGCCTGGCCGATGAAGAGGGAGAGGCCGAGCACGGCGCGTTTCGGATAGCGGCGGAAGACGGTCTGCGCGATGAGCCCGAAGCCGATGCTCTTGCGCTGCTCGATGGTGATCTCGCCCTCCGCGCGCGGCAGCGGCCTGCCCTTCTCCCGCTCGATGTCCCGCTCGACGGAGCTGACCAGCTCGTCCGCGTCCTCGCCGCGACCGTGGATGAACTGCCACCGCGGGCTCTCCGGCACATGCCGCCTGACCAGCAGGACCACCAGTCCGAGGACCACTCCGAGGGCGAAGGTGAGCCGCCAGCCGACGTCCTTGGGGAAGATGTCCGTGTTCAGCATGACGATGGACAGCAGCGCGCCGCCGACCGCGCCGAGCCAGTAACTGCCATTGATGATCAGGTCGACGCGGCCCCGGAACTTCGCGGGGATGAGCTCGTCGATCGCCGAGTTGATGGCCGCGTACTCGCCGCCGATACCGAAGCCGGTGAGGAAGCGGAAGGTGAAGAACCACCAGGCGTCGAAGGAGAGCGCGGTCATCGCGGTCGCCGCGAGGTAGACGACGAGCGTCACCATGAAGAGCTTCTTGCGGCCGTAACGGTCGGTCAGCCAGCCGAAGAAGAGGGCTCCCGCGCAGGCTCCCGCGACATAGAGCGCCGCGGCGACGCCGGTGACCTGGGCCGAGGAGATGGACAGGCCGCTGCCGTCCTCGGAGAGCCGGCTCGCGATGTTGCCGACCGTGGTGACTTCCAGACCGTCCAGGATCCAGACGGTTCCCAGACCGATCACGATCATCCAGTGCCACCGGGACCAGGGGAGCCGGTCGAGGCGGGAGGGGACACTCGTGGTGATGGTTCCCATGGAAGCGGGCACGGAGGCCGGCGGGGCTGGTGGGGTCATGGCTCCCTCTCCGTTCGACGAACCCTGACCGGATTCCCCGCCGCGGGGTGGTTACGCCCCCAGCGCTCGCGACACCACGTAGATCAGCAGTCCGGCCAGTGATCCCACCACCGTGCCATTGATCCGGATGAACTGCAGGTCACGGCCGATGTGCGCCTCGATCTTCCGCGTCGTGTGCTCGGCGTCCCAGCCGGCGACCGTGTCCGTGATCAGGGAGGTGATCTCCTTGCGGTAGGTCGTCACCACGTACACGGCGGCACCCTCGACCCACCGGTCGACCTTGGCCTGGAGCTTGGGTTCGGTGGCCATACGGGTGCCCAGCGAGAGCAGCGAGGCCCGCACCCGCAGACGCAGCTCGCTGCGCTCGTCCTCCGCGGCGGAAACGATCATGGATCGTACGGCCGTCCAGGCGGATGCGATCAGGTCCTGGACCTCGCCGCGGCCGAGCACCTCGCCCTTGAGGCGCTCCACCCGGGCGCGGGTGTCGGTGTCGGACTGGAGGTCGGCGGCGAAGTCGCCGAGGAAGCGGTCGAGGGCGCCGCGCGCCGGGTGGGACGGGGCGTCGCGCATCTCGGTGACGAAGCGCAGCAGTTCCTTGTAGACCCGCTCGCCGACCTTCTTGTCGACGAAACGCGGGGTCCAGCCGGGCGCGCCGCCCTGCACGGCGTCCATGACCTGCTCGTCGTGGAGCACCAGCCAGTCGTGGGCGCGGGCGCAGATCAGGTCCACGACCCGCTTGTGACCGCCGTCCGCGACGATCTTCTCCAGCATCTTCCCTATGCCGGGCGCGATCTCCTGGGCGTCGGCGCGGCGTGTGATGGCCTCGCCGACCACCGCCTGCACGTCGGAGTCGCGCAGGACGGTCAGTGCTCCCCTGAGGGCGGTGGCCAGCTCGGCCGTGACCCGGTCCGCGTGCTCCGGTTCGGCGAGCCAGACCCCCAGCCTGCCGGCGATGCCGACGGCGCGCAGGCGCTGGCGTACGACCTCCCCGGAGAGGAAGTTCTCGCCGACGAACTCGCCGAGCGACACGCCCAGCTGGTCCTTCTTGGTGGGGATGATCGCGGTGTGCGGGATGGGCAGGCCGAGCGGATGGCGGAAGAGGGCCGTGACCGCGAACCAGTCGGCGAGCGCGCCGACCATGCCGGCCTCGGCGGCCGCGGCGACATATCCGGCCCAGGGGCCCGCACCCTCCTGCGAGGCCCACTTGGCGAGGACGTACACCAGTGCGACCAGGAGGAGCAGGCCGGTCGCCGTCGCCTTCATCCGGCGGACGCCGCGCTGCTTCTCCTCGTCGGCGGGGCTGAAGGAGGCCATCGTGCGGTTCGCCGGGCCGGGCGCCGTCGCCGCGCGGTGCGTGGTGCCGCCCGGCCCGGCGCTCCGCCCCTCGGTATCCGCTGCTTCCGGTTCTGTGCGTTCCATTCGCTCCACCCGTTCGCCGACCCCGTCCGAGGCCTCGTACCCATTGTCCCTTCCTGACCGACTCCTGGAACGGAACAGGAGTTCCCGGCGTCTTGTTCGGATGGGAAGAACTCAGGGAGATCTCCGGGACGCCTCAGGGTCGTCCCGGAAGGGGCCCTGTCCTTCTCCGTCTACCCCATGACGCATCATGGGACATCACATCGGAGCCTCGGGCTCCCCTCGCCCGAGGAGACACGCACCGCATGACCAAGCGTCACGGTTATGCCCTGCTGGCCGCGATCGTCGCCGTGATCGTGGTCATATCCGCAGCCATATACGTGGGCGCCGCGGCCGACGACGAAAGCGGCACCGGCAACGCCCTCGCCGGCGCCCCCGGCCCGCACAACTCCGCGGCCCCCGCCTCCGTGGGCACCTGGGTCGGCGCCTGGTCGGCCTCACCCGGCGGAGCCGAACCCGGCACCGAGGCGAGCGGCATGGCCGGCCGCTCCGTGCGCAACGTCGTGCACGTGGGCGTCGGCGGCACCAACGCCCGCATCACCCTCTCCAACCTCTACGGACAGCAGCCGCTGCGCATCACGCACGCCTCGATCGCGGTCGCCGCGGGCGAGAACGACGCGGCGGCGGCGGCCGGGACCATGAGCCGCCTCACCTTCGCCGGCAGCACCGCGGTGGTAGTCCCGGCGGGGCAGCAGGTGATGAGCGACGGCGTGCGGATCCCCATTCCGCGCGACACCGACGTCCTCGTGACCACGTACTCCCCCACCCCGTCCGGACCGGTCACCTATCACCAGCACGCGCGGCAGATCTCGTACGTCGCCGAGGGCGACCGCACCGAGGACCCGGCCGGTACCGCGTACACCGAACAGACCCCGTACTGGCGCTATCTGACCGCCCTCGACGTACTGAGCAACGAGTCGGCGGGCACCGTCGTCGCCCTGGGGGACTCGCTCACCGACGGCATCACTTCCACGACGGGCGCCAACCACCGCTGGACGGACGTCCTTTCGGAGCGGCTGCGCGCCGCGGCCGGTTCCGGGGACGTGCCGCGCTACAGCGTCGTCAATCAGGGCATCAGCGGCAACCGCGTCCTGGCCGACGGTCTCGGGCGGCCCGCCGACAACCCGAGCGGCCTCAACCGTTTCCGGCGCGACGTGCTCGACCGCACGAACGTCAAGGCCGTCGTCATCGACCTCGGCGTCAACGACATCCTGCGCAACCCGTACCGGGTCGACCCGCGCACGATCACCGACGGACTGCGCCGGCTGGTCCAGCAGGCGCACGCCCGGGGACTGCGCGTCGTCGGCGCGACCCTGATGCCCTTCGGCGGCCACCGCGGCTACACGAGCGGCCGCGACGCGGTGCGCCGGGCCGTCAACGAGGAGATCCGCGCGGGCCTCGTGTACGACGCCGTCGTCGACTTCGACAAGGCGGTGCGCGACCCGTACGACCCGCGCAGGCTCCGCTCCGACTACGACTCGGGAGACCACCTCCACCCGAGCGACAAGGGGTACGAGCGGATGGCGGAGGTCTTCGACCTGGACGACCTGAAGGGGTCGGCCCCGGCGGAGCTGTAGCGGGGGCCGACCGGGTCCGGACGTCGCGCCGCCGGCGGCTGCGCACCGCTCGGGACGTCGCGGTGACGGCGGCGGCGCTCCGCTCAGAAGTCGCGGTGGCGGCGGTGGCGTTCCTCGCGGCGGGCCTCGTGGCGCTCGCGGCGCTCGGCGTGCCTCTGCCGGCGTTCCTCGTGGCGCTCTCGGATCAGGTCCCGGGCCTCCTCGAGCGCCTCGAGATGGGCGTCGTACACGTCGTCGAGGCGGCCGCGCGAGCCGCCCTCCAGCGCCCCTCGGCCGGCCTTGCGCTCCAGCTTCTCCTGGCGGCGCTCCTCCCTCAGGCGCTGCCGCTCGGCGCGGGTGATCTTCCGCTCCACGCCGACTCCGCCCCAGAACGCGAAGCCCGTGACGATCACGCGCGGGGCCCCGGGGTCGCCCGGCCGGCCCTCCTCACGGTGGTCGAAGCCGCCCATGATGCCGATGCCGCGCACGACGACCTCCACGCCGGGCGGCACCACGACGTTCACACCGCCCATGACCGCGACGCAGTTGATGACGACCTCACGGTCGGCGAAGTTCGCCTCGCGCAGATCGATCTCGCCGCCGCCCATGAAGGCGAAGGAGCTGAAGCGCCGCGGCACGGTCCACCGGCCCTTACGCTCGAACCCGGACAGGATCGCGACCCCCCACGCGGACGATCCCTCCCCGCCGACGATCCGCGAGGCCCAACTCCCGCTCTCGGCGGGCTCTTTGACCATGTTCACCGGAGTCGCGGCGGCCGGACCCGGCAGATCGTGGGTGAGCGGCGCCAGGTCCCGGTAGGTACGGGCCTTGAACGTCGCCTCCAGCCGCTCCTCGAACTCCTCCATGTCGAGGCGCCCCTCCGCGAGGGCGTCCCTGAGCTTTTCGGCGACCCGTTCACGATCGGCATCGGAGGCTCGCAACTCCGGGCCCGCGGGTTCGGGAGCCCGCGGCACCGGGCGCTGGTCGTCGCTTCCCCGGGAAGGCACATCCTCGGTCATGGGGCCAGCCTACGAGAGAGCCTTCTCCTCGTACATGCGGCTGATGACCGCCTCGATGTCCGGCTCCCGCACCGAGAGGTCCACCAGGGGGTACTCGGCCGCGATCCGCGCCACCAGCTCGGCCGCCGACGCCGACGCGGGGAAGGCCAGCCACTGCCGGGGCCCCTCCACCTTCACCACCCGCGCCGACGCCACCTCGACGGGCGGCAGTTCCCGCTCCAGGTCCACCACGAGGGTCCGCTCGCTCGCCCCCACCTCGTGCAGCCCGGTCAGCGGCCCGTCGTACATCAGCCGCCCGTGGTCGATGACCATCACCCGTCGGCACAACTGCTCGATGTCGGTGAGGTCGTGCGTGGTGAGCAGCACCGTCGTGCCGCGCTCGGCGTTCAGGTCGCGCAGGAACGAGCGGACCTTGGCCTTGCTGATCACGTCCAGGCCGATCGTCGGCTCGTCGAGATAGAGGACCTCGGGGTCGTGCAGCAGCGCCGCCGCGATGTCCCCGCGCATCCGCTGGCCGAGGGACAGCTGCCGGACCGGTACGTCCAACAGCTCGCCCAGTTGCAGGAGTTCGACGCAGCGGTCGAGGTTCTCGCGGTAACGGGCGTCCGGAATACGGTACATGCGGTGCATCAGCCGGTAGGAGTCGATCAGCGGGAGGTCCCACCACAGCGTCGTGCGCTGCCCGAAGACGACCCCGATGCGCCGCGCGAGCCGGGTCCGCTCCCGTGACGGGTCGATGCCCGCGACCCGCAGCCGGCCGCCGCTCGGTGTGAGGATCCCGGTCAGCATCTTGATGGTGGTGGACTTTCCGGCGCCGTTCGGCCCGATGTAGCCGACCATCTCGCCGCGCGGCACGGTGAAGGAGAGGGAGTCCACCGCCCGCACCTGACGGCGCTCACTGCGCAGGAAGCCGGTCTTCTTGCGCACGTCGAAGACCTTCTCGACGCGGTCGAGTTCGATGAAGGCGTCAACCGGGTCCGCGACCAGGTCTGTTGTCATGTCGGTTCAGCTCCCCGTGCTGCGATAGGAACGAAGTCCCGCCCGCCAGGCGGCTCCCGCCAGCACGCAGCAGCCCGCCGCGACCAGTGGTGGCGCGAAGGCGACCCAGGCCGGCAGGTCGAGCGGATAGGGCCGCCCGAGGACGTAGAGGGCGGGCAGCCAGTTCACGAAGGCGAGCGGAAGCACGAAGGTCACGCCGCGCACCAGGTCCTTGGCGAAGACGGTCGGCGGGTACTGCAGGAGCGTACTGCCGCCGTACGTGAAGGAGTTCTGCACCTCGGAGGCGTCCTGCGCGACGAACTGGAAGGCCGCGCCGGCCACGAAGACGGCCGAGAAGATCGCGGCGCCGCTCAGCACCATCAGCGGGACCAGGAGCAGCTTCAGCGGCGTCCAGGTGATGTCGAGTGCGGTGACCGCGTACCCGAAGACCAGCAGTCCCTGGGTGATCCGGCCGAGCCGGCGCAGCGCGAAACGGTCCGCGGCGACCTGCGCGAGCACGGGCACGGGCCGCACGAGCAGCGTGTCGAGCGTGCCGTCGCGCACCCGGCGCCCGAGCCGGTCCATGGAGCCGAGCGCGAGATCCGTGAGCCCGAACGCGGTGGCCGAGACCCCGTACAGGAAGGCGACCTCGGGCAGGCTGTAGCCGCCGAGCCGGTCGATCTGCGAGTACATCAGCAGGATCGCGACGAAGTCGAGACCGGTCGCCGCGAAGTTGCCGAAGGTGGTCATCGCGAAGGACGCGCGGTAGGCCATCGTGGAGCGGATCCACATGGCGGCGATCATGCGGTAGGCGCGCAGTCCGTCACTTAGCCGGGTGTACGTCCTCTGCCGGGCCCACGGGTCCACGGCCGTCCGGGACCGCCCGTCCGCCGGACCGTCAACCGGACCGTCCGTCGAGCTGTCCATCGGGCTGTCCATCGGGCTAGCCACCCTGCACCACCACCCTTCGCGTCGCCGCCGACTGGAGGAGCCGTCCGAGCGCCAGCAGCCCGACCGCCCAGGCCGCCTGGAACGCGTACGTGCCGAGGGGGTCCGCCGTGCCGAGCAGCACGTCGACGGGCGCCTGGATCAGGGACGACCAGGGGAGGGCGCGCACCACCTCGCCCAGCACGCCCGGGAAGACGTTCAGCGGCAGCAGCATCCCCGAGCAGAAAACGCCCGCGATCATGGACATCTGTGCCGTGCCCGCCCCGTCCAGGAGCCAGAAGGCGGACAGGGCGACGAGATAACGGATGGAGAAGCTGACCAGCACCCCGAGGGCCACCGCGACCAGGAACGCCAGCCAGGTCAGCGGGTCGGTGGGCAGCGCGAGCTCGAAGCAGAGCGCGCCGAACGCCAGCGGGACCACGCCGCGCCCCAGCAGATGGAACAGCGCCCGGCCCGCGTCCTGGGCCAGCCACCACAGCTGGAGGTCGGCGGGACGGTAGAGGTCGATCGCGATGTCACCCGTACGGATACGCTCCAGGAGTTCGTCCTCGAAGCCGCCGCCCATGGTGGCGACCACCATGAGCAGCGCCTGGGACAGCCACACGTAGGAGAGCGCCTGCGCCTGGTCGTAGCCGCCGAGGTGCGGTTTCTCGTCCCACAGCGCTGTCATGATGTACGCCAGGATGAGCCCGAAGACGGTGTTCGTGAACACACCGGCGGCCGTCGCCGTCCGGTAGGTGGCGTAGCGCCGGAACCCGCCCAGGGCGACGGCCGTGTACAACCGCCCTGTCCCCACGAGGTTGTCCTCCTTGCGCCGGGAAAGCCGTTTTCGGCCGAAGCGCAGGAGCCTAGCCCCACGGCGGCGCTCGCTGCCAGGCATTTTCCGGCACGACACGTGCCGGAATCCGGGAACGGAACGCTTGGTGCGACAGTCTTCAAGAGGGGGCGCACAAGGCGTATGAGGTCGTACGGGTGCGTACGACGTGAAACAGGAGTCCGGCAAACAGATGAGCGACAAGCCGCAGCCGCAACAGGACGACCAGGGCTGGGCACCCAGGGAGCCCGAGCCGGCTGCCCAGGCGGCACCGGCCGGACCCGGTGAGCCGGGGAAGGCGCCCGGAACGCCGGGGGACCCGGAGAAGCCGGAGCAGCCGGAGAAGCCGGAGCAGCCGGGGAAGCCGGAGGAACGCGCGACGCCGGAAGAGCCGGGAGAACCGGAAGAGCCGGAGCAGCCCGGGCAGCCGGAGGAACGCGCGACGCCGCAGGAGCCCCGGAAGCCGGAAGGAACCGGAAGGCCGGAAGAGCCCGGGAAGCCGCGGGAAGGCGCGACACCGCAGGGACCCGCGACACCGGAACAACGCGCGACGCCTCAGGAACCCGGGAAGCCGGGGAAGAAACCGAGGCGGAAGCGTACCGGCTGGGGACGGCTCATCCCCACCTGGCGAGTGGTCCTCGGCACGTTCATCGGCCTCGTCCTGCTCGTGGTCGGTCTCTTCGCGCTCGGCTACTACCTCGTCAAGATCCCGTCCGCGAACGCCGCCGCGACCAAGCAGAGCAACGTCTACCTCTACGCGGACGGCAGCCAGCTCGCCCGCGACGGAGAGGTCAACCGCGAGAACGTGTCGCTCGCGCAGATCGCGAAGGACGCCCAGCACGCGGCGCTCGCCGCCGAGGACCGGGACTTCTACACCGAGTCCGCCATCGACCCCAAGGCGATGATCCGCGCCGGCTGGAACACCGCCACCGGCAAGGGCAGGCAGTCCGGCTCCACGATCACCCAGCAGTACGTGAAGAACTACTACCTGGGCCAGGAGCAGACGGCCACCCGGAAGGTGAAGGAGTTCTTCATCTCCATCAAGCTCGACCGCCAGCAGAGCAAGTCCGACATCCTCGAGGGCTACCTCAACACCAGCTACTACGGCCGCAACGCGTACGGCATCCAGGCCGCCGCCCAGGCCTACTACGGCGTCGACGCCCAGGACCTGACGGTCGGCCAGGGCGCCTACCTCGCCGCGCTCCTGAACGCGCCGAGCGAGTACGACGTGATCGCGCACCCCGAGAACAAGGCCGCGGCCCTGGCCCGCTGGAACTACGTCCTCGACGGCATGGTCAAGAAGCAGTGGCTCACCCCGGCGGCACGCGGCAAGGTCACCTTCCCCGAACCCAAGCAGTCGGTGATCGCCACCGGCATGTCGGGGCAGCGCGGCTACCTCGTCAAGGCCGTGAACGACTACCTCGTCGAAAACAAGATCATCGACGAGGACACCCTGCAGACCGGCGGCTACCGCATCACCACCACCCTGCAGAGGCCCAAGCAGGACGCCTTCGTCAAGGCCGTCGACGACCAGGTGATGAACCACCTCGACAAGAAGGGCCGCAAGGTCGACCGCTACGTCCGCGCCGGCGGCGTCTCCATCGACCCGGCCACCGGCAAGGTCGTCGCCATGTACGGCGGCATCGACTACACCAAGCAGTACGTGAACAACGCCACGCGCCGTGACTACCAGGTCGGCTCGACCTTCAAGCCGTTCGTGTTCACCTCCGCCGTGCAGAACGACTCACGGACCGAGGACGGCCGCACGATCACCCCGAACACCTTCTACGACGGCACGGACAAGCGTCCCGTGCAGGGCTGGAACGGCGGCCCCTACGCACCCGAGAACGAGGACAACGTCTCCTACGGGCCCATCACCGTGCGCACCGCCACCGACAAGTCGGTCAACGCCGTGTACGCGCAGATGGCCGTGGACGTCGGCCCGACCAAGGTCAAGGAGACCGCCGTCGACCTCGGCATCCCCGCCGACACCCCGGACCTCACCGCCACCCCCTCCATCGCGCTCGGCCCGTCCACCGCCAGCGTCCTCGACATGGCGCAGGCGTACGCGACACTCGCCAACCACGGCAAGCACGGCACGTACACGCTCGTCGACAAGATCACCAAAGAGGGCGCGGAGGACGTGCACCTGCCCGAGCAGGCCACGAAGGAGGCGGTGACCCGGCAGGCCGCCGACACCACCACCTCCGTCCTGCAGAGCGTCGTCGAGGGCGGCACCGGCACGGCCGCGCAGGCCGCCGGACGGCCCGCCGCGGGCAAGACCGGAACGGCGGAGGAGGACCAGGCAGCCTGGTTCGCGGGCTACACCCCCGACCTCGCCACCGTCGTCGCCGTCATGGGCCAGGACCCCGACACCGGCGTCCACAAGTCCCTGTACGGCGCGCTCGGCCAGGCCCGGATCAACGGCGGCGGCTACCCGGCACAGATCTGGGCGCAGTACACGAAGTCCGCGCTCAAGGGCACCAGCCCGAGCGACTTCGACCTGCGGCTCCAGCCGGGCGCCGAGGAACAGCAGCTCCCGAGCACCGGACCCACCGACCAGTCCCCCGGCACCGGCGACCAGGACAACGGCGGCGCCGCGACCGGCGGCCAGGACACCCAGAGCCCGCCGCCCGGGGACAACGGCGGCCAGACCCAGGGCCAGACGGACGCCGGCACCACGGACGGGGGCGGCACCACCGACGGATCGACCACCGACGGCACCACCGACGGCGGCACCACCGACGGATCGACGACCGACGGCACCACCGACGGCGGCACCACTACGGACGGGGGCGCCACCGACGGCGGCACCCCGGGCAACGGGGGCGCCACCGACGGCGGGACGACGGGCACGACCACCGGGGTGGGACCGCTGACCGGGCTCACCCAGAGAAGGCAGTAGCCGCGGGCGCGGATCGCGACGGGTCAGTGGCCGGAGGTGACCTTCAGACCGACCACGGCCACCAGCAGCAGACAGACGAAGAAGATCCGGGCGGCGGTCGCCGGCTCACCGAGCACGACCATGCCGAGCACCGCCGCACCGGCCGCGCCGATCCCCACCCACACGCCGTACGCCGTGCCGATGGGCAGTGACTTCGCCGCGTACGACAGCAGCACCATGCTCGCGACGACACCCGCGCCCGTGAGCACGCTCGGCACCAGCCGCGTGAAACCGTCCGTGTACTTCATCCCGATCGACCAGCCGACCTCCAGAAGGCCGGCGACGAGCAGCAGGATCCAGGCCATGACAGGCACCTCCGTCAGTGGGGCAACAGGGGTGCGTCGTCTTTGCGGGATCCCGGTACGGCGCGTCTCGTCGGGTGTCCCCACGGTAGCAAAGCACAGGCAAAAGGGGCTGGTGACCACGGTCACCAGCCCCTTTCGGACCGCGGACTACAGGTAGAGGCCCGTCGAGTCCTCGGAACCCTCGAACCGGTCGGCGGCCACCGCGTGCAGATCCCGCTCGCGCATCAGCACGTACGCGATCCCGCGCACCTCGACCTCGGCCCGGTCCTCCGGGTCGTACAGCACACGGTCGCCCGGCTCCACCGTCCGCACGTTCTGCCCCACCGCGACGACCTCGGCCCAGGCGAGCCGCCGGCCCACGGCCGCCGTCGCGGGGATGAGGATGCCGCCGCCGGAACGCCGCTCGCCCTCGGCGGCGTCCTGCCGCACCAGCACACGGTCGTGCAGCATGCGGATGGGCAACTTGTCCTGGTGGGTGTTCTGCTTGTCCTGATTGGCGCTCACGCCCCGAACCTACCTGCCTTTGAGCCGTCCGTACGCAGCCGGGTCAGCGCTTGCGGCGCCGCGAGCCCACGGCGAGCAGTCCCACCACGCCCACCACCACCAGCGCCACGGGCACGATCCGCTCCAGCCTCGGCGCGCCCTCCTCGGTCACCAGCCGGCCCTTCACATCGCCGACGACGCGGTGGACACCCACGTACGCCCGCCCGAGGGTGTGATCGACGTTCGCGACGACCTTGGCCTTCGCGTCCCCGACGATCGTCTTCGGGTGCACCCGCACACCGATCTCGTCCAGCGTCTCCGCCAGGGTTTCACGGCGGCGCTTGATGTCCGCCTCGATCTGCGCCGGAGTCCTGGTATCCGGCGTTCTCGACGTATCCGACACCGCGCTGCCTCCGTGGTCGATTCTCGAACTCTGTGCCGTCGACAGTCTGTCAGCTCACGCTGCGCCTCACCCCTCGGCACCCCCTATTACGCTCAACCCGTAGTTCCGTAACCATCCCCCGGCCACGTGAGGTACCGATGAGCGAGCGACTCCAGCCCGGCGACACCGCCCCCGCCTTCACCCTGCCCGACGCCGACGGCAACGAGGTCTCCCTCGCCGACCACAGGGGCCGCAAGGTCATCGTCTACTTCTACCCGGCCGCCCTGACCCCCGGCTGCACGAAGCAGGCCTGCGACTTCACGGACAACCTCGACCTGCTGGCGGGCGCGGGCTACGACGTCATCGGCGTCTCCCCCGACAAGCCCGCGAAGCTCGCCAAGTTCCGCGAGCAGGAGTCCCTGAAGGTCACCCTGGTCGGCGACCCCGACAAGACCGTCCTGGAGGCGTACGGCGCCTTCGGCGAGAAGAAGCTGTACGGCAAGACGGTCGTCGGCGTCATCCGCTCCACGATCGTGGTGGACGAGGAGGGCAAGGTCGAGCGCGCGCTGTACAACGTCAAGGCGACGGGGCACGTCGCGAAGATCATCAAGGATCTGGAGATCTGAGGCCGCCCGGTCCTCCGGAAGGGATCCGCACGCCGGGAGGCAGGTCCGCCCGCTGCGGCACCGACCTGCCTCCCCACCGCTGACACCCCGCACCGCGCCTCGTCCGCGGGCCGGCCTTCACCGGCCCCGGACATCGGGCGTGACCGTCCGATAAGCGGTTCGTTACTCCGTACGAGGTCGCGAACAGGCGATCGGGGCGGAGGGGTGAAGAGTATGGGGAACGCACCGGCACCCGAAGGCGGGACAGCACGCGGAGGTGAGACCCCGTCGTCGGATCCCCTCGCAAGGGAGCGGCTCGCACGGGTCGTCGCGGAGGCCCGCAATTGGACGGACCTGATGCGGCGGCTCGGTTGCGAGCCCAGCGGCGGCCGGCGACGCGTGCTCCAGGAGAAGGTGGTCGCGTACGGAGTGGACACCAGCCACTTCGTCAAGCGCACCCCGTGGCGGAAGTATCCCGACACCGCCGTCGCCGAGGCCGCCGCTTCCTCCTCGTCGCTGCGCGAAGTGGCACTCAAGCTGGGCGCGACCCCGGCGACGGGAACTCTGTCCCACCTCCGTCGCCGGATCACAGCGGCGGGCATCGACATCGGCCACTTCCCCGGCATCAAGCGCTCCGAGCATGAACTTTCCTTCACCACCGAGGAGTTGAAAGAAGCGGCCGCCGCGGCGAACAGCGTCCGCGGCGTGGCGCGCTCACTCGGCGTGCCGGACGACAGCCGCTCACGCGCCGCGCTGGCACACATGCTGCGCACGAGGGGCGTTGACATCGAGCACTTCTCCCACCGGCGCCTCTCGATCCCCGAGGACCGGCTTCGCAGCCTCGTGGAACACTGCACCAGCTATGCCGACGTCATGCGTGGTCTTGGGCTGGAGGTCAACGACACCAATCACAGACGAGTCCGGCGCGCGGTAACCCGCATCGGTCTCAAGACAAGCCACTTCAGGCGTCGGAGCTGGGGGCGGCCCGCGGACCCCGCACCTGCGGAGAGAGCGAGCAAGGTGCTGGTCGTCCTGCCGGAGCGCGCTGGCCGGACCAACAGGACTCAGCTCCATCGGACGCTGACCGAGATCGGGGTGCCGTACCTGTGTGTGGCATGTGGCAACACCGGTGAGTGGCTGGGCCGGCCCATCACCTTGCAGATCGACCACGTCGACGGGAACTGGCGGGACAACCGCAGGGCGAATCTGCGCTACTTGTGCCCGAACTGCCACGCGATGACGAGCACCTGGTGCAGGGGACGCGCCCGAAGCCGGAAATCGGCGTGAGACAAAACCGCCGCTCATCGACAAGCTCGCGGCCGGTACGATGGCAGGCGGTTGGCGGCGGTGGCGCAATGGCGACGCAGCAGACTTAGGATCTGTGGCCCGTGAAACGGCTTGAGGGTTCGAATCCCTTCCGCCGCACCCCATACGGCCTGCGAATCGAAAGATCCGCAGGCCGTATTCGTACGCCCCCTCAGACCCGCAACTCCCGCAGCACCGGCACCAGCGCCCGGAACGCCTTCCCCCGGTGGCTGATCGCGTTCTTCTCGTCGGGGGTGAGCTCCGCGCAGGTGCGGGTCTCGCCGTCCGGCTGGAGGACCGGGTCGTAGCCGAAGCCGTTCGTGCCCGCGGGGGTGTGCCGGAGGGTGCCCCTCAGCTGGCCCTCCACCACCCGTTCCGTGCCGTCGGGCAGGGCGAGGGCCGCCGCGCAGGCGAAGTGGGCGCCCCGGTGCGGTTCGTCGATGTCGGAGAGCTGGGCGAGCAGGAGGTCCAGGTTGGCCTTGTCGTCGCCGTGCCGGCCGGCCCAGCGGGCGGAGAAGATGCCCGGCGCGCCGTTCAGGACGTCGACGCAGAGGCCGGAGTCGTCGGCGACGGCGGGCAGGCCGGTGGCCCGGGCCAGGGCGTGGGCCTTGAGGAGGGCGTTCTCGGCGAAGGTGACGCCGGTCTCCCGGACGTCGGGGATCTCCGGGAAGGCCTCCGCGCCGACGAGGTCGTGGGAGAGACCGGCGTCGGCGAGGATCGCCTTCAGCTCGGTGATCTTTCCGGCGTTGCGGGTGGCGAGGATCAGGCGGGTCATGGCCCTCAGTATCCCCAACTCCCACGGGTGGTTCCTACGGGGTGCAGACCTTCGTCAGTTCTCCCGCGGCGTCGGTGACGGGGCTGATGTCGGGGGTGTTGTCCCCGTTCCTGACGGCCGTACGGACGTTGTCGACGGCCTTGCCGAGGTCGTCGACGGCCTTGTTGACATCCGCGTTGTCGGTCTTGTCGCCGATCTTGTCGAGGTTCTGCTCTATGGCGTTGAGGGACTGGTCGGTCTGCGTCGGGTCGTTCGCCGCGTTCTCCACGGCCTGCTGGAGGTTGGTGACGCTGTCGGCGATGGCGTCGGCGGTCTGGACGCAGTCCAGGGCCTTGTTGACGGCATCGCAGCCGACCGCCGCGGGCAGGGCGACGAGTGCGGCGGCGACGGCGATTGCGGCGGTGCGGCGACGGTGGCGCGCGGCCATGGAACGGTCCCTCCCCGTGGACAGGATGTGGTCGACCGGTGGTGCGGTCGGCCCGCCCCGTGGGGGGCCGGCGGGGCGCACGGCTGGACCGTACGCCCGTACCCCTAAGAACGCGAAGGGTTAACGCACGGTTGCCTCGAGCGTCGCCCGCTGGATCGCCGCGAGCTCGTCGCAGCCCGAAACGGCCAGGTCGAGCAGCGCGTTGAGCTCCTTGCGGTCGAAGGGCTCGGCCTCGGCGGTGCCCTGGACCTCGACGAAGCGGCCGTCGCCGGTGCAGACGACGTTCATGTCGGTGTCGGCCTTGACGTCCTCCTCGTAGCAGAGGTCGAGGAGGGGGACGCCGCCGACGATGCCGACGGAGACGGCGGAGACCGTGCCGGTGAGTGGCTTGCGGCCGGGCTTGACCAGCTTCTTGTTCTGCGCCCAGGTGACGGCGTCGGCCAGGGCGACGTAGGCGCCGGTGATGGCCGCCGTGCGCGTGCCGCCGTCGGCCTGCAGGACGTCGCAGTCGAGGACGATGGTGTTCTCGCCGAGCGCCTTGTAGTCGATGACGGCGCGCAGGGAGCGGCCGATCAGACGGCTGATCTCGTGGGTGCGGCCGCCGATCTTGCCGCGGACGGACTCGCGGTCGCCGCGGGTGTTGGTGGCGCGCGGGAGCATGGAGTACTCGGCGGTGACCCAGCCTTCGCCGCTGCCCTTGCGCCAGCGCGGGACGCCCTCCGTGACGGAGGCGGTGCAGAACACCTTGGTGTCGCCGAAGGAGACGAGGACGGAGCCTTCGGCGTGCTTGCTCCAGCCGCGCTGGATGGTGATGGGGCGCAGTTGCTCAGGGGTGCGGCCGTCGATTCGAGACATGCCGCTGAGCCTAGTCGTATGCGGATGAGGGGCTGCCTCCGATGGCGGAAGCAGCCCCTCAGGGGTGAGCCGGGCTTCAGGGAGCGTGGCTCACATCATGTCTTCGATGTCCGCGGCGATCGGGTCGGCGTCGGTGCCGATGACGACCTGGATGGCGGTGCCCATCTTGACGACGCCGTGGGCTCCGGCTGCCTTCAGGGCGGCCTCGTCGACCTTGCTCGGGTCGATGACCTCGGTGCGCAGGCGGGTGATGCAGCCTTCGACCTCTTCGATGTTGTCGATGCCGCCGAGCCCGGCGACGATCTTCTCAGCCTTGGTGGCCATGTCCTACTCCCTGATCCGAACCGCTTTGTCGCAGTAACCCACAGTTGGCCCAACTTCGCGAGCGTTCATGCGGTGTGTACCGAATGATGGCGTTCACGACAGTGCGGCCGTTCGCCGACCGGTCATCCCCGACCAGCCCACACCCGACTGGTCTACACCAGCTGACGGACGGTCGCCAAACCCGGCTCCGCCCAAAGGACGCCCATGAGTGCCGACAGCGCCGCCGTACCCGTGCGCGCCCGCTGGAACAACCTGTTCCAGGGGCTGCAGAAGATGGGCCGCAGCCTTCAGCTCCCGATCGCGGTACTGCCTGCCGCGGGCATTCTCAACCGCTTCGGCCAGCCGGACATGTTCGGCTCGGACGGGCTCGGCTGGGACAGCGTCTCCAAGGTCATGAAGGGGGCCGGCGGCGCGCTGCTCGACGGCTCGCTCGGGTTGCCGCTGTTGTTCTGCGTCGGTGTGTCCATCGGCATGGCGAAGAAGGCGGACGGCTCCACCGCGCTCGCGGCGGTCGCGGGGTTCCTCGTCTACTTCGGCGTGCTGCACCAGTTCCCGGAGAGCTGTGCGCAGCAGGCGAAGGTGATCCAGAACATCGGCTGTCAGTTGCCCGACACCTCGGTGACGGCGTTCACCTACCAGAATCCGGGGGTCTTCGGCGGCATCGTCATGGGGCTGCTGACCGCCTACTTCTGGCAGCGGTTCCACCGCACCAGGCTGGTCGACTGGCTCGGCTTCTTCAACGGGCGCCGGCTCGTGCCGATCATCATGTCGTTCGTCGCCATCGTGTTCGCCGCGCTGTGTCTGTGGATCTGGCCGCCGATCGGCGACGGTCTGCAGACCTTCAGCGACTGGCTGGTCAGTCTCGGCGCATGGGGCGCGGGCGTGTTCGGTGTGGCGAACCGGGCGCTGCTGGTGATCGGTCTGCACCAGTTCCTGAACGTGCCCATCTGGTTCCAGTTCGGCAGTTACACCACGCCGGACGGGACGGTGGTGCACGGTGACATCAACATGTTCCTGCAGGGCGACCCGAACGCGGGTCAGTTCACCTCGGGCTTCTTCCCCATCATGATGTTCGCGCTGCCGGCCGCCTGTCTGGCCATGACCCACTGCGCGAGGCCGCATCGCCGCAAGGAGATCGGCGGCATGATGCTCTCGCTCGCGCTGACGTCGTTCGTCACGGGCATCACCGAGCCGATCGAGTACTCGTTCGTGTTCATCGCGCCGGTGCTGTACGCGGTCCACGCGGTGCTCACCGGTGTCTCCATGGCGGTGACGTGGGGGCTGGGCGTGCACGACGGCTTCAGCTTCTCGGCCGGTCTCATCGACTACGTCATCAACTGGAATCTGGCGACGAAACCGTGGGCGATCATCCCGATCGGGTTGTGCTTCGCCGTCCTGTACTACGTGATCTTCCGGTTCGCGATCACCAGGTTCGACCTCAGGACGCCGGGACGGGAGCCGGAGGAAGAGGTCGAGGACCTCACCAAGGCGTAGCCCTCCCCCGCCCGAAAGGCCCCCGGACCTGCAGGTCCGGGGGCCTTTCGGCATGTATGCAGGGGGTATTTCCGGTATGGCCGAGGCCACAAAATTCGTGGGTTCCTTATCCCGCCTTCACCGTGCTACAACAGGTCTACACCACTGAGTGGTGTAGACCACGCGGCCGCTGCCCGCCCGCTTTTCACCCTTCCCGTCCCCCGGCAGCGCCGGCACATGGAGGAACTATGAGCACCGCCACCGCATCGGCGGCTCCCGCGAAGAAGCGGGGATCCGGCCTGTTCCAGGGCCTGCAGAAGGTCGGTCGCAGCCTACAGTTGCCGATCGCCGTGCTGCCGGCGGCGGGCATCCTGCTCCGCCTCGGCCAGCCGGACGTGTTCGGCAAGGACGGCCTCGGCTGGGACAAGGTGGCGTCCGTCTTCGCCACCGCCGGCGACGCGGTCTTCAGCAATCTGCCGTTGTTGTTCTGCGTCGGTATCGCCATCGGCTTCGCCAAGAAGTCCGACGGTTCTACCGCGCTGGCGGCGCTGGTCGGCTTCCTGGTCTACAAGAACGTACTCACCGCGTTCCCCATCACCGACGCCAAGGTCACCAAGGGTGTGGACGTCGCCGCGACGTACAACGACCCGAAGGTCCTCGGCGGCATCATCATGGGCCTGATAGCCGCCGTCACCTGGCAGCGGTTCCACCGCACCAAGCTGCCCGACTGGCTCGGCTTCTTCAACGGCCGCCGGCTCGTCCCGATCCTGATGGCCTTCATCGGCACCGCCGTCGGTGTCTTCTTCGGTCTGGTCTGGGAGCCCATCGGCGACGTCATCACCAACTTCGGTGAGTGGATGACCGGACTCGGTGCCGTTGGCGCGGGCATCTTCGGCGCCATCAACCGTGCGCTGCTCCCGGTCGGCATGCACCAGTTCGTCAACACGGTGGCCTGGCAGGAGATCGGTACCTACAAGGACTCCGCCGGCGCCGTGTGGCACGGCGACCTGCCGCGCTTCTTCCACGGTGACCCGACCGCCGGCCAGTTCATGACGGGCTTCTTCCCCATCATGATGTTCGCCCTCCCGGCCGCCGCCTTGGCCATCACGCACTGCGCCCGCCCCGAGCGCCGCAAGGCCGTCGGCGGCATGATGCTCTCCCTCGCGCTGACGTCGTTCGTCACCGGCATCACCGAACCGATCGAGTTCTCGTTCATGTTCATCGCGCCGGTCCTGTACGTGATCCACGCGGTGCTGACCGCGCTCTCGCTGGCCGTCACCTGGGCCCTGGGCGTCCACCACGGCTTCAGCTTCTCGGCAGGCGCCATCGACTACTTCCTCAACTGGAACCTGGCCACCAAGCCATGGCTGATCATCCCGATCGGCCTGGTCTTCGCGGTGATCTACTACGTGGTCTTCCGCTTCGCGATCCTCAAGTTCAACCTCGCCACCCCGGGCCGCGAGCCCGAAGAGGAGGTCGAGGACCTCACGAAGGCGTGAGCCGTCCGGCCGTATGACCGAAGGCCCCCGGAACCAGTCGGTTCCGGGGGCCTTCGCGTACGCAGGGGCGGTCAGATCTCGTACGACATGCGAGGCGTCGCCAGATCCGCCGGGCCCGAGTACACCGTGCGGGCGTCGGCCAGGTTGATCCGGGGGTCCGTCCACGGCGGGATGTGGGTGAGCAGGAGACGCCGGGCGCCGGCGCGGCTGGCCGTCTCGCCCGCCTCACGGCCGTTGAGATGCAGGTCGGGGATGTTCTCCTTGCCGTGCGTGAACGCGGCCTCGCAGAGGAACAGGTCGGTGTCCCGGGCGAGTTCGTCCAGCGTCCCGGTGACGCCCGTGTCCCCGGAGTACGTCATCGACTTCCCCCCGTGCTCGACACGGATGGCGTACGCCTCCACGGGGTGCCGGACCCGTTCCGTGTGGACGGTGAACGGGCCGATCTCGAACGAGCCCGGCTTGACCGTGTGGAAGTCGAAGACCTCGCTCATCGAGGAGGCGGTGGGAGTGTCCGCGTACGCGGTGGTCAGGCGCTGCTCCGTGCCCTCGGGTCCGTAGACGGGGATCGGGTCGCAGCGGCCGCCCTCGTGGCGGTAGTAGCGCGCGACGAAGTACGCGCACATGTCGATGCAGTGGTCGGCGTGCAGATGGCTGAGGAAGATCGCGTCGAGGTCGTAGAGACCGCAGTGGCGCTGCAGCTCGCCAAGGGCACCGTTGCCCATGTCGAGAAGCAGCCGGAAGCCGTCGGCCTCTACGAGGTAGCTCGAGCAGGCCGATTCCGCGGACGGGAACGACCCCGAGCAGCCGACGACGGTGAGCTTCATAAGAGCTGGAACCTCCGCGCTGACAGGAAGTGCAGAGAGTAAGTGCGGTAGGCAACTACTCGGAGCAGATACGGGAACGGGGGTCGTGCGGTCCGTCGAGCGTAAGGCGCAAAAGGGCGGGTCGCTCCTCCGCCAGGGGCCGTTGTGGGCGAACTCACCTGTGCTGTCACCGGTTCGGATGGACGCTCGGACGAAGGTGGGACGGGCGCGTCGCGCGGGCGGGGGGCGCGACGGGGTGCGCGCCGGTACCTTCTTTGGTATGGACACGTCCTGGTGGCTCGCGTTGGCGGCCGTGGTGCTGCTCGCGCTCGTCGCGACGCTGGTGGACGGCTGGGGGCGCCGTGGGCGCCGGCCCGCCGCGCGTACCCGGCCGCCCGGCCGGCCCGGCCGGCGCCCCGGCGGGGTGCGGCGGGGGACGCGGCCCCGGCCGGCGGAGATCTGGTGGGCGAACGTCCCCTACGAGGACATGTCCGGGGGGAAGGACCGGCCGTGTCTGGTGCTGGTGGTGCGGGGGAAGCGGGCGACCGTCGCGAAGATCACGAGCAAGTACCACGACGAGCGGGCCGGGGTGATCCCGCTGCCGCCCGGGGCGGTCGGTGACGCGCACGGGCGGACGAGTTTCCTGGAGACGGATGAGCTGCGCGAGGTGTCCGTGGGGGAGTTCCGGCGGCGGGTCGGGGTGGTAGATCCGGTGCTGTGGGACCAGGTCCGCCACCTGGCCGACTGAGCCGCGTCGCCCACCTGACCCGCCCCTGGGGGCTCCGCCCCCAGCTCCCCGCCGAGGGGCTGCGGCCCTGGACCCCCGATCGCCCGAAGGGCTCGTCCTCGAACGCCGGACGGGCTTGACATACATGGCCCCGGCGCCGGCCTTCGAGGGCGGCCGATCAGCGCAGCCCCGCGCCCTCAGCCCGTCCGGCGTTCGAGGACGAGGCCGTTCAGGCCGAAGCGGGGGTCCAGGGGGCGGCAGCCCCCCAGGTAGGGACGGGTAGGGGCGAACCCCGCCGGGGGCCCTACGCCCAGAGCTGCCCCTGGAGCGTGGCGATGGCCTCCTCCGTCGTCGCGGCGGTGTAGACCCCCGTCGACAGGTACTTCCAGCCCCCGTCGGCCACGACGAAGACGATGTCGGCGTTCTCACCCGCGGCGAGCGCCTTGCGGCCGACCCCGATCGCGGCGTGCAGCGCGGCCCCGGTGGAGACCCCCGCGAAGATGCCCTCCTGCTGGAGCAGCTCCCGGGTACGGGTCACCGCGTCGGCGGAGCCGACCGAGAAACGGGTGGTCAGGACGGACGCGTCGTACAGCTCGGGAACGAAGCCCTCGTCCAGGTTGCGCAGCCCGTACACCAGGTCGTCGTAGCGCGGCTCCGCCGCGACGATCTTCACGTCCGGCTTGTTCTCCCGGAGGAAGCGCCCGACGCCCATCAGGGTGCCGGTGGTGCCGAGACCCGCCACGAAGTGGGTGACGGAGGGCAGGTCGGCAAGGATCTCCGGCCCGGTCGTCGCGTAGTGCGCCCCCGCGTTGTCCGGGTTCCCGTACTGGTACAGCATCACCCAGTCGGGGTGCTCGGCCGAGAGTTCCTTCGCGACGCGCACGGCGGTGTTGGAGCCGCCTGCCGCCGGACTGGGGATGATCTCCGCGCCCCACATGCCGAGCAGCTCACGCCGTTCCTGCGAGGTGTTCTCGGGCATCACGCACACCATGCGGTAGCCCTTGAGCTTCGCCGCCATCGCCAGCGAGATGCCCGTGTTGCCCGACGTCGGTTCCAGGATGGTGCAGCCGGGTGTCAGACGGCCGTCCTTCTCCGCCTGTTCGATCATGTGCAGCGCGGGCCGGTCCTTGACCGAGCCGGTGGGATTGCGGTCCTCCAGCTTCGCCCAGATACGGACGTCCGCGGACGGCGAGAGCCGCGGCAGGCGCACCAGAGGGGTGTTGCCCACCGCGGCGAGCGGGGAGTCGTAGCGCATGAGTGACCAGCGGCCGATCAGGCCATACCGCCGGCCACGGCCGGCAGGATCGTCACGTTGTCGCCGTCGGCGAGCTTGGTGTTGATGCCGTCGAGGAAGCGGACGTCCTCGTCGTTCAGGTAGACGTTGACGAAGCGGCGCAGCTGGCCGTCGTCGACGATGCGTGCCTGGATGCCCGCGTGCCGGGTCTCGAGGTCGGCGAAGAGCTCGGCGAGGGTCTCCCCGCCGCCCTCGACGGCCTTCTCGCCGCCGGTGTAGGTACGGAGGATGGTGGGGATGCGGACCTCGATGGCCATGGGTTCGGGCTCCTGTCGGAAGGAAGTCGGTCGGTGGGCGCGCGGCAGCGCGGTAAAAGCATGGGGTACGCCGGTTGCGGATCCCCGAAGCCCTCGGCTTCGCCCGGGGTGCCCCGATGGCTCACGGCCGTACGGCGGCGGCGCGATCAGGGCGTACAGATGGCGCTCTGCAGCCTGCACAGGTCGACGTGCAGCCGCGCCACGAGCAGCACGCCCGGCGTCTTCTCGCTCACGTCCTGGGAAACCATGGGCTCATCGTATCGATTCCCGCCCGGGATCCCCGAGTGCGGTCTCGCATTCCGGATACTTTCGGGCCGGAGGGTGAGATCAGTAGGTCTCTACGACCTTGACCTCCTCCTCCGTGACCTCGCCCTCCAGGATCCGGTACGAACGGAACTGGAAGGGCCCGGCGTCGTCGGTGTCCGCGGTCGAGACGAGGACGTAGTGGGCGCCGGGCTCGTTGGCGTAGGAGATGTCCGTGCGGGAGGGGTACGCCTCGGTCGCCGTGTGGGAGTGGTAGATGATCACCGGCTCCTCGTCGCGGTCGTCCATCTCGCGGTACAGCTTCAGCAGGTCGCCCGAGTCGAACTCGTAGAAGGTGGGCGAACGGGCGGCGTTGAGCATGGGGATGAAGCGCTCGGGGCGGCCCGCGCCCGCCGGGCCCGCGACGACGCCGCACGCCTCGTCGGGGTGGTCCTGGCGCGCGTGCGCGACGATCTGGTCGACGAGGGCCTGAGTGATGGTCAGCATGTCGGCCAGGATAAGCAGACGGGCCGCCCCGTACCGAGGAGTGGTACGGGGCGGCCCGTATGCCGGACGTCCGAGCGGCGGCCCGTGCGGGCCGGACGTCTGCGGCCGGGTCAGTGGGCCTTCTCGAAGGTGGGCTCACGGCGCTCGGTGACCTGCGGGTTGCGGGTCTTGAGGACGGCCCAGCCCACGGCCAGCGCGACGGCCCAGACGGCCATCACGTAGAGGCAGATGCGGGAGTCGGCGTCATAGGCGATCAGGCCCGTGACGAAGAGCAGGAACGCGACCGCGACCCAGCTGCACTTCGCGCCGCCCGGGGCCGGGAAGGACGAGGCCGGCAGGCGTCCGGCGTCGACCGCGCGGCGGTAGAGGATGTGGCTGACCAGGATCATCAGCCAGGTCCAGATGCCGGCCGCGGTGGCCACCGAGGTGACGTAGCCGAAGGCCTTCTCCGGGACGATGTAGTTCAGGATCACGCCGATGCCCATGAAGAGCACGGAGACCGTGATGCCGAAGGCCGGGGTCTTGGTCGAGGAGAGCTTGTTGAAGATCTTCGGCGCCTCGCCGTTGTCGGCGAGGGTGCGCAACATGCGGCCCGTGGAGTACATGCCGGAGTTGCAGGACGACAGGGCGGCGGTGAGCACGACGAAGTTGACGATGCCGGCGCCGGCCGGGATGCCGATCTTCGCGAAGGCCTCCACGAAGGGGCTCACCCCGGGGGCGAACTCCGTCCACTTCACGACGCAGAGGATGACCGTGAGCGCGCCGACGTAGAAGAGGGCGATGCGCCACGGGAGGGTGTTGATCGCCTTGGGAAGCGTCTTCTCGGGGTTCTCGGACTCGCCCGCGGTGACGCCGACGAGCTCGACGGCGAGGTAGGCGAACATGACGCCCTGGAGGGTCATCAGGGAGGAGCCGATGCCCTTGGGGAAGAAGCCGTCGAACTGCCAGAGGTTGGCGACGGAGGCGGTGTCACCGGCGGAGCTGAAGCCGAAGGTGAGCACGCCGAGGCCGATCACGATCATGCCGATCAGCGCGGTGACCTTGACCATCGAGAACCAGAACTCGATCTCGCCGAAGAGCTTCACCGAGATCAGGTTCGCCACGAAGAGGACGACCAGGAACACCAGTGCGGTCACCCATTGGGGGACGGCCGGGAACCAGTAGTGGACGTAGATCGCGGCGGCGGTCAGCTCGGCCATGCCGGTGACCACCCACATCAGCCAGTACGTCCAGCCGGTGAAGTAGCCGAAGAACGGGCCGAGGAACTCGCGGGAGTACTCCGCGAAGGACCCCGAGACCGGGCGGTACAGGAGCAGTTCGCCGAGTGCCCGCATGATGAAGAAGATGATCACGCCGGCCAGGGCGTACATGAGGATGAGGCTGGGGCCGGCCTTGGCGATGTTCGCCCCGGCGCCCAGGAAGAGACCGACGCCGATGGCGCCGCCGATCGCGATCATCTGGACCTGGCGGCTTCCGAGCCCTCGCTCGTACCCCTCTTCGGGGGCGTCGCCGCCCACGGCCTCACTGCCCGCACGCGGCTCGTCGGTCTGGTCGACCTGCGATGAGGTCATGTGTGGTGCGCCTTTCTCCATGCCGTTCCGAGCCAGTCCCCCTGGCCTCGGATCGGGTTCCGATCCCCCCGGATTGATGGAGCTTGTGCCTGGCCGGCGATCCGCCGGCTCGGTGGCGCACCCGACCGGACGTGGGTGGTGTCCTGTCGGGCGGTCGTGAAGATTTATCACGACCGCAACGGACGGGGCGGGCGGCTCGTGTAGTGCACACCACAGGGAGAAGCGGACAAAGAGACCACAGCGCTATATAGCAGGCCGCAACGGTGACGGGATCGTTATCCGGATTTGAGCGTCCTCTGAGCGAACGCCGAAATGCGGAGAGATCACGGCATAAGGGTCTCGACGAGCGTCTCCTGGAGACCGCCCAGCCAGAGGTACGCCATCACCATCGGCTTGCGCGGGTCCTCGTCGGGAAGACGGTAGAGGAGGTCGGTGTCCTCCTCGTCGACGACGTCGAGCCGGGCGCCGATCGCCAGCCGCAGGTCGTTGAGCGCGCGCAGCCACGACTCGGACTCCGGGACGGAGAGCTTGAGGACCGCACCGCCGTCGCCCGCCGTGGTGAGCGCGTCGAGGCAGCGGATCACCACGAGGGCGTTCTCACGCTTGCCCGCGCGCAGGTCGTTCTCGGTGAAGCGGCGGAACTCGGAGGAGTACGCCCGCTGCTCCTCGGCCTGCTCCGGCGAGGCGGCTTCGACGCCGGGGCCGCTGTAGGCGTCCGGGAAGAGGCGCTGCAGCACCGGGTCGGAGGGCGGCTCGCTGGGGCCCTCCGCGAACAGCTCCGCGAGCGGGTCGTCGGGGGCGTCCTCCGCGGGGCCGGGACCGATGAGCTCCAGGAGCTGCACGGCGAGGGAGCGGATGATGGAGATCTCGACCTCGTCGAGCGCGACGGCCGCGCCGCCGTCGGGGAGCGGTTCGAAGTGTCCTGGCATGGAGTGAGTTCGCTACTTCCGGTCCTGCTCGCGGTTTCGGGGCTTTTCGGTGGTCCGGTTACTTCCGGTCCTGCTGAAGGGTGGCCCACAGACCGTAGCCGTGCATCGCCTGCACGTCGCGCTCCATCTCCTCGCGCGTGCCGCTGGAGACGACCGCCCGGCCCTTGTGGTGGACGTCGAGCATGAGCTTGGTGGCCTTGTCCTTGGTGTACCCGAAGTACGTCTGGAAGACATACGTCACGTAACTCATGAGGTTGACCGGGTCGTTGTGCACGATCGTGATCCAGGGGACGTCCGGCTCGGGCACGGCGAAGACCTCCTCCGCCGACTCGGTCTTTTCGGTCTCTAGGGGTGCGGGAGCCGTCACACGGCCCATGCTGCCACCACAAGGGGGTGCCCGCACAAACGGGCCCGACAAACCGGACCCACAAATCGTCAGAGTGACGAGATGGGGGTACGATCCCGTGCTGTGCGGCGATTCCGGGGGACGACCCCCGGCCCCCCGGCCCCGTGCCGGGGGACACGGAGCGATGAGTGCGAGGAGAGCACAGTGAATCCAGCGGACCTCGGACTGCCGGTGGACGTGCCCTCGACGGCGCTCTTCACGGACCAGTACGAGCTGACGATGCTGCAGGCCGCGCTGGCCGCCGGGACCGCCGAGCGGCGCTCGGTCTTCGAGGTCTTCACCCGGCGGCTGCCCGAGGGACGCCGCTACGGCGTCGTGGCGGGCACCGGGCGGGTCCTCGACGCCGTCGAGAACTTCCGCTTCGACGCCGACGTCCTCGGCTTCCTGCGCGAGCGGGCCGTCGTGGACGAGCCGACCCTGGAGTGGCTCGCCTCGTACCGCTTCCGCGGGGACATCTGGGGCTATCCCGAGGGCGAGGTGTACTTCCCGGGTTCGCCCATCCTGCGGGTCGAGGGGTCCTTCGCGGAGTGCGTGCTCCTGGAGACCGTGATCCTCTCGATCCTCAACCACGACTCGGCGATCGCGGCCGCCGCCTCCCGGATGTCCTCCGCCGCCGGCGGACGACCGCTGATCGAGATGGGCGCCCGGCGCACCCACGAGCTGGCGGCGGTCGCCGCCGCGCGGGCCGCGTACGTGGGCGGTTTCACGACCACCTCCGACCTGGCGGCCGGCTTCCGCTACGGCATCCCGACCGTGGGGACCTCCGCGCACGCCTTCACCCTCCTGCACGACCACGAGCGGGACGCCTTCCAGGCCCAGGTGAACTCGCTCGGCCGGGACACCACGCTGCTCGTGGACACGTACGACGTCGCCGAGGCCGTGCGGACGGCCGTCGAGATCGCCGGGCCCGAGCTGGGGGCGGTCCGGATCGACTCCGGGGACCTGCTGCTGGTCGCGCACCGGGTGCGGCAGCAGCTGGACGAGCTGGGGGCGACCGGGACGAAGATCGTCGTGACCTCGGACCTGGACGAGTACGCGATCGCCTCGCTGGCGGCGGCGCCGGTGGACGCGTACGGCGTCGGCACTCAGCTGGTCACGGGGTCCGGCCACCCCACCTGCTCGATGGTCTACAAGCTGGTCGCGCGCGCCGAGTCTGCGGACCCGAAGGCTCCGCTGGAGCCCGTGGCCAAGAAGTCGACCGGGGGCAAGACCTCCATCGGCGGGCGCAAGTGGGCGGCGCGGCGGCGCGACGAGCGCGGGTTCGCCGAGGCCGAGGTGATCGGGACCGGGCCGGTGCCCGGCGGCCTCGCCGACCAGCAGCTCCTGGTCGAGCTGGTCAAGGGCGGCCAGGTCGTCTCCCGGGAGCCGCTCGACATGGCGCGCGACCGGCACGCGGCCGTCCGTGCCCGTCTGCCGCTCTCGGCGACCCAGCTGTCGCGCGGGGAAGCGGTGATTCCCACGGAGTACGTCTGAGGATTCCCCCGGACCACGTCGGAGAAGGACTACGCGTCCGTCGAGAAGGCGTCTGCGCGGCGGCGTGTCCCGGGCGGCGTCCGGCTCCGCCCGCCCGCACACGTCCGTTGCGCCCCGGGTGCGCCGGGGTGCGCGCGGGCAACGCCGTGGCGGCAACCGGCTTCTTCGGCCTCCCCCGGGCAAACACGAATGAACGGGCGGTCAGCGGGAATGCAACGGCAGCACGCACGAGCACAGCCGTCGGGGCCGACAGCAGTGACCCAGCCCCCTCCCGCGCCGCACGTGAAGTCTCCAGGCGGGCCCGACAGGCCGGGCCCGCATCCCCACACCGACCCCATAGTCGAAGGACACCGACCATGCGCCGCGCCTTGATCGTCGTAGACGTGCAGAACGACTTCTGCGAGGGAGGCAGCCTCGCGGTGGCCGGGGGCGCCGACGTGGCCGCCGCCATCACGGAGCTGATCGGGCAGGCGCCCGCCGGCTACCGGCATGTCGTCGCCACCCGCGACCTGCACATCGCCCCCGGCGGCCACTTCGCCGACAACCCCGACTACGTCCACTCCTGGCCCGCGCACTGCGTGGCCGGCACCGAGGGCGTGGGGTTCCACCCGAACTTCGCCCCGGTGGTCGCCTCCGGCGCGATCGACGCCGTCTTCGACAAGGGCGCGTACGCGGCGGCCTACAGCGGGTTCGAGGGCGCCGACGAGAACGGGGTCTCGCTGGGCGACTGGCTGCGGGCCCGCGAGATCGACGAGGTGGACGTGGTGGGCATCGCGACCGACCACTGTGTGCGGGCCACCGCGCTCGACGCGGTGCGGGACGGTTTCCGTACGCAGGTGCTGCTCGACCTCACGGCCGGGGTGTCCGAGGCGACCACGGAGCGGGCGCTGGAGGAGCTGCGGGGAGCGGGCGTCGAACTGACCGGCAAGCCGGTCGTCTGACGGCTGTCCCGGTTCCTTCGGGATCCGCCTGTCTCACGGCTGAGGGGCCGGGCGTCTCAGGAGGGCTCTGATCGGGTGCCAGAGCTCCTGGGACGGGACCGGGCACGCGACACCGGTGTCGGGGGCCGTACGCCATATCAGGCCGTCGGGATGGTGCAGCACGGCGGTGATCTCGTCGGGGGTGGGCGGAGCCCCGTTGCCGCTGAGGTACACGGCGCGCAGGCCCAGGTTGCGCAGGCGGGTCAGGGCGCGGGCCCGGTTCTGGGCCAGCACCAGGAAGCGCACGCAGCCCAGCGCCGAGCCCGGCGGGCTGGGCAGGTTCAGCGCCACCACCACACTGCCGTTCGGCAGCTTGCAGAAACCTCCTGCGGCCATGCAGTCACACCCCCGTGCGTCCCGGTGTCAATAAGAAATCCACAGGACGCACCTAAACACGATCGGCCGCAACCCGCCAGGGGGTCACGGCCGATCATGCTCTGACCTGCTAAAACATCGCTTACTTCGTCGACGGGCCCACGAGGAGCGTGATCGTCGAGCCGTCCTTCGGCTCCTTCACGATCCGGATCTTGGTGTTGGTGTCAGTGACCTTGACACCACCCGTGGGGTTCGCCGGGTCGTAGTACGAGTTCCTGCCGTCGTCGAAGACGGAGACCCCCTTCTGCGACTTGATCTTCAGTGCGACGTCGGCGTTGTGGAGCTTGAGCTCGTCCGTCGGGTAGGTACTGAAGGTCGAGTCGAAGGTCTGGATCTTGTTCCGGAGGATCGTTCCGTCGGTCCACTTCAGGGCCGCCGGGTGCGCGTCCACCGGCAGGATCTGACCCGCGCCCGGGTGGGCGCTGGTGTTGTTGTCCGCCTGGGAGGTGTCCCACTTCCAGATGAGCAGACCGTTCTGGTACGGGTAGTGCTCGACCCAGTCCGGACGCGTCGTCGAGAAGCCGAAGTTGTACGGGCCGACCTTGAGGGTCTTGTCGTACGAGACGTACTGGCGGTTCTCGGCGATGTAGTACTGCGCGTACTCGTCGGAGAAGGACGCGCCGATCCGGGAGAAGCCGGCGGCGGTCCACGCGGCGTCCGCGCTCTCCGCGTTGTCGGAGAAGAGCGGCGTGCCGTCGGCGGTCACGGTGATCTCGTCGGCCGTGAAGCCCTTCAACGCCACGCCACCGTCGCTCTGGTAGCGGAAGCGCAGGTCGATCTTCTTGCCCGCGTAGGCGTCGAGCGGGAAGGACAGCTTCTTGTACGCGTCCACGGAGCCGGTCAGCGCGGGCTTGCCGCTGCCGTCGCGCGGGATCGCGGCGCCGTCCACCGTGCCGTCGAGGGCGGTCCAGTTCGCACCGCCGTCGGTGGACACCTCGGTGTAGAGGTAGTCGTAGTCCTGCTCGATGTCGTACCAGCCGTCGAGCGTCAGCGTGGCCGCTGACTTGCCGGTGAGGTCGACCGAACGGGTCAGCGTGTTCTTGAGGTCGTTGCCGCTGCCGCTCCACCACTGGGTGGCGCCCTGTGCGGGCGTGACGACCGTGGTGGTGACTTCCTTGTCAGGCAGCGAGACCACGACGGCCTGCCTGTTCTTGGTGTTGTACTCGGCGACGCCCAGCTTGTGCTCCGACGTCACGCCGGCCTTGGCCCGGTCGTAGTCGAGCCAGCCGAGCTGCAGCTTGTCCCAGGCGTTCATGTCGCCGGGCAGGTCGCCGATGGCGTTCTTGCCGGTACCGAGCCAGGAACCGGCCGACATCAGCGTCCAGAAACCGGTGCCGTTCTCGCCGCCGCCGGAGGTGTCGTACTCGTCCGGGAGGCCGAGGTCGTGGCCGTACTCGTGGGCGTAGACGCCGAGTCCGCCGTTCTCCGGCTGGATGGTGTAGTCGCCGACCCAGATGCCGGTGTCGCCGATCGCGGCGCCGCCCAGCTTGTTGCCGACCGGGCCGGTCGCGCCGGCGTCGGTGCCGAACGCGTACCAGCGGTGGGCCCAGATCGCGTCCTCGCCCTGCGCACCGCCGCCCGCGGACTCGTCCTCACCGGCGTGGACGATCTGGAAGTGGTCGATGTAGCCGTCGGGCTCGTTGAAGTTGCCGTCGCCGTCGTAGTCGTAGCGGTCCCACTGGTCGTACTGGGCGAGGTCCGCCTTGATGGCGGCATCGGACTTGCCGGCCGCCTTCTGGTCGGCGACCCAGGCGGTGACTCCGTCCTGGACCGCGTACCAGGCGCCGGTGGACGCCTTGTTGGAGCCGTAACGGGCCTCGTTGTAGGGGACCTTGACCCAGTCGGTGACCTCGCCGTCGACCGAGTAACGGCCCGAGGACTCCTTCTCGTAGTACTTCTTCAGCGACTCGGTGTTCTTGCCGGTGCCGAAGTAGAGGTCCTGGAAGTGCTTCTGGTTGTAGTCCGCCTGCCACGCCGTGCTGTTGTCCTTGGCGCGGTCGGGCGCGGCTATCTGGTTGTGCAGCGGGCCGACGGTGCCGCCGTAGCGGCTGTCCACCTGGTCGCCGAACTCGACGAGGATCGTGAAGATCCGGTCGGTCTTCTCGCGGCCGAGCTCGACGTACTTGCTCTTGCCCTTGTTCTTGCCCTTGAGCTGGACGACGTGCGAACCGTTGCGGTCCTGCACCTTCGCGTCGCCGGATATGACCTGGTCCAGGGCTTCTTTACGCTGTGCGTCCTGGGTCTTGCTGAGCGGGCCGTCGAGGTCGTGGTCGACCTTGTTCCTGGCCGGCTGCGGGTCGTGGCGCTCCACGGTCGCCGACGACGACGCGCCGTCGGCCTGCGCAACGGCGAACGTCGAGAACGTGGCGGTGGCCGCCGCGAGGGCGACGCCCACCGCGGCTGCTCTGAACGTCCATGGTCTGCTGGTCACTTGAAATCCTCCCCCGCGCCCGTCCGCGCGGATGGGGGGATCCCGGTGTCACGCTCCGCGCGCGTATACGCGTGTCAAGTGACGACATTTGACCGGAGTTACCAAAGAAAAGACAGATCTTGACTTGCACAAGTCAACTGCACTATGTAGGAGCGCCCGTTCGGTATCCGAACCCCCACAAGTGCACCCAACGGGCGCGTCCGACCGTCCACTTGATGGACGCGATGAATCCGTGCGCCCCCTGTGCACCGGCACCGTGGGTTAGGTCACGCTTACCGGGCGTTCCAGTCGGGCATGCAGGCGAATAGAGTCGATTGGCGCAACGTTGGAATGCCGACGGATCGACAGGGGGACAGCGTTGTCGCCCCGCGATTCACCGTTCCGTCCGAGCTCGCGGGGCCACCCGGGCTCGGTGCCCCACCCCGGTTCGCCGTACCACCCGAGTTCGCAGCTCCACCCCCGTTGTTGTCCGCATCCTCCCCCATCTCGAGAGGCACGGGGGGAGTACCCCCACCCCGAGGAATCGCCATGCCTCGTCCGACCGCCGCACAGCTCGCCTACGGTTCCTGCACCGTGATCTTCTCGACGCTCGCCATGCTGCTGCTGTCTCAGACGAGTTCGGGCCTGGGGATCGCGGTGATCACCCTCTCGGCACTCGCTCTCGGACTGCTCGTCGCCGTAACGGTTCCGCTGCCGAAGCGCGCACCGTCGGCCGCCGCGGCCCCCGCCGTTCAGGCGCGGGTTCCGGTGCGGCGCGAGACCGCGTCCGTCGCCGCTTCCGTCTCCGCGTCGTCCGAGCCCGTTCACGAACCGGCGGGTCCATGACCCTGCGCACGTCCGGCGGGCCCCCGAAGCGCGGACCCGCCGTCCCGGTCAGCCGTCTCCTGGTGGAGTGCGGCTGATCGCTGGTGTCAGCCGGTGGCCACCACCACCGTCTTGGCCGCCTTGTCGTGCAGACCCTGCTTGTAGGGCTTGTCGAAGAAACTCCAGCCGCCCGCGATCGCGGTCCAGATGCACGCGCAGCAGAACGCGAACGGAATCCACAGCACCAGCGCGCGGATCAGCGAGGTCTGTGTGGAGGGTGTGGCGCCGTTGTCCAGGTCGGCCACCCGCATGTTGAACAGTCTCATGCCGAGGGTCTGGCCCGACCTGCGGATCAGGAAGGTGTCGTAGCCGGTGTAGAGCACGGCCGCGATCACGGACTGCCCGAGGCCCTTGCCGTACTCGACCCGGTCCGCGTTCACGTTGTACTCGGTGACCCCGAACGCCCAGGACAGCAGCCACACCACGATGCCCACGAGGATCATGTCGAGGATCCTCGCCAGCACGCGTTTGCCGCTGTCGGCGAGCGGCGGCATGCCCTCCAGCGGATCGCCGCCGTAGGGACCGCCGGGTCCGTAGGGATCGCCGCCACCGGAGCCGTACGGGCCGCCGCCACCGGAGCCGTAGGGACCGCCGCCACCCGAACCATAGGGGCCCCCGCCGGGGGGCGGGGGCTGACTCCCTGACGGCGGGGTCCGGTTGTCGTGCGGGGAGTCGTACGGCGAACCCGAAGGCGGCGGGGACGAGGTGCCGTCGTACGGGGAACCGCCGCCCTCAGCCGGCGGGGGCTGCTTCTTGAACGGGTCATCCTCCGGTGGCTGCCCGGAGCCGGGGGGCGGCGGTTCGCTGCTCATGGCCCGAGTCGACCGCGAACCCTCCGGCTCCGCATCCCGCGGGCGGCCGTCCGGGGGACCGCGGAGCCCGCCGCCGCCCGACCCGGACGGCAGACCCTAGGCGGAGGGCGGCTGGGCGGCCACGAAGGTGTGGGCCGCCTTGTCGTGCCAGCACTGCCGCCAGGGTCGGTCGAACAGGCACCACAGGACGCCCACGACACCGACGCCCAGGACGCCGGCGACGCTGTAGACGAGCCAGCGGCGCAGCGCCCGGCCGAAGGACGGGGGTTCGTGGCCCTCGATGTCCCGGACCTCGATACCGCACAGCTTCTTGCCGAGGGTGCGGCCCCAGCGGGCGGTGGGCAACGCGTCGTAGACCACGCCGAACAGGAGCAGGACGGCGAGGCAAACACCCAGGTAGCCCGCGGTCGTACCGTCCAGCAGCCAGACCGTCACGGTCTGTCCGGACCGCTTGGCCGCGTCGATCTTCTCGTTGATGTGGTCGATCGCCTTGGTGCCCAACGGCACGGCGGCCACGGCGGTGACGGTGCCCAGCACCGCGGTGTCCACGATCCGGGCCACCAGCCGTCTGCCCAGGCCCGCGGGCCGTGCCGCGGAGTGGCGGCGGGCGGCGGCCTGGAACACGTCGTCGACCGGCGGCTTCCAGGGCGGGACGGGCCCCTCGTCGCCCGCGAGCCGGTGCACCTGCTGGGCCCAGGAGGGCTGTCCGCCGCCGGCGCCGCTCGACAGCGGCGTGGCGGCGGGGCCGCCGGACTGCTGGGGCACGGCCGGGGCGGGCGGCTGCTGGGCGGCGGCGGCCTTGGCCGCCTGGGCGGCCGCCGCCTGTCCGGCACCGAAGCCGCCCCCGGCACCCGCGGGGCCGTCCGCGGGCGTGGCCGCCCCCGCCGCGCCGCCTGCCGGGGCCGGGCTCCCGCCCCTCGCCCCGCCCTGCTGCTCCGTGCGCGCGGAGCGCGCGCGGAAGGTCATGGTGCCCTCGGAGGGGACGGGCTCCTGGCTGCCCGGGGTACCGGTGGCCGGACCGGTGGCCGCGGACGCTCCGGGGCCCGCCTGCTGCCCCGGGCCGGCGAACTGCGCGCCGCTCGCCGCGGCCGGGCCGGCGTTCCCGCCCACGGCCCCCGCGGCGCCGGTCGCCGCGCCGGGACCCGCCGCCGGGGACCGGCGGCGGAAGACGAAGGTGCCGTCGGGCTCCGGGGGTTGCGAGCCGCCCGCCGGGTCCGTGGGCCCGAGCGTCGCCGTGCCGTCCGTGTGCGGCGTCTCGCCGCCGGGCGGCCGGACCGCTTCGGCGGGCTCCGCCGCGCGCGGCAGACGCGGGTCGGCGCCCTGGGGCGCCCCCCAGGACACCCGGCGGTCCTGCTCGCCGCCGAAACCGGACTGGTGCGAGCGGTCGGCGCCCCACGCGGTCGCCGGCTCGGGCCTGCTGCCGTGCTGCGCCTCGGCCGGGGTCACCAGCCGCGGCTCGGCGGCCGGCCCGGGGTCCTCGTCGAAGAAGTGCGGTCCCGTCTCCTCGGTGGGCGCCGGTGCCGGGGCGGGTACGGGAGCCACCGGGCGCGTGCCGGGCGGCGGCGCGAGCGGCACGCCGTCGGACGGTGCGGGACGGCTCGTACCCGGTACCCAGGCGGCACCGTTCCAGTACCGGACATATCCAGGAATGGAGGGGTCCGGGTAATACCCTTCGCGGGGCCTGTCGTCACCGGGGGCCGGGGTTGGGGCGCTCATGTCCGTCGTCCCGTATCTGCTCGGGGGTCTTTTGGGGGCTCCACATCTATCAGACCGACGCACCCGTCAGCGGCGCTCCCGCGGTACCCACCTCTTTCGGGCAAGGATCCGCCACTTCCGGTCACCGGCCGGACGGTCGGCTCCGGCACGCCTGCCAAAAGATTTCTCCGAACCCGCGTAATGGTTCCGCGCCACCGCGCTCTCCACTCGTACGGACCCGCCTTGGAGGCCCGTAGACGAAGGGAAGCGCACCGACATGCACACCGTGGTGGAACGCGAACTCGAACTGCACCTCGTCCTGTCCCCCGAGCGCAGCATCCCCGTGCCCGCCCGGCTGGCCTACCGCTCCGACGACCCGTACGCCGTCCACATCACCTTCCACATCTGCTCGGACCATCCGGTCAGCTGGACCTTCGCCCGTGAGCTGCTCGTCGAGGGCGTGTTCCGGCCGAGCGGGCACGGCGATGTGCGGGTGTGGCCGACGAAGGTCGCGGGACGCGGCGTCGTGCTGATGGCGCTCACCTCACCCGACGGTGACGCGCTGCTGGAGGTGCCGGCCACGCAGGTGTCCGCGTGGCTGGAGCGCACCCTGCGGGCGGTTCCGCCGGGGTCCGAGAGCGAGCAACTCGGCCTCGACGACGGCCTCGCCGAACTGCTCGCGCCCTCCCCCAGGCTCTCGGCCTCTCCCCCGCGTTCGGCCTCGCGTGAGCACGGGGACCTCCAGGACCAGCCGGGATCTCCGTCGGCCGACGAGTTGTGGCTGCGCGACCCGTGGCCGTCGGACGAGTCGAAGGACGGGGAGTGAACACGGCGCGGGCACGGCGGCGCATTTACCCGGCCGGGTCCGACGCCGCGGCACGACCTGGTGCCGCGGCAGGCAACGTTCGCCCCGTCACGACGCCCGGCACGCACTCTCGCCGCACCGGCCGAAAGCCCAAGTACGTCCAGTACGAGGACTTCCGGCCGGCACGCCGAGAGCAGGCACCGGACGCCGCTCCTCGAAGGGCGAACGGTGCCCGCCGCGGCACTAGAACACCTTGCCCGGGTTGAGGATCCCGAGCGGGTCGAACGCGGCCTTGACGGCGCGCTGCATCTCCACCCCGACCGGCCCGATCTCGCGCGCCAGCCACTCCTTCTTCAGGACGCCGACCCCGTGTTCGCCGGTGATCGTGCCGCCGAGTTCCAGACCGAGGGCCATGATCTCGTCGAAGGACTCACGGGCGCGCCGGGACTCGTCGGGGTCGGTGGCGTCGAAGCAGACGGTGGGGTGGGTGTTGCCGTCGCCGGCGTGCGCGCAGACGCCGATGGTCAGGGAGTACTTCTCCGCGACGCGCTCGATGCCGTCGAGCATGTCGCCGAGCCGGGAGCGCGGCACGCACACGTCGTCGATCATCGTGGTGCCCTTGACCGCTTCGAGCGCGGTGAGCGACAGACGCCGTGCCTGGAGGAGGAGTTCGGATTCCGCCGCGTCCTCCGCCGGTACCACCTGGGTGGCGCCCGCGGCCTCGCACAGCGCGCCCACTGCGGCGAGGTCGGCCGCCGGGTCGTGGGTGTCGAAGGCGGCGAGCAGGAGGGCCTCGGTGGTCTCCGGCAGGCCCATGTGGGCCAGGGCGTTCACCGCCTTCACCGTCGTACGGTCCATCAGTTCGAGGAGGGAGGGCACATGGCCGCCCTCCATGATCCGGCAGACGGCGTCGCAGGCGGCCCGTGCCGACCCGAACTCGGCGGCCAGCACCAGTTGCCGGGGCGGCTGCGGCTTCAGGGCCAGCACCGCCCGTACGACGATGCCGAGCGAACCCTCCGATCCGACGAGGAGCCGGGTGAGGTCGTAGCCGGCGACCCCCTTCGCGGTGCGGCGGCCGGTGCTCATCAGCCGTCCGTCGGCGAGCACGACGTCCAGGCCGAGGACGTACTCGGCGGTCACCCCGTACTTCACACAGCACAGACCGCCGGAGGCGGTGCCGATGTTGCCGCCGATCGTGCACATCTCCCAGCTGGAGGGGTCCGGCGGGTAGTACAGACCGTGTTCGTTGACCGCGCGCGAGAGCGTGGCGTTGACGACGCCGGGCTCGACGACGGCGATCCGGTCGACGGGACTGATCTCGAGGATCCGGTCCATCTTCACCAGGGAGAGCACGATGCACCCGTCCGAGGCGTTCGCGGCACCGGACAGGCCGGTGCGGGCGCCCTGCGGGACGACCGGAACCCGCAGCGCGGTCGCGGTGCGCATGACGTGCTGGACCTGTTCGACGGTGCGCGGCAGGACGACGACGGCGGGTGTGCCGGCCTCGCAGAAGCTCGCCATGTCGTTGGCGTACGAGACCGTGACGTCCGGGTCGCTGAGGACCGCCTCGCTCGGCAGGCCCGCCAGGAGACGGTCGACGAGGGTGCCGGTGACGTCGTCGCGCGGGGCTTCGATACGGCTCATGATCACAGCGTCGCACTCGGGGCCATCGGTGTGAACCCCGTCTGCCGCACCCTTCGTGTGTCGGGATGTGGTCGTCGTACTGACGCATGGTGAGCGGCATGGAGATCGAACAGCGAGAGCGGGACCTCACCGGGCGGGGATCCCGAAAAGCGTCCGGGCGGCGCCGCTCCCGCGCCGCCCGGCGCGCGCTGATCGGCGTGGTCGCGGGGTGTGCCGTTTTCGGCGGGGTGATGGTGCTGCTGCCCACCGGCGGGTTCACTCCGACGCCGCCCGCCCCGGGGCCGGTGGCCGGGGCGATGACGGCGGTGACGGCCGGGATGCCCGTGTCGCTGCGCGATCTGACGGCGCTCGTCCGTGACCGCGAGGCGTATCTGCGCACCCGTCCGCGGGACGCGGCGTCGTGGGCGGTGCTCGGGACGGCGTACGTGGAGCAGGGGCGGCGCACCGCGACGCCCGGCTACTTCCCGAAGGCCGAGCGGGCGCTGCGTACGTCGCTGACGGCCGGGCCGACGGGGAACCTGGCCGCGCTGCAGGGCCTGGCCGCGCTCGCCAACGCCCGCGGCGACTTCCGCAAGGGCCGCACGTGGGGGGAGTCGGCGCTGAAGCTGGCGCCCAAGCAGTGGACGACGTATCCGCTGCTGATCGACTCCTTCCGGGGCCTCGGCGACTACAAGGCGAGCCGCAAGGCGCTGGAGAAGCTGCAGGCGCTGCACTCCGGGCCGCCGGTGATGGCCCGCGCCGCCCAGGTGTACTGGGACCGGGGCTGGCGCGAGGACGCGGTGGCGGCGCTCTCGGACGCGGCGGCGGGCGCCCGGACACCGGCCGAGCGGGCGGTCTGGCTGGCGGAGGCCGGCCGGCTGGCGTGGGAGCGCGGTGACCGGGCGGAGTCGCTGCGCTCCTACGAGGGCGCGCTGCGCATCGACCGCGACGAGCCGGCCGCGCTCGCCGGGCGGGGGCGCGCGCTGGCCTCGCTCGGGCGGGTGCCGGAGGCGCTCCGCGCGTATCAGGCGGCGTTCGCCGGGCGGCCCGCGCCGGGGTACGCGCTGGAACTGGGCGAGCTGTACCAGGCGCAGGGCCTCGACCCGGCGGCGCGGGCGCAGTACGGCCTGGTGCGGGCGCGGGTGCGGACGGAGACCGCGGGCGGTGTCGACGACACGCTGGTCCTCGGGCTGTTGGAGGCGGACCATGGGGATGCGGCGGAGGCGGTGCGGCGGTTGCGCGCGGAGTGGAAACGGCAGCCGGGTATCGGCGTCGCGGACGCGCTGGGGTGGGCCCTGCACCGGGCCGGGAAGAACAAGGAGGCCCTGACGTTCGCGGCGCGGGCGACGGACAAGGAGCACGGCGGCGGGGTGCGCAGTGCGCTGTACGTCTATCACCGGGGGCAGATCGAACGCGGCCTGGAGTTGACCGGGGCCGCCCGCCGGCACCTCGCGGAGTCCCTCCAGATCAATCCGTACTTCTCGCCCCTTCTCGCTCCCCTGGCCCGGCGGACGCTGGACAGGCTGGGCGAGCCGTCCACGTCGTCCACGGCGCTCCCGGGCGAGCTGGAGGAGGACCCGGCGTTCCCGGAACCAGAGGTCCCGGAGCCCGTCCGCACCGCACCGGCCGCTTCCGCGCCGGACGTGTCCGCCCCGTCCTCCCCGTCCGTCCCGGCCCCGGCCGGGTCGTACGAGGCACCGGCACCGGCGGCCTCGGCGTCCCCGACGTTCCCGGCCGGCCCGGCGACGGGCGGGCAGCGGCCGGAACCCCCGACCGCGCCCCGCCGTACCGCCCCGCGCTGACCGGGCGGGCGGTACGGCGGGCGGGCGGCGCTACAGGTTGCCGCGCTTCTCCTGCTCGCGCTCGATCGCCTCGAACAGGGCCTTGAAGTTGCCCTTGCCGAAGCCCATCGAGCCGTGCCGCTCGATCATCTCGAAGAAGACGGTCGGACGGTCCTGGACCGGCTTGGTGAAGATCTGGAGCAGGTAGCCGTCCTCGTCGCGGTCGACGAGGATCTTCAGTTCGCGCAGGGTGTCGACGGGGACGCGGGTGTCGCCGGCCCACTCGCCGAGGGTGTCGTAGTACGAGTCGGGCGTGTCGAGGAACTGGACCCCGGCCGCGCTCATGGTCCGTACGGTCTGGACGATGTCGTTGGTGTTCAGCGCGATGTGCTGGACGCCCGCGCCGCCGTAGAACTCCAGGTACTCGTCGATCTGGGACTTCTTCTTGGCGACGGCGGGCTCGTTGATCGGGAACTTGACCTTGAGCGTGCCGTCGGCGACGACCTTCGACATCAGGGCGCTGTACTCGGTCGCGATGTCGTCGCCCACGAACTCCTTCATGTTCGTGAAGCCCATGACCTTGTTGTAGAAGCCGACCCACTCGTTCATGCGGCCGAGCTCGACGTTGCCGACACAGTGGTCGACGGCCTGGAAGGTGCGCCGGGCGGGCGGCTCGACGATCGGGGCGGCGGCCTCGTACCCGGGCAGGTAGGGGCCGTCGTAGCCGGTCCGCTCGACGAGGGTGTGCCGGGTCTCGCCGTACGTGGCGATCGCGGCCAGCACGACGGTGCCGTGCTCGTCCTTCAGCTCGTACGGCTCGGTGAGCGCGCGGGCGCCGTGCTCGACGGCGTACGCGAACGCGGCGCGCGCGTCCGGGACCTCGATGGCGAGGTCGACGACCCCGTCGCCGTGCGCCGCCACGTGCTCGGCCAGGAAGTGGCCCCAGGGGGTGGAGGGCTTGATCACGGAGGTGAGGACGAAGCGCGCGGAGCCGTTCTCCAGGACGTACGACGCCGTCTCGCGGCTGCCGTTCTCCGGTCCGGAGTAGGCGACCAGCCGCATGCCGAACGCGGTGGAGTAGTAGTGCGCGGCCTGCTTGGCGTTGCCCACGGCGAAGACGACGGCGTCCATTCCCTTGACCGGGAAGGGATCGGCCTGCCGGGCGGTGTCGGGAGTCTGGTCTGGGTTCGCGTCGATGAGGGACATGGCCGCAGGCTCTCGCCCTTCCACAAGGTGCGCAATAGTTTGAGTATCGGCTGGGCAATGTGTTCAGCTCTCCGCCCCGAATGCCGGGCGGTCTGTACAGGATGACCACTCCGGAGGCGCGCATGGCGATCGATCACCTGGATGGCCGGCTCATCGTGCTGCTGGCGCGGGAGCCGCGGATCGGCGTCCTGGAGATGTCCCGGCGGCTGGGGGTCGCGCGGGGCACGGTGCAGGCCCGGCTGGACCGTCTTCAGTCGAATGGAGTCATCCGGGGATTCGGCCCGCAGGTGGATCCGGCCGCGCTCGGATACCCCGTGACGGCCTTCGCGACGCTGGAGATCCGGCAGGGGCAAGGCCCGGACGTACGGGCTCACTTGGCGACCGTCCCGGAGGTGCTGGAGCTGCACACGACCACCGGCAGCGGGGACATGCTGTGCCGGCTGGTGGCCCGCTCGAACGCCGATCTCCAGCGGGTGATCGACCGGGTCGTCGGCTTTGATGGCATCGTCCGGGCCTCCACGGCGATCGTCATGGAGAACGCCGTACCGCTGCGGATCATCCCGCTGGTGGAGCAGGCGGCGGCCGAGCACTGACCGACGACAGGGTGAGGCGGCGTGAACTTCTGGGAGTACCTGAGCAGCCGCCATCAGCAGTTGCTCATGGACGCGTACCAGCACGCCAGCGTGGTCTTCCAGTGCATGGTCGTCGCGACCCTCATCGGCGTGGTGCTCGGTGTGGTCACCTACCGCAGCGACTGGGCGGGCGGCCTCGCCACGGTCACCACCTCCTCGATCCTGACGATCCCGTCGCTCGCCATGATCGGTCTGCTGATCCCGGTCGTGGGTCTGGGCGTCCCGCCCACCGTGATCGCGCTGACGCTGTACGGACTGCTGCCGGTCGTGCGCAACTCGATCGTGGGCCTGCGCGGGGTCGACCCCGCGCTGGTGGACGCCGCGAAGGGCATCGGGATGTCCCGGGTGGCCCGGCTGCTGAAGGTCGAACTGCCGCTCGCCTGGCCGCCGATCCTCACCGGCATCCGGGTCTCCACGCAGATGCTGATGGGCATCGCGGCGATCGCGGCCTACGCCTCCGGGCCCGGCCTCGGCAACGAGATCTTCCGTGGCATCGGATCCCTGGGCAGCAAGAACGCGCTCAACCAGGTACTCGCGGGCACGGTCGGGATCATCATCCTGGCGCTGCTGTTCGACGCCGCGTACGTGCTCGTCGGGCGGCTGACCATCCCGAGGGGGATCCGTGGCTGAGACGACCGAGGCCGGGCGGGACAGGCACGCCGCCGCCGTCGCGCACACGTCCACGACCGGCGCCACCATCGAGCTGGAGCACCTCACCAAGCGCTATCCGGGCAGCCGTGACCCCGCCGTGGACAGCGTCAACATGGAGATCAAGGCAGGCGAACTCGTCGTCTTCGTCGGCCCGTCCGGGTGCGGCAAGTCCACCACCCTCAAGATGATCAACCGGCTGATCGAACCGACCGGCGGCCGTATCCGCATCGGCGGCGAGGACGTCACCGACATGGACCCGGTGAAGCTGCGCCGCAGGATCGGGTACGCGATCCAGTCGTCCGGGCTCTTCCCGCACATGACCGTCGCCCAGAACATCGCCCTCGTACCGAAGATGGTCGGCTGGCCGAAGCCGCGGATCAGGGCGCGGGTCGAGGAGATGCTGGACCTGGTCGGCCTCGACCCCGGCGAGTTCCAGGGCCGCTATCCGCGTCAGCTCTCCGGCGGCCAGCAGCAGCGGGTGGGCGTGGCCCGGGCACTGGCCGCCGACCCGCCCGTCCTGCTCATGGACGAACCCTTCGGCGCCGTGGACCCCATCACCCGCGACCATCTCCAGGACGAGCTGATCCGGCTCCAGCGCGAGCTGCACAAGACGATCGTCTTCGTCACGCACGACTTCGACGAGGCGATCAAGCTGGGTGACCGGATCGCCGTCCTGCGCGAGCGCTCGCACATCGCGCAGTTCGACACCCCGGAGGCGATCCTCACCAACCCCGCCGACGACTTCGTGTCGGGGTTCGTGGGCGCGGGCGCGGCGCTGAAGCGGCTCAACCTCACCCGGGTGCGGGACGTGGAGATCACCGACTATCCGACGGTCACCGTCAACGACCGGCTCCAGGAGATCTTCAACAAGCTCCGGAGCAGCGGGACGAACGAGATCCTGCTGCTCGACAAGCGGCGCCGCCCCTACAAGTGGCTGCGGCGCGGCGACCTGATGCGGGCCAAGGGCTCGCTGGCGCGGGCGGGCACGCTGGTGCACGACACGGTGACCCGGGACGCCACGCTGCGGGACGCGCTGGAGGCCGTGCTCACCGACAACACCGGCCGGGTCGCGGTGACCGGGCGGCGCGGCGAGTACATCGGTGTCGTCGACATGGAGACGCTGATGAACTCCGTGCACGAGCTGCTGGAGGAGGACCGGCTCGAGGCGATGGAGCACCAGCACGAACTGGAGGACGCGCGCGCCCAGCAGACCCACTTCGAGCAGGAGGGCCCGGGCGGGGAGGCGAAGGCATGAGGACTCCCCCGCCCGGGCGCCGGCCCGAGGGCGAGCACGAGGTCAAGGGGCTCGCGTTCCGGGACGACGGCGCGTTCCCCGACGACGAGGGCCTCCCCGAGGACGCCGGCCTGCCCGACGAGCGGGAGGCCGTGCCGCCGCCCGCCGCGCCGCGGCGCCGGATCAGCCGGCAGAAGCTGATCGTCCTGCCGGCGGTGCTGGCGGCCGTGCTGCTGGCCACCTGGCTGTGGTTCCAGCAGGCCACCCTCGACCCCATCTCCAGGAACGCGCTGTCGAACGGGCAGGTGTCGAAGGCCCTGTGGCAGCAGATCGAACTGACCGTGATCTCGACGTTCTTCGTGCTGATCATCGCCATCCCGCTGGGTGTGCTGCTCACCCGCCGGATGTTCCGCAGGGCGACGCCGGTCGCGATGGCCTTCGCCAACATGGGACAGGCCACCCCGGCGATCGGTCTGCTGGCGCTGCTGGTCATCTGGCTCGGCACCGGCCAGAAGGCGGCCCTGATCGGCATCACCGTCTACGCCATCCTGCCGGTCCTCTCCAACACGATCGCGGGTCTGAAGGCCAACGACCCGACGCTCCTGGAGGCGGCGCGCGGTATCGGCATGTCCCCGATGGGTGTCCTGTCCCGGATCGAACTCCCGCTGGCCGTCCCGCTGATCCTGGCCGGTGTCCGTACGGCCCTGGTCCTGAACGTGGGCACGGCCACGCTGGCCACCTTCGGCGGGGGCGGCGGCCTCGGCGTCCTGATCACCACCGGGATCACCAACCAGCGGATGCCGGTCCTGGTGCTCGGTTCGGTCCTCACCGTGACGCTCGCGCTGCTCGTGGACTGGCTGGCCTCGCTGGCCGAACTGCTGCTGCGGCCGCGGGGTCTGGAGGCGGACTCATGAGGCGGACGGGGCCGTGCGCGGCACTGGCCGGTGCGCTGGTCCTTCTCTCCGGCTGCGGTCTGACCAGCGGCTCCCCCATGGTCGACGACGTCGTCCCCGGCTCCGTCGGGCAGGGGCTGCCGCTCAAGGGGGCCCATCTGACGGTGACGTCGAAGGAGTTCACCGAGCAGCTGATCCTCGGCGCGATCATGGGTATCGCCTTCCAGGCGGCCGGCGCGGACGTCCTCGACCGGACCGGGATCCAGGGGTCGATCGGCGCCCGGGAGGCCGTCAAGAGCGGTGACGCGGACGGCATGTACGAGTACACGGGCACCGCCTGGATCACGTACCTCGGCAACAGCAAGCCCATCCCCGACCCGCAGAAGCAGTGGCAGGCGGTGCACGACGCCGACCTGAGGAACGGGATCACCTGGCTGCCGCCGTCCGCGCTCAACAACACCTACGCGCTGGCCATGAACCAGGCCAACTTCAAGAAGTACGGCACGAAGACGCTCTCCGACGTGGCCGCGCTGTCCAGGAAGGACCCCGGCGCGGTCACGCTCTGCGTGGAGAGCGAGTTCGCCAACCGGGCCGACGGACTGCCGGGCATGGAGAAGGCGTACGGGATGAGCGTGCCCGCGAAGAACATCACACAGATGGACACCGGGATCATCTACACCCAGGTGGCGAAGGGGAGTTGCACGTACGGGGAGGTGTTCACCACGGACGGGCGCATCAGGTCGATGCACCTGGTCGTGATGGCGGACGACAAGAAGTTCTTCCCCAACTACAACGCGGCACCCGCGATCAACTCCAAGGCGCTGAAGAGATATCCGGCGATCGCCCGGGTCCTCGACCCGGTGACGAGGAAGCTGAACAACACGGTGGCGCAGGAGTTGAACGCCAAGGTGGACGTGCAGGGGCAGGATCCGCACGAGGTGGCACTGGACTGGATGACCGCGGAGGGGTTCGTGAAGCAGGGCTGACGCCCTGGCGCCGCGCCTCAGTGTCCGGCGGCCGACATCCAAAGAACCAGTTGCAAAGAAACCCTTGCAAGTACTTCTTTGCAACGCTACCTTTGCATGCATGCAGGAGCACGGAGAACCGACCGAGCCGACCGAACCGAGCGCACCCGCTGCACCGGCCGGACCCGCCGCAGCCGAACCGTCCGTATCCGACCCGACCGCACCTGGACTGAGCGCCCGCACCCTCGACGCCCGCTCGCTGCGCGGCATCGCGCACCCGCTGCGGATGCAGCTGCTGAACGCGCTGCGGCGCGGCGGCCCGGCCACCGCGTCCCGACTGGCCGCGAAGCTGGGCGAGTCCAGCGGGGCCACCAGCTACCACCTGCGTCAGCTGGCCGCGCACGGCTTCGTCGAGGACGCGCCGGGGCACGGCAAGGGGCGGGAGCGCTGGTGGCAGGCGGTCGATCAGGCGCTGGTCTTCGACAACGACCGTTTCGACGGCTCGGACCCGGAGATACGGGGAGCCGCCGACCTCTTCCTGCACGAGGTCGCGACCACCCACAACCGCGAGCTGTCCACCTGGATCGCGAACCGGGACGACTGGCTGCCGGCCTGGTCGCGCGCCAGCGACATGAGCGACTGGACCCTGCGGCTCACGCCCGAGCGCTCCGCGGAGCTGGTCGCCAGGATGCACGAACTCCTGGACAGCTACCGCGCGGGGGCCGCGGCCGAGGACGACCCCGAGGCCGCCGAGGTCCGCGTCCACAGCCACGTCTTCCCCGTCCAGAAGGGCTGAGCCCGCCCCGCCCTCTCCACCTCCACAAGGACAGAGCCTTCTCCACCGACTCCCCTCACCAGGCACCGACAGGACCGAGAGGTACTCCGATGATCGACGCCCAGACGCACCTCGCCCTGCACCACGCCCGCACCGCCGAGCTCCGCGCCGAGGCCGACGCCCACCGGCTCGCCGTCGCCGCCCGCGTACCGGGCGAACTGCGCACCCGCCTCGGCTGGACCCTGGTGGAGATGGGCCTGCGCCTCGCCTCCGCGCCCAGGCCGGCCGTCGCTTCCTAGGCCACGTGCCCCTGCGCGCCTGACAGCAGGGGCCGGCGCCACGGTGTGTCCGCGAAGTCGCGTCGTCCGCCCGGAGGCGGGCGCGACTGTGCGGCACTAGCAGCCCGGAACCGAGCCCTTCCCCTTCTCCAGGGACACCAGCGCGTCGACCGCCCCCTTGAGCGTGGTCACCGCCACCAGCCGCAGCCCCTTCGGGAGCTCGGCCTTGGCGTCCGAGCACTCCGCCTTCGGAACCAGGAAGACCGTCGCGCCGTCCCGCCGCGCGGCCTGGGTCTTCAGCGCCACGCCACCGACCGCGCCGACCTTGCCGTCCGCGTCGATCGTCCCCGTACCCGCGACGGTGCGACCGCCCGTGAGGTCGCCGCCGCTGCCGTCGCCGTCCAGCTTGTCGATGATGCCCAGCGTGAAGAGCAGTCCGGCGCTGGGGCCGCCGACGTCGGCCAGCTTGAGCGTGACCTTCACGTCGTTCTTCTCGTGCAGATAGGACAGCGCGGCCTCGGTGGCCGTGTCCTGCGACTGCTTCATCTCGTCGGCGTTGTGCTGCTCGATCTCCTTGACGCTGTTCCCGCTCGGGTAGACCGAGTCACGGGGCATCACCGCCCGGTCCTCGGCGAACCAGCCGCTGATCACGTCACCGAGCGAGACGTGCGCGTCCGGCCCGGTCGCCTCGATCGTCGTCATCCGCAGCTCTCCGCGGGTCCGGCGGACGGGCGACCCGCTGATCGTGATCACCGGGGCGCCCTTGTTCTCGCCGAGGACGTTCGCCGTCAGTCCCGGCTGCGCGAGGGAGAAGGGCAGCGGCGCGAACACCGCCGTGGCGAGCAGGGCCACGACGGGAACGGCGCAGACGGCGACGGCCTTGGGACGTGTGAGGCGAGAGAGCACGGGATCAATCTAACGTCCGTGCCCTCCCGGATCTTCAGGGCGTCGTCCGCCGGGCCGCCGGACCGGCCTCAGCGCAGGGCGTCCGCGACCTCACGGGCCGCGTCCATGACCCGCGGCCCGACCCGCTCCGGCACGGAGTCCGCGAGCATGACGACGCCCACGCTGCCCTCGACACCGGTCACGCCGAGGAGCGGTGCCGCGGCGCCGCTCGCACCCGCCTCCAGTTCCCCGTGCGTGAGCGTGTATCCGGGCTCGCCCACGGGCGCCTGCCGGGCGGAGAGGATCGCGCGGCCCGCCGCACCCCGGTCCAGCGGGTGGCGGAACCCGGCGCGATAGGCGACGTGGTAGTCGGTCCAGGTGGGCTCGACGACGGCGACGGCGAGGGCCTCGGTCCCGTCGACGAGCGTGAGATGCGCGGTGGCCCCTATGTCCTCGGCCAGCGCGCGCAGCGCGGGCAGCGCGGCCTCCCGCACCAGCGGATGCACCTGGCGGCCCAGGCGCAGCACCCCGAGCCCGACCCGGGCGCGGCCGCCCAGATCACGGCGCACCAGCGCGTGCTGCTCCAGCGTGGCGAGCAACCGGTACACGACGGTCCGGTTGACACCCAGTTTGTTCGAGAGCTCGGTGACCGTCAGCCCGTGATCAGTGTCGGCGAGCAACTTGAGGACGCGCAGTCCCCGGTCGAGCGTCTGAGAGGTCTCCGCGGTCACGACGCCCACTCCTTAGTGGTGAGGTCGGCGGCCCCCTCCCGGCGGTCGCGGCACCGAGTCCCGTCGGCGACGCGCTTCAGAGGCCACCGTCGGCTGACGACCCGGGCTCTTCCCGGGCGGAGTCGCTACACGGCTGCGCTCCGCGGCTGCGCTGCCACGGGGCGTGTGCGTAGCGTGACAGTAGCGAGCCGGTCCGCTCAGCGGAAGTCTCCGTCCAGAATCCGGTCACGGGCCGGTACGGACTCTCTCCCTTTGTCCCGTTACACGCAGCGCCCGCCACACGGCGCGCACCACCCCCGCACACCGCGCACACATCCCGGGTCACACGCCGTGGCGCACGCAAAAGCGCGCGCCGACGTCGATCGGCGCGCGCCAGGGGCGGGCGGAGAAGGTGTACGGGCCCGTCACCGCATCCGGGTGGCCCACTCCTGCACCTTGGCGATCCGCTGGCGCAGCTGCCCCGCGGTGGCCTCCGCGCTCGGCGGCCCGCCGCACACCCTCCGCAGCTCGGTGTGGATCACCCCGTGCGGCTTGCCGCTCTGGTGGACGTACGCGCCGACCATGGTGTTGAGCTGCTTGCGCAGTTCCAGCATCTCCTTGTGCGAGACCACCGGACGCCGGTCGGCGGGGAGTTCGAGGAGATCGGCCTCCTCGTCGGGCTTCTTGCGGCTGTGCGCGATCTGCCGGGCCTGCCGCTTCTGCAGCAGCATCTGCACCTGGTCGGGCTCCAGCAGCCCGGGAATCCCGAGGTAGTCCTGCTCCTCCTCGCTCCCCGGGTGGGCCTGCATCCCGAACTCGGCGCCGTCGTACAGCACCCGGTCGAAGACGGCCTCGGACTCCAGCGCCTCGAAGGAGAACTGCTCCTGCTCGCCGGTGTCCTCGTCCTGCTCCTTGTTCGCCTCGTCCATCTCCTTCTCGGACTCGGCGTACGGGTCCTCCTCGCCCTCCTTCTTGGGCTTGTCGAGGACGTGGTCGCGCTCGACCTCCATCTCGTTGGCGAAGCCGAGGAGGTCGGGGACGGTCGGGAGGAAGACGGAGGCGGTCTCGCCGCGCCGCCGGGAGCGGACGAAACGGCCGACGGCCTGCGCGAAGAACAGGGGGGTCGAGATCGTGGTCGCGTACACGCCGACGGCGAGCCGTGGAACGTCGACGCCCTCGGAGACCATGCGCACCGCGACCATCCACCGGTCGTCGCTGTGGCTGAACTCGTCGATGCGGTTCGAGGCGCCGGCGTCGTCGGACAGGACGAGGGTCGCCTTCGTACCGGTGATCTCACGGATCAGTTTGGCGTAGGCGCGGGCCGAGTCCTGGTCGGAGGCGATGACGAGGGCACCGGCGTCCGGGATGCCCTTGCGCACCTCGGTCAGCCGCTGGTCGGCGGCGCGCAGCACACTGGGCATCCACTCGCCGCGCGGGTCGAGCGCGGTGCGCCAGGCCTGGCTGATGGCGTCCTTGGTCATCGGCTCCCCGAGCCGGGCCGCGATCTCGTCGCCCGCCTTCGTGCGCCACCGCATGTTGCCGCTGTAGGAGAGGAAGATGACGGGCCGCACGACGCCGTCGCCGAGGGCGGACCCGTACCCGTAGGTGTAGTCGGCGGACGACCGCCGGATCCCGTCGTTCCCCTCCTCGTAGGTGACGAAGGGGATCGGGTTCGTGTCGGACCGGAAGGGCGTACCGGTCAGCGCGAGCCGACGGGTGGCCGGCTCGAACGCTTCGAGGCAGGCCTCGCCCCAGGACTTGGAGTCACCGGCGTGGTGGATCTCGTCGAGGATGACGAGGGTCTTGCGCTGCTCGGAGCGGTTGCGGTGCAGCATCGGCCGCACGCCGACACCGGCGTACGTCACGGCGACGCCCTGGTACTCCTTGCTGAGCGGGCCCGCGCTGTACTCGGGGTCCAGCTTGATCCCTATCCGCGCCGCAGCCTCCGCCCACTGCTTCTTCAGGTGCTCGGTCGGCGCGACCACGGTCACCTGCTGCACCACGTGATGGTGCAGCAGCCAGGACGCGAGGGTCAGCGCGAACGTCGTCTTGCCGGCGCCGGGGGTGGCGACGGCGAGGAAATCGCGCGGCTGCTCCTGGATGTACCTCTCCATCGCCCCCTGTTGCCAGGCGCGCAGCTTGCCCGCGGTGCCCCAGGGGGCGCGCCCGGGAAAGGCGGGTGACAGGTGGTGCGAGGAGGACGCGGTGGTGGCGGTGGTAGTCACGGTCTCCGTGGGGTGGTCGAGCGGCTCGGCTACGTATGACAACCGGGCCACCCTACCGGCGACCCGGATGCGTCACGGCGCGGACGGCGCCGGGGCACCCATGGATGCGACCCACCTCACAGCGCGCGCAGCCGGGTCGTCACCCAGGCGCCTGCCAGTGCCACGCCTGCCATCGGCAGGAACACGGCGGCGAAGGCGGCGGGGTGGGAGCCGGCCGCCGAGGCGGCCGTGTCCGTGACCGTGCCGCCGCCCAGGGAGGCGAAGGCCGCGCCGCCTGCCGCGAGCAGGACGATGTTGGAGAGGGCGTCGGAGATCTGCAGCGAGGCGGAGTTCGCGCCGGCCTCCTCGGGTGCCGAGAGATGGAGCAGCAGCACACTGGTCGAGGCGATCACCAGCCCCATCCCGAAGCAGCCGAACCCCCAGGCGACCGCGACGGTCCACACCGGCACGGCGTGCAGCAGGACGCTGGGCACGGCGGCGATCGCGGCCGCGACCAGCACCATCCCGAAGAACATCAGCCGCTCCCGGTACGGCTCCACGCGCGGCCTCGACTGCACGTACGAACCCAGCGCCCAGGTCCCGCCGCCCGCCGCGAGCGAGAACCCGGCGAGCGTCGGTGACAGCCCGCGCTGGGTGACCAGCATGAGCGGCACGAAGGACTCGGCGGCGACGAAGGAGCCGGCCGCGACCCCGCGCAGCAGCACCACGGAGGGCAGGCCGCGCGCGGCCCGGTAGGTGCCGGCCGGGAGCAGCCGCAGCACGGCCGGGACGAGCAGCGCGGCCCCCGCCGCGGCCGGGACGAGGGACAGCCATCTCAGGTCCTGGGCGGCGTACTGGAGCAGCCCCGCCCCGAGGGCGATCCCGAGCGCCGAGCGGATGCGCCGCCGGCCCGCGGGCACGAAGGCGGCGTCCGCCGGCCGTCCCCGCGTGCGCCGCCGGATCTGCGGCAGGGCGAGGGCCAGCGGGAGGACGACCAGAACCGGCATGCCGACGAACACCCAGCGCCAGCCGAGGTGTTCGGTGACCGCGCCCGCCGCGAGCGGCCCGACCACGGACGGCACCACCCAGGCCGCCGCGAAGCCCGCCATGATCGACGGCCGCAGCCGCTCCGGGTAGGCCTGCCCCACGACCACGTACAGCGCGACGATCACCAGGCCGCCGCCGAGCCCCTGCACCGCCCGCCCGAGCACGAACAGCCACATGCCGCCGGCCGTACCGGACAGGATCAGTCCCGCCGCGAAGGCCCCGATTCCCGTGGTCAGCGAGCCCAGGGGGCCGTCCCGGTCCGACCACTGGCCGGCGAGCACCATCCCGAACAGGCTCGTCGTGAAGTAGCCCGAGAACGCGAACGCGTAGAGCGCGACCCCGTCGAGCTCGCGGGCCGCCACGGGCATGGCCGTGCCGACCGCCGTCGCCTCGAACGCGATCAGCAGCACGACGGAGACGATCCCGACGCTGAGCGCCCGGTACGGCCCGCTCAGCACCCCTTCCCGGGCCTGGGCCCCGGTCTGCGGCCGGGCGGTTGCGGCGTCCCGTGGTTCCAGTGCGGTCATGGCCGTCAGCGTAAGGGGCACAACCCGCACTGGCTCCTGTCCGAAGACCGTGATCAGCTGGTTCTTTGGTCGTACGACCACCCGTGCGCCGCACCCGCGAGGCGTTTCGTGAACGGCGTGTGGCAGTCCCGTTGCAGCGGGTGCGGATCCCTTGAGCCCCGCCCGTGCCTGCGCCTACGTTCGACCCATCAGGTTCGGAACGAGTGAGCCGTGCCGCACCTGAGAACGGCCGTGTGCCCGAGTGGTTCAGGGACTCGCCTGCAAAGCGAGTTACGCGGGTTCGATTCCCGCCACGGCCTCCACCGCCTGACCAGGCAGAAGACAAGGGCGGCACCCTCCAGTGCACACGGTTCAAGGCCCCCCGGGATGATCCCAGGGGGCCTTTGGCATGGACGCGGTCGCCAGCTCACTTGTCATGCGGCCCATTCAGGACCTGTGGCCTCAGGTACTCAGGTCCTGACCGTCAGGTACTGCCAGCCGCCCCACGTGCTCACGTTGGTGGTGTCCTTCGAGCTGTGGACGTACTCCGAGCGCACCCGGAATTTCTGGTTGACCGCGTGGGAGAGGCTCAGCCGCGCCGCCACGGCGCTCTTGGAGGCGAGCGTGAAGCAGCCCGAGGTGCTGAGCGTGTGCCAGGCACCGCTGTAGTACTGCTGGACCTGCAAGTGCACGCACTGGCCGGACTTATTCGGCGACACGGTCGTGGTCACCGTTGGCTGCACCGTGTGGTGGTAGACGCGGTAGGTCGTGCCGCTGTACGTGGTAGTCGTGTAGTAGCCGCTCAGAGCCTGCGCGACCTTCACCTGGTCGCTCACGGCGCGGGTGGCCGTGGCCGGGGCGTAGCGGTAGTCGCCCGCGTAGGAGGCGGTGAACGTCGTGTTGCTGGCGAGCTTGTACGTGGCCGTCAGGTTGCCCTTGCTGTCCACGGTGCCCGTCTTGACCAGCGTCTTCTTACCGCCGGCGGGCGTGGCGTAGAGCGAGACCGTACGGCCGTTGTACGTGGTGCCCAAGTGGGCGGTGACGGTGGCCGTCGCGCCGTACGCGTAGGTCGAGGCGTTGGCGGCCACGGACAGGCTCGTCGTGGCGCGCGAGACCTGGACGATCGCGGAGGCGGCGGCCGCCCGGTGGCTGATGTCGCCCGCGTAGCTGACCGTGTAGGTGTTGCTGCCGCCGGTGGACGGGGTGTCCTTGACGATGATCGTTCCGTCGGCGGCCACGGGGGCCGTCCACGTCACGGGCGTCGTGGTGTGCGCCGCGTCCGTGTGGGTCACGGTGACCGTCTCGCCGCTGTCGTACGGGCCGTCGCCCAGCACGGCGCCGAAGCTCAGCGCGGCGCCTCGCGTGGCGGTCGTAGGGGCCTTCAGCGTGAGGGCCGGGGCGTAGGGGGAGATGGTGGTGCTCACGTCGTTCGCGCCCGGCTGGTGGGTGATGTCACCCCCGAACGACAGGCGGTAGGTGAACCATCCGGCTGTTCCCGGGTCGTCGGTGACCGTGAACCGGCCGGTGGCCGGGTCGACCGGGGCCGCAGGGAGCCGCGTCGACTCGTGCGTGTCCTCGTTCGTCCGGGTCACCTCGACGGTGTCGCCCTGTGCAAAGGGGCCGCGGCTCAGGTCGGTCATGACCGTGCCGGTGAAGGCCACCTCGTGCGGCGCCGCCGAGCTGAACTCCGGGTACGGGATGGAGGTTCCGAGTCTGGACACCCCCACCGTCAGCGCGGTGGTCGCGGGCCGGTGCGTCGCGTCGCCGGCGTAGGACACCTCGTAGGTGTACGTGCCCTCGTCCTGGCGGGTGTCGGTGATGCTGAACGAGCCGTCCGCGCCGACCGTGGCGTCGGGCAGATCGGTGCCGTCGCGGGTGATCTTCAGCGTGGCGCCGGCCGGCACGAAGCCGTGGCCGCCCACCGTTCCGTTCAGCGTGAACTGCTGGGCGGGGATCGCGTACGGCGACGGGGTGTTCAGGGAGAGCTGGGTGTCCGTGAGCTTGGCGTCGCCGAGGATGTCGAGGGTGTAGGACCCCTTGTCCTGGGTGACGGCGTAGAGCGTGCGGCCGTCGGTGCCCCAGGCGAGGCCGTCGCGGGCGACGGTGCCGGCCGGGAAGGCGAAGTGGTTCTCGGCGATCTGGTCGGCCGCGTAGACGTAGGCGCCCGCGCCCGAGCCCGCGGTGCTGCCGAGGGCGATCGTGCCGTCGGAGTCGACCGCGACGGAGTCCGGGGAGGAGCTGACGCCGCCGGTGTAGTACCCGTAAGGCTTGGCGGCGCTTAGGTCCGCCGTGCTGTACACGTACACGGAGGCCGACTGCGGAACGAGCAGTTTCGTGCCGTCCGCGGTGACCTGGACGGGGCCCGTCGCGGCGCCGCCGAGGCCCATGTCGACCTTGAGGGAGGCGGTCCCGGAGGAGACTTCGTAGGTGGCGACGTGGGTCATGGAGGACTGGGCGTCCTGCACCGCGAGCACCCCGCCGCCTGTGCTGAGAAGGGGGGCGGCCGACCAGTGCGGCATGACGGGCTGCGGGGTCGGCGCGGGGTCGGCGGCGGAGGGGTCCACCGAGCCGACGGTGCCCTTGCCGTCGTCGGCCGTGTAGCCGTACCAGACCTTGCCGCCGGCCACGGCGACGGAGACCGGGGTGCTGGCGGTGCCGGTGCCGACGCGGCCGGTCTCGGTGAGCGTCGCCGTGTCGATGGCGGCGATCGCGTCGCCGTCGGTCAGGGCCGCGTACAGCGTCTTGCCGTCGGCGGACAGCGCGAGGCCGTCAGCGCCCTGCTCGTCGTCGATGGTGGTGACGGGGTTGCCGGACAGGTCGGTCACCACGATGCCGGTTGTGCCGGCGCCCTGACTGAAGAAGAGGTGCTGGTGAGCGCCGTCGACCATCATGTGGGCGTAGTGCGACAGCGGCAGCGCGGCCGTGTTGTCGGCGTCGGCCCAAGCGACAGGCCCGGTGAGGCCGACGGTAGCGGTGGTCAGACCCGCGACGACGGATATCGCCGCCGCGAGCGAGACCTGCTTGAGGCGCATGGGGCTCCTGGAGAGAGGGTGGACAGGCAGCCGCACGACCAGGCCGGTCCCTGACAGGACGGCCGACGGGTGGATGCCGGACGCACATGAGACCGCTGACCTCCCCTTTTGGTTGTACCGCTGCGTCGTGAGGTTCGGGGCTGCCGCCACCTTCAGTGGTGGCGCGGTCGACTTCGACCAGGTGACGCTCAGCGGAGGCAGGGGCAACTTCACCAACGCGACGTTCAGCGGCACCGTGTTTGTGTGGGGTTCTCTTCCTGTGCCGGTGGGTGCCCGGACTTGGCTGATCTCCGGTCAAAGCTAGAGCTGAGGCGATGATGCGCTGGCATTGCCCCAGGTCAAGCAGCTTTCACGTCCCGCTGGTCGGCGGTCTTGAAACCCGTCGTGGCAGCGATGTCACCACAGGTCGGCTGCGGACTGCTCCGTCTCGGTTACCGTCTCATTCACCCCGGTCCGGAGCCGTCCCCAGCGGTTTACGCGGCGGGCACGCGTAAGGAAATGGACAGGCGCGAACGAATCTGGATCACGCTTTGACCAGCACGGACAAATCTGCCAAGCCAGTTACGCGGGTTCGATTCCCGCCACGGCCTCAAAAGGTCCGCAGGCCCCGCCGCGGGGCAGGCGAACGGGGCACCGCGGGTGGTAGGTCCGCGCGGTGCCCCGGTGTCGGCGGGCCGGTGCCCCGGTGAGGGCGGTCTCAGCGGGGCTTCTCGGGGCCGGGTGCCTCAGTGGGGCCCCAGGCCGCCGCTGCCGAACGAGCCGCTTCCGCCCTCGACCCAGCGTGGTCGCTCCTGCGACGCGCTCGGCCGGGACGAGTGGGCCAGTTCGTACGGGGTGAGGGCGTGCCCGCTCTTGTCCACCTTGGGGATCTCGGCGGCCTCTCGGATCTCACGGACCTCGTGGACCGCACCGCCCGGTGGCAGCTGCGGCTGCTCCTCGGGGCGCGGCAGTTGTTCGCGTGCTCGGATGCGGCAGCCCAGCCAGAGACTGCCGGCCAACAGGGTCACGAGGGCCACGGCGACCAGGAACAGCCCGAGGCTGAGCAGGCCGCTGGGCGCTGCAATCTGCATCGATGCGGTACTCATATCAGTCAAATACCCACAAAGACCCTCATCAATCAGCCACCCTGACCCGATACGGCCCATCCTGTCCGAATACGGACCGTCCTGATGCGATGAGGACCACTACGCGTACAGCGTGCCGCCCGCCTGGTCCTCGAACGCCTCCGGCCAGTAGCGCCAGCCGTCGTCGCCGTCGAGCCTGGGGGTCGGGTCGCAGGCGACCGGGTCGACCGCGGCGAGGGTCTGCGCCATGGTCGCGGCGAGCTGCTCGTAGGAGTCGGTGAGGTCGTACGCCGCGTCGATCGACTTCTCGCGGTGCAGCAGCCAGAGGGTGAAGGCGAGCGTGGAGATGTCGGCGTTGAGCGGGCGCAGCGTGGCGTCCGGCTCGCTCCAGGCGAGGACCGCGCCCGTCGTGCCGTCCACGACGAGGCTGGTGTCCTCCAGGAGATAGCCGAGGCGTATGAGCCGGTCCGCCGTCGCGGGCAGCTCCTCGGCGGCGAACTCCTCGGCACGCTCGTCCGCGTAGTACTCGGTGAGGGCCGGCAGCGGCACCTCCGTGTCCAGCTGGAAGAGCAGGCCGTCCTCCGGCAGGCCCGTCTCGCGCAGGAAACGGCGCGTCGGCTCGTGCACGAGCGCGGGCGGGAAGTCGACGTCCTCGAAGCGCATGATCGCGCCCGGACCGAACTCCTCGTCCAGCAGCCGCTGCGGCAGGTCGAGCAGGAGCCCCTCGCCGGGGCCCGCGATCCGCGCGAGGGGGCGGATCAGCGCGGCCATCCGCCAGTACGCCGCCACCTCACCGCCCGCGCCCGTCTCGAAGACCTCGGTCAGCGACTCGGAGACCTCCATGACCGCCTTCGGCCCGAACCGGCCCCCAAGGGACGCGAACTTCCCCTGGGGCGCGGCCAGCTCCTCCGTGGCCGCCGCGAAACGCACCAGCGCCTCCAGGGACGGCGCCAGCGGAGCGAGGTCCATCAGGGCGGGGTGGGAGGAGATGTGCGTCGTGCCGACCTTTCCGGTCGACCCGTCCAGCACGATCGACTCCAGGTCCCGGTCGAAGGTCCGCAGCGCCCCGATGACCAGCTGGTCACGGAGCTCCTCGGCGAGCTTGTCGGCGTCCGAGGCCAGGTCCGTCACCCTGCGCAGACCGTGCTCCCGCAGGGTGCCGAACCCCAGCAGTGTGCCGTCGGACGGCAGTCCCGGGCCTGTCAGCCGGTGCCGTGTGTCCGCGTGTGTGATGTACGGATCCAGCTCGCCCTCGGTCAGCGTGATCGCGCCGACGACATCGGTGTCAGTCGTGCTCATGGCTCCCCCGCGCATGTGAACGCTTGTGTGCTTCCCCCGGGCAACACCCCACCGCCCAGCGGCTGTTCCCCACTGACCGAGAACCATACGCCGCCCCACTGACAACGCCGGAAACTCGCAGGCACACGGTGGGCACCGCCGGGAAACCTGCCGGTTCAAGCCACCCACGGCAGGACCTGGCGGGGTTCGGACGTCCCGCACGCGGAGCGTCGAGCACTCAGGCCCACGCTCCGTCGCCCTCAGGTGAAGTACACGCCGCCCAGCACGACCGCCAGGGCCGCCACGAAGAACAGCAGCACCCAGATCATGAGCTTGCCCACACTGGGCGGAGGTTCGTAGCGCGGCAGGTCCCCGTCGCCGTCCTGCGGCTGCGGCTGCGGCTGCGGCTGCGGGGGCTCCTCCTCCGGGGGCTCTGACGTGGTCATGCGGTCGTCACCACCGCGGCCTGCGGGCGGATCGGGAGGCGGTTGACCGGGCGCCCGGTCGCCGCCCGCACGGCGGACGCCACTGCGGCCGGGGACGTCACGACCGGCACCGCACTGGCCGCCTTCGCGCCGAAGGGCGCGACGACGTCCCGCTCCTCGACGAGCTTGACGATGCGGATGTCGGGCGCGTCCAGGGCGGTCGGGAGGGCGTAGCCGGTCAGGTCGGGGTGGCGGACCAGGCCGCGCGCGGTCCGCAGGTTCTCGGAGAGCGCCGCGCCGACGCCCTGGGTGACACCCGCCTCGATCCGGGCCGTGAGCTGCGCCGGGTTGAGGATCCGGCCGACGTCCTGGGCGAGCGCGAGTTCGACGACCCGTACCGAGCCCAGTTCGATGTCCACGTCCACCACCGCGCGGATCGCACAGAAGGCGAGGCCCACGAAGGCGTCGCCCTGCCCCGTTTCGTCCAGCGGCTCGGTCGGGTGCGGGCGGCACTGCGCGGTGGCCCACAGCTCCTTGCCGTCCATCGCCTCGGTGACGGTCGTGGAGAGCACGCCGTCGTACGACGTGATCTTGCCGTCGGTGATCTGGAGCAGCTCGGTGGACATGCCGAACTTGTGCGCCAGGGGCTGCAGCAACTGCGTACGGACCATCTTCGCCGCGCGTTCGACCGCTCCGCCCGACACCCACGTGTGGCGGCCCCGGCAGCTCGGTCCGGCGGGCGGCTGGTCGGTGTCGACCGGTGCCACGTGCACCTCGTCGATGCCGAGCGTCTCCTGGACGATCTGCCGGGCCAGCGTGGTGAAGCCCTGACCGGTCTCGACGGCCGCGCAGAGCACCGTGGCGACACCGTCGTGGACCTTGACCGTGGCCGTGGAGACCTCGTCCGTGCCCTCCGCGCCGAGCATGTGGACCATGCCGAGGCCGTAGCCGACTCCGCGGCGCACGGCGCCGGGCTCGCCCGCGCCCTCGGGGCCGCCCGGGAGCAGCCACTCGTCCTCGGGCGTGTCCTTGGGGAGCGCGGGGAGCGGGAAGTCCCGTACGGCCTGGAGGAGTTCCGCGACCGGGGCGGGGCAGGTCACCGTCTGGCCGGTCGGCAGCACGTCACCGGTGGCCATCGCGTTGCGCAGACGCAGCTCCGCCGGGTCGACGCCGAGTTTCTTCGCCAGCTTGTCCATCTGCGCCTCGTAGGCGGCGCAGACCTGCATGGCGCCCTCGCCGCGCACATGGCCGGAGGGCGGGTTGTTGGTGCGTACGGCCCAGCCCTCGATGAAGGCGTTCGGGACGACGTAGGGGCCGCACGCGAAGGAGACCGCCGCGGCCAGCGACTCGGAGGACGTGTCGGCGTACGCGCCCGCGTCGAGCAGGATCTGCGCCTCGACCTTCACCAGCTTGCCGTCGCCGTCCGCGTGGTGGCGGTAGCGCAGCAGCGTGGGATGGCGGTGGGCGTGGCCGAGGAAGGACTCCTCGCGCGTAGCGGTGAGTTTCACCGGGCAGCCGGTCTTCAGGGCCAGCAGTCCGAGCGGGAGCTGGAAGCCCTGGTCCTCGCGGTCCGCGGTGGCGCCGGGCACGCCGGTGACGACGACCTTCACGCGCTCGGGCTCCAGGCCGTAGCAGGCGGCGGCCGTGTCGCGGTCGGCGTGCGGGTCGGTGGAGGCGATGTAGAGCTCCACCCCGCCGTCGGGGCGGGGCACGGCGAGGCCGGCCTCCGCGCCGATCGGGGCCGGGTCCTGGCGGCCGATGCGGTAAAGGCCCTCGACGACGACCTCGCCCGCCGCGTCGGGATCGCCGTGGCGCAGCGGGATGTGCCGGATCAGGTTGCCGTCGGGGTGCAGCGGTTCGGCCTCGAAGGCCTGCTCCGGGTCGGTGACCGGGTCGAGCACCTCGTACTCGACGATGACGGCGGCCGCGGCCATCCGCGCGGTGTCGGGGTGGTCGGCGGCGACGGCGGCGATGGGCTCGCCGTGGTGGCGGACGACCTCGGAGGCGAAGACGGGGCGGTCCGCCCTGCCGCGGCCGTGCAGGGCGGCGCCGGGCACGTCCTCGTGGGTGATGACCGCGCGTACGCCGGCCATCTCGCGCGCGTGGCTGGTGTCGATCGACACGATGCGCGCGTGCGGGTGGGGCGACCTGAGGACGGCCGCCCAGAGCAGGCCCTCGGCCCACAGGTCGGCCGCGTACGGGAAGGTGCCCTCCGTCTTGGCGCGGGCCTCCGCGGCGGGCAGCGACACGCCGAGCCCGTGCGGCAGCGGCTCCGGTCCGGTCTCGGTCGCCGCGGCAGTCGCGGTCACGGTCTCGTTGCTCACGCCTGGCCTCCGTCCTGGCCGTACGGCTGCTCGTACGGCGCCCGGGCGTCGTACGGAGAGGGGTCCTCGTACGCCGACGGGTTGACTCCGCCGGCGCCGGGGCCCGCCTGGTGCGGGATGCGTGGTTCGTCCGCGTCCGGCACGGACTCGGCGGCGGCGGCGCTGTGCGCCTCGCGTTCGGCCACGACCTCGCGCACGGCGTCCAGGACCCCCCGGTAGCCGGAGCAGCGGCACAGGTTGCCGCAGAGCGCCTGGCGGGCCTCCAGTTCGGTGGGGGCGGGGTTGCCCTCCAGGAGGTCGTGCACGGTCATGGCCATGCCCGGTACGCAGAAACCGCACTGCACCGCACCGCACTTGGCCAGCGCGCGCTGCACGTCCGAGGGCTGGCCGTCGGCGGCCAGGCCCTCCACGGTGCGTACCTCGCTGCCCGCCGCGGTGACGCCCGGCACCAGGCAGGACGCCACGAGCCGCCCGTCCACCTGCACGTTGCAGGCGCCGCACTCGCCCTGCGAGCAGCCGTCCTTGGCGCCCGCTAGACCGAGCCGCTCGCGCAGGACGTAGAGCAGCGACTCGCCGATCCAGGCGTCGGTCACCGGGCGGTCGGCGCCGTTGACGCGCAGGACGTACGAGGCGAGGGGGTGTTCGTCGTGCGCGGACGTGCCGGAGGGCTCGTCCGCGGCGTCGGCGGCGGCGACTTCGGCGTCGGGGGCCGTGGAGTCGTCCTCGCCGGAGGCGGGGCCGGGCGGCCGGGCGGAGTCCGGTTCGCGCGCTTCGAGGGGCGCGGAGAGGGTGCCTTCCGCGGACAGGGGTCCGGCGACCGGTTCGGAGGCCTCGTGAGCGCGCTCCACGGCCTGCTGGGCGGCCTCGGCGGGCCGTTCGGCATGAGTCGGCCGCGCGGGCGCCCCGGGGGCCTCAGCGGCCTCAGGAGCGGCCGTCGGCGGTGCGGCGGACCAGGGTTCCCCGATGGCCTCGGTCGTCGCCCAGGGCGCGGACGCGCCGCCGGGGAGCGTGGCGGGCGGGGTGCCGCCCCACTGCTCGACGAGCGCCGAGGTGGTGAACTCGCCCGATTCGTCCGGAAGATCACCTCCGGCGACCGGAATCGACCACTGTCCGGTGACGTCGTGCCCGGGAGCGCCGCCCGCGTGGTGCCCGCCGGAGGCGCCCTCCTGGGCCACCTCCCCGAAGTCCCACTGCCCGGTGGCGCCGGGGTGGTACGAGAACCCGTCGTGCGAGGTCCGGTGATGTCCGGTGTCCTGGTGCGCGGTGCCCGGCTCGGGCCACTGGGCCGCCTCGCCCGGCGCGCCCCAGGCGTCCGTGCCGCCCTGGTCCTGCGCCGGGGGCGCCGCGGTGATCTCCGGGGGCACATAGCCGTGTCCGGGCGCCGCGAGCGGGCTGTTGCTGTTGCGGTCCCGTTCCGCGAGGAGGGCTTCGATGCCTCCCTCGGGGAGCTTGACGAAGGCGGTGGCGCCGTCGTCGTAGTCGCCCTGCGGGAGGGGATCCCAGCGGCCCCTGCCCTGCGGAGCGCCCTCTTCGTGCTGGTCGTCGGTCACGACAGTGCCCTCCCCAGTGCTCGTCGGGCCAGCGCGGCGACGGTGCGGCGCAGATGCAGTACGGCGGGCGGAAGTGGTTGTACGGAACCGTCCTCGGCCGGGACGGGGTCGGGAATGCAGGCCGCCGCGACGTACTCGCCGAACGCGGTGAGCGCCTCCGGCACGATCGCGCGGTTGTTGTCCCAGTCGATCAGCTGGGCGACCCATGCCTCCGCGTCCAGGGGACGCAGCGGCATCGGAGCTATGGCTCCGACGGCGCACCGCACGCCGCGCCGGGCCGGGTCGAGGACCAGCGCCACGGACGCGATCGCCCGCCCGGGACCGGTGCGTCCCGTCGCCTTCAGGAAGACCTGCGGGGCGTGCAGCAGCGGAACGCGCACGTAGCCGATGAGTTCACCGCCGCGGAGCATTTCCATGCCCGCGAGCAGGTGCGACACCGGGATCTCCCGGCGGGAGCCGCCCTGGCCCGCGATGACCAGCGTGGCCTCCAGTGCGGCCAGCACGGGCAGCGCGTCCCCGGTGGGGGCGGCCGAGGCGATGTTGCCGCCCAGGGTGCCCGCGTTGCGGATCTGCGGCGGCCCCGCGGCGCGCGCGGCGGCGGCCAGCGCGGGGATGAGGGCGGCGAAGTCGGGGCGCCCCATGCGGGCGTGGGTGAGGCCGGCGCCGAGCAGCGCGTGGCCGTCCTGGTACTGCCAGCCGCGGATCTCGCTGATCCGGCCGAGGCCGACGAGCGCGGCGGGCCGCAGTTGTCCGGAGTTGACCGCGGCCATGAGGTCGGTGCCGCCGGCCACCGGAACGGCGGCGGGCATGGCGGCCAGCGCCGCCACTGCCTCGTCCAGCGAGGCGGGCAGCGTCACGGCCTGCGCCGCCTGCGGTGCGTGCGTGGTCAAACCGGCTGCCCCTTCCCGCTGCCCCACCTGGTCCCACCTGTGTTGCGCGTACGGTACGTGCTGACAGGGCGGACGTGGCAACTCTGGCACATCTTCCCCGGCCCCCGACGCGGGGGTCCGCTAGGAGGCATTCGCCCCCCTCACCAGGGAGATGGTCCGTTTTCGTACGGCATCGCCGGTCAGTGCGAATTGCCACTCTTCGGTGACCCTTGGGCCTCTTTTTCCTCGTCGGGCCCCGGTGGCGGACCCGGGCGGTCCGGGACACGCCGCCCGGGAGCCGCCTCACACGTTTGGGGGCGCCCCCTCGATCGGGCGTCCGAGCACCCCCGGGCGCTTTTGCCACGGAAGCGGGCCTCCGGGCGGCCGATAGGCCACTCCCAGGGCGTCAAGTCGCCCGTAGTGGGCGGCCATCCGCCGCTCGAAGCCGGCGAAGTCACGCTCCGCGGGGGCCGGAAGCGCGCTCCAGGCGACCTCCGCGAAGGCCGCGAGCCGGGGAAAGACCTGGTAGTCCACGCGCGCGGGGTCCTCCATCACCTCGGTCCACACGTTGGCCTGGGTGCCCAGCACATGCCGCGCCTCCGCCTCGGTGAGCTCGGACGGAACGGGCTCGAAGCGGTAGACGTCCTCCAGGGTGCGGACGTAGGCGATGGGCACCGGCTCGTCCTCGCCGGCGTCCTGGCGGTAGTCCAAGTACACCTGCTGCTCGGGGCACATGACGACGTCGTGGCCCGCGCGGGCGGCCGTGATGCCGCCCTGGTACCCCCGCCACGAGGACACCGCCGCGCCGTCCGCGAGCCCGCCCTCCAGGATCTCGTCCCAGCCGATCAGCCGACGGCCGCGCGCCGAGAGCCAGTTGTCGAAATGCCGGACGAACCAGGACTGCAACTCGTCCTCGTCCGCGAGATCCAGCTCCTGGATACGCGCCTGCGCGGCCGGCGACCGCTCCCACTGTTCCTTGGCGCACTCGTCGCCGCCGATGTGGAAGAAGTGCGAGAACGGCCCGGCGTCCGCCGGGAACAGGTCGAGGAGTTCCTCGAACACCCCCTCGTAGAAGCGCAGGGTGTCGTCAGTGGGGGCGAGTACGTTTTTGGAGACGCCCCAGGAGTCCCAGACGGTCAAGGAGGCGGTGTCGATGACGTCGGAGTTGCCCAGTTCCGGATACGCGGCGATGGCGGCCTGCGAGTGCCCCGGGATGTCGATCTCCGGCACGACGCTGATATGCCGCTCGGCCGCGTACGCGACGATCTCGCGGATGTCGTCCTGGGTGTAGAAGCCCCCGTGCGGCTTCTCCTCCCACAGCGGCGAGGCGCGGTGGCCGAATTTCGTGCGCGCCCGCCAGGATCCGACCTCGGTCAGCCTCGGGAAGCGCTTGATCTGAACACGCCACCCTTGGTCGTCGGTGAGGTGGAAGTGGAAGACGTTGAGTTTGTGCGCGGCCAGCAGGTCGAGGTGACGCAGGACGCCTTCCTTCGGCATGAAGTGCCGGGACACGTCGAGCATGAGACCGCGCCAGGGGAATCGGGGGGCGTCCTCGACGGTCACCTCCGGCAGTTCCCAGTCCCGGTCCGGCCGCAGCGGAGCCCTGCGGTACGCGTCGGGGCCGAGCAGTTGCCTGAAGGTCTGCGCGCCCCAGAAGACCCCCGCCGGGGCGCCTCCCTCGATCCGGTGCGTGCGACCCTCGACGACGAGCCGGTAGCCCTCGGGGGCGAGGTGCGGATCGATGCCCAGCACGATCCGGTGGTCGGTGTCGTGCCCGTCCCCCAGGCCGAACCCGGTGGCCGCGCCCAGCGTGGCCCGCAGCCAGCGCGCCACGCCCTCGGTGCCGAGCCGGGCCTCGATCGTCGTCCGCGCGTCGATGCCCGCCCGCCCGCCGAGGCCTTCCTGCCGGGGGCGGCCCGGTGCCCACGCGAGGTGCCGCGGCGCCGGGATCAGCCCGGAATCCGTCATGTCCATCAGTCCATCAGTCCTTCACCGCTCCGCCGAGGCCGGAGACCAGTCGTCGCTGTACGAGTACGAAGAAGATCAGCACGGGAATCGTCATCACCGTGGACGCCGCCATCACGCCGCCCCAGTCCGGCTCGTCGGGCTTGTAGAAGACGAGCAGGGCCATCGGCAGGGTGGACTGCGAGGTGTCGCTGATGATGAAGGACTTGGCGAACAGGAAGTCGTTCCAGGCCGAGATGAAGGAAAAGACGCTCGTGGCCACCAGCCCCGGGAAGACGAGCGGGAAAAGGATCTGCCAGAGGAATCGCGCGCGGCTCGCCCCGTCGATGTACGCGGCCTCCTCCAGCGCGTCCGGCACGGCCTTCACAAAACCCCGCAGCATCCAGATCGCGAAGGGCAGCGAGAAGGCGATGTGGGGCAGGATCAGCGAGCCCAGTGTGTTCAGCTGACCGAAGTCCCGCATGAGGAAGAAGAGGGGGATCGTCAGCGCCTCCACGGGCACCATCTGCGCGACCAGGAACATGATCAACAGGGTGGTCCGGAAACGGAAGCGGAATCGCGTCACCGCCGTCGCCGCGAGAAACGCGATCAGCGCCGAGACGACGACCACCGAGCCCGCCACCACAAGGCTGTTGAGGAAGTAGCGGCCGAATTCCTGCTGCCCGAAGACCCGCCGGAAGGAATCCAGGGAGGGCGAAAGCGTCCAGGGCCGGGGCTCGGTGGACTCGATCTCACCGGCCGGTTTGAAGGCGCTGAGCACCATCCAGTAGAGGGGGAAGGCGACGACCACCGCGATCAGCAGCGCGGACGCCTCCGCGGCGAGCCGCCACGGCCGGCGCACGGCGATTCCCGGAAAGCTCACAGTTCCTCCCCCTGCCCGCGCAGCAGCCTCAGGTACACGAGCGTGACCGCCAGCAGGATCACCAGCATCACCACACCGATCGCCGAGCCGAGACCGTACTGCGAGGAGGCGAACGCCTTCTGGTACGCGTAGACGTTCAGCACGAGGTTCTGTCCGGCGATGCCGCCTCCGTTCGTCATCACGTAGATCTGCGTGAAGACCTTGAAGTCCCAGATGACCGACTGGATGGTGACGACCACCAGGATCGGCCGGAGCATCGGCGCGAGCACCGAGCGCCAGATCCGCCACTGCGAGGCCCCGTCCAGCGCGGCCGCCTCCAGCACCTCGGCCGGGACGGCGCGGATCCCCGCGTACACCGTCACCATCACGAACGGGAAGGAGCACCACACCACTTCGAGCAGGACGAGCGCGAAGGCGCTGTAGCGGCCGTACGTCCAGGAGTGGTCCCCGATGCCGAGCATCCGGTCGACGGGACCGAAGTCGGGGTCGAAGAGGAACAGCCAGACGGTGGAGCCGGTGACGGCCGGGGTCGCCCAGGCGCCGAGCGCGGCCAGCATCAGCGCCAGCCGCGGCAGGGCCCGCACCCGGGTGAGAAGCACCGCGAGCGCGCAGCCGACGGCCAGCGTGGAGACCACGCAGGCCGCCGCGAACACCACGGTGGCGGCCAGTACCTGCCAGAACTGGTCGTCGGCGAAGAGCGCCGTGTAGTTGCCGAAGCCCTCGAAGGTGGTCGGCTCGCCGCCGCTGACCTGCGCCTGGGTGTAGTTCAGGAACGAGATCAGGCCGAGCTGGTAGACGGGGTAGACGAGCAGCCCGCCGAGCACGACGAGGGCGGGGGCGAGGTAGAGCCAGGGGGTCGGGCCCGCACCACGGCGCCGGGGCCGGGCGGGCGCCGCTTCGGTCGCCGGGGCCCGCCCGGCCACGGCCTCTTGCGTGGTCATCCGCTCAGCCCGCGGAGCTGAACGCGTCGTTCATCTTCTTCGCCGCGTCCTTCGAGGCCGCCGCCACGTCCTTCTTGCCGCTGATGACCTCCTGGAACATGGTCGGCAGGACGAGCGAGGCGTCGATCTGCGACCAGGCCGGCGACGCGGGCACGAACCTGGCGCCCGAGGCGAGCGTCTTCACGAAGGGCGCGACGAACGGCTGCTTCCTGGCCACGTCGTCCCGCACGTCGGTGTACGTGGGCAGGAACCCCATGGCGTCGAAGAGCGCGGCCTGGGTCTTCTTGCCGGCCAGCTCCTCCATCAGGTCGACGGCGAGCGTGCGGTGCGAGGTGCTCTTCAGGACGCCGATGTTGTTGCCACCCGCGAACGCCGGGGCGATCCGGCCCGCCTTCAGGCCCGGCAGCGGTACGACGGCGTACCTGCCCTTGATCTTCCCGGCCTCGATCGCGGCGTGGCTGAAGTCGCCGCCGATGGCCATGGCCGCCTTGCCGGAGGAGAACGCGGTGACCGTGTCGTTGCCGGTCATGCCCGCGCACTTGGCGGCCGGACAGTTGTCGTCGCCGAAGAGCGAGGTGTACGTCTTGATGCCCTTCTGGGCGGCGGCGCTGTCGATGGTGGCCGCGTACGAACCGCCCTTGCCCTCGGCGAGTTCACCGCCCCGGGACCAGATGAACGGCATCGCGCCGTAGGTGTAGGCACCGCCGACCGCGAGCCCGTACAGGTCCGGTTTCGCCGCCCGGATCTGCCGGGCGGCGGCGACCAACTCGTCCTGGGTCCTCGGGACTTCGATGCCGAGGTCCTTGAAGATGTCGGTGCGGTAGTAAAGGGCGCGGACGCCGACGAAGAAGGGAGCGCCGTAGATCTTCCCGTCCACCGTCACCGACTGCCTGGCCGTCGGGTCGGTGTCCTTGGACTCGCTCCAGTCCGCGAACTCCTCGGTGACGTCGGCGAGTCCGCCGTCCTTGACGTACCCGGCGGTGTCCGTGTTGCCGTACTCGATGACGTCCGGGGCGCTCTTCGGGTCGTTGAAGGCGGCCTTCATGCGCTGGGCGCGGGTCTCCACGGGGATGTACTCGATGGTGACCCTGGTGTCCTCGTGGGCCTTCCTGAAGGTGTCGACGGCGGCGTCGACGACCTTCTCCTTCGGCGCGTTGCTGACCTCCTGGAAGAGCCAGACGCGCAGCGTGCCGGTCTTCTCGTCCTTCTTGGAGGCGGAGTTGCCGGAGCTCTGGGGGGCGCAGGCGCTGGCGGTGAGAGCGCCGACGGCGAGTGCCGTCGCGGCGGCGGCCATGCGGACGGAGAGATTCGCCGTGCGGACGGAGAGGTTCAGCTGGAACTTCATCGAGCGGCCTCCGGTGGGGGGTGCGTTGCAACATGCGCAATGGGGGTTTTGCTCTGCACAACACACCGGAGGCTATGGAGTACATGAACATGCCCACAAGAGGTCTCCACCACTCTGTGACCACAGGACGCACTCCGTGCAACGCGCGCACGAAAGGACCGCGGCACCCCGCACGGGGATGCCGCGGTCCTGCTCGCTCCACGCGGCGAACCGCGCCCGCGAGGGCGCGGGGGGCTCTACTTCTTGTCGCCGCCCTTGTCCTTGTCGCCACCGGCGCCCATGGACTCGTAGATCTCCTTGCACATGGGACACACGGGGTACTTCTTCGGGTCGCGGCCCGGGACCCACACCTTGCCGCAGAGGGCCACGACGGGCGTGCCGTCGAGGGCGCTCGCCATGATCTTGTCCTTCTGGACGTAGTGGGCGAAGCGCTCGTGGTCCCCGTCGCCGTGCGACACCTGCGGCGTCGGCTCCACGAGGGTCCCCGTCCCAGTGCCGCGCTGGGGCTGGGTCTCAGGCTCAAGAGTGCTCATGGGAGCAAGGGTAGTCAACGACGCGCCGCTACAGCGACGGGCCCGCGTCACAGATGGACAGCCGTACGAGGAGCGACCGCCTCCGCGGCCGTTCGCGCCGCCGGGGAACCCCTGCCCGAGACCGGGCGCGGCGACGGGAACCGGGCCGGAGCCCGCACGTCAGTTCAGGGAAGGGTCGTCCGGATACGTCGCCACCATCGCCAGCTCGTTGCGCTGGCGGCGCAGCACCTCGCGCCACAGGCGTTCCGGGGACGGGGACGAGACGTCCCCCGGTTCGGACTCGACCACGTACCAGGCGCCCTCGACCAGCTCGTCCTCCAGCTGGCCGGGGCCCCAGCCCGCGTACCCGGCGAAGATCCTCAGGGAACCGAGGGCCGAGGCGAGGAGTTCGGGCGGTGCCTCCAGGTCGACCAGGCCGATCGCGCCGTGCACACGCCGCCAGCCGAGTGGTGCGCGCTCCCCGGACGCCATGCCGCCCGGGATCACCGCGACACCCAGTGCCGAGTCCAGCGACACCGGGCCGCCCTGGAAGACGACACCGGGCTCCCCGGCCAGGTCCGCCCAGGCCTCCAGGATGTCGCTGACATCCACCGGGGTCGGGCGGTTGAGGACGACACCGAGCGAGCCCTCCTCGTCGTGGTCGAGGAGCAGCACCACCGCGCGATCGAAGTTCGGGTCCGCCAGGGCGGGCGTGGCCACGAGCAGCCGTCCTGTGAGCGAGGACACCTCGGTCATGCCAGACATGATCCCGCATCTTCCCCGCGTAGGGGGACCCAATACCCGTAACCGAGTGAATGCAGCTCAGGGCGCAGGGAAGCGCCCCCCGCGCACAAGGCTTCCGGTGACCCGGTGTGCCCGATACGGAACGGTTCGTGTTGTGGCAAAGCTATGACGCTCCTGGGTGGTCCTCGGGCTTACGGAAGGGGGGTGGGCGGCGATTACCCTTGCTGTTCGGCTCCCGCCCAACAGGCCTGCCGATGCGCCCCCCTGCCCAACTCTTCGGATCGCGAGACACATGACCGTCAACGGCTCTGACGATGTACTGATTGTCCACGGCGGAACCCCGCTCGAGGGCGAGATCCGGGTCCGCGGTGCGAAGAACCTCGTACCGAAGGCCATGGTCGCCGCCCTGCTGGGCAGCGCGCCGAGCCGGCTGCGGAACGTCCCCGACATCCGCGACGTGCGTGTCGTGCGCGGACTGCTGCAGCTGCACGGGGTGACGGTGCGGCCGGGCGAGGAACCGGGCGAACTGGTGCTCGACCCCTCGCACGTCGAGAGCGCGAACGTCGCGGACATCGACGCGCACGCGGGCTCGTCCCGGATCCCGATCCTCTTCTGCGGTCCGCTGCTGCACCGCCTGGGCCACGCCTTCATCCCGGGCCTCGGCGGCTGCGACATCGGTGGCCGTCCCATCGACTTCCACTTCGAGGTGCTGCGGCAGTTCGGCGCGAAGATCGAGAAGCGGGCGGACGGGCAGTACCTGGAGGCCCCGCAGCGACTGCGCGGCACCAAGATCAAGCTGCCGTACCCGTCCGTGGGCGCCACCGAGCAGGTGCTGCTGACCGCCGTCCTGGCGGAGGGCGTCACGGAGCTCGCGAACGCGGCCGTGGAGCCGGAGATCGAGGACCTCATCTGCGTACTGCAGAAGATGGGCGCGATCATCGCCATGGACACCGACCGGACGATCCGCATCACCGGCGTGGACTCGCTCGGCGGCTACACCCACGCGGCTCTGCCGGACCGTCTGGAGGCCGCCTCCTGGGCGTCCGCGGCGCTGGCGACGGAAGGCAACATCTACGTCCGGGGCGCCCAGCAGCGCTCGATGATGACGTTCCTGAACACCTACCGCAAGGTGGGTGGCGCCTTCGAGATCGACGACGAGGGCATCCGCTTCTGGCACCCCGGCAGCCAGCTCAAGTCGATCGCGCTGGAGACGGACGTCCACCCGGGCTTCCAGACCGACTGGCAGCAGCCGCTGGTCGTCGCCCTGACGCAGGCCACCGGCCTGTCGATCATCCACGAGACGGTCTACGAGTCCCGCCTCGGCTTCACCTCCGCGCTCAACCAGATGGGCGCGCACATCCAGCTCTACCGCGAGTGCCTCGGCGGCTCGAACTGCCGCTTCGGCCAGCGCAACTTCCTGCACTCCGCGGTCGTTTCGGGCCCGACCAAGCTCCAGGGCGCCGACCTGGTCATCCCCGACCTCCGCGGCGGCTTCTCGTACCTGATCGCCGCTCTCGCGGCCCAGGGCACCTCCCGGGTCCACGGCATCGACCTCATCAACCGCGGCTACGAGAACTTCATGGACAAGCTCGTCGAGCTCGGCGCGAAGGTGGAACTGCCCGGCAAGGCGCTCGGCTAGACACGGTCGGACGTGCCCGGCACGTCACGGTCGCCACGACGACGATGGGGCGGCCCCCCGGTGAAGGGGGCCGCCCCATTGGCGTTACCGGACCTCGTGCGCCGTCCCGTGGCACACGCAGGAACCTACTTGCCCTTGGCCGCTTCCTTGAGCTTGCTGCCCGCGGAGACCTTCACGCTGTAGCCGGCCGGGATCTGGATCGGGTCGCCGGTCTGCGGGTTGCGCGCGGTGCGAGCGGCACGGTGGGTGCGCTCGAAGGTCAGGAAGCCGGGGATGGTGACCTTCTCGTCGCCCTTGGAGACGATCTCGCCGACGGTCTCGGCGAACGCGGCCAGAACGGCGTCGGCGTCCTTGCGGGTCACCTCGGCGCGGTCGGCCAGCGCGGCCACCAGCTCACTGCGGTTCATGTTGTTACTCCCGTGTTCTTCTTGCCGTTGAGGCGTGCCACGCGGCGGAGCCGCATGTCGGATGCGGCGAAGCCGATGCTGCCAGGGTCCTCGGTCGGTCCCCGGACCCGGGTCCGTAGCCAGACCCTCGCGCCCGAAGACGCATCCTGCCCCCACCTGCGGCGGGAAAGCCAATCCGGCACCCCTGGGAGTCACACGAACACCCTTGGGAGTCACACGAAAAGCGCCACTGCCTCAGTGTGGTGACGCTCCGTCCGCTCCCGGCAGCGGACCGCAAGGCCTGCGAAAGCCTGAGCCTGGCCGCCACCCTAGAGGGCGCCCGCGGGCCCCGCGTTCCACGACGCGCCGGTGCCGGACCGGCCGTGGCGATCGTCACAGCCGGTGCGCGCCCGGGCGTGGCCCGCGCCGGCGGTCCACGCGTCCTGCGCGCCCCCGAACCGGCGCGCCGGGGTCTACTCGGCCGCCGACGCCCCCGCCGCCTTCGCGGCGTTGCGCACCGCTCCGGCGACCGCGCCCGCGACCTTGTCGTTGAAGACGCTGGGGATGATGTAGTTCGGGTTCAGCTCGTCCTCGGTCACGACGTCCGCGAGGGCGGCCGCGGCGGCCAGCATCATCTCCGTGTTGACCGTGCGCGACTGGGCGTCCAGCAGGCCGCGGAAGACGCCCGGGAAGACCAGCACGTTGTTGATCTGGTTGGGGAAGTCGGAGCGGCCGGTGGCGACAACTGCCGCCGTCTGGCGGGCGATTGCCGGGTCGACCTCGGGGTCGGGGTTCGCGAGCGCGAACACGATGGCGTCCTCGGCCATGCCGGCCACGTCGTCGCCGTCCAGCACGTTCGGGGCGGAGACGCCGATGAAGACGTCGGCGCCGCGCACGGCCTCCTTCAACGTGCCCGTGAGGCCCTCGGGGTTGGTGTTGTCGGCGATCCAGCGCAGGGCCGAACCATGGGCCGCGTCGACCAGGTCCGCGCGGTCGGCGTGCACGACACCGTGGATGTCGGCGACGACCGCGTTCTTGACGCCCGCGGCGATCAGCAGCTTGAGGATGGCCGTACCGGCCGCGCCCGCGCCGGACATGACGACCCGGATGTCACCGATCGCCTTGCCCGCCACCCGCAGCGCGTTGGTGAGGGCGGCCAGGACGACGATCGCGGTGCCGTGCTGGTCGTCGTGGAAGACGGGGATGTCGAGGGCCTCGCGCAGCCGGGCCTCGATCTCGAAGCAGCGCGGCGCGGAGATGTCCTCCAGGTTGATGCCCGCGAATCCGGGGGCGATGGCCTTGACGATCTCGACGATCGCGTCGGTGTCCTGGGTGTCCAGGCACAGCGGCCAGGCGTCGATGCCGGCGAAGCGCTTGAAGAGGGCCGCCTTGCCCTCCATGACCGGCAGCGCGGCCTTCGGACCGATGTTGCCCAGGCCCAGCACGGCCGAGCCGTCCGTCACGACCGCAACGGAGTTGCGCTTGATGGTGAGGCGGCGGGCGTCCTCGGGGTTCTCGGCGATCGCCATGCACACCCGGGCCACGCCCGGCGTGTAGATCATCGAGAGGTCGTCACGGTTGCGGATGGGGTGCTTGGACTGCATCTCGATCTTGCCGCCGAGGTGCATCAGGAACGTACGGTCCGAGACCTTGCCGAGGGTGACGCCCTCGATGTGGCGCAGCTGCTCCACGATCTCGTCGGCGTGCGACGTGGAGGTCGCCGCGATGGTGACGTCGATCCGGAGCTTCTCGTGACCGGAGGCGGTCACGTCGAGGCCGGTCACCGAGCCTCCGTGGGACTCGACGGCCGTGGTGAGCTGGGAGACCGCGGTTCCGCTCGCGGGCACCTCCAGCCGGACCGTCATCGAGTAGGAGACGCTGGGCGCCGTTGCCATGGCCGACTTCCTCTGCTTTTCACCGTGTACTGCCGTGTCGCGGGTATGCCGTCCGATCGTCGCACCTACCGCGGAGTACGTGGTAGCCGCCCCGGGTTGCGAACGTTTTGTTCGCGAGCGCGAGAACTTTTCGGAAAACCGGTTCCACCATACGAGAACTCACCTGGCGGTGGAAGGGCGGACCGGGAAGGACCACGCGCCGCGAAAATGAACTTTCGGGACGGGAATTGCCTAGCGGGGATCCTTTGTTACCGTGGACGTGACACCGGCCCGATCCAAGCCCCCGGGCCCAACCTTCGTCGCTACGAGCGACCACTTGCCGCGAGGCGAGCATGGCGGGTCGGTGTCGTGAACGAACGAGAGGCCCACGTCACCCCGTGACGTGGGCCTCTCGCCGCACCCCCCCCGGGCGCCCGGGGGGGGTGCGCCTCAGTCGCGCAGCAGGTCCGGCACCCCGTTCCCGTCCGGCTCGTCCCGCTCACCGGAGACGATGGTCAGCTGCTGCGTGGCACGGGTCAGCGCGACGTACAGGACCCGCAGGCCCGCGGGCGACTCGTCGGCGATCTCCGCCGGCGAGACGACCACCGTCGCGTCGTACTCCAGCCCCTTCGCCTCCAGGCTGCCGAGCGCCACCACGCGGTCGCCCAGGCCCGCGAGCCAGCGGGCGGCCTCCTCGCGCCGGTTCATGGCCACGACGACGCCCACGGTGCCGTCCACCCGGTCCAGGAGGTGCGCGGCCTCGGCCCGGACGGTCTGCGCGAGCGAGTCCTCCACGACCGCGAAGCGCGGCGCCACGCCGGTGGACCGGACCGCCGACGGGGCCTCGGATCCCGGCATGGCGAGGGCCAGGACCTTGGCGGCCAGCTCGGCGATCTCGGCGGGGTTGCGGTAGTTCACGGTCAGGGTGAAGCGGCGCCGGGGACGGCTGCCCAGGGCCTCGTCACGGGCCTGCGCGGCCTCGTCCGGGTCGGACCAGGAGGACTGCGCGGGGTCGCCGACGACGGTCCAGGTGGCGTGCCGCCCGCGTCTGCCCACCATCCGCCACTGCATGGGCGTGATGTCCTGCGCCTCGTCGAGGATGACGTGCGCGTACTCGGTCCGCTCCTGGGCCAGCCGCTCGGCCCGCTCGCGCTGCGACTCCTCGCGCACGGGCATCAGCTCCTCGAGACCGGTGAGCTGGTCCAGCGGGTCCAGATCGCGCCGCTTCCTGGGCCGCGCGGGCGCGCCGAGGATCGCCTGGAGCTCGTCCAGCATCGCCACGTCGTGCACGGACAGACCGTCCCGCTTGAGCGAGCGCGCCACCCGGCGGACCTCGCCCGGGTTCAGGATCCGCCGCGCCCACCGCCCGAGCCGCCGTTCGTCGGCCATCGCCTCCAGCACCCCGCGCGGGGTCAGCTCCGGCCACCACGCGTCCAGGAACGCGATGAAACTGTCCTCGGAGGCGACGTCCTCGTCGAACGACGAGCGCAGCTCCGCGGCCAGCTCGGGGTCCGAGTGCCGGGTGCCGGCGCCGGACCGCGCCCACAGCGCGTCCAGCAGCAGCTTGCGGGCGCGCGGGCGCAGCAGGTTCACGGGGGCGGTCCCGCTCAGCGCGTTCTGCTTGACGCGGTCCAGCTCGGCCGCCTCCAGCTCCAGGCGCCGTCCGAAGGCGACGACCCGCAGCCGCACCGGCGGCCCGGTCGGGGCCTCGGAGGTGTCCGCGCCGAAGGCTAGCTGCTCCCCGGAGCTCCCGGAGCCCGCGGTGCTCCGACCGGAGGCCCTGTCGGGCCGCCGCGAGCCCGCTCCCTGCCGGGAGCCGCCCGGCGCCTCCAGCGCCCCGCGCGCCGCCTTCCGGAGCACCTTGAGCATGCGGTAGGAGCCCTTGGCGCGGGCGACGGCCGGGGAGTCGTACAGGGTGGCCTCCGCGTCGTCGACGAGGGAGCCGATGGCGCGGATGGCGACCTGGCCCTCCTCACCGAGGGAGGGCAGCACACCCTCGGTGTAGGCGACCAGGAGCGGGGTCGGGGAGACGATCAGGATGCCGCCCGCGTACCGGCGGCGGTCCTGGTAGAGGAGGTAGGCGGCGCGGTGCAGGGCGACGGCGGTCTTGCCGGTGCCCGGTCCGCCCTCCACGTACGTCACGGAGGCGGCGGGGGCCCGGATCACCAGGTCCTGTTCCGCCTGGATCGACGCCACGATGTCCCGCATGGTGTGGCTGCGGGCCTGGCCGAGGGCGGCCATGAGGGCGCCGTCGCCGATCACCGGGAGCGCCTGGCCGTCCAGGGTGGCCTTGAGCTCCGGGCGCATCAGGTCGTCCTCGACCCCGAGGACCCTGCGGCCCTTGGAACGGATCACCCGGCGGCGGACCACCCGGCCCGGGTCGACCGGCGTCGAGCGGTAGAAGGGGGCCGCGGCGGGCGCCCGCCAGTCGATGACGAGGGGCGCGTAGTCCGCGTCCAGCACCCCGATACGGCCGATGTGGAGCGTCTCGGCGATGGAGGCGTACTGACCGGTCTCGTCCGTGCGGACCGCGCCCTCGGCCGGTTCGACGGCCGTGTAGGCGCCGTCCGGACCCTTCTTGCCGTCCTTCCCGGGCAGAAGGTCGATCCGGCCGAAAAGGAAGTCCTCGAACTCGTTGTTGAGGCGGTTGAGGTGAATTCCCGCCCGGAACACCTGGGCGTCACGCTCCGCGAGCGCTCCCGGCGTACCGACCTGGCCGCGCTGGGCGGCGTCGTTCATGAGGAACTCCGCCTCGTGGATCTTCTCCTCGAGGCGCCGGTACACCCGGTCCAGATGTTGCTGCTCGACCCCGATCTCCCGCTCCCGTACGGAGTCGTCCTTGACGGACTCCTCCGGTACGGAACCGTGGACCGGGCCGAGCGCGGTTTCCTGCTGAGCCTGAGCGGCCACCGGGCCCCCTTCTGACGTGCTGGGCAGCCGTCAACCGTACGCGAAGGGGACCCCGTGAGGCTACGTGCGCGCCCTGGCCTCGCTCACGCGTTCACCTGTACGAGCCGCTGGCCGTCGAAGGTCATGACCTCGAAGTGGTCGATCTGGTTGGGCGTGAAGGCCGCTCCGCCGTGCACGTAGAGAGGGCTCTTCGCCTTTTCCTCCGTGGCGCCGGCGATGCCGTAGCCCCAGCCCGGGACCGCCCAGGAGGTGACCGTCTCGCGCTCGCCGTTCTTGCCGACGGCGATCAGGGAGCACTTGAGCGGTCCCTTGACGTTCGAGAGCTGGAGGACCGCGTGGGTGCCCCAGTCCTTCGACTCCACCGCGACGGTCGCCTTGACCTTGGTCTTCGGGTCCGTGGCGGTGACCTTGTCGGTCATCGTCTGGAACGCCGCCTTGGCCGGGCTGGTGGCCATCGCCGCGGGCGTCCTGGTACCGCCGTCGCTGCCGCCGTTGACCGCCATCACGGTCAGCGGACCGCCGATGATCAGTGCCGCCGCCGCGGCCACCAGGTACATTCCGCGCCGGCGCTTGACGGCGCGCCGCTGCGAGACCTCGTCGACCAGCCGTTCCGCGAGCCGTGGGCTCGGGCGGGCGGACAGCGACTCGCCGATGGCCGGGGTGCCCTGCGCGGCGGGCAGATCCGCGAGCGCGGCGAGCATCGGTTCCATCCCGGCGAGCTCGTCGAGCTGCTGGCCGCACCACTCGCAGGTGGCGAGGTGGGCCTCGAAGGCCGTGGCCTCCGCGTCGTCGAGGATGCCGAGGGCGTAGGCGCCGACGGTTTCGTGGATGTTGTCACCGGGATTCTGCTGTCCCCGTGGTCCCTGCATGGCTCCTGGACCGCCCGTTCCGAATCCCCCGTACGCGTTCATGCCGTCACCCCCCGCTCCTCCAGCGCCAGCTTCATCGAGCGCAGGGCGTAGAACACCCGGGAGCGCACGGTTCCGCTGGGTATGCCGAGCGTTTCGGCCGCCTCATTGACCGTACGCCCTTTGAAGTACGTTTCGACCAGAACCTCCCTGTGGGCAGGGGTCAGGTCGTCCAGCGCGTCAGACAGTGTCATCAGCCACAACGCCTTGTCGATCTCGTCCTCCGCGGGGATGACCTCCAGCGGTGCCGGGTCCACCTCCTGCGGCCGGGCCTGCCGGCTGCGGTGACCGTCGATGACGATGCGCCGGGCGACCGTCACCAGCCAGGGTCGTACCGAACCGGTCGCCCGATTGAGCTGACCGGCGTTCTTCCAGGCACGGATGAGTGTTTCCTGTACGACGTCCTCGGCACGCTGCCGGTCGCCGGCGACCAGCCGCAGCACGTATGCGAGCAAGGGCCCCGCGTGCTCCCGGTACAGCGCACGCATCAGCTCCTCGTCGGGTTCGTTGTTCGACGAAGCCGACGCGGACGGATTCATGCGATGTCGGGCCCTTGACCTTCGTTCATCAGCCACGGCCGAATCCTTGCGCACGCCTACCTCCGGTGTCCGGGGGTTCCCCCAGTCGGTCGCTCATGACGGGGTACGTGCGGGGGCGGGCCCGTGTTCAAAGGGGCGGTACATATTTCCTGGGGGAGTTGTGAAGATCTCTCCATGACCACTCCGTGCGATCGGAAGATCACGTAGGGGTGGAGAAGAGGCCTCCGGAGGGCGGATTCACGCTCGGGCGAGGGCAGCCCGTCGCCGGTGCCGGGCCACTCGCTCCCGGTTGCCGCACACCTCGCTCGAGCACCATCGACGGCGCCTGCCACGGGAGGTGTCGAGATAGACGATCGGGCAGTTGTCACCCGCGCATTGTCTCAGGCTCGCGCGCGCCGCCGGATCGGTGAGCAGTTCGAGGGCGTCACGGGCGATCACGGCGAGCAGCCCGGGACAGCCGGGCGGGGTGTGCAGTCCGCGTCGCAGCGAGCCGTCCTCGGCCCGGACGGCCGAGAGGGCGGGCGGGGCGACGAGGGCGAGCGCGTTGACCCGGGCGAGCGCCGCCTCGGCGGGCCGGCCGTCCAGTTCCCCCCGGACCAACTGGGCCACTTGACCGCGTAGTTCGCGAAATCCCACGAGCCAGGGGGGATCGGCCGCCGCCAGCGGTGTGCCCGCCGGGACGAGGCCGGACCGGGTGATCCAGACCCGCAGCCGGTCCACCGTGTCGAGCCGTTCCTCCGGGTGGGTGGTCGCCAGGAGGTCCAGGCAGATCCGCCCGGAGTCGAACCGCAACTCGTACGAGGCCGTGGCCGTGGCCGTACCCGATGCCATGTGCCTGTCACCGCCTTGGGGTTACCGCCGTGGGGGGTACCTCCTACAGTGCATGCCCGCGCGCGCCGCCGGAAGACCCGGTACCGCACAGGCAGGGGACGGGCGCGGGGACAGCGGCGCGGGCAGCCGCGTGGACGTCCGCTTATACGGCCGCGCGCCTCGGCCATGTCCCCTTTCCCGCCACGCCGGTTGACTCGGTGCCATGACAGAGAACAGCACGGGGCGGCCGGCGGCCGCCGCAGGTGTCCTGGGCGCGGCCACGGTCGCGACGGGTCTGATCGCGGGCGTCTTCTGCATCTTCGCCTGCGCCGTCATGCCGGCGCTGGCGCGCAGCGACGACCGCGTCTTCGTCGAGGTCATGGGGAACATCGACGACGTGATCCAGAACCCGGTGTTCTTCCTGAGCTTCCTGGGCGCGCCGGTCCTCACGGCCGTCTCCGCCCGGCAGACGCGCAGGTCCCCCCACCGCCGGTGGGTGTGGGCGGCCCTGGCCGCATACGGACTCGCGTTCCTGGTCACCACGGTCGTGAACGTCCCGCTCAACGACCGGCTGGCGGCCGCGGGCGACCCGGCGCGGAACACCGACCCGGCCGCCGTGCGCGAGCGGTTCGAGGACACCTGGGTCGCCTGGAACGTCGTACGGGCCCTGCTGTCGACGGTCGCCCTGGCCTGCCTCGCCCGCGCCCTGCTCCTCCACCGAGGAGCGGCCCTCACCCGTCCGCGTACTTGGCGTCGGCGGCCGGGTCGAGGGCCAGCCGGTAGCCGCGCTTGACCACGGTCTGGATGAGTCCGGGGGTGCCCAGCGCGGTGCGCAGCCGGGCCATGGCCGTCTCGACGGCGTGCTCGTCGCGTCCGGCGCCCGGCAGCGCCCGCAGCAGTTCGGCCCGCGCCACCACCCAGCCCGGCCGCCTCGACAGGGCCCGCAGCAGCGACATCCCGGCGGGCGGTACGGGACGCAGCGCGCCGCCGACCAGCACCGCGTGCCCGCGGATCTCCACCCGATGGCCGGCGATCGGCAACGTGCGGGCGCGGCCCGGGAGTTCCTGGCAGAGCAGTTGGACGAGGGGGCCGAGCCGGAAGCGCTCGGGCTGGACCGTGGTGACGCCGCGGGCCTGGAGCGGCAGCGCGGTGACCGGGCCGACGCAGGCGGGCAGCACGTCGTGGTGGAGGGCGGCGAGCAGTTCGGGGAGCAGGCCGCGTCCCTCGGCGCGGGACAGCAGGGAGGCGGCGGCGGGCGCGCTGGTGAAGGTGAGCGCGTCCAGGCCCCGGGTGACGGTGGCGTCCAGCAGCCGGTCGACGGGGCCGATGTCCTCCGGCGGCATCCACCGGTACACCGGCACGGGCACCACCTCGGCGCCCGCCGCCCGCAGCGACTCCACGAACCCGGGCAGCGGTTCACCGTGCAGTTGTACGGCGATCCGGCGGCCCTCCACGCCCTCCTCCAGGAGCCGGTCGAGCACCTCGGCCATGGACTCGGAGGACGGCGACCACTCCTCGGTCAGTCCCTGGGCCCGTATCGCGCCCTTGACCTTGGGCCCGCGCGCGAGGACCTCGACTCCGCGCAGCCGTCCGAGCAGGGCCTCGCCCAGTCCCCATCCGTCGGCGGCCTCGATCCAGCCCCGGAAGCCGATGGCGGTCGTGGCCACCGCGATGTCCGGGGCCCGGTCGATCAGTTCCTTGGTGGCGGCGAGCAGTTCGCCGTCGTCGGCGAGCGGCACGATGCGCAGGGCCGGGGCGTGCTGGACACAGGCGCCGCGCCGCTGGAGCAGCGCGCCGAGTTCGTCGGCCCGGCGTGCGGCCGTCACGCCCACGGTGAAACCGGAGAGGGGGCCGTGATCCTGCGGGGCGGGTCGCTGCGGTTCCTCGTACATGGGTCTCGTCTCACGCTGGAGTCGTCGTGCACTGGCGGCCGACCGAGCCTGTCAACGCCCCGTGACAGGCCCGGTTCCCCGTGATGTCACCCGTGTTACGTCAGACCTCGGCGTAGTCGAGCCGCGGCTTCGCCTCCGCGGCTGCGACGGTCCGGGTCCGGGGTGCGGGCCCGCGAAGGTATACGGCCCAAGTGACCGCGAAGCAGAGCCCGTAGAAGGCGAGGAAGGCCACGAAGGCCCCGGTGCCGGAGCCATAGGAGAGGAAGGACTGCCTCAGGGCGAGGTTGATGCCGACGCCGCCGAGCGCGCCCACCGCGCCGATGAGTCCCATGGATGCCCCGGACAGCCGCCGCCCGTAGGAGGCGGCCTCCTCCCCCCGCAGCCCCTCGGCGACCGCCTTGGCCTGGAAGATCCCGGGGATCATCTTGTACGTCGAGCCGTTGCCGAGTCCGGTGAGCACGAACAGCGCGACGAACGCGACGGTGAACAGCGGCAACGACCTCTGGACCGAGGCGACCACGACGACGCCGGTCGCGCCGGCCATGGCGACGAAGTTCCACAGCGTGATCCGCGCCCCGCCGTACCGGTCGGCGAGCCGTCCGCCGACGGGCCGGACAAGGGAGCCGAGCAGCGGGCCGACGAAGGTGACGTACGCCGCCTGCAGGGGCGTACGCCCGAACTGGTTCTGCAGCACCTGCCCGAACGCGAAACCGTAGCCGATGAACGACCCGAAGGTGCCCGTGTAGAGGAAGGACATGATCCAGGTGTGCGCGTCCTTCGCGGCGTCCCTGACGGCGCCGGTGTCGTTCCGCACGGACGCGAGGTTGTCCATGTGGACCGCGGCGAGCGCGGCGGCGGCGAGGACGAGCGGGATGTAGATGCCGATCAGCACGCGGGGCCCGCCGTGCGCGCCGATGACCGCGAGCGCCGCGAGCTGGATGACGGGCACGCCGATGTTGCCGCCGCCGGCGTTGAGGCCGAGCGCCCAGCCCTTCCGGCGCAGCGGGAAGAACGCGTTGATGTTGCTCATGCTGGAGGCGAAGTTGCCGCCGCCGACGCCGGCGAGCAGACCGACCAGCAGGAAGGTGGAGTACGAGGTCCCCGGCTCCATCACGACGAACGCGGCGACGGTCGGCACGAGCAGCAGGCCCGCCGAGACGATCGTCCAGTTCCTGCCGCCGAAGATCGCCACCGCGAAGGTGTAGGGCACCCGCACCACGGCCCCGACCAGCGTCACCAACGACGTGAGCAGGAACTTGTCGGCGGGGGTGAGCCCGTACTCGGGCCCCATGAAGAGCACCATGACCGACCACAGGGTCCAGACCGAGAAGCCGATGTGCTCGGAGAGCACGGACAGGAGCAGGTTGCGCCGGGCGACCTTCGCCCCCGTCTCGTTCCAGAAGGTCTCGTCCTCCGGGTCCCATTCCTCGATCCAGCGGCCTCCCCGGTTCCGGGCGGGGGCTGTGCTCGGGGCTGTCATGACGCCTCCACGGTTCTCCGGTGCGGTGCCCAGGTGTCGGCCGACGACCTGCTGAGTCCCGAAGGTAGGGAGGACGCGTTTCCGGGCTGTGGCCGCGAGTGACCGGAGCGGAACGTTGCTCTCACCGGAGAGCGGGGGCGACGGTGAGGAGTTCCCGGCGTGCCGTCGCCTCCGCGCCCGGGTTCAGGCCCGGTGGCCGCCTCCTGACGGTGTCCCGGGCCGGACCCGGTGGCTGCCCCGGGAGGCGCCGCCCCTCGGCTTCGCTCCGTTCGGCCACAGCCGTGGGCTGCGCTTCGCCGCGATGTCCTCGATCCAGCCGAAGGCCAGGATGGCCAGGCCGATGAGGGGCCACACCAGGACGAACGTCCACAGCGTGTACGTCGCGTCCAGCGCCGCGGCCGCGCTGTCGCTGTCCATGAAGGGAAGGCCGTACATCCGGTCGAGGATCGGGACCGTGGCCATGATCACCATGTTGTGCCACAGGTAGATCGTGACCGCGCGGTTGTTGGACAGCGTCACGAGCTTGTCCCACCTGGCCAGGCGGCCCGGCAGTTCCTTCCAGGACGGGCTGTACTGGAGCAGGATCACCACGAAGCCGAAGGACCACAGCGCGTCGGCCAACGGGATGTCGTTCAGGTCCCAGCCCTCGGAGCCGGCATGACCCGAGGCCCACCACAGGGCGAAGGCCATCACCAGCGTCGAGCACGAGATCGCGAGGTAGCGGGGGACCTTCACCAGCATCCCCTCGTGGTGGGCGAAGCCCAGGACCCAGCAGCCGCCGTAGACCGCGAAGTCGGTGACGGCGTTGCCCGTCTCGCCGGGGATGGTGACCAGCCCGGTGCCGATCACCGCCGTCAGCGCGAGCGGAGCCAGCAGGGTCGCCCAGGGAACGCGGCGGAACGCCCACAGCAGGAGCGGGGACGCGACCACGAACCACAGGTAGGCGCGCAGGTACCAGAGCGGACCCGCGCCCTGTTCCGCCCAGGTGGATTCCAGCAGGCCCGACTCGGAGCCGGCGTGCGCGGGGTACGGCGGGGCGCCGACCGGGAGGATGTAGTTGAGGACGTCGGCGACGCCCCAGACACCGCCGCCGGTGTCCGGATCGTGCGCGGGGTTCCAGCCGCCCGCGAACATCAGGGCCAGCACGACCGCGCTGAAGGCCCAGAGCGGGGGCAGCAGACGCCGCACGCGCCCCCGGATCACACTCCACGCGGGACGGCTCAGCGAGCGTGCCATCAGTGAGCCCGCCAGCGCGAACATCACGCCCATGGAGGGGAACAGGATCGACAGCCACGCCCAGCCGAAGAGGTGGTAGACGATGACCCGGACCAGGGCGATCGAGCGCAGCAGGTCGAGGTAGCGGTCACGGCCCGGCTTCGTGGCCGCCGCCGCGGGCGCCTGCGCGGGCGCCGCCGCCGGTTCGGTGCGGACGCGGGGGGCACCCAGGGGCGGGGTCGCACCCGCCGTGTACTCGTGCGTCGTCATGCGACCGGCCTCCGGTCCTTCCCGCTCTCGCTCTGTGCCGACCGCTGCCGCGGGATCGCCCCCGGCGCCTCCACCACACCCGTGCGCCGGAGCTTCTGCCAGCGCAGCCGGCCTCCGGTGAGAGCGGTGATCCAGGACTGGATCAGGACCATGTACATCAACTGCCGGTAGAGGATCTGCTGGAGCGGGAGCGATACGAGGTGGGTCATGCGCTCGCGGTCCAGACGGAAGGCGTACGCCGCGCAGACCGCCTGGACGGCGAGGACACCGAGCCAGGCGATGATCGTCTTCTGGGTCGGTCCGAACACCACTCCGTAGAGCAGGAAGACGTCGATCAGCGGGGCCAGCAGCGGGGCCAGCACCATGAACAGCGCCACCAGCGGCAGGCCCACCCGGCCGAAGCGGCCCGAGGGGCCCTTCTCCACGACGGCCCTGCGGTGCTTCCAGATCGCCTGCATCGTGCCGTACGACCAGCGGTAGCGCTGGGACCAGAGCTGCTGCACGGACTCCGGGGCCTCGGTCCACGCGCGTGCCTTCTCCGCGTACACCACCCGCCAGCCGTCGCGGTGCAGGGCCATCGTGATGTCGGTGTCCTCGGCGAGCGTGTCGTCGCTCATGCCGCCGACCCGGTCCAGGGCGGTACGGCGGAAGGCGCCGACCGCGCCGGGGATGGTCGGCATGCAGCGCAGGATGTCGTACATCCGCCGGTCGAGGTTGAAGCCCATCACGTACTCGATGTGCTGCCATGCCCCGATGAGGGAGTCGCGGTTGCCGACCTTCGCGTTGCCGGCGACCGCGCCGACACTCGGGTCGGCGAAGGGCTGCACCAGTTCACCGACGGTGGCCGGTTCGAAGACGGTGTCACCGTCCATCATCACGACGATGTCGTGCCGGGCGTTGGCCACACCCCTGTTGAGGGCCGCGGGTTTGCCCGCGTTCAGCTGGCGCACGATGCGGACGTTCGGCAGCCGCAGGTCCTCGACGATCCGGGCCGTGCCGTCGCTCGAACCGTCGTCGACGACCACGACCTCGACGGGGTGCTCGCTCGCCATGAGGGAACGGACCGTGTTCTCGATGCACTTGGCCTCGTTGTACGCCGGCACGAGCACCGACACCGGTTCGGTGACCGGGACCGGGCCCCACCGGAAGCCGTCGCGGCGCACCCGGCGGGCGTGTGCGGCGGAGAGCACGAGCATCATGCCGAAGCGGGTGAAGACCAGGACGCCGATGACGGCGATGCCCGCGACCAGCACGTCGGTGCTGTCGTCGGAGGCCCCCACCAGGTAGATCCAGGCCTTGCCCTTCCACAGGTCGAGGCCGGTGACCGGGGTGTGCGCACTGGGGGCGTCCAGCGCCTCGGTGAGGTTCTGGAACTCGTAGCCCTGCCGCTGGAGTCCGGGCAGGAACCTGTCGAGCGCCTCCACCGTCTGGTGCCGGTCACCGCCGGAGTCGTGCATGAGGACGATGGCGCCCTTGCCGCCCTTGGGCGTAGCGCGGCGGATGATCTCGTCGACCCCGGGCTTCTGCCAGTCCTCGCTGTCGGTGTTGTTGACGACGGTGATGTAGCCGCGGGTGCCGATGTACTTCGTCACCGGCCAGGACTTGTTGTCCATGGCGTCGGCGAAGGAGGAGTACGGGGGGCGGAAGAGGGAGGTCCGGATGCCGGCCGCGCCCTCCAGGGCCAGCTGGCTCTGGGACAGCTCCCAGTCGATGCGCTCCTTCGACTGGTACGAGAGGTCGGGGTGGTTGAAGGTGTGCAGGCCGACCTCGTTCCCCTCCTCCACCATGCGCCGCACCAGCTCCGGATAGCGCGAGGCCATGGTGCCGGTGACGAAGAAGACCGCGTGCGCGTGGTGCTTCTTGAGGACGTCGAGGACCTTGGGCGTCCACTTCGGGTCCGGGCCGTCGTCGAAGGTGAGGACGAGCCGGTGGTCGGGGACGCCGAGGCTGCTCGTGCGGCCGCTGCGGGTGTCGATGACCGGGCCGCCGTCGAGGATCTTCTCGGGCACCTTGTCGGTGGCGGCCTCGGGCTGGATGCGGTGGTCGGCGAGGATCTCGCTGTGGACGTAGCCGCGCAGCATCAGCATCGCGAGCAGGGCGACGAGGAGCAGCGAAGGCAGCAGGAAACGCATCGGCAGCCGTCGGCGCCGGGCGTTGGGAACCGGGCGCGGCGCACGGGGTGCGGACCCGTGCGCGCTGGTGCGGGAAGCCATCAGACGAGGTTCTCCGGAGACGGGGTGCCGGTGGTGCCGGGCGCGAGGTCCAAGGGGTGCGGCTCGACGGGGCCGTCGGCGACGGTTCCGGCGCCACCGGCGGCGGGGCTCTCCGAGGTGCCCGCGGAGGGGTCCACCGACGGGCTGGGATCGGGAGGGCTGGAGACCGGCAGGGACGGTTCGACGACCGGCTCCTTGGTGGTGCTGGCGCTCGGCTTCGGCTTGGTGGTCGTGGACGCCGAGGGCTTCGGGTCCACGGAGGTGCCAGACGGCACGGCGCTGCCCGAGGCGGCGGGCGTCGGGGCGACGCCCGCCGCCGGCGTGGTGCCGTCGCTGACCGCCGCGCTCGCGCCGGGTGTCACGCCGCTGCCCGCGTCGGAGGGTTTCACCGAGTCGGTGGGCAGCGGTGAGGTGTGGACCTGGCCGGCCGGTGGGTCGTCCTCCTGCCCCGGCACCGGCAGCCAGGGCGCGTTGGAGTTCCCGGACAGCAGCGTGGCGACGATGACCACGGCGTACACGGCGCAGGCGACGCCGACCAGGATGCCGAGGCGGCGGAACCTACGGCTGCGGCGCCCCGACTCGTCGACGAAGACCGGGCCGTCCGAACTGTCCGGAACACCAGGGGCGGCCTTGGTCCGGTCGACGAGCTGGTCCTCCAACCGGCGTCCCGCTCCGTCGAGTTGGACGGTCACCTCGTGGGGATCGTGGGTGTGGTCCGGCTCCTCGGGCCGCTCCCAGGGGACGGTGGCGAAGGCGGCACGGGGGCCGCTCCGCGGCGGACCGCCGGCCGCACTCCGGTGACTCGCGTCGGCCGGGCGGTCCGCGCCGGTCCGTTGCGCGCCCGCGGCCCGGCCGCCGCCCACCATCGCCGGCCGGTCGGCTCCGGTCCGGCCCTCGACCTCACCACGAGGCTCCGAACCCATCGGGCCCGCCGCGGACATCGGTCGATCCGCACCCACCGGGCTCTCCCCCGACACCGGACGATCCGCACCCACCAGGCTCTCCCCCGGCATCGGCCGGTCCTCACCCGTCGGGCTCTCCCCCGGCATCGGCCGGTCCACCGACGCCGAACGATCCACGGACGCCGACGGATCCGCCGGTATCGCACGGTCCGCCCAACTCGGCCGGTCCACGCGGAATCTGTGGTCCGTACCGAATCTGCGGTCCGTACCTATTCGGCGTTCCACCCCGATTCGGGGTTCCGTCCCGGTTCGGGACGGCGTCGAAACACCCCACTCCACCGCAGCTCCACGAGCTGTTTCGGCATCGTGTTCGACCTCGGTATCAGATTCCGCTTCTGCGGCGCGCGAGGCCTCGGAGCCGATTCCGGCCTGCGGCCAGGTCGACGTGGCCTGGGCCGCGTCGGGCCAGACAAAGGGTTCTCCGGGGCCGCCCGACGTCACGTCGCCGGCTGGTCGCCGTTCCGACGGATCAGGGCCGGTCCCCTCCATCTGATCATCGTTCTGATGATCAGGTTGGGCTTCTTTTCGCCACTTCTCCACGTGCACGTACATCCCCCCAGGGACGGATTTCGGGGTGCGCGCACGACGCCAAAAGCTACTGGCCCGCCGTCCGGAACGGGCCCCCACCCGTTCCGAGCGCCCCCTTTACCACAATGAACCCGGAAGATGAATGTAGCGCACGTAGAGGATCGGTGTGGTTATGTGTCAATCCTGCCCCGTCATGATGCCCGCGTCGCTGTCCGGAATCCAACTGCCCGTCGGGCGTCGCAGCCAGCCTTCCTCGGCTGCGAGTTCGACCGCCGCCCGCCGCAGGGCATCCATTCCGGGATGCTCCAGCCCCCTCCGCCACACCAGTGAGACGGGTGACAGGGGAACGGGATCGATCAGAGGTCTGCGTACGGTTTCGGACATCATCGGAAAGTCCACGACGGCCAGCACAGGGTTCCGCTTCTTCGCCATGATCCGCCGGAATTCCTCGACTCCGAGGGCCACGGGCGCGGGGGGCGCCAGCGCGATCCCACGTCCCTCGAAGAGATGACGCGCCAGGTCGGTCCACTCCAGCGTCCGGGGATTCCCCGCGCCGGCGTACACGGTCTCGCCCGCCAGCGCGTCCAGCGGCACCGCGTCCAGGGCGGCGAGAGGATGGTCCTCGGGCAGGACGACGGCCATCGGCTCGTACCGTACGGGCTGCTGTGCGAGCCCGGCCCGGACCGCCGGACCGAGGCCCGCGAACCGTCCGAACGACGCGTCCAGGCGCCCGGCGAGGATCTCCTCGGCCGCACCGGTGAGCCCGCTCTCGAAGCGGGCCATCAACTCGCAGTCCGGGACGAGCGCGCGGGCCCGGTCGAGGACGCGCCCGCAGGTGAGCCCGGGGGAGTTGACGTCGACCAGCAGCGGCCGGTCCGGGCCGTTCCCCGCGAACGCGGACAGCAGGTCCTCGTTCGCCTCGAGCACCCGCCGCGCATACGGCAGCAGGCGCTCACCGTCCGCCGTCAGCGTGACCTGCCGGGTCGTCCGCACGAACAGCTCCGCCCCGAGCTCCCGCTCCAGCCTGCGGACGTCGCGGCTCAGGGCCTGCTGGGCGACGTACAGCCGGGCCGCGGCCCGCGTGAAGTGCAACTCCTCGGCGACGGCGAGGAAGGCGCGCAGAAGACGGGGGTCGGGGTGGGCGGTGGGCCCGGGTGCGGGACGGCGGGCGAGAGGCACGGTGCGGGAGGCGGCAGGAGGCCGTTGACCAGGCATCACGCGAATTTACAACGCGGATGCGTGAATCACCGCGGAACAGGTGTTGGACCGCTCGCCCCACCCCGGTGACGGTGGGCCCATGCCGCAACAGCCCTCCGAGCAGGCATGTACGCCTCCGCTCCCCGTCACCGGCGCCGGCCCGGCCCCCGCCGCCGCGGACGTCCGGCCCCGCCCCCGCTCGTCGAAGACGACCCGACCCACCCGCACCCCTCGAACCGCCCGCACCCGAACCCCGTACCACCGCCTCTTCGCCGTCCCCGGCGCCCGCGCCTTCACCCTCGGGAACCTGCTCGCACGGCTGCCCATGGGCATGTTCAGCGTCAGCGCGGTCATCATGATCGCCGGGGCGCGCGGCTCCTACGCGCTCGCCGGTGCCGTGACGGCGACGGGCCTCGCGGCGACCGCGCTGGTCGCCCCCTGGACCGCGCGTCTTGTCGACCGCCACGGCCAGGCCCGGATCGCCGTGCCCGCCACGGCCTTCGCCCTGCTGGGAAGTCTGGCGCTGCTGCTGTGCGTGCGCTTCGGGGCGCCCGACTGGACCCTGTTCGCCGCCTACGCCGCGACCGCCACCACGCCCAACACGGGCGGCATGTCGCGCGCCCGCTGGGCCCACCTCTTCCGGGACGACCCGGACGCCGTGCACACCGCGAACTCCTTCGAACAGGCCGCGGACGAGCTGTGTTACATGCTGGGACCGGTGTGCGCGGCGTTCCTGTGCACCACGCTCTTCCCGGAAGCGGGGACGCTGGTGGCCGGAGTCCTGCTGATGACCGGCGTCCTGGTTTTCGCCGCCCAGCGCTCCACGGAACCGCCGCCCCAGCGGCACCCGAGGTCCAGGTCCCCCGTCCTGGCCCCCGGAATGCCTCCGCTCCTGCTCGGCTTCCTCGCCACCGGAGCGGTGTTCGGTTCGATGGAGGTCGTCACGATCGCGTTCGCGGACGCGCAGGGGCACCGGGCGGCCGCGGGCGCGGTGCTCGCTCTGCAGGCCGCCGGCTCGTGCGCGGCGGGGCTGCTGTACGGGGCCCTGAAGCCGGCCGGCCCCGCCGAACGGCGCCACCGGCTCGGCCTCGCCGCCATGACGGTCACGATGTCCCTGCCGCTGCTCGCGGCCTCGCTCACCGGTTCGCTCCCGGTCCTGGCGGGCGCGCTGCTCCTCGCCGGGACCGCCACCGCGCCGACCATGGTCACCGGAATGGCGCTCGTCCAGCGGCGCACGCCCGAGGGCCGACTGAACGAGGGCATGACGCTCGCGGTGACGGGTCTGCTCGGCGGGATCGCCTGCGGCTCGGCGGCCGGGGGGTGGGTGGTGGAGCGCTTCTCCTCGACGGCCGGATATGTCGTGCCGGTCGTGGCGGCGGCGACCGCGTTCACGCTCTCGGCCCTGATATCAGGGCGTTTTCGAGGGAGTTCACCGTCTTTTCGAGGGAGTGCGCCGTCCGGCGGGTCGAACCCGTGCGCCAATTCCGACGCACCCCATTGACGCGCCCAGGGCCCCCACATACCTTCCCCCGTCGAAGCGCTTCGACGTCACGCATCGAATCGATTCGACGACTGCTGCGTGACGGCTCCGATCCCCATCCGACTCCCCGGAGGCAATGGATGTCGACGACACGAAGGCGTGTGGTGGCGACGGCGGCGGTGACCCTGACGGGCGCCCTGCTGCTGGCCTCCTGCGGCAGCTCGGACAGCGGTTCGCCGGACGGCGGGACGCTGAAACTGTGGCACTACGAAGGACCGGACAGCGCGATGGGCGTGGCCTGGAACGAGGCCATCAAGGAGTTCGAGAGGACCCACCCGGGCGTCAAGGTGAAGTTCGAGGAGAAGGGCTTCGAACAGATCCAGAAGACCGCCCCGATGGTCCTGAACTCGAACGATGCGCCCGATCTCATGGAGTACAACAAGGGCAACGCGACAGCCGGGCTGCTCTCCAAGCAGGGGCTTCTCACCGACCTGACCGCCGAGGCGGCCAAGCGCGGCTGGGACAAGAAGCTCAGCGCGGGTGTGCGCACCACCAGCCAGTACGACACCAACGGGGTCATGGGCTCCGGCAAGTGGTACGGCGTGCCCAACTACGCCGAGTACACGATGGTGTTCTACAACAAGGACCTCTTCAAGAAGTACGGCGTCGCGGAGCCCACCACCCTCGACCAGCTCACCGCCGCCATGGACACGTTCGTGTCCAAGGGCATCACCCCGCTGGCCGACGCGGGCGCCGAGTACGTGGCCCAGCAGTACCTGTACCAGCTCGCCCTCTCCAGGGCCGACCGCTCGTGGGTCGACAGGTACGAGCTCTACAAGGGCAGGACGGACTTCCACGACGCCGCGTGGACGTACGCCGCCACCACCTTCGCCGACTGGGTGAAGAAGGGGTACATCAGCAAGAAGTCCACCTCGCTCAAGGCCGAGGACGCGGGCGTCTCCTTCATCCAGGGCAAGAGCCCGATCCTGTTCAGCGGCAGCTGGTGGTACGGGCGCTTCCAGGCGGAGAGCAAGTTCGACTGGGGCACCTTCCTCTGGCCGGGCAGCAATCTCACCCTCGGCTCCGGCGGCAACCTCTGGGTCGTCCCCAAGGGCGCCAGGAACAAGGACCTCGCCTACGACTTCATCGACATCACCATGTCGCGGAAGATCCAGAACCTGCTCGGCAACAAGGGCGGGGTCCCGGTGGGCGCCGACACCGCCGCCATCACCGACCCGAAGGCCAAGACCCTGATCGCCGACTTCAACACGCTCTCCGGCAAGGACGGTCTGGCCTTCTACCCGGACTGGCCGGTCGCCGGCTTCTACGACGTCCTCGTCTCCGAGACCCAGAAGCTGATCACCGGGAGCGAGAAACCGGACGCCTATCTGAGCGCGCTGCAGACTGCGTACGACAAGGGCGCGCCGAAGACATGACGGCTACCGTCGAACGGGGCGGCCAGGTGGTCCGGCGGCACCACGGCCGTGCGGCCCACCCGCGCCGCCCCCGCTCCTCCTACGCCCTCTTCCTGCTCCCCGGCGTCCTCGCCTTCCTCGCGGTGGTCGTCGTCCCATTCCTGATGAACACCGGTGTGAGCTTCACCGACTGGCAGGGCGTCGGCTCCCCGAAGTGGTCGGGGCTCGCCAACTACCGCGAGCTGATGGACGACTCCGAGTTCTGGGCGTCCTTCCGGCACAGCCTCTTCATGGTCGTCGCGATGGCCGCCGTACCGACGGCTCTCGGGCTCGTGCTGGCCGCCGCCCTCTTCGACTTCGTCGGCAAGCACTTCGGCACCAGGATCGCCGCCGTCCTGCGTGCCTGCTTCTACCTCCCCCAGGTCCTGCCCATCGCCGTCGCCGGCATCGTCTGGAGCTGGATCCTCGCCCCCGACAACGGCTCCCTGAACGCACTGCTGAAGGCGGTGGGCCTCGGCTCGCTCCAGCAGGACTGGCTCGGCGACCCCGATCTCGCCCTCTACAGCGTCATGGGCGTGATGGTGTGGGTCCAGATCGGCTTCCCGCTGGTCGTCTTCATGGCGGGGCTGCAACGCGTCGACCCGCAGCTGTACGAGGCGGCGGAGCTGGACGGCGCGGGCTGGTGGCGTCGTTTCGCGCACATCACGCTGCCGCAGATCCGCCCGGAGATCTACGTCGTCCTCCTCTGGTGCACGATCGCCGCGCTCAAGGTGTTCGGCGCGGTGTACGTCCTCACGAAGGGCGGCCCCGGCGGCGCGACCGACGTGCCGTCCTACTTCTCCTTCACCACCTTCTTCGAGAAGACCCAGGTCGGCTACGGCGCCGCGATCTCCACCGTGCTGACCGTGATCATCCTCGTACTCGCCCTGGTCGGCCTGAAGTTCCAGACCCGCGCCGAGGACGCCGAGGAAGGACTCCGCGCATGACCGCCGTACGCCGTTATCCCGTCCTCGTGGCCCTGATCATCGCGGCCCTGTTCATGGTGCTGCCGTTCGGCATCGTCGCGGTCAACGCGGTCAAGTCCCCCGCCGAGTACGCGTCGAACGGGCCCCTCAGCCTGCCCCACGGTCTCTACCTCGACGGACTCGAGGACTTCTGGCAGCGCGTCGACTACGGCCAGAAGCTGGTCAACTCGGTGCTGATCTCCGGCTCGGTGGCGATCGGCGCCGCCGTACTGTCCGTCCTGAACGCGTACGCGATCGGCATCGGCCGCATCAGGGGCCGCACCTGGGTCCTCGCCTTCTTCGTGCTGGCGAACATGCTGCCGCAGGAGGCGCTGGTCTACCCCGTCTACTACCTGAGCAAGCAGGCGGGCCTCTACGACACCCGGCTCAGCGTGATCATCGTGTTCACCGTCGTCCAGGCGGCCTTCGGCACGTATCTCCTGTCCTCCGTCCTCGGGCAGTTCCCGCGCGAGATCATCGAGGCCGCCCGGATCGACGGGGCGAACAAGTGGCAGGTGCTGTGGCGGATCGTGGTCCCCGTCAGCCGCCCCACCATCGGCGTCCTCCTGGTCTTCTTCTTCATCTGGACCTGGAACGAGTTCCTGCTGCCGCTGGTCATGCTGATCTCCAACGACAACCAGACGGTGTCGGTGGCGCTCGGCGTCCTCCAGGGCCAGCGCCTGATGGACGCGACCATGACCAACGCGGCGGCCCTCCTCGGCGTGCTCCCCGCGATCGTCTTCTTTCTCGTCTTCCAGCGGACGCTGACCCGCGGTATCGCCGTGGGCGCGGTCAAGTAAGGGGTGTGGGCGTGAAGTTCACCGACGGCTACTGGCTGCTGCGCGAAGGCGTCACCGCGGCCCACCCGGTCGAGGTCCTCGACGTGAGCGCGTCCGACGGAACCCTGGAGATCCATGCGCCGACCCAGCCCATCCGCCACCGCGGCGACCTGCTGAAGGGACCGGTCGTGACGATCAGCGCGCACGCGCCGATGCCGGACGTCATCGGCGTGACGTTCACGCACTTCCAGGGCGAAGAACCGCGCGGTCCCCGCTTCGAAGTCCACCGCAGCGAGTTCTCCCCCCTCGTGGAACACGACGACGAGCACGCGACGCTCACCGCGGGCGCCCTGTCCGTCCGGGTCGCCCGCACCGCCCCCTGGCACGTCGACTTCCTCGCCCACGGCCGCGTCCTCACCAGCAGCGGCCCCAAGGGCATGGGCATCATGCGGGACGCGGCCGGCGCCCATTATCTGCGCGAGCAGCTGAACCTCGGGGTCGGCACCCAGGTCTACGGCCTCGGCGAGCGCTTCGGCCCGCTCGTCAAGAACGGCCAGGTCGTGGACATGTGGAACGCCGACGGCGGCACCGCCACCGAACAGGCGTACAAGAACGTGCCGTTCTATCTGACGGACGCGGGCTACGGAGTCTTCGTCGACCACCCGGGCCGGGTCTCCTTCGAGGTCGGCTCGGAGGCGGTGTCGAGGGTCCAGTTCAGCGCCGAGACACAGCAGTTGACGTACTACGTGATCCACGGGCCGAGTCCGAAGGAGATCCTGCGCAAGTACACGCGGCTCACCGGCCGCCCGGCCCTCCCGCCCGCCTGGTCCTTCGGGCTGTGGTTGTCGACGTCCTTCACCACCTCCTACGACGAGGCCACCGTCACCTCCTTCATCGACGGCATGCGGGAGCGCGAACTCCCCCTCTCCGTCTTCCACTTCGACTGCTTCTGGATGCGCGAGTTCAACTGGTGCGACTTCGAGTGGGACCCGCGCGTGTTCCCCGACCCGGCAGGCATGCTCACCCGGCTGAAGGACAAGGGCCTGCACATCTGCGTCTGGATCAACCCGTACATCGCGCAGCGCTCCCCGCTCTTCGCGGAGGGCAAGGCCCTGGGCCATCTGCTCAGGAGGCCCGACGGCAGCGTGTGGCAGTGGGACCTGTGGCAGCCGGGCATGGCGCTGGTCGACTTCACCAGCCCCGCCGCCCGCGACTGGTACGCGGCCAAACTGGAGGCACTGCTCGACCAGGGCGTGGACTGCTTCAAGACCGACTTCGGCGAGCGGGTCCCGGTCGACGTGGCGTACGCCGACGGCGCCGACCCGGAACGCATGCACAACTACTACACCTACCTCTACAACCGCACCGTCTTCGAGGTGCTGCGCAAGCACCGGGGCGAGGGTGAGGCCGTCGTCTTCGCCCGCTCGGCGACGGCCGGCAGCCAGCAGTTCCCGGTGCACTGGGGCGGCGACTGCGAGGCGACGTACGCGTCGATGGCCGAGTCACTGCGCGGCGGGCTGAGCCTCGGCATGTCGGGCTTCGGTTTCTGGAGCCACGACATCGGCGGCTTCGAGGGAACGCCGCCGCCGGCCCTCTTCAAACGGTGGATCGCCTTCGGGCTCCTCTCCTCCCACAGCCGGCTGCACGGCTCGTCCTCCTACCGGGTGCCGTGGCTGTTCGACGAGGAGGCCGTGGACGTGCTGCGGCTGTTCACCCGGCTGAAGCTCGGCCTCATGCCCTATCTGTACGAGGCCGCCCGTGCCGCGCACGCCGAGGGGGTGCCGATGATGCGGGCGATGGTGCTGGAGTTCCCGGACGACCCGGCCTGTGCGCATCTGGAACGGCAGTACATGCTCGGCCCCGACCTGCTGGTCGCGCCCGTCTTCAACGACGAGGGAGACGTCTCCTACTACGTGCCGGACGGCACCTGGACCCACCTCCTCACGGGACGGACGGTGACCGGTCCGCGCTGGGTGCGCGAACGCCACGGCTTCCTGAGCGTGCCGCTGCTGGTGCGGCCGGGCGCGGTGATCCCGGTGGGCGCGGTGGACGACCGGCCCGACTACGCCCACGCCGACGGGGTCACCCTGCGGGCGTACCGCCTGGAGCGCGGCGCCCGGGTGACGGTGCCGGTGGGCGGGGTGACGTTCACCGTCGTCCGTGAGGGCGACACCCTGCGGGCCTCGTCGAGCGATCCGGCGGCGCCGTGGGGGCTGGCGGCGGGCGGGCGCGAGGCGCGGGCGGAGACGGGGACGGGCTTCCTGTCCCTGGAGCTGGAACCCGAACCGGGGCCGGAGGGGGCTCCGGGGTCCGAGTGATGGTGAAGATCACCGATGTGGCGCGGCACGCCGGGGTCTCCCCCAGTACCGTCTCCTACGCCCTCAGCGGCAAGCGCCCCATTTCCGAGGAGACCCGGCGGCGCGTCGAGGCCAGCATCCGCGAACTCGGCTACCGCCCGCACGCCGGGGCGCGCGCCCTCGCGAGCAGCCGGTCCAACGTCCTGGCACTGGTGGTGCCGCTGAGGGCGGGCATCCACGTGCCGGTGGTGATGCAGTTCGCCGTGTCGGTGGTGACGGCGGCGCGGCGGCACGACCACGACGTCCTGCTGCTGACGCAGGAGGAGGGCGAGGAGGGGCTGCGACGGGTCGCGGACACCGCGCTGGTGGACGCCCTGATCGTGATGGACGTCCAGCTGCACGACCCCGGGCTGCCGCTGCTGCGCGCCCTGGACCGGCCCTCCGTCCTCATCGGGTTCCCTTCCCGGCCCGCCGGACTCACCTGCATCGACCTGGACTTCAAGGCAGCGGGTGAGCTGTGCGTCGAGCGGCTGGCGGGGCTCGGGCACCGGGTCGTGGCGCTCGTCGGGTCGCCCCCCGAGGTGTACGTGCGGGGGACGGCGTTCGCCCAGCGCGTGGTGGAGGGCTTCACCGCCGCCGCCGACCGGTGCGGGCTCGCGTCCTCCGTCCACCCCTGCGACGCCTCGCCCGCCGGCGCCCGCCGGGTCGCCGAACAGCTCCTGCGCGAACAGCCGGCGCTCACCGGCGTCGTCGTCCACAACGAACCGGTCCTGGAACCGCTGATCGACGCCTTCGAGCAGCTCGGTCTGCGCGTCCCCGCCGACCTCTCCGTCACCGCGATCTGCCCGGACGAACTCGCCGAGAACGTCCGCGTCCCCGTCACCTCCGTCACCATCCCGTCCACCGAGGTGGGCGCGCGGGCGGTGGAACTGCTGATGAGGAAGCTGGGCGGCGCCGACGTCCCGGAGGCCACGCTCCTCGCACCCCGGCTGACGGAACGCGCGAGCACCGCACCGCGCACGCTGACCTCTTGAGGAACCGTGCCCCCGAGGAGAGGCGGGGGGACGGAGTCCGCGTACGACCGCGCGCGCATGAGACCCCCGCCGCTCCCCCTTCACCCGGCGCCGAGGCGGGTCAGCGAGCCTCGATCAGGTGATCCACGTCGGAGACGTGGTACTCGCCGTACCCGATGCGCTCGCCGATCGCGCCGTACCGGTCGTACTGCTCCTGGGTGAGCGGCGCGGCCAGCTCGATCAGGACGCGGAGGAACAGCCGGAACCCGAGATCGGCATCGATCCGGGTGACCACGTGCTCCAGCGCGTCCATGACGTCCACGGCGAGAACGGGACGCCAGTGGGGACTGATGACCCTGACCATCACCGTGGACGCCACCTCCCGGACCTCCCGCAGCACCACGTCGGCGAGCTCGGTCCGGGCGGGCGCCACGACGGGCGTGTACGCGGGGGCGACCTCCCGCAGCCGCTCCCGGCACACGTCCGCGATCAGCCGTAGCCAGTCCCGGCCTTCGACGGGCCCCGGCACACCCGAGGCCCCGGCCCACAGCGCGGAGAGCGCCGCGTCGGGCAGCGCGGACCCCAGCAGCCGGAGTGTGTCCTCCAGGAGGACGGCCGCCGCGGAACCCGGGGTCTGTCCGACATCGTCGCCGTCGGCCGCGCTGCGGATCTCCTCCCGGCTCGCACGCCAGTCCCAGTGGGCCTTCCCGGCGAGACCGGACAGCCCGAAGTCCCAGGTGGTGTCGCGACGGGCCGGGTCGAGGGGCGGCCACACGATGTCGAGACCGGAGTCGACCAGCGCGGAGCTGTGACCGAACCTTTCGGCGAGCGCCTGCAACCGGTCGTACCACTCCTTGTCGATCCGTACGGAGTGGGCCTTCAGAGCCCGCAGGAAGAGCCGGAAGCCGAGTTCGGGAACCCGGGCGGCCACCTCTTCCAAGGCGCCCAGAGTGTCGGGGGAAGGGAGGGAGCCCGCCGACCGCTCGCGGCAGAACCGTATCTCCGCGACGACGTCGTCACGCACCTCGTCGGCCGCCGGCGGCCGGTGATCCCACAACGCGGAAGGTGCCGGCCGCCGCCCGGGGATTCTCCGGCGAGGGCGTGCGACGCAGGTCTCGTCGACGCGCCGCAGCCAGTCGCGGGCGCTCAAGCCGTGCGCCGCGGGATCCCACACGCCCCCGGCGGCCGCTCGCCACACGGTCCGGATCGCCTCGTCCGTCAGCGGCGACTCGACGAGCCCGCGCACGTCCTCGCGCAGATCGTCGGCGTACCCCCACTCGTCGTGGCTGATGTCAAAGCCGAGGACGCTCCGCTCATCCGCGCTGAGATGGCCGACGCCGCCCACGGCGCGTTCGAGGTCGTACGCGTCGAGCTTCGCCGCGACGAGGCCGAGTGCCGCGCCGGTGTCCTTCGGGGCGGGTGAGAGGGCGAACGCCTCGGTCAGTCCACTGAGCCCGAAGTCCGCGTCGTAGTCCACGTAGTACGGCTCCTGCCGTCCCGTCACGGTCGTCCCTCCACCTTCCTGATCAACCGGGCCGACGCCTCGGCGCCCAGTGGCCGGCGCTCGAAGCCCCTCGGGGGTGACGTCCGCATCGAGCCGCGTCGGGAACATCCGGTTCCCAGCCGGACCGCGCGCACCCGACGGTCACGCCGACATGGCCTGCTCGCCGCCTTCCGCGTCCTCCGCGCAGGCGGCGGCCAGGTCGTCGAGTGACAGGTGCAGGGCGTGGGCCAGGGCCGCCACGGTGAAGAAGGCCGGGGTCGGGGCCCGGCCCGTCTCGATCTTGCGAAGGGTTTCAGCGGACACCCCGGCCGCTGCCGCCACGTCGACCATGCTGCGCTCGCCGCGGGCCTCGCGGAGCAGCGCCCCGAACCGCTCTCCACGTTGCCGCTCTTGCGGGCTCAAGGGAACTCTCACCATACCCGTGATACTAATACCGGTATAAGTATTGGACAGCATCGCAGGGCAGGGAGTCACGACACATGGTGGAGATCAAGACCGACACGGCACTGGAGGCGATGCGCGAAGCAGGACGCGTCGTGGCCCACGCACTCGCGGCCGCCCGCGCGGCGGCGGCCGTGGGAGTTCGCCTGCGCGAGCTCGACGAAGCCGCCCGCACCGTGCTCACCGAGGCCGGAGCACGTTCTCCGTTCCTGGGCTACCAGCCCTCCTTCGCCCCCGTCCCCTTCCCCGCCGTGATCTGCGCGTCCGTCAACGACGCCGTCGCGCACGGCATCCCCGACGACCGCCGCCTGCGCGACGGGGACCTGGTCAGCATCGACTGCGGAGCCGAACTCGACGGCTGGACCGGCGACGCCGCGATCAGCTTCACCGTCGGCACCCCGCGCCCCGCCGACCTCGAACTCATCGCGGCCACCCAGCAGGCCCTGGACGCCGGCATCGCCGCCGCCACCGTCGGCCATCGCATCGGGGACATCTCCCATGCCGTCAGCACGGTCGCCCGCAAGGCCGCCTGCGGCATGCCGGCCGACTTCGGCGGCCACGGCATCGGCCGTCAGATGCACGAAGACCCCCACGTCCCCAACCACGGACGGCCCGGCCGCGGCTTCCCCCTGCGCCACGGCCTCACCCTCGCCATCGAACCCATGCTCATGGCCGGAGGACGCAACGAGTACCACACCGACCGCGACGGATGGACCCTGCGCACGGTCGACGGCAGCCAAGCCGCCCACATCGAACACACCATCGCCATCACCGAGGACGGTCCCCGTATCCTCACCCTCCCCTGACCTCGAATCCGCCCCCCGCCGGGCAGCCGGACCGGGAGGAGACGGAGCAGGGACGTGGACAGGTGGGTCCTTCACGCGTCGGTCGCCTGGCCGGTGGGAATTCACCGGACCACAGACTCGTACCGGTGTGGGGGCGCGGGGCTGGGCCCGCACTCGGGTGAGTGGGCCCCGGGTCTACAACCGCCGGTCGCCCAGCCCGGTGATGGCCGTCATCGCGGCCGGACCACCATGGGCCAGGCCCCCCGAAGCCGTCTTCAACGGCACGACCCAGCACGCGGATTCAGCGCGGTCGACCGCGAACACACGATCGGAGCAAGCCCGCCATGACCCTCGAAGGACCGCGTGACCTGCTCGTGCGGGCCCGGGGCGAGTCGTCTCCCCTGTACGAGCCGGAGGACGCCGGGACTTACGAGGGTTTCCCCTCTCGTCCGGAGCTGCGCAAGCACGTCAAGCAGGATCTGGCGGCCACCCGGCGACTGGCCGGGCGGCTCGGGCCGTTGTGGCCGGTGCGCTACTGGGACGAGCGCCACCGGACCGCGAAGTGGGTGTTCCGCCGGAAGTGCCAGCCGGTCGTCGTCCAGCGGAGATCGGCCTTCCGAACACCCGGGTGCCGACCCTGGTGTTCCAGGGCAGTGTTTTCTTCACGGGGGTTGGGAACCGAGCCTGCTCACACGGCGGAAGAGCGCGGTGTGCCCTCACAGGACCTTTCCCGCCGGTCCGTCGGGAAGGGGAGAGAGACACCTCCGGTGCATGGATCGCGGAATCCACGTGGTCGGGTACTTCGTCCCGCAGTGCGGCCAGGACGTTCGTCGCAGGCAGGCGATATTGCGGCACGGCGGTCTTTCCCCCGTGACGGGGGTGTTCCCCGGGTGCCGGAATCCGGGCGCCGGACGCCGGGCATGACAAAGGCCCCGTCGCTCGAAAGCGACGAGGCCTCGGCCCACATGGGATGTGGAGGTCCGCGGGACCTCCTGATCGTGGAGATGGCGGGAATCGAACCCGCGTCCACCGGTGCAGAATCAGGGCTTCTCCGTGTGCAGTTCGCTGCGATTTTCTCGGCCCCGGTGATCACGCGAACAAGTCGCCGACGGGCCCAGTCACTGTTTGATTTCCCATCGAACCCCGTGACCGGGCTCGATGGTTTAGTTCCCTAGATTATGCCAGGGTCCGGGTCGGGAACACCCCCGGGCTGACACCCATTAAGGGTCCTTCACTCACTGCTTATTAGGCAGCGAGGGCGAAGGACTGGGAATCGCTCTTGGAATTGGCGATTATTGGTTGCGACATATGGTTAACGAGATCATTGTCGCTTCCTCGACACGCTTCCCCTGCTTCGACAGCCGCTGTCGAAACCGATCATCCCCATGTTGTTTTTTCAAGCCCCTCCGAAGAGGGTGGCGCACCCGCTGTGGGGTGCAGATCCCATCGTACGTGAACAACGCACGTCGGTGCCACCGTATTCCCGTGGCCACCGCCTCGCGGTACCGCCCGCGGCTACTCGCCCCGCTGCTTCCGCTTCGCCGCCGCGATCGCGCGGTCCGACTCCCGGCGGTCCTGCTTCTCGCGCAGGGTCTGCCGCTTGTCGTACTCCTTCTTACCGCGGGCGAGCGCGATCTCGGCCTTGGCCCGGCCGTCCTTGAAGTACAGGGCGAGGGGCACGATCGTGTGACCCGTCTCCTCCGACTTCGACGCCAGCTTGTCGATCTCCTCGCGGTGCAGGAGCAGCTTGCGCTTGCGGCGCACCGTGTGGTTGGTCCACGTGCCCTGGCTGTACTCGGGAATGTGGGCGTTGTGCAGCCACGCCTCGTTCCCGTCGATCTGGACGAAGCCGTCGGTCAGCGAGGCGCGTCCCTGGCGCAGCGACTTCACCTCGGTGCCGGTGAGCACGAGGCCGGCCTCATAGGTGTCGATGATCGCGTAGTCGTGGCGTGCCTTCTTGTTCTGCGCGACGATCTTGCGCTTGCCGTCCTTGGCCTTCGCGGCCCCTCCGCCCTGCTTGGGCTGGGACTCCTTCGGTACGTACATTCCCTTGCTCATAGTGCTGACCATTTTCGCACTACAGGGGGCTCCGGGGGAAAGCCGATTACGGGAGCCCGAGATGACCGCGAGGGGGCGGTGCCCACGACGGGCGGGGCCGGGCCGATGACTACGAAGGGTCGCCGAGGCCGCTGAGCACGGTCTCGGCGCGCTCCACGGCACCCGCGTCGGCCTCGAGGTCGGGGGTGATGCCCCGCCCGTCGACTCCATGGCCGGAGGGGGTGCGGTAGTGCCCGACGGTCAGCTCGGCGACGGAACCGCCGGGGAGGGCGCTCGGCATCTGGACCGAGCCCTTGCCGAAGGTCCTGGTGCCCACCACGACCGCGCGGCCACGGTCCTGAAGGGCGCCGGTGAGCAGTTCGGCGGCGCTCATCGTGCCACCGTCGACGAGTGCGACCAGGGGTCTGGTGGTGTCGCCGCCGGGCGCGGCGTGCAGGGCGCGCTGTTCGCCGTTGACGTCGTACGTGGCGACGAGGCCGCCGTCGAGGAAGGCGGACGCCGTCGTGACGGCCTCGGTGACCAGTCCGCCGGAGTTGCCGCGCAGGTCGAGGACGATCCCGGCGCGCCGGGGGGCCTGCTCGACGGCGGTCCGTACGGCGTCGCCCGCGCCCTTGGTGAAGGCCGCGACCTTGATCACGGTGGCGCCGCCGGGGAGCTTGTGCACGGTCACGGAGTCCGTGGACAGCCTGGCCCGGCGCAGGGTCTCGCTCCACGCGCGCGCGCCACGCTCCAGACGGAGGCGGACCTTCGTACCGGCCGCCGCGTCGTCCGCGTCCCCGCGCAGTAACGAGACCACCTCGGTGACGGGCCTGCCGTCGACGTCCTCGCCGTCGACGCTGCGCAGCCGGTCGCCCACGCGGATACCGGCGGCCGCCGCGGGCGACGCGGTCTGCACCCGGGTCACCTCGATCCGGCCGTCACGCTCGCGCCGGGCCCACAGCCCGACGCCGGTGTACTGGCCGTCGAGGGCTTCCTCGAACTCCTCGTAGTCGCCCTGGGAGTAGACCGCGCCCCAGCGGTCGCCGCTGCGGCTGACCGCGCGCTCGGCCGCCTCCATGGGGGACTTGCCGTCGGCCATCGCCTCGGCCGCCGCCGCCGCGATGTCCTTGTGGTGGGCGGCCGGCGTCGAACGCGGCGACGGGAGCGGGGATTTCCGGTCGGGGTCGCCGAACGAACCGGTCGCCGCGCCGGCGACGAGAACGCTCGCAAAAACCAATGTCAGGGCAGCCCCGCGGCCGACGCGGCGGGGCTGGCAGAACAGGTCACGACCTGACATGGCGGTGAGTCTAGGACAACGCGAGGGGCCGTACCGCCGGTTGGCAGTACGGCCCCCTTGGCATGCGTCACACCTTCAGGTACTTGCGCAACGCGAAGAACGCGGCAAGTGCGGGCATCAGCAGACTCGTCGCGAGGATGAGCGGCAGCTTGGTGAGCACGGCGTCCCAGCCGATGAAGTTGATCAGGTTCAGCTTCTCGGACAGGGCCAGACCGTGATCGATGATGAAGTACCGCGCGATCACCAGGAATCCGCAGGCGACCCCACCGCCGATGAGCCCGGCGACCGCGGCCTCCATGATGAACGGCGCCTGGATGTAGAACCCGGAGGCGCCGACCAGGCGCATGATCCCGGTCTCCCTTCGCCGGCTGAACGCCGAGACGCGCACCGTGTTGACGATCAGCATCAGGGCGACGACGAGCATCATCGCCATCACCGCGCGCGCGGCCCAGTTCATGCCGTTGAGCAGCCCGAAGAGGTTGTCCAGGATGCCCTTCTGGTCCTGCACGGACTGCACGCCGTCGCGCCCGTCGAAGGCGGTCGCGATGACCTGGTACTTCTCCGGGTCCTTCAGCTTGATGCGGTACGACTCCTGCATCTGGTCCGGCGTCAGGGAGCTGGCCAGCGGGGAGTCGCCGAACTGCTCCTTGTAGTGCTTGTAGGCCTCGTCCGCGGACTCGTACGTCACTTTCTGGACGACGGTCATCTTGCCGAGGTCGCTCTCGATCTGCTTCTTCTGCTCGGCGGTCACGGCCCCCTTGGCACAGTGGGGGTCGGACTCCGCGTCGCTCTTGTTGCAGAGGAACACGGAGACGTTGACCTTGTCGTACCAGTAGCCCTTCATGGTGCTCACCTGGTCGCTCATCAGGAGCGAACCGCCGAACAGGGCGAGGGAGAGGGCGACCGAGACGACGACCGCGAAGGTCATCGTCAGATTGCGACGGAGACCGACACCGATCTCCGACAGAACGAACTGGGCGCGCATGGCGTCTGCTAAGCCTTTCCGTGGACCGTCGTCAGTGCTGGTAGCCGTAGACGCCGCGCGCCTGGTCGCGGACGAGACGACCCTTCTCCAGCTCGATGACGCGCTTGCGCATCTGGTCCACGATGTTCTGGTCGTGCGTCGCCATCACCACAGTCGTGCCCGTCCGGTTGATGCGGTCGAGCAGCTTCATGATGCCGACGGAGGTCTGCGGGTCGAGGTTGCCGGTCGGCTCGTCCGCGATGAGGAGCTTGGGCCGGTTCACGAAGGCTCTCGCGATGGCCACACGCTGCTGCTCACCACCGGACAGTTCACCGGGCCTGCGGTCCTCCTTGCCGCCGAGCCCGACGAGGTCGAGCACCTGGGGCACGGACTTGCGGATCTCGCCGCGGGACTTGCCGATGACCTCCTGGGCGAAGGCCACGTTCTCGGCGACCGTCTTGTTCGGCAGCAGCCGGAAGTCCTGGAAGACGGTCCCCAGCTGGCGCCGCATCTGCGGCACCTTCCAGTTGGAGATGCGCGCGAGGTCCTTGCCCAGGACGTGCACCTGACCGTGGCTGCACCGCTCCTCGCGGAGGATCAGCCGCAGGAAGGTGGACTTCCCGGAGCCGGAGGAGCCCACGAGGAACACGAACTCACCACGCTCGACCTCCAGGGAGACGTCCCTGAGAGCGGGGTGGGTCTGCTTGGGGTAGACCTTGGAGACATTGTCGAATCGGATCACGGATGCACCACGGGTCGCCGGGGGTAGGTGTGCGTGACCATACGCGAACCGGGTGTGGGTCCGCAGTCGGCGTCCGGGGTTGCGCGACGCTTGCACGTTTTGTCACGGATCTGACGGGCTGGAAAGCGTCCGGGCGGGGCAGGATAAGGCGAGCCGCGCCGAATTCCGCGGAACCTGGCACAGTGGAGGGGGAACGGTTGCGTTCCCCGCGGCGTTATGTACGCGGAGGACGGCGCAAGGAGGGCAAGCGCATGACGTACGACCGATTGGTGTGCGCGAACTGCGCGGCGCCCGTCAGTGAGGGCCGCTGCCCTGTCTGCCGCGCGAACCGGGAGCGGCTGCAGCAGGAGAGCCCCTTCGCCGGACTGAACCCGATGGCACTGATAGCGCTGCTGGCCGTGCTCATCGCGGCGGTGGCGCTGCTGGCCCACCAGACGGTGTAGGACCCGCGAGAGGGCACCCAGGGCGTACGAACAGCTACCCAGGGCATACGGGAAGGGCCCGGAGCACTCGCTCCGGGCCCTTTTCGCGTCTCACGCGCGGAGGGTGTCGCGCATCACACCGGTCTGCGTCAGGCAGCGGCGCCGCGGCCACCCATGAGGCGCGGCAGCAGGCGGAAGCCGATACCGCCGGCGATCATCGTGGCGGCGCCGACCAGCAGGAACGTGGTCTCGGCGGCACCCGTCTCGGCCAGCTCGCCGCTCTTGCCCTGGGCGGAGGTGTCCGAGCCGGTGTCGGTCAGGCCGGAGGAGCCCTTGCCCTGCTCGACGGGCTTGGAGCCGCCGTCGGGGTTGCTGTCGTTGCCGCCCGTGCCGGCCCCGTCGGTGGGGTTGTCGGTCGGCTCGTCGGTCGGGTCGGTGGGCTCGGTCGGCTCCTCGGTGGGGTCCGTGGGCCCGTCGGTCGGCTCGGTCGTGGCCGGCGCGGACTCGGAGGGAGGCGGGGTGGTGGGCGGCTCGCTGGTCGGCGTCGAGGCGCTGGGCGCCGGGCTGGTGGGAATGCCCGTGCCGCTCGTCGTCGGGGTCGGGCCGTCGATCGTGACACCGACATTGATGTCGAGAGCCGAAGCGGCACCTGCGGCGGTCAGCGAGGCACCGGCGGCGATCACCGCGCAGGCGGCTATCCGCGCTGTGCGTATCCGCGTCTTCTTGGTCATCTGCTTGCTACCCCCAGTAGCTGATCGTCAACGGAGCAGCGCCCGGGGCCACGGCGTCACAGGGTGGCTTTGCTCGACCCCCCGGTTCACATGCGCCCCAGAGATACGCATGCCACGCGTCACCCTTCCCAGTTTTCAAAGCAACGTCAAGGTCGTTGCGGCCGCGATGTCCAGATCGGCGCCATTTGACCGCCATGAAGACATGTGACTGTGACGTAAAACCCAGACAACCGCCACACAAAAGGCAACTGCCGCTCAAAGAGCGGCAGTTGCCATGTCGACAAGGAGCCCCTGGGACCCGGCGTCACTTCTCCTGCTGCTTGCGCCAGCGAATTCCGGCTTCGAGGAACCCGTCGATCTCGCCGTTGAAAACGGCCTCGGGGTTACCCACTTCGAAGTCCGTCCGCAGGTCCTTGACCATCTGGTAGGGGTGCAGCACGTACGAACGCATCTGGTTGCCCCAGGAGTTGCCGCCGTCGCCCTTGAGGGCGTCCATCTTGGCCTGCTCCTCCTGGCGGCGCCGCTCCAGGAGCTTGGCCTGCAGGACGTTCATCGCGCTCGCCTTGTTCTGGATCTGCGACCGCTCGTTCTGACACGACACGACGATGCCGGTCGGCAGGTGGGTCAGACGCACCGCGGAGTCGGTGGTATTGACGCCCTGGCCGCCCGGACCCGAGGAACGGTAGACGTCCACCCGGAGCTCGGACTCGTCGATCTCGATGTGATCGGTCTGCTCGACGACGGGCAGGATCTCGACACCGGCGAACGACGTCTGCCGGCGACCCTGGTTGTCGAAGGGCGAGATCCGCACGAGCCGGTGGGTGCCCTGCTCCACGGAGAGCGTTCCGTAGGCGTACGGCACGTGGACGGCGAAGGTGGTGGACTTGATGCCCGCCTCTTCCGCGTACGAGGTCTCGTAGAGCTCGGTCTTGTACCCGTGCCGCTCGGCCCAGCGCAGGTACATGCGCTGCAGCTTCTCGGTGAAGTCGGAGGCGTCGACGCCTCCGGCCTCGGCGCGGATGGTGACGACGGCCTCCCGGGAGTCGTACTCCCCCGACAGCAGCGTCCGCACCTCCATCTCGTCCAGCGCCTTCTTGACGGCGGTGAGCTCGGACTCGGCCTCGGCGCGGGTGTCCGGGTCGTCCTCCTCCTCGGCCATCTCGAAGAGCACGCTCAGATCGTCGATACGCCCGCGCAGCGCCTCGGCCTTCCTGACCTCCGCCTGGAGGTGGCTCAGCTTGCTGGTGATCTTCTGCGCCTCGTCCGGGTCGTCCCACAGGGACGGCGCGGCCGCCTGCTCCTCGAGCACGGCGACGTCTGCCCTCAGCTTGTCGAGGTCCAGGACGGCCTCGATCGACTCCATGGTCGAGGAGAGGGACTTGAGCTCTTCGGATACATCGACGACTGCCACGCCTCCAGCGTAACGGCTGCGGCAAGCGGGGCTCTCACCCCCGGGGGCTGCGCCCCTAGGCCTCCCCCGCCCCGGGGGCTGCCGCCCCCGGACCCCCGCTTCGGCCTGAACGGCCTCGTCCTCAAACGCCGGACGGGCTGAAAAGACACACCTCGGCCGCCACCTCCGGCCCGGGCCGAAACCGCCCGGCCCAGACCCGCATCTCCGCCGACGCCGGAACGTACGGCGCAGGCCCGCACATCCAGGCCCGTGCGGAACCGCCCGGCGCAGGCCCGTGCGGAACCGTCCGGCGCAGGCCCCCATCTCCAGCCCGTCCGGCGTTTGAGGACGAGCCCTTCGGGCGACGGCGGGGGTCCAGGGGGCGCAGCGCCCCTGGCGGGGTCCGGGGCGGAGCCCCAGGGGCGGGACTGAGCGGGGTCCAGGACGGAGCCCCGTCCAGGGCCGGCCGGGGTCCGGGCGGCCCCCCGTACGGGATGGCACGCGTCAGGGAGACGCCGGCGCCGAGCTCTTCGTGTCGGACGGCTGCGACCCCGCGTCGTCCCCCGAGGTGGCGAGCCACGTCCCCACCCCCACCGCGGCGACGAGCACCACTCCCGCCGCCCCCAGCGTGATCCGGCGCCGCCGGGCGGACGCCCGATGCCGCGCCGACCCGGGCCGGGGCGCCCCCGCGGCACGCGGGGCACGTGCCGTCCCGCGCGCCCCGCCGGCCAGCTCGTCCGGCCCCGGCACCCGCATCGACGTGTGCGTGTCCCGGTTCGAGTCCGGCGCGGCGCCCGGCACCAGCGGCACGGCCCCGCGTCGTATCCGCGACGTCGGCTCGGCCGGCTCCGCGGCCTCCTCGGACGTCTCCTCCGCGGGTTCACCGTCCGGCTCGTCCACGTCGAGCGGCGGCATCCCCGCCAGCAGCGGCAGCTGCTCCCGCAGCCGCGCTCCCAGCTCGGACGCCCGCAGCCGTGACGCCGGGGCCTTCGCCAGACACTGCACGAGTAGCTGCCACAACTCCTCGGGGATCCCCGGCAGCGGCACCACCGTCTCGGTGACGTGCCGCCGCAGCACCGCTCCCGGGTGTCCGCCCCCGAAGGGCGTGAACCCGGCGAGGAGCTCGTACAGGACGGTCGCCAGCGCGTAGATGTCGACGGCGGCGCGCGGCGGCAGTCCCTCGATGATCTCGGGCGCGAGGTAGTCCGGCGTGCCGATGATCTTCGTGGCCCGGGTCCGCCGCGGCGAGTCGATGAGTTTGGCCACACCGAAGTCGGTCAGCAGCGCGGGGTGCGCGCCACCCGGGCCGAGCGGCCCCTGCATGTCGAGCAGTACGTTCTCGGGCTTGACGTCCCGGTGGACCACCCCGGCCGCGTGCGCCGCCGCCAGCCCGTCCGCGACGTCGGCCACGATCGCGACCGCGGCCTCCGGCGCCAGCCGCCGTTCCCGGTCCAGCCGGGTGCGCAGGTCCGTACCCCGTACGAGGTCCATGACGAGCGCGAGGTCGTTGCCGTCCACCACGAGATCACGCACCGCGACCACATGGGGATGGTCGAGACCGAGCAGGGCCGTGCGCTCCTGCACGAAGCGGCCCACGAGCTCCTGGTCGGACGCGAGGTCCTCGCGCAGCAGCTTGATGGCGACGGGCCCCTCGGGTCCCTCGCCCAGCCACACCGTACCGGCGCTGCCCCGCCCCAGAATCTGGTGGGCGGTGTAGCGGCTCCCGATCTTCCGTGCCAAGACTGCTCCTACCGACGCGTGTTGCCGCTAAAAGTACGCGTCCGAGGAGCCAACCTTCACTCCGGAGGCGGAAATCACCCGCCAGATGTCGACAAGTCCCCAGAGTCGGCCGCGGACCGGCCGCCGGTCGGCCGCCGGTCGGTCATCGGCCAGGTGCGCGTCAGTTGCGGGACGAGCCCGAGCCGAGATTCCCGACCCAGTCGCTGACGGTGTGGTACGTGTGGGTCACCTCGCCCCAGAAGGACCTGGTGGAGCCGATCCAGTCCTGCAGGGGACTGAACTCCCAGACCAGCCATCCGCCGACGAACAGGATGACGATCATGAACAGGCAGCCCTTGAGGCAGCCGAGCCCCGGGATCCTCATCCGGTTGGCACTGCGCTGCCTCGGCTCGCGCGACTGCCTCGGTGCGGGCGCCTCGGGCTGCTGCGGCGCGGGAGCGTACCGCTGGGGCTGCGGCTGCGGCTGCTGACGCTGCGCCCGCCGGGACTGCTGTTGCTGCTGTTGCTGCTGCTGTGCGTACTGCTGTTGCTGCCCGTAATGCTGCTGTTGCTGCTGCCCGTACTGCTGAGGCTGCTGAGGCGCGTACCGCTGGGGCTGCCCCTGCTGCGGATACCCGTATCCGGGCGGCGGCTGCTGGCCCTGCTGCTGCTCGGGCCGCTGCTGCGGTCGTGCGACCTGCCGCTGCGGACGCCGGCGCAGCGGGTCCTGGTCGGGGTCGACGTACTGCTGGACCTGCGTCTGCTCGTTGCGGTCGCGGGCCGCCCGCAGCTGGCTCTGCCAGGGATGCGGGTCCTCCGGCCGGCCGGGCCCTCCGCCGGGCTGGTTCTGCGGCACCGGCGGCATGACGGCGGTCGGGTCGGCGGCGCCCGTGTGCGGAAGGACACTGGTCGCGCCGTTCGGGTCGTACGCCCCCGGAGCGCCGTGCGGCAGCACCTGGGTGGGGTCGGCCGCGCCCGGCGTGCCCGGCACCGGAGCCGGTGCCGGGTCGGGGGCGAGCAGCGCGCCCACCCCGTCCGCGGCGGCGATCTGCGCGGAGGTGGCGTGCACGCCGACGCCCTCGGCGACGGCGCGCAGCCCGCGCGCGAGGTTCTCGGCGCTGGGCCGCTCGTCAGGGTTCTTGCGCAGGCAGCGTTCTATGACCGTCCACAGCGGGTCGGGCACGGTGGAGGGCCGGCGCGGCTCGGCACTCAGGTGCTGGTGCAGGACTTCGAGGGCGGAGCCGCCGGAGAACGGCGGCCGTCCGGTGACCAGCTCGTACAGCAGGATGCCCGCCCCGTAGATGTCGACGGCGGACGTCTGCGGACGCCCCTCCGCGGACTCCGGCGCGACATACGCGGGCGTGCCGACGAACTCGTGGGTCCGGGTCAGGCCCGGGGAGTCGGCGAGGCGGGCGATGCCGAAGTCGGTGAGCAGCGGGTGCATCCGGCCGCCGTCCTGCTTGAGCAGGACGTTCGCGGGCTTCAGGTCCCGGTGCACGACACCGTCGGCGTGGCTGGCGGCGAGCGCGTCGGCGACCTGGGCGGTGAGGAGAGCGGCGGCGACCGGCGAGAACGGCCCGTTCTCGCGCAGGTAGCGGTGCAGGTCGGGCCCCTCGACCAGATCCATGACGAGCGCGAGCAGGTCGCCTTCGACGACGAGGTCGCGCACCCGCACGATGTTCGGGTGGGTCAGCCGCAGCAGGACGGACCGCTCCCGCAGGAAGCGCATCACGACGTCCGCGTCGTTGGCGAGCTCCTCCTTCAGGACCTTGATCGCCACGGTCTCGCCGGGCTGGCCGGCGACGGCCGCCTCGGCACCCGCGGTCTCCCGCTGGCGGGCTCGCCAGACGGTGCCTGTGGCGCCGCGCCCCAGCGGCTCCTCAAGGAGGTACTTGCTCCCTACCGGCCGCACGTCATGCGCTCCCTGTTGCTTGCTTGCCTGGTCCGTCCGCCGTTGTCACTTCTGCCGCGGCGGTTCCGCCCACTGTAGTGCCGAGGTGCCCGGCACCGGGTTGTCGTCCTCGTGTGCTTCCCGTGAGCACTTGTGGTCCGCATAAGCGCTTACGTACGCGTTCCCGTCCATGTTCGATGGAAAGACGCTCACTCGCGACGGTTGGTTGCCGTTCGGCCCCTTCGGCGGGGGTGTGACGGATGCCGCGAGCGATCCCAAGCGGGCACCGGTCGGGCACTGGTCAGGCACTTTTACGGGCAGAGCCGACCAATCAAGATCACTTCTGCCCGGGTGGCGGGCGTGTTGTCAGTGGCAGGTGCGAGGATGCCCTCAGTACTGGCCGACGTGTCCGTGCGCGGTGGGGGGATCTGCGGTGGGGGGACCGCAGCACAGCCTCGTCCTCGTCGCGGGCGCCTGCGCGGAAGGGACCCCTGACGGCGATGCAGATCCGGCTGACCGTCGTAGACCCGCTGGGCCCGCCTTCGGAGCCGCGGGGGCGTGCCGCCGCCTGCGATGTGCTGGTCACCGCCCCCGCCGGGACGGCGCTGGCGGCGGTGGCGGCGGGTCTGGCCTCGGCGGTCGGCGGGGACGGGAGCGCCGCCCCGTCCGAGCGGAGCCGGGAGCTCGGCGGTGGTCCGGTCGTGCTGTACGCGGGCGCCGAGCGGCTCGACGGGCAGCGCTGCACGCTGGGTGAGCCGCCGCTGACCGACGGCGCGGTGCTGTCCCTCGGCGCCCCCACGGAGCCCGGTCCGGACGTGGACGAGGACGCGGCCCAGCTGCATGTCGTCGCGGGCCCCGACGCGGGCGGCGTCCACCTCCTGCACGGCGGGCGGATCGACATCGGCCGCTCCGCCGAGGCGGACGTTCCGCTGGACGACCCCGACGTCTCCCGTCTGCACTGCGCGGTCACGGTCTCTCCCGAGGGCCGTGTCACGGTCGCCGACCTGGGATCGACGAACGGTACGACGCTGGACGGCACCCGCGTCACCACCCGCCCGGTCGGCTTCCCGCCGGGCGCGCTGCTGCGCGTGGGCGAGTCCGCCCTGCGGCTGGCGCCGCCAGGCGGCCCCCACTCCGTGGGGACGGCGCCCGACGGGGAGGGACATGTCCGGGTGACCACCACGACCGGTGCGGGCGCCCGCCCGGATCCGGCGTCCGCCCGCGTCCCGTCCGTGCCGCAGGCCCGTACCGCGGACGCCTCCGGGCTGCCCCGCGGTGAGACCCGTCACGCCTACGGATCGGCGCGGCGGGAAGCCGCCAGGGACGATCCCGGGACGCACACGCACGGCCGGGCCGTACCCCCCGCCGCCCCTTCCGCCTCACCCGCCTCCTCGGCCGCACCCTCCTCCATGCCCCCCGTCGTGCCGGAACAGGGCAGGGCGCCCGGGATCGAGAGCAGGCGGGCAGAGCCGTCCGGTCCCGGCAGCCCGCCCGCGGGGGACATCACCCGGGACCCCGCCGCTCCCGGTCAAGGCGCCAGGAAGGGCACTCCCCCGCGGGGCACCGAGCTGCCGCCGGGCGTGCGCAAGCGGGGCAGCCTCGGGGCCTGGGCGCGCCGGCTGACCGGAAGCCGGGACGAGCCCACGGACACAGGCCAGGACCCGTACGAGTACGCGTACGAGTTCGGGGAGTACGGCGAGCACGGCGCGTACGCGGACGACGCCGCCGGGCGCACGGCGGACCACGGCGCGGCACAGGCGCCGGAGAACTGGCCCGACCCCGCGGCCCTGCTGCTCACCGCGCTGGGACCGGGATCGCGGCTGTGGGAGCGCGGCCCTGGCCACCCGGAGGCGCTGACGGTACGGCTGGGGACGGCCGACCGGGCGACGCCCCACGGTTCGGGGCTGCTGCCCGCGGTGCCGGTCACGGCCGGTCTGCGGGAGGTAGGCGCACTGGGCCTGGCGGGGCCGCGGGCGCGCCTCGCGGGGCTGGCCCGCTCGGTGGTGGCGCAGCTCGCGGCGCTGCACTCACCGGACAACCTGGAGATCGTCCTGCTCAGCACGGACCGCTCCCGCACGGTCGAGGAGCGCACCGCGGAGTGGGCCTGGCTCGGCTGGCTCCCCCATCTGCGCCCCACCCACGGCCAGGACTGCCGCCTGCTCCTCGCCTACGACCGCGAGCAGGCGACGGCCCGCACGGACGAGCTCCTGCGCCGCCTGGAGGACCACCTCACGGACACGGACGGCGGTCACGACACGCACGCACGGGGCACGGGCACCACCGGCCCCGGCGCCCGCCCCCGGCCGTACGACGAGGCCGACCGCATCCCGCTGAACACCCGGGCCGCCGAACGGCGGCCGTCCTGGGCACGGGACCAGGACCCGTCGGACGTGCGCGGGACCGGGGACAGTGGCCCGGACAGGGACCGGGAATTCGACGGGCCGTACACGCTGGTCGTCGTCGACGGGGACCCCGGAGGAGCCGACGTGCGGGACGCCGTGCTGCGGCTGGCGCACGAGGGGCCCCGCGCGGGCATCCACGTGGTCTGCCTCGCCGAGACGCCGGCGGCGTCCCCCGCGTCCCCGGTGACGAAGACGTACGAGGCGGCCTGTTCGGCGTCACCGGCGTTCCGCGAGTGCGGCGCCGTCGCGCTGCTCAGCGGGGACGTGGCCACGGCGCTGCGGCTGATGCGGGTCGCGTCCGGCGGCCTCGTGGGGCACGGCACGGTCGCCACCGTGGACGCGGTGTCCCGGGCCTGGGCCGAGCGCTTCGCCCGCGCCCTCGCGCCCCTGCGCACGGACGGCGCGCCCGGCGACCGGCACGCGCGCGTGTCCGCTCCGCTCCCCCAGGTCGCCCGTCTGCTGGACGAACTGGGGCTGGCCCGCGCCACCCCCGCCTCACTGATGGCGCGTTGGGCGGACGCGGCGGACGACACGGAGGCGCTCGGCGGGCGCGGCCGGGCGGTCCTCGGCGCCGGTCCGCGGGGGCCGCTGGCCGTGGACCTCCCCGCCGAGGGCCCCCATCTGCTGGTCGAGGGCCCGCCGGGCAGCGGCCGTACGGAGCTGCTCCGTTCGATCGCCGCGTCCCTGGCCGCCGCGGAGCGGCCCGACCGGCTCGGCATCGTGCTGATGGACGGCCGGGACAGCACCGGCGGCCATGGCGCGGGACAGGGCGGCGAGGGACTGCGAGTCTGTACCGACCTCCCTCATGTCACCACCCATCTCACCGCCAACGACCCCGTGCGGATGCGGGAGTTCGCCCAGTCGCTGAGCGCCGAGCTGAAGCGGCGGGCCGAGCTCCTCGGCCGGCTCGGCTTCGCGGAGTGGCACACGCACCGGGAGGTGTCGGGCCGGTTCGTCGGCCAGCGAGCGGCCCGGCCGTCCTCCGGGGGGCCGTCCGGCGCGTCCTCCGGGGCCGCCGACCTGGACACCCCGCCCAGTGCGACGCTGCGGCTGCGTCCGGCGGCCGGCCGCGCGCGTGCCGAGCCCGGGCCGCCGCTCGCCCGTCTCGTCGTCGTGGTCGACGACCTGGACGCGCTGCTCTCGCCCGCGCTGGGGTCACCGGGGCGGCCGGCCGCCGGTTCGGTGATACGTGCCCTGGAGGCCGTGGCCCGTGAGGGCGACCGGCTCGGTGTCCATCTCGTGGCGGCCGCCTCGGACGACGGGCGGGCGGCGGCCAGTGAGCCGGGGCGCTCCGCCGGGCTCCGTGTCACCCTGGACCCGGTGTCGCCCGGGGCCGACGAACCCGCCCCCGGGCGTGGGCGGTTGTTCACGTCGGACGGCCGGGTCACGCCCTTCCAGGCCGGGCGGGTCACGGGGCGCATTCCGCGGACGGCCACGCTGCGGCCCACGGTCGTGCCCATCGAGTGGCAGCGCATGGGGGATCCGCCGGCCCGGCGGACGGTACGGGAGTTGGGGAACGGGCCGACGGATCTGGCCTTGCTGGCCAGTGCGTTGGAGCGGGCGGCGAGGTCGGTGGCGGCCGCCGAGGTTCCGTCCCTCCTCTGACCCCGTTTCCTTCGCCCCCGCCGCCCCTACCCGACCCATCCCGTACCTGGGGGCTCCGCCCGCAGACCCCCGCCAGGGGCGCTGGCGCCCCCTGGACCCCCGCTCGCCCGAAGGGCTCGTCCTCAAACGCCGGACGGGCTGAAAGGCATGCCCCCGGGCGTCGGCTCTTTCAGCGAGGCCTCCCACCTCCAGCCCGTCCGGAACCATTCAGCGAGGCCCCGCGCCTCCAGCCGGTCCGGAACCATTCAGCGCGGGCTCGCATCTCCAGCCCGTCCGGCGTTTGAGGACAAGGCCGTTCAGGCCGACAGCGGGGGTCCGGGGGCGGCAGCTCCCGGGAACGGACGGGCCGGACAAGGGCGGCGGCCGTGAGCCGCACCTCGAAGGGGCGCGGGGAACTGCGCCACCAGCCCCCACCCACCCGCACCCCGAGAACCACCCCCACGCCCCAACCAGGCCGGCAGGCCACGTCACGACCCAATCACGATCTTCCACTCGACACCGCAGGCGCTCTTGCCCCCGTTGAGGCCCCGGGCGTAGACCAGACCGCACGGGACAGCGCCGGACGTTCGATGAGGAACGAAGAACGGGGCAGTAATGCGCAGATCGCTTGGTACAGACAGGTCGCACACGCACTCGACGCACAGGGCCGCACAGGCCGCCGCGGTCGCCGTCATCGCCGGCGCACTCACTCTCACCGCATGCGGCGGCAGCGACGACAAGAAGAGCGACGACGGCAAGAGCGGCGCCGCCAGCGGCGACACCGCGGGCAGCGGCGGGAGTGTCAGTCTGCCCAAGCTCGACGGCGCGAGCCTGGAGGTCGCCGCCGTGTGGACGGGGCCCGAACAGGCCAACTTCAAGAAGGTGCTGGCGGAGTTCGAGAAGCGCACCGGCGCGAAGGTCACCTTCGTCCCCGCGCAGGACCCGATCATCAACTTCCTCGGTTCGAAGATCGCGGGCGGCGCGCCGCCGGACGTCGCGATGCTCCCGCAGGTCGGCGCCATCAAGCAGGCCGTCGAGAAGAAGTGGGCCAAGCCCGTCGGCGCCGAAGCCCAGGCGCAGCTCGCCAAGAACTACTCGCAGGGCTGGCAGGACCTCGGCAAGGTCGACGGCAAGCAGTACGGCGTGTACTACAAGGCCGCCAACAAGTCGCTGGTCTGGTACAACACGAAGGTCTTCGAGAACGCGGGGGCGAAGGAGCCCGCCACCTGGAAGGACTTCCTCTCCACCGCGCAGACCGTCTACGACTCCGGGGTCACCCCCGTCTCCGTGGGCGGCGCGGACGGCTGGACCCTCACCGACTGGTTCGAGAACATCTATCTCTCCCAGGCCGGTCCGGAGAAGTACGACCAGCTCGCCCAGCACAAGATCAAGTGGACGGACCCGTCCGTGAAGGACGCGCTGACCACGCTCGCCCAGCTGTGGGGCAACAAGAACTACCTCGCGGGCGGCCCGGACGGCGCACTGCAGACGGAGTTCCCGGCCTCGGTGACGCAGACGTTCACCGGCGGCGACCAGCCGAAGGCGGGCATGGTCTTCGAGGGCGACTTCGTGGGCGTCAACATCGCGGAGACGAAGGCGAAGATCGGCACGGACGCGAAGGTGTTCCCGTTCCCGGCGGTGGGCGACAAGGCGCCCGTGGTCAGCGGTGGTGACGCGGCCGTCGTCCTGAAGGACTCCAAGGCGGCCCAGGCACTGGTCACCTTCCTGGCCTCCCCGGACGCGGCGTCCATCCAGGCGAAGCTCGGCGGTTACCTCTCCCCCAACAAGAGCGTGCCGAACTCCGCGTATCCGAACGCCGTGCAGCAGTCCATGGCGAAGGCCCTGATCGCCGCCGGCGACGACTTCCGCTTCGACATGTCCGACCAGGCCCCGCAGGCCTTCGGCGGTACGCCCGGCAAGGGCGAGTGGAAGGACCTGCAGGACTTCCTGAAGAACCCCAAGAACGTGGCTGGGACGCAGGCGAAACTGGAGGCCGACGCGGCCGCGGCGTACAAGGGCTGATCCGGCGATGACGTCGGCAACGGCGGGAGGGGTCGGCCCGACCCCTCCCGCGGCAACGCGGCGCAAGAGCGTGACCGGTACCCGCAGGGCCGTGGCAGTGCTGTTCCTGCTGCCCTGCCTCGTGCTGCTCGGCGCGCTCGTGGTCTACCCGATCGGGTACTCGCTGGTCCGCAGCTTCCTCAACCAGTCCGGTGACGGTTTCGCCGGATTCGACAACTACAAGGCGTTGTTCACGGACGACGGCATTCGCACCGCGCTCAAGAACAACGTCATCTGGGTCGTGTTCGCGCCCACCGTCGCGACCGCCCTGGGTCTCGTCTTCGCGGTGCTCACCGAACGGGTGCGCTGGGGCACGGCGTTCAAGCTGGTCGTCTTCATGCCGATGGCGATCTCGATGCTCGCCGCGGGGATCATCTTCCGGCTCGTGTACGACCAGGACCCGGACAAGGGCGTGGCGAACGCGGTCTGGGTCGGGGTCCACGACACGTTCGCGGAATCGTCCGCGTTCCCGAAGGCCCACCCGGGGCGGCAGTCGCCGCTCCAGCCGGAGAAGGGCGGGTTCCTCACCGGTCAGCCCGTCCGGGCGGGGCAGTCCGTCGCCCTCCCGCTCGTCGGCGTCGCCCCGGACCAGATGCCCGGCAGCGCGAAGAAGGCCGTACGGGCCGCCGTCGAGCCGGGCAAGGTCACCGGTACGGCCTGGCAGGACTTCACCCGCGGCAAGGGCGTCGGCAGGCTCGGACAGGTCGACCCGAGCGAGCTGGGCTACGCCGGCATGAAGGTCGAGGCCGTCAAGGACGGCAAGGTGGTCGCCTCCACGAAGGTGCGCGACAACGGCACGTTCACGCTTCCGGCCCAGGCCGACGGGGCCCGGCTCCGGCTCCCCGCGAGCAACTTCAAGGAGCCGTACAACGGCCTCGACTGGCTCGGCCCGTCCCTGGTCACCCCGGCGATCATCGGCTCGTACATCTGGATGTGGGCCGGTTTCGCGATGGTGCTGATCGCGGCGGGGCTCGCGGGCCTGCCGCGGGAGCTGCTGGAGGCCGCCCGGGTCGACGGCGCGAACGAGTGGCAGGTCTTCAGGAGGGTCACGGTGCCGCTGCTCGCGCCGGTGCTCGCGGTCGTCGCCGTCACCCTGATGATCAACGTCCTGAAGGTCTTCGACCTGGTCTTCATCATCGCGCCGGGCTCGTCCCAGGACGACGCCAACGTGCTGGCCCTCGAGCTGTACCGCAAGGGCTTCTCCGAGGACCAGCCGGGCATAGCGAGCGCCATCGCGGTGTTCCTGCTGCTGCTCGTGATCCCGGTGATGCTGTTCAACATCCGACGGCTCCGGCGGGAGGTACGGCGATGACCACACACGCCGGCACGGTCACCAAGACCACGCCCGTCACCGCCCAGGAGAAGGCCAGGACCTCGCTCGGCTCCCGCCTCGCGAACGGCGTCAGCGGCGGGATCCTACGCGTCTTCCTGCTGCTCGTCGGCCTGTTCTGGCTGGTGCCGACCATCGGGCTGCTGCTGTCCTCGCTGCGCAGGCCGGCGGACATGAGCGCGTCCGGCTGGTGGAAGGTGTTCAGCGAGCCCTCGCAGCTCACCGTGGACAGCTACCAGAAACTCCTGGAGAACAGCGACATCACCAACTCGCTGCTGAACACGGTGCTGATCACCGTGCCGGCGACCCTTCTGGTCGTGGTGATCGGCTCGCTCGCGGGCTACGCCTTCGCCTGGATGGAGTTCCCGGGCCGCGACTGGTGGTTCCTCGGCACGGTCGGCCTGCTGGTCGTCCCCGTGCAGGTGGCGCTGATCCCGATCGCCGAACTCTTCGGGAAGATCGGCATCTTCGGCACCATCTTCGGGGTGATCCTCTTCCACGTGGGCTTCGGCCTGCCCTTCGCGGTGTTCCTGCTGCGGAACTTCTTCGCGGAGATCCCGCGGGAGCTGCTGGAGGCGGCCCGGCTGGACGGCGCGGGTGAACTGCGCCTGTTCGTACGGGTCGTGATGCCGCTCGGCGGTCCCGCGATCGCCTCGCTGGGCATCTTCCAGTTCCTGTGGGTGTGGAACGACATGCTGGTCGCGCTGGTGTTCTCCGACTCGGGCAGTCAGCCGATCACGGTCGCCCTGCAGACCCAGGTACGCCAGTTCGGCAACAACATCGACGTGCTGGCACCGGGCGCCTTCATCTCGATGGTGATCCCGCTGGCCGTGTTCTTCGCGTTCCAGCGGCAGTTCGTGTCCGGCGTGATGGCGGGCGCGGTCAAGTAGTGGTACAGCGGGCGGATCGAGGGGCGGGCCGGACACCGGTTCGCCCCTCGGCGTTCACCCGGGGTCCCCCATATGCCACATCTGGCGTAACCAAGTCACCCCTTCGGCCGTTGCCGGGCAGTATGCCCGCGCCGACCCATGGATGTCCGTTGCCCAGGTTCAGTGTCATCGTCCCCGCGTACAAGGTTCAGGCGTACCTGCACGAATGCCTCGAATCCGTGCTGGAGCAGTCCTTTCCCGACCTCGAACTGATCGCCGTCGACGACTGTTCGCCCGACGCCTGCGGCGCGGTCATCGACGAGTTCGCCGACCGTGACGCCCGCGTCCGTCCCGTGCACCTGCCGCGGAACGTGGGCCTGGGACACGCCCGCAACGCGGGGCTCGAACAGGCCACCGGCGACTACCTGGTCTTCCTGGACGGCGACGACACCCTCGCACCGGGCGCCCTGCACGCCATCGCCGACCGGCTGAAGGAGACCGGCGAACCGGACGTCCTGGTCTACGACTACGCGCGCACCTACTGGTCGGGCGAGGCGGTCCGCAACCAGTTCGCGGCGCAGCTCACCGAGGAGGGCCCGGCGCCGTTCCGGCTCGACGACCGGCCGGGGCTGCTCAAGGTCCTGATGGTGGTGTGGAACAAGGCGTACCGGCGGGAGTTCGTCGAACGGGCGGGCTTCACCTTCCCGCCCGGGTACTACGAGGACACGCCGTGGACGTACCCGGTGCTGACCTCCGCCGGGACGATCGCCACCCTCGACCGGGTCTGTGTGCACTACCGCCAGCGCCGCCAGGGCAACATCCTCGGCACCAGCAGCCGCAAGCACTTCGACATCTTCGCCCAGTACGACCGGGTCTTCGCGCACCTCGACGCGCACCCGGAACTGGAGCACTGGCGCCCGGTCCTGTTCCGCCGCATGGTCGACCACCTCTCGACGGTGTTCACCAAGCGGGGCCGGCTGCCGCGCGGCACCCGCGCCGAGTTCCTGCGCGCGGCCCGCGCCCACTACCGGCGCCACCGTGCGCCGGGCGCGCCGGTCCGCCTCCGTACCCGCGTCCGGCACGGTCTGGTCCGGCTCGGCAACCACCGCACGTACCGGCTGCTGTCGCTGGCCTCGCGCGTTCACAAGAGGACGCTGTGCCGCACCAAGGAACTGCTCCGCAGGGCGCGCGGCGCGGCGCTCCAGTTCCACTACCGGGTGCAGCTCCGCCTCCCGCTGCGCGCCGACCGCGCCGTCTTCTCCAGCTACTGGGGGCGCGGTCACGGCTGCAACCCCGGCGCCCTGGAGTCCGCGTTCCGCGATCTCGCGCCGCACATCCGCACCGCGTGGATCGCGCACCCCGAACACCACCACACGGTCCCGCCGTCGACGCGCCGGCTGCGGCCGGGGTCGGCCGGGTACTGGACGGCGCTGGCCCGCTCCAAGTACCTGGTCAACAACGTCAACTTCGACCGCAGGCTGGTCAAGCGGCGCGGCCAGATCATGATCCAGACCCAGCACGGGACCCCGCTCAAGCACATGGGCCTCGACCTGCAGGACCGCCCGGCCGCCGCCCGCGGCACGGACTTCGCCGAGCTGTTGCGCAGTGCCGACAAGTGGGACTACTGCCTGTCCGGCAACCGCCACTCCACCCTGGTGTGGGAGCGCGTCTTCCCCGCCGCCTTCACCACGCTGGAGTACGGTCTGCCCCGCAACGACGTGTTCCACCGGGCGACTTCGGCGGACGTCACACGGCTGCGCGAGTCCCTGGGCATCCCCGCGGACACCGTCGCGGTCCTCTACGCGCCGACGTACCGCGACTACCGGCGCACCCAGCGCCTCACCCTCGACCTGGAGCGCGTCCTGCGCCGCCTCGGCCCGCGTTTCGTCGTGCTGACCCGCGCCCACCACGCGTACGCGGGTCCGCTCACCGCCGTCCCCGGGGGCCGGATCATCGACGTCTCAGACCACCCGAGCGTCGAGTCCCTCTGTCTCGCCTCGGACGCGCTGGTCACCGACTACTCGTCCCTGATGTTCGACTACGCGGTCCTCGACCGGCCGATCGTGATCCACGCGGACGACTGGGAGGCGTACGAGGCCTCCCGCGGCACCTACTTCGACGTGCGCGCCTTCCCGCCGGGCGAGGTCGCGCGGAGCGAGGACGAACTGATCGACATCTTCGCGGGCGGACACTGGCGCGGCTCCCGCTCGGCGCAGCTGCGGGCCACGTTCCGCGAGCGCTTCTGCCCGTACGAGGACGGGTTCGCCGCCGAGCGGGTGGTGCGCCATGTCGTGCTGGGCGAGAGCGGCGGGCTGCCGCGGGCCGTCCCGCTCGCCGAGCGCCGCCCGGTGCCGCCGGCCGCCCAGGACCACCCCGTGCCGTCTCTCGCCACGGTGCCCGCGCCGGGTTCTCCCGTCCCCGTCACCGAGACCCTCTGAACCGGAGCAGGCATGCCCTCCAGCCCCTCCCGGCCCACACCGTCCCGGCCCGCCACCTGGCGCCCCGCCGGTCGGCCGGGGCGATGACACCCCCAGCCCTCAGCTCCCTGTGAGAGAAAGAGCAGAATGCCCCGCTTCAGCATCATCGTCCCCACCCATGGAGTCGCCGGGCGGCTGGCCCTCGCACTGGACTCGGTCCTCGGCCAGTCCTTCGGCGACTTCGAGCTGATCACGGTCTGTGACGCGCCGGACTCGCCGGCGGGCGAGGTGGTCGCCGGGTACGCCGCGCGCGACCCCCGGGTCGTCGCGGTGCACTCACCGCCGTCGGACGGGCTGAGCGCGGCGCGCAACACCGGGATCACGGCGGCGGCCGGCACGTATCTGCTCTTCCTGGACGGTGACGACGTCCTGGTGCCGGGCGCGCTGGGGGCCCTGGACGGCGGGCTCCGCGAGGAGACCGACGTCCTGTACTTCGCGCACGAGCGGGTCCACTGGTGGGAGGTCGAGACCAGCACGCCCCCGCTCCCGCGGACACCCGAGGGGGTCTTCGCGCCCGACCGGGCACCGCGGCTGACCGGTGTGCTGCTGCCGGCCTGGAGCGCGGCCTACCGCCGGGCCTTCCTGCGCGAGCGTCATCTCTCCTTTCCCCAGGGCCACTTCACGGACCTGGGCTGGGGCGGTCTGGTGAACGTCGCCGCCGAGCGGATGGCGGTGCTGCGCTCGGTCCTCGTACGCCATCTGCTGCGCCGGCAGGGCAGCCGGCTGAACGAGCCGGGCGAGCACCAGTTCCACCTGCTCGACCAGGTCGACCTGGTGCTCGGGCGGGCCGCCGGACAGGGGCTGTCCGAGGAGCGGACGAGGGCGCTGTTCACCGACCTCTTCACGGCGGTGCTGAAGTCGGCGGCCCATCCCAGGCGGCTTCCGATGAGCCGGCGCCGGGCCTTCTTCCGCCGTGCGGGCAGGCTCTACCGACTTCACCGCCCGGCCGGGTTCCGCCCCCCGGCGGGCCGGATCGGGGTGCAGCACCGGCTGCTGGCGGCCGGTGCCTACAGCGCCTTCCGTGCGCTGCGCGGTGCCAACCAGCGGCTGCCGAGGCTCTGGGGAAAGGTGCCGCGCCCCCGGCTGCTGCGCACCCGCACGCGGTACGCCGCGCAGCTGCGCCGCCCGCTGGACGAGAACCTCGCCGTGTACTGCGCCTACTGGGGCCGCGGCTACGCCTGCAATCCGGCCGCTATCCACGCCAAGGCCCGTGAACTCGCCCCGCACATCCGGGGGGTGTTCCTGGTCGAGGCGGACGCGGTGGACGGGCTGCCGGCGGGCGTGGACCACGCGGTGATCGGCAGCGCCCGCTCCTGGGAGGTGCTGGCGCGCGCCAAGTACCTGATCAACAACGCCAATTTCGCGGACGGCGTCGTCAAGCGCCCCGGCAGTGTGCATCTGCAGACCCAGCACGGCACCCCGCTGAAGAAGATGGGCGTCGACCAGTCGACGTACCCGGTGGTGGCCGCGGCGACCGGCAGCTTCGCCAAGCTGCTGACCCGGGTGGACCGCTGGGACTACAACCTGTCCTCCAACCGGCACTCCACGGAGATGTGGGAGCGGGCGTTCCCGGGCACGTACGAGGCCCTGGAGTACGGCTATCCGCGCAACGACGTCTATTGCACGGCGACCGCCGAGGACGTGGCCCGGGTACGCGCGGAGCTGGGCGTGCCCGAGGGCAGGACCGCCCTCCTGTACGCGCCGACGCACCGGGACTACAGCACGGGATTCGAGTCCCGGCTGGACCTGGAGGCGTTCTGCGAGGAGATCGGCGACTCCTTCGTCGTGCTGCTGCGCGCCCACTACTTCTACGACGACGGCGGCCGCGCGGGCAGCGGCCGGATCATCGACGTGACCCGGCACCGCTCCTCGGAGGACGTCTGTCTGGCCGCCGACGCGCTGATCACGGACTACTCGTCGATCATGTTCGACTACGCCAACCTCGACCGTCCGATCGTCGTGTACGCGGACGACTGGGAGGTGTACCGGGACACGCGGGGCGTCTATTTCGACCTGCTCGAGGCGCCGCCGGGGCCGGTGGCCCGTACCCCCGAGGAGCTCGCACGGGTGTTCCGCGACGGCTCCTACGCGGACGGCTCCTCGCGGTCCCTGCGGGCCGGCTTCCGGGAGCGGTTCTGCGCGTTCGACGACGGGCAGGCCGCCGAACGGGTCGTCCGCAGAGTGCTGCTGGGCCAGCCGCCCGAGGCGGTCCCCCCGGTGATCCCGCTCGCCGAGCGCCTGCCGGCTCCCGCCGCGTCCACCCTCGTAAGGAGCTGACGTGCCCCGCTTCAGCATCATCGTCCCCGTCTTCAAGGTGCAGGGGTTTCTGCGCGAGTGCCTCGACTCGGTCCTGGAGCAGTCGTACACGGATCTCGAGGTCATCGCCGTCGACGACTGCTCGCCGGACGGCTGCGGCGCGATCCTCGACGAGTACGCGGCCCGCGACCCGCGCGTGCGGGTGCTGCACCTGCCGCGGAACGTGGGCCTCGGTCGGGCCCGCAACGCCGGAATCCCGTACGCCGGCGGGGAGTTCCTCTTCTTCCTGGACAGCGACGACACGCTCACGCCGGGCGCCCTGCGCGCCATCGCCGACCGCCTCGACGAGATCGCCGGCACCGACGGCCCCGAAGGCCCCGATGTGCTCGTGTTCGACTACGCGCGCACCTACTGGTGGGGCGGGACCCGCCGCAACGTCCTCGCCCATCTGCTGTCCGAGGCGGGCGACGGCACCTTCCGGGCCGCCGAGCACCCGGAGATCCTCGAACTGCTGATGGTGGTGTGGAACAAGGTCTACCGCCGCGAGTTCGTCGAGCGGGAGGGCTTCACCTTCCCGCCCGGCTACTACGAGGACACGCCCTGGACCTTCCCGGTCATGCTCAGCGCCGAGCGGATCGCCACGCTCGACCGGATCTGTCTGAACTACCGGCAGCGGCGCCAGGGCAACATCCTGTCCACCACCAGCCGCAAGCACTTCGACATCCACGACCAGTACGAGCGGGTCTTCGCGTTCGTGGACTCCCGCCCGGAGCTGGCGCGCTGGCGCCCGTATCTGCACCGCAAGATGGGCGAGCACTGTCTCGACATCCTCGCCAAGCCGGACCGGCTGCCCGCCTCCGACAAGGGCGAGTTCTTCGAGCGGACGGCCGCGCTCTTCCGCCGGCACCGCAGCGGCCCCGTGCCGCCCGAACTGCGTGTCCTGCTGGGCGGTTACGCGCGTTACCGGGCCGGGCGGCAGGCGGCCCGGGCCGGCGGGGAGCTGGCCCGGCGCGGGCAGCAGGCGCGCTCGGCCGCGGTCACCCGGATCAAGCGCGGCTGGTCCGCGGCGCACGGACTGCGGCCGCTGGACCCCGGCCTGGCGGTGTACTCGGCGTTCTCGCACCGCGGGGTGCTCGGCGACCCGGGTGCCGTCTACCGCGCGGCCCGTGAACTCGCGCCGCACATCCGGGGGGTGTGGGTGGTGCGCGCGGACCAGGTGGCGCTGCTGCCGCCCGGTGTCGAGCACGTCACCCCGGACTCGCTCGACTACCGGCGGGTGACCGCGCGGGCGACGTACTTCGTCAACAACGTCAACTGGCCCGGCTCCCTGGTCAAGCGCGAGGGCAGCGTCCACATCCACACCCACCAGGGCACACCGCTGAAGTACATGGGCGCGGACCTGCTGGGCAAACCCGGTGCCCGGTACGGCTTCGACGTGCCGCAGATGCTGCGGCGCGCGGACCGCTGGGACTACAGCCTGGTCGCCAACCGCCACTCCGAGCTGGTCTGGGACCGCGCCTACCCCTGCCACTTCACCTCGCTGCGCACCGGCAGCCCCCGCAACGACCTCCTCGTGCGGGCGCGGCCCGGGGACGGACTGCCGGTCCGGGCGCGTCTGGGCATCCCGGCCGGCCACCGGGTGGTGCTGTACGCGCCGACGCGCCGCGACTACGTCCGGGGCGGCCACGTCGAGCGTGTCGATCTCGCCCGGTTCGCCGACGACCTCGGCGAGGGCCACACCCTCGTCGTACGTCTGCATCCCTCGCTGGCGGACGGTCCGGCGCGCGGGGCGGGTCTGTCCGAGCTGCACCGGCGCGGGGTCGTGGTCGACGCGACGGACGAGCCGCACGTCGAGGAGCTGATGCTCGCCTCCGACGTGCTGGTCACGGACTACTCGGCCCTTCTGTTCGACTACGCCAACCTGGACCGGCCGATCGTGGTGCACGCCGACGACTGGGGCGCGTACGCGGCGAGCCGGGGCGCGTACTTCGACATCACGGCCGACGCACCGGGTCATGTGACCCGCTCCTACCGGGAGCTCGCGCGGTTGTTCGCGTCCGGGGCGTGGCGGGACGCGGAGTCGGCGCGGCTGCGCGCCGGGTTCCGGGCGCGGTTCTGCTCGTTCGACGACGGGCGGGCCGCCGAGCGGGTGGTGCGGACGCTGATGCTCGGTGAGCACGTCGAGGGAGCGGCGCCCTCCGTCCAGGTGCCCGCGCAGGCGGAGCACGACGTCCTCACCTCGTCGTGAGCGCCCCGGTGGACGTTCTACCGTTTTCCAGGCCCGCGCGGTTCTGGGTGATCGTCCTGGCCGCCGTCTTCGCCGTCCTGCAACTCGCGAACGTGACCGGCCGGGACACCCCCGACAGCAAGAACTACCTCTCGTACGCGCTGAGCCTGGGCGGCGCGGGCAAGCACGAGGCGGCCGCGCTCACCATCGACTACGTCTGTACCGGCAGGGCCTCCCTCGCCCGCCGTGACCAGAGCGTCGACGTGCTGCGCTTCCACGCGCCGAGCCCCACCCGGCGGGTCTTCGAGGAGTGCCGGCGCGAGCAGTGGCAGGGGGTGTCGAAGCGGCTGCGGGCCGGGCAGACCTCGGGGCACACGGTGCCGTTCATGTCGGCGCGCTTCATGCGGATCTTCGAGGCGCGGCCCGGGTATCCGGCGCTGCTGGCCCCGTTCGTCACGGTCCTCGGGGTGACGTGGGGCGTGTGGGTGTCGAGCGTCCTCGTCACCGTCGCCGGGGGCGTGCTCGCCTTCCTCGTGCTGCGCACCCTGCGCGCCCCCACCGTCGCGGCCCTCACCGGGCAGGCGCTCTTCTACGTCCTGCCGTGCGGCACGACCGCGATGCGTCCGATGACCGAGGGCCTGCTGCTGGACCTGACGCTGGCCGCGCTGTGGGGCTGCGCGCTGGCGCTGGAGGGCCGTGCGCGGGCCGGGACCCTGCTGGTCGGGGGCTCGCTGGCGGCGCTCTTCACGGTGAAGCACTCGCAGGCGTTGTTCCTCGGGCTGTGTCTGACGGGCGCGTGCGCGGTGATCGGTGTGCGGCGCAGGGGTCTTCGCCGGCCGCTGCGCGGGCTCACGCCGGCGCTCAGGGGGATCGGCGCGGTGGCGGCCGGGGCGGTCGTCGTCACGGTCCTCGCGGCGCGGGCGCTGCGCTACCCGTCCGAGTCGGAGAGCCTCCAGGACCTGCTCACGGGGCACTTCGCCGTCCCGGACCGCACCCGCCTGTGGCCGGAGTTCCTGCATCTCGAAGCCGACTTCTGGGTGGAGTGGCTGCGCCGCGAGCTGTGGGAGCCGTTCGTCCTCGCGGCCCTGGCGGCCGGGGCCTGGGGGGTGGGGCGGCGGCGTCCGGCGTTCGCCGTCCTCCTGCTCGCGGGCGCGCTCACCGGCGTCCTCAACCAGGCCGGGCATCCCGACATCACCATCTACGGGGACCGGCTGATCGTGCTGGTGTGGGTGCTGCCGGTGGTGGGGCTCCCGCTGCTGCTGGAACAGGCCGGCCGACCACGGGTGCGGGGCCTGGACACGGTGCCGGGACCGCTGCGCACGGACACCAGGGTCACCCGATGAGGTGAAGCGCAGGGGGCGCGGGCCTGTCCGACGCCGCGGGGCGGCGAGGGCCGGGCGCACGGAACACCCCGTGCCCCTCGCAGGCGCGGGGCACGGGGTGGGGTCGCACGGCGCGGTACTACTCGACGACGAGCTCGACCGGGATGTTTCCGCGGGTCGCGTTGGAGTAGGGGCAGACCTGGTGGGCCTGCTCGACCAGCTTGCGGCCGGTGGCCTGGTCCACGGAGTCGGGGAGCTCGACGCGCAGCGTGACGGCGAGGCCGAAGCCCTCGCCCTGCTTGCCGATGCCGACCTCGCCGGTCACCGCGGCCTCACTGACGTCGACCTTCGCCGCGCGGCCGACGAGGCCGAGGGCGCTGGCGAAACAGGCGGCGTAACCGGCGGCGAACAACTGCTCGGGGTTGGTGCCCTGCCCGTTGCCGCCCATCTCCACCGGCACGGCCAGCTGGAGGTCGAGCTTGCCGTCGGAGCTGACGGCACGACCGTCACGGCCGTGGGTGGCGGTGGCGACAGCAGTGTAGAGCGCGTCCATGGAGACCATCCCTCTCAGGTGAATGTCCTGTCGTGAGCGGCCGGTCCGGCCGCCTCACGGAGTTGATTAGAGCACGCAATTCAATTGCACACAACTTAGTGATGGGCGAGAAGCTATCCTGTAGGCATGACCGCCATGCCTACCCCGCGCCCCCAGGCCCCGTCCGACGGGGACTACCTCCGTCTCGACCAGCAGATCTGCTTCTCCCTGAACGCGGCGTCGCGCGCCTTCGGCGGCGTCTACCGGGTGATCCTCAAGGACCTCGGGCTGACCTACCCGCAGTACCTCGTGATGCTGGTGCTGTGGGAGCACGGCGAGCTGCCCGTGAAGAAGGTCGGCGAACACCTTCGGCTCGACTCCGGGACCCTGTCGCCGCTCCTCAAGCGGCTGGAGACGGCCGGTCTGGTGCGGCGTGAGCGCAGCGCCCTCGACGAGCGCTCCGTGCACGTCCACCTCACCGACGAGGGCACCGCCCTGCGCGAGCGCGCCCTGCAGGTGCCACGCCGGATCGCCGCCGCCACGGGTTTCGAACTCGGCGAGATCCTCGACCTGCAGTCCCGCCTGGACCGGCTGACGGCCGCGCTGGACGACGCGGCCCGGAAGGAAGCGCCGGACCCCGCATCAGGCCGGCACTAGACCCGCGCCAGATCTGCGCCAGACCGGCCGGAGGGCGGTCCCCGGATCGTCCGCCGACGGGCTGCGCACATACAGGCGCAGGGTGATGCCCCGGCGCGCGTATTGCTCGCGCAGGGTGAACTCCGCACCGATCACGGCGAGTTTGACCCGCTCGGTCGGGGTGTGCGGGTGCCAGCCCGGCCGCAGCGCGAACGGCGCGGCGACCAGCCACACGTGGTCGAGTCCGGCGAGCCTGCGGCGCAGTTCGGCAGGGCCCTCCTCCTCGCCGTACAGCGTCCCGGAGGCCGTCGCGGAGGCCCGGAGCGCGACGTCCCGTGCCCCGCGGAAACCCTTCGGATAGGCGAGCGCGGACCGCCGCGCGAGCGAGGGAAGGAACAACACCGGGTCTCCGGGGCGCAGTTCGCGCCCGGCGGCGGCGGAGACGGCGGCGAGGTTGTCGGGGCGCCGGCCGGGGGCGCGGTCCTGGCACAGCAGCGGGAACTGGGCGGTGAGCGCGAGCGCGACCGCGAGGACTCCGGCGAGGGCGGCCACCGGCAGCCGCGTCCTCGTCCGCGCCGTCCACGGGGATCCCGCCCCCGTCCACCGCACCCACGGCCGTGCCACCGCCCGCGCCAGCCGGTCCGTCCCGGCGGCGGCCAGCAGCGGCGCCCCCGCCAGGGAGTAGAGGACGTACCGCTCGTCGTACAGCGGCCAGAAGCGGGAGACCGTGATCAGCACCGCGGGCGGAAGCACCATCAGTGGCGCGGCGACCGCCGCGAGGGTCACCTCCCCGCGCGGCACCGGCCTCAGCACCCCGAGGACGATCAGGAACAGGTAGGGCACGAAGACCGGTTGCGTCGGTCCGGCGAACTCCCGCAGCAGCCGGTCCACGCTCTCCCAGTCCGGCGCCGTCAGCCACGCGACCTGCCCGGACTGCCCGTGCGAGACCAGGACCAGCGGCGACAGCACCAGCACCGCCCCTCCGGCCGCGCGCCCCCAGCGCCGCCAGACCCGGCGCGACAGCCGGGCCGAGGCCAGGGTCGTGGCGTGCGCGAGCAGCAGGAGCACCGCGAACTCGTGCAGCAGACAGGTGACGGCGACCGTCGCGCCGTACCCCCACCACACTCCCGTCCCCGCCGACCGCACACCCCTGACCAGGAGCAGCGTCGCCCCCGCCGCACCCGCCGCGACCAGCGCGTACGACCGGCCCTCCTGAGCGAAGTGCCCGGCCATCGGGGTGACGGCGTACAGCAGCCCCGCCCACAGGCCGACCCGCGGGCGGCACAGACGGACGCCGAGAGCGGCGACGAGGCCCGCGGCGGCGGCGGCGCCGCAGACCGAGGGGAGCCGGAGCGCGACCTCACCGGGGTCGGAGGCGAGGACGGCGTGCATGAAGAGGTAGTACAGGCCGTGCACCGCGTCCACGTGGTGCAGCAGGTGCCAGATCTGCGGAAGCGAGCGCCGCGCGACCTGGAAGGTGGCCGCCTCGTCGCGCCACATGCCGCCGCGGTCGAGCCCCCAGAGCCCGAGCGCGAACATGACGAGCACGGGCAGCAGGACCGCCACGACCTCCGCGACGACCACCGGACGGCCGGCTCCGGACCGCTTCATCAACACCCTCACCGTGAGACCGATTTAATACTATTAGCCAACCTTTAAAGGGTCCTGACGGCGTATCGCCGCCCCTGAGGCATTCAGGAAGCTTACGATCCGGCATTGATGAGCGTTTACCTGAGCCCCCGACACCGCCTGCTCTCCCTCGCCGCGGTCTGGGCCGTCACCCGCGCCCTGATGCTGTGGCTGCTCGCGCACGACGACCTCGCCGTGCTCGGCGGCGGCGGGGTCTCGCGGGAGGTGAGCCATCTGTACTTCCGCTGGTACGGCGTCCTGTCGCACGGCGCCTGTCCGGTGGGCGACCGGCTGTGGCAGTACCCGCCGGGCGCGGGCGCGGTTCTGCTCTCGCCCGCCCTGCTGCCTGGCCTGACGTACCCGCAGGCCTTCGTCGCCCTCACGCTCCTCGCGGACGCCGTGATCGCCGTGGCACTCGTGCGCGCGGGTTCCCGGGCGGGCCGCAGCCTGCGGGGCGCGACGCTGTGGACGCTGGGCCTGCCGCTGCTGCTGCACGTGCCGCTCGCCCGCTACGACGTACAGGTCACGGCGTTCGCGGTGATCTCCCTGCTGGCGCTGCCGCGTTCCCCGCGCGCGGGCGGCGTGTTCGCCGCGTGCGGCGCCCTGGTGAAGGTCTGGCCCGCACTGGCCCTGCTGGGCACACCGCGCGGCCGTACGACCCGGGAGGCCTGGACGTCGGCGGCTCTCGCGGCGGCCGTCCTGCTCGCCGTCCTCACGGCGGCCTTCAGCGACCCCTTCGACTTCCTGCGCCAGCAGGGCGGCCGGGGCGTGCAGATCGAGTCGCTCGGCGGCACGGTCCTCGGTTTCGCGCGCCACGCGGGCTGGCAGGGCAGCGTCCGCTACCAGTACGGCGCGATGGAGTTCGTCGGCCCGCACGTCCCCACGGTCGCGGCGGCCTCGCTCGCACTCACGGTCGTCTGCTTGGGGCTCCTGCTGCTGTGGCGGGTGCGCGCGCGCCGCTGGACGCTCGCCACCCCGAACGACGCGGCGCTCGCCGCCGTGCTGCTGTTCACCGTGACCAGCCGGGTGATCAGCCCCCAGTACATGGTGTGGCTGCTCGGCCTGTCCGCCGTCTGCCTGACCTCGCGTCACACCACCCAGCGGCCGGTCGCCGCACTGATCGTGGCGGCGACCGCGGTCAGCTCCGTGGTCTACCCCGGTCTGTACGAGGAGGTCACCCGGAGCACCTGGACGGGCTGCCTGCTGATGCTCGTACGCAACGGTCTGCTGGCGACGGCCGCCGCGCTGTCCTTCACCCGGCTGTGGCGCTCCGGCCTCCCCGCGGCGCAACGACCCGAGCCCTCCGCGCCCGTCCGGGGCCCGCAGCCGGCTCCCACCGTCTCCCCGACCGGACACTGAACACCTCTCAACGGAACATATCTGCCATCACCTACGATTTCGGCCAGTGAATCCATGAAGCCTCAGCACGCGCAGGTCTGTGTCGTCGCCATCGGGTACAACGACGCCGCCCACGTGACGGACGCGGTGCGCTCGGCACTCGCGCAGGGCCCGGCCGTCCGGGAGGTGCTCGCGGTCGACGACCGGTCGACCGACGGGAGCGCCGACCTGCTCGACCGCCTCGCCGCCGGCGAGCCGCGCCTGCGGGTCGTCCGCCGCCGGGAGAACAGCGGCGGCTGCGGCAGCCCCCGCAACGACGGCATCGACGAGACGACCGCCCCGTACCTGATGTTCCTGGACAGCGACGACGTGCTGCCGCCGGGCGCGGTCGACGCGCTGCTCGGCGCGGCCCTGGAGTGGCGCGCCGAGGTCACGGCCGGCCTGTGCGTACGCCGCGAACTGCCCTCCGGGCGCGAGACCCCGTGGCAGCGCGCGCTCTACGCCGAACCGGCCGTGCTCCCCCACCCTTCCCGACGGCCCCGCCTGGTCCACGACACCCTCTGCGTCAACAAGCTGTACCGGACCGACTTCCTGCGTGAGCACCGCGTCCGCTTCCCCGAAGGCCGCCACCCCTACGAGGACTTCGTGTTCACCGCGCGGGTGCTGGCCGCAGGGCCGCGCGTCGCGCTGATCCCCGACACCGTGTACGTCTGGCACGTACGGCGCACCGCCGAGCGGCTGTCGATCTCGCTCGACCGCGCCGACATCGACAACTGGCGGGCCAGGACCGAGGCCGGCCGGGCCGCCCACGCGATCCTCCTCGACGCCGGCGAGAAACGCCTCGCACGTGCCTCGCACGCCAGGTTCCTCGACCACGAACTGCGCCTCTACGCCCGCGAGCTGGAGCTGCGCACCCCCGCGTACCGGCGTGCGTGGTGGGACCTCACCCGCGCCCACCTGGAGTCGTTCGACGCGGCCGACCTCACCGTCGACCCGACCGCCCCCGGCCGCCTGATCGCCCGGGTCGTCCTGGCCGCCCCCGGCCCCCGCGACCTCCCCCGGCTCAAGGAACTCGCCGCCCGCCCCGCACGACTGCGCCCGCCGTACGCGCGCGCCGCCGACGGCACACCGGTCTGGTCCGACGACCTCCCCCAGGTGACGCTGGACCACCTCCTGCTGCGGCCGGCGCACGCGCTGCCGGCCGCCGTCGACGCCGAACTGCGGCCACGCGCGCGTGCGGCCCTGCTGCGACTGCGCCTGCACGACCTGTACGGGCGGATCGCGCAGGCCGGACCGGCCGCGGTGGACGTCACGTTCTCGCACCGGGAGGAGGGACGGACGGGCCCGAGCCTGAGGGTCGCCCTCGCGCCGGACCCGGACCGGTGCAGCTGGACGGCCGAGACACCGGTGGACCTGTCGGCGCTGGGCCACGGCACCTGGGACCTGCGGCTGCGGCTCCACTTCCGCGACGGCGCGCACCGGGACGTCAGCGCCCACGCGGTCGGCGGCCCGGGTCTGCTGCGCCGCCGCGCGGTCCCGGACACCCGGTACGGCGTGCTCCTGGTGCAGCCGTACCGCACCCACTCGGGAGCGCTGGCACTGCGGCTGGCGCCCGGATGGCGAGGAATGACCGAAGTGGTGCGCCGTCGCCTCGACCGCCTGCTTCACTGAAGGGCGACCATGTCACCGGTCCACGGCCACCCCGCCGATCCACGACCGGCGACACCGGCACCGGCACCCTCACCGGTCCACCGACGAGAGGACTACCGTCCATGACCTGGCTGATCACCGGCGGCGCCGGTTACATCGGGGCGCACGTCGTGCGCGCGATGCGGGATGCGGGCGAACAGGCCGTGGTCTACGACGACTTGTCCACGGGCATCGCGGAACGGGTGCCCGCGGGCGTACCGCTGGTGGTCGGCTCGACCCTGGACGCGGGGCTGCTGGCCCGGACGCTCACGGAGCACGCCGTCACCGGCGTGGTCCATCTGGCGGCGAAGAAGCAGGTCGGCGAGTCCGTGGACCTGCCGCTGCACTACTACCGGGAGAACGTCGAGGGGCTGCGGGTCCTGCTGGAGGCGGTGACAGCGGCCTCCGTCCGCTCCTTCGTGTTCTCGTCCTCGGCCGCGGTGTACGGGACGCCGTCGGCCGCCGCAGGGGACCTGGTGACGGAGGAGACCCCGTGCGTGCCGATGAGCCCGTACGGCGAGACGAAGCTGGCGGGCGAGTGGCTGGTCCGCGCGACGGGCCGGGCGACGGGCCTGTCCACCGCCTCCCTGCGCTACTTCAACGTGGCGGGCGCGGCCACCCCCGAACTCGCCGACGTCGGCGTCTTCAACCTCGTCCCCATGGTCTTCGAGAAGCTCACACAGAACGCGCCGCCGCGCGTCTTCGGGGACGACTACCCGACGCCGGACGGGACGTGCGTCCGTGACTACATCCACGTGGTCGACCTCGCGGAGGCCCATGTGGCCGCGGCCCGCGCGCTGGACGCGTCACCCGGCCGGGACCTGACCCTCAACATCGGGCGCGGCGAGGGTGTTTCGGTCCGCGAGATGATCGACCTGATCAACGCGGCCACCGGCTACGACCGCCCTCCGGTGACCGCGCCGCGCCGCCCCGGCGACCCGGCCCGGGTCGTCGCCTCCGCCGACCGCATCCGCGGGGAACTGGGGTGGAAGGCGCGGTACGACGTCCAGGACATGATCACTTCGGCCTGGGCGGGGTGGCTGCGGCTGCACCCGGAGGCCGCCCGCGCCTGACCCCTGCCGCCCCTTCCCGTCCGGGCCGGACGGGAAGGGGCGGACCCCGGCCTCAGCTCCCTGCCATGACCCTCCGCGCGGCCTCGCCCAGCCGGGGGAAGATGACGCCGGTCAGCTCCTCGGAGGCCCGCCACAGACGGACGGCGGAGACCGGGTCGCTGGCCGCGGCCGAGCGGCCGACGAGGGTCGGTCCGCCGCGCATCCCGCCGAACCCGTCCGGTCCGACATAGCTGGCGCCCGGCAGGTCCTGCGTGGCCGCGTACAGCGTGGGCAGCGCGCCGGCCCTGTTGTCCTGGGCGACGAACCGGTTGCCCACCGCCATCAGGACGCGGCGCACCACGCTGGCGTCGTGGCCCTGGAGACCGGTGGCGGCCCAGCCGGGGTGCGCGGCCAGCGCGCGTACGGGCGATCCCGCCGCCGCGAGCCGGCTCTGCAGCTCCAGGGTGAACAGCAGGTTGGCCAGCTTGGACTGGCCGTAGGCGGTGATGGGCGCGTACTCGCCCGTCAGGTTCAGGTTGTCGAAGTGCATGTGGGTGCTGCCGGGAATCCGGTGGGCCCCCGAGGACACGGTGACCACGCGGTCGGTGATGTGCGGCAGCAGCAGGTTGGTCAGGGCGAAGTGCCCCAGGTGGTTCGTCCCGAACTGCATCTCGAAGCCGTCCTTGGTGCTGGCCTCGGGGATGTTCATGACGCCCGCGTTGTTGATCAGAAGGTCGAGGTCGCCCCGCCATGACGCGGCGAACTCACGGACGGAGGCGAGGTCCGCCAGGTCCAGCCGGCGCACCTCGACGCTGCCGTGGACGGTCCGGGCGGCGGCCTCGCCGCGCTGCGGGTCCCGCACGGCGAGGACGACATGGGCGCCGGCCCGCGCGAGGGCGTCGACAGTGGCGATGCCGAGCCCGCTGTTGGCGCCGGTGACGACGGCGGTGCGGCCGGTCTGGTCACCGACGTCACCCGCGCTCCACTTCTTCTTGCTCTGCTCGACAGCCGAGTCCTTGGTAGCCATGCCTTCAATGTAGGCGTCGCCAACAATGATGTCAACGACAACAATGCTGGCGATGCCAACAATGTTGTCGCCGGTCACATACCGGATAGACTCCCGCCCATGCAGACCCGCCCCCGCCCCTACCACCACGGCGACCTGCGCGCCGCCCTGCTCGCCCGCGCCGAGGAGACCCTCAGGGAGAAGGGGCCCGCCACGCTCTCGCTGCGCGAGCTCGCCCGCGACCTGGGCGTCAGCCACGCCGCACCGAGCCGCCACTTCAAGGACAAGCAGGCCCTCCTGGACGCGCTGGCCCTGACCGGCTTCGAACGCCTGAGCACCACCCTGGCCGCCTCACAGGAGACCGCGGGCGACTCCTTCGCCGACCGCCTCGGCGCCCTCGCCCGCGCCTACGTCGGCTTCGCCACCGCCAACGCCGAACTCCTCGACCTCATGTTCTCCATCAAGCACGACCCCGCGGCCTCCGAAGCCCTCGTCCAGGCCTCCCAGGGCATGGCCGTACTCGCCACCCGGCTCATCGAGGAAGGCCGCCGCACCGGCGAGGTCCGCGACGCCCCGCTCGAAGCCATCGCCGTCCCCATGTTCAGCACCCTCCACGGCTTCGCCAGCCTCGCCGTCAGCGGCACCCTCCCCCCCGACACCCTCGACGCCGACCTCGACGACGTCATCGCCCACACACTCCGCGGCTGCGCACCCGACCACCCGACACCACACTGACCCACCCTCCCCGGACAGCCCGTACGCCGCCCCGATGACCGGACCCCGTGAACTCCGAGCCCTCGGCAGCGTCCTGGGCTCCGCCGTGGGCGACGCGCTCGGCGCGCCCTTCGAGTTCGGCCCCGAGGGCGCGTTCTCGGCACGCTTCCCGCAGCCCGGCCACGGCGGGGAGATGTGCGGCGGCGGAGGGTGGGAGCCGGGCGAGGCCACCGACGACACCCAGATGGCCGTGCTGGTCGGGGAGTCGCTGCTGGACCGGGGCGGTCTCGAACTCCCCGACGTCTTCCGGAGGTTCCAGCGGTGGGCGGCCGCGGAGCCCAAGGACATCGGCCTGCAGACCGAAGCCGTGCTGGGCAGCGGGGACCCCTGGGACCTCGCCGCCGGACTGCACTTCCAGGTGAGCCAACGGGCGGCGGGCAACGGGTCGTTGATGCGAGGGGCCACCTCCGCCGTGTACTTCGCGCGGCAGGGGCGGGACGCCACCATGGAGGCCGCCCGGCGCATCGCCGCGCTCACCCACGGCGACCGCGCGGCCTGGGAAGGCACCGCGGTGTTCCACGAGCTGGTCCGGGTCGCGCTGGACGGCGGCGATCCGCTCACCGCCGTACCCGCGACCCTGCGGGCCGTGCACCCGGACCACCGGGCCCGCTACGCCGCCGTTCTCGCCGACGACTGGCATCCCGACCGGGCGACCGAGTTCAACGGCGCCGTGTGGCCGTGCCTCGGCTCCGCCGTCTGGGCGCTGCGGAACACGGACTCCTACGAGGGTGCCCTCCGCGCTGCCGTCGACCTCGGCGGCGACACGGACACCGTCGCCGCGGTCACCGGCGGCCTGGCGGGGGCCGTGTACGGGGCGGACGGCATCCCCGGACGGTGGATCGAGCCGCTGCACGTGCCGCTGCCGGGTTTCGGCGGGCGGGTGCTGCGGGCGGCGGAACTGGGCGTACTCGCCCGGCGACTGGCGGAGTGAACCGGCCCCGGGGACCGGGGACCACGGACACCGGCACCACCGAGGCCGCGCGGACGGTGCGCGTCGGCACCACCGAGGCCGCGCGCATCCCCACCGCGTCGCGGTCCGGGCCCGCTACAACGCCCGCAGCGCCGCCGCCGTGGACCGGGCCAGGCTCGCCAGGTACCCCTTCGGCAGCTTGGGGCCGCGGACCACGACCGCGCGCCAGTACAGCGGCCCCGACATGAGGTCGAGCGCGAGTTCCAGGTCGATCCCCTCGTCCAGCTCGCCCCGCGCGGCCGCCGCCGCCACGATCCCGCTCGCCACTCCCTGCTGGCCCTCCCGCAGCGCCTTCTGCAGGGCCTCCGCGATGTCGGGGTTGCGCGCCGCCTCGGCCTGGAGGTCCGGGATGATCTGGCCGGCGACGGGGTGCCGCAGCGCCCGCGAGGTGACCTCGTACAGCAGACGCAGGTCGCCCTCCAGGGAACCCGTGTCCGGGGCGGGCAGCCCCTGCACCGCTATGGCGGAGACGAGGTCGAGGACCAGGTGCAGCTTGGAGCGCCAGCGCCGGTACACCGCCGTCTTTCCGACGCCCGCGCGACGCGCGATCCCCTCGATGGACATCCGGGCGAAGCCGACGGCCGCGAGTTCCTCGAAGACGGCGGCCCGGATCGCCTCGGTCACGTCCTCCCGCAGCACGGCCGCACCGGCGGGAGCCCTACGACGCGGGGCCTTCCCGGCAGCACTCTCCGCACTCGCGGCGGCACTCGTGGTGTCGGCGTTCGTCGTCATGCCGACCAGCATAGGCCGTAGCGACGAAACGGTTGCGTTCCGACGCTCCGAAGCTCTACGCTCCCGTTGCGACGATACGGTCCCGTCCCGACGTAAGCTGCTGGCAAAGACGCAGTGGGAAAAACGTCAAGGACGGGACCGCGCATCCCACCCCCTGAGCGAAAGCAGCGGATGTGAGCCAGGTCCTCCACACACCGCCCCCGACGCCGGTCCCCCCGGCCGACGATCCCGCGGCGCTCGCCGCCCGGTACGGCCTCAGCGTCAGCGGCGCGCGTCCGACCCTGCGCGAGTACGTCCGTCAGCTGTGGGCGCGGCGCCACTTCATCACCGCCTTCGCCACCGCCAAGCTCACCGCCCAGTACAGCCAGGCGAAGCTCGGCCAGGTCTGGCAGGTGATGAACCCGCTCCTGAACGCGGCGGTCTACTACTTCATCTTCGGTGTGCTGCTCGGCTCCAAGAAGGGTGTGCCGGACTACATCCCGTTCCTGGTCACCGGCGTCTTCATCTGGACCTTCACCCAGAGCTCGATCATGGCGGGCACCCGGGCCATCTCCGGGAACCTCGGCCTGGTGCGGGCCCTGCACTTCCCGCGGGCCGCGCTGCCGGTCTCCTTCGCCCTCCAGCAGCTCCAGCAGCTGCTGTTCTCGATGGTCGCGCTGATCGTCATCCTGCTCTGCTTCGGCGTTCCGGTGAGCGCGTCGTGGCTGCTCGCCCTGCCCGTCCTGGTGCTGCAGTTCACCTTCAACGCGGGCGTCGCGATGGTGATGGCGCGGATGGGCGCCAAGACCCCGGACATCGCGCAGCTCATGCCGTTCGTGCTGCGTACCTGGATGTACGTCTCCGGCGTCATGTGGAGCATCGACAAGGTGCTCAGCAAGGACGATCTGCCGCGCTGGGTGATGGTCGCGCTGGAGAGCAACCCGGCCGCCGTCTACATCGACCTGATGCGCTATTCGCTGATCGACAGCTTCCACGCCCACCAACTGCCGCCGCACGTGTGGGCGGTGGCGATCGGCTGGGCCGTGGTCGCCGGGGCAGGCGGCTTCATCTACTTCTGGAAGGCCGAGGAGACGTACGGACGTGGCTGACACCCTGACCAAGGAATCCGGCCTGCCGCAGGACGCGGTCTCCGCGGCGACTCTCATCCCCACCGTCGTCGCCGACGGGGTCGACATCGTCTACCGGGTCAACGGCACCGGCGCGGGGCGCGGCTCTGCCACCGCCGCGCTCAACCGCATGCTGCGCCGCAAGCAGTCCGAGAAGGCCGCGGGCGTGCGCAAGGTGCACGCCGTCAAGAACGTCTCCTTCACCGCCTACCGCGGTGAGGCCATCGGCCTGATCGGCACCAACGGCTCGGGCAAGTCGACCCTGCTGAAGGCGGTCGCCGGCCTCCTCCCGGTGGAGAACGGCAGGATCTACACCGACGGCCAGCCCTCCCTGCTCGGCGTGAACGCGGCGCTGATGAGCGACCTGACGGGCGAGCGGAACGTCTACCTCGGCGGGCTGGCGATGGGCATGTCCCGCGAGCAGATCAAGGAGCGCTACCAGGAGATCGTCGACTTCTCGGGCATCAACGAGAAGGGCGACTTCATCACCCTGCCCATGCGGACCTACTCCTCCGGCATGGCGGCGCGCCTGCGCTTCTCCATCGCGGCCGCCAAGGACCACGACGTACTGATGATCGACGAGGCGCTGGCCACCGGCGACCGTTCCTTCCAGAAGCGCTCGGAGCAGCGGATCCGCGAGCTGCGCAAGAGTGCGGGCACCGTCTTCCTGGTCAGTCACAACAACAAGTCGATCCGCGACACCTGCGACCGCGTGCTCTGGCTGGAGCGCGGTGAGCTGCGACTGGACGGGCCGACCGAAGAGGTCCTCAAGGAGTACGAGAAGTTCACGGGGAAGTAGGGGAAGCACACCGAGGCCCGGGCCGCGCAGGCCCGGGCCTCGGCGCTCCACCGCTAGCGCTCCAGGAACGCGAACAGCTCCTCCCACCTGCGCACGATCTCGTCCGTCGAGTAGCGCTGGATGTTGACGCGGGCCGCCTCGCCCATTCGGTCGCGCAGCCGCTTGTCGGACATCAGCGCGTCGAGGCGGCGGGCGAGTTCCCCGGTGTTGCCGCGGGTGGCGAGGAGACCGTCCTCGCCGTCGCGGACGATCTCGTGGACGCCGGGCGCGCAGTCGAAGGCGGCGCACGGGAGGGCCGCCGCCATGGCCTCCATGACGGCGAGCGGGAAGCCCTCGCCGCGCGAGGACAGCACGAAGACGGAGCCGCCCCGCAGTGCGCCCGGCACGTCCGTGGTCGCGCCCATCCACTCCACCGAGTCGTCGAGACCCAGGGCCGTGCACTGCTTCCTGAGGAGCTCCTCGTCCTCCCCGGAGCCGTAGATCCGCAGGCGCCAGTCGGGGTGGCGCGGCGCGACCTCGGCCCAGGTGTCGAGGAGCATGTCGATGCCCTTCTGGTCGGTCAGCCGGCCGACGCTGACCACCACCTTCGCGGTCCGGGGCGAGGGCACCTCGGGCATGAACGGGATCGGGTTCGGCATGAAGGACGCGTTGTCGAGGCCCTGCCTGATCCACAGGTCGGCGTCCTCACGGGTGAGCGTCAGCATCCGGTCGACGTCCCGGTAGTGCCGCCGCACCCGCCCGAAGCGCGAGGTCACCCGTGAGTAGGCGAAGGACTCGTGGCTCATGCCGATGACGGTCAGACCGGTGGTGTCGGCCAGTTTCACCCACTCCATCGCCCACACCTGGGTGACGATCACCACGGCCCCGGGGCGCGCGGACCGGAACAGCACGCTCAGCTTGGCGGCCTGCTCGCGCATCCCCGCCGCCCGTTCGGCACGCCGCCTGCGCTCGGCCACGTCGAGCCGCCCCCTGATGCCGCGCGCGGGGCCGACGCGCGGCGGGTGGACGTCGTACAACGTGAAGGTGGGGTACGGGAGTTCACCGAGCTCCTGGGGGACCTCGGGATCGGTGATGCCGATGACCTTCACACGGTGGCCGCGTTCGGTGAACAGCCGGGCCATCTGGTGCGACCAGCTGGTCACCCCGCCCAGCTCGTCGACGCTGTTGGAGACGAAGAAGATGTCCCGCCGGGGGTCCGCGGTCATGTGCGCCTCCAGTGGGCGAAGAACTGGTCGACGACGCTCTGCGCGGCGTTCCCCCGGTCGAACTCGCTGAAGTCGGCGGCGAACCGCTCGCGCTGGGCCGCGTACTTCACCCTCTGGTCCTCCAGCGACCCGAGGACTGCGTGGAGCTCGTCCTCGGTGCGGACGACCGGTCCGGGGGCCCGTTCGAGCAGGTCGAAGTAGGTACCGCGGTCCTCGTGCACGTACTCCTCGTAGTCGTACGTGAAGAAGAACATCGGGCGGTCGAGGAGGGAGTAGTCGAACATCACCGACGAGTAGTCGGTGATCAGGCCGTCGGCGAGGGTCAGCAGGGGGGTCACGTCGTGGTGGTCCGTGACGTCGATGACGCGGCCGCGCACGGACGGCGGGAGCACGACGTGGTTGAGGTAGTGCGAGCGGACGAGCAGGACGTACCGGTCGTCGAAGGCGTCGGCGAAGCGCTCCACGTCGAAGGGCAGCTCGAACCGCTTCCGCTTGCGCCCGTACTGCCGGAAGGTGGGCGCGTAGAGCAGCACCTCCTTGTCGGACGGAATGCCCAACTCGGCCGCCAGGAGCACCGGTTCGCGTCGGCCGCCGGACGCCTCCGCGCGCTTCCTGGCCCGTACCAGCGCGTCGTTGCGGGGGTAGCCCACCCGCAGCAGGGTCCGCTCCGGGAGCCTGAACGCCCGGGCGAGAGTGCGTACATCGTGTTCGGAGCGGATCAGGAACCGGTCGAAGCGGTCGAGGGTGCGCTGCTGTGCGGCCTGCGCGGCGCGGGACCTGACCTTCCACCCCGGTTCGTCGAAGCCCATGCGCTTGAGCGCGGAGCCGTGCCAGGTCTGCAGATACGTGGTCCCCGGCCGTTTGGTGAGCTTCAGCGGGTAGCTCTGGTTGTCGACCCAGAACTCGGCCTGTGCGAGCGCCTTGAGGTACGGGAGCGACCAGCGGCGCACCAGTGTGGCGTCGGCCGGGAAGCCGACGGGGCTGCCCGCGTACGCCCACACGGCCTCGAACTCCAGCCCCTGCCTGCGCATCTCCTCGTAGATGGCCTTGGGGCTGTCGCTGTACTGCCGGCCCAGGTGGCTCTCGAAGACGACGAGGCCCTTCCTGTGCGGGAGACGGCTGAACACCTCGTGGTAGAGGCGGAGTTTGGAGCGTCCTGAGGCGAGGTCCCTGCGCCGTGCCCTGACCTTGCGGTAGCCGGACTTGACGCGCCGTGCGGTCGTTCCGCGCATCCCGCGTCGCACCAGCTCGTCGGCCTTCTTGCCCGGGACCAGCCGGAAGGAGAGGTGTCCGCGCGCGGAGACCTCGGGCTCCATCCGGTCGGCCACCAGCCGGGTGAGACGGGGCCGCACCGGCAGCCGGCCGGCGGGCGGTCCGGCTTCGGCGGCGGTGAGCCGGGTCGTGGTCCGGGCACCGTCGACGTCGAGGTGGACGCGTACGTCCCACACGGCGTCCACGATGCCGATGGGCCGCAGACCCCTGGTGAGATTCGCCAAGGCCTCCCAGGCGATGGCTTCGCCCTCGTGCCGCACCTCAGCCACGGGGAAACGGAAGGTCTGGAAGCGCACCCCCTTGCGGCGGGCGTAGAACTCCAGCTGGGCGGAGAGCCGGGCGCCGGGCGGGATCACACCGAGCGGGTTGGTGATGCGGCCGGCCAGCCGCACGGTGCCGGCGTGCTCCTCGTAGAGGGTCAGCGCGTTGCGCAGGAACATCTTCTCGACCGGCTTGGTGTGGTAGCCCAGTTCGGTGACGTCCAGGACGTGCCGGCCGAAGGTGTCGTCCTCGATGTGCCGGGCGCACCAGTACACGCGTCCGGCGCGCTCGACGAGCGGCGAGGAGATCTTGTCGCGGTTGATGAGTGTGTCCACGGCGGGCAGCAGGTTGTCCCAGTCGCTCTCGTGGAGGAGGTAGGCGCAGATCGCCTGGATCGGCTCGGTCTCGTCGAAGGCGGCGCGGTCGATCGACTCCAGGTACGCACGGGCGATCGCGGCGAATTCCCGCCGGTACGCCGCGTCCCGGAACGGCAGCTCACGCAGGTGCAGGACCAGGTCGTGCTTGAGCCACTTGACGTCCTTGGCGAACTTCAGCTCCAGCAGGCCGTGCTGGGCGAGCAGCCGGTCCACCCGGCGGTGGATCTCCATGCGGTGCGCGAAGTTGGCGATCTCGTCACGCCGGTTGCTGATGGACCTCGCCGCCGTCATCCCCGGCCGGTCCACGATCCGCCAGTCGTAGACCCGGTTGGGGATGAGGGTGATCCGGCGGGCGGCCACGTACGCCTGGGCGGAGAAGAGCAGGTCCTCGTAGTGGATGCCGACCGGGAACTCCAGTCCCTCGTCCAGCAGGAACCGTCTGCGGTAGCACTTGTTGGTCGACAGGGTGTCGAAGACCAGCAGGTCGGGCAGTTCGGAGACGGACTCCAGGGTGCGGGTGCGCTCGTACAGCCAGGGGTACCACTTGACCTCCTTGCGCGTGCGCGAGTCGACGTGCACCCGTACGCACAGCCCGGAGACGAGGTCGGCGCCGGTGTTCTCGGCTGCCTCCAGCATGTTGCGGCAGGCGTTGCGCTCCAGGACGTCGTCACTGTCGAGGAAGAGGACGTAGTCGCCGCGGGCCTGCTGGATGCCGTGGTTGCGCGGGGCCCCGCAACCGCCGCTGTTCTCGGGCAGCCGGAAGACGCGGACCCGGTCCGGGTGGGCGGCGGCCAGCCGCTGCGCCGCCGGGTACGAGCCATCGGTGCTCCGGTCGTCCACGATGACGACCTCGACGCTCCGCAGCGTCTGGTCGAGTACGGAGTGCACGGCCGTGGGCAGCCTGTTCTCGTCGTTGTAGACGATCACGACCACGGACACGGCGGGTACGGCTCCGGTTCCGGTGGGCCCGGTCCCGGATGCGTCGGGCGCGCAGCGCTGATCCACTTTCACCCTGTCAAGGGTAGACATTTCCTATGAAATTACACAGGTGACTGCTCCATCCGTGCGTCACCCGGGCAGCTGCGGGTCGTGGGCAAGCTCTTGGCGGTCGCGTTTCGTCTGCTCGAACACCCATGTCCGGTACACCAGGAACCGGAAGGCCGAGGCCAGCACGATCGACAGCGCCTTGGCCAGGTTGGAGCCGAGCGGACCGCTCATGCCCAGGCCGTGGTAGGCGACGTAGAAGAGCGCGCTCTCCATGACGACGCCGATGCCGCTGAAGACGAAGAACAGGAAGATCTGCCGCCGGGTGCGCGAGGCCCGGTCGCGATAGGCGAAGAAGCGGAAGCCGAGGTAGTTGGTGCCCATGGCGACACAGCTGGCGATGACCGTGGCGACCATCGGGGCCCACTTCAGGCCGTGCAGAAGGAGATTGAAGACCAGGAAGTTGACCGCGACACCGCTGCCGCCGACGGCGCCGAACTTGACCACTTCGAGAGCGATGCGACGGGTCCGCGCGAAGGGCCCGCGGGGACCGGTGGGCGAGGGCTGGGCGGGCGCGGGGGCCCGGCGCCCGATACGGGCCCACCCCTCGGAGAGATTCACGGTCACAATTGTCCCTTTTATCAGCAATAGGTAAAAGCCAAGTCCGGTTCTTCCGTGAGGTCCATGAGAGATCGGCAAGAAAGACGGGGGCGCCCCCGGCCTCGTCGGCCGGGGACGCCCCCAGGAGTGTCGGGATCGTACGGACTACGAGTGCGTCCGCAGCAGGGTCCGCATCGTGCGCATCGCCACCGACAGGTTGGCGAGGTCGAACGAGTCGGAGCCCTGGATCTCCTCCAGAGTGGTGCGGGCGCGGCCCAGGATCGCCGCGTTCTTCTCCTCCCAGGCCTTGAAGCGCTGCTCGGGGGTCGAGGTGCCGTTGCCGACGGCGAGGACGTCGGCGGTGAGCAGGGCGTGGGCCGCGTACAGGTCCTCGCGGATCGAGGCGCGGGCCATGGACTGCCAGCGGTCGGCACGCGGAAGCTCGATGATGCGGTCCATGAGCTGGGTGATGCTCAGGCGGTCGGCGAGGTCGTAGTACACCTCGGCGACGGCCATCGGGTTCTTGCCCATGCGGTCGGCCACCGCGACGATGTCCAGCGTCGGGAAGGCCGAGGAGAACCCGGCCACCCGGGTGGCCAGCTCCTCCGGCACGCCCGCACCGGACAGCTCGTCGAAGATCCGCTGGTACCACTCCAGGTCCGCGCCGCGCAGCAGCTTGGGCAGCTCGCCCCAGACCTGCGCGACCCCCTCACGGAAGAACGAGATGTTCTCGGCGAGCTGGAGCGGCTGCGGCCGGTTGTTGAGCAGCCAGCGCGTACCGCGCTCGACGAGCCGGCGGGAGTGCAGCCGGATCCGCGTCTGGACATCGGCGGCGACGACATTGTCGAGCGCCTCCACCGCGTCCCACACCGTGCTCGACTCGAAGATCGTGCGGGCCGCGGTCTGCGCCCGGACGATCTCCTCGAGGGAGGCGCCCGTCTCCTCGCGCAGACGGTGCAGGAAGCTCGTACCGCCCGTGTTGACCGTGTCGTTGACCAGGACGGTCGTCACGATCTCGCGGCTCAGCGCGTGTCCCTCGATCTGCTCGCGGAACTTCTCCCGCAGCGCCGTCGGGAAGTACGCGAACAGCAGGCTCTGCAGATACGGGTCGTCGGGCAGCGAGGTGGCGAGCAGTTCGTCGGAGACCGTGATCTTCGTGTAGGCGAGGAGGACGGCCGTCTCCGGACCGGTCAGGCCCTGCCCGGAGTTGATCCGCTCGCGGATCTGCCGGTCGCTGGGCAGGAACTCCAGGGCCCGGTCGAGGTGGCCCTCCCTGACCAGGTGGCGCAGGAAGCGCTGCTGGGCGTGGAGCATGCTCCCGGACTGGGCGAGCGCGTTGGAGATCGCCACGTTCTGCGCGTAGTTGTTGCGCAGCACCAGACGGCCGACCTCGTCGGTCATCTGGGCGAGCAGCTTGTTGCGCTGCTTGACGGTCAGATCCCCGTTGGCCACCACGGCGTTGAGCAGGATCTTGATGTTCACCTCGTGGTCGGAGGTGTCCACGCCCGCGCTGTTGTCGATGGCGTCCGTGTTCACCTTGCCGCCGTGCTGCGCGAACTCGATCCGGCCGAGCTGCGTCAGGCCCAGGTTGCCGCCCTCGCCGACGACCTTGACGCGGAGGTCGGCGCCGTCGACCCGGATCGCGTCGTTGGCCTTGTCGCCGACGTCCGCGTGCGACTCGGTGGACGCCTTGACGTAGGTGCCGATGCCGCCGTTCCACAGCAGGTCGACCGGCGCCTGGAGGATCGCCTTCATCAGGTCGGCCGGGGTCATCTTCACGATCCCGGACTCGATGCCGAGGGCCTCGCGGACGTGGGAGTTGACCGGGATCGCCTTGGCGGTCCGCGGGAAGACGCCGCCGCCGGCGGAGATCAGCTCGGTGTCGTAGTCGGCCCACGAGGAGCGCGGCAGCTCGAAGAGGCGGCGGCGCTCGGCGTACGAGGTCTCCGCGACCGGGGTCGGGTCGAGGAAGATGTGCCGGTGGTCGAAGGCCGCGACCAGCCTGATGTGCTCGCTGAGCAGCATGCCGTTGCCGAACACGTCACCGGACATGTCACCGACACCGACGACGGTGAAGTCCTCGGTCTGGGTGTTCACGCCCAGCTCGCGGAAGTGCCGTTCGACGGACTCCCACGCACCGCGGGCGGTGATGCCCATCTTCTTGTGGTCGTAACCGGCCGAACCGCCGGAGGCGAAGGCGTCCCCGAGCCAGAAGTCGTAGCTCTCGGCGACCTCGTTGGCGATGTCGGAGAAGGTGGCGGTGCCCTTGTCGGCGGCGACCACCAGATAGGTGTCGTCCTCGTCGTGCCGGACCACGTCCGCCGGGGGCACGATCTCACCGGCGACCATGTTGTCGGTGATGTCGAGCAGCGCGGAGATGAAGGTCCGGTAGCTGCGGATGCCCTCCGCGAGCCATGCGTCACGGTCCACGGACGGGTCGGGCAGCTGCTTGGCGACGAAGCCGCCCTTGGCGCCGACCGGCACGATGACGGTGTTCTTCACCATCTGCGCCTTGACGAGCCCGAGGATCTCCGTCCGGAAGTCCTCCCGCCGGTCGGACCAGCGCAGGCCTCCGCGGGCCACCTTGCCGAACCGCAGGTGCACACCCTCCACCTTCGGCGAGTACACCCAGATCTCGTACGCGGGGCGCGGCGCCGGCAGGTCCGGGATGGCCTGCGGGTCGAACTTCATGGAGACGTACTCGTGCGGCTTGCCGCCCAGCGCCTGCTGGAAGAAGTTGGTGCGCAGCGTCGCCTTGATGACCGTGAGGAAGGACCGCAGGATCCGGTCCTCGTCGAGCGAGGCGACCTGGTCCAGGGCGGCGTCCAGCTCCTCCATCAGGGCGTCCGTCAGCTCGACACCGGCGTGCTGGCGCTCCGGTGCCATCCGCGCCTCGAAGAGCGAGACGAGCAGCCGGGTGGTGTGGACGTTGTTGCGGAGGGTGTCCTCCATGTAGTCCTGGCTGAAGGTCGACCCGGCCTGGCGCAGGTACTTGGCGTACGCGCGCAGCACCATCGCCTGCCGCCAGGTCAGCCCGGCGCTCAGCACGAGGGCGTTGAAGCCGTCGTTCTCGGCCTCGCCGATCCAGGTGGCGGCGAAGGCCTCCTGGAAGCGCTCGCGGCCGTCGTCACCGAGGTAGTCGCCGTTGCCGTTCAGGAACTTGGGCAGACGCAGCCCGAAGTCGTAGATCCACGCCGTCGTACGGTCCGAGCAGCGCAGTTCGTAGGGGCGCTCGTCGGTGACCTCGACGCCGAGGCGGTTGAGGGCAGGCAGGACCGCGGAGAGGGAGACCTGCTCGCCGGTGCGGTAGATCTTGAAGCGGCGCTCGCCGGGACCGGCGCCCACCGGCTCGTACAGGCTGAGCGCGAAGTCCTTGGTGTCGTCGTCGGTGAGCTTCTCCAGGTGGACCAGGTCGGCGACGGCGGCCCGCGGGGTGTGGTCGGCCTTGTAGCCCTCGGGGAAGGCACCGCCGTAGCGGCGGAGCAGCTCGGCCGCGCGCTCCTCACCGCACTCGGCGTTCAGCGCCTCGGCGAAACCGTCGGCCCAGGAACGGGCGGCCTCGACGAGCCGCACCTCGAGCCTGTCCTTGTCGGCGTCGCTGAGCTGCGCCAGCTCGGTGCCCTGCGGGACCCGGACCACGAAGTGCAGCCGGGAGAGGATCGACTCGGTGTTCCAGGCCGTGAAGTCGACGCTGCTGCCGCCGAGTTCCTCCTTGAGGATGTCGATGATCCGCAGGCGTACGCCGGTGGTGTAGCGGTCGCGCGGGAGGTAGACGAGCGCCGAGTAGTAGCGCCCGTACTCGTCCTGGCGCAGGTAGAGCCGCAGCCGCCGCCGCTCCTGGAGGTAGAGCACGGAGGTGACGATGGAGCGCAGCTCGTCGGGGGGCGTCTGGAAGAGCTCGTCGCGGGGGTACGTCTCCAGGATCTGCAGCAGGTCGCGGCCGTCATGGCTGTTGGGCGAGAAGCCCGCGCCCCTGAGGACCTCCTCGACCTTGCGGCGGACGACGGGAACGCGCCGTACGGACTCGGTGTAGGCGGCCGAGGAGAACAGGCCGAGGAAGCGCCGCTCGCCGACGACGTTGCCGTCGGCGTCGAACTTCTTCACGCCGATGTAGTCGAGGTAGGACGGCCGGTGCACGGTGGCGCGGCTGTTGGCCTTGGTGAGCACCAGGAGCTTGTGCTCACGGGCCTTGGCGCGGGCGTCGGCGGGCAGCCGCTCGAAGGAGGGGCTGACGGGGTGGCTGTCGTCGCCGGCGTGCTGCGGGTCGGAGCGCAGGATGCCGAGCCCGGTCCCGGGCACGGCCGCCAGCACATCGTCGTCGCGCAGCTCGTATTCCCGGTACCCGAGGAAGGTGAAGTGGTCGTCCGAGAGCCAGCGCAGCAGCTCACGGGCCTCTTCGACCTCCCGGTCGCGCAGGTCCCCGGCGGTCGGCTCGGCCGGCAGTTCCTCGGCGATGCGCAGCGAGGCGTCGCGCATCTTCTCCCAGTCCTCGACGGCCTCGCGGACGTCGGACAGGACACGCAGCAGATCGGCGGTGATCTGCTTCAGGTCGGCCCGGTCGGTCTCGCGGTCGATCTCGACGTGGATCCAGGACTCGATGTGCGCGTCGTGCGACAGCTCGTCGGCGACAGGCCGGCCGGGCAGCACCTCGATGAGCTCGCCGGTCACGTCACGCCGGACGACGACCTGCGGGTGGATGACGAGGTGGATGCCGCGCCCCTGCCGGGACAGCTCGTTGGTGACCGAGTCGACGAGGAAGGGCATGTCGTCGGTCACGACCTCGACGACGGAGTGGCTGCAGGTCCAGCCGTTCTCCTCGACGGTGGGCGTGTGCACGCGGACGCTGGCCGTGCCCTGGGGGCGGTTCTCGGCCAGGCGGTAGTGCGAGAAGGCGGCTCCGAAGACGTCGACCGGGTCGCGGTCGGTCAGGTCCTCCGGGGCGGTGTGCAGGTAGTAGCGCTGGAGGAACGCGAGCACGGTCTCCCGGTCCGGGGTGCCCCCGCCCGTCTTCACGGTCGGTAGGTGCCCCCCGACCGGACTGTTCTCAGCTACCCGGGCGGCCCGTTCGAGCAGCTCGGCCTTTGCTTCGTCCAGCTTGGTCTGCATTGTCCTCTGGCTCCTGTCGCGCGCCATTGCGTGACGTAGAAGGAAGTACGGTCTCTTCTCCGACGTGACGCCGTGACGCGGGGTGTCCGGTCTGGTCCGACGCTATGCCGCATGGAGAGATGAGCGGGGGGATATCGGCCATGTTCGGCATCCCTGGAGACTGTGACGCTGCTCTCGGCGACGTCCGTCCACGGGGTGTCATCGGCATACGGAGTGCGCTTGCCGCTCCGTCCCGCCCGCGAAGGTCAGCGACTGACGCCCGGTCACGGATGTCGTCCGTGGTCTCCGGGCGCGGGGCAGGGGCGACGGCGCCCCCGCGAGATATCGCGCTGATCACGCCACCAGGCTATCGCTCCTCACCCCGGACTCGTCATGAGCCGTATGTGTACAAAACCGGGGGTCGAACTTTGACAGTCTGCACAGGGACGAAAGGGACGGTAACGTGCAGTGCGGGCCACGGGGGCTGCCGACGCGGGCCCCGTACGGGCGGTCGGCACGGCTCGCGAGCCCCCTGGAGAGGCGCGGGGAACGCGCGACCGGACGACCCGGCCATGAGTGCCCCGCGAGCCGCCACACGCCCCGCGGTGCCCCGGCGAGCCGCCGCTCCGTGTCCGAAACACCTGCACGCCCCCTTGGCAGACCCCGCCCGCGGAGGCACGTTGCCCAGGACGGCTGACGAAGACGCACCCACGGCTTCACAGAGCGGAGCGACATGGCAGCGAAGATCCTGATCGTCACCGGTGACGCGGCGGAGTCACTGGAGGTCCTGTACCCCTACCAGCGCCTGCGCGAGGAGGGCTACGAGGTCCACATCGCGGCCCCCAGCCGCAAGAAGCTCCGTTTCGTGATCCACGACTTCGAACCCGGCTTCGACACGTACACCGAGAAGGCCGGCTACACCTGGCCCGCCGATCTCGCCTTCAGCGAGGTAGATCCCGGCCAGTACGTCGCCCTGGTGATCCCGGGCGGCCGAGCCCCCGAGTATCTGCGGGGCGACCCCGAACTCCGCAAGATCCTCAGGTCCTTCTTCGAGGCGGACAAGCCCGTGGCCCAGATCTGCCACGGGCCACTCCTCACGGCCTCCGTCGACGCCCTGCGGGGGCGCCGTGTCACGGCGTATCCGGCACTGGAGCCGGACATGCAGACCGCCGGCGCGACCTTCCAGGACACGGAGACGGTGGTCGACGGCACGCTCGTCTCGGCGCGCGCCTGGCCGGACCACTCCAGCTGGATGCGCGAGTTCCTCACGGTACTGCGCGCGAAGGCGCCGGTGAGCTGACGGCGGTGAGCAGGCGCCGGTGAGCAGACGGCGCGCGGGCCGTACGGGTGGGGCGCAGAGCGCCGTACGAGACGGCCGTGGGGCCCGTACGCGGCGGGCTCGAGGCCCTTGCGGGCCGGGCGCGAGGCCCGTACGGGTCCTCTCTTCCCGGCGTACCGGCCGCCCGGCGTCGCTGCCAGGTCAGGCCGCCAGCCGCTCGGCCTCCTGGACCGCCTCGGCCAGGCTGTCCACCACGGGCACTCCCACCACTTCGAGGCTGGCGCGGCCGTGCGATCCGCCGGTGTAGAGCACGGCCCGGGCCCCCACGTGCAGCGCGGCGACCGCGTCGTCGGCGGCGTCCCCGATCACGACCGTGCGCCGCGGGTCCACCCCGGCGAGCGCGCCGATGTGCCGCACCATGTGCTCCGCCTTGCTTCCGCCGGACGGTCCTGTCCGCCCCTCCACCCGTACGAAGTGCGGCTCGATCCCGAAGCCTCTGACCAACGGGACCAGCTCGTCGTGGACGTACATGCTCAGCAGTGACTGGCTGTGCCCCGCCGACCGCCACCCGGCGAGCAGTGTCGCCGCCCCCTCGGTCAGCTCGCAGGCCGTGCGGTGCTGCGTGTAGTACCGATGGAAGGTCTCGTCCATGATCTCCCACTCGGCGTCCGTCGGCAGCCTCCCCATCAGCCGCTCGTAGAACTTCGGCACCGGAACGCAGTACAACGCCCGGTACCGCTCCAGCGTGATCGGTTCCAATCCCAGTTCGGCGAACGCCGCGTTCGTCGCCCCGATGATCGCGGTGTTGTCGTGGAACAGAGTCCCGTTCCAGTCCCACACGATGTGCGCTGCTGTTCCGTGCTTCCCCATACCAAGAACGTACCCGGCCCCGCCGACATCGTCGTGCCGCGTCGGACCGGACACCTGTGCGCGGCGCGTCCGTACGCGCGGCGGCTTCGGGACGGGCGGCGGGAACGGGACGGACGACGCCTCAGTCCCCGAGTCCCACCAGGTTGGGGATCTCCTGCGTCGCGAACCACAGCAGCTCGTGGTCCTCGGCCCCGTCCACGACGAACTGCGCGTCGTCGTCCCCGTGGTCGGCCGCCCCGAGCGCCCGCACAGCGGCTGCCACGTCCTCCTCGGCGTCGTCGGCGTCGACGTGCACCGCGGCCGCCTTGGCCAGGGCCACCGCCCCGGACACCCGCACCTCACCGAGCGCCACCGGATCGAGCCCCCGGTCGGGATCCGCGACCGCCGCGCGGTCGGGGACGTCGACGGCGACGACCACCCGGCGCCGCGCGGTGTCCCGCTCCCCCGCGAGCAACCGGAGCGAGGCCAGCGCGGCCCGGTTCAGCGCCGCGTACTCGAGCTCCTCGATGTCGTCGGAGAGATACCACTCGCGCAGGGCGGGCGTGACGGCGTACGCCACGAACGGTCCCGCTCCCAGTTCCCCCGTCTTGTACGCCTCGGCGAGACCGGAGAGGGTCAGGGGGACGTAGACGCGCATGGCTGGCCGCTTTCGTAGTCGGGAGCTCCAGGGTGGCCGGGGAGCTCCTTGGAGGGCTGTCCCGCACCTCCCGGGAGGGCCTTCAGGATACGTGCGGGCGTCCTCTTTCGGGTCCCGGCCCCCACTGCCCCCGGCGTCCACACCCGGCCCGCGATTCACCCGGTACGCCCCTTTCGCGCCAAGGGTCCCGCACCCGCCGACCACCCTGATAGGTGAATCCCACGGCCACCGCGACATGCGCCGGACATCCTTGCGGGCCCCCGCTCCCGCCTCGTACAAGATCTCCAACACGAAAGTTACCGCCCGGTACCGACCGGGCCGCAGCGAACGGGGACGACGTATGAACAAGGTGATGACCAGGACGCAGCGCCGCCCGGGCACCCGCCCTCCCGGCCGTCAGGACACCCGCCGCCCGGGCACCACCCCGCCCCGCGCGCCGGGCGGCGGCGCTCCGCGCACGGCCCCCGCGGGCAGCCCGCCGCCGTCCTCCCCGCGGACGACACCGGTCCCGTCCCCCTACGCGGCCGGAACCCGGCAGGGCCCCGCTCCGCAGCCCCGGCCCACCGACCTCTTCGCCGACCGCCTGCTCGCCGTGCTGAGCGGTCAGCGCCCCGTCCACTGCATGCTGCGCCACACCGCGGGCCGCGCCTACGACGAGCTCGCCTGGCTCGCCGAACGCGGCCGGCTGCGCACCCGCGGCAGCCGGCCGGTCGTCCGCGACATCGGCTACTACGTCCCCCGCCCCGGCGCGATCGAGGCCTTCGCCCGCATCGGCGCGGGCGACCGGATCCGTGCGATGGCCTTCCGCCTGGAGCAGGGCCCCGACCTCCGCTGGCGGTGCACGGCGGTGGAACTGGGCGGCCCCCGCATGCCCCTCGCCGCCGACGACGGCTGAACACCACGAAGGGCCGGACACCCGAGGTGTCCGGCCCTTCGACCCATCAGCCCGTCACGGCGTGGCCCCGCCGGACCGGTCAGCCCTCACGGACCGCTCGGCCCTTCCGGGCGCGGCCGTCACTTCTTGCGGCGGCGGCCGATGCTCTTCTGCTGCTTGCGGCGCTCGGCGCGCGTGAGGCCGTCCGCCTCGGAGCGCACCGGCTCGTCGTCGTTGGCGAAGTCGCCCTCGACCACGCCGCCCTCACCGTCCACGGTGGGCGCGGAGAAGTGCAGCCGGTCGGGACGCTGCGGAGCGTCGAGCCCCTTGGCGCGGATCTCGGGACGCGCACCCGCGGGGACGACGTCCTCCTTCTCCAGCGACGGCGCGGCGTCCTCGACCGGGACCTCCTCGACCTGCTGCTCGACCTGGACCTCCAGGTTGAACAGGTAGCCGACGGACTCCTCCTTGATGCCGTCCATCATGGCGCCGAACATGTCGAAGCCCTCGCGCTGGTACTCGACCAGCGGGTCCTTCTGCGCCATGGCGCGCAGACCGATGCCCTCCTGGAGGTAGTCCATCTCGTAGAGGTGCTCACGCCACTTGCGGTCCAGCACGGAGAGCACGACCCGACGCTCCAGCTCGCGCATGATCTCGGAGCCGAGCTGCTCCTCGCGCGCCGCGTACTGCTCGTGGATGTCGTCCTTGATGGACTCGGAGATGAACTCGGCGGTCAGACCGGCGCGGTCACCGGCCGCCTCCTCCAGCTCGTCCACGGTGGCCTTCACCGGGTAGAGCTGCCTGAAGGCGCCCCACAGACGGTCGAGGTCCCACTCCTCGGCGAAGCCCTCGGCGGTCTCGGCCGCGATGTACGCGTCGATCGTGTCGTCCATGAAGTGCTGGATCTGCTCCTGCAGGTCCTCGCCCTCCAGGACACGGCGGCGCTCGCCGTAGATGACCTCGCGCTGGCGGTTGAGCACCTCGTCGTACTTCAGGACGTTCTTGCGGGTCTCGAAGTTCTGCTGCTCGACCTGCGACTGGGCGGACGCGATCGCGCGCGTGACCATCTTGTTCTCGATCGGCACGTCGTCCGGCACGTTCGCCATCGACATCACGCGCTCGACCATCTGGGCCTTGAAGAGGCGCATCAGGTCGTCACCGAGGGAGAGGTAGAAGCGGGACTCGCCCGGGTCGCCCTGGCGGCCGGAGCGGCCGCGCAGCTGGTTGTCGATGCGCCGGGACTCGTGGCGCTCGGTGCCCAGTACGTAGAGGCCGCCGAGGTCCTTGACCTCCTCGTTCTCCGCCCTGACGGCCTGTTCGGCCTTCTCCAGGGCGGCGGGCAGGGCGGCGGCCCACTCCTCGATGTGCTCCTCGGGGTCGAGGCCGCGCTGACGCAGCTCGGCCTCGGCGAGGTCCTCGGGGTTGCCACCGAGCTTGATGTCGGTGCCTCGGCCGGCCATGTTCGTGGCGACGGTCACGGCGCCCCGGCGGCCCGCCTGGGCGACGATCGTGGCCTCGCGGTCGTGCTGCTTGGCGTTCAGCACCTCGTGCTGGATGCCGCGCTTGGAGAGCTGCTGCGAGAGGTACTCGGACTTCTCGACCGACGTCGTACCGACGAGGATCGGCTGGCCCTTCTCGTGCTTCTCCGCGATGTCGTCGACCACCGCGTCGAACTTGGCCACCTCGGTGCGGTAGATCAGGTCCGACTGGTCCTTGCGGACCATGGGCTTGTTGGTCGGGATCGGGACGACACCGAGCTTGTAGATCTGGTGGAACTCGGCGGCCTCGGTCATCGCCGTACCGGTCATGCCGGAGAGCTTGCTGTAGAGGCGGAAGAAGTTCTGCAGGGTGATCGTGGCGAGGGTCTGGTTCTCGTCCTTGATGTCCACCCCTTCCTTCGCCTCGATCGCCTGGTGCATGCCCTCGTTGTAGCGGCGGCCGGCGAGGATACGGCCGGTGTGCTCGTCGACGATCATGACTTCGCCGTCGATGACGACGTAGTCCTTGTCCTTCTTGAAGAGTTCCTTGGCCTTGATGGCGTTGTTCAGGTAACCGACGAGCGGGGTGTTCACCGACTCGTACAGGTTGTCGATACCCAGCCAGTCCTCGACCTTGGCCACGCCGGGCTCGTGGATGGCGACGGTGCGCTTCTTCTCGTCGACCTCGTAGTCGCCGGTCTCCTCGATGCCCTTGAGCGGGTTGCCGGCCTCGCCCTTCTTCAGGCGGGTGACCAGCTTGGCGAAGTCGCCGTACCACTTGGTGGCCTGGTCGGCCGGGCCGGAGATGATCAGCGGCGTACGGGCCTCGTCGACGAGGATGGAGTCGACCTCGTCGACGATCGCGAAGTTGTGACCGCGCTGGACGAGTTCGTCCTGGGCCCACGCCATGTTGTCGCGCAGGTAGTCGAAGCCGAACTCGTTGTTCGTGCCGTAGGTGATGTCGCACGCGTACTGCTCGCGGCGCTGGGCCGGCGTCATGTTGGCCAGGATGCAGCCGACGCTCAGGCCCAGGAACTTGTGGACGCGGCCCATCATTTCGGAGTCGCGCTCGGCCAGGTAGTCGTTGACCGTGATGAGGTGGACGCCGTCTCCGGAGAGGGCGTTCAGATACGCGGGCAGCGTGCCGACCAGGGTCTTGCCCTCACCGGTCTTCATCTCCGCGACGTAACCGAGGTGGAGCGCGGCGCCACCCATCATCTGCACGTCGTAGTGACGTTGGCCGAGGACGCGCTTGGCGGCCTCGCGGACCGTGGCGAACGCCTCGGGCAGCAGGTCGTCGAGGCTTTCGCCGTCGGCGTACCGCTGCTTGTACTCATCGGTGAGGGCCCGCAGCTCGGCGTCGGAGAGGTCGACGAAGTCCTCTTCGATGGAGTTGACCTGGTCCGCGATGCGGTGCAGCTTGCGCAGGATCTTGCCTTCGCCTGCACGCATGATCTTCGAGAGGACGGACACGGGGGTTTGTCTCCTTGCCGGTCGGGCCTGGGACGGTCGGTTTCAATGACGGTGTCAAGAGCAGCTTGAGCAACGGCCATCGTAAGCGAGGACCCCACCGCACCGGGAGGTCTGCCCACGACAGCCACTAGGACAACGGACAGGGGTTGCGTAAGGTGCCGCGTCCACGCTGCGAAACGTAACCGAAGCATCACCCACGGCAAAGGAATGGCGCCCTTACGGCAGCCCGAGCAGAATCGGCCCGATGGACCCCGTCACGCTCACCACCGACCGTCTGCTCCTGCGCACCGTGGGCTCGCACGACACCGACGCCGTGTTCGACGCGGCCCAGGATCCCGACATCCAGCGCTGGACCACGATCCCGTCGCCGTACCTCCGCGAGCACGCGGCGGGGTTCACGGACCAGATGGTGCCCGACGGCTGGGCGGACGGCTCCATGTTCACCTTCGGCGTCTTCCTCCCTTCCGGGGAACTGGTGGGCATGCTCGGCATCACCATGCGGTCCCTGGGCGTCGGCGAGGTCGGCTTCTGGGCCACGAAGGAGCACCGCGGCAACGGCTACCTCACCGAAGCCACCGTCGCCGCCTCCCGCTGGGCGTTCACCAGCCTCGCCGTCGACCGCGTCGAATGGCGCGCCGAAGTCGGCAACCAGGGCTCCCGCGCGGTGGCCGAACGGGCCGGCTTCACCGTGGAGGGCACGCTCCGCTCCGCCATCAACAACAAGGGCGTACGCCGCGACTGCTGGATCGGCTCCCTGCTCCCCTCGGACCTGGGCCTGCCCTCGACGGCGCCGTACCTGCCGGGTCCCTCCGGCGCGCCGAACACCTGAAACGGGGACAGCCCGCGCGACGCCGGCCCGTCCGTGTGTCCCGGCCACCGCCCGGGCGCGTCGGCGGCGGGCTCCCCGGCGCCCGGACCACGGGCCCGGCCCCCACTGTCAGTGCCACCGCCTATCGTGCGGGCATGACGAGTTTCCCGGGTCCCGCCACCGACCTCTCCGCCGACGAGGCCCGCCGCATCGCCCTCCGCGCCCAGGGTTTCCTGGGCGCCCCGGACCGCAGGTCCGGCGTCCGCGGAGTCCTGCGGCACCTGGGCGCGGTCCAGCTCGACACGATCTCCGTCCTCGCCCGCTCCCACGAACTCATCCCGTACGCCCGGCTGGGCGCGGTGGGCCGCAGCACGGTGGACGAGGCGTACTGGACACCGGGGACCGGCGGCGCCCCTCACGCCTTCGAGTACTGGTCCCACGCGGCCTGCATCCTCCCCATCGAGGAGTGGCCCCACTTCGCCTTCCGCCGCCGCGCCTACCGCGCCCGCCCGCACTGGAACCACGCCCTGCCGGACGGCACCTACGACCAGGTCATCAAGCAGCTCCGCACCGAAGGCCCCCTCACGGCCACGGACTTGGGCGGCGCGAAGAAGACCAGCGAGTGGTGGGACTGGTCGGGCACGAAGGTCGCCGTGGAGCGCGCGCTGATGTACGGCGAGGTGGTGTGCACCGAGCGCCGCGGCTGGAAGCGGGTGTACGACCTCGCGGAGCGCGCCGTCCCCGACGCCCTGCTCCATGACCAGCTGGACGACGCGGAGTGCCTGCGCCGCCTGGTCCGCCTCGCGGGCCAGTCCCTGGGCGTCGGCACCCGCGCGGACATCGCCGACTACCACCGTCTCAGGGGCGAGCAGGTCGACGCGGTGATCGCGGACTCGGGGCTGGTCCCGGTGGCCGTGGAGGGCTGGGGCAAGCCGGCATGGGCCGATCCGGCCGCCCTGGAGACAACGCCGCGCGGCCGTCACCGTACGACGCTGCTGTCCCCGTTCGACTCACTCGTCTGGGAGCGGGCCCGGACGGAGCGCATCTTCGGCTTCACCCACCGCCTGGAGGCGTACACGCCCAAGCCGAAGCGGGTCTACGGCTATTTCGCGATGCCGGTCCTCGCCGGCGGCCGGCTGGTCGGCCGGGTGGATCCCGCCCGGGAGGGGCGCACCCTGGTCGCCAAACAGGTCACCCTGGACGGCGCCAAGGCGGTGCCCGCCGTGGCCCAGGCCCTGGTGGAGGCCGCGAGCTGGGTGGACTGCACGAGCGTGCGCGTGGAGCGGGTGGACGCGCCCGAGCTGCGCGACCCGCTGACGAGGGAGCTGACGCGCGCCCTCGGGTGACGACAGCGGACCGGCCTCTCACCACCCCGTGCACCACGCCGCGCACCACCCGCAGCATGGCGCGGTGCGCGGCGGCTAGCGGATCTCGAGGATCTTCTCCCGCATCGCGTACACCACCGCTTCCATCCTGGAGTGCAGCTGGAGCTTCTCCAGGATGTTGCGCACGTGGTTCTTCACCGTGTTCTCGGAGATGAACAACTCCTTGGCGATGTCCCGGTTGTTCATGCCGGTCGCGACGAGCTTGAGAACTTCCAGTTCGCGATCGGTGAGCCGCGGCGCGGGCACCAGCCGGCGCTCGTCGGTCCGCTGGATCATCGACTTGAACTCGGTGAGCAGTTTCGACGCCATCGAGGGGCTGATCTGCGACTGGCCGTCCGCCACCGCGCGAATGGCCGTGGCCACCTCGTCCGTGGAGATCTCCTTGAGGAGATATCCGGTCGCACCGGCCTTGATCGCGTCGTAGAGGTCGGCCTCCTCGTCGCTGATCGTCAGCATGATGATCTTCGCACTGGGGGCCACCTCCTTGATGGAGGTGCATGCCTCGATGCCGCCCCGTTTCGGCATGCGTACGTCCATCAGCACGATGTCCGGGAGCAGGTCGGCCGCCTTGTCGACCGCCTCCGCCCCGTCACCCGCCTCGCCGACGACCTGGATGTCCTCCTCGGCCGCGAGCACGATCTCCAGACCGCGGCGGAAGAGGGCGTGGTCGTCCACGACGAGGACACGGATGGGCTCCTTGCGCGAGGCGCCCGCGTCCGGGCTCGCGCCGACGACCCCGCCGTCGGCATCCTCGACACGCATCGGTCCGAAGCTGTCCGCCATCGTTCCTCCCCCTGAAGGCCGTGGCCTGTGTTCCTGTGCCATCGCCAACCCAAGGCAACGGCCCCCCGGTTGGGGCCGGTGCGGCCATGATTTCATGCCCGGACGACAGTGGGGTGACAGAGCGGGTCGCGAAGTGGTCGCACACCGGTGCCCCTGGGGGCGCACGCGCGCACCAGGGGCACCGGCTCAGTCGTCATCGGGGCGGATCTAGCCGCCGAGCGCACCGCCCGGCGCGGCCGATCCGGCCTCGGTGACCATCGGGTCCGTATTGAGGTGGATGACGCCGTAGTCGTACGCGTGCCGCCGATAGACGACACTCGGCTCCTTGGTCTCGGAGTCGACGAACAGATAGAAGTCGTGCCCGACCAGCTCCATCTCGTAGAGCGCCTGGTTGAGCGTCATCGCGGCGGCCACGTGGGTCTTCTCCCGGACGACGAGGGGTCCTTCTCCCATGACCTCGAGGGAGCCGATCTTCTTGGTCGGCACGCTGTCGGGCTCGTCCTCGTGGACAACACTCCCGTTCCCGTTCAGTGTCGCGGCACCAGGGACGTGGTCGGCGACCTCGGCGGCCGAGAGCCGGCCGTTGCCACGGCGGGTGTAGCGCTTGTCGTGCTGCTTGCGCAGCCGGGCTTCGAGCTTGTCCGCCGCCAGGTCGAGTGCTGCATACGGGTCGCTCGCCGCTGCCTCCGCCCGGATCACCGGACCGCGGGAGCGGAGCGTGATCTCCACTCGGTCACAACGGTCGGCCTGCCGGGGGTTGGGCTCCTTGGACACCTCGACGTCGAGGCTGATCACCTTGCCATCGAGCTTCTGGATCTTCTCCAGCTTCAGCTTCTCGGCCACGTGCTTGCGGAACCGCTCGGGCACCTCGGTCTTGCGGCCCTTGACGACGATGTCCACGCAGAACTCCGTTCCCGGATAGCCCCGCTCCACAGGCGGAGCATCTCCCTTTTGCACCAGATCCCGGTGAGCCCCGGAACCTCGGACTCGGTGACTTTCACCTCCTCCTCCCCCATGGGCAAGATCTACATCCCATGGCGGGCGGGTGATTCAGAAACCCGCAGCACGGCATTCGGATATACGAGGTGTGGCCAGCGCCGTTGCCTCACAACCGAACATATCTCGCGCGGACGGATGTCGTCACCCTCTACTGCGGCGTACCTCCGTTCAGGTGAATTGACCTGGTCATTACCAGCAACGACGGAAGTTCTCAGTCAGTTCCGGTTGATTTCGAAACCATCCGGCGACGCCGCGACCACAGCGGCACAAATCATGGCGCCGGCTTCGTACGCGTCCGTCTTTCCCCGGGCTGCCGGATTTCGGTCCTCGCCCTCTGTCGTTGCCTCAGTCATCCGTTTCCCCGCTCGTCTCCGGATCCGTTCCTCCGTTGCTTCCCCGGCTTCTCTCCCGTATGCATCGGCGCCCGCCACCGCCACCCGTACGGCGCGCGCCGCCTCCGCCAAGGAGGCTCCCGTGGTCATCAGGTCGTCCACCAGCACCACCCGGCCGGCGCCCGCCAGCAGCCGATCGCCTCCCGTGGCGACCTCCAGCGCGCCCGCGAGATTGTGCCGCCGTTGCCGGGAGTCGAGTCCCGCCTGGTCGGCCACGGCGCGTCGCTGCCGCAGCACGGCCAGCACCCGGACCGGCGCCCCCGTGCGCCGCATTTCCCCGGCCGCCGCGAGAGCGATCCGGCGCGCCGGATCGTGGCCGCGCGCCCGCACCGCCCGCCGCGAGGAGGGCACGGGAACCAGCAGCACGGGTCCCCGCCCGCCGGCGGACCCCGGCCACCCGCTCCCCTCGCTCGGAGGCCCGTCCGAGGCCGTTCGACGCCGGTGCGGGTGCGGGAGGCTCGGATGTCCCAGAGCCGCCCTCACAGCCCCCGCCAGGGCCGTTCCCAGTGGTGTCGCCAGTGTCAGTGCCCCCCGTTCCTTGTGCGCGAGGAGTGTCGCGCGCACCTCGTCCTCGTACGGGGCCGCCGCGTGCACGACCGGCAGCCCGGGCGGCGCCGGATCCGGGCGCACCCGGCGCGGTGCGGCCCCGCTCAGGGCGGCACGGCACTCCGGGCAGAGCACCGCGCGAGGTCTCCCGCAGCCTCCGCACTCGGCCGGCAGCACCAGGTCGGTGAGGTCCTGCCACCACGCCCGCATGTCCTCCACTGTGCCAACACCACGGCCGACCGGCCACCCCTGTGGACAACCGCCTGTGGACAACCGGACACCCGTCACCCGCGGGGCTGACCCTCGACCAGGACACCTGACGGACCGACCCGCGGAGCCACACGGAGCCCCGGAGCCCCACGGACCACGAACGGGCCCTCACAGAACGCGATCAGGGCCGCCCCGGAACCACGGGACGAGCCCACCACGACACGGATCACGAGACGGAGGGAGACACGGACACGGCGGAGAACCGAGCCGACTACCCGGGGTAGACCGGCGCCGTGCCGTTCTTGACGACCTTCTGCCACTGCTCCCCGGAGGACAGCCGCACGATCCCGTCCTCCTCCGAGTGCGCCACCAGCGGCAGCCGCTCGTCCTCGGACGCGGCGATCTCCTTCACCCCCGTCAGCGCGGACGGCGCGGCGCCCACTGGAGTGGAGCCGTCGACCTGGACGTACCGCATCTGCAGCACCCCCTCGGACTCCCGCCCGACGACCACGAGCCGGCTGTCCCCGGCCCATGACATGGCCGTGACCTCCTCAAGCTGCGGTGCGACCGAGTGCAGTTCGAGAACCGAGACGCCGGCCCGCTGATCGGCCTTGGGGTCCCGGTCGATGCGCCCGATCTGCAGGGAGCTCTTGCCGTCCTTCTCGACGATCAGCGCGATCCGCACCCCGTCGGCGGCCACCCGCACCGCCTGGATCCGCCCGTCGAGTCCCGGCGTCGAGACCTCCAGCGGTTCGCCCGCGCCCTTCTCCAGCAGCAGCAACCGGGGTTTCGCGGGATCGCGGTCCGCCACCCACAGGTCGCCCCGCCCGTCCCAACTGGGGCTCGTCAGCCGGTCCTGCGGCGTCTTGCCCTGGCTGCGCAGCACCGCGTCCCCGAGCGAGGCGCCCGACACCAGCGAGCCGACGTACAGCGAACTCCCGTCGGCCGACACGCCGGCCGCGCTGTCCTCGTCCCGTGACACCGCGGCGGCCCGCAGCTTCCTGCCGCCGTCGCCCAGCGCGCCGGGCACCGGCTCGGGCTCCTTGCCGCCGCCGGCGCTGGGCAGCCGTACGAGGCGCTGCTTGCCGTCGATGAAGTACTCGAACTGGGGATGCTCGGCCGTACCGTGCGAGGCGATGATCTCGGCGTGGTTCTCGGTGAGCACGCACAGCTGCGAACCGTTCGAACGCTGCAGCTCCACCTCGTCGACCCCCGTGGGCGTCAGGTCCCGGAAGGTGAGCAGGAGTTGGGCCGCCATCCTTTCGCACTGGGCCTCATTGACGTGGTCGGCTCTGCGGTTCAGCGGGACCGTCACCCGGTTGCGGTCGTCGGGCGACAACGAGGTGACGCCCTCCTTCAGATCCGTGCCGGACGGGAAGCTCGACGTCACCACCGGATCGAGCCAGCGCGTGGGCCCCTTCAACAGCGCCCGGGCCATCTCGGTCATCGGGTCCACCTTCTCGCGCACGTAGACCGGATCGGCGACGGTCCCCAGCTGTCCGGCCGCCCCTACGGGCGCGTTCGAGGCGAAGTAGTACTTGTTGACGGACACGTAGTTGCGCTGGAAGTCGGAGTTGCCCATCACCACGCCCTGCGGCAGCCCGTCGATGCGCCACTGCTTGGTGTCCTTCTGCCGGGTGAGGTGCACCGTCGCGTGGTAGGCGGCCGAGTCCGGCGTGTACGCGTGCTGGTCGTTGACCGTGGCGACCTTGGTCCCGGCCAGCACGTACGAGTAGCTGCCGTCGCTGCCGTCCGCGTTCACCTGCTGCTGGCGGTTGGCGTCGGGGCCGTCGGTGAGGACGGTGGTGGAGCTGAAGGGGTCCCAGGTCTTGCGGGCGGCCGACGTCAGATACTTGAGCGCCGTCTTGTACTGCGCGTCGTCACTGGTCAGTGCCTCCAGGAAGCCCTGCACGATCTCGGCGGGCCGGGCGTCCTCGCGCGGCGGCAGCGCGAAGACGCGGACCTGCGAGTCCTGCCGCGGCGTGGACTCGACGCCGCGCAGATCCCCGCTGTCCGGCATCGAGGCGCACCCCGTCAGCAGCAGCGCACCGCAGCCGAGGTACACCCCCACGCGTACGGGACGCAGCCGGCCGCTCCCCTCGCGGTCAGCGCCCACGGAATGTCTCCCCTTGTCCGAGCTCTTCGTGCTGCCCGAGCTCCTCGTGCTCGCCGCGGTCCTCCGCGGTCCGCTCCCCACCCGCGGCCGGTGTGCCGTCCGGCCGTCGCACGGCCCCGGCGGGCCGCGGTACCACGCGTGCGCCGTTGCCCGGCAGCGCCGTCGGATCGGCCGTGGGCGACACCCCGGCCATCCGCGACTCCATGGACGTGCGCGGCGGCATCGGGGGCGGCGCGTGACCGCCCGTGGACTGCGCCGGCACGGTGGCGAGTTTGCCGCCACCGCCGGAGGGCAGTCCCGCTTCGCTCAGTCCACGATTGCGCCGTGAATCCTTGGGCTCCAGGGGTATCGGGGACCCCCGCAGCGGCTCGTCCGCGGTCCGCGGCAGCGTCAGCCTGAACTGCGACCCACCGCCGGGTTCGCCCCACGCCTGGAGCCAGCCGCCGTGCAGCCGGGCGTCCTCCAGGGCGATCGACAGCCCGAGCCCGGTACCGCCGGTGGTCCGCGCACGGGCCGGGTCCGCGCGCCAGAAGCGGCTGAAGACCCGGGTCGCCTCGCCGGGCTTGAGGCCCACGCCGTAGTCGCGCACCGCGATCGCGACCGCTCCGCCCGCCGCGGCCAGCTTGACCACGACCTCCTTGCCGTCGCCGTGCTCCACGGCGTTGACGACGAGATTGCGCAGCACCCGCTCCACCCGCCGGGCGTCCGCCTCGGCGATCACGGGCTGCGCGTCGCCGACGATCCGTATCGGGGATCCCTTGCGCTCGGCGAGCGGCTCGGCTCCGCTGACCACCCTGCGTACGACCTCCCTGAGGTCGATCGCGTCGGCCTCCAGCGCCGCCGCGCCCGCGTCGAACCGGCTGATCTCCAGCAGGTCCGCGAGCAGTGTCTCGAAACGGTCCAGCTGGTCGGCGAGCAGCTCGGCCGACCGGGCGGTCATCGGATCGAAGTCCACGCGCGCGTCATGGATGACGTCGGCCGCCATCCGGACTGTCGTCAGCGGCGTACGCAGCTCGTGCGACACGTCCGACACGAAGCGGCGCTGCATCCGCGACAGGTCCTCGAGCTGCTGGATCTTCAGCTGGAGGTTCTGCGCCATCTTGTTGAAGGCCTCGCCGAGCCGCGCGATGTCGTCCTCACCGGTGACCTTCATCCGTTCCTGGAGGTGGCCGGCGGACAGCCGCTCGGCGATGCCGGCCGCCATCCGCACCGGCGTGACGACCTGGCGCACCACGAGCCACGCGATGGCCCCCAGCAGCACCACGACGAACAGCCCGGCCGTAGCGAGCGTTCCCTTGACGAGGCTCAGCGACTTCTCCTCCTGCGTCAGCGGGAAGAGGTAGTACAGCTGGTACGGGTCTCCGTTGGGGTCGTTGACCTGCTTGCCGACGACCAGCGCGGGCTGCGACTGCGTGCCGTCCTTGTAGACGACACGGGTGTAGCTCTGGGCCGCCAGCGTGCTGCTGTCGACGCGGGCCCGCAGGTTCTCCGGCACGCTCAGGGTCGGATCGACGTCGCCGGAGGAGCGCGGGCCGAGCCCGGCGCCGCCGGAACCGGCCGCGGTGGAACTGAGCGTCACCACGTCGAAGGCACCCTGGCCACCGCTGGAGAGGGACACCACGAGGTCGCTCATCCACTGGCTTACGTTCTTGGAGGGGCGGTCGTCCGTGCCGGACCCGGCGTCACCGTTGGCCGTGGCGGTGGCGTCCGCCTTCTGCTTGGCCACCGAGAAACCACCGGTCGCCTGGCTCTGCGACGCCTTCACCTTGGCGTCCAGCAGACCGTTGCGCACCTGCCCGATCACGACGAAGCCGAGCAGGAGGACGACGCCCAGCGACATCAGGAGCGTCGTGACGACGATCTTGAGCTGGATGTTGCGCCGCCACAGCCGCATCACCGGCAGCAGCGGACGGCGCACCCAGCGCATGAGCAGCCGGAGGATCGGGCTGCCCTTGACTCCGCCCTGGAGCAGCCCGCCCGCCATGAGCCGCTCCCAGCCGGAGCCCGTCATGGTCCGGCCGACAGGCCGCTCCGCGCGGTTCCCCGGCTGTCCGGGCGCCGAAGCGGCACTGTCCCTGGACACGTCAGCTCGGTCCCGCCTTGTAACCGACTCCGCGGACGGTCACCACGATCTCCGGCCGCTCCGGGTCCTTCTCGACCTTGGAGCGCAGCCGCTGGACGTGGACGTTCACCAGACGGGTGTCCGCCGCGTGCCGGTAGCCCCACACCTGCTCCAGGAGCACCTCACGCGTGAACACCTGCCAGGGCTTGCGCGCCAGCGCCACCAGGAGGTCGAACTCCAGCGGCGTCAGCGCGATCGACTGCCCTTCCCGCTTCACGGAGTGACCGGCGACGTCGATCACGAGGTCGCCGATGGCCAGCTGCTCCGGCGCCGGCTCCTCGGAACGGCGCAGCCGCGCCCTGATCCGTGCCACCAGCTCCTTCGGCTTGAACGGCTTCACGATGTAGTCGTCGGCACCCGACTCGAGGCCCACCACGACATCGACGGTGTCGCTCTTCGCCGTGAGCATCACGATCGGCACCCCGGACTCCGCCCTGATCAGGCGGCACACCTCGATGCCGTCCCGGCCGGGAAGCATCAGGTCCAGAAGCACCAGATCGGGCTTGGTCTCACGGAAAGCGGCCAGCGCCTTGTCGCCGTCGGCTACGAAAGACGGCTCAAAACCTTCACCACGCAACACAATGCCGAGCATCTCGGCCAGTGCGGTGTCGTCATCGACGACAAGGACTCGTCCCTTCATGTACGACATCATCCCATTCTCATAACGGTGAAGGAGGTGCAGGTGAGCAGGCTCACTGACCTGTGACGATAGTCGTACGGGGCCGTCACTGTCTGCCCCTGTCCGTCGACGTCGATGTCAGCGGCGGATGCCGGCCTGCTGGCCTGTGGGAGCGCGCAGCCTTTCGGCTTGGACGCCTGGGGGGCGGTGGACGCCAACCTAGTGCCGGTGGTGGGTCGGCGGTGGGGCCGGCCTGGTGACAGCAGTAGCTACCTGGCTCGCCGGCCGCAGCCAGGCGCTTGGGCAGTCGGCTGATCAGCGCGGGGACGGGCCCACGGGGTGGCCCTTACCGTCCGGTGCTACCTGCGGTGTCTCTCTAGTGCACGTTCCCCTTGCAGTCGGCACCGATCCGGAGCTCGTGCATCGGCTCGCCCTTGACGACGAATCCTGATCCGGTGGTGCGGGTGACGAAAACCGACCAGGTACCACGGGTGAGCCGGCTCTCGTCGGTACCCCCGGAGCGGACCGACTTCCAGCCCTGTGCCCGCAATGCCGCAGTCACGTCCTCACGGGAGTGCGGATCACTCCTCGTCGGCACCCAGCCGACGAGAGAGATCATGCAGAGGTCACCTGACGGCGTCTCCTTGCCTCCGCCTTCCATGGCGCCGGGTACTTTCGCCTCCGCGACTGCTTGGAGCAGCTCCGTGCGAGTTGTCTCGTACTCGGTGCGGCGATGCCCCTCCGAAGGGTCCGCGCTCACCTTCGGCCGGTTGGAGGAAGGCTGGGGAGCCTTGGCGGTCCCGCAGCCTGCGATCAACGCGATCAGGGGCAGAACGCAGACGAGACGGGGTATGGCATGACGCATGCCCGAGATCTTAAGACGCTGGTCAGCGGGCTGGGACGCGCCAAACAGGAGACAAGGGTCACGGACGGTTTCTGGAAGCCGTGGGCCGAAGGCAAGAGCCCTCCGCCCTGTCCCGCGAGGCCGTAGGCCACCTGCCGGGGCCGAGGCGTTGCCGCTGAGGCCGGCGGAGCGTGGGGGAGCCGCGGGACCGACGAGGGTGCGGCGGTGTTCTGGCATCCCAAGTGCGCCACGGCTGAGGCCTGCCGGATGCTGCGGGCTGCGGCCGGGCGGGGGCTCCCCTCGCCACCCGAAGGATGGGGCGTGAGGGGCTCGGGAAGATGAGTCCGAAGGGGCTCCGGAAGTCCTGCGGAACGCTCCTGGCGCATCTCCGGGTGCATCCGCGGGTCACCAAGGCGATCTTGCGGCGCAGCCGGATCCCGACGTCCAATGTTGCAGGCGTTGGATGTCACGGCCCCTCTCCCTGCGATCGTCGCAGGTGGAGGGGCCCTTTCGTCCGCTAGCGCGACATCATCCCATTCACTGGATCGCTACCTGGCGTGACCTGTCACACAGCTCGGCAAGCGCCTCAGCCGTCACGGGCGAAATCACGCCCTCTTCGGTCACGATCGCCGTCACCAACTCGGGCGGCGTCACATCGAATGCCGGGTTGTACGCCTGGGTTCCCAGGGGTGCCACCGGTATCCCGCCTCCCGCCTCCACTCCCACCACCGGCACCTGCGGCGCTGTGAGCTCGGTCACTTCGTGACCGGCGCGCTGCTCGACCTCGATGGACGCTCCGTCCGGGGTGTCCAAATCCACCGTCGTCAGCGGCGCCACCACGATGAACGGCACATGGTGGTACCTGGCCAGCACCGCGAGCGGATAGCTCCCCACCTTGTTCGCCACCGAACCGTCGGCGGCGATCCGGTCGGCCCCTACGAGCACCGCGTCCACCTCACCCGCCGCGAACAGGGATCCCGCCGCGTTGTCCGTGAGCAAGGTGTACGCCATTCCGTTGCGCGCCGCTTCGTAAGCCGTCAGGCGAGCACCTTGCAGCAACGGACGCGTTTCATCCACCCACAGCCGCCGCAACTGCCCCGCCCGGTGCGCCGCGAGGGCCACCGCGAACGCCGTGCCCTCCCCTCCGGACACCAGCGCCCCGGTGTTGCAGTGGGTCAGAATCCGGTGGCCGCCGCCCGGCAGCAGCTCGTCCAGCAGCGCCAGCCCGTGCACGGCCATCCGGGCACTGGCCCGGGCGTCCTCCCGGTGCAGCGCCCGTGCCGCGGCGAGCGCCGCCTCCCCGGCCGCCCGCTGATCACCGCCGTCCGCGAGTGCTCCTCGGTACGCGGCCTGCGCCCGGCGCACCCCCACGGCGAGGTTCACCGCCGTCGGCCGGGCCCCGGCCAGCGCACGGGCGGCGTCCTCGACGTCGAAGCCGCGCACGGCGGCGAGCGCGACACCGTACGCCCCGGCGATGCCGAGCAGCGGCGCACCGCGCACGGCCAGCGTGCGGATGGCCTCCACCAGCGCGGGGGCATCCGTGCACACCAGCTCGACCTCCTCGGCCGGCAGCCGCGTCTGGTCGAGAAGGACCACTACAGGCCCTTCGGGTGGTTCGTCCCAGCGGATCGCAGGTATCTCCATCGGCCCGTCGTGCTCGCGGGATTGCGCGTACTGATCAGCCATCCGCCCAGTCTGCCCCGTACCCGGCGGACAATTGAAGATGTGCAGCCCATACTGCGGCCGGTCCCTGCCGGGCACACCGTGGCACGATGGCTGCCAACCTGCCGCCGCGTCCCGCGGACGGGCACCGTGAAGGAGCGACGATGAACGACACTCCGGGCTGGGCCTCGCCCGGATCCGCCCCCTCCGACGGGCAGGAGCCGGACGGCTCCGGCACCGCGCAGCCCACGGAGCGGCCCTCGGACCCGAGCGGCACCAACCAGCCGGAGCCGCCGTCGAAGTGGTCCAAGGAGCAGCCTCCGGCCGGCCAGTGGTCCGCCCCGAGCCCCCAGGGGCCCGGCCGGACCCCGCCACCGTCCCCGCCCGGCTCCGGCTGGGGCGCCGGCCGGCCTCCCGGCCCGGGGGGCCCGGCAGGTCAGGGCGGCGGCTACGGAGCCTGGGGCGGCTCCGGCCGCGGGCCGGGGGGTCCCGCAGGCTGGGGCGGCAACTGGGGCGGGCCGCCCCCCGCCGCCAAGCCCGGCGTCATCCCGCTGCGCCCGCTCGGCGTCGGCGAGATCCTCGACGGCGCGGTCTCCACGATGCGCACGTACTGGCGCACGGTGCTGGGCATCTCGCTGACCGTCGCCGTCGTCACGGAGGTCGCGGTCGTCCTGCTCCGGGGCTTCTTCCTGGACGACAACACCGGCGCCGACGCCCTCAACGACCCGAGCGCCACCGTCGGCGAACTGAGCCACGCCCTCGGGGCCGCCATGCTCAGTTCCGGCGTCGTCCTGCTCATCACCCTGCTCGGCACCATCGTCGCGACGGCGCTGCTCACCTCCGTCACCAGCCGCGCGGTGCTCGGCAAGCCCGTCACCGCCACCGAGGCCTGGCGGGACGCCCGGCCGCAGCTGCTGAAACTGTTCGGTCTGACCTTCCTGCTGCCGCTCCTCGCCTGCGCGATCATCGGCGTCGGTGTCCTGCCGGGTGTGATCATCGCGTTCGCCGGCGCGAGCGGCGCCGGCGCCGCGCTCGCCGTCCTCGGCGGACTCGGCGCGGCCGTCGTCGCCCTCTGGCTGATGATCCGCTTCTCGCTCGCCTCGCCCGCGCTCATGCTGGAGAAGCAGGGCGTCCTCAAGTCGATGAGCCGCTCCGCGAAGCTCGTCCGCGGCTCCTGGTGGCGGATCTTCGGCATCCAGCTGCTCGCCACGATCATCGCCAACATCGTGGCGGCGATCGTCGTCGTCCCGTTCTCCATCCTCGCCGCCGCCCTCAGCGGCAACGGCATCAGCGGCTTCCTCAACAGCGGCAACGGCAGCCTCGGCTGGACGTTCCTCGTCATCAGCGGGATCGGCTCGGTCATCGGGTCCATGCTCACCTTCCCGATCACCGCGGGCGTCACCGTGCTCCTCTACATCGACCAGCGCATCCGCCGCGAGGCCCTCGACCTCGATCTGGCCCGCGCCGCCGGCGTACAGGACTACGGATCCCACGCCCCCGGCACCACTGCGGGGAGCTGACGGAGTGAGTCCTTCGGGGGGAGTTCTCACAGCGCTGCGAGCGCTGCGAGCGCTGCCGCAGACCGGCGCCGCGGCCGTCCTCGCGCTGCCGCACGGCGGCGACGAACCACCGGTGACGATCCCGCGCGACCCCGCACGGGAGGCGGCCAGGCGCGAACTGTCCAAGCCGATGTACCACGAGAACGAACCCAGCCTGGTCCAACGCGCCCTGAACGCCTTCTGGCACTGGGTCGACAAACTGTTCGGAGCCGCTTCCACCGCGACCCCTGGCGGCGCCCTCGGCCTCCTGGTGATCGTGCTGGCCGTACTCGCCGTCGCCGCCGCCCTCTGGTGGCGCCTGGGCACCCCTCGCCGCACGCCCACCTCGGCCGCCGCACTCTTCGACGACCGCCCCCGCAGCGCCGCCGAACACCGCGCGGCGGCCGAGGCCCACGCCGCCCAGGGCCACTGGAACCAGGCCGTCCAGGAACGCATGCGCGCCCTCGTCCGCTCCCTGGAGGAACGCACCCTCCTCGACCCGCGCCCCGGCCGCACGGCGGACGAGGCGGCCGCCGAGGCGGGCCGCACCCTCCCCGGACACACGGACCGACTGCGCGCCGCCGCCCGCGACTTCGACGACGTCACGTACGGCGGACGGGCCGCCGACTCCCGCACGTACGGCCGCCTCACCGAGCTCGACCGCGACCTGGAGCGCAGCAAACCCGTACTCACCGGCAGCGCCCACCACACCGGCCACGGAGCCGCCTCATGACCGAGGCCGCCCTCCCCTCCACCTCCGCCTCCCCCACCGCCCGCCAGGTGTGGACCCGCGCCCGGGGAATCACCCTCGCGGTCGTGATCCTGCTGGCCGCCGCCGTGGCGATCGCCGCGATCCGCTCCGGCGCCCAGCACGGCCGCCTCGACCCGCGCTCCGCCGACCCCTACGGCAGCCGCGCCACCGCCGAACTCCTGCGCGACCGCGGCGTCTCCACCCGCGTGGTCACCACCCTGGACCAGGCCCGCGCCGCCGCCGGCCCCGACACCACGCTGCTCGTCGCCGCCCCCGACCTGCTCACCGACAGCCAGCAGTCCGGCCTCCACCGGGCCACCGCGAGCTCCGGCGGCCGCACGATCCTGATCGCCCCCGAAGCTCCCTCCCTCGGCACCCTCGCCCCCGGCGTCACCGCCGACCCCGCGATCAGTTTCGACTCGACGCTCCCACCCGGCTGCGACCTGCCGGCCGCCCGCCGCGCGGGCAGCGCCGACACCGGCGGCATCCGCTACACCATCACCGACCTCGACGCCGACTCCTGCTATCCCAGCGAGGGCCTGCCCACCCTGCTGCGCATCCCGGCAGCCTCCGGGAACGGCGACACCGTCGTCGTCGGCGCCCCCGACATCCTCTACAACAACCGTCTCGACAAGCAGGGCAACGCCTCGCTCGCCCTCCAACTGCTCGGTTCCCGCCCCCACCTGGTCTGGTACCTCCCCTCGCTCTCCGACACCTCGGCGACCGACACGGGCGGCAAGACCTTCTTCGACCTGCTCCCCTCGGGCTGGCTCTGGGGCACACTGCAGCTCTTCATCGCGGCAGCCCTGGCCGCCTTCTGGCGAGCACGCCGGCTCGGGCCCCTCGTGCCCGAACGCCTGCCCGTCGCGATCCGCGCCTCCGAAACCGTCGAAGGCCGCGCCCGCCTCTACCGCAAGGCCAACGCCCGCGACCGCGCCGCCGGCGCCCTGCGCTCCACCACCCGCACCCGCCTCGCCCCCCTCGTCGGCGTGTCCCCCGCCCAGGCACACACGCCCGAGGCCCTGCTCCCCGCCCTGTCCGCGCAGCTGCACGGCGACGGACAGTCCTCCCTGCACTCCCTCCTCTTCGGGCCGCCGCCCCGCGACGACGCGGCCCTCGTCTCCCTCGCCGACCGACTAGACGCCCTCGAAAGAGAGGTACGCCGTTCATGATGGCCCCGACCACTGACAACGCCGGGTACACAGGGGATCCGGGCGCCGCCCGCGCCTCCCTGGAAGCCCTGCGCGCCGAGATCGCCAAAGCCGTGGTCGGCCAGGACCCCGCCGTGACCGGTCTCGTCGTCGCCCTCCTGTGCCGCGGACACGTGCTCCTCGAGGGAGTCCCCGGAGTCGCCAAGACGCTGCTCGTCCGCGCCCTGGCCTCGGCCCTGGAACTCGACACCAAGCGCGTCCAGTTCACCCCCGACCTGATGCCGAGCGACATCACCGGCTCGCTCGTCTACGACGCCCGCACCGCCGAGTTCTCCTTCCAGCCCGGCCCGGTCTTCACCAACCTGCTGCTGGCCGACGAGATCAACCGCACCCCGCCCAAGACGCAGTCGTCCCTCCTCGAGGCGATGGAGGAACGTCAGGTCACGGTCGACGGCACTCCCCGGCTGCTCCCCGAGCCCTTCCTCGTCGCGGCCACCCAGAACCCGGTCGAGTACGAGGGAACGTATCCCCTCCCGGAAGCCCAACTGGACCGCTTCCTGCTCAAGCTGACGATCCCTCTCCCCTCCCGCGAGGACGAGATCGACGTCCTCACCCGGCACGCCGAGGGATTCAACCCCCGCGACCTGCGCGCCGCCGGCGTACGCCCCGTGGCGGGCCCGGCCGACCTGGAAGCCGCGCGCGCCGCCGTCGCCAAGACCGCGGTCTCCCCCGAGATCACCGGCTATGTGGTGGACATCTGCCGCGCCACCCGCGAATCGCCCTCCCTCACCCTCGGTGTCTCCCCGCGCGGTGCGACGGCCCTCCTCGCGACGGCCCGCGCCTGGGCCTGGCTGACCGGCCGCGACTACGTCATCCCGGACGATGTGAAGGCCCTGGCCCTCCCCACGCTCCGCCATCGCGTCCAGCTGCGTCCCGAGGCCGAGATGGAGGGTGTGACCGCCGACTCGGTCATCAACGCGATCCTCGCCCACGTCCCCGTCCCCCGCTGATGGCACTCACCGGACGCGCGGCTCTCCTGGCGGCCCTCGGCACCCTCCCCATCGGCATCTGGGAGCCGAGCTGGACGGGCATTCTCGCCGTGAACGGCCCCCTGGCGCTGGCCTGCGCCTGCGACGCCGCGCTGGCCGCACCGGTACGCCGTCTCGGTCTGACCCGCTCCGGGGACACCTCGGTACGCCTGGGCGAGACCGCGGACGTCACGCTGACCGTCACGAACCCCTCGGGCCGCCCGCTGCGCGCCCGCCTCCGCGACGCCTGGCCCCCGAGCAGCTGGGAACCCGGCACCGAGGTGGCCGCGTCCCGCCACCGTCTGACGGTCCCGCCCGGTGAACGCCGCCGGCTGACGACCCGGCTGCGCCCCACCCGCCGCGGCGACCGGCACGCCGACCGCGTCACGATCCGCTCGTACGGCCCACTCGGTCTGTTCTCCCGCCAGGCCAGCCACAAGGTCCCGTGGACGGTGCGGGTCCTGCCCCCGTTCACCAGCCGCAAGCATCTCCCGTCCAAACTGGCCCGGCTCCGCGAACTCGACGGCCGCACCAGCGTCCTGACCCGCGGCGAGGGCACCGAGTTCGACAGTCTGCGCGAGTACGTTCCCGGCGACGACACCCGGTCCATCGACTGGCGTGCCACGGCCCGGCACTCCACGGTCGCCGTCCGCACCTGGCGACCCGAGCGAGACCGCCACATCCTTCTGGTCCTCGACACGGGCCGCACCTCGGCGGGCCGTGTGGGTGACGCCCCGCGCCTCGACGCCTCCCTGGACGCGGCCCTGCTCCTCGCGGCACTGGCCTCACGGGCCGGCGACCGTGTGGACCTGCTCGCGTACGACCGCCGGGTACGCGCCCTCGTCCAGGGCCGCGCGGCGGGCGACGTCCTGCCTTCCCTGGTCGCCGCGATGGCCACCCTGGAGCCCGAGCTCGTCGAGACCGACGCCCGCGGCCTGACGGCCACTGCACTCCGTACGGCCCGGCGCCGTTCCCTGATCGTCCTGCTGACGACGTTGGACGCGGCCCCGGTCGAGGAGGGTCTGCTCCCCGTCCTCTCCCGTCTCACCCAGCGCCATACGGTCCTGGTGGCTTCGGTGGCCGATCCGCAGGTCGCCCGTATGGCGAAGGCCCGTGGAAACACCGACGCCGTGTACGAGGCGGCGGCAGCGGCTCACGCCCAGGCGGAACGCCGTCGCACGGCCGAGCAGTTGATGCGTCATGGAGTCACGGTCGTGGACGCGACGCCGGACGATCTGCCGCCCGCTCTCGCGGACGCGTATCTGGCCCTGAAGGCAGCAGGACGCCTGTAGGCCGGCACAAAAAAGGGGCCTCTTGTTTCAAGAGGCCCCCTAATCAAGCGATCCCAAACGCAGAAAACCCCCGTACCGATTTCCCGGTACGGGGGTTCCTTTTTCAAAATTTGTTCGGCGGCGTCCTACTCTCCCACAGGGTCCCCCCTGCAGTACCATCGGCGCTGTAAGGCTTAGCTTCCGGGTTCGGAATGTAACCGGGCGTTTCCCTCACGCTATGACCACCGAAACACTATGAAACTGTCAACCGGAGCCGTGGCAAAGCTACGACGGTTGTTCGTGGTTTCAGAACCAACACAGTGGACGCGAGCAACTGAGGACAAGCCCTCGGCCTATTAGTACCGGTCACCTCCAGCGGTTACCCGCCTTCCAGATCCGGCCTATCAACCCAGTCGTCTACTGGGAGCCTTAACCCCTCAAAGGGGGTGGGAATACTCATCTCGAAGCAGGCTTCCCGCTTAGATGCTTTCAGCGGTTATCCCTCCCGAACGTAGCCAACCAGCCATGCCCTTGGCAGGACAACTGGCACACCAGAGGTTCGTCCGTCCCGGTCCTCTCGTACTAGGGACAGCCCTTCTCAATATTCCTACGCGCACAGCGGATAGGGACCGAACTGTCTCACGACGTTCTAAACCCAGCTCGCGTACCGCTTTAATGGGCGAACAGCCCAACCCTTGGGACCGACTCCAGCCCCAGGATGCGACGAGCCGACATCGAGGTGCCAAACCATCCCGTCGATATGGACTCTTGGGGAAGATCAGCCTGTTATCCCCGGGGTACCTTTTATCCGTTGAGCGACGGCGCTTCCACAAGCCACCGCCGGATCACTAGTCCCGACTTTCGTCCCTGCTCGACCCGTCGGTCTCACAGTCAAGCTCCCTTGTGCACTTACACTCAACACCTGATTACCAACCAGGCTGAGGGAACCTTTGGGCGCCTCCGTTACTCTTTAGGAGGCAACCGCCCCAGTTAAACTACCCATCAGACACTGTCCCTGATCCGGATCACGGACCCAGGTTAGACATCCAGCACGACCAGACTGGTATTTCAACGACGACTCCACCATGGCTGGCGCCATGACTTCAAAGTCTCCCAGCTATCCTACACAAGCCGAACCGAACACCAATATCAAACTGTAGTAAAGGTCCCGGGGTCTTTCCGTCCTGCTGCGCGAAACGAGCATCTTTACTCGTAGTGCAATTTCACCGGGCCTATGGTTGAGACAGTCGAGAAGTCGTTACGCCATTCGTGCAGGTCGGAACTTACCCGACAAGGAATTTCGCTACCTTAGGATGGTTATAGTTACCACCGCCGTTTACTGGCGCTTAAGTTCTCAGCTTCGCCAAACCGAAGTTTGACTAACCGGTCCCCTTAACGTTCCAGCACCGGGCAGGCGTCAGTCCGTATACATCGCCTTACGGCTTCGCACGGACCTGTGTTTTTAGTAAACAGTCGCTTCTCGCTGGTCTCTGCGGCCACCCCCAGCTCACCGAGTAAATCGGATCACCAGTGATGGCCCCCCTTCTCCCGAAGTTACGGGGGCATTTTGCCGAGTTCCTTAACCATAGTTCACCCGAACGCCTCGGTATTCTCTACCTGACCACCTGAGTCGGTTTAGGGTACGGGCCGCCATGAAACTCGCTAGAGGCTTTTCTCGACAGCATAGGATCATCCACTTCACCACAATCGGCTCGGCATCAGGTCTCAGCCTTGATGTGCGACGGATTTACCTATCACACGGCCTACACCCTTACCCCGGGACAACCACCGCCCGGGATGGACTACCTTCCTGCGTCACCCCATCACTCACCTACTACAGGTCTGGACCATCGGCTCCACCACTCCCCTTTGCCCGAAGGCTCCAGGGCGGCTTCACGGACTTAGCATCGCCTGGTTCAATGTTTGACGCTTCACAGCGGGTACCGGAATATCAACCGGTTATCCATCGACTACGCCTGTCGGCCTCGCCTTAGGTCCCGACTTACCCTGGGCAGATCAGCTTGACCCAGGAACCCTTAGTCAATCGGCGCACACGTTTCTCACGTGTGTATCGCTACTCATGCCTGCATTCTCACTCGTGAACCGTCCACCACTGCCTTCCGGCGCGGCTTCACCCGGCACACGACGCTCCCCTACCCATCACAGCAGGCGTTGGCCCTATTGCTGCAATGACACGACTTCGGCGGTACGCTTGAGCCCCGCTACATTGTCGGCGCGGAATCACTAGACCAGTGAGCTATTACGCACTCTTTCAAGGGTGGCTGCTTCTAAGCCAACCTCCTGGTTGTCTGTGCGACTCCACATCCTTTCCCACTTAGCGTACGCTTAGGGGCCTTAGTCGATGCTCTGGGCTGTTTCCCTCTCGACCATGGAGCTTATCCCCCACAGTCTCACTGCCGCGCTCTCACTTACCGGCATTCGGAGTTTGGCTAAGGTCAGTAACCCGGTAGGGCCCATCGCCTATCCAGTGCTCTACCTCCGGCAAGAAACACACGACGCTGCACCTAAATGCATTTCGGGGAGAACCAGCTATCACGGAGTTTGATTGGCCTTTCACCCCTAACCACAGGTCATCCCCCAGGTTTTCAACCCTGGTGGGTTCGGTCCTCCACGACCTCTTACAGCCGCTTCAACCTGCCCATGGCTAGATCACTCCGCTTCGGGTCTTGAGCGCGCTACTAAATCGCCCTATTCGGACTCGCTTTCGCTACGGCTTCCCCACACGGGTTAACCTCGCAACACACCGCAAACTCGCAGGCTCATTCTTCAAAAGGCACGCAGTCACGAGATATGTGCAAGCACATATCCGACGCTCCCACGGCTTGTAGGCACACGGTTTCAGGTACTATTTCACTCCGCTCCCGCGGTACTTTTCACCATTCCCTCACGGTACTATCCGCTATCGGTCACCAGGGAATATTTAGGCTTAGCGGGTGGTCCCGCCAGATTCACACGGGATTTCTCGGGCCCCGTGCTACTTGGGTGTTTCTCAAACGAGCCGTTGACGTTTCGACTACGGGGGTCTTACCCTCTACGCCGGACCTTTCGCATGTCCTTCGCCTACATCAACGGTTTCTGACTCGTCTCACGGCCGGCAGACCGTGAAAGAGAAATCCCACAACCCCACATACGCAACCCCTGCCGGGTCTCACACGCATATGGTTTGGCCTCATCCAGTTTCGCTCGCCACTACTCCCGGAATCACGGTTGTTTTCTCTTCCTGCGGGTACTGAGATGTTTCACTTCCCCGCGTTCCCTCCACTTGCCCTATGTGTTCAGGCAAGGGTGACAGCCCATGACGACTGCCGGGTTTCCCCATTCGGAAACCCCCGGATCAAAGCCTGGTTGACGACTCCCCGGGGACTATCGTGGCCTCCCACGTCCTTCATCGGTTCCTGGTGCCAAGGCATCCACCGTGCGCCCTTAAAAACTTGGCCACAGATGCTCGCGTCCACTGTGCAGTTCTCAAACAACGACCAACCACCCATCACCCTGCCCGAAGGCAAGTTCACTGGGGCCGGCACTGAAGGCAGCCAACAATCGGCCGTACCTTCAGACACCCAACAGCGTGCCCGACACACTCCCCGCTTCCCTCATTCGTTCCACGCCCCGAAGGACAGTACTGGAAGGAGAAGACGATCAAGTGTGCCGAATAATCAACGTTCCACCCATGAGCAACCACCGTCGAACATTTGCCGACGTAGTGGCCTCTGACCTCACCCCGGAGGGATCGGTAAGAAGTGCTCCTTAGAAAGGAGGTGATCCAGCCGCACCTTCCGGTACGGCTACCTTGTTACGACTTCGTCCCAATCGCCAGTCCCACCTTCGACAGCTCCCTCCCACAAGGGGTTGGGCCACCGGCTTCGGGTGTTACCGACTTTCGTGACGTGACGGGCGGTGTGTACAAGGCCCGGGAACGTATTCACCGCAGCAATGCTGATCTGCGATTACTAGCAACTCCGACTTCATGGGGTCGAGTTGCAGACCCCAATCCGAACTGAGACAGGCTTTTTGAGATTCGCTCCGCCTCACGGCTTCGCAGCTCATTGTACCTGCCATTGTAGCACGTGTGCAGCCCAAGACATAAGGGGCATGATGACTTGACGTCGTCCCCACCTTCCTCCGAGTTGACCCCGGCAGTCTCCTGTGAGTCCCCATCACCCCGAAGGGCATGCTGGCAACACAGAACAAGGGTTGCGCTCGTTGCGGGACTTAACCCAACATCTCACGACACGAGCTGACGACAGCCATGCACCACCTGTACACCGACCACAAGGGGGGCACTATCTCTAATGCTTTCCGGTGTATGTCAAGCCTTGGTAAGGTTCTTCGCGTTGCGTCGAATTAAGCCACATGCTCCGCTGCTTGTGCGGGCCCCCGTCAATTCCTTTGAGTTTTAGCCTTGCGGCCGTACTCCCCAGGCGGGGAACTTAATGCGTTAGCTGCGGCACCGACGACGTGGAATGTCGCCAACACCTAGTTCCCACCGTTTACGGCGTGGACTACCAGGGTATCTAATCCTGTTCGCTCCCCACGCTTTCGCTCCTCAGCGTCAGTAATGGCCCAGAGATCCGCCTTCGCCACCGGTGTTCCTCCTGATATCTGCGCATTTCACCGCTACACCAGGAATTCCGATCTCCCCTACCACACTCTAGCTAGCCCGTATCGAATGCAGACCCGGGGTTAAGCCCCGGGCTTTCACACCCGACGTGACAAGCCGCCTACGAGCTCTTTACGCCCAATAATTCCGGACAACGCTTGCGCCCTACGTATTACCGCGGCTGCTGGCACGTAGTTAGCCGGCGCTTCTTCTGCAGGTACCGTCACTTTCGCTTCTTCCCTGCTGAAAGAGGTTTACAACCCGAAGGCCGTCATCCCTCACGCGGCGTCGCTGCATCAGGCTTTCGCCCATTGTGCAATATTCCCCACTGCTGCCTCCCGTAGGAGTCTGGGCCGTGTCTCAGTCCCAGTGTGGCCGGTCGCCCTCTCAGGCCGGCTACCCGTCGTCGCCTTGGTGAGCCACTACCTCACCAACAAGCTGATAGGCCGCGGGCTCATCCTTCACCGCCGGAGCTTTCAACCCACCCAGATGCCCAGGCAGGTATTATCCGGTATTAGACCCCGTTTCCAGGGCTTGTCCCAGAGTGAAGGGCAGATTGCCCACGTGTTACTCACCCGTTCGCCACTAATCCACCCCGAAGGGCTTCATCGTTCGACTTGCATGTGTTAAGCACGCCGCCAGCGTTCGTCCTGAGCCAGGATCAAACTCTCCGTGAATGTTTTCCCGTAATCGGGACGACACCACGAGAGCGGAACCAGGAAGAGGAATAATCCTCCCGGTTCACAGCGTCCTCGCTGTGCGCCTACCCCGAAGGGGCAGGACTTTTTCAAAGGAACCTCGTCCCAGCCGATCGGCCGGAGACGGGGTATCAACATATCTGGCGTTGATTTTTGGCACGCTGTTGAGTTCTCAAGGAACGGACGCTTCCTTTGTACTCACCCTCTCGGGCTTTCCTCCGGGCGCTTCCCTTCGGTCTTGCGTTTCCGACTCTATCAGACCGTTTCCGTATCCGATTTCCTCGATGCTTTCCAGGTTTCCGCTTTCGCGTTTCCCTTTCCGGCGGTTCCGACTTTACCAGATCTGTTTTCCGTTCCGTTTCCGGTCGGAATTCATTTCCAGTGGCCGTTGGAGGAGCCTTTGCCTATTCGCGCCTTGCGGCTCTCTTTCGGCATGTCCGACTTTATCAGAAGCTTTTGATCGGCCTTACCGGCCGCTCGGTCCTGACTAATCGGGAGGTGCTTCTCGGAATCGCGTTCACAAGAAGCTCGCAGATGCTAACTGCCACCGACTGGACGTGTCCAGTTCTAGGCAACTGTTCGAATCTACCTCCCCACCGGCTCCATGTCAATGGCTCCTGTGGGGCGAAGAGGAGACTAGCAGGTCAGCGGGCGCAGTCGCACATCACGCGGCCGTCGGCAGCGTGGCGCTGCGCTCGGCCTCCTCGACGTCACCGGTGTCACCGGCCCGTACGGCACGACCGCCCAGGACATAGACGTACGTGAGGAAGGCCAGTTCAGCCACGATCCCTATGGCGATGCGGGCCCAGGTGGGGAGGCCGGACGGGGTGACGAAGCCTTCGATGGCGCCCGAGACGAACAGGACCAGCGCCAGGCCGATCGCCATGCCGAGGGCGGCTCGGCCCTCTTCGGCGAGGGCTGTGCGGCGGGAGCGGGGGCCCGGATCTATCAGGGTCCAGCCCAGGCGCAGGCCCGTACCCGCGGCGACGAAGACGGCCGTCAGTTCCAGGAGACCGTGCGGAAGGATCAGGCCGAGGAAGGTGTCGAGGCGGCCGGCCGACGACATCAGGCCGATGCCGACACCTACGTTGAGCATGTTCTGGAGGAGGATCCAGAGCACGGGTATCCCCAGGAAGACGCCCAGGACCAGGCACATCGCGGCGGCCTCGGCGTTGTTCGTCCACACCTGGGCCGCGAAGGAGGCCGCCGGGTGACTCGAGTAGTAGGTCTCGTACTCGCCGCCGGGGCGCGTGAGCCGGCGCAGTTCTGCGGGAGCCGCGATCGAGGACTGGACCTCCGGGTGCGCGCCGATCCACCACCCCAGGAGGACCGCGACGGCGGTGGAGAAGAGTGCTGTGGGCACCCACCAGTGGCGCGAGCGGTAGACGGCGGCGGGGAACCCCTGGGTGAGGAAGCGGGTGACATCGCGCCAGGAGGCGCGGCGAGTGCCGGTCACGGCGCTGCGCGCGCGTGCCACCAACTGGCTGAGGCGCCCGGTGAGCTGCGGGTCCGGGGCACTGGACTGGATGAGGGAGAGATGGGTGGCCGTGCGTTGGTACAGGGCCACGAGTTCGTCGGCCTCCGCTCCGGTGAGCCGGCGCCGACGGCGCAACAGGGCGTCCAGGCGGTCCCACTCCGCGCCGTGCGCGGACACGAAGACGTCGAGGTCCATCGGTTCTGCTGCTCCTCGTCCTCTCGTACCGCGTGTCAGCTTGTCGTACCGCGGCGCGATGTTGCCCACAGCTTGGCAGACTGGCGGTTCTCGGGGCAGGTCAGGGGAAGGACGGACGAGCGTGAGTGAGCTAGTGACGGGCGAGGCGGTGGCGCTGGAGCTGCGCCCCGCGAAACTGCCGAGCCGCGCGCTGGCCGTGCTGCTCGACCTGGTCGTGGCGATGGCGGCCTATCTGGTCGTCACCGTCGCCCTGGTCGCCTCGACGGCGGCCCTGGACGAGGCGGCGCAGGTCGCGGTGTCGATCGCCAGTTTCGTTCTGCTGCTGGTCGGTGGGCCGATCGCGGTGGAGACGCTCAGCCACGGCCGTTCGCTGGGGAAGCTGGCGTTCGGGCTGCGGGTGGTCCGGGACGACGGGGGGCCGATCCGGTTCCGGCACGCGCTGGTGCGCGGTGCCATCGGGGTGGTCGAGATCCTGATGACGTTCGGGATCGTCGCGTGCATCGCCTCGCTCGTGTCGGAGCGGGGGCGGCGGCTCGGTGACGTGTTCGCCGGGACGCTCGTCGTACGGGAGCGGATTCCGGCCGGGCGGAGCGCGTTCGTGCCTCCCCCGCCGCCCTGGTTGGCGGGACGTTTCTCCGGGCTCGACCTGTCGGCGGTGCCGGACGGGCTGTGGCTGGCCGTCCGCCAGTACCTGACGCGGATGCGGCAGCTGGATCCGCAGGTCGGTGCGGCGATGGCGGAGCGGCTGGCCTCGGATCTCGCCGCCCGTACCGGGGCGCCCGCGCCACAGGGTGTCCCGGCGGCCGCGTATCTGGCGGCCGTGGTGCACGAACGGCAGGCGCGGGATGCCAGACGGGCCTTCGGGGGCAGGCCGGCCGTCGCAGCGGTGCCGGGAGGTCCGGGCGGGTTCGTCGCCGGGATGCCGGGCGTGAGTGGCCCGGTCGTGCGGCAACCGGGATTCCCGGATCCTCAGGCGGCTCCCGCCTCCGCTCCTGCCGCTGGGGTTTCCCATGCGTCGCCGGTCGTGGACGGCGACGGGTCGCCGGGGCGGCAGGCGGTTCGGCCCTCGGCGGCGCGGGAGGAGCGGACCGACCGGCCCGCGACCGGATTCGCGCCGCCCGCCTGACGCCCACCGCGGGGGGCCGGCCTCAGGCGAACGCCGACGGCGGTGATTCGAGGTGTTCCAGCTCGATGCCGGGTGCCGCGAGGACGACGTCTCCCGACAGGTGCACGGCGTGCTGTTCTCCCGTGTCCAGCGCTGTGACCTGGTACGCGTCGACGATCAGGGGGCCGTTGTCAGTGGCGTGTGTTTCTCTCGAGACCAGGGCCCAGGACTGGTCGAGGGTGCGGGGGGCGAGGACCGGGTCGGTGAAGGCGACGAGGCGTACGCGGGTGGCCGACCCGGAGGGGGTGAGGCGCAGGAGACGGGCCGTGGCGACGAGGAACGCGGGGGACGTGCCGGTGAAGGCATGGGCGTGGGCATTGCCCTCGGTGGCCTCGGTGCCCGTGGGATCGGTGCGGACCCAGGTGACGCCTTCGAGCGCGGCGCCCCGGACCTGCCAGCTCGCGGCGTGCAGTTCCAGCCGGATGGGGCGGCCCAGCTCGTCGAGAGCCAGATCGACGGAGCCGGCGTGGTCGCCGGAGGGTGCCGTCAGCTGGGAGACGTAGCGCCAGCCCGAGGGCCCCGGCGCGCAGTGGAAGTGTTCTTCGGCCAGGGGGGTGTGATCGTGCGGATCGTGGAGCGAATAACGGCCGCGTGGCATGGGCGTTCAGGTCCTCATCGGGGACAGGCCCCCGCCACGGGGGCGGGGGCCTGCTGACATCCGTACGCCGCGCGGCCGGTGCGGCCGCTCGGCGGGGGTGCTCAGTAGCGGTAGTGGTCCGACTTGTACGGGCCCTCGACCTCTACGCCGATGTAGGCGGCCTGCTCCGGGCGGAGCGTCGTGAGCTTGACGCCGAGGGCGTCGAGGTGGAGACGGGCGACCTTCTCGTCGAGGTGCTTGGGCAGCACGTAGACGTCGGTCGGGTATTCGTCGGGCTTGGTGAACAGCTCGATCTGGGCCAGCGTCTGGTCCGCGAAGGAGTTGGACATCACGAACGACGGGTGGCCGGTGGCGTTGCCCAGGTTCAGCAGGCGGCCCTCCGACAGCACGATGAGCACCTTGCCGTCGGGGAACTTCCAGGTGTGGACCTGCGGCTTGACCTCGTCCTTGACGATGCCCGGGATCTGCGCCAGGCCGGCCATGTCGATCTCGTTGTCGAAGTGACCGATGTTGCCCACGATCGCCTGGTGCTTCATCTTGGCCATGTCCGAGGCCATGATGATGTCCTTGTTACCGGTCGTGGTGACGAAGATGTCGGCCTTGTCGACGACCTCGTCGAGGGTCGTGACCTGGTAGCCGTCCATGGCCGCCTGCAGGGCGCAGATCGGGTCGATCTCGGTGATGATCACGCGGGCGCCCTGGCCGCGGAGGGACTCCGCGCAGCCCTTGCCCACGTCGCCGTAGCCGCAGACGACGGCGGTCTTGCCGCCGATCAGGACGTCGGTGGCACGGTTGATGCCGTCGATCAGGGAGTGGCGGCAGCCGTACTTGTTGTCGAACTTCGACTTGGTGACGGCGTCGTTCACGTTGATCGCCGGGAACAGGAGGGTGCCGTCGCGGTGCATCTCGTACAGACGGTGCACGCCGGTCGTGGTCTCCTCGGTCACGCCGCGGATCTCCGAGGCGAGCTGGGTCCACTTCTGCGAGCCGTCGGTGATGGTGCGGTTCAGGAGTTCGAGGATGACGCGGTGCTCGTCGGACTCGGCGGTGTCGACCGAGGGGACCTTCCCGTCCTTCTCGTACTCGACGCCCTTGTGGACGAGGAGGGTGGCGTCACCGCCGTCGTCCAGGATCATGTTCGGGCCGCCGGTGGGGGTGTTCGGCCAGGTCAGAGCCTGCTCCGTGCACCACCAGTACTCCTCCAGGGTCTCGCCCTTCCAGGCGAAGACCGGGACGCCCTGCGGGTTGTCCGGCGTGCCGTTCGGGCCGACGGCGATGGCCGCGGCGGCGTGGTCCTGGGTGGAGAAGATGTTGCAGGAGGCCCAGCGGACCTCGGCGCCGAGGGCGACGAGGGTCTCGATGAGGACGGCGGTCTGCACCGTCATGTGCAGGGAGCCGGTGACGCGGGCGCCGGCCAGGGGCTGCGTGGCCGCGTACTCCTTGCGGATCGACATCAGGCCGGGCATCTCGTGCTCGGCGAGGGTGATCTCCTTGCGGCCGAAGTCGGCCAGCGAAAGATCGGCGACCTTGAAGTCCTGTCGGTTGTCGACAGTCGTCATGGGGAGCTGCTCCTCGGGATTGTGGCGAGGTGGGTACGGCTGTTCTGCGCGACGGCGGGCACAAGGGTGCCCTCGGGCACAGGTGCGCCCGGTGCGCGCAGCTCAGTCCGTCGGAGGCCCTCTCTCCCTCGGCCGGTCCGCGGTGGGACCGCCCGACCGCCATCAGCAGCGACGTCTGGCTCAGTCACCAAGCTACACCGGTCACCCCAGGCCTCCCCAGTCCGGCTCCGGCCATAGTGTGCCTCGGAGGTTCCCAGGAAACCCCTAGCGTCTGGGTGCGCGGGCGCCGGGACATGGGCTCGCCGCGCACGTCTGCGGGGTTTCGAGGTCAGTGCTCGGCCGGACGTGCCGGGCCCCCGGGGGCCGCGTCGGGGTCCGGGCCCTTGGCCGCCTCGGCCTCGCTGTAGATGTCCGGCTCCAGGTAGATGACGCGCGCGATCGGGACGGACTCCCGGATGCGGGCCTCGGCGGCGTTGATCGCTGCGGCGACCTCGCCCGCCGTGTCGTCGTGCTGGACGGCGATCTTCGCGGCGACCAGGAGTTCCTCCGGGCCGAGGTGGAGCGTGCGCATGTGGATGATGCCGGTGACCGTGTCGCCGTCGACGATCGCGGTCTCGATCTTCTTCACGTCGTCGACGCCGGCCGCCTCGCCCAGCAGCAGGGACTTGGTCTCGGCGGCCAGGACCAGCGCGATCAGGATGAGCAGGACGCCGATGCAGAGCGTGCCGATGCCGTCCCAGAGGCCGTCGTCGGTGAGCAGGGCCAGGCCGACGCCGCCGAGGGCGAGGACCAGACCGATCAGTGCGCCGAAGTCCTCGAGGAGGACGACCGGGAGCTCGGGGGCCTTGGCGCGGCGGATGAACTGCGACCAGGACAGCTTCCCGCGCAGTTCGTTGGACTCCTTGATGGCCGTGCGGAAGGAGAAGCCCTCGGCGATGATCGCGAACACCAGGACGCCCACCGGCCAGTACCAGTGCTCGATCTCGTGCGGGTGCTTGATCTTCTCGTAGCCCTCGTAGACGGCGAACATGCCGCCGACCGAGAAGAGGACGATCGAGACGAGGAAGGCGTAGATGTAGCGTTCACGGCCGTAGCCGAAGGGGTGCTGGGGCGTCGCCTCGCGCTGGGCCTTCTTGCCGCCGATCAGGAGCAGGGCCTGGTTGCCGGAGTCGGCGATCGAGTGGACACCCTCGGCGAGCATCGAGGACGAACCGCTGAAGGCGAACGCGACGAACTTCGTTACCGCGATCGCGAGGTTTGCGCCGAGTGCCGCCACGATCGCCCTGGTGCCGCCTGAAGCGCTCATCTGCTCCTGCTGTCCCTTCGTACGCCGTCCCGGTCCCCGTCCGTACCCTCGTACCCCGGTCCGGGCTTTGCCCGCCCTTTGCGGTGGGCCATTGTTGCAGCCCGGTTCGGGGGCGGCGCGGCTGGCCACCCCGGCGACCGGGCCGGGCGGCTGCCGTCACCCCGTCAGGCGACCACTGTCGCACGGAAGATCGTGCCCGAGCCGGACACCTCGGCCTTTTCGCCGGCCGGTACGAAGACCGACCGGCCGGGGGTCAGGACCTCGCCGTCCGCGTGGACGGAACCCGCCGTGCAGAGCAGGATCTGCGGGGTCTCGCGGGTGAGGTCGTGCGGGGCGGCACCCTCCGCGAGGACGTAGCGGGAGAGGCGGAACTCGTCGATGGGGGTCGCGTAGACCTCCTCGCCGCCGGGCGACTCCTCCGGGCGCAGGACACCGGGGTCGCTCGCCTCGAAGCGGACGACGCGCAGCAGTTCGGGGACGTCGACGTGCTTGGGGGTCAGACCGCAGCGCAGGACGTTGTCGCTGTTGGCCATGATCTCGACGCCCAGGCCGTTCAGGTACGCGTGCGGGACGCCGGCGCCGAGGAACAGGGCTTCGCCGGGCTGCAGTTGGACGTAGTTGAGGAGCATCGCGGCGATGACGCCGGGGTCGCCCGGGTAGTGGTGCGCGATGTCGGCGTACGGGGCGTGGGCGCCGCCCAGGCGGTCGCAGGCGGCCGCGGCCTCGGTGACCGTGCGGGCCATGTCGTCGGGGTCCGCGCTCAGCACCGCTGTCAGGACCTCGCGCAGGGCCGCGTCCTGCGGGTGGGCGCGCAGCAGGTCGACGTACGGCTTGAGGGAGTCGACGTCCAGGGCGGCGAGGAGGGCGGCGGCCTCGTCCGGGGTGCGGAAGCCGCACAGGCCGTCGAACTCGGTGAGCGCGCAGATGAGTTCGGGTTTGTGGTTGGCGTCCTTGTAGTTGCGGTGCGGGGCGTCGATCGGGATGCCCCGGCGCTCCTCGTCCTCGAATCCCTCCCTCGCCTGTTCGAGGTTCGGGTGCACCTGGAGGGAGAGGGGGGCGCCCGCGGCGAGGATCTTCAGCAGGAACGGCAGCCGGGGGCCGAACCTGGCGACGGCCGCGCGGCCGAGCTCCTTCTCGGGGTCCTCGCCTATGACCTCGGTGAGGGGACCGCGCGCCGTGAGCGAGGGGGCGCCGGGGTGCGCGCCCATCCACATCTCCGCCTGCGGTTCACCGGTCGGCTCGACGCCGAGCAGCCGCGGTATGGCGGTGGTCGAGCCCCAGGCGTAGGGGCGGACGGTGTTGTCGAGGCGGTCCATGTGCGCTTTTCTTCTCCGTACGTACGCTGCTCTGCGGTCGTTTCCCCACCAGGTGGGCGCCCGTGGCCGTGCGCCCGGGTGGGGCGTCAGCCGGTGTGGGTCAAGGTCAGGCCCCCGAGGCGAGCGCCAGGTAAACGGCGGCGAAATCCGTGACGGCGATCAGTTCCGCGAGCGTCTCGAGGTCGCCGCCCTCCTCGGGTTCGAGCTCGCTGATCGCGGTGTCGTGGCTGAGGGCCAGCTCGCGGGCGGCGGGCGCGGCGGTGAGGCCGCCGGCCGGCCGGTCGCGCAGGAGCACCACGCGCGCGTGCAGGACCTGCTGCTCCTCGACGCGGTCGCGGAAGAAGTCGTCGGGGTCGGCGGCCGCGGCCAGTGCGCCCGAGAGCAGGACGCTGTGGGCGGCGAGCGCCTCGGGGAGTTCCGCGGCGAGCGCGGGGCGGCCCGCCAGTTCCGCGAGCGCGGCGGTGAAACGGCGGCCCGCGGGGCCCGCGGAGGTGCCCTCCGTCCAGATCACCGGGAGTGCCTCGGCCAGATCGGCGGCGAGCGTCTTGGCGGGGTTGCCGTAGGTCGCGATGGCCGGGCCGCAGCGTTCGGCCACGTGGTCGAGGCGGTCGGCGACCTTCTGCAGCGCCTCGGGCGGGGCCGAGACCAGGCCGGTGCGGTCCAGCAGGGCGAGGAGCGGGGTGAGCAGCGCCCACAGGACGCCGGGGGCGGAGGCCGCGAGGGGTGAGTTCGGCTCGTACGGGGCGGTCGCCATCGGTACGAACAGGCCGTGCGTGCCCTCCACCGCTTCGGCGATCGGGGTGCCGGTGGGGGCCACCGCGACGACGGAGCTGCCGCGCCGGTACGCCTGCTCGACCAGGAGTTCGAGTCCTGGTTCGGCGCCGTCCGGGGTGGCGATCAGCACGAGGTCCACCGGGCCGGCCCAGCCGGGCAGCTCCCAGCGCAGGGCGCCTCCCGCGGGGGCGACGCCGGTGGGGGTGAGCCGGGTGACGGGGCAGCTTGCTCCGGCGAGCGTGCCGAGCAGTTCGGCCACTCCGGTGGCCGCCAGTCCGGGGCCGGCGATCAGGACCGCGCGTGGGCGGCCGTCCGGCTTCAGGTCCGGGATCCCGGCCTCCGTGGCGTGCCGGACCGCGGTACGCACGCGGGCGCCGGCCTCGGCGGCGCCTCGGAGCAGCTCACGACGGTCGGCGCGGGCGAGCGCCTCTGGGTCGTCGAGCAGCGAGTCGTCGAGCATGGGTCGGCAGCCTCCCGATCGCCGGTGTGTCGCCTGTGTCGCTGTGGTGCGGGGTGGGCGCCCGGGTGGTGGCGGCGCCCGGTGGCTCGCTTACGCGGGGCGGCGGGCCTCGTCGACGAGCAGTACGGGGATGCCGTCCCGGACGGGGTAGGCGAGGCCGCAGTCCTGTCCCGTGCAGACCAGCTCGCTCTCCTGCTCCTTGAGCGGGGCGTGGCAGGCCGGGCAGGCGAGGATCTCCAGGAGGCCGGCTTCGAGCGGCATGGGATGTCCTTTCGAACAGGTGGATGCGGCCTGGTCAGAGTACCGCTGTGGGGGGCCGGGTGCCGGAGTTAGGTGACCGGGGGCTTCGGCGTCCTGCGCCTGGGGCTTCGCCCTGGCCCCCGCCGGTCTTTGCCTCGGCCCCCGGCAGGGGCTCGGACCCGGACCCCGCCAAGGGCTCGGACCCGGACCCCGCCAAGGGGCTGCCGCCCCCTGGACCCCCGCGTCGCCCGAAGGGCTCGTCCTCAAACGCCGGACGGGCTGGATACGCGGGCCCGTACTGGAGGTGCGGGCCTGCGCTGGACGGTTCCGAACGGGCCGGAGGTGTCAGCCCGCCCTGGACGGTCCCGGACCGGCCGGAAGCGTCAGCCCGCCCTGGACGGTCCCGGACCGGCCGGAAGCGTCAGCCCGCCCTGGACGGTCCCGGACCGGCCGGAAGCGTCAGCCCGCCCTGGACGGTCCCGGACCGGCCGGAAGCGTCAGCCCGCCCTGGACGGTCCCGGACCGGCCGGAGGCGTGGGCCCGCGCCGAATGGTTCCGGGGCGGGTCGTCCGGGCCGGGTTCAGCCTCGGATGAGGTCCAGTACCTCGTCGCGTACCTTCGCCACCGTCGCCTCGTCCCTGGCCTCCGCGTTGAGGCGGAGGAGGGGCTCGGTGTTGGAGGGGCGGACGTTGAACCACCAGTCGTCCGCGGTGACGGTCAGACCGTCGAGTTCGTCGATGGTGACGCCCTCACGGCCCTGATAGGTGTCCCTGATCGCGGTGAGGCGGGCCGTCTGGTCGTCGACGGTGGAGTTGATCTCGCCGGAGGCGGCGTAGCGGTCGTACGCGGCGACGAGCTCGGAGAGCGGGCCGTCCTGGCCGCCGAGCGCGGCGAGGACGTGGAGGGCGGCCAGCATGCCCGTGTCGGCGTTCCAGAAGTCACGGAAGTAGTAGTGCGCGGAGTGCTCGCCGCCGAAGATCGCGCCGGTGCGGGCCATCTCGGCCTTGATGAACGAGTGGCCGACACGGGTGCGGACCGGCGTGCCGCCCTGCTCGCGGACGACCTCCGGGACCGACCAGGAAGTGATCAGGTTGTGGATGACCGTGCCGCCGCCGTGCTTGGCGAGCTCGCGGGAGGCCACCAGCGCGGTGACGGCGGAAGGGGAGACCGGGTCGCCGTGCTCGTCGACGACGAAGCAGCGGTCCGCGTCGCCGTCGAAGGCGATGCCGATGTCGGCGCCCTCGTCGCGGACGCGCTGCTGGAGGTCCACGATGTTCGCCGGGTCCAGCGGGTTCGCCTCGTGATTCGGGAACGTGCCGTCCAGCTCGAAGTACATCGGGACGAGGTCCAGGGGCAGGCCGGCGAAGACGGTCGGCACGGTGTGCCCGCCCATGCCGTTGCCCGCGTCGACGACGACCTTCAGGGGGCGGATGGAGGCCAGGTCGACGAGCGAGCGCAGGTATCCCGCGTAGTCCTCCAGCGTGTCGCGCTGGGTGATCGAGCCCGGCGTGGCGTCCGAGGCCGGGGCGCCCGAGTCGAGCCAGGACTCCACGAGTTCGCGGATCTCGGCGAGGCCGGTGTCCTGGCCGACGGGGGACGCGCCCGCGCGGCACATCTTGATGCCGTTGTACTGCGCGGGGTTGTGCGAGGCCGTGAACATGGCGCCGGGCAGGTCGAACGCGCCCGACGCGTAGTACAGCTGGTCCGTCGAGCAGAGCCCGATCTCGGTCACGTCGACCCCGCGCGCCGCCGCCCCGCGCGCGAAGGCCCGCGACAGGCCGGGCGACGAAGGCCGCATGTCATGCCCGATCACGATGGCTTCCGCTCCGGTCACCTGGACGAAGGCGGCCCCGAACAGCTCGGCCAGCGACTCGTCCCACTGGTCCGGGACCACCCCGCGTACGTCGTACGCCTTCACGAGCTGCGACAGATCAGCAGTCACGGCCAACCCTCCAGAAGTCCACTTCGGTCACCCCAAGCTACCCGTCCGTGCAGACAGTCCGCTGTGCGGCGGCTGATCGGACGCGCATCCGTCACCTGGGAAGCCCCACTCGTCACCCCGGGGTAACGCACGGACGGGACCCCGTCAGGGCAGCATCCACCCGAGGACGGGCGAGCTCTGCCCCAGCACGATCAGGCACATGATCAGCAGCAGCCCCGCGCTCCACGGCAGCACCTTGCGCAGCAGATCCCCCTCGCGGCCCGCGAGCCCGACCGCCGCGCACGCGATGGTCAGGTTCTGCGGGGAGATCATTTTGCCGAGGACGCCTCCCGAACTGTTGGCGGCGGCGAGCAGTTCGGGAGAGAGCCCCGACTCGCGGGCCGCGCTCACCTGGAGGGCGCCGAACAGGGCGTTCGACGAGGTGTCGGAGCCGGTGACGGCCACACCGAACCAGCCGAGGACGGGTGACAGGAAGGCGAGGCCCGCGCCGGCCGCCGCCACGAACTGGCCGATCGTGGCGGCCTGGCCCGACAGGTTCATCACGTAGGCGAGGGCCAGAACGGAGGTGACGGTGAGGATCGCGAACCTCAACTCACGGACGGTGGCCGCCCATTCCTCGACCGCCACGCGCGCGTGGACACCGAGAACGGCGGCCGTGCACAGCCCGGCGAGCAGTACGAGGGTGCCGCCGGTCGAGACGATCGGGAGCGTGAAGACGTTGCCGCCGACCGGCTTGCCGTCCGGATTCACGACGTTCAGGAAGGGCCAGTCGAACGTCCGCGTCGCTCCCGCCAGCCAGTTCTTGACCGCCGGTATCTGGGCGACCGAGAAAACGACGACGATCAGGGCGTACGGGGCGTAGGCGCGCACGACTTCGGGACGGGGGTCCTCCTCGTCCAGGTCCGTGCTGCGGACGCCGGTCAGGACCGCGACGCGTACGGGCTCGGCGGCGGCCCGGCGCGCCTGCGGCAGGGCGACCAGGGCGGCGGCACCCGCCAACGCCGCGGCGATGTCCGCGAGTTGGGCGGAGACGTAGTTGGAGGCGGCGAACTGGGCGGCGGCGAAGGCGACTCCGCACGCCAGAGCGGGTGCCCAGGCCTCCCGCAGGCCGCGCCGCCCGTCGACCAGCGCCACGAGCAGCAGGGGCACCACGAGGGCCAGCAGGGGCGTCTGACGGCCCACCACGGAGGCCACCGAGTCCAGTGGCAGGCCGGTGACCTGGGCGAGAGTGACGACCGGTGTGCCCATCGCGCCGAAGGCGACCGGCGCGGTGTTGGCGACGAGTGCCACCACGGCCGCGCGCACCGGGTCGAAGCCGAGGGCGACCAGCATCACGGAGCAGATCGCGACGGGTGCGCCGAAGCCCGCGAGCGCCTCCAGGAGCGCGCCGAAGCAGAAGGCGACGACGAGGGCCTGGATGCGCGGGTCGTCGGAGAGGCGCCCGAAGGAGCGTCGAAGGATGTCGAAGTGCCGGGTGCGGACCGTCATCCGGTACACCCACAGGGCGTTGACGACGATCCACAGGATGGGGAAGAGGCCGAAGGCGGCTCCCTGGGCGGCGCTGGACAGCGTCTGGCCGACCGGCATGCCGTACGCGAACAGGGCGACCAGGGCTGCGGCGAGGAGTCCGAGGAGGGCCGCCACGTGCGCCTTCATGCGGACGCCGCCGAGCAGCACGAGGACGAGGACGAGGGGCAGGGCCGCGACGAGGGCGGACAGGCCGAGCGAGTCGGCGACGGGTTCCACTTCCTGGACGTACACGGGCGCCTCCCCGGATTCGGCCGCGCGGGAGATTCCGCGATGCGGAAAGCGATTTCTCACGGCTGCGGAAATGGTCGTGTCCGCGACAACCAACCGTCAATGGGCGTGCACGGCCCTGTGACACCGGGGCGCGAGAAGGAGAGAGGCGGGGAAGTGGAGAGGTGGCGGGCAGGGCGCCGGTCGTGTCGGGTCGCGGAGCCCGGAACGCGGGAACTGTGCGGAGCGGGCGCTCAGTTGTCCGGTGAGCGCAGCACCCGCAGGTGGCCGCGGCGGGCGACCTCCATCGGGTCCGCCGACCGCCCGCTGCCGCCGGCCTCGGCGGCGCGCTGCTGCGGACGGGCCGCCTCACGCACCGCGTTGGCGAGCGCCTCCAGATCGTCACCGCTGGGGCGGGAGGGGGCGGAGGCGTCGGCGAGCCGGACGACCTCCCAGCCACGGGGCGCGGTGAGGCGCTCGGAGTGCTCGGCGCACAGGTCGTAGCAGTGGGGTTCGGCGTAGGTGGCGAGCGGGCCGAGGACCGCGGTCGAGTCGGCGTAGACGTACGTCAGCGTCGCGACGGCCGGACGGCCGCAAGCGGTTCGCGAACAGCGACGTACAGGGCTCACGACGTTGGACGGTACCGCACTCTTGAGCGGGCCGCGACGACTCTCCCCCAGGTCACCCCACCGTGTCGTGCTGTGAGACCGCCCACAGGGGCCACCGGACCCGCCTCGCCGACCTGGGACGACCTCCGCCGCCGGAGGGCCGAACACACCTGAATCCGGTCGCCACTTGGTGCAAACCATGTCAATTGCCATGTGTGCGACGGTCCTGGAGGGATACGGAATCGAGCCCAAGGTTGGCTGGAATGGTCATCCAGCGACATCCGGAACACCCGCCGGGCCCCCGCCGAGGGGTCGCGGGCAGCCGCGTGGGGCCGGGCGCGCGACCCTCGCGGGGACTACGCTTCGTGAGTGATGGACACCCCCGTACCGCCCCGCGCCGCAGCACCCGGGCCCCGCCGCCGTGATCGCCACGGAAGGGGCATGCGCGGCCCCGTCGCGCCGCCCCAGGTGCCGCTCGCGGCGAGCCGCGCCGAGGTCTTCGCGGACCTCGTGCAGGACTCCGTGGAGCGCCTGGAGCGGCGCTGGCCGCAGCTCGCCGACATCGACTTCATGGTCCTGGAGGTGCCGCGCCTCGACGGCCCCGGCGAGAGCTGGAACGACGAGGCGGTGCCGCTGGGCGGCACGATCGCCGCACGTGAGGGCCATCCCGCGCGCGTGGTCGTCTACCGCCGCCCGGTCGAGATCCGCACCAAGGGCCGCGACGAGCGTGCCGCGCTGGTGCACGAGGTCGTCGTGGAGCAGGTCGCGGAACTTCTGGGGCTGACTCCGGAGACGGTGGACCCGCGCTACGGCGAGGAGTGAGGATCCACCGCGTCCCCTCGGGACCCGGTGGATCACCCGTCCGGGATCACTCGTAAGTGATCAGCTCTTGAGCAGTACCGACAGGTCCTGGTCCGCCTCCGGGACCGCCACCGTCCCGTGGTCGTCCGGAAGTGTCTGGATCGTGAAGCCGGGCACGCCCTCCTGGGTGGAGGCGAGCGTCCGCGAGGCGTAGACGGGACCTCCGGAGACCGACTCGACCGTCAGGGCGTACGTCCCCCGCAGACCGCTCGGCGCGGGGGCGTCGACGTCCTGGGTCGTACCGCCCTTGATCGTGTACGTCTTCGTCACCGGTGTGCCGCCCTCGCTGCCCGCGGACGCGGTGACCTTGACCTGGGCGGACCGGCCGGGCGCTGACAGGGCGAGTGTGGTGCCCTTGGCGCTGTTGTCGGCGACCGACGCGCGCGCGGCGACCGGAGCCGTGGCCGGGATGAACGCCGACTCCTGCTTGTCGCCCTTGCCGCGCACCACCCGCAGGGCGGCGACGACCGGCACCGGGGTGCCGCCGGTGGGGGTGAGCACCAGGGAGCCCGCCTCGCCGCGTGTGACGTCGCCGAGGTCGACCGCGGTGGTCATGCCGGACTTGATGTGGAGCGTCTCGTTGCCGGCCGGGGTGATCAGCCCCGAGGGCGAGGCGAGTCGCACCTTCAGGTCGGCGTCCTGGTCGCCGGGCGCGAAGGCGACCAGCCGCACGGAGGTGGCGTCCTTCGGGATGCCCGGCATGACGAGGCTGCCCGCCGGGTCGGTGGAGGCGCCCAGCCAGTCGCCGCCGGTCCGGTCGTCCAGGGCCTGGACGGCCGCGCCGACACGGCCGCTGCGGACGGTGACATGGACCGTGAGGTCGGTCTGCGGCGCGCCGGTGAGCGTGCTCAGCAGGATCGGCTCGCCGGCGTGCGGCGGGACCGTGATGCCGTCGCCCACGGTGGACTTGAGTGTCCCGTCCTTGCCGTAGAGCTCGATGTCGACGACGGCGGCCGAGTCGTCCGGGTTGGTCAGGTGCACGTAGTCGGTGCGGCTGTCGGCGGTGCTGGCGCCCGGGAACCAGAACTCGGTGTCCGGGGCCGTGCAGTTGGTGCCGAGCAGGCCGCGTCCGGTGCCCGCGGCGACCTCGGTGGTCTCCTGGACGGTCCAGCCGGGCGCGAACCGGCCCTCGGCGGTGCCCACCAGGGCGGGTCCCTGGGCGCCCGAGCTGTCGCCGGTGGCCGGCGTGCCGGGCGCCTTGGGCACCACGGCGGGCTTGGAGGCCTTCTTGCCGGTCTTCTTGCCGCTCGGGGAGTCCGGCGACTCCTCGGTCGCGGACTGCAGTTCGGCCTTGCCGCCCTCGCTCGTGCCCCGGGTGACGGGCGTGAAGGACGTGTACGCCGTCTCCGCGAGGTCGGACGTGCTGGGTTGGGGGCACAGCAGGCGGCTGCGCTCCACGGGCTGCTGGACGGCCGCGCGTGCGGTGCTGTCGATGGATGCGGCAGGCGCGTTGAGCGAGGCGAAGCCGGTGACGGCGGCGAGCGCGGCCGCGCCGGCGATCAGGGACAGGGTGGTGCGGTTCACTGCTGGCTCCCGTCGGGGCGCTCACTGTCGGTGCCGTGCGGCGGCTGCGGGGGCATCGGGGGCTGCTGCGGGTCGTACGCCGTCTCGTAGCCCTGCTGGTACGTCTGGTCGTACGACGTCGTGTTCCCGTACCCGTACGGGTCGTACTGACCGGTCTGGTACGGGTCCGCCTGGTACGGATCGGCCTGGTACGGCTGTTCGTAGGTGCCCGCCTGGTACTGCTGCGTGCCCTGGTACTGCTCGCCGCCGTAGGAGCCGTAGTCGGCGCCCGCGTAGCTGGGCGCGTCCCATTCGCCGTACGTCTGCTGGTGCGGGATCGCGGCGGGACCGTCCTCCGGCTCCTCATCGGGCATGAGGAGGTCCGCGTCCTGGCCCGTCCGGGCCGCCTCGTCCGCCTCGGCCTCGGCCTGGGCGCGCAGGCGGCGGGCACGGCGGCCGTCACCCGTGACGTCCTGGGCGGGCAGGGCCGGCTCCTCGGGGAGGTCGTCGTCGATGTCGCGGCGCCGCCCGGGCAGGGCGAGGACCACGAGGACGACGGCGAGCGCGCCCTGGGCCCACAGCCAGCCGGTGTGGCTCAGCGGGGCGTCGAAGGCGACGTCCAGCCTGCCGCCGTTCGCGGGCAGTTCGAAGCCCTGCGCCCAGCCGTCGACCGTGGTGCGGGTGAGCGGCTTTCCGTCCAGGGTCGCCGTCCAGCCGGCGTCCGCCGTGTCGGCGAGGCGCAGGACGCGGCCCTCGGAGCCGGCGGGGACGGTGGTGTGCAGCTCGACGGGTCCGGCGGCGATGGACAGCGGCTCACCGGACCTGGGGACGATCGAGGCGCGCGAGACCTGACGGTCCAGACGCCACAGCGCGCTTCCGTCCTGCTGGCTGAGCCGGGACAGCCCCGGCGTGGCGTCCAGGACGCGGCTCACCTCGCGGGGCGCGCCCTTGCGGACCAGGACGTAACGCACCGCGAATCCGCCGAGCTGGTCGGCCTGGTCGGCGCCGGAGCCCGCGACGAGGTTGGCGACGACCTTGTCGAGCCTCTTGTTCTCGCCGCCCGACGCCGCGAGTTCGCCGTCGCCCATGCGCCCGCCGGAGCCGCGCACGAGGGTGTAGCCGACGCGGGCGGCGGTGTCGCTGTCGAGCACCAGGGTGCGGGCCTGGTCACGGGTGCCGCTCTCCTCGGCGACGAACGCCGGCACCTGCACCGGGTCGCGGCGCTCCACGGGACCGTCGGCGCCGCCGATGACCCACCCGGCGGCCACGAGCAGCGGGCCCGCGGCCGAGGCGAACGCGATGAGCGCGGCGACCGGCTGGCGCCAGCCGAAGCTCTGCTCGGCCACGCGGGAGCGTGCCCCGTCGGCGCCGAGCGCGGCGGCGACGAGCAGCGCGAGGCCGTAGACCAGGGTGGCGGGGCCGGCCCACGCCGACTTGTTGGACAGCACGGCGAAGACGAGCGCCACCAGGGCGACGGCCCAGGCCGTCCAGACCGCGCGCTGTCGCTCACCGCGCAAGAGGGCGGCCAGCGCGGCGAGCACGATGCCGATGAGCATCACTCCGCTGACCGTGCCGGGACCGCCGGGGCTGGCGCCGAGCAGGTCGAGTGCGGAGGCCGCGCTCGCGCCGTACGGCAGGCCGGCCTCCTTGAAGAAGCCGAACGGAAGCAGCGTCAGCGACCAGGGGGCGAGGACCAGCAGCGGGGTGCCCAGCTGGGCCAGGAACCGCGGCCCGTACGCCGTGAGCTCCCTGCGGCGCACGGCGAGGAGCGCGATCCCGAGGACCAGCGCGATGGGCCACACGATCGGCGTGAACGCCGTGGTGAAGCTCAGCAGCAGGGCGTACGCCCAGGTGGCGCGCCAGCTGCCGCGCGCGCCGGAGGCGTGCGCCAGCCCGCTCGCGGCGATGCCCGCGCGGGCGATGAGCGGCAGCAGGATCGCGAGGAAGGCGGTGCCGACCCGGCCGCCCGCGAGCGCTCCGGCGGCGGCGGGCAGGAACGCGTACGCCACGGACGCCCAGGCGCGCAGCAGGCGCGACTCGACGAGCGGGCGGGAGGCGAAGTACGCGGCGAAGCCGGCCAGCGGCACGGAGGCCACCATGAGCACGGTGACCGCGAGCCCGGTGGAGCCGAGGAGCAGCGAGGACAGCAGCGCGACGAGGGCGAGGTAGGGCGGCGCGGACTCGGTGCCGCCGGCTCCCACCGGGTGCCAGCCGTCGAGGTAGCGCGACCAGAGCTCGGAGGCGTCGGCGGGCGCGGGCAGCAGCGCGCCGCCCGCGAGCGCCCCGCCGCCGAGGAGGCCGCGGCAGGCGAGCAGGGAGACGAACAGCAGGACCAGGAAGAGCATCGGGCCGGGGTTGCGGGCGATGCGCTTGAGACGGGCGAACTGCTCGATCTCGAGGAAGTCGGCGTCGTCGCCGCCGGGACCGGACTCGACGGCGCCGCCGTGCCGTCCGGCGCCGGCGGTGGCCTCGGGGTCGTCGCTGCCCATGAGGTTGCCCGCGGCCTGCTCGACGGTGGCCCGCACGGTCGCGCCGGGGGGCGGGAACAGCGCGCGCAACTCACCCTTGTCGACCTGTGGGCTGCCTCGCCTGCGGCGGCCCGCGAGGATCCGCTCGGGCCGCAGCAGGGTGCCGAGCAGGCCGCGGATCTCGTCGACGGCCTGTCCGGGGACCTTGCCGACGAGGTAGGCGAGGGTGCGCAGCAGGGTGCCGAGGACGAGCCGGATCAGGATCCAGGGGAGCTGTGCCGTCCGGGCGTTGACCAGCAGGGTGTAGACGGCGCCCGCCTTGTCGACCTTGTGCGGGGAGGCGGAGGTGCGCCCCACGCAGTCGACGGTGCGGCGCTCACGGGAGGCCGCCTCGGCGTGCCGGACGACCGCCTCGGGGGCGACCAGGACGCGGTGTCCCGCGGAATGGGCGCGCCAGCACAGGTCGACGTCGTCACGCATCAGGGGCAGGCGCCGGTCGAAGCCGCCGAGCTCCTCGAAGACATCACGGCGGATCAGCATGCCGGCGGTGGAGACGGCGAGCACGGGGTGGACGTGGTCGTGCTGGCCCTGGTCCTGTTCGCGGCGGTCCAGACCGGTCCAGCGGCGGCCGGAGTTGGCGATGGTGACGCCGACCTCCAGGAGGGCGCGCCGGTCGTACCAGCCACGGAGCTTGGGGCCCACGACGGCGACTTCCTTGCCGAGCTCCTGCTCGTTCTCCACGACGCGGAGCAGGTGGGCGAGGGCGTCGGGCTCGGGGGCGCAGTCGTCGTGCAGCAGCCAGAGCCACTGCTCGGGTTCGCCGTACGGAAGCTCCGGCATGTCGTACGCGTCGTCGCGCCAGGTACGGGTGACGGGGTCCCAGCCACTGGGGCGCTTCAGGTAGGGCAGCTCGTCGGGGGTGAGCACACCGGCGCCGCGGATGGCCTCCTCGACGGCCTGGCCGAAGCCGGTCCGGCGGGCGAGGTGCAGCACCCGGTCGGCGCCGAGTGCGTCGGTGAGCAGCTGGGCGGAGTCGTCCGCGCTGCCGGTGTCGGCCGCCACCGCGTTCTGCACGGGGCGCTCCTGGCCGAGCAGGCCGGCGAGCGCGTCGGGCAGCCAGCGGGCGCCGTCGTGGGAGACGAGCACCGCGGTCACCACGTGGCGCGGGAACTCAGGAGCGGCAGCGTCTTGTTGGGCTGCCGTATGGCTGTGCACGGACATCGAGGTACGGGCCCCGGTTCGATGGACTGCGGTGGACGCCTGTGTCCGGCGGGGACAGCTGGGCGTCTCGGACGAGGGCCCACACTAACGGCTGGGCAACACGGCGGCCCGCCGCCTGTGGATAACCCACCTGCGACGGGCCGTTCCTTACGTGTCGGTACGGAGAGGTGTGCGCCGTTCGGTCGGACGGCGGCCTGCTTCGGACGGTGTCGTGCGCGGTCAGACGGCGGCCTTCTTCAGACGGCGCCGCTCGCGCTCGGACAGACCGCCCCAGATGCCGAACCGCTCGTCGTTGGCGAGCGCGTATTCAAGGCACTCGGAGCGGACCTCACAGGCGAGACAGACCTTCTTGGCCTCGCGGGTGGAGCCGCCCTTCTCGGGAAAGAAGGACTCGGGGTCGGTCTGGGCGCACAGCGCGCGCTCCTGCCAGCCGAGTTCCTCGTCCGCGTCGTCGACCAGCAGTTGCTGCACCAGCTCGGTCATGTGCGCCCCTCGTCTGTCTTTCGCGTCCCCGTGATGCTGTCGTTACCGTTTTCGGCTGAACGACACGAGTGAAATTACAAGTGTGCCGATCCGGGCCAGTCAAGCCGAGATCTGCTATTGGGCCCCTTATTCACTCTGCGGAACCAAGGCTATGCGGAAAGTGTTCAAATCGGCATAAACCATGACAGCCTCAAGGGTCCGACCGGACCTCCGACCCGCTACAGGGAAGGACGTCCAGAAGTTCGATCTCGTTCCGACGCGCGTCCCGGAGCGAACCGGATCACATTTGGATCACAGGATCGTGCCGAGGTTTGCGCGCCCGGTTGTGCGCCATGTGTCCGGGGCGGCTACTGAGCAAACCTTTCGCCTTACAGATGAACCGGATGAGGTGAAACATCTCCCACATACCGGACAGGAAGTTGACAGTCCGGGTGTGAACCGGTGTGCTAGTGGGCATGCTCGCGAACTTGGCACGCACGTCGACCCGCACCGCCGGGTCCCAGGGTGCTGCCCTCGCTCGCCGCAGCTGTTGTCGCTGTTCCAGCTGTTGAGCCTCACCGCGCTCCGGCTGCCTCGCCGCCACTGAGGCGAATCCCCGCCCCTCGCAGGGGCGAACGCCCGCACCAGGGCACCTCTCCCCGTCCGCGACCCGGACGCAACGACCCTCCCCCACGTTTTCGGCTTCGCTCGAACAGGGGGTCCCCCGCACTCTCCGCCGAGGAAACCACCGCACCCATGAACAGCGACAGCGACCTCCAGATCGCCGGCGACATCCTCGAAGTCCCGCACCTGCTCCAGCCGCCGCGCGAGCACCCCGCCACCGTGGCCGACTTCGTCGGCCTCGCCCGCGCCGTCTCCGCCGACCGCTCCCGGTGGGAGCACCTCGTCCAGTACGACGCGACCTCACGCTGGTACCACCGGCTGCACACCGGGCCCGGCTACGAGGTGTGGCTCCTCTCCTGGGTGCCCGGACAAGGCAGCGGTCTGCACGACCACGGCGCCTCCTCCGGCGTACTCACCGTCCTGGACGGCGTGTTGACGGAGCGCACCGACCGCGGCAGGCGCGCGTTGGGCGCGGGCGCGCAGCGGGTCTTCGCGCCCGGGTACGCCCACGAGGTCGTCAACGACTCCCTCGAACCGGCCGTGAGCCTGCACGTCTACTACCCGGGTCTCACCGAGATGCCGATGCACGGGGCGCGGTGCGCCGTCGCCGAGGTCCAGTAACCGACTCACACCTTGTCGTAGCCGCCTGCGAGACTGAACACCATGCGCATTGTGGTTCTGGCAGGCGGCATCGGTGGTGCCCGGTTCCTTCGTGGTCTCCAGCGGGCCTCGCCGGACGCGGACATCACGGTCATCGGCAACACCGGCGACGACATCCATCTCTTCGGGCTGAAGGTCTGCCCGGACCTCGACACGGTGATGTACACCCTCGGCGGCGGCATCAACGAGGAGCAGGGCTGGGGTCGGACCGACGAGACCTTCCACCTCAAGGAGGAGCTCGCGGCGTACGGGGTCGGGCCCGAGTGGTTCGGGCTCGGCGACCGCGACTTCGCCACGCACATCGTGCGGACGCAGATGCTGAGCGCGGGCTATCCGCTCAGCGCGGTCACCGAGGCCCTGTGCGACCGGTGGAAGCCGGGCGTCCGGCTGATCCCCATGTCCGACGACCGCGTGGAGACCCATGTCGCCGTCACGCTGCCGGACAGCGGCGAGCGCAAGGTGATCCACTTCCAGGAGTACTGGGTGCGGCTGCGCGCCTCCGTGCCGGCCGAGGCCGTCGTGCCCGTCGGCGCCGAGCAGGCCAAGCCCGCGCCCGGGGTCCTGGAGGCCATCGCGGAGGCGGACGTGATCCTCTTCCCGCCGTCCAACCCGGTCGTGTCCATCGGCACCATCCTCGCCGTGCCCGGCATCCGGGAGGCCATCGCCGACGCGGGCGTGCCCGTGGTGGGCCTGTCCCCCATCGTCGGGGACGCGCCCGTGCGCGGCATGGCCGACAAGGTGCTCGCGGCGGTCGGCGTGGAGTCGACCGCGGCCGCGGTCGCCGAGCACTACGGCTCGGGGCTCCTGGACGGCTGGCTCGTCGACACGGTGGACGCGTCCACCGTGGAGCGCGTGGAGGCGGCCGGCATCCGCTGCCGTTCCGTACCGCTGATGATGTCCGACCTCGACGCCTCCGCACGGATGGCCCACGAGGCGCTGACGCTGGCGGAGGAGGTGCGAGGCGCTTGAGCGGCGGACCGGTCGAGGACGAGGGAGCCACGGGCGACGTGAGGCCGACGGACGACACGGGCCGTGCGCACGGTGCGGGCGGCACGGGCGGCAAGGACGACGGCGGAGGCTCGGATGCCGCTGTCGGCTACCGGGTCTGGGCCCTGCCCGGCCTTCCGGAGGTGCAGCGGGGCGACGACCTCGCCAAGATCATCGCCGGGGCCGAGCCGGGGCTGGCCGACGGGGACGTCCTGCTCGTCACCTCGAAGATCGTGTCCAAGGCCGAGGGGCGCCTGGTGGAGGCCTCCGACCGGGAGGCGGCCATCGACGCCGAGACCGTACGGGTCGTGGCGCGCCGCGGCGCGCTCCGGATCGTCGAGAACCGGCAGGGGCTCGTGATGGCCGCCGCCGGGGTCGACGCCTCCAACACGCCGGCCGGGACCGTCCTGTTGCTGCCCGAGGACCCCGACGCGTCCGCCCGGACGATCCGGGCGGGCCTGCGGGACACCCTCGGGGTGGACGTCGGCGTCGTGATCACCGACACCTTCGGGCGCCCCTGGCGCACCGGGCTCACCGACGTCGCCATCGGCGCCGCGGGCGTACGGGTGCTGGACGACCTGCGCGGCGGCACCGACGCGCACGGCAATCCGCTGAGCGCGACCGTCGTCGCCACCGCCGACGAGCTCGCCGGCGCCGGTGACCTGGTCAAGGGCAAGGCCTCCGGGCTGCCGGTCGCCGTCGTGCGCGGGCTGCCCCAGGTGGTGGCCGAGGACGACGGCGCGGGGACGCGCGCGATGGTGCGGGGCGCGCGCGACGACATGTTCCGGCTGGGCACGTCCGAGGCCGTACGGGAGGCGGTGACCCAGCGGCGTACCGTACGGGCCTTCACCGACGAGCCGGTCGACCCGGGCGCCGTACGGCGTGCGGTCGCCGCCGCGGTGACCGCGCCCGCGCCGCATCACACCACGCCCTGGCGGTTCGTGCTGCTGGAGTCCGCCCGGTCGCGGACGCGGCTGCTCGACGCCATGCGGGACGCGTGGATCGAGGATCTGCGCGGGGACGCGAAGAGCGAGGAGTCGATCGCCAAGCGGGTGCGGCGCGGCGACGTGCTGCGCAACGCGCCCTACCTGGTGGTGCCGTGCCTGGTGACGGACGGGTCCCACACGTACGGCGACCCGCGCCGGGACGCGGCCGAGCGGGAGATGTTCGTCGTCGCCATGGGGGCGGGGGTGCAGAACTTCCTCGTCGCGCTGGCCGGGGAGCGGCTGGGCTCCGCGTGGGTGTCCTCCACGATGTTCTGCCGCGACGTCGTACGGGACGTGCTGGCCCTTCCGGAGGACTGGGACCCGATGGGTGCCGTAGCCGTCGGGCACGCGGCGACGGCGCCCGGGGCGCGGCCCGAGCGGGACGCCGGGGCGTTCGTCGAGGTGCGCTGAGCGGCGGCGGTGCGAGGCGCGGGGCCCGCGACTCCGGGGGACCTGGGCGGCTCGTGTGTCCACGGTGCCGGGAGCGCCTACCCTCGTAGGGCGACCCGAGCACCCTTAGGACCTCTTCCGTGGCTGGACGATTCACCCCCCGGCCGACGCGTACGACCGTGCGCGGCGGGCAGGTCGACGTGCCCGCGGGCGCCGGCCCCGGCGTACCGCGGCAGGCGGCCGGGCCCGGACTCGGACGGACCTGGACACCGCCCGGTCCGCTCGATCTCGGTCTGGTGCTCGGGCCGCTGCGCCGGGGGCCGGGCGACCCGACCTTCCGCGCGACACCGGACGGGTCCGTGTGGCGGGCCAGCAGGACGCCCGCCGGCGCCGGGACCCTGCGGGTCGCGGTGCGGTCCGGGGAAGTCCGGGCCGAGGCGTGGGGGCCGGGGGCCCGGTGGCTGCTCGAACAGCTGCCCGACATGCTCGGCGCGTCGGACGATCCCGCCGCCTTCGAGCCGCGGCACCGGCTGGTCGCCTCGACGCGGCACCGGCGGCCGGGGTTGCGGCTGACCCGTACCGGGCTGGTGCTGGAGTCGCTCATTCCGTCCGTTCTGGAGCAGAAGGTCACGGCGGACGAGGCCTATCGGGCGTGGCGATTGCTCGTACGGAAGTTCGGGGAGCCGGCGCCGGGGCCCGCACCGGAACGGATGTACGTCATGCCGACGCCTCGGACCTGGGCCCTGATCCCCTCCTGGGAGTGGCACCGGGCCGGAGTCGACAACAAGCGGGCTTCGACGATCCTGCGGGCCGTGCGGGTGGCGGCACGGCTGGAGGAAGCGATGGGCATGGAGGCGGAGCGGGCGCAGGCGCGGCTGGAGCTGGTGTCCGGGATCGGGCCGTGGACCTCGGCGGAGACCGTGCAGCGCAGTCACGGTGCGGCGGACGCGGTGACGGTCGGGGATCTTCATCTGCCGGGGATCGTGGGGTACGCGTTGGCGGGGGACCGCGATGCGGATGATGCCGTGATGCTGGCGTTGCTGGAGCCGTATGCCGGGCAGCGGCATCGGGCCGCGCGGTTGATTCTGTTGTCGGGGCGGACGCCGGCGCGGCGGGTGCCGCGGATGCCGCGTGGGGATATCGGGCGGTTGTGATCCGGGGGGTGCGTGGGGTGACGGGGCCGGATGTTCCTCGCCCCCGCCGCCCCTACCCGTCCCGTCCCGGGGGCTCCGCCCCCAGACCCTCGCCAAGGGGCTGCCGCCCCCTGGAGCCCCGCTTCGCCCGAAGGGCTCGTCCTCAAACACCGGACGGGCTGAGGGTGCGGGCCCGCGCTGAACAGTGCACGCCCGCACCGGGTGGCGGACGCCCGTGCCGGGTGCCGGACGCCCTTGCCAGGTGGTTACTGGTCCGAGGAGAAGCGGAGCGCTCCCGCTGGGATGTGAGCCCCGCACCAGATGCGTACGCCCTCGCGGAGTTCGTTGTCGGGGCCGATCACCGCGCCGTCGCCGACGACCGTGCCGGAGAGGACGGTGCGTTCGCCGATGCGGGCGTGGGCTCCGACGAGGGAGTCGGTGATGACGGCGCCGGGTTCGACGACGGCGCCGGACAGGATGGTGCTGCCCATGACCCGCGCGCCCTCGCCGACGTGCGCGCCCTCACCCACGACCGTGCCGCCGGTCAGCTTGGCGTCCGGGGCGACCCGGGCCGTGGGCAGCACCAGACGGTCGCCGCAGCGGCCGGGGACGGCGGGCGAGGGGGCTCGGCCGAGGACCAGGTCCGCGGAGCCCCGCACGAAGGCCTGTGGGGTGCCCAGATCCAGCCAGTAGGTCGAGTCCACCATGCCCTGCAGATGGGCCCCGGTGGCCAGCAGCTCCGGGAAGGTCTCCCGTTCCACCGAGACCGGGCGGCCGGCCGGGATCGAGTCGATGACGGAGCGGCGGAAGACGTACGCCCCCGCGTTGATCTGGTCGGTGACGATCTCCGCGGGCGTCTGGGGCTTCTCCAGGAAGGCCGTCACCCGGCCCGAGGGATCCGTCGGGACCAGACCGTACGCCCGGGGGTCCTCGACCCGGGTCAGGTGCAGGGACACGTCCGCGCCGGTCGCCCCGTGCGTCGCGACCAGCGCCTGGATGTCCAGCCCCGTCAGGATGTCACCGTTGAAGATCAGGACCGGCTCGTCCGGGCCCGAGTGCAGACGCTCGGCGACGTTGCGGATCGCGCCGCCCGTGCCGAGGGGTTCCTCTTCGGTGACGTACTCGATGTGGAGACCCAGCGCCGAGCCGTCACCGAAGTACGGCTCGAAGACCTCGGCCAGGTAGGAGGTCGCCAGGACGATGTGCTCGACGCCCGCCGCTCTCGCCCGCGCCAGCTGATGCGTGAGGAAGGGCACCCCGGCCGCCGGAACCATCGGCTTGGGGGTGTTCACCGTGAGCGGGCGCAGCCGGGTGCCTCTGCCACCGACCAGGAGGATCGCTTCTGTCACCTGTCGTCTCTGCTTCCTGCCGGGACCGGCCGAAGGGTGTTCCGGCCGGTCAGTGTATGCAGTCCGTTCGATGGCGCCTTCGACGGCGGTGGGGTGTCCTCGACGGCCGGGGCCGATGCCGGGCCCGACGGCCGGGTCCGTCGGACGTGGGGCTCCACGATGGCCTCCAGCCCCCTCAGCGGCCCTGGTACCGGGCCGCGGTCGTACGGGCCGAGCCGAGTTTGCCGTACAGGAGTCGTCCCGGGCACTCCGTGGCGAACCCGTCCCGATGGCCGGAGATCACGTTGAGTCGTACGTTCTTGCCCTTTCGGTAGAGATTGCCACCCGCGGACTTCAGGTATGTCTTGCCGCGCGGATCGACTCCGTAGAGACCGAGCTTCCATGCCGTGAGCCGCCCGATGGCCTTCAGCGCGGCAGCGGCCGGCTTCGTGCGGGCGAAGCTGCCGAGGACGGCGATCCCCATGGTGTCGCTGTTGAAACCGAGGGTGTGGGCGCCCATGACGGGCTTGGCCACGCCCCCGGCCCGGCCTTCGTAGATGTTTCCGCACTTGTCGACGAGGAAGTTGTAGCCGATGTCACGCCAGCCGCTGCTCTTGACGTGGTAGCGGTAGATACTGCGGATGACCGAAGAGGCCTGCGAGCAGCGGTAGTTGTTGCCGGAGGCCGTATGGTGCACGAAGGCGGCCTTCACCTTTTTGGTGTACACCGAACCGCGCTCGCGCAGGCCCTCGTCCGCGCCCCAGCCGCGCCGGGTGACGATGCGCGGGCGCGCGCCGATGTACGGCTTCGCACGCGGTTCGCCCGGGTGGGCGGCGAGGTACTCGCGCTCGGTGCGGGCCTTGGAGAGTGCCGGGATCACGGTGGCGCCGAGCGGCGCGAGTCCGGCGTTGGCGGCGGTCGCTTCGCGGGCGGAGGCGGTGGCCGCGGCGGCGTCCACGACGGGGGCCGCGACGGTGGTCGCGGAGCCCGTCCCGGCGTTCCACCCGGCGGTGCGGCCGCCCGTCGTCGGCGCGGCCTCGGACCGGGGTCCCCCGTCGGGGTCGACGAGTTCGAGGTGCATGCCCCTGGGGAGGGGCGACTCACCGGGGGAGGTCGAGCGTTCGTCCACCGCCGCCTGGACGCGGACCTCGACGCCGTCGGAGTCCCCGACCCACAGCGGCGCCGTGGAACCGCGCACCCGGCCCGAGCCGCTCTCGGCGGTGTCGGGGTCGGCGCCGTGTTCGTGGTTGTGCGTCTCGATGTCCTGCCACCCGGTCCAGTGGGCGGTGCCGAAGGCGCGGGTACGGACCTGGACGCGGCCGCGCAGTTCGGTGTCGGGGTCGTCCCAGATGACGCCGACGAGCGAGAACGACCGTACGGCCCGTCTGGCGACCCCCTGTTCGGGCGCGGCGGGTCCGAGGCCGCGGTCGTCGCCGAGCGGGACGAGCGGGAGGGATTGGGTGCTGCCCGGGACGGCGGGCTCGGTCTTCGCCGCCTGGGGAAGGGCCTGTGCCGGGGCGGACAGGGCCAGCGGAAGGGCGAGAGCGGCCGCGCAGGTGACGCCGACCGAGGAAGCAAGGAATCCACGCATGCCCCTGATCGTGGACATAGTCATACATATCTGTCCATTGGTGATGTGACGGACCGTCTGCTGTGCTCGGCCGAACCGGGGGCACGGCCGGTCCGTCCCGCGCGCGGGGTCCGCGTACGCTTCTGCGCGTGAACGCCACCGATCGCACCCCTGCCGACCTGCTGCGATCCGCGCTCGCCGCGGACCCGGCCCGCCCGCTGGTGACCTTCTACGACGACGCCACGGGTGAACGTGTCGAATTGTCCGTGGCCACCTTCGCCAATTGGGTGGCCAAGACCGCCAACCTGCTCCAGGGCGAACTGTCCGCCGAACCCGGCGACCGGGTGGCGCTGCTGCTGCCCGCGCACTGGCAGACGGCGGTGTGGCTGCTGGCGTGTTCGTCGGTGGGGGTGGTCGCGGATATGGGCGGCGACCCCGCCGCGGCCGACCTGGTGGTCAGCGGACCGGACACGCTGGAGGCGGCCCGCGCCTGCACCGGGGAGCGGATCGCGCTCGCGCTGCGGCCGCTCGGCGGGCGCTTCCCGCAGCCGCCGGCGGGCTTCGCCGACTACGCGGTGGAGGTGCCGAGCCAGGGGGACCGTTTCGCGCCGTACGCCGCGGTGGACCCGGAGGAGGCCGCGCTGATCGTCGCTGGGGCGGAGTACACGGGGGCCGAGGTCGTGGAGCGGGCCCGGTCCGGCGCGCCCGCGCTCGGGCTGACGGGGCCCGGTTCGCGGATCCTGTCGGGGCTCGCGTACGACACCTGGGAGGGGCTGAGCGCGGGGTTGTACGCGCCGCTGTCGACCGGTGCGTCCGTGGTGTTGTGCCGGCATCTGGAGCGGCTGGGTGACGAAGGGCTGGCGAAACGGGTCGAGAGTGAACGGGTGACCGCGACGGTTCGCTAGCGCGGGCCTGTGCCGGTGCCGGTGCCTGTGCCGGGGGGGCTGGTGGGGTTGGGCTGTCGGGTGCGGGCCGTGTGTGGCTGGGCGCGCCCATCCCCGCGCCCCTGACGGCGCACAGCCCGTACAGGCCGCCGGAGGCCCGGGCGCCCGGAACCCGCACCAGGAGCTGGCCGGCCGCGCCCTCGAGTGCGGGCCGTATGCGGCTGGGCGCGCCCATCCCCGCGCCCCTGACGGCGCACAGCCCGTACAGGCCGCCGGAGGCCCGGGCGCCCGGAACCCGCACCAGGAGATGACCGGACGCGCCCTCGAGTACGGGGCGTACCTGGCTGAGCGCGCCGTTCCCCGCGCCCCTGACGGCGCACAGCCCGTACAGGCCGCCGGGAGCCTGGGCGCCCGGAACCCCCACCGGGAGATGGCCGGCCGCGCCCCCTTCGAGAGTGCGGGCCGTGTGTGGCTGGGCGCGCCGTTCCCCGTGCCCCTGGGGGGTGTCGCCCGTTCGGGCTATCAGCGGCCGGCCTCGGGCGGTCCGGCGGGCCATGGTCGTAGGAACACCGCAGCACGACACGCCCGTACGCCAGGAGGGGGTTCCCCGACGTGACCGACAGCGCAGGGCCGGGAGCGGGGGCGTCGGCCACCGGTACCGGGCTCGCTCGGCGGCGTCGGCGGTTGTGGCTGCGCAACGCGTCCCTGGGGCTCGGCGTCTTCGTGCTGGCCGCGAGCGGGACCGGCTGGGCCGTGTACGAGAAGCTGAACGGGAACATCACGGCGGACAACGACGCGGCCGCCGAGCTCGCCCGGTACGAGAAGGAGCGGCCCACCGCGCTCGTACGGGGGGCGCAGAACATCCTGCTGATCGGATCGGACTCGCGCTCGGGGAAGGGGAACCGGAAGTACGGCCGCGACTCCGGGACCGAGCGCTCCGACACCACGATCCTGCTGCACCTGGCAGCGAACCGGCACAGCGCGACCGCCGTCTCGCTGCCCCGCGACCTGATGGTGCATCTGCCGGACTGCCGCCGCCCGGACGGCACCCGCAGCCGGCCGGCGTTCGCGATGTTCAACTCCGCCTTCGAGCAGGGCGGTTCGGCCTGCACGATCCGGACCGTCGAGAAGCTCACGAACATCCGCGTCGACCATCACATGGTCGTCGACTTCCACGGCTTCAAGGACATGGTCGACGCCGTGGACGGCGTCCAGGTGTGCCTGAAGCAGCCCATCGACGACAAGGACGCCAAGCTGAGGCTGCCCGCGGGCGAGGTGACGCTCAACGGCGAACAGGCCCTCGGCTACGTGCGCGCCCGCAAGAGCATCGGCAACGGCAGCGACACCGACCGGATGGACCGCCAGCAGCGGTTTCTGGGCGCGCTCGTCAGCAAGGTGCGCAGCAACGACGTCCTGCTGAATCCGACGAAGCTCTATCCCGTGCTCGACGCGGCCACCTCCTCGCTCACCACCGACCCGGATCTGGCGAGCCTGCGCGGGCTGTACGAGCTGGTGCGCGGCATGCGCGACATTCCCGTGGAACGGGTGCAATTCCTGACGGTGCCCCGGACGACGTACGCGTACAACGCCAATCGCGACCAACTCGTCGAGCCCGAGGCGGCACAGCTCTTCGCACGGCTGCGTTCGGACACGCCGGTGGCGGTCACCAAGGGTCTTCCGAAGGGGTCTCCCGCGGACGTTCCGGAGGATTCCGGAACGCGGAGCGGGAATGCGGCGACGGGCCGTCCTGGCCCCGCGCGGAACTCGTTCGAGGGCCGCGATGAAGGCGCGTACGACTTCGCATTCGACTACGAAGTGCAGTCGCGCGACGACGGGAAGTGGCCAGGCGAACAGGGTCTCTCACCCGCCGGCACCTCTCCCCCCGCGCCGACTTTCCGGGGCAACACCGCGGCCGAGGACGCCTGCGGGTAAAGCGTGCGCCAAGGACGGGAACTGCTGAGCTAAGAAGTCCCTGAGGTATAGGGCGGATTGCCCAGTTGTAGGCAAGTGGAATTTGTCACCGTCGTCGCTCGACACTGACCTGGGCAGATAGTGTGAGCGATCCGGTGCACCCGGCCACGAGGTCTGTCCTGGGGGTCGCGCACTGTTGGACCGAGAGACCCGAGCGCCCTGAGGGGGAAGGGCGCCGCGTGGCCCCGACGGAGGATTCAGACAACCGTGGACGCGCAAGGCCGTGGGCGGGCGGACAATATCGATCCCGCAGACCAATGGGTGCTCAACCCGAACACCGGCGAATACGAACTGCGACTGACCGCTTCCGCACCGCAGTCGGGAGTCCCGAGACCGCGTCGCGGCAACCCCGCGCCGACGGGAGCGGGAGGGAGGTCGGGACAGCGTGCGCGCACGGCGCCGGAGCGGGACAGTCCCGCGCCGCCCAACACCGACGTCCCAGGGCCGCGCCGACGCCGCGGTGCCCCGGCCGAGCCGCCGCCGGGCCGCCGCCGGACGCGGACGAAGCCCAAGAAGTCGAAGGCGAAGAAGGTCCTGCTGTGGACCGGCGGTTCGATGGCCTTCGTGCTGATCGCCGTGTCGGCCGGGGGGTACCTCTACCTCAAGCACCTCGAGGGCAACGTCAGCACGACGGATGTCGGCAGCGCGGGCAAGAAGGGCTTCAGCAAGGACGAGGCCTTCAACATCCTGATCATCGGCACCGACAAGCGCACCGGCAAGGGCAACGAGGGCTACGGCGATGCGAACAGCGTGGGGCACGCCGACACCAATATCCTGCTGCACGTCTCCAAGGACCGTACGAACGCGACCGCGTTGAGCATCCCGCGTGACCTGATCGCGAACGTCCCTGACTGCCCGACCAAGCAGCCCGACGGCAGCACCAAGGTCGTCCCGGGCACGGAGAACGTCCGCTTCAACATCAGCCTGGGGCAGGACGGTCGCGACCCGGGCTGCACCATGCGTACGGTGAAGGAACTCACCGGCATCTCGGTGGACCACTTCATGATGGCGGACTTCAACGCGGTGAAGACTCTGACGACGGCGGTGCAAGGCGTCGATGTCTGCCTCGCGCACGCCGTCAACGACAAGGACTCGCACCTCAATCTGCCCGCAGGCAAAAGCAAGGTCGAGGGTGAGCAGGCGCTGGCGTTCGTCCGCACCCGCCACAGCTGGGGCAATGAGGGCGACCTGGACCGTATCAAGGTGCAGCAGCAGTTCCTGGCCTCCCTCATGCGCAAGATGAGCTCCAGCGACACCCTCACCAGCCCTACCAAGCTGATCAGCCTGGCCGAGGCGGCCACCAAGGCGCTCACGGTGGACACGGGCATAGGAAGCGTCAGCACGCTCAAGGACGTGGCCCTGGAGCTGAAGAAGGTGCCGACGAAGAACATCAGTTTCATGACGGTGCCGGTGCTCGACAACCCGGCCGACGGCAAGTACCACAAGACGGTCATCGTCAATCCGGCCGCGGCCCCCGACGTCTTCGACGCGATCAGGAACGACGTCTCCTTCACCGAGGTGAAGAAGAAGGAGAAGGCGGCGAAGGACGCCCAGGCCGCCCGCCTCAAGGGCACCAAGTCCGCGGCCTCCGAGGTGCGGGTGCGGATCCTCAACGGTGGTGCCGCCGGCGGCTCCGCTCAGCTGACCCTCGCCTGGCTGCAGAACTCCGAGGGCGTGCTGAAGTCCGAGAACGCGGGCAACGCGCCCACGGCACTGAGTAAGACCACGCTCGAGTACGCGCCCGACCAGGCCGCTCAGGCACGCCGGCTGGCCGAGATCATGGGGCTGTCCGGATCCGCGCTGAAGCCCGGCAAGAGCGTGACCAACTCCCAGGGGCTGCCCGCGATGACGCTGACCCTGGGCAAGGACTTCAAGGGCGCGGGCGAGCCGCTCACCGCCGCGACGAAGGCGCCGGAGGTCGACAAGTCCACGGCGGACAAGGAGAAGTGCGCCTCGTAGGTGACTCGACGGGTCCGTCGTGCGTCGCTGCGGGCGCGGGGCGGACGCATGTCAGGGCGGTGTCGGGGAGGGCTCGTCGGCGCGCACGCGTGCCGACGAGCCGCGGTCTCATGAAGCGGCGGATTCCCGTACGGCGGGACGCCGTGAGGCGATCACCTTTCTGGCCAGCGCTCGCGGGCTGGTCAGGAAGCCGAAGCCCCAGGACATGTGCATGGTGGCGAGGGCCACGGGGATCTGCAGGCGGGCCTTGGCCGACAGCCCCTTGCCCGCGGGCAGCGAACCGGCGGCTATCGCCGCGAGGTAGCCACCGGGGATCAGGAAGCCCCAGGGCGTGAGGGCCGCGCCCACCACGACGCCCGCCGCGATCGCGCACACCGCGGTCGGCGGGGCGAGGTAGCGCAGGTTGATGGAGCCCTCGTGGTAGCGGGCGACGACATGGCGCCAGCGTCCGTAGTCCTTGTACTGCTTGGCGAGGGCCCTGACGGAGGGCCGCGGCCGGTACGACACCCTCAGCTCGGGCGAGAACCAGATGAGGCCGCCGGCCTCCCGGATCCGGAAGTTCAGCTCCCAGTCCTGGGCGCGGATGAACTCCTCGTTGTAGCCGCCCTGCCGCTCCAGCGCCTCCCGCCGGAAGACGCCGAGGTACACGGTCTCGGCCGGTCCGGCCTCGCCGCCCGTGTGGAAGGCCGCGTTGCCCACGCCGATCTTCGAGGTCATCGCGGCGGCGACGGCGTGCTCCCAGTCGTTCTCGCCCTCGGCGTGCATGATGCCGCCGACGTTCTGCGCGCCGGTCTCCTCCAGGAGACGGACGGCGGTGGCGATGTAGTTCGGCGAGAGCATGCCGTGCCCGTCGACGCGGACGACGACGGGGTGCCGGGACGCCCTGATCGCCGCGTTGAGCGCGGCGGGGGTGCGGCCGGTCGGGTTCGGCACGGTGTGCACGCGCGGGTCCTCGGCCACGAGCCGGGCCGCGATCTCGTCCGTACGGTCCGTGGACGGACCGATGGCGATCACCACCTCCATCTCGCCCTCGTACTCCTGCGCCAGGATCGCTTGGACGGCTCCGCGCAGGTGCCGCTCCTCGTTGAGGACGGGCATGATCACGGATACGGCGGGGGGCTGCACGCCAGACTTCTCGCTCATCGGACGTCACGTTACCGCGAATGGGGGACACGGGCGCGCGCCGCCCTGCCTACGGGCCGGGCAGCAGATCGTATCTGCCTACCGTGCTCACGCATCCCCACGCCCAGCCTCGCGGAGGTGTCCCTCTTGCCCACGTCGCCCCGCTCCGCCGCCCCGCCCCATGCTCCCGACCCCGCCCGCCCGCGGCGGCCTCCTCACCAGGGCCGCCCGCAGCCGTCCCGCACCCGGCGGCCTCCGGCGCGGCCCCCCGTACGGAGGAGGAAGCCGCGCTGGGCCATGCGGGTCGTCACCACGCTGTCGGTGGTGGTCCTCGCCTCGGCGGGCATCGGGCACGCGGTGGTCACCAGCCTCGACGAGGACATCACCCGGGTCGACCCCTTCAAGGACATGAAGAACCGCCCCGCGGCGGGCCACGGCATGAACATCCTGCTGGTCGGCACCGACGGCCGCGACAGGATCACGGAGGGGGAGCGGCGCAAGTACCGACTGGGCGGAGCCCCCTGTCACTGCACCGACACGATCATGATCGTGCACATCGCGGCGGACAAGGAGCGGGCCAGCGTCGTCAGCCTGCCACGCGACTCGTACGCCGAGACGCCCGCGCACACCGACCAGACCACCGGGACACCGCACGGCGCGCACCCGATCAAGCTCAACGCGGCGTACGCGGAAGGCGGCCCGCAGCTGACCGTGCGCACCGTCGAGAACATGACCCACCTGAAGATCGACCACTACCTGGAGGTCGACTTCACCAGCTTCATGAAGACCGTGGACGTGCTCGGTGGCGTCGACATCTGCACCACGCGTCCCCTGAAGGACGCGTACACGGGACTCGACCTGACGGCCGGCACGCACGAGCTGAACGGCGGGCAGGCGCTGCAGTACGTGCGCTCCCGGCACGTCGACGGTGCCTCCGACCTCGGCAGGATGCAGCGCCAGCAGCGGTTCCTGGCGGCACTGATCAGCCGGGCCACCTCCTCCGGGGTGCTGCTGAACCCGATGCGGTTCCGTGACGTCACCCGCGCCGTGCTCGGCTCGGTCCGCGCGGACAAGGGCTTCGGCACGGACGAGCTGCTGGACCTAGGCCGGGCGATGCGCAACTTCTCCCCTTCCTCCTCCGAGTTCACCACCGTGCCGATCGGGCAGATGGGCTACGCCGTGAAGGGCATCGGCTCGACGCTGAAGTGGGACGGGCCGAAGGCCGCCCACCTCTTCCGGTCGCTGCGCGACGACAAGCCGCTCGCCCCGCCGCACCAGGCGGCCGTGCGCAACGCGGTCGCACGCGTCGAGGTGGCCCCGCAGCAGATCCACGTCCAGGTGCAGAACGCGACCTCCACCGAGGGCCTCGGCAGGCGGGTGGACGGCGCGCTCGCCGCCTCCGGGTTCCGTACGACCGGACAGCCCACCGCCGCGCGGGAAACCGGGCTGAAGCACACCGTCATCGCGTACGACCCCCGCTGGGACCGTTCCGCGCGCTCCCTGGCGGCGGCGCTGCCGGGCAGCGAGCTGCGCGCGGTCGCCGGACAGGGGCCGGTGCTGAAAGTGCTCGCGGGGGCGGACTTCAAGGAGGTCAGACGGGTACGGGTCGACGCTCCGCCCCAGGCGGAGTCGTCCGCCGTGGTGACCGGCGACGAGGTGCTGTGCCCCTAGGGCCGGCCGTGACAGGGCCCCGCCGAGATGCTCGGCGGGGCCCTGTCACGGCTGCGGGGCGTCGGGTCCTCAGTTGCCCGAGACCGTCACCTTGTCGTCGTTCTTCAGCTCGTCGACCAGCGCCTTGACCTTGGTCTTGTCCCAGACGAGGTTGCCGCCCGTGGAGCCCGAGATCGGCATGTTCATGGACTTGCCGTCGCCGCCGGTGACTCCCTTCATCGCCCAGAACATGTCCGCGAGGTCCCACAGGCTCATGTCCTTGTCGACGGTCAGCGAGTCCAGGCCCGCGCCCATCGTCGGGTAGAGCGTGAAGGGGTTCAGGACCGTGGTCGGGGTCGCGACCTGGTGGGCCAGGGCGGCCAGGAACTTCTGCTGGTTCTTCGTGCGCTCCAGGTCCGAGGCGGCGAAGGCGTGCCGGGTACGGACGAAGGCGAGGGCCTGCTCGCCGTTCAGCGTCTGCTTGCCCGCCTTGAAGTCGGCGCCGGAGTACTTGTCCTTGAAGCCCTTGTCGAGGGTCATGTCGACGCCGCCGACCGCGTCCACGATCTTCGCGAAGCCGCCGAAGCCGATCTCCACGTAGTGGTCGATGCGCAGACCGGTGTTGAACTCGACGGTCCGCACGAGGAGTTCGGGGCCGTCCTCCGCGTACGCCGCGTTCAGCTTCACGTGCCGGCCGGTGCCCTGGTACGTCTTGCCGGAGTCGGAGCCCTTGTACGTCGGTATCTCCACGTCCGAGTCACGGGGCAGCGAGACCAGCGTGGAGCCGTTGTCGCCGGTGTGCAGGATCATCATGGAGTCCGTGCGCTTGCCCTCGGCGGACCCGGTGTGCAGCTTCTTCTTCTCCTCGGCGGACATGCCGGCGCGGCTGTCGGAGCCGACGATCAGATAGTTCGTGCCCTTGCCCCCGTCGGGCCGGTCGATGACCTTCGACAGATCCACGTCACGGTGGAGCTTGGAGTCCGCCCAGAAGTACGTGCCGACGGAGACCACGACCAGCAGCGTGACCAGCGTGATCGCGGTCCACTTGATCCGGCGCCGCCAGTTCGGCGCGGGGCGCGGACCGCGGGTGCCGGTGCCACCGGGACCCTGCGGACCCCCGGGGCCGTTCGGCGATCCGTAGACCTGGCCGGTGTTGTAGCCGGAGTCGTATCCGTTGTCGTAGTCGTCGCCGTACCCCTGGCCGTCCCCGTAGTTCGGCTGCTGGGGCACTCCGCCGTAGGGCGGGGCGCCGGGGCCCGGACCGGGCGAGGCCGGGCCGCGCCGAACCTGCCGCATGACGCGGGCGCTCTCGGGCTGTGCGCCCGCGCTGCCGCGACCGTACCGGTTGCCGCCGTTGTTGCGGCTGTCGTCCCACCCGTCGGGCCAATCGTTCATGCGGACCAGTGTGCAGGGCCGCACCATGCGCCTAACAAGAGAGGGAGGAGATCTGGGTCACGCCTGTTGCAGATCTGATGCAAAGCGGACCGTGTCCGCACCCCGCATAGGGTGGAGGGCATGACAGACCACGCGCCCACTCCGGAATCCGATATTCCGGGTAAGCCGACCTCCGCGTCCCGAACCACCCTCAGCCACATCATGACCCACAACGACACCAACCTCCTGGGTACGGTGCACGGTGGAGTGATCATGAAGCTCGTGGACGACGCGGCGGGCGCGGTGGCCGGGCGGCACTCCGGCGGGCCCGCGGTGACCGCCTCCATGGACGAGATGGCCTTCCTCGAGCCCGTGCGCGTGGGCGACCTCGTCCATGTGAAGGCCCAGGTCAACTGGACGGGCCGGACGTCGATAGAGGTCGGCGTCCGCGTGCTCGCCGAGCGGTGGAACGAGTCCACGCCACCGCAGCAGGTCGGCTCGGCCTATCTCGTCTTCACCGCGGTCGACGCCGACGGCAAGCCGCGCCGCGTCCCGCCCGTCCTGCCGGAGACCGAGCGGGACGAACGCCGCTACCAGGAGGCCCAGATCCGCCGCACCCACCGGCTGGCCCGCCGCCGGGCGATCATGGAGCTGCGGGAGAAGCGGGTGGCGGACGGCCTGGACGTGTAGAGCCCGCGGCGCACGGTGTCGCGGAAGTCACCCGGTGCCGCGGAAATACTGAGACTGCCCGCCCTGGTCGACGGCTTCCCGGGGCCGGATGTCAGGGTGGCGGCATGACCCTCTCCCCCGCCTCCCGCCCCACCTCGGACGGTCGCCCCTTCGACGCGGTGCTGTGCGACGTCGACAACGTGATCCGCGTCTACGACCCGTCCCGCCTGAACGCGCTGGAGCGCGCCGCCGGACTGGCCGAGGGCACCACCATGAAGCTGGCCTTCGCACCGGACACGGTGCTGCCACTGGTGGTCGGGCGGATCACGCCGGACGAGTGGGCGCGGTCGGCCGTGCGGGGCCTGGCCGGACTGGTGTCGCAGGAGACGGCCCGGGAGCTCGGCGGGGCGCTCGTGCGGACGCCGTTCCGGGCGGACGCGGCGGTGGTGTCGCTGCTGCGCGGGGTCCGCGCCCAGGTGCCCCTGGTCCTCGTCACCAACACCTCGGTGCAGTTGGAGGAGGACCTGGAGGTCCTGGGTCTGACGGACCTCGCCGACCATGTGGTCAGCAGCGCGCGGGTGGGCATCGCCAAGCCCGACCGGCGCATCTACGACATCGCCGTCGAGCGGGCCGGCGTTCCGGCCGAGCGCTGCCTGTTCGTGGACGACACCCTGGAGAACGTGGAGGCGGCGGCCGCACTCGGGATGCGGGCCGTCCACTACCGCGGCCCCGAGGACCTGCGCCGCGCGCTGGGCGCCCTGTGACCACCGGTCGGCAAGGGGGCCTTGGCCCCGCCCCCCGACTCGTCCCGTGCTGTCCTTTCCTGACGACTGCCGGCGGCGGGCCAGGGGCTGAGGTGGCCGCGCCTCCGACGCACGTCATGCGGTAACTCCGGGAACACCGACGCCCCTCCTCACGCGTTCCCTGGCCGGGGAGCCGCGCCCGGACGACAACAACGCGGGCTGCGCAGAAGGGCTCCGCTCCCGCACCGACCAGGGAAGCGGGTTTACCGGGTGCCCCTTCCGCCCCGCCCGCTCACGAACCATCTCCCGCTCGAACTCGGGTGGGGGCACAACAGGCAGTCGCCCCAAACCCGCCTCGCCGAAGCGGCGTTGACCAGCTGGGCCCTGCCCGGCGTACCGCGGGACCCCGCCCACCGACGGCGCCCACGGGTAAAGCGTCCACCAAGGAACGATCTTTATTCCCCGGAAATAAACTAATTGACCGGTTGTACGGGAGTGGCATTACTCACCGCTGTCGCTCGATGCTCAACTTGGCCGATAGTGTGAGCGATCCGGCGTGCTTGACCACGAGTCGCGCGTTGCCCGAGCGCATGACCGACCGAGGGCTTTGGGGGGCTGGTACGCCGCGTGGCCCCGACGGAGGACAAGACGACCGTGGACGCGCAAGGCCATGGATGGGCAGACAGCATCGACGCATCGGACCAGTGGGTGCCGAACCCCCGGGCTGTTGGGTTCGAGCTGCGACCTGGCCCGTCCGATGGCCCGGAGCCCACGGCACCAAGCCGCCGCCGCTCTGGCCGGACGCTGAAGAAGTCGACAGGCAAAAGGTTTCTGTGGACCAGTGACACCCCGCCGTACGTCCTGGCCGCCGGCACGAACGCCGTCCACTTCAGCCCTGCGGACACCGGCGTCCTCCTGCTTGTCTCCAAGCGCATGATGAAGTGCGACTCGGCGGATCGGACGAACGCGACCGCGTCGAGCGCCCCCCGGGACCTCCTCGCCGACATCCCGGACGTCGGCATCCACAACGCGGACGCACCCGGCGGTTCCGCCCGGACGACCCTTGTTCGGTCGCAGAACCAGAAGGGCGTGCTCAGGTCCACTCGGCTCGGCCACGCCGCCGCGAAACAGCGGGGGACGGTTCTGAAGCCGTCAGGAGCGCGGGCAACTCGCAGGGAATGTCGGCGATCGCGCTGCGCTCGGTGAGGACTTCAAGTGTGCGGGCGTACCGGTCACCGCTCCGACGAAGGCACCGGCCTGGCGTTCCACGGCCGACAGCCAACGGGTTCAGGTGCGTCTGGTGACCTCAAGGCGTGATTCTGCGTCTCACTGAGTGGAGGAACTCGGCAACGCACGAAACGTGCCGTGGCCGAGACTTCGTCCGGCCTGTGCCCAGACTTTCCGAGGCACACGGTCGAGGGGGAAGGCGACATGGTTGCCCCGGTCCGTACTAGGACGTGTGCCGGGACGCGAAACGAAGCCGCGGTGAGGATGCCGGGGGCGGGAGGGGCAGGAGAATGACACGAAGCAGCGTGCGCAGAGAAGGGGCTCTGCCGCGCACTCGGCGCGGCGACGAACCTGGTGACGCGGGCGAGACGCAAGGCGCGGGCAGCGGACGGCACAAGGAGGGCGCGCGGGCGCGGTCCGGCGACCGCGATCCGCAGGGCGGCAGCCGGAGGCGCGGAGCGGAGCCGAGACCCCCGCGCCCGAAACGGCGAATACTGCGCTGGTCGGCGATGACGCTGACGGTGGTGATACTGGGCACCGCCGGCGCGGGTTACCTCTACTACGAGCACCTCAACAGCAACATCAAGAAGGACAAGCTCAACCTCGGCGACGACGCCGCGCCCAAGGCGACCGCGAACGCCGCCGGTCAGAGTCCGCTGAACATCCTGATGATCGGCTCGGACAGCCGGAACACCGCGGAGGACCTCAAGCTGGGCGGGTCCAAGGGGGATGTGGGCCGCCCGCCGCTCGCGGATGTGCAGATGCTGGTGCACGTCTCGGCCGACCGCAGCAACATGTCTGTGGTCAGTCTCCCGCGCGACACCATGATCTCCATCCCCAAGTGCACCGACCCGCACACCCACAAGGTGTACGAGGCGCTCTCCCTGTCCATGGCGAACGAGTCTCTGGGTCGTGGCGGCCCCGGCTGCACGGTCGCCACATGGGAAAAGCTCACCGACATCCACATCGACCACTTCATGATGGTCGACTTCTCCGGGGTCGTGTCGATGGCGGACGCCATCGGTGGCGTCCCGGTCTGCGTTCGTCAGAACGTCTACTCGCACACCTCGGACGGCCACGGATCGGGCCTGAAGCTGAAGGCTGGCACCACGCCGGTCAAGGGCAAGCAGGCCTTGCAGTGGCTGCGCACCCGCTACGGCTTCGAGGACGGCACCGACCTCGGCCGTACCCACGCCCAGCACATGTACATGAACTCGATGGTGCGCCAGCTGCGCGAGAACGCGACGCTCAGCAACCCCGACGAGATGCGCAGCCTGGCGGAGACCGCGACGAAGGCGCTCACGGTCGACGAGGGTCTGGGAACGGTCAAGAAGTTGTACGACCTCTCCGAGGACTTCAAGCAGGTGCCCACCAAGGGCATCACGATGACGACGCTGCCCACGGAGCAGTGGTCGCAGGACCACAACCGGCTGGTGCCCATGCCCGGTGACGCCGACCAGCTCATCTCGATGATCCGCAAGGACACTCCGCTGAACGGCCACGGCGCGAAGCAGAAGGCCGAGCAGGCGTCGAAGGACCCCGCGGCACCGAACGGCCAGATCGCCGTGCAGGTCCGCAATGGCACCGGGGTGCACGGCCAGGCCCCGACGCCCCAGCGTGCCCTGGCAGTCGAACAGGCACTGCAGGACAAGGGGTTCACCGAGGCCACGAAGGACACGGAACTGACCCCCGAGGCCGAGACCACCGTCCTCTACCCCAGTGCCGATCTGGAGGGCGACGCCCAGGCGGTGGCCAAGGCGATGGGGGTGCCGGTGGGCTCGGTACGCAAGTCGACCGATGTCTCGGGAGTCACGATGATCGTGGGTGCGGACTGGCGTACCGGGAACACCTATCCGGCATCCGCGCAGCCGACGAAGGCGCCCAAGTCGGCCGCCGTGCTGAGCGGTGACAAGGAGGACGCGTGCATGGAGATCCAGAAGGGGTTCACCTGGGGGTGAGCGGGGCTCGCTGACCGCGTCGGCGGACAGCGAGCCCACGGCGAAGGGGCCGCAGCTCCGTGAAGAGCTGCGGCCCCTTTCGGCGCGTGCCGGTGATCAGCGCGCGTGGGAGATCAGTACGCGGCGGTCCGAGTCTGGATCTCGCCGCTGACGATGTCGATGTATCCCTTCGCGAAGGACGTCATGCCCTTGTCGTACACCTGCGGGGTGTAGCACTGGCTCTGCCCTTGGCTGATGGTGCAGCTGTACGAGCGTCCATCGTCGTTGCGGGTGACGGTCGCCGCAGCGCAGGCGTAACCGGCGGAAGCGTTTCCGCATGCGAACTGGGTGTAGTTGAGCGTGAGCCTGGCCCAAGCGGTGTGACACTTCAGGCTGTAGCGCAGCTCGATGGTGCCCTGCGTGCCGCCGGCGTTCTTCATGGGCGCGGACGCGACCGTGGTCCCGTCGTCGGCGCAGCCGGTGGATGCCGGGCTGGTGCCGTCGTTGGTGTACGCCTGCGCGGCTCCGGTGGCGGCGATCACCGACAGGGCGACGCCTCCGGCCAGCACGCCGACGCGAGCGAGAGCTCTCTTCTTCACGTTCATTTCTACCCCCTGGACATGAAACGCCGCTGACGGAGGATCATTTTCACGTCAGTCAGGCGCTGTTGATAGGAACGGGTCGGGTGGGAAGTGGCGGCGATCAGCTGCAGTGGTCGTTCCACTGGATGTCGGTGACGCCTGAGCTGTAGGCGACATAGCCGCCCCAGTCGATGCAGTGATGCGCGGCGTAGACGTACCGCGGACCCGCGTAGTACCGGTACTGGCCCGAGTCCTCGTTCCAGTTGCCCCCGGAGACCTCGATCTCGGCGTTGACCCACTGCGTCGTACCGGTGTTGTTCATCGTGACGACGCAGTTGTAGCCGTTGGAGCTGTTGTACGTGAGGTACGTGGTACCGGCGCCTTGGAAGCCCACGCTCATGGAGTCGATGACGCTGTAGCCGCTGCCGCAGGCGCCGTTGTACCCGGCGGCCTGTGCCGGAGACGCGGCGAGGACAAGGCCCCCGACAGTGATCGACAGCGCCGCGGCACATCCCGCGAGTCTCCTGCGCATGGACATGGTCATCGCCAATCCCCCATAAGACTCTCCCGATCGATCGTTTGATCGACTGGCAGATCATGACCGACGGATTCTTGTCATGGCAAGGGCATATTTCGTCCCCGTGGGCCACAACAACCGCACCAGTTAAGAAGATTGACGGGACATCACCAAACATGATCCAATTCGGCGTCAACTCGGGTTGCCGCCATTCACATAACACGACATCAAGGGAGTCCTTGTGCGCATCCAGGCCAAGCTCTTCACCGCCGCCGTCGCCGGCGTCGCGGTACTCGGTCTCGCCGTGCCCGCGCAGGCGGTCAACCACCACTCCACCGGCAACGCCACGGGCCGGTGCGGCAACTCGGTGATCGGCGGGGGTAACTACCAGCCGCTGTGCCTCTTCTACGGCCACGACGGCTCCGCCGCGATCTGGGGCAAGGACGGCAGCGTCTCCAACCTGGCCGGCTACACGTTCAAGAGCGGCTCAGGCACCGGCTCCGGCCAAGCGGTGAAGAACAATGCGACCGCCATGGAGTCGGAGTACTTCGAGAACCGTGGTGGCACCGTCTGGGTCAACAGTGGCTACAACGGCAACTACGACTGGTCGTACGACGGCGAGGGCGGCGCGCTCGGCTACACCTGGAACAACAACGCCGCCACCCAGGTCGGCATCGGCGTCGGCTGACCTGACCGACCGCTGAAGGCTGCCTGATCCTCCCCTCTTCCTCGCTGCCGTTCCGGTCCCGGAACGGCAGCGAGGCTCCTTGACGTGAGACACACATGACGATTACCTCTGGCCGGGCGGGCGTCGGACTGATCTGCGCCGTCGCCGCCGTCGGTCTCCTCGCGGGCTGTTCGAACGGGCTCGGCGGCACTTCGTCGCAGGAGGAGAAGCAGCCGAAGCCGACCGTCTCCAGGATCCCCGGCGTCACCTCGATCACGAAGCTCACCGACACCGCGGACCTCGCACTGCCCGTCGACGCCTACATGCCGACGGGGCACGACCTGATACAGACGACCGACGCCATGACGACGCTGGAGCAACGCTGCGTCAGCCGGTTCGGAGCCAGGTACACCCCCACCGAGGCGCGGCTGCCGAACTTCAGCAAGAACTCGCGTCGTTACGGCGTCCCCGAATCCCTCCAGGTCGCCCGGGAGTTCGGCTTCCACATGACGCGGAACGACCCGCGCAGCCTGCCCGAGCACGTGGGCACCCCGCCCTCGCCGGAGGTGCGTACGGTCCTGACCGCCACGTCCGCGCAGGGGCTGGTCGACTCCTACCACGGCATGCGCCTGCCCAGCGGCGGCTGTGTCGGCGAGGCGGACCGCGCCATCACGGGGGGCGACGTGGACCAGCGCGCCGGGCACTCCCCGCTGGCCGAGCAGATCCGGGCGCACTCCTTCGAGTACTCGACGCTGGACCCCCGCGTCATCGCGGCCCAGACGGCGTGGAAGAAGTGCATGAGCGCCCAGGGGTACACGAACTACAAGAAGACGTTCGACGCTTCGGGTGACAAGCGCTGGGGCGCCGCGGCGGCGACGTCGCAGGAAATCGGCGTCGCGGTGGCGGACTGGCAGTGCGCGAAGGGGGTCAACCTCGTGGGCATCTGGTTCGCCGTGGAGAGCGCATACCAGAACGACCAGATCGACAAGCACGCGGAAGAGCTGCAGCAGGCCCGGGAAGGACTGCGGCAGCAGTCGAAGCGTGTCGCGACCGTACTGGCCGGCGGCAAGCTGTCCGGTTCCTGACCGGGGAAGAGAAACGATGGCAGACCTGATGAAGAGCGCGGACGCCGTCCCGCGGCGGTCCGCGCCAGAACCCGACCCCGCAGCGGGCGGCGACCGCACGGCCCGTACCAGCGCCTTGGCCCGTCGTCGTCGTGGCGTGCTCGCGGTGGCGTCGGCGGCCGCGCTGCTGTCCCTCGGCGGGCTCGGCGGTGCGATGCTGGTGAAGTCCCCGGCACAGGCGGCGGCAGACACCCGGGCACCGGAGGCCAGTGTCATCACCGCGTCCGTCGGCTCCGAGCGGCTGGCCCGCACGGTGGTGCTGCGCGGTGACGTGACCAGCGGCGCCACTCTGTCCCTCACGCCTACCGAGGTGGCGGACAGCCGCGCCCTGGGCGGCGCGACCAACCTGGGCGGCTCCTCACCGGTGCTCACCCGAAAACTGGCGCACGTCGGCGACACGGTCAAAGCCGCCGAGCCGATCGTGGAGTTCTCCGGCCGCCCGGTCTACATCTTGCCCGGCCGGATCCCGGCCTACCGCGACATGGTCCCCGGCGAATCCGGCGACGACATCGCCCAGATACAGGGGGCCCTGGCCACACTCGGCCTTTACCACGGTGGCGACAAACACGGCTACTTCGGCGCGGTGACCAAGAAGTCCGTCGTGGCGCTGTACCACCGCCTGGGCTACCCGGTGCCGGTCACCGGGGGCGCCGCGGGGAAGGGCGGCGGGTCGGGAGCCACGGGCGAACCGTTCGTCCCCCTCTCCGAGATGGCGTTCGCCGCCTCGGTGCCGGTCAGGGTCGTCGGCCTGCCCGCGGCCGTGGGCGACAAGGTGTCCGGCCCGGTGGCCTCCCTGGCCACCGGCGGCCTGAAGCTCACCGGGTACCTGGACCCCTCGTACCAGGGCCTGGTCAAGGAGGGCATGAAGGTCCGGATCACCTCCGAGGCTCTCGGCGTGACCGCCAGCGCCGGCGTGTCCTCGGTGGGCGAGCTGGTCACCCCCGGCGACAAGTCCGGATCCCTGCCCTCCGGCGGCGACGCGTCGGACCAGGGTGGGAACGCTCCGGCCAACGGCGGGATCCCTTACCTACCGGTCCAGGTGACGCCCATCGGCACGTGGGACAACCGGCTCGACGGCCAGAACGTTCGGATGACCATCACGGCCGCCGCCACGACCGGCGCGGTCCTCACCGTCCCGGAGGCGGCCATCAACGCCGGTGCCGACGCCCGGACCAGCGTCACGGTGGTGGCGCCGGACGGCTCCCAGCACCGGGTGCGAGTCACGGTGGGCGTATCGGCGGACGGAAAGGTGCAGGTCACACCGACCGGTACGGCACGGCTGCGGGCCCGCGACCGCGTGGTGGTCGGCCAGTGAGCGAACCGACTCCGTCCGCTCCCGTGATCCGGCTTCGGGGCGTCGCCAAGACGTACCCGGGCGCCGTCGCGGTCCACGCCCTGCACCCCACCGACCTCGACGTCGAGCGCGGCGACTTCGTGGCCGTGGTCGGCCCCTCGGGTTCGGGTAAATCCACCCTGCTCAACCTGATCGGCATGCTGGACCGGCCCTCCGCAGGCCGCTACGACTTCGCCGGCACCGACGTGTCCTCCCTCCGGGAACGGGAGCGCACGGCCCTGCGCGGCCACAGGATCGGCTTCGTCTTCCAGTCCTTCCATCTCCTCTCCCACCGCACGGCCACGGAGAACGTCGCCCTGGCCCAGCTGTACGTCACCACGGACCGGCGCGCCCGCGACGACCGGGCGGTACGGGCGCTGCGCACCGTGGGACTCGGCCACCGGCTCGACGCGCTGCCGCCCACCATGTCCGGCGGCGAGCGCCAACGCGTCGCGATCGCCCGCGCGTTGGTCAACCGTCCCGAACTGATCCTCTGCGACGAACCCACCGGCAACCTGGACTCCGTGACCTCGGCGCACGTCATGAACCTGCTCGAAGAACTCCACACGGCGGGGCTCACCGTGGTGGTCATCACCCACGACCCCGCCGTGGCCGAACGCGCCCGGCGTGTACTGACCATCCGCGACGGGCGCCTCCTCAGCGACACCGAACGGCGGTCGGCCGCGTGAGAGCCGACCGCGTGCGAACCGCGCTCCGCCGTGACCGGAACCCGTCCCCGGCGCCCCCGTCACGCCTCCTCATCCGGGACATGTTCGCCGAGTCTCTGGCCGGCCTGGTCCAGCGGCCGGGCCGTTCCGTGCTCACCATGCTGGGCACGGTGCTCGGAGTGGGCGCGTTCGTCGCCGTACTCGGCCTGACCTCGACGGCGGCCGGCCAGATCAGCGCGTCGTTCAACGTGCTGCGCGCCACCACGGTGACGGTGGACGACGTGACACCCAAGTCCGACGAGAGACCCGAGGTCCACTTCCCCCAGGACTCCGACGATCGGATCCAGCGGCTCAACGGCGTGGTGGCGGCCGGCGTCTGGTGGGGCGCCCCACTGCACAACCCGAGGATCGGCACCCAGCCGCTCCCTCCGACCGACAACCCCAGCACCGGAGTGACGGTCTTCGCGGCGTCCCCCGGGGCCCTGAAGGCGATCCAGCCGACCCTGCGGGCGGGCGCTCTCTACAACCACTTCCACGAGAGGCGGGCCGAACCGGTCTGCGTGCTCGGCGCGGGCGCGGCACGCGTCCTGGGCATCACCCGGCTGGACAACCAGCCTGTGGTCTTCATCAACGACAGCGCCTACACGGTCGTGGGCATCGTGTCCGACGCCCAGCGTAAGCCGGAAGCGCTGATGGGCGCGATGCTGCCGACCACGACAGCGCTCAAGGCCTTCGGGCCGCCGACCGACCAGCCCGCCGAAATGATCATCCACACCCGTGTCGGCGCGGCGCGCCTCCTGGCCCACCAAGCCCCGATCGCCCTGCTCCCCGACCACCCCCGCCTACTGCACGCCGCCACGCCGCCGGACCCGCACGCCCTGCGCGACTCCGTGAACACCTCCCTCTCCGGCCTGTTCCTCCTGCTCGCGGCGATCTGTCTGGTGATCGGCGCGCTGGGCATCGCTAACACCACTCTGGTGGCGATCCTGGAACGCACGGGCGAAATCGGCCTTCGTCGCTCACTGGGCGCCCGCCCCCGGCACATTGCGGCCCAGTTCCTGACGGAGTCCACCACCCTGGGCACGCTCGGCGGCCTGATCGGCACGGCGATCGGCGTCTGCACGGTCGTCGTGGTCGCCCTGATCCAGCACTGGACGGCCATCGTCGACCCCCTGACCGTCCTGCCGGCCCCGCTCGTCGGTTCCGTCGTGGGTCTGCTGGCCGGCCTCTACCCCGCGCTGCGGGCCGCCCGCATCGAGCCGCTGGAAGCCCTGCGGCAGTGACCGCCGCGGAAGGCGCCCCGCCGCCCATGCCGCAGGCCGCCAGGAGATCTACGTGTGTCGCCCTCCGCCCGGAGAGGGACGGAGGGCGACCGGGACGCACGGAGTCAGACTCCGCTCACGGCAGGTTGCGCGCCATGACGATCCGCTGGACCTGATTCGTTCCTTCGTAAATCTGCGTGATCTTCGCGTCGCGCATCATGCGCTCCACCGGGTAGTCACGCGTGTAGCCGTAGCCGCCGAGCAGCTGGACGGCGTCCGTGGTGACCTCCATGGCGACGTCGGAGGCGAAGCACTTGGCCGCCGCGCCCTGGAAGGTCAGGTCGGCGTCGCCCCGCTCGGACTTGGCGGCCGCCGCGTACGTCAGCTGGCGGGCGGCCTCTATCTTCATGGCCATGTCGGCGAGCATGAACTGGATGCCCTGGAAGTCGGCGATCGGCTTGCCGAACTGCTTGCGCTCGCGGACGTAGCCCTTGGCGTAGTCGAGAGCACCCTGGGCGATGCCGAGCGCCTGGGCCGCGATCGTGATGCGGGTGTGGTCCAGGGTCTTCATCGCGGTGGCGAAGCCGGTGCCCTCCTCGCCGATCATGCGGTCCGCGGGGATGCGAACGTTGTCGAGGTAGACCTCGCGCGTCGGGCTGCCCTTGATGCCGAGCTTCTTCTCCGGAGCGCCGAAGGAGACGCCCTCGTCCGACTTCTCGACCACGAAGGCCGATATGCCCTTGGAGCGCTTCGTGGGGTCGGTGACGGCCATCACCGTGTAGTACTCGGACTCGCCCGCGTTGGTGATCCAGCGCTTCACGCCGTTGAGGACGTAGGAGTCGCCGTCGCGGACCGCCTTCGTCTTCATGCCCGCCGCGTCCGAGCCCGCGTCCGGCTCGGAGAGGCAGTACGAGAACATGCCGTCGCCCGCCGCCAGGGGCGCCAGGTACTTCTGCTTCAGGGCCTCGGAACCGGAGAGGATCACCGGGAGCGAGCCGAGCTTGTTCACGGCCGGGATGAGGGAGGAGCTGGCGCACACCCGCGCCACCTCCTCGATCACGATCACGGTCGCGAGCGCGTCGGCACCGGCACCGCCGTACGTCTCCGGCACGTGCACGGCGTGCAGGTCGGAGGAGACCAGGGCATCCAGGGCCTCCCGCGGGAAACGGGCTTCCTCGTCGACCACCGCCGCGTAGGGCGCGATCTTCGCCTCGGACAGCGAGCGGATCGCGTCTCGGAGCATGTCGTGCTCCTCGGACGGGCGGTACAGGTCGAAATCAGCCGATCCGGCCAAGGTCTCTCACGCTCCAAAGACGCTAATTACCGTTAAGTAACCCAAATTTTAGGGGCCCGCCCACGGGAGGGATACGTGAGCTTGGCGACAGCGGAAAACCTGCCCGACGAGGGGCCCGGTCATGCCCCGACTATGCTCGGGCAGCGCACCCACGGCCGTATACCCCAGGAGCACGCATGGCCCTCAAGATCACCGTGATCGGTACCGGCTATCTCGGCGCCACACACGCCGCGGCCATGGCCGAACTCGGTTTCGAGGTGCTGGGGCTCGATGTGGTCCCTGAGAAGATCGAGATGCTCCAGCGGGGCGAGGTCCCGATGTACGAGCCGGGCCTGGAGGAGCTGCTGCGCAAGCACGTGGCGGGCATCGAGGGGTCCACCGGGCGCCTGCGCTTCACCATGGACTGGGCCGAGGTCGGGGCGTTCGGCGACGTCCACTTCGTCTGCGTGAACACCCCGCAGAAGCACGGCGAGTACGCGTGCGACATGTCGTACGTCGACGCGGCCTTCGAGTCGCTCGCCCCGCACCTGACGGGACCCGCCCTCGTCGTCGGCAAGTCCACCGTGCCCGTGGGCTCCGCGGAACGGCTGGCGCGGACGCTCGCCGAGCTGTCCCCCGCCGGCGAGGACGCCGAACTCGCCTGGAACCCGGAGTTCCTGCGCGAGGGCTTCGCCGTACAGGACACGCTGCACCCCGACCGGATCGTGGTGGGCGTGCGCGGCGAGCGGTCCGAGAAGCTGCTGCGCGAGGTGTACACGACACCGGTCGCCGAGGGCTCGCCCTTCGTGGTGACCGACTTCCCGACCGCCGAGCTGGTGAAGACCTCCGCCAACTCCTTCCTCGCGACCAAGATCTCCTTCATCAACGCCATGGCCGAGGTCTGCGAGGCGGCCGGCGGCGACGTCGCCATGCTGGCCGAGGCGATAGGGCACGACGAGCGGATCGGCAAGAAGTTCCTGCGGGCCGGGATCGGCTTCGGGGGCGGCTGTCTGCCCAAGGACATCCGCGCCTTCATGGCACGCGCCGGTGAGCTGGGCGCCGACCAGGCGCTGACCTTCCTGCGCGAGATCGACTCCATCAACATGCGGCGGCGCGGCCAGATGGTCGAGATGGCCCGGGAGGCGCTCGGCGGCGGCTCGTTCCTCGGCAAGCGGGTCGCCGTGCTCGGCGCGACCTTCAAGCCCGACTCCGACGACGTACGGGACTCGCCGGCGCTGAACGTCGCCGGGCAGATCCACCTCCAGGGCGGCCAGGTCACCGTGTACGACCCCAAGGGCATGGCGAACGCCGAGCGGCTCTTCCCGACGCTCGGGTACGCCGACTCGGCGGCCGGTGCCGTACGCGGCGCCGATGTCGTCCTGCACCTCACCGAGTGGCGCGAGTTCCGCGAGCTGGACCCCGCCGCCCTGGGCGAGGTGGCCACCGCCCGCGTGCTCCTCGACGGGCGCAACGCCCTCGACCCGGAGCTGTGGCGGCGGGCCGGCTGGACGTACCGGGCGATGGGACGGCCCACCGCCTGACCCGCCCGCTCTCCCCCGCTTGCGGGCCCTTGGCACAGGACCCCACGCTGTCCCTGACGCCCCTTGTGTTCGATCTGTCCCGTTGCGGCCCGGTCACGTGATGCCACGGCGTTGATCGCAGGCGCCTCCTCGGCCACGCGCCTGTCCGGTCCCGGCGACGGAGGGCGGTGACGCACGGGTGACCGACGGATCGCGTCGTGCGCACGGACGGGCGGACGCCCCCGGGACGGGTCCGGATGCGGGCCGCGGCTCCGGTCGTGGCGGGCGACGGGCGCGGTACGTCGTACGGGGGAGCCGGCCCGCCGGCGGAGTGGGCACGGTGGCCCGGGCGCGTACGGCCGGGACGGCGGCCCGGCGCGGCGGCGACCGCGACAGCGTGACGCCGAACGTGAACAGCGGCCTGCGGGTGACCGCCGCGTACGCCTGGCGGCTGCTCGTGCTGGGAGCGGCCGCGTACGCGTGTTTCAAGATCCTGGGGCGGTTGCAACTGGTCGCCGTCGCGCTGTTCCTCGCGCTGGTGGTGACCTCGGTGCTGCGTCCGGCGGCCAATCTGCTGGCACGGTGGGTGCCGCGGGGCGTGGCGGCGGCGGTGAGCCTGGTGGGGAGCCTGGTGGTGGTGTTCGGGCTGCTGGCCCTGGTCGGCAGTCTGGTCGCGGGGGAATCGGACCGGCTGAGCCAGGAGTTCGCCGGCGGCGTCGGACGGATCGAACGGTGGCTGGAGGGGTCTCCCTTCCATGTGGACCACACGGCGCTGGCGAACTTTCAGGACAAGGTGACCTCGTATCTCTCGGAACACCGTGCCGCACTGCTCAGCAGCGCGCTCAGCGGTGCCGGGCGGCTGCTGGAGGTGCTGACCGCCGCCGTGCTCGCACTGTTCTGCTCCCTGTTCTTCATCCTCTCCGGGGAAAGGTTCTGGCAGTGGTTCCAGGGGCTGCTGCCCGAGAGCGCGCGGGAGTCGTGGGACCGCGCGGGACGGGCGGCCTGGCGGACGTTCGCCGGGTACACCCGGGGCATCATCATCGTGGCGGCCACCAACGCCGTGCTGGTGGGCGTCGCCCTGTCCCTGCTGGGCGTGCCGCTGGCCATGCCGCTGACCCTGCTGGAGTTCTTCGCCGCGTTCGTCCCGCTGGTGGGCTCGCCCGTCGCGCTCGGCGTGGCCACGGTCGTCGCGCTGGCCTCTCGGGGTCCGGTGGTCGCCGTCGTCGTCCTCGCCCTGATCGTGGTCATCGGCCAGCTCGAGGGTCATGTGCTGCACCCGCTGGTGCTCAGCTGGGCGGTCCGGCTGCACCCCGTGGTGGTGGCCCTCTCCGTCATCGCGGGCGGCGTCCTGGCCGGGGTGATCGGCGCGGTCGTGGCCGTTCCGATGGTGTCGGTCGCCTGGTCCGTGTTCGGCGCGCTGCGCGGGCCGCCCGTACCGCCCGCACCGGACCCGCGCGCCCCCGACAAACCGCGCCCGTAGCCGCATTCAGGGCATTCCACGCATCTCGTTTCAACCCCGGGGCTGGGGGGACCCGGCAGGTAGAGGCGCACATCGGGCGCCGGCGAGGAGGCTCTGCCCCATGTCAACAGGAACACTTCTGGCCATCATCATTCCTGTCGTGGTGGTGATCGCCCTGATCGCGGTGGTGGCTTCACAGCTCATGCGGCGCCGGAAGCTGCGCGAGCGCTTCGGTCCGGAGTACGAGCGAACGGTGGACAACGCCGACAACCGCTCGGACGCCGAGCGTGACCTCAAGGCCCGCGAGAAGCGGCACGACTCCCTGGACATCCGGCCGCTGGACAGCGGCGCCAAGGACCGGTACACCCGCGACTGGGCCGGCGTGCAGGAAGACTTCGTGGATCACCCGGAGGGCGCCGTGCACGACGCGGACCGCCTGGTGACCTCGCTGATGAACGAACGCGGCTATCCGACCCAGGACTTCGAGCAGCAGCTCAAGGACCTCTCGGTCGAGCACGGCCGCACCCTGGAGCACTACCGGGCCGCCCATGACGTGGACGCGCTCAGTATGCGGCACCAGGCGACGACGGAGCAGCTGCGGGGGGCCATGGTGCACTACCGCGTCCTCTTCGACGAGCTGCTCTCCGACGGCGGCCGTCGCCGCCACGCTCGGGCCTGACCGGCCCGGACCGATCGGAGGAGCGATGCACCGCCAGGACACACGAGGGCATGACATGCCGGACACCGCCACCGAGAGCGGCCTGTCCACCGACGATCTCGCCCAGCCCCGCGACCGGGACACCGAGGGCACGTCGGGCCCTCCGCCGGAAGCGCCGACGTTCCCCGGCGAGAGCACGGCCACACCGAGCGACGCCCCGGAGCGTGACGACACCGGACGCGAGGACACGGGACGCGAGGGTGTCGGGCGCGAGGACACCGAACGCGACGCCGGCGGTCCGGACGACCGGGCCGGGAGCGCCGACACGCAGGCGACGAGCTCGCGGGACCGGACAGCCCGTGGTGACACCGGGGCCACCCAGGACGGAGACGACACTCCCCAACTCCTCAGCCCGCAGGACGAGGAGGCGTTCCGCGCACGCTGGCAGGAGGTGCAGAGCCAGTTCGTCGACGACCCGCGCGACGCCGTGCACACCGCCGACGCCCTCGTCGCGGACGTGATGCAGAGGCTCGCCGCCACCTTCGCCGATCACAAACAGGAACTGGAAGGACAGTGGAACCGGGGCGAGCAGGCCGACACGGAGAACCTGCGCCTGGCACTGCGCCACTACCGCTCGTTCTTCAACCGGCTGCTGGTCACCTGACCCGGTACCGCACGGCACGGCAGTACCCGGACGACGCCGGTCCGGCCGAGGCTCAGTCGGCCGGACCGGCGTCGTCCCACATTCTCCACCGTCCCGATGACCGGCGGGGCCGGTCGGCCCACTTCATTTCGTACGGCTCCGTCGGCTGCTTCTACTTCGCGCGGTAGCGGCGCATCTTGGCGCGCGCCCCGCAGACCGACATCGAGCACCAGCGGCCGCGGCCGGCCGGGGAGCGGTCGTAGTACGCCCAGTGGCAGGTCGGCGCCTCGCAGGCCTTCAGCCGGGCCCAGGTGCCTTCGACGAGCGACTCCGCGATGGCCGCTGCGACTCGTGAGGCGAGGGACTCGTTCGCGGCGGGCAACGGGGCGTCAGAGGCCGCGAGTACGTCAGGGGCCGAAGGGGCGGCCGATGCCGAGGTGACGGCAGGGGCGGCGGGAGCGAAGCCCGCGCCGCCGTCGCGTCCGTCGACCATGAGGTACAGGGGCGCCCCGGCCAGCAGCTCGCCGAGCGGGGTGACCGGCTGGTGCGGCGGGTGGTCGGCGTGCGCCAGGCACACCGCGCGCAGCGACTCGCGCAGTTCGCGTGCCGCCTCCGTGCCGCCTTTCGCGAGGCCGAACGCGGCCCGGCCCTCGGCGGTGTCCAGCCGGTCCGCGCCCGATTCGAGGTCGAGGGTGTTCACCAGGGACTGGATCAGGACCAGTCGTCCGGGCGCGGGTGCGCGGTCGTTCATGGTTGCGACGTTACCTCCTGTGCGGGACCATGCAGTAACCGTTACCCCATTCAGGGGTCTACGGGTAACCATTCTTCCTCAGGAGGAGTCATGGCTCTCGCCGAGCTCGGCGTCGTCGTCCTGGACTGTCCCGACCCGCGCGCACTGGCCGGGTTCTACGCCCAGGTGCTGGGCGGCACCGTGGAATCGGACGAAGGGGACGGAGGCGACACGGACTGGGTGGATCTGAAGGTGCCCGGCGGACAGTCGTTGGCGTTCCAGGCCGCCCCCGGGCACGTACCGCCGCGATGGCCCGCGCCCGAGGGCTCGCAGCAGTTCCACCTGGACCTGACCGTCGACGACCTGGACGCGGCCGAGAAGGGCGTACTCGCGCTCGGAGCGCGGCCGCTGGACACCGAGGACCGCTCGCGGGGCTGGCGGGTCTACGCCGACCCGGCGGGGCACCCGTTCTGCCTCTGCGCCTGCTGACCGGGTCCGGGTCCGGGCGGCCCGCTCAGCCGTCCAGATCGGCGATCCTGGCCGTGGACGGCTCGCGGCGCTGCTGGGCCGCCCGCGCCGTGAAGTCCGCAGTGCGCACGATTCGCTGGACGTTTCCCCAGGTCAGCAGGGCGAGGTCGGCCTCTGACCAGCCGCGGGCGAAAAGTTCGGCGATCAGGTTCGGGTAGCAGGACGCGTCGGCGAGGTCCTGTGGGTGGGCGGCCCCGGAGTCGTACGTCCCCGAGACACCGACGCACTCCGGGCCCGCGACGGACCGCACGTGGTCGAGGTGGTCGGCGACGTCCCGCACGGTCGGGCCCGCCTGCTCGGCCGTGAGCGGGACGAGACACACCCCCTTGGCCGCGCCCAGTCCGGCGAGGACGTCGTCGGAGAGGTTCGCCGGGTGGGGACGCAGCGCGCGGGCCGCGGAGCGGGTGAACAGGACCGGGGCCTTGGAGGCCGCCAGGGTACGGGCGATGGTGGCGTCCGAGGTCCCGGAGAGGTCGGCGATCACGCCCAGCCGGTTCATCTCGCGCAGCACCTCCTCACCGAACCTGGTCAGGCCCGCCTGGCTCGCCCAGGAGGCGCCCGCGAGGGTGAGGACCCGCAGGCCGAGCGAGCGCAGGGCCCGCAGGATGCCGAGCGAGTCGCCGAGCGCGGCGGCACCGGCCGGGCCCAGCAGCACGGCCACCCGGCGGCAGTGCCGGGCGTCGTTGATCTCGGAGGCGGTGTGGGCCATCCGCAGCCCCTCGGGGTGGGCCCGGACCACCGTGCGCACCAGGTCCAGCTGCTCCAGGGTGGCGCCGACGGCCCGGTCACCGGCCAGCCCCTCGGGCAGGTGCAGCGACCAGAACAGCGCGCCGACATGCCCCTCCCGCAGCCGCGGCACATCCGTGTCCACGGCGCTCTCGCCCACCTCCAGGTCGTACCAGGGCAGGTGTCGCAGCGCCCAGGGCAGACCGCTGTAGCCGTCGGCGACGGGATGACCGGCGAGGAAACTGCGCGCCCGCTCCAGGGGATCGGCGTCCGGGACGGTCTCCCGCGCCGCCGTCGGCGCGGACTCCGGGACGTCCAGGTCGGCCGCCCCGGACTCCGGCCCGGCCTTCGCCCAGGCAGTGGGCCGGTCGAGCTCCGCCACCTCGGGGGTGGGGTGCAGTTCTTCCTGCAGGTCTGCCATGGCGTGGCTCCGTTGGGTGGACGGTGATCGCAGTACCGTCACCGTCGCACGGGGCGCGGGGGAGCTTCCTGGTGGACGGGGCGTTCGGGGGTACGGCCCGTCCACCGGGAAGCGTCCGGAGCGGTCAGCCGTCCAGCTGTCGCAACGTCGCGTTCGACGGGCCGCGCGTCGCCCGCAGGTCGCGGGCCACGTCCTCGGCCGCGCCCAGCACCCGTACCGCGTTCTGCCAGGTCAGCTTGGCGAGGTCGGCGCGGGACCAGCCGCGGGCGAACAGTTCCGCGATCAGGTTCGGATAGCCGGAGACGTCGTCGAGGCCCTCGGGCGTGAACGCCGTGCCGTCGTAGTCGCCGCCGATGCCGAGGTGGTCGACGCCCGCGACCTCGCGCATGTGGTCGAGGTGGTCCGCCACCGTCGACACCGTGGCGACGGGCCGCGGGTTGGTCTCCTCGAAGGCGCGGTGGACCTTCATTCCCTCGGGGGTGGTGTCGAGGTGGTGGAGGCCGTGCGCGCGCATGTTCTCGTCGGCCGCGGCCGTCCAGTCGACCGCGGCCTGCAGGACGAACTTCGGTACGAACGTCACCATCGCCACTCCCCCGTTGGCGGGCAGCCGCTCCAGGACGTCGTCCGGGATGTTGCGCGGGTGGTCGCAGACCGCGCGCGAGGAGGAGTGCGAGAAGATCACCGGGGCGGCGGAGGTGTCCAGCGCGTCCCGCATGGTCGTCGCCGCGACGTGCGAGAGGTCGACCAGCATGCCCTCGCGGTTCATCTCCCGGACGACCTCGCGGCCGAAGGCCGACAGACCGCCGACGGCGGGGACGTCCGTGGCCGAGTCCGCCCACGCGACGTTGTCGTTGTGGGTGAGCGTCATGTACCGCACGCCCAGCGCGTACAACCCCCGCAGCGCGCCGAGGGAGTTGTCGATGGAGTGACCGCCCTCCGCGCCCATGAGCGAGGCGATACGGCCCTCCGCCCGCGCCGCGGTCATGTCCGCCGCCGTCAGCGCGGCCCGCAGGTGGGCCGGGTGACGGTCGATCAACTGTCGTACGCAGTCGATCTGTTCGAGCGTCATGGTGAGCGGGTCGGGCAGGTCCGAGCGGACGTACACCGACCAGTACTGCGCGCCGACGCCGCCGGCGCGCAGGCGCGCCAGGTCGGTGTGCAGATGGGCGCTCTGGTCGGCGGCGATGTCACGGGCGCCGAGGTCGTAGCGGACCTGCTCGCGCAGGGCCCAGGGCAGGTCGTTGTGCCCGTCGACCACGGGGAACTCCCGCAGCAGGTCCCGGGCTTCGTCGAGGGAGGCCATCCGCGTCACTTCCCGAAGCCGAAGCCGCCGGCCGCGCCCTCGACCTTGGCCCGCAGCCGCTTGCCCTTCTCGGTGGCCTGGTCGTTCAGCTCCTGCTGGAAGTCCCGCATGCGGGTGAGGAGTTCCTCGTCGTGCGCGGCGAGGATCCGGGCCGCCAGCAGGCCGGCGTTGCGCGCGCCGCCGACGGAGACGGTGGCGACGGGGACGCCGGCCGGCATCTGCACGATCGACAGCAGTGAGTCCATGCCGTCGAGGTACTTCAGCGGGACCGGAACGCCGATGACGGGCAGCGGGGTGACGGAGGCGAGCATCCCGGGCAGGTGGGCGGCGCCGCCGGCACCCGCGATGATCGCCTTGAGCCCACGCCCCGCGGCCTGCTCGCCGTAGGCGATCATCTCGTGCGGCATGCGGTGCGCGGAGACGACGTCGACCTCGTAGGGGATCTCGAACTCGTGGAGGGCCTGGGCGGCGGCCTCCATGACGGGCCAGTCGGAGTCCGACCCCATGACGATGCCTACAACTGGGCTCATTCTGTGATCGTGCCTCTCAGGTAACCGGCTGCGTGACGGGCGCGATCGAGGACGTCGTCCAGGTCGTCGCCGTAGGTGTTGACGTGGCCGACCTTGCGGCCGGGCTTCACGTCCTTGCCGTACATGTGGATCTTCAGTTGGGGGTCGCGGGCCATGCAGTGCAGGTACGCGGAGTACATGTCCGGGTAGTCGCCGCCGAGGACGTTGACCATGACCGTCCACCTGGCGCGCGGGCGCGGGTCGCCGAGGGGGAGGTCGAGGACCGCGCGGACATGGTTGGCGAACTGGGAGGTGATCGCGCCGTCCTGGCTCCAGTGGCCCGAGTTGTGCGGGCGCATGGCCAGCTCGTTGACGAGGATGCCGGGCGTCCCGTCGGGCTCGCGGATCTCGAACAGTTCGACGGCCAGGTGGCCCACGACGCCGAGTTCCTTCGCGATGCGCAGGGCGAGCTCCTCGGCCCTCAGGGCCAGCTCGTCCGAGATCCCGGGCGCGGGGGCGATCACCGTGTCGCAGACGCCGCCGACCTGCTGGGACTCGACGACCGGGTACGCGACCGCCTGGCCGTGCGGTGAGCGGACGACGTTCGCCGCGAGTTCCCGTACGAAGTCGACCTTCTCCTCGGCCAGCACGGGGACGCCGGCGCGGAAGGGTTCGGCCGCCTCCTCCAGGGAGCGTACGAACCAGACCCCCTTGCCGTCGTAGCCGCCGCGGACGGTCTTCAGGATCACCGGAAAACCGTCGCCCTCGGCGCCGGGCGCGAGACCCTCGGCCGCGAAGGCGGCGACGTCGTCGACGTCGCTCACGATCCGGTGCCGCGGGCAGGGCACGCCGATCGCGTCGAGCTTCGCGCGCATCACACCCTTGTCCTGGGCGTGCACGAGCGCGTCGGGGCCCGGGCGGACGGGAATGCCGTCCGCCTCCAGGGCCCGCAGATGCTCGCTGGGGACGTGTTCGTGATCGAAGGTGATCACATCGCAGCCCCGTGCGAAGTCACGCAGCGTGTCGAGGTCGCGATAGTCGCCGATGACGACATCGCCGACCACTTGCGCCGCGGAATCCTGCGGGGTGTCACTGAGGAGCTTGAACCTGATGCCGAGCGGGATGCCCGCCTCGTGTGTCATACGAGCGAGCTGACCCCCGCCGACCATGCCGACTACCGGGAACGTCACGCTCCAAGAGTATCGGCCGCGCCGCGGGGACCGGATTCCGCTCTCCGCACCCCGGTCCCCGGCCGCCGCGCGGCCCGCCCGTCCCCCTGGCGTACGCCCCGCGCCCGCCACCGTCGGTGACCCGCTTTTTCCCCACCCGTGAGTCTGCCCACAGGCAGCACAGGGAGCCGCTGGTTAGCATGGCCGGGTTGAAATAACCGAACGACGACCGACCGATGACCGATCGACGGGGGCTGGCGACACCATGGGCAGTGCTTCTTCGGGGCTTCATACGAGGCCTCGCAGCGCGGTTCGCCGCCGGTTCGACCAGCTCCTGCGCGAAGTCGCCAAATTCGGCGCGGTCGGCGGGGCGGGGCTGCTCGTCAACCTGGTGACCTTCAACCTGGTCCGGCACGCCACCGGGCTGCAGGTCGTCCGGGCCAGCGTCATCGCCACGATCGTCGCCATCGTCTTCAACTACGTCGGGTTCCGCTACTTCACCTACCGGGACCGCGACCGCGGCGGCCGTACCCGGGAGATGACCCTCTTCGTGCTGTTCAGCGCGGTGGGGCTGGTCATCGAGAACGGTGTGCTGTACGTGGCGACGTACGGCTTCGGCTGGGACAGCCCGCTGCAGAGCAACGTCTTCAAGTTCGTCGGCATCGGCATCGCGACCCTCTTCCGCTTCTGGTCGTACCGCACCTGGGTGTTCCGCACGCTGCCGGCCGAGGAGCCCGCGACCGAGCCGGAGCCCGGGGCGGTGCTGCGGACGCGGCCCGTCCTCGACGCGGAGACGCAGGCCGGCGCCGAGCGCGCGCCGGCCAGGGCCCGGGCCAACTAGGGCAGGCGTCTCCGCGCACCCGCCGTGGGACCCTCCGCCGCGCCGGAGCCCCGCGTCACCGGACCGTCGGCTCCTCGTCGTCCACCAGCGGAGGCCTCTTCAGCGGCGTACGCGACAGGAACAGGCCGAACACCGGCGGTTGCGCCTGCAGCATCTCCAGACGGCCCCCGTCGGCCTCCGCGAGGTCGCGGGCGACCGCGAGACCGATACCGGTGGAGTTGCGGCCGCTGATCGTGCGCTCGAAGATGCGGGCGCCCAGGTCGGTGGGGACCCCGGGGCCATCGTCCGTGACCTCGACGACGGCCTGGTTGCCGGTGACGCGGGTACGCAGGGCGACGGTGCCGCCGCCGTGCATGAGCGAGTTCTCGATGAGCGCGGCCAGCACCTGGGCGACCGCGCCCGGGGTGCCGACCGCCCGCAGGTGCCGCTTGCCGGAGCTGACGATGGCGCGGCCCGCGCTGCGGTAGGCGGGACGCCACTCCTCCAGCTGCTGCTTGATGACCTCGTCGAGGTCGAAGGAGACGGCGGAGCCCGTACGGGGGTCTCGGGCGTTGGTCAGCAGCCGCTCCACGACGTCCGTGAGCCGCTCGACCTGGGTGAGCGCGATCGTCGCCTCCTCCTTCACGATGTCCGGATCATCCGTGAGGGTGATTTCCTCCAGCCGCATCGAGAGGGCCGTGAGGGGCGTACGGAGCTGGTGGGAGGCGTCGGCGGCCAGGCGGCGCTCGGCGGTCAGCATGCGGGCGATGCGCTCCGCGCTGCCGTCCAGGACGTCCGCGACACGGTCCAGCTCCGGGACGCCGTAGCGCTTGTGGCGGGGGCGGGGGTCGCCGGAGCCGAGCCGCTCGGCGGTCTCCGCGAGGTCGGTGAGCGGGGAGGCCAGGCGGTTGGCCTGGCGTACGGCGAGCAGGACGGCGGCGATGATCGCGAGCAGGGCGACCGCGGCGATGATCAGGAGCGTGCGGCCGACCTCGCGGGTCACGGCCGAGCGGGGCTCCTGGACGACGACCGTCTCGCCCTCCTCGCCCTTGGCCGTGGAGTGGATGACGTCACCGCTGGGCTGGATCCCGACCTCGACGGGGGCCTGGCCGGGGACCCGGATCACGGCGTAGCGGTCCTCGGCGACCTGGTTCTTGAGGATCTCCGCGTTGATGTGTTCCTCGCCGAGGATGCGGCTGTCCACGATGCTGGCGAGGCGCAGGGCCTCGGAGTCCACGCGTTCCTGGGCGCTGTTGCTGATGGTGCGGGTCTCGACGATCACGAGGGAGACGCCGAAGACGGCGATCACCACGAGGACGACGGAGAGGGTGGACTGGATGAGGCGGCGACGCACGGGGCCCTCCGGGCGGGTGGCTGTACGGGGACCAGTGTGCACTGTCGCGGTGGCGGACGGGTTCTTCCGCCCCCGCCGCCCCTACCCGTCCCGTCCCTGGCGGCTTCGCCCCCGGTCCCCCGCCAGGGGCGCTGCGCCCCCGGACCGCCGCTTCGCCCGAAGGGCTCGTCCTCGAACGCCGGACGGGCTGCAATACATGACCCCGGGCCTCGGCCTTTCAGCGCGGGCGCGCGCCCTCAGCCCGTCCGGCGTTCGAGGACGAGGCCGTTCAGGCCGAACGGGGGGTCCGGGGGCGGAGCCCCCAGGGTCGGCGACGGGCCTCGTGTCAGCTCTTCTCGAAGCGGAAACCGACACCCCGTACCGTCGCGATGTACCGCGGATTCGCCGCATCGTCACCGAGCTTCTTGCGCAGCCAGGAGATGTGCATGTCGAGGGTCTTGGTGGACGACCACCACGTGGTGTCCCAGACCTCGCGCATCAGCTGGTCCCGGGTGACGACCCGCCCCGCGTCCCGGACCAGCACCCTCAGCAGGTCGAACTCCTTGGCCGTGAGCTGGAGTTCCTCGTCACCCATCCAGGCCCGGTGCGACTCGACGTCGATCCGTACGCCGTGCGTGGCGGGCGGCTGCTGCGGCTCCGCGGCGCCGCGCCGGAGGAGGGCCCGGACGCGGGCGAGCAGTTCGGCGAGGCGGAACGGCTTGGTCACGTAGTCGTCGGCGCCCGCGTCGAGACCGACGACGGTGTCCACCTCGTCGGCGCGCGCGGTCAGGATGAGGATGGGGACGGTGTGGCCTTCGGCACGGAGTCGGCGGGCCACTTCCAGGCCGTCCATTCCGGGCAGCCCCAGGTCCAGGACGACCAGGTCGACGCCGCCCTGCATTCCGGCGTCGAGCGCGGTGGGGCCGTCCTCGCGCACTTCGACCTCGTAACCCTCCCGGCGCAGGGCACGGGCCAGCGGCTCCGAGATGGACGCGTCGTCCTCGGCGAGCAGTACACGGGTCATGGGGTGATGGTAGTCCGCCTCGGACAGCACCTGTGGTGTGATCGGCGACCGGGATTCTTACCTTCGGCCGGCCGGAGAGCCGCCTTCGGCTGTGGGGCGCGATCTCGGGTGGGGCCTTCGAATGCGCTTCCGTGGTTCCATTGTCACCTGTGATCCATCTCTCAAGTCCTTCCATATGCCGCATTGACATGTCGTATGGTGACTGAACGCCTGTAGCACCGCACGAGGACCTTTGGCGCGTTACGTGACGCTGAGGGTCTCTTTTGTGTGCGGGCTGGTGTTTCGCCAGCCTTGAAAGGAATGACCTGTGGCCGGGCCCGAGCGCATCGACGCGTGACGGGCGTGGATCCCGGTGGTCGCCGTGCATCGCTTCGCAATCCGGAGCGGACTCCCCGTGGGCGTGGGGTGGACGGGTCGGACCTCGCCGGTGCCGGCCGCCCCCCACCGGGCGCGCCACGTTCCAGCAGCGCGTCCCGACCAGCAAGGAACGACCATGGCGTCCAGCCTGACGAAGGACTCGGTCACACCGGGCACCCCCGGTTCCGAGAAGACCTTCTTCGGCCACCCCCGCGGACTGGCCACTCTCTTCATGACCGAGATGTGGGAGCGTTTCTCCTACTACGGCATGAAGGCTCTGCTCCCGCTGTACCTGGTGGCACCGGGCGGCCTGCACATGAGCGCGGCCACCGCGACCGCGATCTACTCCGTGTACCTGTCCCTGGTGTACCTCCTCGCCCTGCCGGGCGGCTGGTTCGCCGACCGTGTCCTCGGCCCCCGCAAGACGGTCGCCGTCGCGGGCCTGATCATCATGCTGGGCCACCTCACGCTGGCCCTGCCGACCTCCGGGACCTTCTTCGCGGGCCTCGGCCTCGTGGCCATCGGTTCCGGTCTGCTCAAGGCCAACATCTCCACGATGGTCGGCCACCTCTACAACGGCCCGGACGACCCGCGCCGCGACGGTGGCTTCACGCTCTTCTACATCGGCATCAACCTGGGCGCCTTCATCGCGCCGCTGGTCATCGGCACCGTCGGCGAGAACGTGAACTGGCACCTGGGCTTCGCGATCGCCGCGCTGGGCATGGCCCTGGGCCTGGCCCAGTACCTACTCGGCGGCCGTCACCTGAACCCCCGCTCGCAGGAGGTCCCCACGCCCCTGTCGGCCGAGGAGAAGGCCGCGACGCTGCGCAAGTCGGCGTTCTGGGCGGCCGTCGCCGTCGTCTTCTACGCGATCGTCGGCTTCTCCGGCCACTACACGCTGAACTGGCTGCTGGTCCCGATCACGGTCGCCGGTCTGGTCATCCCGGTCATGGTCATCGGCCGTATCAGGCGGGACAAGAGCCTGAACCGCGCCGAGCAGTCGAAGATGTCCGCGTACATCTGGTTCTTCGTCGCCGCGGCCGTCTTCTGGATGATCTACGACCAGGGCGGCTCGACCATGTCGATCTTCGCCGACTCGTCCGCCAAGAACACCATCTTCGGCTGGGACTTCCCGGTCTCCTGGTACCAGTCGGTCAACCCCGTCATGATCATGGCGCTGGCCCCGGTCTTCGCCTGGGCGTGGCTGGCGCTGAACAAGCGCGGCAAGGAGCCGAGCACGGCCACGAAGTTCGCCTCCGGTCTGATCCTGGTCGGTGCGTCGTTCTTCCTCTTCCTGGCCCCGCTGACGATCGCCGAGGGCGGTCACAAGGCGGCCGCGATGTGGCTGGTGGCGATCTACTTCGTGCAGACCGTCGGCGAGCTGACGCTCTCTCCGGTGGGTCTGTCGGTCACGACGAAGATGGCTCCCGCGAAGTACGCCTCCCAGATGATGGGTGTCTGGTTCCTGGCGGTCACCGCCGGTGACGCCACGACCGGCCTCCTCTCCATCGCCGAGGTCGACCTCAACAAGACGGGCATCGTCGCCCTCGAGGCCACGCTCGCCGTGGTCGCCGGTGTGGCGGTCTGGATGTACCGCAAGAGGGTCAAGCAGCTGATGGGCGACGTCAACTGACGCACCCCGGCAGGGGCTTCCCCCGAGTCGACGCCTTGCACCCGGAGGGCCACCGCACCACATCGGCGCGGTGGCCCTCCGGCGTTCCCGCCCCCGGCCGCGGGGACGGTCAGTGCGGGTGGCGGCGGGGCAGGAACGTGAAGACCGCTCCGCCGAGCAGGATCACCGTTCCGGCGACCAGCCCCAGCGCCCTGAGCGCGCCGTGGCTGTCGGAGCCCGTCTCCGCGAGGCCGCCGGACGTCGACGTGCCTCCGGCCGACGTGCCGCCGGAGGTGGAGGAGGAACCTCCGCCGCCGGACGCCCCGCCCTCCTGACGCGTGGTGTCCAGGGTCAGGGAGACCTGTGACGTCGCCGGGGTGCAGGTCGTCGTGGTGCCGAGGGCCGTCACCGTCAGTACACCGGGCGCCAGGGTGGACTCGCCGCTCGCGCCGGGCTTGTACGTACCCGTGAGGTCGGGCACCTCGATCGGGTCGCCGGACTTGATCGGCTGGGCGTTGGCGGGCCCCTCGACGTGGACCGTGCCCTTGTCCGCACCGCCCAGGACCACCTCCATCGACGGCTTGACCGAGTTCGCCGGGATGTCGGCCGGGCTGTCCATCACGGACTTCTTGAACTTGACCGTGAGAGCGAAGTTCTCGCCGCTCTTCCGGGCGTCGATCTGCACGGGAGAGGTGGCGTTCTTGTCCCCGATCGGCGTCTTGCACGCGTAGGCGACGGAGACCTCCTTGCCGGTGAAGTCCGTCTGTCCCCCGCTGTCGCTCGGGCTCGCCGACGCCGATCCGGTGGGCTGCGTCGACGCCGTGCCGGAGGGGGTGGGCGAGGGCGTCGTCGTCGGTGTGGGGGTCGGTGTCGTCGAGGACCCCGTCACCTCGATCGTGGCCGCCGGCTTCACCGTCTCGGTCGGTGCGCACTTCGTGTCCGTCGAGAAGGCGTTGATGCTGTACGCGTCCGGGGTCAGCGTGACCGTGCCGGGCGCCGTCAGTTTCAGGGTGCCCTTCATGTCGGAGAGCACCATGGCCCCGCCCTTGGGTATGGCCGGGTTCTCACGTGGTCCCTGCATCGCGAGGTCCGCGGTCTGCGCACCGGCCGCCTTGAGGGTGCCGCTCGGCTGGACCGAGTCGGCCGGAAGGTCGATGAGGTCGGGGTTCTTCGACGCGGCCTGCGTGAACTTCCAGACCACCTCGACCTCGTCGCCCACGCTCGCCGTCGCGGGCGCGGTGATCTGCACCTCGGTGGTGCCCATGACGGGGTCCAGGCCGGAGGCCGCGGGCGGAACGCACCTGGTCGCGTACGACACCCCGGCCGCCTGTGCCGGGGCCGCCGCCACGCCCACCAGAAGGCCCGCGCCGGCGAGCATCAGCGCGAATCCGGCCGCGCTCGCTCTCCGGCCGCCCCGGGGGACTGTGCTCCGCCCGTCCGAGGGGGCGCCTCTCCGCCCTCCCGCCGGCGCAACTCTCCATCGCGTACTCACGTGTTCCCCTTCGTCGTCGGACTGTTCTCTTGCGGTGCGGAGAGCTGACCGTTCGCGGCGCCACCGGGATCGCTGTCCGGTGTGAACCACGGCAGGGTCGGGGTCGTAGCGGTCCTCGGGGCGCGGTTCCGCGCCGCGGCGGACCGCGTCGCCTCCGGCGCGGAACCCGGCGCGGGGGGTGCGGACGGCGAGGCGGGGGAACCGCCCGGCCACGGCAGCCGGAGGGTGATGTCCGGCAGCCGCAAGACCCGGTGACGGCTCGCGCGGCGCGCCGACCTGCGGGGCCGCACCCGGTCCACCACGGCCATCCCGATCCGGAACACCGCCGCCGGGACGACCACGGCCAGCAGGATCCAGAAGAGCGTCACCCCCCAGGGGCGGCCGACGCCCCACGGCTGTTCGGCGAGGACCTTCCCGTCGTACTTCAAGGAGACCGTGTAGTCGCCGTGCGCTCCGGCCGCGAGCTCCACCGGGAGGGTGATCCGCGCCTTCCTGCCGGGCGCGACCGTGCCGCGCCACTGCTGTTCCTCCCACTGCGGCGCGAACACCCCGTGCGAGGTGCCGACCTGGAAGACGGGGTCCTGGACGGAGGCGGTGCCGACGTTGCCGACGGTGAAGACGAGGTCCCGGGCGGGCGGCGCGCCGAACCAGGTCAGCAGTCCGCCGGAGCCGTCCAGCCGGGTGTCGGTGAGCACCGCCAGGCGGCCGGCGCCCGACTCCCTGGGCAGCGGTTCGACCGAGTGCCCCGCGACCATGAAGACGGCGTCCGCCGCCGCCTGTCGGCCCGTGACCGTGGCGACGTGCACGACGCACGGGCAGGGCTTGGGCGGCTCGGTGACCGGCAGTCTCTTCTCGAAGGTCCCCCGCGCGTCGGTGGTGACGGCCCGGCCGCCCGCGTTGGCACAGGAGTTGGTGCCGCCGATCACGCCGCGGGACGGCACGGACTGCCCGCAGATCAGCATCATCAGCAGCGTCCTCGGCCGCCATCCGCTGCCGGTCACGGTGACCGAACCACCCGTCCCCGCCTCGGAGGTGGACAGTCTCACCCCCGGTCTCCCCGCGTCGGACGCTACGGACACGGCCGACACGTCCGACACGTCCGACCCGGCGGGCCCAGTTGATCCGGCGGACGCGACGGCTCCCTCGGACGCGACGGACACGGCGGCCGTCCCCGTCACCGGGACCACGAGCAGCGCGACCGCCGCCGCCCGCAGCGCCGCCGCCCACACCGCAGCGCGCGTCCTGCCACCGACGAAGCTCACGACACCGCTCCCGTCCACTCCGCTTCCGTACGCCCGGTTTCCGTACGCGCCGTTTCCGTACGCGCCGGTGCGCACGCCCCGCCGTCCGTCGTACGGCGCCGTCGCCGCCGTACGACGAGCAGCACGGCGACCGCCGCGAGACCGCATCCGACACCCGCCACCGCGCCCCACGGCACGAACCGCACCGGCGTGGAGGCGGTGGCGCGCGCCCCTCCCGCCGCCGTCACCGTGAGCCGCACGTCGACCGCGTCCAGCGCCGGCCGGTCGCGCCACGGTTCGGTGAGCGTCACGCGGCGGCCCGGCAGGAGCTCGACCGGAAGGGCCCTCGGAGGGCGGTCGAGGACCCTGCCGAGGACACCGTCGGCGCGTACCGCGAGCTTCGGGGTGAGCACGGTGTTACCGCGGTTGACCAGCTCGTACGAGAGGCGTCCGCCGTGCAGGGTGACGTGCTCGACCGTGAGCGCCGACAACGCCGGTCCCCCGACCCGCAGCCGCACCCGTACCGCCGAGGAGCGGCCGCCGGCGCTCGCGACGATCGCCCCCGGATGGTCGCCGGGCGTCGCGCCCGGCGGAACGCTCACGCTGAACGGCACGTCGGCGCGGGTGCGCGCGGGCACCCGCACGGACACCGTGCCGGTCGGCGTCCGGTGTCCCTCCCGTTCCTCGGCGAAGGCGATCCAGGCGCCCGTGTCCGTCGGCCTCACGGTGGTACGGACGGTGAAGCCGCCGCGCGCGGTGCTGTCGGCGTCCGCGCCGCGCAGCCGGACCGTCAGCGGCCGCGCGCCCGGGTTGAGCACGGACACGGTGTCCTGGAGGACCGTGCCGGGCGTCCCCTCCGCGTAGACGTACGGCCGCCCGGTGCCCGTGCCCGCGGACGGCACGACGGACCAGCCGGCCGCACCCGCGGCGGCCGCGGGCGCGGCCGGCGACAGCAGCACGCCGACGGCACAGCACACAACACGGGCGTAGGGCATCGGCGGCTCCTGGTCGTCGAACGGGTCAACGCGTCAGCGGCGTGCCGCCTGATGCCTGCGTGTCAGCCACAGCGTGCCCGCGGCACCCGCGAGCAGTACGGTGCCGCCGAGCGTGCCGAGAGCGAGCGCCGAGTCGGCGGGGCCGGTCTGCGGGAGCTGCCCGCCGGAGCCGGTCCGGGAACCCGACCCGCCCGCCCCACCGGACCCGCTCGATCCGCCCGACCCGGACCCGCCGCCCGCGGCCGTGACGTCGAGGGTCAGCGAGGGCCCCGGGTTGTTGGTGGGCGTGCAGGTGGTCGTCGTGCCGAGCGCCTTGATGGTCAGCACACCCGCCGTGAAGGTGACCTTGCCGCTCTTGGACGGGGTGTACGTCCCGCTCAGGTCGCTGATCTTGATCGGGGTGTTGGCGGGGATCGCGGCCGCGTTGGCCGGCCCGCTCACCGCGACCGTGCCACTGTCCGCGCCGCCCACCCTGATGACCGCGCTCGGACTCATCGCGCCCTTGCCCAGCTCGACCGGGCTGGACGAGACACCCTTCTGCCAGGACATGGTGAGCTTGTAGGCGCTGCCGCTCCTGACGCTCTTGATGTCGATGGGCGACACGGCGCTCTTGTCGCCGATCGGTGTCTTGCACTGGTAGTTGACGTCCACCACGGCGGCCTGGGCGGCCGGGGCGGCCATCAGCACGGCCGAGCCGGCCACGGCCGCGGCGAGCGCGAGCGCGGCGTTTCGTTTCTGGTACGTCCGGTTCGGCACGGCCTGCCCCTCACTCCCGACTGATTCCTGACGGAACATCAGATCGGCCGTCAAGGTACGCCCGGGGCCTTGTGGAGGGAAGACAAAGCGCGCGCCGGATCTGAGGAGATCCAGCGCGCGTGCGGCACGTACGAAGAAGCGTCATGACCGCGGGTAACTCCTGGTGGGCGTCAGGCAGGTGCCCCGAGTTCCGCCCATACGGTCTTGCCGGCGCCGCCCGGAGCACGGACGACTCCCCAGTCCAGGCACAGCCGCTGCACGATGAACATGCCGTGGCCGCCGGGCCGTCCGGCGCGGTGCGGGGTGCGCGGGGCGGGCTGGCCGGTGCCCCGGTCGGAGACCTCGATGCGCAGCACCTTGTTGTCGCAGCTGAGCCGGAGCTCCTCCGGACCCTCGGCATGCAGACAGGCATTGGTGACCAGCTCGGAGACGACCAGCAGGACGTCCTCGGCGGCGGCTCGCCGGTCGGCGCCCGCGGCGGGCAGCCAGCCCCACGCGTGCAGCGCCTGACGGGCGAAGTCGCGGGCGAGCGGCACTACGGCGCTCTCACCCTCGAAACTCAGCCTGCGGGCCGAACGGGCGACGGACGGAACGCCCGCGTCGCCCGCGGACACCGCGACGGACACGCCGTCGGCGGTCGGGGCCACCGGGTGCCCGGACACGCTCACGCCGTCTCCCGACGCCCCGGAAGCGCCGCCGTCGCCCGACTCAGGGCCGCGGTCGCCCGGCGAGTAGGGCCGGGTGGTGCTCATCAGCGCTTCACCTCACCGATTCACCAGTATCACGATTCAAGACTCAGTACTCAGCATGTGGTACGCACACCAGGGGCTTCCGCACTCAGGACATCAGGACACTTCCGTGCCCAGAACGCTCGGGACGAATATCTACAGTGCTTCTCTACGACGTTCCCACCGATTCTCGCCGACATAGTCAGGATGTCTCCTGCCCGACTGTCGCGCCGGAACACCCCCCTGCCCGACCGGGAATGTGTGACAGACGTGACGCAGCGGCCGCGCGGGCCCACCAGGACGCGGCAGAGCGGCGTCCGAGCGCCCCGCCTAGTCGGCCAGCGCCGCATCGAGCGTCTCGTGAACGGTGAAGACGGCCTCCGCCCCGGTGATCTCGAAGACCCGCGCCACCACCGGCAGCATCCCCGCCAGGTGGACGCCACCGCCCGCGGCCTCGGCCTTGAGCCGGGCACCGAGCAGCACGTTGAGCCCTGTGGAGTCGCAGAACTCCAGCCGTGAACAGTCCACGACGAGCCGGGCGTACCCCTTTTCGAGGCAGGCCTCGAGTGGCTCACGCAACAATTCGGCCGTGTGGTGATCCAACTCACCCGCGGGGGTCACGACGGCGCTAGAGCCCTCTTCCCGCACTTCGACCAGAAGCCGGCCCGACTGTGCGCTGCCGACCGTCCCGCGGTCCATGCCGTCTCTCTCCCGAGCGTCGTGAGTGCTGATTACGCACTCGAACACTACGCCTTCCTTACGATCCCCGACACCCGAACAACCCCCAGGAAACGGACATTTAGCAATGAAATGCACTTGCGAGGGATACGCGAAAGCGGGTAGGGCTAGTAGAGACAGCTATTCGACACGGCCGGCTACGGAGGCGCCGCACACCGCAGTGCACGTATTGGCATCGGCGGCCATATGCCGAGAACGATGGAGGACACATGTCACCCCGGCTCGACGCATCGCAGACCCAGAGGGCGACGTCGGCACCCTCTCCGGAGCACCCGGACCACGATCCCGCCGACCACGGCGCGGAGCTCGCCGGTCTGGAAGGGCTCCCGGAGATCCCCCCGTACGACGAGGTGGGGGCGGTGGACGCGCGAGCGCTGTCCAAGACGCTCTTCGAGCGCCTGGAGTCCCTCGAAGAGGGCACCCGCGACTACTCGTACGTCCGCAACACGCTCGTCGAACTCAACCTCGCGCTGGTGAAGTTCGCCGCCTCCCGCTTCCGCTCCCGCAGCGAGCCGATGGAGGACATCATCCAGGTCGGCACGATCGGTCTGATCAAGGCGATCGACCGCTTCGAGCTGAGCCGCGGCGTCGAATTCCCCACCTTCGCCATGCCGACCATCATCGGCGAGATCAAGCGCTTCTTCCGCGACACCTCCTGGTCCGTGCGGGTGCCGCGCAGACTGCAGGAACTCCGGCTCGACCTGGCCAAGGCGGGCGACGAACTCGCCCAGCGGCTCGACCGGTCACCCACCGTGGCCGAGCTCGCGGAGCGCCTGGGCATCACCAACGACGAGGTCGTCGAGGGCATGGCCGCCTCGAACGCCTACACGGCCAGCTCGCTGGACGCCCAGCCCGAGGAGGACGACTCCGAGGGCGCGCTCGCGGACCGGATCGGCTACGAGGACCACGGGCTCGAAGGCATCGAGTACGTGGAGTCCCTCAAGCCCCTGATCGCCGGTCTCCCGCCGCGCGACCGGCAGATCCTGTCGCTGCGCTTCGTCGCCAACATGACCCAGTCCGAGATCGGTGACGAACTCGGCATCTCGCAGATGCACGTGTCGCGGCTCCTGTCGCGCACGCTGGTGCGGCTCCGCAGGGGCCTGACGGTCGAGGAGTGACGGGGCCTCATCCCCACAAGCGGTCCCGGAACTCCCCCACGCACTCCTGGTACCCCCGCAAGCGGTCCCGGAACTCCCCCGCGTGGTCCCGGTGGAAAGCGGTCCGGCCCTGACGGTGCCGGACCGCTTCTTTCCGCTTCATCCGGTTCATTCCGCGCAGTTCCTTTTCCCGGGCGGAAGTTACCCCGGGAAACCTCCTCTCCACTCTTTCCCCGGAGGGTCACCCCTGTCACTGTGGGCACCCCAAACCGGCCGGTACGTCGGGACGGGGACAGCGACCGCACGGGGGACGAGGAGGCGGAGGGATGGCTCAGGACGATCCGGCCGGCAAGGACGACGGGACCGGGGCCGGCCACGGCGGTGCCCACGCGCAGACGCCCGACGCGCGCCTGACCGAACTGCTGCGCGCCGCCACCCCCACCGCGTACCCGGCACTGCAGGAACTCCGCGACCGCCACCGCGCCTCGGTCCTCGCCTACGCCCGCCTGTGCACCACCAGCGAGTCCGTGGCACGCCAGCTCGCGGCGCAGGCCTTCACCCTCGCGGCCCGGGAGACGGCCCGCGGCAGCGATCCCGGCGTCCCGTGGCGGCACCAGCTCCTCCTGCTGACCTCGCGGGTCGCCGTGTCCTGGGCCACCGACGAGCGGGCCGCCGGCCTCGACCCCGGGCTGCTCCTGGTCCTGAACACGGCGGGCCCCGAGGGGCCCGCCCCGCGGATGCTCCCGGCGTTCCAGTCCCTCCCGTCCCGCGCCCAGGGCCTGATCTGGTACGGGCTGGTGGAGCGGGAGCCCGAGGAGCGGACGGCGGTGCTGCTCGGCCTCACCCGTGAGGATGTGACGTACGGCACGGAGCAGGCGCTCCAGGTGTTGGGCCAGGCCGGTCTCAAGGCCCGGCTGGCGGCCTCCGACGACCCCTCCTGCGGGGACTTCCGGCGGCTGATCGAGGAGTCGCTGCGGCCCGCCAACCCCCGCTTCAGTCCGGACCTGGACGCCCACATGGCGCACTGCACGCACTGCACGACGGCGTACGAGGAGCTGTCCGCCCTGCGCGACCACCCCCGGACCGCCCTGGCCGAGGGCCTGCTGCCCTGGGCCGGCACGGCCTACACCATGGCCGGCGCCCACGAGCCCGCGCCCGCCGTCCGGGTGCCGTCCGGACCGCCCTGGCCGCCGTCCCGCCGCCTGGTGCTGGCGTCGGCGGCTCTCGGAGTCGCCCTGGCGCCGCTGCTGTTCCTCCTTCTGCCGTCCGGCGGCTCACCGGCCCGGGACGCGGCGGGCGCGGCCGGCACCCCCGTGAGCCCGCCGTCGGTGACGGTCACGGCGACGGTCTCGGCGACGCCGTCCCGGTCCCCGTCCCCGTCCGGCGCGTCGGCCTCGGCGAGCGGCGCCTCCGCCTCGCCGACCGCCTCTTCGTCCCCCTCGAGGTCCGCGCGCCCGAAGCCGTCCCCCACGCCCACCCCGGCCGCTCCGCCGGGAGGCGCGTACGCCCAGGTGGTGAACGCCGCCTCGGGCCTGTGCCTGGACATCCGGGACGGCGACCTGGAGAAGGGCACGGACGTCGTCACGGCCTCCTGCGACTCCTCGCCCACCCAGCGCTGGCGCGTCGACGCCTCCCGCGGCGTCCTCCAGTCGTACGCCGACTCCGGCTTCTGCCTGGACAGCCGCGGCTCCGTCGACAACGGCGTCGGCATCTGGGAGTGCTCCTCGGCCGAGGGCCGGCACGCCCAGAACCTTCGGTTCACCGTCGACGACGACGGCGTGATCCGCCCGGCCGTCGCCATCGAGACCGCGCTCACCCCGGACGGCGGCGACGGCCTGGCGCTGCTCCCGCTGAACGGGAGCGGGGAGCAGCGGTGGCGGGCCGGGGCGTCCTGACCGGACCCGGCTCCGGGACGCCCGGACCGGGCCCCGGGACGGTCAGACCTCGCGTACGCCGCGCCGCCAGACACCGGTGACCAGCGGCACACCGGGCCGGTAGGCGAGGTGCACGTGGCTGGGCGCGTCCAGGAGGGTCAGGTCCGCGCGGGCGCCGACGGTGAGGCGGCCGATGTCCGCGCGCCGCAGGGCCGCGGCGCCGCCCGCCGTGGCCGACCACACCGCCTCGTCCGGGGTCATCCCCATGTCCCGCACCGCGAGCGCGATGCAGAACGGGACGGAGGAGGTGAAGGAGGAGCCCGGGTTGCAGTCGGTGGAGAGGGCGACGGTGACGCCCGCGTCCAGCAGGCGGCGGGCGTCCGGCCACTCGGCGCGGGTGGAGAACTCGGCGCCGGGGAGCAGGGTCGCCACGGTGTTCCCGCTCGCGAGCGCCGCCACGTCGGCGTCGGTCAGGTGCGTGCAGTGGTCGGCACTCGCCGCGTCGAGTTCGACGGCGAGCTGGACGCCGGGTCCGTAGGTGAGCTGGTTGGCGTGGACCCGCGGGTGCAGGCCCCTCGCCTTTCCCGCGGTGAGGATCGCGCGGGCCTGGTCGCCGTCGAAGGCGCCCTTCTCGCAGAAGACGTCGATCCAACGGGCGTACGGGGCGCAGGCGTCGAGCATCTCGCCGGTCACCAGGGCCACGTACGCGGCCGGGTCGTCGGCGTGATCGGGGGAGACGATGTGCGCGCCGAGGTAGGTGACCTCGTCGGTGTGGCGGGCCGCGATCCGAAGGGCGCGCGCCTCGTCCTCGACGGTGAGTCCGTAGCCCGACTTCGTCTCGAAGGTCGTGGTGCCCTGGCGCAGGGCCTCGCCGAGGTAGTGCGTGAGGTTCCGCTCCAGGTCCTCGTCGCTCGCGGCGCGGGTCGCGGCGACGGTGGTGCGGATGCCGCCCGCCGTGTAACCGCGGCCGGACATCCGGGCGTTGAACTCCTCGGTGCGGTCGCCTGCGAAGAGGAGGTGCGAGTGGGAGTCCACGAAGCCGGGGATGACGGCCCGGCCCCCGGCGTCGACCCGGTTGTCGGTGGCGGGTGCTCTTCTCGCGGCACCGGTCCACGCGATGTGGTCGCCGTCGATGACGACGGCCGCGTCCCGGATCGTGCCGAGGGGTCCGTCACCGAGGGAGGGATCGTTGGTGACCAGCGTGGCGATGTTGGTGATGACGGTGCTCATGGCGTCCTTGTCGGTGGTGAGCCTGTGGACGGGTTTCAGGCGCGCAGGGCTTCGACGGCGTCCGCGAGGGCCTTCGGCGCATCCGGTACGAGGGTGTGCGCGCCGTCGCGTACGACGGGCCGGCCCGCCACGACCGTGTGGCGCACGTCGGCGGCCGTCGCGGCGAACACGGCCGACTCCGCGCCGAGTCGCGGCAGCGTGCCCGCGGTTCTGACCGAGTCGAGCGCGATGGTCGTGAAGTCGGCGCGCGCGCCGGGTTCGAGGATGCCCGCGTCGTCCCAGCCCAGGGCCGCGTGGCCGTCCGCGGAGGCGGCGCGCAACAGGGCGGCGGCCGTCCAGTGGCCGCGGGTGCGGGTGCGCAGGCGTTCGTTCAGCTCCATCGCGCGGGCCTCTTCGAGGAGGTCGATGACGGCGTGGCTGTCGGATCCGAGGGAGAGGGGTGAGCCCGCGCGCTGCAGGGCGGCTGCGGGGCCGATGCCGTCGGCGAGGTCGCGTTCGGTGGTGGGGCACATGCAGGTGCCGGTCGAGGAGCCGCCGAGCAGGGCGATGTCCTCGTCGGTGAGGTGCGTGTTGTGGACGCCCGTGGTGCGCGGGCCGAGCACACCGTGGTCGGCGAGCAGCCGGGTGGGTGTGCATCCGTGGTGCTGCAGGCAGGCGTCGTTCTCCGCGGTCTGCTCGGACAGGTGGACGTGGAGCGGGGCCCGCCGCTCCTCGGCCCAGCGCGCCACCGTCGCCAGCTGCCCGGCGGGCACGGCCCGTACGGAGTGGACGGCCGCGCCGATCCGCGCGTGGTCACGGTCCTTGAGGAGGGAGGAGCGTTCCGCCCAGGCGTCCGCGCTGCCGTCGGAGAAGCGCAGCTGGTGGCGGTTGGGCGGCTGGCCGAAGCCCGAGGAGACGTACGCCGTGTCGAGCAGCGTGATCCTGATCCCGGCCTCCCGCGCGGCCTCGATCAGTGCCTCACCCATCGCGTTCGGGTCGGCGTAGCGGGTGCCGCCCGGGGCGTGGTGCAGGTAATGGAACTCGCCGACGGCCGTGACGCCCGCGAGCGCCATCTCGGCGTACACCGCGCGGGCGAGCGCGTGGTAGGTCTCCGGGGTCAGCCGGTCCGCGACGGAGTACATGATCTCGCGCCAGGTCCAGAAGGTGCCGGACCCCACCTGGACGGTGCCGCGCAGGGCTCGGTGGAAGGCGTGCGAGTGGGCGTTGGCGAGCCCGGGGAGGGTGAGTCCGCGCAGGATCTCGGCGCCCGGGGGCGGTGTGCGGACGCCCGTGCGAAGGGCGGTGATGCGGCCGTCCGCGCCGGCGGCGGAGCCGGTGGTCGACACGGTCAGGGCGACGCCCGGCTCGACGTGGGTGTCGAGCCAGGCGTGTTCCAGCCAGTACGTCTGCGTCACCTGCAGGCCAGCCCTTCGAGTACGTCGGCGAGTGCGGTCACCCCGGCCACGCAGTCGTCCTCGGCGGCGTACTCGGCCGGGGAGTGCGAGACACCCGTGGGGTTGCGTACGAACAGCATGGCGGTCGGGACGGTCCCGGAGAGGATTCCGGCGTCGTGTCCTGCGCCCGTCCCCAGCACGGGGACGGTGAGGTCGGCCGCGCCGGCGAGGATACGGGTGAGTTCGTCGCGCAGGGCGTGCTCGAACTCGACGACGGGGGTGAACGACTCGCGCACGACGTCGAGTTCGACGCCCTGGGCCTGCGCGTACTCGCGGGCCGCCTTCTCGATGCCGGTGACGACGGTGTCGAGGGTCGGCTGGTCGGCGGCGCGGGAGTCCAGCCAGCCGCGCACCAGCGACGGGATGGCGTTCACGCCGTTCGGCTCGACGGAGATCTTGCCGAAGGTGGCGACGGCGCCCGTCAGCCGGGCCTCGCGCCGGGCGGCGAGCACGGTCTCGGCGTACGGGAGCATCGGGTCGCGGCGGTCCATGAGCCGGGTGGTGCCAGCGTGGTTGGCCTCGCCCCGGAAGTCGAAGCGCCAGCGGCCGTGCGGCCAGATGGCACTGGCGATGCCGATCCGGTCGCCGGACAGGTCGAGGGCCCGGCCCTGCTCGACGTGGAGTTCGACGAAGGCGCCGATACGGGCGAGGCGTTCCGGGTCCGGTCCGATGGTGTCGGGGTCGTACCCGGCCCGCTCCATCGCCTGCGGCAGCGTGACGCCGTCGGCGTCCGTGAGCCGGTGTGCCTGCTCGACGGTGAGCTGCCCGGCGGCCAGCCGGGAGCCGACGCAGGCGAGTCCGAACCGGGCGCCCTCCTCGTCCCCGAAGTTGACGACGGCGAGGGGCCTGGTGAACCGGACCTGCCTGCCGCGCAGTTCGTCGAGGGCGGCGAAGGACGAGACGACGCCGAGCGGGCCGTCGAAGGCACCGCCGTCGGGCACGGAGTCGAGGTGGGATCCGGTGACCACGGCGTCGCCCTCGGCGGGGTCGCCGAGCCAGGCCCACTGGTTGCCGTTGCGGTCCAGCTCGTAGCGCAGCCCGCGGGACTCGGCCTGCGCCCGGAACCACGCCCGGCAGTCGGCGTCGGCCCCGGTCCAGGCGAACCGGCGGTATCCGCCGCTGTCCGCGTGGCGCCCGATGGGCCGAAGGTCGCGCCACATGGCGTGGAAGGAGGCCGGCGCGGAGCCGCCCGGGGCGGCCGGGGCCACGGTCCCCGGCCCGCCGACGTGCTGGGTCACGCGGAGTCGCCTTCCCGCATCGGGACGCGCACGCCGCGCTCGGCGGCGACGGACTCGGCGATGTCGTAGCCGGCGTCGACGTGGCGGATGACGCCCATGCCGGGGTCGTTGGTCAGGACGCGGCGGATCTTCTCCCCGGCCAGCGCGGTGCCGTCGGCGACGGTGACCTGGCCGGCGTGGATGGAGCGGCCCATGCCGACGCCGCCGCCGTGGTGGATGGAGACCCAGGACGCGCCCGAGGCCACGTTCACCATGGCGTTGAGCAGCGGCCAGTCGGCGATCGCGTCGGAGCCGTCGAGCATGGCCTCGGTCTCGCGGTACGGCGAGGCGACGGAGCCGCAGTCGAGGTGGTCGCGGCCGATGGCCAGGGGCGCGGCGAGCTCACCGGAGGCCACCATGTCGTTGAAGCGCTCTCCGGCCTTGTCGCGCTCGCCGTAGCCGAGCCAGCAGATGCGGGCGGGCAGGCCCTGGAAGTGGACGCGCTCGCCGGCCAGCTTGATCCAGCGGTGCAGGGACTCGTTCTCCGGGAAGAGGTCGAGGATCGCCTTGTCCGTCTTGTGGATGTCGGAGGCCTCGCCGGACAGGGCCGCCCAGCGGAAGGGGCCCTTGCCCTCGGAGAAGAGCGGGCGGATGTAGGCGGGGACGAACCCGGGGAAGGCGAACGCCCGCTCGTATCCAGCGAGTTGTGCCTCGCCGCGAATCGAGTTGCCGTAGTCGAAGACCTCGGCGCCGGCGTCCATGAAGCCGACCATGGCCTCGACGTGGCGGGCCATCGACTCGCGGGCGCGGGTGGTGAAGCCCGCCGGGTCCTTGGCCGCGTACGAGGCCATGTCGTCGAAGTCCACGCCGACGGGGAGGTAGGCGAGCGGGTCGTGGGCCGAGGTCTGGTCGGTCACGATGTCGACGGGGGCGCCCTCGGCGAGCATCCGGGGCAGCAGCTCAGCGGCGTTGCCCAGGAGGCCGATGGAGAGCGGCCTGCGCTGGTCGCGGGCCTCGACGGCGAGCTGGAGGGCGTGCTCCAGGGAGTCGGCCTTCACGTCCAGGTAGCGGTGCTCGATGCGGCGCTCGATGGCGCGCGGGTCGACGTCGATGCAGATGGCGACGCCGTCGTTCATCGTCACGGCGAGCGGCTGGGCGCCGCCCATGCCGCCGAGGCCGGCGGTCAGGGTGATGGTGCCGGCGAGCGTGCCGTTGAACTTCTTCGCGGCGACCGCGGCGAAGGTCTCGTAGGTGCCCTGGAGGATGCCTTGCGTGCCGATGTAGATCCAGGAGCCGGCCGTCATCTGGCCGTACATGGTGAGGCCGAGGGCCTCCAGGCGCCGGAACTCCTCCCAGTTGGCCCAGTCGCCGACCAGGTTGGAGTTGGCGATGAGGACGCGGGGGGCCCACTCGTGGGTCTGCATGACACCGACGGGACGGCCGGACTGGACGAGCATCGTCTCGTCCTGCTTCAGGGTCCGCAGGGTGCGCACCATGGCGTCGAAGGAGCGCCAGTCGCGGGCGGCCTTGCCGGTGCCGCCGTAGACGACGAGCTTGTCGGGGTGCTCGGCGACCTCGGGGTCGAGGTTGTTCTGCAGCATCCGCAGCGCGGCTTCCTGCTGCCATCCCAGGGCACTCAGTTCCGTACCGCGCGGCGCTCGGACGGGGCGGGGTCCTGACATGGTCTGCCTCCTGTGCGGAACTGTTCCGGCCGGCGCTGCAGCGAACTGTTGCAGCAGATATTCACATCCTGGCTTCTTGAATAGAGCTAGTCAATAGCTGCGTCGGCCAGCGCTGGCGCGCCGCGGGTGTTTGGCTGGGATGTATGGGCTCAGACAGGGACAGGCCGGGGGATCCGATGAGCGACGGGACGGGTGGGCACAGGGTGATGTCCCCGGGCGGTGGCAGGCCTCCCGCGGGGGCGGGCGGGCACGGGTCGGACTCCGATCGGGTGGTGCGGCGCGACGAAGCGGTCCGGGCCGCCGTGGAACAGGGGCTGCTGGGGCCCGAGTCCCCCATCATCGCGCTGCTCGACGTTCCCGGCATCAGGGCCTCGGCGGAGGCGCTGCGGGCGGCCTTCGACGCCGTGACCGCGCCCGGCACGCCCGTCCTGCACGCCTTCGCGGTGAAGGCGACCCCGCTCGTGCCCGTACTGCGGCTGCTCCACGAACACGGCATCGGCGCCGAGGTGGCGAGCCCGGGCGAGCTGGCCCTCGCCCGCGCGGCCGGGATTCCACCGTCCCGGACCGTGCTCGACTCCCCCGCCAAGACGCCCGCCGAACTGCGCGAGGCGCTGGCACTGGGCATCGCCGTCAACGCGGACAACCCGCAGGAGCTGGAGCGCCTCGACGCCCTGGTGGGGACCACGGACCCCGCCTCACCTCTCGGGATCCGGGTGAACCCGCAGGTCGGCGGGGGGTCCATCGAGGCACTCTCGACCGCGACGGCGACCTCGAAGTTCGGCGTCGCCCTGCGCGACGAGGGCGCGCGGGAGTGGATCGTCCGGGCGTACGCCGACCGCCCCTGGCTGACCCGGCTGCACGCGCACACCGGGTCGCAGGGCATCCCGCTCTCACTGATGGCCCGGGGTATCGCCGAGACGTACGCGCTCGCCGAGGAGATCAACCGGCACGTCGGGCGGCGGCAGATCGACACGCTCGACATCGGCGGCGGGCTGCCGGTCAACTTCGGCTCCGACGCCACGGCCCCGACCTACGCGCAGTACGCGCGACTGCTCTCCGAGGCCGTGCCGGGGCTCTTCGACGGGCGCTACGGACTGGTCACCGAGTTCGGGCGGTCGCTGCTGGCCAAACACGGAACCGTGGTCGCGCGGGTCGAGTACGCGAAGTCCGCCGGCGGCCGCCCCGTCGCGGTCACGCACGCCGGGGTGCAGATCGCGGCCCGCACGGTGTACGCGCCCGCGTCCTGGCCGCTGCGCATCGCCGCCTACGACGCGAAGGGGCGGCCCAAGCCGGGACCCGACGTGGTGCAGGACGTCGCGGGGCCGGCCTGTTTCGCGGGCGACCTGCTCGCCGAGGGACTCGCGCTGCCGCTGCTCGAACAGGGCGACTACGCGGCGGCGCTGGACACGGGCGCGTACTACTTCGCGCACCACTACGCGTACAACTCCCTGGCGCGCCCCGGTGTCCACGGTTACGCACCGGCCGGCGGCGACGGCCGGGACACGGGCGGACGCGCGAACGCAGGGGTGCGTTTCGCGGTCGTACGGGAGCCGCAGACCGTCGCCGAGATCGTCGCCGAGTCGGGCGGAGCCCAGCCGTGCGCGCTCTCGGGACTGTAGGACCGGACCGGGCGGCGCGGCGTGGCGCGCGGAGGCCGACCGCGCGCCCGGACGGGCTCACGGACGCCCCCCGGCGGGTCTTCGAGCGGACGCCCAACCCACCGGAAAATGTGGTCAGTCGACCCACCTTAGTCACCGCCGGGCATGTTCCACAGGAAAATGCCATTTCCCTCACCCGCCACGCACACGTTGCGTAACTTTGCCGTCACTCGGCCGAACCCTTTGGCGGGAGGGGATAGACGGTGCCCGGAATCGACGAGTGCCTGCTGGAAGCCATGCGACTGCCCGGTGCCCGGGGCGCCGCGGTGGTCGACTGGACCAGCGGGCTGGCCCTCGGCACGGTCGGGGACGCGCCGGGCGGTGACCACGAGACGACCGCGGCCGAGGCCGCCGAGCTCGCCCGGCTCGCCGCCGAGCACAAGGCGTTCGCCCCGGCCGACGGTTCCGACTGGTCCGAGCAGGAGACACCGGTCGAGGACCTGATCATCAGCAACCGCGACAGCTACCACCTGCTGCGGTTCGTCAGGACCACCTTCGACAGCAGCGTCTTCCTGCACCTGTGGCTGGACCGCGCGGACGGCAATCTGGCTCTGGCCAGGATCAGGCTCGGCGAGATGGCCGGACGGCTGGTGCTGGGATGACCACGGTCAGAACACCGCCTCCGCTCGAACTTCCGGTGCGCGACAAGGGGGCGGGGCCCGTCAACGCCGTCTCGCCGATGCTCAGCCGGCTCGCAGCCGAGCGCGCCACCGGCGTCCTGGTGCGCGAGCGCGGTGTGCTCTACCTCTGCGACGGAGACGTCGTGCACGCCGAGAGCCCCGCCACCCCGTCGCTCGACGTGCTGCTCACCGCACGCGGGGTGGTGGCGGCGGAGGCCTGGCGGGAGGCGGTCGCGGAGGCCGGCGCGCGCCGCCGGGTCGGCCGGTTCCTGGTGGAACGCGGCCGGATCGCCGAGGGCGCGCTCGAGCTGTGCCACCTCGGGGCGCTGTACGACGCGGCGTACTTCGTGCTGGGGCCGAGCAGCACCCCGGCCCGGTTCCGGTACGGGGCAGCGCACTGGCTCGGTCCGGTACGCCCCGTACCGGTGGCCGCGCTGGAGCGCGAGACGGTGCGCCGCCGTCAGCTCCTGCACCGCGTCTGGCCCGACGCCGCGACGGACACCGCTCCGCTGGCGCGCTCCCGGCGCTCCTGCGAACCGTCGGTCCCGCTCCGGCAGTGGTCCGTGCTCGGCCGGGTGGACGGCCTGCGTACGGCCTCGGACATCTCGCTCGCCCTGGGACGGCCGGCCTTCCACACCCTGGTCGACGTCCGCCGGCTGGCCGCCGCGGGAGTCGTGACGGCGGCGACCCCTCCGGAGCGGCCTCCGGTGCCCACCGTGCTCACCCAGTCCTCCGCCGACCCCGACGTCGCCCTGCTGCGCCGACTGCGAGACGCGCTGGAGGCGCTGTGACCCCGCAACGACGGGAGGCCCTGTGATCCGCGCGCTGCGACAGCGTGCCGAGAGGAGACTGCTGATGGCGGCGGAACCCGAAGTCCTCGACGAACTGCACCGGTTGAGGGCCCGCGTGCCCCAGCTGACCGGTGCTCTGGCGGCCAGCGTCGACGGTCTCGTGCTCGCCCACGACACGCCCGGAGTGGAACCCGAGGGCGTGGCCGCGCTCACCGCGGCCGCGCTGGGGGTCGCCGTGCGGATGGCGGACGCCACCGGGCAGGGCGACTTCCGCGAGCTGCTGGTGCGCGGCGTCCACGGCTATGTGGCGACGTACGCGGCGGGCACCTCCGCCGTACTGACGCTGCTGGCCCAGGACCGGGTCAACGTCGGCCGGCTGCATCTGGAGGGGCGACGCTCCGGCACCCGGATCGGCGAGCTCGTGGAGGCCGCGACGGCGCGCGGCGAACCGGTCACCCCGGCGAGGGCTCCCACGCGGGCCACCACCCCGCTCCCCACGCGCACCCGCCCGGCGCGCGGCGCATCCCGTACACCGACCACTCCTACACCCAACGCCCCACGCACATCGGAAAGCTGAGAGGGAGAACCACACCATGACCAACACCGAAACCGCACTGAAAGAGGCGCTGGCGTCCATCGAGGGCGCGACCGGAGCGGCTCTCGTCGACTACACCAGCGGTATGGCGCTGGGCACGATCGGCGGCAGCAAGGGCTTCGACCTCACCGTCGCGGCGGCCGGCAACACCGACGTCGTCCGCGCCAAGCTGCGCACCATGGAGCACCTCGGGCTGAAGGGCGAGATCGAGGACATCCTGATCACGCTGTCCGACCAGTACCACCTGATCCGGCTGATGAAGGGCCGCGGCGGCAACGGGCTGTTCCTGTACCTGGTGCTCGACGCCAAGCGCTCCAACCTGGCGATGGCGAGGCACCAGCTGAAGAGGATCGAGGCGGACCTCGAGGTGTAACGGCCGGACCGGTATCCGGTCAGCGACGTCGCGCTCCTCCGGGCGCGGCGTCGCCGGCCGCCACCCCGGTGGCCCGGCAGGCCTTGACCGGCTTGCCGGCGGGGGCACCGGACCCCCGGCCGAGCCAGTCGACCCGTACCCAGATCAGCGCCTCCGCGGCGCGTTCGCGGCGCCCGAGCCAGCCGGCCTTCAGCCACAGCCCCACGCCCGCGCCGGCCAGCAGCATGCCGCCCGCGGCGGGCAGGGCGAAGGAGCTGCCCAGCGCGGCCACGAAGGCGAGCAGCAGCCACCAGCGGTGGCCGCGGCGCCAGTTGCGCATCGTCACGGCCCGGTCCTGCAGGATGTCGTGCTTGCTCGCCCGGGCCGCGGAGCGCACCAGTGCGGCATACCGCTTCCTGCGGGTGTACGCCGTCACGGTGGCGGCCAGGACGAAGAGCGCGGCGCCGGCCAGGACGCCGATACGCCGCCCGGTCAGGCCCGGCACCAGCACTCCGATACCGGCCGCGAACACTCCGCACCACCACAACGGTGCGGCCCCGGCCCGCACGACGACGGCCACCCGAGCCAGTCCCTGCCCTCCGTGTGCCACCTTCCGCCTCCCTTTCGTCGCCGTCAGCGTCTTCGGGCGGGCACGCTAACGAGCGAAGGTGAGACGAGTCTGAGAAGCGCGGCGACTCCACCGAACCGTGACCACGGAACCTATTCCACGAACAGTCCCCGGGCCGAGGCCCGGGTGTCGAACTCCTCCAGCCGCGCCTGCGCGTCCGGCAGGTCGTCGCACATCGCCTCCAGCAGGACCCGCCCGAGGAGCATGGGGGCGCAGGCCGTGTCGAAGGCGAGGCCGGTGCCGACCGCGGCCGGCAGCAGCAGGTCCGACACCTTCGCCACCGGCGCGAAGGCGGAGTCCGCGACCGTGACGACCGTCAGGCCCGCCTCCTTCGCGTAGCCGAGGGCGTCCACGACCTCGCGCGGGTGGCGGGGCAGCGCGAAGCAGAGCAGGGCACTCGCTCCGGCGCGCACGGCCGCGTCGACGCGGTCGTGCAGCATGGTGCCGCCCTCGTGCAGCAGCCGTACGTCGGGGTGGACCTTGGCGGCGAAGTACGCGAAGCCGTACGCCTGGGAGGCCGCGGCCCGCAGCCCGAGCACCGGGAGCGGGCGGGAGGCGGCCAGCAGTCGTCCCGCACGCTGCACCGGGCGCGGGTCGGCGAGCACCGCCGCGAGGTGCTTCAGGTTCTCGATCTCCGCCTCGACGGCCTGCTGGTACTCGTTGTACGAGCCCGGGGCCGCCGTCTGTTCGGCGGGGGCGACCTCGCGCAGGTGCCGGCGCAGCGCCGGGTAGCCGTCGAAGCCCAGCGCGACCGCGAAGCGGGTCACGGACGGCTGGCTGACGCCGGCGAGTTCGGCGAGTTCGACGCTCGACAGGAACGGCACGTCGGCGGCGCGCCGCACCATGCTGTGCGCGATGCGCCGCTGGGTCGGTGTCAGCCGGTGCCCCTCGAAGAGCGCCTGAAGGCGCCCGGCCGGGCTGTCCGTCACGTTCATGTCCCTGTCCACGCTCATGTTCCGCTCCCCCTCCAGATGTCCGTGAACCGGTCGAGCAGCGCGGCCGCCGCCGTCACGTCGTCGGTGAGCGGGCGGTCGGCCTGGTCGAGGCCGAGTACCGACTCGGCCAGTTCCAGCGCTCGTCCGACCGGCAGCTCCGGGTCGGGCCGCAGGTCGCGCTGGCGCAGCGCCCGTACGGCGGCGACCAGTTCACAGCCGACGACGAGACGGTAGGCACCGCACGCCCGCAGTGTCTGCCGTGCGGCGAGCGAGGCGAAACTCGCCTGTTCCTCGACGCCCCGGGAGAGTACAGCGTGGCCGAGCGAGGCGGGCGCGGAGAAGGCACGCAGGTCTCCGAGGGCGGCCCCGGCGGCGTATTCCAGGATCATCACACCGGAGGACGCGGGCTCGTGGTCGGCGAGGAAGGGACGCAGCCGGGTGTAGGCGGGTTCGTTGAGGGTGGAGAGCCGCGAGGTGGACAGCCGGGCCACCTGGGTGACCGCCAGCCTGAAGTGGTCCAGGGCGAGGGCGAGTTGGGCCTGGTAGAAGCCGCCGTGGTGGTAGGCGGCCATGTCCTCGGGGGAGATCAGGGGGTTCTCGGCCGCGGCGTTGATCTCGACGGAGAGGACCTCGTCGAGCGCGTCCGCGGCGTCGTGCGCGGGCCCGTGGATCTGCGGCACGCACCGGAAGCCGTACGGGTCCTGGATCCGCCCGAGCGGCGGGGTGGGCCGGTCGGCGGCGCCGATCAGCTCCCGCATCCGCCGGGCCACTTCGCCGGACCCCCGGTGCGGCCGTGCGGCGTGCACGGGGGCGGCGTACGCCTCGTGCGAGCCGTCCACCGCCAGCAGCGACAGCGCGGCGACGACCTGGGTGGCCGCGATCAGCCCGCGCAGCTCGTGCAGGGCGAGGGCGGACTGTCCGAGGGTGAGCGCGTTGCTGCTGATCAGCGCGAGAGCGTCGTTGTTGTCGAGGGGCTGGGGTTCCGGTGCGCCCGTTCCCCGCCACCGGTGCTCCCCCACCAGCGCCAGTCCGAGCTGGGCCAGTGCCGCGATGTCCCCGGTGCCGACCGATCCGAACTCGTTCACCACGGGGTACGCCCCGGCCTCCAGCGCCTCGCACAGGGCGGTGACGACGGTGGGCCGCAGGCCCGCTCCGCCCGCCAGCAGCTGGTTGGCGCGGACGGCGAGCATGGCCCGTACCTGGCGGGCGGGGAGCTCCTCGCCGATCGCCCCGGCGTGACTGCGCAGCAGCCGCAGACCGTGCTCGGCGGCGGCCTCGGTGGGCACGTCCTCGTTCCGGTTGGCGCCGACGCCGGTGGAGCGGCCGTAGACCCGGCCGGTCGCGGCGATCTGCCGGGCGGCGTCCCAGGACAGCTCGACGCGCTTCATCGCCTCGGTGCCGGGAACCGGGCGGGCGGCGCCGTCTGCGAGCCGGACGATGTCCGCGACACCGGTGCCGCACCCGTCCAGGACCACGAGTCCGGTCGTGGCCGGTGCGTCCACCGCGCCGAACGTGTCCGCATTTCGAGACGACATAGAGCCCGAACTCCCCTCAATCCCGACATTGAATCTTGCCTGGCGGCCATAAGTAACCAGCGATTAACGCCGGACCGTTGACAACCTATTCAGGTACAGAGAACTCTGCATGACGATATGCAGACCGGGCAAGGGACACCTCATGATCCAGTTCGACACGGTCCACAAGCGCTTCCCCAACGGCACGACCGCAGTCCACGACCTCTCCCTGGAAATGCCGGAAGGCGGCGTGACCGTCCTCGTCGGATCCTCCGGTTGCGGTAAGACCACCACCCTGAGGATGATCAACCGGATGGTCGATCCGACCTCCGGCACCATCCGCGTCGGCGGCAAGGACGTCCTGGAGCGGGACGCCGCCGAACTGCGCCGCTCCATCGGCTACGTCATCCAGCAGTCCGGCCTCTTCCCGCACCGCACGGTCCTCGACAACATCGCCACCGTGCCGCTGCTGCTGGGCTGGGGCCGCAGGAAGGCCCGCGCCCGGGCGGCCGAACTGCTGGAGACCGTCGGCCTGGCCGCCGACGCGGGCAAGCGCTACCCGCACCAGCTCTCCGGCGGCCAGCAGCAGCGCGTCGGCGTGGCCCGCGCGCTCGCCGCCGACCCGCCCGTCCTGCTCATGGACGAACCCTTCGGCGCGGTCGACCCGGTGGTGCGCACCCAACTCCAGGACGAACTGCTGCGGCTGCAGAAGGAGTTGAGCAAGACCATCGTCTTCGTCACGCACGACGTCGACGAGGCGGTCCGGCTCGGCGACCAGATCGCGATCTTCCGGACCGGCGGCCACCTGGTGCAGTGCGCGAGCCCCGCCGAACTGCTCGCCCGCCCGGCGGACGACTTCGTCGCCGACTTCCTCGGCGCCGAGCGCGGCCTGAAGCTCCTCTCTCTGGAGAACCTCGCCGACGTGCCGCAGGGCCCGGCCCCCGCAGGCGGCGCCTGGACCCTCGTCCTCGACGAGGACCGACGGCCGCGGAACTGGCGCTCCACGTCCGGGGACGCCACCTTCCCCGTACGGCCGCTGCGGGACGGCGATTCCCTGCTCGCCGCCCTGAACGAGTCGATCGCCTCGCCGACCGGCCTGGTGGCGCGTGTCGACACGCAGGGCGCGCTGACCGGCGTCACGTCCCGGGACGACATCCACGAGCACGCCGCCAGGGCCCACGGCACCGCGGGCGTCGCCATATGACCATCGACTGGTCCTGGCTGGGCGACCACACCGACGACCTGACCAGCCTCACCCTCTCGCATCTGCAGGCCGCGCTCTCCGCGGTCCTCCTCGGTCTGCTGATCTCCCTCCCGCTGGCCGTCGTGGCCCACCGGGTGCGCGCCCTGCGCGGGGTGCTCCTAGGCCTCTCGAACGTCCTCTTCACGATCCCCTCGATCGCGATCTTCGTCCTCCTGCTCCCGGTGAGCGGTCTGACCCGCACCACCACGGTCATCGGTCTGACGGTCTACTCCCTCGTCGTCCTGCTGCGGAACACCGTCGAAGGCCTCGACTCGGTCCCCGCGAAGACCAAGGAGGCAGCGAAAGCCATGGGCACCCGCCCGCTGCGCACCCTCCTCACCGTCGAACTCCCGCTCGCGCTCCCGGTGATCATGGCGGGGGTCCGTATCGCGACGGTGATGTCGATCTCCCTGGTCTCCGTCGCCACGTACATCGGCGACGGCGGACTCGGCCAGCTCTTCACGGACGGATTCCAGCGCAACTTCCCGACACCGGTGATCGTCGGCGTGGTGCTGACCCTGCTGCTGGCCCTGGTCGCGGACGCGCTGCTGGTCGCGATCCAGTACGTACTCACCCCCTGGACGAGGCGGCGAGCCTGACATGTACGAACTCTTCGAGAACCTCGCCAAGTGGCTGGTCAGCGGCGACCAGTGGGCCGGCACCGACGGCATCGCGCACCGGATCGCCGAGCACCTGGAGTACTCGCTGTTCGCCACGCTCATCGCGGCCGCGATCGCGCTCCCGCTGGGCCTGCTGATCGGTCACACCGGCAGGGGCGCGTTCCTCGCCATCAACCTGTCCTCCTTCGGCCGCGCGCTGCCCACCGTGGGCCTGGTCGTCCTGGTCTTCCTGATCAGCGGACTCTCGCTGTGGTCGGTGTACGTGGCCCTCGTCGTCCTCGCGGTACCGGCCATCGTCACCAACACCTACGCGGGCATGAGCGCCGTCGACCCGGAGGTCAAGGACGCGGCCCGCGGCCAGGGCATGCGCGGCCACCAGGTCCTCCTCCAGGTGGAGATCCCGCTGGCCCTCCCCCTGATCATGACGGGCCTGCGGCTCTCCCTCATCCAGGTGGTGTCCACCGCCACGATCGCCGCGTACGTCAGCTTCGGCGGCCTGGGCCGGTACGTCTTCGACGGCCTGGCGCAGCGCGACCTGGTCCAGGTCCTCGGCGGCGCGGTCCTGGTCGCGGTCGTCGCCGTCGTGCTCGACCTCGCGCTCGCCGGACTCCAGCGCTACCTCTTCCGTCATCTCCGTACCGCCTCCGCCCACTGAGGAGCCGAAGAACCATGAACCGTAGGACTCTGCTCGGGGGCCTGTTCGCCGCGGCCTCCGTCCCCGCCCTGGCCGCCTGCGGCAGCGGCATCACCTCGCTCGACAACTCGGGCGGCGACAGCGGCGGCGGCTCCGGATCCAGTGCCGGCGGTCTGACCATCGGGACCGCCAACTTCACCGAGAACCAGATCCTCGGCTACCTGTACGCGGGTGTCCTGTCGGCCGCGGGTATCAGGACGAAGGTCCGCCCCAACCTGGGCTCGCGCGAGATCGTCGTGCCCGCGCTGGAGGGCGGCGACATCGACCTGCTCCCCGAGTACCAGGGCAGCCTGCTCCTCTACCTGGACGCGAAGGCCACGGACACCGAGGCCGGCGCCATGCAGAACACGCTCACGACCGTGCTGCCCGCCGGCCTGGAGGTCCTGCCGTACGCGGCCGCCGAGGACCGCGACAGCTTCGCGGTCACCCGGGAGACCGCCGACAAGTACGGCCTGAGGAGCCTCGCGGACCTGCGCAAGGCCAACGGCCGGCTGGTTCTGGGCGCCGCGGCCGAGATGAAGAAGCGGGTCGTCGGCGCGGTGGGCCTCAAGGAGCGCTACGGCGTGGAGTTCAAGGAGTTCAAGTCCCTCGACTCCTCCGGGCCGCTGGTCAAGGGCGCCCTGAAGAAGGGAGACGTCGACGTCGCCAACGTCTTCACCACGGACGTGGACGTCATCGAGAACGGCTGGGTCGTCCTCACCGACCCGCTGAACCTGATCCCCTCCCAGCACATCGTCCCGCTCATCGCCTCCCGCAAGGCCGACGCCAAGGTCCGCAAGGCCCTGGCTTCCCTCGGCAACGTGCTCTCGTCCGAGGAACTGACCAGGCTCAACCGGCTGGTGGACAAGGAGAAGAAGGATCCGGACGAGGTCGCGGCCGCGTGGCTGAAGACGAAGAAACTGTCCTGACCCGCCCTTCTTTCGCCCCCCGCCGCCCCCTGCCCGACCCGTCCCGTACCCGGGGGCTGCCGCCCCCGGACCCCCGCTCCGGCCTCAAGGGCCTTGTCCTCAAGCGCCGGACGGGCTGATGGTGCCGGCCCGGGCCGCGGATGTTCAGCCCGTCCGGCGTCGAGGACGAGCCCTTCGGGCGATGCGGGGGTCCAGGGGGCGGCAGCCCCTTGGCGGGGGGGCTGGTGGCGGAGCCCCCAGGGATGGGTCGGGTAGGGGCGGCGGGGGCGAGAAAACCCCGTGGAACTACACCCGTACGGCCGACCCCCGTTCACTCATCCGAGGCGCACACAGAATCCTCTTCCTCCGCACCCGCTTCCCCTCGATCGCCGCGACGGTCAACCGCGCAGCCTCCGCAGCGATCTCGGACAACCCCCAGTCCACCGTGGTCAACGGCGGAGCCAGCACCCGCGAGACGGGATGGTCGTCGAACCCGACCACGGACACGTCCCGCCCGACCACGACCGACGCCTCGGCCGCCGCCGCGTACACCCCGTACGCGAGCGAGTCGGAGAAGCAGAACACGGCGGTCGCGGGCCGAGGCCCGTCCAGCAGCCGGCGAGCCACCACCGTCGCCTCACCCAACTCCTGCGGACACGGCACCAGTTCGGCCCGCAACCCGAGCCGCTCGGCAGCCTCGCGCACATACACGTCGGCGGGCCGGTCCGGCGTGCTGGGCCGGGTCGGGGTCAGCACCGTCACCCGGCGGTGGCCGAGACCGTGCAGGTACTCCAGCACGGCGTCGATACCGGCCCGGTTGTCGAAGATGACCTGCCCCGCCGTACGGGCCGCGCTGAGCGAGTCCCCGACGGCCACCACCGGCAGCGCGTCGGCGATCGCCGCCCACCCCTCGGCCGAGGGGTTCACCGGCGACACCAGCAGCGCGTCCACCCGCTGGTCGCGCAACTGCTTGGCGAGCACCAGCTCACGGTCGGGATCACCACCGGCGTCCAGGATCAGCGCGTAACGGTCACCGGCCAGCAGCTCCCGCCCGATGGCCGCCATCAGCTGCTGCTGCCACAGGTCCTGGAGGTCCCCCGCGAGGACGCCGACCATGCTGGTACGGCCGCTGGCCAGCGCGCGGGCGATGGGATCCGCCTCGTAACCGAGCTCGGCGGCGGCCTTGCGCACCCGCTCCTCGGTCTCCTTCGAGACGTGCTTGCCCCGCAGGGCGTAGGAGACGGCGGCGGTGGAGAGACCCGTGGCCTCGGCCACCTCCCGGAGGGTGGTGCGCTTATTGGGCCTGGCCATGCCGGGAAGCCTACCGGGAGGCGTCCGCACTACGGGCGCAGGCTTGACACGACACGTTGTTAACCGGTTAAGTTAAGCGCATAAGTGAAGCGGTTAACCTGTCCCGATCCCACCCCTTCCGGCCCTTCCCGGCCCCCTCCCGCCCTCCCCGAGGACTCCTTCCAAGGACCGCCGCGTGCCCACCGACGTCCACCAGCACATATGGCCGCCCGCGTTCATCGAGCTGCTGCGCGCCCGCACCGCGCCACCGCGCCTCGACGGCTGGACCCTGCACCTGGCGGGCGAGCCGCCGTACGAGGCCGACCCGGCCGACCACGACCTCGCCGCCCGCACCGCGCTCGCCCGCACCGACGGCCTCGACCTGGCCCTGGTCTCCCTGTCCAGCCCCCTCGGCATCGAGTTCCTGCCGCCCGCGGACGCCGCACCCCTGCTCGCCGCCTTCCACGACGGCGCGCTCGCCCTCCCCGCGCCCTTCGGCGTCTGGGCCTCCCCCTGCCTGTCCGCACCGGACCCCGCGGCGGTCGAACGGGAGCTCCGCCGCGGCTGCGCCGGCCTCCAACTCCCCGCCACCGCCCTCCTGGACGCGGCGGGCTGGGAGCGCCACGCACCGCTCCTCGACGTCCTGACCCACGAGGACAAGCCGCTGTTCGTGCACCCGGGCGCGGCGCCACCGGCCCCGCACGCCCCGCCCTGGTGGCCGGCGCTGGTGCCCTACGTCCACCAGCTGCACGCGTCCTGGTTCGCCTTCCGCGCCTTCGGCCGCGCCCGCCACCCTCGGCTGCGCGTCTGCTTCGCCGCCCTCGCGGGCCTGGCCCCGCTGCACGGTGAGCGGCTCGCGGCCCGCGGCGGAGGGCGCGGCGAGATCGACTTCGACGTCTTCTACGAGACCTCCTCCTACGGAACCCGCGCGGTGGACGCGCTCGTCCGGGCCGTCGGCATCGACGTCGTCGTCAGCGGCAGCGACCGCCCCTACGCGACCCCGGTCGTCCCCGACCTCGGCGCGGACGCCGCCGTCCACGCCCTGCGCACCGCCAACCCCGACCGACTTCTGAAGGGAGCCACCCCATGACGTACCAGGCCCTGCCGGACCGCACGCTCGACAAGCGCGAACTCCGGGCCCTCGTCGACGATCTCGCCGCCCGCCCCGACCGCTGGCGGGAACAGGTCGCGTTCTCCGACGAGGAGCGGCACTACGCCTCGCTGTACCGCGACGAGTACGTCGACGTCTGGCTGCTGTGCTGGACCCGGCAGAACGACACCGGCTGGCACGATCACGACATCTCCTCCGGCGCCGTCGCCGTCGTCCAGGGCGCGCTCAACGAGTCCAACCCGCGCATAGGCGGCAGCCATCTGTCCGTCACCGTCGGCGCCGGCGAGTCCTTCTGCTTCGGCCCCGAGCACATCCACCGCCTCACCGGCGCCACCGACGACGCGGTCTCGCTGCACGCGTACTCGCCGCCACTGTGGCGGCTGGGCCAGTACGACATCACCGAGGACGGCCTGATGCGCCGGATCTCCGTCTCGTACGCGGACGAGCTGCGCCCGCTGGACCTTCCCGCCGCGTGAACCGAGACCCGATGAGCCGATGAGCCATGCGCCGGTGCGCCGATCAAGAGCCGGCATCGGGGAAGCGACGGCCCGACGACGGATCGTCCAAGGATCCTTGAACGGGCACATGGCGTGAGCGTGCGCGTGCGTACGGAGACATGACTCCGCACGGGCGACTCATGAGGGAGCGTCATGCCCCCGCACCGAAGGGCCCTTCCGGCAGCCACCTGCGTACGGGTGCGTGCGCGGCCATCTCGGGCTCCTCGTGGACGAGACCGCACCCGCCGCCCGAGGGACCCGGGCGCTGCCCGGCGACTGGGCCGGTCACACCGTACGGGCCCACGCGGCCCGGGTCCGGGACGCCGTCCGGGCGGATCCGGCCTTCGCCCCGGCGCATGTCGCGGCGGCGCCGCTCGACCTCGACACGGGTCCGGTCGGCCCTCTGCCCTGCACCCCCCTCCGTCCCGGTGTCGCCGGGCCGCCCGGAGTCGCTCTGGGTCGGTCGCCCGGGGCCTTCTGTACGGGGGTGCGGCCCCTCCCCAAGAGGGGGGCTATCCCCAGTGCCACGGAGGCGCGCACTCCCTACCGTGAACACCATGACCGGTAGGGAAGCGGGCGGCGACGCCGAACTGAAGAAGGAACTCGACGCCACTCTGCACGCACGCAGGGAGTTGGGCGACGAGTACGAATCCGCGCTCGTCGACTCCTTCTTGGAGAAGGTCGAGCAGCGACTGGACGGGGCGGTCGACCGAAGGGTGCGGCGACAGCTCGCCGAGCAGCAGATGGTGGTGGCCCGTGGCGCGCGCTCACCACAGGGGACCGATTCATGGGGCGAACGCTTCGGCTTCGGCATCGTCTCGCTGGTCCTCGCGGTCCCGCTGTCCGCGATCGGCGGCGGGGTCGCGCACCTGCCCGGACTGCTCGTCGCCTGGATCGGCATCGTGGGGGTGAACGCGGTGCAGGCGGCGCGGGTCTCACCGGGCCTCTTCGGCCGTCGCCACAGGGAGAAGTCGGACTGGGAGGACTGACCGGACGCGGGACAACGGTCACGGGCCACGGGGGAACGGGGCACCGGGGAAGTGCGAGAAGGGGAAACAACGGAAGGGCCCGGCACCCTCGTGGGTGCCGGGCCCTTCCGACGTGTTGCGCGGGGACCGCCGCACCCCCGTTGCCGGGGGGCGGGACGACGGCGGTCCCCGCGAGGGACGCGGGCCGGGTCAGGGCCAGGCTTGCGCGTCCTTGGCGTCCATGGAGGTCCGGGAGCCGCTCCGGAGGTCCTTGGCGCCGTTTTGGTGCCGGCCGGGGCGGGGAGCCGCTCCCGCCCTGCCGACACCCACCAATGTGCCGGACGTGTGTTAAGCGGGTGCTGCGCGGACGTGACACGCTCGTACCACTTCCGCGAAGTTCCTCGCCGAAAGACCGGAAGATCCGTGCCAGGAGGGGAACTTCCGGAGATTTTCCCCCCGCCACCTGCGGAAATCTCTCTGACCGGGGCCTCCTCGTCGCCCGCCGGGAGCTCCCGCCGGCTCGGGTCCGCGACCCGCTCCACGCCCCGGCCCACTCCGCTCCAGGCCCCGGCCTGCTCCGCACCGCGGCCGGTTCGCTCCGCGCCGCGGCCCGCTCCGCCCGGTGCCCGGCCGTCCTTACTGCCGGGCGCCGCCCTTGGCGAGGAAGGACAGCAGGTCCTGGCGGCTGACGACGCCGGTGGGCTTGCCCTCGACCAGCACGATGGCGGCGTCGGCGGTGCCGAGCACCGACATCAGGTCGCCGACCGGCTCCCCGGAGCCGACCTGCGGCAGAGGCGCCGACATGTGCTTCTCCAACGGGTCCTGCAGCGAGGCCCGCTGGGTGAACAGCGCGTCGAGCAGCTCGCGTTCGACCACGGACCCGACGACCTCGGCGGCCATCACGTCCGGGTGACCGGCGCCGGGCTTGACGATCGGCATCTGCGAGACGCCGTACTCACGCAGCACTTCGATGGCCTCGCCGACCGTCTCGTCCGGGTGCATGTGGACGAGCGAGGGGATGGAGCCGCCCTCCTTGTCGCTCAGGACGTCGCAGACCCGCGCGCTCGGGCCCGTGTCCTCCAGGAACCCGTAGTCCGCCATCCACTCGTCGTTGAAGATCTTGCTGAGGTAGCCGCGCCCGCTGTCGGGCAGCAGGACGACCACGACATCGTCGGGTCCGAGCCGCTCGGCCACGCGCAGCGCCGCCACCACGGCCATGCCGCAGGACCCGCCCACGAGCAGCCCCTCCTCCTTCGCGAGCCGCCGCGTCATCTGGAAGGAGTCCTTGTCGGACACGGCGACGATCTCGTCCGCGACCGTCCGGTCGTACGCCGTCGGCCAGAAGTCCTCACCCACGCCCTCGACGAGGTACGGCCGCCCGGACCCGCCGGAGTACACGGACCCCTCGGGGTCGGCGCCGACGACCTGCACCCTGCCGTCGCTCGCGTCCTTCAGGTACCGCCCGGTGCCGGAGATCGTCCCTCCGGTCCCCACGCCCGTGACGAAATGGGTGATCCGCCCCTCCGTCTGCTCCCACAGCTCAGGGCCGGTGGAGTGATAGTGCGAGAGGGGGTTGTTCGGGTTGGAGTACTGGTCCGGCTTCCAGGCACCGGGCGTCTCACGGACGAGCCGGTCGGACACGTTGTAGTACGAATCCGGGTGCTCCGGGTCGACGGCCGTCGGGCAGACGACGACCTCGGCGCCGTACGCCCGCAGCACGTTGATCTTGTCGGTGGAGACCTTGTCCGGGCAGACGAAGATGCACTTGTAGCCCTTCTGCTGGGCCACGATCGCCAGCCCGACCCCGGTGTTTCCGCTGGTCGGCTCGACGATCGTGCCGCCGGGCTTGAGGGCGCCGCTCTCCTCCGCGGCCTCGATCATGCGCAGGGCGATGCGGTCCTTCACGGACCCGCCCGGGTTGAAGTACTCAACCTTCGCCAGGACGGTCGCCTGGATGCCTGCGGTCACGTTGTTGAGTCTCACCAGCGGGGTGTTGCCGACGAGACTGATCATCGAGTCGTGGAATTGCACCGTTGTCTCCGGAGCTGCGTTCTAAAGGGATGGTCCCGTCAGCCTAAGGCCCCCCGTGGGCGTTCACGTGTCGTTGAGATTGGCCGACCCGTTCCACGGGGCAAGCAGTTGTTGTACGGCTACGAGGAGGTGGCGGCGACGCATGACGCGCTTGTCGAGGGCGAGGGTGGCACGGCGGATCGCGGCGGGTGCTGCGTACGGCGGCGGCGGGATCGGTCTGGTGGGCGCCGCCGCGATCGGTGTCGTGCTGGCCGAGGTGCAGCTGGCGAAGCGCCATGTGGGCAACGGACACGGTCAGGCGCCCCGCGCGAACGGTCTGTACGGGTACGCGTACGCGGCACAGGACGGGCCGCCGCTGCGGCTCGCGATGCTCGGTGACTCCACCGCGGCGGGACAGGGCGTGCACCGGCCCCGCCAGACACCCGGCGCGCTGCTGGCCTCCGGGCTCGCGGCGGTCGCCGAACGCCCTGTCGAACTCTGCAACGTCGCGCTGCCGGGCGCCCAGTCCGACGACCTCGACCGGCAGGTGGCGCTCGCCCTCGCGGACACCGCGCGGGTGCCCGACATCTGCGTGATCATGATCGGCGCGAACGACGTCACCCACCGGATGCCGCCCACGCGATCGGTCCGTCACCTGTCCGCGGCGGTACGCCGGCTGCGCACCGCCGGTGCCGAGGTCGTGGTCGGCACCTGTCCCGACCTGGGCACGGTCGAGCAGGTCCAGCAGCCGCTGCGGTGGCTGGCACGGCGGGCCTCCCGGCAGCTCGCCGCCGCGCAGACCATCGGGACGGTCGAGCAGGGCGGGCGGACGGTGTCGCTGGGTGACCTGCTGGGCCCCGAATTCGAGGCGAATCCGCGCGAGCTCTTCGGCCCCGACAACTACCACCCCTCCGCCGAGGGGTACGCGACGGCGGCGATGGCGGTGCTGCCCACGGTGTGCGCGGCGCTCGGCCTGTGGCCGGCCGAGGAGGAGCGGCCGGACATCTCCCGCCGCGAGGGGTTCCTGCCGGTGGCGCGGGCGGCCGCGGAGGCGGCGTCCGAGGCCGGTACGGAGGTCACGGCGGCCATGCCGACGGGGCCGCGTGGGCCGTGGGCCCTCCTCAAACGGCGCCGGCGCCGGCGCGTCCCCGCCACGGACCCGGCGCCCACGCCGACCCCCTGAACCGGGCCCCTGAACCGGGCCCCGGTGGGGTCTTCGGGTGCGGGTGGGTGGGGGCTGGTCGCGCAGTTCCCCGCGCCCCTAAAGGCCCCGGCGCGCACCTCCTGCCCGTCCGGAACCTTCCGGCTCAGGCCCGCACCTCCTGCCCGTCCGGAACCTTCCGGCGCAGGCCCGCATCTCCAGCCGGGCCCGCACCTCCTGCCCGTCCGGAACCTTCCGGCGCAGGGCCGCATCTCCAGCCCGTCCGGCGTTTGAGGACGAGCCCTTCGGGCGATGGCGGGGGTCTGGGGGCGGAGCCCCCAGGGACAGGATGGGACGGGTAGGGGCGGTGGGGGCGTCACCCGGGCCGGTCAAAAAGCAAGCGCTTAGAAAAGTGCGTCCGGAGTCACACCACCGGAGCGGTGACCTGGACGGTACGGACGGGTAACTTCCCAAGCAGTCCCGCCCGTCATCCCCTCGTGCCCATGGAGCCGTGATGCCCGAAGCCGTGATCGTCTCAGCCGCCCGCTCCCCGATCGGCCGCGCCTTCAAGGGCTCCCTGAAGGACGTCCGCCCCGACGACCTGACCGCCACGATCATCCAGGCCGCCCTCGCCAAGGTCCCCGAGCTCGACCCCAGGGACATCGACGACCTGATGCTCGGCTGCGGCCTCCCCGGCGGCGAGCAGGGCAACAACCTCGGCCGCATCGTCGCCGTACAGATGGGCATGGACCACCTCCCGGGCTGCACGATCACCCGTTACTGTTCCTCGTCCCTCCAGACCAGCCGCATGGCCCTGCACGCCATCAAGGCCGGCGAGGGCGACGTGTTCATCTCGGCCGGCGTCGAACTGGTCTCCCGCTTCACCAAGGGCAACTCCGACTCCCTGCCCGACACGCGCAACCCCTTCTTCGCGGAGGCCGAGGCCCGCACCGAGGCCGTCGCCAAGTCCGAGGGCTCGACCTGGCACGACCCGCGCGAGGACGGCCTCGTCCCGGACGCGTACATCGCGATGGGCCAGACCGCCGAGAACCTGGCCCGGATCAAGGGCGTCACCCGCCAGGACATGGACGAGTTCGGCGTCCGCTCGCAGAACCTCGCCGAGGAAGCCATCAAGAACGGCTTCTGGGAGCGTGAGATCACCCCGGTCACGACCCCCGACGGCACGGTCGTCAGCAAGGACGACGGCCCGCGCGCCGGCGTCACCCTGGAGGGCGTGCAGGGCCTCAAGCCCGTCTTCCGCCCGGACGGACTCGTGACCGCCGGAAACTGCTGCCCCCTCAACGACGGCGCCGCCGCCCTCGTGATCATGTCCGACACGAAGGCCCGCGAGCTCGGCCTCACCCCGCTCGCCCGGATCGTGTCCACCGGCGTCACCGGCCTCTCCCCCGAGATCATGGGCCTCGGCCCGGTCGAGGCGAGCAAGCAGGCGCTCCAGCGCGCGGGCCTCACCGTCGACGACATCGACCTGTTCGAGATCAACGAGGCCTTCGCCGCCCAGGTGATCCCCTCCTACCGCGACCTGGACATCCCGCTGGACAAGCTGAACGTCAACGGCGGCGCCATCGCCGTCGGCCACCCCTTCGGCATGACCGGCGCCCGCATCACCGGCACGCTCATCAACTCCCTCCAGTTCCACGACAAGCAGTTCGGCCTGGAGACGATGTGCGTCGGCGGCGGCCAGGGCATGGCGATGGTCATCGAGCGCCTCAGCTGATCCAGCTGGATCAGCTGGATCAATCCACGACGGGGCCGCGCACCATCCTTACGGGTGACCGCGGTTGGACCCAGCGTGACCGAATCGGCCTGGATCCCGGTTGCCACCGGGACTCCGGGCCGATTTGTGATCCAATCCCCCCCAAGATGTGACCTATCTCCCCCTGGAGAGCGATTTACGCAGGTCAGAGCCGTTACACGGGTAAACCCGGGGCCCAAAGCCCTGTCCTATTCGTGACGTTACGCACTGACAGCTCGGTGGTCCGCCCTTCAAGCTGATGTAGGAAGTCGGGGGTCGACTTTGAACCGGGAGTACGTCAGTGAGCGCCATGCCGATTGCTTTGCTGCTCACCACCGCCGCGACCGCGGCCGTGGGCGTCGCCGTTCTGCGCACCCTGTCGGGTCTGCGCCGGCAGGTCGCAGCACTGCGCAACGAACTCGCCGAGAACCGCGCCGGCGCCGCGCGCGGTCTCGTGCCCGCCGCCCGCTCGGCCGCGGACACCGACGAGATACGCGCCGCGGTGACCGAGGCGCTCGCCGAGGAGCGGGAGCGGGAGCTCGCCGAGGCCCGGGCCTTCTGGGCCGCCCAGGAGGCACGTGACGCCTCGGACGCGCCCTCGCTGCTCGGTCTGACCGACAGCGAACTGTTCACGGCCCGCCCCTCGGACTTCGCGGGGCTGGAGTACCTGGAGACGGTCACCGAGCCCGACCTGGACGCCGAGGAGTTCGCGCCCAAGGACTTCGTACAGGGAGGCACCGCCGGGGACTCGCCCGAACTGGCCGCCGCCCGCCGCCGTCATCCCTCGCACCCGGACTTCGTGCCGGTCCAGTCACCCGTGGCGAACGACCACGAGCGCACGGTGGCCTGCCTGGAGGAACTCGCCGAGGCCCGTACCGAGCTGGCGGACGTCCGCCCCGGTCCGCTCGGCACCCTCGACGTCTACGTCTTCACGGACGGCACGACGCTGTGCATGACCCCGGGTCACCGCGAGACCGCGGAGCGGCTGGCCGCGGCCCTGCGCGCGGGCGAGACCCCGGTCCTGCTGGGCGGCTCGGGCGTCTCGGGCGCGTACGCCCTGACGTTCGCGTGCGGCGAGGAGAACGTCTACGTCCTGGCGGACCGCGTCATAGCGTCGCTGTAGCGCCACCGTCCCGCGGCGAGCGCCCCGGAAGGCGAGCGCCCCGGAAAAGGGGCGCGCGCCCGCGCACCGACACCGCACGCGTACCGGGCGACGCGCCGCACACCCCCACCGCACCCACGCGCCGCCCGCACACCTCGGACCAGCGGCAGTCCCCCGCCCGGATCAGACGGCGGCGGTCGCCCACTCGGATCAGGCCCACGCCAGTCGCCCGCACAATTCAGATCCGCAGCAACCCCCCACTCGGATCAGACCCGCGCCAGTCCCCCGCACAGGTCGGGCCCGGAGCAGCCGGGCCCGGAGCGGCCGGCCGCGCGGGTCAGACCCCGGCCCGCTTCTGGGCCTCCTCCACCAGCGCCACCGCCTCGGCGAGTTCCGTCTCGTTGCTCAGCACGAGCGCCAAATCGTGCGCCGCGACCGTGATTTGGTCGGCGGCGGCGAACATCCCCGCCTCGGGCATCTCCCTGGGTTCCCCGGCCGGGTCCTCCACACGCTGGGCACGCAGTGCCAACTCCCTGGCCAGACCCAGCGCCTCGGCAGCCGCCCCCCGCTGCAGCCGGCTCTGCGGGGCGGCCCGCAACCGGTCGGCGAAGTGGTCCACGGCTCGGGTCAGCGACGTCGTATCAAGCACGCCGCGAGACTACGCGCCGCGACGGGACTGTTGCCAACAACCCAACCCTCAGGCACCGTGGCGTGAAGGACCGGCTTACATCCCCTTTGCGTCCGGAGGCGCCGATGTCCCAAGTGTTCTCGCAGGAGACCCACCGCAATCTGCTCGCCCGCATCCCCCACTGCACCGGTCGTGAGATCTCCGACTGGCTGCGCACCGTCGACGAAGGCCCCGCCCTCTTCCGTTTCGAGGAGAAGGTCAGCTGGCTCCGCGCCGAGCACGACCTCGCGTACGGCCACGCCAAGGCGATCATTCACGAGTACGACCTGAGGAGGGCCGCGCGCAAACTGCTCTGAGCGCGCACCACCGGCACCACCTGGTGTCCTACCGACATCCCGACAGGCATCCGCGAACAGCGAAGGGCCCGCGAACCGGTGGTTCGCGGGCCCTTCGGACGCCTGTCGCCGGCCATCGCCGACGACGCGGTCCGCGTCGCTAGTCGTTGCTGCTGAAGATGGCGACCAGCCGCAGCATCTCGACGTAGATCCACACGAGGGTCATGGTCAGGCCGAACGCGGCCAGCCAGGCCTCCTCGCGCGGCGCGCCGTACGCGATGCCGTCCTCGATCTGCTTGAAGTCGAGGGTCAGGAAGAACGCGCCGATCAGGATCGCCAGGATGCCGACGATCGCGCCCAGCGGACCCATGCTGCGCAGTCCGCCGTCCCCGGCCACACCGAAGGCGACGAGCAGCAGGTTGACCGCCATGACGACCACGAAGGCGATGGCGATGGCCATACCGATGCGGGCGTACCGCGCGGTCACGCGGATCCAGCCCGCCTTGTAGACGAGCAGGGTCGCGCCGGCCACCGCCATGGTGCCCAGGACCGCCTGGAAGGGGGCGCCGCTCCACCGCTCGTTGTACATCTCGCTGATGACCCCGAGGAAGACGCCCTCGAAGGCGGCGTAACCGAGGATCAGCGCGGGCGTGGCCTTGCGCTTGAAGGACTGCACCATCGCCAGGACGAACGCCACGAGGGCGGAGCCGATGGCGAGGCCGTAGCTGGTGGACGACACGGGCAGCAGCGCCCACGCCAGGACGGCGCCGACGGTGACGGTGCCGAGCGTCATGGCGGAGCGCATGACGACGTCGTCCATCGTCATCCGGCCGGTGGTGACCGGGGCCTGCGGCGGGGCGCCGTACTGCTGGCCCTGCTGTGCGTAGGGGTTCTGCGCGTAGGGGTTGCCGCCCTGCTGGGCGTACGGGTTGGCCTGCGTGCCGACAGCGGGTCCCCCGGCCTGCGGCGCCGCGTTGAATCCCGCGTAGCCGTTGTCGCGGCTGAACCCCCGTCGCGAGAAGACCGGGTTGCTGCTCCTCATTTCACTCCTCCATGGCCACTCTGCGCGGCCTTGGCCTCAAGGGTAATGGGTAGGCAAAGGATCGACCCTACTGCTTGGGGAGGATCTTTCCCTCGTCCTGCCAAGGTACGCGTGTGTCCCCTGGCCTGCGAGCACTGGTACCAAGCCGTGACAGGCCCTTGTCGCGGCGCCCTGCCAGGCCTTCGGCGCCCGGTCGGCTCCGGTTCTCTCAGTCCAGCGGAAACCCGGTGTACCCCTCGGCCAGATCCGTCTCCGCCGCCCGCGACGTGGCCATCCGGCGCAGCCGGGCGAGCTGGATACGGTCCTCGAAGGGGGTCGCGCCGGGGGCGCGGTGCAGCAGGGTCGTCATGTCGTACGAGAAGCGCTCGGCCTGCCAGACACGGCGCAGACAGGTCTCGGAATACGCGTCCAGGCGCTCGGCCGAACCGGTGTCGCGGAGGTGCGTCAGGGCGCGGGCGAACGTCACGACGTCGCCGACGGCGAGGTTGAGCCCCTTGGCTCCGGTCGGCGGGACGATGTGGGCGGCGTCCCCGGCGAGGAAGAGCCGCCCGTGCCGCATGGGCTCGTGGACGTAGCTGCGCATGGGGGTGACGGACTTCGAGGTGACCGGCCCGCGCTCCAGCCGCCAGCCGTCACCGGTCTCGAGGCGCCGCTCCAGTTCGTCCCAGATCTCGTCGTCCGACCAGGCCCCGGCCTCCGTGCCCTCCGGCACCTGGAGGTAGAGCCGGGAGACGGCCGGAGAGCGCATGCTGAGCAGGGCGAAGCCGCGGTCGTGGCGGGCGTAGACCAGCTCGTCGTGGGAGGGCGCCACATCGGCGAGTATCCCGAGCCAGCCGAAGGGGTACGTCCGCTCGTACACACGGGAGAGCTCGGCGGGCACCGCCTTGCGGGCCACGCCCCAGAACCCGTCGCAGCCGACGACGTAGTCGCAGTCGAGCACGTCCTCGTGCCCCTCGTGCCGGAAGCGGACCCGCGGCCGGTCGCTCCGCGCCCCCTCGACGGCCAGCGCCTCGGCCCCGAAGAGCAGCCGACCCCCCTCCTTCAGCTGGAGCGCGATCAGGTCCTTGCAGACCTCCGTCTGGGCGTACACCAGCACGGAGCTGCCTCCGGTGAGGGCCGGGAAGTCGACCCGGTGCCGCTCCCGCTCGAAGCGCAGCTCGATCCCGTCGTGCCGCAGCCCCTCCCGGTCCATCCGCTCCCCGGCCCCGGCGGCCCGCAGGACGTCGACGGTCCCCTGCTCCAGGATCCCGGCGCGCTGCCGCTGCTCCACGTACGCCCGGTCGCGGCTCTCCAGCACCACGGAGTCGATCCCCGCATTGCGCAGCAGGCGCGCCAGCAGCAGCCCGGCCGGCCCGGCTCCGATGATCCCGACGGTGGTACGCATCCGGTACGCCCCTTCGCGTTCCCTGCGGCTGTTCGTCTGTAGCGCCTGTTCGTCTGTGGCGCCTGTTTGTCCGTGGCGCCTGTTCACCGCGTGACAGCCGTTCGCCTGGTGAAATTTCCTTCACCGATGTCGCACGTGAGTCTCCGGCGGCACGCGCTTGCTGTCAACGGATCGCGGCGAACTCCTCCGGCGGGGCGTGCCCGAGGAGGACGGGTCGGGAGAGAGCGGGAGAGGTCGGAGGTGCCCGGAACCGGACTTGAACCGGTACGCCCGCGAGGGGCAGCGAGGTTTAAGCTCGCCGTGTCTGCATTCCACCATCCGGGCAGGCCATGGGCTCCGCGTCGAGATTCCGAGCCTATCGGGGCCCGCTCCTCGAACAGCGGTCGGGCGAACCGATGTTGTCTTATTTTATTGACGTCTGAGGGTGCATCAGCCCCCGGTACGGGCCATCCGCACTTGCCAATAGCCTTTCGGGCGCCGCGGAGACGCGTATACGGAATGACGGAATTTCACCGTCCGAACGGACGCACCCCGCGCGGCCGTACCCGGACGGAGCTCAGGGAACACCCTCATCCCCAGGTATGACTCCGCCGTGCGCGGTCCGACCGGAGGCTGCCCCAGGAACCGGAACAGCGGCTGACTACACGGCGCCGAACGGCCGCGACGATGGGACACGTCCCCAGAAACGCCGTCGTCCCGACAGGAGCACCCTCCCGTGACCACCACGCCCCTTGCCGACCGGACCACCACGGTGGCCGCCCGCGCCACGGAACTGTCGAAGGTCTACGGACAGGGCGAGACCCAAGTGGTCGCCCTCGACCGGGTCTCCGTCGACTTCCGCCAGGCCGAGTTCACCGCGATCATGGGCCCCTCGGGCTCGGGCAAGTCCACGCTGATGCACTGCGTGGCGGGGCTCGACTCCTTCTCCTCCGGCTCCGTGCGCATCGGGGAGACCGAGCTGGGTTCCCTCAAGGACAAGCAGCTCACGAAGTTGCGCCGGGACAAGATCGGCTTCATCTTCCAGGCGTTCAACCTGCTGCCGACGCTGACGGCCCTGGAGAACATCACCCTCCCGATGGACATCGCCGGCCGCAAGCCGGACCGGGAGTGGCTGGACAAGGTCATCGCGATGATCGGCCTCGCCGACCGCCTCGGACACCGCCCCTCCCAGCTCTCCGGCGGTCAGCAGCAGCGCGTCGCCGTCGCCCGGGCGCTGGCCTCCCGGCCCGACATCATCTTCGGCGACGAGCCGACCGGAAACCTCGACTCGCGTTCGGGCGCGGAGGTGCTGGGCTTCCTGCGCAACTCGGTGAGGGAGCTGGGGCAGACCGTCGTCATGGTCACCCACGACCCGGTCGCCGCCGCCTACGCCGACCGCGTGGTCTTCCTCGCCGACGGCCGCATCGTCGACGAGGTGTACGGGCCGACCGCGGACTCCGTCCTGGACCGCATGAAGCAGTTCGACGCCAAGGGCCGCACCAGCTGACCTGCCGTCACCTCGCCCCGGACCCACGCACCGTCCCGAACAGCCTCACCCTCCTGGACTGAGAAACCCCATGTTCCGTACCGCCCTGCGCAACGTGCTGGCGCACAAGGCCAGGCTCCTGATGACCGTGCTCGCCGTGATGCTCGGCGTGGCCTTCGTGTCCGGGACCCTCGTCTTCACCAACACCATCTCGGACGCGTATCAGAAGAGCTCCGCCAAGGGCTTCGGCCAGGTCGACGTCGCCATCCAGCCGGAGGGCCGCAAGGACTCCGGCGACACGATCGGCAAGGACCCGAAGCTCACCCAGGCCCTGCTGGACAAGGCGGCCAAGGTCCCCGGCGCCGGTTCCACGATCGGCGTCGTGAACGGCTTCACCGCCGTCGCCGGCAAGAACGGCAAGCTCGTCGGGAACGGCTTCCAGTCGCAGGGCGGGAACTACTGGGGCACCAAGGACCCCCGGTACCCGCTGACGAGCGGCCACGCGCCCCGGGGCGGGAACGAGGTCGCCATCGACTCCAGGACCGCCGCACGGGCGGGCTACAAGGTCGGCGACACCGTACGGCTCTCGGTCGACGGCCCGGTCCTCACCCCCACCGTCGCCGGCGTCTTCACCACCGACGACGGCAACGTCGCGGCCGGCGGCAGCCTCGCCCTCTTCGACACGGCGACCGCCCAGCGACTCTTCCACCGGGTCGGCGAGTTCGACGAGATCGACGTGAAGGCCGCGCCGGGCACCGGCCAGACCGCCCTGCGCAGCGCCCTCGACCAGGTCGTCCCCAAGGACGTCGCCTCCACCACCACGGGCAAGCAGCTCGCCGATGACCAGGCCACCCAGATCGCCTCGGCGATGAGCGGCATGAAGACGGGCCTGCTGGTCTTCGCCGGCATCGCGCTGTTCGTCGGCACGTTCATCATCGCCAACACCTTCACCATGCTGGTCGCCCAGCGCACCAAGGAGCTGGCCCTGCTGCGCGCCGTCGGCGCCTCCCGCAGGCAGGTCACCCGGTCCGTCCTCGTCGAGGCGTTCTTCGTCGGCGCGGTCGCGGCGGTGGCGGGCCTGGTCGCGGGTATCGGCATCGGCGCGGGGATGCGCTCGCTCATGGGCACCCTCGGCGCCACCGTCCCGGACGGCCCGCTGGTGATCTCGCCCGGCACGGTCGCCACGGCCCTGCTCGTCGGCGTTCTCATCACGATGCTCGCCGCCTGGCTGCCCGGCCGCCGCGCCGCGAAGATCCCGCCGGTCGCCGCGATGAGCAGCGTGCACGCGCAGGCGACCACCAAGTCCCTCGTCGTACGGAACGCGCTCGGCGCCCTCTTCGCCGCCGCGGGCGTCGCCGTGGTCCTGTACGCGACGACCATGAGCGGCTCGGACGGGCAGGCCCCCATGGGTCTGGGCGCGGTCCTGCTCATCATCGGCGTCTTCGTCCTCACCCCGCTGCTGTCCCGCCCGCTGATCGCGGCGGCCGCGCCGGTCCTGCGGATCTTCGGGGTGTCGGGCAAGCTGGCCCGCCAGAACTCGGTCCGCAACCCGCGCCGGACCGCCGCGACCGCCTCCGCCCTGATGATCGGCCTCACCCTCATCACCGGGATGACGGTGATGGCGGGCAGCCTGCAGAAGTCGATCGACAAGATGGCCAGCTCCGCGATCAAGGCGGACTACGTCGTCTCTATGGCGAACGGCAACTCCCTCTCCCCCGACGTCGCGAAGACGCTGTCCGGGCTCGACGGAGTCGCCGCCACCAGCCCCCTGCGCAACGCGCCCTCGCGGATCGACGGCGAGACCGAGTACCTGACGGGCGTCAACGGCGCATCCATCGCCCGGCTCACCGACCTCAAGGTCGACCAGGGCGCCTTCAAGGTCGGTGGCTCCCGGGTCGTCGTCGACAAGGACACCGCCGAGTCCCACCACTGGAAGGCCGGTTCCGGCTTCACGGTCTCCTACGAGGACGGCGCGAAGAAGCGGCTCACGGTCGCCGGTGTGTACGAGGGCAACCAGATGATCAACGGCATCATCCTCGACAACACCGCGCTCGCGCCGCACCAGACCGACACCTCCGACATGCAGGTCATGCTGAAGACGTCGAGCGGCACGTCCGACGCCGCCAAGTCCAGGCTGGAGAAGGCCCTCGGCGACAACCCGGCCATCCAGGTGCAGGACAAGAAGGACATCTCCAACGGCATCGCGCAGATGTTCACCCTGATCCTGAACATGCTCTACGGTCTGCTCGCGATGGCGGTGATCGTCGCCGTCCTCGGGGTCATCAACACCCTCGCCATGTCGGTCTTCGAGCGCTCGCAGGAGATCGGGATGCTCCGCGCGATCGGCCTCGACCGCAAGGGCATCAAGCGGATGGTCCGCCTGGAGTCCCTGGTGATCTCGCTCTTCGGCGGTGTGCTCGGCATCGGTCTCGGCGTGTTCTTCGGCTGGGCGGCCGGTGAGCTCGTCGGCAGCAGGATGGCGACGTACGAGCTGGTCCTGCCCTGGGCCAGGATGGCCCTCTTCCTGCTGCTCGCGGCCACGGTCGGCGTCCTGGCGGCACTGTGGCCGGCCCGGCGGGCGGCCCGCCTGAACATGCTGGCGGCGATCAAGTCCGAGTAGCCGCGGCGGTGGTACGAGGAAGGGCCCCGTTCCGAGCAGGAACGGGGCCCTTCCTCTGTCGGCGCCGGGAGACCGGCGTCGGGACCGGTCAGGGGCCTACGGCACGACCGGGTTCCAGGTCCTCGCCCGCAGCGGCAGCCCGGAGGCGCCGGAGGGCTCCGGCGTCCTGACCGCCAGCACCTGGTTGACGCCGATGCGGTTGCGCTCGAAGGCGAGCGCGGAGGCCGCCATGTAGAGGCGCCAGACGCGGGCCCGGCCGGGGCTGGTGAGCTGCACCGCCCGGGGCCACTGCGCCTCCAGGTTGGCGACCCAGTGGCGCAGGGTGAGGGCGTAGTGCTCGCGGATCGACTCGACGTCACGGACCTCGAAACCGGCCCGCTCCAACTGCGTCACGGTCGTGCCCACCGGGGCCAGCTCGCCGTCCGGGAAGACGTACGCGTCGATGAACTCGTCGACCGCGTACGCCGATTCGTCGCGCTGCGGCCGCCGCCCGATCTGGTGGTTGAGCAGCCGCCCGCCCGGCGCGAGAAGCCGGTACAGCACCTCCGCGTACTCCAAGTAGCGCTCGGCGCCCACGTGTTCGGCCATGCCGATGGAGGAGATCGCGTCGTACGGTCCGTCGGCGACGTCCCGGTAGTCCTGGACCCGGATCTCCACCCGGTCGGTCAGTCCCTCGTCCGCGACCCGCTTACGGGCGAACGCGGCCTGCTCCTGCGAGAGCGTCACCCCGACGACACTCGCACCGTGCTCGCGGGCGGCGTGAATGGCCATCGAGCCCCAGCCGCAGCCGACGTCGAGGAGCCGCTGACCCGGCCTCAGGGCGAGCTTGCGGGCGATGAGTTCGAGCTTGTCGCGCTGCGCGCTCTCGAGGGTGCCGCCGTCCTCCCAGTAGGCGCACGAGTAGACCATGGAGGGGCCGAGGACGATCTCGTAGAAGTCGTTGCCCACGTCGTAGTGGTGGCTGATCGCGCGCCGGTCGCTGCGTTTGGTGTGCAGGTGACGGCGTCTGCGTACCTCCTCGCGGGGCGGGGCGGGCGGCAGCGGGGAGCCGGCCATCCTGACCAGTCCCCGGACGGCGGCGCGGACCTCGGGGTCGCGCAGGGACTCCGCGAGGCTCCGTGCGTCCTCGCCCCGGTCCCAGATCAGCCCCGACACCAGGCCCAGGGCGGTGTAGAGGTCCCCCTCCACGGCGAGGTCGCCGGAGACCCAGGCGCGGGCGAGCCCCACCTCGCCCGGTTTCCACAGCAGCCGGCGCAGGGCGCGCCGGTTGCGCACCACGAGAGCGGGGGCGCCGGGCGGGCCCGCCTCCGAACCGTCCCAGGCGCGAATACGCACCGGCAACGGGGACCCCAGCAACTGCTCGACAAGGCTCTTCAGCCGCGGCGCGGCGTCCTGCATGGCGTACACCTCCGAGACAACACTCCCGAACGCTCCAACACCACGTAAACACCAACCGGCCTCGCGCGCAGTCCCCCTTCCGCGTTACAGCTGGGCAAAATAGCTGTAGCCGCCACGCTTTCTGTCCCCGCCGCCCCTGCCCGACCCGTCCGTACCTGGGGGCTCCGCCGGGGGCTGCCGCCTCCTGGACCCCCGCATCGCCCGAAGGGCTCTTCCTCAAACGCCGGACGGGCTGGAGATACGGGCCCGCGCCGGAGATGCCGGACGGGCTGAAGACGCAGGCCCGCGCTGGAGATGCGGCCCTTCCCCGGAACGGCGCGCCCGCGCTGGATGCTTCCGGCCCCGGTTGGAGATGCGGGCGCGAGCCGGAGGTGTCGGGCGTGTGCTGATGGTTCCGGCCGGGGGCATGCCTTTCAGCCCGTCCGGCGCTTGAGGACGAGGCCGTTCAGGCCGAAGCGGGGGTCCGGGGGCGGCAGCCCCCAGGACGAGCCGGAGGCCGACCTCACCACACAACCCCGCGCCTCCAGACCCCCGGCCCCTACGGCGCACGCCGAAGGGGCCCCCCGCACCACGGATGGCGGAAGGCCCCTTCGGGCTGAACAGTCTGAAACAGTGACCGGCGACGGGTCAGGAGGCCTTGGCCCGCTCCTCGGTCTTGGCGCCCGCCGGAGCCGCAGCCGCGGCAGCCGGCGCCGGCTTCGCAGCCTCGTAGAACTCCTCACGCGGAGTCTCCATGGCCCCGAGCGAGACGACCTCGCGCTTCAGGAACATCGCGAGCGTCCAGTCCGCGAAGACACGGATCTTCCGGTTCCACGTCGGCATGGCGAGACCGTGGTAGCCACGGTGCATGTACCACGCCAGACGACCCTTGAGCTTGATCTTCGTCTTGCCCAAGACGATCATCGCGACGCCCTTGTGCAGGCCGAGACCCGCGACAGCACCCTTGTTGGAGTGGCTGTAGTCCTTCTGCGGGAAGCCCCGCATACCGGAGATCACGTTGTCGCCGAGCAGCTTGGCCTGCCGGAGCGCGTGCTGCGCGTTCGGCGGGCACCAGGCGTTCTCCACGCCGGCCTTGCGGGCGGCGAGGTCCGGCACCTGGGCGTTGTCGCCCGCGGCCCAGATGTAGTCCGTGCCCTGCACCTGCAGCGTGGTCTGGGTGTCCACGTGGCCACGCGGGCCGAGCGGCAGGCCGAACCGGGAGAGGACCGGGTTGGGCTTGACGCCCGCCGTCCACACGATCGTGTCGGAGTCGACCTCGAGGCCGTTCTTCAGCACGACGTGGCCGTCGACGCAGGAGTCCATGGAGGTGGAGAGGTAGATCTCGACCCCGCGCGACTCCAGGTGCTCCTTGCCGTACTGGCCGAGCTTGGGGCCGACCTCGGGAAGGATCTTGTCCGCCGCGTCGACGAGGATGAAGCGCATGTCCTCACGGGACACGTTGCCGTAGTACTTCGACGCGTCGCGGGCCATGTCCTCGACCTCGCCGATGGTCTCCGCACCCGCGAAGCCACCGCCGACGAAGACGAAGGTCAGCGCCTTGCGGCGGACCTCCTCGTCCGTGGTCGAGTCGGCCTTGTCCAACTGCTCGAGAACGTGGTTGCGCAGGCCGATGGCCTCCTCGATGCCCTTCATGCCGATGCCCTGTTCGGCAAGGCCGGGAATCGGGAAGGTGCGGGAGACCGCGCCCATCGCGATGACGAGGTAGTCGAAAGGCAACTCGTACGCCTCACCCACGAGGGGGGCGATCGTGGCTACCTTGCGGTCCTGGTCGATAGTGGTGACCCGACCGGTCAGAACCTCCGCCTTGGGCAGCACGCGTCGCAGTGGGACGACGACGTGCCGCGGCGAGATGCTGCCGGCGGCGGCTTCGGGGAGGAAGGGCTGGTAGGTCATGTACGACCGGGGGTCGACGACCGTGACGGTCGCCTCTCCGTAGCGCATCTTCTTGAGAATGCGCCGAGCTGCGTACAGGCCTACGTACCCACCGCCTACTACGAGGATCCTGGGACGCTCCGTGGTGCTCATGCCATCGAGTATCCACCCGCCCCTCGGGGGTCGCTCGTGCGCCCCTTCACAAGCTTGGGTGTGCCCTCTGCTACACTGCGCGGCTCACGTGACCCAGGTCATGTCGCCGCGAGGGAACCAGTGTTCGGGGCGGACCGTTGTCAAGAGCCCGTGAGCAGCCACTCCGAGCGTTCGAGTGCACCGAACCACTCCTCGACTTCACCCGCCGGAAACACTCCCGGAATGCTCCGGTGAGCATTGCTCCGAGACCGGCGAGGACCCCCGCGGCACCCGAGTGGCCCAGTCGTCGCCCGACAGGGCCGAATTCCTTGTGAAGAACTTCACGAAGTTTCCCGGCGGCGTGTCGCAGAGAGGGCCCGGATGGCCCCTGGCGCCCGCTCATACGTTATCCGACCTGCTCAGGAGAGGCTACCAGCGGGTAGCAAGCGCTCCCCGGCCCCCTGAACCAGGGCTCAGGCGACGGACCACGCGATCCCGTCGAGGATGTCGTGCTCACTGACGACGACCTCCTCCGCGCCGGTCCGCTCCATGATCGCGAGCAGGACGAGGGCGCCCGCGGCGATGACGTCGACCCGCCCGGGGTGCATCGAGGGGATCGCGGCCCGTTCGGCGTGGGTGGAGCGCAGGAGCCGCTCGGTGATCTCGCGGACCTTCTCCCGCGGGATGCGGGAGTGGTGGATGGCGGCCGAGTCGTACGCGGGGAGGTCCAGCGCGATGGCCGCGACCGTGGTGACCGAACCGGCGAGGCCGACCAGCGTGCGGGCCTCGTCCAGCGGGACCGTCCGGGCCGCGAGGTCCAGCGCGGCGTCGATGTCGGCGCGGATCGCGTCGATCTCCGCGGGCGCCGGGGGGTCGCTCACCACGCCGGCGTGCACCAGGTGGCGCTCGGTCATCCGTACACAGCCGATGTCCACGGAGCGGGCGGCGCGTACGTGGTCGTCGCCGATGACGAACTCGGTGGAGCCGCCGCCGATGTCCACGACCAGGTACGGCTTGGCGAGGTCGTCCCGGCCCGTGAGTTCCCTGGTCGCTCCCGTGAAGGAGAACTCGGCCTCCTGGTCGCCGGTGATCACCTCGGGCTCGACGCCCAGGATGTCGAGGACACCGCGTACGAACTCGTCCCTGTTCTCGGCGTCGCGGGAGGCGGAGGTCGCGACGAAGCGGAGGCGCTCCGCGCCGTGCTCCTTGATGACCGCCGCGTACTCGCGGCAGGCCGCGAAGGTGCGGTCCAGGGCCTCGGGGGCGAGGCGGCCGGTGCGGTCCACTCCCTGGCCGAGCCGGACGATCGTCATACGGCGGTCCAGGTCGACGAGTTCGCCCGTCGCCGGGTTCGCGTCGGCGACGAGGAGACGGATGGAGTTCGTGCCGCAGTCGATGGCGGCGACCCTGGTCATGAGCTGTGGTCTCCTGTGGTGGTTTCCGATTCCGGCGTGCAGCGGCCCAGCCTATTTCGCCCCGCCGCCCCTGCCCTCCCCCAAGCTCTCGGCTTCGCTCGAGCAGGGGGACCCCCCGCCATCCCGTCCCTGGGGCTCCGCCCCGGACCCCGCCAGGGGGCTGCGCCCGCTGGACCCTCCATCGCCCGAAGGGCTCGTCCTCAAACGCCGGACGGGCTGGAATCCATGCCCCCGGGCGCCGGCCGTTCAGCGAGACCTCGCACCCCCAGCCCGTCCGAAACCATCCGGCGCACGCCGAAGTCTCCAGCGCAGGCACCCATATCCAGCCCGTCCGGCGATTGAGGACGAGGCCGTTCAGGCCGAAGCGGTGTTCTGGGGGCGCCAGGCCCCAGGGGCCCGGACCTCACCCCTCCGCGGAGGGGTCCTCGGCCACGGAATGGTCCACACACGGCCCCTTGCGCCACCACTCCGGCAGCATCGCGATCGCCTCGTCCCCCAGCGGGTTCACCCCGGGGCCCGCGGCCAGGGAGTGCGCCACCAGGACGTGCAGGCACTTCACCCGGTCCGGCATGCCCCCCGCGCTCGGGAACCCGGCGAGCACCTCGATGGCGTCGCGGCGCGCGATGTAGTCCTCGTGGGCGGCCCGGTACGCGGCGGCCAGCTCGGGGTCGGTGGCGAGACGGTCCGTCATCTCCTTCATGACGCCGTTGGCCTCCAGCGTGCCGATCGCGGAGGCCGCGCGCGGACACGTCAGGTAGTACGTCGTCGGGAACGGCGTCCCGTCGGGAAGCCGGGGCGCCGTCTCCACCACGTCCGGCTCGCCGCAGGGGCAGCGGTGCGCGATCGCGCGCAGTCCGCGCGGCGGGCGGCCGAGCTGCTGCTTGAAGGCCTCGACGTCCGCGTCGGTCGGCTCGGTCCGCGGGGTGGGCGGCGGGGGCGTTTCCATGCCTGTGCTCAAGTCACTTTCTCTGTCGTTTCACCGGTCCGTGTCAGCTCACCGGTCGGAGCGGTCGGACTTGTCGACGCCGTCCCAGACATTGGCGTACCAGGGGCGGGCGTCCGCCCCTCGGTTCGTCCGCGACTGCTTCGCCGCGTCCGGGTCGATCACGACGTATCCGGTCTCGCCCGGCATCACGTAGTGCAGCCGTTCCCGGATCCGCTGCTCCGCGTACGCGTCGTCCTGCCAGCGCGCCTTCAGGTCGCGGAGCTGTTCGACCCGGGCGCGGGCCTGCTCCTGCTGCCGCTGCAGATCGGCGATCTCGGCGCGCTGGGACACGTACTGCCTTATGGGGTACGCGAGGGCCACGATCAGGGAGCAGACGACGAGCGCCAGCAGCGCGGCCCGGCCCGTCAGCCGCGAGCGCCGGGCCTGACGCTTGGTCTGGGAGCGGTAGACCCGGGCCGCCGTCTGCTCGCCGAGCAGCCGCAGCCGGGTCGCGGTGGAGAACCGGTCCCGGTCCTTCACGGCCATGTCCCCGCCTCCCCTTCACACGTGCGTACGTCCCCGCACACGGTACGGGACCGGGTACGGGGACGTACGTGCGACTGGCTAAGCCTTAACCCTGCCGGGGTCAGCCCTTGAAGCGCGGGAAGGCCGAGCGGCCCGCGTACACCGCGGCGTCGTCGAGGATCTCCTCGATGCGCAGCAGCTGGTTGTACTTGGCGACACGGTCCGAGCGGGCCGGGGCGCCGGTCTTGATCTGACCGCAGTTCACCGCGACGGCCAGGTCGGCGATGGTGACGTCCTCGGTCTCGCCGGAGCGGTGGGACATCATGCACTTGAAGCCGTTGCGCTGGGCCATCTCGACGGCGTCCAGGGTCTCGGTCAGCGAGCCGATCTGGTTCACCTTGACGAGCAGGGCGTTCGCGGAGCCCTCCTCGATGCCGCGGGCGAGGCGCTCGGGGTTGGTGACGAAGAGGTCGTCGCCGACGATCTGGACCTTGTCGCCCAGCTTCTTGGTGATGACGTTCCAGCCGGCCCAGTCGTCCTCGTACAGCGGGTCCTCGATGGAGACGAGCGGGTACGCCGCCACGAGCTCCTCGTAGTACTCCGTCATCTCGGCGGCCGAGCGGGACTTGCCCTCGAACTCGTACTTGCCGTCCTTGTAGAACTCGGACGCGGCGACGTCGAGCGCGAGCGCGATCTGCTCACCGGGGACGTAGCCGGCCTGCTTGATGGCCTCGAGGATGAGGTCGAGCGCGGCGCGGTTCGACTCCAGGTTCGGGGCGAAGCCGCCCTCGTCGCCGAGGCCGGTGGACAGGCCCTTGGACTTCAGGACGGACTTGAGGGTGTGGTACACCTCGGCGCCCCAGCGCAGCGCCTCGGAGAAGGACTCCGCGCCGATCGGGGCGATCATGAACTCCTGGATGTCCACGTTCGAGTCGGCGTGCGAGCCGCCGTTCAGGATGTTCATCATCGGAACGGGCAGCAGGTGCGCGTTCGGGCCGCCCAGGTAGCGGAAGAGCGGGAGGTCGGACGCCTCGGAGGCGGCGTGCGCGACGGCCAGCGAGACGCCGAGGATGGCGTTGGCGCCCAGCGAGCCCTTGTTGTCGGTGGCGTCCAGGTCGAACATGGCCTGGTCGATCAGACGCTGCTCGGTGGCGTCGTAGCCGACGAGCTCCGGGCCGATCTGCTCGATGACGGCGAGGACGGCCTTCTCGACACCCTTGCCCTGGTAACGGTTGGGGTCACCGTCACGGAGCTCGATGGCCTCGAAGGCCCCCGTGGAGGCGCCGGACGGAACGGCGGCACGACCCGTGCTGCCGTCGTCGAGGCCGACCTCGACCTCGACCGTGGGGTTGCCTCGGGAGTCCAGGATTTCCCGGGCTACGACGACGTCGATGGACGGCACGAGCATCTCCTTCTGGGATGTGACGCGGGTACGCGGGCCCGCGGGGCCCGCACTGCACGGTGCCGCGTTCGGCTCCGCGGGATGAGCCTAACCGGCTCGGGGCGATCGGCCAGCCGCTCGACCACCCCTTGAGCAGAACTGAGGGTAAATATTGTTCCCCTTCGAAACAAAAAGCCCCGCTCCGGTGCGTACGGGGGAAGACGCACCGGAGCGGGGAGCCCGTGGGGACGGGGGTGGACCCTCATCGGGTCTCCGGCGTGGAGACCCTTCCTGCGAGAGGCCTCTCATCCGGGAGGCCTCTCGTCCGGGCGGACCGTCGACCGATCGGCCCGTCGTCCGGGAGGACCGTCGTCTCAGCTGAGGTGGAGCTGCTGACCCGGGTAGATGAAGTCCGCGTCGTCGACGATGTCCTTGTTCAGCTTGAACAGCTGCTGCCAGCCGCCCTTGACCTTCTTCTTCTCGGCGATCGAGCTGAGAGTGTCGCCCTTGACGACCTTGTACTCGCCGTCGCCCTTCTTGACCTTCTTGCCGGTCGGCGTCGAGACGGTCTTCTTCTGGGCCGCCGGGCGCTCGGACGAACGGGAGGCCGCGGTGTCCGTCGACCGGCTCTCGGTGCTCTGCGTGCCGCTGGACGTGGACGGCTTGGCGGGGGCGGTCGTGCCACCGGTGTACGCGGCGCCGGACAGGCCCGTGCCGCAGGTCGGCCAGGCACCCTTGCCCTGTGCGGCGAGGACCTTCTCGCCGATGGTGATCTGCTGGGACTTGGACGCCTTGTCGGCGGTGGAGGCGTAGGCGGTGCCGCCGTACGCGGCCCAGGTGGAGGCCGAGAACTGCAGGCCGCCGTAGTAACCGTTGCCGGTGTTGATCGACCAGTTGCCGCCGGACTCGCACTGGGCGACGGAGTCCCACTCGGAGGCGGTGGCGGCGGAGGCGCTGCCGGCGGCCATCAGCGGAGCGGCGATGGCGACGCCGGTGACACCGGCGAGCGTGGCGACACGAGTGGCCTTGGACGGACGGCGGTGCTTGCCCTTGCTGGAAAACAGCATCGAGTGATCCCCTCACCGACGCCTGCGAGGTGAGCTGTCGGGTTCGGGCGGGTGAGTGCCCGGCCGTGCGCTCTCGGCGCACGTCTTCACCCCAAGCCGCTCCCGGTCAACTACCGGGCGCGGCGCTTACCTTGGGTCCCCCGCTCCTGCCTACGGCGCTTGACGCGTCGACTGTTCCCGTACGGCCGCTGGCAGGATTCGGCGTTGCGACCGTCGGGGCCCGCTGTGGCGAGCGGTGATGACCGTAAGCAGTCGATCGACCGAATTTCAAAGACGATCAGGGCCTTTGAGATCCATCTCTCACTTGCGCCAAACCGGACATTACCCAGCGAACCATGACGTGAACTCCCGCTACTTTTCGCCCGATTCGGCATCAACTGCAAGGCTCTGACCGGGGAGAATGAGGTCCGGGTCGTCGCCGACCGTCTTCTCGTTCCCGGCGTAGAGCCCGCCCCATCCGCCTTCGAGGTCAAGGGCGTCGGCGATGGTCGAGAGGCTGTCTCCGGTGCGGACGACGTACGAGCCGTCGACGACGCCGCGGGCGACGCCGGAGTCGCGCGAGGCGTGCCGACCGGAGGAGTCGTCGCCGCGGCCGTCCGCCGTGTCGTCGGTGGAGTTCTCTGCGGCACTGCCGCCGCGGTGGCGCCCGGCGCCGGTCGTCGCACCCTCGGAGGCCGCCGAAGCGTCGCCGCCCTGGCCCGAGTTGCCCGATTCGCCACCCTTCGTCGACCTCGCGCCCTCGCTGTCCGCCTCCCGCGCGCTGCCGGACTCCTCGTCCGAGGGCGCGTCCGATTTCGTTCTGTTCCCGGTCTCGTCCGAGGACGAATCGGTCGAGGACGAATCGGACCGGGAGGAGTCGGACGGAGAGGCGCCGATCCCGAGCGAGTCCGACAGGGAGTCGGACCCATCGGACGAAGTGGATGAATCGGATGAGCTGGACGAGTCGCCGGCCACACCCGTGTCGACCGAGACCTCGCCCGAGTTCTTGCTGAGCCCGGAGAGGGGGCCGCAGGTCGGCCAGGCGGCGAGACCCTGGTCGGCCAGGACCTTCTCGGCGACGGCTATCTGCTGCGAGCGGCTGGCCTCGTCGGCGCTCGGCGCGTACATGCGGCCGCCGTACCGCTGCCAGTTCTCCTGGGTCAACTGCAGTCCGCCGTAGTACCCGTTGCCGTTGTCGGCACTCCACTGCCCGCCGCTCTCGCACTCGGCGACCCGGTCCCAGGTGGTGCCGTCGGCCGCGTTCGCGCTGGCGGCACCGAGCAGCGGGATGGCGATGGCCGATCCGGTCACTCCTGCCGCGACGATGAGGGCCGGAGCCTGACGGGGGCGACGATGGCGGCCGTTCCCGGAGAGCATGCGAGAGCCTTTCACGTGACAGCAGGTGACTACGCGGCTGATGAGCCGCGTTGATGGGTGAACGTATCCGCACCCGATCACTTGTCACAAGTAGGTGCAGCGCAGATCACGTGAAGATCACAGAGTTGAGGGAGCATCACCTTTTGGCGACCGGACCTTCATACTCTGCGGCCACCACTCCGGCGCGCCGCGACAACCGCCTCGCGCACACCGTACGACTGCCGCATGACTACCGACCAGGTGTGAACTCCACCGGAAGCGTGCGCAATCCACGCATAATGAGTCCGCCACGCCATCGCAAATCAGCCGAATCGACCCCGAGTTGGAGGTCGGGCAGCCGGGTGAGGAGGGTGGCCAGCGCGGTCTGTCCCTCCAGCCGGGCGAGCGGCGCGCCGAGACAGTAGTGGATGCCGTGGCCGTAGCCGAGGTGTTGGTTGTCACGGCGGGAGAGATCGAGCGTGTCGGGCTGTGCGAACCGGGCGGGGTCACGGTCCGCAGCCGCGAGGACGACGAGCACGGGGTCGCCGGGCGCGATGTCCTGTCCGCCGATGCGGACCGCCTCGGTCGCGAACCGCCACGTGGCCAGCTCCACCGGGCCGTCGTAGCGCAGGAGTTCCTCGACACCCGTCTCCAGCAGGCTCCTCTCCCCGGCGGCGAGCGAGGTCTGCAGCCGTTCCCGCTGCCCGGGGTGGGTGAGGAGCGCGTACGTGCCGTTGCCGATCAGGTTCACCGTCGTCTCGAACCCGGCGAAGAGCAGGATGAAGGCCATGGCGGCGGCCTCGTTCTCGGTGAGGTGCTCGCCGTGGTCGGAGGCGCGGATGAGACCGGAGATGAGGTCCTCGCCGGGCGCGGGCACGCCGGGGAGGGCCTCACGCTTCTTGCGGATGAGCTCGCCCAGATACCCGCGCATCTTCTTGACGGACCGCCCGACGCCGCCCCTCGGGCCGCCGCCGTGCCGGATCATCATCCCCGCCCAGTCCCGGAAGTCGTCCTGGTCCTCGCGGGGCACGCCCAGCAGGTCGCAGATGGCGTAGATGGGGAGCGGGAACGCGAACTCGTGGATCAGGTCGGCGGAGCCCCTCTCCTGGAACTGGTCGATGAGGTGGTCGGTGAGCTCCTGCACGCGCGGCGCGAACTCGGCGACCCGGCGCGGGGTGAACGCCTTGCTGACGAGCCGCCGCAGCCGGGTGTGGTCCGGCGGGTCGATGTTGAGCAGATGGGTCATCAGCTCGGCCTTGCGCTCGCCCGGGATGCCCGTCCTGCCCTTCGCGTGCGCGGGTTCGTCGTGGTGGGCCGGGTTCTTGCTGAGCCGTGCGTCCGCGAGCGCCTGCTTCGCGTCCGCGTACCGGGTGACCAGCCAGGCCTCCACCCCGCTGGGCAGCCGCGTCCGGTGCACGGGCGCGTGCTCCCGCAGCCAGGCGTACGCCGGGTAGGGGTCGGTGGCGAACTCCCAGGTGAAGAGTTCGGGAGCGGGGCTGAGCGGCGGGGGCTGGTCGGTCACTCCCCGACGGTATCCGGCGCGCGGATCAATGGCGTCCGCAGGGCGCGCGGGCCCGGAACACGCCCCGGCGCGGACGCCGCGCGGACTTCACCCCGGACTGTCCGTAAATCACCTGCCGTTTGACTCCGCGGCTCGACGACTCTCTACATTCGCGCCGTGGACCCCGAAATACTCAGATCCAGCTTCGCGGTCGTCGAGAGACGGGCCGAGTTCGCGGTCAAGTACTTCTACTCGCATCTCTTCCGGCACAACCCGGACCTGCGCGGGCTCTTCCCGCTGGACCACCCGGAGGACATGGAGCGGCAGCGGGACCGGTTGTTCGCGGCCCTCACCCATGTGCTGGAACGGCTGGAGGACCCGGCACTGCCGGGGTACTTACGGGAACTGGGGCGCGATCACCGGAAGTACCTGGCGGAGCCGGAGCACTACGCGGCCGTGGGGGCGAGTCTCGTCGCGGCGTTCGCCGTCGTCGCGGGGTCGGCGTGGAACGCGGAGGCGGAGAAGGCCTGGGGCGAGGCCTACGGTGCGATCACGAACGTCATGCTCCAGGGAGCCTGGGAGGCGCAGCACGCGGGCGAACCACCCTGGTGGGACGCCGAGGTCGTGTCCCGGACGCGGCACGGCGACGACCTCGTCGTCCTGACCCTGCGACCGCACCAGCGGCTCCGCTACTTCCCCGGCCAGTACGTCAGCGTCAGCGTCCCCCATCTGCCGGGCGTCTGGCGTCCGTACTCCATCGGCAACGCGCCCCGTGCCGACCTCACCCTCGATCTGCACGTCAGCCGGGTGGAGAACGGGGTGCTCTCCACCGCCCTGGTGCGGCGGACCCGGGAGGGCGACGTCCTGCGGCTCGGCTCGCCAGGCGGCGGACTGATCCTGCGGACGCCGGTGGAACGGCCCCTGACCTTCATCGCGGCGGGCACCGGGTGGGCGCCGGTCAAGGCACTGCTGCAGCGGCTCGACGCCACGCACGAGGCCCGGCTGTTCCTCGTCGCCCGTGACACCTCGTACCTCTACGACCGGTCGGCCGTGGAACACCTGCAGGCACGGCTGCCCCGGCTGGGCGTCACCTTCATCACCCCGGCGCCCGGCCGCCCCAGGACGCAGGCGACCGAGCGGCTGCTGACCGCGCTGGGCAACCGGGCCGGCTGGGCCCGGCACGACGTCTATCTGACCGGTCCGCCCCAGCTCGTCGAGGAGGTCGGCGAGGCCCTTCCCACCCTCGGCACCCCGCCCGACCGGCTCTTCCGCGACCTCCTGCCGCCCACCGCGGAGGCGAGCGACCGGCCGCTGGGCGCGGCGGAGTGGCTGCTCGACCGGCCCCGGCCGAACTGGCACAACCCGTCGGCCCGCGCACCGGACGCGTGACCCGGGCACGGGGGACACCGCCCCCGCCTCAGCCGTCGAGCGCCGGCGAACCCTCCCGCGCACGGATCGCGTCCCGGTACGTCCGCGCCGCCGCGCGCAGTGCCGCCTCCGGGTCCACGCCCTCGGCCTCGGCCCGCGCGGCCACGGCCAGCAGCTCGTACCCGACGCCCTCACCGCGCGGCAGCTCGACCTCGAGTCCCGCCGTGCGCGCCCGTGAGGCGAGCTTGGCCGCGAGCGCAAGGCCCGGCTGGCCCAGCGGTATCCCCTCCGTCACGGATGTCCGGCGCTTCTCCTCGGCCTTCGTGCGCAGCCAGTGCTCCTTGACCTCTTCGGGGGTCGTGGCCGTCTCGTCGCCGAACACGTGCGGGTGGCGGTGGATCAGCTTGGCGACGATGCCGCCCGCCACGTCGTCGATCGAGAAGGGCTCGGCACCGTCCTCCGGACGGCCCTCCTCCGCGATCCGGGAGTGGAAGACCACCTGGAGCAGGACGTCGCCGAGCTCCTCCCTGAGCTCGTCCCGGTCCCCCTCCTCGATCGCCTCGACCAGTTCGTACGCCTCCTCGATCCCGTACTTCGCGAGGCCCTCGTGGGTCTGCCGGGACGACCAGGGGCACTCGACGCGGATGCGGTCCATGACCTGGACGAGGTCGAGGAGGCGGGCGCCCGGCAGGTCGTACGACGCGGGGAGCAGCTCCAGCTCGGGCATGTGGACCCGGCCGGAGCCGGCCAGCCGGGCCAGGCCGTCGGTGAGGCGCGGCTCGCCCTCGCCGGTGGCCACGACCACCACCGTGCGCCCGCCGGCACAGGCGTCCACCAGCTCCTGCGCGTCGGGCGAGGTCTCGTCCACGGCGACGCCTGCCTCCCGCAGATAGGGCAGCTGCGGATGCGCGCCGTCCGCGCACAGCACCTGGTCGGCGCCGCGCAGCGCCTGCCAGGCGGGCCAGGACAGCAGTCCGGGCGCGACGCGGTGGCTGGTGGTGAGCAGGACGATACGGCCGGGGGCGGCGGGGCCGGCCTGGGCGGCTGCTTCGGAGCTGGTTGCGTTCACCCCTCGAACGTAACCCACGCCGCCGACACCCCCGGAGTCGTCCACAGGATCGGCGGGACCGGTTGCCGCACCGTCTTCTCCGCGCTCCACGCCCGCCCCTCGCGCGCCGTGACCCGGTTCCGCCGACGGCCGTTCTCGGCCGTCTTCGGCATCCGCCGGGCCGCACACCTCCGGCCGGGTCCCCGCCCCGACTGCCGGGCCCCTTTGCTACCGGCTGCCCGTCCTCACGCCGCCTGAGGGGTTCCCGCCGGCGTGACCTCCCGCAGCCACGGTGTCTTCGCGTCGACGCGGCCGCTCTTCTGCACGTCCCAGGCGCCGTAGCGCGGGTTCAGGTCGATGTGCAGCTCCTTGGAGGCCTGGGACATGGCCTTCCAGAACATGGCCTTGCCGTCGGCGGTGTTCATGTCGGCGCCGAGCGAGGCCGCCACCTTCTGGGCCTCGATCTCGGTGCGCAGGTTCTCGTCGAGGCGCGCCGGCGCCACGCCGTACTGCTGGAGCCAGACCGTCTCCAGTCCGTGCGCGCCGCCCGCCTGCTGTTCCAGGGACGACCGCAGCTGCTGGACGTCCCTGCGGGTGACGCTGACGCGCGCGTCCTTCGCCGCCCGGTCGAGGACGTGGTCGAGGACCATGCTGTGCAGGGTGTCGCGGGTGAGGCTGCCGGTCTTGGCGATGGCCTGCTCGTACTGGGCCTCGTCCTTCGTGACGGCCCGCTGGGCCGATCGCACCTCGTTCACCCGGCCCTCCAGTTGGGCGACGGTGATCCGCTGACCGCCGACGACGGCCGCGGCGCCTGGATGCGCCTCGCTGCCGCACGCGGTGAGCAGGGGGGCCGCGGCGACGATCGCTGCGGCGAGGACGACGGCGGTGCGACGGCGGCGGTGCAAGGAAACCTCCCGAGGAGATTGTGCGGCGGTGCACAAAGTCTTGCGGTGATCGATGTTAGGCAGTGGCCCGGCTCTCGGCCAGCCATTCGACCAACGATTCGCGGAGAGTTCGGGTACCACCGCGCACCCGTGCGGTACGTGCCACCCGCCCCGGGCCCCGCCGCGCCGTCAACCGCGCGTGCCGACCCGTCGCTCGACCGCGTCCGCGACCTCGGCGCGCAGTCGGCCGCCGGGACGCGCGAAGGTGATGTTGCCGGGGTCCTTGCCGCTCCCGGCGTTCGGGGTGCTGCCGGTGTCCTCGGAGCCGCTCCCGCCGTCGCCGACGAGGACGAAGTCCACCGTCCGGTGCAGCGGTGCGGCCTGCTCGGCGGCCTCGATCTGGTGGCGTCCGGCCGCGAGCACCACGTCGCAGGAGCGCTGGAGCAGGCCGTTGAGGTACGGCCGCGCGTTGGCCGCGGACTGTTCTCCGGTCACCGGCACGTAGCTGACGCGCGCGTGCGTGGTGAGGGACGCGTCCTGCATGCCCTCCCAGACCTGGGCCGCCGTGGTCCCGGCGGTGATCCCGTCCTCGCCGGTGAGCAGACAGGCGTCGACGTCCTTGTAGGACCGGGCCCTGGTGTCGGGGAGCCGCCGCGCGGTCTCGGTACGGGAGAGGAAGTACCCGGTGACGGCGACGGCGGCCACCACGATCACGGCGCCCGCCAGCAGGGCGATGGTGTGCCCGCCCAGTTCCTGCAGCCACAGCCGTGCGGACCGGGCGGCCGTGGTGAGCCGTGACCGCCGCGTGGCGTCGCGCACCGCCTTCGCGCGCCGCGCCGGCGGTACCCGCCTGACCCGCTTGACCACTGGTTGTCTCGTGCTCCCTGTCCGTGCCTGCTGCCGCTGCCTACCGCCTGTTGCTGTCCGTCGCCTGTCGTGGCGCGTCTACGGACGGGCCGGCCGGCGGGGCCGGACCTTCCAGGCGTGGACCGAGGCGGCCACCATCGACAGCAGGATCAGCAGCACGTCGGCCGCGAACTCGCCGCCGTGCGTGGTGTCGGGTGTCAGCGCGAGCTCCGCGCGGCTGCCCCGGCGCGGCGCGATCACGAGGGAGGGAACGGGGCAGAGCAGTCCCCGGCTGACGACGGGAACCGCCGCGCCCCCGGCCCGCACGGCATCGGCCGCAGTACCCGTACCGGCGCGATCCTCATGCCCCGCTCCTTCGTCCTCGTCGGCGGGCTCAGCCGGTGATGGCGACCGGCGCGTCCCACGCGTCCCGGTCGACGGTGATGGTGTAACCGCCGATCGTTTCCTTGCTGTTGACCATGTACTGGTGGGCGCGGCTGTGGTTGGTCCACCGGTCGGCGGCGAACGGCCAGTCGGCGATCGTGGTGTTCTGCTTGTCCCACAGCGCGTACCAGAGGTTGCCCGGCAGGTTCGTGCGGTCGGTGGCGTCGGCGACGGCCTTCGCGCTGGAGCTGCGGAAGCCGTAGAAGCCCGCGCGGTACGTCTGGGCGTTGAGCGTCTTGTCGAAGGCCCGGATGTAGGTCAGCGTCGCGGTGTTGCACGACTTGTTCGTGATGTCGTACGACTCCATGTCCAGGTAGATGGGGCTGCCCGCCTTCATCCCCAGCGCGGACGCCTTGGCCACCGCGTCCGCGGCGTCGGTGGCGCCGAGCGAGGCGGCGTTGGAGGTGGTGAGCTTCTCCGGGTTGGAGCCCGTCTGGCAGGAGGGCTGGGCGCCGACGTACAGCGGGATGAGCTTCCAGCCCAGCGTGCTGACCGACTTCACCCAGGACGCGGTGAGGTTGGGCTGGCCGCATCCGCGGTTCTTGCCGCCGATGTACACGGCGGCCGCTCCGTAGAAGCCGGTGTGCCAGGCCTTCATCGCGGTCAGCGAGGGTGCGGCGCAGGTGTCGAACGCGCGGCCCGTGAACGTCTTCTGGGCGGGCCAGGTGGTCGCCGCCATCGACGTCTGCGCCGCGATCCCGGCTCCCGCGACCACGGCGGCACCCGCCGACGCCCAGGCGATGTAACGGCCCTTCTTGGACATCCGATGGCTGGACATCCCCACCCCGATCCATGACACGCGCGGATCACGGCACGGTGAACGCGCGTGATCTGCGAACAAGTTGAGAACAGCGAAGAAAGCCCCTGAGACGGCGCCCATCCCCGGCACACCGGCGAACGGTGTCCGGCCCCCGGCGCCCGGGGCGGATCGCACCCTAACCGACACCACCCCACACCCCGGGAAACCCCTGATCTCGATCACCACAAGATTCCCTCAAGTCACAGCAAAGAGCGTCGAGTCGACGGCGATCCCGGACCGGCCCCCGCTCCCGCGGCGGATCTTTGGCACATGCATACCTGTGCATGACCTGTGCATGACTTGTACGTGGTCCGCCCGCCCCTACAGTCCGCTCGGCTGCATCGCCCCACTTCACAGAGGATTCAGAGACCCCTATGCGTCACCCGTCCCCGTACCGTCCCGCCAGAACGCTGCTCGCCGCCGCGCTTCTCCCGCTGGCCCTGGCGGCCTGTTCCTCCGGAACCTCCGACCACTCCTCCTCCGCCCCGACGAAGGCGGCCAAGGACCCCGACGCCGGTCTGCTGACGGGCGCCCGGCTCAAGAAGGCGCTGGCGCCCGCGTCCTTCTTCGCCTCCGGTTTCGCGGTCGACCCCGACGGCGCTCGGGACTCCGGGGCGGCGTACACGGCGCCGTCCGCGTCCGCCGCGGCGAAGCCGGACTGCTCCCTGCTCGGCGGCACCAGCTGGATAACCGTCACCGGCGTCTCGGGGGTGTCCTTCGCGCAGAACGACTACGTCAGCAAGGCCACGTCCGAGGACATCGCCCAGGAGATCGACACCTTCCGGGGTACGACCGCGGCCGAGGTGCTCAAGGACCTGGAGGAGACCGCCACCGCCTGCGCGACCTTCACCGACACCCAGACCCACAGCCAGGTGAAGGTCACCGGTGCCGCCACCCCCGGTCTCGGCGACACCGCGTACACCCTCACCCTGACCGACAGCGCCTGGCAGAACGGCACGACCCTGATCGCCGTGCGCTCCGGAACCGACGTCGTCAGCGTGATGTCCACGGACGGCCACGACAACGGCGCGGCCACGGCCGCGAAGCTCGCCGCGCGGATCGTCACGTCTCTGCGGGGCGAACACCAGCGCGCATGACCCCCTGAATGGGAACATGACGGCGCGGAGGGTGTCCCCGGGGTGTCCCGGGGCGGCTCCGGGGAGTCTCGGGGGTCTTGACGGTGAGCATGGACAAACGCCTGGAAGCCGGCTGGATCCAGCGGATCGCGTGGTCGGTGCTGGCCGTGGGGTCACTGGGCCTGCTGGTCTGGGTGCCGTTCCTGTACGTGGCGATCCGCCGCGGCCGGGGTTCGGACTGGGGTGCCTTCGCCGCGTTCCTGCTGTACGAGCTGGTGACGCTGCCGTGGGCGACCACGCAGCAGAGCGACTCGGGTGATCCCGTCCTCGGCGTGGTCGCGCTGGTCAGCATCGGTATGGCCGTGGGCATGCTGCTGTTCGCCGTGTTCGACAAACGGCAGCCGAAGTACCGGGCGGTCGGCCGGGGTCCGGTGCCGGATCAGATGCGAGGACCCGTACCGGGCCCGGCACAGGGACAGGGCGGTCCGGTGCAGGGCAACCCGTACCTCCGCTAGCCATCGAGCACGGGGCGGGCACCGGCGGACGTACGCCGCTGCCCGCCCGGTCGGCGTCGGCCCCGCCCGGTGCCTCAGCCGCGCCGGGTGCCCCGCAGGACCCGTACGGCGGGCCAGGCCAGCAGCGCGCCGACACCCCAGAGGAAGACGGTGAGCGCCGCCCATTCACCGATGCTGGTCTCCGGGTCCGAGAAGCCGAAGACGGTGTAGGCGAGCGCCACCAGCGACCACAGTCCCGCGAGGACGCCGAAGATGACGAGCAGCGCGGTCTGGCCGCCGGTACGCCGGGCCGGCGCCGCCTTCGCCGACGCACCGGTCCCCCCGCCCCCGCCCGCCTCCGGTCGCTGCTGCCGCTGCCGGGGCGGCAGCCGGACCACCGTGCTCGGGTGCACCGCGGCGTCGATGGTCGCCATCGTGTGCGCGTCGATGCCGTTGAGCCCCGGCTCCACCTCCACGGACAGACCGTCGTGGCCGATGAGCCTGCGCCCGCCGTCGGGCCAGTTCAGTACGGCCGCGCACGCGCGGTAGAGCACGGTGGCCGTCTGGCCGCCCGCCGTCACGCTGACGCCTTCGCTCCCGACGATCAGCGTGGAGCCGCCCGCCCGCGGGGAGCCGAACGTGGTCCCCGTGACCGCGTACGTCGAACCGGTCGGCGCCTGCGCGTACCCGGCCCAGTCGGCGCCGTGGCCCGCGGGTGCCTGCAACAGGGCGGTCCCCGCGGCCTCCAGCGCGACCCCGTACAGGTGCTGTGGAGTGATCGCCCACAGCTCGGACCGCAGCTCGTCGAACCCGCGCGGCGGCCGGTGGGCGAGGAGGTCCTCCGCCGCGCCGGGCAGCCTCCGTACCGCCGCGTCGGGTGCGGTCAGCGTCGCGTCGGCGCGGGCGCGTACGGCGTCCAGGTCGCCCTGCGCGATCCGGCCCGCCTGGACCGCCGCGAGGACGTCCACGAACCCGCCGAGCACCGCGTCCTGTTTCGCGGGCAGCGCGTCCGCGAAAGCGGTGACGACCGCGAAGCCGTCCCGTCGTGACGTGTAGTCGGTGGCCGCCGTGTAGGAGTAGCCGCCCTCCTGCCGCAGGGACCGGGACAACTCCCGTTCCAGCACGCCCGCGTACAGCCGGGCGGCGGTGCTGTCACCGACCACGCTGTCCAGCAGGACGCCGCCCTTGCCGTCGGAGAAGTAGGCGGGGGTCGTGGGCAGGGCCGAGGTGACGGCGGGCATCGGACGGCGGTGACCGGCGGGCAGCTTGAGCGAGAGCCCGGCCGGCAGGCGTTCCCCCGCGATCCACAGCACGGCGTTGTCCCGGGTGAACCAGGTCTGCGCCCAGTGCCCCAGGTCCTCCGGCCGCAGTTCCCGTACGCCCCACTCCGGGTAGCTGACCAGCCCGTACCCCTGCGCTCCGTAGCGCCACAGCGGCAGTTGACCGGGCTCCCGGCGCGCCTCCTCGGTGCGCAGGATCTCCTTCTCGGTCTCCAGCCGCTCCATGGGCAGGTCGGTCAGGGAGGCGCACACACCCTCCAGGTAGGCGACGATCTCGTGCTCGGCGCCCTCCGCGTGGAAGTGGGTGAACGCGCCCTTGGTCGCGCCGTTGAAGTGGTAGTCGGCGAGGCCCTGGCGGTGCAGGGCCAGGTGCTCGACCAGGTGCGTGATGCCGGACCGGGCGAGCGTCTCGTCGGCGACACCGACCCGGAAGACCAGTCCGGCGCGCATCGGCCCGGTGGCGTAGGCGAAGAGGGTCGGTATGCCGTCGACCTCGGTGGCGTGGATTGCCTGGCTCATCTGCTCAGCCTCTCGCGAGCGCGGCGGAACGGTGTTTGACGTAGGCGTCCGCCGGCTCCCCGAGGTAGGTCCAGGGGTACTCGGTGGCCAGGTTGCCCAGCGCGCGGAAGTGCGCGGCGGCGCGGGCGGTGTCCCCCATCAGCGAGAAGAGCGCGGCGAAGTTGCCCTGCACGGTGACCCAGCCGTACGCCGGCCGGTAGTGCGGGTGCAGCACGGACCGTTCGGCGGCCTCCACGAGTTCGGAACGGACGTGGGCCTGGCGCAGATACCCCGTCCGTTCCTGCCCGGCGGGCAGGTCGAGCCAGCGCTCCAGGTGCATCTCCGCCACCAGGCCGCCGCTGAGCGTCCCTTCGGGCGCGTTCAGCAGGCACTCGCGGGCGAAGCCGTGCGCCGCCTCCCAACTGCCGCTCCACTTGGGGCACAACTGCTGGAGCAGCCGGGTCTGTCCGCTGTAGTGGTGCGGGTGGTGGGCGGCCAGCCGGTCGTAGCGGCGCCGTGCCTCGTTCTGCCCGAGTTGCAGCCCCATGGCCGTGGTCAGGCGCGACGCCCACGCAGCGTCGTGGGTCGGGTCGAGAGCGGTGGCCCGGATGAGCAGTTGCTCGGCCTGCCGCAGGTGCGCGCGCAGCCCCGCGAACTGCTCGCGGCTGACGTTCTCGGCGCGCGCGCTGGTCCGGATCTCCCAGCCCAACATCACCTCACGCGTCCCGAGCAGCGTCAGGGCCAGTACGTCGTCGGGGGCGGCGGCGACCAGTTCGCGCAGCGGGTGTTCCACCCCGGGGATGTCGGCGATCACACCGACGAGGAACGACCGGTTGACGCCCTGCGGGAGCCCGTCCGCGTACTGCCTGATCCCGGCCCAGTCCCGCGCGGCGACGGCCTGCCGCAGCGAGCCCGCCTCGGGAAAGGCCGAGGCGAGCTCGAAGTCGGGGGGTGGGAGGGGTGGTGCATCGGGTGACATGGCGCGGATCTTAAGCGAGCGCTGTGACAACGGGGCAAGTGGATACCCGGTGCGTAATTCCACGGCGTGTGAGGGACTTAGACGGGTAAGGGTTCACGATTCGTAAGTTCCCCTGCCTCACGGGGTCCCCGGGGTATCCGAGGGCTACACACGTTCCCCCGGCGGCTATATACTCCGCCTGGCAAATCTGCCGTGCCGCGCTCGAATGCATCCCCCGTTCGACAGCGCGCCCCCACGCACTCGCTCACTCGCCCGTCGGCATCGCCGTGCGTTCTTTTGCTCTGCCATTGCGCTTTCTTTGCGCGGCTTTTCCCTTTCCCTTTCTTTCCCGAATACCAAGGAGCCCCCGTGTCCCTCAACTCACGCCGCCGACGTCAACTGCTGGAGGCCACGGGACCGTTGCTGCTCCAGGGGGAACGGGTCGAACTCGCCACGCTGGCGGCGGTCGGCACGGTGTCCGTGCGCAGGCAGGTCCTGACCGCGGCGGTGGTCGGCGTGCTCAGCGCCGGAACGGTGACGGCCACGGTCAGGCCGCGTCCGCTGTACATCGCCCTGACCGACCAGCGTCTGCTGTTCTTCGACGGGAACAACGGCGGAAAGCCCGGCAAGCTCCTGATGAACCTCCCCCGCCCCTATGTCTCCGTCGGCGCCACGAAGAAGGGCCTCTTCGGCCTCACCCTGACCACCCGACTGTCCGTCGTGGAACAGGAACAGGGCCTCAAGCTGACCTTCCCCGTCCAGCACCGCGCGGACGGCCACGAGTTCGTGTCCCTTCTCCCCGTCACGCACTGACACCCGGGCTCCTGTTCCGACGAGGGGCGGCGTCGAACGGATCGACCGGCGTCCGCCTTTCCCGTCCTTCTCGGCCATGGGCGACTCCAGTTCGCACCGGAGCAGTTCCCGGCCTCACGCGTCCGCGTCATGACATACGAGAACAGCCCGCGTCCACTGTCGGGGCCGACACCGCTCGCGGAAGAGAACTCATCCACACATCAGGCCGGTTGGGGAAATACCGGATCGCCTTGGCCAGGGTGGAGGAAGCCGCCCGGCGCTCATCCCGCGACCGACCGGGACAGCGCGCACCCCGCTCGGCCGGCACTCACACAGCGCCGCCACCGAGCCCGTCACCGGTCCGAGCGGCGCGCAGGACCTTCGCGCTCAGGGCGCGGATCCGGGCGTGATCGGTGGGCGTCAGTGACGAGGTGAGGGCGGCGACCCGCTCGTCCATCTCGGCGGTGCACCGGTCGGTGAGCTCCCGGCCGAGCGGGGTGAGGGCGACCAGGACGGCACGGCCGTCGTGGGGCGACGGCTCCCGCCGGACCAGGCCGCGCTTCTCGGCACGGGTGACCAGGCCGGTCATCGAGGACTTGTCCAGGTCCAGATGTCGAGCGAGTTCGAGCATGCCGGGGCGGCGGTCGCGCAGGATGCCGAGGAGCCGGGCCTGGATGAGGGAGAGGTCGTGCTCGGCCGCGATACCCGCCAGCACGCCTTGGACCAGGAACGACAGCTGAACCAGGGCGTCCACGGTGCCCTGCGGTTCGTCTGCGGCCCGAGCGCCCGTCGTGGCCGGGGTGTGAGTGGAGGTCATGGCGCCTTCCTCTGTTCGCCGCCGCGCGGCCTGGTACGTGACACAAACTACCTTGACCTAGTACGCGCCGCAAACTATCGTCGTGGCCGACAGGTAGTACGTGCCACAAACCACTTGCGCGCTCATCAGGTCCCGGGAGGCCAGCCATGCATGCCGCCGTAGTCCACTCCTTCGACGCCCCGCCGCGCTACGACACCGTCGACACCCCTCGCCCCGAGGGGGACCACGAGGTCCTGGTGGACGTCCTGGCCGCCGGCCTCCACCCCCGCGTACGCTCCGGCGCCGACGGCACCCACTACACCTCCACCGACGCCCTGCCCCTCGTCCCCGGCATCGACGGAGTCGGCCGCACCCCGCAGGGCGAGCTGCTCTACTTCGTCGCACCGGACACCGCCCTGGGCACCATGGCGGAGCACGCCGTGGTGGACCGCCGCCGCGCCATCACGCTCCCGGACGGCACCGACCCGGTCGCGGTGGCCGCCGCGATGAACCCCGCGATGTCGTCCTGGGTCGCCCTGCGCCGCCGCGTCACCCTCCCGCCCGACGCCAAGGTCCTGATCCTGGGCGCGACCGGGAACTCCGGACAGCTCGCCGTCCAGATCGCCAGACACCTCGGCGCCGCCCACGTCGTAGCCGCCGGCCGCGACCCCGAACGTCTCGCCCTGCTGCCCGGCCTGGGCGCGGACGAGACGGTCTCCCTGCTGGGCGACCCCAAGCAGATCGCCGACGACCTCGGCCGGACCGCCGGCGACGCGGATGTCGTCGTCGACTACCTGTGGGGCCCGGCCACCGAACAGGCCATGCCGGCCGTACTCACCGCCCGCCCCGACCGCGCCAAGGCGCTGGCCTGGATCCAGATCGGCTCCATGGCCGGGGCGGAGATCACCCTGCCGTCGGCCCTGCTGCGCGCCGCGAACCTGAACCTCATGGGCAGCGGGCAGGGCTCGGTCACCACGGCCGGAATCCTCGCCGAACTCCCCGCCCTGGCACGGGAGATCACGTCCGGCACCCTGACCGTCACCCCTCTCCCCCTCCCCCTCTCCGAGGTCGAACGGGCCTGGACCACCCCCACGGCTCCCGGCCAACGCGTCGTGCTGACCCCGGGCGGCCGACCCGCTTCCTCACAGTGACATCGGCGAAGCCATGGTCCGTGTACGTCGCGATCACCCCGCGGTACTCCCCGCCGGAGCGCAGACCCTGAGAATCAATTTGAAGCCGAGGCCAGCCGGAACGCCCTCCCCGCGGAGGCCCGCGCCCAGGTCGACGCCGCCCGCGCCGAACTGGTCACCGCCAAGGACCCGTACTTCCGCGGCATCGACAGCGACCGCGGCCTACCGGCCGACATGAGCGTCGAACCCGTCCAGTCCACCCGCCCCGGCGGTGAGCACGTCATCTACGTCGGTCGCGGGCGCGGATGGCTGTGGTACCACCTCGCCCCTCGCCCGACCGACCCTCAGATCGTGATAGGGCCGCCCTGCCACTGCTCTGCACCGGTCCCTCTCCTGGACACCACTCCCACTGTCAGGGGTGATCGGTATGGTCGCCGCACTTGATCAGCTGAGGAGCCCCGACATGAAATCTCCGGCCGAACTGGACGGCGTCCCGTGGTCCGCCCTGACCCACGCCTACGGCTCCGCCGAGGACGTGCCCGAGCTGATCAGGGCGCTCTACCAAGGCGACGAAGAGACGGCCGACGAGGCGATCTACGAGCTCTACGGCAACATCCACCACCAGGGAACCGTCTACCCGGCTTCGGCACCCGCCGTCCCCTTCCTCGCCCACGCCGTGCATCACGCGTCGGGCGGACGTGAAGAACTGCTGGTACTGCTCGCCACCCTCGCCGACCACGACCCGGCGGACACCGAGTTGCCGCACTGGCCGCGCAGTTCGGCCGCCGCCATCTGTGCCGAGCTCTGCGACGTGATCCCTGATCTGCTGCCGTGCCTCGGGGATCCCGAGCGTGGGGTACGCCGGGCGGCGCTCCGAGTCGTCGCGGCCGTCGCCGAGTTGCTCCCGCACAGGACGGGGGCCCTGGCCGCCGAGCAGATCGACGCGCTCTACGCCGACGATCCCGTCCCAGCGGTGCGGGCTGACGCGCTGATCGTCCTCGATCGGTTCGGCCGGCTGCTGAAGCCCCTCGACAGCCCGCTGCCCGAGATCAGGCTCGCCGGGGCCCTGTTGGCCGCCGAACGGTCCGGGCCGCCGTATCCGGCCGAGCTCGTGGAGGTCATCGCCGAGGACGGCGCCGAACCCGACCCCGGGGACGACGACTTCCCGTGGTCGGGCACCAGCACCCAGGACGAGCGGCTCATCCGCCTGCTCACCCGGGACCCGGACGCCGCCCTCGCTGTGGCCGCCCGTTGGATCGCGGCCGAAGACCTCGGCTCACGCGGTTCCTGGCTGGCCCAGAAGACCGCCGAGACCTGGCGCGACCAGGAGCGCGAAGTCCTGAATCTCCTGCTGGCCGCCCTGCCCCGACAGAGGGACACCGTCGCCCTCGCCGCCCGCCTCCGTACGATCGGTCACTGGATCGGCCACCTGCCCGAACCGGACGTCGGCCTCCGGGACGCGCTCCACCGGTACGCCGGTGCCGACGACGAGACGGCCGCAGCGGCTCTCCTCGCCCTGGTCCACTGCCGCGACCCCCGTGCCCTGGAACTGGTGGTGCACCGCCCCAGTGCCCAGCTGCTGGAAGCGGCGGCGCGACACTTCCCCGAAGCGGCCGGCCAACTCATCCCCGTGATCCGCCACGAGCTGGCCGCGGGCGCCACCGGGAACGCGGGCATCGACCTCGTCAGCGCACTGGCACCCTTCGGCGCCGCCGCCCGCGAAGCCCTGCCCGAACTGGTCGACTGCCTCAGGACCCGTCGCGCGGCCATCGTCGCCGCCCGCCGGATCGGGCTCAACGGCATACGGACGCCGGAGATCACCGACCTGCTGCGCGACGCCACGCGGAGCACCGACTCCTCGCTGAGGGCCGCGGCAGCCGTGGCCCACCACCAGCTGACCGGTGACACCGACACGGCACTTCGCACTTTCAAGGAGCTGCTTTCGGGCCGGGGCCGGATCCACTGGTACCTGAGCAGCCTGGAGCCCCTGGGGAGCGCCGCCGCTCCGCTGCTGCCCCTCATCGAGCCTCGGCTGGAGGCCGGCCACGAATGGACGCGGATGGCGGCCGCCGAGGCCCACCACTGGATCACCGGGTCCCCGGACCGCGCCGTCCCCGTCCTCGCCGAGCTGGTCGAACCCACCCCGGTCGGCCTCCGCGCCCTCAAGGCCCTCGCCGCCATCGGCCAGATCCCGGAGGACCTCCGCCCCACCCTGAGTTCCTTCGTCTCCTCCCCGCTCCGCCTGCTCAGCGACTCACACCTGTCGGGCGACGGCCATCCGGACGAGGAACTCCGCGCCCTGTCGCGCGGGTTGCTCGCCACGGACTGACCAGCCGGCAGCGACGGTCCGGGACCCACCGCACTCGCGTCCGCGTCCGGCGGGGGGCCGTCCGCCCTTCTCACGCGTGCGCAGCCATGCCCGGCCCGGCGTGTCCCTCACCGTCCCCTATATGTCCGGTCCAGCGAAAAATTCTCAGCCGTTCAACTCCCCGCCGGAATCGGCCGAGATCGGCAGATCATCCCCACCAGCCCTGGAAATCGAGGCTTGCGGGCCACCACTTCCGATCACGACGACAGCATCCGAACCCGGACAGGGTCCCCGGAGCGCGGGTTCACCGTGGTGTGCCGACGACAGCAGCGGCGGCGGCAGAGACGAGGCGGTCAGGGCCCCGAGGGAGGAACGGGGCCGCCTCCAGGAACGCGTAGGGCTCTCCCTCGGCACAGAACTCGCCGAAGGGGCCGTTGTGATAGGCAGGTCGCGTGATCGGCCGACTCCCTCTCGACCAGCAACTTGACTGCCTGCGTACGACGCTGTCCCGGAACGAGGTGTTGAACGAGGTACTGGCCCGCACCGCCACGTTGGGCCTGCCCGGCTGGTATGTGACAGCCGGGTGCCTGTTCCAGACCGTATGGAACGTGGTCACGGGCAGACCGCCGACCAGCGGCATCAAGGACTACGACGTCTTCTACTTCGACGCCGACGATCTTTCCTGGGAGGCGGAGGACGCTGCGATCAAGGCCGGGCGGGAGGTCTTCTCCGGCCTGCCCGCGGAGGTCGAGATCCGGAACGAGGCGCGGGTGCACCTCTGGTACGAGGACAAGTTCGGGGTGGCATGCCCTCCGTACGAGTCCACCGAGGCGGCGATCGACAGCTTCGCCGCGACGACGTGCTGTCTGGGGGTGCGAACAGAGCCGGACGGCAAGTGGCGGGTCTACGCGCCCCATGGGCTGTCGGACGTGTTCAACCTCGTCGTCCGGCCCAACCCGGTCCTCGCTCCGCGATCGGTCTACGAGGCCAAGACGGCACGGTGGCGTGGGCAGTGGCCCGAGCTGACCGTCCTGGAGTGGCCCCGTACGAGCGCCACGGCTCCCGCGGCCGGCGGCTGATGCCGACGGCCGCGTCCGTCCTGCTCAGCCGCCGCACTGCTGCAGCATCATCCGCTTGTCCGCGGACGTCACCGGAAGGTCGTACTTCAGTGACACCTGCGCGAAGCGCACCACGTAGGAGCAGCGGATCTGCTTGTTCGGGGGCAGCCAGGTCGCGGGCCCCGAGTCGCTCTTCGCGCCGTTGGTCGGTCCGTCCACCGGGATCAGGTTGAGCGGGTCGTTGGCGATGTCCTCCCGCTTGCCCTTCGTCCAGTGCGAGGCGCCCATCTGCCAGTCGTAGGACAACGGCATGACGTGGTCGATCTGGACCGTCGTCGCACGGGACTTGGCCCACTCGATCGTCTTCCCGGTGTACGGGTCGTGCAGCGTCATGGAGGTGACGATGCAGTCGGAGCCGGCCCGGAAGCGGGCCTTCTCACCATCGCGCTTCAGGAGATCGTTCCGCGAGTCGCAGCCGTTGTGGGCAAAGGGGATGCTGCCCGGAGCCGAGTCCATCCAGGCGTAGCCGAACTCGTCCCTCTTGTAGCCCGTCTTGGGCCCGCGCCCCTTCGTCGCCACCTTCCCGATCAGCGACCGCGCCTTCGCCTTGTCCGCGGCGGAAGCGATCACCGCCATCCCCGGCTTCGTGCCGTCGGGATTGTCCAGCGGGTTCACGGCCCGGCTGTTGCCGGCGGGCGAGACGGCGGAGCCGGAGGGTCCGGCGTCCGCGGGCGGAGCGATGTCCTTGCAGCCGGTGACCACCATTCCGGCGGCCACCACCGCGGCGGATGCCAGGAGGACGCGCCGTCCCCCGCCGCTGTACCTCACGCGCCTCTCAACAGGCATGGCGCACCGCCCCCTGGATGAACTGAGAAAACTCCGCGCCGAGCGCGGCGCCACCCGTGTCCTCCTCGCAGCCGCCGGCTCCGACGGCGAACACCGTCAGCGCGGCCGCGGCCGCTCCACCCCTCAGACGCACCACGACGCCCCTCCCCTTGCCTCCCCGGATCCGCCCTGTGCGGGCGCATCTCCCCTGGTGCCCACGGTAGCGGTCGGTATGCCATGGCCCTACCGACCTTCAACGGGCAATAGGAGCACGCCGGGCGTATCGTCGGAGGTGACCCACCTCCGGAGGGAGTTCCTGGATGGGTATCTTCGACAGATTCAAGGATCGTGCGAAGTCCAAGGGCAAGGACATGTCCGACACCGCTGAACGGGACGTCAACCAGAAGACGGGCAACAAGTACACCGGCCAGGTCGACGACGCCCAGCAGCGGATCGAGGGCACGACGGGTCTGGATCGTGACCGGCCCGACCGACCCGACCAGCGGTAGCCCCTCCCCGGGGCTCTCCCGTCGGACGCGCGGAAACACGACTCGCCCGTAAGCGCCGCGTCGTCCACCGATCGACCGTGACACCGAGGCCGTCCGCGACGGGCAACTCCCGTGGGCGGCTTCCTCTTTGACGTGCACCGCCGCCGCACCGCCCCGCACCGCGCCCTGCCGCGCCCCGCGGACGCCCGCGTGTCACACCCGCGTGCCACACCCGCCCGATCCCCAGGGTCGACTCCGAGGGCAGCGGCCCCGAACCCGCCACCACGACCCAGAACTCGCCGAGCGGTTCGACGAGACGGGCGCGGTCGGCCGCGGCGAGGACCTCTCGAGGGGCGGCGGCGAGTTGGTCCGTGCGTCGCTCGACCTCGGCGCGGAGGTCACGGCCCGCCGGGGTGGCGGTGCCGGATTCCGTCACCGGACCGCGCGCGACCAGCCGTTCGCGTGCGGCGCTCCACTCCTCGGCGCTCCAGCCACGTCTCTCGAAGCGCTGCACGGAGGCCGCCCCGACCGCCGTGACCGAGACGAGTGCCTCGACGAGGTCGCCGCCTGGTCCCCGGCCCACGGCATCGCGACCCTGCTCCTCGGCCACAACCTGGACGGCGCGGTCGGCGACCAGGACCCCGAGGAGGTCTTCCGCGCCCTGACGGGAATGCTGTTCATGTCCCCGCCGAAGCGACCCCGGCCCCCCGGGCCACCCTGACCGTCCCCACGACGAGGGCCCCTCCACCCCCGATCCCCCACGCGGCGCCGACACCTCTTCCTCCACCCCGGGACGGAGCTTCTACGACCCCAGAACCGTCGCCAGGAACTCCCCGGTCCACCCCAGCAACTCCCGCCCGACCAGCGGCTTCCCGCCCACCTTCGCGGTCTTCGGGCGGGGGACCAGGAGCTGGTGGGCGGCGGGCTTGATGACCGTGCCCGGGTACAGCCGCTTCAGGCGCAGCTCCTGCGACTCCCGCAGCTCCGCCGGTGCGAAGCGGATGTTGTTGCCCTGGAGCACGACCTCGCCGACGCCGCACGCCCGCGCGAGCATCCGCAGCCCGGCGACCAGCAGCAGGTTCTCCACCGGCTCGGGCAACTTGCCGTAGCGGTCGACGAGTTCCTCCCGTACGGACTTCACGTCCTCCTCCGTGTTGGCGGAGGCGATGGCGCGGTAGGCCTGCAGACGCAGCCGCTCGCCCGGCGCGTAGTCGTGCGGGACGTGGGCGTCGACCGGCAGCTCGATCCTGACCTCCAGCGGCGGCTCCTCCTCCACACCGCCCTCCAGCGAGGCGCGGTAGTCGGCGACCGCCTCGCCGACCATGCGTACGTAGAGGTCGAAGCCGACGCCCGCGATGTGGCCGGACTGCTCACCGCCGAGCAGGTTTCCGGCGCCGCGGATCTCCAGGTCCTTCATCGCCACGTACATGCCCGCGCCCATCTCGGTGTGCTGGGCGATGGTCGCGAGCCGCTCGTGCGCCGTCTCCGTGAGGGGCTTCTCCGGCGGGTAGAGGAAGTACGCGTAGCCGCGCTCCCGGCCTCGTCCGACCCGGCCGCGCAGCTGGTGCAGCTGCGACAGGCCGAAGTTGTCGCCGCGCTCCACGATCAGCGTGTTGGCGTTGGAGATGTCGATGCCGGACTCGACGATCGTCGTCGAGACGAGCACGTCGAACCTCTTCTCCCAGAAGTCGACGACGACCTGCTCCAGGGCCTGTTCCGACATCTGGCCGTGGGCCGTCGCGATGCGCGCCTCGGGGACGATCTCCCGCAGCCGGGCGGCCGCGCGGTCGATGGACTCGACGCGGTTGTGGATGTAGAAGACCTGGCCCTCGCGGAGCAGTTCGCGCCGGATGGCGGCGCCGATCTGCTTCTCCTCGTAGGGGCCGACGAAGGTCAGCACCGGGTGCCGCTCCTCCGGCGGGGTGGTGATCGTGGACATCTCGCGGATGCCCGTGACCGCCATCTCCAGGGTGCGCGGGATCGGGGTCGCGGACATCGTCAGGACGTCGACGTTGGCGCGCAGCTTCTTCAGCTGCTCCTTGTGCTCGACGCCGAAGCGCTGCTCCTCGTCGACGATGACCAGGCCCAGGTCCTTGAACTTCGTCTCCGAGGAGAACAGGCGGTGGGTGCCGATGACGACGTCCACCGAGCCCTCGCGCAGCCCCTCCAGGACCGCCTTCGCCTCCGTGTCCGTCTGGAAGCGGGACAGCGCCCGGACGTTCACGGGGAACTGCGAGTAGCGCTCGCCGAACGTGCCGAAGTGCTGCTGCACGAGGAGCGTCGTCGGTACGAGCACGGCGACCTGTTTGCCGTCCTGCACCGCCTTGAAGGCGGCGCGGACCGCGATCTCCGTCTTGCCGTATCCCACGTCGCCGCAGACCAGGCGGTCCATCGGGACCGTCTTCTCCATGTCCTCCTTGACCTCGGCGATGGTCGTGAGCTGATCGGGGGTCTCCGCGTACGGGAAGGCGTCCTCCAGCTCGCGCTGCCAGGGCGTGTCGGAGCCGAAGGCGTGTCCCGGGGCCGCCATGCGCGCGCTGTACAGCTTGATCAGGTCCGCGGCGATCTCCTTGACCGCCTTCTTGGCGCGGGCCTTCGTCTTCGTCCAGTCGGCGCCGCCGAGACGGTGCAGGGTCGGTGCCTCGCCGCCGACGTACTTGGTGATCTGCTCCAGCTGGTCGGTCGGGATGTAGAGGCGGTCGCCGGGCTGGCCGCGCTTGGCCGGCGCGTACTCCACGACCAGGTACTCGCGGGTCGCGCCCTGCACGGTCCGCTGGACCATCTCGATGTAGCGGCCGACACCGTGCTGTTCGTGCACGATGTAGTCGCCGGCTTCGAGGGTCAGCGGGTCGATGGTCTTGCGGCGGCGGGCGGGCATCCGCGCGCCGTCCTTGCCGGCCGCCTTCTGGCCGGAGAGATCGGTCTCGGTGAGGACGGCGAGCTTGAGCGTCGGGTCCACGAAGCCGTAGTCGATCGAGCCGCAGGAGACGTGCACGACGGACGGTCCGATGTCCGCCAGGTCGGTTTCGAGGCGGGCCGCGATGCCCTCGCCGCCGAGCACCTCGACGGTACGGGCGGCGGGGCCGTGCGCCTCGGTGACGTACACCGTGCGCCAGCCCTCGGCGAGCCAGCCCTTGGTGTCGGCGAGCGCGCGGGCGGTGTCGCCGCGGTAGGTCTCGGGGGCGTGCATGCCGAGTTTGAGGGTGTCCGCGTCGCCGGAGCCCTCGGTGAACGACTCGTCGGCGGCGAACGGCGACACCGACCACCACATCATGTCCAGCTCGCGCGCCCGGTCCCGGACGTCCGCGATGGACCACAGGGAGGCCGCGTCCACGTCGATGGGCGCCTCGCCGCCGCCCGCGGTCGCCGCCCAGGACGCCTGCAGGAACTCCTGCGAGGTCGCCACCAGGTCCGCGGCCCGGGTCCGTACCCGCTCCGGGTCGCACACGACGGCCATCGAGCCCTTGGGCAGCACGTCGAGCAGCAGCTCCATGTCGTCGACCAGGACCGGAGCCAGTGACTCCATGCCCTCCACGGCGATGCCCTCGGCGATCTTGCCGAGCAGCTCGCCCAGTTCGGGGTGGGCCTCGGCGAGCCGGGCGGCCCGCTGCCGTACGTCGTCGGTGAGCAGCAGCTCGCGGCAGGGCGGTGCCCACAGTCCGTGCTCGGCGACCTCCAGGGAGCGCTGGTCGGCGACCTTGAAGTAGCGGATCTCCTCGACGTCGTCGCCCCAGAACTCCACCCGGAGCGGGTGCTCCTCGGTGGGCGGGAAGACGTCGAGGATGCCACCGCGGACCGCGAACTCGCCGCGCCTCTCGACCAGTTCGACCCGGGCGTACGCGGCTGCCGCGAGCGCTTCGACGACGCCCCCGAGGTCGGCGCTCTGGCCGGTGCGCAGCGCCACCGGTTCCAGGTCTCCGAGGCCCTTGACCTGCGGCTGGAGCACGGAGCGGATGGGGGCCACGACGACGGAGACCGGGCCGGTCTCGGGGTCGTCGGGGCGCGGGTGGGCGAGGCGCCGCAGGACCGCGAGGCGGCGTCCGACGGTGTCGGAGCGGGGGGAGAGCCGCTCGTGGGGAAGCGTCTCCCACGAGGGGTACTCCGCGATCGTGTCGGCGGGCAGGAGCGATCTCAGCGCCGCGGCCAGGTCCTCGGCCTCCCGTCCGGTGGCCGTGACCGCCAGTACGGTCCGGCCGGCCTCGCGGGCGAGCGCGGCCACCGCGAAGGGGCGGGCGGCGGGCGGCCCCACCAGGTCGACATGCATCCGGACCTCGCCGGTCGCGGCCTTCACCGCCTCCGCGAGAGCGGCGTCCTTGACGACGGCGTCGAGCAGACCGTGCAGGCTCATGAAGGGCTTCCATCCGGAGAGTGAGCAACGCGAACCGCCCGACACGTCGCTACGGGCCGGGGATCTCCAGCCTACGACGGCGCGCTCCCTCACGCCGGGCCTGTGGACAACGCCCGCGCCGGGCATCCGGCGCCGCGACGGGCCCGGCCGGGGAGGTGATCACCTCCCCGGCCGGGCCCGTTCCCCCGCAACCCCCGTGTGCGGCGGCCTTCGGGTCGTCCCCCGGTCGCCCTCAGTGACTATCGATCACCTCTCGATCGCCAGGCGGCCGGAAGAAGATCGCCCATCGGTCATCAATCGTCGTCGATCGGTCGTCAGTCGGTCGCGATCGCGTTCAGTACGTTCATCCGACCCGCCCGGAACGCCGGGATCAGGGCGGCGAACAGGCCCACGAACGCCGAGCCGATGAAGACCGCGATGATGGTGCCCCAGGGGATCTCCAGCACCTTCAGGCCCTCCAGGGCCAGCAGCTTCTGGGCGGTGGCACCCCAGGCCATGCCCAGGCCGAGGCCCAGCAGGGCTCCGAAGAGGGCGATGACGACGGACTCCAGGCGGATCATGCGGCGCAGCTGGCGGCGGGAGAGACCGATGGCCCGCATCAGGCCGATCTCACGCGTCCGCTCCACCACCGACAGGGCCAGCGTGTTGACCACGCCGAGGACCGCCACGACGATCGCGAGGGCGAGCAGGCCGTAGACCATGTTCAGGAGCTGGCCGATCTGGTCCTTCAGCTCCTGCTTGTAGTCGGTCTGGTCACGGACCTCGTACTGCGGGTAGCCGGCCAGCGACTTCTTGAGGGCCGCGTAGGCGGTCTTCTCCTGGCCGTCCTTGGCGCTGGCGAACATGATCTGGTCCGGCGGGATCCGGTCGGCCGGGAGGTACTTCCGCATGGTCTCGGTGCTGAGGTAGCGCGCGCCCTGGTCGATGGCCACGTCGTCGTCGGTGATCGCGGCGACCTTGAGCTTCGCGGTGCTGCCGCCCTTGAAGGCGACGGTCACGGTGTCCCCGAGCTTGACGTGGTGCTCGGTGGCGAAGTCGGAGCCGACGGACATGGAGTCCTTGCCGTAGGCGGCGGTCAGTTCACCGGCCGTCGTCTTGCGGTGCAGGTCCTGCGCGTAGGTGGGGTCGGCGGCCGTGACGCCGTCGCTGTCCGAGGAGCCGTCGGGGGCGATGAGCTTGGCCTCGATGTCCCGGTAGTGCGTGACGTGCGACAGACCGGGCGTGGACTCGATGGCCTTCGCCGCCTGCGGGACGACCCGCTGGTTGCCCTGGATGATGAAGTCGGTCCCGACGGTCTTGTCGAGTTCGTCGGTCGCGGAGGCGACCATGGAGGAGCCGACGACGGAGAGGCAGGCGACCAGCGCGAGGCCGATCATGAGGGCCGCGCCGGTGGCGCCGGTACGGCGCGGGTTGCGCAGGGCGTTGCGCTCCGCCATCCGGCCGACCGGGCCGAAGAAGCGCAGCAGCACCGCGCTGATGACCCGGACCACACCGCCGGCGAGCAGCGGGCCGATGATGACGAACCCGATGAGGGTCAGGACGACACCGGCGCCCAGGACCAGCGAACCGTCGCTCGCCTTGTCCGCGCCTGCCGCCGTGTAGAGCGCGAAGGCTCCGGCGCCGGTGAGGACCAGGCCGATGATGCCGCGGACGAGACCGGCCCTGCCGTCCGCGGGGGTCCCGGCGTCGCGGAGCGCGGCCATCGGGGAGACCTTGCCGGCCCGGCGGGCGGGCAGGTAGGCGGCGAGGACGGTGACGACGACACCGAGGAGGAGCCCGATGGCCGGTGTGGTCGCCTTCACGGTCAGATCGCGTGTCGACAGGTCCATGCCCGCCGCCGACATGAGCTTCATCAGGCCGACCGCGAGGCCGACGCCGGCGCCGACGCCGAGGACGGAGCCGAACACGCCGAGCAGGGTCGCCTCGATGAGCACGGACCGGTTGACCTGCTTGCGGGAGGAGCCGATCGCCCGCATCAGGCCGATCTCGCGGGTGCGCTGGGCGACCAGCATCGAGAAGGTGTTGATGATCAGGAAGATGCCGACCAGGAAGGCGATGCCGGCGAAACCGAGCATGGCGTACTTGATGACGTTCATGAAGGAGCCGACACCGGAGCGGTTCTCGTCCGCGGTCTCCTTCTGCGTCTGCACCTTGTAGGACGTCCTGGCGGTGGTGTCGGCGCCGAGCGTGGCGGTGACGTTCCGCTTGAGCTGCGCGTCGGTGACGCCGTTCGCGGCGGAGACGTTGATCTGGGTGAACCGGCCGGTGGCGCCGAGCAGTTCGCGCTGGGCGGTGGCGGTGTCGAAGTAGACGATGGCGGCACCGGGGTTGGTCACCTTGAAGGTGGCGATGCCGACGATCCGGGCCTTGAAGTCACCGGTGACGGCTATGGTCCGCAGTTCGTCGCCGAGCTTGAGGTGGTGCTTCTCGACGGTGTCGGCGTCGACCATCGCCTCGGTCGGCCCGCGCGGGGCGTGACCGGTGGTGATCTCCATCGAACGCAGGTCGTTGCGCGTCCAGTTGCCCGCGATGGTCGGAGCGCCGTTGCTGGAGCCCATGTTCTTGTTGGCGCTGTTGACGACGGTCACGTTCATGGAACTGACCGCGCCTTCGGCGTACTTGACGCCGTCGGCCTTCTCGGCCCGGGTCAGCACGGAGGCGGGCAGCGACTCCGGCCTGCCGTTCTGCGGGGTGTCGTCGGTCCTGGCTGCCTTCGGCGAGACCGTCACGTCGGACGAGGTCGCGGCGAACAGCTTGTCGAACGTCGTGTTCATGGTGTCGGTGAACACCAGCGTGCCGCAGACGAAGGCGACGGACAGCAGGACCGCGACGGCGGAGAGGGCCATCCGCCCCTTGTGCGCGAAGAAGTTGCGCATCGAGGTCTTCAGGACGGTCATGACGTACGCCCCCGGGCGTCGAAGTCCTTCATGCGGTCGAGCACCTGGTCGGCCGTCGGCTGGTGCATCTCGTCGACGATCCTGCCGTCCGCGAGGTACAGGACGCGGTCCGCGTACGACGCGGCCACCGGGTCGTGCGTGACCATCACGATGGTCTGGCCGAGCGAGTCAACGGAGCGGCGCAGGAAGCCCAGTACCTCGGCGCCGGCCCGGGAGTCGAGGTTTCCGGTCGGCTCGTCGCCGAAGATGATCTCGGGCCGGGCGGCGAGCGCCCTCGCCACCGCGACGCGCTGCTGCTGGCCGCCGGAGAGCTGGGTCGGCCGGTGCTTGAGACGGTCGGAGAGCCCGACGGTCTCGACGACCTGGCTCAGCCAGGCCTTGTCCGGCTTGCGGCCCGCGATGTCCATCGGGAGCGTGATGTTCTCCAGCGCGTTCAGCGTCGGCAGCAGGTTGAACGCCTGGAAGATGAAGCCGATCCGGTCGCGGCGCAGTTGTGTGAGCTTCTTGTCCTTGAGGCCGGTGATCTCGGTCTCGTCGAGGTGGATCTGCCCGCTCGTCACGGTGTCGAGCCCGGCGAGGCAGTGCATCAGCGTGGACTTGCCGGACCCCGAGGGGCCCATGATCGCGGTGAACTGTCCCCGCGCGATGTCCACGTCGATGTGGTCCAGGGCGACGACGCGGGTCTCCCCGGACCCGTACGCCTTCACGACCTGCCGCGCTCGCGCGGCAACGGCCGTACGCCCTCCAGTGCCCCCGTGCCTGGGAATGGTTACAGCCGATGTCACGGTAAGTCTCCTATATCGGTCGGCGGATGAGCCGGTCGGTCCGCGGATGCGGTGTTGCCGGGCGGATGCGGTGCTCTTGGCTACGTCGGTAAGTCTGGCGGCGGGGGGTGCTGCGGCGCGCTGGTGCCCAGCGCAGTCTTTTGCTGGGGAAAACCCCACCCCCAGGAGTGCGGTCCGTACGACCCCCGTACGTCCCGACCGCCTCCCCGACCGCTCGTCAGCGGCGTAAAGCCAGGTTAAGGAGGCACACCGCCCCTTCTCCTCCTCCGGCAGTACGAACCCTCCCCGAGCCGTAGTACGGAGGTACCCCTAGGGGCCGTCCACCCTTCGGTGGAGTCCTTCTCGGGGTCGGCTCCACCCTCGGGCGCGGTCAGCTTCCACCCTGCCGCGACGTGAGGGTCAAGTGAGAGGGTGGCCCGAGGCGGATGGATGCAAGGGGAAGGAATCCCGTGGATCAGGGGGACACCGAGATACGCACCGCGGGGGCCGTACGCCCGGGGGCTCCCCCCGACCGCAGGGGCGCGGTCGTCGCGGCTCTCATGCTCGCCATGGCGCTCGCCGCGCTGGACTCCACCATCGTGTCGACCGCCGTGCCGCAGATCGTCGGCGACCTCGGCGGCTTCTCGGTCTTCTCCTGGCTGTTCTCCGGCTATCTGCTCGCGGTGACGGTCACCCTGCCGGTGTACGGCAAGCTGTCGGACACCTTCGGCCGCAAGCCGGTACTGATCACGGGCGCCGTCGTCTTCCTCCTCGGCTCCGTGCTCTGCGCCACCGCCTGGAACATGGCCGCGCTCATCGTCTTCCGCGTCGTCCAGGGCCTGGGCGGCGGCGCGCTCCAGGGCACGGTGCAGACGCTCGCCGCCGACCTCTACCCGCTCAAGGAGCGCCCGAAGATCCAGGCCAAGCTGTCCACGGTGTGGGCGACTTCGGCGGTCGCGGGGCCGGGCCTCGGCGGTGTCCTCGCCGCGTACGCGGACTGGCGGTGGATCTTCCTCATCAACCTGCCGATCGGCGCGCTCGCCCTGTGGCTGATCGTCCGTCATCTGCACGAGCCGGTACGGGAGTCCTCCGGCCGCGCGCGCATCGACTGGGCGGGCGCGCTCGCCGTCTTCGCCTGCGGCGGCGTCCTGCTGACCGCGCTGGTGCAGGGCGGGGTGGCCTGGGACTGGCTGTCGGCCCCCTCGCTCTCCCTGTTCGGCACGGGACTCGCGCTGATCGGGGCCGTCGTGGTGATCGAGCGCCGGGCCGCCGAGCCGATCATCCCCGGCTGGGTGTGGCGGCGCCGCACGATCGCCGCGGTGAATCTGGCGCTGGGCGCGCTGGGGCTGCTCATGGTCGCCCCCTCGGTGTTCCTGCCCACGTACGCGCAGGCGGTCCTCGGTCTGGCCCCGGTCACCGCCGGGTTCGTGCTGTCGGTGTGGACGCTGAGCTGGCCGGTGTCCGCGGCGCTCAGCCAGCACGTGTACCGGCGGATCGGTTTCCGCAACACCGCGATGGCCGGCATCGGCGCGGCGGCCCTGATCCTGCTCGCCTTCCCGTTCCTCCCCTATCCGGGCGCGCCCTGGCAGCCGACCCTGCTGATGCTGCTGCTGGGAGGCGCCCTGGGACTCTTCCAGCTCCCACTGATCATCGGCGTCCAGTCGACGGTCGGCTGGGACGAACGCGGCACGACCACCGCGTCCGTCCTCTTCTGCCGTCAGACCGGCCAGACCGTCGGCGCGACCCTGTTCGGGGCGATCGCCAACGGGGTGCTGGCCGCGCGGCTCGGCGGGGCCGGGGATCTGGACGCGGTGACGCGGGCGCTGGACTCGGGCGCGGCGGGCGAGCGGGTGCGGCACGCGGTCGCCGACGCGGTCCACGCCGTGTACCTCGGCGCCGCGTGCGCCGCCCTACTCGCCTTCCTGGTGCTGCTGTTCGTGGCACCGAGGCGCTTCCCGGTCCTCGACAACCCCACGGACTGAGGGCGTCGCCGCGGCCGCCGGGTACGTGTTCCGGTGGGAATGGAGTCCGTCAGCGGGGTACGCGGGGGAGGCACACGGTTGCGAACACCCCCCACCTCAGACACCACTCCCCTATCTCTTCACACTTCCGCCACAGGGGTCACCCGGGTAACACCCCAGGTCAGCGAAGTAAGCGCATACCGACCGACCAGTTCGGCGAAACCCGCGCCCACAAGGGCTACCTGCGAGTAGCGTGCCTCGCCCACCCCCTGCTCCCTGCGGTCCGCACCGGACCCGAGCCACGCAAGGAGAACCGGGATGCCAGACGCGTTCTCGTCCCCCGAGTACCAGACGCCGCACCGACCGCCCGGACAGCCCCCGCATCCACCCTCGTACCGGCCGCCGTATCCGCAGCGGTCCCCGTCCCCGTATCCAGAGTTCCAGGACGCTCCGGAGTTCCAGGACTCTCCGGAGTACCGGGACGGACCCGCCCCGTACTCCCCCGCGTTCGCCACCTACCCCTGGCAGCCGCGGCCCCCCGAGCCGCCGAGAACGCGGCGGCCTCGCCATCACGCGCTGGGGCAGCACAGCGACATCCGGCTGCTGCGCGGCGCCTACCGCCGGCAGCGGCGGGTGGCGACGCTCACGGCGCTCGGGTACTTCACCCTCTTCCTCCTCCTGTCGGCGTTCGCGCCGGGCCTGATGACCAGCACGGTGTCCGGCGGACTGCCGACCGGGCTACTGCTCGGGCTGTTGCAGGTGCCCGTGACCTGCCTGGCGATCGGCGTGTACGAGTACACGGCACGCCGGAGCGTCGACCCGGTCGCGGACCGGATCCGGCGGCAGAGCGAGCTGGACGCCAAGCGGGAGGCGGCCCGATGACCGGGGCGATCGAGAGGGGCGGGACCGGGTTCAGCAGTTCCGCGCAGACCATGTCACTGGTGGCGTTCACCGCGGTCACCACGGTCACGCTGCTGCTGTGCGTGATGACCGGGCCGGACCGCGACGACCTCGACGAGTTCTACACGGGGTACGGGTCGCTGTCGCCGATGCGCAACGGCCTCGCCATCGCCGGGGACTACATCTCGGCGGCGACCGTGCTCGGCACCGGCGGGGTCATCGCGCTCGCCGGGTACGACGGGGTCGTGCTCGCGCTGAGCACGGCGCTCTCCCTGATGCTGCTGATGTTCCTGCTGGCCGAACCGCTGCGCAACGCGGGCCGGTTCACCATGGGCGACGCGCTCGCGCGGCGGATGCCGGGCCGGGCCGTACGCATCACGGCGTGCGCCGCGACCATCGTCGCCCTGCTTCCGCTGATGCTCGTCCAACTGGCCGGCACCGGAGACCTGCTGGCGTTCATCCTCGGCTTCTCCGGTGACGCGCTGAAGACCGGCTGCATCGTCGGGCTCGGCACGCTGATGATCGGCTACGCGGCGATCGGGGGCATGAAGGGCACGGCCCTCATCCAGATCCTGAAGATCGTGATGCTGCTCGGCTCGGGCACCGTGGTCGCCCTGCTCATCCTGAACCGCTTCGACTGGGACCCGGGGGCGCTCTCCCGGGCGGCCGCCGACCACAGCGGTCTCGGCAGCGCGTTCCTCCACTCCGGTCTGCAGTTCACGGGTGGCCCCAGCCCCCGCCTCGACATGATCAGTTCGGAGCTGACGGTCGTCCTGGGCGGCGCCTGTCTCCCGCACGTCACCATGCGCATGTACACCGCCGGCAGCGCCCGTCAGGTGCGCCGCTCGCTGTCCTGGGCCGTACCGTGCGTGGCCCTCTTCGTCCTGGTCATCACGGTCGTCGGCTTCGGGGCCACGGCGCTGATCGGACGCGGGGTGATCGCGCAGGCCGATCCGCAGGGCAACACGGCGTATCTGCTGGGCTCGCGCGCCGCGTTCGGGCCGGACGTGTCGACGGCCGAGACGCTCCTGTTCACCACCGTCACCACGGCGATCTTCCTGACCGTGCTCGCCTCCGTCGCCGGAATGATCCTGGCCTGCGCCAACTCCCTGGCGCACGACGTGTTCGCGCACGCCCGGCTCTTCCGGGGACGGCGCCACGACGACGAGCTGTCCCCCCGCCGCGAGATGCTCCTCGCCCGTCTGTCGGCCCTCGCGGTGGGCGCGCCGGCGATCCTGCTGGCCACCCTCGTCCAGCACCGCAGCCTGCAGCCGCTGATCACGCTCTCGTTCTGCCTGGGCGCCTCCGCGCTGGCGCCCGCGCTGGTCTACGGGCTGTTCTGGCGCCGCTACACCCGCACGGGCCTGCTGTGCACCCTCATCGGCGGTTCGCTGACGGTCCTGATCCTGATGACCGGCACCAACCTGGTCTCCGGCTCGCCCACCGCCGCGTTTCCCGAGGCCGACTTCAACTGGTTCCCGTTCACCACCACCGGGCTGGTGTCGATCCCGCTGGGCTTCGCTTACGGATGGCTGGGGACCGTGGTCTCGGGGCGCCGGAAGTCGGAGGAGCAGCGCAGGCAGTACGAGGCGGTGGAGGGCTGGATCCTGGCGGGAGCGGTGCGGTCACCGAGCCGTACGGGTTCTCGCGGCGCGCGCTGAGCCTCCGGCGGCTCTCCCGTCGCCCCTCCCGTCGGTCGTCGGCGGACCGTGCCCCGCGGGGCGCTGCCGCGGGGCGCTGCCGCGGGCCACGGGGCGGGGCGGGGCGGGCGGATGGCCGTGCGGCGCGGTGGCCGCGGCCGCGGCTGCGGCTGCGGCCGGTGCCAGGAGCGGGACCACGAGCCGCGAGCCGTGCGTCGCGGGCCGCAAGTCCGCTGCTCCGGACCGGTGTCCGGAGCGGGACCGCGGCCCGGAGCCGGTCCGCAGGCCGCCGTGCGGAGCAGGGCCGCAGGCCGGAGCAGGACACGAGCCGGGCGCCGCAGGCCGCAGGCCGTTGTCGCAGACCGCAGGCCGGCGCGGGGTCACGGGCCGGAGCAGAACCACGAGCCGTGCGCCGCGGACCCCTGTCGCAAGCCACGGCCCGAAGCCGGCCCGCACGCCGCCATCCCGCGCGGGGCCGCGGGCCGTTGTCGCGTCGCCGCAGGCCCGCGCGAGGTCACGGGCCGGAGCAGAACCACGAGCCGTGCGCCGCAGACCCCTGTCGCAAGCCACGGCCCGAAGCCGGCCCGCACGCCGCCATCCCGCGCGGGGCCGCGGGCCGTTGTCGCGTCGCCACAGGCCCGCGCGAGGTCACGGGCCGGAGCAGAACCACGAGCCGTGCGCCGCAGACCCCCGTCGCAAGCCACGGCCCGAGCCGGCCCGCACGCCGCCACCCCGCGCGGGGCCGCGGGCCAAAGCAAGGCCACGAGCCGCGCGCCGCAGACCCCCGTCGCAAGCCACGGCCCGAAGCCGGCCCGCACGCCGCCATCCCGCGCGGGGCCGCGGGCCGTTGTCGCGTCGCCGCAGGCCCGCGCGAGGTCACGGGCCGGAGCAGAACCACGAGCCGTGCGCCGCAGACCCCCGTCGCAAGCCACGGCCCGAAGCCGGCCCGCACGCCGCCACCCCGCGCGGGGCCGCGGGCCAAAGCAAGGCCACGAGCCGCGCGCCGCAGACGCAGGCCGTTGTCGCGGGCCGCAGACCGGAGCAGAACCACGACCCGCGGGTCGCGGGACGCGAGCCGTTGTCGCAGGCCGCAGACCGGTACGGAGCCGCAGACCGGGACGGGGCCCCAGGCCGGAACGGGGCCCCAGGCCGGGACGGGGGTGTCGGTCGGCGTGCCGGCGTGGCTACTCGACCGGGGCCCGGCCCGTCAGGGTCATGAGGCTCGACCGGACGTGGTCCATGTGGGCCCGTACGTCGTCCCAGCGCTCGCCGTGTTCGCGCAGCACCCGCTCGGTCTCGCGGACGATCCGCTCCTCCCGCACCCGCGCCTCGGCGATCAGTTCGGCGGCCCGCGCCACCGCGTCCTCCTGCCCGTGCCGGGCCGACTCCTCGGCCCGGGCGTAGTCGCTCCGGGCCTCGGCGAGGGCGGCCTCGGCACGGGCCACCCGCTGTTCGTGGTGTGCCTCGAACGCGGCCACCCGCCCGGCGGCCACGCGCTCGGCCTCCTCCCGGCGCCCGGCGTGCTCCTTCTCGTGCTCGGCGAGGAGCCCCTCCGTGCGCCGGCGCACCTCGCGCAGCGCGGCCACTGCCTCCCCGCGGTTCTCCTTGATCTCCCGGCGGGCGGCGATCCGTACGTCGTCGGCCTCGGCGCGGGCGGCGAGCAGCCGCTGCCGGGCGTCCTCCTCGGCCTCGGCGCGCAGCCCGTCGGCGTACTCCTGGGCGGCCTCGCGGACCCGCCGCCCCGCCGCCTCGGCCTCCTCGACGGCGTGCCGGGCCTCGTGGCGCGCACTCTCGCGCACGGCCGTGGCCTCCTCCTCGCCGAGTTCGAAGAGCCGGCGGGCGCGTTCGCCGAGCGTGTCGTACGTCTGCGGGGCGAGCCGCGTCACGGCCTCGCGCAGCCGCCGTGCCTCCCCGTCCATCTCCTTGGCCAGGACGGTCAGCCGGGCGGCGCGCTCCCAGGCGGCGTCGCGGTCCCGCGAGAGGGCGGCGGTGTACGCGTCGACCTGCTCGGGACGGTAACCGCGCCGCCGTACAGCCGGGAAGCCGTGCGGCGACACCGATGCGCTGCTCATCCCTGAACCCCTCTCCGATGTGCGCCCTGCGACATGATTCGTCGACATCATGTGGCGCATATCCTGATGGATGAGGCGTAAGTGTTCATAACGCGACACTCCGCCCGTCCGTTCCGGTCGAGGGAAGTAAAAAATGGGTTGAACCCGGTCATGCGAACCGGGTTCAACCCATGAGTGGTGTTCGGCGCGGAAGCCGCAACGCTCAGCGGGAGGTGGAGGTCACAGCAGGCCGTCCCACATCTGTTCCAGCAGAACCGACCACCAGCTCTCCGGCGAGCCGAGCGCCGCCGGGTCCAGGGAGGCGAGCTGGGCCTGGAAGTCGACGGTCCATCGGCCCGCCTGCTCCTGGTTGAGCCCGAACCGCAGCCGCCACATCCGGCCGAGCAGCGCCAGGCAGCGCGCGAACTCGGGCAGACCCGTGTTCACGAACTGGGGCGGCACCGGGGCACCGCCCGGACCCGCCTCCACCGGCACGGCCACGATGTTCGCCGTGCCGTACTGGACACAGATCGCCTTGCCGAAGTCGCTGCCCATGACCAGGTACGAACCCGCGTCCGGCGCCGGATGCACCCCGCGCTCCTGCGCCAGCTCGGCGAGCGTCGGCACCGGACGGCCCGGCTGCGCCTGCGCCCAGAAGAACGGGCCCATGTCGACCGGGAGTCCGGCCACCACCAGGGTGTGCGCCACGATGTTCGGCACGCCCTGCCGGGAGACCGCGACCTGGTCGAACCGGAACACGCCCGGCCCGAACGCCGCCGCCAGCTCGTGCCCGATCGCCTCCGGCGGGACCGGCGGCGCGGGCTGCACCGGCGGGATCGGCGCCCGCACCGGTGCCGGGCGCGCCGGACCGTCCGCCACCTGGTGCAACTCGCCCTGGTGCGCGAGCAGTTCGTGCATACCCTGCTGACGGCTCGCGTGGTCCGTCCCGTACGGGGCGATGCTCGTGATCCGTGCCTGCGGCCAGGTCTCCCGGATCATCCGCGCGCAGTACGCGCCCGGCAGCTCGCAGGACTCCAACTCGGTGTGCAGCTCCAGCACTTGCTGCGGCGGCACGTTCATCGCGCGCAGCTCGTGCAGCATCTGCCACTCCGGGTGCGGGGTGCCCGGCGCCGAACGCCGGATCAGCTGCTGCTCCGAGCCGTCCTGCGCGCGGTAGCGCAGGACGGCCTGGTAACCGGGGCCGACGGTCGGCTGACCGGTCGGGGGGTACCCGTACGCCGGGGGCTGCTGGCCGGGGGGCACGGGCGGGCCGGGGACCGGACCCCCCATCGGCTGGCCGGACATGGGCTGGCCCGGCATCGGCTGGCCCGGCATCGGCTGGCCAGGCATCGGCTGGCCCGGCATCGGCTGCGGTGCGCCGTGGGGCACGCCGGGGACCTGCGGCGCGCCGGGGACCGGTGGGGGCGGCGGCGCGCCGGGGCCACCGGACTGCGGGCCCGCCAGCATCGTCGCGGCGTGATGCACGCCCGGGGGCTGACTGCCCGGAGCCCCGGGAGCACTTGGGGGACCAGGGGTACCGGGCGGCTGGGGCGCGCCGGGGCCACCGGCGGGCGGACCCGCCAGCATCGTCGCGGCATGGTGGACACCGCCGGGAGGCGTCCCGCCCGGAGGCTGCGGGGCGCCGGGCGTGGCAGCCGCTCCGGGAGGGCCGGGAACGCCCGGCGCCGCCGGACCCCCGGGGCCGCCCGGGCCCAGCTGGGAGACGAGTTGGGTGGGCACGTACCCGCCCGCCGGGGTGCCCGGAGCACCGGGCCCGGACGGCGCGGGCGCGCTGCCCTGCCGTACGCCCGGCGCACCCGGGGCGCTCGGTGGAGGCGGGGTGCTCGGACCACCGCCCCGCGCGCCCCGCGGCGGCTGCGCCTTGCTGGTCGCGGCGTCGGCGATGTCACCGGCGTTCGGCGGCAGCGGCCGGGGAGGTGCCACGGGGGCACCCGGACCGGCGGGCGGCCGCGGGGAGCTCGGCGCGTCGCCCGGCGCCTGCGGGTAGCCGTACCCGGGCGCACCCGCGGACGGCGTGCCCTGCGGACCGCCGGGAGCGGAAGGTCCGGGCGGCGGAGGCGGCGGGGTACCCGGAGCGCCACCGGGCCCCTGCGGGAAGCCGTAGGCGGGCGGCGCAGGGGGAGGTGGTGTGCCGGGCACCGGCTGACCCTGCGGATAGCCGTACGGCGGGGCCGGTGCGGGGTCGTCGAGCGCGGGGGCGACCGCCGTGCGCGGAAGTTGGCTGCCGCCGGAGATCAGGGCCGTCTTGGCGTCCGCGATCGCCCCGGGCAGCGGCGTGCCGGTGTCGTCGGCGTCGGTCAGCGGCGGTGCGAACACCGTCGCCGGCAGCGGTACGGAACGGTCCTCGCCCGCGTCGGCGTTGGTGTCCGTCCCCGCCCACGGCGTCGCCGACGCGGGCACCCCCGGCGCTCCCACGGCGTCCTGCGGACCGGCGTCCGGCTCGTCATCGGCCGCGGCGGCGGGCCACGGCGTGGCTCCGCCGGAAACGCCGGGAAGACCCGGCGCGGTGCGCGGTCCGGCTCCGAAGGGCCCTGCGTGCGGCACCGCGTCCTCCGGCTCACCCGGCGCCGGGACCACCGGACCACCGCCCGCGGCAGCCGGGCCCTGCCCCGGGCCCGATGCCGCGGCGGCAGCCGCGGCCGGACGGGATCCCGCCCCGTCGGAGGCCGGCCCCCCGGACGCCCCCGGGCGCCAGTCCGGAATCCCCAGCTTGTCCGCGGCCTCCTGCAGCCACTCCGGCGGACTCAGCAGGAACGACGTCTGGTTGAGGTCGACCCGGGCCGGAGGCGCCGGCGCCGGTTCCGGGGGCCCGTCCGGCACCCCGTACTCCTCCTCGTACCGGCGGATCACCTCACCGACCGGGAGTCCGGGCCAGAGCGTCGCCTCGCCGCTGTCCCGCGCGATGACGAGCCGCTGCGCGCCGCCGTCCGAGCGCGGACCGTCGGCGCGGTCCTCCGCCCAGACGACGAAGCCGAGTTCGAACTCCCGGACCCGCACCTCGCGGTGCTGGTACCCGGGCACATCGCCGTTGATCCACTCTTCCGCGCGCTCCTGCGCCTGCGCGAAGGTCACCATCGGACGTTCACTCCCCCACCGAAGACACGGAAGAGACGGGAACGGCGTGCGCGAAGCCGCCGTCCACCATCAGGTTCGCCACCGTCTCCAGCTCCGGCGGATTGCCCGCGAGCCGGGACAGGAACTGGTCGAAGTCGGCGCCGCAGGACAGCAGCAGCCGCTGCACCCGCTCGGCCGGCGGCCACGCGTCCTGGTCGCGGGCGTCGTCGTACGCGCAGAACCACACCGACCCGATCGCGTCGCCCTTCACCTTGACGGCGAGCAGGCCGCCCTGCACGAACCCGACGCACAGGTAGTCCTTGGTCAGATGGTCGCGCAGGCACTTGTTGATGTAGACGAGGTCGTTGACGGCGGCCTCTTCGCGCACCGTGAAGAACGGCTGGTCGAGCAGGAGTCCGAGTTCCGCGTCGAGCACGGCGCCCACCGGCGCGCAGCCACCCGCCGCCTTCAGGAAGGACCGGTAGGCGCCCGGCAGCCGGTACCCGAGATCCTCCTCGACCGCCAGCACCTGCTGCTCCGTCACCGCGACCGAGGACTTCGGCAGCGCGAAGTGCGCGGGCCGCGTCTCCTGCAACGGCCGCGTCCCGCGCTTGGCGTGGTCGACGGTCGTGGTCGCGATGCCACCGTGGTGCCGCAGCAGCGCCTTCACCTCGACGGGAACGAGCTCCAGCCGCCGGGTACCGGCCACGTGGTGCCAGGTCCAGCCGTGCGGCGTGGCCACGGGCGGGATCGTGTCCCACAGCTCGTGTCCGGTCGCGGCGAGCGCCGCGTTCGCGGACACGTAGTCCGTCAGGCGCAGTTCGTCGACGCCGAAGCCCTCCGGGGGTTCGGCGATCTCCGCGGCGGCACGCGCGTACGCCGAGAAGTCGGGGTAGCCGTGCGCGTCGACCCGTACACCTCTGGGGTGGCGAGCGGCCCGGACCGGATCCGGGAAGTGCACGACCTGCCCGGCGTAGGCCGCGTTCGGCGGCGCGGCTTGCTGCCCGAGCCGACCTGTCGTCATGGCTGTTGCCCCCTGCGGCGTTCTCAATAGCTGTATGGATCGCGGATGTCGACAGCCTATGCGGTTGTAGGACACCGGTCACCGGGCCTCCGGTTCCGTGACCTGCCGTCACCCGGCCGTGACGGTGCGACGAAGCCCGGGCGTGTCGCGCGCCCCAGCTTCCCCACCCGCCACGCCGTTTGGCAGTCTGTAGCCGCATCGGGGGATGCATGGGAGGGAAGAGCGATCATGAACGCGACGCATACAGGCACGTCCGGGGACCCGCGCGTCGGCTGGAGCGGCTCCGAGGCACCGCACGCCCCCACCCTCCTGCACCGCCGGGACGGCATACTTCCGACCGTCGCCGCCGCCCTCTCCGTGCGCGGCGCGACCCTGACAGGGACCGCGGCCCGCGGCGACCAACCGCCCGCCCTGCACCCCTTGGTCCAGGACTTCCTCGACACCCTCACCAGCGCGCAGCGCGACCGCTTCACCGGCCGCTGCGCCGAGGCGATCCTGATCTCCCGGCACATCACCGGCCTGGACGCGGCGCGCAGCAAGCGGGCCGCACGCAAGCCGATGACCAACGGCGAGGCGCGCAGGGCCCTCAAGCAGGCCAAGCTCACCGCGCGTCGTATCCGCGAGGACGGTGACCCGCTGCACGGGAGCTTCGCGGCGCCCTGTCGTGCCTGTACGGCGCTCAGCGAGCACTTCGGCGTCCGTGTCGTCGATCCGACGGCGTCCGCCGACGCCTGAACCCATCCGCCCCCGCACCCGTACGTAGAACGGCGCCCCTCGTCTCCCACCGCCCCGCCGCGCCGCGCCGCCGATCCCCTGTCCCCGACTTTCTTGTCCCCCGCTCCCATGTCGCTCGACGAACGAAGGGCAGATGCACGCCGACCGCACCTCCACCACACGCTTCTCCGTCCCCGTGGACGCCGCGCTCCGCTCCGCGGGGTGGCAGCCCGGACGCTGGGACATAAAGCAGGCCGAGTACTGGGCCGACGCACTGCGGGAATACGAGTCGCCAGCCGGGCACCGGCACGCCGTGTTCCCGGCCGCGGTGGAGGCGTGGGCGGAGTTCGGCGGTCTGCGGGTCGTGCCGTCCGGGCCCGGTCGGCAGCTCGCCCCGACCTCGGTCCACTTCGACCCGTTGCACGGGCTGCACATGGCGCGCACCCTGGGTGACCTCGGGCGGGCGCTGGGCGCCGAGGTGTGTCCGCTGGGTGAGGAGTCCGAGTCCCGGGCGCTGCTCGCCATCGACAGTGAGGGGCGGGTCTACGCGCTCGATCACACCGGTGACTGGTATCTCGGACCGGACATCGACGCGGCCCTGACGACCCTCGTGTCCGGCGTGGAACCGGTTCGCCTGACGGCGGGCTGACCGGGTTTCCTCGCCCCCGCCGCCCCTGCCCGGCCCGGCCCCGGGGCTCCGCCAAGGGGCTGCGCCCGCCGGCCCCCCCTTCGCCCGAAGGCCTCGTCCTCAAACGCCGGACGGGCTGAGGGTGCGGGCCCGGGCGGCAGATTTTCAGCCCGTCCGGCGACTGAGGACGAGGCCGTCCAGGCCGAAGCGGGGGTCGGGGGCGGCAGCCCCCGGTCTCGGGACTGCGGCACCCAGGAACCCGGGGTTGCAGCGGATGCGTTCAGGCCTGCGCGGGGAGGACCGCCGACACCCGGAAACCCCCCGCGTCCGTGGGACCGGAGACGAACACCCCGCCGAGCGCGGCAACACGTTCCTTCATGCCCAGCAGCCCGTTGCCCCCGCTGGGAAGCCGCACGGCGGACACCGTCCCGGGCTCGGGCGGGCACTCGTTCTCGACCTGCATGGCGATCTCGGACACCCGATGGGCGAGCCGCACATACGTCTTCGCACCGGCCGCGTGTTTGTGGACGTTGGTCAGCGCCTCCTGGACGACCCGGTAGGCGGTCTGTTCGATCTCCGGCGCGTACGGACGCGTATCGCCCTCCACCGACAGAGCGACCACCATCCCGGCCGCCGCCGACTGCCCGACCAGCTCGTCCAGTTCCGCGAGGCTGGGCCCGTCACCGGGATCGTCGGCCGCGCGCGACGCCGCCGCGGCCGCCGCCATGCCCACCGCGGCCAGCGGCACCGGCTGAGGCCGCGAGGCCAGCCCGTCGCCCGTGCGCAGCACGCCCAGCATCTCGCGCAGCTCGGTCAGCGCCTGCCGTCCCATGTCGCCGACCAGTGCCGCGTTCCGGACGGCCTTCTCGGGGTCCTTCCGGGCCACGGCCTGAAGAGCCGCCGCGTGCACCACCATCAGGGACACCCGGTGCGCGACCACGTCGTGCATCTCCCGCGCGATCCGCGTCCGCTCCTCGTTGCGCGCCCACTCCGCCCGCTCCTCGGCCCGCTCGGCCAGCAGCTGCAACTCCCGCTCCAGCGAGTCGGCCCGCTCCCGCAGGCTCTCCATCAGCCGGCGCCGTGCCCCCACGTACAGGCCGAGCAGGACGGGCGGGGCGGTCATGCCGATGGCGGTCGTGATGGAGACGAAGGGGACGAACCAGTCCCCCATGGTCACGTCCCCGCGCACCATGCCCTGATGGGCCCGGACGAACGTGACGATCAGCATCCCGGCGAAGGACATCCCGGCGAGCGCCGCGATGATCCGGCGCGGCAGCTCGGACGCGGCGAGCGTGTACAGCCCGACGAGTCCCATCGCGAAGCCCATCTGCGCGGGCGTGATCGCGATCGACACCAGCACGACGGCGATCGGCCACTTCCGCCGCAGCAGCAGCACGGACCCGGCGAGCAGCCCGAACACCGCGCCCACCGCCGCCGGCAGGCCCGCGTCGTGTGCGAACGGAATTCCCTCTGTCGCGCACTCGGCCGCCGACAACGCCGCGAGGCCCGCGTCGAGCACGGCGCCGCGCCACCTGACCCACCACCACGGCCCCGTCCCGGCCTCGGTGTGCTCTTCCCCCGTCGTGGTCATGCCTCCAGCCTACGTTTGCTCCCCGCCCCTTTTCCGGTGAGTTTCGCCTCCTCCCCCACACCACGACCCGCTGCCGATCGGACGCGAAACCTGCCGGTATCCCTCGAACTGCCGAATCGCTCACCGTTCGACCCCGGAAGCCCGCTCGCATCAGTACCGTCGCGTCGAAGGCACCCGGTACGGCATAGTGTTGGGTGCCCGCTCGGCGACCTGGCCAAATGTCCGGTTCAGTCGAGCTTGATCCCCCGTGGTGTAATTGGCAGCACTGTGGCTTTTGGTGCCATCTGTCCGGGTTCGAGTCCTGGCGGGGGAGCCGTGACCGATTCGGGCCCTGACAGTTCCGTCAGGGCCCGCTCTCATGTCACTCCTGATACGCCCCGGTATCCTGCGGTTGTCCACACCCCAGCCATCCGTAGCCGAAGGGCATTCCCGTGAGCGCCAATCGCCCGGCAGCCGTCGTCGTTCTCGCAGCGGGTGAGGGCACCCGTATGAAGTCGGCCACACCCAAGGTCCTGCACGAACTGTGCGGCCGTTCCCTGGTGGGCCATGTACTCGCGGCCGCCCGCGCGTTGGAGCCGGAGAACCTGGTCGTCGTCGTGGGCCACGCCCGCGAGCAGGTCACCGCGCACCTCGCCGCGGCCGACCCCGCGGTCCGCACCGCCGTACAGGCCGAGCAGAACGGCACCGGACACGCCGTCCGCATGGCCCTCGAAGAGCTCGGCGGCGGCATCGACGGAACCGTCGTCGTGGTCTGCGGCGACACCCCGCTGCTGAGCGGCGAGACCCTGCGCCGCCTCGCCTCGGCCCATGACACCGACGGCAACGCCGTCACCGTGCTCACCGCCGAGGTCCCCGACGCCACCGGCTACGGCCGTATCGTCCGGGACGGGGCCAGCGGCGCCGTCACCGCGATCGTCGAGCACAAGGACGCCACCGAGTCGCAGCGGGCGATCCGGGAGATCAACTCCGGGGTGTTCGCCTTCGACGGGCAGCTGCTGGCGGACGCGCTCGGCAAGGTGCGGACCGACAACAGCCAGGGCGAGGAGTACCTCACCGACGTTCTGGGCATCCTGCGCGAGGCCGGGCACCGGGTCGGCGCCTCCGTCGCCGCCGACCACCGGGAGATCGCCGGGATCAACAACCGCGTCCAGCTTGCCGCGGCCCGCCGCACCCTCAACGACCGCCTGCTGGAGCGGGCCATGCTCGCCGGCGTCACCGTCGTCGACCCGGCCTCGACCTGGGTCGACGTCACCGTCACCTTCGAGCAGGACGCGATCGTGCACCCCGGCACCCAGTTGCAGGGCGCCACGCATCTCGCCGAGGGCGCCGAGGTCGGGCCCAACTGCCGCCTGAAGGACACCACAGTGGGGGCAGGGGCGCGGGTCGACACCACGGTCGCGGACACCGCCGAGGTCGGCCCCGAAGCCACCGTCGGCCCGTTCGCGTACCTGCGCCCCGGCACCCGCCTCGGCCTCAAGGCCAAGGTCGGCACGTACGTCGAGACGAAGAACGCCACGATCGGCGAGGGCACCAAGGTTCCGCACCTCTCCTACGTGGGCGACGCGACGATCGGCGACCACTCGAACATCGGTGCCGCCAGCGTCTTCGTGAACTACGACGGGCAGGAGAAGCACCACACGACCGTGGGCTCCCACTGCCGTACCGGTTCGGACAACATGTTTGTGGCTCCCGTCACGGTGGGGGACGGCGCGTACACCGCGGCGGGCTCCGTCATCACCAAGGACGTACCGCCCGGTTCGCTCGCCGTGGCCCGTGGCCAGCAGCGGAATATCGAGGGTTGGGTGGCCCGCAAGCGTCCCGGGAGCGCGGCCGCGAAGGCCGCCGAGGCGGCCTCCCGGGAGCCGGAAGGCGAAGCCTGACCGGAAACAGGTGCGTCTGACACGGCGTACCGTGATAAGTGCACACCCGCACCGTGCACCCGCACCCCCAGCTGAGACGGACTCCCGCGCCCAGTGGAGATGTCCTCTCACCATCCAGCTGAGACACCTCTGAGGAGACAGTGCTGTGACCGGGATCAAGACGACCGGCAAGAAGAAGATGATGTTCTTCTCCGGCCGCGCCCACCCCGAGCTTGCTGAGGAGGTCGCCCACAAGCTGGGTGTCGGGGTAGTCCCGACGAAGGCCTTCGACTTCGCCAACGGCGAGATCTACATCCGCTACCAGGAGTCCGCCCGCGGCGCCGACTGCTTCCTGATGCAGAGCCACACGGCTCCCATCAACAAGTGGATCATGGAGCAGCTGATCATGATCGACGCCCTGAAGCGGGCGTCCGCGCGGAGCATCACGGTCATCGTGCCGTTCTACGGTTACGCCCGGCAGGACAAGAAGCACCGCGGACGTGAACCGATCTCGGCACGTCTGATCGCGGACCTGATGAAGACGGCGGGCGCCGACCGCATCCTCACCGTCGACCTGCACACCGACCAGATCCAGGGCTTCTTCGACGGCCCGGTCGACCACCTCTTCGCGCTGCCGATCCTGGCGGACTACGTGGGTGCCAAGGTCGACCGGTCGAAGCTCACCGTCGTCTCCCCGGACGCGGGCCGGGTGCGCGTCGCCGACCGCTGGTGCGACCGTCTGGACGCGCCGCTGGCGATCGTGCACAAGCGCCGCGACAAGGACGTCGCCAACCAGGTCACCGTCCACGAGGTCGTCGGTGACGTGAAGGGCCGCGTCTGTGTCCTCGTCGACGACATGATCGACACGGGTGGCACGATCTGCGCCGCCGCCGACGCTCTCTTCGCGCACGGCGCCGAGGACGTCATCGTCACGGCGACGCACGGTGTGCTCTCCGGTCCGGCCGCCGACCGTCTGAAGAACTCCAAGGTGAGCGAGTTCATCTTCACGGACACCCTGCCGACCCCGGGCGAGCTGGAACTGGACAAGATCACGGTGCTCTCCATCGCGCCGACGATCGCCAACGCGGTGCGTGAGGTCTTCGAGGACGGCTCGGTGACGAGCCTGTTCGAGGAGCAGTAGAGATCCTTTTGGGTGTGGCCTTCCCGCCGAGTAGACTGCGCGAGTTGCTCGGCGAGGGAGGCCACACTTCTGTGTGGCGGTCCGTTATCGACGCGCTCTTCGTAGCAGGCCGATGTTCGGCCGGGTGACTCATCCCCAGGCCCTTCGGGTCCCTTACTACGAGGAGTGAACATGTCCGAGGTCAAGCTCGCCGCCGAGACCCGCACCGAGTTCGGCAAGGGCGCCGCCCGCCGCATCCGCCGCGAGAGCAAGGTTCCCGCGGTCGTCTACGGCCACGGCACCGACCCCGTCCACATCGCGCTGCCGGGCCACGAGCTGCAGCTCGCCCTGCGCACCCCGAACGTCCTGCTCACCCTGGACATCGAGGGCAAGACCGAGCTCGCGATCCCGAAGGCCGTCCAGCGTGACGCCATCAAGGGCTACCTCGAGCACGTCGACCTGCTCCTCGTGAAGCGCGGCGAGAAGGTCAACGTCGAGGTCTACGTCCACACCGAGGGCGAGCTCGCTCCGGGTGCCTACCTGCTCGAGCACGTGCTCAGCACGCTGACGGTCGAGGCCGAGGCCACCCACATCCCGGAGTCGGTCACCGTCTCCATCCAGGGCCTGGAGGCCGGCGCGGCCATCCTCGCCAAGGACATCCCGCTCCCCAAGGGCACCACGCTGGCGATCGACGAGGACGCGGTCGTCCTCCAGGTCCTCGCCGCCCAGGCGGAGGAGGCCCCGGCGGACGCCGAGGCCGAGACCACCGAGGCCTGATTCCTCCAGGAATCGCATGCGCCGGCCGCCGCTCCCTTCCGGGGCGGCGGTCGGTGCGTTGTCCAGGACACAGGCGCATCAAGGACCCATGGGAGACACCGACGTGACGACGGACGCAGGCGCCCCCTGGCTGATCGTGGGCCTCGGCAATCCCGGCCCCGAGTACGCCATGAACCGGCACAACGTGGGCTTCATGGTCGCCGATCTGCTGGCGGAACGGATCGGCGGCAGCTTCAAGCGGGCGGGGAAGGCCCAGGCGCAGGTGATCGAGGGCCGCATCGGCCCGCCCGGTCCGGCGAACCGCCGGGTGATCCTGGCCAAGCCGATGTCGTACATGAACCTGTCCGGCGGCCCGGTGAACGCGCTGCGCGACTTCTACAAGGTCCCGCTCGCCCATGTCGTCGCGATCCACGACGAGCTGGACATCGACTACGGGGTGCTGCGGCTCAAGCTGGGCGGCGGCGACAACGGGCACAACGGGCTGAAGTCCATGACGAAGGCGATGGGTCCCGACTACCACCGGGTGCGCTTCGGCATCGGCCGGCCCCCGGGCCGGATGCAGGTCGCCGACTTCGTGCTCAAGGACTTCGCCTCGGCCGAGCGCAAGGAGCTGGGCTACTTCGTGGACCGGGCCTCGGACGCGGTGGAGTGCCTCGTCATCGACGGGCTGGAACGGGCGCAGGGCACGTACAACTCCTGAGCGGCCGCCAGGGGCGAACGATCTGCTCGTACAACTGTGGACTTGTCCCCCGGCCGAGTTGACCGGACGCAGGACCATGGCCAAGGATCGCCGCCATGCCCGCCGCCGCACACAAGCACCCCCGCAAGAACGCGCAGACGGCGCTGCGGTTCGGGCGGCTCGCGGCGATGGGGACGGTCACGGCACTGATCCTGATCGCGGGTGTCTGGGGCTCCTGGGGCACGGCACAGCACGTGATGCTGAGCAGGGGCCGGGAGCAGGGCACGATGACCGTGACGGCGTGCTCGGAGGAACGGTGCACGGGGCCGTACCGGCCGGTGTCGGCGGGTTCCCGGGCGCGGACCCGCGTCACGATCGAGGAGTCGGCCGCGGTGCGCAAGGGGCGCACGTACGCGGTCACGGTGAAGCCCGGCAGCGGTGACGTGGTCCGCAGCGGCCCGGCCGGACTGCTCTACGCGTGGGTTCCGTTCGGCGGCGCGCTGCTGCTGGCCTCGGTGGTGGTCGCGGGCGGTCTGCGGCGCACCCGGTCGGCCTGGGTGATGGCGGGCGCGGGGCTCGCGCTGCTGACGGCGACGTTCCTGGCCCTGTGAGCCGACGGCGGTACCCCCGGGCCGGGGATACCGCCGTCGGTCCGCCGGGGATCAGCCGGTGTTGCGCAGGCCGGCCGCCACACCGTTGACGGTCAGCAGCAGGGCTCGCGACAGCAGCGGGTCGGGTTCCGCGCCGGCCGCGGCCTCGTCGCGCTGGCGCTTGAGCAGGGCGACCTGGAGGTAGGAGATCGGGTCCAGGTAGGCGTCGCGGATCGAGAAGGTCTGCTGGAGCACGGGGTTGGTGTCCAGGAGCCGTTCACCGCCCGTCACGCGCAGCACTTCGCTGACGGTCAGCCGGTGCTCGGCCTCGATGGTGGCGAACACGTGCTTCAGCTCGTCGGGGACGAGCGTGTCGACGTAGTGCCGGGCGATCCGCAGGTCCGTCTTCGCGAGCGTCATCTCGACGTTGGAGAGGAAGTTGCGGAAGAAGTGCCACTGCTCGTGCATCTCGTCGAGCACGGTGTCGAGGCCGGCCTCGCGCAGGGCCTTCAGACCCGAGCCGACACCGAACCAGCCCGGCACGATCTGCCGCGACTGGGTCCAGCCGAAGACCCACGGGATGGCGCGCAGTCCGTCGAGCGAGACGCCCGAGCCGGGGCGCCGGGAGGGCCGCGAGCCCAGGTGCAGGTCGGCGAGCTGGTCGACCGGCGTGGAGGCGAGGAAGTACGTCGGCAGGTCCGGGTCCTCGACGAGCCGCCGGTAGGCGGAGTGGGCGGCCTCGGAGACGACGTCCATGGCCGCGTCCCAGCGGGCCAGTGCCTCGTCGGACTGGCGCGGGGCGGTGTGCAGGGCGGATGCCTGGAGGGTGGCGGCGACCGTCAGTTCCAGGTTCTCCCGGGCCAGCGAGGGCACGAGGTACTTGTCGGAGATGACCTCGCCCTGCTCGGTCACCTTGATCTCGCCCTCGAGGGTGCCCCAGGGCTGCGCGAGGATCGCGTCGTGGGAGGGGCCGCCGCCACGGCCGACGGTGCCGCCCCGGCCGTGGAAGAGCCGCAGCCGCACGCCGTACCGGTGGGCGACGTCGCGCAGCCGTCGCTGGGCGCGGTGGATCTCCCACTGGGAGGTCGTGATGCCGCCGAACTTCGAGGAGTCCGAGTAGCCGAGCATGACCTCCTGGACGTCTCCGCGCAGCGCCACGAGGCGCCGGTAGGAGGGATCGGCGAGCATGTCGTCCAGGATCACGTCGGCGGCGCGCAGCTCGTCGGTGGTCTCCAGGAGCGGCACGATGCCGATCTTCGCCCAGCCGCCGTGCAGGTCGAGCAGACCCGCCTCGCGGGCGAGGACGGCGGCGGCGAACACGTCGTCGGCGCCCTGGCACATCGAGATGATGTACGACTCGATGACCTCGGGTCCGAAGACCTCCAGGGCCCGCTTCACCGTCTGGAAGACGCCGATGGTCTTCGCGCCGGCGGCGTCGACCGGTGCCGGGCTCGGGGCCAGCGGACGCCGGGAACGCAGTTCCTTCGCGAGAAGCCTGGCACGGTACTCGCGGGGCATGTCCGCGTAGCGCCAGGACTCCTCGCCGAGCCGGTCGAAGAGCTGGCCGAGGGCGTGGTGGTGGGCGTCCGCGTGTTCGCGTACGTCCATGGTGGCGAGCTGGAGGCCGAAGGCGGCCAGCGTGCGGATGGTGCGGTTCATGCGGCCGTCGGCGAACAGCGCGCCGCGGTGCTCGCGCAGCGAGCTCTGGATCAGGGTGAGGTCACGCAGCAGCTCGGCGGTGCCGAGGTAGTCGCGGCCGGCCTCGTGCGGGATGCCCCTGGCGAGACGCTGCTTGGTGTTCTCCAGCTTCTGGCGGATGCAGGTGGCCTTGAGCCGGTAGGGCTCCTCGGCGTTCAGCCGCTTGTAGCGGGGGCTGATCTCCGGCAGCCGCTCCAGGTCGGCCCGGAGCGAGTCCATCAGTTCCTCGGTGGCGCCGGTGTACCGGATCGAGTTCGACAGGAAGCCGCGCAGTTCGTCGATCATCTCCAGCGCGTCGTTGATGCCGTGCTCGTGCTGGAGGATCAGGACGTCCCAGGTGACGTCGGGGGTGACGTTCGGGTTGCCGTCGCGGTCGCCGCCGATCCAGGTGCCGAAGGTGAGCGGCCGGGTCTCGTCGGGCACCTTCACGCCGACGCGCTCCAGTTCGGCGGTGAGGTCCTCCAGTACGTCCCCGACGGCGCCGGCGTGCAGCTCGTCCAGGTAGTAGATGGCGTTGCGGGCCTCGTCGGCGGGTTCGGGGCGGACCACGCGCAGCTCGTCGGTCTGCCACACCAGGTCGATGTTCTCCGCCAGCCGGATGTCGTAGCGGCGGCGGTCGGCCTCGATGACGGGGGTTTCGAGCAGGGCGGCGATACGGCGCAGCTTGTTGAGGACCGAGCGGCGGGCCGCCTCCGTCGGGTGGGCGGTGAAGACCGGGCGGACGTTGAGGTTCTTGACCGTCTCGCGCAGGTGGTCCGGGTCGGCGTCCTTGAGCCGGTCGGCGGTCCGGGAGAGCAGTCCGCCCTCGGCGGCCCGCCTGGCGCGCAGCTCACGGCCGCGGTGCACCTGCTCGGTGACGTTCGCCAGATGGAAGTACGTCGAGAACGCGCGGACCAGCTTGGCCGCGGTCTCCAGCTCGGTGCCGCGCAACAGCTCGGCGGCGGCCTCGCCGTCCTCGCGGGTCAGGCGGCGGACCTTCTCGACCAGTTCCAGGAGCTCGGGGCCCTCCTGGCGGACGAGGGTCTCCCCCAGCAGGTCACCCAGGCGCCGGATGTCGGCGCGCAGCTCGCTGCTGGTCGTCGTGGTCTGGTCGTCGGCACTGCTCACAGGTGCGGCTCCTTGCAGTGTGGAAGCTCGGCTGAAGAGTGTGGAAGCTCGTCTGAAGCTCGTCTGGGGGGGAACCCGGGTGACGACCGCGCGGCGGGTGCCGCTTAGGGACGTGGCATCCGGGAATGAACAGAACGGACCGCGCTGTCCGACCGACTCCAAGGATAGGTGTCCAGGTGGACGCGCAGGGTCTCGGGCTGTTGCCGCTCGGCAGCGCGCTGCCATACTTACGATGCCGTAGGTTACGGAAGCGTAGGGATTCCCGTCAGACGACGGGAGAACCCTGGAGCCCGTACCCGGCCACTCTTCCCCACCCTCGAATCCCACAGGGGACGCCCATGCGCACGAGCTCGGATGTGATCGACGATGCCCCGGGGGCGAACGACGACCCCTCCCTCCACCCTGCCACGCTGGGCGGAGAGAAGAAGGGGTCGCTCGAACAGCTGACACTCCTCCTCTTCATCACCGTCCCGTTCCTCGCGCTGCTCGCGGCGGTACCGCTGGTCTGGGGCTGGGGAGTGAGCTGGCTGGATCTCGGCCTCCTGGTCTTCTTCTACTACCTCGGTTGCCACGGAGTGACGATCGGCTACCACCGCTACTTCACGCATGGCTCCTTCAAGGCGAAACGCCCGCTGCGGATCGCGGTCGCGATCGCGGGGTCGATGGCGGTCGAGGGCCCGGTGGTCCGCTGGGTCGCCGACCACCGCAAGCACCACAAGTTCTCCGACGCGGAGGGCGACCCGCATTCGCCGTGGCGTTACGGCGAGACCGTTCCGGCGCTGATGAAGGGCCTGTGGTGGGCGCATATCGGCTGGATGTTCGATGAGGAGCGGACCTCGCAGGAGAAGTACGCCCCCGACCTCATCAAGGACCCGGCGATTCGTGCGATCTCGCGTCAGTTCATCTACTGGACCATGCTCTCGCTCGCGCTGCCGCCCCTGATCGGCGGTCTGGCGACGATGTCCTGGTGGGGCGCGTTCACCGGCTTCTTCTGGGGCTCACTCGTCCGGGTGGCCCTGTTGCACCATGTGACCTGGTCGATCAACTCGATCTGCCACGCGGTGGGCAAGCGTCCGTTCAAGTCGCGTGACCGTTCGGGCAACGTGTGGTGGCTGGCCGTGCTGTCCTGCGGCGAGTCCTGGCACAACCTGCACCACGCCGACCCGACCTCGGCCCGGCACGGGGTGGAGCGCGGCCAGCTCGACTCCTCGGCCAGGATCATCCGTTGGTGCGAGCAACTTGGCTGGGCGTACGACGTGCGCTGGCCGTCACGCTCGCGTATCGATTCCAAGCGTGACACCGACGGGTCCGCCTCCCGGCGCAAGACGGAAGCCCCCGACCCGGCATGATTGACGGCGTGGCGACCGACTCCAGCAGCACCCCAGGCAGCAATGAAAAGCCGCGGCGTGCGCGTCGCACCCGCATGACCGGTGCCGAGCGCCGTCAGCAACTGCTGGAGATCGGCCGCACCCTGTTCGCCGCGAAGGGCTTCGAGGGCACGTCGGTGGAGGAGATCGCGGCCAAGGCGGGCGTCTCCAAGCCGGTGGTCTACGAGCACTTCGGCGGCAAGGAGGGCCTGTACGCGGTGGTGGTGGACCGTGAGATGCGCCGGCTGCTGGACATGGTCACCGGCTCCCTGACGGCGGGCCATCCGCGTGAACTGTGCGAGCAGGCCGCCTTCGCCCTCCTGGACTACATCGAGGAGTACACGGACGGCTTCCGCATCCTGGTCCGCGACTCCCCCATCCCCCAGTCCACGGGTTCCTTCGCCTCGCTCATCTCCGACATCGCCACCCAGGTGGAGGACATCCTGGGCCGCGAGTTCAAGAGCCGCGGCTTCGACCCGAAGCTCGCCCCGCTGTACGCGCAGGCGCTGGTCGGGATGGTCGCGCTGACCGGGCAGTGGTGGCTGGACGTCCGCAAGCCCCGCAAGGCCGAGGTGGCCGCGCATCTGGTGAACCTGGCCTGGCACGGCCTGGACGGCCTGGAGCCGAAGCCCCGCCTGATAGGGCACCGCAAGAGCTGAGGGGGCGGTCGAGACTCGACAGTGACCACAAGATCAACCTTGTGGAATCATCTGCGCATGACTGAGATTGCGATCAGCGCGGCCCGCTCCCAGCTCGGAGATCTTGTCCGCCGGGCGGCCCACGGCCGGGAGACCATCGCCCTCACGGACCACGGCCATGTGGCCGCGCTCCTCGTCTCCCCTCAGGTCATAGAGGATCTCGAAGACGCCCTCGCGGTCGCCGACTATCAGCGGCGCAAGGCCGAGGGCACGCTGGAAGAAGGCATCCCCCACGAGGAAGTCGGGCGAATCCTGGGGCTGCGTCCGTGACCTACCGCATCACGTGGGAACCGGATGCCACGAGCACGGCAGTACGGTTCCTCAAGGACGACCCCACGGGACTCGCCGCGGTCCACGAAGCCGTCGACGCACTCGCCGAAGCCCCGCGGCCCGCCAACTCCACTCCCTACGGACCTCAGATCAGGCGTCTCCGCGTCGCCGGCTGTCGGGTCCTCTACCTCATCGACGACGAGACCATCCGCATCCTCGTCATGAACCCGGGCCGTACGCCCTGACCACCGGCTCCAGGAACTCCAGGCGGTTGCCGACGGGGTCCTCCGAGTAGAAGCGGCGGTGGCCGGGCAGGTCGTCGTCCCAGGTGACCTTGGCCCCGTGGGACTCCAGTCGGGCGGCGTACGCCTCGATGTCCGTGACCCGCAGCCCGGGATGCGCCTTCTTCGCGGGCCGGAACCCTTCCGGTCCCTCGCCCCCAAGAGCGCCCTCGATCCCCAGGTGCAGGTGGACGGCCCCCGCCCGGAACCAGCAGCCCCCGCGCGCGGCCAGGACGGGCGGCTTGGGGATCTCGGTCATCCCGAGGGCGTCGACGTAGTAGCGGCGCAGGAGGTCCTCCGACCCCGGCGGGGCGGCGAGCTGGACGTGGTCGAGGGCGGTGAGCATCCTCAGGTCTCCTTCCGCGCGACGGCGAAGACACGGCGGAAGGGGAACACGGTGCCGTGCGCGGTGGCCGGGTACGCCTCGCGCAGCGCGTCCCGGTACTCGGCGACGAAGCCCTCCGCGTCCGCCCCCAGCTCGGTGAGGACCGGCCGCAGCCCGGTTCCCTTCACCCAGTCGAGGACGGGGTCCTCGCCCTGGAGGAGATGCAGATACGTCGTCTCCCAGACGTCGGCCGCACAGCCCAGGGCGGTGAGCTGCTCCAGGTAGACGGCCGGGGTGTGCACGGCGTCGTCGTGGCGCAGCGAATCGGCCAGGCGGTCCTTCCAGCGGGGGGAGTGGGCGAGTTCGCGCATCAGGCGGTGGCTCGGGGCGTCGAAGTTGCCGGGGACCTGGAAGGCGAAGGTACCGCCGGGGGCGAGGCCGGCCACCCAGTCGGGGAAGCGGGTGACGTGTCCGGGCACCCACTGGAGGGTCGCGTTGCTGATCACCAGGTCGTACGGTTCGGCGGGTGTCCAGGTCCTGGCGTCCGCCGGGGCGAAGTCGAGACGGCCGCCGCCCGGGGTGGGGCCCGCGTGCGCCTCGGCCCGCGCCAGCATCTCCGGGGAGTTGTCCAGGCCGGTGATCCGCGCGCCGGGCCAGCGTTCGGCCAGTCCGGCCGTCACGTTCCCGGGGCCGCAGCCGAGGTCGGCGATGCGGGCCGGGTCGCGCGGCAGCTCCGGGACCCGGGCGAGGAGGTCGACGAAGGGGCGTGCGCGGTGGTCGGCGTGACGCAGGTACTGGCCCGGGTCCCAGATGGGGGCGGTGGCAGGCATGGGCAGGCCTCCTCGAAGTCGCGTACGGACAGCATGTCCGGTCAGGTCTCCACCCTCACATCGAAGTATCTCGACGTCAAGAGACTTGATATCAAGGAACTCACTCCCAAATGACTTGACACCGAGAGGCTCCACATCAAGAGACTTCACATCGACACAACCACTACACTGATCGTCATGGAGGACGAGGTCGATCGGCTGGTCGGAGCGTGGCGCCGGGAGCGCCCTGACCTCGACGTGGAACCGCTCGAGGTACTCAGCAGGGTCAGCAGGCTGGCCCGGCATCTGGACCGCGCCCGCAGGCTGGCGTTCTCCGAGCACAGCCTGGAGCCCTGGGAGTTCGACGTCCTGACCGCGCTGCGGCGCGCCGGCTCCCCGTATCAGCTCTCGCCCGGCCAACTGCTCACCCAGACCCTCGTCACCTCCGGCACGATGACGAACCGCATCGACCGGCTGACGCAGAAGGGCCTGGTGGAGCGCCTCCCGGATCCGAGCGACCGCCGGGGCGTCCTCGTACGCCTCACCGACGAGGGCCGCGACCGCGCCGACCAGGCACTGGCCGGGCTCCTCGACCAGGAGCGCGCGATCTTGGCAGAACTCAGCAGGGCCCAGCGTGGCGAACTCGCCTCGCTGCTACGCCAGTTGACCGCCCCGTTCGACAACATCCCCGGCTAGGTCGACAGGCCCGACCCCGGCGCGCCGGGCGAGGGCCACGGCGGCGAGCGTCGAGTGCACGCCCAGCTTCCCGAGCACGTTCTGCATATGGGTCCGGACGGTGTGCGGCGAGAGGAACAGCCGCTCGGCGACGGCCTTGCGCCCCAGTCCCGCGACCATGCACCGCAGCACCTCCCGCTCCCGGGGCGTCAGCGACTCCACCAGCCGCTCGCTCTCGGTGCGGTGCTTGCGCGCGGCCGTCAACTCCCGCAGCACACCGGTGAGCAGAGCGGGCGGGAGATGCGTCTCGTCCCGCAGCACACCCCGTATGACGGTGAGGAGCCGCGACAGGGAACAGTCCTTGGCGACCCAGCCCGAGGCACCGGCCTGCAGGGCGAGGGCGGCCCGGCGCGGGTCGTCCTTCTCGGCCAGTACGACGATGCGCACGCCGGGCTGACCCGCACGGACACCCGCGACCAGCGAGATGCCGTCGACCAGCCCGTCCTCGTTGCTCTCCTGCACCGGGACGGCGGGCCGCGCGCCCGGCACGTTTCCGCCGAGGTCGGCGTCCACGAGCAGCACGTCGAACCTGCGGCCCTCCGCCGCCGCCCGTTCCAGGCAGCGCAGCGCGGCGGGACCGCTGCCGGCGGCGGACACGTCGACATCGGGCTCGGCGGCCAGAGCCGCGGCGAGCGACTCGGCGAAGATGCGGTGGTCGTCGACGACCAGGACTCGGATGCGAACCACAGAAACCCCCTTCCCCACGCTCCTGAGGAGCAGGGGATACCCCATTGTCGGGGGACGACCCGCGCAGGTACGACACCCGGAGAGAACCCGAACCGGTCTCCGGCTCGGAGAACGGGGCGCCGCAGCCGCACGGCCGCCGCCGTGCTGGAAGTGCTACCCCCACTCCGGGTGTCGTACCCGGCTGTCTCGCCCCCTGATCAGCACCGGCCCCCACCGGTGCTGTTCATCAGAGTACGGCCGGGGGCCGGGAGCGGAAGGTAATTCGCAGAACTGATTGGCCGGGGCGTTTAGGGTGAGTCGTATGTTTCGTATGGAGACAGAAGTCGACAAAGGCCGACGCGAACTGCTCCGCCAACGGCTGCTCGACGCCAACACGGCCGCGTCTCCCGTCCTTCGCGCGCTGCGCGGGACGCCGGCTGAACGGGAACTTCCGCTCCACGTCTGGGCCTTGGACTCCGCCGGGGACCTCGCGGGCGGGCTCGTCGGGCACACCTGGACGACATGGCTGCACGTGACGTATCTGTGGGTGGACGGCGTCCACCGGGGTTCCGGTCTCGGTTCCCGTCTCCTCGCCGAAGGGGAGCGTCTGGCGCGGGAGGAGCGCGGCTGTCTTGCCGCCCGGTTGGAGACGTGGGACTTCCAGGCTCCCGAGTTCTACAAGAAGCAGGGGTACGAGGTGGTGTGCGTGGTCCCGGACTATCCGCCGGGGACCACGGAGTACACGCTGACCAAGCGCCTGGGCTGACCCGGGGGTTCTTGCGCCCCCGCCGCCCCTACCCGACCCATTCCGTACCTGGGGCTCCGCCCCAGACCCCGCCAAGGGGCTGCCGCCCCCTGGACCCCCGCTCGCCCGAAGGGCTCGTCCTCAAACGCCGGACGGGCTGAAATACCCAGCCCGTCCGGCGTTTGAGGACGAGGCCGTTCAGGCCGGAGCGGGGGTCTGGGGGCGGAGCCCCCAGGGACGGATGGGTCGGGTAGGGGCGGCGGGGGCGGAAAAAGGGCGGGTCAGTGCAGGCGGCGTGCGCCCGCCGAAGGGACCGCCGGGAACACCCGCGGCGCGGTGTACCCGGCCCCCGCGAACGCCTCCGTCACCGCCTTGCCGACGGAGTCCACGTCGGCCGACTCGACCAGCAGGATCGCCGAGCCCCCGAAGCCACCCCCCGTCATCCGCGCCCCCAGCGCCCCCGCGGCGTTCGCCGTGGCGACGACCAGGTCCAGCTCCTCGCAGGAGATCCGCAGATCGTCCCGCAGCGAGGCGTGTCCGTCCGTGAGCACCGGCCCGATGGCCCGGACGTCCCCCGCGTCCAGCAGCGCGATGACCCGCTCCACCCGGTGGTCGTCGGAGACGACATGGCGCACGTACCGGCGCACCCGCTCGTCGGACAACCGGGCCAGCGCCGCGTCCAGCTCCTCGTAGGCGACGTCCCGCAGATGAGAGACTCCCAGCTGCCGCGCGCCCTCCTCGCACCCCGCGCGCCGCTCGGCGTACGCCCCGTCGCCCAGCGCGTGCTTCACCCGGGTGTCGACGACCAGCAGCTCCAGGCCCTGGGAGGCCAGGTCGAAGGGGACCTGGCGGATCGACAGGTCCCGGCAGTCCAGGTGCAGCGCGTGCCCCTCGGTGCAGCATGCCGACGCCGTCTGGTCCATGATCCCGCAGGGCACCCCGACGAAGTCGTTCTCGGCGCGCTGCGCGAGGCGGGCCAGCTCGGGCCGGCTGAGCCCGAGTTCGTACAGGTCGTCGAGGGCGAGCGCCGTCACGACCTCGAGGGCGGCCGAGGAGGACAGTCCGGCCCCCGTGGGCACGGTCGAGGCCAGATGGACGTCGGCACCCGTCACCGCGTGCCCGGCCTCGCGCAGTGCCCACACCACACCCGCCGGGTACGCGGCCCAGCTGGTGTTCGTCAGCGGCGTCAGGTCGTCGACGCGCAGCTCGACGACCGGTCCCTCGATGTCGGCCGAGTGCAGCCGCAGTACTCCGTCGTCGCGACGCGACACCGCGGCGACCGCCGTGTGCGGCAGCGCGAGCGGCATCACGAACCCCTCGTTGAAGTCCGTGTACTCGCCGATCAGGTTGACCCGGCCGGGCGCCGCCCAGACGCCCTCGGGCGCGGCGCCGTACAGCTCCTCGAAGCCCTCGCGAACCCCCACCTACTGCTCCCTTGCGATGTTCTGCGCGAACGCCCACGCGTCCGCGACGATTCCGGCGAGGTCCGCGCGGGACGGGTTCCAGCCGAGCCGCTCGCGCGCGGTCGCCGCGGAGGCGACCAGTACGGCCGGGTCCCCGGCGCGGCGCTCCGCCATGACCTCGGGGATCGGGTGCCCGGTCACCTGACGGACGGTCTCGACGACCTCGCGGACCGAGAAGCCGTTGCCGTTGCCGAGGTTGCAGATGAGGTGTTCACCCGGAACGGCGGCCTTCAGCGCCAGCAGATGCGCGTCCGCCAGGTCCGCGACGTGGATGTAGTCGCGGACGCAGGTGCCGTCCGGCGTCGGGTAGTCGTCGCCGTAGACGGAGATCGCCTCGCGGCGTCCCTGCGCGACCTGGAGCACCAGCGGGATCAGGTGCGACTCGGGGTCGTGCCGCTCGCCCTGCGCGCCGTAGGCGCCCGCCACGTTGAAGTACCGCAGCGACACCGCGCCCAGTCCGTGCGCCGCGGCCTCTCCGGTGATCATGTGGTCGACGGCGAGCTTGGAGGCGCCGTAGGGGTTGGTGGGCCTGGTCGGCGCGGTCTCGACGATGGGGGTGGTCTCCGGCTCGCCGTACGTCGCCGCGGTGGACGAGAAGACCAGTCTGCGCACGCCCGCCTCGCGCATCGCCGCGAGCAGCGCCATCGTGCCGCCGACGTTGTTGTCCCAGTACTTCTCGGGCTTCACGACGGACTCGCCGACCTGCGAGAACGCGGCGAAGTGCAGGACGGCGTCGTACGACGCGTCCAGCCACTTGGCGGCGTCGCGGATGTCGCCCTCGATGAAGGAGGCCCCGCCGGGGACGCCCTCGCGGAAGCCGGTCGAGAGGTTGTCGAGGACGGTGACCTCGTGGCCGGCCTCGATCAGGTGCTGCGCGACCACACTGCCGACATATCCGGCGCCACCGGTGACCAGGTACTTCCCACTCATGTACTCGCTACCTCTCGCAGTCGCTGAGCCGCGGCCTCCGGCGGCACGTCGTTGATGAACACACTCATGCCGGACTCGGAACCCGCGAGGAACTTCAGCTTGCCGGAAGTGCGGCGAATGGTGAAAAGCTCGAGGTGGAGCGCGAAGTCGTCGCGGTTGACGCCTTCGAACTCCTCCAGCGTGCCGAACGGCGCCTGGTGCCAGGCGGCGATGTACGGCGTCGGAGGCTCCCCCGCCCCTTCCTTCTCTCCACCCGGCCCGTCGAAGATCCGGTCGAAGCGCTTCAAGAGTTCCAGATAGACCTGGGGGAATTCTGTGCGTGCGCCCTCGCCGAGGCCGAGCAGGTCGGGCACCCGGCGCCGGGGGTAGAGGTGGACCTCGTAGGGCCAGTGCGCGGCGTACGGCACGAAGGCCACCCAGTGCTCGGTCTCCAGGACGATCCGTTCGCCCTCGGCCAGTTCGCGCGCGACGACCTCGTCGAAGAGGTTCCCGCCGCCGGTCGCCTCCTTGTGCGCGGCCAGGGAGCGCAGCATCAGCGCCGTGCGGGGGGTGGTGAACGGGTAGGCGTAGATCTGCCCGTGCGGGTGACCGAGGGTGACGCCGATCTCGGCGCCGCGGTTCTCGAAACAGAAGACCTGTTCGACGGAGGGGAGATGGGACAGCTCCGCCGTCCGGTCCGTCCACGCCTCCAGGACGAGCCCCGCCTGCTCCTCGGTCAGATCGGCGAAGGACGAGTCGTGGTCGGAGGTGAAGCAGACGACCTCGCAGCGGCCGGATTCGCCGGCGAGGGAGGGGAAACGATTCTCGAAGACCACGACGTCGTACGAGGAGTCGGGGATCTCGCTCAGCCGGTCGCCCTGGGAGGGGCACAGGGGGCATTCGTCGGCCGGCGGGTGGTAGGTGCGGCCCTGCCGGTGCGAGGCGATCGCCACCGCGTCACCGAGGAGCGGGTCGCGGCGCACCTGGGAGCTGGTGACGGTCGGCTCCAGCGGACGCCGGTCCACCGCGTCGCGCACCGTGTCGTCGCGTGAGTCGTAGTAGATCAGCTCACGACCGTCGGCAAGCCGGGTCGAGGTCTTCTTCACCGCTGGACTCCTCATCCGCACCGCTTCGAACCAGCAAAGCCACCCAACAGAACCCAACACAACAAATCACAAAGCAACAGTAACGTCAATGCCTGTGCGGGTTTGGGGGGTGTCTGTGAAGCTTGGGCGGCCCCTGGGGCGCACGGGGCATAGATACCGGCATGCCTACCCCCACCTACCTGGCCGACGGGGCCGTCCAGCCGGCTTCCGGCCACCTGGCCTCCGGCCCCACCGCCCACCTGGCCGAAGGGCTCCGGCTCCCCACCAACGGGCTCGACTACACGATCCTCGGGATCTACTTCGTCGTCGTCCTCGGCATCGGCTTCGCCGCGAAGCGCTCGGTCAGGACGAGCCTCGACTTCTTCCTCTCCGGGCGCTCGCTGCCCGCCTGGGTCACCGGCCTCGCGTTCATCTCGGCCAACCTGGGCGCCACCGAGATCCTGGGCATGGCCGCCAACAGTGCGCAGTACGGCGTCTACACCGTGCACTGGTACTGGATCGGCGCCATCCCCGCCATGGTCTTCCTCGGCCTGGTGATGATGCCGTTCTACTACGGCTCGAAGGTCCGCTCGGTTCCCGAGTTCCTTCTGCTGCGTTTCGACAAATGGGCACACCTGCTGAGTTCGATCCTGTTCGCCTTCGCCGCCATCCTGATCGCCGGCGTCAACCTCTACTCACTCGCGATCGTCGTCGAGGCACTGCTCGGCTGGCCGCAGTGGGTGGCGATCGTGGTCGCCGGCTTCTTCGTCCTCGCGTACATCACGCTCGGCGGGCTGTCGTCGGCGATCTACAACGAGGTACTGCAGTTCTTCGTCATCCTCGCCGCGCTGATCCCGATCGCGGTGCTGGGCCTGCACCGGGTCGGCGGCTGGAACGGTCTGACGGACTCGCTCGACAAGTCCCACGGCAGCCACTTCACCACCGCGTGGGGCGGCACCGGCATCGGCAGTGACAACCCGCTCGGCGCCAACTGGCTCACCATCGTGCTCGGCCTCGGCTTCGTGCTCTCCTTCGGCTACTGGACGACGAACTTCGCGGAGGTGCAGCGCGCGCTGTCGGCCAAGAACCTGAGCGCGGCCCGGCGCACCCCGCTCATCGCCGCCTACCCGAAGATCTTCATCGTCTTCCTGGTGATGATCCCGGGGCTGGTGGCGGCGGTCCTGGTCCCGAAGATCGGCACGAGCGGCTCGGACCTCCAGTACAACGACGCGATCCCGTACCTGATGCAGGAGCTGCTGCCCAACGGCGTGCTGGGCATCGCGGTGACCGGTCTCCTCGCGGCCTTCATGGCGGGCATGGCTGCCAACGTCTCGTCCTTCAACACCGTGTTCACCACCGACATCTGGGCGAAGTACGTGGTCAAGGACCGCGAGGACGCCTACTACATCCGCTTCGGCCGTCTGATCACGGTGATCGGCGTCCTCGCGTCGATCGGCACGGCCTTCCTGGCGTCGTCCTTCTCCAACATCATGAGCTACCTCCAGACGCTCTTCTCCTTCTTCAACGTGCCGATGTTCGTGGTCTTCATCGTCGGCATGTTCTGGAAGCGGGCGTCCGTGAAGTCGGGCTTCTGGGGCCTGCTGGCGGGCACCACCGCCGCGATGGTCAACTACTTCGTCATCTACAAGCAGGGCATCATCGGCATCCCCTCCGACCAGGGCGCGAACTTCGTGTCGGCGATCGCGGGCTTCGTGGCCGGCGCGGTGGTGATGGTCGCGGTCTCCCTCTTCACCGCGCCCAAGCCCGCCGAGGACCTCCAGGGCCTGGTCTACGGCACCCGCTCACCGGGCACCGCCGAGCCGGCCGCCGCCGGCGACGACGCCTGGTACCGCAGGCCCGCCCTGCTGGGCTGGGGCGCGCTGATCCTGGCGGCGGCCTGCTACCTCCCGTTCTCGCTCTGATCCCGCTCTCGCGTCCGCTCCCACCCCGAAGAGAAAGGCCCAGGAAACCATGTCCGACCACTACTCGGACCGCGACGTCCAGCGCGAGGTCACGGAGCTGGAGAAGAACTCCGCGACCGCGGCCCGTCTCTTCGACATCCGCCGCATCATCGGCGGCCTGTTCGTCGTCTACGGCGTCATCGTCACGGTCGCCGGCCTGACCGCCTCCGACACCGACCGCGCCAAGACGCAGGGCATCAACATCAACCTCTGGACCGGCCTGGGCATGCTGGCCCTGGGCCTCTTCTTCCTGGCCTGGCTGTGGCTGCGCCCGCTGGCACCGCCAGCACCGGCCTCCGGCGAGGAGGAGCCGGCCGAGTAGCCGGGCGGCGACCACCCGGCACGGGGCCGGACCTCACCGACCGGGGCCCGGCCCCGTTACGGTCTCAGGGCACCTCGCCGGGCGGCCTCCGGACCGGTGGGGAACCCGGGCCCGGGACACCGCCCCGGGCCGGGGCTACGTCGCCACCGGCCCCGCCCGGTCCAGCAGCCCCGTCCGTGCCGCCAGTGCCGCCGCCTCCAGCCTCGACCCCACGCCCAGCTTCATCAGCACCCGCTGGACATGGGTCCGGGCCGTGGAGGGCGCGATGCCCATCCCCGCCGCGATCAGCCGGGTGTCCTCGCCGTCGGCGACCCGGACCAGCACCTCGACCTCCCGAGGCGTCAGCATCTGGAGCAGGCGCTGGCCCTCGTCGTCCGGCTGGGCGGCGGGGTTGAGCAGTTCACTGAAGGCGCCCTGGAGCAGGCCGGGTGCCACCGCCGCCTCGCCCGCCCTCGCCTTCATGATCGCCCGCTCGACGCCCTCTATGCGCTCGTCATGGCGTACGTATCCCGAGGCGCCCGCGGCGAACGCGGCGGCGATGCCCCGCGGGTTCGGCACCGGTCCCAGCACCAGGACCGCCACTTGCGGACGCTCCCGCTTGATCTTGACCACCGGGTCGAACATCCCCGGCTCGGCGGGTGTCGCCGTACCTATCAGGCACACCTCGGGTGCCCTCGTGATCACCAGCTCCGCCGCTCCCGCGGCGGGCGCCGCCGCGGCGAGCACCCGGTGCCCGCGCAGCTTCAACGCCGAGGCCAGCGCCTCGGCGAGCAGCCGGTGGTCGTCGACCACCATGAGCCGCACTCCCATCGAGCAACCCCCCAGTCCCCCCAAGCATCCCCACTGGTTCCCCGTGGATTAGGAGCCCCCCGGCTCTCCATCCCCCGGAAGCTACACGCTTGTTCGACGTTGCGCTTCCCCTACCGGCGAGAAGTGCCCCGGAATACCGAAATTCCTCGCATTCGGGAATGATGAGGGGCAACCGCACGGCCCCGCCCCTGAGCAGGGACGGGGCCGAGATCACGTCGTGCCGGTCAGTGCGCGCCGAACGCGATCGCCAGATACTCCTTCTCGTCCGTGCCGGCCGGCTTGTGGGCGTAGACCGCGGACATGTAGAGACGACCGCCGCCGTAGAGGATCTCCGCGTAGTCCGGGAGCATGCTCGTCTCCGCGTCGCGGACCGACTGGGTCGCCGGGTTCTCCAGGAGCTTGGTCTCCTTGAAGGTGGTGCCGTCGATGCTGACGATCTGGCCGCCCTTGTCGTACGGCGGCCGCTTGTACGCCAGGATGTTGGCACCGTCCATGCGCAGCGGGGAGATCGTGTAGCCGTCGCCCGCGTTGGCGCGCTGGCCGGTCTGCTTCCCGGTGCCGAGGTCGAAGGCGACGATCTCGTTGGTCTGGCTGTACTGGCCGCTGCCGTCGTGTTCCTCGGTCGGGATGTAGAGCTTGTCGTTGCCGACCGCCAGCATCGTGCACGCCTCGGTCCTGCTGATGCCGTCGCACTTGGCCGCGTACGTCTTGCCGGGCGCGGAGATCCTGGTCCGCAGCCGGCCGGTCCTGTTGTCGATCGAGAAGAAGTCGGAGATGCCGCTGCCGTCCCCGGCGGTGTCGCCGACATCCGCGGCGACCACGAGGGGGTCGGTCGACACGACACTCGCGTACTCGATGCCGGGCGACATCTTGTACTCGGAGATCACCTTCCCGGACTTCGGGTCGATGGTCTGGATGTGCAGCTGACGCGCGCTGCCGTACGCACCGCACTTGCGGACCGCGACCAGCTTGTCGCCGCCGGCGTACCCGGCGTCGTAGCAGCTGTCCGCGGGCTTCGGCGACCAGAGCGCCTTGCCGGTGGAGATGTCGAACGCGGCGCCGCCGCTGGTGCTGCCGGTGGCGACCGTGTCGCCGCTGACGGTGACGTTGTCCAGGCTGATCTTCTGGTCGCCGGACTTGACGGACTTGGACCACAGCTCCTTGCCGGCGCCGAGGTCGAGCGCGGCGACCTCGCTGCAGCCGTGCGAGGGCTGGGCCTTGGTCGGCATGGCGGGCTCGTAGACGATCGCGGTCCGGTCGGAGCCGGTGGCGTGCCGGCTGGCCGTGCACACCGGGCCGGGGAGCTTGATCGTCCACAACTTGGCGCCGGAGTCGGGGTCGTAGCCGTCGACCTCGGCGTTGCCGCTCTTGGCGTACACCTTGTCGGTGAGCCAGGAGCCGACGGTGGTCACGCTGCTCCCGGCGGCCACGGACGGCGCGGGGACCTGGAAGAGGACCTTGGAGCTGGTGTCGGCCGGCACCTTCTCCTCACCGTTCGAACCGGTGGTCCCGCCGCCGCCCGTACCGCCCTTGTCCTTCTTGCCGCCGGTGGCGCCGCCCGTACCGGAGGAGTTGTTCTTGCTGTCGTCCTTGCCGGAGGAGGTCGCGTACAGCACACCACCGCCGATGATCAGGGCGACGGCCACGACGGCCGCCACGATGATGACCGCCTGGCTGCTCATCTTCCGCCCGCCGCCGCCCTGGGGAGCCTGCGGCTGCATGGGGTAGGTCGGCGGCTGCTGCGGATAGCCGTAGCCGTACGGCGGCTGCGCGGGCTGCTGGCCCGGATAGCCGTAGCCCGGCTGGGGTGGGGGCGGGGGTGTCTGCGGGTATCCGTAACCGGGTCCCTGCGGAGGCTGCGGGGCACCGAAACCGCCGGACGGCGGTGCCTGCGGGGCACCGAACCCACCGGGCGGCGGGTCCTGGGGCGCGCCGAAACCGCCCGGCGGCGGGTCCTGGGGCGCGCCGAAACCGCCCGGCGGCGGGTCCTGGGGCGCGCCGAACCCGTCCTTCGGGGGCTCGTTGGGCGGAGGCGGGGGCGGCGGCTGGCTCATGGCGTGTGTACCTCGGATACGGATGCGTTGGGGACGTGGACGGAGGAGGTGCCGAAGGCGGCGTGAGCGCGCCTCACTTGCCGTAGGCCAGCATCAGCTTCTCCCTCGACTGGTCATTGCCCGTCAGCCGGGTGGTGGAGATGTAGAAGCGCCCGTCCACGTAGTCGACCGCCTTCGAGAAGAACCCGTTCTCGATCGACGCCGTGCCCTGCGGGTTCTGCAGCAGCTTCGCCGGTGTGTGACCACTGCCCGTGGTCGGTATCGACACGACCTGCCCGCCGGCGTCGTACGACGGCTCGACGTACGCGATCAGCCGGGTGCCGTCCATCTTCAGCGGCATCATCGACTCGTCCGCCGGGGACTTGACGCGCCACTTCTCCTTGCCGGTCGCCAGGTTGAACGCGACGACCTCGTTGGCGCCGGTCTTCGCCTCGGTCGGCAGGTAGAGGGTGTTCGCGTCGGCGACGGCGCCGAAACAGCCCGGCAGATCCCGGTCGATGATGGCGAAACCGCACTCGGGCGCGAAGGAGTCCTTGCTCGACAGCTGCGAACGGACGCCTCCGTTGTCCTTCAGGGCGGTGATGTTGACCGTCTTCTTGTCGTCGTTGGTCATGTAGAGGACGACGGGGTCGACGGAGTAGGCGCGCACGACCCGCCAGCCCTTGGGGATCTTCGTGGTCCACCTGGCCTTGCCGGTGGCCGGGTCCAGCTCCTGCACCTCGTCGTGCTGGGTGGGGCTGCCGGCTCCGCAGGACGCGACCGACAGCAGTTTGGCGCCGCCCGCGAACGCGGCCGGATAGCAGGCCTGGCCGTAGTTCTTCTTGTCCCAGAGCTTCTTGCCGCTGGTGACGTCGTACGCCGTACCGGACTGCGACCGGCCGACCATCAACGTCTTCCCGGTGACGGACAGTTCGACGTTGAGCGTGCTGTCGAAGAGCGCGCCGTCGGCGACCTTCCCGCTCCAGCCCTTGGCTCCGGTGACGAGATCGATCTGCTGGAGCTGGTTGCACTTGGCGCTGTCGCCCGCGCCGCTCATGTACGCCACGACGACCTTGTCGTCGGACGTCTTGTGCGGGGTGACCGCGCAGATCTTCTGCGGAAACGTGATCGGGGCCCAAGTGGGCTTGCCGTCACCGACGTCGTACGCGAACACCTGCTTGTACGCGGCCTTCACCGCGGACTTGCCGGTGATCCACATGCCGGGGGCGTCGGCGCCCGAACCGGGCGCGTCCGGCGCCTGCTTGTACCAGAGCACCTTCGCCTCACCGGCCTTCCGGCCGTCGTTGAGGTTCTCCGGGTCCTCGCCCCCGTTGCCGCTGCCGTCACCCGGGTTGGCCGGGGCCGGGGACGCTGTGTCCTTGCCGTCCTTGCCACCCTTGCTGTCCTCGGCGACCGGCTTCTTCCCGTCGTCACCACCACCGCCGCCGCTGACGCCCCACACCGTCCCGCCCACGACGAGCAGCGCGGCCACGGCCGCCCCGATGATCACGGCGGGCCGCCGCTTGAAGGGGTTCCTGGAACCGCCGGGTATGCCGGGCGGCGGAGTGCCGGGCGCGCCCGGATACGGCACCTGCCCGGGGTAGCCGTAGCCGGGCCCGTATCCCTGGCCCTGTCCGGGCGCCTGCCCGTATCCGGGCTGCTGGCCGTACGCAGCGGGCTGTCCGTAGGGGCCCGGCTGCTGGGCGTACGGGCCGGGCTGTCCGTAGGGGCCCGGCTGCGCGTACGGGCCGGACTGCTGCGGGTAGCCGTAGCCCGGCTGCGGCGGTCCGGCCGGCGGGGCCTGCGGAGGCGGGGGCGCCTGCGGCGGCTGCGCGGGCGGCGGCGGCGTCGCCTGCCGGGGATCCTGGGGCGGCCCGAAGCCGCCCTGCGCCGGTGGCTGGTCCTGCGGTGCTCCGAAGCCGCCCTGCGGCGGCTCGTTCGGCGGCTGACTCATCAGCGCGTCCCCCTCATTCACTGATGTGGCGCCCCACCGGCGGCGTCGGCGGCCCGACCCCGCACGGGTCTCGACCGCACCTCCGTCTCGCGTCACGCCGGTGGTTCTCAGACTGTTCTCAGACGGCCCTTTCTATCACTCCGCGCGCCTCGTACAGGGGGCCGATCGTTCCCCTGTTCCCAAGGGAGGACCGGCCCGTGATGCCCTCGTTACGCGCCTTCACGCCCCCTTCACGGGACGTGCGCGCCGCCCGCCCGAGGCTCAGGCGTCTTCCGCGAGCTCCAGCCAGCGCAGCTCCAGTTCCTCGCGCTCGCCGGTCAACTCGCGCAGTTCGGTGTCGAGTTTGGCGACCTTCGCGAAGTCCGTGGCGTTGTCGGCGATTTGGGCGTGCAGTTTGGTCTCCTTCTCGGAGATCTTGTCCAGCTGCCGCTCGATCTTCTGCAGTTCCTTCTTGGCGGCGCGCGCGTCGGCGGCCGAGGCGGCCTTGGCGGGCGCCGGGGCGGCGGCGAGTACGGCGGCCGCGGCGACCTCCTCGATCCGCCTGCGTCGCTCCAGGTACTCGTCGATCCCGCGCGGCAGCATGCGCAGCGTGGCGTCGCCGAGCAGGGCGAACACGTTGTCCGTGGTCCGCTCGATGAAGAACCGGTCGTGGGAGATCACGACCATCGAGCCGGGCCAGCCGTCGAGCAGATCCTCCAGCTGGGTCAGCGTCTCGATGTCGAGGTCGTTGGTCGGCTCGTCGAGGAAGAGCACGTTGGGCTCGTCCATGAGCAGCCGCAGCAGCTGGAGGCGCCGCCGCTCACCACCGCTCAGGTCGCCGACGGGCGTCCACTGCTTCTCCTTGTTGAAGCCGAACGTCTCGCACAGCTGCCCCGCCGTCAGCTCGCGGCCCGTGCCGAGGTCGACGCGGTCACGCACCGCCTGGACGGCCTGCAGCACCCGCCAGGTCGGGTCGAGCTCGGCGACCTCCTGGGAGAGGTAGGCGAGCTTGACGGTCTTGCCGGTGACGATCCGGCCGGCGGCGGGCTGCCGCTCGCCCTCGCTGCGGGCGGCCTCGGCCATGGCGCGCAGCAGCGAGGTCTTGCCTGCGCCGTTCACGCCCACCAGCCCGACCCGGTCGCCGGGGCCGAGGTGCCAGGTCAGGTGCTTGAGCAGCACCTTGGGTCCGGCCTGTACGGTCACGTCCTCCAGGTCGAAGACGGTCCTGCCGAGCCGGGAGCTGGCGAACTTCATCAGCTCGCTCTTGTCGCGGGGCGGCGGCACGTCCGCGATCAGCTCGTTGGCGGCCTCGACGCGGAAACGGGGCTTGGAGGTACGGGCGGGGGCGCCGCGCCGCAGCCAGGCGAGCTCCTTGCGGACCAGGTTCTGCCGCTTGACCTCCTCGGTGGCGGCGATGCGCTCACGCTCGGCCCGTGCGAAGACGTAGTCGGAATAGCCGCCCTCGTACTCGTACACCGAGCCCTTCTGCACGTCCCACATGCGGGTGCAGACCTGGTCGAGGAACCACCGGTCGTGGGTGACGCACACCAGCGCGGAGCGGCGCTCCCGCAGGTGCTGGGCGAGCCAGGCGATGCCCTCCACGTCCAGGTGGTTGGTGGGCTCGTCGAGGATGATCAGGTCCTGCTCCTCGATGAGCAGCTTGGCGAGGGCGATACGCCGGCGCTCGCCTCCGGAGAGGGGGCCGATGACGGTGTCCAGTCCCTGCGGGAATCCGGGCAGGTCCAGTCCGCCGAAGAGTCCGGTCAGCACGTCCCGGATCTTGGAGTTCCCCGCCCACTCGTGGTCGGCCAGGTCACGGATGACCTCGTGGCGGACGGTGGCCGTGGGGTCGAGCGAGTCGTGCTGGGTCAGCACACCCAGGTGCAGGCCGCCGGAGTGCGTGACGCGTCCGGTGTCGGCCTCCTCCAGCTTGGCGAGCATGCGGATGAGGGTGGTCTTGCCGTCGCCGTTCCGCCCGACCACACCGATCCGGTCGCCCTCGCTGACGCCGAGGGAGACTCCGTCGAGCAGGGCACGGGTGCCGTACACCTTGCTGACGGACTCGACATTGACCAGGTTGACGGCCATTTCTCTCCTGCCAAGGGGGACGATCGACCCTCAAGAGTAGTCCGGCCGACCCGTCACCCGATCCACCACCGACCCTGGGGGTGCGGGCCCGCGCCGGGAGGCCGGCGCCGGGGTCATGCGCTTCAGCCCGTCCGGCGTTCGAGGACGTAGGTGCGGCGGGCGGAAGACACCGCGTTCACGTGCGGGCCGTGCGGGCCGTGCGGGCCGTGCGCTCCACCAGCAACCACCCCACCAACGTCATCGCGACAGCTCCCGGCGCCGTCACCCGCACGGCCACCAACACCGCCGTACGCCCGTCCAGAAGCCCCCCGAAGCCGACCAGCGACAATCCGAGGATGCCGAAGAGGCACAGGCCCACCCCCACGGCGGCAGCCACCCGCGCGCCCCCGGACACCCCGCGCACCCCCTTCACGGCGGTGGCCCGCTCGAAGCCCCGGAACACGGCGACGAGCCCCGCGGTCACCACCCCGGCCGTCACCCCCCGCACCGGCACCTGTGCCCACCACTCCCCCGTGGCCGGCTCCGGCAGCCGTACCCCCAGCCCCAGCAGCAACCCGTACACCCCGAGCATCGCGGTGAGATGCCACAGGAACGCGGTCATGGAGACACCGTTGGCCGCGACGACCGCCCGCCACACCCTCGGCCTGCGCAGCCACCGCCCCGCCGCCCCGCGCAACAGCTCCACCCCGCCGACCAGCCACAGCCCGTGGCACAGCAGCGCGAAGGTCGGCGGTGCCATGTTCGAGATCCTCTCGCCGGGCATGCCGACCATGGAGAGCGGATAGGGCCCGCAGGTGACCAGGAGCACCGCCCCGGCGAGCCCGGCGACCGCGAGGACGTACGGCCGCCGCAGTCTCCCGTCCGCGCACAGGAATCCGAGCTGATGGACCGCGAGCCAGACGAAGGCGAAGTTGAGGAACCCGACGTACGGGACACCGAAGCCGAACCGGAGGACGTCCACACAGCCGGCCGCCGCGACGAGCCCGCCGAACGTGCCCCACCCCCATCGCGCGTGGAGCCGGAGCAGCGGCGGGGTGAAGGCCACCATCGCCAGATAGATCCCTATGAACCACAGCGGCTGGGCGACCAGACGCAGGGAGACGTCCAGCAGCCCGCCTCCCTCACCGGCGAGCTGCAGCACGAGGGCCGCCGACCCCCACACCCCGATGAACACCATGGTCGGCCGCAGCAGCCGCTGGAGCCGGGCCCGCAGGAAGACGGCGTAGAGCGACCCCTCCGTGCCCTCCCGTTCCGCCCGGCGCCGCAGCGAGCGGTACGACAGCGCGTGCGAGAACCCGCCGACGAAGAAGAAGACGGGCATGACCTGGAACACCCAGGTGAGCAGCTGCAGCCTGGGCTGCACGGCGAGCAGGTTGCCGACCTCGGCCAGCCCGTCGTCGCCCACGGAGACGGCGGCCATGAGCCAGTGCCCCAGCACCACCGTGCCGAGCGAGGCGACCCGTAGCAGGTCGATGTACTTGTCGCGCGCGGCGGGAGTGGCCGCGGCGAGGTCACGAGCGCTTGATGCCATACGGGTACGGTCGCGCCGCGGGGCCGCCCGGCATCAGCGCGCCCGTACTCAACTCGCCTCTGAGTACGGGCGGTCCGAGGGGTCACACGACGGTGGCGCCCGGTGCGGGGCCGTCGGTGACCCTCACCGTCCGGCAGGTTCCGGAAGCGCGCAGCGCCCCGGCCACCGTCCGCGCGGACTCGGCGTCGGCCGCGAGGAAGGCGGTGGTCGGCCCCGAGCCGGAGACGAGCGCGGCGAGGGCGCCGGAGGCGCTGCCCGCGGCCAGGGCGTCGGCGAGGGCCGGGAAGAGGGAGAGGGCGGCGGGCTGGAGGTCGTTGGAGACCGTGGCCGCGAGGGCGGCTGCGTCGCCCTTCGCCAGGGCGTCGAACAGGTCCTGCGAGGCGACCGGTTCGGGAATCCGCACCCCTTCGTTCAGCCGGTCGAACTCCCGGAAGACCGCCGGGGTCGACAGCCCGCGCTCGGCGATGGCGAAGACCCAGTGGAAGGTCCCGCCGACCTCCAGCGTGCGCAGGCGTTCGCCGCGTCCGATTCCGAGCGCCGCCCCGCCGACCAGGCTGAACGGCACATCGCTGCCCAACTCGGCGCAGATGTCGAGGAGTTCTTGGCGCGAGGTGCCGGTTCCCCACAGGGTGTCGCAGGCGAGCAGCGCGCCGGCGCCGTCGGCGCTGCCGCCCGCCATGCCGCCCGCGACGGGGATGTCCTTGGCGATGTGGAGGTGGACGGCGGGTTCGATGCGTTGGCGGCGGGCGAGTTCGAGGGCGGCGCGGGCCGCGAGGTTCGTACGGTCCAGGGGGACCTGGTCGGCGTCGGGGCCCGAGCAGGTGACGCGCAGCTCGTCCGCCGGCGTCACCGTGACCTCGTCGTACAGGCCGACCGCGAGAAACACGTTGGCCAGGTCGTGGAAGCCGTCGGGGCGGGCGCCGCCGACGGCGAGCTGGACGTTGACCTTGGCAGGGACGCGTACCGTCACCGTCTGCGTCACGGCTGGACCGACTCCTTGTTCTCGACGGTGTTCCCGGCGACACGGTTCTCCGCGATGCGGGCGAACTCCTCGACGGTGAGGGACTCGCCGCGGGCCTGCGGGGAGACCCCGGCGGCGACGAGCGCGGCCTCGGCCGCGACGGGGGATCCCGCCCAGCCGGCCAGGGCGGCGCGCAGCGTCTTGCGGCGCTGGGCGAAGGCGGCATCCACGACGGCGAAGACCTCCCGCTTGGAGGCGGTGGTCGCCACGGGCTCGGCGCGCCGGGTGAGGGACACGAGGCCGCTGTCGACGTTCGGGGCGGGCCAGAAGACGTTGCGGCCGATCGAGCCGGCCCGCTTCACGTCGGCGTACCAGTTGGCCTTGACGCTCGGCACGCCGTACACCTTCGAACCCGGGTCGGCGGCGAGCCGGTCGGCGACCTCCGCCTGCACCATGACGAGCGTGCGCTCGATGGTGGGGAAGGTGTCGAGCATGTGCAGCAGCACGGGTACGGCGACGTTGTACGGGAGGTTGGCGACGAGCGCGGTGGGCGCGGGGCCCGGGAGCGCGGTCACCTGCATGGCGTCGGAGTGCACGAGCGCGAACCGGTCGGCGCGGGCCGGCATGCGGGCCGTGACGGTCGCGGGGAGCGCGCCCGCGAGGACGTCGTCGATCTCGACGGCGACCACCCGGTCGGCCGCCTCCAGCAGCGCGAGGGTCAGCGAGCCGAGGCCGGGGCCCACCTCGACGACCACGTCGTCCTCCCGGACGCCCGCGGTGCGCACGATACGGCGCACGGTGTTGGCGTCGATCACAAAGTTCTGGCCGCGCTGCTTGGTGGGCCGCACGCCGAGCGCGCCCGCGAGTTCGCGGACCTCGGCGGGGCCCAGGAGGGCGTCGGGGGTGGGGCTGTTCACGCAGCCAGGGTACGGGGGCGACGGCCCCGGCCGACTCCACCGGGCCCTGCGGGCGGCTTCGGGGGCGGTGCGGGTGGGTGGGGGCCGGTCGCGCGGTTCCCCGCGCCCCTTGAAAACAAGGGGCGCGGGGCGGTGTCTTCAGCCCGCCCGGCGATGGAGGACGAGGCCGCTCAGGCCGGACGGGGGCCAGGGGCGGAGCCGCTGGGCGGGAACCGCACGGTGCCTCGGGTGCGGGTGGGTGGGGGCCGCTCGCGCGGTTCCCCGCGCCCCTGAGGGGCACGACGCGCCCCGCATCCTTGCAGCCCGCCCCGCGACGGAGGACCAGGCCGCTCAGGCCGGACGGGAGCCAGGGGCGGAGCTCCCGGACAGGCACGCCGGAGGTCAGCCGTGGAGGCGGGCCCCGCAGTGGGGCCACGGGGACACGCCCCGCCGCACGTACAGCTTCTTCGCCCGCATGGTCTGCTCCCTGGGGGGCGCGTCCTGGGGCCGCCCCGACCCGCCGAGGCTGTGCCAGGTGTGGGTGTCGAACTGGTAGAGGCCTCCGTAGGTCCCGGAGGAGTCCACGGCGGCGGCCCGTCCCCCGGACTCGCACGCCGCGAGGCCGGACCAGTTCAGATGGTCGGCCCCCCGGACGGAGTCCGGCCGCGGCTTCGTACCGACCCGCACCACCTGTGCCCGCGGTTCCCGCACCACCTCGGCCCCCATCCGCCGGGGCCGCTCCTTGACCCCGTTGACGGTCCGCAGCAGGTACAGGACCCGCCGGGTCCCCGGCTCACCGGCCCGGTCGACGACCTCCGTGCCGCGGAAGAGCGAGGGATCGTTCGTCCGCGTCACCTCGAAGGGGATCGGCTCCTCGCGGATCTCCCTGGACCCGGTGATCCGCATCACGCTGACCGTCTGGCCGTCCCGCGGGAAGCTCCCGGCCGGCACGGACGTCGTGTCCTGGTTGCGCAGCGTGATCCCGGCCTCCTCGACGGCCTCCGCCACGGTCGCCGCGTTCGTCCGGATCGTCCGCGCCCGGCCGTCCGCCATGATCGTCACGGTGCGCTCGGTGCGGACGTCGAGCGCGAGGCCCCCCCGGCCGATGGGCCGGGAGCGCGAGGCCGACAGGTACGCCCCCTCGGCCCGCACCCCGAGCTGCTCCAGCGCCCCGTCCACGGTGGCCGCCGTCGTCCACACCCTGCGACGCTGCCCGTCGAGCGTGAGGTGCACGGGCCGCCCGTAGTGGACCGCGACCTCGTCGCCGCTGGCCAACGGGGTGCCGGGGGCGGGCGCGACGACGTCGTGGGGGCCCACCCGCACGCCCTCGCCGCGGAGCAGTTCGCTCACGTCGTCCGCGAAGGTGTGCAGCGTGCGCGGCTTCCCGTCGACGGTCAGCTCGATGGCCTTGTCACTGGCGACGAAGGCGGAGGTGCCGCCGGCCAGGAAGGCGACGACCAGCGCCTGCGGGAGCAGCCGGCGCAGCGGATCGGTGCGTGCGGCGGTCACCCGGCGCCGGGGCGCACGCCGGGAGGCTCGCCGCACCTCCGCCCGGCCGCCGGCCCGGGGTTCCGCCACTGTTCCCTCGGCGCCCCCCGCGTCCGCCGGCGCGGCCACGGGCCCCTGCACGTACTCCTGGCGGGGCAGCTGGGGCTCCGTGGGGGCCTGGGACAGCAGGGTGGCCCGGGACACCTGGGTCGTCCGGTCGGCCAGTGCCTCGTACGCGGGCCGGTACGGGTCCCCGGAGCCGCCCGGCGGCCCGCCGGGACCGTCCGGGTGGCCGTCGCGGTACGACTCGGGGTTCTCGTACGGCTCATACGGCGCGTAGGACTCGTAGGTCCTGTTCGGCTCGTAGGGCTCGTACGGCGTTGCGCTCAGGCCAAACGTCTCGTACTGCGAGTTGCTCACGACGACACGCTCCAGGGTCCTCCGGATCGGGCGACCAGAACCTAGCGGAGCGGTCGTCACTCTCCCAAGCAACGCGGCTACGCTGTGTCGCGACACTGTCCCTCGCCGAGCCCCCGGAAAACGCCTGCAAGCGTTATCGCTCAGTAATCGAAAGCGCGTGCCGTGTTCGCCGAGAGCGCCGTCGCCAGCACGTCCTCGTCGATACCGCGCACGGCCGCCATGGCGCGGACCGTGACCGGAATGAGATACGGCGCGTTGGGCCGTCCGCGGTACGGCACGGGCGTCAGGAAGGGCGCGTCGGTCTCGACGAGGAGCAGTTCCAGGGGCGCCACGGCGATCGCGTCGCGCAGCGGCTGGGCGTTCTTGAAGGTCATGTTGCCGGCGAAGGACATGAAGTAGCCCGCGCGGGCGCAGATCCCGGCCATCTCGGCGTCGCCGGAGTAGCAGTGGAAGACGGTCCGCTCGGGAGCGCCCTCCTCCTTGAGGATGCGCAGCACGTCGGCGTGGGCGTCGCGGTCGTGGATGACCAGCGCCTTTCCGTGCCGCTTGGCGATCTCTATGTGGGCGCGGAAGGACCGTTCCTGGGCGGCTTCGCCCTCGGGGCCCGTGCGGAAGTAGTCGAGTCCGGTCTCGCCGACGCCCTTGACCTGCGTGAGCGCGGCGAGGCGGTCGATCTCGGCGAGGGCCTCGTCGAGGGCGTCGTCGCCACCGGGCCGCCGCGCGCCCTGGCGGGACCAGCCGTCGGGGTCGCCGTGCACGATACGGGGCGCTTCGTTGGGGTGCAGTGCGACGGTCGCGTGGACGGCGTCGTACGCGGCGGCGGTCTCGGCCGCCCAGCGCGAGCCGTTCAGGTCGCAGCCGACCTGGACGACCGTCGTCACGCCGACCGCCGCGGCCTTGGCGAGGCCTTCCTCGACCGTGCCGGACTGCATGTCGAGGTGGGTGTGCGAGTCGGCGACGGGCACCCGCAGCGGCTCGGGGAGCGGGGGTGCTTCGGTCTTGTCGGAGGGCATGCCCCGATCCTACGAAAGGGGCATGCCCGGTCTCGCCCGAGCGGGGGCCGAGCGTCAGCCCGCGCTGCACTCAGTGGTCAGCTCGCACTGCGGTGAGCGTCAGCCCCTGGCGGCGAGGGTCAGCTCGCCCGGCGGTGGTGGAAGGGGTGCAGCAGGTCGGAGAGGTGCCAGTGGTGCGGCTCCTCGGGCGCCGCCGCCGACCGGTCGAGGTCCACGTCCGGGCCCTCGCCGCGCACCTGCGCGGGCTGCCGCGGCAGCGGGCGGTCCGGGTGGTGCGTCCGGTGCATGGAGTTCTGGACGGAGGACACCTGGCCGGCGCGCATGATGCGCACCACGTGGCCGTCGCAGTTCTGGCAGGAGGGGCGGCTCAGCGGCGACGGCACGACACGGCCCTCCGCCACGTACATCACGAACTCGCTGCCCTCGGCGTCGTGGTGGTGCTCTATCTCGTACGACTGCTCCCAGCCGTGCCCGCAGCGCATGCAGGCGAAGGAGTACGACTCGTTGACGATGGCGGTCGCCGCGCTGCGATGGCCCGTCTGCTGCCCAGTGACCGGGCCATCGATACGGCCGGTCCGTCCTGCGATCTCACTCATGCCAGTGCTCCTCTTGTCCGCTGGACAAGCGCCTTCGCCGACAGGATTCCCCCTGAATCCCTCCGGCCTTTTCGAAGACTGGGGACCGGTGCGTCCCTTCGACCAGTGGACGCTTCTCCGGGCTCGAACGCATCCGGCCTGTCGACTGTTGGAGCCGTTTTGGCCTTTCCTTGTCGGAACGGACTCGGAACACGGTCCGAGCTTTGCTTTTGGTGACCGCCCTTTGCCCTTCTATGGGGCGGTGTGCGCCGCATTCTTTGCTGCGACGACCGCATCGAAGACGTCGCGCTTGGGAATTCCGGCTTCCGCCGCGACCGCCGCGATGGCCTCCTTACGGCGTTCGCCCGCCTCCTCGCGCACCCGCACCCGGCGCACGAGCTCTCCGGCGTCCAGCTCCCCGGCGCCCTTCGCGGGCGCGCCCTCGACGACGACGGTGATCTCCCCGCGCACACCCTCGGCGGCCCAGGCGGCCAGCTCGCCCAGCGGCCCGCGCCTGACCTCCTCGTACGTCTTGGTCAGCTCGCGGCAGACGGCGGCCCGCCGGGTGTCCCCGAAGACCTCGGCCATCGCGGCGAGGGTGTCGTCGAGCCGGTGCGGCGCCTCGAAATAGACCATCGTCCGGCGCTCGTCGGCGACCTCCCGCAGCCGCGACAGCCGCTCCCCCGCCTTGCGCGGCAGGAATCCCTCGAAGCAGAAGCGGTCGACGGGCAGCCCGGACAGCGCGAGCGCGGTGAGCACGGCGGACGGACCGGGTACGGCGGTGACCTTGATGTCCTTCTCGACGGCCGCCGCGACCAGCCGGTAGCCGGGGTCGGAGACCGACGGCATGCCCGCGTCGGTCACCAGCAGCACCCGCGCGCCGCCCGCCAGCGCCTCGACGAGTTCCGGGGTCCGGGCCGCCTCGTTGCCCTCGAAGTACGACACGACCCGCCCGGTGGGCTGCACCCCGAGCGCCTGGGTGAGCCGGCGCAGCCTGCGGGTGTCCTCGGCGGCGACGACGTCCGCGCTCTCCAGTTCCTGGGCGAGCCGGGGCGGGGCGTCGGCCGTGTCACCGATCGGGGTGCCTGCCAAAACAAGGGTTCCTGTCACGGATCCATCCTCGCAGGGGCGATCCGCGGCAGCCTCATCCACCCATTAAGGCCCGTGCACGGGACTCGCACAGACCTGTTCCCTACGATGGCGCGGTGACCAGTACCGCGTCCTCCACGGACACCCGGCAGGGCCAGGCCGCCGAAGCGCAGCAGCCGTCGTGGCAGCAGCGGCTGCGCCGTTTCGGATACACGGCGCCGCCGAGAACCGATGTGCGCGACCGGCTCGTGCCGCCGTACGCCGAACCGAGCCCACGGATCTGGGCCGCGTTCGGCCTGCGCCACGAGGTCGCCGAGCGCCTCACGCGATGGTCGGGGTGGGGAGGACCGCTTCTGGTGACGCTGCTCGCCGGGCTGATGCGGTTCTGGAACCTGGGCAGTCCCAAGGCGGTGATATTCGACGAGACGTACTACGCCAAGGACGCGTGGGCGCTGATCCACCGCGGGTACGAGGTCAACTGGGACAAGAACGCCAACGACCTGGTCCTCCAGCACAACGGGCACGTCTCGATCCCCGCCGACGCCGCCTATGTCGTCCATCCCCCGGTCGGCAAGTACGTCATCGGGATCGGCGAGTGGATGTTCGGGTTCAACCCGTTCGGCTGGCGCTTCATGACGGCGGTGCTGGGCACGCTGTCGGTGCTGTTGCTGTGCCGGATCGGGCGCCGGATGTTCCGCTCGACCTTCCTGGGCTGTCTGGCGGGCACGCTGATGGCGGTGGACGGGCTGCACTTCGTGATGAGCCGCACCTCGCTCCTCGACGGTGTGCTGATGTTCTTCGTCCTGGCGGCCTTCGGCTGTCTGGTCGTGGACCGGGACCGGGCGAGAGCCCGGCTGGCGGCCGCGTTGCCGGCCGACGCGGACGGGGTCGTCCGCCCGGACGCGCACACCGCCGAGACGACCCGCCTCGGCTGGCGGCCCTGGCGCTGGACGGCGGGCCTGATGCTGGGACTGGCTCTCGGCACCAAGTGGAGCGGCCTCTACGTCCTCGCCGCGTTCTGTCTGATGTCCGTCCTGTGGGACGTCGGCTCGCGCCGCGTCGCGGGTGCCCGGCGCCCTTACGCCGCCACCCTGAAGCACGACACGGGCCTCGCGTTCCTGGCGACGGTCCCGGTGGCGATCGTCACGTACCTCGTCTCCTGGACCGGCTGGATCCTCTCGCCGGACAACGGCAAGGGCGGCTACTTCCGCAACTGGGCGGTGACCGACGGCAAGGGCGGCAACTGGACCTTCCTGCCCGACTGGCTGCGCAGCCTGTGGCACTACGAGCACGAGGTGTACAACTTCCACGTCCACCTCTCGTCGCCGCACACCTACCAGTCGAACCCGTGGAGCTGGCTCGTCCTGGGCCGCCCGGTCTCGTACTTCTACGAGTCGCCGCTGCCCGGCAACGACGGCTGCCCGGCCGACGCGGGCGACAAGTGCGCCCGCGAGGTACTGGCGCTGGGCACCCCGATCCTGTGGTGGGCCGCCTGCTTCGCGGTCGTCTACCTGCTGTGGCGCTGGGCGTTCCGCCGCGACTGGCGCGCGGGCGCCATCGCCTGCGGCATCGCGGCCGGCTACCTGCCCTGGTTCCAGTACCAGGAGCGCACGATCTTCTTCTTCTACGCGGTGGTCTTCCTGCCGTTCCTGTGCCTGGCCCTCGCGATGATGATCGGCGCGATCCTCGGCCCCCCCGGCTCCACGGAACGCCGCCGTGTCATCGGCGCGACGAGCGCGGGCGTCCTGGTCCTGCTGATCACCTGGAACTTCATCTACTTCTGGCCGCTGTACACGGGCACGTCGATCCCCATAGACCAGTGGCGGTCACGGATGTGGCTGGACACCTGGGTCTAGCCGGACGGACGCGTCACGAGGGCGCGGCGGACCGCCGCGCCCTCTCGTTCGTCCCCGGTGGGCCGCCCTGCGTCCGCGGTTCTAGGGGAACAGGGCGATCCCGACGAGGATCAGCAGGATGATGCCGGCGACGAGCGCGACCGTCGCCCACGTCCCCCGGTGGTGCAGCGGTGACGCCGGTCTGCCGCCGCGCGGCCGGTCCTCCGGCAGCAGGGGGACGGCCGGCCGGCCGTGCGCGTAGAACTGTTCGTCGGTCGGATAGACGTTGCGCGGGTCGTCGAAGGCGCGCGGATCGATCTCGTGTGGACTGGTCATCACAACTCCCCGGCACGGCGCCTCGGCGGGGCCGGGGGCCGGTGGACGCCTGGGTTCGCGCCGGAGGCGGCGGCTCACCGTCTCCCGGACGCGCAGCCCTTCGGGAAGACGCCGCACAGGCTCTCGCCCCGCTCGCCGCGCACCCTTCGATCGTATACCCGGGCCGTTCACGCGGCCCGGGAAGCAGATGCCTCATCCGTGACCACGGTTCGAGGATGTGAACCGAGGTCTGGTCTAACGATTCGGAAAATGTAGACCCCACGCGTCCCTCCTCCCGCATACAGTGCTACGCAGGCCGACTTTTCTGAACGCGTTCAGAAGTTCGGGGGGCGGTCCACGGGGAGGGTTTCGCGCGATGCGCAAGGGGGCAAAGGCCGCCATCATCGGCAGTGTGTTCGCCGTGATGGTGGGAGGCGCCGGATACGGCGCGTTCAACGTGGTGACCGCGCTCGACGGGAGCGAGAGCGCGGGCGGGCCCGCTCCGGTGAAGAGCGGGCCGCCGAGCGGCGCGGAGGTCAAGGACACCTCGGCGAAGTTCCTCGCGGCCTGGGAGAAGGGCGACGCGACCAAGGCGGCGACGTACACGAACTACGCGAGCCAGGCCGAGGCTCTGCTGGCCGGCTACCGCGCCGACGCGCACCTCACCGGCCTGCGGATCACACCGGGCACGCCGTCCGGCGCCTCCGTGCCGTTCTCGGTGAAGGCCACGGTGTCGTTCGGGGGGAAGTCCAAGCCCCTCGCGTACGACTCGGAGCTGACCGTCGTACGCGGCAGGACCACCGGAAAGGCGCTCGTCGACTGGAAGCCGTCGGTCGTCCATCCGGACCTCAAGGAGGGCGACACACTGGTCACCGGCGAGTCGGCGAGCCCGCCGATCGAGGCCGTGGACCGGAACAACGTTGTCCTGACCAAGGAGAAGTACCCCTCCCTGGGCCCGATCCTGGACGCGCTGCGCGAGAAGTACGGCGACGACGCGGGCGGTACGGCGGGCGTGGAACTCGCGATCCATCACGCGGCCCAGGACGCCGGCGACACCACCCTGGTGACCCTCGCCAAGGGAGAGCCGGGCAAGCTGCGCACGACGCTCAGCGCGAGCGCTCAGGCCGCCGCGGAGAAGGCGGTCGCGCGGTACGCCGAATCGTCCGTGGTCGCGGTCAAGCCCAGCACCGGCGAGGTGCTGGCGGTCGCCAACCACCGCGCGGACGGCTTCAACGCGGCCTTCCTCGGCAAACTCGCCCCCGGCTCCACCATGAAGATCATCAGCGCCGCCACGCTCATCGACAACGGCATCACCACGGCGAACGGCCCCGCGACCTGCCCGGACACCGCGGTCTCGGAGAGCCAGACCTTCCACAACCTGGCGAACATGGCACCCCAGAAGAACGCGACGCTCTCCGACAGCTTCTCGCGCTCCTGCAACACGGCCTTCGTGAAGTACGCGGACACGGTGAAGGTCGACTCGCTCACCAACGAGGCGCAGCAGCGCTTCGGCCTCGGCCGGAACAACTGGAAAACCGGCATCGAGTCCTTCGACGGCTCCGTCCCGGCCTCCGGAGGCCCCGACACCGCCGCCAACCTGATCGGCCAGGGCCAGGTCCAGATGTGCCCGCTGAACATGGCGTCCGTGACCGCGACCGCGATGACCGGTGTCTTCCGGCAGCCGGTCATCGTGTCGCCCGGGCTCGACAACCGTGAGATCGCCACCGCCAAGGGGCTGCCGCCGAGCACGGTCGCCCAGCTGCGCGCGATGATGAACCGCACCGCGGTCAGCGGTACCGCCGCCCAGGTGATGGCCGGCCTCACCGGCAGGATCGGCGCCAAGACCGGCTCCGCCGAGGTCGACGCGCAGTCCCGGTCGAACAGCTGGTTCACGGGCTACCGCAACGACATCGCGGCCGCAGCGATGACCCAGCAGGGCGGACACGGCGTGGACGCGGCCGGTCCGATCGTCGCAGCTGTGCTACGAACGGGCGGCTGACGTCACCCTTCACAGGGCGGGACCCTAGGCTGGGAGCCCTCGTTGAGGAGCGTGAGGGCACCGGGGGCCAGGGGAAGCAGCGGAGGATCGGGAACCGTGGGGAAGAGAAGGCGCGTCGCCGAGCGACGGAAGACGAAGCCCGCCGTGGTCGGCGGGCTGATCGCCGTCGCCGTCGTCGGCGGGGCGTTCGGCGCCTACAGCCTGTACGGCGGTGGCGCGTCCGCCGAGGACCGGACGAGCGCCGGCCACAAGGCCGTGAAGACCGGTCCGCCGACGGCGGCCGAGGTCACCGCCCTGTCCACGCGGTTCCTCACCGCCTGGCAGAGCGGTGAGGTCGCGAAGGCGGCCGGCGCCACCACCGACGCCGGGGCCGCGACGACCGTGCTGACCGGCTACACCAAGGACGCGCACATCACCGGCGTCACGGTCACGGCGGGCAGGCCGTCGGGAGCCTCCGTCCCGTTCTCCGTCAAGGCCACGGTCACCTACCAGGGCAAGAGCAAGCCGCTGGCGTACGAGTCGAAGCTCACCGTCGCCCGGCGGGCCGTGGACGGCGTCGCGCTGGTCGACTGGAAGCCGTCCGTCGTGCACCCGGACCTCCAGGACGGCGACCGTCTGGTCACCGGCGCGGCGGGCACTCCCCCCATCACGGCGCTGGACCGCGCCGGCGGTGAACTGACCACGGCCAAGTACCCCTCGCTGGGCACGGTCCTGGACGGGCTGCGCGAGAAGTACGGCAAGACCGCCGGCGGCACGGCGGGCATCGAGCTGCGGGTGGTCCGCAAGGCCGCGGCGAAGGGCACCCAGAAGTCGCCCGACAAGACGCTGGTGACCCTCAGCGAGGGCACCCCGGGCACGGTGCGGACGACGCTCAGCGCGGCCCTCCAGGCGGACGCCGAGCAGCAGGTCGAGAAGAAGACCAGGGCGTCGGTCGTCGTGATGCGTCCCTCGACGGGCGAGATCCTCGCGGTCGCCAACCAGAGCCACGGTTTCAACACCGCCCTCCAGGGTTCCCTGGCACCCGGATCCACGATGAAGGTCATCACCTCGTCGCTGCTGATCGAGAAGAAGATCGCCTCGGCGGACAAGCCGCACCCGTGCCCGAAGTACGTCACGTACGGCGGCTGGAAGTTCCAGAACGACGACAAGTTCGAGATCAAGGGCGGCACGTTCAAGGCGAGCTTCGCGCGGTCCTGCAACACGGCCTTCATCAGCCAGGCGAAGAAGCTGGAGAACGCCGACCTGACGCAGCAGGCCCAGCAGGTCTTCGGGCTGAGCATGAACAACTGGGCCATCGGCGTCCCCAGCTTCGACGGCTCGGTGCCCGTCCAGTCGCAGGCCCAGATGGCGGCCTCGCTGATCGGCCAGGGCGGAGTCCGCATGAACCCGCTGAACATGGCGTCGGTCGCCTCGACGGTCAAGTCGGGAGTGTTCCACCAGCCGTACCTGGTGTCGCCGGACGTGGACCACCGCAAGCTGGCCACCGCCTCCCGCACCCTCTCTGCGGACACGCTCTCCCAGCTCCGCGAACTCATGCAGTACACGGCGGCGTACGGTACGGCCGCCGAGGCGATGTCCGGGCTCGGCCCCGACTACGGCGCCAAGACGGGCTCCGCCGAGGTCGACAACCAGAAGAAGCCGAACGGCTGGTTCACCGCGTGGAAGGGTGATCTCGCCGCGGCCGGCGTGGTCCAGCAGGGCGGCCACGGCGGCGACACCGCGGGCCCGATCGTGGCGGCGCTCCTCAAGGCGGGAAGCTAGACCACGGACGGCAGCCCGGTGGACGTGCGCGAGCGGCGCCGGTGACCCCACAGGTCACCGCGGCGGTGCTGTTCGCCGCGTTCACCCACGACGGATACATCGCCTGGCTGATGGCGCTCCTGGATGCCGTACTCCCGCTGTACGCGGCCCACCGTCTGCGCGGGGAGTTCGTCGCCTCGCTGCGACACTTCGCCGCCCTCCGCCTGCTGGGCTCGGCGCTCTCCGTCCTCGCGTACGGCCTCGTGCTCCGGGCCCAGACACGCGCCGCGCTGGCGCCCATCCCGGCGCTCCGGGAGTCCTCGGTCAAGCCGTGCTCATGCAGCAATAACTTCGCTGGTCAGGGGGCCGGAGAAGCAATTCCGTACGCCCCGGCCTCGTCCCGCGTCATGACAGCGCGATGGACATCTACCGTTTCGCCGACCTCAGTTGGCGACGTGCTCAACCCAGCGTGAGCCACCGGACGCCCAGGCGGCTGACATCCAAGGCTTCCTCCCCGGTGATCGGCTCGCGCCCCGTCGCCTTGCGCAGAAAGCGAAGCTGACCCCAGCCCAGCTTCTCCAGTGCCGCTGCCCCATCCGGCCCGAGCAGAAGACCCTGCACCAGATCTGCGGCCCGGGAAGTCAGCCACGGCTCACGCCCCAGGGCGTCGGCCAGGTCCAGACCGTGCACGGCGACCTCGACCACGCGCGTCAGCACGAACTCCGACAGGAGCATCGGATCGCCGTGCCGCGTGCGAACCACACGCCCTTCGGGCTCGGCCCGGCACAGTCGGTCCACCTCCTGCCAAGTGGCGCCGAAGTCGTCGGCGAGTGCGGCACCGCTGAGCAGTTCGGCCGCATGATCTCGGGCCAGAGCGATCCGAGCCGCGTCGGTGGCCGGAGCGAAACGGTCGTCGGGCCGGTAGTACTCCACTGCCGAAACCTCGGCACGGGTCGGCGCCGGCGCGGCCAGCATCCCCGGAAGCCAGGCGATCACCACCCGAACATGAGCCAGCAAATCGCTCACGTTCCACGGTGCACACCGCGTCGGCAGACCCCACTCGGCCCCCGAGACCTCCGCCATCGCCTGAGCGAGCTGCCCCGCCTCAAGACGAAATGCTTCAACTGCCCGCCCCTGATCCATGCCGATCAAGCTACCCAACCAGAACTGGCCCGCAGATCTCAAACGCACTCCGCGCCCCCGGTACGGTCGAGGTCGCGTCTCGCGCACGAACACGTCGGCCCAGACACAATGCCCGGCACGGCCACGGATGGGCACTGGCGATACGTCGGCTCCGGCCATACCCCCGGCGCCGCACTCCTGGCCGCCGGAATCGCCGAAGACATCGCCACGAACCGTGAGATCGCCCGCGAAGAGCGTGAGGTGCTCCGGTGACGAGATGCCACAGCGAGAAGGAGGCTCGGGCAGTCGAGCGCCAAGCAGCCAAGTTCCCCACACGGATAGGGCCGAAGAGCGCTACGCGACTCGCGCGGCTCCTCGGCGCTGCACGGGAGGATTCCAGGTCTCGTTGACGGACCCGATGATCTGCCGCAGTGGCCTGAACACCCCGGCCACAGCCCGTTCCCGCTCTCCCCTACGGGGCGGCCGCAGCAGCCGGATCTCCAGCGCGGCGACGTCGCGCTCGAAGGTCTCCGGTCCTCTCGATGCGGCGGGGCAGGGGCCGTCGCGCGTCGGCAAGGGGCTCAGCGGCGGCCTCGCCGGTCCTCGTAGTTGACGAAGAAGCTCACAACAAGGAGCACGCCGAAAATCCCCAGGCCGAAGGTGCCGAGGATCGTCCAGATTCCCTTACCGTCCAACGCGGAGCGCACCCCACCAGCGAGCCCGCCGACGGCCATGCAAAAGCCGAAGACGAGCATCCGTGAACTTTGGGGTCTCAGCCAGTGCCGCAGATCCGGACGGCTGCGGCCGCGCGTGGGCGGGCCTGCGGAATGCGTCATTGGTACCTCGCCTTTCCCGGTTCTGCCGGGGCGTCCACATGGGTGTCGCCCGGGGTCCTGGGCTGATTGGGCGTGTAGTAGAAGTCGGTCCCCGTCGCGACCACGGCAACCGGCACGCCGAATATCTTCTCCCCGAACTTGCCGATCGTGTTGATGAACGTGGGGCGATGGTGCTTCCCGGTTACGTCGCTCAGGAGCGCGCCCTTGGCAAGGTGTTTGCCGGCCTCGCCGCCGGCCGCGGAGGGGGCGCCGCCGATTGCGCCCTGTATCGCGCCGTCGAGGTCTCCGTGCATGGCCGCCTCGGCGCCGCCCATCCAGGAGCGGTGACTGAGGAACTCGGCAATGGGCTTGATGGTGCCGCTGCCCCACTTCGTGGGCGGCGTGTACTCCACGGAATCCGTCTTGGTCTGCTCTGCCTGCTGGGCGTCGGTCCTCGCATCCTTGAGGGAGCCGTAGTACGTGCTGCCGAACTCGTTTTTTCCCTTGGTGAGTTGCCACAAGAAGCTATTCGAGGTCCTTGGGCTGCCGCATGAGGCGGTCGGGGTGGTAGACGACGACGTGCCGGACCTCTCCCTCCCCCATCGCCTTCGGCATCTCGTCCCACCCTGGCCGCTTGCGGTTGCGCTGCCACGCCGAACGGTTGTCGTCCACGTAGACGTGGGCCGCCTCGACACGGAGCTGAAGCCGTGCGGCGATCTCCCCGGCAGATGCGTTCCTGCCGGTCGACGCCAGTCTGATCCTCGTCCTTGGTGTGGGAGATCCGGCAGTAGATCGCTGCGGGCTCGCCCGGCGTGATCGTGGCCTTGGCTAACTTCGATCGGGTCATGACAAACACTGCATGAGCCCGGTATGACATCGATCATCATCGGCGCGGCGATCGGCGCGGTCTTCTCCAAGGAACGGTTCGGGGCGCCCCGGATCGCGGCGGCGGGGCTGCTGGTCGTGGGCATCGGGCTGATGCTGCCCGCGGGACAGACGCTGCGGACCGGACCGGCGGGCTGCCCCCGCAGGGCTCGCCCCGCCCCCTCCTCAGGCGGCCGCGAGGCGACCGGGCGGCAGAACCCGGCGTACCGCCCGACTCGGCCGACGCCTGCTGTGTTCTCCGCCGTCCCCCGAGGTCACTCCCCCAGTGCCGCCCGTACCGCCCGTACCAGCGCCTGTGCCCGCGGGTCGGCCGTCACGCTCTTGCGGAAGCCGTTCGTCACGTACCCGAAGGCGATCCCCGTCCCGGGGTCGGCGAAGCCGAGTGAACCGCCGCGTCCGGGGTGTCCGAAGGAGCCGTCGCCGAGCAGCGGGGACGCGCTGCCGTGCAGCATGTACCCGAGGCCGAAGCGGGTGTGCACGACCAGGATCCGGTCGGGCCCCGCGGACTGTTCGGCGCGGGCCAGTGCGACGCTCTCCGGCGTGAACAGCCGTACGCCGTCCACCTCCCCGATCAGCGAAGCGTAGAAGCGGGCCAGGCCGTCCGCCGTCGCGACGCCGTTGGAGGCGGGCAGGACGGCGGCCCGGTAGGCCGGATCGTTCTCGTCCGGCTGCGGGGTGATCGCGCCGAAGGCGCGGCGGGTGAGCGACGAGGGGTCCGCGTACGCCTCGGAGACCGCACGCTTCGGACGCAGCCGCAGGCCGCCGCCCTCCGCCGGGCCCTCGATGGGGGCGACCCGGCCCACCCGGCCCGCCTCGGCGTCCGGCAGCCCGACCCACAGGTCGAGTCCCAGGGGCCCGGCGATCTCCTCGGCGATCCAGGTGCCGATCGAGCGCCCGGTGACCCGGCGCACCAGCTCGCCCGTCAGCCAGCCGTACGTGTGCGCGTGGTAGCCGTGATCGCTCCCCGGCTCCCAGGCCGGTGTCTGCGCGGCCACGGCGGCGGCGGCCACGTCCGGGTCCGCCGCCTCGGCCGGGGTGAGCGGACGGTCGAGGACGGGCACCCCGGCCCGGTGCGCGAGCACGTGCCGGACCAGGGCGCGCTCCTTGCCGCGCGCCTTGAACTCGGGCCAGTAGTGGCCCATCGGGGCGTCGAGGTCCAGTTCCCCCCGCTGGGCGAGCAGCAGCAGGACGGCGGCGGCCACACCCTTCGTCGCCGAGCGCACGATCTGCGCGGTGCCGTGCTCCCAGGGCGCCTCGTCCGCCGGGAAGACGGTGTCCCCCGCGTCCCGCGCATCCCGGGTGACTCCGGTGCCGTCCGCTCCGGCTGCCACGCTCGCGTTCTTCGCGCCGCCCCACAGGTCGACGACCTTGCGCCCGTCCCGGTACACGGCGACGGCCGCGCCCCGGTCCCCGAGCGTCTCGAAGTTGCGCAGGAACGCCGCCCTGACCGGCTCGAAGCCCTCGGCCACTGTGCCGTTCACGTTCACGTCCGCACTCCGTCCACTCGCCTGCGACAGTGGCTGCAACACTCGTGCGAAGGCGCGGATTCCTAGCCCAGCAGGATCGTGACCTCGATGTTGTTCCGGGTCGCGTTCGAGTACGGGCAGACCTCGTGGGCCGCGTCCACGAGCTTCGTCGCGAGTTCCCGCTCGACGACGGGGAGCGAGACGCTCAGGGCGACCGCGAGACCGTAGCCGCGCTGTTTGTTGGGCCCGATGCCGACCTTCGCCGCTACGGTCGACCCGGACAGGTCGAAGCCCGCCCGGCGGCCCACCAGGACCAGCGCGTTGTGGAAGCAGGCGCTGAACCCGGCGGCGAAGAGCTGCTCGGGGTTGGTGCCGTTGCCGTCGCCGCCGAGCGCGGGCGGCATCGCGACCTTCAGCTCGATCTGGCCGTCCTGGCTGGTGACATAGCCGTCACGGCCGCCGTGCGCGGTCGCCTCGGCGACGTACATGATCTTCGTCGGACGAGTGTCGACAGCGGTGCCGTCGATCATGGCGGACCTCCCCCAGGGACGGAAAACACAGGAGTGCACAAGTGCATCGTGCACAAGATACTGGCCGGTACGGAGAGCTGGACCACCAGGGGGCGGAGACCGCGGGTAACCCCCGCGCACCCGGAACGGGGCAGGTCAGCGGGCCCGCCCGGCGGCCTCCTCCGCCCGCTCGGCCAGCCCCCACAGCTCCTCCCGCAGGCGCTCCGCCGCGTCACCGTCGAGGCCGGTCGACGCCAGCAGCGCGCGCGGCACCCCCGCCGCGCGCTCCCGCAGCGCCTCACCGCGCACCGAGACCGTCACCAGCACCGACCGCTCGTCGTGGGCCGAGCGCTCACGACGGACAAGACCGGCCGACTCGAGTCGCTTCAGCAGCGGCGACACCGTGCCGTAGTCCAGCCGCAGCGCGCCGGCCAGCTCCTTGACGGTGGTCTCGCCGCGCTCCCACAGGAGCAGCAGGACGAGGTACTGCGGATAGGTGAGCCCGAATTCCTCCAGCAGAGGGCGGTACGCGGCGGTCACGGCGCGCTGGGCCGCGTACAGCGCGAAGCACAACTGGTCGTCGAGGAGCGGCGACCCGGCGTCCTCTTGGTTCGTCACGCGCCCGTTGTCGGCCGGCGCCGGGTGTCACGGGGTGCCGATGGCCACGGAACGCGGGTCGAACCCGAAGGGCAGTTCCAGCCGGTGGGTACGCATCAGCCCGTCGTCGGAGAGGAGTTCGCCGGTCCTGCCGTCGGCCGCGATCACACCGTCGCTCAGGATCAGTGCCCGGGGGCAGAGTTCGAGCGCGTACGGCAGGTCGTGCGTGACCATGAGGACGGTGACGTCCAAGGACCGCAGGATGTCGGCGAGTTCACGGCGCGAGGCGGGGTCCAGGTTGGACGAGGGTTCGTCCAGGACCAGGATCTCCGGCTCCATCGCGAGGACGGTGGCCACCGCCACCCGGCGCCGCTGGCCGAACGAGAGATGGTGCGGGGGCCGGTCGGCGAAGGCGTCCATGCCGACCTGCTCCAGGGCCGTGCGCACGCGTTCCTCCAGCGCGGCGCCCTTCATCCCGGCCGCGGCCGGCCCGAAGGCGACGTCCTCGCGCACGGTCGGCATGAAGAGCTGGTCGTCCGGGTCCTGGAAGACGATGCCGACCTTGCGCCGGATCTCGGCCATGTGCCGCTTGTCCACCGGGAGTCCGGCCACCGTCACGGTCCCGGCGCCGCCGGTCAGGATGCCGTTGAGGTGCAGCACGAGGGTGGTCTTGCCGGCGCCGTTCGGGCCCAGCAGCGCGACGCGTTCGCCGCGGCCGACGGTGAAGTCCACGCCGAACAGGGCCTGGTGTCCGTCGGGGTAGGCGAAGGCCAGTCCGGCCACTTCCAACGAGGGTGAAGAGGTCACAGGGTCCATCCCAACAGGCAGACGAGCAGGGCGGCGGCGGGCAGGGCGAGCGCGTACGACCACTGCGCCCGCGACGCGGTCACCTCGTCGATGACCGGCATCGAACCGGCGTATCCCCGGCTCACCATGGCGAGATGCACGCGCTCCCCGCGTTCGTAGGAGCGGATGAAGAGCGCGCCCGCCGACTTGGCGAGGACGCCCCAGTGCCGTACTCCGCTCGCCTCGAAGCCGCGCGACTCCCGGGCGATCCGCATCCGCCGCATCTCGTCCGTGATGACGTCGCCGTACCGGATCATGAAGGACGCGATCTGCACGAGGAGCGGAGGCAGCCGCAACCGCTGGAGTCCGAGGAGCAGTTCGCGCAGTTCGGTGGTCGAGGCCAGCAGCACGGAGGCCGCCACGCCCAGCGTTCCCTTGGCGAGCACGTTCCACGCGCCCCACAGGCCGTTGACGCTGAGGGACAGGCCCAGGACGTCCACCCGCGCGCCCTCGGCCACGAACGGCATCAGCACCGCGAAGGCGACGAACGGGACCTCGATCAGCAGCCGTTTGAGCAGGAACCCGGCCGGCACACGGGCTCGCCACGCGACCGTCGCGAGCAGCACGGCGTACAGCGCGAACGCCCACATCGCCTCGCGCGGGGTCGAGACGACCACGACCACGAAGGCGAAGGCCGCGGCGAGTTTGGTGTGCGGGGGCAGGGCGTGCACCGGTGAGTGCCCGTGCCGGTAGAGGCGGTGGGCGTGGCCCGCGCCCATCTCAGACGCCTTCCGGGAGGGAGGCGGGTGACGCGTCGGCCGTACGGCGCCTGCGCAGTGTCCAGAAGACGCCGGTGCCCGCGACGATCGTGACGCCCACGCCGATCACGCCCGCGAGGCCGCCGGAGATGCGGGCGTCGGAGATGTCCTTGACGCCGTACCCGGCGAGCGGGGAGTCCTCGGTGTGGTGCTTCTTGGTGCGCTGGTCGATGCCCTGGTCCTTGGCGACCTTCTCCAGGCCGTCGGGGCTGGCGGAGGCGTAGAAGCTGACGAAGCCCGCGAGGACGAGGGAGGTGACGAGACCGGCGATCCACACCTTGCGGCGGGAGACCGGGGCCGCGGCGGGGAGGGCGGGGGTGACCGCGTCGACCAGTTCGCCGTCGACCCGCAGCTTGAGCCGCTGTTGCAGACCGCGGGCGCCGTACACGAGGTCCGGCCGTACGGCGATGACCGCGCCGACCGTGAGTGCGGTGATCGCCGCCTCGCCGATGCCGATGAGGATGTGGACGCCGATCATCGCGGTGGCGACCTTGCCGATCGCCACGTCGGTGGTGCCGCCGAGCGCGTAGATGAGGGTGAAAGCGACGGCGGCGGCCGGGACGGACAGCAGCGCGGACACGAAGGCGGCCGCGGTGATCGAACGCCGTCTCCTCGGGAGCACCTTCAGCAGGCCGCGGAAGACGGCGTACGAGACGACGGTGGTGACGATCGCCATGTCGGTGATGTTCACGCCGAGCGCGGTGAGGCCCCCGTCGGCGAAGAGGATGCCCTGCATCAGCAGGACCACGGAGACGCACAGAACCCCGGTGAAGGGGCCGACGAGGATCGCCGCCAGTGCGCCGCCGAGCAGATGCCCGCTGGTCCCGGCCGCGACCGGGAAGTTCAGCATCTGTACGGCGAAGATGAAGGCGGCGACCAGGCCGGCCAGCGGCGCGGTCCTCTCGTCGAGTTCGCGGCGGGCGCCTCGCAGGCTCACCGCGACGGCGCCGGCGGCGACCAGTCCGGTGGCGGCGGAGACCGGGGCGTTGATGAATCCGTCAGGCACATGCACCGTTCGATGATAGTGCCTTGTTGCGAATGGCTTGCAAGAGCGATGCACCCACGAATAGCGGAAAGGCCGACGACCCGCGAACGCGAAGAACCGCGGACCGCCGGACGTCCCACCGGACACCCCTCGGGGGCGACCTGTCACCCCGCCGGGGCATCCACCGAGGCGTCCTGCCGCACGTCTCGTCACGTGGCGTGCCCCACAGAACCGTGTCGCGAGGGCCCCGCGGGGGTACCCGATTGTCCGAGAGCGGATTCCACGGAACGTGCGACATTGGAAAGGTGACGGATTCGTAGATTCCGCACAGGTAACGCAGCGTAAGGAGTCGGTTCATGTCTGCCGTCGAACAGTACGCACGCGCCCACATCGTCACGGACACGGCCGACTCCGCCGAGGACGAAGGCAGAGCCGTTCCGGTGGCCTTCCACTACGATCCCGAGGCCGATCCCCGTCAGGTGCGCATCACCCTGCCCGGGCCGCACGAGTGGATCTTCCCCCGTGAATTGCTGGAGCAGGGGCTCCGGGTCCCGGTCAGCAACGGCGACGTACGTGTCTGGCCCTGCGGCCGGGTACAGGCGGTCATGGAGTTCCACTCCGCCAAAGGGGTGGCGGTCGTGCAGGTCGACTCGAAAGCCCTGATGCGCTTCCTGCGCCGTACCTACATGGCCGCCACCCCGGTGGCTCACTGACGTCGGACGGTCAGACCCGCGCCAACTCGCGGTCGCCGTCCTCGTTCTTCGGGTGGCCGGCGCCCAGCTTGCGCAGCCCCTCGCCCTCGACGTCCACGTTCGGCAGCGCCCGGTCCAGCCACCTCGGCAGCCACCAGGCCTTCTTGCCGAGCAGCGCCAGGACCGCCGGGACGATCGCCATGCGGACGACGAACGCGTCGAAGAAGACGGCGATCGCGAGGCCGAAGCCGATCATCTTGATCATCGACTCACTGGAACCGATGAAGCCGGAGAAGACGGCGATCATGATGACGGCGGCGGCCGTCACCACCCGTGCCCCGTGCTTGAAGCCGGTCACGATGGCCTGGCCGGGCTTCTCCCCGTGCACGTACGCCTCGCGCATCCGGGTCACGAGGAAGACCTCGTAGTCCATCGCGAGGCCGAAGACGACACCCACCATGAAGATCGGCATCATCGACATGATCGGGCCGGTCTGCTCGACGCCGATGAGGTTCGCCAGCCAGCCCCACTGGAAGACCGCGACCACCGCGCCGAGCGCCGCCATGACACTCAGCAGGAAGCCGAGCGCCGCCTTCAGCGGGACCAGGATCGAGCGGAAGACCACGATCAGGAGCAGGAAGGCGAGACCGACCACCAGCGCCAGATACGGGACCAGCGCGTCGTTGAGCTTCTGCGAGAAGTCGATGTTCATCGCCGTGCTGCCGGTGACCAGCACCTGCGCGTCGGTGTCCGCCTTGATGCCGCCGCCCGCGTCACGGATGGCGTGCACCAGGTTCTCGGTCTTCACCGAGGACGGCTTCGAGTCCGCGATCACCGTGATCATCGCGGTGTCCCCGGGCTTGTTGTACGTCGCCGGAGTCACCGAGACGACGCCCTTGAGGTCCTTGACCGTGTCGGTGACCCGGGTGACCGCGCCCTTGGGGTCGTCGCTCGCCTTGGCGTCCACGACCAGCATCAGCGGGCCGTTGAAGCCGGGACCGAAACCGTCGGACAGCAGGTCGTAGGCCCTGCGCTGGGTGGTCGAGGCGGGCTGCGAACCGTCGTCGGGCAGACCCAGTTCCAGCGAGGCCGCGGGCACCGCGGCGGCACCCAGACCGACCACACCGAGCAGCAGGACGGCGAGCGGACGGCGGACGACGAAGCTCGCCCAGCGGGTGCCCATGTTGGGCCCGCCCGCCTTCTTCGCGGCCCGGCCGCCACCGAGCAGCCTGCTCTTCTGTCCGGCCGGCTGGACCTTGCGGCCCGCGTAACCCAGCAGGGCCGGGATCATCGTGAGCGCGATCAGGACGGCGATGGCGACCGTGCCGGCCGCCGCGACGCCCATCTTCGTCAGCATCGGGATGTTCACGACGGACAGACCGACGAGCGCGATCACGACCGTCAGACCCGCGAAGACCACCGCCGAGCCCGCCGTGCCGACGGCCCGCCCGGCCGCCTCCTCGCGCTCGCGGCCCTCGGCGAGTTCGGCGCGGTAGCGGGAGACGATGAACAGCGCGTAGTCGATGCCGACCGCGAGGCCGATCATCATCGCGAGTGTGGAGGTGGTGGTGCCCAGGTCGAGCGCGTTGGCGAGGGCGGTGATGGTCGAGACGCCGATGCCGACGCCGATCAGCGCGGTCAGCAGCGGCAGCCCGGCGGCGATCAGTGAACCGAAGGTGATGACGAGGACGACCGCGGCGATCGCGATACCGATGACCTCGGTGGAACCGGTCTCCGGCGTGGCCTGGAGGGCGTCACCGCCCACCTCGACGGTCAGCCCGGCGTCCCGCGCCTGCTGCGCGGCCGTCTCCAGGGCGTCCTTCGACGAGTCCTTCAGCTCCATTCCGGAGACCTTGTACTTCACCGACGCGTAGGCGATCGAACCGTTCTTGCTGACGGCCTTCGCCTTGAACGGGTCGGTGACGGAGGTGACCTCCGAGCCGTCGCCGAGCGCCTTGACGGTCTTCTCGACGGTCGCCTTGTTGGCCTTGTCCGCCATCTTCTCGCCGCTGGGCGCCTTGAAGACGACGCGCGCGGTCGCTCCGTCGGCGCTCATGCCGGGGAAACGCTGCTCCAGCAGGTCGAAGGCCTTCTGCGCCTCGGTGCCGGGGATGGAGAACGAGCTGGCGCCGGCGGCGGGGGCGTTGGCCGCGCCGACTCCCGCCAGCGTCAACAGCGCCACCCAGATCAGGGCGACGAAATGCCGTCGCCGGAAGGCGAGTCGGCCGAGTTTGTAGAGGAACGTGGCCACGAGGGCGTACTCCCGGTCAGGTCGTGGGATGGCAGGGGCTGGTGAGGTCACCCGGTGGGGGCAGGGGAGATCAGCCCGACGACGTGAGCGGTCGCGTCAGGTACGGATACGGGGGTTCGTCCCGGGGTTGTGCGGGATCAGGCGCCGAGTGCGGGGAGGATCACGGCATCCACGTACGAAGTGAGGAAGGAACGGGTCGGTGGCCGCTCGTCGATGATGCCGCGCACCGCGAAGGCACCGATCAGCATGTGCAGCACGTACTCCTGCGCGGGGTTGTCCGGGCGGATCTCACCCCGGGCGACGGCACGCTCCAGTACGCGGCGCAGCTCAACGGTCTCCGGTTCGATGATCAGTTCCCGGAAGGCCTTCAGGAGATCGGGGTTCCCGTGCAGTGCCATGGCCAGACCCCGCATCAGCGCGGAGTTCTGCTCCATGCGGCAGTCGTCCTCACGCGTCACCAACGCGTGGAAGTCGCCAGCCAGGGATCCCGTGTCGATGTCACCGGCGCTCGGCTTCTCGTGCCGCAGCGCCTTCACCACCAGCTCGGCCTTGCCGCCCCACTGACGGTAGAGGGTGGCCTTGCTGGATTTGGTGCGAGCGGCGACGGCGTCCATGGTCAGCGCGTCGTAGCCGACCTCCCTGAGCAGGTCGAGCACGGCCCGGTACAGCTCGGCCTCGCGCTCGGGCGTGATCCGACTGCGACGCACCGTTGCGGCTCCAGTCATCCCACTCACCATCTCCTGCTCAGAACGACTCGGTCCTGTACGTCATCGTCGTACGGCATCTTCTTCGTCTTCGTACGTTTTTCAAGATACCCCGGCCGCGAGCGAAACGAAACAGTTTCGTACGTGTGCTGGGTCACGCGCCCTCCGCACCGGGCGTGTCCCCCGCACAAGTTGCCGGGGCCCTCCGAGGGGAAAAGCATGGGGAGGTGAGCGACGAGTACGAGAAGGCGACCGCGGACAAGGACACCACCGACCGCGCATCCGGATACCTGCGCTTCCCGCACCTGAGCGGTGACCGGCTGTGCTTCGTGACCGAGGACGATCTGTGGGTGGCACCCCTGGACGGACCGGGGCGGGCCTGGCGGCTCACCGTGGACCGCACCAAGGCCGGACACCCCCGTTTCTCCCCCGACGGGAGAGACATCGCGTACACGAGCTGGCGCAGCCATGTGCCGGAGATCCATCTGGTACCGGTGGACGGCGGACCGGGCCGCCGCCTCACCTACTGGGGCAGCGCGGACACCCGCGTCTGCGGCTGGTCCCCCGACGGCGACATCCTCGCCGTCGCCTCGCACGGGCAGCCCTTCTCCTATTTCACCTGGGCCCACAGCGTCCCGACCGACGGTGACCCCGGCGGCAACCTGCCCTGGGGACCGGTGTCGGACATCGCGGTCGCCGACATCGACGGTGAACGGAGGACCCTGCTGCTCACCGGCACCCCGCCGCACGATCCCGCCGCCTGGAAGCGCTACCGCGGCGGCGCCATGGGCCGGCTCTGGCTGCACGGACAGCGTCTGCTCGCCGGCATCGACGGCCACCTCGACTCCCCGATGTTCGTCGGCGGCCGGATCGCGTTCCTCTCCGACCACGAGGGCATCGGCAACCTGTACTCGTGCGCGTACGACGGTTCCGACCTGCGCCGGCACACCGACCACGACGCGTTCTACGCACGCAACGCCTCCAGCGACGGCAGCCGGGTCGTGTACCAGTGCGCCGGGGACCTGTGGATCGTCGACGACCTGTCCCCCGATTCGATCCCGCGCCGTCTCGACGTCCGCCTCGGCGGGCAGCGCGCGGGACGGCGTCCCTACCAGGTGCCCGCGGCCCAGCACGTGGACGCCATCTCCGTGGACGAGACGGGGCGGGCCGGCGCCGTCGTCGTACGCGGCAGCCTGTACTGGCTCACCCACCGCGACGGGCCCGCCCGCACCATCGCCGACACCCCGGGGGTGCGGGTCCGGCTCCCCGAGATGCTCGGTTCGGGCGGCCAGGTCGCCTACGTGACCGACGCGGACGGCGAGGACGCCGTCGAGATCGCCTATCTGCCGCGGGCCTCCGGCGCGCGCGAGCCGCGCCGGCTGGCCTCCGGCGAGCTGGGCCGCGTACTGGAACTGGTGGCCGACCCCCAGGGGGAACGGCTCGCGATCGCCTCGAACGACGGACGGCTGCTGCTTCTCGACGCGACAGAGGATGCGGAAGAGACGGAAGGGACAAAGGAGCCGGAGGAGCCGGAGGAGCCGGAGGAGCCGGCGGGGACAGAGGCTGCGGAAGAGGCCGCGGAGACGACAGAGACAACGGAGGCGGCAGCGGGCGAGGGCACGGAGGAGACGGAGGAATCCCGCGGCACGGGCCGGGCGGAGAACGGGGGAGGGGAGGTCACGGAGCTGATCCAGTCCCTCAACGGACCGGTCCGGGATCTCGCCTTCTCCCCGGACGGGGCCTGGCTGACCTGGTCGCACCCGGGGGTCGGCCGCTCCCTGCGCCAGATCAAGATGGCGCGGATAAAGGACCGGGTCGTCGTCGACGTCACCAACGGGCGCTTCGAGGACGAGAACCCGGTCTTCACCAGGGACGGCCGCTATCTGGCCTTCCTCTCCTGGCGCGGCTTCGACCCGGTCTACGACGTCCACACCGGCGACCTGTCCTTCCCGCTGGGCTGCCGCCCGTACCTCGTCCCGCTGTCCTCCGCCACCCCTTCCCCCTTCGCCCTGAACCCCGACGGGCGGCCGGTCGCCGGAGGACTGGACCCGATCGAGGACGAGGGTGCCGACGGCGCGGTCAGTGTCGAACTGGAGGGCCTGGAGAGCCGGGTCACCCCGTTCCCGGTCACCGCCTCCAAGTACTCGGCGCTCTACCCGGTCGCGGGCGGCGGGCTGGTCTGGCTGCGCTGGCCGATCTCGGGCGCGCTCGGCGAGACCTTCGTCAACCCCGACGACACCTCGGGACGTCCGACCCTGGAGCACTTCAACGTCAGCAGGGCGAAGAAGTCGGAACTCGTCGGCCACCTGGACTGGTTCGCGGTGAGCGGCGACGGCTCCCGGCTGGTCGTGGTCGACGAGGGCGATCTGCGCGCCGTCCCCTCCACCGAGCCCGCCGACAGCGACTCGACGGTCTGGATCGACCTGCGCCGCATCCTCCACGAGGTGGACCCGCCCGCCGAGTGGCGCCAGGCGTACGACGAGGCGGGCCGGATCATCCGCGCCTACTTCTGGGAACCCCACATGTGCGGCATCGACTGGGACGCCGTACTCGCCCAGTACCGCCCCCTGGTCGAACGGGTCGCCTCCCCGGACGAGTTCGCGGACCTGCTGCGTGAGGTCCTCGGTGAACTGGGCACCTCGCACGCCTACGTCGCCGCCGCCCGCCGCAACGAGGGACCCGGGCACTACCAGCGCTGGCAGGGCCTGCTGGGGGCCAACTTCGTCCGGCGCGACGGCTGCTGGACCCTGAAGCGGATCCTGCCCGGCGACTCCTCCGACTCGAAGGCCCGCTCACCGCTGGCGGGCACCGGCATCCGCGAGGGCGCGGTGCTCACCCACATCGACGGCCGCCCGGTGGACCCGGTGACGGGCCCGTACCCGCTGCTCGCGGGAGCGGGCGGTACGACGGTGGAGCTGACGTTCGTCCCGCCGACGGGCCAGGGACCCTCGCGCCGGGTGGCGGTGGTACCGCTGATCGACGAGCGGCCGCTGCGCTACCAGGACTGGGTGGCCAAACGCCGCGAGGTGGTCAGGGAGTTGAGCGGTGGCCGCTGCGGCTACCTCCACATCCCCGACATGGGCGGATCGGGCTGGGCACAGTTCAACCGTGATCTGCGGCTGGAGGTCTCGCGCCCGGCGCTCCTCGTCGACGTGCGCGGCAACGCCGGCGGCCACATCAGCGAACTCGTCGTCGAGAAGCTGACACGCAAGATCCTGGGGTGGGACCTGACGCGCAACGCCCAGCCGGTGTCGTACGCCTCGAACGCTCCGCGCGGCCCGGTGGTCGCTCTCGCCGACGAGGCGACCTCCTCCGACGGCGACATGATCACGGCGGCCTTCAAGCTGCTCGGGATCGGTCCGGTGGTCGGCCAGCGCACCTGGGGCGGAGTCGTCGGCATGACCGGCCGGCACCAGCTCGGCGACGGCACGGTGATCACGGTCCCGATGAACGCGGCCTGGTTCGACGCATACGGCTGGTCCGTCGAGAACCGGGGTGTCACCCCGGACCTGGAGGTCCTGCGCACACCGCTGGACTGGGCGGAGGGCCGTCACGCCGAGATGGACACCGCGATCGATCTGGCCCTGGATCTGCTGAACACCCACCCGGTGGCCTCCCCGCCCGATCTCTCGGACGTACCGGACCGCACCCGCCCGAAGCTGCCGCCACGCACCCGCTGACCGACGCCCGACGCACGGCCGAGGACCGGCTACCCGCCGTAGACGGACGCGCGTCCGAAGGCCGGCGCAGCGGCCGTGGACCGGCGCCCAACCGCCGGGCAACGCCCGGCCGTCGAGCGACTCGCAGCCGAATGGGGCGCCCCGAAGCCGGGGCACCCCACTCAGACTTCAAGCAGACGTCCGACGTCAGGCGTCGTAGTCCTCGTCGAAGCGGTCCTGCGCCTCACGGCGCACGCGCTCGTTCTCCGGGATGGAGCGGTCACGCTCCTGAGCCGAGCCCTGCGCCGAACGCTGGGCCGAGCCCTGGACCGAGCCCTGCGCCGAACGCTGGCCCGCCTGCGGCGAACGCTGGGCCGAGCCCTCCTGCGGGGCGCGGTGGCCCGTCCCCTGCGGGGAGTGCTGACCGGGCTGCTGCGGAGAACGCCGTCCCGGCTCGCTGATCTCCTGGTCCATCTTCTTCTTGCCCTGCTGCTTCATGTTCTCCGCCTTGTTCTGCATCTGGTCCTTCTTGCCCATGCTGTTTCACTCCCATGTGTGGGTGAGGGGATCGGGCTCGACCAGACTTACACGGGGACACTACGCACGCATTTCGATCAGTAACTCACAGTGAGCCGGGCGGAATAACCCGTGGTCAGACGCCCTGTTCTCGTCTGTCGTCGGCCGCCCCGCCGGCCCCGACGAGCCCTTTGCCGACACTCCCGAGCCGAGGCTCGAACCGCCGCATCTCCCGCTGCCCGACCGCCCCGATGACTCCGGGCAGATAACCGCGGATGCCCTGCATCCCGCGCAGCCACCACTGCGCGTACACATGGCTCGACCGCCGCTCGATCCCGGCGACGACCCGGTCGACGGCCGGTCCGAGCGGGTAGGTCTTGTTGGACGGCCAGGGCAGCCGCTGCCGCAGTTCGCGCATCACGTCGTCCTCGTCGGCCCCGCGCACCATGTCGGTGTCGGTCCAGGACAGATATCCGACTCCCACACGTACGCCCTTGTGACCGACCTCGGCACGCAGGCTGTGCGCGTACGCCTCGACGCCCGACTTGGACGCGCAGTACGCGGTCATCATGGGCGCCGGCGTGATCGCCGCGAGCGACGCGATCTGCAGCAGGTACCCCCGGCTTTCCATGAGTACGGGCAGGAACGCGCGGGCGGTGACGGCCGAACCGATGAGGTTGACCTCGATGACCCGGCGCCAGGCGACCGGATCGGAGTCCACGAAGGGACCGCCGTTGGCGACACCGGCGTTGGCGACGACGATGTCCACCTTCCCGAACCGTTCCTTCACCTCGCCGGCGACCCGGGCCATCGCCTCGTGGTCGGTGACATCGGCGTACCAGTGACCGCTCTCGCCGAGCAGCCGCTCCGACACCTGCTTGAGCGCGTCCGGCTCCAGACCGACGAGCGCGACCTTGGCACCACGCGCGGACAGCTTGCGGGCGAGAAGTTCGCCGACGCCCCGAGCGGCCCCCGTGACGACCGCGACCTGTCCCTCCAGGCTCACCCTGCTCATGCGCCCTCCTTGATCTGTGCGTAGTCGGCGGCGAGTTCGCGTATCCGTGCGGTCACCACGTCCGGCGCCTCCACGGGTGTCATGTGTCCCATTCCGGTCAGCTCGGTGAGGCCGACGCAGTTCGGCAGCGTCGCGACCAGGGCGCGCGCGTGCACCAGGGGCGTCAGCCGGTCCGCCGTCCCCGCCACCACCGCCGTCGGCACCGCCAACTCCCGTACCCCGTGGTCGAGGTCGAGCAGATCGAGCACCTGGGACCAGGCGTGCCGCACCGCGCGCGGACAGGCGTGCACGATCCGCGCACACGCCTCGACCATGCCCGGCGACGAACCGGGGCCCATGGTCGCGTACTTGAGGATCCTGCGGGCGAGCGGCGTGACGGGTCCGAGCGGCGCCCGCGACCCGAGGATCCGCTTGGTGACCTCGGTGCGCAGCCGCCCGGCGGGGAACGGCAGCACGCGCGCCTCGGCCACCAGCCGCGAACTGCCCGTGCTGCACAGCAGAACCGCCGCCGCGTGCTCCCGGAAGCGCGGCCGCACCGAAGCGGCCATCAGCGTCATCCCGCCCATGGAATGCCCCACCAGCACGGCCTTCTCACCCGGGCCGAGGGTGGCCGCGAGCACGGCCTCCAGGTCGTCGGCGAGCGCGTCCGTGCCGCACGCGTCGCTCGCGGGACTGCGCCCGTGCCCACGCTGGTCGTACGCGATCACCCGGTGGTCGGCGGCGAGGTCCCGTATCTGCGCCGCCCAGAAGGCGGTCGAGCAGGTCCACCCGTGCGCGAGGACGACGGTGGGCACGGCGGCGTCCGCGGGGCCGTGCACCTCGGCGTGCAGCCGGGCGCCGTCGGCGGAGACCACGGTCAGCTCGCGCGCGGGGGCGGGCGGCGCGTAGGGGCCGCCCGCCACGTGCGTCAGTCGGCTCACGCCCCGGCCTCCACCTTCTCCTGGCTCCCCGGCTGCTCGCCCTGCCGCGCCACCGGGGCCCGCAGCACCTCGTACTCCCCGAGGTCCAGCCGGCGGGTGGCCGTGCGGAACTCCGTCGTCGTGCCCGGCCAGACCGTCGTGTTGCGGCCCTGCGCGTCGAGGTACCAACTGGTGCAGCCGCCGGTGTTCCACACCGTGCGCTTCATGCGCTCCTGGACCTTGCGGTTCCAGTCCGCCACCGCGCCGGGCCGAGCGTCGAGGGCCACCCGTCCGCCGAGCACGCCCAACTGCCGTACGAAGTCGGCCATGTAGTTCAGCTGGGACTCGATCATCAGGATCATGCTGGAGTTCCCGAGCCCCGTGTTGGGTCCGATGATCGTCATCCAGTTGGGGAACCCGGCCGCGGAGGCGCCGCGCAGGGCGCTCATCCCGCCCTTCCACGCCTCGGCGAGTGTCCTGCCCTCCGCGCCCACCACCCGGTCGGCGATCGGCATGTCCGTGACGTGGAACCCCGTACCGAAGATGATCGCGTCGACCTCGGCCGTGCTGCCGTCGGCCGCGACGAGGGTGGACCCGTCGATCCTGTCGAGCCCGGAAGCCACCACGTCCACGTTGGGGCGGGTGAGCGCGGGGTAGTAGGCGTTGGAGAGCAGGATCCGCTTGCAGCCGATCCGGTAGTCCGGCGTCAGCTTCGCGCGCAGCGCCGGGTCCTTGACGGCCCGCGCCATGTTGCGCCTGGCCAGCCGCTCGACCAGGCCCAGTTCGTCGGGCCGCTTGGTGAACGCCTGGACCTGCAACTCCCGTATGCCCCACAGGAGTCCTCGACGGGCCTGCGCGGTGAAGGGGAGCATCCGGTGCAGCCCGCGTTCGAGCCCGCTGATGGCCCGGTCGACGCGGGGCATCACCCAGGGCGGGGTGCGCTGGAAGAGGGTGAGGCGCGCGACCTCGGGCTGGACGGCCGGCACGATCTGGATGGCCGAGGCGCCGGTCCCGACCATCGCCACGCGCTTGCCGCGCAGGTCGTAGTCGTGGTCCCAGCGGGCCGAGTGGAAGACCTTGCCGGGGAAGGAGTCGATCCCCGGGATGTCCGGGATCTTGGGGTCGGACAGCGGTCCGGTGGCGGAGACGACGAAGTCGGCGCTGAGGGACCCGCTGCTGGTCTCGATGTCCCACCGCAGCTTCTCGCCGTCCCACGTCATCCGCTTCACCTCGGAGTCGAAGCGGAGGTGGGGGCGCAGCCCGAAGACGTCGGTGACGTGCTCCAGATAGGCCCGGATGTGCTCCTGCCCGGAGAAGGTACGGGGCCAGTCGGGGTTCGGCGCGAACGAGAACGAGTACAGATGGGACGGTACGTCGCAGGCGCATCCGGGGTAGCTGTTGTCCCGCCAGGTGCCGCCCACGCCGCCGGCCCGTTCCAGGACGACGAAGTCGGTGACCCCTTCGCGGCGCAGCCGCACGGCCGCACCCAGGCCTCCGAACCCCGACCCGACCACCGCCACGCGTACATGTTCGTGCTCGGTCATCCCGACGCCTCCCTAGCCGCACGACCCCGCCAGTGAACACTGGCGCAATGGGGAGCGTAGAACAGCTCCGTACTGATGGGTAGGGGTCGTGACCGGGAAAGTTACCGGGGGTACGACGTAGGGTGCGCACGTGGCGGAGAAGCGTGAGTACCGAATGGAGGAGCTGGCCGAGGAAGCCGGCATCACGGTGCGCACCCTGCGCTTCTACCGGGAGCGCAAGCTGATACCGCCGCCCCGCCGCGAGGGCCGCATCGCCTGGTACGACGACACGCACCTGGCCCGCCTGCGCACGATCTCGGCGCTGCTGGAACGCGGCCACACACTCAGCGGCATCGCGGAACTGGCCGAGGCCTTCGACCACGGCCGCGACGTCGGCGAACTCCTCGGCCTCGGCGAGCCCACCGAGGAGACCCCGGTCCGCCTCTCCCCCGAGGAACTGGCCGACGTCTTCGCGGGCCAGGCCACCCCGGAGAACCTCGCCGCCGCTCTCGACCTCGGCTACCTCGGCACCGACGGCGGCGAGATCGTCCACGTCAGCCGCCGCCTGCTCGACGTGTCGGCGGCCCTGGTCCGCGAGGGCATCCCGCTCGCCGACGTCCTCACCGCGGCCCGCCGCGTCCGCGACCACGCCGAAGCCCTCGCCACCCTCTTCACCACCCTCGTCCTCACCGAGAACCGCACCGCGGAGGACCTGACGCGCCTGCGCCCCCTGGCGAAGAGCGTGGTGGAGGCGGAACTGTCGATGGCCCTGGACCGCCGGCTCGGCCGCCGCCCGGAATCCTGAACGCCCGCCGCGCCGAGCGGCTCGGCTTCCCGCGGGCCGGTGAGGCATACGGCCCGACCCGGCCCACGCGGGTCACGTCGGGCCTGGTCCGGTCAGGTCGGGCCCGGGCAAGTCAGGTCAGGCCTGGTCCGGTCTCGAAGACCACCGTGACGGGCGCGTGGTCCGACCACCGCTCCCCGTGACTGGCGGCCCGCTCCACGAAGCCCTTGACCGCGCGCCTCGCGAGCCCCCCGGTCGCGACGATCAGGTCGATCCTCCACCCTGCGTCGTTGTCGAAGGCGCGCCCCCGGTAGGACCACCACGAGTACGGCCCCTCCGTGTCCGGGTGCAGGGCGCGTACGACGTCGACGTAGCCGCCGTCGGCCGCGTCGAGGACCCGGCCCAGCCACTCGCGCTCCTCGGGCAGGAAGCCGGAGTTCTTCTTGTTCGCCCGCCAGTTCTTGAGGTCGGCCTCCTGGTGGGCGATGTTCCAGTCGCCGCAGACCACGACCTCGCGCCCGTCGGCGGCCGCCCGCTCGCGCAGGCCCTTCAGGTAGGCGAGGAACTCGCCCATGAACCGCATCTTCTCGTCCTGCCGCTCGGTGCCGACCTCCCCGGAGGGCAGGTAGAGGCTGGCGACCGTGACGCCCGGGAGGTCCACCTCGACGTAGCGTCCGCCGGCGTCGAACTCCTCGGAGCCGAATCCGACCTGGACGCGGTCGGGCTCGCGGCGGGTGTAGAGGGACACGCCCGCGCGGCCCTTGGCGGCGGCCGGAGCGTGCACGACGTGCCACCCCTCGGGCGCCCGCACCTCCTCGGGCAGTTGTCCGGGCTCGGCCCGTACCTCCTGGAGGCACAGGACGTCCGCGGAGGTCTCCGCGAGCCAGTCCACGAAACCCTTCTTGGCGGCGGCCCGGAGTCCGTTCACATTCACAGAGGTGACAGTCAGCACCCGGGCACGATACTTAATCCGTCCGGTCCCCCGCACGCATGCATAGATGTACGATAATTGGCATGCATATCCGCCCGGTCCCTTTCGACCACCCCGACGCCGTCAAGCTCAACGACCAGGTGCAGGCCGAATACGCCGAGCGCTACGGAGACGAGGGCGATGTCACACCGCTGGACGCGTCGATGTTCAGGCCGCCGCTCGGCCTGTACCTCCTCGCGTACGACGAGCGGGACCGCCCGGTCGCGACGGGCGGCTGGCGCAGCCAGGACGAGAACGACGAGGGGTACTCGGACGGCGACGCCGAGCTGAAGCGCATGTACGTCGTCCCGGAGGCCCGCGGCCTCGGCCTCGCCCGCCGCATCCTGGCCGCCCTGGAGGACGACGCCCGCGCGGCCGGCCGCACCCGCATGGTCCTGGAGACCGGCGCCAAGCAGCCCGAGGCGGTCGCCCTCTACACCTCCAGCGGCTACGCGCCCTGCGTGAAGTTCGGCTACTACCGTTTCCACGACTTGAGCATGTGCTTCGCCAAGCCGCTCTCCGCGTCCTGAGCCGGGCGCACCGAGTTCCGCGCCGGAACATCCGGAACAACCGGAACATGCAGAAACCCCGCCGGACGAATCCGGCGGGGTTCTGAATTGCGGTGGACCTGTGGGGATTTGAACCCCAGACCCCCTCGATGCGAACGAGGTGCGCTACCAGACTGCGCCACAGGCCCTTGCAACGAGTGAAACTCTAGCATCCTCATCCGGGTGCTTGGAAATCCGTTCCTGGCTGGTCAGCCAGGGCTCCCGGACAGGCGGTCACACGGTCCGCGCGCACAGGGCCGTGCGGCCCGCGCGCGGGGTCACTCGTTGGCCGCGCGCGGCCGTTCGCCGTCCTCGTACTGGTCGAACAGCGGGGTGCGGCCGCGCTCGCGGGCCCGCCGGGCGGACGCGGCGCGCCGGGCGTCGCTGCGACCGTCGCCGTCGGCCTCGGTCTCTTCGGCGGCCTCGGCTGGGCCGCCCTCCTCTGCGGGCTCGGCCTCGGGCTCGGCCGGTTCGACCGCGCTGGAGCGCGCGGAGCTCCACGCGTCCGGGGCTCCCAGGTCGACGCCGGAGGTGGCCCGCGGCGCGACGGGCGCGGTCACGTACGTCGGCAGCGGAACCGGCACCGGGTCCCAGCTGTCACCCCGGCCGGGGCCCCGCTGGCGTTCGCGCTGCTGGTCGACCCACTCGGCGTGGTCGGTCTGCTCGACGAGGGCGCGACGGTCGGCCGCGAGCACGGAAAGGCCGGGGTCGGCCTCCGGCTCGGGGCCTTCGTCCTGCTCCTCGGCGCCCGCGTCGAGGCCGGCCCGGCGGCGCGGCTGCCGCTCGCGCAGCCGCTGCGCCGCGGCCTCGGCCCGGCGGCGGTCCATGACGTAGGTGAAGCGCCGCCGCTCCTGGGCCCGCAGATAGACGATGTACGCGCTCAGCATCACGGCGGGCACGCCGGGAGCCCACAGGAACGCGAGTCCTCCGACGGCCGCCACGATCGCGCCGCAGGTGAAGGCGAGGAAGAGCATGACGGTCGTACGCCGCCGGCGCGCGAGTGCCTTCGAGCGCCTGGCGCGTGCTGCGGCCTCCGCCGCGGAGACCCGCCGGTCGGCGGGAACCCGCGAGGCCGCGGACGCGCTCGACGCCGACGACAGGGGGTCGGTGTGCGCCTGCTGCGATACCGGTCTGGTGGTCGCCGCGGCGCCCTGCGGGGCACTGTGCCGGGCGGCCGACTGCGGTGCCTGCTGGGGCTCCGGCTCGGCGGGCTGCGGGAGTTGGGCCTTGGTGTGTTCCCGGGCCGGAGGCATGGCGAAGGCCCGGACGTCCACCGAATCGGTGGCGCCGCCCGGGTCGGCGCTGGGCTCCCCCTCTTCGGTGGAGCGCGCCCGCAGGTCCTTGGCGTACCGGCGCTCCATCCCCGCCCGTCCGGACAGCAGCCGGATGGCGGTGCTGAAGCGTTCCGTCGGACGGGCTTCGTTCAGCTCGTCCTGCCTACGGAGCCACATCGGCACCAAGTAGGCGGCCCAGGCCCCGACGATGACTGCGTAGATGAGGCCGCTGCTGCTCACGCCTCACACGGTAGAGGGGTTTGCGTGAGGCCATCTGCCAATTGAGCCGGTGTGTCGCACGATCTGGCTGATATTTCGAGCTTTTTTTGTGACCGATGTGATCAGCAGGCTGCCGGGACCCGCGAATTTAATGCCGCGGGACGACCCCGAGAGGCACCGAGATGGTTCCGAGGTGATCGCCGACCGATCAATTTCGAACACACATTTCATTTACTGAGTACTCGGCCTGCTCCGGTTCTGTGAGCGTGCCCGCTGCCAGCGACCGAGAAGCCCCTCGGGCACCTCTTCCGCGGTGAGCGCGAAGACGAGATGGTCGCGCCAGGCCCCGTCGATGTGGAGATAACGCGGCCGGAGCCCTTCCTCACGGAATCCGAGTTTCTCCACGACGCGGCGGCTGGGTCCGTTCTCCGGGCGAATGCAGACCTCGATACGGTGCAGTCCGACCGTGCGGAAGCAGTGGTCGGTCACCAGCGCCACGGCCGTCGGCATCACCCCGCGCCCCGCCACCGCCTGGTCCACCCAGTAGCCGACGTGCCCCGAGCACATCGAGCCCCAGGTGATCCCGGCGACGGTCAGCTGGCCCACCAGACGGCCCTGGTACTCGATCACGAAGGGCAGCATGCGGCCCGCGTTCGCCTCGGCGCGCAGATGGCGGACCATCTGCCGGTAGGTCGGCCGGTGCGCTATCGGCCCGCTGGGGGTGGGCGGCGGAATGGTCGCCTCCCACGGCCGCAGCCAGTCGCGGTTGCGCCGGTTCACCTCGCGCCAGGCCCGCTGGTCGCGCACCTTTATCGGCCGGAGGACGACATCGCCGTCCACCAGCTCGACGGGCCAGGACGGGCTGTTCAGCTCGCACCCCCACTGCCGTTGGGTCTGGGGTGGTCGCCGCCGCGGATCTGCTCCACGGCGTGGACCAACAGGGGCTCCAGGACGGCCAGACCGTCCTTCACCCCGCCGGTGGAACCCGGCAGATTGACGATCAGCGTCCGGCCCGCGACTCCGGCGAGCCCGCGGGACAGCGCCGCCGTCGCGACCTTCTCTCTACCGAACGCCCTGATCGCCTCAGGAATGCCCGGCACTTCGTGATCCACCACGCGCCGGGTCGCCTCGGGTGTCCGGTCGGTGGGCGAGATCCCCGTGCCCCCGGTGGTCACGATGACGTCGTACCCGGCCTCGACGCCGGCGCGCAGCGCCGCCTCCACGGGGTCGCCGTCGGGCACGACCCGAGGGCCGTCGACGGTGAAGCCGTACGCCGTGAGCCCCTCGGCGATCAGGGGCCCGCCCCGGTCCGCGTAGACACCCGCGGCGGCCCGGTTCGAGGCGGTGACCACGAGGGCGCGGTACGACGGCGGTGTCATGTCCGGCTCCAGTCGCCCGACTTTCCGCCTGTCTTCTCCTCGACCCGTACGTCCGTGATGACCGCTCCCTTGTCGACCGCCTTGACCATGTCGATCACGGTCAGGGCCGCCACGCTGACCGCGGTCAGGGCCTCCATCTCGACGCCCGTACGGTCGGTGGTCTTCACGGTGGCGAGGATCTCGACGGCGTCGTCCGCGACCGACAGGTCGACCTTGACGCCCGACACCGACAGCGGGTGACACAGCGGGATGAGATCCGGGGTGCGCTTGGCACCCATGATGCCCGCGATGCGCGCGGTGGCCAGGGCGTCGCCCTTGGGCACTCCCCCGCCGCGCAGCAGCTCGACCACACGGGGGGAGACCAGGACACGGCCGCTGGCGCGGGCGGTGCGCGCGGTCACGTCCTTCCCGGAGACGTCGACCATGCGGGCGGCACCCGCCTCGTCGATGTGGGTCAGTCGGTCCTGCGTACTCATGTGCGGCAGCGCTCCCGGTCGGGCCTGTTGTGCGCGACACGGTACCGCCAACTCGGGGCGGGCAGCCGGGCAGGACCCCTCCGGGCTGCGGCCGGTCAGCCCAGCAGGACCACGTCGACCTCGGTGCCGGGCTCGACCGAGGTGGTGTCCTCGGGTACGACGATCAGCGCGTCGGCGTGCGCGAGGGCCGCGACCAGGTGGGATCCGGCGCCGCCGACGGGCGTCACCCGGCCGTCCTCGTACGTGGCCCGCAGGAACTGCCGGCGTCCCGAGGGCGAGGTCAGCGCCTTCTCGGTCTGCAGAGTCGCCCGGGTGGTGGGGCGGTGGACGTCGTCCAGGCCCATGAGGGTGCGGATCGCGGGTCGGACGAACAGTTCGAAGGAGACGTACGACGACACGGGGTTGCCCGGCAGGGCGAGCAGCGGGGTGTGGTCGGGGCCGATGGAGCCGAAGCCCTGGGGCTTGCCGGGCTGCATGGCGAGTTTGCGGAAGTCGACGCCGCCGCCCGCCTCGTCCTCGTCGCCCACCGAGGACAGGGCCTCCTTGACGACGTCGTACGCGCCGACGCTCACGCCACCGGTGGTGACCAGCAGGTCGGCGCGGATGAGCTGGTCCTCGATGGTGGAGCGGAGGGTCTCGGCGTCGTCGGCGACCGCGCCCACGCGGTAGCCGATGGCCCCGGCGTCGCGGGCGGCGGCGCACAGGGCGAAGCTGTTCGAGTCGTAGATCTGGCCGGTGTCCAACGCCTCGCCCGGCTGGACCAGTTCGCTGCCGGTGGACAGGACGACCACCCGCGGGCGGGGGCGCACGCGGACGGTGCCGCGGCCGATCGCGGCCAGCAGACCGAGCTGCGGGGGGCCGAGGACCGTGCCCGCCGCGAGAGCGAGGTCGCCCGCCCGCACGTCGCTGCCCTTCGCGCGCACGTGGGCGCGTGCCTCGGCCGGGCGGTGCACCCGCACCTGGCCGGAGGCGCCCTCGGGGGCGGCGCTGTGGGCGCGCATCCCGGAGACCGGGCCCTCGCCGAGTCCCCCGTCGGTCCATTCCACCGGAACGACGGCTTCGGCACCGGGCGGCAGCGGGGCGCCGGTCATGATGCGGGCCGCCTGCCCCGGACCCACGTGCGGCGGCTCGGCACCGCCGGCCGCGACATCGCCGACGACGGTGAGGACCGCCGGATACTCCTCGCCGGCGCCCGAGACATCCGCGACCCGCACCGCGTACCCGTCCATCGAGCTGTTGTCGAACGGCGGCAGGGAGACCGGCACCGTGACGTCCTCGACCAGGACGCAGCCCTGGGCGTCGAGGAGTTGCAGCTCGATGGGTTCGAGGGGGCGGACGGTCGCGAGGATGTCCTCCAGGTGGTCGTCCACCGACCAGAGGCGGTCCTGGCCGGTGGTGCGGGCGGCGGCAGCGCTGCTCAAGATCCCTGCATCTCCTCGGCTACGTAACTGCGAAGCCAGGTCCGGAAGTCCGGGCCCAGGTCTTCACGTTCGCACGCGAGTCGGACAATGGCACGCAGGTAGTCGCCGCGGTCACCGGTGTCATAGCGGCGGCCCTTGAAGACGACGCCGTGCACCGGGCCGCCGACCTTCTCGTCGGCGGCGAGCTGCTGGAGGGCGTCGGTGAGCTGGATCTCGCCGCCGCGGCCCGGCTCGGTCTTGCGCAGTATGTCGAAGATGTGCGGGTCGAGGACATAGCGCCCGATGATCGCGTAGTTGCTGGGAGCGTCCGCCGGGTCCGGCTTCTCGACCAGTCCGGTCACCTTGACCAGGTCGCTCTCACCGGTGGTCTCCACGGCGGCGGAGCCGTAGAGGTGGATCTGCTCGGGCTCGACCTCCATGAGCGCGATGACGCTGCCGCCGTGCTGCTCCTGGACCTCGACCATGCGGGCGAGCAGGGGATCGCGGGGGTCGATCAGGTCGTCGCCGAGGAGCACCGCGAAGGGCTCGTGGCCGACGTGCGGGGCCGCGCACAGGACCGCGTGGCCGAGACCCTTGGGGTCGCCCTGGCGCACGTAGTGCATGGTCGCGAGGTCGCTGGACTCCTGGACCTTGGCGAGGCGGCCGGCGTCGCCCTTCTTCTGGAGGGCCGACTCCAGCTCGTAGTTGCGGTCGAAGTGGTCCTCGAGGGGGCGCTTGTTGCGTCCCGTGATCATCAGGACGTCGTCGAGACCCGCCGACGCGGCCTCTTCGACCACGTACTGGATCGCCGGCTTGTCGACGACCGGCAGCATCTCCTTGGGAGTGGCCTTGGTGGCCGGCAGGAACCGGGTGCCGAGGCCTGCTGCGGGGATGACAGCCTTGCTGATCCTGGGGTGCGACTCAGTCATGCCCGTAACCATATCCGGTGGCTATGAGCAGAATCTGTGGCTCCGGTTACTTGGCTCTCATATGAGCACATAAAGAAACACGGGGAGAGATCTGTGAACCACGCCGGACGTGAGGCCGAGCCTGACAAGCGAATGTTGCGCCAAGGATTCCTCGCGGTGAGAAGCAGGTTGACAGCCGATGACCTGCGGGAGACCGCCGAGGTCCTGGCCGTGCGCGCACTGGAGCTCCCGGAACTGGCGCACGCGCGCACGGTGGCGGCCTACGTCTCCGTGGGGAGCGAGCCGGGCACCCTCGCGCTCCTGGACGCGCTGCACGCCCGTGGTGTCCGCGTACTGCTGCCGGTCCTCATGGCCGACAACGACCTGGACTGGGGCGCGTACGCGGGCGAGGGCTCCCTCATCCGTGTCCAACACGGCGGGCGGATGGCCCTCTTGGAGCCCGCGGGTGAGCGCCTCGGCCCCGAGTCCGTCCAGGAGGCCGACGCCGTCCTGCTGCCCGGCCTCGCGGTGGACCGGCGCGGACTGCGCCTGGGGCGCGGCGGCGGCTCGTACGACCGCGTACTGGCCCGGCTGGCGCGCGCGGGGACGGATCCGGCCCTGGTGGTGCTCCTGTACGACACCGAGGTCGTCGAGGACGTCCCGCGGGAGCCGCACGACCGTCCGGTGCACGCGGTGGTGACCCCTTCTGGGGTCCGGCGCTTCCAGTGACGTCGCCCGGGTCGCCCAGGCCGGGCTGCTGGGCGACCCGGCCTGGCCCGGACGGCTCGGCGTCCCCGCGGGCACGGAAAGGGCCCTCCACGCGTGCGTGGAGGGCCCTTTGCGCGGATGCCGTCAGTGCCTCACGGCTTGAGCACCAGGGTGTCCCTCGTGCTCTTGTCGACCGCGTTCGCCGAGAAGGCCCACGGCAGCAGCTCGCCCTCGGCCCACTTGTCCGTCTGGTCGGTGTAGTGCGCGCTGTAGGCGTGCCCGGACGCCCCGGAGAGGTTGATCCACTTCGACTTGTCGAGGTCGTCGAGGTTGACCACCATCCGCATCGACGGCACCCACACCACTCCGTAGCCGCCCGCGGCGTTCCAGCCGGTCGCGTTGACCGTCGCCTCGCCGCCACTGAGCTTCCAGGGGCCGCGGTTGAGCATGTACTTCAGGAAGGAGGGGCCCTCGGTGCCCAGGGTCTGGTTCTTCAGGAACAGGCGGTGCAGCCGGCCCCAGCTCCAGGTGTCGAGGTCCTTGCCGAGCTTGGCGGTCAGCTCCCAGCGGGCGTCCTTCATGGCCCGTACGAACAGCTCGTCACGGGTGTCGATCGCCTTGTCGAGGCGCGTCTTGGGCGCCTTCCACCAGTCGTTGTGCTCATCGTCGATGATCTTCCGGACCACCTCGAACCAGCGGTCGCCGCCGTCCGGCTGCGCCTGGTCGGCGTCGCGCTGACCGCACTCGAGCACCTTCCGGTCGTTGTCCGCGGGACCGGTGGTGTCGACCGGGTCGACGTACAGGCACTGGCCCTTGACCCGCAGCTCCTTGGGCAGCTTGTTGCCGAAGGCCAGTTTGAGGATGTTGCGCCAGACCGCGTTGAAGTACGCGGCCGCCGCGGAGTCGGCGTCCTGGGTGTAGTCCCAGCCCTCCAGGAGCTTCTGCGTCTCGCGGACGTTCTTGTCGGCGATGTCGAGCTTGAGCAGCTTGGGCACGATCAGCTTGGCGATCTCGCTGCTGTTGTCGAGCTGCATCTGCCGCATGTCGTCGGTCGAGATCTTGCCGCCGCCGTCGGTCTTCGTCTTGATCAGATCGGTGATCCGCTGGCTGCGCGCGCCGTAGCCCCAGTCCGTGGTGAGCGTGTAGGGGTACTTGTCCTTGTCGACGACGGCCTGGTTGGCGGTGACGATGTAGCCGCGCCCCGGGTCGAACTCATAGGGCAGCTCGGCCGGCTTGATGTAGCCGGTCCACCTGTACTTGGGGTCCCAGCCGGGCGAGGGGAGCGAACCGTCGTCGCCCTTCGGCCGGGTCGGGATCTTGCCGGGCAGCTGGTAGCCGATGTGGCCCTTGGCGCCCTTGCCGTCGGCGTAGATCAGGTTCTGCGAGGGCACCTCGAAGGACTCGGCCGCCTTGCGGAACTCGTCCCAGCCCGACGCCTTGTCGATCCGGAAGACGGCGTCCATGGAGGTGCCCGGGTCCAGGGCGGTCCAGCGCAGCGCGATGGCGTAGCCGTCGCCGCGGTCGGGCGCCGCGGCGTCGACGGTGGCCTTCTTGCCGACCTTGACCAGCTCGTCGTCACGGTCGGACAGCAGTGGTCCGTTGTTGGTGGTGCGCACGACGATCGTCTTGCTGCCGCCGCCTGCGATCTTGATCGTTTCCTTGCGGGTGGTGAAGGGCTTCACCTTGCCGTCGAACTGGTAGCCGTCGCCGGTGATCTTCTCCAGGTAGAGGTCGGTGACGTCGACCCCGGAGTTGGTCATGCCCCAGGCGATGTTCTGGTTGTGGCCGATTATCACGCCGGGCATGCCCGCGAAGGTGTAGCCGGAGACGTCGTACGGGCACTTGCTGGAGACCGCGGTGCAGTGCAGGCCCATCTGGTACCAGACGGAGGGCAGCGAGGCCGACAGGTGCGGGTCGTTGGCCAGCAGCGGCTTGCCGGTGATGGTGCGCTCGCCCGACACGACCCACGAGTTGGAGCCGATGCCGTTGCCGTTGACCCCGACGGCCGTGGGCACGTCGTCGAGGACGTCGTAGAGCTTGGAGAGCTGGCTCTGCAGACCGCCCGGCGCCGTCGTGTCGCCGGCCAGCCCGGTGCCCGCCGTCGACTGCCCGGTGCCGCCGGTGGTTGTCGAGCCGTTCTGGACGTACGACTGCGTGACGCTGTCGTACGCGCCCTCCTCGGTGATCGTCTTGTTCCGGTCGTACGGGTACTCCGGGTACAGGTCGGCGATCTGCTTCGGGCCCAGGCGGCTGGTCATCAGGGAGCGGTCGATCTCCTCCTGCATGTTGCCGCGCAGGTCCCAGGCCATCGCCTTGAGCCAGGCCACCGAGTCGACCGGGGTCCACTCCTGGGGCTTGTAGTCGTTGGTGAGACCGAGGGCCGCGTACTCCAGGGAGATGTCCTTGCCGTCCTTGCCCTTCAGGTAGGCGTTGACTCCCTTGGCGTACGCCTGCAGGTACTTCTTGGTGGAGGCCGACAGCTTGGTGTCGTACTCCTCCTTGGCGACCCGGTTCCAGCCCAGCGTGCGCAGGAACTCGTCGTTCTTGACCTGGCCCTTGCCGAACATCTCGGACAGCCGCCCCGAGGTCATGTGCCGGCGCACGTCCATCTCGTAGAACCGGTCCTGCGCCTGGACGTAGCCCTGGGCCATGAACAGGTCCGCGTCGGAGGAGGCGTAGATCTGCGGGATCCCGTAGCCGTCCCGCTTCACGTCGACGGGCCCCGAGAGCCCTTCGAGCGTGAGGGAGCCCTTGGTCTGCGGGAAGGAGGCACGGACGGTGCTGACTCCCCAGTACCCGCCGTAGGCCACTCCTCCGATCAGGGCCAGAACCAGGACGATCAGGATCAGACGGGCGCGGCGCCCCTTCTTCCTGCCGGACTTGCCGGGCTTTTGGCCGGAAGAGGCGGTCGTGTTCGGGGGCATCGCTGTCCTTGCTGTCCTAACGCGAGCGGCAGGCGGTCCTGGAGTGCTGGAGCAACCATAGGCGCAGGGCCCACCGCGCCTTGACGCGGAGTCGGGTACCGGACGGCCGAGCGTTTGATCTCGGCCTCAGGAGCGTCAAGAAAGCGTCAAGAGTTAGGTAAGGTAACGAAGTACTTGGACCGCTGTACCGACTTCCGGCGTTCGGATCGACATGCTCGGATCCCGTGCCCGGATCGGCGAGAAGGGAACGGCCGCTGACTGTCCACCACCTCAACCAGCTCTTGCTCGTCTGCTCGCTCGTTCTGCTCGTCGCGGTGGCAGCGGTTCGGATCTCGTCGCGCAGCGGGCTCCCCAGCCTGCTCGTCTACCTGGGCATCGGCATGGCCATGGGCCAGGACGGCGTCGGCGACATCCACTTCAGCAACGCCGAGCTGACCCAGGTCATCGGATACGCGGCCCTGGTCGTGATCCTGGCCGAGGGCGGCCTCGGCACGAAGTGGAAGGAGATCAAACCGGTCCTTCCCGCCGCCACCTCACTGGCGCTGGCCGGCGTCGCGGTGAGCGTGGGGGTCACGGCCACCGCCGCCCACTACCTGATCGACCTGGAGTGGCGGCAGGCGCTCATCATCGGCGCGGTGGTGTCCTCGACGGACGCGGCGGCGGTCTTCTCGGTGCTGCGCAAGGTCCCCCTCCCCTCCCGCGTGACGGCCGTCCTGGAGGCCGAGTCGGGGTTCAACGACGCCCCGGTGGTCATCCTCGTCGTCGCCTTCAGCACGGCGGGCCCCGTGGAGCACTGGTACGTGCTGGTGGGAGAGATAGCCCTGGAGCTGGCCATCGGCGCGGCCATGGGTCTCGCGGTCGGCTGGCTCGGCTCCTGGGGGCTGCGGCACGTGGCGCTGCCGGCCTCCGGCCTCTACCCGATCGCCGTGATGGCGATCGCCGTCACCGCCTACGCGGCCGGCGCCCTCGCCCACGGCAGCGGCTTCCTCGCCGTGTACCTCGCCTCGATGATGCTCGGCAACGCCAAGCTGCCGCACTGGCCCGCCACCCGGGGCTTCGCCGAGGGGCTCGGCTGGATCGCGCAGATCGGCATGTTCGTGCTGCTCGGCCTGCTGGTCACGCCGCACGAGATGGGCGACGACATCTGGCCCGCGCTCGTCATCGGCCTGGCGCTGACCGTGGTGGCCCGGCCCCTGAGCGTCTTCGCCGCCCTGCTGCCCTTCCGCATCCCCTGGCAGGAGCAGACGCTGATGTCCTGGGCGGGGCTGCGCGGCGCCGTGCCCATCATCCTGGCGACCATCCCGATGGTGAGCGGCATCGAGGAGAGCCGCCGGATCTTCAACATCGTCTTCGTCCTGGTCGTCGTCTACACCCTCATCCAGGGCCCCACGCTGCCCTGGCTGGCCCGCACACTGCGGCTGGCGGAGTCCAAGGGCCCCGCCGACCTGGGCATCGAATCGGCGCCCCTGGAGCGGCTGCGGGGGCATCTGCTGTCCGTGGCGATCCCCAAGGGGTCGCGCATGCACGGCGTCGAGGTGGCCGAGCTGCGGCTGCCCGCGGGCGCCGCCGTCACCCTCGTCGTACGCGAGGGGACCTCCTTCGTACCGCTGCCCACGACGGTGCTGCGGCGCGGCGACGAACTGCTGGTGGTGGCCACCGACCCGGTCCGCGACGCGGCCGAGCGACGGCTGCGTGCGGTGGGCCAGGGCGGCAAGCTGGCGGACTGGCTGGGCCCTCTGGGCGGCGGCCGCGGACGCTGAGACGGCGGAAATCCACCCCGTTGCGCATTCACAGGCGAGTGGCGCCGTGGTGCTCGCTTTCACAGGCACCGCACGCCTTTCCCCCTGTACCATGAAGGCATACTTTGATCGAACCAACTCTGCCTGACGCAGAGCTGGCGCGACCGTATGGCGGTCGCGGTGCCCTTGCAGGGGGCGGCGCGGCATCTACCGCAGTTCCGCGCAAGAGGACAGCTCTCGGCGCCCCCGCACGGGCGCGCTACCAGGCGGCAGAAAGGCACGGGCCGTGGCATCCACGGTCACCTCCCGCCCCGGGTACGGACAGCTGCTGCGCACCCGCGGCGCCTGGACGTTCCTGCTTCCCGGCTTCGCGGCGCGCCAGCCGTTCGCGATGCTGACCATCTCCCTCGTGCTCCTCGTCCAGCACACCACCGGCTCGTACGGGGCCGCCGGCGCCGTCGCCGCGGCCACCGGCGTCTCCATGGCGCTGTTCGCGCCCTTCACCGGCCGTCTCGCCGACCGTCACGGGCAGCGGGCCGTCCTGCTGCCCGGCGTCCTGGTGCACGTCCTGGCCGCCCTCTGCCTGACCGCCCTGGCCCTGTCGGACGCCCCCCTGTGGGTCCTTTTCCTCGCCGCCGTGCCGACCGGCGCCTCGGTGCCTCAGATCGGGCCCATGGTGCGCGCCCGCTGGGGCGTGAAACTCCAGGACTCGCCCCTGATGAGCACCGCGGCGGCCTTCGAGTCCGTCACGGACGAGCTGACCTTCGTCCTCGGCCCGCTGGTCGCGACCGCCCTGTGCACCACCGTGCACCCGGCCGCGGGCCTGCTGACCGAGGCCGCGCTGACCCTGGTCGGCGGCCTTCTCTTCGCCGCGCAGAAGAGCACCCAGCCCGCCACCGCCCGCGAGGGGCACGCGCGCGTGGAGCACGGTTCCGCGCTGCGGATCCCCGGAGTGCGCGTACTGATCGTGACCTTCCTGGGCATCGGCTCCGTCTTCGGCGGCATGCAGGTCTCGCTCGCCGCGTTCAGCGAGTCCATCGGCGAGCCCGGCATGAACGGCGTCCTGTACGGCGTCTTCGCCGCCGGCAACATGCTGTCGGGCGTCGTCTGCGGCGCCATCGCCTGGAAGGTGGCCCCCCGGCGCCGCCTCGTCATCGGGTACGCCGCCCTCACCCTCGCCGCGTCCGGCCTGTGGGCCGCCCACTCCGTGGCCGTGCTCATCGGCATCGGACTGCTGGTCGGCATGTGCATCGCTCCGGCCCTGATCACCGGCTACACGCTGGTCGAGGGGCTGGTGCCGGCCGGCGCCCGCACCGAGGCCTTCACCTGGCTGACCGGTGCCGTCGCCCTCGGCCAGGCCGCGGCCGTCACCGTGGCCGGGCAGATGGAGGACCGCCTTTGGGACGGCGCCGGATTCCTGGTGCCGATGGGCGGTACGGCCCTGGCCCTGTTCACCCTGGTGGCCCTGCGTTCACGGCTCGCGACACGACCCGCCGGCCGCACCGTCGCACGTGGCGTCGGTCACCGAGTGCCGGTGACAGTGGACTGATCTCTCGGAATACGTCACTATGGACCGTCGTTAGCACTCATTGAGTGAGAGTGCCAGGAGGAAGACAAGTGCCGACCTACCAGTACCAGTGCACCGAGTGCGGCGAGGGCCTCGAGGCGGTGCAGAAGTTCACCGACGATGCCCTGACCGAGTGCCCCAACTGCGGTGGCCGCCTGAAGAAGGTGTTCTCGGCCGTCGGCATTGTCTTCAAGGGCTCCGGCTTCTACCGCAATGACAGCCGCGGCTCCTCGTCGACCAGCTCGCCGGCGTCCAAGCCGTCGACGTCGTCACCGGCGTCGTCCTCTTCGTCCTCGTCTTCGACGACCTCGTCGTCCTCGGAGTCGAAGTCGTCGGGCAGCGGTTCGTCCAGCAGCTCCGCCGCGTAGTCGGCGGCGCCGGAAGCGATTCCTACCGGACCCTGTCGTCACCGACGGCAGGGTCTTCGGTGTGCCCCGGGCCCGGTTAGGGTGCGGTCCATGGCGAACACGGAGAATCCACTGAACCCGGCCCAAGAGCAGCCGCCGGCCGCGGCCGAGATCGGCGTCATCGGCGGCTCGGGCTTCTACTCCTTCCTCGACGACGTGACCGAGATACAGGTGGACACCCCTTACGGGCCGCCCAGCGACTCCCTGTTCCTCGGCGAGATCGCCGGGCGACGGGTCGCCTTCCTGCCGCGCCACGGCCGCGGCCACCATCTGCCGCCGCACCGCATCAACTACCGGGCCAACGTGTGGGCGCTGCGCTCCGTCGGCGCCCGGCAGATCCTCGGGCCCTGCGCGGTGGGCGGTCTGCGCCCCGAGTACGGGCCGGGGACGCTGCTCGTGCCGGACCAGCTGGTCGACCGGACGAAGGCGCGGGCACAGACGTACTTCGACGGACTGCCGCTTCCGGACGGCACGGTGCCGAACGTGGTGCACGTGTCGCTGGCCGACCCCTACTGCCCCGTCGGCCGCAAGGCCGCTCTGGAGGCGGCGCGCGGGCGGGACTGGGAGCCGGTGGACGGCGGCACGCTCGTGGTGGTCGAGGGGCCCCGGTTCTCCACCCGCGCCGAGTCGCTGTGGCATCAGGCGCAGGGCTGGTCCGTGGTGGGCATGACCGGCCATCCGGAGGCCGCGCTCGCCCGTGAACTCGAGCTCTGCTACACGTCGTTGACCCTGGTCACCGACCTGGACGCGGGCGCCGAGGCCGGCGAGGGCGTCTCGCACGACGACGTCCTCAAGGTGTTCGCGGCCAACGTGGACCGGCTGCGGGGCGTGCTGTTCGACGTGGTGGCGGGGCTGCCGGAGAACGGAACGCGGGACTGCCTGTGCACGACGGCCATGGGGGGCATGGACCCGGGGTTCGAGCTGCCGTGACGGTCGCCGGGCGGGACGGGGCGAGGCGGGTACGGACCGGCGCCGAGACCGGTCGAGGCGTGCGGAACTCCTCGTTCGGGTGAGGGAGTTGTCCACAACTGGTCGGTGATCCACCGGCTCCGACGGGATTCGCGGCGAGGCCTCATCGTGGGATCGCAAGCCCGGTCCCTCGTCGCAGGTGGTGGTTCCCCATGGTCCAGCTCTCCCCGTCCGCCCGCCCGCTCCCCACGGCTCCCGTCCTCCCCTGGGGCGCCGAGGTCCCCGTGGGGTGGCCCGTCGGCCCCTACGTGGGCCCGCCCCTGGACCCGTACGACGCGGGCGAGCCACCGCCGGTGCCGGGTGTGGAGACGCCTCCGACCTGCGAAGTGCCGCAGTTCCCGCCCGTTCGCGTACGCGGCGGCCGGTATCGGCTGCGGTGCCTCACCCGGCACCGGCGGCGGGCCGTGGCCGCGGGTCTCGCGGTCACGGCGGCGGCCCTCGTGGCGGCCGGCCCCCGAGTCGCGGAGCGGGCGCGCGGCCACCCGGCGTCCTCGACTTCGCCCTCGCCCTTGTCCACTCCTGGGTCCGCTTCGTCCCCCTCCCCCTCTTCACCTTCCGGTTCCGCTTCCGGTTCCGTGCGGGGACCCGGCGGGGCCGAGATGGTGGCGGCGCCGGTGCGGATCGCCGACGCGGCCACGGTGCGGCTGCTCAGGCCGGGGGATCGTGTCGACGTGGTCGCGTCGGACGGCCGCGGGCAGGGGCGCGTGGTCGCGGCCGGGGCCCGGGTGAGCGCGGTGCCGGACTCCGGCGGTACGGAACCCGGTGCGCTGGTCGTGCTGTCCGTGCCCCGGCCCACCGCGGCACGGCTGGCGGGTGCGGGCATCACCTCACGGCTGGCGGTGACACTGTGCTGAGGACTCCGCCGGATATCGAATCGGTGTCAAGTCCCACACGGGAGCTACGGGATTGGACAGCTCCGGCGTGCCCTGACGTAGGTTGCGGAGCTGTTTGTTCCACAACTTGTGCAGAGGGGCCCCTTGGTGAGCGAGAAGCAGCAACCCGGCGTCTGGGAGGGCTTCAAGGCCTTTCTCATGCGGGGCAATGTCATCGATCTGGCCGTCGCGGTGGTCATCGGAGCGGCCTTCACCAACATCGTCAACTCGGTGGTGAAGGGCATCATCAACCCGCTGGTGGGTGCGATCGGCACGAAGAACCTCGACAGTTACACCAGCTGTCTGAAGGATCCGTGCAAGGGCAGCGGGGACACCGCCACGGGGGTTCGGATCCTCTGGGGCTCGGTGCTGGGCGCCACGCTCAGCTTCGTGATCACCGCGGCCGTCGTCTACTTCCTGATGGTCCTGCCGATGTCGAAGTTCCTGGCCCGGCAGGCAGCCCGCCAGAAGGCCAAGGAGGGCACGCAGGAGATCGTCGAGGTGTCCGAGCTGCAGGTGCTCAAAGAGATCCGCGACGCCCTGTTGGCTCAGCGCGGTCCGGGGCAGCGGCCCGACTAGGCCTGTTCCGACGAGGGCTGTCGTCACAGTGGGGACCGGGCGGGGGCCGGTCCCGAGGGCGCGGGGGCCGTGTCCGCCGGCCCCGCTGCCCGGCTCAGATGTGGTGGGGCGGCTTCTCGTCGAGGAAGCGCTTCAGGTCCGCCGCGCTGTCGGCGTCGTCGCGCGACCCCTCGCCCCATCCCCGGTCCGTGTCGTCGGAGGACTGCCGGCTCAGCGGGTCGTCGAAGACCAGCGTCGGCTTCCGGGGAGCGGGGCGCACCTCCCCGGACGACTCGGTGCGCGGTTCCGGGGCATCGCGCGGTTCGGGCGCGGGGGTGGTACTCATGCGTCCAGGGTACGCCGAGGGCGTGCCGGCCCCTCGCGCCACAACCAGGAGATCAGGCCCCCGGCGTGGGCGTTCCGGGTTCTTTTCTGCTGTGCTTGGCCGCATGACGTCCAGTTCCGCTTCCGAATCCGCACCGCCGCCCGACACGTCCCGGCACGGGCCCTTGCGCAGGATGACCGCCCGGGGCCGGGACGAGGCGCACCGGGTCGCGACGCCGCTGGAGCTCTTCTTCGACCTGTGCTTCGTCGTGGCGATCGCCCAGGCCGGCGCCGAGCTGATGCACTCCATGGCCGAGGGCCACGCGGGCCGGGGCATCCTCAACTACGTGATGATCTTCTTCGCCATCTGGTGGGCGTGGATGAACTTCACGTGGTTCGCCTCGGCGTACGACAACGACGACGTGCTCTTCCGAGTGGTCACGCTGGTGCAGATCGGCGGTGTGCTGGTGCTCGCCGCCGGGGTGTCGCGGGCGTTCGAGAACCACGTCTTCCTGGCCGTCTGGCTCGGCTACGTGATCATGCGGCTCGCGCTGATCACCCAGTGGCTGCGAGCGGCGCGCTCCAGCGAGGGCGCCGAGAGAACGATGGCGCTGCGCTACGCGGCCGGCGTGCTGCTTTGCCAGGTCGGCTGGCTCGGTCTGGTGGTCCTGCCGGAGTCCGCCCGCGCCTGGGTGTTCCTGGTGATGGCGCCCTTGGAGATGTGCGTCCCGTTGTACGCGGAGAAGGACTACGTCACCTCGTGGCACGCCCACCACATCTCCGAGCGGTTCGGCCTGTTCACGATCATCGTGCTGGGCGAGTCGATCTCCGCGGCCACGGTCGCCGTGAAGACGGGCGTGGACGAGCAGGACGCGCTGGGCCATCTGCTGCCGATCGCCGTGGGCGGACTGCTGATCGTCTTCGCCGCCTGGTGGATCTACTTCGCGGTGCCCATCCACGGTTTCCTGCGGTCCAACAGGCAGTCGTTCCTGTGGGGGTACGGCCACTATCTGATCTTCTCGTCGGCGGCCGCGATCGGCGCGGGTCTGGAGGTCGCGGTCGAGCAGGCGGTCGGCAAGGCGCACATCTCGACGCTCGCCGCGTCCGCCGCGGTGACACTGCCGACGGCGCTGTACTTCCTCATGGTGTGGCTCCTGCACGCGCGCCACTTCAAGGTGGGCACCGCTCAGCAACTGGTGCTGCCGACGGCCGCGTTGCTGGTGATCCTGTGCACCTTCCTGGGCGAGTGGGCGGTGCTCGTGGCAGGAGTCGTGGCGGCCCTGACGGTGGCCGTGGGAGTGATCCTGACGGCGCGGATGACCGCGCCGGAGAGACGGGAGACGGCGGGGGCCGCTTAGGGGCCCGGGCCGCGTAAGGGCCGATCGAGCGGCTCGGGCACGGGCGGACAGGCCGACTGATCGACGGGCAGGCAGGCACGCGGGCAGCCGGGCAGGCGGGCAGTACCGGCGGAGGGGAGTACGGGCCGAGGGGAGTACGGGCGGACCGGCGGGCGGGCGAGTGGGTGGACGGCCGAGCGGGCGCGCCCGGGAAGCGCGGAGGAAGCGCTGGGCGGAGAGGGGAGCGCCGAGGGCGGGGCGGGGGAAACACTGGACCCATGACAGTTGACGCTCTGACAGATGTCGCGGGGCTGCGCGTCGGGCACGCGACACGTACCGGCGGCGGTTGGCTCACCGGCACCACCGTGGTGCTCGCTCCCCCGGGCGGCGCCGTCGCGGCCGTCGACGTGCGCGGCGGTGGACCCGGCACCAAGGAGACCGACGCGCTCGACCCGCGCAACCTGGTGCAGCAGGTCGAGGCGGTCGTCCTGACCGGCGGCAGCGCGTACGGACTGGACTCCGCGTCCGGGGTGATGGCCTGGCTGGAGGAGCGGGGCCGCGGCGTACGGGTGGGCGTCGATCCGGCGCACGTCGTGCCGGTGGTGCCCGCCGCCTGCGTCTTCGACCTGGGCCGCGGCGGCGACTTCCGGGCACGGCCGGACGCGGCCACGGGCCGGGCCGCGGTCGAGGCGGCCGACGCGAGCGGACCGGGCGCCCCGGTGGCGGAAGGGTGCGTGGGTGCCGGCACGGGGGCGACGGTCGGGTCGGTCAAGGGCGGTGTCGGGACGGCGAGCGCCGTGCTCGACTCGGGGATCACGGTGGCCGCGCTGGTGGTGGCCAACGCGGCGGGATCGGCCGTGGATCCGGAGACCGGAGCGCTGTACGGGGAGTTGCTGGGGGGCGGCCGGGTGGAGTATCCCCCGGCCGGGGTCCACGAGGCGGCCCGGCACCGCCTTGCCGAGGCCGCCGCGAAGAACGCGCCGCCGCCGCTGAACACCACGCTCGCCGTCGTCGCGACCGACGCGGCCCTCACCCGGGCACAGGCGCACAAACTCGCCGGGACGGCACACGACGGCATCGCCCGCGCGGTACGGCCGGTGCATCTGCTCAACGACGGGGACACGGTGTTCGCGCTGGCCACCGGCGTCCGGCCACTCGCCGCCGGGAACCCGCTCGCGCTCAACGAGATCCTGGCGGCCGGCGCGGACCTGGTGACACGGGCGATCGTGCGGGCGGTACGGGCGGCCGGGTCGGTGGACGGCCCGGGCGGGGCGTGGGCGTCGTACGAGGAGTTGTACGGGAGCCGGTAGTCGAACAGCCGGACGTCCACCGACCAGTCGTCGGCTGCCGGTCGTCGACAGCCCCTGGGCGACTGCCCGTGGTCGACAGGCCGTGGTCGGCAGCCAGCAGCCGACAGTCGGTGGTCGGTGGCAGGTGGCCGCAGGGGTGTCCGCGAAGGGGGGCGAATGTCCTGGTTCTGTCACCGGAAGGCGACAGGCGGAGATCGTGGGAACCCTGCTCTGCACCGCGCGCTCTTTCCCCACGCACCGGAGCGGATCACCCACATCACAAGGAACTGGAGAAGCCCGTGAATACGCCGAACTCAGCAGCGCGGCGCGCACTGGGGGCCTGTGCCGCCCTGATGGTCGGCGCCCTCGCCCTCACCGCCTGCGGCGGCAACGCCAGTGCCGAAACCGACGGCAAGGGCGGCAAGAACGGCAGCGGCTCGGCCAAGACGTCCACGGCGAAGATCGTCATCTCGGCCAAGGACGGTTCGACGAGCGCGTCCATCAACGCGACCGGCGTGAAGGTGAGCGAAGGCAAGCTGACGGACGTGAAGATGACGGTGTCGGGGAGCGGGGCCGCCGTGCCGGGGGCGATAGCCGCCGACGGCAGCAGCTGGCAGCCCGAGGCACAGCTGGAGCGCGGGACGAAGTACCGGATCTCGGCCACCGCGAAGGACGCCAACGGGCGCACGGCGGCCGCCAACTCCATTTTCACGACGGTCTCTTCGAGCAACAGCTTCATCGGTACGTACACGCCCGACAACGGCAGCACGGTCGGCGTCGGGATGCCGGTCTCCTTCACCTTCGACAAGGCGATCAGCAAGCAGAAGGCCGTGCAGTCGCACATCAGCGTCACTTCCAGCAGCGGGCAGCAGGTGGTCGGGCACTGGTTCGGCGCGCAGCGGCTCGACTTCCGGCCCGAGCAGTACTGGAAGGCAGGCTCCAAGGTGACGATGAAGATCGACCTGGACGGCGTCGAGGGGGCGAACGGCGTCTTCGGCGTACAGAAGAAGACGGTCACCTTCACCATCGGCCGCTCGCAGGTCTCCACGGTTGACGTCAACACCCAGACCATGACGGTGGTACGGGACGGCAAGACCCTCAAGTCGGTGCCGATCTCGGCCGGCAGCCCGGAGCACACGACGTACAACGGGCAGATGGTGATCTCCGAGAAGTTCACGCAGACGCGGATGAACGGCTCGACGGTGGGCTACGGCGGCGAGTACGACATCCCGGACGTGCCGCACGCGATGCGCCTGACGACCTCGGGCACCTTCGTCCACGGCAACTACTGGTACAACCGCGGGAATCCGCCCTTCGGCCGGCAGGGCACCAGCCACGGCTGTGTGGGCATGGCCGACGTGCAGGGCGCGCAGGGGGACACGACCGCCAAGTGGTTCTTCGACAACTCCCTCGTCGGGGATGTCGTGACGGTGAAGAACTCGCCCGACAAGACGGTCGCACCCGACAACGGTCTGAACGGCTGGAACATGTCGTGGAGTGCGTGGACCGCGGGAAGTACCGCCTGACGGGACGCCGTTGACGCCGGAGCGGGCCGCGTGGGAACTCGCCGCGCGGCCCGCTCGTTTTTGTGTCCGTACGTTTTCTCGGTTCCCAGGAATGATGTCGGACCGAGGGGCTACGGTATGCACCCACAAGGTGACATGCAGCAACGCCGGGAGAAACCTTGAGCGTTCCGTACGAGACAGCAGCGTACGAACCACCCGAGTCGCCCGAGTCTCCGGAGGAGCACCTCGCGCGACTCCTCGGCCGTGCCCTGAACTCCTTCGAACTGCCCGACGAGGCGATACGCCGGCTCGACTGCGCGCTGGCGCACGACAGTTCGCTGCACTCCGCGCACCACAGCGCGGGGCTGCACCGCGAGACGTACCGGCACACCTGGCTGCTCGCCGACGGCTCCGCGGTCACGCTGTGGGAGCTCGTGCACAACACGGCGCCGGGAAGCGCTCCGCAGCACGAGGTGTACGTCGACGAGGAGGAGCTGCGCGCGGCCACGGCGCGGCTGCCGCTGCCGCCGGACGCGCCGGACTTCGAGCTGCCGGTGATGGACAGTCTGTCGCCGATCCCCGAGCCGCGGCACGCGTACGTGCCCGACGACTCGGCGGACCACGCGCGGCGTCTGCTGCGGCGCGCGGAGAACGCGGACCGGCCGGGTCCCGACCTGGCGTCGCTGTTGCTGCGGACCGCGTTCGCGCACCAGATCACCCAGGCCTTCGGCCGCCCCTGCCGGGCAGGCCAGGTGGGCCTGTGCTTCTCGCTCTACGAGCACGCGTTCCTGCTCCGCGACGGCGGGGAGATCTCCCTGTGGGAGGTCGAGCACACGGCGACGCCGGACGGTCGGCACATGTGCGAGGTCTACCCGACGGAGGAAGCGGCCCGCGCCGCGATGGAACGCCGGGCAGCGCGACTCGGCTGACACGACTCGGCCAAGACGACTCGGCCGACACCACTGGACCGACCCGACGCGGCGGCCGATACCACTGGACTGACAGGACTCGGTGCGGATGTGGCCCGGTGTCGCAGGGGACGCCGTTGCGGGCCGGCGCCGCGGAGCACGCCTTCTACGGGCGGCTGTCGCTGAACTGCCGTACCAGGCCCGCGAACGCGGCGCGCTCCTCGGGGGTGAGCTCGACGGACTCGGCGACGGGGCCGGAGCGCCGCTGGTGGGGTATCGCCCGCAGCACGGCTCCGCGGGGCCGCAGGACGCCCGCGGCGCGGGCCCGGCGCACCAGACGGATCAGACCGATGGCCCAGACGACGGTCAGGAGGGCGAGGACCGCCACGCCGATCAGCTGGGAGATCGATACATGCTCAGGCATACGCACCAGTAGACACCACGGTCCGGGGCTTGACCCCGGACCGTGACGTATATCGCAGATGCCCCGAAGGGGGCTGATCTCTCACAGGTGCGGTGAACGGCTCACCACCGCACCAATCGGGCGGGCGGAAGGCGGCGCGTCTCAGGCCGCGACCGGCTCCGTGGTATCGGCCTTCGCCGCTATGGGAGCGTCCGCGACACCCGCGCCCGCGTCGGCGGAAGCCTGCTTCCGCATGCCCTTCAGGACGACCACCAGCGCGGTGGTGACACAGACGCCGGCCGCGATCGCGATCAGGTAGAGGAACGGGTTGCCGATCAGCGGGACCACGAAGATGCCACCGTGCGGGGCCCGCAGCGTGGCGCCGAAGATCATCGACAGGGCTCCGGTGACCGCGCCGCCCGCCATGGCGGAGGGAATGACGCGCAGCGGGTCGGCGGCCGCGAACGGGATCGCGCCCTCCGAGATGAAGGAGGCGCCCAGGACCCAGGCCGCCTTGCCGTTCTCGCGCTCGGTCTGGGTGAAGAGCCGGCCGCGCACCGTCGTGGCGAGGGCCATGGCGAGCGGCGGGACCATACCGGCCGCCATCACGGCCGCCATGATCTTCATGGCCGAGTCGCTGGGGCTCGCGACCGCGATACCGGCGGTGGCGAAGGTGTACGCGACCTTGTTGACCGGGCCGCCGAGGTCGAAGCACATCATCAGGCCGAGCAGCGCGCCGAGCAGGACCGCGTTGGAGCCGGTGAGGCCGTTGAGCCAGTCGGTCATGCCCTTCTGCGCGGAGGCGATGGGCTTGCCGATGACCACGAACATCAGGAACCCGACGATCGCCGCGGAGATCAGCGGGATCACCACCACCGGCATGATGCCGCGCAGGGCCGCCGGGATCCTCACCTTCTGGATCCCGATCACCACACCACCGGCGAGGAGACCGGCGGCCAGGCCGCCGAGGAAGCCGGCGTTGATGGTGAGGGAGATCGCCCCGCCGACGAAGCCGGGCACGAGACCCGGCCGGTCCGCCATGCCGTACGCGATGTAGCCCGCCAGCACCGGGACGAGGAACCCGAAGGAGACGCCGCCGATCTGGAAGAGCAGCGCGCCCCAGCTGTCCGCCTGGGTCCACACGAAGTGGTCCATCACCGACGGCGCCTTGTTGATCTGGTAGCCGCCGATCGCGAACCCGAGGGCGATCAGCAGACCGCCGGCCGCGACGAACGGGACCATGTAACTCACACCGGACATCAGCCACTTGCGGAGCATGGTGCCGTAGCCCTCACCGGAGGTTCCGGCGCGCTCCATCGGCGTGCCCGGTGCGGTGCCCGCGGTGACCTCGCCGCGCTCCGCCTTGCCGCGGACCTCGGAGATCAGCTCGGTGGGCCGGTTGATGCCCGCCTTCACACCGACGTCCACGGTCGGCTTCCCGGCGAACCGGTCCTTGTCCCGTACGGGCACGTCGTGCGCGAAGATCACGCCGTCCGCGGCCGCGATGACCGCCGGGTCGAGCCGGGTGAATCCGGCCGAGCCCTGTGTCTCGACGACGAGTTCGACGCCCGCCGCGCGGCCCGCGTTCTCCAGCGACTCGGCCGCCATGTAGGTGTGCGCGATACCGGTGGGGCAGGAGGTGACGGCGACGATCCGGAACGGACGCTCGCCGGTGGTGCCCGTGGCGGTGTCGGCGGAGGCCGCCGCCGACACCGCCACGGAGTCCTGGGAACCCTCGGCCGCCTCGGCCCCCTCGGTGGCTTCGGTCTCCTCGGTCGTTGCCGGGGACGCGGCCGTGCCGGCAGCCGTGGCCGCCGGGGACTCCTCGCCGCGGATGAGCGCGGCGGCTGCCGTCGCGTCGTCCACGGCCCGCAGCGCGGAGGTGAACTCGGCGTTCATGAGCTGGCGGGCCAGCGACGACAGGATCGTCAGATGCGCGTCGTCGGCGCCCGCCGGAGCGGCGATCAGGAAGATCAGGTCGGCGGGCCCGTCCGGCGCCCCGAAGTCGATCCCGGCGGCACTGCGTCCGAAGGCGAGCGTCGGCTCGGTGACGTGTTCGCTCCGGCAGTGCGGGATGCCGATGCCGCCGTCGAGACCGGTCGGCATCTGCGCCTCCCGGGCGGCCACGTCGGCGAGGAAGCCGTCCAGGTCGGTGACCCGGCCCTTGGCAACCATGCGCTCGGCGAGGGCGCGTGCCGCCGCCTCTTTGGTCTCGGCGGACAGGTCGAGATCGACCAGGTCCGCGGTGATCATCTCGCTCATCGCGGGCTCCTTTGCACGCGTATCGCCCGTGGGGAGTGGGCGGGGGTGGGGACAGGGGTGAGGACGGGGGTGAGGACGGGGGTGAGGACGGTGGTGCCGCACGCGGAGAACTCCGTAGGTGCGGGGATGGCGGGATCTGCCGGGTCTGGGGGACCTGCGAGAACTGCGTGATCCGTGTGATCCGCGTGATCCGCGAGGCCGGTGCCGTGGGTGGGACCGGGGAAGTCCCGCCACTTCAGCGCCCGTTCGGGAGGCGCCTTCGGGACCGGACCGCGGCGGCTCGACGTCTCCGGGGCCGGCCCGGGGAGCGCGTCCCGGCGCGCGGCCGCGCTCGTGGCGGCGGTGCCCGTCATGACACCGGCTCCGTGAGGACGCGGTCCACGGGGATCTCCGTCGTGACGGTCACGCCGGAGGGGTCGAGATCGGCCGGTCCCGGCATGACGCTGCCGGGCAGCTGCACGGCAGCGGCACCGTGGGCGACGGCGGAGGCGAGGGCTTCCGGGCCACGGCCGCCGGCGATCAGGAATCCGGCGAGCGAGGAGTCACCGGCGCCCACGTTGCTGCGTACGGCGTCCACCCGGGCGCTGCCGAACCAGGCTCCCGAGGCGTCCACGAGCAACTGCCCGTCCGCGCCGAGGCTCGCGAGCACGGCGCCCGCGCCCATCTCGCGCAGTTCCTCGGCGGCCTTGATCGCGTCGCCCACGGTGGTCAGGGGGCGCCCGACGGCTTCCGCGAGCTCCTCGGCGTTGGGCTTCACCACGTCGGGCTGCTCGCGCAACGCCGCGAGCAGCGCCGGCCCCGAGGTGTCCAGGGCGATCCGGGCACCTGCCGCGTGGGCGCGGGCGACGAGGTCGGCGTACCAGGAGGGACCGAGTCCGCGCGGCAGGCTGCCGCAGCAGGTGATCCAGTCGGTGTCGCCGGAACGGTACTGCCGGCGCACCGTCTCCAGCAGCGACTCGGCCTCGGCGGGAGAGAGTTCGGGGCCGGGCGCGTTGATCTTCGTGAGGGTGCCGTCGGGTTCGGCGACCGAGATGTTCGACCGGGTGGCTCCCGCGACCGGGACCGGGGCGACCTCGATGCCCTGCGCGTCCAGCAGCTCGGCGACGAGTGCGCCGGGCGCGCCGCCCAGGGGCAGTACGGCGATCGTGCGCCGCCCGGCCGCGGCGACCGCGCGAGAGACGTTCACGCCCTTGCCGCCCGGGTCCATGCGCTCACCGGTGGCCCGGTTGACCTCGCCGCGGTCCAGCGAGGGGACCTCGTACGTGCGGTCGAGGGAGGGGTTCGGGGTGACGGTGAGGATCATGCGCGTACTACTTCCGTGCCACCGCGCTCGATGTCGGCGGCGTCTTCTGGGCTCAGACCGGTGTCGGTGATCAGCAGGTCCACGTCGCTCAGGTCGCCGAAGCGGGCGAAGTGCTCCTGGCCGTGCTTGGAGGAGTCGGCGAGCAGCACCACCCGGCGCGCCGCCTGGACGGCCGCGCGCTTCACGGCGGCCTCGGCGAGGTCGGGGGTGGTCAGTCCGTGCTCGACGGAGAAGCCGTTGGCGGCGATGAACAGGACGTCGGCGCGGATCTCGCCGTACGCCCGCAGCGCCCAGGCGTCCACGGCGGCGCGCGTACGGTGCCGGACGCGTCCGCCGACCAGGTGGAGCTGGATGCCGGGATGGTCCGCGAGGCGGGCCGCGATCGGCAGACTGTGGGTGACGACGGTGAGCGTCGCCTCCAGCGGGAGGTCGCCGGCTAGGCGGGCGATCGTGCTGCCGGCGTCGAGGATCACCGTGCCCTCGCCGGGCAGTTCGGCGACGGCGGCCAGGGCGATGCGGTCCTTCTCGTCGGCCGCGGTGGACTCGCGCTCCGCGAGATCGGGCTCGAAGTCCAGGCGCCCGGCGGGTATGGCACCGCCGTGCACCCGCCGCACGAGACCCGCGCGGTCGAGGGCCTTCAGGTCACGCCGGATGGTCTCCGCGGTCACCTGGAACTCCTCGGCCAGCGACAGCACGTCCACCCGTCCGCCGTCACGAGCCAGCCGGAGGATCTCCTGCTGCCGCTCCGGTGCGTACATGTCCGTTCGCCTCCGACCGATGCCCGAATCTGTGGTTTCAGTCGGAGGCTACGCCCGGATTTCCGGAAAGTAAACAGGTTCGGACGCGGGACGGACACAAACAGGCATCGACGCTTCTCAGAGGCGTCCCGAGAGCGGACCTGATCGATCCCCGCACCCGCCTCCGGACCGCCCACGCCACCGGAACCGCCGGGCCCGCCCGCGCGAACGGCCGGTGCCCGCCCTCCGCGGACGGAGAACGGGCACGTGACCTGGGGGCACCGGCCCCTCGGGCCGCTCGCTGTCGAACCTCGGGAGATCAGCCCATCAGCACCGGCCCACCGTCGGACACCTCGGCGTCCTCCGACGAACGCACACTGTCCTGCACACCGTCCCGCCCCGCGGACGGGGACTCCTCCCCGGCGGACCCCTCCTCGGCGGACTCCTCCCCCGCCCCCTCCACATGCTGCGCCGGCCGCTTCGGCAGCGCGAACATCAGGAGGAAGATGACCGCCATGACCGCCACGACCCAGCCCAGCGCGTACTGGAAGGCGTCCACGAAGGCCGGGCCCACCTGGACCAGGGTGAGCCGGTCGGCGATCTGGCCGAAGAAGACCACCGAGACCAGCCCGAGGCCGAGCGCGTTGCCCATCTGCTGCACGGTGTTGATGAGCCCGGACGCCGAACCGGAGTGCTCGCGCGGAACCTCCGACAGCACCGCGTCGGTCAGCGGGGCCACGATGAAGCCCATGCCCGCGCCCATCACGACCAGCGGAAGGGCCATCTGCCAGGAGGCGATGGACATGCCGTACCGGCCGGCCTCCCAGATGTAGAGCAGTACGCCCACCGCCATGATCAGCGCGCCCGCCTGGAGCACCTTGCGCCCGAAGCGCGGGACGAGCAGCTGCACCGACATACCGGCCGCGGCCGAGACCGCGATCGAGAACGGCACCCCGGTCAGCCCCGCCCGCAGCGGGGTCCAGCCCAGACCGACCTGCATGTACAGCGTCCAGACCAGGAAGAAGATGCCGAGGCCGACCCCGAAGACGGTCTGTACGGCGATGCCCGCGGCGAAGCTCTTCACCTTGAACAGCGACAGCTCGACCAGCGGCGAACCGTCCCGCGCGGCCTTGCGCTTCTCGTACGCCACCAGCGCCGCGAAGACGACGAGGGAGCCGGCCATCGACGCGTACCCCCACAGCGGCCAGCCCAGCTCGCGCCCGCGGGTCAGCGGGTAGAGCAGCATCAGCAGGGCCAGCGTCACGAGAGCCACACCGACGAGGTCGAGCTTGAGGGCTTTCGGCGCCTTGGACTCGCTGATGAAGCGCCGTCCCAGGATCAGCGCGGCGACACCCACCGGCAGGTTGATGAGGAAGATCGGCCGCCACTCCAGGCCGAACAGGTTCCACTCGGTGAGCAGCGCGCCGAGGAGTGGACCGGACACGGCTCCCAGACCGATGATCGCGCCGAAGAGACCGAAGACCTTCCCCCGCTCGTGCGCCGGGAAGGTGGCGTGCACGATCGACAGCACCTGCGGCACCATCATCGCGGCCATGCCGCCCTGCAGGATCCGCGAGGCGACGAGCATCTCCGGGTTCGCGGCGAAGCCGCACAGTGCCGAGGCGACCGTGAATCCGCCTATGCCGAGGAGGAAGACCCGCTTGCGGCCGTGGATGTCGCCGAGCCGTCCGCCCGTGATGAGGCCGGCGGCGAAGGCCAGCGCGTAGCCGGCCGTGATCCACTGGATCTGGCTGAACGAGGCGCCCTCGTCCCGCTGGATCGACGGGATGGCGATGTTGACGATCGTGACGTCGACGAGGTCCATGAAGGCCGCGGTCATCACGATGGCCAGGGCGATCCAGCGCCGCCGGTCGGCCGCGGCGGCCGAGCCGTGCGCCTGCACGGCCGCGCCGCTGGGAGGGGTGTCGGTGGAGGTCATGAGAAGAAGGTAGGCCCCCATTAGGTCAGTTCATGTCCTAGACGTGCGGCACTCTGGGAAACATGACGACGGACACGCCGGCCCGGCTTCTCCAGCTGCTCTCCCTCCTCCAGACGCCCCGCGAGTGGCCCGGCGGTGAGCTGTCCGAACGGCTCGGGGTGTCCCGGCGTACCGTCCGCCGCGACATCGACCGGCTCCGCGAGCTGGGGTATCCGGTGCAGGCGACGAAGGGCGCCGACGGCGGGTACCGGCTGGTGGCGGGCAAGGCGATGCCCCCGCTGGTGCTCGACGACGAGGAGGCGGTGGCCATCGCGGTGGGCCTGCGGGCGGGCGCCGGGCACGCGGTCGAGGGCGTGGACGAGGCCTCCGTACGGGCCCTCGCCAAACTGGAGCAGGTGCTGCCGTCCCGGCTACGGCACCGCGTGTCCACCCTGCAGGCCGCGACCACCCCGCTGACCAGCGGGGACGGGCCGAGCATCGCACCCGAGACACTGACCGTGATCGCCTCGTCGGTGGCCGGCCGCGAGCGGCTGCGGTTCGCCTACCGCTCCGGGGACGGCACACCGTCGCGGCGGCAGGCCGAGCCCTACCGGCTCGTCTCCACCGGCCGTCGCTGGTACCTGGTGGCGTACGACCTCGACCGCGCCGACTGGCGCACGTTCCGCGTCGACCGCATCACCGAACCCTTCGCGACGGGCGTCCGTTTCACAGCGCGCGAGCTGCCGACGGGAAGCGCCGCGGAGTATCTGCGGCGGTCGATGTACCGGCGTCAGGAGACGTACGACTTCGAGGTCACCTTCGCCGCGCCCGCGGCGTTCGTCGCGGCCCGGCTGCCCAACTGGCTCGGCGCGCCCGAACCGATCGACGAGCACAGCTGCCGGCTGCGGACCTCCGCCGGTGACTCGGTGGAGTGGCTGGCCGTGCGGATCGCCCTGGTCGACTGCGAGTTCACGGTCCATCGGCCGCCGGAACTGGTCGGCTACATACGGGAGTTGGGCGAGCGTCTGACGCGGGCGACGGGCGGTACGGAAGGCTTCGGCACCGTGATCGGGTGACGCACGCCGAGGTACGCCGCCGTGCCGATCCCGGCGGTGCGCATCCGCAGGCGCCGATCCGCCGCTCCGTCGTGGCGGCGCGCGTTCAGGCGGTGCCCCAGGGAAAGTCACGCAGCGCTTCGAGGTGGCTCAGCGCGCGCGGTACCGGTCCGGCGGGGCCGTCCGCCGGGTCGTCCCCCGCGGCCCAGGTCTCCACCGCGACGCGCACCGCCGCGCCGGCGACCGCGGCACTGAGCCGGATTCCGGAAGCCGTCACGCGCCCCGCCCCGGCATCACTCGCCGCGCCGGCGCGATCGGCACCATCACCGCCTGCGACACCGCTGTCCGGCGCATCCCCACCCGGCTCCTCGCCACCCGGCGCACCACCACCCGCGGCACCACCCGCGGCACCACCCCGCTGGGAAAGCCGCGCCGCCAGCACCCCCTCCAGGGTCCGTTCCGCCCCCTGGCACGCCTCGCCCCACACTCTGAGCAGGGCGGGGCTCCCGTCGGCCAGGCGGAGGAGGGAGCGGGCCCATTCCATGGACTCCGGCCGCACGCCGACACCGGGTGTGAGGGTCCGGACGACGGCGTGGCGCAGCGCGTCGAGGACGGACAGGCCGGCCGGGGCGTCGCGTACGGCCTCGGCCCACTTCTCGACGCCCGCGGCGAAGAGCGGGCCGAGGGCCTCCTCCTTGCCGGCGAAGTAGCGGTAGAAGGTGCGCGGCGCGACCCCGGCGGCGCGGGCGATGTCCTCGGCGCGGGTGGCCCGCAGGCCGTGCTTCATGAAGAGTTCCGCCGCGGCGCGGGCGATCTCCATCCGGGTGGCGGCCTTCCGCCGCTCGGTCAGCGACAGACCGGCACCCGCGCCCGCACCGGTGCCGACGCCCGGTCCGGTATCGGTGCGGGTACCGGCACCAGGGCCGGAGCTCGCGTTGATGCTGGTGCCGCGCGACGGGGAGTTCCCTGCGTGGGCGGCAGAGGCACGGACGGCGGGGCGGGCCGTGCGTTCGGTACCGGTCACGGTCGGCAGGTTATGCCTCTGTGGCAGACTCTGCCATCCGGGTCACCCCGGGGTTCAGGTACGGGGTGGCCCGTCGGCCTGCCCGAATCCGACCCGCCCGCGCCGCCTTCCCCCGACGACCGCGCCGAGCGAAGGCCCCGTACAGCCGAGCGAATGCCCCGCACGAAGGCCCCGCCCGCGAAGACGGCGCAAGACCCCGCACGACGACAAAATGGAGCCGAGCCCCGGCGCCAGGGGGGGAAGGCGCCGAAGCTCGGCTCTGGAAGAGTCCCGGCGCGGGGGGGGGAGTGCGTCGGGACTCGGTTCTGGGGGGTCTGGGGCCTGCGCCCCGGGACCCTGAACCCTGGGCCCTGAGGTCTTGTGCCCAGAGCTCAGCGTTTTGAAGCGGCGTTACATGGCCATGTCCGGTCGAGTTATGGCCGACCTCAAGCGGTTACGGATCGGCCGCCCCGCCCGGACGGACCGGACGGGTGCTTCGGATCCCTACGAACCATACGCGGACCGGAACGGTATGAACCGCACGAACCGCGCGAACCGCACGTACTCATTACGTCGCCCTCGTCACGTCGGCCCCGTCACACCGCCCCCGTCACGCGGACCCTCGTCACGCCGCCGCGTCGAAGCCCGTGTCGCGAGCCAGCTTCTTCAGCTCGAGCAGCGCGTGCTTCTCGATCTGGCGGATGCGCTCACGGGTGAGGCCGTGCTCCTTGCCCACCTCGGTGAGCGTGCGCTCGCGGCCGTCGTCGATGCCGTACCGCATCTTGATGATCGAGGCCGTGCGCTGGTCGAGGCGGCCGATGAGGTCGTCCAGTTCCTCGCTGCGCAGCAGCGTCAGGACCGACTGCTCCGGCGAGACGGCGGAGGTGTCCTCCAGGAGGTCACCGAACTGGGTGTCGCCGTCGTCGTCCACCGCCATGTTCAGCGAGACCGGGTCGCGGGCCCAGTCCAGCACGTCACCGACGCGCGCCGGGGTCGAGTCGAGCTCGGCGGCGATCTCCGCGTGCTCGGGCTCCCGGCCGTTCTTCCGGTTGAACTCGCGCTGCACACGGCGGATCCGGCCCAGCTCCTCGACGAGGTGCACGGGGAGACGGATCGTGCGTGACTGGTCGGCTATGGACCGGGTGATGGCCTGACGGATCCACCACGTCGCGTACGTCGAGAACTTGAAGCCCTTGCGGTAGTCGAACTTCTCGACCGCGCGCACCAGGCCCGCGTTCCCTTCCTGGATCAGGTCCAGCAGCGGGAGGCCGCTGCGGGGGTAGCGGCGCGCCACCGCGACGACCAGCCGCAGGTTCGAGCGGATGAAGACGTCCTTGGCCCGCTCGCCCTCGACGATGAGCGCCTCTAGTTCCTCACGGGTCGCGTCCGCCTTGGGGGCATCCACCTCGCCGTCGATGATCTGCCGCGCGAACACACCCGCCTCGATGGTCTGGGACAGCTCGACTTCCTTGGCGGCGTCGAGCAGGGGTGTGCGCGCGATCTCGTCGAGGTACATGCCGACCAGGTCGCGGTCGGCGATTTCGCCGCCTACGGCGCGAACACTGCGTGCCGCGTCGCTGGTCTCGCCGGTGGCGGACTGACGACGGGCGACGGCACGGGTTGCCATGCGTGCTCCCTTGCGTATGGAGGTTCCCCCTGCTCCAGCCGGGGCCGAGAGCTCGGGGGAGGGCTTGCGGATCCTGGTGGCGGCTCGGTCACTCACCCGAGTGCCCGGCATCCGAAGGAAACAACGACTGGAATCCGGACAGAATTCCCAACCCGTTCCCCTATTTTTCTGATCATGCAGTACCCTGTGCCGCCACAGCAGGGGGTCAGATGACGTCAGAACGTACAGATGTGCAGGTCAGGGCCGGAGTCGAGGGCGATCTCGTCGGCCTCACCGAGATCTACAACCACTACGTGCGCGAGACGCCGATCACCTTCGACACGGTGGCCCTCACTCCGGAAGACCGCCGTCCGTGGCTGCTCTCCCACCTGGAAGACGGTCCGCACCGCCTGATGGTTGCCACGGACACGGACCCGGAAGCAGGGGATCCGGAAGCAGGGGGCGGGCGGATTCTGGGATACGCCACCTCCAGTGGCTTCCGCCCGAAGGCCGCCTACGTCACCTCGGTCGAGGTGTCCGTCTACCTCGCCCCCGACGCGGGCCGCCGCGGCATCGGCACGCTCCTGTACGAGGCACTCTTCGAGGCGCTGGCCGGCGAGGATCTGCACCGCGCCTACGCGGGCGTCGCGCAACCCAACGAAGCGTCCGTGCGACTGCACGAACGCCTCGGGTTCCGGCACGTAGGCACGTACCGGGAGGTGGGCCGCAAGTTCGGCCGTTACTGGGATGTCGCCTGGTACGAGAAGGAGCTCTGACCCGGCGGCTGCCTGGCTCGGCCCCGACGCCACCCGACGCCGCCCCTCCGGTGACTCCGCCTCGCCGGTGCCCGGACCTCAGCCGAACTGCACCGACCGCTTCGCCAGCCCCATCCAGAAGCCGTCGATCACGGACTTCTGGCCGTCGAGCTCGCCGGTGGCGTCCGCCGCGCCCATCGTCACGAACAGCGGGGCGAAGTGCTCGGTACGGGGGTGTGCCAGCAGACCGGCCGGCGACTTGTGGGTGAAGTCGAGCAGGGAGTCCCAGTCGTGGGCGTCCAGGGCCCGGTGACCCCAGTCGTCGAACTCGGCCGACCAGGACGGGACGCCGCCCTGCCGCAGCGCCGCCAGATTGTGCGTGAAGAATCCGGAGCCGACGATCAGGACGCCTTCGTCACGGAGCGGGGCCAGCTTGCGGCCGATGTCCATCAGCTTCACCGGATCGAGGGTCGGCATCGAGATCTGCAGGACGGGGATGTCGGCCTCGGGGAACATCTCGACCAGGGGCACGTAGGCACCGTGGTCGAGGCCGCGGTCCGGGATGTCCTGGACGGGGACGCCGGGTGCGCGCAGCAGCTTTCGTACGGACTCGGCGAGCCGGGGGGCACCGGGGGCCGCGTATCGCACCCGGTAGTAGTGCTCGGGGAAGCCCCAGAAGTCGTACACGAGCGGCACGGTCTCCACCGCGCCGAGGGCCAGCGGGGCCTCCTCCCAGTGGGCGGAGACCATCAGGATCGCCTTGGGGCGGGGCAGTTCGGCGGACCAGGCGGCCAGCTGGCCGGGCCAGACCGGGTCGTCGGCCAGCGGCGGGGCGCCATGACTGAGGTAGAGGGCGGGCATGCGCTCCCGCGGGGCACGCCCCTCGGTGACGTCGGACATGGCGACAGACATGGCGGCTACTCCCTCCGGGGGTTCCATCGTAGGACCGATCATCCCGTTATTTGAAGTCTCAAGCTCTCCTGCCCGACTCTACCCCCGACTTGTTTAAGCTTCAAGAAGAGGCTCGTACAGTGGAGTACATGAACACGGCATCCGCACCCGCTGAAGAGCCGCGCTGGCTCACCGACGAGGAACAGCGCACCTGGCGTGCGTACATGCACGCCGCCACCCTCCTCGAGGACCACCTCGACCGGCAGCTGCAGCGCGACGCGGGCATGCCGCACGTCTACTACGGGCTGCTCGTCCAACTCGAGGAGGCTCCGCGCCGACGCCTGCGGATGACCGAGCTGGCGATGAACGCCAAGATCACCCGCTCCCGCCTCTCGCACGCGATCGCCCGCCTGGAGAAGAGCGGGTGGGTGCGCCGGGAGGACTGCCCCTCCGACAAGCGCGGGCAGTTCGCGGTGCTCACCGACGAGGGCTACGCGATGCTGCGCAAGGCGGCCCCGGGCCATGTCAGCGCCGTGCGCCAGGCCTTCTTCGACCGGCTCACCCCCGAACAGCACAAGTCCCTCGGCGACGCCATGCGCGTCATCGCCGAGGGACTCCAGCCGAAGGACGCGGGCGCGGATCTGCCCTGGCTGCGGTAGCGCTCCGCCGGGTGCGCCGGCCCCCGGACGCGGGTCCGCCCCGGCTCCGACGAAGTCGGAACCGGGGCGGACCCTGGGATTCGTACGGGCGAGGCGTCCCCACCCCGCGCCCGTACGCGAAGTACCCGCGCCACGGGTGATCAGTGGGCGATTACCGGCACCTTGATCTCGTCCTCGGCGCCCTCACCCGAGCCCGCCGTCGAGGACATGTCCGGACGGCCGGTGTTGACGAGGGTCACGGCGATCGCGGAGGCGAGCACCAGGATGCCGACGGCGAACCAGATCGCGTTGGTGTAACCGTTCACCAGCCCTTGCAGCTGGACCAGCTGCTGCTGCGGCTTGGAGGCGGCACCACCGATGTGGTCCGCGATGTACGACGTGGTCGCCGAGGCGGCGATCGTGTTCAGCAGCGCCGTACCGATCGCGCCGCCGACCTGCTGCGAGGTGTTGACCATCGCGGAAGCGACACCGGCGTCCTGCGGCTGGACACCGTACGTGGCCAGGGACATGGCCGGCATGAACGCCGTACCCATGCCGAGGCCGAGCAGCAGCTGGGCCGGGAGCAGCAGACCGGCGTACGAGGAACCGATCTCCATCTGGGTCAGCAGGAGCATGCCGATCGCGGCGGTCAGGAAACCGGGGGCCATCAGCAGCCGGGGCGGGACCCGGGTCATCAGGCGGGCACCGATCTGCGTGGAGCCCGTGATCATGCCCGCGATCATCGGCAGGAAGGCGAAGCCGGTCTTGACCGGCGAGTAGCCCTTCACGATCTGCAGGTAGTAGGTAAGGAAGAGGAACAGGCCGAACATCGCGATGATCGCGAGACCGAGCGAGAGGTAGACACCGCCGCGGTTGCGCTCGGTGATCACGCGCAGGGGCAGCAGCGGAGCCTTGACCTTGGACTCGACGAGGACGAAGGAGGCGAGCAGCACCGCCGAGGCGACGAACAGGCCGATCGTGCTGGAGTCGCTCCAGCCCGCCGACTCGGCGCGGGTGAAGCCGTAGACGAGGGAGACCAGACCGAGGGTGGACAGGACGACGCCCGGGATGTCGAGCGGCGAGCGGTTGCGGCCGCCGGCCGGCTCACGGATGACGAAGTACGCGCCGAGGGCGGCGACGATCGCGAACGGGATGTTCACGAAGAACGTCCAGCGCCAGTTCAGGTACTCGGTGAGGAAACCGCCCAGGATCAGACCCACGGCACCGCCGCCACCGGCGATCGCACCGTAGATGCCGAAGGCCTTGGCGCGCTCCTTGGCGTCCGTGAACATCACGGCGAGCAGGGAGAGCGCGGCGGGCGCGAGCAGCGCGCCGAACGCGCCCTGAAGGGCGCGGGCCCCGAGCAGGAGGGCCTCGCCCTGTGCGGCGCCGCCGAGGGCGGAGGCGCCGGCGAAGCCGATCAGGCCGGTGACGAAGGTGCGCTTGCGGCCCCACAGGTCGGCGATGCGGCCGCCGAAGAGGAGCAGGCCGCCGAAGGCCAGGGCGTAGGCCGTGATGACCCACTGCCGGTTGCCGTCCGATATCCCCAGGTCACGCTGGGCGGAAGGCAGCGCGATGTTCACGATGGTCGCGTCGAGGACGACCATCAGCTGGGCGAGCGCGATGAAGGCGAGGGCCTTCCAGCGGTTGGAATGCGCGTCGGCCGCTTCCGCCGCCGTCGCTGTCGGTGTTGCTGATGAAGACATGGGGATACCCACTCCGGTACTTCGCAGTGAAAAAAGGTGAGGGAAAGAGACGGCTCGTCCTCGTCGACGGCCGAAGGCTTTGGGGAGTCCGGGGTCCGGAGTCCGACGTCCGGCACCCGCGGTCCGGAAGCCGTGCACGGATCACAAGGTACGGACTGCGGATTACGGGTTATGGACTACGGGTTACGGGTCGGGACTACGGCTACGGGCTGGCTGTCGGGCCATGGACCGGCGCCTCGCACCGGACTCATCGCTCGGGTCTGGTCGGTCAGGCGGTTCGCAGGCCCTCCACGGTGGCCGCCACTCCGGGCAGTACGGAGCGGGCCGGTGCCCGCAGACCGTCCAGGAACAGCTGCAGATGACGGTGTACGAACCGGTCGATGCCCTGACACGCGGTGCCGGGCAACGGCCGGGTGAGCTGGCTGACGGCGACCATCAGGTCACCGGACTCCACGTCGGAGCGCAACTGGCCGGCCTCGCGGGCACGCCTCATCAGCGCTTCGATCAGGTCCATGGTCCGTTCGCGCGCCGCGTACAGATCCGGATGGTTCTGGTCGAAGGCCGCGGAGAGCATGGGGCACAGGGCGCCGATCCGCTCGTCCGCCGAGAAGTGCACGAAGCGGCTCAGCGCGTCGAAGGCGTCGCCGCCCTCGACGAGTGCCGCCTCGATCCACTCGGACGTGCGGTCCATGACCGAGCAGACGACCTCCCGCGCGAGCGCGTCGCGGTCGGGGAAGTTGCGGTACACCGTGGCGTTGCCGACACCGGCGCGGCGGGCGATCTCGTCGAACGGCACGTCGGGGCCGAACTCGACGAACATCTCGCGCGCGGCGGCGACGATCCGCTCCCGGTTGCGCAGCGCATCGGCTCGGGGCCGGGGCATCCGACGCTTCACGGGGGTGGCGGTCTCCACGGCGTGCTCCTCGGAAGTAGGTGAAGGCTCTGGTGCGATCCGGGGATTCCCTCCCCGTTTCACTCGGACACCTATGCCAAACGGGGAAACCATCCCCGGTTATTTCCCCGACCCCCGCCCACTTCCTGTGACCCGCGTCACATCTTCCTCGCCGAGAAACCCACGATCGGGCTCTTCCAGCGAGCACCCGCGCATCCGTCGACACAGGGTGATCGCACAGGGTGCAGTCGGTGACCGGGCGGCTGCCGTGAGCGAAGGACCCCTGCATGCAGCCGACCAGCCACCGGATACGCCGGCGTCGCCTGGCCGCCCTGGCCTCGGTGACCCTCCTCACGCTGGCGGTCAGCACCTCCGCCGGCACCGGGCACCTCACGGTGGGCTCCACGGCGGCGGGCTCCATCGCGCTGGCCCGGTCGACGGCGCTCGGTCCCTGCATGATCAGCGGCGCGAAAGGCGTACAGATGGGGGAAGGGATACCCACCCTGCCCGGCTACGCCCGCTCCACCGGCACGGTCCGGGCCCTCACCGTGATGGTCGACTTCTCCGACGCACCCGGTCAGGGCAGCGCGCTCGACCGGCTGGGCGAGTTCTTCCCGCAGACCCAGGACTGGTTCCGCACCAGTTCCTACGGCCGCCTCGACTACCGCCCCGAGACCCCGATACGGCACTGGCTGCGCATGCCCAAGCCGTTCAGCGCGTACGGCATAGAGCGCGGCGCCCCCTTCGACCCCGGGTACCGCGGTCTGGTCCAGGACATCGTGGCCGCGGCCGACCCCGAGGTGGACTTCCACTCGTACGACCTTCTGAACGTGCTGGTGACGCCGAACGCCGGGCCCTCCGCCCTGGACACCGTCCTGTCCGTCACCTTCGCCGGCAACGCCGAGGCCCCGGTCGCCGACGGTGTCCCCGTCTCCAACGCGTCCTTCGTCTACAGCCGCCAGGACGACGGCTCCGGCTCCTACGCAGACACCGGTTTCCGGGTGCTCCCCCACGAGAACGGGCACACCTTCGGCCTGCCCGACCTCTACACCCAGGACGGCGGCGGCTCGGTCGGCCACTGGGACATCATGAGCGAGGACTGGGGCGCCGACAACGATCTGCTCGGCTGGCACAAATGGAAACTGGGCTGGCTCGACGACTCGCAGGTCAGCTGCGCCGCTCGGCCCGGGACCACGCGGTACACACTCACCCCGCTGTCCCGGCCCGGCGGCGCCAAGCTCGTCTTCGTCCCCACCGGCGCCCGGACGGGCTTCGCCTTCGAACTGCGCACCCCCGGGGGCAACGACACCGCGATCTGCCGCCCCGGCATCCTCGTCTACAAGGTCGACGCGGGGGTCGACACCGGCAGCGGCCCCATCACCGTCTACGACTCCCACCGGAACAGCGGCGGCTGCACACGCAGCCCCAACGTCCACGCGGAGCTGTCCGACGCGCCCTTCGCCCCCGGCGAGTCCTTCAAGGACCACGCGACCGGCGTCACGATCGCGGTCACGGGGGCGAATCCCGCGGGCGACTACCAGGTGTCCGTGACACGGCGCTGACCTCCTCGCCCCCCGGCGCCGGCCTCGCGCCGACCGTGCGCACGGACGCCGCCGACCTGCTGAGTCGACCGGGTAAGCACTACCGTGTCTCTTCCGGGCCTCTGCCCACGGAGGGCCCCGACGGTCCCTTCCGCATCATCACCTCCGCATCACTTTCCGCATCACTTCCGAACAGCCTCCACCGAGAGCCGCAACGGAGACCACATGCCAGCGAACGTCGAGGCGGCCCCGGGCAGCGGCGGGGCCGGGGGCCGGACCGGGAGCGAGTGGACCGGACAGGCGGGAGCCGAGGACGGGGCCGAGGGCGGGCACGAGACGGAGCCCGAGACCGAGGCCGAGACGGAGGCCGGGGCCGAGGCCGCCGTGCCCGTCGAGGCCGTCGCCCCGCTGATCCGCGGTCTCGCGGTGCTGCGGCGGCTGACTGAGGCCGACGGGGTGTCCAGCCTCAGCGGTCTGGAGCGGTCCACCGGGCTCGCGCGATCCACCGTCGACCGCATCACGGCGACCCTGGCGCGCCGGGGGTACGTACGTCTCGACGGCCGGGACGCCGTACTGGCACCCCGCCTGATGGAACTCGGCAACGCCTATCTGGCCGCCCTGCGCCTGCCCCGCCTCCTCGACGCGCACGCCGACGCCCTCGCCGACGAGCTCGACGAGTCGGTGTCCCTCGCGGTCGGCGACCAGGACGGCATCCGCTTCATCCACCAGGCGACCCGTCGCCGCGCCATGTCGCTGAGTTTCCGCATCGGTGACCTGCTGCCCGCCGAACGCACCGCGCCGGGACCACTGTTCGCCACCGAGTGGGGCGAGCGGGAATGGGCACGCTGGCGGGAGCGGCGTGCCGCGGATCCCGAGGACCGCGGCTTTCCGGCCGTCCCGGCACGCAGCCGGCCGATCGAGACCGACGCCGGCTCCGAGACGGGCTCCGAGGCGGGCTCCGAGGGACGGAACGCCTCCGGCGCGACGCCCGCCGACCGGTCCGCCACCCCGGACGACCCTCGGTCCCCCGGCCCGGACGACCATCCGTCTCCCACCCCTGACGACCGCCTGTCCCCCCGCCCTGAGGACCGTCTGTCCGCCGCCCCCGCCACGGGCGGTGGCGGGATCGTCCCTCCGGCCGCCGGTCGGCCTCCCTTCCCGGAAACACGTCTGCTCCCCACACTCGGCGACGACTTCGAGCGGCGTACGGCCGAGGCGCGGGAGCACGGTTGGGCGCTGGACGACCAGCTGATCGAACCGGGCCTGGTCGCCATCGCCATGCCCGTCCGGGAGGCGGGCCGGATCGCCTGTGTGGTGAGCGTGGTGAGCCACACCAGCCGGCACACCGCCGCCGATCTGCGCGACACCCTGCTGCCACGGCTGCGGGCGGCCGTCGCCGCGATGGAGCGGGAGCTGAGCGAGGTCCCGCCCGCCGCGCCCGCCGCACCCGCCGCCCCTTCCGGCCTCGCCGTCTGGACCGGCGCGTCCAAGCAGGAGCTGGGCCGGGACTTCATCGAGTCGCTGGCCCGCGGTCTGACAGTGATCACCGCCTTCGGCGAGGGCCGCTCCGAACTGACCCTCACCGACGTCGCGCGGGCCACCGGGCTGGCCCGCGCGACCGCCCGCCGCGCGCTGATCACCCTGGAACACCTCGGCTACGTCACCGCGCACGCCCGCGTCTTCCGGCTCACCCCCCGCGTGCTGGGCCTCGGCTTCCCGCCGCTCTCCCGTACCTCGCTCGCCGAGATCGCGGCCCCGCACCTCACCGGGCTCTCGGAGCGACTGCGCGAGTCGGTGTCCCTGGCGGTGCTGACCGGCGACGAGATCCAGTACACGGCCCGCATCACCACCAGCCGCATCCTGAGCGTCCACATCACCGTCGGCACCCGCCTGCCCGCGTACGCGACCTCGCTGGGCCGGGTGATGCTCGCGGACCTGCCCGAGCCCCCGCTCTCCGAGCTGCGCCCCCTGACCCCGCGCACGATCACGGACCCCGGCCGGCTGAAGGCGGTGCTGGACCGCGTACGGGACGAGGGGTACGCCCTCGTCGACGAGGAGTTGGAGCAGGGGCTCCGCTCGATCGCCGTCCCGGTGCGGGAGCGCGGCGGGCGGGTGGCGGCCGCCGTCAATGTCGCGATGCACAGCAGCCGTCGTACGACCGCGCAGTGTGTCGACGAGGTGCTGCCTGAGCTGCTGGCCACGGCGGGGAGCATCGAGGCGGACCTGCGGGTCGCGGGGCGGTTCCGGCGGGTCCCGAGAACGTGAGGAGGCGGGGGGCGGAGGCGCCCTCTCGTATGCGTGACCACACACACGCGTACACGTGTCCCGTTTCGCGTCAGCGGTTGACGTCGGCGAGCCGGGCGGTCTATTCGGAAGTGGCGCGCCGACCAAGGAGGTACCGTCCGCGACCGGCCTGACGTCCCGCATCAGGAAGACGGCGAGGACCGCCGCGACCACGACTCCCCCGGCGCCGGCCAGGAAGCTCGCCGACATGACGCTGGTGAAGGCGTCGTGGGCGGAGGCCACCAGCGAGGTGTCGCCGGCGCGGCCCGCCACGGAGAGGGCGTCGCCGATGGAAACGGCGGCCCTCGGCCGGGGCGTCGGCGGGCATGTGGCCGGTGAAGGTGCTGGAGAGGACCGCACCCAGTACGGCGACTCCGAGGGCCGCGCCGGCCTGCTGGACGGTGTCGTTCAGCGCGGAGCCCACTCCGGCGTGTTCGTCGGGAATCGCCCCCGTCATGGCCGCCATCGCCGCGGGCGGGTCGACAACGTCTGGCCCACCGCCGAACGGGCCGCCGAGTCCTACCCGCACCTTCGCGACGGCTACGCCGAACGACGCAGCAAGGACCCCCGCGCGTCCCGCGACACGAACTTCCGGTACGGCCTGGACCGCGTCCTGGACGGCCTGGAAACCCGAATCACCCACTGACCGGACGCCCCGACCCCCGCCCGCCCGCATCCGCTACGCTAGTCGCCGGACCTGAGATCCGTCCCGCCTTCGCGCCTTCGTGGGATGTGTCGAAAACCCTTGAAGCCCAGGTCAGCGCCTTAGCGCGCAGAGCCACCAAACGGCCCACCCTGGTTTTCAAAACGCCCCAGCCTGTGCGTACCGACCGGTCGGCGGACCGCCCGTCGCGAGCGAAAAACTCCAGGCTTCCCCACCCGGATCACCCTCTTGTCCTGAGGCCTGCCCTCGCCCCGAGCACCCCGAGTTGCTTCAGCTGCCCCCTTCAGGGTCGGCATGGTGCCTCTCGTCCATCACCAGGTTCAGGCAGTTGTGGACGAGTACGTCCCAGGGCGGCGTTCCCCTCCGATGTGCTTCCGGAGAGAAACGCCGCCCCTACCGCTATTGCTGTTCGATCAGGTACCTGACGGAATCCACAACGAATTCGCCCTACCGGAGAGCCGATCCGATGGCCTCCAGCCTCGTGTACTGCTCGGGGGACAGCGTGGGGTAATCAGGGGCGCATGTCATCGCTCTCAGCAGCACTCGGAACGCCACCTCCGGGGTGCAGTGGGTCGCGCAGTCGGTGAGCGCCGCACGCACCTCGGCCTCCAGGAACTGCGTGGCCTCGATCTCGGCGACGACCGCATCGAGGCAGCCCACGCCATCCTCGACGTCCGCCCCCGCGAGCGGGCGTCCAGTCGGTTCCCAATACCACAACTGGGTCTTGGGAACCGACGTCACGCGAGACCCCGAAATAACCAACAGCGTCACCAGCGGAGTTCGGGGCCGAATCCACACTTACACGGTCCATCCAGTTATCGGATGATTTAACATGGTGGATATTGATGGCGATGGCCTCCTATCGAAATTATTCCGGCAGGCAACCAGCGGTCGGCTCCGCCCGGGACAGCGCGACAGGATGAGAATCACTCATGCCTCTGTCCAGTCATTTCTCCGTGAACCCATCGAATACACTCGGGTCGATCGCCGGTTTCATGTCGACAGAACTCTTCAAGTGCGGTCCGAACTTGATCAATCGGCAGAGCACTTCTGGGATCAAAGAAGAACGGAACCCCGGGGTCGGACACAACACGCGGATCGAAGTTTGGAGGATTCGGGTTATCGGAAACCCAAATGTGCTCCGAAATTTCGTCTTTCGTTGCGCGCTCTTGGGTTACGAACCAGACGAGGCCGCCGTAACCGCTCTCCAAGTTGACTGCAACCTGCAGAGTGTTGTCAGGCCACCAATCGTCTACGGACTCTGAATGACGCCTGTCCGCGAACATGAGCGTTGCAACCTCTCCTGGACTGATCCAAGGCTGGTCACGGCGCTCTGACCGCATGTTCTCCATGACCTCGTCCACTATCCTGACCTTTTCCGGCCAGCTTTCCGCATAGTGATAGCGACCATGGATCACTGCATTCAAAATCACGGTGCGGCGGCCTCTCCGATAATGACTTCCGGCTTTAGTGCGCCAGGGTACCATACAGTCATCCTTGAACCTTCCGGCAGGATTACTTTGACTGCCCTCAGGCACCCGTATGGACCTCCGCATACACCTTCGGCGTTGTTCATTACCACCGTGGAATTGGTTACTCCATTTTGCCGCATCCACATGGCATATTGTGATTCAACATGCTGCGCAGCCGGGTAGTATTTGGCCTTCGGATGGATGGCGGTTCCGTATTTTCTCAGATACTCATCGGTAGCATCAACGAGAGCGCCGCCACCTCCGGCTTCTATCTCCTTGAAAACCTCTTCGCCCGATGAATCGAAAATTCGACCGGTCGTCACGCGCTTGTCGGCAAGCTGCGCCAGCACCTTCGCGACATTAACGCATGCCGTGTTGTGCACGAGGATTGGGGTCGCCCCGGCTAGCACATAGTACGTGTGGAGGTTTTCAACAGTGAGGTTGTAGGCCGAATGGAGCTGATGGTAGCGGTGGACGCGAGCCACCATGACGGTCGCGCCGTTGCTGGTGCGCAGGGTCTGGCCGGGCTTGAGGTCACCGGCGTCGATCCAGCGGTGGGCGCTGGGCGACCAGAAGGGGTGGTGCTGGGTGGCGGTGATCCGTGCCTTGCCGACGTTGATCGTGATGTCGGCAAAGTCGGTGTCGTCCGACGTGTAGATGGTGCGGGTGACGCTGTGGCTTTCGGTACGGCCGCTTTCGGGATCGGTGGCGAGGACCGCATCGTCGACCCGGACGTCCTGGATCTGCTTCGTGGTGCCGTCTGCCATCAGCACTCGTGTGGTGCCGGGAAAACTGTTGGTGCGCTCGCACACCTTGGCAAGAGCCGCAACGGCTTTTGCGGCAATACCGGCGATGACCTCATCGGACAGGTTGTAGGTGCGTAGCGCCTTCCAGGCGTCCTCGAACCCGACTCCGGTTTTGGCAGCCGTGTTGAGTGCCTTGACGGCACGCGCGATCGGGGTAAGCAGGCCTTCGACCGGGACGTATGTGGCGATGCTCCAAGCACAGGCGGACTTGTCGCCGTGCCAGCAGTCCATCAGGTCTGCGGCGAAGAAGTGGAACAGGATCGATCCGGCCGTATCACCGAAGAGGCTCTGCCATCCGGCTTCGACGATCTGTTTGCCGGTGAACTTGTGCGTCCAGCCGTCGATCTTGATGTTCTTCAGCGTCGCCCGCTGGAGGAACTGCCACGCCGATTTCGGGCATCCGTCCGCGGTGGCCTGGGCCTGGTCGTCGGTGCACAGGTAGAAGTCGGCCTCGTAGGTGACGACCAGGTCGTATGCAGCGTCGCAGCCGCTGAAGGCTGCTTCCGGCATCGGCGGGCATGTGCCGATCTGCTTGGAGCTGACGATCTTGACGGTGGACTCGTCCGGGACGGCGAACACACCGGGAATGCCCGTACCGGACCCCTTGGACGCCTCCTTGTTGGTCTCCGCCCTTTCCGTCCTGTCGGCTGCTTCCTGGGCTTCCTTGGCGTATTTGTCGGCGTCTTTGGCGGCCTGTTCGGCTTCGGTGGCGGCGGTGTCGGCGCGGGTGGCGGCGGCTCGGGCGTCCTTGGCGTCCTGTTCGGCCTGGGTGGCGGCGGAGCGGGCGGCTGTGGCGTCGAGTTCGGCTGCGTCGGCGCTGTCGCGGGCGTCCTTGGCGTAGCCCTCGGCATTGCTGGCGGCCTTGTCGGCGGCCGCGGCGTCGATGGTGGCCTGGGTGTCGTAGTCGATGGTGCGGGCCAGTGAGGCCGCGGCGGCGGATGCGGCTTTGGCGGCGTCGGCGGCGTAGCCGAGGGCGTCCTTCGCGTACGTGCGGGCGTCCGACGCGTATCCGGCGGCGTTGGCAGCGTGTTGGTAGGCCTCCTTGGCGTCGCCCTTGGCCTGGTCGGCGAGGTTCTTGGCGGCCTGGGCCTCGGCGGCTGCGTTCTTGGCGTGGGCGTCGGCGACGGCCTGCTGCTGGTCGGCGATCGTCTTCGAGCCCTGTCCGGTCAGGACGACGAGGCCGGCGGCGGAATCGGTGTCGACGTAGGCGGAGCCGAGCTGGACGGCGTCGTTGGCCGGGTCGGCGACCCGTTTGGCGGCTGCACCGGCGTCGACCGCGGCCTGGGCAGTGACGTGGGCGTAGCCAGCCGCCTTCGCCGCGGCTGCGAGTGCCTTGGCGGCCTCTGCGTTGGCACCATTGGCCTGGGTTTTGGCGTCCTTGGCGTGCTGTTCGGCTTCGTCGGCGAGCTTGACCGCGGCCTTGGCCTGGGCGGAGGCGTCCTGGGAGGCCTTGATGGCGTCGGCGACCGCGCTGGTCGCGGTCTTGACGGCGGCGTCGGCCTTCAGCTTGTCGGCCTGGGCGGCGTCGGAGTCGGAGCGGGCGCGTTTGGCGGCGGCCTCGGCGCGGGTGGCCGCGGCGTCCGCGTCGGCCGCCGCCTGGGTGGCGGCGTCGGCCTCGGAACGCGCGTTGGTCGCTGCCGTTTCGGCGTCGTCGGCGTGCCCGTCGGCCTCGTCGGCGGCGGCGCGGGCCGCGGTCGCCGCGTCACCGGCGTCCAGGGAGTCGGCGTACGCCTCTTTGGCGTCCGCCTTGGCGCGGGCGGCGTCGGCCTTCTGCTCGGCGTCCCAGGCGTCGTCGCGCAGGGACTTGGCGTGGTCCTTCGCCTTGACCGCGTCGTCGCGCCGGTCCCCGGCGGTCTTCTCGGAGGCTTCCGCCTTGTCCTTGGCGTCCTTCGCCTTCGTCGCCTCGGACTCGGCGTTCTTGCGGTGCTCGGAGGCCTCGGACCGCTTGACGGCGGCGTTCTCCTTCTCCGCCCTGGCCGTCTTCTCCTCGGCCTCCGCCGCGAGCCGCTTGGCGTGCGCGTCGGCGGCGGCCGCCTTGGCGTCGCCCTCGGCCGTCAGCGCGCCGGTGAGCTTGGCCTCCGCGGTCTCCTTGTCCTTCTTGGCGTCGTCCCGGTGCGCCTTCGCGGCGTCGGCGGCGGCCTTGGCCTGCAGCTCGGCCGTCTCGGCGGCCTTCTTGCGGAACTCGGCCTTCGACTGGGCAGCCTGCGCGAGCGCCCGCTGGGCGATGGTCGCGCTGTCGCCGGCGGAGGCGCGGGTGGCCGCCTCGGCCGTCTCACCAGCCTTCTCCAACGCCGCGAGGGCGGCGGCGGCACCCTGCGTGACCTGGTCCTTCTGCTGCCCGACCAGCAGACCACGGCCACGCGGCGCCCCGTTTCCGTCGGCGACGCCGTAGGCGGCCTGGACCGCCGTGTCCGAGGTGGTCGCCGCCTTCTGCCCGGCGGCAAGCTGCGCCTTCAGGACAGCGAGCTGCTTCTTCGCGGCGGCCTGCGCGGCGGCGATGCCGGCTGTCGCCTTGGTGAACTGCGCCTTGTCCGGGTAGTCAAGCTGTCCGGTGCCGTTGTGGCCGGACGGCTTGATGTCGAACTGCTGCGCGGCGCTGTCGTTGCAGGTGTAGAGCTTGGCGTCATTGCCGTTGTCGAAGGTGTGCAGGTCCAGGCATTTGCCCGTACCGACACTCTTCAGGCTGGTGGCGCCGCGCAGTTCGGACGCCCAGGTCTGCGACGTGGATTCCTTGCACGACGAGATCTGGATGTTCGTGCCGTTCGCCGTGTTGTTCCCGGCCACGTCCAGGCACTTGAGCGAATTGACGTTCTGCAGGTGCAGCTTGTCCTCGCTGCCCAACAGCACCCATTTCTGCGCCGCGGAGCCGTTGCAGGTATAGACCTGGACCGGCGTGCCGTTGTCCTTCTTGCCGCCCTGGACGTCGAGGCACTTGTCCTGCGCGGCGTGCACCTCGATGACGGTGGGGCTGTCGCCCACCCAGCCCAGACCGCCCGGCATCCAGTAGTCCTGCCACCGGGTGAGATGGTCGGCGTCCCAGGACTGGCCCAGCATGTCGCTCAGAGCCTTCGCACCCTTGGACAGGGCGTTGACCGCGTCCTTGTTCGCGCCCAGGATCTGGTTGCGCTGCACGGCCTGTGAAGTGACCTCCTGCTGCCACTCGCCGGCCGCCGTGGAGGTGATGTCGCCCAGCACGCTGTCCGGGTCGATCGGATCCCGCCAACCACACGCGGCGAAACGGGACTTCACATCCTCGACGGCGATGCGGTACTCCGGCGTGCCGGGCTGCGGCGCGCTGTGCGGGAAGCCACCGGAGGACAGGAAGAGACGGGCGTCGTCCGCGCCCGCGTTCGTCGCGGGGCCCCCATGCATCCACTGAAAGGCACTGCGCTCGGCGAGCGCGCGATTCCACTCCGTCGGCGTCGTCCCGGTGGGATCGGGGTCCTTCCCGTAGAGGGGGTTGCCCACTTGGTCGACGGCCTTGAGGGTCTTGTCGTCGGCCTTCGGGGTGGCGTCGTCGTAGAAGTCGGAGTCGGTCTTCCAGAACCGGTCGGCGACCCAGGCGGACAGACCGGTCTGGGAGTAGAAGCTCTTGTCGCCGTCGGGCGGCCAGTGGAAGTCGGTGTCGGTGAATCCGCCGGGCGTCGCAAGACCCTCCAGAGGCTTCTGCCAGGCATCCTGCTGAGCGGAAAGGGCGTCCATCTCCTTGCCCGCCGCGTCGCGGTCGTTGGTGTACGCGACGGCGAGCGGTGTCCGTTCCCAGTTCTTGCGGTCGGCCAGGACGTGGAGCTTGTCCGGCGTCTGGTTGAGGCCGTCCTGCGCGGCCGCGGCCATCGACGGGCCGCCCAGGCGCAGTACGTCGGCCATCAGGCACTGGTCCTGGCGCAGTTGCTCGGCGGCGGTGTCGTCGTACCAGGGGTAGGAGTCGGCCACCGGCTCGGTGTTCGGCCTGATCGAGCCGGGCTGCACCGCGAGAGCGGCCAGAACGGCCAGCGCGGCTGCCGAGGTGACGGCGGAGGTGAGCTTTCGCGATCTTCGTGCTGCGGGCAGCCGGAACCATGGTCTGGGGTGCAAGAAGGCATCCCTTTCTGCGTTCACTGGGGGGTACGAGCCCGAGGAACGGCCGAACAGCGGAGAGCGGTGATCTGCTTCTGAGGGGTGCTCAGGAGCACGCTGGACCAACCGCATCGATACATGTGCCGAGCCGCTAAGGCGGCATGGCGACGCAACCTATCCCCGTGAGCGACAGTGTTCCCCCGGTCGCTGAAATGACGTGCGCGAACGCGGAACTGGTCAGGTTTCGCGTCATGCGCGGCGTCACCCTATGCAGGCATACACGGGTCCGTACAGAGGTTCGATACTCCCGTGAGGGCGCTGGCGTGAAACCTTCTGCCGTCCAACGGTCCGTGGTCGAGGTCCCGGTGGCCCGGCGGCGCATGGATTTTCTGTGTGCTTCCTGTGTCCAAGAGGTGGAGTGCGGTCCGTGTTCGTCCGGCAAAGTATGGCCGGTTTTCGACTCCGCCCAAGTGGCCTGCGTGGGGCGCAACCGCGCCCCGTCGGCTGCGACTGTCAGGCGAGGCAAGTTCCGGCGCCGGGGTGGTGAGCACGGCAGCATCCGCGGCGAGCAGGCACCCTCACCGACGAGGAGATCGGCAGCCTGCTCGCCCCACTCCGCCCGGCCGGCACCAGGCAACAAGGCGGACGCACATGTCTGGCGCGAGTCGGACCTGCCGGCCGTGGCAGCAGGCACGCCGGTGATCACAGACGGCGCTCACCTCGGCACCGAGGTCTGACGGACTGAGTCGCCCGGCCCATTCGTGAGCGTTCAGAACGGTCTTTTCGTCCGGGCTGAACACGCAGGCGCGCAGTTCAGCACCGAGTGGCAAATAATGGATCTCGTTCGCACTGCCCGCTTCGGCGCCAGACCGATAGTGTGCCGCTGTGGAGAGCGGATACCTGGTCATACGCCGTCAAGGCAACGGTAAGGGTGATGACTGCACCGGCGTGGTCCGCCGGGTAGAAGACGACAGTGCGGTCGTCCAGTGGCCGGAAGGACAGCTCACCCGAATTCCGTTGCCCGTGCCTTCCAACATCACCGTGGTACCGCTCGGATCGCTGCGCTACCGCTCACTGAGGGACGCCACGGCACTGCGAAAGGAGTTCGCGCAGTCGCCAGTGTCCGTCCTGGTGGCGCTCCTTGGGGAGATGGACGGGGAGGCGACCATCAAGCAACTACAGCGCCGGACGCGGGAACTTGGGCTGGCAAGCGAACACAACAACACCTGGTGGGACCGCATGCGAGGACGGCTGCTCGCAGACCCGCGGGTGGCGGAGACCAAGCCGGGAGGACCTATGAGACTCCTCGAACAGCCTGTTGATCCGTTCGCCGAGGAAAGGGCCCTACCGGCGCGGGAGGCCTTGGAGGCGTTGGCTATACCTGCCACCAAGCGGGCGAGGGGCCGACAGCAGGCCCTGCGCGAAGCCGTCGTAGCGGGAGCGTCGGAACTGACCGCGTACGAGCATGTCGCAGCCCACGCTCTTGGTGTGGCTCTGCAGTCGTGGCCGTTCGACGACACCGAATACACAACGCGAGGTGTGTCGGAAAAGGTTCTCGGCGCGGCCGTTGAGTTCCTGGCCACCGCGACTAAGGGCCAGCGTCGCGCGAACAACCCGGTGCCTGACCCTTCGTCGGAATTACGCAAGCAGGGTGCTCCGTCATCCAACGCCATCACGCCCCTCCTTGTGGGTTTGGTGACGACCTCGGCGGACAGCTCCGCGACAGATCAGGCAGCGAAGTTGCCGCGTGGCCTGGCCGCGCAGGAATGCGTCATGGCGGTCATGGCGGAGTTCGCGAAGACGGATCAACCTGCTGGCAGTGAGCGCCTTCTGCGTCGCGGCACCATGCTGCTCCAGTGGGCACTCGCCGAGGACACCCTGACGACTGCCGAGCAGCGTGATGCGTTCGGGGAGGAGCTCGCAGGCGACAGTTGGTACGGGCCGGGACTCGGCGGGAGACCTGTCACAAACAATCCGCCACAAGTCGGCCACGCGCGACCCCCACCGCGACGACGAAGGCACCGCCTTCGTCAAGCTCGCCCGGTACGTCCTCGGCCGGGCCCCTGGCCTGCGCGCCATCACCTACGACACCGCCCTCCGCGGATCCCACCGTGCACCCCTCATCGCGGACGGCCTCGTCGTCTTCACCACCCAGCACGGCGGACTCGCACCCGAGTCCCTCCAACGTTTCGAGGACGGTCCCTGCCGCCACGACCTCTACGTCGCCGAGGGCCGCGTCTGCAAACGTCTGATCACCGACGACGGCACCACTCACTACACGCCGCTTCCCGTGGAAGAACTTGAGCGCCGCGAGTCGAAGCGGACCCGCTTCTACCACCGGCTGACCATCCCCTGTCGGGTGAAGAACCACACCCTGCGCATCCGAGTCGACGAAACCCCGGAGGACCGGGAGATCGACCCCTCGACCAAGCGGCAGCGCTTCAACCGCACCGAGCACCTGAGGCAGATACCGCCGGACACCCATGCCGGCCGCCGCCTCAAGGGCTTCCGCCAGGACAGCGAGTCCCAGCACTCCCGCTTCGACCAGAGCTACCCCCACAAGAGAGTCCCTGCCTACGGGGCCGACGCGGCCCTGCTGATCTACATCGGCTACGCCTGGCTGAGCAACTCCGTCGCCCGAGCCAAGATCACCCACGCGCTCGCCGCCTGAGCCATTGCGCACGTCTCTCCGCCCTTGGATCAGATACCACCCGCTACACTGACCGCGGTGGCTACGCCCTCACGGCTGCCACCACGACCTGTCGCCAAGCAAGCCTGAGCGGTCCGCCAATCTCGGTAGACTTTCAGACACGTTTTCCGACAGATCCCCGCCTTCGTAGCTCAGGGGATAGAGCACCGCTCTCCTAAAGCGGGTGTCGCAGGTTCGAATCCTGCCGGGGGCACAAGGGAAGTAGCGGCTGCGGCCCAGGTCACGGAGCAAGTCTCCGGTCCTGGGCCGCAGTTGTGTGCACTCTGGCTACCGCTCTGAGCACTCTCGATACACCCTCACTGCCGGAGCTCAACCCCTAAATCCCCCCTAAATGATCAAGGGGTTTCCGCAGGTGGGACGGCGGGAGACGCGACAGGCGGCCCCTGCGCCGGGCGTCGACCGGAGCGCAGAGACCGCCCTAGGTGCCAGGGCGCCCGAGGAGGGGGGCACCAAGTCTGACGACCTGACACGTTTGCGGGTAAGAATCCCTTACCTGCGTGTATGCATCTTGCAGTTGTTGAGCCTTAAAGTCAGTCACCCATTCGTGTGAACATGCGTGCGATTTTTCGCTCACACCAGAGGGCCCCGCGACCTGCATCGGACGGTCACGGAGCGGCAAATGCCGGGAGTACTTGACGAGCACAGCACTGGTGTCAACACGTCATGCCCAGCAAGTAGCAAGATCACTCAATTTAGGGTCGACCCTAATCCTTTTCGATCTTGGGCTCTGGAGTGTGGACGAGTGTCTCGTCCCTCCCAGCCCGATGACCGGGTCCTCGCCCGCCGCCGTGCCGTGGGCGTACAGATCCGCCGGGTCCGCGAGCACCACAACCTGACCCAGCTCGACGTCTGTTCACGGTCCGGGATCGACGTGGCCACCTACAGCCGCATCGAAATGGGGCACTCATCTCCCCTACTGGACACCCTGATCCGCATCTCCGACGCCATCGGCTGCTCGCTCGCCGACCTCGTCAGCTGACCGCCCCTCAACGACCGACGTACTCCTGCGTCCTCTGGATCGGCACCGGCCGGCACCCGCCCACATGCAGGTACACGACGTCACCGCCAACCGACGGCGAGTCGATGGGGTGCTCCGTGTACGGCTGGCCCGGACGAATCGGCCTATCGCAGCGCCCGCAGAACTTCACCGGGAACTTCCACCGGCAGTAGCCCTGCGGCGTGCGGCATTCCACGCCCGGCGGAGAGCTCCAGCCCTGGGACACTCCCGTTCCGTGACGGTCCGGCAGGAGAAGCACCTCGTGCAGTGGCTCAGGAGAGCTTGGTACTCCGGGTCAGCGACAGGCTGTATGACTCGGAGGCCCATGGCTGAACGCGTCATCCGAAGTGCTCCGCTCCCAGCCGTGGCCGCGGGCTCGCCAGGCCGTCCTCAAGCGCGGCCTTCAGCGCGTCGGCGTCGGTGAGCCACCTGTCCTCGCCCGGGCACATCCGCCAGTGCGGGCCCGGGCCCTCCGTGCGACGGGTCGGCGGGATTGCCACCGTGCTGCCCTCGCCGAGCGGCCGGGTGGTGTCGACGTCCCACACCTCAGCCGTCCCAACGCGCACGAAGAAGTACAGACTCGTGGTGACCGGGTCGTCGACGACAGCGCCGCAGCGCGAGCCGAGGATTTCCATAACCGTCAGGCCGGTGCTGCGGGTCACGCGGATCGCGTCCCAGTCCGCGCCGGCGTCCTGGAGCGTGCAGCCTGCGGATGTGTGTAAGCGCGTCGTCGGCATCTTGGCTCCCTGCGGCACCGGGTGGTCAGGTGCATATAAGGGTGGCCCTTGCAATTACAGGATTCGAGGACTTCTAGAGGTCTTTCTCCCGCACCGAAGAGGACTTTTGATGCACCGTAAGAGTCACTGCTGGCCAACGAGAGGGCCTACCGGGACACTGGTAGCACGCACAAGCAGGGAGACCCGCCGTGGCTAACAACCGTCTCAAGTCCGCCCGGATCGCGGCCGGCTACCGGTCACAGCAGGACCTCGCCGACGCCCTCGGCGTCGGCGTCCGCCAAGTCCGCCGCTGGGAATCCGACACCCCGCCATGGCCGCAAGGCGACGCGGCACACGCTCTCACACGCGCCCTCGGCCAAGAGCTCGAACACCTCGGATTCACCCCGCCGGATGGCATCGTGCCCGACCGTGGCCGCCGAACCATGCTCACAGTGGGCGCGGCCGCCGTCGGCCTGGCCGTCGTTCCCGCGCAGGCCGTCGCCGCCATGCAACCCGCCTCCGTCGCCGCCGACTTCCAGGCCGTGACCCGCTCACACCGGCGCCTCTACTGGTCCGTCGCCCCCGCCACGCTGCACCCATCCGCACTCGCCCACGCCACCCTCGGCTGCGCACTCCTGCCCGAGACCGCAGGCCAGACCCGAGCTGCCGTCGCGGCCGCACTCGCCGAGACGTGGCTCCTCGCCGGCCGCATCGAGTTCTTCGACATGCGCGAGCCAGACCGCGCCGGCCAGACCCTGCTCCGGGCCCTCCAGGCCGCTGGCGAGGCCGACGATGTGCTCCTCGGCGCGGCGATCCTCGCCCACACCGCCTTCATCCCCGCGTGGGCCGGAGACCGGGACTCAGCTGTCGAGCGGATGGTCGCCGCGCGGACCTACGCCCGCCGCGGCCCGGCATCGGCGGAGCTCCTCGCGTGGCTGGACGCAGTGGAGGCCGAGTGCGAGACCCGCTGCGGGAACACACGAACCGCGCTGCACCTGATCGGCCACGCCGAAACCGTCCTCGCAGGCGGCATCGAGCACTCGTCCCCGGAGTGGCTCGACTGGTTCAGCGGGGTCCGCCTGGCCGCCTTCAAGGGCAACACCCAGCTCAAGGCCGGACACCTGCCGCAGGCCCGCACCACGCTCCTCGAAGTCCTCGACGACCTCGGCCCGGGTGCCGACAAGCAGATGACCGTCGTCCTCGGCGACCTCGCCGCCGTCGAGGCCGCCGCCGGACAGCCGGAGGCCGCGTGCGAGTACGCGGTCCGAGCACTCGACCAGCTGGAACGCACCTGGTACGCCATGGGCATGGACCGGGTCCGGGAAGTACGGCGCGCCCTCGCCCCGCACCAGCACGAGCGGTGCGTCCGCGATCTCGACGAGCGGCTCTACGGGTGGTCGACGACCGTCAGCGCACTGAGCCGTTGAAGTGGGCGATCAGCCCGGACAGTTCGAGGAGGCTCTCCACCCGGAAGGTGGGGAGCTCCTTGGCCTCCTGGCCGTGCCACTGGATCGTCGCCCACGGGCCGCGGCGCACCAGGGCGGTCGGCATCCCAGCTGCGACGGCCGGCCGCAGGTCGTTGTCCACCCGGTCCCCGACGTACAGAATCTCCTCGACCTCGAACGGGACGACCTCCGCGACCCGGTCGAAGAAGGCGATGTCCGGCTTGCTCGCCCCCCAGTCGTCCGAGGTACCGATCAGGTCGACGTCATTGCTGAACAGCCCCCGGAGGATCGTTCCCGCGCGGATCGTCTGGTTGCCCGCGATGCCCAGCCACAGGCCATCCGCACGCAACTGCGTGAGCGCCGGCCGAACGTCCGCGTACAGGTCCTCCTCGCCGAACGTCTCGGGCTGGCCCGCGGCCGCGCGCGCCTCGCGCTGCTCGTAGAGGTCGAAGCCCGGCTGGAATTCCTGGAACACCTCGCGGTAGTCCCGTCCTTGGGCGATGACGGCTCCGAACATCGAGTGGAAAGTGTGCCGAGGGACACGGAGCCAATCGGCCCATGTGCCGTACTCCCGGGTCTCGTCCACCAGGCACTCACCGACGTCGAACACCACCGCACGAATCATGGCCGCAGCGTATCCGTACACGACAAAGCGGCCCCCACCGCCCGCAGGCGGAGGGGGCCGGAATCGTTCAGCGGGAGTCGCGAGCTGCGACCAGTTCGGGGGCCATCGGGACCAGGGGCATCCCTGCGGCTCGCAGCCGGTCGTCCTGCTTGCTGATGTGGTCGAGGGCCAGGCCGAGGAGCCGTTCGGTCCGATCGGCCCGCGACCGTGATTCGCGCTCGGCCTCTTCGAGGGCTCGCATCCGCCCGTACAGATCGGCCATCTGTTGCTGGAACCAGTGGTACATCTCCGGGCTGACGGTCCACGTGCCCTCGGGCTGCGGTGGCGCCTGGGGCAGACCATCCGCCGGGATCTCCTGCACCGTCGTACGGGTCCGGCCCAGCCACGCCCCGCCGAGCGAGCCGAGCGTCGACACCACGACCGCCAGGAGCCCCAGCCAGCTACTCGCCTCCACGCGTCACCATCCTCGGGACGATCAGCCGTGGCCGGGTCACGTACGCCACGATGGCGATGATGAGCGCGTGCGACGCCCACGGAGCGACCGAGCCCCACGCGGTCGGCGACGTCCCCACCGCGCCGCCGAGCGCGTACGCCAGGGCCCACAGCAGGGGCGGCCCCATTGCCGCGAACACCCCGACCAGGTCCCGCCCCGCCCGGGCCACAGAGAACCCGAGCGCCAGGACGCCGGCCCCGATCCACAGCCACCCCCAGGCGGCCATGCACATCAGGTCCAGGAGGACGCTGATCCCCCGGACCGTCCCGTACCGCGGTTGGACGGTGATCGAGGCGCCGTAGCTGATCCAGGCGATTCCGGTGGTGGCGAGGGCGAGGCCGCGCCAGCCCAGCCGCCCCCACGCCCGAGCCGACGCGGCCCCCATCAGACGTCCGAGCGGGGAGTGTGCGGCGCCACCCATCCGGCGACCCACGAGGCAGCCGCCGGAATGAGCGCCAGGACGAAGGGCTCCAGCGCGTCAGGCATGCCGGAGATCAGCGACGGATCGTTGCTGACGCCGCCAAGGACGGCCAGGCCCGCGAGGCTGGCCAAGTAGGCGAGGACTGAGCCCGCCTTCACCTTCGTCTCAACCGGAGCAGAGGGAGATGCCATTGCTGCCTCACTTCTTGGGGAGCTTGAGGACCTGGCCGGGCGTGAGTGCGCCCGCGTCCCGGATCTTGTTGAGGGCGGCGATCTCCGTCCACCGGGAGCCGCTGCCGAGGTGGGACACCGCGATCGACCACAGGCTGTCCCCGACCTGCACCGTGTACGTCTCCGTCGGCCGCAGCCGCTCGCCCACCCGGGCCCGCATCGACGACATGGTGAACCCGCGCGGGTCCGGCTTCCCGGGCTGCCACTCCAGGTGGCCGATGACCGAGCGCTCCGTCCAGCCGTGATGCCGGCAGATCGCTGCCGCCACCCGCTCGATGGCGAGCAGCTGCGCCTCCGGCCACGGGTCCTTGCCGTCGCCGCGGTTCTCGCACTCGAAGCCGTAGAAGTGGCGGTTCCCGTCCGTGTCTGCCTCGTTGTCTGCGGGCAGCGCGGTCTCGGCGATGACGGCCTGGAGCACGTCGCCGTCGCCCAGGCCGGCATGGTTCGCGCGCCCGTAGCCGACCAGGTGCACGATGCCCTTCTTGTCGATGACGCCGTGGCACAGCGGGCCCGGCAGGTCCGGGCGTCCGGCCCGGCAGACCTCGACCGTGCTGGCGGTGCCCGAGGTCGCGGTGTGGTGGATCATCACCCCGTACACGGGCCCCCACGGGCCCTTGTGGTTCCGGTTGTGGGCCTCCCAGTTGCCGACCTCGACGACCGTCAGGCCCTCGCTCCGGAGCATGGCGAGGAACGTGGACGCGGCGGGCGGAGCAGCCATTACGCGCGCCCCTTCCGGGTCCACACCGCGGGGACGCCCTCGATGCCGTCAAGGTCCTCGCGGTAGGTCAGGGAGCCGCGCCAGGTGACCGCATCGCCGTCGTGCAGCACGCGGACGTTCACCGTGGACGCGCTCCAGACCCGGGTGACGACCGCCGGCGCCTCGCCGGAGCCGTTGTTCTCGGCCGGATCGACCGGGACCAGGACGACGTCGCCGACCTCCGGCGTCGGCGCGGGAGCTTCCTCGAGGACGCCCGCGCTCGCGGCCGCCAGAACCGCCCAGTTCTTCGAGTCCCACAGACGCTCAAGCGCGCGCGTCACCTCCGGGCCGGTGAGCGTGCCGGTGAGGTGCTGCGCCAGGTCGCGGAACGGTCGGCTCACCGCCTGGAGGTGCCCGGGCAGGTGGTCGACCCGGAACGTATCGAGCAGCCGGGCGACGGCGGGATGGATCTCTGCGGCCATGCGTGCCTCCAGGGCATGAGAAACGCCCCGGCCGGACGGCACGGGGCGAGCGGGAGAGGGCGGGTCAGGCTGCGGCCTCGTACTGGCCCCACGCCCGGAGAGCGTCTGTGTTTGCCCAGGTCCACGGGCTGACCGCGTCGATGATGCCGCCCGCAGTCACCGCAGTCGCATCCACGCGGCCCGTCGACACCTCGAACTCGAAGGTGGTCGCGGTAGTCAGCCTCACCCGCAGCCCCAGACGGCCCGCCGTGTTCGCCACGGACACGTCGTGCGCCTCGCCCTGGCCGCAGATGCCATTGATCGCGGCCGCCGCCACAGGCGCCGAGATCCTCCAGTTGTCGGACCCAGACCCGCCGCCGAACGACGTCGTGTTCCCGAAAGTGATCTCCAGCTTCCAGAAGACGGTCAGCGCGGACTGCGCGAACCTGGCACTGATCACCGCGTTCCCGAAACTCGGGGTGTTCGCGCCGGTCGACGTCGTCCACACCGGGGACCAGTCGCCCCACACCGGGGAGATCGAACCCAGCCTCCCGGCTGTGATCGCCATCCCCGGTTGCCACGGTTCGTACGCCACGAGCCCTCCTCTCTACAGTGCGACACGGGCAGGGTTGGACAGCGAGATGGCCTCGCCCGCAACCTGGGCTTTCACGACCCCGTTCGACGAGCGGGCCACCGTCCACTTCTGTGGATTGACGACCTGGAAGTTGTCGTAGCGGATCACCGGATTCACGTTGGTGTTGCCCGCGTTCGAGACACTCCTGGTCCCGACGTTCGCGGCGGCCGCCAGCGCCGTGTCCGTGACCTCAATGCCCCAGAGGTTCGGCTCCGGGTCCGTGACCGCCCACATCCGCGCCCGCAGCGTCGACCCGACGATCTGCACCCTCACCCGGTAGAACGTCCCCGCCACGTGCGTCAGGTTCGGGGTGTACGCGCCGAGCTGCGTCTCGACGCCGGCCACCCGCTTGCGCAGGGACAGGCCGATCGCCGCCGACGTAGGAAAGTCCACTCGGGCGTGGTAGTTGTTGTTGTCGTCGACCAACCGAACGGCCAGGCCAGCGAAAAGGCTTGAGCCCGTCGCGAGTGCGCTCGTCGCGACGTCCACGTACACGTCGACATCCGCCGCCGGCGCCGGAGCCAGCGTCACGCGCGAGCTACTCGTCGCGGGGAGCGTCACCGACCCCACGCCACTGCCCACCGAGAAGTTCGCCGCGGTGCCGACGACGGTCCACGCCTGTCCGCTGTCCGCCGTCCCCCACCCGTTGCTGACCGTACGGCCGAACGCGTCGACGACCGAGGACGCGATCGCGCTCACGGTGACGTCCTCGCCCCCGACCTTCGCGTCGAACGCGACCTCCCACTTCCACACCGGGCCGACGACCGCCGACACCAGGAGGCTCGTGTCCGTGGCAGTGGCCGCCGCGGCGAGCGCGGAGCCGTCGGTGTCGACGATCCCGAGCACCGGGTCCCCCACCGAGGCGATCCGCCAGGGCTCCCCAGGCGCGCACACGAAGCTGATCTCCCAGGTGCGGATGCCGATCTTCTCGGTGTAGCCCTGCACGATCAGGTCCAGCGGCCCGGGTGGCAGCCAGTCGGGGAGGTCCGTGATCCGGATGAGGTCGCCCTCGGTGATCTCACGGACCGTGTCGATCAGCGCGGGCGCCTTGTGCAGGCGGATCGTCAGGACCGGGTACCGGGCCTGGTCGGCGCTTCCAATGGCAGCCATCCAGTACGCCATGGGCTCGGCCTGGTCGTCGCTGAACAGGCTCAGCGAGACGCTGTCGTCGTACCGGCCGATCCCAAGTGGCGGGTCCTGTACCGACAGCGGACCTTCCGTCACCTCGGCGCGCCCGGATGATCCGCCGATGCGGGTCACGGTTACATCGTTGGTGATGTCCATGTCGTCATCGGTGGGTTCCAGGCGCCCGAGTCCCACGGATCCGTACGGCAGCGTCAGCGTGGGCGTCTGGCTGTACATCGACGTCCGCGACCGGTATCGCAGTCCGAGCCGCTCCCGGTCCTCCACCAGGACCCCGCCATCGGCGGCCTCGGCCTGCTCTAGCTGCTCCAGCAGGGTGGCCGGCCGCTGCGGGCCCATCTGTGCGGTGGCCGTCTGGATTCCAGTGACGGAGATCGGGAGGGCCTCCTCGGAGGACAGGCGGAGCATGCGGACTGCCGCTGTCTCCCCGTTGTAGCCGTCGTCCGACCCGTTCATGATCTTCGTGTCGGTGGCCTGGAAGACCGCGAGGTGGCCCATCACGGTGCCGTCCATGCCGGACCCGAACGAGCTGCTCACGCTACGGACGCGGCCGACCTGTCCGGTGAACGAACCGGTCGCGGAGTGGCCGACGTTGTTGTCGGTGTTGAGCCAGGCGATGTCGACCTGGACGGCCGTGCCGTTCTGCCGGGCGAAGACGCGTACGCGGTTCCAGTTGCCGAAGAAGTTGGGGGCTGTGCCCGCGGTGAGGTTGTGGAGGAGTACTTGCGTCCCGTCCGCATCGAGGACCTGGAGGCGCACGTTGTTCGTCTGGACCTGCACGATGTACCGAGCCCCGGTGCCGGTGGCAGCGATCTCGAAGAAGGTGACGAGGCTGCCCGGCGCGGTGGGGATGCGGTAGACGAGCTCGACCTGCCATGGCCCGGTCCCGGACGGCGGCGGGGGCACCTCTGCCGAGAAGCTCGCGGATGGCTGGACGACGGGCAGCGCCGACGATCCGCCGAGGCTGTCGTCGCTGGCGAAGGTGAGGTTCTTCGTCCTCATCGGCTTCACGCCCGGGACCGGGCTGTACGCCTGCACCGCCTGGTCGTCGTCCTCCATCGGCCAGTACGCGATCAGCGTCGGGTCGGACGGGATACGGCGCCGCAGCGTGGACGCGAGAGGCTTGGTGCCCTGGTTGAGGCGTCGGAGAATGCCCGCGCCCTCGCCCTCCACGGTGATCAGGTGCCCGCCTCGGCTCGTCGCCGAGGGCCAGTCGCTGTACTCCCCAGAGAAGCGGGTCCTGCGGTTGGTGATCGACGCGTCGCCGACCAGCGTCCACGTCAGCCCGGTCGCGTCCACGAACGACGTGGCGCCGATGGCCGGCGCCGTGAAGTCCGTGTTTGCCACGAGCGTGGTGTTGTTGCGCAGTTGGAAGGCGTAAACGCTGCCGACGGGCGGGTCGACCGTCGCGGTCTGGTCGATGTCGCCGATCTGGACAGCGGTCGTGGACGCGAAGATCGTGCCGCCCGTCCCGGGGATCGTGTCGCCGAGCTGCGTCCACGGTCCGGCGATCGACGTGGCGGTGTAGTGGATGAACGCGCCGGTGGAGGCGTTCCAGGTGCTGCGCAGAGCGATGCGGCCGTTGGACGGCACGGGGATGGGGACGGTCGAGGTGGCCGTCTGGGTGTTCGTGCCGTCCGGCGAGATGCGGAGCAGGAGCTGGCCGCCCGCCTCTACGTACATCAGCCAGCTGCGCTGTGTCCCGACGCTGATCCACTTCCCGCACAGCTCCCGCGCGCCCCGCACGCCCCAGTTGGTGAGCCCGACCTCGATGCGCACGTCCAGGGAGCCGGACACGTTCAGGGCGGTTGCGCTCGGCGTGGACGCGCGGTGCCCCAGACCGTCCGGGAGGACGAGCCGCTGCTGCCCGGATGCCACGCTGAGCCGCATCGGCGTGTTCCTGCCGATCAGCCCGTAGTACGGCGAGCGCGGGTTCCGGCGCGAGAACAGCCCGTTCGGCGATTTCAAAGTGATGGCACAGGAGGCCGGATCAGCCTTCGACCCGTCTGCCTTGCGGCCGCGCGTGTGCGTGATGATGTCCCGCGTCATCGCGTACCTCGTGACGTCGGTCCACACGCCACCGATGCCAAACTCCACCATCGCGTCGAGCGCATCCTCGGGAAACGCCATCAGCCAGACCTCCGTCCAGTGAGCGCAAGGTCGACGTCGCCGCCGGCCGAGTTGCGGATGCTGCGGCGCACTTTGCCCATCAGGTAGTCGGTCTCTCCGCGCCCGTCGCCCCGGAACTCGACGACAACCCTCTGGGCTGCGGATGCCCGCGCCCGCGACGAGGCGCTATCCCACGAGCCCGGCGCCGGGGTGTCGACCAGCGACTGCATCGACGAGTTGACCGCGCTGCGCTGCGAGTCCACGCCCTTGATGAGGCCCTGCGCCGTGTACGCGCCCACCAGGGCCATGACCCTGGACGGACTCTTGATCCCGAGCGCGGCCCGGATCGACTTGGACATGCCGCGGGCGATCGTCAGCATCTGCCGCTCGATCGCCTTCTGCTGCGACGCCAGACCGGAGACGAGGCCCTGCGCGGCACGAATGCCCGCCCCGTACATCGCATCGCCAGCTGTCGCCCCGGCCTGCCCCGCAGCCTTGACCAGTGCCGCCTGTTGCGAGTTGATCTGCCGGACCTGGCCCGAGTTGGCGTTCGCCAGCGCGGCCGCCGCGGACGAGCCCTGGTCGACGCCGGCCTGGGCAATCTGAGAGATCAGGTCAGCCCTGACCCCCTTCTTCCGGAGCGCCGCCAGGTTCTTCGCGAAGAGCTGCGCCGCCGCCGTGTCCTGCTTCAGCCCGGAGAGGATCGTCTCCGCCGTCTGCGGCCATCCGTCGGACTGCTGCTTGGTGATGTTGGCCGAGTCGAGGACACCCTTGGCGACGTCCTCGGCGAGCTTCTGCCTGGCCTTACGAAGGCCGTCGAGCTTCTTCGTCGCGGTCTTCGACTTCGCGGCGAGGGACTCCTCCTGCTTGGCCAGCTTCAGCAGCTGCTTGCTGCCGGCGGACAGCTTCCCGAGGGCCTTCGACCTCTTGGCGCCGGGGGCCAGGGCGTCGGCGATGATGTCCGACAGCTTCAGTGATGCGGCCTTGACCTGCTTCGACGACCCGGTGAGGCCTTCGATGAGGCCGCGGGCGATCCAACGGCCCTGCGCCGCCGTGACCTTCGAGGGGCTGTTGATGCCGAGGGCCTTCGCGATCGGGCCCGGGATCATCGACTTCGCCCAGCCGATGAGCTTCGAGCGGATCCACCCGCCCATTCCCTGGATACCGACCCACAGACCCTGGACGATGTTGCGTCCCTTCTGGGTCAGCAGCGATCCGAGGGAACCCATCGCGGCGGAAATCCGCCCCGGAAGGCCGCGCACCCAGGCGAGCATTTCCGTGGCCTTTTTGACCGTGCCGTTCTTGATGGCAGACCAATGCTTGATGATCAGCCCAGGGAGTGTCCAATTCAGGAACGCGCTCGTCAGGAAACCGGGAATGGCCTTGACGAATGCGACCACCCAGTTCCATGCCGAGGAGGTCGCGGACTTGATCGCATTCCAGTGGCTGATGATCAGGCCGGGCAGGCTGAAGTTCATGAACGCGGCAACGGCCATGTCCTTGACCCACGTCAGCTTCGCGACTACCCAGTCCCACACGGCCAGCGTCGCGGACTTGATCTGGGACCAGTACGTGATCACCAGGAACACGAGGGCGCCGATTGCCATACCGATCCAGCCGATCGGGCCAAGGCCGACGATCCAGGCCCAAGCCATCTGGGCTCCCGCGACGAGGGCAGCGGCTCCGATGGCGACAAATGCCGCGCCGATTACAACAGCGGCAGTGGTGAATTCGGTTTTGTGTTGCTGGACGAATCCGAAGAATGTCATCAGCTTCGGAATGACTGTCGTGCCCAGGAAATCGACGAGCTTCTGTTGCAGGCCGCGCTTGAACTGCTCGATCTGTACGCCAGCGTTATTGCGGAGTCCGTCACCGAGCTTCCCCGCGCTCCCGGCCGCCTTGTCCATTCCTGACGAGGCGGCAGCGCTCGCTGGGTCGAGGGCGAGGAGGGCGTCGCCCATCACGGTGCCCGGGTCGCCGAACAGAGCTGTGGCGGCGTTCAGGCGGGTTGTCTTGTCGGTCGTCTTGCGCAGGGCGTCCGTCGTCATCTGGAGGGCCTGCTGGCCGGACTTGCCGCCCTTCTTCAGCTTCGCCGCGACCTCCGACGAGCTGAGCCCGATGGACTTGAACGCGTCCTTCACGCCCTGGCTCTGGCCGATCGCCAGCTCGCCGAACTGACCGAGCGCGTCGGCGACCTGGTCGGAGTCGCGGGCGCCGCCCTTGATGGCCTGGTCGATCAGGCCGACAGCCGTTGCCCCGTCGAGGCCGACTCGCTTGAACTGGACCGAGTACTCGTTGAGGGTGTCGAGCAGGTCGTCGCCCTTGTTCGCGCTGGTGGAGAAGCCCTTCGCGACGATGTCGAGGGCCTCGGTCGCGTTCGCCGCGAGTCCGGTCCGCATGAGCTGGGACACGGCGTTGGTGACGCCGCCGAGCTCCTGGTCGAAGGTGCTCGCAAGATCCGACACCTTCGTACTGATCGACTCGATCTGGCCGTTCGTCGCCTCCGGCTTCAGGAGGCCCGAGCCCATGACCGCGCCGATCGCGTCGGCGGCGCCCTGGAAGTCCTCCGTCACCGCGTGCGCGTACAGCTGGCCGGCGATGTGCCCGTACCGCTGTGCGTCCGGGCCCGTCGCGCTCAGCTGCGCGCCGAGGCGGCCGGTGATCTGGCCCTGCTCCATCGCCTGCCCGAAGGCGTCGATCAGGACCGCGCCGGCCGCAGCTCCGACACCGAGCGCGGCCGTCTTCAGCCTGGACAGCTTCGACTCGGTCTCCGCGACCGCGCTGTCCGCGCCGTCCGCGGCGCCGTCGGCGAGACCATCTCCGAGGGCGTCGCCCGCCTGCTGCCCGGCCCGCGCGGCGTCGGTGCGCAGCCCGTCGAGACCGTTGTCCACGCCCGCGGCGATCCGCTGGCCGCCGCGACGCGCCTGGGACTCCGCTTCGAGCGTGGCGGCCGTGACCGCGTCGACGAGCTGCGCCTGCATGTTGCGCCACTGGCCGTCAGCGCCACGGACGAAGCCGCCGCCGAGCTGCTGCCCGGCCTGCTGGCCGGCCCGTTCGGCGTCGTTGCCCATGGTGCTGCCGGCCTGACGCAGGGCCTGCTCGGCTCGGCGCAGCGCGGGGTTCACCGCGCGGTCGTCGATGCTGATGATCCCGTTGAGTTCGCCGACGGTCAGCGCCATGACTCACCTCCGTCGGGTCTTGGGTGGTTCCTCGGGAGGGTTGAAAAGGCGCTGCATCCGCGACTCGGTGGACAGCAGCATGAGGATGCGGTTTTGGAGCCAGCGCCATGTGCGGCGCTGGAGGATGCCGTCCTCGATGTCGATGCCGTACACCTGGTGGAGGTCGGCCTCGATCAGCGCCCACTGCTGGAGGAGCTTCGTCCAGCTCAGGTCAGCCGGGGGCCTTTGCCGTGTCCGCCCCGCCTTCTGCGCTGGGATCCCGCCCTCGTACCACTCGTAGAGGCCGGTGACTGGGTCCCGTTCGCCGCAGCCTTTGCCGAGGAGCCGCGCGAGATCTGACGGCGCTCCGCCCGGTTCCGTCCCGCTTTTCCCGGGGCCTCACCAGTGCGCCAGTACTCCAGCGCGGTGTCCTCGTCGGTGGTGATCCAGAACATGCAGGTCAAGGCGACGTGCTTGAACATGGACCACGACGTCTCGGCCATGAGCGACTCGTAGGCGTCGCCCAAGCACAGCTTGTACAGGTCGAGTTCCTCGTCGTTGTCGAGGACAGGCTGCTTGGGTGCGGTGCCACCGGCAGCGAGCCGAGCCGCGAGAGAGGTGACCCTCTCGATCTTGATACCGGCATCGGCGGACGGGTCGGGGATGTGGTACTCCCTGGTGATCCCGTCCTTGCCCTTGACCGGCAGGGTGAGGCCTTCGGACAGGAAGTCGTCGAGGGCCTCGAAGCCGTTGGCCACTGTCACGCCTCCGGGTTGGCGATCAGGTCGAGCGCGCCGTCGCCCGTGATGGTGACCTCGACCTGGTCCAGCGCGGTGTGCTCGCCGCCGCTCGGCTCCCACTTCACGATGCCCGAGCCCTCGTAGGCCTCGGGCAGGCCGTCGCGGTCGTACCAGCGCAGGTGGGCCATCGACTGGGAGCCGAACAGCCACGCCGCCTGGCGGAGCTTTTCGTGCGTCGGGGGGAAGACCTTCACCTGGTCGTTCTCACGGCGGTTGATGGTGAACCCGAGTTCCCAGCCCTGCGCAGTCTTCGTGTTGCCGTTCCACCCCTCCGACTCGTAGTCCGAGGAGTCCTCGATGTTGGGGTCCGGCGCCGGGGGCTTGAAGTCCGTGACGCCGATGACGGTCTGCCAGTCGCTGCCGTCCTGGTCGATGCTCATGTCGAGCTGGAGCCTGAAGCGCCGCGCGAGTGCGGTCGTCTCGGTGGGGGTGGCCATAGCGGGTCCTCCTAGTCGATCAGGTGAGCCCCGGACCTGGTCGTCCGGAAGTAGTAGTTGCTGGTCAGCTCCATGCGCTTCTGCGCGTCCTGGCCGATCCATGCCTGTGACTGCCGCCAGGACAGGGCGACGAAGATGCCGCCGATCCGGTACTGGCGGCGGTTGTGCAGCTCGTCGAACACCACGTCGGCGAGGTTGTCGATCGCGTCCGGGTCGCGGCCCGCACGCATGCGGATCTGCACCGCCGTGATCGCGTTGGTGGTGTCGTCGTCGGTCACCGGGTACGCGGTGATACCGAGGGCGCGCTCCGGGGAGTCGGGCATGACGCCCCGGAAGATCCCTGTGTCCGGGTCCTGGACCACCGCGTCGGGCGTGAACACACCGACGCCGGCCTCAGCGAGGAGGCCGGCGATTCCGTCGAGGAGGCTGCTGGTGTATCCGCTCACCGCATCGCCCGCCTCAGCTGGGCGGCGATGATGGCGAGGACCTCGGTACGGCTCGCGTTGAGGGGCTGCTCCAGGTACTTGGCGGTGCGGCCCGGGGCGTGCCGGTAGGTGAGGTCCTCGTGCTGCCGCACCGCGTAGGGGGTGTCGAAGGACACCATTCCGGTCAGCGAGGGCTCGTCCACGCTCGCCGTCCCCGACTGCATGAGCGGGCTCTCGTCGAGCGGGACGAGGGCCTGGGCCTGCCCGAGCACGTGCTCTGCCGAGAGGAACACCCCGCGCGCGGCAGCCTGACGCAGCGCCCTCTCCACAGCGGGTCCATTCCACGTGAGCCGGAAGCTCTGTGCCACGACGCACCCCCTACTGGAGAAAGACCTGCGTGTTGGACGGGACGGGCAGTGCGCCGCCGTCTGCGCGAGCGATCGTGATGACCGTCGTCCGGCGCCCATCGGGCAGCGTCACGCGACTGTTCGGCGGGGGCCGATGATCGGGGCGAGTGATGTACGAGGACCCAGAAGTGACGGTCTGTCCGCCTGGCGAGGTGACCTGCTGCGTCTTCTCGTCGATCAGGCAGCGCACCGTCACCGGGGGCGCGTACAGATCGCCCTTGCTGCCGGACCCGAGGTATGCCTCCACGGTCACCCGGTGCTGGAGCAGGAAGCCGGGGATCTGCCTCACCATGAGGGCAGCACCATCCCGGGCCACGCTGCGCTCGTCACGCCGGTCTGGAACTCACACGAGGGCAGCCGGCTCAGGGCGGCGGCCGCGCGCGGGGGCAGGGCGCCGGCGGCGATCGGTGTCGCGGTGGAGCCGCCAGAGGAGCGGCCCAGGGCGACGGGCCCGGCGGAAACGGTGTCCCAGCCACTGTCCGCGCCGATCGCGTCCCCGGTCTCGCCCCACCACTCGACGATCGCGCAGACCGCCTCGGCGAACGCCTCCGCGACGGTCGCGCTGGTGGGCATGCCGTCGTCGTCGGTGTCGTAGACCGCCGTGAGCAGCGCGTCGTCGAGGGCCTTGGACGCCTCTGCCAGCTGCTTCGGGGAGTCCAGGGGCGCCGCAGCGTGCAGGTAGTTCGCGAGTTGCGTCGTGGACGCGTACACGTGCGCCTGCGGACCCACGGCGGGGGCCGGGGCCACGGACACCAGCTCGTGCTCCACGCTTGCGCCGGTCCCGGTCACCGTCCACGACAGGCGCCAGATCCCGGCGAGCGTGTACGTGACCGGAGCCGTCCAGGCTGCGCCCCCGTCAGACCCCGTCACGACGGGCGTCACGGTGGAGCCGTCAGGGCGCGTGACGACCAGGCTGACGCCCGTCGTGACGTCCGCCGGGGACACCGTCAGCCGTGCCGTGACGAGGTCTCCCACATCGGGCATCGTCACCCTCCTCCGGTCGTGGTGGCCGCCAGGTGCGGCCCGCTGCTGGACGTCGACAGGCCCGGGCCGCCGGTGCTCGGCGTGAGTACCGGTCCAGACGTGCTGCTGTCGAGTTGGTCGGCGGGCCGCTGCCGGTGGCCGCTGAGGGCGAGCGCCTGGGCGTGCTCGACGGCTGGCGTGAGCCGGATCTTCGGGCCGATGAGCGCCCGGTTGATCTCGTGCGCGGTGCCCAGCTGCACGCGCGAGACGGTGCCGAGCTGCTCGGCGGACTCGAGCGCACTCGCGGTGCCGAGAGTCAGCCGGCCTGCTCCCGCCAGGGCCTGCGCCGTGTTGGTCTCGGCCGCCGTGCCGAGGGCCAGCCGTTTCCGGCCGAACAGTGGCTGCGCTGTGGCCACCTCGCCCGCGGCTGCGACCGCACGCGTCTTGCCCCCGGTGAGCGGCCTCGCCGTCGTCGTCTCGGCGGCAGGGACGATGCGGCCGGGGATGGTGAGTGCCCGGGCCGCTGTCGTCTCGATTGCGGCCGTGAGCGGCAGCTGCTTCGCCGCGGTGAGCGGACGCGCGGCCGCGGTCTCGGTCGCCGTGCCGAGCGTGGTCCGCTTCGTGCCGGCGAGTGCCTGCGCGGTGTCTGTCCCGGCAGCCGGTCCCAGCGTCCGCGCCTTGTGCGCGGGCAGGGGCTGCGCGGCCGCGGTCTCCCCGGCGAGGCCGAGGACGCCCGCAACGAGGCCGGTGAGTGCCTGTGCTGCGCTGCTCTCCACGGCGCTCGGCAGGGTCTGCCGCTTGGCCGTGGTGAGGAGTCCGGCCCCAGAGGACTCCTCACCCGGCGTCAGGGCCTGCCGCTTACGCCCCGAAAGCGGCAGCCCGGTCGTGGTCTCAGCCGCGGGGGCGAGGTCACGACGTCGTGCCCGACCGAGTGGCCGGGCGGTCTCCGTGGACTGGGCAGTGCCCAGTGCCATGGTCTTGATCTGGCCGAGGGCCCGGGCGGTACTCGTCTCGCTGGCGCCGACGATGCCCGACGCCGAGGCCAGCGTGAGCGCCGTCTCCGTGCACTCCGCGGTCGTGAGCGCCTGCCTCTTCGCCCCGGTCAGTGGCCGCGCGGTGGTGGTCTCGGCTGCGGCCTGGAGGCCGGTGGCCGGTACGAGCGGGAGGCCCGTGCTCGTTTCGGTGGCCGGGCCGAGAACGAGCCGCTTGGCCGTGCCCAGCGGGCGCGCGGTCTCCGTGGCGGCCGCGGCCCCGAGCGCGCGGGCCTTCCGGCGCCCGGCCGGCTGCGCGGTCTCGGTCGCCTCGCCCGTGGTGAGCGGCTTGGTCTTACGGGCGCCGAGGGGTTGCGCGGTCTCGGTCGCCTGGCCGACGCCGAGTGTGCGGCGCCTGCTGTGCGCGAGAGCCTGCGCCGTGTCCGTCTCGACCGCAACCGGAAGAGCGCGGCTGCGGGCGCCCGCGAGAGGCTGCCCGGCCGAGGTCTCCACCGCGGTGCCGAGCGTGCGGCGCTTAGTCCGGCCGAGGGCCTGCGCCCCGTCGGTCTCCGCGGCCAGGCCGAGGGCGCGCTGCTTCGCGCGCCCTGGTGCTTGCGCGGCCGTGGTCTCCGCGGCGGGTGTGAGCGCGCGGATGACGAGGCGGGTGAGGGGCCGTCCGGCGTTGCTCTCCGTCGCGGTCCCGAGGGCCTTCGTCTTGGCCTTGGCGAGGGCCTGGGCCGTGTCCGTCTCGCCTGCGGTCCCGAGCGCCTGGGAGGTACCGGACGTAGCGACCGCGACCAGCAGGTGGTAGAGGTTCGCTTCGGTGGCGCGCGCCGCACCCTGGTTGATCGTCTGCGCGCCCGGGGCGACGGTCCCGCTCTGCGCCAGCCGGTAGGAGAGGCTGGCCCCGACCTGCCGGGTTGCGTTGGTCGTTCCAGTGGCCGTGGACGTGTCGCCGCCGGTCGGTTCGGTCCAGTTGGTGGGCGGGGTAGTGACGACGGCCGAGCTGCCGAGGATGTCCGCGCGGGTCGAGTTGAGGACGACGCTGGTCACCGAACTGGACACTGCGGCAACTGAGTTAGGGGTGTGGGATTCAGCTGCGGCCGTGACGATCTTCGCTGTGGCGACCGCGTCGACTGCGATGGTCTCCCCCGCGCCCGGCGCGAGTGCGATCGCGGCCCACGCCCACTTCCCGGCGGCGGCCGCCGTGAACGTGGGGTTCCCGTCGCCGGACTGCATGACGCGCCGGTACACAGCACCGGTGTGCCCCGCCCCGCCCGAGTTCGAGTTGTCGTGGACCTCCGTCCACCCGGCCGATCCCGTCCACGAGGTGGAGGCGCCGACCGTGAGGACGACGAGGACCAGATCCCCGGCCGCCCACGACGTGCCGGCCAGGGTGGGGGTGATGGCGGTGGCCGTGGCTGACCCGCCGTTGGCGGATGTGGCGCCGCGGAAGCTGACGGCCATCGCTCACCCCCGGGCTATGCGGCGGAGCTGGAGCGGACGATGTCGGCGACCGTCAGCGTGAAGTCCGACCCATCGGGGGTCATCGACACGTCGTGCTTGGTCAGCGGGATCAGGTCGCTGTCCGTGCCGGTCGTGGTGTCCGGGTCGTAGCAGATGACCACCGCGCCAATCGCGTTGCCAGTGGCGGCCGTCCATGTGACGTCCGCGCTGTCGATGGCGACGCGGTCGTTGGTGTCATCGACAGTCACGGTGACGCTGGTGAGGGTCTTGCGGGTCATGTTGCTGGTCTGCTCGTTGGTCGCGCCGGCGAGCAGGGTCGACAGGTCGTCATAGTCGCGCATCGTCGAGTCCGCGACGAGGCCGCTTGCCTCCAGCGGAACCATGATCAGTGCGTCGTTGGTGGCGGGCAGCGACGCGTAGTACGCCAGCCGCCCGAGGGCGATGTTGAAGACGATGTTCGCCATCGCGTTTCCCTTCAGGAACGCGAAAGGGAGGCCCGAAGGCCTCCCGTATCGCTGGGCTGTCGGCTACGCGGACGCGCCGATGATGTGGATGTCGTAGGTCACCGGGGTGCCGGAACTGCTGTTGGCGATCTTCAGCAGGTCGCCCGTCGACGCCGTCACCGCGTAGCCGACCGCGTCCGCCACCCCGGTCCCGACCGCCACGAAGGCGCCCGGCCGCAGGGTCAGCGTGTGCGTCGAACCGAGCAGCGTCGCCCACGGGTTGGACGATGCGGCCCCGACGACGACGTTGTTCGTGTTCCCGGCCGCCGCCGCGACGATCAGGCCCTTGATCCGGGCGAACGTGATCGCTGCGCCGAACGCGTCGAGCAGGACGCCCGCCAGGTCGAGATCCTCGGTCGCCGATGCGGCCAGGGTGCGCCGGTCGGAGAAGATCCGGTCCGCCTTGCCGACGCCCGTACCTGACGCGAGAGACATCGACTTGGACAGAGACTGCGGCGCGCGGCCAGTACCCATGTCGAGCGCGTTGGTCAGCTCGCCGTACGCGCTGACCGCGAGCATTGCTCCAGAGAGAGGCATGTCCGATCCCCTCTCAGGTCGCGATGACGAGCGGCACGGCCCGCTTGAAGGCGGGCGTGGCGATCGTCGCCGGGGCGGTGGCCGTAAGACCGGAGCCGGACGTCTGGGAGAGGTTGCCCTCGCCCGTCAGGACAGGCTTCGCTCCGAGCGTGCCGACCAGCGTCGGAACCGTGGACGCGGCGACCGACAGCGCCGCGTAGTAGATCCCGGACTTGGTGATCCGCTGCGCCGTGGCCAGCGCGAACGTCTTCGCCGTGTCGGCCGCCCACGCCTCGCTGGTCCTGTCCGTGGACTGCGCGAGCAGCGCGCCCGCCCCGCTGTACAGGGCCGCGAACTGGTTCGTCAGCGTGGCGCCTGCGGTGCCCGCGCTGATGAACGTCAGGTTGCTGACCACGTCGCCGTCCTGGAGGTACAGGGCGACAGAGCACAGGACGCCCGTGGCCGCTGCGGCCACGTCGTCGAGACCCGTGCGGGGGAGGTTCGCCCGGTGGAACAGAGCCTCGGGGTCGGGGCGGCCGGCGGTGTTCAGCCAGCCGAGTTCGTTGCGGGGGTTCCCGCGGAATGCGCCGAGGACGGTCACTTCTCGTCTCCCTGCTTCTGCTCGCCGCGGGCGAGGATCGACTTGCGGGCCTTGCCGTCGCGTTCGGCGGCGATGACGCGGTCGTACTCGGCGTCGCTGTCGCTGTCCTTGTTGGCCAGCGAGTCGAGGTAGGCGAGGACCTCGTCCTGGTTGTGCTTGGACGGGTCGTACTCCGTGGCCGGGGTGATGGCCGCCGGGGGCTGCGGGTTGTCCTCCGCTTCCGGGCCGCCCTCGGGGGTGAGGGCGTAGCCCTGGCGACGGAAGTACTCGATGGCCGCCCGGCCGTCCTTCGTGGAGTCGTCCACGTGGCCAGTGCCCTTGGAGAACTGCACGCCCACGGACTCGCCGCTGAACGTACGGACGGGGGCTTCGACGGTGTACCTGTTCGTCATGTCGGTCACCGCACCTTCACGTTGCGCAGGACGCCGCAGGCCTTGGTGTTGCGGAGGACCGCAGCGACCGGGCCCATCTCGACCTCGCCGGTCTTGACCGCGCCCGGCTGTGAGAAGTCCGGCAGGTAGGTCTCGACGAGCGGGGTGCCCGCCATCGAGGCGCCGTGGAACGCGTCCAGGCCGAGGCTCACGGCGTAGATGTCGGTGAGGCCGGTGATGTTGCCGCCGCCGCCCGCTCCGTCTGCGTCGCGCGTCTGGATCGGGATGATCGGGGCCGAGCCGTCGGCACGGTCGCCGAGGTCGACGAGGACCCAGTCGCCGTACTTCTCGATCAGCATGCCGAGGGCGTCGCGCTCCGAGGTGTACTGCGAGGCGCGGCGGGCCAGGGACTTGATGCGGGAGATCGACTTCGTGTTGCCGAGGATCCCCTTGACGCCGGCCGGGATGGAGCCGTCCGCGCCCTGGTCTCCGGAGCCGGTCTGCGAGCCCATGATCCGCGACAGGAAGTCGTCGAACGCGTCGAACGCGCTCATGGCGATGTCCTCGGTGGTCACCGTCGCCGGGGACCAGTCGAGGTACCCCGCGGTGATGCCTTCGTTGACCGGCAGGTACTCCGTGGACTGCCCGGTCAGCGCCTTGTCCAGGCCGTCGAAGCCTGCGTCGTCGACGGCGGTGTCGCCGAGGATCAGTTCCTGCTGGAAGCGGGTCCGCATCGAGGTCAGCTTCTGTGCGAGCTGGAACGAGATTTCGTTCGAGGCGGCCGGGCCGAGGTTGGCCAGCTTCCGGTCGACAGTGAACGCACCACCGAGAGGGTGCAGGTCGACGGTCTTCCGCTCCCTGCTCGCCTGGTTGGGGACGTACTCCTCGTTGAACCGGCGGAAGCTGGCCGCCGAGGCGGCGAGCAGCCGGGTGTACCCGTAGGTGAGGGAGCCGCCGCCCGTGCCCGGGGTGACGGTGTCATCCCACACCATGTTCCGGAACAGCCACGAGTTGCGGCGGAGGTTGTCGATGACGGCGAAGTCGATGTCCGCCTGAGTGTTGAGCGCCGCCTGGGCGAGCGTCACGGGCATGGGTTACTCCTGAAGGTCAGGTCTGGTAGTGGTTCGAGATCGCCCCTGCGAGCGATCCGGAGCGCTTCTTCGCGGCTCCCTCACCCGTCCCGCCGGACAGGTCGCCGCCGGACTTCCCGGCGGGCTGAGCAGTGCCGAACGCGGTGGAGTTCTCCTTCAGCGCGTCCTTGATCGCGGTGTCGAGCGCGGTGGTGAAGCCCTTTTCGGAGGGGTCGAGTTCGGCGATCTCGCGGAGGAAGGACCGGGAGTCGAGGAGCGCGCCGGCCTTCGCCTGGAGCTTCTCGGCCCGCGACCAGACGGCGAGCTCGACGTCCTTCGCGCGGAGCGCCGCGTCCCTCTCGCTGATCGTGGTGTCCTTCTGCGCGATGGCGTCCGCAAGTGCCTTCGGGTCCGGCGGCGCGTCGTCCTTCACGAATCCGAGCGCCTTGCCGAGCTGCTTGGTGATGGCCGAGACCGCGTCGTCCGCGGCCTGCTTCTTCGCGTCCGTACGGGCCTTCCCGGCGTCCTTGCGGGCGTCGGCGAGTTCCTTCTCCAGCCGCTTGACCGTGGCCGCGAGGTCATCGCCCCCGTCCTTGCCCTGGCCGGTGTCCTTGCCGGAGCCACCTCCGGTGCCCGCGCCGCCCTGGCCGCCGTCACCGCCGCCCGAGCTCCCGCCGTCGCCGGTTCCACCGCCTCCGTCACCGCCCCCGTCGCCGCTGCCGGATCCGGAGCCGTCGCCGTCCCCTCCGTCCGCGTACAGGAACGGGGAGAAAGGGCCGTGGCCGTACGGGTGCGCCCAGCCGCCCCCCGCGAGTCGGGGCAGAGTCTTCTTCCGCATGCGCCCTCCAAGGGCAGGTGTCGCCCGCGCCTGGCGGGCATTGGGGGTTCGGGCCGCAACCTGGCGTGCCCGTGGTGGTGCTGTGTGGCCCGCGCCTGGCGGACCTTCAGGAGTGACCCGCACCAGGCGGATCGGTGTCCCCGGCCGCGCCCGGCGGCCGGAAGTCTCAGCGGGCGCCCGCGAGCTGCTCGCGGTGGCCCTTGCGCGGGAGCCCGGTCTCGGCGACCAAGGCGCGGATCCGGCCCTGGTAGGCGCGGACCTTCGCGTTCGCGGCCGCCTTCTTCTGGTCGTCCATCGCCCCGGCGGCCTCGCGCTTCCACTTGCGGACCTGCCGCTCTAGGTAGCGCTGCTGCTGTGACTGCTCGTACGTCGCACGCGTCCGCTCTGCCTTCGGAGGCAGCGGCTTGGTGACGCCTGGCAGGTAGATCGAGATGGAGTGCCGGCAGTTCGGATGCATCAGCCCAGCCGCGCGGGCCTCCGGGAGGGACCCGGCGACGTGGACGCGGACCATGCGGTCGTCCTCCGTCGCGTGCTCCATCTCCTCGACGCCGGCCCCGGCCGCGCCCTCCCGGCGGAGGATCTTCCCCTCCCACGGCTTGCACCGCGGGCACTCCTCCGGGGCGTCAGAGACCACGACGAGGTCGATCCCCGCAGCACCGAGCCGGTCGGTGTGCGCCTGCACCGCCGCCCGTCCGAGCGCGGACCGACTGGCCATCTCCGCGTACGAGGTGAGGTTCCAGGCGCGGCCGGATCGGTCCACGAATCCCGTGACCCCGCGGCCGGCGAATTTCGCGAGGGCCTGCTCGGCCGCTTGCCGCCGTGTCGTAGCTCCGAGCAGCGGCGCCGCTGATGCCTCGGCGATCACCTGGCGGTATACGTCCAGCCCGGTCCGCAGGATTCGCGCGTGCGTCGCCCCTGTCTCCGAGACGAGCGCGGCGGCGAGCCGGTCCACGGCCGGAGCTGTCGGCAGCGCCTCGGCCGCCGCGAGTGCGGGACCGGTCGCGACCGCGCCGAGTTCGAGCACTGCCGCCTGCTGCCCGCGGTCGTACGCCTCGGCGACGGCCTTGTGGATCGCTCCGGACGCGTTGGTCTGGAGTACGGAGATGATCTCGTCGATCGCACTGCGCAGGTTCCCGAGCGCGGCGAGCTTCAGCTCCACCCACAGCGGCGAGTCGATGCCCTCGGCCAGCGCGCGCGTGACTTTCTCGATCAGGGCAAGTTCGGCCTGCTCGTACAGCGTGGACACCGCAGCCGCGAGGTCCTCGGCCATGTCGGGGCTGACGGCCATCCGGTCACCCCCGCTACTGCGTCGCGGTCACGTCCTCGCCGAGGTCGTCCTCGGCTGCGGCATCCTCCGCGGCCGGGTCCGGCTCGTTGGCGGGCGGCTGCTCCCCGAAGTCGGGCCGGTCTGCGCCGAGCCTGAGCGGGTCCTCGACGAGGCGCCCCGTCTCGCGCATGATCCGTTGGACTTCGGCCTCCTGGTCGTCCTCGTCCCAGTCCGGGTGCAGCAGCGCCACCTTCGCCTCGGTCGACGCGGCTTCCGCACGTTGCAGCAGCTCGGCGGTCTCGGCGAGGGTCTTGATGTCGTCCTGGACCGAGTCCTGGAACTTCACGTCCGGCCGCTCGACTTCCACCCCGGTGATCCCGGGGAACATGCCGGAGGCCTCCAGCATGAGCAGGGTCTCCACGATGTCCGCGATGCCCGTCGCCGCGAGCTCGGCCTTACGCGCGCGGGTGGACATGCTCCGCGCGGTGCGGGCCTTGATCTCAGTCGCCGTGACCGCGGCCCCGCTGGAGTCGTCACCGAACGTACCGCCGGAGTAGCCCGCGTTCCTGATCACCTTGCCCACCAGCTCCTCGATCGTGGCCCGATGCTCCTCGTGCCGGATCAGGAACTGGTTCAAAGTGATCTGCTGCTCGCTGTTGGGCGGGACGTTCATCGGGGCGTACACCTCGCGGTCATCCCACACCGCGCCCATCCCCGGACCGTTGTTCAGGAGGTACCCGGACGGGACGATGATCCGGCTCTTGGCGAGGCGGATGTCCCGCATCCACGAGGTGTACGTCTCATCGACCGCGGACAGGAACGTCTCCGCGCCCTGGTAGTCCGAGGTGCCGAGGCCGGCCGCTCCCGGGATGTCGTCCCAGTCCGGGGCGACCATCGTGTTCGGGATGTAGGCGACGGCAAGCCGCTTCCCGATCGGCAGGGCGCGGGTGGGCTCCAGGTCCTTCGTCTCCGGGAACGCGGCGAGGTCGGCGGGCTTGCCGAGGTTCGTCTCCGTGCCGTCGTACACGCCGTGCAGGATCAGGCCCGGCTCGTGGCGCTCCAGGTGGCGGACGACCCGCTGCCCGTCGACGACGAGGACCGTCCAGAACGTGACCGCGCGGAGGATGTCTCCGTGCGCGAACTCGGGGACGGCGTTGTCGGCCTGGACCATGCTGATCCACGGCCGGTCCCGGACCGCGTCGTCCCACACGATCCGCAGGTAGGCGCCGCCGAGCGCGGCCCCGGTCTCGCCGGCCGCGATGAGAGTCCGCGTCAGCCCGCACTCCATCAGCTCTTCGAGGCGCTCCTGCGTGTCCGGGTCGTCGACCTTCAGGGCCGGCGGCTCGGAGTACAGGAGGTCGCTGCTGGTGCGGGCGATATCGCGGGCGAGCGGCATGTGCAGTGCGGCGCGCTTCTCGCCGAGGGGCGTGGGGGTGCCCCAGAACCAGCGGGCGACACGGCCGACGACGCCTCCGCGGTAGGTGCTCGGCCGGTTCATGGGCGGCCCGTAGCGGGAGGCGTCGCGGTGGCGGTTCATGTACCGGTAGGTGAGGCGGTCGGGGTTCGCGGAGAACCAGGCGCGCCAGTCCTCCATGTCCGCGCGGATCGCGGGGTGGACGGGCGGCCACGGGGTGCCCTTAGCGGGGAGCGGCATCGGGTACCTCCCCCTCGTCGCGCTTCTCGATCGCTTCGGCCAGGTCCCGCAGCAGGGCGGGAAGTTCGGTCTGCATCTCTTGCCAGGTGTCGCCTTCGGCCTCGCCGACCACGGCGGCGAGTTGTCCCTCGGTCTGGAGGAGGACCTCGATCCTCACGCTGCGACCTCCAGGCTGGTCACGGGCAGCAGGTGCCGCCACTCGTTCACCGAGCTGTGCAGCCCGTACCGGAGACCGTCCACGCTGTGGTCGTTGACCTTCAGCGGCTTGTCCTCGCCCTTGGCGGACGCCTTTTCGTCCCACACGTAGGCGGGCAGCTCGTCGAGGAGTCCTTCGCAGGAGCGGTGGATGCTCAGGATGTTCTCGCCGAAGGCCGTCCCCACGCTGCGGATGCCGTCCTTCACGTCGTTGTCGGCCTGGGCGACGCCGGGTACTCCGTCGCTCCACAGCTGCGTCATGAACGACGCGGCGGACGGGTCCACGAAGATCCACGAGGGGGCGACGCCCTTCGTGCCGCGGTGCTCGTACGAGGCCAGCCAGCGCCGTACGCCGACGCTGTACTGCGCGTCGGTGAGCTGCCTACGAGCGATCCGGGAGTCGTGCCGGTACTCCGAGGCGACGTACAGGCGACTGTCGGCGCCGACCCCGATCAGCAGCGCGGCGAACGGGTTCACGGTGCCGTAGTCGATTCCGACCGCCATCCAGCGGCTGATCTCCGGGACCAGGTCGACGACGTGCTTTGCCTCATCGAACCCGTCGAAGATCACGCCCTCTGCGAGGCACCACTCGCCGAGGATGTACCGCCGGTAGAACAGGCCCTGGTGGGACCGCTTCAGCGAGTCGACGTACGAGGCCGGCAGCGACGGGTTGTCTTGCAGGACGAACGAGAACCGGTGCAGGTCCAGGGCGGTCGGGTCCTGGCTCTCAACGAGGGTTCCGTCACGGCGGAGGTGCAGCCGGGCGCGGTCGAGGATCTGCTTCTTCAGCCAGTGGTTCGGGCCCTCTGGGTTGGTGGTCCCGAACCATTGCGCACCCTCGACCGACAGGCGGGTCTCGAGCATCTGGAAGAAGCTCTGGGGGTACGTGGTCACTTCGTCCATGTATGCGCCTGCGAGCGTGAGGCCCTTGATCTTGTCGGCGGCGCGCTCGTCATTCGCGCCGGCCACGTAGATCGTGCGGCCGAGGATCACGACCTCGCCCGCGCCGGCCTTGTAGACGCAGCGCTTCACGCCGAGCATCGAGACGATGACGTCGATGATGTTCCGCTTCAGCGTGCGCTCGGTCTTGCCGACCATGAGGAGCGCGCCGGGTGGCCCGGTGCGGATGTACTTGATCCACACCATGATTGAGCCGATGGTCTTGCCTGACCGGACCGCGCCCTCCCAGAGGTTTCCGCGCGCGGCTGCGAGCTGGGTGGCGCGGAGCGACTTCCCGGCGAGGGCGGTGAACATGGCGCCCCCTCACTCGCCGGACGGCATCATCCCCTTCAGCCAGGCGTCGACGGCGGCCAGGCCCTCGGTGTCCTGCTCCGGCGGGGCGAGCTTCAGCGACCGGTCCAGGGCGGTGGCGACGACACCCATCAGGGCCCGCTTGTCGGCCGGTGTCGGCTCCGGGGCCTCGTAGGTGTCGAAGTCGTGATCTTTTCCGCCCCAGTCGAAGTACGTGTGGGGCTTGTCGAGCTTCTCCAGCTCGCGTTCGGCGACGTCCTGAAGGCGTTGCGCGGTGGCGGCGCGGCGGTCGGCGAGGTCGGCCTGGCGGATCTCGGTGGCCTGTTGGACCTGGGCGGCGCGGGCGAAGGAGAGACCGAGGCTCTTGGCGATCTCGCTAATTGTCCGGCCGGAGCGGCCGAGCTCGGTGGCGATCTCGTTGCGCCCGCGCCCCTGCGCGTGCAGCTCGCGGACGCGCTGCCGCTCCTGGTCTGTGACGGGGTTCGAGCTGCCCATGGGTGGTCACCCCCTGGACATGGCGAAGGCCCGCACGGCGGCGGGCCTTCGGGCTGCGCACGTGGCGCGATCTACGAGTGTGGGATGTCCGGGCACGCCGGACTTGCGCTCAGGATGAAGCAGATGATCCCGAAATGCAACTACGTCACAGCTCGCTCTTGTGCTGCGGGCAGAGCTGGCTGACGGCCGCGCCGACGAGGTAGCCGGAGGCCGTGAGGCCGATCTGTGCGTTCTTCTCCACGGTCGCGGCGACTGCGGTGGGCGAATTGCCCTCGTCGATCGCGTCGCAGGAGGAGTGGCCGACGTCGAGGATCTGATCGTCGGGTGCCTTGGCCAGTGCGGGGATCTTCGAGTGCACGGCGAGGAGGAACGCGGTCTCGGGCGTGCTGTGCTCGGGCGTCTTCGGCTTGCTGGTGGCGGCCTTCGGCTTGTCGGCAGTAGTGCCGGTGTCGGTGCTGGCTGCGGTGCACGCGGTGAGCGCGAGGGCGGCGACTGCGAGGGCGGCGGCGGTGATGTGGTGGCGCATGGTTCCCCCTGGGACGGTGGTTACGAGGGGGCATCGTCGCGTCAGCGTCACGGGCGCCGGGCCGTTGTGGCGCTTCCGTGACGCTGCGTTCGAGCCGCTTGCACGCTGAGCTACTCGACCGCGGGGTCTTCCTGCGCGTGGCGTACGGCTTTCTTCGCGGCCTGCTCGATCTCGTACCGGGACATGGTCACGTCGTCTCGCCGGGCGTACTCGGTGACCGCGGCCTGGAAGGCGGTGGATGCTTCGCGCCAGGCTCGCCACTGGGCGTCGTACTCATCGCCGGTGAGGCCGGCCATTCTGGCGCGGGCGGTCTCGGCCGCGCACTCAAGCCTGATCAGATCATCGGGGATATCGGTCACGACCTGGGAGCTTAGGTCGAACAGGCGCGCGTCCCGTCTCGGCGCGCTGAGGTCGACACGTCCGCACGAGCGGAGCGCCCGCCCCGCCAGATGTCGGCGTGACGGGCGTCAGTGCCGTCGTGACGGTGCCTGACGGGGATTCAGGCGGGGGTCGGGCCCGTGCCCTGGAGGTAGACGGTCCAGGACTGACCGTCGAACTGGGTGTTCTGGATCAGCACTTGGGCGCTGCGACCTTCGGGCAGTTCGATCTTGACGGGCTGGCCGTCTCCGAGGTTCCCGGTGAAGCCTTCGGGAGCGTCCGCGGCGCGGAAGGACGACATGCCGCTCCAGGACTGAAGGCTCTCGCCGGGGCCGGTGTCCTCCTGGAGCAGGACGACGGGGAACTGAACGCCGTCGATGGCGGCCGGGCCGCGATACTTGAATGACTGGCTCATGGATCTATCCTCCCGACGGTGTCAAACAGCGTCAGCCCCGTCATGACGGGCGCCGGATGGGAACTGTGACGGGGTGGGCGAGCGTCTGGCTGGCGAGACTGAGCACGAAGTGAGGGGTGGGGTGTGGGCCCATTGCAGTGGGGCGATGTACCGACGTGGATTGCGTCGGTGTTCGCAGGCATCGTCGCGGTGTTCGCGTATCAGACGATCAAGAGTCAGCGGCACCAGATCGGCGAGCAGCGCCAGTTCATCGGCGAGCAGCTCCGGTTCATGGCCGAGCAACAGGAGAACCTGACGCTGGAGCGGGCGGAACTCCGCGCTGCTGCCGAGAGTCGACGGGTGGCACAGGCCCTCCAGGTTCGGATGACGGACACGTTGGTTCCGGTCGGCGCCCAGGGCGCGGCACTACGCTCGGCCGAGGTGGTCAACGGTAGTGACAAGCCAATCCGGGACCTGGAAGTCCGCTACGGAACCGCGTACATCGCAGCTGAGGTATACGCGGCCATTGGAAGCCAGGACAGCGGACCCCTGGCTCTCGGCGAGCGATGGATCACCCCGCTTCCGCTCCTTGGCGCGGGACGAGCGGCCGTGTTCCGGTCCCAGGCGTGGCCAGACTCGACCGCTCACAACAACCGGCCCACCCTGTGCTTCACGGACGACGCAGGAGTCCGCTGGTCTCTCGACTCGTACGGGAAGCTGGACGAGGTCGCGGACGACAGCGTGTCGTGATGCCCGTCAGCTCCGATCGACGTCGACAGCGACGGTGATCTCCTTGATCTTCCCGCTCGACGAGAGCTCGGCCCGGAGCGGGTTGTCCCCGGGGACGTCCGCCCTGCGCGCGGCCTCGACGAACGCAGCGAGCTCGTCGAGCGTCAGATCTTTGTCCTCGCCGGTGAAGCGGAGCGCAGCAGGCATGCGCCCAGGATGACGCACGAAGGCCCCGCCGCGACGGGGGATGCGCGACGGGGCCTGCTCCAGCCTGCCAGGGTCGCCGTGCGACCGCAGCGCAACGAGCGATCGGGCGCGGCCGGATCAGTTCTCGGGGCTGCGCCGGTAGCCGCGTCGTCTCGTCAGCGCCGTCGTGACGGTCTCGCCGTACCAGCGGTGCGCGCGGCCCGAGGTGTCGTCGGGTGCCGGCCACCGGTCCTTCGAGACGTCGGCGCGGATCGTGGCGGCCGTGACGCCCGTCAGGGCCTCGATCTCCTTCGCCGTGTAGAGGCGGCGGGGCTCCAGCTCGGTGGCCGGGCGGGCGAAGTGCTCAGCGATGACCCGGTCGACGGCGGCGGGGTCGTAGACGAGACTGCGGCCGCGCTTCTCGGGGAGCGGGTCGGGCCAGGCCTCGTGCCGGGACCACTGGTTTCGAAGGGTGTTGTACGCCCGGCCGTGGCGGTCGGCGATCTCTCGGAGGGTCTCGCCCTGCGGCTGGCTGGCTACCATGGTTGTCCGGCCCTTTCGGCTGGGTGGGACCGGCGGCTTTTCGCGAGCGCCCTTCGGGGTGTCTGGGCTTCGGCTCGGGGCCGCCGGTCGCTTCTGTTCTTGGATATGGGGTCGCCCCCGGCTGGGTGCCGGGGGCGACGGGGTGGGTTACTGCTGGTCGACGAGCCAGGTGCCGAGGTCCTTCAGCGCGTCTCCCGAGATGGAGAGGGCGCCGAGGGCCTGGTAGGCGCGGGCGTCCGTCCATTCGTTGGCGACGATGATGCCGAGCAGGTCCATTGCCGTGAGCCAGAAGATCGCGGCGGTGAAGAGGTGGGCCTGGACCTCTTCGGGCATCGGCTGCTCTTCGGCGAGGTCGACCACGCGCTGGACGGCCGGGATGGTGTCTAGGTTGCTCAGGGTCACGCTGGCCTCGGGGAGGGCGATCGGGACGGGGAGCATCTCGCAGGAGATCTGGAGTACCGCGTACTGCCCGGCGATCTTGCGGGCGATGGCCTCGATGCTGAGGTCTCCGGAGTCTGCCATGTCGGCTTCCTTCCTTTTTGGGTGGTGGGTTGGGGTTCGCGGCCCCTTCCCGTTTACGTCTCTATTGTCGCATGCTGGTGCACTGAAATGCAACACCTACGGGCAAACGGAAGGCCCCAATCCGAGGAACGGATCAGGGCCTTGACCAGCCATCAGGCCCGGCGCCAGCCGGACAGTCGATCACCAGGCCCAATCTCGGCCGTCAGCCGCGCCCCAGGGAGCTGCGCCCGGTCCAGCCCGACCGCCTCGGCGATCTCGGCCACCGGGTACCGCACGGGCGCCTCTCGCTCCTCCGGCGGGACGTCCGCCACGATCTCGGCCTGGTCCCCGAAGACCAGCAGGACCCTCACTGTCACGCGCTCGCTCATGCTGTCCACCCTCTCGTGATCACAGAATCTTGCTGTCGTCCGCCCGGGGCGATCGAGTGGGAGGCGGCGGGTCATCGACCGCGCCCCTCGCCCTCGTTGGGCTTGACCGGGCGGATCTTTCCGATCTCGGCGGCCATACGTCGACCAAGATCGTGAATCAGGTAGCCGCTGTCCGTGCGCTCTACACGAATCCCCTCCCCTGGGCCCTCGCCGTCCGCGTTGTTGCCGTTGCCGTTGTCGCCTGACCTGCAACAACAACCCTCACCATGGGAGTCGTCGGCAACGGGAGAGGGCGCGGGCGGGATGGCTTCCCGACGTACGGCCGGCCCATTCCCCTCTCGTGTGCGCGACGGCTTCCAGGGGATGCCCGCAGCCTCCAGGAGAGCCTTCACGGCCTTCGTGTCGGGGAGCTTCAGGTCGTCTCGGAGCACGGTGAGGAGCACGCCCTTGTCATCCCGGATGAGGCGGCGCAGCGCCTCGCCGACGTCCGGCGGCTCGGCCTCCGCCTGGCCCTCGGCGTCCCGTCCCTCGCGCCAGGCGGTGAACTTCTGCCAGCCGACCGCCCCGAGGATGCCGACCACGATGTACGCGACCTCCGGGAAGGCGGCGACGATGCGCCAGGCCGCCACGATGCCCACGACGAACAGCACTACGACGCGGCTGCGGCCGCTCGACTCGTCGGACTCCCCCGCCGTCTCGTCTGCCTGCTCCGCCGGTTCCTCGTCCGGCTGCTGCGCCTTCACAGCAGCCCCATCACGTAGTCGCCAGCCCAGGACACGGTCGGTGCGACGACGATGCCCACGGCTCCGGCGATGCTGGAGGCCAGGCCGAGGCTGATCCCGGCGAGGATCTGGCGGACGAAGTCCCAGCGGAATCCTCGGCGGCTGCACACGGCGGTGATCACGACCGTGATGATGATGACGGCCGCGTGCCCGCCGGGGGTGAGCGCGAGGTGGCCGGCTCGGGTGACGTTCGGCGCGGGTGCGCCGAGGCCGTAGACGAGGACGATGTCCCCGACCTGGTTCGTTCCCCACAGGGACCAGTCGACCAGGGCGCCGATGATCCCTCCGGCGCACAGGATGAGGAGCGCGCCGTACGCCAGGCAGAGCACCTGTGGCAGGAGCGCGCTCAAGGACTTCACGGCGAACCGCTTCTTGTGGCTGGCCCACCAGCGGGTGAAGTCCCAGGCCAGCAGGCTGAGTCCAACGGTGACGCCTCCGAGGGAGACGAGACCGTACGTGGGCAGGTCGAGGGGCGACAGGGCCAGGGGCATGCGGAGGTCCTCAGTGGAGGATGGCCGCGACAAGCGCGGTGATGGCGAGGATGGCGGCGCCGGTGGCCGTGACCGGGAGGACGGCGTGGGGCGCTGTGCGGGCGAGGGCGGCGAGCGCGCTGATGGCGCTCGCCGCGTAGGCCGCGCCGACGACGACGGTCACGGGCATCGTTAGGCCCCCCTGGCGAAGGGGGACGAGGAGGGCAGGCCTTCAAGGTGGGGCTCGTACCGCTCGACCTCGGCGCGCAGGACTCCGCGGATCGTCCCGTCGGACGCCTCGGGGTGGCCTGCGGCAATGATCGCGGCGCGCATGGCTGCGGTGCCGGGGCGAGTCGGCGGAACCGTGTCGTACAGCGCGCGGATCACTGCGCATCGCGGGTCGCTGTACTGGATCGGTGCGGGGTCCTGCGCGGGTACGGGCGCCTGCGAGGCCGCAGGCCGGGCGACGATCGGCAGCTGGCGCGCGCCGACCGGGACAACGGGCGGCCGCGGCGCGGGCCTGCGCGCGGGCGGAGGAGGCGGCGGGGTCGGCGAGCTGGGCAGGGCCGGCGGCGCGGGCGGGGCCGTCACGGGCGTCATGACGGGGGGCGTCACCAGGGCGTCAGGAACCCTGTCGACGCTGGTCACGGCCGTCACAGGCGGAGTGACGGTGTCCAGGGTCTCCAGCCGGGCCCTCACCGCTGTCCGCAGCTTCTGCCACGACAGTGCAGGGAACATCACCCAGGCCAGCAGGGGGATGTACGGCATGCGCTCCGCGACCAGGCCGCGGGCGGCGCGCTGTTCGTCCCTCACGTCCCGGCGGTGCAGCTCGAAGAGCAGCTCCACGGCGAGAGAGATGCTGGCGAGGCCGATGCCGCCCACGGTGCCGCCGAGCTCGACGCCTTCCGACCAGTTCAGGACTCCGGAGACGGAGACGAAGCCGAAGACGGCGAGGCGCGGGAGACCGGACGGGGTGCCGCGCATGATGGCGCGCTCGGCGTAGACGGCGCAGATGAGCCCGGCGAGGTCGAACATCAAGGACAGGGTCCAGGCCAGCCATTCGACCATGCCCCAGCCCATGAGCTTGCCGCTGATGGACCAGGCTGCGGCGGCAAGCATCATCAGCAGGACGATGGCCCAGGCGCCGCGGACGCTGCCTCCGAGGCGGCGGCCGGCGCCGACGGGTGGGGTGCTCAAGGGGGCTCCTTGGGAGGAAGGGCCGCCCCGCGGATGGTGGGGCGGGGGCGGCCCGGTGCGGTCAGATGCCGCGGACGATCGCGAAGATCAGCGCGGCGATGGACGCGAAGATGCCGAGGGCGTAGAGGAAGCGCTCCATCAGCGGCCCCTCCAGGTCCAGACGCTCGTGCCGGTGCGGGCGCGGTCCTTCGCTTCCCAGTCGTCGGCCTCGGACTGTGCGGCGCGGGCGCCGGTGGTCCGGGAGCGACGGAAGCGACTGGCGTCTCCGGTGACGGTGACGCCGGCGGCTGGGTAGCTGCGGCTGCTCTGGCTCCGCGAGAAGAGGCCCATCAGCAGCCTCCACACAGGGTCAGGGCGAGGTTGGCGAGGGACAGCGCGAGGGCGAGGACGGCGAGGATCGGGACGATGTGGCGCCCGGGCGGGCGGCTCACGCGGTCGCGTCCGGGGCGTCCTGGCTGCCGGTCTCTCCGGCGGCGGTCCGCTTGAGTTCGGCGAGCCACTGTTCGGGGGTGCGGTAGCGGACCGGGGCGGCCGACTTCTTGCGGAGGTACTCGGCCTCCCAGTGCATGTCGGTGGAGTCGTCGCCGAGGACGTCGTGGATCGCCAGCTGGACCAGGTGCATGCGCTCGGCTGCGACGCTCTGGTGGCGGGAGAGGTCTTCGAGGGTGCCGGCCGGGCCGGGGAGGGTGACAGCCTGGCGGATCGCGACGAGGAGGTCGCGGATGGGGGCGGGGATCTCGCCTTCGGTGGTTTGCGTCGGCTCGGTCACGTGGTCACCGTCGGGCGCGGGAAGGGGTGCGCGGCGAGGTGCTTGGTGAGGGCGCGGCCGGCGGCGGCCTGGGCGGGGTGGCGGAGGACACCGCAGAGGCGGCAGGTCGTGGGGTGGTGCTTCGGGTGGGGCTGGTGGATAGGCTCTGGCACGGTCGTTTCTCCTGGTAGCTCAGGGGATCTGACTGGCCCCGGCGGGAGTTGCTGCTCCCGCCGGGGCCGTTCTCGTTGTCGCGATGCCAGACTGGCAGAACCTCTTTACAACGTCAAGAGGTTCAGGGAGGATGTTGCCGTGCCCAAGAGCCCAGAGGGGAGCCCGCGCTTGATGACCGTCACCGAGATCGCGGCCGAGCACGGGGTCAGCCGGCAGACGGTGCACACGCACCGGAAGCGAGGCGCCTTCCCGAAGCCTGTCGAGGGCGAGGGCAGCACTCGGCCCCGTTGGCGCGAGGGCGATGTCGCGGACTTCTTCGCGAAGAACCCGCCGACACCTGGGAAGCGGACGGACCTCCCCGCCAAGCAGCAAGGAGACACGGCAGTGAGCGAACAGCAGACCAGCAGCCTGACCCGCGAAGACGTCGAGGCGTGCGAGCAGCTGCACGCAACGGCTGACCTGATCGAGGCCCGGTGGCCGGGCACCCACCCGACGCTGGTCCGGGATCTGCGCGACCTCGTTGACACGATCAGCGAGGAGGCGGGGGCGACCGATGGATGAGCTGATCGAGTGGTACGGCGCGCAGCTCGACGAGGACGAGCGGATCGCCAACGAGGCGGGTGGCCAGCGCGGGCAATGGCGGCTCGCGACACCGCTCGATGATGCGGAGCTGGGAGACGCGAGCTGGCTGCGCCCGCCGTATCTGAGGCACGTCGAACGGCATGATCCGGCCCGGGTGCTGCGCGAGGTCGAGGCGAAGCGGCAGATCCTCGCCCTGCACGTCCCGACCCCGCACCAGGACGAGGGCGACATGTGGCCGGGATGCACGACCTGCTCATGGCGGGATGAGATGGAAGCCTTGCGAGTCCGGTACCCGTGCAAAACGGTCCGCCTGCTCGCCCTGCCCTACGCGGACCGTCCTGGCTACCGCGAGGAGTGGCGTCCGTGAGCGACATCGCCTAGGGCGACGCTCCGGATGCGATGAAGCCCTGGCTGGGTGCGGCCGGGGCTTCTGTCGTGTGGTGAGGGGTGTCGTGACGCCTTACTATCGAACGCATGAGCGATTTGCCTCCGGATCCGCAGCGACTCCGTGCGATCCTGGCGCACCTCGACCAGCAGCTCGCCTCCCAGGCGACCGTGGCCACCTACCTCCAGCTCCAGCGGGACGCCGTCCGCCGCGCCCTGGCCGCGGCCGAGCGCCCGACCCGGGCACCCGTCCGGCACGGGCGACAGGAGCGGCGGGCGCAGCGGACGGCCGAGCCGCCGGCGTCGAAGCTGCGCCCGGGCACGTACATGCTGGAACCGAAGCTCGGCCCGCAGCACCCGCGCGCGCCGTACATCCACGTCGGCGGCTGCCCCATGACGCAGCGAGACCCGAGCCCCTGCACCCCCGAAGAAGCGCGCCTGGCGCTCACGCAGTCGACGGTCGGTGCCGAGCCGTGCGATTTCTGCAGGCCCGACACCGCCCTCGGCATCGACGTGGCGTGACGTTCGTCAGGGGCGCGCCCGCCGGCGGCGCGCACGACGCTTCCGGAACGCCTTGAAGATCAGAACCCCCCAGCCGCCGATCAGCGTGCCGAAGCACACGGATGCCGTCGTGAGGGGGCCGTTGCCGTGGAGAGCCCAGTACGCGACTCCCGTGTAGCACGTGGCCGCGACGCCCCATGCGAGGATCGCGAGGCTGAGAAGGACGCGTTCGTCGCGGCGCCGGTACTGGTCCAGGTCCTCGGCCATGGCCGTGACCTGTCGTTCGGTGTACGTCTCACACATGACGACCTCGCCCGAGGTCGTCGTTGACGTAGTCGTGAGGGTCGCTGGGATGGGTTCGCTTCCCGGATTCGCGCCGGGCGAACGTGATGAGGATCGCGCCCGAAGACGCGTAATCCACCGCAGCGCCTTGTGTACTGTCCAATGTGGGTCCGGTTCTGTGATCGCGGAATGTGGCCCACCAGGGCCCGCCGGCGTGACCTCTCACAGTTCACCGGCGGGCCCTTGCGGTTCCATGAATGTTCCTGCGCACACCTGCCTCAATGCCAACTCGAACCGCCTGTTTGAGATGCTTCACACACTGCTTCCAAGTCGGGCATTTCGGCACAGAGTTGACGCTGTGTCGGATTTCATAGACGACCGAGTGGGAATCACCGCAGCTCAGCAACACTTTCGGGCAACAACCGCGTCGAACTCCTGCCCGGACGTGCGGAGTTGGTGAAAGCCTGCTGCTGGGCTGCAGGTGAGGGAGCGTTCGTGCGTGCAGATCACCACGGGACTTCACTGATGAGCAGGGCGCCGTCCGTCAGTCCGTTTCGTCAGATCGTTCCGTCCAGGTCCGTCCGCAGCCGCGGCATCGCACGGTCGGGGTCTGGCCGTCGCCTCCCTCGATGCGCAGCTGGCCGCGGCAGTTCGGGCACGGGCGCTCCAGGGCCTGCGTCTGCCGGGCCATGTCCAGGGCGTGGTCGATCTGGCCCGCGGCCCATCGGGCGGCCGTGGCGATGGCGTCCTGGTGGAGGCCGGTGAGCTTGGCGAACGGGCCCGGGGCCCCGTCATGACGGGCCAGGAGCCAGGCCGCGGCGAACGGCGCGCTCCGCCGGCGAGGGTCGGTGTACGACCAGCGGCGGGCGTCGGCCTCGTCCTTGAGGATCAGCGTCCGCAGCGCCAGGGCGACGTCGTCTCCGGGGCCGGCTACCCGCACCCTGCTGGGGGTGGGGTCCCGCTGCACGTGGCTGGCGATGATGTCGGCCCCGTCGACCAGGCGCTGGTCGATGGCGGTCATGGTGTCGAGGATGGCGATGCGGAGGGGGGCGGTGGTGGCGCCGAGCTGGTCGGGGCTGCGCTCGAGCGCGCGCTGTTCCCAGGCGTCTTCGTCGGCCTGGAGGTGGTCGTGGAGTCGGGCGATGCCCATGACGGGGGGCCAGGTGTCGGCCTGGCTGGTGGCGAGGGCGGTCTGGAGGTCGGTCCAGTGGTTGAGGACGGTGTGCAGGTGGTTGGCGGTGGTGGTCATCGCGGCTCCTGGGGCGTGCGGGGGCGTACGGTGATCAACACCGGGGGGCGCGCTTCGTCCGGCCAGACTGTGAGCGCGCCCCTACGTGCTGCTCAGGGACGGCCGCTGTGCCAGGGCAGGGCGAGGCCGTCGCCCGCGGCGCGCGGTACGAGGTGCAGGTGCAGGTGGAACACGGACTGCGTGGCTTCCCGACCGCGCGAGGTGATCAGGTTCATGGGCCGGTCCATCCGCCGCATGAGCTGCGCAGCGTGCAGCATCGCGTCGGCCGACACCTCAGGGACGCTGGCGAAGTCGCGGACGTGGCGCTTCGGAATCACGAGGGTGTGGCCGTCGACCACGGGGCGGAGCGGGACGATGGCGATCACGTCGGACCACTCGTGGACGACGGTTGCGGGGGCGCGTCCGGCTGCGATCTCGCAGAACGGGCAGGGTTCTTCGGGCACGTCAGTCCTCCCAGGTGATGCCGTTGTTGGCGAAGGCGCGGACGATCGCCGGGTCGTCGAGGAAGAGCTGGAGCGAGTCGAGCTCGGTGTCCCAGTCCTCGCTCTGGAGGTTGGCGATCAGGTCGCCGAGGACCTTCTCTTTCATCTCGTCGGTGGCGCCGGCCTCGATGAGGGAGCGGGCGACGGGGTCGAAGAACGTGAGTCCTGCGCTGCCGAATCCCATGGTCAACGGCTCCTTCGTGCGGGTCCGTACGGTGACTGCCAGGCGGGCCGGTCCCGCCGGGTGACGGGTCGGCCCTGCTCGTCGATGAGGCCGGCCTGGCGGAGCGCGCAGCCGTACGCCTCAATGCCGCGCGCCGCGGCCTCGACGATGGGTCGGGCGGCCTCGACGTAGGCCTTGGCGAACTGGACGTAGGCCTCGCGCAGCGGCCGCGTCTCCTCGACGAACAGCTCAAGGGGTGTGGGCACCTGCTCGGGCTCCTCGGCGTGCAGCTGGACTGAGGTGATGCCGGGCACCTCGCGCCACTCGCCGTCGTCGCCGAGGACCTCCAGGCGGGCCGTCATGACTGATCTTTCGGGACCGGGCCGTTGATGGCCGTGCAGAGTTCGAGGAGGCGGGCGTCCCACCAGCGCGCCATGGACGTGCCGAGCGGCGGCGGTCCGGCCTTCACCCACCGCTCGTACAACTCAGAGACGCGCCGTACGTCAGCCGTGACCGTGCCGATCGGGCACTCGGGGTGCGGGTGGACCTCCTCGCCCTGCTCCTCGTAGCAGTAGCCGCAGGCGAGGAGGCGGGCCTCGGGGATGGGGATGCTGAGGTCGCGGGTGCCCTGAAGGATCCAGTCGGGGCCCGTCGTGACGGGCTTGACGGCCGTCACCGCGTCGGCGATGCGCCGGGCCTGCGCGGTGAGTGCCTCGGTGGCGCGGACGATGGCTCTGGTGTCCTGGGACAGGCTCACGTGGTGCTCCAGAGGGTGTCGGTGCGGGCTCGGATGGCGCGCGCGGCGGCCGCGGCGGCGACGACCAGGGCGCCGATGCCGAGGCCAGCGAGCACGAGGTAGAGGGCGGTCCAGCCGTCGATGTCGTAGGTCATGAGAGCTTCTTCCGGGTGCAGTGGCGGGCGCCTTCGCCGTGGTGGCAGCAGAGGAGGCCGGCGAGGGCGATGACGGTGGCGACGTACGCGACGACGACCGTCATGACGGGCCTGCGGCGTACAGGCGGCCGGCTTCGTCCCAGGGCAGCCAGACCCATTGGTCGTAGTTGCCGGTGGGCCAGCCGGCCGCGCGGCCGAGCTGCTCCCAGATGCCGCCCTCGGCGTGCAGGGTGCGGGCCCAGTCGACCCGCCAGCCGCAGGCGGTGCGGTCTTCGGAGACGGCGGACATCGCTTCGACCAGCTGCTCGCGATGCCGGTCGAGGTCGGCGAGGGCGGGATCGGGCTCGGGTGGCGTCAGGCCGACCATGCCGAGGAGCGCGTCGGCAGCGCGCTTCACGCCCTCGGCGGCCTTCTGGCCCATGTCCTCGTAGACGGCGTTGAAGACGTCGGTGCGGAGGTAGTGGGCGCCGATCCTGAGTGCGCCCTCCCGGAGCTCGGCGCGCTCCTGGGCTTTCGCCTCGCGGACCTTCGCCTCGATCGGGGCGAGGAGTGCCCGGGCGCGCTCGGTGGACTGCTGCTCCTGATCAGCAATCACTTTGGCTGGGGAGGCGATGGGGTCGGTGGCTTCGTCCTCGTCGGGGAGGGCTTCGGTGATGGCGCCGAGGAGTCCGTCGAGGGCCTCGGGACGATCTTGCATGGAAATCTGCTTCTCCTGGGTAGTGGGGTGGGGCCGGCCGTCCGCGTCTCCAACCGCGGGCGGCCGGTGCTGTGCGATCAGGCGTCGGGGGCGTCCGGGCCCGGGCAGGCGTCCGCCGGGTGTGACTGGCGCGTGCTCTTGGTCGTGCCGTGCTCGGTGCACTCGGGAGAGGTCTCGGAGACGAGGCCGCAGGGCGCTTTCTTGCAGGGGCAGTTGTCCTCGATGGCGTGGCCTGCCCATGCGCGGCCGAAGTGGTAGTTGCCCGTCATGACGGGCTGTGACGGGCCGTCGAGGGCGGCGAGGACGGCGGACGGCCAGAGGGCGTCGGCATCGCTCGGCTGGCCATCCGTGCCCGGGGCCTGGGCGACAGCGGCCTCGGCCTGCTTCGCCAGCTTCACCACGTGGGCCGCGCTCTGGGCGTTCGCCAAACCGGATCGAAGGAGGTGTAGGACCTGGCGCAGCCTGTCCCGCTCACGCTCCGCGTCCTCCAGCGCGATGGCGGCCTCGACGTACATGCCCACGGCGTGCTGCGCGCGGCCTTCCACCGTCATCTCGTACGGCTGGCGGCGAGTGGCGGCGTCGTGGACGTCGCGGGCCCAACGTGCGTCGCCGAGCGCGGTGTGGGCGACGTCCTCGGTGGGCGGCTCGACGCCGACCGCGCGGGACAGGACGTGCGTGCGCCACGGGAGCGGGCCAGCCTGCTGCGCGCCGATCTTCGCGGCGGCAAGCTGGACGACGTCGTACGGCCGGTAGTGCCACTGCGCACCACCAGGGCCGACGAGCTTGCGGAAGAACCGCTCATCAAAGCCAGGGTTGGAGCCGACGAGGACAGCGCCGCGGAGCACGCTGACGACGGCCTCGACGGCCTCGGCACGGCTCATCGGCACAGCCGGGACGCAGCCGGTGAAGGCAGCCCCGCCACCCATCGCCAGCTGGCGTCGCTCGCGGAACCGGCCGATGCGCAGGGCCTCCGGGTCGGCCGCAGTGAGGTCGATGGCGAACTGCCAGACGTACTCCGTGTCGGTGGCCGGGTCGCCGTTCTCGCGGAGGATGACGGCGACCTCCCACGCCTCGCCAATCTCGGCGGACAGATGGGTGGTCTCGCAGTCCACGAACGCGATGGGTAGGGGCTCAGGCACTGCGCACCTCCGAGCCCGTCATGACGGCCGTCGACGACCCGTCACCGATGGCCGCGAGCGCCAGGAGCCGGACGTGATTCCTGATCCGCTCGCCCCGCTGCATCGACCCATGGCCGTCCCACTGCGTACGGACGTCGGTCACGTCGACCGGGGTCACGTGCCGGAACAGGCCGGCGTACTCGGCGGCGAGGGTCCAGCGCATCTGCCATCCGCCGGCCACGACGTACAGGTCCTGCGAGTCCTCCCCGTCGTACGCCGGGGTGATCACGGCGGTCGCGGGGTGGAGGGCTGCGATCCACGCGAGGAGCTGCGCGCACTCCTCGTACGCGTCGTCGCGTTCCTGGGTGCGGTCGGCGAGCGCGTTGGTGGTCTCGCGGAGGTCCTTCTCGAAGGAGTCGGCGTGACGCTTCCAGCGCGCGGCTTCCTCCCGCGCGGCGCGGAGCTCGTCGGCCTGGCGGATGCCGGAGGCGAAACCCTCGGCGGCCATGCGGCCGGCCTTGGCATACGGGGAGGGTTCAGCGGCGAGGGCCTCTCGGCTCGGGCGCCGGAACAGGCGCGCGAACCAGGGGCGAACCGGTTCCGGTTCCTGGTTCCTGTGGAGACGGTTTGCTGTCGTGGACATGGTGGCTCCGGTGTGTGGCCGGAGGTGGGTCCCTGCGTGGGGCCCCTGTCCTCGGTGGTCAGTGCTTGGGTGGTGGGAGGAGGTCGAGGCTGTCGCCGATGTCGTGGGCGAGGGTGCGCCAGCGTGCGGCGATCTCGGGCGCGGTGTCGGCTCTGGCGTCGGCTCCTGCGAGGAGTCCTTCGACGATCTCGGTGAGGTCGTCGATGCCGCCGGGGAGTCGGAGGAGTGTGGCCATCAGTCGTCGTCGCAGTCGTGGTGGTCGTGGTGGTGGACGTGGTGCGTCGTCGGCTTGCTCCTGGTCGTCGACTTCGTGAGCTTCGGGGTCTTGCGTGGGCTGGCCGGCCGTACGCGCGGCTGCGGGGGGTGTGGTCGGTCGGGGGCGAGCGGTGCGGTCTGCGCGACGGGCGAGGGCAGGATTGCTGCGCCCTCGCAGTCGTGGTGTCCGGCGTTGTCGCAGGCGGTGAGGAGTGCGGCGGTGACGATGCCGGCGGCGAGGACGTTGCCGAGTCTCATGGCGCCGTCCTAGAAGGGGGGTTCGTTGCTGTAGCCGTTGGCGGCGTCGACGGCCCAGGGGTCGTCGGCGGGCGGGCTGGCGGGGCGGGAGCGCTGGGCCTGGCCCTGCTGGGGCTGGCTGCGCTGGCCTCCGCCTTGGCCGTTCTGCTGGCTCGCGGCGTCCTTCGAGACCTTGGCGATGACGAAGGCGAGGTTCGGCGCGATGCTTCGGATCAGCAGGTCCGGCCGCTCGTGCTTCTGGCCGTCCTTCTCCCATCGCTCGGTGCGGACGTCACCGGTGACGATGACTTCCATGCCCTTCTCAAGGGTCTCGGCCGCGTTCTCGGCGAGGCGCTCCCAGACGGTTCCGCGGATGTAGAAGACGTCTCCGTCCTCCCACTGGTTCGTCTGCTTGTTGAGGCGACGGGAGTTGAAGGCGAGGGGGATGGAGGCGACGGCCTTCGAGGACTGGGTGTAGCGGAGTTCAGGGTCGCCGGTGAGTCGGCCGACTCCGGTCAGGGTGGGAAGCAAGATCAGTTCTCCTTCGGGAGAGTGGGCTGGATGGGGATGGCGGTCTGGCCGGGGTGGACGCCCGTCGTGACGGGCTTGACGGGTGCCGTCAGGGCACGGTGACGGGGCGTCGGCTTGGGGATCAGACCGAGTTTCTGGCCGCAGATCAGGCCGTATCCGCGGTCCTTGGACTCCTTCGTGCGGAGTCGGCGCGGGCAGTAGCGGCACTTCATCGGCGCTTCCTTCGGCGGTGCTCGGCGAGGCTGGTCACGCCCACGGGGAGGGCGAGCTGCTCGACGCGGGCGGGACAGGTAGCGATGTGCGGCATGTGGAGTCGCTCCCAGCCGCAGAGGGGGAGCTCGGCGGAGGGGCGGCGGGACCGGAGGGCGCCGGTTCCGTCGCGCCAGATGGCGGCGTTGCCCTTGTCGTCCGGGGTGGGGTCGACGGCCAGGCGCTTCCCGGCCTCCGTGATGGTCCACAGGACGGGGCGCGAGCAGTCGTGGCACGCGGCGGGATGTCTGGTCATGGCCTGGTGGTGGGGATGGAGGCCGCGGTGATGCGGGCCTGGTGGGCGTCGGGGGTGATGGTGCAGGGATGGCCGGCGGGGGCCTGGCAGATACGCTCGGGGCACTGGGTTGACATGACCCTGACCCAGTCGGTTTGCCGGGCGCCGTGCACGTCGCGGCGGCGGTCGGCAGTGCCGCGCTGGTTCGAGCACAGGTCGCCGACGCGCGCACGGCACCAGGTGCACTGCACTCCCATCGCGGCGAACCTGTACGGCTTGCGCTGACGGGGTACGGGGGTCGTCATGACGGGTCGACCTCCTGCTCCTGGCCCTGCTCCTTGAGCGCGAGGGCGGCGGCGGCCGCGGCCTTGATCCGGGCCTCGTCGGCGTCGGGGTCGAGCAGCGGGAGGCCGGCGGCCGCGCGCTGCATGTCCTGCAACCGGATCGGGTGCGGGTCCTTGAGGCGGCGCTTCCCGGCGGTGCAGCTGCTGCCGGGGGCGGCTCCGCACCGTCGGCAGGCGCGGCCGCGGGGGTCCTTCGTGGCGTCGCGGCCGGTGGGCATCTTGCCGAGGGCGGCCCGGGCAGCGGCTGCGCGGCCCTCGTACGGGCCATGATCGGCACCTGGGGGCAGCGCGAGGCGCTCAGCGGTACCGAGAGACCCGGCGATGCTGCTGGGGCCCGTGAGGCCGTCTCCAGCGGCTCGGATGATCTCCCGGAGGGCGGCGGCGGACTCCGCGCCGGTGTGGGTCGGGTCGCCATCGACGACGATGTTCGCCAGCTCGATGCGCTCGGCACGACGGGCCTTGACCTCGGCGATGATCTCGGCCGGGGCGACGAACGCCTGCCGCGAGGCGACGGTGACGACCGCGGCGCGGGCCTCGTCGAGGCTGTACGGGCCTAGGACATCGCCCCAGACGTCGGGAGTGTGCTCGTTGAAGCGCTGCTGAGGACACAGCTGGTGGACGTAGGCGCAGAGGGCGGTCGCCTCCTGGCTGTTCATGTGGTGCCTCCTTCTGCGGCTGCTGCGGCTGCTTCGTCTCGGGCCTTCGCGCGTTCCATGGCGCGGTCGAAGAGGTCCGTGCCGGTGGCGGGGTCGTAGCCGGGGCCGGCGGACTGGCGAGACGTGGCCGAGCTGGTGGTGTTCATGACCTCGTTCACGACGCTGGGGAGCGTCGAGGGGTGGAGGCCCTTGCGCATCCAGTGCGCGATGCCACGGCGGATCCAGTCGGGGTCGATCCGGTCCTCGTCGAGGAGGACCTTGATCTCTTTCGAGAGCTGGCCGATCACGCGGGACGGCGGGCGCTCGGTGCAGCGCTCCAGCCACTCGCCGACGATCGTCTGCGCGGTGACCGGTGCTTCGCCGTCTTCGGGCGGGGCGTCGTCGACGGGCTCTCCATCGAGGACCTCGTCTGGTGCGTCTCCTGTGTCACCGGGGGTCGGTGTGGCGGCGGCACCGGAGGCGTCGGCGGGACCCGGGAACGGTTCCTGGTGGTTCTGCTGGTGGTTAATGACGGTTAGGGGGGCACTGAGTGCGTGACATTCGGACGCAGAGTGCGTGACGTCACGCATTTCGAGTGCGTGACTCACGGACTCTGAGTGCGTGACGCCCCCCTCTGTCACGTCGTCTGAGTGCGTGACAGTCACGGACTCTCCGTGCGTGACAGTCACGGACTCTGACTGCGTGACACGCTTCTGCCGTGCCCGCCGCTGACGCTCCGCAGCCTGCCGCTTCGCGTCCTCGGCCTCGGCCTCCAGCTCCGCCCAGTCGAACTCCGGACGCTTCAGGTGCATCTGGAGCTTCCACACCGTCCGTCCCTGACGCGTCCCCGTCCGCTTGATGAGCCCGCCGGCCTCCAGGCGCCGGAACGCCCGCTGGACGGTGCGCTCGTCGTAACCGGTCCGGAACTGGATCCGCAGGACGGACGGGTGGCTGTTGGAGCCGTCAGGGCGCGCGTGCTCGCCGAGGACCTGGAGGACATGCCGCGCCGTGCTGTCGGGGCGGTCTTTGTCCGTCCGCAGCATCGGGGCGTCGTCCATCGCCCAGGTCACAGCCTCGGTGCTCACGCGCTCCTCTTCCGGTCGGTGTGGGGGTGGCCGGTGGCCCGGCGGCCGGTGTCATCCGCCGGGCCACCGGTGCTCATCGGGAGGTGAGGACCTTGGTGGAGCCCGTGCGCCGGTACTCCCGGTGGGTCAGGGCGTGCGCGTCCAGGCATGCCTGGTCGGCCGGTTCGCCCTTGCGCTGATGCCGCTGGTAGGCGCCCTCCGTGCCGCACGGCGACAGCTTCCGGCCGGGCCCCGGAGCCTTCTTCGGCTTCTTCACGGCGGGCTGGCCGGTCTTCCGCTGTCGCTCGACCTCCCAGCGCTGCGCCCCAGTGAGGGCAGCGAAAATCCCCTCCCGCTGCGTCTTCGCCACGTGCGACTCACGAGCCAGAACGGCGTCGAGGCACTCCTCCTGGACCGGGCAGGCTCGACAGGTCCGCCTGGCCAGGGACAGAGAGTCCTTCTTGAAGAAGACGTTGGGGTCCACGTCTCGACACGCGGCGGAGAGTTCCCACTCCCGTTCCATAGATCGCTCCCTCGTTCTTGATGAATCGCGTTGGTGTGACGGGCCGTTGACACCCGTCACGCGGGGAATTCCGGCGCGCCGCTGTAGGTCCCGTGCTTCCGGAAGTGACGGTCCGCGGCGTTCCGCGCGAGCCTGCACGGCTCGCAGCAGGGCTCTTTGCGGCGTCGATGCCGTTGCGCGCCCCGGTAAGTGCCACACCGGATCGGTGGCTTCGCCGGCAGCTGCTTGGCCATCTCCTGGCACCACTCGGCCGCGGTACGGGCCCGTTGCAATGCCTCGCACAGGGGTGTGTCATCGGTCGGGAACCAGGCCCGGAGGGTCCGATGGTCCATCCCGGCTCGGCGTGCGATCACCGAGCGGTCCATGCCGCGTTGGAGCATGATGTCCGCCGCATAGGCGGCCTCGGGCGGCGTGAGCTCCCCGGCCTGGTGCTCGCCGTTGACCGCGAGCTCCACGGCGATCAGGTCGAGGCAGACGAGTCCCTCGGCGGTCGCCATGAACACCGTGGGCGCGGTCAGGGCGGTGACAGAGATCCACTCGCGCTGGCTAGGCACCAGGACGGCGCGCTCACGGTCAGTGTGGAGGGCGCTCACGCTTTCACCGCCGTCACGGTCTGGACCCAGGCGAGGGCGGTGTCGTCGAGCTGCTCGCGGGCCCGGGTCACGGCGACGTATGCGAGGCGGGCCTCTTCGCGGGGCAGGATCACCAGGCCGGTCTTCTGGTCGGCCTTCGGCGCCCGGAAGTCGGCGTGGATGCGGACGGCCGGCCACTCGCGGCCTTTGGCCTTGTGCGCGGTCGAGACGACGAGCTCGGCCTGCTGCTCGGAGACCAGGCCGTCCGCGGCCGCGACGATCCGGCCGGGCCCGTGCTCATCGATGAGCTTGACGAGCACTTCGAGGGAGCCGTCCTCTTCGGCTGCGTACTGCCGGACGTCGTCCCAGGACGCGAAGCCCATCAGCTCCGGGTGGTCGGTCGGCTTGCCGCCCTGGAGGGCCTCGGCCGCCCAGGCGAGCTGCTTGATCGCAGAGCCTCCACCGACCAGCGCGACCTTCCGCCCGGCCCCCAGGCCCTCCATGACGATCCCCATCGCGCCCGCGTTGGTGCGGCAGAGGATCGCGTCCGGGGTGTCGAGCGGGCCCACCGCGGACTCGGCGGCGTCCCAGCCGGTGAGCCGGAGGGGCGCGTCGATCAGCCGCAGCCACACGTTCGCGCGGGCGGCGATGGCCGGCCCGAACCGGAAACTCTGCGACAGCGTGAGCTCGGGGCAGCCGAGCTCACGGACAAAACCCTCGAGCGCGTCGTTGGCGCCGCGCCAGCTGTAGATCTGCTGCGCGGAGTCGCCGACCGCGATGCGCTGCGCGTGCTCCTGGGCGAGCAGGACCGCGCTCAGCACGTCGTTGGTGTCCTGGGCTTCGTCGAGCAGGACCACGTCCGTGGGGATCGTAGGCTTCGAGAGGGCCCACATCTTCAGGTAGTGGTCGTGGTTCAGGTTCAGCACGGAGTCATCGCGCTGGAGATCCTCCCAGGCGGCTCGTGCCACCGGCAGGACCAGCTTTACGACCTCGCCGCGGGCCTTCCGCAGCCCGTCGTACTGCGGGATGTGCTTCTGGACCAGGTCCTCGTCGGCGCTGTGGCAGTAGCGCTCGATCGTGTCGAGGGCCATCCGCATGATGATCTTCGAGGTCATCGCCTTGAGACCACCGAGGTCTGTGAGGATGCTCGGCGTCGAGCCGATGATGCCGAGGATCGCGCGGACGTCGAGGGCCTGCGCGGCCTGGTGCGCGGTCTGGCGCGGACGCTGGAGCCGGGCGCCGTACTTCGGGTCGAAGGCGAGGCCGTGGCCCGTCTTCGCCGTGACGTTCGATGGGAACGACCTGCGGGCGTCCGCCGCGATGGTCTTGTTGTACGCCACATAGGTCATGCGCCTACGCGCGTCAGCCTGGGCAATCATGCGCAGCGTCGCGGACTTGCCGCAGCCCGCGCCGGCCTGGAGGACCTGGTCCAGCCCGTCGCCGTACGAGTCGATCGCGTCGCGCTGTTCTGGGGTTGGGGTCACCACTGTGGTGCACCTCCTTTCTGGGGGCCGGGACCGCCCCGCACGGGGTCGGGGCGGTCCCGCTCAGTGGCGAATCAGACGGACTGCGCGGCGGCGACGTACAGGGCGTCACCAGCGGCCCGGGCGGCGTCGTCCTCCAGGCCCTGGACCATCGCGGCGAACTCGTCAGCCGGGTTCTCTCGGTCGCCCCACGTCGTGAGCGTGTCGAGGAGGGTCTGCGCCTCGCCCTTGGTCAGCTCGTTCGCGGACGAGAGCGGACGGCCGACGATCAGCGCGGTCGCCCGGAGACGCTGCTCGCGCAGGTCCTTGTGGCCGAGCCCGACCTTGGTGAAGCAGGCGTGCATCATCCGCATCTGCGGGGGGCTGACGGGCTCCGGCGCCCGGTCCTGGTCGGTGGCAGTCGGCCGGACGAACTTCGATGCGACGGCCCGCAATTGCTCGGCCGTACCCCAGATCGCGTCCGTGCCGTACTCGGCTTTGAAGCGCGCGCTGGCCATGTCGAAGTCCAGACCAGCGGCCTTGGCCGCGTTGTACATCTCCTCGCGGGCCCTGGCCGTGTCGGCGGCGATCTCGGCATCCGACGTCGGTCCCGGCGGAGTGGTGGCGCCCGTCGTGACGGGCTTGACGGCCTGCCCGTACTCCTTGATGACGTCCCCGAGCTTCGCGGGCTCCCCGGTCTTCGGGTGCAACAGGTCGGCCATGAGGAGACGCCGGTTCTTGGCCTGGCCGTACAGCTCCAGCGCCCGGTCATACGTCAGACCGTCGGCGACCAGCTCGTCCACGATGACCTGGACGGGGTCGACGCCCTGGCCGAGCTGCTCCAGGATCGCCTCGGCGAATGCCTCGCCGGGGTGGTGGACAGAGGCGCCGTCGAGGGCCGTGTACCGGGTCTTGGTGACGGTGCCGGTGCCCGCGATCATGTCGACCAGGACGTCGACTTCGTACTCGGCACCCTCACGCTGGACCGTCTTCACCCCGACCTTGGTGACCTTCTTCCCCTCCATCTCGTAGTCGTTCTTCGTCCGCATGGTCACGATGACGTGTCCGGGGAAGGTCAGCAGGGCGTCGAGCATCTCCTGCTCCAGCTCGTTCACCGGGCCCCAGGCAGTGAACTTCCCACCGCTCCCAGCCTTCTTGGCCTCCTCGTCGACGCGTGCGAGGAGCCCGCCCCTCCCTGCCCAGAAGTGCGACCACGAGTCGATGATCAGGACCGCGAGCCGGGCCTCCTCGGCGGCCTTCACCGCGGCGATCAGGTTCTCCGGGGAGCAGAACGCCATCGGCAGGTGAGCGAACTCGTGAGCCTCGATGTCCGGGCGGCCTGGGACCGGGGCGTACTTGAGAGCTGAGCCCCGCTCGGTGTCGACGACCCCGATGGCGCCGCCAGCCGCGAGGGCTTCGGCCATGCGGAGGGCCGTCTTGGTCTTGCCGGAGCCGCCGGGCCCCTGGATGCCGATGCGGGCCTTGGCGGTCTCGCGGGTCGCCGGGGCGAAGGTGAAGGTCGTCATGGGGTGCTCCGGGGGTCGCGCTGGGCGGGCGTGGTGAAACTGCGGGGGTTGCTGGCGAACTCGCGGACGAGGGCGAGGGTCCGCATCGCGATGCCGTACTTCTGCCGCTTGCGCCGGAACTCGGCGTTCGTGTCGGTGTCGGCCCGGCGGTACTGGCCGTCGAGGTCCTTCTCCACCGCGTCCGCCAGCTCCTGGCCGTACTCGCGGCGGAGGTCGGCGAGCAGCTGCACGACCTCGGCACGCGGGCGGGGCCGGCCGTCGGTGAGCGCGTCGTAGACCTTGCCGTACGCGTTCACTGGACCTCGACCTCCCGGCCAGCAGGGGTCTCGGGCGGCCGAAGCATGCCTGCGGACTCCAGGGCCTCGGCTGCCTGCGTGGCCAGGTCGTATGGGGGCCCGGCCAGCCACGCGGCCTCGATCGTCTTCTTCGCCTGTGCGGCGACGCTGGAGAGGCTCATCGGCGGCCGCCCAGCGGCTTCCGTCCGCCAGACAGTCCCGTCTGGCCGATGTTCGCGGTGCGGCCCGCGGCCTGTCCGGCCCCGTAGCCGCTTCCCCGGTAGGTCGTGCGGCGCCTCCTGAGCTTCCCGAACTCAGCGAAGACGCGCTGTTCGACCAGGGCGCTGCGGTCCGCCAGGACGAGTTCCGTACTGCGACCCGCGGGCTGGCTTTGCGGAGCACTCGCCGCGACGGCCCGGGCCTCTGCTTCCTTGATCCTTCGTACGACCTCTTGGCGGAAGCCGAGGATCCACGAGCGGCGGTAGCTACGGGCGTTGTCGCCCCACGGCACCTCGACTCGGTTCAGTTGCTGTGCCATCTGGAGGAGCAGCGAGGTGTACAGCAACTCGGCACGCTCCAGGTCCGACTGGAAGCCGAACATGTGCACTCGGTGCAGCGAGCCCTTGTCGCGGAGCACGGCTTGTCCCCGGAGTGCATCGACGATCCCGGAGACCAGGCTCTGCTTCTCCCGCGCCCACGGGTTGCTCATGGTGATGATGCGGTCGGTGAGCGCGTCGGAGTCGGATACCGAGTCGGCGAGGAGGGCACGTTCGATGCCGTACTTCGCCATGAGCTCGGTGGCCTTTGCCGTGAACGCCTCAGCTTCTGCCGTCGTGGACGCAGGGTCCTCGGCCTTGGCCAGGAGAGCGCGCACCTTCGCGAGCAATGATTCGGTGGGTTGCGTCATGCCTGCTCACCGCCCGTCACGGTCGTCATGACGGGCGTGACCAGCTGTGACGGGGAGTCCGTGACGGGCGTCAGACCACCCGCCTGACGGGTCAGGTCCGACAGCCTGGACAGCTCGGGCCGGCCGTCCTGCGACAGCAGAGGCATGCCGTCCTCGGCCCGCGCGCCCTCGAAAAACCAGGTGCCGCCGTTCACGTCCTGCTGCGGCAGGGCCAGGTCGTACACGAGCCCTTCCAGCTCGTACGGCGCCTTCGCGATCCGCATCGCGTGCGCCCGGGCCTCCGGCAGGTCGTACGCGACCACCGACACTCGGACCCCGTCACGATGACCGTCGCCACCGACCACGTACGGGAGGGGACGCTCCTTGTCGTGCGTGATCCCGAAGTACGTGCGCCACTCGCCCCATTGACGCTGGTCGACGATGTGTAGCGACACCAGGAGGCGGTCGCCGTCCACCTGGACGCCCTGGAAGGCGGGGTGCGCGCCGACGTGGAGCCGGATGGTGTCCGCGGCCCGCCGGGCGCGCTCGCATGCCTCGTCCCAGGCGCGGGCCTGCTGCTCGAGGTCGGTCTCCTGCGCCTGGCGCCTCGGCAGCTCGGGGCGCTCAGGCTGCTCGGCGTCCGCCGGGTACTCGGGCTGGCCCTGCGGCGCGCGTTCCCAGCCGCCGTCCGCCGCGCGGTGGAGGACGGTGCCGGCCGGGCGCTCCGGGTCGACCAGGAGCCGGACGTCGTCGAGGGCCTGGGCGACGGTGGCGGCCGGATCGCTGCTGCTCATGGCCATGGCCTCGCGGACGATCCTGATGGCCTCGGGGAGGTTCTTGTTCATGCCGCCGCCCCATCGGTGCTCAGCACGCGCCCCATGCTCCGCAGCGCGCGCCACTGGAGCGTCTTGACCGCTCCGACGTTGAGGTCCATGACCGCGGCGGTCTCCGGGATCGTGCAGTCCTCCAGGAAGCGGAGCCGCACGCACTCCTGCTGGCGCTCCGTCAGCCCCTCCATGCCGGCCTTGACCGTTGCGGTCGCCTCGACGGCCTCCAGCTCACGAAACGCGCTGGACTCCGCTGAGTCGAGGAGCTCGTCAGCCTCGAAGTCGACGAACGAGCTCAGGGGGACTTCCAGCCTGGTGCGGCTCGACTTGCAGTGGTCCGTGTGCAGGTTCCGAGCGATGGTCACCAGCCAGCCAGCGAATCCGCCGGTGCGCGGCCGCTCGTCGAACGTCTCGATCCGGCGCAGGGCGCGGACGAACGTCTCCTGCGTCAGGTCCTCCGCGAGCTCGCGATTCCGGATGCGGAAGTAGAGGAAGCGATACACGACGCGCTGGTACTCGTTGTAGAGGGTGGCGAAGGCGTCGCGGTCGCCGGTCCGGGCCCGGGCGAGGAGCTCGGGTTCCGCTCCTCTCGGCGGGGCGATCATGGCGTTAGCCTGTGTAGACACAGCCGGTCTCCTGTGAAGTAGGGGTTTTCGGGTTGTGGGGGTCGTTCCGGGTCGCATCCGGGGCGGCCCCGCGGTGTGTCAGCCGGTCTTCTCGAACGGCTCGACGGCCGTCCGCTCGGCCTCCCTGCGGAGGTCCTCGGCGGTGAAGGTGATCCGGCCGCCGTCGTTGTGGTGCCAGACCTCGCGTCGGTAGCAGCGCTGCTTGAGTACTCGCACGCTGCGGTACGGCAGCAGTTGCTTCTCGACAACTTCCTCCGGCGTGCGCCGGCGGACGTCGTCTTCGAGCTGGTCTGTGGCCTCGCGCTTCGCGGCACTGGCGGCGATGAGGCGCTTGAGCTTGGAGTGGTGCCTGCGCGTGGCCTTCTTCCCGGTCACGGCTTCTCCTTGAGTTTGAGCAGGTCAGGGCTGATATCGAGCACCGTGGCGACCCGTTGGATTCGCTCGTCCGCCGTGGTGCGGATCAGGCCACGCTCCACGCGGGACAGCCAGCCCCGAGAGAGGCCGGTCTGCTTCTCCACCTGGCGAATGCTCAGATTCCGAGCAGGTCGCCAAGCCCTCATTGCTTGTCCGTGGGGTCTCACGTTTACGATCTAAGCGCACTCTGCCTACCGTTGCAAGCACTCTCGCGCACTACTTGCTTGGAATCCAAGCAATCGCGTGAGGAAACGGGGCTCTCAAGGGGCGCGTGATGCAACCACGTGCGGACAATGCGCTCAATGTGCGCAGGTCAATGCGCCGGAAGTGCTCTTTCTGCATGCAACCATGTGCGGCATCATGGGTGTCATGGACCAGGACTTCGCACGGCTCGGCGAGCAGCTCAAAGCAGCTCGCGAACAGCGACGGCCGCGGATCTCGCAGGCGTACGTGGCCGCCGAGCTTGGAGTCGGCCGCAGCACCATCTACAAGATGGAGAGCGGCGACGGCGCCAGGGTCACATCAACGACCCTGCTCGCATACGCGCGCCTGCTCGGATGGACCGACGACTCCGTCAGCCGCGTTCTCGCCGGCGGGGACCCAGTCATCGCCACCTCCGAAACGGAAGCAGCAGCCCAACACGCCATCCCGGGCGTGCAGCTCTCCCCCGCCGTCGAGTACGAACTGCGGTCCGGCAAGGTCCTCGACAGCCAGGTCTTCAACCTCGGACCAGATGACGACGACGGGCAGATCATCGTCGTCTTGCAGGGCAAGAAGGACGCCACCCCGGAGGAAGCGGAACGCGTCGCGGCCCGGTACCGCCGTGCCCGCCGGCACCTCCAGGGCCTCGCTTCTGACCTCGATGGGGTTGCAGAGTCGTAAACGAGTTTTCCCAGATCACTGGCGCAACAACTGTACGTATGGTTGCATGCACAGACCGTCACCGAGAGGGGGGCACCACTCGGCGGATCGGGGATGCACCATGGACTTGAGCATTGAAGTGGAGCGGCACCAAGGCGCCTGGTTTGCGCCCTACATGAAGGACCACATCAGTGAAGCGGAAGGCCGCGCAACGGTCGTCTTCCACTTCCACTGGGATGACATCACAGACGAAGGCGCGGCAGCTTTTGCCGACGTCTTCACACAGCAGGCTCTGCGGTGGAAGCCGCGGACACCAGAGGCGCCTCGCGGCGAGCGCATCCCTATCTGGATGGAGCTCCGCACGGACATGGAGCCCGGGTGCGCGATCGTCGTCGACGACCGGCCGGAGTACATCCGGTACATCGTGCGCACGGGCCTGATCGAGCAGCGGGCTGCCGACGCGATCACCCGCTCTCAGTCCGAGCGATCACCGGACTGGGTACGCCTGCCCGCGCGCTACGTCGCGCACCTCCAGAGCGTCTGACCCCAGCCGGTACACCAGGCAGGGGTAAGCCATGGCTCACGCGGAGAAGGTCTACAAAGTCCGCAACGGCGCGAAGACGAAGCAGTTCACCTGGCGTGCGCGCTACCAGCGGCCAGACGGGAGCACCGGCAGCGAGCCCGGGTTCCCGACGAAGGTCCTGGCCGAGGAGTGGGGAGCGAAGCAAGAGGCGCAGATCAAAGAGGGGACGTGGATCGACCCCGACAAGTACCGTTCCCCCTTCGGCCAGTTCGCGCGGAAGTACATGGCGGAGAGGCCGAAGCGCGGCCGGACCGTGTCGACGCGGTGGGACCTGCTGGACACCTACATCCTGCCGAAGTGGGACCACGCCCCGCTGATCTCGCTCAACTGGTTCGACGTCGATTCCTGGCAGATGCTGCTCCCCTGCGACGACGTCACCAAGGGCCACTGCGTCTCGCTGATGTCGACGATCCTCACGGGGGCCGTGGACGCCAGGTGGCTGCCGATCAACCCCGTGAAGGGTCGGCAGCGGACGAAGGCCGTCGTGCACACTCCCGCGGCGCCGGCCGACGAGGACGAGGAGAAGGTGTTCACCGCGGAGGCGGTGCTCCGCGTCGCTGAGCGGCTCGGGCCCGCGAAGGGCCTGCACGTGATCACGACCGCGTGGACCGGGATCAACTGGGGCGAGGGGCTGGGCATCCAGCGCGAGCACTTCCGGGTGCGTCGGCAGCAGTGGGGCAAGTCCCACTGGGAGTGCTTCGTCCTGCGCATCGCCCAGGAGGTCGCCGAGTACGAGGAGCGTGACGAGCACGGGAAGAAGAAGGGGACCGTGCTCAAGCTGGAGCCGACGAAGAACGAGTGGCGGACCCGCGACCTGGACCTGCCCCCGTTCCTCGCCCGGCTGTGGCACTACCACCTGGCGGACTGGCCGTACGACTGGATGCTGTGCACGCCGAGCGGGAAGTGGTGGCGCCGCAACAACTGGGGCGCGAAGCAGCTGCGGCCCGCGGCGGACGGACGACCCGAGCGCAAGAAGCGGCAGGGCTGCTCGTACCGTGCGGAGTGGGAGCCGATCGCGCCGGGCATGACGATGCGCGGACTGCGACATACCCACGACTCGTGGCAGGACCAGATCGGCGTCCGGGCCGCGCTCTCCTTCGAGCAGGCCGGCCACAAGCGCCCGGGGATCAAGCGGGTCTACCAGCACCCGACGCCGGCGATGCGGCAGGCACGGCTCGACGGGCTGGAGGAGATCTTCTGGGAAGCGATGGGGAACCTCGGGTGGTCCTCGCTGTGGGGTCGGGTCAGCCTGGTGAAGCCTCCGGCGGCCCCTGCCGAAGATGATCTCCTAAATGCCCCCCAAACGATCTCCATGGAGGACTACCGGCGGGCGCGGGCTGGATATAAGAGCAGTTCAGAGGCCATGTGAGGTGATCCACGGGAGGTTAGGTACGCCAGTCTCCTAAAGCGGGTGTCGCAGGTTCGAATCCTGCCGGGGGCACCAGTTCAGAAGGGGACCACCTCCCAAAATTGGGAGGTGGTCCCCTTCTGACATCCAGATCTGACATCAACGCCGACGTCACCGACGACCGGGGCGCTTTCTGAGCAGCCGGTCCATGTGGCTCATGGCTTCGCGCTGAGTGTCCTGCACGACGTGCGTGTACACGTCCATGGTGATGCTGACCTGCGAGTGCCCAAGGATCTCCATCACGACGCGGGGCGCGACTCCGGCCGCCGTGAGCAGGGTGGCGGTGCCGTGCCGAGCGTCATGCAGCCGGATCACGCGAAGGCCGGCGGACTCGGCGACTCGGGTGAAGGAGCGGTAGACGTTCCGCGGCTCGACCTGGCGCCCGGTGCGGGTCGTGAAAACGTACCCCGACTCGTGCCACCGCAGGCCCGTCAGCGCGACCGGGGTACCCATCGCCAGGTCCTCGGAGACGCCCGGCGCCGGAACGGTGAGCTTGAGGATCTCCACCTCGTCCGGCGTGGAGAACATGACCTCCACCGTCATCAGCGTGACGCCGTCCTTGTCGAGGGCGATCTCACCGGTACGGCGGTCCTTGATCTTCGGCTGCGGAGCCTTGGCGACCATCACGGTCGCGTTCGTGGTGTCGACGGGAATCTGACGCACAGCGATTCACTCCTCTATAGAGGCTGGACTCCGTCACTCATGTATATGAGTGACATGAAGAAGAGTGCATGACTCCTATATATGAGTCAACCCGTCGCGAAGGAGAACTCGCGACGGGCTGAGGGGAGTTGAGGGCGCGTCAGTCGACGGCGGGGATCCGGTACTCGAAAACGAACTGGTCAGCGGCCATGAGCGTGTCGCAGACCTCGACCACACGACCCTCGGTCGTACGAGCCTCACGGATCAGGTGGATGACCGGGGCGCCGGGGCTGAGAGCCAGCTCCGAGGACTCCGCCTTGGATGCCGGCCGCCCTTGCAGGGTCTCGACGAACTCCTCGAACTCGTGCCCGTGGTCTTCGAGTCGGGCGTAGATGCCGCCACCGCCGGGGTTCTCGGCGAACAGTTCGGGGATGTCCTTCACGACGTCCCAGGGGAGGTACGACGTCGCCGTCTCGACGGGCGTCCCGTTGCGGAAGTAGAGGCGTCGCCGGGCGAGCACCTGAGTGCCGGCGGGGACGCCCAGTCGCTCCGCGGCATCCTCCGGGGCCTCCATCGGGCCGATGTAGAGGACGCTCACCTTGGCCGTGGCGCCGGACTGCGCTGACTCGGCGAGATAGGCAGCTTTGCCACCCTGCCGGAGGGAGCGCCGGAAGCGGTCGGAGGACCGATGGCGCACGGGCGGCCGATCCTTCACGATCGATCCCTTGCCGTGCCGTGTCTCGACCAGCCCGCTCGCACGCACCTCGACCATGGCCTTGCGGATCGTGCCGCCTGATACGCCGTAGCGGTCGACCAGCTCGGACTCGCTGGGCACCATGTCGCCGGGCTTGATGACACCGGCCCGGATCTGCTGCACGATCTCGTCGGCGATCTGTACGTAACGAGGTACGGACCGCTCACCTCCTACTGCTGTTCCCATAGTCCTTCTCTTCCTCCTATGCTCCTGCACATGAGTAACAGTGCCCAGGAAGGCGAGTCAACGCCGCTCCACTCCGTGTCCGTAGCCGGAGTGGTCATCGGCGAGGACGGCCGACTGCTAGCGATCCGCCGCGCGGACAACGGCACTTGGGAACTTCCCGGCGGCGTACTCGAACTCGACGAGACTCCCGAGGCCGGCGTCGCCCGCGAGGTCCTGGAAGAGACGGGCATCCACGTTGAGGTGGACCATCTCACCGGGGTCTACAAGAACACCACCAGGGGCATCGTCGCCCTGGTCTTCCGTTGCAAGCCGTCTGGCGGCACCGAGCGCACGTCCAGCGAATCGACAGCGGTCGACTGGCTCACGCCCGAAGAGGTCAGCGAGCGCATGGCCGAGGTCTTCGCGATCCGACTCCTGGACGCCTTGGACGGCAACGGGCCTCACGTGCGGAGCCATGACGGCAAGAGCCTGATCGCAGCGCGGTAGAACTTTCCCTACTTCATCAAGCCCCGGCTGCGCTCCGCTCCGCCGGGCGCGCTTCCCGGCTCCGCTGCGGGCGCCGCTCCTGCCTCCGGCCCGCTCCGCCCGCGCTGCGCCGACGCGCGCCCACGTGTGGGTAGGGCCTATGGCCATGAGTCGATCACCGCATAGAGCGGCCCGCGGTCAAGGCGATGCCTCCGGCGGGGGATCGGCCGGCACCGGGATGGAGGGGGCGCCGCCGCCGACTGCGGGCCCCTAGGGGCGTGCGCGGGGAGCTCCCATCCCGTCCACCGCCGACCCAGGCAGAGCCGAGCAGACGCGGCCGATGGCGTCCAGGTCGTTCGTACAGTGGCGCGCTCCACCTGGACGCCATGGACCACGCCCGCTCCACGGTGTGTGGGTCGACGGCGGACGGGATGGGAGCTGGGGTGAGTGGTGGGCGGAGGAAGGGGTTCGGCTGCGTCCTGCGCACTAAAAAGCCTGATTAGGCGTGGCATCCTCGCCGGACCCGAGCCCGGGCAGTTCACCCAGCCCAGCCCATGACCCGGCAAGCGACGTAGCAGCGTCGTAGCCCCGCACCAGCCTCACGACCCAAAGACCACTTGGAGAACGACGCCGATGAGCCCCAGTCCGGGAAGCGCGGCGACTGCAAGGCAGAACCAGGAGGCCGCCTTCGCGAACCGCGTTCCGTGCTCCCGCAGGACCGCGAAAGCTATCAATGCGACGCCGACCACGACAGCGGAGTAGAAGAGCGCGGCCATGGCTCACCTCCCCAGTCCGCGAGACTCTACCCCGGCAATACCTGCGCGTCGGCACCCGCCGAACACCCGAGACAGCGTGCCCCTGGCGTACCCGTTCCAGAGGCAAGCCACGGGGAACGCCGGTCAGCGCTCATCGAACAAACAGGTCACCGTTATGCCAGCTCAAGCCGCACCCGCATACGCGATCTTCCAAACTAGTGCTGCGGATCGGCGAGGCGGCCCTTGTCAAGACCGCAAGCGGTGGCTGACACCAGCCGCTGACACCAACAAGCACGAACAGCGGCGGTCGACGCCGGACCCGGGTGGACGATCGGCCGAGGCGTCCGGGCGGTTGACCGATGTTGACAGTCCCCCGTGATCGACCTGATAAAGATGAGGCCACATGGTCAAACTCTTTGGCCAGGGCGCGTTCGGTTACCACCACCAGTCGCCACCATCCGTGAGTGAGCGGTGCAAGTAGTCTTCCAACTCCCTTGCAGCCCACAGCCGACTGTCGGTCTCGTGGTCCCAGACGAAGATGTCCGGACGCTCGGGCGTCAGCACGAAGGCGAACTGGTCACCACCGCCGTTGTCGCCGAAGAACAGCAGCGGATCAAAGGGCATGTACAGCCCTGGGAACGTATCAGGAGCCCAGACAGCTGGTTCTGTTCCACGATCCGATCCAGAGACCAGACGACGTCCTTCGCGTAGGCGCCGACTACCCCATCAGTCTCCAGTAGCAGAGCTGCCAACTGGGTCGGCAAGCCTCGGCCGAGCCGCTGCTCCGTCGCAGCGAGAGCGGTCCTGTCCACAGGCGGTCGAAATGTCACGCCGGGTAGAGCCCCGGCAGCGGCTTCTTTCCACACAAGCGCAGCCTATTCGGCAGGACGAGCCATCCCGAGCGCAGGCACCGTACAGCAACGAAGCACAGCAACCCTCGCACTCGTGATTGATCGCCTCCAGCCCTAATCGACCGGCTGACGTGCCCGGCAAACCTCAGCGACCGTCCTGCCCATAGTTCGCATCGAGAAGGTCACCAGCGCAGGTCCCCGTGCCACTCTCGTGCCAGAACGGGCGGGGACTCAGAGGGAATCAGGGGGCGCAGGGGGACGCGCCGCCGAATCTGCCCAAGGCAGTGAACCCGCAGGTCAGGCTTGTGACCACCTCACCTCGCTCCTAAGGCGGTGGTCCAAGTCAAGGGATGCCCCAGTTCAGCCTGTTGAGGGGTGAGGCGTAGCCCAGCCTCAAGTGCTCGACCCTTCGGAAGTCGTATCACGCCTCCCAGGTACGTTGAGCCGTCAGCCGAGGGGGAACGCTCGCGAGGGAGCGCCCCGCAACGCGTGGCTGCGGGGCGCCGATCCACTTTCACAACGGGCCCTAGTGGGGTTTAGTCGACCGTCTGCCCGTCGTTCATACCGCCTCTGCAGGTCGGGAGCATGGGCGTCGACCGATCGATCGTTCCGCCGCCGTCCGTGCACTCACCCGGGGTGACGCTGGCCGGGGTGACGCTGGCCGGGGTGACGCTGGCGGCGGTGGCGGTGGCGGTGGCCGCGCCTGTGAGGCCGAGTCCGGCGAGGGCTGCCGTGGCGAAGACTGCGGCGAGGATTCGTCGAATGCGCATTTGGTTCGCCTTTCACAGATTGCCTCGGTTGGGACACTACTCAGCCAATTGTTCATCCATGTGGGTGGCACGTCATGTTGGGCCGTTCGGTTGACATTGCTGTCGGGTGCGGGGTCGGTGACGCGACCCGTCAGAGCGGATGGAAGCCCGTGCCACATCCGTGCCAGAAAGAGCGGATCCCAGCGGTCAAGAGCAGTCAAGCGCGACGCCTCGCGATTAATCACCAGAGGCCGTTTGCGCTGGTCAGCGTCAACCCCCTCCGTGACGGCCCGGTGATTCCCAAGCTCAGGGCTCTTCGTTGCCGCGGCGGACAGATCCCGGGTACTGCTCCCCCTCGTCGCCGATCAGCTTCGCGGACAGTTCGGCTGCGAGGTCAGCCAAGCCGACCAGGTCCACACCAGGTGCGTGGGCCCCGGACAGAATCACTCGTCCCTCGCACCAATGGAGCCCGACCGCGACGCTGTCCAGGATGCCCCATATGAACACCGGTTGCCGGCCTACGCTGTGCAGGTCGAGGTGGCCTTCTTGCCGAAGTGCCGCGCTGTTGTGTGCAAACTCAAGCCAGTCGCGCAGCGAGATGGGGCGTTCCTCGCTGTCCAACCAGTCCGAGGCGCGCGTCATGTGCAGTTCGTATCCCATACCCGGGATCATTCACCGCAGGTCTGACACGTCTCCTGCCCTGTCGACGAGGCCTCTGACATCCACGCCCGACATCAACGGCACCGGACGGCGGCGTAAATCAGCATCCCTGTCCGGACGTCGTGCCAGTCACCGATAGCAGCGGGAGCCGGATCGGATCGAACTCCTAAAGCGGGTGTCGCAGGTTCGAATCCTGCCGGGGGCACCAGCTCTGACCTGCATCGGAGCATCAAAAAGGCCCCTCGGAGCTGGTCTCCGAGGGGCCTTTTGACCTTCCATGGGAACGAATGGGAACGCGCGGTCAGGCAGCGTCCTCCGTGAGAACGTCGGGCGTCTCCTCCAGTCCCTGGGCGACGTCCCGCCGCGGCGGCGACTTGCGCGGAACCAGAGCAAGCGGGGTCTCGGCTTGACCACGCCCAGGCCGACGCCGAAGCGACCGGCCCGGCCGCCGCCGACCAGCCCGCCCCGGAGCCGCAGCCCAGTTCGCTCGCGCTCCGCTGCCAGAAGAGCACCCTGACAGCGGCACACCCTATGGAATCGGCACCATCTACTCGGGGTCCTGACTCCCCGAGCTTGAGCCGCACCACACGCGCACCAGATCGAGCGGGGAACAGCGGGGAGCCACGGTGAAAGCCGCCGAGCCGACGAGGCCGGCCACCAACCGTTGATTCAGGTCAGCGCCCTACCAGGCCTCAAAGGGACGCAGCTTCCCAAGCTGATGCGCCCGGATCGTCCCGGTCGTTCGGCGGAGTCGGAGCCGTATGGCGTCAGGCGGTAGCACCTCTGTCCCATTCGACCCATGGCCAGCCTGTGTGAACGCGGCTCCCGGCATGTCCCAAGGACGCGCCGGGGGCCGCTCAGCGACGGTCGGCCGTCAGCCGAAGAGGTTGTACTGCTGCCAGCCGGTGCCGATCGTCACAGGCGTGCCGAAGATGTCGGACGTGGCCTTGCCCGTGCCCGGGTACAGATAGAGCGTGCCGGCCGGGGTGCGGGCGACGAGGTCGGCCCTGCCGTCCCCGGTGATGTCGCCGACGGCGTCGAACGCGTTGAACTGGCCCCACGTACGGACCTGGATCCGGGCGCCGAACGCCCCCGAACCGGACTTGCCGGTGCCCGGGTAGAGGTAGACGTAGGAGTTGCTGCTGCTGCGGGCGATCAGGTCGGCCTTGCCGTCGCCGGTGAAGTCGCCGTGGCCGAGCAGCACGTTGTACTGGTTCCAGCCGCTACTGACCGCGACCGGCGAGCCGAAGGTGCCGTTGCCAAGGCCCGGGTAGATGTAGAGGATTCCGCTCGCCGTCACCGAGAGCAGGTCGGGCAGGGCGTCACCGGTGACATCGCCGGGTGCGACGATCTTCGTACGGGTGGACCAGTTGCCGAAGACCAGGGTGGTGGTCCAGCTGTCGCTTGCCGGGATGTAGTGCCGCCAGTAGACGGCGCCGGTGGAGGCGCGGCGGATGACCTGGTCCTGGTAGCCGTCCCGGTTGAGGTCGGTCTGCAGGACGACGTTCTTGTCGGTGTAGGAGCCCCAGGAGATCCGCGTGGCGAAGGACGTGCCCTTGGAGTCGTACTCGAAGCCTGTGTTGTCGGACGCGCGGCGCACGAACGGGTCGGCCATGGCGTCGCCGCTCAGGTTGGTGTCGTCGAGGCGCGGGTAGGCCGCGCCGACGTACGTACTCACCTTCGTGAACACGCTGTACGAGCCGGAGGCCACGCAGTCCTCGACACCCCAGGAGACCACGCCGACGATCTTGCCGCCGACGATCAGCGGGCCACCCGAGTCACCGTTGCAGGCGGCGACGGTGCCGCTGTCCGAGCCGGTGGCCGGGGTGCCTGCGCAGACCATGTGGCCGGCGACGAAGTTGGTGGTGTAGGTGCTGGAGCAGGTGGCGTCCCCGACCATGGGCAGGGTCGCGGTGCGCAGCGTCTGCGCGATGTCGCCGCTGGTGGAGCTGGTGCGGCCCCAGCCGTACAGGGTGGCGTTGGTGCCCGCCGTATAGGAGGAGGTGTCGTTCGACGTGGTGATGTTGATGGGCTTGGCGCTGACCGGGTTCGGCAGCGTCAGGACCGCGATGTCGTTGTCGATCGTGGTCGTGTTGAACGACGGGTGGTTCCACTGCCGCCATACGCCGGAGACGGTGCCTCCGTGCAGGTCGACCGAACCGTCGCTGTTGTCGGTCGGCAGCTGGTCGGTGCCAGTGACGATGGTGCCGTTGGCGTTCCAGTCGTAACCCCTGACGCAGTGCGCGGCGGTGAGGATCTTCGTCGGCGACACGACCGAGCCGCCGCAGAAGAAGCCGGTGTCGTCCGAGGTGTCGCTGGTGCCCTTGTCGTCGTAGTACCAGAGCTGCGCCATCCACGGAGCCTTGGCGATCGTGGTGTCCGTGCCACCGATGATCTTCGGGTCGACGGGGGACGTCGCGGAGGCGGAGGACGTGGCGGTCGGCGTCGCGGTGGTCGCGGACGGTTTGGACCGCGTCTGCGAGGCCTGGTCGGTCTGCAGCGCGCCCTTCACACGGGCCGTCAGCTGGGCCTGTGAGGGGACTCCCGCCCTCGCCGGCGTGGGAGCGGCAGCGGGGGATGCGTGGGCGGACGCCAAGGTAAGGGCGCCGACGAGGGCGGCGGCAAGCGCCACGGCGGCGGGAACAACTCTCCGCGCCCGTCGCCTGCGTCTTACGCCCCCGTTGGCCCTGTAGGCAGAGAACACTCAGATCTCCCGTCGGTGAAAGGGGTTTCTCGCACGCGGACAGGGAGAAAGCCGCCGGCCGACGGCAGCTCGCGGATACCACCAAATGGTTCGGGACCAACACGTTCCCGAAAGTCTGTTCCCCGCCCCGCGGCCGCCCGATCGTACGACCGATCAGGAGTTAACCCCGAGACCAGCCAGGAAACGAACGCGGAACAACCGCACATGAATTCGCAAAGTCGCCGAAGTCTGCGTCGCCGTGGACCACCCTGACCGTTCCCCTCCGGCAGGGGTGGCGACAGCGCCGTCGGCGCCCGGTGGATCCCGGTACGGCTGTGCGTGCGCTGGAAGCAAGGCCACGAACTCCGCATGAACGGCTAACTTCGGCCACTCACCACGACCTTGTGGCCACGGTTGGCGCCGGCGACGGACGTGCCAGATCCGTGCCAGGTCGTGCGGGGAACAGCAGGGAGCGTCGGGGACTGAGGCAACCGCCAGCGACACCGCCCCTCCGCAGGTCAGCACGGCAATCGGCGCTAGACCACCTCAGCTTCCCAAGCTCAGGGCACTCGTTGCGTTCTGTCACCCTTGTCCCTGGCGAAGGGCTCTTGAGGCTCAACGTGAGGGTTTGAAGCTCACACAGACCGCCAAGATGGGAGGCATGGGCAGCTGGGGGGATCTAGCGGGACAAACAGCCAGTGCGCTTGTAGGGACGTTGGCCGGCGGAGGCATCGCGGTGTACGTGGCGCGGTGGCAAACCGCGAGGACTGTCGAATCACAAATCCAGCTCGCGGCATCTCAAGAAGCTGCCAACAGCGCGTTAGCACGTCAGCAAGGGATGCAGCAGCGCTCTGCGGAGGCTGCACAGCGGCTCTTGGACCACCTCGCAGAGCTTTACGCGTGGCTGCCATCGCTGCCGGACCTCGCACAGGACGAGCCGCGGTTGAGTTTGCGGGCTCGTGAGCGATGTGCAGTGGCCCTCGACTCGGTCCGACGGGGCATGCAGACCGATCTCCTCTCCATAGGAGACAACCGTGTCCGCGATCGGTACAGGGCACTTGTGCGGTTGTGCTTCGACGTCGGCTACCGAGGCATCGGCCAGATCCATCGCGAACGCCAGATTCGCGACGTGCGTGGGTACCTGCGCTATGTCCAGTTCACCCTTGAGGCCGTGGTCGACGGTAGTACTTTGCCGGATGACTGCGCGGCACCAGTGCTTGAGCGCAGTGACAGTACTCCCTGGCTGCCGCCGGTGCTGCCCTGGCACTGGCAGGACCCAGCCGACGGTAGTTGAACTACTCAGCTGACATCCACACCTGACATCAACGACAGCGAACTTCGGCAGACTTGAGCCACCAGGGACGACCGACGCTCTTGGCGCTGGCCGCAGCACGGACGGTTGCGGAGCGAACTCCTAAAGCGGGTGTCGCAGGTTCGAATCCTGCCGGGGGCACGATACAAAGGGCCAGCTCAGGAGAGGTTTCCTCCCGAGCTGGCCCTTCGGCGTTTCAGGCGCCGTGCCACACGCGTGCCACTACGTCCGCATCCCCAGCCTGGGCGACCCGCCCGCACGTGGGCAGGAAGCCGCGCAACGGGCCGCCCGCCAGAAAGGCGGGCAGCCGATGGCGCGGACCGACAGCATCGCGCGGAGGCATGGGCACGGTGCATGACCCGTCGAGTGAACGGATCCCCGACGGATGCCGGCTGGGAACCCCGGTACCGGAGTGGCTCACCCCTGGTGGGACGGGGCATTGACGAAACGTCGGAACGTCTCCAGGGCCAGCCGGTCCGTCGTGACGCTCCTGCCGGACAGACGATGGACGACGACCCAGCCCTGCGGTGCGGCCCCCGCGAAGACCGAGGCGCCACCCGTCGCGCCGTTGTGCCACAGCAGATGTCCCGCTTTCTGCCAGGCCGGTGCGGGCTCGCCGAGCCTGCGGTCGACGAGCAGGCCGGTGACGAGGCGGGCGGTGGCCTCGGGCGTGGCCCACAGGCCGCCGGCGGGCAGGATCGCACCGGTCATGGTCCAGGGCCGCTCCGGTCGTCCGAAGAGCCCCCGGTGGGACAGCCGTCTGCCGGGCGGCGGGTCGGCTGCGACGTCGGTGACGTCCAGGGGGTCGAGGACATGCCGGTGCAGGAGTTCCTCGTACGGGGTGCCGGTGGCCGCGACCAACACAGCGCCCAGCAGGGCGTATCCGGGTCTTCGAAGTTAGGCGGGGTTGAGGTGTCCGCGGGCTCGGCGGGTGGTGACGCAGCGTGTGCGTAGGCGCTGGCTGTCGGCATTGCGGAAGCCGAATGCGTTGCGGGCGACGAGCTTGATGACGCGGTTGATGCCTTCGCTCTTGGCGTTGCTGTGGCCGGTGTCGATGAACCCGGCGATCTCGGGCCACCAGCGGTCGACGGTGGTGGCGAGGGTGCAGGCTTCGGGGATGTCTGAGTCCGCGCACCAGGTGAGGAACTTCCATCGGGCGTGGCCTACTTCTTCGCGGTCGGCGCCGGTTCGGGCCAGGGCGAGGAGGGTGCGCAGGCTCTCCTTGGCGATCCAGGCGGTCAGCAGCGTCTGCCCGATCGGCCCCTCGTCCAGCAGCGCGTTCCACATCGTGGCGAACTGCTGGTCGGTGAGGTCCTCACGGTTGCGCAGCAGCCGTCGACGGGCCTTCCATTCCGGGTCGGTGGCGCGTCCACGCCGGCCCCGGATCTCGGCGGTGGTGCGACGCCGTACAGCAGAGAGCATCTTGTTCGCGAGCTGGACGATGTGGAAGTGGTCAACGACCACGATGGCATCGGGCAGGCCGGTGCGGATCGCGGCCCGGTAGGTGGCTGACATGTCGATGGCGACGTAGCGGATGTTCTTTCTCCACTCCAAAGGGGTGGTGGACAGCCAGGCCAGGACGTCGGCGGCGGCACGGCCCTCGACCTGCCCGAGCAGGCCACCGGCCCCGAGCGCGTCGACGAACCCGGTGTGCCACCTCTCGCGCACCAGGTGCCACTTGCCGGTGTCCGCATCCTGTTCCCAGCGCGGCCGTCCGCGCCGGGTCTCGTCGACGCCCAGCACCTCCACTTCCGGCAGCGGCGCCTCGGTGACCTCGCGGGCGGCCGCGCGGAAGGCGTCCATCACCGTCGGCCAGGACACGTGCAGGTCACGGGCGGCCTGGACCACGGTGGAAGCAGCATCCCGCACCCGCAGGGCGGCAGCCCGGCGCAGCCGGCCGGTGATCCGGGCCCCGGCCGGTATCTGCCGAACCTGCTCGGTGAACGACTTCCGCTCGCATCCGGACTCCCGGCAATACCAACGCCGCTTGCACCACACGAACTCCAATCCCCGTTCTCCGTAAGGAAGATCACGTGGACGGGTGTACACGAGGCCCTTCACATGTGACGCGAACACGCCGCAGGAGGGACAGGCCCGGGCGGCTTCGTCCGCTGTGGTCAGATGCACCCGCCGGGTGCCGTCCATCAGCCGCTCAACGCTCTCGACGGCAAGGCCGTCCAAGTCGAGCAGCACCGCCGTATCGTTGTCCAAGCCCGTGGTTTCTGGTGATCAAACTGCCGGAGAACAGTCATGATCGCCGATGACCACGGACGCCCTGCACCCACGAGCCGACCACCCCCACGCTTACCCTCCGTGAGAACCCCGGAGGACGAAGGCTCACCCACCCCGCCTAACTTCGAAGACCCGCGTATCCGAGGTTCGAGTATTCCTCGGTGGTGCCCGCGGGAGCTGTGACCAGTGTGTCCAGGCGCCGTACGACCGTGTCCAGGGCCCGGGCGTCGAAGGCCGCGTAGGGGTCGCGGCCGCTGATCCCAGGGGGCAGCCGTGGCAGGCCCGAGGTGTGCTCGGCGAGGTGGCTCAGGGTGATGCCGGTGCTCCCGGGCGCGGGCAGGAACGACTCCAGCGGGTCGTCGAGGCTCAGGACACCGCGGCCGGCCAGGGCGGTCAGGACGGTTGCGGTGAGCGTCTTGGTCAGGGACCCGATCTGCACGAACAGGTCCAGGCTGTGGCCGTTGCGTACCCGTGGCGGCTCGAAGCTGCTGAGTACGCAGGTGGGGACTCGGATCATGTTGGTCCTCGGTCGTGCGTCCGGGGCAGCGCGCATGCGACCGTGCCTCCAGGCATGCGGTGCCGGTGGGTGGCCACCCGGCGATGGACGAGCCGAGCGGCCTGCGTGATGACGGGCGCGCGCAGGAGCAGTCCCGTGGCCCGGTAGCGGGAACGGGGTGACGACGCGAGGTAGGAGCCGAGTGCCCGCGCTCCGGAATCAGCCACGCGGGCCCCGCGGAGGACGAGGACTTCTCGGTCGAGGCGCGTTCCCGGTGCGGCCGGGTGATGTGGTCGGCCAGGGCATGCCACGGCGTGGCCCGCATCCGTGGCCTGGCGTGGCGTTGCGGACGGCTGATGGCCGCCTGGCAGAAACCGCGGTCACCGTCGAAGGCGAGCGTGGGCGCGTCGGGGCCGATGGCTGCCGAGAGGTCTGTGCGCACGGGCTTGTCCTCCTGTGCGGGGTTCGTGGGCAGGGCCGGGCAGGCACGGGCGGCCCCCGAAGGGCCAATCAGGCTCACGCGAGCCAGAGTTCAAGCACGGCCTCCCGCTCACGTGACCGGAGGACCTTGGTCGGCCGGGTCTGTTCCCACCACTTGGTCATGACGGCGGGCGTGCCGGTGCCCTGGGTGAAGTCGTCGAGCAACCGGCGTGAGAGGGCGACCTCGCGCGGGGAGTAGGCGACGGAGGCGCTGGAGTAGACCGGCGTCCGGTAGGTGCCGTCGGACGCGATGACGGAGACGGTCATCTCGGTCGGGCTGCTCGGCACCCAGGCGTCCAGAGCTGCCGCGATGAAGCTCGCGGCGTGGGTCGCCCAGCGTTGCGGAGCGGAGCGGGTCGGGACTTCGGTGATCTCCAGGCCGACGAGGTCGGACCATGTCCACTCCCGTGGGTGCGGACCGGTGACGCGAGGCCCCGCTGTCGTGAGCACCATGTTGGGGGCCGGTGCCGTCGCCGGGGCTCCCATGTACACACCATCCGCCGAGACCCAGAACAGTCCCACCGTGGCGCCGTCCTCGGCGGGGTGCAGGGGCGGGATTTCTTCCATGTCCTGTCGGTCTCCTTGGTCGACCCGGTGAAACTGAGAACTTGCCCGTCGCCCGCCGCCGTTGCGCCGTTTTCGGTCAAAGGCGCGGGGAAGGCTGTGCGGACCCCTCTGCGCGGACGACCGGGGCCCCTTCTGGACGAACTCCGTTATACGGACTCCTCGGTGAGCGCTCCTTCGCGGGCGTTCTCTCCGCGCTGCCGCGTCTTCCGGACCCACCGGCTCAGCCGTACGGCCGACTCGCGCGCCATGGAGACGGCCTTGCCGAGTTCCCTGTCGAGGAAGACGAGGTCACAGGCGATCATCGTCAGGGCGAAGCCGGTCAGCCCCATGCACACCGCGATGGCGAGGTGGAAGCTGATCGACATCGCGGCGGCCCAGGGACGCAGCGCCGGGACCAGCACGCCCATGGGGAAGTAGACGAGGAAGAAGACGGTGACGTACGTCCCGGCCACGACCAGGAAGTCGTTGCCGTAGACCAGGTTCGAGACGCCGGGCAGCGAGAACTCCGGAACCCGGAGCACGTAGAACAAGGCGGTCCCGTCCTGCCACATCTGCCCCTGCACCTTGTACAGGCCGCTGACGACGTACACCAGGCACATCTGGGCGGCCACGGCCACGACACCGAGATTGTGCAGCGGCGTGGTCAGCGAGCCCAGCTGCGCCGGCACGCGCCGGGCGAGTCTGTCCGCGAGGCCGGAGGACAGGGAGAACCGGTCGTAGCAGCGTGTGGCGAGGAGCATGAGAATGACCAGGTAGGCGAGGTTGTCGCCGCCGTCGAGCAGGACCGGCTGGCGCTCGTAGAGGGACCACAGGAGCACCCAGTGGCAGGCGAGTACGGCCCTGCCGCCGATGCCCAGGGTCACCATCAGGGCGGCGAGCAGGCCCAGATGGAAGACCAGTTGGAACCATGCCTCCGAGGAACTCCAGGCGTACAGGCTGAAGGAACCGCCCTCGTGCACCTGTGCGACGAATTCACGCCACGGCAGAACGGCGGTGGGCCCGAAGAGGTAATCCCGGTCGGCGTACTGACTGACGTAGAACATCAGCCCGACGAACCCCAGCAGGGCACGGGTTCCGGACACCCCGACGACGCCGAGCGGTACCGAACTCCACCTGTCGACAGCGGAGATGAGCTTTTTCACCCCGCCGCCTCCGCATTCCGCCACTTGAGGTCTTCGAAGCTGGTCTTTCCTTTGGCGAAGGAATCCTTGCGCTGCGACCACGAGGGCAGTTCGTGCACGTACATGCGCACCTGCACACGAGAAGGCGCCGAGCCCTCACAGACCTCCGGCAACTGGGACTGCGCATACCGCGCCAGGAAGTTCTCCGCGTCGTTCCGGGACGCCTTCTCGTCCGGAAGGAGAGGAACCGGCCGCTTCTTCTTCTCCATTTCCTTGTTCCGCAAGCGCGCCAGAACCGGATCCGGAGTGGCCATCTGAGTGATGGTCCCGCTGACGAGCCGGTCCATACGAGACGGAAAGAACCGGTCGTGTTGAACCCTGGCCACATAGGGCCGGGTGACGTCATAGAAGCCGGTGACCCGGCCGTCTCCGCACTTGGCCCGCGCGACAATGCCGCGGTCGTCCGACAAGGGGTCCGGAGCGAAAAGCATCCAGTTCTGCGACAGATAGGGCTCCGTCACGGAATTGATCTCGTCGTAGTAGCGCAGCTTGACGGGGTTCAGCGGCGCCTGGGTCAGTGCGGCGGCGGCGAGGTAGGTGCCCAGGAGGGCGGCCCCGGAAACGAGGACCGCCCTCCTGAGCATGACGTGCTCGGTCACTTGTCGAAGACCGTCTCGGCCGCCTTGGCACCGCCGACGCCTCCGGTGGGCTTCAGATGAGTCCCGAAGACGTCGTTGGCCACCTGGCCGAGCCCCTTCGCCACATGCGGGCAGGCCGCGCGGCCGTGCACCACGGCCTTGCCCAGCAGGCTGCCGAAGCCGGCGGGCGTCCTCGCGGCGCCCGGCTGGACGGCCGCCGGAGCGGCGTGCACCTGCGGCGCGGCGGCCTGCGCGGTTCCCTGCACGCTCAGCACGGCCGCGACACCGGCCGTGGCGATACCCGCGACGGCGAACAGCTTTTTCATCTTCTCTCCTTGCACCTGCCGAATTTCGGGCAGATTTATCCGAGGGACAGAAGAGGGATGGAATGCCGACAGCACGGAAGTGTGCTGCCCAAATTTCCCCCTGTTGACCACGAGGACACTTTCGGCATGTGGTCAGCACGCCGTGTCCTCGTTGGCTTGAATACTTCCACACCGAGAGCCGATGTTTCTCGCCAGTAACAACGGCGCGACCGAAAACGATCACCCGCGGGGCGAGGCGTGACCAAATTGGTCAAAAAATGAACTTTTACCTCATGGTCAATTCAGAACAAATAAGGACAACAGCTGGGGTGGTTCATGGCGATCAGGGGTGGATGCCCCCAGGGCGTCCAGCGGAAGGGTTGGCCGAAAACACGCGGGCTCGGCGTGAGCGGATCCGGCTGGCGGCCGCCCGTTTGACCGAGGCCGGGGGACCAGGGCGACGCCGGTGCAAAGCGCGTCGGCTACGCCGCACGCGCGGCCGGTCGGCTGTGCGTGCGGGTTCTCGAAGGGGCCGGTGAGCGCCCCGACTCGTCCCGGTTCAGACGCGGTCGGTGGACGGTCCCGAGGGCTTCGGTCTCACGAGGGGCTGCCGGGGCGGACCGTGAGGTGCCGGAATCCTGACGCAAAGTGACCGCACCGGACCCGTCGACGGACCCGATGCCGCCGGTGCCCGCGCCTGCCGTTCCGTACCCGAACCAGAGCGTGCCCCCGGCGACGGCCGGCGAGTCGGGATGCGTGCCCGCGCCCGTGCCGTGACGAGCCGACTGGGTCAGGTTCTCCGTACTGATCGCCGCGATCACCGCGGTCGGCCGTGCGGGACCTCGCTGTCACCCGGTCGCGACGCTGAGGGCCGGTCCCGCGATGGTCATGCTGCCGCTGAGCCGGGCGACCTGTGAGACGGTCACGTTCTCGAAGGTGATGGTGCGGGTGGGCACGGCGGGGTGGGAGAGCCACGGGGGCAGTGCGTCGGGGGTGACGGTGACGCTGCGGTCCGCCGGGAGCGGAGCGCCGCCCAGTCCGACGAGCGTCCCGTACAGCTTCCGGGTGTAGAGGGTCACCACGTCCTTGCCCTTGAACGTGGAGGTGGTCGCGGGCTTGGCCCGCAGACGCATCGCCGCGCGGCCGCGGCCCGCCGTCAGGTCGAGGTCGCCGAAGTCCAGCGACCGTGCGGTGAACTTCAGCAGCCGCTCGGACCCGGCGGCGGTCCTGACGATGACCACGCCGCGGAAGGCGCTCCCGTGGAGCACGAGTCTGTCGGCACGCAGCACCCAGGGGACATTGGCCGGATGGTCCGGTGGTCGGGCGACCGGCGTGCCGGCCCCTGCCGGCTGTCCTGACGTACGGATGCCGCCAGGGGCGAGCAACGCCTTCGAGGCCGCTGGTGTGGCGAGTTGCAGGACCAAGGACAGGGCGGCCACTGTCAGCGCGCAGGCGAGGGACCGCAGCAGTTGGCCGGTCGAGGGGCCCTTCGCCGCACCGGTCGGACGGCAGGGGTCCGGCGCCGGCCCGCTCGCAGCGCAGCCGGACAGGGCGGACGCACGGTCGGACACGGCGGCTGCACGGCCGGTCAGCGTGTCACTCGCCACCGTGGTCCTCGCCCACGGGGACGGGGGTCGGCGCACTGTTCGCCGCGGGCTGCGACTCGGCTGCGCCCGCCGGAGGAATCCAGGCACAGGCCAGGGATCCGCCGGTCAGGCCGCAGACCAACCCGATGAGAAGACCCCCGAAATTGGCGACGGGAAACGAGATGAGGGCAAGCAGAATGACCGTGATCCCTGCGAATACGCGCATCTGCTGCTGGAACCAGAGGGAGACGGCGAGGGTCACGAGGAGAACCCCGATGATCAGCGACCCCGCGCCGGCCGAGGTCGACAGTGCCAGCGGGATGGCGCCGAAGTTCAGGTGTGCGTACGGAAAGTAGATGATGGGCAAGCCCGCCGCGAAGGTGAACAGCCCGGCCCAGAAGGGGCGTTCGCCACGCCAGGTCCTGAATCGTCGTCGGGCGTCGGTGGCGGCGACGCGCACGTTCTCGCGTCTGCCGCTGCGTGGGAAGAACACGTGAGCTCTCCGTGATGTCCGGCGGGCGGGAGTACGTGGCGGGCGGGCAGGCAGTGTGCGTGTTGTGTGCCGCTGGATCAGAAGCACTCGTGGTGGCCCTGCCTGAGTCGCACATCGAGGCCCGGAACGTTGAACGTGGCGGCCGAGACCGCGACCGTGGTGAAGTGCACGTCCCTCAGAAGCGCCGAATCCGCCTGCTGGGCAAAGCCGTTGGGATCGAAGAACCGGGAGTTCCTGTCTCCCCGGCTGATCGGGCCCTTGCTGACCGCTCCCGCCGCCACACCGATGTCGAGGTCGTTGAAATTCGCCTGCCCGCTCGACACGGATGTCGCGTCGAGGAACAGGTCCCTCGCCTCGATGCGGCTGCGTTGGCCGCCGGTGATCCTCAGTGTGTACGGGCCCAGGACCGGGATCGGGACCACCACGGACTGGCACAGCCCGCTGATCTCCGCACGGCGGGCTCCGGTGACCACGACCGGCACGAGGGTGCCCTCCCTGGTCACGTCCACCGTGCCGTAGATGCTCAGACCGTGCGCGTCCAGGGTGTCCAGGGCCACCTGGAACTTCTGGCCCGAGATGAGGAACGACGCGGCCAGTGCTCCTTGGGCCATACCGACACCGAGGGCCGCCGCGGCCACCACACTCGGGACGAGGACGCGGGCGAAGCGCTTCCAGGAGGTCCTGCCGGCGCGGTGCAGCATCCCGTCTCCTCCGGTCAGACGTGAGCTCGCCGATGCCAGACAGGGGTAGGCGACGTCTCTCTAGTGGCGGATCCTAGGCTTCCCGGCGCGGCAGCCGACGGCACCTCAGGTCGGCCGGACGGGTGAGTCGGTTTCCGTTGCGCCATCCGGTTGACACCCGGTGCAGTGGCGCCGCCGAGGTCTCGCCGGTCTCGCCAGGGGCACCCGAAGTTCCTTGACGATCAACCGGGCATTCCACGATTGTTCTGTCCATGTCGCTCCCGGAGGGGGTGAAAGGGAGGAAACCGTGAGTGCCGCACCGACTGACGCATGCATGACCGCCGCGCTGACGAAGGAATCGGGTTCCCGCCCTGGCCGGCACCTGATGAAGCCGCCCCCGCGGGCCGTCGGCCTGTCGGCCCTGGTACTGGTACTGGTGTCGGCCTGTTCCGGCGGCGCTCACCCCCGGGCGACCGCCGCGCACACGGTGACACCGCCGCCGGAGAGAACGACGACGAGGACCGGCGGGACCGCCGGTGCGACCGCCGGCGCGACTCCTTCTCCGGTGCAGACTCCGAAGAGCCCGGACCGCCTTCCCGACCCGGTGCGCTCCCCGATCCCTGTGGGGTCGAAAATCCTGTACACGCGGTCGGGTCACGGTGCGGGCGGTGTCACCCTTCCCGCGTCAGCCGGGAGAGCCTCATCCGTCACGGTGGCGTGGACCTGCGCCGGCCCCTCCGAGTTCGACATCACCGCCGCCGGGAAGCCCCTCGCCGGGTCTCGGTGCGGGGACGGCACCGGCGTGTTCACCGCCGAAGTTCCGCACGCCCATATGCGCGAACTGGCATGGAAGTTCTCAGCTGCCCCTTCGGTGGTCTGGCGGATCGTCGTCACCCAGCCACCCGGGACGCAGAAATGAGCGCGCCGACTCCACCGCGCCGGCCGTCGCCGCGACCAGGGAGTGGAGCCGGACGCGCCTGTCCCGGCGTTGCGGCGGCGGCCGGGGCAGCCGGTCCGGGCTAGAGGAGGCCGAGGTCGCCGAGTTCCTTGTGCAGGTCCGCACGAGGGTTGTCGGCCGCCGTCCGCGGGGCGCGGCGGGAGGTTCCCCCGGTGGCGCCACCTGAGCGGGCGGGCGGGAGGGACCGTGGGCGCCGGTCCCGGAAGAGCCAGGCTCCGAGCAGACCGCCGACCAGACCCCCGAGGTGGCCGAGCCAGCTCACCCCGGGTGTCCCGGGTACGGCAACGGTGAGCAGGTAGGCGAAGGAGGCCGCCATGACGATGCCGATCAGCGTGTCGATCAGGTGCCGGTCGAAGATCCCGCGGACCACGACGTAGCCGAAGTACCCGAAGATCAGGCCGCTGGCGCCCACCGTGTCGACGCCGCCCCGTTCGAAGAACCACACCATGAGTCCGCTGGTCACCGCAACGAGCAGGCTCAGCCCGAGGAAGCGGACGACACCTCGGTACGCCGCGAGGAACCCGAACACGAACAGGGGCCCGGAGTTGCTCTCGATGTGTGCCCAACTCCAGTGGAGGAAGGGAGCGCTGAGGATGTCGGGCAACGCCCCGAGGTCGCCCGGGACAACCCCGTAGTCCCGTGAAAGGGCGTAGTGGTCCGCCGAGTTGGCCAACTGCACCAGCCAGACGACCACCAGGAACGCGAACATGACGAAGAACGCCTTGCGCGCCTCCGCGACCATCTGCTCGGGGTCGACCGGCCCTCCGCCCGCCCGCTCCTGATCCGGTCTGCCGCCCATGGCGCGTTCCCCTCCCCCGGCGGATCCGTATCCGCGTCACCGCGAACTCTACGAAGTCCCGGCGGGACCGCCCAGGGGGAGGCGGGGTGCGGAGTACGGGGGGGGGGAGGGGTGCGGGGCCGCGGGGTACGGGCTGGTCCTGGTCCGCGCTCCTACGGAAGGGGCTTCGCCTGGTGCGGCGTCGACTCCGGCGCGGCTCCGGCGACGCTCCCCCGGTCGCCCGACCCCGACCCCGACCCCGCTCCCGCTCCCGCTCCCGCTCCCGCTCCCGACAGCGTGACCGCCGCCGTCACGGCGATCGACGCCGTCGCCATCACCGTCATCGCCGCGCCGGGCGAGGTCAGTTGGGCGACCGAGCCCGCCAGGGCCGCGCTCGCGCCCTGCAGGGTCAGCATCCCGGAGGAGTGCAGCCCGAGGGCGTGGCCGCCGAGTTCCTCGGGTGTCAGCGCCATCAGCCGTTCCTGCTGGATCAGGCTCGACCCGAAGCCGATGGAGGCGACGGCCGCGCAGGCCGCGGAGACCGCGATGCCCGGGTGGAGGGCGAAGAGGAGGTACGGCGCGGCCAGGAGCACGAGGAACGGGACACCCAGCCGTGCCCGGACGCGCGGTGCGAGGAGACGGCCGGTGGTCACGTCGCCCACCAGCATGCCGAAGGCCGCCGAGGCGAAGAGGACACCCGCGTGCTCGGGGGCGTACGAGACGAAGAGGGACTCGCAGCCGACGATCAGACCGTTGGGGATCCAGAGGAGCAGATAGACGGTGCGGCGGGGACCGTACGACCACAGGAGGGCGTTCGTGCGCCAGGTCCGGGCGACCGACGGGCGGCCGGAGGCACGGGGCGCGCGGCGCGTCAGGCCGAGGCGGGTGCCGGCCGCCGCCGCCAGGTACAGCGCCGCCGCCGTCAGGAGTCCGACGCGGGGGGACACGGCGGCCACCAGGACGCCGCCTGCCGCGTACCCCGTGACCTGGGTGATCCCGCTCATCATGTTGAAGACGGAGCGGCCCAGCAGATAGCCGTCCCTGGGGAGGATCTCGTTCAGCAGGCCCCAGCGGACTCCGCCGCCCAGGGAGGCGATCAGGCCGAGCGCGAAGAGGATGCCGAAGATCGCGGCCACCGGGAGGCCCGGCAGCGCCACCGCCGCCGTACCGAACGCGAAGGCGAGGGCGATGCCCGTCGTCGTCGCGCGCGGCGGCAGCCGGTCCGCCGCGGACAGGAGCGTGGTCGCGCCGAGCACCTGGGCCAGGGACGGCCCGAACATGCTCAGGGCGGAGAGCAGGGGCGAGTCCGTCGCCCGGTAGACCAGGGTGCCCAGGGCCAGGCCGCCCACCGTCGAGGCCGCTCCCTGGAGCGCGGACGTCAGGAAGAGGGGGGTGAACTCCGGGGTGCGGAAGAGGTCGGAGTAGCTGCGCATGCGCGCAGTCTCGGGCGGGGTACGAGGCTGTCGGTATTGTTTCGCGGGGTGGCGAAAGCAAGGGGAGTACGGGGCGGCCCGGCGAGGAGGGTCGCCGAGCTGGACGGCCCGCCGGCACGTCCGGGGACCAGCAGGTATGCGGAACCGGAGGGGTGCGGGGGCGGCCGCATGGGCAGGAGCAGGCCCGGAGGGACAGGTCCGGGACGGGAACATGCCCGGGGACAGGCCCAGGGACAGGAAACGCCGGGGACAGGAAACGCCCGGGGCCGGAGCGGACGCCGGGACGGTTGCGGCGGAAGGGACAGGGTGCGGACATGGGGTGGTGGCAGGTCAATGCCGACACCCTCGCCGGCAGCCGTTTCGTGCTCTCGCCGCTCGCCGAGACCTTCGCCAGCCTGAAGGTGCTGCAGTCGGGCACGGCCGCGCACCCCGGCGAACGGGCCTGGCTCGACGCCCATCTGCCCGCGTACCGCCGTCGGCTTGCCGAGGATCCGGTCACCGCGCTGCTCATCCGGTCCGGGCTCGGCCGGGAGTGGATCGCGGACTTCCTGACGCCCACGCCACGGGGCGAGGCCGGCTTCGAGGAGGAGGTCGCACGGGTCAGGGAGGTGCCGGCCGCGGACGCCCGCGCCCACCTCGCCGTCGCTCTGCGCGGGCCGCTCCCCGACGCCCTGCACCGCGACGATCTGCCGGAGCGTGCCGCGGATCTCCTCACCGACGTCTGGACCGAGACCGTACGCCCCTACTGGGCCCGGCGTCGGCGCGTTCTGGAGGCCGACGTCGTCGCCCGCAGCGCACAGCTCAGCCAGGGTGGCTGGGCGGCCGCCCTGGACGCGCTGCGGCCCGGAATGCGCTGGCTCGGCGACAACCGGCTGCAGGTCAACCCTCACGAGTATCCGCCGCGCGAGATCTCGGGTGCCGAGCTGTACTTCGTACCCGTCACACCGCAGAGTCACGGCTGGGTGTCGTGGGAGGAGCCGCACCGGTACGCGGTGGTCTACCCGTGCGTCGGGGCGCTCGCCCACGCCGGACCCGAGGCCGTGCCGGCGAGCCTGGGCGCGCTGCTCGGTCCCGCCCGCGCCGGTGTCCTCGTCCTCCTCGGCTCTCCGCTGAGCACGACCCAGCTGGTGGCGCTGACCGGGCAGGGGCTGGGTTCGGTCGGCCGGCATCTGAGGGTGCTGCTGGACGCCCGGCTGATCCAGCGGCGGCGGGCCGGGCGGTCGGTGCTGTACTCCCGTACGGCCGCCGGCGAGGTGCTCGTGAAGGCTCAGGGCGGCTGAGTCCGGTGGCCGTACCGGGCGGAGTTAGCATCCGGTCATGACTACTGACAACTCTGTGTTCGACGTCCGGATCGATTCTCTGCAGGGCGGCTCCGCGGATCTCGGGCAGTACCGCGGCAAGACCGTGCTCATCGTGAACGTGGCCTCCAAGTGCGGGCTGACCCCGCAGTACGCGGGCCTCGAGCGGCTGCAGGAGCGGTACGCCGCCCAGGGCTTCACCGTGCTCGGTGTGCCCTGCAACCAGTTCATGGGGCAGGAGCCCGGTACCTCCGAGGAGATCGCCGAGTTCTGCTCCGCGACGTACGGGGTGACCTTCCCGATGACCGAGAAGGTCGAGGTGAACGGGGACGCGCGGCACGAGCTGTACCAGCGGCTGGTGGACAGTGCCGACGGTGAGGGCCACACCGGTGACATCCGCTGGAACTTCGAGAAGTTCCTGATCGGGCCGGCTGGGGATGTGGTGGCGCGGTTCTCGCCGCAGGTCGAGCCGGAGTCGGTGGAGGTCGTGGCGGCGGTGGAGAAGTCGCTCGCGTAGTTCGCGGCTCGGCTCGGGTCTCGCTTTCGGTGCCGGGGCCGGTGCCGGTGCCGTGCGGCTTTCGACTCCGCTTTCGATTCCGGTTCCGGTTCCGTATCCGTTCCGCGGGGTTTGACCTTGCCCCTGGGGCAGGGACCACTGTTCCTCGTCACCGGGCGGGCCTCGCCCGGTGACGGAGGATGGGCTCGTGCATCAGGAACTGCTCACGATCGGCGCGTTCGCCGCCCGCGCGCGGCTCTCGCCGAAGGCACTTCGGCTGTACGACCGGCTCGGACTGCTCGCTCCGGCATACGTCGACGAGCTCAGCGGCTACCGCTACTACCGCGCCGACCAGGTCGAACGCGCCCGTTTGGTCGCGCTACTGCGCCGGCTCAACATGCCGCTCGCGCGGATCGCGGAGGTGGTGGAGGCCGACGGGACCGACGGTGCCGCTCTGCTCGCCGCGTACTGGGCGGAGGCCGAGTCGCGGTTCGCATCGCAGCGGACGCTCGCCGAGTACCTCCGTGGACGGCTGTCGGGAAGGAGCTCCGAGATGTACGGGAAGTTCGTGGTCGAGACAGTGGACGTACCGGAGCGGGTGGTGCTGACGGAGACGCGGCACACGCTCGCGGATGAGCTGCCGGTGTGGATCCCCGCCTCGCTCGGGCGGCTGGAGGAGGGGGCGCGGGAGTGCGGGGGGACGACCGGGGCGCCCTTCGTCGTCTACTACGCCGAGGTCAGCATGGAGAGCGACGGGCCTGCCGAGTCGTGCGTGCCCGTCGCCGACGGGGACGCCGCGCGGGTCTGGGCCGAGCGGTGGGGGCGGGGTTCCGGGGTGGGGGTGCGGGTCGAACCGGCGCGGCGGTTGGCGTATGCGCGGATCGCCAAGGCGCAGGTGGCTCATCCGCAGATCGTGGCGGCGTTCGAGGCGGTGGAGGCGTGGGTTCGGGAGCGGGGGCTCTCGGTCGACGGGCCCTGTCGGGAGGTGTACTTCGGGGACTGGGATGCGGCGGGGCCGGAGGACGCGGTGTGCGATGTGGCGTTTCCGGTGACGTGACCCTCCGGGGGCGGGCGGAATTCCTCGGCCCCGCCGCCCCTACCCGACCTCTCCCGTACCTGGGGGCTCCGCCCCCGGACCCCCGCCTCGCCCGAAGGGCTCGTCCTCAGACGCCGGACGGGCTGAAAGACATGACCCCGGGCGTCGGAAATACGCGACCCCGGGCGTCGGCCTTCCAGCACCCTTTCGGCGCGGGCCCGCATCTCCAGCCCGTCCGGCGCTTGAGGACGAGGCCGTCCGGGCCGAACGGGGGTCTGGGGGCGGAGCCCCCAGGGGTCAGCGGAGTTCCTCCGGGCACGGGGTGCCCCTGGGGAGCTGATAGGGCGCCGCCAGGCGATACGTGCCGGGGCCCGGCGCCAGGAGTTCCGTCCATTTGTCGCCGGAGGCGTTCTCCTGGGTCTCCATCAGGCAGCCGTTGAGGTTGTCGTACGTCTTCGGGGCGCCCCCGGCCCGGTGCTTGGACTTCTCCGTCTCCTGCGGCGGCTTCACGCTCTTGCCCCCGGCGTCGACGAGGCCCAGCCACGGCGAGTACGGCACGCGGATGAGAACGCGGCCGGCCTTCTTCACCTCGATGGTCAGCTCGCCCTGCTCGGCACGGTCGACGACGGCCGGCGGGTCGGCGAGCGGCGTCGGATCGGTCACGGCGAAGAGCTGCCAGTTCGCGTCGCCCCAGATCTGCCGGAGATAGGGCATGCCGCGCTGGACCAGCTGACGTTCGCGTTCACCGCCGTTGCCGTCCGGCTCCCCCTTGGGCAGCACCACGTAGTGGACGGCCCAGCGCTGGAGCCACTCGTGGTAATTCGCCGAGTTGAGCGTGTCGTCGTAGAAGAGCGGGTTGCGCTCCATGTCGGCCTGCCGGTTCCAGCCGCGGGCGAGGTTCACGTACGGCGCGAGCGCGGACGCCTCGCGGTGGGAGCGGGCCGGGACGACCTCGACGCGGCCCTTCTCGGCACCGACGACCTGGAGCTGGTTCACGAGCGGGGCGAGCTCCCGCGCCCACGACGCCGCCGGTGTCGTGTGCACGATGTCGTCGACGGACTTGAAACCGATCCACCCGGTGAATCCGACGAAGGCGATGAGGGTGACGTACCACTTGCGCGTCCTCGGCACGGTGAAGGGAAGGGCCGCCAGCAGCGCCACCCCGGCGAACAGCATCGCCAGCCGGGTGATGTTGGAGCCGATCTGCGAGCTGATCAGCCAGACGAGGAGGACACCGAGGCCGTACACCGCCGACGTGATCCGTACCGTCTTCCACTCCTTGGGCACGAGCGCGAAGACCAGCACGGAGTAGATCAGCGGCAGCGAGGCCGAGCCCACGGACATCGGCTGGGTCCCGGAGAACGGGAACAGCCAGGCCGAGGCGGCCACCACGAGTGTCGGCGCGATCCCGAGCGCGTACGCCCCCGGGCGCCGCTTCTGGAGGAAGAGGGCCGCCGCGACCAGGCCCACGAACAGCCCGGCCACGGGTGACGCGGCGGTGGCGAGCGCGGCGAGGGGCGCCGCGCACAGGGCCTTCGCCCAGCGTTTGTGGCGCCAGCGGTAGGGCCAGCAGAAGACGACGGCGGCCGCGGCGAGCGCGAACACCATGCCCAGGCCGTACGTGACGCGGCCCGACGCCGCGTTGCACAGCAGCGCGAAGACCCCCGCGAACGCGGGCCACAGCGGCTTGCGCACGGCACGGCTGCGGATCAGGATCATCGTCAGCAGCCCGGCGGAGAGCGTCCCCGCGATCATCATGGTGGTCCGGACGCCGAGCACGGACATCAGATACGGCGACACCACGCTGTACGACACCGGGTGCATACCGCCGTACCAGGCGAGGTTGTACGCGGAGTCCGGATGCCGTCCGACGAACTCCGCCCAGGCGTCCTGCGCCGCGAGATCCCCGCCGCTGTTCGCGAACGAGAAGAACCACGCGAGGTGGAGCAGCCCGGCCAGCACGGTGACGACTGCGACGGGGTGCCGGTCCAGGAAGCCCTTCAGGCGGGCGGCACGGGTCCCGGGCTCCTCGTCGACGCTGTTCGGTCCGTCGACACCGTTCGGTCCATCAGCGCCGTTCGGTCCGTCGGAGTCGGCGGGACGTGCGGGTAGCCGTATTCGCGAACCCGCTCCGGGGCCCGGATCGGCGTCGTCGGCGTGTGTCGGCTCCGCTGTCGCCACTGCAAGGCACTCCTGTGTCCCGTTTTCCTCGCGCTCGCCCCGGGACCCGCGGCCCGCGACCTGCCCCGATCTCGCGACGCTAGCACGCACCCCGCCGGGGAGCGCCCGGGTGGGGCGCCCCCGACGGGGTGCGGCACGTTCGCGCTGCGCTCACCGCGCGTTCAGGTGGTGTTCCGGGGCACGCTCGCGGCGCACGGTGACGCACCGCCGTGAGCACGCCCCGCAGGAACATCCGCTCAGCTCACGCGGGTCAGCTTGGCGCCGAAGCCCGGTTCGGCGAGGTCCTTCTGGAGCGCGACGGGGATCTTGACGGCGTCGCTCGTACCGTCGCCGACCGTCAGCACCCCGACGGTCTCGCCCGCCTTGCCCGTGTGCGGGACCGCCTGTCCGCCCTCACCGATCGATAGCTTCGTCTTCAGACCGGGCCAGCCGACCGCCGTCATGTTCTTGGTGGCGACGACCGGGGTCCGGCCGCCGAGCTGGTCGTCCACGTACCCGACGACGTCGCCCTTCTTCACCACCGTGGCGGAGGTCAGGCCCCTCTGGACCTTGTCGATCAGCTTCTGGCTGTTGGTGAGGGCGAGCTGGAGGCTGTCCCAGACCTTGCCGGTCCCGGCGTTCTGGCCGAGGACCGCGCCGTAGATCGTCTGCTGCTTGCCGTTCACCGTCTTGGTGGCGGCCCACACCAGGTTGCCGCCGGCGGGGGTCGACGAGCCGGTCTTCAGGCCGATCACACCGACCTGCTTCACCAGCAGGTCGTTGTTGTTGTAGATCTTGCTGTCGAGGCCGGGGATCTGGGCGCTGGCCATCCCGACGATGCCGCGGAACACGTCGTTCTGCATGACCTCCTTGGCCAGCTTGAGCTGGTCGGTCGCGGTGCTCACCGTCGTCTTCTGGAGACCGCTCGGGTCCGTGTACGTCGAGTTCGTCATGCCGAGCTTCTTGGCGGCGGCGTTCATCTTGGCGACGAAGGACTTGCTGTCGGAGTCCCAACGGGCGAGCAGCCGCGCCGCGTTGTTGCCGGACGGGATCATCAGCATCTGGAGCATCTCGCGCTCCGTGAACTGCTGCCCCTTCGACATGGCGGCCGTCGACTCGTCCGGCAGCTTCGACTCGTCCTCGGCCTGCTGGTCGACGGTGATCTTCTCGCCTCCCTCGTTCCCCTTCAGAGGGTGCTCCTGGAGGATCACGTACGCCGTCATGATCTTGGCGACGCTCGCGATGGGGGCGGGTGCCTGCTTGCCGTCCGTGCCGAGGCTGCCGACGCCCTCGACCTCTATGGCCGACTGTCCCCGGCCCGGCCAGGGCAGGTCGAGGGCGCCGCCCTCGAAGGTGTACGTGGCGTTGGCGGTGAGCCCGAGAGACGCGCTCGGCAGGGGACGTACGGCCTGCGCGATCGCGAAGATCACCACGAGCAGCAGGACCAGCGGGGTCCAGATCTTGACGCGGCGCACCAGTGTGCGCACCGGAGTCTGCGGAGGCGGCGGCGTGTTCGTCAGCTCGGCGAGCAGGTCGAGCGGCGGCTTCGGCGGAAGCGGCTGCTGGGTGGTGCGCTCGGGGCCGACCTGGGGCATCGCGGTGGTGGCGTCGGCGGGGGTCACCCGCGGCTTCGCCGGTGCCGGTTCGTCCAGGGGCCTGAGGGCGACGAATTTGCTGGTGCGTTCGGCCTCGGCCTCGGTCTTCGACTTCGGCTTCGGCTCGCCCTCGGGCTTCGCTCCGGTCTTCGGCTCGGGCTTCGATCCCGGCTTCGACACGGGCTTGTCCGTCGGCGTTCCGGTGGATCTGGCGGCGGACTCGGCGACGGGCTTGTCCGTGGCCGCCTTCGCGTCCGCCTTCGCGCCAGGCCTCGCGTCGCCCAGCTTGAGCATGGTGGTGGGCTGGTCCACGGCCGGGCGCCGCGGTGCCTTGAAGACGGCGGTGGGCTGGTCGACGGGGGACTCCGAGGGCACGGAGCCCGAGGGCGTCGCCGATCCCCCGGCGTCCTTCGGGTCCTCGGAGTCGTCCCGCGAGTCCTTGGACGAGTCCTTCGGGGCATCCTTCGGGCTCGGCTCCACGTCCGACCTGGAGCCGAACTTGCCGTCCTCGACCGGGCCGCCATCGGAACGGGAGTCGTCACCGGACCCGGAGTCGGCCTCGGTTTCGGTTTCGGTCTCGGTTTCGGCGTCGGCGGTCTTCGTCCCGGCCGCGGCCTTCACTTCGCCGGCGGCCGCGGGCTCGGCGTCCTTCTTCGGCCCGGCGCCGGCGTCCACATCCGTGTCCGCCTCGGCTCCGTCGGCCACCGCACGATCGCCCTCGCCCTCGCCCTCGGCATCGGCAGCGGCATCGGCATCGTTGTCGTCCGCGGACTCCTCAGCCGACGCTCCGTCAGTCGCGTCGCCGGCATCCCCGGCATCTCCGGCGTTCCCGGCCGCCGCGTCGGCGTGCTCCTCGGCTCCGGCCCCCGCCTCCGCGTCCTCAGCGGCCGTCCCCGAGTCCTCCGCAGCCGTCTCCGCGCCCTTCGTGGCCGAGGTGGACTCCTCCGCCTCCTCGGCGCCCGCAGCCCCGCTCCCGGCCTCCTGCGGAACCTTCGGCTCCTCCTCGTCCGCGCCCGACACCCACGCGGCCACCGCGGCCCGCAGCCGGGCGTCCCCGCCGGAACCCTTCTCGCCGGACCCGCCGGAACTCTCCTCCTCGGACCCGCCGGAGGCCTTCTCCCCGGACCCCGCGGAAACCTTCTCCCCGGTTCCGGCGGAACCTTCCGCCAGGGCCCGCGTCGAGAACACCGCCGTGGCCTGATCCACCCGCACGGTGGCGGCCCGCTCGCGGGCCACCGCCAGCCGGGGGTCCGCCGACGCGGCCGCGGCGGACCGGACCGGCCCCGGAACCGCGGCGGGGGTCCCCGACGTCGCTTCTGCCGACGACGCCGACGACTCGTGCTGCTTCGACCTGTCGGGGGACTCGCCCGCCACCGATGCCTCCTCCGTGCGCCACCCACCGGGCGCCCAACGACCCATGAAACCCTTGACCCGCTGCCCGGACATCGCTGTCCGAACCATGTACCAGTGTCCTGTGTGCGGGCTTAACCCCTGCGGTAGACGAGAACGACATACCTGCCGGTTCCACTACGAACCGGTCACGCACTCTCGACAGACCATTGTGAGAGGGGTCACCCTGTCATTCATCCACGCGGGGAGGCATGGATGGGCAGGAGCCGCAGAACACTTCCGGAGGAGCTTCTGCTGCTGGCGTTGGACCCGACCACGGGTACCACCGCACAGCCGCAGTCGCTCGACCTCGGTCTGGCCGGAGCACAGCTAGTAGAGCTGGCGCTGGCCGGACGGATAGCCCCAGACGGGGATCGTATCGCCGTGGTGGCACCACGGCCGACTGGAGATCCAACACTGGACTGTGCGTTGGAACTGCTTCGCCGACGCGGAGCACCCGTACGCGCGGTCAACTGGATTGGCGGGCCCCGACTGGGACTTCGCCAGACCTACCTCTCGCATCTGGAGAGGTGCGGCATGGTGCATGCCGTGGCCGGCCAGATGTGCGGGGTGCTTCCGACGACTCGCTACCAAGCGACGGACACGGAGATCAGCCGGGAGATCAGGTCCCGGCTGGACAGCGCGATCCGCACCGGCGTACCGCCGGACCCGCGGACCGCGGCGCTCGCCGCGCTGGCCCATGCGGTCGGTCTCGGCAAGCACCTGTATCCGGGTAATGAGGGACGCTCGTCCCGCTCCCGGCTGCGGGACCTGATCAGACACGACCCCATGGGCGGCCTCGTGGCCCACGCGGTCATGGACGTTCAGAACGGTGTGGCCGCACAGCCGCGCCGCAGCCCGGCACCGGCAGGCCGTCCGGCCACCGCCGGAGTCAGGTCCGCACCGGAACCCGCCCGTGGGGTTCCGATGCAACCGCGCCACGGTTCCATGGCGCGCGCCGTGGTCCACTGAGCCGCAGTCCCTCGGCACGCACCAGCGGGCACCGTAGTACGCACCGGCCGCGCCGCGTTCGCACGGCGCACGCACCACACGCAGTACCCAGCACCGCCGGCACCACCCCAGCATCACCCAGCGCCGCACCGCAGTCCCCAGGATCCGGTTCGGGAGCCGCTGGCTCGCGCGGGGCGGTGGGCCGTACGTCCGGACGACGACACGGCTCCGCCGCCCCGCGCGGCCGCATTCCGGGGTGGCGCGCATATGCGCGCGGTATGCGCCGACGGAAGGCGCGGGTGCCCGGGAGGCACCCCGGTACGCGCCGCGTCCCCGAACTGGCCCGTACCCAGCGCATATCCGCGGTTTCCCAGCGGTAGAAAGCACCTTGGTGGCAATCTGCTCAACAGCAGATACGCAAAGTAGAGGCCCGCAGCCGGAGGTGCACGTCCCGTGGCGTCAAGTGTCAATCCCACCGTCCGGCGGCGCCGGCTGGGCCAGGAGCTGCGCCGGCTCCGTGAGCTCAAGGGCATGACGGCCGAAGAGGTCGCCGAGCGTCTGCTGGTCTCGCAGTCGAAGATCAGCCGGCTGGAGAACGGGCGGCGCAGCATCAGTCAGCGCGACGTCCGCGACCTGTGCGGGGTCTACGAGGTCGAGGACCACCGGATCGTCGACTCGCTGATGCAGATGGCCAAGGACTCGCGCCAGCAGGGCTGGTGGCACTCCTTCGGCGACATTCCGTACAGCGTCTACATCGGCCTCGAGACCGACGCGGCGAGCCTGCGCGTGTACGACCCCCAGGTCGTCCCGGGCCTGCTGCAGACCCGGCCGTACGCCGAGGCACTCATCGCGGGCGCGCTGCCCGAGACCGCGCCCGCGGACATCGACAAACGCGTCCAGGTACGTCTGCGCCGACAGGAACGTATCTCCGCCCCGGACAACCCGCTGCGCCTGTGGACCGTCCTCGACGAGTCCGCGCTGCGCCGGGTCGTCGGGAACCGCTCCCTCATGCGCGACCAGCTGGAGCACCTGGTGGAGCAGTCCCAGTTGCCGCACGTCACGGTGCAGGTGATCCCCTTCGAGATGGGCGCGCACCCGGGCCTCAACGGCCAGTACGCGATCCTGGAGTTCCCCGACGCGGCCGACTCCAGCGTCGTCTACATCGAGGGTGTCACCAGCGACCTGTACCTGGAGAAGGCGAACGACGTCCAGAAGTACAGCGTGATGTACGAGCATCTGCGGGCGCAGGCGCTGAACGTGGAGCAGTCGCGGCAGCTCATCGCGGACATCGCCAAGGAGTACGCGCGCTGAGGCGTGCTCCTGTGCTCCGAGCACACCCCTGATGGAGAAGTGGGGCACCCTACACTCCCCCTACTACGGGGCGGAAGACCCCACTGGAATATGCCACCCGGTCGAGTGAATAGTCGCTTCGCCCGCCGATGTTGGCGAGTAGCGTCGATCACGCCATCAAGCAACAACGTTGGCGTAAACCGCACCGCGGTTCCGTAGCGAATCCGCGGTGCGGTGACAGCAACTCGACGACTGGCTATCGGAGCAATCATGGCAATCCAGCAAGGCGCCACGGACACGTGGACCAAATCCTCGTACTCGACCGGCAACGGCGCTTGTGTCGAGGTCAAGTCCCCGGTTCTCGCGGCGATGGCCGTCCGGGACTCCAAGGTCCCCGAGGGCCCCACGCTGGCGTTCCCCGCGAACTCGTGGAACGCCTTCGTGGCAGAGGTGAGCCGGGGGGCTTTCGACCTCGCCTGATGCATCGACATCTTCGCCGACACCCACAACTGCACCGACCAACCGCATACGCATCACAGACAGAGCCCTCTCGACTGGCCCGCCGTCCCGGCCGAGGGGGCTCGGCCCTTTCCCGGCAGCTCCCCCGGTTCAGCGCAGGCGGTCCACGTACCGGTCCGTCCCCGGCACCGTGGGAACGAACGGCGCCACCAACTCGACCTTTCCCAGGCCGCCTTCGGCCACCTCCGCCTCCCGCCCGGCGAAGTACCCGTCCCAGCACTCCCGCGGATCCGTCTCCAGGAACCACAGCAGGGTCAGCCGTGTGCCGACGCCCTCGACCTGTTTCACGTACGTCATGCGGTCGCCGGGGAGCGGGGTGGGGCGGAAGACCGTGACCAGGGCGGCCGGGGAGTGCGCGAGCCGCCCGGGGAGGTGGCGGGAGCGCAGCCACTCCAGCAACTCGGCCCGCTGCTCCGGCCCTTCGGCGTCGATCACCTCCAGGACCAGCCCGGCGTAGGGGTGGTCGAGGGCGTGGAAGTCGCGGGGCCCCGCGGCGCCGTCCCTGTACACCGTCGCCTCGTGGTCCTGGAAGGCCGTGAAGACATGTGTCCGGTCCCGGTACACCCGGCCGTCGCGATTCAGCCGTTTGTTGATCCCGACGGTCCACCTCATGTGGTCGCCGTAGCGGCCCTCGGTGACCCAGTACGTCGAGAGGTAGCACCCGGCGGTGACGGGCTGGGCGATCGCCGACTTCTCCGGCCGGCGCAGGAGTTGGAGGTCACGGGTGGCGACCCAGCGGCGGCCCGCGTACATCCAGGGCATGGCCATCGCCCCGGCGTAGTAGTGGTCGTCCTCGTACCAGCGGTTGTACGCGTACTCGTGGCCCGGGTGCGGCTCGACCATGGTGATCAGCGCGTGGCCCGGACGGACTCCGTACGGGCCGAGGGCGGCCAGTTCCGCGTACACCTCGCTGCGGGTGTCCTCACTCACGTCGCTCCCCTTCCTTCCTCCGCCGGTCGCCCATACTCTGACGCTCCGTCAGGCAAAGCGCCAGAGCCACGGCGCCCCGCGGCACGTGGACCGGAGGGGCGGGCCGGCCCGGAGGCGGACCGAGCCGCAAGAGGGAGGGGAGACTGCGATGTCACTGCTCGCGGGCAAGACCGTGGTCGTTTCGGGGGTCGGCGCCGGTCTCGGCCATCAGGTCGCGGCGGCGGTCGTACGCGACGGGGGGAACGCCGTGCTGGGGGCGCGCACGGAGGCCAATCTGGCCAAGTCCGCGGCCGACCTCGACCCGGACGGCGCGCACACCGCGTACCGGGCGACGGACATCACGGACGAGGCGCAGTGCGAGGCGCTGGCCGCGCTGGCGACGGAGCGGTTCGGCCGGATCGACGCGATCGTCCATGTCGCCGCCTGGGACAGCTACTTCGGCGGCCTCCAGGACGCGGATTTCGCGACCTGGCAGTCGGTCATCGACGTGAACCTGCTGGGCACCCTGCGGATGACCCGTGCCTGTCTGCCCGCGCTGAAGGTGTGCGGCGGCTCGGTCGTCATCATCGGGACGCAGTCGTCGGTGGCCGCCCCGTCACAGGTGCGGCAGGCGGCGTACGCGACCTCGAAGGGCGCGCTGACGAGCGCGATGTACTCCATGGCGCGGGAGCTCGGTCCGCACCGGATCCGGGTCAACACCGTGCTGCCGGGCTGGATGTGGGGGCCGCCGGTGGAGGCGTACGTCCAGTTCACCGCGTACACCGAGGGCGTACCGGAGGCGGACGTCCTGAAGCGGCTCACCGAACGGATGGCCCTGCCCGAGCTGGCCACGGACGGGGATGTCGCGGACGCCGCGGTGTTCCTGGCCTCCGACCGGGCGCGGGCGGTCACCGGGCAGTCCCTGCTCGTGAACGCCGGCGAGATCATGCGGTAGCCGTACCAGTCCCGCCGTCCCTTCCCAGCCGTACGGGACCCGCATCCCGTACGCCCGTGTCACCTAGGTCGTCCTGTCGATGTGCTGGCGAAGTGCCCGCTCATGGTGTGGTCCGCGTCACGGACACGACAACAGCCCGGTGGGTAAAGTAGAGGCAAAATCGTTCTGCTTTCTGATCTGCGTTCATATCTGTGACCGCGAAGGGTCTTGACCGCCCCCTCCGAACGGCGGTTCAATCCCCGAAGTCCCCGCTCCCGCACGGGGGCGCCGCCCTCCCTCGTTCGGCTCCGCCCGAGCAGGGGGAACCCATGCGTACTGGCGAAGTGCCGTCCGGTATCTGCAGGTTCACAAGGCGGACCCCTGGAGGGGGCACATGAACGGTCTCGACTGGGCCGTCCTGGTCGCGTACTTCGGCGTCATGACCGCGATCGGCTTCTGGTCCCACAAGCGTGTGGACGACGTCAGCGACTTCTTCACCGCGGGCGGCAAGATGCCGTGGTGGCTGTCCGGCATCTCGCACCACATGTCGGGCTACAGCGCGGTGATGTTCACCGGGTACGCCGGCATCGCGTACACCTACGGCATCACGTCGTACGTCACCTGGGCCCTGCCCATCGCCATCGGCGTGCTGCTCGGCGCCAAGCTCTTCGCGCCCCGGCTCAACCGCCTGCGGTCCCGGCTGCACGTGGCCTCACCGCTCGAATATCTCAAGGACCGCTACAACGTCTCGACCCAGCAGGCACTCGCCTGGTCCGGCATCCTGCTGAAGATCGTGGACGTCGGCGCGAAGTGGGCGGCCATCGCCACCCTGCTGAGCGTCTTCACCGGGGTCACGCTCACCCAGGGCATCCTGATCACCGGCGGCATCACGGCCGTGTACTGCACGATCGGCGGACTGTGGGCCGACGCGCTCACCGAACTCGGCCAGTTCGTCATCCAGTTGCTGGCCGGGCTCTCGATGCTGATCATCGCGCTGAACAAGATCTCCGACCAGGGCGGCCTGTCCAAGGCGCTGGACTCACCGAAGCTGCACGGTCACGCGAACGGCTTCGCGGGTCCCTATCTGACCGTCTTCTTCATCGCGTACCTCTTCATCAAGCTCTTCGAGTACAACGGCGGCATGTGGAACCAGGCCCAGCGCTACATGGCGACGGGCAGCGCGAAGCAGGCCACGAAGTCGGCCTTCCTCTCCGCGGGACTGTGGTTCGTCTGGCCGGTGATCCTCTTCATCCCCATGTGGCTGTCGCCGCTGCTCGTCACGGCGAAGAAGCCGGACGGTTCCGACGCCTACGGCCTGATGACCGAACAGCTGCTTCCGCACGGGCTGTTGGGCCTGGTCGTCGTCGGCTTCTTCTCGCACACGATGGCCATGTGCTCCTCGGACGCCAACGCCATCGCCGCCGTGTTCACCCGGGACGTCGTGCCGGTCCTGTCCAAGGCCGCGCGGACCTGGGACACCCGGGCCGGGCTGATCGCCGGACGCGTCACGACCGTCGCGTTCCTCGGCCTGTCGATGGCGGTGGCCACGCAGGTCAACTCGCCCACCTTCAAGGACATCATCACGGTGGTCATCAAGTGGGTGGCCGGTCTGATGGGTCCGATCGCGATCCCGTTCATCCTGGGACTGCTGCGGCAGTTCCGGAAGTCCGGACCGACGGCGGCCCTCACCAGCTGGGCCTGCGGGCTGCTCGCGTTCTTCTTCGTCAACTACCACCTGGACTTCTCGCAGCGCACGGACGTGAAGCTCGAGTACCAGGTCTCCCTCCCGATGGTCATCTCCCTCGTCCTGTACATCCTCATCGGCCTGATCAAGCCCGAGGACACACCGGAGCGGGACGCGATCATCGAGAAGATCAACACGGACGACGACGGGGACGGGGCGGCCTCGGCGGCGATCCCGGCCCAGGCGGACGGTGCGTCGGCCAGCCCGTCGGGCGTCTGAGGGCAACGCCCTTCCGGCGCCCGCGCACGCGTCGTGAGGACCGACCCCGGGGACGGCGTTCCAGTACGGCCCCGGGGACGGCCCTCAGGCCCGCGGATAGCGGGCGAGCCACCCGGGGGACGACGCTCCGGGGCTGTGCAACGCGGGCCCCTGCGTCATCTCCATCGCGAAGTCGTCCGCGAGGACGAGCATCGTGGGACGGCCCTCCAGCTCGGCCAGCCAGGCCGGCGGGAGGGCCGTCTCGCCGTGCAGGGCCCCCAGCAGCCCCCCGGTCAGGGCCCCGGCCACCGCGGAGCGCCCGCCGTGGTTCACGGCCAGACACAGCCCGTGCCGGATGTCCTCCCCCACCAGCGCGCAGTACACGGCGACCGCGAGCAGCCGCTCCGCCGTGCCCTCCCCCGCCAGATCCTCCACCCGGGCCGGCGACGGCATCCCCTGCCGTACGGCCCCCAGCGCGTGCTGCAGGGCGTCGCTGACGGGCTGCTGCCCCGGCCGCGCGGCCAGGATCGCGAGCGCCCGCTGCACGGCGCTGTCGAGGCTCTCGCCGCGTGCCAGCGCGTGGACGATGACGGCGTACGCGCCCGCCGCGAGATACGCCGTGGGGTGCCCGTGCGTCTGCGCGGCGCACTCGACGGCGAGCTGCACCACCAGCTGCGGCTCCCAGCCGACGAGCAGTCCGAAGGGCGCGGAGCGCGCGGCGGCCTCGGGGCCCAGCTCGCCGGGGTTCTTGGGCGCGTCCGGCGTGCCCATGGTCTCGTCGCCCAAGCCGGTCAGGCAGGCCCTGGCGGGGTCGCGCCGGGCGTACAGCCACTCCTCGCGGGCCAGCCAGCCGTCGTCCTCGCGGCGCTCGTCCGGACCCCAGTCGCTCTGGGTCGCCGCCCAGCGGCGGTACGCGCGGTGCAGGTCGGTCGGCGGATGCCAGGCGCCGGTGTCGCGGCGCACCTGGGCGCGGACGAGGCCGTCGAGGGTGAAGAGCGTGAGCTGGGTGAGGTGGGTGACGGTGCCGCGGCGGTCGTGCCCGACGGCGAGGTCGTTCAGCCCCTCCGCGCCGTACTCCTGACGGATCTCCTCCAGGGTGAGCCCGTCGAGCGGAGTGCCCAGGGCGTCGCCGACAGCCGTGCCCAGCAGGGTTCCACGGACCCGGCTGCGGAAGTCCTGCTGTTCGGCACGGCCCCAGACGGCACCGGCTGTCGCACCCACCGAGACCTCCCCAGGCACCGTCCGCACGTCCGACAGTTCAGCACTGTAATCGACAGGGAACGGTCCGTTCAGAGCACGGAACGGTATGCGAAGTGTGACCCGACTGAACCAAGTGATCGCTTATGGACGCCGTTCGGTCGGCTTCTCCCGGATCACGCGAGGCGGGTCATCCGGGACGCGGGGCGGACCGGGCAGCCCGCGCCGCGGCGACGCGTTCGACGAGCGGCGCGAGCCGGTCCCGGTCGGCGCCGGGCGCGTGCAGCAAGGCGTCGAGCGCGTCGGACAGGTCGTCGAGGGCCCCTCCGCCCGGCCCGTCCCCGGAGCGGGGTCCCAGGGCGTGGTCCAGGTCGAGGCGGGCCTCCTCGTGGCGCCGCAGGGCGGTCAGGGCGCGGGCGCGGCACAGCAGCACGGCTGTCTCGTCGGGCCGCAGGGCCTTCGCCCGGTCGGCGTCGGACAGGGCCCCGGCGGCATCGCCCAGCCCGAGGCGGAGTTCCGCCCGGTGACGCAGCGCCCAGGGGTACTCCGGCACCAGGGCGATGGCCCGGTCCAGGTCCGCGAGGGCCTCGGCCGACCGGCCGAGGTCCCGGTGGCAGACCCCCCGGCTCGCGTACGCCGAAGCGTACGCGCCGTCGATGCCGATGGCCCGGTCGTAGTCGGCCAGCGCCTCCTCGTACCGGCCCGCCGAGCGGAGCGCGTCACCGCGCTCGCACAGTCCCCAGCCCCAGTCGGGCAGCAGGCGCAGGCCCAGGTCGAGGTCGGCCAGCTGCCGGGCCGGCTCTCCCAGGCCCCGCCAAACCCGGGCCCGGCGGCCCAGCGCCCAGGGGTAGTCGGGCTTGATTTCCAGCGCGCGGTTCAGATCCGCGAGGGCCTCGGCGAGCTGTCCGAGCCGCTGCCGGGTCGCTCCCCTGGACGCCCAGGCGAAGTGGTACGAGGGGTCGAGTGCGATCGCCCGGTCCAGATCGCCGATCGCCTCGGCGTCGTGCCCGAGGATGCGGCGGTACTCACCGCGCACGGAGATCGTCTCGGCGTCGTCCGGGGCGAGCGCGGCGGCCCGGTCCAGGTCGGTGATGCCGTTCTCGTAGTCGCCCAGACCGTTGCGGCCGAGGGCCCTGCCGCGGTAGGCCCGCGCCAGTCCGGGATCGAGGGCGATGGCCCGGTCGTACTCCGCCAGCGCCTCCTCGTACGCGCCGCCGTGCCGCAGCGCGCTGCCGCGGACCACCCGGGCGAGGGCCTGCCGCCGTTCGTCCAGTCCGCCGCGGTCCAGCAGCACCCCGAGCGCGGAGGCCACCCCGCCGTCGGCGAACGCCTCCGACAGGGCCCGCCCCCACGTCCGCACGGGCTCCGCGTCCGCGTCCTCGCCCGCCTCCGCCAGGACGCGTGCCCAGCGCCGGGCGGCGACGTCACCGCCGTCGCAGGCGTCCACGAAGTCCCGCAGCGCGGCGGGCAGCGCCGTGCGGGCGTTCGCGCACAGCAGGTGGTAGGTCTCCGCGAGCCGCAGCTCGCGCCAGCCCTCGTCCGCCCACAACTCCCCGGTGTCCCGGCCGTCCTCGGCCTCGGTCTCGGCCCGCCACCGCCCGAACGTCTCCGCGAGCCGGGTGTGCCGCTGCGCCCACCCTCGTGGCGAGCGCAGCCGCTGCAGGCGCAGCATCGGGGCCCGTACGACGTCGTGGTACTGGACGCGGTCCCCGCGGTCGCTGACGAAGGGGAGGCCGCGCAGCCAGCCGAACAGCGCGTCGGCCTCGTCCTGCGGGCAGTGCGCGGCGGCCCTGAAGACGTCGGCGTCCAGCCTCCTCGGCAGGGCGCAGGCGAGGGCCGCGGCCCGCCGGACGGGGTCCTGTTCCCACTTCAGGAAGCGCTCCACGGCCGTGGCGCTGGGGTCGCCCACGTCGTCCGGCCCGGTGGGCCGTCCGGCGGCGAGGGTGGACACCAGTACCGGCAGTCCGCCGGTGAGGCGCAGCACCTCCTCGACGACCGGTTCGGCCACCACTCCCTTGCCGGCGAGCAGGGCCCGCGCCTCGGCCTCCGTGAAGGGCGCCAGCGGTACGTCGGCCACGAAGTCGGCGAAGCCGCCCCAGCGGGCGGTGTCGAAGGGGCGCTGTCCGGCGGTGACGACCACGACGTTCGCCGGCAGGGCGCCGTGGCGGTCGGTCGTCATCAGCTCGTGCAGCCAGCCGTCGAGGAAGGGCGCGGTCCGCTCGTAGGTGTCGAAGAGCAGGACGAGCCAGGGGGCCTCGGCGGCGACGGACGTCAGCTCGTCCAGCAGGACCGGGGTGAGGACCCGCTCCGGTGACTGGACCAGCCGCACGTCCTCCTGGTTGCGCAGCCGGGCGCCGATCCCGGCCCGCAACCAGTCGGCTCCGTGGGCGAGTTGGTTCGGGTCGAGGGCTCCCGCGAAGGCGCCGACACCGGGCAGCAGGCCGAGCCCGACCAGGCTCGCGCGGGCGGCGGCCAGACTCGCGGGCGACGGCGGGGACGCCGGGGGTTCCGGCGTCTCCAGCGCTGCCGCCTCGGCTTCGTGCCGGCGCTCCCGGTGGGTGGCCAGCAGCCGGTCGAGGTCCTTGAACCGGTGGCCCTGCCGGGCGAATCGCTCGCTGACCGCCGCCATCGCCTCGGGCACGCTGCCCACACCCTCGTCGACGTACGCGGTCAGCGCCCCGCGTTCCCGGGCGAGCTGTTCCAACTCCCGGACCAGGAAGGTCTTTCCGACTCCCGCGTTCCCGTGCACATGGAACAGGAACCGGTGCCGCTCGTCCTCCGGCGACAGCTCGAAGTTCTCCCGGAAGGCGGCCCGTTCGGCGCCGCGCCCGACGAACCCCTGCCGTCTGCGCTGCCGGATCAGCTCCTGCATCGACGGCCGCCCCCGCACCATCCGCCCGTTCCCTCCGTCACCGCCCGCTCGGACCGGGCTCCAGTCTGGCGCATGGCATCGGGATCGGCGTGGGTCCGGTCCCGGCGGGCGACGCCGTCACTCGACCACCGAGACGGCCGTCCCCTTGCTGCCGAACTTCCAGACCGCGTCCCCGTCGGCGCTGTGCATCCGGATCGCCCCGGTCCGCGTCCCGGCGGACGGCTTGGGCGAGGAGCCGTCCTGGGCGTTGGAGAACGCGATCGAGACGCCGGAGCTGACGGTGAAGAAGACGATGTTCTCGACCTTCGTTCCATCGGTTCCCGTCTTCGAGGCGACGGTGGACGACACCGCGTACCGGCCCGGCGCGGGGCTCACCGTGCCCGGCCACACCGCGAAGGTGCGGCGGGCGGCGCCGGTCGCGTCGACGAGCCACACCCGGCGCTGGGCGAGGGAGTAGACGATGCGGCGGCCCGTACCCGAGCCGTCGGGGACCGCGGCCGGTGCGCTCTTCCTGGGCGAGGCGGAGGGGTGCGGGCTCGCCGACGCCGAGGGCTTCGCCTTCGGGGCGGAGGCGAGCGGGTGTGCCCCCTGGTCGGCCTGTGCGGCCAGGGCCGTGACGCCGACGAGCGCCGCCGCGGTCAGACCGGTGACCCAGACCCAGGAGGGAAGCCGTCGGGCAGGCACGGACACGCAACTCCTCAGCTCATGAAGCTTCCGGCTGACGAAGCTTCCGACCCTCGGCCGAGGGTCGGATCATCGTACTGCGAGACGCCGAGCGCCAACGCCGACCCCGGAGGCCCCGACTCCGGAGGCCCGACCCCGGACGCCCCGCCGCCCGAAGGCCCGACCCCGATACGCCGGTCCCGGAAGCCGCTCACCGCCACCGCCGGGTCCCTCACTCCAGCACGGGAAGCAGTTCCGGCAGGTGGCCGTCCGACGCCGCCGCCGCCCGCTGCCGCTCCTCGGGCACCTCGCCGTACAGGGTCGTCCGCGGCTTCGCCGGGCGCCCCGCCGCCTCCGCGACCGCGACGAGGTCCTTGACGGACTTGTAGGAGCCGTACGAGGAGCCCGCCATCCGGGAGATGGTCTCCTCCATCAGCGTGCCGCCGAGGTCGTTGGCGCCGGAGCGGAGCATCTCCGCCGCGCCCTCGGTGCCCAGCTTCACCCAGCTGGTCTGGATGTTGGGGATGTGCGGGTGGAGCAGGAGGCGGGCCATGGCGGTCACCGCGCGGTTGTCGCGGATCGTCGGGCCCGGCCGGGAGATGCCCGCCAGGTACACCGGCGCGTTGGTGTGGATGAAGGGGAGCGTCACGAACTCCGTGAAGCCGCCGGTCCGCTGCTGGATGCGGGACAGGGTGCGGAAGTGGCCGAGCCAGTGCCGGGGCTGGTCGACATGGCCGTACATCATCGTCGAGGACGAGCGGATGCCCAGCTCGTGCGCGGTCGTGACGACCTCGATCCAGGTCGCCGCGGGCAGCTTGCCCTTGGTCAGGATCCAGCGGACCTCGTCGTCCAGGATCTCCGCGGCGGTGCCGGGGATGGTGTCGAGGCCGGCCTCCTTGGCCGCGGTCAGCCATTCGCGCACCGACATCCCGGTGCGGGTCGCGCCGTTCACCACCTCCATGGGCGAGAAGGCGTGCACATGCATGCCGGGGACCCGCTCCTTGACCGCCTTCGCGATGTCGAAGTACGCGGTGCCGGGCAGGTCGGGATGGATGCCGCCCTGCATGCAGACCTCGACCGCCCCGACGTCCCAGGCCTGGGCGGCCCGGTCGGCCACCTGGTCCAGGGACAGGGTGTAGGCGTCGGCGTCCGTACGGCGCTGGGCGAAGGCGCAGAAGCGGCAGCCGGTGTAGCAGACGTTGGTGAAGTTGATGTTCCTGGTGACGATGTACGTGACGTCGTCGCCGACGACGGACCTGCGGACGTCGTCCGCGATGCGGCACAGGGCGTCCAGCGCGGGCCCGTCCGCGTGCAGCAGCGCGAGCGCCTCGTCGTCCGTCAGCCTCGTCGGGTCGTCGGCGGCCGTCGCCAGCGCGGACCGGACGTCGGTGTCGATGCGGGACGGCACCATGCCGGGGGCCGCCGCCTCCCGCAGCGCCTCCCAGTCGCCGTAGACGAGGTCGAAGTCCTCGCGGCGGTCGCCGGTGCGGCCCTCGGTGTCGATCGACGCGTGCAGGTCCGTACGCCCCGACGCCGTGAACGCCTCCTCGGGTTCCTGCCAGGGGTGCCCCTCGACGACGGCGCCGGGCAGCGCCAGACCCGTCTCCGGGTCGGCCAGTGCCCGTACGTGCGGCAGCAGCCGCGGGTCCAGCCAGGGTTCGCCGCGCTGGACGAACTCCGGGTAGACACAGAGCCGTTCGCGCAGTTCGAAGCCGGCCGCGCGGGACTGCTCGGCCAGCTGCTCGATCCGCGGCCACGGCCGCTCGGGGTTGACGTGGTCGATGGTCAGCGGGGACACCCCGCCCCAGTCGTCGATCCCCGCGCCGATCAGCCGACCGTACTCGGAGTCCACCAGGTTGGGCGGTGCCTGGAGGCAGGCGGCCGGTCCCATGATGTGCCGGGCCACGGCCACCGTGGCGACCAGCTCGTCCAGTTCCGCGTCCGGCATCCCGCGCATCGCGGTGTCCGGCTTGGCGCGGAAGTTCTGGATGATCAGTTCCTGGATGCCGTGGTAGGCGCGGGAGACACGGCGGAGCGCGAAGAGGGACTCGGCGCGCTCCTCGTACGTCTCGCCGATGCCGATCAGCAGCCCGCTGGTGAAGGGGACCGAGGAACGGCCGGCGTCCTCCAGGACCCGCAGCCGTACGGCGGGTTCCTTGTCCGGGGAGCCGTGGTGCGGCCCGCCGGGCTCGCTCCACAGCCGGGTGGCCGTCGTCTCCAGCATCATGCCCATACTGGGCGCGACGGGCTTGAGCCGCTGGAAGTCGGTCCAGGACATGACGCCCGGGTTGAGGTGCGGGAGCAGTCCCGTCTCCTCCAGGATGCGGATGGAGATGGCCCGCACATAGGCGATCGTGTCGTCGTACCCGTGCGCGTCCAGCCACTCCCGCGCCTCGGGCCAGCGGTCCTCGGGCTTGTCGCCGAGGGTGATGAGGGCTTCCTTGCAGCCGAGTTCGGCACCGCGCCGGGCGATGTCCAGGACCTCGTCCGGGGACATGAACATCCCGTGCCCGGCCCGGCGCAGCTTGCCCGGGACGGTCACGAAGGTGCAGTAGTGGCACTTGTCCCGGCACAGCCGGGTGAGCGGGATGAACACGCTCTTGGAGTACGTGATGACGCCGGGGCGGCCCGCGGCGTCGAGGCCCGCGTCACGCACCCGCGCGGCGGACGCGGCGAGGTCGTCGAGATCGTCGCCGCGCGCCTGGAGCAGCACGGCCGCCTCGGTGACGTCGAGCGCGACGCCGTCCCGCGCGCGCCTGAGCGCCCGCCGCATGGAGTTCGCCGTCGGCCCGGTCCCGGGAGTCGCGGAAGTCGTCATCCTTCGAGCATACGATCGCCGTGATCAGGCATTGGAGGGCGTGGGCGGATTCCTCCGGCCGGGCGTACCGGCACGGGGGCGGCCGGCGGCCGTGTGCGGGACCGGTTCCCCGTCGCCGGAGCGGTGCCCGCCTCGCGCGCCGCTTCGCCGAAAGCTGTCGATCCCCTTCCCTTGCACCACCGTTCACTGCTGAATACCAGGGTTGGACGGGATACGCCCGCACCACCCCTGCACCACCCATGTCAGCGACGACACCCTGGGAGCGGCAGTATGTGCGAGGACGAGCACGGCGACGGCATGGCCAGGCGCGCGCTGTTCGCGACGGGAGCGGCCGCGGCGCTTACGTTGGGAAGCGTGACCTTCGCGAGTGGCGCCGGAGCGGCCGGCCGTACCGGGACCCGGACGGTGTCGGGCACCCTGCCCGTCGGTGCGCCGGACTTCGTGTACCTCCCGGTCGAGGTCCCACACGGGGTGCGGGAGATCCACGTCGCGTACACCTACGAGAAGCCGTCGGTCCCGGCGGGCACCGCGGGCAACGCGCTCGACATCGGCCTCTTCGACGATCGCGGCACGGAGCTGGGCGGCGAGGGCTTCCGCGGCTGGTCGGGCGGGGCGCGTACGGAGTTCTTCGTCCGGGCGGACGACGCGACCCCGGGATACGTCCCCGGCCGGATCCGCCCCGGCACCTGGCACATCGCGCTCGGCCCGTACACGGTGGCTCCGCAGGGCCTGTCGTACGAGGTCACCGTCACGCTCACGTACGGGGAGCAGGCCGCGACGCCGGCCCCGGTGTACCCCCCGTCACGCGCGAAGGGCCGCGGGCGTGCCTGGTACCGGGGCGACTGTCATCTGCACTCCTGGCACTCGGACGGCCGCCGCACCCCGGCGGAGATCGCGGCACTGGCCCGGGCGGCGGGCCTGGACTTCATCAACAGCTCGGACCACAACACGCACTCCTCGCATCCGCACTGGGCGGACCAGGCGGGCGACGACCTGCTGATCATGCTCGGTGAGGAGGTCACCACGCGCAACGGCCATGTGGTGGCGCTCGGCACGGACCCGGGCACGTTCGTCGACTGGCGCTACCGCGCGCGCGACAACCGGTTCGGCCGTTTCGCCCGCCGGATCCGCCGCGCGGGCGGCCTGGTCGTCCCGGCGCATCCGCACGCCACCTGCATCGGCTGCGGCTGGAAGTTCGGGTTCGGGGAGGCGGACGCGGTCGAGGTGTGGAACGGCCCGTACACGCCGGACGACGAGGTGGCCCTCGCCGAGTGGGACAACACGCTGGTGGCGTCGGTCCGTTCGGAGTCGCGGTCCTGGCTCCCGGCGACGGGCAACAGCGACGCCCATCGCGACCCGGACGCGGTCGGCACGCCCCAGACGGTCGTCCTCGCCGACGACCTGACCCGGGAGGCCGTCCAGGAGGGCATCCGGGCGGGCCGCGCGTACGTGGCGGAGTCGAAACTCGTGTCGCTCTCCTTCTCCGCCACCGGTGCGAAGGGCGAGCACGTCGGGATCGGCGAACGCCTGCGGGTCGCCCACGACACCCCGGTCACCGTCCGACTGGAGGTCTCCGGCGCCCCGCGCTGCACGGCCCGCTTCGTCACCGACCAGGGCGTCCTGTTCACCGGTGATGTCCTGCCGGTCTCCGGCTCGGGCACGGTGGAGTGGCGGACGACCGCTCAGTACGCGGCGTACGTACGGGCCGAACTGCGCCACGAGACGGCGGCGGGTCCCGTCCCGGGGGCGTTGGCGGCGTTCACCAACCCGATCTTCCTGGGCACCTGACCAGCGGGTCTCACGCCCGGCCGAGGGCCGGCAGGAACACCAGGAGGACCGTCGGCGCGCCGTCGTCGTACTCGGGTCGCCGCGGCCCGTGTCCTGGGGAGCGTCGCTACGGCTGTTCCGGCGCGGTGTTGGAGAGCCGGTCGAGCCACTCCCCGAGCAGCGCGGACTCGCCGGGGGTGAAGGCCGGGCTGGGGGTCTGCCGGAGGAGCGCGCCGAGGCGGCTGGCGGTGGCGGGGACCGGTGCCTCGCCGGGGCCGGCCGTCGCGGTGCCGGACGAGGCGGGGGCGGCCGTGCCGGTGGCGGGGTCCGTCATCACCTCCGGTACGAAGACCGCGGTGTGCACGGCGTCCCGTACCCGGCGCGACAGGGTCCTGTCGTCGAAGGTGGCCGGGCGGGAGACCAGCATCAGGCAGACGCCCACGTTGGCGGACATGATCATCTGTGCGGCCAGTTCGGGGGCCAGGCGCAGCTTGCCCTGCTCGGCCGCCCGCCGGAGGTCCTCGGTGAGGATGCGGTGGGACTCCAGGGCGGCGGCGGGCGGGGTGCGCATCGCCGGGGAGTTCATCAGCCGGTAGAGGTTGGGGTTGCGCAGGGCGAAGTCCGTGTGGGTGTCCCAGCCGTCGCGCAGGTCCCGCACGGGATCGGTGCCGGGGCCGCGCTCGCGCTTGGTCGCCAGGTACTGGTCGAAGCCGTGGTCGACGACCGCCGAGAGCAGGCCCTCCTTGTCCCCGAAGTGGCGGTAGAGCGCCGGGGCGCCGACCCCGGCGGCCTCGCACACCGCCCGGGTCGAGACGTCACCGTCCGGGGACTGGGCGACCAGGGCGGCCGCCACCTCGAGGATCCGCGCCTTCGTACTCACGGGGCCGACGGTAGCGGAGGTCACGCGGCCCCTTCGCGCGGGGCCGGGCGCGGGGTCAGCAGGTCGTCCAGGCCGATCCGGGTCAGGAACTCGGCGCGGATGCGGTCCGCGACCCGGCTGACCTCCTCCGAGCCGTCGTCGGCCGGGTCCACGTGCACCCGGAAGGGCCGCTCGCCGTCCGGGGCGTCGACGACCTCGACGAGGGCGTCGGCGACGAGGGACGCGTCCGCGTCGGCGGGTGCCAGGGCCGCGAGGCGCCGGGCGACCTGGTCCGTGAGGCCCGCGTAGCGCTCCTCGTACGCCCGGATCACCGCGGCGTCCGCGGGGTGGCCGCCGTTCGCGAAGTGGGCGGTCCCGGAGGTGAAGGCGCCCGGCACCACGATGCTGGTCTCGATGCCGAAGCGGGCCAGTTCGGCGGCGTACGACACGGCGAGCGCGTCCATCGCGGCCTTGGCGGCGAAGTACGGCGCCAGGTAGGGCGGGGTGCCGCCGCGCGAGGAGGTCGAGCCGACCCACACCAGCAGGCCGTGCCCCTGGGCGCGCAGGTGCGGCAGCGCGGCCCGGTTGACCCGCTGGGTGCCGAGCACGTTCGTGTCGTAGACCGCGGCCAGTTCTCCGGGGGTGAAGGCCTCCGCCGGTCCGGTCACCATGTGCCCGGCGTTGTGCACCAGCACGTCCAGGGTGCCGGACCGCGCCAGCACCTCGGCGATCGCCGCGTCGGCCGACTCCTGGGAGAGGACGTCCAGTTCGACCGTACGGAGGTCCACGCCGTGTTCGGCGGCGTACTCCCCGGCGGCGGCGGCCCGCTCCGCGTTGCGGCCGGCGGTGTCGCGCATCGCCGCGTACACCGTGTGACCGGCGCGGGCGAGGGCACGGGCGGACAGTGCGCCGAAGCCCGAACCGGCGCCGGTGATGACGATCGTCCTGGGGGGGACGGGACGCGGATCGGCGTCCATGGCCGAACTCCTTCGAAGCCGAGGGGGGTGGGTCGAGAAGGGTGGGCCGAGGGGGATCAGGCGATGCCGCCGTTGGCGCGGAGCACCTGCCCGTTGACCCAGCGGCCGTCCGGGCCCGCGAGGAAGGAGACGACCCCGGCGATGTCCTGGGGGGTGCCGAGGCGCTCCAGCGGGGGCTGGGCCGCCGCGCGGGCGATGGTCTCCTCGTCCTTGCCGTCCAGGTACAGCGCGGTGGCGGTGGGGCCGGGGGCCACCACGTTGACGGTGATGTCGCGGCCGCGCATCTCGCGGGCGACGATCAGGGTCATGGCCTCGACGGCGCCCTTGCCGGCGGCGTAGCCGCTGTACCCGGGGAGTGCCAGCGCCAGCACGGAGCTGGAGAAGTTGATGAGGGCGCCGCCCGCGCGCAGCCGGCGCACGGCCTGCTGTCCGACGACGAACGTGCCGCGGATGTTGGTGCGGTGCATCCGGTCCAGGGCGTCGAGGTCGAGGTCGGCCAGCGGGGCCAGGGTCATGACTCCGGCGGCGTGGACGACGACGTCGACACCGCCGAAGCGGGCCTCCACCGCGTCGAAGAGGGCCGCCATCGCGGTCTCGTCGGCGACGTCGGCGCGCAGGGCGAGGGCCTCGCCGCCCGCGTCGGTGATCGCGGCGACGGCCTTGTCGGCCTCCGCCTCGTTGCCCGCGTAGTCGACCACGACGGCGTATCCGTCGGCGGCCAGTCGCTCGGCGGTCTCGCGGCCGATCCCGCGGGATCCGCCGGTGACGATCGCGACGCGCGGGGAGGTGCCGGTCCGCTCGCTCATGACGTTGCTCCTCGACCTTCGGGGGTAGCGGTGTTCGCAACCCGACGAGAGCAACGCTAACACTTATTCGATAGCAACGCTACCTTCCGGCGTAGCGACGTTACGGACCGGCCGGCCACCTCCGCCGTACGAGGGTCATCCCGGCCATACGAGGGCCTGCACCTCGCTGTACGCGTGCAGGGCGTAGGACCCCACGTCCCTCCCGACACCGCTCTTCTTGAACCCGCCGAAGGGCGCCTCCATGTTGCGGCCGACGGTGTTGATCCCGACCCCGCCCGCCCTGAGCCGCCGGGCGACCCGGAAGGCGCGGGCCACATCGCCCGACCAGACGTAGTCGATCAGCCCGTAGTCGCTGTCGTTGGCGAGCGCGATCCCCTCCTCCTCGTCGTCGAAGGGGACGACCACGACGACGGGCCCGAAGATCTCCTCGCGCACCACCCGCATGTCCGCGGTGCAGTCCGCGAGAAGCGTGGGAGCGACGTAGAAACCCCGGTCGTACTGCGGCCGTTCACCACCCGCGACCACCCGCGCTCCCTCCTTCCGGCCGAGTTCGACGTACGCCTCGACCCGGTCCCGGTGGGCCGCCGAGATGACCGGCCCGACCACCGTCCCCGGCTCCCGCGGATCCCCGACCGTCAACCGCCCGGCGTACGCCGCGAGTTCGCCGACCAGCCGGTCGTACACACCCCGCTGCGCGAGCACCCGGGTGGGCGCCGTACAGATCTGCCCGCTGTAGAACGAGTAGGTGGTGCCGATCCCGGACACCGCCGAATCGAGGTCGGCGTCGTCGAAGACGACCGCCGCCCCCTTCCCGCCCAGCTCCATCAGCTGACGCTTCATCCCGCGTCCGCACACCTCGGCGATCCGCCGGCCGACCGCGGTCGAGCCGGTGAAGCTGACCATGTCCACGTCCTCGCAGTCCACGGACGCCTCCCCGGCCTCCGCACGCGAACCGCTCACCACGTTGAGCACGCCCGGTGGCACCCCCGCCGCCTCCAGCGCCTCGGCCATCCGGTACACGGACAGCGGGTCCTGCGGGGCGGGCTTCACGACCACCGTGTTGCCCATGGCGAGCGCGGGGGCGACCTTGCCCGCCGGGTTGGCCCAGGGGTTGTTGTACGAGGTGATGCAGGTGACCACGCCGACGGGCTGGCGCACCGCGAGGGCGCCCATCACGGCCGCCCCGCCGAACGGCCCCACCTCGTTGATCTGCGGCGGCAGCGGCTGCTCGGCCGGCTCGACCCTGGCGTAGCGCCGGAAGCGGGCGGCACCCACCCCCACCTGCATCCCGCGCGCCGTCGCCGTCGTGGCACCGCTCTCGGCCGCGGCGAGTTCGGCGTACGGGACGAAATGGCGCTGGATGATGTCGGCCGCCCGGCCCAGCACGGCGGCTCGTTCCTCCGGGGGCGTCCGGGACCAGGGTCCGAAGGCCTCGCGGGCGGCGGCCGCCGCCGCCCGCACCTGGTCCCGGGAGGCCTCCGGCGCCCATCCGACGAGCCCCTCGGTCGCCGGGTCGGTCACCGCGTAGTGCCCGTCGTCGGGCGCGACCCACGAGCCGCCGATGAACAGCCGCTGCCCGTCGGCCGCCGGGCCGCTCCCGATGGCATCGCTCACCGCGTGCTCACCGTCCTCGTGTCCCGCCCGGAGCGGAGCACCTTCCCGGGGACGGCCCCGGTCACCGTGTCGTCGCGGATGGCCTCGACGCCGTTGACCCACACCGCCCGCACGCCGATCGCCTTCGAGTCCAGCCGCGGGCTGTCCCCCGGCAGGTCGTGCACCAGGGTGGCCTTGCCCGCGTCGATCCGCTCCGGGTCGAAGAGCACGAGGTCCGCGTGGAAGCCCTCCGCGACGCGCCCGCGTTCCCGCAGCCCGAAGAGCCGCGCCGGGTCGTCCGTGAGCATCCGCACGGCCCGCTCCAGTGGCACCAGTCTCCGCCCGCGCAGACAGTCCCCGAGGAACCGGGTCGTGTACGGGGCCCCGCACATGCGGTCCAGATGGGCGCCCGCGTCCGAGCCGCCGAGCAGCACGTCCGGGTGCTGCCAGGTCTCAGCGCGCAGCGACCAGGAGTCGGGATCGTTGTCGGAGGGCATGGGCCACAGCACGGTCCGCAGCTCGTCGGCGGCGCAGATCTCGACCAGGCACTCGAAGGGCTCCTGGCCGCGCTCGGCCGCGATGTCCCCGACCACCCGTCCGGTGAGTCCCTCGTTGGCCGCGCTGTAGGTGTCGCCGACGACGTACCGCCCGAAGTGCGCGAGCCGCCGGAAGACACCGGCCTCCTTCGAGCCGGCCCGGCGCAGCATCTCGGCCCGTACGTCCGCGTCGCGCAGTCGCGCGATGCGCTCCGGCACGGGCAGCGCGAGGACCGGTCCCCAGCCGGGGATCAGGTTCAGCGCGCAGAAGGTGCCCAGCGACATGTTCATGGGGGTGAGGATCGGCATGGTGAGGGCCACCACCCGGCCGCCCGCCTTCCGCGCCCGCTCGCTCGCCAGCAGCTGCCTCGGCACCCGTTCGGGAACGGCGGCGTCGATCGTCAGCACGTTCCAGTTCAGCGGCCGGCCCGCCACCGCGCTCATCTCGGCGAAGAGGTCGATCTCCGCGTCGCTGAACTGGTCCAGGCACCCGGCCACGATCGCCTCGATCTGGGTGCCCTCGTGCTCCCCCACCGCCCGGCTGAGCGCCAGCAGTTCGCCGGGTCCGGCGTGCCGTGAGGCGACCGGCTTCCCGTCACCGTCGGAGTGGGTGGAGGACTGGGTGGTGGACAGACCCCAGGCGCCGGCGTCCATCGCCTCGTGGAACAGCGTGAGCATCCGGGCCAGTTGCTCCCCGGTCGGCTGTCCGCCCACCGCGTCCGCGCCCATCACGTACCGTCGCAGCGCGCAGTGGCCCACCATGAAACCCGCGTTGACGGCGATCCGCCCCTCCAGGGCGTCCAGGTACTCGCCGAAGGTGTGCCAGTTCCAGGGCGCGCCCTCCTCCAGGGCGACCAGGGACATGCCCTCGACCTTGGACATCATCCGCCGTGTGTAGTCGGCGTCCTCGGGCCGCTCGGGGTTGAGCGGGGCGAGCGTGAAGCCGCAGTTGCCGCCCGCGACCGTGGTGACCCCGTGGTTCAGGGACGGGGTCGCGTACGGGTCCCAGAACAGCTGGGCGTCGTAGTGCGTGTGCGGGTCGACGAAGCCGGGGGCGAGGACGAGACCCGTGGCGTCCTCGCTCGTCCGGGACGGTTCGGTCACCGTGCCGATCACGGCGATCCGGCCGTCCCGGATGCCGACGTCGGCCCGGCGGCCGGGCGCGCCCGTGCCGTCCACGACGGTCGCGTCCCTGATGACGTGGTCGAGCATGGCCGCCACCCCCTTCAGGAAGCCTGGCGGAACCGGGTGGTCCGGTGCACCGGGTCCGTGTCGATCTTCGGAATCACGTGCCGGCCGATCAGCTCGATGGTCTGGAGCGTGTACTCGCGCGAGACCCCGACCGGCAGGCCGAAGGAGAGCTGGTCGGCGCCCGCCTGCTCCCACCGCTTGCACTGGGTGAGCACCTCGTCCGGGTCGCCGCAGATCAGCAGCTCCTCGGCGATCAGCAGCTCGATGAACTCCTCGTTGTACTCGGGGAGGGTCTCGGGCCAGACGGGGAAGCCCTCGGGGCGCGGGAAGGTGTCGTGGTAGCGGAAGACGAGGGAGGGCAGGTAGTGCAGGCCGCCGCTGACGGCGATCCGGATGGCCTCGTCGTGCGTCGGCGCGCAGATCGCGGTGGTCGTCACCATCACGTTGTCGTTGACGAAGTCCCCGACGGGTTCCGCCTCGACCACGGCCGTCTTGTACTGCTCCAGGACCCATTCCATGTCGGAGACCTTCTGCACGCTGAAGCCGAGCACGCCGAGCCCCTTGCGGGCGGCCATCGCGTACGAGGGCGGCGATCCGGCGGCGTACCACATGGCGGGGTGCGACTTCCCGTACGGCTTGGGCAGGATCTTGCGCGGCGGGAGCTGCCAGTGCTTGCCCTGGAAGCCGGCGTACTCGTCCTGGAGCCACATCTTCGGGAACTCGGCGATGGTCTCCTCCCAGATCTCCTTGGTGTAGTTCATGTCGGTGACACCGGGGATGAAACCGAGGATCTCGTGACTGCCGGCCCCCCGCCCGCTGCCGAACTCGAAGCGGTTGCCGGTGAGATGGTCGAGCATGGCGACCTTCTCGGCGACCTTCACCGGGTGGTTGACCTGGGCGAGCGGGTTGAAGATGCCCGACCCGAGGTGGATCCGCTCGGTCGCGTGCGCCAGGTACCCGAGGTAGACGTCGTTGGCCGAGAGGTGCGAGTACTCCTCCAGGAAGTGGTGTTCGGACGCCCAGGCGTACTTGAAGCCGGACCTGTCCGCCTGGATGACGTACTCCGTCTCCTCCATCAGCGCCTTGTGCTCCGCGAGCGGGTCGGTCTCGGCGCGCTTGCCCACGTATCCCTGTACAAAGAGCCCGAATTCCAAGGAGGTTCACCGTCCCCATCCGTATCTGACATTCCGTCAGATCTGCTGTCCGCCGACTGTCGCACCGGGCCCCCGAGGCGTCAATAGCTGACGGGACGTCAGATAACGCTGACACCCGCCAGCCAGCCCCCGTCGATCACGAACGGCTGGCCCGTGATGTACGAGGAGTCCTCGCCGGTGAGGAAGAGGGCGAGGCGGGCCACCTCCTCCGGCCGCCCGATCCGGCCGAGCGGCACGAGCTTGCGGTACAGCTCGTCCAGCGCCCGGGAGTCCGCCGCGTTGTCGGCGGGGTCGGCGTCCGGGTCCAGCTGGGCGGGGTTGCTCATCGCCGTGTCGATGGCGCCCGGGCAGACCGCGTTGACCCGGATCTTCTTGGCGGCCAGTTCCAGGGCGGCCACCCGCGTCAGACCCACGATGGCGTGCTTGGTCGCGGCGTAGGCACCCACCCAGGCCATCCCGGTGAGGCCCGCGTACGAGGCCGTGTTGACGATCGTGCCCCCGCCCGCGCTCGCGATCTCCGGCGCGACCGTCCTGATCCCGAGGAAGACCCCCACCTGGTTGACCTGCACGACCTGCTGGAACTCTTCCAGCGGGGTGTCGACGAGCTCGTTGAAGCGCAGGATGCCGGCGTTGTTGACCAGCCCGTCGATCCGTCCGTACGTCTCCTTGGCGACGGCGACCGCCGCACGCCAGCCGTCCTCCTCGCGCACGTCGAGGTGGACGTAGCGCGCGCCGATCTCCTTGGCCAGCGCCTCCCCCTGGTCGTCGAGCACATCCGCGACGACGACCCTGGCGCCCTCCCGCGCGAAGAGCCGCGCCTCCTGCTCGCCCTGCCCGCGCGCCGCGCCGGTGATGAGGACGACGCGTCCGTCCAGCTTGCCCATGTCCGTCTCCCTGGGTCGTGTCCGACAATCCGCGCCGCCCGGCCGACCGGCGGGGCAGCCCCGGCGGTTCAGCCGAGAAGGGGCGCCACGTCGGCGCCGAACGCGGCCATCTGGTCGACGAGTTCACCGCTCCCGCGCGACCGGAACCGCACCTGGATCTGGTCCACACCCATCGCGCGGTACGCCCGCAGCGACTCGGCGAGGGCCTCGGGCGGCCCGCTGAGGGTGCGGCGCCCGACCTCCCAGCCGGGCTCGCCCACGTACAGGGGCTCGGTGATGGCGCCGACGGTGAGCGGGTCGTGGACGCCCGCCTCCTCGCGCAGCCGCCGCAGCGTCTCGATCTGCCCGGGCAGCCGATCGCGCGGGTCGCCCTGCGGCAGCCAGCCGTCCGCCTTCAGCGCGGCCCGGCGCACGGCGGCGGGCGAGGAACCGCCGACCCACAGGGGCACCCTCGCCTGGGCCGGCCGGGGCCGCTGGCCGAGCCCCTCGAAGTCGTAGAGCTTCCCGTGGTGCTCGGGGAACTCGTCCCGCCCCAGCGCGGCCCGCAGCGCGTCGATCGACTCGTCGAGCACGGCGCCCCGGTGCCGGAAGTCGGCCCCCACCGCCTCGAACTCCTCCCGCACATGCCCGGCCCCGACCCCGAGGATCAGCCGTCCCCCGCTGAGGTGGTCGAGGGTGGCGTACTGCTTGGCCGTGATCAGCGGATGCCGCAGCCCGACGACCGCGACATGACTGAGCAGCCGCACCCGCTCGGTCACACCGGCCAGGAAGGCGAGCGTGGCCACCGGGTCGTACCAGACCGTGCTCATGGCGTCCGCGAGCCGCCGCGGGACGGCGACGTGGTCGCAGCACGCGGCATACGCGAACCCGGAGCGGTCGGCGGCCCGGGCGATCTCGACGAGATCGGCGGGACCGGCGCCTGCCTCCCATCCCTCGGCGTAGAGGGTGCTCTGCGACTGGACCGGGAGCTGGATGCCGTAGCGCAGGGGCCGGTCCGCGGCGCCCTGCGGCCGGGTCCCGTCCCCGCTCAACGGGCACCGCCCGGACCCGCCCACAGACCCTCCCGGGTCAGCCCCAGCAGCTCGATCGCGTTGCCCCGTACGATCCGTTCGACCACGTCCGGGTCGAGGTGCCCCATCTGGGACTCGCCGACCTCGCGGGACTTCGGCCAGGTGGAGTCGGAGTGCGGGTAGTCGGTCTCGTACAGGACGTTCGCGACGCCGATGGAGTCGAGGTTCCTGAGTCCGAAGGCGTCGTCGAAGAAGCAGCCGTGGACGTGGTCGGCGAAGAGCTCGGACGGCGGGCGGTGGACCTTGTCGGCGACGCCGCCCCAGCCGCGGTTCTCCTCCCAGACCACGTCGGCGCGTTCGAGGATGTAGGGGATCCAGCCGATCTGGCCCTCGGCGTACATCACCCGCAGGTTCGGGAAGCGCTCGAACTTGCCGCTCATCAGCCAGTCCACCATCGAGAAACAGCAGTTGGCGAAGGTGATGGTGGAACCGACGGCGGGCGGGGCGTCGGCCGAGGTCGACGGCATCCTGCTGCTGGAGCCGATGTGCATGGCGATGACCGTGCCGGTCTCGTCGCAGGCCGCGAGGAAGGGGTCCCAGTCGTCGGTGTGCACGGAGGGCAGCCCCAGATGGGGCGGGATCTCGGAGAAGGCGACCGCGCGTACCCCGCGGGCGGCGTTGCGGCGCACCTCGTCCGCCGCGAGCGCGGGGTCCCACAGGGGAATGAGGGTGAGCGGAATGAGACGGCCGGCGGCCGCCGGACCGCACCACTCCTCCACCATCCAGTCGTTGTAGGCCCGCACCGAGAGCAGTCCGAGCTCGCGGTCCTTGGCCTCGGTGAACGTCTGCCCGCAGAAGCGCGGGAAGGTGGGGAAGCACAGCGCGGACTGGACGTGGTTGACGTCCATGTCGGCGAGCCGCTGGGGGACGTCGTACGAGCCGGGCCGCATCTGCTCGTACGTGATGACCTCCAGGCGTATCTCGTCCCTGTCGTATCCGACGGCGGTGTCGAGGCGGGTGAGAGGCCGGTGGAGGTCCTCGTACACCCACCAGTCCCCGACCGGCCCGTCGTCGCCCGGCCCGCCCATCACCGGGGCGAACCTGCCGCCGAGGAAGGTCATCTCCTTCAGCGGCGCGCGGACTATGCGGGGCCCGGTGTCCCGGTACCTCGACGGGAGGCGGTCCCGCCAGACGCCCGGGGGCTCCACGGTGTGGTCGTCCACCGAGATGATCCTGGGGAAGTCGGAGGCGGTCGAAGGGGGCTGGGTGGTCTCCATACGGCCCACGGTAGCGCCGATCTGACAACCCGTCAGCTACCCGGAAGCGCTCCCGGAAACCCGCGACTCTGTGCGAACGTGTGCGGAGAGCGTGTGAAGGACATGTGATCTTCCGCGTCCGGCCCGCGCGCGCGGCTGTGATCGCCGTCTCCCACGGCTGACGCATCCGCCATGAACAAGGCAAACTGGCCTCGTTGCACTGACGGTTCGGCAGGGGGACAGCGATGGACGGTGTACCGCGAGTGCCGGAGCAGCGGCGCGCCGAGGAATCGGCGGCGTTGCGCTTCAGCGTGCTCGGACCGGTGCGCGCCTGGCGCGGCGAGGACTCGCTGCCCACGGGGTCCCCGCAGCAACGCGCCCTGCTGGCAGCCCTGTTGCTGCGCGAGGGCCGGACCGCCACGTCCGGCGAGCTGATCGACGCCCTGTGGGGCGAGGAACCCCCCTCGCAGGCACTCGCCGCCGTCCGCACATACGCCTCCCGGCTCCGTAAGGCCCTCGACCCCGGCGTGCTGATCAGCGAGTCGGGCGGCTACGCGATCCGGCTGTCCGAGGGCGCGGGCACGCTGGACCTCGCCGAGGCCCAGGAGATCTCCGCCGACGCGGAGAAGGCGAAGCACTCCGGAGACCTGTGCCTCGCCCGCGAGCTGCTGAACAGGGCGCTGGCCCTGTGGGACGGGGAGCCCCTGGCGAGCGTGCCGGGTCCGTACGCCGACACCCAGCGGGCACGCCTGGAGGAATGGCGCCTCCAACTCCTGGAGTCCAGGCTCGACATGGACCTGGAGCAGGGCTGTCACGCGGAGGCGGTCTCCGAACTCACCGCCCTGACCGCGGCGCACCCCCTGCGCGAGCGGCTGCGCGAGCTGCTCATGCTGGCGCTGTACCGCAGCGGTCGGCAGGCCGAGGCCCTCGCCGTCTACGCCGACACCCGCCGGCTGCTCGCCGACGAACTGGGCGTCGACCCGCGCGCGGGCCTGAAGGAACTCCAGCAGCGCATCCTGCAGGCGGACCCGGGCCTCGCCGAGCCGTCCGCCCCGACGGCGGAACCCGCGGCGGCACCGGTCCGCCCGGCCCAGCTCCCGGCCACGGTCACGGATTTCACGGGCCGCGCCTCCTTCGTCCAGGAACTCAGCGACGTACTCGCCGCCGCCTCCACCGAGGAGGGCCGGGTGATGGCGGTCTCGGCGCTCGCGGGCATCGGGGGCGTGGGCAAGACGACCCTCGCCGTGCACGTCGCCCACCAGGCGCGCGCCGCCTTCCCCGACGGACAGCTCTACGTCGACCTCCAGGGCGCCGGGGCAAGGGCGGCGGAGCCGGAGACGGTGCTCGGCGCGTTCCTGCGCGCCCTGGGCCACCCGGCCTCCTCCATCCCCGAGACGCTGGAGGAACGCGCGGCGCTCTACCGCTCGGTCCTCGACGGCCGCCGGGTCCTGGTGCTGCTGGACAACGCCCGGGACGCCGCCCAGGTGCGCCCCCTGCTTCCCGGCATGGAGGGCTGCGCGGCCCTGGTGACGTCCCGGGCGCGGATGGTGGACCTGGCCGGCGCCCATCTGGTGGACCTCGACGTGATGTCCCCCGAGGAGGCCCTCCAGCTCTTCACGAAGATCGTCGGGCAGGAGCGGGTGGCGTCGGAGCGCGAGGCGGCCCTCGACGTGGTCGCGGCCTGCGGTTTCCTCCCGCTCGCGATCCGTATCGCCGCCTCCCGGCTGGCCGCCCGCCGCACCTGGACGGTCTCGGTGCTGGCGGCGAAGCTCGGCGACGAGCGCCGCCGCCTCGACGAACTCCAGGCCGGCGACCTCGCCGTCAAGGCCACCTTCGAACTCGGCTACGGCCAGCTGGAGCCCGCCCAGGCCCGCGCCTTCCGTCTGCTGGGCCTCGCGGACGGCCCGGACATCTCGCTGGCCGCCGCTGCCGCCGTCCTGGACCTCCCGGTCGACGACACCGAGGACCTCCTGGAATCCCTCGTCGACACCTCCCTCCTGGAATCCGCCGCCCCCGGCCGCTACCGGTACCACGACCTGGTCCGCCTCTACGCGCGCGCCTGCGCCGAACGCGACGAACAGCCGCCGAGCGAGCGGGACGCGGCGCTGTCGCGGCTGCTGGACTTCTACTTGGCGACGGCTGCCGGGGTCTATGCGATCGAGCGTCCCGGCGACCGGCTGGTGGAGCACCTGGAGGCCACGAAGTACCCGGGGCTGGTGTTCGACGATCGGCATCCGGCGCATGATTGGTTGTACGCCGAAGCCAACGCGCTCCTGTCGTGCGTGCGCCAGTCAGTGGCGGACAGCCGGCTTCGGAGGGCTGTCGACCTGCTCTGGGCCGCCAAGGATCTTGCCGAGTCGGGGGCCAATTCGCGCGAGTACGAGGTCGCCGCGAACGCGGCGCTCGAGCGCGCCCGTGCCATCGGCGACGCGCGTGCCGCCGGGCGGGCACTGACTACGCTCACCGACGTTCACATGGTCGCGGGCCGGTTCGATCAGGCTGACGCGGCCGCCATCGAGGCCACCCGCATGGCGCAGGAGGCGGACGACCCCGTCGCCAGGTGCTGGGCCCCCAACACCCGGGGCATCATTGCCATCTACCAGAGCCGGCATTCCGAGGGCGAGCAGCACCTGAACTCGGCCATCGAGAACTTCCGCAGCAACAACAACCGGCCGGGCGAGGCCAGCGCACTGTGCAACCTGTCCCGCATCCACATGGCCACGGGGCGGGTCGACAGCGCCGTCACCCTCGCTCAGCAGGGCATCGACATCTACGACTCCACCGGGAACGCCCTCAGGGGCGCGAACGGGCGCTACGCCCTGGGCCTGGCGCTCACCCGCAACGGGGACCTCGGCCCGGCGGCCGAAAGCCTCGTGGAAGCCTTGGAGACCTTCCGGGACAGCCGTCAGCGGCTCTGGGAGGGAATGACTCTCTTCCGGCTCGCCGAGGTCGATCTCGCCGCCCGCCGGCCGGCGCAGGCCGCGTCCAACGCGGAGATGGCCCTGACCGTGCTGCGGGGCATCGGCGGGGAGTGGCGACGCGGGCTCGTGCTCACAGTTCTCGGTCGCGCCCTCAGTGACATCGGACAGACCGGTCGCGCCCAAGTCTGCTGGCGGGAAGCCCTGGGGATCCACGAGGAGTTGGGCTCACCGGAAGCGGACGAGGTGCGCGGCCTGCTGGCCGTGACCGCCGCTGTCTGACCGGATGCCGGCGCGTTCATCGAACGTTTATCACCACCCGACATGCTCACTCCTGTCGTTCCGTCGCGTCGGGGGGCAGGCGGATCGGCAGTGAGGCCGTGAGGTTAACCTGAACGGCCAATTGGTGCCCGTCCGGCGCCCATCGGGGGAGATGCCGGGCGGGCCCCAAGCCTCTTGCCTGCAACACAACCGGGGAGTTGACCGCTATGAGCGAGAAGAAGACCGAGCCCGTCGTCAAGCCACTGGACCAGCACGCGACCGGTGAGGAACTCGTCGCGATGGACCAGCACGCCACGGACGAGAACGTCATCGCGCTGGACCAGCACGCCACCGGCGGCGAGATCAAGCCGCTGGACCAGCACGCGACAACCGAACCGTCCAACTGACCACACACGACGGGGATCGGCCGCGGCGGCGCGGAGGGGGAGCCGCCGCGGCTGACGTGTGTCCGGGGCCGGCCGGGGTCACGGGGCGCCTCGCGCTACCGCTCCGACCGGCGATACCGTCCGCAGCGCTCGCGGCGCCCTCAGCGCCGCCGAAGGTCTCCCTTCACCACTTTCCCGCTCGCGTTCCGAGGGAGTTCGGTCACGAACTCGACCGTCCGGGGGACCTTGTAGTTGGCCATCTCGCGGCGCGACCAGGCGATCAGGTCGTCGCTGGTCAGAGCCGCTCCGGGGCGCCGTACGACGTACGCCCTGCCGACCTCTCCCAGCCGTCCGTCGGGCACGCCGATCACCGCCACGTCCGCGACCTCCGGGTGGACGCCGAGGAGCTGTTCTATCTCGGCGGGGTAGGCGTTGAAGCCGCCGACGATGAACATGTCCTTGATCCGGTCGGTGATGCGCAGGTTCCCGGCCGTGTCGAGGACGCCCACGTCACCGGTGCGCAGCCAGCCGTCCGGGTCAAGCACCGCCGCGGTGGCCGCCGGGTCCTCGAAGTAGCCCCGCATCACGTGGAAGCCGCGGACCAGCACCTCGCCGGGGGTGCCGGGGGCGAGGGGCGTCCCGTTCGCGTCCGCCACGCGGACCTCCGTGTCCGGGATCGCGCGGCCCGACGTGGAGGCGATCACGGCGGGGGCGTCGCCCCGGCGGCACATGGTGACGATCCCGCTCGCCTCGGAGAGCCCGTACGCGGTGAGGACGGTGCCGATCCTCAGCTCGGACCTCAGCCGCTCGACCAGTCGCAGGGGAACCACGGCCGCCCCCGTCACCACCAGTCTCAGCGCGGACAGGTCGTACGCGTCCCGGTTCGGGTGGTCCAGCAGGGACTGGTGGAGCGTGGGCGGGCCGGGGAGGACCGAGATGCGCTCCGCCGCCACGTTCGCCAGCACCGTGTCCACGTCGAACACGGGCTGCGGGACCATCGTCGCGCCGCGCATCAGACAGGCCAGCACCCCCGCCTTGTACCCGAAGGTGTGGAAGAAGGGGTTCACGATCAGATAGCGGTCGCCCGCCCGCAGCCCGGCCAGCTCGCTCCAGATCGCGTAGCCCCGCAGGCTCTGCGCGTGCGTGATCACCGCGCCCTTGGGCCGTCCCGTCGTCCCCGACGTGAAGACGATGTCGGACGGAGCGGCTGCCGCCACGGACGCCGCCCGCTCCCGTACCTCCACCGTCCCGACGCCCTCCCCGTCCGCGAGGAAGTCCTTCCAGGTACGGAAGTCGGCGGGGGCGTCGTCCGACAGCACCACCACCCGCTCCAGATGCGGGAGTCCTGGGAGCGGACCGGGTCCCTCCCCCTCGCCGGCCGCCCGGCGGAGCGACGCCACGTACGAGGTCCCCAGGAACGTCCCCGTCACGAAGAGCAGTCTCGCCCTGCTCCGGGCCAGTACGTACGCCGCCTCGGCGCCCTTGAAGCGGGTGTTGAGCGGGACCAGCACGGCGCCCGCCGAGACCGCGCCGAGCGCGCAGACGATCCAGTCGAGGGTGTTCGGCGCCCAGACGGCGACCCGGTCTCCCGTGCGCACCCCCTCGGCCAGGCAGGCCGCCGCGGCCCGTTCCACGCGGGCGCCCAGCTCCGCGTACGTGATGCGCGTCCGGCCCTCGACGACGGCCTCGCGGTCCGCGAACCGCCGCGCCGCCGACCGGATCAGCCCCGGGATGCTGCCCCACTCCAAGTCACCGCGCACGGCGGGCCTCCCCATGACCGACGACAGTTAGCTGACTACCCGTCAGATTAGCGGTAGCCTGACGCACTGTCAGCAGCCCCGGTTCACAGGGAGGCGCGCGCCCATGGCACGGAGCACGGCGGGGATCAAGGACGCCACGGCCGTCGTCGGCATCGGTCAGACCCCCTTCGCCAAGCAACTCCCCGATTCCGAGAAGACCTTGGCCTGTCGCGCGATTCTCGCCGCCCTCGACGACGCCGGGATCGCACCCGAGGAGGTCGACGGGCTGGCCTCCTACACCATGGAGGAGACCGACGAGGTCGAGGTCGCCAAGGCCCTCGGCTTCGGCGATCTCACCTTCTTCAGCAAGGTCGGTTACGGGGGCGGCGGTTCGTGCGCGACCGTCGCCCATCTCGCCGCCGCCGTCGCCACCGGGCAGGCGACGGTCGGGGTCGCCTGGCGGTCGCGCAAGCGCGGCAGCGGCCCCCGGCCCTGGAAGAACACGGTCGCCCAGCTCCCCACCCCGGCGCAGTGGACCCGCCCCTTCGGGCTGCTCAGGCCCGCCGACGAGATCGGCATGCTGGCACGGCGCTACATGCACGAGTACGGCGCCACCCGCGACCACCTCTTCAACGTCGCGCTCGCCTGCCGCAACCGGGCCAACCAGAACCCCGCCGCGATGATGTACGACCGCCCGCTCACCCGCGAGATGTACATGACCTCCCGCTGGATCAGCGAACCCCTCTGCCTGTTCGACAACTGCCTGGAGACCGACGGGGCGTTGGCGTGCGTGGTCGTGTCGGCCGAGCGCGCGCGGGACTGCCGGCGGCGGCCCGTGTACGTCCACTCCGTCGCCCAGGGCCTGCCCGCCCAGCACCACGGCATGGTCAACTACTGGAACGACGACCCGCTCACCGGCCCCGCCTGGACCGCCGCCCGGCACCTGTGGAAGAACGCCGACTTCACCCCGGACGACGTCGACGTGGCGCAGATCTACGACGCCTTCACGCCCCTCATACCGCTCTCCCTTGAGGGCTACGGCTTCTGCGGCCGTGGCGAGGGCGCCGCCTTCACCGAGGGCGGCGCGCTGGAGACCGGCGGACGGCTGCCCCTCAACACGGGCGGGGGCGGGCTCAGCGAGGCGTACGTCCACGGCTTCAACCTCATCAACGAGGGCGTGAAGCAGCTGCGCGGGACCAGCACCGCGCAGGTGCCGGGAGCCGCCACCTGTCTGGTCACGGCCGGGGAAGGGGTCCCCACCTCCGCGGTCCTGCTGCGAACCTGAGGAGCCGAGATGACACGACCCCCCGCCCCGAACACCACCGAACGCCTGCTCTCGCCGGTCGTGGACGACGACGGCGCGCCCTTCTGGGAGTACGCCGCCCGGGGCGAGCTGCGGATCCAGGCGTGCGCCGACTGCGGCGAGCTGCGCTTCCCGCCCCGGCCCTGCTGTCCCCACTGCCGTTCCTTCGACAGCCGGTGGCGGCTGATGAGCGGGCTGGGCCGCGTCTGGTCGTACGTGGTCCCGCATCCGCCCCTGCTGCCGGCCTACGCGGCCCGGGTGCCGTACAACGCGGCCGTCGTCGAACTCGCCGACGCCCCGCACATCCGCCTGGTGGGCAACCTGGTCGCCGGACCCGGCGCCCCGCTGGGCTCCCTCGCCCCCGACCGGATCCGGATCGGGGCGCGGGTACGGATCGTGTCCGGCGCCGAGGGGCTGCCGCAGTGGGTTCTGGAGCGGTCGTGAGCGGCGGGCTGCGGATCTCCTGCGACAAGGACACCGGGGTCGCCGTGCTCACCCTGGACCGGCCCGCCAGACTCAACGCGATCGATGCCGCGACCGCCGCCGAACTCACCGCCGCCTGGCAGGCGTTCCGGTTCGACGACTCCGTGCGGGCCGTCGTCGTCACCGGGGCGGGCGAGCGGGCCTTCTGCACCGGACTCGACCGTGCGGCCGAGGTGCCCCAGCCGGACTCGCCCTTCATGGTGGACGATCCGCTCCTGCGGATCGGCCCCAAGGCCAACGACCTGTGGAAGCCGGTCGTGGCCGCCGTGCGCGGAATGGCCTGCGGAGGCGCCTTCTACCTGCTCGGGGAGGCGGAGTTCGTCGTCGCCGACGAGACCGCGACCTTCTTCGATCCGCATACGACCTACGGCATGGTCAGCGCGTACGAGTCCGTCTACATGGCGCATCGGATGCCGTACGGGGAGGCCGCGCGGATGGCACTGCTGGGGACCGCCGAGCGGATGTCCGCGCGGCGCGCGTACGACATCGGGCTGGTGTCGGAACTCACGCCTCCCGGCGCGGCGTTGGGGGCCGCCGTCCGGTGCGCCGAGGTCGTCGCGTCCTGTCCGACGGAGGGCGTGCAGGGCACCGTGCGCGCCCTGTGGACGGCCCACGAGGCGGCCCGCGCCCACGCCTTCGCCCAGTCCCCCCAGCTCATCTCCCTGGGCAACCTGCCCCCGGCCCGGCAGGCGGAACTGTTCTCCACCCGGAGCCCGGACGGCTTCCGGACGCGCTGAGCCCGGCGGGACGTCAGCTCTCGGGGACGGCCCGTGGCTCGACCCGGCAGTGGTCGACGGACCCGGCGAGACCCGCGCTGCCGACGGGAACCCGGACAGTGGCCCGGCCCTTCGCGGACACCCGCACCCGCCCGGTGCCACCGACGACGGTGACGTCCGCGCGGTCCTTGAAGGCGACCGACACGACGAAGGCGCCCTCGCGTCCGTTCGGGTTGCGGACCTCGACCGTCGCGTAGGGGGCCTTCTCGGACGCGCACCGCACGAGGGTCGCGGTGCCGTCCGTCAGGGGCCGGGCGGTCCCGCCGGAGGAGGACGCGGTGGAACGGTGGGTGGGCCGCGAACGGTAGGAACCGCTGCCGCTGCCGTACGAGCCGCCGCCGCCCGACGTCGACGACGAACTGTCGTGATCCTGGTGGGAGCTGCTGCAACCGCCCCCGCCCCCGCCTCCCCTGTGCCGGCTGTGACTGCCGTGACGGCCGGTGGAAAAGCCGGTCAGGGCCAGCACCACCATCGTCGACACCGCCGTGAACCTGAGTATGCGCCCCCGCGTCTGCATACCGTCACCCTACCCACGACCGTCGCACCCGCCGGAAGCCCCCCACGCTCACGCCGTGCGGGCCGTCCCGGTGCCCTTCTCCGCGTCCAGGGCATACACACAGCGGTCCTTGCTGCAGGCGTACACGACACCGTCCTTGACGACGGGGGCGCCGGTGATCTCGCCGCCGGTCGCCAGCTTCCAGCGCAGGCGCCCGTCGTCGGCCTTCAGCGTGTACAGCAGATGGTCCGTGGAGCCGAAGTGGATACGGCCCTCGGCCACGGCCGGCGCGCCCACGATGTCGCCGCCCGCCTGGAAGCGCCACTTCGGCGTGCCCGTGACCGCGTCCAGGGTGTACAGGCCCTTTCCGCTGCCTACGTGGACATGCCCCGCGGCGACGAGCACCGGCTCGATGGAGGCACGGGCCTCGGTCGCGATGCGCCAGCGGTCGCGCCCGTCGGTGGCGTCGAGCGCGTACACCGTGCCGAGGTAGTCCGCGAGGTACACGCCGCCCCCGGCGACCGCGGGCCCCGGTACGAAGGTCGGCGGGCACAGGAAGACCGCCGGTGCCTCGAAGTGCCAGCGGACGTGACCGCTCGCCACGTCGACGGCGAGCACCCGGGTGCCCGCGGAGATGTAGACGTAGCCGTCCTCGGCCCGGGTCAGCCGGACCGGCACACCGCCGCACGACGCCGCGTCGCCGATCGGGTACGACCAGCGCTCTTCACCCGTACGGGCCTCCAGCGCGCGCAGCCGTGCGTCCTTCCACACGAACACCGTGCCGTCGTGCACGGCGGGTCCGGCCTCCGGGGACTCGAAGTCGGTCTGGGCGCCGGTGACCTCCCAGAGTTTCTGGCCGTTGGAGGCCTCCCAGGCCTGCACCCCGCCGCCGCGCGTCCCGGTGACGACCGTCCCCCGGTCGGCCTTGAGGGAGTAGACCCAGGCATCCGTCGCCAGCCGCCACAGATCGGCGCCCTCCCGGGCGTCCAGGGCGAAGAGCGTCGGGCCGTCGGAGGCGTGGATACGGCCGTCCGCCACCGCCATCGACCAGGCCACGTCCCGCGTCTTGAAGCTGCGGCGGCCGGTCGCCACGTCCAGGGCGTGGACCTCGAAGGACGTGACGTAGACGAGGTCGCCGGCGACCGTGGGCGTCCCCCAGACGTCGTTCGACATACGGAAGCGCCAGGGCCGCCAGCCGGACGGGGAGTCCGGCGGGGGCGGCGGCGCGATCGCCGCCACGGGGTCGGCGCCGTTCACGCCCACGCGCGGCCGCGACCAGGAGGCGGCGAGCCCCGCCTCCGGAGGAGGGGCCTTCACGGCGGCGGCGCGGGCGTCGGCGACGCGCGGCCCGGGGCCGATGGGCACCTTGGCACCCGCCAGCCGCACCGGACCGGTGTCGGGCGCGCCGACGACCGCGGGAGCGTGCGAGGGCGGCGGGGGCACCCCCTGGCGTCCGCCACCGCTGCGACCCCCGGACGGCGAGGGCTTCACCGGCGGACGGCCCCCGCGGCGCGACTCGATCAGGCCCACCGCCCGCTCGGGCAGCCAGGCCGATGCCGTACCGCTGTCGTCCGACCCCGAGCCGAACAGGTGGGGAGCCAGCTGCGCCTGGAGGTCGGCGGGGTTGGGGCGGCCGGTCGCCTCCATCTGCATACAGGACTCGATCAGCGGCCTCAGCTCGTCCGGGAGGCCCTCGAGGTCGGGGCCCTCCCGGAGCAGCATGAAGACCGTCTCGACCGGGTTCGCGCCGTGGAAGGGGGCGTGCCCGGTGGCGGCGAAGACGAGCATCGAGCCGAGCGAGAAGACATCGCTCGCGCCGGTGACGCTGCGCGAGTCCTTCGCCTGCTCGGGTGACATGTACGCGGGTGTACCGACGGCGACATTCGTCATCGTCAGACGGGTGTTCGATACGCCGGACGCGATACCGAAGTCGATGACCCGCGGCCCGTCCTCGACCACCAGGACGTTCGAGGGTTTCAGGTCGCGGTGGACGAGCCCCGCGCCATGGATGGACTGCAGGGCCTCCGCGACGCCCGCGGCCAGCCAGCGCACCGCCTGGGCCGGCATCGGCCCGCACTCGTTCACTATTTCCTCGAGGGAGGGCGCCGGAACGTACGCGGTGGCCAGCCACGGCACCGCGGCGCGCGGGTCGGCGTCGACCACGGCCGCCGTGTAGAAGCCGGAGACCGCGCGCGCGGCCTCGACCTCACGCGTGAAGCGCACCCGGAACAACTGGTCCTCGGCGAGCTCCGTTCTGACCGTCTTGATCGCCACGCGACGGCCGGAGGCCGAGCGCGCGAGATAGACCAGCCCCATGCCGCCGGCTCCCAGCCGCCCCAGCACCTCGAACGGCCCGATCCGACGCGGATCGTGCTGCGTCAGCTGATCCACCACTTGCCTGCCACCTCCCCGTACGAGCCACGTCATCCACGTATGAACGCAGCCCAGTGCAGCGTCTCACCACCGCACCGCCTTGGCGGCACGCACCCCGATTCTTCCTGTCCGCGCCACTGGTTGCGAACCCGGGGGCGGATCGGGGTGTCTCGGGATATAACGGCTTCTCCCCACCGGCGGACGGAGCTTCACCGCCACCGGCCGGGGCCGTTCACCGCTGGATGACGGCGAACGACGCCCCTTGATTGTCGGTGACGACGGCCACTTTTCCGTACGAGGTGTCGAAGGCGGGTACCTGGACCCGGCCGCCGAGCCGGTTCACCGTTCCGAGTACCGCCTCGACGTTCTCGACCCCGAAATGGACCAGGAAGTGCGGCGGCATCTCGGCCGGGAAGACGTCGAGGACGGGGGCCCGGCCGACGTCCGGGGAGGCGTCGGCGCCGAAGAGGGCGTCGTGGAAGAGGGCCCCGTAGAACGCGTCGACGACCCAGGTGTCGCGTGCGTACAACTCCGCCCAGCAGAAGGAGCCCGGCGCGTGCCGCTTTCCGAAACCGGGGTGGTCCCCGGCCTGCCAGAGGCCGAACACGGCACCCTCGGGGTCGGTGGCGAGGGCCGTCGTGCCGAAGGGGCCCACCGGTGTGGGAGCGGTGATCAGCTGTCCGCCCGCCGTGGTGATCCGGGCCGCCAGCGCCGCGGCGTCCGGGGTGGCGAAGTACACCGTCCAGACGGTGGGCATCCGGCCGTCCCCCTTGGGCGCCAGACCGGCGACGGGCTCGCCGTGGTGGCGCGCCCACACACCGGTCGCGGGCGGCCCGAACCCCTCCCCGAAGGTCCAGCCGAACAGCTCACCGTAGAAGCGCCGGCCCGCCTCCACGTCGGGAAGCTGCGCTTCCACCCAGCAGGGGACGCCTTCGGGGAAGGCACCGGACGCGTCGGAGGCGCCGGATGCCGGGGATACGGCCATGCGGCCAAGTTAACGGCGTTTCCCCCACCTCGCGCGGTGGCCCGCACCGGCCGGAAGGGCCCCGCGGACCCGGCCGGCGCCCATCTCACACCTCACCCACGCCCCACAACACCCCACCGCACCCCATTTGCAGTCGGCCGAATCGCGCTCCGATCACCCCTCGGTAAGCTGACGGCATGACAGGACAAGTGCGTACCGTCGACGGCCGCGTGGCCGGTCGGCGTGGGCAGGCGACCAGGCAGAAGCTGCTCGACTGCCTCAGTGAAATGCTCAGCTCCTCTCCCTACCGGGACGTCAAAGTCATTGATGTCGCCCGTAAGGCAGGCACTTCACCGGCGACTTTCTACCAGTACTTTCCGGACGTCGAAGGCGCCGTCCTGGAGATCGCGGAGCAAATGGCCGCGGAGGGCGCCGGGTTGACGGAACTGCTCGACGGGCGCTCCTGGGCCGGCAAGGCCGGCTGGCAGACCGCACAGGAACTCGTGGACGGGTTCCTGGAGTTCTGGCGGAAGAACGACGCCATTCTCCGCGTGGTCGACCTGGGCGCCGCCGAGGGCGACAAGCGGTTCTACAAGATCCGCATGAAGATCCTGAATTCGGTGAACAACTCCCTTACGGACACGGTCGCCGAGCTGCAGGCCAAGGGCAGGGTCGACAAGGACGTGAACCCCGCGGCGATGGCCGGCTCCCTCGTCGCGATGCTCGCGGCGGTGGCCTCGCACCAGAAGGGGTTCCAGACGTGGGGTGTCAAACAGGCTGAACTCAAGCCGAATCTGGCGCTGTTGGTGCACCTCGGCGTGACCGGGAAGAAGCCGACCAGGTAGAAATCCCCCTTTCTCCCCCTTACCCTGCGTTCCTTTACTTTCCCCTGCCCCACGTCCTGTCATGCAGGCGGCAGCCCCACGCCGGACGGACCGTTCCGGCGGGCTGCCGCCTGCTGTGCTGTGCGGGCCCCGCGCCGCGCCTCTCCGCGCCTCCCCGGCGGCCGTGACCGGACGACTCCCGCTTCTCAGCGGCGCGTGATCCGGAACAGCCGGATCTCACGGTCGATCCGCGCCTGGTACGTGGCGTACGGCGGCCAGAACACCAGCGCCGCCTTCCAGGCCGCCTCCCGCTCCTCCCCCGCCAGCAGCCGGGCCGTCACCGGGATGTCCGTGCCCTTCCAGTTCACCTCGGCGTCCGGGTGGGCGAGCAGATTGGCGGTCCACGCCGGATGGTCCGCGCGTCCGAAGTTGGAGCCGACCAGCAGCCAGCCGGCCGCGTCGGCCCCCTCCGGCATGCAGGCCAGCGGTGTCCGCCGGGCCAGCCCGCTCCTCGCTCCGCGCGTCGTGAGGACGACGCCCGGCAGCATCCGCGCGCTGAGCAGCACTCTGCCGCGGGTCAGCCGGTGCACCGCGCGGTCCACGGCGGGGACGAGACGCGGCGCGACGCGGGCGAAGGTCCGGGTCGAGGACACCTTCTGCACGAGCCGCACTCCGGGGAGCGCTCCGCGGGCCATCAGACCACCACCTCCCCGCCCTCGAAGAGGCGCGCGTCGTCGGCCGCGTGCGCCCGCAGCCGGTGCACGGGCCCGAAGAGCAGTTCGTCGCCGGACGCCCGCTTGAAGTACAGGTGGGCCTCGTGCTCCCAGGTGAAGCCGATGCCCCCGTGCAGCTGGATCCCTTCGGCGGCGGCTGTGCGCAGCGCCTCCAGGGCCTGGGCGAGCGCGAGCCCCCCGACCCGTTCGCGGCCGCCGCCGTCGCCGGCCGCCCAGGCCGCGTAGTAGGCGGCCGAGCGCGCCGCCTGCACCCGCACGTACACGTCCGCGAGGCGGTGCTTGACCGCCTGGAAGGTCCCGATGGCCCGCCCGAACTGTTCCCGCTGCCGCACGTACTCGACGGTCCGCTCCAACGCCCGGTCGGCGGCGCCCACGGCCTCCGCGGCGAGTACGGCGGCGGCACTCCGGCCGAGGCCGGCCAGCGCGCCGAGCGCGTCGGCGCCGTCCCCCAGCGGCTCGGCCGCCACGTCCCTCAGCTCCACCCGGGCCTGCGCCCTCGTCTCGTCCAGCGAGGTCTGCCGTGTCCGTACGAGCCCGTCGGCGCCCTCCCGTACGAGGAAGAGCGAGGTCCGCGACCTGGCGAAGCCTCCGGTGTGTGCGGCCACCACCAGGAGCCGCGCGCTGTGTCCGTCGAGCACATGGGCCGCCTGCCCGTAGAGCCGCCAGCCGCCGTCGGCCCGCCGGGCCTGCACCCCGCCGGCGCGCCCTCCGCCCGCCCAGTCCCCGTGGTGGTCGCCGACCAGTCCGAGGGCGGTGGGGAGCCCGGCACCCGGCACCGCCAGGGCCGCGGTCAGTTCGCCGCCCGCGACCCGGGGCAGCAGCGCGGCGCGCTGGTCCCCGGTACCCAGGGCCAGGATCAGCGGGGCCGCCAGGACAGCCGTGGAGATCAGCGGCGAGGGCGCCAGGGCTCGACCCGACTCCTCGCAGGCGAGGGCGAGTTCGGTGACCGAGCAGCCGACTCCGCCGTACCGCTCGGGAAGGGCGAGCCCCGGCAGACCGAGCTGCTGGGCGAACGTGTCCCACAGGCCGGTGTCGTATCCGGCGGCGGTCCGCACGGCCGCCCGCACCTCGTCCGGGCCGCACCGCTTGAGCAGGAGTTCCCGGAGGGTGCGGCGGATCTCGTCCTGTTCGGGGGTGAAACGGGCGTCCATGGGCAGGCCTCTCCAGATCTGACGGACCGTCATGTTAGGCCGCGCGAGGGGAGATGCACAGAGACGGGACGGGGCGGGGCGGGGCGGATGCCAGGCGGACGCGGGGCGGGGAAAGGTCGCCCTCCCCCGCACCAGCTATCTGATGTACCGTCAGATTCATGACTCCGGGGAAGCGCAAGGCCGCCGTGGTGGGTGTCGCCCTCTCCGGCTGCGGCCGGGTGGACGACGCGACCCCCTACACCCTGCACGCGCAGGCCGCCCGCCGGGCGCTCGCGGACGCGGGCCTGGACCGGGCGCGGGTCGACGGCTTCGCCTCGGCCGGGCTCGGCACACTCCCCCCGGCCGAGGTCGCCGAGTATCTCGGGCTGCGGCCCGCGTGGGTCGACTCGACCGCCGTCGGCGGCTCCACCTGGGAGGTCATGGCGGCGCACGCGGCCGACGCGATCGCGGCCGGCCACGCGCGCGCCGTCCTCCTCGTGTACGGGTCGACGGCGCGCGCGGACATCAAGGCGGGCCGCCGCACCGGCGACCTCTCCTTCGGCGCCCGGGGCCCCCTCCAGTTCGAGGTCCCCTACGGGCACACGCTCATCGCCAAGTACGCGATGGCCGCGCGCCGCCACATGCACCAGTACGGCACGACGCTCGAACAGCTCGCCTCCGTCGCCGTCCAGGCCCGCGCGAACGCGGCCCTGAACCCGGAGGCGATGTTCCGCGCCCCGATCACGGTCGACGACGTCCTGTCCGGCCCGATGATCGCCGACCCCTTCACCAAGCTGCACTGCTGCCTGCGTTCCGACGGCGGCGCGGCGGTGCTGCTGGTGGCCGAGGAGTACGTACGGGACTGCCGTACGGCCCCGGTGTGGATCCTCGGCACCGGGGAGCACGTCTCCCACACGACGATGTCCGAGTGGGCCGACTTCACGGTGTCCCCCGCGGCGGTCAGCGGGCGCCTCGCCTTCGAGCGGGCGGGGGTGCGGCCGGACGAGATCGACGTGGCCGAGGTCTACGACGCCTTCACCTACATGACGCTCGTGACGCTGGAGGACCTGGGCTTCTGCGCGAAGGGCGAGGGAGGGGCGTTCGTGGACGCGGGGAAGGGACGGCTGCTGGTGGGCGGGGAGCTGCCGGTGAACACCGACGGAGGTGGCCTGTCGGCTCAGCATCCCGGGATGCGGGGGCTGTTCCTGCTGGTCGAGGCGGTCCGGCAGCTACGCGGGGAGGCGGACGGACACCAGGTACGACTCGCGGACGGCGAACCGCCCCGGCTGGCCGTGGCGTCCGGCACCGGGGGCTGGTTCTGCTCGTCCGGGACGGTGGTGCTGGGGCGGTAGGGCCGCGACGCCCGGCTCAGCGGACGGTGCGGAGGAAGGCGGTCCAGGTGGTGGGGGTGACGGCGAGGGTGGGGGCCGCGTCTGCCGGGTTCTTGGAGTCGCGGATGTGGATGGCGGTGGGGGTGGTGGCTATTTCGAGACAGGCCTCGCCCTCGTTGTTGCTGTAACTGGACTTGAACCAGGTCAGTTCCGTCGTGTTCACAGTCGTCCCGCCTTCCTCTCGATGAGCTCCGCGGACTCCTCGGGATTGAACGCCTGGGCTCGCAACATCCCGAAGAGGTCAAACAGATCGCTCACCTGCTCCGACTTGTGGATCAACCTACCGCCGCCCTGGGCCTCGGCGTACACGAGATTGCGCCCCTCGTGGGTACTCATCAGTTGCATCGGCCCGACCAGCCCCGCATGCACCCGCCGCACAGTCGGCATCACCTGGATCGTCAGATGCTTCATCGTCCGGTTGCACTCCAGCATGTGCAGCAACTGCTCCCTCAGTACCTCCTGGTCACCGAGCGGCCGCTCCAGTACGGCCTCCTCGATCACATAGCTCACATAGGGCGGCGGATTGTGTGCCAGCACCGCCTGCCGTTCGAGTCGAGCCTCAACATGCTTCTCAATCTCTTCCTCGGTGTACGCCGGTCGTCGCACTTCGTACAGAGCCCGCACGTAGGCCTCCGTCTGAAGCAGCCCAGGAATCAGCATGGTCTCGTACCCACTGATCACACGCGCCTGACGTTCCAGCCGCACCCAATCCACGAAGGCAGGCGGATACTTCTCCTCCTCCATCATCTCGACGCACGCGATGAGCGCCCCCCGCGCATCAAGTGCCTTGTCCACGTCCCTCAAGAAATCGATCGTCGGAATCCGCTCGGCCCGCTCGTACGCCCCGAAACACGACTCGGACACGTGCACCAGGTCGGCGGCGTCCTTCTGCGTCAGCCCCAGCCGCCCCCGGTGAATCCGCAGCAACTCCCCCACCAGCCTGCGCCCCATGGACACCCCACCACTCGCCCCCACGACAACCACCGTCCTCCCCACAACCGGCAATGTGGACCGTGTTCACCTGGTCACGCTACGCAACCGCCGTCACGCTCATAGTCATGACGAACGAACTCACCCCGAATTGGGTCCCCAAGTCAGGTCTTCAACTACGTCTCGCCGGGGTCCACTTCGACGCCGTCCGTGTCTGCGGCGTCCGCGGGGAGGCCGTGCTGCACCACCTCACCGGACTGACCGACGGACGCCCCGGACCCGTCGTACGGGAGATGAGCGGCTGCCGGTGGACGTACTTCCTGCTGGCCCCCGGGGAGAGCGTGGAGCACGACTGGCCGCCGGGAGCCCGCCGCTTCACCCGGTCCGGGCAGGACGAGTACATCGGGGTCCCCGCGCCGGAGGGCAACACCTACCCGCTCGGCTGGGGCGCCGGCGCACCGGAGGCCGGGGAGTTCGTCGACGCCGAACTGCTGCACGGGGTGCTGATGGCGCAGCTCTGCCGTGCCCCCGAGTGATACTCGGGGCATGGGAACGGATCTTCACGAACTGCTGAGGTCGCTGCGGGTGTGGGACGTCGAGCTGCCGGACTTCGACCCGGCAGCCGCGCCCGCCGCACCCCTGGCCCTGTTCACGGAGTGGCTCGCGCAGGCGGTGGCGGCGGGTCAGACGGAGCCGCACACGATGTCGCTGGCGACGGTGGACGAGGACGGTCTGCCGGACGTCCGGATCGTGATGCTGCACGGCGCGGACCCGGACGGATGGGCCTTCGCGAGCCACACCACCAGCCGCAAGGGACGGCAGCTCGCCGCCCGTCCGTACGCGGCGATCGAGTTCTACTGGCCCGCCCAGGGCCGTCAGATCCGGCTTCGCGGACCGGTCACGGCCGCACCGCCGGAGGAGGGGCAGGCGGACCTGCACGCCCGCTCGACGGGAGCGCTGGCCGCCGCGCTGGTCGGCAGGCAGAGTGATGTCCTCGGCTCGGCCGAGGAGCTGGCGCTCGCCTCGGACGCCGCCTGGGAGCGCGCGGGGCGGGAGCCGGACGCGACGGCGCCGACCTGGACCCTCTACCGCCTCCAGCCGGAGGAGGTGGAGTTCTTCCAGGGAGACGCGCGGCGCCGCCACGTACGGCTCGTCTACCGCCGTGCGGGGCCGGACTGGCACACGGAGCTGCTGTGGCCCTGAGGGCTGAGGACGCGGGCCGCGCCCTCGAGGGAGCGCGGGGAACTGCGCGACAGCCCCACCCACCCGCACCCGCGGGACGAAGAACGGGGAACCCCCGCCACCGTCAGGCGGACACTCCAGCGGGACGCGACGCGTCCTTGAAGTCGTACACGTCGAAGTCGGCCACCGGCCGGTAGCCGATCCGCTGGTAGAGGCCGTTGCTGGTGGGGTTGGAGAGGTCGGTGAAGAGCAGGACGTCGTCCACGCCGGAGGCCAGCGCGGCCCGGCCGACCTCGACGGTGGCGGCCCCCGCGTACCCCCGGCCACGGAAGGGGGCGGGGGTGTAGACGGGCCCGACACGCACCTGTCCGGCGACCCGGGGGGTCGCGCCGGCCATCGCGACCGGGGTGCCGTCCGGCGCCTCCCAGAGGGTGATGCCGCCGTGGGCGATCCGCGCGGCGGCCCAGTCGTCGGGGTCACGCGCGGTCCGCTCACCGATCGCTTCGGCGAACTCGCCGCACCACCGGGCGAGCAGCCCCCGGTCGCCGTCCGCGGCGACCCGCGGCCGGCCGGGCGGCACGGGCCCCGGCACGGCCGGTGTGTCCAGCCGGTACAGGCGGTCGTGGCGGTACAGCGGGGCGCTCACACCCGCGCGGCGCCGCTGCCAGGCCTCGGCGAAGACCGCGGCGGTGGCCCGGTCGGCGGTGACGCCCGGCAGGTCGTGTCCCAGGTCCGCCAGGCGCGCGGCGAGGGAGTCTGCGTCCTCCTCGGACAGGGGCGTCACGTTCAGCCGGTGGGGCGGCGTGCGGAAGAAGGCCGCGCGCACGTCCCCGCCGCGCTCCAGCAGGCCGAGCACAGGCGCCTCCGCCCCGAACGTGCTCGGACCCCGGGTGCGCAGGGCGTGGGTCACCGTCAGCGGCACGGTGTGCAGAGCGGGCCGCGAACGGAGGAAGTCCCCCGCGCGCGCGAGGAAGGCGTCCACGTCGTGGGTGACCGCCCAGGTGTGAGGCTCACGAGGCATGCCGCCATGATTCCCTCCACGCCCGGCCGCCGCCTCCGGTTTTCCCGGACGGCGACCGGCCGGGAAACGGGACGGGCTCAGGAACGGAACCTCACGGGGCGCCGCGGCTAGGCCACGTACGTGTCCGGGTCCGGGTCCGGGTCCGGGTCCGGGTCCGCCGGCACCGGCACCGGGTCGGTCGCGACCCGCGCGTGCAGATGGACGTCCCGGAACGCGTCGAGCCGCCCGGCTTCGAACATCGCGCCCCTGAGCGTCCCCTCGTAACGGAACCCGCACCGCTCGGCGACCCGGCAGGAGGCCTCATGGCCGAGGGCGTGGCCCAGCTCCAGGCGGTGCAGACGGATCGCGCCGAAGGCGAAGCGGGAGGCCAGGGCGAGGGCGCGGGTGGCGACCCGGTGGCCGCGGGCCTCCGGCAGAACCCAGTAGCCGATGCGGGCGACGCGCATGACGTGGTCGATCTCGTTGATGCCGATGTGCCCCAGTGCCGTACCGCCCGACCCGTCCATGACGCAGAAGGAGACGCCTGTACCGTCGGCGGCGCTCTCGGTGCGTGAGCGGAGCGACTCGCGGGCGCTGTCGATGTCCCGGACGGGCCGGAGCGGGGTGTTCCAGCGCTGGAACTCCGGGTCGGACACACCGCGCAGCCAGGCCGCGACATCGACGTCGGAATCCGCGTCCCAGGGCCGCAGCAGCAGACCCTGGCCGCGCAGCTCGGGGAAGGGCTCGGCGGGGGACCTCACGTGGAAACCGGACACCCATTCATTGAAACGCGTCGGCGGCCCGAGCTCACACCCGGGGCGCTCGGGGCCCGTGGGGGTGCGCGGGCGGAGGGGCGGCGGGACGGGGACGGAAGACGGGCGTCCCTTCGCGGAACGCCACTTCCAGGTCCATGCCGATCCGCAGCGCACCCTGCGGGCACTCCACCACCTCGGTCATCATCCGCGGCCCCTCCGCGAGGTCGACGACGGCGGCGACGTACGGCACGCGGTCGCCGAACGGCGGGAGGTCGTTGCGGTGCACGACGGACCACGTGTAGAGCGTGGCGCGGCCACTCGCGGGCCGCCAGCGCACGTCCTCGCTCCAGCAGTGCGGGCAGAACTCGCGGGGGTAGTGGTGCGCCCGCCCGCAGGCGTCGCAGTGGCGCAGCAGCAGCCGCCCCGTCGCGGCCGCGTCCCAGTACGGCCGGGTGAAGGCGTCGGCCTCGGGCACGTCGAACCGGGCGCTCACCGGAAGAGCCCGATCGCGTCGTCCAGCGACCACGTCTGCCAGGACATCCCGAACAGGGCGACGGCCGAGATCAGCGCCATCATCGCGTTCTGCCCCTGCTCGGCCCAGTCGTGGATCATGAGCGTGAAGTACAGGACGTTGAGCAGCAGTCCCCCCGCGAGGGCTACCGGGGTCAGGAGGCCGGCCACCAGGCCGAGCCCGAGGGCCAGTTCGGCGTGGACGACGACGTACGCCATCACCTTCGGGCGCGGCGCCACGACCCTCTCGAAGCCTGAACGCACCGCGCTCCACCGGTGCTTGGCGGCCACGTCCGCGGCCCACGCGATCCCGGTCCCCCGCTCGAACCAGGCCGCCCTGTCCTTGTGCCGCCAGCTCTCCAGCCACCACAGTCCGAGCCCGATCCGCAGCACGGCCAGCCATTGCGCCCCGTCGAGCCAGATCGTGTCCATGGCCGAACCTCCTGCCGCCGCCGGTATCTGACGGTACGTCAGTTCAGCGTACGCGGGATGTCCGCGCAAGAGGCGTACACCGACCCCGCCTCCACGTCCGGAACACAACCGAGTGACCTACGCCACCAGCCGCACCCACTCCTCCTACAGCCGTGATCAGTTCGCAACCGATTCCGGGCTTGACCGAGACCTATCAATTGACGACGTGATTACGCTCGCGCTCATGGCCGACTCGACTGCTTCCTCCACACTCCGCCCGGTACCGTCCCACGAGGACCGACCCGTGTACGTGATCGGCGGCGGTCCCGGCGGCCTCGCGGCGGCGTACGCGTTGCGCGCCCGGGGCGTACGGGCCGTCGTGCTGGAGAAGTCCGACCGGGTCGGTGCCTCCTGGCGGCGCCACTACGACCGGCTGCACCTGCACACGACGCGGCGGCTGTCCGCTCTCCCGGGGCTCGCGATGCCCCGCGCGTTCGGGCGCTGGGTCTCGCGCGACAACGTGGTGCGCTACCTGGAGAAGTACGCCGAGCACCACCAGTTGGAGATCGTCACGGGCGTCGAGGTCTCCCGCGTCGAACGCGTCGGTGACTCCTGGCTGCTGCACGCCACCGGCGGCCGCGAACTGACCGGCAGCGCGGTCGTCGTCGCCACCGGCCACAACCACACGCCCCGCGTACCGGACTGGCCCGGCCACGACGCCTACAGCGGCGAACTCCTGCACGCCGGCGAGTACCGCAACCCGGCGCCCTACGCCGGACGGGACGTCCTCGTCGTCGGCGTCGGGAACACGGGCGCCGAGATCGCCGTGGACCTGGTCGAGGGCGGCGCCGGGCGGGTGCGGCTCGCGGTGCGCACCGCCCCGCACATCGTGCGGCGCTCCACGGCCGGCTGGACCGCCCAGTTCACCGGCATCCTCGTACGACGGCTGCCGGTGCGCCTCGTCGACTCCCTCGCCGGGCCGATGGCCAGGATGAGCGTCCCGGACCTGTCGGCGCAGGGGCTGCCGCGACCCGACACCGGCCTCTACTCGCGCGTCAACGAGGGCTCGATCCCGGTCCAGGACGTCGGCCTCGTCGATGCCGTGCGCAAGGGGCGGGTCGAGATCGTCGCGGCGGTGGAGGGCTTCGAGGATGGCAAGGTCGTCCTCGCCGACGGAACACGGATCGGCCCCGACGCGGTGATCGCCGCGACCGGGTACGAGCGCGCGCTGGAGGGCTTGGTCGGACACCTCGGCGTGCTGGACGAGCGCGGCCGCCCGGTCGTGCACGGCGGACGCTCCCCGAAGAACGCGCCCGGCCTGTACTTCACCGGTTTCACCAACCCCATCAGCGGCATGTTCCGCGAACTCGCCCTGGACGCCCGGAAGATAGCGAAGGCCGTGGCCCGCGTCACGGGACGGACCCGCACCACGGACTGAGCCGAACCCGCCGGACGTGCGGCGGCCCGGGCGTGCGGCGGCCAGGACGTAAGCCGGGCTGGGCCGAGCCGGGCGCCGGCCGAACCGGGCGCCACCTGGGCTGAGCCGAGCGGGGTGCCGGCCGAGCCGGGCGCCGGCTGGGCTAACCGGGCCAGGTGCTGGCCAAGCCGGGCGCGAGCCGAGCCAGGCGGAGCGCGAGCCGGGCCGGCCCGCACGAGGACAACCCCGGGCACGAGCGCGACCGGGCACCCGCAGGGACCGGACACGAGCGGGACCGGACACACGCCCGGCCGTGCACCCGCAGGGAGTGGGCGGTGACGTGACGCCGGAAGCCGATGACGGGTTCCGCTCCGCGTGCCGCGGGTACGAACCGGGTGCCCGTCGTGCCCGTCCACGCCCCCACCGCCCGTCTGCCGCACACCCGCCACACACCCGCCCGAGCGGCCGTCCGGACACTCGCCCACGCACCCACGGGCACGGGACCCTCACCGCACGTACGCGCGGCTTTGCTTGCACGACTGTTCCTGACAGGCCGTCAGTTAAGTAATCTGACACAGCGTCAGTTAAACAGCTGTCACACAGGAGCGGGCGGACCGATGCTTGGATCAACCCACGGCACCCTCACCACCGACTCCCGCCGGGCCCGGGTCATCGCCTGCGGCGAGCAGCTCTCACCCGTCGTGCACGGCCGGCCGGCCGATGTCGACGACCTCGACGTCAGCGGACGCCCGCTGTACGCCGACGTACCCGACCTGGACCGCCTCTTCCGCCCCGAGTCGGTGGCCGTCGTCGGCGCCTCGGACACCGAGGGACGGCCGAACACCGGCATCACCCGGCAGCTGATGTCCTGGGCCGAGCGGGTCGGGGCCCGGCTGCACCCGGTGCACCCCACCCGCAGGTCCGTCTTCGGCCTGCGCTGTTTCCCTTCCGTCGGGGACCTGCCCGAACAGGTCGACCTGGCCGTGCTCCTGGTCGGCGACCCGCTCGCCGTGATCGGTGAACTGAGCGAGGCCAAGGTGAAGTTCGCCGTCGCCTTCGCCTCCGGGTTCGCCGAGACCGGCGCCGAGGGCGCGGCCGCGCAGACCCGGCTCGCCGCCGCCGTCTCCCGCTCCGGCCTGCGGCTGCTGGGCCCCAACACCAACCTCAACGCCTTCGAGCGGTTCCGCGACGACCTCGAAGGGCCCGCGGTCGCCCTCATCACCCAGTCCGGCCACCAGGGGCGCCCGGTCTTCGCGATGCAGGAACTGGGCGTACGGCTCTCCCACTGGGCGCCCACCGGCAACGAGGCCGACCTGGAGACCGCCGACTTCATCTCCTACTTCTCCGAGCGGCCCGAGATCGGCGCCATCGCCTGCTACGTCGAGGGGCTCAAGGACGGCCGCTCCTTCCTGCTCGCCGCCGACCGCGCCGCCCGGCGCGGGGTACCCGTCGTCGCCGTCAAGGTCGGCCGCACCGAGGCCGGGGCCCGCACCGCCGCCTCCCACACCGGAAAACTGACCGGTGCCGACACGGTGGTGGACGCGGCGATGCGGCAGTACGGCGTGATCCGCGTCGACGGGCTCGACGAACTCCAGGACACCGCGGCGCTGCTGGCCCGCGCCCGCGCCCCGCTGGCCGACGGGGTCGCCGTCTATTCGATCTCCGGCGGCACGGGGGCGCACTTCTCGGACCTGGCGACGGCGGCGGGGCTGCGCCTGCCGGACCTCTCGGCCGCCAAGCAGGCCGAGCTGCACCAGTGGATACCGGATTACCTGAGCGTGGCCAACCCCGTCGACAACGGCGGACACCCGGTCGGCGACTGGCGCGGCCGGAAGATCATCGACGCGATCCTCGCCGATCCGGCGGTCGGGGTGCTGATCTGCCCGATCACCGGCCCCTTCCCGCCGATGAGCGACAAGCTCGCGCAGGACCTGGTGGACGCGGCGGAGCGGACGGACAAGCTGGTGTGCGTGGTGTGGGGGTCGCCGGTCGGCACCGAGGCCGCCTACCGCGAGACGCTGCTCGGGTCGGCGCGGGTCGCCACCTTCCGTACGTTCGCCAACTGCATCACCGCCGTGCGGGCCTATCTGGAGCACCACCGGTTCGCCGCCGCGTACCGCTCGCCCTTCGACGAGGCGCCCCGCACCCCTTCGCCCTCCTTCCGCAAGGCGCAGGCGCTGATGCGGCCGGGTCAGCAGCTGAGCGAGCACGCGGCGAAACAGCTGCTGCGCGCGTACGGGATCCGGGTGCCGCGCGAGCAGTTGGTGACCAGCGCGGCGGCGGCCGTGCGCGCGGCCGGGCTGGTGGGCTACCCGGTGGTCATGAAGGCCTCCGGCGCGCAGATCGCCCACAAGACCGAACTCGGCCTGGTGAAGATCGGGCTGACCTCCGCGAGCCAGGTCAGGGACGCCTACCGCGAACTGACCGACATCGCGCGCTACGAGGGGATCTCGCTGGACGGGGTGCTGGTGTGCCAGATGGTCGAGCGGGGCGTCGAGATGGTCGTGGGGGTCACGCACGACCGGCTGTTCGGGCCGACCGTGACCGTCGGGCTCGGCGGTGTCCTCGTCGAGGTACTGCGGGACACGGCCGTCCGCGTGCCGCCCTTCGGTGAGGACCAGGCCCGGAGGATGCTCCGCGAGCTGCGCGGCCGGGCGCTCCTGGACGGCGTGCGCGGGGCGCCGCCGGTGGATGTGGACGCGCTCGTCGAGGTCGTCCTGCGCGTCCAGCGGATGGCGCTGGAGCTCGGTGACGACATCGCCGAGCTCGACGTCAACCCGCTGATGGTGCTGCCCAGAGGGCAGGGGGCGGTGGCGCTCGACGCGCTGGTGGTGTGCCGCTGAACCGCCGCGCCACCCGCCGCCGACCACGACTCGTACGAACCGGAGCACCCCCATGCCCGACTCCCCTCGCGAACCGTCCGATTCCGTTCAATCCACTCAAAAGTCCCTCGACTCATTGATACGTCACGCCACTGACAACGCCGTCTCGTGGATCACCCTCGACCGCCCCGAGACCATGAACGCCCTCACCTGGGACCAGCGTGAACGCGTGATCGCGCTGCTCGCGTCGGCGTCCGCGGATCCGGACGTGCGGGCCGTGGTGATCACCGCGACGGGCCGCGGCTTCTGCGCGGGCGCGGACCTGAGGGGGGCGCCCGCGGCCGGTGAGCGGATCCCCGGCGACGTCGCCCGCACCCTCCGTCTCGGCGCCCAGCGGCTCGTCGCGGCGGTCCTCGACTGCGAGAAGCCGGTGATCGCGGCGGTCAACGGCACCGCGGCCGGCCTCGGCGTCCATCTCGCCCTCGCCTGCGACCTCGTACTCGCCGCCGAACCGGCCAGGTTCATCGAGGTGTTCGTACGCCGCGGGCTGGTTCCCGACGGCGGCGGGGCGTATCTGCTGCCGCGTCTCATCGGGCCGCAGCGCGCGAAGGAGCTGATGTTCTTCGGCGACGCGCTCACCGCCAGGGACGCCGAACGGCTCGGCCTCGTCAACCGCGTCGTCCCGCCCGAGGACCTGGAGAAGACCGCACGCAAGTGGGCCGAACGCCTGGCCGCCGGGCCGACCCGCGCCCTGGCCCTCACCAAGCAACTGGTCAACGCCTCCCTCGACACCGATCGCAGCACCGCCTTCGCCGCGGAGGCGGCCGCCCAGGAGATCAACATGACGACGGCGGACGCGAAGGAAGGCGTGGCGAGCTTCGTGGAGCGGCGGCAGGCGCGGTACCGGGGGCGGTGAGAGGTACCTGACGCCGACGGTCCGCACGGCGGGGATGCCGGCCCGTTCCCGGCGGCCAACCCTTCCTATCTGACGTAGCGTCAGGTTCAATGGTGAGGTGATGGGACACGCAGGAATGGCGGCAGCGGCCGTGCGCTATCTCCGGTCGGCCGGGGCTCCCGCCGTCGCGGGCCCGGTCGAGACGCTGCCGCGGCCGGAGTTGCGCGCCGTCGGTGAGGACGAGCGGGCGCCGGTCGATCACGGCGAGTTCCGGCGGGTGCTGGGGAACTTCGCGACGGGCGTGACCGTCATCACCGCACCGGAGGGGCCCGGGGAGCCGGCGGGGGCGGGGCCGGCCGGCTTCGCCTGCCAGTCCTTCTCCTCCCTCTCCCTCGACCCGCCACTGGTCTGTTTCATGGTCGGCCGTACCTCGACGACCTGGCCGCGCATCGCCCGCGCGGGCGTCTTCTGCGTGAACGTACTGGGCGCGCACCAGGGCGACCTGTGCCGTGGGTTCGCGGTGAGCGGGGCCGACAAGTTCGCGGGCGTCCGGTACGACGCGGCACCCGTCTCCGGGGCGCCCCGCCTCGCGGGGACCGCGGCCTGGATCGACTGCACGATCCACGCGGTGCACACGGGCGGGGACCATCTCATCGTGGTGGGACGGGTGGACGCGCTCGGCGCGGGGGACGACGACGGAGGCCGGGGCGACGGCGCGGGCGTCGCGCCGCTGCTGTTCCACCGGGGGCGCTTCGCCTAGGGCGCTTCCGACATCGCCCATGGGGGCGTGGTGCGCCGTTCATGGGTCTCAGGCATGGCTCTCAGGGGTGGACCCTGACTCGGCGTCAGGGGTGGATCAGGGTGGGCCGGGGGGCTTCCCGGTGGCTGCCCGGGGGGTGCGGCGGCAGGCTGAACGGCATGGAGATCACCGCTGAGAAGCGCCCCTCGGCCGTCCGTCGCGGGGCCGCCGGGCTCGCCGTCGCCGCCGCCCTCGCCACCACGATCACCGCCGCGGCGGGCTCCCCCGCCGTCGCCGCCACCCCGACCGTCGCCACCACCGCGGACGCCGCACCCGTCGCCACCGCCCACGTCGCCACCGTCGCCACCACGGCCAAGGACGCCGGCACCGCTCCACCCGTCGTCCCGTTCGACTTCCGTGACTGCCCGGACATCCCGGCCGACGTCGACGCGGCCCGCTGGAAGTGCGAAGTCCTCACCGCCACCGGGTCGTTGACTCTCGACAACAGGAGCATTCCCGAGCTGGCGCCGATGACCATCACCCACGCCGAGGGCCCGCTGCCGGACGGCGGGGACGGGCAGGTCTGGGGCGCGATGCGCAGCACCTCGACCACCGTCCCCGGCGGCCTCCTCGGCACCGGGCCGGCCGGTCACGGCCCCCTGCTGCCGCTGGCCCTGCGTCCCGAGTACGGCGGCAGGTCCGACTTCTACTCCACCGGGAACAGCCTGGGCCTGTTCACCCTGCGCTTCCGCGTCCTGAGCCCCCTGCTGCCGCACGGGTGCGTCATAGGCGGCGACGCCCCCGTCGAACTCCGTCTGCGGCGCGCGGGCGACTCCGAGTGGGTGTCCCAGGACCCGCCGGTCATCAGGTTCGACGCGTACGACGACACCTTCACCGCCCCGGCCGCCGTCGGCTGCGGCCCGCTGGGCCGGCTCGTCGACGACCGGCTCGGCCTGCCGGGAGCGACCGGGAACGCGATCAAGCTGTCCGCGCGGTACACCTTCAAGACGTACGACCGGCTTCCGGCGCGCTGACCTCAGACGGCCGGCCGCACGGACAGCACGGGAGCGACCGGCCGCCGCCGGATGACCAGCGCCATCATCGCCGCCACCGCGCACAGCGCGCCCGAGGCGATCCACACCATGTCGTACGAACCGAACGCGTCCCGCGCGACACCGCCGAGGAAGGCGACGAGGGCGGCGCCGATCTGGTGGGAGGCGAGCACCCAGCCGAAGACGATGGCGCTGTCCTCGCCGTACTGCTCACGGCACAGGGCCAGGGTGGGCGGGACCGTGGCGACCCAGTCGAGGCCGTAGAAGACGATGAAGAAGATCATCGGGGGATGCACGGTCGAGGACATGAGCATGGGGAGGAAGAGGAGCGAGATCCCGCGCAGCGCGTAGTAGACCGCGAGCAGCCGGCGTGGTTCGAAGCGGTCGGTGAACCAGCCGGAGGCGATCGTGCCGACCACGTCGAAGACCCCGATGACCGCGAGCAGTGAGGCCGCCGCCGTGATCGGCATCCCGTGGTCGTGGGCCGCGGGCACGAAGTGCGTCTGGATCAGGCCGTTCGTCGAGGCGCCACAGATCGCGAAGGTGCCGGCCAGCAGCCAGAACGGGCCGGTGCGGACCGCGGAGAGGAGGACGGTCACGGCACGCCGGGCCGCGCCCTGCACCGGCGCGGGCTTCGGCACGAACTCGGACGCCCCGTAGGGCTTCAGGCCGACGTCGGCCGGGTGGTCTCGCAGCAGCAGCCAGACGAAGGGGACGACGGCGAGCGCCGCGAGGGCGACCGTCACCGCGGCCGGGCGCCAGTCGTGCTCCGTGACGATCCAGGAGAGCACCGGCAGGAAGATCAGCTGGCCGGAGGCCGAGGCCGCCGTCAGGATGCCGGTCACCAGGCCCTTGCGTGCCGTGAACCAGCGGTTGGTGACCGTCGCCGCGAAGGCCAGGGCCATCGAGCCGGAGCCCAGTCCGACCAGCAGGCCCCAGCAGAGCAGCAGTTGCCAGGCCGCCGTCATCCACACGGTCAGCCCGGAGCCGAGCGCGATCACCATCAGGGCGACCGCGACCACGCGCCGGATGCCGAAGCGGTCCATCAGCGCGGCCGCGAAGGGCGCCGTCAGTCCGTACAGCGCGAGGTTGATCGACACCGCCGCGCCGATCGTGCCGCGCGACCAGTGGAACTCCTGGTGCAGGGGGTCGATCAGCAGACCGGGCAGCGAGCGGAAGGCCGCGGCGCCGACGATCGTCACGAAGGTGACGGCGGCGACGAACCAGGCACGGTGGATCCGGGTGCGGCCGGGGGCGGAGGACAGCTGAGCGGCGTCCACGGCGTCGGTTGTCTGGGTCACATCAGAGAGCTTCGGGGATGCGGCCTTCCCGAACGAGTGGCCGGGGGGACATCATTCGCTAGGATCGGGCCATGGGTCCTCAGGGTACGTTCCGCCGGCACCGCGTCGTCGTGCTCGCTCTCGACGGGCTGCTGCCCTTCGAACTCGGTATCCCGCAGCGCATCTTCGGCAAGTCGCGGGATGCCGAGGGGCGATCCCTGTACGAGGTCGTCACCTGCTCGGTCCGGCCGCCGGGCCCCGTCGCCACCGACGCCGACTTCGCCGTCCTCGTCGCGAACGGGCCGGAGGCACTCGCCACCGCCGACACCGTCGTCGTCCCCGCCTCCTACGAACTCGGCCCGGTCCACGAGCAGGGCGTCCTGACCCCCGAGCTGGCCGCCGCCCTCGCCCACATCCGCCCCGGCACCCGGCTCGTCTCCATCTGCACCGGTGGATACGTCCTCGCCGCCGCCGGATACCTCGACGGCCGCCCCGCCACCACCCACTGGTCCCACGCCGAGCACTTCCAGCGGCTCTTCCCCAGGATCAAGGTCGACGCCGACGTACTCTTCGTCGACGACGGGAACGTCCTCACCTCCGCGGGCGTCGCCGCCGGAATCGACCTGTGCCTCCATATCGTCCGCCGTGACCACGGGACGGCCGTCGCCAACGACGTGGCCCGCCGGACCGTCGTACCACCGCACCGCGACGGCGGTCAGGCGCAGTACGTCCTGCGGCCCGTCCCCGAGCCGCAGGCGGCCACCACGACCGCGGCCCGTGCCTGGGCGCTCGACCGCCTCGGCGAGCCGATCCAACTGCGCGACATGGCCGGACAGGAGTCCATGTCCGTGCGCACCTTCACGCGCCGTTTCCGCGAGGAGGTCGGCGTCAGCCCCGGGCAGTGGCTCACCCGGCAACGCGTCGAACGGGCCCGGCATCTGCTGGAGTCCAGCGATCTGTCCGTCGACCAGGTGGCGCGGGACGCCGGCTTCGGCACCGCCCAGTCGATGCGGCAGCACCTGCAGGCGGTCCTCGGGGTCACCCCCACTGCGTACCGCCGTACCTTCCGCTCCGCGGGCCGGGAGGCCGAAGCCGGGCCGGACGACGGCGCCCGAAGCGGTGGCACACGGCTCGGCGCCGCGCGGGCGGGCGCCGTCGCCTGAGCGGAGCGGTCCCCGGTGGATTTCCCCGGCCTGTGGACAACCGCCTCCGTACCTCCCTAGTGCCGCGGCACCAGGTCGTGTTGCGAAAGTCCCGCCTGCCCTCCGGGCGGACGACGGGACTTTCGCAACACGCCCTAGAACGTCAGCACCGCCCGTGCCACCCGCCCCTCGTGGGCGTCCTGGGCCGCTTTGTCGAAGTCCTCGACCGGGTAGGTCCGGGTGACCAGTTCGTCGAGGAGCAGACGGCCCTCGCGGTAGAGGTCCGCGTAGAGGGCGATGTCGCGCTGGGGGCGGGACGAACCGTAGCGGCAGCCGAGGATCGACTTGTCCAGGTACATCGCGGAGACGAGGAAGGACGCCTCGGCGGTGGCGGGCGGTACGCCGAGGAGGACCGCCTGGCCGTGGCGGTCCAGCAGGTCGATCGCCCGCCGGATGAGTTCGACCCGGCCGACGCACTCGAAGGCGTGGTCCGCGCCCGTGGGGAGGATCTCCCCGACGGCCTCGGTGGAGGTGAGGAAGTGGGTCGCGCCGAACCGGCGGGCCACCGTCTCCTTGGCCGGATTGGAGTCGACCGCGACGATCCGCAGGGCGCCCGCGATCCGGGCCCCCTGGATCACGTTGAGCCCGATGCCGCCCGTGCCGATCACCAGGACGCTCTCGCCGTGGTCCACCCGCGCGCGGTTCAGGACGGCACCCACCCCCGTCACCACCCCGCAGCCGATCAGGGCGGCGGACGGCAGCGGGATGTCCTTCGGGATCCGGACGGCCTGGACCGCCTTCACCACCGTCCGTTCCGCGAAGGCCGAGTTGGAGGCGAACTGGTACAGCGGCCGCCCGCCCCGCGCGAACGGCTGCCGCGGCATGCCGATCGCCTCGCGGCACATCGTCGGCCGCCCCCGGTCGCACTCCGCGCACGCGCCGCAGTTGGCGAGGGTGGACAGAGCGACATGGTCTCCGGGCCGGACATGGGTGACACCCGCCCCCACCGACTCGACGACCCCGGCACCCTCGTGGCCCAGCACCACGGGAACGGGGAAGGGGATGGTCCCGTCCACCACGGAGAGGTCGCTGTGGCAGAGCCCGGCCGCGGAGACGGCGACCCGCACCTCGCCGAATCCCGGCTCCCGTACCTCCAGGTCGTCCACGACCTGGGTCTGTTTACCGTCGAAGATCACGCCTCGCATCGCACCGGCTCCCCTCTCGTCCCCGGGGCTATCCCCTGGGTTCCTTCGGCAGACCGAGCACGCGCTCGGCGATGATCGTGCGCTGGATCTCGTCCGAGCCGCCGTAGATGGTGTCGGCCCGGCTGAACAGGAACAGGTGCTGGAGCGGGTCGAGTTCGTACGGTGACGCGGCCGACCAGTCCGCCGGGCCGGTCGCAGCCTCCGCTCCCCTCACCTGTACCGCGAGTTCACCGAGCCGCTGGTGCCAGCCGCCCCACAGCAGCTTGGCGACGCTCGGCGCGCCCACGTCGCCCGAACCGCCCAGCGTCCGCAGGGCGTTCCAGCGCATCGTGCGCAGCTCCGCCCACAGGCGCACCAGGCGGTCGCGGACGACCGGATCGTCGGCCGCGCCCGTCGCGACGGCCGTCTCGATCACGCGTCGCAGCTCCGCCGCGAAGCCGACCTGCTGGGCGAGCGTCGAGACGCCGCGCTCGTGTCCGAGCAGGCTCATGGCGACCCGCCAGCCGTTGCCCTCGCCGCCGACGACGTGCTCGGCCCGCGCCCGCGCTCCGTCGAAGAAGACCTCGTTGAACTCGCTGGTGCCGGTGAGCTGGCGGATCGGCCGCACCTCGACGCGGCCCGGCTGGTCCATCGGGACGAGGAGCAGGGACAGGCCGCGGTGACGCGGGGCGTCCGGCCGGGTCCGGGCCAGGACGAAGCACCAGTCCGCCTCGTGGGCGAGCGAGGTCCAGATCTTCTGGCCGCTGACGCGGTACGTCCCCGACGGCGCGGAGCCCTCTTCCCGTACGGCCGTCGTCCTGATGCCCGCGAGGTCCGAGCCCGCGCCGGGCTCGCTGTAGCCCTGGCACCAGAGTTCCTCACCGCGGGCGATCGGAGGGAGGAAGCGGGCCTTCTGCTCCGCCGTCCCATGGCCGATGAGGGTGGGAGCGAGAAGCTTCTCGCCGATGTGGCCCGAGCGGGCGGGAGCCTTCGAACGGGCGTACTCCTCGGCCCAGACGACCTGCTGGGTCAGGCTCGCACGCCGGTTCCCGTATCCGGCCTCGGGCCATCCGAGGCCGATCCAGCCGTCCCGTCCGAGCTCCCGTTCCCAGTCCCGGCGGCCCGGCTCACCCGTGTGGTGCGCCGCCAGCCAGTCCCGCGCCGTACGCCGGAAGACCTCGTCCTCGGCATCGAATCCGAACTCCACGCGTCGTCCTCCCACTCGGCCGGCACCACGGGCACCCTCACGCGTTCGGCCGCGACTTCTCCGCCGCCGCCCGCGCCATCGCCTCCACCCGCTCCAGCAGCGGCATCGGATCCACCCCCACCGTGCCCGGCAGGAAGTCCGCGATCCGCTCCGGGGTCCAGGCGCCCTCCGCGTACCCGGCCCGCAGTTCCCGCGGCTGCGCCCACACCGCGATCTTCGGTCCGGCGATCGTGTACACCTGCCCGGTGATCCGTTCCTGCCGGGCGCGGTCCGACAGCAGGTAGACCACCAGCGCGGCGACGTCCTCCGGTTCGCCGATCTCCGTCAGTTCCATGGGGACGTTGGCCGACATGCGGGTGCGGGCGACCGGTGCGACCGCGTTCGCCGTCACCCCGTACTTGTGCAGGCCGAGTGCCGCGCTGCGGACCAGCGAGATGATCCCGCCCTTGGCCGCGCTGTAGTTGGCCTGCGCCACGGAGCCCTGGTGATTGCCGCTGGTGAAGCCGATCAGCGTTCCCGAGCCCTGGGTGCGCATGACGGCCGAGGCCGCCCGGAAGACGGTGAACGTGCCCTTCAGATGGGTGGCCACGACCGGGTCCCACTCCTGCTCGGACATGTTGAACAGCATCCGCTCGCGCAGGATCCCGGCCACGCACACGACTCCGTCGATCCGCCCGTACGCCGTGAGCGCCGCGTCGACGACGTGCTGCCCGCCCGCCATCGTGGAGATGTCGTCGGCCACCGCGACGGCTTCCCCGCCCGCCGCCTCGATCTCCTTGACCACGGCCTCGGCGACCGAACTCGCCGGCTCGGCGCCCTCGACCGAGACCCCGTAGTCGTTGACGACGACGCGCGCCCCTTCACCGGCCGCGGCGAGCGCGACGGCGCGGCCGATGCCGCGACCCGCTCCCGTCACGGCGACGACCTGGCCCGCCAAGAAGTTCCCCACGTCCGGCCCCTTCCCGCAGTTTCTGACGGTCCGTTAGATTCAACTCGGATTCTACGACCCGTCAGATACCCGGAGACAAGCCCTCGGGGAGGACTCATGTCACTGCCGACGCTGCACCCGGCCTTCCACGAGATCGCGAAGCGCGTGAACAACTGGGGGCGTTGGGGTGCCGACGACGAGATCGGGACCCTGAACCTCATCACCGACGAGGTGGTGCGCCGGGCCGCGGCGGGCGTCCGCTCGGGCCGCCGCATCCCCCTCGCGCTCCCCCTCCAGCAGGACGGGGTGCAGACCGGAATGATCCCCGGGCGGGTCAATCCGCTGCACGTCATGGTGCAGATCAACCAGGAGATCTTCGGCCCCGGCACCGTCGCGTGCAGCGACGACGCCGTGACTCTGGGCCTTCAGGCCGCGACCCACTGGGACGCGCTGACCCACGTCTCGCACTCGGGGAAGCTCTACAACGGCCGTCCGGCCGACACGATCACCCCGCACGGTGGCGCCGCGTTCGGCGGCATCGACAAGCCCCGGCACATCGTCTCGCGGGGCGTCCTGCTGGACGTCGCCCGCGCCCGGGGCGTCGACCGCCTCGACGGCGGGCACGCCGTGACCCCCGAGGATCTGGACGCGGCCGAGGAACTGGCCGGCACCCGGGTGCGGGCGGGGGACATCGTGCTCGTACGGACCGGTCAGATCCAGGTCTATCTGGCGGGCGACAAGCACGGGTACGGGTATCCGTCACCCGGCCTCTCCGTCCGTACACCGGAGTGGTTCCACGCGCACGAGGTCGCGGCCGTCGCGAACGACACCCTCACGTTCGAGATCTTCCCTCCCGAGATCGAGGACCTCTGGCTGCCCGTGCACGCGCTCGACCTGATCGAGATGGGGATGCTGCAGGGCCAGAACTGGAATCTCGAAGAGTTGTCCACAGCCTGTGGACAAGAAGGGCGCTATTCCTTCCTGCTGTCGGCGATGCCCGAGCCCTTCGTCGGCGGCACGGGCACGCCGGTCGCCCCCGTCGCCCTGCTGTAGAGGGCACGGGGATGCACGGGAAAAGCCGGGAAAGAGCGACGGAAAGCAGCAGAAGGAGTCGACTGGCGGCGCGCCACTGCTCGCCCCGAGCACGGCAACGCGCGCCGCCATCCGGCTCCGGCGCACCCACCCTGCCCCACAAGACCCCTTGGGAGCCGACGCCGAATCGCGATCCGCACTCGCCAAGGGCTCCCGTCACCGGAACCCTCGCCGTCCCCTCGCCGCGCATCGCTACCCATAAGCGTGATCAAACGGACACGTCACGTCAACACCCGTTCGGGGGATTATCACTTATGCGCCCTTTGTGTCGGCGCGCAGAGAAGCACAGCCCGGCGCATTGGGCACGGCCCGCTGCCGGCGGCCCGGGTTTCCTGCATACATGCACGAACCGTGTACGCGTCAGACGGCTTCGTAGGCCTCGTAGGCGAAGCCCTGGTAGGTCACGTACGCGGCCGAGGCCCTCGCCGCCGTCGTACAGCGGTCCACCTCGCACCAGATGCTCTTGCCGACGCCCTCGGGGTTCCAGCCCCAGCGATCCGCGAGTCCGTCGACCAGCTCCAGGCCGCGGCCGTTGGTCTCGTCACCCTCCGCGTGCCGGGGCCGCGGGGGGCAGTCACTGGAGTCGGCCACCTCAAGGCGGACCGTGCCCAGCGACTCACCGGGGACGCCCGGCAGGGAGAGCCGCAGCACGGCCGGACACCCGGTGTGCACCACGGCGTTGGTGACGAGTTCGGAGACGAGCAGGATCAGCGTCTCGGCGAGCGGCTCATCGGCCTCTATGCCTGATCCGGCGAGCCTCGACCGGGCCCATCTCCGGGCTCGCCCCACCTCCGCGGGGTCGGGCCGGATCTCCAGCTGCACTTGAAGCACCTGCACCGCTCACACCATCCGAACCGGCGGACACATCGCCTCGCGCCTCACCAGGGCCACGATCGTGGCCATGGCCTGCATGACCAGAACCAGGATCACAGAACGTGATTCCCTTGAGAGACAGCATGGTTGACGTACAGTCACCCCAACAAGCGCTTCGGGCATATTCCAGCGCGAAGGAGTACGCGTGCGGGATACTGTGCGACGCTCGCCACGGGGAGTCGAACAGGCGGTCACGGGGTCCCGGACCGCCTCGCGAACGGCGAGCATCGCCGGATCCGGCGCGGCCTCAGGGGCAACACCGGGATGGCTCAGTCTCGGAACCACTCGCATCCCACACAAGGTACCGGAGCCCGGCGCCGACTCCAGGCCGTGACAAGTCACGCGTAGGACACAACCCGGTATCAACGCTCTGTGATGCCTATATGCCACGATCAGTGACATCCGGCGCGACTCGTCCCGCAGCCCCCCTGGACAGAGCCTCATCGGCCCGCTCCGGCCACCAGATCGCGCGCCAGCAACTCCTCACTCACCGTAGCCGAACCGCCTCGCCGGGTCCGCACCCATGCCCGCTTGAGATAGAGGTGGACGTCGGACTCCCAGGTGAAGCCCATACCGCCGTGCACCTGGAGGCAGTCGCGGGCGCCGCGCACGGCGGCGTCGTCGGCGAGCAGCCGGGCCGCCGCGATGTCCATGGGGTCGGCGGTCACGGCGGCCGCGTAGACCGCTGCCCGGGCCAGCTCCACCCGCACCAGCATCCGCGCGCACAGGTGCTTGACCGCCTGGAAGGCTCCGATCGGCTGCCCGAACTGCTGGCGGGTCCGGGCGTGTTGCACCGCCCTCTCACAGGTCCGGGCGGCGTTGCCGAGCTGTTCGGCGGCGGTGAGGAGGGTGGCGAGGTGATCCGGGGGGCGAGGGGGCCCGGTGGGGCCGGTGTCACCCACGGGGCCCGCATGGGCGGTGGGATCGGTGGGGAAGGTCCCGGGGACCCGGTGCAGCGGTGTCAGCGGGTCCACCGAGGTGAGCGGGACGGCACCGGCGGCGCCGTCCCCGGCCGGGCCCCCGGCGCCGTCCCGTACGGCGTCGGACTCGTCCAGCCACTCCACGAGGCCGCCGTACACGGCGGTGACCACCGTCTCGCCGGTCGCCGCCCCGGCCACCTCGCCGGCCGCGAGATGCGTCGCGACCAGGGGGCCCGGGAGCAGCACCCGGCCCGCCTCCTCGAACGCCAGTACCGCCTCGGGCAGCCCGAGTCCGACACCGCCGTCCGCCTCCGGCAGCCGGAGCGAGAAGAAGCCCGCCTCGCCCAGCTCCCGCCACAGTGCCCGGTCGAGGCCCCGGCCGCCGCGGGCCACCGCCGTCCGCAGCGCCTCCGGCCCGAAACGGCCCGCCAGCAGGGCCCGTACGCCGTCCCGCAAGGCGCGTTGGTCCTCGGTGAGTTGGAAGTCCACGGAGTGAGTTCACCGCCCTTTCGGCAGACCCAGGATGCGTTCGGCCACGATGTTGCGCTGGATCTGCGACGTGCCGGCCGCGATGGTGTACGACAGGGACGTGAGGCGGTCGCGGGTCCACTCCTGCTCCAGGTCCAGCGCCTCCGGGCCGAGGACCTCGGCGGCGGCGTCGTACAGCTCCTGGCGCGCGTGCGAGTACCGCAGCTTGAAGACCGAGCCGCCGACGCCCGGCACGCCCCCCGTCCGCTCCGCCTCGCTCACGTTCCACTGGGTGAGCCGCCACAGCGCGCGGAACTCGGCGTTGAGCCGGCCCAGCCACCGCCGCAGCGCCGGATCGTCCCAGCGGCCGTTGCCGCGCGCCGCGTGGGCGAGCTCGCCCAGGACCCGCCGGCACGCCACGACCTCGCCGACGAAGGCGGTACCGCGTTCGTACGACAACGTCACCATCGTCACGCGCCAGCCGTCGTTCTCGGCGCCGACGCGGTGGGCGACCGGTATCCGCACCTCGTCGAGGAAGACCTCCGCGAACTCGGCCGACCCCGCGAGCGTGCGCAGCGGGCGGACGGTGATCCCGGGGGCGTCCATGGACATCGCGAGCCAGGAGATGCCGCGGTGCCTGGGCGCGTCCGGGTCGGTGCGCACCAGCAGCTCGCACCAGTCGGCGACCTCCGCGTGGGACGTCCAGATCTTGGACCCGCTCACCACGTAGTCGTCGCCGTCCCGCCACGCGCGCGTGCGCAGCGCCGCGAGGTCCGAGCCCGCGTCCGGCTCGCTGAACCCCTGGCACCAGACCTCCTCACCGCGCAGCACGGGCGGCAGCCAGCGGGCCCGCTGCTCGGTGGTCCCTTCGGCCGCGATGGTCGGCCCGGCGTGCAGCAGCCCGACGAAATTGGCCCCTACGTAGGGGGCGCCCGCCTTCTCCGTCTCCTCCAGGTAGATGAGGTGCTGGACCGGCGTGGCTCCCCGGCCCCCGGCGTCGAGGGGCCAGTGCAGTCCGGCGTACCCGGCGTCGTACAGCGTCCGCTGCCACCCGAGGTCGTACGCGCGCCGGCCGGGCCAGTCGCCCAGGGAGGGTTTCGGGGGCAGCGCCGGGAGCGTCTTGGCGAGCCACTCGCGCAGCCGGGCCCGGAACTCCTCCTCCTCGGCGGTGTACGTGAGGTCCACGGGCCGGCTACCTGTCGAGGTCGAGGTCCAGCATGCGGATCGCGTTGCCGCGCATCAGCTTGTGGACCGTCTCGTCGTCGAGGCCCTTCACATGGTCGAGGGCGACCTCCTTGGTGTGCGGGAAGGTCGAGTCGACGTGCGGGTAGTCGGTCTCGAAGGTGGCGTTGTCGCGGCCGACGACGTCCAGGGACGCGACGCCGTGCTTGTCGCGGAAGAAGCAGCAGAAGATCTGGCGGTAGTAGTACGTCGACGGGGGCTCCGGGACGAGGTCCTTGACGCCGCCCCAGGCGCGGTGCTCCTCCCAGACGTCGTCGGCGCGCTCCAGGGCGTACGGGATCCAGCCCATCTGGCCTTCGGAGTACGCGAGTTTGAGGCGCGGGAACTTCACCAGGACGCCGCTGAAGAGGAAGTCCATCATCGAGGCCATCGCGTTGTTGAAGGACAGCGACGCCTGGACGGCGGGCGGCGCGTCCGGGGAGGCGGCGGGCATCTGGCTGCTGCTCCCGATGTGCATGTTCACGACCGTGCCGGTCTCCTGGCAGACCGCGAAGAACGGGTCCCAGTGGCCGGAGTGGATGGAGGGCAGGCCGAGGTGGGTGGGGATCTCGGAGAAGGTCACCGCCCGCACGCCGCGCTCCGCGTTGCGCCGGATCTCCGCGACGGCCAGGTCGATGTCCCACAGCGGGATGAGGCAGAGCGGGATCAGCCGGCCGCCGCTGTCACCGCACCACTCCTCGACCATCCAGTCGTTGTAGGCGCGCACGCAGGCCAGGGCCACCTCCTTGTCGTGCGCCTCGGCGAAGGTCTGGCCGCAGAAGCGCGGAAAGGTCGGGAAGCAGAGGCTGGCCTCGACGTGGTTGAGGTCCATGTCCCTGAGGCGCTCGGCGGGGTCCCAGCAGCCGCGCCGCATCTCCGCGCGGGTGATGCCCTCCAGGGTCATCTCGTCGCGGTCGAAGCCGACGGCGGCGATGTTGCGCTTGTACGGGAACTTGAGGTCCTCGTAGATCCACCAGTCGGTGGGCGGCCCGTCCGGGTCCATCGTGATCCGGTACTTGCCGGCGACGTAGGCGAGCTCGCCGATGCCGGCCGTGAGGGGCTTGGGCCCGCGGTCCCGGTACTTCGCGGGCAGCCAGGTCTCGAAGAGGTGCGCGGGCTCGATCACGTGGTCGTCGACGCTGACGATCCGCGGCAGTTCCGTCATGAGTGGCCTCCGCCTGGCATACGTATCTGATGACCCATCAGATAGCAGGCTAGCTCCGCACCTATGGACCGACAAGGCGGTGCGGCCTACGCTCCCGCTTGGATCTGACAACCCGTCAGCTACAGGGGGCCGTCGTGAACGACACCGCACACGCTCTGGGCGCCTCGCGCACCCTCTGGGAACTGGTCGACCGCCGCGCCGGCCTCACCCCCGACCGGCCCGTCCTCCTCCAGGGCGACCGCACGCTGAGCTTCGGCGCCCTGCGGGAGCGGGCCGAGCGGGTGGCGGCGGGCCTGTACGACCGGGGCGTACGCCCCGGCACGGTGGTCGCCTGGCAGCTGCCCACCCGCATCGAGACCGCCGTGCTGTCCTTCGCGCTGGCGCGGCTGGGCGCCGTCCAGTCCCCCGTGATCCCCTTCTACCGGGACCGCGAGGTCGGCTTCGCGCTGCGGGAGTCCCGGGCCGAGTACTTCGCCGTACCGGGCGAGTGGCGGGGCTTCGACCACACGGCGATGGCGCGGCGGCTCGGCGCGAAGGGCGTCTTCGAGGCGTACGACGTGCTGCCGGACGGTGATCCCGGCGTCCTCCCGCCACCGCCGGCCGACGGCACCTCCGTGCGCTGGATCTACTGGACCTCGGGCACCACCTCCGACCCCAAGGGCGTCCTGCACACGGACCGTTCGCTGATCGCGGGCGGCTCCTGCCTGGCGCACGCGCTGCGGCTGTCGGCCGAGGACGTGGGCTCGATGGCCTTCCCGTACGCGCACATCGCCGGGCCCGACTACACCGTGATGCTGCTGCTGTACGGATTCCCCGCGGTGATGTTCGAGCACTTCGCGCTGCCCGCGGCGCTGAAGGACTACCGCGCGCACGGGGTGACGGTGGCGGGCGGTTCGACGGCCTTCTACTCGATGTTCCTCGCCGAGCAGCGCAAGCGGCCCGAGCGGCCGGTGATCCCGACGCTGCGGCTGCTGGCCGGCGGCGGAGCGCCCAAGCCGCCCGAGGTCTACCACCGTGTCGTGCGGGAGATGGGCGTGCAGCTCACCCACGGGTACGGGATGACCGAGGTCCCGATGATCACCATGGGGGCTCCGGACGACACCGCCGAGAACCTGGCGACCACGGAGGGCAGGCCTCCGGAGGGCATGGATATACGGATCGTGGACGGGGAGGTACGGCTGCGCGGGGAGGCCGTCTGTCAGGGATACCTGGACCCGGCGCAGACCGCCGAGGCCTTCGACGCGGACGGGTTCCTGATCACGGGTGACGTGGGACATCTGACGGAGAGCGGGCACCTCGTCCTGACCGGGCGCCTGAAGGACGTCATCATCCGCAAGGGCGAGAACATCTCGGCGAAGGAGATCGAGGATCTGCTGCACCGGCACCCGGCCGTCGGTGACGTCGCGGTGATCGGCCTGCCGGACGCCGAACGCGGGGAACGGGTCTGCGCGGTGGTCGAACAGCCACCCGGGTCGGCGCCGCTGACGCTCGCGGCCGCGGTCGCGTACCTGCGCGCGGAAGGGCTCTCCGTACACAAGCTGCCGGAGCAGCTGGAGGTGTTGGAGGCCCTTCCGCGCAACGAGACGCTGCGGAAGGTGCTGAAGTACCGGCTCCGGGAGCGGTTCTCGGGGCCCGCCGGGTCGGCGGGGGCTACTCCGGCACCGTGAAGTAGCGGGCGAAGGCGGTCACGACCTCCGACTCGCCGATCCGGCCGTCGGCGTCCGTGTCGAGGGCCCCGGCGGCCAGGGCGGCGATCTCGTCGCTCACGCCCAGGGCCCTGAGCACGCGCTCGGCGTCCTCGACCGTGGCCGCTCCGTCCCCGTCGGTGTCCGCGACGGCGAGGGCCGCGTGCAGGAAGGGGCGGGCGATCTCCCCGAAGCGGTCGGGATTGTCCCGGAGCCGCTTCACGGCGCCGTTCACGAACTCCTCCCGGTTGATGCGCTGGTCTCCGTCACGGTCCGCTATCCCCGCCATGCCCTGCCAGAACGCCTCCGCGCCCACGTACAGGGCCTGGCCCTTGTCGGACCGGGCCGCCGTACCGAACTCGGCGAGGACGGACTTCGCCGCCGCGTTGAAGTCCTCCCGGTCGATGTAGCCGTTGCCGTCCTGGTCGAAGCCTGCGAAGCGGGCGGCAATCCTGCGTTCGTACTCGGTACTGACCATGGTCTTCTCGGACCGCCTTACAACTCAGCCGGACTCTGTGCCGGAACTCTGTGCCGGACTGCGGGTTCACCTGGCAGGGAGCGTACGACGACCCGGCCGCGAAGGGAGCCGGAAAACGACGCTTGTACCAAGACCGCAGGAATTCTTGGACAACTCCGCGGCGCACCGCGCCGCCGATCGGACGGGGGGCGTGGCTCGTGGGACCTTCAGGCCGAGAGCGGGCTCGACTCCTCGTCGACGGCCGTGAGGGCGTCCGCATAGACGTCGAAGAGACGGCGGACGCCGAGGGCCGCGAGGACACGGTTGACGTGCGAGCCGTCGGCGGCACCCTGGGCCGGCAGGATCAGGCGCAGCCGGCCCTGACAGGAGCGGACCAGCCGGCGGGTGGCGATCAGGACGCCGACACCGCTGGAGTCGCAGAAGAGGACCTCGGAGAGGTCGAGGACCAGGCTGCGTCGGCCTTCCGCCACCGCGTCGTGCACCCGCTGGCGCAGCACCGGTGACGTCGCGAGATCCATCTCGCCCGACACCCGGAGCACGGCCCATCCGCCCAGTTCGCCGTCGGTCACCTTGAGCGTCACCGCGTCGCCTCTCGCTCGCCTCGCCCACCAGGAAACGGAAGCAGTTCCTACGCTTCCTTTCAGCGCGGCTGCCCAACCGTCGTTCCATGAAACACCGGACCGCGATCGATGAAACGTCGGTCTACGGTCGAAAATGCTGAACGAGCGAACTGTTTCGGTCGCATGTCGGTCACGTACGGTCTTATTCGATCGAGTGTGCGGGGTGAAGTGAGGGGCTTTTACCATTCCCAGGCCGCCCAGGGGCGCACGTTGGCGTAAAGGGGCGTGCGCTGTCCGACGTGCCGACTACATTCGAGACAGCGATGCGTACAGGCTGGACACGCACCGACACACCGGGCACGAGCAGGGGTGAGGGGGCCGTATGGCGGCGAAGGACGCACCGCCCCGCTGGGACCGCAAGATGCAGCAGCGGCTCGCACGCGGGGAGGCGGCGGCGCTCGGTGAGCTCTACGACCGGTTCGCCTCGCTGGTGCACGGCCTCGCGCACCGCGTGCTCGGCGACGAGCGGGCCGCCGACGGGATCACCCGCGAGGTGTTCGTCCATGTCTGGGAGAACCCCGAGTCGTACGACCCGAAGCAGGGCCCGCTGCGCTCCTGGGTCGCCACACTGACCCATCGGCTCGCCGTGCAGCGGCTGCGCGCGACCGAGACCGCCGCGCTCGCCCTGGAGGGCGGGGGCACCACCGAGGACCTGGAGCGCAAGGTGCGCAGTGCGTCCGTCGCCGCCCGAGCGGACTACATCGTCACGTCCATGCCCACCCCGCTGCGGGCCGCGCTGGACCTGGCGTACTTCCAGCGCCGCGACTACCGCCAGGCCGCCGCCGACCTCGGCGTCACCGAGGACGAGGCCCGGCGCCGGCTCCGCCTCGGCCTGCAGCTGCTGTCCACCGCCCACGACGCCGGGTCCTCCGGCACGCCGCCCGGGTTCGGGGGTGCGCGGTGACCGAAGGAGCGGGCCGGTCCGACGCCTTCGACGAGCACGAGGGCGGCAAGGGGTCACAGGAGCGCGTGGAGCACGGCGAGCATCCGGAGCGCGAGGAGAGGGAGCGCCGGGGGAAGGAAGACGAGACGTCGTCGCACGAGGGGAAGAGCCGTGGTCCCGCTGGTTCCGAAGGCGGTGACAGCGATGTCGGCGATGCCCGCGGCGCCGGTGCCGGTGCCGGGGGCGCCCGTGCCGGGGACCGCGGTGCCGCGGACCGCCCCGGTTCGGGCGGTTCCGCCGGGACCGGGCAGCCGTCGCGCATACCGACGCCGCGTTCGTCCGTCGAGGACACCGGACTGCCCCTGCCCGCGCCCGTGCCGCTCGTCCTGGAGCACCGGGTGCTGAAGTCCCTGCTCGGCGCGTGGGCGCTGGCCGCGTGTTCGGCGGAGGAGACCGCCGCGGTCGAGGAACACCTCGGGGAGTGCGGAACGTGCGCGGACGAGGCACTGCGGCTGCGCGGGGCGGTCGGGCTGCTGCACCCGCCGGAGAGCCTCGACCTCGACCCCGCCCTGCGCACCCGGGTCCTGGAGAGCTGCCTCGACCGGCGTCCGCCGCGCATCCCGGTGCCCGAGTGGGCGGCACCCTACGACTCGGAGACCGCGCGGCTCGACGCACTGCTGCAGGACATAGCGGACGCGGAGTGGCATGCCCCGGTGCGGCTGCGCTGGTTCGAGAACGACGGGCCCGTGAGCCGTCGGACGACGGTCGCCGGAGTGATCGCGCATCTGCTCAGCGTGGACGGGCTGGTCGGGGTCGCGCTGGGACTGGACGACCCGCTCGGCGGGGTCGCCGCGCGAGTACGGGCCGAGGCGGCCGGCCCGGCGGAGGGGCTGGACCTGCCCGCACCGGAGGCCGCCACACCCTCCGGGCGCACCGAGGCCTACTGGCGTGCCTCGCACTTCCCGCCCACCCGCGCCGTGCGCGGGCCCTGGCGGGAACAGAGCCACCATCTCGTCCGCACGGTGGCGTTCGCGGGTGGGGGTTCCGGGCGGCTCGCCGTGTCCTACGGCGGCTTCGCGCTGCCGCTCCGTGACTCGATGCTGGACCGGGCCTTCGAGTGCTGGATGCACGCCGGGGACATCGCGGACGCGGTGGACTACCCGTACGAGCCGCCGGCGCCGCGGCATCTGCACCGGATGATCGATCTCGCGGCGCGGATGCTGCCCATGTCGCTGGCCGAGCGGCGGCGGGCGGGGCGGGCGGCTCCGGCGTCGCGTCATCTGGTCGCGGCGGGGGCGCCCGGGCGCAGTCTCCGGCTGGAGATCGAGGGGGCCGGGGGTGGGGAGTGGCTGATTCCGCTCGACTCGCCGGCCGCTGAGGCGTCCGCCGAGCACGAGGTCGCTCATGTCGCGCTGGACGGAGTGGAGTTCTGCCGGCTGGCGGCCGGACATGTGTCGCCGGAGGAGGCTGCGGCGGGGCAGGTCGGTGACCGGGAGGCGATCAGGGATGTGCTGTTCGCCGCGGCGGCGTTGAGCCGGATGTAGGCGACGGGGGCGGTTCTCGCCCCCGCCGCCCCTACCCGACCCGTCCCTGGGGGCTCCGCCCCAGACCCCGCCAGGGGCGCTGCGCCCCCTGGACCCCCGCCATCGCCCGAAGGGCTCGTCCTCAAACGCCGGACGGCTGGAGATGCGGGCCTGCGCCGGATGGTGCACGCGCGCGGGATCGTTCCGGCTCGGGCGTCAGGCTTTCGGCGTCGGCTCGCACCCTCAGCCCGTCCGGCGTTTGAGGACGAGGCCGTTCAGGCCGAAGCGGGAATCTCTGGGCGGCAGCCCCCAGGCAGGAGCGGCCCGAGCTACGCGAAGACGACCGTGCGGCGGCCGTTCAGGAGGATGCGGCGTTCCGCGTGCCACTTCACCGCCCGCGCCAGCGCCCGGCACTCCACGTCCCGGCCGAGAGCGACGAGTTGGTCGGGGGTCACGTCGTGGGCGACCCGCTCGACCTCCTGCTCGATGATCGGCCCCTCGTCGAGGTCCGCGGTGACGTAGTGCGCGGTGGCGCCGATGAGCTTGACGCCCCTGGCATGCGCCTGGTGATACGGCTTGGCGCCCTTGAAGCTCGGCAGGAAGGAGTGGTGGATGTTGATGATCCGGCCGCTGAGCTGCTTGCACAGGTCGTCGGAGAGCACCTGCATGTAGCGGGCCAGGACGACCAGTTCGACGTCCTCGGCCCTGACCAGCTCCAACAGCTCCGCCTCGGCCTGCGCCTTGGTGTCCCTGGTCACCGGAATGTGGTGGAAGGGAATGTTGTACGAGTTCACGAGCTCGGCAAATTCCGTGTGGTTGGACACCACGGCCGCGATCTCGACGGGCAACGCCCCCGTCCGCGCCCGGAACAGCAGGTCGTTCAGGCAGTGGCCGAACTTGCTGACCATGAGGACGATGCGCATCTTGTCCTCGGCCCGGTGGATCTGCCAGTCCATGTGGAAGGAGTCACCGATGGCCGCGAAGGTCGCCCGCAGCTTGTCCACGGTCACCGGCGACTCCGCCGAGAAGTGGACGCGCATGAAGAACAGGCCCGTGTCGTGGTCGCCGAACTGCTGACTGTCCTCGATGTTGCAGCCGGTCATGAAGAGGTAGCTCGACACGGCGTGCACGATCCCCTTCTTGTCCGGGCAGAAGAGGGTCAGGACGTACTGCTCGGCGGGCTCGGCGGCGCGCACGGACTGCTCGTTCATGCGGCACAGGGTTTCATACCGGGGCCCCGCGACGGACGACCGTCCCGCCACGCGGACGCCCGCGCCGAGGCGCTACACCGAGCGCGTCATGATCCGCAGTACCTCCAGCGTCCGCGGCGGGACATCGGGGTCCTCGCCGTCGCTCGAGGCCAGCCGGACATGCGCGTCACGCGCCGCCCGCACCGCCTCCGGCCAGGCGGCGTGGTCGACGTACGCGGAGACGGGAGCGTCGGGACCGACCTGGTGCATGATCCGCAGGACGCGGAGCACCGCGGTGTCGACGAGGGCCGCTTCCTGGGAGTCCCGGAAGATCGTGCCGACGTATTTCTCGGCGGACCAGTTGTCCAGCCAGGTGTCCTCGACCAGCCGGTACACGGCATCGGTGACGTCCCCGTATCCGTCGACGCCGGCCAGCCAGACATCACGCTGGAAGGCGGGGTCGGAGAGCATGTGCAGCGCGGAGCGCACATTGCTGCGCCAGCGCCACCACGGCATGTCGTTCAGTGGCATGCCGCCCATGGTGGGGGAGCGACGGCCGCGACGGGAAGAGTTCTCCGAACCTTGCACGGTCACCGATCGTACGTTCTTCATGAAAAGCAGATCATCCACCCCTCCCCTTCACCTCGATGTCACCCGGCGTTGACCGCGGGTCACACGCAGGTTAGTGATGTGGGGGAATCGTGCGTGTCCATGACCGGCAGGCGACGTACCCGCACCGCCCCACCCACCCGCCCCCGACGTGCCAGGGCCACGCTGCTGTCCGCGGCCGCGCTGGCCGCGTGCGCGTCGATCGCCGTCGGCTGTGGTGTCGTGCCCGGTGTCATGGGGGGTTCCGGGGACGACACCATCAAGGTGATGACCTGGGCTCCTCAGGACACCGCCGCGACCAACAAGCCCGGCATGCCCGCCCTGGCCCAGGCCTACGCCCGCTGGGTGAACGCGCACGGTGGCATCAAGGGCCACAAGCTCACCGTCCTGACCTGCAACGACCACAACGACACGGTCGGGGCCGCGCAGTGCGCCCGGCGGGCGGCCAAGGAGAACGTGGTCGCCGTCGTCGGCTCGTACAGCCAGCACGGCCGCTCGTTCCTGGCTCCGCTCGAGGCCGCCGGCATCCCGTACATCGGCGGCTACGGCGTCACCGACGACGAGTTCACGAGCCCGGATTCCTACCCGATCAACGGCGGCGCGCCCGCGCTGTTCGCCGGCCTCGGGCAGCAGCTCGGCAATAAGTGCGGCCCGGTGTCCCTGATCCGTCCCGACACCGTCGCGGGCGACCAGCTCCCGGTGCTGCTCGACTCGGGTCTGAAGAAAGAGAGCCACGCGGCCGCCGACGACCAGCGGGCCGCCGAGGACGCGACCGAGTACTCCGGGCAGGCCAAGCGCGCTCTCGACCGCGCGACCTCGAACCCGCAGAGCACCGGATGCGTGGTGACGGCGCTGGGGGACCGCACGGACACCTTCATGGACTCCTTCCGGCGCAGCCGCGGGGACTATCCGAAGGTGGGGACGGGCACGGTGCTCGGCAGCGTCGACCAGTCACGGATCGACGCCAGCGGCGGCAAGTCCGGCCCGTACGAGGGCGCGTACGTCACCGGCTGGTACCCGGTGGCCAGCGATCCGCGCTGGGACCCGATGCACAAGGTCATCAAGGAACAGGCCTTCGGCGACAACCGGATCGACCCCGCGGACGCCGGAGTGCAGACCACCTGGATCGCGTACAACGTGTTCAAGCAGATCGTGGAGTCGCTCGGCGGCGACGTGACCTCGAGCGCGATCCGGCAGACCCTCGACAACGGCCTCAAGGTGACGACGGGCCGGCTCACCCCGACGCTCAGCTGGCGCTTCGAGGACCTGATCGCGGCCGTCGACTTCCCGCGCCTGGTCAACGCCCATGTCACGTTCCAGGTGGTGCGGCAGGGTCAGCTGGTCCCCGCCGACGACGGCAGATTCAGGGACGTGTCGGAGACACTGGAGAACGCGGACCAGCACTGAAACGCCTGGGGCCCGTCCCGCCGGATCATCCGGCGGGACGGGCCCCAGGGGTGTTCACAGCTGGATCGGTGTGCGCTGCGTCAGTCCGTACTTCGACGCGATGGAGTTCCACAGCCCGGCGGCCTTCGACTTCTGCGCACTCGCGGTGCCACTGGCCGCGTTGGCCGCCTGGGTCTGGCCGGTGGCGCGGGCGTGACCGCCCTTGCAGCCCTTCTTGCCACCGACCTGGTCGGCCCAGGCCGCGTAGTGGTTGTCGGCCGACGCGGAGGCCTTCCACGCGTTGTTCAGCGCGTTGGTCAGCGCGGCGTGGTTCGGCAGCTTGTCGACGGAGAGGGCGGAGAGCCGGGTGACGAGCCCGGCGCGCTGCTTGGCCGCGTCCCGCAGATCGCCGGCCGCCTGGCCCAGGTTGTTGCACGCCTTCACGTTCTCGACGGCCTTGACGACCGAGTCACGGCTGTTGTTGCTGTCCGCGAGAAGCTTGTCCAGCGCCACGGCCTGCGCCTTGGCCGGGTCGGCACCCGCGGACGCCGAACCGTCGGTGGCGGCGGCCGTCGCCGACACGTTCTTGCTGCCGCCGTGCGCGCTGTCACCGCTCCCACCGCCGCTGAGCAGGGCACCGGCGCCGACACCGAGCACGACGATGCCGATGCCGACGGCGGCGATCAGCGGGAGGCGCGAGCCGCCGCGCCCGCCACCGCCCTCGGTGGCCGCGCCGCGCCGGGTGGCGGCCCGCCCGCCCGGTCCACCGGGTGCCCCCGGGGCCTGAGCGGCGTACGGAGCCTGTGCACCGTACGGAGCCTGCGCGCCATACGGAGCCTGCGCGGCGTACGGGGTGTGCGGGGTCTGTGGGGTGTGCGGGGCCTGTGCTTCGAAGCGCGGAAGCTGCTGCGTGGACGCCGGCCCTTCCGGTGCGCCCGACTCGGTGCGGAACAGATTGTCGAACTCCGCGGGCGGCTGCCGGTCCTCCGGGCCGCCCGGGCGTATCCCGTACGACGTCCCGGACGCGTCGGCGGGCACCGGAGCCATGTACTGCGTGGGCTCGGCGTCCGGGTTCGCGGCCGGAGGCGGCGAACCGGCGCCGGGCATCCCCTGGGGCGCGTGCCCCGGGAACTGCGCGCCGCCCCCGCTCACCTCGGGCGGCAGGGCGCCGGGCCCGACCGGCGGAAGGAACTGGGTCGCGCCCTCGTCGGCGGCCGGGACGGGCGGGATGTACTGCGTGGCGCCCTCGTCGGCGGCGGGCGGAAGGGCACCGGGGCCGACGGCGTGCGGCAGCGGGGCGGCCCGGCCGTCCGCGGGCTGCGCGCCCATGGGGCCCGCTCCCGCGTACCCGTCGTGCGACTGGCCGCCCTGAGCGCCGTACACCTGCGCCTGTCCGTTCTCGTACGAGCCGTTCTCGTACGAGGACGTCCCGTGGCCGCCGTACGACGGTGACTGCTGCCCGCCGTAGGGCTGGGGCTGCGCGCCCTCGGCCGGCATGGGCCCGGCGCCGGGCCCCTGCTGCGGTGCCTGCCCGCCGGACGTGCCCCAGCGCGCGTCCGGGGCCTGGTCCGGCCCCGCCGACCAGCCGGCGGAACCCTGGGACACGTCGTGGGCGCCCCAGTCCGGGCCGGGCTCGGCGGGCTGGTGCGCACCGGCCTCGCCCCAGGCCTGGGCGCCGTTCGCCTGCGGCCCCCAGCCCTCGCCGGGCTGGGGGGCGGGGGCGGTCGCGGGGTCGGGACCCCACGGCCGGTCCCAGGACCGGCCTCCCGCCGGAACGGCCTGGTCGCCCGTCATGCCCGGCAGCAGCGGCTCGCCACCGTCGGAGGGCAGCACGATGCCTTCACGCGCGGGGCGCGCCGAGGGCTGCTCGCCCTGTCCACTCTGCGTCACCGGGACTCCTACTGATGGGGGACCTTTCGGAATCGTCGGCTCACGCTACCGGGTCCCCACGAGCCCGTGCCACGCAGCACAGGTCATCACCCCCGCCCCCTGTGACCGGGGTAACGAATACGCCCCGCCGTGCGCTGTATTCCCCTCCTCTCCCGCACCACGCCGTCGTTTTCCCGCCGTTCACACCACCGCGTACAAAACGTTCACGCGGCCGCCTGCAGCTCCAGCCTTGCCCCGAACTCCCTCACCACCGGCTCGTCCCGGTACGGATCGAGGCGCTGCTGCAGGTCCTCCAGGTACTCGGCGCCGCGGTTGGAGCGCAGCGTGCCCAGCAACTCGACCGCCCGCAGCCCCGTATGACACGCCTGCTCCACCTCGCGCTGCTGGACCTGCGCGGTGGCGAGCAGCACATAGCCGATGGCGCGGCGGCGGGCCCGCGACTCCGGATGCCCGGCCAGCGACTCCTCCGCACACCGCGCGGCCGCCTCCGACTGCCCCAGGTCACGGTGGCAGTGCGCCAACTCGTCGGCGAGATACGCCTCGTCGAAGTGCGCGATCCACGCCGGGTCGTCGCCCGAGGCCGGGTCGGCGGACTCCAGGGCGGTGACCGCGCGCCCGGTCGCCACCTGGGCGGCGCGCGCGTCGCCCAACAGCGCGTGCCCGCGCGCCTCGGCGGCGTGGAACATCGACTCCGCGCGGGGTGTCACCCGTCCCCGCGCGCCCTCCTGGGCGGCGCGTGCCAACTGTGCGATCTCGCGCGGGTTGCCGAGCTGCGCCGCCAAGTGGCTCATGGACGCTGCGAGTACGTAGCCGCCGTACCCCCGGTCCCCGGCCGCCTGCGCGAGTCGCAGCGCCTGGATGTAGTAGCGCTGGGCGAGGCCCGGCTGACCGGTGTCGATGGCCATGTAGCCGGCGAGCTCCGTCAACCGGGACACGGCGGCGAAGAGTTCGCGCCCGACCGCCTCCCGGTAGGAGCCCGCGAGCAGGCCGGAGACCACGCTGTTGAGGTAGTGCACGACGACCGGGCGCACATGGCCGCTGCCGTACTGGTGGTCGAGGTCCACCAGGGCCTGCGTCATCGCGCGGACCGCCGCCACGTCCGAGAGCCCCACCCGCGGGCCCGCCGCGCGCGCCACCTGGGAGTCCGGCGCGGAGATCAGCCAGTCGCGGCTGGGCTCGACGAGCGCGGAGGCGGCGACGGACGAGCCGGACAGGAAGTCCCTGCGCCCGACGTCGCTCCGCCACAGCTCACAGACCTGCTCGATGGCGCCGAGGACGGTCGGCGAGAACTGCAGGCCGACGCCCGACGCGAGGTTCTTGCCGTTGGCCATGCCGATCTCGTCGATCGTGACCGTACGGCCGAGCTTGCGGCCCAGCGCCTCCGCGATGATCGCGGGCGCCCGCCCCCGCGGCTGCTGGCCGCGCAACCAGCGGGCCACGGACGTCTTGTCGTAGCGCAGGTCGAGGCCGTGCTCCGCGCCGCACATGTTGACCCGGCGGGCCAGGCCGGCGTTGGAACAGCCCGCTTCTTGGATGAGCGCCTGCAGTCGTTCGTTCGGCTGCCGCGCGACGAGCGGCCTTGCGGCCATGGCGTACCCCCTGTGGCTGCGGTGCCTGCCCACGCACCGATTTGACGTGTCCTCACCGGCCGACGACACGGAACGAGGCCGGCCGCGAAGATCAATACCCCGCAGACATACCGAAGATGCGAGACATGTGAGGATTGCCGGGGTAAGGGCGGTTGCCCGACCCCTCCCCTGGTTACCCACCCCCCGCTGCCGTTCCCCACGCGCGCCCCCACCCGTGCATCCATGCGCCCCACATGCGGGAACGATGCCCCTCCCCCGCGCACGGGACGCCCGTAACCCCCCGTGGCCACCAGAGTTGTGTTCATCGTGAAAGAGACCATCGCGGGGCCCGAGGCCGCCCAGATCCCGAAGCAGCGCGGCGAATCGCTGCTGGACACCGCCGTGCGATATGCCGAGGAACGCCACTGGGAAGTGTTCCCGGGTGCCTGGCTGGAAGCCGTCGACGGCACACACCGTTGCTCCTGCGGCGACGGCGGGTGCCCGGCGCCCGGCGCGCATCCGACGCATGACGACTGGGCCACGCAGGCGACCGGCAGCGTGACCGTCGCCCGCCGCATGTGGTCGAAGCAGCCCACGGCGTCGATCCTGCTGCCCACCGGGCGTACGTTCGACGCGATCGACGTGCCCGAGTCTGCCGGCTTCCTCGCGCTCGCCCGCATGGAACGGATGGAGCTGACGCTCGGCCCGGTCACGTGCGCCCCGAACCGGCGCATGCACTTCTTCGTACTCCCCGGTGCCGCCGCGAAGGTCCCCGACCTCGTACGGAAGCTCGGCTGGCCTCCGGCCTCGCTCGACCTCGTCGCGCTCGGCGAGGGCTCGTACGTCGCCGCCCCGCCGACCCGGTTCGGATCCCGGGGGGCCGTGCAGTGGGCCTGCCGCCCCACGCCCGCCAACCGCTGGCTGCCGGACGTGGAGGAACTGATCTCGCCGCTCGCCTACGCGTGTGGACGGGACCGGTAGGACGGTAGGGCTGTAGGACCGTGGCTCCGATCCGGCTCGGCTCCGTCGTGGCCGGTCGCACGCTTCCCCGCCCCCTTGGAACAAGGGCGCTCCCCCGTAGGGTGCCTACATGACCCAAGGAGCAGCCGTACACGTGCAAGGGCTCTGGAAACGGTTCGGGGAGCAGGTCGCCGTCGGCGGGATCGACCTGGAACTGCCCGCGGGCCGGTTCATCGGGCTCGTCGGCCCGAACGGGGCCGGGAAGACCACCACCCTCTCGATGGTGACCGGACTGCTCAGGCCCGACCAGGGCACCGTCGAGGTCGTAGGCCGTGACGTGTGGCGCGACCCGGCGGCGGTGAAGGCCCGGATCGGCGTCCTGCCCGAGGGCCTGCGACTGTTCGAGCGGCTCTCCGGGCGCGAACTCCTCGCCTACACCGGCCGGTTGCGCGGGCTGCCCGGCGCGGAGGTGGACAAGCGCGCCACTCAGCTCCTCGACGTCCTCGACCTCGCGGGCGCCCAGCACAAGCTCGTCGTCGACTACTCGACGGGCATGCGCAAGAAGATCGGCCTCGCCGCCGCTCTCCTCCACAACCCCGAAGTCCTCTTCCTCGACGAGCCGTTCGAGGGCGTCGACCCCGTCTCCGCGCAGACGATCCGCGGCGTCCTGGAGCGGTACACGGGATCGGGCGCCACCGTCGTCTTCTCCTCCCACGTGATGGAACTCGTCGAGTCGCTGTGCGACTGGGTCGCCGTCATGGTCGCGGGGCGCATCCGTGCGCACGGCCCGCTCGCCGAGGTCCGCGGCGACGCGCCCTCCCTCCAGCAGGCGTTCCTCGAACTCGTCGGCGCGCACGGCCGCACGCCCGGGGCCGACCTCGACTGGCTGGGCGGCGGCGCACGATGAGCACCCCGGCGAGCATCCCCGCGAGCACCGCGTCGGGCACTCCGGCGAGCTCCTCCGTACCCGGCTCCGCCGCGTCGATCACCCCCGTCGTCGTACGGCTGAAGCTGTCACTCCTGCGCAACGGGCTGCGGCAGTCGGGCGGGCGGCGGGCCGCGTACCTCACCTCGGTCGTCCTCGTCCTCCTCTTCGCCGCCCTCCAGCTGCTGGGCCTCATCGCCCTGCGCGGCAACCCGCACGCCGTCTCCGTCACCGTGCCGCTCGTGGTGGTCCTGGCGCTCGGCTGGGCCGTGATGCCGCTCTTCTTCCCGAGCGGCGACGAGACGCTCGACCCGACCCGGCTGGTCATGCTGCCGCTGCGGCCGCGCCCGCTCGTCAAGGCGCTGCTCGCGGCCTCGCTGGTCGGCATCGGACCGCTGTTCACGCTCTGCCTGCTCGTCGGGTCCGTCATCTCGGTGGCGCACGGCACGGCGGCGTACGTCACCGCCGTCGCCGCCGTGGTCGTGGGTCTGCTCGTCTGCGTGGCCCTCGCGCGCGCCGTCGCCGCCGCCAACATCCGGCTGCTGTCCAGCCGCAAGGGCCGCGATCTCGCGGTGCTCAGCGGGCTGGTCATCGCGGTCGGCGCACAGCTGGTCAACTTCGGTGCGCAGCGGCTCGGTTCGGCGGGCGGTCTCGCGGAACTCGACCCGGTGGCGGACGTGCTGCGGTGGGTACCGCCGGCCTCGGCGATCGGCGCCGTCGACTCGGTGAGCGAGGGCTCGTACGGGGTCGGGGCCGTTCAACTGGCCCTGGGCGTGGCCGCGCTGGCGGGGCTGCTGGCGCTGTGGTCGCGGCATCTGACCCGCCTGATGACCTCACCGGACGGCTCGACCCTGCGGACCGCGGAGCCCGCCCGGGAGCGGGGCCCGTCGGGGCTGGGGCGGCTGCTGCCGTCGGGACGCACCGGGACGGTCATGGAGCGCAGCCTGCGGTACGTGTGGCGGGACCCGAAGACGAAGGCCGCGTGGGTGACCTCGCTGGCCATCGGGCTGATCGTGCCCGTGTTCAACGCGCTGCAGGGCACCGGCTCGGTCTACTTCGCGTGCTTCGCGGCCGGGATGCTCGGAATCCAGATGTACAACCAGTTCGGGCAGGACACGTCCGCGTTCTGGATGGTCGCGATGACGATCTCGTCCCCGCGCGACGCGTATGTCGAACTGCGCGGGCGGGCCCTGGCGCTGCTGCTGATCACCCTGCCGTACGCGACGCTCGTGAGCGTCCTGACGACCGCCCTGCTCGGCGACTGGACCCGGCTGCCCGAGGTGCTGGGGCTGTCCTTCGCGCTGCTCGGCGCGATGCTGGCCACCGGCGCCTGGTCGTCGGCCCGCTTCCCGTACTCGATCCCGCAGGAGGGCTACAAGAACGTGGCCCCCGGGCAGGCGGGCCTCGCCTGGATCTCCATCTTCGGCGGGATGGTCTCGGCGGCGCTGCTGAGCGCCCCCGTCATCGCCCTCGCGATCTGGGTGAACGTGTCGGCGGACGGAGACCGGTGGAGTTGGGCGCTGCTGCCGCTGGGGGCCGGGTACGGGGCGCTGATCGCACTGCTGGGGCTGCGGATGGCCGCGCCACGGACGGCCCGGCGACTGCCGGAGATCCTGGCGGCGGTGAGCAAGGGGTGAGCCGGGGCGCGTCCGTGAAGTCCCGTCGTCCGCCCGAAGGACCGGCCTAGCGGCATCCGGTGCGCGCTCCCGGTGCGCCGGGCGCGGGCCCTCGCACCGGACGTACTCGGCGCTGTGCGCGGTGCCGCCAGTGGGGGCGCCTCCCACGCCCTTCGGACAGTGGCGGAGCGTGCCGGGCGTCGTGAGGCGGCCGCGACCGTGCGGACACGCCCCGAGGGGGCACGGGCCGGGCCCCGGGGTTCCCGGTCAGCCGGTGAGGACGCCGTCGAGGAACGGCTCGATCGCGGTGCGCCAGGCCGCCGGCCGGTCGTAGTGCACGAGGTGGCCGGCGTCGGCCACCTCCGCGTACCGGCCGTGCGGCAGGACCCGGACCATCTCCTGGGACTCGGCCCGGCCGAGTTCGCCGTCCAGGCCCCTGACGACCAGGGCGGGGCACCGGACCTGCGCGAGCTCCTCCCAGTGGGCGTCGTACACCCAGGTCTCGCGGGACTTCAGCATCTGGTCGGGTTCGAAGACGGGACGCCAGCCGTCGGCCGACTCCCGCATCACCTCGGCGTAGAACTCGCCGCGGGACGGACTCGGGCGCTCCACCCAGGGGTCGTCCTCGCCGAACCACTTCCGTACGTCGGCGAGCGTGGCGAACGGCATCGGCCAGGCCTTGAACCAGTGCTCCCACTCCCGCTGCGACGCGGCGCCTAACGCCGAGGCCCGCATGTCGCAGATGACCAGCCCGCGAACGAGGTCGGGGCGCTTGGCGGCGAGCTGCCAGGCGGTCAGCGCGCCCATGGCGTGACCGACGAGGACGGCCGGGGCGAGACCCAGCTGTTCGAGGGCGGCCTCGGCGTCCTCGACGTACGCCTCACGGGTGTACTCCTCCTGCGGCGCCTTGTCGCTGTCGCCGTGACCGCGCTGGTCGAGCGCGACGGCGCGGTGCCGCTCGGAGAGCCAGCGGGCGGTGGAGGCCCAGTGCGAGGCGCGGCCCATGAGGCCGTGCAGCAACAGCACCCCGGGGGCCGGCGGGCCCGTCGGAGGATCGTTCTCGGGAGACTCGGCGAACTCCCACGCAGCCAGGCGTAGGCCGCCCGCGCCTGTCACGTCGATGCGCCGCACCATAGGTCTGGCACCCCCCTAGCTCGCTCGGACCGCCCGCTCCCACTCGAGCCCGCCGGTCCCTCGTACCGCTCCGTGCCGCTTCCTGCCGCTGTCGTGCCGCTGCTACCACTGATGTGCTGATACCGCCGGCGTGCTGCTCCGCGTGTCGCTCCGGGTGTACCCGGTACGCCCGCCGTACGCCGCCACATTATCGAATAGACATTCGAAAATAGCCCGCTCGGCGACAACACCCCTCGTTCGAGTGACCATGTGCGGGGATTGACGGCCGCTGCCGAGGGGAGATCTTCAGCGGGAGGCGGACCGCTCGGGGACAACGGTCCGACGGGGATGACCCTGGGAGCTCGGGGCTCCGGGTCAGAACAGGGGAGGACAGGCCCCGGCGCCATCTGGTGCCGGGGCCCTCTCCCTGTCTGCGGCACATCCTCCCCGCCCCCTCCCCGACCGCGCGACATCCCTCTCGGACACGGTCAAGAGCCCTCAGGTCATATGCCTCACGCGACAGCCTCGCACGCAAATGGTCTCGCCGCTGCGATTCGGCACACTGAATCTTGGTTTCGACGAGGCAGTGCAGGTATCACAACTACCTCTGCAGCCCCAGGAGTTGACAGAGCCGGACCGGACGGGCAGGGGTCCGGCAGCAGGCTCGACGGCGCCCCGCGGTGACCCGGACCGCGCCTTGCGTGCCCTGTCCGGCGGGCTCCCGGGCGCGGACCCCGGGGTCCGGCCGAAGCCGGGCCCCGCGGCCCGCGCCCGGGGGCTGCCCCTCGCGGGCTCAGGGCCGGGGGACGCGCACCGAGGTGTCGACGTCCGCCCACGGCCACCGGACGCAGACGCTCCGTACGGAACACCCGCCGTCCGCGGCACACACACCGTCCACGGCCACCGGCCGGCTGTCCGCCGCCCGCCGCCGCCCGTGGCGCGTCAGCGCTTCGCGACGAACACGTGGGACGCGACGTCCGACTCCAGCTCGGCCGCCTCACCACCGCTGCCGACGAGCACGCCGCCCGCCGACTCCGTCACGCTCACCACGGAGCCGGGCTGCACACCCGCCCGGCGCAGGGTGTACATCAGCTGCGCGTCCGTCTGGATGGGCTCGCCGATCCGGCGTACGACGACGGTCTTGCCGTCCAGGCCCGGGTCGAGCTCGGCCAGCGACACCATGCCCTCGTCCAGGAACGGGTCGGCGCCGTCCTTCTCGCCGAGTTCCTCCAGACCGGGGATCGGGTTGCCGTACGGCGACTCGGTCGGGTGGCGCAGCAGCTCCAGGACGCGCCGCTCGACGGCCTCGCTCATCACGTGCTCCCAGCGGCAGGCCTCGGCGTGCACCTGCTCCCACTCCAGGCCGATCACGTCGACGAGCAGGCACTCGGCCAGGCGGTGCTTGCGCATCACCCGGGTGGCCAGGCGGCGGCCCTCGTCGGTGAGCTCCAGGTGCCGGTCGCTGGCGACCGCCACCAGGCCGTCGCGCTCCATGCGGGCCACCGTCTGGCTGACCGTCGGTCCGCTCTGGTCGAGCCGCTCGGCGATCCGGGCGCGCATGGGGACCACGCCTTCCTCCTCCAGCTCGAGGATGGTGCGGAGATACATCTCCGTGGTGTCGATCAGTCCGGACATACGTGCCCCTCGATTAGCTCTGCCGGAGGCTCGGTGGCTCACCGGCTTGTGCGCTGGCGCTGAACTCAATTCTGACGCATACCACTGACAACCGTGCCTCGCCGGGGGAACCACACGATGACGAGTGTCTCCGCCGCCTCCGCGGCGACGCGGGCCGAGGCCCGGCCGGACCGGACACGGCCGGCGCCCGGACGGACGTCCCGGGTCGGGCGTGGTCCACAGGTGTGCGGCGCCCCGCGGGCGGGGGTGGTGCCCGCGGGCGGGCGGCTCCGCCGTCGGGCCGCGCGTCGGCGGCCCCGCGCCCAGTGTCGCTCTCGCGGGCCGTATTGACAGCGCACTGGTCCAGACCGCAACGTGATCCGCGACACGACGGGAGCAAGGCCGTGCCGGGCCGCCGGTTCGACCGCTCGCCGGCCCTGTGCCGACGCGACTTCTAAGGGGCTTCGCCGATGAGCGACAGCAAGCTGGCCGGGCAGTTCTTCGACGCCGCGATCGGCCTGCTGCAGCGGGTGCGGGACGAGTGCGCCGAGGACGTCGAGGCGGCCGGCGCCCTCATCGCCGACACCGTCGCGGAAGGCGGCCGGCTGTTCGCCTTCGGCGCCGGGCACTCCTCGCTCGCCGCGCAGGACGTCGTCTACCGCGCGGGCGGTCTCGCCCTGATGAACCTGCTCACGGTGCCGGGCGTGGTCGGCGTCGACGTCATGCCGGCGACGCTGGGCTCCGCCCTGGAGCGGGTCGACGGCCTCGCGAGCGCGGTCCTGGACTGCAGCCCGCTCCGCTCCGGCGACCTCCTCGTGATCATCTCCCTGTCGGGCCGCAACGCACTCCCCGTCGAGATGGCCATGAACGCCCGCGCGCTGGGCGTGAGGGTCATCGGGGTCACCTCGGTCGCCTACGCCTCGGAGACGACGTCCCGGCACGTCTCGGGCACGTATCTGAAGGACCACTGCGACATCGTCCTCGACTCGAAGATCGCGGTCGGTGACGCGGAACTGACCCTGGACGCCATCGACGCCCCCTTCGCCCCCGCCTCCACGGTCGTCACGTCGGCCCTGCTCCAGGCCGTCATGGCCACGGCCGCGGGCGCGCTGGCCGGGCGCGGCATCGAGCCGCCGCTGTTGCGCTCGGGCAACGTGGACGGCGGCCACGAGTGGAACGGCCGCGTGATGACGGAGTACGGGGACCGGATCTTCTACCGGCGCTGAGCCGCCCGGCCAGGACATCGGCACCCAGCCTTCCGAAGGTCCTACAGGTCCCGGAGGCCCCAGACCCCCGGAACGCCCTCCCGAGGCCCTCGCGCCGCGCCTACGGCCGCTCCACCAGCCCCTCCAGGTCCAGCGCCATGGCGATCCGCACCGCCACGTCCTCCGCGTACATGGCGTCCGTGCGCTCGAACTGGCTGCGCCCCGCCCCGCGCAGAAACGTCACGACACCCAGCGTCCGCCCCCGGCTGCGCAGCACCGCGCACAGGGCGTGCACCGAGTCCGCCGGCCACTGGCGGGCCACGGCCCACTCCCGCGTCCGCTCGGGCGTGCTCTCTCCGGAGCTGGCCCGTACGGACCCGGCCCGCTCCACGCACTGCAGCGCGGGGTGCCCCTCGGCGTACCGCACGGGCAGCCCGGCCTTTCCGGTGAGCAGACTCGGCCCCGGCGCCCCGGCCGGCGTCGCGGTGGCCCGTACGAGCCGCACGGGCCCTTCGTCGTCGGCCACCGGGCCGCCGGCCACACGGTCGATCAGCGCGTGGTCGGCGAATCCGGCGAGCGAGAAGTCCAGGTGGACGGTGGCCGCCTCGCCCGGGTCCTCGCACTCGGCCGCCGCCCGGGCCGCCCGGTGCAGCTGATTGGCCCGGAACCGCAGCAGCGCCGCCTCCTGCTCGGTCTGCTTGGCCTCCGTGACGTCCTGGAAGAGCCACCCGACACCGAGCGGAACCGGTTCCTCCGTGAGCGGCGAGGCGAGCCGCACGAAGCCGCTGCGCCAGCACCGCCGCTTCCCGCCCTCCGCCGAGCGCACACTCACCCACATCTCGGCGGGCGCGGGCGGCGCGCCCTCGGCGAGCACATGGGTGAGCGCGCTCTCCAGCTCCTCGACACCCTGCGACAGCAACTCGCCCAGGGGCCGCCCGAGCACCGCCGTACGACCCGTCCCGAGGGCCCGGGCCGCGTGGGCGTTGACCACGGCGGGCCGCAGGTCCGCGTCGACCAGCACCACGCCCCAGCTGGCGTCCTCGAACAGCGCCTCGCTCAGGGCGATGGACCGCTCGAGGTCGATCTGCGCGTGCACCTCGCTGAAGGCGCAGTACACCCCCGCGGGCTTGCCGTCGGGCCCGCGCACGGCGGCGGACTGGGTCCGGACGAGCACCCGCCCGCCGTCCTTGGTCAGCAGCGCGAACTCGTTCACCTGCCGGCCCGGGGCCTCCATGGCGGACAGCAGCCGCCCCTCGACCTCCTCGGCGTCCGCGGTCCGCACGGCCCACCCGGCGAATCCGCGCCGCCCCACGGCCTCGGCCGCGGTCCAGCCGAGAATCCGCTCGGCCTCCCGGTTCCAATGGGTGACGACGCCGTCGGCGTCGAACGCGCACAGGGCCGCGTCCATCCCGTCCAGCAACGCGGCAAGGAGATCCGAACCATCCGGCTCGGGCTCGTCCGGCCCCAGCTCATCGGTGGTCCCACTACGTCGGGAAGCACTCACCTGGACCCCCTGCAGGCTGCGTCCGCACGTACGGCGAGACAGTTCACTCACTGGCAGTCATTCAACTCGAACGTGACCCAGCCCACACCTGATTCCCCGAAGATTGGACGAAATCGTTGGGAGCGGGAATGCGGGAATTCCGCCCCACCCGCCCCAGGCACCGCGGACCGGTCGAAAAAAACAGTTGAGACGTCCGCGATCGGTTCCTAAGGTGTGGTGCACACGAGAGAGGAGGTGGTTCGGCAGATGTATGCAAACCGGACGCGTGAGGTGGCTGCGGGCTAGCGGCCCGTCACCCCATTCAGTGCGGTGCCGGACCAGCGCGTGAAGCAGCGCGCAGCCGGCCCAATCTCCAGCAGTCACCCGACCCGCGAGTTCGCCGGTACGTCCGGCCGGCTCCTCCACCGCGAGGCGGAGGGACCCGAACTCGCGGGTCGCCTGCGTTGTGCGGGGCGTGTGAGGTGAGACACATACGTTTGTGAGGGTCCGCAGTACTCTTGGCCCATGCTTCCGATGCTCGTCCGACGCCGACACGTGGACTACGTGCGCGTCACGAGCATGGGCTGTCGGCCCAGCGTCTGACCTCGGCCCTCACCTCCCTCCTCCGGCTCCCGTGGCCCCCGCCCCAACCCCGGCGGCCCCCGCGGGCACCCCGTACACCCCCGCGGACGCACCTCATGACGACGTACCCGTCTTCCACGCCGTACCAGCAGCTTCCGATCATCGACCTCTCGGCGGCCGACCGCGGTCCCCAGGCCCGTGCCCTGCTGCACGCGCAGCTCCACAGCGCCGCCCACGACGTGGGCTTCTTCCAGCTCGTCGGGCACGGGGTGAGCGCGGCCGAGACAGACGCCCTGCTCGACGCCATGCACCGCTTCTTCGCACTGCCCGAGGCCGACCGGCTCGCCCTCGACAACGTCGGCTCGCCCCACTTCCGCGGTTACACCCGCACCGGCGACGAGCGGACGGGCGGCAGCCGGGACTGGCGGGACCAGCTGGACATAGGCGCCGAGCGGCCCGCGCGGACACCCGGCGCGGGTGAGCCCGCCTACTGGTGGCTCCAGGGCCCGAACCAGTGGCCCGCCGCGCTACCGGAGCTGCGGACCGCCGCCCTGGCCTGGATCGACCGGCTCGGCTCGGTCGCGGCACGGCTGCTGCGCGAGCTGCTCACCGCCATCGGGGCGCCCGCCGACTTCTACGAGCCGATCTTCGGGGAGCGGGCCCATCCGCATCTGAAGCTCGTCCGGTACCCGGGGAGTTCCGGGGACGGCGCGGGTCAGGGCGTGGGCGCGCACAAGGACTACGGGTTCCTGACGCTGCTGCTCCAGGACACCGTGGGCGGGCTCCAGGTGCAGCGGGCGGACGGCCTCTTCCACGACGTGCCACCGCTGCCGGGGGCGTTCGTCGTCAACCTGGGCGAGCTGCTGGAAGTCGCCACCAACGGCTATCTGGTCGCCACGAACCACCGGGTCGTGAGTCCGCCCGGGGCCACCGAGCGGTTCTCCGTCCCGTTCTTCTACAACCCGCGCCTCGACGCCCGTGTCGAGCCGCTGGTCTTCCCGCACGCGTCCGCCGCGCCCGGGATCACCGACGACCCCACGAACCCGCTCTTCGCCGAGTACGGGTTCAACGAGCTGAAGGGCAAGCTGCGGGCCCACCCGCTGGTCGCCGCCCGTCATCACGCGGAGCTGCTCACGCCCGCGTGACGACCGGCGGCCCCGGAGGCGGGGCCGGCGGCGGGCTCAGTGGGCGATGCGCTCGTAGCCGTCGATCTCCTGGGGGCCGCGCGGGCCGGGGCCCACGTAGTGCGCGGACGGCCGTACGAGCCGTCCCGTGCGCTTCTGCTCCAGGATGTGCGCCGACCAGCCGGCCGTGCGGGCGCAGGTGAACATCGAGGTGAACATGTGCGCCGGGACCTCGGCGAAGTCGAGGACGATGGCGGCCCAGAACTCGACGTTCGTCGCCAGGACCCGGTCCGGGCGGCGGGCGTGCAGCTCCGCCAGGGCGGCCTTCTCCAACGCCTCGGCCACCTCGAAGCGGGGGGCGCCGAGGTCACGGGCGGTGCGGCGCAGGACCCGCGCGCGGGGGTCCTCGGCGCGGTAGACGCGGTGGCCGAAGCCCATCAGGCGTTCGCCCTGGTCCAGCGCCCGTCTGACGTACGCCTCGGCGTCCCCGGTGCGCTCGATCTCCTCGATCATGCCGAGGACGCGGGAGGGGGCGCCGCCGTGCAGCGGGCCCGACATCGCGCCCACGGCTCCGGAGAGCGCCGCCGCCACGTCCGCGCCGGTCGACGCGATGACGCGGGCGGTGAAGGTGGAGGCGTTCATGCCGTGCTCGGCGGCGGACGTCCAGTAGGCGTCCACGGCGGCCACGTGCTTGGGGTCCGGCTCGCCGCGCCAGCGGATCATGAAGCGTTCGGCGATCGAGTGCGCCTTGTCGATCTCGCTCTGCGGGACCATGGGGCGGCCCTGCCCGCGGGCGGACTGGGCGACGTACGAGAGGGCCATGACGGCGGCGCGGGCGAGGTCCTCGCGGGCCTGCGACTCGTCGATGTCGAGGAGGGGCTTGAGGCCCCAGACGGGGGCGAGCATGGCGAGCGCGGACTGGACGTCGACGCGGATGTCACCCGAGTGGACCGGGATCGGGAACGGCTCGGCGGGCGGCAGGCCGGGGTTGAACGCGCCGTCGACGAGGAGTCCCCAGACGTTTCCGAAGGAGACGTGACCGACCAGATCCTCGATGTCGACGCCCCGGTACCGCAGCGCGCCGCCCTCCTTGTCCGGTTCGGCGATCTCCGTCTCGAACGCGACGACTCCTTCGAGTCCGGGTACGAAGTCGGACATCAGGCGGCTCCTCATGATGTGTGCGACAGGGGGTCTGCGGGCGGGTGGTGCGATGGACCGTGCCGTGGGAAACCATGCGCCAGTGACGGGTGGTCGACGTCCGGTTCCACGGTCGGCTCGTGGACTCGTGGTCCGGTACGTCTTCCCGGTGATGCCCCGTGCGGCCGGCGGTCACCCCACCGGAGCGGCAGCAGCACGATATCCCCGAGTGCCACCGTTGGGGAGGGCGCGCGGCACTCAGTGCCACGCAGTGATGAACCCCACTCCCGCCGAGTGGGGGTCGAAGTACGGCAAGATGACCGCGTGAACGACCGTTACCCGGATGAATCAGCCGAACCCCTCGTCCAGCGCGCGGCCGAGGCCGCCGCCCAAGAACAGGCCGGAGACGGAGCCGCGACGGAACTCGGCACCGACCCCGCCGCGATGCGCGCCCACTACCGCGCCGAGGGACTGGTGGAGTCCGGTCTCGCCCCGCATCCCATGGACCAGTTCGCCCGCTGGTTCAAGCAGGCCGCGCAGGCCGCCGTGCAGGGCGTGGTGTACGAGCCGAACGCGATGGTCGTGGGCACGGCCGACGCCGACGGGCGGCCCAGTTCCCGCACGGTGCTGCTCAAGCAGTACGACGAGCAGGGCTTCGTCTTCTACACCAACTACGACTCGCGCAAGGCCCGGGAGCTGGCCGCCAACCCGTACGTGTCGCTGCTCTTTCCCTGGCATCCGATGGCCCGCCAGGTCATCGTCACCGGGACGGCCCGCCGCACCGGCCGCGACGAGACGGCCGCGTACTTCCGTACCCGCCCGCACGGCTCCCAGCTCGGCGCCTGGGCCAGCGCCCAGTCCTCGGTCGTCCCCTCCCGCACCGCACTCGACTCCTCCTACGCGGACCTGAGCGCCCGCTACCCCGAGGGTGAGCAGGTCCCGGTCCCCCCGAACTGGGGCGGATTCCGCATCGCCCCGCGGACGGTCGAGTTCTGGCAGGGCCGCGAGAACCGCCTCCACGACCGGCTGCGGTACACGGCGGAGCCCGACGGCGGCTGGAAGGTGGAGCGGCTCAGCCCGTGAACCGCGCGCGGTTCAGCCCGTGACGCGGGCCCGGCTCAGCCCATGACGCGGGCCCGGCTCAGCCCGTGACGCGGGCCCGGCTCAGTCCAGTACGCCGTTCAGGATCTCGCCCCACTGCGCGACCACCCGCTCCCGGCGCGCCGCGTCGTCCGTGAGGAGGTTGGCGAGGCCCAGACCGCGGGACATGTCGAGGAAACCCTGGACGGTCTCCCGTACGCCCGGGCGGGACTCGTCCGCGGCCAGCAGGTCCACGGCGATCCGGTGGGTCTCGCGGCCGACGCGGGCCTCCAGTTCGGTGACCCGGAGGCGGAGCTGCTCCTCGTTGGAGGCGGCGACCCAGAGGTGGAGGGCGGCGCGGAAGAGCGGGCCGGTGAACAGGTCGACCAGGGCCGCGACGACGGCGCGCCGGTCGGCGGCACCCTCCGGGAAGAGGGCGCGCAGGGCCGTGGAGCGCTCCTCCGCGACGTACTCCACCGCCGCCGTGAACAGGTCCTCGCGGGTCGGGAAGTGGTGCTGGGCGGCACCCCGGGAGACACCGGCGCGTTCCGCGACGACGGCGACCGTGGAGCCCGCCCAGCCGTGTTCGGCGAGGCAGGCCACGGCGGCCGCCAGCAGCCGCTGCCGGGTGGCCCGGCTGCGGTCCTGTTTCGGGACATGCGGGGGGCGGGAGACGCGCGCGCCCAGGGCCGCGGCATGGCCGGTACGGTCCGCGTCTCCCGCACGTTCCGTGCGTTCCGTGTCCGCCGTGCGCTCCGGATCCGCCGGGTCTCTCGCGTCCGTCGCGTCCGTCGCGTCCGCCGTGCTCACACCACCCATGCGGGATCCCGTCGTTCGAGGAAGGCCGTCATCCCCTCGCGGGCCTGTACGGAGGAGAACAGCTCGGCCGAGAGCGCCGTCAGGGCGACCGCGTCCTGGTCGAAGGCCTCCAGCACCTTAGCCGTGAGCAGCCGTTTCGTCTCGGCGAGGCCCTGCGGGGAGGCCCGGCGCAGGCCGTCCAGGACGGGGGCCAGAGTCACGTCGACGTCGTCGCCCGTCGCGGTCAGCAGTCCCGTCCGCACGGCCTCCGCCGCGTCGAAGCGTTCACCGGTGAGGTAGTACCGGGCGAGGGCGCGCGGGTCCGTGCGGGGCAGCAGGGGGAGGGAGATGACGGCGGGCGCGACGCCGATGCGGACCTCCGTGAAGGCGAACGTGGCCACGGCGGAGGAGACGGCGATGTCGCAGGCGCCCAGCAGACCGAGGCCGCCCGCCCGGACGTGCCCGGTCACCCGGGCCACCACCGGTTTGGGCAGCTCGACGATCTGCCGCAGCAGACCGACGAGCGCGTCCGGGTGCGGCGGGTCGCGCAGGTCCGCGCCCGCGGAGAACGTGTTGCCGGTGTGCGCGAGGACGACCGCGCGGACGCCGTCGTCCTCGCCGCACCGCGTGAGCCCCTGGGCCAGTTCGCCCACGAGCGCGGACGACAGTGCGTTGCGGTTGGCGGGCGAGTCGAGGGTGAGGGTGGCGACGGCGCGGTCGTGGTCCGCGCGCACGACGGTCATGACCGGCCCCGCAGTTCCCGCCGCAGGATCTTTCCGGAGGCCGCCCGCGGTACCTCCTCGACGAAGGTGACGCCCCGCACCCGTTTGTACGGGGCGACGCGCTCGGCGACGTACATCATGACCTCGCCCGCGGACAGTTCGGCGGCGGACCGCTGACGCACCACGTGGGCGTGCGGGACCTCGTTGTTGTCCTCGTTGTAGACCCCGACGACGGCGGCGTCCGCGATGCCCGGGTGCGTCAGCAGGAGTGCCTCCAGTTCGGCCGGCGCGACCTGGAAGCCCTTGTACTTGATGAGTTCCTTGACCCGGTCGACGACGAACAGCCAGCCGTCCGCGTCCACGTACCCGACGTCTCCGGTGTGCAGCCAGCCGTCCGGTTCGATCATCTCGGCGGTGGCGTCGGGACGCCCCAGGTAGCCCTTCATCACCTGGGGGCCGCGGATGACGATCTCCCCGGCCTCGCCGACGCCCAGCTCCTGGTCCGGGTCGTCGAGGGAGACGATCCGCATCTCGGTGCCCGCGATGAGCCTGCCCACCGTCCCCGGGGGCGCGTCGGCGGCGTCCAGCGGTACCAGGTGCGTACAGGGGGAGAGTTCCGTCATGCCGTAGCCCTGGCCGATGGGCGGGAGGCCGAGCCGCTCGGCGCAGGCCGCGGCGAGCCGGGCGTCCAGGGGCGCGGCGGAGGAGATGACGTACTTCAGGGACGACAGGTCGTAGCCCTCGACGGCCGGGTGCTTGGCGAGCGCGAGCACGATCGGCGGAGCCACGAACAGGCCCGTGATGCGGTGCCGCTCGATGGCCGTGAGGAAGGTGTCGAGGTCGAAGCGGGGCAGCACGACGACGGTGGCGCCTTGGCGCAGGGGCGCGTTCATCAGGGCCGTCAGCCCGTAGATGTGGAAGAAGGGCAGCACCGCGAGGATGCGCTCCCCCTCGTCCATCGGCACCGAGCGCGCCAGCTGCGCCAGGTTGGTGGCGATGGACCGGTGGGTGAGCATCACGCCCTTGGGGACGCCGGTGGTCCCGGAGGAGTACGGGAGGGCCGCGACGTCCGTCACGGGGTCGATGTCGATCCGGGGCTCGGGTGCGGTCGAGCCGAGCAGGTCGATCAGCGACCTGTGCCCCGGCGCGCTGTCGCAGACGAATATCTCCCTTACCCCGCCCGCCAGTTGTGCGGCCCGCCGGGCCGTCTCCAGAAGAGGTGAGACGGTCACGATCCAGCGCGTGGCGCTGTCCCGCAGCTGTTTGGCGAACTCCTCGGCCGTGGCGAGCGGGTGCACGGTCGTGACCGACGCCCCCGCGCGGGTGGCGCCGTAGAACACCGTCGGGAACGCGATGGTGTTCGGGCTGTGCAGGGCGAGCACGTCGCCCTTGCGGAGGCCCGCGTCGGCGAACGCGGCGGCCAGCCGGCGGTGGAACCCGTCGAGTTGGCCGTAGGTGAGCGTGGTGCCGTCGACGCCGTCCACCAGCGCGGGCGTGTCTCCGCGCTCGGCGGCCCGGCCGAGGACGGCCTCGTGGATGGGTTCCTCGACGGCCGGGACATCGGCGTACTCACTGCGGAACACGGGTCCTCCTGGAGCGGCTCGCTGGGTAGGACTGGCCGGTGGGTTCTTCGGTGCGAGCACCCACCGGTGGCGCCCCCGGGGGGCGGCCGACCGGTGGGCTTCTTCGTCGGTACGGCCGGCCGTCGGGCGTCTTCGGCGCGCCCCTCAGTACGACTTGGGCAGGCCCAGGGTCTGGTGGGAGACGTAGTTGAGGATCATCTCCCTGCTGACCGGGGCGATACGGGCCACCCGTGAGGCCGTGATCAACGAGGCGAGCCCGAACTCGCGGGTGAGTCCGTTGCCGCCGAGGGTGTGCACGGCCTGGTCGACCGCCTTCACACAGGCCTCACCGGCGGCGTACTTGGCCATGTTGGCGGCCTCCCCGGCGGCGACGTCGTCCCCGGAGTCGTACAGGAAGGCCGCCTTCTGCATCATCAGGCGGGCGAGTTCGAGTTCTATGTGGGCCTGTGCGAGCGGGTGGGCGACGGCCTGGTGGGCGCCGATGGGGGCCTTCCAGACGGTGCGTTCACGGGCGTACTCGACGGCCCGGGAGAGCGCGAAACGGCCCATGCCGATCGCGAACGCGGCCGTCATCACCCGCTCCGGGTTGAGTCCGGCGAAGAGCTGGAGCAGACCCGCGTCCTCGTCGCCGACGAGCGCCTCGGCGGGCAGCCGCACGTCGTCGAGGGTCAGCTCGAACTGCTTCTCCGCGCTCTGGAGTTCCATGTCGATCTGCCGTCGGCCGAAGCCGTCCGCGTCGCGCGGGACGATGAACAGGCAGGGCTTGAGGCTGCCGGTGCGGGCGTCCTCCGTACGGCCGACGACGAGGGTGGCGTCGGCGATGTCGACGCCGGAGATGAACACCTTGCGGCCGCTCAGCACCCAGTCCGCGCCGTCCCGGCGGGCCGTGGTGGTGATCCGGTGCGAGTTGGAGCCGGCGTCGGGTTCGGTGATGCCGAAGGCCATGGTGCGGGAGCCGTCGGCGAGGCCGGGCAGCCAGGCGCGCTTCTGCTCCTCGGTGCCGAAGCGGGCGATGACGGTCCCGCAGATCGCGGGGGACACGACCATCATCAGCAACGGACAGCCCGCGGCGCCCAACTCCTCAAGGACGAGGGAGAGTTCGGCGATGCCGCCGCCACCGCCGCCGTACGCCTCCGGCAGGTTCACGCCCAGGTAGCCGAGTTTGCCCGCCTCGGACCACAGCTCGGTGGGATGGCGGTCCTCGCGGATGGCGCTCGTGAGGTAGTCGCGGCCGTAGCGCCTGCCGAGGGCGGCGACGGCGGCGCGGAGTGCCTTGTGCTCTTCGGTCTCTGTTGCGGGGCTCATCGGGCCTCCTGAGTACGGAAGGTGCGGGTCGGTCGTGGCGGAGCGCGCGGTCGCCCGCGGCCCTCATCCGGGCGCGTCGTCGTCCACGACCGCCAGCAGGGCCCCCATCTCCACCTGCTGGCCGGGGACCACGTGCAGGGCGGTGAGGGTGCCGTCGGCGGGGGCGGAGATCCTGTGCTCCATCTTCATCGCCTCCAGCCACAGCAGGGGCCGGCCGGCCTCCACCCGGACTCCTTCGGCGAGGCCCTCGGCCACCCGGACCACGGTGCCGGGCATCGGTGCGAGCAGGGAACCGGGGGCGTGGTCGGTCGTGGGTTCGGGGAAGCGGGGCAGCGCGGTGAGGGCGGTGGCGTTCACGTACACCTGGTCGCCGTGGCGTGCCACCCGGAACCGCTCCCGCACACCGTCCACTTCGAGGACGACGAGGCCGGGGTCGGCGCGCACCACACGCACCCCGTCGGCGGCCAGGCCCTCCCGGGTGTGCCGGTAGCGGACCTCGTGCTCCTCCCCTCCCATGAGATACCGCCTGACCTGCGGCTGGGAGGGCAGATTGCGCCAGCCGCCGAACCGGGAACGGCCGTGCGCGTCGGCGAGGGCGGCGGCCAGCGGCGCGTACGGGTCCGCGGCGGGCGTCGTGAGGGCGGCGAGGTGACGGTCGTAGAAGCCGGTGTCCATGCGGCCCCCGGCGAACTCCGGGTGCCGCAGGGACCGTACGAGCAGATCCCTGTTGGTGACCGGGCCGTGGATGTCCGCCCGCTCGAGAGCGCCCGACAGGGTGCGCAGGGCCTGCGCGCGTGTGGGGGCGTGGGCGACGGCCTTGGCGAGCATCGGGTCGTAGTGCACGCCGATCCGGTCGCCGTCGCCGTAGCCGGTGTCCAGGCGGACACCGTCCGGGACGGCGAGGCGGTGCAGGGTGCCGGTCTGCGGGGCCCAGGCGGCTGCCGGGTCCTCCGCGTACAGACGGGCCTCGACCGCGTGCCCGCGCGCGGGGGGCGGCGCGTCGTCGAGCGCGGCGCCCTCGGCGACCTGGATCTGCAGCGCGACGAGGTCGATCCCGAACACCGCCTCGGTGACGGGGTGTTCGACCTGGAGGCGGGTGTTCATCTCCAGGAAGTGGGCGGTGCCGTCCGCGATCAGGAACTCGACCGTCCCGGCGCCCACGTAGTCGACGGCGCGGGCGGCGCGCACGGACAGGTCGTACAGGGTGTCGGTGAGCGGCTGCCCGAGCCCGGGGGCCGGGGCCTCCTCGATCACCTTCTGATGGCGCCGCTGGAGCGAGCAGTCGCGCGTGCCGAGCGCCCAGACCGTGCCGTGCGTGTCGGCGAGGATCTGCACCTCGACGTGCCGGCCGCCCTCCACGTACGGCTCGACGAAGACCTCGCCGTCGCCGAAGGCGCTGAGGGCCTCGGCCCGCGCCGCCTCCAGCTCCGTTTCCAGGGCGGCCAGTTCGCGCACGATCCGCATACCGCGCCCGCCACCGCCCGCGGCCGCCTTGACCAGCACCGGAAGGTCGTCCGCGGTGACCTCCACCAGCGGGGCGAGACCCATCAGCTTCTTGGCGCGGGTCTTGGACGCCATCGCCTCGATCGCCTCGGGTGGCGGCCCGATCCAGACCAGGCCCGCGTCGAGGACGGCCCGCGCGAAGTCCGCGTTCTCGGAGAGGAAGCCGTACCCGGGGTGCACGGCGTCCGCACCGGCGCTCAGCGCCGCTTTCACGACCAGGTCGCCGCGGAGGTACGTCTGCGCGGGGGTCGCGCCCGGCAGCCGCACGGCCGCGTCGGCCTCCCGCACGTGCAGGGCGTTCTCGTCGGCGTCCGAGTGCACGGCGACGGTCCGGATCCCGGCCTCCCGGCAGGTGCGGAAGACACGGCAGGCGATCTCGCCCCGGTTGGCCACGAGTATGGAACTGATCATGGGGAGGGACCTCACATCCGGAAGACGCCGAAGCCGCCGCGTGCGCCCTCGTAGGGCGCGGTGTGGATCGCGGACAGGCACATGCCGAGGACGGTGCGGGTGTCACGGGGGTCGATCACCCCGTCGTCGTACAGCCGCCCGGACAGGAACATGGGCAGGGACTCCGACTCGATCTGCTGCTCCACCATGGCGCGCAGGGCGGCGTCGGCCTCGTCGTCGTACGGGCGGCCCTTGGCCGCCGCGGACTGCCGGGCGACGATGGAGAGGACGCCGGCGAGCTGCTGGGGGCCCATGACGGCGGACTTGGCGCTGGGCCAGGCGAACAGGAAGCGCGGCTCGTAGGCGCGTCCGCACATGCCGTAGTGGCCGGCTCCGTAGGAGGCGCCCATCAGGACGGACAGGTGCGGGACACGGCTGTTGCTCACCGCGTTGATCATCATCGCGCCGTGCTTGATGATGCCGCCCTGCTCGTACTCCCTGCCGACCATGTAGCCGGTGGTGTTGTGCAGGAAGAGGAGCGGGATGTCGCGCTGGTTGGCGAGCTGGATGAACTGGGCGGCCTTCTGCGACTCTGCGCTGAAGAGCACCCCCTGGGCATTGGCCAGCACCCCGACCGGGTAGCCGTGCAGCGTCGCCCAGCCCGTCGTGAGGCTGGTCCCGTAGAGGGGCTTGAACTCGTCGAAGTCCGAGCCGTCGACGATCCGGGCGATGACCTCGCGGGGGTCGAAGGGGTGCTTGAGGTCGCCGGGCACGATCCCCAGCAGCTCCTCCTCGTCGTACTTGGGCGGGTCCGCCGGTCCCGGGTCCGGGTAGGCCTTGCGGTGGTTGAGCCGGGCGACGACGCGCCGGGCCTGCCTGAGGGCGTCGCGTTCGTCGACGGCGAAGTGGTCCGCGAGGCCGGACACACGCGCGTGCATCTCGGCGCCGCCGAGGGACTCGTCGTCGCTCTCCTCGCCGGTGGCCATCCTCACCAGCGGCGGACCGCCCAGGAAGACCTTCGCCCGCTCCTTGACCATGATCACGTGGTCGGACATGCCGGGGACGTACGCGCCGCCGGCGGTGGAGTTCCCGAAGACCACGGCCACGGTCGGGATGCCCGCCGCCGACAGCCGGGTCAGGTCGCGGAAGATCGCGCCCCCGGGGATGAAGATCTCCTTCTGGGACGGCAGGTCGGCGCCGCCCGACTCGACGAGGCTGATGCAGGGCAGCCGGTTGGCGAGGGCGATGTCATTGGCCCGCAGCGCCTTCTTCAGGCTCCAGGGATTGCTGGCACCGCCGCGTACCGTCGGGTCGTTGGCGGTGATCAGGCACTCCACGCCCTCGACGACCCCGATCCCGGTGACGAGCGAGGCCCCCACCGTGTACGCGGGGGCGTCGCTCCCCCAGGCCGCCAGCGGCGACAGCTCCAGGAACGGTGTGTCGGGGTCGAGCAGCAGCTCGATGCGTTCGCGGGCGAGCAGTTTGCCGCGCTCCCGGTGCCGGGCGACGTACTTCTCGCCGCCGCCCGCGAGCGCCTTGGCGTGCTCGGCGTCCAGCGCGGCGAGCTTGGCGAGCATGACCTCGCGGTTGGCGGTGTGTTCGGGGCTGCGGGCGTCCAGGGCGGACGCGAGGACGGTCACAGGAGTGCCTCCGGTATGTCCAGGTGGCGGGAGCGGAGCCATTCGCCGAGGCCCTTGGCCTGGGGGTCGAAGCGGTGCTGGGCGGCGACCCCCTCGCCGAGGATTCCCCCGACGACGAAGTTGAGGGCGCGGAGGTTGGGCAGCACATGGCGGACCACGTCGAGATGACGGCTCTCCGGGATCAGACTCCGGAACCGGTCGGCCGTCAGCTCGTGGGCGAGCCAGCGCCAGGCGTCCTCCGTACGGACCCAGACGCCGACGTTGGCGTCGCCGCCCTTGTCCCCGCTGCGGGCGCCGGCCACCAGACCGAGGGGGGCGCGGCGCGTCGGCCCGGCGGGCGGCGGCTCGGGCAGGGCGGGCTGCGGCGCCGGTTCCAGAACCAGGGTGTCGCGGGCCGGGGCCACCGCGATCCGGCGCCCGTCCGGGAGGACCGCCACCTGCTCCACGGCGTCCTGGGGGACGCGGGAGTCCTCGAACACCCCGTACGGCGAGCCCTTTCCCGGGGGCGCCGACACATGGAAGCCCGGATAGCTCGCCAGGGCCAGTTCGACGGCCGCCCCGCCGAGCGTGCGGCCGACCGCGTCCTGGTCCGGGTCCCGTACGACGAGACGGAGCAGGGCGCTCGCGGTCTCCTCGGTGGGCGCGTCCGGCCGGTCGGTACGGGCCAGCTCCCAGCGGACCTCGGCCGGACGCGACTTGGCGGCGTCGAGCGCGGTCTCCATCTGGTCCCGTACGAGCGCGGCCTTCGCCTCGATGTCGAGCCCGGTCAGGACGAAGACGACCTCGTTGCGGTAGCCGCCGAGACGGTTGAGGCCGACCTTGAGGGTGGGCGGCGGTGCCTCGCCCCGGACCCCCGCGATCCGGACCCGGTCGGGACCCTCCTGGGTGAGCGACACCGAGTCGAGGCGGGCGGTGACGTCCGGGCCCGCGTACCGGGCGCCGGACGTCTCGTACAGGAGCTGCGCGGTGACCGTGCCGATGTCCACGACGCCGCCCGTGCCGTCGTGTTTGGTGATGACGCTCGTGCCGTCCTCGTGGAGTTCGGCGAGCGGAAAGCCGGGACGGCGCAGCCGCGGCGTGGGATGGTCGCCGAAGAAGGCGTAGTTGCCGCCGGTCGCCTGCGTGCCGCACTCCAGGACGTGCCCGGCGACGACGGCGCCCGCGAGCCGGTCGTACGCGTCCGGGGCCCAGCCGAAGTGGGCGACGGCCGGCCCGGTGACCAGTGCGGCGTCCGTGACCCGGCCGGTCACCACGACGTCCGCGCCCTCGCGCAGACAGGCGGCGATCCCGGCGCCGCCGAGGTAGGCGTGCGCGGCGAGGCTGCCGGGGTGGCCGCGGGTGAGGTCGTCCCCCTCGACGTGGGCGACGCGTACCGGGATGCCCAGCCGCTCGGCCAACTCCCGGACGGCGCCGGCGAGTCCGGCGGGGTTGAGGCCGCCCGCGTTCGCCACGACCCGGACGCCCCGCTCGTGCGCGAGGCCGAGGCACTCCTCCAGCTGCCGCAGGAAGGTGCGCGCGTAGCCGCCCGCCGGGTTCTTCAGACGGTCGCGGCCGAGGATGAGCATGGTCAGTTCGGCGAGGTAGTCGCCGGTGAGGACGTCCAGGGGCCCGCCGGTGAGCATCTCGCGCATCGCGTCGAAGCGGTCGCCGTAGAAGCCGGACGCGTTGCCTATGCGCAGGGGACGCGGGGAGGGGAGGGCGCGGCTCACTCGGCCGGCCCCTCGGGCCGCGCCTTCCCGGGTTGCCGTCCGTCCCCCGGCGGCCCCGCGAAGGCCTGGGCGATGTCCAGCCAGCGGTCGGCGTCGGGGCCCTGTGCCCGTACGGCGAGGTCGGCGCGGTGGGCGCGCTGGGTGACCAGGAGACAGAAGTCGAGGGCCGGGCCGGTGACCCGCTGGGACGCGTCCTCGGGTCCGTACGTCCACAGCTCCCCGGCGGCACTCACGAGTTCGACGCGGAACTCCCCGTCCGGCGGCGTGAGACCGCGTACCCCGAAGGCGAAGTCCCGTGCCCGGACGCCGATCCGCACCACGTGCCGGAGCCGGTCCGTGGGGGTACGTGTCACCCCCAGCGCGTCCGCCACGTCCTGGCCGTGGGCCCAGGTCTCCATCAGCCGGCCGGTGGCCACGGAGGCGACCGACATGGGCGGGCCGTACCAGGGGAAGCGGGTTCCGGCGGGGGCCGCGCGGAGGGACTCCTCCAGCGCCCCGCGCCCCGCGCGCCAGTCGGCGAGCAGCTCGGCGGCCGGGCGGGCCGCGCCCTCCTCGGCACCCTCGTCCACGAATCCGCCGGGTGAGGCGATCGCCTTCTCGACCTCCTTCGCGAAGGCCTCGGCGTCGGTCACGGCGAGCAGCGCGGAGCGGTCCGTCCAGGCCAGGTGAGCGATCTGATGGGCGACGGTCCAGCCCGGGGCCGGGGTGGCGAGCCGCCAGCCCTCCTCGGTCAACTCGCCGACCAGCAGGTCGAGTTCCTCGCTCTCCCGATGCAGATCGTCGATCACGGACGACAGGTCGGACACGATGGCGCTCCCTCGGGGCACGACGGTGTGCGGGGTGGTGCGGGGTCCTGCGCGGTGCGTTCTGGAGCATGGCAGCGGGCGGAGAAACAATCAAGCGTGCTTGCATTGATTCGAGGACGGGAAGTCCGGGTGAGCGTCGGGATTCGCCCCCGGTCTCCCGCCAGGGGCGCTGCACCCCCCTGGCCCCCGCCCTCGCCCGAAGGGCTCGACCTCGAACGCCGGACGGGCGGGAGATGCGCGCCCGCGCTGGACGGTTCCGGACGGGGTCACGTATTCCAGCCGTCCGGCGTTCGAGGACAAGGCCGTTCAGGCCGAAGCGGGGGTCTGGGGGCGGCAGCCCCCGGGGACGGGACGCGACGGACGGCGAGCGGCCGACGGCCGCTCGCCCCGCTCCCGTCCTGGTGCCCCGCGGACGCGGCTACGTCGTGGCCCGTCCCCGCCCCACCTGGGTCCGTACCGCGCCCATGCTCGCCGCGATGACGAGGGCGATCGCGAGGGCCTCGGTGGCGGAGAGCGCCTGATGCAGGACGAGGAAGCCTGCGGTCGCGGCGACGGCCGGTTCCAGGCTCATCAGGATGGCGAAGGTGGAGGCGGGAAGGCGGCGCAGGGCGAGGAGTTCGAGGGTGTAGGGGAGGACGGAGGACAGGACGGCGACCGCGGCCCCGAGCGCCGCGGTCGTGGGGTCGAGCAGCCGGGTCCCGGACTCGGCGATCCCCAGCGGCAGGAACGCCACCGCCGCGACCACCATGGCGAGCGCGAGCCCGTCGGCCTGCGGGAAGCGCCGGCCCGTACGGGCGCTGAAGACGATGTACGCCGCCCACATCGCGCCGGCGGACAGCGCGAAGGCGACGCCCGCCGCGTCGAGGCTGCCGAAGCCTCCGCCGCCGAGCAGGAAGACCCCGCCGAGCGCGAGGCCCGCCCAGAGCAGGTTCAGGGCGCGGCGGGAGGCGACCACCGAGAGCACCAGTGGGCCGAGCACCTCCAGCGTGACGGCGGGGCCCAGCGGGATGCGGGCGACCGACTGGTAGAAGAGGCCGTTCATCGCGGCCATGGTCAGCCCGAAGAGGACGACCGTGGCCCAGTCGGCCCTGGAGTGTCCGCGCACCTTCGGCCGGCAGATCACCATCAGCACGATCGCGGCCACCAGCAGCCGAAGGGTCACCACTCCGAGCGCCCCGGTGCGCGGCATCAGGGTCACCGCCAGCGCGCCGCCGAACTGCACGGAGACACCTCCGGCGAGGACCAGTCCGACGGGCCCGAGGCCGCCGCGCCGGACCGGGGATCCGCCGCCCGTACCGGGCAGGGGGGCCATCACCGGGGCGACCGGGGTCGCGGACGCCGGGGAGGACGGGACGGCGCTGGGGGTGTTCACGGTGCCTTCCAGGGGCTCGACTCGGGATGCGTGCATCACGCTGCACTTTCCGGTCCAGAGTAATGGACTCGGTCAGGCGCGTGAACCCTTGACGACCCTGTCTCGTTCCTCACAGCGGCCGCCCCGGTCCCGGGGCCTCAGCGGCGGGCCATGTACAGGTCGAGGACGCGGTGGAGCACGCGGTTGAGGGGGAAGTCCCACTCGCCGAGGTACTCGACGGCCTCGCCGCCCGCGCCGACCTTGAAGCGGAGCAGGCCGAGGAGGTGGTTGGACTCCTCCAGGGTGTCGGTGATGCCGCGGAAGTCGTAGACGGCGGCGCCCAGTTCGTGGGCGTCGGTCATCATGCGCCACTGGATGGCGTTGTTGGGCTGGACCTCGCGTCTGCGGCTGGTGGAGGCGCCGTAGGAGTACCAGACGTGGGTGCCGACCGTCAGCATCGTGGCCGCGGCGAGGACCTCGCCGTCGTGGTGCGCGAGGTAGAGCCGCATACGGTCCGGGTCCTCGGCGGTCAGCGCGGTCCACATGCGCTGGAAGTAGGGCAGCGGGCGGGGGATGAAGCGGTCGCGCTCAGCGGTCTCCGCGTAGAGCTCGTAGAACGCGGGCAGGTCGTCGTAACCGCCGCGCACGACCTTGACACCGGCCTTCTCGGCCTTCTTGATGTTGCGCCGCCACTGCTGGTTGAGGCCGCGCTGGATCTCCTCCAGCGGCCTTCCGCCGAAGGGGAGCTGGAAGACGTAGCGCGGCTGCCCGGCCGCGAACCCGTCCTCGGCGCCCGCCTCGGCCTGCCGCCAGCCCCTGTTCCGCAGCTTCTCGGCCACACCGGCGGCGGCCGGTTCGTACGTCGTCGCCTCCGTGTCCCCGAGCCGGCGCGCCGCCGGATCGGCGATCGCCGCCTTGACGGCGTCGGCGCTCCACCGGCGTACGGCCACGGGCGGCCCCATCTTCACCGAGAACGCGCCCCTCCCCTTCAGATACGCGAGCATCGGGTCGAGCCAGCGCTCCACGAGATCGGCCGCGTACCAGTCGACGACCGGACCCTCCGGGAGGTAGGCGAGGTACCGCCGCATCCTCGGCAGCGGCCGCAGCAGCACCAGCCCGGCCCCGACGAGCCGCCCCTCCTCGTCGAACCACCCGAGGCTCTCCGCCCGCCAGTCCGGCTTCACCTCGCCCCAGGACGGCACCTGCATATGGCTGACCGAGGCCCGTGTCGAGACGAACGCCAGGTGCTCTTCACGGGTGATGACCTGCAGGCGGAGCCTCATGCGCGGCACTCCTCGGTGAGGGGGGTGGCTGAAATTTCAGCACACTCAGGACATTTCGCCATTCTCGTGCCCACGGCCGTGGCCCGCTCCCCGGCCGGAGCCATCGAGTGCCTCCGCCAGCACCTCCGCCAGGTGCTTTCCCCCGCGGCCCGTCAGCTGCTCCAGCTGGGTGCGGCAGGAGTAGCCGTCCGCGAGGAGCACCGCGTCGTCGCCGGCCGCCGCCACCGCCGGGAGGAGCTGTTCCTCCGCGCAGGACACCGACACGGCGTAATGGCCCTTCTCGAAGCCGAAATTGCCCGCGAGGCCGCAGCAGCCGCCCGCGAGGGAGCCGGTCAGACCCGCCGCCGCGCGCAGCCGGCGGTCGGCGGCGTCGCCGAGGACGGCGTGCTGGTGGCAGTGGGTCTGGCCGACGACGGGGCGGTCCAGCGAGGGGGGCGACCAGTCCGGGGCGAGCCGTTCCAGCGCCTCGGCGAACGTCAGCACCGCCGAGGCCAGCCGGGCCGCGCGCGGGTCGTCGTGGAGGAGCTCCGGGAGGTCCGTACGCAGCGCGGCGGCGCAGCTCGGTTCGAGGACGACGACGGAGGGGGGCCGCGGGTGGACGTCCGGATCCAGGAACGCACCCATCAGGTCGAGGGTGCGGCGCATCACCGCGCGGGCGAGGTCGAGCTGGCCCGTGGAGACGTACGTGAGACCGCAGCAGACGCGGCCCGCTCGGCCCACCGCCCAGGGGGCCGGTCCGCCCGACGCGCGGTCCGCACCCGGCGCCCCGGCCGTCCCCGCCGTCGCCTTCTTCCGGCTCTCTCCCTCGTCGCCGCCCGTCCCCTTCCTGCCGCCGTTCCCCTTCCCGTTCCTGCCGGTCCTTGCCGGACTCCCCAGCTTCCTCATCCCCACCGTCGGCGTCAGCATCACGTCCACGCCGGCCGCCTCCAGCACCCGTACGGCCGCCCGCCCCACCGACGGCGAGAGGTGCTCCGTGAAGGTGTCCGGCCACAGGAAGGCCGCCTCCGCCGGGGCGACGGCACCGTTCCCGTCGGCGCCGTACCCGTCGGTCCCGTGCACCCCCCCCTCGCGCATCATCCGCCGCACCCGCTCCTTGAACCGCCGCTGCCACCACCGGCTGAACGTCTCGGGCGCCAGACGCGGGATCTTCCGCTCGGGTGCGATCCCGGCCAGCCGCTTGACCACCGCGGCCGGCGGCCGCAGCGAGGACAGGGCGTTGAGCAGCCCGGCGGTCCTGGTCCGGGCGACCAGCCCGAGCCACCCGGGCAGCCGTCCCAGGGCGTAGTGCGCGGCGGGGCGGCGCCGGCCCGCGTAGTGGTGGTGCAGGAACTCCGCCTTGTACGTGGCCATGTCGACGCCGACCGGACAGTCGGAGCGACACCCCTTGCAGGACAGGCACAGGTCCAGCGCGTCACGGACCTCCGTCGACCGCCATCCGCCGGTGACCACCTCGCCCGCGAGCATCTCGTGCAGCAGCCGCGCCCGTCCCCGGGTGGAGTGCTCCTCCTCGCCCGTCACCCGGAACGACGGGCACATGACACTCGTGGCGTCGGGTGTCGTCGTACGGCACTTGGCGACCCCCACGCAGCGGCGCACCGCCGCGGAGAAGTCCCCGCCGTCCGCCGGATAGCCGAACGTCACGTCCACCGGCTCGCGCGGCAGCACCGCGAACCGCAGGTTCTCGTCCAGCCGGTGCGGCCGCACCAGCATGCCGGGGTTGAGCAGGCCGTCCGGGTCCCAGAGGTCCTTCGCCCGCTCGAAGAGGCCCACCAGTTCGGGACCGTACATGAGGGGCAGCAGCTCGGCCCGGGCCTGCCCGTCGCCGTGCTCGCCGGACAGTGAGCCCCCGTGCGAGACGACCAGTTCCGCCAGTTCCCGTGAGAAGCCGCGGAAGCGGCCGATCCCCTCGCCCGTCAGCAGGTCGAAGTCGATCCGGACGTGGATGCAGCCGTCCCCGAAGTGCCCGTACGGCGTTCCGCGCAGTCCGTGGGCCGCCAACAGGCCCCGGAAGTCGCGCAGATACGCCCCGAGCCGGGCCGGCGGCACCGCGCAGTCCTCCCAGCCGGGCCACGCCTCTCCCCCGTCGCCGGGCATCCGGGTCGCCGTGCCGCTCGCGTCCTCACGCACCCGCCACAGCGCACGCTGCCCGGCCGGGTCGGTGACCACGGCGGCGTCCAGGACGTCGGCGGCGCGCAGGATCGCGTCGGCACGCGCGCGGGCCTCCCCCGCGTCGGCGCCGCCGGTCTCGACGAACAGCCAGGCACCGCCCCGCGGCAGCCCCGCGCCGGGCGGTACGAGGTCCGCGGCCATCCCCTCCACCGTGAGCGGCCCGAGCGGCAGCAGCCCGGCGGCCGCCTCCGCCGCCGCGCCCTCGTCCGCGTACCCGAGCACGGCCAGCGCCGTCGCCCGCGGTGCCTCGACCAGTCCCACCACCGCTTCGGTCAGCATGCCCAGAGTGCCCTCGGAGCCGCAGAAGGAGCGGGCGACGTCCGCACCCCTCTCGGGGAGCAGGGCGTCCAGCGCGTAACCGGAAATGCGGCGGGGCAGGTCCGGGAAACCGGTGCGCAGACGGGCCAACTCGCCGTCCACCAAGGTGCGGAGGCCGGGCGGGGCGCCCCGCCAGTCCCGGCCGAGCGTGCGGGCCTCCCCCCGGCCGGTCAGCACCGACAGCTCACGCACGCTGTCCGCGGTCGTGCCCCACGCCACCGAGTGCGACCCGCACGCGTTGTTCCCGATCATGCCGCCGAGGGTGCAGCGGCTGTGGGTGGAGGGGTCGGGTCCGAAGCGCAGGCCGTGCGGGGCGGCGGCTTCCTGGAGGCGGTCCAGGACGACGCCGGGCTGTACGACGGCGGTGCCGGCCTCGGGGTCCAGCGCGACGATCCGGTTCATGTGCCGGGTGAAGTCGAGGACGACCCCGGTGCCGGTCGCCTGGCCGGCGATCGAGGTGCCGCCGCCGCGCGCGACGACCGGCACCGCGTGCGCGCGGCACACGGACAGCACGGCCGCCACGTCGTCGCTGTCGCGCGGGGCCACCACACCGAGCGGGACGCGCCGGTAGTTGGACGCGTCCATGCTGGTCAGCGCGCGTGCGGTGGCGTCGAAGGAGACCTCGCCGCGAACCTCCGCGGCGAGCCGTCCACGCAGTGCGGCCCGTAGTTCCCGAAACTCCGCCGGTCCCCGATCGCCAAGATCCGTCATGTCTCCAAGGATGGCCCCGCGCGGCGCCTCCGGGTGGTACCCGGGGTGTCCGAATCGCGGTCCGATGACGGGACCGGATCCAGAACCTTCCCAATGCGATCACGAACTCTCATATAGTGACCGCGAATTGAGTTTCAGGTGTCGCCTCTCGCCCAGGAAACGACCGAGGACACGGACCGAGGACAGGATTCATGACCGCGCCCAGCCCCTCCGGCGAACGACCCACCCTCCGCGCCACGGCACCCGCCCCCCTGCTCACCGCCGCTCTGGCGGCGCTCGCGGTGGTCGGCGCGGTGGCGACCGCTCCGAACTCCGCACGGGTACCCGTCGCCTGGGTCACCGGGACGGCCGCCGTGCTGCTCTGCGTGGCCGTCGCGGTCGCCACCCGCGCCGTACGGACCGCGCAGCTGGCGCGCCGCCGCCTCGACACCGTGAGCCAGGACGCCGGCCGCCTGCTGCAGGAACGGGCCCGCCAGGCCGAGGAGTTCAACCAGGAGCGGACCCGGCTCACGGCGGAGTCCGCCCGCGACCGGACCCGGGCGGCCGACGCCGAGGCCCGCGAACGTGCCCGCCTCACGGCCGAGTTCGAAGCCGAACGGCAGCGGCTCGGCGCCGAGATCGCCGAGGAGCGGCGGCGGTCCGCCGAACTCACCGCGGACGGAGCGCGCCTCGTCCAGCAGGTCCGGCAGGCCACGAGCGACCGCGCCGCCGCGATCTCGGCCACCGCCAACGCGGCCGGCCGGATGCAGGCCCTCTCCACGGCCATGCTCGCCGACCTGCGCGCCATGGAGGAGAAGCACTCCGACGAAGAGGTCCTCGCCGATCTCCTGCACCTCGACCACCGCACCGCGCAGGCCGGCCGTCTCGCCGACTCCGTCGCCGTCCTCGCGGGCGCCCGCTCCGGCCGCCGCTGGGCACGGCCCATCGTCATGGAGTCGATCCTGCGCGGCGCCATGGGGCGCATCGGCGGCTACCAGCGGGTGCGCCTGCACTCCTCCAGCGACGCCGCGGTCGCCGGCCACGCCGCGGAGGGCGTGATGCACGCGCTCGCCGAACTCCTCGACAACGCGGCGAACTTCTCGCCGCCGACCGCCGAGGTCCATGTGTACGTCGAGGAGGTCCCGGCCGGTGTCATCGTCTCCGTCGAGGACAGCGGCCTCGTCATGGGCGACGTCCAGCTGCGCCGCGCCGAGCGCGCCGTCTCCGGTGACGGCGCCGAACTGGGCGGTCTCACCGGCACCCGGCTCGGCCTCGCGGTGGTCGGCCGGCTCGCCCGCAAGCACGGCCTGAAGGTCTCCTTCCGGCCCTCCGCGCGCGGCGGCACCGGCGTCCTGGTGCTCATCCCCCAGGACCTGCTGTCCCTGCCGTCCGCGCCGGCGCCGGCGGCTCCCGAGGCCACGCCCGCCGCGGCCCCCGCGCCGGCCCCCGCGCCCGTACCCGCCGAGGACGTCACCGCCGCGGCCGAGGACCACCCCGCCGCCGGGCCGGCGCCCCGCGCGTCGTACGCCGCCGCCCGGGCCACCGGGGACCTCGACCCGGACCCGGTCCCCACCCACGACTCCCCCCGGCACGCGGACGCGGAGCCCGCCGCCGGCAGCCTGCCCAAGCGCCGCCGCGGCCGCACCCTCGAGCACGCCGAGCGCAGCCGCGCCCGCCTCGCGGACCAGGCCGCCGAATCGGAACCCCGCACCACCGACTCCAAGGTCACCGCCGCCCGGTTCAGCAGCTTCCGGCAGGCGGTCCGCGGCACGGCACCGGACCAGGCCGCGGTCCAGGGGACCGTGCCCGAGGACTCCGTACGCGCCCCGGCGTACACCCCCGAGAACGCCGTACGCGACGAAGCAGCCGTACGGGACACCAACCCCCCGCACCCGGAAGGCGACACCACTTCATGACCGGCACCACCACCGCCGACGAGAAGCTCTCCTGGCTCATCGAGGGCCTCCTCGAGCGCACCCCGGGCGCCCGGCACGCCCTCGTGCTCTCCCGCGACGGCCTGAAGCTGTGCCGCACCCCGGAGCTCACCGTCGACCGGGCCGACCAGCTCGCCGCGATCGCCGCGGGCATCCAGTCGCTGTCGCACGGCGCGTCCGTGGAGTTCGGCGACGGCAGCGGCGGCGTGCGCTCGGCGATGACCGAGTTCTACGACGGGGTCCTGTTCATCGTGGAGGCCGGTGACGGCGCCCACCTCGCCGTGGTCACCGCCGAGGACGCGGACGCCGGCCTGGTCGGACACAACATGAGCGAGTTGGTGGAGCAACTCGGCGAACACCTGAGCGCGCAGCCCCGGACGTCATGAGCCGTCCGGGCAGGGACGACGCGCCCGACCGGCTGTACACCCTCACCGGAGGACGCAGCCGTTCCGGGCCTGACACCCCGTTCGACCTCGTGACGCTCGTGGTCGCCGAGTGCGATCCGGCCCTGGGCATGCAGTCGGAGCACGCCGCGATCCTGCGGTTGTGCGAGCGGCCGACGGCGGTCGTGGAGATCGCCGCCGTGCTGAAGCTGCCGGTGTCCATCACCCGGGTCCTGCTCTCCGACCTGCTCTCCGCGGGCCGGGTCAGCGCCCGCCACCCGCAGAAGGCAGCACTACCCGATCCCGACATCCTGGAGCAGGTGCTCGTTGGACTACGCAACCTCTGACGCGAGGACCCCGCTGGGCGCCACCGCCGACAACGGTCTGAAGATCGTGGTCGTCGGCGGTTTCGGCGTCGGCAAGACGACCCTGGTCCGCTCCGTGAGCGAGATCCGTCCGCTCAACACCGAGGAGACGATGACCCGGGCCGGGGAGACGATCGACGACATCAGCGAGGTCCGCGGCAAGTCCGCGACCACCGTCGCCTTCGACTTCGGCCGCATCACGCTCGACGCCCGCAACGTGCTGTACCTGTTCGGCGCGCCCGGCCAGGAACGCTTCTGGTTCCTGTGGGACCGCCTCTTCTCCGGCACCCTCGGCGCGGTCGTCCTCGTGGACACCCGTCGCATCGACGACTCCTGGTACGCGATCGACCGCCTGGAGCACCACGGCACGCCGTTCATCGTCGCCTGCAACGACTTCGGCGGCCCGGGACACACCCCCGCCGAGATCCGTGAGGCCCTCGACCTCGACCCGCACGTCCCGCTCATCGAATGCGACGCCCGCTCGCGGGAGTCCAGCAAACGGGTCCTGATCACGCTGGTCGAACACCTGAAGACCGTGTACGCCGCCTCGGCCGAGGCCACCGCGCCGGCCTCAGCGGACACCGAAGAAGTCACCAAGTCCCCGGAGTTGGCCCTGTGACCCCCGCCCCCGTGCCCCTCAGCGGGCCCCGGTTCCAGACCGAACCCGCCGAGCTGTACCGGGAGATGCGGCGCGACCACGGCTCGGTGGCGTCCGTCGTACTGGACGGCGACATCCCCGCGTGGCTGGTGCTCGGCTACCGCGAGCTGCACCAGGTCACCGGCGACCCCGTGCTGTTCAGCCGTGACTCCGACCTGTGGAACCAGTGGGACCGCATCCCCGACGACTGGCCGCTGCTGCCGATGATCGGCCGCAAGCAGCCCTCCATCCTCTACACGGTCGGCGAACGCCACCGTGAGCGCGCCGCGATGATCAGCGAGGCGCTGGAGGCCGTCGACCCCTTCGAACTGCGCACCCACGCCGAGCGGTTCGCCGACGAACTCATCGACGCGGCCTGCGCCAAGGGCGAGATCGACCTCGTCGGGGACTACGCGGCTCTGCTGCCCGTGCGTGTCCTCGCGACGCTCTACGGCTTCTCCGAGGAACAGGGCCCCGGCCTGGTCACCGCCCTCAACGACATGATCAACGGGCGGGAGGGGGCACTCGCCGGACAGCAGCACCTCGCCGGCTCCATGGCGCGGCTGCTGGCCGACCGCAAGGCCGACCCCGCGAGCGACGTCGTCTCCCGGATGCTCGCCGACACCTCCGGCTTCACCGACGAGGAGATCATCCAGGACCTGATGGTCATGATGGCCGCGGGCCACCAGCCCACCGCGGACTGGATCGGCAACTCGCTGCGACTGATGCTCACGGACGACCGTTTCGCCGCCTCCCTCTTCGGCGGCCGCAACAGCGTCGCGGAGGCCATGAACGAGGTCCTCTGGGAGGACACCCCCACCCAGAACGTCGCCGGGCGCTGGGCCTCCCGCGACACCCAGCTCGGCGGCCACCGCGTCCGCGCCGGCGACCTGCTGCTGCTCGGCCTCCAGGGCGCCAACTCCGACCCGCAGGTCCGCACCGACGGCTCCGCGCTCACCGGCGGCAACAACGCCCACTTCTCCTTCGGACACGGCGAGCACCGCTGCCCGTTCCCGGCCCAGGAGGTCGCCGAGGTCATCGCGCGGACGGGCATCGAGGTCGTACTGGACCGGCTGCCCGACATCGACCTGGCGGTACCCGCCGCATCCCTCACCCGCCGGCCCTCACCCTGGCTGCGCGGCCTCACCGAACTCCCGGTGCGCTTCACCCCCGTACCCGCACTGTGAGACTCCACCGCGCCCGGCCGGCCCGCGTGTCCGGCCGGGGGCCGCGGGGGCCTGCGCCGATGCCACGGCCCCCGCGACGACGCGGCATCCCCACCCCGGCCCTTGGAGGCATCCCCGCATGACCGCACGTATCGCCCTCGACCCGTTCGTGTCCGACCTCGACGGCGAGAGCGCCAGGCTGCGCGAAGCCGGTCCGCTGGCCGCCGTGGAGCTGCCCGGCGGCGTGCCCGTCTGGGCGGTCACGCACCACGCGGAGGCCCGCGCCCTGCTCACGGACCCCCGGCTGGTGAAGGACATCAACGTGTGGGGCGCCTGGCAGCGCGGCGAGATAGCCCCCGACTGGCCGCTGATCGGCCTCGCCAACCCCGGCCGTTCCATGCTGACGGTCGACGGCGCGGACCACCGCAGGATGCGCACGCTGGTGGCGCAGGCGCTGACGCCCCGCCGGGTGGAGCAGATGCGGGAGCGGATCACCAAGCTGACGCAGGGGCTTCTCGACCAGCTCTCCGCCGACGCCGGCGTGGTCGACCTGAAGGCCGACTTCGCCTACCCGCTGCCCATGTACGTCGTCGCCGACCTCATGGGCATCGAGGAGTCCCGCCTCCCCCGCCTCAAGGAGCTCTTCGAGAAGTTCTTCTCGACGCAGACCCCGCCGGCCGAGGTCCTCGCCACGCTCACCGAGCTGGCCGGGATCATGGCCGACACCGTCGCGGCCAAACGCGCCGAGCCCGGCGACGACCTGACCAGCGCCCTGATCCTCGCCTCCGAGAACGGCGACCACCTCACCGACGAGGAGATCGTCTCCACCCTCCAGCTCATGGTGGCGGCGGGACACGAGACGACGATCTCCCTCATCGTCAACGCGGTGGTCAACCTGTCCGCCCATCCGGAGCAGCGCGCGCTCGTCCTTTCCGGTGAGGCCGACTGGTCGGCCGTGGTGGAGGAGACGCTGCGCCACTCCACCCCCACCTCGCACGTCCTGATCCGCTTCGCGACGGAGGACGTGCCGGTCGGGGACAAGGTCATCCCCGCGGGTGACGCGCTGATCGTGTCGTACGGCGCGATCGGGCGCGACGAGAACGCCCACGGCCCGACGGCCGGGGACTTCGACATCACCCGCACCACCGCCAACCGCCACATCTCGTTCGGCCACGGCCCGCACGTCTGCCCGGGTGCCGCCCTGTCCCGGCTGGAGGCCGGAGTCGCGCTGCCGGCGCTGTACGAGCGCTTCCCCGCCCTCGACCTGGCGGTCCCCGTCGCGGAGTTGCGCAACAAGCCCGTGGTGACCCAGAACGACCTGTTCGAACTGCCGGTCCGGCTCGCCCCGTAGCTCTCCACGGGGGGCGGGCGGGACGCCGTGACTCCCCCAGCGGCCACGGGCCGGCCGGGTCGTCTCATCGAACGGACACGCTTCCGTCCGGTTTCTCCGAAGAGATACCCTCCGGCTCGTGGCTGACATCCAGATCCCCGCTGACATCAAGCCCGCCGACGGACGATTCGGCGCCGGCCCCTCCAAGGTGCGGACGGAGGCACTGGACGCGCTGGCGGCGACCGGCAGTTCCCTGCTCGGCACGTCGCACCGCCAGGCGCCGGTCAAGAACCTGGTCGGGAGGGTCCGGGAGGGTGTGCGCGAACTGTTCTCGCTGCCCGACGGGTACGAGGTCGTCCTCGGCAACGGCGGCTCCACCGCGTTCTGGGACGTGGCGACCCACGGCCTGATCGAGAACAAGTCGCAGCACCTCAACTTCGGTGAGTTCAGCTCCAAGTTCGCCAAGGCCGCGAAACTCGCCCCGTGGCTCGCCGAACCCACCGTGATCGCGTCCGACCCGGGCACCCACCCCGAGCCCTCGGCCGAGGCCGGCGTCGACGTGTACGCCTTCACCCACAACGAGACCTCCACCGGTGTCGCCGCCCCCATCAGGCGGGTCGCGGGCGCCGACGAGGGCTCTCTCGTCCTCGTGGACGCCACCTCCGGCGCCGGCGGCCTGCCGGTCGACATCGCCGAGACGGACGTCTACTACTTCGCCCCGCAGAAGTCCTTCGCCTCCGACGGCGGCCTGTGGATCGCCGTCTTCTCCCCGGCCGCCATCGAGCGCGCCGAGCGCGTCCACGCCTCGGGCCGCCATGTGCCGGAGTTCTTCTCGCTCCCCACGGCGATCGACAACTCCCGCAAGAACCAGACGTACAACACCCCGGCCCTCGCCACCCTCTTCCTGCTCAACGAGCAGCTGGAGTGGATCAACGGCCAGGGCGGTCTGGCCTGGTCCACGGCCCGCACCAAGGACTCCTCGACCCGGCTGTACACCTGGGCCGAGGACTCCAAGTACGCCACCCCGTTCGTCACCGACGCGGCCAAGCGCTCGCAGGTCATCGGAACGATCGACTTCGACGACGAGATCGACGCCGCCGCCGTCGCCAAGGTCCTGCGCGCCAACGGCATCGTCGACACCGAGCCCTACCGCAAGCTCGGCCGCAACCAGCTGCGCATCGCGATGTTCCCGGCGATCGACCCGGCGGACGTCGAGGCGCTGACGAAGTGCGTCGACCACGTCATCGAGAAGCTCTGACCTCACCCGTACAGGGAAAGGGGCGCCCGGCACTCGCCGGGCGCCCCTTTCCCTGTCGCCGCGCTCCCGCTCCGGCTTTCTAAGACCTGCGCAGCAGCCGCCTCACCGCGAAGACCACCACCAGCACCGCACCGACGGCCAGCGCCCCCTTGGCGCCGGAACCCAGGCCCCCGCCACCGTCTCCCGCCGACGACGAACCACCGCTCTTCGACGGGGACTTGGAGTCGGAGCCGCCCCCGGGGACCGAACCGGGCTGCACCGGGCTGTCCTTGCCCTCACTGCCGTACATCAGCTCGGACCCGTCGGGCGTGTACGTGACGGACTCGCCCTGTCCCTGCAGGGGAACGTTCAGCCGCCCCTGCCGCTTCGGCTGCCCGTCGTTCCAGGTGTACAGGATCCCGCCGAAGTACCCGCGCAGCGCCAGCTGTTCGCCGTTCGGCGAGAAGGCTCCGTCGGTGACCCAGAGGTCGATGGTGGCGACCCGGCGGAACACGTTCGTGCCGGAGGAGGAGAGCTGTGCGGGGCCCTCGTACAGGTGCCCGCCGTCCTCGTTCTTGTCGGCGATGTAGACCCGCCCGGTCTTCGGATGCACCATCAGCGCCTCCGCGTTGCGGGGCCCGTCCGCGTACTTCACGACGTACTGGGTGGCCCGGATCGTCTGGTCCTTGAGCACCTTCGGCTCGGGCAGCTTGTAGATCCAGACGTGGTTCCAGGTGCCGCCGAGGTTGTCGCCGATGTCACCCACGTAGAGATCGCCGTCCGGGCCCAGCGAGATGGCCTCGACGTCGCGGGGGGCGCCGACCCCGCTCATCGTGACGGTGGCGACGGTCTCGCCGGTCCTGCTGTCGACGGCGTAGAGGTACGGGCCGTCGTCGCTGTCGTTGTGCGTCCAGTAGATGCCGGGGTGCAGGTGCGAGGCGGCGAGTCCGCTGGACTCGGTGATCCGGGGGTCCTTGATCGTGAACCCGCCGTCCCCGCTGTCGGCGACGGCGGGCGCCGACAGCGCGACGACGAGGGCGGCTCCGGCGGCCAGTCGGGCGGCGGCTCCGGCGAGGTAGGAGGGCGATCGGCGCATGGCCCCAAGCCTGCCATCTCGAACGGACTTTCAGTTCGATCTCCGCCGGCGGCCGGCCCCGTATCGCGTCCGCGAGGCGTGTCCAGCCTCACACCCCCGGCGGTCATGCCCTCCGCACCGATCGTCCATGATGAGCGGATGCTCAGGTTCATGCCCGTCGGCGACTCCCAGACGATCGGGAGCGCGGGGGAACACACGTGGCGTTACCGGATGTGGCAGCACCTGCGCGCGACGTACGGGGGCCCGTTCCGGATCGTCGGCCCGCGCGAGACCCTGTACGACAAGGCGACCGAGTCCCCCGACTCGTACGAGTACGCGGAGCCGGACTTTCCGCAGGCCCATCTCGCCGGCTGGGGCGAGGGCTGGATCCACATGGTCCCGCTGATCCAGGACGCGGTCCGCGCGCACCGCGCCGACGTGCTCCTGGTCTCCCTCGGCCTGATCGACCTGGGCTTCTACACGAACGCGGAGCAGACGGCCGAGAACGTCCGCGCCTTCGTCGCCGAGGCCCGCGCGGCGAACCCGCGGATCCGGATGGCCGTCCTGCCGGTGATACCGAACGTCCGCGCGCAGTCCGACGCGCCCTTCGCCGCCGCGGTGAGCTCCTTCAACGACTTCCTCGCGAAGGCGGTCGCCGACCTCGACGAGCCCCGTTCCCCCCTGCTGCTCGTCTCCCCGCCCCCCGGGTACGACATCCACCTCGACACCTACGACGGCACCCACCCGAACGAGAGCGGCGAACACCGGATCACGGAGGCCTTCGCGGAGGCGATGTACCAGGCGTGGGACCTCGGGGAGCCGTACGCGGCCGACAGCGCCTGACCGAATCCCGGCGCACCCGGATCGTCGTACGTATCGTTGAACCGCGTGGCTGCGCTCGACCGGGTCGCGGCCGGGGAGGAGTGCCACGATGACCGTCCTCGAAGACAGGATCGAGATGGCCGACGACAACCGCGAACTGACTCTGGACACCCTGTTCGAGTCGATGGAGCGGACCACCCCCGAGGGATACAAGGTCGAGATCGTCGAGGGGACCGTCTTCATGGCACCGCAGCGGGACACTCACTGGGAAATCATCCTCGACATCGTCGAGCAGTTGCGCACCAAATACCCGCGCAGGCGCGTGAAGTCCGACGTGCGCATCGACTATCCGGGCCATCTCAACGGGTTCGCCACCGATGTGACGCTGGTGGCGGAGGACGCCGCCAAGGACTCCAAGGGGCTGTGGAACTGCCAGGACGTCGAGTTCGTCGCCGAGGTCATCTCCAAGGGGACGGCGGCCAACGACTACGGCCCCAAGAAGACCGCGTACGCGAACGCCGAGGTGCCCGTCTATCTCGTCGCCGACCCCTACCAGGGCAAGTGCCATCTGTACACCCAGCCCAAGGACGGCGACTACATCACCGAGACGACCGTCGCCTTCGGCGGAGAGGTCGACATGACGACCACCCTCCTCGGCCTCACCATCAGGACGGACGACTTCCCCCGGGACTAGGGGCTGTCCCGGCGTTCCACTCTTGCCTAGAGCGCACTCCACGCCGTTGGGTGGGGAGTCATGAAGTACACGCAGCTCGGACGCACGGGACTCAAGGTCAGCCGGCTCGTCCTCGGCACCATGAACTTCGGTCCGCAGACCGACGAGGCCGACAGCCACGCGATCATGGACGCGGCACTGGCCTCAGGGATCAACTACTTCGACACCGCGAACGTGTACGGCTGGGGCGAGAACAAGGGCCGTACGGAAGAGATCATCGGGAACTGGTTCGCCCGGGGCGGCGAGCGGCGCGACAAGGTCGTGCTCGCCACCAAGGTGTACGGCAACATGGCCGCCGAAGGCGACGCCTGGCCCAACCACGACAAGCTCTCCGCGGTCAACATCCGGCGGGCGGTCGACGCCAGCCTCAAGCGGCTCCGGACCGACTACATCGACGTCTACCAGTTCCACCACGTCGACCGCCGCACCCCCTTCGAGGAGATCTGGCAGGCGATCGACGTCCTGGTCCAGCAGGGCAAGATCCTCTACGTCGGCTCCAGCAACTTCCCCGGCTACAAGATCGCCCAGGCCAACGAGATCGCCGCCCGGCGCGGCGGCACCATCGGCCTCGTCAGCGAGCAGTGCCTCTACAACCTCGCCGAGCGACGCGCCGAGATGGAGGTCATCCCGGCCGCGCAGGAGTACGGGCTCGGGGTCATCCCCTGGTCGCCGCTGCACGGCGGACTGCTCGGCGGGGTCATCAGGAAGGAGACGGAGGGCGGCCGCAGGGCGGGCGGCCGGGCCGCCGAGTCGCTGGCCAACACCGCCATCCGCGCGCAGATCCAGTCGTACGAGGACCTGCTCGACAAGCACGGGATCGAACCCGGCGAGGCGGCGCTGGCCTGGCTGCTGACCCGGCCCGGCGTCACCGGACCCATCGTCGGCCCGCGCACCGCGCAGCAGCTCGACTCCGCCCTGCGCGCCGTCGAGCTGGAACTGTCGCAGGAACTGCTGTCCGCGCTGGACGAGATCTTCCCCGGCCCGGGTCCCGCGCCGGAGGCCTTCGCCTGGTAGCACGCCCCCGCAGGGCGTCCAGGGAGTCGTCAGGGGTGCGGGAACCACGCGGCCTGTCCCACGGGACCGGGGCTCGCGGTTCCCGCGCCACCCGGCGGGTCGGGCTGTCCCTGGTTCTCCCGGGGGCTGCCCGGCTCGCCCGGCCGCTGCCCGGTTCTCCCGGGTGCTCCCCGGTACTCCCGGTGGCTCCCCGGTGGAGCGCGCCGATCGCGGGCGGGCCGCCTACTTGACCGCCGCGGCCAGCGCCACCACGACGAACATCAGCACGAGCACACCGGCCATGATTTGGTTTCGGGTCTTGGGATTCACGCCATTGAGGTTAACCGGCGGCTCCCGGCCCCCTTCAGCCGCCCGCCCCGGCCAGCGCCCACCGCGCCACCGTCTCGTAGCGCGGCTGCTCCCCCGGGACCCCCGACCTGGGCAGATTGCTGCGTACGAGACACAGCTCGCCCGCCGTCCAGGGACACCCGGCGAAGTCGTCCAGGGCGGTGACGTACGCCTCGAAGTCCGCGGCCTGCCTGCTGCGGGCCACCGTCAGATGCGGGCGGTAGCGGCGGTGCTCGCCCATCGGGACGCCCGCCCTGCGCGCCGCCGCCTCCGCGCGGTCGGCGAGCAGGCGCAGAGTGGTGACGTCACCCGACACTCCGGCCCACAGGGCCCGGCCGCCGAAGTGGCCGCCGCCCCGGAGGGCGAGCGGGACGGGCGGCGTACGCCGGGCGGCCCGGGACAGCCGGTCCGCGAGGGGACCGGTGAGCTCCTCCTCGACCTCGCCGTAGAAGGCGAGCGTGAAGTGCCAGCCCGGACGGCCCGTCCACCGCAGACCGTCCGCGCCCGGCAGCCGGTGCAACGCGTCCACCGCCGCGCCGAGTTCACGTACCGCTTCCTCGGGTGGCAGCACGGCCGCGAAGAGTCTCATGGCCCCACTCTCCCAGGATCGGGGGCCACGGTCGCCGGTCAGACCGCCGTCGCCAGCCGTTCCTTGGGGACGAAGCGCACTTGCGGATGGCCGCGGTGCCAGCCGACCGACAGGCGCAGCCCGCCCACGCGGGCCAGGACCAGGCCGACGGCCGTCGCGGCGGCGGCCGAGACCAGACCGCCGAGAGCGAAGCCGACGCGCGGACCGTAGGCGTCGGTGACCCAGCCGACCAGCGGCGCCCCGAGCGGCGTACCGCCCACGAAGACCATCATGAACAGCGCCATGACACGGCCGCGCATGACGGGGTCGGTGGCCATCTGGACCGTGGTGTTCGCCGTGACGTTGACCGTCAGGCCGAAGACCCCGATCGGGACCATGAGCAGCGAGAAGAGCCACAGCGACGGCACCACGGCCGCCACCGCCTCCAGCAGACCGAAGGCCAGGGCCGCCGCGATCAGCACGCGCAGCCGGGCCGTGCCGCGGCGGGCGGCGAGCAGCGCGCCGGCCACCGAGCCGACCGCCATCAGCGTGTTGAAGAGGCTGTACGCGCCGGCGCCCGCGTGGAAGACGTCGTCCGCGTAGGCGGAGAGCCAGACGGGGAAGTTGAAGCCGAAGGTGCCGATGAAACCGACGAGGACGATCGGCCAGACCAGGTCGGGGCGGCCGGCGACATAGCGGAGGCCTTCGCGGAGCTGCCCCTTGCCGCGGGGCGCCCGCTCGACCATGTGCAGGTCGCGGGAGCGCATCAGCAGCAGACCCGCGAGGGGGGCCACGAAGGACAGTCCGTTGAACAGGAACGCCCAGCCGGTGCCCACACCGGTGATCAGCACGCCCGCGACGGCGGGGCCGACGAGGCGGGCCGACTGGAAGTTGGCGGAGTTGAGGCTGACCGCGTTCTGCAGCTGGCCGGGGCCGACCATCTCGGAGACGAAGGACTGGCGGGCCGGGTTGTCGACGACCGTGGCGAGGCCGACGGCGAAGGCCGCCAGGTAGACGTGCCAGACCTGGACGTGGCCGGAGAGGGTCAGGAAGGCGAGCGCGAGCCCGGTGAGGCCCATGGCCGTCTGGGTGGCCAGCAGGGTGGGGCGCTTGGGGAGCCGGTCGACCAGGACGCCGCCGTACAGCCCGAAGAGCAGCATCGGCAGGAACTGAAGCGCGGTGGTGATACCGACCGCGGCGGAGGATCCGGTGAGGCTCAGCACCAGCCAGTCCTGGGCGATGCGCTGCATCCAGGTGCCGGTGTTGGAGACGACCTGGCCCAGGAAGAACAGCCGGTAGTTCCGGATTCTCAGGGAGCTGAACATCGAGGACGACGAGGCCGCCGAGGGCGACGGTGGTGCCGAGGGCGCCGGGCCGGCCGACGCGGAAGACGGGGAGGTCGCGGCCGCCGAGGAGGCCGGGGCCGAGGGGATCCGGGATCCGGGTGTGCGGGACGGGCGGGTGGCACCGTCAGGGGTGGGCGGGGAGTCGTGGGTGGCTGGTGCGGGGGCGGAGTCTGCTCCGGATCCCGTACTCAAAAGGGCTCGCCTCCTCGGGGGCACGGACAACGGTGTCCAGGGTGAGGGCGTGCCGCCCGGACGTCGGTCGGCACGCCGCGCGGGGCATCAGATCTGCGCGAGCTTCTCCAGGACGGGAGCGGCCTCGCGGAGCTTCGCCCACTCGTCCTCGTCCAGGGCCTCGACCAGGCCGGCCAGCCACGCGTTCCGCCTGCGGCGGCTCTCTTCGAGCATCGCCTCGGCCTTGTCGGTCTGCGTGACGACCTTCTGTCGGCGGTCCTCGGGGTGAGGCTCCAGCCTGACCAGGCCCTTGGCTTCCAGCAGCGCGACGATGCGGGTCATCGAGGGCGGCTGCACATGCTCCTTGCGGGCGAGTTCACCCGGCGTGGCGGAGCCACAGCGGGCCAGGGTGCCGAGCACCGACATCTCGGTGGGGCTCAGCGACTCGTCGACCCGCTGGTGCTTGAGTCGACGTGACAGCCGCATCACTGCGGAGCGCAGGGCGTTCACGGCGGCAGCGTCGTCGCCATGGGTGAGGTCAGGCATGTATTTAGCTTAACTCATTACTCTCGCTAAAGAGCATCGGGGTGCCCGTGACACGGACCACTGAATCCCTTGCGTCACTCATACGAGTGAGTCCCGTGCGGAAAGTGACCCGCTCCGCGGCGAAGTCCGGCGACCCTCGACTCCATGGGGACCAGTGTGCTCAGCCTGCGGATAGACGGGGAGCTGCTCGACCGGCTCCGAGACCATGCCGCCAAACGCGGAATGAGCGTCCAGGACTATGTCGTCCGGACGCTCATTCGCGATGACTTCGACGAGCGGTTCCAGACCGCCGTCGACGAGACGGAGAAGTTCTACGGGGTCACGTGAGCCCGGGAGACACCGGGAGTCCCCGAGGGACGGGGACGCGTGACCCCGCCCGTCAGGTGAGGCCGAGGGCCGGCATCAGGTAGTAGAAGGCGAACACCGCCGACACCAAGTACATCGCGACCGGGATGTCGCGGCCCCGGCCCGCCGCCAGGCGCAGCACCACGAAGGTGATGAAGCCCATGCCGATGCCGTTCGTGATCGAGTAGGTGAACGGCATCATCACCATGGTCACGAAGGCCGGGATCGCGATCGTGTGGTCGGCCCAGTCGATCTCGCGGACCGAGCCGGACAGGATCAGGAAGCCGACCGCGAGCAGCGCGGGGGTGGCGGCCTGGGACGGGACCATCGTGGCGATGGGGGTCAGGAAGAGCGCCACGGCGAAGAGCGCGCCGGTGACGACGTTCGCGAAACCGGTGCGCGCGCCCTCGCCGACGCCCGCCGTGGACTCCACGAAGCAGGTGGTGGCCGAGGAGGAGCTGGCGCCGCCCGCGGCGACCGCGATGCCGTCGACGAAGAGGACCTTGTTGATGCCGGGCATGTTGCCCTGCGCGTCGGTCAGCTTGGCCTCGTCGCTGACGCCCATGATCGTGCCCATCGCGTCGAAGAAGCACGACAGCAGCACGGTGAAGACGAAGAGGATGCCCGTCAGCACGCCGACCTTGTCGAAACCGCCGAAGAGGCTGACCTTGCCGACGAGCCCGAAGTCCGGGGTGGCGACCGGGTTGCCCGGCCACTTCGGGGTGGTCAGCCCCCAGGACGGGATCGTGGCGACGGCGTTGACGATCACCGCGAGCACCGTCATGGTGACGATCGAGATGAGGATCGCGCCCGGCACCTTGCGCACGATCAGCGCGAGGGTGAGCAGTGTGCCGAGGACGAAGACCAGGACCGGCCAGCCGTTGAGGTGACCGTCGGAGCCGAGCTGCAGCGGCACGGTGGTCTGGGCGACGTCCGGGATGCGGGAGACGAAGCCGGAGTCGACCAGGCCGATCAGCATGATGAACAGGCCGATACCGATCGAGATGCCCTTGCGCAGCCCCAGCGGCACGGCGTTCATGACGCGCTCGCGCAGCCCGGTGGCGACCAGCAGCATCACGATGAAGCCGGCCAGCACGACCATGCCCATGGCGTCCGGCCAGGACATCCGCGGGGCGAGCTGGAGCGCGACGACCGTGTTCACACCGAGGCCGGCCGCCAGCGCGATCGGCACGTTGCCGATGACGCCCATGAGGAGGGTGGTGAAGGCCGCGGTCAGGGCGGTCGCGGTGACCAGCTGGCCGTTGTCCAGGTGGTGCCCGTACATGTCCTTCGCGCTGCCCAGGATGATCGGGTTCAGCACGATGATGTAGGCCATCGCGAAGAAGGTGGCGAGACCGCCGCGGATCTCGCGCGGGACGCTGGAACCGCGTTCGGAGATCTTGAAGTAGCGGTCGAGGGCGTTCCGCGCGGGCCGGGACTCCGGCTCCTGCGGGGCGGGGGCCTTGGTGGCGGCCGAGGTGGACATGCGGGTCCTCAAGCGTGCGGGGGGGGACGGGGAACATGATCGAGTCCGGCCGGCGGTCGATCGCCCACCAACGGGATCCCCGGTCACTGTTGGTGTTTCCTACGAATACAACTGGCCAGACTCGGACTGTTTCAGTATGAACATATGAATCGGAAATGGCTATCTCCGCGCGTAGACCGTTGAGGGACACCGGGAACACGGGTGCGAGCATCGGCCGGTCCGCGGCCTCGTAAGCTGTGCCCATGGCGAAGTGGACCCCCAAGCACGAGGCGCCGGAGCCCCTGGAGGGGCCCGTCGTCGCCACCATCACGGGCGGCACGATCCTCTGGTTCGTCCTCTTCCTGGTGCAGCTGCCGTTCTACGGCTGGTACGACGATCACGGGCACACCTGGTGGGTGTGGACCTGCCTGGCCGGCGCGGGCCTCGGCCTGATCGGCATCTGGTACGTCCGCAGGCGCGACGCCGCCATCAAACGGGCCGCGGCGGCCGGTACCGCGCCGTCGTCCACCGCCGCGGAGTAAGCGGCTCCGCCCAGCGTCCTCCGCCCTGCGGCCTCCAGACTCCGACCACGGCATCACGGCCCGCCGCCCCCCGTCCTCCCCTGGTCGGATCTTCGGGGCACTCGGCAGGTGAAGCCCCCCTTCCGCACGTACCGTCGAATGCATGACGCACATCGACGCGGGCGCGGAACTGGATCCGGTGCACCCCGTGCCTCTCCCCGCCCCCGGGCGGGCCAAGGGGCTGTCCGCCGCCGAAGTGGCCGAAAGGGTGGCGCGCGGCGAGGTGAACGACGTCCCGGTGCGCAGCAGCCGCTCACTGGGCGAGATCGTCCGCGCGAACGTCTTCACCCGGTTCAACGCGATCATCGGTGTGCTCTGGCTGATCATGCTGACCGTGGCTCCGTTCCAGGACAGCCTGTTCGGGTACGTGATCATCGCCAACACCGGGATCGGCATCATCCAGGAGTGGCGGGCCAAGAAGACCCTGGACTCGCTCGCGGTGATCGGCGAGGCGAAGCCGACGGTGCGCAGGGACGGGGTCGCCGCCGAGGTCAGCACCTCGCGGATCGTGCTCGGGGACGTGATCGAGATCGGCCCCGGGGACAAGATCGTCGTCGACGGCGCCTGTGTGGAGGCCGACGGCCTGGAGATCGACGAGTCGCTGCTCACGGGTGAGGCCGACCCCGTGATCAAACGCCGCGGCGACAAGGTGATGTCGGGCAGCTTCGTGGTGGCGGGCGGCGGCGCGTTCACCGCGACGAAGGTGGGCCGGGAGGCGTACGCGGCACAGCTCGCCGAGGAGGCGTCGCGGTTCACGCTCGTCCACTCCGAGCTGCGCAGCGGTATCTCCACGATCCTCAAGTACGTGACGTGGATGATGATCCCGACCGCGATCGGTCTGGTCATCAGCCAGCTCGTGGTCAAGCAGCACGGCTTCAAGGACTCCGTCGCGCGGACGGTCGGCGGGATCGTGCCGATGGTCCCCGAGGGCCTCGTCCTCCTCACCTCCGTCGCCTTCGCGATCGGCGTCATCCGGCTCGGCCGGAAACAGTGCCTCGTGCAGGAACTTCCGGCCATCGAGGGCCTCGCCCGCATCGACACCGTCTGTCTCGACAAGACCGGCACCCTCACCGAGGGCGGCATGGACGTCACCGAGCTGCGGTCGCTGGGAGGTGCCGACGAGTCGTACGTACGCAAGGTCCTCGGCGCGCTCGGCGAGTCCGACCCGCGGCCGAACCCCTCCCTCCAGGCGATCATCGCCGCCTACCCGGACAGCGAGGACTGGCGCTGCGTCGAGTCGCTGCCCTTCTCCTCCGCCCGCAAGTACAGCGGGGCGTCGTTCAGCGAGGGCAACGGCGAGTCCGGTACGTGGCTGCTCGGCGCCCCCGACGTGCTGCTGCCCGCCGGGGACCCGGCGCTCGCCGAGACCGATCGGCTGAACGAGGAGGGGCTGCGGGTCCTGCTGCTCAGCCGGGCCACCCGGGACCTCGACGATCCCGAGGTCAAGAAGGGCGCCCGGCCGACCGCGCTGGTCGTACTGGAGCAGCGGCTGCGCCCGGACGCGGCGGACATCCTGCGCTACTTCGCCGAGCAGGACGTCCGGGCGAAGGTCATCTCCGGCGACAACGCGGTCTCGGTCGGCGCGGTGGCCGGGAAGCTCGGTCTGAGCGGCGAGGTCGTGGACGCGCGCCGGCTTCCCGACGAGCGGGAGGAGATGGCGAAGTCACTGGACAAGGGCACGGTGTTCGGGCGCGTCACCCCGCAGCAGAAGCGCGACATGGTGGGCGCGCTGCAGTCGCGCGGCCACACGGTGGCGATGACGGGCGACGGCGTGAACGACGTCCTGGCCCTCAAGGACGCCGACATCGGCGTGTCCATGGGGTCGGGTTCGGAGGCGACCCGGGCGGTCGCCCAGATCGTGCTGCTCAACAACAGCTTCTCGACGCTGCCCTCGGTGGTGGCGGAGGGCCGCCGGGTCATCGGCAACATCACCCGGGTCGCGACCCTGTTCCTGGTGAAGACCGTCTACTCCGTGCTGCTGGCGGTGCTGGTGGTGTGCTGGCGGGTCGAATACCCCTTCCTGCCCCGGCACCTGACCCTGCTGTCCACTCTGACGATCGGCATCCCGGCGTTCTTCCTCGCGCTCGCCCCCAACACGGAGCGGGCGAGACCGCACTTCGTACGGCGGGTCATGCGCTACTCGATCCCCGGCGGTGTAGTCGCCGGGGTCGCCACCTTCGTGACCTATCTGGTGGCGCGTCACCACTACACCGGGCCCGACCAGTTGAACGCGGAGACCAGCGCCGCGACGCTGACGCTGTTCCTGATCTCGATGTGGGTACTGGCGATCATCGCCCGGCCGTACACCTGGTGGCGGATCGTCCTGGTGGCCTCGATGGGGCTGGCGTTCCTGGTGGTGCTCGTGGTGCCCGCGTTGCAGCACTTCTTCGCGCTGAAGCTCGTCGGTGCGCAGATGCCGTGGATCGCGGTGGGCATCGCCGCGGTGGCGGCGGCCGCCCTGGAGTTCCTGTGGCGATGGGTGGACCGCCGCATTCCCGCGTGAACGGCGCGGTCCCCGCGCCCCTGGAGGGGGCACGGGGACCGTACGACAGCGGGTCGGCGGCCGCCGCCCGGCGTCACGCCGGAGACGGACTAGCGGACGTCGACGTAGTCGCCCGTGGCCTTGACGGCCGGGGTGGTCGAGGTGCCCGCGAAGCTGTAGCGGTAGTAACCGTCGACGGACGCCTTGGTGGTCGTCTTCAGGTTGCCGGTGCCGTCCGTCTTGACGGTCTTGACCGTGGTGTACGTGGTGCTGTTCTTCTTGCGGAACTGCAGCTGGACGGACTGGCCGGTGTAGCCCGCGTACTTGTTCGTCTCCCAGTTGGCGCGGGACAGCTTGCCCGTGACCGTGAGGGTCTTGCCCTTCGTCACCGGCTCCGGGGCGGCGTTGACCGTCAGCTTGGAGTAGCGCTGGACGTTGACGGTGCCGAGGCCGCCCTGGACGGCCATGCCCTCGATCGTCTGACCGCTGGTCTCGATGGCGAGGCCGGCCGCCTTCCAGGAACCCGCCTCGGAGTTCAGCAGGTCACCCTCGGCCGGGCGGATGTCGATGACGGCCTTGCAGCTGGCGGAGGTCGCCGAGGTGGCGGTGCAGCTGCCCGGTTCGTCGCCGAAGAGGAAGCTGGAGGGCTCCTCCACCGAACCGCGGTACAGGAACGGGCCGGCCTGGAAGTCCGGGGAGGTGATGTCGACGTCGGCGCCGTGCTTGAGCGTGTACGTGACGGGGACGACGACGTGGTTGGTGATACCGACGGCGATGGCCTTGCCGTTGTTCACCTTCATGCCGGAGAAGGTGACATCGATGGGCGCCGGGTCCGCGGTCGTCGCGGTGAACGCGGCCCTGCCGGACCCGGAGTGCGCAGCTCCCAGGACCTTGGCGACGTCCGCACGGTAGGAGGAGCCGGAGTCGGCGGCGTGCGCGGCCGGCACGACGAACGCGGAGAGGGCCAGGGCGCCGGTAGCGGCAGCCACAGTGGCTCGAATGCGCATGCGATCCCCAAGTGGAGAAAGGGGCCCCTACGGTGGTCGTTCCTCGCGGCTCGTCGTCACTCGGGGCCCAAGTGATGTGGAGTCTCTTGACTCGGAAGATCAGATCCGTGACAGGAGTGAATGGTTGTACGCGTGGTGAGGATTTTGTGCGTACATGACCAAGGCCGCATCGAGCGGCCCCGCCGGGCCGGTACGGACGGTCGCCGCGCACCGTCCGCACCGGCCGCCCGCCTCAGTCGAACCAGCGGTCCCGGCCCAGTTCCTCCGTGCGGGACGGGTCCTCCAGCAGGGCCGCGACCTCGAAGCGGCGCGGCCACTGTCCGGCGGCCCAGGCGAGGCCGGCCGCCACGCCTTCCAGGGTGGACGCGTGCAGCACCCCGTCCCGGGTACGGCGCCAGTCCAGTCCGGTGCCGTCGACGACGAGTTCCTCGTGCTCGACGTACGAGGTGGGGGCCGAGGGGCCCAGCAGGATCCGTACGGACTCCGGTACGTCGTGTTCGGCGCCCTCGGAGGTCACCTCGCCGGTCACCGACTCGCTGAGGCGCCGCACCTGGAACAGTTCGGCGAGGTCGGCGGCGCGGGACGGGCGGACCGGGAGCAGGGGCATGCCGCCGGTGAAGGGCAGCAGGTCGGGCGAGTCGACGACCACGGCGTCGGCGGCGTCCACCACGGTCACCCGTCCGTCCAGTACCGCGCGCAGCTCGTCCGGCAGGGTCACCCGCTCGGGCTCCAGATCGGCCAGGGCGCCGTACAGGGCGTGCAGTTGGGCCCCGGAGACCTCGCGGTCGGGGTCGGCGAGCCGTTCGAGGAGCTCGGCGGCGCCCCCTGGCTCGTCCAGCAGGGCGGCGACGGACGTGCGGACGCCCAGCGCCCGCAGCACCTGCTCGTCGTCGAAGCCGGTCGCGTCGGCCTCGTCGTACAGCCCGCGCAGGAGCGGGTCGCCGCCCGCGGCGAGCAGCCCGGCCGGGTGACGCCCGTCCAGGACCGGGTGGCCGCGCAGCCACCAGGCGGAGTACGGCCGGACGATCTCGTGGGTGCCGTCCGGGAGCAGGATGCGCACCGGCTGGGTCAGCGCGTCGCGCAGCGGCGGCCGGGACAGCAGCGCGAGCGCCTGCGGCCACCGCTCGTCGTCCACCAGGTCCAGGTCCCGTACGGCGACGATCTCGGTGGCGACGGGCGGTACGGGGGTGTCGGGCAGCCGGTCGAGAACGTCCTCGCACCACACGTCGACGGCGTCCAGCAGCCCCGCGTCGTCTGGTTCGGCGAAGTCGGTGTCGCGGGGCTCCAGTTCGTCCGGGTCGAGGACCACGTCGGTGGCGCGCACCAGGGTGAAGTTGGCGAGCACACCACAGGCGGCGAGCGGCTGCTCGCCCCACCGGTCGGCCAACTCGGAGTCGACGAAGGCGAGTTCGTCCTCGCGCATGACCTGGGCGAACGGGCTGCCGGGCAGCACCAGTTCGCCGGCGGGGGCGAGTTCGCCCTCCTCGTCCGGCAGCGCGAGGGCACCGAGCCAGGGCTCGTCGCCGGGTTCGAGCGCGGCGTCGCGGACCAGGGCGAGGACCAGCTCCGCCACCTCCTCGGCGTCCGGTGCCTGCTCGTCCCAGCCGATCCCCTCGTCGTCGAGCGAGGCGGCGACGGCGGCGCGCACCTGCGGGGTGGTGAGGACCGCGCGGGGAGTGGCCGAGAGGGCGCCCAGCTTCTCCAGCAGCGGGTGGGCGGCGTCCGGGTGGGCGACCTTGAGGCCGAGGCGGGCGAGGGTGTCCGGGGCGGCGGCCCGCATGTCCTCGGAGCCGGGCAGCAGGATCTGCCGGGGCCCCACCGCCGTCCGGCCGTCGGCGAGCGGCACGGGCAGGCCGGACAGCCGGTCCGGGTCGACCCCGGCCAGGCTCTCGTACAGCCGCCACCACCAGCCCGGGTCCTTCTCCAGCCCGGCCAGCCGGTCCACGGCCTCGGCGAGCGGGACACGGGCGACGCCCAGCGTCCGGAGCTCCACCCGGCGCTCCAGGCCGGCGGGCAGCAGACTGGGCAGCACCTCGGCGAGCACCCGGACGGTCTCGGCACCGGCGCCCTCGACGACCTCGGCGTCACGGGGGCGCAGGGCGGCCGGGTGCTCCGCGGCGCTGCTCTCGGGCCAGTCGGCGACGTTGTCCTCGCCGGCGTTCTCCGGCGGGGCGGCCGACGGCAGGAAGGCGGTCCGCGGCAGCCGGTCGAGGATCGCGCGGCGCAGCACGCCGTCCAGCTCGCCCTTGCCGAGCGGGCCCGGCACCAGGTCGATGATCCCGGAGTCCACCGGGCTCCAGGCGGCGAGCAGTTCGGCGTACGCGTCCGCCGCGCGCTCCACCAGGAAGTCGGTGAGCGGGCCCGGGGCGGCGTGCCGCCGGCTGGTGTCGAGCGGCAGGGAGGCGATGAGCAGGGCGGGCACGCCGAGCGGCTCGTCACTGGGGGTCGGCGCGTGCACGACGGGGCTGGTGCGGGGGCGGCCCGGGGTGCCGTCGGTGTCGACCGGGACGGCCCAGGTCACCGACCAGTGCGGACGCAGCCGCTCCTCGACCGGACGGTCGGCGAGGAGGGCCGGGTCCAGGGGGCCGTGGTGGGAGACGGTGCGCCAGCGGGTGGCGCCGTCCCGGGAGTCCTCCAGGGTGACGCCGTGCTCCTCCGACCTGCGGCGCAGCGTCCGTACGTCGCCTCCCGTGCCGCCGTCGCCGATCTCGACGACCACTTCCTCCAGGCCGGGCAGGGCGAGCAGGAGCGCGTCGTCGAGCCCTCGCAGCAGGCGCTCGGCGAGATCCTCGGCGGCGGTGTCCCGCAGCGGGAGGATGACGGCGGTGTCGTACGGGCCCGGGGCGGTGCCCTCGGCCGCGAACGGCAGCCGCAGCAGGGGCACATGGCCGTCGCGGCGGCGGATCTCGTCGCCCAGTCCCGGGCTGTGGCGGGCGGTGTCCGCCGCCAGTTCGCGGGCCTCCGCGAGGGACCAGCGGATACCGCCGTGCCGGCCGACCACGGCGGGCTCGTCGGTGACCGCGACGACCGCGGCGAAGCCGACGCCGAAGCGGCCGACGGCGGTGTCGTGGGCGTCGCGCTTGGCGGAGGCGCGGAGGGTGGAGAGCGACTCGACGCCGGCCGCGTCGAGGGGGGCGCCGGTGTTGGCGGCGACCAGGACCCCGTCGCGGAGGGTGAGCCGGAGGCGGCCGGGGACGTGGGCCCGGGCCGCCGCGTCGGCGGCGTTCTGGGCGAGCTCGACGAGGAGGCGGTCACGGTATCCGCCGAGGACGAGGTCCTCCTCGGCGTTGGCGTCCTCGCGGAACCGGGCCGGGCTGGTGGCCCAGGCGTCCAGCACGCCGCGGCGCAGACGGGCCGTACCGAACGGGTCCGCGCCCTCGGGTGCCGGTTGCACGAACTTGCTCACGGTTCACTCTCCCTCTCGCTTCGCGCGACCGCGAGCGCTGGGCTCGGTCGCGGCACGAAGGTACCGTGCGGGGCGGTGGGGGTCGGTCGCGCAGTTCCCCGCGTTGCCCTGCGGGGTGCGGCCGGGGTCCGGTGGTGGGCTGTGCCATGTGGGCTGGCTGCGGGCCGGTGGGGGCTGGGCGCGCAGTTCCCCGCGCCCCTTCAGGGCGGCACCCGGAGGCACGTCACAGGGGTGCCCGGGAACCAGTGGCAGGCCACGCCATGTGGGCTGGCTGCGGGCCGGTGGGGGCTGAGCGCGCAGTTCCCCGCGCCCCTTCAGAGCGGCTCCTTCAGGGCGGCACCTTCAGAAAGTCACCTTGAGAAGGTCACCTTCAGGGGGTCGCCTTCAGGGGTCGCCTTCAGGGGGTTCTTCGAAGGGGCGGTCCGTGGTGTCAGCCCGTCCGGCGTTTGAGGACGAGGCCGTTCAGGCCGGAGCGGGGGGCCGGGGGCGGCAGCCCCCGGTGACGGGACACCGGGGTTACGAGTGGCCCAGTTCGGACGACGGCTCGTCCGGGGTGATCGAGACCGAACCGGAATCCGGCGAGGGCCGGAGCGGGAAGGGATCGACCCGGGTCTCGTCGATGACCGGCGGCGCCGGCCGCGGCGGCGCCGGCATGACCGCGGCCTCGGAGTGCCCCCCGCACCCGTACGAGAGCGCCACGACCCGCCCGTCCGCCGGCGAGAACTCATTCGCACAGACACCGAACGCCTGTCCGAGTGAGCCCCCGATCGGATTCAGGAAGCCGCAGCTGACGCACGACGCGGGCGCCGCCTGCGCCATCGCCGTCTTGGGCCCGTACGACTCCTCCCACCGGTCGGCCGCGACATGCAGCCCGTACCGGGAGAGCACCCGCGCCCGGCGCAGTCCGAGCTCCTCCGCCACCGCCGCGATCGAACCGCGGCGCGGCGCGAACGGAAGGTGCGCGGGAACGCCCTCCGTCACCTCCGCGTCCTCCGCCTCCACCAGCTCGGCCATGTCCTCCGAGACGGCGGAGTTCGGCGCGGGCTCGTCCTCACCGGAGAAACCGGGTTCGAGCCGCAGATCCTCGGCGTCCGTGGGCAGCAGGTCCCCGGGGCCCATGTCACCGGGCCGCAGCCGCTCGCTCCACGGCACCCACTCGGGCGCGAGAAGGGCGTCGGAGCCGGGCAGCAGCACCGTCTCGTCCAGGGTGACGATCTTCGCCCGGGAGGCACGGGCGACCGTCACGGCCCAGCGCCAGCCCCGGTAGCCGAACTCCTTGCACTCGAAGTAGTGCGTGACGACACGGTCCCCCTCGGAGACCACCCCCAGGTGTTCACCGACGACGCCGGGGGCGGCTGCCTCCTCGGCGGCGGTGCGCGCGAGGTCGACGGCCTCGGCGCACAGACGGTCGGGGGTGCGGCTTCGCGTGGTCGCTGCGCTCACAGGTATCGCTTCTCTCCTACGCCGTCTCACGGGTGCGCCCTTCCTCGGCGGCGGTGCGGACGGAGCGGACCGGTGGGCCGCGTCGACGTCCGCGCCCGATCGCGCTCGGGCGCACCTACGCCATCCATTCTGCGGGATGGCCGAGAGGCGCGCGGCCGAGAACAACCGCCGCAGGCGCGTTACGCACGCTACCTTCTCCTGAGCCCTGGGCCCACACCGGCGGGGCGCTTCCGCACTCCGCGCCGGTGTTCTTCGCCGTCGCGAGGCGGCGTTTTCCCACTGTCCGCCCCTTCTCTGCCGGACCGGAAGGCGCTCCGCCGCGCCGCTCCCGGTCGGCCGGAAAGCGCGCCCGGCCCCTCCACGGGCGGCCCGGCACGGGCCCGCACCGGCCCCACTCGGCCTCTATACGCGCGGTAACCGCACTACCCACGCCATTCTCGGGGCACTATTGCGGAGTGGCAGCCGCGAGGTCGTCCCCAGGAGCAGCCGGAATCGGCAGCACCAAGGGGAACATTCGAAGGGGCGGATCGGGCCGGATGAGCGGGTCCGTCCGCGCGGTCGGCCGTGCCCTGCACTTCCCGTTCACCGGCACGGCCCGCGGAATCCGCAAGGCGACGCACGCGCACGGGGCGGGCGAGTCGGGCCTCGGCAAACTGATCGAGCTGCACGCGGTCAACGGCGCCGGCGACGTCATGATCACCATCGCCCTCGCCTCCACCGTCTTCTTCTCCGTGCCCACCGACGAGGCCCGCGGCCGCGTCGCCCTCTACCTCGCCATCACCATGGCGCCCTTCACCCTCCTCGCCCCGGTGATCGGCCCGCTCCTGGACCGCCTGCCGCACGGCCGCCGGGCCGCGATGGCCGGCGCGATGCTCGCCCGGGCGATGCTCGCGCTGCTGCTGTCGGGCGCGGTCGTGAGCGGCAGCCTGGAGCTGTATCCCGCCGCGCTGGGGGTGCTCGTCGCGTCCAAGGCGTACGGGGTGGTGCGCAGCGCCGTCGTACCCCGGCTGCTCCCGCCCGGGTTCTCCCTGGTGAAGGCCAACTCACGGGTCACCCTCGGCGGACTCCTCGCCACCGGCGTCGCCGCGCCCGTCGGAGCGGGACTGCAGGCCCTCGGTCCGCGCTACCCGCTCTACGGCGCCTTCGCGATCTTCGTCGCGGGGACGTTCCTGTCGTTCACGCTGCCGCCGAAGGTCGACTCGGCCAAGGGCGAGGACAGGGCGCTGCTGGCCGCCGACGAGGACCATGTGCGCCGGCCGCAGCGGGAGAGGACACCACGACCAGGACTGCGCACCGTCGGTACGGCGGTCACCCACGCCCTCGCCGCCAACGCCGCCCTGCGCTGCCTCTCCGGCTTCCTGATCTTCTTCCTCGCCTTCCTGCTGCGCGAGCATCCGCTCTCCGGCCAGAGCGCGGCCGTCTCGCTCGGGATCGTGGGCGTGTCGGCCGGCGCTGGCAACGCGCTCGGCACCGCGGTCGGGGCCTGGCTGAAATCCCGCGCCCCCGAGATCATCGTCGTGACCGTCGTGGCGTGCGTGCTGGGCGCCGCGATCACCGCCGCCCTCTTCTTCGGGGCCGTCCTGGTGGCCTGCCTCACGGCGGTCGCCGGGTTCTCGCAGGCACTCGCCAAGCTGTCCCTGGACGCGCTGATCCAGCGGGACGTGCCGGAGCTCGTACGGACCTCCGCCTTCGCGCGCTCCGAGACGCTGCTGCAGGTGGCCTGGGTGTTCGGCGGCGCGATCGGCATCGTGCTGCCCCTCAACGGCACGCTGGGCCTCTCCGTGGCGGCCGCGATCGTCGCCGTCGGGTGGCTCACCACCGTCCGGGGGCTGATCGGCGCGGCCCGGCACGGGGGCACGGCGCGGCCACGCGTGGCATGACTGCGGCACGCCGTACCCCACGTGGGGAGAGCGGTGCACGTGCCCGATAGCCTTCGGCCATGACCTCCCTGCCCCGCGGCAGAGCCGCCAATGGACATCACCGTCGCGCCGTTGCCGCTCTCGGCGCCGTTTCCGCCGGACTTCTCGTCCTGTCCGCCTGTGACAAGCCGACGCCGCTGGCCACGATCACGGTCGGCAAGAGCTCGGTGAGTTCCGAGACCGACTGCTACAACGACGGCAAGGCGGTGAGCAGCGCGGACCTGGCCAAGTGCCTCAAGGCCAAGGACATCAAGTCCATCAAGGTCGACCCCGATGACACCGTGCGGTTCGGCGTGGACCCGAAGATCGCGGACAACGGCTGGACGATCCTGATGAACGGTCAGCCGCTGACCGAATCCAGCAAGAAGACGTACCGGACGATCCCGGGAAGCGTGTTCTTCAACGCCCAGTACGGGGCCAGCGGCAACTCCACGCTCGTCTCCATCAAGGAGGGCGACAAGACGGTGACCGGACTGTGGTCGTTCAAGCTCAAGAAGGACGCCTGATCGCGGCCGCTGGGCCGAAGGTGCTGGTGGCCACCGCGGTTCCGGTCGAACGGGACGCGGTGGCCGGGGCGTTCGCGGGCCCGCACCATGAGGTGCGGCTCCCCGGGGTGACCCTCCACCGGCTGTCGCCCGCCCCCGCCGTCACGCCGCCCGGCGCCGCCCAGGCCGCCGGGCCGACCCTCGATCTGCTGGCCGCCGGTGTCGGCCCCGCCCTCGCCGCCGCCTCCGCCGCCGCCGCGCTCACCGCGGGCGCCCTCGAAGGCGCCCCCTACGACCTGGTCGTCTCCGCCGGGATCGGCGGCGGTTTCCAGCCGGACGCACCCGTCGGGTCCCTCGTCGTCGCCGACGAGATCACCGCAGCGGATCTCGGCGCCGAGACCCCGGACGGGTTCCTCCCGGTGACGGAACTCGGCTTCGGCACCGTCACTCACCGTCCGCCGGAAGCACTCGTACGAGAGCTCGTGGCGGTCACCGGCGCACGCGCCGGGACCGTACTGACCGTGTCCACCGTGACCGGCACCGCCGAGCGCACCGACGCACTGCGCGCCCGGCACCCCCGCGCCCTCGCCGAGGCCATGGAGGGCTTCGGCGTGGCCGAGGCCGCCGCCGCCCACGGCGTGCCCGTACTGGAGCTGCGCGCGGTGTCGAACGCCGTCGGCCCGCGCGACCGCGCCGCCTGGCGCATCGGCGAGGCTCTCACGGCCCTCACCGAGGGTTTCGGGAAGCTCGCGCCCGTCCTGGAGAGTTGGAACCCACATGAGCCCTGAGAAGCTGCCCGAGCCCCTGCGGATCGCGTACTCGCCCTGCCCGAACGACACCTTCGTCTTCGACGCCTGGGCCCACGGCCGCGTCCCCGGCGCGCCCCCCCTCGATGTGACCTTCGCGGACATCGACATCACCAACGGCATGGCCGAGCGCGGTAAGTTCGACGTACTGAAGGTGTCGTACGCCGTGCTGCCGTACGTCCTCGACGAGTACGCGCTGCTGCCCTGCGGCGGCGCGCTCGGCCGGGGCTGCGGCCCGCTGGTGCTGACCCGGGAGGCGGCGGGCGGGGACACCGCCCGACCCGGCGGGAGCCGAGGGGCCGGGGGACTCACGGGCGCTACGGTCGCCGTGCCGAGCGAGAGGTCGACGGCGTACCTGCTCTTCCGTCTGTGGGCGGCGGACCAGGTGCCGGGCGGCGTGGGCGAGATCGTCGTGATGCCGTTCCACGAGATCATGCCCGCCGTACGGGACGGGAAGGTCGACGCCGGACTCGTCATCCACGAAGCCCGTTTCACGTACCAGAACTACGGCCTGCACAAGCTCGCCGACATGGGGGAGCACTGGGAGCTGACGACCGGGCTGCCCATCCCCCTCGGCGCGATCATCGCCAAACGCTCGCTGGGACAGGAACGCCTGACCGAACTCGCCGCCGCGACCCGCGCCTCGGTCCGCGCCGCCTGGGACGATCCCGAGGCCTCCCGCCCGTACGTCCTCGCGCACGCCCAGGAGATGGACCCCGCCGTCGCCGACCAGCACATCGGCCTGTACGTCAACGAGTTCACCGCCGACCTCGGCGAGGACGGCTACGCGGCGATCCGCGGCCTGCTCACGCGCGCCGCGGCCGAGGGACTGGTGCCGCCCCTCGGCCCGGACGCGCTGAGGTTCCCGTAGCCCGGCGTTGCCGTGACCAGGGGTTCCCGTGACCGGGGCTACACGTCGAGTTGGTCGGCGACCGCCCGCAGCAGGCCCGCGATCTTCTTCCCGGAGGTCTTCTCCGGGTAACGGCCCTTCTCCAGCATCGGTGTGATGTTCTCGAGGAGGGTCGTCAGGTCCTGCACGATCGAGGCCAGTTCGTCCGGTTTGCGGCGCTGGGCGGCCGCGACGGAGGGGGTCGGGTCCAGGATGGTCACCGAGAGCGCCTGGTCGCCGCGCTGACCGGCGACGACGCCGAACTCCACACGCTGGCCCGGCTTGAGAGCATCGACTCCGGCGGGCAGGACCGAGGAATGGACGAAGACGTCGCCGCCGTCGTCGCGGGAGAGAAAGCCGAAGCCCTTCTCGCTGTTGAACCACTTGACCTGGCCGGTAGGCACGTCTGTCCTCGTCCTCGTACTCGTCGGGAAACGCTCTGAAAACTGCTCGGGCACTTACGTCGGAAGTTGCTCCGGCAACTTCGGGCAACCACTGGGAAACTGCTCTGGACAGCACTGCAGCGGGCCGTCCGACCCGCCGGTACCAAGGCTAATGGTCCGGGGGCCACTGACAAGACGTCGCCTGACTGTTCCTTCGCGCTGGGAACTACCCTGGTCCGGTGCGTGACAAAACCCAACCGAATTCCGCAGAACCGGGTGACCGGCTGATCCGCGCCGGTGCACTCGTGTTCTTTGCCGGTGCCGTGGCCACACTCGTCACCGTGGCCCCGCTGCTTCTCGACACCAAACCCTTTCCGACCTACATGTTCGGATTGAGCATGCTCATGGGCGTCGGTTTTCTCATCGCCGGAGCCGGGGTGTTCCGGTCGGTCGCGGCCGGCCGCCGCCGGGCCCGCGCGGTTCAGGCGGGCGCGGCCTCGCGGTAGCCGCCCAGCCACGCCGGGAAGTGCGTCAGGTCGGTGAGGACGACGTCCGCGCCGGCCGCGCGCAGCTCCGCCGCGTCGCACGGCCCGGTGGCCACGGCGACGGAGTACGCGTCCGCGGTGCGCGCGCCGCGGACGTCGCCGGTGTGGTCGCCGACGTACACGCCCGCGCCGTGCTCGCGCAGGGCCTCCGCCTTGCGCTCGGCCCACAGGTTGCCGACGACCGCGTCCGCGCCGATCCCCAGGTGCCTGAGGTGCAGCTTGGCGTTGGGCTCCCACTTCGCCGTGACGACGACGGCACGCCCGCCCGCCGCCCGCACCGCCTCGACGGCCTCGTGGGCACCCGGCATGGCGAGCGTGCCGGTGATGGCGTACTCGGGATACAGCTCGCGGTAGAGGTCGGCGACGGCCGGGACCCGCTCCGCCGGGAACCAGTTGAGGAGCTCCTCCTCCAGCGGCGGTCCGAGCCGGGTGACGACGAGGTCGCAGTCGATGTACGTGTCCGTGCGTGCCGAGAGCGCCTGGTAGCAGGCGTGGATGCCGGGGCGGGAGTCGATCAGGGTCATGTCGAGGTCGAAGCCGACGGTCAGCCCGCGCGAGGGCATCGGTGCTATCTGCATATGGACCATTGTGCCCAGGCGGGCGCGGAGCGGTCCGGGGCGGCCCGGGGTCCAGGGGCGGCCCGGGGTGCGGTCCGGGGGATGCGAGGCCCTTCAGCGGCGGCGCTGGGAGCGCCACACCAGGTACAGCGCCGAGGCGACCGCAGCGCCGCGCACCACCCACGGCCAGGTCTCCGCGAGCGCCTCGTCCATGTGGCCCTCGGCGATCGGATCGCCCCAGCGGCCGTCCGTACGGCCCCACAGCCAGACGATGCCGGCCACGGCCACCAGGCCCGGCATGCCGAGGACGGCCCACTTCGACTCGTGGGGGCTCAGACGGCGGGACGCGTAGGCGATGAGCCAGCCGAGCCCGAGCGCGAACCAGTTGCCGAGAGCGGCGCCCGCGACGAGGAGGACGGCGGCGAGCAGGAGCAGGGGGTTGCTCCGCGTACGCGGGCGGGGGAGCCGCACCCGGGGCGTGCGGCCCTCGTCCTCGGTGACGGGGACCGCCTTCCCGGTCTTCGGCGCACTCGTCGCCCGCACCGGTTTCGCCCGTGCCTTCCGCTGCCACCACGACGGGCCCGGTTTCGGCGCGGGGTCCGCCTCTTCGCCGGAATCGGCGTCCGCCTCGACGCCGGCATCGGAATCGGTGTCGGTGCCGGAATCGGCTTTCCGGGGCCTCGGCGGTGGTTTGAGCAACCCGGGGATCTCCACGCCGCCGACGAAACCCGGCACGCTGTCCCCGAGTTCGAACGGCTCGCCGTCCACGCGCCACCAGTCCTGTGGGGTGGAGGCGTCGTCCGGGTCGTAGGAGCCGGCGTGGTGGAGCGGTGAGAGGTGGTCGTCGGTGGTGGCCCCGGTGCCGTCCGCGTCGGAGGTGCGCCGCGGCCTCGGGACGACCCTGCGCAGACCCTTCGGGCGGGCCTCCGGTTCACCGGCGCGCTGGGTGGGCACGGCGGCCCGGGTGTCCGTGCCCGTCTCGGACGCACCCTGACGGGCCGAGGTGACGATCTCGTCCGGTGTGCCCAGGCGGGAGAGGATGCGGCGGACGGCCGCCGGGTTGTCGACGGGAGCCTTCGACCGGCGGCGGTCGATCTCGTTGCGCAGCTCCGAGACGAGTCGCATCCGGGTGGCCGAGGGCAGCTGGCGCTGCTGGGCCAGGTCTCCGACGCGGCTCAGATAGTCGAATACGAGCTGGTCGCTCTCAATCCCCACGAAGTCCCCTCCGGGGCGCGTGCGTTGAATACCCCGTGGCCACGACGGTACCGTGTCGGGCCCGGTTCCCGGGGGCCGCCGCCCCCGGACCCCCGCATCGGCCCGGACGGCCTCGTCCTCAAGCGCCGGACGGGCTGGCGATGAGGGCCCGCGCCGAAAGGGTGCTGGAAGGCCGAGGCCCGGGGTCGTGTATTGCCGACGCCCCGCACGTATTTCCGACGCCCGGGGTCATGTATTGCAGCCCGTCCGGCGTTTGAGGACGAGCCCTTCGGGCGAAGCGGGGGTCCAGGGGGCGCAGCGCCCCTGGCGGGGGTCCGGGGGGCGCAGCGCCCCTGGCGGGGGTCCGGGGGCGGAGTCCCCAGGTACGGGATGGGTCGGGTAGGGGCGGTGGGGGCGCGGAACCACTACCGTTGAGCGGATGAGGACAGAGGAGCAGCGCGACCCGGATCCCGCCCCGGCGGGCAACCCCCCGCGCTCATTGGCGGAAGCCCTCCGCACGAGGGACGACACCTCCCTGTCGGCCCTCCTTCGCATCCGCCCGGATCTCATCACCCCCGTCCCCACCGACCTGACGCAGCTCGCCACCCGCGCCGGCACCCGCGCCTCGGTCGTCCGGGCCCTGGAGCGCCTGGACCGGTTCGCCCTGCAGACGGCGGAGGCGCTGGCGGTGGCGTCGGACCCGGCGACGTACGTCGAACTGATGGGCCTGATGGCGGGCGACGACCGCGACCCGGCGGTCACGGCTGCGTTCCCCCACGCGCTCGCCATCCTGCGCGAGCAGGCCCTCGTCTGGGGCACCGACGACCGTCTCCGGCTCGTACGCACGGCGCGCGAGCTGCTCGCCCCGGCCCCCCAGCACCCTTCCCCCACCGGCCTCGGCCCGACGGTCGCCGAGGCCACGGCGGGCATGTCCCCGGGACGTATCCAGGAGATCGTGGCCGCCTGCGGTCTGCCGAGCACCCACGACTCCGTCTCCGCGGTGGCCTCGCTGACCGCCCTGTTCACCGACCGGGAGCGGATGCCGGCGCTGCTCGACACGGCGCCCGCCGAGTCGCTGGAGGTGCTGTCCCGGCTGGTGTGGGGGCCGCCGTACGGCCAGGTGACCGCCGATCCGGCGCGCCATCTGCGCTGGTTGATCGACCGCGCGCTGCTGCTGCCGACGGCGCCCGGCACGGTCGTCCTGCCCCGCGAGGTGGCCCTTCATCTGCGGGCGGGCCGCGCGCACCGGGAGACGGACCCGGTCGCACCGGCCCTGGAACCGGCCCGGACGCACCGTCCGCAGATGGTGGACACGACCGCGGCCGGCCAGGCCTACACCGCGCTCGCCACCGTCGAGGAACTGCTCAAGGACTGGCACGAGGGCGGGCCGTCCGTGCTGCGCGCCGGCGGTCTGAGCGTGCGGGACCTGAAGCGGACCGCGGTGGCCCTGGACGTGGTGGAACCGGTGGCCGCGTTCTGGGTCGAGCTCGCCTACGCGGCGGGGCTGCTGGCCTCGGACGGCGAGGCCGAGGAACGGTACGCGGCGACGCCCGGTTACGACGAGTGGCTGGAGCTGCCCGCCGGTGAACGCTGGGCCCGGCTCGCCTCGGCGTGGCTGGCCGCGACCCGCACGGCGGGCCTGGTCGGCGGACGGGACGCGAAGGACCGTACGTTGTCGGCGCTGGGGCCGGGTCTGGACCGCTCCGCGGCCCCCGAGGTACGCCACCGGGTCCTCGCCCTCCTCGCCGCTCTCCCGGAGGGCACTGCCGCCGTCCCGGACTCCGTCGTCGCCCGGCTCCACTGGGAGCGCCCCCCGCGCGGCCCCCGGACCGCCGCCGGCGACGACCTGCGCGGCCGGCTGGCCCGCTGGACCCTGTCCGAGGCGGAGCTGCTGGGGGTCACCGGCCGAGGCGCGTTGTCGGCACAGGGGCGGGCCCTGCTGGGGTTGCCGCCGGCGCCTGACCACACGGCGCCCGGGTCCGGGTCCGTCGGAGCGAGCACCGGAAGAGGGGCGGGAGCAGGGGCCAAGCTTCCCGTCCACAGGCACCACCGCCCCGCCGCCGAACCGGCCGCCCTCCTCCCGCGCACCCCGGCCGAACAGGCCGCCGCCGCCGCACAGGCCGCCCGGATCCTCGGGCCGCTGCTCCCCGAGCCGCTGGACCACGTCCTCCTCCAGGCCGACCTGACCGCCGTCGCGCCCGGCCCCCTGGAACGCCCCCTGGCCGACACCCTCGGCGTGCTCGCTGACGTCGAGTCGAAGGGCGGGGCGACGGTCTACCGCTTCACCCCGGGGTCGGTACGGCGAGCCCTGGACGCCGGCCGTTCGGCCTCCGACCTGCACGCCTTCCTCGCCGCGCACTCCCGCACCCCGGTGCCGCAGCCGCTCGCCTATCTGATCGACGACGTGGCCCGCAGGCACGGCCATCTGCGGATCGGCGCGGCGTCGGCGTACGTCCGCTGCGACGACGACGCCCTGCTGAACGAGATCCTCGCCGACAAGCGTTCCCAGGGGCTGCGGCTCAGACGCCTCGCGCCCACCGTGCTCGCCGCGCAGGCCGACCCGGCGGCCCTCCTCGAGGGGCTGCGTTCCATGGGGTTCGCGCCGGCCGCCGAGTCCGCCGAGGGGGATGTGCTGATCACCCGCGCGCACGCCCACCGCACCCCGCCGCGCTCCGCCCCCGCCCCCGTCCCGGACGGCCCGCCGGTGCCCGACACCACCCTCCTGAACGCCGCGATCCGCGCCATCCGCGCCGGTGACCTGGCCTCCACGACCCCGCGCAAGGCGGCCCAGGCCGATCTGCCGGGCACCGGTGAGCTGCCCCGCACCAGCTCCGCCGAGACCCTCGCCACCATGCAGGCCGCCGTCATGACCGGCGAGGCCGTGTGGATCGGGTACGTCAACGCCGAGGGCGCCGCCAGCCAGCGCGTGATCGCCCCGATCCGCGTCGAGGGCGGCTTCGTGACGGCGTACGACCACACGGCCGACGAGGTCCGCACCTATCCGCTGCACCGCGTCACGGGGGTAGCGGAGCTGGCGGACGACCAGCAGTGATCACCCGTCCGTAAGGCACACTTGAGGTTTGGCCGTGCGGAAGGGATAGGTACGTACGTGAACGGTCCCCTCATCGTCCAGTCCGACAAGACCCTGCTCCTGGAGGTCGACCACGAGCAGGCAGACGCCTGTCGCCGGGTCATCGCGCCGTTCGCGGAGCTGGAGCGGGCGCCCGAGCACATCCACACCTACCGGGTGACGCCGCTCGGGCTGTGGAACGCGCGGGCCGCGGGCCACGACGCCGAACAGGTCGTCGACGCCCTCGTCGAGTTCAGCCGCTACCCGGTGCCGCACGCGCTGCTCGTCGACATCGCCGAGACGATGGACCGCTACGGCCGGCTCACGCTCAGCAAGCACCCGGCGCACGGACTCGTCCTGACCAGCACCGACCGGCCCGTTCTCGAAGAGGTGCTGCGGTCGAAGCGGATCGCGCCGCTGGTCGGCGCCCGGATCGACCCCGACACCGTGGCCGTGCACCCCTCCGAGCGCGGGCAGATCAAGCAGACGCTGCTGAAGCTGGGCTGGCCGGCCGAGGACCTCGCCGGGTACGTGGACGGCGAGGCGCACCCCATCGAGCTGGCCGAGGACGGATGGGCGCTGCGGCCGTACCAGAACCAGGCCGTGGAGAACTTCTGGCACGGCGGGTCCGGGGTCGTGGTGCTGCCCTGCGGTGCCGGCAAGACGCTCGTCGGCGCCGGGGCCATGGCGCAGGCCAAGGCCACGACCCTCATCCTCGTCACCAACACGGTCTCCGCCCGGCAGTGGAAGCACGAGCTGGTCAAGCGGACCTCGCTGACCGAGGACGAGATCGGCGAGTACAGCGGGACGCGCAAGGAGATCCGGCCGGTCACCATCGCGACCTACCAGGTGCTGACGACGAAGCGGAAGGGCGTCTATCCGCACCTCGAGCTCTTCGACTCCCGTGACTGGGGCCTGATCGTCTACGACGAGGTGCACCTGCTGCCCGCGCCCGTCTTCAAGTTCACCGCCGATCTCCAGGCGCGCCGCCGGCTGGGGCTCACCGCCACCCTGGTCCGTGAGGACGGGCGCGAGTCGGACGTCTTCTCGCTCATCGGACCGAAGCGGTTCGACGCGCCCTGGAAGGAGATCGAGGCGCAGGGTTACATCGCGCCCGCGGACTGTGTGGAGGTGCGGGTCAATCTGACCGACTCCGAGCGGCTCGCGTACGCCACCGCCGAGGCCGAGGAGAAGTACCGCTTCTGCGCGACGACCGCGACCAAGCGGAAGGTGACGGAGGCGCTGGTACGGAAGTTCGCCGGGCAGCAGATCCTGGTGATCGGCCAGTACATCGACCAGCTCGACGAGCTGGGCGAACATCTGGACGCGCCCGTCATCAAGGGCGAGACGAGCAACGCGCAGCGCGAGAAGCTGTTCGACGCGTTCCGCGAGGGCGAGATCAGCGTGCTCGTGGTGTCGAAGGTCGCCAACTTCTCCATCGACCTGCCGGAGGCGACCGTCGCCATCCAGGTGTCGGGCACCTTCGGGTCGCGCCAGGAGGAGGCCCAGCGGCTGGGACGGGTGCTGCGGCCGAAGGCCGACGGCCACCAGGCCCACTTCTACTCGGTCGTCGCCCGCGACACCATCGACCAGGACTTCGCCGCCCACCGGCAGCGGTTCCTGGCGGAGCAGGGGTACGCCTACCGGATCCTGGACGCGGACGAGCTGCTGGCCGACAGCTGAGCCAGCACGAGCAGCCCCAGCAGCGGGTACGGCGAGGCCAGCGGCTGCTGCCACCAGGGGAGCCGGAGGTCCAGGTCGCCCTGGTGCGGGATCAGCCAGAGGGTGCGGGCCGTGAAGACCGCGGCGACGGCGGCGGCCGGACGCGGTCCGTGTCCGGCGTACAGCACGGCGATCAGCGGCACGCACCACACCCAGTGGTGCGACCAGCTGATGGGTGAGACGAGAAGGGCCGTGAACGCGGTGCCGAGCACCCCCCAGCGGTCGGGATGCGGACCGGTGGCCGGGGCGGCCCGTCCGGCGCGCACGGGGACGCGATCCGGAGCGTACGTGGTCCTCGACACGTAGGTGGTCGTGGAAGCGGGCACGGTCCCCGGGGTGTGCGGGGGCCGCGACATGTGCGGGAGCCCGGACGTGTGCGGGGGCTCGAAAGCGTGCGGTGGCTCGGAGGCGTCCATCGTCCCGGAGGTGTGCGGGGCCTTCGCGACGTGCGGAGCCTGGGCCGCGTACGGGCTCTTCTCCGTGTACGGGGCATTCTCGGCGTACAGGCTCTGCTCGGCGTACGTGTCCTTCTCGGCGTGCGACGCCCGGGCCGCGTACGTGTTCCTCGCGGCGGCGGTCGTGCGGGTGCAGGACAGCCAGAGGCCCGCGCAGCCCACGGCGGCGGCCGGCAGGGCCCAGGCCGGTCCCGGTGACGGTTCTCCCATCACGCGGGCGATCAGCCCCTGGAGCGACTGGTTGTCGACGATCCACGGCTTGCCGACGCGGCCGGTCTCGTAGAGCCGCCGGGTCCAGAAGTCCACACTGGCCGCGGGCAGCAGGAACGCGCCCAGCAGCACGGTCCCGGCGAAGGTGCCCGCGGCCGTGCGCGCCTCCCGCCGGCGCCCCGTGAACATCAGGTACGCGATGAACAAGACGGGGGTCAGTTTCACCCCGGCCGCGATCCCGAGCGCGACGCCCCTGCCGCGGGCGCCGGGCGGCCGGGACAGGTCCCACAGGATCAGACAGACGAGGGCGAGATTGATCTGGCCGAAAAGGACGCTCTGGAAGACGGGTTCGAGCCACAGGGTGAGCGCGCTGGCGGCACAGACCGCGGGGAGCCGGGCGGAAAGGCCCGCGAGGCGGAAGGAGAGCCGTACGAGCACCGCCAGCAGGACCGTGTTCCCGAGGACGAAGACCACTTTCAGGGTGGGCGGAGCGAGCCAGGCGGCCGGGACGAACAGGAGCGCCGCGAAGGGCGGGTACGTGGCGGGCAGCCGCCACTCGGTGACGGTGAACCCGTAGAGATCCGTGCCGTGCGCGACGGCCGCGCCCTCGGCCCGGTAGACGAGCGCGTCGGCCATGGGGGCGCGCTGGAGGACGCACAGCGCGGCGAAGGCGGCGAGGGAGACGGCGAGCAGGGCGGCCGCGGCGGCGCTCGCGAGGGGGCGGCCGGCGTCGGCTCCGGTGGGTGAGCGAGTGATCACTTTCCGCTGAAGCACGGGGTGACCCTAGTGCCGTGGCACTTCGCTCCGGCGTACGGCTCACCGCGGTGGGCGGGGCGTACGACCGCGGCGGTGGCCGCGGCTCAGTGGTGCCGTACGCCCGCCTCCTCGCCGTACTCGCCGAGGATGACCACGTCGACGGCCGCGCCGGCGAAGACCTTGACGGCGCGCAGGGCGTCGCCGAGGAGGTGGCGGTGATGACCGACGGAGAAGGCGGTCGCGCCGCGGGCGGCGGGACCGTGCTGGGCTGGACCTGGGGTGAAAGTGGCTGCGCTCATGTATCCATCATGCGAGCCTCCGCCCCTTATGGCGTCGGTCCATGGACCGAACCTCGGCGCCCCCTCGTACACCCGCGGGCCTCCGTGTGTCCGCCTCACGACGGACGGCGCCCCCTAGGGATCCGGCCTCCGCGACCCTGACACCGGCAGCCCACGCCCCTGCCACCCAGGAACCCGCACCCCCGGCACCACGAAAAAACCGGTTGGCCCGGGTCCGCTCCCCTGACCTAGAATCTCCGCTCTTGCCCGCCTCCCTCGACGGAGTGCCGCCGCCCGGACGGAAACCGGCCGGCCAGGAACATCCAGGATCCAGTCACGCCGCAGGTCTCCGGAGGCAGCCCCGTGTCCACCCCGCCCGCCGACCCCCACGCCGACCGCACCGACCGCGCCGACCGCGCCGACCGTGGTCCGGACACCCAGGACGATCCCCTGTTGCGCGAGCGGACCCACCTCGGAGAGTCCCGTGCGGCGCTGCGCGCGATGCGCGAGGACGTGGAGAACCTCGACATCCGCGACGTCACCGCGAACTGGGTCAACGCCGCGGTGCTCCAGCGCCAGATGGACGAGCGGATCAAGGCCCTCGCCGATCTCAGCCACACCCCGCTGTTCTTCGGCCGTCTCGACTACCTGCACGCGCCCGGCGCCGACAAGGCGGAGGGTGCCGAGGGTGAGCGTTTCTACATCGGGCGGCGGCATGTGCACGACGCCGAGGGCGACCCGATGGTCATCGACTGGCGCGCCCCCGTGTCACAGCCGTTCTACCGGGCCTCGAAGAAGGACCCGATGGACGTCGGGCTGCGCCGCCGCTTCGGGTACACCGGCGGCGACCTCACGGCGTACGAGGACGAGCACCTCTCCGACCCCTCCGAGACCGCGGCCACCAGCAAGCTGCTCCAGCAGGAGATCGAGCGGCCGCGCGTCGGCCCGATGCGCGACATCGTGGCGACCATCCAGCCCGAGCAGGACGAGATCGTCCGCGGCGGGCTGAGCGGAAGCGTGTGCGTCCAAGGGGGGCCCGGCACCGGGAAGACCGCCGTCGGCCTGCACCGCGTCGCCTATCTCCTCTACGCCCACCGGGAACGGCTGGCCCGCACCGGCACCCTCGTCATCGGGCCGAACAAGTCCTTCCTGCACTACATCGAGCAGGTGCTGCCCGCCCTGGGCGAGCTGGAGGTCAAGCAGGCCACGGTCGACGACCTCGTCGCCCATGTGGAGGTGCGCGGCACCGACACGTCCACCGCCGCCGTCATCAAGGGCGACGCGCGGATGGCCGAGGTGCTGCGGCGCGCGGTCCGCTCGCACGTGACACCGCCGGGCGAGCCGGTCGTCGTGGTGCGCGGCTCCCGGCGCTGGCGGGTACCGGCGTACGAACTGGAGGAGATCGTCCGGGAGTTGCTGGACCGCGACATCCGGTACGGCGCCGCCCGCGAGGCCCTTCCGCAACGGATCGCGCACGCCGTGCTGGTGCAGATGGAGCGGGCCGGGGAGGCACCGGACGACCGGGTGCAGGACGCCGTCGCCCGTGACAGCGCGGTGAAGGCGGCGGTCAAGGCGATCTGGCCGCCCGTCGACCCGGCCCGGCTGGTCCTGCGGCTGCTCGCCGACGCGGACTTCCTCGCCGTGCACGCCGAGGGTGTCCTCGACGCGGACGAGCAGAAGGAGATCCTCTGGGCGAAGCCGGCCCGGTCCGTGAAGGCCGCCAAGTGGTCCCCCGCGGACACCGTGCTGATCGACGAGGCGACCGACCTCGTACAGCGCTCGCACTCCCTCGGACACGTGGTGCTCGACGAGGCGCAGGACCTCTCCCCGATGCAGTACCGAGCCGTGGGCCGCCGGTGCACGACGGGTTCGGCGACGGTACTGGGCGACCTCGCGCAGGGCACCACTCCCTGGGCGACCCGGAGCTGGGGCGAGGCGCTCGCCCATCTCGGCAAGGAGGAGGCCGTCGTCGAGGAGCTGACGGCGGGTTTCCGTGTCCCCACCGACGTCATCACCTACGCCTCCCGGCTGCTGCCGCACATCGCGCCGGGGCTGACCCCGGTGGCGTCGGTCCGCGAGAACCCGGGCTTCTTCGAGCTGCGGGCCATCGCGACGGACCCCGAAGTGATCGACTCCTGCCGGGAGTTGCTGCGCCAGGAGGGCTCGGTCGGGCTCATCGCCGCCGACGCCCGCGTGCCGGCGCTCGCCGAGGCACTGGCCACCGCCGGTCTGGGGTATCTCGGTCCGGGCGAGGAGACGACCCAGGACACCCGGCTGACGCTCGTCCCCGCCTCCCTGGCCAAGGGCCTGGAGTACGACTACGTGGTCCTGGACGAGCCGCGGGCCGTGGTCGACGGCGAACCGGACGAGCGGACCGGGCTGCGCCGTCTGTACGTGGCGCTGACCCGCGCGGTCTCGGGACTGATCGTGACCCACGCGGCGCCGCTGCCACCCCAGCTGAGCTAGCCCCGGGAGGACCTCGGCGGGGGTCTGGAACGGCACCGCTTCGAGACGGCGGGACTCCGGAAACGGCGGGGCGCTGGAACGGCGGGGCGCTGGAACGGCACGACTCCGAGACGGCGGGGCGCTGGAACGGCAGGGCGCTGGAACGGCACGACTCCGAGACGGCGGGGCGCTGGAACGGCAGGGCGCTGGAACGGCACGACTCCGAGACGGCGGGGCGCTGGAACGGCAGGGCGCTGGAACGGCACCGCTTCAAGGCGGTGCGGGGCTCCGGAACGGCACCGCTCCGGAAACAGCGGGCCGAGTGCCCGGGGAGCCGTCCCCCCGCCACCCCGGCCCGGGGCCGGCCGCACCCGGCGGGGGGATGCGGGCCCCGGCGCGTCCGGCGCCGACCGGGAGAACCGTCCCTATCCGTCCAGCGCCGCCCGCCACTGCCGTACCGCGTCCGCGGACACCGGGGTGTCCCACCCGCCGGGCCGGGCCGCGCCGCCGATGTGGAAGGCGTCGACCCCCGCGGCGCGCAGCCGGGGCACGTGGTCGAGGCGCAGGCCGCCGCCGACCATGACGCGCGGCTCGTAGCCGGGCTCGCCGGCCCGGGCGGTCTCGGCGAGCAGGGTGGGGAACCCGTCGTCCACGCCGTCCGGCGAACCCGCCGTCAGATAGGCGTCCAGGCCGGGCAGTTCGGCGAGCTGCTTGCGCAGCGAGTCGCGGTCGGCGGCGCGGTCGATGGCGCGGTGGAAGGTCCAGGGGCAGCCGTCCAGTTCGACGACGATCCGCTCCACGGCGGACAGGTCGGGTCCGCCGTGCTCGTCGAGGAAGCCGAGGACGAACTCGTCGGCCCCCGCGGTCCGCATCTCCCCCGCCACGCGGACGAGCGCGTCGACGTCCCCGGCCGCGAAACCGTCGGCGAGTCTGAGCATCACGCGCAGCGAGATGTCGACGGCGGCACGGATCCCGGCGAAGGTCTCCACCGTCGGGGTCAGCCCGTCGGCAGCCATGTCGGTGACCAGCTCCAGCCGGTCCGCGCCTCCGTCCTGGGCGGCGACCGCGTCCTCCACGCCGAGGGCGATCACCTCCAGGGCCGCACGCCTGCGCTCACTCATAGGACCTCTTCCCTCGGACGGCTACTACAGGTCTAGTCCAATCCCAAGCGTACGCCGGGAACAGCCACCGCCGCGAGAAGATCGTCCGAGGGCGTCCCGGCCGCACCCTGTGGTCCGCCGCCCCGGCGCGGGAGAATGCGCACATGCCCGACCTCGACGCGTTGCGCGCCCGCTGGACCCATGCCCTGGAAGGTGCCCGGCCGCCCGGCGGACCCGACCCGGCCCCGTACGCGGACAACCTGCTCGCCCGCTGGCAGGAGCCGCAGCGCCGGTACCACTCCGTCGCGCACCTCACGGCGGTCCTCGACCACATCGATCTGCTGGAGAAGTACGCGGACGATCCGGACCTGGTGCGCCTGGCCGCCTGGTTCCACGACGCCGTCTACCACCCCGACCGCTCCGAGAACGAGGAACGCTCCGCCCGTCTCGCCGAACGCGCCCTCGCCGAACTGGGCGGCGACGCGCCGCGTACACGGGAGGTCGCCCGTCTCGTCCGCCTCACCGTCACCCACGACCCCGCCCCCGACGACCGCAACGGCGCGGTCCTCTGCGACGCCGACCTCGCCGTCCTGGCCTCGCCGCCGGGTGCCTACGCCGCCTACACCGCCGCGGTCCGCGAGGAGTACGCCTTCGTCCCGGACGAGGCCTTCCGCGTGGGCCGGGCGGCGGTGCTGCGCGAACTCCTCGGCCTGCCACGGCTGTTCCGGACGCCTTACGGAAAGCGGGAGTGGGAGGAGCGGGCCCGGCACAACGTCGGGCACGAGCTGGGCCGGCTGGATCCGGCCGCGCCCGGCGAGGCCGGCGCATGACCGGCGCGCGTACCCGTATGCCCCTCGCCGTCCACATCCTCGCCCTCTCCGTCTTCGCCCTCGGGACCAGCGAGTTCATGCTCTCGGGACTGCTGCCGCCGATAGCCGACGACATGGGCGTCACCATCCCGCGGGCGGGCCTGCTGATATCGGCGTTCGCCGTCGGGATGGTCGTCGGGGCGCCGCTGCTCGCCGTGGCCACCCTGCGGCTGCCGCGCCGCACCACCCTCGTCGTCCTCCTCGCCGTCTTCGGTCTCGGGCAGGTCGCGGGGGCGCTCGCTCCGACGTACACCGTGCTCTTCGCCTCCCGCGTGGTGAGCGCGCTGGCCTGCGCGGGCTTCTGGGCGGTGGGCGCGGCGGTGGCGATAACGATGGTCCCGCGGACCGTCCGGGCCCGCGCCCTCTCGGTGATGATCGGCGGGCTCTCCATCGCGAACGTCCTGGGCGTCCCGGCCGGCGCGTTCCTCGGGGAGCACCTGGGCTGGCGCTCCGCGTTCTGGGCCGTCGGCGCCGCCTCGGCGATCGCCCTGGTGGGCGTCGTCACCCTGATCCCGCGCATCCCGGCGCCGGCCGAGAAGCCGCGGCTGCGGCGGGAGGTGGTCGTCTACCGCGACACGCAGGTCTGGCTCGCCGTCTCCGTCGTGATGCTCTCCGCGGGCGGCGTGTTCTGCGCGTTCAGCTATCTCTCGCCGCTGCTCACCGACGTCGCCGGGCTCGACGACGGCTGGGTGCCCGGCGTCCTGGCGCTGTTCGGGGTCGGCGCGTTCATCGGTACGACGATCGGCGGCCGGATCGCCGACGCGCACCTGTTCGGGGTGCTCCTCACCGGTATCGCCGCCTCCGCCTCCGTCCTCGTCGCGCTCGCCCTGCTGGGGCAGTTCGCGATCGCGGCCGTCACCCTCTCCTTCCTGCTCGGCGTCTCCTGCTTCGGCACCGCCCCGGCGCTCAACGCCCGCCTGTTCGACCTCGCCGGTGCCGCCCCCACCCTGGCCGGCGCCACCACCACGGCCGCCTTCAACCTCGGCAACGCCGGGGGCCCCTGGGTCGGCGGCGCGGTCATCGACGCGGGCCTCGGGTACACCGCGACGGCCTGGGCGGGCGCCGCGATGACGGTGGCCGGGATGGCCGTGGCGGCGGTCTCGCTGCGACTGCACCAGCGGGGCGGTCCGTCCCGCGTGGTGGCGGCCGGGAACGCGAACAATCCAGTACACACACAGGCCTGAGCGCACTTATCCTCACCCGCATGCGAGACATGGGTGGGGACCAGGTGCAGGAAGCCGTCTCCGGGGCCGTGGCACTGCTGCGGACGGTGACCGGACGGGACTGGGACGGGGTCCGGGCGGGCCGTCTGGAGTGGAGCTGCCGCAGGACGGCCGAGCACATCGCGTCCGACCTCGTCGCGTACGCGGGCCAGTTGGCGGGCCGCGCGACCGGGGCCTATCTGCCGTTCGAGATCGTCATGGACGACGGCACCGACGCGGCGGCCGTCGTCGACGTGATCGAGGCGACCGGCACGCTGCTGGCCGCCGCCGTCCGTACGGCACCGCGCGAACTGCGCGCCTTCCACCCGTACCCGTTCCGCAGCGCCGGGCGCGAGGGCTTCGCCGCGATGGGCGTCACCGAGGTGCTGGTGCACACGCACGACATCGCCCAGGGGCTGGGGGTCGCCTACGAGCCCCCGGCCGAGCTGTGCGAGGACGTCCTCGCCCGGATCTTCCCGCAGGTACGGCCCGGCCACGCCCCCTGGCCGACCCTGCTGTGGGCGACCGGCCGCGGCGAACTGCCGGACCGCGCCCCGCTCACCGAGTGGCGCTGGAACAACAACCTGGTGATCGAGGCCGAGCGGCTCACCCTGCAGGGCGTCACGCCCGCGGCCGCCGCCGATCTGCTCGCGGGCGGCACGGGCGGCTTCCGGTGGATCGAGGGCGGCCCCTTCGAGGGCACCCGGGACGCCGCCGGGATGATCGTGAAGGGGTACGAGGCGGGCGTGCACCGCCCGGAGTGGGGCATGTTCGTGCTCGTACGGACCGCGGACGGCCTGGCCGTCGGCGCCCTGGGCTTCCACGGCGCACCCGACGAGCAGGGCCGCGCCGAGGTGGGCTACGACCTCGCGGAGGGTGCCCGCGGCCACGGCTACGCGACCGAGGCGCTCGGCGCCCTCGCCGCCCGGTACCTCTCCCGTGACGACGTCAAGGTCCTCTTCGCGGTCATAGACCGGGACAACGCCGCCTCCCAACGGGTCGTCGCACGCGCCGGTTTCACCCGGGTGAGCGAGGACGCCGGTCAGTACGCGTACGAGCTGGCCGGCCCGGACCCGGCCCTGCGGGTGTACGCCCGCGAGGACTGACCCGCTCCCCTGGACGCGGTCCCGTCCGCCCATCCGCCGCGCCCGGCCCGCGCTCCTCCGGGACACCGGGGCCCGACCCGGTGGCGGTCACCGGCAGGCGGCACACCCGTGGACCCGCTCCCGCTCCTCACCGGCCGGCGTGCTTGCGCCGGCGCAACCCCGCCCCGTGCAGCAGCCGCACCACCTCGCGGCTGCCGACCTCCACCGCGCCGGCGCGCACGGCGTCCGCGTAGCGGTGGGCCGGGATGTCGTAGTGGTCGCGTTCGAAGGCCCGCGACGGGACGCCGAGGCCGGCCGCGAACCGGTGCAGTTCGTCGTACGACAGGTCGCTGATCAGGTGGGACCACAGGCGGCCGTGCCCCGGCCAGGTGGGCGGGTCGATGTAGACGGTCACGAGGACGGGGTGTCGCCGGTGGCGGATCCCAGGGTGCCCACCGACGCGACCTTCACACCGGCCTTGTGGCACACCCAGTGCGGGTCGGGCCCCAACTCGGGCTCCACGTCGAGCGCGTGCGGGTCCCCGGAGCCGCAGACCGGGCACAGCGGCCACCGCCCGTACCGCTCCAGGAGCGCGTCCTGGACGTCCTGGGCGACCAGCCCGGCGACATAGCCGACACCCTCCGGCCACTGCTCGACCCACCAGCGGCGCTGCACCACCGAGTCCTCGACGAGCGAGACGACGTCCGCCTCGGCCACCTCCCCGGCGACCAGGTCGGCCAGGACGAGGGCACGAGCCGCGTGCAACGCCTGCTCCAAGGGGCTGATGGGATCACTGTGGGGGGGCATGCACCCATTGTGCGCACTCTTGACCGGATACCCCAGCAGAAAATATCTTTCAGAGGTGACCCAAGAAGTGAAGGAAATTTTCGCCGGTGAGGCCCCGCCCGCCCCGGCCGCCCTCGCGGCCAAGGTGCGGACGCTGGCCCCGTCGATGACCCGCTCCATGCAGCGGGTGGCCGAGGCCGTCGCCGCGGACCCGGCCGGCTGCGCGTCCCTCACGGTCACCGGCCTCGCCGAGCTCACCGGCACCAGCGAGGCGACGGTCGTGCGCACCGCACGCCTCCTGGGCTACCCCGGCTACCGCGACCTGCGCCTGGCGCTCGCGGGCCTCGCCGCCCAGCAGCAGTCGGGCCGCGCCCCGGCGGTCACCGCCGACATAGCGGTCGACGACCCGATCGCCGACGTCGTCGCCAAGCTCGCCTACGACGAGCAGCAGACCCTCGCCGACACCGCGGCCGGGCTCGACACGGTCCAGCTCGGCGCGGCCGTCACCGCGCTCGCCGCCGCCCGCCGCGTCGACATCTACGGGGTCGGCGCGTCCGGCCTCGTCGCCCAGGACCTCGCCCAGAAGCTCCTGCGCATCGGGCTGATAGCCCACCCGCACAGCGACCCCCACCTCGCCGTCACCAACGCGGTGCAACTTCGCGCCAAGGACGTGGCCATCGCGATCACCCACTCCGGCTCCACCGGCGACATCATCGAGCCGCTCCGGGTCGCCTTCGAGCGCGGGGCGACCACGATCGCGATCACCGGCCGCCCGGACGGGCCCGTGACGCAGTACGCGGACCACATCCTCACCACCTCCACGGCCCGCGAGAGCGAGCTGCGCCCGGCGGCGATGTCCTCGCGCACCAGCCAGCTGCTGGTGGTCGACTGCCTGTTCGTGGGGGTCGCACAGCGGACGTACGAGACGGCGGCACCCGCGCTGGCCGCGTCGTACGAGGCCTTGGCGCACCGGCACACCCCCAGGGGGCGTACGCGGTAGCGCGCCGCCGCGGGCCGGAAGAGACCGGAAGGCCGTACGAGAACCCCGGACCGTTCCCGCCCGGCCCGCCCACGCGACCGAGCCGCACGCGTCACAGCCCAGCGCCCCAGAAGGGCACCCCCTTGTCACCCCGCACCGGAAAGAGCCGCTCCACATGACCTCCACCGCCGACGCCTCCTCCAACTACCGCGATCTGCGCGCCGAGCTGGAGACGCTGACCACCGAGGCGTTCCGCCCCGAACTCTCCGAGATCGACCGGCTGCCCACGCTGGAGATCGCGCGGCTCATGAACGCCGAGGACGCGACCGTGCCGGCGGCGGTCGCGGACCGGCTCCCCCTCATCGCCGCCGCGATCGACGACATCGCGGAGCGGATGTCCCGCGGCGGCCGGCTGATCTACGCGGGCGCGGGCACCGCGGGCCGCCTCGGAATCCTGGACGCCTCCGAGTGCCCGCCCACCTTCAACACCGACCCGTCCGAGGTCGTCGGGCTGATCGCGGGCGGCCCCGGCGCCATGGTCACCTCGGTCGAGGGCGCCGAGGACTCCAGGGAACTGGCGGCGGCCGACCTGGAGGCGCTCGCCCTCACCCCCGACGACACGGTGGTCGGCATCTCCGCCTCCGGCCGCACCCCGTACGCCGTCGGCGCCGTCGAACACGCCCGCGCACGCGGCGCGTTGACCATCGGCCTGTCCTGCAACGCGCACAGCGCCCTCGCGGCCGCCGCCGAGCACGGCATCGAGATCGTCGTCGGCCCGGAGCTGCTGACGGGCTCCACCCGTCTGAAGGCGGGCACGGCCCAGAAACTCGTCCTCAACATGTTCTCGACGATCACGATGATCCGGCTCGGCAAGACGTACGGGAACCTGATGGTCGACGTCCGCGCCTCGAACGAGAAGCTCCGCGCCCGCTCCCGGCGCATCGTCGCGCTGGCGACCGGCGCCTCGGACGAGGAGATCGAGCAGGCCCTCGCGGCCACCGACGGGGAGGTGAAGAACGCCATCCTCGCCCTCCTGGGCGGGGTGGACGGGCCCACGGCGGCCCGCCTCCTGGAGGAGAGCGACGGCCACCTGCGCGCGGCGCTCGCGGCGGCACCCCGCTGAGCGGCACCTGTCGCACCGGCCTCACCGGCCGCACCGGGCTGTCGGTGCGGCGTGGCAGGGTGGACGCATGAACCACGCACAGCTGACCGCCCTCGGCCGGGCCCTGCGCGTCCTCGGCGAGCACGGCGACGCGCTGAACGCCGACACCCCCGACGCGAAGCTGCACGAGGTCAAGGCCGATCTCAAGCGGGCCCTGGACCTGCTGGAGGAGACGGTCACCACGGCGGTGCCCACGACCCGCTGCGCCGAGCACCCGAACGGCCCGGTGGACGAGGGCGCCGCCGACCTCTGTCTGCTCTGTGAGACGCGCCGTCGCGCCGCCCGCCGCACCGAGGTCAACGACGCCTACGGGCACGCCCGCACCCCCGGCCCCGACGAGTCCCCCGAGCGCACGATGTCCCGGTACGGCGTACGCGCCGATCGCCCCCAGCCCCAGCAGCGCTGGCTCCCGGAGGTGTGGACGGGGCAGGCCTGGGCGCTGTGCGGCACCCCGCGCCGCGACCGCCAGGAGGCCGAGCGCTATCTCGCCGCGGAGCGCCGCACCCCCCGGCCGGGGATGGCCTACCGCCTGGTCCACGAGTTCACGGACTACGAGGTGCTGCGCATCTGGGGCACCCCGGTCAAGGTCGACATCGAACCCATGGGGAACCTGTAGCGGCCCGTCGACCACCTGTCGCCGCCCCCCTTCGCGACGTAGTGCGCGGCCCGCGGCGGCCTGAAGCCGGCTGGTCAGCGGGGTCCGCGCCCGGCCAGGGGAATGGGGTCAGCTGAGCGTCCGCAGCGCCGCCGGGTCGTACGCCTTCAGCTCGTCGAAGCGGCCGGCAAGCACCTTCTCCGCCCACTCGGGGTCCTGGAGCAGCGCGCGGCCGACGGCGACGAGATCGAACTCGTCGCGCTCCAGACGGTCGAGGAGGTCGTCGATGCCCCGCACGGAGGAGCCCTCGCCCTGGAAGGCCTTCAGGAACTCGCCGTCCAGGCCGACCGAGCCGACGCTGATGACCGGCTTGCCCGTCAGCTTCTTCGACCAGCCCGCCAGGTTGAGGTCGGAGCCGTCGAACTCGGGCAGCCAGTAGCGGCGGGTGGAGGCGTGGAAGACGTCCACGCCGGCCTCGGCCAACGGGGTCAGGATCGCCTCCAGCTCCTCCGGGGTCTCGGCGAGCCGGGCGTCGTACGCCTGCTGCTTCCACTGCGAGTAGCGGAAGATGACCGGGAACTCCGGCGAGACCGCGGCGCGGACCGCGGCCGCGATCTCCGCCGAGAACCGGGCCCGGGCCACGGGGTCGCCGCCGTACGCGTCGGTGCGGCGGTTGGTGCCCGACCACAGGAACTGGTCGAGCAGGTAGCCGTGGGCACCGTGCAGCTCGACGCCGTCGAAGCCGATGCGCTCGGCGTCGGCGGCCGCCTTCGCGAACGCCTCGATGACGTCGTCCAGGTCCTGCTGGGTCATGGCCTTGCCGGTGACCTCGGCGCCCTCGTTGGTCAGACCGGACGGGCCGACCGGCGGGGCGTCGGCGAACGGCGGCTGGCCCGCCTCACGCACCATGCCGATGTGCCACAGCTGGGGCACGATCGTGCCGCCCGCCGCGTGCACCGCGTCCGCGACCTTCGTCCAGCCCGCGAGCTGCTCCTCGCCGTGGAAGCGCGGGACGCGGTCGCTCTGCCCGGCCGACTCGTGGCCGACGTAGGTGCCCTCGGTGACGATGAGGCCGACCCCCGCGGCGGCACGGCGCGCGTAGTACCCGACGACGTCCTCGCCCGGAACACCGCCCGGCGAGAACTGCCGGGTCATCGGCGCCATCACGATCCGGTTCGGGACGGTCAGGCCGTTCAGGGCGACGGGGCGGGACAGGATCTCGGCGGCACGGGAGGCGGCGTTGGCAGTCACGTACGGGACTCCTCGGAGAGGTCGGTCGGTCATCGGGCGGACGACTGACGGGCATTCCACTCGGTATGTGCATGCGCATCAACCGCCCGTCCCCTCAACCGCCGGGTCCGGCGCGGAATTCCGGCGCTCTCCGACTCCTCGTGTGACCCCGGACACGCCCGAGGGCGGCACCCCCTGGGAGAAGGGGTACCGCCCTCGGAACGTCAGGACAGTGATCAGCCGGAGGCGGATCAGAAGTCCATGTCACCGCCCGGCATGCCGCCCGGAGCGGCCGCGGCGGCCTTCTCCGGCTTGTCGGCGATGACGGCCTCGGTGGTGAGGAACAGCGCGGCGATGGAGGCGGCGTTCTGCAGCGCGGAACGGGTCACCTTCGCCGGGTCGATGATGCCTTCGGCGATCATGTCGACGTACTCGCCGGTCGCGGCGTTGAGGCCGTGGCCGACGGGCAGGTTGCGCACCTTCTCGACGATGACGCCACCCTCGAGACCACCGTTGACGGCGATCTGCTTGAGCGGGGCCTCCAGGGCGAGCTTCACGGCGTTGGCGCCGGTCGCCTCGTCACCCGTCAGCTCGAGCTTCTCGAAGACCGAGGAAGCCTGGAGCAGGGCCACGCCACCACCGGCGACGATGCCCTCCTCGACGGCCGCCTTCGCGTTGCGAACGGCGTCCTCGATACGGTGCTTGCGCTCCTTGAGCTCGACCTCGGTGGCGGCACCGGCCTTGATGACGGCCACGCCGCCGGCCAGCTTCGCCAGGCGCTCCTGGAGCTTCTCGCGGTCGTAGTCCGAGTCCGAGTTCTCGATCTCGGCACGGATCTGGTTCACGCGACCGGCGACCTGGTCGGCCGAGCCGGCGCCGTCGACGATCGTGGTCTCGTCCTTGGTGATGACGACCTTGCGGGCACGGCCCAGCAGGTCCAGACCCGCGTTCTCCAGCTTGAGGCCGACCTCCTCGGAGATGACCTCGCCGCCCGTGAGGATGGCGATGTCGCCGAGCATGGCCTTGCGGCGGTCACCGAAGCCCGGAGCCTTGACGGCGACGGACTTGAAGGTGCCACGGATCTTGTTGACGACCAGGGTCGACAGGGCCTCGCCCTCGACGTCCTCGGCGATGATCAGCAGCGGCTTGCCGGACTGCATGACCTTCTCGAGGAGCGGCAGCAGGTCCTTGACGTTGCTGATCTTCGAGTTGGCGATCAGGATGTACGGGTCGTCGAGGACGGCCTCCATACGCTCCATGTCGGTGGCGAAGTACGCCGAGATGTAGCCCTTGTCGAAGCGCATACCCTCGGTGAGCTCAAGCTCCAGACCGAAGGTCTGGGACTCCTCGACGGTGATGACGCCTTCCTTGCCGACCTTGTCCATCGCCTCGGCGATGAGCTCGCCGATCTGGGTGTCGGCGGCGGAGATGGAGGCCGTGGAAGCGATCTGCTCCTTGGTCTCGACATCCTTGGCCTGCTCAAGGAGGGCACCGGAGACGGCCTCGACGGCCTTCTCGATACCACGCTTGAGAGCCATCGGGTTGGCGCCGGCGGCTACGTTGCGCAGGCCCTCGCGGACGAGCGCCTGGGCGAGCACGGTCGCCGTGGTCGTACCGTCACCGGCGACGTCGTCCGTCTTCTTGGCGACTTCCTTGACCAGCTCGGCGCCGATCTTCTCGTACGGGTCCTCGAGCTCGATCTCCTTGGCGATGGAAACACCATCGTTGGTGATCGTGGGGGCGCCCCACTTCTTCTCGAGGACGACGTTGCGGCCCTTGGGGCCAAGGGTGACCTTGACGGCGTCGGCGAGCTGGTTCATCCCGCGCTCGAGACCGCGCCGTGCCTCCTCGTCGAACGCGATGATCTTGGCCATGTGAAGTGGTCCTCCCGGACTGGGGTGGATTGCTCCGGACCGCGCTGGCGCCCGCGACGGACGGCCTGCCTGCCCCGTGGTTCCTTGCACCACCTGGCCTGCGGGCCTCACCGACCCGGTCCTTCGTTATCACTCTCACCTTCAGAGTGCTAACGCAATGATTAGCACTCGCCCCTGCCGAGTGCAAGCGACTCCGGAGGATCCCCAGGTGGACAGGGGCGGCGCGACCGCCCCTCGGAGGGGTCGCTCGGACGCCCCGGAGGGGTCGCGCGGACGCCCCGGACAGACCGAAGGGCTCGCACCCCAGAGGGATACGAGCCCTTCGTCACGTCGAACAGTCAGTCGGCGCGTGCTTCAGCCGGTCGCGAGCCGGACCATGTCCGCCTGCGGCCCCTTCTGGCCCTGCGAGATCTCGAAATCGACCCGCTGACCCTCTTCCAGGGTGCGGTAGCCGTCCATCTGAATCGCGCTGTAGTGGACGAAAACATCCGCACCACCGTCGACCGCGATGAAGCCGTACCCCTTCTCCGCGTTGAACCACTTGACGGTGCCCTGAGCCATGCCTAACTCCCCTATTACTGGCCCTTGCACAGGACCGCACTTCGCGGACCCGGGTCAGACCTCCACCCCCCAACGGATTGGGGGTGTGCGCCGGAACGCGTCGACCGCGGCTGAATGTATCTGCCCAACTGCCGTCTGCAACAGGTCAATCGGACGAGAATTCTGGGCACGCCCGATCGGGAATATAGGGAGAATTCGCGAAGATTTAGGGCAACTCGGGCCCCATAAAGGCCACATAAGGCTCAAAAACGCCGGGCACTTTGGCCACTTCTTATCGCAGGCCGCACCTGCACTCATATGCACCCGGCATGGATAAGGCGGCGGGTTCCCCAACTGTACCCCGCTCAACCATGCAGAATTGCCCCCTCCGCTTCTCTCACGGAGGGGGCAATTCGATGAACTCTCGGTGATTGGCATTACCCACGGTAATGATTTCACCGTGGGTAACCGCCCGTCAGCCTCCGGCGACGGCGGGGATGATCGAGACGCCCGCGCCGTCCGGCGTCGCCGTCTCCAGGCCCTGCTCGAAGCGGACGTCGTCGTCGTTGACGTACACGTTGACGAACCGGCGCAGCTTGCCCTCGTCGTCGAGCACGCGCGCGGCGATGCCCGTGTGGTTCTTCTCCAGGTCGGAGATCACCTCGCCGAGGGTCCCTCCCTCGGCGGTCACCTCGGACCGGCCACCGGTGTAGGTGCGCAGGATGGTGGGGATGCGGACGTTGACGCTCATGCGGTGACCTCCCGGTCGGATGGTGGCGTACGGCGGAGAGCGCCCCGGCAGGGGCGCGTGGAACTGCGCGTCCGGCCCCCGCGGGCCCGTGGCCGGGGAAGGACCTCCCCGGCCGGGCGGCTACGCGAGGCCGGCCTCGCGGAAGGAGTCCAGGCTGGGGCGGATGGTCGCGGTCAGTCCCGTGCCGGCCACCGCGTCCAGCGTCTTGAGGCCGTCACCGGTGTTCAGCACGACCGTGGTGAGCGTCGGGTCGAGCAGCCCGTTCTCGATCAGCTTCTTGGCCACCCCCACCGTCACACCGCCGGCGGTCTCCGCGAAGATCCCCTCGGTGCGCGCCAGCAGCTTGATCGCGTCGACCACCTGCTCGTCGTTCACGTCCTCCACGGCCCCGCCCGTCCGCCGCGCGATGTCCAGCACGTACGGGCCGTCGGCGGGGTTGCCGATGGCCAGCGACTTGGCGATGGTGTCCGGCTTCTGCGGCCGGACGACGTCGTGGCCGGCCTTGTAGGCGACCGACACCGGCGAACAGCCCTCGGCCTGCGCGCCGAAGATCTTGTAGGGCTTGTCCTCGACGAGGCCGAGCTTGATCAGCTCCTGCAGCCCCTTGTCGACCTTCGTCAGCTGGGAGCCGGAGGCGATCGGCACGACGAGCTGGTCGGGCAGCTGCCAGCCGAGCTGCTCGCAGATCTCGTACGCGAGGGTCTTGGACCCCTCCGCGTAGTACGGCCGCAGGTTGACGTTGACGAAGCCCCAGCCCTCACCGGCCGGGTCGCCGATCAGCTCGGAGCAGAAGCGGTTCACGTCGTCGTAGTTGCCCTCGATGCCGACGAGCTCGCCGCCGTAGACCGCGGCCATGACGACCTTGCCCTGCTCCAGGTCGTGCGGGATGAACACGCAGGAGCGGAAGCCGGCACGCGCGGCGGCGGCGCCCACCGCGCCGGCGAGGTTGCCGGTCGAGGAGCAGGAGAGGGTGGTGAAGCCGAAGGCGCGGGCGGCCTCGATGGCCTGGGCGACGACGCGGTCCTTGAAGGAGTGCGTCGGGTTGCCGGAATCGTCCTTGACGAAGAGCCGGCCGGGTTCGACGCCCAGCTCGCGGGCGAGGTTGTCGGCCTTGACGAGCCTGGTCCAGCCCGGGTTGATGTTCGGCTTGTCGGCGACGTCGGCCGGGACGGGCAGCAGTGGCGCGTAACGCCAGATGTTCGCGGGGCCCGCCTCGATGCGCGCCCGGAGTTCTTCGGTGTCGTAGGCCGAGAAGTCGTAGGCGATCTCGAGCGGTCCGAAACACTCCTCGCAGGCGAAGACCGGGCCGAGCGGCACCCGGTGGCCGCATTCGCGGCAGGAGAGCGCCGCGGCGGGGCCCAGATCGACGGTGCCGGTGGAAGCGGTGGAAGCCGACGGGTCCGCGGAGGTCGCGGTGTCCGGAGTGCTTGCAACAGTCTGCGCAGCCATGGAGGCGAGGCCCTTTCTCCTCATCTTCCTCACGACGCACTTCGCCGTGAGACGGATTTGGCACCTTCCCGAGCCGGGAGCCCCGCGACGCGATCGGCAATGATCGGTACAGGACCGGCTGGAGGGTTGCCGGGGCTTCATCGGGCCGTATCCCTCTGCCCCTCTGGATGAGCGGTATTCGGTTGTTGGTCTTCAGTCCGGGATGATCTACGACATGCGATGGTCATCCGCGTTGTTCAAGACTGTAACCGAAGGCCAGGACAGTTGAGATAGTCGTCCGAACCGCGAGATGGATCACACCGTGCGACACCGGGTGATCAGACAGTGAGGAGCCGCAGACTGTGCTGAAGGAAGTCGAGCGCTGGCTGAACACACGCTCCTGGTCCGTGGCCGATCGCCCGCTCCACAGAATCATGTCCGCCAAGCGCGCCTCGGGCTCCACGGTGAGCGTCGTGCTGCCCGCGCTGAACGAGGAGGAGACGGTCGGCGAGATCGTCACCGTCATCCGCCACGACCTGATGCGGCAGGTGCCCCTCGTCGACGAGATCGTCGTCGTCGACTCGGGTTCGACCGACCGCACCTCGGAGGTGGCCGCCGCGGCGGGCGCGCGTGTCGTGCACCGGGACGAGATCCTGCCCCGCATCCCGGCTGTGCCCGGCAAGGGCGAGGTGCTGTGGCGGTCGCTCCTCGTGACGAGCGGGGACATCGTCTGTTTCATCGACGCGGACCTGAGGGAGTTCTCGTCGGACTTCGTCTCAGGGATCGTGGGCCCGCTGCTCACCGAGCCGGGCGTGGACCTCGTCAAGGGGATGTACGACCGTCCGCTGGCCGGCGCCGCGGGGCAGGGCGGCCGCGTCACGGAGCTCATGGCCCGCCCGCTGCTGAACATGCACTGGCCCCAGCTGGCCGGCTTCGTCCAGCCGCTCGGCGGTGAGTACGCGGCCCGCCGCTCGCTGCTGGAACAGCTCCCCTTCCCCGTCGGGTACGGCGTCGAACTGGGCATGCTCGTCGACGCCCTGCACCTGGTGGGCCTCGACGCGCTCGCCCAGGTCGACGTGGGCGAGCGCAAGCACCGCCACCAGGACGGGCAGGCGCTGGGCCGGATGTCCGCCGCGATCTACCGCACGGCGCAGCTCCGGCTGGCCCGCGGCCATCTCATCCGGCCCTCCCTCACCCAGTTCGAGCGGGGCGAGGACGGTTTCGAGCCGCGTACGTACTCGGTGGACACGGAGGAACGCCCCCCGATGGCCGAAATCTCCGAATACGTGGAACGCCGGGCCGCGTGAACCGCGTCCCTGGTGAGGGGGTGGTGGACGGCACGACCGGCGCCACCGCCCCGCGGTTCGTGTCCTTCGTCGCATACGGCCGACGGGAACGTTTGAGCGTTTCGGTGCCGGGCTAGGTTTCGAGGCATGGCTTCAACGGCTTCAACGGCTTCAACGCATGGCGCCCACCGGATCCTCGTCGCGTCCAACCGCGGCCCGGTCTCCTACGAGGTGCGCGAGGACGGCTCGCTCCAGGCCCGGCGCGGCGGGGGCGGGCTGGTCTCCGGCCTCTCCGCGATCGGTCCGGACGCGGGGGCCCTGTGGGTGTGCTCGGCGCTCGGCGAGGGGGACCGCGAGGCGGTCCGGCGCGGGGTCGGCGAGGAGGGCGTGCGGATGCTGGACATCGACGCCACGGTGCACGCGGACGCCTACAACGGCATCGCGAACTCCATGCTGTGGTTCGTCCACCACATGCTGTACCAGACGCCGCTGGAGCCGGTCTTCGACCAGGAGTTCCGGCGCCAGTGGGCGTCGTACGAGGCCTACAACCGCTCGTTCGCGCGCGCCCTGGCGGACGAGGCGGCCGAGGGCGCCGTGGTGATCGTGCAGGACTACCACCTGACCCTGGTCCCCGGCATGCTGCGGGAGCTCCGCCCCGACCTGCGCATCGGCCACTTCTCCCACACACCGTGGGCGCCGGTCGACTACTTCCGGATGCTGCCCGACGACATCGCCGAGCAGGTGCTGCGCGGCATGCTCGGCGCGGACCGGCTGGGCTTCCTGACGCACCGCTGGGCGAACGCGTTCACCGCCTGCTGCGAGGCGCTCGTCGGCGGGCTCGGCGACACCCGGGTCGGGGTGCACGGGCTCGGCGCGGACGCGGACTTCCTGCGCGGGCGCTCCCACGAGGCGGACGTCGCCGAGCGGATGGACGCGCTGCGCGGGCAGATCGGTGAGGGCCCCGACGGCCGCGCCCGCAGAGCGATCGTGCGGGTCGACCGCACCGAGCTGTCGAAGAACATCGTGCGGGGCCTGCTGTCGTACCGGCAGCTCCTGGAGGACCGGCCGGAGTGGCGCGAGCGGGTGGTCCACGTGGCCTTCGCCTACCCCTCCCGCCAGGACCTGGCGGTCTACCGGGACTACACGGCCGCCGTGCAGACCCTGGCGGACGAGATCAACTCCCAGTACGGGACGCCGGGTTGGACCCCGGTGGTGCTCCACGTCAAGGACGACTTCGCCCGCTCGCTGGCCGCCTACCGGCTCGCCGACGTCGCCCTCGTCAACCCCATCCGGGACGGCATGAACCTCGTCGCCAAGGAGGTGCCCGTCGTCTCCGACGAGGGGTGCGTGCTGGTGCTGTCCCGGGAGGCCGGGGCGTTCGAGGAGCTGGGCGAGGACGCGGTCGCGGTGAACCCGTACGACGTGGTCGGCACCGCGCGGGCGCTGCACGAGGCCCTGTCCCTGTCGGCCGGTGAGCGGGCCGAGCGCACGAAGCGGCTCGCCGCGGCGGCGACGGCCCTGCCTCCGGCGCAGTGGTTCCTGGAGCAGTTGCGCGCGCTGGAGGAGTGAGGGCGCCGTTCGCCGCGGCGGGCCGGGGCTACCGGTCCAACCGGTCCGCCAGGGCCCTCAGCAGGTGGACGACCCCGGCGGGGCCGTCGACCACCAGGTCGGCGCGGTCGGCGAGTTCCGCGACCTCCGAGCTGCCGCTGCACACCAGCAGGCCCGGGACGCCGTCCGAGCGGAGTTTGTCGACGGCGGCGAAGGCGGGGAGGTCGCCGAGGTCGTCGCCCGCGTAGAGGACCGCTTCGGCGCCGACCTCGCGGACGTACTCCAGGAGGGCGACGCCCTTGTCCATGCCCGGCGGGCGCAGTTCCAGGACCATCCGGCCCGGTTCGACGATCAGGCCGTGCCGGGTGGCGAGATCGGCGAGGGGTTCGCGCAGGGACTCGAAGGCGGCCTGCGGGTCCGTGGCGCGGCGCGTGTGGACGGCGAGCGCGCGGCCCTTCTCCTCGATCCACGTGCCCTGCCAGGCGCCGACCCGGTCGAGGACTCCCGGCAGCTCGGCGCGGACGGCTGCCACGCCGGGGTGGGGGGCGGGGGCGCTGACGGTGCCCGTGCGGGCGTCCCAGCGTTCGGCGCCGTAGTGGCCGAGGACGACGAGGTGGTCGAGGCCCGGGACGCCCGCGAAGCCGCCGTGGCGGACCGCCACGCCGGCGGGCCGGCCGGTGACGACGGCGACGGAGGCGACCTTCGGGGCGAGGGCCGCGAGGGCGGGGACCGCAGCGGGATGGGCGCGGGCCTGTTCGGGGTCGGGGACGATGGGGGCGAGGGTTCCGTCGAAGTCGAGTGCGATCACCGTTCGGGCGGGGCGCGCGAGGATGGCTTGCAGCCCGTCCTTTCCCGCGGCGGTCGCCGGTGTCGGGACGGTGTCCGTGGTCTCGGGGTGTTCCGGGGATTCCGCATGACTGCCCATACGCCGACCCTATCGGGGCCGCCCCGAACCCACCCACGCTTCTCCGCCCCCGCCGCCCCTACCCGACCCGTCCCCGGGGCTCCGCCCCGGACCCCGCCAAGCGGCTGCCGCCCCCTGCACCCCCGCCTCGCCCGAAGGGCTCGGGGCGGAGCCCCCTGGTACGGATGAACCCGGGTCAGCGGTCGTCGCGGCGGGACGCCCGGACCCGGCGGAGCCGGTTCACCGTGACCGGATCGTGGGCCAGCGCCCGCGGATCGTCCAGAAGGGCGTTGAGAAGCTGGTAATACCGCACCGGCGCCAGCCCGAGCTGCTCCCTTATCGCCCGCTCCTTCGCCCCCGGCCCGGCGAATCCCCGCCGCTCCATGGCGAGAACCGCCCGTTCCCGCGCCCCGAGCTCCTCCATGGACGTCATGAGAAGCACCGTAACCCCGGCCACAGACACCCGCGGCGCTAGTCCGTGCTCTCCCGGATGGTCGCCGTCCGCTGGAGCGCGCCGAGGACCCCGGCCGGGCTGCCGTCCGGAGCGACCGCCTTGCCGATGTCCTGCTTGATGTCCGCGCTCACGGACGCCCAGGAGGTCTTGCCGACCGGATAGAGCTGGGAGGTGGGCAGCTCGTCGAGGAACGGGACGAGATCCTTGTCGTGCGCGTCGGCGCTCATCGCCTGGGACGCGGACGTCGTCACCGGCAGCAGGTCGTACTTGTGGGAGAAGGCGAGCACGTTCTTCTCGCTGTACACGTAGTCCAGGAACGACCCGATCTGCTCCCGGTGGCCGTTGTGCTTGAACGCCATCATCCAGTCGGCGACACCCATCGTCGCCTTGGCCCTGCCGTCGACGCCCGGCATCGGCACCATGCCGAACCTCACGCCCTTGTCGGCCGCCGCCTTCATCAGCGTGGGGTGCCCGTTGAGCATCCCGACCTCGCCCCGGGCGAACGCCGCGAAAGCGTCCGCGCGGTTGAGCTTGGCAGGTGCGACGGGTCCGGTGAGCCCCTTACCGACCAGTTCGTTCTTGAGCCAGGTGAGGGTGTTGACGTTCTCCGTCGAGTCGAGGTGGTATGTGCCGACGTCGTCGGTGTAGTTGTCGCCGCCGCTGAGCAGCCACTGCATGGTCTCGGCCTGCGCCTCCTCCGGGCCCAGCGGAAGGGCGTAGGGGAACTTCACGCCCCGCGACTTGAGCGCCGCGGCGTCGGCCGCGAGCTCGCTCCAGCTCTGCGGCGGGGTGAGACCGGCGTCCGCGAAGAGCTTCTTGTTGTAGAACAGCAGCCGAGTGGAGGCGGCGAAGGGCATGCCGTACTGCACCCGGTTCATCTGCCCCGCCTCGGTGAGCTGGGAGACGAAGTCGGCCTGGACCGGGATGGAAAGCACCTGATCGGCGCTGTAGAGCTCACCCTTGGCGGCGTAGTCGGCGTACGCGCCGATCTGCGCCATGTCGGGGGCCCGGCCCGCCGCCACTCTCTCGCCGACCTTGCGGTCGACATCGGTCCAGGGGTACACGCTGACCTCGACACGCACACCCGGGTGGGCGGACTCGTATCCCTTGACCAGCGCGTCCCAGTACTTCTGGGAGCTGTTGGCCTTGGAGTCGCCGTAGTCGGCGGCCACGAGCTGGAGGGTCACGTCTCCGGACCCGTCCGAGCTGCCGCAGCCCGCGAGGGTCGCCGTCATGCCCAGTGCGGACATCACCGCGACCAGTCCTGTCCTACGTCGCTGCACGCTGTCGTCTCCCACCCCTGCGTCGGCTTGCCGTCTTTGCTTCTGCGTCCATTGCATCCGTCTCGGAATGCGGATACAAGGTCTACACCACGTGAGTGGACTAGACCTCTCCTGGGGTAAGGGGCGAGACTGTCCCCGTGAGACATGTCATCGCCCTCGATGTGGGCGGCACCGGGATGAAGGCCGCCCTAGTCGGGCCGGCGGGCGAGCTGCTCCACCAGGCCCGCCGCGCCACCGGCCGGGAACGCGGCCCGGACGCCGTGGTCGACGCGATCCTCGACTTCGCGGCCGAACTGCGCGCCGACGGCGAGCGACGGTTCGGCGTATCCGCGGCGGCCGCCGGGGTCGCCGTCCCCGGCATCGTCGACGCCGACAGCGGCACCGCTCGCTACTCGGCCAACCTCGGCTGGCGCGACGTGCCGATGCGCCGGCTGCTCGGCGAACGGCTGGGCGGGGTGCCGGTGGCCCTCGGGCACGACGTGCGCACCGGCGGTCTCGCCGAGGGCCGGATCGGCGCGGGGCAGGGGGCCGACCGCTTCCTGTTCGTCCCTCTCGGCACCGGCATCGCGGGTGCCATCGGCATCAACGGCGCGGTCGAGGCGGGCGCGCACGGCTTCGCCGGCGAGATCGGCCACATCGTCGTACGCCCCGGGGGCACCGCGTGCCCGTGCGGACAGCACGGCTGTCTGGAGCGCTACGCGTCCGCGGCGGCCGTCAGCCAGGCCTGGGCCGAGGCCTCCGGATCCCCCGACGCCGACGCGGCGGACTGCGCGAAGGCCGTGGAGTCGGGGGACCCGCGGGCCGTACGGGTCTGGCAGGACGCCGTCGACGCGCTCGCCGACGGTCTCGTCACCGCGCTCACCCTGTTGGACCCGCGCACCCTGATCATCGGTGGCGGTCTCGCGGAGGCCGGGGAAACCCTGTTCACACCCCTGCGGGCCGCCGTGGAGCGACGCGTCACCTTCCAGAAGCTGCCGTCGCTCGTCCCGGCGGCCCTCGGGGACACGGCCGGCTGCCTGGGCGCGGGCCTGCTGGCCTGGGACCTGCTCGAAACTCCCCTCACCGACCGCTCGGAGGTAACCACCTGATGGCCCCTAGCAAGGTTCTCTCCGGTGCCAGGGTGGTCCTGCCCACCGGAGTCGTGGACGGCGGACGCGTGATCGTGGACGGCACGCGCATCGCCGGGAGCACGGCCGAGGACACCCCGGCCACCGATCTGTCGGGCCACTGGCTCGTCCCCGGCTTCGTCGACCTGCACAACCACGGCGGCGGCGGCGCCTCCTTCACCTCCGGCACCGTCGAGGAGGTCCTGCGCGGCGTGCACACGCACCGGCTGCACGGCACCACCACGGTCGTCGCCTCGACCGTGACCGGTGACATGGACGGCCTGGCCCAGCGCGCCGGGCTGCTCTCCGAGCTGGCCGAGCAGGGCGACATCGCGGGCATCCACTTCGAGGGCCCGTTCATCTCACCGTGCCGCAAGGGCGCCCACTCAGAGGAACTGCTGCGCGACCCGGACCCGGCGGAGGTCCGCAAGCTGATCGACGCCGCGCGCGGCCGGGCCAGGATGGTCACCCTCGCCACCGAACTACCGGGCGGCCTCGACTCCGTGCGCCTGCTGGCCGAGCACGGGGTGATCGCGGCGATCGGGCACACGGACGCGACGTACGAGCAGACGGTGGAGGCCATCGACGCGGGCGCGACCGTGGCCACGCACCTGTTCAACGCGATGCCCCCGCTCGGCCACCGCACGCCGGGGCCGATCACGGCCCTTCTGGAGGACGAGCGGATCACCGTCGAGCTGATCAACGACGGCACTCATCTCCACCCGGCCGCCCTCCAGCTGGCGTTCCATCACGCGGGCGCGGACCGGGTGGCGTTCATCACGGACGCCATGGACGCGGCGGGCTTCGGCGACGGCCGCTACCTCCTCGGTCCGCTGGAGGTCGAGGTCAGCGAGGGTGTCGCGCGGCTGGTGGAGGGCGGCTCGATCGCGGGCTCGACGCTCACCCTGGACCGCGCCTTCCAGCGGGCGGTCACGATCGACCGGCTGCCGGTCGAGGACGTCGTCGCGGCCCTGTCCGCCAACCCGGCCAAGCTGCTGGGCGCGTACGACAGGGTGGGCTCGCTGGAGCCGGGCAAGGACGCCGACCTGGTGGTTCTCGACTCTGAGTTCGCGCTCAAGGGCGTGATGCGCAAGGGCGATTGGGTGGTCGATCCCCAACTGGGCTGATTCATCCGTTTGTTGCCGTGCGGCGGTCGGCCCGGGGGACTGGGCCGACCGCCGTCGCGTTTGGCATGATCGTGCCTCCGGAACTGTCGGCAAGCGCATCGGGGGAGGTCGGCCCACGTGATCCTCACGGTCACACTGAACACCGCTGTCGACATCACCTACCGCGTGCGGGCCCTGCGGCCGCACGCCTCGCACCGGGTGACCGAGGTGACCGAACGCCCCGGCGGCAAGGGGCTGAACGTGGCCCGGGTGCTCGCCGCCCTCGGCCACCGGGTGACGGTCACGGGCTTCACGGGCGGCGCCACCGGACGTTCCCTCAAGGAGCAACTCGCCGCCGGTCCCGGCCTGGTGGACGCGCTGGTCCCGGTGTCCGGCTCGACGCGCCGCACGATCGCCGTGGTCGACACGGCGACGGGTGACACCACCCAGCTCAACGAGCCCGGTCCGGAGATAACCCCGGCCGAGTGGGCGGCCTTCCGGGAGACGTACGACCATCTGCTGGGCTCCGCCTCGGCGGTGGCCCTGTGCGGCAGCCTGCCGCCGGGGGTGCCGGTGGGCGCGTACGCGGGGCTGATCCGCGCGGCCCGCGCTGCGGCCGTCCCGGTCCTCCTCGACACCAGCGGCGAACCACTGCGCCGGGGTGTCGCCGCCCGCCCCGACATCGTCAAGCCGAACGCCGACGAACTGGCCGAACTCACCGGCTCCCACGAACCGTTGCAGGCCGCCCGGGACGCCCGCAGGCGCGGCGCGCACGCCGTGGTGGCCTCACTGGGTCCGCAGGGGCTGCTCGCCCACACTGCGGAGGGCCTCTGGCGGGCCGCCCCGCCCCACCGCGTGCACGGCAATCCGACGGGCGCGGGCGACTCGGCGGTCGCGGGCCTGCTGTCGGGCCTGGTGGAACATCTGCCGTGGCCGCAGCGCCTGGCACGGGCCGTCGCCCTGTCCACGGCGACCGTACTGGCGCCGGTGGCGGGCGAGTTCGACCGGGCGGCCTACGAGGAACTGGTGGAACGGGTGTCGCTGACCGGGGAGATCAGCGCGGCCTGAACGGACCGGCTTCCCGGCGCCACCCCGGCTGCCGTCGGAACCCGATGGCTCCGACGCCCGCCGGGGCCGGGACACCCCCGGAAGCTCAGCCGCCGGACTTGACCCAGCCGTTGACCAGCCACATCTGGTCGATGAGGGCGTCGCACTGGTTGCCCTGCTCGCACGAGAGCTTGATGGTGTTCGTGCCCTTGTCGAGCTGGATCCAGTTGTAGGTCTTCGTCCAGCCCTTCGCGTAGTCGCCCGCGGCGCCGCCCGCCCAGTTCTTCAGGCCGACAGGCGTCTTGGAAGCCGTGCCGTTGACCGTGAGGGTGGCGGTGCCGTCCTTGCCGGGGACGCTGTACCCGACGTACACGCTGTACTTGCCGGACTTGGGGATGCCGTTGACGGTCCAGGTGACGGAGGCGCCGGCCTGGTTGAAGCCGGTCACGTAGACGCCGCCGTCCGCCTTCGCGCCCTCGACGTCCGACGCGGTGGCGGTTCCGCCGTCCAGCCGCAGGGCCTTCGCGTCGATCGTCGGGAGGTCCTCCTCGGCGGCGGCGCTGTTGCTGTTCGAGGGGCTCGGCTCCGAGCTCTGGGCGGCCGTGGGGGACGAGCCCGCCGCGTCACCGGTCTTGTCGTCGTTCGAGTCGCCGCCCATCATCGCGATGCCGATGCCGATGACGACGGCCGCGACCACGGCGATCGCGCCGATCAGCAGGCCCTTGGTGTTCGGGCCGCGACCGCGGCCGCCACCGCCGGCCGACGACTGCCGGGAGGTGGGCGCACCGCCGGGGGCCGTCTCGGGCGCCGCGTAGCGCGCGTTCGGCTGGCCGTAGCCGGGCTGCTGCTGGCCGTGGGGCCCCTGGGGCGGGACCTGGCCGTAGGGCGCGGTGGGGGCGGCGGCCTGCTGCTGACCGTAGCCGGGCTGCTGCTGTCCGTACTGGCGTTCACCGACCGCTCGCACCCGGTTGACCGAGCCCGGGTAGCCGTAGCCGCCACCTCCGCTGGGCGGGGTGGCGCCGTTGGCCTGACCGTCGGCGTACAGGTAGCCGAACGGGTCGTCGTCCTCGGGCGTGCTCGCGCCGTTGTTGCCGGGCGTCATCCCTAGGTACTCCTCAACAGGTGCGGTACAGATGCGGTACACGAAATGAAGCACGTGAATGGCGAGCCTACCCGCTCCCAGGGGGCCAAACAGGTGGCCTTCACCGCATCAACCCACTGACCTGTGACTTATCCGGCACGCCGATGCTGTTTGGGACGAGAACGTTTCTCGACGTACATCCGTTCGTCAGCGGATTTCAAGACCTCGTCCGCCGTCATGCCGCAGTGTGCCCATCCGATGCCGAAGCTGGCGCCCACCCGGACCGCCCGGCCGTCGACCCGGATCGGCGGAATGATCGCGTTCCGCAGCCGTACGGCGAGGTCCGCCGCGTCCGCCCGGCCGAGGCCGTCGGCGAGCACCACGAACTCGTCACCGCCGAGCCGGGCGACCGTGTCGCCGTCGCGGACGCCGTTGGTCAGGCGCCGGGCGACCTCGATGAGCACGGCGTCGCCCGCGTTGTGCCCGAACCGGTCGTTGATCGACTTGAAGCCGTCGAGGTCGCAGAAGAGCACCGCGAGCCCCTTGGCGCCGTCGTCCGTCTCGTCCTCGGGCGCGATCGTGTGCACATGGTGGTCGAAGGCGTCGTACGCCGCCGCGCCCGGACCGAAGTCGAAGCCGTGCGCCGCGGCGTGCCCGTCGAAGCCGCCGTGCTCGGCCGCCTGCTCCGCGTACGGCCCGTGTCCGTAGGCGGCGTCCAGCGACTCGACCGCGCCGGGCTGGAGGGCCTGCGGGCGCTGGCACAGCCGGGAGCCGAGGCGGGAGCGCAGCTCCGCCGAGTTCGGCAGGCCGGTGAGCGAGTCGTGCGAGGCGCGGTGGGCGAGCTGCAGCTCGCGGCGCTTGCGCTCCTCTATGTCCTCGACGTGCGTGAGCAGGAAGCGCGGGCCGTCGGCGGCGTCCGCGACCACGGAGTTGCGCAGCGAGACCCAGACGTAGGTGCCGTCGCGGCGCCCGAGCCTGAGCTCCGCGCGGCCGCCCTCGGCCGAGGTGCGCAGCAGGGTGCCGATGTCCTCGGGGTGCACGAGGTCGGAGAAGGAGTAGCGGCGCATCGCGGAGGCGGGGCGGCCGAGCAGGCGGCACAGGGCGTCGTTGGTGCGCAGGATGCGGCCGTGCTGGTCGCCGCCCATCTCGGCGATGGCCATGCCGGAGGGCGCGTACTCGAAGGCCTGGCGGAAGCTCTCCTCGCTGGCGCGCAGGGCCTGCTGTTCGCGCTCCAGGCGGACCAGGGCGCGCTGCATGTTGGCCCGCAGCCGCGCGTTGCTGATCGCGATGGCGGCCTGGAAGGCGTACATCTGCAGGGCCTCACGGCCCCAGGCGCCTGGCTGCCGACCGTTGCGCGGCCGGTCCACGGACAGGACGCCGATCAGTTCGCCCGTGTTGCCGCCGACGCCGGGGGTGTACATCGGCGCGAAGAGGCGGTCGGAGGGGTGCCACTCGTCCTCGAAGCGGGGCGCGGGGCCGTCGGTGTACCACTGCGGTACGTCGTCGTCGTCGAGGACCCAGCCCTCGGTGTGCGGTATGAAACGCAGGTCGCCCCAGGCCTCGCCCATGTTCAGCCGGCGGTCCCAGGAGGTGCGGGAGCCGACCCTGCCGGTGATCAGCGCTTCGGCGGCGGAGTTGCCGGCCAGCGCGGCGACCACGAGGTCGCCGTCGGGGCGTACGAGGTTGACACAAGCCAGCTCGTAGCCGAGGCCCGTGACCACGCCGTCGGCGACGGTCTGCAGCGTGTCCGCCAGGCTCCGCGCGGTGTTCATGTCCGCCATCACCTGATGCAGCTGCCGCAGGGTCGCAAGACGGACGTAGGGCTCCGACTCGGTCTCCATTCGCCCTCCCCTCGAGACCTCGCAGCTACTCCAGGGTTGTCTTCGGCGTACCTGGTTCTCTGTACCGGTTCTCTGTACCTGAGTTCTCTTGCGCGTACTGGTTGGTAGCTTCCCGCATAGCTTCCCCGCCACTGAATCACAGCGCGCTGCCCACTCGGTACACAGGGTCAACAAAATATGGCTCCTGTGACTCAAGTCACAGCGTAAGATGAACAATTGAGTGGGGTTTCTGCATTTTCCCCGTGTGTTAACTGAACACATATTTAGATGCCGTGCAGACACTGTGAGCGGTTGTGTCCGTCCTGGGACCTAGGACCCGCCTCGGGCCGAGGTCCGATGTGGACGCCCCGGGTCGGAGACTAGCGTTTCGGCGTGCTGAACACTCCCCCTGCCGTTCCTTCCACCCCCTCCGTGCATGCTGAGGGGGTGAGCAACGACGAGTTCCGCGCCGCCATGTCCCGGCTGGCCGCGGGCGTGGTCCTGGTGACCGCGCACGAGCCCGCCCTGGACCCGGAAGGACCGGGCGGCGAGGACGTCGGCATGACGGCGACGGCGTTCGTGTCCGTCTCCCTGGACCCGCCGCTGGTCCTCGTCAGTCTGCGCGAGGGCTCCCGTATGGACGACCTCCTCGACGAGCAGCCGCTGTGGGGCGTCTCCGTGCTCGCCGAGAGCCAGCGCCACATCGCCGGCCGCTTCGCCATGAAGGGCCGCATCAGTGACCGTCTGCTCTTCGAGGACATCCCGTACGTCCGCGGCGAGGCGGCCGGGGCGCCCCTGGTGGGCGGCGCCCTGGCGACCCTGGAGTGCCGCACCGAGCAGCGGGTCACCGCCGGTGACCACACGCTGGTCGTCGGGCGGGTGCTGACGGCGTCGGTGCCGAGCGCGGACGGGGGGCCGCTGGTGCACTTCAAGGGCCGCTACCGGCAGCTGGGCTGACACCCCGGCAGCCGACGCGCCGGAAGGCGGCGTCCCGAGAACGGGCGCCCCGAAAGCCGGCACCCCGGCGGCCGGCACCCCGGAACACGGCACCCGTGGGGTTCCGGGGGCCGTCGGCCAACGTTCACCGGTCGAGGACCGTGACGTCCACCCGGGCCAGCCGCCGCGGATCGTTGAGGATGTCGATCACCGCGATCCGCCCCCGTACGACCGTGAACGCGAGGACGCCGACGGGGCGTCCCTCCTCGATCACCACGACTCCCGCCGCGCCGTTGACCAGGGCGGGCCGCGCGACCCGGGCCAGATGGGCGAAACGGCTCGCGTTCGAGGCCACGTTCACCGCGCCGGTCGTCACCCCGCCCTCGGACCGTGCCACCACGTCCGGGTCGAGCACCGCGACGAGGGCCGTGAGGTCGCCCTCGCGCGCCGCCGCCAGGAACGCCTCCACGACCTCCCGCTGCTGCGCCAGGTCCGGATCGGGCGCCGGGGCCCCGCCCTGGACACGGCGCCTGGCCCGGCTGGCGAGCTGACGGGAGGCCGCCGGCGTACGGCCCACCAGGGGCGCGATCTCGTCGAAGGGCACCGCGAACAGGTCGTGCAGCACGAAGGCGAGCCGCTCGGCGGGCGTCAGCGTCTCCAGGACCACCAGCAGCGCGAGACCCACCGAGTCGGCGAGCAGCGCCTCCTGTTCGGGGTCGACGCCGCCGAAGGGGCTGAGCACCGGTTCGGGCATGCGCACCCCGGGCCCCTCCTCCAGCGGCTGCTCCCCGCGGGTCCTGCGGGAGCGGAGCATGTCGAGACAGACCCGGCCGACGACCGTCGTCAGCCAGCCGCCGAGGTTGTCGACCCGGCCGGCGTCGGCGCGGCTGAGCCTGAGCCAGGCCTCCTGGACGGCGTCGTCGGCCTCCGCGAGCGAGCCGAGCATGCGGTAGGCGACGGCGCGCAGACGGCCGCGATGCGATTCGAAACGCGCGGCGAGGAATTCGCTCCCGCTCCCGGCGTCGTTCCCGACGCCACTCCCCGCGCCACCGCCATATTGCTTCGCTTTCGCATTCCCGTACGTGTTCCCGGACGGGTTCTCGCCCGTGTTCTCGCGCGCGTTCCGACCGTTCTCATGGTTCTCGTTCAGAAATTCGCTGTCGCTCATCCGTCACATCTCCCCGTCGGGCCCGCGGTCCTTCGTCCGTCGGTGGATTGACGGATCGCGGGCCCGGGATGTGACGTCAGGCCTCCGGCACGGCGCTCAGCCGCAGCCGGCCGGGGTCTCCCGCCCGCTCCACCTCGACCTCCGTCACGGAATCGTCGCCGAAGCGAAGGGTGAAGTAGGGGCTGGCCTCGATCAGGAACTGCATGTCCTCCCGCGCGCCCCTGTCCAGCGGCGGCGAGACGACGGCGTCCCACGCCCGGGGGCCGGGGCCGGCGGCCAGCCGGACGGGGATCCGTGCCAGGCAGCTCGATCGGTTGGCCCACCACTCCAGATGCGCTCTGTCCTCATTTCCGTCCATTCCCCGAGCGTAGCCACGAGTGGCCGACTCGGCCCGCCGCTCAATACGCGTACGGCGCCGGGCGTTTCGCACGGCGCCGTCGGAACACGGTGTCTGGAATGTGACGATCCAGGGTTGCCGCCCCAAGGACTGTCCCGTAATCCCCGGTGGATCAGCGCGCGGCGTCAGATGCGGTGCATCGCAAGGCGGAGGGTCGTCCTCGTACCGGGTGTATTCGGGCGATTCGACAACGCGGCGAGGTGCCGCAGCCGCCGTCGTGCGCCCACCGGGGGGATCACGGAACGGCCCTCAGCCCCAGTCGCGCCCGGAACGCCCGCGCTTGGTGTCCGAGCGCTGCTTCTTCTCGCGCAGCCGTCGCTCGTTGATGCCCCGGGGGATACGGGTGGCCCGGCGCGGCTTGGGCGGCACCGTCGCCTCGGCGAGGAGGGAGGCGAGCCGTACGGCCGCGGTCTCCCGGTTGCGCCACTGCGAACGGTGCTCCGAGGACCGCACGCTGATCACGCCGTCGACGAGCCGGCCGGCGAGCTTTGCGAGCGCCCGCTCCTTCCAGACCGGCGGCAGCGCCTCGGTCTTCGCGAGGTCGAACCGCAGCTCCACCTGCGAGTCGGTGGTGTTGACGTGCTGTCCGCCCGGCCCGCTGGACCGCGAGAAACGCCACATGAGCTCGGCCTCGGGGAGGGAGACGGAGCCGCGGATGACATAAGGACCGGACATGGGGTTCATGGTCTCCCGGATGTCCGGTCCACGTCACCCGTTTTTCGCGGGGTCCGTCCGGCGCAAAGGTAAAGAAAGTAAAGACAGCCGGAACCTTCGGCACCCCTCTTGGCGTTCTTAGGGGTAGCTGTAGCTTCGTGGCCGTAAGAAGCCCGACGTACGGGCACATCGCACGTACGCAACGAGGGAAGGGACTCCCAACAATGGCTGTAAGCCTGTCCAAGGGTGGCAACGTCTCGCTCACCAAGGAGGCTCCGGGCCTGACCGCCGTCACCGTGGGCCTCGGCTGGGACGTCCGCAGCACCACGGGCACCGACTTCGACCTCGACGCCTCGGCCATCGCGGTCAACCAGCAGGGCAAGGTCTACTCGGACGCCCACTTCGTCTTCTTCAACAACAAGCAGACCCCGGACCAGACCATCGTCCACACCGGTGACAACCGCACCGGCGAGGGCGCGGGCGACGACGAGGCGATCAACGTCAACCTGGCGGGCCTCCCCGCCGACGTCGACAAGATCGTCTTCCCGGTCTCCATCTACGACGCGGAGAACCGCTCGCAGAACTTCGGCCAGGTCCGTAACGCCTACATCCGCATCGTCAACCAGGCCGGCGGCACGGAGATCGCCCGCTACGACCTCTCCGAGGACGCGGCGACAGAGACGGCGATGGTCTTCGGCGAGCTCTACCGCAACGGCGCGGAGTGGAAGTTCCGCGCGGTCGGCCAGGGCTACGCCTCGGGTCTGGCGGGCATCGCCCAGGACTTCGGCGTCAGCGTCTGATCCGTACGCGCGAGTCGACAGAGCCCCTGTCCCGGGAACCCGGGCCAGGGGCTCTTCGCGTGGACCTGGGACCGCCCCCGGCACCCGTTCGGCCTGAACAGCCTCGTCCTCGCACGCCGGACGGGCCGGACATGCCGCCCGCGCTGGATGGTTCCGGACGGGCCGGAGACACGAGCCCGCACCCGAAGGCGGACGCCCGGCACTTCGACCTGGGCCCGCGCCCGACTCCACCCCGCGGCCGACTCCGGATGCGCCTCCGCCCACTAACCTGCACCGCGTGATCCTCGAATCCCTGCCCCTCACCCCCGACCACGACATCCCGGGCCCGCTCCTGACCGAACTCACCGCCCTGCACGTCTCCAACCGCGACTTCAACGCCCTGAGCGGCGACTTCCCCGACCCGGACGACATCCGCCCGGAGCAGGTCGCGGAGGCGCTCGCCGAGGAGGCGGCGCACCCGGGCGTGGAGTTGCTGCTCGCCCGTGGCGCCGGGCGGCTCGCCGGGTTCGCCATCACGCTGGCGCACCATCCCGACCCGGCGGATCCGGACCCGTGGATCGGCCTGCTCCTCGTGGACGCCCGCGATCACGGCAAGGGATACGGCAGAGCACTGGCGGCCGGTGTCGAGGAGCGGTTCCGGGCCGCCGGCCGCACCGGCGTGCGCCTTGCCGTCCTCGACAACAACCCCAAGGGCCTCGCCTTCTGGACCGCCCTCGGGTACGAGGTGATCGACCACCGCGAGGACCGGCGGCTGGGCCGTCCGTGCGCGGTCCTGCGCAAGGCGCTCGGCTCCCCCGGCCCCGACCGGGCCGACGCTCCCTAGTGCCGCGGCAGGCACCGTTCGCCCTTCGAGGAGCGGCGTCTGGTGCGTGCTCTCGGCGTGCCGGGCGGAAGCCCGCGTACTGGACGTACCCGGGTTTTCGCCCGGTGCGGCGAGAGGGCGTGCCAGGCGCCGCGAGGCAGGCGGGACTTTCGCAACACGACCTAGTCCTTCAGGCGCCCGGGAGGAAGAGGCAGAACGGGTGGCCGTGAGGGTCGCGGAGGACGCGTACGTCCTTCTGGGGCTGGTGTTCCTCCAGCGTCGCGCCGAGGGCACAAGCCCGCTCGGTCTCCGCCTCCAGATCGTCGACCTGGAGGTCCAGGTGGGCCTGCATCTGCTGCATCCCGGGGCGTTGTGGCCACACGGGGGGCGTGTGGTCGGTCTCCAGCTGGAAGCTGAGGCCGGGGCGTTCCTGTTCGGGAGCGCGCAGGCGGACCCACTCCGGCTCGCGGTCGACCTCCTCCCAGCCCAGCAGGGCCCGGTAGAAGTCGGCCAGCGCCGGCGGATCGGGAGTACCGAGGACAAAGGCACCGAGCGTCGTCGTCATGCCTCCCACCCTGCCCCCGGCGCACGCCCCCACGCTTCCGCCCGCACCCGGCGAGCCCCGCGCCGGTCCAGGACCGCGCCGGTCCAGGGCCCACGCCCGTCTAAGGCCGGGCCGGTCTGCCCTCGCCGTACAGCCAGTCCTTCCAGATGCCGCCGAAGTCCTTGCCCGGCGCCTTCTTCTCGACGTACGCGGTGAAGTCGGCGGTCGTCGCGTTGCCGTGGCGGTGGGTGGCGGCCCAGCCCTGGATGATGTCGTAGAAGGTGTCGTCACCGACGGTTCTGCGGATCTTGTGGAGGACCATGGCGCCGCGGTCGTAGACGGGACTGTCGGAGATGTGGGCCGCGCCGGAGGGCCTGGCGGGCGGGAAGTCCCAGATCGCCTTGTTGTCGGCGGCGTCGTCGTAGTAGTCGCCCCGGTAGAGGGCGTTGAAGATCTCGTCGGCCGTGTCGCCGTCGTGGTCCTCCTGCCAGAGCCACTCCGCGTACGTGGCGAAGCCCTCGTTGAGCCACATGTCCTGCCAGGACGCAGGGGTGACGGAGTCTCCGTACCATTCGTGGGCCAGCTCGTGGACCAGCGTCCCGATGTCGGGGGCGCCGGGGAAGACGGGGCGGTTCTGGGTTTCGAGCGCGTAGTCGGCGACACCGGCGCGGTCGACGATCGCGCCGGTCGAGGAGAACGGGTACGGGCCGAAGTTGTAGGCCTCCCAGTCCAGGATCTCCGGAATGCGGGCCAGCACCTTCGCGCTCGCGGCGGTCTGTGTCGGGTCGACGGCGACGTACACGGGCAGCCCGCCCTTCGTCGCGCTGCGGGTGATGTCGTACGCCCCGACGGCGAGCGTCGCGACATAGCTCGCCATCGGTTCGGCGGTGTGCCAGGCGAAGGTCCTCCGGCCGTCGGCGGCCGTCGTCTCGCTCCTCAACTCCCCGTTGGAGACCGCGCTCAGGCCCTTGGGGACGGTGATCGTGATGTCGTACGACGCCTTGTCGGAGGGATGGTGGTTGCCGGGGAACCAGGTCATCGAGCCGACGGGTTCGCCGAGGGCGAGCGCGCCGCGGGCCGAGGGCAGCCAGCCCTCCTGCGAGCCGTCCGGGTCCGTGAGCGTCTCCGGGGTGCCCGCGTAGCGGACGGTGGTGCGGAACGTCTCGCCCTTGCCGAGGCCCGTTTGCGGGCGCACCGTCAGTTCCTGGCCCGCCCGGCTCCAGCGGGCGTCCCGGCCGCCGACGGAGACGCCGGCGACGTCCAGGCCCTTCAGGTCGAGGTCGAAGGCGTCGAGGCTTCGGGTCGCCCGCGCGGTGATCCGGGCGGTGCCCCGCAGCTGCTTGCTCCCGGGGTCGTAGGAGAGGTTCAGGGCGTAGTGCGTGACGTCGTAGCCGCCGTTGCCCATCTTCGGGAAGTAGGGGTCGTGCAGGCCCGGGGCGCCCGCCGGGCCGTCCCCGCCGCCGCACGCGGTGAGCGCGCAGGTGAGGGTGAGAGCCAGGACACAGGGGACGATCACGGAAGATCGGGGCACGTCCGCGATCCTACGAGGCCATGACACCATCACGTACGTGCTCGACATCGGCTACGCCCTCTCCAACCGGTTCCCCGACCCCCCGCAGACCGACTACCGCCGCGCGGACGTCCACGCCCTGCGGCACGACCTGTTCTGCGGCGACGTGTACCTCGCCGACACCAAGGCGGACCGGGAGGTGTCGACGGCCTGGGGATGGGTGCCGGTGCTCGACTTCGCGTGGGCGCTGTGCGACATCGTGGAACAGCTGGACCGGGACCCGCGGGGCAGCCGGGCCTCCCGTCCCCAGCACGCGGAGCTCGACTTCACCGAGTCGACGGACCGCATGCTCTTCGAGCGCCGCTTCGGCTGGGTCGACATCGAGGCCGACTGGATGCACCGCGACGAGGAGCCGTTGACCTTCTCGCACTCCGCGCTGCGCCGGGAGGCCCGCGACTTCCTGCACGACCTGATCGCGGACCTCACCGATCTGCACGACGACCTCGCCGAGAACCCGGCCCTGTGGACCCTCCAGGCCCGCTTCCCCCGCGTGTCCTGATCCTCTCGCGATCCCGACCGTTCTCCCCGCGGACGTCCCCCTCGATCGCTCGCCCCGGCGGACCTCGTCTCCCCCTCGGCTCGCCTTCCCCCTCGGCTCGTCTCCCCCCTCGGCTCGCCCTGGCCCTCAGACCTCATCCATATCGCCGTGCACCCGCACGCCCAGCGCGGCCGCCAGCACCGGTGCCAGGTCGAACAGCTGGGCCGGGCTGATCACCGCGCCCGCCAGGCGGTCCACCCCCCGCGTGATGTCCAGCTCCGCGGCGCGGCGCAGATCCACGTCTACCAGGGTCGCCGCCGTGAGGTCGGCGCCCTTGACGACACAGTCCACGAATTCCACGCGCTCCAGGCGGGCGCCTCCGAAGTCCGGCTCCACCAGCACACAGCCCTCGAAGACGACGTCCTTGAGGCGGGCCCTGCGCAGGTTCAGGTAGTCGATCTTGCCGCCGCGGATCAGTACGCGCTCCAGCACGGAACCGTGCAACTGCACTCCGCCCAGGCGGGCGTCGACCAGCTCGACGTCGCGCAACGTCGACTCGGCCAGATCGGTTCCCACGCCCCGCAGGCCCGTCAGGACCGAGTCCAGCACGCGCGCGTGGTGCAGCCGCGTCTCGTCCAGCGCGCACCCCGTCAGGGCGCAGTCCATGAAGCGCGCGCCCCCGCCGTCCTGCCCGGCGAAGTCCGTCTCCCGGAAGTCCAGCCCGTCATAGTCCCCGTCCGGCTCCAGAGCGGACCCCTCATGGGGCTCCAGCGACGGCAGCCGCACCTCCGGCCGCCGCGCCCCCTTCACCCGCCCGCTCGCCCCGCTCGTCCCGCCCGCCGCTCTCCGCACCATGCCCCCATCCTGCACTCCCCCACTGACAACGCCTCCGACCTGCGGTCCTGCCCTCCGATGTCACATTCCGGCCCCGCGAACAGTCGTACCCGACAAGACGACCCCGACCGCAGGGAGAGGCCAACCATGCACCACCTGACCGTCATCGGCGGCGGTCTCGCCGGACTCACCGCCGCGATCACCGCCGCCGAGGCAGGCGCCAGGGTCACGCTGTACGAGGCCCACCACACGCTCGGCGGCCGGGCCCGCACCGCGGACGGCCCGTACCGGACGGACAACGGCCCGCACACACTGCACGGCGGCGGCCCGCACTGGACCTGGCTCAAACAGCGCGGCCTCACCGGCCCCCTCGCCCCCGTACCGGCCCGGGAGACCGCGCGGCTGCGCCTGCACCACCGGGGTGTCCTGCGCCGCACCCCGCCCCTCGCCCTGGTCAGACTGCTGCGCCAGGACGCCCGGCAGGCGCCCGTGGACGCCGACTTCCTGAGCTGGGCGAGCGCGCGGACGGGCGAGGAGGGCGCCCGCGCCGCCGCGCACTACTCGGCCGTCACCCTGTTCCACCACGATCCGGGGGCGCTTTCCGCGGCCTTCGTGCAGGAACGGCTGCGCAGGGCCGCCCGGCTGCCCGCGGCGGCACGCCATCCGCGCGGCGGCTGGGCGAACCTCGTCGACCGCATGGCCGCCCGCGCCTGGAACCTGGGCGTCCGGGTGGAGACCCTCGCCCGCGTCGACGCGCTCCCCGACCGTCGCGGCCCGGTCGTCGTCGCCACCTCGCTCGACTCCGCCCGCCGCCTCCTGCGGGACGACTCCCTCACCTGGACCGGCGGCCGGACCGCCCTCGTGGACCTGGCCCTGCGCACCCGGCGCGGCGACCCCTACGCCCTCTCCGACCTGGACGCGCCCGGCCGGCTCGACCGTCCCACGGCGCGGGACCGCACCCTCGCCCCGGCCGGGGAGCAACTCGTCCAGGGGCAGATCCCGATCGCTCCCCACGAGTCCCGCGGCGACGGCGCCGCCCGCGCCGAGCACCTGCTCGACCTCGCGTTCGAGGGCTGGCGCGAGCGCGTGACCTGGCGGCGGGACGCGGTGGCGCTGGGGCGCACGGGAGCGGTCGACCCGCCGGGCACCACCTGGCGCGACCGCCCGGCCCTCGACCGCGGCGACGGCGTCTACCTCGCGGGGGACCAGGTGGCCGCGCCCGGCATGCTCTCGGAGGTCTCGTTCAACAGCGCGCTCGAAGCCGTCGCCCTGGCCTTCGGGATCCGGGAACGCCTTGACCTCAAGCACGCTTGAGGTCGAAAGCTGGGCCCGTCACCGCCCGCGCCCCCCGAGGAGCCCTCCCGATGCACGCCGTCCGCCTGCACACCTTCGGCCCGGCCGAGAACCTCACCTACGAGCGGACCGAGGACCCCGAGCCGGCTCCGGGCCAGGTCCGGGTCGCCGTGGCCGCGGCCGGCGTCCACCTCCTGGACGCCGCCCTACGGGAGGGCGCCCGGGGCCCGGCGCCCGCCCCCGCCACGCTCCCCACCGTCCCCGGCCGCGAGGTCGCCGGCACGGTCGAGTCGCTCGGCGACGGCGTCCCCGGCCACTGGCTCGGCAGACGGGTCGTCGCCCACCTCGGCTTCGCGCCCGGCGGGTACGCCGAACTGGCCGTGACCGACGCCGGCCGCCTGCACGAGATACCGGAGAACCTCGGCTTCGCCCAGGCCGTCGCCATGATCGGAACGGGCCGTACGGCGATGGGGATCGCGCAGTTCGCCGAGTGGGGCCCCGGCACGGTGGCCGTGATCCCCGCGGCCGCGGGCGGCATCGGCACCCTTCTCGTGCAGTACGCCCGCAACGCGGGCGCCACCGTGATCGGCGTCGCGGGCGGCCCGGAGAAGGCGGCCCTGGTCCGGGAGAACGGCGCCGACCTGGCCGTCGACCACCAGGACAGCACCTGGCCGGCGCGGGTCCGCGACTACCTCGGCCACCGCACGGCGACCCTCGTCCTCGACGGCGTCGGCGGCGCCACCGCCCGCGCCGCCGTGGACCTCCTCGGCCCCGGCGGCCGCCATCTCGTCTTCGGCTGGTCGGCCGAGGGCATCCGGGACGGCGGACCGCTGATCGTGCCGGGCGTGACCGAGCAGGTGCTCGGCCCCGCGATGATGCGCAGGGCGGGCGGCCCCGACCCCCTGCGCACCCTGGAACTGCGGGCACTCGCCGAAGCGGCCGCCGGCCGCCTCACCCCGGCCCTGACCCGCTTCCCGCTCGCCTCGGCGGCCGCCGCCCACCGTGCTCTGGAGACCCGCGCCACCATCGGCAAGGTGGTCCTGGAACCGTGAACGGGAAGGCCTCACCGACGTGAGCGGGAAGGCCGCACCGAAAGGTGCGCCATCCACCGATCCATGGTCTTCTGGGCAGGTGAGTGTCACCCGAACAGGTGAACCCGCAGGCCCCGATCCCCATCGCTGGTGGGGTCTGGTGATCATCGCTCTCGCCCAGTTGATGGTCGTTCTGGACGCGACCATCGTGAACATCGCGCTTCCTTCCGCACAGCGTGACCTGGGCATGTCCGACGGCAATCGTCAGTGGGTCATCACCGCGTACACCCTGGCCTTCGGAGGCCTGCTCCTGCTCGGCGGCCGGATCGCCGACCTGGTCGGCCGCAAACGCACCTTCGTCATCGGCCTCATCGGCTTCGCCGCCGCCTCCGCTCTCGGCGGCGGCGCCACCACCTCCAGCATGCTGTACGGCGCCCGCGCCCTGCAGGGCGCCTTCGCCGCCCTCCTCGCCCCGTCCGCGCTCAGCCTGCTGACGACCGCCTTCACCGACCCGCGGGAACGCGGAAAGGCCTTCGGCATCTACGGCGCCCTGGCCGGCAGCGGCTCGGCGATCGGGCTGCTCGCGGGCGGGCTGCTGACCGAGTACCTGAACTGGCGCTGGTGCCTGTACGTCAACATCCCCATCGCCGTCGTCGCGGTCGTCGGCGCGACCGCCCTGCTGCGCGACCGCCCCGGCTACCGGGGCGCCCACCTCGACGTCCCGGGCGCGGTGCTCGGCTGCGGCGGCCTCGTCGCCGTCGTCTACGGCTTCAGCGAGGCGGAGCCGCGCGGCTGGACCGACCCGCTGGTCCTCGCCCTGCTCGCGGCCGGCCTCGCCCTGATCACGGCCTTCGTGTGGTGGCAGAGGCGGGCCCCGAGCCCCCTGCTGCCCCTGCACATCGTCGGGGACCGCAACCGCGCCGGCTGCTTCCTGACCATGGCACTCGCCGTCATCGGCATGTTCGGCATGTTCCTGTTCCTGACCTACTACCTGCAGGTCGTCCTCGGCTACTCGCCGGTGCGGACGGGCCTGGCCTTCCTGCCCCTGACGGTCGCCATCGTCGTCGGCTCGACGCAGATCTCCGCGCGGCTGCTGCAACACGTGGCACCGCGCGTGCTGATGGTCCCCGGCACGGTCCTCGCCGCGTCCGGGATGCTGGTCTTCACCCGGCTGAGCGTGCGCCCCGACTACGCGGGCCTGATACTGCCCGGCATGCTCCTGATGGGGCTCGGCATGGGCCTGATCTTCATGCCGATCTTCGCCACCGCCACCGCCGGGGTCGCCCCGCAGGACTCGGGCGTGACCTCCGCGACCGTCAACACCTCGCAGCAGGTCGGCGGTTCGATCGGCACGGCCCTGCTGAACACCGTCGCCACCACCAGCGGCGCCACCTACATCGCCGCACACCTCACCGACCCGGCGCGCAGGGCGCTGGTCGTCCGCGAGGGCATCGTGCACGGCTACACGGTCGCCATCTGGTGGGCCTGCGGCATCATGCTCCTGGCCGGTCTGACCGCCGGCCTCCTGGTCACCGCGAGGGCCCCCAAGCACACGCTCGGGGCGGCCCCCGTCCCCGAGTCAGTCCCGTGAACCAAGCTCCCGCAGCGCCCCGTCGGTCAGCCGGTACACCGTCCACTCGTCCTGCGGACGCGCGCCGAGCGCCTCGTAGAACTCGATGGACGGCCGGTTCCACTCCAGCACGGACCACTCCAGTCGCTCGTACCCGCGCGTCACGCAGATCCGCGCCAGTTCGGTGAGCAGCGCCTTGCCGTGCCCGCCGCCCCGCGCCTGCGGACGCACGTACAGGTCCTCCAGGTAGATGCCGTGCACCCCGCGCCAGGTGGAGAAGTTCAGGAACCACAGCGCGAAACCGACCACCTCCCCGGCCTCCTCCGCGAGGTGCGCGAACGCCGCCGGGTGCTCGCCGAACAGTGCCTCGCGCAGCTGCGACGGGGTCGCCCGTGCCTCGTCCGGCACCTTCTCGTACTCGGCCAGTTCACGGACCATCGCGTGGATCACGGGGACGTCGGCGGGGGTGGCGGTGCGAATCATGGGCGCAGTGTCACACACCCGCCGCGCGGCCGGCCGTGCGCGGTCCCGCCCCGTCAGTGCCGCCCGGCCACCCGGTCCGCCATCCGCGCCAGCCGGGACGACTCCGCGCTGCGCGTGGTCAGTTCGCGGCGGTCCGCGGTGCGGTAGGTCGCGTACATGCCGTGCACGCCGATCCAGCGGAAGGGCTCCGGCTCCCACTTGCGGACCTTGTGGCCGACCCAGGGCAGGCCGGTCAGCTCGGTCGGGCCCGCCTGACCCGAGTCCAGCCGGACGAGGTCGCGCAGGGTGCGGGCGGCGAGGTTGGTGGTGGCGACACCGGAGCCGACGTAACCGCCGGCCCAGCCGAGGCCGGTCGCGCGGTCCAGGGTGACCGTGGCGCACCAGTCGCGCGGCACACCGAGGACGCCCGACCAGGCGTGCTCCACCCGGACGCCGGCCAGGGACGGGAAGAAGCGGACCAGGATCCCGTACAGGGCCTCGACGGTCGCCTGCTGCGTGCCGCCGTCGTGGTCGGTGCGCGAACCGAAGCGGTACGGGACACCCCGGCCGCCGAGCGCGATGCGGTCGTCGGCGGTGCGCTGCGCGTACATGTACGCGTGTGCCATGTCGCCGAGCGTCTCGCGGCCCTCCCAGCCGATCCGCGCCCACTGCTCGGGCGTCAGCCGCTGCGTCGCGATCATCGACGAGTTCATGGGCAGCCAGGTGCGCCGCTGGCCCTTCAGGGAGGCGGTGAAGCCCTCCGTGCAGCGCAGGACGTAGGGGGCGCGGACCGTTCCGTACGGCGTCACCGCGTGCCGCGGACGGATCTCCGTCACCGGCGTCCGCTCGTGGATCGTCACCCCGAGCGCCTCGGCGGCCGCCGCCAGACCCTTGACCAGCTTCACCGGGTGCAGACGCGCCCCGTGCGGCGTCCACGCCGAGCCCACCGCGTCCGCGACCCGGACCCGCTCGGCGGTCTCGCGCGCGCCGTACAGCTCGCGGTCCCGCTCCCCGTACGACAGCTCGTGCTCGTGGAAGGACTTCAGCCGGGCCAGCTGCGCGGGCGTGTACGCCACCTCCAGGACGCCGCCGCGGTGGACGTCCGCGTCGATGCCCTCCTCGGCGGCGACCCGGACGACCTCGTCGACCGTGTCGTTCATCGCCCTCTGCAGACGGACCGCCGCCTCGTGGCCGTGCAGCCTCGCGTACCGGTCGCGGCCCGCGACGCCGTTGTAGAGCCAGCCGCCGTTGCGCCCCGACGCGCCGTACCCGCAGAACCTCTGCTCCAGGACGGTGACGCGCAGCGAGGGCGCCGCCTTCTTCAGGTAGTACGCGGTCCACAGACCCGTGTAGCCGCCCCCGACGATCACGACATCGGCGGTCGCGTCGCCCGGCAGGGGCTCGCGCGGGACGGGGAGCCCGTCGTCCGCGTACCAGAAGGAGATGCCGCCGTTGACCGTGCCGCTTCCCGTGCCGCTGCTGCTCATGGCGGGGACGTTAACCCCTGGGAGCGGCCAGTGTCTCCTTCGGATTCCGTGCTTTTCCGCGGCCTCTGACCAGCGGATAGCAGCCCAGACCGATCATCACGGAGAGGAAATGTCCGCATTGGGTGAGGGTGGGGGTGCCGAGGACCGGCACCCCGTAGAAGACCAGGACCGCCGCCAGATACGGATACCGCCAGGGTGCCGGGATCCGGTACGTGAGCACGGCGATCACTCCCGCCAGCGAGTAACTCACCCCGATGTCGAGGGTGTTCACGGAGGACTCCGGTGCGATCCCGCGCCGTACCGACTCCAGCAGCGCCCCCTCGCTGGCCAGCGTCGCCAGCACGTGCGAGACCACGCACACGGTCAGCCAGCGCAGGGTGCCGAGCCAGCGCTCCGCCTGCGCGTGGAACACGGTGAAGAGAAAGGCGTACGGGAACCAGTAGCCGCCGTCGATCCACATCGCGCTGGAGACCATCACCCGCAGCGGGTCGTTCGACAGTTCGTGGATGTTGGTGGACCGCTGCCGCAGGAACTCCTCCTCGAAGTCAGGCGACATGTGGTGCAGGGCCACGGTGGTGAAGAAGAGAACACCCAGCCACAGGTAGGTGCCGGGAGCGGCTCGTATGTAGCTCCCCACGGAGCGCAGGATCCGGTCAACGCGCATGGGACACCGCCCCTTCGCGCGTAGGGTCGGCCGGGTGATCGACGTTCCGGACGCCCTGGCCGCCTCCCAGCACCGGTACAACGGAGCGGCGGGCCGTGCCTTCGTCGCCGCGCTCCCGCGGCGGGCTGCCCACTTCCTGGACCGCTGGGAACTGCGCCCCGACGGCCCCTCGATGCACGGCGTGACGGCGCTGGTGCTGCCGGTGCGCCGGGCCGACGACACCCCGGCGGTGCTGAAGCTCCAGTTCCTCGACGAGGAGAGCGCGGGTGAGCCGCTCGCGCTGCGCGCCTGGGCCGGCGGCGGCGCCGTACGGCTTCTCGACCACGACAGGGACACCTGCACCCTGCTGCTCGAACGGCTCGACCACACCCGTATGTTGGCGCACCTCGCCGACACGCGCGAGGCCGCCCTCGTCATCGCGCGGCTGCTGGTCCGGCTGACGGCCGTGGCGGCGCCGGAGGGCGTGCGGCGGCTCGGGGACGTCGCGGCGGACATGCTGGAGCGGGTACCGGGTGCCCTTCGGCGGATTCCGGACCCGTCCGACCGGCGGCTCGTCGAGGACTGTGCCGCGGCGCTGCGTGAGGTGGTGACCGAGCCGGGCGACCGTCTCCTCCACTGGGACCTCCACTACGACAATGTCCTGCGCGGCCTCCACCACGACGACGAACATGACGACAACCACGCCCACCACGACGACGACCGCGCCGCCGGGCGCGCGCCCTGGGTCGCCATCGACCCCAAGCCGCTCGCGGGCGACCCCGGATTCGAACTCTGTCCCGCGCTCGGCAACCGCTTCGAGCCCGGCGAGATCCGTCGGCGCTTCGACGCGATGACCGACGTCATGGGTCTGGAGCGCGCACGGGCCCGCGCCTGGACCCTCGGCCGTGTCCTACAGAACACTCTGTGGGAGATCGAGGACGGCCGCCCGCTGGAGCCCGTTCAACTGGAGATCGCCCGCCGGTTGCGGGAGGTCACGTAGTCCGCGTGTCCGCCATTCGAGTCACGGACACGGCGACGCGGCCGGCCCCGGAAGTGCCCCGGCCGAGCCCGCCCCGCGGCTCACACCGCACACGCGGGAGCGAGGGCGCGGCCCAGTTCGAGCGGGTCGGCGCGCCCGTCCAGGGCGGTGTGCAGGGCCATCGCGAGTTCCGGCCGGGCCAGCAGGCCCTCGCCGGCCGGGTCCCCGGCGGCCCGCGCCGCCAGCCCGAGTCCCACCCAGGCATCGGGGTCGCCGCCGCGGACCGCACGTGCGTGGAACGCGTCACGGGCCCCCGGTGTACGGCCCTCCACCAGCGCGACGTCCTCGACGACCGCGCCCGCGACCACGGCGCCCGGGTCGTCCCGCAGTGCCGCGAAGCCCGCCGGGTCGGCCAGCAGCCACCGCAGCAGCACCGCTCGTGTGTCGAACCCGCGGAGCGGGCTGCCGTACGCGCCGCCGGGGACGGGCGCCGTGTCCGGAGCCGGGGGGAGCGGCGCACCGCGGGACCAGGCCGCCGCGTACGCGCGGACGGTGTCCGCGGCCGGCCGCAGATGGTGGGCGCGCCAGCTCGCCCGGTGGTCCGCGACCGCGAGGGCGGCCGCGGACCTGGCCCGCACGTCGACCGGTTCGTCCAGCCAGGGTTCGACGCGCCGCGTCAGCTCGGCCACCAGCCGCCGCCCCAGCTCGTTGAGCCCGTCCGCCGAGCCGATCGCGCGCAGCGCGTGCGCCGTCTGGCAGCGCCACAGCGCGAACTCGAACTGCCCGAGCACATGGACGCGCCGCCGCCAGAACGCGGTGACCCCGAAGAAGGCGTACACACCCTGGAGCAGGCCGCCCAGCGGTCGCGGATCGTCGCGCCAGGGGGCGTAGTGCAGCCGGTCGTCCCGGTCGTCGTACAGGGTGAACAGGTGCATGAACGCGCTGAGTTTGTTGTGCTGGAACTCGTGCACCAGTGTCGAGGCGAACTGCTCGGCGTCGTCCGGCGCCGAGGCCAGGGCGCCGCCGAAGGCCTCGCCCGACGACGCGCTGTGCGGCCGGAACCGCTCGGCGCGCGGACGGGGCACCACCGACACCAGCCCGCCCGCCAGCGCCCGGGCGCCCTCGGTGTCGGTGCGCCGGAGGATGTCCCAGGCCGGGGCGAACAGCGCCTGCCACTCGGCGACCGGGGCGACGGGTTCGACCCGGCCCGGTTTCCGCAGGTCGCGGTAGGGGTCGGTGTCGTCCAGGAGCAGGGTGCAGCCGGCCGCGCGCAGCTCCGTCAGGGCGTGCCAGTCCGGTCCCTCCAGCGGGCGCCCGGCGATCCGTACGTGTCCGGCGGTGGCGGAGACCTCGGCCACGTCCCAGTCGGCCGGGCCGGGTACCCGCATCGCCCCGAGCGCGGGCAGGACCGCCCATCCGTGCCGGACCGGGATCTCGGCGCGGAACTCCAGGCCGGCCCGGATCGCCGCGGCCGCCGCGATGGCGTGGAGGTGCCCGGTGTCCGCCCAGAGGGGCGCGTCGTCCTGGGCGGTCCCGCGCAGCCGGCGCAGCGTGTGGGACGCCCAGACGCCGACCGCCGGATACCCCAGCAGTTCTTCCACCGCGTCCCGTGCCGCCTCGGACGCGGTCCAGGCGCGGGCCAGCAGCCGCCAGCCCTCCGCCGGGGGAGGCAGCGGGCCGGGCGGTGCCGTCGCCGCCGAGTCCAGCAGGGCCCGTACGACGAGCAGCCGCCAGCTCCGCTCGCTCCTGCGCAGCAGGTCCACCGTCGCGGGGCCGCCCCCGCCGCCCAGCAGTTCGTCGAACGACTGCGGTGAGAGGACGTGGGGTCGGGCCGTCTGGTGCATGGGGGACCTGTTCGTTGCTGCCGGCGAGGGGGCGTCGACGCCTTCGGGCGGTCGCTGCGGCTGTCAGTCCTCGCGCTGCGGGTTGTAGCCGCCGAGGCTGCTGGCGGGGTCGTCGATGCGGCTGAGCAGCCGGCGCATGGAGCCCGACGCGGACGGCAGGTCCAGATGGGGCCAGGCGTCCAGCGGAACGTCGCTGAGGTCGATCAGCTCGGACTCGACTCCGGACTTCTCCATGGCGGCGCCCCTGTGACGGTGAAGGTGTGCGGTCAAGGTCGGTGATGCAACGTCTGATGCAGTGCCTGATGCGACGTCTGATGCGACGCCTGCGATCAATGCCCTATGTATCACTGAAATATGGCTTTTTCAGTGATTTGAGGCTACTTGAGTGACCCTAGTGCATCAGGGAGGTCACACAGAGCCACATCGCGCAATCGTCCCGGATCGGGTGACGTCCCCGGACCGAGTGACGCGTGGGCGCCGCGGGTAGGGACCGGGTGTGATTGAACTCGCTGAACTGATCGAGGAGTTGCGCAGGGAACTGACCGCGGCCCGGACGGCGGCGGAGGGGGAGGATCTGTACTTCGAGGTGGGTCCGGTGGAGCTGGAGGCGGCCGTGGTCGTGGAGCGCTCCGCGACGGCGGGCGGGAAGATCCGCTTCTGGGTGGTGGAGGCCGGCGCGGACGGACGCGTGGCCGACAGCGTCACGCACCGGGTAAAACTGACGCTCGATCCGCGCACCCACAGCGGCGGCGGACGCGCGCCGTGGGTGGGCGGGGCCGAGGCCGACCGGGAGCGCTGAGCCGTGCCGGGGCAGGAGCCGCGCCGCGGACTTGATCCGGTCCGGGTGGCGGAGGTGATGGTGCGTCCGGCGGCGGGCCGGGGCCCCGGGCGGCGTGGGTCCGGGTACCGGGTCGGGCTCCGCTGGGTGCTCACCGCCGCGCACGTGGTCCGCGACGCCGAGGGGGGAGTCACGGGCGTACGGTTCGAGGCCGACCGCGCCGCGGAGTGGACGGCGCCCGCGCAGGTGCTCCTGGCCTCCGACAAGGCGGACGTGGCGCTCCTGGAGATCGCCGGGACCGTACCGCGGGGCGTGCACGCGGCCGCGACCGGATCTCCCTCGTACGGGACGTTGCCCGACACGGACGTCGTCCTGCCGTGCGCCGCGATGGGCTTTCCACGCTTCAAGCTGCGCGAGGACCGGATGCGGCCGCTCGACGACGGTTCGGCGTCCCAGTACCGCGACTCCTGCCACGCCACGGGCATGACCTCGGTGCTGTCCAACCGCCGCGAGGGCACCCTCGAACTCGCGGTCACCCCACCGGAGTCGGACAGCGAACCGGACCGCTCCCCCTGGGAGGGCATGTCGGGCGCGGCCGTCTGGCACGACGGCACACTCGTCGGCCTGGTCAGCGCCCACCACCGCACGGACGGCCTCGGCCGGCTGGCCGCGGTGCGCGTGGACCGCTGGTACGAGTTGCTGACCGGGGCCGAACTGGCTTTGCTGCACGAGAACGCGGGCCTTCCCGCGTCGGCGGACGGGCTGGTCCGCTTCCCGCCCGCGGACACCACCGTCGCCGTCCCGGTCACCCTGGCGGACCTCCGCGACGACCTGCCGCTCGGTGAACTCGCGGGGCTGGTCACCGCGTTGACCACGCTGCCCACGGTGAGCGACCGCACCACCCTGGCGCTGGTCCTGAGCAGCATCGACCCGGTAGTCGCCGCGATGAGTCCCCGGATGCCGGCGCTGCGTCCCGACCTGTTCGGAATCCTGCGGACCTGCCTGAGCTACCCGGGAACCCTGGATCAACTTCTCGAAGCGATACGGTTGTTGGAGGGCGACTCCGCAGGGGTGGCCCGCATGGACCAAGAGGCGGTGGAGTTGTCCCGGCGCCACCGTCGAGCCGATGGGCGCCGCTGACCTGATATCGCACCGCCCCGCAGGTGCGGGGTTTCATCCCCCGTACGGCGGGCCATTATCAGGAGGATGTGAGCAGCCCGCATCCACAAATGCAGCCGGGGGGGAAGGGGTTTGGCCGTCATGGAGCCGTCTGTGGCCGCCGTCGAGTCCAGCCTGGTCGATCTCGCGGGGGTATCCCTTGAAACGCTGCGCTCCATGGACAGTCAGGTTCTCGCCACATCCCTGGACGAGTTGCTGCAAAGGATCGATCAAACCCTCGCCAGCGTCAACGGTTTCGGCGGCGGCGAGGCGGAACGCTTCGACTGACGATGCCAGGGCCGCTCATGCCCGTTGAGCCCTCCCTGCCGCGTCATCGTCTGCCGCACGGCAGTCTGGCCGAACTGACCCGCGGTGAGGGGAGCCCGGCCACCCTCGAACTCATCATCGGCGCCGAACGAAGCCGTCGCCTGCTGCTGTTACGGATCCTCGACGACGCGACCCGCCTCGGTCCCGCCTGGGACCTCCTCAGCGAGGCCCAGCGTGCCTCCCCGTCCGTCGTCGACGACGTGCTGATGTATCCGCAGACGGGCATGTGGCTCGCCGGGACACTGCGCAGGCTGCGCGCGCCGACCGCGCGGGACGAGCCCCCGCTGTGGGTGGATACCGGTCACGTCTCCGCTCTCGCCGCCGCGGCGGGACTGCTGGCGGGCGTGGACTTCACCATCGAGGTGCCCGTGCGGCACGGCCGGGTGCCGCTGCCGACCCTCGGCTGCGCGACGGTCCCCGCGACCGGGCCGTGGACCACGGCCACCGTCCGCGCCGAGGCCGGCAACGCTGTGGTGGAGACACCCGGGGCGACAGTCGCGATACCCCTCCCGCCCGGCACGCCGGGACCGGGATGGCACGCCGTCCGCCGACTCACGGTCGGGCCGGGGGAGCAACGGCTCGAAGTGGTACTGGACGACGTGGACCCTTACCGGACGTACCCCCGGCCGACCGAACCGCGTCCGCTCTCCGAGGAGGCCGCGGCGCAATGGCGTCAGGTGCTGGGGCAGGCCTGGGCGGTACTGCTGAGGGAGCAGCCCGACACCGCGGAAGCCATGCGACGGGGCGTGTTCTCCCTCAGCCCCACCTCCGCGAGGGAAAGATTCCGGCCGCGCAGCGTGACATCGGGGGACGCGTTCGGCGGTATCGAGGTCTCGGAGCCGGACGACGCCGTCCAGTTGGCCGTGACACTCGTGCACGAGTTCCAGCACACCAAACTGGGCGGCCTGCTGCATCTGACACCGCTCCTGGACCGAGGCGCCGACGGCGGTGCGGAACGGTGGTACGCGCCCTGGCGGGACGACCCCCGACCGCTCCAGGGGCTGCTCCAGGGGATCTACGCGTTCGTGGGGATCACCCGTTTCTGGCGCACCCACCGCCGAGGCACCCATCCCCGCGACAGCATGGCCCATTTCGAGTTCGCGCTGTGGCGGGCCCATGTCGCGACCGCGATGGAGCAGGTCCACGGCCATCCGCACCTCACCCCGCTCGGTGCCGCCCTGCTGGACACGCTGCGCGACCGCTGCGCCCAGTGGCTGGAGGACCCGGTCCCCGAGGAACCGCTTGCCCTGGCCCGGCTGTGTGCCGCCGACCACGCCACCCGCTGGCGGGCCCACCATCTACGGCCCGCCGCACCGGCGGTGGACGAGACCGTGCGCGCGTGGCTGCGGGGGGAAAGCGGTCCGCCCGCAGCCCTCGCCGCCGAGCCCGACGTGGTGCTCGACCCCTCCGCACGCTGGCTGGACAGCCTCGCCATGCTCGTCCGCCACCACCTCGGCGGCCGGGACGACGACCGCCGCTCCCCCGAAGAACCGGAGAAGACCGCGGCCCGCGTCACCGGCGCCCTGACCGGCGATGCCCTGCTGGCCGTGGGCGACGCCACGGCCGCCCGGAACGCGTACATGGCACGACTGGCCGTGGAACCCGGGCGGGCCGGAGCCTGGGCCGGCCTGGGCCGGTCTCTGGAGATGGCGGGGACGGAACCGGCGGCTGCCCGGCTGCTGTGCCGCCACCCCGAACGGGCACGGGCCGTCCAGACGGCGCTCTGCCGGGCCGCGGGCACCCCCGCGGACCCGGTCAGGCTCGCCGCATGGCTCGGCTCGTCCCTGCCCCGGCCGGCCTGAACCGTCCGGGCTCAGGCCTCCGGAACGGACCGTCTCCGGGTCACAGTTGCAGCGGGTCGATGTCGCAGTCGCACCGCTCCCTGGAACGGGCCTGCTCGGTGGCGGGGTGCGGAGTGAGCTGGGCGGCGCTCAGTCGGGGGGCGTCCAGTACGCGCTCCATGCGCTCCAGGACGTCCATGCGCAGTGCCTCGCCGTCCGTCTCCTCACCGACGGCGATGAGGTCGAGGGAGAGATTGGCCGCGCACACCAGCGTGGTGGGGTGATCAACGCCCTGGCGCACCCGGCACAGCGCCAGCGTCTTCTCCCCGAGTTCGCGGGCTTCGGTGGTCCGCCCCAACGCGCTCAGGTCACTCGCCAGGTTGATGGCGCAGACCAGCGCCGTCGGGTGACTCTCCCCGAGACGCTCGGTCAGTGACTCCAGTGCCGCCTCGTCCCGCTGCCTGGCCTCCTCGGCCCGGCCCAGCAACCGCAGTGTCACCGCGAGGTCGATGTCGGCCGCCAGGACGTGAGGGTGATCGGACCGGAAGATCTTGCGGAACCTCTCGCAGGCCTTCTCTCCACGGTCGCGGGCCGCTTCCAGCTCGCCGTTGTGCCGCAGGGCCACCGACAGGGCCAGAGCCGCCATCAGTGCCTCGGGGTGTGTGTCGCCATAGCGGCGGGTGAACTGGCTGAACGCCTCGCGTGCCAACTCCAGCGCGGTGGCGTGGTCACCCTCCTTGCGACAGGCCTCGCTCAGCTGCCGCACGGCCTGCAGTGTCGAGGGGTTACCGGTTCCGAGGACGGCCTGATAGCCGTCCGCGACCGCCTGCTGCAGGGACCGCGCGCCGACGTAGTCACCGGTCTCCCGTACGTCGACGGAGATGCTCGCCTCGGTCATCAGCGACTGGGTGTGATCGCGGCCGTACAGCCGCGCCTTCATCGCGTGCGTGTGCCGGTCCAGCTCCAGAGCCCGCTGGAAGTCGCCGACCATTCGCAGGCTCACGCCGAGGTTGTGGGCCGTGACCAGGGTCGTGGGATCGTCCTCGCCGAAGGCCCGTCGGGCTCGGTCGTAGGCCATCTCGTCCAGCTCGGCACCGGCGGCGAAGTCCCCTTCCACGCGGCGTACCGCGGCTTCGAGGTTGATCGTCTCCAGGGCGTCCTCGCGGGTGTCCTCGCGGTCCGGTGGCGCGGTGCGGGCGTAGACGTCCTTGAGCTGGGCCACCAGGGTTGCGGCATCGTCGTGGCTGCCGACCTTCAGGTAGAGGAAACACAGCCACCAGCCCATCAGCCGCGTCTGCTGGTCCTCGTCGCCGTACAGCCGCTGCCAGGTCCGCCAGGCCTGTTCGGAGAACTCGACGGCGACCTTGTGGTCTCCCCAGTACCAGAGGTACCTGGCGACGTTCCGCACCAGCTCGCGCACCCATGGCTGATCGGACTCGATGGCGCCCGACGCGATGACGTGGCCGTACAACTCGGCGTAGCGCGGCCAGTTGGCCGCTTGGTTGGGCCCCTTGGGGTCGGCGGCGGCCAACAGCGTGTGGGCGCCGTTGCGCATGCGATTCTGCTCCTCGGGCGTCATACGGTTGATCAGCACCGCCTGGACCAGGCGGTGCATCTCGATCGAGTTCGTGCGGTGGTCGATACGGGCGAGCGAGTAGCGGTTGATCTCCCGTATGGCACGCGCGAGCCGCATGGGGTCGTTGAGGGCACGGTCGAGTTCGGTGTCGATGCTGCTGCCGCCGAGGCCGGAGAAGATGGAACGGGAGATGGGGTCCGGCGCGAAGTAGGAACAGAGCTGGAGCAGTCGCAGGGCGGTGAGACTGCGGGTCTCGAGGTGGTCGAGAGAGACGTTCCAGGCGGCCGCGACCGGAAGCTGGTAGTCCGGGGGCGGCGAGACTTCGAGAAGCTCACTGCGCTTGTGCTCGAACAGCCGCAGGTACTCCGACACCGGCATCCCGGTCTCCGCACGCCAGGCCGCGGCCTGCTCCAGGGCGAGCGGAAGGTCGCCGAGCGCGTCGGCGAGGAGGTTCGCGTCGGCGTCGGTGAGTTCCTCGCCGTAGGCACTGGTACGGCGCAGCAGCTGCTTGCTCTCCTCCCGGGTGAACACGTCGACCTCGAGCGAGGGGCCCACCACGCTCCACCGGCGGTTGCGGGAGGTGACCAGGATGGTGCCGCTGCCGCCCGTGGGGAAGTAGTCGCGGACGCGTTCGGGACTGTCGGCGTTGTCGAAGATCAGCAGCCAGCGGGAGTAGGGCCGGCCCTCGCGCAGTGCCTCGCGCACCGCAGGACCCGCGATATTGGCCTCGGCGCTGGTGCCCAGGCCCAGCCGCTGGGCAAGCTCCACCAGGGCCTGGCCGATCTGGCCGGGGCGCTCGGCGGGGATCCACCAGACGATGTCGTACTCGGACTGGTGGCGGTAGGCGTACTCGATCGCCAACTGAGTCTTCCCGACACCGCCCATGCCGTGGATCGCCTCGGGCAGCACGGTGGTCGTGCCCTCCCGGCGCAGGCGCTCGCTCAACTGTTCAAGAAGGTCCACGCGGCCGGTGAAGTTGGGATTGCGCGGAGGGATGTTCCCCCAGATGCGCGGCTGCGCCGAACGCGCGTTCTCCACCGTGGGCTGCTGCGTGGTGGCCATGGTCGTGGCTCCTTCTGGAGTTGTCTCGGGCCCCCTCGGGGCGTCTGCGGCGTCCCGGCTCGCCCGGCCGGCGGAGGGCCGAGGCTGGGGCCGCGTGCGGATACCCACGTCCTTGCGCAGGTCCACGGTGTTCTGCCGGTCGTACCCGCGCAGAACCTGCGCGAGACGCTCGGCCCGGGGCAGGAAACGTCCGGACAGAGCGCGCAGCGCGGTCAGTTCGACGCGCAGGAACGCCACGTTGCGTGGGGTCACGGGCGGCACACCGGTCGCCTCGACGGGTTCGTCCGGGGCGGGCAGGACCGGCTCGGAGCCCTCCGCGGCGGTCGCCATCAGCACCCGTACGTCGTGCAGCACCCGGACGGTGTCCCGGCGGCGGGCCAACGCCAATAACTCCTGGCGGATGTTCGGACCGAAGGCGAAGACCATCTCGGCCGTGCGCTCGGCCTCCGCGCCCGCCGGCCGCACCAGGCCGCTCATCAGCAGCTCGGTGAGGTGGGCAGGGCCGGCGCCCGGCACCGAGGCCGTCAGGGCGCTCATCACGGACAGCGTCAGAGGAGCCGCCGCGAGTCGGGTGGCCAGGGCGAACGCGGTGGGCGACGCGGCGGCCCGGAACTCCGAGACCCGCTCCCACGGCGGCACCGCGCTGGCGGGGTCGGGAACGTCGTCGACCCACGGGACGGCACGGGCGGCATCCGGCCGCCGCTTCCAGTCCCGGGCCCGGACGCCCGACATCTCCACCCAGTCACCGGCCCCGGCCGCCACCAGGTCGGCCCAGTCGGAGAGCGAGTGGTCGGTCCGCTCCAGGACCGGGACCGGCACCACGCCGGAGCGCGCCGCCGGATCGTCGTCGACGGGTTCGAGCGGGGAGGTGCGCAGCTCCCACCGCAGGGAGCCGTTCGGCGCCCAGGGTCGCCCGGACTTCAGCCGCATGCGGTGCACGTCGAGGCCGGTGCGGAACCAGAGCCGTTGCGGCAGCAGGTGGAGCACCGCGAGGGGGTCGGAACGGCCGAGTTCCCTCAGCAGCGGCAGTACCGCGTCCGACCGCCAGCCCGCCGCCAGACCGTCGGTCAGCACCAGCACCACCCGGTGTTCACCCACGGGCGGGGGAAGGTGCTCCAGCCGGATCCGGCCCGGTTCGGTGTCGTCGGAGCCCAGCAGCCGTAAGCGCGTGACCGGGCCGGACGACTCCTGGGCGGCGAGCTCCTCGGTCAGCCGGTCGACCGTCTCGTCCCAGACCCGCATGGTCACGTAGTCGTCCACGACGAGCAGGACGGACGCACGGTCCGCGGACCCGGCCCGCTCCAGTCCCCGCAGAGCATGCGCCACCGCGCACGGTGACGCGTCGCCAGAAGCCCGTCCCGATGGTGGTCGTGGGCCGTCGTCACGCTGCATAAGCGCCCTCAGAGCGTCCGGTCATGCCCGACGACGGAGGGAGCACCGAGGAGGAGTCCCGCAGTCCGCGGGCATGCGTGACATCCACGTGCCAAGCCTGGCAGTGGTCTGCGTGCGGTGCAAGACGGCAGGCCACAGGGGGCGGCAGGACCGACGGAAACTCAATCACCGGGCGGTACCCACCCGTTCGGCGGTACCGGCCCCCTGTGGACAGCCGGTGAGTCTGTCTCGGCACCAGCGTGGCACTCGACGATGGCGCGTGCAAGACCACGGGGTACCCGCCTCCGCGCACCGGTCGGAGGCCCCTTCCGGGCCGCGGGGGCATGACGCCCTACACCGGTCCGGGCGGGCTCGGCTTGCGCTCGGGGTCGTCGAGCAGAATGGCCAGATGGCGACCGACGTGCCCGTCCCAGGCCGCGGGGCCGAGGGCCAGCGCCTCCCTGCGCCACTCCCCGACCCGTTCCGCCAGACTGCCCAGCCCCCGGTCCTGCAGGATCTCGCCGATGGCGTCCTTGAACTTCGGGTCCGCGCAGTCGCTGCGGTGCCAGATCATCGCGGGCACCCCGGCCCGCAGCCCGGCCAGGACCTCACGGCGGCCGGTGCCCGAGTCGTCGCCCGGCGGCTGGCTGAGCACCAGGCACACCGCGTGCTGGTCCTCCTTCAGCTCGCGCTCCAGGTGGAAGAAGTACGCCCCGTCCCGCTCCGGACTGCTCCAGTGCGGATGGCTGTCCGCCGGGCGCTCCCGCAGCTGCCGCCACTTGTTGTGCCAGGGCCGGTGCCAGGCGGCACGCTGTAACCGCTCGATGCTGCGCACCACCACCGGATAGTCCAGGACCAGCGGGGTCGGGGACCCGGAACCGGACTCCTTCGACCACCACTCCACCGGCTCGTTGAGCAGCTCCCACGGCAGTATGAACTCGAGGATCACCGGCTGCCGCAGATCGGCCCACTTCTCCTCGGCGTCCTCGATCAGCCGCTCCACCGCGCCCGGGAGCTCCTCCCGGCCCAGATGGGCGGTCTCGCCGCGCACGGGGTGCCAGCCCTCGGAGTCGGACTGACGCCAGTGCGACAGGTAGTAGCGGTCCGCCTCGATCCGGTCCGGCTCGAACTGGATCATGAGATAGGCGGGGACGAGGGACGGCGCGGGATGCGGGAAGTCCGCCTGCCGGCGTTCCGCCAGCACGTTCTCCACCCCCAGGGCCGCGGCCTGGCCGCGGTTGAAGCGGCGCAGCACCTCGGCGGCCTCCGCCTGGCCGTCCTCCACCAGCCGGTCGGCCGACAGCGCGAGGAAGGCCATGCTGGGCGGGAGCTCACCGGCCGGGGAGTTCTCACCCGCCAGCCGCAGGAAGACCTGCCATCCCGTACGGCACCACGCGGGCAGCTCCTGCACCCGGGAGCGGCTGGAGCGGCGCGCCATGACGGCCAGGTCCGAGGAGCCCATCGACAGCAGGGCGGGCCGCAGGTGGCGGAGATCCGCGTTGTTGAAGAAGTCGACGGCCTCCCACTCGTCCACGAGCGGCCACAGTTCCACGACCGTCGCCGACTGCTGCTCCACGTACTCCAGCGACCGCACCAGGCAGGCCAGGCCGTCACCGACGGCGGTGCACGCCTTCACCACCTGCAGCAGCCAGGGCCGCAGCCGGTCCCCGCCGAAGGGTTCCACGGGCGAGGCCAGTTCACCGGCCAGCATCTCCCGCCAGATCTCACGGCTGCCGGCCTGGCTCACCGTCGCCGAGTTCTGCAGTGCGTCCACGATGGAGACGATGAGCTCGTTGCGGACCCGATCCGGACTGCGCCCTTTCACCCCGTTACCTCCACACAGCTGGCGCGGCTCCCTGATGGTGCCCAACAGGGTAAGGCCGCACCACGGGGCATGGCAGTGAAAAGCGCGGGCATGGGCGCTGGATGTCCGTGCCGTACGCTCGCGCGTCCCGGGGCGGACCGGAAACCACCGCACCGTTCGAGGCGTGCGGGGAGCACCGCACGCGGCGAGAGCACCTGCGGATTCATGCCGGCCGCTGCCGCAACGTCCTTGCGCTCGCAGTGTGTTGACGACCCCTCGGACCGGGCCGTGCCCACTCGGGGGATCGGAAGAGGCGACATTGCCCTTCGCCGGAGGACTGCTCCGGGGCGCGGCCGCGAAGAGTGCCAGGCGTGTCGCGCGGCGAGCCGGGGCTCGTGGCCACGGGCGGCTCATGCTCCGGGCAAGGGAGGGGCAAGTGCCTTCTCGGTGAGGACCGTTGCGGGGCTGGGAACCGCGGACGGCGGGTCGCCGCCCAGGACCGCTCGTGGCGATCCGGAGCCGAGACCCGCGTGTCCGTGCGCTGCCCGGGACGTCGTCAGACCGTCGGGGCTATGCCGCTGTTCGGCACCTCGGACAGCGCCCTCTTGATGGTGACCTTCGCGAAGTAGCCGGCGCCGAAGAAGATGCACTGGACGACGTACCAGAACTTCTCGGCACCGGTCATCTCGACCAGCCCGTACTCGCTCAGGGCCTTCTTCACCGGGACCTTCTGGAAGTAGGCGGCGCCGAAGTAGATGCAGCCCAGGACGTACCAGAACTTCTCCCAGGAGGTGTTGGTGCCCTGACCGAGGTACTGCCGTTCTGCCATGACGTGCTCTGCCTTCCGATGACCATGTGGAGCCGGGGGACACGCCGATCCGGGCCCATGCGAGCAGCCTCGGAGCAGCGGTCGGCCATAGGCGCCGACGTCTGCTGGCATGCTCGGGCTCAGGATGGGATGGCGTGGGTGATGCGCACTTGGTCACGGTGTCGGCCGTCATGACGGCCGGCGGCCCCCCCGGACGCGCAAGCCGCAGTGTATAGGCAAGATCCATCGATCTTGCCTCTCTCCCGGGTGAAGTTAGTGCAACTGTTCGGTTTCGAAATCCGTGCGATTCCGGGAAGGCCGACCGATGGTCCACGCCGCCGGTCGACCCAGCCCACTGAGGGGCGCGGACGGCGCGGTACCGCGGGACCGGTGCGCTCACAGATCGTGGCGACGACGAACGGTTGCGCCCACGTGAGCGACGGCGACCGGAGAGAGGCCACGTGGGCCGGTGGTCCGTGGAGCCCCCTGTCGGATTCGAACCGACGACCTTCGCTTTACAAGAGCGGCGCTCTGACCAGCTGAGCTAAGGAGGCCTGCACGCGCGCGTGCGGTGTGCCTGCCGCGTGCGTGCCCGTGCAGTGTACCCACGTCACAGTGGGCCCCTGTCGAAAATTTCCGCGAAGTTCACAGGGCTGCGGGTACTGACAGAGCACGTGAACGGGAGGTACCGTCCAGAATCAGTTCACTCTTGTGGACTACACCACCGCGAAGCTTCGCGGTGGACACCACCTTTACAACGGATCGTCCGGCACGTTCCTGCCGGTGAAGGGGGCCCCTCACCATGGCCACTGTCTCGTTCGACAAGGCGACCCGGATCTACCCGGGTTCCGAGAAGCCCGCCGTCGATGCTCTGGAGATCGACATCGAGGACGGCGAGTTCCTCGTCCTCGTCGGTCCCTCCGGCTGCGGCAAGTCCACCTCGCTCCGCATGCTCGCGGGGCTCGAGGACGTGAACGCCGGCGCCATCCGCATCGGTGACCGCGACGTCACGCACCTGCCGCCCAAGGATCGGGACATCGCCATGGTGTTCCAGAACTACGCGCTGTACCCGCACATGACCGTCGCCGACAACATGGGCTTCGCGCTCAAGATCGCCGGCGTCAACAAGGCCGAGATCCGCCAGAAGGTCGAGGACGCGGCGAAGATCCTCGACCTCACCGAGTACCTCGGCCGCAAGCCGAAGGCCCTCTCCGGCGGTCAGCGCCAGCGCGTCGCGATGGGCCGCGCGATCGTGCGCGAGCCCCAGGTCTTCCTCATGGACGAGCCCCTGTCGAACCTCGACGCCAAGCTCCGTGTCTCCACCCGTACGCAGATCGCCTCGCTGCAGCGCCGCCTCGGCATCACCACGGTGTACGTCACCCACGACCAGGTCGAGGCCATGACCATGGGCGACCGGGTCGCCGTGCTCAAGGACGGTCTGCTCCAGCAGGTCGACTCGCCGCGCAACATGTACGACCGCCCCGCGAACCTGTTCGTCGCCGGATTCATCGGCTCCCCGGCCATGAACCTCGTCGAGGTCCCGATCACGGACGGCGGCGTGAAGTTCGGCAACTCCGTCGTGCCGGTCAACCGTGAGGCCCTGAAGGCCGCCGCGGACAAGGGCGACCGCACCGTCACGGTCGGTGTCCGCCCCGAGCACTTCGACATCGTCGAGCACAACGGCGAAGCCGCCAAGTCCCTCACGAAGGACACCGAGGACGCCCCGGCCGGCCTCGCCGTCTCGGTGAACGTCGTCGAGGAGCTCGGCGCCGACGGTTACGTCTACGGCAGCGCCAAGGTCGACGACACCCTCACCGACCTGGTCGTCCGCGTCAGCGGCCGCGCCGTCCCGGACAAGGGCGCCACGCTGCACGTCGTGCCGCGCCCGGGCGAGACCCACGTGTTCTCGACCTCCACGGGCGAGCGCCTCTCCGACTGAGGCAACCCGGACGGCTCCGACACCCCCGGAGCGGGTGAATTCACCCAAGTTGACGAGGAGGGCCCCGCAGCCTGCTGCGGGGCCCTCCTCGTTGTCGACAAATACCCCGGCAAGCCGGTCATTTCGATACGTGTACGTCAACGCGCTACCCGGAAACCATCACTTCCTCATCCCCCGAACCGGTGACTAAATGTCGCCAAATCATCACCCCGCGCTACCCTCACTCGCGTGAAGCACTCCACCACTAACCAACGGACCCGGCGTGGCCGTGGCCCCGCCCGCCGGATCGGCCGCACCCTCGCCCTCGTTCTGCCTGTCGTCCTGGTGCTCTCCGGGACCCTCGCGGTCACCCGAGTCAACTGGTCGGGGAACTCCTCGGAGTCGGTGCTCACCGCCTCCTCCTCGGACGTCTCCTCGCGCGCCGTCTCCCGCGCTCCGCAGGACGTCCTGCGCGACCGCCTCCTGCTGGAACTCCAGGAGAAGGACCCGGGAACCGCCCTCACCCACCTCCAGGAGGCGGTGAACGGCCGCCCGTCGCTGGCGAAGCACTGCGTCTCCATCGCCCGCGCCCTCGGCCGCGCCGCGGTCCGCGCGTACGGCCCGACGCGCGCCCAGGCGTTCGCCCGCCCGGTCTGCGACACGTCCTTCGCATCGGGGGTCGCGGCCACGCATCTCTGAACCCGCGGGGGCCTCGTCCGACGCCGGAAAGGCCCCTTCCCGCCCGCCAGGTAACGGCTGCTTAAGGGAACGGTTGCCGACAGAAGCCACCAGCGGGGCGCCACGTACAGTTCGGGCATGACCGATCCGAACGCCGCGTCGCGCCCCGTTCAAGCCGTTGTCCTGGCCGGTGGTCAGGGCTCCCGACTGCGCCCCTACACCGACGACCGGCCCAAGCCGATGGTCGAGATCCCCGGCACCGGGACCCCGATCATCGGCCACCAGCTGACCTGGCTCGCCGAAGAGGGCGTGACCGACGTCGTCGTCTCCTGCGGCCACCTCGCCGAAGTCCTCCAGGAGTGGCTGGACGCGGCCCACCTTCCGGTCAACGTCATAACGGTCGTGGAGAAGGAGCCCCTGGGCCGGGGCGGCGGCCTCAAGTACGCCGCCGCGCACCTCCCCTACCCGGACCGGCCCTGGTACGCGACCAACGGCGACATCTGGACCCGTTTCTCGCTGCGCGACATGGCGGACTTCCACACCGAGCGCGACGCCGTCGCCACCCTCGCCCTCGCCCGCCCCCGCATCCCGTGGGGCGCCGTCGAGACGGACGACTTCGGCCGTGTGACGGACTTCATCGAGTCACCGCCGACCACCTACGAGATCAACGCGGGCGTCTACGTCTTCTCCGCCGAGTTCGCCGGCCTGCTCCCCGAGCGCGGCGACCACGAGCGCACCACGTTCCCGCACCTGGCCCGTGAACGCCGCCTGGCAGGCTTCTCCCTCCCGCAGGGCGCCTACTGGCGCGCCATCGACACCGCGAAGGACCTCACGGAGGCCGCCAAGGAGCTCGCCGCACTCGGGCGCTGAACAGCCTCACGGCACACGACGGGGCCCCGCACATCCGATGTGCGGGGCCCCGTCGCCGAACCGTCCGGGGACCTACCCGAGCAGGCCGCCCACCAGCTTGTCGGAGCCGCCGGTCGTCCCGCCGCCGGAGCTCGAACCGCCGGACGTCCCGCCCGTACCGGCACCCGTGGAGCCACTGCTGCCGCTCCCACCGCCGCTGCCGCCGGTGGACGTCGGACCCGCGCTCGTGCTGGGGGCCTGATGCACCGGCGCGGAGTGCTGCGGCGGTGCCTGACCGCCGCCCTGCGTCCGGCTGGGGCCGCTGCTGACCGTGCCGCCCGTCTCGCGGGTCGCGCCCGGCGTGGCGGCCGGGCCCGACGGCGACGAGGAACCGCCGTGGGTGGGCACCTTGGCGGAGGCCGACGGGGAGCTGGTCCTGCGCTGCGGAGTGCCGGGCTCCTGGGGAAGCGGGGAGCCGGGCAGTTCGTTGCGAGGAGCCTCGCCCGGTCCCGGCACGACCACCCGGTCGGCGTCACGCACGGCGCCGCCCAGCAGCGAGCCGACCAGCAGCGTGAGCCCGATGACGACGGCCGACACCAGCGCGCCGCGGCGCAGCACACGCGCCCGCAGATCCCAGATCTCGGCCCGCGGCCCGAGGGTGCGCCAGGCCTCGGCCGCCAGCCGTCCGTCCACCGAATAGACGGGGGCGCCCGCGATGATCAGCGGGGACCAGGCGGCGAGGTAGATGATGTCCGGCGCGTCGTACGCGGGGACGGTCTTCCAGCTGACGGTGACGATGAGCGCGGCCGACAGCATCGCGCCGACCACCGCGGCGACCCGCTGCCACAGGCCGAGCACCGTGAGCACGCCCACGATGACCTGGAAGAAGGCGATGACGAGCCCGGAGCCGACCGGGTGCTGGAGCGCGAACTGCCGCAGCGGCTCGGCGACTTCCCAGGGGTGCAGCGTGTTCAGCCACTTCACCATGGAGCCGCGCTTGCCGCCGTCGAAGTAGACGGGATCGCACAGCTTGCCCATGCCGGCGTAGATGGAGATGAACCCGAGGAAGACGCGGAGCGGAAGCAGCACCACGCCGAGGTTCATCCTGCGGCCGGGGTAGTACCCCTGCCGCACCGAGTCCGTGGCCTGTCGCCTGACCGGCGGTTCGGCCGCCTCGTCCTCGTAGCCGTAGGCGTAGGCGTCGTCACCCTCGTCGTGCGCGAACTCCCCGCCCCCGTAGCGCGGTTCGTCGTACGCGCTGTCGACGCTGCGCATGTTCGGCAGCAGCCGGCCCTCGCCGGCGGGGGAGGTTCCCGCGGTCCGGCCCGAGTCGAACCCGGACGAGGAGCTGGTGCGCTGGCTGCCGACGAGCGGCGTCTCGACCGTCTCCACGGTCATGTCGCCCTCGTAGCCGTGGTGTTCGTCGTACCGCGGAATGACCTGGGTCGCGCCGGCGTCGCCCACCGGGGCTGCCCCGCCGTGACCGACGCTCGTGCTCCGCACGGCCTGCAGCAGACGGTGCGCGCCGGTGTCGTCGGGCGCGGACTTCCCGCTCCAGACGACGGGCGCGCGGCGACGGGTGCCGGCTGCGCCCTGGCCGGCCGCGCCCGCTCTGCCCGCCGTACCGCCGGCGGACATCCGCGCGGAGGCGCCGCCGGCGCTCAAGTGCCGTGCGACGCGCGAGGATTGGGGCCGCGACGCAGCGCCCAGCTGCACGCGGAAGCTCGCATGATTGACGATGACCTGCGCCGGATCGCTCGGCACCTTCACCATGCTCAGCGCGGGAGCGTCGTCGAATCCCGACGAGCGGTCCCCCGTGGGTGTGCGGGGTGTTCTGGTGTCCACACTCATCTAACCGAGTGACGTGTGTTTAGGACACTGCTTTGACCTCGCCGATCTGTCCGGACCGCGTCAAGGCCGTCCGGACCGCCCCGATCACCCCACGGGGGTGACAGCACGCACGCCTGTTCAGGCGCGTCGCCGAGCCGCCTCGTACAGCACAACTCCCGCCGCCACACCGGCGTTCAGCGACTCCGCGCCGCCCGGCATCGGAATCCGCACCCGGAAGTCGCAGGTCTCCCCGACGAGCCGGGACAGCCCCTTGCCCTCACTGCCGACGACGATGACGACGGGACCGCCGAGGGCCTCCAGGTCACCGACCTCGACCTCGCCGTCCGCGGCGAGCCCGACGACGACCAGCCCGGCCTTCTTGTACGACTCCAGGGCCCGCGTCAGGTTGGCGGCGCGGGCGACGGGCGTACGGGCGGCGGCGCCGGCCGAGGTCTTCCAGGCACCGGCGGTCATCCCGGCCGCGCGCCGCTCGGGCACGACGACACCGTGGCCGCCGAAAGCGGAGGTGGAGCGGACGACGGCGCCCAGGTTCCGCGGGTCCGTCACACCGTCGAGGGCGACGATCAGCGGGTCCTGGCCCTCGTCGTACGCGGCGGCGGCGAGGTCCTCGGGGTGCGCGTACTCGTACGGCGGGACCTGCAGGACGAGACCCTGGTGGTTGAGCCCGTTGGTCATGCGGTCCAGCTCGGGACGCGGAGCCTCCATGAGGTGGATGCCGCCGCGCTCGCCCGCCAGCTGGAGGGCCTCCCGCACCCGCTCGTCGTTGTCGATGAACTGCTGCACGTACAGCATCGTCGCCGGTACGCCCTCGCGCAGCGCCTCGACCACGGGGTTGCGCCCGACGACCATCTCGGACGTGCCCTTGCCGCCACGCCCACGCGGCGCGGGACGGCGGGCGGTCTGCTTCGCCTTCACGTTGGCGATGCGGTTCTTCTTGTGTCCCTTGCGCATCTCGGCGGGCGGGGTCGGGCCCTTGCCCTCCAGGCCCCGGCGTCGCTGGCCGCCACTGCCGACCTGCGCGCCCTTCTTGCCGGACATGCGGCGGTTGTTAGCGGCCATGACCTACCTGTTCTGTGTGAGGTGTGCAGACGCTTCGCGTGCACGTTCGTCTATGCAGTGTGCCGCCCGGAGAGCCGGGCGGCACACTCGATCAAGGAACACTCAGCGCGGGCCGAGTGTCCACCGGGGTCCCTGCGGGCCGTCCTCGATGACGAGACCCGACTGGTTGAGCTGGTCGCGGATGGCGTCCGCGGTGGCCCAGTCCTTGCGGCCCCGCGCCGCCTCGCGCTGCTGGAGCACCAGGCGTACGAGGGTGTCGACGACCCCGTGCAGGTCCTCGCCGCGGTCGCCCTCGCCGGCCCACGCCGGGTCCAGCGGGTCGAGACCGAGGACCCCGAGCATGGCCCGGACCTCGGCGAGCCGTGCCACGGCGGCTTCCTTGTCGTCGGCGGCCAGGGCGGAATTGCCCTGCCGCACGGTGGTGTGCACGACGGCGAGCGCCTGCGGCACGCCCAGATCGTCGTCCATGGCCTCGGCGAACGCGGGCGGCACCTCGGCGACGGGCTCGACGACGCCCCCCGCCATCTCCGTCACCCGCTGCGCGAAGCCCTCGATCCGCGCGAACGCCGACTCGGCCTCACGCAGCGCCTCTTCGCTGTACTCGATCATCGAGCGGTAGTGCGGGGTGCCGAGGTAGTAGCGCAGCACGATGGGGCGCCACTGCTTGACCATCTCGCTCACCAGCACGGAGTTGCCCAGGGACTTGGACATCTTCTCGCCGCTCATGGTGACCCACGCGTTGTGCACCCAGTACTTCGCGAACTCGTCCCCGAAGGCCTTGGCCTGCGCGATCTCGTTCTCGTGGTGCGGGAAGATCAGATCCAGCCCGCCGCCGTGGATGTCGAACGCGCTGCCCAGGTACTTGTGCGCCATCGCACTGCACTCCAGGTGCCAGCCGGGCCTGCCGCGCCCCCACGGCGTCTCCCAGGTGGGCTCACCGGGCTTGGCGGCCTTCCACATGGCGAAGTCGCGCGGGTCCCGCTTGCCGGTCTCGCCGACGCCGGACGGCTGCTGGAGGTTGTCCAGCTCCTGGTTGGACAGCTGGAGATAGCCCGGGAAGGACCGCACGTCGAAGTAGACGTTGCCGTCGGCCTCGTACGCGTGACCGCGCTCGATGAGGCCGCGCATCATCTCGACCATCTCGGTCACGTGCCCGGTCGCCCGCGGCTCGTAGCTGGGCGGAAGGCAGCCCAGCACGTCGTAGCCGTCGTTGAAGGCGCGTTCGTTCTCGTACCCGATCGACCACCAAGGGCGGCCCTGTTCGGCCGACTTGGTGATGATCTTGTCGTCGATGTCGGTCACGTTCCGGATGAACGTGACGTCGTACCCGCGGTACTCGAACCAGCGGCGCATGATGTCGAAGTTGAGACCCGAGCGGATGTGCCCGATGTGCGGGGCGGCCTGCACGGTGGCGCCACAGAGGTAGATCGAGACACAACCCGGCTTGAGCGGGGAGAAGTCACGGATCTGCCGGGCGCTGGTGTCGTACAGGCGAATGGTCACGCCTCCAGGGTAGTGGGCCCTGGGTAGTGCCCCGCGACCCTTCCCGCGCAAGGGGCACGTATTCGTGACATACGACCCTCACGGGCGACACCTGCGTCCCGGGTCCTCTTCGATCCCGGCCCGCTCCTGGGGGCTGCCGCCCCCGGACCCCCGCTTCGGCCTGGACGGCCTCGTCCTCAATCGCCGGACGGGCTGAAAGACATACGCCCGCGCCGGCGCCGTCAGCACACGCCCGGAACCTTCCAGCCCAGGCCGGCATCCTCAGCCCGTCCGGCGTTGGAGGACGAGCCCTTCGGGCGAAGCGGGGGTCCAGGGGGCGGCAGCCCCCTGGACGGGGCACGCGCCTCAGACCGCGCGGGCCACCAGAGCCGTCGCCACCGCCATCAAACCCTCGTCCCGGCCCGGAAACCCCAGCCCGTCCGTGGTGGCCCCGGACACCGACACCGGCGCCCCCACCGCCTCGGACAGCACCTTCTGCGCCTCGTCCCGCCGCTTCCCGATCTTCGGCCGGGGCCCGACGACCTGGACGGCGACGTTGCCGATGACGAAACCGGCCGCCCGCACGATCCGCGCGGCCTCCGTCAGCAGGGTCACCCCGGACGCACCGGACCACTCGCGCCGCCCGGTGCCGAAGTGCGCGCCGAGGTCGCCCAGGCCGGCCGCGGAGAAGAGGGCGTTGCAGGCGGCGTGCGCGACGACGTCCGCGTCGGAGTGCCCGGCCAGCCCGGTCCCCTCCCCCTCCCACAACAGCCCGGCGCACCACAGCTCCCGGCCGTCCTCGAAGGCGTGGATGTCGGTACCGACACCGACCTGCGGCAGCGACGGCACACCGGGGGCCGACGACGTCCCGGCGGGAGCCGTCCCGGAGACCTCAGAACCCATCGTTCGCCCTCCTGCGCGCGAGGACCGCCTCCGCGAGGACGAGGTCCAGGGGCCGCGTCACCTTGAACGCCTCCTCGTGGCCCGGCACCACCACGACGCGCTCCCCGAGCCGCTCGACCATGCTCGCGTCGTCGGTCACGTCGTCGGTCACGGTGTCGTGGGCCCGTACGAGCGTGGCCCGGTCGAAGCCCTGCGGGGTCTGCACGGCCCGCAGCCGCGCCCGCTCGGGCGTGCCGACGACGGGCTCCGGCGTCCCCGGCACGCTCGCCGGCTCGACCTGCTTGACGGTGTCCGCGAGCGGCAGCGCCGGTACGACGGCGGGCGCGCCGTCCCGTACCGCCTCGATGACGGCGTCCACCGTGTCCACCGGCACCAGCGGCCGGGCCGCGTCGTGCACGAGGACGATGTCGATCCCGGGGGGCAGCGCGTCGAGGCCGTACTTCACGGACTCCTGGCGGCTGTCCCCGCCGGGGACGACCAGGAAGTCGGTGCGCTCGGGCAGCGCGTGCGCGTCGAGCAGGGTCTTGACCTCGGCCGTACCGTCGGGCGGCGCCACGACGACGACCAGCGAGACGGCGCGGGAGGCGGCCATGGCCCGCACCGCGTGGATGAGCATGGGCGTGCCGTTCAGCGCCCGGAGCGCCTTGGGGGCGCCCGGACCGAGGCGCACGCCCCGGCCGGCGGCCGGAATCACGGCCGCGACGGGGGTCCCGGACGGCGAAGGGCGCGAATCGTCAGACATCGGTTCCTGTCAGGTTTGTGTACTCGGCCTGCTTGGGTATGGCCCTGGCGTGCCTCCCGCTCGCGGAGCGTGGGGGAGTGCCCGGCGCGACGTCCTGACCGGACCCTTCCGTGACATCCGGTCGAGTCGGCCGCCCGGGCCCGGCACATCAAGTATCGGGGCATCGAGTCTCGGGGTGGGGAGACCGGGGAGACCCGGGTTCCCGAAGAGATGCGGGTACGAACATGCCGCAGCGCCCGGCGACAGCAATTCCCATTGCGTCATCGGGCACCGCGGCATTTCATTGCACAGCTGCGCGGCCTTGTGCTTACGTCAGAACGACTACCGTCCGAACGACAGAAGAACCAGCCCACCGTCCGAACGACCACCGTCTAGGCGCTGTATGCGTCAGGACGCGAGAACCTCGTCGAGCAGAGCCTCGGCCTTGTCCTCGTTCGTGTTCTCCGCGAGGGCGAGTTCGCTCACCAGGATCTGCCGGGCCTTGGCAAGCATCCGCTTCTCACCGGCGGAGAGTCCGCGCTCGCGCTCACGACGCCACAGGTCACGTACGACTTCCGCGACCTTGATGACATCGCCGGAGGCGAGCTTCTCCAGATTTGCCTTGTAACGACGCGACCAGTTCGTGGGCTCCTCGGCGTACGGCGCGCGCAGCACCTCGAAGACCCGGTCCAGCCCGTCCTGACCGACCACATCACGCACGCCGACGAACTCCGCATTGTCCGCTGGCACACGTACCGTCAGGTCGCCCTGGGCGACCTTCAGCACCAAGTAGGTCTTGTCCACGCCTTTGATCTGGCGAGTTTCGATGGCCTCGATCAGCGCGGCCCCGTGATGGGGATAGACCACGGTGTCGCCAACCTTGAACGTCATGTGACAGGTACCCCTTCCGTGGCTATCCAGGGTAACACGGAAACTGCGTCTTCTGAATGGCGTTTTCGCAGGTCAGGGCATATCTCGGGGCTTGACAACCGCGACAGGAACGTGCTGCGAGGGGCGAGCGGAAGAGGGTATTCGCAGGTGGGAGCGGCTGTCCAGGGCAAGCGAAACGCGTACGGTACACACACCTGTAGTCCCTGACCAGGGTCTGAACATCCCGTTTTGTCCTGCTCCAGGAGCTCGACTTCCGCTACTCCGTTCGGTTCCCGGAGTCGGGTACGAGACGAATCCGGAATTGATCACGCCCGTCACCGAACTGTCGATGATCAATTTTCCGGTCCGCCACGGATTCCCTACCGGAAAAGCCCAAGCGGATCTCCTGGCTACTTATGTGAATGGCAGACGAGCCGGTGCCCAAAGGAGCCGACGAGGCGGCACCGGACGGCGCACGGGACGGCGTGCGCGGACGGCGCGACGGGGCTCGAGGGGGCGAAGGGGCGGGTCGGGTGCGGTGGCGCGGGAACGGCTCGGTAACCTAAGGCCGCTGACAGACCCTTAGGGCGGCTTTACACAGAAGTCGCCCTGCTTCGCCCACGTTCAAGGAGTTGCCGCCGCCGTGAGCAGCAGCCTTCGACGCGGCGCCCTCGCCGCCGCCGCCATTGCGTTCTCGATCGCCTCGCTCGCCGCGTGCGCTGCCGGCAACGACGCACAGACGCTGGAGGTCAAGCCGGACAACGCGGCGACCAGCGTCGGCGACATCAAGATCCAGAACGCCCTCGTCATCACCCAGCCCGACACGACGTCCACGGGCCCGGCGGTGATCTCCGCGACCCTGTTCAACAACGGCCGCACCGCACAGACCCTGGACTCGGTCAGCGTCGCCGGTGACGGCACCGCCCAGATCACGCCCGCCGCGGGCAAGGGCAAGCTGACCATCCCGGCCGGCGGTTCCGTCGTCCTCGGCGGCAAGGGCAACGCCTCCGCGGCCCTCTCCTCCCCCGGGACCGCCGTCAAGGACGGCAACGCGCAGAAGGTCACCTTCACCTTCAGCAGGACCGGTGCCGTGAGCCTGCGCGCGTTCGTCGTCCCCGCCGAGAGCTACTTCAGCAAGTGGGGTCCGAGCAACATCCCGGCGGCGCCCGGCGCGACGGCGACCGGCTCCGCGACCGCTTCGCCGGATGCGTCCACCTCGCCGTCCGAGTCCGTCTCGGGCGCGCCGTCGGACTCGGCGTCGTCCGGCGGGACCGACACGGGGACGGCCACCGCGACGGAGTCCGCTTCCGGCCAGTGACCGGCGTCCCGGCGTACACCGCCGGGACCGTCACCGTACGAGCCCGTAAGACGCCGAAGGGCGGTACCCCTCGCGAGGGGTACCGCCCTTCGGCGTCGTCGTGCCGCCACGCGCGCGGCGGCCGCTTGAGAGCCGGCCCACGGAGCGCCGGACCTCCGGGCGCCCGTTCGCCGGCGGGCCGGTCTACGGCTCGAACTTGTAGCCGAGCCCGCGTACCGTCACCAGGTACCTCGGCGCGCCCGGGTCCGGCTCGATCTTCGCGCGCAGGCGCTTGACGTGGACGTCGAGGGTCTTGGTGTCGCCCACGTAGTCGGCGCCCCACACCCGGTCGATGAGCTGCATACGGGTCAGCACGCGGCCCGCGTTGCGCAGCAGCATCTCCAGCAGGTCGAACTCCTTCAGCGGGAGGTCGACCTTGGAGCCGGAGACGGTGACCACGTGGCGGTCGACGTCCATCCGGACCGGACCGGCCTCCAGGGCGGCCGGGGTGACCTCCTCCGGCTCGCCGCGGCGGCGCAGGACGGCCCGGATGCGGGCGACCAGCTCGCGGGAGGAGAAGGGCTTGGTGACGTAGTCGTCGGCTCCTATTTCCAGCCCGACAACCTTGTCGATCTCGCTGTCCTTGGCGGTGACCATGATCACCGGAACGTTGGAGCGGCCGCGCAGCTGACGGCACACCTCCGTGCCGGGCAGCCCCGGCAGCATCAGGTCGAGGAGGACGAGGTCGGCGCCGTTGCGCTCGAACTCGTCGAGTCCGTCGGGCCCGGTGGTCGCGATGGCGACCTCGAAGCCCTCCTTGCGGAGCATGTACGACAGGGCGTCGGAGAAGGACTCCTCGTCCTCGACGACGAGCACTCGGGTCACGGAAGGACCTCCGGGGCAGGAAGCGGTTCATACGGGGATGAGACGGTGGTCGTCCCGTCGGGCTGCTCGGGCTCGTCGTCTTCGTCGAGTCCGGGCATGTGGTGATCGGTCACGCGGTCGCGGGCCGCACCCGCCTCCGGCAGCCGCAGGGTGAACGTGGAGCCCTGACCCTCGGAACTCCACACCGTGACCTCCCCGCCGTGCGAGGCGGCCACGTGCTTGACGATCGCGAGGCCCAGGCCCGTACCGCCGGTCTGGCGGGAACGGGCCGGGTCGACGCGGTAGAAGCGCTCGAACACGCGCTCCCGGTCCTTCTCGGAGATGCCGATGCCCTGATCGGTCACGGCGATCTCGATGAGGTCTCCGCCGGGCGCGGTCACCCGGCGCGCGGCTATGCCCACCCGGGTACGGGCGGGCGAGTAGTTGACGGCGTTCTCGACGAGGTTGCCGAGGGCCGCGGCCAGCTGGCCGCGGTTTCCCCAGATGCTCAGCTCGGCGGTTCCGCCGGCGGCCATGGTGATCTGCTTGGTGCCGGCCTGGTGGCGGCACCGGTCGATGGCCTCGGCGACGAGTTCGCCGACCCGCACGGGCTCGGCGTCCTCCAGCGGGTCGTCGTTCTGCACCCTCGACAGGTCGATGAGCTCCTGCACGAGATTGGTGAGCCGGGTGGCCTCGATCTGCATGCGCCCGGCGAAGCGCTCCACGGCCTCCGGGTCGTCCGAGGCGTCCATCACGGCCTCGGAGAGCAGGGAGAGCGCGCCGACCGGCGTCTTCAGCTCGTGGCTCACGTTGGCGACGAAGTCACGCCGTACGGCCTCGATGCGCCGCGCCTCGGTGAGGTCCTCGACCAGCAGCAGGACGAGCCGGGAGCCGAGCGGCGCGACGCGCGCGGAGACGGCCAGGGCCTCGCCGCGGCCCGTCCCCCTTCTCGGCAGATCCAGTTCGACCTGGCGTATCTCGCCGTCCCGGCGGGTGTCACGCGCCATCTGCAGCATCGGCTCGACGGCGAGCTTGCCGCCGCGGACCAGCCCGAGGGCGTACGCGGCGGAGCTGGCCTTGACGACGGCATCGGCCTCGTCGAGTACGACGGCGGAGGAGCGGAGCACGGAAAGAACCGTGTCGACACCTGGCGGAAGCACCGGGTCCGTGTGAAGAGAGGTGCGGGTGGGGCGTTTCTGGTCGCGCTCGCTCCAGCGGAACGCCAGCATGGCGATGACACCGGTGAGCACTCCGGCGATCGCTGCCGCTGCGGCGACCGCCGCGTTCACGTCCATGCCCCCAGGTTAGGCATGTCGTCGCGCCAGGCCACAGCCATCCGAGTGCGACCTCGAACACTCGTCGCCCAGAGTTCACCCAGGAGCCAGTGGTGGTTCATTTGGGATGCCGGAAACGGACGCGTACGAGCCGGAACGTGGGAGCGTGGGGTTCACGGGGCCCATCCGGCGGTCATTAGATGCCTCCGGGGGCCCGGCCCCCAGGCCCCCAAAGGTGACGTAAGAGAGGGACAACACGATGCGTGACGCGTACCACGAGGAACTGGACTCGATCGGCGAGGGTCTGGTCGAGATGGCCCGGCTCGTCGGGTCGGCGATCGGACGCGCCACGACGGCCATCCTCGACGCCGACCTGAAGCTCGCGGAGAGCGTGATCGCGGCCGACCAGAAGGTCGACGATCTCCAGCACGAGCTGGAGGCCCGCGCGATAGCCCTGCTGGCCCGCCAGCAGCCGGTGGCGACGGACCTGCGCATCGTGGTCACGTCCCTGCGGATGTCGGCGGACCTGGAGCGCGCCGGCGACCTGGCCCAGCACGTCGCGAAGCTGGCCCGGCTGCGCTTCCCCGAGCGCGCGGTCCCGCACGACCTGCACGCCACGATCCTCGAAATGGGCCAGCTCGCCCAGCGCCTGATGGCCAAGGCGGCCGAGGTCGTCATCACCAAGGACGTCGACCTCGCGCTCCAGCTGGAGCAGGACGACGACGACATGGACCTCCTCCACCGCACCCTCTTCCAGCACCTTCTCGACGACCGCTGGAAGCACGGCATCGAGACCGCCGTCGACGTGACCCTGCTCGGCCGCTACTACGAGCGCTTCGCCGACCACGCGGTGTCGGTGGCCAAGCGCGTGGTGTACCTGGTGACGGGCGAGCACGCGGACGAGCTCCAGGCGGACATCCACCCCGTCACGGGGGCGGAAGGCATCTGAGACCGGGGCGGAGTGGCCCGGACCCGGGCGGCAGGGACCGCGAGCGGGCGGGAAAAGGCCTGCTTCCGGGCTCCGGGGGCGCTCGCGAGCCTCAGTGCGCCGTTGATGCGCCCGGTGGAGCGGGCATGGAATAGGCGTAGGCACCCATGCCTCGATGCCTCACTGAGGCCTCATTGAGGGAGGACCCCATGGCCGAATCCCCCGCCACCGACCCGACCCTGGACCGGGACACCGAACAGCCCGCCGACATCAAAAGCCTCCCCCTCTTCGGCGCCTGCGGCTGCGGCTCCGGCTGCGGGTGCGGCTGCCAGTCCGGCAACCCCTGCCAGTGCGGCTGACCGGACCCCCGGGCCCACCAGGGCACGCGGATCCAGAGGGGCCCCGTCACCACGGCGGGGCCCCTCCTCCGTGTACGGACCTCGCGACCGCAGGTAGTGCACCGGGCACCGATCCGTACCGAACGGTAAAATAAGGGGCGAAAGGCACATCTCCGCAGCACATGGGAGACGTTCCATGCGCAAGATTCGTCCACGCAGTGCGGGCGCGACCGCGGCTCTGGCCGCCGTCCTCCTCATCACCGCCCCCACCGCGTCGGCCGCCTGGTCGGCCACCCCGTCAGCCTCCGCCACGGGCCGGAGAATTCACCAGCACACGGAAATCATCCAGCTGGACGCCAGACAGACCCGTTCCGAGAACCTCGATGTGGGCAAGAAGGGGCTCAGTCCGGGAGACGGGATCCTCATCGCCGAGGACCTGTACCGCGACGGCAAGAAGATCGGCGACCACACGGTCGTCTGCACGTACGTCCAGACCAAGCCGGGCGAACTCCAGTGCCTCGGCACCTTCGCCCTCCCCAGGGGACAGATCACCTCGCAGGCCCTGCTGCACCTGCCCGCCGCCGCCTCGGTCGACATCGCCATCACCGGCGGTACGGGCGACTACCGCTCGGCCCGGGGCTTCGTGCACACCGTCCCGGCGGGCACGCACACCGTCCCGGCGGCCGTGACGGAACGACGGCTCACCTTCCACGTTCTCGTGGACGACCAGCAGGAGGACTAGCGACCATGACCGCTGCGCCCGGCGCCCCAGGCCCCCACCGCCCGTACGACCTCGCCGGCCGGACGGTCGTGGTGATCGGCGGCAGCGCGGGCATCGGACTGGAAACCGCCCGCCGGGTCCGCGCGGACGGCGGTCAGGTGATCCTGGTGGGCCGCGACCCCGAGCGGCTGCGGCAGGCGGCGCGCACGGTCGAGCCGCTCGACACGGCGGCGTTCGACGCCGGTGACACCGAGCGGCTGAAGCGGTTCTTCGAGGACCTTCCCGGACCGGTCGACCATGTGATGGTCACCGCCGGCGGCCCCTTCTACATGCCCTTGGCGGACATGGACCCCACCGTCGCCGGCGCCCACATCGGCGAGCGGCTCGCCATGACACTCGGGGTCGGTCTCTACAGCCGCGACAAGGTACGGGCCGGAGGCACCCTGTTGTTCGTCGGCGGCACCGGCGGCCGGCGCCCCGGCATCGGCATGTCCGTCGCCTCCGCCCTCACCGCTGCACTGCCCGCCCTCATCGCCAACCTGGCACTCGAACTGGCGCCGGTCCGGGTGAACCTCATCGCCGCCGGGTTCGTCGACACACCCCTGTCGGCCGCGCTCCTCGATGATCAACTGGAGTCCCGGCGCGAGGAGTTGCGCGCCACACTGCCCATCCGACGGGTCGTCGGTCCGGCCGACGTGGCCGCCCTGGCCGTACACATCATGGGCAATGACGCGCTGACCGGCGGCACGTACGACATCGACGGCGGGCAGCAACTCGTAGCGCACTGACGACATCGGTGGCGTCCTGACGACGCCCCGGTGGTGCACTGACGACGCCCAACCGCCCGCACGTCCGCCCCGTGTGCTCGGCCCGTGTCGGGTCCGGGTGTCGGGTCCGGGTGCTCAGATCAGCCCCGGCCGCCCGGCCAGTTGGGGATACAACGCCGCCGGCCCCTCGGCGAGCGCCGCCTGGACCTGCCTGCTGGCGTCGTCGGCGAGCACCTCGAGCAGGCCGGCCTCGACACCGTCGAGCGCCGCACGGGCCACCGCGACCGGATCGGCCTTCGGAGCCGTCACGCTCGCGGCCATGTCCGTCGCCATGTAACTGACGTGCAGGGCGGTGACCTGCGTGCCCTGTTCCGCGAGAGCCAACCGCAAGGAGTTGGTCACCGACCACTCGGCGGCCTTGGCCGCGGCGTAACCGGCGCTGGCCGGGATCGACAGCCAGGACAGTACGGACAGCACATTGACGATCGCGCCGCCCCCGTTGCGCCCGAGGGCGGGGGCGAAGGCCCTGCACATGGCGAGGGTGCCGAGCACGTGCGTCTCGAACTCGGCGCGGAACAAATCCAGTCCGGCCGTGAGCACGTCGGCCCGGGTCGTCGAACCGGCGTTGTTGACGAGCAGCGTCACGTCCTGGGCCAGGTCGGCCGCCGCGCGCACGGATTCCGGGTCGGTGATGTCCACGGCGACCGGAACCACCCCGGGCACCGTGACCTTCCCGGGGTCGCGCGCTCCCGCGTAGACCTTGGCTGCTCCGGCGGCGACCAGCTCCCGCGCGAAGTGCTCACCGAGCCCGCGGTTCGCTCCGGTGACGAAGGCGATCGACTCCTGGATCTTCATGGGGGCACCTCACGGCATGGATTGCAGGGCCGAGACCGGCGCCGCGACCAGGCACGACGACGCGACGCCAACCCTTCGTCGAACGTATACCGCCCCCAGCGCGGTCACCACCCGAACCGAAGCCGACCCGAACCGAAGCCGAACCCGAACCGAACCCGAACCCGGCCCCGAACCCGAAGGACTCGGGTGAGTAGATGTACTCATGACGCGTGCCGCGACGCGGGGGAGGATCGGGGGTATGACGGTGATCAGAACGACGGGGGCCCGGTTCGGGATGGTGCCGATGGTGGTACCGGCCGTGCTGGCGGTGCTGGCGGTGGGGTGCGGAACGCAGCGGGCCGGGGACGAGGCCGGTGCGGCCGGACCATCAAGGGCGGGGGTGACGCCCAGCGCGGCGGTGACGCCGAGCGCGCCGGTGGACTTCCGGTGCCCCGGCGAGAGTCCGAAGCCGACGCCGACGCGCACCCCGAGCACCTCGGGGCCGGCCACGCCGCCCACCGACCACTACGCCGAGAACCACGGCTTCATGGTGCCCTTTCCGCTGCACGGCCAGGAGCGGTGCGAGGGTCTCGCGGCCATCGCACGGATCAAGGGCGCGCTGGAACCTCTGCGTGAGCGGGGCGACTTCGTGCCGGAGAGCACGCGTGACGCGCTCACCGGCCTCGGCTACCCCGCCTCGAAGGTGCGGACGTACCAGAACGGTTCCACCGAGGTCGGCTTCCTCATCGACACCTACCCGCTGTGCGTCGAGGGCGGGATGAACCGCGTCTCCACCCAGGCGGACGCCTTCGGCGGCTACCCCGACCACTCCGCCTGCGACCGCCCCTCCGGCGGCCACTGACCCCGGCCGCCGCTACGGACGACCGGCGAGCACGGCCTCGGAGCCGGACGAGCAGCGCGGAGGGAGCCTGACCGTACCGGGCCTGTGCGCGAACGTGTCCATCACGAGCCACTCGTCCAGCTGGGGGTCGTAGAGATTCTGCACGCCGAACTGCAGCACCTGCCAGAACGTACCCGGGTCCTTCTGATCGACGTAGATGTCGCCCAGCGCGAGGGGGAACCGCAGGTAATTCCCCGGAGGCCGCTCCGGCAGGACGACACCGACCCGCCAGTGGTTCACGTACCGGTTCGGGCTCCGCTGGAGGATCTCCCGCCCGACGAACCGCGCGCCCCGGAACGCCTGGTTCAACTGGTCGAGGTCGAAACCGGGGATCCGTGAGCACGGATGTTCGGTCAGGCCGGGCCACTTGTAGGTCAGCGTGTAGAGCGTGCCGTGGTGGATCAGGTTGGTGAACCAGATCGGGTACTGCGGGCCGCCCGCGATCATCTGGCTGTCGCCGTCTCTCCCCTCCCAGGTGAACGGGACCGTGATGCCCAGGTCCCGGACGACCCACTTGCCCTTCCCGCGAAAGTCCCGAGGGAGCCGCGGGGGGCGCGGCGTGGGCGAGCCGGGCCGTTTCGCCGCCACGGTCGCGAACGACCGCGCGACCCCGGTCCGCGTTCCGGCGTGGGCCGGCGACAGCATCGTCGAGACGATGGCGATCGCTCCGACCAGTGCCGCCGACGCTGCCGCCCGAAGTGTGCGTGTCCAGCCCATGGTCTCCCTCTACCTCTTCTGTCGCGTCAGGTGCCGTCGTGGCGCGGTTTCGAACTCAGAGACGCCAACTGGTCGTCCTTGCGGAACGAGAGCACACCAGGTGGGACATTCCCTATCAGACGACGGCAGAGTTGACGCTGAGGCGAGCCGTACGCCGCGACCCTGCCCCCGCTCATTCCTCTTTACGGCGGGCGGCCGGGGCGCGAGAGGCATACGCGGCATCCCGTGAACGCGGGGGATGACCCGAGACGCTTCTCGGTTCCGGCGGGAGGCGGCAGGCGGCAGGCGGCAGGCGGCAGGCGGCAGGCGGCAGGCGGCAGGCGGCAGGCGGCAGGCAAAAGAAAAAGGCAAGGAGATCTCTCTCCCTGCCACTCTCAACGTATAGCGCACCGGGGGGCTTGCGGCAAGACCCGGGTGGTAGCGCAAAATCGTCGGCCGAGGCCACAACCTGCGGAAACGGGGCACGACGTGCGTGTGTTGTCGACATATGGGGGACGCGGTGACGTCGAACCAGTGACAGGAGGTTCGACGGAGCTGGAGGCGCCGGTGATTCCATCGACCGCTGCGGTGCAAGGGGACACGACTGCCTCGGAGGTATCGCGATGATCGAGCAGTACGTGTGGGATCTTCAAGAGGCCGACGAGACGCGGGTCGCGGTCGTCGGCGGCAAGGGCGCGCACCTGGGCGACCTGTCACGGATCGAAGGCATCCGCGTGCCGGCCGGCTTCTGCGTGACGACCGACGCCTTCCGGCGGATCACGGCGGAAGCGCCGTCGATCGACGATCGGCTCGATCAGCTGTCGCGTCTGAACCCGGACGACCGGGAGGCGATCCGCACGCTCAGCGCGGAGATCCGCGGGACCATCGAAGGGATCGCCGTCCCGGGCGATCTAGCGGCGGCGATCACCCGTGCGCTCGCCCGGCTCGGCGAACAGGCCGCCTGCGCCGTCCGATCCAGCGCCACGGCGGAGGACCTGCCGACGGCCTCCTTCGCCGGCCAGCAGGACACGTACCTGAACGTCGTGGGACCGGCGGCGATCCTCCGGCACGTCAGCCGGTGCTGGGCCTCGCTGTTCACCGAACGGGCCGTGACCTACCGCCTCCGGAACGGCATCGACCACCGTACGGTCCACATGGCCGTGGTCGTGCAGCGGATGGTCTTCCCGCACGCGGCCGGCATCCTGTTCACGGCCGACCCCGTCACGGGCGACCGGAAGGTCGCCACCGTGGACGCCGGCTTCGGCCTCGGCGAGGCCCTGGTCTCCGGCCTGGTGAACCCGGACGTCTTCAAGGTGCGGCACGGCGAGGTCGTCGCCAGGGCGATCGCCGTCAAACAGCGTGCCGTTCACGCCCTGCCGGCCGGCGGTACTCGGGAGGTGGCGATCGACTCGCGGCGGCAGGAGCAGCCGGCGCTGACGGATGCGCAGGTCGTGCGGCTCGTGCAGCTCGGGCGGCGGATCGAAGCGCACTTCGGCCGCCCGCAGGACATCGAATGGTGCCTGGACGATGCCGGCTTCCAGATCGTTCAGAGCCGGCCGATCACGACGCTGTTCCCCGTCCCCGAGACCGGCGACCAGGAGAATCACGTCTACGTCTCCGTCGGTCACGGGCAGATGATGACCGACCCCATGAAGCCCCTGGGGCTCTCCATGTGGCAGCTGACGGCCATGGTGCCGATGCACGAGGCCGGCGGGAGGCTGTTCGTCGACGTCACCCGGCGCCTGGCCTCACCCGCGAGCCGCGCCGGCCTCCTGGACGTCTTGGGGAGGGGCGATCCGCTGGTCAGGGACGCTCTGGAGACCGTTCTCGACCGCGACGACTTCGTCCCGTCGCTTCCGGACGCGGGTCCCGGCGGGCCGCCGGTCGGCGGCACGTCCGCCCCGGACGAGCCCGATCCGGCCATCGTCACCGAGCTGATCGAGCGCAGCCGCGCGTCCGTCGCCGCCCTGGAGCGCGACATCCGGACGAAGACCGGACCTCCGCTGTTCGACTTCCTGCTGGGCGCGTTCGAGGAGCACAAGCGGGTCCTCGGAGATCCGCTGAACCTTCAGGCGATCATGGCGGGAATGGAGGCCACGTGGTGGCTCAACGACAAACTGCAGGAGTGGCTGGGCGAGAAGAACGCGGCTGACACGCTCACGCTGTCCGCCCCCGGCAACATCACGTCGGAGATGGGACTGGCGCTGCTCGACGTCGCGGACGTGATCCGCCCGCGGCCGGAGGTGGTGGCGTTCCTGGAGGGCGTCGAGGACGAGGGTTTCCTGGACGAGCTGGTGAAGCTCGCGGGCGGTACCGAAGCGCGTGACGCCGTGGAGGCCTACCTCGACCGGTACGGCATGCGCTGCGTCGGCGAGATCGACATCACGCGGCCGCGTTGGCGCGAGCGCCCCACCACGCTCGTGCCCGTGATCCTCGACAACGTCAGGAACTTCGAGCCGGGCGCCGCCGAACGGCGCTTCGAACAAGGGCGGCAGAAGGCGCAGAAGAAGGAACAGGACGTGCTGGCGCGCTTGCGGGCCCTGCCCGACGGGGACCGGAAAGCCGACGAGGCCAAGCGGATGATCGACCGGGTCCGTAGCTTCATCGGGTACCGGGAGTACCCCAAGTACGGCATCGTCAGCCGCTACTTCGTCTACAAGCAGGCCCTGATGGAGGAGGCCGAGCGCCTCGTGCAGGCCGACGTGCTTCCTGAGAAGGAGGACATCTTCTACCTCACGTTCCAGGAACTCCACGACGTCGTGCGCTCGAACGAGGTGGATGCCCGGCTCATCCAGCAGCGCAAGGACGCGTTCCGGTCCTACCACGCGCTCACCCCGCCGCGGGTGCTCACATCGGACGGCGAGGCCGTCACCGGGGCGTACCGTCGCGACGACGTGCCGGACGGCGCCCTGATCGGCCTGCCGGTTTCCGCCGGGACCGTCGAGGGGAGGGCCCGCGTCGTCCTCGACATGGCGGAGGCCGATCTCGAGGCGGGCGACATCCTGGTCACGACCTTCACGGACCCCAGCTGGTCACCGCTGTTCGTCGGAGTCGCGGGCCTGGTGACGGAGGTGGGCGGCCTGATGACCCACGGCGCGGTGATCGCCCGGGAGTACGGCCTGCCTGCCGTCGTGGGCGTGGAGCAGGCCGCCCGGCGGATCCGGGACGGGCAGCGGATCCGCGTGCACGGAACCGACGGGTACGTCGAGATCCTGCCTTGACCGGCCACACGATCAAGCCCTCACCCGCGGCGAACCGCAGTGCCGAGATTTCACCTGTACACAGTTGATCATTCATCCATGTGCGCGTTCTGATGCCGATCATGTCGACGCACCCGCCCTCGCCGTGGGGAGAATCCGCTGATCCGTACGGGCAGCCCCGGGATCCGCAGTACGAAATCCCGTACGGGCAGCCCCGGGATCCGCAGTACGAAATCCCGTACGGGCAGCCCCGGGATCCGCAGTACGAAATCCCGTACGGGCAGCCCCGGGATCCGCAGTACGAAATCCCGTACGGCCGGCAGTACCCGGGTCCGCACGGGCAGCCGAACCAGAGCCCCGAGCAGCACCCGTACGGGCAACCCGAGGGCCGGCCGTACGACATGGGGCAGCCGTACCCGAGTCCCGAGCAGCCCCTGTACGGCCAACCCGATGGCCGGCCGTACGACATGGGGCAGCCGTACCCGAGTTCGTACGGGCAATCGGGCCAAGTGCCGCACGGGCAGCCCTACGCGAATCCACGCAGCCGGCCGGAGCGACCGCTGCGGCCTGACCCGTACGCCGAACTGGGCCGGCTCGATGAGCTGTACACGCAGGCCGGGCCACGTCGTCGGCCCGACCCCTACGCCGAGCTCGGGCGCCTCGACGAGGACTACGCGGCACCTCCCGAGACCCCGATGGCGGCCCCGGCCCACCCGAGCGCCCCATATGCGGCCCCTGAGAAACCACGCCGCCGAAGACGCCTGCTCGGGTGTCTCGGTGTCGTCGCTGTCCTGGTCGTCGGCGGCGGGGGGGTGCTCGCCTACCTCGGCATGACCACGGCCGCCAAGGCCGGCCGGTACAAACTGGCTCCGCCGGAAAGCTTCCAAGGGCTTTCGTCGGACCCGTCCAACACGCTGGCCAAGGGTCTCGTGGCGAGCAACGGCGAGATCGCCAAGGCGGGCGCCACCCCCGCGCTGGCGGCGTACTCCACCCACCTCGGCGACCGCACACCACAGATGGTTCTGCTGGGCGGGTACGGCAAACTCCTCGCCCCCGAGGCCGAGGTGGCGGCCGCCTGGGCCGGGATCGACCGGAGCGGCGGCTCCGTCAAGGACAAGACCGACGAGTCCAGCGGAAAGCTCGGCGGCACGACTCAGTGCGCAGTCGCCACCGCCGGGCCCGCGGAGATGCCCGTCTGCATCTGGGCCGACAACAGCACCCTCGCCATGGTCCTCTTCACCGGACAGATGAGTCGGACCGTGACCCACCCCGACTTCGCGGCACTCGACCAGCGACTGCTCGCCCTGCGCGCCGTCGCCGAGGTGAAAAAGTAGCGGCTGGACACCTTCCATGAAGTTCAAGCCTGACGAGAGCGGCGGGCTCTGGGTGTCCGTGCACGACGGGCCGTCGTCAGCGGCGACTGTCACCGCCCCGTTGTTCGTACCACGAGGTCGTGGCCGACCACCTGACGGCCCAGCCCCACCAAAAAGCCCCCGCCCCGCGAGAAACTCGCAGGTCGGGGGCTTTGAGATGTTCGGATACTTCTTCTTGCCCTGGGTCTTGCCCAAGAAGTTGGCGACCTGCGTATTCGCTGGTCCGAGCGGTGCCTCGCTGCGCCTGCGTAGGTGTCATTGGTCGTCGTTGGCCACTGTTGAGCAACCTCGCACGGCCCAGAGACGGCCCAGGACGCCAGGCCATCCACCGCACCTTCTGATCCGCTGACCCGACCGCGCCTTGGCGGGCGCACGCAACTAGCGGTTCACCCGCTGAGTCGACGACTTGACGCTGATCCAGAGGTGCAGTGCGAGGCGGGCGAGTATGGGGGCGGCTCACCCCGGCGCGACGTGCTGCTCTACGCGAGGACGACGAGACCGCCCGCTGATCCGTGGAGGCCGGCGACGGCGCCGTCGAGGGCAAGAGCCGCTGGTGGGATCTGGTGTGCGAGCCCGGCGCCACGCGCCTCGTTGTGATCTGGTGGCGGACCCCGTACCCGGGTGAGATGTGGCGCGAGCTGCCGCCCGTGAGCCATTCCAGGATGCGGCCGAACCTGACGCTCACCTTGCGGCAGATCCGGTCGGTCGATCTTGCGGAGTAGGGTCGAACCACCCGACCGAGAACCGGCGTCAGTACCACGCCAAGAACTTTGGATCATGCACGTCGACCCGGGCGGCCGCCTCAAGTGTCAGAAACGCTTGAGCAGCTCAGTCTGATCAGGCATGCTCCACGCCCCGAGGGCAGGGGACTTCCGGCGACGCCAGGCTGACACATGCCACGTGCCGGCGCGCTCCAGTCCGCCTCACCACATAGGACACGGTGTAGGTCGACAACCTCACCTGATAGGAAGCCTCGCCGTTTGGGCTCAACTTGCGTCGATCGCTTGCGGGTAGTTGAAGAATCCGGTCGGGTCGTATTTCCGCTTCACGTTGACCAGACGGGGGTAGTTCGTGCCGTAGTAGGCCTGCCGCCAGTTCTTCAGTGTCGGGTCCGGGAAGTTCTGGTAGGCGTGTTCGGGCGACTTGTCGGGGAAGATGTCGGCGTAGAACTGCTTGAGCCAGTGGAGGTTGGCATCGGCGACGCTGGAGAGGTCGTAGTCGGCCCACGAGGTCTCGGCAGCGAAGACGAAGAGGTCGTTTCGGTGTACGAACGCGGTCGCGTTCGGTGGTACCTGGTTGATCTCACCGCCGAGGGCGAACATCGCGAACCCGGCTCCGTCCTCGTTGTTGCTGCCAGGCCAGTCCAGCAGGCGCTCGGCTGCCGCGCTGACCTGCTGATCGGTCAAGAGAGTGCTGGAGTCCAGGATCGCCGATTTGGTGGCAAAGCGATCGATCGGTGTAGTCGCGCTCAGCAGTACGCTCGCCTCACCGGGCGTGACCTGACGAACGGACGCGCTGTTGCGGGCGCGTTCCTCGGCCGTGCCGATCTTGAGCAGCGGGTCGAGAATGGCACGCAGTTCCTGGACAGTGCCGTAGAACTGGCCGATGGCGTTGACGTTGGCATTCGCATGGATCTGTGTCCTGGTCATCCCGCTGGTACCGATACCCAGACGCAGATGGAACCGCCTGTCGCCCGCGGTGTCCTGGGCAATGTGCTGCGCGGCCGCGACCACCGGCAGTACGGAGTCCAGGTTCCAGCGGAGCTGGTAGAACGCCACGGTGCCCTCGAACTGCTCGTACTGGAAGGTGAACGAGGTGTTGACACCGAAGTTGTTGCCGGCTCCGCCGCGGCAGGCCCAGAACAGGTCGGGGTGCGAGTCCTTGCCGGCCTTGACCGCCCGTCCGTCGGCGAGCACAACGGTCGTGGAAACGAGCCGGTCGCAGGTCAGGCCGAACATCTTGTCGCTGAAGCCGATACCTCCGCCCAGAACCAGCCCCGCGACCCCGACGCTGGGGCAACGACCGGTCGGCACGAACATGCCGTGGTCCTCCAACAGCGGATGCAGGTCCCCGTTGGTGACCCCGGCCCCTACGGTGAGGGTACCGGCGTCGTGCACGACCTTCATCGGCCCGTAGACCCGAGAGCGGGCACCGCCCGGCATCGGGGTGGAGACGATGCTCTTCATACGGGCCATATTCAACAGCAGGCCCGTGGTGGTCGAATACCCGGCGTAGTTGTGTCCCAGCCCGGTGCGCGGTACGGCGGGCAGCCCTGCCTCACGAGCCCAGCGGACAGCTGCGGACACGTCCCTGGTGGTCGCGCAGGCAACGATGCCAGCAGGCCGAATTCCGGCGTACCTGTGGTTGAACGGCAAGGCCAGCGACTGGTACACCGAGCCATGCGGCCGGTAGAGGGTGGCCCCAGGGGACAGGGCCTCGGCCAACCGCTTCCAGTCCCGATCGCCAACTGGCCCTGCTGCCTCAGCCGCCGCAGCCGCACTTTCCGGTACTTGAAGCCCCAGCGCCCCAGCAGCGGTTCCCAACACGCCCGCCCGCAGCACGTCTCGCCTGTCGATCACAGCGACCTACCCTCACGCAGAGGTCGCAGGCTCCTCCCGCGATCCCATCGGCCAGTTTGTTGGTCGTCGACGGGAGCCATCCCCGTCGGCTGTCCACTCGCCAGACCCACCACACGAAGGGACGAGAGACGCACCGCCAAACAGCTCAGACACACCCAGGGCCGTTGTCTGCGAACGTGCCGTCAGCGCCTTCACCATGCGGTACTTGGCAAAGGCGCTGACGGCTTTCCGAACGTCCAGAGGATGGGTAGACCCACGCGGTTCTCAAACCGAGAGGTGTGCCGACGCGACTATGGAGTTGCCCACGGTCCGGCCGGCGTGGCCGCGGCGGCGCCCATCGCCCCCACGAGCCCGGATCAGCCCTTCGTTGCCGGGCGTGAGTAGGTGGAAAGTGACGCTGAGCTTGATCTTGCTGCGGTCGGGCTACTAGAGGGTGCCTGCGGAGACGCCGAGCTGTTTGGCCATCGAGGTGATCGAGCGGCTCGAGCCGGACAACAAGTCGCGGGCGGCGCAGTTGACTTCCTCAGTGGCGAGGCTGGGCGCACGCCGATCCGGTCACAGGCGGGGGCGACGGCCGGGCCTAGTAGCCCGACTGCTGATGCGGACGGCCCGGTCGTGTCGGCAGCAGCGCGTTGTCGAACACGTAGTCGCCAACGTTGGTACCGATCACGTTCCCGTCCTCGGCGTCCCAGCGGTAGTGCACGCCCAGCCAGAGTCGGCTCAGCTTGCCCTCCTCGGCGACCTGGCTGAAGTTGGCCATCTTGCGGTACGCCTCGATGGTGTGCGGGTCCTCGGAGTGTGCGATGAACGAGACGTCGTCACGACCGAAGAAGTGCTTCATCGCGCTTGCCCACGCAGCCGTGAAGTTGGCGTGCCCGGAGGTCCAGGCGGAGAAGCACGGGGTGAACGGTGCCCCTGCGCGGTCCGCGCTGAGAGGCTCCCAGGTCGCGTTCGCGCCGCCCGTCGCCTGGATCGCGGACGCCGGGCGCCACAGGTTGATAGGGCTGTCGAACTTGCTGTCCCAGGCCGTGATCCCGGCATCCGCCAACGACAGCGCCGACAGCGCGAACAAGTGGGTGGTCTCGTACGTGTCGAGCTTGAACTTCTTGGCGACGATCCCGGTCAGCTGGAGCAGTTGTCCCGGGGGGTGGTAGGTGCCGTTCAGGTCATGGTCCCAGAACCAGCCGACGACGGTCTGATCGTAGGTGCGCTCGGTGGAGTCGACGGCGCCGACCCGTCGCACCTCGTCGCGCTGGGCCGCGTACTGCGGGCTGGCCACCAGATCGGCGTAGGAAGTGAAGCCGCGCAGGGTGGGAGGCCGGAACTGCGAGCCAGAGCGGAGCACGAACGGCCTCACCTTGCCCCAGTTCGGGGTCACCGCGTCGCTCGGCTGCTTGCAGGCCCCTTCGTCAGCCGTCGCCTCTTCACCCGTCGGCCGCCAGGCTCCGGGTGTGGTGGTGTCGCCGCTGTAGGTCTCCGGGTTGTCCGAACCGTCGCCCGCCCGGGCTTTGTTGATCTGCCTCACCACGCGGTCGACCACCAGGCGGTCGAGGGGGTCGTAGGAGTGGGGGGAGCGGCCGGTCCGGGCCCTGTACTTGGCGTCGATGTACGCCTGATCGCCCGGGTACAGCTGCGAGATCATCCGGTACGCCGTGCGGTCGATCAGCCGCTCCTCCTCGCCCGGACGCGGCCGCGAGTGTTTGTCGGCGTACTTCAGCGGCCGGTTGAGGTACGGCTCGTACTTCAGGGTTCCGTACGTGTACTGATAGGCGCTCTCCGCGTTGTAGATCGCCGCGAAGACCATCGCCCCGGACCTGGACAGTTTGCCGGGCGAGGCGTCCCAGCCCCGCGCATTGCGGAACGTCTGGAGCAGGACGTTGTTCCAGTACTGCGTCGGATCGCCTTTGTGCCCTGTCGCGGCGGCTGCCTGTGGCGCACCGACCGCCACCGGACTCAGTCCGGCGAGCAGTGCACCGGCCACGACGCCGGCCCGTAGCCGTCCCAGGCGTCTGCCGGTACGGCACTTCAAGCGTGGGAGCACGGATTTCACGGCCGACCGACGGCCATGATTGGGCTCGAGAGGCACAGTATTCCTTTCGACGTCGCTGATCGACAGCGGTAGCGTAAGGTCAGATATGCGTAAATAGAGATCAACCACGCCGATATGCCGCTTGCATCCTGCAACTTCATGATTTACGCAGAAATGCTCATCCGGTCATGATTGACGGCCGAGCTGAGCCGTGATCGCCCAGACGTGGAGGTCTCACTCGTGTGAGCGATTTCCGGATCCACCGAAGGGCGGCTGTCTGACACTGACTCCGCGAAGAGAGCGTGCTCGCCCGGCAAGTCGGCCTGCCCTGTGGCCGTTCTTCAACAGGTGGAACGCCGCGAAGTCGCTGACGCCGCCGTCGTACAGGTGCGCCACCAGTGGCGGCTGCCCAACGCCGTACACCTGGTCCACCGCGAGCAGCCGCCCGGGCTCCCGGTCGAGACCGATCTTGCGAACAGAATGTGTGTCCATGCCCAGGGACACTTCCTGCGCATCGGGCTCGTCGAAGTCGCACGTGAACAACAAGGAGAACCCCTCCTCGTCGTCCGACTCGCCACTCTCGCCATCACACAGTCGTCTTGGTCCGGATGGGTCTGATGCAGGTTCGGGTGACAGGTTGACCTGCCCCACGGTTTGGGTTCCAGCTGCGGTGGCTAACTGGCGGCGGGGATGGTGTCTTGTTCGGAGAGTAGTTCGTACTCGATCGGGGTGCGGTAGCCCAGTGCTGAGTGGCGCCGCTGTCGGTTGTGGAAGACCTCGATGTACTCGAAGATCGCGTTCGCCAACTCGACCCGGGTCTCCCACCGTTTGCGGTTCAACAGCTCGATCTGCATCGAGGACCAGAACGACTCCGTCATCGCGTTGTCCAGGCCGTCTCCGACCGTGCCGAACGATGGCAGGAGCCCGGCGGAGCGGATCCTTTCCCCGAAGACCCAGGAGGTGAACTGGGTGCCGTGATCGGCGTGCACTATCCCGCCTGGTTCGGGGCGCCGGTTACGGAGGGCCATGTCTAACGCGTTGACCACGAGGGTGGAGTCCTGTCTGGAGTCGATCGACCACCCCACGATCTTGCGGCTGAACGCGTCCAGGACCGCCGCGCAGTACACCCACCCTTCTCTGGTGCGGTGTTGCGTGATGTCGGTGACCCACAGCTCGTTGGGACGCAGCCGATGGAACTTCCGGTTGACCAGGTCGTCGGCGGTGACGACACCCCGCAGGCGCTTGATCCGCACCGGTCCGGGCAGTCCGTGGATCCCGGCCTGTGTCATCAGGACCGACACGGTCCTCGAGCACACCTGGATGCCCATGCCCAGAGTGAGCTCGGCGTGGACGCGGCGGTAGCCGTAGGTGCCGCGTGAGGCGACGTGGACCTCCCGGATCAGCCCTGTCAGCCACTCCCGTCGCAGCTGCCGCGGTGTGGTCGGGGTGCGCTTGTGTCTCAGGGTCATTGCGTGATCGAGATCTGTCCGGGTTCGTCACGTGAGGCCGAGGGTTCGTAGGGGCCGGAGGTAGTCGCGGCCTGTGCCGGAGGGCGGAGGCGATGTTGGTCTGGCCGTCCTGGCGGAAGACGCTGATGGCAAGGTTGCGCAGGGAAGCCATGGCGCGGGGCAGGGTGCCCGTGCGGACCTTGGAGTCGTCCTCGCGGAACGTGCGGTCCCGGACGTGGTGCAGGAGGTTCTCGATGCCCCAGTGGCCTCTGATCCAGGTGGCGAGTTCGGTGCAGGTGGCGTCGAAGACGCTCAGGCTGGTGATCAGGTAGACGCGCTCGATGGCCAGCTTCCCGGTGCTCAAGTCGCGTCGCCACCGCACCACTTGGATGGCCTGCCGGGCGCCGGGATAGGCCAGGTGGCTGAACGCGGCAACTTTGAGCCGGCGGATCTCTTGGTGGGCGTGGTCGCGGGTGCGGTGGCCGAGCGGGATGTCCCGCCAGGGCAGCTTCCTGACTTGGGCGTACAGGCCCGGATGGTTCTTCTTCACGACAGCCACGTAGTGAGCGCCGCAGCCGATCAGATAGGCCCCGTGATCATGCTGGGTGTGCAGCGCGTCGGCAGTCACCACCGCGTTCTGCAGATCCAGGCCACCCAGAAGGGGTGAGAAGGAGGGGATCTCGTTGGTCTTGGAGGCGACCTGCCGCTGGGCCAGGACCACGCCGTAGTGGTCCATCGCCGCCAGCAGCTGGATCGCCGTGGCGGTCTTGGTCCGCGAACCGCGTACCACCTTGCCGTCGACCGCGATCACCCGCCGCACCGGCCCCTTCTTTGCCTCCGGCTCGGCCGGAGGTGGCGTTCTGGCCTGCAGAAACGCGCCGATCGCCGCGTCCAGGGCATCACCGTCCACATGCTGCAGCAGGCGGCGCACCGTTGCGGCGTGCGGCACCGGTCGCAGACCGGTGAGTGGATCGGCCGCGAAGCCAAGGACACCCAGCGCATACTGCGGGGCATCCGTGATCCATTCGCTGATCGCGATGAGCGAGCGGGCCCCGGTCAGCACGGCCGAGACGGCCGCGCACAGCAACGCGACCGCCGGATACCGCAGTCCCCGCGCATCGCGGGGATCGGTGACCAGGATCAGGAAACGCCGCAGGTCAGCGACATCGCTTCAGGTGAGGGAATCAGTCTGGGAGCCCAGTTGCTCCAGCGCGGAAGGGATGGGCGATGATGTTCGGGCAGGCACGGTCTCGCTCGGTTCTCATGGGTCTCGACAACCACATGATCACCAGCGCCGTGCCTGCTCTGCTCTCCGGGGCCCCTTGCCGCACAACGGACATGACGCCACGTCACCCGCGAGACGGGCGAACCGGACCAATCCCAATCACGCAATGCCCCTGGCTTGTGTCTGTAGTAGTTCTGCCGGGCGACCCCGAGGATCCGGCAGCATCGGTCGACCGGTGCCCCGGCACCGACGAGACGGTCGATCACCGGGTAGAGCCTTTTGGGGCCGGCTTGTCCTCGCCGAGGAACTTGGCGGCCTTGCGGACGATCTCGAGCTCGTTTTCCAGCTCGCGGATTCGTCGCCGTGTTGCAGGCAGCTCTGCGGACTCCTCCGACCCTGCCAGGGCGCCGGCCGTTGTCGATGTCGTCCTGGCGCAACAACTTCGACAACGTGACCGGATGGGCGGTCTGCTTCTGTTCTTTTCCTGCCCGCACCAACGCAATGGCGCGGGCGCGGAACCGGCAGCTCCCGGGCTGTCCTCGACTCCGCCCACGTAAGGGCGAAAAAAGGGGCGAACTCACAGGTCCGAGCCCCGTGGACCGGGGTAAGCCGGGTTCCAAGATGCACGTCCTGTCGGACGCGAGCGGACTGCCCGTCGTCGTCGGCCTCTCGGCAGCCAACACCCACGACAGTCTCGCCCTGAAGCCCATGATCCAGGGTCACCAAACGAGACACGACCCCCACCGCGGCCGGTACTTCAAGCCCCGACGTCTCCACGCAGACAAGGCCTACGACGTCCCTCACCTGCGAAAATGGCTGTGGGGCAAGCACATCGGTGTCCGTATCGCCCGCAAGGGAGTCGAGTCCAGCGAACGGCTGGGGCGCCGACGATGGGTCATCGAACGCACCATGTCCTGGCTGACCGGCTACCGCGGACTCAACCACCGCTACGAACGCCACCCCCGCAACTACCTGGCATTCCTCGGACTCGCCGCAGCCCTCTGCTGCTACAAACGACTCATCCGCCTCACCACATAGGACACGGTCCAAGGCCAGCTTCTCCTTCGGCCAGATCTCGCTGCCGTTGGGAACGCGATGAACGATCCATACTTCATGATCTTCAGGTAGATCAAGGACTCTACCTTCGACATTGATCTCAGCATCGAAGACCTCACCTTCAATCGGACTGGTGAGCCAAGCTCGGCTCCCTTGTCCCGGTCCAGCGTGAGCTCTTCTTCTGACTCGCAGCCGTTGCGGATAGGACAGCAACCAGGCCATGAGCTCTTGCCCCCGACGGGTACACGCCGCACAGGCGGAGACAAGGATGGTGCTCAACGCACCACCTAAGGCATGGTCGACCTGGGCGGCGGCTGCGGGCTTCGTCAGGGAGAGATCCTCGGCGTCGCCGTCGACGCGATCGACTTCGAGTCGGACACGCTCCACGTGGTCCAGCAACTCAAGCTGAGTCGTAGCAAGGCCGTGTTCGCCCCGCCGAAGGGTGGCAAGCTCCGGGACGTGCCGCTCCCGGGGCCAGTCGCTGACGCCCTCCGGGCACACATGAATGAGTTCCCGCCGGTAGAGATCACGTTGCCGTGGAAGGTCGTGGACGGTCCCCCGGTGACCAAGCGGCTCATCTTCACCGGACCGCGCGGGGGTCGCGTCTGGCGCACGTCGCTCAACGAGGAGGCGTGGAAGCGGGCGCTGGCCGGCGCCGGGGTGATCCCGGTCCCCGAGCGTGGCCAGCCCCACGCCGAGTCACGCGAGAACGGGATGCATGCGCTCCGCCACTTCTACGCCTCGGTACTCCTGGACGCCGGGGAGAACATCAAGGCACTCGCTGAGTACCTCGGCCACTCGGACCCGGGGTTGACGCTGCGCGTATACGCACACCTCATGCCCTCCAGCCAGGAGCGCACACGGAAGGCAATCGCAAGCACTTACGAGAAACGCGATACACCTAGGGGCTAAACGAGGAAGGCGGAAGACCTAACCCGGATTAAATAACCCGGGTTAGCAACCGAGATAAGGTAACCCGGACAGCTTAGCCACTTACCTATTCCCCATTCTAAAGGGAAAGATTCCCGACCGGCATGCGGCAACAACAACGGTCCAGAGAACAGGCGGCTCATGGCCGACACGGGCCGGTACCAGGCGACACCGAGCGCTACAGGGCGATACGGAGCGGCATGGGGCGGCACGGAGCGGTACGAGACGACTCTGGAAAGATTGGAGAGTCTGGAAAGACTCCAAGAAATGTTGGAGTGCTCCGGCCGTCCATGACCGTGGACAAGCTGTCCACGCAAACGAACAGGGCGGCTTTTAGCTGCACGTTTGCTGGCACGTGGCGACTATGGGAAAGCTCCAGCGGCATGCGAATGCCGCCCGAGCAAGGGGCGGCATTCGCCTCCATTGCCACGCCCCAGAAATCACCTGTAAGTGAACCGAGCACAGCTGGAGGGCCGCATCGTCCCACGCGTCGGCGTGACCGTCGACATCCATCCGCGCGATCTACCGATCGCGCTCATCGGCACAGCCGGCGGAGCCCTGGCCCTCTGGGCTACCGCCCCCGTCGAGATCGCCGTCCCCGTGGCGCTGCTGATCGTCTTCGACATCCGCATCCGCCGTTGGCGCCGTCGCACCTGACGGCCCAGAGACGGCCCAGGCCGACGAGTAAGCCCCCTACCCACGGAGAACCCGCAGGTAGGGGGGTCACTGACGTCGCGTTACTTCTTCTTGCCCTGGGTCTGGAGGGCCCGATTTCCGGCCCTGGTCAGCGGGTTCCGCACCCCGACTGACCTGTGGCTGGACCCTCGTTGTTGGTCGTTGGTGGTCGTTGCTGGTCAACCTCGGAGGGCCCGGAGAGGGCCCAGCGCCGTCGACCCCATCTCACTCACGAAGAGGAGCAGCCTCCACTCGGGCGAGCGCCACCCACAGGTCCGCCGCAGCACGGCCTCTCTGCCGTCAGTAGTTGCGATCTACCGCGAGGCCACGCTTGTCGTCTGTCTCTCCGTGGATCGTCACAAAGACTGCCGGCGGCTCGTCGTCTTCGCTCCGGGCCGTCTCTTCCAGCAGAGTCAACAATCGCTCGGCCGCGTTCAGCTCGAACCACTCACTGGTACCTGCAGCAACGGTCAACCACCTATCAGGTGTGGATAGACCGGGAACGAAGACCTCTAGGACGAACTGCCCATCCGCGTCGTCGTCAACTTCGCGCACGCGGGCGCCGACGATGTCCTCGCCACGCACCCAGGTGCTGGCTGCCGAGCATCGCGTGTCCAACCAGACACGCGGCCTCTTGGCCGTGAATGCGCCCTGCAGCACCGCGTACGTCACAGCCGCGAGCCCCTCCCCAACCGCGTCCGTCAACAGGGTTTCGCCCGTACGGCTCGCTGCACGTTTGGCCTGTTCTGCTGCTCTCTTCTCCCACGCCGACACGAATCGTCCCCTCCGTTATGTGTCTGTCGGTCCTGCTCTCCCCACCACCGCGACCGACACACCTGTGGGGTGGAGGAAGTCACTAGAGCCCCGGTGCCACGACGGTTTTCAAGAGCGTTACATCGCGTACCTCTCGATGGCCTCTGACCTGCTCCAACGACCGGAACTAAGGCCGACTCCGCCCCTCTTACCCACGCATGGCCCTCAACGGCTCCGTCGGACCCGCGGTGAACCTGCGCTGCCAGTTCGACCCCACCAGGGTCTGACTTCCTCTTTTCGAACCTCATTTGAGGTACGATTTGGGGAAGTCGATCACGGAGGCTCGATGCTGAAGCACCCTGCGCAACCGCCTGACAGCTCCACCAAGATCACTCCCCCCGACGAGGCGGACGCCCGCCTCCGTCAGTGGGGGCTCTCCGCCGAGCATTTTCGGGAGAGTGTCACGTTTGGCGACAACGCCCGGAAACGGGTCGATCAGCCGTGGTATCCGCGTACGTACGCAGGTGTGGCCATGTGGGCGGAAACGCTTGCAGGACTCCGTAAGCAACTGAAGAAGTTGCAGCAGGGCTGGCGCATAGGCCGGACGGGCAACTATGAAACCGTCTACTCCGAGGAGAGGCACCTGGCCTTTGCTGTCGTCGCGGGCGACAAATACACTGGTACACGAGGGAAGCGCCATCCGAAGCTCACTAGGAAGAGGGGACCTAAGACCAGAGAGCGGGTAGAAAGGAACGCAGAATTCGTTCAGCCGACTCTCTGGGGGGAGATCGAAGGCGATCGCTCCAGACCGCTACAGAACGCCGACCTAACTCCCGACGAGGACTGCTCGACGTGGTTCCTGGTCGTCCACGCCGACGACGATGAAATTCGGTTGGAGGTCTCGCTAGCACGAGACATTGGAGACGGCCTGGTTGGCGAATGGGTGGAGCGCATCCTCATCCCGCCGATCCCTTCATCGGGAGCGGTAGCACCTATAGAGTCAGACGAGGATGACGACGATGACGGAGAATCAATGGTATTCAGGGCTACTTCGTGATGAAGGACCGTCATTTAATCCTGCGCGGCTGACATCAGCGAGAGAGCGTAGAGGACTTACGAAACAGGGACTTGCTGAGCGGTGTGACGTTTCGCGGCGAACGGTTACAGCCTGGGAAGCCGGACAGGTGGATTCACCGCCGGCGGATCAGATTGCGCGAGCACTATCCCTTCCGGAGTCCTACTTTTTCTCGGATGACCCACCGCAAGTGAAGGAGGAGTGGGTTACCTTTCGGGCTCTTTCGTCCATGACAGCCCGACAACTGCGAAGGGTGCTTGCGGTCAGCTCTATGGCAATCGAGCTGAGCGGATGGATTGACAAGCATTACGGCACGCCGATCACCGACCTACCCGACGTTGCCGACCCGTCCGATGTCCCCCCAGCGATGGTAGCCGAGCAACTTCGATCGACCTGGGGACTACACCAGAAACCCATCAAGAGCATGCTGGCCCTCCTCGAACGAAGGGGGGTACGTGTGTTCTCACTCCCTGCGGCCGATCGAGAAATCGATGCCTTCTCCTTCAAATACGAAGGCCGACCCTTCGTGTTCCTAAATACAAGCAAGACAGCTGAGCGAACGAGATTCGACCTAGCGCATGAACTGGGCCACTTGGTATTGCACGATGCCGCCAACATGAACCTCTCAAGGCAGATCGAGCAAGAGGCTCACGACTTCGCCGCAAGTTTTCTGGTACCGGCCGATGGCCTATATGCTCAAGTGGTAGGAAAGCTTCGTCTAGATGATGTATTCAAGCTGAAGAAGTACTGGAAGGTTTCGGCCCTTGCCATGGTTGAGCGCCTGTACCGGCTGGAATTCATTTCGGAGTGGAACAGAAGGCAATGGCTCATCGAGTTGTCCGAAAGAGGATTTCGCACTGCGGAACCAGAGGGAATCCAGGTGGAGGCTTCAAAGTTCCTTACCGATTTGTTCAAGCTGGCCAGGGAAGACGGGTGGACGTCCCGCGCGATCGCAGACCAGCTTCAGGAAAGCGAGCGTGACCTTGATGCATTGGTCTTCGGACTAGCCATGGCGGCCGTCCCTGGCGGAGGCCAAAAGAGCCCTGCCGTTACAGGCCACCTGCGAGTTGTTAGATAGCGGGAACGTGCGTTCTCACCACGTGGCCGAGGAGGCTCCGGAAGCGCTCGCGTCCTCCCTGGCGGGCTTCTTCGCCGGGGGGCCCGAGTGACCTGAGTCCGGCCGGAGCCGCCGTCGCTCCCTGCCGCCGAAGGGAAGGAGCTGAGGCGCACTGAGCATCCGTTCCGACGGCCCGGAGACGGTCCGGCGCCCGTGACACACCCAGGGGCCGGCGGTCCGCGACCGTCGGCCCCGAGGCGTCGTCTCGGCGGCGCCCCGCCCCAACCTGCGGCCACAGCATCGGCAGGTTCTTCCAGCTCGAACGCCGTCACCTCGGAGCGGTACCCCCCTCCGACTTCTTGTTGCGCAGGAAGTGGCGTTGGCCCGAAACGACTTCGTACGCTCGCCGTCAGCACAGCGCTGACCGGAAAACTCGACGGTCAGGTGGGTACTGCGAGATAGCCCCTCGGCGGTGGCTGTCGGGGGCTCTTCCGGGGTGTTCGGGGGTGTCGGGAGGAGTTCAGGCGGCTGCCGGGGCGAGGGTGACGTCGTGGCCGAGGGCCTTGAGCTGGCGGACCAGGTCGCGGGCCTTGCGTGCGGGGTCGAGGTTGCGGGCATGGAAGTCCGCGCCCAGTTCGCGGTAGCGGGCGGTCGGGTTGGCCATCAGGTGCCAGACGGACACCAGGATCGAGCGGGCGACCGCGACCAGGGCTTTCATGTGGCCGCGGCGTTTGACGATGCGCCGGTAGCGGGCGCCGAGGAAGGTGTCGGTGCGCGCGGCGGAGATCGCCGCCTCGCCCAGGGCTCCCCGGAGCCAGGGATTGCCCTTGCCCGTCGGCCCGGAGGTGTTCTTCCCGCCGGACTGGATGGTGCGTGGGGAGAGTTTCGCCCAGGAGACAAGGTGGCCGGCGGTGGGGAAGACGGTCATGTCCAGGCCTGTCTCGGCGAGGATCACCTGAGCGGTGCTGGGGCCGACGCCGGGGATCTCGTCGAGTCGTTCCACGTCGGTGATCGGCATCAGCGTGCCCTGACCCGGGCCTTCGTCGTCCTCGGTGGTGGACAGTTCGGCCAGGCGGATGGTGATCCGGGCGGTGAGCTTGTCGATCTGCACGGTGAGGTAATCGACGGTGTCCAGCAGTATCCGGCACATGAATGCGTGGTGCTCCTCGAACCGGCCGGTCAGGGCTTCGGCGAGGGTGGTGTGACTGGCCTTGATCGTGCCGTGGGCCAGGTCCGCGAGGGCCTTGGGGCTGCGCTCGCCCGCGATCAGTGCCTGCAGCATCGCGCGCCCCGAGACCCCGAAGATGTCGGCGATCACGGTGGACAGCTTGATCTGGGCGTCTTCGAGGAGCTTCTCGGTTCGCTGCTTGTGGCGGGTGCGCTCGTGGGTCATCACCGCACGCGCCCGGGTGAGGTCGCGCAGTTCACGGACCGGCTTCGGGGGCACGAACGAGGCCCGGAGCATGCCGCGCTCGGCCAGCTTCGCCAGCCAGACCGCGTCCAGGCGGTCGGTCTTCGGCCGGCCCGGGACGTTCTTGACGTCACGGGCGTTGACCAGCCAGCACTCCAGGCCACGCGACTCCAACAGGAAGAAGTACGGCTTCCAGTAGGTCGATGTGGCTTCCATGACCACGCGGGTGACGCCCTGGCAGATGAGGTGGTCGGCCAGGTCCAGGATCGCGCCGCTGGTCGCGATGGTGTTGAAGACGCGCTGGGTCCGAAAGCCCGGCCTGTCCTCGTGCGGCAGGCGCACGCACACCATCCCGGACGCCTTGGCGATGTCGATCGCCGCGACCCGCTCCACAAGCTCGACCGCCTGCTCGATCTCCTCGATGTCTTCGGCCTCAGCCATGAACCCCTCCCCTTCACACCGTGCCAGTACAGGACGGTGCCTGCCCGTGGGACCGCTGGGGGAGCGAGAATCTGACCGGCGTGCTCGGAGGCAACAGTGCGTGGCCCCTCTGCGGTCCCGGCGCCAGACTGACCTACGGGCTCACAGTCCCAACGAAGCATCGGGGTCGGCGGGCAGGCACCGCGATCATGTTTTCACGCCAGCAAGGCGTACCCGAAAGGGATCAGGGGGACTGACCTGTAATCGAACGGCCATCGTTGGCCCTTGTTGGCCGCTGTGGGCCACCATTCGACGGCCCACAGACGGCCCGGTGTCGCCTCAGCCCTGAGCTCTGCGTCCCCAACGCGACCGCGCAATGTGCACCCCTCGGCTCCGGATGGTTGCACTGCTCTCTCCACCGGTTCAGGTCTCGTTGTTGGTCTGCCAGGGGCCATGGGTTGCCCTTCAGAACCTCTCTCGGCATGCGCCACCTCGGTCGATCAGCCCCCATCCCACCGGGCTAACTCCTTCGTCCGTTGGTGACCAGGGCGGCCCACATCGACCGCACCTGCCACGTACGAGCGATCCAACGATTCCCCCTTGCATGCGGACTTGCGTTAGAGGACCATTGCTTAGTCGGTTATCAGACCTCCTGAGGGGGAACGAAAAATTGCCCGAGCTTACCGCAGGCCGATTCGAAGCAACTCCCCACACATGGGAAATAATTAGGGCTGCAGATCAATTTACGCTACAGATGACCTCGATCCACGAAATCAACAAAACTGTATTACCAGAACTGGAAGCGCAGGCAAAAAATCGCACCAATCGCATAATCGAAGAAATTACGCAGCATCTTCCCGAAGATGAGGTGCCACACCTCACAGAAGGAATGAGAGATTTCGCCAAGGGGGTTCTTTCGCTTACAGATCCGAAAGAAGGGGAGAGAGAGGCTACTTTCACATTCTCTCTGGATGGGTCACCGGGCGCAGCCTTGTCACAGCTAACCTGGCTCACCATGGAGCAAGTGCAAGCCGCCCCTCATCATGACCTACTACGGAACTCCCTCCTCGTCTCTTCGATATCAGGGTTTGAGGTTCTCTTCGGCAGGGTTGCGCGCTCCATATTCAAAGTAAACAAGGCGGCACTCAATGACTCCGACCACGCATTCACACTGCAGCAGCTCGCCGACTTTGCGTCACTCGATGACGCAAGGGAGTTTCTGCTAGAACAGCGAGTATCTAAGCTGCTATATGAAAGCCTTGACGGGTGGGAGAAGTGGCTCAAACGGGCAGGCGGAGGCGCATCTATGGTGGCACTTCCGGTGGACTGGCCTAAACTTCGAGAGGCATTCGCCCGCAGAAATCTACTCGTGCACGCTGACGGCGTCGCAAATCATCTCTACCTAGAGATTGTCAGTAAGCTTACACCTCGGACTCCTGTTCAGCTGGGTGAAAAATTGAGGGTCAATGGCCAGTACCTCGATGAGCACCTTCAGGAGATTCTCGCCCTAGGTAGGCTCCTTAGCGTTGATGTAGGCATGAAACTCCACAAGAGAGAGAAAGAGGCGTACCTATCCACACTCACGACAGACATTAACAGGTTGTCACATAAAGGGCTTTGGCGTACATGCATAGCCCTCTCCAAATACGCTCTCGGCTGCGAACTGACACGCAGTCAGGAAATTAACGTTCGCACGCGGGGATGGATCGCCCAGAAAGAAGAAATTGGACTAGATAGCATTAAAGGCGAAGTAGAGGGGTGGGACGTTAGCGGCTTGGCTCCAATTTTCGCTTTGCGAAAGGATGCAATCCTTGAATTGGATTCAACTATCGACAAGGTGCGCCCACTCCTGGAAGACGGGACAATCACTGTCTTCGATGTCGCAACGGATCCGCTATATAAAAGCTTCAGGAAACAACTGAAATCGGAAATAGTGGCGGCCGGGCAATTGGAACAAGCAGACTCCGAAGAAGCGTTCACAGAGAAATAGACGGTTTCATCAACTGCGCCCATCGTTGACCACCCCTGCCCGGCTCTCGCGACGACGCGTAGAGAAGGGACCCGGACACTTTGTCCGGGTCCCTTCTCTACGCGTCGCCCATCCTTGTTTCAGCCCTGAAACAAGCAGGCCAACTGCCTGCCTCACCTTCCGCTCTGTACGGTGAGACGGGCCCCTACCGCTCGCAGGAGGCAGCACTAATGCGTGGTCTTGGAGATCACCTCAGCGTCGGTGAACGCATCGCGTTCTACCGGAAGCGTCGTGGCTACACGCAAGAAGTGCTCGCCGGCCTTGTAGGGCGTAGCACCGACTGGTTGGCGAAGATCGAGACGGGGCGCCGGAAGCCTCCCCGGATCGACATGCTCGCGGAGCTCTCGCGCATTCTGCGTGTGCCCCTCGGGGACCTGCTCGGTCAGACCGTGCTCATGGAGGACGAGAAGCAGCAGGATGACGTTCCGGCCGTGCGTGACGCGCTCATGAGCCCGCGTCGGCTATCGCGTCTGCTCTTTGGCCCCGAGGCTGAAGTGCAGCTTCCCACGCCGGCGCCCGTAGCCGTACGCGTCGAGCAGGCATGGAACGACTACCAAGGTGGGCGGCTCGGCAGCGTCATCGCCGCGCTTCCCGCACTTCTTCAGACCGCGCAAGAGCTAGAGGAGCGAGCCGCACGGCGCGGCGAGGACCGTAGCGACTGCTGGGCAGTCTCAGCCCGTACTCACCACCTCGCAGCGACGACCCTCGCGAAGATCGGTGAGTCGGACATCTCATGGCTCGCTGCGGAGCGTGCAATGCGTGCCGCAGACGAGTCCGACGACCCGCTCGTGCTGGCGTCCGCCGCACGGTCCGGGACACACGCCCTGCTGGCCAACGGCCGGTACGACGACGCGTTGGAGTTGGGCAACACGGCTGCCGCGTGGCTCTCGTCTCAGGTGACCGACAACGACCCTGCGGCCCTGAGTCTGCTGGGGATGATCCACCTGCGGGCGGCCGTCGCGGCGGCTCGCCACCAGGACCGGCCCACCGCAACCGGCCTGCTGGACCGAGCCGAGGAACTCGCGGATGACCTCGGCTCGGATGAGAACTACTGGCAGACAGGCTTCGGACCCACGAACGTCCTGCTTCACCGCCTGTCGGTTGAGCTGGACCTCGACAACGTGTCGTACGTGGTGGAACACGGCCGGATCAACGTCGATCACATGCCTCAGGAACGCAGCGTGTCGCACCGCATCGACTTCGCGCGCGCACTCTCGCTCAACGGGCAGGGCGATGAAGCATTCACCGAACTCCGCACGGCCGAACGCACTTCGCCGCAGCTCGTACGCAACAATCCGAGGGTTCGCGAGACGCTGCGAGATCTGATCAAGCAATCACCTGTCACCGGTGGCTCGCGATCGTCCGAGGTGTTCGTGATGGCTCAACGGTGCAGGGCGGTGCAGTGAGTTCAGGCAAGCGTGGGGTGCTCGGAGTCGTCGGTTCGGCGGCCGGAGGCGTAGAGGCATTGCGCACCGGCCTGGTTGAGCCCGCGATGGAGCGCGGCTGGCAGGTTGCTGTCACTCTGACGCCGACCGCAGGTCAGTGGCTACGATTGAGCGGTGAGGTCGAGCAGTTGGAGAAGCTGACCGGCCTACCCGTCCGCCACGAACTGCGCCTTCCTGGCGAGACGCGACCGCACCCGGCCGTTGACTGCTACGTGGTGGCCCCCGCGTCGGCGAACATGGTGGCCAAGCTCGCCACGGGCCTGATGGACAACCAGGCGCTCACTCAGGTGGGCGAGGCGATCGGCACTCTCGGGTTGCCCGTCGTCGTCTTCCCTCGGGTGAACGCGGCGCACGCTCGCCACCCGGCGTGGCAGCACCACATCGACACCCTCCGGGCGGGGGGCGTACTCATCGTCTACGGTCCGGAGGTGTGGCCGCTATACGAGCCGCGCGAAGCGCCGACGGGCCGTGAACTGCCTTGGGGGGCAGTGCTGGACGCCGCGGACCAAGCGACCCGATGACGATTCGTCAACCACCCTGACCTGCGTGGAAAGAGGACCCGGACACTCTGTCCGGGTCCTCTGCCGCTCACGGCGACATGCTCATTGGCATGCCAGGGATCAATGAGCGAAGCGGCGAGCTGGAATGCATGTCTCCTGCTGAACTCGCTTTGATCAAAGCGAGTTTGAGGGACGCATGCCTCAGGGTCGAACGACTGCTGAGGCGTGCGGATGAACTCACGGTGACGGTGGAGTCTCGCTACCCACAAGCCGCTCAAGCCGGTCAAGCCGCTCACCGAGCATCCGGAGAGCGTCATGAATCGTGCTGAGTTCTGTGGCCAGGGCCGCGAATGCCGGGCTGCTGCCCGGCTCGGTCCCGAGAGGTGCCGAAGGATCGCGGACAAACGTCCCGCGCCCCTGCTGAGTGAGGATCAACCCCTCGTCACGCAGTTGGCCGTACGCGCTCTGAACAGTCATGAGCTGCACACCAAGTTCCTTGGCAAGTGCGCGAGCTGCTGGGAGGCGGTCCCCCGCGGCGTACTCACGATCGGGGCCAGTGATCCTCTCGCGGAACTGCGCCGCAATCGCCTTGGCCGTCGGCGTGGGCTTGGGCACTTCGAGGCTCTGCTCCATACCTCCGAGAGTAACCGGACCTAGGTCAATCTCAGGTTCTCCGGTACACCTCCTTGACACGCAGATTGACCTAGGTCAATCTGGATAGGTCGGAACGCGAAGCCGAAAAGACTTCAACATCCGGACTCGTAAGTGATTGACCTGCGCAGATAGCGCCCGGAGGAAAGCCCGCAGGGGTGAGTACGAAGGCAGCGGCAGTTGGTTGAGAACTGAACAGAGGGCGCACCGCAACCTGCACATGGGGAGAGCGGCCGCCGGAAGCACCAGGCAACAGCGACAAGCCGTGGGCCCTGCCGCGCGAGTAGCAAGCACCTTCTCCCAAGCCGTCCCTGCCGGGCGGACAAGCGACTCGTACGTGCGGTGAGACAAGGGCAAAGATCGCGGGCCCCGAAGGAAGTTGGCCGGTTCGAGTCCGGTCCGGGGCGCTTTGGCCACTGCTCAGTGGCCGCATCACGCGAGGTTCGCGTGATTCACCACCAACGGCAGGCACCCCCGGAGCTGACTCTCCGGGGGTGCTGTTCGGGCCGTTTCACCTGCTAGGGAGACCACGACCCATGAATCACATCGTGACTGTTCAGGAGGCTGTTACCGCGTTCGCTCCGTTCATGGAGCCCACGGATGCGGAGTTGGAGGCCATCGAGCGTGAGGCGCCGCTGATCGATGCGGAGCTGGAGCTGCTGGACGTGCAGATCGCGCTGCTGGACCGGCCGGCGTCCGTGCTCGGTGAGCGGCGGCTGCGCAGGGCGGCGAACAAGGTGCTGGCTGCACGGCGCGAGGTCGCCAACCGCGTTACGGCGGGGGAGGCGGCATGATCCGCCTGGTCACCGCATCCCGCCTGGAACGGCTGGAGGCCGCCGCGAGCGTGGCCCGCGAGCACGCCCGGCAGACGAGCAGCGCGGCGAACGAGGCGTTCGGCCGGCACATGCGGGAGCTGTACGCAGTGACCGACCGCGCGGAGCGGGCGGAGGCGACTGCTACCGAGGTGGGCACGATCCTCGCCCACGCGATGGCGGAGCTGTCCGTCGCGCAGCAGGAACTCCTGCTGAAGGACATCCAGATCCGGCGGCTGCGCGAGGAGCAGGCGGCCCGGTCGATGGAGGGCAGGACGCTGACGGTGCTGCTGCACTACGGCGAGCCGCACAACATCTACGCCTGCCGTGAGGACCTCTACGCCGACACCGCGACGCACGGCGTGCCCGCCGGCGCCGCATGGGTGCCGCTGGGTGAACGCGCGGCGTCCGCGTGCGAGTGGTCGTGTGCGGCGTTCATCCACGATGCGACGTCCCACGGGTTTCGCCGTGCGTCCCTGCCCGCTCCGAAGCCGGTCGGGGAGGCGGCGTGAACAGTGTTCAGACCCGTTCAGCAGAGCGGGCCCTGTCGGGCGGCACGTGGCTGATCGTGTGCGGGGCGATGCTCTTTTCGATCCTGACCGTGACGCCGTTGATGGCCGAGCACACGGCCGATGACTGGGCTTGGACGGCCCCGATCTTGCCGCTCGTGGTGGACGCGGCCGTGGTCATCGTGGTCAAGCTCGATGACGTGCTGGGCCGCCTAGGCGGGCACGGCGGACGGTGGCCCGTCATCCTGCGCTGGATGACCGGCCTGATGACGCTCGCACTGAACACGGCCGACTCCGCGCTGAAGAAAGACCTGGTCGGCGTGGCTGTGCATGCGGTGGCGCCGCTGCTGCTGATCGTCACGGCGGAGACCAGCCTCGCCTACCGGCGCGCCATCGCGCACGCCGTCGAGGCCCTGCAAGCCCAGCGGCATGCGGAGCAGGAGCGGCGCGAGCAGGTGGCCCGCGAACGTGCCGAGCAGGCCCGCGCCGAAGCGCAGCAGGAACGCGAGCACGCCGCGATGCTGGCCCGTGAACAGCGTGAACACGAAGCCGCATTGGCCCGCGAGGCAGCCGAACGCGAAGCACGCCAGCGACGCGACGAGCGTGAAGCCCGGGAGCGGGCCGAGGCTGCCGAGCGGGAGATTCGTGAACGCCGTGAACGCGAGCATGAAGAGCGTGAACACGAGCGCGAACTCCGTGAACGGCGGGCTCGCGAGCAAGCCGAGACCGAGCGCCGCGAGCGCGCGGAGCGGGCCGAGCGTGAACAGCGCGAGTGCCAGGAGCGCTTGACGCGTAAACGCGAAACCCTGCTGCAGCGCGGCCCGGCCGCGGGCAAGCTCGGTGAGGATGAGGCCCGCCGGATCACGGCGGCCGCGTTCGAGACAGGCCTGTCGGTGCGCCAGGCTGCCGAGCTGTGCGGCTGGTCGGTGGGCTGGGTGTCCGCCCGCTACGCCGAACACCGCGACACCAGCACCTCTGGTGCTGGCCTGGCCATCGCGAGCAACTGATGGGCGCGATACCGGTCTATTCGTGGCGCCTGGCCCCGGAGGGTCTGGCCACGGTCCGCCAACTGCGGGCGCGCGGGCTGCGGCCCGGTGGTCAGGACGTTGCCGCGCAACTCGAGCGCCGACGCCGTCGCCGCGGCCCACTGGTCGCCTACCTCTACGAGATCGACAATGCCAAGCCGGTCCGCCCGATGACGCCGGCGAAGTGGGCGGCGGTGACCAAGGCGAATGCCGCTCGCCGCACCTGCCCGCAGTGCGGGCGGGATGCCGGCTACGTCATCCCTGCCTCGCTCGGCATGTGCGTGCCTTGCGCCTACCCCGACGACGAACAGCGCGCCGCCTGAACGCCCCCTACCTGGAGGAATCGTGAGTGTTGCACCGCAGCAGGGCACGCACTTCTTCGTGCTGTCTCTGGAAAAGCCGGGCCTGCTCTCCATGACGCAGGAGGGCACCTGCACCCCCGCGCCCGGTGCCACCCGCAAGGACATGTACCAGCAGCTCTACCAGGCCGTGACAGCGCAGGACCCCGCCTTGTCCGGCGCCACGGTCTTGTTCTTCTCCCTGGAGCGCAACCAGCTCTGACCCGCGCCCAGCTCACCATCCCGTTGGCGGGCCCGGCCGGCACTTCTCACGGCCCCGGCCGGGCCCTACTCCCCAAAGGAGTGCTCACAGCATGACGGACCTCAGCACCGAGCCGGTAGCCGTCGAGGCTGCCCCGATCACACCACCCCCGCCCCCCGACACCCCGCCCGCCGTGGCCAAGGACGTGCACGAGGTCGACCACACGCCCGGCGGGTGGCCGATCGTCCCGCTCGCTCTGTCCGGGGCGAACAGCACCATCGGCGCGGTCGCCGCCGCATCCCTGGCCGGCGGCCCCATCGCCGCGGCCGTCGCCGCCACCGGCATGGTCGTCCTCGGCACCATCGCCGCCACCCGATCCCGCAAGCCGGACCCGCGCCGGGAAGCACGCAGGTCCGCCGCCCGCACCGCCAGCCGCTCAGCCGCCCGCAAGACGGGACAGCACAGCTCGGGTGCGGCCAGCCGCCGGAGCTCCTCCGGAGGTCGTTCGGCCGGCTCACGTTCCGGTGGTTCCGGTGGCCGATCGGGCAAGGTGCCCGGCCAACACCGCCGCACCAACGGCGGCACCGCCACCCGCCACGGCAGCACCACCACCGGCGGAAAAACCCTCCGCAAGAGCGCACACGGCCCGGCCAAACACCAATTGGGCTCAGGCAAGGGCGCTGCGAGCCGTGTCGGGCAGGTCAAAGCGCTGCGGGCCGCACGGAAGGACGCGGCCGGCTCCCGCGGCGGGCAGCGGGCGCAGACCACCGACGCCCGCCGCGCGGTCGCCGACGCCCGACGCAACGCCAAAGCAGCCGGTAGCGGGACGGGGCTGACCGGCCGTGCCGGGCACAAGGGCGGTATCGCCGGGCGGATGCTTGCCGGCGCCGCAGGCAAAGCCCGCGGAGCACGCGATATGGCGATCGCCAAGAACCGTGCCCGCCGCGACCGCAAGGCGGGCGCCACTGTCGACGCGCAGCGCGGCGCCGTCCGTAAGGCACCCGCCCGCAAGGCAGCCCGGCAGGCTCTGCGCCGGTCGGCGGCACGTTTCCACGGCCGTCGCCTGCTCGCCGCGCTGCTCGCACTGCCGCTGGGCCTGCTCGGGCTGATCACCAGCCCGATCGGTCGCAAGTTGAACCTGCCGTGGCTGATCCACCCCGGCCGGCGCCTGTACCGGCGCATCGTCGGGGCGGCCCGCGAGCAGCGCACCCTCCGCGACGACGCGATCCGCGACGAACTGGCCGAGCGGGAGGCCGCCGCGGACACCGAGGCCGCCACCGACGGCGCCGCCGGCATCGCCGACGACGTCAAGCGGCCTCCCACGACGGTCCCGACCAGCACGAACACCCCTGTGAGTGAAGGAGAGAACGTGTCCGGCTTCCGGTTCGAAGAGGCCGCTTCCGAGATGGAGCAGGCCGCCAACGCCTACGACCCCGAGAACGCCATGGAGATCCTCGCCATGGTCGAGGGACTCCCCGCCGCGCTGACCAGCGTGGCGAACGTGATGAAGATCCTCGCGGAGCGCTCCGACAGTGAGTTCCCGCTGGAGAAGCAGATCGCGGACGGCTTCAACGACATCTTCGGCGCCGTCATGAGCGCCGTCGCGGTCGCCGAGGACATGGGCCCGCTGTTCCGACAGGTTCACGCGCAGGACATCGCCCGCCACGAAGACCCCCGCAACGGCACCGAGGCAGAGAAGGGCTGGAACGTCTGATCATGGCCAGCACCGCCACCGCCAAACAGCAGAGCAGTGGCCCGGTGCTGGACTGGGCAGCCGGTCACGGACCCGTGACCGGCGCCCTGTCCGCCACCACCGGAGCCTTCGCCATCGCCACCACCGGCGCCGCAACCGCCATGCCCCCCGGCTGGGCCCTCGCCGTCGGCGCGGCCGGCGCCCTCGGGCACACCGTCGCCGGCATCCGGGTGCGTAACGCCGGCCGCACCCTCGCCACCCGCGCCGCGTCCTGGCTCATCGGGGCCGGCTGGACCACCTGGGCCATGACCCACGGCCCTCTCACCTGGGCCGCCCTCGGCTCCCTGGCCACCATCGGCGTCGGCATCGGCGCCACCGCCCGCTCCGTCGCCCTCTACGAGGAGGCCCGTGAGGACGAAGCCCTTGCGGCTGAGCAGCGGCAGATCGCCGCGGAGTTGTCCGCGGAGCGGCGGGCGATCGCCGCGGAATGGGTCGACCGCATCCAACGCGTCTGCTCGATCACCGTGCGGGTGGTCGGCGTGGAGTTGTGGGAGACCGGCGCCGGATTCTCCATCGACGCCGAACTCCCGCCCGGCGGCGCCACCTGGAACAAGATCGCCGCCGAGTCGCCGCGGCTGTCCGCGGACGCCCGGCTGCCGCACGGCTGCACCGCCACGGCGGGCCCCGGCATCCACCAGGGCCGCGTCATCCTCGACGTGACCACGGTCAACGTCCTCGAAGAAAAGCGCGACTACCCGACGGACTACAGCACACTGTCGATCCACACCGGCATCCCGTGGGGCTACCGCACCAACGCCGAGCAGATCCTCGCCTACCTCCGGGAGCAGTGCGCGCTGATCGTCGGTCCGACCGGGTCAGGCAAGACGAACATGGTGCACGCGATCCTCGCGGGGTTCGCTCGCGCCGAGGACATCCTCACCTGGGTGATCGACCTCAACGCAGGCTCGGCCGGCCTGCCCTGGGTCCTCCCTGCGTTGAACGGGGAACTCGTGCGGGAGGACGGCAAGCCTGTGCGGCCGGGTGTGGACTGGCTCGCCGGCACCTACGACGAAGCCCTGACCATGCTCGATACGGCCGTGCGCGTGGCCAAGCAGCGCAAGATGGGCTACCAAGCCCTGCTGTCGAAGGCCAACACGGATCTGCTGCCGGTCAGCCGGAAGATTCCTCAGATCATGCTGGTGATCGATGAGGGAGCGGAGATCCTGGCCAGCACCGATCGGGCCGTGCGCAAGCTCGGGGAAAAGATCCTCGAAGTGATCCGGATTGCCCGCGCCATGGGTGTGCGTACCGTCCTCACCGCCCTGGGTGCGACCGGCAGCGTGCTCAGCAACCTCATGATCCGTCGGGAAGCCAAGGTGCGTGTCGCCCTCACCGGTGGCGAGACCGAGGGCATGGACCTGTCCAAGATGTTCCCCGGCTCCCGCGGGCTGCGGGTGGACCAGGCGCCGCACAAGGGCGCCGGGTTCATGAGCACCCCGGAATCGCCGGCCGCCCTGTTCAAGGGGTGGCGGATCCTCCCCAACCAGATCCGGGACATCACCGCGGCAACATCCGACCGGCACCCGACGCTCGATGACGTGTCCGCTAAGGCCGCCGGCCCCGCCTACGCACGGCGCTGGGATGCGGAGCGCACCGCGTGGATGCGCGACCAGGCCGCGACCGACGACACCGACGGGGACACGCCCGGGACACCTGGGGGCCTGCGCCTGTCAGCGCTGAGCGAGCAGGCAGAGTCCCCGGAAGACGCGTTGGCACGCCGGTTCCGGGAGGAGATCGACGCGCAGTTCGGCACCGCACCCGAACCCCACACCACCGAGCGCAGCGACGGGGCGGAACGGCCGGCCGGGCTGGACCTGTCGGCGTTGCGGGGCGAGCAGGGCCCGACATGGCTGCCGGCCGCGTTGGAAGCGATCAAGGCGACCGGAGCGGAGGGCATGAAGCCGTCCGCGGTCGCCGAACTGGCAGGCAAAGACCGCAAAACGGTCCGGGCCGCGCTGCAAGCCGCCATGGAACGGGGCGCGTTGGTTTACCGGGACAACGGACCGCACTCGGTCTACGTCCACCCCGACCACGCCTGAACGCCCTCACACAGCGCTACCGAGTAGTGGGTAGTGGGGGAACGCCCCACTACCCACTACAGGCCCCTACTGGGGCGCCACGGGCTCTGAACAGCGCCTCCCCACTGAGGACCCCACTACCCACTACCCAGTAGCCCCCTGCGCGATCGTCACGCAACGCCACCACCATCCCATGCCGAAGGAGACCGCCATGGACCGCAACATCCCACCCGGAATCATCGCCCCGCACATACCCGCCGACGCCTGGAACCGCGCGCAGGCCACCGGCCAGCCGGTCGTCATCGTCACCCCGGCGACCAACGACAACGCCATCACGCTGCGCCGGATCGTCGTCCCGTTCGCGATCGCCGGGGCCGCCGTCCTCGGCGGCTGGGGACTGGTCGCAGCCCTCTGCTTCCTGCTCGACGCCGCGGCCCACACCTTCACCGTCATCGCCGGCGCCGCCGGACCCATCGGAGCCGGCGGCATCACGTTGAAGCTCGCCCGCGGAAAGAACACCTAGCTACGCCAAGGGCGGCCCCCGCATCTCGCCAAAGAATCCGGGGCCGCCCTTGCCAGCCAGCATCCATCAAAAGGAACTGGAGACATCCCAGCATGACGCAACCCGTGACCATCCCGCGAGCCTTACAGGCGGGAGCTCCCGCCGCGAGCGGGATGCGCTTCTACCTGACCACCCACAAACGGCACTGGCTGCGCTGGACCGACGTGCCGCTGTTCCTGAAATCCGAGCACTGGGACCGCGCCATCAAGTGGGACGTCGCCCAGGGCCCCTATGCCATCGACTCCGGCGGCTTCATGGAGCTCAAGGACAAAGGAACCTGGACCCGATCGCCCCGCCAGTACGTGCAGGACCTGCGCCGCATCTGGGAACACGTCGGCCCCTTCGACTGGGCCGCCCCGCAGGACTGGATGTGCGAGAAGGCCATCATCGAGGGCGGCTGGTTCGGCGGACAGTACTTCGTCGGCACCCACCTGAGCGTGGAAGAACACCAGCGCCGCACGGTGAACAACTTCCTCGAACTGCGCTCTCTCGCACCCGATTTGCGCATCGCCCCGGTCATCCAAGGCAACACCGTGCCCGCCTACGAGCGGTGCGTGGAACTGTACGAGAAGGCTGGGGTTGACCTGCGGGCCGAGCCGATCGTCGGCTTGGGGTCGGTGTGCCGGTTGCAGTCCACCCGCCAGGGCGCCGCGATCGTCACCGCCATGGCCGCGCACGGCTTCAAGCTGCACGGCTTCGGCTTCAAAACCCTCGGCCTGGAACGCGTCGGCCACCTGCTGGCCTCCGCGGACTCCGCCGCCTGGAGTTCCCACGCCCGCCGCCGCCCGCCCCTGTCCGGCCATACGCACAAGAACTGCGCCAACTGCATCGACTACGCCCTGAACTGGCGCGAGCGCGTCATCCGCGCCATCCCCACCCAGCAGCAGATGATGCTCACCGACCGGAGCGCAGCATGAACGCACTCGACACCGCACTGCATCTGGCGGCAAACGGCATTCCGCCCCTGCCCCTGCGGGCAGGGAAGGTGCCATTCGGTAACTGTCGTGCCTGCGCCCGGAATGCCTGCGGGGGCCGGCCAAACATGAAAGCACCGGGCCCCTGCACGTGCCCGCGCCCGTGCCACGCGTGGGCCGCCGCCACCACCGACCCCACCGTTCTACGCTCCCAGGAGTGGGCGAGGGCGTGGCGCCAGGCGGCAGCGGTTGCCTACCACCCCGGCGCCGCCGGCCTGACCGTCGTGGACTGCGACAACGCTGACGCGATCGCGTGGGCCCGCGAGACCCTGCCCGCCACCCGGACCGTGCCCACCACCCGCGGCGAGCACTGGCTCTACCTCGGAACGATGCCGTCAGCCAACGGCGTGCGGCACGGCGTGGACATCAAATCCACGATGGCCTACGCCCGCTGGCTCGGGTCCGGCACCGGCACCATGGCCGCGCTGCCCGACGTCGTGCGCGCGCTCACCGCAGCCAAGCCCGCGGCCCCCGTACCCATCAGGGTCCCCGCGCTGGCCGGGGGCCGGGAATGCCGCCACCGCACCCCCGCCTACCTCGAACGCGGGATCGCCATGGCGGAGCAGCGCATCACCGAGACGTCCAGCGGCGTGCACACGGCCGTGTACCGCACGTTCCTGGCCGTCCTCTCGACGCACGGCCGGTGCGGCTGCCTCACCGAGGACCACATCGCCCGCCTGTTCACCGCCGCTCAGGCCAAGGGCGAGACCGCCCGGCACTGCACGGACGCGTGGACCAACGCACACACCCGGTTGGGGCTTTGAGCATGGACGACGACGACAAGAACCCGGCCCGGAAGGTCATCGCGGACTACGCGCAAGAGCGCTTCCGCTACTTCCGCACCGCGGAAGGCACCGTCTACGCACAGCGCAAGGGCCACCCGGTGGCCCGCCCGATCCGCTCCCAGGGCACCACCGGAAGCCACCGCCAAGAACTCATGGTCGGCCTGTTCAAGGACGGACTCGGCACGTTCAACGGCACCGCGATGAAGGAGGCACTCGACTTGATCGAAGCACTCGCCCTCACCGAGCAGGTCCAGCCCGTCCACATCCGCGTCGCCCCCGGCCTGGACGGGGCCACCTGGCTGGACCTGGGCCGCAACGACGGCCAGTCCGTGCGCATCCACCCCACCGGCTGGGACATCGGCGTCCCCGACCCAGCAGAGGTGTGCTGGCGGCGCACTCAGCTCACCGGCGAACTGCCGCTGCCCGTCAAGGACACCAACGGCAAGGGCATCGACCTGCTTTTTAGGCTGTGCAACTTCGCGAACGCGGAGACCGAGTGCCTGGCCATGGCCTGGCTGGTCGGCTGCCTGGAACCCTCCGTGCCCGTCCCGGCCCCCTTCCTCACCGGCCCCCAGGGCGCCGGCAAGTCCACCGGCGGGCGGATGCTGATCCGGCTCATCGAGGGCATGACCGGCGACCTGCGCCGGGCCCCGAAGGACGAGGACAACCTGATCGCGGCCGTCGCCGCGGGATGGGTCACCGCGCTGGACAACCTCTCCCACATGACCCCGGACCTGTCCGACGCCATGTGCTGCATCGTCACCGGAGCCGAGAGCGTCAAGCGCGCCCTGTTCACCGACGGAGACGTCTTCCGCGCCCGCTACCGCCGCCCCCTGCTCCTGACCGGCATCGACGTCGGCGTCATCCGCCCCGACCTCGCCGAACGCCTCCTCCCGCTGCGCCTGGAACGCCCGAAGGTGCGGCGCACCGAAGCCGAACTGTGGACGGAGTACGCCGAAGCCCTGCCCGTCATGCTCGGCTCCCTGCTGGACCTGACCGTCAAGGTCCGCGCCGCCACCGCCGTAACACCGACCGACCTGCGGATGGCGGACTTCGCCCACCTGTGCGCGCAACTCGACGAAGCCATGGGCCTCGGAGCTCTGGCGGCCTACCGGGCCGGGCTGGACGACCTCAACGACGACGTCATCGAGGGCGACCTGCTCGCGCAGACCGTGCTCCAGTACGCGGCCGACATGGAACCCGGGGCACAGGAACGGATGACGTCCGCGGAGTGGCTGCACCTCCTCACCCGGCTCTACAGCGGCGAGGACTGCCGCCCGCTGCCCAAGGGGTGGCCGACCACCGGCAAGGTCCTCTCCGACCGGCTCAAGCGCCTTCAGCCCACCCTCGCCGCCCGCGGCCTGGTCGTGGACTGGGGACGCACCAAAACGGCCCGCTACATCGAACTCACCGAACCCGCACCGACACCGGCACCCGAGCCGCAACAGGAAACGGCGTTCTGAGCCCGAGGCCACCGCACAACAGCAAGAAGAGCACCCGGCCCGACGCGGCGAAGGGTGCTCCTCTTGCTGTTCGGTGCGCAGCACCGCCCCAACGACGTGCCGCGCAGCGGCTCCTTCTCCGCTTTCTGAGCCGCGCACAACAACAGACACCACCTCCCTCTCTTTCCTAAGTAGGGGAACGCTGCGTCACCTGCGTCACACACGACGGAAAACGGCCCCTGACCAGCAGAGAAGGCGGTGACGCAGAGCCCAACCCTCTGCGTCATCGTGCGTCACCTGCGTCACCCCCCGGTGACGCAGGTGACGCGGCGGTGACGCACCCCCACCGCGCTCCGTCACCGATAACCGCAGGTCAGCGGCCTGAATGACGCAGGTGACGCGGTGACGCAGAAATCCGAACCTCGGACAGACGCGCCCTCCGGGCCCGCGCGCCCGCGACTCATCGCAGAAGACCTCACCCCACCCCGTGACGGACATGAGGAGTCACCGAACCGATGGCCACCGAAGAGCCGACCGACCTGATTGGCGTCCTGCTCGCCCTGCTGCGCGGCGGTGTTCCGGATCGCTACCTGACCCCCGAGGACCTGGTCACCATGTTCAGCCTCCCGAGCGTCGAAACCGTCTACCAGTGGCGACGCAAGCGCATCGGCCCGCCCGGCTTCCGCGTCGGCCGCTACCTCCGCTTCAACCCCGCCGCCGTCAGGGCGTGGGAGGCCGAACGCACCGCCCTCGACGACGCGGCCTGAGCCTGCCGCGCACCGCGCCAACCAACACCCCAGGGAGGGCCACACCGTGGCCCTCCCCGGGGCATGCCCAGAAGGGACCGCGCCCCACATGGCAGGCAGCATCCAAGACCGCTGGTTCAAGACCGAGACCAACTCCGCAGGCAAGAACAGCAAGGTCAAGACAGCCCGGTACGGAGCCGGCATGCGCTACCGGGCCCGCTACTTCGCACCCGACGGCAAGCGCAAAAGCAAGTCGTTCGCCGACGGACAGAAGCGCCTCGCCGAGCAGTGGCTGACCAAGATGGCGGCGGACGTGGCTCGCGGCGACTACATCGACCCGAACGCGTCCCGGACGTCCTTTCAGGAGTTCGCGGAAGGGTGGTTGGCGAGCCAGAGCGGCGACCCAAACACCCGAGCGTCGATGCAATCTCAGCTCAGCCTGCACGCCTTTCCGCGCATCGGGTCACGCGCGCTGGGATCGTTCCAGCCGAGCCACATCCGCGAGTTTGTAACCCAACTCGAAGCCTCCGGCATGTCCGGCGCCTACGCCCGTGTGATTTTCTCCAACGTCCGCGCTGTCCTTTCCGCGGCAGTAGAGGACGGCTACCTGCGCCGGAACCCGTGCAACTCGCGCACGGTGACGCTCCCCGAGATGGGCACCCGCCGTGTCGTCCCCTGGCAGCCTGACCGCGTTTTCGCCATACGTGACGCCATGGTCGAGCGCTTCCGGACCATGGTCGACATGGGCGCCGGTTGCGGACTGCGACAGGGCGAGATCCTGGGACTGTGCGTCGATGAGCTGGACTTCGACAGCGGCACGCTGCACGTCGTGCAGCAACTTAAGCTGAGCCTGAGCAAGCCGGTGTTCGCGCCCCCCAAGGGCGGCAAGCTCCGGGACGTGCCTTTGCCCGAGCCCGTAGCGGAGGCGCTGAAAGAGCACATGAAGCGCTTCCCGCCGGTCGAAGTCACCCTGCCGTGGATGCGCGCGAGCGGTCAGCCCGTGACCAAGCGACTCATCTTCAGCGGGCCTCGCGGCGGGCACGTCTGGCGTACGTCGCTGAACGAGGACCACTGGAAGCCCGCACTCGCGAAGGCGGGCGTCATCCCGAAGGCCAAGAGCCGCGAGCATGAGGCTGCTCGCGAGCACGGCATGCACGCGCTCCGGCACTTCTACGCGTCCGTTCTCTTGGACGCCGGCGAGAGCATCAAGGCCGTCAGCGAGTACCTCGGTCACTCCGACCCAGGGCTGACGCTGAAGGTGTACGCGCACCTCATGCCGAGCAGCCGGGACCGGGCCCGGAACGCCATCGGTCGCGCGCTCCAGCCGCAAGATCCGGGGCACTGAGGGCCCACAGTGGGCCCAGGCCATGAAAATGCCCCCTGACCCGCGCCATGTGCGCAGGTCAGGGTCATGATCACGAAACCTACTTCTTCTTGCCCTGGTTCTTGACCGCCTCGATCGCCGCCGCGGCAGCATCCGCGTCGAGGTACGTGCCGCCGGGGTTGAGGGGCTTGAAGTCGGCGTCCAGCTCGTAGGTGAGGGGGATGCCGGTGGGGATGTTCAGGCCCGCGATGTCGGCGTCGGAGATGCCGTCGAGGTGCTTGACGAGGGCGCGCAGCGAGTTGCCGTGGGCCGCGACCAGGACCGTGCGGCCGGTCAGCAGGTCGGGGACGATGCCGTCGAACCAGTACGGCAGCATGCGCACGACGACGTCCTTGAGGCACTCCGTCTGCGGGCGCAGCTCCGGCGGGAGCGTCGCGTAGCGCGGGTCGTCGAACTGGGAGTACTCGGCGTCGCGGGCGAGCGGCGGCGGCGGGGTGTCGTACGAACGGCGCCACAGCATGAACTGCTCCTCGCCGAACTCGGCGAGGGTCTGGGCCTTGTCCTTGCCCTGGAGCGCGCCGTAGTGCCGCTCGTTCAGGCGCCAGGAGCGGTGGACCGGGATCCAGTGGCGGTCCGCGGCCTCCAGCGCGAGCTGGGCGGTGCGGATGGCGCGCTTCTGGAGCGAGGTGTGGACCACGTCGGGCAGCAGGCCGGCGTCCTTGAGCAGCTCACCGCCGCGGACTGCCTCCTTCTCGCCCTTCTCGTTGAGGTTGACGTCCACCCATCCGGTGAACAGGTTCTTCGCGTTCCATTCGCTCTCGCCGTGGCGGAGGAGGATCAGCTTGTACGGTGCGTCGGCCATGCGGTCGAGCGTAATGGAACGGGCTGACGCGCCGCTCCCCCGGTCGGCAGACGGACACCGACGCTCGGGCGAACGTTCGCCGGTTGACGGCATCTGTTAATCGAGTGGCCCTCCCGAACCGGATTCTCGTAAGTTGTGCCCACCGCCCGAGCCGCTTACGCGCCTGCCTGACCTGGGGTCCGCCATGCCACTAGTCGTGATGAGACGTGCCGTCCGAGAGACCGTGTCAGGGCTCCCCCGTGAGTTCTGGTGGCTGTGGACCAGCACCCTGATCAACCGGCTCGGGGCCTTCGTGGCCACCTTCATGGCGCTGTACCTGACGCTCGACCGCGGCTACTCCGCCTCGTACGCGGGCCTGGTGGCCTCCCTGCACGGCCTCGGCGGGGTCGTCTCCTCGCTCGGCGCGGGGGTGATGACCGACCGGCTCGGGCGGCGGCCCACCCTGCTCATCGCGCAGACCTCGACCGCGGCCTCCGTCGCGCTGCTCGGCTTCATGCACGACCCGGTGAGCATCGCCGCCGTCGCCTTCCTCGTCGGCATGGCCAGCAACGCCTCGCGGCCCGCCGTGCAGGCGATGATGGCCGACATCGTGCGGCCCGAGGACCGGGTCCGGGCGTTCTCCCTCAACTACTGGGCGATCAACCTCGGGTTCGCGGTCTCCTCGATGGCCGCCGGGTTCATCGCCGAGTTCAGCTACCTGGCGGGCTTCCTCATCGAGGCCGGCATGACGCTGGTCTGCGCGCTGGTCGTGTTCGCGAAGCTGCCGGAGTCCCGGCCGGTGCGGACCGCCAAGGAGGCCGCGGCCGAGGCCGGCCTCGGGACCGTGCTGCGCGACCGGCGCTTCATGAGCGTCGTCGGGCTGTCCTTCCTGGTCAGCCTCGTCTTCCAGCAGGGTTCCGTGGGACTCCCGGTCGCGATGGGCGAGGCAGGGTTCACCCCGGCCGACTACGGACTGGCGATCGCCGGGAACGGCGTCCTCATCGTCGCCCTGCAGATCCCGGTCACCCGCTTCATCCAGCACCGGGATCCACGGCGGCTGCTGGTGGTCTCGTCGCTCCTCGCCGGGTACGGCTTCGGGCTGACCGCGTTCGCCGGATCGGTCGGCGTCTTCGCACTCACCGTGTGCGTGTGGACCCTGGCGGAGATCGTCAACGCCCCGACGCAGACGGGGCTGGTCATCCTGCTCTCCCCCACACATGGCCGCGGCCGGTACCAGGGGATGTACACCATGTCCTGGTCGCTCGCCGCGCTCATCGCGCCGCTGATGTCCGGTGTCGTCATCGACCGGCTCGGCGCGGAGTGGCTGTGGGGGCTGTGCGCGGTGGTGGGCACGGTCGCGGCGCTCGGGTACGGGATGCTGATGAGCCGCCTCCCGGCGGAGGAGCCCGCGGCACAGGTCCCCGCGGCGGAGACGCCTGTGGTGAAGGTGTCCGTGGCGAAGGCTCCGGTGGCGAAGGCGTCGGTGGCGAAGGTGTCCGTGATGGAGGTGTCCGTGGCGAAGGCGCCTGCGGTGGAGGCGCCTTCGCGGAAGGCCGGACCGGTGGCGGAAGAGATCATCGTGGGGGCGGAGGCGGCGGCAGGACCGCCGCCGCAGGCGATGCCACCGACGCCGGCAGGTCCGGCGGCGGTGACAGGTCCCCCGCCGGCGGCGAGGTCCCGCGCCGACACGGTGTGACCCGGCACGCGCCGGCCGGGCGGACCTGTCCCGCGTCCCGAGGGGCGTGTCGCGCATCCCGAGGGGCGTGGCACGCGTTCGGGGGCGTGGCAACCAACCCGCCCGGCCGGCGGCCGGCCGGCCGCCTCAGGGATGCATCCGGGCTCCCTTGAACACCTTGTCCACCCCGTTCCGCGGCCCGTACACGGCGAGCCCGACCAGATCCAGTTCCGCCGTCGGTACGGCCCGTACGGCGGCCCGGTTGTCCCGGTCGTTGCCGGTGGCGAACAGGTCGGACGTGAAGACCGCCCGCGGCAGCGCCCGGACCAGCGCGCGGCCGTGCGCCGCGGTCAGCGTCTCCTTGCCGCCCTCGAAGATCATGACCGGCTGGCGGAACATGGGCAGGTACGGGACGCCGTCCGCGTCGGCATAGGGCTCGCCGACCACCTCGGGGACGGTCGCCCCGAGGCCGCTGACCAGGAAGGCGGTCACATTGAGCCGCTGCCAGGGCTCCAGGTCGTCCCTCAGCAGCACGGCGATCTTCGTGTCGAAACGGATGGGCTCGTTGTCCGGTGTGCTCATGCCTCGAGACTGCCGACCGCCGTACGCCCTCGTCTTGTACGTTGTTTGCATGGCGGCCCAGCGGGAGATCTCCGCATGGCGCCCGCGGATCCCGGGCGTCGTGGAGGTCTTCCACGCCCACTACACCGAGTACGCGTACCCCATGCACGTCCACGAGGCGTGGACGCTGCTGATCGTCGACGACGGTGCCGTGCGCTACGACCTCGACCGGCACGAGCACGGCACCCCGCACGACACGGTCTCGCTGCTGCCGCCGCACGTCCCCCACAACGGTTCGCCGGTCACCGAGGACGGATTCCGCAAACGGGTCCTCTACCTCGACCTGAGCCGCCTCGACGAGAGTCTCATCGGCCCCGCGGTGGACGGTCCCGACCTGCGCGACCCCTTGCTGCGCCGACGCGTCGGGCAGCTGCACACCGCTCTCGCGCACCCCGGTGACGAACTGGAGGCCGAGAGCAGGCTGACGCTGGTGGCCGAGCGGCTGCGCGGCCACCTGCGTCCGCGTTCCCTCGCGGAGACGCGTCCCGACGTCACGCTCGCCGACCGGCTGCGCGAGCTGCTGGACGCGCGGCTCGTCGACGGGGTCACCCTCGACGAGGCCGCCCGGCTCCTGCACGCCCATCCCGCCCATCTCGTACGGGCGTTCAGCGGTGCGTTCGGGATCGCGCCGCACCAGTACCTGATGTCGCGGCGCGTCGACCGCGCCCGCCGGCTGCTCCTGGACGGCGGCAGACCGGCCGAGGTGGCCACCACGACCGGCTTCTACGACCAGTCCCACCTCACCCGCCAGTTCAAGCGGCTGGTCGGCGTCGCCCCGGGGCGGTTCCGCGGCGGGGCGCGGCGGTAGCCACACGTCCTCAGAGGTCGCGCTGTGCCTCGTACAGGTTCCGCGGCCGTACGACGTCCGTCGTCCCGTACAGCTCCAGACGGGAGTGCAGGTCGCCGGTGAAGTCGGGTACGTCGATCTGGTCGAACTCCGTGCAGGTGTTGACGCCGACCGTGGCGCTGTAGGGCGCGAGGCCGTCGATCTTGACGAGGCCGGCGCGGTTGTTGGTGTCGCGGATGTTCCAGTGGGTGAAGCGGGCGCCGAAGAGGGGGCCTGCGGAGGCGTCCCCGCCGTGGCGGCCGTTGTTGTCGACGGTGATGTCGGTGCGGACGTTGGCGAAGGGCATCCCGCGGTGGGAGTCGAAAGTGCCCATCCGCATGTCGCCGCGCGACCAGACGTTGTGGGAGGAGAGCCCCTCCACGTTGATGCCGTGGAGCTGGGTGTCCGCCGGGGCCGGGACCGTGCGCTGCTCGATGGTGAAGTCCTCGACGAGGTTGTCGTGAGAGCCCTCGCGGCAGAAGTACGGGTGGTGCGAGCCGCGGCCGGCCACGCGGGTGCGGCGCAGGGTGCAGGCGGAGGCGGCCACGAGTCCGAAGCCGTTGTCCACGTGGCGCACGACGACGTCGTCCGCCCAGCAGTCGTACGCGCACTGGAACACGACCCCGTTGTAGCCCTTGTCCAGGAGGTGCGGGGACTGCGGTGTCTCGACGGCCTCCAGGGTGAGGCCTTCGACGCCCGAGCCCGTCAGTGGCTCCACAAGGGTGGTCAGTCGCGGGTCCCACTCGGGGCGTATGTCGAGCGGGAGGGGACGTTCCAGGGTGACCTTCGTGCCCCGCACGTGGCTGACGCGCACGGGCCACTCGTAGGGGACGTAGCTGGTCAGCTTGGTCTTGTCGTCCCAGTAGTAGGCCTCGGGGCCGGGGCCGCCGCCCGCCATGTGCTCGAGCAGGGTGTGGCCGGCGTCGTCGGCGAGGCGGAGCAGGACGAGCCGGCCCGCCTTCAGCCGGTGCGGATCGGTGACCGTCACCGTCCATGAACCACGGGTGGCGGGTGCCACCGCGGTCAGCGTCTCCCACTCGTCGCGACGGTTGCCGGTCCAGCCCTCGAAGGGCCAGGCCTTCGCCCGGACGGCGGCGACCAGGGAATCCCAACGGGCCGTGGGAGCCAGCCAGATGAGGCCGCCCGCCCAGGACCAGGAGGACTTGTCGCCGCCGTAGCGGGAGCCGTAGACGCCGATCAGCTCGGTGAGGTTCCTGGTCGCGTACAGCTTCGTACGGTCGCTGCCGGCGCCGCGCAGGACGACGTTCGAGTCGCCGACTCGGATCAGGCCGTCGACGCGGAAGGTGCCGGGCGGGATGAGAACCGTGCCACCGCCGGCCCTGCCGGCAGCAGCGATGGCACGGTTGATCGCGGGTGCGCAGTCCGTCACGCCGTCGTCCGCCACGGCGCCGAAGTCGCGTACGTCGGCCACGACGGGGCGGCGGGGGAAGCGCGCCGTCCCGCCCCGGAAACCGGCCCGCCCCACGTACGGGATCTGCGGGTGGGTGAAGGGGGAGCGGGTGAACTCCCGCCAGATTCCGGGCACTCGGCCGTGCGCCCCGTGCCGCGCGGCTTCCGTGCCCGTCGACGCGGCGGCCGTTCCCGCCGCCCCGGCTTCCGTGACCGGCGGCCCGGCGGCGGCCGCGGCACGACCGGACGCGGCCGCCGCCGGGCCGCCCGTCACGGCGGCGGCCGCCACGGCCACGGCGCTGCCGAGCAGGCCCCGCCTGCTGATGCCCACGTGCTCCTCGCTCATGCCCGCCCGCCTTCGCTCGCATCCATGGATGTGAATGACGTTCAGATCTGCGTCGGCGGTGAGCATGCCACTGCGGAGGCCCGCCCGGAAGAGGGCATGCGGAGTTAGTTGGACTGGACCATGAGTCAGTCGGTCGGGCGCTGAGTCAGATGGGTGAACGCATCCAGATTGCGGGTCGACTCCCCACGGGAGACCCGCCAGGCGTACTCCTTGCGGATCGCGGAGGCGAAACCGAGCTCCAGGAGAGTGTTGAAAGACCCGTCGGCGGCCTCCAGGACCGAACCGAGCAGCCGGTCGATCTCGTCCGGCGTGACCGCGGCGAGCGGCAGCTTGCCGACCAGGTACACGTCCCCCAGCGGGTCGACCGCGTAACTCACGCCGTAGAGCTTGAGATTGCGCTCCAGGAGCCAGCGGTGGACGCCTTCCTCGTTCTCGTCGGGATGGCGGACCACGAAGGCGTTCAGCGACAGGGAGTGCTTGCCGACGATCAGCGAGACGGTCGTCGAGAGCTTGCGGGTGCCGGGCAGTTTCACGACGTACGAGCCCGTCGCTGGGCTCTCCCACTCCAGCTCGGCCTCTGTGAGGGTCTGCTCGACGATCGACGCTGCGTCAGCCATGGGGCGAGCGTACGTCAGCCGTCCGACAGCGGCGGTGTCAGCCCTGGTGGCCGCGGACCTTGCGGCGGTGGCTCTGTGTCGCCGCCGTGTACACGTCCGCCGTGGCCGCCGCCGCGGTGTCCCAGCCGAAGCGCTGCGCGTGCCGGGCGGCGGCCTCGCCCATCCGGGCCGGGAGCGTCCGGTCGTCGGCGAAATCGCGCAGCACGCGCGCGTAGGCGGCGGGATCGTGCCCGGGGACGAGGAAACCGGTCTCCCGGTCGCACACGGCGACGGGCAGTCCGCCGACCGCGGCGGCCAGCACCGGCGTGCCGGCCGCCTGCGCCTCGATGGCCACCAGACCGAAGGACTCGCTGTACGAGGGCATGACCAGCACCGACGCGGCCCGGAACCAGTCCGCGAGCTGCTCCTGGTCGACGGGCGGCCTGAAGCACACGACATCGGCGATACCGAGCCGGGCGGCGAGCTTCTGCAGGCCCTCGGGCTTGGCGAGACCGCTGCCGCTGGGACCGCCCACCACGGGGACGACGATGTTGCGGCGCAGCTCGGGACGCTCGTCGAGCAGGACGGCGACCGCGCGCAGCAGCACGTCGGGGGCCTTCAGGGGCTGTATGCGGCCCGCGAAGAGCGGGATCAGGGCGTCCTGCGGGAGCCCGAGGCGGGCGCGGGCCGCGGCGCGGCCGTCGGCCGGGCAGAAGCGGTCGAGGTTCACCCCGGGGTGGACGACGGCGACCTTGCCGGACTCGGCCTCGTAGTGGCGTACGAGTTCGTCGGCTTCTTCCGCGGTGTTGGCGATGAGGCGGTCGGCGGCGCGCACGATCTGGGTCTCGCCGATGACACGGGCAGCCGGCTCGGGGCTGTCGCCCTCGGCGAGCGCGGCGTTCTTGACCTTGGCCATGGTGTGCATCGCGTGCACCAGGGGCGCGCCCCAGCGCTCGGCGGCGAGCCACCCGACGTGGCCGGAGAGCCAGTAGTGGGAGTGCACCAGGTCGTAGTAGCCGGGGCGGTGCCCGGCCCAGGCCTGCATGACGCCGTGCGTGAAGGCGCACAGCTGGGCGGGCAGGTCCTCCTTGGCGAGGCCTTCGTAGGGGCCGGCGTCGACGTGCCGGACGAGGACTCCGGGGGCCAGCTCGACGGTCGGCGGGAGAGCGGCCGTCGTGGACCGCGTGAAGATCTCGACCTCGATGTTGATCGCGGCGAGGCGCTGGGCGAGCTCCACGATGTAGACGTTCATGCCCCCCGCGTCGCCCGTGCCGGGCTGGTGGAGCGGGGAGGTGTGCACGGAGAGCATCGCGACGCGACGGGGCCTTCGGTTCAGCCTGAGCCGTGACGGCGTCGCCGGGGAGCGCCGCCCGAGCCTGCTGACGTACTGGCTCACGTGGCGTTCCTCCTCGCTGCGGGCATGCCGGTCGGAGGGTGCGACGCACCCTCCAATCCTGGGGAACGCCGGAGCAGGCCGCTCCATTTCCCTTTTGCCGAATCATTACCAGGGGTCGATCAACCGTTCGATAGCGAGTTGCGTACGCGGTCTTTGTCCACAGGGCCGGCGGCCGGGACGGAGGTTGTCCACAGGCGGACACGGCGTCGCGTACGGCCGCCTACTCTCGTACGCATGACAGCCCGCGCCGCGTCCCGCCCCGTGGGTACGGTGACGCGCGGGACCACGAACCCCAACCGCCTGCGCCGGATGGACCGCTGGATCGCGGCCACCCACGGCGCCGAGCTGCGCCGGAGCCCCGGCCCGGTGGCGGTCGACCTCGGTTACGGGGCGGCCCCCTGGACCGCGGTCGAGCTGCTGACGCGCCTGCGCACGGTCGCGCCGCGCACCCGAGTGGTGGGTGTGGAGATCGACCCGGCCAGGGTCGCGGCGGCGCGGCCGTACGAGCGGGAGGGGCTCACCTTCCGGCACGGCGGCTTCGAGGTCCCGGTCGAGGGCGGACCGACACTCATCCGCGCGGCCAACGTGCTGCGCCAGTACGACGAGGAGCAGGTCGCCGCCGTCTGGGAGCGCCTGTGCGCCCGTCTGGCGCCGGCGGGTCCGGGCTCCTCGGGCGGCCTGCTCGTCGAGGGCACCTGCGACGAGATCGGCCGCCGGCACGTCTGGGTCGCGCTCGGCCCCGAGGGCCCTCGCACGGTCACCTTCGCCACCCGGCTGGGCTCCCTGGACCGCCCCTCGGACCTCGCCGAGCGCCTGCCGAAGGCCCTGATCCACCGCAACGTCCCGGGCGAGCCCGTCCACGCGTTCCTGCGCGACTTCGACCGCGCCTGGGCGGCCGCCGCGCCCTACGCCTCGTACGGCGCGCGGCAGCGCTGGATCCGCACGGTCCGCGACCTGGCGGCCGACTGGCCCGTGACCGACGCGATAGCGCGCTGGCGCCAGGGTGAGGTCACGGTGGGCTGGGAGGCCCTGGCGCCAGGGGTGTGACGACCGGAGGTGTGACCCCGGCGCGCGGGCGCGCTTCGGCGAACGGCCGCGGACCTCACCCGCCCGCACCACTCACGGAACGAACTCCATGAGTGGTTCGTCACACAGGCGGGGAGATCGTCTTGCGGAAGCGCGACGGTGGGAAGGGAGTTCTTGCCCGCCTCTGTCGCGTTGCGCGCCGACATGGCACGATCCCCCAGGCGTCCATAAGTTACTGACGGTAAATCAGTTGGGGGGCGGAGCAATGGGATCCGGCAAGCGGAGCCTGACCACGGCTGCCATGGTAGTGGCGTGCGCCTGCGCGGTGCTGTCGGCACCGGGCGTGGCGTACGCGAGCCCGACACCGGGCTCCACACCGTCATCCACCCCGTCGGGCGGTACGGCCGGCGCGGGCGGTGCGGCCGTCCAGGATCCCCAGGCGATGCGCAAGAAGAAGGATCTCCAGGCGATCCGCGAGAAGCTGGACGATCTCTACCACGACGCGGCGGTCGCGACGGACGCCTACAACGCCGCCGAGGAGAAGGCCCGCCAGCAGTCCGCCCAGATCGTCGACCTGGCCCAGGACATCGTCAAGGGCCAGGAGAAACTCGACCGGTTGAAGGACCTGGCGGGCGCCGCGGCCCGGGCGCAGTACCGGGGCGGCGGCCTGCCCCCCGAGGCGCAGCTCTGGCTGAGCAGGAACCCCCAGGAGTACCTGGACGGCGCGGGCAGGGTCCGCCAGGGCGAGCACGCGACCAAGGGCCTGCTCGCCGAGATGGCCCGCACACAGCAGGACTTGGAGCAGTACGCGAAGGACGCCTCCGCCCAGTGGCAGAAGCTCGAGGCCAACCGCGAGGCCAAGGCCGAGGCGCAGAAGAAGATCAAGAAGCAGATCGCCGCCGCCGAGAAGCTGCAGTCCCAGCTCCAGAAGGAGGAGAAGGAGCGGCTGGCGAAGCTCGAGGAGGAGGCCGCCCACAAGGCGCAGACGGCCTGGCTGAGCTCCGGCGTCCTGGCGGAGATCAACGGCAAGGCGTCCGCGCAGGGCAGGAAGGCCGTGCAGTACGCCACCGACCAGATCGGCAAGCCGTACGTGTGGGGCGCCGAGGGCCCGAAGTCGTACGACTGCTCGGGGCTGACCTCCCAGGCCTGGATCTCCGCGGGCCACGGCATTCCGCGCACCTCGCAGGAGCAGTGGAAGCAACTCACCCACGTCGACATCAAGGACATGCGCCCCGGCGACCTGATCATCTACTTCGACGACGCCAGCCATGTCGCGATGTACATCGGGGACGGCGCGATCGTGCACGCGCCCCGGCCGGGGCGGACGGTGACCGTCGCGGGCGCGGGATCGATGCCGATCCTGGGGGTCGTACGGCCGGACGCGTGAGGCGCGGGCGTGAGGCGTGGGGCCCGGCCTGAGGCATCGGGCGTGACCGCCCGGTGACCGGGCCCCGCACGCCGCCCGCCCGCGTCGTGACCCACCGCACGTGACCTGCCCCACGGGGGCGCATACCTCCCCCGCCCGGGGACGTGACGTTCGTCATCTTCGGTGACCCGGCATCCTGTCCAAGTGCGGTACAGGATGCGGCATATGACGGTGGCCGATTGCCGGACGCCCCGCCGCGCACCATTCCCCCGCGGCGTCCGCTACCGCTATGGTCCCCGTCGGTGGGTCGAGGACCTTCGCCCCACCACGCCCTCGGGGGGAGGGAAGGAACAGACGATGCCCGTACCCATACCGCGGCAGAGAGCGATCCCGGCCGTGGAAAGTGGTCAGGCTTCAGCCGCGTTCTCACCCGGCGGCCCATCCGGAGAGTCAACCGGCGGCCCCGCCGGACACGCGACTGGCGGCCCGGCCGAAGCCCAGCCGGCGCCCCGCGCCGCGACCCCGGTCGACAGCACCACCAACCTGACCCTGCTGGTCATCGAGGACGACCCGGCCGGTTCCCTCAGCGTGCCCGAAATGCTCGACGCCGCCGGCAAGCCGATCCGTATCCGTACCGCCCGCAACCTCACCGAGGCCGAGCGGCTGCTCACCGACGACGTCCACTGCATCCTGCTCGACCTCGCGCTGCCGGCGCCGGGCCGGGCCGCCGAGTCGGACGACGAGCTGGCCACGCTCAAGCACGTCCTGCGGCTCGCGCCCCGGCACGCCGTCCTCGCGCTCACCGCGTCGGGTGACGCCGAGCGCGGCACCGAAGCGGTACGCGTCGGCGCCCAGGACTATCTCTTCCGCGATGAGCTGGACGGCCGGCTGCTGAGCCGCGCGATCCGGTACGCGGTGGAGCGGAAACGTTCCGACAGGGCCGAGCGACGGCTCACCGAGTCCAGGCTGCGTGCCCAGGAGAACGCGCGCCTGGAACGCGGTCTGCTGCCGACCCCGCTCCTGGAGGGCTCCTCGCTGCGGTTCGCCGCGCGCTACCGCCCCGGTCGGTCCCGGGCGCTGCTCGGCGGCGACTTCTACGACACGGTCCGTACGGCCGACGGCACGGTGCACGCCATGATCGGCGACGTCTGCGGGCACGGACCCGACGAGGCGGCGCTCGGCGTGGAGCTGCGCATCGCCTGGCGGGCGCTGACGTTCGCGGGGATGTGCGGCGACGAGCTGCTCTCGACGCTCCAGCAGGTACTGGAGCACGAACGTGAGAACGACGAGATCTTCGCGACGATGTGCACGGTGGACATCGCGCCGGACGGCCGTCGTGCCGGGCTCTGCCTGGCCGGTCACCCGTCCCCGCTGATAGCCCGCCCCGGCCGCCCGGCCGAACTGCTGCCGTACGAGAACGGCGGCCCGGCGCTCGGTCTGCTGCCCGGCGCCCGCTGGCCGCGCCAGCAGGTGGAGCTGGGCGGCGAGTGGAGTCTGATGCTCTACACGGACGGTCTGATCGAGGGCCGTGTCGGCGAGGGCAACCAGCGGCTCGGCCAGGACGGCATGGTGGACATGGTCCGCCGCCAGCTCGCCGAGGGACTGGAGGGCGAGCAGCTGCTGCGGGCCGCCGTCAGCGAGGTGCGCGAACTCAACGGCGGAGAGCTGACGGACGACGTCGCGGTGCTGTTGCTGGACCGCACGCCCTAGCGTCGTACGCCCACCGGAGTGCCGTGCTCGTCGGCCGGACCGTCGGGCCCGGCCGACGAAGCGTCGTGCCTGTCCGACGGAGCGGACGGAGCGGTGCGATCACCGGAGCCGGCGAGGGCCGCGCGCGTCTTGGGCGAGGTGGTCAACGACCGCCGTTGTACGGACCGTAGGGGCCGTCGCTGCTGCTTCCGCCGCGACGGCCTCCGCCTCCGGAGACCTGACGGAGCGCGGGGCGTACGTCCACGAAGAAGACGATCGTGGCGACCAGCCCCGCGATCTGCAGGAAGATCATCGGGACCAGCAGGTTCACGGCCACCGTGATGCCCAGGATGATCAGCCAGAACATCTTGCTCTGCTTGTCCGCCGCCCGGTACGCGTCATCGCGGGCGATCGCGGCCATTCCCAGTGCCACCACGGCGAGCACCAGAATGGCCAGGAAGATCAGCGACATGAAGCCGCCGAATGCCGTCAACAGCACTATGCCCACCGCCCGGATCGAATCATCTCTACGGTCACCGTACCCGGAGAACGGGCCGGGAACTCTGAGAGTGCCCGGCCCGTCCCCGCATCACTACGCCGTTCGCCCACCACGTCCGTCGGCGGTCCGGCGGCAGTCGCTCACTTCGCGGGCGGAGTCGTCTTCTTGGCGACGGGCTTGCGCAGCGGGGCCTTCTTCGGCGCGGTCTTCCTGGCCGCGGTCGGCTCGGCGGCGGCCGTGGCCGGCTTCGGCTCCTGCTTGACCTGGGCGGACTGCGCCTCCGGCTCGACGGCCACGGCCAGCTCCTCGATGCCGTCGGCCGCCTCTCCGCGCCAGGTCCGCACGGTCTGCTCGCCGTGCTCGGCGACCTTCTCGTACGTCTCCCGGGCCTTCACGGCGTACTCGGCGGCGACGCCGACACCGCGCAGGGCGAGGTCCTGGGCGGACTCACCGAGCTTCTTGAGGTCGGTGTCGAGGGTGCTGATGAAGCCCGTCACCCGGGTCTGGATCGTCTCCTGCGCCTCCTTGGCACGGGAGGCGGCCTTCTCCTGGACGGTGTTCGCGTCCATGTTCTTCACGGTCTCGATGCGCGCCGGGGCCTCGGCGCGGATCTGCTCCACGATGCCGGGGACCTTCCGGGCCTGCTGGACGGCCAGGTCGGCGGTGCCGGCCAGGAAGTACAGCGGGGTCGGGTCCGTGGCGGCCTTGCGGATGTCGTCGGTGATGGCCATGGCGATGATCCTCCCGGAGTCGCTTTCAGCTGAGGGTTTGGGTGGTCCGCGGCGAAACCTGCCGGTCCGCACCGGTGGCGGCGGCACTGCCGCCGCCGGTACGGGTCAACCGGCGGTCTGCTGCGGATCGGCATCGCTTCCGCCGGCCGTGCGGGGGCCGCGGACAGCGGTGTCCGGCGATTGCTGGGTGTCCGATATGTTCCGCACCGGGTCCTGCGCCATCTCCTGGACCACACCTTCGGTCATGTCCTGTGCCTCGCCCTGGACCATGTCCGGCGTGATCTCGAATCCGTTCTCCTTGCGGAAGGACTCGTAGATCTGGAGCAGTACCTGCTTCTGCCGCTCGTTCAGCGTGGGATCGGCGAGGATGACGGCACGTGTCTCCACCTCGTCCCGGTCCCGCTCGGCGTCGAGGATGCCGGCCCGCACGTACAGCGTCTCGGCGGAGATCCGCAGCGCCTTGGCGACCTGCTGCAGCACCTCCGCGCTCGGCTTGCGCAGCCCGCGCTCGATCTGGCTCAGATACGGATTGGACACCCCGGCGGCGTCGGCGAGCTGCCGCAGGGACAGCTGCGCGTTGCGCCGCTGATCGCGCAGATACTCACCGAGATTGCCGACGTTGAGCGATGCCATGGCTCCACCTTGCCGCACTTCCGCTAACAATTGCAAGCACCCGCTTGCAAAAGTGCGCTGTGCCACGCCGAAAGCCCCCCGGCCGGACGCAGGCGCCGAGCCGGGACCCGCGCCGTGCCGCTCGGCGACGGGGCCACCCGCCGGCGGAGTGCGGCCGTGCGCGGCGGGTACATCCCCGCGCTCGGCCCTGCCGCTCTCGTGCTCGTCTTCCACTCACGGGACGGGGCGAAACCCGAAAGTGCGGCGTCCGCGTGATCACCGCACTGGAGCGCCCGGCGGCCGGACGACCTCGAAAGCACCGGCCTCACGGGCAGGCCGCACCGGACAACCGGCCACGTCCGACAGTCGGCCGCACCGGACAACCGGCGACGCCCGACAACCGGCCGCACCTGACAGCAGGCCGCACTCGACAGCAGCCGTGATTGACAACCGACCGCGTTCCCCGCGACGAATACGCGGGACGGGCGGCGGAATTCCCGACGAATGACGGGGGTCAATGACGGCGGTCATCGACAGCGGCCAGAAGTGGCCTACCGGAAAGGACCGCGTGGCCGGGAATCGGGGGCCCGCGCGTTGCCTCGCGGGCCCCTCGGCACTACCGTTGCGGCCATGACTGCCGGGTCGGCCTCGTGCCGTGAGCGAGTTGGTCGCCCGGCCTCCGAGTGAGGCCGGGGCGGTGCAGGGCACCGCCCACCCCTTTTCTTCGCGCACTCCGGGATGCGGAGTGTCGCGCGCCTTCCTCTCCCTTTGATTTTCCGCAACGCGGGCTTCGCGTGCTCTCGCACGCGCACGGCGCCGCGGCGATTCCCCCTGCCCGAAAACTGCCCGAAGACAGCAGAAAGCAGAGCATGCCCAACGCCTTCAACCAGCAGATCATCGATGAATTCCGCGCCCGTCACGGGAAAGTGGGCGGCCCTTTCGAAGGAGCCCGACTGCTCCTGCTGACCACCACCGGGACGCGCACCAGAACCCCGCACACCACCCCCCTCGGCTACTACCCCGACGGCGGCGGCCGGGTCCTCGTCATCGCCTCGGCCGGAGGAGCGCCCAGGCACCCGGACTGGTTCCGCAACCTCGTCGCCGACCCGCGCGTGCGCGTCGAGAGCGGCGTCTTCACCTACGACGCGCGGGCCGTCGTCCTGGAGGGCGCCGAGCGCGACCGACTCTTCGCCCGGGCGGTGGAGGCCGACCCGGGGTGGGCGACGTACCAGGCGAAGACGGACCGCGTGATCCCCGTCGTCGCGCTCCAGGAGATCGCCCAGGACGGCCCGCCGCGCGTGAACGCCGGCTCCGTGAGCGAGGCCCTGAAGGCCGTCCATGACGCCTTTCGGCGCGAACTCGCCCTGATCCGAGCGGAGTTCACGTTCTCAGGTACCTCCCTGGGTGCCCAGCTCCGCGTCAACTGCCTCACCCTCTGCCAGGGTCTGCACCAGCACCACACCGGCGAGGACATCGGCCTCTTCCGTGCCCTCGCCGACCGGCACCCCGAACACGCGCCGCTGCTGGACCGGCTGCGCGACGAGCACGGGCGGATCGCCGTGCTGACCGGGGAACTGCGCCGGGTCGTCGGCCAGAACCACGCCGACCCGGCCCTCGTACTCCCCGAGGTGGTACGCCTCACCGAAGCGCTCGAAGCCCATCTCCGCGACGAGGAGGACCAGCTGATCCCGCTTCTGGACGCCGCGAGCGCCCGCTGAGTCGCAGGTCCGGCGGTCTCGTCGAGCAGGACGAGGCCGCCGGGCCGGCCACCGGGCCGACCCGTACGAGTGGGGCGGGCGCCGGCCGGGGTCTCCGCGGACTCGCGGAAGCTCAGGATTCCGCGGAGACCCCGGCCGGCCGCCGGTTCCCGCGTTCTCCGTGAGGCAGCGCGCGGGCGAGGTAGGGGTTCGTCGTCCGGCCCGGAAGTCCCAGCGCCGCGATGGCCTCGGCGAGGGTCATCGCGTAGGAGCCGACGGCCCGGCGGACGTTCGGGGCGTCCAGACTGTCGCCGGTCACCAGACGGTCGAGGTCCACGTACGCCGAGCGGACCACCTCCATCCAGCGGTAGACGCGCCAGTCCTCGCGCCAGCCCTTCGTGCAGTCCTCCGGCAGCACCCGCGCCCAGCGGGCGAACAGACGCTCACGGATCTCGGGCCGCGTGGGCGTCAGATGCATGTGCCGGACCAGGTCGTACAGGGGGTCGCCGACGACCGCCATCTCCCAGTCGATGAGCACCAGTTCGCCCCGCTCACCGCGCACCAGGTTCCACGGGTTGAGATCTCCGTGCAGGAGCACGGGCCGACGGGGGACCAGCGTGTGGCGGTCGAGGATCTCGCCGAGCCGGTACCCGTCGGGGAGCCCGAGTTCCCGCATCAGGTCCCGGGTCGGTTTGGGCAGTGCGTTCACCATGTGGACCAGTTCGTCGCGGAGTCCGGGGTAGAGATTCAGCCCCTCCCGGAACGGGTCCAGCTCGTCGCAGTCGACCGAGGCCAGGGCCCCGAGCTGGTCCACGAGATCGTCCGCCTCGTACGGGCGCAGGCCGTCCACGGGGTGGTCCGGTGGCCTGAACCCGTCCGCCGGCCCTTCGTACGAGTGGATGGTGAACTGTTCCATCAGGCCGCTGATGCCCAGGGCCAGCACGCGCGGGGCACGCACGGAGACGTTCGACCGCTCGATGGCTCCGAGGACGGCGTGCTCGTTGAGGAACCGGCGCTCGCGGGCGTTCGCCGCGCCGACCCTCCGGCGGACCATGACGGGAAAGGGCACGCCCGGCACCCGTACCGCCGTGTTGAGGTGGGCCGTTCCCTTGAACACCCGGTCCGCGGAGGCGGCCCCCTCCTCGAACAGGGCCTCGCTCACGGCCGCCTTGGAGAGGCACGGATGCGGAGGGAGTCTTTCGTCGGCCTTCCAGACGATCTCCTGGCGGGACCAGGGATGTTTGTGCCGGCCTCCGTGGGACTCGTTCCACCGGAAGAGAATGCGCTCGATCGCGGTCTCGTCGGGCACGCTCGCGAGCCGCAGTGGTTCCTCGGCGGCAAGGAGTGCCCGGCGCACCGCACCGGTGGCGGCGTCCAGTTGCTGCTGTTTGGCGGAGTCACCCATCGACATCGCGGCCCGGATCACATCCGGGTAGACGGACTGGGCGCGCTCGAAGGCGACGTAGTGCCCGAGGTCGCGGTCGAGCCCGTACACGGCCGCGGGGCGCCGTCGGCCCATCGCCTCACGCCATGCCTCGATCACCTCGGGCCACTGGTATTCGGGGTACCGCATCCGCACCAGATGCGTGGCGAGGTCGTGCAGCGGGTCGCCGTAGCTCGCCAGTTCCCAGTCGACGCAGATCAGGGGCGGGTCGCCGTCGTAGGAGACGATCACGTTGTCCCGGTGCAGGTCGGTGTGGAGCAGGCTGAAGGGGCGGCTGACCAGCGCCGGCACCCTCTCGGCGAACCGCACCATCGCGTCCTCGGGAATGCCCAGCATCGCGAAGAGGCCGCCGAACTCACCCCAGTTGCGCTGCCTGATCTGCTCCTCCGCCGCGAACGCCAACGCCCGCAGAAAGGCGCTGCTGTCACGGTTGGAACGGGGCCAGGACGGGGGCAGCGGAGGAAGGTGCTGTCTGCGCACCTGCGTCATGTCCGCGAGGAGATCCGCCAGGGCGAGGACCAGACCGGAGTGCAGCGGATTGTCGTTCGGGCAGATACGCGACAGCGGCATGCCCTCCACATAGCTGAGAATGGTCAGATCACGGTGCTTGACCAGGCACCGCGGAACGTGCGGCAGTACGCCGCAGATCGTGTTGAGGATCTCCGCCTCGTCCTGCCAGGTCCTGATGACCACGGGCAGCGCCGAGGGGATACGTTCCCGCACCGTCACCGGCGCGCCGTCCTCGCACGCCACCAGGCGGGAGTCGTGCTCCGTGAGCGGCCTCACCATGTAATTCAGATTGTGGTGTCCCCTGCCGAACGATCCGAATGCCTTGGCGTAGCGGACGAAGTGGCGGTACTCCGTGTCCGACGCCTCTTCCAGGGCCAGGGGACCGCGCGGGCCGGACATCAGCGGAACGCCCACGGGTCACTCCTGAATGGCTGTGCGTTGTCGCCGATGTTCATGCATCGCGACGAGGGTGAGGACACCCTAGTGGTCGCCCAGGAGCCTGGCCGCGCAATCGCTGCGTACTTGAGAAAGAGTTCTACATTCAAGGAGTGCCGCACTGCCGGAGGACCGGTGGACCCGGCTCCGGCTCAGGACGGCCGCGCGAGAAGATCCCAGCACGAATCGAACCAGGCGTGCATGCTCTCCACGAACACCGACCCGGAGGAGTCGGGATCACCCTCGTCGTTGACGTGGCGGGTGAGTGTCGATCCCAGGCCGAGCACGTCGATGGCGTCGACCTCGGTCTCGTCGTCCATGAGGATCGAGCGTTCCACCACCTCGTACGGCCCGAACAAGGCCTCCGCGCCCGGACGCAGATACAGCTTGAACGCGGGGGTGAGCGGCACGTGCCGGACCTCCACCTGTACGGAGGGCACCAGTCCCTCCGTCTGCAGGTCCCGCAGCGCCGAACGCAACGAGATCGCGTGCCGCCGGGTGATGGCGTGCAGGCGGTCCTGGAGCTGTCCGTTCAACTGGTCCAGTTGTCCGGCCTCCGCTTCGCGCTCCTCCTCTCCCTCACGCGCGGGGCTCTGCGCACGGGGGTAGGGCAGCTCGAGTGACAGGGAGGGCAACAGCATGCGCAGTTCAATGCGCTCGGGTGTGATCTCCTCCAGCCGGATGCGCTCGGCCTGCAGCCGGATGTGGGCGTCCAGAGATTCGGACGTGAGGGTGAACACGTCCAATTGGACGACCGGCTGAGCGAAGGCGCGGGCGATGAAGGTACCCAGGGTCGCGCGCACCCGGGGCGCTTCCTGCCGGGGGTTGCCGAGGTGTATGGGGCTCTTCACGACGCGCGAGCCGCTGCCCTGCCGGGACTCGATCCAGCCCTCGCCCGACAGCGCTCTCAGGGCCCGCTGAACGGTGTCCCGGGAGACCGCCAACTCGTCGGCCAGGGCTCGCTGGGCCGGCAGTGTGCTGCCCAGCGGGTAGACCCCGTTGGCCAGCCGGCCGCGCAGCTCCTCCAGGACACGCCAGAACTCCCTGCCGCCCCCTTCGGTGGTCTGCTCCTCGCCCACACGGCGACCGTACCTCCTTTGGCCGACAAGCAAACCGGTTCCAGTCAGGCAGTGGTCGCCACCGGCTGCCGGTTAAGGGATCAATCCGGCCGGGAAAACCAATCTCAAGTCAACCAGTCCAATTGGACCGGTAGTTGATCGATTCGTGGAAGTGGACGGGGTGGGACTCATGGTCTTCTTTCAACTGGTCGTCGCCGTACTGGAATGCGGGGCGGCGCAGCTGGTCCGGTCGCGGCTCGGACTGGCCGGTCTGCTCGTGCTGACCTGCCTGGTGGTGGGCATACGCGCGGGAAGCGCCCGGCTGGTCTGGTGGTCGGCGGGGCTCTTCTTCCTGCTGACCCTGCAGATGCAGGCCTGAGACTTCGGACGCGGACCGCCCGCCACCCTCACCGGCGTCTGCACCCGGACCCGCAGCCGCAGCTGTCAGAGCTGCCGCCGAAGCAGCCGCAGCAGCGGCTCCAGTGACTCCACCACGTTCTCGGCGCCCGCTTCGCGCAGCTGCTTCTCCTTGTACGCGTTGCGCGCGTAGCCGAGGAACGGGACGCCGGCCCGTTGCGCGGCCTGGTGGTCGGTGGGGGCGTCGCCGATCATCAGGGCGGCGGCGGGGGCGGCGCCCATGGCGTTCAGCGCGCGGTTGAGGCAGTGCGGGTGCGGCTTGAGCTGGTTGAGGTCTTCCGTGCGGCCGTAGAGGTTGGGGGCGAAGCAGCCGGTGAGGCCACGGCTTTCGAGGTAGCCCGAGACCGTGCGGGCCGAGTTGTTGGTCGCGATGGCCAGCCGCACGCCCACCGCGCTCCAGGTCCGGATCAGCGGATCCGCGTACGGGGTCGGCCAGGCGGAGGGCACCGCCTTCAGTTCCTGCTGGGTGAGGCGTTCCTCCAGCTCGGCCACCAGGTCGCTGTGCGGATGGCGCCGATGGACGGCGTACAGGACGACCATCGGGTCGGGGTGGGCCTGCTCCTCCTCCGTCAGGAGTCCGCGCATTCCCTGGCGTTCGAGCCACTCCACCAGGTCCTTCGCCACGTTCTCCGCGCGGTGCCCCGCGAACAGCCGGCAGATCGGTCCGTCGAAGTCGAAGAGCACGAAGTGAGCACGTTCGATCACTTCTCGCAGGTTCTCGGTCTCTGCCGCCACCAGTTCGGTCTGCCTCGTATCAGAAGTCACTAGGAGAGTGTCAGGTCCGTGGTGATGGTTTCCCAGAGGGCGTCGAACCACTTCTGCGATTGCTCCACGAACGCGGCGTCCCGCATGCCGGACCGCTTCTCGAAGGAGAAGAGGAGGGAGTCCGATCCCAGTGCGTCGTACATGTCCAGCGTCACGTCGGCCATCTCCTCCTCCCGTCGCGTGACCATGTAGTACGCGAGCAGGGCCTCGGCCTCGTTGAGAAGGTACAACTTCACGGGCGGGGTGAAGGGCAGGGCCCGGAACGTCACCCGCACGTCGATACCGTGCGAGGAGCGCAGGGCGCGGAGGTTGTGCTGGAGGACGTGGACCTGGGCGTTGCGCTGGGCCAGCCAGCGACCGTGGACCGGGTCGTCGTCCGCCCCGCTGTCGACGGATACCGGGAAGGCCAGGTTGATGTCCCGGGACGGAAGCAGGATGCGGACGTCGATCGACTCGGGGCGCAGGCGGCCCTCATGGATCAGGCGGACCGGTTCGCCGAGCGCCAGCATGAGCGTCTCCGCGGTCAGACAGGCCGCGTCGATCCGGACGTGCGGCGCCGAGAACGCCTGGGCCAGGCGGGGCGCCAGGCCGACCATCGTCGTCTGGGGCTCGCCCTGTGCCGGGGCCTGCTCCGCGATCCGCGGCGGGCTCCCCTTGCTGACGTTGCTGAGCAGACCGTCGTCCTGAAGGGCGCGCAGGGCCTGCCGGACGGTCCCCCGCTCGACACCGAACTCCTCCGCCAGCTCGGCCTGCGTGGGCAGACGGTCTCCCGCCTTGAGGTCTCCGGCCCGGATCCGATCCCTCAGGACGTCGGCGATCTCCTGCGGCGAAAGCCTTCTGCTGCCGTTCACTGCAACGTTCTCCTGGGTCACGACCAAACGTTACAACTCCCACCCATCTACGGGGAGTTGTTTAAAAGTTGTTTATGACTGGCGGCCAAGTGGGGACAACCTAAACAGAGTTGGCAGCCAACTTGGCCAAGTTGGCGGAAGTTTTGCCTCCCCCACCGAGCCAGGTGCCCCGACTCACCGGACTCACCCCCGCACACCCCAGAGGAACCACCACGCCACAGTAGAAGCAGGAGAACCGACCATGCCCGCCATCGCCCTTCTCTCCGCCCTCTTCGTCGTCGGCTTCGACCAGTTCGTTCAGTGGCAGTACGGCACGACCGGCGTCGTCGGTCTGCTGCTGCTCACCATCGGGGTCAAGGCGAAGAGCCCCACCTGCAGCTCCATCGGGGCGGTCGTCCTCGCCCTGCTGGTGGCCGGCCCCGCCCTGTGAGCCCCGGCCGGGAGACGGTCAGCCCGAAAGCAGCAGCTCCGAGCTGATGGTCTCCCACAGCGCGTCGAACCAGAGATGGGACTGCTCCACGAACGTGGTGTCCCGCGGCCCGGCTCCGTGCGCGAACGGGAACAGCATCGACTGGGTGCCCCGGACGTCGTACATCTCCAGGTACTCGTGGTCGACCTCCTCCTCGCGCCTGGCCAGGGTGTAGTACGCGAAGAGCGCTTCGACCCCGTTGAGCAGGTACAGCTTCACGGGCGGGGTGAAAGGCAGCGCGCGGAAGGCGACGTTGACGTCGATGCCGTGGGTGGCGCGCAGGGCGAGCAGGTTGTGGCGCAGCACCTGGCCCTGGGCGTTGCGGTTGGTGAGCCAGCTGCGCTGGAGCCGTCCCGAGGCCGAAGCGTCCACCGGGGCCGGGAAGGCCAGGTCGATGTCACTGCTGGGGAGCAGGACGCGGACGTCCACCCTGGCTGGTTTTATACGGCCCGCGTGAATTTGCCGGAGGGGCTCGCCCATGGCAAGGGTGAGCGAGATCGAGGTCAGGCACAGCGCGTCGATCTCCACGTGCCGGGCCCCGAAGGCGGCCGTGATCCGGCCGCCCAGCGCCACCGTGGTGGGCTGCGGTGAGGCTTCCGGGCCGGTCAGACCCCGTCCCAGGGTGTCGGCGACGGTGGCCGGGCTCCCCTTGGACATGTTGACGAGCAGGTGCTCCGACTGCAGGATGCGTAACGCCTGACGGACGGCCCCGCGCTCGACACCGAACTCGTCGGCCAGTTTGGCCTGTGTGGGCATGCGCTGGCCCGGCCGCAGCTTGCCGGACCTGATCCGGCTCCGCAGTTCGTCGGCCACTTCACGGTGTGACCTCTGTGGCCGTGGTGACCTGTTCCGCCCATTGGCGGCGGCGTGTTCCGGCTCCACGACCAAACACTACAACTTCGCGCCATCTTTGGGCAGTTGAAGGATAGGTGGTTATGAGTCGACCCAACGCGGAGATAACCATGAGTGAGTTGGTTGCCAACTTCAGCAACATGGTCAAACTTCCCGAGGGGTTGGCCGCCGGAGTCGTCCAAGCGCACGTTCGGTCGACCAGGTGGACGGTCCCAGCGGGGTCCGCCTCGCCGTCCCGAAGGAGGGACCGTCATGCCGCTCATCGCCCTCGCCGTCGCCGCCCTCGCCATCGGATTCGAACAGATCATCCAGTGGAAGTACGGGCCGATGGGCCTCATCGCCTTCGCCGTGCTGACCGTCGGCCTCAAGGCCAAGAACACCACCCTCAGCGGCATCGGGGCCGTGATCCTCGTCCTGCTGCTCTCCCAGTCCGGCTGATCGGGCACCACCGTCCGGCAGTCCGGCTGACCGGGCTCTCCTCCGGAGGGGAGCCGGGAGCCCGGTCGGTCCGTACGACGCACCGCCGCACGTCGAACAACAACCACAACCGCAGTGCTACGGAGCACGCACGAGGAACAAGGAGCCAGGAAGCCGCGGCCACAGGGAGGAGCAGGAGTCGGGCCGGTAGAACTCAGGACTCAGAAGATGTCCGGGCACCACGGTCGCCTGGACGTGCGGAGCAGGGCGTCGGCCACGGAGGCGGCGCCCTCTCGTTCTTCCCGCACCCGCCCGAGCGCGGCGAGCCGCACCGCCGACGCCTCGCCGAGCCACAGGGCCGACAGCTCACGTACGTCCAGCGTGAGGTCGGCGCTCTGCCCGGTCGGAGCGCACACCGCGCCGTCCGGACCCACGTCCAGCCGGTAGCGCCCGGCGGACAGTCCGTCCCCGTCGGTGACGTCCAGGACGAGGCTCCCCGAGCCCGCGTACGTACGCGCCTCCATGGCCCGTACGACATCCAGGATCCGCACCCACAACCAGTCCGCCTGGCTGGTGATCCGGGCGGCGCGCGGGTCCGGCAGGAAATCCGGCAGCAGGTCGTCGGGGGCGCGCCAGCCGGTTTTGACCCGGGTGATCCAGTCGATCGAGCAGAGGTAGTGCCACAGGGCGCGCTCGGCGGCGGGGGTCACCCCGATCAGCCATTTCACGGTGGCCGTGTTCAGCGGCTGCTTCGCGTCGCCCCAGTTGTCGTCCGACTCGTAGGCGACCAGGCCCTCCACCTCGCCGTCCGCCGAGCGGTACACGGCGTAGAACGGCTCCGTCCACGCGGCGCCGTCCGAGTTCAGCGCGCCGGTGTTCACCTGCCACCAGCGCTCGACACGGCTGACCACGCCCGGCTGGATGCGGCTGAGCCGGGCGTGCAGCTCCGGGCCGGTCTTGCGCACCTCCTCGCCGTCCACCAGGTCGATACGGCCGCCGTCGGCCGGGCCCGACCAGCGGCGGTCGAGGCCGGTCCTGGGGACGTCGACGGTCCACTGGGTGGCGGTGGTGGCGGGTCCGAAGCCGTACCGCCCGTAGATCGGGTACTCCGCGGCGATCAGCGTGGCGACCACGTCGCCCCGTTCCTTCGCGGCCGCGAGGGCGGTGCCCATCATCCGGGTGAGCAGGCCGCGGCGGCGGTGGGTGGCGGTGACGGAGACGTTCGTGATCGCTTCGGCGGGGACGAGGGCGCCGCCCACGGTGGTGAGCTGCTGCGGGAACGAGCGGAAGGTCGCGACGCATCGGCCGGCGTCGAAGGCGCCGAGTGTGCGCGGCAGGTGCATGTACGAGCCGCGGTCGGCCGTCTCCTGCTCGGAGACGGCTGGGGAGCGCAGGAATCCCGTGTTCAGCGCGCGGATCCAGTCCGGGATCTCGGTCTCGGTGATCGGTCGTACGTCTATTCCATCGCGGCGGCTCATGAGGGCACGCTAGGTGTACGTGCCCGAGGCTGTCGCGGGTTTTTTCGCCCCCGCCGCCCCTACCCGACCCATCCTGTCCCTGGGGCTCCGCCCCGGACCCCGCCAAGGGGCTGCCGCCCCCCTGGACCCTCGCTTCGCCCGAAGGGCTCGTCCTCAAACGCCGGACGGGCTGAAAATCTGCAGCCCAGGCCGGCACCCCCAGCCCGTCCGGCGATTGAGGACGAGGCCGTTCAGGCCGAACGGGGGTCTGGGGGCGGAGCCCCCGGGTACGCGATGGGTCGGGTAGGGGCGGCGGGGGCGAGGAAACCCCGCCGCCGGTCAGAACGTGGCGCGGATCTCGCCGACCTCGGCGCTCCCGCCCATCAGCGGAGCGCGCCCGATCCGCGACAGGACCGGCGCGTCCAGGCCCAACCGGGTCAGCGTGCGGGCCAGGACGGGACCCAGCGCCCGGCCACCACCGTCGTCGATCTTGAAGGCGAAGGCACGGCCGTCGGGAAGGGCCACCGCCTGGACGGCCTCCGCACCCATCTTGGACAGCACCCCCGGCACCTCCCGCATCAGCCACGTGTCGGGCCGCCGCGTACCGGCGACGTACTCGGGATGGGTCCGCATCGCATCGGCCACCCGCCGCTCCGCGGAACCCGGCGCGGCGGCGACGAAGGAGCGGAACGCCCGCGCCAGCCCGGTGAGGGTGAGGGCCATCAACGGCGCCCCGCACCCGTCCGTGCCGACCGCGGCCACCGGCTCCCCCGCCGCCTCCTCGACCACGGTGTGGACGAGCCGCTGCAGGGGGTGGCCGGGGTCGAGGTAGGACTCCAGCGGCCAGCCCCGCTGCGCGCACACGGCGAGCATCGCCGCGTGCTTGCCGGAGCAGTTCATGGTGACCCGGTCGCGCACACCGCCGGCTGCGAGGTAGGTCTCCGCCTCCACCGGGTCCAGCGGCAGGTCCGGCGGGCACTGCAACAGCCCGGCGCTCAGCCGGTGCTCGTCCAGCATCTTCCGCACGAGATCGAGGTGGAAGGTCTCCCCGGAGTGGCTGGCCGCGGCGAGGGCCAGCCGTTCACCGGTCAGGTCGAGGCCGGCCCGCAGCACCCCGGCCGCCTGCATCGGTTTGTTCGACGAACGCGGAAAGACGGGTGTGTCCGCGTCGCCGAGCGACCATTCGACGGACCCGTCCGCGGCCAGCACCACCAGGCTGCCCCTGTGGTGCCCCTCGACGAATCCCGAACGGACGACCTCGGCCAGAACGGGAAGGCCCGGAGGAGTCCGGACCGACCGGGGTGCCCGGAGCGCGGGGAGGGCCTCACCGGCCGCGCCCTCCGGATGGACCGGCGGGACCGAGGGGGACGACGAGGGTATGGAGGGGTCTGCGGGGGCGGCGGACATCGGCGGTGGCCTTCCGGGACGGGACCCGCGCGTTGATCGGACCGGGACGCCGCACCGGGGATGTCCCGGATGCCGCCGGCCGAGCGCCGCGACCGCGTGCCCGGGCCGTTCCCGGTGCGGTCGCAGCGACCACCGCACACCCCCGGGATCGCCGGGGGCCACCGCGTCACATGAGCAGGTCGTCTACTTGTGCTTCCCCATCACGGTACCTGCGGGCGATCTCGGCACTGCAATCGTCGGCCGTCCGCTGCAGCCGCTGGCGGCGCCGGGAGACCTGCTGCTCATAGCGCACCAGCCGCCCCATTCCCTCGACCAGCTCTTCGTCCGTACGGGCCTCCAGGTCCGACAGCTCCACCTCGGAGAGCATGTCGGAGGCGAGCCGGCGGTACTCCTCGCCGTGCGGTGTGCCCACCGTCACATGGCGGGCCGAGGATCGGTGCCGGGCCGGCGCGTCCGTCAGGATCTCCGGGAGCCGGTCGACGACCGAGGGCTCCCCCGCCGCCCCACGCCCCACGGCCGACGAGGCCGAGGACGAGGATGTGGGTGTGGATGTGGATGTGGATCCGGACGATCCTGCCGGTCCGCCCTCATCCGCACCCGAGCCCGACTCCGCGGCAGGCGCCCGCAGCCCCCCTCGCCGCGCCAGCTCCGCCCGCAGGATGTCGATACGGCCCTGGAGCAGCCGTCGCACATAGCTGAGGTCGGCCTCGTCGCGCTGGGCGTCGCGCCGCAGGGTCCGCAGTTCGGGCAGCCGCAGCAGGGTCAGATCGGGCTGGGGCGCGTCGGTGGGCAGCGGGCTGTCGGTGCGCTGCGCGGGAGGGCGGTGGGCTCCCGCGCGACCGCCTCCCGCCCGCGGACTCGTCCGGGTCAACGACACGGCTCCGGGCGGCTGCCCGATACTCGGTGTGCTCATGTGCCTCTTCCGTCCCCTCGACCGGCGCGGTCCACCCCACGGTTGCACCGCAACACACGCATCGTGCCACCCCAAGTGGCCGCTATGTGACCGAGTGCCCCTGATCGGACCTAGATGGGGGGTTAAGGACAAAAAAAGAAACCCCAAAGGGCGCCACAGGGACCTCGGAGGACTTCGCCGGGACCCTCCCGAACGGTCTTCGCCGCACACGGCATGATGGTCACATGCGTGCGGTGGTGCAGAGGGTGGACGGCGCGAGCGTCGTCGTGGACGGCGAGACGGTCGGGGCGATCGACGGCGAGGGGCTGTGCGTGCTCGTCGGCGTCACGCACGACGACACCAAGGAAAAGGCGGCCCAACTGGCCCGCAAACTCTGGTCGATCCGCATGCTGGCCGACGAGAGGTCATGCAGCGACATCGACGCCCCGCTGCTCGTGATCAGCCAGTTCACGCTGTACGGCGACGCCCGCAAGGGGCGCCGCCCCACCTGGAACGCGGCGGCCCCCGGCGACGTCGCCGAGCCCCTCGTCGACGAGGTCGTCGCGCAGCTCCGCGCACTGGGCGCGACGGTGGCCACGGGCCGTTTCGGCGCCCGGATGCGCGTCTCCCTGACGAACGACGGCCCGTTCACCGTCGTCGTCGACATGTGACGACTGACGAGCGGCGACGCACGACGGCCGACGGATGCCGACCGTCGACGGGCGGGGCGGACGGGTGCCAGGTGCCGGGTGTGACGGATAGGGCTAGGGCTACGGCTCGACGACGACTTCCTGCGCCGCGGCCGTGGTGTCCGCGAGCAGCGGCGCGTCGAGCGGTACGTTCCGCTTCACCAGCGCCAGCGCGATCGGGCCGAGCTCGTGATGCCGTACGGCGGTGGTGATGAACCCGATCTTCCGGCCGTCGGGGCCGTCGCCCGCCAGCCGGAGTTCGGCGCCGTGCGGCGGAAGGTGCACCTCGCTGCCGTCCAGGTGCAGGAAGACCAGCCGGCGCGGGGGCTTGCCCAGGTTCTGCACCCGGGCCACCGTCTCCTGGCCCCGGTAGCAGCCCTTCTGCAGATGGACGGCGCTGCCGATCCAGCCCAGCTCGTGCGGGATGGTGCGGTGGTCGGTCTCGAAGCCGAGCCGCGGGCGGTGGTGTTCGACGCGCAGCGCCTCGTACGCGAGAAGCCCGGCCGCCGGACCGGCCTTGCCGGCGTACGACTCCAGGTCCGTGCGCGGAAGGAGGAGATCACGCCCGTACGGCGTCTCGCGGACGACGGCTCCCTCGGGGACCTCGGCGATCGAACCGGCCGGCAGGTGCACGACCGCGAAGTCGCCCGTGCGGTCGGCGACTTCGACACGGTAGAAGAACTTCATGGACTCCAGGTACGCGATCAGCGCTTCCTGGGTGCCGGGCTCGACGTGGGCCCAGGTCGTGGTGCCGTCGTCGACGAGGTACAGCGCGTGTTCGATGTGGCCGTGCGCGGAGAGGATCAGCGCCTCGGTGGCACGGCCCACCGGGAGGTCCGTGACGTGCTGGGTGAGCAGCAGGTGCAACCAGCTCAGCCGGTCCTCGCCCGTCACGGCGACGACGCCGCGGTGCGAGAGATCCACGAAACCGGTGCCGTCGGCGAGGGCGCGCTGTTCACGGAACAGGTCGCCGTAGTGGGCGGCGACGTCTTCGTCGACGCCCTCGGCGGGGACCGCGCCGGGCAGGGCCAGGAGGGGGCTCTTCATATCCACACAGCCTACGACCCGGCAGCCGCCGAATTTATTTCTTATTTCCCGGACCCCTGCTTCTTGGTCCCTGCTTCTTGGCCCCTACTTCACTTCTCGGCCCCTACTTCTTGGCGGCGCAGTCCTGGCAGCGGCCGAAGATCGCGAAGTGTTTCATGTCCGTCTCGAAGCCGAAGGTGTCGCGGAGCTTCGCGGTGAACTCCGCGGCGACCGAGATGTCGGCCTCGATGACGTTCGTGCAGTCCCGGCACACCAGGTGGATGTGGTGGTGACGGTCGGCCAGGTGGTAGGTCGGCGCGCCGTGCCCGAGATGTGCGTGGCTGACCAGGTCCAGCTCCTCGAGCAGCTCCAGCGTTCTGTAGACCGTCGAGATGTTGACACCGGAAGCCGTTTTGCGCACTTCGACCAGGATGTCGTCCGGGGTCGCGTGCTCCAGCGTGTCCACGGCTTCGAGCACAAGCTGCCGCTGCGGAGTCAGCCGGTAACCGCGCTGCCGCAGATCGCTCTTCCAGTCGGTGCCTACCACGCGGCCCAGTCTAGGCTGCCAGGATCTCCCTGACGCGTGTCACGACGCTCTCCAGGCTGAAGGGCTTGGGGAGGAGGACCACCGGGACCTCGCGACCGGCGTCGCGCAGGATGCGGGCGACGTCCGCGCCGTCGAAGTCGGGGAGGTGTACGTCGAGGACGACGAGGTCGGGGGTCTCGGCGTACGCGGTGTTCAGCGCGGCGACGCCGGTGCCGACCGCGGTGACGGCGAAGCCCGCCAGCCGGAAGGTCTCGGTGAGCAGCTCGCGGACGTCCTGCTCGTCGTCGACGACGAGCACGCGGGCGGCGGCAGGCACGGGTACGGAGGCCGGTACGGGAGCAGGCGCGGCAGCGGGCACGGGCACGGCTGGGTTCACGGGCTCTTCAGGAAGGAAAGCGGGGCCGGTCACCCTCGTAGAGTTACCGGCCCCGCATCAGAGAAGCGTGAACTTTCCCTGTACATCGCTTGAGAGCGGCCGCTGACGACGCGATCGACGCCCGGTCTACTTGAAGAACGCGATCCCGTCGTCCGGCATGTCGTCCGGGAGGGCCTTGGCCCAGCGCTCGACGTCCTCCGGGGTGACGACCTTCTTCAGGTGCGCGGACATGTAGGGGCGCAGCTCGACCTCGGGGGTCTGCTTCTCGCCGACCCACATGAGGTCGCTCTTCACATAGCCGTACAGACGCTTGCCGCCGGTGTACGGACCGGAGGCGGCGGTTCGCGCCACCGCGTCCGTGACCAGGTCGATCTGCGGCTTCTTCTCGGCCAGGTCGCCGTACCAGATCTCGACGACACCGTCGTCGCGGGTCATGACGACCTCGACCTTGCGGTGGGCGTCGATGCGCCAGAAGCCCGACTCGGACTCCAGCGGCCGGACCTTGTTCCCGTCGGCGTCGAGCACCCAGGTGTGCGAGTGGTACTCGAGGAAGTCGCGCCCGTCGTGGCTGAAGGTGACCTCCTGCCCGAAGTTGCACTTCTCGGAGCCGGGGAAGTCGTGGACACCCGCGCCGGCCCAGTTGCCGAGCAGGAAGGCAAGGGGGAGCAGGTCCTTGTGGAGGTCGGACGGGATCTCGATCATGAGCAGCTTTTCGTCGTCGACGTCAGAGGCGGGGTCAGCGCTGGCCCTGGTACAGCTTCTTCACGGTCAGCCCGGCGAAGGCCAGAACGCCGACGCAGACCAGAACCAGCAGGGCTTCGAAGAATGCCTCAAGCACGGGGTGCTCCTCGGGTGACGCGGTGGTGGGCGGTGACAGGCGGTACAAGAACCGGACCCCACTCTAGTCGTGCGGGGCCCGGCTCTCTCTGCGAGGTACACCCTGGCGGCTCAGCCCAGCAGCTGGCTCTGCAGGGCCACCGTCTGCTGGAAGGGGACGGCCTCCGTGACGCCCTTGCGGGACTGCACGATCACGGCGAGGGTGTCCCCGGCCTCGAGGTACGCCTCGCGGACCTGCTCGGCGCCGTACGGCTTGGTCTCGGCGTACGGCGAACGGTCGACGTCGTCGATCCCGGCACGGGCGGGGTAGTCCTGGTCCCTGGACATGCCCGCGGCGCCGCGCATCGCGTACTCCGGGCTGTTGTAGGAGGTCAGATCGGTGGTGCCGAGCTCGTCCACGACGGCCGCGGTGCCGAAGTGCAGCAGGTAGATCCGCGTGTGCGTGCCGTCCGGTGTACGCCAGCCGCGCGCGGCGATGTTCCGCAGCCCGTTGTCGGTCAGCAGCTGTCCGATGGTCTCCCGGTCGTCCTTGGATGCGTACTCCGCCAGGAAGGTCTTCGTCGCCAGCCAGCCGTCCTCGCCGCGCAGCGCCGTGTCGGCCTTGGCGCCCTTCGGCGCGGGCAGTACGAGTCCGCGCAGGTCGGCGTAGTGGGTGCCGGCCTTGTTCGCCTCGTCGAACGGGCGGGGGCTGCCCGCGGGCAGCGGCGGCATGGTGATCTCCGGGTAGTCCCAGCGACCGTCCGACTCCGTCGCCAGACCCGGGACGTCGGTTCGCTCCATCCGGGTGATGCCGTACGCGGCCGAGGTGCCGACCGCGGCGAACACCACGGTGGCGGCCGTCCAGCGCAGGACGGCGCGCAGGACGCGGCGGTCCTTCTTCACCGGCGGTCCGGCGGGCACGCCGGCCGGTGCTTCGGCAGGCGGCCCGGCCGCCGGATCGACGGACGGTTCGGCCGCCGGATCGACGGACGGTTCGGCCGCCGGATCGACGGACGGTTCGACGGGCGGCTCGGCGGGGAGCTCGTCCGCCGGTCGGGGTGCGGGCAGCGGTGCGGCCTGTTCCTCGACGGACGTCGTCTGCTCGGTCATACCGCCTCCCCCGGTTCTGCGATGCGGTCGAGCTGCTCGCGCAGCAGCTTCGCGACACCCTTGGTGTTCAGTGGCTTGGCTCCGTACGCGGTGAGGCTGACCAGTACGTCGCCCTGATAGGCGGAACAGACCATCGCGTCGAGCTTCTCCTTCTTGTCCTTGGGCGGCAGGAAGCACTTGGCGTTCTTGTGGCCCTCGATCTTCGGCCCCGTGCGGAAGATCTTGAGGGCGTCGAAGAACTCGTTCTGGAACGTGGACATGTTCCGGACCGCCGTCTTGTCCTCCATCTGGGCCAGCTCGATGCTCACCGTGAACTCGGCCTGCAGCGTGTAGGTGTCGGTACCCAGGTAACTGCGCATCGCGATGCCCTTGGTGTGCTCCTTGTCGATGCGCTTCTCCAGCTGCCGCCGCTGGGAACGGGGCAGCTCGCGCAGCGACTCCTTGCGCAGGGCGGCGGCCTCGGGTCCGCTGAGCGAGGCGTCGTTGCCGAACTCGGCGATGTCGGGTCCCCGGGTCCAGCCGTCGGTGCCGTACGGCACGAGCACGGCGGCGAGTCCCGTGGGCCCCTTCGCCTTCCTGGCGTCGTCGTGCGCGGCCTTGGGGAAGGTCCAGGTGGGCGCGCCGGGGTCCCGGTCGGCGTCCTGGACGGTCACCACGGTGTAGGCGCTGCCCGCGACGACGGCCCCGACGAGCAGGACGGCACCGGCGACGGCGGCGACACGGCCACGGCGTACGCGCTTCCTGGCCGGAGCGGGCTCGGGCGCGCTCGCCCCGGGCTCGGCGGAGGGCTCCGGCGCCGCCGTCGCGGACACGGAGGACGACTCCGGCGCCGCCGGCTCAGGCGTGCCAGTGACGGTGGGCTCGGGCGTGCCAGTGACGGTGGGCTCGGGTGTGGCGGTGGACTCAGGCGTGGCGGTGGACTCAGGCGTGGCGGTGGACTCAGGCGTGGCGGGCGCCGGGACGGTCCCCGCGTCCGACGGGTTCGCCGGTTGCTCGTTCACAGCCGCTCCATCTGCCGCTTGGCCAGGTCCATGATCGTCGCCTTCGGGATCGGCTTGCTGTCGTAGATCCAGATCTCCATGGCGATGTCGCCGCGCCAGGCCTGCGCTTCCGCCCCGTAGACCGGCACGTAGCCGGGATTCGTGTCCGGCTTGCTGTGGACGTACACCATGCCGTTCCCCGTGCCGGGAATGGCCCAGCTGCGCGTGCCGCTCTCCTTGTCCGCCCAGTACTGGCCGTTGTCGGACGCGTCGCCGGCGGCGAGTTTCTCCTCCTGGCGGTACTGGAGGAGCCTGACTTCCACGGTGCCGGCGCTGCCCTGCTTCCAGCCCGTCACGGCCGCGCGCCGGAACTCGTCGGCGACCAGGTCCTTGAAGGCGCCGTCCGGCTTCGTGAACGACTCCGCGTACTCGCCGACGTCCATCCAGCCGTCGCTGCCGATCCAGTCGGCCTCCCGCGCGCCCTTGGGCCGCTTCAGCAGGAGCTTGCGCAGGTCGCCGTCGGTCTTCACCCGGTGGTCCTGCGCGGCCGAGAGGGGCTCGGGGGCCGCTCCCCGCGCCTGGGCGACCACGGGCTGCGAGAGCGACGGCAGCCCGGTGGGCTCACGGTCGGCCTGGATCAGGTAGCCGGCACAGGTACCGGCGACCAGCCCCAGCACGGCGGCCGTGGCGATCAGAAGGGTCGTACGCCCACGCCGACGCCGACGCACGCCGGGTGCACCGGACTCGTCAGGCGCGTGGGACACGTCGGGTACGTGCTCGGGCGTCTGCTCGGACGTATGGTCGAGCGGCTGCGGCGCTTGGGGGAGTTCCCCAGGTGCGTCGGCCGCTTCGGATGTTTCGGGTACTGCCTCGACTTCCAACTCGTCCCCCCACGGAACGCGAAGCACGGATTCCGTATCCGCGCGCACAGGAGACCCATGGGTAACCCACGGGGTTGTAAGAGCCCTGATCACGATTCGGACTCCGCCGACTACGATGCATCCATGGCGAAGAAGCTCCTGATCAAGGTGACGGCGGGGGCCGACGCCCCGGAGCGCTGCTCACAGGCGTTCACGGTGGCGGCGGTGGCCGTGGCCAGTGGCGTCGATGTCTCCCTCTGGCTGACCGGGGAGTCCGCCTGGTTCGCCCTGCCGGGCCGGGCCGCCGAGTTCGAGCTTCCGCACGCGGCTCCGCTGCCCGGTCTGATCGACTCGATCCTCGCGGCGGGCCGCATCACGCTGTGCACGCAGTGCGCGGCCCGCCGGGACATCACGGAGAAGGACGTGCTGGAGGGCGTGCGCATCGCGGGCGCCCAGGTCTTCGTCCAGGAGGCCATGGCGGACGAGACGCAGGCGCTCGTCTACTGAGCGGTCGCCGCCGGCCCGGGCGCGGGGCAGCCGAACTGCCGGACAGGCCCTACGGCCGCCGCTTCTTCCCGTCCAGCTCGTCCCACCACTCGTCGGACTTGGGGTCCCCCGACGGGTCGTCCCACCAGCGGTCCTCGGGACCGCGCCGGTTGGCCACCATCGCGGCGAGCGGCGGAATCACCATCGCCACCACGCACATCCCCACGGCCGCGGGAATCGACCAGATCCGCACGACTCCCCAGGCCAGGACGAAGAGACCGATGCACGTCCCCATCATGGCGAAGTACACGTGCCGCCGTCGTGCGTACATACGTCCAGAGTAGGTCCACGGAAGCGGTCCGGCGCGGGACGTGCGGGCATACCGAAGGGCCGCACCCCGAGCGTTCGACCCGGGGTGCGGCCCTTCAGCCGTTCAAGGTCCTGCGGGGTGCCGTCAGACGGCGATGGCGACCTCGGCGAGGCCGCCCGTCCGGGCGACGACCGTGCGGTCCGCGGTGCCGCCGGGGACCAGGGCGCGTACGGTCCAGGTGCCCTCGGCCGCGTAGAAACGGAACTGGCCCGTCGCGGAGGTGGGGACCTCCGCGGTGAACTCGCCGGTCGAGTCCAGCAGACGCACGTAACCGGTGACGGGCTCGCCGTCGCGGGTCACCTGGCCCTGGATGGTGGTCTCACCGGGCTTGATCGTCGAGGCGTCCGGGCCGCCGGCCTTCGCTCCACACATATTTCGATTCCGTCCTTCTGGCCTTGGGGGTTACTTGTTGGCGCCGAGCTCGATCGGGACGCCGACCAGGGAGCCGTACTCGGTCCAGGAACCGTCGTAGTTCTTGACGTTCTCCACGCCGAGCAGCTCGTGCAGCACGAACCAGGTGAGCGCGGAACGCTCACCGATGCGGCAGTACGCGATCGTGTCCTTGGCGAGGTCGACCTGCTCGTCGGCGTAGAGCTCCTTGAGCTCGTCGTCCGACTTGAAGGTGCCGTCGTCGTTGGCGTTCTTCGACCACGGGATGTTGCGGGCGCTCGGGACGTGGCCCGGACGCTGCGACTGCTCCTGCGGAAGGTGCGCCGGGGCCAGCAGCTTGCCGCTGAACTCGTCGGGCGAACGGACGTCGACCAGGTTCTGCGAGCCGATCGCGGCGACCACGTCGTCACGGAAGGCGCGGATCGCCGTGTTCTGGGCCTTGGCCTTGTAGTCGGTCGCGGCGCGCTCGGGCACCTCGACGACCAGGTCGCGGGAGTCGAGCTCCCACTTCTTGCGGCCGCCGTCGAGGAGCTTCACGTTCTCGTGGCCGTAGAGCTTGAAGTACCAGTAGGCGTAGGAGGCGAACCAGTTGTTGTTGCCGCCGTAGAGGACGACCAGCGTGTCGTTGGCGATGCCCTTCGACGACAGGAGCTTCTCGAAGCCCTCCTGATCGATGAAGTCACGGCGGACCGGGTCCTGGAGGTCCTTGGTCCAGTCGATCCGGATCGCGTTCTTGATGTGGTTCTTCTCGTACGCGGACGTGTCCTCGTCGACCTCGACGATGGCCACGCTCGGGTCGTCCAGGTGGGCCTGGACCCAGTCGGCGTCTACCAGGACGTCGCTGCGGCTCATGCTCTTTCTCCTCCGGGGCAGTTGCGGCGGGGCGGTGCGTTAGAGAGAGGGTGCGCGGTCATGCCTGTCTCGGCTGCGCGGCGCGCACGGGGGTCCCTGGCGAAGAAGGGCCAGGGCGGGGCGGATGGGCGAATGCCCCCGCTCAGAAGGTGCGACAGAGCATGGCGGCGACGCGGCACAGGTCTACTGCCCGCCGCTTCGTGAGGTCCGCCTGTCGCTTCATGCGTCCGATCGTAGGGACGGACAGCGCGACATGTCACCGGTGTGTCGCATCATGAGATGGGATCGTCCGGGATGTGGGATGAGATGACCATCGAAACCACTCCCGCCCGCTCACCGGGCCCCGGCGCCCGGCATCGCGTCCGCCGCGCATCTGCCGTACGGACGGGCCTGTCTCGCCTTTCGGACAGCCGCGCCCGACGCCGCCTCCGACCGTCCTTCCGGCCGCCGCCTCCGGCCCGTCGCCCCGAACGCGGCCCGCGATGCGACCGCCGGCCCCCCGTACCGCCGCCGGAACCGCGGACCCCGGCGGGGCCGGCAACCGTCCTACCCGACCAGCTTGACGTCCGAACCCTTCACCGAGATGTCCACTCCGTTCGCGGCCGCCTCGACCTTGTCGAGCTTGATGCCGCCCGGCAGCCCGTCGATCCTCTGCTCGAAGTCGGTGATCGCCCGGATCCGGCCCTCGACGACATCCACGCCCAGCTTGGGCAGCCCGTCCGCGTGCACCTTGACCAGGTTGCCCCCGACCACGGCGACGGAGCTCAGCACGGAGACCGGCTCGGGCAGCTTCTTGCCGAACACGGTGGCCGTGAGCTCGACCTTGATCTTCCCGTTCCCGCCGTCGGAGAGTCCGACGACCTGCGCGGTGACGCCGGGGGCGACCTGCGTCGGCTGGGACTTGGCGGCCTTGATCAGCTCGGCGTAGGAGACGGTCGCGGAGCCGGAGGCGCTGTTCGCGGTGGCGGAGCTGTAGTCGCCGTTGAAGCTGACGCCGTGCATCTCCGCGTTCAGGGTGTCGATGCGGATGGTGCCGGCGCCTCCCGCGGTGCCCTTGGCGCCCTCCGCCGACGCCTCGTAGTCCTTGATGCCGATCTTCACGTCGTCGAGTTCGCCGGCGGCCACCTGGGTGAGGAAGGGGAAGCCCTCGATGGACACGTCGGGGGTGCTGGTGAGGCCCTCGGTGCTCCTGATCCGGTCCGCCGCCTTGTCCTCCGCGAAGCCGACCGCCACGCGGTCCGCGATCACGAACAGCCCGCCGAGGATGACGGTGACGACCAGAATTATTCGCAGTGCGCGCATGCTCAGGGTTCCCCATCTGGACCGGGTCCGGGCGGCCGACATGGCCGTCCTGCGCGAACGTAACCCCGGAGGGCCCCGTGAAGGGGCCCTCCGAAGCGGTTGTCGATCACCTGTGACGAACGGCGGGGCCCTGGCGCCGGCAGGCCCCGCACGGCGCCCGCTAGCTCAGCGCGCGGCCCAGCAGGTAGACCGCCGGAGCGGCCGCCGCCAGCGGGAGAGCCACACCGGCCGTGAAGTGCACGAAACGCGACGGGTAGTCGTAACTGGCGACCCGGTGGCCGATCAGCGCGCAGACACCGGCGCCGAGCCCCAGGAAGGCACCCTGGCCGCCCAGGTCCGTCATCCCGCCGACCACGAATCCCGCGCCGGTGGCGACCAGCAGGGCCACCACCACGGAGGCGGCGGTGGGCAGCGGCAGCGCGCGGACCAGGATCGCCACCGCGACCGCGGCGGCGCCCACCGTGACGGCGTCCGGCTCGGCCGCGAGGTGACCGGCCGCGATGATCGACAGCGCCGCCGAGACGACGGTCGCCATCAGGCCGTACATCCGGGTGTCCGGGTCGGCGTGGCTGCGCAGTTGCAGGACGAGCGTGAGCAGGACCCATACGCCGAGGGTGCCGAGGATGGCGGCGGGCGCGTTCTCCCGGCCGGCCGCGAGCAGCACCACGTCGGCGGTCACCGCGCCCAGGAACGCCAGCGCGATGCCCTGCCGGGCGGGCCACATCCCGTTCAGCCGGAACCAGCCCGCCGCGGTGACGGCCTGAAGCAGCACCAGCGGGACGACGAGGGCGTACTCGCCGATCGCCGCCGTGCCCGAGAGCAGCAGCGCGAGCACCGCGGTGAGCCCGGCGGGCTGGATGCCGGGTTCGATGATGGGCGAACGGCCCTCGGCGCGGGCGCGCTGGGCGTCGGTGACGCGGGCGTTGCCGGTGACGGTCGCGGGGCCGTAGCCGGGTGCGGCCCCGGCGCCCGGGGCGTTTCCGGCCGCGGGGGCGGGGGCGGACCCCGCCATGGGCGCGGGCACCTCGGGGTGCTGCTGCGGCCGGGCGTGGTCCCAGCCCTGCGCGGCGGGTTCCCGGGGCGCCGGCCGGGCCGCGGCTCCGTACCCGTACGCCTGGGCGTGCGCGCCGCCCTGCGGGTGCCCGGTGCCCTGCGGCTCCGCGTACCCCTGGTGGGCCTGCTGGTGGCCCGGGGGCTCCTGCCGGCCGTCGGGGGTCCGGGGTGTCCGGGGCGGCGCGTACGCCGGGTCGGCGGCCGGCGTCGTGGGCTGCACCTGGGTCTCCCAGGTCTGGCCCTCCCACTGCTGGGTGTGCTGCTGCCAGTCGGCCTGCTGCTGAGGCTGCTGATACGGGTCGTGCCCCTCGTGCGGGGGCTCGAACCGGGGCTCGTACGGCTGGTTGCTCATCGTCTCGCTCACCCTCCTGCGAACGGCGGGAGCACCTCGACCGTGCCGCCCTCGGCCAGCGGTACCGTCTCATGGCCGCGGGTACCCACGGGGTCACCGTCGATGAGGAACGAGCATCGCCGCAGGACGCGGACGAGTTCGCCCGGGTGTCGCTCGCGGACCCCGTCGAGTGCCTCGGCGAGCGTGCCCGCCTCGTACGGCTCCTCGGCGACACCTGCCGCGGCCTTGGCGGCGGCCCAGTAACGCACCGTGCCCTTTGCCATGTCGTTCCTCAATCAGTGGACCAGCGGATCCAGTGGACCGGCGGATCGGTGGGTACGTGCCATCAGTCGATACGTGCGTCAATGGATACGTGCGTCGGTGGACACACGCATCGGTGAATCCAGTGAACACGGTCAGGCTAGCCCGCGGCCGAACCCGCCCACGCACCGATGCGGGCCAACAGCTCGTCGCGGGCCGCGTGCTCGGCGTGGCCCATCCCGTGCTCCACCCAGAGTTCGGCGTGGCCGCGGGATGCCTCGGCGAGCATCCGCGGGTGGTCCAGGGGGAAGTAGCCGTCCCGGTCGCCGTGGACGATCAGCAGCGGAGTGGGCGCGATGAGCGGGACGGATTCGACCGGCGAGGCCGGTACCGGGTCCCAGTCGCGGGAGTGGATGCGGGTCCGCAGTCCGTAACGGCCGACCACCCGTCCCGCCGGCCGGGTGACCAGCCAATGCAGACGCCGCATGGGAGCCGTACCCCGGTAGTACCAGCGGGCCGGCGCGCTCACCGAAGCCACCGCGTCCGTACGCGCCTCCGTGCGCCCCTCGTGCTCCCGGCCGGCTTCCCCGTGCATCGCCGCGTGCCGGAGCACCACCGACCCGCCCATCGAGAAACCGACGGTGGCCACGCGCGTGTGCCCCAGCTCGCGGGCCCATCCCACGGCGGCGTCCAGATCGTGCACCTCGCGGTCGCCGACGGTGGAACGGCCACCGGAACCGCCGTGACCTCGGAACGAGAACGTGACCACCGCCGCGTCCCGGCCGAGGACGTCGGCCACCCGGCGCACGTGCGGACGGTCGAGACCGCCCGTGAAACCGTGCGCCACGACGATCGCCAGGCTCCCGCCCACGTCGTCGGAAGTCCCCCTCGCGGGGTCGTACGCCGCATCGATCGTCACCCCGTCGACAGTGCGCAGAAACCTCCGCAAAGGGGCGCGCGAGGCCGTCTCAAGGGATGGACGAAGGGAAGATCCCGTCACTTGACCTGCCGGACCTGAGCTCATGTGGGCTATTCTGCTGGGCAGAGGACTCGGGCAGCGAAGCCCCCGGGTCCTTTTGTGCTTTCTGAAGCGTTGTATACGAAACGGGAAACCGCCGGTGTACGAAGCCCACGAAGGCACGGCGACTCCCCGGGACGCGGGAGCCGCGCCGCAGGGGAACAAGCGAAGAAGCAACGAAGCAGTGCCGCAAACTCCCCCACCGCCTTGAGGGCGTGGGAGGTACCCCCATACAGGGACCGAGGAGGAACCAGACGTTATGGGCGAGCGAACCGTGCACGAACGTAGGACGACCCGGGCAGGTGGGGCGCGATGAGTTCTCTGCTGCTCCTGACCAATGCCCTTCAGCCGTCGACGGAGGTGCTTCCCGCTCTCGGCCTGCTCCTGCACAACGTGCGAGTGGCTCCGGCGGAAGGACCCGCCCTCGTCGACACCCCCGGTGCCGACGTCATCCTGATCGACGGCCGACGTGATCTCCCGCAGGTGCGCAGCCTGTGTCAGCTGCTGCGCTCGACGGGACCCGGCTGTCCCCTCGTCCTCGTCGTGACGGAGGGCGGTCTCGCGGCCGTCACCGCCGACTGGGGCATCGACGACGTTCTCCTCGACACCGCGGGTCCGGCCGAGGTCGAGGCCCGGCTGCGGCTCGCCATGGGCCGCCAGCAGATCGTCAACGACGACTCCCCCATGGAGATCCGCAACGGCGACCTCTCCGTGGACGAGGCGACGTACAGCGCCAAGCTCAAGGGCCGGGTCCTCGACCTCACCTTCAAGGAGTTCGAGCTCCTCAAGTACCTCGCGCAGCACCCGGGCCGGGTCTTCACCCGCGCACAGCTGCTCCAGGAGGTCTGGGGCTACGACTACTTCGGCGGCACGCGGACGGTCGACGTCCACGTACGCCGGCTGCGCGCCAAGCTCGGTCCCGAGCACGAATCGCTGATCGGAACCGTCCGGAACGTCGGTTATCGATTCGTTACACCCGAGAAGGTGGAGCGGGCCGCGGACGAGGCGAAGGCCAAGGCCGCACAGCCAAAGGCGGCGGATGCGGACGAGACGGCGCACCGCGGCGCCGCGCGCGCGGTCGAGGCCAAGGCCGAGGCCCAGTAGGCCTCCGTACGCCCTGCCCAGAGGCGGGTCCATCCGCGTAGACTCCGCGCGTGGCCAAGGTGACGAGGGACGATGTGGCGCGACTGGCGGGTACTTCCACCGCCGTCGTCAGCTATGTCATCAACAACGGACCGAGGCCGGTTGCCCCGGCCACGCGCGAGCGCGTTCTCGCCGCGATCAAGGAGCTGGGGTACCGGCCCGACCGGGTCGCCCAGGCCATGGCGTCGCGGCGGACCGAGCTCATAGGCCTGATCGTGCCGGACGCGCGCCAGCCCTTCTTCGGCGAGATGGCGCACGCGGTCGAGCAGGCCGCGGCCGAGCGCGGGAAAATGGTCCTGGTCGGCAACTCCGACTACATCGCCGAGCGCGAGGTCCATTACCTGCGCGCCTTCCTCGGCATGCGGGTCTCCGGCCTGATCCTCGTCAGCCACGCGCTCAATGACAACGCCGCCGCGGAGATCGAGGCCTGGGACGCCCGCGTCGTACTGCTGCACGAACGCCCCGAGGCGATCGACGACGTGGCCGTGGTCACCGACGACATCGGCGGCGCCCAGCTCGCCACCCGCCACCTTCTCGAACACGGTTACGACTACGTGGCCTGTCTCGGCGGCATCGCGGAGACGCCCGTCGTCGGCGACCCGGTCTCCGACCACGTCGAGGGCTGGCGGCGTGCCATGCAGGAGGCCGGGATCCCCACCGAGGGCCGTCTCTTCGAGGCGCCGTACAACCGCTACGACGCGTACCAGGTCGGCCTGCAGCTGCTCGCCGGGCCCCACCGGCCGCCCGCCATCTTCTGCTCCACCGACGACCAGGCGATCGGCGTGCTGCGCGCCGCCCGTGAGCTGCGCATCGACGTCCCGGGGGAGCTGGCCGTGGCCGGCTTCGACGACGTCAAGGAAGCCGCGCTGACGGATCCGCCGCTGACGACGATCGCCTCCGACCGGTCGGCGATGGCCCGTGCGGCGGTGGATCTCGTACTCGACGACGGGCTGCGGGTCGCGGGGTCGCGGCGCGAGCGGCTGAAGGTGTTCCCGTCCCGGCTGGTGGTGCGGCGGTCCTGCGGTTGCGCGTGAGACCGCCGGTCCGGCTCCGGCCGGACGCGCGGTTCCCCGCCGCCCCCTGAAACGCACGTCGGCCCCGCGGATCGCGGGGCCGACGCTTTGTTTCCGGAGTGCGCCGGAGGGCACGAACCGCCTGGAACTGCGGGTGGTACCGACTAGAACAGCAGGTTGTACTGGTTGAAGCCGGAGCCCAGGCCGACCCGCGAGCCGAAGAGGCTGCTGGAGGCCTTGTTGGTGCCGGGGTAGAGCCAGAGCTTGCCCGCCGAGTCGCGGGTGACGACATCGGCGATGCCGTCGCCCGTGACGTCGCCGTTGGAGACGTACGAGGTGAAGTTCCAGCCCGTACGGGCCTGGATACGCGCCGACCACGGGGTGTGCTCGACCTGCGTGCCCCGGTAGAGGTACAGCACGCCGGAGCTGTTGCGGACCAGCAGGTCGGCACGGCCGTCGCCGGACAGGTCGCCGTGACCGAAGATCTTGACGTTCTTCCAGGCCTTGTTCACGACCTTCACGCGGCCGTAGAACTCGCCGTTGCCCTTGCCCGGGTAGAGGTAGACCGAGCCGTCGGCGTCCACCGCGACCAGGTCGGGGCGGGCGTCACCGGTCATGTCGCCGGGGATGGCGTACGACTTGTAGCCGCCCCACACCGAGGTGATCTGCATCCACTCGAACTCGTCCGAGCTGTGGTTCAGGTAGCTGCGGTACAGCTTGCCGTCGCCCTTGTCCCGGATGATCAGGTCCTGGAAGAAGTCCCGGTCCAGGTCGGCCTGCAGGCCCCAGCTGGCGTTCTGCCAGCCGCTGCTCTGGAAGGCGCGGGTGGTGAGCGAGGTGCCCTTGCTGTCCTGCTCGAACAGGCCTCCGGACGGGGTGCGCTCCAGCAGGTCGGCCTTGCCGTCGAAGGTCAGGTCCGCGTCGTCGATGCGCGGCTGCGCGGCCCAGGTGTACGAGGACACCTTGGTGAAGACCGGGTAGGCACCCTTCGCGGTGCAGCCCGCGACACCCCACGAGACGATGCCGACGACCTTGCCGCCGACGATCACCGGGCCGCCGGAGTCACCGTTGCAGGGGCTCTTGGTGCCCTCGTCGGTGCCGGTCGCCGGGGTACCCGCGCAGAACATCGAGCCCTCGACGAAGTCGTCCTCACCGAGGACCGTCCGCATCGCGCTGTTGCAGGTGGAGTCGGCGACCAGCGGCAGGGTCACCTTGCGCAGCGTGGCCGACAGCTCGGCACCGTCGGCGCCGGAGGTCAGGCCCCAGCCGTAGACGGTGGCGGAGTTGCCCGCCTTGTAGGAGGCGCTGTCGCCGGCGGCCACCAGCCGCTGCCACTGCTGCTCCAGCGGGCGGTCCAGCGTGAGGACGGCGATGTCGTTCTGGACGGTGTCGCTGTTGTAGTGCGGGTGGTTCCACTGGCGGTAGACGCCCGCGACCGTACCGGTCGTGTCGTCCAGCAGACCCGTGGCACCGGCCACCACAGCGCCGTTCTTGACCCAGTTCAGGCCGGCGACGCAGTGGGCGGCCGTCAGGACCTTGTTCGGGGCGACGAGCGTGCCGCCGCAGAAGTAGCCGGTGCCGGCCGCGCTGTCGTAGTAGGAGAGCTGGACCATCCACGGCGCGGAGGAGATGGTCGTCTGGCTGCCGCCGATGATGAACGGCGTCTTCTTGGGGCTCGTCGCCGGGGTCGCCTGGTCCTTGACGGCCTCGGCGACCCTGTGGCGCAGTTCCTTGTCCGAGACGGTCGGCTTCGCGGGCTGCGCCTGGCCGACGTCCGGCAGCGACGGTCCGTCCGCCGCCTGGGCGGGCTGCGCCGCGAAGGCGCCGGCGCAGGTCAGCGCCAACGCGAGAGCGGCCGTGGGCAACGCCGTGACAGGGCGTCTCCAGCGGTCGCGCAGAGCACGTATCACTCAGGGCTCCTGGGATGGGTGCGGGTGGGTCATGACGTGAATGGCCCGAGAAGGGCGTACGACGCACCGGCCCGACCGACGACAGCGGTCGTCGGACATGGCCGACCAACCGCCTGCGTCGAATCAGGCACCACCGCGGAGCCCCCCTCCGGCGCGGTGATCATAGGCCCCACCCGCCCCAGAACACATGTGCTAGGCACCAGGCATTCAAGTATTCGCCGGTCGCATTCCGTGAGATCACCCCGGCGCAACCTGTTGTTTCCCCGATCCGGGCGGGGCGGCGCGCCTTTATATCGGGCATACGAGGTTCTGTCGGGCTTCTCAGCGGGGACTCAGGGAGCTCTCATGATCGCGCGGGAGTCTCATGTCATGACCGAGAGCTTCCGCCGCAGCGGCGAGTACCCCCAGGGCGACGACCACCAGTCCCCGTACCTCCAGCAGCAGCCTGCCTCCGCTCCCTCCCCCGTGAACCCCGAGTGGCCGGCGCCGCCGGCGTACGCGCCGGCCCCGCCGGTCGCCGTCGAACCGGGCACCACGGTGTGGCCGGGCTCCGGTCAGGTCGGCAGCGGCGCAGCCGGCGGTCATGGCGGCGGTCATGGCGGCGGTCATGGAGGCGGAGGCGCCGCCTACCCGGGACATCCCGAGCCGCCGGCCGGCTCCACCGCGGTGCTGTCCGCGGCCCCCGTGCCGCCCGGGACCGCGCGGAAGAAGCCCACGAGGGGCCCGCTGGCCCTGATCGCCGCGGTCGCGATAGTCGCCGCCGCCATCGGGGGTGGCACCGCGTACGGCATCCAGGAGCTGACCGGCAAGGACACCGCGTCCAGCAGCACCAGCACCACCGTGGTGCCCACCGCCAAGAGGGGCACCGTCGCCGGGGTCGCCCAGGCGGTCAGCCCCAGCATCGTCGAGGTCAGCGCGACCTCGAACGCCGGTTCGTCCACCGGTTCGGGCGTGATCATCACGTCCGGCGGCGAGATCGTCACCAACAACCACGTCGTCTCGGGCGCCTCCGCGATCAAGGTGCGGCTGAACGACGGAAAGTCCTACACCGCGAAGGTCGTCGGTACCGACAGCAAGAAGGACCTCGCGCTCATCGAGGTCGCGGACGCGCCCTCCGGTCTGAAGGTCGCCACGCTCGGCAACTCCGACGGCGTCCAGGTCGGCGACGACGTCGTCGCGATCGGCTCCCCCGAGGGGCTGACCGGCACCGTCACCAGCGGCATCGTCTCGGCCCTCGACCGGGACGTGACCGTCTCCACCGACGAGAGCCAGGGCCAGCAGCAACAGCAGGGCGGCGACAGCGGTCAGTGGCCGTTCTCGTTCGGCGGCCGCCAGTTCAACGGCGACACCGGCTCCTCGACCACCACGTACAAGGCGATCCAGACCGACGCGTCCCTGAACCCCGGCAACTCCGGCGGCGCGCTGATCGACATGAACGGCAACATCGTCGGCATCAACTCCGCGATGTACTCGGCGGCTTCGGACTCCTCGTCCAGCTCGTCGGGAGCGGGCAGCGTGGGCCTCGGCTTCGCCATCCCGATCAACACCGTCAAGGCCGACCTGGCGAACCTGCGGGCCGGCGGCTCCGACAGCTGACACCACCGACACGGCTCCGACAGCTGACAGCAGCACAGGACAGCACACCCAGGAGGTCGACATGATCTGGAAGCGGATCTCTCGGATTTCCCCGGTCACGCACTCCCGCGAAGGCGGCGACCCGGCCGGGCTCGACCTGGCCCTCGCCGTGGCCCGTGAACTGCACCTGCCGGTGCCGCGGGCGCCCGAGGTGGCGCTCCCGGCCGCCGTCCCGCAGCTGATGGGCCTGCGCACCCCCGCCACCCGCTCGCACCGCCGCAAGGTCCCGCTGAGCAGGCTCAGCACGCTGGCGGGCTGAAGGTCCCACGGCAGTACGGGACACTCCTTCCGATCCGAGCCCTTCCTTCATAGCTGGGACGGTTCTTCCCCTACTGACGCTTTCCGCCCCCGCCCGGAAACGTGCGACGCTGAAGGCCGTCAGACCCTCCACCCCACCGCACCCGAGGACTCCCGCCCATGAGCCCCGCCGAAGGCGACCGTGAACCCCAGCGCATCCTGATCGTCGACGACGAGCCCGCGGTCCGCGAAGCACTCCAGCGCAGCCTCGCCTTCGAGGGGTACGACACCGAGGTCGCGGTCGACGGCGCGGACGCGCTGGAGAAGGCGACCGTCTACCAGCCCGAGCTGGTCGTCCTGGACATCCAGATGCCCCGGATGGACGGCCTGACGGCGGCCCGCCGGATGCGCGGTGCCGGCACGACGACCCCCATCCTCATGCTGACGGCCCGCGACACGGTCGGGGACCGGGTGACCGGCCTCGACGCGGGCGCCGACGACTACCTGGTCAAGCCCTTCGAGCTGGACGAGCTGTTCGCCCGGGTCCGGGCCCTGCTGCGGCGCAGTTCGTACGCGGCGACGGCGGGCACCGCCCCGGACGAGGACGCGCTCACCTTCGGCGACCTGCGGATGGACCTCGCGACACGCGAGGTCACCCGGTCGGGCCGGGCCGTGGAACTGACCCGCACCGAGTTCACGCTGCTGGAGATGTTCCTCGCGCACCCGCGCCAGGTCCTCACCCGCGAGCAGATCCTGAAGGCCGTCTGGGGCTTCGACTTCGAACCGTCCTCCAACTCCCTCGACGTCTACGTGATGTACCTGCGCCGCAAGACCGAGGCGGGTGGTGAGCCGCGGCTCGTGCACACGGTTCGAGGGGTCGGGTACGTGCTCCGCTCGGGCGGCGCGGAGTGATCAGACGGTTCAGATCCCTGCCGATCCGTTCCCGGCTGGCGCTGCTGGTGGCGGCCGCGGTGGCCTTCGGGGTCGCGGCGGTCTCGGTGACCTGCTGGTTCATCGTGCGGGGGAAGCTGTACGACGAGATCGACAACAACCTGCAGGACCAGAAACAGGCCCAGCAGTACACCCTGGTCCAGGGCGTCCTCGACAACTGCCGCAAGGAACCGAGCAACGACAACGACTTCCACGGACGGTTCGACGACTACGCCCAGGTGATCAACTCGGACGGGACCGTCTGCGTCTTCGGGTACTCGGCGGGCTCGGTGACGGTGACCGACGGCGACAAGGCCGTGGCCAAGCACCCGCAGTTCAACAAGAGCAAGCCGCGGAACGGGACCGACACCAAGGGCAACGACGTCCGGGTCCTGGCGATGCCGCTCGTCGTCACGAACTTCCCCCGCGAACTCCCCGGCACCCGCGTCCTGTACAGCGACCACGCCTACGTCGTGGCCGTTCCTCTCAAGAGCACCCAGGCCACCCTGAACGACCTGGCCCTCGTGCTGCTCCTGGTCTCCGGGATCGGCGTGGTCGGCGCCGGCGCGGCGGGCCTCGCGGTCGCCCGAGCGGGCCTGCGTCCCGTCGACAAGCTCACCGAGGCCGTGGAACACGTGGCCCGCACGGAGGACCTCTCGATCCGCATCCCCGTCGAGGAGGGCAACGAGGACGAGGTCGCCCGCCTCACCCGCTCCTTCAACTCGATGACGTCCGCGCTGGCCAACTCCCGCGAGCTGCAGCAGCAGCTCATCGCGGACGCCGGCCACGAACTCCGTACGCCCCTGACCTCCCTCCGTACGAACATAGAGCTCCTCACCCGCAGCGAGGAGACGGGCCGCCCGATCCCCCCGGCCGACCGCAAGGCGCTCCTCGCCTCCGTCAAGGCCCAGATGACCGAACTGGCCTCGCTCATCGGCGACCTGCAGGAACTCTCGCGTTCGGACGCGGGCCAGCAGGCGAACACCGTGCCGACGGTCCCCCTCCAGGACACGGTCGAGGCGGCGCTGCGCCGCGCACGGCTGCGCGGACCCGAGCTGACGATCACGGCGGACCTCCAGCCCTGGTACGTCCGGGCGGAGCCCACCGCGCTGGAGCGGGCCGTGGTCAACCTCCTGGACAACGCGGTGAAGTTCAGCCCGGAGGGCGAGGCCGTCGACGTCGTCCTCAAGGACGGCGAACTGACCGTCCGCGACCACGGACCCGGCATCCCCGCCGAGGACCTCCCGCACGTCTTCGACCGCTTCTGGCGCTCCCCGTCCGCCCGCGCGCTCCCCGGCTCGGGCCTGGGGCTTTCGATCGTGGCGCGCACGGTGCAGCAGGCGGGCGGCGAGGTGTCCCTGCGGCCGGCCGAGGGCGGCGGCACGGTGGTGTCGGTCCGGCTGCCGGGAGCGCCCACCCCGCCGCCGGACATGGCCCTCGACCAGGAGTGACCGCGGGGAGCGGGCTGCTCACGGGCTCACCGGCGCCAGCTCGGTGAGGCGCCGTTCGGCTCTCCGTAGGGCACGGGACGGCCCGTGAAGGCGTCCAGGAGGACGCGGTCGCCGAGCCGCCCGGCCAGTCGCACCGTCACCTTCTGGCGCAGCATCACACTGGCGCAGGGACCTTCGCGCACCCCGGTGACGAAGGCGGACAGCACCACGCTGCCCCCGGTCTCCAGCACGTGCACGGCGGGGCCGTCGTCGCAGGTCCCGTGTCCGGCCGTCACGGTGACCGACCGGCCGTCGCCGGCCACCTCGGCCGGCCCGGCGAGGGGCGCCAGTTCGCTCGTGGACACCTCCCGCTGCGGCCCGATCGGCGGCGGGGGGAGCTTCGAGGGGGCGACGGCGGCCCGCTTGAGCGGGGTGTCGTACCCCTCCAGGGTGAACAGCCAGGCCGGGACCGTCGCCGGGCCACGGCTGGTGGCGAGGGTCATCACGCCCTGCCTCGCCCCGGTCACGGTCAGGTGGGGGCCGTCGTTGCCTCCGCGGGCCACGGACCCGTACGCCTCGCGTGCCCCGGTCAGCGGCAGGACGGGCGGGGCTCCGCTCCTCCAGCGCACCTTCCCCTCCGCGGGCCCGGCAGCGGGAAGCGTGCCGCGCAGGACGAAGTTCTGCGTCGTGAAGGCGCGGGTGTCGGCGCCCGCGTGGAAGCCGCCCGCGGGCGGCTGCACCGCCTCCCCCATCGGGTGGTAGCCGGCGCGCCAGGTCCGGGCGGCCACGGATCCGTCCCAGGCCTCGGCGACTTGGCGGGCACGGGCCTCCCTGCGCGCCTGCGCGCCGTGGTGACCGCCCTCCTCACCGCCGCATCCGGCGGTGAGGAGGGCGAGGGCGAGCAGCAGGTGGGCGGTGACGGTGGACTTGATCTTCGTACGCATGGGATCCCCAGGGACGGACGTCGGCGGACGGAGTCGTGCGGCGTGGAGCCCGCACCGCACCTGTGACGCCCGGCCCCGGGCCGCGTTCGGTCCGTTCCTCCCGTGGCCGCGCACGATGCGGCATCGTTACCTCATCCCTGCCGGGGCGAGCGGGCAGGGAACGGACACCGCACGAACGGCGCGGCGGATCCGGCCGGCGACGGCGAGGCCGTACGCCGTACGCCGCCCGCCGGGGAGCTAGGCGCCCCGCGTCACCAGGGAGCCGGCCTCCGGCGTCGCCAGCCGCGCGTACGCGCCGCCCCTCGCCAGCAGTTCACCGTGTGTCCCGGCCTCCAGCAGCCGGCCGCCGTCCACGACCAGGATGCGGTCCGCGTCGGGCGCCAGCGACAGATCGTGCGTGATCATGATGGTGGTGCGGCCCGCCATCAGCCGCCGCAGTGGCCGCACCACCCGGCGGGCGGCGATCGAGTCGAGCCCGGCGGTCGGCTCGTCGAGGACCAGGACGGGCGCGTCGCGCAGCATGGCGCGGGCGATGGCGACGCGCTGGAGCTGGCCGCCGGAGAGCGCGGCCGTGCCGGGGGCGATCCGCGTGTCGTACCCGTCGGGCAGCGCGCTGACGAAGTCGTGCGCGGCGGCGTCCCGCGCCGCCCGCTCGATGTCCGCCCGGGACGCTCCGGGCCGGCCGCACTCGATGTTCTCGCGGATCGTGCCGCGCAGGACCAGGGTCTCCTGGGGCAGCAGCGCGACGTTCTCCCGCAGGAACTCCAGGGACATGTCGGGCAGGGGGACGCCGTCCAGGCGGATCACGCCGGCCGTGGGGTCGTAGAAGCGGGTGAGGAGTCTGGAGAGCGTGGACTTTCCGGCGCCGCTCGGACCGGTGACGACGACGAGTTCGCCGGGGTCCGCCGTGAAGGTCACGTCGCGCAGGGAATCGCGCTCGGCGCCGGGGTAGCGGAACGACGTGCCGTGGAAGTCGACCCGGCCGCGCACGGGCCAGTCCGGGTCCGGCTCGGCGGGTTCGGTGACGGCGGGTTCGGTGTCCAGGATCTCCTGGATGCGTTCCGCGCCGGCGGTGGCGGCGGTGAGGGTGAGGCCGAGCCCGCCCAGACTGCGGATCGGCGGGTACAGATACCCGAGGAACGCGGCGAAGGCGAGCAACCGGCCCAGCGACATGCGCCCCTGCGAGATCTCCCAGGCGCCGAGGCCGATGACCACGAGCACGCACAGGGTCTCGACGACCTCGACGAACTGCTCGTACCTCTCGCCGGCCCGTGCGCCGCGCACCGATGCCCGCATCCAGGCACGCGCCTCGCGGTCGAGCCGCCGCTCCTCGGCGCGCCGGCGGTTGTAGGCCTGGGTCAGCACCACGTTGCCGAGCGACTCCTCGACGACCGACGTGATCGCGCCGTCGGCGGTCCGCTCCTCCTGCGAGGCCTGCCTGATCCGGCCGGAGAAGCGGCGGGCGGCGACGAGGAAGAGCGGGGCGAGGACGAAGGTGACCAGGGCCAGGTCCCAGCGCAGCCAGAGCGCCGCGGCGGCGTAGAAGACGGCCGAGAAGGCGGCGGAGACCGTGCCGACGACACCGGACACGACCATCTGCTCGACGGCCTCGACATCGCCGGTGAGGCGTTCGACCAGGTCGCCCCTGCGGTGCTTCTGGAAGAAGTCGGGGGGCAGGTCCTGGACATGCCGGAAGACGCTCGCGCGCAGGCGCAGGACGAATCTCTCGGCGGTCCACACGGCGAGGGAGTTGCCGAGATAGCCGACGATCGCCCCGATCACGGACACGCCCAGCCAGGCTCCGGCCGGTCCCCAGAACGCGGCGAGCGACCCCGACGTGAGCGCGTGGTCGGTGAGCTGCGCGAAGAGCAGGATCGCGGCCGTCTCGGCGAGCGCGGCCACGACCACGCAGCCGACGATCAGCACCAGCCATGCGCGGTCGCCGCGGGTCAGCGGCCAGAAGCGTGCGAACCCGGCCTGTACTTCACGCATATCCACTCGGTTTCCCTTTCCGGTCCTCGAACTGTCCGGCAAAGCCGAGGCGGGGCCGCCGGAAAAGAATTCCGGAGACCCCGCCTTGTGCGATGCGCCGGCGCGCCCTTTGCGATCTTCCGGCCCGCCGTGCGATCCGCTAGCGGCCCTGGCGGCCGACCGGGCGCAGCTTCGGGGCGGTCTTCTTCGCGCCGGGCTTCGGTGCGGGCTTGGCGGCGTGCCGGTGGGCCGGGGTGGCCTTGCGGGAGTGCTTGACCGGGACGATCCTGTGGAAGCTCATGGGGTGCTCCTTGTTCGGTACGGGTGAATTCCCTTTGCCGTTCGCGCTGTTCGCTTTCGACATGGAAAACATTACGGCGCCCCGGACCCGGAAATCGCCAATTCCGCTGAGACCTGCATGAATTGCTACTGAAAGAAGTTCTCAGGACGACAGAGGAACCAATCAGCGGCTCACACAGAATTTATGACACCCCGTACCCGTGACTTACCGACGCAAGGCCAGGACGATTGAATTCAGCGGGGTTTTGTCAACGCCCGACCGACAGCCCCGTCCCCGTCACGTCGACCCGTATCCCGTCCCGCTCCACCCGCACGTCCCGCAGCCGGATCCGCCCGTCCGCCGGATGCGGCAGCCGGAAACCGAGCGAGAGCTGGTCGACGAGGACGGGGCGGGTCAGGCGGGAGAGGCCGTCGAGCAGCGCCGGGTCCAGGCCCAGCCGCTTCAGGAGCTCGGGGTGGGCCGTCGCCACGTCGAGGAGGTTCAGGCGCATCGCCTGGTGGACGAAGGCCGGCGACCCGGTCAGGGACGCGAGTTCGGTGTCGTCGCGCAGCGCCTCGCGCACCGCCCGGTCCGGCACCCCGAGCCTGCGGACGACCGACGGGACGGACAGCAGCGCCCTCGCCCTGACGGTCTGGCTGCCGAGGCGGGCCGCCGAGCGCGGGGTGAGGTGGAGGCCCTCGGAGGCGCGGGCACCGGGGCGGTACGTCGCCAAGTCACCGATGTCCAGGCGCATTCCGCCGATGTGGGTGGAGATGCCGCGCGTCCCGTCGCGCCGGATGCGCGCGTCGGCCCGGAGCCTCAGGTCGTGACCGGCGACCGGCAGGGTGCCGCGCGCCCGCACCTGGTCGCGGCCGTGTCCGGTGAACGTCAGCTGGGAGGAGCCCAGTTCGCGGTTCAGGTCGTCGAAGGAGAGGAGCACCTCGCCGTGCAGCTCGGGGATGCGGGCGCCGTGCACGTCGGTCGGTCCGTCGCTGTCGAGCCGTACCCGTGTCGCGGTCGCCGACACCTTCGCCAGGGAGACCCGGTCGGCGGCCACGTCCGGCACCGTCACCCGCACGGAGTCCAGCCGGTCGTCCGCGAGTTGGGTCAGGAAGGGGAAGCCCCCGATCTCGACCTCGGGCGCGGCGGTCAGGTGCAGCTGGTCCTTGAGTGTCTGCGAGGCCCGGTGCTCGGCGTACAGCAGCGCCCAGCGGTCGGCGAGCGTGAGGAACGCGGCGAGGGTCACGACGAGGACGGCCGCCTTCATCGCGAACGGCAGTCCCGCGAGGTGCCTGCGGCGGCGCCGGCTGCCCCGGCGGTGGTTGGGCGGGGCCCACGCCTCGCCCGGCTCCTCGCCCGGCTCCGGCGGGCCACCCGGCCCGGTCTCCGGCCCGTCCCCGTGGAGAAAGTCCTCCAGCGGGCCCGCGCCACCGAGGGTGCCCAGTTCGTCGTACGGGTTCGGGTAGCGGTCCGGCGGGTCGTCCGGGAGGTCGTACGGACGGTCGTACGGGTTCGGGAGGTGGTCGGCCGGAAGGGGATGCGCTGTCATGCGGTGGGGGGTACGCATCGTCTCATCCGACCATGCGTACCGCCCCCGACCGCAACCGCAACCGTCCGGATGCGATCTACTTCACGATCTTCGCCGGTTCCGGTGTCCGGCCCGAACGGCTACCGAACGACCGTGACACGGTCCGCCGCGGGCACCGGATACGGCGTCGTGGCCGAGGAGTTGGCCGTGAGGTAGGACTCGAAGGCGGCCAGGTCGTCGCCGCCGACCAGGACGTTCGTACCCTTGCCGAGCTCGGCGAAGCCGTCACCGCCGCCCGCGAGGAAGGAGTTCATCGCGACGCGGTAGCCGGCGGCCGGGTCGATCGCCGTGCCCTCGAGCTTGACCGAGCCGGCCACCACGCGGGCGGCGCCCGTCTTGGTGAGGTCCAGCGTGTAGGTCAGGCCCCTGGAGATCTGCAGGATCTTCGGCGCGGCCTCGTTCGCCCCGCTGACCTGCTGCTGGAGTGCGGTGATCAGCTGGGCGCCGGTGAGGGTCACGAGGTTGACGGTGTTGGCGAACGGCTGCACCGTGTACGCCTCGCCGTACGTCACCACGCCGTCGCCCTCGCCGCCGCTCGCGGTGTAGGTGAGCCCGGCGCGGATGCCGCCCGGGTTCATCAGCGCGATGTCGGCCTCCGGGTCGACCGACTTGCCGTACGCGAGCTGCGCGTCGGCGATCATGTCACCGAGCGGGGACTCGGTGCCGGCGTTGCCGATCTCGCCCGCGATGTAGCCGATGGGGCGCGAGGCGATGGGGCCGGCGAGGGTGTTCCACTTCGCGATCAGGCCCGTCATGTCGGCGGCCTTCGCCACGTCACGGGTGACCACGTGGTTCGCGGACTTCACCGCCGTACGCGCGATGTCGCCCGTCCAGCGGTCGTACGTCAGCGTGGTGTCCGTGTAGAGACGGCCGAAGGAGGAGGCCGACGTCACCATCCGGGGGTTGCCCGCCGGGTCCGGGATCGTGCACGCGTACGCCTGGTGGGTGTGGCCGGTGACCAGCGCGTCCACGGCCGGCGTGACGTTCTTCGCGATGTCGACGATCGGGCCGGAGATGCCGTCGCCCGCGCCGGGGCTGTCGCAGTCGTAGTTGTACGCCGCCGAGGCGGGCGCGCCGCCCTCGTGGATCAGCGCGACGATCGACTTCACGCCCTGGCGCTGGAGCACCTTGGCGTACTTGTTGATCGTCTCGACCTCGTCACCGAACTTCAGGCCCTTGACGCCCTCCGCCGACACGATGTTCGGGGTGCCTTCGAGGGTCACTCCGATGAAGCCGACCTTGACGCCGTTCTTCTTCCACACCCAGTAGGGCTTGAGGATCGGCTTGCCGGTCTTCTCGCTGGTGACGTTCGCGGCGAGGTAGGGGAAGTCGGCGCCCCGGAACTTCGCCTTCTTGTCGTAGCAGCCGTCCGTGGGGTGGCAGCCGCCGTTCTGCAGGCGGGCCAGCTCCTTGGCGCCCTCGTCGAACTCGTGGTTGCCGACGCTGGTCACGTCCAGGTCGAGCTTGTTCAGCGCGTCGATCGTCGGCTCGTCGTGGAAGAGCCCGGAGAGCAGCGGGGAGGCGCCGACCATGTCACCGGCGGCGGCCGTGATCGAGTACTTGTTGCCCTTGCGGGCGTCGCGCAGATGCGTGGCGAGGTACTCGACACCGCCCGCGTCGATCGACTTGGTCGTCCCGTCCGCCTGCAGCTCCGTGACCCGGCCGGAGGAACCGGACGGCGGCTCCAGGTTGCCGTGCAGATCGTTGAAGGACAGCAGTTGTACGTCCTGGTAGCGGCTGCTGCCGTGGTGGTGCCGGGCGGTCGCCCTGTCCTGCCCCGCGCTCGCCGGCATCGCGGCGGCCAGGGCGGCGACGGTGGCCAGGCCCGCGGCACCCGCGAGGAGGCGATGGGTACGTCTGTTCCGGAACGTCGGCGGCATGGGGTCCCCCCAGGAGAACGGTGAGAGCTACGAGTGTCACGAGCGCTGTGCGACGGCTGTGGCTTTGCACGCACTTTAGAATCAACGCGCGTAGCACACCAGGGGGTTCGGGGTTACGGACTGGTTGCCGTCGCCTCACCGGCAGACGCACGCGCGGGAGTCGCGAGGGGACGCGCGGGGAGCCGCGGTGTGGCGCGGCGCCGCCCCGGGAGACCGCCCGCCCCGCCACGATCCACATCCACCCCGCCCAACTCCTTGTCCGGAAAAGACCGCGCCGTACCCTCGTATCCATGACCAGCGACGACACCGCACCCCCCGCGCTCTCCCGCTCCATCGAGACCTCCAGCGCGCTCTCCCCGGCGCAGGCCGAGGACGTGCTCCGGCTCCTCTCGGAGGCCGCCCTGGCCGACGGACAGCAGGCGGTCTCCGAGCAGGGTCGGCTCCAGCTGAAGGGCGGTGCGCGCGAGGGCGTACGGCATCTGCTGCTGACCCTCGGCGACGTGCTGGTCGGATACGCCCAGTTGGAGGACACCGACCCGGTGGAGGCCCCGGCCGCCGAGCTGGTCGTGCACCCGGCGTACCGCGGACACGGCCACGGACGGGCGCTGGGTTCGGCGCTGCTCGCCGAGTCCGGCAAGCGGCTGCGGGTGTGGGCGCACGGCGGGCATTCCGCGGCCCGGCATCTCGCCCAGGTCCTCGGACTCACCCTCTTCCGTGAACTGCGTCAGCTCCGGCGGCCGTTGACCGATCTCGACCTGCCCGAGCCGAAGCTCCCGGACGGCGTGCGCGTCCGTGCCTTCGTGCCGGGCCGGGACGACGCGGCCTGGCTCGCCCTGAACGCCGAGGCCTTCGCCCACCATCCCGAGCAGGGCGCCCTCACCCAGCGCGACCTGGACGACCGCATGGCCGAGCCGTGGTTCGACCCGTCCGGGTTCTTCCTCGCCCTGCGCGGTGACGAACTCGTCGGCTTCCACTGGACGAAGGTCCACGCCACGGAGGGCCTCGGCGAGGTCTACGTCCTCGGGGTCAGCCCGGCCGCCCAGGGCGGCGGCCTCGGCAAGGCCCTCACCACGATCGGGCTCCGCCATCTCGCCGCGCAGGCTCTGCCGACCGCCATGCTCTACGTCGACGCCGACAACACCGCGGCCGTGGCCGTGTACGAGCGCCTCGGTTTCGTCACCCACGAGACGGACCTGATGTACCGCAGCGAGTCCTGACGGACCTGGGCGGGCCTACGTACCCGGCGTGGGGGCCGGCCGCATCCGGTCGGGGCCCGACGTACCCGGGCGGGGCCCACGCAGCCGGGGGTGGAGCCCGACGGACCTGGGCGGGCCTACGTACCCGGCGTGGGGGCCGGCCGCATCCGGTCGGGGCCCGACGTACCCGGGCGGGGCCCACGCAGCCGGGGGGGGGGAGCCCGGCGCACCCGGGCGGGACCTACCTACGTACCCGGGGGTGGACCCCGACGTACCCGGGCGGGGCCCACGCAGCCGGGGGTGGAGCCCGACGGACCTGGGCGGGCCTACGTACCCGGCGTGGGGACCGGCCGCATCCGGTCGGGGCCCGACGTACCCGGGCGGGCCCTACGTACCCGGGGGTGGACCCCGACGTACCCGGGCGGGACCTACGCACCCGGGCCGGACCGACGCACCCGAGGGCGGAGCCCCACGTACCCCCAGGGCGGGCCTGGCCCGGACGTGAGCGGGGTGCCGCGTACCCGGGGTGGGACTCGGCCGTGGCTGGGCCGCGCCCTGCGTGCTCGGGGCGGGGCCTGACGTGGTGGGGCGGAGCCCTCAGCGACGGGCAGGTGTGGGTGGGCGCCACGTCCGTGCGGGTTCCGTGCAGCACACCGCGCAGAGCAGTGCCGCCACGGCCAGGACGGCCGCCCACCGCTCGTGGGCGGCGTCCCAGTGCGGGTCGTTCACGGACACGACCAGCGCCCACCGCTCGGGCAGCAGCAGGGTCGGCACCGTCATGGCGGTGACCAGCAGGCCCGTCGCGACGGCCGGGCCCGGCTCGGCCCGGTCCGTGAACCGTACGGCGGCGGACGCGGCGGCCAGGGCGGTCGCCGCGATCGCGGCCGCCTCCAGCGTGAGCGCGCCGGCGGGGGGCCGCGCCCCCTCCGGTACGAGGAGCAGCGCGACCGTCCACCAGAGCGCGGCGGCCGGGGCCACCAGCGCCATCCGCAGGCCGCTGCGCAGCGGCCTGCGGGCCGGTACCGCCGCGGTGGTGTGCCGCGCCGGGTCGTCCAGCAGGAACGCCAGCCCCACGCCGAGGACGAGCGCGGCTCCCCGCAGCAGGTTGAGGCACAGCCACGGATCCGGCTGACCGGGCAGCAGGTGCGGGATCCCGGCCAGCAGGAACCCGAGACCGCCGCAGGCCGCGAGGGCCGTCCGGGGCAGGGTGCGCCAGACGGGCCGTACGAGGGCACGGATCACGGCCTGGTCCCCGTTCGTCCGCCCACGGTTCGTACGCTCCCGTTTCGTGCGCCGACTTTTCGTGCGCCGACTGTTCGCGCGCCGGCTGTTCGTACGCTCGCTGTTCGTACCCTCACGCCTCGTCCGCTCCCGCCTCGTCCCCTCACGGGTCGCGCGAGCGCGTCCGCGTCCGTGGCCGTGTCCGGCGCTGTCATCCCTCGCACGGGTCACCGTCCGGTTCCGGGTCCGTCGCCCCCGCCTTGGCCGGCACTCCCAGCAGCTCCGCGACCCGGGCCGTCGAGGTCTTCGGGGAGATCAGCTGCGACCAGTGGGCCTTCACCTTGGCGGTGACGCCGTAGCGGGGCTTCCTCAGCAGCTCCCGCACGATCCGCGTCTGTTCGTCGGTCATGGAGAGCGGCTCCGCGGGGGCCAGGACGATGGCGGAGCCGGTGACGCTGTCGTCGAGGCGGACGTGCCGGAAGAGCGTCATCGGGTCGGACTCCGCGCCCAGTGCCAGCCACATGATGGTCACCATGCGCGCGTCGCACACCGCGCTGCCCGCCTTCTCGTCCCCCGCGACCAGGACGGACGCGACGGCGACAGCGAACTCCGTGACCCGGTTGCCGCCCCAGGCGGTGCCGACGGTCACCTGGCCGGGCACGGTGGACGGTTCGAGGGCGGGGTTGTCCGCCAACCCGGAGCGGGCGTCGACGCGCTGGCGCACCGTCAGCCGCTCTCCCCAGGCGGCGCCGCCCGCGAGGCTCCGGACCCGGTCGACGACGGTGGCCCAGTCGGCCGTGCGACCCTTCCACTCGGGGAAGGCGCAGTACACCGAGGTGCCGTGCTCCAGACACGACTGGACCTTCTCGGGGGCGAGCGAGGCCCGTTCACGGGCCGCGACCGTCGCGGCCGGGGTGCCGCCGGACTGAGCGACCGCCCCCACCAGCGTCAGGGCGAGCGCACCCGCGAGGACCACCTGGACGGTCTTCGTACGGCCGCCGCCGACCAGCACCGCGAGAACGGTCACGAACAGGGCGAGCCCGAGGAGGTACAGCGCGTGCCAGGCGGCCGGACGGCCGAGCAGGTCGGAGGGGAACGGCCTGGCGCCGGTCTCGGTGACGACCGGGGACAGCCAGGCCGTCCAGCCCGTCCCGCCGGAGGCGCTCCCGCCGAGGACCTGGGTGAGGAGCAGGAAGACGAGGAGGACCGGCGCGGCCACGGCGGAGGGGACCAGGCGGCCGAGGAGGACACCGAGCGCGCCGAACAGCAGGACCGTCAGCGGGCCGACGGCCAGTTCGGCGGGTGAGCCGTGCCCGACGGCACCGGGCTTGAGCGCTTCCCAGGTGAACTGGACGGTGACGCAGACCGCGACGAACAGGGCGGCCGGGACGACGGACAGCGCGTGGGCGACCGTACGCCGCCAGGGCTCGACGACCAGCACCCCGAAGTGGCGTTCCGTGTCGTTGCGGTGGGAACGCCGGACGGCGCGGTTGACGCACAGCATGACCGAGAGACCGACGAGCATCGGCATGCTCTGGGTGGCCCGGTCGACGTCCTGCAGCACGGGGTAGTCGCCCGTCCGGCTCGTGCACTGCCACACGATCCAGCCGACGTACAGCAGCGCGACACCGACGAAGGACAGGTAGAGGCGCAGCTCGCGTGCCTCGAAGCGGGCGAGGGCGGCCACGGCCGCCCAGGGGTGCGGCTCCCGCGCCGGCCCGACGGCTTTGGCGGGGGTCTCCAGTACGGTGCTCATCCCGCCGCCACCTCCGCGGGCGCGCCGTCGAGGGTGAGCAAGTATCCGTCCTCCAGGGTCGGTTCGAGGAGTGCGGCGCCCGGGGGCGGGTCGCCGACGTTGCGGAAGGAACCCGTGCCCGTACGCCATCCGGCGCGTGCGGTCGGGTCGCGCTCGGCGCTGCTCCACACATGTCCGTCGGCGCGTGCGGCCAGTTCGACGGGGGTGCCCTCGAAGAGGACACGTCCATGGGCCATCACGATGACGCGCCGGCAGAGCATCGCGACGTCCTCGGTCTGGTGGGTGGAGAGGAGAACGGTGCGTTCCTCCCCCGCGCGGGCGATCAGCTCCCGGAAGCGCATGCGCTGCTCGGGGTCGAGGCCGACGGTGGGCTCGTCGAGGACGAGGAAGCCGGGGTCGCCGACGAGGGCCGCGGCCAGTGCGACCCGCTGGCGCATACCACCGGACAGCTTCTTGATCCGCTTGCCGCGTACGTCGGTCAGGTCGACGGCCTCCAGGACCCGGCGCACCTCGCGGTGCCGGGCCGTACGGTCCGTCTGCTCCTTGAGGATCGCCACGTAGTCGACGAACTCGAAGGCCGTGAAGTCCGGGTGGAATCCGGGGGCCTGCGGCAGATAGCCGAGCGTGCGCCGGAGGTTCTGGCGCCCGGCCGGCGTGGCCGGGTCGTGTCCGAGCACCGTGAAGGCGCCCCGGTCGGCCGGCACGGCGGTAGCGAGCACCCGCAACAGGGTGGTCTTTCCGGCCCCGTTGGGACCGATGAGCCCGGTGACACCTTCCTGGAGCCGCACCGACACGTCGTCGAGGGCGGGGGTCCTGCCGTAGCGGAGGCTCAGCCCGGAGGCGGAGACGGTGGGGGTCATACGGCGCTCCTGCGGAAGTGGTCGAAGAAGGGGGAAGGGGTGTAGATGACGGTGGTGAGAGGGACGGAGGGGACGGAGGGGACGGAGGGGACGGAGGGGACGGGTGAGAGGCGGGAGAGGGCGGAGAAGGGGTGCGTGGGGGAGGTGGCCGCGGGCCTCCTCATCCGTCGCTCCCGCCGTCACCGCCTCCGGTGTCCCCGCCGATGCCGCCCGCGAAGGACCGTCGGCGGTGGCGGTCGGAGGCGCAGACGACCACGTGGAGCAGCTCGGCCGCGAACGCCGCGAGTGAGACGGCCATCAGCAGCACGGCCTTCAGGAGGCGCAGCCGCCGCTCCCGTCGGGTGACCGGCACGACCGGCGGGACCGGCGTGGGCGGCGCAACCGGCGTGACCGGTGCGAGCGTCACGGCCTGCGCGGGTGGTGTCCGGTCCGTCATCCCGTGCCCCCTCGGGTGAACGCCCGGAACGGCTTCCGGGGGGACGACGCGTCGAACCCGTCGCGCGCCAGGTACAGCAGGCCGGCGGCCAGCGCGGCCACCGCCGCCGCGACGCCCTGCCCGGCCGCCGTGAACGGCGCGGGCGTCCCGTGGTGGGGCCCGGCCGCCGACGCCGTCAGAGCGATCAGCGTCACCCACACCGTGGCGACCAGGCCGGGCGCGAGCACCGGGCCCAGCCGGGGCGTCAGCGCGAGCCCGGTCCCGGTGAGGGCCAGCGCGGGCAGCAGCCAGGCCAGCGCGCGCAGTCCGTACGCGGGCAGGGCGAGGGTGGCGAGACCGTTCAGGCCGAGGACGACGGTCAGCACGGCGAGCGTGCGGATCATCAGCAGCCGGAATCCGTGCGTCGGTGAGACGACCGCCATCTCGTAGGTCGGGTCGAGCACGGGCCCGTACGACAGCGCGACCCCGGCGAGCGGGAGCAGCGGCGCGAGGGCCAGGAACAGGTTGGGCGCGGTGGCGGACTGCGCCGAGTCGGCCGCCGCCACGGTCATGACCAGCACGGCGGCGACCGCTCCCAGCCAGGAGCGGCGCAGCACGGGTGCGGCGGCCAGCAGGCGCGCGGTGTGGTCGGCGACGCCGATGCGCACCAGCAGTGACTCGAGCAGGCGCGGCCGCGGTGCGTCCAGTTCGGCGTCGAGCCGCTCCCACCCGGCGTCCAGCGCGACCGGGTCGGCCGCCGCGGCGAGCGTCTCCCGGCAGTGCGCGCACGAGGCGAGGTGGGTGTCCGCGGACCAGAGCCGGGGCGGGGTGAGTTCTCCTCGCGCATAGGCCCGGATGTCCTCGTCCGGCACGTGCCAGGCCGTGCCGGTCTCCCTGTCGATGCCGCTCATGCCAGCGCCTCCCGCAGCTGCTTGCGCGCGCGCAGGGCCCGCGTCTTGACCGTGCCGGGCGGTATGCCGAGCAGGACGGCCGCCTCCCTGGTGGTGAGGCCGTCGATCACCGTGGCCTGGAGCACCGCCCGCAGTTCGGGCGAGAGCCGGACCAGGGCGCCCGCGAGGTCTCCGTGCTCCACCCCCGCGAGCACGCGTTCCTCGGCGGACGCCTCGTCCCGGTGGCGCAGGCGGGCCAGGGCCTGCCGCAGCCGGCCGCGCGCGCCGTCGCCGCGCAGGGTGTCGATCAGTCGCCGGGAGCCGACGCGCCAGAGCCAGCCGGCCGCGTCGCCCTCTTCCCGGTAGCGCGCGGTGCCGCGCCAGACGGCGAGGAACGTCTCCTGCACGACGTCGTCCACCAGCCCGGCGTCCGCGCACCGTCCGCGCAGGCGCGCGGCCAGCCACGGCGCGTAGCGCCGGTACAGCTCCTCGAAGGCGCGACGGTCCCCGTCCGCCGCGATGGCCCGCAGCAGCTCCCCGTCGCTTCTCGTTTCCCTCACGTCACCTCATCGGACGAGCCCCGGCGATCGGTTCACGTTCGCGCCGACGGATTTCGCACTTGACTCACGGCACCCTCCTGCACCACCCTTTCACTACTCAATTAGTGAAAGGGTGGTTGTGGAGTGGTGGAGTACCGCATCGACCGGCGCAGCGGTGTCGCCACGTACGTCCAGATCGTCCAGCAGACCAAACAGGCCCTGCGCCTGGGCCTGCTGGAACCCGGCGACAAGCTCCCCACGGCCCGCGAGGTCGTGGAAGCCACCGCGATCAATCCGAACACCGTCCTCAAGGCCTACCGCGAGCTGGAGCGCGAAGGCCTGGTCGAGGCCAGACGCGGCCTGGGCACCTTCGTACGCCGCTCGCTCGGTACCGCCACCCCGGCCGACTCGCCCCTGCGCGCCGAACTGGACGCCTGGGTGACCCGAGCTCGCGCGGCCGGGCTCGGCCGGGACGACATGGCGGCGCTCTTCACCTCCGCACTCGACGACCGCTTCACTCAGGAACACGCCAAGGGAGACCAGGAATGAGCAACACCGCCATCGAGGCGGCCGGACTCGGCAAGCGGTTCGGGCGACGCGGGAGCTGGGCACTGCGCGCGTGCTCCTTCCGGCTCCCCGCGGGACGCGTCTGCGCCGTCGTCGGTCCCAACGGCGCGGGCAAGTCGACCCTGCTGTCCCACACGGCCGGCCTGCTCGCCCCCACCGAGGGCGCCCTCACCGTGCTCGGCACCCACCCGGCCGCCGCCCGCGAGCGCGTCGCGTACGTCGCCCAGGACAAGCCGCTGTACCCGCAGCTCACCGTGGCCCAGACGCTGCGCGTGGGCCAGGAGCTCAACCCCGCCCGCTGGGACGCCCGGGTCGCCGGGCGGATCGCGTACGAGGTCGGCGGCCTGGACCCGAAGAAGAAGATCCGCGCGCTCTCCGGCGGCCAGCGCACCCGGGTGGCCCTCGCCCTCGCGCTCGGCAAACGGCCCGAACTCCTGCTCCTGGACGAGCCGATGGCCGACCTCGACCCGCTCGCCCGGCACGAACTGATGGGCACCCTGATGGCCGAGGCCGCCGAGTACGGGACGACGGTCGTGATGTCCTCGCACGTCGTCGCCGAACTGGAGGGCTCCTGCGACTACCTGCTGCTGATAGGCGACGGCCGGGTACGGCTGGCGGGCGACCTGGACGACCTGCTGGCCGCGCACACCCTGACCACCGGCCCGGTCCGGGACCTCGCCCCGCACACCGTGGTCGAGTCCCGCACCACGGGACGCCAGCAGACCGCCCTGATCCGCCCGCAGGGCCCGTACCCCGCCGACACCGGAGCCACCGCGCCCTCGCTGGAGGACCTGGTCCTCGCGCATCTGCGCAACCCCGCGGCCCCCGCGCTGATCCTCGCACCCGCCCGCACCCAGGAGCCCGCCGTATGACCGCGCTCGCCACCACCGGCACCCCGGCGGCTCCCGTCCGCCGCCCGTCGGCCTCGCGCGGCCTGGTCCGGACGGTCCTGCTGCTGCACCGCCCGGCCCTCTGCGCCGGGGCGGGCCTGTTCGCCGTCCTCACCGTCCTGCTGCTGTGGCTGCACGGCCCCGCGATGGACGAGGCGGCCACCGCCTGGCGGCAGTACGACCACTGCCGGGAGTCCGCCTGCACCTACGACCAGGACTCCCTCCTCACCTACAAGTCCTTCTCCCAGTACGCCACCGTCGCGGTGACCCTCGTGCCGTTCCTCGTCGCCGCCTGGGCGGGCGCGTCGCTGTTCGGCCGCGAACTGGAGACCGGGACCGCGCGGCTCTCCTGGACCCAGTCGGTCTCCCCGGCCCGCTGGCTCACGGTCAAGCTGGCCCTCCCGGCCGCACTCGTCACCGCCGGGACGAGCGTGCTGGTCCTGCTGCACCAGCGGACCTGGCGCAGGAGCCAGAGCAGGATCGACACCGCCAAGGGCTGGGCCGACCCCCTCGTCTTCCACGCCAACGGCCCGACCACCGTCGCCCTCGCCCTGTTCGGTCTGGCCGCCGGCGCGCTGGCCGGCCTCGCGCTGCGCCGCTCGCTGGGCGCGCTCGTCGTCTCCCTGACGCTGACAGCGGGCGTCCGGGGCGCCGTCGCCCTGGCGCAGCCCCACCTCTGGTCACCGGTGCGGACCGTCACCAGCCTGCACCACAACGGCCCCACGAGCCTCGGCCTCACCGTCGACGAAGGCATCCTCACCTCCACCGGGGGCCGCCTCGCCAACCCGTACTGCGGCAGCGACCTCAGCATCCGGTGCCGCGAGCTGTACGCGAACCTGCACGCCACCAGCTTCTACAGCGACTCCCACCCGTACTCCCACTACTGGCCCCTCCAGTGGGTGGCGACCGGGATCGTCCTCGCCCTCACCGCGCTCGCCGTCCTCACCGCCTTCCGGCTGCTGACCCGGCAGGTCGGCGCCACCCCGAAGGAGGCCCGCCGATGAACGCCGTCAGCGGACTCCCGTGGACCGTCCTGCGCCTGCACCGCCCGGCGCTGGCCCTGTGGGGCGCGTTCGTGGCCGCCGTCGGCGGGCTCCTGGTGTGGGCGGTCGAGGTCCAGGCCGACCGGGCCCGGGAGGAACTGGCCTACTGCGCACACCACGAGACCTGCTTCCTCACCGCCACCGCCGACTACGGCAACACCCTCCGCTGGACCGCCGTCGTGCTGTGCTACGCCTTCTGCGCCGTCGCCGCCTGGGCGGGCGCCTCCCTGGTCGCCCGCGAACTGGAGTCGGGCACCGCACAGCTCGCCTGGACCCAGTCGGTGTCGCCGACGCGCTGGCTGACCGCCAGGCTCGCCGTGCCCGCACTGGCCGTCACGCTCGGCGGCGCGGTGCTCGTGGCGCTGTTCCGCTGGGCCTGGTCGAACAACCCGGACCGGCTGGACGACGGCTGGAGCGGCTTCAGCACCTTCGTCGCCCTGGGCCCCGCGACGGTCGCGTACGCCCTGTGCGCACTGGCCGTCGGCGCGCTCACCGGCCTGCTGCTGGGACGCGCGCTGCCCGCCCTCGGCGTGACCTTCGCCGTGACGCTGCTGCTCAACCAGGTCCTGGGGGCCTGCCGCGCCGACCTGTGGCCCAAGGTCACCCGGACCGGCACCACCGAGGCAGGGCTCCCCCACCGGGCCTGGCAGCTGGAGAACGGGGTGCTCGTCCACGGCCGCCGGGTCGCGAACCCCGACTACGGGCACTGCGTCGGTACGGCCGCGCGGATCAGACGCTGCGCGGCCGACCACGGGATCACCGGCCATTACTCGGTCTACCATCCGGTCTCCCACTTCTGGCCCCTCCACCTGGTGGAGACCGGCATCGTCCTCGCCGTCGCCACCGCGGCCACCGCGGTCACCTTCCGACTGCTGCGCCGCCGCACCGCGTAGACCCCGTCCCCGCACCGCGGGAAGAGAGCAGAACCGGCCTCCGCGACCTGTCCGTACGCCCTCCACGGGGGTGGGGACGTACGCGGCCCCCGGACATGTGACGTCCGGGGGCCGCCCCCCGATATCCCGCACGTCATGTCGCCGTAACCATCGATTCAGACGAGCTTGCGACGCTCAGCCAATGAAGCCCGCCGTGCCAGAGCCTTCGCCTCCACCGGAGAACGAGCCCCAGCCGTCGACGGCGGACGAAACCGTGTCCGTGCCCCGCCCGGGGCACTCCCGGTCGGACGAAGCCGTGAGCCGGGGAGCCGTCATCCGCCTCGCCGCGCTGCCGCCCGCCCGCTCCGACGCGCCGGTCTCGCGTCCGGCGCGGAAGAATGGGTCCATGAACCAGCCCAGCGCCCAGGCCCAGGTCCAGCACCCGCAGCCGTCCGTCGGTTCCATCGCCGCGCACCGGCCGCACACCGTCGCCGCCAACGTCTCCGACCTGGAGCCCGACCTCGACGCCGACCTCGACGCGTACGAGGACACGGTGCAGGACGGCGTCCAGCTCCCGCAGGGCCGGTTCCTGGACCGGGAACGCAGCTGGCTGGCGTTCAACGAGCGCGTCCTGGAGCTCGCCGAGGACCCGAGCACGCCCCTCCTCGAACGGGCGAAGTTCCTGGCGATCTTCGCCAGCAACCTGGACGAGTTCTTCATGGTCCGGGTGGCCGGTCTCAAGCGCCGCATCGCGACCGGCGTCGCCACCAAGTCCGCCTCCGGCCTGCAGCCGCGCGAGGTCCTGGAGATGATCTGGGCCCGCTCACGCGAGCTCATGGCCCGGCACGCGGCCTGCTACCAGGAGGACGTCGCCCCCGCGCTCGCGGAGGAGGGCATCCACCTGGTCCGCTGGAGCGAGCTCACCGAGAAGGAGCAGGCCCGCCTCTTCACGCTCTTCCGGCACCAGATCTTCCCGGTCCTGACCCCGCTGGCGGTCGACCCCGCGCACCCCTTCCCGTACATCTCCGGCCTGTCCCTGAATCTGGCCGTGGTCGTGCGGAACCCGGTCAGCGGTCACCGGCACTTCGCACGCGTCAAGGTCCCGCCGCTGCTCTCCCGTTTCCTGGAGGCCTCCCCGGACCGCTACGTCCCCATCGAGGACGTGATCGCGGCCCACCTGGAGGAGCTCTTCCCGGGCATGGAGGTGCTGGAGCACCACACCTTCCGCCTCACCCGCAACGAGGACCTCGAGGTCGAGGAGGACGACACCGAGAACCTGCTCCAAGCACTGGAGAAGGAGCTCATGCGGCGCCGCTTCGGGCCGCCGGTGCGCCTGGAGGTCGAGGAGTCCATCGACCGGTACGTCCTCGACCTGCTGGTACGGGAACTGAAGATCTCCGAGGCCGAGGTGTACCCGCTGCCGGGCCCGCTGGACCTCACCGGCCTGTTCGGCATCGGCGCCCTCGACCGGCCCGAGCTGAAGTACCCGAAGTTCATCGCGGGCACCCACCGCGACCTCGCGGAGGTCGAGTCGGCGTCCGCGCCCGACATCTTCGCCGCCCTGCGCGAACGCGACGTCCTGCTGCACCACCCGTACGACTCGTTCTCCACCTCCGTACAGGCCTTCCTGGAGCAGGCGGCGAGCGACCCGGACGTCCTGGCGATCAAGCAGACGCTGTACCGGACGTCGGGCGACTCGCCCATCGTCGACGCGCTGATAGACGCCGCCGAGTCCGGCAAGCAGGTCCTCGTCCTCGTCGAGATCAAGGCACGCTTCGACGAACAGGCCAACATCAAATGGGCCAGGAAGCTGGAGGAGTCCGGCTGCCATGTCGTGTACGGGCTCGTCGGGCTGAAGACCCACTGCAAGCTGTCGCTGGTGGTGCGGCAGGAGGGTGACACCCTGCGCCGCTACAGCCACGTCGGCACGGGCAACTACCACCCCAAGACCGCCCGGCTGTACGAGGACCTCGGACTGCTCACCGCCGACCCGCAGGTCGGCGCGGACCTCTCCGACCTCTTCAACCGGCTCTCCGGCTACTCGCGCCGCGAGACCTACCGCCGGCTCCTGGTCGCCCCCAAGTCGCTGCGCGACGGCCTGATCGCGCGGATCAACAAGGAAGTCCAGCACCACAACGCCGGACGCCCCGCCTTCGTCCGCATCAAGTGCAACTCGATAGTGGACGAGGCGATCATCGACGCGCTGTACCGCGCGTCCCAGGCCGGAGTCCCCGTCGACGTGTGGGTGCGCGGCATCTGCGCGGTCCGGCCCGGCGTCACAGGCCTGTCCGAAAACATACGGGTCCGGTCCGTGCTCGGCCGCTTCCTGGAACACTCACGGGTCTTCGCGTTCGGCAACGGCGGCGAGCCCGAGGTGTGGATCGGCAGCGCCGACATGATGCACCGCAACCTCGACCGGCGGATCGAGGCCCTCGTCAGGATCACCGACCCGGCCCACCGGGCAGCCCTCAGCCGGCTGTTCGAGACCGGGATGTCGGACACCACCGCTTCCTGGCACCTGGGCCCGGACGGCGAATGGACCCGGCATGCGACCGACCAGGATGGCCAACCGCTGCGGAACGTCCAGGAGATGCTCATAGACGCCCGGAGGCGCCGGCGTGGCACAGCAACACCTTGACCCCACCGACCCCACGGCCGGGTCCTCACCCCGGCTGGCGGCCCCGCCCGACCGGCGGCACCCCCATGAGCAGGGCGGTACGCCCGTCGGCGAGGTCCTCGCGGACTATCTGCGGGACCAGGCCACGGAGTTCCTCCGTTCGCTGCGGCAGCACCGGGAGACCGGCGCCGCGGCGGGCGGCTCGACGGATTCGGTCGACGCGGCGCGCGCCCTGCGCCGCTCGGCCCGCCGCATCAGCGGCACCCTGCACACCTTCCGGCCCCTCCTCGACACGGACTGGTCGGAGGGGATGCGCCCCGAACTCGCCTGGCTGTCGGGCACCTTGGCGCGTGAGCACGCCTACGCGGCCCGCCTGGAGCGGCTGCTCGGCGCGCTGAACCGGCTGTCGGGACCGACCGCCTTCCCCGCGCAGACCCCGGGGGGCGCCGACGTTCCGCCCAAGGGCCAGATGACCATAGGGGCGGCGAAGGCGGGCGCGCTGCTCGACCGGCAGCTGACCCTCGCCCGCACCCGGGCGCACTCGGCGGCGCTCCAGGCGCTGGGTTCCTCCCGCTTCCACGCGGTCGCGGACAGCGTCGCCGTGCTCGCGAGCGAGGTACCGCTCACCACCGCGGCCACCGCGGCCGACCTGCGCCCACTGGCGGCCGCCGCACAGGACCGGCTCATCGACGCGGTCGCCGCGCTGCCGCTGATCACGGCGGGCCATCCGTACAACGCGGAGGCCCTCGTCCTCGGCCTCTCCGCGGACGCGGCTCCCCATCCCCAGGACGCGCCCTGGCACCAGGTCCGGCTGCTGCTGCGGCTGCACCGCTACGCGCGCGAGTGCCTCTACCGGGAGGGCGTCCCCTCCGACGTACGGCTGCTCGGCGCGGGTCAGGCCCTCGACCGGCACCGGGACGCGGCGGAGGCGGCCGCGGCCGCGGCGTCGGCGGCCCGCACCCCGCGCATCGCCCCGGCGACCGCGTACGCGCTCGGCGTGCTCCACGCGGACCAGCGGCACGAGGTGGAGGCGGCACGCTTCGCGTTCCAGCAGAGCTGGCAGAAGGAAGCCGTACGCACCCCCTGAGGGAGACCCCATGACCGACGGCACCGACATCATCCGGGCGGCGGGCTGCGTCCTGTGGCGCCGCTCGCCCGTCGACGGCGAGCTGGAGGTCTGTCTGGTCCACCGGCCGAAGTACGACGACTGGTCGCATCCCAAGGGCAAGCTCAAGCGCGCCGAGGACGCCCTGGCCGGGGCGCTGCGGGAGGTCGAGGAGGAGACGGGGTACTCCGCGGTACCGGGCGCCACCCTGCCCACGCTCGGATACCTCGTCGGCGGACGCACCAAGGAGGTCCGCTACTGGGCGGCCGAGGCGGCGGACGGCTGCTTCCGGCCGAACAGCGAGGTCGACCGCGTCCTGTGGCTCCCGCCGACCGCGGCCCGGCACCGCCTGACCCAGCCCAGGGACCGCGACCTGGTCGACGCACTGCTGCACTCGCTGCATCTGGCGTAGGTCCGTGCGGCCCTGGGGCCCGGGGTGCGGCCGGCGAGGTCCCGGGAGACGGCCCAGGAGGTACGGACCGTGAAGTCCGGCGCACGCCGTCGCATCCCGCCTGGACGCCACGCCTGTACGAGGCACCCGCGCGCCGTACACGTGCGCCGGGTCGCACCCGGTCCCGTCCCGCCTCTTGCGCCGAAACCTGAACGATTGCGGCCGGTTGCCTAGAGTTACCAATGAGACCCGAGTTGTCGGAAACCACCCCGTGTCCTCGACGTAAGCGTTCCGTGACCTCACCGCACCGACCGCAGGGGTTCACCCTCCGTTCACTTATGGCCATCGGCGCCTTCACCTCTTCTGCCTAATTTCGGCCTTACGCGGTGCGGACCGCGCCCCGGGCAGGTCCTGGGACACGGCTTCCGCCTACCACCGACATCGCACGCCGCCACTCGACGGCGGCTCCTGGAAGGAACTCCCGAAAAGTGAAGCTTCAGCGCAAGAACCGGCTTCGCGCCCTCTCGCTCGGTGCCGTCGCCGTCTCCGGCGCCCTGGCCCTCACGGCGTGCGGCTCGGACGACACCGGCAGCAAGAGCACCGGCGACAAGGCGACCTCTTCCGCCACGAGCGCCAGCGCCATCAAGTGCGACGACGCCAAGGGCCAGCTGCAGGCCTCCGGCTCCTCCGCGCAGAAGAACGCCATAGACGCCTGGGTGAAGGAGTTCACCCAGGCCTGCTCCGGCGTCCAGATCAACTACAACCCGACCGGTTCGGGTGCCGGCGTGACGGCCTTCACGCAGGGCCAGACCGCGTTCGCCGGTTCGGACTCCCCGCTGAAGCCCGAAGAGGTCGGCGCGGCCACGAAGGCCTGTGGCGGCAACCCGGCCATCGACCTCCCGATGGTCGGCGGCCCGATCGCGATCGGTTACAACCTGCCGGGCGTGGACGGCCTCGTCCTCGACGCGTCCACCATCGCGAAGATCTTCGATGGCAAGATCACGAAGTGGAACGACTCCGCGATCGCGAAGCTCAACCCCACCGCGAAGCTGCCCAGCACCAAGATCCAGGCGTTCCACCGCTCGGACGAGTCCGGCACCACGGACAACTTCACCAAGTACCTGAAGGCCGTCGCCCCGTCCGACTGGAACTACTCCGGCGGCAAGGCGTGGCAGGCCAAGGGCGGCCAGTCCGCGCAGGGCTCCTCCGGCCTCGCCCAGCAGGTCAAGCAGACCGCCGGCGCGATCTCCTACTTCGAGCTCTCCTACGCCGCTGACGGCATCAGCACCGTCGACCTCAAGACGGACGCCGCCACCCCGGTGAAGGCCAGCGTCGAGAACGCCACCAAGGCCATCGCCACCGCCGAGGTCAAGGGCACCGGCAACGACCTGTCGCTCGGCCTGAACTACAAGCCGACCGAGGAGGGCGCCTACCCGCTCACCCTGGTCACCTACGAGATCGTCTGCGAGAAGGGCAACAAGGCGGACACCCTGCCCGCCACGAAGGCCTTCCTCAACTACATCGCGAGCGAGGACGGTCAGAAGCTTCTGACCGACGCCAAGTACGCGCCCATCCCCGCCCAGATCATCACCAAGGTTCGCGCCGCCGTCTCGAACCTGAGCTGACCTGAGTGTGCGGCCCGCCTCACCGAGGCGGGCCGCACCGTCCGGTGCACCGCCGCCTGGAGCCGCCACCCCTTACGGTTCCGCAGACCGGAGAATCCTGATGGACATAACGACACAGAACACCGAAGCACCACCTCCCACCCCACAGACTTCCGCGCCCGGCACGAAGATCGCCGACCGCGGCGCCTCCCGCACCGGAGACCGCGTCTTCATCGGTCTCTCCCGCGGGTCGGGCATCTTCCTTCTGGTGATCATGGCCGCCATCGCGGCCTTCCTCACCTATCGCGCGGCCAACGCGATCAGCGAGGACCACGGGAACTTCCTCACGACGTTCGAGTGGAACACCAACCTCCTGCCGCCCAGCTTCGGCATCGCGGTGCTGGCCTTCGGCACGGTGGTCTCCTCGATCATCGCCATGGCCCTCGCGGTCCCCGTCGCCGTCGGCATCGCGCTGTTCATCACGCACTACGCGCCGCGCAAGCTCGGCGGCCCCATCGGGTTCGTGATCGACCTGCTCGCCGCCGTCCCGTCCATCGTGTACGGCCTCTGGGGCGCCCTCGTCCTGGTCCCGCACATGGACGGCCTCTTCGGCTGGCTCGACCACTACTTCGGCTGGACCGGCATCTTCGAGTGGCAGGGCGGTGCCCCCCGCTCGATGCTCACCGTCGGCGTCCTGCTCGCGATCATGATCCTGCCGATCATCACCAACGTGAGCCGCGAGGTCTTCCGCCAGGCTCCGCTGATGATCCAGGAGGCCGCGCTCGCGCTCGGCGCCACGCGCTGGGAGGTCATCCGCATGTCGGTGCTGCCCTTCGGCCGCTCCGGTGTGATCTCCGCGTCGATGCTGGGCCTCGGCCGCGCGCTCGGCGAGACGATGGCCGTCGCCACGGTCCTCTCGCCGACCTTCGAGATCAACGCCAGCCTGCTCGACCCGGGCGGCGGCACCTTCGCGCAGAACATCGCGAGCAAGTTCAGCGAGGCCACCCCGCTCGGCCAGGACGCGCTGATCGCCTCCGGTCTCGTCCTGTTCGTCATCACCCTGCTGGTCAACGGCGGCGCGCGGATGATCATCAACCGCCGCAAGGAGTACTCGGGGGCCAACGCATGAGCCACGCATCCGTCACCGAGAGGCGCCCCAGCAGTCTGCGCGGCGCCAGCCTCCCCTCGTGGTCCCCGTGGGGGATCGCCGTGGGCGCGCTCGTCCTCGCCGTGGTCATCGGTCTGGTGGGCGGACTCGACAGCAAGGTCCAGTGGGGCCTGATCGCCGCGATCCTCTTCGTCCTCGGCACCTACGGCATCTCGGCCCGCGTCGAGGGCCGCCGCCAGGCCAAGGACCGGGTCGCGACCAGCCTCGTCTGGGTCTGCTTCCTCGTCGCCATCGTCCCGCTGGCCTCCCTGATCTGGGAGACCGCCAAGCGTGGCGTGAAGGTCTTCGACATCTACTTCCTGACCCACTCCATGGGTGTGGTCGCCGACACCGAGACCGGTGGCGGCATCTACCACGCGATCATCGGCACCCTCGAGCAGGTCGGCATCGCCACCCTGATCGCCGTGCCGATCGGTGTGCTCACCGCCGTCTACCTGGTGGAGTACGGACGCGGCAAGCTCGCCAAGGCCGTCACCTTCTTCGTCGACGTCATGACGGGCATCCCGTCGATCGTCGCCGGCCTGTTCGTCCTCAGCTTCTGGATCCTGATCCTGGACATGGGCTACTCCGGCTTCGCCGGTGCGCTCGCCCTGTCGATCCTGATGATGCCCGTCGTGGTCCGCTCCACCGAGGAGATGCTCAAGCTCGTACCGAACGAGCTGCGCGAGGCCTCCCTCGCACTGGGCGTCCCGAAGTGGCGCACCATCATCAAGGTGGTCCTGCCGACGTCCATCGGCGGTATCACCACGGGTGTGATGCTCGCGGTCGCCCGCATCACGGGCGAGACCGCCCCGGTGCTGCTCCTGGTCTGGGGCACGAACTTCATCAACACCAACCCGTTCTCGGACCCGCAGGCCTCGCTGCCGCTGTACATCTACCAGCAGTACGCGAACAGCGCCGGCTCCGGCGCGGCCTACGACAGGGCCTGGGCGGCGGCACTCGCGCTCATCGCCTTCGTCATGATCCTGAACCTGGCGGCCCGCGGCATCGCCCGCTGGAAGGCCCCGAAGACGGGCCGCTGACGCGGCCAATCAGCGACCCGAACCTCTCGAAAGAAGCAGTGACTGACATGGCCAAGCGAATCGACGTGAGCGGTCTGACCGCTTACTACAGCGCCCACAAGGCGATCGAAGACATCTCGATGACGGTCGAGCCGCGCTCGGTGACGGCCTTCATCGGCCCCTCCGGCTGCGGCAAGTCGACCTTCCTGCGCACCCTCAACCGGATGCACGAGGTCACCCCCGGCGGCCGCGTCGACGGCAAGGTCCTCCTGGACGACGAGGACCTGTACGGCCAGGGCGTCGACCCCGTCGCCGTGCGCCGCACGATCGGCATGGTCTTCCAGCGCCCCAACCCCTTCCCCACCATGTCGATCTTCGACAACGTGGCGGCGGGCCTCAAGCTCAACGGCTCCTACCGGAAGTCCGAGCTCAACGACATCGTCGAGAAGTCCCTCAAGGGCGCGAACCTCTGGAACGAGGTCAAGGACCGCCTGAACAAGCCCGGTTCGGGCCTGTCCGGCGGCCAGCAGCAGCGACTGTGCATCGCGCGGGCGATCGCGGTGGAGCCCCAGGTCCTTCTCATGGACGAGCCGTGCTCGGCCCTGGACCCGATCTCCACCCTCGCCATCGAGGACCTGATCGGTGAGCTGAAGGAGCGCTTCACGATCGTCATCGTGACGCACAACATGCAGCAGGCCGCGCGGGTCTCCGACCGCACCGCGTTCTTCAACCTGGCCGCGGTGGGCCAGCCCGGGCGCCTCATCGAGATCGACGACACGGAGCGGATCTTCTCCAACCCGTCGGTCCAGGCCACCGAGGACTACATCTCGGGCCGCTTCGGCTGAGCCGTCCCCCACGAACCCCTCGCGGTGCTGCATGGCGGTGCCACCGCGAGGACGAGAAGGGCCCGCCCCCGGCTCCCGGGGGCGGGCCCGCTCCCGTTCCGGCCTGAACGGCCTCGTCCTCAATCGCCGGACGGACTGAAAATACGGGCACACGCCTGAGCCGGGACCTACGCGGAAGACGGGGCCCGCGCCGGAAACGAGACCCGCCCCACAGACGCCCGACCCACGCCGAGGCCACGAACCTGGGCTGAAGACGAGACCCGCCCCACAGACGCCCGACCCACGCCGAGGCCACGAACCTGGCTGAAGACGAGACCCGTCTCATAGATGCCGGCCCAGGCTGTTAACGCTGGCCTGGGCCGGAGGCGCGGGCTCACGCCGCAGATCCCTGCGCGCGCCGAGGGCTCCGGCAGAGGCGATGCCCTCCAGCCCGTCCGGCGTTTGAGGACGAGCCCTTCGGGCGATCGGGGGTCCAGGGGGCGGAGCCCCTTGGCGGGGCACAGGGGCGGAGCCCCACAGAAGGTCTACGGCCAGAGCCACCAGCGGGGCCCAGGGGGCGGAAGCCCCAAGCCGGGGTCCAGGGGCGTAGCCCCAAGCCGGGGTCCAGGGGGCGAAGCCCCAAGCCAGGATCCTGGGCGAAGCCGCACGCCGGGATCCAGGGGGCGAAGCCCCGAGCCAGGGCCCTGGGCGAAGCCGCACGTCGGCGTCCAGGGGCGGAGCCCCAAGCCGGGGTCTGGGGCGGAGCCCCAGGTACGGGATGGGTCGGGTAGGGGCGGCGGGGGCGAGAGAAACCGGTCACCAACCCCCGCAGGGACCAGGCCCCCTACAGGAACGCCAGGTCAACAACCCAGAAGCTGGCGGCAGCCACCAACGCCGCCGCCGGCATGGTGATGAACCACCCCAGCACGATGTTCTTGGCGACACCCCACCGCACGGCGTTCACCCGCTTGGTCGCCCCCACACCCATGATCGCGGACGTGATCACATGCGTCGTGGAGATGGGCGCCTTGAACAGAAACGCCGTGGCGAACATGATCGACGCCCCGGTGGTCTCCGCGGCGAACCCCTGCGGCGGATCCAGCTCGATGATCTTCCGCCCCAGCGTCCGCATGATCCGCCACCCACCCGCGTACGTACCGAGGGACAGCATCACGGCGCAGGAGATCTTCACCCACACCGGAATCGGATCGTCGGCGCCCTGGACGTCACCGATGACGAGCGCCATCACGACGATACCCATCGTCTTCTGCGCGTCCTGCAGACCGTGCCCCAGCGCCATACCGGCCGCCGAAACGGTCTGGGCTATCCGAAAACCCCTCTTGGCCTTGTGCGGGTTGGACCGGCGGAACAGCCACATGATCGCGCACATCACCAGATAGCCGCCGATCAGACCGACGACCGGCGACAGGAACATCGGGATGATGACCTTGTCCAGGACGCCGGACCACAGGACGGTCGTACCGCCCGCGAGCGCCGCCCCCACCAGACCGCCGAACAACGCGTGCGACGAGGACGAGGGAAGACCGAAGTACCAGGTGACGAGGTTCCAGACGATGGCCCCGATGAGCGCGGCGAAGAGGATGCCCATCCCCTTGGAGCCCTCGGGCGTCGCGATCAGACCACTGCTCACGGTGTGCGCGACCCCGCTGCCGAGGAACGCGCCCGCGAGGTTCATCACCGCGGCCATGGCGAGCGCGGCCCGGGGGGTCAGCGCACGGGTGGACACCGACGTGGCGATGGCGTTCGCCGAATCGTGGAAGCCGTTCGTGTACGTGAATCCGAGCGCGACCCCGATGGTCACGATCAGCGCAAAGGTGTCCACGAAGCCTCAGGACTCCTTGACGGCGATGGTCTCCACCGTGTTCGCCACGTGTTCGAACGCGTCGGCCGCTTCCTCCAGCACATCCACGATCTGCTTGAGCTTCAGCACCTCGATGGCGTCGTACTTGCCGTTGAAGAGCTGGGCGAGCAGCTTGCGGTGGATCTGGTCGGCCTGGTTCTCGAGGCGGTTGACCTCGATCCAGTACTCGGTGAGGTTGTCCATGGTCCGCAGGTTCGGCATCGCCTCGGCGGTCAGCTCGGCCGCCCGCGCCAGCACCTCGATCTGCTGCTCCACGCCCTTGGGGAGCTCCTCGACCTGGTACAGCACGACCAGGTCGACGGCCTCCTCCATGAAGTCCATGATGTCGTCGAGGGACGAGGCCAGGTTGTAGATGTCCTCGCGGTCGAAGGGTGTGATGAAGGAGGAGTTCAGCTGGTGGAAGATCGCGTGCGTCGCATCGTCACCGGCGTGCTCGGCTGCCCGCATACGCTCTGCGATCTCGGCTCGGGCGGAGGCGTCGGCCCCGAGCAGTTCCATCAGGAGTTTCGAGCCCGTGACGATGTTGTCCGCGGATGCGGAGAACATGTCGTAGAAGCTCGTCTCCCTGGGGGTCAGACGAAATCGCACGTGAGGTCCTCGGGGTCCTTTTGTTTCGGTCAGGCTGATGCTAGGCGCATCATCCGGCCACGGCTAACCGGCCGTCCCCCAGTGTCGCCCATGAGGCACAGTGATCAGCACAGGGTCCGGTCCCGGCAGCGGGCAAGGGCCCTATACCCAACGAAGTTCGATACCATATACCTACCAGGGGTATATGTAACCGACCTTTCCGGCGGGATCAGCAGGAGGACACGATGACGACCACCGAGGCCGGCGCGCCGGTGCCCTCCGGTGACACGCGGGAGGCCGCGGAGGCGGTCGTGACCGACCACGACCGCGGTGTCCACGGCTACCACAAGCAGAAGGACGAGCACCTCAAGCGCCTGCGCCGGATCGAGGGCCAGATCCGCGGTCTGCAGCGCATGGTCGACGAGGACGTCTACTGCATCGACATACTCACGCAGGTCTCCGCCTCCACCAAGGCCCTGCAGTCCTTCGCCCTCCAGCTCCTGGAGGAGCACCTGCGCCACTGCGTCGCGGACGCGGCCCTCAAGGGCGGCGACGAGATCGACGCGAAGGTCGAGGAAGCCACGAAGGCGATCGGCCGGCTGCTGCGCACCTGAGGGCTGTCACCGTCCGCCCCCTCGCGAAGCCCGGCACACACCAGGCGGGCGGCGTGACGGCCGGACCTACTGCTCCGTGCCGCCCTCCCGCGCACGTTCTTCGGCCACTTTCAGCACCTCGTCGATGCTCTCCAGGCTGAGCCGGTCCTCATGGGCGGCCGACGCCGCGATGATCAGATCGCCGCACAGCTCGATCTCGGCGAGGGCCACGTGGTCCTGAACTGCCGTACCGCCGACCGGAGCCACGCGCGTCACCTCTTCCTGCCGTCACCGACTTCCTAGAGTAGGGAGCGGCCTACACACCGCGCATGGCACGGAAGGGCCATTTCCAGCCCCCAACCCCGCCTCCCACGAGGAGCCCGCGCAGGGACTCCGTGCCCCTGCGCCGCCCCCGGTTCGGGCCCCTACCCGCACTTCGCCGGCCCGCACGGCCTGCCGCACACCCTTCACCCCGCGGTCGCCGCACCTCTACGGCTCCGCGATCTTCCCCGCGAAGATGTCCGCGGATTCGGGAAGCCGTACGGGCGCCGGGACCCCGAAGTCGTACAGCAGGGTCGTCGAGGCGACCGCGACCGTACCCCTGTGCTGGCCGTTGACGAAGCTGAACCGGCACCGCAGCTCGCGGATCCGTCCCTCGTCGTCGAGATAGACGTCGAACGGGACCTCGGCGGTGGCGAACCCTTTCGCCGCCGCCCGCAGCGCCTCCCGGTTCCCCTTCGACGCGCTCCGCGCGGCGAGGTCCAGGTCGGCGGTCCCGCGATAGTGCGCCACCGGGACCCCCGCCACCTCCGTCCGGCCGGCGTACGTCGCCGTCCGCACCCCGCGCAGCAACTCGGCCGCGGCGAACGGGTCGGTGGCGCCGCCGGTCACCAGATTCCCGTCGGAGAGCGTCGCCGTGTCGACCCGCACCCACTTGTCGGCCGGGACACCCGCGCCGCGGTTCTTCATGAACAGGGCTCCCGGGGCGAGGAGTTCGGTGATCGGCCGGTGCTCCTCGGCACCGGCCGGGTCCTGCGGCAGCTCGACCGTGAGCTGCCCCGACTGCTTCCTGAAGTCGTAGACACCCTCACCCCGGATGGTGACGCGGGTCCCGCCGGTGGCCATCTCCATCGACGTACGGGCCCGCGCGCTGCCGGCGCGCTCCAGCGTGGCGGCGGCGCGGTGCAGCACCTCGGCGGAGACGGCACCCGAGCGGGTGCCCACGGCGGCGGGACGTGCGTCCTCCGCACCGGCGCGGCCGGCCGAACATCCGGCCACGCAGCACAGGAGCCCCGCCACCGCGACCGCGAGAACGCGAGCGTCCGTCCGCCTGCCCTGCTGCGCCACCATCGTCCGCCGACCCCCAGCCGGTCCGTCCCGGGCCTCCTGTCGTCCGGTTAACGACGAGTAGGGGCGCTCGTCACGCGGGTGCGATTCCGTTTGCTTGCCTGGGTAACGTTACGGACGTGGCGCAGCAGGACGACATCCCATTCGCCGGAGAACACCGGACCATCACGGTCGAACAGGGCCGCTTCTGCGTGGCCCGCTGCTCCTGCGGCTGGAGAGGCCCCGCCCGCCGGGCCCGCAGCCTCGCCCGCACGGACGCGGAGTCCCACACGACGCCCCCGCTCGCCTGACCCCGCCCTGCCCCGCACGCCCTCGCGCGCCAGGGCCGGGCAGGCGCGAAGCCCTCGGCAGGAGGCCGGATTCGGGGTGCGATGCCCGTGATATCCGTCATAGGGGGATCACGGTCCTGTAGCGGTTGCGTTCTTCGCCCGTCCGTTGTGGAACCCTCGGAACCGGTCACCCGTCTCGTCCCACGGGAACCGAGCGGGAGGCTCACATGCAACGGCGAATATTCATAGGCGGCGGCGCGGCCGTACTCGCGGCGGCGGTCACCACCGCGTGCAACGGGAAGGACGGGGCGGCCACCAGGACGTCGTCCGGGGCCGCGGAGACGTCCAGCGCCCCCGTCCGCACGACCTCGGGCGCCACCCCCGCCGGCGTCCGCGCCGCCGCGAACTGGACCGCCCTCGCCAAGGACCTGGACGGGCCGCTGGTCCGCCCCGGCGACCGCGCCTGGCCCGCGGCGCACCAGCTGTACAACACCCGCTTCGACACGCTGAAGCCCACCGCCGTCGCGTACGCCGCCCACGCGGACGACATCCGTACGGCCATGGCCTACGCCCGCGCCCACCACATACCGCTGTCGATCCGCAACGGCGGCCACTCCTACGCGGGCTGGTCCTCCGGCGACGGCCGGCTGATCCTCGACGTCTCCAAGCTGGACAAGATCCGGGCGTCCGCGAACGAGGCCGTCGTCGGCGCCGGTTCCAAGCTGATCGACGTCTACCGCGCCCTCGCCGCGAAGGGCGTCACCATCCCCGCGGGTTCCTGCCCGACCGTCGGCGTCTCCGGTCTGACCCTCGGCGGCGGCCACGGCGTCGTGTCCCGGGCCTACGGTCTGACCTGCGACAGCCTCACCCAGGCGACGCTGATCACAGCGGACGGCAAGCAGCTCGTCGCGAACGCGAGCGAGCACAAGGACCTCTTCTGGGCGCTGCGCGGCGCCGGCAACGGCAACTTCGGTGTCGTCACCGAACTCCGTTACAAGACCCACCCCGCCCCGCAGGCCGTCTCCGCGTACCTGTCCTGGCCGTGGGCCAAGGCCGCCGCCGTGGTGAAGGCCTGGCAGGAGTGGGGCCCGGACCAGCCGGACGAGATCTGGTCCTCGCTGCATCTCGCGAACGCCGCCGGGGGCACTCCCACCGTCTCCGTCGCCGCCTTCTCCCTCGGCACCTACGGCGAACTCCAGAACGCCGTGGACCGCCTGGCCGACCGGGTCGGCGCCCCCGCCTCCAGCGTCTCCCTCAAGAAGCGCTCGTACGAGGAGTCGATGGAGGTGTACGCGGGCTGCTCCTCCTTCCCCACCGACCCCCAGTGCCATCTGCCGGGCACGACGCCGGGCCGGGCCGCGCAGGGCGCCCTCGGCCGCGAGACGTACGCGGCCCGTTCGGACTTCTTCGACCGCTCGATCTCCGCGGCAGGCATCCAGACGCTCCTGAACCAGATCGCCGCGGTCCGCGGCGGCGCGGGCAGCATCGCGCTCACCGCGCTGGGCGGCGCGGTCAACCGTGTCTCCCCGACCGCGACGGCCTTCGTGCACCGCCGCTCCCGGATGCTCGCCCAGTACATCGCCTCCTGGCAGGCGGGCACCTCCGGCACCACGGCCCAGTCCTGGCTGACCTCCGCGCACACGGCGATGGCCCGCCACGCCTCCGGCGCCGCCTACCAGAACTACACGGACCCGACCCTCACGGACTGGCGCAAGGCGTACTACGGCGACGCGGCGCCCCGGCTCACCGCACTGAAGAAGCAGTACGACCCGGACCGCTTCTTCTCGTTCCCGCAGGCGCTGTAGAAGCCGTCCGCTCCAGAGGCCGTCGCCGCAGAAGCCGCGCCCGCGCGGCCCGGTGGGAACCGGGCCGGGATGGGAACCGGGCCGGGACCGGAGGCGGCGGCTACGCCGCCAGGTCGGGCTCTTCGGGCCGCTCCGCCCGCGCCTCCGGAATCAGCGCCCGCTGTCCCGTGAGACCCGCGCGCCGCGCCCGCACGAGCCGGCCGGCCCGCGGGGACCGCTCGACGGCCTTCATGACCGGCGTCAGCAGGGCCATGGCGAGCGGGGACAGCAGCAGGGCGACGGCGGTGCCGAGGGCGAATCCGCCGATGACGTCCGTCGGGTAGTGCACGCCCAGGTAGACCCGGCAGAACCCCTCGACGAGCGCGAGCCCTATCCCGGCCAGCCCGAACTTCCGGTGCACGACGAACAGGCCGACCCCCATCGCCATCGTGAGCGTCGCGTGGTCGCTCACGAAGGAGAAGTCGGTCTTGCCCGCCACCAGGACGTCGAGCCCCTGGTGGTCCACGAACGGCCGGGGCCGCTCCACGAAACCTCTTATCGGCACGTTCACCAGCACCGCGATTCCGGCGGCCAGCGGCGCCCACACCAGCCCGGCCACGGACGACGCCGCGCCCTCGCCGCCGCCGCGCCGCACGGTCCACCAGCACCACAGCACCAGCAGGACCATGGCGAGCAGCAGTCCGTACTCGCCCACGAACTCCATGCCCCGGTCGAACCAGTGCGGTGCGCCGTTGGCGAGGCCGTTGATGTCGTAGAGCAGGTCGACGTCGGGGTTCGAACCGGATTCGGCGAGTCCAGCCATGGTGCTGCGGCCCCTTCGTCGTCTTTCCCGCGGGCACGCCCTTTCGCGCGCCGCTCGATCCACCCCGTGATGTGTAGAACCGCGGCCCGGAGGTCCTGGATCCGCTCTACGTCATCAGGAACGCACACTGCCCTTCAGTACGTTCCACACTCCACCGAATGATCACGCAGACGTTATCGAAGAGAGATACATCGCCGCAGCTCAGGGGGTGGGTTCAGACCGTGGTCGGCAGTGCTTTCGCGCCATCCTCGGTCACGCGCGTCGCTCCGAAGTAGTCGGGGGTGTCGATCGGGTCGAAGCGGATGACGGCACCCGTCCGCGGCGCGTCGATCATGTAGCCGCCGCCCACGTAGATGCCCACGTGCCGGATGGCCCGCGAGTCGGTGAGGTCGTCGGAGAAGAACACCAGGTCCCCCGGCAGCAGTTCCTCCCGCGCGGGGTGCGGTCCGGCGTTGTACTGGTCGTTGGCGACCCGCGGCAGGGTGACCCCGACGCTTTCGTACGCGGCCTTCGTCAGACCCGAGCAGTCGAAGCGCCCGCCCTGGTCAGCGGTGCCGTTGCCGCCCCACAGATAGGGCGTGCCGAGCTTCTTCTGCGCGTAGTAGATGGCCGCGGCGGCCTGCCGTGAGGGATCGACCCGGTTCACGGGCCGGGCGAAGCTCTTCTCCAGGGTGGTGATCGTCTTCACGTAGTTCCGGGTCTCCCGGTACGGCGGGACGCCCCCGTACCTGATGACCGCGTACGCCCCCGCGTTGTAGGCGGCGAGCATGTTCTCCGTGATGTTCCCCGGCGCGTCCTTCACGTACGAGGCGAGCTGGCAGTCGTACGAGGCGGCCGACGGAATCGCGTCATTCGGATCCCATACGTCGCGGTCGCCGTCCCCGTCGCCGTCGACTCCGTGCGTGGCCCACGTCCCCGGGATGAACTGCGCTATCCCTTCGGCCTTCGCCGGGCTCCTGGCGCTCGGATTGAATCCGCTCTCCTGGTACAGCTGGGCGGCCAGCAGCGCGGGGTTGATCGCGCCGCACAGGTTTCCCCACTTCTGCACGAGCGTCTGGTACGCGGCCGGTACCGCGCCCTTGGCGAGCCCGACCGAGCCGCCTCCGACGCCGTTCGCGAGGTTGCCCGCGACCACGTAGACCCCGACGACGAGCAGCATCACGAAGGAGAGTCCCGCCCCGGCGACAGCGGCCGCCACGACCCATGCCTTACGCACCGTCAACCGCCCCTCGCCGCACAGGAGTCCGCCGCCGCCAGTGTAGAGGCGGCCCCCGCGCCGCGGGACGATCGCACACGAGGAGAAACCGCATGTGGCGGCCCTGTCCGGGCGTCTACCGCACCCCTTGCGCAACTCCCCTGCCCCGCAAGGCGGTAACGCGCCAAAGGGGACACCGGGCCACGGCCAAAAGGCGCCCGCGCGCGGCGTGGCGCTCCCCCCTACTGCTCCTGCGTCGACCGGTACAGGGCCCGGGCCTCGTCCCCGAGGACCACGCTGTACGAGATGTCGTCGGTGTCCCCGCCGGCCTCGTGGCCGCCGATGACTCCGACGACCTCCCCGTACCCGTTCACCCAGGGGCTGCCGCTCGTGCCGCCGGCGAAGGCGGGGCAGGCGATGCGCTGCTGGGTGCGGCTGTGGACGGTGGGCCTGTTCGTGCAGGTGATCGGCGCATCGAGGGTACTGGGGTAGCCGGTGACGGTCACGGCGGTCGCCCCGGTCTCCCGCCCCGTGACGAACGCGTTGCCGCCGACGACGTCCTCGACGCCCTTGCCGCCCCGGTCGGCGACGGTGGCGAAGGCGACGTCGCTGTCCTCGTCCTGGGCGCCGGTCCACGCGTCACCGACGTACGTCCTGCGGATCTCCCAGATGCCGTACGGCGCCTTCCCGTCGCGGTATCCGGGCGCGAAGCGGAGTTTTCCGCCGCCGTCCAGGCAGTGCGCGGCGGTCACGAGCAGGTTCCGTCCCTTGCTGTGCACGACGGACGCCGTACAGAAGTGGCCGCCCTCCAGAGCGCCGCTGCCCCCGAACAGCGCGCCGACGCGAGAGGCCGCCACGGTGCCGGAGGCCCGCGCGGTCACACCGAGGGGCCCGCGGCCGTCATCGGCCGCCGCCACGGAGGCCGATGTCACGGCCAGCACCGCGACCGCGACGAACAGGGCGTTCCGCCTGGCACCAGGGGGACGATTGATGCGCTTCATCGGTTCATACTCTGGCTCACGGATCTGAGAGAAATCCTGAAACCACCTTGAGAAATTGGCGTGAGTCCCCGGCGGAATCCGCCGTACGGCCCACGTCCACCGACCGTCCTCTCTCGCACTCCGATCAAATGACGTCACGCTACGTTACTCGAGCCACGTCCCCTGCGCGCGGCGGGCAGGATATCCACAGCCTGTGGACATCCACCCCGCACCGCACACCGCCCCGGCACCCGGGCGCTCCCGGGCACCACGGGAGGAAGGCCTCCACGGCCCGAGTACCCCCGAACCCCGACGGGACGCGGGCCGCCCCCGACGACGCCCGGATCCGGGACCCCGCCCTGACGCGGGCCTGTGCGGACGGGGCCGTGTCAGGACGCGGTCGGGGAATCGCCGCCCGCGGGCTCCCCGTCCCCGGCACCCCCGCCGTACGCCGCGGCCGTGCGGGCCGCGGCCTCCCGGGCGGCGCCCTCGGGCTCTCCGGCCGCGAGGCTCGCCCGGTACCAGCCCTCGCTGCTCAACGTCACGAACCGGCGCCCCTCGTCGGAAGCGAGCCAGGCCGTGCTCTCCTTCGGATCCACGGCCGGCCCGGACGACAGATGGGCGGCGAGCCCCATCAGACCGAGGTCCCAGCCGACACCGACCGCGCCGGGCCCGTACTGCGCCCAGCGTTCCTCGTCGACGTGCGCGATGTGCGCCAGCTCGAAGCGCGTCACGGCTTCCGCCACCGCCGTCAGCCGGACCTCGATCCAGCTGACCTCACCGCCGAACTCCCAGGTCGCGGCGAAGCCCCGGGGCGGATCGCAGCGCTCGACCGTGCCGCCCGCGTTGCCCTCCAGCTGGTAGGTGCCGCCGAGCCTCAGCTCCCCGGAGACCGGCAGGAACCAGCGTGGGATGCGCCGGGCGTTGGTGCAGGCGTCCCAGACCTCCTCGCGCGTCACGTCGTACGTCTGGCGCACCGTCACCACCCGCGCCTCGCCCGCCCTCCCGGAACGGGTACCGACCTGCCGCCTCACCGCGTCGATCTGATGGCTGACGTCGATCATGGAGTGCTCCTCGGATCCGCTCGCCCGGCGGCCATCTCACCACCGACAGCCTCCGAACCCGCGCAACTCCACGCATTCCCGCGAGCCCGGCCGAGCCGACTCCGGGCGACGGGAGCGCACCCCGCACCCCGTTCCGCGACGGACCTCGTCAAGTACCGCTCGTACCACGGCCTCCCGGCCCGCACCCACACCAACGGCTGTCCCTGCAAGGCCAGTCGGGCCGGTACGGCGGGGATACGGGCCGCGGCAACCGGCCGCGGCCCGTTTCCGTGCGCCACGGCGACGGGGATAGCCTGCGTGACAGCGATCGGGCGTCCACATCCCGCAGACGCGCGACCCGGAGAACATCGGCTCGACAACCCGTCAGAATCGGGACGCGTCCGCAGCACACCTACGAGGCGAGCAGGGCGACTGTCCCGCCCACTTCGTAGAAGGGGTTAACGACGGAACCACACGACAGGTTCCGCATCGACTTCATTGCCCGGCGTGACCTGCCGTGATACACAGAGTGACCATACGACTCTCCGCATACCGGCGCACGCCTCCCGAATGGGGCCCGCGTGCGCCGGTCGCAAGGGATTCGTACGAAACCCGCCAATCAATGACGCCAAGTCGACATGCGACAGCGTCATTGTCGGCGAGAATGGGCCCGACCTCTGCGCGCAGTGGCAGGGGGTGCAGAACTACCCACTAGGGGCGGTGACTTACATGCTTTTCGCAGCCGACAAGGGCGACATCACCACAATCATCGGCGGGATCGCCCCGGACTGGGGTCCCTTCGGCAGCCTGGGCAACGAAGCCAAGACGATGATCCAGGTCGTGATGGCGGTCGCCATCCTGCTCTGCCTCGGGATCGCGATCTGGGGAGCGGCCAAGCAACGCATCGGCGCGACGGCGCTGCGCGACACCTTCAGCGCGGAACAGGGCAAGGGCCTGATCATCGCGGGCCTCACCGGGGTCTTCATCATCGGGTCCCTGGGCACGCTGTTCACCATCGTGTACGGCATGGCCGTCTAGCCCCGGCCGGGGCGCCCGGCTTCTCTCTCCTCCGTCTGTCCGATCCACCTGTCCGTCGCGCCCACCGGCTGAGGTTGCGTTTCCCTGATGTCGAGTCACCACACCGCGTCCGCGCGGAAACCAGCACGGCTACCGTCGTACTACGCGATTCAGCAGAGGTTGAGGGGGCGTACGCGGCATGAGTCTCGGTGACGAACCCGGATACGGGGACGGCTCCCGCGGCGACGACGGGAGATACGGGGGCACGGGCCAGACCCGGACCCGCCTCCCCGACCGCCCCGGCGACGTCTACGGCGGCGCCCGCCGCGGACGCTCGTCCTCACGCAGCCTGGTCACGGTGGTCGGCGTCGTGGTCCTCCTGATCGCCGCGATCGCCTTCGCGAACCGTGGAGGAGACGATTCCCCTTCGACGGGCAACGGCGGTGGAAGCGGGGGCGACAAGTCCAGGACCTCCCCCACGGCGGCCTCCGGGGAGCGGCCGGTCGATTCGAAGACGAACGGGATTCCGGCCGGGTACAGCCACGACGTGCAGGGCGCACAGAGCGCGGGGGCGAACTACGCGGTCGCCCTGGGCTCCGACGGCATGTTCAACGCCGGCAAGCGCCATGCCATCGTGCAGGCCGTCGCCGACCCCAGCGCCCTGGACCGACTCCAGTCCGGCTTCGACGCGGACTACTCGGCGAACTTCCTGAAGAAGATCGGTCTGGACACCGACGGCGGCGCGCCCAGCGGAAGCACGTTCGTCAATCGCACCCTGCCGGTGGGCACCAAGGTCACCTCGTCCAGCGACACCGCGGCCACGGTCGAGGTCTGGTGCAACAGCCTCTTCGGGCTCACAGGCGAAAGCTCAACCAACCCTGTGACCAGCGGCTGGTTCACCGTGACCATGAAGCTGACCTGGAACGGCGACTGGAAGGTCCTGCAAACCAGCCAGAAGACCGGCCCGACCCCCGTCAACGGAGACAACGCCGTCTCCGGCGCCGACGAGATCGGCAAAGCGGTCGAGGAGTTCGGAGGGTTCACGTATGCCCGGTAGCCCGCACCACGCGATCAAGCTCACCGGCGTCGTAGCAGCCGTGCAGACCACAGCCGTGCTGCTGGCCTCGCACGCCTACGCGGCACCCACCCCGAAGGCCACCGACGACTCCTGCTCACTGATCGCGGGCCCGGCCAGGAAGTACTGCGAAAACGACGGCGGTTCCGGCGGCACCGCCGGCTCGCCCCCCAGCCTCACCTCCACCCTCGACCCCCTCTCCTCCCTCGCCAAGGGCTGCGCCGACGCCGCGTCCTGGACCATCGACAAGCTCTCCTCCGCGGTCAACGACACGGCGAACGTCGACTTCACGAACCCCAAGTTCCTCCAGCAGTACGCCGTCGTCTTCGCGGCGTCGACGATCCTCACCCTCCTCCTGTGGCTGCTCGCCGTGGCGAAGAGGGCGGTCCGGGGCGTCCCCCTCGGCACCGCACTCTCCGAGGCGATCGGCTTCCTCTGGCTCACGGTGCTGGCGTCCGCGTTCACCCCGCTGATCCTCTACACCGTCGTCTCGGCCTCCGACGGCGTCACCGACGTCCTCGCCAAGACCACCGGCAACCAGACCGACACCTTCTTCGGGACCTTCTCCGGCGCACTCGCCAAGGGCGAGAACATCGGCGGCGGCCCGATCATGCTGATCGTCGTGTCCCTGGTCTCGATCCTCGCCGCCGGCGTCCTGTGGCTTGAGCTCGTCATCCGCGCCGCACTCCTCTACGTCGGCGCCCTCCTCGGCACCGTCGTGTACGCGGGCCTCGTCGACAAGAACCTGTGGGGCCACGTCCGCCGCTGGGCCGGCGTCATGATCGCCGTCATCCTGGTGAAACCGGTCATCGTGATAGTGCTGGGCCTGGCCGGCGCCCTGTCGACCGACAACGGCCCGGACTCCTTCTCCGCCGTCGTCTCCGGCCTCGCCATCATCCTGCTCGCCATCTTCGCCAGCGCCATGATCTACCGCTTCGTCCCCGGCTTCGGCGACGAGATCGCGAACTCCCGCAACAACCGCATCATGCAGGGCGCCGAAGGCAAGGCCGCGGCCGTGATCAGCTCCCCGGCCACCCTCGTCGCCCAGGGCATCAAGACCCACAGCACCCGCGCCGACCACAACGGCGGCGGTGGCGGAGGCAACAGCGGCAACCAGCCGCCCCGCCCCGCCAACCCCGCCTCCGGCGGCGTGGCGGCGCACAGCACACGTACGCCGAACGGCGGCGGCGGATCCGTCCCGGCCGCCGCGCCGCCGCCACGTACGAGTCCCACCGGAAACACCCGCAACAGCAGTTCCAACCGCACGGGAGGTGAAGGGCGTTGACGACCGAGTCCCACGTGTCCCATCCGGTCACGCCCCGCCGTACATATCTGATCGGCCGCGCCCGGCCGAACGCGATGGTCGGCCGGAATCGCGAGTCCGGCGAGATCGTGCTCATCATCGCGGGCGCGTTCCTCGGCATGATGTGCGGTCTGCTCGTCCCCGTACTGTCCCTGCGGATCGTGCTGCTGATGGGCTTCCCGCTGCTCGCCCTCGCCGCGGTGTACGTCCCGTACAAGCGCCGCACGTTCTACAAGTGGTTCGAGATCAACCGCAGTTACAAGCGCAGCCTGCGCCGCGGCACGGCCTACCGCAGCAACGTCATGGAGGCCGGCACCCACCTCGACGGCCGGGAGATCGAGATCGGACCGCCGCCCGGCATCGGGCGGATCTCCTGGCTCGCGGCCCCCTTCGGACCCGACGAGATCGCCGTGCTCCTGCACGCCGACCGCCGCACCGTCACGGCCGCGATCGAGATCGAGGGTCCGGGCGTCGGCCTGCGCGACAGCGAGGACCAGGAAGCCCTCGTCGACCGCTTCGGCACCCTCCTCAAGCACGTCGCGAACGGCGACGGCTTCGTCACCCGTCTCCAGATGCTCGCCCGCACGCTCCCCGCCGACCCGGACGCCCACGCCAAGGACGTCGCCGTACGCGGGGACGATAAGTCCCCCGGCTGGCTGCAGCAGTCGTACGACCAGCTCCAGTCCATGGTGTCCACCAGCAGCGAGCAGCACCGCGCCTATCTCGTCGCCTGCATGCACTGGACCCGCGAACTCGCCGCCGAGGCCCAGGCCATGGCGCGAGCAGCCCGGCCCCAGGGCGGCAAGAAACTGGACCGCGACGCGGGTCTCGCCGTCGTCATGGCCCGCGAACTGACCGACATCTGCTCGCGGCTCCAGGAAGCCGACATCCGCGTACGCCAGCCCCTCGGCCAGGGCCGGCTCTCCTCCCTCGTGCACTCCATGTACGACCCCGACCACCCCATCGACCACATCCAGGCGATGACGAAGCGCAACGCGTGGCCCGCCGAGCTCGACGCCATGGAGCCCACCTACCTCCAGGCGAAGACCCGGGAGTCCTCCACCCGCGCGCCCTGGTGCCACGCCACGGCCTGGGTGAAGGAGTGGCCGATGACCCCGGTCGGCGTCAACTTCCTCGCCCCGCTGCTGGTCCACACCCCGGACGTCATCCGCACGGTCGCCGTCACCATGGACCTCGAACCCACCGAGATCGCCATCGAGCGCATGCTGACCGAGAAGACCAACGACGAGGCCGAGGCCAGCCGCCAGGCCAAGATGAACCGCACGGTCGACCCCCGCGACATCGCCTCCCACAACCGCCTCGACCAGCGCGGCGAGGACCTCGCGAGCGGCGCCGCCGGTGTGAACCTCGTCGGCTACATCACCGTCTCCTCCCGCTCCCCCGAGGCCCTCGCCCGCGACAAGCGCACCATCCGCGCCTCGGCCGGCAAGTCGTATCTGAAGCTGGAGTGGTGCGACCGCGAGCACCACCGGGCCTTCGTCAACACGCTCCCCTTCGCCACCGGTATTCGGAGGTAAGGCCCTGATGCGGGATCCGCTGTCCGCCGCCACGGACGCCTTCACGTCCTTCCTCTTCGGCAAGGTCGAGACAACCCGGCTGCCGGTCCGCACCTCCACGGGCCAGGCGCAGGCCGTCTACCTGCCCACCGCCGCACCCGGCCTCGGCGACTCCGGCGTCATCATCGGACGCGAGGTGTACTCAGGGAAGGGATACATCTACGACCCCTTCCAGCTGTACGGGCAGCAGCTCCCGGCCCCGCACTGGCTGGTCCTCGGCGAGTCCGGCAACGGCAAGTCGGCCCTGGAGAAGACCTACGTCCTGCGCCAGCTGCGCTTCCGCGACCGGCAGGTCGTCGTGCTCGACGCCCAGGGCGAGGACGGGGTCGGCGAATGGAACCTCATCGCGGAGGAGCTGGGAATAACTCCCATCCGCCTCGACCCCACGGCCGCCCTGGACATGGGAATCCGGCTCAACCCGCTCGACCCGGCGATCACCACCACCGGCCAGCTGGCCCTGCTGCGGACCATCATCGAGGTCGCGATGGGCCACGGCCTCGACGAGCGGTCCGGCTTCGCGCTGAAGGTCGCGCACGCCTACGTGAACGAGACGATCGTCGAGCGCCAGCCGGTCCTGATGGACATCGTCGAGCAACTGCGCCACCCCGAACCGGAGTCGGCCGAGGCGATGAACGTCGCCATAGACGACGTACGGGCCTGGGGCCTGGACGTGGCCCTGGTGCTCGACCGGTTGGTCGACGGTGACCTCAGGGGCATGTTCGACGGCCCCACGACGGTCGGCATCGACCTGGACGCCCCGCTCATCGTCTTCGACCTCTCCCACATCGACCGCAACTCCATCGCCATGCCCATCCTGATGGCGATCGTCGGCGTGTGGCTGGAGCACACCTGGATCCGGCCCGACCGCAAGAAGCGCATCTTCCTGGTGGAGGAGGCGTGGCACATCATCAACAGTCCCTTCGTCGCCCAGCTCTTCCAGCGCCTGCTGAAGTTCGGCCGACGCCTCGGCCTGTCCTTCGTGGCGGTGGTGCACCACCTGAGCGACGTGGTCGACGGAGCGGCGGCCAAGGAGGCCGCGGCGATCCTGAAGATGGCGTCCACCCGCACGATCTACGCGCAGAAGGCCGACGAGGCACGGGCGACGGGGCGGGTGATCGGCCTGCCCCGGTGGGCCGTGGAGATCATCCCGACCCTGACCCCGGGCATCGCGGTCTGGGACGTCAACGGCAACGTGCAGGTCGTCAAACACCTGATCACGGAGACCGAGCGGCCCCTCGTCTTCACCGACCGCGCCATGACCGAGTCCTCCGCGGACCACCTCGCCGACGACGCGCTGCGCGCCGCGGAACTGGAGGCCGAGGAGCGGGCGGCGGCCTTCGTGGAGCAGCACCTCAGCGATCTCGACGGCACGTCCGAGTCCACGGTGGCATGAGATGAGACCGGACGAGCGGGAACGGGAGCGCGCGGGGGGCATCCCCGACGGTCTGCTGGTGGGCGTACTGGCCTTCCTCCTCGGCATGACCCTGCTGGTGTGGTCCGCCACCGGGCTCGCCGGACGGCTGGCCCGGGGAGCCTGGCCGGCGGCGGTCACCGTCGCCCGTACGCCCCTGGCCCTGCGCCATCTGATCGGGCAGCCGCAGGACGTGGCGGGCGCCTGGCCCGACACCCCCGCGGGCCAGTTGCCGGGGTACGGGCTCTTCTGGGGTCTGTTCATCGGGCAGTTGATGGTGCTGGTCGTGCTGACGGTGTTCGTGATGGGCACGGTGGCGCGGTGGCGGGCGGTGCGGGCACGGCGGAAGGCGGGCGCGTACGCGCCGCAGGCCCAGGTCGCCGCTCGTGCACCCGAACCCGCACAGGACCCGGTCCAGGCGTACGCCGAGGTCCCGAAGAGCGCCGAGGAACCCGCGCGTCACGAGGTCCCGGTGCCCCGGCCCGCACCCGAACCGGTCGAACTCCCCACGGAGGCACCGCAGACGACGCCGGCTCCCCTGGCGGCCGGCGGCCCACGGGTGGGCGGCTGGGAAGGGACCCCGGCCGCGGGCACGGTCGTCCTCGGCCCCGCCGAGGCCCGTCACCCCACCGCCACCCAGGCCGTACGGGACGCGGAGGGCCCCGTCCTGGTCGTCACCTCGGACCCGAGGACCTGGTCGGAGACCAAGGACGCCCGGGCCAAGCTCGGCCCGGTCCTCCTCTACGACCCCACCCACCGCTGCGACACCCCGGCCCGTCTGCACTGGTCCCCCGCCGCCGGCTGCGAGGACAAGGCCACCGCGGCGGCCAGAGCCGCGGCGCTGCTGGCCCCCGTGCGCCCCAGCGCCAAGGTCGACCACGCCATGGCCGACGTCGCGGAAACGCTCCTGCGGAGCTATCTGCACGCCGCCGCCGTGGAGGGCAAGGCCTTCCGGCACGTCCACCGCTGGGCCCAGGGATCCCAGGTCCAGGACGCGGTACGGGCCCTGCGTACGAACCCCAAGGCCGCTTCCGGCGCGGCGGGCGAACTCGAGGCCGCGCTCACCTCGCACACCGAACGCCGTGACATAGCGCAGGAGTTGACGGCCCGCGCCCTGTCCTCCCTGTTCACGGTCAACATCCGCGAATCCTGCACGCCGAACCGAAGTGACGCCCTCACTCTGGATTCCTTCGTGAACGAAGGGGGCACGCTTTATGTGGTCGGTGAACCCATCGAGGACCCCAGGGCGAATCCCGGCGCCATGCCGCTCCTGACGGCCCTCGCCTCAAGCGTGGTCGAGCGCGGTCGCCGCATGGCCGAACGGTCATCCACCGGTCGCCTCGACCCACCACTTACGCTCGTCCTGGACGACGTGGCCGCGGTGGCCCCGCTCCCTCAGCTCCCCGACCTGCTGACCGCCGGAGCGGGCCTGGGTCTGCCGACCCTGGTCCTGCTCCGCTCCCGGGAACAGAGCAGATCCCGCTGGCCGCAGTACGACCTCCCGGTCTGACAAGGGGGGTCGGCCGTCCGTCGCGGGCCACCGATGCGTGATCCAGACGACGCCCTCTAAGACCGTGTGATCACGAACTCCAGATCCCGTGCTCCCTTGTCACCCACGGACGGAGTGCTCCCGCCGGTCGGCGCGAACCCCGTCCGCCGGTAGAAGGCCTCGGCGCGCCCGTTCTTCTCGTGCACGAACAGCCGTACGCGCTCCAGGCCGATCTCCCAGGCCCACGCGAGCGCGGCGTCGAACAGCGCGTCCGTCACACCGCTTCCCCGGTGCTCGGGCCGTACGAAGACACCCACCACATGTCCCTGGTCCCGCTCACTCACGTTCCCGAGGATGTCCAGCTCTCCGGCCTTCTCGACCAGCACGACCACGGAGCCGGTCCACACCCCGTCCGGGTCGACGGCGACGAACTGCCGCCGCTCGAGCACGCCTTCGGCGGCCCCCGCCGCCCGTTCCTGCCAGAACGAGTCGGGCCGCGCCACGGACTCCTCGTACGTCTCCACGAAGGCTAGATGCGCGACGGGGTCCCGCAGCGCGAGGAGCCGGAGCTCCTTCACCGAACGCCACTCGTCGGCCCGTATGGAACGGATCTCTTGGTTCATACGGGCCACGGTAATGCCCGGCCATCGTCGCGCTCACCCGGTTTTCCGCCCCCGACGTTCCACCCTGCCGACCCCGGAGATCCACCCTGCCGATGCCCGTGGTCCAGGCCCCCGTCATGCTCTTCCCTGTACGACGTGCTGTGCGACGTCCCCGACGGCGTTGCCACGACACGGAATTGACTCTTACTGTCGCCGGCTTGCCAGGGAGAAAGACGCATGCCCAAGGTCCAACTCGAAGAACTCCGTCACGTCATCCACCCTCCGGGCAAGCTGGAGAGCAGGGCGGAGCACTGGGCCGGCCGCCTCTACATGCGTTCCGTCTCCCTCCGGGTGACACGGCTCGCTCTCGGGACCCGTTTCTCGCCCAACCAGATCACGGCCGTGATGGTGGTCGCGGGCGTGCTCTCCGGAGTCGCGCTGGTCCTGCCGGGTCTGGGCGGTGCCGTGCTCTCCGTCGTCTTCATGCAGCTGTACCTTCTCCTGGACTGCGTGGACGGTGAAGTCGCCCGCTGGCGACGGCAGTACAGCCCGCTCGGCGTCTACCTGGACCGTCTCGGTGCCTATCTCGCGGACGCCGCCGTGATGGTCGGGATGGGCATCCGGGCCTCCGAACTCGGCCTGGACCCCTACCTGGTGGCCGGCCTCGCGGCGGCCATCGGCGTCCTGCTCCTGAAGTCGTCCTCGGACCTCGTGCACGTGGCCCGCTCCGACAGCGGCATGGAGAAGGCGACCGACCAGTCCGTCGTCCCGCGCTCCAGCGGTCTCGCCCGGATACGCCGTCTCGCCTCCGCGGTCGGCCTCCACCGCCTGGTCAACGGCATCGAGTGCACCCTGCTGCTGCTCCTGACAGCGGTCGTCGACCTCGCGCTCGGCGATCTGACGGCGACGCGTGTCGCTACGGTGGGCGTGACCGCCATCGTGTGGCTGCTCGTGCCCGCGCACATCGTCTCGATCGTCGCTTCGTCCCGTCTGAAGTAACGGCGCCCTGGGCAGCCCTCAACGCGTTCAGCCCCCACTCCCGGGGACGGGGGTGGGGGCTGAATGTCTGTACGGGTACAGGGCAGGGCCGACGGCGGGCCGGAAACACGAAAAAGCCCCAACTCGCGGGTTGTATCCCGGAGTTGGGGCTTCTTCTCAAAATTTGTTCGGCGGCGTCCTACTCTCCCACAGGGTCCCCCCTGCAGTACCATCGGCGCTGTAAGGCTTAGCTTCCGGGTTCGGAATGTAACCGGGCGTTTCCCTCACGCTATGACCACCGAAACACTATGAAACTGTCAACCGGAGCCGTGGCAAAGCTACGACGGTTGTTCGTGGTTTCAGAACCAACACAGTGGACGCGAGCAACTGAGGACAAGCCCTCGGCCTATTAGTACCGGTCACCTCCAGCGGTTACCCGCCTTCCAGATCCGGCCTATCAACCCAGTCGTCTACTGGGAGCCTTAACCCCTCAAAGGGGGTGGGAATACTCATCTCGAAGCAGGCTTCCCGCTTAGATGCTTTCAGCGGTTATCCCTCCCGAACGTAGCCAACCAGCCATGCCCTTGGCAGGACAACTGGCACACCAGAGGTTCGTCCGTCCCGGTCCTCTCGTACTAGGGACAGCCCTTCTCAATATTCCTACGCGCACAGCGGATAGGGACCGAACTGTCTCACGACGTTCTAAACCCAGCTCGCGTACCGCTTTAATGGGCGAACAGCCCAACCCTTGGGACCGACTCCAGCCCCAGGATGCGACGAGCCGACATCGAGGTGCCAAACCATCCCGTCGATATGGACTCTTGGGGAAGATCAGCCTGTTATCCCCGGGGTACCTTTTATCCGTTGAGCGACGGCGCTTCCACAAGCCACCGCCGGATCACTAGTCCCGACTTTCGTCCCTGCTCGACCCGTCGGTCTCACAGTCAAGCTCCCTTGTGCACTTACACTCAACACCTGATTACCAACCAGGCTGAGGGAACCTTTGGGCGCCTCCGTTACTCTTTAGGAGGCAACCGCCCCAGTTAAACTACCCATCAGACACTGTCCCTGATCCGGATCACGGACCCAGGTTAGACATCCAGCACGACCAGACTGGTATTTCAACGACGACTCCACCATGGCTGGCGCCATGACTTCAAAGTCTCCCAGCTATCCTACACAAGCCGAACCGAACACCAATATCAAACTGTAGTAAAGGTCCCGGGGTCTTTCCGTCCTGCTGCGCGAAACGAGCATCTTTACTCGTAGTGCAATTTCACCGGGCCTATGGTTGAGACAGTCGAGAAGTCGTTACGCCATTCGTGCAGGTCGGAACTTACCCGACAAGGAATTTCGCTACCTTAGGATGGTTATAGTTACCACCGCCGTTTACTGGCGCTTAAGTTCTCAGCTTCGCCAAACCGAAGTTTGACTAACCGGTCCCCTTAACGTTCCAGCACCGGGCAGGCGTCAGTCCGTATACATCGCCTTACGGCTTCGCACGGACCTGTGTTTTTAGTAAACAGTCGCTTCTCGCTGGTCTCTGCGGCCACCCCCAGCTCACCGAGTAAATCGGATCACCAGTGATGGCCCCCCTTCTCCCGAAGTTACGGGGGCATTTTGCCGAGTTCCTTAACCATAGTTCACCCGAACGCCTCGGTATTCTCTACCTGACCACCTGAGTCGGTTTAGGGTACGGGCCGCCATGAAACTCGCTAGAGGCTTTTCTCGACAGCATAGGATCATCCACTTCACCACAATCGGCTCGGCATCAGGTCTCAGCCTTGATGTGCGACGGATTTACCTATCACACGGCCTACACCCTTACCCCGGGACAACCACCGCCCGGGATGGACTACCTTCCTGCGTCACCCCATCACTCACCTACTACAGGTCTGGACCATCGGCTCCACCACTCCCCTTTGCCCGAAGGCTCCAGGGCGGCTTCACGGACTTAGCATCGCCTGGTTCAATGTTTGACGCTTCACAGCGGGTACCGGAATATCAACCGGTTATCCATCGACTACGCCTGTCGGCCTCGCCTTAGGTCCCGACTTACCCTGGGCAGATCAGCTTGACCCAGGAACCCTTAGTCAATCGGCGCACACGTTTCTCACGTGTGTATCGCTACTCATGCCTGCATTCTCACTCGTGAACCGTCCACCACTGCCTTCCGGCGCGGCTTCACCCGGCACACGACGCTCCCCTACCCATCACAGCAGGCGTTGGCCCTATTGCTGCAATGACACGACTTCGGCGGTACGCTTGAGCCCCGCTACATTGTCGGCGCGGAATCACTAGACCAGTGAGCTATTACGCACTCTTTCAAGGGTGGCTGCTTCTAAGCCAACCTCCTGGTTGTCTGTGCGACTCCACATCCTTTCCCACTTAGCGTACGCTTAGGGGCCTTAGTCGATGCTCTGGGCTGTTTCCCTCTCGACCATGGAGCTTATCCCCCACAGTCTCACTGCCGCGCTCTCACTTACCGGCATTCGGAGTTTGGCTAAGGTCAGTAACCCGGTAGGGCCCATCGCCTATCCAGTGCTCTACCTCCGGCAAGAAACACACGACGCTGCACCTAAATGCATTTCGGGGAGAACCAGCTATCACGGAGTTTGATTGGCCTTTCACCCCTAACCACAGGTCATCCCCCAGGTTTTCAACCCTGGTGGGTTCGGTCCTCCACGACCTCTTACAGCCGCTTCAACCTGCCCATGGCTAGATCACTCCGCTTCGGGTCTTGAGCGCGCTACTAAATCGCCCTATTCGGACTCGCTTTCGCTACGGCTTCCCCACACGGGTTAACCTCGCAACACACCGCAAACTCGCAGGCTCATTCTTCAAAAGGCACGCAGTCACGAGATATGTGCAAGCACATATCCGACGCTCCCACGGCTTGTAGGCACACGGTTTCAGGTACTATTTCACTCCGCTCCCGCGGTACTTTTCACCATTCCCTCACGGTACTATCCGCTATCGGTCACCAGGGAATATTTAGGCTTAGCGGGTGGTCCCGCCAGATTCACACGGGATTTCTCGGGCCCCGTGCTACTTGGGTGTTTCTCAAACGAGCCGTTGACGTTTCGACTACGGGGGTCTTACCCTCTACGCCGGACCTTTCGCATGTCCTTCGCCTACATCAACGGTTTCTGACTCGTCTCACGGCCGGCAGACCGTGAAAGAGAAATCCCACAACCCCACATACGCAACCCCTGCCGGGTCTCACACGCATATGGTTTGGCCTCATCCAGTTTCGCTCGCCACTACTCCCGGAATCACGGTTGTTTTCTCTTCCTGCGGGTACTGAGATGTTTCACTTCCCCGCGTTCCCTCCACTTACCCTATGTGTTCAGGCAAGGGTGACAGCCCATGACGACTGCCGGGTTTCCCCATTCGGAAACCCCCGGATCAAAGCCTGGTTGACGACTCCCCGGGGACTATCGTGGCCTCCCACGTCCTTCATCGGTTCCTAGTGCCAAGGCATCCACCGTGCGCCCTTAAAAACTTGGCCACAGATGCTCGCGTCCACTGTGCAGTTCTCAAACAACGACCAACCACCCATCACCCCCGGCTAACACCGGAGTTCACTGGGGCCGGCACTGAAGGCAGCCAACAATCGGCCGTACCTTCAGACACCCAACAGCGTGCCCGACCAGATCCCGTCCGGAGATCATGCTTTCCACGCTCCTCTCAGAGCAGTACTCGCAAGCCTCCGACCCGTGAAACCGGCCGAATAATCAACGTTCCACCCATGAGCAACCACCGTCGAACGTGTGCCGACGTAATGGCCCTGGACCACCAGGCAAGCCTGGCAGCCTAGATGCTCCTTAGAAAGGAGGTGATCCAGCCGCACCTTCCGGTACGGCTACCTTGTTACGACTTCGTCCCAATCGCCAGTCCCACCTTCGACAGCTCCCTCCCACAAGGGGTTGGGCCACCGGCTTCGGGTGTTACCGACTTTCGTGACGTGACGGGCGGTGTGTACAAGGCCCGGGAACGTATTCACCGCAGCAATGCTGATCTGCGATTACTAGCAACTCCGACTTCATGGGGTCGAGTTGCAGACCCCAATCCGAACTGAGACAGGCTTTTTGAGATTCGCTCCGCCTCACGGCTTCGCAGCTCATTGTACCTGCCATTGTAGCACGTGTGCAGCCCAAGACATAAGGGGCATGATGACTTGACGTCGTCCCCACCTTCCTCCGAGTTGACCCCGGCAGTCTCCTGTGAGTCCCCATCACCCCGAAGGGCATGCTGGCAACACAGAACAAGGGTTGCGCTCGTTGCGGGACTTAACCCAACATCTCACGACACGAGCTGACGACAGCCATGCACCACCTGTACACCGACCACAAGGGGGGCACTATCTCTAATGCTTTCCGGTGTATGTCAAGCCTTGGTAAGGTTCTTCGCGTTGCGTCGAATTAAGCCACATGCTCCGCTGCTTGTGCGGGCCCCCGTCAATTCCTTTGAGTTTTAGCCTTGCGGCCGTACTCCCCAGGCGGGGAACTTAATGCGTTAGCTGCGGCACCGACGACGTGGAATGTCGCCAACACCTAGTTCCCACCGTTTACGGCGTGGACTACCAGGGTATCTAATCCTGTTCGCTCCCCACGCTTTCGCTCCTCAGCGTCAGTAATGGCCCAGAGATCCGCCTTCGCCACCGGTGTTCCTCCTGATATCTGCGCATTTCACCGCTACACCAGGAATTCCGATCTCCCCTACCACACTCTAGCTAGCCCGTATCGAATGCAGACCCGGGGTTAAGCCCCGGGCTTTCACACCCGACGTGACAAGCCGCCTACGAGCTCTTTACGCCCAATAATTCCGGACAACGCTTGCGCCCTACGTATTACCGCGGCTGCTGGCACGTAGTTAGCCGGCGCTTCTTCTGCAGGTACCGTCACTTTCGCTTCTTCCCTGCTGAAAGAGGTTTACAACCCGAAGGCCGTCATCCCTCACGCGGCGTCGCTGCATCAGGCTTTCGCCCATTGTGCAATATTCCCCACTGCTGCCTCCCGTAGGAGTCTGGGCCGTGTCTCAGTCCCAGTGTGGCCGGTCGCCCTCTCAGGCCGGCTACCCGTCGTCGCCTTGGTGAGCCACTACCTCACCAACAAGCTGATAGGCCGCGGGCTCATCCTTCACCGCCGGAGCTTTCAACCCACCCAGATGCCCAGGCAGGTATTATCCGGTATTAGACCCCGTTTCCAGGGCTTGTCCCAGAGTGAAGGGCAGATTGCCCACGTGTTACTCACCCGTTCGCCACTAATCCACCCCGAAGGGCTTCATCGTTCGACTTGCATGTGTTAAGCACGCCGCCAGCGTTCGTCCTGAGCCAGGATCAAACTCTCCGTGAATGTTTTCCCGTAATCGGGACGACACCACGAGAGCGGAACCAGGAAGAGGAATAATCCTCCCGGTTCACAGCGTCCTCGCTGTGCGCCTACCCCGAAGGGGCAGGACTTTTTCAAAGGAACCTCGTCCCAGCCGATCGGCCGGAGACGGGGTATCAACATATCTGGCGTTGATTTTTGGCACGCTGTTGAGTTCTCAAGGAACGGACGCTTCCTTTGTACTCACCCTCTCGGGTTTTCCTCCGGGCGCTTCCCTTCGGTCTTGCGTTTCCGACTCTATCAGACCGTTTCCGTATCCGATTTCCTCGGTGCTTTCCAGGTTTCCGCTTTCGCGTTTCCCTTTCCGGCGGTTCCGACTCTATCAGATCCTTTCGGGCCTGATTCCCAGTCAGTGGGGCTTGTCTTCCCGGCTGTTGGGCCGTTCCGACGTCCCGAACTTTAGCGGATCCTCCCGGCAGGTCCTAATCGGACCGCCGAGCCCATTCGAATTGAATTCGGGCACACCGAATTCGCCCCGGCTGGGAGATCGTGCTGGTGGTTTGGGTGCCGCATCCGCGGCGGAGGTGCTACCGGGAAACCGTTACGGCTCCGTGGCAACTCGAAGAACTTTACGGAGCCAGGAGGGGTATGTCAACCGCCTCTGTCAAGATCTTTAATCGAGGTCGGTGAGTCGTCCGCCGGCGTCCGGCTGGGCGTGCTCCACGCGGCGGAGGAGCCGGGTCAGGACCTCGCCCAGGACACCGCGCTCCTCGGCGGAGAGGTCCTGGAGAAGGTCCTCCTCGAAGACCGTGGCCAGGCGCATGGCCTCCAGCCACTTCTCACGCCCCTCGGCCGTCAGCTCCACGATGACCCGTACCCGGTTCGACTCGTCCCGCTCCCTGGTGACGAGCCCCTCCGCGACCAGGCGGTCGATCCGGTGGGTCATCGCGGCCGGGGTCAGCCCCAGCCGCTTCGCCAGGTCGCTCGGACCCATGCGATAGGGGGCGCCCGAGAGTACGAGGGCCTTGAGGACCTCCCACTCTGCGTTGCTGATGCCGAGGTTGGCGGTCTGACGGCCGTAGGCGACGTGCATCCGGCGGTTGAGACGGCCGAGCGCCGAGACGATCTTCTCGACCTGGGGGTCGAGGTCCTGGAACTCGCGCTGATAGGCGGCGATCTGCTCTTCGAGGGTCGGCTCGCCGCTGACGCCGGGGGTGTCGGCCATGGCCGAAGTATCGCATGACTCGCTTGGCGTTGAAGTCCTTCGAGGTGTAGAGTTCAACTTCTAACTTTAGCTTCGAAGTCTTCAGGCTTGCACCCTTCCGGGAGCAGGCCTGTGCTTCGCGACCAAGGCAGGTGAAAGTGACCAGGGCGATGGGCGCAGCGATGCGCCGGATCCACGTAGGCAACGCACTCGGAGCGTTCGGGCTCGGCTTTACCGTCCCCTTCCTCTATGTCTACGTGGCGCAGGTGCGGGGACTCGGCTCCATGACGGCGGGCGTCGTGCTCGCCGTCTTCGCCGTGGCCGCGCTCGTGGTGTTGCCGTTCGCCGGGCGCGCCATCGTCCGGCGCGGTCCGCTGCCGGTCCTGCTCACCGCCCTGGCCACCGCCGCCCTGGGAGCGCTGAGTCTGGGGCTCGCGAGCAGTGCCACGACCGTGGTGCTGTCCGCGGCCGCGCTCGGTGCCGGGCAGGCCGTGATGCAGCCGGCGCTGGCGACGATGATCGTGGACTGTTCCACCGCGGACACCCGTTCGCGTGCCTTCGCCACTCAGTTCTTCCTGCAGAACCTCGGGCTCGGGGTCGGTGGTCTGATCGGCGGCCACATCGTCGACACGACCCGGGCGGGTTCGTTCACGCTGCTGTTCGGGATCGAGGCGGCGATGTTCCTGGTGCTCGTCGTGATCATGGCGACGGTGCGGATGCCGCGCGCGCCGCGGATCCGGGACGAGGCACCGCAGGCCAGGGGCGGCAGCTGGAAGCAGCTGCTCGGCAACCGGGCCATGGTGCAGCTGTCCGTGCTGGGCTTCGTGCTGTTCTTCGCCTGCTACGGGCAGTTCGAGTCGGGGCTTTCCGCGTACGGCGTCGAGGCGGCCGGGATCTCCACCTCCGCGCTCGGTACGGCGATGGCGGCGAACACGGCGATGATCGTGGTCGCGCAGTTCGCCGTGCTGAAGCTCGTGGAGCGCCGGAAGCGGTCCCGGGTGATCGCCGCGGTGGGGCTCATCTGGGCCGTCGCCTGGGTCGCGGCCGGGTACGCGGGCCTCGGGCACGGCAGCCGGACCATGGCGACGGCCGCGTTCGTCTCGACGTACGCGCTCTTCGGGCTCGGCGAGGCGATGCTGTCGCCGACCGTCGCGCCGCTGGTCGCCGATCTGGCTCCGGCGGGCCTCGCGGGGCAGTACAACTCCGCCTTCGCCCTGGTGAAGCAGCTCGCGCTGGCCATCGGTCCGGCGGTGGGCGGTCCGATGGGGGCCTCGCTGCACGGACCGTACGTCGTGACGTTCCTGCTGTTCTCGCTGGGCATCACGGTCCTGGCGGTGCGGCTCGGGCGGCAGCTCACTCCGGTGCAGAACCAGCCGTGGCTGGCGAAGAGCCGGGTGGTCGCTCGGGGCGGGGCGCCGGCGGAGCCGGTGGCCGCGAGCGCCTGACGAACGACGCGGAGCCGGGCCGTCACCACGTCCTGTGGTGACGGCCCGGCTGTCCGCATTCCGTGGGGGCTTCCGCGGGGAGTTCCGGTTCAGTGGGCGGTGCGGGGAAGAGCGAACTCGCACCACACGGCTTTTCCGCCACCGGGGGTGCGTCTGGAGCCCCAGCCGGAGGCGATCGTGGCGACGATCGCGATGCCCCGGCCGGCCTCGTCGGCGGGTTCGGCGCGGCGGCGGCGCGGGAGGTGGTCGTCGCCGTCGGTGACCTCGATGATCAGGCGGCGGTCGGTGCGGCGCAGCCGCAGCCGCATCGGCGGGGTGCCGTGCTGCAGGGAGTTGGCGACGAGTTCGCTGGTGGCGAGGACGCCCAGGTCGTGCAGGTCCGGGGGGAAGCGCCAGCTCGTCAGGACGCCGGAGGCGAAGGCCCGCGCGCGGGGGGCGGCTTCCACCCCGCCCAGCAGTTCCAGCGCGGCGTTGCGGAAGAGCTCGCCGTCGGGGCCCGTGCGGGCCGGGTGCTGGAGGACCAGGACGGCCACGTCGTCGTCGTGGTCGGCGGTGACGCCCGCCGAGCGGACGAGACGGTCGCAGACGACCTGGGGTGTGCCGGTGGCGCCGGCGAGGGCGCGCTCCAGGGCGGCGATGCCCTCGTCGAGGTCCTCGTCGCGGCGCTCCACCAGACCGTCGGTGTAGAGGACGGCCGTCGAGCCGGGGCCCAGGGGGACCGAGCCCGACGTGTGCATCCAGCCTCCGGTGCCGAGGGGCGGGCCGGTGGGTTCGTCGGCCCGCAGCACGGTGCCGTTCTCGTCGCGCACGAGGATCGGGAGGTGGCCCGCGGACGCGTACACGAGCCGGCCCTCGTTGGGGTCGTGGACGGCGTACGCGCAGGTGGCGATCTGGTTGGCGTCGATCTCGGTGGCCAGGCCGTCGAGGAGCTGGAGCACCTCGTGCGGGGGCAGGTCGAGGCGGGCGTACGCGCGTACGGCGGTGCGCAGCTGGCCCATGACGGCCGCGGCGAGCACCCCTCGTCCCATCACGTCGCCGATGACCAGGGCCGTGCGGCCGCCGCCGAGGGTGATCACGTCGTACCAGTCGCCGCCGACCGCGGCCTCGGTGCCGCCGGGCTGGTAGGTGGCGGCGACACGCAGGTCGTCGGGCTCCTCCAGCTCCTGGGGGAGCAGGGAGCGCTGGAGGGTGACGGCGGTCTCGCGCTGGCGGCGCTCGCTGGCGCGCAGCCGCTCGGCGGCCTCGGCGTGGTCGGTGACGTCGGTGGCGAAGATCAGCACACCGCCGTCGGGGCCGTCCGGGGTGGCGTCGACAGGTGTGCAGGTGAAGGTGTACGAGCGGCCGCCGGGCGCCTTGCGGGACTTGACCGTCCGCGGCTTGCCGCTGCGCAGGACCTGGTCGAGGAGCGGGAGCAGGCCGGTCTCGGCGAGCTCGGGGAGCGCCTCGCCCGCGGGCTCGCCGACGGGACGGGCGCCGAAGGCGGCCGCGTAGGCGTCGTTGACGTAGGCGAGGCGGTGCTGGGGGCCGTGCACGAGGGCGACCAGGGCCGGGACGCGGTCGAGGACCTCTCGCACGGGAAGGTCGTCGACGGCGGGGACGGGCTGCCGGTCGTCGGTCAGCCGCTCGGCGCGGGCCGCGGGCACGGCCCCTTCACCTCGCCGGTCCGGGGAGGCCATGTGCTCGGTCCGCGCTGCGGCGCGGCGCTGCGTTCCGGGGAGCCGGGCGCTCCAGCGCGTGAAATTCACCGAATCCTTGCCTCGTGATCCTTGCCTGGTGATGGTCGTCTCCGGTCGGCTCCGGATCCGGTCGGGGTCGGCCCGCGGCGCGGTCGCCGAGGGCTCTGCGTCCCCTGGGGGTGCGGCGCTTGGGAAGAAGCCTCGTGGGTGCGGAGAGCGGGCGGTCGGCCCGCCCAGGGTCGTGGACCAGTCTGGCCGACCGGACCGACATCCGTCAGACGCCTGCCTGATCGGTGGAGTTCCTGGGTCCGGTCAGGACGACCCCTTCGGGTCGAGCTTCGGGTCGAGTGGATGTTTTCCACCGGCCGCGAGTTCGAACTCCGCTCGGGGGTGTTCGAGGGATCCGAGCGACACGATCTCCCTCTTGAAGAGTCCCGCCAAGGTCCATTCGGCGAGTACGCGGGCCTTGCGGTTGAAGGTCGGGACCCTGCTGAGGTGGTAGACGCGGTGCATGAACCAGGCAGGATAGCCCTTCAGCTTGCGGCCGTAGACGTGTGCGACTCCCTTGTGGAGTCCCAGGGACGCGACCGAGCCGACGTATTTGTGGGAGTACGTCTCGAGCGGTTCGCCGCGCAGGGAGTGCGCGATGTTGTCCCCGAGGACGCCGGCCTGGCGCACCGCGTGCTGGGCGTTGGGCGCGGTCTCCTTGCCGGTCTCCGCGGCGGTGACGTCGGGGACGGCGGCGGCGTCTCCCGCGGCCCACGCGTGCGGGGTGCCGTCGACGGAGAGCCTGGGGGTGCACTTGAGGCGGCCGCGTTCGTTCAGCGGCAGGTCCGAGGCGGCGAGCACCGGGTGCGGCTTGACTCCGGCGGTCCACACGACCGTACGGGTGGGGAAGCGGGCGCCGTCACTGAGGACGGCGATCCGGTCCGCGCAGGAGTCGAGGCGGGTCTTGAGGCGTACGTCGATGTTGCGGCGGCGCAGTTGGGTGATCGTGTACGTGCCCATCTCCTCGCCGACCTCGGGGAGGATGCGGTCGGAGGCCTCGACGAGGATCCACTTCATGTCCGCGGGCTCGATGTTGTGGTAGTAACGCGCGGTGTAGCGGGCCATGTCCTCCAGTTCACCGAGGGCCTCGACGCCCGCGTACCCGCCTCCTACGAAGACGAAGGTCAGGGCCGCGTCGCGGATCGCGGGGTCGCGGGTGGAGGAGGCGATGTCCATCTGCTCGATGACGTGGTTGCGCAGGCCGATGGCCTCCTCGACGGTCTTGAAGCCGATGGCGAAGTCGGCGAGACCGGGGATCGGGAGGGCGCGCGAGATCGAGCCGGGGGCGAGGACGAGTTCGTCGTAGGTGAGTTGTTCCGTGCCCGCTCCTTCCTCGGTGGCGAGCGTGCTGAGTGTCGCGGTGCGCCGGGCGTGGTCGATGGAGCGGACTTCGCCGATCACGATCCGGCACCGGTCGAGGACCCGGCGCAGCGGGACGACCACATGGCGCGGGGAGATCGAGCCGGCGGCCGCTTCGGGAAGGAACGGCTGATACGTCATGTAGGGGTCGGGCGAGACGACGACGAGCTCGACCTCACCCCGTTTAAGTTCCGGCTTCAACTTTCGCTGGAGACGGAGGGCGGTGTACATCCCGACGTAGCCGCCGCCGACGATGAGAATGCGCACAGGTTCCTTCACCATCCCATGACGCACCCAGCTCTGGAGTTTGTCCACAGCCTCGACAATTTGTGTGACCGGCTGCCGTGAACGCGGAGGGTTGGCCGATTTGCCGGAGTACGAGGGAAATTCGCAGGTCAGCGCGAGTGGGCGGGGGGTGCGGAGGGGGCGCAACCGGGAGGTATCCGACCCGTACTCCGATCGGGGGGCGCTCTGTGCGGAACCTGCCCCTTCTGAATTGACCCCCACTCAACTATGTTCGTGTGTCGACGGGGTGTAGGGGGATGTGCTGGACGAGTCCGCGCGGCGGGTTCGGGAATCAGGCTTGTTCCGCTCGCTCCGTCTTCCAATGGCGGGGAGTCTCCGGGGGGAGACGTCATTACCGGGGGAACGCTTATGCACATTCAGGACTCTCATTGGTCTTCCGCGTCTGCCATCGCACCCGGTGGCACGGTCGGCGCGGCAGCGGGCGGCAACGTCCGTGTTCCGGCGGACGGATCACGGACGGCGCCGCTGCGCGTGGACGCACAGCGCAATCTGGAACACGTACTGCGCGCGGCGCGCGAGGTCTTCGGCGAGCTGGGCTACGGCGCGCCGATGGAGGACGTCGCGCGGCGCGCCCGGGTCGGTGTCGGCACGGTGTACCGGCGCTTCCCGAGCAAGGACGTCCTGGTGCGCCGGATAGCCGAGGAGGAGACCTCCCGGCTGACCGACCAGGCACGCACGGCGCTCGGTCAGGAGGACGAACCGTGGTCGGCGCTCTCGCGCTTCCTGCGGACGTCGGTGGCCTCGGGCGCGGGACGGCTGCTGCCGCCGCAGATCCTGCGGGTCGGTGTCGCGGAGGACGGCCCCGTCGCGGACGAGGCCAGGGTGCCGCAGCAGCGCTCCCAACTCGGCACCGAGCTCAGGCTCGTGGAGCAGCGGCCGACACCCGGGAACGTGGTCGACGACGCCGGGGCGGCCGCGCTGCTCGACGTGGTGGGCCGGCTGGTGGACCGGGCGCGTGCGGCGGGCGAGCTGCGCACGGACGTGACCGTGGCGGACGTACTGCTGGTGATCGCCACGGCGGCGCCCTCGCTGCCGGACGCCGCCCAGCAGGCCGCGGCCTCGGCCCGGTTGCTGGACATCCTGCTGGAGGGGCTGCGCTCGCGTCCCGCGTGAGCGGCCTCGGACCGGTCCGGCAGGGCCGACCGTTCCGGCAGCGGCCGGGCCTTCCCGCGGCGGTGGACCACCGCGCGCGGGCGCTCCGGCACGCACGCCGTACACGCACGCCGAACACCCGCGCCACGAGCGGCGCTCGCACCACCCGTACCACCCGGACATCCGTGCCACCGGCACCATCCCTGGCACCCGCACCACCCACAGTGCCCGTGCCGCCCGCCTCGTCGGGCGGCACGGGCACTGTGGGCTCCACGGACGACGCAGGACACATCACGACATAACGGCCATAGCGGCAACTTCCCTGCTGGAAGCATTTATTGACTATTCCCCAAACGGGTGACCGCTAGAGCTGTCGTGCGGCAAAACCCCCCGGACGAGTGGTTGGCCCGTGCGGCGCGGTCCCGCCCCTGCGGCATGTGGCACTCTGTCCCGGTATTCGGGTCCGAGTGTGCAGGCGGGGGCTTTCCGCGATGAGCGTTGACGGGCGGGACGAGTCACTCGGTGACGGCGGCGCGGAGGCGGGCGGGCGGCCCTCGCAGCAGGTCCCCAGTCAGGGCGGACCCCCGGCGGACGACCTGGGCACCTCCGGCCCGCCGACGCCCTCCGGCATCCCGGGCCCCTCCGGCGCCCCGAACCTTCCGGGCCCCTCCGGCACCTCCCACGGCACCCCCGGCGATCCCAGCGTCCCGGCGCAGCGCGACCGGTTCGATCCACGGGACGTCAGCGGTGTCCTGCCGCCCCCGGTCGAACTGCCGCCGTCCGACGCCGATCTGATCGCGCGCGTGCGGTCGGGTGACGACACGGCGTACGAGGCGCTGTACCGCCGTCACGCGGAGGCCGTCCGCCGTTACGCCCGTACCTGCTGCCGGGACGCGCACACCGCCGACGACCTGACCGCCGAGGTGTTCGCCCGCATGCTCCAGGCGGTGCGCGGCGGCCACGGCCCCGAGCACGCCGTACGCGCCTATCTGCTGACGACGGTCCGCCGCGTCGCCGCGAACTGGACGAAGTCCGCGAAGCGGGAGCAACTGGTCGACGACTTCGCGGTGTTCGCCGCGCAGGCCGTGCGCGGCGCCGAGGTCTCCGACGACGACACGCTCGACCTCGGCGCGGACGCGCGCGCGATGCACGAGGCCGAGCAGTCCATGGCCATGCGGGCGTTCCGTTCGCTGCCGGAGCGCTGGCAGGCCGTGCTGTGGCACACGGAGGTCGAGGACGAGTCACCGAGCGAGGTCGCCACGCTCTTCGGGCTGGACGCCAACGGCACCCGTGTCCTCGCCAGCCGTGCCCGCGAAGGCCTCAAGCAGGCCTACCTCCAGGCGCATGTGAGCGCCACGCTCACCCGCGACGAGGAGTGCGCGCGCTACGCCGACCGGCTCGGCGCCTACGCCCGCGGCGGGCTGCGCACCCGGGCCGAGCGCGGACTGCGCAAGCACCTGGAGGAGTGCGCCAAGTGCCGGCTGGCCGCGGGCCAGATCAAGGAGGTCGCCAGCGGCATCCCCGCCGTCGTGCCGGTCGCGGTCATCGGCTGGTTCGCTGCCGCCGGGTACGCGAAGGCCGTCGCGCTCATCGCCGGTGGTGCCGGGGCGGGAGCGGCCGGGGCGGGAGCGGCGGGAGCGGCCGCCGCGGCAGGTGGTTCCGGCGGAGCGGGCGCGGGTGGCGGGGCGGCGGTCTCCGAGGGACTCGGGGCGCCGGTCAAGGCCGGAATCGCGGCGGGCGTCGTCGCGGCGGCCGCCGCGGCGGCCGCACTCGCACTCGCCCTGGCGGGCAACGAGAGCACCGCCAGGACACCCGAGGCCGGGCCCGCCGCCTCGCCCGCCGTCGAAGCGCCGCCCCGGACACCGACGCTCCCTCCGTCGAAGAGGCCCGCGCCGCAGCAGCCGGTGGCGGCCACCGCGCCCGCCCGCACCCCCGCTCCGGCACCGAAGCCCACCCCGAAACCCGCGCCCAGGCCGTCCCCGCCCCCCACGAAGACGAAGCCGGAACCCACGACCGGCCCCACTCCGCCCCCGCCCCTGCCCCCGGACCCGGCACCCAGCCCGACGCCGACACCCGCACCGGTCGTCTACCAGTGGAACGAGCTGCGCTACGGCATCACCGGCGACCACACCGGGCCCGAGATGCGGCTCGGCGAGAGCAGCTGGGTCTGGCAGCGGTGGGGGATGTCGGTCTCGGACCAGCGGTACGCGCACGGAGTGACCGTCCACGGCACGTCCTCCGTCACCATCGACCTCAACCGCAGCTGCTCGGCGTACGAGGCTCAGGTCGGCGTCGACGACCTGACGATGGGCCTGGGCCGGGTCAGCTTCTCCGTCTACGCCGACGGAGCACGCCTGTGGCGGTCACCGCTGGTCAGGGGTGGCGACCGCGCGATCCCCGTCCGGGTGCATCTCGCGGGCCGGCAGACGGTCCGGCTCGTCGTCGAACCGCGCACGCCGTTCGACTCGGTGGCGCTGGCGGACTGGGCGGAATCGAAGTTCGAGTGCCAGTGAGCCCCATCGCAGGAGGAGCCGCACCGGCCACCGCACGAGGAGCCGCACAGGCCACCGTCCGCTCCGTCGGCACCGGTGGCCTCGGCGGCTAAGGACTAAGGACTGTCGGCGGGGTGCTCCTTCACCGCCTCCGCGAGGTCACGCAGGGCGTCGTCCGCGGTGAAGTCCGCTCCCCTGGCGCGCTCCGACGCGTAACGGCGGGGGCCGAGGGCCGTGCGGGCGGCGGCCTCACCACGCTCGGCGGCGGCGTGCTCCAGCGCGGGGCGGGGGTGACCGCCCCGCCATCGTGTCCCCACGGCGAGCAGACGGGTCGCGCGAGGATGGTCGCCGAGCCCGGACAGCAGGGCCGCCGCGCTCTCGACGAGGCTTGCCGTCACCACGTCGGCGCACCGCCCCGCCACCGCTGCCTCCAGGGCGTCGGCCATCTTCCGCAGCCCGTGCTCCGGACCGGACTCGGCGGCCGTGATGAGCGCATCGACCCAGTTCAGCGCCGCCATGAACTGCGGCGGAGGGGTGCCCCGCAGACTCATCTCGCCGGCCTTCCCCCACATGTCGCGCGCGAGGGCGATCTCGCCGTCGTCCAGGGCCAGCTGCGCGCGCAGCAGCCGGACGAAGGCGCGGGAGTCCATCACCCCGTACCGCTCGGCCGCCTCGTCCGCCTCCGCCAGGGCGGCCAGCATCTGCGGCCGCTCGCCCGCGCGGTAGGCGAGCTCGGCCAGCCGCGCCAGCAGGAACGGCGTCTCGGCGTGCGCGCCGACCTCGAAGGCGAGCCGCAGCGCCTCCTCGTACTCGGCCTTCGCCTCGTCGTGGAGACCGCGCGCCATGGCCGCCTCGGCGGCGGCGCTGCACACCTGGGCGCGCATCCAGCGGTCGCCCACCCGCCGGCTGAGCACACGCAGCTCGGCGAGGTCGTCGTCCACACCGGGCATACCGCCCGGGGCGTCGACGACCATGTGCGTACGGAACATCAGGGTGACGCCGATCGCCCAGTCGTCCCCGTAGGCACGGCAGTTGGCGACCGCCTTGTTCATGGCCGGACGCACGTCGTACGAGCCGCTCAGGAAGAAGGCGGCCATCGGCCAGACGATGCCCGGCATGCTCGCCGCGTCCGGGCCGCCCTTCTCGAAGGCGTCGCGCACCCGTTCCACGTACTCGCGGATGCGGGGATGGTCCTGTTCGTCCAGCGTCCCGGTCTCCACGCGCATGAACAGGTGCAGCATCCGTATCCGCATCCGCAGGCGGTGCAGCGGATGGGACTCCTCCCCGCCGGGGGCGTCGAGGAAGGCGTCCAGCGGGTCGAAGGGCTCCAGCTCGGCGAGTCCGGCGCACCCGTCGGCGCCGGGAGCCGGGTGTGCGCCGTGCGCGGATCCGGTCGCGTCGAGTGCCACGCCCAGACGCAGGACGCGTTCCGTCCACTCCGTGCCCTCGCGGCGGAAGTTGCGCAGCCACCAGAACCATCCCATGGCGAGGACGAGCGAGGCCGCCTCCTCCTCGGCGCCGGCGACGACCGAACGGTGGAGGGCCGCCCGGATGTTGTCGAGCTCGGTCTCCAGGCGGCGGATCCAGGGCAGTTGGGCGGCGGAGCGCAGCAGCGGCTCGGCCTGTTCGACGAGCCCCCGCGCCCACGCACGGTGGCGGCGCTCGGCCTCGGCGCGCAGGTCGGGAACCTCGGCGGCGCGCTCGGCCGCGTACTCGTGAATGGTCTCCAGCATCCGATACCGCATGCCCCCACCGCCACGCGCCCCGTCGGCGCCGCTCCCGTCGGGGTCCGCGTCGTACGGGGTCGCGACGACGAGGGACTTGTCGACGAGCGCGCCGACGAGGTGGGCGGCGGGGCCGGTGCACACAGCCTCGGCGGCGGCGAGGTCCCAGCCGCCGGCGAAGACGGACGCCTCGCGCAGCACGGTCCGCTCCCGCTCGTCGAGCAGGTCCCAGGACCAGTCGACGACGGCGCGCAGGGTCTGCTGGCGGGGCAGCACGGTGCGGCTTCCGGAGGTGAGGAGCCGGAAGCGGTCGTCGAGCCGGTCGGCGATCTGGCGTGGCGTCAGCAGGCGCAGGCGCGCGGCGGCCAGCTCGATGGCCAGGGGCAGGCCGTCGAGTCGCCGGCAGATCTCGTCCACCGCTTCGAAGTCGCGCAGGGCGGCGTCGGCGCCGGGACGCACGGCCGCCGCACGCTGCATGAACAGACGCCGCGCGGGATCCGGCGGCAGGGGCTCGACCGGACGCACCAACTCACCGGGCACGCCGAGGGGTTCACGGCTGGTCGCGAGGATCGTGAGCCCCGGGCAGTGGGTGAGGAGGGTCTCGGCGAGCTCGGCCGCGGCGCCGATGACATGTTCGCAGTTGTCGAGAATGAGGAGCGGGTCGCGCGCGGCGCAGTACTCGACGAGCAGGGCGAGCGGGTCGTCCTGGGCGACCACCGTCTCGTTGCTGATCAGCGCGGTCTCGCGGAGACCGAGGGCACTGACCACGGCGCCGGGGACCGCCTCGGGCCGGTCGAGCGGGGCCAGCTCGACCAGCCACGCCTGCGGGAGCCCGGCGGCGGCTTCCTCGGCGAGGCGGGTCTTCCCCGAGCCGCCCGGTCCGGTCAGCGTGACCAGGCGTGCCCGCCGCAGATCGGAACGGATCGCGTCGAGGTCGGGTTCCCTTCCGACGAACGAGTTCAGACGGGGACGAATGTTGCCGTTCCGCTCCGGCCGGGAGGGTATCGGCGCCGGCCCGGTCTCCTGGGCGAGCAACTCGGCGTGCAGGGCGCGTAGTTGGGGGCCCGGGTCAGTGCCCAGCCCGTCCAGCAGGGCACGGCGCACCTCCTCGTACGCGGCCAGCGCGTCCGCGCCGCGGCCCGTGTCGCGCAGGGCCCGGAGGAGCAGGGCGCGCAGGGCCTCGTCGTACGGGTGGGCGGTCGTCAGCTCCTTCAACTCCGGTACGACGTAGGGGGCGCGGCCCAGTCGCAGGTCCGCCTCGATGCGGGTGCGCGTCGCCTCCAGGCGGAGTGCGTCCGGGCGGGTCGCGGCGCTGCGGTCGGGGAGGTCCGCGAGGGCCGGACCGCGCCACAGGGCGAGGGCCTCGCGGAGGCTGCGGGCGGCGGTGGGGGCGTCGCCGTGTTCGAGTGCCGCCGTGCCCTCGCGGACCAGGCGCTCGAAGACGAACAGGTCCACGTCGTCCCTGGCGGCGCGCAGCCGGTAGCCGCCCGCCTCCGAGACGACGGCGTCCCTGCCGAGGGTGCGGCGCAGGCGCCCGACCAGGGCCTGCAGTGCCGCCGGGGCGTCCAGTGGGGGTTCGTCCGCCCACACCTCGTCGATCAGGGTTTCCGGGGATGTGGTGCGATCGGGGCGTCGGGCCAGGGCGGCGAGCAGCGCGCGGACGCGGGGGCCGCCCACCGTGGTCGGTGTTCCCCGCTCGTCCTCCGCCTGGGCCACTCCCAGGATCCTGTACCGCACGACCCTATTCTCACCGGTGCCGGTGGGTGGGGCCGCGGCTTTCCCCCCGCCCGAGCGTCGCGCCCCCGGCGGCCCCCCGAAAACCTTCCTTCGCCCCCGCCGCCCCTACCCGACCCATCCCGTACCTGGGGGCTCCGCCCCAGCCCCCGCCAAGGGGCTGCGCCCCCTGGACCCCCGCTCGCCCGAAGGGCTCGTCCTCAAACGCCGGACGGGCTGAAAACCCACACCTCGCCCCCGCACCGAAGGCCCCGTGCCGGCGCGTCACATGCCCGCAGCCGACGATGCACGGAAGGGGCCGTGCCGGCGTCTCGCAGGCCGCCACCCACACACCCGCAGCCGCCCCCGCACCCGCACCCGCCCGTGCCACGCGAGGGGCCGTCCCGGTGTCTCGCAGACCGCCGACCACGCACCCGCAGCCGCATCCGCACGCGCAGCCGCAGCCGCCCGTGCCACGCGAGGGGCCGTGCCGGTGTGTCGCAGGCCGTCGCTTACGTTCGGATCGAGCAGCGGCTCCCATGCCCGGCCCACGTCTGATCCGGCGGCGACGGCCTCGACACACCGGCACGGCCCCGACCCACCCACCGCGGACCACAGACCGGCAGCGACGCCCTACCCCCGCCCCCCGGCCCCCGCCCCCAACGCCCGCCCCTGCGGCACGATCCCCGCAGGCACCGCCCGCTGCCGCGCGGGCGTCCCCGTCCAGCACGTCCCCCGCCGCGCCAGCAACCGCCGCAGCCACAGCTCCAGGGAGACCAGATCCGCGAGCCCGTCCAGCGGCAGCGGCTCCCCCGCGGCAGCCGCCCGCAGGGCCTTGCGCACGACCCGCGCCTCCACCAGCCCGGCCTGCGCGAGCAACGGCGTGTCGAACAGCGCGATCAGGGAGTCCGCGGCCACCCGCAGCCCCGTCCGCGCGGCCGCCGCCGAGGACGCGTGCGAAGGCGCCCCCCACCCGGGCGGCAGTTCGGCCACCCCGGCCCCCTCCAGCACCGAACGCAGAATCTCCGCCCGCGCCCCGGGCTGGACCCGCAGCGCCTCCGGAAGGGCCCGGCAGGCGCGGACGACCTGGTTGTCCAGGAACGGCATGTGCAGTCGCTGGAAGCGGATCTCGGCGGCCTGCTCCAGGACGCGGAGATCGCCGGCCTGACGAGCGAGTGCCGCGCGGGCGCGGAAGTCACCGGGCCGCTGTCCGGGCCCGACCCCGGGCCGACCTGTGGTCCCCTGCAGGCGAACCGATACTTCAGCCAACGCCTCACCGGTGAGCCAGCGCGCCGCCGGGCCGGGCCGGGCCCAGGTGAGCGCGGCGAGCGACGCCCCCACGGCCCCGCCCGGTTCCTCGAACCGCCGGTGCAGCAGCCGGTCGGCGAGGACGTCGACACCGGTCCGGTACGGCGTGCGCGCCAGTCTGCGTGCCGCGCCGTACACGCGCGCGGGAACCATCACCGACCCGTCGGCCTTCGCCAACGCGGCGACGGGGCGCACCAGATGACGTCTCTTGCGGTCCATCAGCAGGTCGGCCAGCCGCGCCGGATGGGCGTCGAGCACCTGCCGGGCCCCGTACCCCGTGAAGTGGTCCGCGCTGCCGGAGGCGAGCCGCGCCCGGTGCCGCGCCGCGGCCACCAGCGAGGGTCCGGGTTCGTCGGTCAGCGGACCGTCCAGGTCGGCGTACGGGAGGGTCTCCTCGCCCCCGGTGACGACCACATGGTGCAGCCGGGGATTGGCGGCCAGCGTCCCGGCCCGCTCCAGTTCGGCCTCCCGCCCGCGCACCGCGAGGTCGTTGAACGTGACCGCGAGCAGCCGCTCCCCGGCCCCCGTGCCGTGCCCCAGTACGGTCCCGGGCGCCCCCGGAAGCCCCGCGGCGAGCAGGGCCAGCGTCCCGGAGGCGGGCCCTCCCGAGAGGTCGGACCCGATCCCGGGCACGGGCATGCCTCGCGCGGCGCGCCGTTCCGCGGGCCCCATTCCGGGGACGGGCCCGGGGTCGATGTCGGTGCCGGGAACGTGCCGGGGCGCGGCGAGACGCGCGCGCACGGCCTCCACGAGGGCGTCCCGGACGCCGTCCACCGCGCGGTCGGGGTCGGCGGAGGGCGCGGCGACGGCGAGCGACGCGACGGGTTCGTAGCCGGCGATCTCCCGGGCGCCGGTGCGCAGGATCAGCGCGTGTCCCGGCGGAATCCGCCGCACACCTTCGTAGGGCGTCGAGTCGTGGACCGCGGCCGGTACGTCGGGGGCGGCGAGCAGGGCCGCCAGATGTCCGAAGTCGAGGTTGGCCTCGATGAGGTCGGCGAGCGGCAGCGCGGCGGTCGCGTACGCGGTGCCGCCGGCCCAGGGGGTGTAGAAGACGGGCCGGATGCCGGCGAGATCACCCGCGACGGTGACGCGGCGGCCGACCTGGACGACGGCGGTGTAACTGCCGGACCACGCGGTGAGATGCCGCAGTGCGCCGCCGCGCGCCGCGAAGAGTCCGACCCGGATCTCCTCGTCGCTCGCGCCACAGGTGCCGAGGACCGCGATCCGGTTCTGGGCGTCGGCCTTCACGACGCGGACCTCGTCGGGGCGCCAGTCGCCGACCGCCCAGAGCGGATCGGGGTCGCCCCACAGGAGTTGGGAGCCCACCGGGTGCACGGTCTCGCCGTCGTTTCCGGTGGCGCCCGCCGAACCGATCTCGGGCGCCCTGGCGGCGGCACTGCTCCACCCCACCAACCACCGCATCGACGCCTCCACGGACTGTGGACAACCAGTGCACCGTACGAACTCGGCACCATGCTGCCACGAAGAGTGCGCGCGGGAGGCTTCCTGCGACGGCTTGCGCCCCCTGGAATGCGCCCCCGCGAACGCGTGCGCGCCGCTGGGGAGCGACTGCAAAGCCGATCCGAAACAACTGCGAACGCCCGCCGGGGGAAGGGCAGTCAGGGGGGACGGGCGAACGGGACGCCGAGGGCGGGGGTGGATCTGCGACGCGAATGCGCCCCCGATACGCTCCCCTCGGACACCCTGCGCGCCCTCAAGTCGCGTGGTGGGAGCGGTAATCACCCGCGCGAAGCACCGTCGATTTTCGGCCAAATCGGCCACGGCCGGACAGCCGTGCACACTCTCCGTACAGGCCCTGCGCACCGCTGGACCGACGCACGGTCCGGGAGGCGGAGTTCGCCTCCCGGACCGGTCCGCCGCCCGCGGGGATGGAGGCGGCGGTGTCCCCCAGCCCACTGGATCCAGTACAGCGGGCCGACCCACGCACCCTCCATGGAAGCGCTCCCCCGATGGCCGGAGAAGAGCGCACGGGCGGGCGCACAGCCACACAACAGGAGCACGCCGCAACCGTCCGTACTTCCGTACGGACCACAATCCCGCCATTGGGAACAACGCCCCTTAACGCATGGGATGCGGCGAACTACGCTGGGTTTACGAATGCCGCATGGTTATGCCAGCGCGGCAGCCGTCTGTGTCGAGGGGTGGCGCATGTCCAGGGAGCAACGCGGGCCGAACGAAAAACTCGGCGCCGTTCTCGCCCTCGCGGGAATCAGCAACGCAGGACTCGCGCGGCGCGTCAACGATCTCGGCGCTCAACGCGGGTTGACTCTTCGCTACGACAAGACGTCCGTGGCGCGCTGGGTGTCGAAGGGAATGGTGCCCCAAGGTGCGGCTCCGCACCTCATCGCGGCCGCCATCGGGCAGAAGCTCGGCCGCCCGGTGCCGCTCCACGAGATCGGTCTGGCGGACGCGGATCCCGCGCCCGAAGTGGGCCTCGCCTTCCCCCGTGACGTCGGGCAGGCGGTGCGGTCGGCCACCGATCTGTACCGTCTCGATCTCGCCGGGCGCCGGGCAGGCAGCGGCGGCATCTGGCAGTCACTGGCCGGATCCTTCGCGGTGAGCGCCTACGCGACCCCCGCCTCACGCTGGCTGATAACCCCGGCCGACAGTTCGGTGGCGCGGGACGCGAACCCTGCCGAGGGCTCCGGAGCGCCACTGAAAGTCGGCCACAGCGACGTGCAGAAGCTCCGCGAGGCAGCCGAGGACGCCAGACGCTGGGACTCCAAGTACGGAGGCGGCGACTGGCGTTCGTCGATGGTGCCGGAGTGTCTGCGCGTCGAGGCGGCTCCGCTGCTGCTCGGCTCGTACTCGGACGAGGTCGGCAGGGCCCTCTTCGGGGCGTCCGCCGAACTCACCCGCCTCGCCGGCTGGATGGCCTTCGACACCGGCCAGCAGGAGGCGGCGCAGCGCTACTACATCCAGGCGCTGCGGCTGGCCAGAGCGGCGGCGGACGTCCCCCTCGGGGGCTACGTGCTCGCCTCCATGTCCCTCCAGGCGACCTACCGGGGCTTCGGCGACGAGGGCGTCGACCTCGCCCAGGCCGCCCTCGAACGCAACCGCGGGCTGGCCACGGCCCGCACGATGAGTTTCTTCCGCCTCGTCGAGGCTCGCGCCCACGCCCGCGCCGGTGACGCCCACGCGGCCGGCGGGGCCCTGCGGGCCGCGGAGGGCTGGCTGGAGCGGGCCCGGGACGGCGACAACGATCCGTCCTGGTTGGGCTTCTACTCGTACGACCGGTTCGCCGCCGACGCGGCGGAGTGCTACCGCGATCTCAAGGCGCCGCGCCAGGTCCGCCGCTTCACCGAGCAGGCGCTGTCGAAGCCGACGGAGGAGTTCGTCCGCTCCCACGGTCTGCGCCTGGTGGTGTCGGCGGTCGCCGAGCTCGAGTCGGGCAATCTGGACGCGGCGTGCGAGCAGGGCGTACGGGCGGTGGAGGTCGCCGGGCGCATCTCCTCCGCGCGCACCACCGAGTACGTGAAGGACCTGCTCCACCGGCTGGAGCCGTACGGCGACGAACCGCGCGTGGCGGAACTCCGGGAGCGCGCACGACCGCTGCTGATGGCTCCCGCGTAGACCGTGTCGACGGCCGAGTTCAGTGGCCGCGTCGGTGGCCGTGTCCGGTGGTCGTGAGCGGTGGTCCGGCCCTTCGCGTCACCCGACGGGAAGGGCCGGACGGCGGGACCCGGCCGGGATCGGCTCCGCTCCGGTGTGCGGGGACGGGGTGCGCGGGGACGGGTGTGCGGGGCGGGTGTGCGGGGCGGGATGAGCCCCCGCGGGACACGGGCTCGCCCCGTCCCCCGCACGCGCGGCGTCCTCTCGTCCATCTGTGCGATCTTCGCGGCGCTTTCCGGGTTTGAGGGCATTGTCAGTGGCGCAGTGCACTATCGAAGCCGGGAGGTGGAGCAGGTGCGGATCGTTCACGACTGCGATGTGCTGGTGATCGGCGGCGGGATCGTCGGCCTGTCGACGGCGTACGCGATCACGCGCGCCGCGCCGGGCACACGGGTGACCGTGCTGGAGAAGGAGTCCGGCGCCGCCCGGCACCAGACGGGGCACAACAGCGGGGTGATCCACAGCGGGATCTACTACCGGCCGGGCTCGCTGAAGGCGCGCTACGCGGTGCGCGGCGCCGCCGAGATGGTCAAGTTCTGCGCGGAGTACGGCATCGCGCACGCCGTCACCGGCAAGCTGATCGTCGCCACCGAGAAGGCCGAGCTGCCCCGCCTGCACGCACTCGTGCAGCGGGGCCGGGAGAACGGGATTCCGGTCCGCGAGCTGGGCACCGCCCAGCTCGCGGAGTACGAGCCGGAGGTGCGCGGGCTCGCCGCGATCCATGTCGGCACGACGGGGATCTGCGACTACGTGGCGGTCGCCCGGCAGCTCGCGGAGGCCTCCGGCGCGGAGATCCGCTACGGGGCCGAGGTCGTCCGCATCGACCGGCGGGACGCCCTCGGTGTCGCCGTCCGCACCGGTGACGGCACGATCGTCCGTGCGCGGGTGCTGGTCAACTGCGCGGGGCTCCAGTGCGACGAGGTCGCGCGGCTCGCGGGGGACGAGCCCGGGATGCGGATCGTGCCGTTCCGCGGCGAGTACTACTCGTTGGCGCGCCCCGAGCTGGTGCGGGGGCTCGTGTATCCCGTGCCGGACCCCGCCTTCCCCTTCCTCGGGGTGCATCTCACCCGGGGGATCGACGGAGACGTCCACATCGGGCCCAACGCGGTGCCCGCGCTCGCCCGGGAGGGGTACGGGTGGGGGGTGATCCGTCCCCGCGAGGTGGGCACGACCCTGGCCTGGCCCGGGTCGTGGCGGATGGCCCGGCGGCACTGGTGGTACGGGGCGGGGGAGCTGCGGCGGTCGGTGTCCAGAAAGGCGTTCACCGGGGCCGTGCAGCGGCTGCTGCCGGCGGTGACGGTGGACGATCTGGTGCCTGCGGAGGCGGGAGTGCGGGCACAGGCGGTGCTGCGGGACGGGACGCTGGTGGACGACTTCCTGATCGAGGAGGGGGTGCGGACGGTGCATGTGCTGAACGCGCCGTCGCCTGCCGCGACGGCGGCTCTGCCGATCGGGAGAGAGGTTGCGCGGAGGGCGCTGGCCGCGCTGGCGGCGACCTGAGGGTTTTCGCCCCCGCCGCCCCTGCCCGACCCATCCTCCACCTGGGGGCTGCCGCCCCCAGACCCGGCCAAGGGGCTCCGTCCCTGGGCCCCCATCGCCCGCAGGGCTCGTCCTCAAACGCCGGACGGGCTGAAAATCCGCAGCCCAGGCCCGCACCATCAGCCCGTCCGGCGCTTGAGGACAAGGCCCTTAAGGCCGGAGCGGGGGGTCCGGGGGCGGCAGCCCCCAGTGGGCAGCGCACGGTTTCCGCGGGACCTGGTCGTAAAATCGACGCATTGTGTCTGAGTTCCTGAGCAGCTCCCCCGAAGAGCCCCAGCCCGCCGGCGACACCCAGCGGGAGCGCCCCCGTGCCAAGGGAGAGCCCCGGTTCCCCGACGGGCCGAAGGCCGATCCCGCCGGATCGCACTTCGAGCGGCGGATCCGGAGTTTCCAGCCGCGCCGGAGCCGGGTGACGGCCGGGCAGGCGGACGCCCTGCAGCGGCTGTGGCCCAAGTGGGGTCTCGACATCGACGGGCAGCGGATCATCGACCTGGCCGAACTCTTCGGTGCCGACCTTCCCGTCGTCCTGGAAATCGGGTTCGGCATGGGCGAGGCCACGGCGCGGATGGCCATCGAGGACCCGGGGACGGGCATCCTCGCCGTCGACGTGCACACCCCCGGCCAGGGCAACCTGCTGAACCTCGCGGACCAGAACGGACTGTCCAACATCCGGGTCGGCAACGGCGACGCGATCATCCTGCTCCGCGAGATGCTCCCGCCGGACTCGCTGAGCGGCCTGCGCGTGTACTTCCCCGACCCGTGGCCCAAGAAGCGCCACCACAAGCGCCGGCTGATCCAGCCGGAGTTCCTGGATCTCGTCGCGACCCGCCTCGCGCCGGGCGCCCTGGTGCACTGCGCGACCGACTGGGAGCCGTACGCCGAACAGATGCTGGAGGTGCTGACCGCGCATCCGGACTTCGAGAACACCGCGCCGGACGGCGGTTTCGCGCCTCGTCCGGGCTTCCGGCCGCTGACCCGTTTCGAGGGCCAGGGGCTGGAGAAGGGTCATGTGGTGAACGACCTCCTCTTCCGGCGCGTACAGCACCGGGAGCAGCACACGTCGGGCGACTGACACCCCCGCGGACCGCCTCCGGCACCGTCGCGGGCACCGCCCCTGCCTCGTTAGGGTCAATGCCGTGGCCACCTTCCCCGCGTACCCCACGCAACCCGGCGCTCCCGGCGACGCGCCGGCCGCCGGTGCGCCGCGGCTCCCGCACTGGTGGCAGCGATGGGGGTCCCTCCCTGCTCGAGCGCAGCCGCGGGCTTGGGGGAGGGTCCGGTACGGCGCGCTGACCGCCCTGCTCGCGCTCTCCGGTCTCGTGATCCTGGCCCTGGTGCGCCGGCAGACCGGTACCGAGGGCTTCCTGGTGGGCCTCGGCCTCGCCGTGCTGCCCGTCCCGCTCCTTCTCGCCGCGTTCCGCTGGCTGGACCGGGTCGAGCCCGGCCCCTGGCGGAACCTGCTCTTCGCCTTCGCCTGGGGCGCGTGCGCGGCGGCCCTGATAGCGATCGTCGCCAACAGCTTCGCGACCCGGTGGATAGCGACCGCGACCGCCGACCCGTCGAGCGCGGACACGCTCGGCGCGACGGTCATAGCCCCGATCGTCGAGGAGTCCGCGAAGGCCGCGGCCGTCCTGCTGGTCTTCCTCTTCCGCAGACGGCACTTCACCGGGATCGTCGACGGCGTGGTCATCGCCGGGGTCACCGCGACCGGCTTCGCCTTCACCGAGAACATCCTCTACCTCGGCAACGCCTTCGGCACGGACCAGCTCAGCGGCGAGCGCGGACTGGCCTCCGTCACCGCCGCGACCTTCTTCGTCCGGGTCGTGATGGCGCCCTTCGCGCACCCGCTGTTCACCGTGTTCACCGGCATCGGCTTCGGCATGGCTGCCCTGTCCGCCGAGCGCCGGCGGCTGCGCCGCGTCCTGCTGCCCCTGGGCGGACTGCTGCTCGCGATGGGCATGCACGCCATGTGGAACGGCTCGTCGAGCTTCGGGGAGTACGGGTTCTTCGCGGTGTACGGCGCGTTCATGGTGCCGGCGTTCGGGCTGCTCACGTTCCTCGTCGTCTGGACCCGGCAGCGCGAGCTGAGGACCGTCCGCGCCGAACTCCCGGCGTACGCCGTCGCCGGGTGGCTGACCCCGCCCGAACCGTACGTGCTCGGTTCGATGCGGGCACGGCGGCTCGCCCGTCAGTACGCGGCCCATCACTTCGGCAGGGCGGCGGCACGGTCGGTCGCGCGGTACGAGGCCTGCGCGACCTCGCTCGCGTTCCTGCGGCACCGGGGACGGAGCGGCCGCGCGGGCGCCGATTTCGTCGTCCGGGAGCGGGAGTTGCTCCACGAGCTGTGGCGGCACCGGGAGGTCGCCCGCCCCTCCCTCGCGTACGCGGCACGGGTGACCGCGCCGGCCGTAGCGCTGCCACCGCCGTGGCCCGCCGCGTACGGCCACGGCTATGGCCACGGCGGCGGCCACGGCTACGGCTACGGCTATGTGCCGGCGCAGCCGTCCGCCCCGGACGGACGTCCGTACCCTGCCCCGGCAGCGCCCCATCCGGCGTACGACCCGTACCGGACCTGAGCGGCGCCGGGGCCGGGGAGCGGATCGCTCAGGCCGACGCCTCCGTCAGCCGCGCCAGTTCGTCGTCCTTCAGCGTCAGGTCCGCGACCGCGAGCAGCGCCGGAAGCTGTTCGACCGTCCGCGCGGAGGCGATCGGTGCCGCGACCGTGGGCCGGGCGGCGAGCCAGGCGAGGGCGACCGTGGCGACCGGGACGTCATGGGCACGGGCGACCTCGTCGAGGGCGTCGAGGACACGGGGGCCCCGCTCCGTCTCGAGGTGCTTGCCCGCGCCCTCGGCCCGCGCCGAGTCGACGGTCGTGCCCGGGCGGTACTTGCCGGTGAGGAAGCCGGCGGCGAGGGCGAAGTACGGGACGGCGGCCAGTCCGGTCCGGGAGGCGACCTCCTGGAGAGGGCCCTCGTAGGTGTCGCGCGAGACGAGGTTGTAGTGGGGCTGGAGGGCGGTGTAGCGCGCGAGGCCCTCGCGGTCGGAGAACTCCAGGGACTCCGCGAGCCGCTCGGCGGAGAGGTTGGAGGCGCCGATCGCCCGGACCTTTCCGGCCCGGACCAGCTCGTCGAGCGTGCCGATGATCTCCTCGACCGGGACCGAGGTGTCGTCGAAGTGGGTGTAGTAGAGGTCGATGTAGTCCGTGCCGAGCCGGCGCAGTGACGCGTCGGCCGCCGCCCTGATGGTGTCCGGGGCCAGCCCCTTGTACTGGGGATGGGCGCCGACCTTGGTGGCGAGGACGACATCGGAACGGTTGCCGCGCGCGGCGAACCACTTGCCGATGATCGTCTCGGACTCGCCGCCCTTGTTGCCGGGGATCCACGCCGAGTAGCCGTCGGCGGTGTCGACGAAGTTGCCGCCCCCGGCCACGTACGCGTCGAGGACGGCGAAGGACTGCGCCTCGTCGGCGGTCCAGCCGAAGACGTTGCCGCCGAGGGCGAGCGGGAAGACCTCGAGGTCGGAGGAACCGAGCTTGCGGAGAGGAGTCATACCCCATTGCAACAGTCGTACCGGACGACTGCATTCCGCACCCGCCGTACTGGTGGCGGGCGCCGGATCAGGGGTTGATGCCCTTGCCGTGCAGCCACGCCATCGGGTCGATCGCGTCGCCGCCGCCGGGGTGGACCTCCAGGTGGAGGTGCGGCCCGGTCACGTTGCCGGTCGCGCCCACCCGTCCGATGACGTCGCCCGTGCCCACCTTCTGCCCCACGCTGACGCTGATGGACGACTGGTGGCAGAACCACAGCTCCGTGCCGTCGTCGAGGGTGAGGATCGTGCGGTAGCCGTACGCGCCGGCCCAGCCCGCCTCCGTGACGGTGCCGCTGTGGATCGCCTTGATCAGCGTGCCCGTGGGGGCGGCGAAGTCGAGGCCGGTGTGGTACCCGGAGGACCACATGGAGCCGGCGTCGCCGAAGCGGGAGGTCAGGGTGTACGAGGAGGTCGGCAGCGAGTAGCTCTTGGCGAGCTCCGCGAGGCGCGCGGCCTCGGCCTTCTGCTTGGCCTCCGCGTCCGCCTTCTTCTTCGCGGCGGCTTCCTTGGCCTTGGCCTCGTCCTGCTGCTCGGCGGCCAGCGCGACCGCCTTCTTCGCGGCGGCCGTCTCGGCGGCGGCCTGGGCCGCACTGTCGACCTGGTCCTGCTGGGACTCGGCCTGCTCCATGATGCGGGCACGCAACGCCTCCCCGGCGTCCGCGTTGCCCTGGGCGGCGTCGGCGCTGGTGAGACCGGCGCCGGTGAGCGGGGTGGAGGAGCCCTTCGGCGTGCTGGAACCGCCATCGGAAATCAGGGCCTTGGCCGACTGGGTGACCGAGGAGAGGTCGGGCAGCGAGATCGACACGGGCGGCTTGCCGGGCGCGGCGGTGGCGATGCCACCCGCACCGACGGCGGCCAGGACACCGACGCCGAGGACGGTGGAACTGCGGGCGAGCCCGCCCCCTCGCTGCTTGGAGACGCGGTGCCGGCCGCGGACGGGAGCGACGGAATCCGCGGTGGGGTTCCACTCCTCCCAGGGGCCCTCGTCGTCGCCGCGGGAGTAACCGAAAGTCTGGGTCTCGTTCGGCGCGAACGAAGTGGGCTGGGCAGGCCGGTTGGACGCCACGTGGGCGCGCTCCTTTCCTTCCTTCTCGCCTACCGGGTTAGCTGACGGGTTCGGAGCAGGAAGGTCTCCTACGCGCGTCAACCCACGGTGTCTCCACCGTGAAAGACGCTCGATTCACCCCAAGTTGGTGGTTCCCCGGTTCCCTCGCGGGATTCGGCGCGTGCGCACGGAGCCGTCTCTTGTGACGGCTGGGACGACCGCGCTGCGTTATCGAACGTTAATAGACTCCGGTACCGGATTCCAAGCCGTTCACGCTGATCATTGCGCTCTCTTGGCCAGGACTTACGGGCATGAGCGGCGGAAAACGGGCGAGTTGACCCACCCTCCCCCACGAGCCCGTCTTTGACGATGCGTCAGGCGTTGTGCGGAGGGACACCGTCCGGCTACCCCTCGTCACAACGATCAAGGAACGCCGCCGCCTACCCGGGACGCCGTACGGCGAGCAGCGCCATGTCGTCCGAGAGCGCGCCGCCCGTGTGCCGTCGGACCCCCGACGCGAGCGCGGCCAGCAGGGCGTCCAGGTCGCGGAAGGTCCGTCCCTCGAGCCGTTCGGCCGGCTCGTAGAAGTTCCCCCGGCGGTCGCGCGCCTCGGACAGCCCGTCCGTGTGGACCAGCAGTGTGGAGCCGGGCGGGAAGTCCGCCGTCTCCGTGCGGTCGGGCCAGGAGCCGAGCTCGCCCATGCCGAGCGGCAGCGCGGGGTCCGCGGCGTCGAGCGTGGCCAGCGTGCCGTCCGCGTGCAGGAGCAACGGCGGCGGATGGCCGCGGTTGACGATCCGTACCGCGTCGCCGTCGTGCGGGATCTCCGCGAGGACGGCCGTGGTGAAGCCCTCGAAGGCGTCCAGGCCCTCGCGCCGGGTGCCCTCGCGGGCCAGCGCCCGTTCCAGCCGCTGCGCGACCGCCTCCACCGTCGTCTCCTGCTCGGCCGCCTCCCGGAACGCCCCGATGACCACCGCGACGGCGGCCACCGCGCCCATGCCCTTCCCGCGGACGTCGCCCACCACCAGCCGTACGCCGTGCGGGGTGTCCTGCACCGCGTACAGGTCGCCGCCGATGGACGCACCCTCCTGGGCGGCCTCGTAGCGCGCCGCGACCTCCAGGGCACCGATCCTGGCCTCGGGCTCCGGCAGCACGGCGCGCTGTGCCGCCTCGGCGATCTGGCGGGCCCAGGCGAGCCGTTCGTCCGAGCGTCGGACGAGGACGTTGATGAGGACGGCGAGGCCGACGACGGTCGCCACCGTGACGACCTCGGTGATCGAGCCGATCCCCATGCGCAGGCCGGACCTGAGACGGAGTGCGAGCAGTGCGGCCAGTGTCAGGGCGCCTGCGAGGAGGGTGCCGCGCAGCGAGAAGAGAGGCGCGGCGACGAGCGGGGCTGCCGTGAAGAGCGGGGCCGCGGTGAATCCGGGCGGTGTCAGGACGTCGTAGACCACCGCGACGACGACGAGCAGCACCGGCAGTACCCGCACCAGGGTCGAGGCGTGCGAGATCCGGCGCGCGTCCGCCTCGGCCGGAATCCGTGGCGGCTCGCTCCCCAGCCCGGGGTCGGGCACGGGGTCGCCGGGCAGCCGTCCGCCCGACCGGTCGTAGGGCTGTTCGGCCCGCTGCGCACCACCTGGCTGCCCCACCCGTCCAGGTTTCCCGGAGTGGGGGGAGTGGGCCAGCGGTGTGGACCGACCGGGGGACGGCACCGAAGGCCCGAAACACCAGGGCGGGAAACACCGAGGCGGGAAACACCAAGGGCCGGACCTCGTGAATCCGAGTTCCGGCCCTTGGCCTTGAGTAGCGGGGACAGGATTTGAACCTGCGACCTCTGGGTTATGAGCCCAGCGAGCTACCGAGCTGCTCCACCCCGCGTCGTTGAAACCAGTGTACGCCATGTTCGACCCCCGGAGCACACCCGTGCACGCACGCCCCACGACCAGGCCTCTTCCTCCGCGGTTCCGCTCCGCTCCCCCCGCGGTTCCGCTCCGCTCGCGCCCACCACGGCAGGGGAGCCCGACCGCCGGAAGCCCCTCCGCCAAGGGCTGTCCCGTGATCCCCGGCGGGCGCACGACGACAGCCACGGCACCTCGCCGCGTTGTCGGATCGCCCGAACACACCCAGCATGAGGACGACCCTCCGCCTTGCGATGCACCGCATCCGACGCCGCGCGCCGATCCACCGGGGATCACGGGACAGCCCTTAAGGGGCGCCGAGAAGATGCCGGTTGGGTGCCGTGGCCCGCTCCTCGAACTCCGGGAGCACCACGACGTCCGCGCCCGCGGCCGCCAGCAGACCGTTTCCGTCCGCGCCCGCCACGAACGTGTCCGGCTCCCGCCAGGCGGTCACCACCCTGCGCACTCCCGCGTCGAGAATCAGCCGGGCGCAGGGCGCGGGCCGCGAGGCCCGCCGGGCGCACGGTTCCAGACTGCTGTAGACGGTGGCGGACGCCAGCCGCGGATCCCCGGCGGCGATCTTGGCGAGTGCCGCCTCCTCCGCGTGCGCGACCGGGTCGCCCCCCTCCCGCGAGTGTCCGCGGGCCAGCTCGGTGCCGTCCGCGGCCACCACCACCGCGCCCACGCTGAACGCGGTCTGCGACGGCGGGCAGAGCGCGGCCAGTTCGCACGCGACCCCCAGCCAGTGCCGGTCCGCGGCGGCCGCGAGCCCGCCGGTGCCGGGTGCCGTGGGGACGTAGCGGATGAGGACGACGTCTCCCACCGCCCGCGTCTCCACCAGCCGCATCCGCCCGGGCGGGTATCCCCCGGGCCCGAACAGCCGTGGTGCGTCCGCCTGTCCCACGAAGAGCGGGGCGACGGCGAGCTGCAGCTCGTCGGCCAGGCCCTGGCCCATCAGCTGGGTGTGCACGCGCCCGCCGCCCTCGACCATGAGACGCCGCACCCCCCGCACGTCATGGAGGTGTTCGAGCACGGCCCGCCAGTCCAGTTCGGCCCCCGTCGCCACCACGTCGACGCCCGGACCGCGCAGGGCGTCGGCGGCCCGTACGGCCCCCTTGTCCGTGGTGTAGACGATCTTCTCGCCGCCCGTGTGCCAGAACTGCGCGTCGGGGTCGAGGTCGCCGGACCCGCTGACGGTGACCTTCAACGGGTAGGCGGGGCGGCCTTCGGCGACGCGGGCCGCCCGCCGCTCGGCGGAGTTGACGAGAAGCCGGGGATTGTCCGAGCGGATGGTGCCGGCGCCGACCAGGATCGCGTCGCTGGACGCCCGCACCTCGTCGACCCGGTCGAAGTCGGCCGGACCCGAGAGCAGCAGCCGTTCGGGGCCGGTGTCGTCCAGGAAGCCGTCGAGGGAGACGGCGGCGGACAACAGGACGTAGGGATGGGGCATGGGACGCTGCCTCCGGCTCCGAGCTCCGCGCTCTGGGCTGCTAGTGACTCAAGTGGGTGCTCGAGTGGCGGTTCATCAGTGGTTCAACTTTTAAACAATACCTAGACTGGCGGCATGACGACCCGCTGGCTCACTCCCGCCGAGCAACGCGCCTGGCGCTCGTACATCGCCGCCGTCTCGCTCCTGGAGGACACGATCGACCGGCAGCTCCAGGCGGAGGCCGGCATGTCCCACCTTTACTACTCCATCCTGGCCATGCTGTCCGAGGCCCCGGAGCGGCGGCTGCGGATGACCGATCTCGCCGAGGTCCTGAAGATCACCCGCAGCCGGCTGACCTACGGCGTGACCCGGCTGGCGAACGACGGCCTGGTACGCCGGGAAGGGTGCCCCACGGACCGGCGCGGTCATGTCGCGGTCCTCACGGACGAGGGTATGGCCGTCCTGGAACGGACGGCGCCCGGGCACGTGGAGCAGGTCCGCGCGGCGCTCTTCGACCGGCTGACCCCGGAGCAGGTGGGGCAGTTGGAGGAGATCTGCGCGAGCATCACCCGCGGCATCCAGGGCGAAGGGCCCGGGGTCCAGGGGGAAGATCTGCCGTGGCGGCGGCGTTCCTCCTGAGGACGCACGGATGGGGTGGACCGGGCGGACCGGGCGGACGGGGTGGGCAGGGAAGCCGGGTGAGCCGCAGTCGGCCCATCTCCGCCGGAAGTGTTGCTTGAACTTTAAAGCATCAGGTACGGTCGCACTCCGAGGCTGTGCTTCAAATATGAAACACAGTCCCTGGGAAACCACTGCCACCGACCGCTGGACCGGAGAGACAACATGCGCGACTTCCCCACCGCCACGGTGCGCACCCGCGTCGCCGTGCCCCTGCGCTTCGGCGACGGCTACTCGGTCGACGCGGAACTGGTCACCTTCCACGGACTGGCCGACGGCCGGGAACACCTCGCCGTCGTGCTCGGCGAGGCGGGCGCGAACCCGCTGGTGCGCCTGCACTCCGAGTGCCTGACCGGCGACGTCCTCGGCTCGGCCCGCTGCGACTGCGGCCCGCAGCTGCGCGAGGCGGTGGAGCGGATCGCGGAACGGGGCGGCGTGCTCCTGTACCTGCGCCAGGAGGGCCGCGGCATCGGCCTCTACAACAAGCTCGACGCGTACGCCCTCCAGGACCAGGGTCTCGACACCTACGCCGCCAACGCCGCCCTCGGCCTGCCCGAGGACGACCGCGACTACACGGCGGCCGCCCAGATGCTCCGGGCCCTCGGCGTCGGCTCCCTGGACCTGCTCTCCAACAACCCCGACAAGGCCGAGCAGCTCCGCGACCTCGGCATCGGGGTCTCCCACCGCGTCCCGACGGGCGTCTTCACCACCGCCCACAACGTGCGCTACCTCCGCGCCAAGGTCCTCCAGACCCAGCACACGCTCCCGCTGCCGGAACTCACGGCGGGCTGAGCCCGGCTGCCCCCGACACACCGAAGCCCCGGGCCGCATGCACTCCGGCCCGGGGCTTGTCGGTAGACCCTGTGGGACTCGAACCCACAACCAATGGATTAAAAGTCCACTGCTCTGCCAATTGAGCTAAGGGTCCACGCACCGGCCCGCATCCATCCCGCGCCGACGCATCCCCGAGCATAGCCGGACGAGGCCGGGACTCCGATCGGGTATCGGTCTCCCGGCCGCGCCGAAGGTGCGCACGGCCGGGGACCAACCGCGCACAACGCTACGGATCGACCGGTTCGGGCGCACCCTTGCGCGCCGCCTCGCGGGCCCGGGTGCGGGCGTGGTCGGGGTTGAGGAACCAGTGGCGGGCCGAGGCCGTCCACCAGGCCGCGGCGGAACCGAGGACCACGAGGACGGCGACCGGGGCGTAGTTGAACGTCTCCCAGGTGACCGGGGAGACCTGCGGCAGCATGAACAGAACGGTGATGACGACCACCCAGACGACCGACACCACGCCGATCACGCGCGACCAGCGGCCCAGATGCCACGGCCCCCGTTCGAACGCCTCCCCCTTCCGCAGCCGCAGCAGCGTCGGGATGACGTAGGCGATGTAGAGCCCGATCACGGCGATCGACGTCACGGCCGCGTACGCGGTCACGTTGATGAGGTAGGGCAGCCCCAGCACCAACGCCCCAAGCGCCGCCAGCCACACCGCCGCGACCGGTGTGCGCGTGCGCGGGCTCACGGTGTGCCACACCCGGGAGAACGGCAGCGCCCCGTCCCGTGAAAAGGCGTAGATCATGCGGCTGTTGGCGGTCACGGACGCCATCCCGCAGAACAACTGCGCGCCGATCACGACCAGCAGCAGGAGCTTGCCCGCGGTGGCTCCGAGCGCGTCGAGCAGGATCTGCGCCGGCGGCGCGCCGGTCGCCGAGCCCAGCTCCTTGTCGTACGACTGGATGGCGAAGGTGAAGCCGAGCAGGAGGACGAAGCCCGCGATCCACGACGTCCAGATCGACTGCACGATGCCCTTGGGGCCGGCCGTCGACGCGTCGTGCGTCTCCTCCGTCATATGGGCGGAGGCGTCGTACCCGGTGAACGTGTACTGCGCCATCAGCAGGCCGACGAGGACGACGTACACACCGCTGCCCCAGCCGGTGTTGTTCACGAAGTGCGTGAAGACGAAGGACGCGGACTGGTGGTGGTCCGGTACAAAGGCGAGGGCACCCACGATCACCGCGACGCCCAGGACGTGCCACCACACGCTGATGTCGTTGAGGAGGGCGACGATCCGGACCCCGAAGGTGTTGAGCAGTCCGTGCAGGACGAGGATGCCGGCGAAGAGCAGGATCGTCCGGCCCGGCGTGACCTCGAAATCGAACTGCAGGTTCAGGTAGGCGCCCAGGAAGGACGCCGCGCCGAAGTCGATGCCCGCGGTCACCGCGACCTGCCCGAGGACGTTGAACCACCCCGTGAACCAGGCCCACGCCGCCGCGGAACGCTCGGGGGCGAGCCGGTGCGCCCAGAAGTACAGGCCCGCGGACGTCGGATAGGCCGAACAGATCTCGGCCATCGACAGTCCGACGAACAACGTCATCAGTCCGACCGCGACCCATCCCCAGGTGATCACGGCGGGACCGCCGGTGTTCATGCCGAACAGATACAGCGTCAGACAGCCCGAGAGCACCGAGATGATCGTGAACGAGACCGCGTAGTTGGAGAACGCCGACATGCGGCGGGCCAGAACCTGCGTATAGCCGAGCTGGGCAAGCCGTTCTTCGTCCGACAGCCCACTCGCCTTGGCGTCATCTGTCATGCCCCCAGCGATTCCCTTGCCGGGGGCATGACATGCGCCACAACGGTGAGCAAACTGGCTAGAAAAGGCCCCTGTAGCCCTGCCAGCCGCTCGCGATCTTCACCCGTGAGCCGAACGAGCCGGTCCCCGTCCCGGCGTTGCGGTAGACGTTCCCCGAGGTGTCGCGCTCGACCAGGTCGCTCTTCCCGTCGCCGGTGATGTCCCCGACCCCGACGATCGCGTTGTAGGACGCGCCCCAGCCGGAGAAGACCTTCACCCGGTCCTTCAGCGGGCCCGTCCCCGTGCCGTTGTAGCGGTACAGCGTCCCCGCCTTGTCACGGGCGAGCACGTCCCCGATCCCGTCGCCGTTGAGGTCCCCGGCACCGACGATCTTCGTGTAGCCCTTCCACGCCGTACGGATCCTCTTGCCCGCGGCGAGCGTTCCGTCGCTCTTCGCGGCGAACAGGTAGATGTCGCCGGTCGAGGCTTTCCGCGCCAGCAGATCGGGCCGCCTGTCACCGGTCAGGTCGCCCGGCGAGGTCAGGACGTCGTAGGCGTTCCATCCGGTGCCGAGCGCCTTGTACGGCGTCGAGGGGGTCGGCGCCGTGCCGCACGCGGGTTTGTAGCCGCGCAGGGACCCGTCGCTCATCCGCACCAGGACGTCGTTGCAGCGGTCGCCGTTCAGATCGCCGAACGGCACCGCGACGGTCTTCGTCGACCAGCCGCTGCCGGTGGCCTTCCCGGCGAACGCGCCCTTCCCGTCGCCCTGTTGGAAGGTCAGGCCGCCCGTAGAGTTCAGGGTGAGGAGGTCGGCGGTGCCGTCCGGAAGCCGTTCGGCGCCCACATGGTCGTGGCGCACCGGGCTGCCGCCGTGCAGCCGCACTGTGCCGCGCACCTGGAGGGGGCCACCGACACCGTCCGCGGGCGTGACGGAAAGGGTCCAGTCGTAGGAGCCGTCCGGCAGGAAGACGTCCCCCGTGAGCCCCGGATCATCGCCGTGCCAGCCGACACTCAGCTCACCTCGCGCAGCACCCCCGTCGCGACCGTCGCCGTAGACCTTGCCGGTGGCGCGGTTACGCACGGTCAGATCCCAGGTCGCGGCCGGCTTCGACAGCAGCACGGTGGTCAGCGTGTCCGGGATGGTGTCGATCTCGTGCGCCCCGACGGACGACGCGCTCCGCGCGGGCGCCAGCAACCGCAGCGGCTGCTGAGCCACCCCGGAGGGTACGAGGTGCACGCGCTCTTGGTCGTCCACGTACGCCGCGTTCGCGCCGGACTCGTCGACCGTCCAGCGCACGTCCCGCTGTGAGACCCCGGTGTCGGGCAGATCGCCGATGATCCGGCTCTCGGCGCTGCCACCCGCGACCGCCGTCAGCGTCAGCTTCCCGGCCCGCTTGTCGTGCGTGACGACGTACCCGTCGCCGAGCTTCGCCTCGCCGGCGGGCACGGCCACGGACTTCTTCGCCGTACGGTCGAAGACGCCGGCCCTGCCGCCACAGGTCCAGTAGATCCACCGGCCGAGGGCCTGGAGCTCGGTGGGCATGCAGCCCGCGTCCGTGGTCAGGGTCTCGGTGGTCTTCTTCGCGGTCAGGTCGTACGCCGTGACGGTGCCGGGCGTCGCTCCCGCCGTCCAGAGCACGTCGCCGGAGAGGGCGGCGGCTCCCGGGGTACGGGTGAGCGCCGGAGTTCCGTCGTTGCCGATCGCGTACACGTACTGCTTGTCGGCGGCCGTGTAGAGGACGTACCGGCCCGAGACTTCCGTGACCCGGCCGCCCGCGGGCACGCTCCGCTGCCACAGCCCCGCTGTCGTCGGGCCGTTCACCCGAAGCAGCTCGGAGGTGTCCGACCCGTGCTCCAGCCAGACGATCCGGCCGTCAGCCGTGCCGTGCAGCGGGGCACAGGCCGCGCTGTCGGTCGCGCAGGAGCCGATCACCACGTCGGACGTGAGGCGCGGGGTGAAGTCGACACGCTCGCCGTACTCGGGGCTTCCGGTCACGGCGACGCTCCGCACGTAGTCGTCACGCGTTCCGTTCCTGCTGGTGTCCGTGACGACGAGACGGCCCTGGTCGAGGGAGATCCCCTGGACCGGGACGGCCGGCTTGGGCAGCGGCTTGACCTGGGTGACGACCGGGGCGCCGTCGGGGCCGGGGGCGATGCGCTGGATGCCCCAGTCGTCGGCACCGGCGCGGCCCATCTTCACGGCGGTGCCCCCCGGACCGCTCACCATCCCGTAGGCCGAGGACGGCATCAAGGTCACCGCCGCACCGCCGCCGATCGGCTGCGCGACCACCTGGTTGACGCCGTTGACCAGCCAGTCGCCGACGACGGCCAGGTCGTGGTTGGAGTTCACCTGGTCACCGACGTTCCGCAGGACGACCTCGGCCGGTGCCGCCGACAGGTCGGCGCGGGGGAACACCAGCACCTTGGCCTTGTCGTAGGCGCCGACGACGACGTGGTCCGGCGAGATCCACACCTTGCTGTACGCGATGGAGAGCGGACCACTCCAGCTCTGCACCTGCCCGCTCTCCCGGTCGACGGCGACCAGGCGCGCCTCGCCGTCCAGCGTCGCGCGCAGGAAGACACTCTTGGCGTCCGCGCCGGCCGGCAGCCCGAACTTGAGACCAGCGGGTCCACCGCCGACGGTCACGTCTCGGGTGCTGCCGTCCGCCCCCGGGGTCAGCAGGTGAATGATCCGGGTGCTCGTGCCGTCCTCGGCGGTCCCGTTGCGAAAACCGACGACCAGGTTGTCGTAGGGATTCAAGAACCCGGTACCCGCAGGCATCTGGAGGCGCTGGGTCGTGCCGTCCGCCGCGTTCCATAGCTCGACCTGGCCGTCGGGGTACTTGTAGGCCAGGACGTCACTACCGGTGGGTATGGCGGACGCCCCGGACCGGACCGGGACGGGTACCGACTCACCGTCCGCGTAGCGCGTCCACAGTGACGGCTCGCTGCCCTCCACACGGTGGAAGACACCCTGTGCCCCGGCGCTGTCGTGGCCGTTCGCGCTCGAGGAGTTGAGGAAGGCGGCCGAGGTGTAGGTGTTCCGCAACTGGGCCGGAACCACCGTTTCCTGTGCCACGGGCAGCGCGGACGCCGGCGTCGGCAGCAGCGGGACCAGCCCGCCCGCGAGGGCCGCGGACGCGGCGGTGGCGACAGCGATACGTCTCCGTCGAGCGCGTTGGACGAAGGCATGACGAACCAAAGGGATCCCCTCCCGGAACGGTGCGGAGAGGCGACCACCGTCCCAGGCGTCGGCCTGGCCCCCAGCCGTCGCATCCCCCACACACAAGTCGGCCGATCATACAGAGAGTTCACAGGGGAGCAGAGAGCGTTTACCGCCCCTGCCCTCGCGGACAGCGATGTGGCCCCCACCCGGAACCCGGGTGGGGGCCACATCACTTGGCTATGTCAGCGGCGGTCAGCCGTTGCGCTTCCAGCGCGGCTTCTCGTCGCGGCGGAAGGAACCGCCGCCGGTGCCGGGGCCGGTGCCGGTGCCGGTGCCGCGGTGGTCGTCGCGGCGGCCGTAGGGACGCTCGTGGCTGCCGGAGCGGAAGCCGCCGCCCGACGGGCGGTCGCCCTGACGGTCACGGTTGAAGGGACGGTCGCTGCCACGGTGGCCGCCACGGTCGTCACGGCGCTCGAAGGAACGGCCGGTGCCACGGTCGTTGTCGCGGCGGAAGCCACCACGGTCACCGTCACGGCGGTCGTCACGGCGGAAGCCGCCACGGTCGTTGTCACGACGCTCGGGAGAACGGCCGCCACGGTCGTCACGGTTGAAGCCACCGCCACGGTTGTCGTCCCGGCGGAACCCACCACGGTTGTCGTCACGACGCTCGAAAGAACGGCCGCCACGGTCGTCGCGGTTGAAGCCGCCGCCACGGTTGTCGTCACGACGCTCGAAGGAGCGGCCGCCACGGTCGTCCCGACGGTCGTTGTCGCGGCGGAAGCCACCACGGTCACCGTCACGGCGGTCGTCACGACGGGCACCACGGTCGTCGCGGTTGAAGCCGCCACGGTCGTTGTCGCGGCGGAAGCCACCACGGTCGTTGTCACGACGCTCGTAGTTGCCCCGCTCGTCACGGCGCGGACGCGACTGCTCGTAGGACGGCCGCTCCGCGGGCTGCTCGGACACGGCGGCGGGCACCTCGGCGGGAGCCTCGGCCGCGGCCTGCTCGATCACGGCCTCCGCGGCCGCGGCGACCGCGGTCTCCGGGTCCTCGCCCCGCTCACGCGCGGCACGGGCGACCAGACGGTCGGCCTCACCGCGCAGCTCGGCGGCGCGACGCTGCGCGCGCTCCAGCTCCTTGGTGAGCTGCGTGACCTCGCGCTCGGCCTGCTGGGCGGCGTCGCCCGCGGACTGCGCCTGGACCTCGGTCATCGAGCGGGCGCCGGTGATCTCGGCGACCTCGGGCTCGAAGGCCGTACCGGAGTTGATGATGTGACGCGCGGCGTCGACGCCCGCGTCCTCCATCAGCCGGAAGATCTGGCGGCGCTGGTGCGGCAGCGACAGCGACACGACGGTGCCGGAGCGGCCCGCGCGAGCGGTACGGCCGGAGCGGTGCAGGTAGTCCTTGTGGTCACCGGCCGGGTCCACGTTCAGGACCAGGTCGATGCCGTCCACGTGGATACCGCGGGCGGCGACGTCGGTCGCGACGAGCGCGTTGACGTAACCGTCCTTGAAGTCGGCCAGCGTCCGGGTGCGGGCGCCCTGCGTCATGCCGCCGTGCAGGGCGTCGGCCTTCACACCGGCGTCGCGCAGCTGCTCGGCGATGCGGTCGGCGCCCAGCTGGGTGCGGACGAAGATGATCGTGCGGCCCTTGCGGGAGGCGATCGCGGCGGTGACCGGCGCCTTGTCCTTGGGCTTCACGATGAGGATGTGGTGCGACATGGTCGTGACGTTGCCCTGGGCGCTGTCGACCTCGTGCGTGACCGGGTTGGTCAGGTAGCGCTTGACCAGCGTGGAGATCTCGTTCTCCATCGTGGCGGAGAACAGCATGCGCTGGCCGCCGGCCGGGATCTGGTCGAGCAGCTCGGTGACCTCGGGCAGGAAGCCCAGGTCCGACATCTGGTCGGCCTCGTCGAGGACGGCGATCTGGGTGTTCTCCAGCGAGCAGGCGCCGCGGTTGATGATGTCGCGCAGGCGGCCCGGGGTGGCGACGAGGACGTCGACGCCGCGCTCCAGGGCGTAGATCTGGTTGCCCATCGACGTACCGCCGCAGACGACCTTCATCTTCAGGCCGAGGACGTCGCCGTAGGGCTGCAGCGCGTCGGCGACCTGCATGGCCAGCTCACGGGTCGGCGTGAGGATGACGGCGCGCGGCTTCTTCTTCTCGGTGTGACCGCCGGCGAGCTGCGCCAGGGTCGGCAGACCGAAGGAGAGGGTCTTGCCGGAGCCGGTGCGGCCGCGGCCCAGGATGTCCTTGCCGGCCAGGGCGTCCGGGATGGTCGCGGCCTGGATCGGGAACGGGCTGGTCACGCCGTTCTGAGCGAGCTTGCGGACGACGCCCTCGGGAAGACCGAGGGTCGCGAAGGTGATCTCGGGGGCGGCCTCGACGGCCTCGATGGTCTCGACGGAGGCCTCTACAGCGGCCTCGACGCCCTCGATGTTGTCGCCCTCGTTGTTCTCGGGCACGACGACGTGATCAGTACTGGAAACAGACATGCGAAATGCGAACCTTCCGGAGTTCTACGGCACGCGCCCAAACTCCGTGAAGTCGCAATCGACCGCCTCTATGCGGTCCGGCCACGGCAAGGGAGAGTACGCGCCACGCGGCGCTCTCTGCGTTGGCGCCGGGCAAATGGGATCAAACGATCTACTACCATACGCACCCCTCACCCCTGAAGGCAAACTGACCTCAAAAAGCCAGGTCAGGCGCGTACGAGAAGGGGAACACCACCGCCCCCCGAACCTATTCCCCGCCGTTCTCCCCTTCTTCCGGTCCTCGCTCCCCGCTCCCGCTCTCCGCCTCTCACCGACCCCCTCCTGCCCTTCCCGTCCTCCTCGTCCGCGTCACCACCAGCGGTGCCGGACCGGCGCCCCGGCCCGCGGCGCCGGCACCCGGTTCAGCATCTGGGTGCCCTGCTCGTGCGCGGACGACGACGGCTCCGCCGTACTCGGCTCGGAGGAGGGCGACGAGGACGGCGGGGGAGGCGGGGGCGGTGGTGTCGGATCGGACGTCGCACGGGTGGGACTCGGCACACCGCCGGACGGACCGGGCCGGTCCGTCCCGCCCTTCCCGTCCCCGTTCCCGCTCGCCCCGCCGGACGGCTTCGCCGCACCCGACGCCGACGCCGACGCGGACGCCTCGCCGGACCGTGCCTCACCGGGCCGGCCAGGGGCACCCCCCTTCGCCCCCGTCCCCCCGTGGAACCCGCCGCCGCCCCCGCCGCCCGCGGATCCCCCGTCCGGTGCGCCGCCTCCGCGGTGCCCCGCCGAGTGCGCGGGCTCGGGGCGGCCCGCGTCGTCACCCACACTCATGCAGCCGGCGGCGGCCGCTACGACGATGACCGTGGCGGCCAGACGGACGGATACGTACAAGGCGCGCACGGGCAGCCACCTCCGGTTGGGGTCTCCCTGCTCGATCGCTGCCGAGAGCCCGGGGAAGTTCGGGGAGTCCCCCTGCCCAACTCCCGCCGCCCGCAAGAGGACACGCGCCAAGACGCACCGCCGTCGGACGGCTCACCCGTATCCGAGCGCGTGCAACCGGTCGTCGTCGATCCCGAAGTGGTGAGCGATCTCGTGCACCACGGTCACCTCGGTCTCCGCGATCACGTCCTCCCGGGTCGCGCACATCCGCAGGGTCGGCCCCCGGTAGATCGTGATCCGGTCCGGCAGCACCCCCGCGTACCACTCACCGCGATCGGTCAGCGGAGTCCCTTCGTAGAGCCCGAGCAGCCCCGGGTCGGACGGGTCGGGCTCGTCCTCGACGAACACCGCCACGTTGTCCATCAGCCGTGTCAGCTCCGGCGGAATCCGGTCCAGCGACTCGGCGACCAGTTCCTCGAACTCCTCGCGCGTCATCTCCAGCACACGGCCATTGTCCGGCACGACCGCCCCGCACGAGAGTCGACGACGGCCCCGGACGGAACACCGGAGTCACCCAGCTCTCCAGGGGCGGAGTCACCGAGCCCTGCCGGTCGGGGGACCACCCGCCCGCGCCGCACCGCATACCCGCCCGCACCCTTGGGCATACGGGACCAATGGCCCGCGTCCCCGCTGCCGTAACCGTCCCCGCGACCGCCCTGGCCCGTCGCTGCCGCACCCTCGGCAGCCGCGTCCGCCGCACCCCTCGCGCCCGTCCCGTGGCCCAGGAACTCGTCCAGCAACCGTCCCCGTACGCCAGGGCGCTCGGCCTGATGGCCGTCGTCCTGCTCGGCGCCTGGCTGGGCCTGCTCATCGTGGGAAACGTGCGCGCCCCGGTCGGCCCGATGAACACCACGATGACCCTGCGCCCGTCGGTGACCGGCGGCACGAAGATAAACGTCTCCCCGCTGGGCGCCCTCGAACTCGACAGTCATGTCGCCCCCGTCCGGCTCGACGTCAACGTCGACCAGCTCGACCCGGTCCGCGCACAGGCCCTGGTCGACCACCCGGAGCGCCTCTCGGGCCTCCAGGACGAGGTCGCGCACGACGTCGAGCACGGCACGCTCGACCTGGCCGTACGGTCCTGCGTCGCGGTCGTCTCCGGGGCCACGGCACTCGGCCTCGCGGTCTACCGCCGGCCGCGCCGCGCCCTGGCCGCCGGCGGTCTGGCCCTCACCCTCCTCGCCGCCTCCGGCGCGACGGCCTTCGCCACCTGGAACCCGGACTCCGTCCTGGAACCGAAGTTCTCGGGCCTTCTCTCCTCCGCCCCGTCCCTCGTCGGCAACGCCCGCAGCATCGTCAGCGAATTCGACGTCTACCAGAAGGAACTGGCGCGCCTGGTGACGAACGTGACGAAGCTGTACGACGTCACCTCCACGCTCCCGACCTACGAACCGGACCCCAGCACGATCCGGGTCCTGCACGTGTCCGACATCCATCTCAACCCGGCGAGCTGGAAGATCATCGCGTCGCTGGTGAAGCAGTACGACATCAACGTGATCGTCGACTCCGGCGACACCATGGACCACGGCACCGCGGCCGAGAACGGCTTCCTGGACCCGATCGCGGACCTGGGCGCGCCGTACGTCTGGGTCAGGGGCAACCACGACAGCCGTCTCACCCAGCGGTATCTGGAACACCTGAAGAACACGCACGTCCTGGACGACGGCCGCGCGCTCACGGTCGCGGGCCTGCGCTTCGCGGGCATCGGCGACCCCCAGTTCACACCCGACCGCTCGGTCGCACCCGGCGGCGGCGCGGCGGAGGAGCTGGCCGGCGCCCGCCTCGCCTCCTCCCTGCGCGACCAGCGCGCCGCGGGCACACCCGTCGACATCGCCATCGCCCACGAACCCTCGGCGGCCCGGCTGACGGACGGCGAGGTGCCCCTGGTCCTGGCCGGCCACCTGCACCACGAACAGACGGAGGTCATGAAGTACGGAACCCGCCTGCGCGTCGAGGGCTCGACGGGCGGCAGCGGCCTGCGCGCGATCGAGGGCACCTACCCGGACCCCATCGAGGCCTCGGTCCTCTACGTCGACCGGGACACCCACCGCCTCCAGGCCTGGGACGAGATCAAACTGGGCGGCCTCGGACTCACGACGGCGGAGGTCAGCCGCCACCTCCCGAAGGAGAACCACCCCGGCGCCCCCCGATCCCCCTCTCCCACCTCACCCGCCGCCACCCCCGCCACTCCTTCCTCCAGCTCCTCCGACAGCGCCCCGTAAACCGTTTTGGCGATACCTCCCGCCATCCCATATGCTTCTCACGTCCCCGACGCGCTGAGGAAGCGCCCAGGCGGGCCGATAGCCCTCATCGTCTAGCGGCCTAGGACGCCGCCCTTTCAAGGCGGTAGCACGGGTTCGAATCCCGTTGGGGGCACGCAACACCGTGTGCGACACTGTTCACGCGTCGCACACAACAGCTTGGTCCTGTGGAGCAGTTTGGAGTGCTCGCCACCCTGTCAAGGTGGAGGCCGCGGGTTCAAATCCCGTCAGGACCGCTGAGGTTTCTCCGGAAACCTCGTGGCTGGGTAGCTCAGTTGGTACGAGCGATCGCCTGAAAAGCGATAGGTCGCCGGTTCGACCCCGGCCCCAGCCACCACATGAAGGGCCCCGTCCGTCGGACGGGGCCTTTCATCGTATGGTTCGTCCCTGAACTTGGCATGCACCGTGCAGGACACGGTGTCCTGGGGATGGGGAACCCATGGTGTTACTCAAGGGCGAGCCGAAGCCGCAGACCGCGGCCAGGCGGCAGGCGCCGGTGCGCGAACTCGACTTGGAGCGGTATCGCGCCCGATACGGACTACAGGCGGTTCTCCTGAGCAATCTGGCGATCGCCGGCGTGGCGATCTTCGGAGTCTGGCGCCTGGACGGCGACAAGTCCGTCATCATCGGCGTCCTCACCGCGGCCTTCACCGCCGTCAGCAGCATGACCACGGCCTACTTGGGCATCAAGGCCGTCTCCAACACCGCCCAGGCGATGGCCCAGTCGGCCCCCTCCCGCCGGGACGCGACACCCCCCGCAACACCCCCCAAGAATCCATAACCGCCCCCACGCCCCCGCGGCCGCCCATGCCACACGAGGGCTGTGCCGTTTGTAGCGCAAGGCCATCGCCGACGCACCCGCAGCCGCCGACACACGGAAGGGGCCGTCCCGGCGTCTCGCAGACCGCCGCCCACGCACCCGCAGCCGCCGACACACGGAAGGGGCCGTCCCGGCGTCTCGCAGACCGCCGCCCACGCACCCGCAGCAGCCGACACACGGAAGGGGCCGTGCCGGTGTGTCGCAGGCCGTCGCTTACGTTCGGATCGAGCAGCGGCTCGCATACCCGGCCCACGCCTGATCCAGCGGCGACGGCCTCGACACACCGGCACGGCCCCGACCCACCCACCGCCCGGCACACCCGCCACTGCCACTGCCACTGCCACCGCCACCGCCACCGCCACCGCCACCGCCACCGCCACCGGGAACCCCACCCCACACCCCCGCCGAAGGCACCCCCGCCCAAAACCGTTCGCCAGGAATTTCGGCGAGGTGAGATCCTGGACCGCGTATGTCTACGCATCCTGCCCCCGCCCTCGGCGATCTCGCCCCCCGCCTGGCCGAGCTGTCCCTGCGCGACGCGCACCGGCTCGGCCGCAGGCTCGAGGGCGCGCGCCGGATCCGCAAGCCCGAGGCCCGGACCGCCGTGCTCGCCGAGATCGAGGCGGAGGTCACCAAGGCCGAGGCCCGCATGGCCGAGCGCCGCGCCCGCGTGCCCGCCGTCACCTACCCCGAGCAGCTCCCCGTCAGCCAGAAGAAATCGGACATCGCCGACGCCATACGCGACCACCAGGTCGTGATCGTCGCCGGTGAGACCGGCTCCGGCAAGACCACCCAGATCCCCAAGATCTGCCTCGAACTCGGCCGCGGCGTCCGCGGCATGATCGGCCACACCCAGCCCCGCCGCATCGCCGCCCGCACCGTGGCAGAGCGCGTCGCCGACGAGCTGGACACCCCGCTGGGCGAGGCCGTCGGCTGGAAGGTCCGCTTCACCGACCAGGTCAACCCGGACGGCACCTTCGTCAAGCTCATGACGGACGGCATCCTGCTCGCCGAGATCCAGACCGACCGCGAGCTGCGCGCCTACGACACGATCATCATCGACGAGGCCCACGAACGCTCCCTCAACATCGACTTCCTGTTGGGCTACCTCGCGCAACTGCTCCCCAAGCGCCCGGACCTCAAGGTCGTCATCACCTCCGCGACCATCGACCCCGAACGCTTCTCCCGGCACTTCGGCGACGCCCCGATCGTCGAGGTCAGCGGCCGCACCTACCCCGTGGAGGTCCGCTACCGCCCGCTCCTGGAGGAGGAAGGCGACGACGCGGACCGCGACCAGATCACCGCGATCACCGACGCCGTGGAGGAGCTGCAGGCCGAGGGCAAGGGCGACATCCTCGTCTTCCTCTCCGGTGAGCGCGAGATCCGCGACACGGCGGACGCGCTCACGAAGAAGAACTACCGCTTCACCGAGGTCCTCCCCCTCTACGCCCGCCTCTCGCACGCCGAGCAGCACCGCGTCTTCCAGCCTCACACCGGCCGCAGGATCGTGCTGGCGACGAACGTCGCGGAGACCTCGCTCACCGTCCCGGGCATCAAGTACGTCATCGACCCGGGCACCGCCCGCATCTCCCGCTACAGCCACCGCACGAAGGTCCAGCGTCTCCCGATCGAACCCGTCTCGCAGGCCAGCGCCAACCAGCGCAAGGGCCGCTGCGGCCGTACGTCCGACGGCATCTGCATCCGTCTGTACTCCGAGGACGACTTCGTCTCCCGCCCGGAGTTCACGGACGCGGAGATCCTCCGTACGAACCTGGCGAGCGTCATCCTCCAGATGACCGCGGCCGGCCTCGGCGACATCGAGAAGTTCCCCTTCATCGACCCGCCGGACCACCGCAACATCCGTGACGGCGTCCAGCTCCTCCAGGAGCTGAACGCGTTGGACCCCACGGAGAAGGACGTACGCAAGCGCCTGACCGAGACGGGCCGCAAGCTCGCCCAGCTCCCCGTGGACCCCCGGCTGGCCCGGATGGTGCTGGAGGCCGACAAGAACGGCTGTGCGCGTGAGGTGATGGTGATCGCCGCGGCGCTGTCCATCCAGGACCCGCGCGAGCGCCCCTCCGACAAGCAGACGCAGGCCGACCAGCAGCACGCCCGCTTCAGGGACGAGACCAGCGACTTCCTCGCGTTCCTGAACCTGTGGCGCTACGTCCGCGAGCAGCAGAAGGAGCGGGGCTCCTCCGCCTTCCGCCGCATGTGCAAACAGGAGTTCCTGAACTTCCTGCGCATCCGCGAGTGGCAGGACATCTACACCCAGCTGCGCACGGTGGCGAAGCAGATGGGCATCCACCTGAACGAGGAGGACGCGGCCGACCAGAGCGTCCATGTCTCGCTCCTGGCCGGCCTGCTCTCGCACGTCGGCATGAAGGACGTGAAGGAGACCGGCGGCGAGAGCGGGCGCGCCACCGGCAAGAACGAGTACCTGGGCGCCCGCAACGCCAAGTTCGCGATCTTCCCCGGTTCGGCGCTCTTCAAGAAGCCCCCGCGCTTCGTGATGTCGGCCGAGCTGGTGGAGACCTCCCGCCTCTGGGCGCGGGTCAACGCGAAGATCGAGCCGGAGTGGGTCGAGCCCCTGGCCGGGCACCTCCTGAAGCGGACGTACAGCGAACCGCACTGGGAGAAGGACCAGGCCGCCGTGATGGCGTACGAGAAGGTCACCCTCTACGGCGTGCCGATCGTCGCCCAGCGGAAGGTCAACTACGGGCGCATCGACCCCGAGACGTCCCGCGAACTCTTCATCCGCAACGCCCTCGTGGAGGGCGACTGGCGCACGCACCACAAGTTCTTCGCCGACAACCGCAGGCTGCTGACCGAGGTGGAGGAGCTGGAGCACCGTGCCCGGCGCCGGGACATCCTGGTCGACGACGAGACGCTCTTCGACTTCTACGACCAGCGGGTGCCGGAACACGTCGTGTCCGGAGCGCACTTCGACTCCTGGTGGAAGCACAAGCGCCACGACGAGCCCGAGCTTCTCGACTTCGAGCGTTCGATGCTCATCAACGAGAAGGCGGGGGCCGTCACCAAGGACGACTACCCCGACTCGTGGCGTCAGGGGCGTCTCAAGTTCCGGGTGACGTACCAGTTCGAGCCGGGCGCGGACGCCGACGGCGTGACGGTCCACATCCCGCTCCAGGTCCTGAACCAGGTGACGGACGAGGGCTTCGACTGGCAGATCCCGGGTCTGCGGGAGGACGTCGTGACGGAGCTGATCCGCTCCCTCCCCAAGCCCATCCGCCGCAACTACGTGCCCGCCCCGAACGTCGCGCGGGCCTTCCTCGACCGTGCGGTCCCCCTCCAGGAACCGCTGGCGACGACGATGGCCCGCGAGCTGAAGCGCATGGTCGGTGTCACGCTCACCGCCGACGACTTCGACTGGTCCCGGGTCCCCGACCACCTGAAGATCACTTTCCGGATCGTCGACGAGCGGCGCCGCAAGCTCGCCGAGGACAAGGACCTCCAGGCGCTGCAGCTCCAGCTGAAGCCGAAGGCCCGCAAGGCGATCTCGCAGGCCGCGGCGGCGACGGCGGAGCGCGAGGGCGGCGAGTCCCTGGAGCGCACGGGCCTCACGGACTGGACGATCGGCTCGCTGGCGCGCGTCTTCGAGACGCGCCGGGCGGGCCAGCCGGTCAAGGCCTACCCGGCCCTGGTGGACGACGGCGACACGGTCTCCGTACGCCTCTTCGACACCGAGGCCGAGCAGGCGCAGGCCATGTGGAAGGGCACCCGGCGGCTGATCCTGCGCAACATCCCGGTGAACCCGGGCAAGTTCGCCTCGGACAAGCTGACGAACGCCCAGAAGCTCGCCCTGTCCGCCAATCCGCACGGCACCGTGCAGGCCCTCTTCGACGACTGCGCGACGGCCGCGGCGGACAAGCTGATCGGCGACTTCGGAGGCCCGGCGTGGGACGAGGAGTCGTACCGGAAGCTGTACGACAGGGTGCGCGCCGAGATCGTCGACACGACGGTCCGTACGGTCGGACAGGTGCAGCAGGTGCTGGCCGCCTGGCAGGCCTGTGAGCGCCGTCTGAAGGACGTCAGGAGCCCCGTGCTGCTGGCGAACCTCGCGGACGTGCGGGGGCAGCTCGACGCCCTCGTGAAGCCCGGCTTCGTCACGGCGACCGGTCTGCGCCGGCTGGCCGACCTCATGCGCTATCTGGTGGCCGCGGACCGCCGGCTGCAGCAGATGCCGACCAGCGTCCAGCGGGACACCACCCGGATGGAGAAGGTCCACGAGATGCAGGACGAGTACGCCTGGCTCCTGGAGCAGATGCCGCAGGGCCGTCCGGTACCGCAACAGGTCCTGGACATCCGCTGGATGATCGAGGAGCTGCGGGTCAGCTATTTCGCCCACGCGCTCGGCACGGCGTACCCCGTCTCCGACAAGCGCATCGTGAAGGCGATCGACGCCGCGGCGCCGTAACGGGGCCCGTACGGTGGGTGAGTTCGACCCCGGGCTCACCCTCCTGTACAGTCTCTTCTCGCAGCACAGCGCACGAACAGTGACTGCGAAACCTGGTCCTGTGGAGCAGTTTGGAGTGCTCGCCACCCTGTCAAGGTGGAGGCCGCGGGTTCAAATCCCGTCAGGACCGCAGTAGATACGAGAGCCCGGGTCTTCGGACCCGGGCTCTCGTGCGTCCGATACTCTCGCGCATCCCGTACTCCCGCGCGGTCCACACTCCTCCGCCCCTGCTCCGCCCGCGGGGCTTCCGCGTCTTGACGGCGCCACATTCCCCGGGTACCCCAGAAACCAGGGCTCTCGACCCCCTGGAGGTGGCCCATGGCGGCATCGGCCCGGCACGAGACGCGCGCCCTGCTCCGCGCCCATCTGTCGGCCGCTTCCGGCTACCGCCATCTGACCCGGCACTGCCCGATCTGCCACCGGCTCCTGAGGCTGGCCATGGAACCCGCTCCGTACGGCGAGGAGGACGAGACGGCGGCCGAGGACGAGAGCCCCTCCAGGGCCTGAGCCGGGGCGCCGGGAATACGGACCCCCTCCCAACTCCTTTAGCGCAGAGGAGTCGTGAGCGACAAGGACTCTGGCATGTGACGGGTGTCACCGCATAAGTTTTCAGAACAGCGAAACTTACACCCCACCTACAACTAGTCAATTTAATATGTGCAATTGCACCACCCGCCGAGGACTCCCACAGAAGATCCGACGGCCCTCCCCAGACTCCCACAAGGCCGCTCACAGACCCTCCGCGCCGCCCGCTCCCACGACCGCCCGGCGCACGGACGGAGCGTCAAGGGGGCGCGCCCGGGGCGCCGGAGGAGCGCCGTCGGGCCCGCCAGGACCCGGCCGGGGCACAAAAAAATCGCGCTGGACCCGGCGGAGTCCAGCGCGATCGACGACGCACCCTTGTCATTGGTGGAACTGGGTCGGGCGTGAGCCCTGTTGGGGCAGGACCCGCGTCGCTTGAAGCTGTGGTTCGGACGTTCCGGCGGATTGGGGGAGCTGCCGAATTGTCCGGTTATGTAATTGTTCAGGCCTCGCTGCGCTGCTGCGGGATGCCCGCAAGCAGTGCACGGACCTCCGCTTCGCGGTAGCGGCGGTGCCCGCCGAGCGTGCGGATGGACGTAAGTTTGCCGGCCTTCGCCCACCGTGTGACCGTCTTGGGGTCGACGCGGAACATGGTGGCGACCTCAGCCGGGGTCAGCAGCGGCTCGGCATCAGGGGTGCGAGCGGTCATGAGCGGCCTCCTCGGGAGAACCGAACCTTCTCGGTTCTTTCCTCTAAATTCTGCACCTTGACCCGCGTTGCCCGAAATGGCGGACGCGAGTCGAGTCGGTTATAGGACGAACGGCTTGTCCTCGGCACTACAACTACACCATCCGTCCAGCCGCGTCGGCCAAACCGATGGAATTGCCCTCCCAGGTGTTCATCAGCGACGGAAGCCGATGGACCATGCCATAGCGGACAGTCACGACACTGTGACGATCAGTCACAGGGCGATCAGGAGTCACCAGACCCCCCATAGCGTGCAATGCGGAGATTCCACCCAAACACGGGTAGAAGGAGTCCTCCCCGGACTCCTTGTCCTATTTTGGCACGGGGAGGGGTAAGCGATGCAAGAGCCAGGTAAGTGCCATCCGTCACGCTTGACACACCGTTGACACAAAAGACCGGATCGGGACCTACGTCCCGTAGTCGGGACCTACGTCCTACAGTGGGACCTCTTCGGCGTGCGAGGACCATACGTCAGTTCGGTTGCCCTCGGCTGAGATACGCGTCACACGTCCCGGACGGGGCCACGCGACACGCCCGGCCCACGTGATCCACCCGGCGGACCTCAGTTCGAGGACTGCCGGTCCCTGACCGAGCGCCAGCGCTCCACGAGCCGCCCGTACGCCTCGCCCGCGGTGGCCCCGTCCCCGTCGCGCAGCGCCTCGATGCCCTCGGCGACGTCCGCCGCCGAGTGGTCGTCCTCCAGGTGTCCGGCCGGCAGGACGTGCACCAGCCCGCCGTAGTCCAGCTCGACCAGCGAGCGCGGGTGGAACTCCTCGAGCCAGCGCCCCACGTCCACCAGGCCGTCGATGAGCGGCCCCTCGTCGAGGGTGTCCCGGAGCGTCTTCAGCGCCCGCGCGGTCCGCCGGCGCGCTTGCACCATCGGCGTCCGGTAGCGCAGCACCGGCGCCGCGCCGTCGCCGCCCGCGCCCTTCTCGTACTCCCGCTCCTCGTCGGAGACGAGCACGAACCAGTTCAGCGGCACCTGCCAGGTCGAGCTGCGGATCCACGGGCGGGCGTCGGGGTTGCGGGCCAGCCAGCGCTCGTAGTCCAGGGCGGCCTGTCGGCGGACGAGCGGGGGCAGCACCGCGTCCAGGACCGGTGCCGGCAGTTCCTCGGCCAGCTCGCCCAGCGCCTGCCAGCCCCGCAGCCGGGTGCGCCAGGGACAGACGCAGAGCACCCCGTCGACGTCCAGCACGAACGCGTCGGCGCTCTCGTGCACCGGCACGGGGATCGGCGGCGTCGGGAGCAAATCGGCCAGGGAACGGCGCAGTTCGTCCTGGTACGACGGACGCTCCGCGCGCCGGGCGTAGCGCGCCCAGTGGCCGCGCTCCGGCTCCGCAAAGGCGGCCAGCGGTTCGTAGACGCGCAGATAGGACGCGTACGGGACGACCACCGAGGACACCTTGGGCACCTCTGCTCCCTCCCCATCGGACCGAACACGAAACCCGGACGGGAACGTGTTCAACCGGCACACGAGCGACCGGGAAAACACTGCAAATCGTCCCACGGTCGTGCGGAAACGTACTCCGGGAGAAGGTGATCCTGAACACTGCGCGGATGGTGACCGGACACAGGCTCTACCCTCGTGCCCACGGGCGCCCGCCATCCGTACGGGCACCGTCCTCAACCGCCGCTACTTACCTGGGAGTCACCACAGTGACCGACGTAACCGACGGCGTCCTGCACACCCTGTTCCACTCGGATCAGGGGGGTCATGAGCAAGTCGTGCTGTGCCAGGACCGGGCCAGCGGCCTCAAGGCCGTCATCGCCATCCACTCCACCGCCCTGGGCCCCGCCCTCGGCGGGACGCGTTTCTACCCGTACGCGAGCGAGGAGGAGGCCGTCGCCGACGCGCTGAACCTCTCGCGCGGGATGTCGTACAAGAACGCCATGGCCGGTCTCGACCACGGCGGCGGCAAGGCCGTCATCATCGGCGACCCCGACCAGATCAAGAGCGAGGCGCTGCTGCTGGCCTACGGCCGGTTCGTGGCCTCGCTCGGGGGTCGTTACGTCACGGCCTGCGACGTCGGCACCTACGTCGCCGACATGGACGTCGTGGCCCGGGAGTCCCGCTGGACGACCGGCCGTTCGCCGGAGAACGGCGGCGCGGGCGACTCGTCGGTCCTGACCGCCTACGGGGTCTTCCAGGGCATGCGGGCCAGCGCCCAGCACCTGTGGGGCGACCCGACGCTGCGGGGCCGCAGGGTGGGCGTCGCGGGCGTCGGCAAGGTGGGCCACCACCTCGTGGACCACCTGCGCCAGGACGGCGCCGAGGTCGTCGTCACGGACGTGCGGCCGGACTCCGTGCAGCGGATCCTGGACAAGCACCCGACCGGGGTCACCGCCGTCGCCGACACCGAGGCACTGATCCGCGTGGACGGGCTCGACATCTACGCCCCCTGCGCGCTCGGCGGGGCACTGAACGACGCCTCCGTGCCGGTCCTCACGGCGAGGATCGTGTGCGGCGCCGCCAACAACCAGCTCGCGCACCCGGGCGTCGAGAAGGACCTCGCGGACCGCGGGATCCTGTACGCGCCCGACTACGTCGTGAACGCGGGCGGCGTCATCCAGGTCGCCGACGAACTCCACGGTTTCGACTTCGACCGGTGCAAGGCGAAGGCCGCGAAGATCTTCGACACCACGCTGGCCATATTCGCACGTGCGAAGGAGGACGGGATTCCCCCGGCCGCCGCGGCCGACCGGATCGCCGAGCAGCGGATGGCGGAGGCGCGTCACCGCGGCTGACGGAACCGGCCATTCGGAACTCCTCGTTCCGGCTCGTTTCCAGCTTGTCAGGGACCCGCCGAGGGAAGACTTGGAGAGAACTCTCACTCCTGTCGGCGGGTCGGGCGCCAATAAGAGGTTAAAATCGCGGTTGACCAGCGGGGACAGGGCACCTCGCAGGTTCTGGGCGTAGGCGCGTCCTGCGGGCGACGTACCGTATGGGCGCGGGCTCAGGTACCGTGGAAGCCCTACGGACCGGTCTCTCCACGGAGAGCCCGTTCCAGATCATGAACGCGTGTCAAGACTCTGGGGCCACCGAGCCCCGTATCCGAGGGGGTCGAGCCATGGGGCGCGGCCGGGCAAAGGCCAAGCAGACGAAGGTCGCCCGCCAGCTGAAGTACAGCAGCGGCGGGACTGACCTCTCGCGCCTGGCCAATGAGCTGGGCGCTTCGACTTCGAGCCAGCCGCCGAATGGCGAGCCGTTCGAGGACGACGACGAGGAAGACGACCCGTACGCCCAGTACGCGGATCTCTACAACGACGACGATGAGGACGAGGACGACCAGTCCGGTCCTCAGTCTCAACGTCGCGGCGCTTGACGCAACAGCGTCCCTCGCGGTTTCCGCGATCTCTCGTAGCAGATTCCTGTTGGCGGACTTCTGCCGACAGATCTTCGCCGGCGGTCCTCCGTCGGCGGGTTCTGTCGGCAGAATTCTCATGACAACCGCACTTCACCCGGTCCGGGGCGCCAGCGCCGGACCGGGTTTTGTGCTGCCCGGAGGGCGTCAGCTCGCGTAGTCGCCGATCAGGGCCGCGCCGGTCGTGTGCTCGCCGCGCTCGGTGATCTCACCGGCGATCCAGGCGTCCACACCGCGGTCCCCGAGGGTGGCGAGCGCCGCGTCCGCCGATTCCTCGGGGACGATCGCGATCATGCCCACGCCCATGTTGAGCGTCTTCTCCAGCTCGAGCCGCTCGACCTGCCCGGTCCGGCCGACGAGGTCGAAGACCGGGGCCGGCATCCAGGTCTCACGGTCGACGATCGCGTGCAGGCCGTCCGGGATCACCCGGGCGAGGTTCGCCGCGAGCCCGCCGCCGGTGATGTGGCTGAAGGCGTGCACCTCGGTGGTCCGGGTGAGCGCCAGACAGTCCAGCGAGTAGATCTTGGTGGGCTCCAGCAGCTCCTCGCCGAGCGTACGGCCGAACTCCTCGACGTGCTGGTCGAGGCTGAGGTTCGCCCGCTCGAAGAGAACGTGCCGGACGAGGGAGTACCCGTTCGAGTGAAGCCCGGAGGCCGCCATGGCGATCACCGCGTCACCCGTGCGGATACGATCCGCACCGAGCAGCCGGTCGGCCTCGACCACGCCCGTACCGGCGCCCGCGACGTCGAAGTCGTCCGGACCCAGCAGACCCGGGTGTTCGGCCGTCTCGCCGCCCACCAGGGCGCAGCCCGCGAGGACGCAGCCCTCGGCGATGCCCTTCACGATGGCCGCGACACGCTCGGGGTGGACCTTGCCGACGCAGATGTAGTCGGTCATGAAGAGCGGCTCGGCGCCGCACACCACGATGTCGTCCATGACCATCGCGACCAGGTCGTGTCCGATGGAGTCGTACACGCCGAGCTGCCGGGCCAGGTCGACCTTGGTGCCGACGCCGTCCGTGGCGGAGGCGAGCAGCGGACGCTCGTACCGCTTGAGGGCGGAGGCGTCGAAGAGGCCGGCGAAGCCGCCGAGTCCGCCGAGGACCTCGGGGCGCTGCGTCTTCTTCACCCACTCCTTCATCAGCTCCACGGCGCGGTCGCCCGCTTCGATGTCGACGCCGGCAGCCGCGTAGGAAGCACCGGAAGGGCTGCCCGTCGCCGGAGGTGACTGATCAGAGACAGAAGACATTGCCTGGGATCTTTCGGGTTGGTGAAACGGGGCTCTGCGGCACTTACGGGCGACGGATGGCGTCAGCCGCGGCCGTGGCTGCGGGACCCGCGGCCAGCTCGGTCTCCAGGAGCTGCTTGCCGAGCAGCTCGGGGTCGGGAAGCTCCATCGGGTACTCGCCGTCGAAGCAGGCCCGGCACAGGTTCGGCTTGGCGATGGTCGTGGCCTCGATCATCCCGTCGAGGGAGATGTACGAGAGGGAGTCGGCGCCGAGCGAGGTGCCGATCTCCTCGACGGTCATGCCGTTGGCGATCAGCTCGGCACGGGTCGCGAAGTCGATGCCGAAGAAGCAGGGCCACTTCACGGGCGGGGAGGAGATCCGGATGTGGACCTCGGCGGCTCCGGCCTCGCGGAGCATGCGCACCAGCGCGCGCTGGGTGTTGCCGCGGACGATCGAGTCGTCGACGACGACCAGCCGCTTCCCCTTGATGACTTCCTTGAGGGGATTCAGCTTCAGGCGGATGCCCAGCTGCCGGATGGTCTGCGAGGGCTGGATGAAGGTCCGGCCGACGTACGCGTTCTTGACCAGACCCGCGCCGAAGGGGATTCCGCTGGCCTCCGCGTAACCGATCGCGGCGGGCGTCCCGGACTCCGGAGTCGCTATCACCAGATCAGCCTCCACGGGGGCTTCCTTGGCGAGCTTGCGGCCCATCTCGACACGGGACAGGTACACGTTCCGGCCGGCGATGTCCGTGTCGGGGCGGGCCAGGTAGACGTACTCGAAGACACAGCCCTTGGGCTTCGCTTCCGCGAAGCGCGAGGTGCGCAGGCCGTTCTCGTCGATGGCGACGAACTCGCCCGGCTCGATCTCGCGGACGTACGCGGCGCCGCAGATGTCGAGGGCGGCGGATTCGGAGGCGACCACCCAGCCGCGCTCCAGTCGGCCGAGGACCAGCGGGCGGATGCCCTGCGGGTCGCGCGCCGCGTAGAGGGTGTGCTCGTTCATGAAGACGAGGCTGAAGGCGCCCTTGACCTGCGGGAGGACCTTCGCGGAGGCCTCTTCCACGGTGAGCGGCTTGCCGTCGTCGTCGACCTGGGCCGCGAGCAGCGCGGTGAGCAGGTCGGTGTCGTTGGTGGCGGCCACCCGGGTGGTGCGGCCGTCCTGCTTGGGGAGGTCGGCGACCATCTCGGCGAGCTGCGCCGTGTTGACCAGGTTGCCGTTGTGGCCGAGCGCGATGGAGCCGTGCGCGGTGGCACGGAACGTCGGCTGGGCGTTCTCCCAGACGGAGGCGCCGGTGGTCGAGTAGCGGGCGTGACCGACCGCGATATGACCCTGGAGCGAACCGAGCGAGGTCTCGTCGAAGACCTGGGACACGAGGCCCATGTCCTTGAAGACGAGGATCTGGGAGCCGTTGCTGACCGCGATACCCGCGGATTCCTGGCCTCGATGCTGGAGGGCGTAGAGCCCGAAGTAAGTGAGCTTGGCGACCTCTTCACCGGGGGCCCAGACTCCGAAGACGCCGCAAGCGTCCTGGGGGCCTTTCTCGCCGGGGAGCAGATCATGATTGAGTCGACCGTCACCACGTGGCACGGCTCCGAGTGTAGGCGAGATCGACCACTGGTCCGAATTGGGGATACGGGGCCGCTGCGGCTCACTTGTCGGCGACCGCCGTGACGTGCGTGCCGTTTGTGCTGGTCAGAGCGAGGCTGCGGTGATCCAGCGTGTAGCGCACCGTGCTGTCGAAGAGGCTCAGCAGGGTGCGCTCGGTGTCCATGAGTGAGGCGTCGCACACCATCCGGGTGGTCCGGGGGGCGCCGAGGGTGATATGTCCGTCGCGGACCGTGGCTTTCGCGGAGACGCTGTTGCAGCCGACGCGGCCGGAAAGCGTGCCCCGGCGCCGGTCCAGGACGAAGTACGCCGCGGCTCCCGCGGGCAGGGGCCGGGCCGCGTCGCCGACGCCGACGGACGTGATGGTCCACTTCGTGCCGTGGAGCGGGACGTCCGCCTCCCTGGTGAGACCGACCCGGTCGCCGTCGCCGGTGGTGAGGGTGAGCCGGTCGCCCTTGACCGCGGCGGTGAACGTGTCCCGGCCGAAGACGCGGACCAGGCTCTTCTCGAAGGCCATCGGGGTCTTCCCGCAGGCCATCTCCGTCATCCGGACGTCGCCGAAGTCGACGCGGTCGTTCTTGACGGTGGCGGTCGAACCGAAGCCGTTGCAGCCGAGGTTGCCGCTGACGCGGCCGTCCCGGTCGATCCGCAGGTAGGCGCCGCCGGGTGAGCGGGTGGTCCTCCCGTCGACGGTGAGGCTGTCGACGTTCCAGTGGACGCCGGTGACGCCGGTGCCGTGCGCCGCGGTGACGGACGACGAGCCCGTCCCGCCGGGGTCACCGCCCGCCGTCTCGGTGCCGCAGGCCACGGCGAGCGGAAGCAGGGTCAGGACGCTGAGGGTCAGTCGCTGCTTGTCCATGGCGATGGGACGGGACGGGTGGGGTGGTCGGTTCCCTCCGGCCCGGCGTCGCGCGGGCCCGTAGGCGTCGCGCGGATCCCCTCGGCGGCGTATTGCGCGGGGCGCGGCACGCGAGGTACGCGGGGCGCGGCGCGCGGGACAGGCGAGGCCCACGGCAGCGGTTACGCGGGTTCCGTCGCCGCGCATGCGCGAGCACCGCGGCGACACACGGCACGCGGGCACGGAGCGGGGAGCACACGGGGCACGGGGCTCGCCCTGACGGACACGCGAGGCGCACCGCAGGGGACTCGCGGGTCCGGCGCCGCTCCGGTGGTGAGGGTGCGGGTCAGCCCATGAGCGGCAGGAGCGGGGCGAGATCCGCCCGCTCCCCGCTCGCGCCGACCCTGGCCTCGTCCAGCGCCGTCCGCCAGTCCACGCGTCCCGTGGCGAGCCGGATCCAGGTCAGCGGGTCCGTCTCGACGACGTTAGGCGGCGTTCCCCGGGTGTGGCGGGGGCCCTCGACGCACTGCACGACGGCGTACGGCGGGATCCGCACCTCCGTCGACGCGCCCGGCGCCTTCACGGCGAGCGCGTCGGCCAGCAGCCGGGTGCAGGTGGCCAGGGCCTGGCGGTCGAAGGGGATGTCCGTGCCGGCGGCGCGGTTCAGGTCGTCGGTGTGCACGACGAGTTCCACCGTGCGGGTGACGAGGTAGTCGGCGAGGGTCATGGCGCCGGTGGGGGCACCGGCCGCCCGGTCGGAGCCGGGGGTCCGGGGGAGCGTGGCGAGCAGCCGGCCGTCGGGTGCGGTGGCCAGCCGCTCGGCGTACCGCTCCCCGGTGCGGGCGTAGAGCGCGTCGAGGTCGGGGTGGTCCGCGGCCAGGCGGCGCGTGCCGGCGGCGATGTCGCCCGCCCGCCCGGCGGTGGCGCACGGCCAGTCGAGCAGCGTGACTTCCCTGCCCGCGGGTTCCGGCCGGTCGAGGTTCCGGCTGACGTTCTCCAGGGCCGTCGTGACGTGCGCGGCCAGTTCCCGCACAGTCCAGTCCCCGAGGCCCGAGGACCGCGCCAACCGCTCCTCGTCGAGGTCGCGTACGCCGTCGCGCACGTGTCCGAACTGTGCGAGCACCGCCGCGCGCGTCTTGACGGGGTCGTAGGTGCGGGTGCGTTTCCTGGCCGGAGGCATGATCCCCAGAGTAGGCGGTGGACGGACGCGGGCGTGGGGCACGGGCGCGCGAAGGCCCCGCCCGGAAGTCCGCTTCCGGGCGGGGCCTTGACACTCGTACGGCCCGCGGTGCTACGCGAGGAGCGCCGGGATCGTCCCCTCGTGCGCCGTGCGCAGCTCCGTCAGCGGGAGCACGAACTCGCCCTGCACCTCGACCACCGCGGTCGCGTCGGACTCGGTCCCGTCCACGACACCGATGCGGGTGACGGGCAGGCCCCGCGCGCCGCACATGTCGTTGAAGCGGAGCTCCTCCGAGCGCGGGACGGCGACGACCGCGCGGCCCGCCGACTCCGAGAAGAGGAAGGTGAAGGCGTCGAGACCGTCGGGCACGACCAGCCGCGCGCCCTTGCCGCCGAGCAGCGCCGATTCGACCACGGCCTGGATCAGACCACCGTCGGACAGGTCGTGCGCCGAGTCGATCATGCCGTCGCGGGAGGCGGAGATGAGGATCTCGCCGAGCAGCCGCTCGCGCTCCAGGTCGACCTGCGGAGGCAGCCCGCCGAGGTGGTCGTGGACGACCTGCGACCAGGCCGAACCACCGAACTCCTCACGGGTGTCGCCGAGCAGGTAGAGGAGCTGTCCCTCTTCCTGGAAGGCGACCGGGGTGCGGCGGGCGACGTCGTCGATGACGCCCAGCACGGCCACCACCGGGGTCGGGTGGATCGCGGCCTCGCCCGTCTGGTTGTAGAGCGAGACGTTGCCGCCGGTCACCGGAGTGCCCAGCTGCAGGCAGCCGTCGGCGAGACCGCGGACGGCCTCGGCGAACTGCCACATGACGGCCGGGTCCTCGGGCGAGCCGAAGTTCAGGCAGTCGGAGACGGCGAGCGGCTTGGCACCGGTCGTCGCGACGTTGCGGTAGGCCTCGGCGAGCGCGAGCTGCGCACCCGTGTAGGGGTCGAGCTTCGCGTACCGGCCGTTGCCGTCCGTGGCGATGGCGACGCCGAGTCCGGTCTCCTCGTCGACGCGGATCATGCCCGAGTCCTCGGGCTGCGCCAGCACCGTGTTGCCCTGCACGAAGTGGTCGTACTGGGAGGTGATCCAGGACTTGGAGGCCTGGTTGGGAGAGCTCACGAGCCGGAGGACCTGGTCCTTGAGCTCCTCGCCCGTCGCCGGACGCGGCAGCTTGTTCGCGTCGTCGGCCTGGAGGGCGTCCTGCCACTCGGGGCGGGCGTAGGGGCGCTCGTAGACCGGGCCGTCGTGCGCGACCGTGCGCGGGTCGACGTCGACGATCTTGCCGCCGTGCCAGAAGATCTCCAGCCGGTCGCCGTCGGTGACCTCACCGATGACGGTGGCGATGACGTCCCACTTGTCGCAGATCTCCAGGAACCGGTCGACCTTCCCCGGTTCGACGACCGCGCACATGCGCTCCTGCGACTCGCTCATGAGGATTTCCTCGGGAGAGAGCGTCGAGTCCCGCAGCGGTACGTCGTCCAGGGTCACGCGCATGCCGCCGGAGCCGTTCGAGGCGAGCTCGGAGGTGGCGCAGGACAGACCGGCCGCGCCGAGGTCCTGGATGCCGACGACCAGCTTCTCGGCGAAGGCCTCCAAGGTGCACTCGATGAGGAGCTTCTCCTGGAAGGGGTCGCCGACCTGGACGGCGGGACGCTTCGACGGCTTGGCGTCGTCGAAGGTCTCGGAGGCCAGGATGGAGGCGCCGCCGATGCCGTCGCCGCCGGTGCGGGCCCCGTAGAGGATGACCTTGTTGCCCGCGCCGGACGCCTTGGCGAGGTGGATGTCCTCGTGCTTCATGACGCCGATGGCCCCGGCGTTGACGAGGGGGTTGCCCTGGTAGCAGGAGTCGAAGACGACCTCCCCGCCGATGTTGGGCAGGCCCAGGCAGTTGCCGTAGCCGCCGATGCCTGCGACGACACCGGGCAGGACGCGCTTGGTGTCGGGGTGGTCGGCCGCGCCGAACCGCAGCGGGTCGACGACGGCGACGGGGCGGGCGCCCATCGCGATGATGTCGCGCACGATGCCGCCGACGCCGGTGGCCGCGCCCTGGTAGGGCTCGACGTACGACGGGTGGTTGTGCGACTCGACCTTGAAGGTGACGGCGTAGCCCTGGCCGACGTCGACGACACCGGCGTTCTCACCGATGCCCACGAGGAGCGCGTCGGACTGCGGGGCCTTCTCGCCGAACTGGCGCAGATGCACCTTCGAGGACTTGTACGAGCAGTGCTCGGACCACATCACGGAGTACATGGCGAGCTCGGCGCCGGTCGGACGGCGGCCGAGGATCTCGACGACGCGCTCGTACTCGTCCTTCTTCAGGCCCAGTTCGGCCCAGGGCAGCTCGACGTCGGGGGTCGCGGCCGCGTTCTCGACCGTGTCCAGAGGCGTGCGGCTCATGCGGTGACCAGCTTCTTGAGGATCGAGGTGAAGAAGGGGAGGCCGTCGGTGCGGCCGGAGCCGACGAGGGGCTCGACGGCGTGCTCCGGGTGCGGCATCAGACCGACGACGTTGCCCGCCTCGTTCGTGATGCCGGCGATGTCGCGCAGCGAGCCGTTCGGGTTGACGTCCAGGTAGCGGAACACGACCCGGCCCTCCGCCTCCAGCATGTCGAGCGTGCGCTCGTCGGCGACGTACCGCCCGTCCATGTTCTTCAGCGGGATGTGGATCTCCTGGCCCGACGCGTAGTCGGCCGTCCAGGAGGTCCCCGCGTTCTCCACCCGCAGCTTCTGGTCGCGGCAGATGAAGTGGAGGTGGTTGTTGCCGAGCATCGCGCCGGGCAGGAGGTGCGCCTCGGTGAGGACCTGGAAGCCGTTGCAGATGCCGAGAACCGGCATTCCGGCCTTCGCCTGGGCGATCACGGTCTCCATCACGGGCGAGAAGCGCGAGATGGCGCCGGCCCGCAGATAGTCGCCGTACGAGAAACCGCCGGGCAGCACCACGGCGTCGACCTGCTTGAGGTCCTTGTCCTTGTGCCAGAGGGCGACGGGTTCGGCGCCCGCGAGCCGGATCGCGCGCTGGGTGTCACGGTCGTCGAGGCTGCCCGGAAAAGTGACGACTCCAATACGAGCGGTCACTTTCCTGCCTCCACCTTCTCGTCCTCCACCTTCACGGTGAAGTCCTCGATCACGGTGTTGGCGAGGAAGGATTCCGCCAGTTCGTGGATGCGGGCGAGGGCGGCCTCGTCGACCGGTCCGTCCACTTCCAGTTCGAATCGCTTTCCCTGACGTACGTCGGAGACGCCTTCGAAACCGAGACGCGGCAGTGCACGCTGCACCGCCTGGCCCTGGGGGTCGAGGATCTCCGGCTTGAGCATGACGTCGACTACGACGCGTGCCACTGGCACTCCCGGTGTGTGGTGCTGAGCAGGTCCCTTCAGACTACCCGTACAAAATTTCTACCCGCGTAGATTCGTAGAATCCTACGTGAGCCCGATCACGATCCCGCATCGACGCGGGGGCCTGCACGGAAAATCCTGGGAAAAACCGCAGAAGAGCGGTGGGACCCCATTGCCTCCTGACACGCGGAAGGATTTAGTCGGGCTTCACAATGCAATGCCCGGCACTGTACAAAGGAATTGGCAATAGCCGATACTTTGCCCAATAACAGCCGGACAGTCGGCATCTCCCCGACAACTCCGTGGCGTCCGCGCACGTCATGGGGTGTGATCGCAGAGGTGCCGCGCGAAGGGACCGATATTCGTGGCGCAGCGTGTCGTGGTCACTCTCTTCGACGACATCGACGGCTCGGAAGCGGCGGAAACGATCGCCTTCGGACTCGACGGCAAGTCGTACGAGATCGACCTCAATCCAACCAATGCCAAGAAACTGCGTAAGGTCCTCGCGCCCTACGTCGAGGCCGGCCGCAAGCAGTCGAAGTCCGGGAAGGCCTACACGCACACCGCGTTGACGCCCGACCCGGCCGCCGTCCGCGCCTGGGCCCGCTCCAACAAGCTGGACGTGCCGCCGCGCGGCCGCATCCCCAAGAAGGTCTACGAGGCGTTCGCCGAGGCGCACTGAGGCCCGCGCTCCGTCCGCCTCGGGGCGCCCCCACTGCCCCGGGGGTGCCCGCGAGGGCCCGTCAGCGGGCCTTGCCGACAACCGACTTGCGCAGACCCCCAGGTGATCAGCTACAGTCTGGAACACGCCGAGGGGCAAGGCCGAAAGGCCCGAACCCCGAGGAGTCACGCGGGTGTAGTTCAGTAGTAGAACATCCCCCTTCCAGGGGGAAGGCGCAGTGTGCAATTCCTGTCACCCGCTCTGCAACCCTTACCGATCAGGTAGGGTGGTGCTCGCACCGATCGGTGAAAGCCGGTCGGGGGCAAATGCGGACGTAGCTCAGTTGGTAGAGCGCAACCTTGCCAAGGTTGAGGTCGCGAGTTCGAGCCTCGTCGTCCGCTCCAGGAAGCAAAGACCCCGGTCAGTCGACCGGGGTCTTTCTCGTATGTCCGTCACACGGCTGCCGCATGAGCCGAAGACGTGTGTCCAGGTCGTGTGTTGAAAGCCCGTGCCGAAGGCCCGTGCCGATGGCCTGTGCCGGTGGGACCCGGTGAGAAGGAACAGCGAGAAGGCACCGGCATGCGGGCGTCTGACATTTGTCATGCGGAGTGATGACACCGCGCACTGCTGCCGCGTCCGGTCCGCGGGGACGCTGATTTCATGAACACGAACGAGCACGATGACGTGATTGAGGTCACCGATCTGCGGCGCGTGTACGGGGCAGATTTCGAAGCCGTGCGCGGAGTCACCTTCTCCGTGGGCCGCGGTGAACTCTTCGCACTGCTGGGAACGAACGGCGCGGGCAAGACCTCCACGGTCGAGCTGCTGGAAGGCCTCGCCCCGCCGGCCGGCGGACGGGTCCGGGTCCTCGGGCACGATCCGTACGAGCAACGCGCCGCCGTCCGGCCCCGGATCGGCGTGATGCTGCAGGAGGGCGGCTTCCCCTCCGAACTGACGGTCGCGGAGACCGTACGGATGTGGGCGGGCTGCACGAGCGGAGCCCGGCCGACGGCCCGGGCACTCGACCTGGTCGGGCTCACACGGCGGTCCCGCGTACGGGTGAAACAGCTGTCCGGAGGCGAGAAACGGCGCCTGGACCTGGCGCTCGCCCTCCTCGGCCGCCCCGAGGTCCTCTTCCTCGACGAGCCGACGACCGGGCTGGACGCCGAAGGGCGCAGGGAGACCTGGGAGTTGGTACGCGAGCTCCGCGACACCGGCACGACCGTGCTGCTGACCACGCACTACCTGGAGGAGGCGGAGCAGCTGGCCGACCGGCTCGCGGTCCTCCACGAAGGGCGCATCGCGGCCTCCGGCACCCCCGCCGAGGTGACCGCGTCCCAGCCGTCCCGGATCTCCTTCGAACTGCCGGCCGGCTACTTCCTCGGGGACCTGCCGCCGCTCGGCACGCTCGGCGTGACCGACCACGAGACGGCGGGCCGCACCGTCAGGCTGCGTACCGACGAACTCCAGCGGACCGCGACCCGACTCCTGCGGTGGGCCCAGGACGAACAGGTCGAACTGCGGGGACTCGACGTCCGGTCGGCCTCGCTGGAGGAGGCGTTCCTGCGGATCGCGCGGGACGCGTCCGGGGCCGACGGAGTCTCCGGTACCGGGTCCCGGGCCGAGGCCGGCTCCGATGACCGTGACACAGGGGCGACGACGGAGAAGGAGGCCGTGGCATGAGCGCGGCGACCATGACCGACCCCCGTACGGGGACCACCACGACGGCGGGGCGGATGGCGGCGCTCGCACGCGCCGAGCTGACCCTGCTGGGACGAACGAAGGCGACGCTCGCCGCTGCCGTGATCGTGCCGCTGGCCCTGCCGTTCAGCCTGCGCTCGACCGTCGACCAGATGGACCTGAAGGGCACCGGACTCTCGGTGGGCTCGGTCGTCCTGCCGTCCTCCGTCGGTTTCTCCCTCCTCTTCGCGGTCTACAGCTCGCTGGTGAGCGTGTACGCGGCCCGCCACAAGGAGCTCGTCCTCAAGCGGCTGCGCACCGGGGAACTGCGGGACACGGAGATCCTCGCGGGCGCTGCCCTGCCTTCGGTCGCGATCGGTCTGGTGCAGTGCCTGGCCCTGACCGTCGCATGTGCCGCCCTGCTGGACGTCGGGGCACCCCAAGCCCCCCATCTCGCCGTCCTGGGCCTGCTTCTGGGCCTGGCGATGTGGCCTCCGCTCGCGGCCGTCACCGCGAGCCTCAGCAGGAGTGTGGAAGGCGCCCAGGTGACCGCCATGCCCCTGATACTGCTGTCCCTGCTCGGTTCGGGCACCTTCGTCCCCCTCCAGATGATGCCCGGCGCACTGGCCTCGGCCTGTGAACTGCTGCCCCTGACCCCGGTGATCACCCTGGTCCGCGGCGGCTGGACCGGCGGCCTGTCCGCGCACGACGCCCTGGGCGCCGTCGGGACGGCGGTGGCCTGGACCGTGTTCGCGGTGTTTGCTGTACGGCGGTGGTTCCGCTGGGAGCCGCGGCGGTGACCACGCACCCTCGGAGGTCGGTATGAGCAGGCCGGGCGGCTGGTGGCGGGGCAAGAGCACGCCGGCGAAGGTCGAGACCTACACGCGGTGGTCGTTCCACTTCTTCGCCCTGATCGAGATCACCTCGATCGGACTGCCGCTGTTCGCGAACGTGGCCGGCACGCTGTCCTGGTGGCTGTTCGCGCTGGTGTGCGGGCACTCCGCGCTCTGCGCGGCGACCGCGTCGCGGGCGCTGGACTGGGTACGCGGCACCCGCGACCGCCCCCGGCGGATGCTGACCGCGCTGGCGGCGGTCACCGCTCTGGTCGCCGTGGTGGCGCTCACCCTCTCGGGCACGGACTGGCGTCCGGCGACCGACGTCGAGGTGCGCCAGGGCGCCTCGATGTTCGTCGGTGTCATCGCCTTCGGCACCGGGACCCTCGCGCTCGGCACGCGGGACCGGCGCCGGATGACCCATGTGGTGGTCGGGGCGACGGTGGGTGCCGGAGCGGTGTCGTTCCCGCTCGGCTTCCCCGGCCCCGCCGCGCTGATCATCGCCGGCACGGTCCTGCTCACCGCCGGATTCCTCGCCTTCACGGCCGCCTTCTCCGTCTGGCTGCTCAACGCCGTGTACGAACTCGACGCGGCCCGCGAGACCCGGGCCCGCCTCGCGGTCGCCGAGGAGCGGCTGCGGTTCGGACGCGATCTGCACGACGTGATGGGCCGCAACCTCGCGGTGATCGCGCTGAAGAGCGAACTCGCCGTGCAGCTGGCCCGGCGCGGGCGGCCGGAGGCCGTGGACCAGATGACCGAGGTGCAGCGGATAGCCCGGGAGTCCCAGCGCGAGGTGCGCGAGGTCGTACGCGGCTACCGCGAGGCCGACCTCACCGTCGAACTCGCGGGCGCTCAGGGTGTGCTGAAGGCCGCCGGCATCACCTGCGAGGTGACCGGTTCCGCGACGAGACTTCCCGCACAGGTTCAGTCGGCGCTCGGCTGGGTCGTCCGGGAAGCGACGACGAACGTGCTGCGGCACGGGGACGCGCGGCGGTGCGGGGTCTCGCTGCGGGTGGCGGACGGGAGGGTCACCCTCACGGTGGAGAACGACGGGGTGCCGGACGCGGTCGCCGCCGCCTCCGGAGCGGGAGAAGGCGCCGGGCCCGGCGACGGCTCCCGGCCCGGCGACGGCTCCGGGCCGGGCGAGGGCTCCGGGCTCGTGGGCCTGCGGGAGCGGCTGACCGAGTTGGACGGGACCTTGCGGGCCGGACCGGCCGACGGCGGCACGTTCCGTTTGACGGCCGAGGTGCCGCTTCCGAATCCGGCGGAGCCCGATCAGCCGGAGGCGAATCCACCGGAGCCGAATCCGTCGGCGGTGCCCGCGCCGCGTCGAGTGAACGAGGTCAGATCATGACGCACGTACCGTCCCCGTCACCCGTACCGCCCGTACCGCCCGTACGTCTGCTGCTCGCCGACGACGAACATCTGATCCGGGGAGCGCTCGCCGCGCTGCTGGCCCTGGAGGACGATCTCGTGGTGGTCGCCGAGGCGGCGACCGGGCCCGAGGCACTGGCCATGGCACGGGCGCACGTTCCCGATGTCGCCGTGCTCGATCTCCGGATGCCGGGGGCGGACGGTGTGAGCGTGGCCACATCGCTGCGGGCCGAACTGCCCGGCTGCCGGGTGCTGATCGTGACGAGCCATGGGCGGCCGGGTCATCTGAAGCGGGCGCTTGCGGCAGGTGTACGGGGCTTTGTCCCCAAGACCGTCAGCGCGCAACGGCTCGCCGAGATCATCCGTACCGTGCACGCGGGAAACCGTTACGTGGACCCGGAGTTGGCCGCCGACGCGATCTCCGCCGGGGACTCCCCGCTGACCGCGCGGGAGGCCGAGGTGCTCGAGTTCGCCGCCGACGGCGCGCCCGTCGCGGAGATCGCGGAACGGGCCGCGCTGTCGCAGGGGACGGTACGGAACTATCTGTCGTCCGCCGTCTCCAAACTCGGGGCGGAGAACCGGCACGCGGCGGTGCGTCTCGCACGGCGGCGAGGTTGGGTATAGTTGCTCTCGCACCACAGCGCATGCGGACGTAGCTCAGTTGGTAGAGCGCAACCTTGCCAAGGTTGAGGTCGCCAGTTCGAACCTGGTCGTCCGCTCCAGTGCAGAAGCCCCCGGCCTCCGGCCGGGGGCTTCTTCGTGTGCCGACCCGCTCCCTCAGCTCCAGCTGGTGCCGGTCAGCCGCTCGAACGCCTCGATGTACTTGGCGCTCGTCGCCTCCACGACATGCGCCGGGAGCGCGGGCGGCGGCTGCTCGCTCCTGCGGTCCCAGCCCGACTCGGCGGACGTCAGCCAGTCGCGGACGAACTGCTTGTCGAAGGACGGCTGGGCGCGGCCCGGCTCCCACGCGTCGGCCGGCCAGAAGCGCGACGAGTCCGGGGTCAGCACCTCGTCGGCCAGGACGAGGGTCCCGTCCTCGTAGCCGAACTCGAACTTGGTGTCGGCGAGGATGATCCCGCGCTCACGCGCGATGTCGCGTGCGCGGCCGTACACGGCGAGGGTCGCCTGACGCAGCTGCGCCGCGGTCTCGGCGCCGACCTGGCGGGCGACCTCCTCGTACGGGACGTTCTCGTCGTGCTCGCCGACCTCGGCCTTGGTGGCGGGGGTGAAGATCGGCGCGGGGAGTTCCGAGCCGTCGACGAGGCCCTCGGGCAGGGCGAGACCGCAGACCGTACGGGAGGCGTCGTACTCCAACAGGCCGGAGCCGGTGAGGTAACCGCGCGCGACGCACTCGACCGGAACCATCCGCAGCGACTTGCAGATCAGGGTGCGGCCGGCCCAGTCGGCGGGGGCGCCGGGCGGGAGTTCGGTGCTCAGGACGTGGTGGGGGACGAGGTCGGCGAGCTTGTCGAACCACCACAGGGAGAGCTGGGTGAGGACCCGGCCCTTGTCGGGAATCTCGGTGGGCAGTACCCAGTCGTAGGCGGAAAGACGGTCACTGGCGATCATCACGAGGTCGCCCGCCTCGTTCCGGTACAGGTCGCGCACCTTGCCGGTGTGCAGATGCACCAGACCCGGGACCTGGAGGGGCTCGGGCTTTTCGACGAATCCGGACACGGTTCCTCCCCGTATTTCTGTCCAAGTGGCTCGATTCTCCCGTATGCGGAGAGCGGCTCCGGCCACGGGGTGCCTGGACGGCGCGGGGAGGTACCGCGCGGGGTGCACGGCGGGTGCGCGCCGCGGCGCCTGCTCAGTCCCGTTTGCAGATGCGGTCGAGGAGGTTGGCCGTGGCCCGCTGGACGCGGGTGTCGACGTGGCCCGGCCGGTCCAGGGCCGGGGACCAGGCGAACGTCCCGGACGCAAAGACCAGCGCGCCGGAGGGCGCTCGGTAGAGGGAGGTCTCCTGGTGGCGGACGGCGCCCTCGCTGTCCCGGTACGGGGAGTGGGCGAGGAGGATGCGGCCGTCGTGCTCCGGCAGCGGGGCGCGGGGGAAGTAGCGGTCGGCCTCGCCCGCGACCATGCCCTCGAGTTCGTCGCCCTCGTGCGCGCCGGTGGCGTCCCACAGCCAGTGGTCGCAGTTGCGCACGACCAGGGGGTGGGGGTCGGGGACCCTGCCCGCGTACTGGATGCCGATGAGCTGCTGCTCGGGCCGGTCGATCTCCCGCCACAGCGACGGCTTTCCGGGGCCCCTGCGCTTGCGGCAGGTCAGCAGGCGGTCCGCGACACCGGACGGCGAGGGACCCAACTCCACTTGCCAGTACATGGTGTTGGCGGAGAGGAAGACCAGCGAAGTGCCGTTTCCGCAGGCGAGTTCCGCGGTGCGGCGCATGGCCGGCGACCAGTACTCGTCGTGGCCCGGGAAGACCAGGCCGCGGTAACGGGTGGGGTCGACGCGGCCGGCGTGCAGGTCACGGGCGTCGGCATAGGCGAGGTCGTAGCCGTAGCGCTCGGCCCAGCGGATGAAGTCGTAGGCGTGGCCGACGTGGAGAGGGAGGCCCGCGCCCGCGTACGGGCGGTCGAAGGAGACCGTCGTCGCCGCGTCCGCCTCCCCGAGGAGCCGGCCGTCCTCGTCCCACGCGTGATAGAGGCTCGCGCCCGTACGGCCGTCCTCCGGATAGAGGTTGTACGCCTGCCAGGTGATGTCCGGGAGCAGGAGCAACAGGTCGGCGGGGTGGTTGTCGCGGACAGTGAAGGGGACGTGGGAGCGGTAGCCGTCGGCGGTGGTCAGTACGGCCACGTACGCGCCGATGTTCCAGTAGCTCGGGATCTGCAGGCGCCAGGACAGCCACCAGTGGTGGCAGGAAACGGTTCTGTCGGCGGTGAGCGGCGGGGGCTGGACGATCCCGGAGAGGCGGGGGCTGGTGGTGATCTTGCTGGCGCCGTCGCCTCCGTAGTGCCCGATGCGGTAGATGTCGACGCTGAATTCCTGGGGCGGATCGACGGTGACATGGAAGTCGATGGCCTCGCCCGGGGCGGCCGCGCCGTTGGAGGCGAACCCCTTGATCTGGCGGTGCACGTCGTCCGCGGAGCGGGGGCCCCCGATCCTGGGCTGGGGAATGGCACCCCTCACCGGCTTCGTGGCGTCCCGCAGGAGGGTGGCGCCGGGGGCGTGGTCGATGTACCAGGGGACGACGTGCCCGGTGTCGTCGAAGTACTGCTCGTCGCCGCGGAGCCAGGGAACGGGTCCCTGGCCGAAGGGGTCCGTCACGGCGTGCGCGAGAGCTCCCGACTCCCAGCGACGGATCTGCTCCGATCCCATGCCTGCTCCCCTCCCTCGTGCCCCCGTCGGTTCCGTCAACCTCTGCCCGGCGCGCGAGTCTCTGCCCGGCGCGCGATCGGTCCCAGCACATCACATTACGCACGCACTCCGTCACCGTTCGTCGCGAATTGACGTGAACGGAACGGGGGAATCCGGACCCGGGCGGGAGAATCCGGACCGGGGTGAGTGGGAAGGGTCCCACTCGCTCGGTGCCGAGCACGGTACTCGGCCCGGTACCGGCGCGTCGCTGTCGTGTTCAGACGAGCCGGACCGGCTTCTCCGGGCGGACACCGAGGCGGCGGAGCCAGTCCCGGAGGGGGGCCGGGTCCCCGTCCTCGACCAGGGTCAGGACGCGCGGGCCCAGATCGGCCGCACGTTCGCCGCCGACCAGGAGGGACGGTCCGTCGAGCCAGTCGAGCCCGGGCGCCGCGCCCGCCGTGTCCATCGCGGCGCAGCAGACCATCGCGGTGACGTGGTCGGCCAGCAGCTCGCGTCCCGTGCGCGGCGGCTGGAGCGGGAAGAGCGGCAGCATCCCGTCCTCCCAGAACGCCAGGTCGGGCCCCGGCTGCTCCGCGCCGCCACTCGGTACGGAGACCGGCACCGACGCCTCGTCCCGGGCCAGCTCCGCGCTGAGGCCGGCCGCGAGCGCCGCCGTCCGCTCGCTCCCGAGGCAGAGATCGCCGTCGTCCTCGTCCGCGCCCATCCGCTCGTACGCTCCGCGCCGCTTGGTGACGAAGGGGACGGAATCCGGCTCGGGGGCCGTCCCGGAGGCGGCGCGCGTGCCGGTGTCGGCGTCGGTGGCTGCGTCGGCATCGGTGGCTGCGCCGGCTTCGCCGTCGTTCGGCGGCACCGTCAGGTGGTCCAGGACGCGTGCCAGTGTCGGGCCGCCACGGTCGGGCACCGTCGGGTCCGAGGAGTGGCGGACGCCCAGCGCGTCCAGGACCCGGTGCAGGCGGGCGGCGTCGGTCCGCCAGGTGCGGTCGACGACCTCGTCCGGATACTCCTGCCAGTCCACCGGAGCCCAGTCGGGCCCGGTCTCCGCGGGCCCGCCGTGGAAGAGCCGGGCGGCGAGCAGCGAGGCCGCCTCGTCCACCGTGCCGGGCTCTTCGAGCAGGTCGCAGGCGGGGCGCTCGCCGAGGCGCGAGGTGAAGCCCTCGGCCAGCCGGTCGCGGCGGGAGAGCTCGGTGAGGGCCGCGACGACACCCGCGTCCAGCCGGGACGGCCAGCGGCCCATCCGCCAGGCGGGCAGTGCGACGCGGTTCAGCAGCCGGTCCCAGCCCGCGTAGGCCAGGCCCACCTGTTCCTGGGCGACGATCCGCAGGCCGTAGTCCACGGCCTGCGCGCGCTCGGCCGCGGCGGCCGCCACTCCGCGCTCCATCTCGGCCGCGTGCCCCCGGCAGCTGCGCAGCAGCAGGCGGGTCACCCAGCCGACACCGGCCAGCACCGTGCGGACCACCGGGCCGTGGGCGGGTGCCGAGGCCACGGCCACGGCCGCGTCCAGCCCCCGTACGAACCGGCGGGCCGCGGCTATGTCCGGGTGCGCGGAGGGTCCCGTACCGGCGACGACCGGGGCGAGGACGGCGCGCAGTTCACCGACGCGCATCCACCACAGGAAGGGCGAGCCGATGACGAGGACGGGAGCGGCGGGGGTGCGGCGGACGTGCGCCGAGGCTCCTCGTGCGCCCGTTATCTCGTCCCTGGCCCGGGGCGGCGGCGGTCCGTGCGCCGGGTGGGTGCGGTCCTCCAGCCAGCTGTCGCAGTCCGGGGTGAGCGCTATCGCGGAGGGGGGAGGGACGTCGAGGCGGTCGGCCAGGTCCCGGACCATGCGGTACAGGTCGGGGGCGGATTCCTCCGCTACCGGGACCGTGGGGCTCACGGCGGGACGGGCGCGGGCGACGACGAGCGCGATGCCCGCGGCCGCGAGGAGGACGAGGCCGGCGAGGACCGCTACGACCCAGCGCGTGACGGGCCACGCCCCGCCGGTGATGTGACCGGTCGAGCCGCCGACGAGCAGCACGACGGCGACAGCCGCGGGCAGCAGGGCTACGGCCAGCGCGCGGCTGCGGATCCGCAGCACGGCGAGAGCCCGGGAGCGCGCGGCCTGCGCGCCCACCTCCACACCCATACCGGTCACGACCGGAGGTCACCCCCTACTGTCCGCTCGTACGGGGCTGTTTCACAGCCCGCGCCGGCGGATGCCCTGGCTTTGCTCACTCCCCCACTGTGGCACCCGCCACCGACATCGCAATGCCGGTGGGCCAAGTGCCGGAATGCTTTCGCCGCACCCTAGTTGGGGCCTCGGTCCCCGTCAGGCGGTTGGGGCATCGCTCACTCGATGGAATGGCTTTGGGGAAAGGTGGATGACCGTGGGCAATGATCAGGCCCCGGATTCCGTACAGAATCCGGGGCCCAGGGGCAGGTCGTGGACCGGGTGCTACGCCGTCGCCGCGGCCCCCGCCGAGGATTCGGCCGCGGCCTTCGCGGCGATGTCCGTACGGTGCTGGGAACCGTCGAGGCCGATACGGGCGAGCGCCGTGTACGCGCGGTCGCGCGCCTCGGTGAGGCCGGTGCCGGTCGCCGTGACGGACAGCACGCGGCCCCCGGCGCTCACGACCGCGTCGCCGTCGTACTTCGTCCCGGCGTGCAGGACGTACGCGTGCGGGGCGTCCTGGGCCGCCACCTCGTCGAGCCCGGTGATGGGATCGCCGGTACGCGGGGTGTCCGGGTAGTTGTGCGAGGCCACGACCACGGTGACCGCCGCGCCGTCGCTCCAGCGCAGCGGCGGCAGGTCGATGAGCGTGCCCTCGGCGGCGGCGAGGAGGACGCCGGCCAGCGGGGTCTTCAGACGGGCGAGGACCACCTGCGTCTCGGGGTCGCCGAAGCGGGCGTTGAACTCGATCACCCGTACGCCGCGGCTCGTGATCGCCAGGCCCGCGTAGAGAAGCCCGGAGAACGGGGTGCCGCGGCGGCGCAGCTCGTCGACGGTCGGCTGGAGAACGGTCTCCATGACCTCCTCCACCAGCTTCGGGTCCGCCCACGGGAGGGGCGAGTACGCGCCCATGCCGCCGGTGTTCGGGCCCTGGTCGCCGTCCAGCGCGCGCTTGAAGTCCTGGGCGGGCTGCAGCGGGACGACCGTCACACCGTCGGTGATCGCGAAGAGGGAGACCTCGGGGCCGTCGAGGAACTCCTCGATGACGACGCGTTCGCAGGCGTTGGCGTGCTCCCGGGCCTTCGCGAGGTCGTCGGTCACCACGACGCCCTTGCCGGCCGCGAGGCCGTCGTCCTTCACGACGTAGGGGGCACCGAAGGCGTCCAGCGCCTCGTCGACCTCTTCGGGAGCCGTGCAGACGTAGGAGCGGGCGGTCGGAACGCCCGCCCGTGCCATCACGTCCTTGGCGAAGGCCTTGGAGCCCTCCAGCTGCGCGGCCTCCTCGGAGGGGCCGAAGCAGGGGATGCCCGCGGCGCGCACGGCGTCGGCGACCCCGGCGACGAGCGGTGCCTCCGGGCCCACGACGACCAGCTCGGCACCGAGCTCGGTGGCCAGCGCGGCCACCGCGGCGCCGTCGAGGGCGTCGACCGCGCGCAGCTCGGCCACGTCCGCGATGCCTGCGTTCCCGGGGGCGCAGTGCAGGGCGGTGACGGCGGGATCGAGGGACAGGGAACGGCACAGGGCGTGTTCGCGGGCGCCGCCGCCGATGACAAGGACCTTCACGGGGTCAGCCTAACCGCCGGGGGCGAGTGTCCTTGTGGGGGCTTCCGAAGCGGGGGGTCGGCGGAGTTGGTGGGATCCTCCAAGTGGTCCTTGGGGGTTCCTGGGGTTCTCGGCTGTTCCGGGGGTCTCGGGGTCCCGGGTGACTCGCCGTCCCGGCGTCCCGGCGTCCTGGCGTCCTGGCGTCCTGGCGTCCCGGGGTCCTGGCAGGGACGTGGACAGGAACCGTGGCTCGGACGGTCACGGGCCCGTGACCGTGGCCGGACTCGGGCCCGGGCTACTCGTTCGAGAACTCCTCGACCACCGTGGCACCCAGTTCGCGGACGATCAGGTCGTGGCCCGAGAGTGCGGACTCGTCGAGGTCGGGGTCGTCGTCCTCGGGAATGTCGTCCTCGGGGGCCACCGGGGGCGGCGGCTCGGGGGCGGGAGGTCCGCTGGGTCTCGACGCGGGCGCGGCCGGGGCCTGGCCCGCGGGCGGCCCCTGCGGCGCGGCGGCGCGCGAGGCCGGGGCCTGCGACTGCGGGGCCGCGGGACGCGGTGCGGCCGGCGCCCCGCCGTATCCGGCACCGCCACCGCCGTACCCGCCGCCTGCGCCACCACCACCGCCGCCGAACCCGGGGCCGGGTGCCGTCATCGGCGGCGGTGCCGAGCCGCCCGAGGCGTCGACGATCGCCTCGATCTTCCACTGGATGTTGAACTGCTCGGCCAGCGCCTGCTTGAGGACGTCCTCGCTGCCGCTGCTCGCGAAGTTGTCCCGCGCGCCCGCGTTGACGAAGCCGATCTGCAGCGTCGTGCCGTCGTACCCGGTCACCTGGGCGTTCTGGCTGAGCAGGATCCAGGTGAAGCGACGGCGGTTCTTGACCGCCTCCAGGATGTTCGGCCACAGCACGCGGGGGTCGGGGCCACCGGCCGGGGGCGCCTGCGTCGGCGCCGCGGCGGGCGCCGCCGGGTTGCCAGGGGTGGTGGGAGCCGAAGGCGTCGGGGCTGCTGGGGGTGCGGCCTGGGCCTGGCCTCCGCCCGCGGAAGCCGGCGTCGGCCAGCCACCGGGCCGCCTGCCGCTGCCGGCGGCCGTCGCGGTGGGCCACGCACCGGGCGCGGGCCCCGCCGGCGGAGCCGCCGCGGCGGCCGGCGCCGGTGCCGGTGCCGGTTCGCTCGTCGGAGCGGGGGCGGCCGGCGTGGGGGCCTGGGACGCGGCGGCGGGTGCGGCCGGGGTGGGAGCCCCCGCACCCTGCGCCGGAGCCGCACCGCCGACACCAGCACCAGCACCGGCACCGGCACCGGCACCGGCACCGGCACCGGCAGTGTCGTACCCCCCGTGCCCCTCGGAGCCCGCGCCGCCGGGACCTTGCGCCCGTACGGCGGCCCGGGCCGCGGCGGGTCCGCCGCCCGGCGGGACCCCGGGGCCACCGGGGGCCGCGGTGGCCGCGGCCGCCATTCCATGTACTTCGGGACCGGGCACATACCCCATGGCGGGGGCGCCACCGCCGGAGAAGTTCACCCCGCGCTCGATACGGTCCAGCCGGGCCATGAGGGCCCGCTCGTCCCCGTAGGCGGCGGGCAGGAGCACGCGCGCGCAGATGAGTTCGAGCTGGAGCCGCGGCGAGGTGGCGCCGCGCATCTCCGTCAGTCCTTCGTTGACGAGATCGGCGGCGCGGCTGAGCTCGGCGGCACCGAAGACCCCGGCCTGGGCCTGCATGCGCTCCACCACGTCGGACGGGGCGTCGATGAGCCCCTTCTCGGCGGCGTCGGGCACGGCCGCCAGGATCACCAGGTCGCGCAGCCGCTCCAGCAGGTCGGCGACGAACCGCCGCGGATCGTTGCCCCCCTCGATCACGCGGTCCACGACCTCGAAGGCCGCGGCGCCGTCCCCCGAGGCGAACGCCTCGACGACCGAGTCGAGCAGCGACCCGTCCGTGTAGCCGAGGAGCGAGGTGGCCATGGCGTATGTCACACCCGCGTCGGCCGCTCCCGCGAGGAGCTGGTCCATGACGGACATGGAGTCACGCACGGACCCCGCGCCGGACCGCACGACCAGCGGCAGCACCCCGTCCTCGACGGGAATGCCCTCGCGCCCGCAGACCTCGCCGAGGTACTGGCGGAGGGTCCCCGGCGGCACCAGCCGGAACGGGTAGTGGTGCGTACGGGACCGGATCGTCCCGATGACCTTCTCGGGCTCGGTGGTGGCGAAGATGAACTTGAGGTGCTCCGGCGGCTCCTCGACGACCTTCAGCAGCGCGTTGAAACCCGCCGACGTGACCATGTGGGCCTCGTCGATGATGTAGATCTTGTACCGGCTGCTCGCGGGCCCGAAGAACGCCTTCTCTCGCAGGTCACGGGCGTCGTCGACACCACCGTGCGAAGCGGCGTCGATCTCGATGACGTCGATGGATCCCGGGCCGTTGCGTGCGAGGTCGCGGCAGGACTGGCACTCCCCGCAGGGCGTCGGCGTGGGCCCCTGCTCGCAGTTGAGGCACCTGGCCAGGATGCGCGCGCTGGTGGTCTTGCCGCACCCGCGCGGACCGCTGAACAGGTACGCGTGATTGACCCGGTTGTTCCGCAGCGCCTGCTGCAACGGGTCGGTGACATGCTCCTGCCCGATGACCTCGGCGAACGACTCCGGGCGATAGCGGCGGTACAGCGCGAGAGACGACACACCTACGAGGTTATAGGCGCCCACTGACAACAAGGACCGCCCGCGATGACAGCGTCCGGCAAGCGGGGACGGCACGCCCTCACATCCCCGGCAGACGCAAGCGCCCCCCACGCACCCGCCAGAGCCAACCTACCCTTGCTGCCTTCCGGCCCTGGGGGAGTTCAGTCAGATAGCGCCACGTGAGGGGCTGCGCTCACAGTACCCGATCCGAGCGGGGGGAACGAGTTCGCGAGCACTCCTCAACGTCTTGTATTGTTTGCCGCGGAGGATTCGCCTAGTGGCCTAGGGCGCACGCTTGGAAAGCGTGTTGGGGGCAACCCCTCACGAGTTCGAATCTCGTATCCTCCGCCAGTGCCTCACCGGGCACGACTCGAAGGGCCCCACCGTTCGCGGTGGGGCCCTTCGACGTTGTCCTCAGCCCTCGTTGTCCTGGTTTTTGTCCACAGCGGGTTCCTCCGCAGGTCCCCAGATCGCTTCGGCGATCTTCCGAGCGACGTCCTTGAACACTGCGTCGGGCACATGCAGGTACCGCGCCCGCATACTCGCGGACGTACCCGGCTCCCACCCCATGATCTGATCAATGACGCGGGACGGACACCGAGCAGCATGAGAACGGTCGCGGCCGTGTGACGTGCGTCATGCAGCCGCCCGTCCCGTACCCCGCGTCCTCCAGCAGTCGCTTCCAGTCGTGATAGTCCGTGTTCGGACTCAGCGGGCCCCCAAGCAGCTTGGTGAACACTTAGTCCGACTCGGCCCACAGGTCGCCGGACGCCTTACGCTCACGCTCCTGCGTCTCGCGGTGCGCACGGAGCATGACGACCAGCGGGCCCGGCAGGGGCACGGCTCGCCGGCCTGCCCGGGACTTGGTGTTCTTGGTCTCGCGCCGGACCTGCACCTTGGCAGGGCAGTACCCCGCCTTCCGGCCGCACGGCGAGGCTTCCGGGCACCCGTGCTCGTAGCGGGGCGGAGACGGTTCCGGCGCAGTTTCAGGTACTCGTTGTCCAGGTCGACGTCAGACCAGCGCAGTCCGAGCGTCTCGCCCCTGCCGCAGTCCGAGCGCCAGTGCCGGCATCCAGAGCGCGCTGTTCCGGCGCTTGTTGGCTTTGAGCAGCAGGCACTGAACCTCTTCCAGGGAGTAGGGCTCCACCTCGGATTCGTCCTCCTCCAGCCGCGGTCGGCGCGCCGCAGCACACCGCCTCCACCACGGCGGATCACCTGCTTGCCCACCTCAGGAGAAGATCACGAAGACCTGGAAGATCCTCCGCGGCTGTCGGCTGAAGGGCGACGGAATCCCACCGCGCCATGATTGGCATCGCCCGTCTCCACAACCTTGCCCTCACCGGATGAACGAGCGTGCCGGACCTCGACCGACCACGCTCACACCGACTCGAAGATTGATTACGGGACAACGCTCAGCCATGGCGGGTGTGCCCACAAATCCCACGTGGACGGCGGTACACGACCGTGCTGCACGCGCGTACGGATCACAGGACCGAGTTCGTGGTCGGGTAGCGGCTGGTCGGTGGATCGCGGGCGGTATGACGGTGTGTCTGTAGGGCCGCGCAGGGCGGGTGTGGCTTGATCGTCGGGCGGTCCCGGCAGGGGCCTGAACATCAACCGACGTCCGTGGCACGTGCGGAGTGCCACGCTCTTTGTCGAGGAGTCCCCATCGTGAGACCGACCCTGCAACATGTCATGTTCCCTCGACGTGGCGCGGGAGCCGCGGGTGAGCGGCGGCGCCCGGCCAGGCGTGCTGCCGTCCTGTTCGCCGCGGTGGCGCTGCCGGCGGCCCTGGTGGTGCCCTCGGCCACGCCCGCCGCAGCGGCGGTGCCCGTGACGGTCACCTTCAACACGGGCGCCGACCAGCCCTTCACCGTCCCGGCCGGCGTCACCCAACTGACCGTCACCGCCACAGGCGCCGCAGGACAAAACGGGACCAACGGCGGCACAGCCGGCAACGGCGCCACCGTCACCGGCACCGTCACGGTGCCGCCGAGCACCACCACCCTGTATGTCAACGTCGGCACGGGCGGGGGCGTCGGCGGCGGATCGGCGACTACGGGCGGTGCCGGCGGCGGTTCCAGCGATGTCCGCACCTGCAGCTCGGCCGGCCCCGGCTGCACCCTGACCGGCGTTCCCGGCACCGACCCCCGCCTCATCGTCGCGGGCGGCGGAGGTGGCGGCGGAAGCGGCTACTCCTCCCTCCTCAACCCGGAGGCCACCGGCGGAAACGCCGGAATCACCGGGGGGGCCGGCGGCAGCAGAACGAACAGCGGCCAGGGCGGCGGCGGCGGAACCCAGACCGCCGGCGGCGCAGGCGGAGCCGCATGCCCCTTTTCCGGTGGTACATCCGGCACTCCGGGCACGGGCGGTGCGGGCGGCAACGGCGGAGGCGGCTTCGGGGCGGGCGGAGGCGGGGGCGGCTGGTTCGGTGGCGGCGGCGGCGGAGGCTGCAACCGTATTGATTTTCCTCCCGCTTTCGGTCCCGGTGGTGGCGGTGGTGCGTCGAACCGCGTCCCCACGGGTGGCACCTCCGGACCTGCCGCGGGAGCGGCCAAGGTGACCATCACCTACGAGCCGGTGCCCCCCACCTGCGCGACCGCCACGCCGACCATCACCGGCACCAACGGCAACAACGTCCTGATCGGCACTCCCGGCGATGACGTGATCTTCGGCCTCGGCGGCAACGACGTGGTCGACGGCCGCGGTGGCAACGACATCATCTGCGGCGGCGACGGCAACGACTCCCTCACCGGCGGCGACGGCAACGACCGCATCGAAGGCGGCAACGGCACCGACACCCTGAACGGCGGGAATGGCAACGACGCCCTCTTCGGCGGTCCCGGCAACGACGCCCTCTTCGGCGGCACCGGCACCAACACCAACGACGGCGGCACCGGCACCAACGCCTGCTTCAACCCCTCCACCGGACCCGGCTGCTTCTGACCCCGCACACGCCTCCGACCTGATCGACGAACATCAGAAACGGGCCCCGGCACATCCCTCGTCACAGCGGCGACCCACGCACGAGGCCCGTTTCAACACTTCGTCCATCCGAGGAGAGGAAGCCTGCTCGCATACGGAGCCGAGTCCAGAGGCTCCTCCGCCAGTGCCTCACCGGGCACGACTCGAAGGGCCCCACCGTTCGCACTGGGGCCCTTCGACGTTGTCCGTCTCGGTTTCGGTCTCGGTTTCCGTCTCGACCGGCATTTCCTTCGGCTCCGGACGGCTCCCGGAGAGCCTGTCCGACCTGCCACGCGGCCTTCCGGCACATCGGGCCCGTGACGCGCGTGTACCGAGCGCTCATCCGGGCCGCTCCTCCGGGCTCCCGTCCCATGATCGCGTCGGCCACGACGTCCGGGACGCCAAGGATCAGGAGCACGGTCGCCGCCGTGTGACGAGCGTCATGCAGCGGTCCACCCCGAACGCCCGGTGAGGCGAAGACGGACCCCTCGCCCTCGCCGTCCGCACCGGCCGCGATCCGCTCGCGACGGGCCCGCTCCCCGTCGGGCGGTAACGGCCTTCCGTCCGCACGAGCAGTCCCCATAAACGTGCGCGGTACTTGGCCCGTTCCGCGATCAAGATCGATACATCTCGATATGGCCAGAAATACGAAGTGCCGCCACGCTGAGCAACGACTCCAGAGGTGGCGAACCGCCTCTCTCCGAGGTCCGTCTCATGGCTTCCCTCCGGCTGCGCGGTTCGGTTCCGCCTTCTCAGCTCAGTTGCTCGGCCAGTCCGACGATGATGCCCTCCGGGCCGCGGAGGTAGCAGAGCAGATAGCTGCCCTCGAACCGGGCGATCTCGCCGACGAGTTCGGCGCCGTGAGGGCGCAGGCGGGCAACGGTGTCCTCGATGTCGTCGACGGCGAACATGACGCGGTGCGTGCCGAGAATGTTGTGCGGCCGGTTGCGCGGCCCGGCACTGATCACCGCGGGGCTGCGGTACTTCGCCAGCTCGAGCCGGCTGTGCCCGTCCGGGGTCCGGACCATGGCGATGTCGCAGTGGACGCCGTCGAGTCCGGTGCACCGGTCGGCGAAGGGGCCCTCGACCTCCGCCCTGCCCTCCAGCTCCAGGCCGAGTTCCACGAAGAACGCGATGGCGGCATCCAAGTCCTCGACGACGATGCCGACGTTGTCCATCCGCTGAATCGCCATGCTGCTCTCTCCTTCTTCCTCGTACGGCCGGGTGGCCGCTGATGTCCCTGGGACGGAGCGGGTGGCACGCTCTCGACATCCACAGACCGCCGAACTCCGAACTTCATTCGCAGCGGGCGGCACGGCGGACGCCCGTATGGGGTCCGCGCCTCTCGCTCTGAGCCGGATCAAGGAGCAGGGGACGAGCCGGCGGGGCCCCGCGGCGCCGCGGGCGCGTCTCAGGACGCCCACGACCATCCCTTGACCCTTCACAGGCGCGGTCATGACCGCGCATTCATCCCGTCTTCACCTGCGGTGATGCGTCTTTGACAGGATTCTCAACGGGCCTGTGAACGTCGGGAGTTCCGAGCGTCCGGGCTCGCTGCCCGCCCAGCGGATTCACATCGCCTCCCCTATCGACCGTTAAGGACACGAGTGTTCCCTCCCCGTCACACCGCCAGAGCGGCACGCGTCATAGGCACCTTCGGCGCCGCGGCCGCACTCTCCATCGGTATCGCTGACACGGCGTTGGCATGCAGTATCAGCGACTTCTCGGCAGCGGCCGTGTGCGACGCGGGCGGCACCGGCGTCATCCGCGTCACCGACCGGGACGGCTCCGGCACCCCGGCCACCGTCAAGCTGTACCTGCAGCTGAACATGCCCGGCGGCGAGCGGCTCGTCGACACCAGGACCATCGAGCACCCGACCGCGCAGGGCGTATCCGTCGATCTCACTCCCTCGGACTGGTACCCAGGGGGGACCTACCGGGTTCACGTCAAGGCGGGCGACCAGGTCGACGACGACATCCAGCCGATGACCGTCATCCCGGATGAAACCTGCGCGCCCTCCACCCCCTCCTCCTCGGCGTCCGCCACTACGCCCACGCAGCCCTCCTCGCCGTCCTCCACCGCCCCGGCCGCGACGCCGAGCCCGGCGCAGAGCAGCAGCGCAGCCGCCGCGCCGGGTGCGAGCAGCGCCCCGACCCCCGCGGGCGGCAGCTCCGGCCTTGCCGAGACCGGCGCGGGCAGCGGCACCACCGTGATCGCCGGCGCCGCCGCGGCCCTGGTCGTGACCGGCGGTGGCATGGTCGTTGCGTTGCGCCGCCGAGCGGTACGCGGCTCCTGACGGCACCTGCTCCCTCTTGAGGCCGAAGCACGATCGAGCGGCTGGGACCGGGCGGCGGCCGGCCTCATCGCGCCGGTAAGCGAGCCGGCTCCCGTCTCGGTCGGGCCCCGCCGTCCGCGGCGGGGCCCTTCGACGTTGCCCGTCCCGGGTTCCGTCTCAGCTGGTTCTCTCTTCGGCTCCGGGCGACTCCCAGCGGGCCTGTCCTGGCACTTCGGTACGTAGCCAACGAGCAAGCACGGAGAAATCGGTCTCGGTGAGGCCCTCGGCCGGGTCGACACGGTGGAGCAGTGAGGGTCCTGGGTGCTGCGCGGCGACCCAGAGTCGGTCCACGGCGCTGATCTCGTCGTCGACCCAGATGAAGGGGCGGTGACCGGCCCACTCCACGAGGGGGCGCGTCTTCCAGTGCAGGCCGTGCGGGCCGACGTCGGTGGAGGGCTCGGGCCACTCCACGACCGGCAGCCTGGGCAGGCCGATCCGCGCGGCGACGGACTCGTTGGCCTCCTCTATCCATGTAGAGGCCCACACCAGATCGCATCCGAGCGCCATCAGGCGCGGCCCGAGGGCGCGGTCGAGCCGTCCGAGCAGTGGGTTCCCCCCGTCGGGGACCGCTCCGGGGCCGGAAGCGGGAGCCTGAAGCCCGCCGGGCGACGCACCGAACGGGATGAGCGGTCCGTCGACGTCCAGGAAGAGGATGGGGCGCTCCACCGAGTGGGTCACGGCTGCACGATAGCCCTGCGTGGCAGAGCGTCAGCGCCCATGTCGGCGTGTGCGGGGGCCTCTCCGCCTGGGCGCCTTGCCTCCTTGCCGCCCGAGCGCCCGGCCGACTCGCCCGCCTCGCCGCCTCGGCCGAAGAACGTACACAGCACAGCGTGAGGTTGTCGCCCGCCGAGGGGCGTCCGGCCAGATCACCTGACGGCCGGTCTGCCGACGGGAGGTCCACGGCGTACCCGCTTCCCGTCGACTCCGTCCGCCGCGAGCGCATCCACGGCGGCCCCCGGCGGCGAATGAGCCCGGGCGCGCAGGTGCTCACGTCCGTCCCGACCACGAGAACGGCCCGTTCACTCAGCCATGTACGACGAGAACACCCGTCAACTGTCCGTGACCTGGCCGCCGGGGGCGCCTCGATGAAGGGAATCGTCCGCGGCTACTGGTGCGAGTGCCGGACCGAGGACCTCGCCGCGGGCGGTCCGCCGGCGCTGCTCGCGTCGATGGACGCCTACTCGGCCGCGCAGGCCGACCGGTGGATGGCGGTCGCCCTGCGCACCATCACACCGGCGCTCGGACCCGCCGCGGCGGACGAGGCCTGGGACTGGCTGTACGACGGCCGCATCGAGATGCGCCAGGCCCTGCTGCGCTCGGAACCGTGTTCGGTGTCGGTCGACAACAAGGCCACCCGGCTCACCTGGACCGCCCGCCCCGTCCTCTTCCTGCCCCTCGCGCACCGCGAGGGGGCGGGCTCTCCGGACTGCGCCGCCAGGCGCACCCCCGGCACCGGCCGTCCGCATCCCCGTCCCCGTCCCCTGTAGGAACCTGCCCGGTACGGACGTACGGGGACTTGAAGGACCGCCCCGCGCGGGACCGGCGCCGGCGAGTACGCGCGAGGCGCGCCGTGACCTTTCCGCCACGCGCCCTGTTAGCGACTCTGCCCGCCGCCACCTGCGCCAGGGAAGCCCTCATGACGATGACCAGGCCGTGTCCGGCGGTGTACCCGTGACCACGACGGTTCCGAGCCCCAACGCGGTCGACGGCTGCTTCCTCAGCTACGAGCGGGACGAGCCCCGGTTCCGGCCCTATGTCGGGGCGGTCCTGGAGGTGACCGGCTCCTGCCCGGGTCCGGGCCCGGTGCGCGAGCAGATCGCCGACCGCGTGGACCGCATGCCGAGCCTCGCCTGCAGGGTCACCCGGCAGGGCCGCCGGACGGTCTGGGAGCTCGATCCCGGCTTCGACCCGCGCCGCCATGTGCACGAGATCGTCGTGGAGGAGGGCCTCCCCTCGCTCGGCCGGGCCGTGGACGCGCTGCTCGGTGAGCCGATCGGCGCCGGCGCGCCCCGCTGGGGGGTCTGGCTCATCCACGGCTACTCCCCCGACGCATACGCGCTGTTCTACCGCGCCCACCACGCCGCCCAGGACGGCCAGGCGGTGCTGGACGCGCTCACGACCCTGTTCGGGGTGGGTCCCGCCGTTCCTCCCCGCCAGGCCGTGGACGAAGCGATCGGCGGCCGTGGCACCGGCGGGGCACGGGACCCGCTCGCGTGGGTGAGGAACATCCCGGCGCGGGCGATCGCGCAGAACGCGGCCGACACCGTACGCGGTCTGCGGTCCACCCTGACGTGGGCGCCGCACCGCCCCCTCACCGGCCGGACCCGGCTGCTGTCGGCGGCCGTGCCGGTGTCCTGGCCCCGGGACGTCGCGAAGGCCCTCGGGGCCACGCCCAACGACGTCTGTCTGGCCGCGCTGGCGGAGGCGGTACGGGACTGGGTGCCCGAGGAGTGGCGGGCCCGCCCCGGGCGCGGCCGGGAGCTGCACGTGGGAATGCCGGTCAGTCTCCGCCGGCCGGAGGAGCGGTTCGCGGTGGGCAACAGGGTCTCCGCGGTGCGCGTTCCGCTGTCCTACTGGGCGAAGTCGCCCGCCGACCGGGTGGTCGCCGTCGCCCGCGCGACCCGCCGGGTCAGGACCGAGGGAATGCGCCGGGTACTGCGGGCACAGCTGGAGTGCCTTCCGCAGTGGCTCGTCTACCGCTTCGTCCGGCAGTCCTGTGCCGCGAGCAGCGCGGTGGACACCTCCGGGCTGCTGCGCGTTCCCCGCCGGCTGGCGGTCGGGGCGGATCCGGTCGAGGGGGTGGTGCCCACCCTGTTCCTGCACGGCGACCACCTCTTCGCGGTGTCGTTCCTCTCCTACCAGGGACGGGTCCGGGTGAGCTTCACCGTCGACCGGGCACTGGACGACGTCGGTGATCTCGCCGCCCTGTGGGCCGGAGCCGTCGAGCGGCTGTGGCGCGACGTCACCGTCAGCCCCGCCGACCCCCTGGGCCCTGCCGGTCACGCCGGTCACGCCGGTCACGCCGGTCACGCCGGTCACAGAGATTCGTACGCGTCCCGTACCGGGGAGAACTCATGAGCACGACCGGCCGTGAAGGGTCCACCGCCCTGGTCACCGGCGCCAGTTACGGCATCGGCGCCGACATCGCCCGCGCCCTCGCCGCCCGCGGCCACCACCTCGTCCTGGTGGCCCGCAGCGCCGATCCCCTGGACCGGCTCGCGGCCGCCCTCGAAGCCGAGTACGGGATCGGTGCCCGCCCGCTGGCCGCCGACCTGAGCACCGAGGCCGGCATGGAGCTGGCCGCCGCGCACGCGGGCGACGCCGACATCCTCGTCAACAACGCCGGTGCGGGACTCGGCCTGTCCTTCGAGCGCACGGCGTGGGAGGAGGAGCGGCGGATGCTCGCCCTCAACGTCGTGGCCCCCTCCCGGCTCGTCCACGCGGCGCTGCCCGGAATGCTCGGCCGGGGCCGCGGACGAATCCTGAACGTCTCCTCGGTGGCCGCCACCGCGCCGGTCTGGCAGGGCACTTCCTACGGCGCCTCGAAGGCGTACGCCCTGGCGCTGACCGAGTCGCTGGCCCACACGCGCCGTATCCGCAGCTCGCCGGTGGCGCTGACCGCCCTCGTACTGGGGCACACCGTCTCGGAGTTCCACGAGCGGGCCGGTATCCCGCCGTCCCCTCCGTCGCTCACCCTCGCCTCGCCGTACGTCGCCGAGCGGGCGGTGCGGGCCATCCTCCGGCGCCGCCCGCCCGTCGTCTGCGTGCCGAGCGTCCGCTACAAACTGCTGGCCGGGCTGCTGCGTCATCTCCCGCGCCGGGTCGTCGCCCTGCCCCACCTGGCCGACGACTTCACCGTCACCTCGTACGAGGCGCCACGCCCGCCGTACGGGGCCGGGGAGCCGCGGACCGGCGGGCGGGAGTCAGCCTGGGGTGACGGCCAGGACGGCGTTCTGCCCGCCGAAGCCCACGGACAGCGAGAGCGCCAGCCCTAGCCTTCCCCGGCGGCTCCCGGTCGGGATGTCGAGGTCGATCGCCGGATCGGGTTCCTCCAGGTTGGCCGTGGGCGGAACGAGACCCTGTTCGACGGCGAGAACGGTGAACGCCGCCTCCACCGCGCCCGCCGCTCCCAGCAGGTGCCCGGTCACCGGCTTGGTGGACGTCACCGGCGGGCGGTGCGGGAAGAGCCCGGCCAGCACAGCGGCCTCCGCCCGGTCGCCGGCCGGGGTCCCGGTGCCGTGGGCGTTGACGTGGGTCACGTCGCGCGCGCTCGCGCCGGCCTGTGCGAGGGCCTCGCGGACGGCCGTGCCGAGTCCCGTGCCGTCGGGATGAGGCCGCACCACGTGGTGCGCGTCCGAGGAGGCGCCGTAACCCGTGATCCGGGCGCGGGTCCGGGCACCGCGGGCCCGGGCGTCGGCGGTGCGCTCCAGGACCAGCATCCCGGCCCCCTCGCCGATGACGAAGCCGTCCCGCCGCCGGTCGAAGGCGCGCGGCGCTCCGGTGGGGTCGTCGAAGCGGTGGGACAGCGCGCCGATCCGGTCGAACCCGGCGACGTAGAACGGTGTGATGGCGGCGTCGGCGCCACCGGCCAGCGCGATGTCGCACCGGTCCAGGGTCAGCAGGTCCCGTGCCATGCCGAGGGCGGTCGCACCCGACGCGCAGGCGGTGTTGACCGTGCAACTGGCGCCCGAGGCACCGAACTCGATGGTCAGCTGGGCGGCCAGGGAGTTGCCCAGGGCGGCGGGCACCGCGTACGGCGACATGTCCTGCGGGCCGGCCGCCAGCAGCGCGCGGTGCTCGGACTCCAGGGTCTGGGCGCCGCCGGTGCCGGAGCCCACGATCACCGCGACGCGCGCGCCGTCCCACCGCGCCGGGTCCAGCCGGGCGTCGGCCAGCGCCTCCCGCGCGGCGAGCAGGGCCAGCTGCGCGCAGCGGTCGGGCCTGCGCGCCCGGGCCCCGCCGAGCCGGACCGGGTCGAAGCCGCCCACCCGGCAGGCCAGGTGGGCCGGAAACGTCTCCTGCTCCCCCGCCAGTACGGCGGTCGGCAGTCCCTTGCAGACCCGCTCCCAGCCGGGGGCCCAGCCGTCGCCGGCCGGGGTCACCAGTCCGAGGCCCGTGACGCAGACATCCTGTCGCCCGGTCATACGGAGGTCACCTGGCTCCGACGAGGGCGGCCACGTCCGCGACGGTGTGGGTGGCGCCGATCTCCTCCTCCGTCACCGCCACCCCTTTCTCGCGGCGCAGGACCAGGGCCAGTTCGACGACGGCGATGGAATCCAGGCCCGCTTCCTCGCGCGTGGCGTCCGGGCTGATGTCATCCTCGGAAAGCCCAAGAGAAACAAGAACGTTTTTGAGTTCTTCGTATGACACTTTTTCTCCGTCGCGTGGATGGCAGAGCAGACACCTCAAAGTACCATCTCCAAGGGAACCGAATTCTCCGAGAGAATTAATGCGACAGGCGAGCGATGGGCGAACGCAGGAATGGATATTCTGGAAAAGTGCCGGCCGTGGACCGCGGAGCATCTGCGGGCGACGGGACGGGACTGCTACTTCCGGGCGATCGGCGACACGTTCGACGGCACGGAGGCCGATTTCGAGGGCCGTCGGGTGATCGTCGCGGCCTCTCACGACTACCTGGGCCTCTCCGCGGAGCCCCGGGTGCGTGAGGCCGCCGTCGCCGCCGTACGGCGCTTCGGCACCTCGCTGGGAGGGTCCCGGGCGGTGAGCGGCTCGCTGGAACTGCACGAGGAACTGGAGAACGATCTGGCGGCGTTCCTGGGCCACGAGGCGGCCGCCGTTCTTCCCTCCGGATATCAGGCGAATTTGATGCTCGCCCCTCTCCTCGGGGACGGGGACACGGTATTCAGCGACTTTTCCAATCATGTTTCACTGGAAGAGGCCGTCCGTCTCGGCAGGGCGAACGAACGCAAATTCCTGCACGGCAACCTCGATCACCTGGAGGAATTGCTCAGCACCGCCGACGGAATCGGAAACGGAAACGGAGGAGCCGGAACCCGAGGGGACGGAAGCGGAACCGGCGGGAAATTGATCCTCACGGACGGGGTCTTCTCGGTGGACGGGGACGTCTGCGACCTTCCCGGCCTCATGAAGCTGGCGGACGCCCACGGAGCACGGGTCGTCGTCGACAGCTCGCACGACCTCGGGGTGCTCGGCCCGACCGGAGCCGGCGCCGGCGAGCACTTCGGACTGCGTCCGGACCTTGTCACCAGCGCCCTGTCCAAAAGCCTGGCCTCGGTGGGCGGGGTGATCGCCGGCCCCGCCGACGTGATCCGCTATCTGCGGTTCCACGCGCGGACGGCGCTGTTCACCGCGGCGGCCTCACCGGCCAACGTCGCCGCCGCGCTGGCCGCGCTGCGGCTCCTGCGCGCCGAACCCGAACGGCGCGTACGGGTCTTGGATCTCGCCGAGCGGCTGCACAACGGCCTGCGCGCGCTCGGCTTCGACACCGGGGCGTCCGTCACGCCGGTGGTGCCGGTGCTGGTGCCGGGGCGCGAGCAGTGCATGCGCATGTGGCGGGAGCTGTTCGAGGCCGGAGTGTTCGCCGCGCCCATGGTCCACCCGGTCGTCAGGACCGGCCGTGAGGTGCTGCGGATCACCCTCACCGCCGCGCACACCGATGACCAACTCGCGCGGGTCCTGGCCGCGTTCGAGCACGTGGGCCGCGTCGAGGGGGTCATCCCCGGCTCCGCGCCGGCCTCGCACACCCCGGTACGGATCGCCCGCCCGCGCGGCCCGCGGACACTGACCGCCACGCACGACGGGAGGCCCCTCGGTGCGGGGGTGCGGCGGCCCACCCCTTAGGCGGCGGACGTACTTCTCAGGCGGGGGACGTACCCGGTGCCGTTCCCGGTGCCGCGGATCAGCCGATCCTCACGGTCTTCGAGACGGTGACCTGGTCGATGTCGGTGGTGCGGACCGTCGCCTTCATCGTCCAGGTGCCGGCCACCGGGAGGGTGACGCCGTCGGCCCCCCAGTAGCCGCCCCGGTTCGCCAGTTCCGCGTCGATCGGGCCGATCCGCTGGGACTCCAGGGTGAAGGTGAGGCGCAGTTCGGGCACGGTCGCGATCCCTCCGTCGGGGCCGAAGATCACGGCCTGCACGGAGTTCTCGCCCACCCGGCCCGGTGCCAGTTCGATCTGCACCTTGCCGTGACCACCCGGTGTGCCCACGTCGAACGGAATGATCGTCGCGGCCCCCGCCGACTGCCCCGCGGCCGCGGTTGCCGAGGCCGCGGCGGCCTCGGTGGCCGCCCGGCCCGGCTGGGTCCCCGTGAGCAGGGTGGTGATCACCAGTACGACGATGCCGACGGTGACCTCGGCCAGGACCGAGCCCCGCAGGGCCCGCCGGTAGCGGGCGGTCTCGTCGGAAGGAGGCGCGTCCGGACCCGGGCCCGCACCCGGACTGCCGGAGGTGCCCTCCGCGTCGGCCGCACCGTCGTCGGCGCCGGCGGACGCGCCACCCGTCGTCGAAGCGCCGGACGACACGACCCCGGAGCCGGTCCCGCTGCCGTCCGCGACGACCGGTGCCCCGCCGCTGCCCACGACCGCCGGCGCCCCGACGGTCTCCGGCACGCGCTCGGCCACCGCCACCGCCACCGCGGCGCGCTCCTGCGCCGCCGCCATCAGCCGGCCCGCCCAGCGTCGCGAGTACGCCGCCCCCGCCAGCAGGCACAGCACCGCGATCAGCTTGGCGACGAGGATGCGGCCGTACGAGGTCGAGGTGAGGGCGTCCCAGGAGCCGAGGCCGCGCCAGGACTGGTAGACGCCCGTGACGACCAGGACGGCGACGGAGGCGAGGGCGAGCCGGGAGAAGCGGTTGACGGTGGCCGCGGGGAGCGGTTCGGCCGACCGGTACAGCGCGGTCAGCAGCGCCGTCAGTCCGCCCAGCCACACCGCCATGGACAGCAGGTGCAGGACGGAGGAGACCATCGCGACGGGTACCTGGACGCCGGCGGACGCGTGCTCGGCGGCGGCCCAGGTGACGGCGAGGGAGACGGTGAGCAGCGCGCCGAGCGCGAGGACGCCGCGCTCCCTCCGGTCCGCGCGTACCGGGTAGAAGGCCACCGCCGCCAGCAGCACCAGCCGGGCCAGCAGGGTGAGACCCGGCCTGCTGACCAGTGTCTCGTTCAGGACGGACGGGTCGAGGGCGTCCGCGGGGCCGCTGCCGCGTTCGTAGGGGCCCCGCAGCAGGAGCAGCGCGAAGGTCGAAAGGAACAGCGTCCACCAGCCCGCGAGGAGCAGTCGCCGTACCGGGCCCGGGAATCCGCAGACCAGGACGAAGGCGGCGGCCCCGATGAGCAGGGCGAGACCGCCGTACGCGACATAGCGCGCGAGGTCGTAGAGCGTGGCGGAGACCTTGTCCCCGGCGGGGTCGACGGGGACCGGCGCGACGGTCGCGGAGGGTTTGCCGATGGAGAAGGTGAAGGCGCCGGAGACCGGATGGCTGTCCGCCGAGACGACCCGCCAGGCCACGGTGAAGGTGCCGGTGCCGAGGCCCTTGGGCAGGGTCACGCGGGCGGTGTCCGACCGTCCGTCCGCGTGCCCCGGCTCGCCGGTGTGGACGCGCCGGTTGTCCGGGTCCAGCACGCGGAAGGAGTCGTCGAGGAGCCCGACCGACTCGGTGAACGTCAGGGTCACCTGGCGGGGAGCCGTCTTCAGCACGCTGCCGTCCTGGGGATCGGCACCGGTCAGCGCCGCGTGGGCGGACGCGCCGCCCACACCGCCGAAGAGGACCAGAACCAGCACCGTGCCCAGCAGGGCCAGGCCCCGGGCCACGCGCCGTCGCTCCCGTCGCTCCCGCTGTCCTCGTCCGCTCACACGCCGTCTCCGTCTCCGCGTTTCCCGAGTCACGGATACGTACGGACGAATCCGGCGCCGTGCTCACTCCACCGGCGATGCGCCCGATTCGGCCGGGGCGCCCGGGGTGCCCGGGGTGCCGGGCGAACCCGTCCCGAACACCGCTTCCCGGTGCAGGAAGGCGAGCCGGGCGCGCTTCTCGGGCAAGTAGACCCCGGGAAGGTCGATTTCGGGAAGCACGATCTCGGGGCCCGGTTCGAATCCCTGCCGGACCAGGCGGGAGATGGCCTTCGCGTTGCGTGCGTCGGGTTCGACCACCACCCGCCGCCGGTCGAGGCCGATCAGCACATAGGCGGTGAAGGCGGTCAGCAGCTTCGAGGACCAGCCCGGCCGGGCGCCCTCGGTGCCCGCCGGGCCGATCAGCAGATGGACCCCGATGTCGCCGGGCTCGACGTCGTAGCACTCGCTGACCCGGTCGGCCCCGGGCTCGTACGTCTGGAAGAGCGCGGCGGGCTCGCCGTCCTTGACCACGAGGAAGGCGTGGTGGGTGTCGAGCGAGTCGAGGTGGAGGTAGGTCTCCAGGACCTGTTCCCTGGTGAACCCGGTCATGCCCCAGAATCCGGCGCGCTCCTGTGTCACCCACCGGTGGATGACGTCCAGGTCGGCGGAAGGGTCGACGGGCAGGACGCGGACGGTGCCGAAGCCGTCGATCTCCTCTTCGTGGACGGCCTCGCGGGCGGACGCGTACGGCTCAGTAGTCATGGTTCTCCTCGTTGTCCCGGACGGATTCCGAGGTGTCGGGCGGGGCCGTCTCCCGTTCCTCGGTCAGCCGGCTCCAGTCGGTGCGGACGGGAATCAGCTCTCCCCTCAGCCACAGGGGGAGTTGGTCGCGGTGATGGGCCGAGCCGGGAACCCCGGAGGCACCGAACGGCACCACCCAGAGGCTGTTGTCGCGGTCGGCGAGGTCCCAGACGTAGCGGGCGGCCGGGCCGCGCGCGCTCAGGTCGGTGAGGCCGGGGACGGCCGAGGTGGACAGCACGCAGTCGTGGTCGCCGGCCAGCCCCGGTTCGTCGTACGCGTCGCCCGCCAGCGCCCGCCAGGGGGCGAGGCGGTGGCTGTCGCCCCAGACTCCGAGCGGCCGCGCGGCCGCCTCCTCGACGGCCGCGCGCACGAGGCCGGCACGGTCGATGCCGTACAACTCCTCGGCCCTGAGCAGACTTTCGAGGGCGAAGCCGATGCGGGGGAGCAGGGCGAGCCAGGGGCGGAGGACCTCGGGATACTCGGGCGGGTCGGCCAGTGCGGCAAAGACGGGGTGGGCCGCGAGCCGTCGTACGACCCCGCCGCGGACCGCCGCGTACGCCGCCGCCCCCGCGCTGTCGGCCTCCATCCGGCGGTCCCAGAGCAGCAGCCGGTCGCGCAGGGCCGCCGCCCGCGGGGTCAGTCCGTCGAGAGTGGCGAGGAGGTCCAACAGGGGTGCGGCGGAGGCGAGATGGGTGTCCATGTGGACAGCCGCCATGTCCGGGGCCGGCCAGGCCGTGCGGGAGGCGAGCAGGTCGCGGATGCGCGCGGCGCGGTGCGGCGGGGCGAACTCGACGCCGAGCGGGGTCGCGGGGCCACGCTGGTTGGCCATCACGGCGATGCCGTCCTCGACGGTTCCGTACGGCATCTCGTGCCAGCCCCGCCACTCGTGTCCGGGCTCCCAGGCGGCGACGATCCGGGTGCGGTTGTCCTCGTCGCGGACCGGAACCCGGCCCGCGACCCGGTGCAGCACCGCGCCCGTGGTGTCGGCGGCCTGGACGACGTTGACGGGCTCGGCCCAGAGGTCGAACGCCCGGTCCACGTCGGCGACTTCGCGGGCCCGCAGAAGCGGGAGCAGGGCGCTGAAGCCGAGGTCCCCGGTGACGCGGGGCGGGTAGCGGAGGCTGATGGGGCCGACCGCGCCGCGGCCGTCCGCGTCTCTTCCGCTCCCCTCGGCTCCCGCGTCGCTCCCCTCGGCCGTGCCGTGGTCCGTCTCGCTTCCGCCCATGACGACCAGCCCCCTCGCGGTCTCGATCACCTCGACCTCGACCGGTGCGCCGCCCGCGACCTCGACCGTCTCCACGTGCCGGGTCACCGGCCGCCACTGACCGTCCGGGTCCAGCGCCTCCAGGTCCTCGCCTCCCGCTCCGGCCGGGCGCAGCCGCTCCCGGTACAGGTCCTGGTAGTCGGCCATCGCGTTGGTGATGGCCCAGGCGACGGTGCCCGTGTGGGCGAAGTGGGCGATGCCCGGGACGCCGGGGACGGCGAGGCCGACGACGTCGAACTCGGGGCAGGAGAGATGGATCTGCTGGTAGACGCCGGGGTCCTCGATGAAGCGGTGGGGGTCGCCCGCGATGACCGGCCGTCCGGTGACGGTCCGTTCGCCGGTGACGAGCCAGCCGTTGCTGCCGGAGGTGCCGGGCCCGTCGGTGGCGAAGAGCCCCACGGCGTCGGCGCCGAGCCGCCGGACGACCTGCTCGCGCCAGAGCTTGGCGGGGAAGCCGGCGAACAGGATGTGGGTGGTCAGCCAGACACCGAGCGGGGTCCAGGGCTCCCAGCGGCCCGGTACGAGTCCGGAGCGGGCGAACTCCGGTGCGTGGCGGGCGCCTTCGGCGAGCCCTTCGTTGACCCCTTCGACGTACGAGACGACCCACTCGGCGGTCTCCGGGTCCCGTTCCTCCAGGGCGGCGAAGCAACGCCTCGCGGTGCCGTCGAGCCGGGCCCGGCGGGCGAACACGTCCCAGGCGGCTTCCCCCGCGCCGAGGAACGTGGCGGAGGTGCCCTGCGAACGGTGCCGTTCGACCTCCAGCTGCCAAGCGCGGTCGACGGCGGTGATACGGCCCTGGGCGCGGGCGAGTTCGAGCGCGCTCGCGGCGCGCAGGTGGGGGATCCCCCAGGGGTCACGGCAGAGCTCGGCGTTCATGATCCATCCCCACTGTTCTCAGGTTAGGCTAACCTAACTACCGTTGCGAAATCGTACGCGAGGGGTGGGGACAGGATGGGCCAGGGGCACGGCTGGGAGGGCGCGGTACTCAAGCTGCTGCGCGGCAAGGACTTCACGTTCACCGTGATCGGGGCCGAGGACGTCACCCCGCACTACCGGCGGCTGCGCCTCACCGCCGGCGGCATGCTCGCGGCGACCGGGGTGCATCCCACGCTGTGGGTCCGGCTGTGGTTCGACGACGCGGGCAAACCGCACCAGCGGGCGTACACGCTGGTCGACCCCGATCCGGCCGCCGGCACCTTCGGTCTGGAGTTCGCGCTGCACGAGGGCCGCGCCTCGGACTGGGCGCGGGCGGCCCGTCCCGGCGACACCATCGAGGCGACGGTCCACGGCACCGCGTTCACGGATCCGGACCCGGCCCCCTCCCATGTCTTCGCCGTCGCCGACCCGGCCTCGCTCCCCGCCCTCAACTCCCTGCTGGACGCGATGGGGCAGGCCCCGGCGACGATCTGGTTCGAGACGGACCACGGCGTGGACGGGCTCCCCTTCCGCACCGCTTCCGCCCGCCACACCGTCCGCCCGGTGCCCCGCCGCGACCGGGGCGCCCACCTCGTCGCCGAGGTCAAGGCGGACCTCCCCGGCCTCCTCGAGGGCGAGTCGGACCCGTACGTCTGGATCGCCTGCGACACCGCCACGACCCGCTCCCTGACGACGTACGTCCGCAAGGAGCTCGCCCTCCCCAAGCAGCGGGTCAACGCGATGGGCTACTGGCGTACGACCTGAACGGTGCCCCGCGCGAGGACGGTGCACCGCGCGAGGAGGCGCCGGGGCCGTCCGCGCCGGATCATCGACGCATGAACATCAGCCTTCACATCGCCCAGGATCCCGACGCCGACGAACTGCTCGGCCGCAGCCCGCTCGCCGCCCTGGTCGGAATGCTGCTCGACCAGCAGGTACCGATGGAGTGGGCGTTCAAGGGACCCCGCACGATCGCCGAGCGCCTCGGCACGGACGACCTGGACGCGCACGAGATCGCGGCGTACGACCCGGAGAAGTTCACCGCGCTGCTCTCGGCGAAACCGGCCGTGCACCGCTACCCCGGCTCGATGGCCAAGCGGATCCAGCAACTGTGCCAGTACCTCGTGGAGCACTACGACGGAGACGCCGCCGCCGTCTGGAAGGACGCCGGCACCGGCGCGGAGCTCCTCCGGCGCCTCAACGAGCTGCCCGGTTTCGGCGCCCAGAAGGCCCAGATCTTCCTGGCCCTCCTCGGCAAACAGCTCGGCGTACACCCCAAGGGCTGGCGCGAGGCGGCGGGCGCCTACGGCGAACCGAAGGCGTTCCGCTCGGTCGCCGACATCACCGGACCCGAGTCCCTGGCGAAGGTGCGGGCCCACAAACAGGAACTGAAGGCGAAGGCCTCCGGCGGATGACCGGCACCGTCCGCCCGGGCCGTGCCGGCGCCCGGGCCCGCGCCGTTCCCGGGGGCTGCCGCCCCCGGACCCCCGCTCCGGCCTGAACGGCCTCGTCCTCGAACGCCGGACGGGCTGAAAGACATGCCCCTGGCCCGAACATACCTACGAGGACCGCCACCTCCGGCCCGTCCGGCCTGAACGGCCTTGTCCTCAATCGCCGGACGGGCTGGGGGTGCGGGCCGGCGCTGAAAGCCTGACGCCCGAGCCGGAACGATCCAGCACGGGCGTGCACCATCCAGCACCAGCCCGCGTCTCCACAGACGGCCGAACTCTCCAGCACCGGCCCGCACCTCCACCCGACGGCCGAACTCTCCAGCACCAGCCCGCACCACCACCCGACGGCCGAACTCTCCAGCACCAGCCCGCACCACCACCCGACGGCCGAACTCTCCAGCACCAGCCCGCACCACCACCCGACGGCCGAACTCTCCAGCGCAGGCCTCCATCTCCACCCGACGGCCGAACTCTCCAGCACCAGCCCGCACCACCACCCGACGGCCGAACTCTTCAGCGCAGGCCCGCACCTCCAGCCCGTCCGGCGTTTGAGGACGAGCCCTTCGGGCGAGCGGGGGTCCAGGGGCGGCAGCCCCTTGGCAGGGGATCCGGGGGGCGGAGCCCCAGGGATGGGCCGGGTAGGGGCGGCGGGGGCGAGCGAGGGGCCACCGGCGCAGCCCCCGGCAGGGTCCCGTGTGGGCCACCCCACTGGCGGACCGCCCCCCACAGCCGAAGCATGAGACAGAACCGCGGCACCCGACACCGCCCCCACCGTCAACCACACGCCGCGCCCGTACGCCATGAGGGCGTATCTCCCCGCCGCCGGATGAACCAACCTCCCGCTGAGGGGACATGACCTGACATGAGTCCCGCCCCGTCGCGCCGCCGCCCGCATCCGTGGCGCCGGCACGCGTGGATGCGGGTCCTGGCGCTGCTCGTCGTCACGTTCCTCGCCGCGGGCGCGCAGGCCGAGGCGCTCTCCGCGTCGGCCCCCGTGGCGGTCGCCGACGTCTCCGGCCACTGCTCCGAACACGACGCACCCGACACGGCGCTCCGTCCGCCCGGCCGGCCCGAACACGGCCGCGTCACCCCGCCGCACCCCACCCCCGGCACCGCCGGACACCCGGACCACGCGTCCCGGCCCCGCCCCGTGGCGGCTTCGCCCTCTCCCGTCCCGCCCGCCCTGCGCTCGGTGGTCCTGCGCTGCTGACAGACCCGGTCGGTCAGCAGATCAGGTACCAGCGAACGCAAGGACACAGTCATGCCCAACGACCCGTACGCGGTCCTGCGCGCCCTGCTGCGCGCGGAAGCCGCACGCAACACGCCCAAGCCGAACCAGGACGCCCTCCGGCCGCACGGACCGGACGAGGGCCGGGACGCCGCGTCCCCGTCGTCTCTGACCTCCCCGGCTGTCGCACCGAGGAAGGGCGGGCGCGGCTAGGCGCCCACAGAGACAGGGGACGGCCGTCCGCACCGGACGGCCGTCCCTGGGGCATGTCCTCCCCTTCCCGTGGCGCCCTCCCCGTCCCGTCGCGCCCCTCCCGTCGGCGGGCACGCCGGGGGAGTCCTACCGCCTGCGGCGAGCCGTCCCGAAGAGGGAGCGGGTGATCTCCCGCCCGATCTGCGTCCCGACCGACCGCGCCAGGGACTTGAACACACCGCTGGTGACTACCTGCTCGACGACCGACGTCTCCTTCTTGGGACCGCCCTTCGCCGGCGTCCTCCCGGGCGAGGGCTCGACCTCCGCGGCAGCCCGCGCGCGTGCGGCCTCCTGAGCGGTGAGTTTCTCGTACGCGGACTCGCGGTCGACCGCCTGCGCGTACCGCCCGTACAGCGAGGACTCCCGCGCCGCCCGGTCCAGCGCGGCCGCGTCGACCGGACCCATCAGGGACCGCGGGGCCCGCAGCCGGGTCGCCGCGACCGGCGTCGGCGCGCCCTTCTCGCTCAGCACGGTCACCACGGCCTCGCCGATACCGAGCGCGGTGAGGACCTCCTCCAGGTCGTACCCGGAGTCCGGGAAGGTCCGCACCGTCGCCTTCAGCGCCTTCTGGTCGTCCGGTGTGAAGGCGCGCAGCGCGTGCTGGACACGGTTGCCGAGCTGCGCGAGGACGTCGGCCGGCACGTCCTTCGGGGTCTGGGTGACGAAGAAGACGCCGACCCCTTTCGAGCGAATGAGACGGACCGTCTGCGTGATGGACTCCAGGAAGGCCTTCGACGCGCCGGAGAAGAGCAGATGGGCCTCGTCGAAGAAGAAGACCAGCTTCGGCCGGTCGGCGTCGCCGACCTCCGGGAGGTCGTGGAAGAGGTCCGCGAGCATCCACATCAGGAAGGTCGAGAAGAGCTGCGGTCTGTCCTGGACCTCGGGGAGTTCGAGGACGGAGACCAGGCCGCGCCCGTCCGGCGCCGTCCGCAGCAGCGCACCGGTGTCGAACTCCGGTTCCCCGAAGAACGGGCTCATGCCCTGCGCCTCGAACGCGGTGATGGAACGCAGGATCACCCCGGCCGTCGCCGTCGACAGCCCGCCGATCCCCGTCAGCTCCTGCTTGCCCTCGTCCGAGCCCAGGAACGCGACGACCGCGCGCAGGTCCTTGAGGTCGACCAGTTCGAGGCCCTTCCGGTCGGCGTAGTGGAAGATCAGACCGAGGGACTGCTCCTGGGTCCGGTTGAGCTGGAGCACCTTCGACAGCAGCACCGGCCCGAAGCTGGTGACCGTGGCCCGTACGGGGATGCCGTGCCCCAGACCTCCGAGCGCGAGGAACTCGGCCGGGCAGCCGGCCGGCGTCCACGCCTGATGGAGCTCCTGGGCCCGCGCCCGCACCTTCTCCTGCGGCACGCCCGGCTCCGAGATCCCGGACATGTCGCCCTTGACGTCGGCCAGGAACACCGGCACCCCCTGGGCCGACAGCTGTTCGGCGATCAGTTGCAGCGTCTTGGTCTTGCCGGTGCCGGTGGCACCCGCGACCAGGCCGTGCCGGTTGAGCATGGGCAGCGGGATGCGGATCTGCGCGTCCGGCAGACACCGCCCGTCCCAGAGCAGGGCGCCCAGGTCGAGAGCCGGCCCGGCGAAGGCGTATCCGGCGGCGATCCTCAGGGCTTCGGCGGGCAGCGCGGCCCCGCCGCTCACCGCCTCCGGCCCGACGGCCGCGTCGCCGCTCACCCGATCAGGTGCAGCTGTCGGAGGCGTCCCCGACCCGGTGTCACTGTCACTCATGTCAGGCCTCTGTTCCCTGTTGCTTCCCGGTCCGGGTGTGCCCGGCAGGTTCCGGGCAGGCAGGGAGAGTTACCGGTTCGCCCGGATTTACAGCGTCTTTTCCAGCGTCGCACTCCGTCGCCATGGCTGCGCCCGGAAGGTCTGGGCCGGTAGGCTTTCCGTGTGATCTTCAAGCGCATCGGAAACGGCCGGCCGTACCCCGACCACGGCCGGGAAAGCACCCGGCAGTGGGCGGACGTCGCACCGCGCCCGGTCCGCCTCGATCAGCTCGTCACGACCAAGGGCCAGCTGGATCTGGAGACCCTCCTCGCGGAGGACTCCACCTTCTACGGCGACCTCTTCGCGCACGTCGTGAAGTGGCAGGGCGACCTGTACCTCGAGGACGGCCTGCACCGCGCCGTGCGCGCCGCGCTGCAGCAGCGCCAGGTGCTCCACGCCCGCGTCCTCGAGCTGGGCTAGAACCCGCCGGACCGGAGCCCCACCCCCGCGAACGGGCGTACGTTGACCCTTTTGGGTTGGACTGCGTGCGGGTCAATGATCATTTAGTAGGCATCGCCGCCGCGGCACACTACGCTGCGCCCATGAGCATGCTCACTCCCCCTGGCATGGGCGGCCAGTACCGGATCACGGGGGACAAGTACCCACGGATGCGCCGGCCCCGAGGGCGCCGCAGGCTCGTGTTCCTGGTCGTCGCCTCCGTCACCGCGCTCGGGCTGATCGGGTGGGGAACCCTCCAGCTCATCGACGTCTTCACGGGCGGAGGTGACAAGGCCACGGCAGCCGGCACCAAGGCGCACTGCGGGACCGGTCCGTCGGCCAAGGCGTCCACGGCCGCGGTGTCCAGCGCCGCCGGCGCCCTGCCCCGACCCGGCAAAATCACGGTCAACGTCCTGAACGCCACGCCCCGCAGCGGGCTCGCCAAGGACACCGCCGACGAGCTGAAGAAGCGCGGGTTCCGCATCGGCGACGTGGGCAACGCGCCGAAGGAGTACGACAAGAAGGTGGCCGGCCCCGGGCTGCTCCTCGGCTCCACGGCCGCCGTCAAGGCCGCGCTGCCCGTCCTGGGCACCCAGCTCGCCGGCGCCCAGCTGAAGGCCGACGGCCGGACGCAGGCGGACCGGGTCGACCTCGTCATCGGCACCGGCTTCACCTCGCTCACGAAGAAGGAGGACGCCGACAAGGCGCTCGCCCTTCTGACCCAGCCGAAGCCGGACTCCTCCACCGAGCCGAAGAACTGCTGACCGCCGGACGGCGCGACACGCGCCGCCGACGGCGCCGAACAGACCCGACACACCGAACACACCGGACACACCGAAGGTCCCGCGTCCGACGCGGGACCTTCGACGACTTCACGGGCCGGGCGGCACGCGGGGCTGCTACTCGGCGGCCCCGTACATCCGGTCGCCGGCGTCGCCCAGGCCGGGCACGATGTAGCCGTTCTCGTTCAGGCGTTCGTCGACGGAGGCCGTGACGACGGTGACCGGCGTGCCCGCGAGCTCGCGCTCCATGACCTCGACGCCTTCCGGGGCGGCGAGCAGCACGACGGCGGTGACGTCGTCGGCGCCGCGCTTGATCAGTTCCTGGATCGCCGCGACGAGCGTGCCGCCGGTGGCCAGCATCGGGTCCAGGACGTAGACCTGGCGCCCGGAGAGGTCGTCCGGCATCCGGGTCGCGTACGTGGACGCCTGGAGGGTCTCCTCGTCGCGCACCATGCCCAGGAAGCCCACCTCGGCGGTCGGCAGCAGCCGCACCATGCCGTCGAGCATGCCGAGGCCCGCGCGCAGGATCGGCACGACCAGCGGGCGCGGGTAGGACAGCTTGACGCCCGTCGTGGAGGCCACCGGGGTCACGATGTCGACCTGCTCGGTGCGCACGTCCCTGGTGGCCTCGTAGGCGAGCAGGGTGACCAGCTCGTCGGCGAGCCGCCGGAAGGTCGCGGAGTCGGTGCGCCGGTCGCGCAGGGTGGTGAGCTTATGGGCGACCAGGGGGTGGTCGACGACGTGGAGACGCATGCCCACAACAGTAGCCGGGCCGCCATGTCGCTCGCGCTGGCATCAAACCGCCCGTCCGGGGGAAGGCGGAAAGGACGAACCTGGGGTGGTGTGCGTATGACGGACCGGGAAGAGAAGTCCCCGGAGCAGTCCATGCAGCCGAAGCAACAAAAGCGCTCGGCGCGACCCGAGCGGCCCGAGCAGCCGCCACGCTGGCCGGAGCGGCCGGTCCAGCGGCCGGAGCAGGAGACGGACGCCCAGCGCAGGCGACGCCGGGCCCAGTTCCTCCGTGAACTCACCGAGGCGCGCGAGCTGCGCGACCGCGTCCAGCCACGCCGCGCCAAGGTCGCCCGCCTCCGCCACGCCATGCGCATGCGCACCTTCCGCTGGTAGCTCCGCGGGGATCCGCCCACGCCGTGAGGGCGTAGACATGCACGCGCGACGCCAAGGGCCGCGTACGATCCGCTGGTAGCGATCAAAAGAGGCAGACACAGCAGCCCGAAGACGTCCCCTGGGCGCTCTGTTTCTGCCACGATTCCGAGTGGGTGGGGTCTCGGAGCAGCACTCCCCGCCCACCAACCTCCGCCGGGGGGACCCCCAACCGGCACGCCTATGACCAGTGGGAGAGTCACGGTGTACTTCGCCGCACTGCTCGCGCGCACCGAAGACGGGTGGGAAGCGAGCGACACAGAGCTCGACGATGTGGAGACCCTGTCGGATCTGACCGACCTGGCCCGTGAAGCCTCGGAGGAGGACACGGTGCTCGTACTCATCGAGCAGGAGGACGCGTGGTTCGGCGTCGTCCGCGTGGACGGCGAGGAGGACCCTCGTATCTACGTCTCGGATGCCGCAGCCGCCGCCCGCAGCTCGTACGGCGAGATCCTGCTCACGGACGAACTACTAGGACGGGATCCGGGCGACGACGACGCCGACCTGGACTCCCTCGACCTGGACGGCACCGAGGACGGTGAGCCCGACGACGCACACGACTCCGATGACGAGGACGAGACCGTGTCCAGCGAGGCCGTCTCGCACAGCCCCGTCGGGGACCGCGAGATCCTCGCCGACCTCGGGGTGAGCGAGAAGGAACTGCTCGCCCTGGACGAAGGCGACGCGCTCAGCACGATCGCCGACGCCCTGGGGGCGGCGGAGGTCCTGGAGACCGTCCGCTAGTTCCCCGGGTTAGGTTTCCCGGGTGAGCGGCACAACAGAGACCTTTCCACGAGATCCGGTACGCGACCGCTGGCGGGCCGCGATGCGGCTCGCCCTGGACGAGGCCGAGCGGGCCGTCCGGGGCGGGGATGTCCCCGTCGGCGCCGTCGTGCTGTCCACGGACGGTACGACGGTGCTCGCGACCGGACACAACGAGCGTGAGGCCACCGGTGATCCGACGGCCCACGCCGAGGTGCTCGCGATCCGCGGGGCCGCCCAGCGGCTCGGCGAGTGGCGGCTGTCCGGTTGCACGCTCGTCGTGACCCTGGAGCCCTGCGCGATGTGCGCGGGCGCGCTGGTGCAGTCCCGGGTGGACCGGGTGGTCTTCGGAGCCCGCGACGAGAAGGCGGGCGCGGTCGGCTCCGTCTGGGACCTCGTACGCGACCGCCGGCTCAACCACCGGCCCGAGGTCATCGGCGGTGTGCTCGACGAGGAGTGCGGCCGTCTCCTCACCGGATTCTTCCGCTCCCGCTGAACCCCGGAGGTGCGGGAAACGGATTTCGGACCACGGCCCACCTTGGGGTAAGGTCTCTCTCGGTAGCGTGTCCGAGCGGCCGAAGGAGCTCGCCTCGAAAGCGAGTGTGGCGCAAGTCACCGAGGGTTCAAATCCCTCCGCTACCGCAGGTAGAAGGGGCGTCCGGTTCATCGAACCGGACGCCCCTTCGGCTTCCGTCTCAGTTTCCGTCTCAGTTGCGAAGCTGACCGCCCAAACCATGCGCGAGCAGGTCACCGCAAGAGCAGAATCTCAGTCGACATGTAGGAGTACTGGCCAACGGGGGCGAGGTATGGACTCAGGCCTATTCACGAATCTCGCGTCGGTCGTCACCGTAGCGGCAGTAATCTCGACAAACCCGGCAATCCGCCGCGTCCTCAAGTCGGTCTTCCAGCGCCCACGGGAGACTTCCGTCATCATCACGATGGACGGCAAGCAGATCGAGGTAACCGGCACCTCAACGGTGACAACGCAAGCTGCAGTTGAGTTGGTGCTGCGCAGAGCCTTCGAGGCGGACTCGGAGGCTGCCAGGGAAGACGACACAGCCGCCTCTCAGGCCCCGGATTCAGAAGGCACCCGAAGGAGCGGGGGTGCAGAAAATGAGTGAAGGAGTCGTTGGAGGCCCCGCCGACGTACCTGAGCCTTCTTCATTCGCGCACAACTCGGGCGCAACGAGCACGCCCCCCGCACTAACAACCGTGACCGCCCACTTCAAGTTGGTGTTTCTGTGCGTGACTGCAATCACTCTCCTCACCCTTGCAGCCAGCTTGTATATCGGCATCTTCGTAACGAAGCCGACTGAAGCCGCGAAGTCCGCAATGGATACCTGTTCGACCCTCGCAAATCTTGGCTTCGGTGCCATGGTCGGACTTCTGGGCGGCAAGGCCGTGAACTAAGGGGGCAAGGATCTCCCTGCCCCCTACCCGTGTTCAGCCGATCCGTACGAGTGCCCCAGCGAGTCCGTCATCGTCGCCTGGTCCGGCTCCGGGCGACTCCCAAATGAGCCCGTCAACTCGCTGCGCAACCTCATCGCGAACGGTGTCGACCATGTGCTGATACCGCGCAGCCATGGCGGTGGTGGACCACCCCATGAGGCCCATGACGGCCCTCTCTGAGACCCCGAGGATCAGGAGCACCGTTGCAGCGGTGTGACGTGCGTCATGTAGCCGGCCGTCCCGCACCTTGGCGTCCCTGAGTAGTTCCTTCCAGTCGTCATAGTCCGTGCGTGGAGGCGTTCCCCGCCCAACGGGCGTCGCGAAGAGCCAGCCCTCATCCGTCCAGTCAGACCCCGCCGCGTCGCGTTCGGCATCCTGCCTGGCTTTGTGCATCTTCAGCAGGTCTACGAGCTGAGCCGGCAGGCCGACCGATCGGCGCCCCGCGCGGGACTTCGTGTCCGCCGTCTCGGGGTTGGTCCGTTCGCGCTGCGGGCAGTAGCCGGCCTTTCTGCCGCACCTGTCGCCGCACCCGTGGGCGTAGTGAGGGCGGCGACGGCTCCGACGCACCATCAGCACCCCACGTCGCAGATCCACATCAGCCCACTTCAGGCCGAGAGCCTCCCCCTGTCGGAGCCCGAGAGCCAGAGCTACGGCCCAGCGGGCAGAGTTCCGACGGCCGTCGGCGGTCCGAAGCAGTCGTTGAACCTCCGTGACGGTGTAGGGCTCGATCTCCTCTTCGCTCAGACGAGGAGCCTTGGCGAGCTGCACCGGATTGCGCGTGAGGTGACCCCGCCGTACCGCCTCATTCAGTGCAGTCCGAAAGGTGCGGTGGATCTGATGGATCGTTCCGGCCCTGCGACCATCGGCCTGCATCTTTCCGTAGAACCGTTCGATGTGCTCAGGTCCGAGCTTGTCCAGACGGTGCGCTCCAAGAGCGGGGATCAGGTGTTTCCGCACTGCAACGCCGTACCCCACCATCGTGTTCTCGTTGACGGCCAACGGGGCGATGCTTTCAACCCAATGGGTCAGCCACGTCTCTACCGTCCAGGCTCGCCCGGCCTTCCGAACGGTGCCGCCGTCCCGCTGCTTCTCCAGCTCGCGGACGGCTGTCGTGACCTCGGCTCGGGTCTTGCGTTCGACATGGCGACGATCCGGCTTGCCGTTGTCCCGGATTCCTACGGTGACGCGGCCGTGCCACTTGCCATCCTTGCCCAGGTAGATGGACGAACGGCCGTTGGGCTGCCGGGTGCGCTTGTCGTTCTTCTCTTCTGCCACGGGTACTCCTCAGGCTGCTGCGGCGGTCATAGGGGCGGGGGTGTGCTGCGCCTCGCGGCGGCGGGTGACGAACTCGGGCACAGCGTCGACCGGCACCCTGCGGAGGTGGCCAACGGTGATGGATTCCAGCTCTCCGGAACTGATGAGCCGGTAGCAGACGGTGCGGCCGATCCGGAGGCGGCGGGCAGCTTCCTCCACGGTGAGCAGTACGAGGGTGTTGTCGAACGCGTCGGCGGGGGCCGTATCCATGCGGAGATCTCCCTGAAACCGAAGGAGTGAGGGGTAGCGGGTGCGCGTGTCTGTCCGAGGTTCGGATTTCTGCGTCACCGCGTCATCTGCGTCACTTGAGGCTCTGACCTGCGGTTTTGGGTGACGCGGCGGATCGGGGCTGCGTCACCGCTGCGTCATCGGCTGCGTCACCGGGTGACGCAGGTGACGCAGAATGACGCAGAGCCGACCGTCTGCGTCACCGCTATTGCCGCAGGCCAGCGGCGGTTTTCCGAGTCGGGTGACGCAGGTGACGCAGCGTCTTCCCTCTTAGGACAAAGAAGGGGCTGCCTGTAGTACTCGGGTGCGCCTCACAGAGCGAAGAAGGAGCCGCTGCGCGGCGCGACCTTGGAGCGGCGTTCCGCCGAACAGCAAGAGGAGCACGCCACGCCGCGGGTGCTCCTCTTGCTGTTGGCTTGAGCGTGTGGACCCACGGGTCAGAACGCCTGCGTCTGCTCGTGCGGTGGCAGGGTCAGGGCGACGGTGCGGGTCATTTCGAGGTAGCGGCCCGCCTTGGTACGGCCCGAGTCGATGAGCACGCCCCGTGCCGCCAGCGTGGGTTGGAGGCGCTTGAGGCGGTCGGAGAGGACTTTGCCGGTGGTCGGCCACCCCTTGGGCAGAGGGCGGCACTCGTCGCCGCTGTAGACGCTGCTGAGGCATGACAGCCACTCCGTGGACGTCATCCGCTGCGCCGTGCCCGGCTCGATGGTGTCGGCGTGCCGCAGGACGGTCTGTGCGAGGAGGTCCCCCTCGATCACGTCGTCGTTCAGGTCGTCCAGACTGGCTCGGTAGGCGGTGAGAGCTCCGAGCCCGGTCGCGGCATCGAGCTGTGCGCACAGGTGGGCGAAGTCCGCCATCCGTAGGTCGGTGGGGGTCTCCGTCTCCACTGCGCGGACCTTGACCGTCAGGTCCAGGAGCGAGCCGAGGACCACGGGCAAGACTTCCGCGTAATCCGCCCACAGTTCAGCTTCGGTACGCCGGACACGGGGCCGCTCCAACCGCAGCGGCAGGAGCCGTTCCGCAAGGTCGGGGCGGATGACACCGACGTCGATACCGGTGAGGAGCAGGGGGCGGCGGTAGCCGACGCGGAACACGTCCCCGTCGGTGAACAGCGCGCGTTTGACGCTCTCGGCTCCGGTCACGATGCAGCACATCGCGTCGGAGAGATCCGGCGTCATGTGCGACAGGTTGTCCAGCGCGGTGATCCATCCCGCCGCCACCGCCGCGATCAGGTTTTCCTCATCCTTCGGTGCCCGGCGCAAGTCACCGCTCATCCCCTCGATGATCCGGGTGAGCATCCGGCCCCCGGTCGACTTCCCCGCCCCCTGCGGCCCCGTAAGGAACGGCGCTGGTACCGGCACGGACGGCCCGAGACAACCGATCAGCCACGCGATAGCCAAGCACTCGGTTTCCGCGTTCGCGAAGTTGCACAGCCGCATCAGCAGGTCAATGCCCTTGCCGTTGGTGTCCTTCGCCGGCAACGGGAGTTCCCCAGTGAGCTGCGTCCGGCGCCAGCACACCTCACGCGGGTCGGGGGTGAGCACGTCCCAGCCGGTGGGGTGGATGCGGACGGACTTGCCGTCATCGCGGCCCAGGTCCAGCCACGTCGCCCCGTCGAACCCGGGGGCGACACGGATGTGCACGGCGTGCGTGTCCGCGTCCAACGCGAGTGCTTCGATCAAGTCCAACGCCTCCTTCATCGCCGACCCGTTGAACACGCCGTGCCCGTCCTTGAACAGGCCGACCATGAGTTCCTGGCGGTGGCTGCCCGTGGTGCCCTGCGAGCGGATCGGCCGGGCGACGGGGTGGCCCGTCTTCTGCGCGTACACGGTCCCGTCTGCGGTGCGGAAGTACCGGAAATGCTCCTGTGCGTAGTCCGCAATGACCTTGCGGCCGGGGTTCTTTTCGTCGTCAGACATGGCTGAGTCCCAACGTGATCAGGGCGTTGGTCCACGCGTCGGTGCAGTGCCGCGGCGATTCGCCCTTGGCCTGCGCGGCCGTGAACAGCCGTGCAGCGTGGGCATCGGTGAGGCAGCCGCACCGGCCGTGCGTGGACAGCACGGCGAGGAACGTCCGGTAGACAGTGGCGTGCACCGCACTCGATGCCGCGGCGATGCTCTGTTCCGCCATGGCGATGCCACGTTCGAGAAACGAGGGTGTGCGGTGCGGACACGCGCCCCGTTGGCCACTCAGGGGCACTGAGAGCGTCTGTGGCGCCCTACGGGCCGCGGGCGGCTCGTTTACTGTCAGGGCGCGCACAGCGTCCGTGAGAGCGGCCGTGACGCCCGTGCCAGATCCGAGCCAACGGGCGTATGCCATAAGGGACTTGATGTCGATGCCGGGTCGTACGGCGTTGGCGGACTGCATGGTGCCGCGGTAGATCCAGTGCTCGCCCCGGGTCGTGGCCACGGTCCGGGTGGCCGGCAGGGTCTCGCGGGCCCACGCGATAGCGGCGGGGTCGTCCAGGTCGACCACGGTCACCCCGGCGCCGCCGGGGTGGTAGGCGACCGCCGTCGCGTGCTGCCATACCGGCGCCCACGCTGTGGAGTTGAGGGCCTGCGGGTCGGTGGTGGCCGCGGCCCACCCGTGGCACGGCCGCGGGCAGACGCAGGGGCCCGGGGTCCGCATGTTGGGCCGGCCACCGCACGCGTTCCTGGCGCAGGTCGGGCAGTTCCCGAACGGCAGCTTCCCCCGGCGCAGTGGCAGAACGGGCACGCCCTGCGTCGCGAGAAGCAGGGCAGTGCGCAGGTGGTCTTTCATGCGGCGCTCCGGTCGGTGAGGAGCATTTGGTGGTGGCTGGGGATGGCGTCGATGACGCGCTCGCGCCAAAGCAGGGCGTAGTCAATGCAGTTCGCGCAGTTCTTGTGTGGGTGGCCGGGCAGCGGCGGCCGGCGGCGGGCGTGGGAACTCCAAGCGGCGGAGTCCGCGGAGGCGAGGAGGTGCCCGACGCGTTCCAGGCCGAGGATCTTGAAGCCGAAGCCATGCAGACGCAGGCCGTGCGCGGCCATCGCGGTGACGATGGCAGCGCCCTGGCGGGTGGACTGCAGTCGGCAGACCGAGCCCAAGCCGACGACCGGTTCCGCCCGCAGGTCCACGTCCGCCTTCTCGTACAGCTCCACGCAATGCTCGTACTCGGGGATGCTGCGCCCTTGTAGGACGGGGGCGATGCGCAGGTCGGGGGCGAGGGAGCGCAGTTCGAGGAAGTTCGCCACGGTGCGGCGCTGGTGCTCAGCAACGGACAGGTGGGTGCCGACGAAGTACTGACCGCCGAACCAACCGCCATGGATGATGGCGTCCTCGCACATCCAATCCTGTTGCGCAGCCCAGTCGTAGGGGCCGACGTGCTCCCAGATACGTCGCAGGTCATCGACGTACTGGCGCGGTGTGCGGGTCCAGATGCCCCTTTCCTTCAGCTCCGAGAAGCCTCCGGAGTCGATCGCGTAGGGGCCTTGAGCCTCGTCCCACTTCCGGGCGCGGTCGAAGTGCTCGGACTTCAAGAACAGCGGCACGTCGGTCAGGCGCAGCCAGTGCCGTTTGTGGGTGGTCAGGTAGAACCGCATACCGGCCGCGGCGGGAGCTCCCGCCGGTAAGGCTCGCGGCAGGCTGGTGGGTTGCGTCATGCTGAATGTCTCCAGTTCCTTCGAGGGATGCTGGTGGACAAGGGCGGCCCCGTTCTTTGGCGAGACGTGGGGGCCGCCCTTGGCGTAGCTAGCTGTAGAACTTGTTCCGCTTGATCACGGCTTTGCGGATGTTGACCGTCGTCCCGCCCTTCGAGCCGGATGCGGTGAAGATCTGCACGGCGATCCATCCGCCGAAGATCACGGCGGCGAGGATGATGAGTTGGGTGATCAGGGCGGTGAGTGCGGCGATGAACGTCGTCAGGAGCAGCAGCCCGCCGCACACCGCGAGGAACCCCACGCCCCCGAGCGCGACGTTCACGGCCGCCCGGGACACGGCCGGCTTGGCAGTGGCCGGCCCCGGCTGCACGGGGCTGATGGCGTAGCCGGTGACGACGCGGCCGTCCGGCAGGACGACGCTCGCCACGCTCGGAACGGCGCCCGGCTGCACCGGAACGAGCGGCGCCGGTGCCATGACGACGGGGGTGATCGGGGTGGGCCGGTGGACGTCCACGGCGGTCTCGTACCGGCCGTGGGGGGCGTGTTCGGGGTACATGCGGAATCCCTTCGCGATGCGGTGCAGGGAGGCGGGACCACCCCCGTGCGGGGTGGCTGTGGAGGGGTGTTTCGGGGGTCTGACCTGCGGTCCTCCCTGACTCCCTGAGCGATCATTTGTGCAGCTCAGGGGCAGGGAGGTGGGTCAGGGAGGGGGTTAGGGAGTTCTCCCTGTCTCCCTGCCCGGGGCGGGGTCGGCTCCCTGTCATCCTTCGGCGGAAGCGGAACCGTCCGCGTCGCGGTTGGCGAGCGAGCGCAGGACGCGGTCACGGCTGACGACCATGACCCCATCGGACTTGTGCGGCTCCGCGCCGGCGTCGTCCAGGACGCGCTTGAGGTCGATGAACGACCAGCCGCCGTACGCATCCGCACTCAGCGCAGCTAGGCGGGCCAGCACGTCCTTGGTCCGCACCCGCGGCTTGTCCCCGAGCACGCTCGCGATGTCGGTGAGCGGGTCGCGCTTCTCACCGCGGTTGAGGGTGGTGACGCCGTCACGCAGGGCCTTGGCTCGCTCGGTGATGGCCTTGGCGTCCTCATCCCCGATGAAGTGCGTGCGCACGGTGATGGAGGACTGACCCTTGGGGATCTCGATGCCGTCGGAGGCGATGACCAGGGTTCCCTTGTCGAGTCCCTGGCGCAGCAGGTGCGGGGCTGCGCCGGCGTTGACTGCCTTCTCGCCCAGCGCCATGACGGACTGCGCTGCGGTGCCCAGGGCGAGGGAGGCGCGGGTGTGGGCGCCCTCGCGGACCAGCTTGGGAAGGTTCTGGTCGGTCGGGTCCTGCGTTCCCTCGTACATGAGGACGTCGACCACGCGGCCCTGGTTGTGGACCTTGCGCACGGCCATGAAGTAGCGCGACAGGGCCTTGGATCCGCCGTAGGGGCGCTTTTGGTCGTCCATGGCCGGGCACATGAACGCCACCTGTGCTTCGTCCACGATCCCGATCAGCGGGTCGAACACGACAGTGGGGTCGGCCTGTCGCTGCGCGATCCGCTGGTTCATCTCGTCAACCAGGCCCTCAACCATCTCGGTCGCCTCGATCACGTGCTCATCGGTCGGGCCCTGAATCAGGATGGTGGCCAGTCCGTCGAACATCGACCAGTCGCCGGCGCCCTTGAGGTCAGCGATGCGGAACTCGACCCGTCGATCCAACGACGCCCACAGCGCCAGCGACCGAAGCGCGGCGGTCTTGCCCTGGTTCGACAACCCCGTGATCAGCAAATGCCGCTGATACAGAGACAGCGCCGCCGCGTCGCCGCGCAGGTCCTGCCCCCACGGGGCGCGGCCCTTGGTGTAGTCGGCGGTCATGGTCTCGTCGGTGACCAGCGGAGACGGGCCGATCGGCTCATCGAGCGCCCCGGAGTCCGCGATCCACAGCCGCACCGTCCGGGCAGCAATGGGGATCATGATGAACACTTCGTGCTCGTGCCGGGTCAGGTTCTCGGCAAGCTTCCGGCGCCGGTTCTGCACCTCGATCGTGGACACCCCGGACGGGAGCGTGACGTCGACTTCCACGCCGCATCCGGCGATCCGGATCGGCCCGAGCATCGACGCGCCGGCGTCGCCCATGTCCTTGATGGCGTTGCGGAGCGGGGCGACTCCGAGATCCCGGAGTGCCTTGATGACGATCGACGGGGTGATCGGCTCGCCCTCACCGTTCTTGATGTTCGCCGGCAGTGCCCACGCGGGGGCCGCGTGCTGCTTGCTGCCGACTGCCCACAGGGCGAGCAGGGCGAGGAACGGGCCGATCGTGATCACGGGCCCCCACACGACCTGAACGATCCAGATCAGCAGGTTGATGAAGTCGACGGCCGCCATCAGCGGCGTGACGACGTCACTGACGTCCTTGGTCGCAATCGCCATGACGATGCCGAGGGCGACCAGTCCGCCTATGCCCATGCCGGTGCCGGCCGCGATGCCCTTCGCCGCGTCGATCGGGGAAGTGAGCAGGTCCATGCGGCGGCGGTGCCGGGCGTCGCGGTAGCGCTGCCCGCGCTCCTCCCACTCGGCCGCGAGTTCCATGTTCCCCGCAGCCTCCGCGGTGCGCATGTACCGCTCGTAGCGGGCGGCAGTCCGGCCGTCCCACGCCCGGCGCCCGACGATCCGCGCGCCCCCGACCACATACAGGCTGTGGCGGGCGGCAGCGCGGGCGGTCGCTTTCGTGTGGTCGTGCGTGACGGCCGTCTTCACCGCACGCCCGGAACGGACCCACAGCGGAACGGGCGGGGCCGGGGCGGGTTCGGGGACCACGGTCAGGGTGGTGACGGTGGCGGGCTCGTTGGTGTCCTTGTGCAGGTGGACGACGTTCTCGGTCATGTGGAGCGTCTCCTGTTCAGGCGTGGGAGCCGGGGACGATGCGGTTGGCGAGGTACTCGAAGCCGTAGGCTTCGGCCTCTTCCTGGTCGACGAGCCAGTTGTGTTCGCGGGCGTCGCGGCGTGACTGCCGCTCGATGCCGAACCCGGCGCGGGTGTTGGCCACGACCCGCTCGAACACGCCCTTGCGGCTGAACTGCATGGCGTGGGTGAGTTCGTGAACGAGCGTCACGGCGAACGCTTCGGGGGTGGGGTGCTTGTCGACGTCGATGATGATCAGCGCGCTCTTGTCCGGGCGCGGGATGGCGCGGGCCTGGATCTCGCGGGCCACCTTGCGGGCGTCGCGTTCGGCACGGTTGAGGGTGCGGCGGTCGATGGCGCCGGCGAGGGCGATGTCGGCGGCGGTCATCGCTTCGGCCATGCCGCGTTCGTTGGTGAGGATCACCTCGACGTCCGGCATCCGGCCCGGCACCGCCCGGTTCACCACGGTCACGGCCTGTTCCGTCAGCCGTTTCGCGGTGCGGGCGGTCGAGCCGTATCCGGGGATCTTGTGCGTGCTCACGGTCGTCTTCACACGAGTCTCCGAGGGGAAAGCCGCAGGTCACGCGGCAGCAGATTCGGCGGTGATGCACAGACCGCAGATGCCGTGCCGGGTCGACAGGCAGTAGCTGTAGGTGATCTGGCACTTGGGGCAGGTGCGGCGGGCGAGCATCGCCAGGGCGAGCGCGCCCCACTTCCGCGACGTCATCGGCCGCACGGGCTTGGCCAGGTCGAGGCGGTAGAGGTAGGAGACGCGCACCCCGCCCTGTCGGCGGTTGACGCGCATGACTTGCGCGGCGATTTCTTGCCCTCCGGGGCGCAGACCGCGGGCCCGTAACTGTCGGCGGGTGGCGAGCCCGTCCGGGGCCAGGCGCCACGGATAGGTGGAAACCAGCGGGTTCGAGGGATTTGGACGGTGTTCTCGTGAGAACCCGCTGGGGACGTGGTCTTTTTGGTCGGGGGTGCCGCGCGGGTTCGGCTTTGGAGCGTGCGGCAGGATGGGGCTCCGATCGGTGGAGGGGGCGTTGGGGTGAGCTATGACCTGCAAGCGGTGATCGCCGGTGAAGAGGTGCTGCGCGCCGCTTCACTGGATTTGCCTGCTGCTCGGATGGCGTCGCTCGGACAGGGCCTGTCGCTGATGCCGATGACAGACGCCCTCTTTGATTCCGTCGCGGACGGCAGCGATAACGGCGCTTTGGGGTTCTGGCGGCTGCCGGGAGGGTTCGAGAAGACCCTCGCTGACTGGTCGACCGCTGGGCCGGTGGCCTACGTGGAAGCCGAGTACTTCGGCGGTGTGGGCGAGCAGCAGGCTGCCGTGTGGGATGCCGGCACCGTCGTGCTGGGACCGCTCCATGTACAGGAGGGCCAGCCCTTTCCGCCAGCTGGCAGCGCCATCTCGCAGGCACTTCGACGGCTGGGCGTCGTGGCGAGCGCCGGGGAGGACGAGTTCTCAGCTGTGGGATTGGGCCGTCACCGACACGGTGAGAGATGGATAGCCTGAGCAGCGGCTTCCGGATTCCCGCATGAACGGGCAAATTCCTGGCTCCGCTCGCGGAATCTGCCCGTAAGTGCGAGAACCTCGTGACCTCGTGGGCACGCCCCGCGCAGGATGCTCACCTGCGCACTTGCGCCGACGCGGCCGCCGCACATCTCGGGGAACCCGCGTGAACTCCAGTTGGTATCCCGTAGCGGTCCCCGGACGGGTCGAAGCACTTGCCCCACGCGGCGGACATCAGACGGCCGCCTTAGCGGCCCGCTCGCCGCGCAGGGTGTCCCGCAGCGTCCGGGCGTTGACCGGTGAGGTGTGGACCGCGAGGCGGATGCCCTCCGCGGTGAGCTTCGTGTCCGGCCAGTCGGCGGTGACGCGCCGTGCCTCATCGAGCAGTTGATCGGGGGTGCGCTTCGGCCGGCTCGATCGAGCGACTGCGGGGACCCGACCGGTTGCCCGGCGCGGGCGGGTCGACTCCGCAGCAGCCACTGACCGCCGCTCGATTGGCGTTGCGGGAATCGGGGCGGTGGGAGTCGGGACGGGCTTGAGGGGAACCGCCGGCTTCTCGAACGGAACGGTCACGGGATCGGGCATCCGCACGGGCGCCGTGGCGACCGGGGCGGGGGTCGATTCCGCGAGGTCAGCCGTAGACCGTTTGCTCACGCTCTCGGTAGATTCCTCCGCATTCACGACCGGCGCCGGAATCGACTCCGTGGTCGGGGCGGGGCGGTGGTGCAGGACCTTGGCGACCAGATCGGAGCCGAAGTAGATCGACCCGACCGGAAGCGAGGTGGCCAGCAGCACGAGGGCGTAGTTGGCAGGGTCCCAGTCGGCGAGCCGTCCCCAGTCGACCGTGGCGCCGTGCAACTGCGGGATGAGTCCGTGGACGTAGTTGAGGACCAGCGAAGCGGCGGTGTAGGTGCCCAGGACCCGCAACGCGAACGTCCTTGCCTGGTCTGTCAGGACCAGGGTGGCGACGAGGGCGAGGGCCATCAGGCCGTCGACCACGAACGGGTAGAGCGTCGCCGCGGTGTCATCCGCGCCAATCGCGGTGGCGATGTCCCGCAGCGCGTTCCAGGAGACCCGGAACGCCATGGCGACCACGACCACCAGAGCGAGGACTAACAGGCCCTTTCCCCACCGGTTCACGCCGCACCGCCGGCGGCTTCAGCGTCGGTGGTGCGGTTGGCGAGGACGCGGTACTCGGTGAGGACCCGAGCCAGGGCCCGGCGGACGCGGCGGGTGTCGACCTCGTTCGGGGTGTGGTCCATGGCGATGATCTGCGCGTCGATCAGGTCGACGTCCGCCAGGATCAGCGGGAGCTCCTGCTCGATCGCGTCCAGTTCCGCGTCGGTCGGCTCGTTCCACTCGGCGAACGCGGTAACGGCTTCCTGAACAGTGACGATGGGGTTCGCGCGTCGTCGAGGGCGTCGCCGCCTTCCGCGCGCTCGGCGACCTGATCCCCGACGTGCGGTTCTGGGAATGCGACTGGAACATCACCGACCGGCCCATCGCCTACGACTTCGCGATCAACTCCGCGGTCGACGACGCGGACGCCCTGCAGCGGTACTTGGAGCATCCGGCGCATCAGGCGGGCGTCGCGCTGTGGCGCGAGTTCGCGACCTGGGTGATCGCCGACTACCCCTTCTGAGCCGCGCGCCCCGGAGCCCCTCGCCACGACCGGCGGGGGGCTTCTCCGCGTCACGGGCCCCCAACTCTCCACAGTTCCCGTTCAACACGGCTTTATGCGGTGCTTGCACACAGTGCACATGTCTTGTGATGCTATGACCGCTTTTGACGGATGAGTTGACGGATCTGACGGATGATAGAGGTGGAGTTGACCGTGCCGGCCAGTACTGCGCCTCAAGCACCGCCCCAGGAACCGACGGCACCTCTGGAGCGGACCCCGCTCCACGAACAGGCACCTCCCCAGGAGCGGGCTCCCCTCCAGGAACAGCCGGCACCTCCCCAGGAGCGGCCCCAGCTCCTGGAACAGGCGGCACCGCCCCAGGGCCGGACGCCGGAGCAGGAGCGCGCTCCGCAGGAGCATCCGGCGCCGGAGCAGGAGCGGGCGCCCGAGGAGGAGCAGGCCCCGTTCCAGGAGGCCGCCCCCGAGCGCCGACGCGGCGCCGACACCCGGGCCCTCACCCAGGTGCTCTTCGGCCGGCTCAAGACGCTGGAGCCGGGCACCGCCGAGCACGACCAAGTACGCGGGGCGCTCATCGAGGCGAACCTGCCGCTCGTCCGCTACGCCGCCGCCCGCTTCCGCAGCCGCAACGAGCCCATGGAGGACGTGGTCCAGGTCGGCACCATCGGGCTCATCAACGCGATCGACCGCTTCGACCCGGAGCGGGGCGTGCAGTTCCCGACCTTCGCGATGCCCACGGTCGTCGGCGAGATCAAGCGGTACTTCCGCGACAACGTCCGCACCGTCCACGTACCCCGCCGGCTGCACGAGCTGTGGGTGCAGGTGAACAGCGCCACCGAGGACCTGACGACGGCCTTCGGGCGTACGCCCACGACCGCCGAGATCGCCGAGCGGCTGCGCATCACCGAGGAGGAGGTGCTGTCCTGCATCGAGGCCGGGCGCTCGTACCACGCGACCTCCCTGGAGGCCGCCCAGGAGGGCGACGGGCTGCCCGGGCTGCTCGACCGGCTCGGCTACGAGGACCCCGCGCTCGACGGGGTGGAGCACCGCGACCTCGTACGCCACCTGCTCGTGCAACTGCCCGAACGCGAACAGCGGATCCTTCTGCTGCGCTACTACAGCAATCTGACGCAGTCGCAGATCAGCGCCGAGCTGGGCGTTTCCCAGATGCACGTGTCAAGGCTCCTCGCCCGCAGCTTCGCACGTCTTCGATCCGCAAACAGGATCGAGGCGTAACCGGTAAGAGCGAATCGCTCAGAGATTCCTTTTCCGTCCGTTCAGCCGTGAAATGCCGTCAGACCCCCTTTTTCCAGGGCCGATTCACCCTCTCCATGTCGACATGTCACTACAGCGTGTTGCCGACATGTGACATTCTGCCGGAAGCGCGTTTGCCGCAGCCTCCCGACCGGTATTCAGGTGGAGGCTGCGTTCCTCCGACGGGAGCGTCCGCCGCGACCGTCCGCGACCCAAAGGGGGTGGCATGTCCGCAGACCAGGGCAGCTCGAAGGTGCTCACGCTCACGAAGAGCGACTCGGAGCCCGACGCGCTTCACGTTGTCATTGCCGACGTATCGGCCCTTCCGGCCCCGGATGCCGTCCCGGCCGCTCCGGCCGCTCCGGCCGCCCAGGCCGCTCCGACCTCGGAAGCCATCGACACCCGCACCCTGTCCCGCTCCCTGTTCCTGCGGCTCGCCGCACTCGGTGAGGACAGCCCGGAGCGCGGCTACGTCCGGGACACACTCATCGAGCTGAACCTCCCGCTCGTCCGGTACGCGGCGGCCCGCTTCCGCTCCCGCAACGAGCCGATGGAGGACATCGTCCAGGTCGGCACCATCGGCCTGATCAAGGCGATCGACCGCTTCGACTGCGAACGCGGGGTGGAGTTCCCGACGTTCGCGATGCCCACCGTCGTGGGCGAGATCAAGCGCTTCTTCCGCGACACGTCGTGGTCGGTCCGGGTGCCGCGCCGTCTCCAGGAGCTGCGGCTCGCCCTCACCAAGGCCAGTGACGAGCTCTCCCAGAAGCTCGACCGCTCCCCGACGGTCGCCGAACTCGCCTCCGTGCTCGGCGTATCCGAGGAGGACGTGGTCGACGGCCTGGCCGTGGGCAACGCGTACACGGCGTCCTCGCTGGACTCGCCGGCCCCCGAGGACGACGGCGGCGAGGGCTCCCTCGCGGACCGCCTCGGCTACGAGGACACGGCCCTGGAGGGCGTCGAGTACCGCGAGTCGCTGAAGCCGCTGCTCGCCAAGCTCCCGCCCCGCGAGCGCCGCATCATCATGCTGCGCTTCTTCGCGAACATGACCCAGTCGCAGATCGGCGACGAGGTCGGCATCTCCCAGATGCACGTCTCCCGGCTGCTCACCCGGACCCTCGCCCAGCTGCGCGAAGGACTCATCTCCGACTGAGGAGCCGGCGCGGGAGAACGACCTCCCGAGCCTTCATAATTGACGGTCCGTCAGTCACACTGGCGCGATGCGTCGAGCGGGTCGAGCGACTTGTCGTCCTGGCCGTCGAGGCGCCCTGGTGGGCGCCTCGACGGCTGTGGTGTGTCTGAGCGCCGTGCTGGCCGCGTGCGGCAGCGGCGGCGGAGGCGGCGGCCACGTCGCGGCGGGAGTGCCCGGGGGGTCCGGCAGGGCCGTGGCCCCCACCGGCGACGTCTCCCTGGCCCCACTGGCCGGGGGGAGCGCCTCACACCCCGGGAAGGGCCCCCGCGGCGACGCCGGGGCGGCCGCCGACGGGACGACGCGGCCGGCCGGGAGTCCGGGGCCGCCGGGACCGTCCTCGGACGTTGCCGGGAAGGGGGCGGGGGCGGGCAGCGGCGCCGGGACCGGCGGACCTCCGGCACCTGCCTCCACGGGCGGCAACCCGGGTCGGGCGCAGGCGAGTTCAGGCAGTGGGCCGACGACCGCCCCGCCGACGCACCCGGCACCGTCCGCGCCGGCGCCCGCCGCCGTGCAGGTGGGCGCGCCCGAGCGGGAGGCCACCGGTCAGCGCTGGTGCGAGAAGGTGACCCTCTCCTTCCGCAACACCGGCGGCACCGCGGTGCGTTCGGGCACGGTGACCCTCGGGACGCACATCATCGGGGCGCTCGGGATCGACTGGGCCACGATCGGGTCGACGCGGGACCTGCCCGCGCCGATCGCCCCGGGAGCGGGCACCAGGAAGTCCTGGACGGTGTGCGTCGACGCCTGGCGCGTGCCGTTGGGCATGCACATCGAGACACGGGACGTGTCCGTCCAGTGGAAGTGACCCGCCGCTACCGGCGGGGCGTCCTCACGACAGGGCGAGCCATGCCACGGCGGCGACGACCGCCACGGCGACGACGATGCCGATGATGAGGCCGATGCGGGGACCCGCCGGGGCGGCCACCTGCTGCTGCTGACGGGCCTGGGGGCCCTCGTCGACGAAAGCGCGGAACATCTGGGTGCTACCCGCGGGGTCGTAGTTGCCCTCGGGGCCCTGGGTGTTTGCCATGGCCCAGGACCCTAGCGAATAGCCGGAGCCCACCCAAGTGCGGGGGCCCCTCTGGTGCGCGGCCGGGCCTCACAGCCGACTCTCAGTCCGGCACCGCTCTCACCAGCAGGTTTACATTTGCCAATGCTTGCCTTTGCCATGTTTTTATCCCAGTGGGGACCATTTCGTTTGCCTGCAGCAACCAACTGCATTTATGGTTGCCCCAAGCAACGAATATGGAGGGGCGATGGCCGAGCGGGCGCAGTACGAGGAGTTGGCCCGTCAGCTCAGTGCCATCGGCGCCGTGAAGAGGGAGCTGGCGCGGATCCTGCCGCACGACTGCCCGGCGGGTTCCGCCGCCGTGCTGACGCTGCTGGGCCGCCACGGCGACATGCGGATGAGCAAGCTCGCCGAGCTGCTCTCCGTGGACATGTCCGTGACCAGCCGCCATGTCGCGCACGTCGCCGACCGGGGCTGGATCGAACGCCTCCCCGACCCGGCCGACAAGCGCTCGCGCATCCTGCGTCTCACCGACGCCGGGCACGCGCGGCTCGACGAGCTCTCCCGGCGCTCCTCGCAGCTCTTCGCCGACCGGCTCAGCGACTGGTCCGACCAGGAGGTCGGGCTGCTCAGCCACCTCATGGGCCGGCTGCGCGAGAGCTTCGGCGACTGCCGCACCACCCAGCGGCCCCCCTGTCCGGCCGCTGCCCAAGCAGCCCACGCAACAGAACCGACCACCACCCGTACACCCGCGTAAGCACACGAAGCACTAGAGAAGGAAGCCCATGGCAACGACCACACCAGCCGGTGTGCGGGCTCACGCCAAGCACGGAGGTGGGTCCTCCGACGGCGCTCCGATGACACACCGGCAGATCATGGAGGCGCTCTCCGGGCTGCTCCTCGGCATGTTCGTCGCGATCCTGTCGTCGACGATCGTCACCAACGCCCTGCCCGAGATCGTCGGCGACCTGGGCGGCGGCCAGTCCGCGTACACCTGGGTCGTCACGGCCGCGCTGCTCTCCATGACCGCGGCCACGCCCCTGTGGGGCAAGCTCTCCGACCTGTACAGCAAGAAGGCGCTCGTACAGATAGCCCTGGTCATCTACGTCCTCGGATCCGCCGCCGCGGGTCTGTCGCAGAACGCCGGCATGCTGATCGCCTGCCGCGTGGTCCAGGGCATCGGTGTCGGCGGTCTGTCCGCCCTCGCCCAGATCGTCATGGCGGCGATGATCTCCCCGCGCGAGCGCGGCCGCTACTCCGGCTACCTCGGCGCGACCTTCGCCGTCGCAACCGTCGGCGGTCCGCTGCTAGGCGGCGTCATCACCGACACCTCGTGGCTCGGCTGGCGCTGGTGCTTCTACGTCGGTGTGCCGTTCGCGGTCATCGCGCTGATCGTGCTGCAGAAGACCCTGCACCTGCCCGTCGTCAAGCGGGAGGTGAAGGTCGACTGGGGCGGCGCGTTCTTCATCTCTGCCGCGGTCTCGCTGCTGCTGGTCTGGGTCACCTTCGCCGGTGACAAGTACGACTGGATGTCGTGGCAGACCGCCGCGATGGTCGGCGGCGCGATCCTCCTCGGCGCGGTCTTCGTGCTCGTCGAGTCCAAGGTGAGCGAGCCGATCATCCCGCTGCGGCTGTTCCGCAACCGCACCATCACGCTCTCCTCCCTCGCCTCGCTCTTCGTGGGCGTCGCGATGTTCACCGGCACGGTCTTCTTCAGCCAGTACTTCCAGCTGGCCCGAGACAAGTCCCCGACGATGTCGGGCGTCATGACCATCCCGATGATCGGCGGCCTGTTCATCGCCTCCACGGTCTCCGGCCAGGTCATCACCAAGACCGGCCGCTGGAAGTACTGGCTGGTCAGCGGCGGCGCCCTGATCACCGCGGGCCTCGGCCTGCTGGGCACCATCCGCTACGACACGACCTACTGGCACGTCGCGATCTTCATGGCGCTGCTGGGCCTCGGCATCGGTATGACGATGCAGAACCTGGTGCTGTCCACGCAGAACCAGGTGGCGCCGTCCGACCTCGGGTCCGCCAGCTCCACGGTGACGTTCTTCCGCTCCCTCGGCGGCGCGATCGGCGTCTCCGCGCTGGGCGCGATCATGTCCACCCGGATCACCGACTACGTCAAGGACGGCCTGTCCGGCCTCGACCCCAAGTACGCGGCCGCGGCGGCCTCTTCCGGCACCGGCACCATCCCGGACATGGACGCCCTGCCCGCCCCGCTGCGCACCCTCCTGGAGAGCGCGTACGGCCACGGCATCGCGGACGTCTTCATGATCGCCTCCGCGCTGGCGCTGCTCGCCTTCTTCATCATGCTGTTCATCAAGGAGGTCCCGCTGCGGACCTCGGGCGCGCTGGCCCAGGCTGCCCAGGCCGCGCAGGCCGACGCGGGGGTTCCCGCCGTCGCCGCCGCCGAGGAGGCCCCGGCCCGGTCCGTCCCCGCGACGGGTACCGCGACGAGCACCGTGGCGGACACCGAGTCCGCGCCGGAGGGCACCCAGCGGCTCGCCGCCGTCGCCACGGCGACGCGGGAGAGCACCCCGGCGCCGTCCGGCGGGATCCCCGTCCGCGGCCACGTCCGCGGCGCCGAGAGCGCGCCGGTGCCGCAGGCCGCGGTCACGCTGATCTCGCTCGCGGGACGGCAGCTGGGCCGGTCGGTCGCCCAGGCCGACGGCTCCTACGCCGTGGACGCGCCCGGCACGGGTTCGTACGTCCTGATCGCCTCCGCCGACGGCTTCCAGCCGCAGGCCTCGACGATCGTCGTGAACGGCGAGCCGGTGGCGTACGACATCCTGCTGAGCGGCACGAGCGGGCTGAGCGGGCTCGTGCGGGCCGCCGGAGCCGGGACCCCGGTCAAGGACGCCATGGTCATCGTGACCGACGTGCGCGGCGACGTGCTGGCCACCGGGACCACCGGTGAGCAGGGCGAGTTCAGTTTCGCCGAGCTGGTGCCCGGACCGGTGACCGTCGCGGTGAACGCGGCGGGCCACCGTCCGCAGGCGCTGCCCGTCGAGGTCGGTGGCGCCGGGGTCACCCGGGTCGAGGTCGAACTCCGCGCGGGCGCCCAGCTCCAGGGTGTCGTACGGGCACCCGGCGGCCCGCTGCCGGACGCGCGGGTCACGCTGGTCGACGCGGCCGGCAACGTGATCGGCACGGCGCGCACCGGCACGGACGGCGCGTACGCCTTCACCGACCTGGACGGCGGCGAGTACACGGTCATCGCGACGGGTTACCCGCCGGTGGCCACCGCGCTGACCGTCGGCGGTCGCGGTGTCGACGACCACGACATCGAACTCGCCCACCCCGGCGAGTAAAAGGAATCCCCGGCCCGTGGGACGCGCGCTCCGAGCGGAGGCCGTGCTCCCACGGGCCGGTTCATGTGCAAGACAGGCAGGAGAAACGGGATGGGACTGACCGCACGGATTCGTACGCGGGACGGATGGGCCGTGTCGCACGCGGTCGTCACGGTGACCGACATGACCGGGACGCAGGTGCTGCGGGCCGAGGCGGACGCCGAGGGCGCCGTACGGGACGCGGGTGCGCTGACGCCCGGCGCGTACACCGTGATCGTCACCGCGGTCGGGTACGCGCCCGCCGCCTCCAGCGCGATCGTCACGGCGGGCGGACGGGCCGAGGTCGGCACCGTGGTCCTCGCCCGGCAGGGCGGCACCGAACTGCCGCCGCCCGGCCCGTGGACCGTCGACCCCGCCCACTCCTCGGTCGGCGCCGTCGCCCAGCACCTGGGCATCTCCAGCGTGCACGGCCGGTTCACCGACTTCTCGGGCACCATCGAGATCGCCCCGGACGAGGTGGCCAAGTCCCGTGTGGAGGCGGTGATCCAGGCGGCCTCCATCGACACGGGCAACGGGATGCGCGACGGCCACCTGAGGTCCCCCGACTTCCTGGACGTCGAGACGTACCCGCTGATCACCTACCGTTCCACCGGCCTGACCCCGGCCGGCTCCGACCGCTGGACCGTCCACGGTGAACTCACCCTGCACGGCGTCGTCCGTCCGGTGGACCTGGACCTCGCCTACCTGGGCACGGGCGCGGACCCGTGGGGCGGCACCCGCGCGGCCTTCCGTGCGACGGCACAGCTCCACCGTGAGGACTTCGCGATGAACTACAACCAGGTCGTCCAGGCGGGCATCTCAGCGATCGGCACCACGCTGAAGGTCGAGCTGGACGTGCAGGCGGTGCAGGGCGGCTCGTTGCCCAAGATGTGAGGTGCCCCGGATGTGAGGTGACACCCCACGCGGCGGCCCGTTCCCGGGCACGGGACAGCCCTTAGGCTGCCCCCATGGCACCGAACATCGCGACGAACACCTCCGTATCCCGCGACGAACTGCTCGACTTCGTCCGCCCCCGCCACCGCGCCATCCTGCTCACCCGCCGGGCCGACGGCAGCCCCCAGGGCTCGCCGTTGACCTGCGGGGTCGACGACGCCGGCCGCATCGTCGTCTCGACGTACCCCGAGCGCGCCAAGACCCGGAACGCCAAGCGGGACGAGCGGGTCAGCCTGATCGTGCTGAGCGACGAGTGGAACGGGCCGTGGGTCCAGATCGACGGCACGGCCGAGGTCATCGACCCGCCGGACTCCGTCGAACCGCTGGTCGAGTACTACCGGAACATCGCGGGCGAGCACCCGGACTGGGACGAGTACCGCGCGGCGATGCTCAAGCAGGGGAAGTCGATCATCCGGGTCACGCCCGAGAAGTGGGGCCCGGTCGCGACGGGCGGCTTCCCGGCGCGTCTGGCGTCCCAGGAGTAGCCGGGGAGCACCCCGAGACCGCCGGTGCCGCGGCGGTCGGCGTCCGCCCCGCCGGGCGGCCGCCGACCGCCGCGGGGCGATACGGCTAGGCCGTGTCCGCGCCGCGGGCCACCATCGTCTCGATGCCCGCGATCAGCGTCTCCAGGGCGAACGCGAAGTCCCGTTCGCGCATCTCCTCGACCGTGTCGCCGCCGCGTGCCTCCATCAGGTCCGCGGCGCTCTCGAAGTTGACCGAGAACTGCGGCTGTTCACTGATCGTGCTCATGGCCTGGCGGAAGTACTCCTCCTGGCTCATGCCCGCCGAGGCGCAGCGCTGCACGAAGTGGCCCTCGATGGTGCCGAAGCCGTACACGAACTGGAAGACCGCCGAGAGCGCGCCCATCTGGCCGTACGGGGGAAGACCCGTGCTGCGGACCACCTTCTGGACGCAGAGCGAGAAGGCCATGGAGTGCGGGCCGATGTTCAGAAACGTGCCGATGAGCGGTGACACCCAGGGGTGCCGGACCAGCAGGGCGCGGTAGCCGGAGGCCACGGAGCGCAGCTGGTCGCGCCAGTCCTCGCCCGACTCGGCGTCGGGCAGCACCAGTTCACCGAAGACCGCGTCGAGGGCGAGTTCGAGCAGGTCGTCCTTGGTGTCCACGTACCAGTACACGGACATCGCGGTGACGTTCAGCTCGGCGGCCAGCCGGCGCATGGAGAACCTCGCCATCCCCTCGGCGTCCAGCAGCCGCACCGTGACCTCGGTGATGCGGTCCCGGTCGAGCCCCGACGGCTGGCCGCCGCCGCGTGCCGCACCGCCCCGGGGGGCCTTGCCCTCCAGCCAGACACTGGTCCGCGCCGGACGCTTGGGCCGGTCGGCTGCCCTCACCATGGCGTACCTTCCTCGGAACGGGGACTGCGGTCACTCGCGACGGCGGGCCGGAACGCTCCCGTCCGTCCTTCCCGATGCTAAGCGCGCGCTCCACGGAATCCGCCATCGCGGAGTCTGCCCTCTCCCACGCCGTAGCAACGCCGCGGCCACGGAACGGGCGGTGGCCCGGAGCTCGTCGCTCCGGACCACCGCCCCCGTTGAAGACCTCCGGACCACTGCCCGGCGAAGACCTCCAGGTCAGCTCGTCGGCTGCGTCAGGTCGTAGAAGGTGGCCGAACCGACCGTCACCTTCTTGAAGTTGGCCGTGACCCACGAGCTGATCCGGGAGGAGGTGGAGGTGGTGCCCGAGGCGCCGCCACCGCCCATGCCGCCACCACCCATGCCGCCGCCCGAGATGAAGTAGTGGATCCTGCCGTCGGTCACGTACTTCTTGAACTGGGCCAGGGTCGGGGACGGGTCGGTGCCGTTGAAGCCGCCGATCGCCATCACCGGTTTCCCGGTGGCCAGTTGGTAGCTCGCCGAGTTCTGGGAACCGATGGCCGCGGCCGCCCAGGTGTAGTCGTCGGCGTTCTTCGACAGCAGCGTCCTGGCCGCGGAGCCGACGCTCGCGCCGTTCAGCAGACCGCCGGCGCCGGGACCCGCGCCCATGCCGCCGCCACCCGTGCCACCGCCGGGCATGCCGCCCCACTGGTTCCGGCCCTGGGCACGGCCGTTGCCCTGGGTGCTCCCGTCGCCCTGCTGGTTCTGGCCCGGGAAGCCACCGGTGCCGCCCGTCGGGGGCGCGCCCATGCCACCGCCCTGCTGCCCGTTCTGCTGGGTGCCGTTGCCGTTCCGCTGGTTCTGGCCGCCGCCGGGGAAGCCGCCCCGCATACCGCCACCGCCACCGGGACCGCCCGTCACGCTCGCCCCGGACGGACCGGCCGTCACGATGGAACCGGAGTGCCCGGTGTTCACCGTGGAGAGCGTGTACGCCGTCGGGCCGGCGACCGCGGCCACGAAGCCCAACCCCGCTGCCGCGAGCGCCAGATGACGGCCGAGCCGGGTCACGAAGATCAGACCGAGCGCGCCCGTCAGACCGCCGACGAGGACCAGCCACTTGAGCCAGGGCAGGTAGTCGGAGGTGCGGTTGAGGAGGACGTACCCCCAGGCCGCGGACGCGGTGACCGCGCCGGCCAGGGTGAGCGACGCCCACACCCTGCCCCGCTCCTCCCACAGCACCGTCGCGCCCATGCCGACGACGGCCGCGATGTAGGGGGCCAGGGCCACCGTGTAGTACTGGTGGAAGATGCCGGCCATGTAGCTGAAGACGGCCACGGTCATCAGCAGCGAGCCGCCCCAGGCCAGGAACGAGCCGCGGGTCAGGTCGGTCCGCCTCGCCTTCCGGGTGAGGACGATGCCGGCCACCAGCAGGATCAGGGCCGCCGGGAGCAGCCAGGAGATCTGGCCGCCGATCTCGGAGTTGAACATCCGGTCCCAGCCCGTCTCACCCCACCGCCCGGCGGCGCCACCGCCACCGCCACCGACGCTGCCGGTCTCGTCTCCGCTGATGCGGCCGAGGCCGTTGTAGCCGAAGGTCAGTTCCAGGAACGAGTTGTTCTGCGAGCCGCCGATGTAGGGGCGGGAGGACGCGGGCCACAGCTCGACGATCGCGACCCACCAGCCGCCGGCGACGAGCATCGCCGCCGCCGAGAGCCCGATCTGCGCGAACCGTTTCCGCAGGCTCACCTGCGCGCACACCGCGTAAAGCACGGCCAGCGACGGCAGGATCAGGAACGCCTGGAGCGTCTTGGCGAGGAACGCGAAGCCGACCGCGACGCCCGCCCACACCAGCCACTTCGTCCGGCCGTCCTCCAGGCCGCGCAGCACGCAGTAGACCGTGACGGTCATCAGCAGCGCGAGCATCGCGTCCGGGTTGTTGAACCGGAACATCAGCGCGGCGACGGGAGTCAGCGCGCACACCGCACCCGCGATCAGACCGGCCGCCGGGCTGAACCGGCGGCGTACGGCCGCGTACAGGACGCCGACCGTGGCGACGCCCATGAGCACCTCGGGGACGAGGATCGCCCACGAGCCGAGGCCGAAGATCCGCACCGACAGGGCCATCGGCCACAGCGAGGCCGGGGGCTTGTCGACGGTGATGGCGTTGGCCGAGTCGAGCGAGCCGAAGAAGAAGGCCTTCCAGCTCTGGCTGCCGGCCTGGACGGCCGCCGAGTAGAAGGAGTTGGCGTAGCCGGAGGCGCTCAGGTCGTAGAGGTAGAGCAGACCGGTGGCGACGAGCAGGCCGACGAAGGCGGGGCGCACCCAGCGCGGGTCCTCGGGCCGGCCGCGTCGGACGCGGTGGAGGAAGGGCCGCCCGGGCTCACCGGACCGGGGAAGGACGCCGGGTTCGGAGGACTCCCGCGGGGCCGTACCCCCCTGCGCGGCCGACGGGCGTCGCGCGGGAGCCGGGTCCGCGGAGGGATGCGTGTCGCGCTGGTGGCTCGTGTCGGGCTGAGTGGTCATCGTGCGTCCCTCGGATCGTGGTCGTACGGGCGCACCGGCTGCAACTGCACGGTGGCGTCCCCCCAGGTGCGGTCCGCGGCGTCACGGGCGCGGAACCCGTCGGTGTCGTAGCCGTTGTCGCGGATGTTGTCGTGGGCGTTGTCACAGGTGTTGTCGTACGGGGGCGGGGCCGCGGCCGGGGTGTGCTGCGCCACCACCGTCGAGGACGTGCCGTCGCGCCGGTCCGGGAAGACCCAGGCGCGGAAGAGCAGGAACCGCAGCACGGTCGCCGCCAGGTTGGCTGCGATCAGTACCGCCAGCTCGGTGGAGTGCGCGGGGCTGCTCGTCGCCGCGTTCAGCGCGGCGAGCGATCCGCTGGTGAGCGCGAGGCCGATACCGAAGACGACCAGGCCCTGCGCCTGGTGACGGACCGCGCCGCCCCGGCCGCGGACCCCGAAGGTCAGCCGCCGGTTGGCGGCGGTGTTGGCGACGGCCGAGACCAGCAGGGCGAGCGCGTTGGCGACCTGTGAACCCGAGAAGGTCCGGAAGCCGCTGTAGAGCAGCAGGTAGAAGAGCGTGGACAGGGCGCCCACCACGCAGAAGCCGACCAGTTGACGGGCGAGGCCCCCCGGCACGTCGGTCAGGTCGCGGTCGCGCGGGTCGTCCCCGAAGGGGCGCGCGAGCCGGTCGAGCGGCAGCGATCCGGTGCCGAGGGCGCGCCCCACACGCCACACGCCCTTCAGGTCGTCGGTCGCCGTCCGCACGATGTGCACGGTCGAGTCCGGGTCGTCGACCCAGTCGACCGGCACCTCGTGGATGCGCAGTCCGGCGCGCTCGGCGAGCACCAGCATCTCGGTGTCGAAGAACCAGCCGGTGTCCTCGATCAGCGGCAGCAGCACCTGGGCGACGTCACGGCGGATCGCCTTGAAGCCGCACTGCGCGTCCGAGAAGCGGGCCTGCAGCGAGCCGCGCAGGATCAGGTTGTAGCCGCGGCTGATGAACTCCCGCTTGGCGCCGCGCACCACGCGCGAGCTCCGGGCGAGCCGCGAGCCGATGGCGAGGTCGGAGTGGCCGGAGATCAGCGGGGCCACCAGCGGCAGCAGGGCGTTGAGGTCGGTGGACAGGTCCACGTCCATGTAGGCGAGGACCGGGGCGTCCGAGGCCGACCACACGGTGCGCAGCGCGCGCCCGCGGCCCTTCAGTTCGAGTCGGCAGGACCGGACCTCCGGTATCTGCGACTCCAGCCGTGCGGCCACCCGGGGAGTGGTGTCCGTCGACGCGTTGTCCGCGACCGTGATGCGGAACGCGTACGGGAACGTGCGCTCGAGATGCTCGTGGAGTCTCACCACACACCGCTGGAGGTCCTTCTCCTCGTTGTAGACGGGGATCACTACGTCCAGGACAGGCGTACCGGCGGACCCGGCCGGGAGGTGCTCCCGCGCCGGCAGGTCGCCGGGAGAAGAGTCGGTTCGCATGGGAACGACTCTGGTCAGACGCCCTGTTGCACCCATGTGGTGGCGCTGTGCTGTGGCTGTGAGTGCCGTTGCGTCTTTGTTTCCCCGGTCGTCTCCACGATCGGGTCGTGGGTGAGCGCGGGCAGGTGCAGGGTGAACACCGTCCTGCCCGGCACGCTGTCGACGGTGACGGCGCCCCCGTGCGCGGAGGCGACGGCCTGCACGATGGCGAGCCCGAGGCCGGTCGAGCCGGAGGCGCGGGAACGCGAGGAGTCACCGCGCGCGAAGCGTTCGAAGACGCGGGGCAGCAGGTCCGGCGGGATGCCGGGTCCGTCGTCCTGGACGTCCACGCACAGCCACGGCCCGTGCCGGTGCACGCGTGCGGTGACCGTCGTACCGGGCGGGGTGTGCGTTCTGGCGTTCGCGAACAGGTTGACCATGACCTGTTGCAGACGGGCGGCGTCCGCGAGGACGAGCGCGGGTTCGTCCGGCAGCTCCAGCCGCCAGTCGTGGTCCCGGCCCGCCGCCCGGGCGTCGCTCACGGCGTCGACGACGAGCGGTACGAGGTCGGTGCCGTCGTACTGGAGCGGGCGCCCGGCGTCGAGGCGCGCGAGCAGCAGCAGGTCCTCCACCAGCCCGGTCATCCGGCCGGCCTCCGACTCGATCCGCCCGAGGGCGTGCCGGGTGTCGGGCCCGGTCTCCTCACGTCCGCGTCTCGTCAGCTCGGCATAGCCGCGGATCGACGCGAGCGGCGTACGCAGCTCGTGACTGGCGTCCGCGACGAACTGCCGCACCCGCATCTCGCTCTGCTGACGGGCGTGCAGGGCGCCGTGGACGTGGTCGAGCATCCGGTTGAGCGCGGCGCCGACCTGGCCGACCTCGGTGTGCGGGTCGGCCTCGGACTCGGGAACGCGCTCGTAGAGGGTGACCTCGCCGGTGTGCAGGGGCAGTTCGGAGACGCGGGTGGCGGTGGAGGCGACCTTGCGCAGGGGGCGCAGGGCCAGCCCGACCAGGACACTGCCGGCGATGCCCGCCGCGACGAGACCGGCGCCGGTGACGCTGAACTCGACGAGGACCAGGGTGTTGACGGTGTTGGTGACGGTCCTGGTGGGGATGGCGACGTAGTAGGCGCCCCGGGGGCCTTCCCGGTACTCGGCGCGGTACTCGCCGAGGCCCGGGACGTCCACGTTGTGCGTGCCGGTCCTCGGCACGGTGGCGAGCGCGGCCTTCTGGGCGGCGCCGAGCTCCTCGGTGCCCATGTCCTGGACACTGCCGACGGCGGTGGCGTTCTCCTTGGAGACGACCGCCCGGGTGATCACGCCGTTCGACACGACGGCACCGATGGTGTCCGCCTGGTTCGGCCCCCTGGTGAGGAAGTCGAAGACGTCGGTCGACACGATGCCGGCGCCCGCGGACCAGGAGGTCGGGGGTATCCCGGTGCCACCGGCCTGGTTCCCGCCCCCCGGTTTGAACGGGCCGGTGGCGCGCTTGGCGACCTCGCTCAGCGTGCCGTCCAGCTGCTGGTACAGATGCGACCGCAGCGCGAACGTCGTCACCGTCCCGATCACCGCGCACACCACCGCGATCAGCGTCACCGCGGAGACGACGAGCCGCGTCCGCAGTGTGCGCGGCTGTCTCCCCCGCCCCTGCGCACGCGGCCGTCGCCGTCCGCTCATGACACCGCGGGCTTGATCAGGTAACCGGCTCCGCGCCGGGTGTGGATCATCGGCTCGCGCCCCGCGTCTATCTTGCGGCGCAGATACGAGATGTAGAGCTCGACGACGTTGGCCTGGCCGCCGAAGTCGTAGGACCACACGCGGTCGAGTATCTGTGCCTTGCTGAGCACGCGTCGGGGGTTGCGCATGAGGAACCGGAGCAGTTCGAACTCCGTCGCGGTGAGGTGGATGTTGTCCCCGGCCCGGGACACCTCGTGGCTGTCCTCGTCGAGAGTGAGGTCCCCGACGACCAGCGTGGAGTCGGAGCGCCGGTCGGCGGCACCGGAGCGGCGGATCAGCCCGCGCAGCCTGGCCACGACCTCTTCCAGGCTGAACGGTTTGGTGACGTAGTCGTCGCCGCCGGCCGTCAGACCGGCGATGCGGTCCTCGACGGCGTCCTTGGCGGTGAGGAAGAGGACGGGCACGTCCGGCAGTTCACGGCGCAGCCGCCCCAGGACCGCGAGCCCGTCCATGTCGGGCAGCATCATGTCCAGCACCACGGCGTCGGGCCGGAACTCGCGCGCGCTCTGCACCGCGCCCTGTCCGTCCCCCGCGCTGCGGATCTGCCACCCTTCGTAGCGAAGGGCCATGGACAGGAGCTCGGTGATCGACAACTCGTCGTCCACCACCAGGACTCGGACGGGGCTCCCGTCCGGCCTCAGCAGTTCGGTGCGCCCCTGGGGCGAGGTCGTGGTCATAGCGGACACCTTGCTGGGCGCCGCTGAGAGCATCCTTTCGGAGACCTGTGATTTTTCTGAGAAACACACAGGTGCCTCTCAGGGAATCCCTGGGAAGATCACTCGGCGCCGCGGGCAACTCCGCCCCGGGCATCTCCGGACGGGGGCGCGATCCCGAAGAGTCGCGCGCCGTTCTCGTAGCAGACCGCCCTCAGCCAGTCGTCCCCCAGGCCGAGCCGTTCCAGGGCGTGCAGTTGATGGGCGTAGGGATACGGGATGTTCGGGAAGTCGGTCCCGAGCAGGATCCGGTCGCCGAGGTCCGCGAGCCGGGCCGACGCCTCCCGTGGGAACGGCGCGAGCCGCTCGCTGAAGTCGGTGAACGCCATCGTCGTGTCGAACCGTACCTCCGCGTACCGCTCGCCGAGGGCGAGGAACTCCTCGTACTCGGGCATCCCCAGGTGCGCGACGATCAGCCGCAGCCCGGGATGCCGGGCGAGGACCCGGCCGGCGGGCTCGGGCCCGGTGTACTTGCCGGGCGTGGGTCCGGACCCGCAGTGCATCACGACGGGGATCCCGGCCTCGGCGAGCAGCCCCCAACTGGAGTCGAGAAGCCGGTCGGCCGGGTCGTACGCGCCCACCTGGACGTGTGCCTTGAAGACGCGGGCGCCCTGCTCCACCGCCTCCCGCACATACGTCTCGACGCCCGGCTCGGGGAAGAGGGTGGCGGTGTGGAGGCAGTCGGGCGTGCGCCGGGCGAAGTCGACGGCCCAGGAGTTGAGCCATCGCGCCATGCCGGGCTTGTGCGGATAGAGCATCGCCGTGAAGGCCCGTACGCCGAACCCCCGGATCAACGACAGCCGTTCGTCCTCGTCGCCGCGGTAGGTGATGGGCCATTCGATGCCGCCGGTCAGCGGGCCGAGGCCGTCGAAGTAGTCCCACACCTTGCGCAGGACCCGGTCGGGCATGAAGTGGGTGTGGACGTCGACGAGCCCGGGGAGCCCCAGCCGCTCCCAGAACCGCCGTACGTCCTCCGTGTCAGCCGTGCGCACGCCCGGACCCCCCGCCGCGCAGGAACGTGTGGCTGCGCTCGACCTTGGCGACGTGCAGGGAGTACGTCTCGTACCAGTGCTCGCGTCCGTGCCGCTGGGCGGCGAGGTGCTCCAGGTCGGTGCGCCACTGCTCGATGGCCGCCGGGTCACGGAAGTACGCGACGGTGATCCCGAGACCGCCGGGCGTCCGCGCGGAGTCCTCCCCGAGGAATCCGGGGATCTCCCTCACCAGCTCGCCCATGCGCTCGGCGGTCTCGGCGTAGCCGTGGTCCCCCTCGGTTCTCACGGAGGTGAAGACGACCGCGTGGTAAGGGGGTTCGGGGGCGGCGACGGGTGCGACGGATGCGTCGGGCAGGACGGTCGGGACGTCGCCGGCCACATGACCTTGGACGTCGACAGGTGTCCGGGGTTGATCGCTCATGTCGTCCACGATGGTCGTCGGTGTCATTGCCGGTCCACCCCCTTTCCGAAAGGGACGCCAAAGGGATCCGACTCTTGACCTCACGCTCCCCGGCCGGCCGGGCGCATCCTCAGAACAGCCCGTCCTGGACCACGGCGTCCTCCGCGTCGCGGAACTCCTGTACGGGCACGGTGAATCCGCTCGCTCCCGCGGTCAGTTCCCACCCGGTCATGAGCCGGGTGTCGAGTACGACCACGCCCTTCCCGGTCGCCAGGTGCAGATCGGGACCCGCGGCGGCGACCAGCTCTCCGCTCACCGCGCCGCCGCCGGTCAGCTCGCTCACCGCGCCCACGGCTGCCGGGACTCCGTCGAGCCCGAACACCCCGACGTGGTCGACGGCCCGGAAGGGCGCCCGCTCCAGGGAGTCGGGCCAGCCGTCGAGCGCCGCGACGCGCGCGTGCAGCTCCCGGATCTCCTCCAGCCGCTCGGCCGCGTCCGGCAGCGCCGACCGCACCCTTCGCTTGTCGGCGTACCGAATCCGGTCCGGCACCCCGAGCGCGGCCCGCAGCAACTCCTCGGTGCGCCGCGCGGCCATCAACGGCCCCTCTCCCAGCCAGCTGAAACACACGGCGCCCTGCTCCAGCAGTCGCGCCGAACCGCGTGCCGAGCCGGTGATCCCGACCTTCACCATCCCGGGTCCGAACCAGGCGAGGTACACGCGGTACGGACGCGGGTCGTCGGCCATCGTGTCGGCGGCCACGGAGTGCGCCCGGTCCAGCCGCGCGCACTCCTCGCACCGCGCTCCCGTGCTCCGCCCCGACACGGCCGCCCGCACGGGGCACGCGTTCCCACGGGCTCCCACGCATGTCCGGCCGCCGCCGGCCACCACGGCGAAGGCGACACGCTTCCCCGGGGACAGCGCACTCTCCCGCCCGCCACCCCACACCAGCACGGGACCGCCCGCCGACCACCGCAGACCCGAACATCTCCACGTCTGTGCCATCACTCACGAGCGTAGGCGCTGCCACTGACACGCGCCCGGCCCGCCCGCACGGAGCCGCCCACGCCCACCCCCCTCGAACGCCTCTCCGTGTCCTCACCGCTCCCGCGGAGTCATCACCGGCGGCTTCTCGGCCCCCGCCCCCATCCGCCCGGCGATCCGGTCCAACGACTCGGCCACGCGTCCCAGGGCGGCCGCCATCGCGTCCTGGCTCCGGGCGATCATCTGCCGGCTCCGGCCGATCACCTCGTGGCCCCGTGCGAGCGCGTCCTGGCTCCGGGTCACCGCACGCCGCCCATGGCCGGACTCCCGCAGCGGCCGGGTGGCCTCCGCCGCCGGCCGTGCACGCCGGGCCGCCGGCCGATTGTCCCCGGCCGGCAGCGCGTCGCGCTCGGCCGACAACTCGTCGCGCGCCGCCGCCCGCGCCGCGAGTTCCTCGTCCACCAGGATGTTCCGCTCCTCGAACCGTACGAGGGCATCGGCGACCTGCTGAGGCACGACGTAGGCGACGCTCCCGTCTGAGGCGGGTTGCACGGGGGCCGGTTCGAGGGCGTAGCAGCCGTCGCGCTGGACGGTCACGACGGTCTCGGCGACCCAGGCCTTGAAGGGCTCGCACGCGGGCTTGGCGCACCCGTCGACGAGCCTGACGAGCCCCTGCAGATTCACCATCTTCATCGACTTCTTGAGCCTGCGACCCGCGATCCTGCTCAAGCCGTCCGCTCCGTGGACGCCGCGCGCGAGATCCTCCAGACTCTGCCGGCACTCTGCCGCGACATGCCGGAGAAGGGCTTGGCGGGTGTTCGTGTACCCGAGAACCCTGGCCACGTCCGACGCCGCGAACCAGTGCTCTCCGTCCGGCAACGTCACCCTCCGTACCCGCGAGCCGGTCGCCGCGGACACGAAGTCGTCGATGTCGATCGCGTCCTGCTCGTACATCGAGCATCACCTCCACGCCGGAAATTAGGCGAGGAAGCGGGCAACTCCTCTGGACATCAACGACGTTCACCCGATAGGCGACAGAAGGATCGATTCGTCGCAACCAGCCCCACCCGGGAGGGCCGCCGGTCCGACGACGCAGAACGCGGATTCCGCCCAGGACGCGGCACGTCCACCGCCATGTCGCGGCTCCGGAAGCCGTCGGGTGTAACGCGGCGGGACCCCCACGGCGTGTAAGAGGTGACGTTCGACCACGAAAGGACACACGGTGAGGGAAGCACCCGCGGACTACCTGGAGTTCGCAGTCGCCCGCAGCGGGCCTCTGTTCCGGACCGCCTGTCTGCTCACAGGTGACTGGCACCTCGCCGAGGACCCGGTTCAGGAAACTCTCGCCAAGATGTACCGCTCCTGGCGGCGGATCAGCCGTGCGGAATCCCCGGTGGCCTACGCCGACACCGTGCTGGTGCGGACCTTCATCTCCCAGCGCCGCCCGCAGCTCCACCGAGCGCCCCAGCGACCGGCTTCCCGACGCGGCCGGCCCGGGGCAGGACGCTGAGCTGCGGATGGCCCTGCTGGACGGCTTGGCCGGATGACGGCCAAGGACCGTGCCGTGTTGGTGCTCCGCTACTGGGAGGACCGCTCGGGACGTCGGTTGACGTTCAGGCCCCTGCCGGGACCGCCCGAAGATCAACCCACAGCCACCCTGCTCGGCCCTACAGACACACCGTCATACCGCCCGCGATCCACCGACCAGCCGCTACCCGACCACGAACTCGGTCCTGTGATCCGTACGCGCGTGCAGCACGGTCGTGTACCGCCGCCCACGGGAGGGGCGGCGAAGCCCTCCCCAGCGAGTCAAAGATGATCCTGATCGGCGATGTCCGGGGCGTTGATGTCACCCGCTGATGTCAAAGGCCCCGCCGGTTCAACCGGCGGGGCCTTTGAGCTGTGTGCACTCGGCAGGATTCGAACCTGCAACCTTCTGATCCGTAGTCAGATGCTCTATCCGTTAAGCTACGAGTGCCTGTTCTGTTGTTCTATCGCTGTCCCGCTTCCGGGCTTTTGACCCGCTCGCGGCGACAGGAAGAACATTACATGACTGCCGCCGCCATGTGAAATCCATTAGCCACACCCCTTGTGAGCTGGGCAAACGCGCTTCCGGGGGGCGTAACGCCGAAGCCCCGGTCCAGAGGGACCGGGGCTTCGGATCTTGCTGCGGAGGCGGAGGGATTTGAACCCTCGATGGGCTTTAAGGCCCAAACCGCATTAGCAGTGCGGCGCCATAGACCGGACTAGGCGACGCCTCCAGCACTACCGCCCGCGCGAGCGCGGGTGGTGCGTTGCAGATGATGACACAGCCGGGTGGGCTGTCACCAATCGGCTCCTACGGTACTAGGCAGGCGGGCCGCAGAGCAAAGCCCCCCAGGCCCTCGGGGCGTCGCGCAACCGCGTGGGGCGCGGGGCGTTAGTCAGGTCATGTCGCGTCCTTCCGTCACCATCTCCCGGCCCCCTCTCTCCTCCCGGCTCCTCCTCTCCCCGCGGCTCGCGTTCGTCACCGCCGCCACCGCCGTGTCCGTCTCCGCCGTGCTGTCCGCCGTGCCCGCCGCCGCACACGCGGACGCCGGGGCGGGAGAAGGCCGGCACAGCGAGGCCACGCGTCCGCAGGCGCCCCGCACGGGATCCGTCCTCGCCGTCCTGATGCCTCCGCCGGTCCGCGCGGACGACTCCGGGGACCGGCTGACCGTCACCGTCCGCCACCTGACAGGCACCGGCGACAGAACGTACGACCTGCGGTGTCATCCGGCCGGCGGCAGCCACCCCGCCCCGGAGCAGGCGTGCGAGACGCTCGACCGGCGGACGACCTGGGGGAAGGACCCCTTCGCCCCCGTCGCGCCCGGCACGATCTGCACGATGGTCTACGGGGGACCGGCCACCGCCCACGTGACCGGGACCTGGGCCGGCCGGCCCGTCGACGCCCGGTTCGACCGCGCCGACGGGTGCCAGATCGCCCGCTGGGACGCCCTGGTACCGATGCTGCCGGACACCGGTGCGTAGTAGCGCGGTACCGCTGCCGGACCCCGGCGTGCGGTGGCGCGGTTGCCGCTGCCGGACGGTGGCGTGGTGGCCACTGCCGGACCGCACCGGGGTCCGGCGGAGGGCATAGCAGGATCATGGTTCGGGGGAGGGCGAAATGCACAGTCACAGGTTCTACGTCTCATCTGCGTCGGTTCTGCGTGCGACCTCCCTCTCATCCGGCATCGCGAGCGGAACCTCTGCCCGTAGACTCCCTCGCGTGACACGCTGCGGGCAGGTTGGCAAGATGGCCCTCGCGGTCGGCAAGGTGCGGTAACAGGGAGGAAGCGTCTCGTGAGCAGCAGGCCATCCCGAGGCGCTGCTCGCCTCGCAGCCATACTGGACGCGCTGCCCGACGCGTTGGTGCTGGTCAACGCCAATGGGACCGTCGTCAACGCCAACACCATCGCCCTGGAGGCCTTCGAGGCCCCGGGCACCGCTCTGGTGGGACGGGGCCTGCTCGATCTGCTCCCCCAGTTCGACTCGCGGCTGATCCCCGGGTCCATGCGCAGGCCCGACACCATCGACGAGCGCGGGCGGACCAAGCCGACCCGGATGGTCGCGCGGCGGACCGACGGGAGCGAGTTCCCGGTCGAGGTCACCAGCGCGAATCTGGAGGACGGCCAGCAGGCCTACGACAGCCACGGCTACACCGCCGACGAACTGCTCATGCTCGTCGTACGCGATCTGTCGGGCACCGTCGACACCGAGGCCGAACTCGCGCGTTCGCAGCGCCAGACCGAGATGATCCTGCGGGCCGCGGCCGAGGGCGTCGTCGGGACGGACACCGAGGGGCGGGTCGTTCTGGTCAATCCGGCGGCCGCCCAGATACTGGGATACCGGGCCAGCGACCTCGGCGGGCAGGACCTGCACTCCCTCATCCTGCACTCGCGCGCCGACGGTGAGGCCTTCGCGTACGAGGAGTCCCCGCTCGCCGACACCCTGCGCTCCGGGCGCAAGCACCGGGTGCGCGGGCAGGTGCTGTGGTCCAAGTCCGGGGCCAAGGTCCCGGTCGACCTCACGACCGCTCCGGTCCGGGACGGGGACCAGCTCGTCGGCGCCGTGATGACCTTCACCGACCGCCGGCCGTACGACACCCTCGTCGAGGAGAAGGACACCGAGGCCACCCGGCACGCCGAGGAGCTCGCGCGGATCGGTGAGGAGCACGCCGGGGAACTCGACGCGCTGCGCGAACAGCACGCGGCCGAACTGGCCGAGGTGCGCGAGAGCCACGAGGAGGAACTCGCCGCGGGCGACGAGCGGTACGCGGCGCTCGGCGAGCGCGAGAAGGACCGCTACGAGGCGCTGGCCGCCCGGCACGACCAGCTGCTCGCCGTGCTCGGGCAGTCCCTGCGCGGGCCCCTCGACCAGCTGCGCGGCGAACTGTCGAAGCTCGCCGCCGACGACGCCGGTCAGCTGTGGCCCGAGGCCAACCAGGTCCTGCACCACCTCGCCGCCGGCTACTCGCGGATCACGACGCTGGTCGACAACGTGCTCGGCTACCAGCGGCTCGACTCCGGCGCCGAACAGATCGTCCGTACGAACGTCATGCTCGACGCGGTCGTCGCGGCCGGTGTCGACGGCGCCGTCGAACTGATCGGGCCCGGGCGCGTGCAGTTCGCCGTGCACGCGCCGCCCATCGAGGCCGAGGTCGACGCCGGGCTGCTGGCGAGGGCCCTCGCGCATCTCGTCGCGGACGTCGCGGGCGTCGACGCGACCGGCAACACGCCGGTGTCCGCGGGCGGCTACATGGACAACACCGTCGTGGTCGCGGCGGCGCAGCGCGGCGAGGTCGTACGGATCGAGGTGCGCGGGCCGTACGCCGGGGGCGACCCGGTGCACGAGCCGATCGTGCGCGGGATCGTGCGCGCGCACGGCGGTGTGCTGCAGACGCACGAGGTGCCCGGCATGAGCGGCAGCGCGTTCGTGCTGGAGGTGCCGATCGGCACCGGCGCCGGGGCGGTCGTGCCCCCCGTCACGGCCATGCCGCAGATCGAGGCCCCGGTCTCCACCGGCGCCGAGGTCGCGCTGCCCGAGCAGGCCTCGCACCAGGGCGGTGGCAGGCGGCGCGCCCGGCGGTCCTCCGTGGACGCCTTCCTGGAGAGCGAGGTCGCCGCCGCGGAGCCGGTGGCGACCGAGAGCGGCGCGGTCGCTCCCACCGGACGGCGCCGCCGGCGCGCGGCCGGCGAGCAGGGCGCCGTCGAGGTGTCCGTGCCCGCGCAGGGATCGGGCGCCGAGCTCTCCGGTGACGACGGCTCGGGTGGTACCGGCCGTCGGCGCGGGCGGCCGAGTGCCGTCGAGGACGCGGGTGACGGCGGGACCGAGGCCGTCTCCGAGGGCGCGGTCGTCATGGCGGGCGAGCACGGGGCGGGGACCGCTGCCGTGGGTACGGGACTGGGTGGGACGGTGCCTCCGCAGGGAGTGCCCGTGCCGTCCGGGCCGGCCGGGTCGTCCGGGCGGCGTGCCCGGCGCGACGGCGAACAGCACGCGCTGCCGCCCGCGCTGCCCGTGGCCGCCGGCGCTCCGAACGCTCAGGGTGCACCGGGCGACCAGGGTCTGCGCGAGGCCGGCGGGACTGCCGAGGGTTCCGGTACGCAGGCCGGCGGGCGGCGCCGGCGCGCGCTGGCCGCGGCGGCCGAACGCGCCGCGGCCGCCCAGGAGACCGGCGCCCGTCCCGCGTTCGCGCTTCCGCCCGCGGACGCGGACCGTTCACCCGAGTACATCCAGGCCCAGCAGGCGCAGCAGGCCCAACTCGCCCAGCAGCGGCTCCTGGAGCAGGGCGGCGACGCCGTCGGCGCCGGGCACGTCCACGGCGGCGAAGGCCGTCACGACGTGATGTCCGCCGGCTCGGCCGACGAGCACACCCCGCCCCAGCCGCACCCCGTTTCCGCGCCGTCGGGTCGGCGCCGCGCGCAGCAGGCGCCGGCTCCGGCCCAGCCGGGCACGGTCCCGCCGGGTGCGGTTGCGCCGGGTGCGATCCCGTCGCCCCAGGTCCAGTCGGCGCCGGTCCAGCAGGGTGCCGTCCCGCCCGGTGGCCGGCCCGGACCTGCGGGAGCACCCGCGCAGGGCGGCGTCCCGGCACAGTCGCCCCCCATGCCGGGACTCCCCGGACAGGCCGTCCCCGCGCAGGCCCGGCCCGCCGCGGCCGCGGCACCCCAGGCCTGGCCGGCCCCGAACACCGAGGACACCTCCGGTGTCGGGGCCCCCAGCCCCGTGCGGCCCGGCGCCCCCGCGGCCCCCGTGCCTCCCGCCGTGGCCGCCTCCCAGCCGCAGCTCCGGCCGGAGGGCCCTGCCCAGGGCGCCCCTCTGCCACCCGAACTGCCCGCGCAGCCCCAGCCCCCGACGCGACCCCAGCCGCAGGCGCAGGCACGGATCGCCCAGCCGCTGCCCGCCGAGGCCGCCGCGCCCGTCGACCCCAACTCGACGCAGGGCCGGGCGATCAGCGTGCGGACGCTCGGGCAGGGGGTCCCGTTCGCCCGCCAGGCCGCCCCGAACGGATCGCAGGCACCGTCGCAGCCGCAGTCCGCCACGCCTCCCCCGCACCAGACGAACGGCTCCGGCCGCCGCCGCAAGCTCGGTACACCCCCGGAGCCCGTCGTCGAGCGCCCGGAGACCGCGGCCCGTGCGCACCCGACGGCCGGTCAGACCCCCGGGGCCCGGCCGCCCGGCGCGACCGACGGCGCGGGACGTTCGTACGCCATAGGAGCCCCGGACAAGAACGCCGACGAGGGCCCCGAGCCGCTGGACGGTCCCGGCGGCGCGGTCGAGGTCGCCGACCAGCCGCACCCGCGGCCGGTGGACGACGAGCTGCCGCCCGAGCCGCTGGACAACCCGCGCCGGCTGCTGGTGTGGCCCGCTCCGGACGTGACGACCCAGCAGGCGCTGAGCGACCGCGGGTACCGGCCCGTCATCGTGCACTCGCGCGAGGAGGTCGACGCGCAGATCGCCGCGTTCCCGGCCGCGCTCTTCGTCGACCCGCTGACCGGTCCGATCACCCGCACGGCACTCCAGTCGCTGCGCCAGGCCGCCGTCGCCGCCGAGGTGCCGGTGCTGGTGACGGCGGGGCTCGGGCAGGCGACGCGCGAGGCGGCATACGGCGCCGATCCCGCCGTACTCCTGAAGGCGCTGGCGCCCCGGGACTCCGAGCAGCACCCGCCGCGCGTGCTGCTCATCGAGGAGCACGCGGAGATCGCGCTGGCGCTGACCTCGACCCTGGAGCGGCGCGGCATGCAGGTCGCGCGGGCGTCCACGGACGAGGACGCGGTGACGCTGGCCTCGCAACTGCGGCCGAACCTGGTCGTGATGGATCTGATGCAGGTACGGCGCCGGCGTGCCGGAATCGTCGACTGGCTGCGGGCGAACGGGCAGTTGAACCGCACCCCGCTCGTCGTCTACACCGCCGCGGTCGACCCGGCCGAACTGCCGCGGCTCGCCGCGGGGGAGACGGTACTGTTCCTCGCCGAGCGTTCGACCAGCGCCGAGGTGCAGGACCGGATCGTCGACCTGCTGGCGCGGATCGGCACCAACTGACCTCGCGCGCGGCGCGCTCCGGCGTCCGTGGAGGGCCCTGCCTGTGTGCGGGGCCCCGGCGTCCGTACGGTGATGACCTGTGCGTATGCCGGGCGGGGAGCCGTGGAGGCGCCCGCCCGGCGTAGGGGGGTCAGAGCCTGGTCACGTCCAGCGCGCCCTCGGCGTACTGCCTGCGCAGCACCTTCTTGTCGAACTTGCCGACGCTCGTCTTGGGGACCGCCCCGATGATCGTCCAGCGCTCGGGGAGCTGCCACTTCGCGATCCTGCCCTCGGTGGCGAGGAAGGCGCGCAGCGTCGCGAAGTCGGCGGTGGAGCCCTCCCTGAGGACGACGGTGGCGAGGGGGCGCTCGCCCCACCTGTCGTCGGGGACTGCGACGACGGCGGCCTCGGCGACGTCCGGGTGGGACATCAGCGCGTTCTCCAGGTCGACCGAGGAGATCCACTCGCCGCCCGACTTGATGACATCCTTGGCGCGGTCGGTGAGGGTCAGGAAGCCGTCGTGGCTGATGGTGCCGACGTCACCGGTCTTGAGCCAGCCGTCCTCGCTGAACTTGTCGGCGGGCCGGAGGGGTTCGGTGCCCTGGCCGCCGTAGTACGCGCCGGCGATCCACGGACCGCGCACCTCCAGCTCGCCCGCGGACTCGCCGTCCCAGGGGAGCCGTTCGCCGCCGGGGCCGGTGAGACGGGCCTCGACACCGGCCGGGAAACGGCCCTGGGTGAGGCGGTAGGCGAACTCCTCCGCGGTGCCCACGACACTGGCCGGCGGCCGGGCGACGGTGCCCAGCGGGGACGTCTCCGTCATGCCCCAGGCGTGGCAGACCCGCATCCCCAGCTTGTCGAAGGCCTCCATGAGCGAGGGCGGACAGGCCGAGCCGCCGATCGTGACCTGGGTGAGGGAGGAGACGTCCCGGGGCTTGGCGTGCAGTTCGCCGAGCAGTCCCTGCCAGATGGTGGGGACGGCCGCGGCGTGCGTCGGCCGTTCGGCCTCGATCATCTCGGCGAGCGGCGCCGGCTGGAGGAAACGATCCGGCATGAGGAGGTTCACGCCGGACATGAACGTGGCGTGCGGCAGCCCCCAGGCGTTGACGTGGAACTGCGGGACCACGACGAGGGAGGTGTCCTGGTCGGTGAGGCCCATCGACTGGGTCATGTTGACCTGCATGGAGTGCAGGTAGATCGAGCGGTGGGAGTAGACGACGCCCTTGGGGTCGCCGGTGGTGCCGGAGGTGTAGCACATGGCCGCGGCGGCGCGTTCGTCCAGCTCGGGCCAGTCGTACGCGGTCGGCTTCCCCGCGATGAGCTCCTCGTACTCGTGCACCCGCACGCTCGCTCCGGCGAGCAGTGAACGGTCGCCGGGACCCGACACGACGACGTGCTCCACCGTCGGCAGATGGGGGAGCAGGGGTGCGAGCAGCGGCAGCAGGGAGCCGTTGGCGACGATCACGCGGTCGGCGGCGTGCCGGACGATGAACACCAACTGCTCGGCGGGGAGGCGGAGGTTGAGGGTGTGCAGGACCGCGCCCATGGAGGGGATCGCGAAGTACGCCTCGACGTGCTCGGCGTTGTTCCACATGAGGGTCGCGACTCGGTCGTCGTCCACGACGCCGAGGTCCTCGCGCAGCGCGTGCGCCAACTGGGCCGCACGGACGCCGATCTCGGCGTAGGAACGGCGCTGCGGCTCTCCCTCACCCGTCCAGGTGATCACCTGTGATGTGCCGTGGATGGCCGACCCGTGGGTCAGGATCCTCGAGATCAGCAGCGGTACGTCCTGCATCGTGCTCAGCACGGCGTCCTCCCGGGGGCGACATTGCCTACGCGGTGTTAAGGGTTGCGCTGATTCTGCGCACATACCGCGCGGTATGTCACTAGTTCCGGGCGATCGATCAGCTCACAGGGGCCGAACGGCCACCGGGGGGATCACAGAACACCGGTCCGGTGTCAGCGCACGGGCTCCAGCTCGGGATCCTCACGCAGCTTGCCGAGCGCCCGCGACACGGCCGACTTCACCGTCCCGACGGAGACGCCGAGCACCTCCGCCGTCTGCGCCTCGCTCAGGTCCTCGTAGTACCGCAGGACGACCATGGCCCGCTGCCGCGCCGGCAGCTTCATGATCGCGCGCCACATCGCGTCACGCAGCGCCTGCTGCTCGGCGGGGTCCCCGGCCGGCACCCCCTCGGGCTCCGGCAGCTCGTCGCACACGAACTCGTCGACCTTGCGCTTGCGCCACTGCGACGTCCGGGTGTTCAGCAGCGCCCGCCGTACGTAACCGTCGAGCGCCCGGTGGTCCTCGATCCGCTCCCACGCGACATACGTCTTGGTCAGCGCGGTCTGCAGCAGGTCCTCCGCGTCGCTCGGGTTGGGGGTCAGCGACCGGGCGGTACGCAGCAGCACCGGCTGACGCGCCTTCATGTACGACGCGAACGACGGGTAGGACGGATACGACGGGTACGGGAAGGTCCGCGTCGCGACGTTCGCACCGCTGGTGCAGACGGGTGTGGTCATGACTCCACGCTAGGAGTGACCCCTACTCCTTCGGATCGGCCGCAGGTCCCGAAGCGATGTCCCCCTCAGGTTGTAGGAGGGGGGCCCGCTCCACCTCCTGAGGGTGGACGAGCGGCGCCCGCACCCTGAGGGTTCACCCCTGAGAGACCCGTACGGCGGTGGTACGGCGGCCGCCGCACAGGGCTCCGGAGCGTCCTCACGAGACCCCGGGCGCCTCTTCTCCCCCGTCCGTCCCCAGGATCAGCCCCGAGGTGGGAACCCCGGTACCCGCGGTGACCAGGGTGCGGCGGGCACCGCGTATCTGGTTCACGGAGGTGCCGCGCAGCTGCCGTACCGCTTCCGCCACCCCGTTCATCCCGTGCAGGTACGCCTCCCCGAGCTGCCCCCCGTGGGTGTTCAGCGGGAGGCTCTCCGCGGCGACGAAGTCCGCGGCCTCCCCCGGTCCGCAGAACCCGAACTCCTCCAGCTGCATCAGCACGAACGGCGTGAAGTGGTCGTACAGAATCCCCACGTCGATGTCCGCGGGGGTCAGGCCCGAGGTCCGCCACAGCTGCCGGGCCACCACTCCCATCTCCGGCAGCCCGGTCAGATCGTCCCGGTAGAAGCTCGTCATCTGCTCCTGTGCCCGGCCGGCGCCCTGGGCGGCCGCCATGATCACCGCGGGCGGCCGCGGCAGGTCCCGGGCCCGCTCCACCGAGGTGACCACCAGCGCCTGGCCGCCGTCCGTCTCCTGGCAGCAGTCCAGCAGTCTCAGCGGCTCCACGATCCACCGCGAGGCGGCGTGCTCGGCGAGGGTGATCGGTCTGCCGTGGAAGTACGCCGCCGGGTTCGTCGCCGCGTACTTCCGGTCCACCACCGCGACCGGGCCGAAGGCCTCGGGCGTCAGCCCGTACGTGTGCAGATACCGCTGGGCCGCCATCGCCACCCAGGAGGCGGGGGTGAGCAGCCCGAACGGGAGGGCCCAGCCGAGCGCCACCCCCTCGGCCGACGGCTCCCGCTGCTGCACCCCGGCGCCGAATCTCCGTCCCGACCGCTCGTTGAACGCCCGGTAGCAGACCACCACCTCGGCCACGCCCGCCGCCACCGCGAGCGCCGCCTGCTGGACGGTCGCACAGGCTGCGCCGCCCCCGTAGTGGACCCGCGAGAAGAAGGACAGCTCGCCGATCCCGGCCGCCTGGGCGACGGTGATCTCCGGGCTGGTGTCCATCGTGAACGTCACCATGCCGTCCACCTCCCCCGGCGTCAGGCCCGCGTCGTCGAGCGCCGCCCGCACCGCCTCCACGGCGAGCCGCAGCTCACTGCGCCCGGAGTCCTTGGAGAACTCGGTGGCCCCGATCCCGACGATCGCGGCCCGTCCGCCGAGGCGGTCCCTCGTCCGCACGCTCATGCCGCGCCCCCGGCCGGGAGGGTGACCGTCACCGTCGCGGTCACATGTCTGCCGATGCCGTTCGCGCCGACGACCCGGACCGTCGCCGTGTCGCCCGAGACCTCCTCGACCGTGCCGGTCAACACCATGGTGTCGCCCGGGTAGTTGGGTGCGCCGAGCCGTATGGCGACCTTGCGCAGGACGGCGTGCGGCCCGAAGTGGTCCGTGATGTACCTGCCGACCAGGCCGTTGGTGGTGAGGATGTTCATGAAGATGTCGGGGGACCCCCTTCGCCGCGCCAGCTCCGGGTCGTGGTGCACGTCCTGGTAGTCCCGCGAGGCGATGGCGCCGGCCACGATCAGCGTGCGCGTGACCTCGATCTCCAGCGGCGGCAGTTGGTCACCGGGCCTGGCCGTCGGCAGTTCGTCACCGGATTTCGTCATCGGCGGATCGCCGGCGCGCTCCGTCCTCGGCGCATCCTTGTCGCCCGTCATGCCCCTCCCTCCTCGCGCACGAGCAACTCCCCCAGTTCTTGGAGCACTTCGTCGCCACAGCCCAGGTAGGCGTCCAGCTGCCGCCCCCACAGGAAGTGCCGGTGCACGGGGTGCTCCAGATCGGCCCCGGTCCCGCCGTGCAGATGCTGGCCCGTGTGCACGACCCGTCGCCCCGCCTCGGACGCCCACCAGGCGGCCGTCAGGGCGTGCGTCGCACAGGGCAGCCCCTCGTCACGCCGCCAGGCCGCCTCGTACGCCGTCACCCGGATCGCCTCGGTGTCCATGTACGCGTCGGCAGCCCTGAGTTGCACCGCCTGGTTGGTGGCGAGCGGGCGCCCGAACTGCTCACGTGTGTTGGTGTGCTCCACCACGCGCGCCAGCGACCCCGCGCACACCCCGGCCTGCAACCCGGCGAAGGCGGTCCGGGCGGTGGCGAGCACGTCCGCGTGAGCGTCCTCGGCGTACCCGGCCGCGAAGGCGTCGCGCGCACCCACGGAGGCGTCGGGCCCGGGGACGTCGGACCCGGTCGCGGCAGCGCAAGCGTCGGCGTCCCGCCCCCGCACCGTCTCGCCCCTCGTCTCTCCGCCCGTCTCCCCACCCGTCGCTCCGCCCAGCCGCTCGCCCGGCGTGCCGTCGAGGGTGAGCCGTCCCGCCGACCAGGGCGCCGTCAGCTCGACCGGCTCGCACCGCGCGTCGACGGTCCGCACCAGCCAGAGCCGACGCCGGTCGTCGGCGACGAGTACATGGGTGGCGTCCCGCAACCACGGCACCGACGGGACGACACCGCTCAACCGCCCCGAAGCCGTGGCGCGGACCGGTGACGGCGGGGAGACCGCACCGCACACCACCACCGTCCCGTCCCCGATCCCGGGCAGCAGCCGCTGCCGCTGCTCCGGCGAACCGTGTGCCGCCACCGCCAGCAGTCCGTACACACAGCTCGCCGCGAACGGCACCTGGGCGGTGGTCCGCCCCTGTTCCTCCAGGAGGAGCACCAGGCCGAGGAGCCCGGTCTCCGCCACGGCGGTCATCAGCCCGGCCGCGCACAGCGTCTTCCACAGCTCGGCGTCACTGCCGGTCCCGGCGGCGGACAGCCGCTCGTGGGTGGCGAGGTCCCCGAAGATCCGGGCGGCCAGATCGCGAGCCGCCGCCTGCTCCTCCGTGGGCGTGAAGTCCATGTCAGCGCCCGCCTCCCTCGATGCCGTCCCCGGCCCGGAAGACCGGCAGGACCATCTCCTCGTCGTACCGCTCGAACTCCAGCCGCACCGGCATCCCGATCCGCACCTTGTCGTACGGCACCCCGATCACGTTGCTCACGATCCGCACGCCCTCGGCCAGCTCGATCAGACCGACCGCGTAGGGCGGATCGAACGCAGGGAAGGGCGGGTGGTGCATGACGACGTACGAGTAGACGGTCCCCTCACCGCTCGCCTGGACGGTGTCCCACTCCAGGGAGCCGCAGGCGGCGCACCCCGGCAGCCAGGGAAGGCGCAGCGTCCCGCAGTCGGCGCACCGCTGGATCAGCAGCCGGTGACGGCCCACGCCCTCCCAGAACCCGGCGTTGTCCCGGTTGACCACCGGCCGTGGTCTGGCGCCTCTCGGCCTGCCCGCCGCCGGGGCGTACTTGAGGATCCGGAAGCGGTGTGTCCCCACGAGCTCGCCGGCCGACCGCACCTCCGTCCGGGTCGTGACGAAGTGCCCGCCGCCGAGCCGGGTCGTCTTGTGCTCGGAGACCGATTCGATGACCGCGTCGTAGGTGATCTCGTCCCCGGGGCGCAGTGGCCGCAGGTACTCCTGCTCGCAGTCGGTGGCGACCACCGAGGTGCACCCCGCGTCGTCGAGCAGCCCGAGCAGTTCCTCGAACGCGCCCGACCGGCTCCGCTGCCCGGAGAGGCCGCCCATCGTCCACACCTGGAGCATGGTGGGCGGCGCGACGGCGCCGGGACCCTCGTACGCCGGACTGGTGTCGTCCATCGCCTCGCACCAGTGCCGGATCATCGGCTCGTTGACCGGGTCCCTGCCGACGCCCGCGACGGCGGCCGGCCGTCCCTCGTACGCCTTCAGCCGCGCCGTCCACGCGGCCGGTCCGGCGCTCACCGCCGTCCCCTCGTCATCCCCAGCCGCATGGTGGCCACGATCTCCCGCTGCACCTCGCTCACCCCGCCCCCGAACGTGTTGATCTGCGCGGCCCTGTTCATCCGCTCCAGCTCGCCGTCCCCGAACACCCCCTGCGAACCGGAACGCACCAGCGCGTCGTCACCCACGATGTGCTGACATAAGCGATACGTCTCGACCGCCGCTTCCGTTCCCGCGACCTTCACGCCGGCGGCGTCGCCCGGCGCCAGCCGACCGGCCCCCACATCCGCCACCAGACGCCAGTTGAGCAGGCGCGACGCCGCCAGCCGCGCATGCGCCTCGGCCAGCCGCGAGCGCACCCAGGGCTCGTCAATCCGGCGCCGCCCTGTCACCGGATCGGGTGTGCGCGCCGCTTCCAGCGCGGCCGTGTAGAAGTCCTCCGCCTGCATGCCGATCGCGGCGAGGGCGACGCGTTCGTGGTTGAGCTGGTTGGTGATCAGCTGCCAGCCGCGGTTCTCCTCGCCGACGAGACGGGAGGCGGGGACGCGGATGCCGTCGTAGTACGTGGCCGTGGTGGTCAGGCCGCCGACCGTCTCGATCGGAGTCCAGGAGAACCCGGGGGCGTCCGTGGACACGAGGAGGATGGAGATGCCCCGGTGCCGGGGAGCGTCGGGGTCGGTGCGGCAGGCGAGCCAGATCCAGTCGGCGTGCTGGGCGTTGGAGGTGAAGATCTTCTGCCCGTGGACCAGGAAGTCCGTGCCTTCCCGTCGCGCGCGCGTGCGCAGCGCGGCCAGGTCCGTGCCGGCCGAGGGCTCCGAGTAGCCGATCGCGAAGACGAGGTCACCGCTCAGGATGCGCGGCAGGAAGTACTCCTTCTGCTCCTCGCTGCCGTACTTGATGAGCGTCGGTCCGACGGTGTTCAGCGTGACCATCGACACCGGCGCACCGGCCCGGTACGCCTCGTCGAAGAACACGAACTGCTCGTCCGCGCCGCGTCCTTGTCCCCCGTACGCGGTCGGCCAGCCGATTCCGAGCAGTCCGTCGGCACCGATGCGGCGCAGCAGCGCGCGCTGCCGATCGGGCTCGTGGGCGGGCGGGGGCCCGTCGGGCATCAGGTCCCGGAAGTACGTGCGCAGCTCGGCGCGCAGCCGTCGCTGGCGCTCGGTGGGGGCGAGATGCACGGCGGCGGCCCTCCCGGACCTCGTACGGACAGGGGTTTCTGACTGTCCGTCAGATACTGTGCGCTGTCAAGGTCGGCGGAGGGGGCGGGCGTCCGGCCGGCGGACGCCGTCCAGGGGACGCCCGGGAGGTGTTGGACGTGCACGGACACACCGAAACGCCTGCGCGACGGCACCGAAGCACCGTCGCGCGGACGCGTTACGACCCCAGGAAGCACACCCCCGTCAGGGAGGCGGGACCGATGAGCTCGACGAGGGCTCATCGGCCGGCGCTCACCAGAGCTTGGTGAAGTGGACGACGGTGGTCGACTGATTGACGGCTGTGAACGCGGAGTGGTTCACCTGCGCGGTATTGCTCTGGTTCGAGGCACCTGAGCCCACCGCCTGCTGTTGCGTGGTCGAGGAGTTGCCGCTGTTGTCGCGTCCGACCCCGCTGCCGCTGACGGTGGCCACGCCCGCGTTCGATCCGTTGTCCGAGATCGCGCCGTTGTCCGCCGTCGCGACACCCGTGAACAGGACGGCGGCGAGGGGCAGGGCCGAGACGGCGGCGAGGACGCGGGCGGTACGGATGCTTGCCATGTGAGTTCCTCCATGAACCGGATGTACGGACCGGCGGCGAGCCGGGTGGTACGTGGGATACGGCTTGCTCCGAGGTGGTCAGCCGACCACCTCGACGCTGTTCACGACGTCGCGAGTCCAGAGTTGCCCACCGAATCCCCGGCGAACCACCCCGGAAGCCGCGATTCCCCCTCAAGCGTGAGGACAAGTCGATAAACCCTCTTCGAGTCAGTAAAGCCGCAGCTCAGCACGGATCGGACGGGTGGAAACCAAGCACCGCAAGGGCTGAAGCGTTTCGCCACATGTCCGCCCCGGACCGCCCGGAACCCTCCCGCCACGCTCCCACGCCCGGCACGCTCTTCCTTTTTTCGAACACTCGTACGAACATAGAGGCATGGCCACCATCGACCGGCAGGCCACGACCCTGGCCCTGGCCCATGCCCTGTCCGCCGCCGAGCGCGGCCTCGCGGTGATCCCGCTGTCCCGTACGAAGCTCCCGGCCCTGCGCTCACCCCACCGCGCCGACCCCGACCCGACGACCCCGCCCTGCCACGGCGAGTGCGGCCGCTTCGGGCACGGCGTGTACGACGCCTCCACCGACCCCCGACGCATCCGCGCGCTCTTCGCCGCCGCCCCCTGGTCCACCGGCTACGGCATCGCCTGCGGCCTCGACCCGCACCACCTCATCGGCATCGACCTCGACACCAAGGCCGGTACGGACTCCTCCACCGCCCTGCGCGAACTGGCCCTGCGCCATCTGTTCACCATCCCCGACACCGTCGTCGTCGTGACCCCGAGCGGCGGCCGCCACCTCTGGCTGACCGGGCCACCGGACGTGGTCGTCCCCAACTCGGCCAGCCGGCTGGCCCCCGGCATCGACATCCGCGGCGCCGGCGGCTACCTGGTCGGCCCCGGCTCACGCACCGACCACGGGGTGTACGGCACGGCTCCCGGCACCGCCCACCTCGCGCCCGCGCCCTGCCCTGGTGAACTTCTGCGCCTGCTCACGCCCCCACCCCGTACGCGCCACCGCGCGCCTCCCCCAACCGGCCATCAGGGCCAGGGGCTGGTCCAGTTCGTGCTCGCCGCCCACGCGGGCCAGCGCAACACCCGCCTCTTCTGGGCCGCTTGCCGCGCCTACGAGAACGGCATCGGTCCCGACCTGACGCCCGCCCTCGTCGAGGCCGCCGTCCACACCGGCCTGACGGCACGCGAGGCCCACTCGACGATCGCGTCGGCGTCCCGCATGTCGTCCCGGCAACCCGGGCCGCCACCGGACTGAGACGCGCCGCGGATCACGGTTTCCCGGCGTACCGTCATGGCGCCGACCCGCCTCCTCCTGCCTCAGGCCCGGCACGACCCCCTTCGTTCGGTCGCGCGGGTCCGGCGGGCGGCGTCCATTCCCCGTCGAGGAGGCCGAGGACGACGACGTCCACGAAGGCGCCGTACACCCAGGCGGAGCGACGCAGGGTGCCCTCGACACGAAACCCGGCCCCGGTCGCGGCCGCGATCATCGCGGTGTTGTCCGCGAGCGTCTCGACCTGCAGCCGCTGCAGCCCCCGGACGGTGAACCCGTAGGTGCACAGCACCTGGACGACATCGCCCGCCAGCCCGCGTCCCCGGAAACCGGGGAGCAGGGAGATCCCCAGGTGGGCCGTCCGGTTGTGCGGGTCGATGCCCCACAACAGGGCCTCGCCGGCCAGCTCCTGCGAGGCGAGCTCGACCACCGAGAAGTACGCCTTGTCGTCCGACGGCACGGCGGCCGCGGCGGGAGACTCCGCCGCGTCCGGCGGGAGCGGCCGCCAGGGACGGGAGTCGACGCGCGAGCGCATCGCCACGTCGTCGTACAACTCTTCCTGGAAGACGGGCACATCACTGTCACGCCGAGCCCGCAACCCGACCTTGTCACCTCGTATCACCCGTCATTGCTACCCCACGGGCCACGCCCGATCAACCGGGTCACCGGCGGGGGAGGTCCCCCATGAAAGCGAGAACGGCCCCCGACCGAGTCACCCGGTCAGGGGCCGTTCATCTGCGGTGGGTGTGGGAGGTGAACCCGCGTGTGACCTGCCCGCACGCCGATCCGATCGCCCTCGACCGGCGTCCTGGCCCACAGATGGCCCACGGGAGCGCGCCGCGGCGGATCCACCGACCCGCAACTGAGCGGGCCTCGATTGGACGGCTATTCCACCCACCCAGACCGTGAAATCAGTTGTTGTTGGTGTTGGTGCCACCGCCGTTATTGTTGTTGTTATTGGCGTTGCCGCCATTGTTGTTGTTGTTATTGTTGTTGTTGACGTTGACGGTGATGTGCAACCCGCCGTCGTCGAGGTAGTCCCACAGGTCGCGGCCACCGTCGAAGTCCGCACCACCCTTGAGGTACGCCAGGTCTTCGGCGGCATCGGCCTCCGCAGCATCCTTGTAGTCCGCCAGGTCTCCGGCGCCGTCGACGCCCGCAGCGTCCTTGTATTCCGCCATGTAGTCGGCGGCATCGATGCCCGCAGCGTCCTTGTAGTCCGCCAGGTCTTCGGCGGCGTCGGCCTCCGCGACGTCCTCGGGGACGTGGAAGGTGACGCTTGAGTGGAAGGTCCTGTGCGAGTCATGACCTGCGGCCTGCGCCATGGGCGCCGACCAGAGACCCACCACCCCGCTGCCGAGCACGATCAGGGCTGCCGCCCTCGCGCCCAGGCGGGGGTGACGCGAGGGAGTGCCCTCGTCCTGGCGCCCGTCGCGCGTCACCTTGAGCTTCGGGGACATATTGCGTCCTCTCTCCCCGCATAGGCGAGGGAACTGTCCGATTGGTTCGAGGATGCAAACGTTGAGCCGCATCCAGCCTCATCACGCTTTCCGTGCGGACTGCATGCGATAACGGTTCGGCCTGTGGTGTTAGGCCAGATGCTGGCATGTCTACGACACGCGGCCCAGCACCAATGGCGCCTCCGGAGGCCAGGCGATAAAATGATCGGCCTCAAATTTCCATGACCGCCCGTCAGTTCGCTGGGGGGCCGTTCGAGGGACCGGTGCCGGGCGAAGCGGAGACGGCGGCCGGTGGTCGGGTCGCGCGGCGGGCCGGCCACGGCATCGCCGTGCTGTTCCGCTTCCGCGCCAGATCCCGCGGGGCGAGCAGTCCCGCCCCCACCCATCGGCTCATCGCGCGGGAGCCGGCCAAGGGCGGGTGAGCGGGCCGCACGCGGAAGGGGCGCCCCCGTTCCCGGGAGCGCCCCTTCCGACCCTCAAGACTTCTGACCTGCGCGGTGGGTGTGGGATTTGAACCCACGGTGACATCGCTGCCACGACGGTTTTCAAGACCGTTCCCTTAGGCCGCTCGGGCAACCCACCCCGCGCCACCCACGATCGTCGGTGGCGCGGGGACAAGACTAACCGGTCAGCTGTCGCCGTCGCGCTGGCCCAGGGTGACCTCGGTGGTGCGGGTCTTGCCGTCGCGTGTGTAGGTGAGCTTGACGTTGTCGCCGGGCTGGTGGGTCCAGATCTCGCCGATGAGGGTCGGGCCGCTGTCGATCACCTGGTCGTCGAGCTTGGTGATGACGTCGCCCGGCCTGAGGCCGGCCTTGTCGGCGGGGCCGCCGGACGTCACCGCCGCGGAACCGCTCGCGCCCTGTTCGGTGATCTTCGCGCCACTGGTGCCCTCTTCGAGGGAGACAGACGCGCCGATCACCGGGTAGACCGGCTTGCCGGTCTTGATGAGCTGCTGGGCGACGTTCTTCGCCTGGTTGATCGGGATCGCGAAGCCGAGACCGATGGAACCGGACTGACTGGTGCCGCCCAGTCCGCCGCCGCTCGTCGACTGGATCGCGGAGTTGATACCGATGACGGAGCCCTGGGCGTCCAGGAGCGGGCCACCGGAGTTGCCCGGGTTGATCGAGGCGTCCGTCTGCAGGGCGCTCATGTACGAGGCCTTGCTGCTGGAGCTGCCGTCGCTGGAGGCCACCGGGCGGTTCTTGGCGCTGATGATGCCCGTGGTCACCGTGTTGGACAGGCCGAAGGGGGCACCGATCGCGATCGTCGAGTCGCCGACGGCCACCTTGTCGGAGTTGCCGAGGGCGAGCGGCTGGAGATCGGAGGGCGCGTTCTTGAGCTTGATGACCGCGACGTCGTAACCCTGCGCGTGGCCGACCACCTCGGCGTCGTACTTCTTGCCGTCGGGGAAGGTCGCGGTGAGCTTGCCGCCGTCGACCGCGTCCGCCACGACGTGGTTGTTGGTGAGGATGTGGCCCTGCTTGTCGAAGACGAAGCCCGTGCCGGTGCCGCCCTCGCCGTTGGTGCTCTCGGCCTCGATGGTGACGGTGCTCGGCAGCGCCTTGGCCGCCACGCCCGCCACCGTGCCCGAGGCGCGCTTGACGTCGCCGCTGTTGCTCGGGGCGGAGACCGTCGTCGAGCCGGTGGAGCTGTCGTTGCCCCTGGCCAGGGAGTAGCCGATGCCGCCGCCGACTCCGCCCGCAACGAGCGCGGCCACCAGGATGGCGGCGACCAGGCCGCCACGGCCGTTCTTCGGCTTCGGCGCGGGCTGCCCGTAGGTGGAACCCCACCCGCCGCCGCCCGGGCCGCCACCGTCCGCGTACGCGGGGGTCGCGGGCGGCGGAGGCGGCCAGCCCGCCTCGGCCGCGGGAACGCCCCCGGGCGCCCCGGAACCGTAGCCCGGCGCCCCGGGAGTCCCCGAGCCGTGCCCGTACGGGTCAGGCGTCCCGGCACTCGTCGACGCGTACGCCGGTGCCTGCCCCGGTGCGCCGGGGGCGCCCGGAGGCACCGACGGGATCTGAGCGGTCGGCGCGCCCCCTTCGGGCGCAGCGTTCTGCGCGGAAGCAGCGGGAGTTTCCACCGGCACGGGAGGTGCGGACGGGGCCGGGGGTACTGCGGTGCCCTCGTTCTCGGTGCTCACAGCTCTTCTCCTCGATCCACGGCTGTTGTTCTCGGTCGCACTCGGTCACGCTCGCTCACGCTTGTCGACGGGTCCGGCGCGATGCAGCTGTGCTGGTTGTGCATGTGCTTTTTGTACGCCGTCAGCTTTTCCCACAGGACGTCAGAGCACCATAAGCGGTGGCTGTGGGTCCAGGTCCATTCTTTACATAGGTCTTTTCTGGCGCAATGGTTTCATTTGTGGCGTATCCGACCCGACGGTCGCCCCGCAGCGGTGGCACCATGACGCGGTGACCCACGCACGACAGCACCCGATCCAGGTCGTCGCCCATCGCGGGGCCTCCGAAGAGGCCCCCGAGCACACCCTGGCCGCTTACAAGAAGGCGATCGAGGACGGTGCCGACGCCCTCGAGTGCGATGTACGGCTGACCGCGGACGGACACCTCGTCTGCGTCCACGACCGTCGCGTCAACCGTACGTCCAACGGCCGCGGGGCGGTCTCCGCCCTGGAGCTCGCCGACCTGGCCGCGCTGGACTTCGGCGCCTGGAGGAACCGCGACGAGTCCCCCGACTGGGAGTACGGCCCCGGGGACCCGGAGGACACCTCCGTCCTCACCCTGGAGCGGCTGCTCGAACTCGTCGCGGACGCGGGCCGCCGCGTGGAGCTGGCCATCGAGACCAAGCACCCCACACGCTGGGCCGGGCAGGTCGAGGACCGACTGCTGCTGCTCCTGAAGCGTTTCGGGCTGGACACTCCGAAGAGCGCCACGGCCTCGCCCGTCCGCGTCATGAGCTTCTCGGCCCGCTCCCTGCACCGCGTCCGGGCCGCGTCCCCGACCATGCCGACGGTCTATCTGCTGCAGTTCATCTCGCCCCGGCTGCGCGACGGACGGCTTCCCGCGGGTGTCCGGATCGCAGGCCCTTCGATGCGGATCGTACGCAGCCACCCCGGCTACATCGAACGGCTGAAACGAGCCGGGCACCAGGTGCACGTCTGGACCGTGAACGAGCCCGAGGACGTCGACCTCTGCGTTGAGCTGGGCATTGACGCCATCATCACCAACCGGCCGCGCGCGGTCATGCGCCAGCTCGGCCGCTGACCTGGCGCGCTCCACCCTCGGAGGCCACCGGTCGAATCCCGGGACGGCCGTCGAAATCCAGCCATGCGGTGACAGGGAGTGCACCGGCGCGTTCGTTCCGTATTCGATCGTTACGAGTGCGTCAGCAGACGTGGATTGGCCGGTTTCCGGCCCAGTCCAGTGGGGCATCCACACCGTGGCGTGGGGCAAAGGAGGTCTCGGGGGTGGCGTTGGTGGTGGCACGGGAAGTGCCCACGTCGTCGAGCATGGCTGTTCCCCATGGCCCTGCGGGCGTGGGGAAGGCCAGACGTCGGATGCGGGATCAGCTGCGCACGGGCGGAATGGCGGAATCGGTCGTCGACGACGCCGTACTGATCCTTTCCGAATTGCTGAGCAACGCGTGCCGGCACGGCAGACCGCTCGGCGACGCCCTGTCGGGCGACGGCGACGTGCGGGCCGCGTGGCGCGTGGACGCGTCCGGAAGGCTCACCGTCGAGGTGACGGACGGCGGCGGGCCCACCCGCCCGGTCCCGGCCACCCCCTCGGTCACGGCACACGGCGGCCGCGGGCTGAACATCATCACGGCGCTGGCGAAGGACTGGGGCGTCCGCGACGACGCCCGCGGGGAGGTCACGGTGTGGGTCGTCGTCCAGGAGGACGTCGCCGACGTGACCACCGGGCATCGGCGCGACGACTTCGCTACGCGCGTCGCGTCACCGGCTGTGTCCGCGATACCCGAGCTGGACTTCGCGGACGCCTTCGACGACCTGGACTGAAAACACGGTTCCGGAAGCGTTGTCCACAGGGTCCCTTCGGCCGTCGCACGAACGGCTAGGCTCGCGCCCGTACGAGTCGAGCCGTGATCGGGAGACACCCACGATGGCCAAGAAGCGACCCCAGACGAAGGCCCAGCGGCCTCAGCTGCAAGACGGGGAAATCCCGGTTGTCGGCGCTCGCGAACCCTGCCCCTGCGGCAGCGGCCGCCGCTACAAGGCCTGCCACGGCCGGGAGGCCGCGCACGCGGTGACCGAGCTGGTGCAGCGCCCCTTCGAGGGCCTGCCGAGCGAGGGCGACTGGGTCGCTCTGCGCGAGCTGGTCCCCGCCGCGACGGTCGAGCTGAAGCTCAAGGAGAGCCTCCCCGAGGACGTTCCCTCGGTGACGCTCGCCACCGTCCTGCCGATGGCCTGGCCCGCGCTGCGCCGCGACGACGGCTCGGTCCTGCTCGGCCTGCAGAACGACACGGCGTCCGGCGACATCAGCCGCGACCTCGCCGACACCCTGCGGCGCGCCCTCACGACGGAGCCCGGCACGCCGGTCCCGGGCCGCCGCGCCCCGGCCGACGGCCCGCGGCTGCAGGAACTGCTCGACCCCGAAGGCGCCTTCGAGCCAGTTGTGCACACGGGCTTCGAGTTCTGGGTCCCGGACGCGGAGAACTCGACGCCGGACGTGGCCGCCTCCCTGGAGCGGGCCAACGCCGCGGCCGTCCCCACCGTGAAGCTCTCCGGCGTCGACGCCGCGTACTGGTGCGAGACCCCCGACAAGAACCACCTGCGCTGGGTCATGCCGCACCCCGAGGAACAGCTTCTGGACGCGCTCGCGCGACTGCACGCGGCCGGCCGGTCGAGTCTCGGCGAGGGCACCCGGCTGGTCGGCTCCTTCCGCGCGCACGGGCTCACCGTGCCGGTCTGGGACCTGCCGAGCGGTGTCACGGCCGACGACATCGAGAAGCCGGCGGCCGAATTCGCCGAACGCCTGGCGACCGCCCTGGCCTCGGACGCGCCGCTCACCGCGGACGAACGCCGGGCACGCGGCGGCCTCACCAACCGACAGGTCACGCTGAGCTGATCCTCGGTCGCGCCACTGACCGACCGGTCAGCTGGTCCAGGCCCTTGAGCGCAGGTGACTCCTGTCACAACTCCCGGTTGTGACAGCGGAATCCGTGTCCGAATAGCCGAGATCGAATTTGCGAACCGCCGATCTCTTGTTACCGTTCGAGTAGCCCGGTTGCTGGTGCATCCCCCGTCGCCAGCAACCGGGTCTTTTCATGCCCGGAATCCCGTACGGCGTCAACAGCCTTGCCACAGAGGCAAGTTGCTAAGAACCCGTACTGCTCCCGGAGCGCAGCAGCAGCGGCCCGTCACCGGTGCCCTTCGCGAACTCCGCGACCGCCGTGTAGGCCCCCGCCCCGCCCGCCGTGCGCTCCCTGGGCGTCTCGCACGCTCCCGGATCGTCCTCCGCGTCCACCGCGCACCTCATCTGCACGCTGTGGCCGGCGGGCCCCATGAGGCTCAGTACGGAGCTCAGCGCGTCGCCGGTCGCGTTGCGGTAGTACGTGCGCGCCCAGGTGTCCGCTCCCCGGGTCAAAACGCAGGTCTGTGCCTCGATGCCGTCCGGAGAGGAGAGTTCGGGGCCGCACCGGGCGACGGTGGCCAGGTCCAGCCCCAGCAGCCGGGTCGAGGACGCCGGCAGGCCCCCGGAGCCGGGAGGACGCCCCTTCGCGTCGACACGCCCGGAGGCGCCGACGACCGCGGGACCCTCGTCCCCGACGGGCCCCGCGGACGCCACGGTCACGGGCAGAGCGACGATGAACGCCACGACACCGGTCAATGCCCCCAGACGAACACTTCGGGGGCCGGGCCCGCCGCGCAGCGGCAAGGAATCTCTGTGTCGGCCAAGATGACGCTGCATACCGCGGAAGATAACGAGCCCGGGCGGGCGCGCGGCTCACCGCGCGCCGGAGCGCCCTACAACTCGGGCGCGCTCACACCCGTACGAGTGAGCGCCTCCACCACGGCGTCCACCACGGCCTCCACACCGGGCACCCAGGGCGCGGCCGAGCCGGGCAGCGGTGCGCGCTCCCAGCGGATCCGGCCCTGGCCGGTCTCGGACGGGGGCAGCGCGATGTATCCACCCTCGCCGTGGAAGCGCAGGGAACCCGGCACGAAGTCCTTGGCGTAGAGCAGCTCGCCGAGCTGCTCCATGGAGTACGGCGCGACGAGGATCGCCCACCGCGTGGGGGCCGCGACGACCGGGCCCAGGCGCATGCCCTTGCGGTCGAGCGCGTCGAGCGCGCGGGCCGCCGCGGGGGCGGGCAGGCTCACCGCGCAGGGCGCCCTGCCTCCGGTGGCCAGCACGATGGGTGCCGACGGCCGGTTGGTCCACCACCAGCGCACCATGCGCTCGTCGGTGGTGGCCGCGAGGAGGCCGGGGTCGAAGGGGTGGGCGCCGGGCACCGTGCACTCCGGGTCCGGACAGCCGCAGCGGGCACGCCCCTGCGGATCCGGTGCCACACCCGGGAGTACGGGCCAGCGCCAATCGGCCGCGAAGGTCAGGGCCGCGCTGAGCATCTCAGGCCTCCCGTTGTTCCGCCTGGACAGGAGCCTGCGTCGCCTTCCGAGGATCTCGCGCATGAGCGCTCGTTCCTTTCCGTTGCACGCCTGGCAACACCGTGGATCACATCACGTCATGTGTCGATCACTTCACTGTGCGTACCTGCTGGCGCATCACACCCCTGCACACGGCAAGGGGAACCCATCTGGGCCGAGCATTGGCTGCGTCCGCGTCCATACTGCGTCTGTCTGAAGCACGGGCATGGCGTGGGGTGGCGGCGCCTGGCGTTTTGCTGTCCCGCGTATTGCTTGCCGCCTCCGCCACGGGAGGATGGGGCACGGTCATCGGTAGTTAAGACGCCCGGGTCCGATTCCAGGTTCCGGGCGGATCCCAACCGCCCCTGGCCTTCACCGAGTACGTACCCACCACGACCGCTGTGACGCTCCGTCGAACGAGGCCAGTCGACCTCAATAACGTGTTACCCGAGTCAGTTTTGAGCCAACTTTGCTTTCCCGCAAGGGTTACCGAGGGTCTCCTGGACACCAGGAATCCCAGCAGGACAATGCTGGACATCCCCTCACGAGTGCGTGTACATGTGGAGACACTGCCAGCGGCGCAGAACGACATGGGGGTTTGCGATGCTATTGAGCAATACGCACAGGTCGGAAAGCCGGACGCCATGAACGCCCCTCACCTTCCGAAAGTGGCCGGAATCGATTCAACGGTTCCCGCTCCCGCACACACTGTCGCGCCTACATCCTCCGCCCCGGGCGCCACTTCGGCCACTCCGGACGCTCCGGCCACCGGCCCCGGCCTCGTCCTCCAGGACCGGCTCGCCGGCTGGGTCTCCGATCTCACGACGCTCCACGAACTCACCGAGCGCCTGGCGCGCACCGCGGCGCTGAGCGACGCCCTGCACGAACTGCTGCGCGCCGGAGCTTCCCTCGTGGGCGCGCGGCGCGGTCTCGTCGTCCTGGAGCCCGGCGACGGACTCGGCCCGGACACCACCGTCGGCCTGGGTCTGGGGCGCGCCGATCTCGGCCACATCGAGACCGTTCCGCGCAGCTCCATGTCGTACGGCAGGATCCTGGCCGGCCTGCCCGGCGCCGACGCCGAGATCGCTCAGCCCGATCTGCTCTCCGAGGACGGCCTCGACCCCCGCCACCGCGAGGTGGCCGCCCGGCTCGGCTACGCCGCGAGTTACACGCTGCCCCTGTCCACCCGGGCGGCGGGCCGGCTGGGCGCGGCCGTATGGCTCTACGACGAGCCCGCCGAACCGGTGGAGCGCCGGCGCCACCTAGTCGGCCTCTACGTCCGGTACGCGACCGAGCACCTGGCACGGCTGGTGGAACTGGAGCGCACGCGCGCGTGCCTGGCGACCGTCTCCGAGGAGCTGCTTCCCCCACGGCTGCCCCGGGTCCCCGGCATCCAGCTGGCCGCCCGCCATCGCACGGGTCCGCGCGGTGGCGGAGACTGGTACGACGCGCTGCCGCTGCCCGACGCCGCGCTCGGCCTCTCGGTCGGATCCGTCACCGGGTCCGGACCCAGCGCGATCGCCGCGATGGGCCGGCTGCGGGCCTCCCTGCGGGCGTACGCCGTCATGGAGGGCGAGGACCCGGTCGCCGTCCTGTCCGACCTCGAACTGCTGCTGCGGCTGACCGAGCCCGCCCGCTCCGCGACCGCCCTCTTCGCCTACTGCGAGCCCGCGCTGCGCAGGATCACCCTCGCCGGGGCCGGTCACAGCCCGCCGCTGCTCATCGGCGCCCGGCGCACGGAGTTCGTGGAGACCTCGCTGTCTGCGCCGCTGGGGATGCTCTCCTGCTGGGAGGCGCCGAGTGTCGAGCTGACCGCCGAGGCCGGTGAGACCGTGCTGCTCTACACCGACGGCCTGCTGCACCGCACCGGCGACCCCATGGACCGCGCCTTCGCCCGGCTGCACGCGGCGGCCGCGAGCGTGCCGAGGTCGCTGCGCGAGGATCCCGGCGCCATCGCCGACCATGTCCTGCGGACCGTGCTCCCGGACGAGTGCGGCTCCGGCTCCCCCGGGTCCGGGGTGCCGGTGGGCACGGCGAGACCCGGGCCGGGAGGCGGCAGCGACGAGGACGTGGTGCTGCTGGCGGCCCGCTTCGAGTGACGGCTTCGAGTGATCGGTTCGAGTGACCGCTTCCAGCGACGGCGTTGAGTGACGGCTTCGAGTGACGGCTTCGAGTGATCGGTGGAGTGATCGGTTCGAGTGACCGCGGCAGGGCCTTCACGAGGAGTGCTCCGGCGCCCTCGCGGCGGGTGGCTCAGCTGTTCTCGGAGCGCGCGCTCCGGCGGGCGCCTCCGCGGCGAACCCTCCGCCCCTCCCGGTGGACCCTCCACCGCGGTTCCCGGCGAGTCCCCCCGAGCACTCCTCGTGAGATCGGACGCACGCACGGTGCGTTCCGGCGGGCGCGCGGCGGGTCGTTTCGCACGCGCGGTGAGTTCCCTCGCACACGCGGTGAGCTCTCGGCGTAAAGCCCTTCCGGCCCGAGGCGCGTTCCCGTACGACCGTACGATGGAAGCGGTCCAGAGTCGTATCAAGGAGGCAGACCGTGTCGGAGGCGCTCAACCCGGAGACCCCGGAAACCGTGCTCGACGATGCCGCTGACGAAGCGGTCGAAGAAGAGCCGATCAAGCAGCGCAAGAACGGCCTCTACCCGGGCGTGTCCGACGAGCTCGCCGAGAGCATGAAGTCCGGCTGGGCCGACACCGAGCTGCGCGGCCTGGAGCCGATCGCGCAGGCCGAGTACACCGCCGCCCGCCGCGCCGCACTCTCCGCGCGTTTCCCGGGCGACCGGCTGGTCGTCCCCGCGGGCAACCTGAAGACCCGGTCGAACGACACGGAGTACCCCTTCCGTGCCTCGGTCGAGTACGCGTACCTCACCGGCAACCTGACCGAGGACGGCGTCCTGGTCATGGAGCCGACGTCGGACGGCCACAAGGCGACGATCTACCTGCTGCCGCGCTCCGACCGGGAGAACGGCGAGTTCTGGCTGTCCGGCCAGGGCGAACTGTGGGTCGGCCGCCGCCACTCCCTCACCGAGGCCGAGCAGCTGTACGGCATCCCGGCGTCGGACGTCCGCGAACTGGCTGCCGCGCTGAAGGAAGCCACCGGTCCCGTCCGTGTCGTGCGCGGCTACGACGCCGGCATCGAGACGGCCCTGACCGACAAGGTCACCGCCGAGCGCGACGAGGAGCTGCGGGTCTTCCTCTCCGAGGCGCGGCTGGTCAAGGACGAGTTCGAGGCCGGCGAGCTGCAGAAGGCCGTCGACTCGACGGTGCGCGGCTTCGAGGACGTCGTGAAGATCCTGGACAAGGCCGAGGCGACCAGCGAGCGCTATATCGAGGGCACCTTCTTCCTGCGCGCCCGCGTCGAGGGCAACGACATCGGCTACGGCTCGATCTGCGCCGCCGGGCCGCACGCCTGCACACTGCACTGGGTGCGCAACGACGGACCGGTCCGCTCCGGCGACCTGCTGCTGCTGGACGCGGGCGTCGAGACGCACACCCTCTACACCGCCGACGTCACGCGCACGCTGCCGATCGACGGCACGTACACCGAGATCCAGAAGAAGATCTACGACGCCGTGTACGAGGCCCAGGAGGCCGGTATCGCGGCGGTGCAGCCGGGCGCCAAGTACCGCGACTTCCACGACGCGGCGCAGCGTGTGCTGGCCGAGAAGATCGTCGAGTGGGGTCTGGTCGAGGGCCCGGTCGAGCGCGTCCTGGAACTCGGTCTGCAGCGTCGCTGGACCCTGCACGGCACGGGTCACATGCTCGGCATGGACGTCCACGACTGCGCGGCCGCGCGGACCGAGACGTACGTGGAGGGCACGCTGGAGCCGGGCATGTGCCTGACCGTCGAGCCGGGTCTGTACTTCCAGGCCGACGACCTGACCGTCCCCGAGGAGTACCGCGGCATCGGCGTCCGCATCGAGGACGACATCCTGGTCACCGAGGACGGCAACCGGAACCTGTCGGAAGGGCTGCCGCGGCGCTCCGACGAGGTCGAGGCGTGGATGGCCGCGCTGAAGGGCTGATCTTGAGCAGGACGGCCGGGTACCCCACGGGTGCCCGGCCGTTCCCGGTTCGCGGCGGGGTGGCCCGGACCCGTCCGGCCCGGCGGGGTGCCCCGGGCTTCACCGGCCGGGGAGCGTACCTCGACAGTCGGTGATCGGTGGTCGGCGGTCGGTGGTCAGTGGTCGGGCGGCTTCCGCGCTCCCTTCGGGCGCGGTGCTCGGGGGAAGGGCGCGGTTCCATGGATGACTTCTGGTCCGGTGTCGGTGTGGACCTGCATCTGGAGCCGGACGTGGCGGCGGGACGTCGGGCGGGGCTCGAACGCGCGCTGCGGGACGCGGTGCGCGAGGGACGGCTCGCTCCGGGTACCCGGCTGCCCGCGACCCGGCGGCTGGCGGCAGAACTGGGCGTCTCACGCGGCACCGCGAAGGCCGCGTACGACCAGCTGGTCGCCGAGGGATATCTGACGGCGCGGCAGGGATCGGGCACCGAGGTGGCCCAGTTGCCGGCCACCTCCCTGGAGGCACCCGAGGGAGCGGCGGACGCGCTTGCCCCTCGTCTCGACCTGCGGCCGGGCAGCCCGGACGTCCGCTCGTTCCCGGCCGCCGCCTGGCTGCGGGCGCTGCGCCGCGCGGTCGCGACGGCGCCCTCCTCGGCGTACGGCTACGGGGATCCGCGCGGCCGGATCGAACTGCGCACGGCGCTGTCCGGCTATCTGGGGCGGGCCCGGGGTGTGATCGCGCCGCCGGAGCGGATCGTGATCACTTCGGGGTATGTGCAGGGGCTCGCGCTCCTCACCCGTGTGCTGGGCGGCGGAGTTGTCGCGATGGAGGACCCCGGGCTGCCCTTCCACCGGGATGTGGTGCGGCGGGGCGGCGGAACGGTGGTTCCGTTGCCGGTCGACGAACGGGGCGCCCGTGCCGAGGAGTTGGCGGCCGGCGGAGCCCGAGGGGTGGTCGTCACGCCCGCGCACCAGTATCCGACCGGGGTCACGCTGCATCCGCGACGCCGCCGCGCACTCACCGACTGGGCCCGCGCACACGGCGCGCTGATCGTCGAGGACGACTACGACGGGGAGTTCCGCTACGACCGGCAGCCCGTCGGCGCCCTCCAGGGGATGGCGCCGGGACACGTCGCGTATCTCGGCACGGCCTCCAAGACGCTCGGGCCCGCGCTGCGGCTCGGCTGGATGGTGCTGCCGCCGCACCTGGTCGACGCGGTGACGGACGCGAAGCTGCACAGTGACCATCACACCGAGGTCATCGGCCAGTTGGCGCTGGCCGAGATGATCACCGGCCACGCGTACGACCGCCATGTGCGCGCCTGCCGCCTCCGCTACCGGCGGCGCAGGGACCAGCTCCTGGAGCGGCTCGGAGCCTCCCGGAGCGTGCGCGGGATCGCGGCCGGGCTGCACGCGCTGGTGGAGGTAGCCGACGAGGCGGAGACGGTGGCACGGGCGCAGGCGCTGGGACTCGCGGTCGGGCGGCTCGGGGACCACTGGCACACGCCCGGGATGCATCGGCCGCAGGGGCTGGTCGTGGGGTACGGGACGCCACGGGAGCGGGCGTACCCGGAAGCGCTGGAGGTGTTGGGGCGGGTGCTGGAGGGGCCTTGAGCGCCGAAGGCGTGCCGCCCTCCTCCGTCCCTCCGGCGAGGGCCGCGAGGGTGACCGATTGGGTCAGGAATCAGTGCCGTGATTGGGCCTGCCCAGGGGTCCACCGCGCTCCTAGGGTCGTTGTCATGACGAACCCCCTCGTCCCGCCCGCGGGTCCCCGGCGCGTCCTCGCCCTGGCGCAGTTGGCCAACTCCGTCGGCGACGGCGCCTATTACGTGACCTCGGCGCTCTACTTCACGCACGTCGTCGGCCTCGCCCCCGCGCGCGTGGGCCTCGGGCTGACCCTCGCCTGGGCGGTCGGCTCCCTGGTGGGCGTGCCGCTGGGGCGCCTCGCCGACCGGCGCGGACCGCGCGGCACGGCGGTGCTGCTGGCGCTCGCGACCGGGCTCGCGGTGGCCTCGTTCCTCGTCGTCCGCGGCTTCGTGCCCTTCGTCGCGGCGGCGTGCGCGTACGCCGCCGCGCAGTCGGGACTGGCGGCGGCGCGGCAGGCGCTGCTCGCCGGTCTGGTCCCCGCCGGGGAGCGGACCGGGCTGCTCGCGCACCTCCAGTCGACGCTCAACGCCGGTCTGGCCGTGGGCGCGGGCCTCGGCGGACTCGCCCTGCACGCCGGGACACGGGCCGCGTATCTCGGGGTGTTCGCGCTGGACGCGGTGAGCTTCCTGCTCTGCGCGGCGCTGCTGCTGCGGCTGCCGTCGCCGCCGGCGGCCGGCGTGACGCGACGGCACGGGACCGGCGTCCTGCGCGACCGCCCCTACGTCCTCGTCACCCTGCTGAACACCGTGCTGCTGCTGCGGATGCCGCTGCTCAGTCTCGGCGTCCCGTTGTGGATCACGGAGCGGACCTCGGCGCCCGCCTGGCTGGTCTCCGCGCTGTTCGTCCTCAACACCGTTGTGGTGATGGCCTTCCAGGTGCGGATGGCCCGCGGTGTCACGGGCCTCACCTCGGCCACGCGCGCGATCCGCCGCTCGGGGCTCGTCATGCTCGCGTCCTGCGCGGTGTTCGCCCTGTCGTCCGGCACCCCGCCGTGGATCGCGGCCGGGATCCTCGTGGCGGGCGCAATACTCCAGGTCGTCGCCGAGATGCAGCAGTCCGCGGGCTCCTGGCAGCTGGGGCTCGGTCTCGCCCCGGCCGACCGCGTGGGCGAGTACCAGGGATTCTTCGGCACCGGCGTCACGGTGGCCCGCACCATGGGCCCGCTGGTCCTGACGGCCCTGCTGGTGGGCTGGGGAACGCCGGGGTGGCTGCTGCTCGGGGTCCTGATGCTGGGGGCCTCGTACGGGACGGGGCCGGCGGCGCGGTGGGCCGCCACGCGAACAGCCGCCCGGGACACGGGACGCGGCTGCACGGAGGGCAGGAATCGCGGGACAGCCGACGTCGCGGAGAACCGCCCGGTCAGACAGCCATCAAAGGCGCGTCTTTCCGCCACTTGAGGACCTTGTCGAAGCTGACCACCGCGCCGCCGCCCCGGCCCGGCTCGTTGTCGAACCGGACGTGGTCGGCGAGCTCCTGGATCAGGCACAGCCCCCGGCCGTGCTCGGCGTCGGCGCGCGCCGGGCGGAGCGGGGGGCGGGCGCGTCCCGAGGGGAATCCCGGGCCGGAGTCGGCGACTTCGATACGGCACTTCTCGCCGTCGAGGTAGGCGGTCACCCGGTAGGCCCCGGTGGCCGCGCCGTGCGCGGTGTCGCCGCCGTGCTCGACGGCATTGGCGCACGCCTCCGTGAGCGCGACGGAGAGGTCGTACGAGATGTCGGGGTCGACGCCCGCCGTCTCCATCGTGCCGAGCAGCAGCCGTCTGGCGAGCGGAACGCTCGCAGCCTCGCGCCGCAGATGGAGTGACCACCAGATGCTCATGCTCCAGCCTCCAGGCCGCGGCTCGACATACCGTTACGTATTACCGCGAGTACCCGTGTGCAATCGCCCGGATGACGTGATGCCGCCCATACGGCGGATGCGTGCGCGTCAAGGAGGGTGTATGCGTGGACGGTTTCGCCCAAATGACTACTTTTCCGTCCGTATCTCGCGCGACGTCACCTTGCGGACCTGCCGTGGGCCACGGGGGCGCCCAGTGCGATGATGGCCCCGCCATGACTGCCCCCCACCCACGCAGGGCGCGCTCCGGACAAGAGCTCCGGATTCTGCGGGCCGCGGTGTTCGCCGCGGTCTGCGTCGTGCTGGCCGCGGCCGGTCATGGGATCGCCTCCTGCGCGACCGTCCCACTGTGGACCCTGGGCGCGGGCTTCCTCGCCGTCTTCGCCGTCGCGGCCCCGCTGGCGGGACGCGAGCGGGCGCTTCCGGGCATCGCGGCGGTGCTCGCCGTCGGGCAGACCGTGCTGCACACGCTCTTCGGACTCGGTGTGTCCGGCTCCATGGCGACGGGCTCCGGCTCCATGCCGATGACCGACGCGTCGCTCGTGCAGCGCGCCGCCCGCATCGTGTGCGGCACGGCCGCTGCGGCGATCAGCCCCGCACAGGCCCAGAAGATCCTGGCCGACGCGCGGCTCGACACGGACATGACGCAGTCCATGCCCATGTCGTCGATGTCGTCGATGTCGACGCAATCCATGTCGATGCATCACCCCGCGGACGCGATGTCGTCGGCCGCCGGCTCCTCGATGGGGTTGCTGCCCTCACTGCCGATGCTGCTCGGCCACGTCCTCGCGGCCGTCGCCGCCGGATGGGTTCTGCGCCACGGTGACATGGCGCTGCTGCGGCTCATGCGGCTGTCCGCGCACGGGGTGGCGGAGGGCGCGCTCGTGCGGTCCCTGCGCGCCGCGCTCGCGCTCGTACGCGCCCTGCGGGCGGGACTTCCGGGGACTTCGGGCGCGGCACCGCGCACGCCGCGCACCGCACCGCGCGCCACACCGAAGCCGCGCACCACCGCTCTTCAGCACTCCGTCGTCCGGCGCGGACCGCCGCACTCCACCGCTCTCGTCCTCGCTGCCTGACACGGCGCACCACTTCACGATCACGAAGGGGCCGCCGCCGTGCGGCACGCGCGCGTGTCCGACGACGCCTCGCACGGGGCGCCGCTCCGCGGCTGTCGGCGCGCACACCCCTTCCTCATCGGACTGAAAGTGGAGTGTCCTCTTCCATGAAGGCTTCCCGTATCGCCGCCGCCGGTGCCGTCGCCGCCTCGGCCGTTCTCGCCCTGTCCGCCCCCGCGTTCGCGCACGTCAGCGTCCAGCCGGAGGGCCCGGCCGCCAAGGGCGGGTACGCCGTCGTCGACTTCAAGGTCCCCAACGAACGTGACGACTCCGCGACCACCAAGGTCGAGGTGAACCTGCCCACCGACCACCCGCTGGCGTCCGTCATGCCGCAGCCTCTCGACGGCTGGTCCGTGAAGGTCACCAAGAGCAAGCTGGCCAAGCCGCTCACGATCCACGACGAGCAGATCTCCGAGGCCGTCTCCAAGGTGACCTGGACCGCCACCGGCAAGGGCATCGAACCGGGCTTCTTCCAGAAGTTCCCGCTCTCCATCGGCCAGCTGCCCGAGGACGCCGACGAGTTGGTCTTCAAGGCGATCCAGACGTACGACAACAAGGAGGTCGTGCGCTGGATCGAGCCGCAGAAGGAGGGTGCGGAGGAACCCGAGAACCCGGCTCCGGTCCTCGCGCTCTCCGCCGCGTCCGCGGACGGCCACCACAGTTCCGCCGCCGAGGACGCCTCCGACACCTCCACCCCGGCCGCCAAGGACACCGCCTCCGCCGCCTCGCCCTCCGACACGGACACCACGGCCCGCGTCCTGGGCATCGTGGGCATCGTCGTCGGAGCGGCGGGCGTCGCGTACGGCGTTCTGGCCGGCCGCCGGCGCGTCGACGCCTGAGGCCCACAGCACCCGTCCGGTGTGCACCGGCAGGTCGTACGCCCCCGTCACGGCGTCGTACGACCCCGGTGCACACCGGAGCCCTCACATCTGGGACATTTTTCTATGCGCAAGAAGACGTATGCCGCCGCCCTGTTCGCCGCCGCCGCACTGAGCCTTTCCGCATGCGGCAGCGGTGACGACGGCAACAAGCCGATCGCCGACGTGTCCGCCGAGGCCGGCTCGAACCCGGCCGCGACGGTCCTCGACCAGCCGTACGAGAAGCCGGATCTCGTCCTCACCGACACCCACGGCAAGAAGTACGACCTGCTCGCGGAGACCAAAGGCCGCCCGACGCTGATCTACTTCGGCTACACCCACTGCCCGGACGTCTGCCCCACGACGATGAGCAACCTCGCCGTCGCCAAGAAGCAGCTGCCCAAGGCCGAGCAGGACGAGCTCCGCGTCGTGTTCGTCACCACCGACCCGGGACGCGACACCCCCGCCGCACTCGGCAAGTGGCTCAAGGGAATCGACCCGGCCTTCATCGGCCTGACCGGCGACTTCGCCACCGTCCAGGCCGGTGCCCGGACCCTCCACATCACCATCGAGCCGACCACGAAGGACAAGAACGGCAAGCTCGTCTCCGTGCACGGCACCCAGGTCATCGCGTTCTCGCCGAAGACCGACGGTGGCTATGTGCTGTACAGCGAGTCCGCCACCGTCGACGACTACACCAAGGACCTCCCCAAGCTGATCAAGGGCGAGAACCCGTGAGGCGCCCCGCGGGAGCCGCGGCGGTGACGACCGCGGCACTGGCGCTGGCGCTGGCGGGCTGCGGCTCGGACGACTCCGTGTCCTCTACGTCCTCCAGGCCCGAACTGAAGGTCACCGGGGTCTACATGCCCGCCCCCGTGACGGACACCATGGCGGCCGGGTTCTTCACCGTCACCAACTCCGGCGGCACCGACACGCTCACCTCGGTCACCAGCGACCTCTCCGCCGACGTCACGCTGCACTCCACCAAGGACGGCGCGATGGAGGAGGAGAAGTCGTTCGCCATACCCGCGGACGGCACGCTCGCCTTCGCGAGCGGCGGCAACCACCTCATGTTCGAAAAGCTCACCCACAGACCCCGGGAGGGCGAGAAGGTGTCGCTGACACTCCACTTCGCCAGGACCGGCACGGTGAAGGTCTCCATGCCGGTGAAGTCCGCGACGTACAACCCGAAGACCGGGCACTGAGGGAGGGATCACCGTGACGCAGACCACCGCTCCCCGCCGTGCCGTCGTCCGTGGCTCGGTCCGTGGCGCCACCGGCGCCGTTTTCCGGATACGGACACTGCTGCTGCTGTTCCTCGCCGTCACCGGCGCGGTCCTCGCCGGCGCCGCCCCGGTCTCCGCGCACGCCGCGCTGACCGGGAGCAACCCGCAGCAGGGAGCGGTGGTCACGCAGGCACCCGACCAGGTGTCGCTCACCTTCTCCGAGAAGGTGGCGATGTCCGACGGCGCCGTGCGCGTGCTCGATCCCAAGGGCAAGCGCGTCGACACCGGCAAGGCGTTCGAGACGGGCGGCACCACGTACGGGGTGAAGCTGCACTCGGGACTGCCCGACGGCACGTTCACCGTCACCTATCAGGTGGTCTCGGCCGACAGCCATCCCGTGTCGGGCGCGTTCACCTTCTCCATCGGCGCGCCCTCGCAGACCTCCGTGGCGCTGTCCGACACGGCGGTCGGCGGCGGAGTCGTCGGAACGCTCTACGGCATCGGGCGCTATGTCTCGTACGCCGGTTTCATCCTCCTGGTCGGCGGCGCGGCCTTCGTGCTCGCCTGCTGGCAGCGCGGCGCCGGGGTCCGCGCGGTCCAGCGGCTCGTGGTCTCCGGGTGGCTCGCGCTGACCGGTGCCACACTCGCGCTGCTGCTCCTGCGCGGCTCCTACGTCGGCTCCGGCAGGATCGGCGACATCTTCGACCTGTCGCTGCTCGCCCAGGTGCTGCAGACCAAGTCCGGCGCGGCGCTGGTCTCCCGACTGCTGCTGCTCGCCGCGGCGGCGCTGTTCATCGCGGTGCTCTTCGGCGCGTACGCGCGGCGGGACGAGGCCGACGGCGCCGACGAGCGCACCGCCCAGGACGCCACGGGGGACACGGCCGACGCGGCCCGGGTCTCCCGCGGCGGCAGCGCGGACGACGGTGCGGGGACCGGCACCGGCGATCGTGCCGCCGGTGCGGGTCCCTCCATGGGCGCCGGTCGCGGCGAGCATGTCGCGGACAGCGACAAGAGGGACCTCACCTTCGGGCTCGCGATCGGCGGCACCGTCGTCGCGGCGGGCCTGGCCGCGAGCTGGGCGATGGCCGAGCACGCCTCGACCGGCATCCAGGCGGGCCTCGCGATGCCCGTCGACGTCCTGCACCTGCTGGCGGTCGCCGTCTGGCTGGGCGGACTGTCGACGCTGCTCGTTGCCCTGTTCAGGGCGCCCGCCGGGGAACAGATCGAGGCGGCGGCCGTACGGCGCTTCTCCCGCGTCGCGTTCGGCGGCGTGACCGTGCTGGCCGCGACCGGCATCTACCAGTCGTGGCGCCAGGTCGGATCCTGGTCGGCGCTCACCGGCACCTCGTACGGACAACTGCTGCTCGTCAAGATCGCCCTGGTGGCGGTGCTCGTCGGTATCGCCTGGATCTCGCGCCGCTGGACGGCACAGCTGTCCGAGGCGCCGACCGCGGTCGCCCGGCTGGTGGAGCAGCGCGCGGCGGAGAAGGAACCCGCCACGGTGGCCGCCGGCTCCGGGGACGCGCGCCGTGCCGCCCAGCTGGCCCGGCAGCGGGCCGCCGTGGCCACCACGCGGCAGAAACGCGTCCGCGACGCCGACCCGGTCCGTACGGGTCTGCGCCGCTCGGTGCTCGCCGAGGCGGGCGTCGCGATCGTCCTGCTGGCGGTGACGACCGTGCTGACGTCCACCGAACCGGGGCGTACGGAGGAGGAGGCCAAGGGGGCCACCGCGGCCGCCTCCCAGCGGTCCGGGCCGCTCTCCCTGAAGATCCCGTTCGACACCGGCGGCGAGGACGGCAAGGGCACCGTTGAGGTCACCCTCGACCCGGCCCGCGTCGGCGGCAACGAGATGCACATCTTCGTGGTGCGGCCGAACGGCAAGGCCTTCGACGTCCCCGAGGTCAAGGTCGCCTTCACGCTGGAGGCGAAGAAGATCGGCCCGCTGCCCGTGACCCCCGACCGCATCGCCACCGGCCACTGGTCGGCGATCGGTGTACAGATCCCCATGGCGGGCGACTGGAAGATCGCGGTGACCGTGCGCACCTCCGACATCGACCAGGCGACCGTGAACAAGAACGCGAAGATCGGCTGAACCACACCATGGCTGACCAGTCCAAGGCCTCTGCCAAGGGGGGCACCGCCGCCCGGCAGGACACCGCTGAGGAGTCCCCCCGGTCCCCCCTCCAAGGGGGAAAGGGCGCCTTTTCCCGGCGTCGGCTGCTCGGCACCGCGGGCGCCGGCGGTCTCGCGCTGGGTGCGGCCGGCGGCGCCGGATACGCGGTGGCGCCCGCGGCCGACCGGTCCACGCCCCTGACCTCGCTGGGCGCGGACACGGTGATGTTTCACGGGAAACATCAGCCCGGCATCACCACCCCGCTGCAGGCCCGCGGCCATCTCGTCGCCTTCGACCTGGCCCCGGGCGCGGGCCGCACGGAGGCCGCCGCGCTGTTGCGCCGCTGGTCGACGACGGCCCGGCGGCTGATGGCGGGCGAGGCGGCGGCGCACGACGACACGGACGTCGCCCGCGACGCCGGCCCGTCGTCCCTGACGGTCACCTTCGGCTTCGGCCACAGCTTCTTCGCGCGCACGGGCCTGGAGAAGCAGCGCCCGGTCGCCCTCGACCCGCTGCCCGACTTCTCCTCCGACCACCTCGACAAGACGCGCAGCAACGGTGACCTGTGGGTGCAGATCGGCGCGGACGACGCGCTGGTCGCCTTCCACGCCCTGCGCGCGGTCCAGAAGGACGCGGGTGGCGCGGCCCGGGTGCGCTGGCAGATGAACGGCTTCAACCGCTCACCCGGAGCCACCTCCCGACCCATGACGGCCCGCAACCTGATGGGCCAGATCGACGGCATGCGCAATCCGAAACCGTCCGAGCCCGACTTCGACCAGCGCGTCTTCGTGCCCGCCTCCGGCGACCCGACGTGGATGGCCGACGGCTCGTACGCCGTCGTACGCCGGATCCGCATGCTCCTCGACGACTGGGAGAAGCTCTCGGTCGGAGCCCAGGAGGACGTCATCGGACGGAAGAAGGCAACCGGCGCACCGTTGTCCGGGGGCTCGGAGACCACCGCGATGGACCTCGACAAGACCGACGCCGCCGGCGACCTGGTCGTCCCGATCAACGCGCACGCGCGCATCACCCGGCCCGACCAGAACGGTGGCGCCGCGCTGCTGCGCCGCCCGTTCTCCTTCCACGACGGCTTCGACCCGGACGGTGTGCCCGACGCGGGCCTGCTGTTCGTCTGCTGGCAGGCCGATCCGCTGCGCGGCTTCGTCCCGGTGCAGCGCAAGCTCGACCGGGGCGACGCCCTGTCCGCGTTCATCCGCCACGAGGCGAGCGGACTGTTCGCGGTGCCGGGCGGGGCGGCACCGGGGGAGTACGTGGGGCAGCGGCTGCTCGAGGGCTGAGGGCCGCTCGAGGGCTGAGGGCCCCCCTTCGGGTGCTGTTTCCGCAGCCGCGAGCCGGGGCGCACAAGGCCCATTAGGGTGAGGACATGCCAGCCAGCTATGCGTATCTCGGTCCTGAAGGCACCTTCACCGAAGTCGCCCTGCGCACTCTCCCGGAGACCGCCACCCGCGAGCTCGTCCCGATGGTGTCGGTCCCCGCCGCCCTGGACGCGGTGCGCAACGGCGAGGCGGAGGCCGCCTTCGTCCCGATCGAGAACTCGGTGGAGGGCGGTATCACCACGACCCTCGACGAGCTGGTCGCGGGCAGGCCACTGATGATCTACCGCGAGGTGCTGCTGTCGATCACCTTCGCCCTGCTGGTCAGGCCCGGCACCAAGCTGTCGGAGATCAAGACGGTGACCGCGCACCCCGCCGCGCAGCCGCAGGTGCGCAACTGGCTGAGGAACAACCTGCCGGACGTCCTCTGGGAGTCCGCGGCCTCGAACGCGGACGGCGCGCGTCTCGTGCAGGAGGGCCGTTACGACGCCGCCTTCGCGGGCGAGTTCGCGGCGGCCAAGTACGGCCTCGAGGCGCTGGAGACCGAGATCCACGACGCGGAGAACGCGCAGACGCGCTTCGTGCTGGTGGGCCGGCCCGCCCGGCCCGCGGCGCCGACCGGAGCGGACAAGACGTCCGTGGTCATCTGGCAGCGCGACGACCACCCGGGTGCCCTCCTCGAACTGCTCCAGGAGTTCGCGGTGCGCGGGGTCAACCTGATGCTGCTGCAGTCCCGGCCGACCGGGGAGGGCATCGGCAACTACTGCTTCGCCATCGACGCCGAGGGGCACATCTCGGACCGCCGGGTGGGCGAGGCGCTCATGGGACTCAAGCGGGTCTGCCCGGAGGTCCGTTTCCTCGGTTCGTACCCGCGTGCGGAAGTCGACCCCAAGGATGTGCGCGCGCCCCGGGCGGGCACGTCGGACAGCGAGTTCTCCGCCGCGTCGGACTGGCTGGCGCGCTGCCAGGACGGCCGGTTCTGAGCCGCTCGCCGGACCGTCTCCAGGGCCCTTCCTCGCCAGTCCTACCTGCAGATTTTCGTCATCCACAGATGTTATCCACAGGTTTGCTTCTCGACCTGGGGACAAGTCGACAACGAAGCACTACATCGTCGACAAATCGGCCTACAGGCCCTCACTTCGTCCACAGACCCTCACGTCACCCCTCGTCCACTCTTTTCCCTTGATCAATCCTTTGGAGCGAAGCATTTCCACTCGAACGTGGGTGTAGGGGTGGTTTGACCGGGGAATTCTCCGCCCGGCATGCGGCTTTCGGAATGATCCACTCCGCAGTCCACAGATCTTCCACACAGCCTGTGGATAACTTCGCGGGAGGCAGATGCCTGTGGACAACCCCGTCTCAAATCCCGGCCCCCACAAGGGAGTCCGGTCAACCGGCGCGCCGCCCTCTGCCCCGTTTCAGGGAGTGGAGTCCCTTTTATTGACGGCAATGGATGATCAAGGGAATCGATCCGGCATTTCACTCATAACGTGACACACGTGACGGAGTGGAATATCGAGTCGATGGCCGGAAGCGCGCACCGGTAGCCTTGTGGGGTGATTGACCTTCGCCTGCTCCGTGAGGACCCCGACCGTGTGCGTGCGTCGCAGCGCGCCCGTGGAGAGGACGTCGCACTCGTCGACTCCCTCCTCTCCGCCGACGAGCGGCGCAGGTCGTCCGGCGTCCGCTTCGACGAACTCCGTTCCGAGCAGAAGGCGCTCGGCAAACTGATCCCCAAGGCCTCCGGCGACGAGAAGGCCGAGCTCCTGAAGAAGGCCGGCGAACTCGCCGCCGCGGTCAAGGCCGCCGACGCCGAGCAGCACGAGACGGACGAGGAGACCAAGCGGCTCCTCCTCCAGCTCGGCAACCTGGTCCACCCGGACGTCCCGGTCGGCGGCGAGGAGGACTTCGTCGTCCTCGAGACGCACGGCACGATCCGCGACTTCGGTGCCGAGGGCTTCGAGCCCAAGGACCACCTGGAGCTCGGCGAGGCGCTCGGCGCCATCGACGTGGAGCGGGGCGCCAAGGTGTCCGGCTCGCGCTTCTACTACCTGACGGGCGTCGGCGCCCTCCTGGAGCTCGCCCTCGTCAACGCGGCGATCGCACAGGCCACCGAGGCCGGCTTCGTCCCGATGCTGACCCCGGCGCTGGTCCGCCCGCGCGCCATGGAGGGCACCGGCTTCCTCGGCCAGGCCGCGGAGAACGTGTACCACCTGGAGAAGGACGACTACTACCTGGTCGGCACCTCCGAGGTCCCGCTCGCGGCGTACCACATGGACGAGATCCTCGACGCCGACCAACTGCCCATGCGCTACGCCGGCTTCTCGCCGTGCTTCCGCCGCGAGGCCGGCACCTACGGCAAGGACACCCGCGGCATCTTCCGCGTGCACCAGTTCGACAAGGTCGAGATGTTCTCGTACGTGGCCCCCGAGGACGCGGAGAACGAGCACCAGCGGCTCCTGGAGTGGGAGAAGCAGTGGCTGACCGGCCTCGAACTGCCCTTCCAGGTGATCGACGTGGCCTCGGGCGACCTCGGCTCCTCCGCCTCCCGCAAGTTCGACTGCGAGGCGTGGATCCCGACCCAGGGCAAGTACCGCGAGCTGACCTCGGCCTCGAACTGCGACGGCTTCCAGGCCCGCCGGCTGTCCGTACGCATGCGCGACGGCAAGAAGGTGCAGCCGCTCTCCACGCTGAACGGCACCCTGTGCGCCGTACCGCGCACGATCGTGGCGATCCTGGAGAACCACCAGCTGTCCGACGGCTCCGTGCGGGTACCCGAGGTGCTGCGCCCCTACCTGGGCGGTCGTGAGGTCCTGGAGCCGATCTCCAAGTGACCGGCACCACTGGATCGACCGCGTCGGCCGGGGCGTTCCCCTACCGGCTCGTCGCGACCGACCTCGACGGGACGCTGCTGCGCTCCGACGGGACGGTCTCGGCGCGGACGCGTGAGGCGCTCGCCGCGGCCACCGCGGCGGGCGCGGCCCACATCGTCGTCACCGGGCGCGCGGTGCCCTGGACCCGGCACATCCTCGACGACCTCGGCTACGAGGGGCTCGCGGTGTGCGGTCAGGGGGCGCAGGTCTACCACGCCGGCGAGCACCGGCTGCTCACCTCGGTGACGCTCGACCGGCAGCTGGCCGGTCTGGCGATCGCCAAGATCGAGGCGGAGGTCGGCCCGCTGCTGCTCGCGGCGAGTCGTGACGGGCTCGACGGCGAGGTGCTGGTCGGCCCCGGCTACCGGACGCAGGACGGTCCGCTCCCGGTCGTGCCGATCAAGGACGCGGCGGACCTCTGGTCCGCTCCGCTGAACAAGGTGTACGTCCAGCACCCGACGCTCTCCGACGACGCGCTCGCGGCGGTGGCCATGCAGGTCGCCGGTGGTCTGGTCGGCGTCACGATGGCGGGCGCGGGCATCGTGGAGCTTCTCCCCCTCGGCCTCTCCAAGGCCACGGGGCTGTCCCTCGCCGCCCGCCGCCTCGGCACGCGGGCCGCGGACACCATCGCCTTCGGCGACATGCCCAACGACATCCCGATGTTCGCCTGGGCGGCGCGCGGGGTGGCGATGGCGGACGCCCATGAGGAACTCAAGGCGGTCGCCGACGAGGTGACGTCCTCGAACGACGAGGACGGCATCGCGGTCGTACTGGAACGGTTGCTGGGCTAGCCGGTCCGGGCCGGGAACTGCCGGCCCCGGGCCGCCGGCCGGTCCGGGCCCGCGGTTCGCAAAGCCCGGTCGTGGTGTCGCGGAGGATGCGCGGATCGAACGCGCGCGGGGTTTCCAGCCCCGACCACGGCTTAGCAAGCCGGTGCCTTTCCACTCGGCCAATCCTCCGGGTGGGCGGCCCGCGCGAGATGCGCGCTCGAAGCGGCCGCCCCGGGCAGCCCCCCGTGCGGAGCGGGTTCGACGGAGGGGTGACTACTCCGGAACCCGCCGCGGGCTGCCCTGTCGGGAGCTCGACGAACTGCTCCTGATGAACATCGTCGCGCTCCTCTCCCAGAATGCGGCGCCGGCCGGATGCGGCGGCGTGGACACAACTACTGTGCCCGTACGCCGCTTTGGGCGCCACTGATTAAGACCGTGCGGCTGCATGCGGGGGCCGTGCGGCGGCCGTGCGCGGGCCGTGCGGCAGCGGTCGATGGCCGCGTGCGGACGTCGTGGCTACTTGCGGCGCCACCTGCGCCGGCGGGCCTTGCTGAAGAACCAGCCCGCGGGCGGCTCGTCGGAGCGCCAGGGCTGTGGATCCGGTCCCCCTTCGCGCCAGCGGGCGGCGAGCATACGGGAGCGGGCGGACGGCTCGGCCGTCTCCGCGGACCGTATGAAGTCCTCGTCGAGTACGACGTCGTCCCAGAGGTCCCCCGGCCCCCGCTGTCCTTCACCCCGCTGTCCCTCGCTCTGCTGGCCCTCGCTCTGCGGTTCCGCCATCCCCGTTCCTCCTAGCCGCGCGTCCCCTTTTGCCCAGTGTGCCCGGACAGATGTGAAGTGGATGTCAAAGAAGGGGGCTCCACGCGTGCGTGGAGCCCCTGCTCACTCCTCGCCGGCCAGCGTCAGCGACCGCAGCCGCTGTCCGGCGTACCAGGTGGCGAGGACCGTGACGGCGACCAGCAGAACCGTCGCCGTCGGGAGTCCCACGTCCGAGGTGACGAGGTCCCCGCCGGTGACCTTGTGGGCCACCGCGAGCGCCCACTGCTGGACGCTGAGCGTGCGCGCGCCGGACACCAGCGACCCGAAGAGGGCCTCCCAGACCAGCGCGTAGACGAGGCCGAAGACGACCGCGTGCCGGGTCACCGTTCCCAGCAGCAGGAAGAGTGCCGCGTACGCGATCGAGGCGACCAGCGCGGCCACGGTGTAGGCGACGGCGATCTGCTGGCCGTTGCCGTTCAGGATCATGCCGGCGATGAAGGTCGGCACCGCCGAGAACGCCATGGTGACGGCGACCGCGACGATCAGCTTGGTGAAGATGATCGTCGGCCGCTTGAGGGGCTTGGCCAGCAGATACACCACCGAGCCGTCGTCGATCTCGGGTCCGATCGCGCCCGTTCCCGCGATGACACCGATGATCGGGACCATGGTGGCGAGCGCGAACCCGCCGAGCAGGTCCGAGGCCACCTGGTCGTCGGCTCCGGAGAAGCTGCGTACGGCCACGGAGATCACGATGAGCAGGACGGGCAGCACGCAGAGGATGAGGGCCCGGCGGCGGCCGAGCAGGCCCCGATAGGTGAGTCGGGCGACTGTGGGGTCGTACATGTTCGGCCTCCTACGCCGCGACGAGATACGAGAAGACGGACTCGAGGGACTCGTCGGACGGCGAGACCGTGAGCAGTCGGATGCCGTGTTCGCGTGCGACGCGCGGCAGCAGGGTGGTGAACCGGCCGAAGTCGACCGCCTGGACGCGCAGCGCGCCCTCGGCGAGGTCCACTTCGATGCCCGATGTCGACGGGTCCGCGATCAGGGCGGCGGCCAGTGTCCGGTCGTCGCTGGAGCGGACGAGGTAGCGGTGCGGGCGGTCGGTCATCAGCCGGCGGATGCGCCGGAAGTCGCCGCTCGCCGCGTGCCGGCCGGCGACGATCACCTCGATGTGGGCGGCGAGCTGCTCGACCTCCTCGAGGATGTGGGACGAGAACAGCACCGTGCGGCCCTCGTCGCCCATGCGGCGCAGCAGGTCCATGAGCTGCATGCGCTGGCGTGGGTCCATGCCGTTGAAGGGTTCGTCGAGCAGCAGCAGGGACGGTTCGTGGACCAGGGCGGAGGCCATCTTCACGCGCTGCCGCATGCCCTTGGAGTACGTCGAGATCTTGCGGTCCTGCGCGTACTCCATCTCGACCGTGGCGAGGGCCCGTTGGGCGGCCTTCGCGCCGAGTCCGTGCAGTTCGGCGTTGGCGACGACGAACTCACGGCCGGTGAGGAAGTCGTACATCGCCTCGCGCTCGGGGACGATGCCGATGTGCTTGTAGATCTCCTCGTTGCGCCAGACCTGTCGGCCGTCGAGAGTGACGGTGCCCGTGGAGGGGGCGAGGAAGCCGCCCATCATGTTGATGAGGGTGGACTTCCCGGCGCCGTTCGGGCCGAGCAGACCGGTGACTCCGGGGCCGATCGTCATCGTGATGTCGTTGACCGCCACCACGTTGCCGAACCAGCGGGAGACGTGGTCGATGTTGAGCGTGGTCACAGCCCGACCTTTCGGTAGCGGCGCATCAGGAGGCCGTAGCAGCCGGCGATGAGGCCCAGGACGACGAGGAGGTAGACGACACCCTGCCCGGACGAAGGGCCCTCCCCGCCGGGGAAGGCGGAGGTGGCGCCGAGGAAGGCCGTCTGCACACCGTCGATGAGGGTGATCGGGGAGAAGAGACCGAGCCACGGGACCGCGCCCGTGCTGGACTGGTTGAAGGCGATCGCCTGGACGGTGGAGACCGCCCCGTAGGAGATGGTCAGGGCGGCGATGACGGCCGCGATGCCGAAGCCACGGCGCGGGGTGATCGCCGAGATGACCAGGCCGATGCCGGCGAAGAGCAGGGACAGCAGCGCCACCGAGACGAGTCCCTGTCCGAAGCCCTTGGACTGGTCGGCGAAGTCGAGCTTCGCCAACAACGCCCCTACGTAGAGCACGATCAGCGGTGCGGCGGTGAGCACGAACAGCGCCGAGGCCAGCGCCGCGTACTTGGCGCGTACGTAGTCGACGGTCTCGATGGGACGCGAGAAGTACAGCGGAACGGTCTTGAAGCGCAGGTCGCGCGAGACCGACTGCGGTCCCTGGGAGGCGACGTACAGGCCGATGACGGCCTGCATGATGATCGCGTAGCGGGTGTAGTCGACGGGCAGGTCCTTCGCCTTGGTGGCGACCGCGACCGCCACCATGATGAGTGCGGGCACGCACATCACCACGAAGAGCAGCATCGGCAGCACCTTGGACTTGACCGAGCGGCCGAGTCCGTAGGAGCCGCGCAGCGACTGCGAGTACAAGGAGCGGCGGGCGTACGCGCGGCCCAGGCGGGGGCCGTCGTAGTGGCGGTAGCCGATGTTGTGGATCCGGGTCTGCTCGCCGTTCCGGGCGAGGGGCTGCTCAACCGCCATGGCCGACCGCCTCCTTCCGCTGCTCGTCGCGTTCCGTGTCGCTGTCCTTGAAGACCTCGGCGATGTGGTGCCTGCGCTGTTCCATGCGGACCAGGCCGAGTCCGAGGTCGGCGACGACGTCACGGACGAGGTCGTAGGTGTCCTCCCCCTCTGCGGTCAGCAGCAGGACGTGTCCCGCGCCCGGCAGCCCGCTGCCGTCGTGCGTCTCCACCCCGCGCGCCTGGAGCACGTCGCGCACCGCGCGGGTGCCGTCCGGGTGCTCGTCGGTGTCGGTGACCTCGATGGCGAGGGTCGTCGTGTTCTGGGTGAAGTCCGTGGTGGAGCTGGACCGCAGCAGCTTGCCGCCGTCGACGACCACGACGTGGTCGCAGGTCCGCTCCAGCTCGCCCAGCAGGTGGGAGGTGACCAGGACCGAGATCCCGAAGTCGGTGTGGATACGGCGGATCAGGCCGAGCATCTCGTCGCGGCCGACCGGGTCGAGGCCGTTGGTCGGCTCGTCGAGGAAGACCAGCTGAGGGTCGTGGACGAGGGCCTGCGCGAGCTTGACGCGCTGCTTCATGCCCGTCGAGTAGCCACCGATGGGGCGGTAGCGCTCCTCGTAGAGGCCGACGTGGCGCAGGGTGTCCGCGGTGCGTTCGCGGGCGGCGGCGGGCGGGAGCCCGGACATGCGCGCCATGTGCACGACGAACTCGGTGGCCGAGACGTCGGGGGGCAGGCAGTCGTGCTCCGGCATGTACCCGACCCGCTCGCGGATGGCGCCGCCCTCGGTGGCGACGTCCAGGCCGAGCACCCGTGCGCGGCCCTCGGTGGCGGGGGACAGACCCAGCAGGATCTTGATCAGTGTGGACTTGCCGGCTCCGTTGGCTCCGACGAGTCCGGTCACACCGGGTCCGACGTCCACGGAGAGCCGGTCAAGAGCGGTCACCCGTGGGTACCGCTTGCTCAGGCTTTCGGTCGCGATCACAGTCACGTTGTCGAAGGTAGTGGCGCACACCACAGGGGTCGTCAACCCGTGGAGGTGTATCCGCGTCCCTCTCGGGTCGTACGTGCCCGTAGGGGTCCCCCTGAGGTCGAACAACCGGTGGGGTGTCTGTCCCCATCGGGCCGGTCGTCCACAGGCGTCGGACGGCCCCATTGACGCAGCCTCTGACAACTGTCACATTCGCCAGTGTCAAGTTACGGGCACGTACCGCAGTCGATGGGGACGGGTGGGACGGCGGCATGACGACGGCAGTGGCGAGCGGACTCTCGGCGGAGCTGCGGGGGTTCCGGGAGGTCCAGCGTCTCGCGTACGACTGCGCGGAAGCGGTCGCCGCGCAGCTGAGGCCGGGCGTGACCGAGCGCGAGGCGGCGCGCATGCAGCGCGACTGGCTGCGCGAGCGCGGAGTGCGTGACTGGTTCCACCTGCCCTTCGCCTGGTTCGGGGACCGCACGGCGTTCGTGAACTTCCGCGTCCCGCTGCAGTTCTTCCCCACCGACCGGCGACTGGAGCCGGGGATGCCCTTCATCCTCGATCTGGCCCCGGTCCACGGGGGTTTCACGGCGGACATCGGATACTCCGGCTCGCTGGGCCTCAACCCCCTGCAGGACAGGCTGCTCGCCGACCTGCAGGCGCACCGCGAGCTGATCCTGCGCGAGGTCCGCGAGCGCAGACCGCTGCGCGAGATCTACGAGGAGGTGGACCGGCTCATGGTCCGCCAGGGCTACGCGAACCGGCATCGCGCGTATCCGTTCGGGGTGATCGCGCACAAGGTCGACCGGGTGAAGGAGCGCCCCTGGTCGCCCCGTCTGTTCGGGTTCGGCACGCAGTCCCTGAAGGGGCTCGCGGCGGACGCGCTCCACGGACACCGCGACGGCTGGTCACCGCTGTGGTCGCCGTACCGGTTCTCCGACCATCCGCCCCGGCCGGGGCTGTGGGCGGTCGAACCGCACCTCGGATTCCGGGGTACGGGTGCGAAGTTCGAGGAGATCCTGGTCGTCACCGATTCCAGGGATCCGGAGCAGAGCGCCTTCTGGCTTGACGACGATCTGCCGCACGTGCGGCGCTGGGCGGAGGAGAAGTGAGTCTCGACGGAGCGCGCGAGCGCCGGGTGCGGACGGGCGGAATCGAGCTGTGCGTCGCCGAGCTGGGCGACCCGGCACAGCCCACGGTGGTGCTCGTGCACGGCTATCCGGACTCCAAGGAGGTGTGGTCCGAGGTCGCGTCGCGTCTCGCCGAGCGTTTCCACGTCGTGCTGTACGACGTCCGCGGACACGGCGCGTCGACGGCACCGCGGCCGCTGCGGGGCGGCTTCACCCTGGAGAAGCTGACGGACGACTTCCTGGCGGTCGTGGACGCGGTAAGCCCGGACCGGCCGGTGCACCTGGTGGGACACGACTGGGGTTCGGTGCAGTCCTGGGAGTTCGTCACGGTCGCGCGCACGGAGGGGCGGATCGCCTCCTTCACCTCGATGTCCGGGCCGTCCCTGGACCACTTCGGGCACTGGATCAAGCGACGGGTCGAGCGCCCCACTCCGCGCAGGATGGGCCAACTCCTCGGCCAGGGCGCCAAGTCCTGGTACGTGTACCTGCTGCACACCCCCGTGTTGCCCGAACTCGCCTGGCGCGGCCCCCTCGGCAGGCAGTGGCCGAAGATCCTGCGGCGGGTCGAGCAGATGCCCCCGGGCGACTACCCGACCCCGTCGCTGCCGACGGACGCGGCGCACGGCGCCTGGTTGTACCGCGACAACGTCCGGGCCCGGCTGAGCCGGCCGCGCCCGGACGCCTACGCGCATGTGCCGGTGCAGCTCATCACGCCGCTGGGGGACGCGTTCCTCTCCGAGCGGCTCTACGACGACCTGGAGCGGTGGGCCCCCGAGCTGGTACGCCGCACGCTCCCGGCCAAGCACTGGATTCCACGCACCCGGCCCGACCAGGTGGCCGCCTGGATCACGGAGTTCGTGCACACGAACGAGGACGGTGTGCCCGTGCGGGACACCGTGGCCACCGGCAGGTACGCGGAGCGCTTCGGCGGACAGCTGGTGCTCGTCACCGGTGCGGGCAGCGGCATCGGCCGGGCCACCGCGTTCGCGTTCGCCGAGGCCGGCGCACGCGTGGTGGCCGTCGACCGGGACGCCGAGGGCGCCGCGCGCACGGCGGAGATGTCCCGGCTGATCGGCTCCCCGGACGCCTGGGCCGAGACGGTCGACGTCTCGGACGAGCAGGCCATGGAGAAGCTCGCCGAGAAGGTCGCCGGCGAGTACGGCGTCGTGGACGTGCTGGTGAACAATGCCGGGATCGGACTGTCGGGGTCCTTCTTCGACACGACCCCGGAGGACTGGAGGAAGGTCCTCGACGCCAACCTGTGGGGTGTCATCCACGGCTGCCGGCTCTTCGGGAAGCAGATGACCGAGCGCGGCCAGGGCGGTCACATCGTCAACACCGCGTCGGCGGCGGCGTACCAGCCCTCGAGGACACTGCCCGCCTACAGCACCTCCAAGGCGGCCGTCCTGATGCTCAGCGAGTGCCTGCGCGCGGAGCTGGCCGGCCAGGGCATCGGGGTCTCCGCGATCTGCCCGGGCTTCGTCAACACGAACATCACCTCGACCGCGCACTTCGCCGGGGTCGACGCCGCCGAGGAGAAGCGCCGGCAGAAGCGGGCGACGCGGCTCTACGGACTGCGCAACTACCCGCCGGAGAAGGTGGCCGACGCGATCCTGCGTGCGGTGGTCCGCAACCAGGCGGTCGTTCCCGTCACCCCGGAGGCGCGCGGCGCCCGCCTGATGGCGCGGTTCACGCCGAGGGCGCTGCGCGCCGTCGCGCGAATGGAGCCGCCGCTGTGAGCGAGCAGCACACGATCACCCCGCGCCGGGTCTCCTTCGACTGGGAGCGCACCCCGCTGCACTGGATACCGGACGAGCCCACCGCCACCCACGTCATCAACGTGCTGCACCTGCTGCTGCCGGCAGGGGAGCGGTGGTTCGTGAAGGTCCTCAGGGAAGGGCTGCCGCTCATCGGGGACCCCGAACTCCTGCGGGACGTCAAAGGGTTCATGGGCCAGGAGGCGACGCACAGCGTGCAGCACGCGTACGTCCTCGACCACCTGGCGGCCCAGCGCCTCGACACGGGGGACTTCATCCGGCACGTCGACTTCCTCTTCGAGAAGGTGCTCGGTGAGCGCCCGCCCCTGGGGGTGCCGCTGCCGGACCGGGAGTGGCTGCGCTTCCGGCTGTCGGTGGTCGCCGCGATCGAGCAGTTCACGGCGGTGCTCGGTGACTGGGTGCTGGCCGCCGACGGCCTGGACCGTGCCGGGTCCGACGAGGTCATGCTCGACCTGCTGCGCTGGCACGGCGCGGAGGAGGTGGAGCACCGCGCGGTCGCCTTCGACATGTACCAGCACTGCGGCGGCGAGAGCCTCCCCCGGTATGCCCGCCGGATCGTGGGCATGGCGGTCACGGCACCGATGATGCTCTACCTCTGGGCATGGGGCGCCGCCTATCTCCTGCGTCACGACCCGCAGCTCGCCGGGCGGGCCCGGTATTCGCTCGCGGCCCACAACAGGGCTGTGCGCAAAGGCCTGTTGCCCACCTGGAAGGAGCTCGGCGCGGCCGTGCCCCGCTATCTGCGGCGGTCGTACCATCCCTCGCAGGAGGGTTCGCTGCCCAGGGCCGTCGAGTATCTGGCGCAGTCGCCCGCGGCACGGACGGCGGCGGGGGCGATCGGTCGGGCCGCCGTCTCGTGAACGGCCCGGGAGGGCAGGGAGCGGTGAGCGACGAGCCGGTCGGTGCCGGGTACCGCATCGAGGACCTGGCGCACCGCAGCGGCGCCACGGTCCGGACGATCCGCGCCTATCAGGACCGCGGGCTGCTCCCCCGGCCCGAGCGGCGGGGCCGCGCCAACGTATACGCGGACGCGCATCTGGCCCGGCTGCGGCAGATCGCCGACCTCCTGGACCGCGGCTACACCCTGGCCTCCATCAAGGAGCTCCTGGAGGCGTGGGACACGGGCCGGGGCCTGGGCGGGATCCTCGGGCTGGTCGCCGAGGTCGACGGGCCGTGGACCGACGAGCGGGCGGTGCGGATCTCCCGGGCCGAGCTGGACGAACGCTTCGGAGGGAGTCCGGACGACGCGGCGGTTGCCGACGCGGTGGAACTGGGTGTGCTGGAGCCCGTTCCCGGCAGTGAGGACTCCTTTCTCGTACCGAGTCCCCAAGAGCTGTCCGTGGCGGTCGAGTTGTACGCGGCGGGAGTTCCGTTGTCCGCGATCTCCAGTCATCTGCGGGAGTTGAGGGTCAAGGTCGAGCACATCGCCGAGCGTTTCCTGGAGTTCACGACCGAGCACGTCTTCGCGCGCTATCTCGGTGAGCATCCGCCGACGGACGCCGAGGCGGCCGAGGCGGCCTCGCTCGTCCGCCGGTTGCGGCCGCTCGCGCAGCAGACCGTGGACGCCGAACTGGCGCGGGCCATGCGGCTGTTCGCCACCCGTCACCTGCGTGAGCACCTGGGAACGGAACAACCCGGTGAGCAGCGCGAGGAGACGTCCTCGGTGGTGCTCCCGACCGCCACAACGCGAGCCGTGGAGCGTCTGGTTGGTACGGATCAGGTCGCGGCCTTCGTCGCGACGGCGGCCGAACGCGAGGTGCAGGCACGGAGCTTGGACCAGCTCGCCACAAACCATGCCGCACGCCGCACTGTTGACGAAACTCCGTGAATGGGCGACCAGTTGTCCACAGAATCGTCAATTCCCCTGTGGATAACCACACTTGGCTGTGGATCAAACCTCCGAATCAAAATCAAATGCGTGATCAGCGTCTCGCCAGGCACCCTGGTCGGATGAACGAAGAGATGAAGGTAGGAATGGATGAAAGACGCACCGTGAAGGTGTCGAAGTACCTCTCGAAGCATCTGCGGCATCAGCCCGAGCGGATCGGACTCACGCTCGGCGAGGGAGGCTGGGTCGAGATCGACACACTGATCACTGCGGCCGCGTCGCACGGATTCCGGTTCACGCGCGCGGAGCTCGACCACGTGGTGGCCACGAACGACAAACAGCGCTTCGCCGTGGAGGGCACCCGCATCCGTGCCAGCCAGGGCCACTCCGTCGAGGTCGACCTGGGGCTGCCCCCCGCGACCCCGCCGGCGCACCTCTACCACGGGACCGTGGCACGCAACCTGGACGCGATCCGCGCCGAGGGCCTGCGGCCCATGAACCGGCACGACGTCCACCTGTCGCAGGACCGGGAGACCGCCACCCGTGTCGGCGCCCGCCGCGGGCGACCGGTCGTGCTCGGCGTGGACGCCGCCGCCATGCACCGCGACGGCCATGTCTTCCGGGTCAGCGCGAACGGCGTGTGGCTCACCGAGGCCGTGCCCCCGGCGTATCTGCGGTTCCCCGGCCCGCACTGACCGGGACCCGGCCCCGGAGTGATCACGCGATGGCCGCGACCACACCGCGGCTCGGCTTACGCTCGATGCATGAGTCTGCGTCTGAGCACCGTGATCCTGCCGTACCTCCGCTGGCACGAGGGCGGCCGTTCCGCCTGGCAGCGCGCGGAGCAGCTCGGCTTCCACACGGCGTTCACCTATGACCACCTCTCCTGGCGGACCTTCCGGGACGGCCCCTGGTTCGGAGCCGTACCGACGCTCACCGCCGCGGCGGCCGCCACCGACCGCCTCCGGCTGGGCACGCTCGTGACCTCGCCGAACTTCCGGCACCCGGTCGCCCTCGCCAAGGAACTGATCTCCCTCGACGACATCTCGGACGGGCGGGTCACCCTGGGCATCGGCGCGGGCGGCACCGGCTTCGACGCCACGGCGCTCGGCCAGGAGCCCTGGGCCCCGCGCGAGCGCGCCGACCGCCTCGCCGAGTTCGTACCGCTGCTCGACCGCCTCCTCACCGAGGAATCCGTCACGTCCGAGGGCACCTTCTACTCCGCGCACGAGGCCCGCAACATCCCCGGCTGCGTCCAGCGCCCCCGGCTGCCCTTCGCGGTGGCCGCCACCGGTCCGCGCGGGCTGAAGCTCGCCGCCCGGTACGGACAGGCCTGGGTGACGACCGGAGACCCGAAGCTGTACGAAACGGGGACCTCCGAACAGTCGGTTCAAGCCATTCGTGGACAGGCCGGGAAGCTGGCGGACGCCTGCGACGCGATCGGCCGTGACGCGGCCGAGCTCGACAAGATCCTGCTCACCGGCTTCACCCCCGACCGCGGCCGTCCGCTGGAGTCCCTCGACGCCTTCGTCGACTTCGCGGGCCGCCACGCCGAGCTGGGCTTCACCGACATCGTGATCCACTGGCCCATTCCCGACTCCGACTTCGCGGCCGACGAGAAGGTCTTCGAACGCATCGCCATGGAGGCCCCGGCGCAGCTGCGCTGACAGGCCCCGGCTCCGGGCTGTGACCGTACTGGTGAGAGCGGTAACCACTCACCTGTGCGAACCCCCGCACGGCCGTGCGGGCATATGCGCCAGAATGGCGCGGTGACCTCAGCGACCCGACAGCCCGAGCCCCCGGCCTCTCGCGCCTCCCGCACGCGCTCGACCGCGCTCGAACAAGGAGGTACTCCCATCGCCCCGCCCCGCCTGATCGCCACCGACCTCGACGGCACCCTGCTGCGCGACGACAAGTCGGTGTCCGAGCGCACGGTCGCCGCCCTGGCCGCCGCCGAGGAAGCCGGCATCGAGGTCTTCTTCGTCACCGGCCGCCCGGCGCGCTGGATGGACGTCGTCAGCGACCACGTGCACGGGCACGGCCTGGCGATCTGCGGCAACGGCGCCGCCGTGGTCGACCTGCACGGCGGCCCCGGTGCCCACCGGTTCGTCAAGGTGCGGGAACTCGCACGGGAGAACGCGCTCGACGCGGTAGGGCTGGTGCGTGAGGCCGCGCCGGGCACGGTGTTCGCCGTGGAACAGACGTACGGCTTCTATCAGGAGCCCGCGTATCCCAAGATGCACCTGGAGCTGCCGGACGCCCTCGGCCCCGCCGAGAAGCTGCTGGCACCCGATGCTCCCGGCGCCGGTGAGCCGGTGCTCAAGATCCTCGCCTTCCATCACGAGCTCGACCCCGACGCCTTCCTCACCGTGGCGCGCCGCGCGGTCGGCGACCGTGCCACCGTCACCCGCTCCAGCCCCAGCGCGCTGTTGGAGATCAGCGGCCCCGACGTCTCCAAGGCCAGCACGCTCGCGCTGTGCTGCGCCGAGCGCGGCATCGCGCCGGAGGAGGTCGTCGCCTTCGGGGACATGCCGAACGACGTCGAGATGCTCACCTGGGCGGGCACGTCGTACGCGATGGGCAACGCCCACCCCGCCGTGATCGCCGCCGCCTCCGGCCGTACGGTCGCCAACAACGAGGACGGCGTGGCGGTCGTCATCGAGCGGATCATCGCCGACCGGTCGTAGCACCGATTCGCAGAAACGATTCGAGCAGGCATCACGGTCCAGCGGACCGCGACCCCGAGCGGGACAGGCCACGGCACCGGATCGATGGCCGAGCCCGGTCGCGGGGTAATCCTCACCGCGAAGTACGAATGCGGTCCGGTCGAGTTGCCGGTCGTGCCCGACTGCGCGATGCGGCGGCGGTCGTCCCCGAACTGCCGTCGCTTCCCCAGCGGCGAGTCGATCGCAAGCCAGCCGTCGTGTGCCGGTCCGGCGTCCACCCGCGTGCCGGTCCGGCGCCCCCGTCCTGTTCACGTCGTACGCCCGGGGGCGCACACTCCCGGGCGGCCGTCGCCTCTACGGCGAGCCGGCCCGGGGAGCGTAGGGCGCCTGCCACACCACGGTCGTACCGCCGGCGTTCCCGCCGAGTCCCGGCCCGTACCAACTGTCGCCTCCCAGCGCCTCGGCCCGCCGCCTGAGATTCGTCAGACCGCTGCGCCGGCCGCGGTGGGGGATGCCGACACCGTCGTCCGCGACACTCAGCCGGACCCCGCGCCGCCCGTCCCGCAGGGTGACGGTCGCGTCGACGACGACATCGATGCGGGAGGCCCCGGAATGCCGGAAGGCGTTGGAGAGGGCCTCGCGCAGAGCGGCGATGAGATTCCTGGCGGTCAGTTCACCGACGGCCGTGTCCACGGGACCGACGAAATGGTGAACGGGCCTGAAGCCCATGGGCACGGCGGCCATGTTGATCTCGCGCAGTACGCGGGTACGCAGCCCGGACGGGGCCTCGGCGGGACCCTGTTGCAACGCGAAGATGGCGGTGCGGATCTCCTGGATGGTGACGTCGAGCTCGTCGACCGCCTTGCCGACGCCCTCCCGCACCTCGGGCACGCCCGAACACCGCTGGGCGCTCTCCAGCATCATCCCGGTCGCGAACAGCCGTTGGATGACGAGATCGTGCAGGTCGCGGGCGATCCGTTCGCGGTCCTCGTAGACCGCGAGCCGCTCCCGGTCCCGCTGCGCCTCGGCCATCATCAGTGCGAGCGCCGCCTGCGCGGCGAACTGCGCGGCCAGGGTGTGCTCGGCCTCGGTGAACGGGCGGGCACCCCGTTCCCGGGGAGTGACGAGGGCCCCCAGCAGGCGGCTCTCGCTCTGCAGGGGGAGCATCATCGTCGGACCGTACTCGCGGACGAAATCGGTGCGGATGCGCGGATCGGTGGCCGCGTCGTCGAGGAACACGGCGTTCCCGCCGAGGAGTTCGGCGACCAGCTCGCTCTCCGGGGGGATGACGAAGCCGAGCGCCTGGGACGGACGGTCCCTCGCGACCGCGGTGATCTCCAGGCCGCCCTCGTCGGCGGGCAGCAGCACGATCCCGGCCGCCGCGCAGGAGAGCCGGCGCGCCTGCTCGGCGACGACCTGGAGCGCGTCCTCGGCGTCGCCGCCCGCCAGCAGGGCCGTGGTGACGGCCACCGAACCGTCGATCCAGCGCTCGCGCTGCTGGGCCGCCTCGTACAGCCGGGCGTTGCCGATCGCGATACCCGCCTCCGCGGCCAGCACCCGGACCATGTCGAGATCGTGGTCGCCGAACGGCTCGCCGTCGCGTTTCTCGGCCAGATAGAGGTTCCCGAAGATCTCGCCCTGCACGCGGATCGGAACCCCGAGGAAGCTGCGCATCGACGGATGGTGATCAGGGAAGCCGCACGAGCGACCGTCTTCGTCCAGGTACGTGAGCCGTACCGGGCCCGGGTCGTGGATGAGCGCTCCGAGCAGCCCCCTGTGCCCGTCGGGCAGCCGCCCGATCCGCTGGGCGGTCTCCGCGTCGATCCCGTGGTACGCGAAGTCCACGAGCCCCTCGCCGTCCTCCTCGACGACCCCGATCGCCGCATAGCACGCGTCCGTCAGCGCTGCCGCGGTCTCGCAGATCCGGTCCAGCGTCGCGTGCAGCTCCAGCTCCGCCCCGACCGCCCGCATCGCGTCCAGGAGGCGCGCTACGTCCGGACCGCCGTCCGGGTCGGGCGAGGCGGAAGCCTCGGAAGCCACTGCCATGCCTTGAGCGTAGTTAGTCGCTTTTACTACCGAAAGTCGGGTACGGAACCCACGGCATCGCGGATACCCAGGGGCCCGGCGTCGGACGCACCCCTGCCAGCCGCCGCTCCGGCGAGCAGATCCCCCGCCGCCTCCCGCTCCACCATCTCCCGCAGCGGACCCTCCACCACGGACAACTCGGCGTACGCGCCCCGCTGCGCCACCCGGCCCCGTGCCAGCACGATCACCTCGTCCACCGCTTCCAGCCCGGCCAGACGGTGAGTGATCAGCAACGTCGTACGCCCCTCGGTCGCGGCCAGCAGGTCCGCGGTGAGCGCGTCGGCCGTCGGCAGGTCGAGATGTTCCGCGGGCTCGTCCAGGACGAGGACGGGGAAGTCGGCGAGCAGCGCTCGGGCGAGCGCCAGCCGCTGGCGCTGACCGCCGGACAGCCGCGCCCCGTGCTCGCCGATCAGTGTGTCGAGTCCGCCGGGCAGCTCGTCCGTCCACTCCAGGAGCCGGGCTCGGGCGAGCGCGTCGCGCAGCTCGGTCTCCGTGGCGTTCTTCCTGGCCAGCAGCAGGTTCTCCCGCACGCTGCTGTCGAAGAGGTGCGCGTCCTGGGCGCAGAGCCCGACCAGACGGCGTACGTCGTCCCCGTCCATGCCGTACGCGTCGGTGCCATTCAGCGTGTACGTCCCCGCATCCGCGTCCAGGAAGCGCAGCAGCACCTGTGCCAGCGTGGTCTTGCCGGAGCCGGAGGGGCCCACGACCGCGATCCTGCGGCCCCGTTCGAGCGTCAGGTCGAGGCCGGCGAGCGCGTCCCGGTCCTGTCCCGGGTGACGGGCCGCGAGTCCGCGCACCCGCAGCGGGAAGGGCGACACGGGTGCCGGCCGCGGCTGCTCCGGTTCGCGTACGGGGTCGGGGGCGTCCAGGATCTCGTACACGCGGCCCGCGCTCTCCCGCACCCGCTGCCGGTGCTGGACGGCGAGCGGCAGCCCCAGAACGGCCTCGAACGCGGCCAGCGGGACGAGGACGACCACGGCCATCGCCACGCCGCTCAGTCGTCCGCTCGCGACCGCCTGGGCCCCCACGAGGGCGGCCGTGGCGACGGTCAGGCCGGTCGCCAGTGCGGTGAGTCCGTCGCCGAGCGCGGTCGCGGCGGCGGACCGCGAGGCGATGCGGGTCAGCACGGTGTCGGCCCGCCGGGCCTCGGCAGTACGGGCGGCCAGCGCGCCCGCGACCGTCAATTCGGCCGTACCCGTGAGGAGATCGGTGACGCGGGTCGCCAGGTCGCCGCGGGCGGGGGCCAGTCGCCGTTGCGCGCGGCGCGAGACGGCCCCGGTCACGAGCGGGACGCCGACCCCGGCCGCCAGCAGCCCGGCCGCGAGGGCGGCTCCGGCCTCGGGCAGCAGCCAGGCGGTGAAGCCGACGGAGGCGGTCGACACCAGGACCGCGGCCCCGGCGGGCAGCAGCCACCGCAGCCAGTAGTCCTGCAGCGCGTCGACGTCGGCGACGAGCCGCGAGAGCAGATCACCGCGCCGGGTCGTGCGCAGCCCCGCCGGCGCGAGACGCTCCAGGCGCCGGTAGACGGCGACGCGGGTGTCGGCCAGCATCCGCAGCACCGCGTCGTGCGACACCAGCCGCTCGGCGTAGCGGAAGACGGCCCGGCCGATCCCGAACGCCCGCGTGGCCGTCACCGCCAGCATCAGATACATGACCGGTGGCTGCTGGGACGCCCGCGAGATGAGCCATCCCGAGGTGGCCATCAGGCCGACGGCGCTGGCGAGCGCGAGACTGCCGAGCAGGAGCGCGAGCGCGAAACGACCGCTGCGGGGACCGGCCATGGCACGGACCCGGGCGAGGACATCGCCGCGCCCGCTGGAGACCCCGAGGAACTCCTCCGCGTCGGCCGCGGGCACACCCTCCGGCTCGACCGGCCCGGGCCGCGTCGTGGTCCCGCCGTGCGCGGGACGCGGCACCGTGGTGGGCGCCCCGGGCTCCAGCCGCACCACCCGGTCCGCCACTCCCAGCAGCGCGGGCCGGTGCACGACCAGCAGGACCGTCCGCCCGAGGGCAAGCCTGCGCACCGCCGCCACGACCTCCGCCTCCGTCGTGCCGTCGAGCGAGGCCGTCGGCTCGTCGAGAAGCAGCACCGGCCGGTCCGCGAGGAACGCCCGTGCCAGGGCGAGGCGTTGGCGCTGCCCGGCGGAGAGGCCGCTGCCGTCCTCACCGAGTACCGTGCGGGCGCCGTCGGGCAGTGCGTCCACGAACTCCAGCGCCCCCGCGTCGGCCAGCGCCCGCCGTACCGCCGTGTCGTCGGCGTCAGGTCGTGCCAGCCGTACGTTCTCCGCGATCGAGCCCGCGAAGAGGTGCGGACGTTGCGGCACCCAGGCCACCCGTGAGCGCCACTCCTCCACGTCGCTTCCAGCGAGATCGGCTCCTCCGACCCGTACCCGGCCCGCGGTGGGTTCCACGAATCCGAGCAGGACGTCGAGCAGGGTCGACTTGCCCGCGCCGCTCGGTCCGACGAGTGCCACCGTCTCACCCTGCGCGACCGCGAAGGAGACGTCGGAGACCGCGTCCCCGGAGCGCCCCGGATAGCGGACCGTCACCGCGTCGAAGCTGATCTCGCCTTCCGGCACGGGAAGCGAACCGCCGGCCGGCAACGGTGTCTCCAGCACCGAGAAGATCTCCTCGGCCGCGGCGAGCCCCTCGGCGGCGGCGTGGTACTGCGCCCCTACCTGTCGCAGCGGCAGGTAGGCCTCGGGCGCGAGGACGAGGATGACGATCCCCACGTACAGATCCATGTCGCCGTGGACGAGCCGCATCCCGATGGTCACGGCGACCAGCGCGACCGAGATCGTGGCGAGCAGTTCCAGCGCGAAGGAGGACAGGAAGGCGATCTGCAGGGTCCGCATGGTCGCCTGGCGGTACTCGCCGGTGATCCGCCGGATCGACTCGGCCTGGGCCTTGGCCCTGCCGAAGACCTTGAGCGTGGGCAGTCCGGCGACCACGTCCAGGAAGTGCCCCGAAAGCCGTGACAGCAGTCGCCACTGACGGTCCATCCGGGACCTCGTGGCCCATCCGATCAGGGCCATGAAGAGGGGGATGAGCGGAAGGGTGACGACGATGATCGCCGCCGACACCCAGTCTTCGGTGACGATCCGCGCGAGCACCGCCACGGGCACCACGATCGCGAGGCCCAACTGCGGGAGATAGCGCGAGAAGTAATCGTCCAGCGCGTCCACTCCCCTCGTGGCGAGGGCGACCAGCGACCCGGTGCGCTGCCCGCCCAGCCATCCGGGACCGAGCGCGGCGGCCCGCTCCAGCAACCGCCCCCGCAGTTCCGATTTGACCGCCGCGCTTGCCCGGTGCGCGGCGAGTTCGGTGAGCCATGCGACGAGTGCCCGTCCCACGGCGACCGCGACCAGCAGGAGCAGAGGGGTACGAAGTTCCGGAGCCGAGTGACCGTGCTGGAAGGCGCCGACCACGACTTCGGCGATGAGCATCGCCTGCGCAATGACCAGCGTCGCTCCGACCGCGCCCAGCCCCACGACCGTCAGCAGGAAGACGCGGGTGGCGCGGGCGTACCGCAGCAGACGCGGGTCGATTGGTTTCACGTGAAACACACCCTTGGCTCATCCGGCATGTTTCACGTGAAACATGCCCTTACGTCGGATTCAGTGCGTGATATCCGCAGCGATGTGATGCGTACCGATTCGCTTGCGGAACACCCAGTAGGTCCAGCCCTGGTAGAGCAGGACGATCGGCGTGGCGATCCCGGCGCACCAGGTCATGATCTTCAGCGTGTACGGACTCGACGAGGCGTTCGTGACCGTCAGGCTCCAGTCCTCATTGAGCGAGGACGGCATGACGTTCGGGAAGAGCGTCAGGAAGAGCATCGCGACAGCGGCCACGATGGTGAGCCCCGACAGGGCGAACGCCCAGCCCTCACGTCCCGCGCGCGCCGCCGCCAGGGCGGCCACCAGAGCGACCACGGCCACGATCATCGCGACCAGGGACTTTCCGTCGCCGTTGTCCACCTGGGTCCAGCTCAGGAAGGCGAGTGCCAGCACTGCGGTGACCAGCCCGACCTGGAGGGACAGCCCGCGCGCCCGCTCCCGGATGTCCCCCACGGTCTTGAGCCCGACGAACACGGTCCCGTGGAAGGTGAACAGTGTCAGGGTGACGAGTCCGCCGAGGATCGCGTAGGGGTTGAGCAGGTCACCGAGACCGCCCACGTACTCGAAGCTCTTGTCGATCTTCACTCCGTGCACGATGTTGCCGAAGGCCACGCCCCACAGGAACGCGGGGATCAGCGAGGTCCAGAAGATCGCCGTCTCCCAGTTGCGCTGCCAGTTCTCCTCGGGCCGCTTCGCGCGGTACTCGAAGGCGACACCGCGCACGATCAGGCAGACCAGGATGAGCAGCAACGGCAGATAGAAGCCGGAGAAGAGCGTGGCGTACCACTCCGGGAAGGCGGCGAAGGTCGCGCCGCCCGCGGAGAGCAGCCACACCTCGTTGCCGTCCCAGACAGGGCCGATGGTGTTGATGAGGACCCGCTTCTCGGCGCGGCCGCGGGCCAGCAGTCCGGTGAGGATGCCGACCCCGAAGTCGAAGCCCTCCAGGAAGAAGTAGCCGGTCCACAGGACCGCGATGAGGACGAACCAGACGTCGTGAAGTTCCATGACTCAGCAGCTCCCTGGGCCCTAGTAGGAGAAGGCCATCGGCTTGTCGGCGTCATGGGAGTCGCCGCCGATCCTGGTGGGCGGGTTGAGATCGGCCTCGGTGAGCTCGGGCGGCCCCTGCCTGACGTACTTGAGCATCAGCTTCACCTCGATGACGGCGAGGACCGCGTAGATGAGGGTGAACACGATCAACGAGGTCAGCACCTCGCCCTGGGAGACTCCCGGCGAGACCGCGTCCCTGGTCCTCAGCAGGCCGTAGACCACCCAGGGCTGACGCCCCGTCTCGGTGAAGATCCAGCCCCAGGAGATACCGATGAGCGGGAAGATCAGCGTCCACTGGGACAGCCGCCACCACCAGAGGCCCAGCCTCGGTGTCAGCTCCATGTCCTTGGTGAGCATGAGCTTCGGCACCTCCTCGTCCCCGGTGCGGTGTGCCGGCGCCAGCCAGAGCTTCCGCCTGGTCAGCCAGAGGCCGGCCGTGCACAGGGCCATCGAGACCCCCCCGAAGCCGATCATCCAGCGGTACGCCCAGTAGGCGGTGGGGATGTTGGGACGGTAGTCGCCGGGTCCGAACTTCTCCTGCTCGGCCTTGTTGATGTCGTTGATGCCGGGAATCTTGGCGTTGAGGTCGTTCTTCGCGAGGAAGGAGAGGACCCCCGGTATCTCGATGGCGACCGTGTTGTGGCCCTCGGCGACATCGCCGTATGCGAAGAGCGAGAAGGGCGCGGGCTGCTGCGAGTCCCAGAGGGCTTCAGCGGCCGACATCTTCATCGGCTGCTGCTCGTACATCACCTTGCCGAGAGTGTCGGCGCTGACGACGGTGAGGAGCGTGCCGACGAGAGCGGTGACCAGACCGAGCCGCAGCGACATCCGCATGGTGCGGATGTGCCGCTTCTTGCGGAGGTGGAAGACCGCGATGCCGGTCATGAAGGCGCCGCCGACCAGGATGGAGGCGCTGATGACGTGCCAGAAGTTGACGAGCGCCGTCTCCTGGAAGAGCACCTTGGGAAAGTCCGTGAGCTCGGCCCTCATCGATCCGTCCGCCTTCTTCACGAGCCGGTAGCCGACCGGATGCTGCATGAAGGAGTTGGCGGCCATGATGAAGTACGCCGACAGGACGGTGCCTATGGAGACCATCCAGATACAGGCGAGGTGGATCTTCTTCGGCAGCTTGTCCCAGCCGAAGATCCACAGCCCGATGAAGGTGGACTCGAAGAAGAAGGCGATCAGGGCCTCGAAGGCGAGCGGGGCACCGAAGACGTCGCCGACGAAGCGCGAGTAGTCGGACCAGTTCATGCCGAACTGGAACTCCTGCACGATGCCGGTGACGACACCCATGGCGATATTGATCAGGAACAGCTTGCCCCAGAACTTGGTCGCCCTGAGGTAGTGCGCCTTGCCCGTCCGCACCCAGGCGGTCTCCAGGATCGCCGTGAGAGCGGCGAGCGAGATCGTCAGAGGGACGAAGAGGAAGTGGTAGACGGTGGTGATGCCGAACTGCCATCGCGCCAGGGTCTCCGGCGCCAGAGCCAATTCCACGTCGTCAGTCTCCTTACGCCGCCTTGCTGCAGCGGCAATTTGCCCCTTTTGTCACACGCATCACGGGGCAACCGGGACACGCTTGTGAACGCGTTCACATTCACAAGCAATTATGACGCATGGCTGTTCGAGACGGGACAGGTGGGGGGTCCCTAAAAGCGGACCGACCGGCTCCCCGCGTACAGGGGCCGGTCGGAACCTTGATCGGAAGGGCCTAGAGCTCCTTGTGGAAGCCCTCGGTCACCTTCAGGAAGATGTCGTTCGCCTCGGTCTCGCCGATCGTCACGCGCACCCCTTCGCCGGCGAAAGGCCGCACGACGACTCCGGCCTGCTCGCAGACGGCCGCGAAGTCGAGCGTGCGCTCCCCCAGCCTGAGCCAGACGAAGTTGGCCTGGGTCTCGGGCACCGTCCAGCCCTGGTCCCGGAGCGTCTCGACCACCCGGGCACGCTCGCCCACCAGTGAGCCGACCCGGCCGAGCAGCTCGTCCTCGGCGCGCAGCGAGGCGACCGCCGCGTCCTGGGCGAGCTGGCTCACGCCGAAGGGAACGGCCGTCTTGCGCAGTGCCGCCGCCACCGGTTCATGGGCGATCGCGAAGCCGACCCTCAGGCCCGCCAGCCCGTACGCCTTGGAGAAGGTGCGCAGCACACAGACGTTGGGCCGGTCACGGTAGATCGCCACACCGTCCGGCACCTCGACGTCACGGATGAACTCGCGGTAGGCCTCGTCCAGGACCACCAGCACGTCGCTGGGCACCCGGTCGAGGAACCGCTCCAGCTCGGCCCGGCGCACCACGGTGCCGGTCGGGTTGTTCGGGTTGCAGACGAAGATCAGCCGGGTCCTGTCGGTGATCGCGTCGGCCATGGCGTCCAGGTCGTGCACCTCGTCCGGCGTCAGCGGCACAGGCACCGAGGTGGCTCCGCTGACCTGCGTGATGATCGGGTACGCCTCGAAGGACCGCCAGGCGTAGACGACCTCGTCCCCGGGACCACTGGTGGCCTGCAGCAACTGCTGGGCGACCCCGACCGATCCGGTGCCGGTGGCCAGGTGCGAGAGAGGGACCGCGAAGCGATCCGACAGCTCGTTCATCAGGCCCGTGCACGCCATGTCGGGGTAGCGGTTGAACGAGGCCGCCGCCGCGGTCACGCTCTCGATGACGCCGGGCAGGGGCGGGTAGGGGTTCTCGTTCGAGGACAGCTTGTACGCCACCGCGCCGGCCGCAGCGGGCTTGCCCGGCTTGTAGGTGGGGATACCCTCCAGCTCGGCACGCAGCTTGGGGCTCGTCTCGCTCACCGCAGTCCTCCTCGCGACCACCGCTGGCTCATGACCACCACCGGCTACCAATACTTCTCACCTTATGAGGATTCGACGCCGCTGCGAATGGGCTGTGGGCACCTCGTACGACCTCACACGGCCGGTGGCCGGACACGTGCACCCCGGCGATCATCGCCGTATGCCCCCACGACCACTCCGAGATGCCCCGATGTGCGCACCACACGGTGTGCGACGAGCGTCACACAGAACCGGCGGTCATCCTCGTACGAAGGCGTACGAATTGGGGGGCGCACCATCCAGAACCGCATGCGCCGGTGGCTCACGCCGTGGCGCGCATCACCCGTGAAGGTGAGTTGAGACCTCTTCGAGACATGGCCCACTTGGCAGGCCCATGCGCGCCGACAAGTCACGTACTGCCATTGTATCGTTCAACTTCCTTTGTTTCCAAGGCACTTGAACCGTTTTGATCATGCAGAAACGTGCCTGTCAACGCGTGCATATGCGTCCGCACTACCCCACCGCATGAGCCCTACTATCGGCTCGCCATGACAGCAGCAGGGAAGCACCAGGTGAGCCGGGCGGAGACCACCCGCCGAGGCGGTCGACCGGGCCGGGCGGGTATCAGAGACGTGGCCGCGGCCGCAGGGGTCTCCATCACGACCGTGTCCGACGCCCTCAACGGCAAGGGCCGGCTCCCGGACGCCACCCGACGCCACGTCCGCGAAGTCGCCGACCGACTGGGATATCGCCCATCGGCCGCGGCCCGAACCCTCCGTACCGGAAAGTCGGGGCTCATCGGCCTGACGGTGACGACATACGGGGATGAACCTTTCACCTTCACGGAGTTCGCGTACTTCGCGGAGATGGCCAGAGCCGCCACCTCGGCCGCACTCGCCCGGGGCTACGCCCTGGTCATCCTCCCGGCGACCTCGCGCCACGACGTGTGGTCGAACGTCGCCCTGGACGGGACCGTGGTCATCGACCCCTCCGACCAGGACCCGGTCGTCAGCGAGCTCGTCCGCCAGGGCTTACCGGTCGTCTCCGACGGCCGCCCGGCGGGCACGCTCCCGGTCACCGCCTGGGTGGACAACGACCACGAGGCCGCGGTCCTCGGCATCCTCGACCATCTCGCGGACGCCGGCGCCCGCCGGATCGGCCTCCTGACCGGCACCTCCACGGACACCTACACCCACCTCTCCACCACCGCCTATCTGCGCTGGTGCGAGCGGGTCGGACAGGATCCGGTGTACGAGGCCTACCCCGCCCACGACCCCTGCGCGGGCGCCGTCGCGGCGGACCGCTTACTGGCCCGTCCCGACCGGCCCGACGCCGTCTACGGCCTCTTCGACCCGAACGGCACCGACCTGCTCGCCGCGGCCCGCCGCTACGGTCTGCGTGTACCGGACGACCTGCTGCTGGTCTGCTGCAGCGAGTCCACCGTCTATGCCAGCACCGAACCGCCCATCACCACGCTGTCGCTCAAACCGCGCCGGATCGGCACCGCCGTGGTCCAGCTGCTCATCGACGCCATCGAAGGGGTCGACTCGGACCAGCCGGTCGAGCAGGTGATACCGACGGAGTTGATCGTGCGGACGTCCTCCGAGCGGCGCTCGCCCCGCACGACGGTCAGCCCACCCCGGTCGCCCGAACAGGGGTGAACCCGGCGCCGGCGCGAGAAGTCGAGCCCGGCGTCGGCGCGCGGGGGTAACCCGGCGTCCGCCGGGGTTGACGCCCGGTGGGCGCGCCACGGGGGCGTCCACCTGCGAAAGCCCTGCCCAATTCGGGCGAAAACCGTGGCGAACAGGGCTCCTGCTCCGATTCACCACCCCTGGGTCATCACATGGCGCGATCCGCATTCCTATGATGGGCCCACGACACCGCGGGCCGCTGCGACCAGGCAGTCCGATCCGGTGCAGATGCGGCGCGATGGTGGTGGAGGGGTCGATGACTCAGGGGGCCGGTCAGGGACCCGAGGTGCTGCGGACGGAGACGTTGCGCGACTTTCGGGTGCCCGCGTACGTCAACGAGACCGGTCCGTACGTGCCGAGCACGCCTCCGGGCGAGCCCCTCGGCGCGATCGACGGGCTCGCCGAGGAGCCCGACGGCTATACGCCGACACAGCGCGACCTGCCCGTCATCAACCGGGGTGACACGGTTCAGGTCGCCGTCGACCCCGAGGCCGGGCCGGCTCCGCAGCCGGCCGAGGGCCCGGGTCCGCTCTACGTCGTCGGCGACGTGCACGGCTATCTCGACCAGCTGATCGCCGCGCTCCAGGAGCAGGGCCTCGTCGACGCCGCGGGCAACTGGTCCGCCGGGACCGCCCGCCTGTGGTTCCTCGGCGACTTCACCGACCGCGGCCCGGACGGCATCGGTGTGATCGACCTCGTGATGCGGTTGTCCGCCGAGGCGGCCGCGGTCGGGGGCTACTGCAAGGCGCTGATGGGCAACCACGAGCTGCTGCTGCTCGGCGCCAAGCGGTTCGGCGACACGCCGGTGAACTCCGGCGCGGGCACGGCCACCTTCCAGGCCGCCTGGCTGCTCAACGGCGGCCAGAAGACCGACATGGACCGTCTCCAGGACCATCACCTGCAGTGGATGGCCCGCCTCGACGCCATGGAGGAAGTCGACGGCCACCTCCTGATGCACTCCGACACCACCGCCTATCTCGACTACGGCGACTCCATCGAAGCGGTCAACGACACCATCCGCGAAACCCTCACCCGCAACGACGCCGACGAGTGCTGGGACCTCTTCCGGAAGCTGACCAGGCGCTTCGCCTTCCGCGACGACGGGGGCGCCGAAGCCGTCCTCTCCCTGCTGGACACCTACGGCGGCACCCGGATCGTCCACGGGCACAGCCCCATTCCGTACCTGCTGGGCGAGGTCGGCTCGGAGGAGGGCGAGGACAGCCCGAGCCCCGTGGTCGAGGAACCGCATCTTTACGCCGACGGACTGGCCATCGCGATGGACGGCGGGGTGACCATGGCCGGAAAGCTGCTGGTCCGGCAACTGCCCCTGGGTAGCTGAGCGCTCACCGGGCAGGCGTCCGCCACGAAGGACCGCGCCGGCCAGGGGGCAATTTCTGGAAACCCCCTGTCACGGCGTGCCGTCACCGCTCTACCATCGGCTTATCCGTAGCAGGCTCCCCTCCGTTTCTGCCCAACGGCTCGTCAGCGTGCGAGCCATCAGCCCTACGGAGCATCGGGGGATGCAGATGAACAGCGTTCCGCAGCACCTGCTGAGTGAGGACCGCCAGGAATACGAGCGGATCCTCGATGAGGCGCTGCGCTCCGCCCCACACCACCCGGAACTCGCCGCTGTCGGCCGGCGGCTCAACCCCGAGCAACTGCGCACCATGGCGCTCAACGCCACCGCACTCATCACGGCGGCCGCGACGACCGAGTACGCGCACTACGTGAAGGTCCGCGAGGAACTGCGCCATCCGGCGCCGTCCACCCCAGCCGTCAGCGAGGAGATCGGCTCCGCGGAGCCGGGCACCACCGCGGTGGGGCTCGCCACCACCATGGGGGAGGTCACCGAGACCGCCGGCGCCGGCGCCATCGCGGTCATCGCGGTGCTCGCTCCCGTGCTCGCCGGAACAGCCGCGGTGATCTTCCTGCTCGTCGGCTACCTGTTGAAGGTGCTCGATCCCGAACAGACGTTCGCCCAGACCCTCCTGACCACCGGGTGGGTCTTCGGCGCGGTCACGGCGGCCGCGATATTGGTCGCCGCGGTCGGGCTGCTGCTGACCGCACTGCGCAACGGCTCGTCCTCGCTCCAGGCAGGAGCGCGCGGCGAGCTCGACGAGGAGGTCGACCGCGCCAGGGAAGCCTGGCGGGACGCCCTGCTGGAGCGCGGCATCATGCCGTTCCTCCGGCACGCCCTCGCCGATCCCGCCGCGGCGGCACTGGACCGGCCGTCACCGACGCCCACCACCGGCCGCATGCCGCATCTCGGTTACAACCGGCCGGGGTTCAGCAGCCCCGATGGCGGGCCCGCGGCCGGCCCCCGGCCGAGCTTCACCAGCCCGGACTTCACGAGCCCGGACTTCGGGGGGCCCGAGCACCAGCCGGAGTGATCCCCGGCGGGCCGACACCGGGGGTGACAGACGCAACGGGCCCGCGCCGCCGGAGCGCGGGCCCCGATCGGTGCTCGGCATGCCCGCGTACGGGCTGTCGGCCGGCAGACGGGATCAGAGGATGCCCTGCCGCCGGGCCGCCGTGATCCAGGCGGGAAACTCGGAGAGCAGCCGGTCGTACAGCTCCGGGTCCGGAATGCCGCCGATGTCGTCCACGGCGAAGAAGCCGACGTTGTCGACGCGTCGGCCCGGCAGGGCGTCGAACCGCTCCAGCACGCCGTAGTCGGACCGGCCCAGGCCCACGAACTGCCAGAAGATCGGCTCCTCCACCGCCTCCCGCAGTTCCCGCTCGATCTCGTTGTTGCGATAGACGCCCCCGTCGGAGAAGAACAGGACCAGGGTGGGATCGGCCGCCGGGTGCTCCCTGACATACGTGCGCACCTCGGCGATCGCCTTCTGCTCCTCGTTCTGGATGCCGACCGTCCGCATGTCCACCTGTCCCGGCAGCAGCCCTTTCCGCGGCTTCCTGCTCCGCCGGAACAGGCTCAGCTCGCCGACGCGGACGTGAAGCTCGAGCCACTCGGGCAACTCGCCGAGGGCCAGATCCGGCAGCCGGGCCGCGTGGGAGGCGAACGTCCACGCCTGCATCACGCCGTCGTCGTCCAACTGGGCGGCCACGGCGGCCATCCGCTCGACCACGTCGGACACGACGCCCTTCGCGTACAGGAAGGACATGGAACCGGAGGCATCCAGGATCAACACCACACGCGCCGTGACACCCTCCGCCCCGTGCTTCCGCAGGCTGACCGCCACCTGCTCCTTGCGCAGGGAGAGCCGCTTGCGCATGTCCACGGGCAGCCGTGCCTCGCCCTTGGCGGGACGCGAGGGGGAGGCCGGGGGTGCTGGGGGAGTCAGGGGTGCCGGGGGAGTCGGAGGTGCTGGGGGAGTCCGGGGTGCCGGGGAAGCTTGAGCGGGCGGCGGGACCGGCACGGCGGCGGGCAGGACCACGGGCGGCACTACCGGCGCTGGCGTGGGAAGGCCGGGCTCCTCGTCCACGCTGATGCCGAAATCGGTGGCGAGTCCCGCGAGTCCGGACGCGTACCCCTGTCCGATCGCCCGGAACTTCCACTGTCCGCCACGCAGATACAACTCGCCGCCGATGAACGCCGTTTCCGTCGTGGCCTCCATCTCGAAGCGCGCGAACTCCCGCTGTGTCCCGGCGTCGAGCAGCCGCAGCGTCAGCCCGGACAGCTGGCCGAAGGTGCCGCCGTCCGCCGAGACACCCAGCACGACCCGCTCGATCTCCGGTTCCAGTGAGCGCAGGTCCACCTCGACCGTGTCCGTCGTGACTCCGGCGTCCTGCCGCTTCCCCAGGTGGCGTACGGCACCGGAGACATGCCGTGGCTGGTTGTAGAAGACGAAGTCCCCGTCGTCCCGCACCCGGCCGTCCGCACCGAGCAGCAGCGCCGAGGCGTCCGCGTCCGGCGCGCCGGGTCCTCCCGTCCAGCCGAGCACGGCCCGTACGGCCCCGACGGCCACCGGAAGGTTGGCGCCCTTGCTCATGGATGTCATGGACCCAGTCTGCCGAGTGAACCCGGCCGTCCGCAGAGGCGAACTCACCTGACATGCCGGCACGACGGGGTGGTGCCGCCTATGGTGCCGCTTCCTCCGCGTCCCTCCGTGTTCCTCCGCGGTCTTCGAGGAGGACGGTGCTCAGGGTGCGCCGGACCCTGAGCACCACGTCGGTGGAGTGTCCGGGAGTCAGTCGGCCAACGGCAGATACACCCGGTTCCCCCTCGCCGCGAACTCCTTCGACTTCTGGAGCATCCCCTCAGCGATCTCCTCGGGTGAAGCCCCCTCGGCCGCGGAACCACCGAACTGCTCCGCGATGCTCTGGCTGATCTTCATGCTGCAGAACTTCGGGCCGCACATGGAGCAGAAGTGCGCTGTCTTGGCAGGCTCGGCCGGCAGTGTCTCGTCGTGGAACTCGCGGGCCGTGTCGGGGTCGAGGGCCAGGTTGAACTGGTCCTCCCAGCGGAATTCGAAGCGGGCGTCGGACAGCGCGTCGTCCCATTCCTGCGCGCCTGGGTGTCCCTTGGCGAGGTCCGCCGTGTGGGCTGCGATCTTGTAGGTGATGACGCCGGTCTTGACGTCGTCACGGTTGGGCAGACCCAGGTGCTCCTTGGGCGTGACGTAGCAGAGCATGGCCGTGCCCCACCAGGCGATCATCGCGGCACCGATGCCGGAGGTGATGTGGTCGTACGCCGGCGCGACGTCCGTCGTCAGCGGGCCGAGCGTATAGAACGGAGCTTCATCACAGATCTCCTGCTGAAGGTCGATGTTCTCCTTGATCTTGTGCATCGGGACATGTCCCGGGCCCTCGATCATCGTCTGTACATGGAAACGCTTCGCGATCGTGTTGAGTTCCCCGAGCGTCCTCAACTCGGCGAACTGCGCGGCGTCGTTGGCGTCCGCGATCGAACCGGGCCGTAGCCCGTCGCCGAGCGAGTACGTGACGTCGTACGCGGCGAGGATCTCGCAGAGTTCCTCGAAGTTCTCGTAGAGGAACGACTCCCTGTGGTGTGCCAGGCACCAGGCCGCCATGATCGAGCCGCCGCGCGAGACGATGCCGGTCTTGCGGTTCGCGGTGAGCGGTACGTACGGCAGACGCACGCCCGCGTGGACCGTCATGTAGTCCACGCCCTGCTCCGCCTGTTCGACGACCGTGTCCTTGTAGATCTCCCAGGTCAACTCCTCGGCACGGCCGTCGACCTTCTCCAGCGCCTGGTAGAGGGGCACCGTGCCGATGGGGACGGGGGAGTTGCGCAGCACCCATTCCCGCGTGGTGTGGATGTTGCGGCCGGTGGACAGGTCCATGACCGTGTCGGCGCCCCAGCGGGTCGCCCAGGTCATCTTCTCGACCTCCTCCTCGATCGAGGAGGTCACCGCGGAGTTGCCGATGTTGGCGTTGACCTTCACCAGGAACCGCTTACCGATGATCATCGGCTCGATCTCCGGGTGGTTGACGTTCGCGGGCAGCACCGCGCGGCCCGCGGCGATCTCCTCGCGGACGACCTCGGGGTCGACGTTCTCCCGGACCGCCACGAACTCCATCTCGGGTGTGATCTCGCCGCGGCGGGCGTACCTGAGCTGGGTGACCGCCTCTCCGGGGCGGCCCCGGCGCGGCTGCCGCGGACGGCCAGGGAAGACCGCATCGAGATTGCGGAGGCCCCCGCGCGGTGAGGTGTGCTTGATCCCGTCGTCCTCGGGGCGGACCGGACGGCCCGTGTACTCCTCGGTGTCGCCCCGGGCGACGATCCAGTGCTCGCGCAGCGGAGCGAGTCCCCTGCGCACGTCCGTGTCGACGGTCGGATCGGTGTACGGGCCGGAGGTGTCGTACAGCGTGACGGACTGCCCGTTGGTGAGGTGCACCTGACGGACCGGCACCCGCAGGTCGGGGCGCGAACCCCCGACGTATGCCTTGTGCCACCCGATGGACTGCCCTGTCCCCTGGGACTGTTCGCCCGGGGACGCGGCCGACGGCCCGTCCGTCTGGCTGGAGGCAGGCGTGCGTACGTCCTTGTTGGTCATGAGACCTACTCCCTACGCCGGCATTACCCGGTAACAGGTTCAGCGGTCGACGCAGCGGCTTCCGTCTGCCGATGTTTCATGTGAAACATCGCTGAGACGGAGGTCAGCGCCCTCTCAGCCCGGTGCTCCGAGCTCCCGCGTGTGCAAAGGTGACTCCACGCTAGCGTCATGTCTGGCGCGGTGAACAGAGGGCCCTCGCCGTTCTTGCGATGATCGGTCGGTGACCACGATGCAGCAGCCCCCGTTCCCGCCGTCCGAGCCGCGACGCGGCCCCGGCCCCGACCCTGTCCCCGGCGACGGCGACGGCGACGGCCATGGCTCCGGACACGGCCGCGGGCACGGGCACGGTGGCGGCAACGGTCCAGGGGGCGGGCACGGACCGGGTGAGGGACACGGTCAGAGGCCGGACACCCTGCCGGGGACGGGGCACTCGCACAGTCACAGTCATGGCCCGGCCGCGCCCGTCTCCAAGCATCTGCGCAAGGTCATCGCGGCCGTGCTGATTCCCTTCGCCGCGGCGGTCGTTGTGGGTCTCGTGGTGCTCTGGCCCGGCGGCGCCCCGTCGCACGAGCGCACCGGTGTCGGCTTCGACCGGCAGAGCCAGCAGGCCACGGTCACCGAGATCGTCCAGGTGGACTGCAAGTCGGTGAACGCCTCGGGGGGCACGGCGGCCGGCGACACCTCCACCGCCGCGGGTTCCTCCGCCCGGCAGCAGGCGACGGGCGAGTGCAAGAAGGCGACGATCCGGGTGGACAGCGGCAAGGACAAGGGCCGTACCTTCACGGAGATCGTCCAGCCCGACCAGTCACGGCAGTTGCACCAGGGCGAGAAGGTCGTGGTCGCCTACGAGCCCTCGGCGCCCAAGGAACTGCAGTACTCGGTCACCGACGTGAACCGGAGGTTCCCGATGGCGCTGCTCGCCGGGATCTTCGCGCTGGCCGTCGTGGTGGTGGGCCGGATGCGTGGCCTCATGGCGCTGATCGCGTTGGCCGTCAGTTTCCTCATCCTGACGTTCTTCATCCTGCCCGCCATCCTGGAGGGCTCGAATCCGCTGGTCGTGGCGGTGGTCGGGGCGAGCGCCATCATGTTGATCGCGCTCTACATGTGCCACGGCCTGTCGGCCCGTACGTCGGTGGCCGTCCTCGGCACCCTGCTCTCGCTGGTGCTGATCGGTGTGCTCGGCTCGGTGTTCATCGGCTGGGCGGCCCTGACCGGCAACACCGACGACAACACCGGCTTGATCCACGGCCTGTACCCGTCCATCGACATGAGCGGTCTGCTGCTCGCGGGCGTGATCATCGGTTCGCTCGGTGTGCTCGACGACGTGACGGTGACGCAGACCTCGGCGGTCTGGGAGCTGCACGAGGCCAATCCCACCATGGGCCGGCGCGGCCTGTACCGCGCGGGCATCCGGATCGGCCGCGACCACATCGCGTCGGTCGTCAACACGCTCGTCCTGGCGTACGCGGGTGCCGCGCTGCCCCTGCTGTTGCTTTTCTCGATCGCTCAGAGCAGCGTCGGCGCGGTCGCCAACAGCGAACTGGTCGCCGAGGAGATCGTGCGCACCCTGGTCGGCTCGATCGGTCTGGTCGCCTCGGTGCCGGTCACCACCGCGCTGGCGGCCCTGGTGGTCTCGGCGGACCGTCCCGGGACGCCGGGCGTCCTCACGGCGGCCACAGGGCCCGTGGCGCCCGTACAGGAGCCCGCCGGGGGCCGGGGGCCGGTCCGGGGCGGCAAGGGTCGTCGCCGCAAGCACTGAGGCCGCCGTGCGCCCGCCCAGGGCGTGCGGAAGCGTTCCTCCACGCGGGTCCGGGAACGCTTCAGCCCGCGCTCTGCTCCTCCGCCAGGATGCGGTCCAGTGCCTCGTCGAGGTGGGTGTCGAAGTCCGCGAGGGAGCGCTCCTGCCCCAGCGGTACGAGCTTGTCGGTGCGGTCGAGGAATGCCACCAGCGGCGCGGCGCCTGACCGGAACAGCGCATGATCGCCGCCCACTTGGAGCCGGATCAGTACCTCGCCGAACGCGTCCGGATCGGCGGGCGCGATGTGCACATCGCCGTCGCCGCACGGCCGGCCCACCCCGTCGATCAGCAGCTCCCGCCCGAAGGCCCAGGTCACGGGCGCGTCGCCGGGCAAGTGGAAGGTCAGCCGCACGGCGTAGGGATCACAGGTCTCGTAGCGCAGCTCCACCGGGATGCGGAAGGACAGCTCCTCCGACACGAGGAAGCTCATCATGACCTCTGCCTGTACCGACTCGCGCATCGCCTACCCCGTCGTTTGCCATCGACTGGCCAGGAATCGTCCCCCTGACACTGCTGGAATCTTGCTCAACGTACACAAGAGATCACAAGGAGTGAGTTTTCAGATGCTGATAGAGATCGCGAGTGTCCCCAGTAGTCTGCTGATCTCACCTTGCAATTGTCGTGCCGCCGGTAGCAGTCGGTCGGCCTGGTGAACAGGGAGGGAGATGGCCACCGTTGCGGCGGTCGCCCCCGCGGTGATGGGCAGTGCGGCACACACCGTTCCCAGCGCGTACTCCTGCCGCTCGGTGACCGGGTCCATCCGTCCGGTGCGCTCCAGACGCCGCAGCAGGCCGGCGTTGTCACGCACCGTGTACGGAGTGAGCGACTGCACGGGATAGCGGTCGAGGTGATCCCTGCGGGCCCTCTCGTCGAGCTGGGACAGCAGACACTTGCCGACCGCGTGGGCGTGCCCGGTCTCCCTGAAGTCGGCCCACTCCTCCACCGCCGGATTCCCCGGGGTGTCCGCGACGCACATGACCTCGATCTCGCCGTCGCGGTAGACCGCGTAGTACACGGGAGCACCGATCGAGTCGCGCCACCGGGCGAGCGCGTCGCTCACCATGCTGCGACGTTTCTGCTGGGCTCCGCTGCTGCTCAACCGCTCGGCGGCCTCACCGAGGAAGAACAGCCCTTTCTCCCGGCAGAGATAGCCCTCGTGGACCAGGGTGCGCAGCAGGTGGTAGGCCGTGGGCAACGCGAGCCCGGCCTCCCGGGCGAGCTGTTTCGCGGGGGCCCCGTGCTCGCGCGCGGCGACGGCCTCCAGGAGACGCATCGCCCGTTGCACGGAGCCGATCAGGGTCGTGGGGTGCTCCGAGGCCGCGGCCTCCAGCCGATCGGTGCGCGCGACCGGCAAGGGAGCACGGATCTCCCCGGGTGACGTGCGCGGCTGGGCCGGCGGGACGTAGGACGCGGCGGAGACACTGGACCGCTGGACGGGTGGAGTGAGTGATTCTGTGGGTGCGGTGTCAACCGTGGCCAAGGGGCACTCCCGAAGCGCGAGGGGAACCGCCCGTGCGGGGGGACACGGGAGGGGGCTGTGCGCTGCCCGCGGGGGGTCGGCCCCGCGTCGATTTCCGGACTTTAACCGCCTGCCACCGCTCGCAGACGGCCCCGCCGGAAAACTTCCCTCGGGCGAGGGAACCTGGGGTTCCCTTTGCCCACCTGCCCGTTACCCGCGACTCACCCGGTTGTGCGTCACCAGTCGCCGCGGGAGGACGAACTCGACGTGAACTTGCGCACCACGTAGATCAGCCCGCCGACGAGCGCGACGAAGACCAGCGCCTTGAAGAGCAGGCCGATCACCACGGTGAGCACACTCACTATCACCGTGCCGAACACGACCAGAGCGATGACCGGCACCGCGATCCACTTCACCCACCACGGCATCCCGTTGAAGATCTCTCGCATTGCCCTTGTCCTTGCCTCTCTTCGCCCGTCGTCCCAAGTCCGGGACTCCGATTCCGGGTTCTCCGACTGTCCTGCGTTCGATGCTAGGGCCCAGGAGGGGACCTGCGGGCGTCTCGCACCCCTTGTCCTCCCCTGACCGTTCCCCTAGGGAACCCTGAGACCGGGGTCAGCTCTCCGGCGGAGAGAACATCACCAGCACCCGCAGGTCCTCGGTGATGTGGTGGAACTTGTGGGCGACGCCCGCGGGGACGTAGACGACGCTGCCGCGCGCCACCTGCGTGGTCTCCAGGCCGACCGTGATCGCGGCCCGGCCGCTCACCACGAAGTACACCTCGTCCTGCTGGTGGGGCCGCTGGGAGTCACGCTCACCCGCGTCGAGGGCGTACAGGCCGACCGACATGTTCCGCTCGTGCAGGAACTGCAGATAGGCGCCGTCGTTGGCGGCGCGCTCCGCCTCCAGTTCGTCCAGCCGGAATGCCTTCATCGCGCTCGTCCGCTCCCGTGCTCCGCGGGCTGTCCACAGCCCGTCTCGCCAGTCGATCTCTTCTGCCACGATCAGACACATGAAGAATTTCGTAGTCAAGACGGTCGCCAACGCCGGGGCCCTGGCCGTGGCCGTGTGGGTACTCGACAAGATCACCCTGACAGGCAACAGCACCGGCAAGAAGATCGTCACGCTGTTGCTCGTCGCACTGGTCTTCGGACTGGTGAACTTCCTGGTCAAGCCGGTGGTGAAGATCCTGACCTTCCCGCTGTTCATTCTCACACTCGGCCTGATCACGCTGGTGGTCAACGCCCTGATGCTGCTGCTCACCTCGTGGCTGGCCGACAAGCTGGACCTGAGCTTCCACGTCGAGGGCTTCTGGACGGCCGTCCTGGGCGGCCTGATCATCTCGGTGGTGTCCTGGGCGCTCAATGTGGTTCTTCCCGACGGCGACAACGACTGAGAGAGCCTCATGCCCTATCGCGTCTGCTTCGTCTGCACCGGCAATATCTGCCGCTCCCCCATGGCCGAGTCCGTCTTCCGTGCACGCATAGAAGAGGCCGGACTCGACGGCGTGGTCGAGGTCGACAGCGCGGGCACCGGCGGCTGGCACGAGGGCGACGGCGCGGACTCCCGCACCGTCGCCGTGCTGGACGCCAACGGCTACGGGAGCGACCACACGGCCCGCCAGTTCCGTGCCGCGTGGTTCTCCCGCCTCGACCTCGTCATCGCCCTCGACTCCGGCCACCTGCGGGACCTGCGCCGTCTCGCGTCCACTCCCGAGGACGCGGACAAGGTCCGCCTGCTGCGGTCGTACGACCCCGCGGCGCTCGACGATCCGGACGTCCCCGATCCGTATTACGGACGCCTGGACGATTTCGAGGAGTGTCTTGAGATGGTGGAGGCGGCGAGCCACGGGCTGCTCGCCGCTGTTCAGCAGGAACTGGAGGGACGGGCGGCATGACGTCAGGGGATTTCGTCACGGGAAGCGGCGACGGCACACGAGCGGTACGGGCGGGGCTGCCCGAACCCGTCAAACACGAGCCGACCCTGCCGGGGCCGGTCTTCGCCGCGCACTTCCATCTGCCGGGCGATCCGACCGGCCCGTACACCTATGGCCGTGACGAGAACCCGACCTGGACGCTTCTGGAGCGTGCCATCGGCGAGCTGGAGGCACCGGGGCAGGAGGGCGTGATCACGCTCGCCTTCCCCTCCGGGATGGCCGCCGTCTCGGCGGTGCTCTTCTCGCAGCTGCGGGCCGGGGACGTGGTGGTCCTGCCCGACGACGGCTACCAGGTGCTGCCGCTGGTGCGCGAGCAGCTCACTGCGTACGGCATCGAGGTGCGCACCGCGCCGACCCGCGGTGACGCGCAGCTCGACGTCCTCGACGGCGCGAAGCTGCTGTGGATCGAGACCCCCTCGAACCCGGGGCTCGACGTGTGCGACGTACGACGGCTCGTCGAGGCGGCGCACGCTCAGGGCGCCCTCGTCGCCGTCGACAACACCCTGGCCACCCCGCTCGGGCAGCGCCCGCTGGAGCTGGGAGCCGACTTCTCGGTGGCCAGCGGGACCAAGATGCTCACCGGGCACGGCGACATCCTCCTGGGATACGTCACCGCGCTCGACGCCGGTCCGATGGCGCCCGTGCGGCGCTGGCGGAAGATCGTCGGGGCGATCCCCGGCCCCATGGAGGCCTGGCTGGCCCACCGCTCGCTGGCCACGCTCCAGTTGCGCGCCGACCGGCAGAACGCCAACGCCCTGGTCATCGCCGAGGCGCTGCGGGGCAGGCCCGAGGTGACGGGACTGCGCTATCCGGGCCTGCCCGACGACCCCTCGCACAAGATCGCCTCGCAGCAGATGCGGCGCTACGGATGCGTGGTCTCCTTCACGCTGTCCACGCGCGCGCGTGCCGACCGGTTCCTCGACGCTCTGCGTCTGGTGGACGACGCGACGAGCTTCGGAGGAGTGCGGTCCACCGCCGAGCGGCGCGGCCGATGGGGCGGCGACGCGGTGCCGGAGGGCTTCATCCGCTTCTCGGCCGGCGCCGAGGACCCGGAGGACCTGGTGGCGGACGTACTCCGCGCACTCGACGAGTCCGCGGATTGACCTCTTGCTGAGCGGTCGGTGAGTAGGCTGCGCCATGCGTTCGACCGTCCGCAGCAGCCCGACGGACGGTCCGAGCCTCCCCCCTCGTGGCTCGGACCGTCCCGGTTCTTTGCGCTAAGAACCGCGCGAACAAGGCTAGTTGACTCTGTGTCAGTGTCCAATCACAGTAGCGACAGAGACCTATCGACTTATTTATAGTTGGGGTCCGGTCGAGGGTGCTGGGAAGGGAGGGGCACCATGGATCTGGCCCTGCTGCGGACGTTCGTGACCGTGCACCGGGCCGGTTCCTTCACTCGCGCCGCCGCGCTGCTCGGCCTCTCCCAGCCCGCCGTCACCTCGCAGATCCGCACCCTGGAGCGGCAGTTGGGGAGGCCGCTCTTTCTGCGTCAGGCCCGCGGAGTGACGCCCACGACGATCGGCGACGAACTCGCGCACAAGGCCGCACCCCATCTCGACGCCCTGGTGGAGATCGCCGAGGCCGGACTCGACGAGGACTCGTCGCTGCGTACCCTGCATCTCGCCGGGCCGCCGGAGTTCACCGCCGAGCGGGCGCTGCCGGCCCTGACCGAGCTGACGGGCGACGACGGACAGGGGTTCGCGCTGCGCGCCTCGTTCGGCAATGCCGAGGAGACATTGGAGGGGCTGGCCGCCGGACACCATGACCTGGCCATCACCACGGCCCGTCCGCGCGGCGCCCTGCTCACCGCGACCCCGCTCTGCGACGAGGAGCACGTCCTGGTGGCGGCTCCGCGCTGGGCCGCTCGCATCAACCCCGGAAAACTCCGCCGCAAGGGCTCGCCGGTCCTGGACAGCTTCCCCGTAGTCGAGGTCCACGAGTCACTGCCGCTCGTCGCCCGCTACTGGGCCTCCGTCTTCGACTCCCGTCCGGCCGCCTCGGGCACGGTGGTCGTCCCCGACCTCCGCGCCGTGCTCGCCTGCGCCGCCACGGGCGCGGGACTCGCGGTGCTACCACGGTATCTGTGTGCCGAGGCACTGGAGCGCGGAGACGTCGTGGCGCTCCTCGACCCGGTGGTCCCTCCGCTGCGCACGTACTTTCTGGTGGTCCGCACCGGCACGCTGGCCATGCCGCACATCGCTCGGGCATACGAATGGCTGCTGCGGGCCGCGGTGGACTGGGCCTGAGACCGGGCCGGGCCGGGCCGGGCCAAACTCCAGGTACTCGTGTGGGCCCACTCCGAGAGCCCTCCTGGGGCCCTCAAGGCTCCACGATGTTTCACGTGGAACCTGTCGGGCCACATTTCTCCCATGACCGTCCGACCCGTGGTCAAGCGCACCGCCCGTGCCGTCCTGCTCGATGGCGACGACCTGATTCTGATCAAACGCACCAAGCCCGGTGTCGATCCCTACTGGCTCACACCGGGTGGCGGGGTCGAACCGGAGGACACGACCGTCGTCGACGCACTTCACCGCGAGGTCCACGAGGAACTCGGAGCCAAGGTCACCGATGTGGTGCCCTGCTTCGTCGACACCGTCGAGCACATCGGCGATGACGGCGGCGCCACCGGCGTGAAAGTGCAGCACTTCTTCGTCTGCCGCCTGGAATCCATGGATCCGGCCCTGCGGCACGGCCCCGAGATCGACGAGCCGTGTGGCGAGTACGAGATCGTACGGGTGCCCTTCACCCGGGTCGGTATCGCCTCCGTCCACCTCGTCCCGCTGTCCCTGCGCCACTATCTCGACGGGAACATCGAAGGCGTACGGGCCATGCACGCGCCCGACCTGGGCTGACGCCCGCCGGCCGCACGGTTCTCGAGCTCACCCCCGGCCGGGCGCGCCCCTCGGATCAGTCCCCGGCCCCGACGAGTTCCTCGACCGAGTCGTGGCGGATGCGGTCCGACGGGATGCCGGCGTCTCTCAGCACGTTCATCCCGCTGCGGATCATGCCCGGCGGCCCGGAGAGGTAGGCGTCGTACTCGTTCCACGGCCCGTACTCGCGCACCGCGTCAGGCAGGTGGAGATGGGCCTGGTGGTCGACGATCGGACGGACGGCGAGCCAGGGGTGGCTCTGCTGAAGCCGCAGCATCGTGTCGATGTCGTACAGGTCGTGATCGGTGCGGGCACCGTAGAAGACCTCGACCGGACGCCTCTCCCCGTGCTCGGCAACATCCTCGACCAGCGCCTTGATGGGCGCGATGCCGGTGCCGCCGCCCAGACAGAGCAGTCCGCTGTCGCTGCTGTGGTCGACGGTCATCGATCCGGCCGGCGGCCCGAGACGGATGATGTCCCCGGGGCGGGCGCGGTGCACCAGGGCGTTGGACACCCACCCCGCCGGAACCGCCTTCACGTGGAAGGACAGCAGTCCGTCGGACCGGGGCGCGGAGGCGAACGAGTAGTGCCGCCAGATCCGGGGCCACCACGGCGTCTCCAGGCTCGTGTACTGCCCGGCGAGGAAAGGATACGGCTGGTCGGGCCGGACGGTGATGACGGCGACGTCAGGGGTCCTGAGGTCGTGCGCGACCACCTCGGCGTACCACCAGGCCGGGGCACGCAGCTCGTCCGAGGACGCCGCGTCGATCATGACCTGGGAGATGGTCGTGTACGCGCGCACCCAGGCCGCCTCGGTCTCGGCGTCCCAGACCGCCGAGCCGAACCGGCTGAGCGAACCGATGAGGCACTCACCCACGGCCGGGTAGTGCTCGGGCCGTGTGCCGTACTTGCGGTGACCGCGACCGAGGTTCTGCAGATAGTCGATGAGAACCGGGGTGTTGTCGATGTGCTCGGCCGCGGTGAGCAGCGCCTTGAGCAGGCGGTCCCGCTGGGTGTCCATCGCGGCGGGGAACAGCGACCGGAGATCCGGGTGCCGCACGAAGAGCAGCGCGTAGAAGTACGACGTGACCTTGTCGGCGACGGGGCCGACCTCGGCCATGGTCCGACGGATGAGCACGGCGTCGGGGGACGGTTCCGCGACTGCGGCGGGCCTTCCCGCGGGCACCGGACGGATCGGTCCCGGTTGCGAGGGGCCGGGGTTCCGGTCCGCGGGGGACTCCGTGGGAGGCACGTTCCGGGGGGCGGGCGTCGGCGGTGCCTGGAAGGGCGGGAGAGCGTTCCGGACGGCCTCGGGCGCTTCCTGGGGCGCGGCCGTGGGCAGCGCGTCCTCAGGAGCAGATATTCGTGTCTGCGTGCCCGTCTCCTCGCCTCCGTGGCGCCCGTGCCTCCCAGGGCTTCCTTCCGCTGGTCCGGGCTCCGTGGAGCGGCCCACGGGGCGCAGCGCGGCCAGCCGGCTGACCCCTTCGGTCTCCCGCTCTCTGTCGGCGGCCGTCGGCTCCGGTTCCTTGCGCGGGGTGAACCAGCCGCTCCCGCCATTTCCTCCGGAAGTGCCCTTGTCGGCCGACGTGGTGGTCGGAGCGTCCATACTGTGCCTCGCCTCGAACATCTTTCGGTCGGTCTACGCACTTCCGTGTTCGGAAGATGCCTGCTTTCCCCCGTAGACGGCTTGCTCTCCTGCCCCGTTCAGTCCTCTGACCAATGCGGCCACATTCAACCCAGGCTTCCGCTCAGCGCGGACAAGTAAGGCGAGAATGTGACATTGACCGCATCGCCCTCACCGCAGCATCCCACTCCGCGTCAACGCCCGTCCGCATAACGGAAAATTCGGGTCTCGATCTTTCCGTCCCGTTACGCTGCATTGGCCTGCGTTCACGCCCCACGACATGCCCGCACATCGCGGCGACCCGAACCGGAGTCGACCATACCGGCAGTCGCCCCACAGACAAGTCCGCTCTTCCCTCGAAGTGATCGAACGAGGGACTCCCCATCAATTGCTTTGATTACAGGGCTCGTCGGACCAATTCATAGGCATCCCACAGGCTCCGTCCCATGTAGGAGTGCGTGGCGATACCAGTCAGATGACGGTCCGCGTTGATGGCGACAGACACCGGCACCGCCTCGAACAGGTACTTGTCCGAGAGCGAGTCACCGTAGGCGACGCAGTCGGCCCGCCTCACCCCGAACTCTTCACAGAGCCGGTTCGCGATCTGCACCTTCGCCGCGGCACTCAGAATGCCGGCGAGATCGACGGGTTCGGCGAAGGGCAGGGCGGGGGAAGCGCGAGCCGTACGCCGCGTGCGCGCCCCACCTCGTCAGCCGCTCGACGAAGAAGGAGGGCGAGAGCGAGACGACGGCGCAGTAGTCCCCGTTGTCTCTGATCTCGGCCTAGACGTCTTCGATGCCGGACAGCCAGGGCGCTTGTTCGAAGGCCGCAGCCACATGTGCGTCCGTGAGTTGCGCCCACAAGGCGTACACCTGCGTGGCGTATTCCGGCGGGCCGATGCGTCCCGCCGAGATTGCTTGCTCGATCGCGAGGGTCTCGGCCTCCAGACCGATCTGCCGCGAGATCTCCAGAGGCGCGGAACTGCCGTACAACAGCGTCCCGTCGAGGTCGAAGAGGTGAAGGCGTGTCATACGGGCCGAGGCTAGTGGCGTGCGCGGTCTTCGCTGTTTCACGTGAAACGTCTGTGCCGGCCCGCTACTGACGGGGACGGCATGGCCAAAAGAGCATGCGTCCGCGGGCAAACAAGTGGACGTCGGGGGTATCTGTCGGACAGCCTGACCTGCGTGTCGACACCTTCCCTCCTTGCACTGCCCATCCGCCGTCTGACGCTCCGCGATCTCACCGCGTGCGCCGACTTGTCCGAGGACCGGGGATGGCCCCGCGAAGAACACAAATGGGGTCTGCTTCTGACGGCAGGGAAGGGATACGGCATCGACGCCCCGGACGGCGGCCTCGTCACCGTGTGCGTCGTGACTGAGTACGGAACGCCGGGCCGGCCCGATCTGGGGGCGATCGGAATGGTGCTGGTGGCGAAGCGGTATGCCCGCCAGGGCGTCGGCCGACGGCTGATGCGGTATGTGGTGGCGGAGAAGGGCCTCACCCCACTGACCCTGCACGCGACCCCTTACGGGCAGCCGCTCTATGAGGAGCTCGGCTTCAAGGTCACGGGCCGTGCCGAGATGGTCCGTGGACCCTTCGTCCTCTCCGGCCCGGAACCAGAGGTCACGACACGGCCGGCCGCCGCCGAGGATCTTGCCGGGATCCTCCGGCTCGACGCGGAGGTCTTCGGTCTCGACCGCACGCATGTGATCACGCGCCTTCCCGCCTTCTCCGACCAACTGCGCGTCGCCGAGGAGAACGGCCGGATCACCGGATACGGGGCCGCCTGGCCGAATATGGACACCCAGGTCGTGGGTCCCCTGATCGCCCGCGACACGGAGACCGCGAAGGCACTCGTCGCGTCGTTGGCCGCCCGTACCGACCGTCCGCTGCGCACGGACATCGATGTACGGCACCAGGAGCTGCTGTCCTGGGCGAAGGAGTGCGGCCTTGAATCCGTCGGCTTCAACGCCGTGATGACATACGGGATCTCGGAGCTGCCCGGCGACTGGACGCGACGCTTCGCTCCGCTGACGGTGGCGGCGGGCTGAGGAACCACCTGACACGCAACCGCGTCCTCGCGCGGAAGTGCCGTCCCCGGCATCTGCTGGGGACGGCACTTCGGCGGGGGCACGATCAGGCGAGAGCGTCCACAGCGGCGACAGCGAAACCGTGGTCCTGCTCCGGCGCTCCACCCCCGACGCCGATGGCGCCGATCAGACGGCCGTCACGGTGGACCGGCACACCGCCCGCGATGAACAGCAACGGGCGGTCGAGTGCGGTGGGCAGCGTGTGGAAGAGACCGCCGGGCTGGACCGCGTCGACGAGGTCGGCGGTGGCGGAGTCCAGCTGGAGGGCCGTGTAGGCCTTGCGGGTGCTGGTCTCGCCGGAGATCAGGACGGCCCGGTCGTCGCGCCGGAAGGCGAGCAGATGACCGCCCGCGTCGAGGACGGTGACGCTGACCGTGACTCCGGAGGCCTCGGCGGCCCGGTGGGCCGCGGAGAGGAGAACCTCGGCGTCCTGGATGGTCAGGGGGGCGACCGCGGTGGCAGTGGTGCTCATGAAGGGTTTTCTCCTTGTGGGGCTGTACTCGGCCGGGGGACGGGTGAGTCGTCGCCGGTGGCCGCCTGTCGGTCGGGGCGGTGAGCGGGTGAGCCGGTGGGCTCAGTGGTGGACAGCGGTCCGCTGCTCGGTGGACACGCCTTCGGTGACCCCGGCGCCCGGGGCGTCGGCCCGGCGCTCCAGAGCGGCCGAGAGGACCGCGAGGACCAGGGCTCCTGCGGCCAGCGCGGCGCCGACCCAGTTGGGTGCCGTGTAGCCCAGGCCCCCTGCGATGACGATTCCGCCGAGCCAGGCCGAGAGGGCGTTGCCGAGGTTGAAGGCGCCGATGTTCACGGCCGAGGCCAGCGTGGGAGCGCCGTGCGCCTGGTCGAGGACGCGCTTCTGGAGCGGCGGCACGGTCGCGAACCCCAGGGCGCCGATCAGGGCGATCGTGACCGCCGCGAGGATCTTGTTGTGCGCCGTCACGGTGAACAGTGCGAGCACGACGGCGAGGCCGCCCAGGGACGTGTACAGCATCGGCATCAGCGCCCGGTCGGCGAACCTGCCGCCGATGAGGTTCCCGCCGACCATGCCGAGGCCGAAGAGGACCAGCAGCCAGGTGACGGAACTGTCGGCGAAGCCGGTCACATGGGTCATCATCGGCGCGATGTAGGTGATGGCCGCGAAGACACCGCCGAAGCCGAGCACGGTCATCGCCATGGCCAGCAGGACCTGGACGTTCTTGAAGGCGGCGAGTTCATGGCGGAGGTGGACCCCTTCGGGCTTCGGCATCTCGGGGACCAGCTTGGCGACGCCCAGCAGACCGATCACGCCGAGCGCGGCCACGCCCGCGAAGGTGACCCGCCAGCCCGCGGACTGACCGATCAGCGTGCCCAGGGGGACACCCACGACATTCGCGATGGTGAGCCCGCTGAACATCATGGCGATCGCGCCGGCCTTCTTCTCGGGCGCGACCAGCTCGGCGGCGACGACCGATCCGATACCGAAGAACGCGCCGTGGGCGAGAGATGCCACGACCCGGCCCACCAGCATCAGTCCGAAGACCGGCGCCACGGCGGAGAGCAGGTTGCCGAGGACGAAGAGCCCCATCAGCAGCATCAGCATCCGCTTGCGCGACACCTTCGTACCGAGCGCGGTCATGATCGGGGCGCCGATCACGACGCCGAGCGCGTAGCCGGTCACCAGGAGCCCGGCAGTGGGGATGGAGACACCGAAGTCGCCGGCGACCTCGGGCAGCACACCCATGATCACGAACTCGGTGGTTCCGATTCCGAAGGCCCCGATCGCGAGGGCCAGAAGCGCGAGAGGCATGGTGGGGTACACCTTCCCAAAAGATTGCAGGAGCGCTTTGCGTGCGTTCACAATAGTTGCAGACGCGGGTTAAATGCAAGAGCGGACTATTGCACTTGTGCCCTACCCTGGTGACAGCCGCTCCGGGACGGAGGAACACGCCATGACAGCCACGGACCCCGCACTCACCGCCCTCGCACAAGGGTGGTGCGCCCTCTCCCTGCTGCACGGGAGGATCGAGGCCCACATCGAGCGCGCCCTGCAGGCCGGGCACGACCTGAGCGTGCGGGAGTACTCCCTGCTCGACGTGCTCAGCCGGCAGCACGACGGCGAGGGCGGTCATCTGCAGATGAAGCAGGTCGCGGACGCGGTCGTGCTCAGCCAGAGCGCCACCACTCGACTCGTCACCCGGCTCGAGGACCGCGGGCTGCTGTCCCGTTACCTCTGCCCGACCGACCGCCGCGGCATCTACACGAACGTCAGCGAGGCGGGTCTCAAGCTGCTCGACGAGGCACGGCCCACCAATGACGCCGCGCTGCGCGAGGCACTCGACGAAGCGGCCGAGAACCCCGCACTCGCACCGCTGGTCCGTGTCGTGGAGTCGGCGAGCGTGCCCGCATAGGCCCTGCGCAGACGGCTTTCCACCGCTGTATAGGCTGCGGCCATGGGAGATCTTGAGATCCGACCGGCCGTCGCGGACGACGTTCCCGCCATCGTCGCGATGCTCGCCGACGATGCGCTCGGGGCCCAGCGGGAGTCGCCGGACGATCTGACCCCCTATCTGGCCGCGCTCGAACGGCTCAGCGGGGACCCTAACCAGCACCTGGTGGTCGCCGTTCGCGCGGGGCAGGTCGTCGGCACCCTGCAACTCACCATCATTCCCGGGCTGTCCCGCAGAGGCTCGACCCGCGCTCTCATCGAAGCGGTGCGGGTGCGTACCGACGAGCGCGGCAGCGGCCTCGGCACCCTGATCATCGAGTGGGCGGTCGATGAATCCCGGCGTCAGGAATGCCGGTTGGTCGAGCTGACCTCCGACGCCAGCCGCACCGACGCCCACCGCTTCTACGAGCGGCTCGGCTTCACCGCCTCGCACGTAGGTTTCAAACTGGCGCTCTGAACGCACTCGACCGCGACGGCCCGGCGGTCCCACCTACGCCAAGGCGTCCTGTTTCACGTGAAACAGGACGCCTCTCAACGCATCGACGCCTACGCGAGGCCGCGCCACCCCTCGGGGTCCACTCCACCGGGCACAGGAGCGCTCTGGTCGTACGGCTGACGCGTGAAGACGAACGACCCGAGGTCCAGGTGGCTCAGGGACCCGTCCGGCCGTCGTACGGCCCGCAGCGGCTCCCCCGTGTAGTAGCCGTCGAGTCCCGTCCAGGTCCCGTCACCGTTCGGCCTGAAGCGGGAACGGCGGCCGGCACCTGCCAGCGGGCCCAACTCGACCACGCCGTCGGCGGCGAGGCGCAGCGCGCACCCCTGAGTTCCCCAGTACCAGGGTCCCGCCAACTCCAGGAGGGACGGTTCGATCCCGGTGGCCGGACGCCAGGGTTCGGGGATCCGCGGCTCGGCCTCGGCGACGATGCGTACGAGATCGGCTGCCACCGTCAGCGGTCGCGCGCCGGAGGTGCAGTTGGTCAGGACCACGGCCGACACGTCGTCCCGCTCGTCGAGGACGAGGGCTGCCATGAAGCCGGGCAGGGACCCCGAGTGGCCCGTGAGAATCCGGCCCGACCGGTGCAGCACCTGCAGTCCCAGGCCGTACGCGTCGCCCGAGGCCAACCCCTCAGCCTCCAGGGGAGCCGCGGGCGTCCGCATCTCCCGGAGGGATTCCGCGCTGAGCACCCGGTCGTCACCCTCCACCAGGAAGACCGCGAAACGCGCCAGGTCGCCCGTGGTGGACCACAGTTGCCCGGCGGGGGCCATCCGGCCGAGATCCTCCGCGGGCTCCGGCATCATGACGTCCGCCCACGGATGCACGGCCCAGCCGCCCGCGTGAGGTGCCTGCGGCAGCCCGCTCGTGCGGTGCAGGCCCAGGGGTTCGAGCACCTCGCGTCGCAGGACTTCCTCCCAGGGCGCCCCCCGCACTTCCTCGACCAGAGCGCCGAGCAGGGTGTAGCCCGGGTTCGAGTAGTGGTGAAGCCGCCCGACCGGGTGGAGGAAGGGCTGCTCGCCGAGGACATCGGTCAGCTCGGGCCGCTGGGAACCGGGGGTACGTTCCCACCAGGGGCCGGGTGTCTCGGCCGCCAGGCCGGCGGTGTGCGCCAGGAGTTGGGCGATGGTCGCCTCCCCCGCACCTGTTCCCGGCAGATGCTTCTCCAGTGGGTCGCCCAGATCCAGGAGTCCTTCGTCGCGCAGCCGCAGCACCAGCACGGCGGTGAAGGTCTTGGTGATCGAGCCGATCCGGTACTGCACGTTCTCGTCCGGCCCGTGCCCGTCCACCGAGGTTCGCGATCCGTGCCACACCGTCTGCCCGCCTCGGACCACCGCGGCCACCAACGACGGTGCCCGCCCGTCGGCCTGAGCGACGGCGATGCGGTGCGACAGAGCCCGGCGCGTGCCGGGAAGCAGCTCTTCCTGAGGTGTTGTCATACCCCCAGTCCACCCGGACCGGCCCCACACGTCGAGCCCATTTCCCTGGACTCCGGCAGATGTCCTCCGCCGCCGCGCCGGGCACACTGGATCAGGTCTGGGCCATGTCCACGAAGCGGGAGTAGTGGCCCTGGAAGGCCACCGTGATCGTGGCCGTAGGGCCGTTACGGTGCTTGCCGACGATGATGTCCGCCTCGCCCGCCCGCGGTGACTCCTTCTCGTACGCGTCCTCACGGTGCAGCAGGATCACCATGTCCGCGTCCTGCTCGATCGAGCCGGATTCACGCAGGTCGGAGACCATGGGCTTCTTGTCCGTGCGCTGCTCGGGGCCACGGTTGAGCTGCGACAGCGCGATCACCGGCAGTTCCAGCTCCTTGGCCAGCAGCTTCAGGTTTCGCGACATGTCGGAGACCTCCTGCTGCCGGCTCTCGGACCGCTTGCCGCCCGACTGCATCAGCTGCAGATAGTCGATCACGACGAGCTTCAGATCGCTGCGCTGCTTGAGACGGCGGCACTTGGCGCGGATCTCCATCATCGACAGGTTCGGGGAGTCGTCGATGTAGAGCGGCGCGGCGGAGACATCCGGCATCCGGCGCGCGAGCCGGGTCCAGTCCTCGTCGGTCATCGTGCCGGACCGCATGTGGTGCAGTGCCACGCGCGCCTCGGCGGACAGCAGACGCATCGCGATCTCGTTGCGCCCCATTTCGAGGGAGAAGATCACGCTCGGCATGTTGTGCTTGATGGAGCAGGCCCGGGCGAAGTCCAGCGCGAGCGTCGACTTACCCATGGCGGGACGAGCCGCGATGATGATCATCTGGCCTGGATGCAGCCCGTTGGTGAGCGAGTCGAGGTCGGTGAAGCCCGTCGGCACACCGGTCATCTCCCCCGACCGCGAACCGATCGCCTCGATCTCGTCGAGGGCGCCCTCCATGATGTCGCCGAGCGGCAGATAGTCCTCGGTGGTGCGCTGCTCGGTGACGGCGTAGATCTCGGCCTGGGCGCTGTTGACGATCTCGTCGACGTCGCCGTCGGCCGCGTATCCCATCTGCGTGATGCGTGTACCGGCCTCGACCAGACGCCGCAGCACCGCGCGCTCGTGGACGATCTCCGCGTAGTACTCGGCGTTGGCCGCCGTCGGGACCGTCTGGACGAGGGTGTGGAGGTAGGACGCGCCGCCGACCTTGGTGATCTCGCCGCGCTTGGTGAGCTCGGCCGCGACGGTGATCGGGTCGGCCGGCTCGCCCTTGGCGTACAGGTCGAGGATCGCCGTGTAGATCGTCTCGTGCGCGGGCCGGTAGAAGTCGTGGCCCTTGATGACCTCGACGACATCGGCGATCGCATCCTTGGACAGGAGCATGCCACCGAGGACGGACTGTTCGGCGTCCAGATCCTGGGGCGGGACGCGCTCGAAGGACGAGCCCCCGCCTTCCCACGGCCCGTTGTCCCGGTCGCGGTCGTGCTGTTCGTCACGGGCACGCCCCGTGTCGCGGCGCTGACGGGAAGCAGGCAGACGATCACTGGGACCGCTGTCGGCCCACGGGTCGTCCAAGGGCTCGGAAATACTCACCGAGCCACCTCCTCCCGTCCGCCGAGCGGACCTAGCCGTGCCCAATATTTCTACGGCACGGCACTGACAAATAAGGGGCCCAACTCCGGTTCTGACGCGTCGGTTTTGCGAGGTTTCCGAGGGCGGAGGAGAGAGCGGGCGCCGCACCACGGTAGGCCCGCGGGCACCGTCAGCCAATCTGGTTATCCACAGGCCATGTGGACGACGGCCCAGATGCTGTGGAGAACTCCACAAAACCTGTGCACGACCCGGTGGACAGGCCTGTGAACAAGCCCTCAGCGAGACCCCGGCAACACTCCTGACCTGGCCTTTCACCGTCCACCGGCTGTGCAGAAGAAAAACTTTCCTGGCCGGACCAAGATCCCTGCAAACGGCGCGCGACGACACGCCCGGCGACCTGACAAGTAAGGGTCATGACTGCATTGCATCTCTTACCTGTGGAAGATTAGATTGGTGCCCATGACACAGGCTCCCGCGGCGCCCAGGGCCGCCCGACGCCGGCACGACCGAGAGATCGTCGCGCTGGCCGTTCCGGCCTTCGGCGCACTCGTCGCCGAGCCTCTTTTCGTGATGGCGGACAGCGCCATCGTCGGCCATCTCGGCACCGCACAACTGGCCGGTCTCGGTATCGCTTCCGCCCTCCTCGTGACGGCCGTCAGCGTCTTCGTCTTCCTCGCCTACGCCACCACCGCCGCCGTCGCCCGGCGGGTCGGCGCGGGTGATCTGCGAGCCGCGATCCGTCAGGGCATGGACGGCATCTGGCTCGCGATCCTGCTCGGCACCGTCGTCATCGTCACCGTCCTGCCCACGGCCCCCGCCCTGGTAGAGCTCTTCGGCGCCTCACCGACCGCGGCCCCCTACGCGACGACGTATCTGCGCATCTCCTCACTCGGCATCCCCGCGATGCTCATCGTCCTCGCATCGACCGGGATCCTGCGGGGGTTGCAGGACACGAGGACTCCGCTCTATGTCGCCGTCGCGGGCTTCGTGGCCAACGCCGGGCTCAACGCCGGACTCGTCTACGGCGCCGGACTGGGCATCGCGGGCTCCGCCTGGGGCACGGTCATCGCCCAGTTCGGCATGGCCGCGGCGTATCTGTTCGTGGTCGTACGCGGAGCCCGGCAGCACGGGGCCTCGCTACGGCCGGACGTCGCCGGCATCCGGGCCTGCGCCCAGGCCGGTGCCCCCCTGCTGGTGCGGACGTTGTCACTGCGCGCGATCCTCATGATCGCCACTGCCGTCGCGGCCCGTCTCGGGGACGCGGACATCGCCGCCCACCAGATCATCATGAGCCTGTGGAGCCTACTCGCCTTCGCGCTCGACGCGATCGCCATCGCCGGGCAGGCCATCATCGGACGCTACCTCGGCGCGAACGATGCTCAGGGCGCCCGCGAGGCCTGTCGCCGCATGGTCCAGTGGGGCATCGCCTCCGGCGTCGTCCTCGGCCTGCTGGTCTTCGTCGCCCGGCCGCTGTTCCTCCCACTGTTCACCAGCGACCCGGCCGTCCAGGACACCGCACTCCCCGCACTGGTCCTGGTGGCTGTCTCCCAGCCCATCAGTGGAATCGTCTTCGTCCTGGACGGAGTCCTCATGGGTGCGGGGGACGGACCGTATCTGGCGTGGGCCATGCTGCTCACCCTCGCGGTCTTCGCGCCCGTCGCCCTGCTGGTGCCCGTCTTCGGCGGTGGGCTCACAGCACTGTGGGGAGCGATGACACTGATGATGGCGCTGAGAATGCTGACCCTGTGGCTGCGCTCCCGTTCGGGACTCTGGATCGTCACGGGCGCCACACGCTGATCGAGCGAGCGCAGGGAGCGCATGCGTGCACCGATCCGGCCTGCCGCCCGTTTCACGTGAAACCCGCGGCGCGCGAAGCCTACGTTTCACGTGAAACCGCTGATTCCGGGGAAGTCTCCCGTTTCACGTGAAACGAAGAAGGGCCGGACCCCGAGGGGTTCGGCCCTTCTCTCAGCTATGCCGAGCGCTGCACTCAGGCAGCGACAACCTCGATGTTGACCTTGGCGGCAACCTCGGGGTGCAGACGCACGGACGTCTCGTGGGCGCCCAGGGTCTTGATGGGCGAGCCCAGCTCGATGCGGCGCTTGTCGACCTCGGGGCCACCGGAAGCCTTGATCGCCGAAGCGATGTCGGCCGGGGTGACGGAGCCGAAGAGACGACCGGCGTCGCCGGAGCGAACGGCCAGGCGGACCCTGACGCCCTCGAGGCGGGCCTTGATCTCGTTGGCCTGCTCGATGGTCGCGATCTCGTGGATCTTGCGAGCACGACGGATCTGCTCGACGTCCTTCTCGCCGCCCTTGGTCCAGCGGATCGCAAAGTTCCGCGGGATCAGGTAGTTGCGAGCGTAGCCGTCCTTGACGTCCACGACGTCGCCCGCAGCACCGAGGCCAGAGACCTCGTGGGTGAGGATGATCTTCATGTTTCGGTCACCCTTCCCTTATCGCGCGGTGGAGGTGTAGGGCAGCAGCGCCATCTCACGGCTGTTCTTCACAGCCGTGGCGACGTCACGCTGGTGCTGCGTGCAGTTGCCGGTCACGCGGCGGGCACGGATCTTGCCGCGGTCGGAAATGAACTTCCGCAGCATGTTCGTGTCCTTGTAGTCCACGTACGTGACCTTGTCCTTGCAGAAAGCGCAGACCTTCTTCTTAGGCTTGCGCACAGGCGGCTTCGCCATGGTGTTTCTCCTGTGTGATCAAGAAGTGGGGGTACGGCCCACCCTCGGCCCGAAGGCCTAGAAGGGGGGCTCGTCCGAGTAGCCGCCGCCGGAACCGCCGGAGCTTCCGCCCCAGCCGCCACCACCGCCGCCGCCGCCCTGGTTGCCGCCACCGGCAGGAGTGCCGGTCGCCCAGGGGTCGTCCGCGGGGGCTCCGCCGCCGCCCTGCTGGCCGCCGCCGGAGCTTCCGCCCCAGCCGCCGCCCTGCTGGCCGCCGCCGCCGCCATTGCCGCCGCTGTAACCGCCCTGACCGCCTCGGCCGGTGGTCTTGGTGACCTTGGCCGTGGCGTTCTTCAGGCTGGCGCCGACTTCCTCCACGTCCAGTTCGTAGACCGTGCGCTTGACGCCCTCACGGTCCTCGTAGGACCGCTGCTTCAGCCGGCCCTGCACGATGACGCGCATGCCTCGCTGGAGCGACTCGGCGACGTTCTCCGCCGCCTGACGCCAGACCGAGCAGGTCAGGAACAGGCTTTCGCCGTCCTTCCACTCGTTGGTCTGACGATCGAAGGTGCGGGGGGTGGACGCGACACGGAACTTCGCGACCGCCGCACCGGAAGGGGTGAAGCGCAGCTCGGGGTCGTCTACAAGATTGCCGACGACCGTGATGACGGTCTCGCCTGCCATGGGGGAACCTCTCGGCGGGTTTGCTGCTGGCTGCTGGTGCTGCTACTCGATGCCCGAGATCAGCTGAGCTGGAGAGCTCAGTGGGTCTCGGGACGGAGGACCTTGGTCCGGAGGACCGACTCGTTCAGGTTCATCTGGCGGTCGAGCTCCTTGACGACCGCAGGCTCGGCCTGCAGGTCGATGACCGAGTAGATGCCCTCGGGCTTCTTCTTGATCTCGTACGAGAGACGACGACGGCCCCAGGTGTCGACCTTCTCGACCTTTCCGTTGCCCTCACGGACGACGGAGAGGAAGTTCTCGATCAGGGGGGCGACAGCGCGCTCCTCCAGATCGGGGTCGAGGATGACCATCACTTCGTAGTGACGCATGTGGAACCCACCTCCTTTGGACTCAACGGCCACGGTCGTTCCGTGGCAGGAGGGTTGTGATGCGTACGCAACGGTATCGGCCGCCACTGACAATCGGGCTCCGTTCGAAGCACCGAGTGATCGGTGAACCGAAAGGGAGTCCTCGTCGTGACCTGGCCGCGGCCTGGGCAGACACCGGTGCAGAGGGTACAGAGTACCTGCACACCCGCTTCGGGTTGAAATCCGGCCGGGGTCACCGTCAATCTGTACACATCGGGTGTGTATGGCGCTACGATGCGCCGCCTTCCGCAGGAGGTGCCTTATGGCACAGACAGTGCGAACCAACACCGCCGGATCCCTGCTCGCCACCGACCACAAGCCCCATCCGCTCCAGGACACCCTGCTCGCCGTGACTCTGGTGCTCGGAGTGACGGCGTTCATCACGGCACAGTTCGACAGCCTGCATCTGATCAGCTCCTGGACGGGGCTGCTGGGCATCTTCACCGGCGCCGGCGGGCAGTTCATCTCGGAGACGACCAGGCAGCGCTTCGGGCTGATCCTGGGGCTCGGCGCCTCCGCCGTCGGCTTCTTCCTCGGCATGGCACACGGCGGCCTCTTCGGCGGCGTCATCGGCTGAGGGGGCGAAGCGGCCGGGCGGCCCGGACACCACTCCGCGGCCGCCACACGGCCCCCGACAGGCGACACAACACCCCATAACGTCCCGACCGGGCATCGGTCAGGACGCAGGTTCCATACGGCCAGACGGGGCGCTCGCAGGGCGCAGTAGGCTTCGGCGCGAGAGCCGGAGCCCCTGTACCCATGGGGACACACCAGCCCGAGGAGCGCCCCGAATGAGCCTGACCCTGAGGACCATCAGCCGAGAGCAGCATCTGGCATACATCCAGAGCCTGCCCTCGGCTAGCCACATGCAGGTCCCGGCCTGGGCCGACGTGAAGGCCGAATGGCGCTCGGAGAGCCTGGGCTGGTTCGACGGCAGGAGCGGCGAGATGGTCGGCGCCGGACTGGTGCTGTACCGCCAACTGCCCAAGATCAAGCGCTATCTCGCGTATCTGCCCGAGGGCCCGGTCATCAACTGGTATGCGCCGAACCTCGACGAGTGGCTGCAGCCGATGCTCGCGCACCTCAAGCAGCAGGGTGCCTTCTCCGTGAAGATGGGGCCGCCGGTGATCATCCGGCGCTGGGAGGCCACCTCCATCAAGGGCGGCATCCAGAACCCGGACGTGAAGCGTCTGCGCGACATCGAGGCCGACTTCATCGAGCCGCGCGCCTTCGAGGTGGCCGACAAGCTGCGCCGCATGGGCTGGCAGCAGGGCGAGGACGGCGGCGCCGGCTTCGGCGACGTGCAGCCCCGCTACGTCTTCCAGGTGCCGCTGGCCAACCGCTCCCTGGAAGAGGTCCACAAGAACTTCAACCAGCTGTGGCGCCGCAACATCAAGAAGGCCGAGAAGGAGGGGGTCGAGGTCGTCCAGGGCGGCTACCACGACCTCGAGGAGTGGCAGCGGCTGTACGAGATCACGGCGATCCGCGACCACTTCAGGCCTCGACCGCTCTCGTACTTCCAGCGCATGTGGACGGCCCTCAACACCGAGGACCCCAACCGGATGCGGCTCTACTTCGCCCGGCGGGGCGGCGTGAACCTGTCGGCGGCGACGATGCTGGTGGTCGGCGGACACGTCTGGTACTCGTACGGCGCCTCGGACAACATCGGCCGTGAGTTCCGTCCCTCGAACGCGATGCAGTGGCGGATGCTGCGCGACTCGTACGCCCTGGGTGCGACGGTGTACGACCTGCGCGGCATCTCCGACTCGCTGGACGAGACCGACCACCTCTTCGGCCTGATCCAGTTCAAGGTGGGCACGGGCGGTCAGGCGGCCGAGTACCTCGGAGAGTGGGACTTCCCGCTCAACAAGCTGCTGCACAAGGCGCTCGACATCTACATGTCCCGCCGCTGAGGGTCCTGCCACCGAGCCGGCCCGAACAGCATGCCGAGCCGCTGATCCGGCCCGGTGTCGCTCCGTCGGTCCGGCGCATAAGCCACACTTTCCTTCCATACCTCTGATACACCGCAGCCACGAGAAAGGTTCCGGGACCGGCCATGGCGCTCACGCTCTACGTCGACACCGCGCGCTGGCGGGCACACCACAAGCAGGTGTCCGAGCAGTTCCCGGGGCTCGTCCCCGTCTGCAAGGGCAACGGCTACGGCTTCGGCCACGAACGGCTCGCGGACGAGGCCACCCGCCTCGGCTCCGACATCCTCGCCGTCGGCACCACGTACGAGGCCGCCCGGATCAAGGACTGGTTCGGCGGCGACCTGCTGGTCCTGACGCCGTTCAGGCGGGGCGAGGAGCCCGTACCGCTGCCCGACCGTGTCATCCGCTCGGTGTCGTCCATCGACGGCGTGTACGGCCTCGTGGGCGCCCGTGTCGTCATCGAGGTGATGTCCTCGATGAAGCGGCACGGTGTCAGCGAGCAGGATCTGCCGCATCTGCACTCCGCCATCGAGAACGTGCGGCTGGAGGGCTTCGCCATCCACCTGCCGCTGGACCGTACCGACGGCTCGGACGCCGTCGAGGAGGTCATCGGCTGGATGGACCGCCTGCGTGCGGCCCGCCTGCCGCTGCACACGATGTTCGTCAGCCACCTGAAGGCCCAGGAACTCGCGCGTCTGCAGCAGCAGTTCCCGCAGACCCGGTTCCGCGCCCGCATCGGTACGCGGCTGTGGCTGGGCGACCACGACGCGACCGAGTACCGCGGGGCCGTCCTGGACGTCACGCCCGTCGCCAAGGGCGACCGTTTCGGCTACCGGCAGCAGAAGGCGGCCTCGGACGGCTGGCTCGTCGTCGTGGCGGGCGGTACGTCGCACGGGGTGGGCCTGGAGGCCCCGAAGGCGCTGCACGGCGTCATGCCGCGCGCCAAGGGCGTCGCCCGGGCCGGCCTGGCGACGGTCAACCGGAACCTTTCCCCGTTCGTCTGGGCGGGCAAGCAGCGCTGGTTCGCCGAGCCCCCGCACATGCAGGTCTCGATCCTCTTCGTGCCCTCCGACGCCACGGAGCCGAGGGTCGGCGACGAGCTGGTGGCCCATCTGCGGCACACGACCACGCAGTTCGACCGCGTCGTCGAGCGCTGACGCAGGCGCGCCGCCTTCCCCCAGGGGAGCAGCAAGCAGCCGAAAGGCCGTACACGATCACCGTGTACGGCCTTTTCGTATGACCCGTGGGCACGGTGTTCGCTCAGGGCGAACGGTCCTCCACGGCCACGCCTCCGTTGCCCCACTGCACCGGCGGCCCCTCGAAGTGCGCCGCGTGCCTGGGCGGATGGGCCGCGGCCCCGAGGACGAAGGCGTCCTCCGCCCCGTCGAGGACTCCGCCCGAGGGGTCGTCGTCGCCCGCCTTGCGGACCATGTCCCGTTCCGGCATGAAGATGTCGCGTACTACCACGGCGCACAGGTACAGCGTGCCCAGGAGGTGGACGGCGATGGCGATCTGGTAGCCCTGCGATGAGAGGCCCTTGTGGGCGTCCCCGCTGGTCGTGTACGCGAGGTACATCCAGATCCCCAGGAAGTACGCGACCTCGCACGCCTGCCAGATCAGGAAGTCCCGCCAGCGCGGCCGGGCCAGCGCGGCGAGGGGGACCAGCCACAGTACGTACTGGGGCGAGTAGACCTTGTTGGTGAGGACGAAGGCCGCGACGACCAGGAACGCCAGCTGGGCGAAGCGGGGGCGGCGCGGGGCGGTGAGGGCGAGGGCGGTCATGCCCACGCAGACGAGCACCATCAGGACCAGCGCCCAGGCGTTCGCGGTGTCGGCGGTGATCGTGATCTTGAACCAGGTCGAGAGGAACAGGAAGACCGAACCGAAGTCGACTCCCCGGTCGTGGCTGAAGCTGTAGAACTTCGCCCAGCCCTCCGGGGCGAGGTACATGACCGGAAGGTTGACGACCAGCCAGGCGCCCACGGCGCCCATCACCGCGATCCCGAACTCGCGCCACTTGCCGGCCCGCCAGCACAGCACGAGCAGCGGACCCATCACCAGGAACGGGTAGAACTTGGCGGCGGTCGCGAGTCCGATCAGGATGCCGAAGGCGAGGGCGCGGCCCCGCGACCACATGAGCATCGCGGCGGCCAGCAGGGCCACGGCGAGCAGGTCCCAGTTGATGGTGGCCGTGAGCGCGAAGGCGGGCGCGAGGGCGACCAGGAGGCCGTCCCAGGGGCGCCTGCGGTGGGTGCGCGCGGTGCTCACGGCGATGACCGCCGCGCACACCATGAGCATCCCGGCGTTGACCATCCAGTAGATCTGCTCCTGGTCCTGGATGCTGCCGCCACCCGGCGTGAGCCAGGCCGCGACCTCCATGAACACACCCGTGAGCACGGGGTACTCGAGGTAGTCCATGTCGCCCGGGAGCTTGTCGAAGTACGGCACCAGGCCGTCGGCGAAACCGCGCCCCTGGTAGAGGTGCGGAATGTCCGAGTAGCACGCGTGCGTGTACTGGGTGCTGGCCCCGAAGAACCAGCCGCCGTCGTAGCAGGGCAGCTTCTGGACCATGCCGAGGGCGAACATGGCGATCGCGACGAGCGCGACGACCCGTACTGGCGTCCACCAGGACGTCCCCAGAAGGGCCCTTCGTCCGATGGGGCCGCCGATCAGCTCACTGCCGGCCGCGGCGACCTCGTCCTCCTTGGTCGGCCGCACCGGCTCCGGCTCGCGCACGCTCGCTCGCGTCGTCTCTGCACTGGGCATGGCGCACATCCTGCCGTACGGACCTGGGAGAGCGGTGGTCGGCGACGGATGCCGCCTCCGCTCCCGACCGCTTGTGATCAACGACACACCGGATGCCGCACGTGCGAATGGGGCCGACGGCATGTGCCGTCGGCCCCCTTTCGTCAGGCTCGCGTACGTCGCTCGGCCCGGTTGTTCCTCACTCAGCCGGTCTGGCCCCGGATGAAGCCGCCTCCGTTGCCGTTGCCTCCGCCGTTGCCGGCGGTATCGGTGGCCGTGGGACTGTTGGTGACGCCTCCGTCCGTCCCGCCGTTGCCGCTGCCACCCGCGTCCGTCCCGCCGTTGTTACCGCAGGTCCAGTCGAACTTGCCGCAGCTCTCGCTCGTCGTGGGCGAGGGAGAGTTGCTGAGCGTCGGGCTGGGGGTGTCGCTCGGCGTCGGGCTCGTCGAGGGCGACGAAGTGGCCGACGGGGTCGCGGACGGGCTCGGGGTGTCGTTGAGGACCTCGCCGATGGGCTGCGGCGGCGGGAAGTTCTCCACCTTCTGGCCCTTGAGCGCGGTCTCCATGTAGTCGTGCCAGATCTGGGCCGGGAACGACGCACCGTGGATCTTCTTCTCGCCGCCCGTGCCGTACATCTCCAGGAACGTACGGTTCTTGCTGCTCGCGTTGTCGTCCAGGCGGTACATGCCGATCGAGGTCGACAGCTGCGGGGTGTACCCGACGAACCAGGCCGACTTGTTGCCGTCGGTGGTACCGGTCTTGCCGGCCACCTGGCGGCCGGTCAGCCGCGCGGCGGTACCGGTTCCCTTGTCGACGACCGTCCGCAGCACGTCGGTGACGTTGTCCGCGACCTCCGGGCTGAAGGCTTCCTTCACCTTGGCGACGGTCCGGTGCTCGAACACCACGCCGTCCTTGCTGGTGATCTTCTCGACCGAGTAGGGCTCGCGCTGGCGTCCGCTGTCCGCGAAGGTGGCGTACGCACCGGCCATACGGATCGCGCTGGGGTCGGAGGTACCGATGGAGAACGAGGGGAAGGCGGAACTCGCCAGGCTGGTCTTGAGGATGCCAGCCTTGAGCGCGGCCTGCTCCACCTTGTCCGTACCCACGTCCATGCCGAGCTGGACGTAGGCGGAGTTCACGGACTCCCGCATCGCCTCACGCAGGTCGATCTTGTAGCTCGGCGGGTTGTACGACTCGTTTCCGTCGTTGGTCTGCAGCCACTCCTTGCCCTCCTCGTTGGTCCAGACGGAGTGGTCGTACTGCTTGATCTTGAGTTTGTTCTTGCCGCTGTACAGGCTCTTCGGAGAGGCGATCTTGCGCTGTCCCGACCCGTCGGGATCCTTCACGCCCCACTGCATGGCGGCCGCGAGCACGAACGGTTTGAACGTCGATCCCACCTGGGCACCGGTCTGGTCGGCGTTGTTGGTGAAGTGCTTGGTCGCGTCCTCACCGCCGTAGATGGCCTTGATCGCGCCCGTGGTCGGATCGACCGAGGCCCCACCGAACTGGACGAACTTGTCCGTGTCCGGCCGCACCTTGGGGTTGATCTTCTTGCTGCGGACTTCCTTCACAGCGGCTTCGAGGGCGTTGACCTTCGACTTGTCGAAGGTCGTATGGATCGAGAAGCCGCCCTGCTGGAGCAGGTTCTCGGTGATCTTGGTGTTGTGGACGACGTATCCCTTGGCGAGGTCGACGAGATAGCCGATCTGGCCGCTGAGCCGAGTGTTCGAACGCGGATTCTGGGCCTTGGGAAGTGTTTTGAACGTGGCCCGCTTCGCAGCGCTCAGGTGGCCGTACTTGACCTCTTTGTCCAGCGTGTCCGACCACTGGGCCGTGGCCCGCCTCGTGTTGGCGTCGGAGTTGGCCGCCGGGTCGAGCGACGTCGCGCCCGCCGGGTCGTAGTAGGTGGCGCCCTTGAGCATCGCCGCCAGGAAGGCGCACTGGCTCGGGTCGAGCTTGATGGCGTCCTTGTCGAAGTACGCGCGCGCGGCCGCCTGGAGTCCGTACGCCCCGCGACCGTAGTACGCGGAGTTCAGGTACCCCTCCATGATCTTTTCCTTCTTGACCGTGGCGCCCACCTTGATCGAGACGAAGATCTCCTTGAACTTCCGGGAGATCGTCTGCGACTGGTCGTCCAGCATCGCGTTCTTGACGTACTGCTGGGTGATGGTGGAACCACCCTGCGTCTGCCCGCCCCTGGCCATGTTCAGGAAGGCACGCGCGATGCCCTTCGGGTCGACGCCGCTGTCGGTCTCGAAGGTCTTGTTCTCCTGCGAGATGACGGCGTAGCGCATCGCCGCGGGGATCTGCGAGTAGTTGATGATCTGCCGGTTCGTCTCACCACCGGTGGCGACCATCTGGGTGCCGTCGGCCCAGTAGTAGACGTTGTTCTGCGCCTCAGCAGTGTGCGCCACGTCGGGGACGCTCACCATCGCGTACCCGATGCCGGCCACGGCCACCAAGCTCCCGACGAAGCCGATGAACAGACCCGACACCAGCTTCCATGACGGCACCCAGCGGGCACCCCCCGACCGGCCCGCGCGCGGGTAGTCGATGAAGCGTTTCTTGACGGGCCCCGAGGGACGGCCACGACCGGGCCCGTTCGGGCCGCCGCGCCGGCCCGCGGATCCGGCTGCTTCCGTGCCTCTGCGGCGTCCGCCGCCACTGCTCCTCTGTGCCGCGCGCCGGGCCTCGGCGCGGCCCCCGTACGGGCGCTCCTCCTCACCCCCTGACCCACCGGAACCGGAAGGTGACTCATAGGAGTCGGAAGGTGACCCAGTGGCGCCTCGCGGTGTCGCGCGGCGGCCTGCGGACGGGCCGGGCTGGCCGCGCCGGGCCGCGGCACGTCCGCCGCCCTGCTGCTGCGGCGGTTTGCGACGGTGCTCGCTCATCGAACGACTACTCCTAGGGCAGGCGCACCCTTGCGCGCCTGGAAACGGCGGCTGGTTTCCGGTCCCCCCGAAGTACGGATGCGGTCGATCACACATTCACCCGTACTCCACCGAGGACGAAGACGTCCTCAGGCGTCACTCGGTTCCCGGTGGTTTTGCATGGCGCACAGACTACGCACCGTCAAAACCCACCTAGCTCCGAAGTTCACCTCAAATCAGGCAACTTGCTTCGTATGAATCGGTGATGTGACGCCGTTCACCGTGGTCCCTCTTGTCGCAGACGCATGGCCGTTCTATCGTGCTGATGTATCGAGTCGATACATCAGCTCGGCATAAAGAACGTGCCGAGGAGGCCGCGACAGACAGGAGGCGACATGAGCCGGCGCTCCGGCATCCTCGAGTTCGCCGTTCTCGGTCTGCTCCGCGAGTCCCCGATGCACGGCTATGAGCTGCGCAAACGACTCAATACGTCACTCGGTGTGTTCCGGGCGTTCAGCTACGGGACGCTCTACCCCTGCCTCAAGACGCTGGTCGCCAACGGCTGGTTGATCGAGGAATCGGGGAGCACCCCAGAGGACGCCCTCGCCGCACCACTCGCAGGGCGTCGCGCCAAGATCGTCTACCGATTGACGGCGGAAGGTAAGGAACACTTCGAGGAGTTGCTCTCGCAGACGGGTCCCGACGCGTACGAGGACGAGCACTTCGCCGCTCGTTTCGCCTTCTTCGGGCAGACGTCACGCGACGTACGCATGCGCGTACTGGAGGGCCGCCGCAGCCGGCTCGAGGAGCGCCTGGAGAAGATGCGCGCCTCTCTGGCACGCACCCGGGAGCGCCTCGACGACTACACCCTTGAGCTCCAGCGCCACGGAATGGAGTCCGTGGAGCGCGAAGTGCGCTGGCTGAACGAGCTCATCGAAAGCGAGCGGGCGGGACGGGACATCAAGGGTTCCGCCACCGAAGGCACCTCCCGAGGTGTCTCCGACGGTCCCGCTCCGCAGCACAGCACATCTGGAGAGACGGGCGGCCTGCCCCGGCACCGGGATGACTCCCGACCGGATCCGTCCGACGACACCACCACGTGAGGTCCAGTCGGGGCTTCACCTCGTACACACAGGGAGCAACCGGAATGGGTTCGGTTCGCGTAGCCATCGTCGGCGTGGGCAACTGCGCCGCCTCGCTGGTTCAGGGCGTCGAGTACTACAAGGACGCCGACCCGGCGACCAAGGTCCCCGGCCTGATGCACGTCCAGTTCGGCGACTACCACGTCGGTGACGTCGAGTTCGTCGCCGCCTTCGACGTCGACGCGAAGAAGGTCGGCCTCGACCTCTCCGACGCCATCGGTGCCAGCGAGAACAACACCATCAAGATCTGCGATGTCCCCAACAAGGGCATCACGGTTCAGCGCGGCCACACCCTGGACGGTCTCGGTAAGTACTACCGCATGACCATCGAGGAGTCCGCCGAGGCCCCGGTCGACGTGGTCCAGATCCTCAAGGACAAGCAGGTCGACGTCCTCGTCTGCTACCTGCCCGTCGGTTCCGAGAACGCGGCGAAGTTCTACGCCCAGTGCGCCATCGACGCCAAGGTCGCCTTCGTCAACGCCCTCCCGGTCTTCATCGCCGGCACCAAGGAGTGGGCGGACAAGTTCACCGAGGCCGGTGTCCCGATCGTCGGCGACGACATCAAGTCGCAGGTCGGCGCCACCATCACGCACCGTGTGATGGCGAAGCTGTTCGAGGACCGCGGTGTCCGTCTCGAGCGCACCATGCAGCTCAACGTCGGCGGCAACATGGACTTCAAGAACATGCTGGAGCGCGACCGCCTCGAGTCCAAGAAGATCTCGAAGACGCAGGCCGTCACCTCGCAGATCCCCGACCGCGACCTGGGCGAGAAGAACGTCCACATCGGTCCTTCGGACTACGTGGCCTGGCTCGACGACCGCAAGTGGGCGTACGTCCGCCTCGAGGGCCGTGCCTTCGGTGACGTTCCGCTGAACCTGGAGTACAAGCTCGAGGTCTGGGACTCCCCGAACTCGGCCGGTGTCATCATCGACGCCCTGCGCGCCGCGAAGATCGCCAAGGACCGCGGCATCGGCGGCCCGATCCTGTCGGCGTCGTCCTACTTCATGAAGTCCCCGCCGGTCCAGTACTTCGACGACGAGGCCTTCGCCAACGTCGAGAAGTTCATCAAGGGCGAGGTCGAGCGCTAGAAAGACAGGCGCCGAGCGCCGGCCGACACGGCCCGCAGTGCCCGTAGGACAAGGCACCGCGGGCCGGTGGGACGCCGCGCGCGGCGCCGAGGGGCACTTCGCTCCTGCCCGTCGAGGGTCCCCGGGTCACTCACCCGGGGACCTTCCTCGTATGTGAGGCTGTGCCCCATGGCCGTCGTGCGTGATCTGCGCGTCCTCCTGCGCCTCCAGAACTTCCGACGTCTGCTCGGGGTCCGCCTGCTGTCCCAGGGCGCCGACGGGGTCTTCCAGGTCGCGCTCGCCACCTACGTCGTCTTCTCCCCGGAGAAGCAGACCTCCGCTGCCTCGATCGCCTCGGCGATGGCCGTACTGCTCCTCCCGTACTCCCTCATCGGCCCCTTCGCGGGCGTCCTGCTGGACCGTTGGCGGCGCCGCCAGGTCTTCCTGTACGGCAATCTGCTGCGGGCCGCGCTGGCGTGCCTGACGGCCGTTCTGATGCTGAGCCACGTGCCCGCCTGGCTCTTCTACGCCTCCGCGCTGTGCGTCACCGCGGTCAACCGCTTCGTCCTCGCGGGTCTCTCGGCCGCCCTGCCCCGCGTCGTCGACCCGGACCGGCTGGTGATCGCCAACTCGCTCTCTCCCACCGCCGGGACACTCGCCGCGACCGCGGGCGGGGGCCTCGCCTTCGTCGTGCGACTGGTCGGCTCGGACTCTGACTCGGCGGTCGTGCTCGTCGGGGCGGCCCTCTATCTGTGCGCGGCGCTCGCCGCGCTGCGCATCTCGCCGGAACTGCTCGGCCCGGAGCAGCACTTGGTGCGGCCGAACCTGCGCACGGCGCTCGCCGGCACCGCCCGCGGTCTGGTGGCGGGCGTGCGCCATCTCGCCGAGCCCGCGCGGCGGGAGGCCGCCTGGGCGCTCCTGGCCATGACGTTGATGCGCTTCTGCTATGGCGCCCTGACGGTCATGATGCTGATGCTCTGCCGGTACGCCTGGTCGTCCGGCTCGGACGACGGGCTCGCCCTGCTGGGGCTGGCCGTGGGCATATCGGGGGCGGGCTTCTTCGCCGCGGCCGTGGTGACGCCCTGGGCGGCGGGGCGACTGGGCCCCAGGGGCTGGATCCTCGTGTGCGCCGGTACGGCCGCGCTCCTGGAGCCCGCTCTCGGCCTGTACTTCACCCCGCCCCCTGTGCTGGCCGCCTCCTTCGTCCTGGGCCTGACCACACAGGGCGCGAAGATAGCCACCGACACCGTGGTGCAGTCCTCGGTCGACGACGGCTACCGCGGCCGGATCTTCTCCGTCTACGACGTCCTGTTCAACGTCGCGTTCGTCGGCGCGGCCGCGGTGGCCGCACTGATACTGCCTTCTGACGGCCGCTCGGTTCCGCTGGTCGTCACCGTGGCCCTGCTCTACGCCGCGGTTGCTCTATCTATGGCCCGTTTTGATCGCCAGTCAGTGTCACATCAATGACACAGAGCCCCTCCTGACTACTGCGTTGTCACAGGCTCCCGGTAACTTACGTGAGTCTTATTTCGCGCCACGCGCCTAGGTTCCAGGGGGGACCCCGAATGACTACTCCGCCGCCCCACGGCCAGAACCCGTACGCCCAGCAGCCCACCGCTCCCATGGGGCAGCAGCCCGTCCAGCCCGGGGTTCCCCCGCAGCAGCCCTACGCGCCGTTCCCCAACCAGGGTGCCCCGGTGCCGCCGCCGGCCCCCAGCCCGGCCAAGCGGGGCGGCAAGAAAGCGCTGCGCATCGTCGCGCTGATACTCGTCGCCGTGGCTCTGTACGGGGTGAAGTGGTACCTCGGCCAGAACGACGCGGAGACCGCGTCGGTCGGCAACTGCATGCACAACGACGGCACGGACTCCAAGGCCGACCTCAAGACGGTCGACTGCTCCTCGGGTGACGCCCAGTACAAGGTCGTCGAGAAGTTCGACGACACCAGCGACGAAAACAAGTGCAAGGACGTCACGGACTCGACGATCGCCTACATCCAGTCGGGCGGTGGCCACGACGTGGTGCTGTGCCTGAAGGAGAACAAGTAGCGGCACCGTTCACATACGGCGAGGGGTGGTGTTTCACGTGAAACACCACCCCTCGCCACTCTCCCTCGCTCACCCGTGGGTCATGTTTCACGTGAAACATGACCCACGGCCTTGAGCCTCAGCCCTGCTCGGACCACCACTCCTTGAGCGCCGCCACTGCCGCGTCGTGTTCCATCGGGCCGTTCTCCAGTCGGAGCTCCAGCAGGAACTTGTACGCCTGGCCGATCGCCGGGCCCGGGCCGATACCCAGGATCTCCATGATCTGGTTGCCGTCGAGATCGGGCCGGATCGCGTCCAGCTCCTCCTGCTCCTGAAGCCGGGCGATGCGCTCCTCCAGGCCGTCGTACGCACGCGAGAGTGCGGTCGCCTTGCGCTTGTTACGGGTGGTGCAGTCGGAGCGGGTCAGCTTGTGAAGACGGTCGAGGAGCGGCCCCGCGTCCCGTACGTACCGACGGACCGCGGAATCGGTCCATTCACCGGTGCCGTACCCGTGGAACCGCAGATGAAGTTCGACCAGTCGGGAGACGTCCTTCACGAGCTCGTTCGAGTACTTGAGCTCCGACATCCGCTTCTTGGTCATCTTCGCGCCCACCATCTCGTGGTGATGGAAGGAGACCCTTCCGTCCTGCTCGAAGCGCCGGGTCCTCGGCTTGCCGATGTCATGCAACAGCGCGGCCAGTCTCAGGACCAGGTCGGAGCCGTTCTCCTCGAGCTCCATGGCCTGTTCCAGGACGATCAGGGTGTGATCGTAGACGTCCTTGTGCCGGTGGTGCTCGTCACGTTCCAGCCGCAGGGCCGGCAGCTCGGGCAGCACATGGGCCGAGAGACCGGTGTCGACGAGCAGCGTCAGGCCCTTGCGCGGGTGCGCGGAGAGAAGGAGCTTGTTGAGCTCGTCCCGTACCCGTTCCGCCGAGACGATCTCGATACGTCCTGCCATGTCCGTCATCGCCGCGACGACGTCCGGGGCCACCTCGAAGTCGAGCTGAGCCGCGAACCTGGCGGCACGCATCATCCGCAGTGGATCGTCGGAGAAGGACTGCTCGGGCGTTCCCGGGGTGCGCAGCACCCGGGCGGCCAGGTCGTCCCGGCCGCCGTGCGGGTCGATGAACTTCTTCTCCGGCAGCGCGACAGCCATCGCGTTCACGGTGAAATCACGGCGCACGAGGTCTTCCTCGATCGAGTCGCCGTAGGACACCTCGGGCTTGCGGGACGTCCGGTCGTACGCCTCGGAGCGGTACGTCGTGATCTCGATCTGGAACGACTGCTGTACGCCGTCCACGAGGGCGTCCTTCTGGGCGCCGACGGTGCCGAAGGCGATCCCGACCTCCCAGACGGCGTCCGCCCAGGGCCGCACGATCTTCAGTACGTCCTCGGGCCGGGCATCCGTGGTGAAGTCCAGGTCGTTGCCGAGCCGGCCGAGGAGCGCGTCCCGGACCGAGCCGCCGACGAGGGCGAGGGAGAACCCGGCCTCCTGGAACCGGAGGGCGAGGTCGTCGGCGACAGGGGACACCCGCAGCAGTTCACTCACCGCGCGGTGCTGCACCTGGCTCAGGGCACTGGGATTGTCTTCGTTGGCGTTCGGCACAACAGAAAAGGGTACGTGGCCGGGGCACCCCGGGGCGCCTCCATAAAACGTGCACAGGCGTCCTCCCCTTTACACGCGCCTCAATACACGCACATACGGGACAGTCGGCCCAGTCTCCCGATCTTGTGGAGCACTCCGCGGCACTTCCTCTCAGCGCGCATCGTTACCATGCGTGGACGCACATTCCGACGACCACTGACGACGACGAGGGACGGGCGAGCGCGTGGCCGAGGCGGCAGACTTCCAGGGGACGAGTCCCTCACCTGCCCACCGGTGGTTGCGGCGCACCGGCGCGCTGCTGGCCGGGGCGCCCCTACTGGCCGGACTGCTCCAGCTACCCGCCTCTCCGGCCGCACACGCCGCGGAAACGGCCTCTGTGGCCGCCGCCAGCGGGTCCCGGACGGTCGACGTCTCCCTGGACTCCCTGAGCCCCAGCGCCCCCACGGACGGCGACACGGTCACCGTCTCCGGGTCGATCACCAACAAGGGCAAGCAGACGGTGACCGGCGCTCACGTGGGGCTACGGGTGGGCCCCTCCCTCAGCGGCCGGGTGGCCATCGACGACGCCGCCGAGCGCACCGGGTTCCAGCCGGGGCTCGACCCCCTGGAGGTCGGTGGCAAGTACGTCCAGAAGTTCTCGGAGCTCCCCGCCGGCGTCTCGCAGCGGTTCAGCATCTCGGTGCCTGTCAAGGAGCTCGACCTCGGCTCCGACGGGGTGTACCAGCTGGCCGTCTCCCTGTCGGGCCAGACCTCCGCGGAACCGTGGGAGCACGTGCTCGGGATCGAGAGGACGTTCCTGCCCTGGCAGCCCGAGGGCGCGGACACCAGGACGAAGACGACGTATCTCTGGCCGCTGATCTCTACGGTCCACCTCAGGGCGGAAACCGGCTCGGACGCCCAGCAGACCCCCGTCTTCCAGAACGACGAGCTGGCCAAGGAGATCGCCCCCGGTGGCCGCCTCGACCAGCTCCTGTCGCTGGGCGGCGATCTCGACGTCACCTGGGTCCTCGACCCGGACCTGCTGGCCTCCGTCGACGCCATGACGCGCAACTACCGGATCCAGGACGGCGACACCACGACGGCCGGCGAGAACCAGGCCGTCGCCAAGGAGTGGCTCGACAAGCTCGAGAAGACGGTCTCCGGCAAGGAAGTGGTCGCACTCCCCTTCGCCGACCCCGACCTCGCCTCGCTGGCGCACCACGGCACGGACGTCGCCGGCTCCCTGAATCACCTCAAGGACGCCACCGACGTGGCCTCCGACACCGTGGACACGATCATCCACGTGAAGCCGGAGACCGACTTCGCGTGGCCCGTGAACGGCGCCGTCGACCCGTCGATCATCAAGGTCGCCACCTCCGCGGGTGCCGACAAGGTGATCGCCCGCAGCGACAGCCTCCGCGAGACCGGCGATCTGACCTACACCCCCAGTGCGGCCCGCCCCATCGGCGGCGGCACGACGGCGGTGGTCTCGGACTACCGGCTGTCGACCGAGTTCCAGGGCGGCATGACGAAGGCCGAGGATTCCACGCTGGCCGTTCAGGAGTTCCTGGCGCAGGCTCTCGCGCTCAACCTCCAGGAGCCGAACGACCAGCGCAGCATCGTCGTCGCGCCGCAGCGCATGCCGTCCGCGAGCCAGGCGCAGACGATGGCGACGGCGGTGAAGGCGCTCCAGAACGGAAACTGGTCCGAAGCCCAGAGCCTGTCGGCGGCCGCCAAGGCCAAACCGGACCCGGACGCCACGACAAGGATCCCCTCGGGGTCCCTGTACCCGCATTCCCTGAAGAATCAGGAACTCCAGACCTCGGACTTCGTGACGATCCAGGACACTCAAGGCAACCTCGGCAAGTTCAAGGTCATCCTCACCGACAAGTCCCGCGTGGTGACTCCGTTCGGTCGGGCCATAGACCGGGGGATGTCGACATCCTGGCGCGGCCGCAAAGACCAGGGGGAGGCCTTCCGCGACGGAGTCAGGGGATACCTCGACGACCTCACCGGTCTCGTGAAGCTGATCAAGAAGTCCGACGCGAAGCTGTCGGGGCGCAGTGCCACGATCCCGGTGACGGTGCAGAACAACCTCGTGCAGGGCGTCCACCACCTGGTACTGCGCCTCACGTCGAAGCAGCCCACTCGCCTCAAGATCGGCAACGGCGCCTACTACGAGCAGCAGATCCAGGTCGCGGGCGAGCACAGCCAGTCGGTGAAGTTCACCACCTCCGCCAAGGCCAACGGTCCGGTGACGGTGACCGCCCAGCTGTTCACCGAGGACGGCCAGAAATACGGTGACTCCGTCGACTTCGAGGTGAAGGTCACCGAGATCACCCCCACGGTGATGCTGGTCATCGGCGGTGGCGTGCTCCTGCTCGTGCTCGCCGGGTTCCGGATGTACACGCAGCGCAAGCGCGCGGCGGCCCGGCAGGCCGTGGAGGAGCAGAAGAACGCCACGGGCGCCCCGGACGCCGAGGGCGGAACCGCGGCCGGGGCCACGGCCGAGGACGGCGTGAACGGCGTGAACAAGAACGCCGCAGGCACCGTAGACACTGTTGAGGACACCGAGCGCTCCAAGGACGGTCCCGACGGGGAGTCCATGTCGGAGTCCGGGGCAGACGCCCCGGAGCACCCGAGTGACCCCGCACCGGACACCGCACCGGAAAGCACCGACCCGTCCGGCACGGGTGAGAGAGTGGACCGTTGAGCGATGTCGTGGCCGGTGGGCCCGGGGACGATGAGGTGGGGTAACCATGAACGCGCCGTACGACGGTGACCGCGGCCAGGGCGCGGGCGGCTCGGGCTACCCCGAGGGCCACCCCGAGCAGGGCGCGGGGAACTCCGGCTACCCCGAGGGCTACCCGGAGGGACCTCCGGCCGAGCCCGGACAGGTGCCTCAGGGGCACTACCCGGACATGTACTTCCAGGACGCCTACGACCAGGACCCGTACGGGGCTCAGGATCTCGCCGCCCAGGATCCGGTGACCGAGGCGCTCTACGACCGTGCCGCGCACCCCCCGCCGCCCGCCGGGACGCACTACCCGCAGCAGCCGCTCTACGCCCAGCCGCCCACCGCCCAGCACGCCCCCGACCCTCGTGTGTGGGCCCAGACGCCCCCGCCGGAACCGGCGGGTCCCAGCCGGCACCTGCCGTACGGCGAGGACGCGCGCACGACCCAGTTCGTCGGCGTCGACGACCTTGTCACGCAGGCCGCCGACCAGCAGCCCGAGACCGACGCGTTCGCCCACCTCTTCCGTGACCAGCGGCAGGGCGGCATCCGACCGTCCATGGAGGCCACGGCCGCCCCGGCACAAGCACAGGCACCGTCCGTGCACCAGGGCTCGGCGGCGCAGCCGCCCGCCCCGATGTCCGAGCAGACGATGCAGCTCACCCCCACGGCACCGGCCACCCCCACGGCCGCCGCGAAGAAGGGCGGGCGCGCCTCGGGCCTGCTGAAGTCGAGCGCCGTCATGGCGGCCGGCACCCTGGTGTCCCGGCTCACCGGCTTCATCCGCTCCGCCCTGATCGTCTCCGCGCTGGGGCTCGGCTTCCTGGGCGACTCCTTCCAGGTCGCCTACCAGCTCCCCACGATGATCTACATCCTGACCGTGGGCGGTGGTCTCAACTCCGTCTTCGTGCCGCAGCTGGTGCGCGCGATGAAGGACGACGACGACGGTGGCGAGGCCTTCGCCAACCGCCTGCTGACCCTGGTCATGGTGGCGCTCGGCCTGCTGACCGCGCTCGCGATGCTCGCCGCGCCCCTTCTGGTCCGCATGCTGTCGAACCCTGTAGCCACCAACCCCGCCGCCAACGAGGTGGCCGTCACCTTCACCCGCTACTTCCTGCCCTCGATCTTCTTCATGGGCATCCACGTGGTGATGGGGCAGGTCCTCAACGCCCGCGGCAAGTTCGGCGCGATGATGTGGACCCCGGTCCTGAACAACATCGTCATCATCGTGACGCTCGGCATGTTCATCTGGGTCTACGGCACCGCCGCGAACTCCGACATGTCCGTCGAGAACATCCCGCCGGAGGGCCAGCGGCTCCTCGGCGTCGGCGTACTCCTCGGCCTCGTCGTCCAGGCCCTGGCGATGATCCCGTATCTGCGTGAGACCGGGTTCAGGCTGCGACTGCGCTTCGACTGGAAGGGTCACGGCCTCGGCAGGGCCGCGATGCTCGCCAAGTGGACCGTGCTCTTCGTCCTCGCCAACCAGGCGGGCGCGATGGTCGTCACCCAGCTGTCCACCGCCGCGGGACAGCACTCCGTCAAGGGAACCGGCTTCGCCGCCTACGCCAACGCCCAGCTGATCTGGGGTCTGCCGCAGGCGATCATCACGGTCTCCCTGATGGCCGCCCTGCTGCCGCGTATCTCCCGGTCGGCCCACGAGGGCGACAGCGGGGCGGTGCGCGACGACATCTCCCAGGGGCTGCGGACGACAGCTGTCGCGATCGTGCCGATCGCCTTCGGCTTCCTCTCCCTCGGCATTCCGATGTGCACCCTGATCTTCGGGTCCTCGGGCATCGCTCCGGCCACCAACATGGGCTACATGCTGATGGCCTTCGGCCTCGGCCTCATCCCGTTCTCCGTGCAGTACGTCGTGCTCCGTGCCTTCTACGCGTACGAGGACACCCGGACCCCCTTCTACAACACGGTCATCGTGGCGGTCTTCAACGCCGCGGCCTCGGCCGTGTGCTATTTCGTGCTCCCCGCCCGCTGGGCCGTCGTCGGCATGGCCGCCTCCTACGGCCTCGCCTACGCGATCGGCGTCGGCGTCGCCTGGAACAGGCTGCGCAAGAGGCTGGGCGGCGACCTGGACGGCGCCCGTGTCCTGCGCACCTACGCCAGGCTCGGTATCGCCTCGGTCCCGGCGGCACTGCTCAGCGGCGCCGCCTGCTACGGGATCGCACAGACGCTGGGACAGGGGGTCGGCGGATCGTTCGCCGCCCTGCTCGGCGGCAGCGTCGTACTGTTCGGCGTCTTCTACGTCGCCGCGCGGAAGATGCGCATCGAAGAACTCAATTCCATGGTCGGAATGGTCCGCGGGCGCCTGGGGCGCTGAGGCGGGGGTACGCGCACAACCATCGTCCGTCGTCGTGTGTCGTGCATAGCGCCGGACTGTGGGCACAATTGGTTTCTGCGTCGGACAGTGCGCAATGAATGGGGAGGCGGGAACGACGGTGGCGGAACGGAGCACGGCTGCCGTCGACGTGGCAGACAACAGCGGCGATGAGCCGCTGACCGCCAAGGCGGGCCAGTCCACGTCCGACGGGATGGCCCAGAACCGGGAGCGGGAGACGGACAGCGACGAGGCACAGGGGAGCGGCGGGACCGAGAGTCCCGGGAAGGTCTCACCCCCGGAACTGCACAGCGGCCACAAGCTGGCCAGGAGGTATCGCCTCGAGGAGTGCGTCACCCGTCTGGACGGCTTCAGCAGCTGGCGTGCGGTGGACGAGAAGCTGCGCCGCGCCGTCGGTGTGCATCTGCTGCCCGCCGACCATCCGCGGGCCCGCTCGGTACTGGCGGCGGCCCGGTCCTCCGCCCTGCTGGGCGACCCCCGCTTCGTCCAGGTCCTGGACGCGGTCGAGGAGAACGATCTCGTCTATGTCGTCCACGAATGGCTGCCGGACGCCACGGAGCTGACGGCGCTCCTGGCCGCGGGCCCGCTGGAGGTCCACGAGGCCTACCAGATGGTCACCCAGGTCGCCCAGGCCATGGCCGCCGCACACCGTGAGGGCCTCGCCCATCTGCGGCTGACCCCGAGCGCTGTGCTGCGCACGTCGAGCGGCCAGTGGCGCATCCGTGGGCTCGCGGTGAACGCCGCGCTGCGCGGCATCAGCTCCAACACCCCCCAGCGCACGGACACCGAGGCGATCGGCGCGCTCCTGTACGCCGCGCTCACCCAGCGCTGGCCGTACGAGAACGACGCGTACGGCCTGTCGGGGCTGCCCAAGGGTGTCGGCCTGATCGCACCGGACCAGGTGCGGGCCGGCGTCCATCGCGGCCTGTCCGAGCTCGCCATGCGCGCGCTCGCCAACGACGGCGCGACAGCCTCTCGCCACGAGTCCCCGTGCACGACACCGGAGGAGCTGGTCAAGGCGATCGCCGAGATGCCTCGCATCCGGCCGCCGGAGCCCGCGTTCACCGCGCCGCCGGAGTACCAGCGCACGTCGTACCAGCAGGGCAGCTACGGCCGCCCCACGCCGCACGCCACCCAGTCGGTGCCGACCCCGCCGCCCCCGCTGCAGAGCCGCACCGGCAAGGCCCTCAAGTGGACGGTGTCGGCCCTCCTCATCGCCGCCCTGGGCCTCGGCAGCTGGCAGCTCGCGGACGCGCTGATGGATCACGGCAAGTCCGACGACACCCAGCCGACGCGGACGACGGACGGCAACGACAAGAACAGCGAGAAGACCAAGCCGGTCAAGCCGATCACCATCAAGGACGCCCAGGAGTACGTTGCCAAGGGCGCCCCCCAGGCGGCCGGGGACGTGGGCAATACGTACGACGGGGCCAGTTCGACGTACTGGCGGAGCAAGAGCTTCGTGGACGGTCCGCAGATGAACCCGGCCTTCAAGCCCGGCGTCGGCATCGTCTACGACCTCGGCTCGCGGCAGACCGTCACGGCGGCTTCGATAGGGCTCCGGTACCCCGGCGATCACACCACGATCGGCCTGTACGCAACCGACTCGACGAGTTCTTCGACGCCCGTGGATTCGATGACGAGGATCGGGACCGTCACCACGAGTGGTACGACCGCGAAGATCACGGTCAGCAAGAAGGTGAAGAGCCAGTACGTACTGCTCTGGATCACGGCGATGCCCTACGCGTCCGGTGACCAGTACAGCAACGCCGGCTACAAGCAGGCCATCACCGACGTGAAGTTCACCGGCTGACGCTCGCGTAGGTAGGGGGAGGGGGTTCGATGGCCGATGAAGCCGCGTACGCCGATGCAAGCGATCAGGACCTCCTCGCCCGTCACGTAGACGGCGACCCGGAGGCCTTCGGTGAGCTCGTGCGGCGTCACCGCGACCGGCTCTGGGCGGTGGCCCTGCGCACGCTGGGAGACCGCGAGGAGGCCGCTGACGCCGTCCAGGACGCGCTGGTCTCCGCCTACCGGGCCGCGCATACCTTCCGTGGCCAGTCGGCCGTCACGACCTGGCTGCACCGCATCACCGTGAACGCCTGCCTGGACCGCGCCCGCAAGGCCGCCTCCCGGAAGACCTCCCCGGTCGACGACACCGAACGGCTGGAACAGCTCCTCGAACCCCACGAGTCCGCCTCAGCTCCGGCCGAGCGCAACGACCTGCACCGCGAACTGGTGACGGCCCTGGGCACCCTCCCGGCCGACCAGCGCGCCGCCCTCGTCCTCGTGGATATGCAGGGCTATCCCGTGGCAGAGGCGGCAGCGGTCCTCGACGTGCCCGTCGGCACTGTGAAAAGCCGCTGTGCCCGCGGCAGAGCCAGACTGCTCCCGTTGCTCACCCACCTTCGCTCGGAGAACGGAAGCAGCACGGGCGGCAACAGATCGGACGGCGGAAGGAACCGGACGCAGGGGGCATCCGTCCCACCGGCAGCGGGACCGCACGACGCGGGTCCCCATGACCCAGGACCAAGCGATTCAGCTGCTGTGAAGGGCGGAGGTGGGCGAGCGTGACATCCACGACGGATACGGCCGGGCACCCGGATGTCGCGGAGATCTCCGACCTCACGGAAGGTCTGCTCCCGCCCTCCCGTACCGCGGACGTTCGACGGCACCTGGACGACTGTGCGCTCTGCGCCGACGTGTACGACTCCCTGGAAGAGATCCGTGGGCTGCTCGGCACCCTGCCGGGACCGGCACGGATGCCCGACGAGGTAGCCGGCCGCATCGACGCCGCACTGGCCGCGGAGGCGCTGCTGAGCGCCGCGGCATCCGGCCATACATCCGAGGCGGACGATCAGCGCCTCGATGTTTCACGTGAAACATCAGACCCCGATTCACGTGAAACGTCGGACACGGGCGTCCCCGGTACGCAGACCACCCCTTCCGTGAACCGCCCCTCGGGACACCCCCACGCGGCCACCGGCCCGGGCCGTTCGCGTCGGGGACGTCCAGGACGCCGCAAGGCAGCCCTCCTCGGCACCGCGTTCACCGCCGCCGCGCTGGGGCTGGGCGCGATCCTCTTTCAGACGCTGGGCGATGACGGCTCCGGCAAGAGCCCTACGACAACGCAGCAGGGGTCGAAGAACACCTACTCCGAAGGAACGCTGCAGACCCGGGTCACCGATCTCCTCGCGAAGAACAAGAACGGCCGCGACCGCTCCGGCGGCTCGAAGCGTCCGTGGGGAGTCGAGTCCAATGGCGCGGACAACGGGTCCGCCGGAGTGGACACCTTGATCACGCCCGCTGTGGAGATCCCCGACTGCATCCAGCAGGGGACCGGAAGCACCGGGGCCGTCCTCGCCGCGGAAAAGGGCACGTACAAGGGAACGAGTGTCTATCTCGTCGTGCTGCCGGATACCTCCGACAGCGCGAAGGTCACGGCGTACATCGTCGACGCGGCCTGCGAGAAGCCCGGGGGAACATCTCCCGGCAAGCTCCTGCTGACCCACTCGTACACCCGCTCCTGACCGCGTGCCCGTAGAGTCGCCCCTTCCCCAGGAACCCCATGGGAACGCTGTGCCGTGCCCCATGTCCGTGTGCCCGGACACAGCGGGAATGCAAGCCCCTTAGTATCCGTTGGGTGGGGTGAGAGTTCTGAGAGAAGCTCCCACCGGCAGTACGTAGCAGTCTCCAGAGACGAGGAATGAAGCCGTGAGCGACGTCCGTAACGTGATCATCATCGGGTCCGGGCCTGCCGGCTACACGGCAGCGCTCTACACCGCGCGCGCGTCGCTGAAGCCGCTGGTCTTCGAAGGCGCCGTCACCGCGGGTGGCGCCCTGATGAACACCACCGAGGTGGAGAACTTCCCCGGCTTCCAGGACGGCATCATGGGCCCCGAGCTCATGGACAACATGCGCGCCCAGGCCGAGCGCTTCGGCGCTGAGCTGGTGCCGGACGACATCGTCGCCGTCGATCTGTCGGGAGAGATCAAGACCGTCACGGACACCGCCGGGACCGTGCACCGCGCCAAGGCCGTCATCGTCACCACGGGCTCGCAGCACCGCAAGCTGGGCCTGCCCCGCGAGGACGCCCTCTCCGGACGCGGCGTCTCCTGGTGTGCCACCTGTGACGGCTTCTTCTTCAAGGACCAGGACATCGCCGTGATCGGCGGCGGTGACACCGCGATGGAGGAGGCGACCTTCCTCTCCCGCTTCGCCAAGTCCGTGACGATCGTCCACCGCCGTGACAGCCTGCGTGCCTCCAAGGCCATGCAGGAGCGGGCCTTCGCAGACCCGAAGATCAAGTTCGTCTGGGACAGCGAAGTCGCCGAGATCGAGGGCGACCCCAAGCTCTCCGGTCTGAAGCTGCGCAACCTGAAGACGGGTGAGATCTCCGACCTGTCGGTGACCGGTCTGTTCATCGCGATCGGCCACGACCCGCGCACCGAGCTCTTCAAGGGCCAGCTCAACCTGGACGACGAGGGCTACCTCAAGGTCGAGGCGCCCTCGACCCGCACGAACCTGACCGGTGTCTTCGGCGCCGGTGACGTCGTCGACCACACGTACCGCCAGGCCATCACCGCGGCCGGCACCGGCTGCTCCGCCGCCCTCGACGCCGAGCGCTACCTCGCCGCCCTCGCGGACAGCGAGACCGCCACGGCTGCTGCCACCGTCTGACCCCCGTCCGCCCCACCGCACCAACCAGTTAAGGAGCCCGCCGTGGCCGGCACCCTCAAGCACGTAACCGACGATTCCTTCGAGCAGGACGTCCTCAAGAGCGACAAGCCCGTCCTGGTGGACTTCTGGGCCGCCTGGTGCGGTCCGTGCCGCCAGATCGCGCCGTCCCTCGAGGCGATCGCCGCCGAGTACGGCGACAAGATCGAGATCGTCAAGCTCAACATCGATGAGAACCCGGGTACGGCCGCCAAGTACGGCGTCATGTCCATCCCGACTCTGAACGTCTACCAGGGTGGCGAAGTCGCCAAGACCATCGTCGGCGCCAAGCCCAAGGCCGCACTGGTGCGGGACCTCGAGGACTTCATCACCGAGTAGTCGGTGAGCAGCCGCGCACAAGCGGCGTGTGTTTCACGTGAAACACGAATGGGCCGGCCCGGAAGGGCCGGCCCATTCGCTTTGCCGGCTCAGACATCAATCACAGGTACAGAGCGCCGACTACGGACGCGTCGCCGGCTACAACGGGCGAAGCGCCGGTTCCTTCTGTACCACCCCGAGGAGGCGGTCCAGCGCCATCTCCACGTCCTCCTTCCAGGAGAGCGTCGTCCGCAGCTCCAGCCTCAGACGTGGGTACGCGGGGTGGGGCCGGACGGTCTTGAAGCCCACTGCCAGGAGATGGTCCGCCGGCAGTACACAGGCCGGTTCCTTCCAGCGCGCGTCCCCGAAGGCCTCGATCGCCTTGAAGCCCCGGCGTAGCAGATCCTTGGCGACCGTCTGGACCATCACCCGGCCCAGTCCCTGCCCCTGGTAACCCGGCAGGATGAAGGCGGTCATCAGCTGGACGGCGTCCGGTGAGACCGGACTCGTGGGGAACGCGGTGGCGCGGGGGACGTACGCCGGGGGTGCGTACAGGACGAAGCCGACCGGCACGTCATCCACATAGACCACGCGGCCGCAGGATCCCCATTCCAGCAGGACAGCGGAGATCCACGACTCCTTCTCCAGCTCGGACGTTCCCGCCTTTACCGCGGCTTCTCCACTGACGGGGTCCAGTTCCCAGAAGACGCACGCCCGACAGCGCTGGGGCAGATCCGAAAGGTTGTCCAGCGTGAGCGGTACGAGCCGACGCCCCATGAAGGATGTTCCTCGCTTCCTTCGCCCGCGACCCCGCGGGCGGCAGTCAGAGCGCTTCGCTCCCTGAGCAGGCTACCGACGAACCCGCCGACCGCTCCCAGGCCCAGGCCCGCGGTCACCAGTCCGGTACGGCTCACGCTTTGCATGGCCCCTGCCTCCCCGATGAAGGTGCCCCAGGTGAATGCGCCGTACCCGATCGCATCGTATCCAGAATGCGATTCCATCGATACCGTCAGAAAGCAAAGAGCGGGCCGTGTTCCGGTACACACCGGACATGACCCGCTCTTGCGGTCGGTCGATCCGAGATCTCCCGGGCCGGGATGCTCAGTCCTGATCTCCCGGCCCGGAACGCTCAGTCCTCCGTGTCCTCCGAGTCGCCGTCCAGGAGGCTCCTCTGCAGAACGGGTCCCTCGCCCGGGGCCAGCGAGCCGAGGATCCGCTCGAGGTCGTCCATCGAGGCGAACTCGACGGTGATCTTCCCCTTCTTCTGTCCCAGGTCGACCTTCACCCGTGTCTCGAAGCGGTCCGAGAGGCGCGTGGCGAGATCACTGAGCGCCGGGGAGAGCCGAGCACCGGCCCGGGGCCCCTTGGAGCGCGTAGCGGTCTGCGGACGGGATCCCATCAGGGTGACGATCTCCTCGACGGCCCGCACCGACAGCCCTTCGGCCACGATGCGGTGGGCCAGCCGGTCCTGCTCCTCCGAGTCGGCGACAGAGAGCAGAGCCCGTGCGTGCCCGGCGGAGAGAACTCCGGCGGCGACACGGCGCTGGACCGCCGGCGACAGCTTCAGCAGACGCAAGGTGTTGGAGACCTGGGGGCGCGAGCGCCCGATCCGGTCCGCCAGCTGGTCGTGCGTGCAGTTGAAGTCCTGGAGCAGCTGGTCGTAGGCGGCGGCCTCTTCCAGCGGGTTCAGCTGGGCACGGTGCAGGTTCTCCAGCAGCGCGTCCAGGAGGAGCTTCTCGTCCTCGGTGGCGCGCACGATCGCCGGAATGGCGTCGAGCCCGGCTTCACGGCAGGCCCGGAAGCGCCGCTCGCCCATGATGAGCTCGTAGCGCGTCGGCCCCACCTGGCGCACGACGACGGGCTGGAGAAGCCCGACCTCCTTGATGGAGGTGACGAGCTCGGACAGAGCGTCCTCGTCGAAGACCTCACGGGGCTGACGCGGGTTCGGAGTGATGAAGTCGAGCGGCAGCTCGGCGAAGTGCGCACCGACCGGCGCGGCGGGCGCCTCCGGGCCGCCGCTCGGCGACGGCTCGTCGGTTTCCTGTGAAACAGGCGGCAGGGTGGCCACCTTCGCCGCCGCCACTCCCCGCTCCGCGGTCAGCAGGGGTGCGCCCGACGGTGAGGTGGAGAGTCCACCCACCGGCGAGGAAGCCGCCTTCTCCCCTGTCGGAGCCGCGGGGATCAGTGCGCCGAGGCCCCGCCCCAGCCCTCGTCGTCGCTCGCTCACTGGATCCCCTCCACAATGTTCTGACTGTTCTGTACGCCCACATGGGCGTTCTGCGCGTCGTACGCCACGCCGACTCCTCGGAGGGCGATTTCTCGGGCGGCCTCAAGATACGAGAGGGCACCACTAGATCCTGGATCGTAGGTCAGCACCGTCTGCCCGTAACTGGGGGCCTCGGAGATACGGACCGAGCGAGGAATGCTCGTCCGCAGCACCTCCTCGCCGAAGTGGCTGCGCACCTCGTCCGCGACCTGGGACGCCAGGCGGGTCCGGCCGTCGTACATGGTGAGCAGGATCGTCGAGACATGAAGGTTGGGGTTGAGGTGGCCCCGTACCAGATCGACGTTGCGAAGGAGCTGCCCCAGGCCTTCCAGCGCGTAGTACTCGCACTGGATGGGGATGAGGACCTCCGCGCCCGCCACCAAGGCGTTGACCGTCAGGAGACCGAGCGACGGCGGGCAGTCGATGAGGATGTAGTCCAGCGGCTGCTCATAGGCCTGGATCGCTCGTTCCAGTCGGCTCTCGCGCGCCACCAGGGACACCAGCTCGATCTCCGCACCGGCGAGATCGATCGTGGCAGGCGCGCAGAAGAGTCCCTCCACATCGGGGACCGGCTGGACGACCTCGGAGAGCGGTCTGCTGTCGATCAGTACGTCATAGATGGAAGGAACCTCGGCGTGGTGGTCGATACCCAGCGCGGTGGAGGCATTGCCTTGAGGGTCGAGGTCGATCACGAGGACCCGACCGCCATGCAGGGCCAGCGAGGCGGCAAGGTTGACCGTCGTTGTGGTCTTACCCACCCCGCCCTTCTGGTTGGCGACCACCATGACGCGGGTTTGCTCAGGCCGGGGCAGGCCCTCGCCGGCGCGACCTAGCGCCTCCACCGCCAATTGGGCAGCACGACCGATGGGAGTGTCGTCCATCGGAGGCGGTGTTTCACGTGAAACATCCGCCCCCATCGACTCGGTACGGGGACCGGGGACCGGATCGGTCATCGGTCCCGCGATGTTGGCGTCGGACCGCAAGGATTCACTCTCCTCGACTTCAGGCTCGCAATGAACAGAGCCTCCCATGCCTTCGGGGTCGTGAACCAGCGAGGCCCGTGCTTCTGTGGAGAAATCCACCTCTGTGGACACCTCCACGCCCTCTCGGAGTGAACCGAGAGGCTGCCGGTCGCGGGGTTCGGCCGCGGCCCGGCCGCGACTGATGATGCCGTGCAACAGTGAGCGACGTTTCACGTGAAACACGATGCAAGGCCGCCACGGCCACGACGGCGCGACACTCCGAGTGACATGGTCGGGCAGCTTGTGTGGAGTACGGCTCGTCGTCAGGACGGATCAGCCGCAGTGACGAAGAACTCCCGGCTCCGTCATGCGGAGCCGGGAGTCCAGGTCGACCATCCTCGTGGGATCAGCGTCGGCGCCGCGTTCGCCCGGTGCGCGCCGCCTTGGCCCGCTTGGCCGCGAAACGCACACCACCCGGACTCTCCCCGACCTCGACGCGTACGACGGTGGACAGCGGATCAACCACTCCCTCGCCGACGTGGAGCACGGAGGTCTTGACCGCACCGAGCTTGCTGAGTGCCGTTGTGGCGCTCTTCAGCTCTTCCTCCGCGGTGTCACCCTTCAGCGCGAGCATCTCGCCGTACGGGCGCAGCAGGGGGATCCCCCACGTGGCCAGGCGGTCCAGCGGGGCCACGGCTCGCGCTGTCACCACGTGCACAGGGGGAAGCTTGCCCATGACCTCCTCCGCACGACCACGGACGACCGTCACATGGTCGAGTCCGAGGAGCTCCACGACCTCGGTGAGGAAGGTCGTGCGCCGCAGCAGCGGCTCAAGGAGCGTGATCTTGATGTCCTCGCGGACGAGCGCGAGCGGAATACCGGGCAGCCCGGCGCCCGAGCCGACATCGCACACCGTCACGCCCTCGGGTACGACCTCGGAGAGCACCGCGCAGTTCAGCAGGTGCCGTTCCCACAGGCGGGGCACTTCGCGGGGACCGATCAGACCCCGCTGCACTCCGGCCTCCGCCAGGAGCTCCGCATACCGGACCGCGTCCGCGAAACGATCACCGAATACCTCACGCGCCTGTTCGGGCGCGGGAGGAAGCTCCGCTGCCTCCGTCACGGGGGACCGTCCTTCCGTACCGCATAAGCGCATTGAGCGCTGACCACCAGGACTATCAGGCTGACAAAGTTCGGCCCCGCCTGCTCAACAGACGGGGCCGGGGGAACATACGTACCGATCAGGCGGGGAGCACGACGACGAAGCGCTCCGGCTCCTCGCCCTCGGACTCGCTGCGCAGACCCGCGGCCTTCACCGCGTCGTGGACCACCTTGCGCTCGAAGGGCGTCATCGCCTTCATCTTCACCGGCTCGCCGGAGCTCTTGACCTCGGCCGCAGTCTTGGCGCCGAGCTCGGAGAGCTCCTCGCGCTTCTTGGCCCGGTAGCCCGCGATGTCCAGCATCAGCCGGCTGCGGTCCCCGGTCTCCCGGTGGACGGCCAGGCGCGTGAGCTCCTGGAGGGCCTCGAGCACCTCGCCGTCACGGCCGACGAGCTTCTGCAGATCACGGCCGGCGACGTCGCTGATGATCGAGACAGCGGCGCGGTCGGCTTCGACGTCCATGTCGATGTCGCCGTCGAGATCGGCGATGTCCAGCAGACCCTCGAGGTAGTCCGCCGCGATCTCGCCTTCCTGCTCCAGGCGGGACAGGGTGTCGCCCTCGGCGGCGGCGGAGGTGGTGCCTTCCGTCACGGGATGGACTCCTTCTTACTTCTTGGACGGGGACTTGGGCCGCTGCGGGCCCTTGCGCTGTCCTGACTGGGCTTTGCTGCGGGTACCGGCGCCCGGCTTGCTGCCACCGCCTGCCGGCTTGGGGGCGGCCTTGGCGTCCTGCGGCTCGTCGGACTTGACCAGCGAGGTCTTCGGTTCGGACTCGTCCGTCGTCTTCGCCGTACCGGTCGTCGTGCTCGACTGGCGCTGGGACTTGGACTGGCGCTTGGGCTGCTGGCGCTTGGGAGCACCGCCGCCGGTGGTGATCGTGGTGCCGTCCTCGGTCTCGACGACCGTCGCGCTCTCGCCCTTCACCACGAGGCCGTCGGGCTGGGCTACGAGGCCCGCCTTGGTCAGTCCGTTGATGAACTTGCGCTCGAACTCGTTGCGGTCGCGGCCCTTGCCGACGATCGTCTTGACGATGGTCTTCTCGCGCCGGTTGCGGGTCTTGCCGTGGTGCGTGACGTGCTTCTGCAGGCGCTCCAGGTACGCGGCCTGGGCCTTGCTGCCCGGAGTCGGGTTGTTGCGGATGACGTACATCTGCTGACCCATGGTCCACACGTTGGTGGTGAGCCAGTAGACAAGGACACCGACCGGGAAGTTGATGCCGAAGACGGCGAACATGACCGGGAAGACGTACATCAGCATCTTCTGCTGCTGCATGAAGGGCGTCTTCACCGTGGTGTCGACGTTCTTCGTCATCAGCTGACGCTGGGTGTAGAACTGCGATCCCGACATCAGCACGATCATGATCGCGGTGACGACACGGACGTCCGTGATGTGAGCGCTGAGCTGGCCGACCTTGTCGGCGCTGTCGGTGAACTTCGAGGCGAGCGGGGCACCGAAGATGTGCGCCTTACGGGCGCTGGCGAGCAGCTGATCGTCGATGACGCCGATCGTCTTGCCCGTCGCGATGCCGTTGAGCACGTGGTACAGGGCAAAGAAGAACGGGGACTGCGCCAGGATGGGAAGGCACGAGGAGAGCGGGTTGGTGCCCGACTCCTTGTACAGCTTCATCATCTCTTCGGACTGACGCTGCTTGTCGTTCTTGTAGCGCTCCTGGATCTTCTTCATCTCGGGCTGCAGGGTCTGCATGGCCCGAGTGGCCTTGATCTGCTTCACGAAGAGCGGGATCAGGCAGATACGGATCAGGATCACCAGGGACACGATCGACAGGCCCCAGGCCCAGCCCGTATCGGGACCGAAGATCGTCCCGTACACGGAGTGGAACTGGACGATGACCCAGGAAACAGGTGTCGTGATGAAGCTGAAAAAACCGGCAATCGTGTCCACTAATCAGGCTCCTTGAGCATGGGACGGAGTCTCGGCGGCCGGGCCCGGGGCAGTGGTCTCCCCGGTGGCCGGTTCGGCGGCGGAGGTTCCGCCCTTGCGTGCGCGCCAGGCGTCGCGCACCATCTCGTGCCACCGCGGACGCTTGCGCGGCGGAACATGGTCCACCCCGCCCAGCGACCACGGATTGCACCGGAGGATGCGCCAGGCGGTGAGTGCCGTTCCCTTGATCGCACCGTGGCGGTCGATGGCCTGGTAGCCGTAGTGGGAGCACGACGGGTAGTACTTGCACACCGGCCCCAGCAGCGGGCTGATCGTCCACTGGTACAGCTTGATGAGAGCCAGCAGCGGGTACTTCATCGCGCGCCCCCTCCCAGCAGCCGCTGAAGAGCGGCATCCAGGTCTTGGGCCAGCTGTTCATGGTCGGCGTCGCCCGCACCGGGCAGCGCTCGTACGACTACCAGGCTACCGGGGGCCAGCAGGCCGACCCGGTCACGCATCAGATGGCGAAGCCTGCGCTTCACCGCGTTGCGTACGACGGCTCCACCCACGGCTTTGCTCACGACGAAACCCGCACGCGTCGGGGGAGCGCTCTCCCCAGGCGCGTGCGGGTCCGTTGCACCGCTACGAAGGTGGACGACGAGGAGCGGGCGTCCGGCCCGGCGTCCTCGGCGTACCGCGGTCGCGAAGTCCTCGCGCCGCCTCAGCCGATGCTCGGAAGGCAGCACGTCATGACCTGTAAATGATCAGGCGGACAGGCTCGCGCGACCCTTGCCACGGCGGTTCGCGAGAATCGCGCGGCCGGCACGGGTGCGCATCCGCAGGCGGAAGCCGTGGGTCTTGGCGCGACGACGGTTGTTCGGCTGGAAGGTGCGCTTGCTCACTCGGGGGCTCCAGAAAGAATCGGTGGTGGCGGGGTGCCGTCCTGGCTGTCACCGTGCGCCCACGAGTAGCTCGCATTACGCCCGAGTGCACCGCTTCCCGATCACTTTTCGCGATCTGTGCCCATCGGAGGCAGGCGGCAGCAGCCATCGACAACTCGACCTGGTTACGGTACGCGCGGCTGCGCCATCCGGTCAAACCAGCACCTGGCGAGAGACACTATCCACAGGCTGGGGACAACAACTTGAACCACAGCGGTCGCCCTGACTACCGTGGCTGAACTCCGATTCGTTCCCTTCCCACCGCCCCAGCGGTTTTGTTCCCCCTCCCACCCGACTGACTTCCCAACCTGTTCCCAGAACCACACGTTCGTGGGACCCGTGAGAGAGCGTGCCCTGTGGCTGACGTACCTGCCGATCTTGCCGCAGTGTGGCCACGAGTACTGGAACAACTCCTCGGTGAGGGCCGTGGGCAGGGTGTCGAGGTGAAGGACGAGCACTGGATCAAGCGCTGCCAGCCGCTGGCACTGGTCGCGGACACCGCTCTGCTCGCCGTTCCGAACGAGTTCGCGAAGGGCGTACTGGAAGGCCGCCTCGCGCCGATCGTCAGCGAGACGCTGAGCCGCGAGTGCGGGCGTCCGATCCGCATCGCGATCACCGTCGACGACTCGGCGGGCGAACCCCCGCCGCCTCCCGTCCAGCCCCGGTACGACGAGTCCGAGTCCTCCTCGGGTCCGGGCCAGGGCCGCGACACGTACGACGGTCAGAGCGCCGAGGACCGCAACCCCTACGGCGGCCAGGCCCCCCGCGACGAGCGCGCCGGCTACGACACCCAAGGGCGCGACGACCGCAACGGCTACGACTCCGGTCGTGAGGATCGCAACGCCTACGACGCGCAGCGCCGCGAAGGTTACGAGGGGTACGGCCGCCACCGCGCCGACGACCGACGCGACGAACGGCGTGAGGACCGGCGTGAGGATCACCGGGGCGATCACCGGGGAGGGCGCGCCGACCAGCTGCCCGGCGGTCCCGGCGACCAGTTGCCGCCCGGCCGCTCCGACCAGTTGCCCACCGCCCGCCCCGCGTACCCGGACTACCAGCGTCCGGAGCCCGGTGCCTGGCCCCGGCACGGCCAGGACGACTACGGCTGGCAGCAGCAGCGCCTCGGCTTCCCGGAGCGCGACCCCTACGCCTCGCCGTCGCAGGACTACCGGCCGCAGTCGCCGGAGCGCCCGCCCTACGAGCAGCAGCGCCAGGACTACGACCAGCCGCGCTCCGACTACGACCAGCGTCCCGACCGCCGCGACCTCCAGGACACGTCCTCGGGCGGCGGCCACCTGCACCGCGGCGGCCCCTCGCTGCCCAGTTCCAGCGGCGCCCCCGGTCCGCTGGCCGCCAAGCCCGCGCCGGCATCCGGTCCGGGTGAGCCCACCGCGCGCCTCAACCCGAAGTACCTCTTCGACACCTTTGTCATCGGTGCCTCGAACCGCTTCGCGCACGCCGCCGCGGTCGCCGTCGCCGAGGCGCCGGCGAAGGCGTACAACCCCCTCTTCATCTACGGGGAGTCGGGGCTCGGCAAGACGCACCTGCTGCACGCGATCGGGCACTACGCCCGCAGCCTCTATCCGGGCACCCGTGTGCGGTACGTGAGTTCCGAGGAGTTCACCAACGAGTTCATCAACTCCATCCGCGACGGCAAGGGCGACAGCTTCCGCAAGCGCTACCGCGAGATGGACATCCTGCTGGTCGACGACATCCAGTTCCTGGCGGACAAGGAGTCGACGCAGGAGGAGTTCTTCCACACCTTCAACACGCTCCACAACGCGAACAAGCAGATCGTGCTCTCCAGCGACCGGCCGCCCAAGCAGCTGGTGACGCTGGAGGACCGGCTGCGGAACCGTTTCGAGTGGGGGCTGATCACGGACGTCCAGCCGCCCGAGCTGGAGACGCGTATCGCGATCCTCCGCAAGAAGGCGGTGCAGGAGCAGCTCAACGCCCCGCCGGAGGTCCTGGAGTTCATCGCGTCACGGATCTCGCGCAACATCCGCGAGCTGGAGGGCGCGCTGATCCGGGTGACGGCGTTCGCGTCGCTCAACCGGCAGCCGGTGGACCTCGGTCTGACGGAGATCGTCCTGAAGGACCTCATCCCGGGCGGCGAGGACTCGGCTCCGGAGATCACCGCGACCGCGATCATGGCGGCCACCGCCGACTACTTCGGTCTGACGGTGGACGACCTGTGCGGCTCCTCGCGCAGCCGCGTCCTGGTGACGGCACGCCAGATCGCCATGTATCTGTGCCGTGAGCTGACCGACCTGTCCCTGCCGAAGATCGGTGCCCAGTTCGGCGGCCGCGACCACACGACCGTCATGCACGCCGACCGCAAGATCCGCGCGCTGATGGCCGAGCGCCGCTCGATCTACAACCAGGTCACCGAGCTCACCAACCGCATCAAGAACGCCTGACGGACGCGGCGGTACGCCGACGACGGCGCCCCGGGACACGCTCCCGCGGGCGCCTTCCGTTGCTGACCCGCGTCCGTCCCCGACGCCGACGCCACCGCCGCTCTCCCGGCCACCCCCGACGGCCGTCCCCGCCGTCCCCGCAGGCATCCCGGGGATCGGCTCCCCACGTCTCCAGACCGCCGCCGCGGCTCCCGTGCGTCCGCCCGTCTCCTCCTCGGCCCGCCGCGCGCTTCCGAGACCCGCCGACTCCGCCCCCACCCGCGTTCCGACTCCGCCCCCGCAACGTTCCGGCTTCGCCGGCACGTTGCGGCTTCACCCCACGCCCCTGGAAGCGCCCCCCGGCACCCTCCGGAACGCCGTTCCGGAGGTCTCCGAGGCACTCCTCGTCCGCTTTCGGCGGCCGCCCGGCGTCGACCAGAGGTCATGCGCTCGGCACCATCTGTTCGAATACGCGCAGGGTTACGGCCACTCTCCACAGATTCGGTGACTTTCTGGCGTCCACACCCTGGGGACCGCGAAGTTGTCCCGATCGTGTCCACAGGGTGTGCGGTCGTAGGACCATCGGGCCAGGTCAGCCCCCTGTGGATTCGTGGACGAACGCTCTCCACAGACTGTGGACAAGGAAATGATCCACAGGCTGTGCGCGGAGTTGTCCACCGACGACCCACAGGTCGGCGCCTGTTGTCCCCAGTGAATCCCAGCTTCTCCACACCCCTGTCCACTGTTCGGCAACGAGACGCGCCCTCTCACCGTGTCGAGTGAAAGGCGTCACACCAAGGTGCCGGGTTGGGCTGTGGGGAACGGGGGTAAAGCTGGGGACGGCGCTGGGGAGAAGTGGCCCGAGGCTGTGCATCGTGTGTGCAGAACTTTTCGCCGTCCACAGACGCCCCCGGTTTTCCACCGCCTCCACCCACAGGGTCGGTGGACAAAAAATCCAGGCTGACCTGCGAAAACAGGGTTATCCACGGTTTCCACAGGCCCTACTACTAAGACCAACTAGAGAGAGCCTGGGAATCGTTTCGAAGTGGGGGCTGTGCACAACTTGCTCCTGGAGCCCTAGCTGCGGCTCGGCACGACTTGACCCCGAGGGGCACCGACTGTCAGTGCGGTGCGTCAGACTGTTCCCCGGTGTCCTTCCCCTCAGCGGGTCGAGAGACACCGAGTCAGACGACGAAGGCCTGCAGGGCGAGAGCGCCGGCAACAGACGGAGGCGGCAACGGTGAAGATCCGGGTGGAACGCGACGTACTCGCGGAGGCAGTGGCCTGGGCGGCTCGCAGCCTCCCGGCCCGTCCGCCGGCGCCTGTGCTCGCCGGCCTGCTTCTGAAGGCCGAGGAGGGCGCTCTGAGCCTCTCCAGCTTCGACTACGAGGTCTCGGCGCGGGTCTCCGTGGACGCGGAGGTCGAAGAAGAGGGCACGGTCCTGGTCTCCGGCCGTCTGCTCGCGGACATCTGCCGCGCCCTCCCCAACCGGCCGGTGGAGATCTCCACAGACGGTGTACGGGCGACGGTGGTCTGCGGCTCCTCCCGGTTCACCCTCCACACCCTGCCTGTGGAGGAGTACCCGGCACTGCCGCAGATGCCGTCGGCGACCGGCACCGTCCCGGGCGAGGTCTTCGCCTCGGCCGCCGCGCAGGTGGCCATCGCCGCCGGGCGCGACGACACGCTCCCCGTCCTCACCGGTGTGCGCATCGAGATCGAGGGCGACACGGTCACGCTGGCCTCCACCGACCGCTACCGCTTCGCGGTCCGCGAGTTCCTGTGGAAGCCGGAGAACCCGGAGGCGTCCGCGGTCGCCCTGGTGCCCGCCAAGACGCTCCTGGACACCGCCAAGGCCCTCACGAGCGGCGACAGCGTGATCCTGGCGCTGTCCGGCTCCGGTGCGGGCGAGGGCCTGATCGGCTTCGAGGGCGCCGGGCGGCGTACGACCACCCGGCTGCTCGAAGGCGACCTCCCGAAGTACCGCTCGCTGTTCCCGACGGAGTTCAACTCCATCGCCGTCATCGAGACCGCCCCCTTCGTGGAGGCCGTCAAGCGCGTGGCCCTGGTCGCCGAGCGCAACACCCCGGTGCGGCTGAGCTTCGAGCAGGGTGTGCTGATCCTGGAGGCCGGCTCCAGCGACGACGCACAGGCTGTGGAAAGGGTCGACGCGCAGCTGGAGGGCGACGACGTCTCGATCGCCTTCAACCCGACGTTCCTGCTCGACGGCCTGAGCGCCATCGACTCCCCGGTCGCGCAGCTGTCGTTCACGACGTCCACGAAGCCCGCGCTGCTGAGCGGCAAGCCCGCTGTGGACGCCGAGGCGGACGAGGCCTACAAGTACCTGATCATGCCGGTGCGCCTGTCCGGCTGAGGCGCTGAGCCCGCCGGGCCCACCCGGCCGGCGGGCGAATCCGCAGGTGGGGCGTACGCCTGAGCGGCTATGCCCGCAAGTGTGCGTGAGCGTCCGGGTTTAGGCTCAGACACAGGTACGAAAGTGCCCTCACGCCACGTCGAAAACCTAAGGAACAACTGATGGAGCTCGGTCTCGTCGGCCTCGGCAAGATGGGCGGCAACATGCGCGAGCGGATCCGCCGCGCAGGCCACACCGTCATCGGATACGACCGCAATCCGGAACTCGCCGACGTCCACAGCCTCGAAGAGCTGGTGGGCGCGCTCGAAGCCCCGCGTGTGGTGTGGGTGATGGTGCCGGCCGGTGCCGCGACCCAGTCCACCATCGACCAGCTCGGCGACCTGCTGGAGCCCGGTGACACCGTCGTCGACGGCGGCAACTCCCGCTGGACGGACGACGAGAAGCACGCCGGGGAACTGGCCGCCAAGGGCATCGGCTTCGTCGACGCCGGCGTCTCCGGCGGCGTCTGGGGCCTGCAGAACGGCTACGCGCTGATGGTCGGCGGCGACGCGGAGAACGTCGCCAGGGTCCAGCCCGTCTTCGACGCGCTCAAGCCCGAGGGCGACTCCGGCTTCGTGCACGCCGGCAAGGTCGGCGCCGGCCACTTCTCCAAGATGGTCCACAACGGCATCGAGTACGCCATGATGCAGGCCTACGCCGAGGGCTGGGAGCTCCTGGAGAAGGTCCACTCCGTCACCGACGTGCGCGAGGTCTTCCGTTCCTGGCAGGAGGGCACGGTCATCCGTTCCTGGCTGCTGGACCTGGCCGTCAACGCCCTGGACGACGACGAGCACCTGGACAAGCTGCGCGGCTACGCGGACGACTCCGGCGAGGGCCGCTGGACCGTCGAGGCGGCCATCGACCACGCGGTACCGCTGCCCGCGATCACCGCGTCGCTGTTCGCACGGTTCGCCTCGCGCCAGGACGACTCGCCGCAGATGAAGATGGTCGCGGCACTGCGCAACCAGTTCGGCGGCCACGCCGTCGAGCAGAAGTAATCCACAGATCCACATCCGCATCCACAGATCCCCGGCCGAAAGGCCAGGATCGGAGTCTCCGGGGGAGGTCGGCGAACGACCATGCACGTCACGCACCTGTCGCTGGCCGACTTCCGCTCCTACGCCCGGGTCGAGGTCCCGCTCGACCCGGGCGTCACCGCGTTCGTGGGCCCCAACGGGCAGGGCAAGACGAACCTGGTCGAGGCGGTCGGGTATCTCGCGAGCCTCGGCAGCCACCGGGTCTCCTCCGACGCGCCCCTGGTGCGGATGGGCGCCGAGCGGGCGGTCATCCGCGCCAACGTCAGACAGGGCGACCGGCAGCAGCTCATCGAGCTGGAGCTGAACCCCGGCCGGGCCAACCGCGCCCGCGTCAACAGGTCCTCGCAGGTCAAACCCCGTGACGTGCTCGGCATCGTACGGACGGTGCTGTTCGCACCCGAGGACCTCGCGCTGGTGAAGGGCGACCCCGGTGAGCGGCGCCGCTTCCTCGACGAACTGATCACCGCCCGCTCCCCGCGGATGGCGGGCGTCCGCTCCGACTACGACCGGGTCCTCAAGCAGCGCAACACCCTCCTCAAGACGGCCGCGCTGGCCCGCCGCCACGGCGGCCGCACCATGGACCTCTCCACGCTCGACGTGTGGGACCAGCACCTCGCCCGGGTGGGCGCCGAACTGCTCGCCCAGCGGCTCGACCTGGTCGCCGCGGTCCAGCCGCTGGCCGACAAGGCCTACGAACAGCTGGCGCCCGGCGGGGGACCCGTCGCCCTGGAGTACAAGCCCTCCTCGGCCGCCCTCACCGGCCACACCCGCGAGGAGCTGTACGAGCAGCTGATGGCGGCCCTCGCTGAGTCCCGCAAGCCGGAGATCGAACGGGGCGTCACCCTGGTCGGCCCGCACCGGGACGAGCTGCTGCTCAAGCTGGGCGAGCTGCCCGCGAAGGGATACGCGTCGCACGGCGAGTCCTGGTCGTACGCGCTGGCGCTGCGACTGGCCTCCTACGACCTCCTGAGGGCCGAGGGCAACGAGCCGGTCCTGGTCCTCGACGACGTCTTCGCCGAGCTGGACAGCCGCAGAAGGGAACGCCTCGCGGAACTCGTGGCTCCCGGCGAGCAGGTCCTCGTGACGGCGGCGGTCGACGACGACGTGCCGGGCGTCCTGGCGGGGACGCGCTACGCCGTCTCGGAGGGCACGGTGGAGCGGGTATGACGGAGAACACACCGTGGATCCCGGAGCCGTCCGCGCCGTCCGGTGAGGCCGCCGCGAAGACCCCCGAGCCGTCCGGCGTCGACCTCGCGCGCGTGGCGCTGCGCGCCGCGAAGGAACAGGCACGCGCGCGTGGGGACGCCGCGCAGCAGAAGAAGCAGGCGCGGCGGGGCGGGCTGCGCTCCGGAGCGCGCGCCGACGGACGCGATCCGATGGCGCTGGGTGCCGCGATCAACCGGCTGTTGACCGAACGCGGCTGGGAGACCCCGGCCGCGGTGGGCGGGGTGATGGGTCGCTGGCCGCAGATCGTCGGCGACGACCTGGCCAACCACTGCGTCCCGCTGCGGTACGACGACGACCCGGCCGAGCGGGTGCTGACCGTGCAGTGCGACTCGACCGCCTGGGCCACCCAGCTGCGGTTGCTCGCCCCGCAGCTGGTCGCGCGGCTGAACCAGGATCTCGGGCACGGCACGGTGCGGCTGATCAAGGTGCAGGGTCCCGGGGGTCCCCCGCGCCGGTTCGGGCCCCTGCGCGCCCCCGGGAGCACGGGTCCGGGCGACACCTACGGGTGACCGTGGCCCGTGGGAACCGGGCGCCGGAGGCGGGCGCTCGCGGTGGGGACTCGCAACCGCACGCGGTTGCGAACACCGACCTGACTCCACAGTAGCGAAGGGTTGACACCCGGAAGCGCTGAGTGCCTCCGTGAGCCTCTTTGAGGCCGGGGCCGCATATGGGGAGTCGGGCGAGGCGGGTTCAGGGCGGCACATGCGGACTCAGGTACCGGCAAACCCCCATCACTGTCGGCGCTACCGGTAGACTGGAAGCTAATCCCGGCCCACTTGTGGGGACCGTCCGGGAGAAGCTGAGCAACGCTGATCAAGGCTTACCAACGCAACGTGCCGCAGCCGCTCCGGCAACCCGCCGACGAGCCTGGTTTGTGCTGTGCCAGAAAGGGCGCTTCGTGGCCGATTCCGGCAACCCCAACGAGAACATCCCGTCCACCGACGCAGGCGCCGTCGCCGGGGCCACCGCCTCGAACGGCGAGGTCACGGCCTCGTACGACGCCAGTGCCATCACCGTCCTCGAGGGTCTGGACGCGGTCCGCAAGCGACCCGGCATGTACATCGGCTCGACCGGTGAGCGCGGACTTCACCACCTCGTGTACGAGGTCGTCGACAACTCCGTCGACGAGGCGCTGGCCGGCCACGCGGACACGATCGACGTCACGATCCTGCCGGACGGCGGCGTGCGCGTGATCGACAACGGCCGCGGCATCCCGGTGGGCATCGTCGCCTCGGAGGGCAAGCCGGCCCTCGAGGTCGTCCTGACCGTCCTGCACGCGGGCGGCAAGTTCGGCGGCGGCGGCTACGCGGTCTCCGGTGGTCTGCACGGCGTCGGCGTCTCCGTCGTGAACGCCCTGTCGAGCAAGGTGTCCGTCGAGGTCAGGACGGACGGCCACCGCCATACGCAGGACTACAAGATGGGCGTCCCGACGGCCCCGCTGGTCCAGCACGAGGCCACCGAGGAGACGGGCACGTCGGTCACCTTCTGGGCAGACGCGGACATCTTCGAGACCACGGAGTACTCCTTCGAGACGCTCTCGCGGCGCTTCCAGGAGATGGCGTTCCTCAACAAGGGCCTGACGATCAAGCTCACGGACGAGCGTGAGTCGGCGAAGGCCACCGCGGGCGCGGACGAGGCGGGCGCGGACGAGAAGGACGAGGTCAAGTCCGTCACGTATCACTACGAAGGCGGCATCGTCGACTTCGTGAAGTACCTCAACTCCCGTAAGGGAGACGTGGTGCACCCCACCGTCATCGACCTCGAGGCGGAGGACAAGGACAAGAGCCTGTCCCTCGAAGTCGCGATGCAGTGGAACAGCGGATACAGCGAGGGCGTGTACTCCTTCGCCAACATCATCCACACGCACGAGGGCGGTACGCACGAGGAGGGCTTCCGTGCGGCGCTGACCTCGCTGATCAACAAGTACGCGCGCGACAAGAAGCTGCTGCGCGAGAAGGACGACAACCTCACGGGTGACGACATCCGCGAGGGTCTGACCGCGATCATCTCGGTCAAGCTGAGTGAGCCGCAGTTCGAGGGCCAGACGAAGACCAAGCTGGGCAACACGGAGGCGAAGACCTTCGTCCAGCGCGCGGTCTACGAGCACCTCAACGATTGGCTGGACCGCAACCCGAACGAGGCCGCGGACATCATCCGCAAGTCGATCCAGGCGGCCACCGCGCGCGTGGCGGCCCGCAAGGCGCGCGACCTCACCCGCCGCAAGGGCCTGCTGGAGTCGGCGTCCCTGCCCGGCAAGCTGTCCGACTGCCAGTCGAACGACCCCACCAAGTGCGAGATCTTCATCGTCGAGGGTGACTCCGCCGGCGGCTCGGCCAAGTCCGGCCGTAACCCGCAGTACCAGGCGATCCTCCCGATCCGAGGAAAGATCCTCAACGTCGAGAAGGCGCGGATCGACAAGATCCTGCAGAACCAGGAGATCCAGGCACTGATCTCCGCCTTCGGCACCGGAGTCCACGAGGACTTCGACATCGAGAAGCTCCGCTATCACAAGATCATCCTGATGGCGGACGCCGACGTCGACGGCCAGCACATCAACACCCTGCTGCTGACCTTCCTGTTCCGCTTCATGCGGCCGCTGGTCGAGGCCGGTCACGTGTTCCTGTCGCGCCCGCCGCTCTACAAGATCAAGTGGGGGCGGGACGACTTCGAGTACGCGTACTCGGACCGTGAGCGCGACGCGCTGATCGAACTGGGCCGCCAGGCCGGCAAGCGCGTCCGTGAGGACTCGATCCAGCGATTCAAGGGTCTCGGTGAGATGAACGCCGAGGAACTGCGCATCACGACCATGGACCAGGAGCACCGCGTCCTCGGTCAGGTCACGCTCGACGACGCCGCCCAGGCCGACGACCTGTTCTCGGTCCTCATGGGCGAGGACGTCGAGGCGCGCCGCGCGTTCATCCAGCGCAATGCCAAGGACGTCCGCTTCCTCGACATCTGAGTCGGTCTCAGCTGACCGCGTCAGAAAGGATCTGCACCAGCAATGACCGACGAGAACACTCCGAGCATCCCTGAAGCGGGCGAGATCGCCCTGCGCATCGAGCCCGTCGGGCTCGAGACCGAGATGCAGCGCTCGTACCTCGACTACGCGATGTCCGTCATCGTGTCGCGCGCGCTGCCCGACGTACGGGACGGTCTCAAGCCCGTCCACCGCCGCGTCCTGTACGCCATGTACGACGGCGGCTACCGGCCCGAGAAGGGCTTCTACAAGTGCGCCCGCGTCGTCGGCGACGTCATGGGCACCTACCACCCGCACGGCGACTCCTCGATCTACGACGCGCTGGTCCGCCTCGCGCAGCCGTGGTCGATGCGGATGCCGCTGGTGGACTCCAACGGCAACTTCGGCTCTCCTGGCAACGACCCGGCCGCCGCCATGCGGTACACCGAGTGCAAGCTGAAGCCGCTGTCCATGGAGATGGTCCGCGACATCGACGAGGAGACCGTCGATTTCACGGACAACTACGACGGCCGCAACCAGGAGCCGACGGTCCTGCCGGCCCGCTTCCCGAACCTGCTGATCAACGGCTCGGCGGGCATCGCGGTCGGTATGGCCACGAACATCCCGCCGCACAACCTGCGCGAGGTCGCGGCCGGCGCCCAGTGGTACCTGGAGAACCCCGAGGCCTCCCACGAGGAGCTGCTGGACGCCCTGATCGAGCGCATCAAGGGCCCAGACTTCCCGAGTGGCGCCCTGGTCGTGGGCCGCAAGGGCATCGAGGAGGCGTACCGCACGGGCCGTGGCTCCATCACGATGCGCGCGGTCGTCGATGTCGAGGAGATCCAGAACCGCCAGTGCCTGGTGGTCACCGAACTCCCCTACCAGACCAACCCCGACAACCTCGCCCAGAAGATCGCCGACCTGGTCAAGGACGGCAAGGTCGGCGGTATCGCCGACGTCCGCGACGAGACCAGCTCGCGTACGGGCCAGCGGCTCGTGATCGTGCTCAAGAGGGACGCGGTCGCCAAGGTCGTCCTGAACAACCTCTACAAGCACACCGATCTGCAGTCGAACTTCGGCGCCAACATGCTGGCGCTGGTCGACGGCGTCCCGCGCACGCTGTCGCTGGACGCGTTCATCAGGCACTGGGTGACGCACCAGATCGAGGTCATCGTCCGGCGGACCAGGTTCCGGCTGCGCAAGGCCGAGGAGCGCGCGCACATCCTGCGTGGCCTCCTGAAGGCCCTGGACGCCATCGACGAGGTCATCGCGCTCATCCGACGCAGTGACACCGTGGAGATCGCGCGAGAGGGCCTGATGGGCCTCCTGGAGATCGACGAGATCCAGGCGAACGCCATCCTCGAGATGCAGCTGCGCCGACTGGCCGCCCTGGAGCGCCAGAAGATCATCCAGGAGCACGACGAGCTCCAGGCGAAGATCACCGAGTACAACGCGATCCTGGCTTCGCCGGTGCGTCAGCGCGGCATCATCAGCGAGGAGCTCGCCGCGATCGTCGAGAAGTTCGGCGACGACCGCCGTTCCAAGCTGGTGCCGTTCGACGGCGACATGTCCATCGAGGACCTGATCGCCGAAGAGGACATCGTCGTCACCATCACGCGCGGTGGCTACATCAAGCGGACGAAGACCGAGGACTACCGCTCGCAGAAGCGTGGCGGCAAGGGCGTTCGCGGAGCGAAGCTGAAGCAGGACGACATCGTCGACCACTTCTTCGTGTCGACGACGCACCACTGGCTGCTGTTCTTCACGAACAAGGGCCGTGTCTACCGGGCGAAGGCGTACGAGCTGCCGGACGCCGGCCGCGACGCCCGCGGGCAGCACGTCGCGAACCTGCTGGCCTTCCAGCCGGACGAGGCGATCGCCGAGATCCTCGCGATCCGCGACTACGAGGCGATGCCCTACCTGGTCCTGGCCACCAAGGGCGGCCTGGTGAAGAAGACGCCACTGAAGGATTACGATTCCCCGCGCTCGGGCGGCGTCATCGCGATCAATCTCCGGGAGACGGAGGACGGATCCGATGACGAACTGATCGGAGCCGAACTCGTCTCGGCCGAGGACGATCTGCTTCTGATCAGCAAGAAGGCCCAGTCGATCAGGTTCACTGCAACGGACGACGCGTTGCGACCGATGGGCCGTGCCACCTCGGGCGTCAAGGGCATGAGTTTCCGCGAGGGGGACCAACTGCTCTCGATGAATGTTGTTCGACCCGGTACGTTCGTGTTCACTGCCACAGACGGTGGGTACGCGAAGCGGACCGCCGTCGAGGAGTACCGCGTCCAGGGTCGCGGCGGCCTGGGTATCAAGGCCGCCAAGATCGTCGAGGACCGCGGCTCGCTCGTCGGCGCGCTGGTGGTCGAGGAGACCGATGAGATCCTCGCCATCACCCTGTCCGGCGGTGTGATTCGTACGCGAGTCAACGAGGTCAGGGAGACGGGCCGTGACACCATGGGCGTCCAACTGATCAACCTGGGCAAGCGTGATGCCGTGGTCGGCATCGCACGTAACGCCGAGGCCGGCCGCGAGGCCGAGGAAGTCGACGGCGAGGGCGCCGAGGACGAGACCGCCGAGGGCATCGACGCCGTCGGCACGGGCGAGGGCGAGCCGTCCTCGTCCGAGTAGCGCGAGGAGTGAGTCATCGTGAGCGGAGCCACGGGCGCCGGATCGACCGGTACGGACACGGACGGCGGCCGTGGCCCCGCCACGGACACGACTGACTCCCATGACTCTCATGGATCCCAGGGGGGAACTGTGACGGACACCCGAGGTCCGCAGGGCCAGCAGTACGCGGCCGGAGCGGGCCCCGCGGCTCCGGGCGGACCGGCCGCGGCCGGTCCCTCCACGACCCAGGCGGCGCCCGGTGCGCCGACCGCTCCGCCGACGGCTCCCGCGGGCGCCGGCACGGCCGCTCCGGCGGCCGCCTCCGCACTGCCGGGGGAGCGGCAACCGCAGCAGCCCTCGCAGCCGTATCACCCGCCGCAGGCGTACGCGGCGCAGACGCCGTCGGGCGCCGTGCGCCGGCCTCGGACGGGGGCGCGCACCACGCCGCGCACCCGCAAGGCGCGGCTGCGGGTGGCCAAGACCGACCCGTGGTCGGTGATGAAGGTCAGCTTCCTGCTCTCCATCGCGCTCGGCATCTGCACGATCGTGGCGTCGGCGGTGCTGTGGATGGTCATGGATGCCATGGGCGTCTTCTCGACGGTCGGCGGCACGATCTCCGAGGCGACGGGGTCGAACGAGTCGAACGGTTTCGACCTGCAGTCGTTCCTCTCCCTGCCGAACGTCCTGCTGTTCACGTCGATCATCGCGGTCATCGACGTCGTGCTCGCCACGGCGCTCGCGACGCTCGGATCGTTCATCTACAACCTGTCCGCGGGCTTCGTCGGCGGCATTGAGCTGACCCTCGCCGAGGACGAATAACAGCGGCCTCGGAGCCTCCGCCAGGGGACCGGGATACCGATTTTGGGACTGGCCGCGTCGTGCGCTAATCTTCAGAGGTCAGCGCGCGGGACACACACCGCAAAGCGCGGCGGGGCTATAGCTCAGTTGGTTAGAGCGCATCCCTGATAAGGATGAGGCCACAGGTTCAAATCCTGTTAGCCCCACCAGCAGAAAGACCCCCGGTCCACTAGGGCCGGGGGTCTTTTGACACCCACGATTGACACCAACGGCGCCGATCAGCCGATGAGCGGGTCCTCCAGCAGCTCCGCAAGCAGCGTGACGGCTTCCCGTTCGCTGTCGCCCACCACGTGCGTGTAGACGTCCATGGTCATGCTGATCTGGCTGTGCCGGAGGATCGCCTGAGCGACCTTGGGGTGCACCTTCAGGAAGGCGAGAAGGGTGCCGCAGGTATGCCGGGCGAGCCGGACCGTGATGCGGCGGACGCCGGCGCGCTTCACGAGGCGATCGAAGGTCCGGGAGAATCCGGTGGGGTCGATCATGCCGCCGTGCTCCGAGGGAAAGATCAGATCGTGGCCTTCCTCCTGCACCCACCGGGCTCCAGCGATCTTCTGTTCCAGTTCTTGAAGAGCCCGGCGTTCTTCCAGGACGCGGGCACAGAACTCGGGGAGGGGAAGTACCGCCTGTGAGGACTCGGTCTTGAGGTCCTTGAGGACCAGGCCGACGCCCTTCTCCCGCTGCACCTGTTTGACCGGGGTGAACCGGTTTGCCTCGAAGTCGATGTCCTGCCACCGCAGGCCGAGGACTTCACTCCGCCGAAGGCCGAGCACCAGGACCGGCACACAGGCCGCGTACAGGCGGTGCGCGCGGACCGAACGAAGGAAGGCGATCGCCTCCCGCGCGTTCCACGCTGCGCCCTTGTCCTTGGAGACCTTGGGCATGTCCACCAGGAGTGCGACGTTTCGGGTGAGCAGTTCCTCCTGCATTGCCCGGTTGAGGGCGTTGCGGAGGACCCGAAGCACCTCGAAGCGGGTGGCCGCGCCGCCCTTCTCGCGCTTGAGCGCGGCCATGAAGGCCCCGGCTGCGCTCCGCTCCGCCGGGCGCGCTTCACGGCTCCGCCGCGGGCGACGCTCCTGCCTCCGGCCCGCTCCGCCCGCGCTGCGCCGACGCGTGCCCACATGTGGATAGGGCCGGTGGCCATGAGTCGATCACCGCATAGAGCGGCCCGCGGTCAAGGCAATGCCTCCGGCGGGGGATCGACCGGCACCGGGATGGAGGGGGCGCCGTTGCCGACCGCGGGCCCGTGGATGGCGTGCGCGGTGGGCTCCCATCCCGTCCACCGCCGACCCAGGCAGAGCCGAGCAGACGCGGCCCATGGCGTCCAGGTCGTTCGTACAGTGGCGCGCTCCACCTTGACGCCCTGAACCACGCCCGCTCCACGGTGTGTGGGTCGACGGCGGACGGGATGGGAGCCGGGGTGAGTGGTGGGCTGAGGGAGATTGCTTCAGTCGCCGAGGAACCAGAGGTAGCTGTGCCGTCCGTTCATGACGACCTGACACATTTCTCGAGCCTGCACGACCCAAGCCCCGCCACAGGCGTCCGGAAGCCGGTCGAGTTCGGTGAGCAGCACCGGAACCTGTCGATGGTTAAACATCGTGTCCCCGTAAGGGATCAAGGCTGACAGCATCGAAGGCAGCTGGGTCGAGGCCAGCGAAGGCGTCCGTCCATTCCACCCCGTTCGTGCAGCGAGATGCTGTCTCTCACTTGCGCAATGGATCAGTAAGCTGTGCGTTAAATCTGGTCCGCCGGGGCAACAGCCGTACAACCATCGGCATCCCCCGCGGATCTGATCGCGTGAGTCAACCGACTCCACGATCACTTCTCCCTCCAGGGGAACGCACATGCGCATACGTGCCACCGTGGCCGCCGTCTCCGGCGCCCTGGCCATCTCCGCCCTCGCAGTCCCGGCCGCGCAGGCCGTCGGCGACTCGGGCACCCCGTACACGCTGAACGCGAGCTTCTCCAACGTCTCGATCGCGAAGGCGATCAAGGTCGGCACCACGAACGAGGTCAGCGTTTCGTACTCGTACACACTGACGCACGGCTCGACCGTGAACATCGCCGCGAAGGATTTCTACACGGACGCCTTCCTGTACCACGGCAGCTACAGCGACACGGCCCCCGAACTGTACGGCGACAACCCGGCGACCTGTACCGCCACCTCGTCGACGACGGCCACCTGCAAGGGCTCCATCAACATCTACCCGACCGACGCCGACCCGAAGATCGCGGACGCCGGCACCTGGAACGTGGCCGCCGAGGCCGTCGCCTTCAACGGCCAGGACCAGCAGAACCCCGACATGAGCAAGGTCGGCTACAAGGACCAGAGCGGCCTGGGCACCAGCCTGGTGCAGCGCTACTCGAAGCTGACGACCACCGTGAGCTCGACGTCCGTCTACAAGGGCAAGACGTTCACGGCGTCCGGCAAGCTCTCCCGCGCCAACTGGGACGACAACCTGTACCACGGCTACACCAACCAGCCGGTCAAGCTCCAGTTCCGCAAGGCCGGCACCACTACGTACACCACGATCAAGACTGTGTACACCGACTCGTACGGCAACCTGAAGACCACCGCGACCGCGAACTACAGCGGCTACTGGCGCTACAGCTTCGCCGGCACCACCACGACCCCGGCGGTCAGCGCCACGGGTGTCTACGTCGGCGTGAAGTGAGTTAAGACTCCAGCGGCCGCGGGTCCAGGCACAGGTCGTGGGCGGCCCTTGTCAAGACCATGTGCGTCGGCTGACACCAGTGGCTGACACCAACAAGCACGAACAGCAGCGGCCGGCGCCGGATCTCAGTGGACGATCGACCAAGGCGCAGGGGCCGTTGGTCGACGTCGACAGACCCCCGTGATCGACCTGATAAGGATGAGGCCACAGGTTCAAATCCTGTTGGCCCCACCAGCACGAAGACCCCCGGTCCACCAGGACCGGGGGTCTTCGGCATCTACGGCCGGCATCGGCCGCCGGGGGTGCGCCGGCCGGAGCGAGGGGGACACCGCTTCGTCAGCCGCGAGGTGAACGTCTCCTGGCTCGGCGGGCGACCTGGAAGGGAACAGGTAAGAGGTCGCTCGGTGGATCCGAGTTCTGTGTGTGGCCAACGGCGGTGCTGGCCGACGGCGTCAGGGGAACCTCTGAGAGCGCCGCGTGTCCGGCGATACGAAGACCACAAGCGGAGCCGGGCAGGGATATCCACCGGTGTCCGCGCATGAGAAAGCCCGGCAGCTCTTTCGAGGTGCCGGGCCTTCGGTTTCCGGGTGTGGCGGTGTACGCAAGTTCGCCGCTACGTCGGGCAGGAGGGGCAGAGTCGATGAGGTGGTGCGGTGCGCGTCAGCGCTGGAGAGGCGCCTCGCCGTGCTGGAGGGACGTATCACCGTCGGTCGTGGCATCGGGGGCGCGGAGGGCGGTGAGGCCGCTCGCTTCTGCGTCGACCCGCGGGCGGTGCCGGCAACTCGGTGAGGAGCCGTGGGCCTCGGCGTGGATACGTTGTTTCATCGTGGGGGGCAGGGCCCGACTGTAGGACGCTGCCCATGGCGCCGGCGCCGGCACCGTCACGGGAGCCGCGCTGTTGTGCGTCGCTCCGGTCTGCGGTACCGCCGCGGCCGCGGCGGTCGTGATGAATCCGAGCGTCGTGCAGAGCGCCAGGAAGGCGGTCACGATGACGGTCCACAACTTCATGACCTTGTTCTGGGTCATGGCCCCTCACTTTCGGGTCAGGCGATTTGCGTACTTTCCTCATGATGTGTAAGCAGCCCGCGAAGTGGTGGACCGACGCTCGTGGCGCGTCGATGTTCCGATGAACACCACCCGTATGGGCGCAAGACGTCTCTGAAGCCCCTGAAAAGCACGAAACAGCACCGAAAGGTCACCGTGTGTGAGGTGTGATCACCCTGAGATCGGAGTGGTCACGCCCCGTCCTACTGCTCTCCGCCGGACGGGAGTTGGGGGTCGATGCAGGTCACCGATCGATATCGGTCGGTGTGTATAGTCGGGCGCCAGAGGTCCCCTACGTCAAGAAAGACGAGGTCGCGCGGTGAAAAAGCTTCTCCTGGTCGCACTGGCCGCCATCGGCGGACTCCTCGTGTACCGCCAGATCCAGGCGGATCGCGCCGAGCAGGATCTGTGGACGGAGGCGACTGACTCCGTACCCACGGGTTCGTGAGTACCGACACCAGTCTCAGAGCAGACCCCGGCCGCCTCGCGGTCGGGGTTTTGTGTTTCCCGGGCGAGCGCCTTCCTGCTGCCTGCCTGCCTGCCTTCCTGCGTCTCCGCCGTTCGCTTCCGCAGACGAATTGATCGCAGGAGCGAAACATCCGGCTCTCCGGACAGGCGGTTTCGGCCGCTTGTCCGATAGCAAGGGCGAACCCGTGGCCGACGGGGCAGGATGACCACGGTCCGGGGTGACGACGAGGGGTGGGGCGTGATGGGGCGGCGCACGGTGGGACGGCGAGCGCCGTCATGGTACGGGCGGGCGCTCGGGGCCCTGGCCCTGGGAGCGGCGCTGTGCGCGACGGCCGTGTTCACGGGAAGGGCCTCGGCGGCCTCTCCTGTGGCGGAGTCCGGTACACCGAAGCCGTACGCCTACGCCGAGGACGACACGACGGTCGAAGGCACCACGACCACCACGAACGCCGCACCGCTGGAGCCCGGAAGGACGTACCGGAGCTCTCTCGGCGAGGGCGGCAAGCTCTACTACCGCCTCGCGCTCGACGCCACGTCCAACGCGTACGTCTCCGCCACCGCCGTTCCCAGGCCGGGCACCACGGTCTCCTACGCGGACGGCGTCAAGGTCTCCGTCCAGGACGACAACAGCCGCCGCTGCTCCTCCTCCGCGGCCGCCCACTTCGGTGCCTCCGAGAGCCCGCATCCCATCGCCGCCTGGGCGTCCCGCGAGATCGGCCCCACCAAGTACTCATGCCAGACGGCGGGGACGTACTACATGGTGGTCGAGCGCGTCGACACGTCCGGCTCGTCGGTGTCCGCGTCCCTCTCCCCCGGCGACTGGGATCTCGAACTCGGTTATGTGTCGGAACCCGCCCTGAAGAAGGCCGGTTCGACGAAGGCCCCCGAGACGTGGAACTCCGCCTCGCCCGAAGCCCTTCAGGGAGACGCGCGGACCCGGGCGGGCGGCGCGGGGTTCGCCACGGCCGCCGCCCTCGAGAAGGGGGTCTGGAAGGACCGGATCGGTCCTGGGCAGACGCTCTTCTACAAAGTGCCGGTCGGCTGGGGGCAGCAGTTCTACGCCGGCGCGGAGCTCGGCAGTTCTACGGGTGGTGACGGGTTCGTGGGCACGGCCCTGGTCATGTCCCTCTACAACCCCGTCCGCGGGTTCGTCGACGACGTGGGCTGTGGATACGACGGCAGCCAGCGAGCCGCGGCACTGGATCCGCTGCCTCCCGTCGCGTACGACAACCGCTACGCCCTCAACGACCGGACCAGCAGTATGCGGTTCGCGGGTTCGTACTACCTCGCCGTGCATCTCGCCGCGCGGGTCGCCGAGAAGTTCGGCGACGGGCCGTTCGGGCTGACATTGCGCGTACGGGTGGAGGGTGCCGCCCAGGCGGGCCCGGCGTACGCGGGGCGGGCGGATCCCCGGGGCGTGTTCGACGCCGCGGCCGGTGCCCCGGCGGAGGTCTCCGGCGGGGCGGTGGCGGGCGCCGGGGACCGCGCGGGCGGCACGGGCGGCGGCGCGGACCCGCACATGAAGGCGGTCGCCGCGGGCGGCCTCGGCACGGGGACCGCCCTGTTGCTGGTGCTCGCGGTGTGGACGGCGGTCGCACGGCGGCGGGCGAGGGTGTGGGCGGCGGCCGGGGACGCGGCCACGACGGCTTCGTCGGCGGCCTCCCAGGCCCTGCCCTGGGACCACGAGGCGCCCCGGGGCGGGTAGAACCGCTCGGGGTGCCGACCGGGTTCAGATCCGGGCCAGCGCCCAGAAACCCACCGCGAAACAGGCCAGCGCGAGCAGCAGGAGCGGGACTGCCACCCGGGCCGGCGGTCCGGGACGGGCCGTCCGCCGGGACACGGCCCGGTGGGAACCGGCCGAACCGTGCGCGTGCTGTTGCATCACGACCGTCGGATCCGCGGGCCGCTGAGGGACGGGCACCGGCGCGGACCGGAGGTCGAAGGGCCGCGCGTACACGGGGGTCGTGCTCGGCGCGGTGACCGCGGTGGGGGGAGTGGGCGGCTGCTCGGGCGGGTGCCACGGGTGGCCCGGGACGGGGCGCCGCTGCGTATCGTGCCAGGCGTGCTGCGGTTGCGGCTGGGCCTGTTGCGGCGGTGAGTTGTGGGGCTGCGGTTGCGGCTGCGGACGCGCCTGTGGTGGTGCGCCGGGGGCGGCTGCCCGGGGTGACGGCAGGTGGAAGCTCCCGGTGTCCGACATCGTGGACGGCCTCGGGGGCACCGAGTTCGGTGCGGGGCGCGGCGGTGTGACGTCACTGGGGGCGGGCGCGTGGCGCACGTCGCCGGTGACGGGCTCCCGGCGTGCGCCCTCCGGTTCGGACTCCCGGCGTACGCTTCCGGAGGTCGTCTCCGGCCACGCGCTCTCGGCAGCACCCGACTCGGGGACGGAGCGGGGCTCGGAGCCGGGACCGGAGGCGGAGCCGGGACGGGGGCCGAGGGCGGAACGAGGGCTGGGCGCCGAGCCCCCGTCAGAAACGGCACCCTGGACGGAAGCGGGGCTCTGGCCGAAAGCGGGACTCCGGCCGGAAGGGATGCTCCGGCCGGAAGCGGGGCCTCGGTCGTGATCCGGGCCTTCGCCGGAAGCCGGTCCGGAGAGGGACGCGGGCCGGGAGGCCGTGTGGTCGGTGGCGGGCCGGGCTGCCGTCCCGACCGGTCCTGTGGGGGCGAACCCCGGGGGGAGCGGGCCGACTTGGTCGAAGACCTCGACCAACTCGTCGTCGGGGCCGGGCTCGGGCAGCAGCTCGGCGGCCGAGGCCAGCGCCTTGCGCGCCCCCGTCGCGGTCCGGAACCGCGCCTGGGGGTCCGGCTGCAGCAGCGTGGCCACGACCTGCCACAGCGGCTCGGGTATGCCCTGGGGCGCGGGCGGTGTGCCGTTCTCCGCGAAGTACTCGATCAGCGCCTTGGCGTCCGGCTTGGCCCCCTCCAGCAGGTACAGGGCGACCAGACCCACGGCGAACAGATCGGCGGGGAAGTCCGGTTCGGCGCCCATCATCTGCTCGGGCGCGAAGTAACCGGGCGTTCCCACCACGTAGTCGGTCTCGGTCAGCCGTGGTTCGCCCAGCCGCATGGCGATGCCGAAGTCGGACAGCCGCAGCCGGGGCCGGGCCGTCCCCGTCGCTTCGAGCAGCACGTTGGCGGGCTTGATGTCGCGGTGCACGACCCGCTCGGCGTGGACCGCGGCGAGTCCCGCGAGGAGCTGGTCGAGCAGGGTGCAGACGAAGGCGGGAGGCAGCGGGCCGTAGTCGTTGACCAGATGGACCAGGGATCCCCCCGCGACCAGGTCCATGGTGAACAGGACCTTGTCGTCGTCGGCGGCCCAGCTGGTGGGCGCCAGGACGTGCGGGTGATCGATCCGCAGCGCCTGCTCCCGTACGAAGCGCAACAGCGCGTGCGCGTCGCTCTGTTGGAGCACCTTGGCGGCCACGTACCGGCGCCGTCGCCGGTCCCAGGCGCGCCATACGGCACCGACTCCCCCGTGGCCGATCGGGTCGACCAGCTCGTACCGTCCGGCGAAGACCTCACCCATGGTCGTGCGTCGCTCCCCTTCGGCAGTCGGTCCTGCGGCTTCCGCGAGGTGCCCGGCGGCCCGGGACGCGGCGCTGGACGGCGTTGCGAGCCCTCCAGCGCGGGGCGTGCGGCCGGCCGGACCGTCGGCTCAGTTCTGGTGCGACTGGTAGTGCGCGACGGCGTCGGAGGTGCGGCCGGCGCCGTACACCCGGAGGAACTCTGCCAGTTCCGGGTGGGTCGGAGCGAGGGTGTCGGCGGCCTCGATGATGTCCCCGGCGGCCGCCACGGAGCGCAGCAGCGACTGGATCTCGCGGACCACCCGCTTGACCGTGGGCGCACCGGAACTGCTCGTCGACTGCGTGGTGTTGTTGAGCACGGAGCCCCCCTGCGACTTCTTGATCTCGTCCATGCGCTCGGTCGCCTCGGCGGCGCTGACGCTGCCGTCCGCCACCTGCCCCGCCAGATCCTGCAGCAGCTGGACTCGCTGGACCACCGCGGGGTTGCCGATCTTGGCTCGCTGGCCGCTCATCAGCTGCGACAGCATGGGCGCGGACAGGCCCAGTACTCCGGCAAGACGCGCCTGGTTGAGGCCCAGATCGTCTATGAGCCTACGGAAGAGCGTCCCCAGCGGCTCCCCGTACCAGTTCCGCTGCAGCTCCTGGGCTCTTGCGGTTGCTTCTTGCTGTGCGGCGTCCATTGCGTCTCCCCATCGCTTCCCCAAAACCGTGGTTCGCTGTCGCGAACCACGTCGAGCATCTTACGGAGAGTGGTCGCCCACGGGGACCCCCAATCTTTTTGCGAGATACCGGGGGTGACCCGGTACTCTGGTGCCCGGCGCCCGTCGGTATCCGAATCAACCGGCCGGACGCTTCCCTCAAGGGGCCTTAGCTCAGTTGGTAGAGCGCTGTCTTTGCATGGCAGATGTCAGGGGTTCGACTCCCCTAGGCTCCACACCTCGGACCGGCCGGACGCCTTCATGGCGACCGGCCGGTTTTCGTATGCCCCGCTTTGCCCCTTCATGGTGACCTGCGTCACAGGGTTCAGTTCGCAGGCGTTGCATTTGTTTGCGCAAATGGACGGGGTGCGCGAGGGCCCCGGGGCCCTCGCGCGGGCGGTCTCCGCGCCCCGGGGGAGGTCGGGCTCCACTGTCGGAGCCGTGCGTGAACTGGCACAAGCAGAGGTGTGTAACCAGGGCAATGCGCACGGTGAAGAGAGTCTGTGTGGATGTTGTGCGTGAAGGCCGTTGCAAACGTCATCGCGGACGGAATCCGTAAACGAGAGCCTTCCCCGCCGGCGTTCCCGCCGTCCCTTGCTCTGTCCTCCCCGGTGCGACGGGCGCCGCGGTTTTGGCCCGTTCCACGTGAAACAACGCTGTGGGGCAGGAGACCCTCAAGTCTCCTGCCCCACAGCGTTGTTGATGTCCTGGACCAGGACTCAGTGGCGATCGTCGCGCTTCGCCGCTTCCTCCTCGGCCTGCTTGGCCTGGACCTCGGGGTCGAGGTCGGGTCGGCCGCTGCCGTCGACCGATGTCAGGCGGCCCGGCTCGGGCACCTCCGTCGCGGCGGGGGGCTCGACCAGCCAGTCAGGATTGGCCTGCTTGTCCCACCACCTCCAGGCGGCGTAGGCGCCACCGGCCAGAAGTCCCAGGACGGCCAGTCCCTTGACGGCGCGGCCGGCCTTGGCCCGCCGCCGATGCTTGCGGACCAGCTTCTCGATCTCCCTGGGCGAGACCTGTCCGCGCAGTGCGGCCAGCGCCGCCGCACCCCGTGACGCGGCCTCCTCCCGTACCGGCTGGGCCGCGGCCATGGCCTGCCCGATTCTCGGCTTGGTGTAGTCGGCGGCCTGGAGCGCCGCCTGGCGGGTACGGACGGCTGCGTGGTCGACCTTGGGCGGCACGTGGGAACGCGCCTGCTCGAGGCGCGGTGCGAGATGGGCGTCGTACTGCACGCGGGCCTGCTCTGCGGCCAGCGACATCTTGGGCGCGAGCCGTACGCGTGCCTCGTTCGCGTAGTGCGAGGCCCGGTCCTTGGCCGTGTCGGCGTAAGGCGCCACCACTTCCGCGGCGTGCAGCACGCTGTCCTTCGCCGAGCCGGTCGCGGCGCGCACGCTGTCAATGCGGGTCACGGGTTTTCCTCCTCCTCGGTGGCGTACTTGGGCGTTCGAGTACCCCAAACAGGCACAGTCCACCTTTCCACCCTTTTCGAGATCATGCCCCTTGCGCGACGGCGGGGCATGCGAGATAGGGCATACGGGGCAACAGGGCCTTACCACCGACCCTGCCACGGATCGGCGCTCGCGGCGCCGCCCGCGGGAGGACTCGACGCGTTTTCCGCAAGAGGGACGACGGGATGTTCGCCCGGAGGTGGTGGTCGGACGACGCGAGGCCCGGTCCGTGCGAGGATCGGGGGGTCAAAAAGAAGGCAACGGAAGGCAGATCGTGGCCGAGCAGCTTTACGCCACCCTGAAGACCAACCAAGGCGACATCGAAGTCCGGCTCCTGCCGAACCACGCGCCCAAGACGGTCCGGAACTTCGTCGAGCTCGCCACGGGTGAGCGGGAGTGGGTCAACCCGGAGACGGGTGCGAAGTCCACGGACAAGCTCTACGACGGCACGGTCTTCCACCGGGTGATCAGCGGATTCATGATCCAGGGCGGTGACCCGCTCGGCAACGGCACGGGTGGCCCGGGCTACCAGTTCGAGGACGAGTTCCACCCCGACCTCGCCTTCGACAAGCCGTATCTGCTCGCCATGGCCAACGCGGGCCCCGGTACCAACGGCTCGCAGTTCTTCATCACCGTCTCCCCGACGGCGTGGCTGACCCGCAAGCACACCATCTTCGGCGAGGTCGCCGGCCCGGCCAGCCAGAAGGTCGTGGATGCCATCGCGGGCACCCAGACCAACCCGCGCACCGACCGTCCGGTCAACGACGTCGTCATCGAGTCGGTCGTCGTCGAGACCCGCGAGGGCTGAGCCCGGAGGCCGAGGGGCCCGAGGACTCCCGCAGGGAACCAAACGCCCCGTTCATCCGTAAGGATGGGCGGGGCGATGCAGTGCGTACGACCGATTGAGGGGACTCGATGGACCAGGCGCCAGGCAGCCCGCAGGGCCCGAAGGACCAGGGATCGCAGGATGCCCAGGGCTTGCCGACCTGTTACCGGCACCCGGACCGCGAGACCGGTGTGCGCTGCAGCCGCTGTGAACGGCCGATCTGCCCCGAATGCATGGTCAGCGCGTCCGTCGGCTTCCAGTGCCCCGAATGCGTCCGGGGCGGCTCCGGTACGGGACACCCGCCGGCGGCCTCCCGGCCCCGCACGCTGGCGGGCGGCACCGTCGCCGCGGACCCCCGGCTCCTCACCAAGATCCTGATCGGGATCAACCTCGCCCTCTTCCTGGTGCAGCAGGCCGTCGGCGACCGCTTCACCGACAGCTTCGACCTCATCGGCCGGGCGTACGTCCCGGTCCTCGGCTCGGTCGAGGGCATCGCGGAAGGCCAGTGGTACCGGCTGCTGACGTCGATGTTCCTGCACGCCAGCTATATCCACATCCTGTTCAACATGCTCAGCCTGTGGTGGATCGGCGGCCCCCTGGAGGCGGCCCTCGGCCGGGCCCGCTACCTGGCGCTGTACTTCGTCTCGGGGTTCGCCGGCAGCGCGCTCACCTACCTGCTCGCCGCCCCGAACCAGCCGTCGCTCGGCGCCTCCGGCGCGATCTTCGGCCTCTTCGGCGCGACCGGGGTTCTCATGCGCCGGCTCAACTACGACATGCGCCCGTTGATCGGCCTGCTGGTGGTCAACCTGATCTTCACCTTCACCCCGGCGTTCGGCATTTCCTGGCAGGCCCACATCGGCGGCCTGGTGGGCGGTGTCGTCGTCGGCTACGCGATGGTCCACGCGCCGCGGGAGCGGCGGGCGCTGGTCCAGTACGGGGTGTGCGCGGCGGTGCTTGTCGCGGTGGTGGTCGCGACGCTGGTCAGGACGGCTCAGCTCACCTGAGCCGCCCCGGTCACCGCTGTTGTCCACAGACGGTGGCGGATCTTGTGCACGCTGTGGGGGAACAGCTGTGCCCCCTGTCGCTGACCCGAGTTTTCCCAGGTCGGACAGGGGGCGAACAGGCTTGCGGATCCCGGTAGGTCAGTCACACCGGCGTCAACCCTGGATGAGTTATCCACAGATCGTCGTTCTTTTTCCACCTGTGGAAAACAGTTGTGGATAACTCAGTGGATAGCCCTGGGGAGAGCTGTCCGGGAGCTGCCGCACCGTCGGTCGCGGAGCGCTACTTCCACTGCGTGGAGACGCCGAATCCCGCTGCGATGAAGCCGAAACCGACCACGATGTTCCAGTTGTCCAGCGCGTCGACCGGCAGTGAGCCGTCGGTCACGTAGAAGACCACGATCCAGGCGAGACCGATGAGGAACATGGCCAGCATGACCGGCGCGACCCAGCCGCGGCTGGTGAGCTTGATGTTGGTCGTCTGCTTCGCCTGGGGTGGCGTGTAGTCGGCCTTCTTGCGGATACGTGACTTCGGCACGAGGGTCTCTCCTGTCGATGCGCTGCGTGGCCGCGCAGGGAACTGGGGCGGGCTCCGGGGCAGCGTACAAGGGGACACTGAGCGCTCCCCCGGGCGTCCGTTAGCGTAGTGCTTCCGCGGCGCCGAAGGAGATAAGGGTACGTTGAGCAATTCTGCCGACTCTCCAGGGACGGGTTCCAGTCCTGCCGATACGCGCCGTTTCCGGCCCGTTCGCGTGCTCACCGTGGCCGTCTTCGCCCTCGCCGGCCTTATTTTCTTCACCAGCTTCAATACGGCCAAAGGCACCAATATCCGCACCGACGCGTCCCTGCTGAAGCTCTCCGACCTGATTCAGGAGCGCAGCCACAAGAACGCGTCGCTCGACGATTCCAACGGCGCGCTGCGGGACCAGGTCGACGCCCTCGCCGGACGGGAGAACGGCGGCAGCAAGGCCGAGAGCGACAAGGTCGCCGCGCTGGAGAAGAAGGCGGGTACCCAGCCGCTCAAGGGGAAGGCCGTCACGGTCACCCTCAACGACGCCCCGCCGAACGCCACGGCCAAGCTGCCCGGCTACCCCGAGCCGCAGCCCGACTATCTGGTCATCCACCAGCAGGACCTGCAGGCCGTGGTGAACGCCCTGTGGCTGGGCGGCGCCCAGGGCATCAAGGTGATGGACCAGCGGCTGATCTCCACGAGCGCCGTGCGCTGCGTCGGCAACACGCTGATTCTGCAGGGACGCGTCTACTCGCCCCCGTACAAGATCACCGCGGTGGGTGACCCCCAGAAGCTCCAGAAGGCGCTGGCGGACTCCCGGGCGATCCAGAACTACATGGTGTACGTCAACGTCTACGGGCTCGGCTGGAAAGTCGAGGAGAACGGGACGGTGACTCTTCCCGGCTACTCGGGCACAGTGGATCTCCACTACGCGAAGCCTGTGGAGTAGCCGGAGCCGCTGCCGCTGGGGGGCCTGTGTCGGTGCGAGTGGTCGTCAGGACGTTGAGCGAACTCTGCATCACCGTCGGCACACTGATCGTGCTCTTCGTGGTCTACGTGCTGTTCTGGACGGGCGTGAAGGCCGACAGCGAGATGGGCCACCAGATCGACCAGCTCCAGCGGCAGTGGTCGAAAGGGGCACTGGCGCAGCAGCGGGGGACGCCCACCGCCGCCCCGGCCACCGAGAGCCCGAAGGCGCCGCCCTCCTACACGTACGGCAAGCCCTTCGCGGTGATGTACATCCCGCGTCTTGGTTTCACGTGGAACAAGCCCGTGCTCGAAGGCACCGGAACGAGTGTCCTGAAGAAGGGGCTCGGCCACTATCGGGGGACGGCCCAGCTGGGGCAGACGGGGAACTTCGCCGTTGCGGGACACCGCCGGACCTACGGCGACCCGCTCAAGGACTTTCCGAAGCTGCGACACGGCGACGCGGTGGTGCTGACCGACGGGACGACCTGGTTCACGTATCGGATCGACAAAGGCCCTTACAAAACCGTACCCACGGACGTTGAGGTGATCGACCCTGTGCCACGTAAGTCCGGGTATACGGCTCCGGGCCGCTACCTGACGCTGACCACCTGCGAACCGGAGTGGGGTCACAGCCACCGGCTGATCGTCTGGGCGCATCTGGATTCCACACAGCCTGTGGAGGCTGGGAAACCGGGGGCGCTCCGCCGTTAGTCTGGTCCCGTACGGCGTGGGTCCGGTGGTGCAGGGCGGGGCTCTGACGCCGTGGTGCGACGGAAGGGACGGCATGTACGGCTTCATCTGGCGGCATCTGCCGGGGAACGCGTGGGTGAAGGCGCTGATCTCACTCGTGCTCGTCCTGGCGGTGGTCTACGTGCTCTTCCAGTACGTCTTCCCCTGGGCCGAACCGCTGCTCCCCTTCAACGATGTGACGGTGAACAACCAGTGAGCGCGCGGATCCTCGTCGTCGACAACTACGACAGCTTCGTCTTCAACCTGGTCCAGTACCTGTACCAGCTGGGCGCCGAGTGCGAGGTGCTGCGCAACGACGAGGTGTCGACCGCGCACGCGCAGGACGGGTTCGACGGGGTGCTCCTGTCGCCCGGCCCGGGCGCTCCCGAGCAGGCCGGCGTGTGCATCGAGATGGTCCGCCACTGCGCGGACACCGGGGTACCCGTCTTCGGTGTCTGTCTCGGCATGCAGTCGATGCAGGTGGCGTACGGCGGGGTCGTGGACCGTGCGCCGGAGCTGCTGCACGGCAAGACCTCGCTGGTGGAGCACGAGGGCAGGGGCGTCTTCGCCGGACTGCCGTCCCCCTTCACCGCGACCCGCTACCACTCGCTCGCGGCCGAGCCGGAGACCGTGCCGACCGCGCTGGAGGTCACCGCTCGCACCCACGACGGGATCATCATGGGCCTCAGGCACCGTGAACTCCCGGTTGAGGGCGTGCAGTTCCATCCCGAGTCGGTGCTGACCGAACACGGGCACCGGATGCTCGCCAACTGGCTCGTGGAGTGCGGCGACCAGGGTGCCGTGGCGAGGTCGGCGGGGCTCGCCCCGGTGGTGGGCAGGGCCACGGCGTGACCGCGCTGCGCCCCGAGCGCGAGTCCGGCGCCGCCTACGGCGCCGCCGGAGGAGACGGGTCCTCGTACGGGCAGCAGCCGTACGGGGCGCCCGGGGCGTTCGAGGGCGCGATCGAGCAGCTGGCGGACCCGCTCACCGATCCTCTTCCGGGCACGGCCCCCGCTCCCGGCCGCACACCTCCCGTCCACACCGCCCCCGGCCATGCCGTTCCGGCCGCGCCCACCGCCGGGCCGCAGGCCGGTCCGGGGCAGCAGTGGCCCGGCCACCATCAGTACGCGGGGGACGGCTCCGCCGGGTACGCGCGGGACTGGCAGGGGGCGGCGCAGGGCGGCTACGACGGCGCGCGGCAACGGCAGCCGTACGCGGAACCGGCGACGACCGCCATGCCGGCCTTCCAGGAGTCCGCGCCCCCGTACGGGGCCTCCACGGCTCCGCCCCCGTACACGCCGCCCCCAACCCCGTCCGCGCCCGTGTACGGGGCCTCCACGGCCTCGTCCGGTCCGGTGCCCGGTCCGGGCTACGGCGGCGTACCTCCGACGGCGGCCCGGCCGCTGGACGACGAGACCGTGGCGCTGCGGGCCTCGGAGGTCTCGGAGGCCCGGCTCATGGCCGCGCCCAAGACGCGTACCGACGCCGCGGACGATTCGGCAGCCGTGCCCGGGGGCCGCGCGGCCCGACGCAAGGCCGCACGGCGCCATGGGCGCCACGGAGGCCCCCCGGAGTCCCTGGAGTCCCAGACGCCCCAGGAAGGGGCGCAGGAGGCCTCTGGGGCGCCGCTGAGCCGTGTGGCGGCCCGCCGGGCCGCCCAGGCGCGGAAGCCCGGCGCGGCGGTCGTCGTGAGCCGGATGGTCGGCGAGGTCTTCATCACCACCGGCGTCCTGATGCTGCTGTTCGTGACCTACCAGCTGTGGTGGTCGAACGTCCGGGCGCACCAGCAGGCCGGCAGCGCCGCGCACCACCTCCAGGAGGACTGGGCGAGCGGCAAGCGGAGCCCGGGGACGTTCGAGCCGGGACAGGGCTTCGCCATCCTGCACATCCCGAAGCTGGACGTCGTCGCGCCGATCGCGGAGGGCACGAGCAAGACGAAGGTGCTCGACCGCGGCATGGTGGGCCACTACGGCGAGGGCAGTCTCAAGACGGCGATGCCGGACGCCAAGACGGGCAACTTCGGCCTCGCGGGCCACCGCAACACGCACGGTGAACCGTTCCGCTACATCAACCGCCTCAAGCCGGGCGACGCGATCGTCGTCGAGACGCAGGACGACTACTTCGTCTACAAGATGGCGTCGATCCTGCCGGTGACGTCCCCTTCGAACACAAGTGTGCTGGCTCCCGTCCCCAAGGGGTCCGGATTCACGGGGCCAGGCCGCTACATCACCCTGACCACCTGCACGCCGGAATTCACCAGCAAATACCGGATGATCGTGTGGGGCAAGATGGTCGAGGAACGCCCGCGCAGCAAGGGCAAGCCGGACGCCCTCATCGGCTAGGCGCATCCAGCGGTGCGCTGTCGGCCCCTCGGGCGACGAGCACGTGAGACAACCTGAGACAGACCAGACGGGGCAGATGCACAGTGGCAGCGAGGACCGACCACGACGAGCGCACCGACGCCGACGCCGAGGCGCCCGCACCGAAAAGGCGTGGTCCCGGCCGGATCGCGATGGCGGTCAGTGTCTTCGGCGAACTCCTCATCACCGCGGGCCTGGTGCTCGGCCTCTTCGTCGTCTACTCGCTGTGGTGGACGAACGTCGTCGCGGACCGCACGGCGCACCAGCAGGGCGACAAGGTCCGTGACAACTGGGCGGCGGCGGACAAGGGCCCCGGCGCGCTGGACACCAAGGACGGCATCGGCTTCCTGCACGTCCCGTCCATGAAGAACGGTGAGGTGCTCGTCGAGAAGGGCACCTCCACGGAGATCCTCAACGACGGCGTCGCCGGCTACTACATGGACCCCGTCAAGTCGTCCCTGCCGATGACCGGCAAGAACGGCAACTTCACGCTCGCCGCCCACCGCGACGGCCACGGCGCCAAGTTCCACAACATCGACAAGGTGGAGAAGGGCGACCCGATCGTCTTCGAGACCAGGGACAAGTGGTACGTCTACAAGGTCTTCGGCATCCTCCCCGAGACCTCGAAGTACAACGTGAAGGTCCTCGGCCCGGTCCCCAAGGAGTCCGGCAAGAAGAAGCCGGGCCACTACATCACCCTGACGACCTGCACGCCCGTCTACACGTCCCGCTACCGGTACGTCGTCTGGGGCGAGCTGGAGCGCGTCGACAAGGTGGACAGCGCGCGGACACCGCCGAAGGAACTGCGCTGACACCGCCGAACGCACTGCGCTGAGCCGCCGCCCCGCAGCTCGCGGGCGGGGTCCGGGCACGGAACCGGTGCTCCCGAGGCCGTGGCGCGCGAGATTCCCGGCGAGGCGCCGCACACACGACAGATCCCCGGTACCTCGTGACGAGGTACCGGGGATCCGCTGTACGGAAGGGGCGGCGACGGCCCCGGGGACCACCTACCCGGTGACACCACCGAAGAAGTTGGTGCCGCCGTCGTTGCCGCCGTTGTTCCCGCCGCCGCCGATGGTGGTCAGGGTGATCGCCGCGTTCGGGTCCGCCTGGCCCTGCTGCGGGTTCTGTGCGATGACGCGGGCGTTGTCGCCCTGATCGCCCTGCACCTGGATGTTGTTGAAGCCGTTCTGCTGCAGGATCTGCTTGGCCTGCTGAAGGGTCCGGTTCGCGACGTTCGGGATGTCCTTCTGCGGGCTCTGGACCTTCTTGCCGATCTGGATGTTCACCGTGGAGTTCTTGTCGGCCGAGCTGCCCGCCTGCGGACTGGTCGAGATGACCTTGCCGACCTGGGCGTCGTCCGCGGTGTCCACCTCGGTGCAGTTGCCGGCCAGGTTGCTCGCGGTCATCTGCGCCTTGGCCGCCTCACAGCTCTGGCCCGTCACGTCCGGCACAGTGGACTTCTCCTGCGCCTTGGCGATGGTGAGGGTGATCGTCGAACCCTTCTGCACCTCCGTGCCGAGCTTCGGGTCCTGGTCCAGGACCGTGTTCGGGTCCTCCGTGGAGATCTGGGGCTTCGTCTTGACCTGGAACCGGTAGCCGTCGCCCTCGAGCTTCGCCTTGGCGTCGTCGAGGCTCTGGCCGGTCACACCGGGCACGACCACCTTCGGCGCGCCGGTCGAGACCACCAGGTCGACGGTGTCGCCCTTCTTGACGTCCGCGCCGGCCTTCGGGTCCTGGTCACAGACGCTGCCCTTGGGCTGGGCCTCGCACGGCTTCTTGGTGGTCGTCACCGTCAGTTCGACGTTGGCGGCCATCGCCTTGGCGTCGCCCAGGGTCTGGCCGACGAAGTTCGGGGCGGCGAAGGGCTTGTTGCCGTCGCTGCTGCCGCTGAAGGCCCACTTGCCGATCAGGATCGCGCCGATGAGGACCAGGACCCCCGCCACGACCAGCAGGATCGTCGAGGTGTTCGACTTCTTCTGCTGACGGCGCCGGGGCGGACGGTCGTCGTAGCCGCCGAAGCCGCCGTCGTCCGGGTTCATCGGGGGAAGCATGGAGGTGGCCTGGGCGTCCGTGGAGCGCAGGGCCGTGGTGGCCTGGTCGTTCGGGTAGCCGCCGTAGCCGACCGAGCCCATGGCGGCGGTGGCCGCGACCGGCTGGCCGTCGAGGCAGGCCTCGATGTCCTGGCGCATCTCGTCGGCGGACTGGTACCGGTAGTCCGGGTCCTTGACGAGCGCCTTCAGCACGATCGCGTCCATCTCGGGCGTGATCTCGGGGTCGAAGACGCTCGGCGGCTGCGGCTCCTCCCGTACGTGCTGGTAGGCGACCGCGACCGGCGAGTCGCCCACGAACGGCGGGCGGACCGTCAGCAGCTCGTAGAGGAGGCAGCCGGTGGAGTAGAGGTCGCTTCGCGCGTCCACCTGCTCGCCCTTGGCCTGCTCCGGGGAGAGGTACTGGGCGGTGCCGATGACCGCGGCCGTCTGCGTCATCGTCATGCCGGCGTCGCCCATGGCGCGGGCGATGCCGAAGTCCATCACCTTGACCTGGCCGTTGCGCGTCAGCATGACGTTCGCGGGCTTGATGTCGCGGTGGACGATCCCGGCGCGGTGGGAGTACTCCAGGGCCTGGAGGATCCCGATGGTCATCTCCATGGACCGCTCGGGCAGCAGTCTGCGTCCCGAGTGGAGCAGCTCACGCAGGGTGGAACCGTCCACGTACTCCATCACGATGTACGGGATGGAGATGCCCTCGATGTAGTCCTCACCCGTGTCGTACACGGCGACGATCGCGGGATGGTTGAGCGAGGCGGCCGACTGGGCCTCCCGGCGGAACCGGGCCTGGAACGACGGGTCGCGTGCGAGGTCCGCTCGCAGCGTCTTCACCGCCACGGTGCGACCGAGCCGGGTGTCATGGGCGAGATGGACCTCCGCCATGCCACCACGGCCGAGCACCTGGCCCAGCTCGTACCGGCCGCCGAGGCGACGCGGCTCTTCCATAGCTACCTACCAGCCCTCTCCGTCGATCCCGACCGCACGCTTGTGTGGTCCGGCGGTGTGCCGTCCGGGCATACCGTACCCGGATCGACTTGTGTGACCTGGCCGAGCCCGTCACCCGATACAGGACCGGTATCGCAACGTGCACCGATGTGAAGGGGACGTGACAGGGGTCACTTCTTGCTGTCGATTACTGCCTTCATCACACTCTTGGCGATCGGGGCGGCGAGACCACCACCGGAGATGTCGTCCCGGTTGGCGCTCTCGTCCTCGACCACCACGGCGACGGCGACCGGAGAGCTGCCGTCGGCGAGCTTCGCGTACGAGATGAACCAGGCGTACGGGTTCGCGCTGTTGGCCACACCGTGCTGGGCGGTACCGGTCTTGCCGCCCACCGTGACGCCGTTCTCGTTGATCTGGGCGTTGGTGCCGGTGCCCTCCTTTACGACCGTCTCCATCATCGACTGAAGGATCTGGGCGTTGTCCTTGGAGAGCGGCTCGCTCAGCTTCTGCGGCTCCGTCTGCGAGATCACGTCCAGGTTCGGGGCCTGCAGCTTGTCGACCATGTACGGCTTCATGAGCGTGCCGTCGTTGGCGACCGCCGAGGCGACCATGGCCATCTGCAGCGGGGTCGCCGCGGTCTCGAACTGGCCGATGGAGCTGAGCGCCGTCTGCGGCTTGTCCATCGACTTGGGGAAGACGGAGGCGTTCGAGCGGACCGGCGTGAACTGCTGGGCGTTGAAGCCGAACTTCTCGGCCTCCGACAGCATCTTGTCCTTGCCGAGGTCGGCGCCGATCTTGCCGAAGACGGTGTTGCAGGAGTAGCGGAGCGCGACGCGCATGGTCGCGTCCTTGCAGGGGATGCTGCCCTCGTTCTTCAGCTCGGTCCTGGTGTCCGGCAGGGTGTACGGCAGCGGTGAGTCCGTCTTCTGGTCCGCGGACGAGTACAGCCCGTTCTGCAGCGCCGCCGCCGCGGTGACCACCTTGAAGGTGGAGCCCGGCGGGTAGGTCTCGCGCAGTGCCCGGTTGAGCAGCGGGTCGTTGGGGTCGTTCTTCTTCTGCAGCTTCGTCCAGGCCTTGCCGTCGACGCTCGTCGAGTTCCCGGCGAAGGTCGAGGGGTCGTACGACGGGGTCGAGGCCAGTGCCAGGATCGCGCCGGTCTTGGGGTCGATCGCCGCGACGGCGCCCTTGCCCTGCTTCAGCAGACCCTGGTACGCGGCCTTCTGCGCGGCGGCGTTGAGGGTGGTGACGACGTTGCCGCCCTGCTTCTTCTTGCCCGTGAGCATGTCGAGGGTGTTGCGGAAGAAGAGCCGGTCGTCGTTGCCGGTGAGGATGCCGTCGTCGATGCTCTCCAGCTGGGTGGCGCCGAAGGCCTGGGAGGCGTACCCGGTGACGGGCGCCCACATCGCGCCGTCCTTGTAGGTGCGCTTGTACTCGAAGTCGTTGATGCCGTCCTTGGCCGACTTCGCGGCCCCGGTGATCGGGTTGCCGTCGACGATGATGTCGCCGCGCGGGGTGGCGTACCGCTCGATGGCGACGCGCCGGTTGAGCGTGTCGGTTCGCAGGCTGTCCGCCTGGACGTACTGGATGTAGTTGTCGCGGATGAGCAGGGCGAGGACGAGGAGTCCGCAGAAGATCGCGATCCGGCGCAGGGGCTTGTTCACGGGCGGACCACCTGGGTCATCTCGGCGTCGGGGCTGGGCGCGGGTGCGGGGGCCGGGCGGCGTGCGGTGTCGCTGATTCTGATGAGGATGCCCATCAGCGCCCAGTTGGCGATGACGGAGGAGCCTCCGTAGGCCAGGAACGGCATCGTCATACCGGTGAGGGGGATCAGGCCCATGACGCCGCCCGCGACGACGAAGACCTGGAGTGCGAAGCCGCCGGAGAGACCGACGGCGAGGAGCTTGCCGAACGGGTCGCGGGCCGCGAGCGCCGTACGGATGCCGCGCTCCGCGATCAGACCGTAGAGGACCAGGATCGCCATGATCCCCGCCAGGCCCAGTTCCTCGCCGAAGCTGGCGAGGATGAAGTCGGAGTTGGCGGCGAACCGGATGAGTTCGGAGTGGCCCTGTCCCCATCCGGTGCCGAGCGTGCCGCCGGAGCCGAAGGCCCACAGGGCCTGCATGGCCTGCTCGGAGTGGAGGATGCCGTCGTGGGTTCCGGCCTGGCTGAGCTTGTACTCGTGCAGCGGGTTGAGCCAGGCCTGGACACGCGTCTGGATGTGCGGTTCGAAGCTCGCCACGCCCACGGCGCCGACCGCCGACATCAGCAGACCGAAGACGATCCAGCTGGTCCGCTCCGTGGCGACGTACAGCATGATCACGAACATGCCGAAGAACAGCAGCGAGGTACCGAGGTCGGTCTCGAAGACCAGGATCAGGATGGAGACGAACCAGACCACCAGGATCGGGCCGAGGTCGCGTCCGCGCGGCAGGTAGAGGCCCATGAAGCGGCGGCTGGCGAGGGCCAGCGCGTCGCGCTTGACCATCAGGTAGCCGGCGAAGAAGACCGCGAGGATGATCTTCGCGAACTCGCCGGGCTGGAGGGTGCCGAGGCCGGGAATCGAGATCCAGATCTTGGCGCCGTAGATGTTGGCGCCGAGCCCCGGAACCAGCGGCAGCAGGAGCAGGATCAGGGCGCCGAACATGGAGATGTAGGTGTAGCGCTGCAGGACACGGTGGTCCTTGAGGAAGATCAGTACGGCGACGAGCAGGCCGATGCCCAGCGCCGTGTACATCAGCTGGCGGGGCGCGGCAGGGGCGAAATTGGGCAGCGACCGGAGCAGCTTGGACTGGTCGAGGCGCCAGATCATCACCAGCCCGAGCCCGTTGAGGAGCGTCGCCAGCGGCAGCAGCAGCGGGTCCGCGTACGGGGCGAACTTGCGCACCGCGAGATGGCCGACGCCGGCGAGCAGGCCGAGTCCGAGGCCGTAGCTCAGCAGGCCGGGCGGCACCGAGTCATTGATGGCCAGGCCCACGTTGGCGTAGGCGAAGACCGGGATGACGACGGCGAACACCAACAGTGCCAGCTCGGTGTTGCGCCGGCTCGGCGTGCCGATCGACCCGATCGTCGACGTGTGGTGCGTCGGCGTGTTCGTACTACTGCTCATGGTGTGACAGGGCCCCTCACGGCTTCTTACTGCTTACCGCACAGCGAGACCAGCTTCTGCTCCTCGTCGGAGAGGCTGGGGCCGGGTGTGGGAGTAGGTGCGGTCTTGGACGGGTTCGCCGACGGTGAACTCGACGAGTTCGGTGTCGGCGTCGGGCTGGACGTGGCCTTGGACGTCAGAGAGGTGGTTGTGGTTCCCGTGGTCCCACCAGCCTCGCCCTGACCGGTCTTGGCGTTGTTCTGCGTCTCGGCGGAGCGGCGCTCCGAGTCCTTCCTGCACGCGGACGCCTGCACGGCGAGCTCGTCGATCTTGGACCGGGCGTCGCTGAGACCGCCCTCCGCGATGGTCGCCTTGACCTGCTTCTGCTGGTACGGCGGCAGGTACTTGAGTTCGATCTCGGGGTGGTCCTTCTCCACCTTCGAGAGCGAGACCCAGGCCAGGTCCTGGCTGATCCCGCGGTACAGCGCGACGTGCTTGCCGTTGCTGCCGACGTAGTACTGCGTCTGCGTCCACCGGTAGCCGCCGTACGCGCCGCCGCCGATGACGGCGAGCGCGAGCACGGAGTAGAAGGATCTCTTCAGCCACTTGCGTCCGCCGCGCGGCTTGACGAAGTCCTCGTCCGAGTAGTCGGCGAAGCCGCCCGTGGGGGCGTAGCCGTCGGCGTCGCCGCTGCCGGGCGGCCCGAACTCGCCGCCGCCCTGTCCGGGCACCGGACGGCCGAGACCGGAGGCGCGGCCCGCGGGCGTCTGCATGGCGCCGTTGTCGTGCAGCTGGTGCTGGTTCTCGGCGACCGCGCCCACCACGACGGGGGTGTCGGAGAGCTGGGCGGCCAGTGTGTCGCCGGAGTCGATGTCGAGGACGTCGGCGACGATGACGGTGATGTTGTCGGGGCCGCCGCCGCGCAGCGCGAGCTCGATGAGGTTCTGGACGGTCTCCTGCGGGCCCTGGTAGCTGGCGAGGGTGTCCTCCATCGTCTGGTGCGAGACGACGCCGGACAGTCCGTCGGAGCAGATCAGGTAGCGGTCGCCGGCGCGGACCTCGCGGATGGAGAGGTCCGGCTCGACGTGGTCGCCGCTGCCCAGCGCGCGCATCAGCAGGGAGCGCTGCGGGTGGGTGGTGGCTTCCTCCTCGGTGATGCGGCCCTCGTCGACGAGGCGCTGCACCCAGGTGTGGTCCTGGGTGATCTGCGTGAGGACGCCGTCCCGCAGCAGATAGGCGCGGGAGTCGCCGACGTGCACGAGTCCGAGGCGCTGGCCGGTCCACAGGAGGGCGGTGAGGGTGGTCCCCATGCCCTCCAGCTGGGGGTCCTCCTCGACCATCATCCTGAGCTGGTCGTTGGCCCGCTGCACGGCGGTGCCGAGCGAGGTGAGGATGTCGGAGCCGGGCACGTCGTCGTCGAGCGCCACGATGGTGGAGATCACCTCGGAGGAGGCGACCTCACCGGCGGCCTGGCCGCCCATTCCGTCGGCGATCGCGAGCAGCCGGGGGCCGGCGTAGCCGGAGTCCTCGTTGCCCTCGCGGATCATGCCTTTGTGCGATCCGGCGGCGAAGCGCAGTGACAGACTCATGCGCACCTCGCCCGTCGGCTCCGGGTACATCCGCACGGTGCCCACCCTCCGGTCGGGAGCGCGCCGGGGTCCTTCGTGTGGACCGCCGCTGCGTGCTCGCTCCGCTCGCTCATTGTCGTACTACTTCCGCAGCTCGATGACGGTCTTGCCGATGCGGATGGGCGCACCCAGCGGGATCGGCGTGGGAGTCGTCAGTCGGCTCCGGTCGAGATACGTGCCGTTGGTGGAGCCGAGATCCTCGACGATCCACTGGCCGTCCCGGTCCGGGTAGATCCTGGCATGGCGGCTGGACGCGTAGTCGTCGTCCAGCACGATGGTGCTGTCGTGCGCGCGGCCGAGCGTGATGGTCTGCCCCTGGAGCGCGACCGTCGTGCCCGTGAGAGTGCCCTCGGAGACGACGAGTTTGGTGGGGGCGCCGCGGCGCTGGCGTCCGCCGCCGCTCGGCGCCGCCTGCTGGCGCTGCGGCGGTGGCGCCGCAGCCTGGCGCGCGGCCTGTTGCGGCCTGGCGGCGTCCCTGCGCGAGCCGCGCTGTGTGACACGCGTTCCGAACAGGTCGCTGCGGATGACCTGCACGGCCACGATCACGAACAGCCACAGTACGGCCAGGAAACCCAGCCGCATGACCGTGAGGGTCAGCTCTGACATTGCCCCCGCTTCACCCTTCGGCTTGCCGGTAAATGATGGTGGTGCTGCCCACGACGATCCGCGAGCCGTCGCGGAGCGTAGCGCGGGTGGTGTGCTGCCCGTCCACCACGATGCCGTTGGTGGACCCGAGATCCTGGATCGTCGAGGGCGTTCCGGTCCGGATCTCACAGTGCCGGCGGGATACGCCGGGGTCGTCGATCCGCACGTCGGCTTCGGTGCTGCGGCCCAGCACCAGCGTCGGGCGGGAGATCTGATGGCGGGCGCCATTGATCTCGATCCAGTGCCGCGTGCGGCCACCGCTCGCCGGCCCGGCGGACGGGCCGGGCCGCTGGCCCATGGGCGAAGGCCCCGGGCGTCCGGGCGGCGGCGCGGACGGCATGGGAGGTACGGCGGCCGGCGGGTAGCCGTACCCGCCCTGGCCGCCCTGGCCGCGCGGGGACGCCGGAGCGGGGCCCGCGGGGGCGCGCTCGGGCGCCTGCTGGTCGGTGGAGGAGGCGAGCGTACGGCTGCGCACCCGGTACAGACCGGTGTCGAGGTCGTCCGCCTTCTCCAGATGGACCTTGATGGGGCCCATGAAGGTGTAGCGCTGCTGCTTGGCGTAGTCGCGCACCATGCCGGCGAGCTCGTCGCCGAGCTGGCCCGAGTAGGGGCTGAGGCGGTCGAAGTCCGGTGTGCTCAGCTCCACGATGAAGTCGTTCGGTACGACGGTCCGCTCGCGGTTCCAGATCGTGGCGTTGTTGTCGCACTCGCGCTGCAGCGCTCCGGCGATCTCCACGGGCTGGACCTCGGACTTGAACACCTTGGCGAAGGTGCCGTTGACCAGACCTTCGAGACGCTGCTCGAATTTCTTCAGGACTCCCATGGGGCACCTCCTCCTTCGTAGCCGTCCTGGTACTGCGTGCTGCCTGTGCCGTACTGCGCACGGCCCACCGCGTCGTACGGTCGGCCGCTGTCGTCCTGGTCGTGCTGGTACTGCTTACTGATCGTATCCACGCGCCGGGAAATCGGCTGGTTCCCCCTGTCGGCCCGGTCGACAGGTTGTCGACGCCTTCCGAAGTCCCCTCCCGAAGTTCCCTGCGGGGCACCTTTTCGAACTCTTCCCTGCACTACTCCTGCCAAGGATCGTAGAGGCGGCCCGGGACCAGTGTCCCGCACCCGACTGTGCACGCTGTCCTGCTCCTGGGGAGATGGCCTGGACCGGTACGAGGTTGATACGTGAACCGGTTCTCGTCGATACGTGGAGCGGCGCCGACGTGCTCGGGCCCCGGTCCGGGGCAGCCGGCCCCGGGCCCAGGGGCGCCGGGGCCGCTCGAAAGCGATGTGAATCCGCCCCTGCCACCGTGCTAATCTTCTGCATGTCGGAAGGCGCTCGCACCACACGGTGGGGCACCGGAGGACACACCCAATGCGCGGGTGGCGGAATAGGCAGACGCGCTGGATTCAGGTTCCAGTGCCCGCAAGGGCGTGGGGGTTCAACTCCCCCCTCGCGCACCAGTGAAGAGGTCCCATCGTGATCACGATGGGACCTCTTCCGTATGCCCGGACCAGGGTGGATCCAGGGTCCCGGCGGCTCTGGTCCGAGTGTGTTCTGTCTCTCAATTTTTCTCGGCTCGCCGGGAGCGCGGTCTCAGGGGTGCCGGCGCAGGGGTAGATGGATCTCCAGCAGCGTGCCGGTGGGGGTGCCCGGGGTGACGCGCGTGCGGCCGCCGAGGTCGTCGATCCGGTCGGTCAGGGAACGCAGGGCCTCGGCGGAGCCGGTCGCGGGCCCGTGGCCGTCGTCGGTCACCTTCGCGTAGAGCCAGCGTCTGGTGACGCGGACGACGGTGGCCACCTGCCGCGCGCCCGAGCGGGTCAGGCGGTCGCGCAGGGCCTCGCGCAGGGCGAGGAAGGTCTCCTCCCGGTAATGCTCTGAGAGGGTCCGCTCGTCCCCGACGACCTCGACGGAGGTCCGGATGCCGAGGCCGGCGCGCGGGCGGGGGCCCGCGAGGAAGGCCTCCAGGGCCTCGCGCAGGGGCGGCAGGTCGGCACGCCGGCGCAGGCCCCCGACGAACGCCTGGTTCTGCCGGGCCGCTTCAGCCAACGCCCGCTCTGCTGCGGCGAGATGAGCGGCGGGGGTCTGGGGAGGGGTGGGGGAGCCGGGGGCTGTGAGGGGGCCCGTGGTGGCGCGTGCGCCGGAGGCCGTGGGCGTCGCCGGGGTCGGCGTGGTGGCGGCCGTCGCGGCGGCTTCGAGGCTGTGGCGGGCCGTGGACAGGGCGCCGCCCAGTTCGTCGTGGAGCTGCCGGGCCAGCCTGCGGCGCTCACCGCGGCCGTCGTCGCCGGACCACACTCCCTCCCCGGCGTCCCGGAGCACCTCACCAAGGCGCCGGACGACCGCGACGGCACGCGGCAGCACGCTCTCCCGGTGCGCGATGCCGTGCTCCAGGACGTGCAGCAGGGCGCACTCCAGGAGCAGCGCGACGGCGGCCGCCACCTGGTGGGGGGAGGCCGCGGGCGGGGCGACGGGGGCGGGCGGGGCGTCCGCGGCGGAGGGGGCGGACGTGGTCGGGGCGGTTTCCGCGGCGCGCACCAGGACGGTGCGGGCGAACTCCGCCAGCGTGCCGCGCAGGGCCGGTACCTCCGCCTCGGCGGGGGCGAGTACGGCGGGCAGCCGGGCGGTGAAGCGGTCGAGGACGGCGTCGGTCTCCCAGGCCCCCAGGGTGTCGTCGGCCGGGCCGGGGGCGGGGCCGCGACGCGGTGACATCCGGGACGCCGCACGGACCAGGCCCTCGTGCAGGGCTTCGCCGAATCCGCTGCCGACGACCGGCACCGCGCCGGGAACGGAGACGGCCGGGGGGACGGTGGCGGGGGCGGTCGTGCTGCTCATCGGACTCCTCAACGCTCGGGTGACGCTCGGGTGCCGGGGCAACGTGGCCATCGCCAACGTAACAAACAGACTTGTCTGATTGTCAAGGGTCGACGAGCGTTCCGGACGGCTTGTGGCCACGGGATCGCTCTCCCGTCAAGGGTCCGGTCATGGCCAAGAGCAGCAGGATGTATGGGGATTGGATGGAGGTCTCCGTTCACGGGGCTGTCGAGTAAAACAGGCATGGTTGTATGATTCCGGTTGTTGCTGGCGCCCACGGGCACCCGCGCGCTCCTTCATGCCAAGCGCAGGAATAGGCAGGTGCAGCCTGATGCAGACTCGGTCCGAACAGACCCGTCAGGCTCTCGTCCGTGCCGCGGCGGAACTGATAGCGAACGGCCGGCCCGCCGATGCGGGGCTGGTCAACATCTGCCGCCAGGCCGGAGTGAGCCGGGGGGCTCTCTACCACCACTTCTCCTCCATCGCGGAGCTGAACGCCGCCGTCTACGAGCAGGCGCACGGGCGCGTCGTCGCGCTCATGGACGAGGCCTTCGGGGGCGGCGCCGTGGAGGACGCCCCCGAGCGCCTTCTGATCGCCTTCTGCGAGGCCCTGCGGACGGAGGAACTCGTCCGCGCCGGCATCCAGTTGGCGGTGGACGGGTCGGCCGGGCCGCCCCGGCTGCGCGACGACGTGCTGACGCTCGTACGCGGGCGCGTCGCCGACACGCACCGGGACGCCGTGCCCGCGCCGGAGGATCTCGCCGACCTCGCCGTCGTGGTGGCCGCGGGGCTGGAGACCCTGGGGCACACGGATGCCGAGTGGTGGGACGCCAAGACGTCCAAGAGGCTGTGGGCGCTGTTGCGGCCGTTGTTCTCGGTGGGAGCCGTCGAGGCCGTCGGGGCCGCGGGTGCGGTGGGTGCCATCGGTGGCGCGGGTGCCGCGGGCGGGATGGGTACGAAGGGGGCCGGGCGGCGAGGGGACGGCGAGCGGGTCTGAGGCGCCGCGGTGGGCCGCACCCGCCCTGGGCGGAGCCGTGGCGGGGCGCGTCTGTCCTGCGCGGCGGTTGGTGTGGCGGGGCGCCTGTTCCGCCTCCGGGTGGGTGCGGGGTGAGGCGTATCGGAGCGGGCCGGGATCGGGGATCAGGATCAGCAGGCCTCTGCCCGGGCGGAGTTGTGTGAACCGGCGCCAGGGGCGGGATGCTGTCGAGGCTCGTGCGGCTCGTGCGGCTCGTGCGGTGGTGTTCCGGTGAGCTCGTGGGTGAGGCGAGGCGAGGCGGGGACGCGGAGCGTCGGTGATGCGGCCCGTGCGGCGAGTGCGGCGGACGCACTCGGGTGCACGAGTGCACGCGGCTGCCAGGGGTGGTGGCCGCGTTCCCGGCACGAGTTGTGGAGCACGGTCGGGTTCCGGGCCCCGGCCGGTGACTTGGGGGCGCCTGGCCGCTCGGCCGGTTCGGCGAGGTCCGGTCGGGACGGGCCGGTCCGGCGGGGTTCCGCGAGGTCCGGCCGCGCTCAGACGTCCTCGGGCGGCACGGTCATGCTGGTGCGCAGGCGGCCGAGCAGGCCGGGAGTGGCCAGGCCGGGCAGCAGGAAACGCCAGAACGCGCCGATGCGGTCGGGCAGGTCCTCGCGGTTGCTGTACACCTGCGACATCAACTGCAGCCCGGTGAAGGCGCCGACGATGGTCGAGGTCGCTTCCTGGATGTCCACGCCGGGCAGGATCTCGCCCTGTTCCTCGGCCTGCCGCAGCAGCGCCAGGATGGCCGCGCCGGACTGCTCGTACGCGGTCTGCGGCGGGCGGGAGAAGGACGTCTGCTCGACCGCGAGCCGCACACTCGCGCGCAGCACCGGGTCGCGCTGGAGGCGCTGGGCGAACTCCAGGGTCAGGTCGATGACCGCCTGGAGCTTCACCGCCCGGTCCGGCACCACGAGTGCCTCGCTGTGCGCGGTCACCAGGGCCACGGCGATTGCTTCCTTGGAGGGGAAGTGGTGGTACAGCGCGCCTCGGGTGAGACCCGTCCGGGCCAGGATGTCGTTGGTGCTCGCGGCGTCGTAGCCGCGCTCGTCGAACACCCGCGCCGCGGACTCCAGGATCGAGTGCCTCGACCTCGTCCCGCGCTCTTGTGTGGCCATGCCAGGTCCTTGCTCTCGCCCCGCTGGAATTTTACCGACTGGTCTGTATTGTATCGGCAAGGCGGCACGCCGCCAGGGGGCGGGAGTATTCGCTTCCGGTTCGGCTCGGTTTTCGGTCGCTCCGAGCGCGGTCCTTCAGCGTTCCTTCAGCGGTTCTCAAGCGGGCTGTGCGGGTGGTCCCCGTGACGGTCGCGGGGACCACCCGGCGGTCGCGGGCGACCGCCCGGGACTACGGATGGCCGAGCCTAAAGCCGACCCCGCGGACGGTGATGATCCAGCCGCTCGAACCGAGCTTGCCGCGCAGGCTGCTGACGTGGGTGTCTATGGTGCGTCCGCGGTGGGACCAGGTGTCGTCCCAGACCTGCGCCATGAGCTGGCGGCGGGGCATCACGGTGCCGGGCTGCGAGGCCAGCAGGTGCAGCAGGTCGAACTCCTTGCGGGTCAGGTCCACCGGCTCCCCGTCCAGGGTGGCCACTCGCGTGCCGACGTCGATGCGCAGCGGCCCGTGGGTGATGACCTGGGCGGACGCCGGCTGCTGCCGTACCCGGCGCATCACCGCCTCCATCCGTGCCAGCAACTCCCGGAAGCCGTACGGCTTGACCAGGTAGTCGTCGGCTCCGGCCTGCAGTCCGAGCACCCGGTCGAGCTCCGACCCGCGCGCGGTGACGGCGATGACCGGGGTGTCGCAGACCGCCCGGATGCCCCGGCACACCTCCAGCCCGTCCAGGTCGGGCAGGTCGAGGTCGAGCAGCAGGAGATCGGCGTCGCGGTGCGCCTGGAGCGCCTTGGTGCCGGTGGCCACGCTCTGCGCGGCGTACCCCTGGCGCAGCAGGCCCTGGACGAGGGAGTCGGCGGCCCTGGGGTCGTTCTCCACGACCAGGACACGCAGGGCTCCGGCCGGGGGGCCGGGGTCGTCGGTGGCCGCGTGTGCGGCAACCGGCCGCCCGGGGTGGGGAATCGTGGGGCGGTGCGGGAGATTGCGCTGCGATCGGACGTCGAGTAGATCCACGGCTTGCCGATTCATCTGCTCCTCCTGAGGCACAGTCTCGTCATCACGGAACGGACTGCTGAACGCTCACCTCAAGGACGATAGCAAACAGACTTGTCTGATTGTCAACGTGTTCTTCGTCCCCCGCGCGTCGGTCTGTGCTCTGTGTCATCAGTCCGCGTTGACCTGCATGGATGTGTGGTTCTTCGCCATTTCGAGGTCAGGTTTCCGTGGGGTCCGCACGAGGCGACGAGCCACGCCGCGACGGGCTTGATGACTCTAACCATGCAGGTCTGCATGGTTTCGGAGAGGCGGTTACGCAAGTGGCGCGATCGTGTCGTACCGGCCGGTAACGACGGCCTGAACCTAGAGGGATACTAAAGCTTTACTTGAAGAACCGAACAGACATGTCTGTATCTTGTGCGAGCAAGAGAACGTCGGCCACGGGGGGTGGCTGCCGACAGTGCGGAGTGCTGCCCCCTGCTCGGAAACAGACAGGAGTGCCGTACATGTCGTACACCACCTCCACCCGTGTGTCCGTCGAAAGCGACGTCGCGACGGTGGCCACGAGGGCCCCACGAACCACCGCGAGGACTCCGCAGCCCCGGCTGACCACGACGGTTCCGCGCGAGTACGTTCATCGCGCCGCCGTCTCCGAAGTGCTGCTGACCGGCTGGGAGGCCGCCGCCGAACCCGTCGGGCCCGACCGCTCCGACGTCTTCGCGGTCAGCGCCCAATGGCCGCGCAGCCACTCGTTCTTCACCCAGTCCGGCGGCTATCAGGACCCGATGCTGCTGATCGAGTCCGTCCGGCAGATCGGCTCCCTGCTCGCGCACGCCGAGTTCGGCGTCCCCTTCGGGCACCAGTTCCTGATGTGGGACATGTCGTTCAGCACCGCTCCCGAACTCCTCGTCGCGGACGCCGTGCCCACCGAGGTCGAACTGCGCACCGTCTGCCGCGACATCGTCCGCCGGGGCCGTGTGCTCGGCGGTATGCGCTACGACGTCACCGTGCTGCGTGACGGAAAGGCCCTGGCCACCGGGGGCGCCGCGTTCAGCTGCACAAGTCCGGCCGTCCACCGCAGGCTGCGCGCCGGCCGTCCCACCACCACCGACCGCGTCGTGCCGCCGGGGATCGAGCCCGCCGCCGTGGGCCACTCCGGCGACCACCATGTGCTGCTCGCCGAGCCCGAGTCGGCGGCCGGCACCGGCGACCGCTGGGAACTGCGAGTCGACACCGCCCATCCCACCTTCTTCGACCATCCCGTCGACCACATACCGGGCATGGTGCTGCTGGAGGCGGCCCGGCAGGCCGCCCTCGTCTCGACGGGCATGCCCGACGCCCTGCTGCTGGGCCTCAAGAGCAACTTCGCGCGCTACGCCGAGTTCGACGCCCCCTGCTGGATCGAACCGCGGGTCGAGCCGCACGGCACCGACGGCGGCGTACTGGTGCGGGTGCGCGGCACGCAGCACGCTGAGACGGTCTTCACCGCCGAACTCGTCCTGAGCCCGCGCGGCCGCTGAACCCGTCCACCGTCCGGGCCCCTTGGCGACCGTCCCATCCCGAGGAGAGTGTTCCGTGCCCACCCTTCTGATCACCGGCGCGGCCGGCTTCGTCGGCAGCCATGTCACCCGTGAAGCGGGGCGGCAGCGGGCCGAGTTGAGGCTGATGTCGCACCGCAGTCCCCTGCCCGGTTCCGGCCCCACGGTCGTACGGGCGGACCTGAGCGAACCCGCGTCCCTGCGCGGGGTGTGCGAGGGCGTCGACGTCCTGATCCACTGCGCCTCGCGGATCGGTGGAGACGCCGTGGCCAACGAGGCCGTCAACGCCCGCGGTACGGCGGCCCTCGTCGAGGAGGCGCGCAGTGCGGGGGTTGCGCGCATCGTCCAGCTCAGCACCGCTTCCGTCTACGGCCGCGGTACCTTCCGCGGCAGCCGGCCCGGGGAACTGACGCGCAATCCGGGCTCGCCCACCTCCCGTACCCGGGCCGCGGCCGAGGACGCCGTGCTCGCGGCCGGCGGCATCGTCCTGCGGCCTCATCTGGTGTACGGGGAGGGCGACGCGTGGGTGGTTCCGGGACTGGCCCGGATGCTGTCCACGCTGCCCGGTACCGTGGACGGCTGGCCCTCCCGGACGTCCGTGATCGCGGTGTCCGAGCTGGCCGGACTGCTGGTGGCGACCGCGCTGGCCCCCGCCGCCGACCTGACGGCCTCCGTCTATCACGCGGCCCACCCCGAGCCCGTCGCCGTGGACGCCCTGCTGCGCGCGGTGGCGGCCTGCGTCGGCATCGACCGGCCGGACCGGGACCTGACCGCCGACCAGGCCCGGGCGGTCCTGGAGGAACGCGGTGTACCGGCGTCGGGGCTCGACCTGTTCACCACCGACCACGTCTTCGACAGCGCCCCGCTCTGGTCCGATCTGCGCCGTACTCCCGGCCCGGGGTTCGACACCGATTTCGCGCTCGCCGCGCCCTGGTACCGCAAGGTCCTGCACTCCGACCGCGAGTCCCGGCACCCCGCCTGAAACGGCCCGCACTCCGGCTGGAGGTCCCTGCACTCCGGCTGAAGGTCCCCGCACTCCGACCGAGGGTGTCTCCGCACTCCGGTCGACTCGACTCCCGTCGGCCCGGAAAACCTGCGAGAAGGCCGAAAGCACGTCCATGGAATGCTGCATTCCTGCTCTTTCCGGACCCGACGGTTCCGCCCGTCGGGTCCGGCTTTTTGACGGAGGCCTGACCTTTTTCTTTCCTCTTCCGCAAACTGCTGCCCCGGGTCTGCGGATTCTGACCCAGTTCTGCAACGGACCGTATTGAAGGGGGGTGTGGGCTCGAACAGTCTTGTGGCTCCGAGCGGAGTCAGGGGAGGTTCATCGTGCGCAAGGTGCTCATCGCCAACCGTGGCGAAATCGCTGTCCGCGTGGCCCGGGCGTGCCGGGATGCCGGGATCGCGAGCGTTGCCGTGTATGCGGAACCGGACCGGGACGCTGTGCATGTCCGAGCGGCGGACGAGGCGTTCGCGCTGGGCGGTGACACCCCGGCCACCAGTTATCTGGACATCGCGAAGGTGCTCAGGGCCGCCGGGGACTCGGGGGCGGACGCGGTCCATCCCGGGTACGGCTTCCTGTCCGAGAACGCCGACTTCGCGCAGGCGGTCCTGGACGCCGGACTGATCTGGATCGGGCCGCCCCCGCAGGCCATCCGTGACCTGGGGGACAAGGTCGCCGCCCGGCACATCGCCCAGCGTGCCGGTGCCCCGCTCGTCGCGGGCACCCCCGACCCGGTCTCCGGCGCGGACGAGGTCGTCGCCTTCGCGAAGGAGCACGGGCTGCCGATCGCGATCAAGGCGGCGTTCGGCGGCGGCGGACGCGGGCTGAAGGTCGCCCGCACCCTGGAGGAGGTCCCGGAGCTGTACGACTCCGCGGTCCGGGAGGCGGTCGCCGCGTTCGGACGCGGCGAGTGCTTCGTCGAGCGTTACCTCGACAAGCCCCGCCATGTGGAGACCCAGTGCCTGGCCGACACGCACGGCAACGTGGTCGTCGTCTCGACCCGTGACTGCTCGCTCCAGCGCCGCCACCAGAAACTGGTGGAGGAGGCTCCGGCTCCGTTCCTGTCCGACGCGCAGGTCGCCGAGTTGTACGCGTCGTCCAAGGCGATCCTGAAGGAGGCCGGCTACGTCGGCGCGGGCACGGTGGAGTTCCTCGTCGGGATGGACGGCACGATCTCCTTCCTGGAGGTCAACACCCGTCTGCAGGTCGAGCACCCGGTCACCGAGGAGGTCGCCGGCATCGACCTGGTCCGGGAGATGTTCCGTATCGCCGACGGTGCGGAACTCGGCTACGGCGATCCCGAACTGCGCGGCCACTCCTTCGAGTTCCGCATCAACGGCGAAGACCCCGGCCGGGGCTTCCTGCCCGCCCCCGGCACCGTCACCACCTTCGCCCCGCCCTCCGGCCCCGGCGTCCGCCTCGACGCGGGCGTGCAGTGCGGCAGTGTGATCGGTCCGGTCTGGGACTCCCTGCTGGCCAAGCTGATCGTGACCGGCCGTACCCGCGCGGAGGCGCTGCAGCGAGCCGCCCGTGCCCTCGACGAGTTCGAGGTCGGCGGGATGGCGACCGCCCTGCCCTTCCACCGCGCGGTGGTGCGGGACCCGGCGTTCGCTCCGGAGCTGACCGGCTCCGCGGACCCGTTCACGGTCCACACCCGGTGGATCGAGACCGAGTTCGTCAACGAGATCCCCGCCTTCACGGCCCCCGCGGACCTGGGCGCCGAGACGGAGGAGGAACCGGGCCGCGAGTCCGTCGTGGTCGAGGTCGCCGGGCGGCGCCTCGAGGTGTCCTTGCCGTCCTCGCTGGGCATGGCGACGGCCCGCGCAGCACTCGGCGGGGGCGCCAGGCCCAAGCGCCGCGGCACCCGCAGGTCCGGGCCGGCGGCCTCCGGCGACACCCTCGCCTCGCCCATGCAGGGCACGATCGTCAAGGTCGCGGTCGAGGAGGGCCAGGAAGTGCGGGAGGGCGACCTCGTCGTCGTCCTGGAGGCCATGAAGATGGAGCAGCCCCTCAACGCCCACCGCTCCGGCACCGTCAAGGGCCTCACCGCCGAAGTGGGCGCGTCCGTCACGTCCGGCGCCGCCCTGTGCGACATCACGAGCTGATGCATGAGTGGATTCTCGGCGAATTCGCCAGGGAACTGTGCGGTCCTCCGGAATTACCTGCGGAATTCTGACCGGGTCTGACAATTACCTGACACAGGGAATATTGAAACCGCTCTTATCGCCCCGGATACTGAATACGAGCTTTCTTCAACTGTCGTGTGTGGTGGGCCCCGAGGAGAGGGAAACGTATGTACAGCACGCTGATTGTGGCTCGGATGGACCCCGGGTCGAGCGTCGACGTGGCCAGGATTTTCGGTGATTTCGACGACACGGAAATGCCGCACCGCATGGGAACCCGCCGGCGCCAGCTCTTCCAGTACTGTACTTCCACCTCCAGGACTTCGACGCGGACAACGGCGGCGAGCTGATCCAGCACGCCCGGCACGACGCGCGCTTCGTACAGATCAGTGAGGACCTGAAGCCGTTCATCGAGGCGTACGACCCGGCCACCTGGCGCTCCCCGGCCGACGCGATGGCCACGCGCTTCTACAACTGGGAGGCGTCCGCGTGACCGGCCGACGAGTCGTCATCACCGGCATAGAGGTGCTGGCCCCCGGCGGTGTCGGGGCGAAGAACTTCTGGAACCTGCTGAGCGAGGGCCGCACGGCCACCCGCCGCATCAGTTTCTTCGACCCCAGCCCCTTCCGCTCCCGGGTCGCCGCGGAGATCGACTTCGATCCCGCGGAGCACGGACTGAGCCCGCGGGAGATCCGCCGGATGGACCGCGCCGCGCAGTTCGCGGTGGTCGCGGCCCGCGGCGCGGTCGCCGACAGCGGCATCGACATCGACGCCCACGACCCGTACCGGGTGGGTGTCACCATCGGCAGCGCGGTCGGCGCCACCATGGGTCTCGACGAGGAGTACAACGTCGTCAGCGACGGCGGCCGGCTGCGCCTGGTGGACCACGCGTACACCGTCCCGCACCTGTACAACTACCTGGTTCCCAGCTCCTTCGCGGCCGAGGTCGCCTGGGCGGTGGGCGCGCAGGGCCCCAGCACGGTGGTCTCCACGGGCTGCACGTCCGGCATCGACTCGGTCGGCCACGCCGTCGAGCTGCTCCGCGAAGGCTCGGCCGACGTCATGATCACGGGTTCGTCCGACGCCCCGATCTCGCCGATCACGATGGCGTGTTTCGACGCGATCAAGGCGACGACGCCCAGGGACGACGCCCCCGAGCGGGCCTCGCGACCCTTCGACGGGACCCGCAACGGGTTCGTCCTCGGGGAGGGTGCCGCCGTGTTCGTCCTGGAGGAGCTGGAGAGTGCCCGGCGGCGCGGCGCGCACATCTACGCCGAGATCGCCGGGTACGCGACGCGCTCGAACGCCTACCACATGACGGGTCTGCGGCCGGACGGCGCGGAGATGGCCGAGGCCATCACGACCGCGCTGGACGAGGCCAGGATGAACCCGACCGAGATCGACTACATCAACGCGCACGGCTCGGGCACCAAGCAGAACGACCGCCACGAGACGGAAGCGTTCAAGCGCAGCCTGGGCGATCACGCCTACCGGACCCCGGTCAGCTCGATCAAGTCGATGGTCGGGCACTCGCTCGGCGCGATCGGTTCCATCGAGATCGCCGCGTCCGCGCTGGCCATGGAGAACCACGTCGTGCCGCCCACGGCCAACCTGACCACCCCCGACCCCAAGTGCGACCTCGACTACGTTCCGCTGGTCGCCCGGGAGCAGCTCACCGACGCGGTGCTCACGGTCGGCAGCGGCTTCGGGGGATTCCAGAGCGCCATGGTGCTGGCGCGTCCCGAGAGGAGCGTGGCATGACCACCACGGTGGTAGTGACCGGTCTGGGCATCGCCGCCCCCAACGGACTGGGCGCACAGGACTACTGGGCCGCCACCCGGACCGGCAAGAACGGCATCGGACGGGTCACCCGCTTCGACCCGTCGTCCTACCCGTCGACCCTGGCGGGCGAGGTGCCCGGCTTCGTCGCCGAGGACGTGCTGCCGAGCCGGCTGCTGCCGCAGACCGACCACATGACGCGGATGGCGCTGGTCGCCGCCGACTGGGCGCTCGCCGACGCGGGGATCGACCCCAAGGAGCTGCCGCAGTACGACATGGGCGTCGTCACGGCCAGTTCCTCGGGCGGCTTCGAGTTCGGCCAGGGCGAGCTGGAGAAGCTCTGGAGCCAGGGCAGCCAGTACGTCTCCGCCTACCAGTCCTTCGCCTGGTTCTACGCCGTCAACAGCGGCCAGATCTCCATCCGCAACGGGCTGAAGGGTCCCAGCGGCGTCATCGTCAGCGACGAGGCCGGCGGTCTCGACGCGGTGGCGCACGGCCGGCGGCTCATCCGCAAGGGCACCCCGATGATCGTCTCCGGGGGTGTCGACGCGTCGATCTGCCCCTGGGGCTGGGTGGCGCAGATGGCCGGCGACCGGCTGAGCACGAGCGACGAACCGACCCGCGCCTATCTGCCCTTCGACGCCGACGCGTCCGGCTATGTGCCGGGCGAGGGCGGCGCCATCCTGATCATGGAGTCGGCCGAGTCGGCGTGTGCGCGCGGTGCCCGGATCTACGGCGAGATCGCGGGCTACGGCTCGACGTTCGACCCACGGCCGGGCAGCGACCGTGAGCCCGGACTGCGCAAGGCGGTCGAACTCGCCCTCGCCGACGCGGACGTGGCACCCGGGGACGTCGACGTGGTCTTCGCGGACGCCGCCGGCGTGCCGGAGCTGGACCGGATCGAGGCCGAGGCGATCTCGGCGGTCTTCGGTGTCCGGGGCGTCCCGGTCACCGCGCCGAAGACGATGACGGGCCGGCTGTACTCCGGCGCGGCCCCGCTCGACGTCGCCACCGCCCTGCTCGCCATGGAGGAGGGGCTGATCCCCCCGACGGTGCACGTCGACCCCGACGAGGAGTACGGCCTCGACCTGGTCCTCACCCAGTCGCGCCCCGCCCAGGTGCGTACCGCGCTGGTCCTGGCCCGCGGCTACGGCGGTTTCAACTCGGCCGTGGTCGTGCGCGCCGTCGACTGACCGGCACGGTCCTGCGGCTCCCGCCCCGTCGCCGCTCCTCCCTCCCGTGACCGACCTTCTGCCACCCCGTCACCGCTGCTCGGCTCCCGGATCGACCGGACGTCCCATCGACCGGACGCCCCATCGCCCGACCGATCACCGCCCGACCGATCACCGCCCGACCGAACCATCGCCCCACCGATCACTGCCCGACCGAACCATCTCGACCTGGGAAGGAACCCACGTGTCCACTACGGAATTCACCTTGGACGACCTGCGCCGCATCCTGCTGGAGGGCGCGGGCGTCGACGAGGGCGTCGACCTCGACGGCGACATCCTCGACGAGCCGTTCGAAGTCCTCGGCTACGAGTCGCTGGCCCTGCTGGAGACCGGCAGCCGTATCGAGCGCGAGTACGGGATCGTCCTCGACGAGGACCTGCTGACCGACGCCGACACCCCGCGCGCCCTCATCGAGGCCGTGAACCACCAGTTCGGCGCCGACGAGCCCGCCGCCGCCTGACCCCGACGGCTTTCCCGGGCCGGGCGAAACCTTTCACCGCATCCGAGCGGAGCCTCGTCCCGCCCATCCGAGCGGGACCCCCGTCCGGCCCGGGCCCGCCGCAGACCACACGCCACACAGGGAGAGGAAGCACATGTCAACGCTGGAGAAGCGGGTCGCTCTCATCACCGGAGCCACCAGCGGCATCGGTCTCGCGTCCGCCCGCGCGCTGGCCGCCGCCGGCCACCGGGTGTTCATCGGCGCCCGCAACGCCGACAACGTCGCCGAGACGGTCAAGACGCTCCAGGACGAGGGGGTCGAGGCGGACGGCAGCGTCCTCGACGTCCGCGACCCGGCCTCGGCCGCCGCTTTCGTACAGGCCGCCGTCGACCGCTTCGGCACCGTCGACGTCCTGGTCAACAACGCCGGCCGGTCCGGCGGCGGTGTCACGGCCGACATCGAGGACGAGCTCTGGACCGATGTCATCGACACCAACCTCAACAGCGTCTTCCGGCTGACCCGGGAAGTGCTCAACACGGGCGGCATGCGCCACCGGAGCCGCGGCCGGATCATCAACATCGCCTCCACGGCGGGCAAGCAGGGCGTGGTCCTGGGCGCCCCCTACTCCGCCTCCAAACACGGCGTGGTCGGTTTCACCAAGGCACTCGGCAATGAGCTGGCCCCCACCGGTATCACCGTGAACGCCGTCTGCCCCGGCTACGTCGAGACGCCGATGGCCCAGCGCGTGCGCGCCGGGTACGCCGCCGCCTACGACACCTCCGAGGACGCCATCCTCGAGAAGTTCCAGGCGAAGATCCCGCTCGGCCGCTACTCCACCCCGGAGGAGGTGGCCGGCATGGTCGCCTACCTCGCCTCCGACACGGCCGCCTCGGTGACCGCGCAGGCCATCAACGTCTGCGGCGGACTCGGCAACTTCTGAGCGCCCCCGGCCACCCCCGTCTCACTCCCCCCACGCCCGCCACCACCGGCTCCCCCACCGGCAGCCCGTACCCAGCCCTGGAGAAGAAAGCGTCATGACGACCCGTGAGGTAGAGCACGAGATCACGATCGCCGCGCCCGCACCGGCCGTGTACCGGCTGCTGGCGGAGGTCACCAACTGGCCGCGGATCTTCCCGCCCACCATCCACGTCGACCAGGTCGAGCGGAACGGCTCCGAGGAACGCATACGGATCTGGGCCACCGCCAACGGCGAGGCGAAGAACTGGACGTCGTGCCGCGAGCTGGACCCCGACGGCCTGCGGATCACCTTCCGCCAGGAGATACCCGCCCCCCCCGGTCGCCGCGATGGGCGGGACCTGGATCATCGAGCCGCTGGGGGAGGACGCCTCCCGGGTGCGGCTTCTGCACGACTACCGCGCGATCGACGACGACCCGCACGACCTGCTCTGGATCGAGGCGGCGGTCGACCGGAACAGCCGCTCCGAGCTGGCCGCGCTGAAGAAGAACGTCGAGTTCGCGCACGCGGCGGAGGAGGTGACCTTCTCCTTCGAGGACACCGTGCTGGTCGACGGTTCGGCGAAGGACGTGTACGCCTTCATCGACGAGGCCCACCTGTGGCCCGAGCGGCTGCCGCACGTCGCCACCGTCCGCCTGGAGGAGGACACCCCGGGCCTGCAGACCCTGGAGATGGACACCCGTGCCAAGGACGGCTCCGTCCACACCACCAAGTCCTACCGGGTGACCTTCCCCCACCACCGCATCGCCTACAAACAGGTCACCCTGCCCGCACTGATGACCCTGCACACCGGACAGTGGACCTTCACCGACACCGACGAAGGCGTCACCGCCACCTCCCAGCACACCGTCACCCTCAACACCGACAACATCCACGACATCCTCGGCCCCCACGCCACCGTCGCCGACGCACGCACCTACGTCCACACCGCCCTGTCCACCAACAGCCGCGCCACCCTCACCCACGCCAAAGCCCACGCGGAGAGCGGGCGTTGACGATGGCGACGGACCATCAGGACACCGACACGACCACCCTGGACACCGACGTCCTCGTGGTCGGAGCGGGCCCCGCCGGTCTGATGCTCGCCACCGAGCTGAGGCTGGGCGGCGCCGAGGTGGTCGTCGTCGACCAGCGCCCCGGCCCGACCACCGAGTCGCGGGCCTCCACGCTGCACGCCCGCACCATGGAGATCCTCGACTCGCGCGGACTGCTGGACGAGCTCGGTACGCCGCCGTGCGAGCCGCGCGGCCACTTCGGCGGCGTACCCCTGGACCTGACGCTGCCCGGCCCGTACCCCGGGCAGTGGAAGGTGGCCCAGACCCGTACCGAGGAGCTGTTGCAGCGCCGGGCGGCCGACCTCGGCGCGGATCTGTGGCGCCGGCACCAACTGCTCTCCCTGACCGTGCCGGACGGGGCGGCCGGCGTGCCCGAGGGCGTGGAGGCCGAGACCATCGGCCCGTACGGTCCGGTCCGGATCCGGGCCCGCTATCTGGTCGGCTGCGACGGCGAGGACAGCACCGTGCGGCGGCTGGTCCGGGCCCCCTTCCCCGGGCACGACGCCAGGCGCGAGCTGCTGCGGGCGGACGTCTCCGGCATCAGCGTCGCCGACCGGCGCTTCCAGCGGCTTCGGCACGGGCTCGCCATCGCCGCCACCCGGGACGGAGTGACCCGGGTGATGGTCCACGAGTTCGGCCGGCCCGTCACCGAACGCGGCGGCGGCGAACCGGACTTCGCCGAGGTCACCGACGTGTGGAAGCGCGTCACCGGCGAGGACATCAGCCAGGGCACCCCCCTGTGGGTGAACGCCTTCGGTGACGCCAACCGGCAGCTCGCGCGATACCGGCACGGCCGTGTCCTGTTCGCCGGGGACGCGGCGCACCGGCAGATGCCGAGTGGTGGCCAGGCCCTCAACCTGGGCGTCCAGGACGCCTTCAACCTCGGCTGGAAGCTCGCCGCGGTCGTGCGCGGCAGTGCCCCCGAGGAACTCCTCGACACCTACGACACCGAGCGCCGCACCGTGGGCCGTCAGGTCCTCGCCAACATCCGGGCCCAGGTCGAGCTGCTGCTCGGTGGCCCGGAGGTCGAACCGGCCCGTTCCCTGCTCACCGAACTCCTCGCCGTGGACGGCGTACGCCGGCACCTGGCCGGGATGATCAGCGGCCTCGGCATCCGGTACGACGTCGGAGGTGCCGAGAACGACGCGGGCGTCGGGGGGAACGGCGACGTCCAGGGGGGCGACGGGGGAGCGGCAGTCGGTCATGGCTTCGGGTCCGGCACCCTCCTCGGTGTCGGCGCCGGCCCCGGGATCGACTCCGGTGACACGGCCGCCCGGCATCCGCTGCTCGGGCGGCGGCTGCCGGACGCGTGGCTGGAGCCCACGGGCGGTGGCCCGCGGCGGCGTACGGCCGAGCTGTTGCGCACCGGTCGCGGGCTGCTGCTGTCCCTGGACGGGAGCAGGAACGTGAACGGGAACGGGAACGGGAACGGTGGTGGGGCGCTGCGCGCGGCGCTGGAGCCCTGGGCGGACCGGGTCACCTTCGTGGCCGGTCCTTCCGAGCCCGGGAGTCCGCTCCCCGCGGGCCAGGCCCTGCTCGTACGCCCCGACGGTCACGTGGCCTGGGCCGGTGCGCGCACGGACGGCCTGTCCGAGGCTCTGACCCGCTGGTTCGGCTTCCCGGCCGACGCCGCCTGAGCGCGCCCGTACGACCCGTACCGGCCCCAACCGGCCGGCGCACATCCGCACATGAGGACCCCCGTACCGGCTCCAACCGGTCGGCGCACAGCCGCACATGAGGACCCGTACCGGCCCCAACCGGCCGGCGCGCACCCGCACATGAGGAACCGCACACACGCCACCCACCGATGCGAAGCGCGCCGACGCGCGCGAGGAAAGGACACCCATGGACGCGCAGAGGGACGCGGACGTCATCGTCGTCGGCGCCGGCCCGGCCGGGCTGATGCTGGCCGGGGAGCTGCGGCTGGGCGGGGTGAGCGTCGTCGTCGCCGAGCGGCTGGAACGGCCCACCGGACAGTCGCGCGGGCTCGGATTCACCGCCCGCGCGATGGAGTCGTTCGACCAGCGGGGCCTGGTCCCGCGCTTCGGCGGCCTGGAGAAGAGCCCGATGGGCCACTTCGGCGGGGTGCAGTTCGACTACACCGTGCTGGAGGACGCCCACTTCGGGGCCCGCGGCATCCCGCAGTCCCGGACGGAGGAGGTGCTGGAGGAGTGGGCCCGCGACCTGGGTGCCGACATCCGGCGGGGCTGGGAGTTCCGGGCACTGGTGCAGGACGGGGACGGGGTCACCGTCACGCTGGACACGTCCGCCGGGGAACGCACACTGCGCGCCGCCTACCTGGTGGGTGCCGACGGTGGACACAGCCCGGTGCGCAGGGCCGCGGGTTTCGACTTCCCCGGCACCCCCGCCACCCGGGGCATGTACCTCGCCGATGTGGTCGGCTGCCAGGTCGAGCCCCGCTTCCTGGGCGAGCGGCTGCCCGGCGGCATGGTGATGGCCGCGCCGCTGAAGGAGGGCGTGGACCGGATCATCGTCTGCGAGCACGGCACCCCGCCGGCCGACCGCAGCGAGACCCCGGAGTTCTCCGAAGTGGCTGCGGCCTGGCTGCGGTTGACGGGTGAGGACATCTCCGGCGGAGGCGCCGACTGGGTCAGCTCCTTCACGGACGCCACCCGGCAGGTCACCGAGTACCGGCGCGGCCGGGTGCTCCTCGTGGGCGACGCCGCGCACATCCATCTCCCGGCCGGCGGCCAGGGCCTGAGCACCGGGGTCCAGGACGCGGTCAACCTCGGCTGGAAACTGGCCGCGACCGTGCGGGGCGTGGCTCCTCAGGGCCTGCTGGACACCTACCACGACGAACGCCACGCCGTCGGCGCCCGGCTGCTGATGAACACCAGGGCCCAGGGCACGGTCTTCCTCGGCGGCCCCGAGTCGCAGCCGCTGCGCGACCTGTTCGCCGAACTCATCGGCCTCGACAGCGTCAAGCGCCATCTCGCCGGTGTGGTCAGCCATCTCGACGTCCACTACGACCTCGGGGACGGCGGACATCCGCTGGTCGGCCGCCGGCTGCCGCCGCGCGCGCTGGACACCGCCGCGGGCGAGGTCCGTACGCCCGAACTGCTGCACCCGGCCCAGGGTCTGTTGCTCGACCTCGCCGACGACTCCGTGCCGCGCGAGGCCGCGGCCCGCTGGAAGGACCGCGTCACCGTCGTCACCGGCAGCCCGCGGGACCCCGACGCCTTCGGCGGCGCCACCGCGCTGCTGGTCCGCCCCGACGGCTATGTCGCCTGGGCGGACACCGGTACGGGGGAGCTGTCCGCCGCGCTGCACCGCTGGTTCGGCGCGCCGGAGGGCGGCTGAGCTCCGCCGCCCGCACCGACGGCTGGCCACGTCCCGGCGACCACGAGAGCCCGCACACCAGAGCACGACCACGAGAGGAAGTAACCCAGTGAGCGTTCCCACGGCCGAGACCATCCCCTCGTCCGTATCCGGTTCGTCCGTGCCCGGTTCGTCCGTGCCCGGCCCGTCCGTGCCCGGCCCGTCCGTGCCCGGTTCGTCCGTGCCGGGCTCGGCCATGTCCCCGGGTGTCCGTCCCGTCGCCCTGCAGGCCGGTGACGTCACGCTCTCCGCGTTGATCGCCCAGCCGGCCGGGCCGCCGCGGGCCACCGTCGTCGCGGTGCACGGCGGAGGGATGAGCGCGGCCTACTTCGACGGGCAGGCCCATCCCGACGTCTCCCTGCTCGCCCTCGGTGCCCGGCTCGGCTACACCATGGTCGCCGTCGACCGGCCCGGCTACGGGCTGTCCGCCGCGGACGCCCCGGGCGGCCAGACCCTGGCCGAGCAGGCCGGCGCGCTGCACGCGGCGCTGCGGCACCTGGCCGGGCGCGCCGAGACGGGCGCCGGGGTGTTCCTGCTCGCGCACTCCTTCGGCGGCAAGCTGGCGCTGACGTACGCCGCCTGTCAGGCCGGCGACCCGGATCCGGCCCTCCCCCCGCTGCTCGGGCTCGACATCTCCGGGCTCGGCCGGGACTACGCGGTCGACCCGGGCAACGGACCCGACCCGCACCAGCACCACAACTGGAAACGGAACTGGGGCGCTCTGCGCTTCTATCCGCCGAACACCTTCCGCGAGGCGGAGGCCATGGTCGCGCCGATGCCCCCGCGCGAGCGGGCGGAAGCCCTGCAGTGGCCACGCCGGTTCCCGGTCGCGGCGGCGGCGGTGCAGGTCCCGGTGCGGCTGACCTTCGCCGAGCAGGAACTGTGGTGGCACCACGACGAGGACACCGTCGCCGACCTGGCCGCGCACTTCGCCTCGGCGCCGTCCGCCTCCGTCGACCGCCAGCCCGGCGCGGGGCACAACATCAGCCTGGGCTGGGCCGCCCGTACGTACCACCTGCGCGCGTTCGCGTTCTTCGAGCAGTGCCTCGCGCGCCGGACCGCGGGCCCGTCCGTCACCCCCTGACGTCATGACGACGACACGCGGGCCCGGCGACGGGGCCGGTACACGCCGTGCGCCGTTCCGGTCGCTGGCCGTGCGCAACTTCCGGCTCTTCGCGGCCGGCCAGGTCGTATCCGTCGCGGGCACCTGGATGATGGTCACCGCCCAGGACTGGCTGGTGCTCTCCCTGACGGGGGACTCCGGCGCCGCCCTGGGAGTGGTCACGGCGCTCCAGTTCACCCCGCTGCTGCTGTTCACGCTGTACGGAGGCCGGCTCGCCGACCGTCACGACAAGCGGCTGCTGCTCACCCTCGCCAACCTCGTCTCCGGCGTCCTCGCCCTGGCGCTCGCCGGGCTCGTGCTGACCGGTTCCGTCCAGCTGTGGCACCTGTACTGCTTCGCGCCGGCCCTGGGCACCGTCAACGCGGTCGAGGTGCCCACCCGGATGGCGTTCGTCAGCGAGATGGTCGGCCCCGACCTGCTGCCCAACGCCTCCGCGCTGAGCGCCGCCTACTTCAACACCGCCCGCGTGGTGAGCCCCGCCCTCGCCGGGCTGCTCATCAGCGCGGTGGGCGCGGGGCCGGCGGTGCTGTGCAACGCGGTCAGCTATCTCGCCACCGTGACGGCACTGCGCCTGATGCGCCCGGGGGAACTCCTGCGGACCACCGCGCCGGAACGCGGTGCCCGGGTGATCGACGGCCTGCGGTACGTGCGCGGTCGCCCCGATCTGTTCGTACCGCTGGCGCTGGTCGCGGTCGTCGGCCTGTTCGGCTTCACCTTCCAGCTCACCCTGCCGCTGCTCGCCAAGTCCGTCTTCCACTCGGGCGCGACCACGTTCGGGCTGCTGACCACGGCGTTCGCCGCCGGTTCGCTGCTCGCCGCGTTCGCCACCACCGCCCGCGGCGGCCGCCCGGCGGCCCGTACCGTCACCGGCTCCGCGCTCGCCTTCGGACTCCTGGAGACCGCGGCCGGCTGGTCGCCCACCTACGCGTGGGCGGCCGTCCTGCTGTTCCTGACCGGTTTCGCGACCCTCTACTTCGCCCAGGCCGCCAACCACCGCATCCAGTTGGGCAGCGACGCCGCCTACCGCGGCCGGGTGATGGCGCTCTACACGCTCATCCTGCAAGGACTCACCCCGCTCGGCGCTCTCCTCGTGGGCTGGCTCACCGTCCGGCACGGTGCGCGCTCCGGCCTCTACGTGGGAGGCGTCGCCTCGTCGACGGCGGCGCTCGGGGTGCTGCTCGCCGGGCGCACACGCCGTCTCCTGAACAGCCACCGGCCGCAACCGGCACTGGGCCGGGCCCGGCCCCAACCACGAAAGGCAGCCCCATGAGCGAAGAGAACCCGTGCAGTTGGCTCGATCGGCTTCCCGACCCGGTCGCCCTGCGCGCCATGACTCCCGACGAGCGGGCCGGTGCCATCGGCCACTGCCTGCGGCTCGAACTGCACGACCTGCTCGCGGTCCCGCCGGGCCACCGGCTCTCGCCCGCCCTGTCGCTGCGCGGCCAGGGCCTCGACCCGCTCGACGCCCTGCACCTGGGGCGCCGGATCCGGCGCGCCCTCGACGCCGAGGTACCCGCCGAGGTGCTGCGGGAGAGCACCGTCGGTGAACTGACCGCGCTGCTCGCCCGCTGACCCGCCCGTATCCAGTCCTTCTCAGACCTCTCAGACATGTGAAGGGGAGACCACCAGATGGAGCCCGCGATACCCATGGAACTCGACGGCCGACTGATGGAGCTGGCCGAACGCAAGGACACCGCCCGGACCGGACAGGACCCGAAGGCCACCGAACGCCAGCACGCCAAGGGCAAACTGACCGCACACGAGCGCATCGAGCTGCTGCTGGACAAGGGCAGCTTCCAGGAGGTCGAGCAGCTGCGCCGGCACCGGGCGACCGGCTTCGGCCTGGAGGCCAAGAAGCCCTACGGCGACGGTGTGATCACCGGCTGGGGCACGGTGGAGGGCCGTACCGTCTTCGTCTACGCGCACGACTTCCGCGTCTTCGGCGGCGCGCTCGGCGAGGCCCACGCCTGCAAGATCCACAAAATCATGGACATGGCCATCGCCGCCGGGGCGCCCCTGGTGTCGCTCAACGACGGCGCGGGCGCCCGGATCCAGGAGGGTGTCTCCGCGCTGGCCGGCTACGGCGGCATCTTCCAGCGCAACACCCGGGCGAGCGGGGTGATCCCGCAGATCAGCGTCATGCTGGGCCCGTGCGCGGGCGGTGCCGCGTACTCGCCCGCGCTGACCGACTTCGTCTTCGCCGTCCGCGACATCTCGCAGATGTTCATCACCGGGCCGGACGTGGTCCGCGCGGTCACCGGGGAGGAGATCAGCCAGAACGGGCTCGGCGGCGCCGACGTCCACGGCGAGGTCTCCGGGGTGGCGCACTTCGTGCACGACGACGAGGAGAGCTGCCTCGCCGAGGTGCGCTACCTCCTGGCGATGCTGCCGTCCAACAACCGTGAGCTGCCGCCCCGCCATGTCAGCGGCGACCCGGGTGACCGGTCCGGGGACGTGCTGCTCGACCTGGTGCCGCACGACGGGAACCGTTCGTACGACATGCGGGCGGTCGTCGAGGAGCTCGTCGACGACGGCGACTTCGTGGAGGTGCACGCGGGCTGGGCGCCGAACATCGTCTGCGCGCTGGCCCGAGTCGACGGCCACACCGTGGGGATCGTCGCCAACCAGCCGGCGGCCATGGCGGGTGTGCTGGACATCAAGGCGAGCGAGAAGGCGGCACGGTTCGTCCAGTTCTGCGACTCCTTCAACATCCCGCTGGTCACGCTGGTCGACGTGCCCGGGTTCCTGCCGGGCGTGGACCAGGAGCACGAAGGCATCATCCGGCGCGGCGCGAAGCTGCTGTACGCGTACTGCAACGCGACCGTGCCGCGGGTCTCCGTGGTGCTGCGCAAGGCGTACGGCGGCGCGTACATCGTGATGGACTCCCGGTCCATCGGCGCCGACATCGCGCTGGCCTGGCCGACGAACGAGATCGCGGTGATGGGCGCGGAGGGCGCCGCCAACGTCGTCTTCCGCCGGGAGATCGCGGCCGCGGACGACTCCGACGCGATGCGTAGAGAGAAAATCGACCAATACAAGAGGGAGTTGGTCCACCCTTACTACGCCGCCGAACGTGGGCTGGTCGATGACGTCATCGATCCGCGTGAGACCCGGGCGGTCCTGGCCCGTTCGCTGTCGATGCTCGTCGCCAAGCACGCCGAACTGCCCCGCCGTAAACACGGCAACCCGCCTCAGTGAGCGGCCCCGAAGAGTGAGTGAGGGAGGATCCATGACCGCACAGCACCCTGACACCGACCCCGTGGCCGGTCCGCTGTTCCGGATCGAGCGCGGTTGCCCTTCGCCGGAGGAACTGGCCGCGCTGACCGCCGTGCTCATGGCGGTGACCGCCGGCCCCGGCGCCGTACCGGACGACGTCGCCCGCAGGCACCAGGTGGTCGCCCTGTGGCGGCGGCCCGAGCGGATCACCGGCTTCGACGGTCCGCGCACCTGGCGAGCGGCGGCCTGAGCGGATCGGACGGGGGTGGAGCAGGCCGAGGGGCCGGAGAGTTCCCAGGAACTCTCCGGCCCTTCGACTGTGCGTGACCGGGGGGATCGGCGGGCCGGTCGTGGCCGGTCACACGGAGGTCCGTGCCCCGCGGGGTGCGGTCTCAGCGCTCGAGGTCCCCGTGCTCGGCGGGATCCCTGAGCATGGAACGCAGGCCCGGTTCCATCTGCACCAGGCGTGCGACCGCGTCGGGGGCGTACAGATACGCGGTGGGCACCGCGCGAACGGCGACGGGCCGGTCCCCGGCGCCGGCCAGGGCCACCGCGGCGATATGGGTGGAGCAGAGCGGAAGGTTGCCCACCACCCAGCCCGTCGGCCGCTCGGCGAGTCCGGCCTCGCCGAGGTAGTCGAGGTCGGCGCCCCGCGTCAGCCCGGTGCCCAGACCCTTCAGGTAGGCCTCCTTCCGCGTCCACAGCCGGCCGAAGGCCATGGTCCGCTCGTGTTCGGGCAGCTTCCCGAGCTCCTCCCGCTCGGACGGGTGCAGCGCCGGCAGACACACCTCGACGGTCTCGGCGGACGGCAGCCGCTGTACGTCGGCGCCCACCCGTGCCTCGGCCACCACCACGATCGCCAGACCGTGGCTGTGCGAGAGCGAGAACTGGGGGGCACCGCCGGGCACCCCGAGCACCACCGGCCGGCCGTGCCGTTCCCCGTTGCCCTTGTGCCGCTCGCCGGCGAGGTTGAGCCGGCTCGGTTCGATACCGGTGTATCCGGCCAGGACCCGGCGCAGTCCCACATGCGCCGCGGCGTACATCTGGCGGTCGTCGGGCCGGCGGTAGGAGTCGGCCCTTCCTCGCTCGTGCGCGTCGAGCTCGTCGTACGGGACATCACGCGGTGAGTCGGGCGGCGGCAGCAGCCACACGTCCAACTCCCCCCGCGCCACGGCGAGCCGGCGCACCGCCGGGGTCAACGACGGCCTTCCGCGTGGGCTTTGGCGTGGGTGAGGGTGGCGCGGCTGTTGGTGGACAGGGCGGTGTGGACGTAGGTGCGTGCGTCGGCGACGGTGGCGTGGGGGCCGAGGATGTCGTGGATGTTGTCGGTGTTGAGGGTGACGGTGTGCTGGGAGGTGGCGGTGACGCCTTCGTCGGTGTCGGTGAAGGTCCACTGTCCGGTGTGCAGGGTCATCAGTGCGGGCAGGGTGACCTGTTTGTAGGCGATGCGGTGGTGGGGGAAGGTCACCCGGTAGGACTTGGTGGTGTGGACGGAGCCGTCCTTGGCACGGGTGTCCATCTCCAGGGTCTGCAGGCCCGGGGTGTCCTCCTCCAGGCGCACGGTGGCGACGTGCGGCAGCCGCTCGGGCCACAGGTGGGCCTCGTCGATGAAGGCGTACACGTCCTTCGCCGAACCGTCGACCAGCACGGTGTCCTCGAAGGAGAACGTCAGCCCGGCATCGGCGACCTCACGCTCGGCGTTCTCCTTGAGCGCCGCGAGCTCCGCGCGGGCGCTGCGGTCGACCTCGGCTCCGATCCTGTCCAGTGCCTCGGGGGCGTCGCCCTCGGCCCGGAACTCGTGCAGCAGGCGCACCCGGGAGGCGTTCTCCGCCAGCGGCTCGACGAGCCAGGCGCCGCCGATCCCGGCGACGTGCGCCTCGGTGACCAGGTGCTGGAAGTTGACCCGCAGTGCGGCGGGTTCGACGATCCGGCGCAGGGGCCGGCTGCGCGGCCCGCCCTTCACGGACGGCTCGCCCTCCACCGACGGCCCGCCCTCGGTAGAAGGCCGGCCCTCCACGGTCGGCGCGGTTTCCCAGATCCGCAGCCGCTCCTCGCCCTCGGGAGCTTCCTCGTGCGCGACGTGGATGACCGAGGGGAAGATCCGGGGCCAGTTCCCCACCTCGGCGATCAATCGGTGGACCGTGTCCGCCGGAACCGCGACGTTGATCTCGTGCGCGACTTGGCGCATGCCCGGGTGCTCCATGCTTGCTGTCTCCTCGTCCTGGTGTGGTGCGCGCGGACGGGACGGGGCGGGAACGGTGCCGGACGGAAAAGCGGGTCTTCGAAGTTAGGCGGGGTTGAGGTGTCCGCGGGCTCGGCGGGTGGTGACGCAGCGTGTGCGTAGGCGCTGGCTGTCGGCATTGCGGAAGCCGAATGCGTTGCGGGCGACGAGCTTGATGACGCGGTTGATGCCTTCGCTCTTGGCGTTGCTGTGGCCGGTGTCGATGAACCCGGCGATCTCGGGCCACCAGCGGTCGACGGTGGTGGCGAGGGTGCAGGCTTCGGGGATGTCTGAGTCCGCGCACCAGGTGAGGAACTTCCATCGGGCGTGGCCTACTTCTTCGCGGTCGGCGCCGGTTCGGGCCAGGGCGAGGAGGGTGCGCAGGCTCTCCTTGGCGATCCAGGCGGTCAGCAGCGTCTGCCCGATCGGCCCCTCGTCCAGCAGCGCGTTCCACATCGTGGCGAACTGCTGGTCGGTGAGGTCCTCACGGTTGCGCAGCAGCCGTCGACGGGCCTTCCATTCCGGGTCGGTGGCGCGTCCACGCCGGCCCCGGATCTCGGCGGTGGTGCGACGCCGTACAGCAGAGAGCATCTTGTTCGCGAGCTGGACGATGTGGAAGTGGTCAACGACCACGATGGCATCGGGCAGGCCGGTGCGGATCGCGGCCCGGTAGGTGGCTGACATGTCGATGGCGACGTAGCGGATGTTCTTTCTCCACTCCAAAGGGGTGGTGGACAGCCAGGCCAGGACGTCGGCGGCGGCACGGCCCTCGACCTGCCCGAGCAGGCCACCGGCCCCGAGCGCGTCGACGAACCCGGTGTGCCACCTCTCGCGCACCAGGTGCCACTTGCCGGTGTCCGCATCCTGTTCCCAGCGCGGCCGTCCGCGCCGGGTCTCGTCGACGCCCAGCACCTCCACTTCCGGCAGCGGCGCCTCGGTGACCTCGCGGGCGGCCGCGCGGAAGGCGTCCATCACCGTCGGCCAGGACACGTGCAGGTCACGGGCGGCCTGGACCACGGTGGAAGCAGCATCCCGCACCCGCAGGGCGGCAGCCCGGCGCAGCCGGCCGGTGATCCGGGCCCCGGCCGGTATCTGCCGAACCTGCTCGGTGAACGACTTCCGCTCGCATCCGGACTCCCGGCAATACCAACGCCGCTTGCACCACACGAACTCCAATCCCCGTTCTCCGTAAGGAAGATCACGTGGACGGGTGTACACGAGGCCCTTCACATGTGACGCGAACACGCCGCAGGAGGGACAGGCCCGGGCGGCTTCGTCCGCTGTGGTCAGATGCACCCGCCGGGTGCCGTCCATCAGCCGCTCAACGCTCTCGACGGCAAGGCCGTCCAAGTCGAGCAGCACCGCCGTATCGTTGTCCAAGCCCGTGGTTTCTGGTGATCAAACTGCCGGAGAACAGTCATGATCGCCGATGACCACGGACGCCCTGCACCCACGAGCCGACCACCCCCACGCTTACCCTCCGTGAGAACCCCGGAGGACGAAGGCTCACCCACCCCGCCTAACTTCGAAGACCCGGAAAAGCCGCTGCCGGGTGGGGGAATTCCCGGCAGCGGCCGGCCAGTGGGGGTGGGAACGCGCCCATGTGCCCGCGTCCGTGCGCGATCTTGGTGGACGTCCTTCTGCCGTACGACGCGGAAGGACGTTGTTTCACGTGAAACCGGCGGTCGGCTCCTGCCGTGCGGTGACGCGCTCTCCGGACCCGGCGGCGGGCCGGTCGCCGCCCGGCCGGCCTGCCGCCGGGTGGCTCACTCGCCCGCGGCGCGGGTGTGCACGACCCGGTAGGTGTTCTCGTCCTGCCAGGTCTGCAGCGCGGCGACGCGGGCGTCGACCTTCTGACGCTCCGGGGAGCGCTCCCCCTGCGGCACGGAACGGAAGGCGTCGTAGGCCTCCTTGCTGTCCCACTGGGAGTAGACGACGACGAACTTGCCGTCGAGGCCGCGGGCGCGCAGGCCGCGCAGAACCGTGTGGGTGCGGTAGCCGGGGACGTCGACCAGCCACGTCTGGGACTCGCCCAGCGCGTCGATCAGGTCCTCCTGGTCGTCCGGCAGTACACCGAACAGCTCGATGGACGTGTAGTCGTCGTGGTCCGGGGAGATCTCCGTGACGCCGCCCAGTTCCGGCTTCTGCTGGGTGAAGGCGATCTCGTTCTGGAGCAGACGGATCGAGGTGGTGATCTCGCCGAAGAGCGGCAGGGTGCGGTGCTTGAACTCCTCGCCCGCGTAACGGCTCTCCAGGTCCTCGGTGCTGCGCCACTGGATGAAGTTGGCCGTTCCCGGCTTGTCCTGTCCGGCGTGCACCGTGCTGGATATCCAGCCCTCATAGGCCGCCGTGTCGACGATCTGGCGCATCGCGGCGAGCAGCTTGACCTGCTTCTCGGCGGCGTCGGTCGAGAACAGGTTGAGAACGGTCAGGTGCTGACCATCGGCTGCGATCTTCGGCATTCTCTCGTCTCTTCCGTTCGAGGAAAGGTGAGTTGCGAATGGAGGTACGAATGCAGCATGGCAAGGGGATCTGCCCATGTGAAAGGCTCTGCGGTTCAGGAATGACCGCTCATTTGTCAATTGTTCGAGGGGGGTGTCAGATCTTTCCCCACTTCGTCAGAGCTGTGAAAAACGGCCTTGGTCGCCGATTGGCGCGGGCGCCATGCTCGGGTAATGCAGTCAGGCCCGGAAGAATCAGAGATAGCCACTCTCCTGGACCGGTACCTCATCGGTCTCGACGACGACGAACTCGACGACGCCTGGGCGCGGGGGCTCTTCACGAAGGACGCCCTGGTCGAGTTCCCCATGAGCCGGCACGAGGGTCTCGAAGGACTCGCCGGCTACCACCGTGACGCGCTGACGGCCTTCGCCGCCACCCAGCACCTGGGCTCACCCGCGTTCGTCGCCCTCGACGACGACGGTGAGCGGGCCACGCTGCGCGCCAACCTCGTCTCGACGCATGTCCACCACCCCGGCGCGGCGGACGAGCCCCTGTTCCAGGTCGGCACCCTCGCCAGCGGTGAGGCCCGCCGCGCCGCCGAGGGCTGGCGACTCTCCTCCCTGACCTTCCGCGTGCTCTGGAGCCGCGGCACCCCGCCCGGACCCCAGGAGCCCCGATGACGACTCTGGCGGCGGCCAGCGCCCAGGACATGAAGCTCGCGATCATGCTCGCCGACATCGGGGTGGTGCTCGTGGCGGGCGCCGCACTCGGCCGGCTGGCGCAGAAGCTGCGCCAGCCCGTGGTGGTCGGCGAGATCACCGCGGGCATCCTGCTCGGCCCGAGCGTCCTCGGTCTGCTGCCGGGGAACCTGACCGAGCGCCTCTTCCCCGTCGACGTGCGGCCGTTGCTGTCCGCGGTCTCCCAGGTCGGCCTGATCCTGTTCATGTTCGTGGTCGGCTGGGAGTTCGAGAAGCGGCTGATCCGGCCGCACGCCCGGCTCGCCGCGGGCGTCTCCCTGTCGTCGATCGCGATGGCGTTCGGTCTGGGGGTGGCGCTCGCCCCGTTCCTGTACGACGAACACGCCACCGTGGCCGGACACCACATCTCCTTCGTCGCGTTCGCCACCTTCATCGGCACCGCGATGTCGGTGACCGCCTTCCCGGTGCTGGCGCGCATCCTCACCGAGAACAAGCTCCTGGACACCCGGGCCGGCTCCCTCTCGCTGGCCAGCGCCGCCATCGACGACCTGCTCGCCTGGTGTCTGCTGGCGTATGTCTCCGCCCTGGTCACGGCGAACGGCAACTACTCCGACCTCGCCCGCATCGGGCTCTACAGCGCCGCCTATGTCGCGGGGATGTTGTTGGTCGTACGGCCGCTGGTGGCCCGTCTCGTCTGGCGCTGGGCCGCCACCGAGCGCTGGTCCGCGTTGCTCGCGGTGCTCTGCGCGGGTGCCCTGACCTCGGCCTGGCTGACCACCTGGATCGGCATCCACGCCATCTTCGGGGCCTTCCTGTTCGGGTTCGTGATGCCCCGTGAACCCGCGATGGTCCTGGCCGAGCATCTGCGCAAGCCCATGGACCACGTCAGCGTCGTGCTGCTCCCGGTCTTCTTCATCGTCACCGGGCTCGGCGTGGACCTCGGCGCGCTCACCTCCGGCGACGTCGTCGCGCTCGTCGCGATCATCGTGGTGGCCTGCACCGGCAAGCTGGTCGGCGCGATCCTTCCGGCGCGGCTGGCCGGGTTCTCCTGGCGCGAGGCGAAGGACCTGGGGCTGCTGATGAACACCCGGGGTCTGACCGAACTCATCATCCTCAACGCCGCGGTGAGCCTGGGCGTGCTCGACGGACGCATGTTCACCATGCTCGTGATCATGGCCCTCGTCACGACGGCGATGGCGGGACCGCTGCTGTCCCGGCGCGGTCCGGCAGCGGCCGACGTGTCGGAGACGTCGGAGGCGCCGAAGGCGGCCGGGGCATCCAGGGGATCCGAGACACCGGCCCCGTACGGCCCGGAGGCCGCCGTGGACTTCATCCGCCCACGCGGCTGAGACCCGCGCACCGGGCCCCCGCGCACCCGACCTTCACGCACCCGACCCCCCGTGTGGCCGAGCCTCCCGGGCCGCTGAGGTCCCCGCCCCCCCCCGGATCCCGCGCACGCCGTCCGAAGCGTGCGCGTACCCCCGTAACCCGTCACCCGTAACCCGTATCCGAGAACGAGAGGGCTGTCGTGATACCCGTTTCGCAAGCCATCCCCGAGCAGCTCGGTCCGGTCGACGGCCGTGCGCTGCGCACCGTGTGCGGGCACTTCGCCACCGGTGTCACGGTCATCACCTCGGGCAGCGGCGAGAACGCCGCGGGCGCCACGGTGAACTCCTTCACCTCGGTCTCCCTGGACCCGGCGCTGGTGCTCATCTGCCTGCACCACAACTCCCGGCTGCTGCCCGTGGTCCAGGAGTCCGGCGGCTTCGTCGTGAACTTCCTGACGCAACGGCAGGAGCCGGTGGCCTGGGCCTTCGCCGGCCGGCGGACCGCCCGGATCGAGGAGGTGCCGCACCACAGGTCGGTCCACGAACTGCCCGTGCTCAGCGAGGCGCTGGCACACCTGGAGTGCCGGCTGGCCGCCGAGTACGACGGCGGCGACCACACCATCCTGCTCGGCGAGGTCGTCTCTCTCGGTACGCCCGCCGGGGACGAGGATCCGCTGATCTTCTTCCAGGGCGCCATGCGGGAACTCGGCGACGACCGGGTCCTGCCGGGCCGGTGACCCGGTGACGGACGTGGGCGGCGCCCCGGCGGGCGGGCCGGACTCAGTGGTGACGGGCCGTGGCCTGCTCCTCCGCCGTGTCGAACTCCTGACGCGCCTGCTCCACCAGCGGCAGGTGGACGGTCGACCAGTCCGTGAGCGAGGCGAACAACGGCGCCAGGGTCCGTCCCAGGTCGCTGATCTGGTACTCCACCCGGGGCGGCACCTCGGGGAAGTACGTGCGGATCACCAGTCCGTCGCGCTCCAGCTGACGCAGCCGCTGGGTCAGCACCTTCGGCGTGATGGTGCCGATGTTGCGCTGCAGTTCCACGAAGCGCTGGGTGCCGAAGGCGTTGAGCGTCCACAGGATCGGCGTGGTCCAGCGGCTGAACACGATGTCGAGGACCGGCTCGATCAGGCAGGGCTGCCGGGAACCGGCCGCGGCCGCGTGTGCGGCTTCGGGGCCGGCCGGGACCGGGGTGGCGCCCGCGACGGCGCTCTCGCCCCCGGTCGCGGCGCCCGTGGTCGTCGCGACCCCGGGTGCCGCGCCGTCGTTCCTGGCCGCGGTGCTCTTCATGCCGATCATCACCTTCCGGGAAGTCACTTTCCTCTAGGTACCTACTTTACTCAGGATGCTAGCTTCCGAGAAGCCAGCGATACCCGCACCTCCCCGCACGTCCCCGTCCCAGAATCCTCATGCTCCTAGGGAGTGACATGTCCATCCAAGAGTCCACCCACAGCCCCGCGGTGGCGGGCGACTCCGGGCCGGTCCGCCGCCCCGGACTCATCCTGGCCTTCCTCTGCCTGGCCGGCTTCATGACCTTCCTCGACGTCTCGATCGTGAACGTCGCCCTGCCGACCATCGAGGACGAACTCAACATCTCCACGACCGCGCTGCAGTACGTGGTCACCACCTACGGCATGCTCCTGGGCGGCTTCCTGCTGCTGACCGGCCGGCTCGCCGACACCCTCGGCCGCCGCCGGATGCTCCAGACCGGCCTGCTCCTGTTCGCGGGTGCCTCCCTGCTCGCCGGAGTCGCCCAGAACGCCACGATGCTGATCGGCGCCCGCGGCGCACAGGGCCTGGGGGCCGCGTTCATCGCCACCGCCGCGCTCAGCCTGCTGACCAACAACTTCGAGGAGGGCCCGGCCCGCAACAAGGCCCTCGGCGCCTGGGGCGCGCTCAGCGGTCTCGCCGCCGTCGCCGGCGTCACCCTCGGCGGTCTGCTCACCGACGGTCCCGGCTGGCGCTGGATCTTCTTCATCAACGTGCCGATCGGCGTCATCGGCGCCCTGGTCGCCCCGATGGTCGTCGGCGAGAGCCGCTCCGCCGAACGCAGCAGGTCCTTCGACGTCGCCGGTGCCGTCACCCTCACCGGTGGTCTGGTCTCGCTGATCTTCACCCTCGGCCAGACCGTCTCCGACTCCGACGTCCCGACCGGCCGGGTCATCGGCGGCTTCGTCCTCTCCGCGCTCCTGCTCGTCTCCTTCGTCCTGATCGAGCGCCGCGCCAAGGAGCCGCTGATGCCGCTCGGCGTCTTCCGCCGCCCCTCGCTGCGCGCCGCCAACGTCATCGCCGTCCTGCTGCTCGGCACCTGCGTGACCCTGTTCTTCTTCGCCAGCCTCTTCATGCAGCAGGTCCTGGACTACTCGGCCGTCAAGACCGGCTTCGCCTACGTGCCGCTCGCGGTGCTCACCGCCGTCGGCGCCGGCATCGCCTCCCAGGTCGTCACCAAGGTCGCCGCCAAGCCCGTCCTGCTGGTCGGTCTCGCGCTCTCCGCGACCGGCATGATGCTCCTGTGGCGCGCCCCGTCCGACGCCTCGTACCTGACGGACGTGCTGCCCGCCTTCGTCCTCATGGGCCTCGGGCTCGGCATGTCCTTCGTCCCGCTGCAGGTCTCGGCGTTCGCCGGGATCGAGGAGCGCGAGTCGGGTCTGGCCGCCGGCCTCATCAACACCGCCCAGGAAGTCGGCGGCGCGCTCGGCCTGGCCGTCGCGGCGACCTACGCCTTCCGCCGCGTCGACGAGCTGACGGCCAAGGCCCACGGAGTCCCGGCCCTGGTCCAGGACGCCCGTACGACCGTCTTCCACGACGCGTTCCTCGTCGGTGCCTGCTTCGCCGCGGCCGCCTTCCTGGTGACCCTGGTGCTGCTGCCGCTGACCAAGTCCTCCGAGCAGTCCGCGGCCGTGCCCGCGCACGCCTGACGGAAGAACGGACCCGGCCATGTCCAAGCAACTGCCCCTGTCCGCCGCGGCGGAGGAGTTCCTCGCCGAGAACGCCCTGTGCACCCTGACCACCCTGCGCCCGGACGGCACCCCGCACGTGGCGCCCGTACGGTTCACCTGGGACGGTGAGGCGGGCCTGGCCCGGGTGATGACCACCGTGCACCGCCGCAAGTCCCGCAACCTGCTGGCCGCGGCCGGCGGCCGGGCCGCCGTGTGCCAGCTGGTGGGGCCCCGCTGGATCACCCTGGAGGGCCCGGCGACCGTCTCCACCGATCCGCCCCGGGTGGTGGAGGGGATGCGCCGCTACGCAAAGCGGTACTGGTCCCAGCCGCCGCAGCCGCCGGGCCTGGCGGTCATCGAGATCGCGGTGGACCGGGTGATGGGCCTGTACTGAACCGGACCGCACCGAACTCCCTTACCGGGCACGCGCGAACGGGCCGGACGGAGGAGACGGTCGCCGGGCGGACGAGAGGGTGCCGGAGGACACTTCCGGCACCCTCTCGCATGCTCCCCCTGTAGTACGCACCCGGTACCGCCCAGTAGCTGCCGGACCTCTGACGAACTTGTCAGAACTTGTCAGAGTTCTGTACCGGCGGCCATTCAGCTTCCCGGGAGCCCTCGGAATACTGGAGAAAACGCCAGCGGGAGAGGGAATATGGACGCTTTCAATGCCGATGTGATCGTTGCCGGTGCAGGACCCTCAGGGCTCATGCTCGCAGGGGAACTCCGCCTCTCGGGTCTCTCGGTCATCGTGCTCGACCGGCTGGAACAGCCGATGCAGCAGTCCCGCGCCCTGGGGTTCTCGGCCCGCACGATCGAGGAATTCGGCCAGCGTGGACTTCTCGGGGAATTCGGCCCGCTCGAGACCATACCCGGCGGCCATTTCGGTGGACTTCCCATCGACTACCGCATTGTCGAGGGCGGCAATTTCGGTGTCCGTGGAGTTCCGCAGTCGCGCACCGAGGCCATCATCGACAAGTGGGCCACGCGGCTGGGCGCCGACATCCGCCGGGGCCACGAGGTCATCGGCATGACGCAGGACGAGGACGGTGTCCGGGTCGAGGTCGCGGGGCCCGAGGGCGTGGAGACCCTGCGCGCCGCGTACCTCGTCGGCTGCGACGGAGCCCGCTCCACCGTCCGCCACCTGGCGGGGATCGACTTCCCCGGGGTCAGCGCCACCATCGAGATGAAGATGGCCGACGTCGCCGGCGTCCAGCTGCGGCTGCGCCCCACCGGCGAGGTCGGTGAGGCCGGCATGGTCGTCGTCCTGCCACTCGGCCCGGGCGCCACCCGCGTGGTGGTCTTCGAGCGCGGCGCGGGGGTCCGTCCCACCCAGGAGCCGCCCACCTTCGAGGAGGTGGCCGCCGCCTTCCAGCGGGTCACGGGCGAGGACATCAGCGGTGCCGAGCCGCTGTGGACCAGTTACTTCACCGACGCCAGCCGGCACGCCGCCGCGTACCGCAAGGGCCGGGTCTTCCTGGCCGGCGACGCCGCCCACATCCACCTGCCGATCGGCGCCCAGGGCATCAGCGCGGGCGTCGGCGACGTGGTCAACCTGGGCTGGAAGCTCGCCGCGGCCGTCAAGGGCCACGCCCCCGCGGGCCTGCTCGACACGTACCACTCCGAACGCCACCCGGTCGGCGCCCGCATCGTCCACAACACCCTCGTCCAGCGCACCCTCTACCTCGGCGGCCCCGAGGCCCAGCCGCTGCGCGACCTGTTCGCCGAGCTGGTCCGGATCGAGGACGTACGGCGTCACCTCGTCGGTCTGGTCACCGGTCTCGACATCACCTACGGAGCCGTCGAGGGCGGCCACCCGCTGCTCGGCCGCCGGCTGCCCGACCGGGACCTGCTGGTCGGCGACGACAAGACGACCACCTACGAGCAGCTGCACGCGGGCCGTCCGGTCCTGCTGGACCTGCACGACAGCGCCGCGCTGCGCGAGGCCGCGGCCGGCTGGGCCGACCGCGTCGACGTCGTCACCGCGACGCGGCCCGACGCCGGAGCCCCGGCCGCCGACCTCCTCGTACGCCCCGACGGCTATGTCGCCTGGGTCGGCGCCGACGGCTCGGCCGAGGGACTGACCGACGCGCTCGCGCGGTGGTTCGGCGAGCCCCGCGACGCCGCCTGAACCACCCGATCCCCCGACCGGTCGACCCCGAACCCCCGTAGGACGCGCGCCACCGATCCGACCCGTCCGTGAAACGAGAAAGAGGAGTGCGGTCTTGCCCACCAAGGCTGAGGAAGCGAAGAAGGCCGACAAGGCCGCCGAGTGGACCGAATGCGACGTAGCCATCCTGGGTTCGGGCCTCGCGGGCTCGATCATGGGAGCGATCCTGGCCCGCCAGGGCGCCGACGTGGTGCTCATCGACGCCGGGCAGCACCCCCGGTTCGCCGTCGGTGAGTCCCAGAACCCGCAGCTCGTCGAGTGGCTGCACATTCTGGCCGTGCGCTACGACGTGCCCGAGATCAAGCACATGCTGGACGTGAAGGCGGTCACCGAGCACATCGGTCCGACGCACGGCCGCAAGCAGAGCTTCGGCTTCGTCACGCAGCGGCCGAACCGCGAGCCGGACCCGCGCGAGGCGACGATGTTCGTCATCCCGAAGATGCTCACCGAGGCGGTGCACCTCTTCCGGCAGGACACCGACTCGCACTATCTGAACGTCGCCGCCAAGTACGGCTGCACCCTGCGCCAGAACTGGTTCGCCACCGACCTGGACGTCGACGACGACGGTGTCACCGTCACCGGCAGGAACGGCGAGGTCTTCCGCGCCAAGTACCTGATCGACGCGAGTGGCTTCCGTTCCCCGCTGGCCGAGAAGTTCGACCTGCGCGAGAACCCGCCCCGGCACAAGCACCACGCCCGCTCGCTCTTCACGCACTACGTGGGCATCAAGCCGTACGACGACGTGTGCAACTACCCGGACGCGCTCCGCCCGCCCGCCGAGTCGCCCTTCCACGGCGGCACCCTGCACCACCTCATCGAGCGCGGCTGGTTCTGGATCATCCCGTTCGACAACTACAAGGACTCCAAGAACCCGGCCTGCAGTGTCGGACTGACCTTCGACGAGCGGCTGTACCCCAAGCCGAAGGACATGACGCCGGACCAGGAGTTCAACCACTACCTCGACATGTACCCGGCGGTGAAGCGGCAGTTCGACGGAGCCAAGCGGATCCGCGAGTGGGTCTCCACCGACCGGATCCAGTACTCCTCCAAGCGCACCATAGGCGCCCGCTGGTGCCTGATGTCGCACGCGGCCGGCTTCATCGACCCGCTGTACTCACGCGGCCTGTCCAACACCTTCGAGGTCGTCGACGCGCTCGCCTACCGGATCCTGGACGCCCTGCGCGAGAACGACTTCACCGAGGAGCGCTTCGAGTACGTCGAGCGCCTGGAGCAGGGACTCCTGGAGTACAACGACAAGATCGTCAACAGCTCGTACATCGCCTTCAGCCACTTCCGGCTGTGGAACGCGGTGTTCCGGGTCTGGGCCTGCTTCACCACCCCGGCCACCATGCGGCAGATCATGGCGCGCCAGAACTTCCAGCTCGACGGTGACGACCGGCACTTCAAGGAGATGGAGAAGGCGCCGTACACCGGCCTGTGGTGGCCGGACAGCCACGCCTTCAAGGTCCTCTTCGACATCACCGCCGAGACCTGCGAACGGTACGAGGCCGGCGAGATCGACGGTGACAAGGCCGCGGACATCGTCTTCGAGGCGATCCGCGACTGCGAGTCGGTCAACACCCCGTTCGGCTGGAAGGGCCCCGAGGACCTCCGGTTCTTCCGGGCCACCACGCCCACGATGATGAAGTTCATGTGGTGGGCGAGCACCTCCGGCCCCAAGGAGATGCGCGACCTCGGCCGTTCGATGCTCGCCGGAGTCGTCAAGCAGGGCATGAAGGGCCGCAAGGTCTCCTGACCCCCGCCGCGGTCACCCTCCGCCCCACCGGGGCCCTTCCCCTGGCCGCGGTTCGCCGGCCTCGGTTCCCTCTGGACGCGGCGCCGGGCCCACCCTCCCCCCGTGGGCCCGGCGCCGTCCCTTCCCGGGTCCGAGGTCCCCGGCCCGAGGCCTTCGCCGAATCCGGGCCCTTCCCGGGCCCTGTGGCTTTTCGTCCTGCGAAGGCTTCCCCTCCGGCCCTCCCCGGGCTTCCACTTCTCCACTTCTCCACCTCTCCGGCTCCCCCGTTCTTCTCTCCCCCCACTGGCAACCACCGTCTCCTAGAACACTTGGGACATCCGTGATCACTCGTAGAGCACTGATCGGTGCGGGATCCGCCGCCGTCGGCCTGGCCGTCCTGCCCACCAGCCCCGTCCTCGCCGGCTCCGGCGCCACACCCTGGAGCACGCTCGCGGGCAAGCTCCAGGGCCGTCTGGTGCTGCCCACCGACACCGCGTACGCCGTGGCCAAGCAACTGGAGCTCGGCCAGTTCGACGCCGTCAACCCTCGGGCCGTCGCCTACTGCGTCAGCTCCGCCGACGTCTCCGCCGCCCTATGCTTCGCCCAGACCTACGGCCTGCCGTCCGCCGTCCGCAGCGGCGGTCACAGCTTCGCGGGCTACTCGACCACGCCCGGCCTGATCATCGACGTCTCGCGGCTGAACGCGATCACCGTGGGCGACGGCACGGTCGACATCGGTCCCGGCGCCAAGAACGTCGAGATACTCAACGCCCTCGCCCCGCACGGCCTGGTGGTCAGCGAGGGCGGCTGCCCCACCGTGTCGGCCGGCGGTTTCCTCCAGGGCGGCGGCTTCGGCTTCCTGACCCGCCCGCTGGGCATGGCCTGCGACGCGGTCACCTCGGCCGAGGTGGTCCTCGCCGACGGCCGGGTGGTCACCGCGTCGCCGACCAGCCACTCCGACCTGTTCTGGGCGATCCGCGGCGGCGGTGGCGGCAACTTCGGCGTCGTCACCCGCTTCACGGTCACCCCGCACGAGGGCGACCAGATGGCGATCAGCAACCTGATCTTCCCGTACGACCGGGCCGCCGACGTGCTGCACGGGGTCGGCCAGTGGCTGGTCGACGCGCCCCGCACCATCGGCGGCGGCGCCTACCTCGTGCAGGCCGACGCCGCGCCCGGCACCGTACCGGCGCTCAACGTCTTCCTCGCCTCCCGCGGCACCCCGGCCGAACTCGCCGCGGAGTCCGCGCGGCTGCTGGCGCTCACCGGCGCGGTGACGGCCCGCCAGGACGCGGTCATGACGTACCAGCAGGTCATGATGATGATCTTCGGCTGCGGCACACTGACCGAGGACCAGTGCCAGCGCGCCGGGAAGTCCCCGAACGGCGTGCTGACCCGGCCCGCCTTCGGCCTGGAGCGGACCCGGCTGGGCCGCGCGCCGTACGCGCAGAGCGACTGGGCGGACGTGCTGACGGCCTTCGACGCCGACCGCAGGGCCGGCCAGGCCCGCTACCTCGACCTCCACTTCTTCGGCGGGGCGGCCAACGATCCGGCCCGCACCGACACGGCGTACGTGCACCGCGACTCGCTCTTCTCCGTCAACTACCGGGTCCTCATCAACGACCCGGCGCAGGTGACCGCGGAGGCGAGGAGCGTCGCCACGGGCTGGGTCGACCACGGGTTCGCCACCATCGACCCGCTGTCGAACGGCGAGACGTACCAGAACTGGATGGACGCGGAGCTGACGGACTGGCGGCAGTCGTACTACGCCGAGAACTACGCCCGGCTGTCGGTCGTGAAGGCCAAGTACGACCCGCACCGGTACTTCAAGTTCGCCCAGGGCGTCGGGGCCTGAGGCGTCCGGCGTTCCGCCGCCTCTGTGACCCCGGTGATTCCCGTGCCCCTTGTGGCCCCTGCGCACCTCCGACCGTGAGGGGCCGCCGGACCGGTGTCCGGCGGCCCGCCCGCTCGACGGTCCGTTCGCTCGAGGGTCCGTCAGCCCGACGGCCCCGCTCCGTCGCCCCGTCAGGGACGGCGGCCGTACCAGCCCACCAGCCTGTCGATACCGGGAGCGTCCTCGTGCACCTCCACCACCGGTCCGAACGGCACCTGGCCGCCGCGGGGTTCCGCGGGCACGGCCCGGTGCATGGAGGCCAGCGGCGCGGCGAGCATCTCCGGGTCCCACTCGGGGGTCTGGCCGGTGGCCTTGGCCAGGTCCCACGCGTGCAGCACGAACTCGTTGGTGTAGATCACCGAGGCGACCACACCGGGGACCGGGCCCCAGGGCAGACCGATCTGGCGGCCCAGCACGGCGGGGTCCTGCCAGACGGCGTCGAACTCCTGCGTCGCCGCGGCCCAGGCCTTGGCCCAGTCACCGTCGGCGACGTCCTCGGCGAAGTGCGGAACGCTCATGAAGGAGCCGCCGGCGCCCAGGACGGCGACCCTGCGCAGCACCGACACCACGTGGTTGGCCATGTCGCGGACCGTGTAGTCGGGACACGGGGTGACGGTGTCGTACTGCTCGGGGCGGAGCGCGGTGAGCGTACGTCCGGTCAGTTCGACGGCCTTGAACAGGCCGCCGCGGGGGTCGGCGGGCGGGGCGGCGGCGGGCGCGGCGGGGTTCGCGGTGTCAGCCATGTCGTGAGTCGTGTCGTGAGTCATGTGTTCATCGTCGATGTCAAACAGGTCATCTTGTGGCCTATTACCGAAGCCATATCCGATGGTGCCGAAAATGTATGGAGTGGCTCAAAACAGCTTAAAAATCCGCCGGGTTCACCGGCCTGGGGACGGCCGACCGTGGCCGGAGGGGGTCTGTCGGTGGTAAAGGGGGCGCGTCGTGAAGGCTGACCGTCTGGTGGCGACCCTGCTGCTTCTCCAGGCGCGCGGCCGGGTGACCGTGCGCGAGGTGGCCGAGGAGCTGGAGGTGTCCGAACGCACCGCGCGCCGCGACCTGGAGGCGCTCACCAGCGCGGGTGTCCCCGTCTACTCGCAGCGCGGCAGGGGCGGCGGGTGGAGCCTGGTCGGCGGTGCCCGCACCGACCTGACCGGCTTCACCTCGCGGGAGATCGGGGCGCTGTTCCTGGCCGCGGGTCCGTTGGCGGCCTCTCCCGAACTGCGGGCCGCGCTGCGCAAGTTGATGCGTGCGGTGCCCGCGCCCATGCGACCGCATGCCGAGGCCGCCTCCAAGGCCATTCTCGTCGACGGCCTCGACTGGTCACGTACGGCGGGCAGCAGCGGACCCCACCGGCACGCCCTGGAAAGGGCGGTGCTCGACGGCCGGCAGGTCCGGTTGGGCTACGCGCACGCCGAGCGGGCCCCGACAGAGGGCGACTTGGGGGAGCACGGCTTGGACGAAGGGGGCTCGGGTGAGGGCGGCCCGGGTGAAATCGGCTTCGCCGAACTCGGCTTGGGCGGGATCGGTTCGGGCGAAGGCGGTTCGGTCGGAAGCGGCTCGGGCGATCGGTGGTCGGGCGATCGGTCGTCCGGTGAGCGAGTGGCCGGCGAGCGGACGGTGGATCCGCTCGGACTGGTGTCCAAGGCCGGTCGCTGGTACCTGGTGGCGGGGACCGGAGAGGGACTGCGCACCTTCCGGCTCAGCAGGGTCACCTCCGTGGAGCCGACCGGTGCGCCGGTGCGGCGTCCGGAGGGGTTCGAACTCGCCTCCGCTTGGCGGGAGCTGGCGTCCGAGGTGGAGCAACGGCTGTCCGCGGCGAGCGTACGGGCCCATGCCGACGCGGATGCCCTGCCGGTGCTGCGGCAACTGCTCGGCGGCCGGCTCCGTACGGGCGAGGTCCGGCCCGACGGCCGGGTCGCCTTCACCGCCGACGGCCCCTCGGTGGAGGTGCTGGCCGCGCAACTCGCGGGCCTCGGCGCCCGGATCGAGGTGCTCGACCCTCCTGAGGCGCGCGAGTCGCTCGTGCGTCTCGGCCGGTCGCTCACCGCGGTGTACGGCGGGTACGACGGTCGTGACGGCGATCAGCTAAGGGATAGTCACTTTCCTGTAGGTACCTACTATGTTGAGGATGCTAGCGTCCCGGTCATGGCTGCGACCCGCTGAGAAACCGGCTGCGACCGACTGCCTCATCGGCTGACTGGCCGATGCCCGATATGCCCGATGACCGATGACCACTGACCACTGACCACGGATCAACGCACACGCACTAGGGAGCTGTTTCATGATTGTCGTCACCGGAGCCACCGGAAACGTCGGGCGTCCGCTGATCGAGGCGCTGGCCGAGGCGGGGGAGCAGGTCGTGGCGGTCTCGCGCCGCCCGTTGCCGTCCCCGGCGGAGGATGTCCGGCACGCCCAGGCCGACCTCGGGAACGCGCGGAGCATGCGGCCGGTCCTCGAAGGCGCCGACGCCTTCTTCATCCTGCTGGCCGGCGAACTGCTCGGCCACGGCGAGGCCGCCACCGAGCTGTTGACGGCGGCCAAGGACGCCGGGGTCGAGCGGGTCGTGCTGCTCTCCTCGCAGATCAACGCCACCCGTCCCGGCGTCGCCTCGCACGGCAGGCTGCGCGAGTTCGAGGAGGCCGTGCGCGGTTCCGGCCTGGACTTCACCATCCTGCGCGCCGGCGGCTTCGCCTCCAACGCCTTCGCGTGGGCGGAGTCGGTCCGCGCCGACCGTACGGTCTTCGCCCCCTTCGGCGACGTGGCGCTGCCGGTCGTCGACCCGGTGGACATCGCCGCGGTCGCCGCGGTGGTGCTGCGCGAAGACGGGCACGCCGGCCGTACGTACGAGCTGACCGGCCCCGAAGCGATCACTCCGCGCCTGCAGGCCGAGGTGATCGCGGAGGCGATCGGCGAAGAGGTGACCTTCGTGGAACTGACCCGCGAGGCCGCCCACGCCCACATGGCGCAGTTCATGCCCGAGGACGTCATCCCCGGCACCCTGGACATCCTCGGCGAACCGCTCCCCGCCGAGCAGCGGGTCAGCCCCGACGTGGAGAAGATCCTGTCCCGGCCCGCCACGCCCTTCTCCGGCTGGGTCGCCCGAAGCCTCCCGGCGTTCAAGTAACCCACCGGCGGCCCCCACCGCCCGCCCCTCTTCCCCCTCATTCTTTTCGTCCCTTCTTCTTTTCGTCCCTTCGTCGCGTTCCTTCTGTGTCCGTCTCCCTCTCTCCTCTCCCCCGTACCGCCGCCGGATGCCTGCTGCGATTCATCCCCCGCGGCCGCAGGCATCCGGCGGTCCATGTCCGACGGCGGTTCAGGAGCGACGGCGGTCCTGAACGACGGCGGCGTGGCCGCGACGAACGGGGGCGGCGTGGCGGCCGCGAACGACGACGGCCCCGCGGGTCCAGGACCCGTGGGGCCGCCGCACGTCACCCGGAGGGGTCACGCGGCGAAACGGTCGGCCAGTTCCTTGGCCTTGATGGCGGCGGCGTCGAGCGCCTTGGTACGGGATGCCTCGAAGAGCGGGACCAGCTCGGACATCGCCGGGTTGTGCGGGGCCATCGTGAGCTCCGGGACGATGAAGTCGAGCTCGAGGCCCAGGGTGTCGCGCAGGATGGCCCCGAGGTAGTTCTGTACGTATTCGAAGCCCTCGCGGGGGGTGCCCGGCGCGTACGAACCGCCGCGGCTGGCGACGACCGTGACCGGGGTGCCCTTGACCTTCGAGTCCTCGGTCATGGCGGTGCGGCCCACGAGGAGCACGTTGTCCAGCCACGCCTTGAGGGTCGACGGGATCGCGTAGTTGTACATCGGCGCGCCGATCAGGATCGCGTCCGCCTGCTCCAGTTCCTCGATGAACTTCACGCGCTCGGCGAAGGCGGCGGCCTGCTCCGGGGTGTGCGCGTCCGCCGGAGCGAAACCGGCGGTGTGGGCGTCGGCCGTGATGTGCGGAGCCGGGTTCGCGGCGAGGTCGCGGTAGATCACGGTGCCCTGCGGGTGCTGCTCCTCCCAGGCCTTGCGGAAGGCGTCGGTCACCGTGCGTGAGGTGGAGGCGGTACCCGGGAACACGGACGAGTCGATGTGAAGGAGGGTGGCCATGGGGGATCTCCAAAGGGTGCGGCGGATCGAGCCCGACGGGACGGATCCCGGTGGCTTCTTTTTTGTACTCGACTAGAGATAACACAGCTACTTACTTTTTTTCATCCCCCAAGGAGAACGCAGTACTCTTGAGCCATGCCAGAGCTGGGAGCACACGACGCGGGGCCGTGCCAGAAGGTCGACGACGGCATGGCCCGGGTCTTCCAGCTGTTCGGAAAGCGCTGGACGGGCCTGATCGTGGCCGTGCTGCTGCCGCATCCCGTGCACTTCGCCGACCTGCGCCGGGCGATCCCCGGCATCAGCGAACGGATGCTCTCCGACCGCCTCACGGAACTCGCCGCGGCGGGACTCGTCGTGCGCGAGGTCGACGAAGGCCCTCCACTGCGGGTCTCGTACGGTCTGACGGAGGCCGGCGCCGCACTGGAGCCCGCGCTGCTGGAACTGGGGAGCTGGGCGGAGAAGCACCTGCCGGGAAGCCCGCAGTGCCCCTCCGAGCTCAGGAAGTGAGCCGACCGGAGGGGTCCGGGAGCGGCCCGGGAGGGGACCGGAGGGACCGGGAAGCGGTTCCCGCACGGGGCGACCGTTCACAGGCGCGGAGTTGTCCACAGGGTCTGACGCGTTTCGGCCACCGGCTGTACGGTCATCACGAGTTGATGTTCGTGTGTGCGGGGGAGGCGGTCGCCATGACCGAGCTGGGTACAAGAGCCGAGGCGCTGCAGGCGCCCAGGGTTTCCGGAGTCTTCGCGGTGCCGGGGTTCGCGGGCTGGCCCGTGCAGGGCTCGCCCAAGGAGAGGGGCAAGGCCCTCCGCGCCCGGGTGCCGCGCGCCGCCCACGCCGAGCTGACCCCCGACGCCGACCGGCCGGACGTCGTGGCCGTGGTCGAGGAGTCCAACCACGGCAGGATCCCCGGGCTCACGCCGATACGGGTCGGCAGAATGGCCGCCACCCCCTTCGCCTTCCTGCGGGGTTCGGCCGGCCTGATGGCGTACGACCTCGCGCGCACCCCCATGACCGGTATCGACGCCCAGATCTGCGGTGACGCCCACGCGGCGAACTTCGGCCTGTACGGCGACGCGCGCGGCGGCCTGGTCATCGACCTGAACGACTTCGACGAGACGGTGCGCGGCCCCTGGGAGTGGGACCTCAAGCGCCTCGCCGCGTCGCTCGTGCTCGCGGGCCGGGAGACGGGTGCGGACGAGGACACCTGCCGCAAGGCGGCCCACGACGCGGTCGGCGCCTACCGGCGCACGATGCGCCTGCTCGCCAAGCTCCCGGTGCTGGACGCGTGGAACGCCATCGCGGACGAGGAGCTCGTCTCCCACACCGACGCCCATGACCTGCTCGGCACCCTGGAGCGGGTCTCGGAGAAGGCGCGGGCCAACACCAGCGGGCGGTTCGCCGCCAGGTCGACGGCGTCGGTCGAGGGCGGCGGACGGCGCTTCGTCGACGCGGCGCCGGTGCTGCGCCGCGTGCCCGACGCGGAGGCGGCAGCGGTCGCGGCGTCGCTGGAGCAGTACCTGACGACGGTCTCGGAGGACCGCCTCCCCCTCCTCGCCCGGTACGCGGTGCACGACGTCGCCTTCCGCATCGTCGGCACCGGCAGCGTCGGCATGCGTTCGTACGTCGTGCTCCTCCTGGACCACCGCGGCGAGCCCCTCGTCCTCCAGGTGAAGGAGGCCCGCGCCTCGGCGCTGCTGCCGCACCTGGCGACGGCCGGTCACGCCGTGCCCGACGTGTCGCACGAGGGCCGCCGCGTCGTCCTCGGCCAGAAGCGCATGCAGGTCGTCAGCGACATCCTGCTCGGCTGGACCACGGTCGAGGGCCGAGCCTTCCAGGTGCGCCAGTTCCGCAACCGCAAGGGCAGCGTCGACCCCGCCGCCCTCGCCGTCGACCAGGTCGACGACTACGCCCGGATGACCGGCGCTCTCCTCGCCCGCGCCCACTCGCACAGCGCCGACCCCCGCCTCGTCGCCGGCTACTGCGGAAAGAACGAGGAACTCGACGAGGCCGTCGCCGCGTTCGCCGTGGCCTACGCGGACCGCACGGAGGCGGACCACGCGGCCCTGGTGACGGCGGTCCGGGAGGGGCGGATCGCGGCGGAGCTGGGGGTCTGAGAAGGGAAGCGGACCCGGAGATTCTCGGGGCGCCGGGGTGTGACCGGGGGAGCGGCAGGCCTCAGCCGGTGGTTCCGGGTGAGCCCGGCGAGGCGTGGCCTACGCTGGGCGGGTGACGACCCCGGAAGCCGAGCACAACCAGTCCGACCGCATCGAGGCCGAGGATGCCCGGTCCCAGGATGCTGGGGATCCCCAGTCCGCCGCCCCGGCCTCGACCACGGCGGCCGAAGCCGCGGCGCCCGAGAACAGGACCGCCCAGGACGCGGGCACCGAGAACGCGGGCACCACGCAGGTGGGCGCCGAGAACGTGAGCCAGGAGAGCGTGGACGAGCCGAGCGTGGGCGGGCCGAGCGTGGACGAGCCGAGCGTGGACGGGCCGAGCGTGGGCGGACAGAGCGTGGGCTCCGACGCTTCGGGCTCCGAGGGCGGCGCACCGCAGGGTGAGGCGCGGCCCGAGGCGCGTCTCGAACGGGCGGTGCGGGCGGCCGAACAGGCACTGATCGAGTTCGAGATCGCCGTGGAGACCTTCCGCGTCGAGGTCGAGAACTTCTCGCGGCTGCACCACCAGAAGCTCGGCCCGATGTACTCCCGGCTCGACGAGCTGGACGCGCAGATCGCCGAGGCACAGGCCGCGCGCACCGGGGACCCGGAGGACATACGCAAGGCGGACGAGGCGCGCGCGCGGGTCATGCCGATGCCTGGGGTCGAGGAGCTGTTCCACGGCTGGATGGACTCGGAGGGACTGTTCCCGGAGGCCCTGGCCATGCTGACGGACCAGCCCGTGCGGCCCCCGCAGCGGGTCCGCCCCAGCGACGAGGCCCGCAAGCTCTACCGTGAGCTGGCCCGCAAGGCCCACCCCGACCTGGCCCAGGACGAGGACGAGCGCATGCGGCGCGACGAGTTCATCTCCCGGGTCAACGCCGCGTACGCCCGGGGCGACGAGGCACTGCTGCGGGAGCTCTCCGAGGAATGGGCGGCGGGTCCGGTGCCCAAGGAGTGGAAGCCGAGCCGCAGCGAGGAGCTGTACGCCCGTCTCGAGTGGCTCTCCGAACGCAAGGAGATGCTGACTCTGGTCGCCCATGAGCTGGAGGAGAGCGCCATCGGCGCCATGCTCAAGCTCGCCCCGGACGACCCCGACCGGCTCCTGGAGGAGATCGCCGAGCAGCTGCTGGCCCAGGTCGGCGAGCGCGAGGCGGAGCTGGCCCGACTGGTCGGCTAGGACCTGGTCCGTCGGCCCGCCCGGTCGGGTAGCGTCTGAGGCATGCAATTCGGATCTGGTGTGCCCACGGTCGAGATCGCGGATCTCACGGACGGAGACTTCTTGCTGGACGTCCGGGAGGACGACGAGTGGGAGGCGGGCCACGCCGAAGGGGCGCTGCACATCCCCATGAGCGAGTTCGTCGCGCGCTACGGCGAGTTGACCGAGGCGGCGCCGCAGGACGGCAGGGTCAACGTGATCTGCCGTTCCGGCGGCCGTTCCGCGCAGGTCGCGATGTATCTGGTCCAGCAGGGCGTCGACGCCGTGAACGTCGACGGCGGCATGCAGGTCTGGGCCGCCTCGGGCCGCCCGGTGGTGGACGACAAGGGCGCCGCCGGCTTCGTGCTCTAGTGCCGCCGCGCCGTTTCCGGTGCGGGGTGGGGTCCGGACTCGGGTGTGTGGTCGGTCACCCGAGGGGATGGGCCGCGAGGAGATCGCCCAGCGCCTCCTCGTGAGCGGCCGCGGGCCCGAGGGACAGCTCCAGGTGCTTGGCCCAGGCGTGATAGCGGTGCAGCGGAGAGTCGGTGTCCGCACCGAACCCCCCGTGCAGATGCTGAGCTGTCTGCACGACCCGCCGTACCCCCTCCGACGCCCAGATCTTGGCGACGGCCACGTCCCCGGCCACCGGGAGCGCCCCGCTCGCCCCTGCGACGGCTCCCGTACCGACACCTCCCGTACCGGAAGCTCTCGTGCTGATCCGCCACGCGGCCTGCCAGAGTGTCGCCTCCATCGCGCGCAGGTCGATATAGCGGTCAGCGGCCTGCACGGCGACGGCCTGGAACGTGGCGACCGGAAACCCGAACTGCTCGCGTCTGCCGGTGTACGCGCTCGTCATTTCGAGGACCCGCTCACCGAGCCCGAGCGCCTGCGCACAGGTCCCGGTGGTCAGCAGCTCCCGCAACCTCTCCCAGGCCCCCTCCGCGTCGACGACCTGCCGGGCGGCCAGCCGCGCCGACTCCAGACGCAGCTCGCCGAGGCGTTCCCCGGACGTGGAGATCTGCTCGCCGAGCACGGTTCCCTCGTGCTCCCGGGGTACCAGGGCGAGGACGGTCCGGCCGTCGTCCGTGTGCGCGGGTACGAGGATGTGGTCGGCTCCGTGTGCCCACGTGACCGCCGTCTGCACTCCGTCCAGGATCCACACGTCTCCGTCCTGCCGGGCGGTCACGGCGCGTTCGGCCGGTTCGTGACCGGTACGGCCGTTCGCCGCGACGGTCAGTACGACCTCACCCCGGCCCGCCCGCGCGAGCAGCTCGGCCTTCGTCTCCTCGCCGCCGTACTCCTGCACGGTGACCGCGGCCGCGGTGCTCTCCAGCAGCGGCACTCGCGCGAGTACCTTCGCGGACTCGCGCAGGACCAGGCACAGGGCGATCGCGTCCAGGCCCGCTCCGCCGTACGCGGGGTCCAGCAGCAGGCTCAGCAGGTCCGCGTCGGCGAGCTTCGCCCACAGCGCCCGGTCGAAGTCGTCGGCGACGGCGCCCGCGGTGAGTGCGGGGCTCGGCACCCCGTCCGGCGCGACCCCGCCGAACACCGCCCCCGCCGCCTCGACCGCCGCCTGCTGTTCCTCGGTGAAGGTGAAGTCCACGGTCCTGTCCTTCCACGCGCCGACCCACCGACCGGGTGACTCACCCGGTACCGGACAGGGCACCCGATCTGACGGAGCGTCAAGATAGAACAGGTTCTACGAGAAGGGAACGGTCACCCCGCTTCCGGCTACCGGTCGAAGTCCAACTCCACGCTCTCCGTGGCCGGATGCGACTGGCAGGCCAGCACGTATCCCGCCTCGGTCTCCTCCGGCTCCAGCGCGAAGTTGCGGTCCATCCGCACCTCGCCCGAGACCAGGAAGGCCCGGCAGGTCCCGCACACCCCGCCCTTGCAGGCGTAGGGAGCGTCCGGCCGGTTGCGCAGCACCGCGTCCAGGAGCGATTCGCCGTCCTGGACGGGCCAGGTCCCTCCGCGGCCGTCGAGCCGCGCGGTCACCGTGCTGTGCGCGGGAGCCGGTATGCCGGGAACCTTCTCGGCTCCGCCGTCCACGTGGAAGATCTCCTCGTGGATCCGGGCCCGTCCCACACCCAGCCCGCGCAGGGCGCGCTCGGCTCCCTGCACCAGCCCGAACGGCCCGCACAGGAACCATCCCGCCACCCGGTCCACGGGCAGCAGCGCCGGAAGCAACTGCTCCAGTCGCTCCTGGTCCAGCCGCCCGGACGGCAGCCCCGCCTGCTGTTCCTCCCGGGAGAGCACCGTGACCAGCTGGAACCGCTGCGGAAAACGGTCCTTGAGGTCGGCGACCTCCTCCAGGAACATCGTGGACGCGGACGTCCGGTCGCTGCGTATCAGGCAGAAGCGGGCCTCGGGCTCCCGCGTCAGCAGCGTGGCGACGATCGACAGCACCGGTGTGATCCCGCTGCCGCCGACCACGGCCGCGTACAGCCCGGCCGCCGGTTCCAGCGTGAAGCGTCCCGCCGGTGTCATCACCTCCACCTCGTCGCCGACGGCGATCTCCTTGAGCGCGTACGTCGAGAACGCTCCGCCGTCGACCAGGCGCACCCCGACCCGCAGGGTGAGCGGGCCCTCGTCACCCGGGGCGGGTGCCGGAGAGCAGATGGAGTAGGTGCGCCGTGTCTCCGTGCCGTCGACCGTGCGCCGCAGCGCGAGGTGCTGACCCGCAGCGTGCCGGTACTCCGTGCGCAGCGCGGGCGGCACCGCGAAGGTCAGGGCCACCGAGTCGTCGGTGAGCCGGTCGAGCGCGGCCACCGGGAGCGGGTGGAAGCGGGCCATCACAACTCCTTGAAGTGGTCGAACGGTTCACGGCAGGACAGACAGCGCCGAAGTGCCTTGCAGGCGGTGGACGAGAAACGGCTGAGCAGTTCGGTGTCGCTCGACCCGCAGTGCGGACAGCACACGGGCTCGTGGGCGTCCTGGGCCGCCGTGGTGATCGTGCGCGTCGGTCCCAGTCCGACCGCCACCGGACCCGTCCCCCGCCCGCCACGCGGCGGTGCTATCCCGAACTCCCGCAGCTTGCGGCGTCCTTCGTCCGAGATGTCGTCCGTCGACCAGGCCGGGCTGAGCACCGTCCGTACGGACACCTCCCGCACCCCGTGCTCGTGCAGTACGCGCTCGATGTCCATGGTCATCGCCTCGACAGCCGGGCAGCCGGTGTACGTCGGGGTCAGCTCGACGTCGACGGCGCCCTCGCCACGGACGTGCACGGCGCGCAGTACGCCCAGGTCCTCCAGGGTGAGCACGGGCAGCTCCGGGTCGGGAACGGACCCGGCCAGTCTGCGCAGTTCCTCCTCCAGGGCGGTGGTCGTCGTCACCATGACGCCCCCGGGTGGCTGCGGTGCAGATGCTGCATCTCGGCGAGCATCCGCCCGAAGGGCTCGGTGTGCAGTCCCTGGCGTCCCGCTCCGGCGGCCCATGCTCCGGACTGCGGGCCCTCGGGGACCTCCAGCGTCGCGCGACGCAGGACGACAGTGACGGACTCCAGCCACCCGGCCCTCATCGCCTCCCAGTCGACGTCCACGCCCTCGACCGGCTGGAACATCTCTCCCGTGAAGCGCCACAGAGCGTCGCAGGCCTGTCGCATCCGCTCATGGCTGACGTCCGTGCCGTCGCCGAGCCGCAGGGTCCACTGCTCGGCGTGGTCCTGGTGGTAGGCGACCTCCTTGACGGCCTTCGCCGCGAGCGGGGCGAAGGCGCCGTCCCCGGTGGCCAGTTGCGCGTACAGGAGTCGCTGGTAGGTGGAGAAGTACAGCTGACGGGCGATGGTGTGCGCGAAGTCGCCATTGGGCTGTTCGACGAGCTGGAGGTTGCGGAAGGCGCGCTCCTCGCGCAGATACGCCAGCTCGTCCTCGTCGCCGGCCATGGACAGCAGCACCCTGGCCTGGCCGAGCAGGTCCAACGCGATGTTGGCCAGGGCCACTTCCTCTTCGAGGACGGGAGCGTGGCCGGCCCACTCCCCCAGGCGGTGCGAGAGCACCAGGGCGTCGTCGCCGAGGGCGAGGGCCGCGGCGGTCGCCGTCCCGGACGCGGCGGGCGCCCTGGACGGCTCCCTCGTGGACGCCTCGGCCGTGGGCGGGTGGGGCACGGGTGCGTTCGTCACAGGTGCTTCACCCCTTCCGGGATCTCGTAGAACGTCGGGTGGCGGTAGGGCTTGTCCGCGGACGGCTCGAAGAACGGGTCCTTCTCGTCCGGGGAGGACGCGGTGATCGCGGCGGACGGGACGACCCAGATCGAGATGCCCTCGCCGCGACGCGTGTACAGATCCCGCGCGTTGCGCAGGGCCAGTTCGGCGTCCGGTGCGTGCAGGCTGCCTGCGTGGGTGTGCGAGAGCCCGCGGCGCGAGCGCACGAAGACCTCCCACAGCGGCCAGTCGTTGGTGGTCATGCGCGCGCCTTCCCGTTCTCGTCGGCCGAGCCGCGTATCTCCTCGGTCGGACCGGCGGTGTGCTTGTCCGCGTAGGCCGCGGCCGCCTCCCTCACCCACGCACCCTCTTCGTGGGCCTGCCTGCGCTGCGTGATGCGCTGGTCGTTGCACGGGCCGTTGCCCTTGAGGACCTCCCAGAACTCCGTCCAGTCGATCGGGCCGAAGTCGTGCTGCCCCCGCTCCTCGTTCCACACCAGGTCCGGGTCCGGCAGGGTCAGGCCGAGCGACTTGGCCTGGGGGACGCAGATGTCCACGAAGCGCTGGCGCAGCTCGTCGTTCGAATGGCGCTTGATCTTCCAGGCCATGGACTGCGCCGAGTGCGAGGACTCGTCGTCGGGCGGGCCGAACATCATCAGGGAGGGCCACCACCAGCGGTTCACCGCGTCCTGCGCCATCTCGTGCTGCCCGGGGGTGCCGCGGCTGAGCGCCAGCAGCAGCTCGTACCCCTGGCGCTGGTGGAAGGACTCCTCCTTGCAGACGCGGACCATCGCGCGTGCGTAGGGCCCGTACGAGCAGCGGCACAGGGGGACCTGGTTGGTGATCGCAGCGCCGTCCACCAGCCAGCCGATGGCGCCGACGTCCGCCCAGGTCAGCGTCGGGTAGTTGAAGATCGACGAGTACTTCTGGCGGCCGGTGTGCAGCTTGTCGAGCAGCTCGTCGCGGCTGGTGCCGAGCGTTTCGGCCGCGCTGTAGAGATACAGCCCGTGCCCCGCCTCGTCCTGGACCTTGGCCATCAGGATCGCCTTGCGGCGCAGTGAGGGCGCGCGCGTGATCCAGTTGGCCTCCGGCTGCATGCCGATGATCTCGGAGTGTGCGTGCTGGGCGATCTGCCGGACCAGCGTGGAACGGTAGGCGTCGGGCATCCAGTCACGGGGCTCGATGCGTTCGTCGGCTGCCACGGAGGCGTCGAAAACGGCCTCGTACGCTGCCGTCGACCCGGCTTCGCCCGCGGGCGCTGCCGCCTGCGTACGGGCCGTGCGATGCGCTGCTGCTGTCGCCATGCGGTCCCCCTCGACCTCTCGCTCCCGACCGACCGATCGTTCGGTTCTGTCGATTCAATGGTGGGACGGGCGCCGTAAGGTGTCAACCGCTGTGGATAACCTCGAGGCGACTGTTGTGCCCGGTGTGCCGGACGGGGCTGTGCCGGGGGGCCGAGCCTGAGTACGGTTCCCGTGCGCACGCCGCGGAGTGCTGCGCGCGGGGCCCGGGTGCCGCGCGCCCGGCGGCGGGAATCGGACCGGGATCGGAATCGGGGCGGAATGGACGCGTACGACGAGGGCTCGAACGCCCGACACGGGCCGGACGGGCCCGGCGGCCCCCTGCGCCAGGGCCCCGTCTCCGCCGGTGCCGTGCCCGAGGGCGCGTCCCCCGCCGCCGCCGCGCCGGAGCCGTCCGGCCAGACGGCTGCCGGCGACGAGCCCACGCCGGGGAGACCTGCCGCCGGGACGCCGCACGCCGGCACGCCTCAACCGGAGAACCGTCACGGCGGTATACCTCACGCGGAGACGCCCGACGCGGAGACGCCCGACGCGGAGACCCCGCCCGCCGGGACGCAGCACGCCGGGACGCCTCACGCCGAGACCGCGCACGCCGAGACCGCGCACGCCGAGACCGCGCACGCCGAGACCGCGCACGCCGAGACCGCGCACGCCGGAATGCCTTACGCCAAGATGCCGCACGCCGAGCCGGTCGACGCCGGGACGCCTCACGCCGGGACCGTCGGCGCCGGGGCGGCTGTCGCGCGCCCCTTCCCCCGGGTTTCCGAGGCGCCTCCCGGAAACCCGCTGAATGCCCCCGCCCTCGCGCCCGCCGCCACCGGCATCGCCGCCCTCTCGCTGCGCCATCAGATCGCCGCGGCGTTCGCCCTCGCCGTCGTCGCGGTCGTCGCCTGTGTGCATCTCGGCATGGTGTTTCTGCACGTCGCGCCCTCGAACACGGTCACCAAGCAGCACGGCAGGGCGATCGACGAGTGGATCTACCCCGAGTTCGAGCAGAACTGGAAGCTTTTCGCCCCGAACCCGCTGCAGCAGAACATCGACGTCCAGGTCCGCGCCCGGATAAGCACCACGGACGGCGGCGCCACCGAGACCGGCTGGTACGACCTGTCCGCGCTGGACGGCGCGGCCATCGACGGCAATCCGCTCCCGAGCCACACCCAGCAGAACGAACTGCGCCGGGCCTGGGACTTCTACGTCGGCACGCATGACAACAACAACCGCCCGGTGGGCCTGCGCGGCGACCTCTCCGAACGCTATCTGCGCCGTGTCGTGCTGCTGCGCCTCGACCGTGAGGGGGCCGGCGGCAGGGGCTCCGTCGTCGAACGCGTCCAGGTCCGGTCCCTCACCACCAACGTGCGGCCCCCCAAATGGAGCGATGAGCAGGTGTCCGACCAACCCGTCCTGCGCGAGCTGCCCTGGTGGACGGTCCCCGAGGAGGACCTGGCGGACACGCGGACGACGGAGGCGAGCGCCCGATGAACCGATTCGCCGTTCCCGTCTCGCGTGGCATCGCCCGGGTCACCGACGCCGCGCTCGGCCCGTACCAGGCCGCCGTGATCCGCATCGGCTTCGCCGCCACCTGGCTGCTGTTCCTGCTGCGCGAGTTCCCCAACCGCCAGGAGATGTACGGGCCCGACGGCCCCTGGAGCTGGGGCCTCGCCCGGCGGCTCGTCGCGGACAACCACGCCTTCACGGCCCTGATGTGGTCCGACAGCCAGGTGTGGTTCGAGATCGTCTACGCGGTGGCCGTGCTGTCCAGCGTCCTGCTGCTGGTGGGCTGGCGGACGCGCACGATGTCCGTGCTGTTCATGGTCGGCGTGCTCTCGCTGCAGAACCGCAGCATCTTCATGGGGGACGGCGGGGACAACGTCATCCACCTGATGGCGATCTATCTGGTGGGCACGCGCTGCGGCCAGGTGTGGTCGCTGGACGCCCGGCGGGCGAGGCTCGCGGGGGAGGCACGCGCGCGGGGGGAGGCCTCCCGGGCCGCGGGCCCGGACCGGGTCGGCCCCGTCCTGTGGTCGGGGCTCGGCCTGCTGCTGGCCGCGGTGACGTTCGCGGGAGACCTCGGCGGCGGCTGGCTGACGGTCTTCTGGGGACTGTGGGCGGTACAGGGGCTGTGGTGGGCCGTCGGCCGTCGGGCGCGCACCCTGCAGCCGCGGATTCTGCTCGACGTGGTCGCCAACACGGTGCACAACGCGGCCCTGTTCGTGATCATGGCCGAGGCGTGTCTGATCTACGCGACCGCGGGCTGGTACAAGATCCAGGGCTCGCGCTGGCAGGACGGCACGGCCGTCTACTATCCGCTCCATCTCGACTACTTCTCGCCCTGGCCGGCCCTCTCCGACCTGCTGGCCGCACACGGCACGATCGTGATGCTGGTGACCTACGGGACGGTCGTCGTCCAGGTCGCCTTCCCCTTCACCCTGTTCAACCGGCGGGTGAAGAACGTGCTGCTCGCGGTGATGATGACCGAGCACGCCGTGATCGCCGTGGTCCTCGGACTGCCGTTCTTCTCGCTCGCGATGATCGCCGCCGACTCGGTGTTCCTGCCGACGTCCTTCCTGCGGCGGCTCGGCGGACTGGCGGTACGCGTGCGGGGCCGGCTGCTCCCGGGCGGCGCCCCGGAACTGCCGGGTCAGCGCGCGCGAGGCTCCCGCACCCCGGAGGGCTCCGAGGAGCCGCACGTAGGCTTCCCCGCATGAAGGACCCCGCTGACGACCGCGACCGCATGGACGACCGCGACCCAACGGACGACCGCGACCCAACGGACGACCGCGAACCCATGGACGACGGCGACCGAACGGACGACGGCGACCGTGCGAAGGACCCCGTGGGCACCTGGCACCGGCTCGTCGGCGCCGCCGTCCTGCTCGACGGCTTCCACGCCCTCAAGCACGCGGTGCGCTTCCGGGCCGAGGTCCTGGCGGCGGTCACCGCCGACCGGCAGGCCGCGCTGGCCCTCGCCGAGGAGCTGGCCCCGGACGTACGCGACACCCTGGACGGCCTGCTGGTGGAGGTCCCCGAGGCCACCTACCGGTCCCTGGTCCCGCGTCCGCACCCCACCGCGGTCGCCGCACTGGCCGTACGTCCCTCCCGCGAGGCCGGTCTGCGGGCGCTGACGACCATGCCCCGCACCGCGCCCGTGGTGGTGCTCGACCAGCCGCGCAATCTCGGCAACGTGGGTGCCGTGATCCGGCTCGCGGCGGGCTTCGGTGCGACCGGGGTCGTCACGACGGGCACCCTCGATCCCTGGCACCCGACGGTGGTGCGCGGCGGGGCGGGCCTGCACTTCGCGACCGCCGTGGAGCGGCTGACGGTGGCGGAGCTGCCGTCCGGGCCGGTGTTCGCCCTCGATCCGGAGGGCGAGGACATCCGGGGGTCGAAGCTCCCGGACGACGCCGTGCTCGCGTTCGGCTCCGAGCGCAGCGGTCTCTCCGCCGAACTGCGGGCGCGGGCCGACCACCTGGTGTCGCTGCCGATGCGCCCCCAGGTCTCCAGCTACAACCTCGCGACCAGTGTGGCCATGACGCTGTTCCACTGGAGCGCCGCCGGGGGCGCACCGGTCAGGGCCTAGGCCTCGCGCCGCACCTCGACCACCCGGAAGCGGTTGGCCACGAACGCACCGTCGCACAGTGCCGCGTTCGCCGCCGGGTTGCCGCCGGAGCCGTGGAAGTCGGAGAAGGCCGCCGTCTGGTTGACGTACACCCCGCCCGTGAGGTTCAGGGAGAGCTGGGCGGACTCCTCCAAGCAGACCTCCTGGACGGCCTGCTCGAATTCCTCGTCGGTGGTGTACGCGCCGACGGTCATCGCGCCCTTGTCCCGGACGGTCCGGCGCAGCAGCTCCACGGCGTCCGCCGCGGAGTCGACCGCGACCGCGAAGGAGACGGGGCCGAAGCACTCGCTCATGTAGGCGGCTTCGTCGTCGGTGCCCTCCCAGTACTTGCGGGCGCCGTCGAGCTTCACGATCACCGGCGTCCGGACGACGGCGTCGGGGAACTCGGGGTTGCTGATCTCCCGGGAGGGGAGGGCGACCTCGCCGAGGCCGGCGGCGGCCTCCAGGCGGGCCTTCACGTCCGGGTTCACGATGGCTCCGAGCAGTCCGTTGGCCCGGGCGTCGTCACCGAGGAGTCCGCCGACCGACCTGGCGAGGTCGGCGACCACCTCGTCGTACGACTTGGGGCCCTCGTCCGTACGGATGCCGTCGCGCGGGACGAGGAGGTTCTGCGGGGTCGTGCACATCTGGCCGCTGTACAGGGACAGGGAGAAGGCCAGGTTGGACAGCATGCCCTTGTAGTCGGCGGTCGACTCCACGATCACCGTGTTGACGCCGGCCTTCTCGGTGTAGACCTGCGCCTGGCGGGCGTGGGTCTCGAGCCAGTCGCCGAACGCCGTCGAGCCCGTGTAGTCGATGATCCGGATCTCGGGGCGGACGGCCAGGGTCTTGGCGATGCCCTCTCCGGGGCGCTCGGCGGCCAGCGCCACCAGGTTCGGGTCGAAGCCCGCCTCGGCGAGCACCTCGCGCGCGATGCGCACGGTGAGCGCGAGCGGCAGCACCGCGCGCGGGTGGGGCTTCACGAGGACGGCGTTGCCGGTGGCCAGGGAGGCGAACAGGCCCGGATAGCCGTTCCACGTGGGGAAGGTGTTGCAGCCGATGACGAGCGCGACGCCGCGCGGGACCGGGGTGAACTGCTTGGTGAGCGTGATCGGGTCGCGCTTGCCCTGGGGCTTCGTCCACTCCGCGGTGTCCGGGGTGCGGACCTGCTCCGCGTACGCGTACGCCACCGCTTCCAGTCCGCGGTCCTGTGCGTGCGGGCCGCCCGCCTGGAACGCCATCATGAAGGCCTGGCCGCTGGTGTGCATCACGGCGTGCGCGAATTCGTGCGTCCGGTCGGCGATCCGCTTGAGGATCTCCAGACAGACCACCGCGCGTGTCTCCGCGCCCGCGTCGCGCCAGGCACGCTGGCCGGCCCGCATGGCGGGCAGCAGCACGTCGATATCCGCGTGCGGGTAGGTGACGTCCAGCGCGATGCCGTACGGCGAGACCTCGCCGCCCACCCAGTCGTCGGTGCCCGGCTGGCCGAGGTCGACGCGGGTGCCGAGGACGGCGTCGAAGGCGGCCTTGCCCTCGGCCATGCCCAGGCTGCCGTTCTCGCCGTAGGCCTTGGGGTGTTCGGGATGCGGGGACCAGTACGCGCGTGTGCGGATCGCTTCCAGCGCCTGGTCGAGGGTGGGCCGGTGCTGGGCGATCAACTGGTGCGCGGTGAGTTCGGCGGCCATCGGGGACCAACTCCTCGTCTCAGGAGCGCTTCATTGCGCTCGCGAGCTGGGCAGGAACGGACAGTCAGAGTTAGAGTAACCGAACGATCGGTCGGGACAAGGGGGTCCGCCGCATCTGTGGAAACCCCCGTGCGGGAGGATCGCGAGCATGACAGCACTCGACCTCAACAGCCCCGTGGCCGTCGTCGGCACCGGCACCATGGGCCAGGGCATCGCCCAGGTCGCGCTGGTCGCGGGCCACCCCGTGCGGCTCTACGACACCCTCGCGGGCCGGGCCGACGCGGCGGCCGAAGCGATCTGCGCCCGCCTCGACCGGCTGGTCGACAAGGGCCGGTTCAGCGACGCCGACCGGGACGCCGCGCGCGGGCGGCTGCGCCCCGCGCGGAGCCTCGACGAGCTGGCGGACTGCGCGCTCGTCGTCGAGGCCGTCCTCGAACAACTCGACGTCAAACAAAAGCTGTTCCGCGATCTCGAGGACATCGTCGAGGACGACTGCCTGCTCGCCACCAACACCTCGTCCCTGTCCGTCACCGCCATCGGTGGCGCCCTGAGCAACCCCGGCCGCCTGGTCGGACTGCACTTCTTCAACCCCGCGCCGCTGCTGCCCCTCGTGGAGGTCGTCTCCGGGTACGCGACCGACTTCTCGTCGGCCACGCGCGCGTACGAGACGGCACGCGCCTGGGGGAAGACCCCGGTCGCCTGCGCCGACACCCCCGGCTTCATCGTCAACCGCATCGCGCGGCCCTTCTACGCCGAGGCCTTCGCGGTGTACGAGTCGCAGGCCGCCGATCCCGCCACCATCGACGCGGTCCTGCGCGAGTCCGGCGGCTTCAGGATGGGCGCCTTCGAGCTCACCGACCTGATCGGCCAGGACGTCAACGAGTCCGTCACGCACTCCGTGTGGCAGGCCTTCTTCCAGGACCTGCGCTTCACCCCGTCGCTCGCGCAGCGGCGGCTCGTCGAGTCCGGACGGCACGGCCGCAAGACCGGGCACGGCTGGTACGACTACGGGGACGACGCCGAACGCCCCGAGCCGCACACCGCCGAGAAGGCGCAGCCGCCCGCCCACGTCGTCGTCGAGGGCGACCTGGGACCGGCCTCCGAGCTGGTCGCCCTGATCCGCGAGGCGGGCATCCAGGTCCGCGAGGACGAGGAGGACCACGGCACCCGCCTGCTGCTGCCCAGCGGCGGCCAGCTGGTCCTCGCCGACGGCCAGACCTCGATCGAGTTCCGCGACGTCGTCTACTTCGACCTGGCGCTGGACTACCGCGCGGCCACCCGCGTCGCCCTGTCCGCGTCGCAGGACACCGCGCCCCAGACGGTCGCGGAGGCCATCGGCCTGTTCCAGGCGCTGGGCAAGGACGTCAGCGTCATCGGGGACGCCCCCGGCATGATCGTCGCCCGGACCGTGGCCCGCATCGTCGACCTGGCGCACGACGCGGTCGCGAAGGGAGTGGCCACCGAGGAGGACGTCGACACCGCGATGCGCCTGGGCGTCAACTACCCTCTGGGGCCCTTCGAGTGGTGCCGCAGGCTCGGCAGGACCTGGGCGCACGACCTCCTGGAGGAGCTGCACCTGCGCGAGCCCTCCGGCCGCTACGCCCCCTCCCTCGCCCTGTACCGCCACGGGCACGCCACCGAGAAGCGGGAGGGCACCTCATGACCACCGCCAAGCGCGACACGTACACCCCGGAGACCCTGCTCTCCGTCGCCGTCCAGGTCTTCAACGAGCGCGGCTACGACGGCACCTCCATGGAGCACCTCTCCAAGGCTGCCGGCATCTCCAAGTCGTCGATCTACCACCATGTCGCCGGCAAGGAGGAGCTGCTGCGCCGCGCCGTCAGCCGCGCCCTCGACGGCCTCTTCGAGATCCTCGACGAGGAGCACGCGTGCGTGGGGCGCGCCGTGGAGCGCCTGGAGTACGTCGTACGGCGGATGGTCGAGGTGCTCACCGCCGAGCTGCCGTACGTGACCCTGCTGCTGCGCGTGCGCGGCAACACGGGCACCGAGCGGTGGGCCCTGGAGCGGCGCCGTGACTTCGACCACCGGGTGGCCGAGCTGCTGAAGGACGCGGCGGCCGAGGGGGACGTGCGCAGCGACGTGGAGGTCCGGCTCGCGACCCGGCTCGTCTTCGGGATGATCAACTCGATCGTGGAGTGGTACCGGCCGGACGGGCGGGGCACGGTCGAGCGTGAGGTGGCCGACGCGGTCGTACAGGTGGTCTTCGGGGGACTCAGGGCCGAGAGCTGATCTCAGCCCTCCGGTTCCAGGTCCTCCTCCTCGAACACCAGCAGCGTCCGCGTGCTGAGTACCTCCGGGATCGCCTGGAGCCGGGTGAGGACCAGCTCGCGCAGCGCCCTGTTGTCAGGCGTGTGGACCAGCAGAAGCACGTCGAAGTCACCGCCCACCAGTGCGATGTGGGACGCCCCGGGAAGGACCCGCAGCTGCTCGCGCACCGTGCGCCAGGAGTTCTGCACGATCTTGAGGGTGATGTACGCCGAGGTGCCCTGTCCCGCGCGTTCGTGGTCGACGCGCGCCCCGAAGCCGCGGATCACGCCGTCCTCGATGAGGCGGTTGATCCGCGCGTAGGCGTTCGCCCGTGACACGTGGACCCGTTCGGCCACGGAACGTATGGAGGCGCGGCCGTCCGCCTGGAGCATCTGCAGGATGTCCTGGTCGATCGCGTCGAGCGGACGGGCGGGCGGCGCGACGGCGCCGGCCTCCGGCGGCTCGGCCATTTGTTCAGGTGCCATGTCCCCCCGCCTCCCTACCATGGACGTACTGCGTCCATCTCAGGCTGTGCAGAACCGTTTGTCCACAGCCTGCCGGTGCCTGTAGCCAAAATGTGCCGACGACCGAACAATCGGTAGGTGAGGCGCACCACACCCGTGATGCGTCCCGAGCCGCTCCCACGAGGAGGTGCCGTCATGACGGTCATGGAGCAGCGAGGTGCTTACCGGCCCACGCCGCCGCCCGCCTGGCAGCCCCGCACCGACCCCGCGCCGCTGCTGCCCGACGCGCTGCCCCATCGCGTCCTCGGCACCGAAACGGCCGCACAGGTCGACCCGGATCTGCTGCGCCGTCTGTACACGGAGCTGGTGCGAGGCCGCCGCTACAACACGCAGGCCACGGCTCTCACCAAGCAGGGCCGCCTCGCGGTCTACCCCTCCAGCACGGGCCAGGAGGCCTGTGAGGTCGCCGCCGCGCTCGTCCTGGAGGAACGCGACTGGCTCTTCCCCAGCTACCGCGACACCCTCGCCGCCGTCGCCCGCGGCCTCGACCCCGTCCAGGCCCTGACCCTCCTGCGCGGCGACTGGCACACCGGGTACGACCCCCGTGAGCACCGCATCGCTCCGCTGTGCACCCCGCTCGCCACCCAGCTTCCGCACGCGGTGGGCCTCGCGCACGCCGCCCGTCTCAAGGGCGACGACGTGGTCGCGCTCGCCCTGGTGGGCGACGGCGGCACCAGCGAGGGCGACTTCCACGAGGCGCTGAACTTCGCCGCCGTGTGGCAGGTCCCGGTCGTCTTCCTCGTCCAGAACAACGGCTTCGCCATCTCCGTCCCGCTCGACAAGCAGACCGCGGCTCCTTCGCTGGCCCACAAGGCCGTCGGCTACGGAATGCCCGGGCGCCTGGTCGACGGGAACGACGCGGCGGCCGTGCACGAGGTCCTGAGCGACGCCGTGCGCCACGCGCGCGCCGGCGGCGGTCCGACGCTCGTCGAGGCCGTGACGTACCGCATCGAGGCCCATACGAACGCCGACGACGCGACCCGCTACCGCGGTGACTCCGAGGTCGAGACCTGGCGCGCGCACGACCCGATCGTGCTCCTGGAGCAGGAGCTGACCGCGCGTGGTCTCCTCGACGAGGAGGGCATCCAGGCCGCCCGTGAGGCCGCCGAGGCGATGGCCGCGGACCTGCGTGCCCGGATGAACCAGGACCCGGTGCTCGACCCCATGGATCTGTTCGCCCATGTGTATGCCGAGCCCACACCGCAACTGCGCGAACAGGAAGCGCAGTTGCGTGCGGAGCTGGCGGCCGAGGCCGAGCCGGACTCCGCCGCCGGATCCGAGTCGGAAGGCAGCGGCCGATGACCACCGTCGCCCTCAAACCCGCCACCATGGCGCAGGCCCTCACCCGCGCGCTGCGCGACGCCATGGCCGCCGATCCGAGCGTCCACGTCATGGGCGAGGACGTCGGCACCCTCGGCGGCGTCTTCCGCGTCACCGACGGGCTCGCCAAGGAGTTCGGCGAGGACCGCTGCACGGACACCCCGCTCGCCGAGGCGGGCATCCTCGGCACGGCCGTCGGCATGGCGATGTACGGGCTGCGGCCGGTCGTGGAGATGCAGTTCGACGCCTTCGCCTACCCGGCCTTCGAGCAGCTGATCTCGCACGTGGCGCGGATGCGCAACCGCACCCGCGGCGCCATGCCGCTGCCGCTGACCATCCGTGTGCCGTACGGCGGCGGCATCGGCGGCGTGGAGCACCACAGCGACTCCTCCGAGGCGTACTACATGGCGACTCCGGGGCTCCATGTCGTCACGCCCGCGACGGTCGCCGACGCCTACGGGCTGCTGCGCGCCTCCATCGCCTCCGACGACCCGGTCGTCTTCCTGGAGCCCAAGCGGCTGTACTGGTCGAAGGACTCCTGGAACCCCGACGAGCCGCAGTCCGTGGAGCCCATAGGCCGCGCGGTGGTGCGCCGGCCGGGCAGCAGCGCCACGCTCATCACCTACGGGCCGTCCGTGCCCGTCTGCCTGGAGGCGGCCGAGGCCGCGCGGGCCGAGGGCTGGGACCTCGAGGTCGTCGATCTGCGCTCCCTCGTCCCCTTCGACGACGAGACGGTGGCGGCGTCGGTGCGGCGGACCGGCCGCGCGGTCGTCGTGCACGAGTCGGGCGGCTACGGCGGTCCCGGCGGGGAGATAGCGGCCCGGGTGAGCGAGCGCTGTTTCCACCACCTCGAGGCGCCGGTGCTGCGCGTGGCCGGGTTCGACATCCCGTATCCGCCGCCGATGCTGGAGCGGCACCATCTGCCCGGCGTCGACCGGATCCTGGACGCCGTGGCGCGTCTCCAGTGGGAGGCGGACAACTGATGGCCCAGGTGCTGGAGTTCAAGCTTCCCGACCTCGGCGAGGGCCTCACCGAGGCGGAGATCGTCCGCTGGCTCGTCGAGGTCGGTGACGTCGTCGCCGTCGACCAGCCCGTCGTGGAGGTGGAGACCGCCAAGGCGATGGTCGAGGTCCCGTGTCCCTACGGGGGCGTGGTCACGGCCCGCTTCGGCGAGGAGGGCACGGAGCTGCCGGTCGGCTCCCCCCTGCTGACGGTCGCGGTCGGCGGCGACGCGCCGGCGTCCGGCGGTGCGGACGAAGGGTCCGGCAACGTGCTCGTGGGCTACGGCACGGGAGCGCCTCCGGCGCGTCGCAAGAGGGTGCGGACCAGCCCGGTCGCGCCCGTCCGGCCCGCCGACGGAGCCGTGTCGAACGGCGGCTCCCCGGCCGCCGCCCAGGGAGTGGACGGTACGTCCGGACCACTCGGAACGGGCCGGGTGGCCGGCGTGGACACGGCGGCCCCGGGACGTACGGCCGTGCCGGAGCGCACGGACGCGCGCGGGCTGACGGGCGCGCGGGGACTCGGGAACGCGGGGACACGGACGACCGGTCCCGTTCCCGTCATCTCCCCGCTGGTCCGCAGGATCGCCCGGGAGAACGGCCTGGACCTGAGGCAACTGACGGGCTCCGGCCCCGACGGACTGATCCTGCGGGCGGACGTGGAGCACGCGCTGCGCTCGGCCGACGGCACCGTCCTGCGGGCGGAGACCCTCGCGGTCCCCCGCCCACCCGAAACCGCCTCCACTCCCACCGCCACGCCCGGGGCCGACACCCGTGTTCCCCTGCGCGGCATCCGGGGCGCCGTCGCCGACAAGCTCTCCCGCAGCCGGCACGAGATCCCCGACGCGACCTGCTGGGTGGACGCCGACGCGACCGAACTCCTCGCCGCCCGCGCGGCGATGAACGCCGCCGGCGGTCCGAAGATCTCCCTGCTCGCGCTGCTGGCCAGGATCTGCACGGCCGCGCTGGCCCGCCATCCGGAGCTCAACTCGACCGTCGACATGGAAGCCCGCGAGATCGTCCGGCTCGGGCACGTCCACCTCGGCTTCGCGGCACAGACCGAACGCGGCCTCGTCGTCCCCGTCGTCCGGGACGCGCACACCCGCGACGCGCAGTCGCTGAGCGCCGAGTTCGCCCGGCTGACCGAGGCCGCACGGACCGGGACCCTGACCCCCGGCGACCTCACGGGCGGCACCTTCACGCTGAACAACTACGGGGTGTTCGGCGTCGACGGCTCCACGCCGATCATCAACCACCCCGAGGCGGCCATGCTCGGTGTCGGCCGGATCGTCGCCAAACCCTGGGTGCACCAGGGCGAGCTGGCGGTGCGGCAGGTCGTCCAGCTCTCGCTCACCTTCGACCACCGGGTGTGCGACGGCGGCACGGCGGGCGGCTTCCTGCGGTACGTGGCGGACTGTGTCGAACAGCCGGCGGTGCTTCTGCGTTCCCTGTGATCGCCGCGGCCCGCATACTCGGGGAATGACCGCGTACGAGCCACCGGGCGCCCCCGGCCCCACCGCCCCGTACGACGCCGTCGTGCTCGCCGGCGGTGCCGCCCGGCGGCTGGGCGGCGCGGACAAACCCGGTGTGCGGGTGGGCGGGCGCCCCCTGCTCGACCGGGTCCTCGCCGCCTGTGCGGCGGCCACCACCACGGTGGTCGTGGCCGAGCCCAGAACCACCGTGCGTCCCGTGCGGTGGGCCCACGAGGAGCCACCCGGCGGGGGGCCGCTGGCCGCCCTCGACGCCGGGCTGCGCCGCACGTCGGCGGAGGACGTCGTGGTGCTCTCCGCCGACCTGCCGTTCCTGGACGAGGGGACGGTACGCCGACTGCTGGACGCGCTCCGGGGGAGCCACGCCCCGCGTGGCCCGGGGCGCCCCGACGGCGTTCTGCTCAGCGACCCCGACGGCCGCGACCAGCCGCTCGTGGCCGCGTACCGGGCGGGGGCGCTGCGCCGGGAACTGGCCGCGCTCGACTCGGCGCACGGCGGACTCACCGGTCTGCCGCTGCGACGGCTCACCGCCGCGCTGGATCTCACCCGCATCTCCGACCCCGTCGCGTCCTTCGACTGCGACACCTGGGACGACATCGCCGCCGCCCGGGCACGTATCAGGGAGCATGGGCACGTGTTGGATGAATGGATTTCCGCAGTCAAGGACGAGCTGGGCATCGACCTGGACGTCGACACCGGCGTTCTGCTCGACCTGGCCCGCGACGCCGCGCACGGAGTGGCGCGGCCGGCGGCACCGCTGACCACGTTCCTCGTGGGATACGCGGCCGCGCGGGCCGGGGGAGGCCCCGAGGCCGTGGCCGAGGCCGCCCGCAAAGCCGCGGCGCTGGCGCTGCGCTGGGCCGACGAGGACACCCCCGGGGACACTCCCGGCGCCGAACCCGGAGCAGGATCCGGCGCCACACCCGGCTCTCACACCCCCACGGGTTCCGGCACCGGACCCGGCTCCGACGCCGCCCCGGACGCCTGATGACCTCGCCGGGCGCCCGCGTCGGCCGGGACGCCGACGAATTCGACGTGGAGGAGGCCCTGGCCTTGGTCAAGGACCCCCGACGCTCGGCGGGCCACGGCGACGCCGCGACCGGCACACCCGTGCCCGAGGCCGTGCCCCCCTCGCACGCCGTGCGGACCGGGCACGGCGGAGAGCGCAAGGCCACCCCCTGGCCCGGCGCCCGCACCACCGCCGAGCGGGCCGCCCGTTCACTGCCGCACCGTGCTCCCGTCTCCGTCCCGCTGGACGCCGCCCTGGGCCTGGTGACCGCGGCGCCGCTCACCGCGCTCACGGACCTGCCCTCCTTCGACACCTCCGCGATGGACGGCTGGGCGGTCGCCGGTCCCGGCCCCTGGGACGTCCGCGACGAGGGCGTCCTCGCGGGCCACGCGAAGCCGGAGCCCCTCACCGACGGCGAGGCGGTGCGGATCGCCACCGGAGCACGCGTCCCGCGGGACGCCACCGCCGTCCTGCGCAGCGAACACGGACGCATCGACGACAAGGGGCGGCTGCACGCGACCCTCCCCGAAGGCCTCGGCTCCGGGCGGGCCGGCGGAACGCCCACGGTCGTGCACGGACAGGACATCCGGCCGCGCGGCCAGGAATGCCGCAGCGGCGACGGGCTTCTGCCCACCGGCGCCCTGGTCACTCCCGCCGTGCTGGGCCTCGCCGCGGCCGCCGGATACGACACCCTCGCCGTCATCCCCCGCGCACGCGTCGAAGTCCTGGTCCTCGGTGACGAGTTGCTCACCGAGGGACTCCCCCGGGAGGGACTGATCCGGGACGCGCTCGGCCCGATGCTGCCGCCCTGGCTGCGCGCGCTCGGCGCCGACGTCGTTGCCGTACGCAGACTGGGCGACGATGCCAAAGCCCTGTACAAGGCGATCACCGGCTCCGCCGCCGACGTGATCGTCACGACCGGCGGCACCGCCGCGGGTCCCGTCGACCACGTCCACCCGACCCTGAGCCGTATCGGCGCCACTCTCCTCGTGGACGGCGTCGAGGTGCGCCCGGGCCATCCCATGCTGCTGGCCCGCACCAAGGAGAACCAGCATCTCGTCGGCCTGCCCGGCAACCCTCTGGCGGCCATCTCCGGGCTGCTCACACTCGCCGAGCCGCTGCTGCGGAACCTGGCGGGGCGGGTGGCGCCGGAGCCGTACACACTGCCCGTCAGGGACGGGGTGCACGGGCACCCGTACGACACCCGTCTCATCCCCGTCACCTTGCACGGGGACCAGGCGGTTCCGCTGCGCTACAACGGTCCGGCCATGCTGCGCGGCATCGCCGCCGCCGACGCTCTCGCGGTCGTTCCGCCCGGTGGCGCCCGCCCGGGTCAGGAGCTGGAACTCCTTGATCTGCCCTGGGCGTTGGCCGGCGTCGGTACCTGCTCGACATGAGTCAGGGCGTCGCCCGGCGTCGGTACCTGCTCGACATGAGTCAGGGCGTCGGCCGGCGTCGGCTCATGCGCCGGGCGGTGAGGGGGATCGGGGCGTGTTTCACGTGAAACGTCCGGACCGTGCTCCGGTCGTCCGGGTGGGGCGGCGGCTGAAGCGGCGGCCTGTCACCACTCGTCGTCGTGGACCACCCGGAAGCTGCCCACGACGCCGTCGTCACCGAACATGGCACCGGCGATCAGTGCGTCGGTCCCGAACGCGTCTCCGTTGACGGGACTGGTCACGACGCCGTTCGTGGCGCCATGGGGGCCGACGGTGGCGACCGGGGAGCCGCCGTTGCAGTTGAACCCGCGGTAGACCTCGACGGTCCTCCTGCTGTCGTTGTAGATGCTGAAGCTGTTGGCGCCCAGCCCGCTGGCCGCGGCGATGCAGCCCTCGATGGAGCCGGAGTACGTCCGCTCGTTGAAGTAGATGTACCCGGGTCCCTCGTGGTCGCGGCCCCCGCGGCCCTCGTGGTCGCGCCCCCCGCGGTCGCCGCCCTCGCCCTTGTTCCTGCTCACGGTGCCGCCATCGAGGGGAGGCGTGGCGGGGATGGCCTTCTTGGCGGACGGCGCCGCCTTCTTGACGGACGAGACCGCCCGCTGGACGGACGGGGCGGCCTGCGTGGACTCGGCGGGCGAGGCGTAGGTGATGCCGGTGGTGGCGAAGGCCGCTGCGCCTACGGCGGCGGCCACGGCGAAAGTACGCGTGGGCATGGGACTTCTCTCTGCCTCGGAGACGTCGGCCGGACAGCCGACCTGCGTTGAACGTACTAATGGCTGCATTGACTGTCATGTCGGGCATGTCCAACGTGTGATGTCGGGGGACCGGACGGGTGCAAAAGCGGAACTCCCCGCATATCGGCGCGGAGATGGGTGCCTGGTGTGTCGTCAGCGCGCGTCGCCGGGTCAACTGCGCGGAAGGCTCTGCCTGATGCTGATCACCCGGTCGCCGAACTGAAGGGCCGCGGCCTCCGGGTCGGTGTGGTCCAGCACCCTCTTGCGCCGCACGACGGCGACGACGAGATCGGAGCACTCGCGGGGAGACCGGCCCACCTCGTCCTTGGTCACCGCACGTTCGACGAGATCGAGTCCGCTGCCGTGGGTCATCAGGTCCTCCAGGGTGTCGGCCGCGTGCGGGCTGGCCACGGACACGCCGAGGAGACGGCCGGCCGAGCTGGAACTCGTGACCACGGTGTCCGCGCCGCTCTGTCTGAGCAGGGGGACGTTCTCGTCCTCCCGGACCGCGACGACGAGAGTGGCCCGCTTGTTGAGCTGGCGCGCGGTGAGCGTGACCAGTGCCGCGGTGTCGTCGCGCTGCGGGGCGACGATGACGCGCGCGGCCGTCTGCAACTCGGCCTTGCGAAGGGTGTCGGTGCGGGTCGCGTCGCCGAGCACGGCCACGAGCCCGTCGCTGCCGGCGGCCTCGACCGCCTTGCGCTGTGGATCGACGACGACGATGTGGTCCTTCGCCGTGCCCTGGCCCAGCAGCGACTCGACGGCGTGCCGCCCCTTGGTGCCGTATCCGACGACCACGACGTGATCCCGCATCCGCGAACGCCACCGGTGGACGCGCACCTGTTGGCGGGTGCGTTCCGTGAGGACCTCGAGCGTGGTGCCGACCAGGATGATCAGGAACAGCACGCGCAGCGGCGTGATGACGAGGATGTTGGTGAGCCGGGCGGCGTCGCTCACCGGAGTGATGTCGCCGTATCCGGTGGTCGAGAGGGTGACGGTCGCGTAGTACGCGGCGTCCAGGAAGTCGACAGTGCCGTCCGCGTTGTCGTTGTAGCCGTCACGGTCGACCCAGACCAGAAGTGTCGTGACGGCCAGTACCAACAGCGCCATGGCCAGTCGCCGCAGGACCTGCTGGAGCGGTGGCAGTGTCCTCTCGGCAGGCATGGTGATGGCGCGCGCGGCTTCGGCGTCCTCCAGGGCTTCGCCCCGCGACCGGTACCAGAGGGACCGGAGGATCGAGAACTTCTCGGGTCTGGGGAGGGGCTGCTTCTCGTGGCTCATGGCTTGCCCCCTGCGGCGGTGATCCAGTCGGTCGGCACGGTGACCATGGTCCCGGACGAACGCCCTCGGCACGCGGGCCGACCGTCCTGTCGGCAGTGGCGTCGTCCCCGTTGGCAGTAGCGTCGTCACCGTTGCCCGGTTCGTAGGGTGCGTTCGGAAGACTGCTGGAGGGGCGGGTCTTGAGGGACCACACGGTTGTTGTCGGCTTCGGGACCAAGGGGCGGTCGGCGGTGCAGACCGTCTGCGCGAAGGGACTGAGGAAGGAACTGGTCGTGGTCGTCGACCCGAACTCCGAGGCGGTCGACGCGGCGAAGGCGGACGGATACGCGGGGGTCGTCGGGGACGCGACCCGCAGCGACGTGCTGGTGCGGGCCGAGGTCCAGAAGGCACGGCAGATCATCGTCGCGACCCAGCGCGACGACACGGCCGTGCTGGTCACGCTGACCGCCCGGCAGCTCAACCGCGAGGCGAAGATCGTCGCCGCGGTGCGGGAGGAGGAGAACGCGCCGCTGGTGCGGCAGTCAGGCGCCGACGCCGTCATCACCAGCGCCAGCGCGGCGGGACGGCTCCTCGGACTCTCCGTGCTCAGCCCCAGCGCGGGCCTGGTCATGGAGGACCTCATCCAGCAGGGCAGCGGGCTCGGCATCGTCGAACGCCCGGTCATGAGGGCCGAGGTGGGCAAGGGCGTGCGCGAGACCGACGACCTGGTGGTGAGCGTCGTACGGGGACATCGGGTGCTGGGATACGCCGATCCGGCCGTCGGGACGCTCCAGCCGACCGACCGGCTCATCACCATCGTGCGGGCCGCTCCGCGTCCACCGGTGGCGCCGGGCACCCGTTCCCTCCCGCAGGAGTAGCGTCGCCCTCATGTACGCGATCACGATTCCTGAACCTGGTGGGCCCGAGGCGCTGGTGTGGGCCGAGGTCCCGGACCCCGTGCCCGGCGACGGCGAAGTCCTTGTCGAGGTGGTGGCGAGCGCGGTCAACCGTGCCGACCTGATGCAGCGGCAGGGCTTCTACAACCCGCCGCCCGGAGCGTCCCCCTACCCCGGTCTCGAATGCGCGGGACGCATCGTCGAGATGGGGCCCGGTGTCTCGGGCTGGGCCGTCGGTGACGAGGTGTGCGCGCTGCTCGCGGGCGGTGGGTACGCCGAGAAGGTCGTCGTCCCGGCCGGACAGCTGCTGCCCGTGCCCGAGGGCCTGGACCTCAAGCAGGCGGCGGCGCTGCCCGAGGTGGCCTGCACCGTCTGGTCGAACGTCTTCATGATCTCCCACCTGCGTCCGGGCGAGACCCTGCTCCTGCACGGCGGCTCCAGCGGCATCGGCACCATGGGGATCCAGCTCGCCAAGGCCGTGGGCGCGAAGGTCGCCGTCACGGCGGGCACCAAGGAGAAACTCGACTTCTGCGCCGAGCTCGGCGCGGACATCCTCATCAACTACCGCGAGCAGGACTTCGTCGAGGAGATCGAGCGGGCCACGGGCGGTACGGGTGCCGACGTCATCCTCGACAACATGGGCGCCAAGTACCTCGACCGCAACGTGCAGGCCCTCGCCGTCAACGGACGGCTCGCGATCATCGGCCTGCAGGGCGGTGCCAAGGGCGAGCTGAACATCGGCGCGCTCCTCACCAAGCGGGGCGCCGTCAGCGCGACCTCGCTGCGTGCCCGCCCGCTCGGCGAGAAGGCGGCGATCGTCGCGGCCGTACGCGAGCACGTGTGGCCGCTGATCGAGTCCGGTCACGTGCGCCCGGTGGTCGACCGTGAGCTGCCGATGAGCGAGGCCGCGGCGGCGCACCGGATCCTGGAGGAGAGCGGTCACATCGGCAAGGTGCTGCTCGTCGCTCCCTGACGTGTGCCCATGGCGGCCTCCGGCGTCCCCTGTGCGGGCCGGCGACGGTCGGCGTGGCGGTGGGCGGGTGGCGTGGCTGGGCGGCCCGCTCAGCCACGCCGCAGGCGCAGGGCGAGGAAGGCCATCCCCAGGCCCAGGCCGATGAGGATCAGGCCGCCGCCCAGCGGCAGGATCCGCAGCGTCGGCCGCGCCGGCGCGGCCGGGCGGACGACGTGCTGCTCGACGGGTACGGCCGCGTTCGGCGGCGGCCCGGTGGTGACGTCGGAGCCGGGGCTCTCCTGGAGGGGGTCCCGGTCCGTGTACGTCGGCGCGGAGTCCTCGTCGTATGCGCCCTCACCCTGGTTTCTCTCCTCGCGCCCCGGCCGCGCACGGCCCTCTCCCGCCTCGCTTCCCGCGCGGGAGTCCTCCACGGCTGGGGTGGGTCCGGCGGCCTCCGGAACGGACGGGGCGTCGGCGGGGGCCGATCCGGGGGTCGATCCGGAGACCGAAGCGGCGGCCGGGACGGATGGCGGGCGGGGCGGTCGCGCGGCCGGCGAGCGCGACGCGGAGGGCCGGCGGGCCGGTGACGCGGAGGGCCGACGGCTCGGTGACGCGGACGGCCGGCGGGACGGCTCCGCGGACGGCCGCCGGGACGGTTCCGCGGAGGATGACGTGGCCGGTGAAGCAGAGGACGACCTGGCCGGTGAAGCGGGCGGCGAGGTGGCCGGTGACGCGGACGGTGGGGCGGACGACGCGGCCGCGTACGAGGCGGCCCAGAACGGGTATGCCATGGCGGTCGCCAGTATCAGCAGCAATATCGGCCCGCGGGATGAGCTGAGCCATGGAGTCACGCCGGTGACCCCCTCCCGGTAGAGGAGTCCCATGATCATTGGGGCAAGCCTCACATGACGCCCTCTTCCCGGCATCTCGACGGTGACCGGGCGAGTGGATCACTCTGTGTGGGGGGCGCCACCGTGATGAGGTGGAGTGGTGCGAGACAATGGCGGCATGGAGATGCCGAGGAACGAAAGGTCGCCGGAGGACCCCCAGATCCTGGTCGTGGGCCAGGACGGAATGGCTCTCGGTGGCACCGGTGACGAGGACTCCCGCGAGGTCCCGGTGACAGAGATGGTCGAACAGCCAGCCAAGGTCATGCGCATCGGGAGCATGATCAAGCAACTTCTCGAAGAGGTGCGCGCCGCGCCCCTGGACGAGGCGAGCCGGGTCCGGCTCAAGGAGATCCACGCCAGCTCCGTGAAGGAGCTGGAGGACGGCCTGGCACCCGAACTGGTCGAGGAGCTGGAGCGGCTCTCGCTGCCCTTCACCCACGACGCGACTCCCAGCGACGCCGAGCTGCGGATCGCGCAGGCGCAGCTGGTGGGCTGGCTCGAGGGTCTCTTCCACGGAATCCAGACGACCCTGTTCGCGCAGCAGATGGCGGCCAGGGCACAGCTGGAGCAGATGCGCCGCGCCCTTCCGCCGGGCGTCGGCGGCTTGGACGGCGACGAGGATCCGCGCACGGGCGGCCGCTCGGGCGGCCCTTACCTGTAGGTCCCGGTTACCGGTAGGTCCCGGCGGCGTCGCGGGCGGGGAAGCGGCCCGGGTCGGCGCGGCGGCCCGCCGCGCGTATCGCGTCTCCCCCCGGGTCCGCGGCCGGTGCACCGGCCCGCTCGACGGCACGGACACAGCGGGCCCGGCACGAAAGTGCCGGGCCCGCTGTGTCTTCCGGTCGTCGGGGGCCGGTGGCAGACGTCCCCGGTCGTCGGGGACCGGCCGTCACCGACGGTTCAGGACGGGTCGCCGGTCGAGACCTTCAGCTCGATCTCCGGCATGTCCTTCGGGTCGACGTCCGTTCCGGCGGTGGGGAACTGCTCCATGACCGTGCCCTCGCCGTACGTGTTCTCGTCGACGGGGGTTTCGTTCATCTGCCAGCCCGCGGCCTGGAAACAGGACTTGACCGACTTGATGTACCGGTAGGTGAAGTCGGGAACCTGGATCTTGTCCGGGTCGTCGTACGACTCCTGCGGATCCGTGCACTTCTCCGTGTCGATCGTCTTCGACGTCTCCGGACCCCGGTGGCCCGCCACCACGGACGGCGACGTGCTCGCACCGCCGCCACCGCCCTTGTCGTCACTGCCGCCGCCGTTCATCGAGAGGGCGGTGATCAGACCGCCGATCGCGACGATCGCGACGACGATCGATCCGATGACGACCCCCTTGTTGCTCCTGCGGCCCCCCGGACCGCCCGAGGCGGACGTCACGTGCTGGGGCGCGAGGTTGTACGGCGGCGGGGTCGGCACACCGTGCTGCGGGCCGTACGGCGTGGTCTGCGGGGCCGGCTGATAGCCCCCCTGCTGGGGATAGCCGTACGCCGGGGAGGCCGCGGGCGGCGGGGTCGGCGCGCCGTAGGGGCCCGGCTGGTACGGCGTCTGCACGGGACCCGGCGTCGGCATCGACTGGTCGACCGGCGGGAAGACGGCGGAGCCCACGCCCGCGCCGCTCGACGTCCTGGCACCCGGCACGATGCTCGGCGGGGCGGCATGGAGCGACTGGGCCACGCGCAGGCACTCGTCGCGCATCGCCTCGGCGCTCGGGAAGCGCTCGTTCGGGTTCTTCTTCAGCGCACGGGCGATCAGCGCGTCCACGGCCGGCGGCAGCGAGCGGTTGACCGAGGAGGGCGCGACCGGCTCCTCCTGGACGTGCGCGTACGCGATGGCCAGCGGCGAGTCCGCCTCGAACGGCAGCCGTCCGGTGACCAGTTGGAACAGCATGATGCCGACCGAGTACAGGTCCGACCGGGCGTCCACGCCCCTGCCGAGCGCCTGCTCGGGAGAGAGGTACTGCGGGGTGCCGACGACCATGCCGGTCTGGGTCATCGAGGTGACCCCGGACTGCATGGCGCGGGCGATGCCGAAGTCCATCACCTTGACGACGTTGCGCTTCGTCATCATCACGTTGCCCGGCTTGATGTCCCGGTGGACCAGACCCATCTCGTGGCTGATCTCCAGGGCGGCCAGCACGTCCGCGGTGATCTTCAGGGCCTTGTCGGCGGGCATGGCGCCGTACTGCCGGATGTCCGCGTCGAGGACCGAGCCGAGCGGCTTGCCCTCGATGTACTCCATGACGATGTACGGCGTCGTCATGCCGTCGAGGTTGTCCTCGCCGGTGTCGAAGACCGAGACGATGTTCGTGTGCGTGAGCTTGGCCACCGACTGGGCCTCGCGGCGGAAACGCTCGCGGAAGGCCTGCTCACGGCCGAGCTCCGTGTGCAGTGTCTTGATCGCCACCTGGCGGTCGAGCACCGAGTCGTACGCGAGATGCACCGAAGCCATGCCGCCCTCGCCGAGCAGATCGCGCAGCTGGTAGCGGCCGCCGGCGACCGCGCGCCCCGCGTACCGGCCCTGTGCGCCGTCCTGGCTCATGTTCTGCGTCCCCCATCGGCACGGCGGCAGCGTCGGCTGGTTGCTCCCGCGGTCCGTGATCGATTGACTGTGATCGAATCGATCGACTGTGATCACCCGTGTTCCGGTGATCGATTGGCTGATTCCCGGCCAAGTCTGCCCGAGGGCGGTGACACGTCAAGCTCGGTGCCCGTTCCGTGACCGTACGCGAAAGAAGCGTCGCGGAAGCGTTACAGGTGCCGTGCGGGCGGTACACAGGATTTGCGCGCGGGCACCCGGGGCGGGTTGGATGGCCGGTCCATCTCGATTCCATCTCGGACCGGCACCCCGCGCCGAGCCTGTAGCGTGGCTCGACGGAGACCGTAACAACCACCGCGCAGACCGCGGGCAGAAACGACGGCGAGGACTGATGGCACAGCAGCAGCGCGCTCAGGGCCCGTCCGACCCCGAGGCGACTGGCGGCGGTATGTCAGATGCGCCGGAGATGTGGGGTAACGGCGGACTTGTGGGGGATGGCCGGTATCGGCTGACCCACAGACTAGGCCGGGGCGGCATGGCCGAGGTGTTCGCGGCCGAGGACGTGCGCCTCGGGCGCACCGTCGCGGTCAAACTGCTCCGCTCGGATCTGGCCGAGGACCCGGTCTCGAAGGCCCGCTTCACGCGCGAGGCCCAGTCGGTGGCCGGACTCAACCACCACGCCGTGGTCGCCGTGTACGACTCCGGCGAGGACGTGGTCGGGCACGGGGTCGTCCCGTACATCGTGATGGAGTTGGTCGAGGGCCGCACCATCCGTGACCTGCTCATCAACGCCGAGGCCCCGGGGCCCGAGCAGGCGCTGATCATCGTCTCGGGTGTGCTGGAGGCGCTGGCCTACTCGCACCAGCACGGCATCGTGCACCGCGACATCAAGCCGGCGAACGTGATCATCACGCAGACCGGTGCCGTGAAGGTGATGGACTTCGGCATCGCGCGCGCCCTGCACGGCGCGCAGTCGACGATGACCCAGACCGGCATGGTCATGGGCACGCCGCAGTACCTCTCCCCGGAGCAGGCGCTCGGCAAGGCCGTCGACCACCGCTCGGACCTGTACGCGACCGGCTGCCTGCTCTACGAACTTCTCGCGCTGCGGCCCCCGTTCACCGGTGAGACGCCGCTGTCGGTGGTCTACCAGCACGTCCAGGACATCCCGGTGCCTCCGTCCGAGGTCGCGGCGGCGGCGCCGCCGGAGCTCGACGGGCTGGTCATGCGCTCGCTCGCGAAGGAGCCGGACGACCGGTTCCAGACCGCCGAGGAGATGCGCGGGCTCGTCCAGTACGGCCTGCAGATGCTGTACGACCAGGGCGGACACACCGGCACCTGGAACACCGGACCGGTCACGGTGCACGAGGGGCTGAACGCCCCGGCGGCGGGCTTCGCGGGCACGACCGCGCTGCCGCACCCGGGTGATTCCGGCACGACGCAGATCCCGGCGCCGATCATCCCGCCGTACGGCGGCGGTGACGACGGCGGCTTCGAGGGGCACGGCAACGGGGGCGGCGGCCGCGGCAAGCTGTGGATCCTCGCGGTGCTCGCGGTGATCGCGATCGCGGCGGGGGTCGCGCTCGCGCTCAACAACACCGGTGGCGGCGGCGGCAGCGGCGGCACCGGTACGACCCAGTCGCCCACGGTCACGCGGTCCGACAAGGGCGACGAGCCCAGCGAGAGCCCGAGCGACGACTCCACCGACACCTCGACGGACAGTTCCACGGACAACGGCACGGGCTCGGACTCCGGTTCGGACTACACGCCGTCGGACACCCCCTCCGAGAGCTACAGCAGCCGGCCCTCGGACGAGCCGTCCGACGAGCCTTCGGACACCCCGACGAAGTCGACGCCCTCGGAACCGTCGAACGAACCGAGCAGCGATGCGCCGGCGTCTCCGGACCCCACGGGAGACGGCGGTGGCGACACCCAGGGCAACACCGCGAATCCTTGAGGGGATCCGACCGAAACGCCCCCCACGCGCGCGTGAGGCCCGGAAACGGGCGCCACGCGCGCGTGGTGTTTCCGGGCCGCCGGAGCGGCCTGGCGGGGTGTCCTGGCCGTCTCCCGGGGTGTTCCCGGTGGTACGCCAGGCCGACGATCAGCCCGTGAACGCCTCGCACACCGCGTCGTACTCCCGTGTCCACCACACCGCCAGCGCCGAGGCCGCCGGGAACTGGGGGTCGGCACGGGTGTCGCCGCGCTCGTAGTGCCAGCGCAGCATCCAGAAGTCGTTGAGACGTTCCCACCACACGCGGTGCACGGCGGCCGCCAGTTCGGCGGCCCCCGCACCCGCCGCGCGCCGGTACGCGCGCGCGTAGGCCCGCACCTTGGCCAGGTCGAGCGCGCCGACGGGCCGCACGAAGAAGATCATCGCGGCGCGTACGGCCTCCTCGGCGCGGGGGTGGACGCCCAGCCGGTCCCAGTCGACGATCGCGGCCGGTTCGCCGTCGCGGTAGAGCAGGTTGAACGGGTGGAAGTCGCCGTGCACCCAGCCCACCGAACCGCCCTGCGGAGGCCGCCGGTCCGCGTGCTTCTCCAGGAGGGCGCGCCGTTCCAGGAGCCGGTGCCGCGCCAGTTCGTCGAAGGCGTCGGGCGGCCGGTGGCTGCGCACCCTGGCGAGCAGGCGGTCGATGAGCGCGAAGGTGTCGGCGGGATCGGCACCCCGGGCCGGGTCGGTGCCCTCATGGGCGCGTGCCTCGGTGTTCCCGGTGCCGCCGGCGTTTCCGGTGTCCCCGGTCGGACCGGCGTCCCCCGCGCCCTCCGGCGTCACCTGGGCCCCGTCGGGCGCCTCCTGGCCCCTGTCCGGCGTCCCCTCCGGCGTCCCGGCCGCCTCGTCCGGCGTCCCCTCCGGGGCCCGATACGGCCCGGCGTCGGTGGGCGGTTTCGCGGCGGAGCGTCCCTGGGTGGCCATCACCCGCTCCATCACCCGTTCCAGACTCGCGTGGACGACCCCGAGGAGGGCCCCCAGCCGGGCGCACTGCGCCGTGGTGAGCTGACCGCCGTGCCGGTGCCCACCGTCGATCCAGGGATGCAGCGCGTACGCGTGGCCCCCGACGACGGCGACCGTGCGCCCGTCGGTGCCGGCCAGCGGCGGGGCGACGGGAACGCCGAGATCCGCGAGACGCTGGGTCGCCCGGTGCTGGCGGGCGATCGCGGCGGGGTCGGCCGTCTCGGGGTCGAAATGGTGCTTGAGGAAATAGCGGCCGTGTGTGGTGCGCAGCCGGTAGCCGCGGTTGAGCAGCCCCTGTTCGACGGGGTCGCAGGTCAGCGCGGACCCGGCGGCGTACTGGCGGAGGAGGGCGCCCAGAGGGGGCGCGTGAATCACAGGAATGGGTACGGATGAGCGCGGCACGCGCCAGATGCTAGGGCACCCTACACGCCCCTGACCTGCGTTTGTCACACACAGTCATGTTTGATCACGATATGGTCACAGGATGTGCTGGAACTGCCGTTCCAGACCATCGTCCGTGGAGTGCACGGTGCAGAACTGGGGGGTGACGCCCAGATAGACCGGGTCGAACCGTTCGCCGTCCACGAGCCGCGGGGCGGGGCCGAAACGCTCCCGCTCCGCCGCGGTCGGCTCGACCGCCTCGCACCGGCCCACGATCTGCACGGACCACAGGCTCTCGCCCGGCCGCGCGGAACTCAGGTTGTCGGTGCCGTACGCGATGACGCCGCCGACGCAGGCCTGGTGGCTTCCGCAGCCCCGGTGCATACGCAACAGCACGCGCCCCTCCACCACGATGTGGCGGGCCGCCGCGAGCAGGGGCAGCGCGTGCCGACTGGCGGCCACCCGACCGTGATCGGTGCGGCCCATCAGGTCCACGGCGAGCTGTTCGTCGGTGGGCATCCTTCCAATCTTCGGCACCCGGAAGGCCCGGGCAAGAGCCGCCCGTCCCGGGAGAGGGGGCCATAGGTCCCGAATGAACCCCGGGCCCCGGCCCCACCCAGGCCGGCCCGGATTCGTCAGCGGCGCTGCTTCTCCGCCTGGATGCGTGCCACGTACGCGGCCGCCTGGGAACGCCGCTCCATGCCCAGCTTGGACAGCAGGCTCGACACATAGTTCTTGATCGTCTTCTCGGCGAGATGCAGCCGCTCGCCTATGGCGCGGTTGGTCAGCCCCTCGCCGATCAGGTCGAGGATCCTGCGCTCCTGCTCGGTGAGGTGCGCGAGCCGGTCGTCGCCGCGGGGGCCGCCGTCGCGCAGCCGCTCCAGGACCCGGGCCGTGGCCTCCGGGTCGAGCAGGGACTTCCCGGCCGCGACATCGCGCACGGCCGCCAGCAGTTCGCCGCCGCGGATCGCCTTCAGTACATAACCCGACGCGCCCGCCATGATCGCTTCGAAAAGTGCCTCGTCATCGGCGTAGGAGGTCAGCATCAGGCATTTGATGGCCTCGTTGCCGGACCGGATCTCGCGGCAGACCTCCACACCGCTGCCGTCCGGGAGCCGTACGTCGAGCACCGCGACGTCCGGGTGTGTGGCGGGAATCCGTACCAGCGCGTCGGCTGCCGTCCCGGCCTCGCCGACCACTTCGATGCCGTCCTCCACGGAGAGCAACTCGTGGACCCCGCGCCGCACCACCTCGTGGTCATCGACGAGAAATACGGTAATTTTTCCGTTTTCGGGCACAAAGTAAGTGTCACACACCACCCCCGGCCCCGCGGAGGTCCACTCTTCCCGTGCCCGGGGTGGCCGGGATAACGTGCCGGTGTTCCGGCCCCCTGCAAGGCTGCGACCAGTGCTGTGACCAGCAACTGTTCCCGACCCGCGCGAACTACTTGGAAATCCGACTAAAAAGTACTTGGAAATCCAAGCAAAAAGGCAGGTCAGGAGGGGTTTCACAGAAATGTGGAGCACTGGGTAACGTGACCGTTGCAGGGCGCTCGCCGGGGCACCTGTCACGCCTGTTCCGGCCGAGTGGCACCCACCCCGTGCACGGGTACTGGAACGGCGAGCCGCTCCCTCGAGCTCTCAATGAGCGAGGGGGAACCCAGCCACCCGGCAACCCCGGGGGCCGGACCGACGGAGGAGCACACGTGACCGTGGAGAGCACTGCCGCGCGCAAGCCGCGACGCAGCGCCGGTACGACCGCTGCGAAAAGCGGCGCCAGTACGGCCGGTTCAAAGACCGCCGCGAGCAGGACCGCAGCGAGCAAGGGCACCGGCGCGGCCGGCAAGAAGTCACCGGGTACTTCGGGCGCGGACCCCGAACTCGTCCAGCTGCTGACGCCCGAGGGCGAGCGGGTCGCGGACGCCACGTACGACCCGTACGTCGCCGACATCACCCCCGAGGAGCTGCGCGGCCTGTACCGGGACATGGTGCTGAGCCGCCGCTTCGACGCCGAGGCCACTTCTCTGCAGCGCCAGGGCGAGCTGGGTCTGTGGGCCTCGATGCTCGGCCAGGAGGCCGCCCAGATCGGTTCGGGCCGTGCCACCCGTGACGACGACTACGTCTTCCCGACCTACCGCGAGCACGGCGTCGCCTGGTGCCGCGGGGTCGACCCGACCAACCTGCTCGGCATGTTCCGGGGTGTGAACAACGGCGGCTGGGACCCGAACAGCAACAACTTCCACCTGTACACGATCGTCATCGGCTCGCAGACGCTGCACGCCACCGGCTACGCCATGGGCATCGCCAAGGACGGCGCGGACTCGGCCGTGATCGCGTACTTCGGGGACGGCGCCTCCAGCCAGGGCGACGTCGCCGAATCGTTCACCTTCTCCGCGGTCTACAACGCGCCCGTCGTGTTCTTCTGCCAGAACAACCAGTGGGCGATCTCCGAGCCCACCGAGAAGCAGACCCGCGTCCCGCTCTACCAGCGCGCGCAGGGCTACGGCTTCCCGGGCGTCCGCGTCGACGGCAACGACGTCCTGGCCTGCCTGGCCGTGACCAAGTGGGCCCTGGAGCGGGCCCGCCGCGGCGAGGGGCCGACGCTCGTCGAGGCGTACACGTACCGCATGGGCGCGCACACCACCTCCGACGACCCGACCAAGTACCGGGCGGACGAGGAGCGAGAGTCCTGGGAGGCGAAGGACCCGATCCTGCGCCTGCGCGCGTATCTGGAGGCCTCAAACCACGCGGACGAGGGATTCTTCGCGGAACTCGAGGCCGAGAGCGAGACGTTGGGCAAACGAGTACGCGAAGTCGTCCGGGCCATGCCGGACCCCGACCACCTCGCGATCTTCGAGAACGTGTACGCGGACGGGCACGCGCTCGTCGACGAGGAGCGAGCCCAGTTCGCCGCCTACCAGGCGTCGTTCGCGGATGAAGGGGAGGGCAAGTAGCGATGGCTGCGGAAAAGATGGCGCTGGCCAAGGCGATCAACGAGTCGCTGCGCACGGCCCTCGACGCCGACCCCAAGGTCCTGATCATGGGTGAGGACGTCGGCAAGCTCGGCGGTGTCTTCCGGGTCACCGACGGCCTGCAGAAGGACTTCGGCGAGGACCGGGTCATCGACACCCCGCTCGCCGAGTCGGGCATCGTGGGCACGGCGATCGGCCTCGCCCTGCGGGGCTACCGCCCGGTGGTGGAGATCCAGTTCGACGGCTTCGTCTTCCCGGCGTACGACCAGATCGTCACGCAGCTCGCGAAGATGCACGCGCGGGCGCTCGGCAAGATCAAGCTCCCCGTCGTCATCCGCATTCCCTACGGCGGCGGCATCGGCGCCGTGGAGCACCACTCCGAGTCCCCCGAGGCGCTCTTCGCGCACGTCGCGGGCCTCAAGGTGGTCTCCCCGTCGAACGCGAGCGACGCCTACTGGATGATGCAGCAGGCCATCCAGACCGACGACCCGGTGATCTTCTTCGAGCCCAAGCGGCGCTACTGGGACAAGGGCGAGGTCAACACCGACGCCATCCCCGGCCCGCTGCACAAGGCGGTCGTGGCCCGTGAGGGCAGCGACCTGACGCTCGCCGCGTACGGTCCGATGGTGAAGGTCTGCCTGGAGGCCGCGGCGGCCGCCCAGGAGGAGGGCAGGTCGATCGAGGTCCTGGACCTGCGGTCGATGTCGCCCATCGACTTCGACTCCGTCCAGACCTCGGTGGAGAAGACCCGCCACCTGGTCGTGGTGCACGAGGCCCCGGTGTTCCTGGGCACGGGCGCGGAGATCGCCGCCCGCATCACGGAGCGGTGCTTCTACCACCTGGAGGCACCCGTCCTGCGGGTCGGGGGCTACCACGCCCCCTATCCGCCGGCACGCCTGGAGGACGAGTACCTTCCGGGCCTGGACCGGGTGCTCGACGCCGTCGACCGCTCGCTGGCGTACTGAGGAGAGGGTCGTGACGACGATGACTGAGAACGCGTCGGGGCTCCGCGAGTTCAAGATGCCCGACGTGGGCGAGGGACTCACCGAGGCGGAGATCCTCAAGTGGTACGTCCAGCCCGGTGACTCCGTCACCGACGGCCAGGTCGTGTGCGAGGTCGAGACCGCCAAGGCCGCGGTCGAGCTGCCCATCCCGTACGACGGCGTGGTGCGCGAACTCCGCTTCCCCGAGGGGACGACGGTGGACGTGGGCCAGGTGATCATCGCGGTGGACGTGTCCGGAGGAGCGGCGCCCGTGCAGGCGTCGCCGGCGGCGGCCCCGGCCGCCGAGCCCGTCCCCGTGGTCCCGCCGTCCCAGGCGGCTCCCGCCGGGGAGCCCAAGCCCGAGGGCCGCACGCCGGTCCTCGTCGGGTACGGGGTGGCCGAGTCCTCCACCAAGCGCCGGCCCCGCAAGGGCACCGAGGTTCCCGCGCAACCGTCCGAGGTGTTCCGGGCGGCCACCGCGGTCCAGGGCGAGCTCAACGGACACGGCAGGCCGCGCCCGCTGGCGAAGCCCCCGGTCCGCAAGCTCGCCAAGGACCTCGGGGTCGACCTGACGACGGTCACACCGTCCGGCCCGGACGGCATCATCACGCGCGAGGACGTCCACGCGGCGGTGGCGCCCGCACCGGTGCCGGCCCCGCAGACGTCCGTCGAGGAGACCGCCACGGCCGTCCGCGTGCAGGCGCCCGCCCCGGTCGCCACGTACGACGCGGTGCGGGAGACCCGTGTCCCGGTGAAGGGTGTCCGCAAGGCCACCGCCACCGCGATGGTCGGCTCGGCGTTCACCGCTCCGCACGTCACCGAGTTCGTGACGGTCGACGTGACCCGCACGATGAGGCTCGTCGAGGAGCTCAAGCAGGACAAGGAGCTCGCGGGACTCCGCGTGAACCCGCTGCTGCTCATCGCCAAGGCCCTGCTGGTGGCGATCAAGCGCAACCCGGACGTCAACGCGTCCTGGGACGAGGCGGCCCAGGAGATCGTCCTCAAGCACTACGTGAACCTGGGCATCGCCGCCGCCACCCCCCGTGGTCTGCTCGTCCCGAACATCAAGGACGCGCACACCAAGACGCTCCCCCAGCTCGCCGAGTCCCTGGGCGAGCTGGTGGCGACGGCCCGCGAGGGCAAGACCTCACCGGCCGCGATGCAGGGCGGCACGGTGACGATCACCAACGTCGGCGTCTTCGGCGTCGACACCGGCACGCCGATCCTCAATCCCGGCGAGTCGGCGATCCTCGCGATCGGTGCGATCAAGCTCCAGCCCTGGGTCCACAAGGGCAAGGTCAAGCCGCGTCAGGTGACGACGCTCGCGCTCTCCTTCGACCACCGCCTGGTCGACGGCGAGCTGGGTTCCAAGGTCCTCGCCGACGTGGCGGCGATCCTGGAACAGCCGAAGCGGCTGATCACCTGGGCGTAGCGGGACGATCGAGGGGGAACCGCGCACGCGGCTCCCCCTCGGACGCTTTCCCTACGCCGACGGCGGCCCGTGGTCGGCGCGCGGCGCCGTGAGCTGGTCGGCGACGTGGGCCAGCCAGCCACTGGGGGAGTATGGCGCCGGAGGATCGACCTCCATGCCCAGCTCGGCGACGGCCAGGGCGTAGCCGGTCTCGTCCAGATTCAGGGCGAGGAGCTCGTGCAGCTCGCCGGCCAGGCGGGCCACCAGCTGCGGATCGGTGCTGCCGGTGTAGTCGGCGACGGCCGCGTCGTGGTCGTCGAACTCGTCCGGCATGTCCTGCGAGAACCATCCGCCGAGGAACTGGGCGAGTTCGGGGAAGCGGGCGTGCCACTCCCCATGGGTGAAGGGGTGGGCCGGAGCCGGCACCTCGCCGCCCTCGACGCTTCGCCTGATGTGATCGGCGAGGAGAAGCAGCCAGTTCTGGACGGCGCCCTCGGGCAGGCCGACGTCGGGGATCTCGTAGAACTCGCCCAGACGCTGCCGAAGCCGCCCCGGGGGGTTGCGGGCGTACTCGCGCAGCTGCTGTTCGGCGATCGCCAGAGCCCAGGGGCGGGTGTGCCAGGTGTGCCGCAGATACGCGGTCAGGGCGGCGCTCGGCTCCTCCTCGGTGTCGTCGGCGACGCGACCCGTGTAGGCGCGTACGACCTGGTCCAACTCGCCGTAGCGGCGGTCGTGTTCGAGGGGGTTCATGGGCACGGCGGTCGGCTCCGTGGGTGAGGGGGACACGAGATCGCGGAGAGAGGTCAGAGGTAGACGGGGAATGTGGCGTGCACGACGAATCCGTGCGGCTTCGAGGCGTCCCGTTTCAGGATGACGCGCGCGGCCCGGACCTCGACGGACTCGCGCCCGGCCAGCATCATCGCCTGGAGCAGCACGCGGCCCACCGGGTCCGGGCGGCTCGGCCAGGCCGCCTCGATGGTCAGCCTCGCACGGGTGGAGAGGGCCAGCCAGCGGTGGATGACCTGCTCGTTCCGGTTGACGGTCTGCTGGGTGGCCCACTGGGCGGTCTCGCGGTCGGGATAGGTCGCTGCCCGTTGCGCGGTGGTCATGGCTGGCGCGTGCCTGTCTGTCGAGGTGGAGTGGAGGGCGGTCAGCGGACGGCGACGGTCAGGAGGCGGTGTGGTCGTGCCGCAGGTGGCCGTTGACGGTGTCCAGCAGGACCGAGAGTGTTTCCGCGGTGGCCCAGGGCATGGTCCGGGCCATCGGGGACTGTGCGTCGTGCGACTCCAGTACGTGTACGAGGGCGTACTGGGCCTGCGCCACGACGGGAGCGAGGAACTCCCCGCAGAACGGGTGCTCCGAGTCGATCGCGGCACGGATCGCTTCCCGGGGCGTGGGGTACTCGCCGTCCGAGAGCCAGTTGTCGTGGAATCCCCGCAGCGCACGGAACCGAACTTCTGATTCCCATGCGGAGCCGGGAGCGGCGCCGGGGTCCGTGACGCCCTCCCGCTCGACGAGCCGGATGGTTTCGGCCAGCAGACGCAGGTACGCGGGGCCGTCCGTTCCCGCGGCCGCGCGGCCGAGTTTCGCCGTGAATTCCTCGGGCAGTGGGGCGTCAGGCCGGGCCGAGAGGTGTTCGGCCGCGAGGTCGAGGAGCGCGGTGACGGCGGTGACCGGGCAGAGCCACTCGGCCTCGTCGGACGAGCGGATGAGGCGTACGAAAGCCCCCAGTTCGTCGGTGAGCGCGTATGTGCCCTGGGATTCCTGGCACATGATCGCCAGATCGAGGACCCTGGCCACCGGGCCTCGGTCGAAGGCGGACCACGTGAACGACAGCACGGTATTTCCTTTCGAGGGAATTGGTGGACGTGCGGCTGAGCCTCCGGGGATTCTTTCCGCGTTCGGACCACCGTTATTGCGTAAGTCGCCGGTTCTGTTTCTCAGTTCACCGGCATTGACGTGACGACGGTGAAGGGAGGGTCGAGTCCGTCGCGGTATCGTAGTACGACCCGCACCCGGTGCGTATCGTTCACCTGGGCCCGATCGCCGGCGGTGGCGTAGTCCGCGCTGCTGACCGTCGATCCGGTCACGTCGGTGAAGGAGAGTTCGACCGGTGGCTGGATCTTTGAATTGTTGGGATCCCAGCCCGGGTTGTTCCGTTTCCTTCTCTCGACCCGTTCGATCCATTTCTCGATGCGGTCCGCGTTGTCGATGTCGTCGAGAGCCGCCTGCGTGTAGCGCTGCGCGGACGGGAGATCCTTGAAGGTCGAGGCCGAGCTCGCACTCGAATCGTCGCGAAGTCGGCCCTTGAGCTGGTCGTCGCTCAGTCCCACGTGCTTGTCGATGGAGTGACCGCCGTACAGCCCTTCGTCATTGGCCAGGTCCAGCGGGTAGAAGTGGTTCTTCTCATCGTCGTCCTTGGTGTACTTGTGTTCCTTCTTGAATTCGTTGAGCGAGCGCGCCCCGAAAGCTTCCGCGCGGGCCTCTTCGGCGGCATAGGTGGGGGCCTGCCGATACGCCTCGTCGATATCGCTCTTGAGCGCGCGGAGTTGGGGGGTGAGCGCGTCGACCCTGCTGTTGTACTTCTCCACGACGGCGTTCAGTGCCGCGGTGTCGATGTTCAGCGTGATCTCGGCCCCGAGTTCCACGGCTCCCTTGGCGAGCCCCTTGAAGAAGCGGCCCACCGCCTTGGCGCCTTCCTTGAGGTCCCCCACGTCGAGGTGGCTGAGGTCGAGGTCGCCGACGGCCTGCTTCACGGCTTTGGAGTAGATCTCCCAGACGTCGTGGTTCAGCTCGACGGCCGCCTCGGCGAAGTCCCGCAGCCGGTCGCTGATCTTCATCGCGGAGTCGAACAGGACGGTCATGACCGGGTGGGTCGCGGTCTGGGCGGCGGAGCTGTCGTGCCGCCACTCGTAGCCGCCGGTGTGCTTGCCCCAGGCGGTGGTGCCCCACAGCGAACTGCAGAACCGGCGCATGGCGTCGTACCACTCGCTGTTGCTCTGCTGGGTGATCCCGCTCACCTGACCGGTCAGCGTGCTCTCCGTCAGCGAGAGCGACATGGTCATGTCCGCCCAGGACTGGGACAGGGAGTTGAGGTAGTGCTGTTGGGGGAACGGGTAGACCTCGGCGACCTTGCCCCAGCGGAAGGCGTGTTCCAGCAGGGGCCGCAGGATGTGCCAGACGACGTCGGGGACGTATTCGAGCAGCGAGCGGATGAAGTCGTCACCGCCGTCGTCGTCACCCCATTTCAGGTCCGGGACCGGTCCGTAGTCGGGGGCCTTGTCGATGACCACCGGCGGTGCCTGCACCTGGGCCGGCGTCTTGCCGGAGGCGTCGTTGGCGGCCTCGGCCCTGGAGTAGTTGTTGGCGGTCGTGGCGAACCCGACGGCGGCGCCTCCGACGCTGACCACGCTCTTGGCCCAGACCTCCAGGTAGCGGTTACCGACCTCGACGTACGCCGTGGCGAAGGCATGGGCCGCGGTGCCGTACCCGCCCGCGTCGGGGTACTTCTCCAGGGCCGTCACCAGATCCTTGGCGGCCTTGTCGAAGGGCGTCTGCTGTCCGGCGAACGCGCCGGCCACCCGGTGCAGATCGGACGGTTTGACGTCGATGGTCCCGCCCTGGGGCGGAGTGGGGGTTCCCATCAGGCGGCCCCCCAGCCGCGCAGCACCGCCCGGTGCGCCGCCGCGTAGTTGACATGTCCCGAGGTGACGATCTCGTGCAGCCACTTCTGGGCGGCCTGGAGGTCCTCGGCGGAGTGGCTCCACTCGTCGAGCTTGTCGACGAAGACCTCGCGGGTCTCACCCTGCCAGGACAGGACGACCGGCTCGACGCGGTCGTAGAGGTCGTCGAGTCTGCCGTTGAGCTGCTTGAGGATGTCCTCCAGCTCGATGGTGAGGTGTCTCAGAGTGGCGAAGGCCACTGTTATGCGGTCGTCGTCGGCCGACATCCGTATCCCCCCGGGTTGGCTCACTGCTGGTCGTGGTGCCCGCGCGAGGTCACATCGCGTCGAGGCTGCTGTGCGGGCGTGAGGGCTGCTGCGTCGCGGCCGGGTCCGGGGTGGAGAGCTTGTCCATCTCGCTCGTGATGTCCGCGCCGACCTGGATCCTGCGGAAGTTCTCCAGGGTGTCCAGTTCCAGCCGGGAGAAGCCGCCCCGGCTCATCCGCACGGCCTGTTCCAGGAGTTCCATCACTTCGCGGATGCGTACGGCGTCCTCCGCCGCCGCGCGGTGGAAGGTCCGGTACGCCTTGGCCGCCGGGCCGCGCCAGCCGGCCTCGATGCCGTCGACGATCGTGTCCATCCGCTCGACCTGCTTGTTCAGGTGGTCCTGCATGGCGTGCAGATCCTCGGCGAGCTTCTTCAGCCCGGAGTCGGGGATCTGGAGGTCCTTGCGCCCACCCGTCGTATCGCCCATGCGTGCCGCTCCCCCTCGTCACATCGGCAACTCGGTCTTCATCGTATGGCTGTTCGGTGCCTGGCCGGGAGACCGTCACGGGGTCATCACATGGGTGGAACGGCGTTCCGCGACAGCGGCGGGTGCGACGAAGGGGGCCCGCCGCTGTTCGCGGCGGGCCCCCTTCTCGTCTGCGGGTGGTGCTTTCCCCGAGGGGAGGACTACTTGGCGAAGGCGTAGCTCATCAGCTTCTTCGCGTCCGACTCGCGGGCCGGGATGGACGTCGAGGCGAGGACGGTGCCGATGACCGTCTTGCCGTTTCGGGTGGCGGCGAAGACGAGGCAGTACTTGGCCTCGGGGCCGGAGCCCGTCTTCACGCCGATGGTGCCGCTGTAGCTGCTGAGCAGACCGTTGGTGTTGGTCCACGCGGCCATGGTGCGGGTGCCGCCGGTCTTCGTGACGGTCTTCGCCGTGTACGACTTGGTCTTCACGACCGTCTTGAACGTGCTGTTCTTCATCGCGCTGCTGGCGAGCTTCGTCAGGTCGCGCGGGGTCGAGTAGTTGTTGCCGTTGCCGATGCCGTCGAACGAGTCGAACTTGGTGTTCGTCAGGCCGAGGGACTTCGCCGTGCTGTTCATCTTGCCGATGAACGACTTCACACGGGCGGCGCGGGTCGAGCCCGAGCCGTACTTGTCCGCGAGCGCGTACGCGGCGTCGCAGCCGGACGGCAGCATCAGACCGTAGAGGAGCTGACGGACGGTGACCTTGTCGCCGACGATCAGGTGGGCCTGGGAGGCGTTGTTGGCGACCACGTAGTCGCTGTACGCCTTCTGGATGGTGACCTTGGCGTCCAGGTTCAGGTTCGACTGCGCCAGGACGACCTTGGCGGTCATGATCTTGGTGGTGGAACCGGTGGAACGCCTGGTGTCAGCGGCCTTGGTGTAGAGGGTCTTGGCCGTGCCGTTGTTCATCACGTAGCCGCCCTTGGCGGCGATCGTGGGCGTGGTCACGGCACCCGCGGGTGCCGCGCCGAAGGCTCCGGCGGCCAGAACAGCGCCGGTCGTGACGGTCACAGCGGCGGCCCTGCGGAAACGCGTGCCCTTAATGCCGGTAATCAAAATGAACGCTCCGAATGCGCGAAATGCCCCTGGGAGAACGGCACATGGCAGTGCCGTCTCACGTACGGACTCCCCACGCGCCCAAAGGGATGCACGGAAAAGGGAACCGAATGATGTGACGTGGGTTACGTCGGGAGCCCCAAGGTGAACGCGCGAGAAGCCGTCGGGTCGCGCTGGTCCGCATCCTGGACGGGCGACCGCGATGCGTGCGTGTTGTATCTATGATGTGCGCATGCCTGCCGCCCCACCCGTGTCCGCCCCGCACGCCGTCCCTCCGGTGAAACAGCCGCCCGCCGCCGAGCGGGTCTACGCCCATGTCAAGCAGGGTGTGCTGGAACGCCGTTACGAAGGGGGGACGCTGCTCACCGAGGGCGAACTCGCCGACGCCGTCGGGGTGTCCCGTACACCGGTGCGCGAAGCGCTGCTCCGGCTCGAGGTCGAGGGCCTGATCAGGCTCTACCCGAAGAAGGGCGCGCTCGTCCTGCCCGTCTCCGCGCAGGAGATCGCGGACGTGGTCGAGACCCGCCAGCTCGTCGAGGAGCACGCGGTCCGCAAGGCCGTACCGGCCGCGCCGCGGCTCATCGCGCGGCTGGAGGAACTCCTCGCCCAGCAGAAGGAACAGGCCGCCGCGGGCGACCTGGCGGGCGCCGCCGTCACCGACCGCTGCTTCCACGCGGAGATCGTCCGCAGTGGCGCCAACGAGATCCTCTCCCGTCTCTACGACCAGCTCCGCGACCGTCAGTTGAGGATGGGAGTGGCCGTCATGCACGCGCACCCCGACCGGATCACCAAGACGCTCACCGAACACGAGGAGATCCTCGAAGCCCTGCGGTCCGGCGACGCGGAAGCGGCCGTCGGCATCGTCCACCGCCACGTCAGCTGGTTCTCGAACCTGGCGCGGGGAGAGGTGCGATGAGCTCCCACTCGGCCGTGTCACTGCCGGGTGATCCACCCGGCGGCCGCCGCGCCGTCGGCGTCTGGGGCATCGGTGTCGCCGTCTATTTCGTCGCGGTCATCTTCCGTACGTCGCTCGGGGTGGCCGGACTCGACGCCGCGGACCGATTCCACGTGAACGCCTCCGCCCTCTCCACCTTCTCGATCCTCCAACTCCTCGTCTACGCGGGCATGCAGATACCCGTCGGGCTGCTCGTCGACCGGCTCGGCACCAAGCGGGTGCTGACCTTCGGCGTCCTGCTGTTCACGGCGGGACAGCTGGGCTTCGCGTTCTCGTCCTCGTACGGGATGGCGCTGGCCTCGCGAGCGCTGCTGGGCTGTGGGGACGCGATGACGTTCATCAGCGTGCTGCGGCTGGGCACCCGCTGGTTCCCGGCCCGGCGCGGACCGTTGGTCGCTCAGCTCGCGGGGCTCGTCGGCATGGCGGGCAACCTCGTGTCGACCCTCGTGATCGCGCGGCTGCTGCACGGGGTCGGCTGGACGGCGGCGTTCGCGGGCAGCGCGTTCGCGGGCGTGGTCGTCCTCGTCCTGCTGCTCCTCTTCCTCAAGGACCACCCCGAGGGTCACGAGCCGGAGCCGTTCCCGCACCAGGGGGCCGCCTATGTGCGCCGGCAGATCCTGGCGTCCTGGCGCGAGCCCGGCACCCGGCTGGGCATGTGGGTGCACTTCACGACGCAGTTCCCGGCGATGGTGTTCCTGCTGCTGTGGGGCATGCCGTTCCTGGTCGAGGCGGAGGGCCTGTCGCGGGCGACGGCCGGTGAACTGCTCACCCTCGTCGTCCTGTCCAACATGTTCGTCGGACTCGTCTACGGCCAGATCGTCGCCCGGCACCACGCGGCGCGGCTGCCCTTGGCGCTCGGGACGGTGTCGGCGACCGCGGTGGCGTGGGCGAGCGCCGTGGCCTACCCCGCGCAGCACGCGCCGATGTGGCTGCTGGTGACGCTGTGCACCGTGCTGGGGGCCTGCGGCCCGGCTTCCATGATCGGGTTCGACTTCGCGCGGCCCGCGAATCCGCCCGAGCGGCAGGGGACCGCGTCCGGGATCACCAACATGGGTGGTTTCGTCGCCTCCATGACGACGCTGTTCGCGATCGGGGTGCTCCTGGACGCGACCGGGGACAACTACCGGGTCGCGTTCTCCGCGGTGTTCGTCCTTCAGGCGGTCGGGCTGAGCCAGATCTTCCGGCTGCGCAAGGAGGCGGCGCGCAGGGAGCGGGAGCGGCTGGTCGCGAGCCGGGTGGAGACGGTGCACGTGCCGGCGTAGTCACCGCCGGTACTCCTCGCCCCGCCCCCACCCTTCCCCCGAGCTGCCGGCTCCGCTCGGGCGGAGGCGACCGGTCCGCGCCGTTTCCGGCGCCGTTGCCGCGGACCCCGGACCGCCCGGGCCCGCCCTTCGTTACTGCGTGACCGTGAAGTTGCGGAGGATCGCCGTGGTCAGGTCCGGGTCGCCCTCGGTCTTGATGCGGTCGGAGACGGCTTCGGGGGTCACGCGCCCGCAGGCCAGCCGGAAGAAGGTCTCCCAGTCGAGGGTGAGGGTGGCGGCCGGGCCGAGAGAGGGGGCACCGTCTATCGAACCGCGCCCCTCGGCGTCGACGCGGACCGTGCGCAGGAACTCCACGGGCCCGTGGACATCGAAGACGACCGCCGAATGCGCGGGCGCCCCCGCGTCCTTGGCCACCACCTTCGGCAGCGCGGCGAGCAGCTGGTCGCGGACGATCTGCGCGCCGGGCGAGTCGAGGTTGCCCGGCCGGCCGAGGGTGGCCCGGAGGTCCTGCTCGTGCACCCACACGTCGAACGCGCGGTTCAGCATGGCGTGTTCGAGGGTCACCTCGGTGCCGAGCGGCCCGCGCACCTTGGTGTCCGGCTGCCGCGTCTCGTTCCGCAGCTGACGGTTGCGGCGGATGATCGTGTACTCCAGCTCGGAGGTCATCTCGGGCGCCGTGTGGTGGCGGCGCACATCGACCTGCATCTCCATGTAGCGCTGGTGCTCGTTCGTGACGTGGAACAGGTCCCGGGGGAGCGTGTGGATCGGCCGCGGATCGCCCAGCATCTCGCAGTCGAGCCCGATCACGTGCGACACCAGGTCCCGTACCGACCAGCCGGGGCAGGGCGTCCGCCGGTTCCATTCGCCCTCCACCAGCGGCGACACCAACTCGGATATCGCATCGATGGAGTGGGTCCAGGCGTCGGCGTAGGACTGAAGGCTCGGATGCAGACTCACGGAACGGGACCCCTCGGGCGGTCGGTACGCGGGCAGTGGGTGTCTTGGAACGCTAAGTTACGCTGCTGTGAGGCACCCCGGCAGTGCTTTCGTGTGACGATCGTAGGCCCGTATGGACGGCTCGAATGCCAGGACGGTGGTAGTGTGCACGCCTCTCTGCTCCAGATCGACGTAAAAGCCACTGAATCGGTCGATTCGCGTCGGCAGCGGGTGGCCGCTCTGGTACGAGAACAAGCCGGAGTGGATCTGGTGGTGCTGCCCGAGCTGTGGACCACCGGGGCGTTCGCCTACGAGTCGTTCGCCGCGGAGGCGGAGACCCTGGACGGACCGACGGCCGAGGTCATGGCGAAGGCGGCGAGCGACGCGGGCGTGTGGCTGCACGCGGGCTCGATCCCGGAACGCGCCCCGGACGGAACGCTCTACAACACCTCCCTCGTCTTCTCGCCCTCCGGCGACCTGGCCGCCGCCTACCGCAAGATCCACCGCTTCGGCTTCGACAAGGGCGAGGCCGTGCTGATGGGCGCGGGCGGCGAACTGGTGACGGTCCGCCTCCCGGAGACCACCGTCGGCGTCGCCACCTGCTACGACCTCCGCTTCCCCGAGCTCTTCCGCGGGCTCGTCGACGCGGGCGCCGAGGTCTTCGTCGTCCCCGCCGGCTGGCCCGAGCGCCGTCGCGGCCACTGGACCCTTCTCGCCCGGGCCCGGGCGGTCGAGAACCAGGCGTTCGTACTCGCCTGTGGAACGGCCGGCACCCACGCGGACGTTCCCCAGGCCGGTCACTCGATCGTGGTCGACCCCTGGGGCGAGGTCCTCGCGGAGGCGGGTCCCGGGGAGGAGGTCCTCACGGTCGAGTTCGACCCGGGGAAGGTGGCGACGACGAGGGAACAGTTCCCGGCGCTCAAGGACCGCGTACTGGGGCTCACACCGCCACGCGGCTGACACTCCGTACCGGCGCGGGCGGTCGACGCAGGCATCCGACGCACGCCGCCGAGGCATGCGACAGGCGCATGCCGATGACGCATGCGAAAGTGACGGACGCCGCTGACGCATGCGACAGACGTACGCCGTTGTCGGGGGCGGTCGACGCACGCGACCGACGCGCACGGCCGACGCCGGCGACTGACGCGCACGGCCGATGGACACAGCCGGCCTGGACGGCCGACGCGCGCGGCGCCGGGTCAGTCCCCGCCGTGCTCCTTCTCCGCCAGGTGGATCACGCAGACCGCCACCGCGATCAGCAGCGCGGTGTCCGCGTCGTCCCGGACGATGTCGACGCCGTACGTCTCCCGCACCCGCAGCCACCGTCGCGAGATCTGCGCCAGCAGCTCCCCGTCGTAGTCGACGCCGAACTCCCGGTCCAGGATCTTCCCGCTGACGTCGAGCTCCGTACCGTCCACCAGGGCCACCCGGTAGTGGTTGCGCAGCAGGGACAGCCGCTTGCGCCGGATGGTGGCCAGCGTCTCGCCGTCCCGCCCGATGACCATCGTGTCCCGCAGGGCGAACATCTTCTGGTGGATGTCGATGAGGACGCGCCCGCGCGTGTCCTTCAGCTCGAACGTGTCCCGCAGCCGCATCGCCTTGCCGTCGACGAGGAACACCTTGTTGCCGTGCTCGTCCTCGATCCAGTAGTCGTCACCGAAGCCGAGGAGCCGGTCGCGCACGAGGAATCTCATACCGTCACGGCTTCCCCCGTGGCCGGTCCGAAACGCCGCCTGTAGGCCGATGGGCTCAGTCCCGTCTCCCGCCGCAGCCGCGCCCTGAGGTTCGCGGCGGTACCGAGGCCGCTGCGCCGCGCGACGACCTCGATCCGGTGTTCGCCCCGCTCGATGAGGCGGCAGGCCAGGGCCACCCGCTCCCCGGTCAGCCAGGCCAGCGGGGTGGTCCCGAGCTGGGTCCGGAAACGCCGGTGCAGGGTGGCCGGGCTGAGCGCGGCGTGCGCCGCGAGGCCGGCCACCGTGAGGGGTTCCCCGAGCCGCTCCTGTGCCCAGGCCAGCAGCGGCGCGAGGGACTCGTCCGGTACGTCGGGCACGGGGCGCTCGACGAACTGCCGCTGCCCGCCGTCGCGGTGCGCGGCGAAGACCAGCCGCCGGCTGACGGCGTTGGCGATCTCGGCGCCGTGGTCGCGCCGTACGACGTGCAGCCCGAGGTCGAGCGCCGACGCGCTGCCGGACGCGGTGAGGATGTCCCCGTCGTCCACGAACAGCACGTCAGGCTCCAGTCGCACCTCCGGGAAGCGCGCCCGGAACGACGGCGCCCACATCCAGTGGCAGGCCGCCCGCCGCCCCTCCAGCAGCCCGGCTTCCGCGAGTGTGAATGCGCCGGAGCAGAATCCGATCAACCGCGCGCCCCGCGCGTGCGCCCGGCGTATGGCGTCCAGGACCTCGGGGGAACGCGGTGCGTCGGTGTCGGGCCGGTTCGGCACGATCAGCGTGTCGGCGTCCTCGGCCGCGTCCAGCCCGGCGACGTCGGCGAGCGTGAAGAACCCGTCCCGCATCCGGGTGCGCTCGGTGGCCGCGCACAGCCGGAAGTCGTACAGCTCCCGCCCCAGCTCGGGCCTGCGCAGCCCGAAGACCTCGATGGCACAGCTCATCTCGAAGGGGTTGGAGTTCTCGTCGACGATCAGGACGACCCGGTGCGCGGCGGCCCCGGGGACGGCCCCCGGAGTGGCTCCGGGTGCGGCGTCGGGAGCGTCGCCGGGTGCGGTCTCGGGGGCGGGGTGCGAGGATCCTTGCGGCATGTGCGATTTCTAGCACTCGTGGACCCGCCGGACCAGGCCGAGGATGACGGCATGGCCAACGAACCCGTCTCCCTGCCCGCCGCCCTCGCCTCCTTCTCCGACCTGTGGAGCCCCCGGATCGTCACCGCCGTCAACGACTACGACGTACGCGTGGCCAAGGTCGAGGGCGAGCACCTCTGGCACACGCACGACCACACGGACGAGTTCTTCCTGGTCCTGGAGGGCGAGCTGACCATCGCCCTGCGGGAGCCGGCCGGCGAGCGGGCCGTCGTCCTCCCCAAGGGCTCCGTCTTCACCGTCCCGCGCGGCACCGAACACAAGCCGAGCGCGCCGACGGGCGCGGCGATCCTGCTGTTCGAACCCACGGGCACCCTCACCGTCGGCGACCACCACGAAGAGATCCCGGACCATGTGGACGCCACCACGGGGCATGCCCTCGGCTGAGCGGCAGGCGGTACGTTCCTGCCCGGATGGCATGCTTGAAGCATGAACGACGCCGCCCCCGCGCCCCGCCGTGTCCGTGTCCGCGCCCCCGAGCTGATCGGCAAGGGCGGCTGGATGAACACCGGAGGCAACGAACTCACCCTCGCCGACCTGCGAGGACGTGTGGTCATTCTCGACTTCTGGACCTTCTGCTGCATCAACTGCCTGCACGTCCTGGACGAGCTGCGGGAGCTGGAGGAGAAGCACCGGGACACCGTGGTGATCATCGGGGTGCACTCGCCGAAGTTCGTGCACGAGGCCGAGCACCAGGCGGTCGTCGACGCCGTCGAGCGGTACGGCGTCGAGCACCCGGTGCTGGACGACCCCGAACTCGCCACCTGGAAGCAGTACGCGGTGCGGGCCTGGCCCACGCTCGTGGTGATCGACCCCGAGGGATACGTCGTCGCCCAGCACGCCGGGGAGGGGCACGCGCACGCGATCGCCCGGCTGGTGGAGGAGCTGGAGGCCGAGCACGCGGCGAAGGGGACGCTGCGGCGCGGCGACGGGCCCTATGTGGCGCCGGAGCCCGAGCCGACCGCGCTCCGCTTCCCCGGCAAGGCGCTCGCCCTTCCGAACGGGAACTTCCTGGTCAGCGACACGACCCGGCATCAGCTGGTGGAACTCGGGGCGGACGGCGAGACGGTCGTGCGGCGCGTCGGGTCCGGCGAGCGCGGGTTCGTGGACGGGCCGGCGGACGCGGCCGGGTTCAGCGAGCCGCAGGGGCTGGCCCTGCTCGGCGCGGACGGGTCGGTCGTGGTGGCCGACACCGTGAACCACGCCCTGCGCCGCGTGGACCTCGCGACCGGCGAGGTCACGACCCTCGCGGGGACCGGCCGGCAGTGGTGGCAGGGATCGCCGACGTCCGGCCCGGCGCGCGAGGTCGATCTGTCCTCGCCGTGGGACGTGGCGGTCTTCGGCGGCAAGGTCTGGATCGCCATGGCCGGGGTGCACCAGCTGTGGGCGTACGACCCGGCGGACGGGACCGTCGAGGTCGCCGCGGGCACGACGAACGAGGGGCTCGTCGACGGGCCGCCGACCGAGGCCTGGTTCGCCCAGCCGTCCGGGCTGGCGGCCACCGCCGACCGGCTCTGGGTTGCCGACTCCGAGACCTCGGCGCTGCGTTGGGTCGGCCTCGACGGCGGCGTGCACACCGCCGTCGGCACCGGCCTGTTCGACTTCGGGCACCGTGACGGCGCCGCCGGACAGGCCCTGCTCCAGCACCCGTTGGGGGTCACGGCGCTGCCCGACGGCTCGGTCGCCGTCAGCGACACGTACAACCACGCGCTGCGCCGCTACGACCCGGCGACGGGTGAAGTGACCACGCTGGCCACGGACTTGCGGGAGCCGAGCGACGCGGTCCTGGTCGGGGACGACATCGTGGTCGTCGAGTCCGCCCGGCACCGGCTGACCCGGCTGCGTCTGCCCGAGGAGGCCGTGAGGGTGGAGTCGGTGGCTCACCGCACGCAGCGCGCCGCCACCGAAGTCGCCCCGGGCGGGCTCCGGTTGGACGTGATCTTCCAGGCTCCGGCGGGCCAGAAGCTGGACACCCGCTACGGCCCGTCCACCCGGCTGCTCGTCTCCTCGACCCCGCCCGAGCTGCTGCTCGACGGCGAGGGGGCGGGCACGGATCTCTCCCGGGCCCTGGAGCTGAACCCGGCCGTCACGGAGGGTGTCCTGCACGTCTCCGCGATGGCCGCGTCCTGCGACGACGATCCGTCGAACGAGTACCCGGCCTGCCACGTCCACCAGCAGGACTGGGGTGTGCCGGTCCGCCTCACCGCGGGCGGTGCGCCGCGGCTGCCCCTGGTGCTGGCGGGGATGGACGACTGACCTGCGGTCACACGCCGTATCCGCCGCGGGGGTGCCGCTCCTCCTCGATCACCGGGGTGCTCGGCGGCACCACCACGCGCCGCCTCCTCGCGATGCTGTTGAACGTCAGTACCCCGATCAGTCCGACGACCATGAAGATGATGCCGACCAGGTCGAGGTTGACCCCCTTCATGTGCCAGTCGGTCGCGAACGTGAGGATGGCCCCCGCGCCGATCAGGATGATGCAGCCGCCCAGGCCCATGGGTGTCGCCTCCTTGGAGTAGCAACTCGCGTTTTTTCCGGGCTCGTTCCGAGTACCCGGGACCCAGCGAGACATGCGGAGGCGCTCACTCGCCGCTCGGTGGCACCGTTCGGCGTCATCTCACGAGGACTATCCCTCCAGGAACGCCACCAACGCGTTGGCCAGCAGGAACGGGTCGTCGGCGCCGCACAGTTCGCGGACGCTGTGCATCGAGAGGATGGCCACGCCGATGTCGATGGTCTTGATGCCGTGGCGGGCCGCGGTGATCGGGCCGATGGTGGTGCCGCAGGGCATGGAGTTGTTGGAGACGAAGGACTGGAAGTCGACGCCGGCCTTCTCGCAGGCGGCGGCGAACACCGCGCGGCCCGCTCCGTCGGTGGCGTAGCGGTTGTTGACGTTCACCTTGAGGATGGGGCCGCCGTTGGCGCGCGGGTGGTGCGTCGGGTCGTGCCGCTCCGCGTAGTTGGGGTGGACGGCGTGGCCGGTGTCGGAGGAGAGGCAGACGGTGCCCGCGAAGGAGCGTGCCCGGTCCTCGTACGTGCCGCCCCGCGCGAACACCGAGCGTTCGAGCACGCCGCCGAGCAGCGGACCGTCGGCGCCGGTGTCGCTCTGCGAGCCGTTCTCCTCGTGGTCGAAGGCAGCGAGGACGGGGATGTACGGGAGCTCGGTGCCGGTGCCGGTGCCGGCGGCCGTGGCGACGGCGACCAGTGCCGCCGTGCCCGCGTGCACGGACAGCAGGTTGTCCATGCGGGGGCCGGCCAGCAGCTCCTGGTCGCGGCCCAGGTAGGCCGGCGGCTCGACGGAGTGGGTCATCAGGTCCCAGCCGGTGATCTCGCCGGCCTGCAGACCCGATTCCTCCTCCAGGAACGCGATCAGGTCGCCCTCGTGGGTGCCGCCCAGTCCCCAGACGGGCTGGAGATGGCGCTGCTTGTCGAGCTTGAGCCCCTCGGTGGAGACGGAACGGTCGAGGTGGACGGCGAGCTGGGGGACGCGCAGCAGCGGCCGGTCGATGCTGACCAGGCGCGTCGAGCCGTCGCGCAGCGTCAGCCGGCCGGCCAGCCCGAGGTCACGGTCCAGCCAGGAGTTCAGCAGCGGTCCGCCGTAGATCTCCACGGCCACCTGGCGCCAGCCGTGCGCGCCGGTGTCCGGCAGCGGCTTGACGCGCAGGTTGGGGGAGTCGGTGTGCGCGCCCACGATCCGGTACGGGGTGTGCGGTCCGGCGCCCTCGGGCACGTACCAGGCGACGATCGCGCCGCCGCGCAGCACGAACTTCCCTCCGCTCGTGCCGTCCCACGCGTCGGTTTCGGCGACCTGACGGAATCCGGCCTTCTCCAGCCGCTCGGCGGCGTTCGCCACGGCGTGGTACGGCGTGGGGCTCGCCGCGAGGAAGGTCATGAGGTCGTCGGTGTGGCCGCGGTCGAAGCGGGCTGGGTAGCTCATGAGTTCACCTTAACGACGCTCGGGGGCGCCCCTCCCCGGGATGGTGAGCGGGCTCTCGTAAGGGGGATGTGAAGGGCGGACATCTGGCGGGAGCTGGACGTTCCCGAATGGTGCCCGCTCGGGTCAACGGTGCTGGAGGGGAGGAAGGCACGCGTGTTCCGGCCCGCCGCGGGTGTCTCCGAGGTTTCACGCCCCGGCGCATCCGGACCCACGCGCCCTTTTCTGCGCCCCCTCTGCGCTCCTCTGAGCGCCTGGGCCCCCGTGCCGGCGTTCCGTCCCGGCACCCCGCACCCCGCACCCCGCCCGCACCCGGTGTCCAGTCCCGGTGGTTCCGCCCGCTCTTCCTGCGCGAACGGGCCCGCCCCGGAAACGAATCCGGGAGCGGGCCGTCGAGTGGGCGCCGGGTGGGCGCCGTGCGGTCGCCGAGGGGGCTCGGACTCAGAACGCCGCTTCGTCCAGCTCCATCAGGTCCAGGTCCACGGCCTCGGCCAGCTTGCGCACGCCGGTGACGCCGGGCAGGACGTTCGCGGCGAAGAACTTCGCGGCGGCGATCTTGCCCGTGTAGAAGGGCCTGTCCTTCGCCGACGCCGTCTCCAGCTTCTCGGCGGCGACCGCGGCACCGCGCAGCAGCAGGTAGCCGACGACCACGTCACCGGAGGCGAGGAGGAGGCGGGTGGTGTTCAGGCCCACCTTGTAGATGTTCTTGACGTCCTGCTCGGTCGCCGCGAGGTCGGTGAGCATGAGGCCGACGATGGCCTCCAGCTCGACGGCCGCCTTGGCGAGCTGCTCGCGGGCCGCGGACAGCTCCTCGCCGCCGGTGGCGAGCGCCAGGAACTTCTTGATGTCCTCGGCGAGCGAGTTCAGTGCCGCGCCCTGGTTGCGGACGATCTTCCGGAAGAAGAAGTCCTGGCCCTGGATCGCGGTGGTGCCCTCGTACAGGGTGTCGATCTTGGCGTCGCGGATGTACTGCTCGATCGGGTACTCCTGCAGGAAGCCGGAGCCGCCGAAGGTCTGCAGGGACTGGGCGAGCTGCTCGTAGCCCTTCTCGGAGCCGTAGCCCTTCACGATCGGCAGGAGCAGGTCGTTGAGGGCCTCCAGCGCGGCGGTGTCCTCGCCGGCGGCCTCCTTGACCTGGATGTCGTCCTGGATCGCCGCGGTGTGCAGCACCAGGGCGCGCATGCCCTCGGCGTACGCCTTCTGCGTCATCAGCGAGCGGCGCACGTCCGGGTGGTGCGTGATGGTGACCTTGGGCGCGGTCTTGTCCATGAAGTTCGCGAGGTCCGGGCCCTGGACGCGCTCCTTGGCGTACTCCAGCGCGTTCAGGTAGCCCGTCGACAGGGTCGAGATGGCCTTCGTGCCGACCATCATGCGGGCGAACTCGATGATGCGGAACATCTGGCGGATGCCGTCGTGCTTGTCGCCGATCAGCCAGCCCTTGGCCGGGTGACGGTCGCCGAAGGTCATCTCGCAGGTGTTGGACGCCTTGAGGCCCATCTTGTGCTCGACGTTCGTCGCGTAGGCGCCGTTGCGCTCGCCCAGCTCGCCGGTCTCGAAGTCGAACTCGTACTTCGGGACGAGGAAGAGGGAGAGGCCCTTGGTGCCCGGTCCGGCGCCCTCGGGGCGGGCGAGCACGTAGTGGAGGATGTTCTCCGACATGTCGTGCTCACCGGACGTGATGAAGCGCTTGACGCCCTCGATGTGCCAGGAGCCGTCCTCCTGCTGGACGGCCTTGGTGCGGCCGGCGCCGACGTCCGAGCCCGCGTCGGGCTCGGTGAGGACCATGGTGGAGCCCCACTGCTTGTCGACGGCGATCTTCGCGATGTGCTTCTGGACCTCCGTGCCCTCCTCGAAGAGGATGCCGGCGAAGGCCGGGCCCGAGGAGTACATCCAGACGGCCGGGTTGGCGCCGAGCACCAGCTCCGCGTAGGCCCAGATGAGGGAGCGGGGAGCGGTGGAGCCGCCGATCTCCTCGGGCAGGCCCAGACGCCAGTACTCGGAGTCCATGAACGCCTGGTACGACTTCTTGAAGGAAGCCGGGACCGGAGCGGTGTTGGTCTCGGGGTCGAAGACGGGAGGGTTGCGGTCGGCGTCGGCGAAGGACGCGGCCAGCTCGTTCTCCGAGAGGCGCGTGAGCTCCTCGAGGATGCTCTTGGCGGTGTCCGTGTCCATCTCCGCGAACGGTCCGGTGCCGTACAGCTTGTCGCGCCCGAGCACCTCGAAGAGGTTGAACTCGATGTCGCGGAGATTCGACTTGTAGTGCCCCATGGCGACGGCTCCGTAAGGGTTCGGGGAGGCAGAGGACTCGCAGCCTCGTTACACGTACCAGCAAGTAGCTACGATGATGCTACCCGTCGGTAATAAGAATCAACCCCTGACGGTCCCTATGTGACGAGGCTCTAACGGGACTTCAGCCCGACGCAGGTGGGACTCGGGCCGGACGCGGGCGGACAGTGCCGCCCGTGACGCGGGTCGGGGGCGCCGGTGGACGGGTGCCGCCGGTGGCCGGGACGGGGATACGCCGTCCGTGACTCCCCCGGAGGCCGCGCCGACTAGTCTTTGGCCCATGTACGGCTACGACCAGAACGCGGGCGCTCAGCAGCAGCAGTACGCCCAGCCGCAGCAGCAGATGCCCGGCGGCTACGGCCAGCAGCCGCCGCTCTATCCCGAGCCGTCCCCGCCGTCGCTGGCGGACGCGGTCCGCGCCTTCACGACGGGATCGCTGTCCGCGGAGGACTTCCAGCAGGTCTTCGCCACCTCGAAGGTCTACTGCCCGCGCGGCGACAACCCCGGTTTCCTGGCGCTCCACAACACCCAGCAGCCGGTCATCCCCATGTTCAGCTCGCTCAAGGAGCTGCGCCGGTACGCCGGCAAGGAGTCCAAGTTCTTCGTGATCACCGGTGCGGAGGTGATCGACCTGCTCCCCACCGGCTACGGCTTCGTGCTCGACATGGAGGGTGAGCACCGCATGGTCTTCGACGCGAAGGCCGTGGAACAGATGGTGGACTTCGCCATGCGCCGTATGTACGGCTAGTCCTGCCCGCTCGCCGATCACCGCGGACGCCCGGAGGGAATTCCCTCCGGGCGTCCGTCGTTACGGGTGGCAGAAAGTTCAACAATCAACTAAACTCGAAGCACAAGGAGGTACCGACATGCCTGCAGTGACCGTCGAAAACCCGCTGACCCTTCCCCGTGTGGTGGCGCCGGCCGACGCCGTGGCCCGTCCCGTGCTCACCGTGACGACCGCGCCCAGCGGCTTCGAGGGCGAGGGATTTCCGGTCCGTCGCGCGTTCGCCGGGATCAACTACCGCCACCTCGACCCGTTCATCATGATGGACCAGATGGGTGAGGTGGAGTACGCGCCGGGAGAGCCCAAGGGCACCCCCTGGCACCCGCACCGCGGCTTCGAGACCGTGACCTACATCATCGACGGGATCTTCGACCACCAGGACTCCAACGGTGGCGGCGGCACCATCACCAACGGGGACACCCAGTGGATGACCGCCGGCGCCGGCCTCCTGCACATCGAGGCCCCGCCGGAGTCGCTCGTCATGTCCGGCGGCCTCTTCCACGGCCTCCAGCTGTGGGTGAACCTCCCGGCCAAGGACAAGATGATGGCCCCGAGGTACCAGGACATCCGCGGTCGCTCGGTCCAGCTGCTGAGCACCCCCGACGGCGGCGCGCTGCTGCGTGTCATCGCCGGTGAGCTCGACGGCCACGAGGGCCCCGGCGTCACGCACACGCCGATCACCATGGTCCACGCGACCGTTGCGCCCGGCGCGGAGCTCACCCTCCCCTGGCGCGAGGACTTCAACGGTCTCGCCTACGTCCTCGCCGGACGCGGCAGCGTCGGCACGGAGCGCCGTCCGGTCCACACCGGCCAGACCGCGGTCTTCGGCGCGGGCGGCTCGCTGACCGTCCGCGCGGACGAGAAGCAGGACGCGAACACCCCGGACCTGGAGGTCGTCCTCCTCGGCGGACAGCCGATCCGTGAGCCCATGGCCCACTACGGCCCCTTCGTGATGAACACCCGCGAGGAGCTGCAGCAGGCCGTCGAGGACTTCCAGAAGGGCCGCCTGGGCACCATCCCGGCGGTGCACGGAATGTCCGAGCGCGGACTGTAGGACCGCACGGCTCCCACGCCGTACGATCCCGACGCCGTACGCCCGCGCGACCACGCGCGTCTGACACCGCGTCACCCGGGCGGGCCGTTCCGAGAGGACGGCCCGCCCTTCGCGTGGTCGGGTGGAGCCGTGCAGCTACTCTCCGAGGGCGTCCGGCGGCTGGCGGCCTGGTGTGCCGTGATCCTGCTCGTCGCCGGTGTGGCGTGGGTCGGGATCCGGCTGTGCGAGGAGCTGCGGACGGCGGTCGTGCCGGTGCTGCTCGCGCTGCTGGGCACCGCGCTGCTGCGGCCGCTGTACCGGCGGCTGGTGCACATGCGGGTCCACCGGTCACTGGCCGCGGGGCTCACCTGTGTCGCGGTCGTCGTGGTGGTGGGCGGGGCGGTCTACATCGTCGTCGCCGCGCTCATCGACACCGGGGACCAGATCCTGGCCTCGCTCAAACAGGCCGCGCGGTCCGTCGCCGAGCACTTCGGCGCGCCGGGCACCTCCCTCGACGACCTCACCTCGCACTCCAGGGAACTGCTGACCAAGTTCGGCGGGACGGCCGCGTCCAACGTCATCAGCGGGGTCAGCGTGGTCGGCGAGAGCATCGCCGTGGCCCTACTGGCCCTGCTGCTCGTCTTCTTCTTCCTCCGCGACTCCCACCGCGCCACCGGCCTGGTGCGCTCGCTCGCGCCCCACGGCACCGCCGACATCCTGGAGGCCATGGCGCGCCGCGCCTTCGGAGCCGTCGAGGGCTTCATGCGCGGGACCACCCTCATCGCCCTGATCGACGCTCTGTGCATCACCGTCGGGCTGCTGATCCTGGGCGTCCCGGGTGCGGTCGGCCTCGGCGCGCTCGTCTTCGTGGGCGCGTACATCCCCTACCTGGGCGCGTTCATCTCCGGCGCGGTGGCGGTGCTGGTCGCGCTCGCCGACCGGGGGCTGGTGATCGCGCTGTGGGCGCTCGGGGTCGTCCTCGCCGTGCAGGTGCTGGAAGGGCACGTGCTGCAGCCGATGATCCAGAGCCGCACCGTGCAGATGCATCCGGCGGTCGTGCTGCTGGCGATCACGGCGGGCGCGTCCGTCGCGGGGATCCTGGGGATGCTGTTCTCCGTACCGCTGACGGCGGCCGCCTTCGGGGTGATCTCGGAGCTGCGCGAGCGCTACTCGTCGGGCTTGGTCGTGGACGACTCGTAGAACTCGAACCAGATGCTCTTGCCCTCGCCGCGCGGGTCGACGCCCCACGCCTCCGCGAGGATCTCCACGAGCACCAGTCCCCGACCGGAGGACGCCAGTTCACCGGGATGGCGCCGGTGCGGCAGGTCGTCGCTCGCGTCCGTGACCTCCACCCGCATCCGGCGGTCGCCCGACTCGCCGGTGACCTCGGCGACCAGCAGCGCGTCGTCGTCGGTGTGCACGTGGACGTTGGTCAGAATCTCGGAGACGAGAAGGACCGCCGAGTCGCGCTGGTCCTCCGAGCCCCAGTCGTGCAGCAGCTCGCGCACCTGCTGGCGGGCGTCCGCGATCCGCTCGGGCTCGGTCTGCGCCACGGTCAGCGCGGTACGGCGGGTCGTCGGCGGGGCCGCCGCGACCGTGTCGTCCCGGCCCACGCCCTGGCGGGACAGCAGCACCAGCGCGATGTCGTCCTCGCGCCGGTCGGCCAGCGGTCCCGGGGTGTGGTGCGAGGAGGGCCCGTGCACGCCCTGGACCAGAGCGTCGGCCAGTTCCTCCAGGTCGCCGTCGTGGGACTCCAGGATCCGCCGGATGCGCCGCCAGCCGGTGTCGAGGTCGTGGCCGCCGGTCTCGATCAGTCCGTCGGTGCAGATCAGCATGGTCTCACCCGGCTCCAGGCCGAGCCGGGTCGTCGGGTAGTCGGCGTCCGGATCGATGCCGAGCGGCAGTCCGCCCGCCGTGGGGCGCATCAGCACCGTCCCGTCGGCCATGCGTATCGCCGGGTCCGGATGGCCCGCGCGGGCGAAGTCCAGCAGCCCGGTCGCCGGGTCCACCTCGACGTACAGACAGGTCGCGAAGCGGACGTCCGGGGTTCTGCCGCCGCTCTGCCCGCTGGAGCCGTACGTCACCGAGTCCGTGACCCCGTACAGGAACCGTGACGCCCGGGAGAGGACCGCGTCCGGGCGATGGCCCTCGGAGGCGTACGCGCGCAGGGCGATGCGGAGCTGGCCCATCAGCCCGGCGGCGCGCACGTCGTGGCCCTGGACGTCGCCGATGACGAGCGCGAAGCGGCCGGTCGGCAGCGGGATCACGTCGTACCAGTCGCCGCCCACCTGGAGACCGCCGCCGGTGGGGACGTAGCGCGCGGCGAGGCCCATGCCCGGCATCCGCGGGCCCAGCGTGGGCATCATCGAGCGCTGCAGACCGTCCGTGAGCTCCCGTTCCGTCTCGGCGGCCCCCGCCCGGGAGAGGGCCTGCGCGAGCATCCGGGCGACGGTCGTCAGCACCGAGCGTTCGTCCGGCGTGAAGCGGACGGGGTACATGAAGGCCGCCATCCACGCGCCCATCGTGCGGCCCGAGACGGTCAGGGGGAGAAAGGCCCAGGACTCCCGGCCGAAGTGCTGGGCCAGCGGCCAGGAGACGGGATAGCGCTCCTTGTAGCTCTCGGGGGAGGAGAGGTAGACGGCCCGGCCCGTGCGGACCACCTCCGCCGCCGGATAGTCCGTGGCCAGCGACATATGGGTGAAGGGGCCCTCGTCCCCGGGCTGCTGTCCGTGGTGCCCGACGACGGTGAGCCGGTCGCCCTCGGCGCCGAAGACGGCCAGCCCGTCCGGCGAGAACCCGGGCATCGACAGGCCGGCCGCGACCCGCAGCACCTCGGCCGTCGACCGGGCCTCGGCCAGGGCCCGCCCCGCGTCCAGCAGGAACGCCTCCCGCGAACGGCGCCAGTCACCCGTGACCGGGGTGCGCGCGGCGGCGCCGGGAGAGGGTTCGGTGACCTCCTGGAGGGTGCCGAACAGGCGGAACTCCCCGCTCTCCGGGTCGATCGTCGGCTTGGAGCGGCTGCGGGCGGTCCGCAGCAGCCGGCCGTGTTCGTCCATGACCCGCAACCGCACCTCGGCGAGTGTGTCCTCGGCGACGGCGAGCTGTACGACGCCGGCGACCTCGTTCCAGTCGGCCGGGTGGAACCGGGCACGCACGGCGGCCTCGGTGAGCGTCACCGCCTCCGCGGGCAGGCCGAGGAGGCGGGCGGCCTCCGCGTCGAGGGTGACCAGCCCCTGAGCGTTGTCCCAGCGCCACAGGCCGGTCGCGAGGGCGGCCAGGACGTCCCCCACGGCGGGCAGGGGCTCACCAGTGCGCATTGAACCACTCTATGAAGAGGTGATCGGTGGGTGCCACCGAGAGTATTCGGAGTGGCGATCTTTGGGTGGCCGGTACCCTTGGGGGGTCCGGGCCCGCGCCCGGAAGTTTCACGTGAAACAGACCCCGATCCGCGAAGACTGGATGAACGACGATGCATCGGTACAGGTCCCACACCTGCGGCGAGCTCCGCGCCTCTGACGTCGACAGCGACGTCCGGCTGAGCGGCTGGCTGCACAATCGCCGAGACCTGGGCGGCATCCTCTTCATCGATCTGCGTGATCACTACGGCATCACGCAGCTCGTCGCCCGCCCCGGCACCCCCGCCTACGAGGCCCTCGACAAGGTCTCCAAGGAGTCGACGGTCCGCGTCGACGGCAGGGTCGTCTCCCGCGGCGCGGAGAACGTCAACCCCGACCTGCCCACCGGCGAGGTCGAGGTCGAGGTGAGCGACGTCGAGCTGCTCGGCGCGGCCGCTCCGCTCCCGTTCACCATCAACGCCGAGGACGGCGTCAACGAGGAGCGGCGCCTGGAGTACCGCTTCCTCGACCTGCGCCGCGAGCGCATGCACCGCAACATCCTGCTGCGTACGGCCGTGATCTCCGCGATCCGTCACAAGATGACGGCGCTGGGCTTCAACGAGATGGCGACGCCGATCCTCAGCGCCACCTCCCCGGAGGGTGCCCGCGACTTCGTCGTGCCGTCGCGCCTCAACCCGGGCCGGTTCTACGCGCTGCCGCAGGCCCCACAGCAGTTCAAGCAGCTGCTGATGATCTCCGGCTTCGACCGCTACTTCCAGATCGCGCCCTGTTTCCGCGACGAGGACGCGCGTGCGGACCGCTCGCCGGGCGAGTTCTACCAGCTCGACGTGGAGATGTCCTTCGTCGAGCAGGAGGACGTCTTCCAGCCGATCGAGAAGCTGATGACGGAGCTCTTCGAGGAGTTCGGCGGTGACCGCCACGTCACCTCGCCCTTCCCGCGGATCCCGTTCCGTGAGTCGATGCTGAAGTACGGCTCCGACAAGCCGGACCTGCGGGCCCAGCTGGAGCTGGTCGACATCACCGACATCTTCGCGGGCTCGGAGTTCAAGGCCTTCGCCGGCAAGCACGTGCGCGCGCTGCCGGTGCCGGACGTCTCCGGCCAGACGCGGAAGTTCTTCGACGGCCTCGGCGACTACGCGGTCGAGCAGGGCGCGAAGGGCCTGGCCTGGGTGCGGGTGGGCGAGGACGGCTCGCTGACGGGCCCGATCGCCAAGTTCCTGACCGACGAGAACGTGGCGGAGCTGACGAAGCGGCTGTCGCTGGCCCCCGGCCACGCGGTGTTCTTCGGCGCGGGCGAGTTCGACGAGGTCTCGAAGATCATGGGCGCGGTGCGGGTCGAGGCCGCGAAGCGCTCGGGCAACTTCGAGGAGAACGTCTTCCGGTTCTGCTGGATCGTCGACTTCCCGATGTACGAGAAGGACGAGGACACCGGGAAGATCGACTTCTCGCACAACCCGTTCTCGATGCCCCAGGGTGGCCTGGAGGCCCTGGAGACCCAGGACCCGCTGGACATCCTGGGCTGGCAGTACGACATCGTCTGCAACGGCGTCGAGCTGTCCTCCGGCGCGATCCGGAACCACGAGCCCGACATCATGCTCAAGGCCTTCGAGATCGCGGGCTACGACCGTGAGACCGTCGAGGAGCAGTTCGCCGGCATGCTCCGCGCCTTCCGCTTCGGCGCCCCGCCGCACGGCGGGATCGCCCCGGGCGTCGACCGCATCGTCATGCTCCTCGCGGACGAGCCGAACATCCGCGAGACCATCGCGTTCCCGCTGAACGGCAACGCGCAGGACCTGATGATGGGCGCGCCGACGGAGCTGGACGAGACCCGCCTGCGGGAGCTGCACATCTCGGTGCGCAAGCCGCAGCCGAAGTAGGCCCAGTCCGCGGAGTGGCCCGGAACCGTCGTCGGTTCCGGGCCACTTCTGCGTGCCGGGTGAAACCACAGTCCGCACCCATGGTGCTCACAGGCGGCGTCCTTGGCGTCGCTGCCCATGACTGAGAGACAAGAACCCGCGCAGCAACGGGACTTGACCCGACGTGAGGTCATCGTCGCAGGTGGAGCGGCGGTCCGCCTGAACGGTGTCCGGAACCCGTCAGAGCGTTCCGGCGTCGGGCCAGTGGGACCAGTGCGTGTTGGGCGGGAGCGTCGGCCGGTACCGGGCCGCGTTCGAGGAAGTCAGCACCTCGGCGATCATCCGGAAGGTCTCGTGGGCGCTGGGCAGCGTGTCCCAGAGGTCTTCCGGCTGGTTCCATTCGTCGAGCCGCAGCAGTACGGGCAGGCCGGCGGGGAGGCCGGCGCGGAGTTCCGTCTCGTCGGCCAGGAGAAGCTGCTTGTTCTCCGGGGCCAGCAGGCGGAACACGTCCTGCAGCGGGGTGCCGGCGTGGGCGCCGACCGTGAGGGGGGTCCCCCGGACGACCACGGGGGCCCCTCCGGCGTAGACCTCCGCGCCTTCGGGGTCGATCTCCGCCATGTTGTCCACGCGGTCCAGGAAGGCGCCGAACCCGGGCTCACCGCGGGTGAGGCAGTTGCCGAAGCGGTGCACGACGTCGATGAGGTTGCCGCCGCGCGGGTTGTAGCCGAGCAGCTCGGCGACCAGGGCCCAGCGCGAACCGTCGCCGAGCACATGGATCCGCGCGTCGACCGGGTGGTAGTAGCCGTTGTCGAGATCGGGGAACGCCGCCCGGTCCGCGCAGAGATCGAACTGTCCGAGGACCGACGAAGTGGTGATCACCAAGCCAGGGTAGGCAGGCCGGTGCGGGCTGATCGGACCGGGACCGTTCCGGACGCGCCCGGATGCGGCGGGACTTCGGCGGTCGCCTTCGAAGGTTCAGGCGGGGGTCTGGTCGGCGCGGTCCTCGGCTCCGCCCTCGACTTTGCCCCGGACTTTGCCCCGGACTTTGCCCCCGACTCGGACGGCTTCTGGCTGCACGCGGGACTCAGGTGTCGTACGTGCCGTCCCACGGGTCGGCGAAGCCGAGGCGGTCGGGGTAGAGCTCGGCCCAGGTCTCCTCCTCGTCCTCCTTGATCACCAGGCCGAAGAGCACGCCGTCGACGGTGAGTTGGAAGGGGCGGACCGCGATGTCCGTGTAGGAGCGCCGGGGCAGACTCCGCAGGAGTTTCGCCAGGTGGGCCCTGGCCCGGGAGAGGACCGAACCCTCACCGTCCGGGGTCAGTTGCTGCTCGGCCCAGCTGCCCGCGCACCAGATCTCGGAGTCGCGGTAGTGGCCCTGGGGGTCGAAGGTGTGCAGCGCCGTGTAGAGGCGCTTGTGCTCTTCCCAGCCGTCGTCGGGCCGGTACCCCTCGGGGAATGCGTAGGTGACCGACGCCAGGAACTGGCCATCCGCGTAGTGACCTATGGTCTCGGTGCGGGACTTCGGCTCGTAGGCGATCGGGATGACCGGAGGGACTGCCATGGCGAAACCATACGGGTGGGCGCGGGCATGTCACCATCGGGGTCGGTTTCCGGCCGTCGGACACGGCAGCGGGGCCCGGCGCCGAGTGACGCCGGGCCCCGCCGCTGGTGTCCGGACTACTCCGGAGCGCCGCCGAAACGCTCCTTGTACGACTCCAGGTCCTCGTCCGTGATCTTGGCGAAGAGCACCGGGGGCACGGTGAACGCGGTGCCCGCCGGCACGGCGTCCAGGGACTTCGCCTCGGCCGCGGACACCCACGTCGCCGTGTCGTCCGCCAGCGCGAACGCGGAGCGCATCGCCTTGGCGGAGGCGGGGATGAAGGGCTCCGACACCACCGAGTAGAGGTGGATCAGGTTCATCGCCGTGCGCAGGGTCAGGGCCGCGCCGTCGGGGTCGGTCTTGATCTCCAGCCAGGGGGCCTTCTCCTCCAGGTAGGAGTTGCCCGCCGACCACAGGGCACGCAGCGCCGCCGCCGCCTTGCGGAACTGGAGCGCCTCCATCTGGGTCTCGTACTCGGCCAGCAGACCGGCGATCTCCTCGCCGAGCTTCGCCTCCGCCTCGCCGGCCGCCGCGCCTGCCGGGACCTCCTCGCCGAAGCGCTTCCTGGAGAAGGACAGGACGCGGTTGACGAAGTTGCCGAGGGTGTCGGCGAGGTCCTTGTTGACCGTGGCGGTGAAGTGCTCCCAGGTGAAGGACGAGTCGTCCGACTCGGGGGCGTTGGCGATGAGGAAGTAGCGCCAGTAGTCCGCGGGGAGGATGTCGAGCGCGTGGTCGGTGAAGACACCGCGCTTCTGCGACGTGGAGAACTTCCCGCCGTAGTACGTCAGCCAGTTGAAGGCCTTGACGTAGTCGACCTTCTTCCACGGCTCGCGGACACCGAGTTCGGTGGCCGGGAACATCACCGTGTGGAACGGGACGTTGTCCTTCGCCATGAACTCCGTGTAGCGGACCGTGTCGTCGGCCTCGTACCACCAGGACTTCCAGTCGCGGGTCTCGCCGGCGGGCGCCGCGTCCGCCCACTCCTTCGTCGCGCCGATGTACTCGATCGGGGCGTCGAACCAGACGTAGAAGACCTTGCCCTCGGCCGCCAGCTCCGGCCAGGTGTCGGCGGGGACCGGGACGCCCCAGTCGAGGTCACGGGTGATCGCGCGGTCGTGCAGACCCTCGGTCAGCCACTTGCGGGCGATGGAGGAGGCAAGCTGCGGCCACTCCTCCTCGTGCCGGGAGACCCAGGCCTCGACCTCGTGCTGCAGCTTCGACTGGAGCAGGAAGAGGTGCTTCGTCTCGCGGACCTCCAGGTCCGTCGAGCCGGAGATCGCCGAACGCGGGTTGATCAGGTCGGTCGGGTCCAGGACGCGCGTGCAGTTCTCGCACTGGTCGCCGCGCGCCTTGTCGTAACCGCAGTGCGGGCAGGTGCCCTCGACATAGCGGTCCGGGAGGAAGCGGCCGTCCGTCGGCGAGTACACCTGACGGATCGCGCGCTCCTCGATGAAGCCGTTCTCGTTCAGACGGCGGGCGAAGTGCTGGGTGATCTCGCGGTTCTGCCCGCTGGAGCTGCGGCCGAAGTAGTCGAAGGCCAGCTCGAAGCCGTCGTAGACCGCCTTCTGCGCGTCGTGCGCCTGCGCGCAGAACGTGTCGACCGGGATGCCCCGCTCCTTCGCCGCCAGCTCGGCCGGGGTGCCGTGCTCGTCCGTCGCGCAGATGTACAGCACGTCGTGGCCGCGCTGGCGGAGGTAGCGGGAGTACACGTCCGCCGGGAGCATGGACCCCACCATGTTGCCCAGGTGCTTGATCCCGTTGATGTACGGAAGGGCGCTGGTGATGAGGTGTCGAGCCATCGCGGAATGCTCCCAGGTCGCTACGTGGGGTGACGGATGTCGATTCCGGCTGTACCGCCGGGTCGTCGTACGAACCTTGAAATCGTAGTCGACCGGGACGATCGGGAACGCTCGTCCCTCCGGGTCGGCGGGCGGACGCTCGATGAGTGATGTCTCGTACCTGATCGACATCTCGGCCGCCGTGCGTCTGCTCAGCAGCGATGCGTACGACGAGGACTGGGGGCAGGCGCTCGACAACGGGCGCTGTGCGATCTGACCGAGTCGGAGATCCTCTTCTCCCCTCGCGGGCGAGCGGACCGCGAAGGCGTCGAGGAGGAGTTGCGGCAGCTGTTCAGCTGGACCCTGGTGCCCGACGGCATTTGTCAGCGCGCTCGCGAGGTCCAGCAACTCCTCACCGACAACGGTGAGCACCGCTCGGCCGGACCGGTCGACCTGCTCATCGCCGCCACGGCCGAGGTGTCGGACCTGACGCTGCTCCACCACGACCGGGACTTCGAGACCGTCGCCCGCCGTACGGGCCGGTCGAGCGCCTGGCGGGCCGAGCCCGGGCCCTGAGGACGAGCGTGGGAATGACGGGGCCCCGTGAGCGAACAGCTCGTTCCCGGGGCACCGTCTTGTACTCACCTGCGCATTACGCGCTCGGCTTCTCCTCCAGGCGCGGGAAGAGGACCGCGCCCTTGGTGACCGTCGCGCCGGGCCGGAGCCGGCCCCACTCGCCCGCTTCCTGGACCTTCTGGTCCGCGAGGACTCCCAGGGACGCCTCCGCGCCGAGGGAGTCCCAGAGCTTCTGAGAGGTGTCCGGCATGACCGGGTTGAGGAGGACCGCCACCGCGCGGAGCGACTCCGCGGCCGTGTAGAGGATGGTCGCCAGGCGGGCCTGGCCCTCCGGCGAGTCGTCCTTGGCCACCTTCCACGGTTCCTGCTCCGTGATGTAACCGTTGACCTGCTTGACGAAGTCGAAGACGGCGAGGATTCCGCCCTGGAAGTCCACGTCGTCGCCGATCCGCCGGTCGGCTTCCGCCACGGCCTTCGCCAGCCCGTCCTGGATCGCCTTCTCCGCGTCGCCCGCGGCAGTCGTCCCGGGCAGCACGCCGCCGAAGTACTTGCCCACCATCGCGGCCACGCGCGAGGCGAGGTTGCCGTAGTCGTTCGCCAACTCGCTCGTGTAGCGGGCGGAGAAGTCCTCCCAGGAGAACGAGCCGTCCTGGCCGAACGCGATCGCGCGCAGGAAGTACCAGCGGTACGCGTCCACACCGAAGTGGGAGGTCAGGTCCTGCGGCTTGATGCCCGTCAGGTTCGACTTCGACATCTTCTCGCCACCGACCATCAGCCAGCCGTTCGCCGCGACCTTGCCCGGCAGGGGCAGTCCCTGCGCCATCAGCATCGCGGGCCAGATGATCGCGTGGAAGCGGAGGATGTCCTTGCCGACGAGGTGGACGTCGGCAGGGAAGGTGTTCTCGAACTTCGCCGGGTTCTCGTTGTAGCCGACCGCCGTCGCGTAGTTCAGCAGGGCGTCGATCCACACGTAGATGACGTGCTTGTCGTCCCAGGGAACCGGGACGCCCCAGTCGAAGGTGGAGCGCGAGATGGAGAGGTCCTGCAGGCCCTGGCGCACGAAGTTCACGACCTCGTTGCGTGCCGACTCCGGCTGGATGAAGTCCGGGTTGGCCTCGTAGTGGGCGAGGAGCTTGTCCCCGTACTCGCTCAGTTTGAAGAAGTAGTTCTCCTCCTGGAGCAGCTCCACCGGCTTCTTGTGGATGGCACACAGTTTCGTGCCGTCCTCGGCTTCGATGAGGTCGCCGGGGAGCTTGTACTCCTCGCAGCCCACGCAGTACGGGCCTTGGTACCCGCCCTTGTAGATCTCACCCTTGTCGTGGAGATCCTGGACGAACTCCTGGACACGGTCCGTGTGGCGCTTCTCCGTCGTGCGGATGAAGTCGTCGTTCGCGATCCCGAGGTGCTCCCAGAGAGGCTTCCATGCCTCCTCGACCAGCTTGTCGCACCACTCCTGCGGGCTGACGCCGTTGGCCTCGGCGGTGCGCATGATCTTCTGACCGTGCTCGTCGGTGCCGGTGAGATACCACACCGTCTCGCCGCGCTGACGGTGCCAGCGCGTGAGCACGTCGCCGGCGACGGTCGTGTAGGCGTGGCCCAGGTGAGGAGCGTCGTTGACGTAATAAATCGGGGTGGAGACGTAGTACGCCTTCTCACCCTGCTTCTCGGATCCAGTGGCCGCCATGGTCGAAATCCTACTGGCCCGGCGAAGGCCGACTCACGCCGATTAGAGGCGGGGAGGGTTACGGGGACGGGGCCCGGCGTGAAGCCGGGCCCCGTCGGTCGTTCCGCGGAAGCTTCTACGAGTGGCGCTACGGGCGCCAGTTCGCCAGGACGCCCTCGTAGATCTCGGCGTCCGTCAGTTCGCGGGGGGTGGGGCCCGCGTGGAAGAAGGACGTGTTGGTGGTCTTCAGCTTGCGGAGGTAGTCGAACGCCTTGTTCTCGGGCTCGCCGAAGGCGACGAAGGAGAAGAAGACGGCGGGGTGGGTCGTCGCCGCCTCGGTGAGCGCCTGGGTCGCCGGGGTCTTGGCGTCCGGGGCGCCGTCCGTCTGGAAGATCACCAGCGCGGGGGCCGCGGGGTTCTGCGACTTCTCGTGCTGCGCGAGGACTTCCTGTACGGCGACGTGGTAGCTGGTACGGCCCATGCGGCCGAGGGCGCCGTGGAGCTCGTCGACCTTGTTCTCGTGGTCGGCGAGGGTGAGCTCGCCGGTGCCGTCGAGTTCGGTGGAGAAGAAGACGACCGGGACCGTGGCCTCGGGGTCGAGGTGCGCGGCGAGGGCCAGGGCCTGCTCGCCGAGGGCCTGGGCCGAGCCGTCCTTGTAGTACGGGCGCATCGACGAGGAGCGGTCCAGGACGAGGTAGACCTTGGCGCGGGCGCCGGTGAGGTTCTGCTTCTCGAGGGTGGCGGCGGCTTCCCGGTACGCGGTGGTGAGGGTCGCGGCGGTCGACTGGACGTGGGCGAGGGGGACGGCGGGGGTCGTGGAGCCGGCGTCGCTTCCGGCGCCGGCTGCGTCTTCGGCCGTGTCGTCCTTCGCGTCCGCACCGTCCGCGGCGCCTTCGTCGTCGGCTGCGAGCGGCACCTGCCCGGCCCGATCGCCGTCGGTGGCCGTGGGCTCGTCGGCCTGCGCGGCGACGACTTCGAGGGCCGGCTCCGATTCCGTCCGCGCGACCGGTTCCGCCGGAGCGTCCGCGGCGGCGGGCTCCTCGGCCTCCGGCCGGGAGACCTCGGGGGCCCCGACGACGGGCTCGGCCTCGGGCGCGACCGCCTCCACCACGGCCTCGGCCTCGGCCACGACCGCGGCTTCGGCATCGACCTCGGGTGCGGCTGCGGTCTCCGGCTCGGTCTCGGCCTCGAGCTCAGCCGCCGGCTCGGCAACGACCTCGTGTCCGGCCACGGGCTCCGCCTCGGCATCGGCGGCGGCCACGACTTCGTCGACGGTCTCGGCCTCGGCATCGGCAGCAGCGTCGGCCTCGGTCACGACCTCGGTGTCGGCGACCGCCTCGGCCTGCGGTGCGACCTCGGGTTCGGCCACGGCCTCGGGGGTGTTCTCGGCCTCGGGCTCGGCCTCCGTGATGACCTCGGCCACGGGCTCCGGCTCGGCTACGGGCTCAGCCGCACCCTGGGACCCGGCCTCGGCGTCCGCCTCGGCCTGAGCCTCGGGCTCCGCCTCGGCCTGAGCCTCGGGCTCCGCCTCGGCCTGAGCCTCGGGCTCCGCCTCGGCCTGAGCCTCGGGCTCCGCCTCGGCCTGAGCCTCGGGCTCCGCCTCGGCCTGAGCCTCGGGCTCCGCCTCGGCCGCGGCCTCGGCCACCGGCTCCTGGGACGAGGCCGTCTCCGCCCCCGGCTCGGTCGACTCCACCTGCTTGGCCGACTCCGTCGACTCCGTCGGCTTGGGGACCGTGACGTTGTCGAACGCCGCCGACACCAGGTCGTCGACCACCGACGACGTCGGCCCCGGCGTCGGCTCGGACGAAGGTGCGGGGATCTTCGGTTCGGCCTCCGCGGGGGCCCGTTCGGCCGCCTGGGAGGGGATCGGCGCGGAGGCCGGTGCGGCCTCCTGCGAAGGAACGTGTTCGGCCGCCGGGGCCGAAACCGAGGGAGCCGAAGCTTCCCGCGAGGTCTCCGCGTCGGCGTCACGCCCCTGGCGTGAGCGGCCGAACGCGTTCCGCAGGAGAGTGAGAATGCCCATGTGCGCAACCCTTCGCATGAGTTGAAGCCCGTCAATCCCTGGCCAGGACGGACACGTAAGGTTAGCGGCCGCTGTCGGCGATCTTGGGCAGGGTCGGGTACCGACAGGTAGCGGTGTCAAGAGCGTTATCAAGACCCCTACGGATCCCACGGGTTCACTGCACGTTCATCGGACCGCCGCACCCCTCCGTACCCGTCCCCCCGGAGTCAAGCGCAGGTCAACGAATCGCATGGGGGGAGTAAAGTGCGCAGACTGCTGCCGTTGCTCACATCCTCACACAGGAAGCGGGCCGGAGACCGGACGACGTTCACGGGAGGGCGGGGGCCGGGGTTCCCGAACCGCCGTGTTCCAGCCACTCCCGGTATGCGGGTGCCTGCCGTGCCGTCTCGTCGTAGGCCTCGGCCAGTTCCGGATAGACGCCGTCCAGCTCCGCCTCCGTACGGGCCGCGAGCAGCAGTCGTACGCCGAGCGGGTCGCCGTGCAGGCGGCGCACCGCCGTCTCGGGGCCGGACTGGCGGGTGGGCTGGCAGACCGTGACGACCTCGCCGGTGGCGACCAGGGAGGCCGCCGTGTGGTAGTCGCCGTGCAGGACCCGGGGGTTGAGTCCGGCGGAGCGCAGCATCCGGTGCACGGCGTCCCACTCGCCGTCGACGGTGGGGTCCACCATCCAGCGGTCCTGGGCCAGCTCGGAGAGGTGGACGACGGGACGCACGGCGGCCGGGTGATCGTTGGGCAGGGAGACGAACTGGGGCTCGCGCTCGACCAGGACGCGCAGCCGCAGTCCGTCCGGGATGCGCAGGGGGCAGCCCTCCACCTCGTGCACGAAGGCGACGTCGAGCCGTCCCTCGGCGACCAGGGTGAGCAGGGAGTTCGCGGAGACGTCCATCTGGAGGAGCGGTTCCTGGCGGTGTTCGCGCAGCCGGCGCAGCCAGCCGGCCAGGGCGCGGCTCGCGGTGGAGCCGATACGCAGCTGGAGTCCGTCCGCGGCGGCGGCCCGCGCCTCGGCGACCAGGGACCGCATTTCGGCCACCAGCGGGCGGGCCCGCCCGAGCACGATCCGGCCGAGCGGGGTGGGGCGGCAGCCGGTCCGTTCGCGGATGAACAGCTCGCCGCCCAGCTCCTGTTCGATCCTGCGCAGCTGGGTGCTCAACGAGGGCTGGGCGACGCCGAGCAGGCGCGCGGCGCGGTGCAGGCTGCCGGTGTCGGCGATGGCGCACAGCGCGCGGAGGTGCCTGACCTCAAGCTCCATGCCTGCGGAGCCTAAGTCGGAAGCAGAGGTTGCACCAGACGCACAAACCCCATGCGGAACGGGCGAGTTGGACGATCCTCCGCGGACCGATAGTCCTGGCCTATCGGCACTTGCCATCATCACAGCCGCCGCACAGGCACCGAAACTCACGGTGACGACTTCACCCCCCACACAAGGAGTCATCGATGAGACTTCCCCTGCCCAAGTCCAAGGCCGTGCTCGCGACCGTGCTCGGTCTGGGCCTCGCGGCGGCCGGGTTCGGCGCGGTCCCCGCCGCGGCGGCTCCCGTCCCCGCGCAGGACGCCGTTCACGCCGGACACTCCGCCCTCGCCGGTTACTCCGGCTACGCGGGCTCCGCCGAGGAGAGCAAGGCCAACCAGGCGTTCTTCGCGGCGGTCATCCGATCCGTCGCCGAGAAGCGCGCCGCGAACCCGAGCAGCGCCGCGGCCGTCACCGTGATCTACAACGCCTCCCGTGCGCCCTCCTTCAGCACCGAGATAGCCCGCAGCACCGCGATATGGAACGGCGCGGTGGCGAACGTGAAACTCCAGTCGGGCTCGGCGTCGAGCGCCGACTTCACCTACCGCGAGGGCAACGACTCGCGCGGCTCGTACGCCTCGACGGACGGCCACGGCAGCGGGTACGTCTTCCTGGACTACGCGCAGAGCGAGCAGTACGACCCGATCCGCATCACCGCGCACGAGACCGGCCACGTCCTCGGTCTGCCCGACCACTACTCCGGCCCGTGCAGCGAGCTGATGTCGGGCGGCGGCCCCGGTCCCTCCTGCACCAACCCGAACCCCAACTCGGCCGAGCGGTCGCGTGTCAACCAGCTGTGGGCCAACGGCTTCGCGCAGGCGCTGGACAAGGCCCTGGGCAAGACGAACGCCCACTAGGGCCGGTCGCCGGATCGTGCGGCGGGACGCGGGGCGCGCGTCGCCGCCACCGATCCGGACGACGGGCCCTGGGCCCCGCCGGCCTCCACCAGCCCCACCCCCCACGGGTGCGGGCCGCCCCCTGCACGGGCGGCCCGCACCGCCGTTTTTCCCGGACGCGGATCCGGATCCGGACCCGGACCCGGACCCGGACCCGGACCCGGACCCGGGACCGCGACCGGGCCCGCGTCTGCGTCCGGGCCGAACCCGGCCCGCGTCGGTCAGTGCCCGGCCCGCGCGCCGGCCGCGCCGGGTTCAGCGAGGTGACGCGATCGCGCGGGCCGCGGCGACCTCCTGCCGGAGGGGTTCGAGCACACTGCCGGCCGGCCCGGTGAGATCCGTACGGACGGCGACGAGCACGTCCGTCTCGCGCAGCCCCTCGGACAGCTCCCGCAGTTGCAGGGCCACCTGCGCGAACTCGGCGGCCGACGGACGCTGGGCCCCGTGCCGGATCCGCACCCCGGCCGCGGTGGTCGCGTCGACGATCCGCTCGACGGCGACGACGAGCGGGAGCCAGGCAGCGGCGCGCCGGCCGTTGGGCGGGGGTTCGCTCAGGGCCCGCTGGAATTCGGTGCGGATGCCGGACAGGTCGCGGTGGAGGCGCCGCCGCATACGGGCGCGTTCGGCGGGGTCGGCGTCCTCCCGGGAGGCGTACTCCACATAGCCGGCGGTGTCCGCGACCGTGTCGGCGAGCCGGTCGCCGACACGGGTGTGCCAGCTCTCCGGCCAGAGCAGATAGCCCGCGACGAGCGCGATCGCGCATCCCATGAGGGAGTCCACGAGCCGTGGGACGAGCAGGGCGGTGCCCTGGTGGTTGAGGACGTCGGACAGGAGCAGGATCACCGGGGTGACGGCGGCGGTCTGATGGCCGTATCCGCGTGCCCCGAGAACCGGGACGAGCGGTGCGAGGACGACCATGGCCGCCACGTCCCACCAGCCGAGCGGCACCGAGGTGAGGACGACGGCCGCGACGAGGAGCCCCGCCACCGTGCCGAGCGCGCGCATCAGTGCCCGCGAGAAGACCGACCCGAAATCGGGCTTCATCACGAAGGTGATGGTGAGGGCGACCCAGTACGAGCGGGGCACCGGAACGAGCGAGACCAGGGCCTGCGCGATGCCGATGCAGACGGCCAGCCGCAGTCCGTAACGCCAGGACCCGGAGGACAGAAGGATGGTGCGGCCGGAGCGCGCCGCCCGGACGCCGAGGCGGGCGGGCCTGCCGAGGGGGTCGCCGGCGGTGCGTGTGTCGGGGGTCCGGCCGGTGACGACGTCTGCGGCGTGGGTCAGCGCGTGGTCGACGGCGCGCGCGGTCTCGTTGGTGGGGACGGGGAGCCGGAGGCCGGTCGGCCCGGTGCGGCCGGTCTCGACGGCGTCCGCGAGACGGCGTACGGCGGCGGGCACTTCGGGGGGCAGCGGCTCGGCGTGCCGTCGGCCGTACTGGTGGGCGGCCGGGGCGCTCTCCACGACGGGGGTGACGGCGTTCAGCTGGGCCAGCAGCCGGGTGAGGTCCGGGTTGCGGCCGTGGTGGCGGGCGCGCCGCGCGAGGACGAGGTCGTAGGACTGGTTGAGGGACTGGGCGACGGCGTGGCGGCGGTCGTCGTACGCGTCGGTGCCGCTCGCGGCGAGCAGGTCCGCCACCGCCCGGTACGCCTCCGCGACGGCGACCCGTTCGGGCACGCCCGAGCGCAGCGGCCAGGCGAGCAGGGCGAGCGCGAGGACCAGCAGGCCGCCGCCGGACATCAGGACGGGCGCCAGCCACCACGCGCCCGGCAACGGCAGTCCGGCACCGATCACACAGTTGAGGAGGAGCAGCAGTCCGGACACGGAGGCGACGGAGCCGATCGTCGAGAACATCCCGGAGACGAGCGCGACGGCGGTGACCGCGCCGACGGTGATCCAGCCGTGGCCGAAGACGAGCGCGCCGATGGTGACACCGACCGCGCCGAAGAGCTGGGGGACGGCGATGGTGAGGACGCGCATGCGGTACGCGTCGGCGGTGTCGCCGATGACACCGGACAGGGCGCCCATGGAGGCGAGCGCCCCGTACGCGGGCCGGCCCATGGCGAGGCCGATCGCCAGCGGCAGGGACATCGCGACGGCGGCGCGGACGACGGCGGCGCGGGAGACGGGGGCGTTCTGCGGGCGGAGGTTCCTGACCAGCCAGTCGGGAGGGGTGAGCGCACTGGGCAACTGGCGGGACATGGGCCCATTATGACCGTTTCGCGGAGCCGTCCCCGGACTCATCCGGGCTGGTGGAGGGTGAGATCGACGAGCAGCGCGCGGTGGTCGCTGCCGGTGATGGAGAGGAAGGAGGCGCCGGCCGCGGAGAACTCCTCGGAGACCAGGACGTGGTCGATCTGGGCGCCGAGGGCGGGGGTGGTGCGGGCCGGCCAGCTGGGGGTCCGCGGAGCGCCGGCGAGGCGCGAGCCGTCGCGCAGGCCGGTGTCGAGGAGGTGGCGGAAGGCGGCGTGGTCCTGGGAGGCGTTGAAGTCACCGGCGATCAGGGTGGGGGTGGCCCGGTCGGCGGCCGCGTAGGCGCGCAGCTCACCGAGTTCGTGGCGCCAGAGGCCGACCTGTCCCGGCAACGGGGGCTTGGGATGCGCGAGCTGGAGCCGTACGGGGTGGCCGTCGACGTCGGCCACGGCCCCCGGCATCCCCATCGTGGCGCGGATGCCGTCGGCCTTCGTGAGCGGGAAGCGGCTCATGATGACCGACCCGTCGGAGCCGGCGCCCTCGACGGACTCCCGGTACGGGTAGGGGCCGCCGGTCCGCTGGAAGGCGTTCCGCAGGGCGCGGGAGCAGGCGTACTCGCACTCCTCGACGAACACGATCGCGGGCCGCTCGCGCCGGACGGCGGCGATGAGCGCGGGGGTTCCCCTCCCGAACTGCACGTTGGAGGTCAGTACCCGCAGCTCGGCGACAGGACTGCCGACGGGCTCGCGGGTCTTCCCGTGCGGCTCGGTGAACCAGGCGATCGCCCCCAGCACCACCACCCCCCACACCAGGCCGGTCCGCCAGCGCGCGAACAGGGCGAGCAGCAGGGCCAGACCGAGGGGAGCGAGCAGCCACGGCAGGAAGGCGAGGAGCTGGGGCACGGGGGTGACGCCGTCGGTGTCGGCCGCCCGGCAGCCCACGACGACGCTCACGCCGGCGAGCAGCGCGCCGGACACCCAGGGCCCGGCTCTCCGTCCGGCCGGCCGCCGTGCCCGCCGTTCGTCCGTCCGTTCCGCTGCCGCAGTGTCCACGCCCCGGCCCTCCACTCGTCCGTGTGGGATGCCCGAATCCTCCCTCGGACACGGGGTGGTGCGCGCGCGTGGCGACGAACGTCACCTCTCCGAGTGGGCCGGGGAGGGGGCGCCGAGGCGGTCGAGGAAGGTGGCCGGTGCCGCGTTGAACTCCTCGGGCCGCTCCAGGTTCGGCAGGTGTGCCGCCGAGGCGATCACACGCAGCGTGGAGTCGGGCAGCGCCGCGTGCATCGCCTCCGCGTCGTGGACCGGGGTGAACTCGTCGTCGGCGCCACCACGACGAGCGCCGGGACGCCGACCCGGGTCAGCAGGTCGCGGTAGTCGGGGCGGAGCGCCCGTCCGCGCAGGGCCGCCGCGGCGCCCTGGACCGGGGTGCGGGTCATCATGCGGTGCACCTGCGCCGCGACCCGTGCGTCGGCGTAGGGCGCGACCATCTTGTACAGCACCTCGTCCTTGTACAGCACCTCGTCGGCGTATCCCGGTCCGCCGTCGCGGCCCGTGCCCGCCGGCCCTCCGGCGTCTCGGCCGCCGGGAAGGTGTCGGCACCAGCGCGCTGGATCCGCTCCGGGAAGAGCCGGTAGCACTCCATGGCGATCTGGCCGCCCATGGAGAGCCAGGCGAGGGCGCATTCCGCGACGCCGAGTTCGTCGAGGAGCGCCCCGACGTCCCCGGCGAAGGTGGACAGGAGGGTGACGCAGGGGACCACCGGGGAGGCGCCGTAGCCGCGCAGGTCCGGTGCGATCACCCGGCGCTCCGCCGAGAAGGCGGCGATCCGGGGAGCCCACACGGTGCGGTCGAAGAGGTGGCCGTGGATCAGGACGAGGGGCAGCGCCGACGCGGCGGCGCCCCCTTTGTCCTCGTACGCGAGGCTGGTGGTCCCGCCGGAGCGGGTCGAGGCCGTCGCGGCGGCCCTTCGCTCCGGAGCGTGGACCGCGGGACGCTTCGCCCTGGAGGCCGCGGTCCGCTGGATCGCCGACGGGACGGTGGAGCGGCTGGTCACCGCCAAGCGCGTGGACGCGGCGGCCCGGCAGCGGCTCGTCGCCCGGTACCTCGCGGGGTTCTCCGTACGCGCCGGCCCGCGGTCGTACTTCGCCTGGTGGGAGCTGCCCCCGCCGTGGCGGGCCGACACCTTCACGGCGGCGGCAGCGGCGCACGGGATCGCGGTCACCGCCGGCTCGGCGTTCGCGGCCGGCACCGGCGCTCCGGACGCCGTCAGGCCCGGACTCGCGTCGGCTGGTCCGCCGGAGCTTGCGAGGGCGCTGCGGACGCTCGCCGGCGTCGCCCGTACGCGGCCGTGAGCAGCGCGGTCGACGCCACCGTGACACCGAGGGCGAGCAGCAGCCAGGAGACGAGGCGGAGGGTGCCGGTGAGGGCGTCGTAGACCGCGCCCGCCGCGCTGGGGGACACGTCGGCCGGCAGGTCCGCGAGCGTGAGCCGGCGGCCGACGGAGATCGCGACACCGAGCAGCGCGGCGCCGAGCGCCGTGCCGAGCCCGGTGGCCAGCACCGCCCGTCGGCGGCACACGGCGACCAGGATGCCCGTCACGGCGAGCACGGCTGCCGCGGCCGGCAGCCAGAAGCCGGCGAATTCAAGCACGTGGAACCCCTTCCGGAGCTGGTTCAGGTCCTCGGACGGCAACACCGTGATCTCGGTGTGCTCGACGGGGATCCGGTTCGCCAAAGGCATGTGCTCGACCGTGAGTTGGCTCTTGACCCGCTGGGCGACCGGCGCGAGGTCGATGGTCACGGCCTCCTCGCGGTCGCTGTGCAGCGCCCGCATCACGGCGTCGTGCGCGGCCCGGTTCGCCGCCTGCCACGCCGTGCGGAACGCCGGGGTCCGGGTGAACGAACGCACCGCGTCCCGCACGAAGTGGTTCACCGGCTTCTGGAGCGGTGCGCCCACGTGGACCTCGCGCAGGATCCCGTCCGTGACGGCCGAGGCGATCGCCTCCCGCACGTCCGAGTCGGAGGCGAGGGGCGCCACCGTGGCCTCGTACCGACCGCTGTCGCCGATGCCGTACATCGCCCAGCCCGACAGCGCGCCGAGCGGCGCGAGCAGACAGGCGAGACCGATCAGAACGGCCGACAGGGCGCTCCGGGCACGAGGGGACACCCCCTCAGGCAAAGCCCCGGCGGAGACGGGCGCGAGCGGTGTGACTGCAAATGGGCGCACGCCACAAGCCGAACGGGGACCCGGACCGCTCCCCCGCGGCCCCGCGGAGCCCGGGCGGAACCGGGCATCGCCCGCTCCGGTGGAGGGCTCACCCGAACGGGTGTTTCCTGGAACCTGGAAGAAACAGGCGTGACCATCACGCCCCGTGGCTCCTGGGACCGGCGTCCCAGGAGGTAGGTGAGTGAGGGAGGTGCACGAGACCCCGGCGGCCGCCGGGGTCTCGTGCACCACATACGGCGCGGGCGGGACGTCAGCCCACGCGGTGACCTGCTCCGTCCTCGTGGGTGTAGTAGCGGTAGAAGTTCACCGCGAACACGCCGAACGCGACCGCCAGCGACATCATCGTGGACCGCCACACGCTGTGATCGGCCTGGCTGTAGATGAAGCCGAACGCGACGCCCGCGAACACGGCCCACAGCACCGCGTGCCGTTCGCGCCTCATCAGCGGCGCCACCTTGAGGACGCCGATGCAGACCGCGGCGAACACGATCGCGCTCACGAACCCGAACAGGATGTTCCAGCCCGTGATCGGCCCGCCGCTGCGGTTGACGGCCGCGGCCCAGAACCCGTAGACGAGCCCGCCGAGCACGGGCACCGCCCACTGCGCGACGGCGTGGGTGCGCGCGTCGAAAATGTCCGAGGGCCGTGGCGTCCGGGCCGTTTGCCGTGTCCCTGACGCCGATGAGGCATGTGCCGTGTGAGCCATGGGAGCACTCCTCTCTCCTCGCCCCTGCCTTCCAGGGCACACCTCGCCCGGACGCCTGGCAAGTCGGGATGCGGGGGCCCTGACCCCGTGTTTCGCTGACTTCCATGAAGCTCGTACTCTTCGGCGCCACCGGCATGGTCGGCAGCCGTATCGCCACGGAGGCGTCGGCGCGGGGCCACCAGGTGCTGGCGGTCAGCAGGTCCGGGCAGTCCCCGGTCCCCGGCGTCACCGCGACCGCCGCGGACGCCGCCGACGTGGCGAAGGTGACCGAACTGGTGGCGGACGCCGACGCGGTCGCCTCGGCGTGCGTGCCGCCACGCGACGGTACGGATCTCACGGGCCCCTTCCTGACCCTCAACCGGGCGCTCGTGGACGGCACGCGTGCGGCGGGCGTGGCACGGCTCGTGGTCGTGGGCGGCGCGGGCAGTCTGGAGGTCGCGCCCGGACAGGAGCTCTGCGACCAGCCGGGCTTCCCCGAGGCCGTGCTGGCGGAGGCGCTCGCCCACCGCGACGTCCTCACCTACTACCGGACCGTCGACGACCTCGACTGGACCTACGTCTCGCCCGCCGCGGAGATCGGCCCCGGCGCGCGCACCGGCCGGTTCCGGACCGACGGCGACCGGATGCTCACCGACGACCACGGCAACAGCCGGATCAGCGCCGAGGACTACGCGGTCGCCTTCGTCGACGAACTGGAGACGCCCACCCACCCGCGTGCCCGGATGTCGGTGGCGTACTGACATCGGCCGCGCGCGCCGACAGGACAGGCGGTACGGCGAGGTGGGCGACTGGGAACCCCCGCTCGGCCCGCTGGCGCGCCCGGCCCGGCGGGACGACCCCGTCCAGCGGCAGAAGCTCCTGAGACTGCGCGGCCGCAGCGTCGCGTGGGTGGCGCCCGCGCTGCTGCTCGGCGGGATCGCGGTGGCCGACTGGAACACCTCGGGCGAGTTCCGGATGATCTCCTGGATCGTGCTCGTACCGGGCATCGCTGCGGCGATCTGCGGAGTGTGGGGCACGGCGGCCTTCGCCTGCCTGTCGATCCTCACCTACCTGGCGGTGGACAGGTCCTGGTCGTACCAGTACCAGACGGGGCTGCCCGACTTCATCCTCGTCGCCCTGGGCAGCCTCCTGGCGATCCTGGCCTGCGTGGTCCGGGTCCGCAGCGAGCGGCGCATGCTGCACATGCTGGACGTCGCCGAGACGACCCGGCGCACCGTGCTGCGCCCGATGCCGGCGGGCTGGGGCGGCCTCGACCACGCGGCCGTGTACCTCGCCGCCGACAGCGAGGCCCGGGTCGGCGGCGACTTCTACGACATCCAGCCGGGCCCCCGCGGCACCCGGCTGCTGCTCGGCGACGTCCAGGGCAAGGGACTCGGGGCGGTGGAGGCGGCTGCCGCGCTGCTCGGCACGTTCCGGGAGGCGGCCTACTACGAGCCCGTCCTCGACACGGTCGCCGACCGGCTGGAGGTGCGCATGCTCCGGCACGTGCGCTACCGGGCGGCGCTCGGCCGCGACGACCGTGACCGCTTCGCCACCGGCATCCTCGTCGGCTTCCCCCAGGACGACCGGGACACCGTGGAGTTCGTCAACTTCGGCCACGAACCCCCTCTGGTGGTCGCCCCCGACGGTGTGCGCGACCTGCCGCCGGGCCACGGCCTGCCGCTCGGCCTGGCCGCCCTGACCGCCGAACGGCCCCTCGTCCTGACGGTCGCGCTGGCACCCGGCGAGACCCTGCTCCTGGTCACGGACGGTGTGACCGAGGCCCGTGACGCCGACGGCGCGTTCTTCCCGCTCCGCGACCGGGTGGCCGGCGCCCTCTCCGCGGACCCGTCCACCGCCGACCCGGAACGCCTCGTCGAACTCGTCCGCGACGGCACGCTGCGGCACTGCGGGGGACGCCTCTCGGACGACACGACGATCTTCGCGGTACGGCGGCGGACGGGCGGCGGCGGCACAAGCCGTCCATAGGGGGCGTTTGCACGTCTGTCGTCCCCCCTTTGCAGGCGCAGCGGTTACGGTGCTGGCGTACGTGATCGATGGGGAGGGAACCATGCCCGGAACCGTGCTGCTCCTCGCGGCCTCGCCGGTGGGCAAGGGGTGTCTGGTGGACGCGGCGTCCGTGCTCCCCGTACTCGCGGCCGTCTCACCTGCGGTGCTGTCCGGCACGGACACGGCGAACGTGGTCGAACTGGCAGACCCCCTGGAGCCGCAGGCCGTCCTGACCCGGCTGCGCGCGGCGGCGACGGCCCCCGGCCCGCTGACGTTGTTCGTGACCGGCCAGCTCCAACTCGACCGCCGCCAGCGCCTTCCCCACCTCGCGCTGGCCCGCACCACCCCGGCGACCGTCCGCTACACGGCCTTCCCCTGGCACTGGATCGCCGAGGAACTCCGGCTGCGCCCGCCGGGCACCACCGCGCTCCTGGTCGACCTGCACGCCGACGCGGAGAGCTGGGAGTACCTCGCCACCGGCACCCTGACCGTGGGGACGGGCGTCGGCCTGTACGGCCGGGTCGCCCCGCCGCCGCCCCGGCGCACGGTGGCGACCCCGGCGTACATGAAGGCCGTCGCCACCATCCTGCGCAGCGGCCACCGGCCCGCACTGCCGCTGCTGCACGAGCAGGCGCTGGCCCGCACCCACGGGGAGGGCGGGCAGCCGGGGATCGTGCTCGCGGTGGACGCCCGGGTGCCCGCGACGCCGGACCCGCACGCCGCGATCACCGCCGCCGCGCAGGCGGGCCGGCACGACGAGGCCGCGGCGCTGGCCGCGCGCTGGGAACAGGAGGCGGTCCGCACCTGGGGCGCCGCGTCCGAACAGGCCCTGCACTGGGCGGAGGTCCGTGCGGACCTGGCGATGCTCGCGGGTGACGCGGCCGGCAGCTGCCGGGTCTGGCTGGCGGTGGCGACCGTGCGCCTGGACGCGGGACAGCCCGCCGACGCCCCGTCCGTGGAGGCGGCCGTGGACCGGGCCCACCACCAGTGGGGCCGTGTCGACGAACCGCTGCGCGCTCGTGAACTGGGGCTCGCGCTGGCCGGGTTGAGGCTGCGCGTGCCCGGGCGCCGGCAGGGCGCGCTGGACCATGTCCAGTGCCGGCTCAGCCGGCTGGAGGCACAGGTGTGACAGCCCGCCGGCCCTCGCGGGGGAAGCGGGCTGCCGGATCACGCCGGGTACGTCAGCCGGTGAAGAGGAAGTACTTCCAGGCGCCGTGCGTCGTCGAGTTCACGGTGTCGCCCGAGGTGCCGTTGTAGTACGAGGAGCGCACCCGCATGCGGTAGCCCGTCTCGTGGGTGCCGCCGAGGCGCACCTTGGAGACGCCCGTGGAGCCGAGCTTGAAGTAGTCGGTGCCGGCGTCGTACCAGGTGCCCTGGTAGTACACCGCCATCTCCAGCCGCTGCCGACGGTCCGGGTACGCCGTCATCGTCGTGGTGAACAGCGGGTCCTTGGACTTGTGGAAGTAGGCGTACGTGTGGCCGTACACCGACTTCGTCCGGTACTGGCCGCTGATCGCCGTGGACACCTTCACCTGGGCGCCGACGGTGCTGCTCACGGACTTCGGCGCGTAGTGCGCGTCGCCCGTGAACTTCGCCGTGACCTTGGCGTCGCGCGTCAGGCCGAGCGTCACCGGCAGGTCGCCCGACGCGTTCACCCTGCCGGTCTTCACCAGCTTGTTCGGCTTGTCGGAGCCGTAGGGGTCCGCCCAGATCTCGACCGTGCGGTTCTTGTACGTGGAGCCAAGGTGCGCCGTGAACTTCACGTCGGCGCCGTAGGCGTACACCTTGCGGTTGTTGTTCAGGGTCAGGGTGGGGGTGGTGCGGGAGACGTCCACGGTGTCCGTGGCGGTCGCCGGGGTGTGGGTGGCGTCGCCCGCGTACTTCACCGTGTACTTCACCTTGCCGCCGGCGGGCGGGGTGTCCTTGAAGGAGAACCTGCCGCCGGTGCCGAGGGTCTTGGTGCCGAGCGACGTGCCGTTCGGCGTCTCCATGTCGGTGCGCGTGACGGTCAGCGGGGTCCCGGCGGGCAGTGCCAGGCCGGCGGTGAGCCTGCCGCCGACGGTGAGAGCCTTGGCGCGGGCGGCGGTCGAGGGTGCGTCGACGGTCAGGGTGCCGGCGTACTTACGCGGCTCGTCGACGACGTGGAAGGTGGTGGAGTAGGAGACCTCCGTCAGCACGAACAGCTTGTCGCCGGCGGGCGACCAGACCGCGCCGTGCCGGTTCCACACCGTGCTGGACTGCAGGTTGCGCACGCTCGCGGGCCGTTCCGGCCCGCCTGTGAAGACATACGTGTCGCCGGTGTCGTCGAAGTCCCAGGTGGTCGCCGCGACCGTGCCGTCCGGGGCGATGCTGACGCCCTCCGGGGTGTCGGGCACGGGGTAGGTGCGCACCTGCTCCAGGTCGGACAGCCGGTACTCGGTGAGCGCCTTGTCCCCGGGGCCCGCCACGACGAGGTTCCGGCCGTCCGGGGTGAGTGCCGCGTCCCTCGGGAAGCCGCCCTTGTCGGCGGACACACGGATCACCGGCGTACCGGAGGAGATGTCGTAGACGATGACCGGGCCGGAGCTGATGCCCGCGTCGAGGGCGACCAGCGTCCCCGGGTTGTCCGGGTCGGCGTAGAGCAGGGGCGGGCTGGCGTAGTCGTGGTCCGCGCCCAGGTCGAGCGTGACCGTGGGTGTCCCTGCGGTCAGGTCGACGGCGCCGAGCCCCGACTCCCACTGGTCGCCGTAGGCGAACCACAGCTTGCCGTCGGCGAACGCGAGTCGGGAGGGCTCGGTCCTCGGTCCCGTCGGATACGCGGCGGTCCGCGTGAGCTGGGCCGTGTCGAAGGCCACGATCTCGTCGGCGCCCTCGACGGCCGCGTACAAGGTGCCCGAGTCCGGGCCGAGTTCGAGGTCGGTGACCTGGGGCAGGTCGGGGAGCCTGCCGACGATCCGGCCCGTGTAGTCGGTGACCACGATCTGGTTCGAGGCGGGGTCGCTGATGAACAGCCGCTGGTGGACCGCGTCCACGACCGTGTCGTGCGGGTCCTTGACGTCGAGCGGCCTGCTGGAGTCGGCCGCCGCGACGCCGGTGCCGCCCAGGGCCAGGGCGGCCGAACTGAAGAGGACCGCCAGCGCTGTGGCGGCAGGAAGAGAGCGCATACGCAAGCTGTTTCGAACCCCCCGGAACGAATGAAGCTGTGGGTGTCACCCGTACGGATCGCGTCCCCTGTATGTGTGTGACCTGTGAGCCGTATGTGACGAGTGAGCGAAGAGTAGGTCATGTCGCCGACAACAGGGAGCACAGGGGTCCCGCGTGTGCGGTGTCCGTGCCGTGCTGCCCCGGTCGAGAGCCTCCCCGGACGTCTGTTCCGGTGCCATGATGGTGAGTCATGACTGCTGAGGGGGAGGGCGTGGCGGCCCGGGCCGTCCGTGTGCGTCTGGACGGTACGGCGAGCGAGAGCGACGTCGGCGCGCTGAAGAAGTGGCTGGAGCGCGAGAAGCCTCTGGAGGAGCTGGTCAGGAGAGGCGACCTCAGGATCGAGGAGCGTGCCGGGACCGACGCGCAGGGCACGCCCATGGGCGTCGGCATGGACATCGTGCTGGTGCTGATCGGCGCGGGCGCCGAGACCCTCTTCAAGGAACTGCTCGCCCAGGTGAAGAGCGCCGTGCGGGCCTGGCGGGACAACCGCGGCTCCGTCGAGAACGGCGATCCGCCCGACGCCCGCGTCGATTCCGTGGACCCCGACGAGAGGTAGTCGGGTGGACCGCTTCGACCCGCGCGGACGAGTGAACCGGGCACTGCTGGTCGGGGTGTCCGCCTACGAGTTCACGCGGCGGGAGCACCGCCACGGCGTCCCGAGCCCGCTGCCCGCCGTCGCGCACAACCTCTCGCTGCTCGCCGGCGCGCTGGAGCGGGGCGGAGTCGTCGGGCCGGGCGAGATCACCGTGGCGGATTCCCCGGTGCTGGGGGAGTTCCGCAAGGAGCTGCGCACGGCCGTCGACGCCGCCGAGGGGCTGCTCCTGCTCTACTTCGCCGGACACGGCGCCGTGCCCAGCGCGGGCGACGAGCTGTGGCTGCAGATGCGTGACGCTGAGGTCGTCCGGGGCGGGACGGCCGGGTTCGAGGGCGCGGCCCCGTTCACCAACGTGCTGAGGATCCTCGCCAACAGCGACGCGGAGCGGATCGTGGTCGTCCTCGACTGCTGCAACGCGGGCAACGCGGCCCGCGTGTGGGAGGCGGTGGAGAGACCCGACATCAGACGGCGCGTCTCCGTGCTCATGGGCGTGCAGGCCAACCACCGCATCGACGCGGGGGACGGCGACACCCCCACGCCGTTCACGGCCCGGCTGGTGGACCTGCTGACGGACGGCGTCGAGGGACAGGGCGACGAGGTCCACTTCCTGGCCCTCTCGGAAGCGCTCAGGGTGTACATGTCCGCCCACCACCGCACCGAGCGCGGCGAGCCCTGGGAACCGCAGAGCCGTACGGAGAACCCGCCGGTGGACGTGCTGCTGGCGGTCCGGCCGGGGGCCACCGCACCCGGCGGGGAGACCGAGGCGGGTGCGGGCCGGACGGTCGGCGCCGGGTCCACCACGCCCACGGGGGCCGCCGGGCGCACCGTGCCCGCGGGGTCCGCGGGGTCCGCGGGGTCTGCGGGGCACGTCGGGACCACGGCCTCCACGGGACCCGGCGGACCCGGCGGACCCGGCGGGACGGTCACGGGCCCGGCCCGCCGAGGGCCGGGGGCGCCGGCCCGGCTCCGGATCCGCGGCCTCCTCGCCGCGGCAGCCCGCGCCGTCCGGGCCGCACGGACCCGTGTCCGTCCCACCCCCGCCCGGCGCCCGCCCACGAGCCCGGCCGAGCCCCGGCCGCCCGGCCGGACCCCGCGCCCGCGCACACCGTGGCGCTCCCCGCGTCTGTGGCCCCGCCGCACCGCCGTCGCCGCCACCGGCCTGGCCGTCGCCGTCCTCGGTCTCACGGGCTACCTGGTCCTCGGCCACGGCGCGTCCGGCGGGGCGCCCTGTGCCCCGCCCCTGGAACTGCGCCTCCTCACCGATCCCGACCTGGAGTCCACCGTCCGCAAGGCCGCCGACACCTACCTCACCTCGACGGCGAACACCACGGACGACGGCTGCCGGCGCAGCGGGATCACGGTGTACGGAGCCGGCTCGGCGGCCGTTGTGGCGGGCCTGCGCGACCAGTCGGACCCCTGGCAGCGGCCGGTCGGCGACGAGGTCGACCCGCAGCGCGACATCGGACCCCAGCCCGACATCTGGATCCCGGCCACGGCGGCGACGGCGGCCCGCGCGCGCCCCACCGGGCTCCAGCGCAGCTATGTGTCGCTGGAGCCGGACCCGGCCCCCTTCGCGTACTCCCCGGTCGTGCTGTCGGTGCCGCAGGAGATCGCCGAGGCCTCGGTCGCCGACCGTACCGGCGACTCGCTCACTGGCCTGCGGCAGAAGCTGACGCGGCGGGACGGGAGCGCCGAGGTGCGGCGCCCGGACCCGGCGTACACGGACTCCGCGCTGCTGGCGACGGTCGGCCTGTACGGCACCGGGACGCCCGACGTGAGCCGGGCCGAGGAGAGCGTGGACCAGACCGGGCCGGTCTCTCCGACCGCGGGTGACCTGCTCTGCACACTGCCCGACAACGCGGACACCGACCGGGGTACGGCGGCCCTGGTACCGGAGTTCCTGATGGTGAGCGGTGTCGGCTGCGACCGGACGACGCGCACCCTGCGGATGGCCGAGTACCCCGACGACGTGCCGGCCCTCGCCCCGCTCTTCGTGCGGGTCCGCTGGACGGGCGGCCACAGTGACGGCGCGGCACGGGACGACGCGGTCCGGTCGTTCCACGACTGGCTCACGGGCACGGGGGGCGGGAGCGGGGACGGGCACGGCACCGGCGGCGGGAGCGGGCCGGGCGGAGGGCTCGCGGTCTTCGGGAAGGACGGCTTCCGCTCGCCTTCCGGGGCCCATGCCCTGCTGTCCTCGCGGGTCCCGGACGCCGGTCTGATCGCCGATCCCGGCCGGTCCGCCGGGGCGGCGGGCGCCGACGCGATGGAGACGGCGCTGAAGCGGTACCGCAACGCCAACGGACCGGGCCGGGTGCTCTTCCTGCTGGACAGCTCCGGCTCCATGGCCGACCTGTGGCAGGGGCCGGGCGGTGCCCCCGGCATCCTGAAGCAGTCGTTCGCCGGGCTCGGCGACCGGGACGAGTACGGGGTCTGGTCCGTCGCCTCGCCGGGCAGCCGCCCCTACGGCGAGATCCTGCCGTTCGGCCGGCACAAGCGGCAGGACGCCGAACGCGCCGTCGACCGCGGAGCCGTCGTCCAGGACGCGGAGGCCGATCCGTACGGCGCGCTCGAGGCCGCGCTGGACACCATGGCCGGCAAGGGCAGGGACGACAACCGCCCCGAGCTGATCGTCTTCCTCACGGACGACGAGGACAACAACCGCCTCACCGCGCACGATCACGTCGGCGAGCTGCTCAAGCCGCTCCACGACAAGGGAGTTCCGGTGGTCATGGCGGCCCTGGACAGCGGCGGCTGTGCCAAGGGCAGTACCGACCAGCGGATGTCCGAGGCGAGCGGCGGTCGCTGTCTGGACACCAGGAGCGACCTCGTGGCGGACCTGCGGAACGAGGTCGCGCGCACGGGAACGGGGGACGAGTGACGAAGGGACGGGCACACGGGGGCGGGGCGGGCCGGCGGGTGTCCGGGTGCGGGCTGGCCCTGGCGCTCCTGCTGACCTCCGCCTGCACCGGTGGCGGTCCCGCGCCGTCCACCGCGCCCGTCTCCCCCGGCGTCCCCGGGGACATCATCGTGGCCAGCGGGCGGGACGTGACCGGCAAGGGCGGCATCCGGCAGCAGTTGATAGACGCGTGGAACGCGCGGCAGGACAAGGAGCACACCGGTGTCCACGCCCGTCTGGTCGAACTCCCCGGCTCCGCCGACGAACAGCGCAGCCAGCTCCTCGGCGCGCTGCAGTCGCGCAGCGCCGAGTACGACGTCGTGAACCTCGACGTGACCTGGGTGCCGGAATTCGCCGCCGCGCACCTCATACGCCCGCTGCCGGACACCCTGGTCGACGGAGACGTCATCAAGTCGGTCGCCCGCACGGCCCGTTGGGACGGGAAGGTCTACGCCGTGCCGTTCAACAGCGATGTCGGGCTCCTCTACTACCGACGCGACTACCTGGAGCAGGCGCACATCCGGGACACCGACCTGAGCCAGGGCGTCAGCTGGCAGCGGCTGCGGGATCTGACCGACACCATCGAGGCACCGGGCGCGCGGCGGCCACGGGGGTACGAGAAGGGCTGGACCACACAGCTCGGCCCCTACGAGGGCCGTACGGTCAACGGCGCCGAGGCGTTCCTGTCCGCCGGGGGCGGTGTCGCCCTCACCGACGACCGGGGCCGCTACACCGCGACCGTGTCGGAGCTGACCGAGGGGGTGGCACAACTGCGCGCCCGCGCCCAGGCCGCGTACACGCTCGGCGACGCGTTCCGCTCCGACGAGACCGAGTCGCTCACCGACTTCGCCGACGGCCGTACGGCGTTCCTGCGCCACTGGCCGTACGCGTACCGCACCCTGCACCAGTCGCTCGGCGAGGCGCAGCTCGGCGTGGCCCCGCTGCCGGGCCGGGCGGTGCTGGGCGGACAGAACCTCGCGGTGACCACGCAGTCGCCGCGGCGTGCCGCGAAGGCGAAGGAGCTGATCGGCTTCCTCACCGACAAGGAGAGCGAACGCTGTCTGCTCGACGCCGGGTTCGCGGCCACCCGGGAGTCCGCCTACCAGGACGACGACGTGAGCTGCGGTACGGCCAGGACCCCCGCTGTGTCCCCCGCGTCCCCGGCGGCGTCCCCGCCGGCGTCGCCGTCCGCGGAGAGCGTCGACCGTATGCCGCGCGACGACCACGGCCGTCCCCGGTACGCCCGCACCATCCTGCTGCCCGCGCTCCGGCGCGCCGTGCAGCGCCCCCGCACCCCGCTCTACGGGGCCTTCACCCAGACCTTCGCCACCGAACTGGGCAAGCTCTTCGGCGAGGATCCGCCGACTGACGCGGAGTTGGCGGCCGGACTGGACAAGGCGCTCAGGCGGATCCTCCCGGACCGGTGAGGCAGGCGAGCGCCCCCGACACCAGCGTCCGCACACCTGGCGCGAGGGTGCACGGGTCGGGCGCGAAGTGCGGGCTGTGGTTGCTGGGCACGGCGGCGAACTTCTCCATGAGGTCGTCGCCCGGAGCGGCGTCCCAGACCTCCGCCGGGGTGCTCGTCACGAACCAGTAGGAGTACGGGATCCGCCCGTCCGCGAGCTTCGGGAAGTCCTCGCTGCCCATCGCCGGACCCGGGTCGAGGATCGTTCCGGTGCCGAAGACCTCGCCGTGCACCGCGGCGATCCGCCGGTCGGTGTCGGGGTCGTTGACGGTCACGGGGAAGCTGTTGCCCACGGTGACGTCGGGCTCGCGCGGGCAGCCGGCCGCCAGGCACTCGCCCGCGGCGATCCGCCGGATCGCCGCGATCATGCGGTCCCGCACCTCGTCCGACTGGGTGCGGAGGTTGAGGGCGATCCGGGCCTCGGAGGGGATGATGTTGTGGCGGGTGCCCGCCTCGATCCGCCCCACCGTCAGGACGGCCTGCTCGCGTGCCGCGATCTCCCGGCTGACGACGGTCTGCAGCCGGGTCACCAGGTACGCGGCGGTGACGACCGGGTCGACGGTCGACTCCGGGCGCGAGCCGTGCCCGCCCGTCCCGTGCACGACGATGTCCACGTCGGTCGAGGCGGACATGATGAGACCGGGCCGGTGGGCGTAGAGCCCCGTCGGGCCGGGGGCCGCGTGCTGGGCGAGCAGCACGTCCGGCGACGGGAACCGCTCGTAGACGTGGTCCTCGATCATCGCCGCCGCGCCCTCGCCGGTCTCCTCGGCGGGCTGTCCGAGCACCAGCAGCGTGCCCGACCAGGTGTCGCGCCCGGCGGAGAGCGCCTGTGCCGCGCCCGCCAGCCAGGTGACGTGCAGATCGTGCCCGCAGGCGTGCATCACGCCGGGGGTCGTGGACGCGTACGGCAGCCCGGTCTCCTCCTGGACGGGCAGCGCGTCCATGTCGGCGCGGAGCAGGACGGTGGGCCCCGGTCCGTTCCGCAGGAGCCCGACGACCCCGGTGCCGCCGATGCCGGTGACCGTGTCGTACCCGGCGGTGCGGAACCGGTCGGCGAGGGCGGCGGCGGTGCGGTGCTCCCGCATCGACAGTTCCGGGTGCCGGTGGAGGTCCCGGTAGAAGTCCTCCAGGGCGGGGAGCGGGAGGTCGGCGGTGAGGTCCAGCGCGGTACGTGCGGCAGGGGAGTTCACGGAGCCAGGTTAGGGGCTGTCCCGTGATCCCCGGTGGGCGCACGACGACAGCTACGGCACCTCGCCGCGTTGTCGGATCGCCCGAATACGCCCGGTATGGGGACGACCCTCCGGCTTGCGATGCACCGCATCTGACGCCGCGCGCCGATGAACCGGGGATCACGGGACAGCCCTTGGGGGCCGCCGGCGGAACGGGGGGAGTTCCGCCGGCGGCCGTTCGCGCCGTCCGCCGCGGGGGAGGACGCGGTTCTCGGACGGTCGGGTCTCGCGGGGGCGCCGACGAAGGGTGCCGTCGACGACCGAGGCCGTCTTCGTGCGGGGGTCCGCACCTGTGGGCAACGGGGGTGCGGTGAGCGCCGGGTGCGGTCGGCCGCCCCTGCCACTACGGTCGTGTGGAGATGCCGCCGTACGCCGTCTCCGGGTGTCCGGAGCCCTGCTGGTGGAGGGCCGGGGCGGGATCGGCCGCCCTGGCCGGACCTGCGTTGGCCGCCAGCACCAGTGCGGCCACGGCGATGACTGCCGCACCGAGCACCCTGAAGTAGCGCGCGGAAATACGTCGGAGCACAGCGACCTCGCAACAACAGCGGCGTATTAAGCAGGCTTAACCCGTCGCTTAACGTAGGGGCTCGAAGCACCAAAGAGCAAGGGGCGCAAGGGGAGTTGGATATTAGTCAAAAGTCGTCTCGGGTTAAGTGGACTTAATGGCATGCTTAATCCATGGCGGAGCGTGACGGCCCGGAGGTCATCGGGCGCAGGGTCCAGCAGCTGCGTACGGAACGCGGGCTGACACAGAAACAATTGGCGGAACCGGCGTACACGCCCGCCTACATCTCGACGCTGGAGGCGGGGCGGGTGCGCGCCTCCGAGCCCGCGCTGCGGCACATAGCCGAGCGGCTCGGGGTGGCGTACGAGGAGCTGGTGACCGGCAGGCCGGCCCACCTCGCCACCGATATGCGGCTGCGCCTCACCGACGCGCAGCGCACACTCGCCACCGGCGAGGCCGAGGTCGCGGCGGAGCAGTACACGGTGCTCCTCGCGGAGGCGGACACCCACGGACTCGTCGCCGAGCAGGCCGCCGCACTGCTGGGGCTCGGCGAATGCGCCCTGGAGACCGGGGACCTGGAGACCGCCCGGGAGCGGTTCGAGGCGTCGGAGCGGCGCCTCGGGGACGCCCCGCTGCCCCAGCGGGTGCCGGCCCTGCGCGGCCGTGCCGTCTCCCACTACCTCGCCGGTGAACTCCGGTACTCCTGCTACCTGTTCGAGTCCACGCTGGACGAGCTGAACCGGACCGGGATGCACGACCCGGACGCCCTGCTGCTTCTCTACACCGGCGTCATCGCTCCCTACATGGACATGGGCGCGCACGCCCGGGCCGCCCAGGCCGCCGAGTTCGCGCTCGCGCTCGCCCCGCAGGTCGGCGAACCCGCGCTCGTCGCCCGGATGCACCGCTCGGTGGCCCGCACCATGATCGCCGAGGGCCGGATCGCGGAGGCCGACGCCTCCCTCGCCAAGGCCGCCGAGCTCTACCGCCAGCTCCAGATCCGTACGGAGCTCGCCAACTGCCACTGGATGCGTGGCTACCTCTACGCGCAGAACGGTGAACTGGAGCGTGCCGAAGGTGAGTTGCGCGAGGCACAGGCCATGCTGTCGGCCAAGCGGGCCGCCCTCTACACCAGCCAGGTCAACGTCGAACTGGCGGACGTGCTGCACCGCCGCGGCAAGTCGACGGAGGCCGCCGTGCTCCTCCACGAGGTGCTCGGCGACCTCAGCCCCGAGCGCGGCGCCGTGCACTCGGCGGGCGCGCACCGGCTGCTCGGCATCATCGCCGAGGACGCCCGGGACACCGAGACCGCCGAGGAGCACTACGTCCGGGCGCTGAGCCTGCTGGAGCGGGCCGGCGCGGCGGGCGACCTGGCCGACCTCTGCCGCCTGCTCGGAGACCTCCTGCGCCGTACCGGCCGGGTCGAGGCGGCCCTCGACGCCTACCGCACGGGCCTGGGCCACCGCACGGCTCCCGGCACGACCACCCTGGGCCCGGCCCCCGCGCAGCCACCGCTCTGACCGCCGTCGCGCGTACGGGAGCGCGCGGAGGCTGCCCGCGCGCTCCCGTACCCCTCGGACGGCCTCCAGGGGGCCTTACGGCGGCACTACGGGGTCACGACGGGGAATGCGTGGTCCGGTGCGGTGGCGTACGACAGGAGGCGGTCCAGGACGGCGGGGTCGCCGTCCGCCTCGATGCCCGCGAGGCCCCGCCCCTCCAGCACGGCGCGCAGTTCCGGCCGGGTGAGGGTCAGGGTCAGTCCCGCGTGCGGCTTCGGGACGTGGTGGACCGGCATGCCGCGGTGCGTCAGCGCGCCGTGGTGGAGGTTGACTCGGTGGCGGCGCTGTTCGTCGGTCACGACGAGGTCGAGGGTGAGGTGGTCGTGCCAGGCGCGCGGACCGTCGATACGGACGGCGAGCGAGTCGAGGAGCATGCTCACGGTGAGCGCGGAGGTCAGTTCGGAGCCCGTGGTGTCGATGTCGGTGTCGGCCGTGCCCCGGCGCAGTTCCAGGGCGGCCGTGAGGTAGTAGTTGCGCCAGGTGCCGTTCTCGGCGCCGTGCCCGAGCCGTTCGTAGACACCGGAGAGGGTCTCCCGCGCGGCGCTGTCCGACGGGTCGGCGAAGACCAGGTGGTTCAGGAGCGTGGCGGCGAAACGGAGGTCGCCGTTGTCCGCGTACGCCCGCGCCTTCACCAGGGTCTCTGTCGGACCACCCGCCAACTCCACGTATCGGGAGGCGAGTTCCGCGGGCGGGTGCTCCCAGAGATGGGCGGGGTTCCCGTCGTACCAGCCCATGTACCGCTGGTAGACCGCCTTGACGTTGTGGCTGAGGGAGCCGTAGTAGCCGCGTGCGTGCCAGGACCGCTCCAGGGTGGGCGGCAGCCGCAGCTCCTCGGCGATCTCGGAGCCGGTCAGGCCGTTGTTGAGGAGACGCAGGGTCTGGTCGTGCAGGTACGCGTACAGGTCCCGCTGCTCGCCGAGGAACCGGACGATGTTCTCGCGCCCCCAGGTCGGCCAGTTGTGGGAGGCGAACGCGACGTCGTAGGTGTCGGCGAACAGGTCGACGGTCTCGTCGAGGAAGTGGGCCCAGACACGCGCGTCGCGGACCGGCGCGCCACGCAGGGTGAGCACGTTGTGCAGGGTGTGACTGGCGTTCTCGGCCACGCACAGCGCGCGCTGGTCGCGGAGCAGGAAGTTCATCTCGGCGGGCGCTTCCGTCCCCGGCGTGAGCTGGAAGACGAACCGCACGCCGTCCACCGTCTCCTCCTGTCCGGTGCGGGTGACGTCCACGTTCGGGGCGATGAGCGTGACAGTGCCGGTGGAGGTGGTGGTGCCGAGCCCGGTGCCGATCTGGTCGCGCGGCCCCTTGGGCAGCCGGGCGCCGTGCATGAACACGGCCCGGCGCAGCATCGCGTTTCCGGCGAAGACGTTCTCGCTGACCGCGTGCTCCAGGAAGCCCGTCGGCGCGAGGACCGGCACCCCGCTGTCGCTGCCGTGCGGCAGCACACCGCGGGCGCCGCCGAAGTGGTCGACGTGCGAGTGGGTGTAGACGAGCCCGGTCACCCGGCGCGCTCCGCGGTGCTCGCGGTAGAGGGCGAGGGCGGCGGCGGCGCACTCCGCCGAGATCAGCGGGTCGATCACGACGACACCCTCGCGGCCCTCGACGAGCGTCATGTTCGACAGATCGAGCCCGCGTACCTGGTACACACCCTCGGTGACCTCGTACAAGCCCTGCCGCGCACACAGCCGCGCCTGCCGCCACAGACTCGGGTGCGCGGTCGGCGGACAGTCGTCCGCGAGGAACGCGTAGGCGTCCGCGTCATGGACGACCCGCCCCTCGGCGTCCCGGACCACGCCGGGAACCAGGGCCGCGATGAACCCGCGATCCGCGTTCTCGAAGTCGGTCAGATCCTCGAACGGCAGCTCTTCGCCCGCGGCATCCATGCCCCCACCCTCGACGACACCCGGCCCAGGGACCAGCGGGGTGGGCCGTTCGAGGGGGTGGTCGGGGCCCGGGAGGGCGTCATCGGGCGGGGCGGTGCTGAGGCGTCCGGATCGTCGCACACCGAAAACCCGGCAACCTGCGGATGTGGCAGCCGCGGGGTGAGGTGGCCGGGTCCGGTGGTGTCAGTCGGGTCGGGTACTGCACGCGTCGCGGGTGGTGACGGCGGTGCGGGTACTGCACAACGTGCAGGTCAGAGCCTGTCCATCCGGGTGTAGGGGCTGAGGATGCGGGCCTGGCGGGAGCCGAAGTCGACGAGCATGGCGATGCCCTCTTCGACGCCGATGATCGTGCCCAGGCCGAACTGGTCGTGGGAGACGCGGTCTCCGAGGCTGAATTCCTTGGCCACGGGGACGACCGGGGCTGCGAAGGGGCTGGTGGGCAGGTGGCGCCGGGGCGCGGAGGGTTTAGTCATCGTGTAGCCAGTATGGGCTTTGTTTGGCCGATCGGAAGCCCCGGATTTCCTTCTTCGGCCGGAGAGAGGCCGCCGGAGGTGCCGGTGATCTTGGCCCAGGCGCTCTCCGAGATGTGGGCGGAGAGCCCCTCGGCGGTGCCAGGGAGCGGCGCCGGGAGGGGCCCCTTTCGGCCCTTGGCCGGGTGTTCCGCGAAGAGAGCCACGGTGAGGGTGAGGTGTTCGGCGAAGGTCGTCCGCCAGAGGGTGCGCGGGCCCGCGGCGCCCGTGAGGACGGCCGGGGGACCGCCGGCCCGGCTCTGCATCAATTTGGTCAACACCCCCGCGCCACCCCGCGTGATCGCCGTACTGGTGTTCGGATGGGCTCGGTAGAGGGTGCGGCCCGCGCGGGTGATCCTCGCGACCGTGTACGGCTTCGCGTACGTCCCGTGCGCCGCCGCGGCCGCGTACGCGGAGGCCAGCCGCAGCGGGGTCGGGGCGGCGGTGCGCGCGAGGCCCGCGAGCGGCGGCAGCAGCTTCGTGCCGGCGAAGGGCCGCAGCGCCGTACCCGCCTCCACCGCGCCGTCCACCGCGTCGTTGAAGGGCTGGCGGGCGTAGTCCGCGCCGCCGTACAGGACCCGGACCGCGCCGTCGCCCGGGACCAGGGCCACCACGGCCGTGTGCAGCCGGGCGCCGCCCTCGACGGGCGCCGCGCCGGCCGCCGGCTCCGCCGTCGCGTCCTGTGCCGTCAGGTCGAAGGTGGTGCGGACCGTGTAACCACCGCGGGCGAGCTGGTCCTCGGTGATGCCGAGCCGGTCGGCGGCCTCGGCGGACGCCACGTCGATCAGGTACTGGCGCTGGCCGTCCGTGTCGCCCGGCGGATAGAAGCGGAAGGCGGGGAAGCGGGCAGCGGCGCGCTGGGCGGCCGTGATGGCGCGGCTGTCCGCCATCGCGTCCAGCACCCAGTCCCAGCGGTCCACCAGTTTCGCCGTCACCGCGGGGTCCGAGCCGGCCTTCTCGTAGTACGAGGGGATGTTGATGACGGCCGCGAGCGCCGCGCCCTGGCTCACGGTCAGGTTCCTGGCATCGACGCCGAAGTAGTTCCGGGCGGCGGACTGGATGCCGGCCGCGCCCCGGCCGAAGTAGACCGTGTTCAGGTAGCCCGCCAGGATCTCGTCCTTCGGGCGGGTGCGGTCCAGTTTGATCGCGATCAGCGCCTCGCGCGCCTTGCGTGACAGCGACTGCTCCGGGCTGAGCAGGGCGTTCTTCACGTACTGCTGCGTGATCGTCGAGCCGCCCTGCCTGCCGCCGCCGCTCACCGTCGCCCAGGCCGCCCGGGCGATCGCCTTCGGGGAGATCCCCGTGTCCGAACGGAAGGAACGGTTCTCCGCCGCGATCACCGCATCTCGCACGTGCCTCGGCACCTGCGGGAGAGGTATCTCCTGACGGTCGACGGGGCCGCGACGGCCCAGATAGTCGCCGTCGTCGTCGACGAAGACGCTGCTCTGCATCGCCGTCTCGGGGTGCGGCTCGGGGATGACCGTGAGGTGGTACGCCACCAGGGCCGCGGCGACGAGGTGGGCGAGCACGGTGAGCAGGACGATCAGCGCGCGGCGCAGTCGGCGGCCGCGAGTGCGGCGGACGCGGATACGGCGGTCGGCCAAGCGGCGCCGCAGACCGGCCCGGAGCCTGCGCCGACCCCGGGAGCGGGCGCTTCTCCTGCTCCGGGCGGCGTCTGTGCCCGCCCCTCCCGCGTCTGCGCCCGACCTCGACCCAGACCCCGGGCCCGGGTCTCGGCTCCGGTCCCGATTCTTGTCCCCAGGAGGCCTCCCGTCCTGCCTCCCGTCCGTCCGGACGCTCACCCGCGGCCGTCCGGCCAGGCCCGTGGCGCCGGCCCGCTCGGGGCGGCTCACGGCGCCGCCGCTCTGGTCGCTCACGTCGCGAACTCCATGGTCGCGATCACCTTGCCCGCGGAGTCGTACACCGTGACTCTTTTCGTCGGACCGCCGGGGAACCGCCGTTTCGTCGGCATGCCCGGCGTCCAGGACATCTCCTGCTGCGCCTCCGGTGATTCCAGAGGCTTCGGTGTCTTCCGCGGCTTCGAGTGCTTCACCAGCGCGTACCAGACGCCCCAGTGCGGGCTGCCCGCGAGAGTGAGTGCCGTGCCGTCGACGTCGCCCGCCGTGGTCTCGATCCGCACGCGCGCCGCGTCCCCCTTGCCGTGGTAGATGCCGGACACGAAGTGGCCGTGGTCGCCGTCGCCCTCTTCCTGGAGGGTGACGCCGGGCGTGCGGATGCCGATGCCGTCGTCCTTGACGCCCCGGAAGCGCGGTGCGGAGCTCCAGGGCACGGTCCAGTGCCCGCCGTCCTCGGTGAGCCAGATCCTGATGCCGGACGCGATCCGCACCCGTTCCCCGGGCGTCACCACCCGCACCGACCCCCGGGGCCCGGCGGACGGGCCCGTCACCCGCGTCGCGTCCGCGCCCGTGCCGACGCCCGCGCGCAGCGCCACCGCGGCCGCCGGGACCATCAGCAGCGCGCAGGCGGAACCCGCCACGGCGGCGGCGCGGCGCCGCCGCCGGGCCGCCCGCTCGACGGCGGCCAGGGGGACGGGCGAGGGAGTCACGTCGCAGGCGGCCTCGGCGAATATCTCGCGCAGCCGCTCGACCTCGGCCGACCACCTCGCGGACCTGCTATGACGCTTCATGAAAGGGCTCCGTGGACGGGGTGGCGAAGAGCGAAGGAGGGATCGGCGCGCAGGGCCTCCAGACCGCGCCGCGCGAGCGTCCTGACCGTGCCGGCGGAGCAGCCGAGCAGCTGGGCGGTCTCGGCCTCGCCCAGGCCCTCGCCGTAGCGCAGCACGAGCACGGCGCGCTGCCGCGCCGAGAGCGCCGAGAGCGCCGAGAGCGCCGAGAGCGTCGTGAGGGCGGAGGGGGCGGTGGCGGCCGCGAGCGCCGTGGGGGCCCGGCCGGGGAAGGACCGCTCCGCGGCAGCCTCCGCACGGCCGGGCGCAGGACGCCGCGGCCGCTCGGGCAGGAAGGGCGCCGGCAGACGCGTGAGGCGTCTCCTCCGGGTCCGGCCGAGGTGGTGCTCGACCAGTGAGCGCCGTACGTAGAAGGCGACGTCGTCGCGCGGGATGCGCCGCCAGCGGGTGCGGACCCGGGTCAGCGTGGCCAGGACGAGATCCTCGGCCTCCTGGAGGTCCCCGGTGAGCAGGTGCGCGGTGCGGACCAGGCGGGGCCAGGCCTCGGCGGCGTACGCCGCGAAGTCGTTCCCACGGCCGGGCACGGCGGAGAAGCCGTCTGCACCGGCGGGGAGGGCGGACACGGCGTCGGATGAGGTGTGGGGCACGGCCGGCGGTCCCTCGGAGTCTCGGGTACGTGGGGGAGGTGCGGTGCGGGGGAGTCGGGACCTGAACAACCCGGCTCCCCCGCCCGCGGATTCAGCGCGGCCCGGACCGGGCGCGAACCTCGCCCCCGGTGTCGTGGGCGTTCATGAGCGGACAACTCCTTCTGTGAAGCGTGGCTTTGACCGACGCACACTCGGCCGGGGCCACTTGAGCGCACCGCGCGCCCGCCACCGCGCCCTGCTCGCGTTCCAGTCGCCGTCGCCGTCGCCGTCGCCGTCGCCGTAGCCGTTGCGGGCGGACGCGGTGACCTTCAACTGGTGCTCCACCCAGGCGCGTTCGGCCGCCCGGGCCGCGTGGTCGAAGGTGGTGGATATCGGCATGCCGACGCCCACGGTGGAGCGGTGGGAGAGGACGCGGGGCCCGGCCGCGCCGTCGCGCCGACCTCGGTGTCCGCGCCGCTCACCGGCGGCTCCTTCGAACACCCGGTGAGGGCGGGCGCGCACACCGCGGCCACTGTCCAACCGGCCGCGCAGCGACGGCTCCTGGCTCTGCGCGTCATCCTGTTCCCCTTGCGGTGTGTTTCGATGTGCGGCGTACGGGACCTGTACGCACGGCACGTTCCGCCGGGTTGCACGGGACCGCGGAAATTCCGGAATCTCCGCCGGGGGGCACGACCGAGGAAGCTGCGGGAGGCATGACCGAGGAAGAGTTCGACGCGTTCTACGCCGCCGCGTTCCCCCGGCTGACCGGCCAGCTCTTCGCGTTCACCGGGGACCACGGCGAGGCGCAGGACGTCGTCCAGGAGGCGTTCGTGCGCGCCTGGGACCGGCGGCGGGAGTTCCTCGCCGACGGGGCGCCGGAGGCGTGGATCAGGACCGTGGCGATGCGGCTCGCGGTGAGCCGGTGGCGTCGCGCGCGCCGCTGGCTGGAACTCGTCCGCCGCACCCCGCCGCCCGAGCACACCCCGGGACCCGATCCCGAGCGCACGGCGCTGGTCGCCGCACTGCGCACGCTGCCCGAGGCGCAGCGGATGGCGCTGGTCCTGCACCATCTGTGCGACCTCAGCGTCGAGCAGGTAGCCTCCGAAACCGGGGCCCCCGTGGGCACGGTCAAGGCCCGGCTGTCCCGTGGCCGGGCGGCGTTGGCCCGGGAACTGGCGGCGGACGAGTGGGTGGCCGCCGACGGGGGGAAGAAGGCCCACGGAGGGCGACGGGCGAACACCGCGGAGCCCTCCGCCGGCCCGGTGGCCTCCGCCGATGCCGATGCCGACGCCGACGCCGCGGACCAGGGGAAGAGGGAGGACGACCGTGTCCGATGAACTCCCCTCCGAACTCGCCTCCGATCTGCGCGAGTTGGCCGTCTCCGGTGAGACGCCGCCGTCGGTGTCCGGGGCCGAGGTCCGCTTCCGGGCGGTACGCCGACGGCGTCGCCGCCGCACGGCCGTGACCGTGTCCGTCGCCGGTGTCTGCGCCGCGGCGAGCCTGGCGCTGCTGCTGGCCCTGAACCTCGGTGGCGGCGGGACGCGGGAACGTCCGTCCCCGGCCGCGAGTCCCACCGCCCCGGCCCGTACGCCCGTCGCGGTCGGCGCCACCGTCGATCTCGCCCGCCGGGTGCTGACGGCCGCGGGCCGCGACATGCCCGTCTCCGTGGGCATGCCCGGCCGCCCCACGCCGACGGGCCGGATGACGGTCGTGGCGAAACGGGACGTCCGGGTGGTGCCCGCCCTGGAGGTGGGCCCGAAGGACGTCTATGCGCTGAAGGTGCCCTGGGTGATCGAACTGCGCGCCGCGGACGGGACGACGAACTTCGTCGGCGCCCTCTCCACCGACCAGAAGGCCCCCGGCAACTACGACGTCACGGACGGCTGGATCGGGCTGCGGCCGGCCGACGCGCAGTGGCTGTACGGGCAGTTGGACCTGGGCGCGGTGGTCGAGATCGGGGACACGGTCTCCGGGCCGTCCGAGACGGCGGTGGACACCGCTCCTCCGGCCACCGGTGGCACGGGTGCGCGGCCCTCGGCGGGCCGTCAGCCGGTCGCGACGGCCATACCGTCCAGGTAGGCGTCGAGGGCGCCGAACGTCGCCGCGGGCCGTTCGATGTGCGGGAGATGGCCGGCCTCGGGCACGGACACGAACCGCGCGTCGGCGAAGGCCGCCGCGAACGCCCGCCCGTACGCGGGCGTCACGATGCGGTCGCTCTCGCCCCACAGCAGGAGTGCCGGGACCCGGATCCGGCCGACGCGGTTCAGGAGCTTCGGGTCGTGCATGTACGGGTCGCCGCACAGTGCCCGCAGCGTCACCATGTTGGCCTTCTGGGCGGTGATCTGTTCCTCGGTGAGGGTGGCGGGGTTCACGGCGAAGCGGGCCGGGTCGTGGAAGGAGTACGCGCCGATCTCGCGCGGGTCGAGGGCGAAGATGTCGCGGATCGGCTCGCCCGGTACGTCCACGCCGGCGGAGTTGACGAGCACGAGGCGGGTGATGCGGTCGCCGTCGTCGCGGAAGGCCATCTCGGCGGCGGTCCAGCCGCCGAGCGAGGAGCCCACGACCAGGACGTCGCGGTGGCCCTCGTCCTTGAGCCAGTGCAGATAGGCGAGGGCGAGGTCGTCCACGCCGGTGAACCAGTCGGGGCGCTCGGTCCCGTTCCAGCCCGGGTGCGTGGGCACCACGACCCGCATGCGGGCGGCCAGATGGGCGGCGATGCCCTGGACGGTGGCGGGGCCGCCACCGCCGTGCAGGACGAGGGCGAGAGGGCCGTCCTCGGGGCCGCTCTCGGTGAGGGTGAGCGGGAGGTCGGGGCGGGTGCGGACGGTACGGGTCCTGGTGTCAGCCATGCGCCCACCGTATCTACGCATGCGTATATACGCAAGCGTATTTGAGGCCTTAGACTCGTGACATCACTCGTGGCACGACGGAGGAGGAGAAGCGCGTGGACGGTCACCCGGTCGGTGCGGTCGACCTCGAGACGCTGGGGCGGGCGGTGAAGGAGGCGCAGTACCGGCATCACCGGGCGCTCGACACCCGCCTCGCGGCGGTCGGCACGACCCTCGCCCAGTGGGACGCGCTGCGCGCGATCGGCCGGTCGCCCGGTGCCTCCGCGCACGAGCTGGCCGCGGCGACGTTCCAGGGCGACCAGTCCTTCGGCACGCTGGCCGGCCGGCTCGCCGCCCAGCACCTCGTCGAGCGGCGCCCCGGCCGCGGCCGCCGGATCGAGCACCACCTCACCGAGGCGGGTGAACGGACCCTGGAGGCCGGGCGTGCCGTCGCCCTCGAAGTGCTCGCCGCGTCCTTCGCGCCGCTCGACGAGGACGAACGGATCACACTGCTGGGCCTGTTGGGCCGTTTGGGCGTGGACGTTCCCTAGGATCGGGCCCATGGGAATACTCGGGTTCTTCGTCCTCGCCATGATCGTCTTTGCGAGCTACGCGGGGATGGACGGAAGGCTGGGTCGCACCGACCGCAGAATCGCCCGCGTCGAGCGCAAACTCGACCTGATCCTCGACCACCTGGGCATCCAGCAGGCCGAACCGGAGCTGGAGCAGGTGGTGGCGCTCGTGCGTGACGGCAGGAAGATCCAGGCGATCAAGGCGTACCGGGAGTTCACGGGAGTGGGCCTCAAGGAGGCGAAGGACGCGGTCGAGCGGATGGAATAGCGCCCGGTACGCCTGATACGCCCGGACGGCGCTACGCCCGGACGGCCCTACGCCCGACCGGTCCGTACGCCCGGCACAGCCGGTGAGCCCGGCGCAGTCGGACCGGCCGGGCCCACGAACCGCGGTCCGTCAGTTCGTCGGGCTGGCGGCGGGGGTCTTTCCTTCGAGCACCTGCCGCAGCCGCGGGGTGCCCTGCTGGACGGCCTGCGCCGTCGAGTCCGACTCGGCGCCGTCCAGGCCGCCGTTGGTGAGGAAGAGGGCGCTGTCGCCGACCCTTACGGCGGCGATGTCCAGGGTCAGGGTCGAGGGCTCGCCGTCCAGCTGTCCGTTCATGGTCAACTGCAGTCCCTGCCGGGCGTCACCCTCGTCGGGCAGCTGCGCCGACACGACCTGGACGTTCTGCTGCCCGCCCTGCCCGTCGACGGCCGTGAACTCGGCGCACTTCTGGGGCAGCGTGGCGATCCACGCCAGTCGCTTGCTCAGCTCCGCCTGCCCGTACTGCGCGACCTGGTAATGCATCTGCGCCTGGTTGTTGCTGTCGTCGAAACCGGTGACGGCCTTCGTCCCCTTCGCCGGGCCGAGCAGTTCCTCGGCGTACAGGCCGTCGAGCAGCTTCTGACAGTCGGCGGCGGCGCTCTTGTCCGTGCCGAAGCCCGCCGCGTCGACCTTGCTCTTGAGCAGGCCGTCCCGCCAGGTCGCCGCCCCCGACGTCCCCGACCACTGCGACGGCAGGTCCGCGTTGGTGATCAGCGCGGCCCTGGCCCGGGCCTCGGTGAGCGTGGCGGTGGACGACGGGCCGGACGACACCTCGGCCAGCGGGGAGGCGGGGACCGTACGGCCACCCGCGGAGCCGCCGTCGTTCGAGCACGCGGCCGCCGACCACAGCACGCCCACCGTCAGGGCGCAGACCAGCAGCCGGGGCACGGGGGACGGGGGGAGGCCGGAGGCGGGGCGGTACGGCGGACGGTTCACGGCGAAGGCCTCCTGACGGCGGGCGCGATGTCTCCTGCCACGCCACCACCGGGTGCGGCGTGGCACCAGCGCACCGGGCCCGTCCGGGTGACCCGCGGCGCCGGACGTCAGCCGGCCGGGTCGTGCGCCGCCCGCCCGGCACCCGGCGTCGTCACCCGCACCCGGCGGCTGCCGCACCGTGTGCACACCGCGTCGGCCAGCGGCGACCTGATCGCGACGCCGTCCTCGTCGACGTACTCCTGCGTGTGCAGGCCTGCTGCGTCGGTCGGATCGGTGAAGAACATGACCTGGAACGTCGCCTCCCAGGTGTGCCCGCAGTTCCGGCACGCGAACGCGAAGGTCTCGGACACCGCACCGGGCTCGCTCGTCATGCACTCTCCTGCGTCGTACGGACCGTCCCCCCGGCGTCCGAGGTGCGTCCCGTCTCGAACCCGTACGAGGTGGATCCCGTCGGCCGGGCGGCCGACGGCCGGTCTCCAGCGCACACCGGTCGTCGCGGGGCGGCAACTCGGAGCGGGGGCGCGGGCGGGCGGGACGGCACGCCACGCGATCTCTTCGGCCGCCGACCGCGACACGCCGACCGCGACACGCCGGGCGGGGACCGTCTGCCGCGTCGGTTCGGCGGCTGACCGCCTCGACGACGCGTCGTGCCGCAGGGCCCGCCTCACGAGCCGTCCGTAAGGGCGGCCCGGTCCCGGCACGGGGAATCCGGTGCGGGAGGGCGTGGAATATCTGTCATGGCCGCGATAGAAAATGGCTCGGCCGAGGGGGTGGTTCCTTATTCCCCGCAGTGCGGTGAGATAGTGCGCCGCCCTTCCGGGGCCGTGGCGTGCTAGTGTCGATATCAGTTGCAGTTGTGGTTCCCAAAGTCTTGGAGCGTCTTTCCGGTCCATACCGGTCGGCCGCTTCTGAATTTCCGGTTTTATCCGGAGGGGGCAACATCGCGGCGACGCGGACCCGCACAGTGTGGGTCCTCGAGCTTTGCCCCGAAGGAGATTGACATGGCTACTGGCACCGTGAAGTGGTTCAACGCGGAAAAGGGCTTCGGCTTCATCGAGCAGGACGGCGGCGGCGCCGACGTCTTCGCCCACTACTCGAACATCGCCACCCAGGGCTTCCGTGAGCTCCAGGAAGGCCAGAAGGTGACCTTCGACGTCACGCAGGGCCAGAAGGGCCCCCAGGCGGAGAACATCGTCCCCGCCTAGTCCGGGACCCGCTGACGCCTGACTTCTGAGTCGGCCGATGCTTACAGGTGGCCGGGACCTGCACCCTGAGGTGCGGGCCCCGGCCACCTGCTTTTTTGGTTTCGTCCCCCGGCTGGTTTCGTCCCGGATTGAATTTCCGGCGAATTTTCTGTCCGCCGTGCCCACTTTCCGGCCCGACTCGCCCACTTTTCGGGCCACGAAACTTCATCCCGCGGAGGCGCCATGCGTTGTGTGATCGCCCGTTTCCCCTTCGACCTCATCAAGAGCGAGGTCGAGCACTCGATGGCGGGCGTCGAGCCCGAGTCCGTCACCAGCGCGTCCGTGGTCGTCGGCCCGCACGCCTACCCCGTCAAGCAGGTCGGCGAGGTCATCACCAAGCAGGACCGTCGTGACTTCACCGAGGCCGAGGTGGCCCGTGCGCTCGTCCGGCTCGGCTTCGTGTGCCGGGCCGCCGCCGCGCCGGCGGTTACCGCCGTACCCAGCTGGGCCGAACCGGCCTAGCCGTCCCGGCCCCGTCTCCCGACGCCGGCACGGAGCCCGTCCCACCCGCGCGGTCGACTCCCCCGGTGATTCCTCCCGGGGCGTTTCCCCGGAATCCGGCGCGGCGCTGCGCTGCGCTGCTTCCCCTTCCCCGCTCCTCACTTCTTCTCCCAGGGCGTGCCCGGCACCCCTGTGGGCACCCTGGCCGCCACGAAGTCCACCGTCGCGTAATGGCCCGGGGTGACGCGGGCGGTGATGCGGCGGAGGTCGCCCCCGGTGCCGATCCAGTAGGTGAGGGGCGAGGTGTCGGCGGGCGAGGCCGTGGGGTGCGGGCCGGAGAAGACGTCGTAACCGTGGCCGTCGAGGTCCTCCTCGCGCAGCCACAGCGGACCCGACCGGGCGAGCCGCCGCGCGTCATCGGGACGGTCCGCGGCCACGGAGAGCACCAGGCGCAAGGCGCGGTCCAGCGGGCTGGTGGAGTAGGGGCGGCGGGCCCACCGGCCGGACTTCAGGGTGCGTGCCCTGCGGACGGCCTGCGCGGCGGTCGTCACGGCGTCCCGTTCGGGGGGCCGTGTCCTCCGTCCGGGTGCTCCGCCGGGCACCGGAGCCGGCGGCCGGGCCATGGCGACGCCGCCCGGGTCCCAGGAGAGCAGGCCCCGTAACGTGCGGGCGCCGTCCACCATTTCGTACGCGCCCACCGCCCGGCGTACACGATGGTCGACCACCGCGCGGACCGTCACGGTCCCCGTCTCCTCCCCCACCGGGGGCAGCCGCACCGTCACTTCCGCGGGGCTGGCCTCGTAGGCGCGGAACCGGGCCAGTGCCATGCGCCGGGCCTCGTCCGCCGAGAGGGCACGGGGTGTCGGGTCCTCGCCTCCGGAGGACAGGAGCAGCAGCAGAACGGTCAGGGCACCCGCCGCGATCGCCGTCGCGCCGGCGGCCGCGCGCCGGCTCCTCGGCGGCCTTTCGTGGGTGGGGCGCGGGGAGTCCGGGGAGAAGCGCATGGCACGTCTCTACATCCGGGCGGTCCGTCCGCCGGCCGACTCCTGAGGACGGGCCGCCCCGCGTCACCCTCCCGGCGGACCGCCCGAGGGGCAGTCCGTTTCCCGTTCCCGCTGAGCGGGCGCCGGCCGTGGTGCCCGCGCGGGCCTCGCCGCCCGTCGGAGAGAGGGGGACGGTGAGGGGCATCGCGGGGCGGGGCAGGAGACCGCGGTCACCGCTCGTCGCAGGGGGCGAAGACCGGGTGTTGGGGCGGACACCCGGGGGCGGTGCGGGTTGGGGTGGGACGGACGCCGTGGGTCGGGAACGGGCGCCGCGGGTCGGGAACGGGGCTACACGGCCAGGACCGCGCGGACCGTCTTGCCGCCGATACCCGTGCTCACGACCTCCAGGCGGTGGGCGAGGTGCTGCACCATCGCGAGACCCCGGCCGCTCTCCGCGTCGGTGTCCACCAGGCCGACCCGGGGCCGGCCCGGACTGTCGTCGTGGACCTCCACGGTCACTTCGCCGCCGTGCCCCACCTGCAGACGCAGCCGGCAGCCGGTACGCCCGTGCCGGACGGCGTTGGCGACGAGTTCGGACGCGATGAGCGTGGCGTCGTCGACCTGGTCGGCGGTCGGCGGCACCGTCCGCGGACGCGGCCGGGTCAGGAACGCCGACGTCAACCTACGGGCCCTGCCTGCCGAAACGGCCGTGCGTGGCAGGGTGTACTCCACGCGGGCGGTCTGCCGGACGGCGCGCTGCTGCGCACGCATGACAACCTCACTTCCCCTCCCAGGACACCAGGTACCCGGCGGCCGGACCCCCGCCGGCCGGGCCCCGCGCGAAACGGCGCGCGGCGGTCCTGCCCCCGGGTGATGCCCGCCCCCGGCGATCGGCAACCGGCGATCGGGGTCACAAACCCGCCAACGGTGTACAGGAGGCGGTCACGGCCGGTCCTCCCGTGCTAAGAGGTGCGGGTGCGGCGATCGCGACGCGCGCCGGTACCGACGACTGTCACCCGATGTTCGTTCGCGCGAAAGTTGTTCGAGCAACTCCCGTGACCCGCGTGATTCTGAAAGGGTGTGGGGATGCCGACCCTTTACAGAAGAATGCTCGGTCTGCTCCCCCGGATAGGCGTGCAGGTTCTCGACCTCGGTTCGGGCGCGGCGGTGGTCTACCGACGCGGCAGGCGCACCCGCGTGCCCGTGGGCCGTGCGGCCGATCTGATCGCCCGCGGCGGAGGACGCTACGAGGTCACCCCCGTCGGCCCGGAGAAGAAGGCCGACATGTGGGTGGTCGCCCGCGAGTCCTCGGCACAGGGCGACGCCTGGGGAAGCGTGCCCTTCGGCGAGTCCGGCGGGCGGCTGCTGGTCGACGAGACGGCGTCGGCGGCCGACGAGCGCCGCTTCCAGATCGCGGCCGCCGAGTATCTGTGCACCCAGCATGTGACCGCCCTGCTGGAGAAGTACCGGGTGAACTGCGTCTTCGACGTGGGTGCCAACGCCGGCCAGTACGGTCGTCGGCTGCGCAGGCTCGGCTACACCGGCCGCATCGTCTCCTTCGAACCCACCGCGGACGCCTTCGAGAAGCTGGTGCGTGCGGCGGAGAAGGACGACGACTGGCGGGTGTTCAACGTCGGCCTGGGGCGCGAGGACTCCGCGCAGTCCATCCACGTGGGCTGGAACACCATGAACTCCCTTCTTCCGCCCAGCGATTACGGGAAGGACCGCTACCTCCGGTTCGCGAAGACCCGTACCGAGGACATCGAGATCCGCCGGCTGGACGGGATGCTGGAGAAGGCGCTGGACGGCATCACCGATCCCCGCCCCTACCTGAAGATGGACACCCAGGGCTACGACCTGGAGGTGTTCGCCGGCGCGGGCGAGCGGATCGCGGAGTTCGTCGGTATGCAGTCGGAGGTCGCCGCCTTGCGGCTCTACGAGGGCAGCCCCCGGATGCGGGAGGCGATCGCCACGTACGAGGAGGCCGGGTTCGAGATCACGGGCATGTACCCGGTGACCCGCGAGGAGACGACCGGGCGGGTGGTCGAGTTCGACTGTGTGATGGTGCGGGCCGACGCCGTGCCGCAGGTCCCGTCCGCGTAACCGGCACCGGCGCCGTACGCCCTATGCCGGATACGCGTGTGTCTGGGCGGCTTTGACCGTCGCCCAGACGCACGCGCCCGTGTGCAGGCCGAGTTCGGCCGCGGCGACGGTCGTCAGGTCTGCGGCCAGGGGGAGTTCACCGGTGAGGTCCACACGGATCTGGTCGCCGTGCGTCTCCAGACCGGCGACCTCGCACTGCCACAGGTTGCGCGCGCTGGAGCCGGTCGGCCGGTCGCGGTACAGGGTGACGGCGCCGGGCGGGAAGGCCACGAAGACAGGGCCGGACAGCTCCTCGGTGGTGGTGATCGCCGGGCCCGCGTCCAGCCGTACGGTGTGTCCCCCGGCCGTGCCCCGGTAGAGGTTGAGGCCGACCAGCTGGGCGATGTAGTCGGTGCGCGGGTGGCGGGCGATGTCCGAGGGGGATCCCTCCTGGACCACCCGGCCGTGCTCGACGACGACCAGGCGGTCGGCCAGCACCATCGCGTCGAGCGGGTCGTGGGTGACGAGTACGGCCACGGCCTCGAACTCGGCGAGATGGCGCCGGAGTCCGGCGCGCACGTCGAGCCGGGTACGGGCGTCCAGCGCGGCGAGCGGCTCGTCGAGCAGGAGCAGCCGCGGGCGGATGGCCAGCGCGCGGGCGAGGGCGACGCGCTGTGCCTGGCCGCCGGAGAGCCGGCGCGGTTTGGCGCCGGCGTGGCCGGCCAGGCCCATCCGGTCGAGCCAGGCGGCTGCCTGCGCCCGTGCCTCCGCCTTCGGCACGCCCTGACAGCGCGGCCCGAACGCGACGTTGTCCAGGGCCGTCAGGTGCGGGAAGAGCAGATAGTCCTGGAAGACGACGCCGACCGGACGGGACTCCGGCGGCGTACGGTCCAGGGCGACGCCGTCCAGCCGGAGCCGGCCGCCGCGGGAGAGCGGGGTGAGACCGGCCAGGGCCCGGAGCGCGGTGGTCTTCCCGGCGCCGTTCGGCCCGAGGAGCGCGACCACGTCGCCGGGAGCGACACTCAGCGTCACGTCCAGGTGGAAGCCGCCGCGGTCGACGACGAGGCGGGCGTCGAGGCCCTGGGCCGACGCGGTGTCCTCGTCCGGGGCGGTGTTTCTGGCAGGCGAGGGGGTCTGGTCCGGGGCGATGTCTTCGACAGGCGCGGGGTTGGAGGCCTGGGCGGGGGGGTTGGAGGCCTGGGCGGGGTCCTGGTGCGGTGCGGGGGCCCGGGGCCGCGCGGGGTTCTGGTCCGGCGCGGGGTTCCCGGTCCGTGTCGGGCCGTTGCCGGAGGACGGCCCGTCGCCGGGAGCGCGGCCACCCTCCGCGGCCGGCCCGTTCCCGGGTGCCGGGTTCTTCCCGGTCGCGGGGTTCACGCCCGTCATGACGCCCCTGTCATCCAGCGGTCCCGCAGTCCGGCCAGGACCGCGATCGACACGACGAGCAGTACCAGGCTCAGCGCGATCGCCGCGTCGGGGTCGCTCTGCAGGGCCAGGTAGACGGCGAGCGGCATGGTCTGCGTACGGCCGGGGAAGTTGCCCGCGAAGGTGATGGTCGCCCCGAACTCGCCGAGCGCGCGGGCCCAGGCCAGGACGGCGCCGGCCGCGATGCCCGGCGCGATCAGCGGCAGCGTGACCCTGCGGAACGCGGTGAACCGGGAGGCGCCGAGCGTCGCGGCCGCCTCCTCGTAGCGCGGATCGGCCGCCCGCAGCGTGCCCTCCACACTGATGACCAGGAACGGCATCGCCACGAACGCCTCCGCGACCACCACCCCCGCCGTGGTGAACGGCAGCGTGATCCCGAACCAGGCGTCCAGCCACTGCCCGACGACACCGTTGCGCCCCAGCGCCAGGAGGAGCGCGACACCGCCCACCACGGGCGGCAGGACGAGCGGCAGGGTCACCAGCGCGCGGACGAAGCCCCGTCCGGGGAAGTCGGTGCGCGCGAGGAGCCAGGCCAGGGGTACGCCCAGGACCAGGCTCACGCCGGTGGCCGCGGTCGCGCAGACCAGGGAGAGCTGCAGCGCCTGCCATACCGCGGTGCTCGTCAGCAGGTTCGGCAGGCCGCGCCAGGGAGCCCGTACCAGCAGAGCGAGCAGCGGCAGCAGCAGAAACGCCAGACCGACGAGGGCCGGCAGCAGCAGCGGCAGCGGCACCCCGCCCCGGAGGCCCGGCCGGACACGCGGCCGGGTACCCCACCGGACACGCGGCCGCCGAGGTCCGTCGTCGGGGGCGTCGCCCCGCGCGAGAACCTCGGCGCCCGCCCGGTCCGGCTCGGTCACGGCTGGAGGAACCCGGCCGAGGTCAGTACCTTCTGGCCCTCGGGGGACCGCACGAGCGCGATGAACTCCTTGGCCGCGGCCGCGTTGGGCGCGTCCTTGAGCAGGACGATCGGGTAGTCGTTGATGGCCTTGGCCGACTCGGGGAACTCCACGCCCTCGACCTTGTCACCCGCGGCGTTCACATCGGTCCTGTAGACGACCGCGGCGTCCGCCTCCTTCAGCTCCACCTTCGTCAGGGCGCTCTTCACGTCCTGTTCGTAGGAGACCGGGGTGAGCTTGAGGCTGCTGGCGTCCAGTGCCTTCTGCGCGGCGGCGCCGCACGGCACCGTCCTGTCGCACAGCACCACCTTCAGGCCGGACTTGGTGAGGTCCTCGAGGGAGGCGACCTTGTCCGGGTTGCCGGGCAGGGTCGCGATCTCCAGCTGGTTGCGCACGAAGGTGGCCGGAGTGCCGGCCGCGTCACTCTTGTCCGTCACGATGGCCATGGTCTTGGGACTCGCGGCGGCGAACACATCGGCCGGGGCGCCTCCGGTGATGCCGGCGGCGAGCGTGTCGCTGCCGCCGAAGTTGAAGGTCACCTTCGTGCCCGGGTGGGCCTTCTCGAAGTCCTTGCCCAGGGTCGTGAAGCTCTCCTTGAGGGAGGCGGCGGCGAACACCGTCACCGTGCCCGACAGCTTGTCGGACTTCGCGGTGGAACCGGACTTCGTGGAGCTGTCGGAGTCGGAGGAGCAGGCGCTCAGGGCCAGCACCGCGGCGGCGCCGACACCGGCCACCTGCAGCATCCGGCCGGTGCGGCGGGTTCGGCGCGCGGATCGGGTCATCACGGGTGTACTCCCTCGGAGGCCTCAGGCATGCTTGCGCTGATCATACTTCCGCAGATGCGAGCCATAAGTCTTTTGGCGCATCGCATGAGCCGCACGATCAACGACCCAGTGTCCGCATGTGCGTTTGTACGGGACGGCGCTCTGGGTACGGTTTTCCGGGAGGTGGAGCCCGGTGAGCCGGTCCCTGACACATCCGCCCGCCCACTCGCTCGCGTCGGTCGCCCTGACCGGGGACCTCGCCCGCCCGGCCCGGCTGACCGTGCCCGATCTGCTGGCGTGGCCCCAGCACCGGGCCCGGGTCAGCTTCGAGTGCGCCACCAGCGGCGTACAGCACCACCGCTTCGAGGGCCCGCTGCTGCACGACGTGCTGCGTGACGCGGGTCCCGGCTTCGACCCCGCCCGCCGCAAGGACCGCCTGCGCTTCCTCATCGCGGTGGGCGGCGCGGACGGCCATCACGCCCTGCTCACCCGGGCCGGGATCGACCCGGACTTCGCCCACGCCCCGGTCCTCCTCGCCGTCGGCGTCGACGGCACCCCGCTGGACCTGGCGGGCCCCCAGCTCGTGCTGCCCCAGGACCGCTGCGGCGCCCGGCACATCAGCGGCATCGACACCATCCACGTGGACGGCCACTACGGTCCCTCCCGCCCATGGACGTGACGCGAACCCGTCTGCGACCCTGACCCGCCGGTGGCCGGTGGCCGGTGGCCGGTGGCCGGTGGCCGGTAGTCGGTAGTCGACGGGTCGCCGTTCGCGGGAGGTCGCGCATGCTGCTGCGTCAGCTGGAGTACCTGGTCGCGCTGGCCCGGGAGCGGCACTTCGCCCGCGCGGCGGCGGCCTGCTTCGTCTCGCAGCCCTCGCTGTCCGCCGCGATCCGCCGCCTCGAACACGAACTGGGCGTGCCGATCGTGCGCCGGGGACGGCGGTACGAGGGGCTGACCCCGGAGGGCGAAGTGGTGCTGGCCTGGGCGCACCGCATCCTCGCCGAGCGCGACGCCCTGCACCAGGAACTGTCGGCGCTGCGCGGCGGCCTGACCGGCACCCTGCGCCTGGGCATCGTGCCCACCGCCCTGCCCGCCGCCTCGCTCCTGACCACCCCGTTCTGCGAGTGTCACCCGGGAGCCCGGGTCAGCCTCGAGTCCCTGTCGTCCGCGGACATCACCCACGGACTCGCCGAGTTCGAGCTCGACGCGGCGATGACGTACCTCGACGACGACGGACTGCGGCACGTACGGCGCTTCCCGCTGTACGAGGAGCGGTACGTGCTGCTGACCCCGGTGGACGGCCCACTGGCCACTGCGTCCACGGCACGCTGGTCACGGGCGGCGGACCTGCCGCTGTGCCTGCTCAACCCCCGGATGCGCAACCGGCGCATCATCGACGAGTGCTTCGCCGCCGACGGTGCGACGGCCGTGCCCACGATCGAGTCCGACAGCGTCGCCGGGCTGTACGCGCAACTGCCGAACGGCCGTTGGTCCAGCGTGATCTCGCATGCGTGGCTCCACATGTTCGGCGTACCGGAGGGCATGCGGGTGGTGCCGCTCGAAGGGCCCGCGCACGGACCGCGGGTGGGCCTCGTGGTGGCGCGGGACGACCCCCCGTCCGTACTGGCGGAGGCACTGCTGAAGGTGGCGCGTGAGGCGGGCGTGCGGGACGCGCTGGACGCTCTGCTGACCAGCTACCTGGGTGGCGGCCGGAGTTGATAGCCGCCGGCTATCTCCGCATAGCGACGTTCGCTTTGACCTGCGGAATCGACCCCGAGGATGGTGAAGGGGACCTTCCGTAACCGGAGTTGAGGAGAGCCGCGCCATGGCCAAGGTGCTCTGTGTGCTGTACGACGACCCGACCGACGGATACCCGACGACGTACGCCCGCGACGACCTCCCCGCCATCGACCACTATCCCGGTGGCCAGACCACGCCCACCCCCAAGGCGACCGACTTCACGCCCGGCCACCTGCTCGGCAGTGTGACGGGCGAACTGGGCCTGCGGCGCTTCCTGGAGGACCGCGGACACACCCTGGTCGTCACCTCCGACAAGGACGGCGACCGCTCGGTCTTCGACCGTGAACTGCCCGACACGGACGTGGTGATCTCGCAGCCGTTCTGGCCGGCGTACCTGACCCCCGAGCGGATCGCCGCCGCGAAGAACCTGAAGCTGGCGATCACGGCGGGCATCGGCTCCGACCACGTCGACCTCGACGCGGCCATCGAGCACGGCGTCACGGTGGCCGAGGTGACGTACTGCAACAGCATCAGCGTCGCCGAGCACGTGGTGATGATGACGCTCTCCCTCGTCCGCAACTACCTGCCCTCGCACCAGGTCGTCCTGGACGGCGGCTGGAACATCGCGGACAGCGTGGCCCGTTCGTACGACCTCGAGGGCATGCACGTCGGCACGGTCGCCGCCGGGCGCATCGGGCTCGCGGTGCTGCGCCGCCTCGCGCCCTTCGACGTGAAACTGCACTACACCGACCGGCACCGGCTGCCGGAGGCGGTCGAGCGGGAGCTCGGGCTGACCTTCCACCCGACCACCGCCGACATGGTGCCGCACTGCGACGTCGTCACCGTCAACGCGCCCCTGCACCCCGAGACGGAGGGGCTGTTCGGGGACGAGCTGCTCGCCACGATGAAGCGCGGCGCGTATCTGATCAACACGGCACGCGCCCTGATCGTGGACCGCGACGCCGTGGAACGCGCGCTGCGCAGCGGGCAGTTGGCCGGCTACGCGGGTGACGTCTGGTATCCGCAGCCCGCGCCCGCCGACCACCCCTGGCGCACCATGCCGCACCACGGCATGACCCCGCACATCTCCGGCTCCTCGCTCTCTGCCCAGGCCCGCTACGCGGCGGGCACCCGCGAGATCCTGGAATCGTGGCTGGAGGGCACACCGATCCGGGACGAGTACCTGATCGTCGACGGCGGCGGGCTGGCGGGCACGGGGGCGCACTCCTATTCGACGTCGACGTCGACGTCACCGACCCCGGCCCCGACGACCACGTCCTGAGAACGCGGGGCCACCGCCCCCCGGCGCCCTCCCGGCGTCCCCCGCGCCTACGTGCGGTCGATGTGCACGTTGGTGGACTTCACTCGGGCGGTGGCCTCCATACCGACCTCCAGGCCGAGTTCCTCGACGGCCTCCCGGGTCAGCAGGGAGACCAGCCGGTGCGGACCGGCCTGGATCTCCACCTGAGCCGCCACGTCGCCGAGCTTGACGGCGGTGACGATGCCCGGGAACGCGTTGCGCACCGAGGTGTAGGAGGTCTCGTCCTCCTCGCCGGTCTTCGCCAGGTCGACGGAGAAGGCCGCGAGATCGCGCCCGTCGATGACGCGCCGCCCGCCCTCGTCGCGCTGCGTGGTGATGCGCCCGGCGTCCGCCCACCGTCGCGCGGTGTCCGGACTCACGCCGAGCAGCCGGGCGGCCTGGCCGATGGTGTAGGACTGCATGCGCGCCAACATAGGCGCGAGATCCTTGCATCTGCAAGCAAGGCCGGCCGTACGTCGGTACAGGTCGCGCACGTCACGCCCCCGGGCGCCGTCGACGGGGCCGAGCGGGGTCGGCCTTCCCGGGCCTCACGGGCGGTCCATCGGCCGGACTGTCGGTCGCTCTCTCGGTCGGGCTCTCGGCCGGCCTCAGGGGCGGTCGTCCGTCAGCTCGCCGGCGTTCAGGGGCAGACGCAGGCTGACGCGGCGTCGTACCGCGGCGAGTTCACGGTGCAGGGGGGAGCGGGGCACGGCCAGCACCGGACAGGCGGCGTGCGCGAGGCAGTAGCGCGCCACCGAGGGGAACAACGCGCGCTGCACCCTGCCGCGGCGTCCGGCCCCGATCACCAAGAGGTCGCCGGCGCGGTCCGCGGCCCGCACCAGGGCACGCCCCGGCCGGTCCCACACGGCCACCACCCGCAGGGGGACTCCCGGCCCGTCGATGCCGAAGGCCGTGTCGAGGGCGGTGAGCAGCCGTTCGTCCGCCAGCTGCCGGAACTCGGCCACGGGCGGCGTGAGCATCGAACTCGGATGGGTGAGCGCCCCCCGTGGCGGTTCCCAGGCGCCCACGGCCACCAGCCCGGCACCCCGGCGGTGCGCCTCGAACGCGCCCCGGTGCAGGGCCGCGAGGCTTCCCAGCGAGCCGCTGACCCCGACCACGACGCGTCGCCGCTGTCCCTCGCTCATCGCAGGCTCACCTCTCGGCGTACGTCCACACGGGCATCCGGATCCCATGGAACGCGCGAGGAGGGCGACAGGTCACGGTGTTGGCCTTCACCTGACGCGCGGACGACAGTTCCTGACACTCGCGACACGGCTCTGAAGCGGGTGCCGGGGGTGCGCGGCATGCGCCGTGCGGCGTGTGAGGCGTGCGCGAGGGGCGCGACCATATCCGCGCAACCACCCGTATGTCGCGAAACGGCAACAAGGGCCCTCCGTGACCCGGCCGCTGTTGAAGCCTTGGGCGGGTAACGAGGGGGAAGTGGAAGTGTGAATATCTTGTTCGCTGTCGTGCTGATCATCGCGGGCGGGTTGGGCCACCGCCGTGCCGCAGGGAAGAAGCGGCATGCCGACTGAGCCATGGGCCGTCCTGCCGGCGGTGTCCGTCCTGCTCTGCACGGTTCTCGCCGCCTTCTCCGCGGGCAGCAGACACAAGCGCGCGGCGCCGGGACGCGTGGTGGCGATCGTCTCCGCGCGCGTCGACGAAGGTCATCGCGGAGGCGATGGCGCAGGGGACGCGAGGGACGGTGCCGAGAGTGCCGCCGAGCGTCTGTACGCGACCGTCCGCTCGCTGACCGGCCAGTCCCGGCCGGTCGACGCCGTCCATGTCGTCGACGACGGATCCGTAGTCCCCGTCGTCCCCGTCGACCACCCTTCGGTCACCTGGCACCGGCTGCCCGGCGGCGGCAGGCGCGCGGGCCGCGCCGCGGTGGTCCGTCAGCTGCGCGGCCACGGGCGGCCGTTCGACTACGTCCTCACCGTGGACGCCGGCTCCGAGCTCCACAAGGACGCGGTGTGGCAGATGCTGCGCGTCCTGAACGACCCCCGCGTCCAGGCCTGCACCGGAACCGTTCTCACCCGGGACCGCCACGCCGGCCTCACGGCCCGTCTGACGGACCTCAGGCTGTTCGTCCTGTGCGTGCTCGGCCGCGGACTGCGCTCGGCCGTGGGAGCGGCACGCCCGGCCCCGGGCGGGATCGCGCTGTACCGGGCGCCGGTCCTGTCCGACCATCTGGAGCACTACGTGGCCTCGGCCGTGGCCGGGGGCGACGACGACCGCCAACTGTGCGGCTACGCCCGCTCGCGCGGCCGGGTGGTCTCCGTGCCACGCGCCTACGTCACCGCCGACGCGCCCGGCACCCTCGGCGACACCTACCGGCAGCAGTTGCGCCGGGCGGGGGCGGTCCGGCGCCTCATCCCCTGGGAACTCGTCGCGCTGCCGGCAACCGCCAGGACGGCCCGGCTGGTCGAGCTGGGCGCGGGGGCCCTGCTGCCCCTGCTGTCCCTCGGCCTCGTGGCCGACGTCCGGCGCACCGGGTCCGCCGGCCTGCTGCTCCACGCCCTGGCGGGCGTCGGGGTGTTCACGCTCGCCGAGGCGCTGTCGTACGCGGTCCTGCGGCCCGGGCTGAGCCGTACGGAACGGCTGGCGGCTCCGCTGCTGGCCCCGCTGCATGCCGCGATGATGTTCTTCGTGGTCCACCCGGCGACGTACCGGTCCCTCATCGGGACCCGCCCCACGGACAGACGCACCCGCGACGTTCCCGCCGTGGAGCCGTACCCGTCAGGGAGCCCAGACGCTCCGAACCCCGTCGGCCCTCCGAGGACCCCGGGGACTCCAGGAACCCCCGGAGCTTCGCAAACCGGGCACATCCCGAACGGTCCGAACGGTCCGCACGGTCCGAACGGCCCGAAGGACCCGAAGGACCCGTACACCCGCCGCCCCACGCCGCCGCGGGGTCCCGCCGAACCCGCCAAACTCCTCGACCCCCTGACCGAGCAGACCCTCGAAACACCCTTGAGGACCCGCACGGCGCGACCCGGTTGACCGCGGGCAGGGGAATCCCTGTCCGCGCGACGGACCTCGGGGAACGCCCCGGCGTCAGCGTGTGAGGGACTTCGCGTCACCCATGACGACCACGGGATGCTGGGCGGGGTCGAGCGTGAGCAGGAGTTCCTTCATGTGCCGCTGGGCGAGGCTGACGCAGCCGTGCGTCGGGCCGCCGTGGTCCACGTGCAGCCAGATACCGCCGCCGCGGCCCGCGCCGAGCGGACGGGTCCAGTCGAGGGGCGAAGTGCCGGGCCTGCGGTTGTAGTTGATCGCGACGACGTAGTCGAAGGAGCCCACGAGCGGTTCGCCCTCGAAGCCGGTGCCGACGGTGGTGAAGCCCCCCGAGCGGTCGTACGGCAGCTTGCTGCCGGGGTCGGCCAGCAGCCCTCCGGCGTCGGTGAGGGCGAACACGCCTATGGGGGACCGGAGGTCGCCGGCGTGGTGGTCGTCCGTCCAGCCCCTGAGCGCGTTGTGGGCGGGCCACTCGGCGCCCGGTTCCCAGCCCGCGTCCGTACGCCGGTACAGCACCACCTTCGATGCCGAGGAGTTCCTGCCGCGGCCGGTGACCAGGACGACCTGCCGCGCCTGCGCGGGAATGGCGGCCAGCGTACGGGGGCCCAGGCCCGGCAGCCGTGCCGAGTCGCCGGTGCCGGACGCTCCGGTGTCCGCGGACGGGCGCGAGGGGCGGGCCTGTGTCGTGCCGGACGTGGCGGCCGGGGCATCCGTGCCGGCGGCCGACGCCCGTGCACCGTCCGCGGGTTCGGTCCCGCCCCCGCATCCGGTGAGGGCGACGGACAGGACCAGGACCAGCGCGGACAGCGCCGGGCGGACACCGCCCGTGCGGTTGATGGAGAAAGACATGATCATCATCCTGGACGGGACATGTGAGGAAGTGGTCAGCAGGCCGGAGAGGCAGGGCCGCGCTCCGCGCCCCGTATGCCGGGGTGAAGGTCTCCGACCGCGGCGAAGTCCGGATGTGACACCCCGTCCGTGTCCGCTCCGCGTTCTTCCGGCGAATCCACAGCTCTTCCGTGGCCTTTTCGCCTCTTCCGCACGTCCTCCGGGGCTCTTTCGGGGCTATTTCGAGCTTCCTCAGAGGTTCGTTCGTGGGTCCTTCGTGGGTCCTTCGCGGGTCTTTATTCGAAGCGGGAAGGCACGCGGATTGGTCGCGGAACGAAAATTCCCCCGATGTGCTGAGCGACCAATCCGCGGCACCGTTCTGCTTCGGATTCCGGCCGTGAGACAAGATCCGAGTACGTCGAGGCGCGGCATCCGGTGGGAGCGGCGGGCGCGGGCGCGGGCGGCGCCGAGCGGGCTGCCGGCCGGATGCGCGGCGCCGGCGTTCGCCGAGCCGGTGTCCGCGTTCGTGCGTGCGGCCGCGATTCGCCCTTGGGACACCGACGACACGACAAGACCTACTCGCGGCTCGGAATTCTCGACGGCCGCCCCCAATTCCCCTTCGGTATTTCCCCCCTTGCACGCGGCTTCCCCGCTGCGTCGTCCTAGGAGAACTCCATGAACACCCGTTTCCGCCGTGCCGCCCTCGCCGTCGCCGCGGCCGCCGTTCTGCCCCTCGCCCTGAGCGCCTGCTCCGACAACAGCAAGGACCGCGCCGCCTCCGACAACGGGAAGTCCTCGACCGCCGCGAGCGACACCGCGACCGACAGCGCCACCAGCGGCTCCGGCGACATGGCCGGCGCCGACCAACCCTTCGGACCCGCCTGTTCCACGGTGCCCAAGAACGGCGCGGGCTCCTTCGACGGCATGGCCAAGGACCCGGTGGCGACCGCCGCGTCCAACAACCCGGCCCTGTCCACGCTGGTCACCGCGGTGAAGAAGGCCGGTCTGGTCGACACGCTCAACACCGCCCGGAACATCACCGTGTTCGCGCCGACCAACGACGCCTTCGCGAAGATCCCGAAGGCCACCCTGGACAAGGTACTGGCCGACAAGGCGCAGCTGACGAAGATCCTCACGTACCACGTCGTGGGCCGGAAGCTCGCGCCCAAGGACCTGGAGAGCGGCTCCTACGCCACGCTGGAGAAGTCCAGGCTGGCCACCGCCGGCTCCGGCGAGTCCTACACGGTCGACGACGCCTCCAAGGTCGTCTGCGGCAACGTCAGGACCGCCAACGCCAACGTGTACATCGTCGACACCGTGCTGATGCCCAAGAGCTGACGCCGGAGAACCGATGACGAAGAGCCGGCGTCGACGTGCCGACACCGCACCACGACTCCCGTGACGGGGAGGAGAAGGCGGATGGCCGGGCCGGACACCCGTCCCGGCCATCCGCCATTCGGCGACCTGGCGGGCCACCCGCCATTCGGCGCCCCGGCGGGCCACCCGCCACTCGGCGCCCCGGCGGGTTACCCGCCACTCGGCGCCCCGGCGGGTTACCCGCCATCCGGTGGGCCGTCCGGCCGCGTGCCCGCGTGCCCGCGTGTTCCGAAGGATGCCCAAGTGAAAGAAGCCGTGTACATCGGGAGCGACCCGTCCCGGCGGCCCGACCTGGAAGCGCTGATGCGGTCCGTGGCCTGCGGCGACGAGCAGGCCTTCGCCGGCCTCTACGACGCCGTCGCCGGTCCGGTGCTGGGCGTGGTGCGGGCGGTGCTGCGGGACCGGGCCCAGTCCGAGGAGGTCACCCAGGACGTCCTGGTCGAGGTGTGGCGCACCGCGCCCCGCTTCGAGGCGGCGCGCGGCACCGTCATCAACTGGGTGCTCACCCTGGCCCATCGCCGTGCGGTGGACCGGGTCCGCTCCGCCGAGGCCACGGCCGCCCGGGACCACAGGGCGGCACTGCTCGACCGGCTGCCCGAGTACGACGAGGTGACCGAGCAGGTCGAGATCCGGCTCGAACACGAGCAGGTACGCCGCTGTCTGCGCACGCTCACGGAACTGCAGCGCCAGTCCGTGACGCTCGCCTACTACCGGGGACTGACCTACCGCGAGGTGGCCGCCCAACTGTCCGTGCCGCTGGGGACGGTCAAGACCCGTCTGCGCGACGGTCTCATCCGACTGCGTGACTGCCTGGGAGTGAGCGCATGACGACCACCGCCGACCTGCACACCCTGACCGGGGCGTACGCCCTGCACGCCCTTCCGGACCAGGAGCGCGCGGAGTTCGAGGAACACCTCGCCGACTGCGCGGCCTGCGCCGACGAGGTGGGCGAACTGGCGGCCGCGGCGGCCAGGTTGGGGCTCGCCGCCTACGCTCCGCCGCACCCCGCGATGAAGGCACGGGTGATGGCCCGGATCCTCGCCGTCCGGCAGGACGTTCCGCGGGTACGCCTGCCCGCTCCGTCCCGCGCGCTCACCCGGCGGCTCGGACGCTGGGCGCTGGCCACCTGTGTCGCCGCCGCCGCGGGGCTCGCCGGGACCACGGTCTGGCAGCACACCAGGGCCGACGACGCGGGGCGGCGGGCGAGCGCGTCCCGGCAGCGGGCGGACGACCTCGCGGCTGTGCTCTCGGCCTCCGACGCGACCTCCCGCCACGTACGTCTCCCGGGCGGGGCGACCGGCACGCTCCTCGTCTCCAGGAGCCGTGACCGGGCGGCCTTCGTGGTCTCCGGGATGGCGGCACCGCCCCGCGGCAGGGTCTACCAACTGTGGTTCGACGACTCCGGAACCATGCGGCCGGCGGGGCTGATGGAATCCCACCGGGCCACGCAAGCCGTGGTGTTGGACGGTTCGCCCCGCGGGGCCTCCGCGGTGGGCATCACGGTGGAACCGGCCGGCGGCTCGGCCCGCCCGAGCTCGACGCCGGTCGCCCTCATGGCGTTGCCCGTCTGAGTACGGGCGGGGCCGCCGTGGCGCCGGCGGTCCGGGGTGCCGCTCCCGCGGTCCGGAGCATCGCCCCCGCGGTTCGGGTCAGTTCACCGTAAAGAACCTTGACAGTCGATTGGTCTAGTCCAACGATGGTCGCTGTTCGCCTCTGGTCCAGCGGGAGCCCCCGGCGCGCTTCGGCCGGCAGGCCTCCCGCGGTTATGCCCTTCCGCTGTTCCCGCCTGCTCTTTTCCACCATGGGAGCGTCAATGAGACGACCTGGTCCGCTTCGCACCTTGCTGTCCTGCATGACCGTGACCGCCCTGTCTGCCGGGCTGGTCGCCCTCGGCGGAGGTGGCGCGCTGGCCGCGGCACCGGCCCGCTCGCACGCCCCGAAGCCGCTCCCCGCGCATGTGGCGGCGCCGTACTTCGAGGCGTGGACCGGCGAGAGCCCGGCCGCGCTCGCCGCCGCGTCGGGCAACAAGTACCTCACGATGGCCTTCCTCCAGACGGACGCGCCGGGCTCGTGCACCGCGTACTGGAACGGCGCCACCGCCCAGCCGATCGACAAGGCGTCCTTCGGCGCGGACATCGCCCGGATCCAGGCCCGCGGCGGCAACGTCATCCCGTCCTTCGGCGGCTACGGCGCCGACACCACCGGCACCGAACTCGCCGACAGCTGCACCAGTGTCGACGCCATCGCCAAGGTGTACGAGAGCCTCGTCACGACGTACGGCATCACCCGGATCGACCTCGACATCGAGGCCGACTCGATCAACAACACCGCCGGGATCGACCGCCGCAACAAGGCCATCGCCAAGGTCCAGCGCTGGGCCGAACGCACGCGTCACCCCGTGCAGTTCTCCTACACGCTGCCCAGCTTCGCGACCGGTCTCGCGCCCAACGGGGTGGCCCTGCTGCGCAACGCCGTCGACAACGGCGCACGCGTGGACGTCGTCAACATCATGACCTTCGACTACTGGGACGGCGCCACGCACGACATGGCGGCCGACACCAGGACGGCCGCGACCGGCCTGCACGACCAACTGGCCGCGCTGCACCCGGAGAAGTCCCCGGCGAAGCTGTGGAACACGATCGGCGTCACCGAGATGCCCGGCATCGACGACTACGGCCCCGAGGAGACCTTCACCACCCAGGACGCCGTCGCGGTCGAGAGGTGGGCCGCCGCCAGGGGCATCAACACGCTCTCCTTCTGGGCGCTCCAGCGTGACAACGGCGGCTGCGTGGGCACCGCGGGCGCCAACACCTGCTCCGGAATCGCCCAGGACACCTGGTACTTCAGCCACACCTTCGAGCGCTTCACCCACGGCGTCCGCTGACGTTTCACCCACGGTGTTCGCCGAGCGGCGTGGGAAGGCGGCCGTGGCGCCTCGGGGCCCGCCCGGAATCCGGGCGGGCCCCGAGGGCCTGGTGCCCCGTTCTGCCGTGCTCCGGCCGTCCCGCGTCACATGCCGTACGGACTCGACGGGGGAGCTGTCGTACGGAGGTCGCGCGGGAGGTGCGGCGCCACCGGAGCCCTCGGCGCGCCGAGGAGCAGGGGAGCGGCGCCGGTGCGGGCCAGGAGCTGTGAGGTCTGCGGGGAGGGGTGGTGCAGCTGCAGCGACGCGTGCGCCGTGGCGGCGTGCTCCGACGCGTCCAGGAAGACCTTCAGGCCAGTGCCGTCGCATGATCCGAGAGGGGTCAGATCGACGTCGATGGTCCTGATGCCGTCGTCCAGGCACCGTTCCAGGGCGTCGCGCACCCGGGGCGCCGTGGCCGGATCGATCTCACCGGCCAGGGTGATCAGTGACCGGTTCCTCCGGTCGTGCCGGTAGATGGTCAGACGCGGTAGGGACATGACGCCTCCGTTCTGGGGACTCGCCGGGCTTCTCGGGTCCGGCCGGTACGGACGAGGTCCGGGCCGAGGTCGGGCCCGAGGTCCGGCCCGAGGTCCGGGCGGTGCCCCGGCCAGGCCGGAGCGCGGGCGGACGGCTGCTGTACGGGCGGCCGGCTGCTGTACGGGCGGTCGGCGATTCGCTCGGCGTGCTGGATGCCGAGCCGGTGGAGCACGTAGGCCCCGACGGCGACAAGCACCAGACAGAGGGAGACGGTCACGAAGGCGTCCATGGCAGCCGCCTCATTCGCCGATGACCGGAAGGCGGCGGGGCCGCAGGTCGTGGCGCGTCGCTTCGAAGATCGCGGACATGGGGCCGACCCGTCTCCGGGCCGCCCTGGGACTGCGGTCCGGGTCTCGTCACTCACCGGGAACGACCCGGCGTGGAAGCCGGCGCACGAAATACTCTCGGTACACCAAACGTACTCCTCCCGTCCCCCGGCTTCCCCGTGCCCGACGCTCCCCGTGCCGGAAGCGCCCGGCGTCGCGGCGGCCGAGGCGACCGGCAGGAGTACGGTGGAGCCGAGGGCACCTCGTATGCCGGTGATCGGACCGGTCTCGTCCTCGCCGCGCAGCAGACACGGGCCGCTCCGGTCCGGGGCAGGTTCCGCCCTATGACATCCGAGGCCACGCATCAGCCGCCCGGTCCGCAGCGCGCAGACTCCCCCGGCGCAGATTCCTCCCGGGCCCCCGGCACGCGGACGGACGCGCCGGGCCGGGTGGAGGTCCGTATCGTCTCCGGGGACCCCGAAGCGGCCCGGCGTGTCGCGGACGCGCTCCGGGTGCTGTTCGCCGGCGACGAGCAGCGCAGTTACCCGGACGGCCCCGCGGGAACGGGCACGCGGCTGCACCTCACGCTCGACGCCTCGGACACCGCCCGCCCGCTCCGCCCCTGGCTCGACACCAGCAGGCCGCCCGCGGACCGCACCCACCGGGGCGAGACGGTCTGACGGCCCCGCCGTCGAGCCACCCGGATCCCCGCCCGTTCCCCGGAAACCGTCGAAGAGGCGCAGCCCAGGACCCTGGCCGCACCGTCACCGAGGCCGAGGTGCCCCCGATGCCTCCCGGTCTCCGTACTCGGTTCCCCGCACTCCGGTCGTGGCGCACCCCGCCCGCGGCCGGTCGGATGTTCCGCAACGACCCCTGGTCCGCGGAGCGTTACGCACCCCGACGCACCCGGCGCCCCCGACGCACGGACCCGTCGGCCGACCGCGACCACTGCACTTCACCCGCCCGCCGCCTCGCCCTCGCCACCCCTCCAGGAGCTCCGATGACTCTCGCCCCGCCGCCCCTGCTCTTCTCCCCGGTCGGTGTCCGCCTGCGCCTGGCGGCCCAGCCCGAGCACGGCCGTATGCCCCGGCCCATCGACGGCGCCTGGTGGCCCCGCTCGTACGACCTGACCTCGGAACTGCCCTGGCTGCTCGACGGACTTCCGCGTTCCTGGGGGCAGATCGAGGGCGTTCTGGTGGACGGGGCCGAGTGGTCCCCGTTCCCGGGCCGGCTGCTCGTCGCCGAGGGAGTCGTGCGCCTGCGCCGGACGACCCCCCCGGCACGCCCCGTCCACCGTCTGTCTGGTGGCTCCCGGCCGGGGCCGCTGGGACCTTCTGGTGGTGCCGCCCACCGCCACGGAGGAGGAGGCCGGCCGGCTCATGGAAGGCGCCGTGGGGGACAGCTTGGAGGACAGCCTCGGGGACCACGTGCCGGACCACGTGGAGGACCGTGTGGTGTGAGCGGACGGCAGGACGCACGCGGGCGCGGTCGGGGCCCGTGAACCGGCGTGACGGAGCGGGGCGTTCCCTCGACAGCCCTGTGCGCCCCCGATCCCCGATCCCTGATCCCTGATCCTCGATCCCGTCGTCACTCCCCGCGGAGCTTCGCCGTGGCGAACTCCCGCATCCCCTCCTCGAAGGCGACCTCGGCCTTCCAGCCCAGTTCGGCGCGGAGCCGGGAGGAGTCCGCCGTGATGTGGCGTACGTCGCCCAGGCGGTACTCGCCGGTCACCACGGGCTCGGGCCCGCCGTACGCGGCGGCCAGTGCCCGTGCCATCGCCCCGACCGTGTGCGGTTCCCCGCTGCCGGTGTTGTACGCGGTCAGCGCGCCGTCCCGGGACTCGGCCATGAGCGCGGCCACGTTGGCCGCCGCCACATCCCGTACGTGCACGAAGTCCCGTCGCTGGCGCCCGTCCTCGAAGACGCGCGGCGCCCGGCCGTGGGCGAGGGCGGACCGGAAGAAGGAGGCGACGCCCGCGTAGGGGGTGTCGCGCGGCATGCCGGGGCCGTAGACGTTGTGGTAGCGCAGCGACACCGCCGAGCCGCCGGTGGCCCGGGCCCAGGCCGCCGCCAGATGCTCCTGTGCCAGCTTGGTCGTCGCGTACACGTTGCGGGGATCGGCCGGCGCGTCCTCGCCCACCAGTCCCGGGGTCAGTTCCTCACCGCACCGCGGGCACCGGGGTTCGAACCGTCCCGCGTCCAGATCGGCCACGGTCCGGGGCCCCGGCCGGACCACCCCGTGCCACTCGCACGCGTACCGCCCCTCCCCGTACACCACCATCGACCCGGCGAGCACGAGCCGCCGCACCCCCGCCTCCGCCATGGCGGCCAGCAGTACCGCCGTACCGAGGTCGTTGCGCGACACGTACTCGACCGCGTCCCCGAACCCCGTTCCCAGCCCGACCATCGCCGCCTGATGGCAGACGGCGTCCACGCCCGGCAGCGCGGACGCGACCGCCCCGGCGTCGCGCACGTCCAGACCGTCGCGCAGGTCGAACACGACGGGTTCGTGCCCGTGTTCCCTCAGCGCCTCGACGACATGGGACCCGATGAACCCGGCACCGCCGGTGACCAGTACACGCATACCGGGCACGCTAGGCCCCGGACCTGCGCCATCACAGCGCCGCGCCGTGCATGTCACCGCTCCGTAAGACCTCGCCCGTCCCCGGCGGCCGGAACGGGCGCGAGGGAGCGCGGGTTCACGGGAGGCCGTCGCGTGAGGAGCGCGCGCGTGGCCGCCGGCATCCGAGGCGCGCGGCGCACGGGTCCCCCGCGGAAACACCCCGCCGGACAAGTGGCCGGGCCGTGGCGAAAGACCGAGGTCAACCGTGCGGGCCGATGGTCAACCGTGCGGGCCGATGGTCCTGGCCCACCCCACCGACAGCCCCCAGGATCCAGTTGTCCTGGAGGTGACCGTTACGGCGACGTTCTCGTGGGTGTTCCTGGAAGCCAGCTGGTCCAGCTGCCGAGGTCCCCTGTCCGAGCACGCGACGGATTGGCTCATGAACGAGCCGACCTCGACGTCGATGGTCCCGGAACCCGAGCAGATCACCGCGACTTCCAGAGTTCCCCGTCGAACCAGGGGGATTTCCGGAAACGTGTAACCACCCGTCATTCCGCCCGTTCTGATGAACGTTTCCTGCGCGTCCGGAAGTTGGGGCGGAGTACGCGGGTCCGCGGTGACGGAGGATGCGGGTGAAGGGGCGGCGGAAGGTCTGTCGGGTGAAGCTGATTCGACCGGCACCTCACCCGCGGTCGCCCGACCGTCGGTCGACGTCGTACCGGTGCAGCCGGTCAACGCCAGCAGGGCGACTGGAACGGCCATCGCTATGCGCCGCATGTGACCACCCGGGCCATGGCACTTGCGAGCACTGTGGAGCTGGGAGCAGACACACTTCTCCCCCTGGTGTCCTGGGAATGGAAGTGGCTCATATGCGGTGGGCGCCTGCCGGTACGCCGTGGGCGACGCCGTACGGAGTCAGGGCGACGACGCCGGTTCCCCGCGAGGGTGTGTCGGCACTGATGTCGAGGGGGCTGACGCCGAACGAGCGGGCGACGTCGGGGGCGAGGTCGTGGGCGGTCCACCGCCATTCGTCCTCGTCGTCCTGGCTTTCCCGCGCTGCGTCCCAGTCGGGGTGCAGGCCCAGTTCCGCACGGCGTGCTCGCTCGTACGGCAGGGGGTCGCCGAGGGTCAGCAACTCGTCGTCCCCCTCGCCGGTCTCGCAGTACCGCCGGACCACCGTGCCGTGCTCGGCGACGAGCCAGGCGGAGCCGTCACCCTGGCCGCCGTAGTAGTACGCCTGGGCCCCGCCGTAGCGTGCACTGAGCTCGGCGCACAGGCGCAGCACGTCCTCGCTCCGCTCCTTGCCGCAAGGGTCGCACCAGGCGCCGAGGACGAGGGTCCAGCCGTCCAGCTCGGGTGTGACGAAGACCCGCTCGTAGCCCGTGTGGTCGTCCGTGTCGCAGCCGTGGCCGTCACTGTCGACGATGTCGTTGCCGAGAGCGAACGTCACGGGTCTGGGATCGGTCAGGCCCAGGGTCCGCATGATCCCGGCCTGGTCCCCACTGGGGACGGCGATCCAGTGATTCCAGCACGCCCACAGTGGTTCGGGCCGGTCTTCCAGGAGCTTGACGCGGATGAGCCGTTCGATCGCGGCCACGTCGGTACGGGACAGCACCGGTTCGCCGCCCAGCTCGGCGAGCACCGTCAACGCCCGTGCCCGCTGCCGGCCCGGTCCCCGCTCCCGGATGCGCTGGAGCGGCGGAATCACGTGCGGCCCCTGGAGGACCAGGGCATCCTGTGCCTGCCGGGCGACCTTCGGGTCCGGGTCGCCGAGCAGCGTCAGCACAGCGGCGGCAGCGGACCGGCCGGCCTCGCCGCAGTGCTGGATCCCGCGGACCGCCTCGTACCGCACGAGCGGCAGGGGATGGGAGAGGGCCGTGGTGTAGCGGTCGAGGGCGGCTGCGCCGAGGTGGGAGAACACGAAGCCGATTTGCTTGCGGGAGCGCTCGTCGGTGGCGGAGGCGAGACCTCGGAGCAGGCCGTCGAAGCCCGCGTCTCCGATCCGTCCGAGGACGGCGGCGATCGGCCGCCGGTCCACGGGGGACTCCTGGTCCATCACCTCCCGCACCAACCCCTCGACCCCGTCGGCGCCGAGCGCGACCAGCGCGTCGGCCGCCGCCTCGCGTCGGTCCGGTATGCCGAGGCCTCGTATCAGGTCGGCGTTCACCACGTGCCCCTCCACCATGGTCGACCGTGCTTCCGGGCGTCATGTTCCCGCAAGGGTCTGACATCGGCTGAGCGGTTCCGGCGTCCGGTCCGGGCTCAGTGGGCGTCGCGGATGCTGGTCGCGATGCCGTTGCTGATCACGACCTCGGCGCTGAAGCCAGGGCGGTGACACGGCAACACTTCGGCTGCGGAGGGCGGTTGGGCGACGCGCCGCCCTGCGGGGGTACGCGAGGGAGGGCGGGCCAGGGTGTACCCGGCGCGCAGGGCCGGTGCGGTCGTGCCGTCGCGGGACCGCGGACGCGCGCACCGGCCAGGGTCGGCGGCCCCGGTGGCTCGAGGGCGCCGGTGGCCTGCCCGGCTCGCTCAGCGCACGGGGAAGCCGAAGGAGTACCCCTGCCCCTTGAGCCAGGGCAGGACCCGGCGCAGCGCTTCGACGGTCTGGGAGCGGTCGCCTCCCGCGTCGTGGAAGAGGAGCGTCGGCCCGTTGGGGAGCTCCCGCTGGACGGTGGCGACGATGGCGTCCGTGCCCGGCCGCTCGAAGTCCTTGGTGTCCACGTTCCAGCCCAGCGGGCGCATGCCCCGGGAGGCGGCGAGCTTGCGGCTGTCGGGGGTGAAGGCGCCGCCGGGGGCCCGGTAGTACATCGGCCGGACGCCCCCGGACGCCTTGGTGATCATGCGTTCGGCGTCGAGGATCTGCTGGGACCGGTAGGCCGGGGACTTCTTGTCCATGGTGGTGTCGTGCGACACCGTGTGGTCGCACAGCCGGTGCCCGGCCGCGACCACCTTCTTCACGAGGTCCGGGTGGGCCTGCGCCTGCGTCCCCACCATGCAGAACGTGGCCTTCACCCCGTACTCCCGCAACACGTCGAGGACTTGGGGGGTCCATTCGGGGTCGGGACCGTCGTCGATGGTGATGTTGACGCCGCGAGCGCCCTTGTCCGAGGCGTGCGCGATGGTCACCGCGACCGTCTTGACTGCGCTGCTCCGCGCGGCCGGCGCGGACGCCTTCGACGAGGGGGCGCCCACGGCACCGGCCTGCGCGGTCCACAACGAGGCGCCGACGGCGAACACCGTCACTCCGAGGGCCGCCCCGACCACCTTGCCGTACCAGCCCCGCGCTCCGCCGTGCCGTGCCATGTCCGCCCCGCTTTCGCCAGTGCCCCGTCGATCCCCGGTCGTGTCGCGACCACTTGGCAGGACGAAGGATCCTGGCCGCGGGATGCGTCCGTTACCGATCACGGACAATCCCGGAGGAGTTCTCGGACAACCGGGCCGGCCCCGGACGACGGAGAGCCCCGGGTCATCGAGCTGGGGGTGCAGTTGGAAGGGCTGGGTTCGCGCGCTGTTCGCAGTGGTCGTCCGGTCTTGTGGGCACGCTTTGGGCACGCCCCACAGGGGGGCGCTGCGCGGGGACCGGACGGTTCCGCCGCGGTGGGACACCTGTGGGTGCGGGATCAGGTGGGCCCGTCGGGACGCCGGGAGAAGACCGTGTAGCCGGCCATCGCCACGACCGCGTCCTTGACGAGCAGCACGCGTGGCGGATAGCTCTGCACTTTGTCCCCGGGGTCGTTCAGTGCGGAGGTGCGCCAGACCTCCGCGCCGGTGCGGCTGTCCAGTGCCAGCAGACGGCCGAAGCGGTTGGAGAAGTAGACCCGCTTGTACGTCGCCGACACCGCGGGCGCGGACAGACTCTCCACGTCCGTCGTCTTCCGCCAAAGTCGTCTGCCGCTGTCCGCCGACACCGCGGTGACCGACCCGTCGGACCGGACGAAGTAGACGACGCCGTCGACAAGGGTGGCCGCGCCGGTCAGTGGATGCGCCAGCGGTATCCGTCTGACCTCTCCGGTTTCCGGGGCCACCCGCAGCAGTGCGTTGTACGGCCGTTCGTACCCGGCTTCGTACACGTCCTTCGCGGTCTGGGGGGCGAGGAACAGGGGCTGGCCGCCGACGGCGCCGAGCGCCTCCGCCTTCTTGGGCAGTGTGGCCATTTCGGTCAGGCGGCCGGGCCCGAGTTTCATCAGCTCGACCGGGGTCTGGCCGGGCTCGTTGCCCTTCGAGCACAGGGCGTAGGGGACGCCACCCAGTGCCGACGGAGTGCAGTACTCGTCCAGCGAGGGTGCCCGCCACAGTTCCTTGCCGGAAGGCCCATAAGCCACGAACGACGAGTAGTCGGGGGACAGGGTCAGCAGTCCGCCGTCGTACAGGACCGCCCCCTCGGACGGGTTGATGTCGCGTTGCCACCGCCGGTGCCCGGTACCGGCGTCGAGGGCCACCACGTGCCTGTTCCTGTCGTCCGGTTCCTCGTACATGTAGACCAGCCCGTCGCGAACGCCGACCGGCTGTGTCCCCTGGGGGCGGGTGCCGGTCCGCCACAGGGTGCGGCCGGAGGCCGCGTCGATCCTGGCGGCCGTGAAACCCGTACCGCCACAGAACAGGGCGCTTCCCTCCGCCAGACATCCAGGGCTGTCGTAGTCGAGAGGGACACCCTTCACGTCGTACCGCAGCTTCGTCCGCCACGGCCGCCAGCCGTCGGGCAGTGACGCGGCCCGGGTGGTGGCCGTGGCCGTGGCGGTGGTGGTGGCCGTGGCGGTGTCCGAACCGGACACGAAGACACCCACCCCGACGCACAGCCCCGTGACGGCCAGCACCGCACCGAGGCCGGTGAGCAGCATCCGGGCCCGGCGCCGCTCGCCGGTACCGATGCCGGTCGCGGCGCCCGCGGAGGTGGTGGCCGCGCTCCGAGAAGCGGGGCGGCGCGGGGGTTTCGCGGACTGCCCGGTCATCGGGGGCCCGGTGGCGTCGGACTCCGGCAGCGCCTGGAGCATGCGGTGGATGTCCGTCAGTTCCGGCCGTGCGAACGGGTCCTTGTCCAGGCAGCGCTCGACAATGCCCAGGAGCGCTTCGGGTACGCCGCCGAGGTCCGGGGTCCCGAACACCACCTGATAGCCGGTTATGTACGGGCTGTCGGCGTCGAACGGTCCCGTGCCGACCGCCGCGAACACCAGCAGCGACCCGAGCGAGAACACGTCCGAGGCCGGGGTGACGTCCCGGGGAGAGGCCAGTTGCTCCGGTGACATGAAGGGCGGAGTGCCGATCATCCGCCCGGTCGTGGTGAAGCTCTGGTGGTCGGAAGCCCGCGATATGCCGAAGTCGATGACGCGCGGCCCGTCCTCGGTCATCAGGACGTTGCCCGGTTTGAGGTCCCGGTGCACCAGGCCCGCCCGCTGGATGTCGCGCAGCGCCTCGGTGAGCCCCAGCCCCAGTGCGCGGAGTTCCCGCTGGCTCAGCGGGCCGTTCTTCCGCACGACTTCGGCGAGGTTCTGCCCCGGCACGTAGAGAGTCGCCATCCACGGCTGGTCGGCGTCCGGGTCGGCGTCCACGACAGGCGCGGTGAAGGCGCCGCTCACTCTGCGCGCTGCCTCGATCTCCTGCCGGAAGCGTGTCCGGAACTCCTCCTCCTGGGCGTACGGCCCGCGTACGAGCTTGACCGCGACCTGCCGTCCCGTGGCGGAGACTCCCAGATAGACGACTCCCATGCCGCCCGCCCCGAGCCGACCGAGAAGGGTGTACCCGCCTATGGACTCCGGGTCCCCGGTGCTCAGGGGCGTCATCGCCGATCATCCTTCCCAGCGCCTGCCTGCCTCACGGGGATCAGAGTAGGGCCTGCCGCTCCGGAGACGGAGGCGCGCCCGTCACGCACCGGTGTGCCTGTGCCCTTGAGTCGCGCGACGGGCCATCCGCCCGGATGAGGACTCAACTCCCGGCCGTCCAAGCCGATTCGAAGTCGAGCCGGTGCCGACTCCGATGCCGGTGTGCGTCGAGGTGTTCATGTGCGCACGTTTCGCGGGAGCCGACGGTCTCGTCGGCCGCCCCCACGGTCCTCCGTTCCATTCGGCATCCCAGGAAGGCCGCGTTTCTGCAGTTCAGAGCTGGTGCGAGCGTTCCAGCATCCCGAAATCCCGAGGGGAACGGCTGACGGAACGCCGCATGGCGCAGGCTTGGGTCGTCCGAACGCGGCGCCTCGCCGGACACGGTGATCGGCCCCGTGCGACCGCGTGTTCATGGCGCGCCCCTCCGGCGCACCGGCGCACACCACACGCGGCACGACCAGGACAAGACCGAGCGGCACAGCCCGCAAACGGATGATCGTATTCCGGATATTCAGAGAAACCGGATATTCAGAGAAAGCAGTCCAGTCATGCCTGTAGCCACTCGTTTCGTCTCCCGCGCGGCCGCCTCCTCCATGGTCGTCGCCGCCCTCACGCTCGCCGGCTTCCAGGCCACCGGGCAGACCGCCTCCGCCGCCGCCGAGAAGGCCCCCTCGGTCGTCGCCTGCACCACCGCGAACACCGAGCTGACCGTCACCGAGGTGTCCCGACCGATCAACCACCTGCTGCTCAAGGCCACCAACACCGGCAGCAAGCCCTGCTACGCCTACATCGCCCCCTACCTGAGGGCAGGCGCTGACGCCCAGGCGCCGCTTCCGTGGGCCGAGGAGACCACGCCGCAGGCCGTGGTGACGCTCGAGCCCGCCCGGTCCGCGTACGGGGGCATCACGACGTCCACCCCCGACGGCGAAGGCGGCACCAGGGCGAAGACCCTGGGTGTGTTCTTCGCGGACAGGAAGGGCGACGCGACCGGCAAGGAGAAGACCCTGAAGCTGCCGAAGGGCGGTGTCTTCTTCAACAGCACCGCCACCGTCACCTACTGGCAGGACAACGCGAACGACGCCCTCTCCTGGTAACCGCCCGGTAGCCCGCCGCCGGTCCGACGCGTCTAGTCAGGCCGCGATTTCCCACCGCCGATCATTGTCGGAGTGCCGTCGGAGTGCCGTCGGAGTGCTGAGGGATCAGCGCGGTCTTCTTCGGTGTCGGGGTGGGTGCCGCCGAGAGCCTGTTCGTGCCCGAGGACGGCTGGCGTTCGGCATGGAACGGGCCCGGACGAAACGTGTCGTCCGGGCCCGTCGTGCGGCGGTGAAGCCGGGCTCAGAACAGGCCCTTGTATCCCTGCCAGCCAGTGGCGATCTTCGTACGGCCGCCGAAGGAACCCGTGCCGTTGCCGTTGTTGCGCCAGACGGTGCCGGAGGTGTCGCGGGAGACCAGGTCAGCTCTGCCGTCGCCCGTGATGTCTCCCACGCCCACGATCACGTTGTACGACGAGCCCCAGTCGTTGAAGACCTTCACGCGGGCCTTGAACGCGCCGGTCGCCGTGCCGTTGTAGCGCCACAGCTCGTTCGACTTGTCCTGGGCCAGCAGGTCACCGTGTCCGTCGCCGTTGAGGTCACCGGCTCCCACGACCTTCTTGTACCCCGTCCACTTGGACGCGATCCTCACCCTGGCGGAGAACGTGCCCGTGCTCGTCGCCTTGTAGAGGTAGACGTCGCCGGTCGAGGACTGGCGGGCGATCAGGTCGGCCCGGCCGTCGCCGCTGACGTCGCCGGGCGAGGTCAGCACGTCGTACTGGTTCCAGCCCGTGCCCAGCGAGGTGTACGCGGTGGACGGCGTCACCGCCGCCCCGCACGCGGGCCGGTAGGCGCGCAGCGAACCGCTGCTGAACCGCACGAGCACGTCGTTGCAGCGGTCGCCGCTCAGGTCGCCGAAGGGCACCGCCTTCACCGTCGTCGGCCACCCGGAGCCCGTCACCTTGCCGGTGAACGTTCCCTTGCCCGTCCCGTACTGGTACGTCAGCCCGCCCGAGCCGTTGAGCGTCACCAGCTCGCCGAAGCCGTCCGACCCGACGAAGTCGCGGCGGACCGCGGCGGCTCCGGTGACCTTGACCGAACCCGTCCTCGTCAGCGCCGCGCCCTGCCCGTCCGCGGGGGTGACGGTCAGTTTCCAGTTGTAGGCGCCGTTGGGCACCAGCCGGGCGGAGCCGTCCTTGCCGTTCCAGGCCGGGCTCACCACACCGCGCGTCAGAGCGCCGGTGAGCGTGCGCACGGTCTTACCGGTCTTGTCGCCGATCACGAGGGTCCAGGAGGCCGCCGGCTTGTTCAGCCACCACTTCGGGGCCCACTGCGCGCTGCCGCCCTTGACGTCGATCGAGGCGGCGACGGTGGCGTCGCGCTGGGCGAGGGCGGAGACGGGCACGTCGCTCGAGGTCAGACGGATGGAGTTGTCGGAGCGGAGCTGGGCGATCACACCGGTGTACGGGTCGACGTCCCAGGCGTTGCCCTCGAACTTCCCGGCGGTGTGCGCCACGGGTGTCCCGCCGCGCACGTCGATCACCTTGAGCCGTCCGGCCGCGGCCGTCGCGACGAAGCCGTCACCGAGCTGCGCCTGCTCCCAGCCGGAACCCTGCACGAGCGTCACATTCCGCTTGGTGACGGTGTCGTAGACGCCCTGGCCCTCCGAGTTGAGAACGCAGTTCCACAGCAGCCACCGGCCGACCGCCTGGAAGTCGTTCAGCAGGCAGCCGCGACCGAACCACACGGACTCGCCCTGCTTCCCGGTCAGCAGGTCGTAGGGGACCACGGTGTCGTTGCCGGACATCACCCACACGGTGGTGCCCCATATCGCCCGTACGCTCTCCGTCGTCGTGAACACCGTGCGCCCGGAGTCGAGGTCGACGATCCGGGTCTCCATCTTGCCGGCGCTGTCGTACGGCGTGGCCAGGGCGGCGAAGCGGCCGTTCGCGGCGGTCGCCGTCTGGTAGCTGCGGGAGCTGTCGATCCGGGTGCCGGGCAGCGACTGGGTGGACCCGAGGAGCCGGGGCTGCTGTGCGGCGCTCGTGCCGAAACCGGAGACGACCGTCCGGCCGTCGCCGGTGTCGAGGAGACGCGGGCGGCCCCCCGCGTAGTCCTCCAGCACGATGCGGCCGCGCGGGGTGCGCGCCCCTGCCGTGGGGGAGCCGGCCACGCCGGTCTCCCGGGTGTGGAGGTACGACCAGTCACCCACGGGGTCCAGCTCCACGGTGGTCAGCCGGCCCTGGGCGAAGGTGAGCTGAGAGACCGTGTGGGCGGTCTTCTGCGGGTACGCGTCCGCGATCCGGCGCACGGTGACCCCGCCGCCCGCGGCGGCCTCGACGAGGGAGACGCCCCAGTGGTCCGTGTCGGCGCCCCCCGCCACCAGGAGCCCGCCGTCCGGAGTCGCCACGGCGCCCCGGGACGTCCGGGCCAGCAGCGTCCGCCGCGCGGAGCCGTCGAGGGGGACGGCCTCCACGCGCGAGACGGCCCGGTAGGTGTCGCTGCTGCCCAGGGAGCGGTCGTACCGGGACACGATCACGGTGTCGCCGACCATGCCCAGCACTTGCGCGATGTCACCGACCGCCACGGTCCGCAAGGCGGCGGCCGGGTTCTGGCGGGAGGCGACGTACAGGGTGCCGTCGTAGAACCACACCAGGTGGGTGGGGCTGAGCGCGACCAGGTTGTACCACGCCTGCACGGTGTACGGCAGGGCGGTGAAGCGCGCCTGCTCGATGTCGAGCCAGCCGGTGACCTCGTCGTCGCCCTTCCGGTACTGCACCACCTGTCCGCGCGCGTCGCCCAGCCCGGCGGCGGACTCCGTGACGACGCCGGAGGGCACGCCTTCCACCGTGCGGTCGGAGAGGGCGCCGTCGTCCCTGGCGTCGAGCAGATGCCACTGGGAGTCGCCCGGGGTTCCCGTCGTCGTGACGACCGTCGACCCGAGCGTGCTGAAGTAGAGGTGCCCCTCGGGCAGCGCGACCGTACTGACCTGACCTGAGGTCATGTTCCGCAGGGTCACGACCCGGGCAGAGCTGTCGAAGTGGGCGACGACGTCCGAGCCCGCGCCGGCACTCGTCACGCCGTACGCGTCCGTACCTGAGGCGTCGACGACGGTGTCGACACCGTCGTACGTCGTCCACAGCTGGCCACGGCCCTCCTCGTACCGGAGGAACCCCGAGGGCCCCGCGCTCAGCAGACCCGTCCGGGGAACCATGGACGTGGTGGCCGGCACGACGACCTCTCCGGTGACCGTCTCCCCCTGCGCACTGGCGGCCGTGAGCGGGCCGAGCCCGAGGGCGAGCGTGAAGGAAACAGCGGCGGCGGTGGCGCCTCGTACGAGCGCACGTCTGCCCATGCAGGACCTCTCCGGGGTGGTGGGCGAAGGCTTGGAGAGGCTTGTGCGCGTGCGATGGAGCCGCAGGTCATGGACGCGCGGCACACGTGACGTTCAGACACCCCCCAGGCGAGTGGCCGGATCGTAGCACTTTACCTGCGCATGACCTGCGGGTCGGGTGGTGTGGCGGCGGCGACTGATCAGCACGCACAACAAAGAACCCCCGGGTCGTCGACCTGGGGGTTTCATCGGTTCACATGGAGCGGGTGACGAGAATCGAACTCGCACTCTCAGCTTGGGAAGCTGCGAGCTTTAGAGGGCGGTTCGGGCGCTGACCTGGGCGAATGATTGCGCTGGGGCCTCGTCGCGCTTGGTTGCGTTCACCGTGGTTTCCCGCTGTTCCCCGCTCGATCTGGTGCGCCTGTGGTGCAGGTCGGTGGTCGTGTGGCTGCTCGTCGCCGACATCCGAGTTGGGCAGCCCATGGGCTCTGGATGATGGGTGATGGTGTCTTCGTGGGAACGCGAAAATCGAGCACACGATTGAATTTGGTCATGCGATCGTTCCCCAGGGACTCGACGTGATCGGCCCGCTCGGCCTCCGTGGGGCTTGAAACCGCTGCCTCCACGGCAAAGATGATCTTGCATGCTCCCCGCGCCTGCGGGGGCGACTCGAAAGGTGATCCGAGGTGTCCCGCACAACCACACAGCCACGTCGTGGGAGGCGTGTTCCTGGTGAAGCGGGGTCATGGTGCTCACCTTCAGGGGTACGAGGTGTTGACTGGTGAAAGGCTGCCACGCATGCAGCTCATATCGGGTCATCTGGCTTGCGTGGCGTTCGCATACCCCGGAGGGTCGAACCCATGAAGGCGATCAGCTACAGCCGGTACGGCGGCCCCGAGGTGCTGGAGTACGGCGAGGTCCGCGATCCCAAGGTCGGACCCGACACGGTTTTGGTGAAGGTGCGGGCCGCGGCGGTGAACCCCGTCGACTGGAAGTGCCGCGAGGGCCATCTGGACAGCATCCTCGACGCCGTCTTCCCGGTGATCACGGGCTGGGACGTCTCCGGGGTGGTGGTGCAGCCGGGCGCCTCGGTCACCGAGTTCGCCGTCGGCGACGAGGTCATCGGCTACGTGCGCGAGGACTTCCTCTCCCGGGGCACCTTCGCCGAGTACGTGGCCGCCCCCGTGCGCACGCTGGCCCGCAAGCCGCGCAACCTCCCCTTCGAGGAGGCGGCCGGGCTGCCGCTCGCCGGGCTCACCGCCTTCCAGGCGCTGACCAAGGTGATGGAGGTCAAGGGGGGCGAGACCGTGCTCGTGCACGCCGCCGCGGGCGGGGTCGGCTCGATCGCCGTCCAGCTCGCCGCGCACCTGGGCGCCCGGGTCATCGGTACGGCGAGCGAGTACAACCACGACTACGTGCGCTCGCTCGGCGCCGAACCGGTGAAGTACGGCGAGGGGCTGGCCGAACGGGTACGGGCGCTCGCGCCCGCGGGCGTGGACGCGGCGTTGGACACGATCGGCGGCCAGACGACGAAGACCTCGGCGGACCTGCTGACGCCGGAGGGCCGCCTGGTCTCCATCGCCGACCCGGAGGTGGTCAGCCACGGCGGCCTGTACTACTTCGTCCGCCCCGACACCGACGACCTGACACGGCTGTCCGAGTTGGCCGAGGAGGGCGTGGTGTCCGTGCACGTGTCGCAGACGTTCCCGCTGGAGCGGGCGGCGGAAGCGCAGCGGCTGAACCAGGAGGGGCGGACCCGGGGCAAGATCGTGGTGAAGGTGGACTGGCCCGAACCCGCCCCCGACTACGAGGGCGCCCTCTAGGGCGTGTTGCGAAAGTCCCGTCGTCCGCCCGGAGGGCGTGCCAGGCGCCGCGAGGCAGGCGGGACTTTCGCAACACGACCTAGCCCGGCTGGCCCGGCTGGACGACCAGAGCCGCCGCGCACACCGTCAGGGCGACCGCGTACAGAGCCGCCGCCGTGGCGAGCGACGGCGTGGGGGCCGGGGGCACCGCCCTCCTGCGCCAGGACGCGGATGCGGTACTGGGCCAGGAGCAGAAAGCCTGGCCAGAGCACGCAGCACAGGGCGCAGACGGCGAGGCCGGCGGGTCTGGCGCCGTCGTGCAGGGCCGTCTTCACGGCGGGGACAGCGGCGACCGTGCTGGACAGTGTCGTACGCCGCCTCCACCACTCCTCAGCCCGCGACAGCGCCGCCAGCACCGCGCACAGACCGACCAGGTCCCTCCGTTCGAGCAAGGCCTGCGCCGTCTCCTGCGTAACTGCGGGTGTTGTGGGCGTCCAATAGGAGCCGCTCAATGATTGGGCAGACCTCTTGCCGCTCGGCCTACGCCGCAAGCTGTCGGCCGGCCGCGGCTCTTCGAGACCACGATTCCGATTCCGAGTCACGAAGCGCTGCCGTCAATCGGTCCGCCCCCTGGTCCTGGCTCACATAGCCGTACTTCCTGTAGCGAGATCGTGCAGGGAGAGACCAAAGCACAGCTCAAGCGCCGGGAGAAGGCTTGAAAACCGTCGTGGCAGCGATGTCACCGTGGGTTCAAATCCCACACCCACCGCAGATGAACGGCCGCTGACCAGGCAAGTCGGTCGGGGGGCCGTTCTCATGGGTGCTGCCCGTCAATCACCGTGGTTCCCCGTCGGATACCGGGCGATCGGGCACGGCAGGGCACGTGCACCTTCTGATCCGTAGCTCTATGTGGATCGGTCGGTGACGTTCATACCGGTCGGGCGACGGCCGTACGAGGACGCTGCCGGACGGGGCCGGTTGCTGTACTTCGCTGCTGTATTGCAGTCGGTCGGGCAGATCCTTAAGGGCGGGCCCCGAGAACCCGGCGCCCACCCGGCACGACAGCCGGACCATCAGCCCCGCCCGCAAGCAGAAATTCACTCTGAGCGAGCAAAGGGATCGTCAGCAAGCTGACGATCCCTCATGCAAGATCGAGGCTAACGACACCCCTTCGACTGCGTCGGGCCCTTCTGCGTGAAAGGCCGAGCCTGACCGGGGCGGGGCCCCGACGGCGCACTGTCGATCAGCGTGACGCGGGCGGGATGCTCTGCTCGTACTGGAAGACGTTGTAGGGGTCGTACTTCGCCTTGATCTCGCGCAGCCGCTCGAAGTGGCGTCTCCCCCAGTAGGCGGTCTCCCACTCCTGCATGCCGACGTTCGGCACGTTGACGTAGGCGCCGTCCACGAATCTGCGCATCGCCTGGCTGAATTCGGCGGTCCAGGCCTGGCACGTCGAGGTGAGCGGGTCGCAGACGCCTGGTGTCGTTGAAGGAGTCCCCCAGGCTGCGCCGATCTCGCCGTAGAAGATCGCGTCGCGGTGCACGAACGCGGTGCCGCCGCGGGGCTCCTTCTTGATCGCCCCGCCGAAGGCATCGACGAAGTAGTTGCTGTCCTCCGTGGGAGCGTTTCGCATGTAGTAGCCGATGACGTCGATCGCCTTCTTCGGGAACAGCTTCTTGGCGAACTGTGAGAAGAACTTCACGTTGGCGGGCTCCTGCGAGCGCGGGACCTGGGCTCCGGCAAAGATGGGGCCCCAGTTACCGACCTGCACCTGCACATCGGGCGTGCCGATCGACAGGATCGGGGCCAGCAACTTTTTGGCCTCTGCCGCCGTGCCCTCCGCGAGCCACGCGAACAGCAGGATCTGGGACTTGTGGATCTCGACTTCGGATCCGAGGCGGTTGTCGGCGAACGGTACCGTACGCTGCCATGCATCGAAGATCCCATGCAGGTCCGTAAGGCCGTCCCAGGTCGCCTGCACATAGGCGATGCGCTTGAGCGGGCGCACCTTGTAGGTGAGTTGCGTGACGATTCCGAAGTTGCCGTTTCCCGCCCCACGGAGCGCCCAGAGCAGGTCTGAGTGGTCCTTCAGGTCGGCATGGATCACCTTGGCGCAGTCGCGACCCGACGGGACGACGACCTCGGTCCCGATCAGGCTGTCGCAGGCCATGCCGAGCCAGCGGTTGAGGGGGCCAAGGCCGCCGCCGACCGTCGCACCGACCAAGCCGACGCTGCCCTCGCTTCCGGTCGTGACCGCGAGGTCCTGCTTGGCGAGCGTCGTCACCGCTTCCAACTGGGTCAGGCCGGCGCCGACCTTCGCGATACGAGCGTCGGTGTCGACGTGGACCGACTTGAGCTGGCTGACGTCGATCACGATGCCGTTGTCGATGTTCGACCAGCCCTCCAGGGCGTGGCGGCCGCTGCGTACCCGCAGTGCGACGTTGTGCTGCCGCGCCCAGGTGAGGGCGTTCACCACGTCCTGGGTCTTCTGGGCGAAGACGATGACCAGCGGGTAGTGAGAGAACAGTTGGTCGTAGTCGATGCGATCATCCGTGTACGTGGCGTCACCGGGGCGGACGATGTGACCGGTCAGCTTCGCCGGCGGACGTCCCGACGACCCTTTAGTCGGGTCGCTCGCGGCCAGAAGGCCCGAGGTGCTCGCGGCCGCAATGTCCGGCGCGCCTGCGGCCATAAGGCCCGGGACGACGACCGCCCCGGCGCCGGCGGCCGCAGACGCCCTGAGCAGGTAGCGGCGGGAAAAATCGCTCAAGGTCCAGATCCTCTCGATCGGACTGCGCCGGTACGCGGCTGAGGGAGTCCTTACCCGCCAGCCGCCGGGCAGTCCTTTGTGGTCGACCCCCGCACGGTAACGGGGCGACCATGCGGTGTTTCCCGACACGCCAATTGAGGACGATGACGACAGTCTGAAGGAGTAACTCAGCGGGATCCCGTCATAACCGGTTTGGGATGCACCGCGCCCTGCTCGAAGCTATCCCTCGGCCCAAGCGGTCAGAATACGCGGGTGCTCTCAAAGATGATGGGCTCGCCGATGTCGCTAGTCAGGTCAGCATCTCGCAATGGCCCGACGAACCGCCTTTCTGATAAGAATTTGTGGGCGTGCCCCCGTAATCACCCCTCTCCGCCTGGAAACCCCGGCTGGTCACTCGCGGGACTCATCGTGCGAACGGTGTGCCGCTGGGCGCACGTGTACGCCGGCTGGTGTCGGCCGCTGATGTCAGGCCGCCTGTCAATCCCCTCTGATCGTGGAGAGCTTCCTATGCAGCCAGCCCCTCACCGAGGCTGGCCCAGTAGCCGTGTTCGTAGTCGATCGGGCTCTTGAAGCCACACACACTGTGGAGCCGACGGCTGTTGTAGAAGTCGGTGATCCAGGACGCGATCCGGATCCGGGCCTCGGTGCGTGCGGCGAAGGCGTGCCGGTGGACGTACTCGACCTTCAGCACGCTGTTGAACGCCTCGCTGACGGCATTGTCGACGCACGAGCCGACCCGGCCCATGGACTGGAAGACGCCCAGCCGGCGACAGGCCCGGCGGAACCTCCGAGAGCCGTACTCGCTGCCGCGGTCCGTGTGGAAAAGAACGCCGCGGACGTCCCCGCCGCGGGTCGCCGCGGCCATGTGCAGAGCGGCGACGACCAGTTCGGCATCGTGAGGGGCACCCATCGCATAGCCGAGCAGGCGGCGGGAGAACAGATCGATGACCGTGGCCAGGTACAGCTTGCCCGCACCGGTTTCGATCTCCGTCATGTCCCCGCACCAGACCTTGTCGGGTGCCTCGGCGGTGAAGTCGCGGCGCACGAAGTCCGGGGCGGCCGGCCGTTTGCCCGGCCGGGTCAGCCCCCGCCGTCTGCGCACCTTCCGCGCGACCGGGCCCAGCTCGGCCATGATCTTCGCGATGGTGTTCACCGAGACCCGCCAGCCCTGCCTCATCAGCCTGATCCAGATCTTTGGCGAGCCGTAGGTGCCGCCGGACGTGTCTAACTCTCCCTTCACCGCTTCGAGCAGGTGCTGTCTGCGCAGCTCACGCCTGGTGGGCTGACGGGTGCGGTGTTTGTAGAACCACGACTCGCTCACGCCCAGGGCGCGGCAGGAGACGCGGTGCGAAATGCCGTGCTCGGTCCTGAAGTCGCTGATCATCCCGACGACGGACGCCGGGTCCGCCACGGGTACTTCACCCACCTTCGTCTTCGGCCGCCAACTTGACGTGCGCCCGATCCGTTCTGCCGACTTCGACGACGACCAGGAGCTCACCGAGCGGGCCGTCGCGTCGTACATCGCGAAGTACGCCACCAAGGGCGCCGAGACCACGACTTGCAGCCTCGACCGCCCGCTCAGGTTCCTCGCCGAGCTGGCCCCAGCCAGGCTCACCGAACACGCCCGCTGTCTGATCCGCACCGCGTGGACCCTCGGCGCCCGCAAGGACCTGGAACACCTCCGCTTACGCGCCTGGGCTCACATGCTCGGCTTCCGCGGCCACTTCTCCACCAAGTTCCGCTGCTACTCCACCACCCTCGGAGCGCGAGCCCGAGACGACGTACCGCCTAGCCTTCGGACGGATCCCAAGGGGAGTGCCGCATCCGTGGCGGAGGTCACTCTTGCCATGTGTCCGGTCTGGGCAGGTCGGGCTTTCGATGAAATGATCAACGGCAAGCCGCGCAAGCAGTTCTTGCGTTCGGTTGCGAGGGAGCTCCGATTGGCTCCGGTCCTGCCCCCACTGAGCTAGCTGAGCGGTTTGGTCGACCGTAGTGGTGCGGATATGGTGCGCGCACCGCTTACAGGTCTAGACAACAAAGAACCCCCAGGTCATCGACCTGGGGGTTTCACATGGAGCGGGTGACGAGAATCGAACTCGCACTCTCAGCTTGGGAAGCTGATGTTCTACCACTAAACTACACCCGCGTAAGACGCCGGCCGGGCCGGTGTCGAATGCCCGCTCACTCTACCTCATGCCCGACCCCCGGCGTTGAAGCCGCGGGGCCGGTGCGCGTTTCGGGGAGTGGACACGGCTGCGGGGGAACGGAGTTGGGGCGTACGGTGGGGCCGTGAGGGAGGGTCCCGGCGGGGCCGGAGTGCCGCCTGGAAGGCCGTCCCATTCATCCCGTAATGTGGCTTTCGTCGTCGGCCACGCCAGTGCCTGACGAAGGCTCTTGGGGAAGGGACTCTGTGGACTTGATGGAGCGCACCGTCGTCCGATGTGCCGAGGGGCACGTGTTCAGCACCACTACGTTCCCGATGCAGAAGGCCGAGCGGCTCGGACCCGGTCGATTGATCCGGTGTCCGCGGTGCGCGCGGCTGCGGAACGTCGTTCCGGTGGCGTTGGAGAACCGGTAGCGGAAGGTGCTGAGTGGTCTCGGCAGGAGGTAGACGTGGGGCTGTCCACAATTGTGGGCAGCCCCACGCGTATCCTCGGGGCGTGCTTCTCTCAGACAAGGACATCCGGGCCGAGATCGACGCCGGACGGGTGCGGATCGCTCCCTACGACGAATCCATGGTGCAGCCGTCGAGCATCGACGTGCGGCTCGACCGCTATTTCCGGGTGTTCGAGAATCACCGCTACCCCCACATCGACCCCTCCATCGAGCAGGCGGATCTGACGCGGCTGGTCGAGCCCGAGGGCGACGAGCCGTTCATCCTGCACCCCGGGGAATTCGTCCTCGCCAGTACGTACGAGGTCATCACGCTGCCCGACGACCTCGCCTCGCGGCTCGAGGGCAAGAGCTCCCTCGGGCGGCTCGGCCTCGTCACGCACTCCACGGCGGGGTTCATCGATCCCGGTTTCTCCGGGCACGTGACCCTGGAGCTGTCCAACCTGGCGACGCTGCCCATCAAGCTCTGGCCGGGCATGAAGATCGGGCAGCTGTGCATGTTTCAGCTCAGCTCGCCGGCCGAGTTCCCGTACGGCAGTGACCGGTACGGCTCCCGCTACCAGGGGCAGCGCGGACCGACCGCCTCCCGGTCCTTCCTCAACTTCCACCGGACCCAGGTGTGAGGGCGTGACCATGACCGAAGCGCGCGAGAACCTCACCTACGAGCGGTTCGGGACCGCCGTCCGTGAACTCGCCCAGACCATCGCCGACGACGGATACGAGCCGGACATAGTGCTCTCCATCGCGCGCGGGGGTGTCTTCGTCGCGGGCGGCCTCGCCTACGCCCTGGAGTGCAAGAACATCCACCTGGTGAACGTCGAGTTCTACACGGGCGTCGGAACCACCCTCGAGATGCCCGTCATGCTCGCCCCCGTCCCCAACGTGATCGACTTCTCCGACAAGAAGGTCCTGATCACGGACGACGTCGCCGACACCGGCAAGACGCTCAAGCTCGTGCACGACTTCTGCGTCGACACCGTCGCCGAGGTCCGCAGCGCCGTGATCTACGAGAAGCCCCACTCGCTGGTGAAGTGCGAGTACGTGTGGAAGCGTACCGATGAGTGGATCAACTTCCCGTGGAGTGTTCTGCCTCCCGTTCGTAAGGCGGGGGAGCCGATCACGCCGTCGAAGGACGCGCTCTGAGCTGTCCGCCGAGCCATTGTCGAGCGGCGCGTCGGTCAGCCAGGACTCGTGGCGGCGCTCGGACGTATGTCGTCCAGACTCTCGACGAGCATCACGGACGGCGGGTGCGAAGGCGCGGGCACCTGAATGAGAATGGGGATGTAGACCACGTCCCCGTGCCGGAACTCGGCCTTCCATGAATTCCGGTAGCACACGACATCATTCGGGCTGCCGTGCGTCGCATAACACTGAAGTGCCGACTTCGTGGATGCGGCCCGCGAATTCTGAGAAAGGGCGCCCGCTTCACCCACCGAGGCTCCCCATGCGCCCCACGCCATACAGCAGCAGGCCACGGCCAGACCGACACTCCGCAAGGCTGCTTTCTTCATTCTCATCACCCTGAAAGCTGAAGCAAGCTGCGAGTGCGCTGATTTGTTCCCATTGTCGCACGCCGGGGGGATGCGTGTCGGATGATCTCCGCCTTCCCGGAACGTCATACAGCGGGACGAAAATCAGGTCGAGGCCGCTCTATCGGCGGTCGGAATCGTGGAGTTTGCGAGCGGCCTCGTGGCGGGTGTGGACGCCGAGTTTGTTCAGCACCGCGCCGACATGATGCCCGGCGGTCTTGGGGGTGATGTAGAGGCGGGCCGCGATCTCGGCATCCGACAGGTCCTCGTTCAGCAGCTTCAGGACGTCCAGCTCCCGGTTGGTCAGCCCGTACGGATTGGCCCGGGTGGCCGCCCGCGGGCCCCGTCGGATCGGGCGGACGCCACGGGTACGCATCACAGCGCGGGTGCGCGCCACGGCCGGCCGGGCGTCGAGGGCCTCGAAGGCGGCCAGGGCCTGGTGGAGCGCGGGACCGTCGCCGGAAAGCCGGGCCAGCGCGGCGTCGTACGGGCAGCCGAGCGCGTCCCATCGTGCCGCGGCCCCGGCCCAGTCGCCGGCCAGCTCCAGCGCGTGGGGTTCGGCCGCCGGCACCTGCGGGGGCGTCCCTCCGGCACGGCGGATCCAGCAGGCCAGCGGCCCCGACAGCCAGGGATGGGCACGGCCTGCCAACGCGTCCAGACCGCGCACCGCCTCCGCCCGCACCCGCTCGGGGTCGTCGGCCAGCCAGGCCGCCTCGACCCGGGCTTCCCACCCCAGCCCCGTGGCCATCAGGCAGTCCGTGTCGACCAGGCTCGCGGCCTGCTCGAGCAGTGGCCACACCTGGGCTCTGCCCTGGCGGGCCCGCACCAGGCCCAGGACGGTCAGGGCCAGGGCCCGGGCGACCGGTGGTGCGTCCGGATGGGACAGGACCTCCTGCGCGGCATCGGCCGCCTGGGTCCACGCGCCCCGGTTCAGCAGCCCCCAGCTGCCGCAGGCCCTCGTACACAGCAGGTGGAACAGCAGGTCGTGATCGAGGCAGTGGGCTTCCGCCCGGCGCACGGCCGCGGTGGTCCGGTCGACGTCACGCTGCAGCGCGGCGAACCAGCACAGGACGAGCGCACAGGTGCCCGCGTCCACCGGCAGATCCTGGGCCATCGCGCTGGACACCGCCTGTTCGCAGTCCTCCCAGCCGCACCCTTCGCTCAGCATCCGTGCCGCCGCGGCATGGAAACGCGCCTGGACGACCACGCCCGCGTCGCCGAAGCCCTCACCGAGAGCGATCGCCTTCTCGGCGTGGGCGGCGGTCAGGGCCACCGCCTCGTGCTCGTAGCAGGCCAGTCGGCAGAGGTTCAGATACGCCCGGGGCAGCTCCCGGTTCGGTCCCAGCCCTTCGAGCACCCGCACCGCGTCCAGGGCGGTCTGTCTCGACTCGGCGGTGCGTCCGGACGGCCACAGCGAGTACGACAGCCGGCGCAGGTTCTCCCCCTCACGCAGCGGGTCGCCCGCCGCACCGCGCAGCCGCACCGCCGCACGGAGAGACTCGACCCCCTCGTCCAGTCGGCTCGACAGGAGACAGGCTCGCGCATGTCCTTCCAGCAGGGAGGTCTGCCGGTCGAGCGGCAGGCGGTCGGCGTACCGCAGGGCGCGGGCGTACTGGGCGGCTGCCTCCCGGTGCGCGCCCGTCGTGGCAGCACGGGCGGCCGCCGCGGGCGCGTACTCCAGGACGGCGGCCGGATCCCCGGCGGCCTCGGAGTGATCGGCCAGCAGCGCCAGATCGTCCGCGGTGACCGGGCCGGACCGCATCACCTCCAGCACCTGCCGGTGTACGCGCAGACAGCAGGCGGCGGGGACGGCCTCCAGCACCGCCAGCCGGGTCAGCTCGTGGCGGAACTCGGTCTCCTGTCCGTCGGTGCGCACGATTCCGCATGCCACGGCCTCCTCGAGGGCTTCCTCCGGGGCCGGCAGGACACCGGCGAGCAACTGCGGCGAGACCCGGTGCCCCAGCACGGCCAGCACGTCGACGACCGTGCGTGCCGCGGCCGAGAGGCCGGCCAGACGGCCGGCCACGGCCTCGCGCACCGTGGCCGGGATGGTCTCGGTGGGGGCGGCCAGGATCTCGGTGACGATGAAGGGGTTGCCGGCGGAGACGTGGTACAGCTGCTCGACGTCGATGGAGTGTCCGGTGGCCAGCCGGGCCACGGCCGGGCGGCTCAAGGGGGCCAGGTCGTGGCGGTACACCCACTGATAGCCCGCCAGAGTGCCGAGGAGAGCGGTCAGAGGGTGGGTGCGGCCGACCTCGTCGTCCCGGTAGGTGGCCACCACCAGGGCGGGAACGCTCGGCAGACGCCGCGCCAGGTGACGCAGCAGATCCATGGTGGCCTCGTCGGCCCAGTGGACGTCTTCCACGACCAGGAGGCTGGGACCGGCGCTCAGGTCGGCCAGCAGACAGTCGAAGACCTCGTCGGAACGGCAGGTGCCGGCCAGCGCCCCGGTCAGGCCGGTGCGCACCGTCGGACCCAGGCGCGGAGCCAGGTCCATCAGAGGGCCCAGGGGGCGGGGTGTGGCCAGCGGGTCACAAGCGCCGACCAGCACCCTGATGCGGGGATCGGCCAGCTGGGCCAGCTGGCGGACGACGGTGGTCTTGCCGATGCCGGCCTCGCCTCGCACAAGTGCGAGGCGTCCAGGTCCGCTCACGGCCGCCTGCAGGTGACCGGCGAGGTCCTGGAGTACGGCCTCTCGCTCTAGTACGTCCATCACCAGCCATTTTCCCTCCGTGGGTGGAGCCGCGCAAAAGATCCAGATCGACCGGGACAGGTCGGCGGGTGGGGTGGTGTCGCGGAAAGGCGGAGGGGATGTGGGGTGTGCCGGGAGGGGATGTGGGGTGTGCCGAGGTGGAAGTTGGGGTGTTCGCCCGATGTGCCCCCGGCCGGGGCAGAGCATGCTGGCCAAGGAGTTCCAGAAACCGGGTCTACCGGTTCGCGGCTCAAACCGACCCGCGCCGAGAATGTCGCGTGACCGCGCCTCCGAAATGTCTCTGGCAATGAATCCGGCCAATACACGAAAGGCGAAAGTCTTCCGTCGTACGTCGAGTCATGAGATTCCGAAGGGCGGAGCAGGCGTGCCAGGACCGGCCCACTGAGCTGGCGGCACTTTTTACGGAGAATTACGTCCGTAATCCAATTGGGCCGCGAATCGAAGGAACCCACACTCATCGGAAAGGGATCATCATGCTCAACAAGATCGCAAAGCGCGCTGCAATGCTGACCGCATCGGTTGCTCTGGCTGCGGGAGGCGCAATGGTGCCTTCTGTCGCATTCGCTGCTCCGGCGCCCACAGGAACTCACGCGACGGCGCCGAGCGACAACAACAACAACAATAACAACAACAACAACCGGGGCCGGGCGAACAACAACAACAATAACAACAACAACAACGGAGGCCGAGGCGGGAACAACAACAATAACAACAACAACGGAGGCCGCGGGGCCAATAACAATAACAACAACAACAACGGCGGAGGCGCGAACAACAACAATAACAACAACAACAACGGAGGCCGCGGAGCCAACAACAATAACAACAACAACAACGGCGGAGGCGCGAACAACAACAATAACAACAACAACAACGGAGGCCGCGGAGCCAACAACAACAATAACAACAACAACAACGGCGGAGGCGCGAACAACAACAATAACAACAACAACAACGGAGGCCGCGGAGCCAACAACAACAATAACAACAACAACGGCGGAGGCGCGAACAACAACAATAACAACAACAACAACGGAGGCCGCGGAGCCAACAACAACAATAACAACAACAACAACGGCGGAGGCGCGAACAACAACAATAACAACAACAACGGAGGCCGCGGAGCCAACAACAATAACAACAACAACAACAACGGCGGGGGCGCGAACAACAACAATAACAACAACAACAACAACGGCGGGGGCGCGAACAACAACAATAACAACAACAACAACAACGGCGGGGGCGCGAACAACAACAATAACAACAACAACGGCTGAATTTCAAAGGCCGGAGGTCGGGTGGATTAGGTCGCCCGACCTCCGGACTTTCACGTGCGCGCCATGCCGTGGGCGCGAGGCGCTGCCGGGAGGGCGTCGCAGGCGCCCGGATTCCGGGCGCTCAAGCTTACGGTGCGCCCGATCCGGCGGCGACGCCCCCGTCACCTCAGCTCTGGTTACAGTTGATGTTCTGAGTGCCGGCGGTGTTGCCCCGGCCGACCTGACCGCCGGATAAAAGGCCTGAAGGTTGAAGAGTCGTGTGATGCCCAGAAACGAGAGGAGACCCTCGGCGTTCGAGGTCCGGGCGCCACCATTGTTGTTGTTATTGTTGTTGTTCGGGCCGCCGCAGTTGTTGTTATAGTTGTGGCTTTTTTTCGTACCCCCACCATTGTTCGTGGTGTCCGGAGTTCCGATGAGGGTGGCGCCCTGTCGACCGACCTCATCGGGTAAGGGATGTGGAGAAGTGACGCGTTACCGAGAACCGGGAGGGCCCCCGTGGCCTGGGCGCCGCAGACGCTGAGGAGAACCGTCGTCGCCGCAGCGCTGATCGTGACAATCCGAGCTTCACTCGACCAACCGTTCATCGTCCCCGCTGCCGAATCCTGAGTCTCGACGGACAGGAGGGCGACGGCAGGCGTTGAACGATTACCGGGCACGCTTGGGGAGCCGCCCTTTCCTCCGACAGCCCCGGAGCCGCACGGGGCCTGCCGGGCCGCGACGACGTCCGTCACGATGTCGACGCCTCGAAGGAAGTGAGAAAGGGGCCCCTCCCGTGCCGTCTGGCGTGGGAGGGGCCCCTTTCTCGTGCGTGGCGCGCCGCGCCCGCCGTAAGCCGTCCGTCAGAACGTGCCCAGCTTGATGATCGACAGGATCGCGATCAGCTGGATCGCCGACGCGGCCAGGGCCTTCGGCCAAGGGAGGTCGTGGGACCTGCTGACCATGAGGGTGAGCAGGGCGCCCGCCGCCACCCACGTCACCCAGCCGAGGAGCTGGACGAAGGACGCGTCGCCGCCGAAGAACATGGCGACGATCAGGCGCGGGGCGTCCGTGATGGACATGATCAGCATGGAGAGGCCGACCGTCGGCTGCCAGGCACCGTCGCCACCGAGCTGTCGGGCCAGGGTGTGGGTGACCACGCCCAGGATGAACGTGCTGATGACGATCGCCACGGCCGTCGTCAGGACGATCGGGACGGCGTTGGAGAGCGTGGCGTTGATGACGTCCTCGCGCGCGCCGTCGAAGCCGAAGACCGCCAGCAGGCCGTAGAGGAACGTCACGATCAGGGCCGGGGCCCACATCGTGTAGTCGCGCATCTGCAGGAAGGTCTGTTTGGGGCTGGTGACGATGCCCCTCAGCAGGTCCTTCCAGTGCAGGCGGGGGCCCACGGGCGGGGCCGCGGCCTGGCCCGCGCGGTAGGTCTCGCCCTGGCTGTACGGGTCCTCGCCGACCGAGAAGGCCTGCGTGTGGCCGGGGCTGTTCGCCGCGTACGGGTCCGGGCCCTGCTGCGGGTGCCCGTCGCCGAAGTACTCAGGCTCACCACCACCGGGGCCGCCGGCCTGGGGCCAGCCGCCCTGCTGTCCGCCGCCCTGCTGTCCACGGCCGTAGGGCTGCTGCCCGCCGCCGTAGGGCTGACCCCCGTACGGCTGCTGCCGCGAGGGCGCGGGCGGGTAGCCGTACGGCTCCCGGCCTCCCTGCGGGGCCTGCTGCCCGTACGACGGTTGGTGTTGTTGCGGTCGCGCTTGCGGGGCCCGGTTGTCCCGGCCGCGCCCGATCCTGAATCCAGCCACGTAATCGAACGTACCTGGTCCCGCACAGTGACGTGCCGGGCCTGGGGCCACGGGGCGGCCTTTGGGTCCGAGCTGTGACATCCCGTAGGGGATCGCACAAGAGCCGAATGGGGGTTTTCTGGGGGGTGTACCGGGGCCCAGTGAGGGATGTTCGGCGGGCCGGAAGAGGCGGCGCGGAGGCCGGGCCCGCGTGTGCGGGCCCGGCCTGGGACGCGTGAACGGTGCGTGCGGTGCGTTGGGTGCCCTCCGCATGGGCCGTTCGAGTCACGCAAGCCTCGCGGCTCGGGCCCCGCAGGGCTCACGGGCCAGGCCGCGCGAGCCGTACGGAGCCATGCGTGCGGAGTCATGTCGGACGAGCAGCCGTACGACCGGCCCACGCGCCCACCGCCGAAGCGGACTCAGTCCGCGAAATTGGAGCCGAAGGCCGGGGCACCCGTGGTCGAGACGCCCGCGTCGGCCGGCCAGACGGAGCGCGAGCCGGTCGTGGTGATCTTCGTTCCGTTGGAGGGCAGGTAGGTGACCGTGCCGTCGCCGGCGTTCTCGTACGAGCCCACCAGGAGGTCGGCCCTGCCGTCGCCGGTCACGTCGTCGAGCTTCACGTCCAGGCCGAAGAGGTCGCCCTTCTCGTCGTTGCCCGGGACACCAGCGGTGCTCTGCGTGAAGGCCTGCGCGCCGGACGAGGTGTTGACGCCGTGCGCGGAGCCGTACAGGACGGTGACCATGCCGGCGTCCGCGTGGCCGTCGATGTCCTCGTACGCGGTGCTGACGACGAGGTCCTGGTAACCGTCGTGGTTGACGTCGCCGAGGTCCAGCTCGTAGCCGAAGCTGTCGTTCTTCTCCGCGGTGCCGGGCACGCTGCCGGTGTTCTGGCTGATCCCGGTGGTCGAGGCAGGACCGGCCGCGGAGCCGTAGGTGATGTTCACCTTCCCGCCGTACGCGGAGTCCGGCGGGGTCGTGCCGTCGCTGAGCTTGGTGTTGTCCCAGGGCGCGCCGCTGACGATGTCGCCGAAGCCGTCGCCGTTGATGTCGCCGATGGCCGTGATGATGCCGGTCTTCAGGGTCTTCGCGGCGGAGACGTTCAGGCCGTTCGCCGTGCCGGGCACGTAGTAGTTCGTGTTCCAGCCGTAGTCGGTCTTGGTCTCGAAGCCGTCGACCACCAGGTCGGTGCGGCCGTCTCCGTTGATGTCACCGGCCGTGAGGTTCATCGGGCCCTGGGCGCCGCCGCCGGACTGGATCGGGGGCTTGATCGTGGTCCGGGCGAGGCCGGCCGCGCCGTTGGAGGTGATGCCGCCTTTGTAGACGTAGATCGTGCTGGACGTGTTTCCGACGGCCAGGTCCGCCTTGCCGTCGCCGTCGAAGTCGCCCGCGGCCAGGTTCTTGCCCCACAGGTCGTGCGAGGAGGAGGCCGGGTCGGCGAGGGCCACACCCTTGCCGGTGAGGCCGCTCGGGGAGCCCCAGAGGACGGAGAGGCCACCGGCGTCGACGTCGGTGCCGAACTTCTCGTGCGGGGAGGACACGGCGAGGTCGTCGTATCCGTCGCCGTTGAAGTCGGCGTACGCCGTCTCCGCGCCGAAGGCGTCCCCGGCCTCGGCGGTACCGGGGACCCCGGCGGTGTTCTGGCTGATCGTGGAGCGCTTGGCGGCCGACACACCGGTGGCGGTGCCGTAGAGGGCGACGACCTGGCCGGCGGCCTTGTGGCCGCTCACGTAGGCGCCCTGGGCGGAGAAGGCGACGTCGCCGATGCCGTCGCCGTTGAAGTCGGCCACCGGGACGACCGTGGAGTCGGCGGCCGTGGCCGTCGCGGCCGAGAGCGTGAGCAGACCGCCGGTCAGGGCGGCGGCGGTCGCTGTCGCGAGGGCGAGCTGCAGGGCGCGTGGGCGGTGGTGCGGGTGCTGCTTGTGCATGCGGGGTTCTCCTGCGGCATGCGGGAATGCCTGGCGGGCACTCCCAGTCAATGGGGTGCGGACGATTCACGTTCGCCGGGAGTTGTCCCGGCGTTCATGGCAGGTCGGCGAACAGGAGACCCACGGGCAGGCATGAGGGTTGTACGTGAGTTCGGATTTCTTGCGGGAGGCGTGAGGCCCCCGGGCCAGGAGTTCATCGCCGGGAACCCGGACGCGGAGAGCCGGGGGAACGCGAAACGCCGGAGGCGCTGTCACCAGCTCCTCCGGCGTTCGTGGGACTGCCCCGGTCTACTTCACCGGTTCGGGCTCCGGCTCGCTCTCCGCCTCCGCGGCCCCCGCCGGATCGACCGGCGTCCGGACGGAGTCGAGCAGCAGCTGCGCGACGTCGACGACCTGGACGGACTCCTTGGCCTTGCCGTCGTTCTTCTTGCCGTTGACCGAGTCGGTCAGCATGACGAGGCAGAACGGGCAGGCGGTGGAGACGATGTCGGGGTTGAGGGAGAGCGCCTCGTCGACCCGCTCGTTGTTGATGCGCTTGCCGATCCGCTCCTCCATCCACATCCGCGCACCACCGGCACCGCAGCAGAAGCCGCGCTCCTTGTGGCGGTGCATCTCCTGCTGGCGCAGGCCCGGGACGGCGGACATGATCTCGCGCGGCGGCGTGTAGATCTTGTTGTGACGGCCCAGGTAGCAGGGGTCGTGGTAGGTGATCAGACCCTCGACCGGGGTGACCGGGAGCAGCTTGCCCTCGTCGATGAGGTGCTGGAGCAGCTGGGTGTGGTGGATGACCTCGTAGTCGCCGCCGAGCTGCGGGTACTCGTTGCCGATCGTGTTGAGGCAGTGCGGGCAGGTGGCGACGATCTTCTTCGCCGACTTCGGCTTCTTCGACTCGGGCGTGGTGTTGCCCTCGTCGTCCGTCTCCTCGCCGAACGCCATGTTCAGCGCGGCCACGTTCTCCATGCCGAGTTCCTGGAACAGGGGCTCGTTGCCGAGGCGCCGGGCGGAGTCACCGGTGCACTTCTCGTCGCCGCCCATGATCGCGAACTTGACGCCCGCCATGTGGAGCAGCTCCGCGAAGGCCTTGGTGGTCTTCTTGGCGCGGTCTTCCAGGGCGCCGGCGCAGCCGACCCAGTACAGGTACTCGACCTCGGTGAGGTCCTCGATGTCGCGGCCGACGACGGGGATCTCGAAGTCGACCTCCTTGGTCCACTCCAGCCGCTGCTTCTTGGCCAGGCCCCAGGGGTTGCCCTTCTTCTCCAGGTTCTTGAGCATCGTGCCCGCCTCGGACGGGAACGCGCTCTCGATCATCACCTGGTAGCGGCGCATGTCGACGATGTGGTCGATGTGCTCGATGTCGACGGGGCACTGCTCGACGCAGGCGCCGCAGGTCGTGCAGGACCACAGCACGTCGGGGTCGATGACGCCGTTCTCCTCGACGGTGCCGATGAGGGGCCGTTCGGCCTCCGCCAGCGCCGCGGCGGGCACGTCCGCGAGGGCCTCGGGAGAGGCCTTCTCGTTGCCCTCCATGTCCTTGCCGCCGCCGGCGAGCAGGTAGGGGGCCTTCGCGTGCGCGTGATCCCGGAGGGACATGATCAGCAGCTTGGGCGAGAGCGGCTTGCCCGTGTTCCAGGCAGGGCACTGCGACTGGCAGCGGCCGCACTCGGTGCAGGTGGAGAAGTCCAGCAGGCCCTTCCAGGAGAACTGCTCGACCTGGGAGACGCCGAAGACGTCGTCCTCACCGGGGTCGGTGAAGTCGATGTCCTTGCCGCCGGAGGTCATCGGGAGCAGGCCGCCGAGCGCGGTCGCGCCGTCCGCGTTCCGCTTGAACCAGATGTTCGGGAAGGCGAGGAAGCGGTGCCAGGCGACACCCATGTTGGTGTTGAGGCCGACCGTGATCGCCCACCCCATGGTGACGCCGAGCTTGATCATCGCGGTCAGGTAGACCAGGTTCTGCAGGGTGCCGAGGCTCAGGCCCTTGAAGGCGGCGACCAGGGGGTACGACGCCCAGTACGCGGCCTCGTAGTGGTGGACGCCGTGGAGCGCGCCCTCCAGACCGCGCAGGGTCATGATGGCGAGGCCGATGACGAGGATGACGGCCTCGACGAAGTAGGCCTGGCCGGTCTTGGAGCCCGCGAAGCGCGACTTGCGGCCCGGCTTCGACGGCCGGTTCAGCTGCCGGATCGCGATCAGTACGAGGATGCCGAGCGTCGTGAACAGCGCGATGAACTCGGTGTACAGCTCGTACGGCAGCCAGCCGCCGAGGACGGGCAGCGTCCAGTCGGCCTTGAACAGCTGACCGTAGGCCGTGACGATCGTCAGGCCGAGGGTCAGGAAGCCGACGGCGACGAACCAGTGCGCGACGCCGACGATCCCCCACCGGTTCATCCGGGTGTGGCCGACGAACTCCTTGGCCAGCGTGATGCTGCGGGCCTTCCAGGCGTCGGTCCGGGAACCGGCCGGTACGGGCTGGCCGAGCTTGATGAACCGGTAGATCTGCGCGACGGCTCGGGCGATGAGCGCAACGCCGACCACGGTCAGGGTCAGCGACACAATGATCGCGGCGAGTTGCATTGGGGGCTCCTCGGGCCTGCGAGGTGGGGCTTTGTGTGATTACTAAGCGGTAACTTATGCAGTCCGTCTGAGACTACCCACTTCTTGCGCCGCACTGTAGCCAGCGGTGCGGTGATCTGCGTCGCTGAGGGTTGCCTGACGGGGGTGTCCCTTCCCGGGGTCGCGAGGTCGACACGTAAACCCGATCGTCCTATCTGCGGCACATTTCAGACATTCAACCCTAAGTTGGCGCTGTGTTGTACGGAATCGCCGCCGCCCTCGCCGCCCTGTTCCTCGCCGCCCTGCTCTCCGCACTGCTGCGGACGCTCGCTCTGCGCCTCGGCGCGGTCGAGCGGCGGCAGGGACGGCTGGTGGCGCTGCTCGGCGGTCCGGCGGTGATCGTGGCGACGGCGTTCGTCGCCGGGGCCGGTGACTGGACGGACGTGGCCCCGCTCGGCCCCGCGGCCGGGCGGCTGCTGGTCGCCGGGGTGGGGGTCGGTGCCCTCGGGCTCGTCGCCGACCTGAGGCCCGTACCGCTCGCGGTGCGGGGGGCCGTCGTGACCGCCGCCGCCGCGCTGACCGTGCCGTTCGACGAACTCGGACTGCCCGTGGGAGTCGTGGCCGTCGGGTGGATCGTCCTCATCGCGCACGCCTTCACCTCGCTCGATCACGCCGATGGAGTGATGGGGACGGTCGCCGTGGTCACCGCGTTCGCTCTGAGCGGGTCCGCGGCCGCGGAGGTCATGGACGGGCTGGCGACGCTGCTGAGCGTGCTGGCCGCCGCGCTGACCGGATTCCTGATGCACGGCTGGCCGCCGGCCCGGATCGTGCCGGGGCGCTGTGGCGGCCTGTTCGCCGGGTTCGTGCTGGCCTCGGCCGCGGTACTGGTGCATGCCGGCCGGGAGACCGGGTCGAGCGTGGGGGCCGTGTTCGCGCTGACGGTGGTGGCGACCGCGGACGCCGTGCTGGTGCTGGTGTCGCGGCGGCGGGCCGGGCGTCCGCTGCTGTGCGGCGCTGCCGACCATCTCGTCCACCGGCTGCGGCACCTCGGTGTCACGCCACAGGGTGCCGCGGTCCTCGCCGGCGTCACCGGCTTCGCGGGTGCACTCGTCGGCATGCTGATCGACTTGGGGTGGGTGGGGGCTGCGGCGGCCCTGTGGGTGGCCGGCGGCGCCGTCGTGGGGGTCGTGGTACTCCTTCGTGTCCCCGTGTATGGGACGAGTTTCCCGGGGAAACCGCAGGTCGGCGCCTACCTGCGCGTAAGGAACAGATAAGACTTGAGCCCCCTCGACTCAGCTCTGTTGACCGGAAGCTGGACGTCGTGCACACTTGAGTCCGTTCCACTCAAGTCATTGCTGGAGGAATTGAAATGGCACGTGCGGTCGGCATCGACCTGGGCACGACTAACTCCGTCGTCAGCGTTCTGGAGGGCGGCGAGCCCACCGTCATCACCAACGCCGAGGGTGCCAGGACCACGCCGTCCGTCGTCGCCTTCGCCAAGAACGGTGAGGTGCTCGTCGGCGAGGTCGCCAAGCGCCAGGCGGTCACGAACGTGGACCGGACCATCCGCTCGGTGAAGCGTCACATGGGTACGGACTGGAAGATCGAGCTCGACGGGAAGCACTTCAACCCGCAGCAGATGAGCGCCTTCATCCTGCAGAAGCTGAAGCGCGATGCCGAGGCCTACCTGGGTGAGAAGGTCACGGACGCGGTCATCACCGTTCCGGCGTACTTCAACGACTCCGAGCGTCAGGCGACGAAGGAGGCCGGCGAGATCGCGGGCCTGAACGTCCTGCGTATCGTCAACGAGCCCACGGCCGCCGCGCTCGCGTACGGCCTGGACAAGGACGACCAGACGATCCTCGTCTTCGACCTCGGTGGCGGCACCTTCGACGTGTCCCTCCTGGAGATCGGCGACGGCGTCGTCGAGGTGAAGGCCACGAACGGCGACAACCACCTCGGTGGTGACGACTGGGACCAGCGGGTCGTCGACTACCTGGTGCAGCAGTTCAAGTCCGGTCACGGCGTGGACCTCGCCAAGGACAAGATGGCCCTCCAGCGCCTCCGTGAGGCCGCGGAGAAGGCCAAGATCGAGCTGTCCTCGTCCACCGAGACCTCGATCAACCTGCCCTACATCACGGCCTCCGCCGAGGGCCCGCTGCACCTGGACGAGAAGCTCACGCGCGCCCAGTTCCAGCAGCTCACGGCCGACCTTCTGGAGCGCTGCAAGACGCCGTTCCACAACGTCATCAAGGACGCGGGCATCAACCTGTCCGAGATCGACCACGTCGTTCTCGTCGGTGGCTCCACCCGTATGCCGGCCGTCGCCGAGCTCGTCAAGGAGCTGACCGGCGGCAACGAGGCCAACAAGGGTGTCAACCCGGACGAGGTCGTCGCCATCGGCGCCGCCCTGCAGGCCGGTGTCCTCAAGGGTGAGGTCAAGGACGTCCTGCTCCTCGACGTGACCCCGCTGTCCCTCGGTATCGAGACCAAGGGCGGCATCATGACGAAGCTCATCGAGCGGAACACGACGATCCCGACCAAGCGGTCCGAGATCTTCACCACCGCCGAGGACAACCAGCCGTCCGTCCAGATCCAGGTCTACCAGGGCGAGCGCGAGATCGCGGCGTACAACAAGAAGCTCGGGATGTTCGAGCTGACCGGTCTGCCGCCGGCGCCCCGCGGCGTCCCGCAGATCGAGGTCGCCTTCGACATCGACGCCAACGGCATCATGCACGTGACCGCGAAGGACCTGGGCACGGGCAAGGAGCAGAAGATGACCGTCACCGGTGGCTCCTCGCTGCCGAAGGACGAGGTCAACCGGATGCGCGAAGAGGCCGAGAAGTACGCGGAGGAGGACCACGCCCGCCGCGAGGCCGCCGAGTCCCGCAACCAGGGCGAGCAGCTCGTCTACCAGACGGAGAAGTTCCTCAAGGACAACGAGGACAAGGTCCCCGGTGACGTCAAGACCGAGGTCGAGGCGTCCGTCGAGGAGCTGAAGGCCGCGCTCAAGGGCGAGGACACCGCCGAGATCCGTACGGCCACCGAGAAGGTCGCGGCCGTCTCTCAGAAGCTGGGCCAGGCCATGTACGCCGACGCCCAGGCCGCGCAGGCGGGCGCCGGCGCCGAGGGTGCCGAGCAGGCCAGGGCCGAGGACGACGTCGTGGACGCCGAGATCGTCGACGAGGACCGCAAGGACGGTGCCGCGTGACGGAGGAGACCCCGGGTTTCGAAGAGAAGCCTGACGTCCCCTCCGGCGCCACCCCTGACGACGCCGAGCCGAAGGACGCCCCCTCCGCGGAGGGGGCGTCCCCGGCCGGGGACGCATCAGCCGCAGCACAGACCGCCGGTCTGACGGCGCAGCTGGACCAGGTACGTACGGCGCTCGGCGAGCGAACCGCGGACCTCCAGCGGCTCCAGGCCGAGTACCAGAACTACCGGCGCCGGGTCGAGCGGGACCGGATCGCGGTCAAGGAGGTCGCCATCGCGAACCTTCTGACCGAGCTCCTGCCCGTCCTCGACGACATCGGCCGCGCGCGGGAACACGGTGAACTGGTCGGCGGTTTCAAGTCGGTGGCCGAGTCGCTGGAGACCGTCGCGGCGAAGATGGGGCTTCAGCAGTTCGGCAAGGAGGGCGAGCCCTTCGACCCGATGATCCACGAAGCCCTGATGCACTCGTACGCTCCGGACGTCACGGAGACCACGTGCGTGGCGATTCTGCAGCCCGGGTATCGCTTCGGCGAGCGCACCATCCGCCCCGCGCGGGTGGCGGTCGCCGAGCCCCAGCCGGGCGCGCAGTCCGTCAAGTCCGACGACACGACGGCTGAGGCGGCCGAGGACAAGGAGAGCGGTGGCCCGGACGAGGGCTGACGTTGACACGATGAGGAAGGAGGGACGTCGGGGATGAGCACCAAGGACTTCATCGAGAAGGACTACTACAAGGTCCTCGGCGTCCCCAAGGACGCCACCGAGGCCGAGATCAAGAAGGCGTACCGGAAGCTCGCCCGCGAGTTCCACCCGGACGCCAACAAGGGCAACGCCAAGGCCGAGGAGCGCTTCAAGGAGATCTCCGAGGCCAACGACATCCTCGGGGACGTCAAGAAGCGCAAGGAGTACGACGAGGCACGCGCCCTCTTCGGCAACGGCGGCTTCCGTCCGGGGCCCGGAGCGGGCGGCGGCAACTTCAACTTCGACCTGGGCGACCTCTTCGGAGGCGGCGCCCAGGGCGGCGCGGGCGGCGGGGCCGGCGGCTTCGGCGGCGGCATCGGTGACGTCTTCGGGGGCCTGTTCAACCGCGGCGGCGCGGGCACCGGCACCCGGACCCAGCCCCGGCGCGGCCAGGACATCGACACCGAGGTGACGCTGAGCTTCACCGAGGCGGTGGACGGCGCGACGGTCCCGCTGCGGATGACCTCCCAGGCGCCCTGCAAGGCCTGCTCCGGCACCGGCGACGCGAACGGCACACCCCGGGTGTGCCCGACGTGCGTCGGCACCGGCCAGGTGGCGCGGGGTTCGGGCGGCGGCTTCTCGCTCACCGACCCGTGCCCCGACTGCAAGGGCCGCGGGCTCATCGCGGAGCACCCCTGCGAGATCTGCCAGGGCAGCGGCCGCGCCAAGTCCTCGCGCACGATGCAGGTCCGCATCCCCGCCGGGGTCTCGGACAGCCAGCGCATCCGCCTGCGCGGCAAGGGCGCACCGGGCGAACGGGGCGGCCCGGCCGGCGACCTGTACGTCACGGTCCATGTGGACGCCCACCCGGTCTTCGGCCGCAAGGGCGACAACCTCACCGTCACCGTGCCCGTCACCTTCGCGGAGGCGGCACTCGGCGGCGAGGTGCGGGTACCGACCCTGGGCGGCCCCCCGGTCACCCTGAAACTGCCCCCGGGCACGCCCAACGGCCGTACGATGCGGGCCCGCGGCAAGGGCGCGGTCCGCAAGGACGGCACCCGCGGCGACCTCCTCGTCACCGTCGAGGTCGCGGTCCCCACGGACGTGTCGGGCAAGGCGCGTGACGCCCTGGAGGCGTATCGCGAGGCAACCGCGGACGAGGACCCGCGGGCGGAGCTGTTCCAGGCCGCGAAGGGAGCATGAGCAGATGGACGGCCGTCGTCGAAACCCCTATGAACTGACGGAGGAGACCCCCGTCTACGTCATCTCGGTGGCGGCCCAGCTCTCCGGCCTGCACCCGCAGACCCTGCGCCAGTACGACCGCCTCGGCCTGGTCTCCCCGGACCGCACACCCGGGCGCGGCCGGCGCTACTCGGCCCGCGACATCGAACTGCTGCGCACCGTCCAGCAGTTGTCGCAGGACGAGGGCATCAACCTGGCCGGCATCAAACGCATCATCGAGCTGGAGAACCAGGTCGCCGCGCTTCAGTCCCGTGTCGTGGAGCTGGAGTCGGCCCTGGACGGCGCGGCGGCGACCATGCGGCAGCGCGAGGCCGCCGTCCACGCCTCCTACCGGCGGGACCTGGTCCCGTACCAGGAGGTCCAGCAGACGAGCGCGCTGGTGGTGTGGCGGCCGAAGCGGTCGCCGGAGTAGTTCCCCGAGCGTCGAAGGGGCCGGGAGGTGGATCACCTCCCGGCCCCTTCGCGTGCGCCGGCTGCCGGAGACCGTGGGGCATCGGGCGAAGGGGCCTGCCGGGCGGGCGAGTTGTCCGCGCAGGCGCGGGCGAACCCGACGACGGCGGAACCGGCCGCTGCGGCGTGGCCGACGCGAAAGTGTGTTTGCCGTCGGGAACGGTGAGGGTGACGGACCGTCTCAGGGGACGGTGACGTTCTGCCAGGGACCGGTCCCGCGGACGCGGTCGGGAAGGGGGCCGAATCGGCCAAGTCCGCGCCCTGGACCTAACGGTCCGTTTTTCTTCGATGTGCCCCGGAAAACGACGTTCAGGTCGACTGCCGTTCGTGGGCGGCGAGACATAATCGGTCATTGCGGCCGGAGTTGTGCGATGTGCGCGACGGACGGGTCGGCGAGTGACGCAGATCACTTCGGCCCTGGTGCGGGCCGTTCCGTCGCGTCGGACCGGGCTCGCGCTCGCCCGTCCGGAGCTGCGGTGATACTCGGCCATCTTCAAGTCTCCAGGTCGGAGGCGTGGGTTGTCCGGTCCTCACGAGGTGTGTGGGAACGAAGTGCTCCGCAGGGCTTACGTGGAAGTGGAGGTACAGCCTCTTCCCATCGTGTTCACTTGGGGAACACAGAATGCTGTTGCCATCTCGTTAAGTGGTTACTCCTTGACGCTGAGGTGATCGCCGCGTTGGCTTTCAGCCACCTGGGTCGCAATGCAGCTACCTCGCCCGGAAGGCACCTGATGTGAACACTCGTAACACCCGGCTTCGTCGTACGGCCATAGCCCTGGCCTCGTCCGCGATCGCCGTCTCCCTCGCCGGCTGCGGGGTCGTCGACGGGATCGGCGGCAGCGACTCCAAGGCGAGCCCGACCAAGGGCGACGACATCAAGGTGGGTCTCCTTCTCCCCGAGAAGGCGAACACGCGTTACGAGAAGTTCGACTACCCGATCATCAATGAGCAGGTCAAAAAGCTGACCAACGGCAAGGGCGAGGTTATCCACCTCAACGCCGAGCAGAGCGCGAGCAAGCAGAACGCCCAGCTCCAGCAGTTGGTGGACGACAAGGTCGACGTCCTCCTCGTGGACGCGGTCGACTCCAAGGCCATCGCGAGCGGTGTGCGCAAGGCCAAGGCAGCGGGTATCCCCGTCATCGCCTACGACCGGCTGGCCGAGGGCCCGATCGACGCGTACATCTCCTTCGACAACGAGCTCGTCGGCGAGGTGCAGGGCAAGGAACTCCTGAAGGCCCTCGGCACCAACACCGCCACGAAGCAGATCGTGATGATGAACGGCGCGCCCACCGACCCGAACGCGGCGCAGTTCAAGGCGGGCGCCATGTCCGTGCTCGACGGCAAGGTCGAGATCGCCCAGAAGTACGACACCAAGGACTGGGACCCGGCCCAGGCCAAGTCCAACATGGAGAAGGCCATCTCGGCCATCGGCCTCAGCAACATCGCCGGCGTCTACTCCGCCAACGACGGCCTCGCGGGCGGGGTCATCGACGCGATGAAGACCATGGGTGTCAACAAGGTGCCGCCGGTCACGGGCCAGGACGCCGAGCTCGACGCGGTGCAGCGGATCCTCCTGGGTGAGCAGTACATGAGCGTCTACAAGTCGTACCCGCAGGAGGCCACCGCCGCCGCCGAGATGGCCGTGGCGAAGGTCCAGGGCCGCGGGATCGAGTTCGACGCGCTGACCCGGGACAAGGTCGACAGCCCCACGGCCCAGAAGATCCCGGCCCAGCTCGTGCCCGTGGTCGCCCTCACCAAGGACAACATCAAGGAAACGGTGCTCCAGGACAACATCTACCGCCTCAGCGAGATCTGCACGGCCAAGTACAAGTCGGCCTGTGCGGCGGCCGGCATCAAGTAGCCGTACCTGTCCTGCGACCTACGCGCGGGAGCCCCGGGCCGGGGCTCCCGCGCGTACGTCTTTCACGGCCCGGGTGAACCGTTCCGGGCCGGTCGGGGTCTCACCGGGAGACCGTGCTCGATGCGTTCGTACTGGAGGCGCCCGTGGCCATGATCGGCCTGTTCTGGATCACCGAGGAGAGCGTGTACGTGGGTGCCGAGCCCGCGGGGAACGGGCGCGGGGTACGGCTCACTCCCGAGGGCCTGGAGGCCGTGGGCACCGACCAGAAGGGCTTCTGGGCGTGGCGGGACGTGCGTGCGGTCACCGTGCACGACGCGCAGGTGCGCTCCAGTACCCGGTGGCTGGTGAACAGCGTGATGGACACGGTCCTCGACGTGGCGACGGGCGGCGGTGAGGCGCCGCCCGCGTTCGAACTCCACGTCCGCACGGACGAGGAGAAGGCCGAACTGACGGTGTACACGGCGGCCGTCGGGGGCTATGTGCAGTCCGAGTACGAACTGTCGCTTGACCTGTTGAACCGCTTCGTCGACGGCACGGCGGACGTGGCGCGGCTGTTGGAGTGGGGGAGCGTCGAGGGCGACGGTGTCACACCCTGGCGGGCAGCCCGGGAGGCGCTGCTCAGGAGCTGGGCCACGGCTGTCTGAGACGGGTCCCTCGCGGGCGGTGCCCCGGCGGGTGCGTTCCGTCCCACCGCGGGGGTGATCCGCGCCGAAGTCGCCGTCCCCGAGGGCCCGTTGAGGGCCTCCTGAGCGGAGAGGCGATCCGGCCCCGGGCGTGGCTGAGCGCGCCCCGCGTACGCGTTGCCACGGTTGCCTCCAGCGCGAGCCCCGTAACCGACCCACGGGCCCTCCAGGCCGTTCCTGACGCCTCGCTGGTGAGCTCCACCGTCACCTCCGGCGGACCGCCGGTCACCCCCGGGTGGGTGTCCTGGACCGGGGTCGCGTCGCGGTGGTCGCGGCCACGGCCGGGCACGGCGTCGGCCCCGGCGGCGCGGGGTGCAGCGGAGGCACCGTCATGTTGTTGCAGGGTGCCGTGCGGAGGTGGGGGAATTTCCGGACGTATACGGGCGAGAGGGGGCGCGCGGGGGGCGCGCCCGTGTTGCGATGGCGGTCGGGGCCGCGCATAGTTGCGCTGCGGAAGACGCGGGCCACGGGGTCCGCAGTGCGGAAGTGCTCCGCCGTGGACGGTGCGCAGCGTCGCATCACGGAGGTTGCTGGAGCCGGAGGTTGGAGCCAGGGGTGGGAGATGGCCGGGCACGGGGCGGACAGGCATCCGCACGGCGCTGACCGACTGTGCGACGCCGGGGACCGGGTGTACTCCCGGGCCGTGCGGCGCGGGCGGGTGCCGCGCGGTGACGCCGAGGCGGTGCCCTGCCTGGTCGAGTTGGCGCTGCTGCACCCGGACCCCGACGACATGGGGTGGCTGGTGCCGACCTCGCCGCAGGAGGTCATGACGCGGCTGATCCGGGGTGTGTACGAGGAGGTCAGCGCGAGCCAGGCGCGGGTGGGCGGCGCGGTGGCGGCGTTCGAGTGGTACGCCGGGCTCGGCGGGCGCGTGCAGGCGCAGACCGAGGGGGTGGCGATCCGCGTCCTGGACGGACTGCCCAGGATCCGGGCCGCGATGGACGAGGCGACCGAGGCGTGCACCAGCGAGGTGCTGACGGTGCAGCCGGGCGGCATCCGCCGCGAGGACGAGCTGTCGGAGGGCCTGCACCGGGCGCTGGAGATGCGACGGCGGGGTGTGCGGATGCGGGACCTGTACACGCATGTGGCGCGGCACGGCCAGGGCCTGCACAACTACATGGAGATGATGGGCGGCGCGGCGGAGGCCCGGACGCTCGACGAGGTGGTCGAGCGGCTCATCCTCTTCGACCGCAAGGTGGCGTTCATCCCGGCCAACGACGACCGCACGATCGCGCTGGAGCTGCGGCACCCGGCGCTGGTCGACTACCTGGTGACGGTCTTCGAGCGGCTGTGGCGGCTGGCGATCCCGCTCGCCGCCCCGCTCCCGGAGACCGGCATCGACGGCATCACCCATCGCGAGCGTTCGATCGCGGCGCTGCTCGCCGAGGGGCACCAGGACGCGGTGGTCGCGGAGCGGCTGGGGATCAGCGTGCGGACGTGCCGGGCGCACATCGCACGCCTCTCGGAAACCCTGGGAGCGGCGAGCCGTACGCAGTTGGGCGTCCGGATCGCGCAGGCGGGGCTCGATGGGCCGCCGCGCTCCCCGGAGCTGCTGCCGTTCAGTGCTCCTGGTCCAGAATCCCCGACTGGGCGATGAGATAGCCGAGTTGTGCCCGGCTGCCGCTGCCGAGCGCGGTGGCCAGTTTGGCGACGTGGGCGCGGCAGGTGCGGACGTTCATGCCGAGACGGCGGGCGATGGCCTCGTCGACGTGGCCCTCCACCAGGAGTTTGGCGATGGAGTGCTGGATGTTGGTGATGCCGCCCGGGGCGGTCTCGTAGGGCGCGCCGGCGGTGAGCGGGACGGCGCGGCCCCAGATGAACTCGAAGACCTTGATCAGGTAGCGGACGAGTCCCGGATGGCGCAGTTCCAGGGCGACTTGCTGGTCGTCGCGGGTGGGGATGAAGGCGACGCTCTCGTCGCAGACGATGAGGCGCTCCACCAGCTCGTCGATGGTGCGGTACTCGACCTTGCCGTCGGACAGCTGTGCCACGTAGGCCAGTTTGTCGGGACTGTAGCGGGCTGTGTGCTGATAGAGCGTCCGGATCTTCACACCACGTTCGATCAGCGGCCGGTCGCGTTCCAGCCCCTGGAGGAGGCTGCGCTCGGAGCCGCGGTCGCTCGGCTGGATCGTGAGCATCTCGTGCTGGCACTGGGAGGTCGCCAGGTTCAGCGCCGCGTTGATACGGTCGCCGCCCTCCAGCACTGTGATGGAGTGGGTGAGCGTCGCTCCTTGGACGCTGAGAGCCATGAACGGCTCAAAAGCGTCACTCAACTCGATCGAGAGACGCCTGCGTTCGGTGATCTCGCGCTCTATGGGGTTGAGTCGCTGGGCCAGGGCCACCGAAGGGGGCACCGGGCGCAGCCAGTTCGCGTCATCGGGATCGGGGTGGAGGAGTGCCAGTTCCACCAAGCAGGGGGCGGGCTCCGCGTCCTCGCGCGCGATTCGTCCTGTGCGCAGCGCGTTCGCGTAGAGACGGCCTCCGTCCTCGCACAACTGGGTCACACCGTGGGGATGTGTCGCATTAGTCTGATTCGTTGCCAAAAGTCCACCCCCCAGGGTCCTGAACGTGCAGGAACATGATGCATCGATTATGTGGCCACGACGTGCCCGAATGAGCCATCGTCTTATTCGACGGGGGAAGACGGGACTTTCAAGTGAGGACGAAGCCGACTATGCGTAACAAAATGCTTCGCTCGGTGCTTGTCGCCGCCTTCTCCGCCATGGTGGCATTCGGAGCTCTGGGCGGCCTCTCCGAGACGAAGGCCGACGTACTGGCGGACAGTCACTGGCCGGCGGTGGCCACGGACAATGTACTGGCGGACAGTCACTGGCCGGCGCCAGCCGCGGACGACGTGGTTGTGACTCCGGCGGCGGATGACGGCTCCGGGAGTTGACGTGACGACGCCCCCCGACGACCGCTCCTTCCGTCGCGAGATGGCAACCGCCTACCGCTCCGGCTGGCACTTCATCGACCTGGCGACAGCGATCCCGCACACCGGTGACTCGCTGATGGTGACCGTGTTCGGAGAGCCGGTCGTCGTCACCCGGGACGAGGAGGAGGACGTACGGGCGTACCGGTGTCTGCGACGCCCGCGCGGCGCGCCGCAGCCCGTGCGATGTGCCATCAGGTACGGAATGATCTTTGTGAACCTCGATCAGCGTGACCACCAGCTGGCCGAGCCGGAAGCCCCGGATGTAAGGACCATCTCAGCCACCCCCCGCAGTGCCTGACGCGATTCCCCCGTCGTAGTAGATCGCGCAGGTACTTCCCCCCGCAGCGGCGTCACCGTGACCTGAACACGGTGACGCCGCTGCAGTTTTGGGCGAAAGATCCTGGTATCCGAGGCTCGTCCCCCGGGTGCGGCCTCATTCACGAAGGCCGGAACCGGGCGGGCGGCGGAATCAGCCGCGCCCCAGCGCCGAGGTCAGTCTGATCTCGATCACCACCCGGGCCGGGTTGGGTGAGGGGGTCCTCCCATACCGCTCCGCGTACCGCCGTTCCGCCTCCGCGACGCGCGACGGTTCGGCGGAGACGGTCGCGCGCCCCTCCAGCGTCGCCCACCGCCGTCCGTCCACCTGGCACACCGCGACCCGGGCGCCGTCGGCCCCGGCGGCCGTCACGTGCCCCACCTTCGCGCTGGACCCGCCGGCGATGACCCGGGCCAGACCGGCCTGTGGATCGTAGGTGACCCCGACGGGAACGACGTGCGGGCTGCCGTCCGCCCGGAGCGTGGTCAGCGTGCACAGGTGCCGCTCCCGCCAGAAGGCGAGGTAGGCGGGATCGGGATCGTGCGGGTCCACCGGATATGCGGCCATGGTCCGAAAGGTAACCCGACCGTTCCGACGTAAGTCCCCCCGGCCTCACCTTGAGTGGAATAGACTCAACTTTGTGTACGCTGACTGAGTCAGTCCGTACGGGAAGGTCCGTACGCGAAGTCCGTACAGAGAGTCCGTTCAGGAAGTCCGTGCACAGGAGGAGAACGCGAACGTGGACGCCGAGCTGACCAACAGGAGCCGGGACGCGATCAACGCGGCCACCACCCGGGCCGTGTCCGAGGGGCACCCGGACCTGACCCCCGCACACCTGCTGCTCGCGCTGCTCGGGGGGCAGGACAACGAGAACATCATCGATCTGCTGGCCGCCGTCGACGCCGACCAGGCCTCCGTGCGGGCCGCCGCCGAGCGTGTGCTGGCCGCCCTGCCCAGCGTGACCGGGTCCACCGTCGCGCCGCCGCAGCCCAACCGCGAGCTGCTCGCCGTCATCGCCGAAGCGGCCGACAAGGCCAAGGAACTCGGCGACGACTACCTGTCCACCGAACACCTGCTCATCGGCATCGCCGCGAAGGGCGGCCGGAGCGGGGACGTACTCTCGCAGCAGGGCGCCAGTGCGAAGAAGCTGCTGGAGGCGTTCCAGAAGACCAGGGGAGGGCGCCGGGTGACGACCCCGGATCCCGAGGGCCAGTACAAGGCACTCGAAAAGTTCGGTACGGACTTCACGGCCGCCGCGCGCGACGGCAAGCTCGACCCGGTCATCGGCCGGGACCAGGAGATCCGCCGGGTCGTGCAGGTGCTGTCCCGGCGCACCAAGAACAACCCCGTCCTCATCGGCGAGCCCGGCGTCGGCAAGACCGCCGTCGTGGAGGGCCTCGCCCAGCGGATCGTGAAGGGCGACGTGCCCGAGTCCCTCAAGGACAAGCGGCTCGTCTCGCTCGACCTCGGCGCCATGGTGGCCGGGGCGAAATACCGGGGCGAGTTCGAGGAGCGGCTCAAGACCGTCCTCGCCGAGATCAAGGACTCCGACGGGCAGGTCATCACCTTCATCGACGAGCTGCACACGGTGGTGGGCGCGGGCGCCGGCGGCGACTCCTCGATGGACGCGGGCAACATGCTCAAGCCCATGCTCGCCCGGGGTGAGCTGCGGATGGTCGGCGCCACGACCCTCGACGAGTACCGCGAGCGGATCGAGAAGGACCCCGCCCTGGAGCGCCGCTTCCAGCAGGTCCTGGTCGCCGAGCCGAGTGTCGAGGACACCATCGCGATCCTGCGCGGACTCAAGGGGCGCTACGAGGCCCACCACAAGGTCGTGATCGCGGACAGCGCGCTGGTGGCCGCCGCGACCCTCTCCGACCGCTACATCACCTCCCGCTTCCTGCCCGACAAGGCCATCGACCTCGTCGACGAGGCCGCGTCCCGGCTGCGCATGGAGATCGACTCCTCACCCGTCGAGATCGACGAACTCCAGCGCTCCGTGGACCGGCTGAAGATGGAGGAACTCGCGCTCAGCAAGGAGACGGACGCCGCCAGCAAGGAGCGTCTGGAGAAGCTGCGCCGCGACCTCGCCGACAGGGAGGAGGAGCTGCGGGGGCTGACCGCCCGCTGGGAGAAGGAGAAGCAGTCCCTCAACCGCGTCGGTGAGCTCAAGGAGAAGCTCGACGAGCTGCGCGGCCAGGCCGAACGTGCCCAGCGCGACGGCGACTTCGACACCGCCAGCAAGCTGCTCTACGGCGAGATCCCCACCCTGGAGCGGGACCTGGAGGAGGCCTCCGAGGCGGAGGAGGAAGCCGCCGGCGACACGATGGTGAAGGAAGAGGTCGGCCCGGACGACATCGCCGACGTCGTGGGCTCCTGGACGGGCATCCCCGCCGGGCGGCTCCTGGAGGGCGAGACGCAGAAGCTGCTGCGCATGGAGGAGGAGCTGGGCCGCCGGCTGATCGGCCAGAGCGAGGCCGTGCAGGCCGTCTCCGACGCCGTACGGCGCACCCGCGCCGGTATCGCCGACCCGGACCGGCCCACCGGATCCTTCCTCTTCCTCGGCCCGACCGGCGTCGGCAAGACCGAACTCGCCAAGGCCCTCGCGGACTTCCTCTTCGACGACGAGCGGGCCATGATCCGCATCGACATGAGCGAGTACGGCGAGAAGCACAGCGTCGCCCGGCTGGTCGGCGCCCCGCCCGGCTACATCGGGTACGAGGAGGGCGGCCAGCTCACGGAGGCCGTGCGCCGGCGCCCGTACAGCGTCATCCTGCTCGACGAGGTCGAGAAGGCGCACCCGGAGGTCTTCGACATCCTCCTCCAGGTGCTGGACGACGGGCGGCTGACGGACGGACAGGGACGGACGGTCGACTTCCGCAACACCATCCTGATCCTCACCTCGAACCTGGGCAGCCAGTTCCTGGTGGAGCCGCTGACCCCCGCGGAGGAGAAGAAGCAGCAGGTTCTGGAGGTCGTCCGGGCCTCTTTCAAGCCGGAGTTCCTCAACCGGCTCGACGACCTCGTGGTCTTCTCCGCCCTCGACAGGGAGGAGCTGGAGCGCATCGCCAGGCTCCAGATCGAGCGCCTCGCGCGGCGGCTGGCGCAGCGCCGGATCACCCTGGAGGTCACCGACCCGGCCCTGGCCTGGCTCGCGACCGAGGGCAACGACCCGGCGTACGGCGCCCGGCCGCTGCGCCGCCTCGTCCAGACCGCGATCGGCGACCGGCTCGCCAAGGAGATCCTGGCGGGCGAGGTCAAGGACGGCGACACGGTCCGGGTGGACGCCTTCGGGGACGGCCTGATCGTGGGACCCGCGACCGGCAAGACGCTGTGACGCCTGCGGGCGCGGCGGCTCGGCACGGGTAGGCCCCGAAGGAGCCGTACCCGAGCCGACGCGGATGGCTGGGACGGCCGAGGGCGGGTGGCTCCCGCCCTCGTACCGGACACCCGCCCGGTCACGGTTGTGAACGGATCGGGCGTCGGACAGAGCGCGGACGACACCCCGCCCCCGCCCCGCCGCCGCGGGCCGGAAGCCGCCCGTACCGGGCCCCGCGCCCCCGTGACGACGGGTTCCGCCCCGGTCGCCGGTGACGAGATCATGCCGCCCCGGCCGACAGGCCCCGTCAGGGGTTGCCACTCCCCGCCCCGGATGGGGGAGGATGGCGGTATCCGTACGAAGGGAAATACACGGTGAGCATCGACCCGTCCTCGATTCCGAATTTCGGGGGCCAGCCCGAGCCGCAGCCCGGCGGACCGGCGGGCCCCGTCGTCCCGGATCAGGACCTCGTGAAGCAGCTCCTCGACCAGATGGAGCTGAAGTACGTCGTCGACGACGAGGGTGACCTCGCGGCGCCGTGGGAGGAGTTCCGTACGTACTTCATGTTCCGCGGCGAGGGTGACCAGCAGGTCTTCTCGGTGCGGACGTTCTACGACCGGCCGCACCAGATCGACGAGAAGCCGACGCTGCTGGAGTCGATCGACGACTGGAACCGTCGCACGCTGTGGCCGAAGGTCTACACCCACACGCACGACGACGGCACCGTCCGCCTGATCGGCGAGGCGCAGATGCTGATCGGCACCGGCGTCGCCCTCGAACACTTCGTGTCGTCGACGGTCAGCTGGGTGCGGGCCGCCATCGAGTTCGACAAGTGGCTCGTCGAGCAGCTCGGCCTGGAGCAGGAAGTGAACGAGGCGGACAAGCCCGAGGACGACGACGAGTAGTCCTCCCGCTGGTTTTCCGCCAGGTTCTACAGCGGCGTGTGCGCGATGACGACGAGATACGCGCCGTAGGCGAACGAGAGCCCGGCCAGGGCGCCGACCACCAGGACGGCGTGCCAGGGCCGGGCTCTTGCCGTCCGCACCAGTGCCCGGGCCATCGGCAGCAGCAGCGGGAACGCGGGCAGCAGGAAGCGCGGCTTGCACTCGAAGAACCCGGCGCCGCCGAGCGCGATCAGCAGCAGGACACCGCTGTGGACGAGCAGCGGCAGCGGGGCCCGGTCCGCGATCAGCAGCGCGTACAGCAGCACGGCCACCGCCACGATCACCAGCGACATGGGGAACACGAAGCGGTCCCCGCGGAGCAGCAGGTGCTTGACGAAGCGCAGCGCGCCCACGCCGAAGTCGAAGCGCGAGCCCCACAGCCGCTGCACCTCGAAGTACCCGCCGAGCGGATCGCCCCGGCGGCGGCCCACCCACAGCACGTAGCCGCACCAGCCGAGCGGCGCGAGCGCGGCGCCCGTCCACAGGCTGTGGGGAACTTTCCGGCCGCGCCGCCGCCAGACCTCGCAGGCCGCCGCCGCGAGGACCGCCGCGGCGACCGCGAAGCCGTTCGGCCGGGACAGGCCCGCGAGCGCCGCCAGCGCGCCGGCCCACAGCCAGCTCCCGGTGAGCACCGCGTACAGGGACCAGGCGGCGAAGGCGGTGAGCACGGACTCGGTGTACGCGAGGGAGAGCACCACCGAGTGCGGGAGCAGGCCCCAGAGCAGGACGAGCGCGGTGCCGACCGCGCGGCCGTGCAGCCGGGCCCCGATCGCGTAGATCCCGCACGCGGCGGTCGCCGCGGCCAGCCAGGACACCAGCAGGCCCGCCGCGCCCCCGCTCAGCGGGGTCACCTCCGTGACGGCCCGGACGAGCCCCGGGTACAGCGGGAAGAACGCCAGGTCGCTGTGGACGACGGTGGGTCTGAAGTGCTGGGCGCGTACGTAGCCGTGCGCCGCGATTCCCAGGTACCAGAGGGAGTCCCAGGAGCGTCCGAGGAGGGCGAGTGCGTGCTTGCCGTTGGCCCGGGCGGTCCCGGCGAGCACCAGGACACCGACGAGCCGGGCCAGGACGAACAGCCCCAGCGCGTACACGACGGCGGGCACGCTCCGCCTGGACCGCGCCGCGCGGGCGCGGTCCCCGTCACCTGACTTCTGGACGGCGGGGGCCGGAAGGGTACTGGCGTGGGTCACACCCGAACTCTGCGTCCCTTACGGGGCGTTTGCGAACGTTGCGCGTCCGCGCGGGTGCGGTTTTCCCCGCTTCGGCGCGTCGTCCGCGGGAGCCGCGCTCCGCGTGCTACCGGGCCGCCCGGAGCCGCCGGGCGGCCTCTTCCAGGACCTCGGTCCGCTTGCAGAACGCGAAGCGCACGAAGGGTGCGCCCTCCTCCCGGTGGTCGTAGAAGACCGCGTTCGGGATGGCGACCACCCCGGCGCGCTCCGGCAGCGCGCGGCAGAAGGCGAAGCCGTCGCTCTCGCCGAGCGGGCGGATGTCGGTGGTGACGAAGTACGTTCCGGCCGGCCGGAAGACCTCGAACCCCGCCGCCGTGAGCCCGGCGGCCAGCACGTCCCGCTTGGCCCGCAGGTCCGTACGGAAAGCCTCGAAGTACGTGTCCGGCAGCGCGAGCGCCTCGGCCACGGCGTACTGGAACGGTCCCGAGGCCACGTACGTCAGGAACTGCTTCGCCGACCGTACGGCGGTGACGAGGTCCGGCGTGGAGGTGATCCAGCCGACCTTCCAGCCGGTGAAGGAGAAGGTCTTGCCCGCGCTGCCGATGGTGACGGTCCGCTCCCGCATCCCGGGGAAGGAGGCCAGCGGCACGTGCTCGGCGTCGTCGAACACGAGGTGCTCGTACACCTCGTCCGTCACGACGAGCAGGTCCCGCTCGACGGCGAGCTTCGCGATCTCGCCGAGTTCCTCGCGGGACAGGACGGTGCCGGTGGGGTTGTGCGGGGTGTTGAGGAGCAGCAGCCGGGTGTTGTCGGTGACCGCGTCGCGCAGTTCGTCGAGGTCCAGCCGGAAGCGGCCCTCGTGCGGGCGCAGGGTGACCGGGATCCGGGTGCCGCCCGCCATCGCGATACCGGCCGCGTAGGAGTCGTAGTACGGCTCCAGGGCGATGACCTCGTCGCCGGGCTCCACCAGGGCCAGCAGGCTCGCGGCGATGGCCTCGGTGGCGCCCGCCGTGACCAGCACTTCGCGGTCGGGGTCGTACGACAGCCCGTAGTGGTGCTTCTGGTGCACCGCGATCGCCGTCCGCAGCTCGGGCACGCCGGGGCCCGGCGGGTACTGGTTGCCGCGTCCGTCGCGCATCGCCCGCACGGCCGCTTCCCGGATCTCCTCGGGCCCGTCCGTGTCGGGGAAGCCCTGGCCGAGGTTGATCGAGTCGGTGCTCAGTGCGAGGGCCGACATCTCGGCGAAGATCGTCGTGCCGAACTCGGCGAGTCGGCGGTTGAGGAGCGGACGGCGGCCGTTGGAGGTCATGCCGGTCATCCTGCGCCCAAGCCGCGGACTTCCTCAACTCACCTGCCGCCCGGCCTCAGGCCCGCGCCCCGGTCCGCGGGACCCGGCGCGCCGTCGGCCGGGTGTTCCCGTCCGGCTCCGGGGGAGAGCACGGCCCACAGACGGGCCGATGGTGCGGGCCGGGGCCCTGATCCGAGCTTCTGTGCTGGTCGGGGGCCATCCCCGCTTTTGGATGCTCAGGAGTTCCTCAACTCTGCTTTGGCGGGCGGGACGCGGGGGCATCCCCCTGTCACGCACGACGCGAGGCGCCCACGGGGGGCCGCTTCGGGGGAACGAAAGGAGGGTGGCGCCATGATCATCGGCATCATCCTGGCGGTCTTCTTCATCGTCCTGATCGGCGGCCTCAGGGCCACCCGCCGCAGTCGCGGGAAGGCCGGTTCGGTGAAGGCGGGGAGCTCCCGCTCGCGCGGGGGCCTCCTGGGGGGCGGAAGCGGCGGCGCCGGCGGCAGCTGGTGGGCCGGCGGGGGCGACTCGTCCGGCGGTGGGCACCACGGGGGCCACCACGGCGGGGGTCACTCCTGCGGCGGCGGTCACTCGTGCGGCGGCGGCTCGTCCTGCGGAGGCGGGTCGTCCTGCGGTGGCGGCGGATGCGGTGGAGGCAGCTGACACGGGGCAGCCGAGCTCCACACGGACAACGCGTCCGCAGCACGCTGAGGTGCCCGCCGGGAACGACTTCCGGCGGGCACCTCCGCGTACCGGGCCGGGGACGGTGCGCGAGTGACGGAACGGGACGGGAGTGTCGGCCGGGAGGGTGGTGCCGGAGCGCGGCCGGAAGAATTTCACGAGGACGTGTCGGCTCCGACGGGTGCTTCCCTTCGTCAGCCGTTCGGGGGGCTTTCCGGGGGCCGTGACCGGGGCGTGTTGTCGCGCTCGGGGAGGCCGGGCCGGCCTTCCGCTTCCGCGCGCCCGGCGCACGGCGTGGTTGAACAGTTGAACTGTGGAGCCCTCGGGGGGATGGAAACCCTACGAAGTTGGGTAAAAACGCTGTGGTGGCACCACAGTTCATGATTCCCTCTAAAACGCCAGCGCGGCCCTCGGATCGTCCCTTCCTGACAGGGCTGACCGGGCTGACCGGGTCGATCCCCCCATACCGACCGGGTGCGCCGGACCCCCACCTCCCTTTGCGTGCTAGCGGAGCCGACCCATGCTCACGACCCTGAACACCGCCTACACCGACACGCGCGCGGCCGACCTCGCGTGGGCCCTGGGGCGCGAGCCGCTGCCCGCGCTCGCCACCCTCGACCTCGAACTCGACGGAGCGAGACTTCAGTTGAGACTCCTCGGCGCGTCCCACCAGGTCCTCCTGGAGGAGGAGCGGGGCAGCTGTTCGGAGACCGTCGCCTGCATCGCCGGCAGCAGCACGCCCCTTCCCCTGGGCGTGGCCAAGCGGGTCGGCGACTGGGAGTACGAGTTCGCGGCGCGCGTCGAGACACTTTCGTGCGGCTCCTTCGCGGGGCGCGCCCAGGAACTGCTGGCCCTGGTCTCCGACCACCCCAACGGACTCGTCGGTGTCTTCCCCGGCAGCCCGCACGCCTTCACCGCCCTGCTGGCCCAGCGCCACGAGGGCCAGGTCCACTGGCGTACGTGGCACGCGTACCCGCAGGACGGACAGCTGGTGGCGACACGGACGAGGGTGGGGGTGCGGGTGGCGGCCGAGGCCGATCTGCTCAGCGCGTCCGGCGTGTGAGGTCGCGTGGGTCCGCCCGTGGGGATACGCCCGTTGAGACGAACCGGGGAGCCGGCGGCGGTGGCCCCGGACGGCGGCCGCACCCGCTCCGACAACCGTACGGGCGAGCGTCAGATCCACACGTGTGGGTGACGAGGCGTAGTGCCGGTGTGACGTAGCGTTCCCAGCGTGATCGAACCGCACGCGCCTGCTCCCCCCGGCGCGCCGCCGCCCTGGGGCGTCCAGGGCCAGGCGCGGCTGCCCGTCCGTCCGGGCACCGGCCGGTTCCTCGTCCTCGCGGGCGTGTTCGTCTGTGCGGCCTGCGGACTCGTGTACGAGCTCGAACTCGTCGCCCTCGCCTCCTACCTGGTCGGCGACTCGGTCACCCAGGCCTCGGTCGTGCTGTCCGTCATGGTCTTCGCCATGGGGGTCGGCTCCCTCGTCGCCAAGCGTCTGCGTCCCCGTGCGGCGGCCGGCTTCGGCGCGGTCGAGGCGGCGCTCGCGCTGGTCGGCGGATGCAGCGCGATGACCCTGTACGCCGTGTTCGCGTGGACCGGTGACTGGGGCGGCGCCTGGGCGAGCGGGTCGCGGTACCTGCTGGCCGCCTTCTCGCTCGCCATCGGCCTGCTGATCGGCGCCGAGGTCCCCCTCCTCATGGAGTTGATACAACGCATCCGCCGACAGGACCCGGGCGGCGCGGTGGCGGACCTCTTCGCCGCGGACTACGTCGGCGCGCTCGTCGGAGGCCTGGCTTTTCCTTTTCTGCTGCTGCCCCAGCTCGGGCAGCTGACCGGCGCACTGCTCACCGGGGCGGTGAACGCGCTGGCCGGCGGTGCCCTCGTCCTCGGCCTGTTCCGCCGGGACCTGAGCAGGCGCGGGCGCTGGCTCCTGCTCATCGCCAACGTGGTGGTCCTCGGCCTGCTCGCCACGGCCGCCCTGCTCGTCGACGACTTCGAGCACGCGGCACGGCAGGCGGTGTACGGCAGGGACGTGCGGGTGGCCCTCCGCACCGGCGTACAGGAAGTGGTCCTCACCGGCGGTACGCGCGGACACCCGCTCGGCCTCTTCCTCGACGGACGCCTGCGGGCCGGCGGCCGCGACGAGCACCGCTACCACGAGGCCCTGGTGCACCCCGCGATGGACGGACGCCACGCGCGCGTGCTCGTCCTCGGCGGTGGCGACGGACTCGCGGTCCGCGAGGTGCTGCGCTATCCGGACGTCCGCCGGGTCGACGTGGTCGATCGCGACGCCGGGGTGGTGAGGCTGGCACGCCGGGACCCGGCCCTGTCGGCGCTCAACGGTCACGCGTTCGACGACCCGCGGGTGCACGTGTTCACCGCCGACGCCTTCTGCTGGCTGCGCGGGGACCCGTCCCCGTACGACGTGGTGATCTCCGACCTGCCGGACCCCGGGATCACGGCGAGCACGAAGCTGTACTCGCAGGAGTTCTACGGGCTGACGCGCCGGGCGCTGGCCGACGGCGGACGACTGGTGGTGCACGCCGGACCGGTCTCCTCCCGCCCCGGTGTCTTCTGGACGGTCGAGGCTACGGTGCGGGCCGCCGGCCTGCGCGCCGACCCGTACCGCGTGGGCGGCCGAGACTCCGGTTCCGCGGCCGGACCCGACCGTACGGCGGGTGCGTCCCGGGCCCCGCGCGACTGGGGGTTCGTCCTCGCGTCCGCCAGGGGTACGCCCCTGGGCCTGGCCCCCGGCGGGCCCGTTCTGCGTTCCCTCACACCGCGGTCCCTCGCGGCGGACGCACGGGCCGTGTGGCACACCCGGATCACGGGACTCGCGCCGTCCACGCTGGTGCATCCGCGCTATTCCGACTGACCGGGGGCGGGGGAATGGGGGAATGACGCGGGAATCCCGTGATACGCGGGTGCGGTTCGCACCAGCCTGGGTAGGCTCGGCCGACATGGAGCATGAGGTGTTCGTTCCGGTTCCGGCCGAGCGGCTGAGGGAGGCGCTGGCCGATCCCGCGCGGGTGGCCCGGGCGGTACCCGGGCTCCAGCAGGACGCCGGCACGGCGCCCGTCTCCGGACGACTGCGTGTCCGCGTCGGCGGCCACACCATCACCTATCGCGGGGCCGTGCGGGTCGTCGCCCGGGACGACGGTGCGTACGCCGTCGAGGGGGACGGTACGGAGGCCCGTGGCACCGGGACCGTGAAACTCGCCCTCACCCTTCGTCTGGCGCCGGCCGAGGGCGGCACCACCCTCGTCGTCACGGGCACCGCCACGGCGGACGGACGCCTGGCGGAAATCGCTCCGGCCACGGTCGCCACGGCGGCGATCCGTCTGCTGAACCGGTTCGCGCAGAATCTGGCGGCCGGGACGGCGGACGCGTCCGCGGCCGAGGGGGGATCCGGCGCCGTGGGTGAGGCCGGGGGCGCGTCGGGTTCTGAAGGCGAGGCCGAGGGTGCGTCGGGTTCCGAGGGTGAGCCTGGGGGAGCGTCGGGTTCCGAGGCTGAGGGCGAGGGTGGTTCGGAGGGCGGGGGGGAGTCCGAGGGTGTGGGCGATGCGACGGACTCCGTCCCCGACGCCGAGGTCCCGCCGCCGTCCCTCGATCCCCTCGCCGGGGACGGCCAGGAACCGGCTCCGACACCTCCGGGGCCCGTGGACAGGGAGGACTCCATCGCCGAGGCGGCGCACGCGCGGCGGACGATGATCGGGCGCAGTGCGGAGGAGGTCGACCATGCGCCGCCGCGGGGGCGTTACGCGCCTGTGCCGGCGCCGGAGGTCGATGCGGCCCGGGCGACGCTTCGTTGGGCGGCTCCCGCGGCGGCGGTCGTTGTCGCCTCGGCGATCGTCGTCACCCGAGCGTTGCGCAAACGACGCTGACCCCTTGCCGGGGTGGAGACCGTACCCGGGGACTCCGCCCCCCCCAGACCCCCGCTTCGCCCGAAGGGCTCGTCCTCGAACGCCGGACGGGCTGGGTATGCGGGCCTGCGCTGGATGGTTCCGCCCGCGCTGAAGGTTCCGGCCGAGGGCATGTCCTTCAGCCCGTCCGGCGTTTGAGGACGAGGCCGTTCAGGCCGAAAGCTGGGGGCCGGGGGCGGCAGCCCCCGGGTACGGGCCGGTCGGAAGAACCGGACCAGTAGGGTCAACTCCGTGAGTAACGAAGACATCACGCTGACCGCGGGCGACGCGGAAGCGACCGTCACACCGGGCAACGGCGGACGGGTCGGGAGTCTGAAGGTCGGCGGCGTGGAACTGCTGCGCCAGGGTGAGAAGTTCGGGTGCTTCCCGATGACCCCGTGGTGCGGCCGGATCCGCGACGGCCGCTTCCTGGACGGCGCGACCGTCCAGCAGATGCCCCTCAACTCCCCGCCCCACGCCATCCACGGCACCGCCCGCGACGGCGCCTGGAGCACCGCCCGCGCCGACAAGCGGGAGGCCGTCATCACGTACGACCTCGTCGCCCCCTGGCCCCACCCGGGGCGCGTCACCCAGGCGTTCGCCCTGACCGAGGACGCCCTCAGGCTCACCATGTCCGTGGAGACGTACGACTCCTCCTTCCCCGCCCAGATCGGCTGGCACCCGTGGTTCAACCGGACCCTGGCGGGAGAGGGCGTCCAGGTCGGCTTCAGCCCCGCCTGGCAGGAGGAGCGCGGCGCCGACCATCTGCCCACCGGCCGCCGCATCGACCCCCTCCCCAGCCCCTGGGACGACTGCTTCGGCATGCCCGACGGCGTCGACGTCACCCTCACCTGGCCCGGCCGGCTGGAGCTGAAGGTGACCAGCCGCGAGGAGTGGGTCGTGGTGTACGACGAGCAGGACGCGGCGGTGTGCGTGGAGCCCCAGACCGGTCCGCCGAACGGGCTGAACACCCACCCGCGCCTGGTCACCCCCATCGAGCCACTGGAGGCGTCCATGACCTGGAGCTGGCGGCGCCTCTAAGCTGGCGGGCATGAGTGACGTGCGCGGAGCGCTGCTGCAGCAGATCAAGGACAAGGCCGTGGTGCACGGCAAGGTGACCCTCTCCTCGGGTCTGGAAGCCGACTACTACGTGGACCTGCGCCGGGTCACGCTGGACGGCGAGGCCGCGCCGCTGGTCGGACAGGTGCTGCTCGACCTCACGGCCGAGCTGGACTTCGAGGCGGTGGGCGGCCTCACCATGGGCGCCGACCCCGTCGCCGGGGCCATGCTGCACGCCGCCGCGGCCAGGGGCCGGAAGCTGGACGCCTTCGTCGTACGGAAGGCGGCCAAGGCGCACGGTCTGCAGCGCCGCGTGGAGGGCCCGGAGATCAGGGGGCGGCGGGTGCTCGTGGTCGAGGACACCTCGACCACCGGCGGCTCCCCGCTGGCCGCCGTCGAGGCGGTCCGGGAGGCCGGCGCCGAGGTCGTCGGAGTGGCGACGATCGTCGACCGCGCGACCGGCGCCGCCGAGAAGATCGAGGCCGGCGCCGGAGTGCCGTACCTCTTCGCCTTCTCCAAGGACGAGTTGGGCCTGGACTGACGACGGGTCCGGGATCCCGCCGAACCCGGGGTCCCGCATCCCGGACAGGGTGACCGGAGCACCGGGTCAAGTCTGGAAAGATGGGGACGACGATGACGTCGCCCCCTAGGTCAGGGCCGTAAGCAGCAGAACGCCACCCGCACATACAAGGAGCGGACAGATGCCCATCGCAACCCCCGAGGTCTACGCCGAGATGCTCGACCGGGCGAAGGCAGGCAAGTTCGCCTACCCGGCCATCAACGTGACCTCCTCCCAGACCCTGCACGCTGCGCTGCGCGGCTTCGCGGAGGCGGAGAGCGACGGCATCATCCAGATGTCCACCGGTGGCGCGGAGTTCCTCGGCGGCCAGTACAAGAAGGACATGGTGACCGGCGCGGTCGCGCTCGCCGAGTTCGCCTACGTCGTCGCCGCCAAGTACGACATCACGGTCGCGCTGCACACGGACCACTGCCCCAAGGACAAGCTGGACACCTACGTCCGGCCGCTGCTCGACATCTCCGCCGAGCGCGTCGCCCGGGGCGAGAACCCGCTGTTCCAGTCGCACATGTGGGACGGCTCCGCCGAGACCCTCGCCGACAACCTGGCCATCGCTCAGGAACTGCTCGCGAAGGCCGCCGCCGCGAAGATCATCCTCGAGGTCGAGATCACCCCGACCGGTGGCGAGGAGGACGGCGTCTCGCACGAGATCAACGACTCCCTGTACACCACGGTCGACGACGCGATCCGCACCGCCGAGGCCCTCGGCCTGGGCGAGAAGGGCCGCTACCTGCTCGCCGCGTCCTTCGGCAACGTGCACGGCGTCTACAAGCCGGGCAACGTCGTCCTGCGCCCCGAGCTCCTGAAGGAGCTGAGCGACGGTGTCGCCGCCAAGTTCGGCACGGCGTCCCCGTTCGACTTCGTCTTCCACGGCGGCTCCGGCTCCTCGGCCGAGGAGATCGCCACCGCGCTGGAGAACGGCGTCGTGAAGATGAACCTCGACACGGACACCCAGTACGCGTTCACGCGTCCGGTCGCCGACCACATGTTCAGGAACTACGACGGCGTCCTGAAGGTCGACGGCGAGGTCGGCTCCAAGAAGACCTACGACCCGCGGACCTGGGGCAAGCTGGCCGAGGCCGGCATGGCCCAGCGGGTGACCGAGGCCTGTGCCGCGCTGCGTTCCACGGGCACGCGGATCAAGTAACGGGATCAAGCAACCGCACACCGGTCCGGGCTCGGCACCTCCAAGGTGCCGGGCCCTTCCGTATGCTCCGGAGTATGGCTGTGCCCCCGCAGGAAACACCGGCCGTACGGATCTCCTCGCCCGCGGGGCGGTGGATCCTGCTGACCACCGTCCTCGGCTCCAGCATGGCCATGCTGGACTCGACGGTCGTCAACGTCGCGCTGCCGCGGATCGGCCGTGACCTGGACGCGAGTCTGGCCGCCCTGCAGTGGACCGTGAACGCGTACATGCTGACGCTGGCCGGGCTGATCCTGCTGGGCGGATCGCTCGGGGACCGTTTCGGGCGCCGCAAGGTGTTCGTCCTGGGCGTCGTGTGGTTCGCCTCCGCCTCGCTGCTGTGCGGGCTCGCGCCGAACGCGGGCGTGCTGATCGCGGCCCGCGCCCTGCAGGGCATCGGCGGGGCGCTGCTGACCCCCGGCTCCCTCGCGCTCATCCAGGCCTCCTTCCATCCCGACGACCGCTCGAAGGCCGTCGGCCTGTGGTCCGGCTTCGGCGGCATCGGCGGGGCGGTCGGCCCGTTCCTGGGCGGCTGGCTGGTGGACGGCCCCGGCTGGCGCTGGGTCTTCCTGCTGAACATCCCGCTGGCGCTGGTGTGCGTGCCCGTGGCCCTGCGGCACGTCCCGGAGTCCGACGGGAGCACCGCCGTGCCCGGCCGGGACCAGGAGCTCGCGGGCGCCCGGCCGCACCGCAGCTTCGACGTGCTCGGCGCGTCCCTCGGCGCGGTGGCGCTCGCGCTGGTGACGTACGCCCTGATCGAGGCGACGAGCGGCTCCGTGCTCGTCTGGGTGTCGGGGGTGCTGGGCGTGGCCGCGGGCGTGGGCTTCGTGCACGTCGAGCGGAGCCGGCCCGATCCGATGATGCCGCCGGACATCTTCGCGTCGCGGCAGTTCACGGCCGTCAACCTCGTCACCCTGTGCGTGTACGCGGCCTTCGGCGGCTTCTTCTTCCTGACCGCGCTCCAGCTCCAGGTCGTGGCCGGCTACTCGCCCCTGCAGGCGGGGACGGCGCTGTTGCCCACGACCGCCCTGATGCTGCTGTTCTCCGCCCGCTCCGGTGAACTGGCGCAGCGCATCGGGCCGCGCATCCCGCTCACGGTGGGCCCGCTGCTGTGCGCGGTGGCCATGCTGCTGATGCTGCGGGTGGGCAAGGACGCCGTGTACGTCAGCGACGTGCTGCCCGCCCTCCTGGTGATGGGCGCGGGCATGGTGACGCTGGTCGCGCCCCTGACCGCGACCGTCCTCGCCTCCGTGGACACCGGACGGGCGGGTCTGGCCAGCGGTATCAACAACGCGGCGGCCCGGGTCGGCGGTCTCCTCGCCGTGGCGGCGCTGCCGGTGCTGGTGGGCATGGGTCCCGAGGCGTACCGCTCGGCGGACGCCTTCGACTCCGCCTTCCGGCGGGCGATGCCGCTGTGCGCGGGCGTGCTCGTCGTGGGGGCGGCGCTGGCCTTCGCGACCGTCCGCCGGCCCGCGCCCGACTGCCGTCGCCCCCAGTGCCGTACGCACGGCTGTGTGACGACGCCCCCGCTGGAGCCCCAGCGCGCGGCGGCCCCTGGACGGCTTCCGTCCTGAGTGACCGCGGGCCGCTCGGCGGCTCCCGCGGAACCGGCCGCTCCGGAGGGGTGGGCGGGCGTCACCGGGCACCCGCGATGCAGCAGACTGGAACCCATGACGATTCACGAGAACCTCCTCGGGGGACCGCCCCCGACCCACCTGCCCGACGACCCGGAGCCGCGCGAGCTCCTCGCGAACGGCACGCCGTCCGCCGACGTCGCCGCCAAGTACCCGACGTCCTCGCTCGCCTGGGCGCAGCTGGCCGACGAGGCGTACGAGCGGGGCAGCGTCGTCGAGTCGTACGCGTACGCCCGTACCGGTTACCACCGTGGTCTGGACTCCCTGCGGCGCAGCGGCTGGAAGGGCCACGGCCCGGTGCCGTGGGAGCACGAGCCGAACCGTGGCTTCCTGCGCGCCCTGAACGCCCTCGCCCGCGCCGCGCAGGCGATCGGCGAGAAGGAGGAGTACGAGCGCTGCAGCCAGTTCCTGAAGGACTCCTCGCCGACGGCGGCGCAGACGCTCGGTTAGACCGCGCGACCCGTGGGGCCCGTCCGGCGGGTGTGACCGGGCGGGTCTTGCGTTTTCGGGGGACGATTGCGCAGGATTCCCGGTGGGGACCGGGGCCCCCGTGTCGAAAACGGCAGGGGCGGACCGCTACCCGGAGCACGCATCAGGAGACAGCGATGTCGTCCCATCTGGCCCGGCCCGAGGTGGCCCAGGCGCCCGAGACCCCGCATCTCGACTTCCACGGCACCACGCCGTACGAGGACTACGTCCAGGCGGACGTCCTCACCCACTTGCAGCGCACCCTCTCCGATGACCCCGGAGAGATGGTCTTCCTGGTGACCACCCAGGTCATGGAGCTGTGGTTCACGGTCATCGTGCACGAGTGGGAGACGGCCGCGCAGGCGCTGCGCGAGGACCGGCTGCCCGTCGCCGTGGCGGCCCTCAAGCGGTCCCTGCGGGAACTGGAGGCGCTGAACGCGTCCTGGCGGCCTCTCGCGCAGCTCACGCCGGCGCAGTTCAACTCGTACCGCTCCGCCCTCGGCGAGGGCTCCGGATTCCAGTCCGCGATGTACCGCCGGATGGAGTTCCTGCTCGGCGAGAAGTCCGCGTCCATGCTGGTCCCGCACCGGGGCGCGCCGCGGGTGCACGCCGAGCTGGAGAAGGCGCTGCACGAGCCGAGCCTGTACGACGAGGTGCTGCGGCTGCTCGCGCGGCGCGGGCACGCGGTCCCGACTGCCGTGCTGGAGCGGGACGTGTCGCTGCGGTACGAGCCCTCGCCGCAGGTGGAGGCGGTGTGGACCGCGCTCTACTCCGGGGACGCGGAGAACGACCTGGCCCGGCTCGGGGAGGCGCTGACGGACGTCGCGGAGCTGGTGTGGCGATGGCGCAACGACCATCTCGTCGCGACGCGCCGCGCGATGGGCGCGAAGACGGGCACGGGCGGCTCCGCCGGGGTGGCCTGGCTGGAGAAGCGGGCGCAGAAGAACGTGTTCCCCGAACTGTGGACGGCGCGCAGCCATGTCTGAGTCGTACGCCGGGAAGGCGGCGGCGCTGGACGCCGCGGACGAACTCGCGAAGCTGCGCGACCGGTTCGTGCTGGACGACGTGGTGTACCTGGACGGGAACTCGCTCGGCGCGCTGTCGGTGGACGTCCCCGGCCGGGTCGACGACGTCGTCCGCAGGCAGTGGGGTGAGCTGCGGATCCGGTCCTGGGAGGAGAGCGGCTGGTGGACGGCGCCGGAGCGGATCGGCGACCGCGTCGCGCCCCTGGTCGGCGCCGCTCCCGGTCAGATCGTGGTCGGTGACTCGACGAGCGTGAACGTCTTCAAGGCGCTGGTGGGGGCCGTGCGGCTGGCCGGTGCCGGCCGGGACGAGATCGTCGTCGACGCGACGACGTTCCCGTCGGACGGCTACATCGCCGCGTCGGCGGCCCGCCTGACGGGCTGTGAACTGCGCCCGGTGGAGCCGTCCGAGGTGCCGGACGCCGTGGGGCCCCGTACGGCGGCCGTGCTGCTGAACCACGTGGACTACCGCACCGGCCGGCTGCACGATCTGCCGGCCCTGACGTCCGCGATCCACGACGCGGGCGCCGTGGCGGTCTGGGACCTCTGCCACAGCGCGGGGGCCCTGCCCGTGGGGCTGGACGCCCACGGGGTCGACCTGGCGGTCGGCTGTACCTACAAGTACCTGAACGGGGGGCCGGGTTCGCCCGCGTACCTCTATGTCCGGGCCGATCTGCAGGAGCGTTTCGACTCCCCGTTGCCCGGCTGGAACTCGCACACGAACCCGTTCGACATGAGCGCGGAGTTCATACCGGCGGCGGGTGCCCTGAGGGGCCGGGTCGGTACGCCGGACATCCTCTCCATGCTGGCCCTGGAGGCCGCGCTGGAGGTGTGGGACGGGGTGTCGGTCGACGCGGTCCGGGCCAAGTCGCTCGCGCTGGGTGACTTCTTCCTGGAGTGCGTCGAGGCGTACGTTCCCGGGGGCCGCGTGGAGTCGGTGACGCCGTCGGCCCACGCCGAGCGCGGCAGCCAGGTCTCCCTGCGGTGCGCGGACGCGGGAGACGTGATGAAGCGGCTCATCGACCGCGGTGTGGTCGGTGACTTCCGTCAGCCGGACATCCTCCGCTTCGGCTTGACCCCGCTGTACGTGGGTTTCGCGGACGTGGAGCGGGCGGCGCGGGTGCTGGCGGAGACGGTGGGCTGAGAGGGGCCCGGGCCGGAGGCCGGGGGAGCCGGAGGGGGCTCTGTGCACCCCGGCCCCCGGCCCCGGCGGCAGGCGCGCCGGGTCAGTCCCCGGCGACGAACACCCCGGACACCGCGGCCGCGAACGCCGCCTCGGCCGCCCGTGCGGCGGCGGCCTCGTCCGGCACCTCGCCGGTCGTCAGCACCGCGTAGTAGAGGGGCGCGGACACGGCCCGAACCACCAGCGAGGGATCGGTCCCCGCCGGCAACTCGCCGCGCGCCACGCCCTGTTCGACGCACGGCGCCCACTCGCCCACCCGCGCCTCGTAGAACCGTCGCAGCGCCTGCGCCGTACGGGCGTCGGACGTCGCCGCGGCGATCACCGCGCGGAACAGCGGTCCCTGCCGGGCGTCGGCCAGCGTCCGCCGCACCAGCGCGGCGTTGGCGCGCAGATCACCGAGGACGGACCCGGTGTCGGCGCGTGGCAGCGACTGCTCCGCCATGTCGCTCAGCAGATCGGCGACCAGCCCCGTCACCGACCCCCACCGCCGGTACACCGTGGTCTTGCCGACCTCCGCCCGCCGTGCCACGTCGGCGAGGTCGAGATGGGCGAAGCCCTGCTCGGCGAGCACGTCCCCGGCGGCGCGCAGTACGGCCGTGCGGACACGGGCGGTGCGCCCGCCGGGACGCACGGTGCCGGGCTCGGCGGACATGACGGACTCCTTCACGATCGGCTGCCTGTACCCGCCCAGCGTAACGGAACGACAGAACCGTTTAACCCTCACCGAGCGTGACATCCGGGTGTAGGCGCACGTCACGGGCCTGATACCGTCCCCGCCAACGGACGATCTCTCTCCCGGTCCGCCAAATCCGTTTCACCGCTGAGAGGTTGGAGCATGTCGGACGACGCCGCAGCACGGGACGCCGCAGCGCGGGAAGCCGCAGCACGGGACGCCGCCGAGGAGGCGTCGGCCTTCTCCCACCCGCCCGTCGAGCCCGACATCACCGCCGCGTACGGCGACCACCCCGACCAGGTGATCGACTTCTACACCCCGCGCGATCCCGACCCCGCGCTGCCCGTCCCGCTGGTGGTCGTTCTGCACGGCGGCGCCTGGCGCGCCCCGTACGACCGCCGGCACATCACCCCGTTCGCGGACTTCCTGGCCCGTCGCGGCTTCGCGGTGGCCAATGTCGAGTACCGCAGGGGCGCGGTGCTCCCCGCGCAGGGCGGCGGGAGTCCGGTGGCGGGCCGCTGGCCGGACACCTTCGACGACGTCGCGGCGGCACTCGACGCGCTGCCCCCGCTGGTGAGCGCGCATCTGCCGGGGATCGACTCCCATCGCACGGTGATCACCGGCCACTCCGCCGGTGGCCACCTCGCCCTGTGGGCCGCCGCCCGGCACGTCCTGCCCGCCGACGCCCCCTGGCGCACCGACCGCCCCGCACCGCTGCGCGGCGTCGTCGCCCTCGCCCCGATCGCCGACTTCCAGGTCGCCGAGAAACTGGACGTGTGCTCCGGTGCGTCCCGCCAACTTCTGGGCGGTGAGGCGAGGTTCGCGGAACGCCAGCCCTATGCCGACCCCGCCCACCTGCTCCCCACCGGCATCGCCACGACCCTCGTGCAGGGCCGCACCGACCTCGTCGTGCCCCAGGCGGTCGCCGAGTCGTACGCCGAGGCCGCGGCACGGGCCGGCGAGGTGGTCGGTCTGACGCTCCTGGAGGACGTCGGCCACTTCCCGCTGATCGATCCCGCGGCCGACGCGTGCGCGGTGGTCGCCGAGGAGATCGCCCAGCTGGCCTGGTGACGGCGGCGGTCACCGCCGCCGTCCCCCCTCGGGTCGCACCCCCGGCCGGACGGACGTCCCCCCGGGTGTACCCGTAGTACCTGAGACGGATCCGGCAGGACCCTTCTCACAGGTGACGACGGCGACCCGGCGGGCCGCCTACCGTTTCGAACGTGACCGAGACGACCCAGACGCAGATGACGCCGCCGGGCGGGGCCAAGCCACGCAGCCCGGAGTTCCGGCTCACCGCGGACGCCCTGCGCGGACTGCGGCAGGAGCTGTTCCACGATGCCTTCGCCTACCGTCCGCTCCCGCGCATGCGGGTGGACGGCCCGATCACCCGACGTCTCCCCGAGGGCGTCCGGGAGTACGCGGCCTGGACACCGCACGCCGTCACCGCGCTGTGCGGACTGTTCGCCATGTTCCTCGCGAGCACCACGAACAACGGCTCCGGCACCCTGAGCCTGGTGCCCGGCTTCCTCGCACTGCTCCCGGTCCTGCTGACGCTCGTCCGGCCGGTCGGTGCCTTCTGGTTCTCCCTGGCGGCGACACCGTTCGCGGCCGTGTTCAGCGACCGCTGGAGCGACTGGCCCTGGCCGCCGGGCGCCTTCGTCGCCCACCTGGTGGTGCTGACGGTCGTGGCGCTGCGGACGCGGCCGCGCACCGCGGCCTGGATGTGGGTGCTGACGGCGCTGTACGGGATGGCGGCCGAGACCGTCTTCGGCGCCGGGCACTACGCGACCAACTCGGTGCCCCTGCTGTTCCTCTCCGCGCTCTCCCTGCTGGTCGTCACCGTCCTGCACATACGCCGCGCGGCGGAGCGGGAGGTGACCGCCCAGTTGTCCGTGACGGCGCACGAGCGCTCCAAGCGCACCCTGCTCGAGGAGCGCACGACGATCGCCCGCGAACTGCACGATGTGGTGGCCCACCACATGTCGGTGGTCGCCATTCAGGCGGAGGCCGCGCCCTACCGGGTGGAGAATCCGCCGCCCGAGCTCGAGCAGGCCTTCGTCACGATCCGGGAGAACGCGGTGGCGGCGCTCACCGAGCTGCGCCGCGTCCTCGGTGTCGTACGGGCCGAGGACTACGAGGCGCCGGACGCCCCGCAGCCCACCCTCGCCGACCTCGAGGCGCTGCTCGCCAATGTCCGGGACGCGGGCCTGAGCGTGGAGAAGGTGGTCACGGGTGCGGTGCGCGAACTCCCGCAGGGCGTCGAGCTGTCGGCGTACCGCATCGTCCAGGAGGCGCTGAGCAACGCGCTGCGGCACGCGCCCGGTGCCACGGCCCGCGTCGAGATCGGCTACGTCCTCGGCGGCCTCGGCCTGCGGATAGTCAACGGCCCCCCGCCGGCCACGCACCTGGTGAAGTCCACGCACGGCGCGGGTCACGGCATCACCGGCATGCGGGAGCGGGTCACGATGCTGGACGGCGAGATGACGACGGGCGAGACGGCCGACGGTGGTTACGAGGTGACGGTGTTCCTGCCGGTGCCCGGCGCGGAGGAGTCCGGATGACGGGCGGGACGACGGCCGGGACGACCGGCGGGGTGGCCCCCGGGGCGGCGGGTGGCGCCATCCGTGTCCTGATCGCGGACGACCAGGTGATGGTCCGCGAGGGGTTCTCCGTGCTGCTCGGCGCGATGCCGGACATCGAGGTGGTCGGCGAGGCGGTCAACGGACGGGACGCGGTCGAGCGGGTTCGCGAACTCGGCCCGGACGTCGTGCTGATGGACATCCGTATGCCGGAGCTGAACGGCATCGAGGCGACCCGGGAGATCGTCGCCGCGGACAGCACCGCGAAGGTGCTGGTGCTCACCACCTTCGACCTCGACGAGTACGTGTACCAGGCCCTGCGCGCGGGAGCCTCCGGCTTCCTCCTCAAGGACGCCTCCGCGCGGCAGCTCGCCGACGGGGTACGGGTGGTGGCGGCGGGCGAAGCACTGCTCGCGCCCTCGGTCACCAAGCGGCTGATCACCGAGTTCTCCAAGCTCGCCGACGCCCCGCGGCTGTCGGCCACGGCCCAGGCGGCCTACGGCGACCTGACCGAGCGCGAGACGGAGGTGCTGGTCCTGATCGCGCAGGGCCTGTCGAACGCGGAGATCGCCGCGCGGCTGTTCGTCGCGGAGTCCACGATCAAGACCCATGTGAGCCGCATCCTGGTGAAGCTGGGGCTGCGCGACCGCACCCAGGCGGCGGTCTTCGCCTACGAGGCGCGGCTGATCACGCCCAGGTGACCCCGCCGGGTCCCGGTGCGCGGCGGCAGGGTGGGCGGCACGGGGGCCGTCCGCCGGGACGCCCCTGTTCAGAGGGGGGTGCGGCGGGCTAGCGTCCGCTCATGGCAGCTATGGAGACTCCCGGGACCTTCGACCCCTGGGACCCGGCGTTCGTGGCGGACCCGTACCCCGCGTACGCGGAACTGCGTGCGCGCGGCCGGGTCCACTACTACGAGCCGACCGACCAGTGGCTGGTCCCGCACCACGCGGACGTGTCGGCGTTGCTGCGGGACCGGCGGCTGGGCCGGACGTACCAGCACCGCTTCACGCACGAGGACTTCGGACGCACGGCGCCCCCGCCCGAGCACGAGCCGTTCCACGTGCTCAACGACCACGGGATGCTCGACCTGGAACCGCCGGACCACACCAGGATCCGCCGGCTGGTCTCCAAGGCCTTCACCCCGCGCACGGTCGAGCGGCTGGCACCGTATGTGCGGCGGCTGGCGGGTGAGCTGGTCGGCGATCTGGTCGCGGCCGGCGGCGGTGATCTGCTCACCGACGTCGCCGAGCCGCTCCCGGTCGCCGTGATCGCCGAGATGCTGGGCATCCCGGAGACCGACCGGGCGCCGCTGCGGCCGTGGTCGGCGGACATCTGCGGGATGTACGAGCTGAACCCCTCGCGGGAGACGGCGGCCAGGGCGGTGCGCGCGTCGGTCGAGTTCACGGAGTATCTGCGGGAGCTGATCGAGGCCCGCCGCAAGGAGCCGGGCGACGACCTGATCTCGGGGCTCATCGCCGCGCACGACGAGGGCGACCGGCTCACCGAGCAGGAGATGATCTCCACGTGCGTGCTGCTGCTGAACGCGGGGCACGAGGCGACGGTCAACGCCACGGTGAACGGCTGGTGGACGCTGTTCCGCCACCCCGACCGGCTGGCCGCGCTGCGCGCCGACCGCTCGCTGGTCCCGACGGCGGTGGAGGAGCTGATGCGCTACGACACCCCGCTGCAGATGTTCGAGCGGTGGGTGCTGGACGACATCGAGATCGACGGTACGACGATCCCGCGCGGCGCGGAGATCGCCCTGCTCTTCGGCTCCGCCAACCACGACCCGGCGGTCTTCACCCGCCCCGGGGAACTGGACCTCTCCCGCACCGACAACCCGCACATCTCCTTCAGCGCGGGCATCCACTACTGCATCGGCGCGCCGCTGGCCCGGATCGAACTGGCGGCGTCGCTGGGCGCGTTGCTCGAACTGGCCCCGACGCTGCGCCTGGCGGCGGAGCCGGAACGCAAGCCGAACTTCGTGATCCGGGGACTCGAGGGACTCAGCGTGGCCCTCTGATCCGCCGGCCGAGCGCCCACAGCCCTAGGGCCGCGGCCGTTCCGCCGAGGACCAGCAGGGGCAGCTCGGCGTAGAGGACGCTCCAGTCCGGACCCTGCTCGAACCGCCGGAACCGGCCGCGGGACTCGACGGCCCAGAGCGCGAGACCCGTGCCCGCGCCCGCGGCGGCGGTCAGGCAGCCGCCGGCGGCCTCCATGCGTTCTCCCACGACCGGCATGGACGCGGCGGGGCGGCCCGGGGTTCCCGGCACCACCTCACCGCCGTCCGCGCCCGTGTCGTCGGGGACCGTGGGGACCGCGGGTGACCGCGGGTGTCCGTCGTCAGGCGCTCAGGTCCCGTCGACGCAGCGCCGTCAGTCCGGCGCCGGTCAGGCCCACCGCGATGACGGTCAGGACCAGCACCGGTGTCCAGGTCATCTCCCCACCCGGCAGCTTGGGGAGATGACCGTAGGGGGAGAGGTCCATGAGCCCCTGGGGGACGTCCAGGGCGGGCCCGATCCAGCCCAGCAGGAGGACGAGGCCCGCCGCGCCCCAGGCGCCGGGTGCCGACCGGGGGAAGACCCCGTACAGGAGGACGGCCAGCCCGCCCAGCGTCCAGACCGCCGGGATCTGCAGGAGGCAGGCACCGAGGACCGGCCCCGGTTCGTGGCCGTAGCCCAGCCCGAGACCGGCCCCGCCCAGCACCATGATCAGGGCCGCTCCGCCGAAGGCGATGACCAGGTGTCCGCCCGCCCAGCGCAGCCGTCCCACCGCGTTGGCCAGGATCGGTTCGGCCCGCTGGGAGGTCTCCTCGCCGTGCAGCCGCAGCACGGAGGAGACGATGTACAGCGCGGCCACCATCCCGAGCATGCCGGTCATCGTGGCGAGGAACGCGTCGGTGATCCCGGACCGCCCGCCCATCCGCTCGATGATCTCGCGGGTCCTGGCGTTGTCGCCGACCAGGCCGGACGCGCCCTTGGTGATCCCGCCGAACGCGGCCCCGGCGGCGAGGAATCCGAGGCTCCAGCCGAGCACACTGCCGCGCTGCAGCCGCCAGGCCAGTGCCCAGGCCGTCCCGAGCCGTCCCGAGGCCGGACCCGGCCGCGTCGGCAGGAAGCTCATGCCGACATCGCGCCGCCCGGCGAGTGCGTAGGCGAGGGCGCCCTGCAGGACGACGGCAGCGGCGAACAGGAGCAGCACCCACCACCGCTCGTCCGCGAACGGCCGCTCGTCCTCCAGCCAGCCCAGCGGCGACACCCAGGTCAGCGGGGACGAGCCGTCGGTCGCCGCGGAGTCACCGGCCGCCCGCAGGACGAACGCCGCGCCCAGCACACCGCCCGTCAGCCCCTTCGCCAGCCGCGCGCTCTGCGTGAACTGGGCGACGATCGCCGCCGCGGTGGCGAAGACCATGCCGACGCCCCCGACGCCGAGGCCCAGCGCCAGGGCGCCCGCGGCACCCTGGCCGGCCAGTCCGCCCGCGATGAGCACGGCGAGCGCGCCGTTCGCTACCAGGGCGGCCAGCAGCGCCGCCGTCAGCGGGGCACGCCGTCCCACCATCGCCGACGAGAGGAGTTCCTGGCGTCCGCTCTCCTCCTCGTCACGGGTGTGCCGGACGACGACGAGCAGGCTCATGATCCCGGCGAACAGACCGGCGTAGCCGCCCGCACGCCAGGCGGTGAGGCCGCCGAGGGAGTCGCTGAACACCGGCCCGTACGTGGCGCGCAGCGAACTGTTGGTGAGCATCTGCCGTGCCAGGTCGGCGCGTTCGGCCGCCGTGCCGTACACCGACTTCAGCGTGTTCGGCAGGGAGAGGACCATCAGCGCGATCACACCCGTCCAGAGCGGCGTCATCACGCGGTCGCGGCGCAGCGCGAACCTCAGGAGTGTTCCGGTTCCGGCCAGTTGGCGGGTGCCACCGGCCCGCACCGCGAAAGCCGCGGCGGCCGCCGCGCTTTCGGCGTTCCCGGTGTTGTCGGTGTTGTCGGTGTTCTCGACGTCCGTGGTGTTCGTGGCGGTCATCGCGCCATCGCCTCCGCGGGCGCGTCCTCCTGGTAGTGCCGCAGGAACAGCGCCTCCAGGGTCGGCGGGGTGGCGGCCAGGGACCGTACGCCGGAGTCGGTGAGCGAGCGCAGTACGGCGTTGAGCTTGTCCGTGTCGACCTCGAGCCGCACCCGGTTCCCCTGTACGTCGACGTCGTGCACCCCGGGCAGGGACGCCAGGGCGCCCGGCGGGTCCGCGAGTTCGGCGGTGACGCTGGTACGGGTGAGGTGGCGCAGTTCGGCGAGTGTGCCGCTCTCGACGGTGCGGCCCTTGCGGATGATGCTCACCCGGTCGCAGAGTTCCTCCACCTCGCTGAGGATGTGACTCGACAGCAGGATCGTGCGGCCCCGGTCGCGCTCCTCCTCGACGCACCGCTGGAAGACCTCCTCCATCAGGGGATCGAGGCCGGAGGTGGGCTCGTCGAGGATCAGCAGGTCGACGTCCGAGGCGAAGGCGGCGACGAGGGCGACCTTCTGGCGGTTGCCCTTCGAGTAGGTGCGGCCCTTCTTGGTGGGATCGAGCTCGAACCGTCCGATCAGTTCCTCGCGCCGCCCCCGGTCGAGGCCGCCGCGCAGCCGTCCGTACAGGTCGATGACCTCGCCGCCGGACAGGTTCCGCCACAGCGTCACGTCGCCGGGGACGTACGCGATCCGGCGGTGCAGTTCCACCGCGTCCTTCCAGGGGTCCCCGTCCAGCAGCCGCACCGTGCCCGCGTCGGCCCGCAGCAGGCCGAGCAGGACCCGGATGGTGGTGGACTTCCCGGAGCCGTTCGGGCCGAGGAAGCCGTGCACCTCTCCGGCCTCGACGTGCAGGTCGAGGCCGTCCAGCGCATGCGTCCTGCCGAACGACTTGTGCAGTGCGGATACCTCCAGGGCGAGGCGTGCCTTCGTCATGGTTCAGAACGTACGCTTCTTTCAGAAATTTGTGAAGTTAAGGAAACATGTGAACTCCGGATACACTCGACGGTGATGCGTGAGCGGGGAGATGATCGACAGATGGCGCAACCGAGTGCGGCGGAGCGGGATCCGGAGGCGGTCTCGCAGTTCGTCGAGGGCTTCGCGGCGCAGCTCGTCGAGGCCGGGATGCAGCGGATGCCCGCCCGGGTGTTCGCGGCGCTGCTCGCCTCCGACTCCGGTGCCATGACCTCTGCCGAACTCGGCGAGCGGCTCCAGGTCAGTCCGGCCGCCGTCTCCGGGGCGGTGCGCTATCTCGCGCAACAGCACATGGTCTCGCGCGAGCGGGACCCCGGCTCCCGGCGCGAGCGGTACCGCGTGCACAGCGACCAGTGGTACGAGGCGCTGACCAGCCGCGACGCCGTGCTCAAGCGCTGGGGAGCGTCCCTGCGCGCGGGCGTCGACAGCCTCGGTCCCGCGACCCCCGCCGGACGCCGGCTCTCCGAGACCCTCGCCTTCTTCGACTTCATCGACGGCGAGATCGCCCTGATGATGGAACGCTGGCGCGCCCACCGGGAGAAGCTGTTCGGCGACGGAACCGGCGACGGCGACCGCTGACGAAGCGCGGCCGGGCTTCAACGACGCGAGGCCCGGCTTCAACGACGCGAGGGCCCGGTCTCAACGACGCCGGGCGGGGCTTCGGCGACGCCAGGCCGGGCCTCAACCCGGGAGGGTCAGCCCCCACCCGCCCTCGCGCACCGTCCATGTCCGCGTCCGCACCGGCCCCGAGACCACCGAATCCGCCCGGTACCTGAAGTCGGCCCCGGACACGGTGACCCGCTGCCCCACCATCCGCAGCGGCGAAGCCTCAGCCCCCACGGAAACCGGCCGCACCTCCACCTCGGCGCCCCCGGAAGCCCCCGGTGTCACGGACACCGTCTCCACCGGCTGATCCAGATCGACCAGTGTCACCCCGTCCACCTCGACCCGCAGCCGCGAAGGTCCCGGCCCGGCGGGCAGGGACACCACCCGGCCCCAGGCCCTCGTCCGCCCCGACGCCACCCCCGCGGGCCGCGCGGCGAGCGTGCGGACCAAAGACTGGCAGGTACGCAGCCACGGATGCGCCCCGGAACCGCCGGCCCCCACCTCCTCGGCCCCGTCGGGGATCGGCACCGACGCTCCCACCGGCGGTATTCGCAGAGCCCCCAGCACGACTCCGTCGCTGTCGTCGACCAGGAGGTCCAGCCGCCGCTCGACCCCGTCGAGCACCGCCCGCGCCGCGGCCACCGCGCCCGTGGGCACCCCCAGGGCCCGTGCCAGGGAGAGCGATACCCCGACGGGCACCAGCGACAACCCGCACACGGCCAGATCCCGTTGTCGGTGCAAAAGGGACACCGCCCGCAGCAGCGACCGGTCGTCGCCCACGACTACCGGCCTCCGGGCGCCTCTGCGGGACAGCGCCCGGGCAAATTCCTCGGGCCCCTCCGGGAGGCACACCTTCGTGACCGCACCCGCGCTGAGCACGTCTTTTGCGATCCGTACCGACTCACCGTCATGGCGACGGGCGACCGGGTCGATGACCACCAGAAGCTGGTCGGAAGCCGCCACCTCGGTCATGCCTCGCTTCCTCGGGTAGCATCTTTGTGCAAGAGCCCCTTGCGCTATTGCGCCAGGGGCTTCGTCTATTCCGGGGCATCCGGTCCGACGGTCGCGGCCAAAGGAGGTCGCCGGCGTACGCAGCCGTGCAAAGAATCAGCCGCGTACGTCCCCGACCTTGGACATGCCCCGCCCGGAAGGGGTGTACGCCTGTGCCCGCACTTGTGCTGCTCGGTGCTCAGTGGGGTGACGAAGGCAAGGGAAAGGCCACCGACCTGCTCGGTGGATCCGTGGACTATGTGGTGCGCTACCAGGGCGGTAACAACGCCGGCCATACGGTAGTCGTAGGCGATCAGAAGTACGCCCTCCACCTCCTCCCTTCCGGAATCCTCACACCGGAGTGCACTCCGGTGATCGGAAACGGAGTCGTCGTCGACCCGTCGGTCCTGTTCTCCGAGCTGAACGGACTGAACGAGCGCGGCGTCGACACCTCCAAGCTTCTGATCAGCGGAAACGCTCACATCATCACGCCGTACAACGTCACCGTCGACAAGGTGACGGAACGCTTCCTCGGGAAGCGGAAGATCGGTACGACGGGACGGGGCATCGGGCCCACCTACGCGGACAAGATCAACCGCGTCGGCATCCGTGTCCAGGACCTCTACGACGAGTCGATCCTGACGCAGAAGGTCGAGGCGGCCCTCGACGGCAAGAACCAGCTCCTCACCAAGGTCTTCAACCGCCGCGCCATCGAGGCGGGCCAGGTCGTCGAGGAACTGCTGACGTACGCGGAGCGGCTGCGCCCGTACGTGGCCGACACGGTCCTGGTGCTCAACAAGGCGCTCGACGAGAACAAGGTGGTCCTCTTCGAGGGCGGCCAGGGCACCCTGCTGGACATCGACCACGGCACGTACCCCTTCGTCACGTCCAGCAACCCGACCGCCGGCGGCGCCTGCACCGGCGCGGGGGTCGGCCCGACGAAGATCAGCCGGGTCATCGGCATCCTGAAGGCGTACACCACCCGTGTCGGCTCGGGCCCGTTCCCGACCGAGCTCTTCGACGAGGACGGCGACGCGCTGCGCCGCATCGGCGGCGAGCGGGGCGTCACGACCGGCCGTGACCGCCGCTGCGGCTGGTTCGACGCGGTCATCGCCCGCTACGCGACCCGGGTCAACGGCCTGACGGACTTCTTCCTCACCAAGCTGGACGTCCTGACCGGCTGGGACGAGATCCCGGTCTGCGTGGCGTACGAGATCGACGGCAAGCGCGTCGAGGAACTTCCGTACTCCCAGACCGACTTCCACCACGCGAAGCCGATCTACGAGACCCTGCCGGGCTGGTCCGAGGACATCACCAAGGCGAAGTCCTTCTCCGACCTGCCGAAGAACGCCCAGGCGTACGTCAGGGCGCTCGAGGACATGTCCGGCGCGCCGATCTCCGCGATCGGGGTCGGCCCCGGCCGAGACGAGACGATCGAGATCAACTCGTTCATCTAGTACGGCTGCCGAGCGCGCCCCCGTGAGGCTTCGGCCGACCGGGGGCGCGCTGTTGTCCGGGGCCGTCAGAGGGACTCGGCGAACCGGCGCCAGGCGGTGGGGGTGACGGAGAGGGCGGGGCCGGCGGGGTTCTTGGAATCGCGGATGTGGATGGCGTCGGGGCAGGGGGAGACTTCGACGCAATTGCCACCGCTGCTGTCGCTGTATGACGACTTGCGCCAGGTGTAGGCGACTTCGAGGCATTCACCGCCGCTGTCGTTGCTGTAGCTGGACTTGAACCATCGCAGAGTGCTGCTCATCGCCGATCTTCTCCTGCCAACTGCCGGATGAGGCTCAGCGAGTCGTCCGGGCTCAGAGCCTGTGTGCGGATCTTCGCATAGCGGTGGGAGAGCCGGGCCACCTTCGCGGGATCGCTGACCAGGATGCTCTCGTCCTCGATCTCCAGGTAGACCACGCGGTGGTGCTCTTTGGTCTCCACCAATTTCATTGGACCAGTTGCGCCTGCGTGGCTGCCGCGCAACCCGCGTTCCAGTGACATCACCTGGATGCTTACGTTGTCCCGCTCCGCGTCCTCCGCGAGCGAGCGCAGTTGTCCGTGTTGGATCTCCCAGCTCACGAACGGGCGCTTCAGCACGGCTTCGTCGAGAATCAGCTCGATCATGGCGGTTGGGTCCCGGTGGAAGAGCTCCTTGCGCGCTAAGCGTGCCTCGACCAGTTCGTTCACCTTTTCCTCGGTGAGTTTCGGAAAACCTCCGTCGATCAGCGCACGCGCGTAATCCTCGGTCTGGAAGAGCCCGTCGACGACGTACGTCTCGTACGACGACAACGTCACCGCCTGCGCCTCCATCAACGCGAAGTTCTTGAACTGCGGCGGGTACTTGTCCAGGAGCACGTACTTGCGGGCGGTCTCGAACAGCCCGAACCCACCCCCGATCACCTCCTCCAGCTTGACGAGCATCTTGTCGCTCGCCGGCTGCGCGCACGTCTCCATCGCGCTGATCGCGGACGCCGTGTAACCGATCTGCCTGCCCAACTCCTCCTGTGTCAGCTGATGTTGTTCACGGAAGGCCTTCGACATGGCGGCGACCATGTGCGCCGTGCCACCCGCTTCCACCTTGTTCTCCGCCCGCGCCATCACGGTCACCCCCGAACTCAACCGAACTCAACCGGTCACCAGCAGCCCGCATCGATCCGCACCGTTGTCGGTGGTCGACACAGAGTCATGGAAACGCTAGCCACACGTGCGGAAACTGTCCTCATGGATACACAAAGTGACGAAGTAAACCCTGCGCTACCCCCAGTGACCCCGGAGATCCCGGACTGGATCCCCCCGTCCGGCATCCAACTCCGCAAGGCCGGCGTCCAGTTCGACGCCGTCCGGGTGGACGGCGACCCCGGCCGCACCGTCGCCGACCGCCTCGCGCGAGCGACCGGGGGCGACCCGGGCCCGGTCGTCGAGGAGGCCCGCGGACGCCGTGCCGTCTACTTCCTCGTCCCCGTCGGCAGCACCGCCCACCGGTCGTGGCCGCCCGGCGTCACCCGCCTCACCGCCGGCCCGCACCGCGTCGCGTACATCCCGGTGCCCGCGCTGGGCGGCCTGACCTGGCCGCTGGCGTGGCGCTACCGGCCCACCGCACGCGACCACCTCGTCCACACCCTGCTGCTGCGCGCGGTGGCGGAGGGCTGCTGAGCGGCCGGTGCCCCGGGCAGCTCCGGGAGCGCGCCGAGATGCGAACCGCTCCCGGAATGCCCATCCTTGACCTGGACATGGCTTGCTCCTGGTTCCGGACGGGGCGGGACCCGACCACGATCTACGCGTGTAGTCCCCGCACGGCTCGTTCCCCTGCCCGCGTCACCCCCGTCTCCAGGAGCCCCGTATGCCCGTCAACCCGCTGAACCGCCGGGAGTTCGTGAAGAAGTCCGCCGTCACCGGCGCGGCCGTGGCCGTCGCGGGGACGGTCGCGGCGACCCCGGCCCAGGCCGCGGGACGCAAGCCCGAGAAGAAGCCCCGTACCTGGTCGTTCTCCATCCTGGGCACCACCGACCTGCACAGCCACGTCTTCGACTGGGACTACTACACCGACGCGGCGTACACGGACAAGGCCGGCAACTCCGTGGGCGTCGCCCGGGTCGCCACCCTGGTCAAGCAGCAGCGGGCGGCGAAGGGCGCGGACCGGGTGCTGCTCGTGGACGCGGGTGACATCATCCAGGGGACCTCGCTCGCGTACTACTACGCCCGCGTCGACCCCATCACCGGCACCGGCGGCAAGCGCGGCCCGGTGCACCCGATGGCGATCGCCATGAACGCCATGAAGTACGACGCCGCCGCGCTCGGCAACCACGAGTTCAACTACGGCATCGAGACCCTGCGCCGGTTCGAGAAGCAGTGCCACTTCCCGCTGCTCGGCGCCAACGCGCTGGATGCCAAGACGCTCCGGCCCGCCTTCCAGCCGTACACCGTCAAGCGGATCCGGGTCCCTGGCGCCCCGGACATCAAGGTCGGCATCCTGGGACTGACCAACCCCGGGATCGCCCTGTGGGACAAGGACAACGTCGCCGGGAAGATGGCGTTCACGGGTCTCGTGGAGCAGGCGAAGAAGTACGTGCCGCGGATGCGCGCCCTCGGCTGCGACGTCGTGTTCCTCACCGACCACTCCGGCCTCGACGGGTCCTCCTCGTACGGCGACGAGCTCCCGTACGTCGAGAACGCCTCGAACCTGGTCGCCGCGCAGGTACCCGGCATCGACGCCATCCTCGTCGGGCACACCCACACCGAGGTCTCCTCCTACACGGTCACCAACACCGAGACCGGCAAGGACGTCGTCCTGTCGGAGCCGTACTGCTACGGCATGCGGCTGACCGTCTTCGACTTCGAGCTGGAGCTCGCGCACGGCCAGTGGAAGGTGACGAGCACCAAGGCGCAGACCCTCAACAGCAACGCCGTCGCCGAGGACGCGGAGATCACCAAGCTCCTGGCGGCGGACCACGAGCTGGTCGTGAAGTACGTGAACACGCCCGTCGGCACCTGCACCGCCGACCTCTCCGCGGCGGAGGCGTGCTGGAAGGACGTGCCTGTCATGGACTTCATCCACCAGGTCCAGATGGCGGCCGTGGCCACCGGCCTGTCGACGGCCGACGCGGCCCTCCCGCTCATCTCCGTCGCCGCGCCCTTCAGCCGTACGGCGGACATCCCGCAGGGCGACGTCACCATCCGGGACGTGGCCGGGCTCTACATCTACGACAACACCCTCTACGGCAAGAAGCTCACGGGCGCCCAGCTGAAGGACTACCTGGAGTACGCGGCGAAGTACTACTACCGGGTCCCGTCCGGCACGAAGGTGGACACCGCGACCCTCACCAACGCCAACAGCTTCTGGGACTACATGTACGACACCGCCGCGGGCGTCGACTACGACATCGACATCGCGCAGGCCGAGGGCTCCCGGATCAAGAACCTCAGCTACAAGGGCGCGGCGGTGGCCGACGACCAGGTCTTCGTGGTCGCCGTCAACAACTACCGCGCCAACGGCGGCAGCGGTTACCCGCACATCGCGGCCGCCGACATCGCCTACAGCTCCACCAACGAGATCCGCCAGCTGATGATCGACTACGTCACGTCCAAGGGCACGCTCGACCCGGCGGACTTCGCCGACGGCAACTGGAAGCTGACGCAGGACGGCACGCCGGTGTTCTGAGGCACCCGCGTCCCGCGTCGCGCCGGTGCCGTGCGCGGCCGGCCCGCGCGCCGCGGTCGGCGTCCCCCTGCCGGGGGCGTCGGCCGCGGAGGCGCCGTTCAGACGAGGTGGGCGAAGACCACCAGGTTCTCGGTGTAGTCCTTCGCGGTGTGGTCGTAGTCACCGGCGCAGGTGATCAGCCGGACCTGGGCCTGCGGGGTGTCGGCGTACACGCGATCGTTGGGGAAGTGGTCCTTCTCGAAGGTCTCGGCGTCGTCGACGACGAAGGACGCCGTGAGGCCGTCGGCCTTCTCCACCCTGAAGGTGTCCCCCTTCTTGAGCGAGCTGAGTCTCGCGAACACGGCCGGCGAGGTCTTCGTGTCCACGTGCCCGGCGACGATCGAGGTTCCCGCCTCCCCCGGGGTCACTCCGTCGGCGTACCAGCCGACCATGTTCACGTTGTCCGCGGGCGGAGGGTTGAGGTGGCCCTTCGCGTCGACGGAGAGGGCCGTGAAGGGCGCGTCCACCCCGATCTTCGGGATGACCAGCCGGGTCGGCGCGGACGACGGCAGGTGCTTGCCCGGAACCGGGCTCGACCACGGCATGAGTGCGGCCGCGTCGTGAGGTGTCCGGGAGTCGTCGGTCGGCTTGGGGTGGCCGCCGAACACGCCCAGCACCAGAAGCAGGATTCCGGCGCACCAGACGCTGAACGGCACGCCGGGACGGGAGCCCTGCTGTTGCGGCACGGACTCGGTCACGCCAGGGGAGGACAGCCGGGCTGTCATCGGAACCACCTCACTAGGGCACTGCAGCGGAGCGGGTACAGCACGCGGGCAACCCGGCCGGGCCGTCACGACGGGGATGACCCGCGGCGGCCTCGGCCGATAGGACGCCGGACGCCGGTCAGGACATGCCGCCCGCCGCACTCCTGCGACGCAGCACGTACACGCCCGCCGCGGCGAGTGTCAGGACCGCGAGGCCGCCGGCCGTGACGCTCTTTCCGGCGAGCGCGCCGCCGCCGGTGTGCATGCCGCCGTTCGGCTTGTCGCTGCCCGACTCGTTGCCGCCGTTGTCGTACCCGGTGCCTGCGTTGTCGCGACCGTTGCCGTTGCCGTTCCCGTTGCCTCCGTTGTCGCGGCCGGAACCGTCGCCGTTCCCGGTGCCTGCGTTGTCGCGACCGTTGCCGTTGCCGTTCCCGTTGCCTCCGTTGTCGCGGCCGGAACCGTTGCCGTTGCCGTTGCCGTTGCCGCCGTTGTCGTTCTTGTAGGTCTCCGGGTTGAACTTCGCGTCGTCCTTGTTCCAGTCGTCGCTCTTCAGCATGCTGAGCGCGCCGCCGCCGGTGTGCATGCCGCCCCGGGGCTTGTCGTGGTCGGAGCCCTCGCCACCACGGCCGGAGTCGCCACCGCGGTCGGAGTCGCCACCGCGGTCGGAGTCGCCGCCACGGTCGGAGTCGCCGCCACGGTCGGAGTCCCCGCCCCAGTCGGAGTCGCCCTCCTCGCCCTGGTCGTCGCCCTTCACCTTGGTGTGCGTGCCGCCCTTCACCGTGGCGAGCGGGCCGATCTTCACCTTGTTCAGCGCGCCGCCGCCGGTGTGCATGCCACCGTTGGGCCTGTCGTGCCTGCTGCCGTCGTCCTGTTCGTTGCTGTAGGAGGAGTCGTCGTGGCCACCGTCGCCCGCCGTGGCGGCAAAGGCGCCAGGAGCGGCAATCGCGAGGGCGGCCGTGGCCGTCGCGGTAGCGAGAAGCATGCGGGCAGAACGCATTGTCGAGTCCTTCCGTCGCAGCCGAGCCGCTGACACTTTGTCAGCACGTGGGGAACCCGACCCCGACGTGATCCACCGTCAGCCCCTCCCGGCCCGCTCACCACTCGAGCCGCGCAACCGGCGCAGGTCCCGGCGCCGCCCGACAGGCGCCCCGAAGCCGCCCTGGACCCGGCCGAACCACTCTGACCTGCTACTTCATCGTGGACCATCCCCCAGGTCCCACACCGGTCCGGGCCCAGACACAACCCGATCGGGCGCAACACGACTGCGCGCGGCCGGTGAACCGTCAGCCGGTCCCGCCCGGCCTCGGACCGCCTCGCCCGGGGGGAACGGACGGCCGTCAGGGCGCCCTGGCGAGGGCTCCCGCCCCGGGCACATCCGGCATCCGGGCACATGCGGCATCCGTGCGCGTAGGGCAGCCGGGCACATGCGGCATCCGGGCGGAGCTGGGGCCGGGAGGGGCCGGTCCGAAACCGGGCCGGGGCCGGAAGCGGGCCGCGGCGAGGCGAAGGAGGCCAGGGCGCGGTAGGGCCGTGCCGCGAGTGATCGAAGGACGGGGGGAGCGGCCCTACGCCTCGCGGGCGTGGAGGGGCGGCCGTACGAGCCTCGCGGGCGCGGAGGGGCGGCCGAGGGTGTACGGGGCCGGTGTGCGGCGTGCCGGGGCGAGGGGTACCGAGGAGGCCGCCAGGGGGGACGCGCGGAGCGGGCCCCACCCCGGCCGGCCGGGGTGGGCCTCAGCTGAAGATGATCATTGAGCCCTGGGCGAGGCTCCGGGTCGCCGCCGCGTGCAGACCCAGCCAGACGTGCCGCTCACGGGCGAAGGGGCTCGCGTCGTAGGGGGCGGGGGCGGCCGGCTCCTCCAGCTCCGTGGGGGCCGTCGGCGCCTGCGGTGCGGCCGGCGGATTGGCCGGGTCGATGCCGATCGAAGGGGCCACGAACTCGAGCTCGCGCAGCAGCGTCTGGGAGGACCCCAGCGGGCCGCCCCCGGCGAGGAGCTCGTCGTTGGCGAGCGGATGCGGGAAGTCGACCGGTACGTACGCGCCCGCGTGGTCGTAGTGCCAGACGAGGTGCGACTGCTGGGCGTTCGTCTGGAACATCTCCAGCAACTGCTCGTAGTCGCCGCCCAGTTCGTCCACCGGGGTGACCGCGAGACCGCACATCTGCAGCAGGTACGCCCGGCGCAGGAAGTGCAGGGCGTCGTAGTCGAAGCCCGCGACCGGGGCGACGTCGCCGGACAGCCCAGGCATGTAGGCGTACACGGGGACCGGCGGGAGCCCGGCCTCGCCCAGCACCTTGTCGTACAGCGCCAGTTCCTCGGCGAACGGGTTGTCGGGGGTGTGGCACAGCACGTCGACGAGCGGGACAAGCCACAGGTCACAGGCCAACAGACGGCTCCTCTAGCTCCTGGGGAAGCACGGTGGTCAGGGAAGCGTAATGCGTGGGACCCGTCCTCAGTCCCCCTCGTGCAGATCCCATACCCAGACCCCGTGCACCCACGTGCCGGGGTGGCCCACCAGCTTGTCCACGGCCTCCCGCAGCTCGTTCTGGTGCGGCTGCGGGACCAGCACCAGCGCGCCCGCCTTCCAGTACGCGAAATCGGCGCGGGCCTGCGCCTGCCAGTTCTTGCCGATCACGGGGACCTTGCCCGAGTACCGCACGTCGCGCAGCATGTTGGACGTGTAGCGGGGCGAGGCGCCGTAGATACCGATGTGATCGGGGCCGTAGGGGCCGTTGAAATACCCGCCGGGCAGGGGGAAGCCGAGGCCCGCCGCCGTCTGCCAGTGCAGCGCCTCCGCGTCGCCCGGGTCCGGCAGCGGCACCGGCACCAGGGACTCGCCCCTGGCCGGGTCGACGTACGCCCGCCACGTTCCGTCGGTGAAGAAGGCGGGGGCCGGCGCCCGGTCGACCGTCTTCAGGGGCGCCGGGACGAGAGGGAGCAGCGCGGCGGCGACGGCCAGCGCGCCGAAGTACTGGGTGGCGGCGCCGCGGGCGCTCAGCAGCCGCTCGATCGCGACCGCCACCAGCATGCCCAGGACGGGCGCGCAGATCATCGCGACCCGTCCCTCGATGACGGACTCGAAGAGGGGTTTGCCGGACAGCAGCGCCCAGGGGCCGGGCAGCACGATGTCGGTCGTCGGAATGCGGAACTTCGGGCCCAGTGAGAGCATGGCCGAGGCCAGTGCCGTGAAGGCGAGGGCCTTGACGAGCGCCCGCTCCCAGAGCCGTACGACGACCGCGAAGGCGAGCACGACCAGCGGCCATCCGTAGAAGGCGTTCTGCTCGGTGGGATTGAGCGAGAGTGCGCCCGCGCTCCCGGCGTTCCCCGCGAGCAGCGAGCGCTCGGCGAAGGAGAGGAGCGCGAGAGGGCTGTTGCCGGCGTTGTCGCCGTGGAGCACGCTCCCGTAGCTCTGCGGCCCCGCGAACTGCCAGTACAGCGGGAACGCGACGATCGGCAGGCACACGGCCCCCGCGACCGCCAGCCCGCTCAGCAGTGGACGCCACGCCGCCCTGGCGACATCGCGTCGGACGAGCCCGTAGCCGAGCGCGAACAGCGCCATGCCCATCGACGCGAGCAGCAGGGGCTCCTCGCCGAGGAAGATCTGGTACGTCGCCATCAGGCCGAGCACGATCCCGTCCCGGACGACCCGGGTGCCGGCGCACAGACGTAGCGCACGGTCGACGAGCAGCGGGACCATGAACAGGATCACGAAGTTCGGGTGCGCGTTGGCGTGGCTGACCATCGGCGGGGCGAAGGCGGCCAGCGCGGCGCCGACGAACGCGGCGCCCCGGTGTCCCACGACCCGTTTGACGATCAGCCAGTACCAGGCGGCGCCGGTGGCGGCCAGTCCCAGCGTCATGACGAGACTGAGCGCGATCGCCGGGCCGAAGAGCAGGGTGATCGGCGCGAAGGGGACGGACAGGCCCAGCATGACCGTGTTGGCCATGAGGTTCACGCCGTCCGGGAAGCCCTGGAGGGTGGTGAAGAGCGGGTTGTGGAGATGGCGGATGTTGTCCGCCGTGACCGCGAAGAACCACTCCCACTGGTTCTGGTCCTGGAGCGAGTCCGGGAGGTAGCGGCCGTTCGGGTCCGCCCAGCGGCCGGAGTAGAGGGCGACCGCCATGAGGAGGAAGAGCGAGACCGCGAGGAGGTCCGCGGGGCGGACGGAGCGGGCCTTGAGGAGGGTCAGTTCGGCGAGGACGCGGCCGTAGTCGAGGGGCCGTACCTTCGAGCCGGGCTGGTGGGACCAGCGGACCGGGACCTCCGCCACCGGCCAGCCCGAGCGGCGGAAGTGCTGGAGCACCTCGACGTCGATGCCCCAGCCGTTGAGCCGCGACGCTCCGAACGCCTCCCGTGCCCGCTCCCCGTCGAAGAGCTTGAACCCGCACTGGGTGTCGCGTATGCCGGGCACCGCGACCCTGCGTATCAGGAAGTTCCCGGCGCGGCCGAGCAGCTCGCGCAGCCGGTGCTGGTGCGTGTCTATCGTGGCGCCGGGCGTGGCCCGTGACCCGATCGCGGCGGCGTGGTCCTCGCCGAGCGCCTTGTCGAGCAGCTCCAGCTCCTCGATCGGCGCGGCCAGGTCGGCGTCCGTGACGAGGACGCGGCGGCCGTACGAGGCGAGGACGCCCAGGCGCAGGGCGTGGCCCTTGCCGCGGTTGCGGGGGCTGGTGACGAGCTGGACGCGGGATTCGCGGGCGGAGACGGCCGTGACGACGTCCCTCGTGCCGTCGGTGGAGCCGTCGTCCACGACGATCAGCTCCCACCTGCCGAAACGGCTCTCGTTGTCCCGCAGGTGCGTGATGATCGCGTCGAGCGTCGGGGCGAGCCGCCGCTCCTCGTTGTAGGCGGGGACGACGACCGACAGGTCGATGGCAGGGGCCGGCATGTCCTCTATGACGTCCGTGGTGTGCGGCGCGCTCATTCGGCGGCCAGACGTTCTATGAGGGCCAGGGAGTGCGCGTTGTACTCGGTGACGATCGCGTGCGCCGCTCGCGGGTCGCGCCGCGCGAGCGCGTCCACCAGTTCCGTGTGCCCCGACCAGAGGTAGCCCCTCAGGTCGCCCACCCGGCGCAGGTGCTGCACCGTGCACACCCAGGACTGGACGCGCAGGCGGTGCAGGAAGTCGGCCAGGTAGGTGTTGCCGAAGAGGGCGCTCAGCTCGCGCCAGAAGCGGAGGTCGTAGCCGATGAGGATGTTCAGGTCGCCCGCGGCGGCGGCACGCTGGGCCTCCTCGCCGCGGCGGCGGACGCCCGCGAGGGCGGCGAGGACGCGTGGATCGTCGGCCAGTTTCATGCCGTCGCCCTCGATGAGGCTGTGGAACATCCCGTCCGTGACGAGGCTGCGGGCCTCGATCATGCCGCGGAAGTCGGCCGGTGAGTACTCGTGCACGCGGAAGCCGCGGTGCTGGTCGGCGTCGAGCAGGCCCTGTGCCGACAGGTCGACGAGGGCCTCGCGGACCGGGGTCGCGGAGACGCCGTACTGCTCGGCGATCTCCTTCACCGTGAACTCCTGCCCCGGCTGGAGGCGGCCTGCCAGCACCTCGTCGCGGAGTGCGTCGGCGATCTGCTGCCGCAGGGTGCTGCGGGTTACGGCGCCAGTGCCGCCGGTGCCGGGCATGGTGTGTCGCTCCCCCATCGCGTACGGGTGCACGTGCGTGCGCTTGTGCTTCTCTATGAGCACGTCACCTTACGCGGTGGGGTACCTGCAAGGGATTCCTCGCCCCTGCCACCCCTGGGGGCTCCGCCCCCGGACCCCCGTTCGGCCTGAACGGCCTCGTCCTCAAACGCGGGACGGGCTGAAAGGCATACCCCCGGCCGGAATCATCAGCTCGCGCCCTCGTCTCCAGCGCGGGCCCGCACATCCAGCCCGTCCGGCGTTTGAGGACGAGCCCTTCGGGCGATGGGGGTCCAGGGGGCGCAGCCCCCTGGCGGGGTCTGGGGCGGAGCCCCCAGGGGTGGGCCAGGTGGGGGCGAGGAAAGCCCCCGGCTTCAGGCCGTGTGTTCGTCGGCTACGGCCAGCGCCGCGTCCAGCACCGCGAGCCCCTCCTTCGCCTCGGCCTCCGTGACGTTGCACGGCGGTACGACATGGGTGCGGTTCATGTTGATGAAGGGCCACAGCCCGTGGGCCTTCGCGGTGGCCCCGAACGCCGCCATGGGCGCGTTGTCCGTCCCCGCCGCGTTGTACGGCACCAGCGGCTCCCGCGTCTCCCGGTCCTTGACCAGCTCGAGGGCCCAGAAGACCCCCGTACCGCGCACCTCGCCGACACTGGGGTGCCGCTCGGCGAGCTCACGCAGCCCGGGACCGAGCACCGTCTCACCGATCCGCGCGGCCTGCTCGACGATGCCCTCCTCCTCCATCACGTTGATCGTGGCGACGGCCGCCGCACAGGCCAGCGGATGCCCGGAGTACGTGAGCCCGCCGGGGTAGGGCCGGCGCGCGAAGGTCTCCGCGATCGCCGAGGAGATGGCCACACCGCCCAGCGGCACGTACCCGGAGTTCACGCCCTTCGCGAAGGTCATCAGGTCCGGCGTCACGTCGTAGTGGTCGGCGGCGAACCACTTGCCGGTCCGTCCGAACCCGGCCATGACCTCGTCCAGGACGAAGACGATCCCGTACCGGTCGCATATCTCCCGCACCCCGGCGAGGTAGCCGGGCGGGGGCGTCATGATGCCCGCCGTGCCGGGGATGGTCTCCAGGATGACGGCCGCGATGGTGGCCGGCCCCTCGAAGGCGATCGTGTCCTCCAGGTGCTGGAGCGCCCGCTCGCACTCCTGCCGCTCGTTCTCCGCGTGGAAGGGGGAGCGGTAGAGGAACGGCGCCCAGAAGTGGACGACGCCGGCCGCGCCGATGTCGTTCGGCCAGCGCCGCGGGTCACCGGTGAGGTTGATCGCGGTGGAGGTGGCGCCGTGGTACGAGCGGTACGCGGAGAGGATCTTCGGGCGCCCGGTGTGCAGCCGGGCCATCCGCGTCGCGTTCTCGACGGCCTCGGCGCCGCCGTTGGTGAAGAAGATCTTGTCCAGGTCGCCGGGGGTCCGCTCGGCGATCAGCCGGGCCGCCTCCGACCGCGCCTCGACGGCGAAGGCGGGCGCGAACGTCGACAGCGTGGCGGCCTGCTCCTGGATCGCGGCGACGACCTTCGGGTGCTGGTAGCCGATGTTGGTGAAGACGAGCCCACTGGTGAAGTCCAGATACCGCTTGCCTTCGTAGTCCCAGAAGTACGACCCCTCCGCGCCGGCGACGGCGAGCGGGTCGATGAGCTCCTGCGCGGACCAGGAGTGGAACACGTGCGCGCGGTCCGCGGCCTTCACGGCGGCGCCGACCTGGGGATGGGGCTGAGGGGTCATGCGCCGAGCGTAGGTGTCCACGGAGCGGACGCGACATCGGCGTCCTGTCTGCGGTCCGGGGCTTTCCGCGACAGTCTGTCGGGCGTCGGGGACCCGGACCCGGAGAACGGGGGCGGAGACGGGGACGGGGCGGGGACGGAGGAGGCGGGATGGGACGGGAGGGCCGGGAGCGGCTACCGGCGGTGCCCGGTGACCGCTCGGCGGTGCCCGGCGGGCCCGCGACGGGCGTCACGAAAGCGCCAGACGCTGTTACGGAACCGTAGACACCACCCCGCCCACCTCCCCGTACGGCAGCACTATCCTCGGGCTGTTGCACACGTACGGGGGAGGGCGCGCGACGATGGAGAAGCTGGGGGGCGGGGACCCGCGTCAGATCGGGGCGTACCGGCTGATGGCGCGGCTCGGTGCCGGCGGGATGGGGAACGTCTATCTCGCACGCTCCGACCGCGGCCGTACCGTCGCCGTGAAACTGGTGCGCGAGGAACTGGCCGAGCAGGAGGAGTTCCGGGCCCGCTTCCGGCAGGAGGTGCAGGCCGCGCGCAGGGTCGGCGGTCACTGGACCGCGCCCGTGCTGGACGCGGACACGGAGGCCGACATCCCGTGGGTCGCGACCGGTTATGTGGCCGGTCCCAGTCTCCAGACCGTCGTCGGCCACGACCACGGCGCGCTGCCGGAGCGTTCCGTGCGCATCCTCGCGGCCGGCCTCGCGCACGCCCTGAAGGACATCCACGCGGCCGGACTCATCCACCGCGACCTCAAGCCCTCCAACGTGCTCGTGACGATCGACGGCCCGCGCGTCATCGACTTCGGGATCGCGCGCGCCCTGGAGACCGTCACCGACGGCGGCCTCACCCGCACCGGCGCGCTCGTCGGCTCTCCCGGCTTCATGGCGCCCGAGCAGGTCCGCGGTGACCGTGTCACGCCCGCGTGCGACATCTTCTGCCTGGGGTCGGTCCTGTCGTACGCCGCCACGGGCGTGCTGCCCTTCGGGGCGACGAGCAGCGGGGTGCACGCGATGATGTTCCGCATCGCGCAGGAGGACCCGGACCTGGAGGGCGTACCGGAGGGGCTCGCCGACCTCGTACGGCACTGTCTGCGCAAGGATCCGGCGGCACGCCCCTCGCTCGACGAGATCCTGGAGCGGACCGGCGCCGAGGACACCGTCTCGGGCGGGCGGTCCCGTGACCCGTGGCTGCCGAGCGCGCTGGTGGCCCAACTGGGGCGGCACGCCGTGCGGTTGCTGGACACGGAGAATCCGGACACGGCGACGGCCGCGCTTCCGCCGGCCCCGGAGCGGGCTCCGGAGCAGCCTCCGGCGCAGGTCTCGGAGCAGGCTGCGGGCCCGGCCGTGGATCTGTCCAAATCCGCTGCCGCGGCCGCTGCACCCGGCGTGTCTGCCGCACCCGCCGCACCCGCCGCATCCGTGGCCCCCGTCGCCTCCGGCACGACGCCGGTTCCCGAGGTCTCCCCGGAGCACGCCGCCACTCCGCCGCCGGGGCAGCCGGGCTCCGCGGACCACCTCCCCACGATGATCGGGGGCATCCACGGGACGCCCCCGCCGGCCGCACCGCCCGCGCAGCACCCCGCGTACGGCTATCCCCAGCAGCACCCCAGCCCTTCGGGGCCACCCGCGTACGGCTATCCGCAGGGCGGCTGGGGCACTCCGCCGGGCTCCTACGGCTCGACGACTCCGTACGGCCCCGGGAGCGGGCCCGCCCCCGACCTCCTGGAGCCCCCGCGCAGGAGCGGCCGTTCCACCGCCGCCCTGATCGTCGTGGCGCTGGTCGTCGCGCTGGGCGCGGGCGGCTCCGTCTACGCCCTGATGCGGGGCGGCAGCGGCGGCACCGACGACTCCAAGGGGGCCCCGGCCACCACCGCGCCCACGACACCGGGACCGACGGCATCCGGGCCGTCGGCCTCCGCCTCCACCTCCGCCCCCACCGAGTCGTCCGCCTCGCCGTCGGCGCAGGGCGGGACGGTCCCGGAGGGGTTCCTCGGCACCTGGGACGCCTCCATCGACAACGCGACGGGGCACAACACGCGCCGCCTCACCATCCGGCAGGGCGAGGTCGGCGACACGGTCCTCACGCTCACCGCGGACGGCCCGCTCGGCAGCGGCACCTACCACTGCGTCTTCCAGGCCGAGCTGACCGCCGCCCCGGCCGCCGGCGGCCCGCTGCGGATCGGTCCCTCCCAGGTCTCGTCCGGCGGACCGCTCTCCTCCTGCACGCCGGGCGCCGCCTCCGAGGTGACCCTGCTGCCCGACGGGAGTCTGCGCCGGGTGAACACGGGTTCCGGCGACGCCCTGACGTACACGAAGAGCGGCTGACGGACGTACCGGAGAGCGGCTGACGCGGGGGCGGTCACCGTCGAGGGCGGTCGGCGTGGACGGCTGCTGAAACTTCATCCGGCGTACGCCGGGCGTTCTCGCTCCAAGTCGTACGGTGGCCCCACCGTTGGGCTCGGGGGAGTGGCTCGCGATGGAGTGGCTGAGCGCAGAGAACGTAGTGGCCGTCGGGACCGCCGTGATCGGTGTCGTCGCCTCTGCCGTGATGGTCTGGTACGAGCGCCGGGTGCCGCGGCGCAAGCGGATCGGGTACCGGGTGCAGATGGACAACCCGGTGGGCGACGACGTGCGTTCGGGTCGCGCCAACGTGCGGCTCGGGCTGTTCGACGAGGCGCCGGGCATGGCGGACGCCACGCTGGTGCTGCTGCGGATCGAGAACGACGGCTCGCAGAGCATCGCCGGGGACGACTACACGAGCCGTGAACGGCACGGTCTGACCGCGGTGTTCACCGATCGCACCATCCGGGGCGTGTCCGTCACCCAGCCGCCCGGCACCGACCACCTCATGGACCACTTCACGCCGGCGGCGGGGCTCAGTTACGAGGGCGGCACCCTGCGCATCCCGCGCGTCCCGCTCAACCGGGGCGAGCACTTCAAGCTGCTCGTGCTGCTGTCGGGTGGTGACGTCGGGCGGAACATACGCCTCATCGGCGGACTGCGGGACGGTGAGGTCAGCCCCAACCGCAGTACGACACCGGACGATCAGCCGCCCCTGTTCAGCCGCGCGGCCCGGACGATCACCGTGCTGCTGACGGTGTGCGTCGTCGCACTCGCGCTGATCGTCGTGCTGCGGGACGACTCGCGGCCGCCGATCGGCTGTGAGCAGGGCACGCTGACGGTCACCGGCTCGACCGCCTTCGCGCCCGTCATGAGCGAGCTGGCCAAGAAGTACGAGCGGGACTGCGAGGGCTCCGACATCGTGGTCGACGCGCACGGCAGTACGGCGGGGGTGCGTGAGCTCGCGGACGCGGGGGCCCGGTCGAAGAACGGCTCGCCGCCCGTCGTCGCCCTCTCCGACGGGCCCAAGCCCAACGGTCTCCCGCAGCTGCGGGAGAACCGGGTCGCGGTCTCGGTCTTCGCACTGGTCGTCAACGACGACATCCCGCTCCGCGGCCTCACGCTGGACGAGGTACGCCGGCTCTACCGCGGCGAGATCCGCGACTGGAAGCAGCTCGGCGGCCCCGACCGGCCCGTGCTCCTCGTCAGCCGGGACGCCAACTCCGGTACGCGGCAGGTCTTCCAGCGCCGGGTGCTGGGCCGCGGCGAGATCGCGAACTCCTCCCTCGACTGCGTCCACAAGGACGACACGACGGCTTCCGTGGTGCGTTGCGAACTGGACTCCACCGACCAGGTGCTGAGCACCGTGGCGGCGCTCCCCGGCGCGATCGGCTACAGCGAGCTGAACCTCGCGACCGGCCGCAAGGGCCTGCACCAGCTCACCCTCGACGGCCACATCCCCTCCGTCGAGGAGCTGGAGCACGGCACCAGCGACTATCCGTACCGCGAGATCGAGTACGCCTACACCTACGGCCAGCCGCCCGCCGACTCCCTCGCCTCCAGCTTCCTCACCTACATCAGCCGGGGCAGCGGCCAGGACGTGATCCGCACCCACGGCCACCTGCCGTGCGGAACCCCCGTAGGCCTGAAAATCTGCGGCACGGACTGAGCCCACCCACCCCCGTGCCCCCGTCAGGGGCGCGGGGAAAAGCCGCCCGCCCGGCCACCAGGGCCTCGTCAGGGCACGAGGAACTGCCCGCCCGGTCGGCTGCCAGGCCCCCGCCACCGGCCCGACCATCTGCCTGCCCTGGCCCCCAGGGACCCCCGTCAGGGGGCGCGGGGAACTGCGCGACAAGCCCCCACCGGCCCCGCAGGAACCCATCCCGCCGGGGAACCCCGGGCAGCGCCCCGGAGCCGGCCCGACCGGACCGGACACGCCCCGGAGCCGACCCACCCGGACCGGACACGCCCCGGCACCCCGCCCGGAGGGCTATCGCGGCTCGGGCGGCCGCTGGCGGGGCATGTTCGGCCGGGTGCCCGGGGGCAGCGGCAGGCGTCCGGGCGAAGTCCCCTCGGGCCGGGGCGACCCGGCCAGCGACGACTGGATGCCCAACGGCGCCGGTCCCGTCCGGAACTCCACCATCCAGTCCGCGGTCTCGGCCCGGACCAGCTCCGTGACGTCCTCCGAGAATCTGCGCAGGACGCCGAGACACCGCTCCGCCGCCTCGCTGGCGGTCCCCTCCGCGGGCCCCAGCACCTCCCGCACGCTCTCGGACGCCCAGTCGAACTGGAGGACCTGGAGCCGTCGCTGCACGGCCTGCGCCGTGGCCACGTCCCTTATCCACCCGGAGGTCACCCCGAAGAACCGGTCGCCCGCCACACACGCCACCGCGAGCAGCAGTGCGAGATACCCCCAGGGAGCCACGCCACCGACCACTCCGGTGAGATCCAGCAGCGGCAGCGCGGCTCCGGCCACCGTGCCCAGTCCCGCTCCGCCCCGCAGCACCCGGGCCCCCCACCGCTTCCCGGCCCGGTCCGCGAGGTACCAGGACGCCGTGTCGAGAGCCCCCCGCTCCACCCACTGGTACAGCTCATGGAGCCGCTCGGCCGGTTCCCCCCAGTCCCCGAGGGGGAGCGGCCGGCCGGTCAGGTCGCCCGGCCGAGGGCCCCCGGCCCCGTCGTCCCGAGCGTCCTGGGGCGGCCCCTCGGGCTGCATCTCCGGCTGGCTCACCCGGCACTCCCTACTGACGACGGTGATGACGCCGACGACGACGCGGGCCACGACCCCGGCGACGACGGCTCCGACGAAAACTAGTGACGTTGTGTGATGCTGCGTGACGCATGATGCACAGGCGCCGTCCCTTTCCTACCGCCCAATGGGTGGCGATGGCCCGGTTTTCACCGGTTTTCCGCCCGGAAGAGGGTCTTGGTCAGGTATAGGCGGACGGGCGGTGTCACTCGAAAGAGTGCTGGGGCGACCGGCCCGTCGACCACGTAGGCTCGTGCTGAGCGGGAAAACCCCGTCCGGACAGTGGTGCCGATAGCCGTACGACCCAGGAGCTGATCGTGATTCCCGGTGGTGGCCAGCCCAACATGCAGCAGTTGCTCCAGCAGGCCCAGAAGATGCAGCAGGACCTCGCGAACGCGCAGGAGGAACTCGCGCGCACGGAGGTGGAAGGCCAGTCGGGCGGCGGTCTGGTGAAGGCGACGGTGACCGGCTCAGGTGAGCTCCGCGCCCTGGTGATCGACCCGAAGGCGGTGGACCCCGAGGACACGGAGACGCTCGCCGACCTGGTCGTCGCGGCGGTCCAGGCGGCGAACGAGAACGCGCAGGCGCTCCAGCAGCAGAAGCTCGGCCCGCTCGCCCAGGGTCTCGGCGGCGGCGGCATCCCCGGTCTGCCCTTCTAAGACCGGCGGCGGCCAACTACCGTACGTACTGAAAGAATCCAGGAAGGGCGGCAGTCCGTTGTACGAAGGCGTGGTCCAGGACCTCATCGACGAGTTGGGGCGGCTGCCCGGCGTCGGTCCCAAGAGCGCGCAACGGATCGCCTTCCACATCCTGCAGGCCGAGCCGACGGACGTCCGTCGGCTCGCGCAGTGCCTCATGGAGGTCAAGGCGAGGGTCCGCTTCTGCGCGACCTGCGGCAACGTGGCACAGGAGGAGCTGTGCAACATCTGCCGCGACCCGCGCCGCGACCTGTCGGTGATCTGCGTGGTCGAGGAACCGAAGGACGTCGTCGCGATCGAGCGGACGCGTGAGTTCCGGGGGAAGTACCACGTGCTCGGCGGAGCGATCAGCCCGATCGAGGGTGTGGGCCCGGACGACCTGCGGATAAGGGAACTCCTCGCCCGCCTCGCGGACGGCGCGGTCACGGAACTCATCCTGGCCACCGACCCGAACCTGGAGGGCGAGGCCACGGCCACGTATCTCGCCCGCATGATCAAGCCCATGGGCCTCAGGGTCACCCGCCTGGCCAGCGGCCTCCCGGTGGGTGGCGACCTGGAATACGCGGACGAGGTCACGCTCGGCCGCGCCTTCGAGGGGAGACGACTCCTAGATGTCTGACGCCACACTGCACGCCACCAGTCAGGACCCCGACGACTTCGTGGTCCAGATCGCGGACCAGGTCGAGAGCTTCCTGGTCGCCGTCACCGAGGTGGCCAAGGGCGACGAGCCGGACTCCGCGGTGCCCTTCCTCCTCCTGGAGATCTCCCAACTCCTCCTGGCCGGCGGACGCCTGGGCGCGCACGAGGACATCGTCCCCGACGAGCGCTACGAGCCGGACCTCGGCCCGGAACCGGACGTCGACGAGCTGCGCGAACGCCTGGCCGTGATACTGGAGCCGATCGACGTCTACTCCGAGGTCTTCGACCCGTACGAGCCCCGCAGGGCCCCGGTGGCCTGCCGGATCTCGGACGACTTCGCCGACGTCATCACGGACCTGCGCCACGGCATGGCCCACTACCGCGCGGGACGCACCAGCGAGGCGCTGTGGTGGTGGCAGTTCTCGTACTTCTCGAACTGGGGCTCCACCGCCTCGGCCGCTCTGCGCGCCCTCCAGTCCCTGGTCGCCCATGTGCGGCTGAACCAGCCCCTGGACGACCTGAACGGCCTGGACACCGACCAGGACCTCGGCGAGGAGATCCTCGCGGAGGAGGCGGGCCGGGTGATGGCCGAGGAGATCGGGGGCCCGCTGGGCCTGGGGACGGCCAAGTAGGCGCCGGACGCACCGAGCACTCCGGGCGCACCAGGTACTCCGGCACCCAGAGCACCTCGGGCACGCCGGGCGTGCGCCCCTCCCTCGTCGGCACCCGGGTCACGGCGGCCCCGTGTGACTCGGGGCACTTTCCGGAGTGGCGGGGCCGGGACATGGGCAGATGCCGCTCGGAGCGGCCGGAGGACCCTGACGGCCTCGGTCGACCTGACGGTCCGCAGTGATCACGTCGTGAGCGGGACATCTCACGATGCGATACTTCGGAAGGGAAATCCGGCCGCTCGTTAAACTGAGCCGACCGCAGTAGTGCGGTGCAGAGACAGATGGAGCGAGGAGCGCACGTGGGCCTTGTCGTGCAGAAGTACGGAGGTTCCTCCGTAGCCGATGCCGAGGGCATCAAGCGCGTCGCCAAGCGAATCGTGGAAGCGAAGAAGAACGGCCACCAGGTGGTCGTGGTCGTTTCCGCGATGGGCGACACGACGGACGAGCTGATCGATCTCGCCGAGCAGGTGTCTCCGATGCCCAGCGGGCGAGAGTTCGACATGCTGCTGACCGCGGGAGAGCGGATCTCCATGGCCCTGCTGGCGATGGCGATCAAGAACCTGGGCCACAGCGCCCAGTCGTTCACCGGCAGCCAGGCGGGTGTCATCACCGACTCGGTCCACAACAAAGCGCGGATCATCGACGTCACGCCCGGCCGTATCCGCACGGCCCTCGACGAGGGCAACATCGCCATCGTCGCCGGGTTCCAGGGTGTCTCGCAGGACAAGAAGGACATCACCACGCTCGGGCGCGGTGGTTCCGACACGACGGCGGTCGCGCTCGCGGCGGCCCTCGACGCCGAGGTCTGCGAGATCTACACCGACGTGGACGGCGTGTTCACCGCCGACCCGCGGGTGGTGAAGAAGGCGAAGAAGATCGACTGGATCGCCTTCGAGGACATGCTGGAGCTCGCCGCCTCCGGCTCCAAGGTGCTGCTCCACCGCTGTGTGGAGTACGCCCGCCGCTACAACATCCCGATCCACGTGCGCTCGTCCTTCAGCGGACTCCAGGGCACCTGGGTCAGCAACGCACCGATCCAGCAAGGGGACCAGAAGGTGGAGCAGGCCATCATCTCCGGTGTCGCTCACGACACCTCCGAGGCCAAGGTCACCGTCGTCGGTGTCCCGGACAAGCCGGGCGAGGCCGCTTCGATCTTCCGGGCCATCGCCGACGCCGAGATCAACATCGACATGGTCGTGCAGAACGTGTCCGCCGCCTCCACGGGCCTCACGGACATCTCCTTCACCCTTCCCAAGACCGAGGGCCGCAAGGCCATCGACGCCCTGGAGAAGGCCAGGACCGTGATCGGCTACGACTCGCTGCGCTACGACGACCAGATCGGCAAGATCTCGCTCGTCGGCGCGGGCATGAAGACGAACCCGGGTGTCACGGCCGGCTTCTTCGAGGCGCTCAGCGACGCCGGGGTCAACATCGAGCTGATCTCGACCTCCGAGATCCGTATCTCGGTCGTGACCCGTGCCGACGACGTGCCGGAGGCCGTGCGCGCCGTGCACACCGCCTTCGGGCTCGACTCCGACAGCGACGAGGCCGTCGTCTACGGGGGCACTGGCCGCTGATGGCCGAACGGACCGGGCGACCGGCTGAACACTCCGGATACTCCGGTCACCCCGGACGCCTCGGGCGTCCGACGCTCGCGGTCGTGGGTGCGACCGGGGCCGTCGGCGGCGTCATGCTCCAGATCCTGTCCCAGCACGCGGACATCTGGGGCGAGATCCGTCTGCTCGCCTCCCCGCGCTCGGCCGGCCGCAAGCTGGCCGTGCGCGGCGAGGAGGTCGAGGTGGCGGCGCTGAGCGAGGCCGCCCTCGAAGGGGTCGACGTCGCGATGTTCGACGTACCCGACGAGGTGGCCGCGCACTGGGCGCCGATCGCCGCCGCCAAGGGTGTGATCGTGGTGGACAACTCGGGCGCCTTCCGGATGGACCCGGACGTACCCCTGGTCGTCCCCGAGGTCAATCCGCACACCGCGCGGATGCGTCCCCGCGGGATCATCGCCAACCCGAACTGCACCACCCTCTCCATGATCGTGGCGCTCGGCGCGCTGCACGCCGAGTTCGGGCTGCGCGAGCTGGTGGTCTCCAGCTACCAGGCGGTGAGCGGCGCCGGGCGCGCCGGCGTCGAGACCCTGCGCCAGCAGCTGTCCCTGGTCGCCGGCACGGAACTGGGGACCAGCCCCGGTGACGTACGCCGTGCGGTGGGGGACAACACCGGCCCGTTCCCGGAGCCGGTGGCGCTGAACGTCGTACCGTGGGCCGGGTCGCTGCGCGAGGACGGCTGGTCCTCGGAGGAGATGAAGGTGCGGGACGAGTCCCGCAAGATCCTCGGGCTGCCCCACCTGCCCGTGGCCGTGACCTGCGTCCGCGTCCCCGTCGTCACCACGCACTCCCTCACCGTCCACGCCCGTTTCGAGGGCAGGGTCACGGTGGCGAGGGCGCGGGAGATCCTGGCCACCGCGCCAGGGGTCGTCCTGTTCGACGATCCGGCCGCCGGGGAGTTCCCCACTCCCGCCGACGTCGTGGGTACCGACCCGACCTGGGTGGGCCGCGTCCGCCGGGCGCTCGACGATCCGACCGCCCTCGAACTCTTCGTCTGCGGCGACAACCTCCGCAAGGGCGCCGCGCTCAACACGGCGCAGATCGCGGAGCTGGTGGCGGCGGAGCTGTCGGTCCGTCCCCCGGGCCGGGCGTGACCTGCACGGCTGGATTTCCGGCCGCGGTCGGGGGCCGGGAAAAATCCCCCTGGTCATCCCCGGATTCATTTGTAGGATCTGTGTGAGTCGTGTGGCCGGAATAATGGTCCGGACCACTTGAACGAGACACACCCGGCGTTCGAAGATTTCCCTCCCCGTTCTCCGCAACCGTGCGGAGGGCGGGGAGCGTCTTTGCGGTAGCCCTGCGCGGGTGGTCCGGGGGCGGCAGGGCACATGGGGCATAGGGGATGGGCTGTTACGCATGAGGGGTTTCAGTGCACTTTCAGGCGCGCTGCCGGGCGCGTCGGTGGGGTTTCCGGCATCTGTTCCGGTGGGCGTCGCGGTGTGCGTGAGGGTGGGCGTCGCGGTCCGCGCACGCGTGAACGTTTCGGCCGAAGTGATGGCCGAATCGAATGTGATGCCCGTCGCGTACAACCCTGACGGGGGGACGCGTGTCCAACTGGCGTGGCAGAGGTACTCGAATTCACTGCGGTACAGACGAGGGGCGCGGCCCTGCGTCCACCCCGCCGACTCGGCAGCCCCGGCGCGCCCGGCGGCATGCCGGTGATCGCGCCCATGCCCGCAGCGCGGCCCGCCCGCATACCGAGCCAGCGCGACGGCGCTGAGGACACCAGCACGGCCGCAGGCACGACGGTCGACCATCTGACCGAGACCTACCGCGCCCACTACCGGTCGCTCCTGGGTCTCGCGGCGCTCCTGCTCGACGACACCGCCTCCTGCGAGGACGTCGTCCAGGAGGCCTTCATCCGGGTGCACTCGGCGCGCAAGCGCGTCCGCGAGCCGGAGAAGACGCTGGCCTACCTGCGTCAGACCGTCGTCAACCTCTCGCGGTCCGCCCTGCGCCGGCGCATCCTCGGCCTCAAGCTCCTCTCGAAGCCGATGCCCGACATGGCGAGCGCGGAGGAGGGCGCGTACGACCTGCTGGAGCGCGACGCGCTGAAGAAGGCCATGAAGGGCCTGCAGCGCCGTCAGCGCGAGGTCCTCGTGCTGCGCTACTTCGCGGACATGACCGAGGCCCAGGTCGCCGAGACCCTCGGCATATCGCTCGGCTCGGTCAAGGCGTACGGCTCGCGCGGCATCGCGGCGCTCCGTGTGGCCATGGAGGCCCCGGCATGAGCGAGCACGAGGACCTGCGGCGCCGTGACGAGGAACGGCACCCGGAGCACGAGCACAAGCAATCGCACGCTGGGAACGGAACTGTGAACCACGGCCCCGACGGACAGCCCGACGAACAGGGCCCGGCCGAACTGGGCTCCGAAAACCTCGGCCCGGACGAACTGGCATTGCGCCGGCTGCTGCACCAGGCGGTCGAGGAGATCGAACCCACCGACGGCACGCTGGAGCATCTGCGCCGCGCGGTGCCCGCCCGGCGGGCCCGCAAGCGCCAGGCTCTCGTCGGCATGGCAGCCGCCGCGCTCTTCATCGGCACGGCCGTCCCGGCCCTGGTGCACGTCTCGAACGCCTCCGGGTCGAACGCCGACCCGTCCATCGCGGGCAACAGCTCGCAGGCCCAGGGCGGCACCAGCCAGGGCAAGAACCCGGACGGCGGCGAAAGCACCGCGGGCGGCGGCTCCGGCACCTCCAATGACCACGGCAAGCAGGGCCGTACGGGAGCGCCCGACAAGGGCAAAGAGGCGAGCACCGGGGCGGCCACCGGGGGACCCGATCCGTCGGCCTCGGCGCCCACCGCGCTCGCGTGCACACCGGCACAGCTCGGCGGCGCCACCAGCACCGTCGGCGTCCCGGACTCCACCGGCGCGGTCTACGGCTCCTTCAGCGTCTCGAACAGCTCGGGCACCAGCTGCACCGTCAGCGGCGCGGGCGCCGTCAGCACCCTGGCACAGGGCGCGGCCGACCCGTCCAAGATCAGCGTGGTGACCCATGTGGCGGGCGACGCGGCCACCGGCCTGCCGAACCCCTCCACGGAGGTCGCCTCGCTGGTGCTGCAGCCGGGTGCCTCGTACGTCGTGAAGTTCGCCTGGGTGCCCTCGGAGACCTGTCCGACCACCGGTGGAGGGGAGCCGTCGCCGGATCCGAGCTCCACGGAGGAGGCCACCACGGCCGGCGGCACCGGCACGGACACCGGCGGCACGGGCACCTCGGCCCAGCTCCTCACGGAGGACGGCGTGGCGGACGGCAGTGTCACGCTCTCCTACGCGACGGACACGGGCGCGACCGCCTCGACGACAGTGTCCGGCGCGTGCGCGGGCACGGTGTACCGGACGGGGATACTGGCGGCGTCCTGAGCGGGGGCGGCGCCGGGCCCCGAGAACCCACGGGACCGCGCCGGAGCGTCTAGGGAGCCGGGGCCCCGGCGGCGTCCCGGACCGGATTCCCGTCCGAACTTCCGTCCGCGTGCCCGTTCGCGCTTCGGTCCGGATTCCCCTCCGGGCTTCCGTTCCGCTCCCGGTCCCGGTCCTGGTCCGCCTCCGCGGAGGGGATCAGGCCCAGCTCCGCGTCCCGCGTGAACTCGGCCTCGCGCCGCAGCAGCCGGAACCACATGAAGACGACGAAGCCCGCGAAGACGAACCACTCACCGGTGTAGCCGAGGTTCTGGAACGCCTTGAGGTCCAGGCCGGTGCCCTGCGGCGCGGTCGCGGGCACCGCCGTCATCCCGCCGTCGGCCTTCGCGAGGGTGATCCAGGCGTCGTAGACCTTGTACGGCACCAGGTTCACCAGCGACGCCGAGCTGATCGCGCCGGTCTGCCCGTCGGGAAGCCCACCGGCGGCGCTCACCCCGTCCGACCCCGGGCTCTCGGAGACCTGCAACGCCCCCGTGACGGTCACCTCGCCGGCCGGGGCGGCGGGCGCTTTCGCGGGATCCGCGGTACCGGGCAGCCAGCCCCGGACGACGGGCAGCGCCCGGCCGCCGTCGGTCCGCAGCAGCGTCAGCACGTAGTACCCGCGCCTGCCGTCCACCTCGCGGTCCGGCACCAGCAGCTGCTTGCCGTACCGGCCGGTGGCGACGGCCTGCTTGCCGGACGTGTCCTTGTCGACGGGCAGCAGCTCGCGCAGCGGTCGGGCCGGATCCGTCCTGGCCGCGGCGGCCTGCTCGCCGGCGTCACGCTGGTCCTGGACCCGAGCCTCGAACCGGCTCAACTGCCACGACCCCATGAAGATGCAGAAGGGGATGGCCAACAGCACGAAGACGTTGATCCCCCACCAGCGGGGCGTCAGCAGGAACCGGTACACGACTTCAAAGGTACGGTGCCGCCGCGCGCGGCCGGGCTCCGGGTCCCGGTCCCGCCGCCCGGTCCCATAAGCCGGTCCCGCCCGTCCGGCACCGGCCGCCGGGCGGGACGGGACGGGGGTTGTGGACGGAGTTGTCCACAGGCTGGGGACCTCGTCGGCGCGAGGACGGGTGGGCCAGGCACTATGGGGCCATGACTGAGAGCAACGCGTCCGTCGAGCAGCAGCAGGCGGCCATGCCCGACTGGGAGAAGCGCTTCAGGGCACCGAGGGTGTCGCTGCCGGACTGGGCGGAGGACGCCCCGCACCGCTCGCTGTTCGTCTCCAACGCGACGGGAACCTACGAGCTGTACGCGTGGGACCGCGAGACGGGCGAGCAGCGCCAGATCACCGACCGGGCGAACGGTACGACGGACGGGGTGCTCTCCCCGGACGGCGAGTGGATCTGGTGGTTCGACGACAAGGACGGCGACGAGTTCGGCATCTGGCGCCGGCAGCGCTTCGCCGGTGCCGGCTCCGCGGACGCCGCTTCCCCCGCCGCGACCGCCGGTGCCGCCAGTGTGGACGAGCCCGCCGCGCCGGGACTGGAGCCCTCCTACCCCGGGGGACTCGCCATCGGCCGGGACGGACGGACGGCGGTCGTGGGCCGCTCGACGGACGACGACGGGTCGACGATCCATCTGGTCCGGTCCGGCGAGGAACCCGTGGAGATCTACCGCCACCGGGAGTCGGCCGGCGTCGGCGACCTCTCCCACGACGGCTCCCTGATCGCCGTGGAGCACACCGAGCACGGCGACGCGATGCACTCGGCGCTGCGGGTGCTGCGCCCGGACGGCTCGACGGTCGCCGACCTCGACGACAGCAAGGGCGGCACGGTCGAGCTGGGCCTGGAGGTGCTGGGCTTCGCCCCGGTCGACGGGGACACCCGGCTGCTCATCGGGCACCAGCGGCGCGGCCGTTGGGAGCCGCTGGTGTGGGACGTCGCGACCGGCGAGGAGACGGACCTCTCCCTCGACCTGCCCGGCGACGTGGGCGCCGAGTGGTATCCGGACGGTTCGGCGTTGCTGATCGCGCACAGCTTCGAGGCCCGCAGCGACCTGTGGCGCTACGACCTGGCGTCCGGTGAGCTGCTCCGCGTGCCCACCCCCGCGGGCACGGTGTCCGGGGCGACGGCCCGCCCCGACGGCAGCGTGGAGTACCTGTGGTCGTCGGCGGCCGAGCCGTCGTCGGTCCGCTCGACGACCCGCGGGGTCATCCTCGATCCCCCCGGCCTGAAGTCCCCGGGCTCGGTCCCCGTGGAGGACGTCTGGGTGGAGGGTCCCGGCGGCAGGGTCCACGCCCTGGTCCAGAAGCCGGCCGGGGCGACGGGACCCCTGCCCACCGTCTTCGACATCCACGGCGGCCCGACCTGGCACGACAGCGACTCCTTCGCGGCGGGCCCGGCGGCCTGGGTGGACCACGGGTACGCGGTGGTGCGGGTCAACTACCGGGGTTCGACCGGGTACGGGCGGGAGTGGACGGACGCCCTCAAGCACCGGGTCGGTCTCATCGAGCTGGAGGACATCGCGGCGGTCCGCGAGTGGGCGGTGACGTCCGGACTCGCCGACCCCGAGCGCCTGATCCTCACCGGCGGTTCCTGGGGCGGCTACCTCACACTGCTGGGCCTGGGCACCCAGCCGGACGCCTGGACCCTCGGCATCGCCGCCGTCCCGGTCGCGGACTACGTCACGGCGTACCACGACGAGATGGAGGCCCTGAAGGCCATGGACCGCACACTGCTGGGCGGCACCCCGGAGGAGGTCCCCGAGCGCTTCGAGGCGTCCTCACCCCTGACGTACGTGGACGCCGTCAAGGCCCCCGTCTACATCTCGGCCGGCGTGAACGACCCCCGCTGCCCCATCCGCCAGGTCGAGAACTACGTCGACCGCCTCGCCGCCCGGGGAGCCGTCCACGAGGTCTACCGCTACGACGCCGGCCACGGCTCCCTGGTCGTCGACGAACGCATCAAACAGGTCCACCTGGAACTGGCCTTCGCCCAGACTCACCTCCCGACCTGACGGGGCGGTCCCCGCGGGTTCGGGTGGCCGGGGTACAGCGCCCCTGCCCCTGCCCCTGCCCCTGCGCCTTCTGCCTCTGCCCCTGCCTCTGCCCCTGCCTCTGCCGGGGCGGGGGCCGAGGACGAGGTGCAGCACCCCTGCCAGGGACCGCGTAGCGCCCCTGCCGGGTTCCGGCGCGGATTCCCGGCCAGGTCCGGCGGCAACCCGCCGGGGTGCAAGGGTGGCGCCCTGTCGGGGTCTGAGGGCAGCGCTTGGCCGGTGTGCAGGGGTAGCGCCCTGTCTGGTCTGAGGGCAGCGCCTTGCCGGGGTCGGGGGGCGGCGCCCTGTCGGGGTGCAGGGACAGCGGCTTGCCGGGGTCCGGGGGCGGCGCCCTGCCGGGGTCTGGGGCGGAGCCCCAGAGGATGGGACGGGTAGGGGCGGCGGGGGCGAGGAAAAGGACACCCGACCACGACAACCGCCGCCCCCCCGTGAGAGCCCCGCCCACCCCTACTGGCCCGGAGGACCTACGGACCGCTCCCGAGCCCGCCGTCCCAACAACTCCGCAAGCCCCCGCCGAGTAGCCGCCAACACCACCCGATCCTCCGCCCGCAGCACATAGGAGGACGGAAGATCCCAGACCAGCCCGCTCGGCGCCCGCTGCGACACCCCGCCGCCTCCGCCCCCGCCTCCGCCCGCCGGATCCCCACGCCGTCCCGCCGCCCCCGTCTCCAGCGCGAGCACCCGCCACGCCCCCGCCCGGAACGCCTCTCCCACGGTCCGCCCCTCCAACTGGGCGTGCCCGCCCACCTCGATGGCCGCGAACAGCAACACCCGCCGTTCGACCGGAATCGCCCCGAGGATCTGCCGCCCCATCATCGCCCCGGCGAACGCGGGCGCGGCCAGATGCGACACGCTGCGACTACGCGTGAGCGCCTGCGGATGCGCGGCCCGCAGGGTCCGGTACACGGCGGTCGCGAAGTCGTCGTCGTACAGCCGCAGCACCACCCGCAGATCGGGCCGCACCGTACGGGCATACAGCGCGGCCTCCAGATTGGTCGTGTCCGCGCTGGTCAGCGCGAGCAACGCATGCGCCCGGTGGATCTTCGCGGCCTCCAGCACACCTTCCTGGGTCACATCCCCCAGCACCACCGGCACCCGCAGCCGCCGCGCCATCGCCAGCCCCCGCGCCTCGGGGTCGGCCTCCACGCACACCACGGGAATGTTCAGCTCCCGCAGACGCGCCAGCACCCGCGTACCGATCTTGCCGACCCCGAGCAGCACCACATGCCCGGACAGCCCCCGCGGCGGCTTGCGCAACGCGGACCCGTTCCGGAACGTACCCAGCGCCTCCAGCACGGCGGCGAGCAGCACGGGAAGCAGCAGCAACCCGACGAGCCCGGAGAAGAGCTGGAGGACCTGGCGCCCGGCCGGTTGCCCGATGGCGGGATTGTTGATGGCGAAGAGGTCGAGCAGTGTCAGATAGGTGGCCCCCAGCGGAGTCTCCCCGGTGACGACCATCGAGGCGATCGCCAACCCGATCACACATCCCACCAGCCCGGCGAACGACCAGCGCAGCCGTCGTGACAGCAGCGAGGCGAAGGGCAGGACGCTGCGCCCGCCGGACGCCGCGGGACCGGTGTACGACACGGTCTCCAGGACGACGGTCCCGCGCCCGGTGGCGGCGGCCACCGCCCGTTCGTCGGGCAGCAGCCGGGGCCCCTGCGGACCGCTGCTCTCGGAACCGTCGGCCCCTGCGGGGTCGTTGGTCGTGGCGGACAGCAGCGCGAGCGTGCACAGACCGGGGTCGGCGACCTCACCGGGACCCGGCGGAGGCCGTTCCACCGCCCGCAGCATCAGCCCGTCCGTCTGGACGACCTTGCTGGTGCCGGCGACGGCGGTCGCGGCGAGCGCGGGCGCGGCGGTGTCGGCGTCGGACAGCACGGTGGTGGACGCGTCGAACCCCCCACCGCCACCATCGCTGTCACCACGGTCACCACCGTCGCCGGTGCCGTCGTCGATCCCGGCCGTGGCCAACGCCGAGGCCTGGTCGAGGAGTTCCTTGATGTGCTGGCCGAGGCGCCGGTTGTAGAGGCGGATGACGAGCCGCAGCCGCGGGTTGAGGCGGCGCGCGGTGAGCGCGGCCCGGATGTTGGCCTCGTCGTCGTCATGGACGAGCGCGAGGGCGGCGGCCCGTTCGACGCCCGCCTCGGCGAGCACCGCCTCGGTGAGTTCGGTGGCCTCCAGCACCCTTTCGCCGCCGGGTGGTTCGGCCGTACGGCCGGGCGGCGCGTCACCGTTCCCGGCGGCCCGGTTCACCGCCGCGGAGACCCGGTCGAACAGGGTCGAGCCCCGGGCCCGTCCGACCACCGGCGGGCGCACGCGGCGCTGTGCGGGCGGTACGACGAGGGTCACCCGCTCGCCGTACACACCGCGCAGTTCAGCGGCGAGCCGGTGCGCCAGGGCGTCGTCCCCGGCCACCACCATGTGCGCGGTCTCGGTCGACGGGCTTTGGTACGGAAGGGTCCCCACAAGGGAGAAGAGTGCCGTACCGGGACGCGTGGTTCCATACGGCCGGCCCGCACAAGTCGCCTCCGCCCGGCAGCGGTTGGGACAGGTGCTCAGGTAGTGGCCGATATCACCGCCGGGCGCGGCCCCCGGTCGGACCGCGACCGCCCCACCGCCGACGAGCCGCCGGGACGAACGGACTCAGCCGCGGGTAGGGCCGCGGGTACGGGTCTTGGTCCGACCCCGCGCCTCGCGCGGCGGCCGGACGAACTTCAACTCCAGCGCGACCGGAGGCGGGGCGACGCCCGGTCCTCCGGCGGTCGCCCAGTTCACCAGGTCCTCGGTGCAGTCGTCACCCATCGCGAATCCGATCCAGGTCGGCCGCGCACCTCTGCGCCGCCCGTCCCCGGAAGGCCGCACCACCACGTTGGCCTGGTCGCAGGGCCCGGGACAGTCCACGGTCCGCACCACGAACCGCCCCCCGGACGCCTCGGCCCCGGCTCGCAGCCGCTCCAGCTGCCAGGCGTGATCGGCGTCGGGATACTTCCGCGGATCCCCGCAGCAGCACCCCCGGCAGACGACCAGGGTGCAGGGCCGCGGACCGGCGGCGCCGACCGCCACCGTACGACGGTTCTCGGGCGAGGCGGAGGGGGACGGGAGAGCGGAGGCCGCGGCGGTCCCGGACACGTCCGTCGGAACGGGGGACACGGAGGGCGAGGCGGTCAACGAAACCTCTCTCCTTGCGGTGTGTCCGGGTGCGACACTGCGGGGCCCGGCGGGACGTTGTTCAGGATGCCGTCCACGACATCGTCCATCGGAGACGATGGTTGACGGCATCGCGACGCGAATTCCGCGTCCCGGGGAGGGCCGGGAAGCGACGTCCGTGCGCGACGAGAGGGCGAGGCTCCCGTCCTGGCCATGTGTGACATGCCGGGTGGGCCGGGCCGCGGGGGACCATCCGTATGGGACATGCCGCGTCTGGCGTAATGGGCCCTTCGGGTCGCTCGGCCGCGTCACCCTGTGCGGGTTGATCACGGCCGCGTCAGGAGCTCGTGTGCACAGATCACGTGAGCGGGTCGAACGCATCCGCCAGGACCCTCGGACAGGCCCGCGTACGACGCCGATGCGGGGGCGCGGCCGTGCCGGAAGGTGAGCGGTGGCCCGGCAAGGGACCGGTGGACCGGTCGGAAGGGTTCGGCGAGCGCCTGCTGGGGGTGCTGCTGGACCGGGCGCACGAGATGCCGCCGCAGCTGATCGCCCCGCTGATCGCGGAGGAGGTGGCCAGGGTCGGCGGCCGCGACGTCTCCATCCTGCTGCAGGACTACGGCCAGCTGGTGCTGGTGCCGCTACCGGGTCGCCGGCTGACGGTCGGCGAGCCCGAGCCGATCGACGACTCTCCGGCCGGCACGGCCTTCCTGTACGCGACCGTCATCGAGATGCCGCAGGGTGACGGCATCCGGATGTACCTGCCGTTGCTGGACGGCAGCGACCAGGTGGGCGTGATGGCCCTCACCCTGGACACCATCGATGACGACGACCGCCGGCTGCTGCGCAGGCTCGCCGGTCTGGTCGCCGACATGCTGGTCACGAAGCACAGTTACACCGACCAGTTCTTCCTGGCCCGGCGTCGCGAGCCGATGAGCGTGGCCGCGGAGATCCAGTGGGCCCTGCTGCCACCGCTGACGATGTCCATCCCCCAGGTCGCGGTGGCCGGCATCCTGGAGCCCGCCTACGACGTCGCGGGCGACAGCTTCGACTACGCCCTCAACGAGGACATCCTGCATGTGGCCATGGTCGACGCGATGGGTCACGGTCTGGACGCCGCCACGATGGCGACCGTCGCCGTCGGGGCCTACCGGCACGCCAGACGTGCCGACATCGGCCTGTCCGAGATCTACGCCTTCATGGACCGGGCCATCGCCGAGCAGTTCGGCCCCGACCACTTCGTCACCGCGCAGATGATGCGCCTGAACACCGCGACGGGCCACCTGCAATGGGTCAACGCCGGCCACCCCGCACCGTTGCTCATCCGCGACCACCGGGTCCTCCGGCGGCTCGGGGGACCGACCACCCTGCCGGTCGGCTTCGGTGGTGAGGACCCCCGGATCAACGAGCAGGTGCTCCGACGCGGCGACCGGGTGCTGTGCTTCACCGACGGCCTGATCGAGGAGCACGAAGCCGGCGAGGAACAGTTCGGCGAGGAACAGCTCATCCACTGGGTCAACCATGTCGCGCGGGGCGAGAAGGGAGTTCGAGCGCTGGTGCGCGCGCTCTCCCACGTCCTGAAGCGCCAACGGGGCGGCCGCACCAGTGACGACGCGACTCTCTTCCTGATCGAATGGCGCGGGGGCGCCGCGGACCACCTCGCCGTCCTGGAGTGAGCCGGCGCGGACCGTGCCGCTCACTTCGCCGTGATCAGGGGGCCCGGCCGGGCGGCAGCCGCCCGGTAGGAGGAGGCGTCGTCCCCGTCCTCCCAGGCTTCCTCGGAGTCCTGGTCTCCGTCGGCCATGGAGCCGGCGTGGAGGGCGAGTTCCGCTGCCATGAGCGCGCTCGCGGTCATCGAAAGCCCGGAGGCGTCGTTCGCGGTCGTCGGGAGGCCGGAGCTGTCGCTCGCGGCGGCCATCAGGCGGGCGGCGGCGGGGGCGCCGGTCTCCGGTGGTACCACCAGCAGGTTCCAGCTTCCCGTGGTGTGGGACATCAGCAGGATCTTGTGGGGATCCAGCTCGGTCGTGAACCAACCGATCCTCACCCCATGGCCGTTGACGGGCACCCTGCTCGGGATGACGGGCCAGTACGTCGGGTTGACGGCGACCCGGGTGATCCGTCCGAACAGCGGGTCCAGTACGTCGGCCAGGGCGGAGAGTTCGTCGGGCAGGTCACGGGAACGGGGCCACCAGGCGCCGTCCAGGGGCCCCCGGGGCGTGCTCACGGTCTTCAGTGCCAGGCGGGCGGTCGGCGCCCTGAAGGGCACGATCCGCAGCGGGGGTCGGTCGGTGGTCGCGGACATCGCGCGCACCTGTCTCCCGGCCGCTGCGCGGGGCGGCGGCCCGGTGTCGTCACTCGCCGAGAACGACATCGGCATGGCGGCCGGTGTGCGAAGTACTCTCGATGGCTCCACGCTACTCCCGCGGCGGGCCGGACGGGCCCCGGCGAGACACGGTCCCGAACACCGCTTCTTCTTCCCTACGCGCCACGGGCTCCACACGCCACAGGCCGCATGCCATGCGCCATGGGCCGCACACGCCACGCGCCGCATGCCACGCGCCGCATGCCACGCGCTCCACACGCCACGCGCCGCATGCCATGCGCCACGGGCCGCACACGCCACGCGCCGCACGCCACGGGCAGCACGCGATGCGCCACCGGCCGCACGCCACGAACCTTCCGACGGTCTCTCGTCACATGCCTTCCGGCGGCCTCGGCACGCGGCCGACGCTGGCCGTCGCGGGACCGTGCGACAAGGGGCGGCGGGCGTCGTGTCCGCCTTCGGAGTCCCAGACCTTCTCCCGGGTCGAGTCCCACGCGGCATCGGCCTCGGCGCCGCCGAAGAGCTCGGCCTCCTGGATCAGTCCGCTCGCGGTGAGCTGCCGCGCGGGGTCCGTGGCCGTGGCCATCAGCCGGGCGGCCGTGACGGCGTCCGTCTCGGGCGGTATCACCAGCAGGTCCCAGCGCCCCGCGCTGTAGGAGAGCAGGAGCAGTTTGTGCGGGTCCTGCTCGGCCTCGAACCAGCCGACCTTCACCACATGGCCCTGGACGGGAACCTTGCGGGGGACGACCGGCCAGAACGTGGGATTCACGGTGACGTGGGTGATGCGCCCCCACAGCGGGTCCAACAACGCTATGAGTGCGGGAAGTTCGGCCGTCAGGTCGCGGGAGCGGGGCCACCACGCGCCGTCGATCAGGGCGGGGGCGGTGCCGGGCGGCGCCAGCCGCAGCCGGAGAGGTCGGGGCGAAGGTGAAGGCGAAGCGGAGGAGGTCCGGTCTTCGACCGCCGGCTTGTCGAACGTGGTTGCGGTCATCACGCGAACCCTGCCCCGGGCGGCCTGCACCGGCCCGGTGTCGTGAATCGCCGGGGACGGCACGGGCATGGAAGCCGGTGTACGAAGGGCCCTCGGTATCTTCAGGATACTCCTGGGCAGAGCCCGATGGAGGGTAGCCGTGGCACGGGTTCCACGGCGCGCCGGGCGCACGGTCGCCGGTTGGCCGCCCTCAGCGGCCCGCGCGCCGGCCTGCGCGCCGGGACCACCGGACGGAGGCGATCGCCACGTCGACCGCGAGCACCACGATGCCGATGACCAGCAGATATCCCAGGCCGTGGGCTGCCACACCGATGATTCCCAGCACAACGGCTGCGAGGACGAGGAGAAGGAAGAGCACCATCGCCTGTACGCCTTCCTTTCCTTGGGGTCGGATCGGGTCGGGGTCGGGGCGGACCGGTGGCGCGGTCGCTCAGCGGCGTGCGAGTTGCCGTTCGCCCTGCCCACCCGGCTGGTACGTCATGTCGTAGTGCTGGAAGATCGCCTCTTCCTGCTCGGCGGGCAGGACGTCGTCCGTGCCGATCGAAGGGGACTTCCGCACCAGGCTCTTTGCGTAGGGGACCCTGAGGTAGTCGGGTCCGAGGATCGCCGCGTCGAGGGGGACGAAGACCAGACGCTGGCGGGTGGGCAGCCCGGTCCGCACGGTGGCCACGGCCGGTTCGTCGGCGGTGGTGTCCACATAGATCGCTTCGAGCACGCCGATCTTGTGCCCCTTCGCGTCCACCACGTCATGGTCGCGCCACTCACGGATGTCGGCTGCCTGGATCATGCCCTCTCCCTCCCGGGCGCGACACCCTCACGAGGTACGAGCACGGGCCGCGAGCCACGGGCCGACGGCTCCGGCGCGGATACGCCGAGGCCGTACTTCAGGGCGGCTTGGACGTAAGAGAGCCGACCCACCCCCAACGATACTGCGCTCCGTGCGGCTGGGTAGGGGCTGCCGGGAGGAAGGGGGCTACGCTGTGGAGCAGGCCCCAGTCCCCGGTTCCGAGTTCCGTTCCGCTCCCGGGGAGGCCCACCGTGTTCGTCCTGCTTCTCGTCCTGATCGTGGCCTTGTTCGGCCTCGGCTTCCTCAACCCCTTGTGGTGGGTCGCCGCGGCCGTGTTGGTCTTCGGCGCCACCCGCTTCGGCCGCGGCGGCGGATCCGACGTGGGTGAGTATCAGGACTACCGGGACCGACGGGAGCGTGAGGACCGCTGGGACCGCCGCTACAGCCGGCAGCACCGGGCGCGCTGGAACCGCGAGGACCGGCGCGACCGGCAGGAGCGACGGGACCGGCGGGACCGCGAGCGCCGCGGGTGACCGGTGAGGGGGTCCGGACCACTGCCCGGAACCGATGCCGACGGGTCGCGGCCCTGGGTTCTCGCCCTGGGTTCTCGCCCTGGCCCGGCCCTGGTCAGGACCTCAGGCCGGGGAGAGGTTCGGAGTCGTCGATGAACGCGCGGGCCAGGTCGGACAGGCGCCGGTTGTGCGCACGGGCGTAACCACGCAGCGTGGTGAACGCCTGTTCCATGTCGATGCCCCGGCGCTCGGCGAGCTTCCCCTTGGCCTGTTCGATCAGCACGCGGCTGTTCAGGGCGTTCTGCAGTTGCTCGTTGAGGACGGTGCTGCGGTGCGCGGTGCGCTGTTGCAGCAGGCTGATGGTGGCGACGTCGGCCAGGGCCTGGGCGAGCGGCGTGGCGTCCGGGTCGAAGGGTCCACGTCGGGTGCGGAAGAGGTTGAGGGCCCCGACGACCTCGTGCCGTAGACGCATCGGCAGGGCCTGGACCGACCCGAATCCGCTGCGCTGGGCCGCCGCGACGAAGCGAGGCCAGCGGTCGGCCTCCTCGATCAGGTCGGTGACGATCACCGGTGCGCCGGTGTGGAAGCAGTCGAGGCAGGGGCCTTCGTCGTTCTGCAGCTGGAAGAGCTCCAGCAGGCGCACCTGTTCGTCGGAGGCGGCCATGACACGGAGTTCGCCGTCGTGGTCCGCGAGCAGCACGCCCGCGGCACTCGCGTCGAGCATGCCCACACAGCGGTCGGTCAGCAGGCGCAGGAAATCGATCAGGTCGAAGTCGGCGACCAGGTTGTCCGCCAGCTCGACGAAGGTCTTGGCCAGGAGCCGCTGATTCATCGTGCACACCCTTCGTCGGCACTGATCCCGCCCCGGACAGGGACGGGAGGCACAACTCACTTCGTGATTCGGTTCTTTGACTTGACGTCAGGTGTGTTCGTCGGTCCGGTCCGGCTTCGCGCCGGGAGGGAACGTGAGCCGGTGGGCGACGACGTCGGCGGCCACCGCGGCGAGGCGGCGTCCCCTCGCGTAGGCGTGGGCGCGGAGCCGGACGAAGGCTTCTTCGGCACTGACTCCGAGCTGGCCCGTGAGCATGCCCGTGGCCTGGTCGATCTCCGCCCGGTACGCGCCCAGGTCCTCGAAACGGGCGTCCGCCGGCCCTCCGCCGGCCGGGCCCGCTTCCCCGTCGAGCCGGGAGTCGAGCAGGACCAGAGCGGCGGTGTCGGCGAAGACGACCGCGTCGGCCAGTTCCTCGGTGTCCAACCGTCGCGGGACTTGGGAGTACAGGTCCAGGACTCCGGGGCTGATCGCTCCCGTCCGCAGAGGGAAGGCGAAGACGGCGCGTGCCCCGGCTTCGAGGGCCGCGTCGGCGAACACGGCCCAGCGGTCCTGTACTTCAGCGGCGAACAGATCCGGTGTCAGCACGGCCGAGCCCTGGGCGAAGGCATCCACGCAGGGCCCCTCGCCGAGGGTGAGCTGGAGTTCCTCCAACTGCTCGCTGACGTCGTCGGTGCTGCACAGGGGATGGCTTGCCGCGGACACGGACATCGCGGAGAGTCCGGCCCCGCCAACCGGCAGCGCGGCCACGGCCGCCGCGCACACGTCCACCACGCCGACCCTGGCACCGCGCCGGGCTGCCTGCTCGGCGACCAGGACCTGGATCCGGGCCGACCGGCTGTCGGGCCTCACCCGGGCCACCGGCTCCCGGAATCGTGCGCGAGACCCCTCAGCCGCGCCGTGCTCCGTTCCCCGAGGGGGAGCACCAGCGCACGGAACGTGGTCGGGGCCGTCGGCTTCCGAACCCTCCCGACATCCCGCCATCCGCGGGAGCGAAGCGAGTCGAGAGCCGGGTGGTCGGCCTGGTCCACCAGGGTGGCGCCGAGAGTCGCCCGGTGGTCGGCGAGCAGTCGCTCCCGCAGACGGTGGGCCGGCTTCTGGTCCCGCGGGTGCGGGCGGACCAGGGTGTCGCTGATCGCGAAGACACCGCCGGACCGGGTGATCCGTTCGATGCTGCGGGGCAACGCACCGTCGAAACCGCGCCACCAGCGGCCGTCACCGAGGACCGGGAACCCGAAGGCACACCCCATCAGAGTGTCGGTCTCCGCGATCACCATGGCGAATCCCGGCCGCCGGATGTCGCCCGCGAGACGGTTCAGGAAGTCCTGACGGCCGGGACCGCGGCAGCCCCCATCGGATCCCGTCGCGCTGAACTTCTCGTACAGATCGCCGAGATCCTCACGGATGTCCTCCACGAGCCGTCGGTTCACCCGGCGCAACCGCACGGCGTCCGCGCCGGATTCCGCGTCGCCCTCCCCACCGGGCTTCTCGTTCCGACGGGGGTGCCGTGCCGGTCCCCGATGCGGCCCAGCCATCACACCGCACCGCCCAGGAGGACACGCAGATGGGGGACCGGCCCACGGGACGGTACGGGAGGGGGCGCGGTCGGGGCGTTCCCGGGCGGGAGCGGCACCTGCCCGAACGGAAGCCCCAGAAGCAGGAACGCGCAGCCGGCGATCTCGACCATGAGGACCAGCGCCGGTGGCGGATGGTGCAGTCGCAGCGTGCCCCCGGCCGCGGTGGTGCGCTGTGCCGCGTGGAGGAAGGCGTTGAGGCCGCTGCAGTCGCAGAAGGTGAGGAGGGAGAGGTCGACGTCGATGGTGCGGATGCCGTCGCGCAGACACTGTTCCAGTGACGCGCGGAGCAGGGGCGCCGTCTCCAGGTCGATCTCGCCGGCCGGCGTGATCAGTGCTCGGTTCTTGTCGTCGTGACGGCGGACGGTGAGCGGCGGAAGGTGCATGACGCCTCGGTTCGGAGGACCGTCCGGCAGGGACCGGGTGGTGCCGGGATCCCGGCACCACCGACCCGCACCCGGCAGCGGAGTGCATTCGGCGGAGGTCCGGGCGACGGCCGACTCGCCGGCCTGCGCGGCCGGACTGCGGACCCACCCGGTTCCCTCCAGGGATGCGCCGGGCGACGGGCGAAAAACCCGCTCCCCGCGGCGATCTGTGCTCGCCAACGACTTGCCGTCGGGGTCCGGGACGTCTGCACAGCAGCGTAGCCCTCGCCCGGTGCGCCGGAGGGCCGGAACGGCCCATTCCCAGCATATGGACGGCAACTTGATGCGACACCCGAAGCGCCGGCCCCGCAGGGCAGACGAACGCACGGCAACGCCGGAGGGCCATCCCGGATCCGTCAGTGGTCCTCCGAACTGGTACTCGGCTGCCAGGGAACGGTATTTGACCCCCCGACCTGCTCGTCCCGCGGCGACCTGCCCGGTGACGCCGCCCTTTGCCGGTGCGCGCGACGGTACGGCGAAGGTCCGTGGAGCCGGCCGCTAGGGACACAAGGCTGCGCCGCGGTTGGGTGTACTCGCCGGTGTCGAGCGAGGCGGCGGGTCACGGAAATTCTCGCCACGCCGGCCCGGTGGCGGCTGCAAGGAACGGGATGCCTACGCGCGGACGGTCCGGCCCCGGCACAGCGGGCCCGGGATTCCCTGGAACTCCGGGTCGAGGCCGAGGAGCGGGCGACCGGGCTGACCCCCTATCTGGACGAAGATGCCCCGCTGCGCCGAATGCTTCCCGAGGCTGGCTCCCAAACGGCTCCCAAAAGGGGCCCGCACACCAGGTCAGGCCCGGTGCTGATCTCTCAGCACCGGGCCTGACCTGGTGTTTAGCTGTCGGGGTGGCGGGATTCGAACCCACGACCTCTTCGTTCCGAATAATGTGCGGGAAGATCGCTGACCGGGGGCACTTGACTCCTGCGCAGGTCAGGGCGTTGGTACGGGTTGGTTTACGCGGGTGGCGATCCGCGCAGCTTTCTTGATCCAGTCCCCGTCCACTCCCCGGCGCGGCGAGGCTGGCGGTCGGGCCCCTCGATCGGCCTTCCGGTACGGGCGCACGAACGGCGGCGCCGGTACGGCGCGCAGCAGGTGGTGAGTGATACAGGCATGGCCCCCACACGCTTTCCAACTGTGTTGGTGGGGTGATGGGGTGTGTACACGGGTGTTCACCAGTGTTCATGGACGCGCTTCCCGGCTCCGCTGCGGGCCGCTTGGCGGCGCGGAAACGGCTCTGATCTCGGGAAACAGGGGACTCCCGTAGCCATGCCGAGGCGCGTAGCAGACTCTGAATGACCGCAGCTATCCGCCCGATTGGGCAAGCAGCGGGCACGGCCGTCAGATGAGCCGCCGACGCCAGCACCGCGGGGCGAGGTCGGCTGTCGGGTACTCCTCTATATTTGGTGTCAGATACCGATGTCGCTGACGTGGACGCGCACGAGGTAGGTCCAGTCGCTGCGGGTCGGGGTGCGTCGGAGACTAGGACTCGATGACGATCCGCCCAGGAGCACAGGGACAGCAGGGTAATGACACGCGACCGCACACCTCTGGTCAGCTGGAGTCGATGGCCTTCTCTCCTGCCTGCCGCGGTGCTCCTCGTCGCGGTCGTCGTCGACGTACTGACCCCGTCAGGATTCAGCGTGTTTCCGCTGCTGGCGGCCGCTCCCGTACTGGCCGCCCCCGTGTACTCGTTGCCGGGCGTAATCGCCACCGGCGTAGTGACGGCACTGATCGGGATGGCCGTGGCGTACACGAAGGGCGTCGCCCTTACCGAAGCCTCCGTTCGGTTCACGAGCGTCGTAGTCCTGACCGTTCTTGCCACGATCCTCAACCGGGTCATGGCCAAAGACCGGAAACAGTTGAAGGACACCCGCGAGGTAGCCGAGGCTGTCCAGCGGGCGGTGCTCCCCATCCCCCCCGAGCGGGTCGGGCCGCTGGACGTGGCCTCCCGGTACCGGGCCGCCGCGAAGGAGGCTGCCATCGGTGGCGACCTCTACGCCATCCACCCCACACCCGACAGCGTTCGGATGATGATTGCCGACGTGCGGGGGAAGGGACTGGGCGCGGTCCGAACCGTCAACAGGCTGCTCGGCGCCTTCTACGAGGCCGTGGCTCACCTCCCGGGCTTGACCGATGTGGTCGACCGGCTGGAGGAGGTCATGCAGAGGGTCGATGCCGAAGAGGAGGAGGGCACTGAGTCCTTTGCCACCGCCGTCTTCATCGACCTCCCCAACGACGGCTCCGCCATATACATGATCAATCTGGGACATCCCGCGCCGCTCCTCATCCACCAAGGCCGCGCGAGTCCGCTCGAGCCGTCTGCCCCATCCCTGCCCCTGGGCCTGGGCAATCTGGGCCGCACCCAGGTGCCGGTCGATCGGCACACCCTGCCGCACGACGCGACCCTGGTGCTGTTCACTGACGGTCTGGTCGAGGCACGCGACCGCCACGGCACCTTCTACAATCCCGTGCCATTCCTGTCCCGTCCCCTCCCAACGGACCCCGGTGTGATCCTGGACGCTCTCATCGCCGATCTGACCCGGTACACCGAAGGACGCCTGGACGACGATGCCGCCCTCATTGCCGTTACCCGCCTGCCGGACGCGTCTGACGACACTAAAACTCGCTCCCGCACCTGAGGGGTGGCCCAGCAGCGCCCGGCACGCTCAAGCTACCTAGCGGTAGTTTGTTGACGGCGGTTCAGGGCCGTAATAGGCCGGTAGCAGAGGAACGTCGCCTCGCTGCTCGGGGAGCTTGTGATGACCCGTCGTGTTCCGTGTCCACCCGCTCCGGGCCCGCTGGAAGCCTACGCCGCACGCTTCGATGACCTGTTCTCCACACTGGCACAGCGCCGTGGGTTCCGCGAGTACCTCGTGGGGCTGCTGTTGCCCGAGACCGCAACAAGACGCTGACCTGCCTGGCCGGCACCGAGCCCATCGCAGGTGCCCAGCATGCTTCGGTACAGCGGCTCCAATTTTTCCTCTCCGAGTCGACGTGGGACCAGGAGCAGGTCAACGCCCGCAGGGTGGCACTGCTGCTGGCGGGCTCCGTGACCACGCCGCACTCGGGCGGCGTGCTGGTGATCGACGATTCAGGCGACCGCAAGGACGGAAAGGCGACCGCGCACATCGGCCGGCAGTGGCTGGGCCGGCTGGGCAAGACCGACAACGGCATCGTCACCGTGACCACCTGCTGGGCAGACGAAAACCTCTGCTACCCCCTGCACGCCGTGCCCTACACCCCCGCCCATCACTTCCCCAAAGGCAGGAGCGACCCCAGTTTCCGTACGAAGCTGCAGATCGCCGCCGAACTGGCCCGCACAGCCAAGGCCACCGGAATAGCCTTCCGAGCGGTGGCTGCCGACTGCGCCTACGGCGACCAGGACAGTTTCCGCAGCCAACTCGCCGCGGCCGGACTGCCGTTCGTCATGGCCCTCAAACCAAGCCACGGCACCTGGGCCTACGGAAAAGACGCCTACACCCCCGCCGATGCCGCCCGCGCCCTGACCTGGACAGACCCCCTGCACCCAGGCGACTGGACTGCTGTCGAGCGGACCTTCCGCGACGGGCACACCGAAACCTGGTGGGCAGCAGACGCCCGTCTCGGCTGGTGGGGCCCCGACGGAAACGTCCGCCTGGTCGTGGCCACCACCAACCCGGCCACCCTGCCCGCACAGTCCACCTGGTACCTGGCCACCGACCTGCCCCGCCCCGGCGGCCCCCGAGAGGCCGACAGCCCCGAACCCGCCGCCGACCTGCACGAAGTCGTCCGGATCTACGGCATCCGACACTGGATCGAGCAGAGCTACAAACAAGTCAAGGACGAACTCGGCTGGGCGGACTTCCAGGTCCGCTCCGACACTGCGATCCGGCGCCACCAGACCCTCGTGAACTGCGCATTCAGCTTCTGCTGGAACACCTGGTTCGCCCCACCCACGCCCCCTGCAACCGACCAGCCACCCCAACTTGACCAACTGTCAGACCCGTTAGAGAGGGGGAGAACCCGGGCCCCAGCAGCCCCAGCCGGCCTCCTGGCCCCAGGCACTCCGGGCCGTCCGTGGCTGGCTGACGCCCTGGGCCACGCTGCAACGCTACTGGCGGGCATGGTCGAGGAGGCCCCCGCCCCCAGCACTCCAGGAACTGATCGACACCGTCGGCAGCGGCAGACCCATTGATCTCTACTGCCCGGTTTAACAAACCACCGCTAGTACTCCAGCCGTAGATCGTGATCTTGCCAACAGGGGCCACCGGGTCCACGAGTTCCTGTCAGTACCAAAGGGTGAGCCCGACCGCGCCAACTCCCGTGCGGGCCGCGTAACGCAGCACGCGAAGCGGGCCGTCGATCAGCTCGTCGACGTCGAGGTTCGGGTCGTCCGCCATCTCGTCCAGCCACAGCCTTATCCGGGTGGCCACGTCGACCCGACGCGACGGGTGAAGGACGAGCGCTTGCTCGGCCGCGGGGAGCACGGCCCGTACCTGGGCGGCATCAAGCAGGAACTGCCCGCAGCACCCTGGGAGTCGGAGCGTTGTGTCGATGCCAAGCCCCCACATGAGCGCCGCCGCGCCGTCACCCCTTGGCACGGCGGCGCAGAACAGGCTTTCGCCCTCTTGCTGCGGGACCGCGTGAAGCAAATAGTCCTGGAACTCTTCCACCTCGGTCTCATCGTTCCGGACTCTGTCGACCGCGTAGGCGAAATGTGCGATTTCGTCGGTGCGCGGCCACTGGGGCGTCTCGTCGGACAACCCTGCGGGCTCGAATCGCTCGCGCCACCAGCTCGTGACCGCGGACGACTCCGGCCACGTGCCGTGGGTGCCTGCCGCGTCGGGGAATCGGCGACGCGCTTCCTCAAGGGCATCGTCCGCCACAACGCCGACCACCCAGACCCCCATCACGCTCATCCGCGCTCCTTCACCTCCTCATCGCTCAAGACCGACGAGGGAAACCAGTGCCGGGACGGGGAAGGTTACTGTTGGAGGGCTCGGCGATGGTAGTGGCTGCTGCACGCACGGGCCTGATGTCGTCGGCGCCAGCGTGACCAGCGGAGCCGGTGCGCGAGATCATGGACTGGGCTGGTCAGCGGGTGAACAGGTGCTGGATCTCGTTGCCGGTCAAGGGGATCAGCCCGTCCGCTGCGGGACGGTCGCGGCGTTCGGTGGCTGCGGTGACGGCGGGGAAGGCGTGGGCGAGCATTGCGAGGGTGACCCAGCGGTGCCAGGAGGTCCAGCGGCGAACCTGGTGCTCATCCAGTCAGGCCAGGCCCTTGCCGGACTGGAAGGTTTCCTCCACCCGCCATCTGGACCCGGCGACACGCACCAGCGTGGCCAGGGACACCGGGGCGGGTGACCAGCAGCGGTAGTAGGCGCGTTCACCGGTGGTGCGGTTGCGGCGGATGAGCAGCTGGTGGCTGCCGGGTCGGGGTTCGGCCAGGTCGATGACGGCCCAGTCGTAGAAGCGGTGCCCCTTGGCGCCGGCTCCGGCTGACAGCTTCTGCCAGGCCCGCCTGGGGATCTTCACGGCCAGGGCGTCAGCGCGGAACTTCCCCCCGCTGGTGGTGACGTCATGGGAGCAGGCCACGGCGAGCACGTAGCCGGTCCCCCGCGCTTCCAGCGCTGCCCGCAACTTGGGGTTGCCGCCGTAGACCTCGTCGCCGGCGACCCAGCTCAAGCGGTGCCCGGCGTCCAGGAACCGGCCAATCATGCGGGCCGCCAGCTCCGGCTTGCTGGCGAAGACGGTGTCCTCGCCCAGTCCGGCGGCCTGACAGCGGTCCGGGTCGGCGGTCCATGAACGCGGCACGTACAGCTCGCGGTCCACCGCCGCGTGCCCGTGGCGACCCGCATAGACAAGGTAGACCGCGACCTGGGAGTTCTCGATCCGGCCTGCGGTGCCGGTGTACTGACGCTGGACCCCGACCGTTGCGGTGCCCTTCTTCACGTCCCCGGTCTCGTCGACCACCAGCACCGCATCCGGGTCGTGCAGATGCGACAGCACCACCCCCGCCGGCTCGTACACCGTGACCGACGACACCACCCCGGCCGTACTGCCCGCGTGGCTGCTTCGTCTGCTGGAGTCGCCGCCGGCGCCGCAACCGGTCGCGCCGTTCGTGTGGCCCACGGTCAGCGGCAGCCGCGCCGCCACCGCGGCCCTGGAGCGGGAGTGCCGGACGGTTGTCGGGGCGCCGGAGGGCGCGGGGAACATCAAGCTCAACCGGTGCGCGTTCAAGGTGGGGCGGTTCGTCGCGTGGGGCGACATCGCCCGGAACGTGGTGGAGGAAGCCTTCCAAGCGGCGGGGGAGACGCGCGGACTCACCGCTGCCGAGTGCCGCGCCACCATCCGCAGCGCCCTGGACAGCTCCCAGCGCAAAGCCCGCCCCCGGAACGCGGCATGAACACCCCACCCCCCTCCCCCTTGGAAGGCCAACAGACAACCCCCACCGGCCCGCACACCGCCCAGCCGGCCCCGGCGCGGCCGGCCGTGGGCGCCCGCGAAAGGGCGTCGCCGAAGGCGTCCCCACTGCTCCTTCCCGTCCGAAGCGATTCCCCGACGACCGCGGACACCACAGCAGCGCGGATCCCACTCCGGAGCAGCCCGGTATCTGCATCTACGCCCCGCCGCTCTACCGCTCCCACGACGACCGCGCCCGCTGGTGGAAGCAGCACGGCGACACTCCCACCGCCGCCTACGCCTGTGCCTGCGGGCAGACCGGCACCGCCCGCGGCGCCTCGAACGTGGCTGCTCTCGCTGCGGAGTACGCCGACCACACGACCACCTGCGCGGGGACACCCGCATCTCTGCCCGAAAGGAGGCCTGCCGCATGAGCGAGATCATCGACGGGGCCGCGCTGCTGGACGAGGTGGAAGCCTTCCACCGCCGTTTCAACGTCTTCCCCACCGAACACGCCTACGTCGCCGTCGCGTTGTGGGACGCACACGCGCACCTGATGGACGCACTCGACGGCACCGCCCGTATCGCCTTCCTCAGCCCCGAACCGGGCTCCGGGAAGTCCCGCGCGCTGGAGATCATCGAGACCCTCACCCCGCGCTCCGCGACCACCGTCAACGCCTCCGCGAACGCCCTCTTCCGTCTCGTCTCCGCAGACGAAGGCACCCCCACGCTGCTGTTCGACGAGATCGACACCGTGTTCGGGCCGAAGGCGGGCGGGAACGAGGAAGTCCGCGGGTTCCTCAACTCCGGGTACCGCCGCGGCGCCAAGTCCCTGCGCTGCATCGGCGACGGATCCGACCAGAAAGCCGCGTTCCTGCCGTCGTTCTGCGCGGTCGCCATGGCCGGACTCGGCTCGCTGCCTGACACGATCCTGACCAGGTCGGTCATCATCCGTATGCGGAAGAAGGCGCGCAACGAGACGTGCGAGCCTTACCGGCGCCGCGTCCACGAGAAGCAGGGCCACGCCTTGCGGGACCGACTCGCGGACTGGGCCGCCCCTCTGCACGACCGGATCGCGGAAGCGTGGCCGGAGATGCCAGAGGGTGTCACGGACCGGCCGGCGGACGTGTGGGAGCCGCTGCTGGCGGTGGCGGATGCGGCCGGCGGGCAGTGGCCCGAGCGGGCCCGCGCCGCCTGCGTCGCGCTCATCAAGGCCGCGGGAGAAGGTGAGGAAGCCTCGCTCGGGGTGCGGCTGCTGACCGACCTACGCGACCGCGTGTTCTGCGGAGTCGACAAGCTGCCCACCGCTGCGATCCTCGAAGTCCTCCATGGGGTCGATGACGCGCCGTGGGCCGACATGAGCGAGGACGGGCAGTACATCAAGCCCCTCACCGCCCGCGCCATGGCCAAGCTCCTGAGCCAGTACGTCCGCCCCGACAACAAGCCGATCAAGCCCAAGGGATCCGCGTCGGCAGCACCACCCCGAAGGGCTACTACGCGGAAGATCTCAGCGACGCTTGGAACCGCTACTGCCCCCCTCCCCCCGGAAAGTCCGCAACAGCCGCAACAGCCGCAACATCGCAGGTCAACGGGGGTGAATTTGTGGCGGGAACCCCCTCGGAGACCCGCCACATGTTCGCGGAATCCGACACACGCGCCCTCCGCAGCGTCGTCTGACACTGCCCGCCCGGATGGGTGCCGCCCCGCCCTCGCGCGGCGGCACCTATCCGCAACGCAAATGGCATCCGCCACAGATTCAAGCCGCTGACCAGCAATGTTGCGGCATGGCGGATGGTGCGGATCCCTCAGAAGGCAGAAGAGGAGCCACGAAGGTGTCGAAGGAGACTGGACTTCCCTCGAGCTATTCGGCGGCGGAGGTAGCGGCATCCTTGGGGTGCTCGGAGTGGTGGGTTAAGGAGCAGGTCCGCCGGCGGCGCCTCCCTTCCTGCGGAGCGGTGGCGGTTACCGCTTTACCAGCGATCACGTTCGAGAGATCTTCCACATTCTCGAGGAGCGGCCAAGCCCGGCAAATGCCATCGCGGGCGAAGCCGTAACCAGGCGCCGCACTACGGCGCAGCCCGTGGGGCCAGCAGTGAGTCTCCGTGCGCGCCGTCCCCGTCGTGCACGGAACGCCGCCTGACAGAACAGCCGATCACGAGGGGTGGAGGCCAACCATGGCCTCCACCCCTCGCTTTGCCGCGAGAGGTAACCATGGGCTACGGCGAGAAGCGCGCCGATTACTACCGAGGCCGGTACCGGATTGCACCCGGAGTGCTCCGCACCGTGGTGGACGCCAACGGCACCACGATCCGATTTGCCACCAAGCGCGAGGCCGCGAAGGCTGCAAACGACGCGGAGGCCAAGGCCAGAGAGGTCGGCTATCGCGATCCGAACGCAGGTAAGGAAACCTTCGGCGAGTACGTGAACCGCTGGTACGCGGCACAGGAGTTGGCCGCATCCACCATGCAGAACTACAAGCGGCACATAGAGGAGCACCTCCTCCCCGCTTTTGAGGACAAGGCCATTGCCGACATCCAGCCCACGGACGTCGGCGCCTGGGAGAAGAAGGAGCGGAAGCTCTACGCCGCATCCAGCGTGAAGACCTGGCACGGCACGCTGCACCTCATCCTGGCCGATGCCGTGGATGAAGGACTTCGCGACTCCAACCCGGCCACCAAGCGGCGCGGCCGAGGCAAGCGCGCCGGCCGCTCCCGGAACCGCGGCCCCGAGAAGGTGGTGACCGACGCTCTCGGAATCCTGCTGACAGCCGAGCGCGCTTCGCTGCTGTCTGGCCGTGACGACGGGTTCGTAGCTGTGGCGCTGAAGGGCTACACCGGCATGCGATGGGGCGAAATCGTCGGGCTAGAGCGCAAGTTCGTCCGCCCTGCCTCGGTTCGGGTGGAGTGGCAGCTCTTTGAACTTGACTCGGGGGAGTTCGTGCGTTGCCCGCCTAAGGGCGACTCCTACCGAACCATCGACACGCCCAAGTGGCTATCGGGCTTGTTTGCGAGCCATATCGCCAGGACCGACTCGGCACCCTGCCCATGTCACGAGCACGCCTACGTGTTCCGTGGCCACGGTCCTGCGAACGGTGCTGCCCGGCACGTGGGCGCAAAGCTGGTCGACGTCGCCCGCCGCGCCGATGTCTCCCCAGCAACGGTATCGAATGTGTTGAACCGGCCGGATACGGTCGCGGAGCGGACCCGAACGAGGGTGGAGACAGCCATTGCGGAGCTTGGCTACGTCCGTGCGGGCCAGTCAGCAGAGACGGCGGCACACTGGCGACGGACCGGATTTGCGACCTGGTTGTTCCAGCCGGCCACGACAGGCTGGTACCCGAAGAAGGCCCCCCAGGAGGCGCGCCCTGTGCCGGTGATGGCGGACCCCTGGCCGGGAGTGCCGGCCGGGGGGCGAAACGCCTCTGGCCGGGCGGACGCGTGCTGGCTTCCGATCGCGCGAGGCCTCACTCCGCATGGGCTCAGGCACTCTCACAAGACGGTCATGGAGGAACTCGGAATCCCGCCCAAGCTCATGGATGAGCGCCTCGGGCACGAGAACGGTTCGGTACAAGCGCGCTACTCGCACATCGCCGCGCGGATGAGGAATCGGCTCATGGACGAACTGACCGAGCAGTGGGAGGAGTCGTTGGCGGCACGGTCCGCCATGCACCCGCGGTCGCCGGTGCGCGCACTCGATGCCTTGCTGAGAGCGCGCCAGGAGTGAAGTCTGGGAGTGGAATTCCTTGATCCACTCCCCGTTCACTCCCCAGAGGTCCCGAGAAACGAGTCAGGGCCGGTTTCCCGTGAAGGGAGACCGGCCCTGAGCTGGTGTTTTAGCTGTCGGGGTGGCGGGATTTGAACCCACGACCTCTTCGTCCCGAACGAAGCGCGCTGCCAAGCTGCGCTACACCCCGATTGTCGCTGCTTCTCGCGGCGACGTCGTTTACTTTAGCCCACCGGTGGCCGGAGACGAAATCCGGTTTTCGGGGCGTCGGCCGCCGTGCCGCAGCGGGTCGGGGCGGAGGTGGTCCAGGGCGACGACGAGGAGGGCCAGGGCGTAGAGGGCGACGCCGAGGATCGCGGTGTTTCCGAGGATGCCGACGTATCCGTGCCGGTCGACGTCGACGAAGGGGTAGAGGTAGCGCTCCGTGGTGCCCGGCGACAGCATCGCGCCGCGGGTGAGGGAGAAGGCCAGGTAGACGAGGGGGTAGACGAGCCAGGTGGCCGCGTAGCGCATCGCCAGCGGGGCCGGGCGGGTCAGCAGGAGCCAGTCGATCACCACGGCGACCGGGGTCACGGTGTACAGGATCAGGTTCGCGAGGGCCTGCCAGCCGTTGAGCGAGGCGGTCTCGCCGGTCATCGAGAAGCCGCCGGGACGGTTCGCCAGGTGCAGGTGATAGACCAGGCCCGTGATCAGGATGTACAGGAGCGTGCCGCCCGTGAGGGCCGCGGGCAGCAGGCGACGGGCCGTCCATGCGCGCCGGGCCGAGGCGACGAACACCGCCGCCACCAGCAGGTTGCTCTGGATGGCGAAGTAGCTCAGCACGTGTGCCGGACTGCCCAGGTACAGGTCGATGGCGATGCCCGCCGCGGCCGCCACGGCGACCAGTAGGCGGTAGACCGCCGCCAGCGGGCGGTGCACGGGGGCCACCACCGCCGTCGACGGGACGTTGTACGGGGCCAGTGCGGCGATACCCGGGATCGGCGGGAGGTCGGGTATGTCCTTGGGGATCGGGGCGATCATGCGCCCACGTTAAGTGGGGTGGATGAATCGGGCCATTTGGGACATCTGGTGGAGTTACGGGCCGCGGTTGCCGCGCCGCCCTCGAGTGTCCCCAGCGGCCAGCGGTGCCTGGTCAGCCGTGTGTGATCAGCGGCTCGTGATCCCTGGCCTGTGGTCCATGGTCCGTGATCAAAGGTCCCGCCCCGATCAGGCCGGCTGGCGGCTTACCAGCGTCAGGAGAGACGCCTCGGGCGGGCACGCGAAACGTACGGGCGTGTAGCGGTTGGTGCCGCAGCCCGCCGAGACGTGCATGTAAGACGTCCGCCCCTCCGCCGTATGCGTGGACAGGCCCTTCACGCGGTCCGTGTCCAGGTCGCAGTTGGTGACGAAGGCGCCGTAGAAGGGAAGGCAGAGCTGGCCGCCGTGGGTGTGGCCGGCCAGGACCAGGGGGTAGCCGTCCGCCGTGAACGCGTCGAGCGTGCGCAGGTAGGGCGCGTGGACCACGCCCAGGGAGAAGTCGGCCGACTCCGAGGGGCCGCCGGCCACGCGCGCGTAGCGGTCCCGCTTGATGTGCGGGTCGTCGAGACCGGTCAGCTCGATCTCGGAGCCCTCTATCTTCAGCGTCCCCCGGGTGTTCGTCAGGTTCAGCCAGCCCGCCGTGTCGAAGCCGTCGCGCAGGTCCTCCCACGGGTTGTGGAGGGCGTGAACGGCCGGCTTGTTGCCGTTCAGACCGTGGCGGCCCTGGGCCTTCTCGAACAAGTACCGGGCCGGGTTGCGGAGTTTGGGGCCGTAGTAGTCGTTCGAACCGAAGACGTACGCGCCCGGGAATTCCATCAGGGGTCCGAGGGCGTCCAGGACTTCGGGGACGCCCTCCGGGTCGGAGAGGTTGTCCCCGGTGTTGATGACGAAGTCGGGACGCAGGCCTGCCAGGGAGCGCAGCCAGCGCTGCTTCTTGCGCTGCCCGCTCACCATGTGGATGTCGGAGACCTGGAGGAGACGCAGGGGTCGCATGCCCGGGGGCAGGACCGGGACCGTCACCCGCCGGAGGCGGAACGAGCGGGCCTCGAAGCCTGCCGCGTACAACAGTCCGGCGGCGCCCACCGCCGTGATTCCCAGGGGTACTCCGTATCGTGCGCGCATACGACCATCGTGTCAGACCCCGGCGGCTTCGCGCCCCCGCCTGTGGACAACCCCGGCACCGGCAGCCGGAGGCCGACGATCCGCCCGGCACCGGAGGGTCGCCCCGAACGGCGGCCGGAGTCGGCGGCCGACATCATCGGCGGAGCGGACACCGGCTCCGAACACCGGCAACCGACACCGCCGCTGAAATCAGCAGGCGACCGCCTCACCACACCTGCGACAATCGTCGGCATGACCACGCTCAAGTCGAAGCTGCAGGAAGACCTCAACGCCGCCATCAAGGAGCGCGACGAGCTCCGCTCCGCCACGCTCCGGCTGACCCTCTCCGCGATCACCAAGGAGGAGGTCGCCGGCAAGACGAAGCGCGAGCTCTCCGACGACGAAGTACAGAAGGTGATCACCCGCGAGGCGAAGAAGCGCCGTGAGGCCGCGGACGCCTTCGCGCAGGGTGGTCGGCCCGAGTCGGCCGAGCGGGAGAAGGCGGAGGGCGAGATCCTCGCCACGTACCTGCCCAAGCAGCTCTCCGACGAGGAGCTCCAGCAGATCGTCGGACAGGCCGTCGAGGAGGCCAGGGCGGCGGGCGCCGAGGGGCCGCGTGCCATGGGTCAGGTCATGAAGATCGTCAACCCCAAGGTCGCGGGCCTGGCCGAGGGCGGGCGGGTCGCCGCAGTGGTCAAGAAGCTGCTCGCCGGCTGAGGCCTCCACGCCGAGAGGGACGCCACCGCGGTGACGTCCCTCTTCAAGCGTGTCCTTTTCCGGTCAAGGGTGCCCTTTTCCGGAGTGTCCTTCGCCTTCGGCCGACCGGCCGACTCGCCCTTCGGCCGACTCGCCTTCCGCCGGCCGCCCAACTCGCCTCCGGCCGACCGGCGGGGGACCTACCCGTGGCGGCGGCCCCCGGTGCCGTTCTGCCCCTGGATGAAGCCCTGGGGGATCGAGAAGGAAGGCGTCGGCAACCCGCCGCCGTTCCCGTTGCTGCCGTTGTTCCCGCTGATGGTGTTGCCGTCGTGGCCGCCGTCCTGGCCGCCGTCGCCCCAGTCGCCGCCGTCATCGCCGTCATCGCCGTCGTCGCCGTGGTCCCTGTCGTCCCGCTCCGGATCGGGGATGTCGATCAGGTTGAACGAGGGGGAGTCCTTGCCCACGAGGGCGCCCGTCATGGCGTCCTTCCAGATCGGGCCCGGCACCTCGCCGCCGTAGACGAGGGAGTGGTAGACGCCACCGATGTTGATGTTCGTCATCTTGACGTTCTGCTTGGGGCTGCCGACCCACACCGCGCCCGCGAGGTTCGGGGTGTAACCGACGAACCAGGCGTTGCGGCGCTCGTCCGTCGTACCCGTCTTACCGGCGTTGTCCCGGTCCGTCAGACCGGCCTGCTGACCCGTACCGGAGTCGATCACACCGCTGAGAAGGGTGTTGACGGTGTCCGCGGTCTTCTCGGACATGGCCCGCGTGCAGGTCGACTTCGGTACTTCCAGAGACTTCTGCTTGCCGTCCACCTGCTGGGTGATCGACTCGATGGCGATCGGCGTGCAGTACATGCCCCGGGACGCGAAGGTGGCGTACGCGCTCGCCATGGTCAGCGGGGCGATGCCCTTGGAGCCGAGGGTGATGGCGGGCACCTCGGGCAGCTTGTCGCCGTTGCCCTGCACGACGTGCAGCTTGTCGGTCAGCTTCACCACGGGGCAGATCCCGATGTCCGAGATCATCTGCACGAAGTAGGTGTTGACCGACTTGGCCATCGCCGTCTTCAGCGGGTACGGGCCCTTCTCCGATTCGCTCTCGTTCGAGAGCGTCTCGTTCTGCTGGTTGGTCCAGGGCTTGCTGCCGCACGTCTGGACGGGGCTGGGGTAGGACATCTTGTACGGCGCGGAGTACTCCTGCGTCGCCGGCCGGCCCTCCTCCAGCGCGGCGGCGGCCACGAACGGCTTGAAGGTCGAACCGGTCGGGAAGCCGAAGTTCGAACCGCCCATGTCACGGTCGACCGAGTAGTTGTACTCCGTCTCGTTCTTCCCGTAGCCGTACGGCCTCGACTGGCCCATGCCGACGATCTTGCCGGTCCCCGGCTCGACCAGCGTGGCCGCCGTGGCGACCGAGTCCGACTTGTTGACGTGGGACTTGATCGAGTCCTGCACCGCCTTCTGGGACTGCGGGTCGAGCGTCGTACGGATGGTCAGGCCGCCCTGGTTCCAGAGCTTGGCCCGGTCCTCCTTGGTCTTGCCGAAGACCGGGTCGCTGAGGAACACGTTCTCCACGTACCTGCAGAAGAAGCTCGCGCCCTTGACCGCCGTGATGCAGCCGTTCTTCGGCTGGCTGACCTTCAGGTCCAGCTTGGCCTTCTGGGCCGCGTCGGCCTCCTGCGGGGAGATGTCGTGCACCTCCGCCATGCGTTGCAGGACGGTGTTGCGGCGCTTGATGGCCTCGGCCTCGTCGTTGACCGGGTCGTACCGGCTGGGCGACTGGACGATGCCTGCGAGCAACGCCGACTGCTGGAGGTTCAGGTCCTTGGCGGGCTTGGAGAAGTAGCGCTGGGCGGCGGCCTCGACGCCGTAGGCCTGCTCGCCGAAGAACGTGATGTTCAGGTAGTTCTCGAGGATCTTCTTCTTGCCGAGCTTCTCTTCCAGCTGGATCGCGTACTTGAGCTCGCGGATCTTGCGGCCGAGCGTCTGCTGGGTGGCCTGGGCGACCTTCGTCGGGTCGTCGCCGGCCTCTTCCACGAAGTAGTTCTTCACCAGCTGCTGCGTGAGCGTGGAGGCGCCCTGGGCCACTCCGCCGTTCTGGGCGTTCTGGTTCAGGGCACGCAGGATGCCCTTCAGGTCGACCGCACCGTGCTGGTAGAAGCGGGAGTCCTCGATGGCGACGATCGCCTTCTGCATGTACGGCGAGATGTTCTTGAGGTCGACCACCGTGCGGTCGCGCGAGTAGACCGTCGCGATCTGACCGCCCTGGTTGTCCAGGATGGTGGTGCGCTGACTCAGCGCGGGGCTCTTCAAGTTGTCGGGAATCTCGTCGAATCCCTGGACGGAACCCTTGGCCGCGAGGCCCAGCGCGCCCGCGGCGGGCAGCGCGATTCCGGCCATGACTGCTCCGGCGAGCACGCTGACACCGAGGAACTTGGCGGCCTGCTGCGTGGGCGACAGGCCACCGCCCGAGAGCTTCTTTGGCATGAGGGCAGCCTACGTTCTCATTCGCCGGACACGCGTATATGCCTTGGCCTAAGCTGCTCTCAACTGTCACAGCAGTGCGGCCACGTATCAATACGTCCGGAGACCCCGAATCGTTCCGGAGGTTCCCCCACTTTTTGGGGAGGTCGTGTCCGAATCAGCCTCATGCGTCACCAGGCGTCCGTTGTGACTCAACTGAACTGTCCCGCTTTGCCGGGATACTCACGTATGTCCTCAGGTCACTCCCCCGGGTGATCTGCCGCTTACGCATAGTCCGTTCGGGCCATTCAAGATTGGGCCCGAAGGGGGTGTTGCGCTGTGCCCACCTTCCGTAACGTCCTCAACTGGCGGCGGTGAATATGCCGCTGCCGCCGTGGGGGAGCCTCGATTCGGGAGAGGACGGCGCCGGTATGGGCTGGGTAACCGACTGGAGTGCGCAGGCGGCCTGCCGCACTACCGATCCGGATGAACTGTTCGTTCAAGGAGCAGCGCAGAACCGGGCGAAGGCAGTGTGCACCGGATGTCCGGTACGCACGGAGTGCCTCGCCGATGCGCTCGACAATCGCGTCGAATTCGGCGTGTGGGGTGGCATGACGGAGCGGGAGCGTCGCGCACTGCTGCGCAGGCGTCCCACCGTCACCTCGTGGCGTCGCCTGCTGGAGACCGCGCGTACGGAGTACGAGCGCGGCGCGGGCCTGCTGCCCCTCGACGAGGAAGAGGTGTACGAGCGTTACGCGGCGGTGGGCTGAGGTTTCCCTCGGACCACGGCTCCCGGCCACTCGGGGCGCCCTTGCGTGGCGCCCAGGGCCCGTACGGCGTCCACGGGGTGCGGTTGACCCGTGAGCCGCACGGCACCTCATGGGCCGGCATGGGTGACAGGCGACAACAGGCGACATCTGAAGGTCACACGGGCCGCCGGGAGGCGGACCCATGGACACCACAGCGGACCCGTAGCGGGTGCGAATCCGGGACGGCCGGTCGCGGCGTCGGTCAGACGCCGGGCCCGGGCAGCTCCGGCCGATTGGCCGCGAGCCGTTCCCCGATGTTCCGCAACCCCGCGAGGTCGTGCACGTCGCCGGGCAGCGCGGCCACTTCGGCCACGGCCACCTCGGGGTGACGCGCGGCGAAGCGGTCACGGGTGCGCTGCTCGCGGGAGAGCAGCTGCATGCGCTCGGCATGCAGCCTCAGCAGACCTGCGGTGAACTGTTCGACGGTCCGGTCGGTGGCGGTCCGACCGGTGGCGGTCCGACCGGTGACGGTCCGGTCGGTGTCCGTGGCGGCGGGGGAGCCTTCGCCGGAGCCGTCGGGAGATTCTGGATCTTCGGGAGCTTCGGGAACCGATGACGCGGAAGCGGAGGATTCTGAACTACCGTACGTGTCGGGAGAGTTACGAAGTCCAGCTTTCCCGCCCTCCTGATCCACAATGCGGGCCTCGTCAAGATTTTCTGCAGCCCCGGGGCCAAGATCTTCCGCAGTGTCGGGATCAGTGTCGGGATCGAGATCCTCGGCTGCCGCGGCGTCGAGGTTCTCAGCGGCCGCGAGTGCCCGTTCGGCGGACAGCTGGGCGGCGCCGCTGCCATGCACCCGGTTGAGGACCAGGCCGGCGAACGGCATGTCCTCGGCGGCCAGCCGCTCGACGAAGTACGCGGCCTCCCGCAGCGCGTCCCGCTCCGGGGCCGCCACCACCAGGAACGCCGTGCCGGGTGCCTGGAGCAGCTTGTACGTGGCGTCAGCGCGGGTACGGAAGCCGCCGAACGTGGTGTCCATCGCCGCCACGAACGTCTGCATGTCCTTGAGGAGTTGTCCCCCCAGGAGCTTGCCCAGGGTGCCGGTCATCATCGACATCCCGACGTTCAGGAACTTCATCCCCGCGCGGCCGCCCAGCTTCGCCGGGGCGGTGAGAAGCCGGATCAGCCTGCCGTCCAGGAAGGAACCGAGCCGCTTGGGGGCGTCCAGGAAGTCCAGCGCGGAGCGGGAGGGCGGTGTGTCGACGACGATCAGGTCCCACTCGTCCCGTGCCCGCAGCTGGCCGAGCTTCTCCATCGCCATGTACTCCTGCGTGCCCGCGAAGCCCGCCGAAAGCGACTGGTAGAAGGGGTTGCTCAGGATCGCGGCGGCCCGCTCGCCGTCCGCGTGCGCCTCGACGATCTCGTCGAAGGTGCGCTTCATGTCGAGCATCATGGCGTGCAGTTCGCCGCCCGGTGAGTCGTCGATGCCCTTCACCCGGCGGGGAATGTTGTCGAGCGAGTCGATGCCCATCGACTGGGCGAGCCGGCGTGCCGGGTCGATCGTGAGGACGACCACCTTGCGGCCCCGCTCGGCCGCGCGCAGCCCCAGGGCGGCCGCCGTGGTCGTCTTGCCGACGCCACCCGACCCGCAGCACACCACGATGCGGGTCCCCGGGTCGTCGAGCAGCGGATCGACGTCCAGGACACGGGTGGAGCCGATTCCGCGGACCGGGTCCTGTTTCCGGCCCTGATCGGGCTTGCGGGCCGGGTCGTGCGTTCGGGCGGAGTCGCCGGTGCCGGCTGAGTCGCCGGAGTGGGCGGAGTCGTGGGCGCGGGCCGGGTCCGGACTCATGAGATCCCTTGCTGACGCAGTTCCTTGGCCAGTTGGTACAGGCCCGCCAGGTCCATTCCCTCGGCGAGCAACGGGAGCTCGTGCAGCGGCAGGTCCTGGTCGGTGAGGACGGCCCGCTGCTCGCGCTCCAGGGTGTGCCGCTCGGCGTACTCCTCCGCCTGCTCCAGGAGGGGGTCGACGAGCCGCTCGGCGTTCCCGCCGCGGCGGGAACCGCCCAGCCCGGCGGCGGAGAGCGACTTGGCGACGGCACTGCGCGCCACGGCGCCCGTGAGCTCCAGGTCGACGTCGTCGAGGAGCGCGGGCCGCACCATGTTCACGATGATCCGCCCGACCGGCAGCTGTGCCGTCCGCAGCTCGGCGATGCCGTCCGCGGTCTCCTGGACGGGCATCTCCTCGAGCAGCGTCACCAAGTGCACGGCCGTCTCCGGAGACTTGAGGACGCGCATCACGGCCTGTGCCTGATTGTGTATCGGGCCGATCTTGGCCAGCCCGGCGACCTCGTTGTTGACGTTCAGGAACCGCGTGATCCGCCCTGTGGGCGGCGCGTCCATGATGACGTAGTCGTAGGCGAAGCGGCCGCTCTTGTCCTTCCTGCGCACGGCTTCGCACGCCTTGCCCGTCAGGAGCACGTCCCTGACGCCGGGCGCGATGGTGGTCGCGAAGTCGATGGCGCCGAGCTTCTTCAGGGCCCGTCCGGCGCTCCCCAGTTTGTAGAACATCTGGAGGTAGTCCAGGAGGGCCAGTTCGGGGTCTATGGCGAGGGCGTACACCTCCCCGCCCCCTGGAGCGACGGCGATCTTCCGCTCCTCGTAGGGCAGCGCTTCTGTCTCGAAGAGCTGCGCGATGCCCTGTCTGCCCTCGACCTCGACGAGGAGGGTGCGCTTGCCCTCTGTAGCGAGGGCGAGCGCGAGGGCCGCGGCTACCGTGGTCTTGCCGGTACCGCCCTTGCCGCTGACGACCTGGAGCCTGCTCACGTCTTCGAGCCTAACCAGTCCACCGCCGGAGTACGCAGGAGGCTGTGGACAACGTGCGCGCGAGGCCCTCCGCGGCAACGGCTACAGTCGGCCACATGACCAAGTGGGAATACGCAACCGTGCCGCTGCTCGTCCATGCCACGAAGCAGATTCTGGACACCTGGGGCGAGGACGGCTGGGAGCTTGTCCAGGTCGTGCCCGGGCCGAACAACCCCGAGCAGCTGGTGGCCTACCTGAAGCGGGAGAGGTCGGCATGAGCGGCGCCGTCGAGTCGAAGCTCGCGGAGCTCGGGCTGACCCTGCCGGACGTCGTCCCGCCGCTGGCCGCGTACCAGCCGGCCGTCCGGTCCGGTGTGTACGTGTACACGTCCGGCCAGCTCCCGATGGTGGACGGCAAGCTGCCGGTGACCGGCAAGGTGGGAGCGGAGGTCACGGCCGAGGAGGCCAAGGACCTGGCCCGCATCTGCGCGCTGAACGCGTTGGCCGCGGTCAAGTCCGTCGCGGGCGACCTGGACCGTGTCGCGCGGGTCGTGAAGGTCGTCGGCTTCGTAGCCTCGGCCTCCGACTTCATCGGTCAGCCCGGTGTGGTGAACGGGGCCAGTGAGCTGCTCGGCGCGGTTCTCGGCGACAAGGGTGTGCACGCGCGCAGTGCCGTCGGGGTGGCGGTGCTGCCGCTGGACGCGCCGGTGGAGGTCGAGATCCAGGTGGAGCTGACGGAGGCGTAGGCCCTCCGGGCGGGCGGGGAGGGGTGTGCCCTGGGCCCAGGGTTCCTCGCCTGCGCCGTCCCCGCCCGTCCCGTACCCGGGGGACGGGACGGGTAGGGGCGGCGAGGGCGGAGAACCTGCCCGTCGGCCCGGTGGTCGCCCTTGATCGACCGGGGCCCCTCGAACATTCGCCCGGCTCGGGATAGCCTCCGGCCATGGCGAATGGGCAGTGGTATCCACCGGAATGGCCCGAGCGGATCCGCGCGCTCGCGGAGGGCACGCTGACACCCGTGCCCCCCAGGCGGGCCGCCACCGTCATGCTGCTCAAGGACACCGACGCCACCCCTGTGGTGCACATGCTGCGCAGACGCACCACCATGGCCTTCGCCGGAGGCGCGTACGCGTATCCGGGCGGCGGCGTGGACCCCCGCGACGACGATCACCACATCCGCTGGGCGGGCCCCACGCGCGCGTGGTGGGCCGACAGGCTCGGAGTCGACGAGACGTCCGCCCAGGCGGTCGTCTGCGCCGCGGTCCGCGAGACGTACGAGGAGGCCGGCGTCCTCCTGGCCGGCCCCACGCCGGACACGGTGGTCGGCGACACCACCGGCGACGAGTGGGAGGCGGACCGCGCAGCCCTGGTCGCCCGGGACCTCTCCTTCGCCGAGTTCCTCGACCGCAGGGGCCTGGTCCTCAGATCCGACCTCCTGGGCGTCTGGACCCGCTGGATCACCCCGGAGTTCGAGACCCGTCGCTACGACACCTGGTTCTTCGTGGCCGCCCTCCCGGACGGGCAGCGCACCCGCAACGCCTCCACGGAGGCCGACCGCACCGTGTGGATCCGCCCCGCGGACGCGGCGGACGGATACGACAAGGGCGAGCTCCTGATGATGCCGCCGACCGTCGCGACCCTGCGCCAGCTGATCCCGTACGACAGCGCGGCCGACGTCCTCGCCGCCGCACCCGCCCGCGATCTGACGCCCGTCCTGGCCAGGGCCCGTCTGGAGAACGGCGAAGTGGTCCTCGCCTGGCCCGGTCACGACGAGTTCACCAAGCACGTCCCCACCGGTGGAGCCCCGGCATGACCGACGCCGCCGCCCTCCCCGGCCAGCCGCGAGGCGGGATCCTCTCCGGCCCCGCCACCCCGCGCGCCGTGAACGTACTGGCCCCCAACGCGTCCGCGATGACCCTGGACGGCACCAACACCTGGATCGTCTCGGAGCCGGACTCCGAACTCGCGGTGGTGATCGACCCCGGACCGCTGGACGACGTACACCTGCGCGCGGTGGTCGACACGGCCGAGAAGGCCGGGAAGCGGGTCGCGCTGACCCTGCTGACCCACGGGCACCCCGATCACGCGGAGGGCGCCGCGTCGTTCGCCGAGCTGACGGGGACGAAGGTACGGGCGCTGGACCCGGCGCTGCGGCTCGGGGACGAGGGACTGGCGCACGGCGACGTCGTCGTCGTGGGCGGTCTCGAACTGCGCGTGGTCCCGACCCCCGGGCACACCGCCGACTCGCTGTGCTTCCATCTCCCGGCCGATCGGGCCGTCCTGACGGGTGACACCATCCTCGGCCGCGGTACGACCGTCGTGGCCCACCCTGACGGCCGCCTGGGCGACTATCTCGACTCGCTGCGGCGGCTGCGCTCGCTCGCGGTCGACGACGGGGTGCACACGGTCCTGCCCGGCCACGGGCCCGTGCTCGAGGACGCCCAGGGTGCCGTCGAGTTCTACCTCGCCCACCGAGCCCATCGCCTCGCCCAGGTCGAGACGGCGGTCGAGAACGGTTACAGGTCGCCGCACCAGGTCGTCGCGCACGTCTACGCGGACGTGGACCGTTCACTGTGGCCCGCCGCCGAACTCTCCGTCCGGGCACAGATGGACTACCTGAGGGAGCACGGCCTGATCTAGGCCGGTCGGCCGTGGGCCGGTCCGAGCCGCTCGACCGCGGCCTGAACCGGTCGGAGGACCGGTGCTTCTGCCCGCGGGACCGGACACACATGGGGCCCCGCCGTACGGCGGGGCCCCATGTGTTCACTCACGTGCGAACGGCGAGGCCGGTCAGCGGGAACGCTTTGCGAGGCGCTCCACGTCCAGCAGGATCACCGCGCGGGCCTCCAGGCGCAGCCAGCCGCGGCCCGCGAAGTCGGCGAGCGCCTTGTTGACCGTCTCGCGGGACGCGCCGACCAGTTGGGCCAGCTCCTCCTGCGTCAGGTCGTGGACGACGTGGATGCCCTCCTCCGACTGCACGCCGAAGCGGCGGGAGAGGTCCAGGAGCGCGCGGGCCACCCGGCCGGGCACGTCCGAGAAGACCAGGTCGGACATCTGGTCGTTGGTCTTGCGCAGGCGGCGGGCGACGGCGCGCAGCAGGGCGGCGGCCACCTCGGGGCGCGCGTTCAGCCAGGGCTGGAGGTCGCCGTGGCCGAGGCCCAGCAGCTTGACCTCGGTCAGCGCGGAGGCGGTCGCCGTGCGCGGGCCCGGGTCGAACAGCGACAGCTCGCCGATCAGCTCACCGGGGCCGAGGACGGCCAGCATGTTCTCCCGGCCGTCGGGGGAGGTGCGATGGAGCTTCACCTTGCCCTCGGTGACCACGTAGAGGCGGTCCCCGGGGTCGCCCTCGTGGAAGAGAGCGTCGCCGCGTGCGAGCGTCACCTCACTCATGGAGGCGCGGAGCTCCGCGGCCTGCTCGTCATCGAGCGCCGCGAAGAGCGGGGCGCGCCGCAGAACGTCGTCCACGAGTTCTCTCCTTGTCGACCTGCTCAGGGGATCTTGCTCCCCCGTGGTACCAGGGGAGCGTGTTCCCCATCTTGCTGGACAGTCCAAACAGTGTGATCAGTCACAAGTCTGCCGTACGGGCGTCGCGGGCAGTGCGGCAGGGGGCCAATTGGAGGCTGATCTTCTGGGTCCGGGGCGGATGTCGGTGCTGGGCTCTAGGCTGGCCGGGTGTCCAAATCGCCGGTAGAGCACAGGCCAAGGGGGCTGGGCGGATGGTTGTACGTCGCGATTCCGCTGTGGGCGAACAGGGCCCCGATGGAAGCATGAAATCGACAAAAGTGACAGATCCGGCGCCGGTGAAACCGGCGGTGAAGAAGGCCGCCAAAAAGGCGACAGCCGCGACGAAGAAGGCGACCGCAACGGTCAAGAAGGTGACGGCGACGACCAAGAAGGCCACATCCTCGAAGGCCGCTGCGAAGAAGACGGCTGCCGTGAAGAAGGCGGCTCCCGGCAAGGCCGTCGCCATGAAGACGGCTGCCGTCAAGAAGCCGCTCGTCGCCGAGCCGTCCACCGCCCTCGTCCGCAGAGCCCGCCGTATCAACCGCGAACTCGCCGAGGTGTACCCGTACGCCCACCCGGAACTGGATTTCGAGAACGCCTTCCAGCTGGTCGTCGCCACGGTCCTGTCGGCGCAGACGACCGACCTGCGGGTGAACCAGACCACCCCGGCGCTCTTCGCCAAGTACCCCACCCCCGAGGATCTCGCCGCCGCGAACCCCGAGGAGGTCGAGGAGATCCTGCGGCCGACGGGCTTCTTCCGGGCCAAGACCAAGGCGGTGATAGGGCTCTCCAAGGCGTTGGCGGAGGAGTTCGGGGGCGAGGTCCCCGGCCGTCTCGAAGACCTCGTCAAACTGCCGGGCGTGGGTCGCAAAACGGCCTTCGTGGTGCTCGGGAACGCCTTCGGACGCCCGGGCATCACCGTGGACACCCATTTCCAGCGGCTCGTACGCCGCTGGCAGTGGACCGACGAGACGGAGCCCGACAAGATCGAGGCCGCCGTCGGCGCGCTCTTCCCGAAGAGCGAGTGGACGATGCTCTCCCACCACGTGATCTTCCACGGCCGCCGTATCTGTCACGCCCGCAGGCCCGCGTGCGGCGCGTGCCCCATCGCCCCGCTCTGCCCGGCGTACGGGGAGGGCGAGACGGACCCGGAGAAGGCGCGCAAGCTTCTGAAGTACGAGAAGGGCGGCTACCCCGGTCAGCGGCTCAACCCCCCGCAGGCCTACCTCGACGCGGGCGGCATTCCGGCACCCCCGCTGGGCGCCGGATGACGGCGGGCACGACACCGGCCGGTGCGGTGGGAACGGAACGGGGGTGGCGATGAAGCACGCGAGCGACACGCACAGCAGGCACATGGAGACCCACGACATCGACAGGTACGACGAGTCCGGCCCCGACGGCACGCACGGCCGGTTGGACGGAACGCACGGCGAGCCCGGCGCGCACGGAACACCCGCCGCACACGCAACGGCAGGCGCGCACGCAACACCCGGCGCCCACACGCCGAGTGGCGCGACGCCGGGCGGTGCCCCCGTGCTGGTGACCAAGGACGGCCTGCCCGCCTGGCTCGACCCGGTGGTGCACGCCGTCGAGACCGTGGAGCCGCTCCAGCTGAGCCGCTTCCTGCCGCCGGCCGACGGCGCGGGACGGCAGTCCGCCGTCCTCGTCCTCTTCGGAGAGGGCGCCCGCGGCCCCGAGCTGCTCCTGATGGAGCGCGCCAGCTCGCTGCGCTCGCACGCCGGACAGCCCTCCTTCCCGGGTGGCGCCCTGGACCCGGAGGACGGCGACCCGAAGGCCGACGGACCGCTGCGGGCCGCGCTGCGCGAGGCCGAGGAGGAGACCGGGCTCGACCCCGGCGGTGTCCAGCTCTTCGGTGTCCTGCCCAAGCTGTACATCCCGGTGAGCGGCTTCGTGGTCACGCCCGTCCTGGGCTGGTGGCGCGAGCCGACCCCGGTCGGCGTGGTCGACCCGGCCGAGACGGCCCGGGTCTTCACCGTCCCCGTGGCGGATCTCACGGACCCCGCCCACCGCGCCACGACCGTGCACCCCAGCGGCCACCGAGGTCCGGCATTTCTGGTCGAATCGGCATTGGTGTGGGGTTTCACCGCGGGCATCATCGACCGTCTGCTGCACTTCGCGGGCTGGGAGCTGCCCTGGGACCGCGAGAAGCAGGTCCCGCTCGACTGGCGCGCGTGACAGGGTGTCGTTCGTGAACGTGCTGGACATCCTGCTGCTGGTCGCCGCCGTGTGGTTCGCGATCGTGGGCTACCGCCAGGGCTTCGTCGTCGGCATCCTGTCGGTGATCGGGTTCCTGGGCGGCGGTCTCGTCGCCGTCTACCTGCTCCCCGTCATCTGGGCCGCCCTCACCGACGACGCCACGGTGAGTACGACCGCCGCCGTCGTCGCGGTGGTCGTCGTGATCGTCTGCGCCTCCATCGGCCAGGCCCTCACCACGCACCTGGGCAACAAGCTGCGCCGGTACATCACCTGGTCCCCGGCCCGCGCCCTGGACGCGACGGGCGGCGCCCTCGTCAACGTCGTCGCGATGCTCCTGGTCGCCTGGCTGATCGGCTCGGCCCTCGCCGGCACGACGCTGCCGACACTCGGCAAGGAGGTCCGCGGCTCCAAGGTGCTGCTCGGGGTCTCACGCGCGCTGCCCTCCCGGGCCGACACCTGGTTCGCCGACTTCTCCTCGGTTCTCGCGCAGAACGGTTTCCCTCAGGTCTTCAGCCCCTTCGCGAACGAACCGATCACCGATGTCCAGCCCCCCGACCCGGCGCTCACGAACAGCCCCGTCGCCGTCCGCGCCCGGGATTCCATCGTCAAGGTGATGGGGACCGCGCAGAGCTGCGGCAAGGTCCTGGAGGGCACCGGCTTCGTCTTCGGCAACCGGCGGGTGATGACCAACGCGCACGTGGTCGGCGGCGTCGACGAGCCCACCGTCCAGATCGGCGGCGAGGGCAGGAAGTACGACGCCAAGGTCGTCCTGTACGACTGGGAGCGCGACATCGCCGTACTCGACGTACCGAACCTGAACGCTCCGGCCCTGCGGTTCACCAGCCGGGACGCGGGCAGCGGCGACAACGCGATCGTCGCCGGCTTCCCGCAGAACGGCGCGTACAACGTCCAACCCGCGCGCGTGCGCGGCCGGATCACGGCCAACGGTCCGGACATCTACCATCGCAAGACCGTGCGCCGCGACGTCTACTCGCTCTACGCGACCGTCCGGCAGGGGAACTCGGGCGGCCCGCTGCTCACGTCCGACGGCAAGGTGTACGGAGTGGTCTTCGCGAAGTCCCTCGACGACGCCAACACCGGATACGCCCTCACCGCCGACGAGGTCCAGCCGGACGTCACCCAGGGTCGTGCGGCCAACCAGCAGGTCGACAGCGACAGCTGCGCGCTCTGACGGCGACCCTCGAATCCGTCCGCCGCCCGACGCGTCCGCCACACCGCCACGGCGTTCGGTACGTCCCTCGGGGCGGCCGGACCGATCGGGTGTCCGCACGATCGGGGCGAGCGGATGAATCAGGGTGAGCGTGTGACCGGACGACCGGGGTGAGCGGGTCGCCGGGCGTGGCGGCGGTTCAGCCGCGCGGATGGCGCAATCGCACCGAGACCCAGCGGGCCCGACGGCGCAGAATGCGCGGGATTCCCACCTGGAGGCCCGTGCCCGGCAGCTGCGGGGTGCCCCTCTGATGGGAGCTCAGGCCCGTGGCCGAGCGGCGGTTGCGTGGTGCGTCACTGTAGTCGTGCGTCCAGCCCATACCCCGACGTCTGCCCCTGCCCCAAGGTCGATAACCACGCCTCGGGCCCCCAATTGGCCTATGCGCGAGGCATTTGGCTGTTCGTAGGACAGACGTTCCCCTTCGCGTACCGCGCGCGATCGGACGGTCACCGAAGGGGGTCGCCGACTGGCCGAAAACGACCTACCGGTCGGGCTCGGGATCCTGCAGCCAGTTGACGAGTTCGGTCGAGAACGCCACCGGGTCCTCCTCGTGGGGGAAGTGGCCGAGACCGTCGAACAGCCGCCAGCGGTACGGGGCTTCGACGTACTCCCCGGAACCCGCGGCACTCCGCGTCCGCATGACGGGGTCGAGCGAGCCGTGCAGATGCAGCGTCGGCACCCGAACGGGCCGTTTCATACGCCGGTTGAACTGGATCCCGTCCGGGCGGGCCATGGACCGCACCATCCACCGGTACGGCTCGACGGAGCAGTGCGCCGTCGAGGGGATGCACATGGCGCGGCGGTAGTTGTCCACGGCCTCGTCGTCCGGCAGTCGCGGCCCCGACCACTCCCGCAGCAGACGGCCCACCAGGGCACCGTCGTCCGCGACGAGTTGGCGTTCGGGAATCCAGGGACGCTGGAACCCCCAGATGTACGAACTCGCCGAGGTCTGCCTGACGTCGGAGAGCATCGCCGAACGCCAGCGCCGGGGATGCGGCATGGAGGAGACGACGAGCCGGCGCACCAGCTTGGGGCGCATCACGGCCGCCGTCCACGCCAGGTAGCCGCCCAGATCGTGCCCGACCAGCGCGGCGTCGGGTTCCCCGAGGGACCGTACGACCCCGGTGATGTCGAGCGCGAGGTTGGCGGGGTCGTAGCCGCGCGGAGTGCGATCGCTCCCGCCGACACCCCGCAGGTCCATGGCGACGGCCCGGAACCCGGCGTCGGCGAGCGCCACCAGCTGCCGGCGCCAGGTCCACCAGAACTGGGGGAACCCGTGCAGCAGCAGGACCAGTGGCCCGTCGCCCATCTCGGCGATGTGGAAGCGCGCGCCGTTGGCGGCGACGTCCCGGTGGGTCACCTCTTTGGCGCCGGGGATGTCGAGCCGTACGACCGAGGTGGGTTGCGCCGAAGGTGTGGCGGGGTCCGTCATGAGGATGAGCGTGCCACAGCTTCCAGGGCGTCCTCGACCGGTGCCGGCCGGGGGTGCGGCTTGGCGTTCTGCAGGACGCCCGCCGTTTCCTTCACCGAGGCGGCGACCTTCTGCGGTCCCTTGCCCTTCTTGGCCTTCTTCGCGAAGACCACACCGATCAGCGCGAGGACGCCGGCGACCAGCACGTTCGCCGCGAACGACAGGACGAAGCAGATCGCGAGGTTCCAGGCGGTCCAGGTCCGGATGCCGTACGCCAGTGCGAAGCTCAGCATGGGGAGGGAGAAGATCAGCACCGCCCCGGCCGCCGTGAACGCGCCACCGCTGGTCGCACCGCGCTTGACGTCCCGCTTGAGCTGCGCCTTCGCCAGTGCGATCTCGTCGTGCACCAGTGCGGACATCTCGGTCGTCGCCGAGGCGACCAGCTGGCCGATGCTGCGTTCGGCGCCGACCGGGCTGCCGTCGGGTGCGCTCATCGCGGACTCCCTCTTCTGCATGTGTGTACCGTCTGGCTTCTGCGGGTGTTTGTGTCGTCTGGTCAGATCATGCCGGACGGTCGTTCTCCCCGCTTGCCCCGCCCGTCACTTCGGCAAGCCTTCGGTGCTCGGCGGCCTTCCGTTCGTGGATTTCGGCCATCCGCAGGTGGTACGCCGGGTTGTCCTGCTCGTAGATGTCGGGGATGCCGTCGCTGTCCTCGTCGCGCTCCTCCGCCTCGCACAGCGCACGGTACTTGGCGTTGCGTATCTTCAGCAGCGCCGTGGCGAGTACGGCCGCGATGAGCGAGCCCACCAGGACGGCGGCCTTGACCTCGTCGGTGAGCGCCGGGTCCTTGGCGAAGGCCAGTTCGCCGATGAGCAGGGAGACGGTGAAGCCGATCCCGGCGAGGCTCGCGACGGCGAAGACGTCGGGCCAGGCCAGGTCGTCGCTGAGCGAGGCCCTGGTGAACCGGGCCGTGAGCCAGGTGCCGCCGAAGACGCCGACCGACTTGCCGACCACGAGTCCGAGGACGACACCGAGCGTCTCGGGTCGTGTGAACACGTCCGCCAGCGCCCCGCCGGAGACCACGACACCCGCGCTGAACAGCGCGAACAGCGGCACCGCGAGTCCGGCGGAGAGAGGCCGCACGAGATGCTCGACGTGCTCGCCGGGCGAGTGTTCCTCGCCCTCGTGCCGGTGACAGCGCAGCATCAGGCCCATGGCGACACCGGCGATGGTGGCGTGGACGCCGCTGTTGTACATCAGCCCCCAGATGACGAGGGCGAGCGGCACGTACACGTACCACCCTCGTACGCCCTTGCGCAGGAGCACCCAGAACACGCCGAGCCCGACGACGGCCCCGCCGAGCGCGGCGAAGTCGAGGGTGTCGGTGAAGAAGACCGCGATGATCAGGATCGCGAGCAGGTCGTCGACGACGGCGAGGGTGAGCAGGAAGGCGCGCAGCGCGGACGGCAGGGACGTGCCGATGACCGCGAGCACGGCGAGCGCGAAGGCGATGTCGGTGGCGGTGGGTACGGCCCAGCCGGCCAGGGATCCTTTGCCCGCGACGTTGGTGAGGGCGTAGACGAGCGCGGGGACGGCCATTCCGCAGACCGCCGCGGCGACCGGCAGCAGCGCGGCCTTCGGGTCGCGCAGGTCCCCCGCCACCAGTTCGCGCTTGAGCTCGATACCGGCGACGAAGAAGAACACGGCGAGCAGTCCGTCGGCCGCCCAGTGCTCCACGGACAGATTCAGTCCGAGGGCCGCGGGCCCGAAGTGGAAGTCGCCCACGGTGGTGTAACTGTCCCGCAGGGGAGTGTTGGCCCAGATCAGCGCGGCGATCGCGGCGACGAGCAGGAGGACGCCGCCGACGGTCTCGGTTCGCAGCGCCTCCGCCACGAAGTTCCGCTCGGGCAGCGACAGCCGTCCGAGAAACCTTCGGTTGCTGGTGGTGCTGCTGGCACGGGGCGCGGCCACGGCGGGGACCTCCGGGTCGGTACGACTCGCTGACGACCGTCAGGCGGGGTCGCCGACGACGTTGCCGACCAGACTTCCCGGCACACCCTGAGGCCTCAGTTTACCTTGTCATTACAGACCGATAATGCGCCATACGGACATACGGGATGAAGGGTTCCGGGGGAGGGTGTGGACGCTCGGGTGTGGGGGCACGCGCGGTGCCCCCACACCGAGACCGGGGCGGGAGAGCGGGGGAGCCCTCAGTCCTCGCTGGGCACCGCCGGCAGCTTCTCCTGGATCAGTTCCATCACCGTGGAGTCCGTGAGCGTGGTGACGTCCCCGAGCTCCCGGTTCTCCGCCACGTCACGCAGCAACCGCCGCATGATCTTCCCGGAACGGGTCTTCGGCAGCTCCGCGACCGGCAGCACCCGCTTGGGCTTGGCGATCGGCCCCAGCGTCGCTCCCACGTGGTTGCGCAGGCCGGCGACGAGACCGGCGTCGTCCGCGGAGGCCGTTCCCCGCAGGATCACGAACGCCACGATCGCCTGCCCGGTCGTCTCGTCCGCCGCGCCGACCACCGCGGCCTCGGCGACCGCCGGATGCGACACGAGCGCCGACTCGACCTCCGTGGTCGAGATGTTGTGCCCGGACACGAGCATCACGTCGTCGACCCGTCCGAGGAGCCAGATGTCCCCGTCCTCGTCCTTCTTGGCGCCGTCCCCGGCGAAGTACTTTCCCTCGAAACGCGACCAGTACGTGTCGAGGAACCGCTGGTCGTCACGCCAGATCGTCCGCAGCATCGACGGCCACGGTTCGGTCAGCACGAGGTACCCGCCGCCCCCGTTGGGAACCTCCTGGGCCTCGTCGTCGACGACCGTCGCAGAGATGCCCGGCAACGGCCGCTGCGCCGACCCCGGCTTGGTCTCGGTGACTCCCGGCAGCGGCGAGATCATCATCGCGCCGGTCTCGGTCTGCCACCACGTGTCCACGATCGGCGTCCGGTCCGCCCCGATGTGCTTGCGGTACCAGATCCACGCCTCGGGGTTGATCGGCTCGCCCACGGACCCGAGGACCCGCAGCGAGGACAGGTCGAACTTCGCGGGGATGTCGTCGCCCCACTTCATGAACGTACGGATCGCGGTGGGCGCGGTGTAGAGAATCGTCACCCCGTACTTCTGCACGATCTCCCAGAACCGCCCCTGGTGCGGGGTGTCCGGCGTTCCCTCGTACATCACCTGCGTCGCGCCGTTCGAGAGCGGCCCGTACGTGATGTACGAGTGCCCGGTGACCCAGCCGATGTCGGCCGTGCACCAGTACACGTCGGTCTCCGGCTTGAGGTCGAAGACGGCGTGGTGGGTGTACGAGGCCTGCGTGAGGTAGCCGCCCGAGGTGTGCAGGATGCCCTTCGGCTTTCCCGTCGTCCCGGACGTGTACAGGATGAACAGCGGCTGCTCGGCGTCGAACGCCTCCGGCGTGTGCTCGGCGGACTGGCGGTCGACGATCTCGTGCCACCAGACGTCGCGGCCCTCGGTCCAGTCGACCTCCTGCCCGGTGCGGCGCACCACCAGCACCTTGTCGACCCCGTCGACCCGGCTCACCGCGTCGTCCACGGCCGGCTTGAGCGCGGACGGCTTGCCGCGGCGGTAACCGCCGTCGGAGGTGATGACCAGCTTGGCGTCGGCGTCCTGGATGCGGGTGGCGATCGCGTCCGCGGAGAACCCGCCGAAGACGACCGAGTGCGCGGCTCCGATCCGGGCGCAGGCCAGCATCGCGACGACGGCCTCGGGGATCATCGGCAGATAGACGGCGACCCGGTCGCCCTTGCCCACGCCCAGCTCGATCAGGGCGTTGGCGGCCTTGGACACCTCGTCCTTCAGCTCGGCGTAGGTGATCGCGCGGCTGTCACCCGGCTCGCCCTCGAAGTGGAGGGCGACCCGGTCGCCGTTCCCGGCTTCCACGTGCCGGTCCACGCAGTTGTACGCGACGTTCAGCTTCCCGTCGGCGAACCACTTGGCGAACGGCGGGTTCGACCAGTCCAGCGTCTCGGTCGGCTCGGTGGCCCAGGTCAGGCGGCGGGCCTGCTCGGCCCAGAAGCCGAGCCTGTCAGCCTTGGCCTGCTCGTACGCCTCCGCGGTGACATTGGCGTTCGCTGCCAGGTCGGCGGGCGGCGCGAACCTGCGCTCTTCCTTCAGCATGTTGGCGATGGACGGACGCTCGTTACTCATTCCCAAGACTCCCAACACGCGGACAACGACGTCGCATGGTGTAGACCAATTTCCGGGCCGTCCGAATCTACCGGCCGTTCCCGCGTCCTGGTCAACCCCTGTCCGATCCTGGCACCTACAACCGTTGTGAGCACAGGGGGTGTCGTGTGTCGGCCTCCCCACACGCAAAACTGCCCCCAGGAGTGCGAGGGCAGCGAGGGCGGAAGCGGGTGGGGACAAGGTGCCCCGTGTGCGGTCCGCCCCCATCCTCGGGGGCGCTCGCACACCGAGGCCGGACCGGCATGGGTCAGTCCTGGACCCCGAGGAACATCGGGCGGGAAGGACGGGGAGAAAGGGCCGGTGGGAAGGCCGGCAATGCGAGGCGAGCAATGCGATTCCGGCGGTGCGGAGTCGGCAACCGGAGGTGGGGGCCGGAGGCCGGTGGCGCGGCGCACCGGCGAATCCGTCCGCGCCGATCGGCACGCCGCACCCCGGCCGAATAAACCCGTTCGGCGCGCGCCCGACGGGACCGGCAGATGGTGCGCGACCCCGTCGACCGGGGCCGCGCACCACGGCGGGCTCACGCGGGACGGCGCAGATCCTGCGTCGCTCCGACGTGATCGAACAGCTCGCCGCCGTCTTGGTCGACCAGCAGATACGCCTGTGCCTCGCCGACGTGGAAGTACATCCCGTGCAGTTCGAGCGCGCCCTCCCGCAGGGCCCGTGTCACGGAGTCGTGGGCGCGGAGGTGCTCCAACTGCTGCACCACGTTGGTCAGGCACAGCTGTTCCACCGCGTCGGCCGGGGCCCGTCCGGCGAGCCTGGCCCGCGGCTGCTCCTCGGCGGCCATCCGCTCCAGGCTGGGCAGCCCGTGCCGCAGCCACCGCTTGAGGGGCGTCTGCGCTCCGCCGGGCTCCGAGCTGAGCAGGGCCTGCATCGCCCCGCATCCCGAGTGCCCGCACACCGTGATGGACCGCACATGCAGCACGTCCACCGCGTACTCGATCGCCGCGGCCACCGAATCGTCACCGCTCTCCTCCCCGGGCCTCGGTACGAGATTGCCCACGTTGCGTACGACGAAGAGGTCGCCGGGGCCACTGGAGGTGATCATCGAGGTGACGAGCCGTGAGTCGGCGCAGGTCAGGAACAGCTGTGAGGGTTGCTGCCCTTCTCGTGCCAGCCGTGCCAGCTCGTCCCGCACCAGGGGCGCGGTGTTGCGCTGGAACGCGCTGATGCCACGGGCGAGTTGGTGGTCACTGCGTCCACGGTGATCGCCCGATCCGCTCTGCCCGGAGGAACCCGCCGCTCGGCCCGGCTCGCCGGAACCACCGGACTCGCCAGGCCCATCCGGTGCGCTCGACTCGCCCGACCGGCCGCCGGGGGACCCGGACTGCGGGTTGGTGGAGGGCTCGCAGTGGTGGTTGCGCCAGGGTGTCCAGGGCCGGCAGCGGCAGTGCGACGAGTCCGAGGGCTCGGCGATCCGGGCGCCGGCCCGTCCGGTCAGCTCGACCGTGCCGCCCTGCGCGAAGTGCGCCTGTTGCCAGTCCTGCAGCGACTCGTACGCCGCGTGGTCCATGAACGAACCGTCCAACTCGACGACGACGGACGCGCCTCGGGGTACCAGGTGCAGGGTGCGGCTGAGCCTGGGCACCGCGAGGAAGGTCAACTGGCCGCAGACGTGGATGTGATGGACTCCTCCTCTTTCCTCGTGGGTGACGCGGGTGCGCGCGAGGCGGTGCATGGCGACGACGACGGCCACGGCGACCCCCAGCGCCACGCCCTCCAGAACTCCGAGGAGCACGACGCCGAGCGTGGTGACCGCGTACACCAGTACCTCGCGGTGGCGGGTGACCGTGCGGATGTGGTGCAGGGAGACCATCTGGATGCCGACGGCCATCACCAGGGCGGCGAGCGACGCGAGGGGGATCAGCTCCAGGATCGGGACCATCAGCAGCGCGGCGATCACTACGAAAACGCCGTGCAGCATCGTGGAGTTCCGGCTCACGGCACCGGCTTGCACATTCGCCGAACTGCGGACGGCGACGCCGGCGACGGGCAGCCCACCGAGCGCGCCGGAGACGGCGTTCGCGGCGCCCTGCCCGAGCAGCTCCCGGTCCAGGCGGGACCGGCCCACCCGGGCCTGCAGCTCGGGGCGCCCGGCCACCAGCTTGTCCACGGCCACGGCACCGAGCAGCGACTGCACACTGCACACCAGCGCGGTGGTGAGGACGGCGGCGGCGATCCCGAGCACCGGCCCCTCGGGCAGCCCGGCCAGGGCGTGGCTGCTCCAGGACGGCAGGTCGACCTTGGGCAGGACCAGCCCGGCGAGCGAGGCGGTCGCGGTGGCCCCGGCGACGGCGACGAGCGCGGCGGGAACGATGCGCAGGGTGCGTCCGACCCGACCGGGAATCCGCGGCCAGGCGAACAGGAGCGCCAGTGTCAGCACGCTCATCGACACCGCCCCGGGATGCACGTGCGCCAACTGGGCGGGCAGGGCGCGGAAGTTCTCGAGGACGGAACTCTGCGGGGTGCCGCCCAGTACGACGTGCAACTGGGCGATGGCGATGGTCACGCCGATCCCCGCGAGCATGCCGTGCACGATGGCGGGGCTGACGGCGAGCGCCGTGCGGGCGACGCGCAGGCAGCCGAGGCCCAGTTGGGCGAGTCCGGCGAGGACGGTGATGGCGCAGGTCGTGCGCCATCCGTAGCGGTGGATGAGCTCGGCGGTGACGACCGTGAGCCCGGCGGCGGGCCCGCTCACCTGGAGCGGTGAGCCGCCGAGCCGGCCGACGACGAGTCCGCCCACGGCGGCGGCGACCAGCCCCGCCTGGAGCGGGGCGCCGGTGGCGAGGGCGATACCGAGGGACAGGGGCAGCGCGATCAGGAAGACCGCGATCGAGGCCGACAGATCGGCGCCCGCGATACGGAATCGGCGGGGCGGAACCGGCGGGCGGCTGTGGGGCGGGTGGATGGGCTTCGGCCGAGTCGAGTCGGCGGCGCGGGTGGGGACGCAGGCAGACATTCCCGTCTCCTCCGGGGCAGCGCGGTCGCGGAACAGGTGGTCCCAAGCCAGGAAGGCGGGGGAGGATCGCGGCCGTGGGTCACGGCGTGCAGCGGCGGGATTTTCAACGATCGGTAAATAGATCGTAATGCAGAGTAAAGGCGTTGTGCGGACGTTACTCGCAAATGGGGCAAGAAGTCACCTTCAAGGGTGAACGGGTCTCTATATCGGCTTGTCGTAATTATTCGGTCTCGGGCTCGTGCGACCTTGGCGGCGCTGTCGGAATTCGCCGCAGATCTCCCAGGACGCCCTCGACGGCGTTGCCCCGACCGAAGGAAGAAGGTGGACGGAGATGGCCGCCACCCAGAGGATCGCCGTGGGGGTAGCACTCGCCGCGGCCTGTGCCGCGGCGCTCGCCGGTTGCGCCACCGGCACCACCGGATCCAAGGAGGGTGCGCACGGCGCGAAGGAGGCTGTCGCGGGGGCCCACGCACCCCAGGGCGCCGTAGGGCTGATCGGTGACGGCTCCACCGCGTACACCGGGGCGCAGCCGCACCTGCCCAGACCCGAGAAACTGAAGCCCGGGAAGAAACCCCCGCAGTTCGTGGTCTTCTCGTGGGACGGCGCCGTCGAGGACAGCCAGAAGCTCTTCTCGCACTTCCGGAAGATCTCCAAGGCCAACCGGGCGACGATGACGTACTTCCTGAGCGGCGTGTACCTGCTGCCGGAGGCCAAGCGCGACCTGTACAGGCCGCCGAAGCACTCGCCGGGCACCTCGGAGATCGGCTTCAACGACGACGAGGGCATCAGGAACACCCTGCAGCAGCTGCGTGGCGCGTGGCTGGAGGGCAACGAGATCGGTACGCACTTCAACGGCCACTTCTGCGGGCCGGGGGGCGGCGTCGGTGACTGGTCGGTCGAGGAGTGGAAGAGTGAGATCGCCCAGGCGAAGTCCTTCGTGAAGTCCTGGAAGACCAACACGGGCATGAAGAGCGCCCCCGCGCTGCCCTTCGACTACGACAAGGAGCTCATCGGCGCCCGCACGCCCTGCCTGGAGGGGCAGAAGAACTTCGTGAAGGCGGCCCGGCAGCTGGGCTTCCGCTACGACACCAGCGGTGTCGACAACCAGGTCTGGCCCAAGAAGAAGGACGGCCTGTGGGACCTGTCCATGCAGCTCGTGCCCTTCGCCGGGCACTCCGGCGAGCAGCTCACCATGGACTACAACTTCATGGTCAACCAGTCGGGGACCCAGACCCAGGGCGACCCCCACAAGCGGGAGCTCTGGGGCGACCAGGTGCGTGACAGCCTGCTCAAGGGCTTCCGGCGCGCCTACAACAGCAACCGCGCCCCGCTGGTCATCGGCAACCACTTCGAGTCCTGGAACGGCGGCACCTACATGCGCGCCCTCGACCAGGTCATCGGATACGTATGCAACAAGCCCGACGTCCGCTGCGTCTCGTTCCACCGGCTCGCCGACTGGCTCGACGCCCAGGACCCGGCCACGCTCGACAAGCTGCGCGGCCTCAACGTCGGCGAGGCCCCCAAGCGGGGCTGGGCGTCCTTCCTCTCCGGTCGCCCCGCCCCCGCTCCGAAGGGCGTCCCCGGGGCGCCGGCGGTCAAGCCGTAGCCACCAGTCCCTCCCCGAGTACGAAACCGGGGTCGACCTGCGCCGCCAGGTCCGCCCCGGTCCTCTCGTTGCCCCAACTGCTCGCGTTCTTCAGGTGGAAGTGCACCATCTGACGCGTGTAGCGCTCCCAGTCCCGCAGTTCGTACATGGCGTCCGCGGCGACCTGCAGGGTGCGCAGGGAGCGGCGGTTGGCGTCCTCCAGGTACTCGAACCGAGGCGGGCGGCCCTTCTCCATGGCGCGCACCCAGTCCGAGTGCCCGACCGTGACCAGGAGGTCGTCACCGACCTCGGCACGGAGGAAGTCGATGTCGTCCTGGCTCTGCACCTTGTTGCCGACGACCTTCAGGGCGACGTTGAAGTCCCCGGCGTAGTCTTTGTACTGGCGATAGACGGAGACTCCCTTCCGGGTGGGCTCGGCGACGAGGAACGTCATGTCGAAGCGGGTGAACATGCCGGACGCGAAGGAGTCGGAGCCAGCGGTCATGTCGACGACGACGTACTCGCCCCTGCCGTCGACGAGATGGTTCAGACAGAGCTCCACCGCGCCGGTCTTGGAGTGGTAGCAGGACACCCCGAGATCGGCCTCGGTGAACGGACCGGTGACCATCAAACGGGCGTCGCCGCCGTCGAGTTCCACCGGCCGCGCGCAGGCGTCGTACACCGGGTTGTTCTCCCGCACCCGCAGCAGCCGTGAACCCTCGCCGGGCGGGGTCGTCTTGATCATCGTCGCGGTGGACGCGATCCGTTGGTTGGAACCGCGCAGGTAGTCCTTGATCAGGGGTAGCCGGGCGCCCATGGCGGGCAGACCCGCGGCCACCTCCTCGTCGAGCCCGAGTGCGGCCCCGAGATGCTGGTTGATGTCGGCGTCCACCGCGACGACCGGCGCCCCCGAGGCGGCGAGATGGCGGACGAACAGGGCGGACAGCGTGGTCTTGCCGCTGCCGCCCTTCCCCACGAAAGCAATTTTCATGTTCACCAAGAGTAGTGGAATGATGGCTCAGGGTGCTCGTGCGGGGTGAAGAAGACCACTCCTTCGTGGGGCGGGCGGCCGGGGTGCGTAGTGTCGTACTCATGAGTACGACAGGCGCGACCGCCGATCCGCTCGCGACCCTGGCTTCGCTGCCCGGGGTGGCCGAATCCGTGGAGTCCGTCCGCAAGGCGGTGGACCGGGTCTACGGGCACCGGATCATGCGACGTCGCAGCAACGAGATCACCTCCGAGGCCGCGCTGCGCGGCGCACGTGGCTCCGCGGCGCTGTCCGGCGCCGACTGGGCCCTCGAAGAGGTACGCCGCCGCACCGACTTCAGCGGGGACGACGAGGCCCGCAAGGTCGGCGCGGCCCTCCGGCTGACCGCCGAGTCGGGCCAACTCCTCTCCATCTGGCGGCAGTCGCCCCTCCGGGTGCTGGCGCGGCTGCATCTCGTCGCGGCCGCGGACGGGGAGGACGCGGTCGGCCGGCCGCGCCAGGACGGCGAACCGGTCGACGAGCCGCTCGTCGAACTGCCGCTGCCGGGCGCCGCCGAGGTGGCGGGCCGGCTGGAGGGGCTCTCTCAGCTGATCATCGCCGGCGGCGCGGCCCCGGCACTGGTCACGGCGGCCGTCGTGCACGGCGAACTGCTCGCCCTGCGCCCCTTCGGGACCCATAACGGCCTGGTCGCGCGCGCGGCGGAGCGCATCGTGCTGATCGGCAGTGGACTCGACCCGAAGTCCGTCTGCCCGGCGGAGGTCGGTCACGCCGAACTGGGCCGCGCGGCGTATCTGGCGGCCCTGGAGGGTTACGTCTCGGGTACCCCGCAGGGTATGGCGGCCTGGATCACCCACTGCGGCAAGGCGGTCGGACTGGGGGCCAGGGAGTCGACGGCCGTCTGCGAGGCGCTTCAGCGCGGGGCGGCTTAGGTCCTGGAACAGGGTTGCGGCGGTACGAGTTCTCGTACCGCCGCTGGCATGCTCACCGGGTTACCAAGCGTCCTCGATGTGTTGCCCATCAGGTCGGGAACTGCTGCCCGTCACCTGGTGCGGCTGGCCCGTAATCGACGGGTCGACGTCGCGTGGGTGCCTGGTGCGCATGCTCGGTCCGTGGGGCCTTGGTTGAGTTTTAAGGTGATCCTTTCGGATGTCCTTGGTCTCGCGGGCCGTTAAAACCTTTCTACTCCAGGTCCGGAGGAAGCGGAACCCCTGGCTGCACTTCTTTACTTTCAGGTTCAAAAGCCTGCGAATCGGGCCGTAATTTGCTCCGCACGCGCCCACGGGACGCACGTGCGCGGCGTCCTCACAGCGCCGTCGCGCGCCGCCTGCTCGCGTACCAGACGAGTCCCGCCGTGGCCGCCGCCGCACCTATCGCCGCGGCCGCGACCAGGGCCGGGCGCTGCGGCACCGACAGCGCGGGCAGCCGCTGCTTGAGCCGCACCGGGCGGTGGAAGTCCAGAACGGGCCACCCGCGCGCGGCTGCCTCGCGCCGCAGCGTGCGGTCCGGGTTCACCGCGTGGGGGTGCCCGACGGACTCCAGCATCGGGACGTCGGTCGCCGAGTCGCTGTACGCGTAGCACCGCGCCAGGTCGTATCCCTCGGACTTTGCCAGTTCCCTCACCGCCTCGGCCTTCGTCGGCCCGTAGGCGTAGTACTCCACCTCGCCGGTGAAGCAGCCGTCCTCGCCCACGACCATCCGGGTGGCCACCACCCGGTCGGCGCCGAGCAGCTCCCCGATGGGCTCGACCACCTCCGCGCCCGACGTGGACACGATCACCACGTCGCGTCCGGCGGTGTGGTGCTCCTCGATGAGCGAGGCGGCCTCGTCGTAGATGATGGGGTCGATCAGGTCGTGCAGCGTCTCGGCGACCATCTCCTTGACCTGCTGGACGTTCCAGCCGCGGCAGAGCGCGGACAGGTAGGCGCGCATCCGCTCCATCTGGTCGTGGTCCGCGCCGCCCGCCATGAACACGAACTGGGCGTATGCGGTGCGCAGGACGGCCCTGCGGTTGATCAGCCCGCCTTGGTAGAACGACTTGCTGAACGTGAGCGTGCTCGACTTCGCAATGACCGTCTTGTCCAGGTCAAAGAAGGCAGCTGTGCGAGGCAAGGAGTGGTTTTCCACGAGCCCGAGCATAGGCGCCCGCCATTCGGGCTACCTTGGGGCGCGTGGGTTTGCCTGAGAGGGCTCTCGGGTACACCATGGAAGTCACGGATCGTTCGCGACCGTGCTAACCCGGTCCGACTCCTCCCCCCCCGAGTCGGCCGTGGGGACGACCCCCGCTCTCCCCCCCGGCGGGGGTCGTCGCATGTCCGGATGGGTTTTTCCCCTCTCTTGCGCGGCCCCGGAACCCTGTTGCCACCGCTGCGGCGGCCCTTTTGGCGTACCCATGATCCGTCACCGTGTGTAGCTGTCACGCTGCTCTGTGAAACTCGCGCGATGCGCTCCGGTTTGGGTGAACGCGATATTCACAACCACTGAGTTGTCCACAGTTATCGACCAAGATCCACACGATTTCCTGGATCGCTGCACCGTGATTGCAGCGCGTCCCGCTCGCGGCGAGTTCCTCGCGGCAAGTTCACGCCCGGTTCCGTTTGTGGGACGCGTTTGGCCGGTTCGTACCGGCCGTTCATATGGAGGCCGCTTGCCGGTTCTCCGCACGGGCGGGAATCGCGGGTCCCAGGGACCCCGCGGGCTCCGCGCAAGCAGCAGCGAAGGGGGCTGGAGATCGTGGCGGGAGCCATCACACACGACGTGCCACCCGCCGCCGACGGGCGGCAGGGCGGACCATTGATCGTCACGGAGGACGTCGAACTCCTCGATGACCTGCTGCGCCTGTGCGCGGCGGCGGGTGCGAGGCCGGAGGTGCACCACGGTGTGCCGGAGCGCGGGGGCAGCTGGGAGGCGGCACCGCTGGTACTGGTCGGCGACGACGCCGCACGGCGGGTGCGCGGCGCCGTGCGCAGGCGGGGGGTGGTGCTGGTCGGGCGGGACCAGGACGACTCGGGCGTCTGGCGGAGGGCCGTCGAGATCGGCGCCGACCATGTCCTGATGCTGCCTGACGGCGAGCAGTGGCTGGTCGACCGCATCGCCGATGTGGCCGAGGGCGTGGGCCGGCCCGCGCTCACGGTGGGCGTGATCGGCGGCCGGGGCGGCGCGGGTGCGTCCACGCTCGCCTGCGCGCTCGCCGTCACCTCGGCGCGCGAGGGACGCCGCACCCTGCTCGTGGACGCCGATCCCCTGGGCGGCGGACTCGACGTACTGCTCGGCGGAGAGGCGGTGGAGGGCCTGCGCTGGCCGGCGTTCGCCGCCTCCCGCGGCCGGGTCGGCGGTGGCGCGCTGGAGGAGTCCCTGCCCGAACTGCACGCGCTGCGCGTCCTCAGCTGGGATCGCGGTGACTCCGTCGTCGTCCCGTCGCAGGCGGTCCGCGCCGTTCTGGCCGCGGCCAGACGGCGGGGCGGCGCGGTGGTCGTGGACCTGCCCCGCCGTGTCGACGACGGAGTCGCGGAGGCCCTCGCCCAGCTCGACCTGGGACTGTTGGTGGTCCCCGCCGACCTGCGCGCGATCGCGGCGGCAGGACGGGTGGCGTCCGCGGTCGGCATGGTCCTGCGCGATCTGCGGGTGGTGGTCCGGGGTCCCTACGCTCCGGGACTCGACGACCGCGAGGTGGCCCGGTTGCTCGGGCTGCCACTGGTCGGTGAAGTGCCCGCCGAATCCCCGCTGCTGGACGCCGGCGTGCCACCCGGCGGAGCGGTACGGGGGCCACTCGCCCGGTTCTGCACCGCCTTCTGGGATCGGGTGGCGAGGGAGGGCGGGGGCGCATGAACGGGCGCATGAACCGGGACACCGTGGCGAGGACGCGAGCCGCGGCGCCGGGAGGATTCGCGGCGCCGGGCCGAGCCGAGGATCCGCCGGCGCGGACACGGCGGACGGCAGTGGCGGCTGGGCCTGCGGGGCCTACAGGACCGCCGGGTCTATTAGGTCCGTCAGAGCCATCAGGTCCGTCAGGCCCGCGTGGGCGTACGGGGTCCGTGGGGCCGGGCGGCAGGGCCGGACCGTCAGGAGCCGTGGGGCGCATGGGGCCCACGGGACGCACGGAGCTGTTGGACGGTGTACGGCAGTGGCTCGCCGAGAGCGGGTCGGAGCCCACACCGGCACGCGTGGCACAGGCCCTGCGCGCACAGGGCCGCGTCCTCGGTGACGCCGAAGTGCTCGGGGCGGCCCGGCAGTTGCGCTCGGAACTGGTCGGCAGCGGACCTCTGGAACCGCTGCTCGCCGACCCGTCGGTCACCGACGTCCTGGTGTCGGCGCCCGATCGGGTCTGGGTCGACCGGGGCGGCGGTCTGGAACTGACGGCGGTCTCCTTCCCGGACGCGGCGGCCGTACGACGCCTCGCGCAGCGCCTCGCGGCCGTGGCCGGACGCAGGCTCGACGACGCGCGCCCCTGGGTCGACGCCCGGCTACCGGACGGCACCCGGCTGCACGCGGTGCTGCCACCGGTCGCCGTCGGCTCCACCTGCCTGTCGCTGCGCGTCGTACGCCCCCGCGCGTTCACGCTCGACGAACTGGTGGCCGCCGGCACGGTGCCGCCCGGCGGGGACCGTGTGCTGCGGGCCCTGCTGGAGGCCCGGTTGTCCTTCCTGATCAGCGGGGGTACCGGCTCGGGCAACCCCAATGTGGCTTCGTACCACCACTGGAAGGATCTTGTTCGGGAGGCCGGGTTAACCGATCGGTTAACCTCGCTGACCTGCGGTTTTGTGGTCCAATTCGGCGCTGCTCGTGCTCGCCTTCGAATCCAAGGTTGGGCGCAAAACGGCCCCGGCCGGGGGTGATCCGGCCGGGGCCTGTCTGCAGGTTCAGCGAATAGGTGAGAAGTCGGGACGTCAAACGCGGTTCTCCATGACGATGATCCTTCGCGCGGCCTGGGGAGGGCCGCCCAAGGTTGGGGGATCCATGAGGAAAAGGCTGGCCGTTTCGATCGGGATAACCGCTGTGCTGCTCTCGGGTTGCAGCGACGGCCCGAAGGACGAGGACAAGAGTCTCGATCAGCTGAAGGCGGAGCGGGATGCGCGCGAGAGTGCTGATCCCAGCCTCAAGGACGTGCGGGTCTGCACGGCACTCGTGACGGCGCGGATCGTCACGGGGTGGCGGCAGGCAATCAACGCTGGGATCGGCGACGAGAGCAGCCAGCTGGCGCGCGAGTTCGACAAGACGTACCTCCCGGGAAGCCCCGAGTACGACAGCTTCATCCAGCGCTTCCAGGAGGGGGTGCCAGTGTTGACCAAGGAGATCGCGCTCAAGAAGCGAGACCGGGAGGAGGTTCTGATCGAGCAGACCGCGGAGGTGTCCAAGTTTGTGAAGCAGGACTGCACCGTCGCATACAAGAAGTAGGCCCCGACCGGATGGCGTCCGGCCGGGGCCTTGTGCGGCCGCCCCCTCTTCGCCGACGAACAGGGGCGCCGCACGCCGGTGCTGGTCCCGCTACGTCCCCAGCGCCGGGAGTCTCACCAGCTCTTCTTCTGGTACGCGTGCCAGTGGGCGCCGGCGTGGCCGACGGGCTTGGTGCAGTGGAGATGCGTGGGCGCGTGCTCCGCCCAGCAGTAGCCGGCGAGGCCGCGGGGCCCGGTCGGTGCAGGCGGGTTGCCCTTCGGTGGCGCCTGCTTGCCTTCAGCCATGACGGGTCCCCCTCTCGGCCCGCTGCGCGGTTGACCACTCCTGGAGAAGTGCGCCGGCCTGCGGGCACTCGCGCTCCGGGACGGAGCGGCAGGAGCGGCAGCCGGAGCAGTGGTCCAGCAGGGCCCCGTACTCCACGGGCGCGATCGGCTGTACGGATGGGGCGCTCACGACTTCACGCCCTCGCCGAGCGGGACCAGGTGGCGCTGCTCGCGGCACGGCGCGCACGCCCACAGCGGGATGGGCGGCGCGCTGTTGCGCTCGATCGCGTCGACTATCACCGCGGTCTCGGATGGCCCCTTGTGCCAGTCGCATCGACGGGCGACCGGTTCCTGCTCTGTGCTCTGCGGCAGGGTGTGCGTATCGTCTGGCATGTCGACTGCTCCCTCGAAGCGTCGTCCAAGCCCCGGGCCGGTGACACGGCCGCGGGGGTTTTCTTCTTCACCCGTATAGACCGTACTACCCCCTGCTACCCCCGTGGCTAGCTATGGTGACCCACCTTTACCCGCCTACTTTCTGGATCATGAGCATTGACCGGGAGGGGCCCGTACCTCCGTACAGGCAGATCGCCGCAGCGCTCCGCACCCAGATCAGCGACGGCACGATCCCCGTCGGCCGCCGCATCCCCTCCCTGGTGCAGCTGGAGCAGACCTACGGCGTAGCCCGGGACACCCTGCGCAAGGCCGTGCAGCTGCTGAAGGACGAGGGGCTCGTCGAGACCGTGAGCGGCATGGGCGTCTTCGTGATCGCGGCACCCGCGGGCGGTGCCGACGAGACGGCCGGCTGACCCCGGACGCACGAAAGCGGCCCCGCCCTCCCGAAGGAGAGCAGGGCCGCTTTTCGTGTCAGGGAGTCATGCGTACTGGCGACGGGTGGGGTCGAGACCGAGTGAGAAAAGGCCGCCGCTGCTTGGACTGTCAGTCGGCTGAGGCGCACCGTCCTTTCGGCATACCAGGGCGTCCGGGTCGTCGGCCGGGGCCTGCCAGCTGTAGCCCGTCGGGCACGCCTGCCCATCCTTGCCGTCCTCGCCCGCGGGCCCCTGCTCGCCCTGCGGTCCGGCCGGCCCCGGGTCGCCCTGCGGTCCTGGTGGTCCTGCCGACCCGTCGACGCCGGGGGCGCCGTTCTGCCCGACGCCGTTTTGCCCGTCCTGGCCTGGCGAGCCAGACGGCCCCGGCGTGCCGGGCGTTCCAGATGGGCCGGGGTCGCCCTTCGGGCCGGGCGGTCCGGGTATCGGGACGGGGACCGCTGCACGGTCGGGCAGATCCTTGACGGCCTTGGTCGGGTCCGGGGCAACCGGCGTCCCGCCCTTGGCCTTCACCTGTTGCCGCAGTGCCCGGACATCCCCGGCAAGGGTGGATACGGCGGTGCCGCGCAGGTCGGCCTCGGCGGCGAGCTGGTCGGCGCGCGCCGCTTCGGACTGGACGCGCACGTACACCAGGAGCACGGCGCCGGTGAGGGCCAGAAGGAACGCGAGGAGAGCTATGGGCTTCCACCTCCGGGCGAGGACCCGCTCGGTGCGCGTCACGGTGCGCCTCCCAGCGTCTGTACCAGCAGCTTCAGGCGTGCCGTCTCCGCTCGCTCCGCGGCCAGCTCGAGGCGCAGGGCGGCCAGGTCGGCGCGCAGCTCCTTGCGTTCTTCCTGCAGTTGGTCCGTGAGCGAGTTGAAGCCCGTCACCGCGTTGCCCTCCCTCTGGGATCGCCCGGCGACCTTCGAGCCGTACATGGCTGCCGCCCCGGCCACCGCGGCGCTGCCGATCACGCCGATTGCTGTGACGAGGGCGGCGTCCATGCCACCTCCAAGACGCTCGCACTGTGCAGGGTTAGACGCTTGCCGCGGTCGACGCGCTGTTCTTGGCGCCGACGACGCGCGCGAACAGGCCCTTCACGAGCGAGCCGGCCGCGGCGATCCCGGCTGCGCCGACCGTCTGCCAGAACGAGGCGGAGAACATGCTCGCCGGGCCAGCCGCGAGAGCGACACCTCCGGCCGCGGTGAGGAACGTCCAGATGACGCGCTCGGCGAGGTCTCTCGCGTAGGTCTTCGCGGTCCTGACGACGGTCTCGGCGTCGCCGGGCAGGGTGAACTCGGGCATGGTGCTACCTCACTTCTTGGGGAGCTTGAGGACCTGGCCGATGGCGATGTCGTCGGCGTTCTTCAGGTGGTTGAGGGTGGCGATCTCCTGCCACCGGTTGCCGTCGGCGAGCTTCGAGGCGGCGATGGACCAGAGGGTGTCGCCGCGGGCGACGGTGTACGAGATGGTCGCGTCCGGCGACCAGGACGCGGGGTGCTTCAGCCGCTCGTCGACGTCGGCGCGCAGCTGCTTCATGGAGAACGTGAACCGGCCGCGCGAGCCGTAGCCCTCGACCGGGCCCTTCGGGTCGATCTTCCCCTCGACGCTGGTCTCCAGGTGGCCGGCGACCGAGCCCGCACCCCAGGCGTGGTGGCGGCAGATCGCCGCGTTCCAGCGGACCCACGCGTCGTACTGGTCGCGGGTGTAGACGTCCTTGCCGTTGCCGAGGTTCTCCGTCTCGACGCCGTACAAGCAGTCGTTGCCGTCGACGGTGCTGGACTTGTCCTGCCTGGGCAGGGCCTTCTCTGCGGTGAGCGCGCTGATGACGTTCGCGGCGGCGAGGCCGGCGTGGTTGGCGCGGTGGCAGGACACCATGACGGCGATCCCGCTCTTGGGCAGGAAGGTGTGGCAGAGGGGCGCGGGCAGGTTCGGCGCCCCGTCCACGGCGACGGCGCGCAGGCTGTTGCTGCCCGCCGTGTGGTGGTTGAGGACGCCGTGGACCGGGCCGAAACTCTTGCCGGTGGCGGCGTCGCGGCCGCGGGTGGTCCAGCCGTCGTACTCGGTGAACTTGACGCCCTCGGCCTTGAGAGCGGCGCGCCACTGCGCGGGGGTCATGGGTGTGGCCATGGGTTCTCCAGGCATAGAGAAAGCCCCGGCCATCTGGCTCGGGGCGGCATGTGAGGGGTGGGTCAGGTGGCCGGCGTCTCCGCGTCCGGGACCGGGTCGGGAGCCGGGGGCTGGGCGGCGTCGAGTATCACGTCGTCTTTCTCGTGACGGGTGATCCTCGCGGTGTACACCTCGGACTCGTTGCGGCTTTCGAGGTCGGCCTGGAGGACCGCGGCGAGCTGCCAAAGCACGGACTCCGGGCCGCTCCAGCCGGGACACTCGATGGTGTGCAAGTTGTCGTACTTGGTGCCGGCGGTGACGGTGTAGCCGGTGACCTCGGCCATAGGGGCTGCTCCTTAGGAGGCTGCTTCGTAGGTGCCGGTGACGCGGAACTCATCGGACGCAGCCCAGGCGAAGGGGACGCCCGTGGCGATGTTGGCGGTGCTGCCGGACTGGGCGAAGAAACGTGCGGCGGTGTCGTTGCTGCCGACCTGCCCGACGCCCACGTAGTTCGCGCCGGCTGACGAGTCGAAGAAGCGCAAGAGCGCGTTGCCCGTCGTCGACTTCGTGGCGCTGGGAAAGGGGATCGTGATGTTCCAGCTGCCGGTCCCGTAGGTGCTGGTCGAGCCCATGAACATGGTGGCCTCGAAGTGCACGGTGCGGCCGACTTTCATGTAGCGACCGTTGATCGTCCCGTTGCCGATGGCCGGGGCGGTACCGGTCGCACCCCACACCGGGGTGTACGTCGACCAGGCGCCGAAGAAGCTGTTGAACTGATCGCGGATCTCCTGGTTGAGGGTGGCCGCCGCGACGACCTCGCCCACGACCCAGGTCCTCGGGGCGAACGTCATGCCGCCTTACCTCCTTCGGATCGGGGGTCGGTCGGCTCCTCGGCGGTCCGGTCCCACGTGCCGTCGTCGTCGGGGTTCCACCAGTTCCGTTCGTGCGGCAGCTCGTCGGCAACGGAGGCCTCCGCGGCCGCCGGGTCCTCGGGGAAGATCAGGGCGAACCAGCCTGCTCCGCAGTCCGTGCAGGCCATGCGCGGGTCCGCCGGGGTGACGATCTGCGCGGACCCGCACGGACAGTCGGCGACCCACCGGTTGTGGTTGATCCGGGCAAAGATCTTCTGCCCGATGACGAATCCGGCGGGCGGGACCAGGCGCCGCTGCTGGCGCAGCTCGACCCAGCGGAACACCCGCTCGGCCAGCGGTACCAGGTCCCAGGCCGTGGGCGGCTGGTTGGGGGGTGGCAGGTAGAACGTCTCGGCGCGCACGACGGCGACCACGGCGACTCCCTAGTAGGCGAGGCGGGTCGTGGACCCGAGGACGGAGTACACGGAGTCGTCCAGGACCCACACGGAGTCGTTCACTGACGCGCTCGTGTGGAACTGGATGATGTGGCTGCGCTCTTTGAGCGTCTCGGTGTAGCCCTCGACCGTGACGCGGAGCGAGCTCGCGGGTGCCTGTGACGGCAGGTTGTAGACGGTGAAGTAGCTGGAGATGTCGGCGTCGAGGATGGCCAGGTAGCCGGGCATCGTGTACGCCTCGATGACCGCCTCGCGCAGCTCGGGGCCCGGGTTGGCGTACCGGGACACCAGCCAGTACGCGGCGTCCAAGACGCTGTTGTCGCTGGTCTTGAGGATGTTGAGGGTCTGCGGGTAGGCGCCGAACGCGAACACGCTCTGGGGTGCGCTGACCCGCTGGGTGGCCCCGCCGGGCCGGGCCGCTTCGACGGAGTTGACCAGCTTCTGATCGTCGTCGGCGAGGCTGGTCCCGGGCTCCAGGTCGGCGTAGTCGATCGTGAAGGACTCGGCGGCCGGGATCGGGTTGTAGCGCACGTCGCGGCTTTGGTACTCCAGTCCGTAGAAGTCCCGCGCGGCGAACAGGTGGCCGGACTCCGTGGACTCGACCTCCCGCATGCGAGCCACGACCTGCGAGCCACCCTCGCCCTGTGAGGCGATCGGGTCGTGGGTGGTCCCGGCGATCGTCACGGACGGGATGCCCGCATACCGGGCGAGCCGCTGGATCCGCACGTCCGCGTCCTCGCCAGCGAACGCGGTCGTGCCCGCCGTGTAGTGCGGGGTGAGGCTGGCGCCGGTGGACACGCTCACCCCGTACAGGGCGACGTGCGCGACACTGCCGGCCCACAGCCGGGTGTTGCGGTAGCCGCCCACGTGCAGGATCCGCTGGTCGAATCCGTAGGTGACGGCGAGCGCGGAGTCCCGCAGGGTGCCGTCGACCCAGACGGCTCCCGCGTTCTGGTCGTAGATGACGTGGTGCCAGGCCCCGTCTGCGAGTCCGCTGGTCCCGTCGACGGTTTCCACGGTGAGGCTGGTGACGCCCAGGTTCGTCCACTCGATCTGCAGGGCGCCGCTCGCGGACAGGGACAGGACGTGGACGTACCGCAGGTCGGCGCTGGCCAGGCCGAGCATGGCGCGCCCGGTCGTGGTGGTCTGGAACCAGCACTCGAACACCGGCCAGTTCTGGGTGAGCTGCTGTTGGACGGCTGAGCCCATGTCGGCCATGAGCCATTTCCCGGCGGTCGCCGTGGATGGCGTGAACACGGGGACCTGGTCGCCGCTGGCGGGCGGCCCGTCTGTGTTCGACATGGTGAGGGTGCCGCCGGACCCGGCCTGCTGGATGGTGAGCGATCCGGCTCCGAGGCCGGACAGGTCACCGGCGCTGAGGGAATCGGACGGCTCGGTCAGCGGGTAGTACGCCACCGGCCCGGATTCGAGGGTCTCCTCGGTCACCGCGGAGCGCAGGGCCGGCAGGCGGTTGAGCCGCTTGAAAAGGTCCGTGCACGTGATCGTGACGGTAGAGAGCAAGCCTTCCCAGTCGACGGGGAACTCGTTGACCATGCCGTAGAAGCGGGGCCGGATCTCCGCGCCGATGAGGTCCCACTCGACGTATCCGGTGGTGCCGCCGGTGCGGGTCGTGGGGAAGTCCACGGCGTGCGTCTGGCTGGTGACCCAGCTCGGGGTGGCGAGGGTGCGGCGCACGGTCCACGTGTAGCCGTCTCCGGACGTCTCCCAGTACACGGTCCCGCTGGCCTCGCGGACGCGCAGCCACCCGTGGTCGATCGCCGAGTAGGTGAGGTTCACCGCGGAGCCGTCGGCGAAGCTGGTCTGCGACTGGGCGCTGATCACACCGGCGAGCGCGTCGTAGCGCCAGCCGATCCGCGTGCCGGACGTGGTCGAGGTGACCCACATCGACGCGGCCACGTTGGAGCTGCCGTTCACCGCGGGGACCGTGGCGAGCTTCGCGGTGAGCTTGCTGCCGGCCAGCTTCCACTGCCGGACGGAGGTGAAGTTCGTGTCCACGCCCGGTGCGAGCGGGATCCGCAGGCGGCCCTCTGCGGTCTCGGTGGCGCCGCCCGTGGCGACGGGCCACACCGACGGGTCGATGCGGCCGTCGTCGAAAGCGTCGCCGAGCATGGCGAGCGGGTAGGGCGCCGACCCGGACACCGTGGGGATGACCGCCACGGATACCCGGATTGGCGCGTTGCGCCGTACATACGGGTAGTACGGCGAGGCCGCGTTGCCCGGGGTGAAGCGTCCGTCCTGGTTGTCCAGGCGCAGCGTGGCCGAGCCCGGCTGCGTCTCGGACAGTTCGTCGGCCGCGCCGCGGGTCACCACGATCCCGTTGACGATGCCGTCCGCGAACGTGCTGACGTCCGTCCACGTGATGGTCGCGGGGAACTGCACCAGGCCGCCCCAGCCCATCTCTACCAGCAGAGCCACTACCCCACCCCCAGACTGACGTTGGCGCCGTGGTGGCGCTTGAGAGAGAGCAGGCCGCGCTGGATCTCCAGCCAGACGGCCTCTGCGTTGGCGCCCGGCCGTACCTCGACGTTGAGGTTGATGACGGTGGTCCCGCCACCGCCCGCTGCTCCTGCGGGCCGGCCGACGACGGGCTGCGTGCCGGCGACCCGGCCAGTGATGACGCCGAGCGCGCGGTCGAGATGAGGCACGCCCTCGATGAGGCCGCGGGCGAGTCCCTGCGTGGAGTACGAGCCGAGCTCCGCCATGACGCGCGAGGGGCTTTTGATGCCGAGGGCCTTCTTGATGGACTTCTGCATGCCCTTGGCGATGGACATCATCAGCTTCTCGATGTCCTTCTGCTGGCCCTCCAGCCCCTTCAGGAACCCCTTGCCGGCGTTCTTCCCGCTGTCGTACATCCGGTCGGCGCCGACCTGCCCGAGCGTCGTCGTGGACTTGTCGAGCTGCGACTGCAGCGAGTTGATCGAGTTGAAGGTCGCCTTGTCCGCGCCGACCAAGGCACTGGCGTAGGCGTAGCCCGTCTCGGGGCCCATGTTGAGGACCTGCCGAAGGAGACTCTTGTTCAGGCCCCGCTTGGCCAGCTGGTCGATGTACGTCGTGAACTTCTTGACCTGCGCGAGCTTGGCCGCCAGCCCGCCCTTGATGCTGCCCTTGGACACCTCCTCCGGCTGCAGCCCCAGGCCCGACAGCGACGAGCTCTCGCGGGCCGCGCTTGTGAGGTCGGACGCGTACTTCTTCGCGGTGGCGATGGTGCTCGCCAGCTTGTCGCGCTTCGCTGCGTCGGCGAGCAGCTTCTTGGTCTGCTTGTTGACCATCGCGACGTAGCGGTTGTCCTTGCTGCCCGTGAACGCCGTCCAGATGTCCTTGGCCAGGTCGGCAGACACGGACTTGATCTTTGCCTGGGATCCGGTCAGGCCGATGATGAGGCCCTTGCCGACGTCTGCGGCGAGCGCCTTCGTCTTCTTCGACGGGCTGGCGATCTGCAGCTCACCCTTGATACCGGTCGTCACGGCGGCCGCCATCTGCCGGGCCGCCGACTCGACGAGCGAGCCGCCGCCGGTCATGCCGGCCGCGAGCCCGCGGGCTGCCTGCATGCCCGCCGATCCGGTGCCGCCGTCCCCGAGGGAGCCGGCCGCGAGGCGGCCGGTGTTGATGGCGCGCAGGAAGTCGAGCCCGTAGCGGGCGACCGACTTCGCCTTGATGACGAACTCGCCGGCCGACAGCCACGGCGCGTGGACGTCGTCGGACGTGCCCGTGCCGGGGCCGCGGACCAGGCCGCCGTCCGCGTACCGGTTGGCGAACGCCTTGCCCGTGTACAGGCCACCGGTGGCGCCGACCATGTCGTGGACGCTCCCGCCGCCCGAGACGGAGCGCGACGTCGAGTATTCCGTCCGGATTTTGTGGAAGGTCCAGGTCGTGGCGGTCTTCCCGTTCAGGTTCGCCAGCGCCCGTGCCACCGCGCCGATCCCGCCGAGGGCACTCCCGTTCGCCGTGTAGACCGCGGTCTTTCCGTCGGGCAGCGCCCTCGTTTTCAGGCCGACCGCTTCGAGTGCCTTGATCGCGGCGCCGTTGAGCGTGTCCACCTTGATCTGCTTGGCGCCCGGCGTCTTCGTGATCTCCGCCTGCACCGACTGCAGTCCGGCGATCGCCTCTTTGCGCTCCAGCTTGACCATGGTCTTGATCTGGTCTGGCGTGCCGAGCAGCGTGTTGACGTACTCGCGGGCCTTCTTCTTGTTCCCGTCGAACGCGTCGGTCGCCAGCCGCATCATCTCGCTGCGCAGCCGCGACGACTTGCTCGTCATCGAGGCCAGCGAGTCGCCCGCCGCCAGGCCGGACGCGACCATCTCATCCTGAGCCTTGGCGGCCGCCGACATGGCCTGCCCGTTCTGCCGCCCCTTGTCGGTGTGGATATCGAGGGTGGCGCCGTTCTTCTTGAACGATTCCGTCAGGCTGTCCAGCCCGGCCTCGAAGCTGATCTGCGAGTCGTAGGCGCTGCGGTTGACGTCGTTCAGCGCGTTGATGCTGGCCCGGAGCCCGTCCGCGCTGTTCTTCTGCGCGTCGAGCGTCAGCTGCGTCTGGCGGGCCTGGTTGCCGAAGATGCCCATCGACTGCGCCGCCCAGTCCTGCTCGAACTTGGCAGCACTCAGCGACGACTTGTACGTGTCGAGCTTGCTCGTGAAGTCCTTGACATTGCCGCCGCCCTTGACGTAGCTGTCCGAGTAGTACTTCAGGGCGGCTGCGGCCTCTCGCGGCTTGCCGCCCCGCACCATGTCGCTCAAGGACTTGTCGATCGCCTTGATCCGGTCCTCGGCTTCGGTGTGCGGAGTCGAGTCCGCCATGCCGAGCGAGAACACCTTGACCAGACCCTGCTGGAGCTTGTCGGTCGTCGTCGGATCGGAGATGTTCCGGATCGAGCTGTACAGGCCGTCGAGGTTCTTCCCGAACAGCCGGGCGCCTTCACCGGAGTTCTTACCGGTGAGCGCCAGGTTGCCCAGGCTCGTGGTCAGCTTGTCGACGTCCGGGGGTGCCTGCTTCCCGACCTTTGCCAGATTGATCGCCGCGACCGCGACGAGGCCGATCCCGACCGCGGCCAGGTTCATCTTGGCGCCGGTCGACAGTGTCCCGACCGCAGACCGCAGCGACCCCATGCGGGTGCCCGCTCCGATGGCCGCCGTGCCCATCCTCCGGATGGCGTCGGAAACGGTGACGAACCCGCCGGCCAGCAGCTGCATACCGGAGCCAGCCAGGCGCACGGCGCGGATCGCGAGCGCGGTCTGCATCAGCGTGGTGATGAATCCCGTGGGCAGCGAAGCCACCAGCGAGGCCGCGGCGTTCGCGATCTGTAGGAGGCCCACGCCCACGCCGGACGCGGCCTCCAGCAGGTGGACCGCAGCCGTCGCCACGTTCTTCAAGGTGTCCGCGAGGAGCGGCCCCTGCGCGCGCGCGTAGTCCATGAACTGGGAGAAGCCCCCGCCGACCTTCCCCGTGTCGAGGGTCTGGGCGAAGTGCACGATGCCGTCGACGGCCTGGCGCAGACTCGTGGTCGCGAAGTTCGAGAACTTCTCCATCAGGCGGTCGAAGCCAGGGCTGGCCATGCCGCCGGCCGCCAGCGTCACCAAACGGTCCAGCTGTACGGACGCGCCCTTCACCAGCGGCGTCAGCTTCGGCAGAGCAGCCGACGCCATGGCCACACCCTTGGTGAAGACGGGCATGGTGTCCTTGGCCAGCGAATCCGACCAGTCCGAGTACTGCTCCTTCAGCATCGACATGCCGACGGCCGCCTTGCGGGTTTCCGGCGGCAGCTTCGCCATCTGCTGCTGGAACTCGACGTGTGCGGCGATGGCATCCTCGGACGCCGCCCCCGACTTCGCGACCGCATCCTCGTACTTCGTCTGCGCCTTGCTCGCCTCGGACAGGGCGCCGATCTGCGGCACGATCGCCGCACCGAACGCTGCCACCGCCACCGCGGCGGCGCCCGCCTGCGCTGCGAGCGGGGCCAGCGCGGCGGCCGCGGGGATCGCCGCGCCGACCATGGCGAGCTTCTTCTCCAGGTTGCCCGCGGAGTCGCCCGCCTTGTCGAGGACGCGGCTCAGCCGGTCTCGGCCCTCCAGCGTGAACGTCAGGCTCGTGCTGGCCATCACTCACCTCCAGCTGCTTGGGCCTGCGCTTGCGCGGCCACGTGTCGCTCGGCCCAGACCACGGCCTGGAGGAATCGGGTACGCGGCAGCGCTTCGAGCTCGGCGGGGCCGATGTGCAGGAGGTGGGCGATCAGAGGCCAGTACTCGTCGAGGAGGTCTCCGATGCGGCGTCCGGCGAGGGGGCCGGCTCCGGGGGCGTGGCGGCGGCCTGGGCTTTTGGGGCTGCCTCGTCGAAGGCCCGGTCGACGTCGGCCGGGTCGTAGGCCATGACCCGCATGTGCTTGGTCATGCCCTCGACCAGTTCGTCAGTCATCTCCGGGTTCTTCATCAGGGCTTCGACCATGTCGAAGATCTCGGCGTACTCCAACTGCGCCTTGGTGCGGCGCTTCCAGCCGGGCAGGTCGAACTCGGAGAAGCGCAGTGTGGGCTGCTGCCGCTTGCGGAACACCCACAGGACCGCGCGCATCGCGGTCGGTGCCTGGTGGCGCAGCGCGGTGTCGACGTCGTCCCAGTCCAGGCCGGTGGCCGACTCGATGACGGACGACTCGATCGCGGACAGATCGTCGGTGGAGACCTCCTCGACGGTGCCGTCCTCCTGGCGGTACGAAACGATCATCTGTTGCTCCTGGGCTATTCGAGGCGACGGCGCACGTCGTCGAGGATTCGGGCGGCTTCGCGATCCATGCGGGGGCGGCCCTTGCGCACGGTGTTGTCCCACCACAGAGGAGTGGCGTTCTGCTGCACCCAGCGGCGCCGGTTGCCGTACACGGGGTGGCGGATGCGGCCGGTGTTGATGGCGCCCGGCATCTTCCGCAGGTCGGCCGGCAGGCGGCCTTTGTCGACCCAGACGCGGGCGCCCGGGTTGCCCGCGGTGCGGACGCTGATACGGATCGCGTCGGCGATCGTGGCGCGCAGCGGGCGGGTCGTCGGGGATGGTCCGCCCGGGCGGCCGCGGCGCCCCTGCGAGCTGATGTCCAGACCGCGGATCGCGGACTGCAGATCGTCACGCAGGGGCTCGGCGGCGTGCCGTAGGCGGCGCTGCATCGAGGCGCGGATGTTCTCGTGCCCGGCCGCCCGCAGGCGGCGCTGCAGCTCGATGAGGCTGCCGGTGTTGGTGATACGGATGTCGGAGACCACGGGGGGTCACCTCACACAGTGATATCCGTGGACATGTATTCGATCTTCACCGGGTTCGTGCCGTCGTACAGACCGGTGAAGTTGAACGACGGCTTCACGACGTCGAAGCCGTCGACGACCGGGGGGCCCTCGTCGAAGCGGACCGCGGGCAGCGTGATGCGGAACGTCTCGAAGTACGTCGAGGCGATGAGCGGTCCGGTGAACTCCCACACCAGGCTGGTCGCGCCGTCGGAGGTGTGGAGGTCGTCGAGGACCGTGTCGATGTAGTCCGTCTCCAGCGTCCCGGTGATCTTCACCTGGTCGTTCGAGATGGGCTCCTTCTTCAGCCCGGACTGGCCCGCGTAGAAGCGCTCCGTCGCCTGCGGCCGCTCGATCTTCACGGACACCTTGCGGACGCCGTCCCGCGCTACCTCCGAGGAGTACGTGCCGGTCTTCACGGCCATCTGCCCGAAGCGGAACGGAGACATCGCCGGGTAGCTGGCGGTCGCCAGGGTCTGCGCCTCGTCGACGGTCTTGCCGTCGAACTCGAACGACGCGGTGAGCATGCCGCCCACCTCGCACGAGAACTCGCCGCTGGTGACCTTGCAGCCGAGGAACGTCTTGTCGGTCACCGTGCCCGTGGTGAGCGGGACGCCCTTCTGGATCGTCAGGCTCTTGCCCGCCGTGTCCGCGAGGATGTGCGTCTGCAGGTAGGCGGCCGTCGCGACTTGCTGCACCGGTGTGACCGTCGTGCCCATCAGCGCCTGCAGCAGGCCGCCCATGGACTTGTTGACGACCTCCAGGTCGATGGACCCCTGCACCTCTTGGCGGGTCAGGACGCGCCGGGACGACAGGGGCAGCAGGCGGCCGGCCGCGATGCCGGCGCTCTGAGCGGTCGTCTTCTTGAGAGCGAGGCTCTCCTTCGTGAACTCGATGAACTTGGCCGGGGCCACGAACGTCCCGTAGGACGACTCCGGCGAATAGCCGATCTGGGCGCCAAGGCCCGAACCGATCGCCATCAGAGATCAGCTCCCTTCGCGGCACGCGCCGCCTTCTTCGCGTCGGCCGCGGCCTTCATGCCGGGCTCCTCGACGGACTCCCAGGTGGCGGTCTGGCAGACGTAGCCCTCGAACCGCTCGTCGGGGACCTCGACGACGGTGTCCGGCTCGATGAGCCGGTCTCCGAGCTCGGGCACCGTCACCGGCTCCGCGCCCAGGTAGCGCACTCGCGCCATGGCTGTACTCCTTCTTGGGTGGGGTGGATCAGATGCGGGCCCGGCAGGTCACGGCGAAGACCACGCCGACGAGGGCGCCCTCGGCCGTGTCCTGCAGGACGTTGCCCGTTGTGAGCTCCGCCCACAGGACGCTGCCGTTCAGGGTCGGTGCCGTCGGATTCGAGTCGCTGGCGCGCATCGCCTGCTCGACCTCGCCGATCAGGTCGAAGGCGTCGGAGCGGCGGAACGACATGTCCTTGTCGCCGCCGCGCGATTCGGCGTAGCAGGTGATCGAGAACGCCTCGTCGCGGGTACGGGCGCCCGCCGCGTTGAACTGCTGCTGAATCTCAACCGCCTGCTCAGCGTTCGGGGACCATCCGATGTGGATCCGCCGGCGCTGCGTCAGGTTGACCGACGCCGGCCCGTCGACGACGGCAACGTCCTCGAGCGCGGACCGTGCCTGCAGGATCGCGAGCAGCGCGTCGATGGCGGCAGGTACGCGGGAGGTCTGCACTACGCCACCCCCGGCGGAACCTTGTACGGCTCCAGCAACTGCAGGACCCGGTTGGGGATCGCGTAGCCCCAGCCCGGCGCGGGCTCGGTGACGTTGTAGTCGTCGCCGCCACCGATGGAGGACATGCCGCGCGACGCCCCGTACTGCGTGCGCCACAGGTGCTGCAGCAGTATGCGGGCGGCGAGGTTGACGGTCGGCATCTCCTCGGTCCGGCCGGCCGTGTACACGAAGCGCCAAAGGGTCCCGGCGAAGGTGCCGCCGCGGTAGCGGACGATGCCGGTGGCTCCGTCCAGGACGAGCCTGGACAGGTCCAGGGCGTCGCCCTCGTCGACCGCGGGCTCCACCGACACCAGGGCGACGGCGGGGATGCGGGACAGGCACACGCTGGCGCTGCGGCCCTCGATCGTCTCGGTGAACTCCCGGACCTCGACGGGCCCGATGTGCCGTTCGATCGGCGCGGTCAGCGCGTCGATGAACGCCTGCAGCTCGACGTCCTCCGCCGAACCGTCGATGTCGAGCTGGGCCTTCGCCTCTTCGAGGGTGAGCAGCGCCATGAGGACCTCCGCCTACTTCTCGACCGCGGACTTCGTCATGGGTCCCTTGCGGCGGGCGGTGGCGGTCTCCGGCTTCGCCGGGTTGGCCGCGTTCTCCTCGGCCAGCTCTTCGGTCTCGTCCTGGCCGTCGGCCTCCTCGACGAGACCGCCCGCGATCATGTGCCGGGCCTCCTCGTCGGGCAGGTCGACCACGCCGCCCCGCTCGGGCCAGGTCTCGCCGTCGCGGGTCCCGGAGATCGTGACCTTCATCCGAACGCGCATTGCTGTTTCCTCTCAAGCCGAAGGGGCGCCCACGGCCATGGGCGCCCCGGATACGGATGGATCAAGACGCCGCGCCGGTGAAGAGCTTCACGGCACCGGTCTGGTCGATGAGCAGGCCGTCCGCGCGGATGATCGCGCGGAAGGTGACCAGGTCAGAGTTGAACGCGTAGTCGTCCGAGCGCTCGAAGCGCACGCCGCCCGCGAGGCGGACGAAGTACTGCGAGAAGTCGCCGAACGCCACAGACTTCGCGTTGACCGCGGTCCCGGCCACGTTCGGGTCCGTGTGCACCGGCTTGCCCAGCAGCATGTCCGGCGCCCCGACCTGGATCGACGGCTGCCACAGGTACTGGCCCTGAGAGTCCTTCAGCTTCCGCGCGGACCCGAGGGAGGCGTCCTTCATCAGCCAGCCACACGAGGTGCTGTTCCGGTACGGCGCGATGACGCTGTAGTACAGGTCGATCAGGTTGTCCGCGGTGAACGCGCCCGTCACGCCGGTGCCGCCGGTCACGCCCGCGGACGCGGAGGTGATGATGCCGGTCGGCTTGGACGAGCCGTCGCCGGTGATGGCGTGGACACCGAACGCGTTGCCGAGCGCGCGGCCGGCCTGCATGGCGAGGTAGCCCTCCAGGTCGACGCCCGTGTCGGTGAGCAGCTCGGAGGACGCCTGGATCAGGACGCCGTACTTGTACGCCCCGAGAGTCCGCTTGGCGAACGCCGGGTCGGACTCGGAGATGGGCGCGGCCTCCGCAGTGAGCGCGCCACTGGAGTGCGCCGTGGTCACCGGGATCTCGATGCTCTCGCCGGACGCCGTGTTCAGGACGGTGGGCCCGGCCATCATGATCCCGGACACCTCGATGAGGTGCGCCATGAGCTGGCCGTAGAACGTGGTGGGCACGGTGTTGCCGCCGGCCGTCGCGGTGCCCTTGACCAGGTCACGGAACGCGACCCCGTCCGGCTTCGCGATGTCGATGGCGCGCTGCTCGCCGCGCGCCCAGCGGCGGAGCTCGGAGTCCTTCTCGTCCGCCTTGCGGGCGCCGGGCTCCTGCGGCTTGGCGAGCAGGCCGGCGAACGCAGCCTCGGCGTCCTTGGTCCGCTGCTCGGCCTCGGTCAGGTCCTTCACGCGAGCGTCGATGCTGTTGAGGTCCGCGTTGAAGGCCTGGTACTTGCCCTCTTCCTCCGCGGTCAGATCGCGCTTCTCCTTCTCGGCCGTGTCGAGCAGCTCCTTGGCCTGCTCCCACACGTTGGCGCGCCGCTCCTGCAGCGACTTGATGAACGCAGTCACGTTGCCCTCCTGGGCATGACGACGACACCCGCGGCGCGTCGGCCGGGGTGCCTGGTGGATGGAGTGTCGAGGTGGGGTTCGCCCTGCCTCAGAAGGTGCGGCGCCTCATCAGCTCGGCGCGCCGCTGCCGTACCGCCAGAACCGGGTGGGGTTCGCCCTGCCCGGTCGGCGGGATGATCGTGGGGGCCGGGGCCCCGAGGAACCGCTTCAGCTCGCCGGCCTCGGCCGCGGCTCGGACTTCCGCCAGCTCGGCGCCCGTCTTCTCCGCGAGGGAGCGCAGGCCCGTGGACGTGTCCAGGTATGCCGGGTCGTTGACCGGGGCGACGTCGACCAGCTGCCCGGACAGCAGCGTCCGCACGGGGAAGCCGTCGTCCGTCATCGCCCAGTCGTCCTCGAACGTGAAGAAGGCGAACGAGGACTCGGTGATGTCGCCGCGCTGCACCAGCTCGTACACGTCGCCGCGGGCCTGCGGTACGTCGACGCTGTAGTCGAGGCCCGTGCCGTCCGTCTGCAGCCGCAGCGTGCCCGCCCGGGACGTGCCGAGCAGCGCCATGTTGTCGTGGTTGTAGCGGGCCATCACGCGCGGCCAGCCGTCGCCCTCGGACTTCGCGAAGAATCCTGGGTCGATGCGCTCGACGAACCCGCCGAGGTTGCGGGACAGCGTGTTGAACTTCGCCGCGTATCCGCCGATGGTCCTGTTGTCGCCGGCCGCCCGGACCTCCACGAGGCCGCGCGTGAACCGACGCTCACTGTCGCCGTTCATCACTTCTCGCTTTCGTCCGGAGCCACCTTGCCCAGTGGCGTGTAGTCCTGCCCGAGCCCGTTGGGCAGGGGCGGCTCGTCCTCGACGCGCCGCAGCTCGTCGATGTTGTGCAGGCCGATCGCCCGGGAGATCCGGTGCGACTGGTAGCGGGTCAGGGTGTCGGTGCGCAGCATCGCGTCGACGTTGAACCGGGCTTCCTCGGTGGGCGGCCGCAGCCAGGAGAACGCGTCCTCCAGCCGGGCCAGCCAGGGGCGCAGTGTCCACGTCAGCAGGTCGATGCTGTTCTGCTCGACCGTGGCGTAGGTGAGGCTGCCGCCCGTCTCGCCGCCGACCTTCTCCGGCGGCACCCCGTAGATTGCTGCGATCTGGTTCGCCGTCGCCTTGATGGTCTCCAGGAACTGCGACTCGTTGGCCGGTACCGAGATGGCCCGGTACTTCACGCCGTTGCCCAGCGCCACGACATCGCGTCCCTCGGCGGCCTCCTTGAACCGGGCCTTCAGGATCGTCGCCGCATCCCGGTCGACGACCATGTCCGTCTCCAGGACGGCGCTCGGGGTGGACCCGTTCGCGAACCAGTCTCGGCCGAACTGGTTGGCCAGCAGCCCGGCCTCCGTCGTCGTCGCGAAGTACGCGATCGGCGACAGCCCCAGGATCTGGCCGGGCACCGTGTAGGCCGGGATGTGGAACAGCTGCCCGTCCTCCAGGCGGCGGCCCTTGTGGTACCAGACGGGCACGGGGGCAAGGTTGTCCTGGATGCTCACGTCGTCCGGGTGGAGCCACTCGATCTGGCTCGGCCAGCCGTCCGGCCCCCAGGCGACGATCAGCCCGTAGGCGTTGCCGCGCAGCGTCAGCGAGGTCATGCACCGGTGCAGCCAGTCGTAGCGCGTACCGACCGCGGCCGGGCGCCGGAACAGCGGGGGCACCGGAGCCCGTAGACGGTCGTCTCCGTCCGTCCGGTAGGACTTCAGGGGCAGGGACGCCACCGAGTCCGCGAGCAGCCGTGTGGCCGCGTACACGGGCCCCAGGCGCAGCGCCCGCTCCTGGCTGTGGCCGCGCAGGACCGCCGGGTCTCCGCCCGAGCCCCACACGTCTTGGTACGAGATCGCCCGCTTCAACGCCGTGCGGCGGAAGGGCCACCACCTCATGTCGTCACCCTTCTCACCACACGCTCAGCAGGATGTCTTTCGGCTCCTCGACCTCGGCGCCGAGCCCCCACTTCGCCAGCGTCACCGCGACAAGCGGGCTGATGTCGACGCTCACGCCGCGGCGGGCCCACGCCCACGCGTCACCGAGCGGCCGCATCTGTGCGCCCGCCAGCGCCGCGGCAAGCGGCGCCTGGTCGAGATGACTGACGGTCTGCTCGATGACCGCGTCGTAGAACTGGCCGCACGCGGAAGCCATCTCGCGGGCCTTCGGCTGCACCACCTCGACGCCGAGGCGCTGCTGCAGCTGCTCGATGATGGAACCGGCCGGCCCGCCGGCGTCGACGACCCAGCACTTCGGCTTCCACCGCTTGTGCAGTTCTTCCGCCCGGTCGAGTAGCCAGCCGGTGCCCGGCCGGTGGTCGACCACCTCGGCGTGCGTGCCGCCCCGCCAGGACCCGGCCACGCCGATCGCAGCGTGGGAGCGCTCGGGCGTCATGTCGATGGCGAACGCCACCTTCTCGCCAGGCTCCGACTCCGCGGCCGCCAGCGCCCGCCAGGCGTCCTCGCCGATGACCTGCCACGTGTCCGCCGTGTCGGACGGGTACACGCCCACACCGAGGCGCTCACGCGCGTACAGGGTGTCGCCGAGCGTCAGCCGCTCGTTCACCGACTTCTCCAGCGTCAGCCGGTACCCGACCGCCGGGTTGGCGATCAGTACCGACTCCGGCGCGCCTACGTCGTCGTGCTCGGTGCAGCCCTGCCCGCACTCGTCGCGGTGCTCGTTGATTGACCACTCGCAGTACGCCAGCGTCGGGTCTGCCACCCCGGACTCCAGGGCGGCCAGCGCGCGGCGGCGCAACCGGCCGAGCTGCACGGACTGGTGGCCGATGCCGGCCGAACCGAGGTACCAGGTCTGTGGGTTCGCGACCGCGGCGAGCGTCGGAGCGAGCGCCGCCATTGCGTCGTCGCCGAGGATCATGTCCTCGTCGAGGACGATGCAGTCCGCCGTGAACCCGCGGCCGGAGCCGCCGGAGCGGGCGATGAACCGCAGGAGCTGCCCCGTGTGCAGCTCGATGCCTTCCTCGCCGACCGTCTGCCAGTACCGCTTAACACGTTTGTGCAGGTCAGGGCATGTGCGGATCAGTCGCTCGATCCGCTTGAACGCGTTCTTCGCCGTCTTGAACTCGTGCGCCGAGTGCAGGATCAGCTGCTCGCCACCGATGAACAGGCCCCACAGCTCGCGGGCCTCGATGATCCCGCCCTTCCCGTTCTGGCGCGGGACGTTGACGCAAACCTCGGAGGCGGCCCAGTTGCCGTCCGCCTTCTCGCCCATGCCCTGGTCGAGGACGAACTGCTGCCACGGGTCGAGCTTCAGCCCGGCGCGGGCCGCCAGGTCGACGGCCTCCTGCCCGGCGCTCGACAGCGCGATGCCCGGCACGGTGAAGACTCGGGGTCTCTGGTGGCCGTACACGGCGCCGTCAGCCACCAGCGGCACGCCTTCGGGCTTCTTCCTGGCGCTTCTTTCGCTGCTCACCAATGTCATCGACCGCGTCCCCCTTCTCCCCGACGGGGGCGAGCTTCCGGAGGTCGGCCATGATCGAGCGCAGCTCACGGGCAGTAACGGCCTTGGCGGTGGCGGCGTCCGTGCCGTCGATGGCCTGCGCGAGATCGAAGGCGACGGCCGCCATGCCGGGCGACGTCTCGGCCGCGTGGAGATCTTCGAGCTCGGCGGCGATCATGTCGGCGATGGCCATGACCACCTCCACTAATTCACTCGAACCTGGTTCGCGGAAATAGCGGGGCGATCACAGAGAGTGAGGCCACTAATGTGGTCGAACTCAGTTCGCGCGGAATGATCTTTCAAAATCGCCGCGCAAAAAATCGGGCGAGAAGGGCGTTTGGGTCGCCCGCCCTCCCCCTCAAAAAGGGGCCGGGCTCATCTCGTTGATCATGGTCACCACACTCGGGACGCCTGCGGCATCTCGTCTCGGGGCCGGCCGCGCCGGGCGTTGTACCACCGGGTGACGACCCGTTCCATCTCAGGCTGTCGCATGGCCTTGACCCTCTGCATGACGATCTCCCGCCCGGGGTCGATGGTCACGATGCGGGCCTCCAGCCTCTTGTACTTGGCCAGGGCCTTGGCGCTGGGCTGTGTGTGGATGACGTACACGTCGACCTTGTCGAGGTGCTGGTACGCCTCGTTGAGTGCGGCGAAGCGGGCTCGGTGCACCACCCGCATCAGTACGTCACCGTGTGCGTGGTGGTCTGCTCCGGGGCCGGCCATGGCCAGGGCCATCAGGTCCAGGTCGATGACGATGTCGTTGGCCTTGGCGTGATCCTTGATCCAGCTGGACTTGCCCGCGGCCGGCGGGCCGGTGACGACGATCAGCACCGGCCGAGGGCCGGGTCGATGCCGCGGTCTCCGGCGGCGAGCCGCTCGGGTTGCTGGCAGACGTTCCAGTCGCACGGGGTGTCCCACTCCGTGTGCCAGCACTGCACGGGCGGGTCGTCGTCCTCGTCCTCGTCGTCTTCGAACTGCATGGTCACCACCTACGGAAGCCAGGTTCCGAACCGCCGCTTGCTAGCGATCATGATCGCCATTCCCGCGCCGACCCCGGCAGCGTCGAAGAGTACGAGCAGCCAGACAACCGGTGACATGGTCACCACCTCCGCGAAGATCTCTGGGGCCTGCTGGGCGTCGTCCTGTTGCCCCTCGCACTGTTGCACCGCCGGTGCGCTGAGCGGGCGTTGACGGGGTCGGTGAGGTTGCCGCCGCGGGACAGCGGGATCAGGTGGTCGAGGGTGAAGGCGAGCGGGTGCCGGCGGCCGTCGACGTCTGGCGGGATGTTGTGGCCGCAGATCCAGCACGGGAGGCCGAGGGCCTTCTGCGCGGCGACGAGGCGGCGGTAGGGGCGCCCGTTGCGGATACCGGCCACGGGCGCCCACCTCCGTCTATGCGTCGCCGAGGACGTCCTTGCGGGCTTCTGCGGCCTTGCGGTTGAGGGTGCCGGTCATGCGGAACAGGGCGACGGTGAGGGCGAGGAACCCGGCGACGAGGAGCAGCTGGGTGATGACGCTGACGATGTGGATGTTCTGGGTGGCCAGGGCGATGGCCAGCAGGATGAAGTTGCCGCAGGCCCACGCGAACCAGATGCGGAGCTTCTCGACGCGGACGGCGCTCTGGACTTCTCTGTAGCTGGTCATGGTCCCCCCAAGGGCTGCGGATGCTGAGTGGGCATCATGCGCCGTTGGGGGGCGTTGTGGTGGCGGTGTGGCTGTCCTGTGACCCGTGGGGGTGAGGGACGGCGGCGCGGGCGGGTGCGCTCCCGCTTCCCGGTCGCCCAACCGGTTTCCGCGCCGCCGTCGGGCACGACGAAGCCCCGGGGGCGCGGGGCCGCTCCGGGGCTTCGTGTGCGTCTGTGGTGCCGGTTGAGGGCACAGTTGTACACGCAGATCGTCACACGCCGTCTGACCTGGGGTCAAGCGGCGGCGCGTGCTTGTCGTTCGGCGAGGAGCGCGGCGACGTCTGCGACGGCGTACCAGGGGTGTCGTTCGGTGCCTCCGACGCGCTTGAGGCGGCCTCGGTAGACGAGGTTGCGGACGCCGCCGGTGCTGGTGCCGAGGGCGCGGGCGACGTCGCGGGTGGTGTACCGGCCGGGCGGGGCGAGCTCGTCTTCCATGCCTCCATGATGCGGCAGCGGTGTCGTCTGCGGGGTGGGTCCGGATCACTGATTCGGGTCGCTTTTGGCGTGCGGGGCGAGACCCCCGAAACTCGAAACCTCCCAGCTCACGCCCGATATCGGGGCCGAAACCGGTTTCGGATCAAGGTGAAACCACAGCCTTGATCCGAAACCAGCCTGGCGGGCTCTACTCGCCGTCTTCGGCGGCGGGCAGATCGGCGTACCGCAGGCCCTTGGCGCCGCCACAGCACTCACGGATGGTGAGCTGCTTGGTCGCCACCTTGAGCGGCTTCAACGCCGCGCTGAGCGCCGTCGACGACTCGGCAGGCTCCATCTCCAGCCAGGCCTTGTACAGGTCCGGCCGGTAGGGGGCCAGGGCTTCGACGAGCCGGTGCGAGTGGATCGCCTCGACCCCGTCCGGCCAGATCGCGCGCAGGTGGTCGACGATCGTCTCGACGTCCTGCTCCTCGACCTGCGCGCCCACCGCCTGTCCAGTGAGGGTGCCGGCGGCGGTGCGCAGCGCGAGGGCGCGCTTGCCGACCTCCTCGGCCTCGGTCTGCTTGATGAACGCGGCGCGCACGGTGAAGCCTTCGCGGCCACGGGCGAGGATGCCGGTTCCCTGCTCGTCGACGCTGATGTCTGTGGCGCGCAGGCCGCGGTCGTAGGCGCCGGTGCCGAGGACGTTGTTGTTGGCGCGCCAGTCCATGACGGCGAGGCACAGGCGGGTGCCGACGCTGCTGGAGACCGAGGTGGGCAGGGAGTTCGCGTCCGGGTTCTGGGTGAGCAGGATGAGGATGAGGCCGTAGGCGCGGCCCTTCTTGATGAGGCGGGTGGCCAGGGCGGTGGCCTCGTCCTTGTAGTCGGGGTGCGTGAACAGCTCCTGGACCTCGTCGATGACGATGACGCGCGGCCCGAGCTGCTGCTCCGGGTACTTCTCGGCGAGCGCGCGGGTGACGCGCCGGCCGTCGGGGACCTCGGACGCGGGCAGTCCCTTGATGAACTTGGCGCGGCGCTGGTACTCGGCGATGCCGGAGCGCATGCCGCCGAGGGCGGCCTCCAACTCGGGGTCGTCGTCGCCGGACACGTACCGGTGGCAGATCGGCTTGACGGCCTCGAGGTCGCCGGATCCCTTCAGCTCGTAGATCCACAGTTCGGCGGTGGGGTCGAGGGCGACGCCGAGGACGACGGCGAGGGCGCAGGACGTCTTGCCGGAGCCGGGGATGCCTCCGACCAGCAGGTTCGAGTACATGAGGGTGATGTCGATGAGGTTGCCGCGCGGGTCGAAGCCGTAGGGCAGCGGCTCGTACACGTCGGCGGTGCCCTGCTTCATGAGCGGCCACAGCTTCCGCCCGGACTTCGCCGGGTCCCGCTGGGCAACCCAGAGCACCAGGCGGCCCGGGTGCGCGGTGCGGTCGACGGAGGGCCACACGGTGCTGATGGGGCGGCGCATCGCCGCGGCGAGTGCGGCCCGCTTCTCCAGGACGGCGGTGGCCTCGACGCCCGGCGGGAGGTCGACCTCGGCGCGCCAGCCCGGTCCGTCGCGCATGACCTCGGCGGCGAACTCGACGCCCCGCTTGCCCTTCTTGCCCTCGATGCCGATCGCGGCGAGCGCGTCGATCACCTCGGTGGAGTCGAGGCGGCGCAGCACGTTGGTGGCGACGTAGCGGGTGACCAGCGGCTTTCCGTCGCTCTTCTTGCCGTTGAGGCCGACGAGGGTGGCGGCGGCGAGCGTCGCGGCGAGCGTCCAGCCGGGCGCCAGGAAGCAGCCGGCCAGGGTGGTGACACCGGTGGTCGTGGCGACCACCAGTGACACGATGCGGCGCGGCCGGACGCGGCGGGAGTGCTCCCGGGACAGGGACAGCCACGCCTCGATGTCCGCGGACGCGGCGGCCCTGGCCTCGACCGGGCGGGCCTCCGTGTCCGCCACCCAGCGTCCCCAGCGCAGGACCATGCGGGCGAGGCCGCGGGGCGCCCTGGTGAGCAGGCGCAGGGCGTAGACGGGCAGGCGGATGGCGTGGAAGGCGGTGACGTGTCCGTAGTAGGACGCCGTCCAGCGGGCGGCGTTGACGAACTCGGCGGCGTTGCGCAGGAAGGTCGGGACGACGGGCGGGGCGTCGGCGAGGTACGCCTGTCGCTCGGCGATCCACGTGCCGGTCGGCAGCTGTTCGGCGGGCGGGTCGACGGGGCGCGGCTTGGCGTCCTGGGCGACGTCGATGATGGTCTCGGTGAGGGTGTCGCGGGCGTCCTCGGTGAACGCGTGGGCGTCCTGGGCGTCCTGGGGGGCGTCCTTGTGGAGCTGGACGACATTGTTCGTCATGCTGGTGGCTTCCTGCCTCTTGATGGGTGCGGGACGCCCGGGGACGGCGGCAGCTTGGCGGTTGGACGCCGTCCCCGGGGCTGGCTACTTGTAGCGGCGGAGCTCGTTCTGGATGCGGCGGGCGGCCTGCTCGTGGTCGTGCATCTCGCGGCGGGCGGCGGCGCGTTCGGGTCCGCTGCTGGTGCGCATGGTGACCTTGGCGGTGGCGGCGGCCTGCTGCTTTTCGGTGAGGCGGCGCTGCAGGGCGGCGACTTCGCGGGTCCCGCGCTCCTCGGCGCGCCGCTCGATACGGTCGGCCTCCCGCTTGATGCGGTCGTCGATGGTGTCCTCGTTGCGGTCGCCTGCTGCGGACTGCTTGAGGGCCTTCAGTCCGAGTCGGGCCAGGCGGAACTTCTCGCCTGTGGTGTACGAGCTGGGCATGGTCAGACCTCCGGGGTCTCGGTGAGGGCCTGGGCGATGGCGACGTGGGTGAGGGCGATGTCCGACCACAGGCCGCCGGCCCGGCTGTGTGCCTCGGAGCGCTGGTTGTCCGGGTTGTAGCGCTCGGCTTCTCCAGCGAGGTTCTCGGCACGGAGGACGGCGGCCTCCGCCAACTTCAGGTGCTGCTCACGGTTCATGGGGTCTCTCCCTGGTCTCGGGTCCGGGCTGTCCGGCCCCACCGCACCCCCGCAGGTGTTCCATTTGGAACACCTGGCGGAGGACGGAAGGGCAGGTCAACCCTTGCGCTGGTAGTCGCGCCACATGGAGCGCAGGACGAGCAGGCAGCAGGTGACGGCCACCGCGCCGACGGCGACGGCGATCGCGGACAGGGCCAGGGAGATCGCGCACACCGACCCGGCGAGGCCGATCGCGATCCACTTGCCCACGCTGAACTGCGAGGTGGCGGGGTCGGGTGGCGGGGCGGCGGGCTGCTGCTGGTTCTGCGCCAGCTTGGCCAGTTCGACCGCGGCGAGGGCGACCTGTACGGCGGCACTGTTCACGGCCGCTTCGGAGGCGGCGGCCTCCGCCTTGGCGAGGGCGTCACTCATCGTGCCCACCTCTTGATCTTGCGGGCGACGCGAGGCCAGAACAGGACGCCGGCGGCGAACGCGAGGACGGGCGGGCAGGAGACGGCGGCGGTGGCGCCGAACAGGGCGAGTTGGAAGAGCGGCGGCCAGGCCACGACCAGGGCCAGGAGGGCGCCGAACAGGATCCGCATCATGCCGACACCTCCGCGTACTCGGGCAGCTGGTCAGGGTGGAAGAGGTTGCGTCCTCGGGCGTCCTTGCTGTGGACGGTGAGGCGTCCTACGGCGACCCAGGAGCGGACGGTGGACATCTCGATGCCGTACCGCTGGGCGACCTGGGCGGACGTCATGAGGGGCGGCTCGGGCGGCGGTCCGTCGTCGGTGTCCTCGGCGTCCTGGTCCGTCCCGCGCGGGAGTTCAGGCGTCCCGGTGACGTCCTGCTGGTCCTCCCGTTCCAATGTCACGGTGGGCACCGGGCGGGCCGTCATCGGCAGCAGACGAGCGCCGGGCGGGACCACCTCGGGGATGGGCTGGACGCTCGGGACGGCATCGGACGCGATCGCGTCCTGGGCGTCCGGTGCGTCCTGGTGGGCGTCCGGCGGGCTTGCTGCGAGGTGCAGCAGGTGCCCGACGACGGCTGGCGGGACGAGGCTGGTGACGGCGATCAGGACGGGCTGGTCGGCGATCACGTGCCCGGTGGTGATGAGGTGCGACACGACCTGCGCGGCCATGGCGAGGCCGAGGGCGAGGCACGCGCCGATGATCGCGGACCAGCGGCCTCGGTCCCCGCGGCGGCGGGTGGAGGCGACGGCGGCCGCGATGCCCGCGTAGGCGGACAGGACGACCGGCATGCCGTAGCTGAAGGGATCTGCCCAGCCAGCGGTCTCGGCGAGGTGGTACTCGCCGGGCGCGCACATGAGGAGGGCGACGCCGAGGACGACGGGCCGTCCGCCGGCGGTGAGGCCGCGGACCCACAGGGGTGCGGCCGTGTGCCGTACCCCTTGGCTGGGCTGCGGCCGGAACAGGCGTGCGACAGCGCGACGGATGCGGCTCATGCCTGGCCCCCGTTCCGGAGGTGCCGGGCTTCGGCGGCGAGGCGCTCGAGCCGGAGGGCGGCCGCGCGCAGGCCGTGGGCGACTCGGCCGACGCCGTCGGGGTCGACGTCCGCGTTGAGGTCGAGGTTGACGGAGACGACCGGATGCGGCTCCGGGCGCTGTACGAGGTAGGGGGCGTGGGTGACGAAGGCGTCGAGGAAGTCGACGTAGCCGTGGCTGCCGATGGAGCCGGCACGGACGTGGCGCCCGTTGTGGGTGACCTCGTCGAGGGTGCCGACGGTGTCGCTGTCGTGGCCGGTGCACCAGGCGGGCTCGGGCAGGACGACTTCGCCATGGTCGAGGGTCTGCAAGGTGACGGTGCCGTCCCGGTAGAGGGGCTGCTGCGTCTTCAGCGGGGTGAGCTCCCGCCGGGTGTACGCCCGGTCGATGGCCGCGTCGAGCTCGGCGGCCTGGTCGGCGCTGAGGGAGGCGTCGGCGGCCTGGAGTTCGGCGTCCGAGCTGAAGATGGCGGCGCCCGCGAGGTAGCCCTCGATTTCCCGCCGGGTGTCGGTGACGGTGAGCTCCGCGAGCGGGGGTTCGCCGGCCAGTTCGGCGTGGCCGATGGCGAGGGCAGCGCGCAGCTGCTCGCGGGTGACGGTGACGGACAGGGTGACGACCGCGAACGGCGTGCTGCTCTCGTCGCAGGGGAACGTCTCGGTGGGCCCGAACGCGGGCACGTCGGCGGTCACTGGTTGCCGCCCTTGGCGCGCACGCGGCGCAGGGCCTCGTCCATGTCCGGGTCGCTGTCGCCCGGACGTGCGGGCATGGAAAGATCGGCCATAGCCGGATCTCCTCCTGGTCTTGTCAGGAAGTGGGCTTCGGTCAGGCCCTTGGTCGGGATTGCCGTCCCGGCCTTGGGCCGTCTTCAGTTGTGGGGTGTAGCTACAGGCGCTTGGCCTTCAGCGCGTTGATGGCCCGGTTGATGCCGGCCCGGGTGACCCCGAGCTCTCTGGCCACTGCTGCTTGGCTGCCCAGTTCGGCTTCGCCGTCGATCAGGGCTTGCGCCCGTTCGTCGGTGGCTTCCTGGTACGCCTTCTGTGCGGCGTTCTGCTTCTGGACGGCTGCGTCATGGCGCTCTTTCCACGTAGTCACGTCCCTCCTAGTACCGGAAGCGGTGGCGGTTCCACAACTGTAGCCAGGGGTGGCGACACTCGTCAACACCCGTGGCGACATCATGCGGACCTCTTGGCCCGCTGGAACGCCTCATGGATGAGCCGCTGCGCCTCCGCCAAGTGACGGGCGTAGATCTTCAGTTCGGCGGTCGGGTCGACCGCCTCGCCCGTGCACTGGGTGCCGCGCCCGGACAGGACGCGGCACGTCACGATCCGCTCAGGCATCCGACGCCTCCTTCGGCTGGTAGTGCATGAGCAGCAGCAGGTCCTGCTCGGTCCGGTACTCCGTCCCGCACCACCGGCACCGCACCACCCGATCCGACCCGCGGGACAGGACCGCGCCGCACACCGTGCCCGCGTCGTCCGTGACCGCGACGCACAGCCCCTCGCGCGCGGGCCCCGTGTCCGCGCCGAGGGAGCGCAGTTCGCGCTCCAGCTCGTGCAGCTCTCGCGCCATCTCGCCGGCCGCCGGGTAGCTGGAGACGATCCACTCCAGCTCCATGCCCAGCCACCGGCAGTCCGCGGCCAGGCCGGACGGGGGCGGCGCGGAGTGCTCCGGCCACCGGGCGCGCTGCACGTCCACGCGCCGGGCGTGGACGACCTTCGCCGCCCGGTTGGCCTCCATGAGGTCGAGGACGCTCTCGTTGATCGGCGACCTCGGCCCGGCGCCCCGCCCGGTGACGGGCTCGCCGAACCCGGTGCGCGCGGGCACCAGGTGCAGGGCGAGCTCGCCGTCCAGGACGGGCAGCGTGGTCAGGCGCAGGGCCAGCTGCACGGTGTGGCGCTCGCACAGGTAGCGCCCGCCGGCGGTCTCGCCGCACAGCTCGCACGCGTTCACGTCCACGTCGTCTCCGTGTGGTCGTACTCGGTGGCGCCGCACGCCGTGCCGTACCCGGAGGCCGTGCACGGCGCGTCGAAGCCATCCCCCGAGTAGCGGTGGGTTCCGATCGGAAACTTCTGCTTGCCGCGGGCGTCCAGCTGGTCCATGGCGCGGCCGAGGTCGGCCATGGCCTGGAGGTACATCTGGTGCAGCGGGTCGACGACTTCCATCAGGCCGTCGACGACGGATTCCGCCGTGGACCTGAAGTCGCCATCCGGGTCGGTGAAGGGGGCGAGCCTCGCGCGCAGGGCGTCCCGCAGTTCCGCGGTCACACCCGGCTCCGGTTCCGCAGCCGGTAGAGGCGGAAGCCGCTGTAGAACAGGTCCGCGGTCGCCTGCTTGCGTGCGGCCCGTGAGGCGGCGGTGCTGCGGCGGGACTGCTCGTCCCACCGCATGTGCAGCAGGTTCATCAGCACCACGCCGAGGCCCATGCCGATGATGAGCAGCTGGATCTCGTTGAGGGACACGTCGACTCCTAGATCAGAACGGGGGGTTCTCGGGGTGGCCGGCGGCGGCCGGGGCGGGCGGGGTGGTTGACCACCCGCCGCCCTGGGACTGGCCGTTGGCGGGCTGGGCTCCGCCCCGGGGGTCTGCGGTGGGCGCACCCCCTTGCTGCTGCCCCCCGCCGCTCGGGTTCTTGGTGACCTTGGCGGTGGCGCGGGTGAGGCTCGCGCCGACCTCGTCGACGTCGAGTTCGTACACGGTGCGCTTGACGCCCTCGCGGTCCTCGTAGGACCGCTGCTTCAGCCGGCCCTGCACGATGACGCGCATACCGCGCTGCAGGGACTCGGCGACGTTCTGCGCTGCCTGCCGCCAGACGGAGCAGGTCAGGAACAGGCTTTCGCCGTCCTTCCACTCGTTGGCCTCGCGGTTGAAGACGCGGGGGGTGGAGGCGATACGGAACTTGGCGACGGCCGCCCCGAACGGGGTGAAGCGCAGCTCGGGGTCGTCGACCAGGTTGCCGACGACGGTAATCACGGTCTCTCCGGACACGGAGGGCTCCTTCTGTGGTGTGCTGGACGGGTGGCCGGCCCGGTTCCCGCGGGCCGGCCGTTTACGTGCGGGTCAGGTACTGGTGGCCAGCCGGGCGGTAAGCCGCTCACTGCGCTGGAATCTCGAATCGCGGTTGAGCGGCAAGTCGAGGAAGTCCGCAGCCGTCAGGCGACGGCCGAGCCGCTGTTCGATGCAGCCGACACACAGGAAGCCGAACGGGCACATGCCCGACGCCTCCCACGTCTGGTCGGTGACCATGTACCGCTCGTCCGTGCTGTCGGTGCCGCAGTCCGCGCAGTCGTACTCCCACTGGTCGGTCATGCCAAGCCAGGCGTCTTTGGCTGAGGCGAGGAAGACGCACTCACGGCTGTCGACCCTGGCGGGGTGCAGTTCCGCATGGAGTTCCTCGGCGGTGGTCCACGCGCCAGGCGTGTCGGCGAACATGGCAAACACGGCCGAGCGGCGCCGGTTCTGGCCGAGCCAGTCGCGGAAGGTCACGGTCACTGGCGCTCCTCGACAGGGGCGGGCGGGAAGGTGAGGACGACGTGGACCCTGGCCCCGCCGAACTCGCCGTCGGCGGCGAGGCCGATCCACTGGTCGTCTTCGCAGGCGCCGCCCGTGACGGTCAGCTCGGTGCCGAGCAGCAGGGCGATGTCCCCAGCGAAGGCCTCGCGCATGTCACCGCGGCCGTCTGTCCAGGGGATGGCCACCAGGACAGCGTCCGGGGTGACGGTCAACTGCGGGTACACGCCGTAGAGATCGCGCAGGGCGGCGAGAGATTCGGTGAGACGGGCGGCCCGGGTGAACGCCAGGCGGGCGGTCTTCGCGGTGGTCATGAGTTCTCCTTCCAGTGGTCGCGGACGGCGGCGAACATCTGGTCGACCTTGGCGTGTGCGGCGACGGCGCCGATCGGGGCGTGGTCGGCGAGCTTCCGCATGCCGGCTTCGTCGATGACCAGGTGCGTGCGGCCGAAGGTGTCGGTGATGGTCTTCGTCTCGACGCCGAGCTCGTCGCACAGAGCCTTGGCGTCGACGTCGGTGAAGTCGTCGGTCACTGGATCTCCTCGGTGGTGGTGTCAGCCGTGACCGTCTCGGTCACGGTTCCGTCCGTCGTGCGGGCGGAAAGGTTGCGGAGCTTCTGTGCGTGGCGGGCGGCGAGGCCGCGCTGCCGGGCGGCTTTGAAGGCGGCGCGCCGGCGCTTGGCGGCTTCGGCTCGGGCCGCAGCGGCGGCTATCCGCTCTTGCACGAGGTCATCGACGTTCACGGCGGCCTTTCCTCCATTAATTCCATGGGTTGGGGACGTTCAAGGTGAGGGATGGGCCCGCTAGTGGTGACCCAGGGGTTAGCTCATGGTTACGCAGAGTAATAATTAGTTAGAAATAGGCTTACGGAGAGTCCTGGAGGTAATGCCAGGACCTCTCACGCGGCACCCCGAGGCATGGAATTAATGGAGATAACCCGGCTCTCCGTCCTGCTCGTCACATCCGGGTGGGTCACGAACCGGCGCTTCTGCGGTCGCCCCTTCTGCCCCTCCTTGCGCTCAGGCGGGTCGATCTGACGGGCCCAGCCGGCTCGCACCAGAACGTCCAATGCGTCGTCCACGTCAGCCATCTCCGTGCACCAGGCCTGACCCCGGACGCCCTTCTCCACATCGCCAGCAGAGAAGCGCCCTTCAACTTCCTTACGGCGCAGCCAGTCGAGGACCGCGCGGGCGGGCCCGAGCTTCGACTGACGCTCGGCCGACATCAGGTCGGACACCAAGCGGGCGTGAGCGATCAGGTAGGGAACCAGGGACACGGCGTCGTCCATCACGTCGCCCGGCACGATCAGCGCCTGCGGGTTCTCGAACAGGGTCAGGACCGCGGCGATGCGCAGCACTTGGCCGGGCAGCTTCTTCGCCCAGCCCTCGATGGCGGCAAGGTCGCCGTGCGACTTGTGCCGGGGCTCGAGCGCCTCCCAGAAGGAGCGGAAGGATTCCTTCGCCTTGCGGTCGAGCTGCATCTCCTGCGGCTCGTCGTCGTCCCAGATCGACGCCATCATGTCTTTGACCCGGGCGCCCCACGCCTGGCTGGTCTCTGGCGGGATGGGGTCGGTGTCGTACACGCGATCGCCGACGCGGCTGGCGGGCATCGAGAAGATGAATCGGGCCATCAGGCCGCGGGCTTCGAAAACGTCGCCGGTCTCGCCCATGCCGGTGAGGAATCCGGGCTGTACGGCCAGGCCGAGCGACAGGTTGGGGCGCTCGAGCAGTAGCGGCCGGCCACTCTTGCGGTTGACCGCGTGGGGTTCCTGGCTCCACGCCTTGAGGACGATCTCAGGGTTCGCGTTCTTGCTGTACCGGCCGCCGACATTGCCGAGGAACGAGCTCTCCGTGGAGAGCACGGCCAGGCGCTCGCCCTGCTCGGCGATGACGTCGGTTGCCGCCTCGGGCGTGGTGTCGTCGGCGATCAGCTGCGTGAAGACCTTGGGCTCACCGAGCAGGTCCAACTCATCCCGTGCCGCGTCGAGCAGGTCGCGCGCGGTCTTCCTCTTCGCCGGGTCGCCCGCCTTGATGACCTTGGACTCGGCGTCGGAGACGCATGCCTCCGCGATCCGCCTGTCCTGCTGGTCCCTCGCGATGGCCGGGCCGTCCTCCAGGCGGCGCCGCTTCTGCTCCTCGAAGATCGGTTTGGCCATGAGGCCCAGGGCAGGCGACTTCATCTCGCCGGGCGCCGCGACGGGCATGGTGTAGAGCGTGACGGGCTCGACCCAGTCCGGCTTGGGGCTGACGGTGCGTCGCCCGCCGATGGCGGTGGAGACGACGGCCATACCCAGCCAGGCGGGCAGGTCGACGGGCACCTGCAGGCTGTCGGAGACGGCCTGCGCCATGGTCCCGATGCCGCGCAGCTTGGACGCGTCCAGGTGCGGGGCGGGAGGCGGGTCGAGCGGTACGGGGTCTTCCCAGCCGCGGAGGTCTTCTGCGTGGACGCCTTTGTCCCAGGACGGGGATTCGACGTTCGGGGCCCAGTTGGGCGCGCTGCTCATGCCGCCTCCGCCGGGTCGCCGGGGTACGGGACGGGCGCCCACACCTGGTTGAACTCGGAGTCCGCGTGGCCGGCGGCGAAGTGGTCGGCGGCGTCCTTGCCGGTGAGGGCCTGGACGACATAGATGGAGCGGGCGATGCCGAGCAGGGTGTTGACGACGGCGACGGCGTGTTCGCGGCCTTTGTCGTCGCGGTCGGCGACGACGGTGACGTCTACGCCTTCGAGGTGCTGGGCATGCTCGGCCGTCCACTTGCCCGAGCCGCCCGCATTGCAGGTGGCGACGAGTCCGTGGTCGACGAGTGCGTGTACGTCCTTCTCGCCCTCGGCGATCCAGACAACCCGGTCGGCCTCCTTCGCCTCCAGGATCTGGGGCAGCCGGTACGGCACGACACGGACCAGGCGGTTGCCGTGCTCGTCGTTGAGGGACCAGCGGCGGCCGGACTTGGTGCTCGGCTCGGGCCGCCACTGCGCGAAACATTTGTGATCGCACCGGGTGACGCCGTGGACGGTCAGCTTGTTCTCGTCGCGGTAGACGTACTGGGCGACCCGCCGGTGCGCCTTGTCGCGGGTCTGGCACGGGATCCACTGGTCGTCCATGGGCCGGTCCCGGGTCCGCTCGAGCGGCTCGTCGAACAGGTCGGCGGCGGTCCAGCCGATGGCCTCCAGGAAGCCGCTGTTGTCGTTGCACTTGTGGCAGTGGATGACCACGCCGTTGCTGCCGCGGCTGATGGCGACAGTGCCGGGGGCATCGCCGTCGTGGCACAGGCCGGGGACCCGGAGGGCTCCGCCCTGGTAGCGGCCGCGCACTCCCATGCCCGCGAGATGATCCGCGAGCCGGTTGTAGGCGAGTGGTTCAGTCACGAACGTGCTCTCTTCTACGAGCTGGATCAGTGGTTCGTGTGGCGGGGCGGGCGCCGCTGGGGGATGCGTCGCCCGCCCCGCGGGTCAGGCCGCTCGGCGCTTGACCTGGGCGACGTCGTCGGCGATCGCGAGGATGTGGGCGCACCAGATGCGGGCCTTGGCCTGGGCGGACGGCCCGGTGGGCTGCTGCTCGAGGTCGTGCCGGATGGAGTCGAGGCACATTTCGTGCAGGGCCTTCTCTGCGGCGCGCTTCACGTACAGCTCGTCAGTGGTGGTGTCGGTCTGGCCGACCGCGTCGAGGGTGGCCGGCTCGGGCACGGGCCACTGGCCGGGGCGGTGCTTGCTCACGGCGTCTCCTTGCGGTGGATGGGCCAGCCGGGGCCGGTCGGGATTTCGGGCAGACCCTGCAGGGCTCGCGGGGTGTGGACGGGGCAGCGGTGTCCGATGACGTAAAGCCGGACGCCGTCGACCTCCTTGCAGTGGTGTCGCTGTTCGCCGACCCAGTGGCCGCACTCGGGGTGAGCGATGTCCTTCACGCCGCCTCCCGTGCCACGGGCTGGTGGAACGCGGCCCTGATCACGGCGCGCTGATGGTCCGTAAAGGGCGGAGCCTCGTCAACGATCGCGTCGATGCGCGCCCAGTACGCGGCGTTGCGGGCCTGGTCCTCGAACCGGACGGGGCGCGCGGCGCGGCGCTCTTCGTCGGTCACGCCTGCACCTCGCCCGGGATCTCGAAGCGGGTGACCTGGAAGACGTCAGGGAAGAGGTGCGCCGACAGGCCGAGGTGCTGGGTGATGAGGAAGCGGATGGCCGCGTCACGGGTGTCGTCGCCGAGGCAGGTCGGGCTGTAGATGGTGATGCGCCCCGATGCGGTGACGGTGACGTAGCCGAAGAAGCCCGGCTCGTTGATGCCGGTGGAGTCGAGGCTGCCGTTCACCCGAGCAAGCAACTCGTCCATCGGGAGGTCGCACACCTGGGCGGACGTGAGATTGTCGCGCTGGTCGATCGGAGTCGACGGCGCCTTTGCCGTCGCTGGCGCCTGTGCTTTCATGGCCATGAGGACGCGTTCTTTCCGGCGGCGGCACTGATGGGGTGGCTAGACCCCGGGTGCCGCCGTCTTGCTGGTTAGCGCTGGTGGACTGAGCTGTTCTCGTCAGACGGGGCCGGGTGGCTAGACCTGGCCCCGTCGCTGTTCTCCGGCGTGATGTGAAGAAGCTGCAGAAGGTCCTGAGTGACGACGCGGTAGCTCCGTCCCGCACGGATGACCGCGCAAGGGAACTCACCGCTCTTCGTCAGCGCGTAGGCCGTAGTTCGTCCGAGCCCGAGGGCGCGACCTGCGGTTTCTACGTCGATGCTCGCCGGCAAGGCCAGCAACTCACCCCTGCTCATCCCTCTGGTTGCGCCATCACGGCGCAGGTGTTGCGTCATCTCCACCCAACTCCTGTGTCACTTGGGTCGACATGACTGAAACTAGCGGATGGGTTGGCACAGTTCAACCCTCCCTGTAAGTTGGGTCGATATGGAGCAACTGGACTGGATGGCACGCGTTAGCACGACCATCGCGAACGAGGTACGCCGCATCCGTCAGCAGCGAGGCATGAGTGCGCAGCGCCTATCGGACAGGTGCGCAGAGCTTGGAGCGCCGATCCCTCGAACCGTTCTCTCCAACTTGGAGAACGGCCGACGGGGGAACGTGACGGTGGCGGAGGTTCTTGTTCTGGCGACTGCCCTTGGCGTCCCGCCGGCGACCCTGATTTTCCCAGTCGGCTACGAACAGGAAGTAGAGCCGCTTCCGGGGGTTTTGGATTCCCCGCTCCGAGCGGTCGACTGGCTTTCTGGATTCGCTGATATTAGCGACGTAACGCCAGGGGAGAGCGATGACGTAGCGCTGTACCGATACCGGAGGTACACGATGAGGATCGGGACCTTGATGGGCCGGCTGAAGGAGCTGCAATTTCTGGACGTTGACGACAGCCGGGCGGGGCAGGCGCGAGCAATGCATGCGGCATATCAAGACCAGTTGAGGCGTGCGATCGAGGAGCAAGCCGAAGTTGCCCAGCGCGCGGAGCGCGTAAGGGGAGACACCCCAGAGGGGTATGCGTTGATGGACGAACTATCGCGAATCAGTGAGCGGACTCTTGAACTTCAGCGCGCGGTAGCGGATGCACGAAGGGATGCGGAGGGGTTCACGGCACGGGCAGCGATGGGGCGCTCTCACCTTGAAAGCGTGCGCGCATTGGCCCTGTCAATCCGTGACGATCGAGAAGATATGCGGCAGCGTGGATGGCTTCTACCCGCCCTACCTGAGGATCTGCGCGAAATTGTTGAGACCGGCGATCCAATGGCGCGAACTCGAATTTCTGACAACACCGGGGGCGTCAGCGAGACGTGAGCGTTCCGAACCTGGCGGAAGGACCTCCTTAGGCCTTGCCGCGCTTCCAAGAGAATTGCACGGCGTCGTAGTCGAAGTACCCGCCGTCGGGCATGCGTCCTGAGCGCGGCTTGACCAGCGTGACGACGAGTGCCGCGCGCAGGACGTTGCGCTTCTGCTCCAGGCTCAGCGCCCGCCACGCCTTCCGCACGTCCGGCGCGCCGACCAGGCCGACGAGCGGATCCACTGTCGCCGCACGGGCGAGCTGCTTGGTGACGCCCTCCAGCTGGGCGCGGGCCGTCTCCATCCCCTCGGTGAACGGCTCCAGCTCGAGCTGCCCAGCACCGAACAGGCCCGCCAGGTCCGTCATCCGCCGGCGGATCTGCTCGCTCTCCGCCTGCAGCCCAGCCACGTCGATGTCCTCGGGGCCGGGCAGGAGCAGGTCCTCCGCGTCGTCCCGTGACAGCCGCGCGACGATCGTGTCCTCGACGTACTGGTCCACGATCTCCGCCCGCCGCCCGCCGCCGTGCCCGCTCGCACACTTGTAGCTCGGATACTGTCGCCCGCCGGACTGCGTCACGGTCATGCCGCGGCCGCACTCGTCGCGGCCGCACAGGTACAGCAGCGACCCCATCCACCTCGGCTGCGCCCCGCGGTTCGTCTGGCGTGACGGGTCCGACAGGATCGCCACGACGGCCCTGAACTTCTCCTCCGGGACGATCGGCTCCCACAGCCCCCGCCCGACTTCCTCGCCCCGGTACACGGCGATCCCGGCGTTCCTCGGGCGCACGAGCATGTCTCGCAGGTCCTGGTGGGAGATCGTGTTGCCGCGCGGCGTCTTCAGGCCCTTGTCCTCGCACCACTTCACGCACGAGCGGATCGACCCGCCGGACAGCAGCGTGTCCGTCCAGTGCAGGACCGCGGCAGCCTCCTCGGGTACGGGCTTGGTCATGTCGAGGACGTCGACCTCGAGCTCCTCGCCCGTCTTCCGGTCGACCCTCTTGGTCGTCTCGCCCGTGGGAACGCCCCAGCCGAACGGCCGGATCCCGCCCGCCCACTTGCCGGCCATGGCTTTCTGCTGGCGGGCGCGGGCGACGCGGTGCCCCTTGTGCTCGGACTCCTGGCGGGCGACGGCGCCGAGGATCCGCGCGGTCATCCGGCCGGACGGCGTGGCGAGGTCGATCGTCCCGGCCTGCACGGTGTGCGTGGCGACGCCGCGGCGCTCGGACAGGTCGATGTACTTCTCCAGCTCGGTGGGCGAGCGGTGGAGCCGGTCGGTGTGCCAGGCGATGACCACGGTGGCGGTGCCCTGCTCGAGGTCGGCGAGCATCTCCTCGTAGCGCTTGCGCTTCTTGCCGGAGAACGCGCTCACGTCGTTGTCGACGTAGGTCTCGACGACGTCCCAGCCGTGGCGTTTGGCCAGCTCCTCGCAGTCTTCCCGCTGCCGGTCGACGCCGAGGCCGGCGCCCGTCCGGTCCTGGGAGATGCGGCAGTAGATGACCGCGCGCGTCCGGCTGACCGCCGCTGGGGTGGGCTTCATCCTCATGAGTGTGGCTCACCAGTGGCGTCATTGTCCCGGGTTCGGCAAGACGACGCTGCTGAGCGCGCTGCTGGGGCTGGTCGGCCCCGGGGAGCGGATCGTGCTGGCCGAGGACTCGGCGGAGCTGCGGCCCGACCACCCCCATGTGGTCCGGCTGGAGGGGCGGCCCGCCAACCAGGAGGGTGCCGGGCTCGTGGCACTGCAGGACCTGGTCCGCCAGGCGCTGCGCATGAGACCGGACCGGCTGGTCGTCGGTGAGGTGCGCGGACCGGAGGTCGTGTCGCTGCTGGCGGCGCTCAACACCGGCCACGAGGGCGAGTGATCGGGTCAACCATACACGGCGACAGCTACCGGCGCCGCCACTTTTCCAGGGACGCTAGGGCGCCTCTGACCAGCGATTATGCGTCGTCTGATGCCGGAAGCGGGTCCACCACGAACGTCCCTCGCGCCGGACGGGTGACCACAAGTCCCGCATCCCGCAGGATCGTCAGCGCACGGCGCACAGTGCCTGGACCGACGCCATAGTCATGCGTCATCACAAGCTCACCAGGCAGGCGTGAGCCAGGCGGATACTCGCCGGTCCTGATCTTGCGCTCAAGAATCGCGGCGAGTTGCTCATAAACGTACGCGGGTGAGTCGGGGCTGATCTTGTCCACACTGCGACCGTAAACGCCTGCCTTCCACCGCGCATTACCTGCCGCTACTACCAACCGCTACCCACCACTACTCCCTATCGCCTACGCTTAGCGGACAACAAAAACGCCCCCAGGGTGGCCGGGCAAGGGCCAATCCCCAGGGGCTAGCCGACTGATTAGGAGTCGACCTATGACCGAGCCTACTGGCGCCCAAGGCGGCAGCAGCATGAGGCACCCGGACGTACACAACTCCAGCGAGCACCCGCACTGTGGCGACACCGGCCGTCTCAGCCGCTTCCCCTGCGTGCGTACTGCTGATCACGCTGGGCTTCACTGCGATGCCTTGGGCGTGAGCTGGCCAGTGGCGCGCGGACTTCGCACCCTCGGGTACGACGCAGCGACAGGCAAGCGGGCGTACGCCGTTACGGAGCCTGGCAGCGCGCTGGACAAGGCGGCAGACGTTGTGGCGCTTGAAACTGCCGCTACATGGCATGCGCTGGCTTCCGCCATGTGCGAGGCAGACGAGCCGCTCGGGGCCGAGGAAGGGGCGTTCGTGCTGGCACGTGTGGTGGAGTCCCTCGGCGAGCTGCTGACAATCGCGGCTAACGCCGTGGCCGGTAACCAGGCTGTAGACCTGCCCCTCTGGGGAGACAGCGCACGGGACATCGGCGCAGCGTTGCGGGGCATGCGCCCGTAGGCGCCGCTAGGAATATCGAGAGCGCCCCTGTACTGCCCAGCGCGGTACAGGGGCGCTCTGCTGTGTGTGCCCAGGGCGTATATCCCGTTTTGACGCCCGGCGAGTCGTTGGGCCAATGGGGATTACCGGCGGTAAGTCAAGACCAGTGAAGGTAAAGAATCTATTCGCTTCTAGCACACGGCGCGCAGCTTGGCAACTCAGGGCGCTAGCACAGGCAACGCCACAGCGCAAACGACCAGGTCACAGCTCTGAGCATACTTCCATCCCGCTGTCAACCAACGCATCTAACGACTCGTCACCTACATCTGAGACGGTGTGAGATTGCAAAATGTCAAGGCATCTGAGGCAACGTTAGGAAAATCAGTTATCACATAATGCCTGCTGCTGTCAACGTGACGTGCACCACATCCGGCCCAACTGCTCGCCGACGACAGAACGGCCCCTGAGCCACTCCCACAGCGGGAATGGACCAGGGGCCGGGGCGCTGGCTACGCCTCTGGCTCGTCCAGGTCGGCCAGCCTGCGCAGCGCCTCGCGCATCACCTTGTTGAAGCTCTGGCCGGAATCCTCAGCGATCCGGCGCAGTGCTTCCATCTCGTCCGACCGTAGGTGGACACGGATGCGGTTGTGACTCATGCGGCAGCCTCCTCGGCCATTCGCAGGTAACGGCGTCCGGTGCGCTCGGACACCCCAAAGTGGTCGGCGACCATTCGGCCGGTCACCGGTCGGCCATGCCGGTCAGCGAGGGTGGCCACGGTTGCGCGCATGTCCTCGACAGTCGGCGGGGTGGCCAGGGCGTCCGCCTCGCTGTCGGCAAAGTCCTGCCACAGGTCGACGTCCGGCCAACTGTCCGGCGCAGCCTCAGCGGGCGCAGGGGGCGCTATCGCTGGCGCGCTGGCCACGGGTGCCGACTCGGCCACGGCAGGCGCCTCAGCGGTCACCAGGGGGCGTGCTGGCCGATGCATCCGGTACAGGGTCACGGGGAACACAGCGTGCAGACCAGCGGACACCCAGGTATCGACGCTGGCGAGAGACTCAGCGGTCAGGACACCGGCCACGTTGGCGGACACGGCCACGGCCACGGCGAACAGGACGTCACGGCGTGACCGGACGGACCAGACTAGGAACAGGTCGACGGCCAGGGGCACGGCGTAGGACGGCCAGCCGGGCACCCCGTGCGTGACCGCTAGGTGTTGCTGGGTCGTGAAGCTGATGAGCATGGCGGCCAACAGGGCTGTGTACCGGGCCCAGTTGGCTACTGAATGACGGTTCAAAAGAGTCTCCAGGGCATGGCAGGGGCCCCCGGCGTAGGGGTCAACCAGGGGCCCGAGTAGGGAAGTTGGGGGCGCTGCGCGCTGTCAGTCGGCCACCAGGGCGAATGTCACCCCGAGTGATAGCCCGAGGTTCACTCGCTGTGACGGATGGGTTCAACGGAAAGTAGTGGACCGATTACGGAGCGCGCAGCCGGCCTGTGACGTAGGCCACAATCGGGGTCTTTGAACTGGGCGCACACCTCGGAGCCCTCCCCCGCGTTCTAGGTCCCCACCCCCCCTAAGGGGTCACCCCCCACCCCCTTGGTCACTCAATGCAACGTCTGACAGAAAGTCAGAACTTGAGAACATTGCATAGCGTGATGGGCGGGGGCACGGGGCCAGGCGGGCAGCCAGCCAGGCGGCCAGGGGCACCTACCAGTCTTGGTAGGTGGTGGTCAGTTCAGGTCGAGCAGATCGCGCAGCGTGCCGAGTGCCTCGTAGACGTCCACGCGTGCGCTGTCGGTAGGCATGAGCACGTGGTCGGCAAGGGTCTGCACCACCCGCGCTGGCTGCCCGTCGAAGGTGAGCCAGTCGGCAGCGAGGGAGGCACGCCTACGGCCGGACACAGCAGCCTCAGCCAGGCGGACGGCAGCGAGGTAGGCAGGCTCACGCGAGGGGGCCAGGTACGGGGCCAGGGTGAGCAGGGGATCAGACATAGTTCCCCCACTCGTCCTCGAACGTGTTCTCCCTGGTGCGCGGCGGGGTGTAGGCAGTGGCAGTGCCCTGGTCTATCCAGCCCTGCGCAACAGCGGACGGCACATTGCGCAGTATCTGCCCGCCGCTGAATACGGCGCCCTGGTAGGTGACTTGGAATCCGGCATTGATCTTGACGTACATGGTGTTCCTCGTTTCTCAGCGCCAAGGGGCCGACCACACACCGGTTTTGGTAGGTGGCCGACCCCCGGCGTAGTCGCTTATACGCCCTTGATGAAACTGTTGGTCGCACCGACAACCAGCCGCGCACGGTTGACCAGGTTGTCAGGCTCGCCATTCTCGGCGTAAGGGTCAGTGATGCCCATGGAATCCAGCGCGCCGAGAACCTGGGAGATTTCCTCAGAGCCTCGCGCGTGAGCATCGGCACGGGGCACATAGCCACCCCCGTACTCTCGCTGTTCGCCAGCCTTGAATAGCGCCAGGAAGGTGCGCACCTGGGCAGCCTGCCGGAATGCATCACGGGCAACGCGAGCGGCATTGTCAGCCTTGCGGTAGGCGTCAGCCGCAGTGCGCAGGGCGGCGCCAGCATCGGGGACCAGATCCGGCACGGCAGCAGACCATGCGCGGAACAGGGCAGCGTCAGCGGCTCGCAGGTCCTCGTATAGCGCCTGGCGGGCGCCCAGGGCACGGGCACGGCGCTTTTCAGCCTTGCCCAGTTCGGTGTCACCAGCGAACGGGTCCTTACCGGCACGGATGGCGGCAGCAGCGTTGCGCTTGTCGATCGCCTCGAAATGCGCCTTCCACATGGGGTCGAGCACGTCGTACTGCTCGGCCTCGAAATCCACCAGGCGCTCATAGGCAGCCTCGCGCGCTGCGTAGTGCTTGGCCACGTCGGCGGGTAGCTGAACGGGCGCCAGGTAGGTCGGAGTCGGGTCAACGAGCGGGATGTTGTCAGACATTGGTATTCCTCTCGGCGCCAGTCGGCGCATAGATGCGAATTTCAGCGGCAGTGCGCTTGGCGTGGCCGTGCTTACTGCTTCTCGGCGCCCGGGTCCACGTACTCAGCGTGGCCAGCCTTGACATGGGCGGCAGCGTGCGACTCGGCATGACGGCCAGTCAATTCAAGGACCTGTCCATTGGTCGCGCTGCGGATAGTGACTGCCTTGAATGTCGGCAGACGGCCGTAGCTGCTATCGATGGCGTTGACCTCAGCAGCGCCCCGCAGAGGCTTGCCGTATGGGTCAACGGCCGGTCCCTCGCTGGCAGTCATCGGCTCGGCGTCAGCGTGCTCCTGGTAATCGGTGTAAAGGGTCAGCTTGGCCCAGTTGGCGTGCCAGGAACGCAGCAGCAGGGCGGCCCCGTATTCGCCCCGCGCGCTGTCTGCGACCTGCTGAGCCGCTATGTAGGCGTCTGCGGCCTCGGACACCCGCTGCTGAATGGCAGAGCCGATGGTGCCGAGTTCGAGCCGTACAGCCTGCTTCAGCGCGTTGTCAGCCTTGACCACCTCGGCCACCAGGGCGCGCAGTGCGCCGACCACACGGGGCCGCTCGTCACGGGCCTGCGCCAGCGCGGAAGGAACAGAAAGCGGGTCCGCACCATTGGCGACAGCCTCACGCCCGGCAGCCTCATCCTTGGCGGCATACGCCGCTTCCCAATTGGACGCCGTAAGTTCGGCGTGGTCCGCCTCGAAATCGGCCCAGCGCCCATACGCAGCCTCGCGAGCGTCGTACAACTTGTGCACGCTCTTGGGCATCAGCGACTTGGGCGGTAGACCAGTGATGTCGGGGGAGTGGAAAATCTCGTCAGACACAGTGAATCTCCATTTCGCGCCCTACGGCGCATAGGTGGTTAGCTCCTGGGCAACACGCGCCCGGTATCCAGTGGTAGTTACTGCGTCACGGCGCAGCGGGCATTCCGAGTTGCGCCGGTGCGACCAATGGGGGCGCTTGTTGGTGTGCACCTGTAGCGATACAGGCGCAAGGCATCTGGGGCACATGAACGGCGCAGCGTCAGCGGGTGCATCCTCTGCGCTGTAGATGTCCATGAGGGACAGCGAGAGAGCGAACAACATTCGGCACACTCACCTCTTGCCCTGGCGTGAGCGGCCCATCAGCGCGCCATGAATGCACTGGCCGTCTGATGCTTCGCACGAATGGCGTTCATCATGGCTGCCTGTGACTGGGTCAGGGCTGCAAGGTGGCGGGTTAGCTCGGCCAGGGCGGCAACTGCGTCCAGGTCAAGGGAATCGTCCTGCTCGATCGATTCGGCCAGCGATGCTGCAACCTGCTCGACCGCGAAACGAGCGGCAGTGCTCGGGCTGTTCGGCCGGGCGTACTTGGGTGCGATGTCAGCGGGTGTGGGTGTCGTCATGGTGGATTCCCAGGGGTAGGCACCTACCAGTTTTGGTAGGTGGCTCAGCGAGTGAAATGGGTTGTCGCGCTGGCCGTCGCACAGAGGGCAGCCAGGGTGGTGAATACGGCGAGCAGCATGGGCGCTCCGATTTGCAGACTGGGAACGGTCGTGGACGGGCGGCGCAGCGCGTTGACCAGCGAGAATGCCCGAGCCGGCGAGGGGTGATCGTTTGCGTGAGCAGCGAGCAGGGCGCCCAGGCTGGCGGAAAACAAAAAGGCCCGTAGGCACCGGTTCACTTCGACCTGTCCTGCACGACAGGGAGTGAATCCGGGCCCACGGGCCTAGATCATGGGTGAGACTCGGTTTCAGGGGGTGCAGCCCTACCAGTTGTCTCGGGGCGCGTGGCGCCCTCGAACATATCTAGCGGTTCGATCGCACTTCCGTCGTGAACCGCCATACGGCCTACAGACAGCCGAACGCAGGCGCCCTGGCTGGATTCCCCAGGGCGAGACTGAGAGGCGCTCAGCGAGCCATACGGCAGGCTTGACACCGGATTACGCGCATGCTGGCGGCGTACTCGACCGGTCCCTTACAGCTCACACAGCGCAGGCAGTCAGCGCAATACGGCGGACCGTCAGCGGGTAGGGCCAGGTAACAGATTCGGCAGGGCTTGACCTTATGCACTGGCCCCCGCCTTTCGCTGGGCCCGGTAAAAGGCAGTCTTGCAGCGAGGGGCACAGAACCGGCGCGGACGACCCCGGCCACCCTCGTTACCGACCCATTCTCCGCAGTGCTCGCAGCAGTGGTCCTGACGCTCGCCGTCGGCGCTATTCGCTGCCCATGCCTGCTCGTTCTGGAGTTCCGCGCAGTCAGCGTCCGCCTGCTCGTCAAAGTCGCAGTAAGTCTGGTTCCCTCTCAGCGGACGGAAGGACTTGCCACATAGGCGGCAGACCTTGTCAGCGGGTTTGGGCTGCGCTTCCTTCCATGCTCGCTGTCGGCACGGGTCAGAGCAGTACCGGCGGTCGGCGCGGACGTCACGGCCGGTGTGTGACTCGCTGGGCAGCCAGGTTCCGCAGTACGCGCAGTCGTAGCGTCGTTCGCTCATGGTGTGTTCCCTAAATCAGATTGCGGAACGGGTCCTGGTTACTCCCTAAGAATCATTAGGAAGTATGTAGGATGTGTTTTGTAATCAGAATAAAGAAACCAACTACAGCAAGTAGTCGCCTCTCTCGCTGTCTAGGAAGCCTTCCGCTCTGCGTACGCATACTTGCGGCAGTTGTCCGAGCAGTACCGGCGCGGGCGGCCCATACCGCTGTTGGCCAGCGGGTTTCCGCATCGCTGGCAGCTTCCCTCGGCGTCCACAGCGCGCAGCGCACTGGCTATTTCCTGGTGTGTGCGGGCGGCATCCTCGTTGGTGCCGACCAGTTCCCACAGGGTCGACTCAGCTACGCGCAGTAGTGAAATGAGCTGCTGACGGGTCATCAGTTCCGTCATCCTTTCGTCAATACGGCATTTCTTGCGTCAGGGTTACGGCATGACAGGGTGTTATTTCGTCGCCCATACGTCATGGCTGGCATGGCAGAACATGACGAAATAGGGCCAGAGAAAAGCCACCCAGCGCGATGCCAGGTGGCTTGATCTCAGAATCTCGGATTTCAGGCTGGAACTAGTCCGGCCTTTCGCTTGGCCTGCTTCTCAGCGTGGATGCCGAGCAGGGCCAGCCGGTGCGCCTGCTTCGCTGGGTCGTTGTCCAGGTTGGACTTGAACGCGCGGACCAGGCGGCCACGGTGGGAGTTCTCGCGCTCCCACGACATGATCACGTTGAGCATTTCCTCTGCTGCCACGGTGTCTCTCCTCAGACCGGTGTGACTGCCTACGGGTGTAACTAGCGATTCGATCGCACTTTCATAATGCGGAAGATTACTTCCGAAATCCTGTGCGCCTGTCAGCGGGCATAAAAGCGCCCCGCCCACCGGATCCACCAGGGACCCAGCGAACGGGGCGCAGAGGGGCGCTCAGGGGCGCCTAGGCGTCCAGTAGGTCCTCCAGTGCCACGGCCTGTAGGGCAGCCTCAGCGGGGTCAGCGTCGCGCACCCATGCCGGACCGGCGAACGCCAGCGCCAGCCGCTCAGGGTCGAACCGGCGAGCCTTGCCAGGCGCCAGGGGCGCGATGATCACGCGTGCGCCCAGGTCGGCGAGCAGGGTCCGGCGCCCCGACTCGTCGCGCTGCTCCCACTCGTCGGCAACCGTGACCCCCGTGTCTTCCCAGCGCCCTACAGCGTGCTCAGCCTCGGTCCGTAGCTCAGCCTCGCGCCGTTCCAGCGCGTCCACCTGGGCCATGGCCAGACGCCACGTCCGGCCACCAGCGGGCAGGTGCGGGATGCTGGCAGACAGGTTGTCCAACTGTGCTGTGACGTCTGCGAGTTGGAGCACTGCGGACCCGTCCGGCTCGACCCAGCGAGCAAAGCTGAACGTCCCAAATCGCTTCAGGAAGTCGGCAGTTACGTGCTCTTCCAGCAGGCGCGCGATGATCACGTTAGGTGCGTGCGCTCCGCGCTTGCCCACGCCTGCCCGGCATACGTACGTGCTGTAGTCCTTGCCGTCGACGGCTCGGCGCTGGCGGTACATGGGCCCATCGCACAGCGAGCAGCGAGCGACGTGCAGCAACAGCGCCTTGCCGGACCGCTCAGCGCCACGGCCCACAGACTTCCCGTCGATGATGCTCCGCACGGTCTGCCACGTCTCGGCGTCCAGGATGGCCGGACCGGCGCTCACAGGGTTGTTCTCGGCGTCTAGAACAGCCTTGTTCGTCAGCGCGCTGCGCCTGGTGCCCGGAGTCGCCTGTACGGCCCAGCCACGGACGGTAGGCGTGTACAGGACATCCCGCAGGGTTGTGGAGTGCCAACGCTGCCCGCGCAGCTTCCGGCCGTCTCGCTGGCGCGCATGCTCCGCCGGGGGCAGGACTCCGCGCGTGTTCAGCTCCTCGGCGAGACCCGTGAGGCTTCCGCCATGGTTCATCAGCCGGTCGGCGCATTCACGCAGGATGGCTGCCGCTGGCTCGTCTATAACCCATCGCTTGTTATTCACCGGACCAGTCACGGCGTAGCCATACGGCGCGATGCCGCCCAGGTGGTTGCCCTTTGATCGAAAGTGTTCCTTGCTCGCTGTGATTCGGTCCGTAATCATTTTTCGCTCATGTTCGGCAAACGCAGCAAGAACACCGATAATCAATCCTGCGTTCTCCGGTGACACCAGATTGTCAGCGGTGACGATTGCTGCTCGCATAGTCTTGGCTGCGTCGAGCAAGCGGTAGAACTCCAGGGAGCTGCGGGCGAAGCGGTCGAGTTTGGCGGCCAGCACGTAGTCACAGCGGGGGAGCCAGGAAAGGACTTCCCGCATGCCGGGCCGGTCCTCCAGCTTGCTCGCGCCGCTGATGTTGGCGTCCGTGGCGATATGGACGACGTTCCACCCGCGCTGTTCGGCGTAGGCCTTGCATGCTGCTATGCGGTGGTCGGGCGCCTCATCTGCGAAAAGGCGGCTGAGTCGGTCGTAGATGACGACTGTTGGCACGGTTGCTCCCTCTGGTCTTGCGCCCGCTGAGTGTACGTGTACGGCTAAGCCGTTCATGTGGGCGGCTGCGGAACGGTGCACGCGAACGCGGCGGCACAGGTACCGGCCCGTCTGGAGGCCCTGGGCACCGCCGCCGGGCTCGACAGGGCCGCCCTGCACAGCCAGTTGGCGGCGGCGCTGTCAGTGGTCCTGCATCTCGTGCGCGATCGGGCGGGGCGACGGCGCATCGCCGAGGTGCACGTCCTGGAGCGCGATCCGTCGGGGCTGGTGGTGACGGTGCCGGCGCTGCGGTGGGGCGCACTGGCGTTCGCGTACGAACCGGGTTGGGAGCGGCTGCGGGAGCTGCTCCACGAGGGAAGCGAGGGGAGCGGACCGTGGTGACGGGGACGGACGGGATGTCGGTGGGAGCGGCCATGGCGTGTGCCGGGACGGCGGCCTGGTTGATGGGCGGCGGGCGGGACTCGGGGGCACACAGAGCGCGGTTGCTGTGTGCGGGCGGACCGGTGATGGCCGGACCGCCGGCGGGGGAGCGGGCGCGGGCCGGATGGCGGCGGCTGCGCGCACGGCTGCGGCCCGAAGGCTGGTCGCTGGTGGCCGGGTTGGCGGTCGCACTGCTGGGTGCCTCGGTCCTGCCGCTGCTCCTCGGCGCGGCGGGGGTGCCGTTGCTCCGGCGGGTACGACGGGCCGGGGAGACGGACCGGGAACGGGAGCGCCGGGGCGACGCGGTGATCGCCCTGTGCGGGGCGCTCGCCGGGGAGGTCCAGGCCGGACGGCAGCCGGGCGAGGCGCTGCTGAATGCCGCGCACGACTCGGGCGGCCTCGGCGAGGCGCGGGCGTCGGTACTGGCCGCTGCCCGGTTCGGAGGGGACGTGCTGGACGCGCTGACCGGTGCGGCACGGCAGCCGGGTGCCGAGGGGTTGGTGGGGCTCGCCGCGTGCTGGCGGGTGGCCGTGGACCGGGGCGCGGGTCTTGCGGCGGGACTCGACCGCCTGGAAGGGGCGCTGCGCGCGGAGCGCGACCAGCGGGCCGATCTGAGAGCCCAGTTGGCGGGATCGCGGTCGACGGCGGTGATGCTCGCGGGGCTCCCGGTCCTCGGACTGCTGCTCGGCACGGCGCTGGGCGCGGATCCGCTGCACGTGCTCCTGCACAGCGGGCCGGGCCTGGGCTGCCTGCTGGTCGGTGGGGTGCTGGAAGGCGTGGGGCTGTGGTGGGCGCTGCGCATCGTGAAGGGAGCGGAGGCGGCATGAGCGCGGAGATCGTCCACAGGCTGTGGACGCTCGGGTGCGGGGCACTGGCGCTCGGCTGGCTGGCGCGGGCGTTCGGCAGGGCGCGGTACGAGCGGCGCGTGCGCAGGAGGCTGGCCGGGTTGCTGGACCTGCGGAGGGAGCCGCGGCGACGGCGGTTCGACGTCCGGGGCCCGTGGCGGCGGTGGCTGGCCCCGGCGGGTGCCGTGTGTGCGGGCTGGGTGCTGGTCGGAGGGCCGGCCGGGGTCGTGACGGGGCTGATGGCGGGGCTCGGGATCCTTCGGTGGCGCAGACGGCGCGGGCCGGGACCGGTGGAGGAGTACGACGTGGCGCGGGCCGCCCGGCAACTTCCGCTCGCCGCCGACCTGGTGGCGGCCTGTATCGCGGCGGGCGCGGATCCCGTGGCGGCGGCCCGGGCCGTGGGCGACGCCCTGGGCGGGCCCGTCGGGGAGCGGCTCGCCCGGGGTGCGGCGGAGGTGCGGCTCGGGGGCGAACCGGCACACGCGTGGCGGAGGTTGGCGTCGATACCGGGAGCCGGGGGTCTGGCGCGGCTGCTGGAGCGGGCGGGCGAGTCGGGGGTACCGGCGGCCGCCCCGGTCGGGCGGATCGCCACCGAGGCCCGCGCCGAACGGGGGCGTAGCGCCACGGCGCGGGCACGCAGGGCGGCCGTCATGGTCACCGTGCCCGTGGGGCTGTGCTTCTTGCCCGCGTTCCTCGCGATCGGCGTCCTGCCCGTGGTGATCGGGCTGGCGGACGGGGTGTTGGGAGGTGGTGGCGGATGACCGGCCGGACGGCCGGCGGCAGGCGTCGAGTGACGACACGAGTCAAGTGATCAGCGGGACCGAACCCACGGGGGTTGAGATGTGCAGGACGGTACGAGTGCGGGTGCGGGCATGGATGCGTGGTCTGGCGGCGCGGAGGGACGCGGGAATGGTCACCTCCGAGTACGCGGTGGGTGTCATCGCGGCGGTGGCTTTCGCCGCCGTGCTCTACAAGGTGGTGACGAGCGGTCAGGTCAGCGAGGAGTTGCAGGACATCGTGGGGCGAGCGCTCAATGTCCCGACGTGAGCCGGTGGTGAGCGGCCCGGCGCGGTGCGGCGACCGTGGATTCGTGACCGCCGAGGCCGCGGTGGTGCTGCCCTCGCTGGTGCTCGTCGGAATGGCGCTGGTGTGGGCCCTGCTCGCCGCGTCCGCGCAGATCCAGTGCGTGGACGCGGCGAGGGCGGGCGCCCGCGCGGCGGCCCGTCAGGACCCGCCCGACACGGTCCTGGCGACGGCACGCCGCGCGGCACCGCACGGCGCCAGGGTCACGGTGAGCCGGACGGGTGATCTGGTCCGGGTGACGGTCACGGCGAGCGCGCCGGGGCCCGACGCGCTGTCCCTGGAGCTGAGCGACGAGGCCGTGGCCCTGGCGGAGGAGACCGTGGGGGTGACCGGGGATGCCACCGGGTCGTAGCGCGCCGCGCGCCCGCCTCCGGCCGGTGCCCGGCCCCTTCCGGTCCTCGCGCAGCCGGTGCGGGCCCGCGCGCTCACCTTCAGGGTCCCCGCGCATCCTCTCGGGCCGTCTGTGCGCCCTTCTGCGGCGTCGAGTTCGCCTCCGGCTCCCGCCCGCCCTTCTCCGTCCGTACGCCCTCCTCGGGCCCGTGCACGCCCTCCTCCGGGCCACGAGGGCGGCAGCGTGGGTGAGGAGGCGGACGCGATCCCCGGATTTCTCGGACAGGGGGTCGGCGACCGTGTGGGCGGTCGGGGTGATCGCCCTACTGTGCGCCGTCTTCGGGGCGGTCCTGGCCATGGGGCAGGTGGTCGTGGTGCGCCACCGCGCGGCGGGGGCGGCCGACCTGGCCGCGCTCGCCGCCGCGGACCACTGGACGGACGGCAGCCGGGCGGCCTGTGCCGAGGCGGACCGGGTGGCCCGGGCCCAGCGTGCCCGGCTGGCGCGATGCACGGTGGAGGGCGACGTCTCGGACGTCACGGCCGTGTCGGGTGCCGGCCCCTTCGCCGCGGAGATCAGGTCCAGAGCGGGCCCCGCCACACCGGTGGACCCGGCGGCTACTCCTCCGGCGCTCCCCGCAGCAGTTCGGTGAGCAGCCGGACGGCACCCCGTTTGTGCAGCGGCTCGTTGCCGTTGCCGCACTTGGGTGACTGGATGCAGGACGGGCAGCCGGCCTCGCACTCGCAGGAGGAGATGGCCTCACGGGTGGCGGTGAGCCAGGCACGGGCGGTGTGGAAGGCGCGTTCCGCGAAGCCCGCGCCGCCGGGGTGACCGTCGTAGACGAAGACCGTGGGCAGCAGGGTGTCGGGGTGCAGGGGGACGGACACGCCGCCGATGTCCCAGCGGTCGCAGGTGGCGAACAGCGGGAGCATGCCGATCGACGCGTGTTCGGCGGCGTGCAGGGCGCCGCCGAGGATCTCCGGACCGATGCGGGCGGCGTCCAGTTGGTCCTCGGTGACCGTCCACCACACGGCACGGGTGCGGAGCGTGCGCGGAGGGAGGTCGAGCTTCGACTCGCCCAGCACTTCTCCGGTGATGACCCGACGGCGCAGGAAGGAGACGACCTGGTTGGTGACTTCGACGGAGCCGTAGCACAACCGGCCCTCGCCCCAGGGGATTTCGGTGTCCGTCTCCAGGACGGAGATGGCGGTCGTGTCGCGGGCGACGGTCGAGTACGGCGGGTTGGCCTCCTCGACCAGTGCGACGGAGTCCTCCAGGTCCAGGTGCTTCACGAGATACGTACGGCCCTGGTGCAGATGGACCGCGCCCTCGTGCACCGTCGTGTGCGCGGCGCCGGCGTCCACCGTGCCGAGCAGCCGCCCCGTCCCGGCCTCGACGATCTGCACCGGGCTGCCGCCCTCGCCGCGGATGTCGGTCAGGTCGGCGGCCCGCTCCCGGCGCGTCCAGTGCCAGGCCTTCGTCCGGCGGCGCAGCAGCTTCGCGGCCTCCAGTTGCGGCAGCAGATCCGCGGCGGCCGGGCCGAACAGCTCCAGATCCTCGTCCGTGAGAGGGATTTCGGAGGCCGCGGCGCACAGGTGCGGGGCGAGGACGTACGGGTTGTCGGGGTCGAGGACCGTGGACTCCACCGGCTGGTCGAACAGAGCTTCGGGGTGGTGCACGAGGAACGTGTCCAGTGGGTCGTCGCGGGCGACCAGGATCGCCAGCGCGCCCTGCCCCGACCGGCCGGCGCGGCCCGCCTGCTGCCACAGGGAGGCCCGGGTGCCGGGGTAGCCCGCGATGACGACGGCGTCCAGTCCGGAGACGTCGACACCGAGTTCGAGGGCGGTGGTGGCGGCGAGACCGAGGAGTTCTCCGGAGTGCAGGGCGCGTTCGAGGGCGCGGCGTTCCTCCGGGAGGTAGCCGCCGCGGTACGCCGCGACGCGCCGGACGAGCGAGCGGTCGACCTCGGCCAGCCGCTCCTGGGCGATCACCGCGATCAGTTCGGCGCCGCGCCGGGACCGTACGAAGGCGACCGAGCGCACGCCCTGGACGGTCAGGTCGGTCAGGAGGTCGGCGGTCTCGGCGGTGGCGGTACGCCGGACGGGCGCGCCCTTCTCGCCGTGCAGTTCGGTGAGCGGGGGTTCCCAGAGGGCGAAGACCAGCTCACCGCGCGGCGAGGCGTCGTCGGCGACCTCGACCACCGGGAGGCCGGTCAGGCGGCGGGCGGCGACGGAGGGCTCGGCGGCGGTCGCGGAGGCCAGCAGGAAGACGGGTGAGGAGCCGTAGCGGGCGCACAGTCGGCGCAGTCGGCGCAGCACCTGGGCGACGTGGGAGCCGAAGACGCCGCGGTAGGTGTGGCACTCGTCGATGACGACGTACTTCAGGGCGCGCAGGAAGGAGGCCCAGCGGGGGTGGGAGGGCAATATCCCGCGGTGCAGCATGTCGGGGTTGGTCAGGACGTAGTTGGCGTACTGGCGGACCCACTCGCGTTCTTCGACCGGGGTGTCGCCGTCGTACACGGCTGGGCGAACGGCGTTGCCCAGGGGTTGTGAAAGTTCCTTCACAGAACGGCGCTGATCTGCTGCGAGGGCCTTGGTGGGCGCCAGGTAGAGCGCGGTGGCTCCCCGGCCGTTCGGCGCCTCGGAGCCGTCCAGAAGGGCTGTGAGGACCGGCACGAGGTACGCCAGGGACTTGCCGGAGGCCGTGCCGGTGGCGACGATCACGGAGTCGCCGTCCAGGGCGTGCTCGGCGGCGAGTGCCTGGTGGGCCCAGGGGTGCTCGATGCCCGCGGCCTGCACGGCGGCGACGACCTCTGATCGAATCCGGTCGGGCCATACGGCATGGCGACCCGCCCGCGGGGGCAAGTGCTCCGTATGAGTGATGCGCGAAGCCCGGCTCGGCCCCGAGGCGAGCCGGTCCAGGACCGTGCCCGGAGAGGGGCGCGAAGCGGTGTCCGCCGAGGTTCGATCGGATCGGTGATTCTTGGCCATCGGCATCGAGTGTGTCACTGGCGTGACGGACAATGGGCTCAAGGCGTCGTGCACGCCTGCCGGTAAGTGATTGAATGCCATCGCGGCTGGCGAACCGTCCCGGGGGCTCTGCCGAGGTGTCCCTTGGGGCGACCGCTCGATAGCAAGGTGCTGGAGGATCCGTGGACCTGTCCCTGTCGACCCGTACCGTCGGCGATCGTACGGTCGTCGAGGTCGGTGGCGAAATCGATGTATATACCGCGCCCAAGCTGCGTGAGCAGCTGGTCGAGCTGGTGAACGACGGCAGTTTCCATCTTGTCGTCGACATGGAGGGCGTGGACTTCCTCGACTCCACCGGGCTCGGCGTTTTGGTGGGCGGCCTGAAGCGTGTGCGGGCCCATGAGGGCTCGCTGCGACTGGTCTGCAACCAGGAGCGCATTCTGAAGATCTTCCGTATCACCGGTCTCACCAAGGTGTTCCCCATCCACACCTCGGTCGAGGAAGCGGTAGCGGCCACCGACTGACCCCGTCGTGGGGCGCCACGGGAGCGTGGCGTCCGAGACGGTAGAAGCAATGGAGGGGGACCGGGCCTCGGCGGCCCGGCCCCCTGACAGCACGCCCGTAGTTGAGGGGGATGCATGGCCACCGTTGAGCTCCGCTTCAGCGCGCTGCCCGAGCACGTCAGGACCGCCCGACTGGTGGCGGCAGCGGTGGCGCGCAGGGCCGGAGTGGACGAGGCCGTTCTCGACGAGGTCAGACTCGCCGTGGGCGAGGCCTGCAGCCGTGCCGTCGGACTGCACCAGAGCAGCGGCATCTCGGCGCCGGTGCGGGTGACGCTGATCGAGGAGGAGAAGCAGTTCTCCATCGAGGTCGGCGACGAGGCGCCGCGTTCGGTGCCCGGTGCGACGGTGCCCGGAGCCGCTCCCGGCAATGCCGACACGGACGCCGAGGAGGACGAGATGGGCCTCGCGGTCATCAGCGGCCTCGTCGACGACGTAGAGGTCAGCGCCGACGAGCACGGTGGACTGATCAGGATGAGCTGGCCGACCACGCCGCCGGTCACGCTCGTTCCCTGATGTCCCCCTCGTAGCAGGACACGTACAAGACACACTCATCACACGAAGGGCCCTGCCTCGCAGGGCCCTTTTTCTTGCGCCCGGGCAGGTGAGATGACTGCACACGCCATTCGTGAATTGGTTCACGATCAATCACGCGATTATTTGATCAAGGGTCAACGCTTTTGGGGCATTACCTCTTTTGGGTTCTGTGGATGCCCGTCGATCATTTGCTGACGGGGATGTGAAGGCGAATTCCGTTTACCGCGTACTGTTTTGATCAGGTTCCGGTACCTACAATCCGTCCACATCTTGAGCTCAGCCCAAGCGTCAAGGAGGACGAATGGCGGGGCTTTCTACCCCTCATCAGTTTGACCATCCCACAACCTTCGCAGCCGCAGTTCTGACCGACGACAACCGCCTGATCGTGATGGTCATCGGCGTCGTCGCGCTGGCGGCCCTTGCGGTCGCCGGGGTTCTGGTACGACAAGTGCTCGCTGCCGGCGAGGGCACCGACAGCATGAAGAAGATCGCGGCAGCGGTCCAGGAGGGCGCGAACGCCTACCTGGGGCGGCAGTTGCGCACCCTGGCGGTTTTCGCCGCCGTGGTGTTCTTCCTGCTCATGCTGCTGCCCGCGGACGACTGGAATCAGCGTGCCGGAAGGTCGATCTTCTTCCTGATCGGCGCGGTGTTCTCGGCGACCACCGGATATATCGGTATGTGGCTCGCCGTCCGGAGCAATGTCCGCGTGGCCGCCGCGGCACGGGAAGCGACTCCGACGGCGGGTGAGCCCGAAAAGGATCTCACCGCCGTCTCGCACAAAGCCATGAAGATCGCATTCCGTACGGGCGGCGTCGTCGGCATGTTCACGGTCGGGCTCGGGCTGCTGGGCGCCTCCTGTGTGGTGCTGGTGTACGCGGCCGACGCGCCGAAGGTCCTGGAGGGATTCGGCCTCGGCGCCGCGCTGATCGCCATGTTCATGCGTGTCGGTGGCGGCATCTTCACCAAGGCCGCCGACGTCGGCGCCGACCTGGTCGGCAAGGTCGAGCAGGGCATCCCGGAGGACGACCCGCGCAATGCCGCGACCATCGCGGACAACGTGGGCGACAACGTCGGGGACTGCGCCGGTATGGCCGCGGACCTCTTCGAGTCGTACGCCGTCACGCTCGTCGCCGCGCTGATCCTCGGCAAGGCGGCGTTCGGCGACTCCGGGCTCGCCTTCCCGCTGATCGTGCCCGCGATCGGCGTCCTCACGGCCATGGTCGGCATCTTCGCGGTGGCGCCACGCCGTTCCGACCGCAGCGGCATGTCCGCGATCAACCGCGGTTTCTTCGTCTCCGCGGTGATCTCGCTGGTGCTGGTCGCGGTGGCCGTCTTCGTCTACCTGCCGGGGAAGTACTCCGGCCTGGACGGCGTCACGGACGCGGCGATCAAGGCCAGGGGCGGCGACCCGCGGATCCTCGCGCTGGTGGCCGTCGCGATCGGCATCGTGCTGGCCGCGCTGATCCAGCAGTTGACCGGCTACTTCACCGAGACCACCCGCCGTCCCGTACGGGACATCGGCAAGAGCTCGCTCACCGGTGCGGCCACCGTCGTCCTCGCCGGTATCTCCATCGGTCTCGAATCGGCCGTCTACACCGCCCTGCTGATCGGTCTCGGCGTGTACGGGGCCTTCCTGCTCGGCGGCGCGTCCATCACGCTGGCGCTCTTCGCGGTGGCGCTCGCCGGTACCGGCCTGCTCACCACGGTCGGCGTCATCGTCGCCATGGACACCTTCGGCCCGGTCTCCGACAACGCCCAGGGCATCGCGGAGATGTCCGGCGACGTCACGGGCGCGGGCGCCCAGGTGCTCACCGACCTGGACGCGGTGGGCAACACCACCAAGGCCATCACCAAGGGCATCGCCATCGCCACGGCCGTCCTCGCGGCCTCGGCGCTCTTCGGGTCGTACCGGGACGCGATCCTGTCGGCCGCGAACGACGTCGGCGAGAAGGTCTCCGGGCCCGGCGCGCCGTTGAACCTGATGATGGACATCTCCCAGCCCAACAACCTGGTGGGTCTGATCGCCGGCGCGGCCGTCGTGTTCCTCTTCTCGGGCCTCGCGATCAACGCCGTGTCGCGCTCCGCGGGGGCCGTCGTCTACGAGGTGCGGCGGCAGTTCCGCGAGCACCCCGGGATCATGGACTACACGGAGAAGCCCGAATACGGACGGGTCGTCGACATCTGCACCAAGGACGCCCTGCGGGAGCTGGCCACCCCGGGTCTGCTCGCCGTCCTGGCGCCCATCGCCATCGGCTTCACACTCGGTGTCGGCGCGCTCGGCTCGTATCTCGCGGGCGCGATCGGGACCGGCACCCTGATGGCCGTCTTCCTCGCCAACTCCGGCGGCGCGTGGGACAACGCGAAGAAACTCGTGGAGGACGGTCACTACGGTGGCAAGGGCAGCGAGGCGCACGCCGCCACGGTGATCGGCGACACGGTCGGTGACCCCTTCAAGGACACGGCGGGACCCGCGATCAACCCGCTTCTGAAGGTGATGAACCTGGTGGCGCTGCTGATCGCGCCGGCGGTCGTCAAGTTCTCGTACGGCGAAGACAAGAACCTCGCTCTGCGCATCCTGATCGCGGTGCTCTCGTTGCTCGTGATCGTGGTCGCGGTGTACATCTCCAAGCGACGCGGGATCGCCGTGGGTGACGAGGAGGACGCGGAACGGGTCTCCAAGTCACCGGATGCGGCGGTGGTTTCGTAACCCCAGGGTTCTCCATCTGGTCAGGTACTGGCCAACGGACGGGCGGGCGGCGCGTATTGACGCGCCGCCCGCCCGCTCCGTGTGTGTTCACACCGTCGCCGTGAGCCTTCTCTCGCTTGGTGCAAATGGCTTCAAAAAGGGGTGAACCGGGTGCACGGCCCGCGGATGTCGCCCGGATGGCGTGTATGTTCCGGGGCCGAGAGCCATGGAAGGGACCAATCCGGTGAACAAGAAGCTCACGGCCGCACTGTCCGGCGGTGCGGTACTGGTACTGGCGCTGTCGGGATGCAGCAGCGACAACGGCAACGACGACAAGCTGAACTCGTGGGCCAAGCAGGTCTGTGACGCGGTGCAGCCGCAGGCCAAGAAGATCGAGGCCGCCAACGCCGCGATCCAGAAGGAGACCTCGGACAACAGCGCGCCGGATGCCGTCCGGAAGACGGACGCACAGGCCTTCCAGGACATGTCCGACGCCTACAAGGCGATCGGCGCCGCCGTCGACGGTGCCGGCGCGCCCGACGTCACCGACGGCAAGCAGAAGCAGACGGATGCCGTGAAGGAACTCAACGGCATCTCCGCGTCCTACGCCGCCCTCAAGAAGCAGGTCGACGGGCTCGACACGAAGGACCAGGCGAAGTTCGCGGACGGCCTCAAGGGCATCGCGACGCAGCTCGCCAAGCTGAGCCAGAGCGGCAACGACGCGCTGAAGAAGCTGGAGGAGGGCGACGTGGGCAAGGCGATGGCCAAGCAGGAGAGCTGCAAGTCGGCGTCGTCGCCCTCCGCGGCCCAGGGCTGAGCGGCGGGCGGGCGAACGGCCGCCCGCCCCGACGAGGACCCGGCACGTGCCCGAACCAGGACCCGGTACGCACGCGTGCCGGGTCCCCGGCATGTGTCCACAGGCGTGCCTGCCACTGTCCACAGGAGCAGGTGCTGCTGTCCACAGGAGTGCGTGCCGCTGTCCACAGGAGTGCGTGCCGGTCGGCGGGAGCGGACACAATGGGGGATGTGAGTCACACCAGCCTGCCACCGTTGCCCTCGTCCGACCGCGTCGACGTCGCCGATCGGCTGCGGGACGCCCTGCTCGGCGCCTCGTTCACCGCCGACGGAATGCTCGACCTGCTCGGCGCACCCGCCTACGCGGCGCTGGCGCGCAGTGAGACCGTGCCCGCTCTCCGGGCGACCCGCGGGGACACGCCCCTGGAGACGCTCGTCCGGCTGTTCCTGTTGCAGCAGCCCGTGCCGCACGCGCGCGTGGCGGACGTACTGCCGGTCGAGGACTGCCTGGAGAGCGGCTGGCTGACCCGGGTGGGCGGCGACGAGGTCACCGCGACGGTGGACGTCCGGCCGTACGGCGGACCCGGTGGCGAGGACTGGTTCATCGTGTCCGACCTCGGGTGCGCCGTCGGGGGCGCGGGCGGCATCGGAACCCGTGAGGAGGGCGTCGTCCTCGGTGTGGGCGGCGCCTCCACGACCCTGGCCGGCATCACGGTCCGCGAGCCCGTCGCCGCCGCGCTCGATCTCGGCACCGGCTCCGGTATCCAGGCCCTGCACGCGGCCCAGCACGCCACACGCGTGACCGCGACCGACCTCAACCCCCGCGCGCTGCACATCACCGCGCTCACCCTGGCGCTCTCCGGCGCCCCGGCGGCCGATCTGCGCGAGGGCTCGCTCTTCGACCCGGTCCCGGACGACGAGACGTACGACCTGATCGTCTCCAACCCGCCTTTCGTGATCTCGCCCGACGCCCGGCTCACCTACCGCGACGGCGGGATGGGCGGGGACGATCTGTGCCGCACGCTCGTTCAGCAGGCGGGGGACCGGCTGAACGAAGGGGGGTACGCCCAGTTCCTGGCCAACTGGCAGCACGTGGAGGGCGAGGACTGGCAGGACCGGCTGCGCTCCTGGGTGCCGCGCGGCTGTGACGCGTGGATCGTGCAGCGCGAGGTGCAGGACATCACGCAGTACGCGGAGTTGTGGCTGCGCGACGCGGGCGACCACCGCTCCGACCCGGCCGAGTACCAGGCGCGGTACGACGCCTGGCTGGACGAGTTCGAGGCGCGCAAGGTCAAGGCGGTCGGCTTCGGGTGGATCACGCTGCGCAGGACGGCGGCCGCCGAGCCCTCGATCACCGTCGAGGAGTGGCCGCACCCCGTCGAACAGCCGCTCGGCGACACCGTGCGCGCGCACTTCGCCCGCGTCGACTTCCTGCGGGCCAGCGACGACGCGGCGCTGCTCGCCGGGCACTTCAGGCTCACGGCCGAGGTGGTCCAGGAGCAGGTCGGCCTGCCCGGCGCCGAGGACCCGGAGCACGTGGTGCTGCGCCAGAACCGCGGGATGCGGCGGGCCACCAAGGTGGACACGGTCGGCGCGGGCTTCGCGGGCGTGTGCGACGGCACCCTGAGCGCCGGGCGGATCCTCGACGCCATCGCCCAACTGGTCGGTGAGGATCCGGTGTTGCTGCGTGACCGGACACCCGGCCAGATCCGGCTGCTGGTGGAACAGGGGTTCCTCGAGCCCGCGGAGTGACGAGGCACGCGCCTCCCGGCGCCCGGCGACACGCGCTCCGCCGGGCACCGGATGCACCAGGGCCCGCATGCATCAGGACTCTTCGCCGGAGCCCCCAGGACCCCTTCGCCGGAGCGACCCGGGACCTTCGCGGGGCCCCAGGCCCCCCAGGGACCCCCTTCGGCGGGGCCCCCAGGACCGTTCGGCGGGGTCCCGGGGACCCTCGCGGGGAGCCCGGCCGTCGCCGGGATGTGGATTCGGCCAACATCCGACCGGTGCCGGACGTTCCGGGCGTTCCGGGCGGCGTTTCCTGCGCAGGTGTGCCGCTCACCGGCCAGGGAAGCGGGTTCGGTGCCTCAGGACCCGCGCCGGGCCGCGCGGCAGGGGTGAGCCGGTCGGTGAGGGCGGGGGCTGGGGAACGGCGGACGACGAATTCGCCACAGTCCCGCGCCCGGCGGGTCGCTTCCGGCGACACGAGGACGGCCCGGAGGGCACCCGCGCCGGGCGTGATCCGAGCCGTCCAGGCCCGCCGATGGGGTGCCGTCCGCCCTGCGTTCACCGCAGGTTCGCACAGCCGCTTCCGGGGCGTGCCAGCCTCCCGACCCTGGGACCCGGGGCGGAAGGCATATCGATGGAAAGTGGACCGGCGATCTTCGTGGGGACGGTGTTCGCCCTGTTCGGAGGCGCACTGCTGGCGTGGACGGTGGTGCGGCTGCGGCAGGGCGAGCCCATCGCCGTCGGTGTGAACCGCGTCGCATCGGCGACGGTCGCGAGCGTTGCCGGAGCGGGTGCGCTCGCACTCGGGATGTGGTGTTTCACGCGCGTGTGAGGGCCGGCACCCCGGTGACCGGGGGGTCACGCTCCGGTTAGGGCCGAAAGGGCGGCTGCGTACTCCGGGCGGCAGGAATGGCGGTAGTCGGGTTACCGTTCGAGTGGCCGTTGCGGGCTTTTCCCGTTTGACACGGGGGCGGGATGTACCGTCACACTCCGCAGCGTCAGCACGACCCGACCCCCGGGACCTAGGCCTGGGGAGACCCCCTGCGTCGACCGGAGAGAAGAGCGAAGTTGTCCCCGACCAGCGACACCGCACACGGCGGCCGCCGACTCGTCATCGTCGAGTCGCCTGCCAAGGCGAAGACGATCAAGGGCTATCTCGGCCCCGGCTATGTCGTCGAAGCGAGCGTCGGGCACATCCGCGACCTCCCCAACGGCGCGGCGGAGGTGCCGGAGGAGTACACCGGCGAGGTGCGCCGCCTCGGCGTGGACGTCGAGCACGACTTCCAGCCGATCTACGTGGTCAACGCCGACAAGAAGGCCCAGGTCAAGAAGCTCAAGGACCTGCTGAAGGACTCCGACGAACTCTTCCTCGCCACCGATGAGGACCGCGAGGGCGAGGCCATCGCGTGGCACCTCCTGGAGGTCCTGAAGCCCAAGGTTCCCGTCCACCGGATGGTCTTCCACGAGATCACCAAGGACGCGATCCGCAGCGCCGTCGCCAATCCGCGCGAGCTCAACCAGCGCATGGTCGACGCCCAGGAGACCCGCCGCATCCTGGACCGCCTCTACGGCTACGAGGTCTCGCCGGTCCTGTGGAAGAAGGTCATGCCGCGTCTGTCGGCGGGCCGCGTGCAGTCCGTGGCGACCCGCCTCGTCGTCGAGCGGGAGCGCGAGCGCATCGCCTTCCGGTCCGCCGAGTACTGGGACCTGACCGGCACCTTCGGCACCGGCCGCCGTGGGGACGCGTCCGACCCGTCCTCCCTGGTCGCCCGTCTCACCGCGGTCGACGGGAAGCGCGTCGCCCAGGGCCGGGACTTCGACTCGCTCGGCCAGTTGAAGGGCGCCAACACACTCCACCTGGACGAGGCGAACGCCCGCGCGCTCGCCGCCGCCCTGGAGAACACGGACTTCTCGGTCCGCTCGGTCGAGTCCAAGCCCTACCGCCGTTCGCCGTACGCGCCGTTCCGCACGACGACGCTCCAGCAGGAGGCCTCGCGCAAGCTCGGCTTCGGCGCGAAGGCCACCATGCAGGTGGCCCAGAAGCTGTACGAGAACGGCTTCATCACCTACATGCGTACGGACTCCACGACCCTCTCGGAGACGGCGGTCACCGCCGCCCGCACCCAGGTCACGCAGCTGTACGGCGCCGACTACCTGCCGGCCCAGCCGCGCACGTACGCCGGAAAGGTCAAGAACGCGCAGGAGGCGCACGAGGCGATCCGCCCCTCGGGTGATCGTTTCCGCACTCCGGCCGAGACGGGTCTGACCGGCGACCAGTTCAAGCTGTACGAGCTGATCTGGAAGCGGACCGTCGCCTCGCAGATGAAGGACGCGGTCGGCAACTCGGTCACGGTGAAGATCGCCGGCACGTCCGCCGACGGGCGTGACGCCGAGTTCAGCGCGTCCGGCAAGACGATCACCTTCCACGGCTTCCTGAAGGCCTACGTCGAAGGCGCGGACGATCCGAACGCCGAGCTCGACGACCGTGAGCGCCGTCTCCCGCAGGTCGGCGAGGGCGACCGGCTGTCCGCCGAGGAGATCACGGTCGACGGGCACGCCACCAAGCCCCCGGCCCGCTACACCGAGGCCTCGCTCGTCAAGGAGCTCGAGGAGCGCGAGATCGGCCGCCCGTCGACGTACGCGTCGATCATCGGCACGATCCTCGACCGCGGCTACGTCTTCAAGAAGGGCACGGCACTGGTGCCGTCCTTCCTGAGCTTCGCCGTGGTCAACCTCCTGGAGAAGCACTTCGGCCGGCTCGTCGACTACGACTTCACGGCCAAGATGGAGGACGACCTCGACCGCATCGCGCGGGGCGAGGCACAGGCCGTGCCGTGGCTGCGGCGGTTCTACTTCGGCGAGGGCGAGGCGACCGGTGCCGCCGAGGCCGGGAACGGCGACGGCGACCACCTGGGCGGCCTCAAGGAGCTCGTCACCGACCTGGGCGCCATCGACGCCCGCGAGGTGTCGTCCTTCCCCGTCGGCAACGACATCGTGCTCCGCGTGGGCCGCTACGGCCCGTACGTCGAGCGCGGCGAGAAGGACTCCGAGAACCACCAGCGCGCGGACGTCCCCGAGGACCTCGCCCCGGACGAACTCTCCGTGGAGCTGGCGGAGGAGCTGCTCGCCAAGCCGAGCGGCGACTTCGAACTCGGCAACGACCCGGAGTCGGGCCACCAGATCATCGCGCGGGACGGACGCTACGGCCCGTACGTCACCGAGGTGCTCCCCGAGGGCACCCCGAAGACGGGCAAGAACGCCGTCAAGCCGCGTACCGCGTCCCTCTTCAAGTCCATGTCGCTGGACACGGTGACTCTTCAGGACGCCCTCAAACTGATGTCCCTGCCGCGCGTCGTCGGCAAGGACGCCGAGGGGGTGGAGATCACCGCGCAGAACGGGCGCTACGGGCCGTACCTGAAGAAGGGCACTGACTCGCGCTCCCTGCAGACCGAGGACCAGCTCTTCACCATCACGCTCGAAGAGGCGCTGGAGATCTACTCCCAGCCCAAGCAGCGTGGCCGTGCGGCCGCCAAGCCGCCGCTGAAGGAGCTGGGCGAGGACCCGGTCAGCGCGAAGCCCGTCGTCGTCAAGGACGGCCGTTTCGGGCCGTACGTGACCGACGGCGAGACCAACGCGACCCTGCGGTCCGGGGACAGCGTCGAGGACATCACTCCGGAGCGCGGCTTCGAGCTGCTCGCCGAGAAGCGCGCCAAGGCCCCGGCCAAGAAGACCGCGAAGAAGGCGGCCGCCAAGAAGACGGCCACCAAGAAGGCCCCGGCCAAGAAGGCCGCCGCGAAGAAGACGACGACGTCGAAGACGGCCGCCAAGAAGGCGCCCGCCAAGAAGACGGCCGCCAAGAAGACGGCCGCTTCCGAGAGCTGAGACCAGGCCGGCACCGCCCGGCAGATGTGGACGCCCCCGTACCTTCCGGTGTGGGGGCGTCCACATGTTCGGGCACCCCTCCGGACAGTCAGTGGGTCCCGATAGGCTTGCAGAATGACGCGAGCCGAGCAGCCTACGGCCCACACTCCGGCCCCCGACGACGCCCTGGTCGCGGATTCGCGCGAGCGCGCCGTGCGCGCGCTGCTGCGCCAGCCGCAGCTGAAACGCCTGTGGGGCGCCCATCTCGTAGGGAGTGTCGCCGACGCCCTGGCCCTGCTCGTCCTGGTCGTACTCGTCCTCCAGGCGGCGGTCGCCGAGGGCTCCTTCGGCGGCGGCTACCGCGGCGTCGCCCTCGCGGTGTCCGCGGTCTTCGCGGCGCGTGTGCTCGCGACGCTGCTCTTCGGAGCGGTCCTGCTGGGCCCGCTCACCTCGCTGACGTCGAAGGACGGCCCCCTCGACAGGCGCTGGACCATGGTCGGCGCCGACGGGCTGCGCGCCCTGCTGTTGATCGTCGCGCCTCTGTGGATCGACTGGACACCGGACGACGCCCTCGCCGTCCTCCTGGTCGTCGCGTTCGTGACCGGTGTGGCCGAGCGCTTCTGGACGGTGAGCCGGGAGGGCGCGGCCCCCGCGCTGCTGCCGGCGCCACCCCTTGAGGGCGCCACCGTGCGCCCGCTGCCGGACCACATGGACGCGCTGCGACGCCTGTCCCTGCGTACCGCGTTCGCGGCGGTGCCGATCGCGGCCGCGGCGCTCGTCGTGGTGTCCCTCGTCAACAACCTGCTGGGTGCCGGGATCACCTGGTTCGACCAGCACCAGGCGGCGCTCGCCTCGTATGTCGCCGCCGGGCTGTTCGCCGCCTCGCTCTCCGTGCTCACGTTCCTCGAACTGCCCGACACCCGCACCCCCCGCGCCCGCTCGCCCCTGGAGGGCCTGCGCCGCCCCAAGACGGGCACCGGTGTCGACAAGGGCCGTACCGGCGTGATCCCGCTCCTGGTGCTCGCCTGCGCGGCCGTCGCCGCCGCGATCGCGGCAGCCGTCGCGGTCTCCGTGCTGCAGGCCAAGGACCTGGGCGGCGGACCTGTCACGTACGGGCTGCTGGTGCTGGCGCTGACCGGCGGTGTCGTCGTCGGTGTCCGTACCGCCGCCAAGGTGCTGCCGTCGCTGTCGCGCCGCCGGCTCCTCTCCCTCGCGATCGCCTTCACCGGTATCGCCCTGCTGGCCGCCGGACTGGTCCCGGACGTCACCACCGTGCTGCTGATCGTCGCCCTCGCCGGCGTCGGCGCGGGTGTCGCCGCGAACACCGGGCACGCGCTGCTCGACCAGGAGGCCGAGGAGTACCGGCGGGCGCGCACCACCGAACACCTGCACGCGGTCGTACGGGTCTCCGTGGCGCTCGGCGCCCTGCTGGCCCCCCTGGTGGCCGCGGCGATCGGACCGCACCGCCTGGAGAACGGCAAGTTCGTGTTCGCGCACGGCGGCGCCGCCTTCACCCTGATGCTGGTCGGCGCCCTGCTGCTGCCCGTCGCCGCCCTGGTGCTCGCCAAGGTCGACGACCGCTCGGGCGTGCCGCTGCGCCACGACCTGCTGGACGCGCTGCGCGGCGGCGACGACCCGCTGCCGACGCCCGCCGGGAACGGCTTCTTCATCGCCCTGGAGGGCGGCGACGGAGCCGGGAAGTCGACCCAGGCCGAGGCGCTCGCCGAGTGGATCCGGGCCAAGGGCCACGAGGTCGTGGTGACCCGCGAACCCGGTGCCACACCGGTCGGCAAGCGACTGCGGTCGATCCTGCTGGACGTGTCCTCGGCAGGTCTGTCGCACCGCGCGGAGGCGCTGCTGTACGCCGCCGACCGCGCGGAGCACGTGGACACGGTGGTGCGGCCCGCGCTGGAGCGCGGTGCCGTCGTCATCTCCGACCGCTACATCGATTCCTCGGTGGCCTACCAGGGCGCGGGCCGCGACCTGTCACCAACCGAGATCGCCCGCATCAACCGGTGGGCGACCAACGGACTGGTGCCGCACCTGACGGTGCTGCTCGACGTCTCCCCGGAGGCGGCGCGCGAGCGGTTCACGGAGGCGCCGGACCGGCTGGAGTCGGAGCCCGTCGAGTTCCACACGCGCGTGCGGTCCGGTTTCCTGACGCTGGCCGCCGCCGACCCCGGCCGCTACCTGGTCGTCGACGCCGCACAGGAGCCCGAGGCGGTCACCACCGTCGTCCGGCACCGCCTCGACGTGATGCTGCCCCTCTCCGAGGCCGAGGTGAAGGCCCAGGAGGAGGCGCGCAAGGCGGCCGAGGAGGAGGCCCGGCGCAAGGCCGAGGAAGAGGCTGCCCGCAAGGCCGAGGAGGAGCGCCAGGAGCGCGAGCGCCAGGAACAGCTAGCCCGGTTGCGCGCGGAGGAAGAGGAACGCCAGCAGCGGGAGCTGGAGGAGGCCCAGCGTCGCGAGGCGGAGCGGCAGGCGGAGGAGGCCCGGCAGCGTGCCGAGGACGCCCGCCGGCGGGCCGAGGAGGAGCGGGCCCGACTGCTGGCCGAGGAGAAGGTCAGGGCCGCCGAGCAGGAACGGCTGCGCAAGCAGGCCGAGGAGGAGGCCCGGCTGCGCGCCGAGGCGGAGACCCGGCGTCTGGAGAAGCAGCGCAAGGCCGAGGAGGCATTGCTGCGCGCGGAGCGGGCACGGCGTGCGGCGGCGGAGACGGCGGCCGCCTCGGCCGCTGCCGCAGCCGCGGCGAGCGCCGCCGCGTCCTTGCCGTCCACCGGGGCCGCTTCGACCACCAGGGCTTCGACGTCGGCCGCCGCGTCCGACTCCGCTCCGGCGCCGACCCCGGCCTCGTCGCAGGCATCCACTCCTGCCCCCGCCACAAATCCGGCCGGCACCAACACCAGCACTGGTACCGAGTCCGACAACGAGACGACCGTGCCCACGCCGGTCGTCGCGCCCCCGAACGCGTCGGGCGGTGCGGTGGACGACACGGCGGTGCTGTCGCCGGTGCGGGACAGGGGCAACCGCGGCGGTTCCCGGTCCGACTCCGAGGAGACGGCCAAGCTGCCGAAGCCGCCCGTGCCGGAGGACGCCGCCGAGCGGACGACGGTGCTGCCGCCGGTCGCGGGAGCCGCCGACGAGACGGCGGTCCTGCCGCCGGTGACACCCGGCGCGTCCGACGAGACGGCGGTGCTGCCTCCCGTACGGGACCGGGCCCCGGACTCGGGCAGGGACAGGGACAGGGACAGGGGTAGGGGTGGGGATTCGGCCGGGGACCCGTCCGACCGGGTGCCCCCGGGCTTCTTCCGGGACGAGCGGGCGGCGGCGCAGCGCTCCGACGACGGGGTCGACCGTACGCGCGAGCTGCCCCAGGTCGACGCCTCGGGCACGCCCCGCCGCCGCCCGCGTCCCGACTGGGCCGAGGAGACGCCGCTCGACGACCTTCCGACCCTCGCGGACGAGCTGCTGGGCCCGCGGGAGGACGACGAAGCGGACGAGGGACGCGAGGGACGCGAGGGACGCGGCGGGAACCGTCGCTGAATCCGGGGCGGCGGCTGCGCGGGGCGGTCGCTGCCGCTGGAACGGGGTGGGGTGACCGCCGGGTGCGGTCGTCGTGGCCGTGGGAGACCCGGTGAGGATGATCCGCCGGGAGTGCGGCGATCGTGAGCCGGCCAGGTCGGCGGTCGTGACCGGCGGAGGCGGCACGGGCGGGATCTCCGAGCATCGCGGTCTCCGCCTGTCGGCCCGTGGCCCGGGGCCGTGGTCGGCGGCGTCCGTCGGCAGCGGCGTCCGTTGTCAGTGGCGACCCGCACAATGGACGCGGCAAGGCAGAGTGCGACGAAAGGGCGGTGCCCCGTGCCCGTATGGGACGACCTGGTGGGCCAGGAGAAGGTGAGCGAGCAGCTCGCCGCCGCCGCGCGTGACGCAGACGCCCTGGTCACGGCGGTCGCCGGGGCCACCCCGCCGCCCGAGGCGTCCAGGATGACCCACGCCTGGCTGTTCACCGGGCCGCCCGGGTCGGGCCGTTCCACCGCGGCGCGCGCCTTCGCCGCGGCGCTCCAGTGCGTGAGCCCCGACCGCGCGCTGGGCGGGGTCCCCGGCTGCGGTTTCTGCGACGGCTGCCACACCAGCCTGATCGGGACGCACGCCGACGTGCAGATCGTCCGCACCGACCTCCTCTCCATCGGTGTGAAGGAGACCCGTGACCTGGTGCGCCGCGCCCAGATGTCGCCCGCCGTCGGCCGCTGGCAGGTCATCGTCCTGGAGGACGCGGACCGCCTGACGGAAGGCGCGGGCAATGTGCTGCTGAAGGCCGTCGAGGAGCCGGCGCCGCGCACGGTCTGGCTCCTGTGCGCGCCCTCCATCGAGGACGTCCTGCCCACCATCCGCTCCCGCTGCCGCCTGCTGACCCTGCGCACGCCCCCGGTGGAAGCGGTCGCCGACATCCTCGTACGGCGTGACGGCATCGACCCGGATGTCGCCGCGGCCGCCGCGAGCGCGACGCAGGGGCACATCGGGCGGGCCCGGCGCCTCGCCACGGACCCGCGGGCTCGGGAGCGCCGGGCCGCCGTCCTCAAGCTCCCGCTCCGGGTCGACGACGTCGGCAGTTGCCTCAGGGCGGCCCAGGAACTGGTCGACACGGCCGCGGAGGACGCGAAGCAGCTCGCCGAGGAGGTCGACGTGAAGGAGACCGAGGAGCTGAAGACCGCCCTCGGCGCGGTGCAGGGCGGGCGCATGCCGCGTGGCACCGCGGGCGTCATGAAGGAGCTGGAGGACCGGCAGAAGCGCCGCAGAACGCGTACCCAGCGCGACAGTCTGGACCTCGCGCTCATCGACCTCACGGGCTTCTACCGCGACGTCCTCGCCCTCCAGCTCGGCTCCCGCCTGGCCATCGCCAACGCGGATTCCGGGGATGTGCTGGAGAGACTGGCTCGCGGCAGCTCGCCGGAGGCGACCCTGCGCCGGATCGACGCCATCGCGGCGTGCCGCGAGGCCCTCGACCGAAATGTGGCACCGCTGCTGGCGGTGGAGGCGATGACGATGGCGCTGCGCGCGGGCTGACGCGGTCGTCGAATTCGGGCGCGCGGGCTTACGTGTCGCCGTCGGGATGTGGCGCGCGGGGGCTGACGCGCGGGCGTCGGGGTGCGGCATGCGCGTGGTGCGCGTGGTGCGCGAGGTTGACGATGTCACTCGTAAGAGGCGCGTGCGCCACTGAAGGTGATCAATCGATCGCGCAAGGTTACGCTCGCGGAATGTACTTCAGGCGCATCCTCAGGCCCCTCCGCAGGGGCGGCATGCTGCTGGCCGCCACGACGCTGCTCGTCTCCGCCTGCTCCTCGGAGAGTTTCACCACGTTCACCACGACGGCGCCGAGTGCCGCCGAGGCGGCGCCGACGACGGCCGAGGCGGTGCTGACCCCGCTGCCCAACACCACTCCGGCGACGCTGACGCCCTACTACGAGCAGAAGCCGGCCTGGCGCTCCTGCGGTGCGTCCGGCTTCGAATGCACCACGATCAAGGTGCCGCTCGATTACGGCGACCCGGCTTCGGGCCCCATCAAACTGGCCGTCGCCCGCAAGAAGGCCACGGGTCCGGGGAAGCGGATCGGCTCGCTGCTGGTCAACCCGGGCGGTCCGGGCGGCTCGGCGGTCGGATACCTGCAGTCGTACGCGGGGCTCGGCTACCCGGCGCAGGTCCGCGCCCGCTACGACATGGTCGCGGTCGACCCGCGCGGAGTGGCCCGCAGCGAGCCGGTCGAATGCCTCAGCGGCCCGGAGATGGACGCGTTCACGAAGACGGACATGACGCCCGACAACGTGCGGGAGACGAGTGAACTGGTCGACGCCTACAAGAAGTTCGCCGAGGGATGCGCCCGGCACTCGCCCAAGCTGCTGCGGCATGTCTCCACGGTCGAGGCGGCCCGAGACATGGACATCCTGCGCGCGGTACTGGGCGACCAGAAGCTGAACTACGTGGGAGCGTCGTACGGGACGTTCCTGGGAGCGACGTACGCGGGCCTGTACCCGCAGCGGGTGGGCCGGATGGTCCTGGACGGCGCGCTGGACCCCTCGATCACCGCCCGCAAGCTCAACGAGGACCAGACGGCGGGCTTCGAGACGGCCTTCCAGTCCTTCGCGAAGGACTGCGTACGCCACAGCGGCTGCCCGCTGGGCGGCGCGGGTACCAGCCCGGACCAGGTGGGCAAGAACCTCAGCGCCTTCTTCAAGAAGCTCGACTCGAACCCCATCCCGACCGGCGACGCGAAACGCCGTCAGCTCACCGAGTCGCTCGCGACGACGGGCGTGATCGCGGCGATGTACGACCAGGCGGCCTGGCCCCAGCTGCGTGAGGCGCTCAGCGCGGCGATGAAGGACAAGGACGGGGCGGGCCTGCTCGCCCTCTCCGACAGCTACTACGAGCGTGACGCCGAGGGCCACTACACGAACCTGATGTACGCCAACGCGGCCGTGAACTGCCTCGATCTCCCGGCCGCCTTCTCCAGCCCCGACCAGCTGGAGAAGAGCCTCCCCACCTTCGAGAAGGCGTCCCCCGTCTTCGGCGACGGCCTGGCCTGGGCCTCCCTGAACTGCGCGTACTGGCCCGTGAAACCAACGGGGGAGCCCCACCGCATCGAGGCGAAGGGCGCGGGCCCGATCCTGGTGGTCGGCACCACCCGGGACCCGGCCACCCCCTATGCCTGGGCCGAGTCCCTCGCCAGGCAGCTCTCCTCCGCCACACTCCTGACCTACGTCGGCGACGGCCACACCGCCTACGGCCGCGGCAGCGTCTGCATCGACTCCGCGATCAACCGCTACCTCCTCGACGGGACCCCTCCACCCAAGGGAAAGCGCTGCTCATAGCCCTCCCGCACGCCCCGGATCCGGGCCCTCCGGGGCGTGTACGGAGCACCCTCGGAAACTGTGTAGACTTACCGCGTTGCTGATCGCACCATAGTGCGGACGGCGCGCCGCCTTAGCTCAGATGGCCAGAGCAACGCACTCGTAATGCGTAGGTCTCGGGTTCGAATCCCGAAGGCGGCTCTGTAGAAGCCCCAGGATTCTCACTCGCCGTGACCTGGGGCTTTTGCTTTTTGCTGGATACGGCGGCCGCGCCGTGCACGAGCCGCGCGGCGGTCCCCAGTCTCAGTTGCGGGCTCAGAGGCAGCTGCCGGGGCGGGCAGGTGGGCGTCACCCATGCGGCGCATGGTGTCCTTCGAGAGGTGCGAGCGGCCCTTGACCTAACGGCGCGTCTGACTGATCTGGGTGTACTGCCAGGATCTCCATGATGATGGTCGGCATGTCCACGCCCAGCTCGTTTCAGGACATCAGCTCCCGGACCGCGTGGGTCAGCTCGGGAGAGGCGCGTCGCTCGACCAGAACGTCGACTTCACGTTCGGCGCCGGCAGCCTCTGCTTCGAGTAGTCCGGGCCGTTCGGCTTGCTGGTTGGCGGAGCAACCTCGGACTTCTCCGCACACGGGGTGGTGACGCTCAGGTGGGCCTGGCCAGTGGTCCCGATCAGGACTTCGAGCTGGAAGCCGTCCTGGGTCTCGAAGTTGGCCGCCAGCCCGTTCTGACTCGCCGCGACGAACTTGTAGCCTTTCCCCTTCCAGTGGCGTTCCAATACGCCGAGGAAGCTGGCACGCCGTTCGGCCGAGATGATCGTCATGACGGAACGATCGCGGTCCACATAGCAGTCACCCGGCATTGAGTACGTGTGCGTCCACTGAACGGGAGGCTTGATGGCCGCAAACGTCTCGTCCAGAATCGCGTCCGCCTTGTCGGCCGCCTCTTGCATGTTCATATTCGATTGGCTTTCCTTGCTTGAGGACGCGGTACCTGTCGAGCCGCACCCAGCCAGAAGCAGAACCAGCACTGCGGCCGCTGCAACCCTTTTCCTCATCGCGGCGTCTCCCTCGTGACGTATCCCGGCTGTCCTGCGGTAATGGCAGCGATGTTTCGCGCAGAAACCTTATCCTTTCCATCCTCTGGGGAGAAGTAATTACTATGGGCATCGATATCCAACTTCGAGTCCAACACGTCGGGGAAGGAAGGATGAACTAGCTCCGGTCCGGGCAAGGTCTCGAATCTGTTGGCGCCGAACGCTTTGCTCGCCGGATCCTTGCCGAACCAGATGTCGTCGTCACCCCGGTCTGCGATTTCTCCTCCGAGGTACGCGCCAAACGGCCCTCCCCCGAAGAATCCCATGGTTCCTGCCGCGGCTTCCTTTGACGAAGGGAGCCTGGTGACGATGTCGTTCTCGGCCGCGCCCACCCAGACGTGATCCTTGCCCACACCTAGGTCCGCCGCCTTGTCAACGCCGACGCCGGGACTGCCGACGAGGATGATGTCATCGGCCCCCGGAATCCCTCCTGCCTCCTGTGTGGCGGCCCCCACCAGTCGAGAACCGTAGGAATGCCCAATGGCAGTAATGTGAGGATCGGCATGCTCGTTGGTCGCCGAAATTCCACTCATGAAACTGTTGTAAGCGGGGGCGCCGCGCTCAGCGTCGTCCGTGGTCATTACATCGATCGATTGCGGGGCATCGTAGCCGAGCCATACGATCGCGGATGAGGAGGGATCGATACCCTGGGCGCCCTTAGCCGTATCGAAGGCACGTTTCACCGTGCCGTCGGCAAAACCGGAATTAAGTTTAGTGCCCAATCCAGGCACGTAAGCGGAGACGTTCTTCGAGGTGTCAGGGTTCCCGAAGGCAACGATTGCTCTCCCGTTTCCTTCGAGGCCGACCCCTAGTAGGAACATCGGCGGCTGACTGCCCGAGTCGAGCTTGGTCCGGATACCTTTCAGTCCGTCAAGCTTGTCTTTGAACGCCTCGTCGTGCCTGGCCTCCAACTCAGCGATGAGAAGTTGGATGTTCCCGCGGTTTGCTTCGTCGCGGACCACGGCCGGGATGCCGTCCAGGTTTCCGATGATTTCCGGGAAGGCCGCCTTGTACTCCGCGCGCTCCTCGTCGCTGAGGTTGTCCCACCACTCCTTGCGGTCGGTGGGCGACTTGTCCAACGGGACGTGGTCCGCGATGTAGTCACTCGCGGCAGAACTCACAGCGTCGACGTCGGACGCTACGTCTGCCCATACCTCGGTGTTGACGTTCAGGCCTGGTGCCGCTTTGAGCTTGCGCAGTGCCTTGCTGTACCGATCGTCGATCTCCTGGGCTTCCCTTACGGCGTGGGCGATGCGGTCGGCGATGTCCACAGCTTTGGCGTAGTGCGGGTTCGGACTCTTGAACCGAGGATCGTTCGGCGCCAGCCTCGGTGACTGAAATCCACTGTTGTTGCTCGTGACCAGACCGTTGTTGCCCAGAACCGTGCCGCCGGGGATCGGCTCACCGGTGAGCTCGTTCGTACCGCTGGCGGGATACGTGATGGCGCCGTTCTCGTTGACGGTGTACGCCAGCGCGACCGCGTCGTCCAGTGCCTCAGTCAGACGCCGCTTGGGGGCAGCGATTTCGGACGAGAAGCCGTCGAGGGCTCCAGTGATCAGACCGCACTCGACCTGGGTGTAGTGGAAGTTCTCCGAGAGTTTCCGCAGCTGCTTGAGTGCCGCGTCCGCGGCCTCACCCTCATTGGCCTTTCGCATGGCCGCGGTGATCTGGTTGTCGATGCGGTCCTTGGCCGCGTCGGCCATGCCGTTCATCGCGCGGTACCCGTCCGCCGCGTCCGCGTACTCGGTCGGTTTGAGGGCCTTGAGAGTCAGGTGGTCCATGCTTCCGGGTCACTGCCCCTTGGCCTGGCCGCGGCTGGCCGGCGCGTCCTCGTAGTACTTGGACTTCAGCTTGGCGATCTCGGCCTCGATGACCTCGTCGGTCCGTAGCTGGTCGTTGCCCGTCTTCTCGAGTACTCCGGCAAGCCCGTCGCACACCCCGCTCACGTCCTTGACGTAGCGTCTCCAGGAGTCGTAAACCCCCTTCTGGGCCGCCGCGGTCAGGCACCCGGCCCCCTTCTCGAGTCCCGTCTGGCCCGACTCCGCCTTCGCCCACGCCTTGCCAAGGTCTTCCCGTAACGAACCGACGCCTTCCCCCGCCTTGGTCCACGCCGCCTTGTCGGACCTCAGCTCGTCGGCACCGACGCTACTGCCACCCGAAGTGGAACCTCCGGGGTCGGCAGGTAGTTGGTTGAGCTGCATCTGTGTGGTGTGCCGCTCGACAGCCGCGGTCTTGAGCTGCTCCCACTCATCCCACGCCATGCCTGGCCCCCTCCCCGTGCCTCGTCGTACACCGACGAGTGGATGCGAACGTGTGACAGCATCGTTTTGGTGATCGAGAAGTACCGTAGCGCCGTTCATCACCTGCCCCATCCGCACCGGTAACCATCGCACCTGAGTATCTGTACTCATGTGGAACAAGGGCCTCGGTCGGAAGGGCTGACGCTGCTCGGGGCCGAATGCGGAGGATGAGTGAGCCCGGTTTCTGCGTAAGGGAATTGGCTCAGGGGGATCGTGGCCGCCTGGAGCGACGCTGCGGGGGCCTTCCGGGCAGTACTGCCGTCCCGACACCCGGCGAGATCCGGAGGGTGCTGTCGTCGTCCCTGGGCGCGGAGCCCGTCGTGGCGGAGTGGTCATCCTCTGCCGCCGCGTCGGTGCCGTTGGATCTGGAGGCGTCGGGAGACGGTGACTGCGACGCTGCGGCTGCGAGTTCCGGGAGGGGGTACTCGTTGGCGGGGCCCGGAACGTAGGGTTCTGCAGAGCAATGCGGGGGCGTACGGCCCCGTATCTAGCCGAGGTTGTCGGTCCGCTCCTTAGGCCCGCCCGATTGGGGCCCGGCCGGCCCGCCGACGAGGTCCTCCGGGGGCCAGGATGGGGCCGGAAGGACAGTGGAACCCGGTGAACGATCATCAGGCCCCGGATGCCTCCATGCCCTCTGACCTGCGCAGACAGTAAAAGTGGGAACAGTCAGGGAAGTCCGGGGCAACGCTCTGGCGATCTTGTGATGCGTGGTCTCGGGTTCGAATCCCGAAGGCGGCTCTGTAGAAGCCCCCGGATTCCCGGATTCCCACTCGCCGTGACCTGGGGCTTTTGCTTTTCCCGAACGCGGCGGCGGTGTCGTGCGCGTGCCGCCTTGTTGTCCGTGGCGCGGTCAGTTGGCGTCGGTGATGCAGCGGGGGGTGGACGCGCTGCAGACCTTGGCCTGTGGGGGTATTTCAGGGCCGTTGTGGCCCCATTCGAGGAAGGTGACGGTCCGGTCGGGCTCCAAGGTGGCCCGGGACTGATACAGGAAGCCCTGGTGTTCGTCCCCGGTGAGGTGGAAGGGTCCACGATCGTCGACGACGACGGCGAGGCTGTAGTAACGGTGCTGGAACTCGTCCGATGAAGGCATGTGGTCGGGGATCCCCTCCATCCGGCCGATCCTCGGCACGGATGGGTCCTGGGCGACGTTGTAAGGGCCGCACTTGAATCCCGCTCCGTCCTCGCGCCGGTAACCGAGGCAGTAGCCGTCGCCGGAGATCCAGCCCACCTCGCCAGTGCCTTTCTGTCCGCGATGGATGACCACCACGGTGTTCAGGGCCGGTATGGGGTGCCCCTGGGGAGGGGCTGCCGTATTGAGCCACTTCACGAGAGCGCTGTCCTTCGGCCCGAGGCGGGCCGCCACTCCAACGGGACGTGCCGGGCCCGCGGCCGGCGTGGGCGCCGCCGAGGTCGACGAGAGGGCTGAGGCGGTGGGGCGAGGCGTGCCCGCAGCCTTGCCGTGCCCCTCGCTCGTGCACCCGGCGAGGGCCAGGAACAGTACGCCGCACGCTGTGAACCGTCTGCCAAGCCCCGTCGCCATCGAACCCAAGCCCCCTGGTAGCAGTACTGGAAGGAGCCGACGCCGAGACCTTCGCGACCGGCCGCCGCCCAGGCGCGGTGCGTTCCGCTTGCCGGTCGGCCACGTTGATCGCTCACTCACGGACGCGCTCCTGAGGGTGACAACCGAACGGCGTCAGGGGTTGTGCAGCAGCCTCCGGCGTGACGGAGGGGAGATCCCCGGCAGGTCGGCCGGTCAGACGATGAGGGTGAACGACGTGCCCGCCGGCATGGTCAACCACGTGGCCACGGGCGTCCGTCGAGGCGCTCGATGTCGCGGTTGAAGCGGCTGAGATAGGCGGCGAACTCGGCGACGTCCTCGGCCGCCCAGTCGACCATGACCTTCTCCAGACCCTCCAGGTTCTCGGTCCGATGGATGTCCAGACGACGCTCGCCCTCGGCGGTGATGGCGAACTTGCGGGCCATGCCCCCCTCGGGGTCGGGCATACGCTCGACGACCCCGGCCCGCACCATGGCGGCGGTCTGTCGGTTGAGGGTCGAGGCGTCCAGGCCGAAAGCCTCGCTGAACTCGCCGATCGACATCGGCCCCTGTGCCTGGATGCGGCTGAGCAGGACGTACGCGCTGCGGTCCAGCCGTTCCTCACCGGCCCCACGCGCCCGCGGGTTGAGCATGTGCATGTGCCGCCCGAGCAGCATGGTCTCGAATTCCAGCAGATCAAGTGGCTTGTCCACGCGAGGCATCCTTCAGTTCCCGGCTCGCTTCCCCTGTCAGGAGAACCGCCTTCGGCTAGATATACCACCCATATATGCATCATACACTCAACATGTACCGTGCACATCCCTGCCTGCCGGGAGTGGCGACCCATGGCACCCCGGCCGTCCCCCGGTGGACGACACGGTGAGCTCCCGAAGATGCCGGCGCCGGTCACACATCCACCCCGGGGTGCGTCAAGAGGGAGGCGCCACCCCTGCGACCCGGTGGGGGTGTGACAGGTGTGACAGGTGTGACAGGGACGAGAAGGAGATGACGACATGGCCGTTCTGATGGTGCGTGCCACGGTGAAGCCCGAGTGTGTCGACGAGCTCGAAGCGGCGCTGCGGAGGATGTTCACCGCGATCGAGGCCGCGCGGCCCAAGGGCGTGCGGTACGCCTCGTACCGGCTGGCCGACGGGGTCACCTACCTCGCGGAACTGGAGATCGCGGACGGGATCGGGAATCCGCTTCCCGAGATCCAGGAGTTCCGCGAGTTCCAGGCGGCCCTCAAGGACTGGCTGGCCGCCCCGCCCGCCGTCGAGCACTTCGAGGTGCGGGGCGCGTACGCCGCCTGAGGACACGTGGGTGTCCGGTAAGAGCTGGTAAGAGTCGGCCGGACGCCGGGTGTGCTCCCGTCCCGCGGTCCCCGCGCCGCGTAGGTTCGCTCCCGACCGCGCGGCCGGCCGGCCGGGGAGAGCTCCGACAAGGGCCGGGCGGCGGCTGCGGCCGGTGCCGGGACCGAGGGCCGTACGGGGCGGGGAGCCGCGAACGGCGTGAGGAACCGCATACGGGGCGAGGAAAGACGGCGTACCTGAGGGATACGCCCGGTGAACGGTTAGCATCGCGGGCAGTGTTGTCGGCCTGGGATGGAGTGGTGTCGTGCCGGAGGGTCCACGGATCGCCGTTGCCGTCGTGACGATGGGGAATCGGCCCGTCGAGGTCGACGCGCTGCTCACCTCGGTGGCCAAGCAGGACGTCGCGCCCGCCCGGATCGTGATCGTCGGGAACGGGTGTCCGCTGCCCGACTTCGCCGAGCGGCTCGGGCTGCCCGGCGAGGTGACCACCATCGAGGTCGACGAGAACCTCGGCTGCCCGGGCGGCCGGAACGTGGGCCTGGCCAGGCTCGCGGAGTTCGGGGACGTGGACGTCGTGGTCGAGCTCGACGACGACGGGCTGCTGGTCGACGCGGATGTGCTGCGCAAGGTCCGTGACCTGTACGCCGCCGACCCGCACCTCGGCATCGTCGGCTTCCGGATCGCCGACGAGAACGGGGAGACCCAGCGCCGGCACGTGCCCCGGGTCGGGGCGAAGGACCCGATGCGGGGTGGCCCGGTCACCGGGTTCCTCGGCGGCGGGCACGCGCTGTCGATGCCCATGGTCGCCGAGATCGGTGACTGGCCCGCCGAGTTCTTCTTCGCCCATGAGGAGACCGACATGGCCTGGCGTGCCATCGACGCCGGGTGGACCGTGCTGTACGAGCCCGAACTGCTGCTCCAGCACCCGAAGACCTCACCCGCGCGGCACGCCATCTACTACCGGGTCACCGCCCGCAACCGCGTCTGGCTCACCCGCCGCCGACTGCCCTTCGCGCTCATCCCCGTGCACCTGGGGATCTGGGTGCTGCTCACACTCGTACGGACGCGGTCGCTCGGCGGGCTGCGGGCCTGGTTCGGCGGCTTCGCGGAAGGCCTGCGCGAGTCCGGCGGCCGACGGCAGCCGATGCGGTGGCGGACGGTGTGGCGGCTCACGCGGCTCGGACGCCCGCCCGTCATCTGACGGTTCGATGGGCGCCGGGAAGGACGAAGGCCCCGGTCGTTCACCTCCGACGACCAGGGCCCTCTCTGTCCCCGGATCCGGCCACGGCGGCGACACTCCCCCGAGTTACGCGTCGTACGCGCGCACCGTCGGGCCAGATCCGATGCACTGATCCCATCAGGCCGCGCCAACGGATCGCTAACATGTGGCCAACGGGTCCCTCGGGAACCGGCCAACGGTTCCGCCGGAACCGGGAGTCGGTCGGTGCGAAGTCGCCAGGGGCACGGCCGGACGGTCGCGTGGGAAGGCAGTGGGCGGGCTATGCGGTACGGGCTGCGGTTCGGGCTGCTGGGTCCACCGGTCCTGTACGACGCCGACGGCGAGGTCGGGTCGATCGGCGGCGGCAAGATGCGTGCCCTGCTGGTGGCGCTGCTGCTGGAGCCGGGCCGGGTCGTCTCGGTCGACGCGCTCAAGGACGCGCTGTGGGGTGGATCACCGCCCGCGTCCGCACAGGCCTCACTGCAGAACCACGTCACCCGGCTGCGTCGGCTCCTCGACGATCCGGAGCGGCTGCGGGCCGTACCGCCGGGGTATCTGCTGCGGGTCGGCGAGGGCGAGCTCGATGTCCGCGTCTTCGAGTCCCACGTCACGGCGGCGCGTGCCGCGCATGCCGGGCGGGACGGCGCACGGGCGCTGCGCGAGGCACTGGCGGCGCTCGCGCTGTGGCGCGGCACCCCGCTCGGCGGAGTCCGGCCCGAGCTCGGCGGGCACGCCCTCGTCCAGCGCCTGGAGGAGGCGCGGCTGCTGCTCCTGGAGTGGCGCTACGAGGCCGAGTTGTGGCTCGCGCCGCCGATCGCCGGAAGCGGTGGGCGCGCCGGCGGTGGCCGTGGCGGGGGAGCGGTGGGGACTTCGGGGGGTGCGGAGGGCACCGGGGAGACACGTGCTTCCGGGAACTCCCCGAGCTTTGCGGACGCGAGTGGTTCCGTGAGCTCCACCAACTCCGCGGGCGAGGACGGCTTCGGGAGTTCCATGAACTCCGTGGGCGAGGACGGCTTCGGGAGCTCCACGAACTCCGCGGACGTGGGTGGCTTCGGGAGCTCCACGAACCCCGCGGACGCGGGCGTCTTCGGGCATGCCCGACTGGCCGGCCTCGCACCCGAGTTGGCCGCTCTGGTCGCGGAGCACCCGTTGCGGGAGGCCTTTCACCGGCTGCTGATGCTCGTGCTGCACCGCACTGGTCGTCAGGCCGAGGCCCTGGCCGTCCACCGCGACCTGCGGGCCCGTCTGATCGAGGAACTCGGGGTCGAGCCGGGCCCCGCCGTGCGAGAGGCACATCTGGAGATCCTGCGCGACCGCGAGCCCGGCGTGTCAGTCGGATCAGTCGGATCCGCCGGGTCGGGCGGCAGGGCCGGAACAGCCGGCACGGGCGGAAAGGACAGTGCGGGTACGCCGGCCGGGTCAGGCAGGTCGGGCGGACCACGGAGAACAAGCGGATCGAGCAGAGCAGGCGCATCGAGCGGCGAAGGCGGATCGGGCAGGGCCGGCGCATCGGGCAGGGCCGGCGCATCGGGCGGAGTGGACGGGGCCGGCGACATCGGTCAGGCCCCCTGCGCGGACGGAGACGTACCGGCCGCACCGGCGCAGCCGGTTTCCCCCCGTCCTGCCCAACTCCCACCGCCTCCGGCCCACTTCACCGGACGCGGCGACGTACGCGACGAACTGGGCCTGGTCCTGGACACGGACCGGCGGTTGCGCCTGCCCGTTCCCGCCGTGGCCGTCATCAGCGGCATGGCCGGGGTCGGCAAGAGCGCGCTGGCGCTACACGTGGCCCACGGACTGCGGGAACGTTTCCCTGACGGCCAGCTGTACGTCAACCTGCACGGGGCCACCCCTGGAATGACCCCGCTCTCGCCCGGTCAGGCGCTCGCGGCGCTGCTGCGCGACCTCGGCGTCGAGTCGCGCCGTATCCCCGAACTCCCTGACGCGGCAGCCGCGTTGCTCCGTTCGACGCTGGCCCCGACGCGCACCCTGATGGTGCTGGACGACGCCGCGCACGCCGCTCAGGTACGGCCGCTGCTGCCGGCGGGCGCCGGGTGCGCGGTGATCGTGACGAGCCGTTCGCCGCTCACGGTGCTGGACGGCGCACACCGTTTCCCGCTCGCACCGCTGTCGGACGAGGACAGCGCGGCGCTGCTGCGCGCGGTCTCCGGACGCCGCGACGGCCTCGACGGCGGGCACCCGCTCGTCGAACTCACCGGTCGGCTCCCGCTCGCCCTGCGCGTCGTCGCGGCCCGCCTCGCCGCGCGCCGGGCGCTCACCCCGGACGCACTTGCCGATCAACTGACCGACACGGAAGGCAGGTTGCGTCATCTGGAGTACGACGACCTGAGCGTTCGCAGGTCCCTCGCCGTGGCCCATGACGCGCTGCGCGCCTCGGACCGCGAGGCCGACCGGGACGCGGCGCGCGCCCTGTGCAGCATCGGGGCGCTCGACCTGCCCGTCTACGGTGCGCCCCTGCTCGCCCGGCTTTCCGGCATCGCCGAACACCGCGCCGAGGCCGCGCTCGACCGCCTCGTCGACGTCGCCCTCCTGGAGGAGACGGCGTACGCCCGCTACGCACCCCACGACCTCGTCCGCGACTTCGCCCGGGAGATCGCGGGAACGACGACGACGACGGGAACGAGAGAGGCACCAGGGACACCTGGCGCAACAGGGTCGACGGAGACAGCAGGAGCGACCGAGACGCCAGGGCCGGCGGAGGCGGCCGACGAAGCAGCCGGCGCTGACGGAGCGGACAGGACGGGCGGGGTGAGCGAGGGTCCCTGCGTCTCCGAGCGTGCCCTGCGCTGGTACGCCGGAGTCGCCGCCCGCTCGCTCGAAGTGATCGTCGAGGCGGGGCTCGACCGCGCGGACCGCAGCCGGCCGACGGCCACGCAGCCGGCCGCGCACACGGCCGACGCCGCCGCCACACCGCCGTTCCGCTCCGCCAAGGACGCCTTCGCCTGGGGCGATCTGGAGCTGGAGAACGTGATGACGCTGGTGGAGCGGTACGCGGAGGTGTCCGCGTATGTGCCGGTGCTGGTGCGGCTGCTCAACCCCTACCTCCAGCGCAGCGGCCGGGTCGCGGAGTCGGAGGTGCTCCTGCGGACGGCGCTGGGCGCGGCGCGGCGGCTCGGGGACGAGGCCGCGCAGGCGTACGCGCTCGGCGACCTCGCGGGGCTGCACTTCATGACGGGGCGGGCGGGCGAGGCGCTCACCCTGAACGACGAGGCGCTGGCGATCTGGCGGCGGCTCGGGGTGCTGTCGTGGGTGCGGCGCGGTCTGAACAACCGCGGCATGCTCCTGGAGGGGCTCGGCCGGTACGTGGAGTCCAGCGAGGCCCTGCTGATGAGCCTGGAACTCTCCCGGGAGCTGGGCGACCCGCACACGGAGGCCATCACCTACAGCCATCTCGGCAACCTGTACGAGCACACCGACGCCCGCGCCGCCATCGACCACCACAAGCGCAGCCTCGCGATCGGCGACGTGATGGATGACGTGATCATCCGGCACTCGGCGCACTGCAACATCGGGTACGCGCACCTCACCCTCGGGGAACCGGCCGCCGCCGTACCGCACTTCGAGGAGAGCCTGCGCATCCTCGGGGGGCACGACGACTGGCACGGGGAGTCGCAGACCCGGCTCGGGCTGGTGCGCGCGCTGCGCGGGGTGGGGCACTGCGAGCGGGCCGCGCTGGAGTGCGAGCTGCTGCTGTGCCGTGCCGATCGGCGCGCCGACCAGTTCACCGGCGGTCTGGCGCGGCACCAGCGCGGACTGCTGCTGCGCACCCGGGGGGACGCCGAGGGGGCGTACGCACAGTGGAGGGCGGCGCTGGAGGCGCTGGACGGCAGGGACACCTCGGTGGTGGGGGAGCTGCGGGAGCTTCTCCAGGAGGCGTAGCTACTTCGCGTCCGCGTAGCACTCCACGACCGCGGTCGTGAAGGGGAAGTGGACCGGTGTCTCGCCGAACGTCAGCCTGCCCGCCAGCTCCGCGGCCTCCCGGACGGCCGCCACGACCACGTCCGCCTCCTCGGCCGGGCAGTGCACGATCACCTCGTCGTGCTGGAAGAAGACCAGCTCGGCGGCGAGGCCGGCGCAGGCGCGGCGGAGGGCGGCGAGCAGCAGCAGCGCCCAGTCGGCGGCGCTGCCCTGGACGACGAAGTTGCGTGCGAAACGGCCGCGGGCGCGGGAGTTGGAGGAGGCGTACCCGGGCACCCAGCCCTGGTCGCCGAGTGCCTCGGCGGGCTCGTCCTGGGGGAGGCCCGCCTCCTCCGACGCCCGGTCGGAGGCACCGGCGGCCGGGGGGCTGGTCCGGCCCAGCCAGGTCCGTACGAGGCGGCCCTCCTCGCCCGCGCGGGCGGCGTCGTCCACGTACGCCACCGCCTTGGGGAAGCGGCGGCGCAGTGCGGCCAGGTTCTTCAGGCCGTCGCCCGACGTCTGCCCGTACACCGCGCCGAGGACGGCGAGCTTGGCCTGGTCGCGGTCGCCGGCGAAGGCCCGGTCCGACACCGCCTGGTAGAGGTCGCCCTCCCGGCCCGCGACCTCCATCAGGCCGGGGTCGCGGGAGATCGCGGCCAGTACCCGCGGCTCCATCTGGTCGGCGTCGGCCACCACGAGTCGCCAGCCGGGGTCGGCGACGACGGCACGGCGGATGACCTTGGGGATCTGGAGCGCGCCCCCGCCGTTGGTCACCCAGCGTCCGGTGACCGTGCCGCCCGGGAGGTACTCGGGGCGGAAGCGTCCGTCGCGCACCCAGTCCTGCAGCCAGGACCAGCCGTGGGCCACCCAGATCCGGTACAGCTTCTTGTAGGCGAGCAGGGGCCGCACGGCGGGATGGTCGACCGATTCGAGCTCCCACCGCCGGGTGGACCCGACCTTGATCCCGGCCTGCGCGAAGGCCTTGACGACGTCGGCGGGCAGGTCGGGTCTGACCCGTCTGCCGAAGGCCGCCGAGACCTCGTCCGTGAGCTCGGCGAGGCGGCGGGGCTCGCCGCCGCCCGCGTACCGCTCGCCGAGCATCTCGCGCAACAGCTCGCGGTGGACGTCCGCGCGCCACGGCAGTCCCGTCGCGTTCATCTCCGCCGCCACCAGCATGCCCGCCGACTCGGCGGTGGTGAGCAGGTGCATGCGCTCGGGGTGGGCGGTGGCCGCATGGCGGCGCCGCTGCTCCGCGTACACCTCGATGAGGTCTTCCAGGGGGAGGTGGACCGGGCGGGGCTCGAAGAGGGACGACTGCGAGCCGGGCTCGGCGGAGCGCTGCGGGGGGTCCGGTGGCACGGGCCCGCCGCGCAGCCTGGCCAGCGCGGCGGCCGCCGCGCGGGGTTCGCCGAGCCGGCCCTCGTGGCCGAGCAGCAGGTTCTCGGCGGCCTCGATGTCGTAGCACCGCTCCACGCGCACCCCGGCGGCGAGCAGGCGTGGGTGGACGCCGGCCGTGGACCGCCAGACCCACCGGACCACGTCGGGCCGGGCCCGCACGGCCTCGACGAGATCGGCCTCCCTGCGCACCGGTCCCACGGGCAGCCCGTCGGGTCCGAGGGGGGCGAGCTCCGCGCCGCCGTCCTCGGCCGGTCCGACAGCCCACCGGTCGCTCATGATGCCGAGTCTCGCAGGAGGGTCTGACAACGCCGTCGCGACGACTCGGCTGGTCGGGGCGACGCGGCTGGTCGGGGCCGCCCCGACGGCGCGGCCGGACGCCGCGCCGCGACGACTCGGCCGGATGCCGCGCCGCGACGACTCGGCCGGTTACGGCGCCTCGGTGAGGTCCGCCAGCGCGCGGGCGACGTGGGCCTCGGTCGCCTGCTTGGTGACGCCGGCGTCGCTGAGCACCCCCTGGCCGTTCTCGTGCTCCAGGAGGGCCAGGAGGATGTGTTCGGTGCCGATGTAGTTGTGGCCGAGGCGGAGGGCCTCGCGGAAGGTGAGTTCGAGGACCTTCTTCGCGGCGGGGCCATAGGGGACGAGCTCCGGGACCTCGGCGGCGGCCGGCGGGAGCGCCGCGGTCGCCGCCTCACGGAGCGCCTCCAGGGTCACGCCCTGCGCGGTGATCGCGAGCGCTGCGAGCCCCCCGGGCTCGGCGAGCAGACCGAGGACCAGGTGTTCGGGGAGGCCTTCGGCGTTGCCCGAGGTCTTGGCCTCGGCGTGCGCGGCCATGACCACGTTCCGGGCGCGCGGTGTGTAGCGGCCGAAGCCCTGGCTGGGGTCGAGGTCCGACTCCGCCTTCGGGACGAACCGCTTCTGCGCCGCCTGCCGGGTGACCCCCATGCTCCTGCCGATGTCCGTCCAGGACGCGCCCGAACGCCGGGCCTGGTCCACGAAGTGCCCGATCAGATGGTCGGCGACGTCGCCGAGGTGGTCCGCGGCGATCACCGCGTCCTGGAGCTGGTCGAGCGCGTCGGTGTGGACCTTCTTGATGGCCTCGATGAGGTCGTCGAGGCGTACGGATGGCGTGCCGAGTGGGTTCGTCGTCATGTGTCAACCGTAAGTTGACAGTGGAGGGGTGTCAACCCGAAGTTGACATCTCGCGCGCCCTCGTCCGGGGAAGGCTCGGGCGAACAGCTGGGGAGAATCCGCGGGGAAACGTTGTCCACAGGGTGTGGATACTTTTTTCGCGTGACGGAAGCCCGACGGCACCTGCCCCGGAGGGGACCCCGGAGCGCGTGGCACGATCGGAGGATGAGCAGCAGTACGACGCCCAGCACCGTGGAGCGTGCCTTCGGGGCCGCCCTCTACGCCGACACCGACGCGGCCCTCGACACGGGCGCCTCGCTGCTCGCCGCCGATCCCGCGGCGGACGCCGAACTCGCCCTGCGCGGCACGGAGTTCGTCGCCGCCGCCTGGCGCCGCGGCTGGCAGCCCGCCGACGTCGTACGGATCGTGCGGCGCGAACTGGACGACGTACACGTGGGCCTGGTGTCGGCCCTGATCCTGCGGGAGGACCGGACACCCCGGGGCCCGCGCTGGGCGGCTCAGCTCGACGAACTGGACGCGGCCGCCGGGCCGCCGCGCGCCGACCGCTTCACACACGCCACCACCGTGCTGGAGCTGTACCGGCTGTTGCTGCGGCTGCCCGCCATCGAGCCGTTGGACCCGCCCCGGCAGGACGCGCCGCAGGACTCCCGGATGCTCACCCGCATCCGCGCCCTGCTCGCCAAGGCCGAGGCGACCGGCTTCCCGGAGGAGGCGGAGGCACTGAGCGCCAAGGCCCAGGAGCTGATGGCGCGGCACAGCATCGACGAGGCACTGCTCGCGGCCCGCACGCACGCCAAGGACGCGCCCGGCGCCTGCCGCATCGGTGTCGAGCCGCCGTACGAGACGGCCAAGGCGGTACTGCTCGACGCGGTGGCCGGAGCGAACCGCTGCCGTGCCGTGTGGAACGAGCCCCTCGCCTTCTCGACCGTCGTCGGCTTCGAACCCGACCTGGAGGCGGTCGAACTCCTCTACACCTCGCTGCTCGTGCAGGCCACCACCGCGATGGCGAAGGCGGAGGCGGCGCAGCGGGCCGGCGGGCGGAAGCGTACGAAGACGTTCCGGCAGTCGTTCCTCGCCGCGTACGCCCATCGCATCGGAGACCGGCTCGCGACGGCCGCCGAGGGGCAGGTCGCGTCGTCGGAGGGGGAGCTGCTGCCCGTCCTGGCGGCCCGCGAGGTGGCGGTCACCGACCACATGGAACAGATGTTCCCGGACACCGTCACCACCCGGCTGCGCGGGGTGGACGACGCGGCCGGGTGGCAGGAAGGGGCCGCCGCGGCGGACCGGGCCCAGGTCAGAGCCCGGCCGCCGCTGCGATGAGGCGACGGCCGGCGGGCCCTGCGAGCGGCTGATCGGTCAGTCGCCGGCCGCCTGGAAGGTGCTCACGGAGGCGTTCAGGTCGTCCGGCCCGGTCTTGCCCGCGAGGGGGCCGTACGACCACTTGAAGCGCTGGGCGTCCTTGGCACCGGGCAGGCTGATCTTCAGCGAGGTCGCGGCGAGGCTCTTCGCGTCGCCCGCCTTGCCCCGCACGTAGGTGATCGTGAAGGAGGCGGTGCCGTCCTTCGCCAGGGTCATCTTCTGCGGCTTCGCCGACTTGTCCGCGAAGACCTCCGTTCCCCGGGTGCTGTCGTGCAGCTCGATGCCGGGGAAGCCCGTGAGGGTGCACTCCTCGCCGTGGTTGGTGAGCGTGACGGGCACGTTGCCGGTGTCCCCGGCGGCCGGGGCGGTGTTGGCGGGGCCGACCTCGAAGTCGATCCGGTCGATCGCGCAGACGCTGGAGGAGGCCGAGGTCGCCGTGGAGCCGCCGGAATCCTTCTTGTCGGCACCGCCGCTGTCGCAGGCGGTCAGCATGAGGGCCGCCGCGGCGGTGACGACGGCGATCGGAAGGGCGCGCATGGGTTTCCCCCTGGGTTCGTGACGGTGCACACCGATCATCACGCAGACCGGGGGGTGAGTGTCGCGCGACCCCCCGCTCCGGCGCGTCGTCCGTGCGACTGGCACCCGGAGAATCACCTGAACGTCGAACGGGGCGGGCCCGCGGGCGTCCGGCACGGAGCCGCGGAACATGGGGAGATCGACGTCCCGTTCGGGGGCGGGGCCCGCAAGTGCGCAGGCGGGAGCCGTGGGCGGGGGTTCAGGACCCCAGGCTCGCCGTCGGCAGCCCCGACGGCAGCTTGCCGCCCTGGGCCTTCGTGTACGACTCCTTGCCGAGACCGCCCGACCAGGTGACCTTGAGCGTCGTGGCGTTGACGGAGTCGACCATGCCCGTGGCGCGCTGCTTGTTTCCGTCCGCGCAGGTGAGGTGGATCATCCGCATGCCCGACTCCTCCCCGGCCGTACCGCTGCACACGGTGCCGCCCGTCGCGAAGAGCCCGGCCTGCTTCCCGGTGATCACCAGCGCCACCGCTTTGCCGCCTGTGGTGGCCAGCCAACTGCCCTCGAGTCCGGCCTTGGCGGTGGGCGAGGTGCTCGCATCCCCGCCCGTGCCGCCGGTCCCGGACGCGCCGGTGCTCGCGGTCTTGTCCGCGGATCCCGGACTGGAGGAGCCGGAGTCGTCGCTGCTGCAGCCGGTCAGCGCGAGCGCGCCCGCCAGACCCGCGGCCACGAGCATGGCGGTGGCCGCGGTCCGGACCCGCCGACGCGGGAGGATCGCCGAAGTCGCCGATGTCACTGAAGCCCCCAAGGGTGGTGGTGTCGCTGGGGTCGCCGGAACGACCGCAGCAAGCTACCAGGAGCATGCGTGAACGCCTCGGGCGAGTCGTGCGGAGTACGTACGGATGTCCTGAGCGGTCCGGTCCTATCCGGTCGGGCCGGGTCGGGTCCGTTCCCTCCGGGGCCGTCCGGGAGGCCGGCGGCACCCGCCGCCGCACCGAGTGGGCCTGCGGGCTCGACGGGCCCGGTGGCCTGGTGGCGCGATGGCCTGGAAGTGGCTCCGGCGTGATCGCTATTCCGTCCCGGAGATCCGGTCCGCGGCCCGCGCGCAGGGAGACGGGGCCCTGCCCCGTCCCACCCCTAGGTGCTGGACCGCGGGCGAGACCGCGTACGGCGACGGCGTCGGGCCGCCCCGACCGCGAGAGCGCCGACCTGCCGAAGAGGTTCCTCCGCGACGGTGAGGGGCTCCGCGACGGTGGGGTCGGCCGTGCGACTGTAGGGACGGGAGGGGGAGCTGGTGTGTGCGAACGGGAACGCGGGGGAGAGGGCATCGCGGCCGTACCGCCGCACCTGCCGCCGACCGGGTCCTGGGCCGGAGGTTGAAAACCGGACGTTGAAGCCGAACGTTGAAACTCGAAAGGCTCGCCCTGCGTCTGTTCCTAGTACATAGGGATTCGACCCGGGCGAACCCGTACGGATGCCGGGGCGGACGAGCATGCACGGGGGGCGGAGGTCGTGTGTCGGGCGACTTCCGGGGCAGGCGAGGGGCCGTCGGCGGCCCGGCGGGCAGCAGGCCGTAGTCAAGCGGACAGCAGGCAGTAGTCAAAGGCCGGTAAAAGCTGTAACCGTGGGACCACCCCCCGTGCACGTGCATCTGCTCATGCATCTGCACATGAACAGAGCTATGATCCGGGGCAGTTGGCCACTGCATCAATGGCCACATCGGCCACTGCACGACCGGGGAGCGACCTGTGGACCACGACGTGTGCGACGTGGATGACGTGTACAACGGCATGGCTGCGACAGAGCTGACCGGGGTGGCCTGGCAGAAGAGCAGACACAGCAACTCGCAGGGATCCTGCGTGGAGTTCGCGAGGCTGCCGGGGGGTGACGTGGCCGTGCGGAACTCGCGGTTCCCCGAGGGGCCGGCGCTCGTCTACACCCGCGCCGAGATCGAGGCGATGCTCCTGGGCATCAAGGACGGCGAGTTCGACCACCTGATCGCGGGCTGAGGGCGGGGTGCCGGCGGACCGGTACCGAGTGCCCGTTCCGTGAACGCGGCGCGGTCGTCACCTCGCGCCGCGTAACGCGCGTAGAACCGCGGCGCCGAAAGGCGCCGCGGTTCTTCATTCGGCCGGGGCCGTGGCGGGGGCGTGCGGCGGGAGCCGGAACAGCGCCCACACGACCTTGCCGCTGAGGGTGCCCGCGAGCGGATGCCAGCCCCAGCTGTCGGCGAACGAGTCGACCAGGAACAGGCCCCGGCCCGACTCCGCCGAGAAGTCGTCCGAATCGCCGGCCACCGGACTGTCGTGACTGGGGTCGCGCACCGCGCACACCAGACGTGAGGTCCACCGCATCAAGTGCAGCCGCACGGGCGCGCCTTGGTCGTCCGCGCGGGGCGTGTCCGAGGGCAGCGCGTGTCGCAGCGCGTTGGTGACGAGTTCGGAGACCACCAGGCACACGTCGTCGAAGCGGTCGCCCATGTCCCACTGGTCCAGCGTCCTGCGCGTGAACCGCCGGGCCTCGCGCACCGCTTCGTAGCGTGCGGGCAGGGCACAGGAAGCGGCGCTGGACACGGCCGCGGGATCGAGCGGCGGAAGTCCCTGCCGTAAGGGCTCGAGCATGGTCGATCCATTCGTCCCCATGCGAGGCACTCCCGGGTGTTCGCGGTCGTTGCGATGCAGCGGTGGCGCGGGGACCATGGTTCCGAATGCGTACAGCAGATGCAAGGGCAGATGCACGTGCACGCGCCCGAACTGAAGTCTTTTGCCCCCTTTTCCAGCTACTTCTTCTGTCGTCTTCTTCCCTCTTGTTGGCCCTCGCGTGCCCCTTTGCTGCGCGGTGCCTTCGGAAGCTTTCCGTTTCTGTAATCGAACGAGTACTGCTTGAAGTGTTTTAGTGGCAGACTTCGGCGTCTGAAGACGGTTGGGGAGGCGGACGAACGTGAGCGCTGGTGAGTCGAGCGGCTCTGTGGTGCGGCGCATGCTGCTGGGGTCACATCTGCGGCGCCTGCGGGAGGCGCGCGGCATCACCAGGGAAGCGGCCGGCTACTCGATCCGTGCCTCCGAATCGAAGATCAGCCGCATGGAGTTGGGACGGGTGAGCTTCAAGACGCGCGACGTCGAGGACCTGCTGACGCTGTACGGCATCACGGACGAGGCCGAGCGCACCTCCCTGGTGTCCCTCGCCAAGGAGGCCAACGTCGCGGGCTGGTGGCACAGTTACTCGGACGTGCTGCCCAGCTGGTTCCCGACCTACGTCGGCCTGGAGGGCGCGGCCCACCTGATCCGGTCGTACGAAGTCCAGTTCGTGCACGGCCTGTTGCAGACCGAGTCCTACGCCCACGCGGTCGTCGCGCGCGGCATGAAGGGCGCGAGCGCGGCCGACATCGAGCGGCGGGTGGCGCTGCGTCTGGAGCGGCAGAAGTACCTCGTCTCCGAGAAGGCCCCGGAGTTCCACATCGTCCTCGACGAGGCCGCGCTGCGCCGTCCCTACGGCGACCGCGAGGTGATGCGCGGCCAGCTCCAGCATCTGATCGAGGTGTCGGAGCGCCCCAACGTGCGCCTCCAGGTGATGCCGTTCAGCTTCGGCGGCCACTCCGGCGAGAGCGGCTCCTTCACGATCCTGAGCTTCCCCGAGTCCGATCTGTCGGACGTCGTCTATCTGGAGCAGCTGACCAGCGCGCTCTACCTGGACAAACGCGAGGACGTCACCCAGTACGAGAGTGCGCTGAAGCAGTTGCAGCAGGACAGCCCCGGGCCGTCCGAGAGCCGCGATCTGCTCCGTGGACTGCTCCAGCTCTCCTGAACCCTCGGCCCGGCATCCACCGGACGCCTCTCCGTCCTCTCCGGGGAGTCTTCACGGACTGTCCCGAGCTGCCCCCCAACTCCCTTTGTGCACAAGTACGATGACGTCTGATCAGTCGTTGATCGGATGTCTGCTGACTCAGACTCGAAATGTCTGCCTCGGCAGCAAGGGGATCGAGGGAGCACATGTCGTCCTACTTCACCGACCTGGCCCGGCAGTACATCGGCGGGGAGTGGCGCCCGGGCACCGGCTCCTGGGACATCATCGACTTCAACCCGTACGACGGTGAGAAGCTGGCGTCCATCACCATAGCCACGGTGGACGAGGTCGACGAGGCCTACCGCGCGGCCGAGCGAGCCCAGAAGGAATGGGCCGCGGTCAACCCGTACGCGCGCCGCGCCGTCTTCGAGAAGGCCCTGCGTCTCGTCGAGGAGCGCGAGGCGGAGATCACCGAGGTGATCATCGCCGAACTCGGCGGCACCCACCTCAAGGCCGGCTTCGAGCTCTACCTCGCCAAGGAGTTCCTGCGCGAGTCGATCCAGCTGGCGCTGCGGCCCGAGGGCAGGATCCTCCCCTCGCCGATCGACGGCAAGGAGAACCGCGTCTACCGGCTGCCCGTCGGTGTCGTCGGTGTGATCAGCCCCTTCAACTTCCCCTTCCTGCTCTCCCTGAAGTCCGTCGCGCCGGCCCTGGCGCTGGGCAACGGCGTGGTCCTGAAGCCGCACCAGAACACCCCGATCGTCGGCGGCTCGCTGGTCGCCAAGATCTTCGAGGACGCGGGGCTCCCCGGCGGCCTGCTCAACGTCGTGATCACCGACATAGCGGAGATCGGCGACGCCTTCATCGAGCACCCCGTCCCGAAGGTGATCTCCTTCACCGGTTCGGACAAGGTCGGCCGGCACGTCGCCACCGTCTGCGCCTCGCACTTCAAGAGCGCGGTCCTCGAACTCGGCGGCAACAGCGCGCTGGTGGTCCTGGACGACGCCGACATCGACTACGCCGTGGACGCGGCGGTCTTCAGCCGGTACGTCCACCAGGGCCAGGTCTGCATGGCCGCCAACCGCGTCCTCGTGGACCGCTCGGTCGCCGACGAGTTCACCGAGAAGTTCGTCGCCAAGGTCAGGACGTTGAAGGTGGGCGACCCGAGCGACCCGCGGACGGTCATCGGCCCGGTCATCAACTCCTCCCAGGCGGACGCGATCACGGGCGCCGTCGAGCAGGCGATCGCCGAGGGCGCCACCGCGCTCGTGCACGGCGCCACCACCGACAACCTGGTCGGGCCGACCGTCCTGACGGACCTGCCGTCCGACTCCGGCATCCTCCGGCAGGAGATCTTCGGCCCGGTCGCGCTCCTGGTCCCCTTCGACGGCGAGGAGGAGGCCGTACGCATCGTCAACGACACCCCGTACGGGCTCAGCGGCGCCGTCCACACCGCCGACGTCGAGCGCGGGGTCTCCTTCGCCAAGCAGATCGACACCGGCATGTTCCACGTCAACGACGGCACCGTGCACGACGAGCCGCCGGTCGCCTTCGGCGGCGAGAAGCACTCGGGCATCGGCCGCCTCAACGGCGAGGCGACGGTCGAGGCTTTCACCACCCAGAAGTGGATCTCGGTGCAGCACGGGCGGAGCTTCTTCCCGTTCTGAGAGAGGCCGGAAGAGGGGCAGCCCGCGGCAGACATGCATCCAGGTGCGCAGTGGACGCATGTCTGCCAGGTATCCCGTCACTGGGGCGAGGGGCAAAACCGGAGACCTCGCCCGCGGAGCGGCCCGGCACGAGCGCATCGTGGGGGACGGCGCGAGCGCCGTCGGCCTGCCGGCCGCGGAGCAGGAGGGCCCGTCAGCCGGCGGGCGGGTGACCGGGTCATAACCTTGGGCGCATGTCAGCGATCCGTCTCCTGGTGCTGGGGGCCGTGCGCCAGCACGGGCGGGCCCACGGTTACCAGGTGCGCAACGACCTCGAGTACTGGGGCGCGCACGAGTGGTCCAACGCCAAGCCCGGCTCGATCTACCACGCGCTCAAGCAGATGGCGAAGCAGGGACTGCTGCACGCCCACGAGATCGCGCCGTCCACGGCGGGCGGCCCCCCGCGCACCGAGTACGAGATCACGGGCACGGGCACCGAGGAGTACCTCACGCTGCTGCGCCGGTCGTTGACCGCGTACGACCAGAAGCCCGATATCCTCTCGGCCGCGCTCGGCTTCATGGTCGACCTCGGCCGGGCGGAGGTCCTCGGGCTCCTTCGGGAGCGGGTGCGCGCCATCGAGGAGTGGCGCACGTCCGTCACCGAGTACTACACCCCCGAGGACGGCCCCGGACAGCTCGGCCACATCGGCGAGATCATGAACTTCTGGGTCCACTCCGCCGACTCCGGAGCGCAGTGGACCCGGGGGCTCATCGAGCGGATCGAGGGCGGCGCGTACACGTTCGCGGGCGAGGGCCCGCCCTTCGTCGGCGTGCTGGGGGAGGGCGAGGAGAACCCGTACGCGACGGGGGCTCCGCACCCCGGCGACCGTATCTAGAGCTGCCGTGGCGCCCAGGCGGAACGGTGCGCGCGGGCACCGTTCCGTCCCGTCCCCGGGGGCTCCGCCCCGGACCCCGCCAAGGGGCCGCCGCCCCCTGGACCCCCGCTCGCCCGGAGGGCTCGTCCTCAAACGCCGGACGGGCTGAAATGCGTGGCCCGGGCGCCAGTCTTCGAGTGCGCCCCAGCAGCGCGGGCTCGCACTTCCAGCCCGGTCGAAGTCCCCGGCGCACGCCGAAGTCCCCAGCGCACGCCGAAGTCCCCAGCGCGCGCCGAACTCTCCAGTGTGGGCCCGCATCTCCAGCCCGTCCGGCGATTGAGGACAAGGCCCTTAAGGCCGAACGGGGGTCTGGGGGCGGAGCCCCCAGGGATGGGAACGGCGCGCGCCGCACGCGCCGTCAGTGGTGGAAGCCGGTCGCCCGCTGCTTGTCACGGGTCCACGGATGTGGCTGACGGCGCAGTTGGGGCACCAGCCGGCTCAGGTCCTCCATGAAGAGGTCGGCGAGATCCGCCGAGAAGCCGTTACGGCACACCACCCGCAGCACCGACAGGTCCTCCCGGTTGGCCGGGAAGGTGTACGCGGGTACCAGCCAGCCGTTCTCCCGCAGGCGCCGGGACACGTCGAAGACGTCGTAAGCGCTCACGTGGGGCGCCGTCGTGAAGGCGAAGACGGGCAGTTGGTCGCCCCGGGTGATCAGGCGGAAGTCCTCCAGCTCCTCGATCCGTCGGGCGAGCCCGCGGGCCAGGTCCCGGGTCGTCTGCTGGACGGCCCGGTAGCCCTCGCGGCCCAGCCGCAGGAAGGTGTAGTACTGCGCCGCGACCTGTGCGCCGGGCCGCGAGAAGTTGAGCGCGAAGGTCGGCATGTCGCCGCCCAGGTAGTTGACCCGGAAGACGAGCTCCTCCGGCAGCTCGGCCGACGACCGCCACAGCGCCCATCCGACACCCGGGTAGACGAGTCCGTACTTGTGCCCCGAGGTGTTGATCGACGACACCCGCGGCAGCCGGAAGTCCCAGACCAGGTCCGGGTCCAGGAAGGGGGCGATCATCCCGCCGGACGCTCCGTCGACATGGACGGGGATGTCCAGGCCCGTACGCTCCTGGAGCCGGTCGAGGGCCGCGCAGAGGTCCGCGATCGGCTCGTAGGACCCGTCGAAGGTGGAGCCGAGGATCCCGACGACCCCGATGGTGTTCTCGTCGCACAGCTCGGCCGCCGCCTGCGGGTCGAGGTGGAACCGGTCGCCCTCCATGGGCACTTGGCGGGCCTCGACCTCCCAGAAGTTGCAGAACTTCTCCCAGCAGACCTGGACGTTCACCCCCATGACGAGGTTGGGGCGCGCTCCCGGGTAGCGGTCCGCGTTCCGCTGCGTCCAGCGCCGCTTCAGCGCCATCCCCGCGAGCATGCACGCCTCGCTCGAACCGGTCGTGGAACAGCCCACGACGGCGCCGGGATCGGGCGCGTTCCACAGGTCCGCGAGCATGGCCACGCAGCGTCGCTCCAGCTCGGCGGTGCGCGGGTACTCGTCCTTGTCGATCATGTTCTTGTCGAGGCACTCCCCCATCAGCACCCCGGCCTGCGGCTCCATCCAGGTGGTGACGAAGGTGGCGAGATTCAGCCGTGCGTTGCCGTCCAGCATCAGTTCGTCGTGGACCAGCTGGTAGGCGATCGTGGGCGTCAGCGGCCGGTCCGGGAGCCGGTGCTTGGGTGGCGCCTCGGTCATGTCGCCGAGCGGATTCGCGTCGCCGAAGAAGGGGTTGACGGACATCGGTCGCTCGTCGGGCTTCTCGGAGCCTTGGTGGAGCGGCATGAGCTCTCCCATCGCGTCTGAGGGTCCTGTGGGGTTCTGGGTCCTGTGGGGTCAACGAACGGCGGTTCCGTCCTGGTGGAGCTGCATCTGCGGTCTGCCGGTCACCAGCAGCCAGGCCGGCAGGGTGGCGATGCACAGCAGGGCGAGGATCGTGGGAGAGGCGACCAGGACGGCCGCCGTGAACAGACTCATCCAGCCCTGCCGGGTGATCGCGAGGAGCATGCCCAGCACCCCCGCGGACACGCCGAGAGCGGGCGGGACCGCCGGGACGAGCGCATGGGCGAACAGGCCGAACGCGGCGCCGATGAAGACGGCCGGGAAGATCCGGCCGCCCCGGAAGCCGCAGGACGCGGCGACGACCAGGGCGGCGAGCTTCACCACCGTCATCGTGGCGAACTGCCCGGCCGACCAGCCCTCGGGGTTCCTGGCCAGCTCGCCCACCTCGGCCAGCCCCTTGAAGAGCGTCAGATGACCGCCCAGGGCGCCCAGCAGGCCGAGGACGAGCCCGCCGAGCGGAAGCGCCAGCATCGGGTGCCCGAGCCGGGAGAAGACGCCGTGGACGTACGGGAAGGCGTAGACCGCCGCCATGCCGAGCAGCGCCGCCGCGGAGGCGACCACGAGCGCGGCCAGGACGTCGCCCCCGCGGGGCGGTCCGAGCGGGGGCATATGGAGCTCGAAGGTCGGATGGGCCACCAGGGCGGTCGTCGTGGCACCCGTGGCGGCGGCCGTCAACGGACCGAACAGGTTGTCCCACAACTTGCCGTCCAGCTGTTGTCCGGCGAGCGCCTCGGAGATGACCAGCGCCGCCGCGACCGGCGTCCCGAACAGCGCGCCGATCGTCGCCGCCTCGGCCAGCGCCGCCCACAGGCCACCGGGCAGCCGTGGCGCGAGCCTGCGGCCCAGCCAGAACGCGAGTGCGATATTGGTGGCGATGATCGGGTTCTCCGGTCCCAGACTCGGACCGCCGGCCAGCATCAGCGCGGTCGCCACCAGCAGGCCGGGCAGCACGGCGGGTGGCATCGGGGGCGCCGAGAGCCCGACGGTCGCCGGGTCGGGGCCCGCGTGGCCCGGGACCTTCCACACCACCAGACCGACCAGGACGCCCGTCGAGGTGAGGACGACGAGCATCCAGAGCACGGAGTACCGGCCGACCCCCAGCGACTCGGGGAGGCCGTTCCAGAGCACCCCCTGGAGTCTCTCCGCGAGCGCGCTCACCCCGAGGAACAGAAGGCTGGCCGCGACGCCGACGACGAGTGCCGGGACGATCAGCGGCAGCAGCGCCCGCGCGGGGGTCGCCGGGGCGGAGGCATGTGCCTGCCGGGCCGCGTCGTGGGTCACGCGGTCACCCTAAGCGGGCAAACCGGGCACCACATCCGGAGTGGCGTCGCGCGGAATCCCCGCTTGCACCTCACGTGACGTCAGGGGCCAGGCTGAAGGCGTACGGAGGAAGGAGCGGAAGTGAGCTATTCGGTGGGCCAGGTCGCCGGTTTCGCCGGGGTCACGGTGCGCACCCTGCACCACTACGACGAGATCGGCCTGCTCGTGCCGAGCGGGCGCAGCCACGCGGGGCACCGGCGCTACGGCGACACCGACCTCGACCGGCTGCAGCAGATCCTGTTCTACCGGGAGCTCGGCTTCCCGCTCGACGAGGTCGCGGCCCTGCTCGACGACCCGGAAGCGGACCCGCGCGCGCATCTGCGCCGCCGGCACGACCTGCTGACCGCCCGGATCGAGAAACTGCAGAAGATGGCCGCGGCCGTGGAGCACGCCATGGAGGCACGCACGATGGGCATAGATCTCACGCCCGAGGAGAAGTTCGAGGTCTTCGGGGACAAGGACCCCGAGGCGCACGCCGAGGAGGCCGAGCAGCGCTGGGGAGGCACCGAGGCGTACGCCGAGTCGCAGCGCCGCGCCGCCCGCTACACCAAGGACGACTGGAAGCGCATGCAGGCCGAGGTGGCTTCCTGGGGCGAGCGTTACGACGCCCTCATGGAGGCCGGTGAGCCCGCGACCGGCGAGCGCGCCATGGACATGGCCGAGGAGCACCGGCTCCACATCACCCGGTGGTTCTACGCCTGCTCGTACGAGACGCATCGGGGTCTCGGCGAGATGTACGTGGCCGACGAGCGGTTCAAGGAGTTCTACGACTCCATGCGCCCGGGACTGGCCGAGCACCTGAAGGGGGCGATCGCGGCGAACGTCACGCGGCACGGAGGCTGACGGCGCCTGTCCCGCGGGTCCCCGGCCGCGGCCGTGTTCTCCGGTCCCCGTGGCTCACAGCTTTGTGCCAGTGGGACCACAGTGCATGCTGGGGACATCCGTGGAACCTGGCGTGGACACAATGCGTTGATAGCTTTGACCGCCGTACCAGGACGCCGCCTCTTCCTTCACCCCTCAGGAGCCCGGAACCGTGACGACGCTCGCCCTCGGTCCAAGCTGGCTGGATCCGAACACGCTCCTGGACAACTTCGGCATCTGGGGCCTCCTTCTCGTCGTCTTCGCGGAGTCCGGCCTGCTCATCGGCTTCTTCCTGCCGGGCGACTCGCTGCTGTTCACCTGCGGTCTGCTGATCACGTCGCACCGGCTGGACTTCCCCCTGTGGGGAGCCGTCGCCCTGATCTGCGTCGCCGCGATCCTCGGCGACCAGGCGGGTTACCTCTTCGGCAAGAAGGTCGGCCCCTCGCTCTTCACCCGCCCGGACTCCCGCCTCTTCAAGCAGGAGAACGTGGTCAAGGCCCACGAGTTCTTCGAGAAGTACGGCCCCAAGTCCCTGGTCCTGGCCCGCTTCGTGCCGATCGTGCGGACGTTCACGCCGATCATCGCGGGCGTCAGCGGCATGCGGTACCGCTCCTTCATCACCTTCAACATCATCGGTGGCGTCCTGTGGGGCGCGGGCGTCACCCTGCTCGGCTCCTGGCTCGGCAACATCGCCGTCGTCAAGGACAACATCGAGGCGATCCTGATCCTGATCGTCCTCGTCTCGGTGGTCCCGATCGCCATCGAGTTCCTGCGGGCGCGCTCCAAGGCCAGGAAGAACCCGCCGGAGCCGGAGGCCCCCCAGGGCCCGGCCGCGTACCAGCAGCAGCCCACGGCCCCCGTCATGGACGACGCCACGCGGCCGCTGCGGATGCACCAGCCGCAGCAGGGCCAGGACCCGTACCAGCAGCAGGACCCGTACCAGCAGGACCCGTACCAGCAGGGCGGCCGACAGCCGGGGCGGCACCAGCAGGACCAGTACGCCCAGGGCCAGGGATACCCGCAGCAACAGGACCCCTACGGCCAGGGCCGGCGATACCCGCAGCAGCAGCCCCAGCAGCCGTACGGCAACCAGGACCAGGGCTACTACCAGGGCCACGACCAGAACTACGGCCAGCACCGCGACCAGGGCCACGGTCAGAACCACGGCCAGGGTTACGGCCAGGGTCAGGGCCAGAACCATGATCAGGGCCAGGCCTATCCGCCCCAGCAGTCCCCGCAGGGCTACCCGCAGCAGCCGTACGACGCGCAGCAGAACCCGTATCACCAGGGCTACCCGCAGGGCTGAGCCCGGCACACCGCGCCCCCGAAGGGGTCCTGGGGACTCAGAAGCCCCTGGTCCGCTTGGCGGCCCGCCGCCCCGCGGCGGAGCCGCCGGGCACCCGCAGGAACAGCCGGGAGATCTCCGACCCCAGGTTCACCCCGATCGCGATGGCCATCGCGAGCGCGGCGGCCTTGGTGAGGGACACCAGCCCCTTGTCGACGTTGTTCTGGGCGATGGACAGCAGCCCGAAGTAGGTGGCCGAACCCGGCAGCAGGGGCCCGATCGCGGCGGTCGTGTACGGCAGCGCGGAGGCGAAGCGGTAGCGGGACAGAAGCTGCCCGAAGAGACCGACCAGGCCCGCCGCGACGGCCGTCGAGGCCACCGGTGAGATGCCGCCCGGGTAGTGCATCGCCCCGTAGACCGACCAGGCCACCCCGCCGTTGAGGGTGACCGCGAGGACGGTGGACCGTTCCTGCTGGAGCAGGACCGCGAAGGTCAGCGACAGCAGCATGGACGCGGCGATCTGCACCAGGGGCCGCTCGGAGATGCTCAGGGACTGGTCCGGGTTGAGCTGGGCGTCGAACTTCACGCCGAAATACAGCACCACCAGGACACCGACGACGATGCCCACGAAGAGGTACATGACCTCCAGCAGGCGCGCGGACGCGGTGATGTAGAAGCCGGTCAGCCCGTCCTGCACGCCGGCGACGAGCGCCCGTCCGGGCAGCAGCGCGAAGAGCCCACCGGTGATCACCGCGGACGCCTTCACGTCGACGTGCGCCAGCTGGAGCGCGACCCCGATCGCGGCCGGCGGCATCGCGGCCACCGTGAACTGGTAGAACTCCGGCAGCCCGCGCCCGGCGCACAGCCACGCGAGCCGGTCACCGAGCATCGCGCCGAGCGCCGCGGCGACGAACACCACGGCGTCACCGCCGACGAGCACCGAGGCGGCGCCCGCGAGCAGCCCGCTGGAGCCGGTCAGCACCCAGCCGGGATACGGGTGCCGGTTGCGTCGCATCTCGGCGAGCCGCCGGTAGGCGTCCTCCAGGGAGATGCCGGTCTCGGTGTCGCTCAGGTCGTCGACGAGCCGGTAGACGGCCGCCAGGCGTGTGTAGTCGGTGCCCCGGCGGCGTACCGTCCGTGAGGCCGTCACGGGATCGTCCACCAGGGACGGCTGGTGCGAGATCGACAGCAGCGTGAAGGTGACGTTCGGCTCGCAGCGGTCCAGGCCGTAGGAGCGGCAGACGGCGAACATGGCCGCCTCCACGTCCTCGGCGCCCTCGCCGCCCGCGAGCAGCAGCTCGCCGATACGCAGCGTCAGGTCGAGCACGCGCGGGACGGCGGGCCCCGACTCGTCCTCCTTGTGCACCAGCTCGGGTGCCGGGCGCTCGGCCACGGGCATGCGCAGCATCGTGCGCATCCGGTCCTGCCAGGGCACGTCCTTGGTCAGACTGACGACGGGGACGCCGGTCGCCGGTGTGAAGGCCGGCGGCGCGTGCCGTGCGCTGTAGGTGCGCGGCGTGCTGAACGCAGACCCCTCGGAGTCCGCCCCCGCCGGCTCCGGCGGCGCCAGCCCCCTGGGGATCGCGAACTCCGACGTGGTCCCCGACTCGTCCTCGACCGCCTGCGCCACGCCGTCCGGTTGGACGAAGGCGCTCCTCGCCTCGTCCGACTGCGGTTTGCGGTCCTCCGCTTCCGTCACCCACTGCTCCCGACTGCACAGGTCCAGTACGCCCCAGTATGCGCACTGATGCACGAACGGGCCGCGCCACCCCCGCAGGGGTGGCGCGGCCCGCGGATCTCAGGAGGGATCAGTGACCGCCCTGCTCCTTGAGTCGCTTGTAGGAACGCTCGATCTCGGCCTCGGCCTCCGTGCGGCCCACCCAGTTCGCGCCCTCGACGGACTTGCCGGGCTCCAGGTCCTTGTAGACCTCGAAGAAGTGCTGGATCTCCAGGCGGTCGAACTCCGACACGTGGTGGATGTCGCGCAGGTGCTCCACCCGCGGGTCGTGCGCCGGGACGCACAGCAGCTTGTCGTCGCCGCCGGCCTCGTCCGTCATACGGAACATGCCGATCGTGCGGCACTGGATGAGGCAGCCCGGGAAGGTCGGCTCGTCCAGGATGACCAGCGCGTCCAGCGGGTCGCCGTCCTCGCCGAGGGTGTTCTCGACGAAGCCGTAGTCGGCCGGGTAGCTGGTCGAGGTGAAGAGTCGACGGTCCAGGCGGATCCGACCGGTCTCGTGGTCCACCTCGTACTTGTTCCGCGAACCCTTCGGAATCTCGATCGTGACGTCGAACTCCACCGGTGGCTCCTCCATGATCAACACATAGTTCTGGTGATTAAGTGTCCCTCACGCAGGTGTGTGATCGCGAAAGGGGCTGGTGGTCGTGCCAGAGCTGAGGGCTTGGCGGGCCGCGAGACCGCATGTGCTGCGGGTCGCGCGGGCCGCGCGACCGCGGGTGAGGCGGGTCGCGCAGTCCGTACGTCCGCAGCTGGTGCGGGTCGCTCAAGCCGTGCGGCCGCGCTCCGGGAGGATCACGGCCCCGCAGCTCACGGCCGTGGCCGCCACCGCGGGCCTGGCGCTCGCGGCCGGGGCGGTGGCCGTGGCCGGTCCCTGGGACTCCACCGGTCAGCGTACGGCGGAGCGCGACTGGGCCGCATCGCGGGACCAGCAGGGTGGCGCAGATCACGGGCGGAACGCCGATACGTCCCCTACGTCGCCGGCACCCGCGCCCAGCGCCGCGTCCGTGCTCACCGGCCTCGGCAGTGTCACGTCCGCGGCGCCCGCGCCGGACGGCAAGGCCCTCGCGGCCACCCTCGACCGGCTCTTGGGCGTGCCCGCGCTCGGCGCCCGGCGCACGGCCGTGGTCGTCGACGTCGCGACCGGCAGGCGGCTGTACGGCAAGGAGGCAGCCACGGCGCAGACCCCGGCCTCCACCACCAAGATCGCCACCGCCGTCGCCGTGCTCTCCGCCGCGGGCGCCGACCACCGCCTCACCACCCGCACGGTGCTGGAACCCGGCACCAAGGAGGTCGTCCTCGTCGGCGGCGGCGACCCGACGCTGACCGCCCGCAAGGACGCCGGGGAGTGGGCGAGCCTGCGCACCCTCGCCGACGACACGGCGAAAGCGCTGAAGGCCCGTCACCTGGACCAGGTGACGCTCTCGTACGACACCTCGCTCTACTCCGGTCCCGCCGTGCATCCCATCGGTCCCAACCCCAACCTCGCGCCGGTCAGCGCCCTGACGGCCGACGAGGGGCGCACCGACGCCTCCACCAGCGGCCCGGCCGAACGCACCGCGGACCCGGCGGCGGACGCCGCCGGCACGTTCGCGGACCTGCTGCGGGCCAAGGGCATCGACACCACGTCCCCCGGCCCGTCGCGAGCCACCAGCGGCTCGCAGGCCCTCGCCTCGGTCTCCTCGCCACCCCTGTCCGCCCTCGTGGAGCGGATGTTGACGAACAGCGACAACGACATCGCGGAGGCCATGGCGCGTCAGGTCGCCGTCGCCACGGGACGGCAGCCGAGCTTCGGCGGCGGCGCCGGGGCGATCGACGCGCAGCTGCGGAAGCTCGGACTCCCGCTGTCCGGGGCGCACTTCACGGACGGCAGCGGCCTGAACCGCGACGACCGGCTGACGGCGGACCTGCTCACCGCCCTCCTGGTGAAGGCCGGCGACCCTGCCCGGCCCGAGCTGCGCCCGGTCCTGACCGGCCTCCCGGTCGCTGGCTTCACGGGCACCCTCAGCGACCGCTACACCGACGACTCCTCCGGACCCGGTGTCGTACGCGCCAAGACCGGCACCCTGACCGGGGTGAACACCCTGGCGGGCACGGTCGTCGACGCGGACGGCCGGCTGCTGGCCTTCGCCTTCCTGGCCTCCGGCACGTCCGATCCCATGGCGGCGCAGGCGGCCCTGGACGACACGGCCTCGACACTGGCGGGCTGCGGCTGCCGCTAGGCCGTGTCCGGACGCGGCCGGCTCGAAGGGTCAGGACCCGGCCGGCGCGAAGGGCCAGGACCCGACCCGGTGCCGCGACGGCGCCGATCCGACGTGGGCCCGCGGACCCGGACCGGGCCCCGCCGGACGCGCCGACGGGTCCTGGCCCCCGCAGCCGCACGAGCCCCAGCAGCCCCGGGCGGGGGACTCATCCGGCGCCGTACCCCTAACCGCAGCCGGATCCCCTCACGTACGGTTGACGCATGACGAGCATCGGTGGTGCCGAGATGGTCGACTGGAATCTCGCGGTGGCGACCGCGACCCGGCTCGTGCGGCCTGGCCCCGACGTGAGCCGCGACGAGGCCCGGGAGGTCGTCGCGGAGCTGCGCAGGCACGCGAAGGCCTCGGAGGCGCACGTCCGGGGCTTCACGCGGATGGGCACGGAGGACCTCCACGACACCCCCGTACTCGTGGTCGACCGACCCGGTTGGGTGCGGGCGAACGTCGCCGGGTTCCGGGAGGTCCTCAAGCCCCTGCTGGACAAGATGCAGGAACGCCGGGCGAGCGGCCCGGGCGGAGCCGTCCTCGGCGCCGTCGGCGGCAAGGTGACCGGCGTGGAGCTGGGCATGCTGCTGTCGTTCCTGTCGTCGCGGGTCCTAGGCCAGTACGAGACCTTCGCCCCCGCGACCCGCGAGCTGCCCGCCGGGGAGAACGGCGGCGGCAGGCTCCTGCTGGTCGCGCCGAACATCGTCCACGTGGAGCGCGAACTCGACGTGGAGCCCCACGACTTCCGCCTCTGGGTGTGTCTGCACGAGGAGACCCACCGCACCCAGTTCTCGGCCGTGCCCTGGCTGCGCGACCACCTGGAGGGCGAAATCCAGTCTTTCTTGGCCGAGACCGAGGTCGACCCCATGACGGTCCTGGAGCGCATCAGGGAGGCGGCGCAGTCGCTCGCGGGCGGGCGGCCCGAGGGCGAGGAGGACGAGGGCCGCTCACTGGTCGAGATCGTGCAGACGCCCGCCCAGCGGGAGATCCTGGCCCGGCTGACGGCCGTGATGTCGCTCCTGGAGGGGCACGCGGACTTCGTCATGGACGGCGTGGGCCCGGACGTGGTCGCGTCCGTCGGGGAGATCCGCGAGAAGTTCCAGCAGCGCCGGGCCAAGGGTGCCTCGCGCCTGGACCTCGCCCTGCGCAAGCTGCTGGGTCTGGACGCCAAACTGAAGCAGTACAGGGACGGCGAACGGTTCGTGCGCGCGGTCGTCGAACAGGTGGGCATGGACGGGTTCAACCGCGTGTGGACTTCCCCGAACACGCTCCCGACCAAGACGGAGATCGCCAAACCGGCGGACTGGGTCGCGCGGGTGCACCGCAAGACGGAGTCGTGAACCCTACGGCAAGGTCGTGAAACGAATCCGGCCGACGGCAGGTGAACGCCCCTCCAATCACCCGTCCGAGGGACCGTGGGCCATGCGTAGGCGTGCAATGCTCGGGGAACGGCCTGTTTCTGTCACCATCGACACACTCTGAGTGACCGAAACTCGGGCTCACCCCCCGAAAACTTCATGAAGGGAACCGGACATGGGTCCCCATCCTGCGGTCGCGGCGATACGCCTGGCGGTCCGCCGCGTACTCCACGACATCCTCATCGACCACACCCGACCCCCAGGCGGGTCCTCCCCGCTCGGCCCGCTCGGCCCGCTCGTTCTGGTCGCCTGCTCCGGCGGCGCCGACTCCATGGCGCTCGCCTCCGCGCTCGCCTTCGAAGCCCCCAAACTCGGTGTCCGCGCCGGCGGCATCACCGTGGACCACGGTCTGCAGTCCGGCTCCGATCTGCGCGCCGACGACGTGGTCGGACGCCTCGTCGAGCTGGGCATGGCGCCCGTCGAGTCCCTCGCCGTGACCGTCGGCCGCGACGGTGGCCCCGAGGCCGCCGCCCGCGACGCCCGGTACGCCGCCCTGGACGCCGCCGCAGAGCGCCACGGCGCCGCCGCGATCCTCCTCGGACACACGCGCGACGACCAGGCCGAGACGGTTCTGCTGGGCCTCGCCCGCGGCTCCGGCATCCGCTCCCTGTCCGGCATGGCCGAGGTCTCGGGGGCCGGCGGCCGTTACCGGCGCCCGTTCCTGCACCTCGACCGGCAGACCGCGCGCAAGGCCTGCATGGTCCAGTCGCTGCCCGTCTGGGACGACCCGCACAACGCCGACCCGGCCTACACCCGCTCGCGACTGCGCCACGAGGGTCTGCCCGCCCTGGAGAAGGCGCTGGGCAAAGGGGTGGTCGGAGCCCTCGCCCGTACGGCCCAGCTCTCCCGTGACGACGCCGACGCCCTCGACGCCTGGGCCCGTCAGGCCGAGGCCTCCGTGCGGGACACCGCGGGCCTGCTGGAGTGCGCCAAGCTGTACGCCCTGCCGCCCGCCGTACGCCGCCGCATCCTGCGCCGGGCCGCCATCGAGGCGGGTGCCCCGGCCGGTTCGCTGTTCGCCCGCCACATCGAGGAAGTCGACCGGCTGATCACCGGCTGGCGCGGTCAGGGAGTCATCAATCTCCCGGGCAAAGTCGTCGCGCAGCGGCAGGGTGGCAGACTGGTGATTCGGCAAAGCTGAAACGCGCCCCCTCCGGAGAGGGCCGTGACAGCCGGTGGGACGACCGAAAGTGATGCGGGTGGACGCGAAAGACATGGGCACCGACCTCAAGTCGGTGCTCATCACCAAGGAAGAGATCGACGCGAAGCTGGTCGAGCTGGCCGCGAAGGTCGACGCGGAGTACGCGGGCAAGGACCTGCTGATCGTGGGGGTGCTCAAGGGTGCCGTCATGGTCATGGCGGACCTCGCGCGCGCGCTGTCCACCCCCGTCACCATGGACTGGATGGCGGTGTCCTCGTACGGCGCGGGCACCCAGTCCTCCGGTGTGGTGCGGATCCTCAAGGACCTCGACACCGACATCAAGGGCAAGCACGTCCTGATCGTCGAGGACATCATCGACTCCGGGCTGACCCTGTCCTGGCTGATCTCCAACCTCGGCTCCCGCGAGCCGGCCTCCCTCAAGGTGTGCACGCTGCTGCGCAAGCCGGAGGCGGCCAAGGTCGCGATCGACGTGGAGTGGGTCGGCTTCGACATCCCGAACGAGTTCGTGGTCGGGTACGGCCTGGACTACGCCGAGAAGTACCGCAACCTCCCGTTCGTCGGTACGCTCGCGCCTCACGTCTACGGCGGCTGAACCCCCGAGTCCCGGTCTTCGTAAGACGATCGGGAACCCCAGCGGGTTTCGCGCCGTTGGAGCATGCGTGGGCGGGATTGTCAGTCGTCCCCTGCGGCTTCGGGTGACAATGCTGGGGTACCGTCCGAAGAACAGTCTTTCTAAGTCTTTATCAAACTCACTATGGCAGGAGGGACGGGGCGGCTCCGCTCCGTATGGATGGACGTGAAGCGATACTTCCGTGGGCCGGTCATGTGGATCGTGCTGGCCGTCCTTGCCGTGGTCGTGTTGATGCAGGTCGTCGGCTCGTCCGGCGGCTACAAGACAGTGGACACCGGCCAGGTCGTCCAGGCGATCAATGACAACAAGGTCGAGTCGGCCAAGATCACCACTGGCGACGAGCAGGTCATCAAGGTCTCGCTGAAGGACGGCGAGAAGGTCGATGGCAGCTCGAAGATCCAGTCGAGCTACATCGGCGACCAGGGCGTGGCCCTGGCCAACACCCTGCAGGACAAGTACCAGAACAAGCAGATCCCGGACGGCTACACGGTTTCGCCGTCCAAGCAGAACCCGTTCCTGGGCATCCTGCTGTCGCTGCTTCCCTTCGTCCTCATCGTCGTCGTCTTCCTGTTCCTGATGAACCAGATGCAGGGCGGCGGCTCCCGGGTCATGAACTTCGGGAAGTCCAAGGCGAAGCTCATCACCAAGGACACCCCGAAGACGACGTTCTCGGACGTCGCGGGTTCGGACGAGGCGGTGGAGGAACTCCAGGAGATCAAGGAGTTCCTGCAGGAGCCGGCGAAGTTCCAGGCCGTCGGGGCGAAGATCCCCAAGGGTGTGCTCCTGTACGGGCCTCCCGGTACCGGCAAGACGCTGCTCGCACGCGCCGTCGCGGGCGAGGCCGGCGTTCCCTTCTACTCGATCTCGGGTTCCGACTTCGTCGAGATGTTCGTCGGTGTCGGTGCCTCCCGGGTCCGTGACCTCTTCGAGCAGGCCAAGGCGAACGCCCCGGCGATCGTCTTCGTCGACGAGATCGACGCGGTCGGCCGCCACCGCGGCGCCGGCCTCGGCGGTGGTCACGACGAGCGCGAGCAGACGCTGAACCAGCTGCTCGTCGAGATGGACGGCTTCGACGTGAAGGGCGGCGTGATCCTCATCGCCGCCACGAACCGGCCCGACATCCTCGACCCGGCCCTTCTGCGCCCCGGCCGCTTCGACCGCCAGATCGCGGTCGACCGCCCGGACATGCAGGGCCGTCTGGAGATCCTCAAGGTTCACCAGAAGGGCAAGCCGGTCGCTCCGGACGTCGACCTGTCCGCCGTCGCCCGCCGCACGCCCGGCTTCACGGGTGCCGACCTGGCCAACGTGCTGAATGAGGCCGCGCTCCTGACGGCCCGCAGCAACCAGAAGCTGGTCGACAACAACATGCTGGACGAGGCGATCGACCGTGTGGTCGCGGGCCCGCAGAAGCGGACCCGGATCATGTCGGACAAGGAGAAGAAGATCACCGCGTACCACGAGGGCGGCCACGCCCTGGTCGCGGCGGCGTCTCCGAACTCCGACCCGGTCCACAAGATCACGATCCTGTCGCGCGGACGGGCCCTCGGCTACACGATGGTCCTGCCGGACGAGGACAAGTACTCCACGACGCGCAACGAGATGCTGGACCAGCTTGCTTACATGCTGGGCGGCCGCGCGGCCGAGGAGCTCGTCTTCCACGACCCGACCACCGGTGCCGCGAACGACATCGAGAAGGCCACCGCAACGGCCCGCGCGATGGTCACGCAGTACGGCATGACCGAGCGTCTCGGCGCGATCAAGTTCGGCGGCGACAACACCGAGCCGTTCCTCGGCCGGGAGATGTCGCACCCGCGCGACTACTCGGAAGAGGTCGCCGCGCTCGTCGACGAAGAGGTCAAGAAGCTCATCGAGAACGCGCACAACGAGGCCTGGGAGATCCTGGTCGAGAACCGCGATGTTCTGGACGCGCTGGTGCTCCAGCTGCTGGAGAAGGAGACGCTGAGCAAGGAGCAGATCGCCGAGGTCTTCGCTCCCATCGTGAAGCGCCCGGCCCGCCCCGCGTGGACCGGCTCCTCCCGCCGCACCCCGTCCACCCGCCCGCCGGTGCTCTCCCCCAAGGAGCTGTCACTGACGAACGGGGCGAACGGCGCGACGCCGTCCATCGTCAAGACGGAATCCGTCCCGGCGAAGGAAGCGGCTCCCGAGGACCGCACGGAGGGCTGACCCGCTCAGCTCCCCGGCGGCCTCAGCAGGCCCGGAATGATTGCCGCGCCCCCCAGGTTTTAGCCTGGGGGGCGCGGCATTGCGGTATGCCCGCACGTCGGCGCGTCGAACCGCACGCGCCGAGAGGCACAGGAACGAGGACCACATGACCGACCCCGTGACGCTGGACGGCGAGGGCTCGATCGGCGAATTCGACGAGAAGCGCGCCGAGAACGCCGTACGAGAGCTCCTCATCGCGGTCGGCGAGGACCCGGAGCGCGAGGGCCTGCGGGAGACACCGGGGCGGGTGGCGAGGGCCTACAGGGAGATATTCGCCGGGCTGTGGCAGCGGCCCGAGGACGTGCTGACGACCACTTTTGACCTCGGGCACGACGAGATGGTCCTCGTGAAGGACATCGAGGTCCTTAGCAGCTGTGAGCATCATCTGGTCCCGTTCGTCGGGGTGGCCCATGTGGGGTACATCCCGTCCTCGGACGGCAAGATCACGGGGCTCTCGAAGCTGGCCCGGCTCGTGGACGTCTACGCCCGGCGTCCGCAGGTTCAGGAACGGCTCACCACGCAGATCGCCGACTCCCTGATGGAGATCCTGGAGCCGCGCGGCGTGATCGTCGTCGTGGAGTGCGAACACATGTGCATGTCGATGCGCGGGGTCCGCAAGCCGGGAGCGAAGACCATCACCTCGGCGGTGCGCGGCCAGATGCGGGATCCGGCCACTCGCAACGAGGCGATGAGCCTGATCATGGCCCGCTGAGCCCGCTCCTCGCACACCGGGCGTGCTCCCGGTGCGCGGACGCCCTCCGGGCGGGCCAGGGCCCGGTCACCGGCGTCGGGGGTCGGGTCGCTGTGCGGTGCGGGCGCCGGACGGGCGTCACGCGACCGGAGCCGCGCCGCCGTGTTCGTTGTCGTCGTCCTCCGGGAGTTTGCAGACGCGCTCCAGGAAGAAGGCGGCCGCTATGACGGCGATGCCGGCCAGGACCGAGAAGCCGGCGTAGATGGCCTGGTCGCGCAGGGCCGGGACTTCCAGGGACTCGAGCAGGAACGCGCCCGCGCCGCCGTACATGCCCGCCACCAGGGCGGCGACCAGGGCGCTCGCCTGGCCGAAGACGACCGCGCGGGCCGCCATCAGCGGGTCGACGCCCTTGGCGCCGGGGCGGCGCTCGCGCTGGGCCTTGAGGCGGGCGCGCAGCGAGAGCGCCGTGGACAGCAGCACGACGGCGATCAGGGCCAGCACGATGGGGGCGGCCAGAGGGACGCGGGGAAGCGTCCCCACCGCGTTCCACAGCCGGGCGCCCGCCCAGGACAGCACGCCCGCCACGACGAACACGGCGGCCAGCGTCCTGATCCGCAGCTCTTTCACTTTGCCCCTTCGGTCACCCGCCCCCGGACGGTCGTCCGGCCTCTGGTCGTCTTGACCTTAACGACTACTCGGGCAGGTGGAGTTCCAGGTCGGCGCGGGGCGTGACATCGTCCTGGCCGACGCCGGCGAGGAGCTGTGCCACCGGGCCGCGTCCGGGCAACTGGGCCTCGGGTTCCACGTCCTGCCAGGGGACGAGGACGAAGGCCCGCTCGTGGGCGTGCGGGTGAGGGAGCGTCAGGACCGGGTCGTCCGAGACGACATCGGCGTACGCCACGATGTCCACGTCGATCGTGCGGGCGCCCCAGCGTTCGTCGCGTACCCGGTCGAAGGCCTCCTCGACCGCGTGCGCCCGCTCCAGGAGCGAGGACGGGGGGAGGGTGGTCTTGAGGACCACGACCGCGTTGAGGTACGACGGCTGGCTGCCCGGCTCGACGCCCCACGGCTCCGTCTCGTAGACGGGCGAGACCGCTTTGATGCGGACGCCGGGGGTGTCCTCCAGAGCGTCGACGGCGCCCTGCAGGGTCTCCAGCCGGTTGCCCAGGTTCGAGCCGAGCGAGAGGACCGCCCGCTTCGGGTTCTGCAGGGTCGTGTCGGCCGCGTCCACGCGCTCCACCACGGAGGCGGGCACCGGCTGGACCGTCGGGTCGCTCTGGCCTTCGGTGTAGGACGCAGTCATACTCGGCTCCGGGTGATGGTGACGGTCACGTCGTCGAAGGGGACCGGGATCGGCGCGTCCGGTTTGTGGACGCAGACTTCGACCTCGCTCACCCCGTCGTGCTTCAGGCAGGCCTGGGCGATGCGCTCGGCGAGCGTCTCGATGAGATCGACGGGTTCGCCCTCGACGATGGCCACGACCTCCTCCGCCACGATGCCGTAGTGCACGGTCTTCGTCAGGTCGTCGTCGGCCGCGGCCGATCGGGTGTCCAGGCCCAGCGACAGGTCCACGATGAAGGGCTGTCCCTCTTCGCGTTCCTTCTGGAAGACACCGTGGTGTCCGCGAGCCTTGAGGCCGCGCAGCGCGACACGATCCACGCGAATCACTCCTGCAATCGTCGGTAGGGTCCGTCGTGCACCGCGTGCGGTCGGCACACCGGCCTTCGGACGAATCTACCTGCGGGCACTGACAGTGTCGGTCCGTGGGGGCGCGCGCCCACATGATGGTCACGAGGCTTCATCGGGTGTTTCCCCTGGGGAACGCGGCGGCTCACGGGTCGGTAGCGGCCCATACCCGGCGGTTCGTGATTCCAACCACTTCTTGGTTCCCCCGGGCGTCCGGCCCACTCAACCGGGTGTCTCCTCGTCCTCCTCCTCGCCGGATTCGGCGAGGACGGGGGAGGCGTGGTGCGACCAGAGCTTCCAGCCGTCGTCCGTGCGCCGGAACACGTTCGTGGCGACGACCAGCTGGCCGACCAGCGGGCCGAGCTCGTCGCTGTCGTCGGGCGCGGGGCCGCCGCTGAGGATGTTCTCGGTGCAGGTGACCAGCGCGGTGTCGCCGGTCACGGAGACGTGCACGTCCGTGAGGAAGAACTGGATGTACTCGGTGTTGGCCATGATCAGCGCGTACGAGCGCAGGACCTCGCCTCGGCCGTTGAGGACCGGCCAGCCGGGGTGGACGCAGGAGACGTCCGCGCCCTCGCTCCCGACGCTGTCGTCGCCGGTGTCCAGAGGGGCCAGCCAGAGGGACGACAGCGTCTCGAAGTCGCCCCTTTCCAGTGCCTCGTAGAAGGCGGTGTTGGCGAGTTCGACCTGCTCGACGTCGGTGCGCGGTGCGCTCACTGGGCTCCCTCGACGGCCCGGGCGACGCGGACGGCGTCGGCGGTGGCCCGTACCTCGTGGACACGGACCGCCCACGCGCCCTGGTGGGCGGCGAGCGCGGAGACGGCGGCGGTGGCGGCGTCCCGTTCGCGGGCGGGTGGCGGGGCGCCCTCCGGGCCCGCCAGGACGTGGCCGAGGAAGCGTTTGCGCGACGCGGCGACCAGGAGCGGGCGGCCGAGTCCGCCCAGCCGGTCGAGGTGGGCGAGGAGTGCCAGGTCGTGCTCGGAGTCCTTGGAGAAGCCGAGGCCCGGGTCGACGACGATCCGGTCGGGGCTGACGCCGCCGGCCAGAACGGCCTCCACGCGCGCGTGGAGCTCGTCGACGACTTCGGAGACGACGTCCGTGTAGGTCCCCCGTACGTTGCCGCCCTCCAGGAAGCCGCGCCAGTGCATGACCACGAAGGGGGCTCCGGCCGCGGCGACGGCGGGGATCATCGCGGGGTCGGCGAGACCGCCGCTGACGTCGTTGACCAGGGCGGCTCCGGCGGCGAGCGCCTGCTCGGCGACGCTGGCGCGCATGGTGTCCACGGAGACGGTGATGCCCTCGGAGGCCAGGCCCCGGACGACCGGGATCACCCGCTTGAGCTCTTCCGCCTCGTCGACGCGGGAGGCGCCGGGGCGGGTGGACTCGCCGCCCACGTCCACCAGGTCGGCGCCCTCGGTGACCAGGTGGAGGCCGTGTTTGACGGCGGCCGTCGTGTCGAACCAGCGTCCGCCGTCCGAGAAGGAATCGGGCGTGACGTTGACGACTCCCATGACCGCGCAGCGGTCCCAGGTCGGCAGTCCCGCGACGTGGCCGCGCCGGCGCTCAGTGCTCATACGTCCAGCCTAGGCCTCCGGCGAGGGCCGGATTCCTCCGCGGGCCGCCCGTGACCGGGGTCTTCGGGCCGCTCCCGGCCGGTTCGGGTTGCTCCGCGGACCCCTCCACCGTGCGGGCCCCCGTGGTGCGGGCGAGGGCCCCCAGGGCTGGGGCAGGAGTCCTCGGGCGGCGTCGTCCGCGCGGCTACGCGCGGCTCCGTCCGTGCGCCTACGCCGCTCTGACCCCGTGTTCCGCCACCGCGTGCGCGCAGGGGCGCGGGGCCCGGACGCGGCGGCGGAGCAGCCCGGGAAGGGCCAGGTTCACGAAGCCCTCGGCCTGCATGGCGGCGAAGCCGATGCGCGGGAGGTCGCGGGAGGAGCCGTAGACGACGAAGCGGGGCTCCCAGCGCGGGCGGAACTTGGCGTTGAACTTGTACAGGGACTCGATCTGGAACCAGCGGGACAGGAAGACCAGCAGTCCCCGCCAGGCGCGCAGCACGGGCCCCGCGCCGATCTTCTCGCCGCGTGCCAGCGCCGAGCGGAACATCGCGAAGTTGAGCGAGATCCGCTGGATGCCGAGGCGGGGGGACGCCTCCAGGGCGGCCACGATGAGGAGTTCGTTCATGCCGGGGTCGGCCGCGCGGTCGCGCCGCATGAGGTCCAGGGAGACCCCGTCGGCGCCCCACGGGACGAAGTGGAGGACGGCCTTCAGGTCACCGTACGGGCCGGGTGTGTCGTCGGCCTTGTGGGCGGTGGCGATGAGGCAGTCGCTGTCGGAGGGGTCGCCGATGCGGCCGAGCGCCATGGAGAAGCCGCGTTCGGTGTCCGTGCCGCGCCACGCCTCCGAGGCGCGGCGTATCCGGTCCAGTTCGCCCTCGCTCAGGTCACGGATGCGCCGCACCCGGGTCTCGTAGCCAGCCCGTTCGATGCGTTTCACCATCTGGCGCACGTTGCGCATCGCGCGCCCGGCCAACGAGAAATCCGCGACGTCCACCACCGCCTCGTCGCCCAGTTCGAGGGCGTCGAGACCGGTCTCGCGGGTCCACACCTCGCCGCCCGTCTCCGAGCAGCCCATCACGGCGGGGGTCCAGGAGTGGGCCTTGGCCTCGTCCATGAAGCGTTCGATGGCGCCGGGCCAGGCCTCGACGTCACCGATGGGGTCGCCGCTGGCCAGCATCACGCCGGAGACGACGCGGTAGGTGACGGCGGCCTTGCCGCTGGGCGAGAACACGACGGCCTTGTCACGGCGGAGCGCGAAGTGACCGAGCGAGTCGCGGCCGCCGTGCTTGTCGAGGAGGGTCCGCAGCCGGCTCTCGTCGTCCTCCGTCAGGCGGGCGGCGGGGTGTTCGGGGCGGAAGGCCAGATAGATCGTCGTGACGGCGGTCAGCCAGCCGAGCGCGCCGAGCGAGAAGGCGACCGTCCAGGAGGTGGGTCCGGCGTAGTCGACGGGGCCCTCGAAGCCGAACAGCCCGTACAGCACGTGGGCGAGGCGGTCGGCCACGCTCGGGTCGCCGACCATCCGGTCCTCGTGGACGCTGACGATGATCAGCCCGAGAACGAGGGAGCCGGCGCCCATGAGGACGAAGTTCGCGAGGGCCCGCCAGCGGCTGCGCGGATCGGGCAGGGCGGCGAACTCGCTGCGGTGGCGCAGCAGCGGTGCGAGCAGCGCGAGGGAGATGACGACGCCGATGAGCGAATGGCGGTAGGCGAACTGGGCGACGGCGCCGGCCGGCAGCAGCACCACGGCGGCGCGCCACGCCCGGCGCTTGCGGCGGCGCAGTCCATGAGCGAGGAGCAGGAGGAGCACGCCCGCGCTGAGCGACAGCGCCGCGGCGAAGGGTCCGAACGAACCCGGCAGCACCTCGGCGAGGGCGTGCATACGGCTGCGCCGGAAGCGCGGGAAGACGCCGGCGGCGATGTCCAGGACCCCTACGAGTGTGCAGGCCCTGGCGACGAGGGCGGGGACGGCCTCAGGGCGGGGACCACGGACTATGCGTCGCGTCCCACCTGTTCGGTCTGGAACCTCACCCGACATTTCCCCATCTATCCTGACAGACATCGCATCCCGTAGTTCTGCGAGAGACCTTGATTCCGGTGCCATTCCGGCATCCGGCGACATTGCGCCCTCTAGGACGGTGTCTAGGGGGGTCAGGTTCACTCCCCATCGGAAAGCCGTTTCAAAAGGCAAGGAAAGTCCGGGGCAAGCTCCTGCGAAGGAGCAGGGCGGCCCGGGACGGGAAGCGCAGGCGGGAACAGTCCATGGGTCTCACAAGCAACAAGGTGCTGGTGTTGGCGATCTTGTTCGCCGTGCTGCTGTTCGCCGGCACGGTGTGGTGGTGGCCACGGCTGGCGCGGCGCGACTGGCCGGCTGTCGGCGGACGGATCGGCATGCTTCTGGTCACCCAGGTGGCGGTCTTCGTCTCGATCGGCCTGTTCGCCAACCAGGCGTTCGGGTTCTACGCGAGCTGGGCCGACCTTCTCGGCCGGGAGAGCGGCCAGGGTGTGGTGGTCGACCATTCGGGCCGCGGGGCCGGCGGCCCTCTCCAGGTGGTCGACACCCAGCAGGTGAATGTGTCGGGCGGGGCCCGGCCGCAGGTCGGCGGTCAGATCCAGAAGGTCGACATCGTCGGCCGTACGACACACATCGCCACCCCGGCGTACGTCTATCTGCCCCCCGAGTACTTCCAGTCGCGCTATCGCACCCGTACCTTCCCGGCGACCACGGTCCTCACCGGGTACCCGGGCACCGCGGAGGCGCTCATCAAGGGGCTGCACTATCCGCAGACGGCCCACGAGTTGGCCAAGGACGGCAGGATGCAGCCGATGATCCTCGTCATGATGCGGCCCACCGTCGCGCCGCCGCGGGACACCGAATGCGTGGACATCCCGGGCGGACCGCAGACCGAGTCCTTCTTCGCCAAGGACCTTCCCGAGGTCGTGGCGGCCCACTACAGGGTGGGCAGGAAGCCCGGGAGCTGGGGGATCATCGGCGACTCCACGGGCGGCTACTGCGCGCTGAAGCTGGCCGTGCACCACCCCGAGACGTACGCCGCCGGGGCGGGCCTGTCGCCCTACTACAGGGCGCCGATCGATCCGACGACGGGCGACCTCTTCCACGGGGACCGGCTGCTGCGCAACTCGGCCGACCTGCGCTGGTACCTGCGGCACAATCCCGCGCCCCGCACGTCGCTGCTGGTCACCAGCAGCAAGGAGGGCGAGCACAACTACAGGGACACGCTGAGGTTCATCGACCAGGTGAAGGGCACGGGGCGCACCGGGATCGCGTCGATCATCCTCGACAGCGGGGGTCACAATTTCAACACGTGGCGCAGGGAGATCCCGGGGGCGCTGCAGTGGATGAGCGGGATGCTGAGCGACCGCTGACGGCCCCGACGGAGATCGCCGACGGCCCTTCCGGGGAGCGCGATCGGCCGGGCGGAGAAGATCCGGAGAATTCCCGCTGACTGTTTCGCGGTGCGTTCTCCGGCCGTTCCGCGGGCTATTCGGCGAGAAACACGACCTCAAAGCGCTTTCGGAAAGGCGAGCGGTCCGGTGAGGGATCCGGACGAAGGATCCGGACGAAGAGGCTGATCAACCACCAGCGGCGCTCGCGGGGCATGCGGGGCGTGCGGGGCATGCGGTGGCCCTTTAGGGGTAAGGGGTCGCCCCCAGGGGCTGCCGGGGCGCTGCGAAGGTTTCGGGGTGGCTGTGTTTTTACCGGGCGGGGCTCCAAGATTCGCCTACGCGCGGTAAGTTTCTGGCCATGCCACGTGGACGTCACCGCCATTCCCCGCCTCTGCACCGGCTGCTGCCTCCCTCGGCGATCGCGGGCGTCTCGCTCGTCTGCGCCGTGGGTCCCTGGCTGTTCACGGAGCCAGGTGTGCTCCGCATGCTGGCGGCGGGCGCCGCGGTGACCGCTGTCGTCGGGGCCGTCGTCATGCGCAGCTGGGACACGGCGGCGGGCAAGCGGGTCGCGGACCTCACGCGCGCGCGTGCGAGCGACGAGTGGCGCCACGAGGAGCGTGTCGCCGAACTGGAGACGGACCTCGACGAGTCGCGCGAGCTGCGCACCAAGCTCGAACACAACCTGCGGGCCAAGCGCGTGGAGCTGGCGGGCCTGCGCAACGAGCACGCGGCGCTGCTGCGGCGGTACGCGACGGCGGAGACCGAGCGGGCGAGCGCGCTGGAGGGCCGGCGGCTGCTCGAGATAGAGACCACGGCTCCCGCGCGCGAGCTTCCGGCCGCGGGGGAGCCGGCGCGGTCCGCGGACCCCGCGGAGCCGGAGACCGGCGAAGCGGTCGACTCGACGGAGACGCCCGAGGACGTGGCCGAAACGGGCGAGGAGACGAACGCCGACGCGGGTGAGGGCACGGACGCGGAAGCGGAAGCGACGGCGGAGAAGGCGGAGCAGGGCGTAACTGAGAAGGCGGAGCAGGGCGTAGGCGAGAAGGAGGCCGGCGAGGAGGAGGCGGAAGGCGGGGCGGCGGACGCGTCCGAGGCTGCCGAGGCCTTCTCCCCGGCCGGATCGTCGCTCTTCCTGCGGGCCGACGCGGCGCTCAGCCGGATCGCGGACGGTGCCGCGGAGGCGGACATCCCCGACACGGACGCCGGCACCGGCAACACCGAAAGCACCGGAAGCACCGGAAGCACCGGCTCCGGCTCCGCCTCGGACGGCGCCTCCGCCACCGATGGTGAGGGCACCGCCGACGGCGACGCACACGGCGACGCACACGGCGACGCACACGGCGATGCCCCCGGCGATGCGGACAACGCCACCGAAGCGACGGCGGACTCCGATCCCGAGCCCGACCCCGATCCCGAGGCCGAGTCCGTGCCGGAGGACGACGACCCCGGGGCCTTCGCGGGTGTCGAGCCCGGCGACTCACCGGCGCAGGGGTCCGCGCACGACGCCCCCGCGACCCCCGCGAGCGCCCTGAGCCTCCTGGACGAGCAGCGCGCGCGGGCCGACGCCACCGAAGCCGCCGACGTCGCTCCGTCCGCGCCCGGAGCCGACGGCGAGACGGACGGGACACGGCCGGCGACGACGCCCGAGGCGGCCGACGGGCACGAGCGCACGGACACCGTTTCCGCGCCCACGCAGGCCACGGCGCCCGCTCCCACCCCCGCTCACGCGAAGGCGTCCGCGGCGGCCGAGGAGGCGGCCCACCCCGCGCAGCCGGTGAAGCCCGCCAAGCCCGTGCGTCCCTCCGGACACTTCACCGTGCCGACCGCGGTGGCCGTCGTGCCGACCGCGCCCGCCCGGCGCCCGTCCGTCGAGGGCGGGTTCGACTTCTTCGGTACGCAGCAGGGGTCGTCGTCCGACGCGATGGAGTCCGTGCAGAACGAGGACCTCGCCGACGTGGTCGGCCAAGAGGCGCTCGCCCTGCACAAGGCCGAGGCCGAGGCCGGTTTCAAGCCCGTCGACGAGGAGTCCCGCGGGGTCGGCCAGGTCATCGACCTGACGGCGCACGACGAGACCGAGCACATCGACGTGGGCGTCCTGCGGAGCGCGGTTTCCTGACGGCGCCCCCGGCCGGAGGCGTCAGGGGTTCGCTACATGAGGGCAGTGGCACCGAGCCACTGCCCTCTCGCCGTCAGACCCTCCCCGCGAGCCCTCCCCGCCAGCCCTCCGCATCAGGCCTCCGCATCAGGCCCTCCAGGCCCCGCCATCCACCGGTCCGGCCGGGCCTCCCGCCGCCCCGTCCGTGACCGGTCCGCCTGCGCCTGAAGAAGCTCCGCGGCCTCCGGGGCGCCGCGCAGCCGAGCCGTCACCGTCTTGCCGGCCCCGGTGTCCACATGGACGTCGGCGAGGCCGTGGAGGCGTCTCCAGGGCCCCTGCGTCAGCCGGACGCTCTGGACCTTCGCATGGGGTACGAGGGAGAGGGTGCGGCGCAGCAGGCCGTGACGCGCGGCGAACACGGTGTCGGTGACGGCGAGTCCGTACCCCCGCCACCAGAACGGCACGCACCACCCGGCCCGGCGCGGCGGCCGGGACAGGGCGGACGGCACGGTCACCCCCGGCAGCACGCCCGCGACCACCGCCTCGGCGACCTCGCGCGGGGCGACCGGCACGAGGACGGAGTTGGACGACCCCGCCACGTCCAGCTCGACCCGTACCCATCCGCGCCGCCGCCACAGCAGCGGTTCGATGATCCGCACGGTCTGCACGCGCCCCGGCGGCACCGTCTCGTGCGTTCGGTCGAGGAGGCCGTGGTCGATGCGGAGCCCGTCGGGGGAGTCGCCCACCGTCCAGTCGTACTCGCCGACGAACCGGCCCACGCTGCTCGCGCCCGCGGCGCCGAGCAGCGGCACCCCGGTCGCGAGGACCGACCACACGCTGTGGGTGGCGAACCAGAGCACGGGCGGTACGACGAGCGCGGCGGCCAGGGAGCCCCAGGTGGCGCCGGTGAGGACCAGTGAGACGGCCAGGACGCCCCCCGGGACGTGCAGCAGCCGTCGTACCGGCGCCTCGCCGACCTCGTGCGCCGTCTCGGGGGCGAAACCGGCCGCGCGGGCGAGGAGTTCGGCGCGCAGGGCGCGGGCGTCGTCCTCGCCGAGGAAGGCGAGCTCGTCCTTCTTGTGCGTCCCGACGACATCGAGTTTGAGTTTGGTGACGCCCGCCACGCGGGCCAGCAACGGCTGGGTGACGTCGACGGCCTGGAGCCGGTCGAGCCGGATGTGCGCGGTACGCCGGAACAACAGGCCGGTGCGTATGCGCAGTTCCGTCTCGGTCACCGCGAAGTGCGTGAACCACCAGCTGAGAAAGCCGTAGAGGGCGGCCGCCGGGACGATCACCGCGAGGCCGATGAGCAGCGCCGTCGTCGTCAGCCGGGTCAGCTGCTCCTGTGCCTGATCGGGGTCGTGCACGGCCCAGCCGGCTATCACGGCGACGGGCGCCCAGGCCCGCCGGAACGGCGTCACGGGATGCAGCCGCCGCTCGACCAGTGGCTTTGCCTCCCGGGGGGCGGCGTCCTGCGGGCCGGGCGCCGGCGTCGTCACAGTCCCGCCGATCGGGCCTCGCCCAGCTCGGTCAGCCGGTCGCGCAGCCGCTCGGCCTCGGCCGGGTCCAGGCCCGGGATGCGCGCGTCCGTCGCGGCGGCCGCCGTGTGCAGCTGCACGCTCGCGAGCCCGAAGTGCCGCTCGACGGGGCCGGAGGTCACCTCGACCAGCTGCATCCGGCCGTACGGCACCACGGTCTCCTCGCGGAACAGCACCCCCCGGCTGATCAGCAGGTCGTCCGCGCGCTCCGCGTACCGCCAGGAGCGCCAGTTGCGCCCCAGCATCCGCCAGCCCCATCCGAGCAGAGCGAGCGGCAGCAGGGCGAAGGCCGCCCAGACCGGCCCGGCGAGCAGTCCCGGCAGGAGGGCCACGGCGATGGTCAGCAGCCCCAGCCACACCACCAGCAACAGTCGGCGCATCCGCAGCAGCCCCGGCGGCAGCCCGGTCCAGACAGGCTCCGAGGCGGTGCCGACCGCGGCTTCCGTGCTCCGCTTTTCCATGCCGCAAGGGTACGTACGCCAGACTGTGTGCATGACTCCCAAGACGGAGACCACGATCGGTATCGGCGGCGCCGCGGAAAGCACCGACATGGTGCTCAACATCGGGCCCCAGCACCCGTCGACGCACGGCGTGCTGCGGCTGCGGCTCGTGCTCGACGGCGAACGGATCCAGCAGGCGGAGCCGGTGATCGGCTATATGCATCGCGGTGCGGAGAAACTGTTCGAGGCACGCGACTACCGCCAGATCGTCATGCTCGCCAACCGCCACGACTGGCTCTCGGCGTTCTCGAACGAGCTGGGCGTGGTGCTCGCCGTGGAGCGGATGCTCGGCATGGAGGTCCCCGAGCGCGCTGTATGGCTGCGCACGCTTCTCGCGGAGCTCAACCGCGTCCTCAACCATCTGATGTTCCTGGGCTCCTACCCCCTGGAGCTGGGCGGGATCACGCCGATCTTCTACGCGTTCACGGAGCGCGAGGAGCTTCAGCACGTGATGGAGGAGGTCTCCGGCGGGCGCATGCACTACATGTTCAACCGGGTCGGGGGCCTCAAGGAGGACCTCCCCGCCGGATGGACCACCCGCGCGCGGGACGCCGTCACCGCCCTGCGCTCGCGGATGAGCGTGTACGACGACCTGGTGCTCGGCAACGAGATCTTCCGGGGGCGCACCCGGGACGTGGGCGTCCTCGCACCGGCGGCCGTGCACGCGTACGGCGTGAGCGGGCCGATCGCGCGCGCCTCGGGGGTCGACTTCGACCTGCGCCGCGACGAGCCGTATCTGGCGTACGGCGAGCTCCAGGACACCCTGAAGGTCGTCACGCGGCAGGAGGGCGACTGCCTGGCCCGCTTCGAGTGCCTCCTGGAGCAGACGCACAACGCGCTCGACCTCGCGGACGCCTGTCTCGACCGGCTGGCCGAGCTGCCGCCCGGACCGGTCAACCAGCGCCTCCCCAAGGTCCTCAAGGCGCCCGAGGGCCACACGTACGCCTGGACCGAGAACCCCCTCGGCATCAACGGGTACTACCTGGTCAGCAAGGGTGAGAAGACCCCGTACCGGCTGAAGCTGCGCTCGGCCTCTTTCAACAACATCCAGGCGCTGACCGAGCTGCTGCCCGGCACGCTGGTCGCGGACATGGTGGCGATCCTGGGATCACTGTTCTTCGTGGTCGGCGACATCGACAAGTAGATCGACGGGCAGGCCGTCGAACAGGGAGCGGCGGCCGGACCGGGGCACGCCCACCGGCTGCAGCAGCCAGCCGAACTCGCCCAGGCCGCCGGGCGCGGTGAGCTCGGCGGCCTCGCCGGCGCTCGCGAGGGCGCGTACGTACGCGGCAGGGTCGCTCGAAGCCAGCGAGAGCGCCGGTCGGGCGCCACTCACGCCCAGCGCGCGCAGCGCGGCCCGCTGGGTCACCACGTGCCCCCCCGGCAGCGCGCACGCGTCGAGGGCGACGTGCGCCGTGATGTCGCACGACCCATCGGGCACGGGCCGCGTCTCCCGGCCCTCACGAAAGCCCGTGAGCGTCCCGAAGGGCGGCCGGGCGACCGCGGGGTGGGCGTAGTCGACGGCGACGGCCAGACCCCGGTCGAGGGTGGCCACGGCTCCGGCCCAGGCCGTGTCCCTGGAGAGCCCGATCTCGGCACGGGCACCCTCGCCGGACGCCGGCCACCACGCGCGCAGCCACCGCGCCTCCGCGCCGGCGACGGGCTCACCGAGGCGTTCGGCCCCGTCCTCGGCCCGTACGAGAACCAGCCGCGGTACGCCCTCGCAGTCCACCTCCGCCACGTCCACCGGCACGTTGTCCAGCCACTCGTTGGCGAACAGCAGCCCGGTGATCCCGCGCGGGGGCTCCGGGAGCCACTGGATCCCGGGGTCGAGTCCGGCGGGGCGCGAGGCGCGTTCGACGGCGTACCCGCGCGCACGGGAGGCCACGTCGGCGGGGAGCGCGGCGAGGACACCCGTCACGAGTTCGCCGTGACCGGCCGCCATGTCGACGAAGTCCAGCACGGCGGGACGGCCGAGGGCCTCGTCGACCCGGCACAGCAGCCGGGCCACGGCCGCCGCGAAGAGCGGGGACGCGTGCACCGACGTACGGAAGTGGCCCGCGGGCCCCTCGGGCCTGCGGTAGAAGCCCGACGGGCCGTACAGCGCCTCCTGTGCCGCCTCGCGCCAACCCCGCCACACGCCCGCCGCCTCATGCCTCACCGGGCCAGGCTAAGCGTCGGGAAAGGGGAGAGTCTCCACCTTGGGGAGTACGAGCACCGCTCGCGGATCGGCCCTCCGGTTGACCCCTGCACACTGCACGCTTCCCTACTCTGGGTTACGTGCAGCGCCTTTATGACTTTCTCCGCAGACACCCGACGTGGGTCGACGGCTTCTGGGCCGTCGTCCTGCTCGGGATCTCCGCCGTGAGCCTCACCAATGTCAACGGCGCTGCGAACCACCACGGGTCGCTCGCGACGGCCCTCCCGATCGCCCTGGTCCTGAGCCTGGTCGTGGCGCTGCGCCGCCGCATGCCCGAGAAGATGCTGGTCCTGGCGGCCGCCATGGGCCTCGCCCAGCTCGTCCTGGACGTCGAGGTGGTGCCCGCCGACTTCGCGATGCTGGTGATCATCTACACCGTCGCGGCGGACGGCGCCCGCTGGGCCTCCCGCTTCGCCCTGATCGGCGGCCTGTGCGCGGCGACCCTCTCGCAGATCCGCTGGCCCCAGATGGAGTCCAGCTCGCTGGGCAACGTCCTGATAGCGGCCTTCCAGACGGTGCCGTTCGCGCTCGCCTGGGTGCTCGGCGACTCCATCCGCACCCGCCGTGCCTACCTCGCCCAGCTGGAGGAGCGTGCCGCCCGGCTGGAGAAGGAGCGCGAGGCGCAGGCCAAGGTCGCCGTCGCCGCCGAGCGCGCCCGGATCGCCCGCGAGCTGCACGACGTGGTCGCGCACAACGTCTCGGTGATGGTGGTCCAGGCCGACGGCGCCGCCTACGTCATGGACACCGCCCCCGAGCAGGCGAGGAAGGCCCTGGAGACCATCTCCGGGACCGGCCGCCAGGCGCTCGCCGAGATGCGCCGCCTGCTCGGCGTGCTGCGCACCGGCGAACACCAGGAGGTCGGCGAGTACGTGCCGCAGCCCGATGTGGAGCAGCTCGACGACCTCATCGAGCAGTGCCGTACCTCGGGGCTGCCCGTCGACTTCAAGGTCGAGGGGACGCCGCGCCCCCTGCCCAGCGGCGTGGAACTCACGGCGTACCGCATCGTGCAGGAGGCGCTCACCAATACGCGCAAGCACGGGGGCCCGAACACCGGCGCGAGCGTGCGCCTGGTCTACTTCGACGACGGCCTCGGTCTGCTCGTCGAGGACGACGGCAAGGGCGCGCCCCACGAGCTGTACGAGGAGGGCGGCGCCGACGGGCAGGGGCACGGCCTGATCGGGATGCGCGAGCGCGTCGGCATGGTCGGCGGCACCCTGGACGCGGGACCGCGGCCCGGTGGAGGCTTCCGCATCAGTGCCCTGCTGCCGCTCAAGCCCGCGCACTGACACCTGTACACGTGTGATCCGTAAGCATGTGTGATCCGTAAGCAAGTGAAGTGAAGGGACCCCGATGGCGATCCGCGTGATGCTCGTCGACGACCAGGTGCTGCTGCGCACCGGTTTCCGGATGGTGCTCGACGCCCAGCCGGACATGGAGGTCGTGGCCGAGGCGGGCGACGGTGTCGAGGCTCTCCAGGTACTGCGGGCGACGGCCGTCGACGTGGTGCTGATGGACGTCCGCATGCCGAAACTGGACGGGGTGGAGACCACGCGCCGGATCTGCTCGGAGCCGAACCCCCCGAAGGTGCTGATCCTCACCACCTTCGACCTCGACGAGTACGCCTTCTCCGGGCTGAAGGCGGGTGCTTCCGGCTTCATGCTCAAGGACGTGCCGCCCGGCGAACTGCTCACCGCCATCCGCTCCGTGCACAGCGGCGACGCGGTGGTCGCGCCGTCCACCACCAGGCGCCTGCTCGACCGCTTCGCGCCGATGCTGCCCAACGCCGGCAAGGACCACCAGCACAAGGGGCTGGAGCGGCTCACCGACCGCGAGCGCGAGGTGATGATCCTGGTCGCGCAGGGCCTGTCGAACGGAGAGATCGCGGCCCGCCTCGTGCTCTCCGAGGCGACCGTGAAGACCCACGTGGGGCGCATTCTGACGAAGCTGGGGCTGCGGGACCGGGTGCAGGTGGTGGTCCTCGCCTACGAGACGGGGCTCGTACGGGCGGGCGGACACCGCTGATCCGGGGGCGGGCCGGGCCTGCCCGGCCTCTCGCGGTCCCACCGGGGCCGTGTGGCGCGGCTCAGCGCAGGATGCCCTCCAGGAAGTCGCTGCCGAGCCGGGCCACCACCGTCACGTCCAGCTGGTGCAGCACGTAACGGCCACGGCGCCGCGTGGTGATCAGGCCCGCCTTCTTGAGCACGCCCAGGTGCCGGGATATCTCGGGTGCCGTCATCCCGTTCACCTGGGCCAGCTCGCCCGTGGTGAACGCGCTGCGGGCCAGACTCCGGCAGATCCGCATCCGGACCGGGTGCGACAGGGCGGTCATCCGCAGCGTCAGCTGCTCCAGGGAGGACTGGGCGGTCAGCTCGGGGGAGCCGACCGGGTAGTGCAGCACCGGCTGCCAGCCGTACCGGTGCAGCACCATCAGGTGCGGCCAGCCGAGACTCGTCGGCACCAGGAGGAGCCCGCCGTCCCCGGTGGACGTCCGGCCCTGGCCCAGCTTGTCGACCGTGATCGTCCGGGTGCTCTCGTCGAGCGCCAGGGCGGGGGAGACCGAGGCCACGGCCTCCGCCAGACCTCTGCGCCGCAGGAGGTCCGTCTTGTGCCGGGCGTCCGCCGCGAGCTGGTGGCGCAGCCGGGACCAGGTCTCCGCGAAGAACGCCTCGTCGCAGTCCTCCAGGAACTGCCGCAGCCACGCCCGGATCTGCGGGGGATCGTCCAGCAGCCGCTGGCTGAACCGCACCTGCTGGGGTCCGCGCGCGGCGGCCAGCTCCAGCGCGCGGTGCTGGAGCTTCGGGTCGGAGAGCGTGTCGGGGCCCGGCCCCTCGTACGGGAGCGCGCAGGTGAACTCCAGCGCCGCGTCGACGAACTGCTCGTCCGTCAGCTTGTCCAGCTGGTCCAGCTCCTCGGCGAGCGTGGCACCCGGGAGCGTGCTCCGGCCGGGAATGCCCGCGTACGGCAGGAACAGGTCGGAGAAGGTCGTCCGCCACAGGAAGTCGGCCTCGCACATCCGGTCGGCGAGATGCGGGTCCAGCCGGGGGGTCACGCCGGTCGCCCAGCCCTGCAGCCCGGGGTGGTGCCCCGGCTCGGACAGCGCGTGCAGCGCCATCCCGAGCTCGGCCAGCGGCGAGGGCACGACGGCGATCCGCTCCGGCCGCAGCCCGCTGACATCGATACGCACGCTCATGACCTCATGGTGCACCCCACCACCGACAACGCCGCCGCCGATTGACGGCCGCCGTCAATCGGGGCGACGTGCGCCGGGCCCGGGCGCACGCTGAGAGCGGAACCGGGGCGCACCGCGCGGGGCCCACGGATCCCCCGCCCGTCCCGAAGCCGTCCCGAAAGGGCGATCCGTCATGAGCGTCACCCAGCAGTACCTCCTCGACACCCACCGGGCCCGTCAGCACGGTGAACCCGGCCCTCCCGCGCCCGGACGGCACGACTGGCGGGTCGCCCGCGAGCTGCGCGACCACCGGCGGTTCCGGGCCGTCGTGGCGGGCCGTCCGGCCCGCGGCTCGTCCCGGGAGGCCCTGGGCCGTTGGCTGCGCGGACGGCGGCGCGCCGGCTGCTGACCCGGGCCGCGGGCGTCCCGGCGTCCGGGATCTCAGCCGGGCAGCCGCGCCACGAAGTCCGCGACGGCCGTCTTCACGTCCTCGGCCGTCCACTCCAGACCCGGGGCCGCCACCGTGACCTCGGTGAGCGCCAGCCCCGGGCCGCCACGACTCCAGCGCGTGAAGAGACCGGTCTTCGTCTCCTCGGTGTGCAGCGTCGCCGTGTCCGTGAGCACCTCGGCGTCGTACGGGAGCCAGACCTGGAACTGATGGGTGTGCGGCTCCTCGGGGTGGACGCGCGCCCAGGGCACCCCGGCCTCGGCGAACCCCTCGCGCAGGGCGGCGGCGACCACGCGCGCGTGGGCCACGTACGCGGGCAGCCGGGGCAGTTCCCGGTCCAGGCCGATCAGTGCCCCCAGAACGGTCGGGAACTGCTGGAAGACCATGCCGCCGTACCGGTGCCGCCAGGCCTTCGCCTCGTCGATCAGCGTCCTCGGGCCCGCGACCGCCGCCCCGCCGAGGCCGCCGAGCGACTTGTAGAACGACACGTAGACGCTGTCCGCGAGGCCCGCGATCTCGTCCAGGGGGCGGCTGAAATGCGGGGTGCACTCCCACAGCCGCGCTCCGTCGAAGTGCACGACGGCATCCCGCTCGCGCGCCGCCTCCGTGACCGCTTCCAGCTCCTCCCAGGTGGGCAGCACGAAACCGGCGTCCCTGAGAGGCAGTTCGAGCAGCAGAGTCCCGAACGGCTCCTCGAAGTCCCGGACCTCCTCGGCCGTCGGCAGCCGCGGTTCCCCTGTCACCCGGACCGGGCGCAGCCCGCTGAGCGTGCTGAACGCATGCCGCTCATGCACCTCCGGGTGGCCGAGCGCGTGCATCGCGACGGTCGCGTCACCGGTACGGCCCGCCCAGCACCGCAGGGCGACCTGCTGGGCCATGGTCCCGGTGGGGAAGAAGGCGGCCGCCTCCTTGCCGAGCAGCCCGGCGACCCGCTCCTCCAGTGTCTCCACGATCCGGTCGCCGTACATGTCCACCGGCCGGTCGAGGTCGTACACGCTCTCGGCCCCGTCGTTCAGCCAGGCCAGCCGCGAACGGACCGTCTGCTGATGGCCGGCCCGCCACAGCACCCTTTCGGCCTCCTGCCACGCGGTACTTCGCCGCTCCCGCTTCCGCTCCGCCGTCTCGTCCCGGTCCTGCCCGTCCGTCTCTTCCGTGTCCCGCTCCGCGGCCTGTTCCCGGCCCCGCTCCGCCGAATCGCTCATCCCCGGATGATGCCGTGCGCCGTCCCGTACCGGCACCCCGATTTGCCCACCCCGCGTGACCTGCGGAAACCCACAGCCTGTGGACAACCGAAACGGCGCTCGGACCAATCGCGTTAACATGACGAGAAATCGTCCGGTACCCCGAGCGGACTGGAACGGAAGGCCGCCGTCGAGTGAGTACATCCCCCCAGCCAGAACCCAAGGACCGACCCGCCCGCCTCAGTGTCGGCGTCGTCGGCGCGGGCCGCGTCGGTCCCGCCCTCGCGGCGGCCCTCCAGCTCGCCGGCCACCGCCCGGTGGCCGTGTCCGGGGTCTCCGACGCCTCCAGGCGCCGAGCCGCGCTGCTCCTGCCCGACGTGCCGCTGATGTCTCCGGCACAGGTCTTCGAGCGCGCCGACCTGGTGCTGCTGACCGTCCCGGACGACACCTTGCCCGGTCTCGTCGAAGGGCTCGCGGAGACCGGCGCGGTCCGACCCGGCCAACTGCTCGTGCACACCTCAGGGCGGTACGGCGCGCGGGTGCTCGACCCGGCGCTCAGGGCGGGCGCCCTGCCGCTCGCGCTGCACCCCGCCATGACCTTCACCGGCACCCCCGTGGACGTGCAGCGGCTGGCCGGATGCTCCTTCGGGGTCACCGCGCCCGAGGAGCTGCGCCTCGCCGCCGAGGCCCTCGTGATCGAGATGGGCGGCGAGCCCGAGTGGATCTCCGAGGAGTCCCGGCCGCTCTACCACGCGGCCCTCGCACTCGGCGCCAACCACCTGGTGACCCTGGTCGCCGAGTCCATGGACCTGCTGCGCACGGCCGGCGTCGAGGCACCCGACCGGATGCTCGGCCCGCTGCTCGGCGCCGCCCTCGACAACGCCCTCAGGTCCGGCGACGCGGCCCTCACCGGGCCGGTCGCGCGCGGTGACGCGGGCACGGTCGCGGCCCACGTCGCCGAGCTGCGCAAGCACGCCCCGCAGACCGTCGCCGGCTATCTCGCGATGGCCCGCGCGACGGCGGACCGCGCCCTCGCCCACGGGCTGCTGAAGCCGGAACTTGCCGAGGACCTCCTCGGGGTACTCGCCGACGGCGCGACCCTGCCCGACGACGGGAGCGACCGATGACCGTCCTGCTGCGCACCTCCGACGATCTGCACGCGCGCGTACGCGGCGACCGCCGGGTCGTGGTGATGACCATGGGGGCCCTGCACGAGGGCCACGCCACGCTGATCCGTACGGCACGCGAGATCGCCGGCCCGCGGGGCGACGTCGTCGTCACCGTCTTCGTGAACCCTCTCCAGTTCGGCGCCGGCGAGGACCTCGACCGCTACCCGCGCACCCTCGACTCCGACGTCAAGATCGCCGAGCAGGCGGGCGCGGACGCCGTGTTCGCCCCCTCCGTGGACGAGGTCTACCCGGGCGGCGAACCCCAGGTCCGGCTCTCCGCCGGCCCCATGGGCGGGCGGCTGGAGGGCGCCACACGACCCGGCCACTTCGACGGCGTGCTCACCGTCGTCGCCAAGCTGCTGCACCTCACCCGGCCCGACACGGCACTGTTCGGGCAGAAGGACGCCCAGCAACTCGCCCTCATCCGCCGCATGGTGCGCGACCTGAACTTCGGCATGGAGATCGTCGGCGTACCCACCGTGCGCGAGGACGACGGACTCGCCCTCTCCAGCCGCAACCGCTTCCTGTCGCCCGAGGAGCGGCGCACCGCGCTCGCCCTCTCCCAGGCGCTGTTCGCCGGCCGCGACCGGCACGCCGCCCAGGAGGCCCTGCGCGCGCGGGCCCGCGAAGTGCCCGCCACGCGCGCGCGTGCCGAGGCACTCAGCGCGATCGGCGAGTCCCGCGCCGCCGCCGACGCGCACGCCGTGTCCAAGGCCGCCCCCAGTGGCCCCTCCGGTGTCCGCGCGGCCGCCAGCCTGATCCTGGACGAGGCGGCCCGCCTCCGGCCGCCGCTGGCCCTCGACTACCTGGCACTGGTCGATCCGTCCGACTTCACCGAGATCCAGGACGACTTCACCGGCGAGGCGGTCCTCGCCGTCGCCGCCCGGGTCGGGACGACCCGCCTGATCGACAACATCCCCCTCACCTTCGGAGCCGCCTCGTGACCGGCAAAGGCACAGGTACCGGTAAAGGCACAGGTACTGGCATACGACTGCACGCGCCCGCCCCCGGCTGGGCCCTGACCGCCGACGTGGTCGTCGTCGGCTCCGGCGTCGCCGGTCTCACCGCCGCCCTGCGCTGCGAGGCCGCGGGCCTGACGACCGTCGTCGTCACCAAGGCCCGCCTGGACGACGGCTCCACCCGCTGGGCCCAGGGCGGCATCGCCGCGGCCCTCGGCGAGGGCGACACCCCCGAGCAGCACCTCGACGACACCCTGGTCGCGGGCGCGGGACTCTGCGACGAGGACGCGGTACGCATCCTCGTCACCGAGGGCCCCGACGCCGTACGCCGCCTCATCGCGACCGGAGCGCACTTCGACGAGTCCACCGAGGGCGACCTGGCGCTCACCCGCGAAGGCGGCCACCACCGCCGCCGCATCGCGCACGCGGGCGGGGACGCGACGGGCGCCGAGATCTCCCGGGCGCTCGTCGAGGCGGTACGCGCGCGTGGCCTGCGCACGGTGGAGAACGCGCTCGTCCTGGACCTCCTGACGGACGCCGACGGCCGCACCGCGGGTGTGACCCTGCACGTCATGGGAGAGGGCCAGCACGACGGCGTGGGAGCCGTGCACGCCCCCGCCGTGGTCCTCGCCACCGGCGGCATGGGCCAGGTCTTCTCCGCGACCACCAATCCCTCGGTCTCCACGGGCGACGGCGTGGCCCTCGCGCTGCGCGCCGGCGCCGAGGTCTCCGACCTCGAATTCGTCCAGTTCCACCCGACCGTGCTGTTCCTCGGCCCGGACGCGGAGGGCCAGCAGCCACTGGTGTCGGAGGCGGTACGCGGCGAGGGCGCCCACCTGGTCGACGCGGACGGCGTGCGCTTCATGGTCGGCCGGCACGAGCTGGCCGAGCTGGCGCCCCGGGACATCGTCGCCAAGGGCATCATGCGCCGCATGCAGGAGCAGGGCGCCGAGCACATGTACCTCGACGCCCGGCACTTCGGCGCCGACATGTGGGAGCACCGCTTCCCGACCATCCTCGCCGCCTGCCGCGCCCACGGCATCGACCCGGTGACCCAGCCCGTCCCCGTCGCCCCGGCCGCCCATTACGCCTCCGGCGGCGTCCGCGCCGACGCCCGGGGACGCACCACGGTGCCCGGTCTGTACGCCTGCGGCGAGGTCGCCTGCACCGGCGTGCACGGCGCCAACCGGCTCGCTTCCAACTCCCTCCTGGAGGGGCTGGTCTACGCCGAGCGCATCGCGGCCGACATCGCGCACAGCCGTAGGGAGGACGGCCTCCACGCGCGCGTGCCCGAGCCGGTCCCGCACCCCGACAAGCCCGCGCACCCGCTGCTCGCGCCCGAGGCCCGGTTCGCCATCCAGCGGATCATGACGGACGGCGCGGGCGTCCTGCGCTCGGCCGAGTCCCTCTCCCAGGCGGCCGACCGCATCCAGCGGCTGCACGCCGACGCCCGTGACGCCCTCGACGAGAACGGCAAGACCTCCGAGCCCGGCGTCGACACCTGGGAGGCCACCAACCTCCTGTGCGTGGCGCGGGTCCTGGTCGCCGCCGCCCGCCTGCGCGAGGAGACCCGCGGCTGCCACTGGCGCGAGGACCACGCCGACCGCGACGACCTGGACTGGCGCCGGCACATCGTCGTACGGCTGAATCCCGACCGCACGCTCGCCGTGCACACCACCGACACAGCAGACTTCCCCCCGACCCTCCCCCAAGCCGACGGCCCCGCCCGGGCAGGGGAGACCCCCATGCCCCCGCAGACGCCCCGCAACCAGGAGCAGTGACCGAAGTGAGCACCCCCGACCTTCCCCTCGCCCAGAGCGGCGGCTGCGGCGACGGCTGCGGCTGTGGCGGCGCCGACATCGACGGCGACGAGACGTACATGGAGTGCGGCCTCGACCCCGCGCTCGCCCAGCTCCTCGCCGACGCCGGACTCGACCCGCTGGAGGTCGAGGACATCGCGAACGTCGCCATCCAGGAGGACCTCGACAACGGCGTGGACGTGACGACCGTCGCGACCATTCCCGAGGACGCCGTCTCCACCGCGGACTTCACCGCCCGTGACGCGGGCGTCGTCGCGGGCCTGCGGGTCGCCGAGGCGGTCGTCTCCGTGGTCTGCACCGACGAGTTCGAGGTGGAGCGCCACGTCGAGGACGGCGACCGGGTCGAGGCGGGACAGAAACTCCTCAGCGTCACCACCCGCACCCGTGACCTCCTCACGGCCGAGCGCAGCGCGCTGAACCTGCTGTGCCGCCTGTCCGGCATCGCGACCGCCACGCGCGCGTGGGCCGACGCCCTGGAGGGCACCGGCACGCGCGTGCGCGACACCCGCAAGACGACCCCGGGCCTGCGCTCCCTGGAGAAGTTCGCGGTGCGCTGCGGCGGCGGCGTCAACCACCGCATGTCGCTCTCGGACGCCGCGCTGGTCAAGGACAACCACGTGGTCGCCGCGGGTGGCGTGGCACAGGCCTTCACGGCCGTCCGCGAGTCCTTCCCGGAGGTGGCGATCGAGGTCGAGGTCGACACGCTGCACCAGCTGCGCGAGGTCGTGGACGCGGGCGCCGACCTGATCCTCCTCGACAACTTCACGCCCGCCGAGTGCGAGGAGGCGGTGACCCTGGTCGCCGGCCGGGCGCTCCTCGAGGCCTCGGGCCGGCTCACCCTCGGCAACGCCGAGGAGTACGCCAAGACGGGCGTCGACTTCCTCGCGGTGGGCGCCCTGACCCACTCCTCGCCGATCCTGGACATCGGCCTGGACCTGCGCGACGCGTCGGCGGACGAGGCTTCCACGGACGAGGCGGAGTAGGACCCATGCTCCTCACCATCGACGTCGGCAACACCCACACGGTCCTCGGCCTCTTCGACGGCGAGGAGATCGTCGAGCACTGGCGCATCTCCACGGACGCCCGCCGCACCGCCGACGAGCTCGCCGTGCTCCTCCAGGGCCTGATGGGCATGCACCCGCTGCTCGGCGAGGAACTCGGCGACGGCATCGACGGCATCGCCATCTGCGCCACCGTCCCGTCCGTGCTGCACGAGCTTCGTGAGGTGACCCGCCGCTACTACGGCGACGTCCCGGCCGTCCTGGTCGAGCCCGGCGTCAAGACGGGCGTGCCGATCCTCACGGACAACCCGAAGGAGGTCGGCGCGGACCGCATCATCAACGCGGTCGCGGCCGTCGAGCTCTACGGGGGACCGGCGATCGTCGTCGACTTCGGTACGGCGACCACGTTCGACGCGGTCAGCGCGCGGGGCGAGTACGTGGGCGGTGTCATCGCGCCCGGCATCGAGATCTCCGTCGACGCGCTCGGGGTCAAGGGGGCCCAGCTGCGCAAGATCGAGGTGGCCCGGCCGCGGGCGGTCATCGGCAAGAACACCGTCGAGGCGATGCAGTCCGGGATCATCTACGGGTTCGCGGGGCAGGTGGACGGAGTCGTCAACCGGATGGTGCGGGAGCTCGCGGAGGATCCGGACGACGTCACGGTCATCGCGACAGGCGGGCTGGCGCCGATGGTTCTGGGGGAGTCCTCCGTCATCGACGAGCACGAGCCGTGGCTCACGCTGATCGGGTTGCGCCTGGTGTACGAGCGCAACGTGTCCCGTACCTGAGGGTTCCGCCCCCAGACCCCCGGATCGGCCTTGAGGGCCTTGTCCTCAAACGCCGGACGGGCTGGATATGCGGGCCTGCGCCGGAGATGCGAGGGCGCGCTACTGAGACCGGCGCCCGGGCCAGGTGGGTCAGCCCGTCCGGCGTTTGAGGACGAGCCCTTCGGGCGAGCGGGGGTCCAGGGGGCGGCAGCCCCTTGGCAGGGGGCCGGGGACACGGAGGTCGCCAGGGGATGGGCGGGGGGTTAGGACACGCGTAGGGGGATATGGCGGATTTTGTCTGATTAGCGCGTATCGTCACGGCATGCCCACGCCCTACGGATCCCGCGGCGGCATGGCGTTCGGTGCGCAGGAGCTGCGTGTGCTCCGTCGCGCTCTCGCCCTCGCCCTCCATCCCGCCCCCGCCTCGGCCGAAGACGTCCAGGACTGCCTCCGGCTCGCCGAATCCGTCGACGAGGCCGCCCGCGAGGGAGCCAGGCTCCGGGCCTTCCTGCTGGCCGACCTCTCCCGCTACCGAGCCGCGCTCCCCGGCACGGCCGCCGGTTATCTCGTACTCCTGGAAGAGACCCTGGCCACCGGCTACCGGCCGAATCCGGACGATCTCGCCGCCCTGCGCGCCCTGCGCGGCAACCCCGCCGCGGCCGCCCTGCTGGAGCGCTGCTGCGACCTCGCCGAACGGGACGTCCGCGCCCGCCTGGCGAGCCGCACGGACACTCCCACGGTCCCGGCGTCCCGTACCCGGCTGACGGCCCTCCCCGGAGGTCTGGCACGGGCCGCGGGCCCCGGCGAGCCCGTCCGGAAGCCGTCGGACCGGCCCGCCGCCGATCCGAAGCCGAACCCCCCGGGCAGGAGCCCGCGCCCGGACCGCCCGATCCCCACCCCGGGCGAGGTCTTCCCGCCGAGGCGCAAGCCCGCGCCGCCCCCGGTGAACCCCCCTCAGCAGCTCGCGGCGGGCTAGCTACTCTGGTGGCATGGACTATGTCTCCGCGCTCGTGCCCCCCGTAGTGATGGCCGTGTTCTTCATCGGGTTGATCGTGACGATCGTCAAGACCCAGGGCGGTGCCAACAAGTCCAAGGAGGACGCGGTCGTCGACGCCGCCCTCGCGCGCGCGGACAGCGCCCGCCAGGTCTCCCGGGACTCCGAGGCCTGAGCGCCCGGCCCCTTCGGGGCGCTCATCGGCGTACGACTCATACGTTTTTCGAGTCGTACGCCCTTTTTGTTGCTGATCTCCCACTATTGTTCTGAGCTGTGCCTCGCCCATTGGGAGAACTCGAAGACTCGGTCATGACGCGGGTGTGGAAGTGGAACCGCCCGGTGACCGTTCGAGAAGTCCTGGAAGACCTTCAGCAGGAACGGTCCATCGCCTACACCACGGTGATGACCGTTTTGGACAATCTCCATCAGAAGGGCTGGGTGCGTCGCGAGGCGGAAGGCCGGGCCTATCGATATGAGGCGGTCTCCACGCGTGCCGCCTACTCGGCGGCCCTCATGAACGACGCATGGTCCCAGAGTGACAACCCGGCGGCCGCTCTCGTCGCCTTCTTCGGCATGATGAGCCAGGAACAGCGCCATGCGCTGCGCGACGCCATGCGTATCGTGCAAGGTCCCGAAGAAGGCCCGGTCGATGCGGAAACACGGGCGGCTCCGGAAGCTTCCGAGGAGAAGCGCGACGAGAAGCACGAGGAGAAGTCGGGCGAGAACCCGGGCGAGAACCCGGGCGAGAACCCGGGTGAGAACCCGGCCGGGAACGCAGGTGAGAAGCCGGGCGGCGAGAACCCCGCCTCGGACCGTGACGGCACCGGGCGATAGCGTCCGCTCATGCCAGCAGAGCATCCGGCGCGGCGGCCCGCACCGCATCCCGGAGACACCGCGAAAGCCATCACCGTCCGGCGGGCCAGGACCGGCGATGTCCCGGCCGTGCGCCGCCTCCTCGACGCGAACGTCCGACGCCGCATCCTCCTCGACAAAGCCACGGTGACGCTTTACGAGGACATCCAGGAGTTCTGGGTCGCCGAACGCGACGCCGGCTCGAGCACCGACTCGAGTACCGAGGTGGTCGGCTGCGGTGCGCTGCACGTGATGTGGGAAGACCTCGCGGAAGTCCGCACTCTCGCGGTGAACCCCGCGGTCAAGGGCGTCGGCGTCGGCCATCAGTTGCTGGAGAAGTTGCTGGAGACCGCCCGCTGGCTCGGTGTTCGCCGCGTTTTCTGTCTCACCTTCGAAGTGGACTTCTTCGCGAAGCACGGCTTCGTGGAGATCGGGGAGACACCGGTCGACACCGACGTGTACGCCGAGCTGCTGCGTTCCTATGACGAAGGTGTCGCGGAGTTCCTCGGTCTCGAACGAGTGAAACCGAACACCTTGGGCAACAGCCGGATGCTTCTGCATCTGTGATCGCCGGCCACTATTCCGCCGGACCGCCTTGCCCGCGTTCCCTATGTCCGAAACGCGCACGTTTCCGGGCTTCCAGCGGCCCCCGAGTCTCCCCCAGGGGTTTGTGTTTTTCCAGCAAAAGCGGTTTGCTTTCCGACGTACTGCAGTACTGCATATAACAGGGGACGCGAAACGGCGGCCTACGCCGCAGACCCTCGGCCCTCACGTTATCGATGAAAGGAAATCCGGTGGCACAGAAGGTTCAGGTCCTTCTTGTCGACGACCTCGACGGTGGCGAGGCGGACGAGACCGTGACGTTCGCGTTGGACGGCAAGACCTACGAGATCGATCTCACGACCGCCAATGCGGACAAGCTGCGTGGTCTTCTCGACCCCTACGTGAAGGGTGGGCGCCGTACCGGTGGCCGTGCTTCGGGGGGCCGTGGAAAGGCGCGCGTCGCTTCCGGCGGCAGCCAGGACACCGCGCAGATCCGCGCGTGGGCGAAGGAGAACGGTTACGAGGTCAACGACCGTGGCCGCGTTCCCGCGTCCATTCGCGAGGCCTACGAGAAGGCCAACGGCTGAGCGCACGCGCGCCGCAACCGGATGCGATGGCACTGAGTCGCCATCGTGTCCACGAGTCGTACGAGATCGGGGGCGCCCCCACCGCCCCCCATGGCCGACAGAGTCGGCAGCGAGGACTCCACCTCGCACCCCGGCTCAGGGGGCCGCAGCCAGACGGCGGCCCCCTGCGGACCGGACCCGCCGGCGGAGAGCGGCCCTTCGGGCATCCCTGGCGGCAGCGGAGCCCCGATGCTCCCGCCCGCGCCGATCGCCGTGAGATCCAGCGCGAGGGCACCCCACTCCAGCCAGTCGAGCAGCCCCGGCAGCTCCTCCGCGCTCCCCGCGGCCACCAGCAGCCGCATCCGCGCCCCGCGCCGGACCGGCCGGCCCCCGCGCCGTGCCGGTGAATCCGCCGGGCCGACCGCGGAATCCCCGGAATCCCCGTGCGGCGCCCGCGCCCGGAAAACCGTCTCTCGCGCTCCGGAATCCCGTGGATCACCGGAATCAGCGGATTCACCGGATTCTGCGGATTCCGCATGCCGTTCCGGCGGGTTTCTGCGCAGTGCCACCGGGGACGTCGGACCCAGGTGCCGCAGGGCCGCGAATCCCGCCTCCGCGGGGACTTCCAGCACGTCGAAGCGCATGCCGGTGGCCAGCCGCAACGGTGAGCCGGGCACGGTCGTCCAGCCCAGTTCGTTCTCGTACCACCGCCGCGTCCTGTCGCTCGGGTCGAGCGGGAGGCGAGGAAGGGGGACAGTGGGAACCATGACAGGAGCAACCGACGGAAGGGCTCCAGAGTTACGCTGGGTGTTTCATGATGAGCGCAGAGTGTCGAACAAGGGGGCGCGCGGGGACGGTCGGCGGCGCAAAGATGTTCGCCCATAGCGGAGGGAACCTGTGCGCGCCGCATGGAGTGTCAGGTCGTACGGGTAAGACATCCCTAGTGGGAGGGGCGACACGCAGTGCCTTGGCACCTCACGTTCGCCATCGGCGTACAGCTCATGAGGGTATCTGCCTGGCCTGCGGGAACATCGTCTCGCACCATCAGGTTGGAGCAGATGTCGGCGTTCGGGGTCAGGAGGCCAAGGACGGTGTCGGCAGTTGGAATGAGCGGTCCCCGCTTGCGGGACTAAGCTGCGGAAGGACAGGGAGGGGAGCGTCCCCTTACTGCCTGACCGCTCTGAGGAGCGATTAACGATGTTCGAGAGGTTCACCGACCGCGCGCGGCGGGTTGTCGTCCTGGCTCAGGAAGAAGCCCGGATGCTCAACCACAACTACATCGGCACCGAGCACATCCTCCTGGGCCTGATCCACGAGGGTGAGGGTGTCGCCGCTAAGGCCCTGGAGAGCCTCGGGATTTCGCTCGAGGCGGTCCGCCAGCAGGTGGAGGAGATCATCGGGCAGGGGCAGCAGGCCCCGTCCGGCCACATCCCCTTCACCCCCCGTGCCAAGAAGGTCCTGGAGCTCTCGCTCCGCGAGGCCCTTCAGCTGGGCCACAACTACATCGGCACGGAGCACATCCTGCTCGGCCTGATCCGAGAGGGCGAGGGCGTCGCCGCCCAGGTCCTGGTCAAGCTGGGCGCCGATCTCAACCGGGTGCGGCAGCAGGTCATCCAGCTGCTCTCCGGTTACCAGGGCAAGGAGACCGCCACCGCCGGCGGTCCTGCCGAGGGCACCCCCTCCACGTCCCTGGTCCTCGACCAGTTCGGCCGGAACCTCACCCAGGCCGCTCGTGAGTCCAAGCTCGACCCGGTCATCGGGCGCGAGAAGGAGATCGAGCGGGTCATGCAGGTGCTCTCCCGCAGGACCAAGAACAACCCGGTCCTGATCGGTGAGCCCGGCGTCGGCAAGACGGCTGTCGTCGAGGGCCTGGCGCAGGCCATCGTCAAGGGCGAGGTGCCCGAGACCCTCAAGGACAAGCACCTCTACACCCTGGACCTCGGCGCGCTGGTCGCCGGCTCCCGCTACCGCGGTGACTTCGAGGAGCGCCTGAAGAAGGTCCTCAAGGAGATCCGCACCCGCGGCGACATCATCCTGTTCATCGACGAGCTCCACACGCTGGTCGGTGCGGGTGCCGCCGAGGGAGCCATCGACGCGGCCTCGATCCTGAAGCCGATGCTGGCCCGCGGTGAGCTCCAGACCATCGGTGCGACGACTCTGGACGAATACCGCAAGCACCTCGAGAAGGACGCGGCCCTCGAGCGCCGCTTCCAGCCGATCCAGGTGGCGGAGCCTTCCCTCCCCCACACGATCGAGATCCTCAAGGGCCTGCGCGACCGTTACGAGGCACACCACCGCGTCTCCATCACCGACGAGGCACTGGTCCAGGCCGCCACCCTGGCCGACCGGTACATCTCGGACCGCTTCCTGCCGGACAAGGCGATCGACCTGATCGACGAGGCGGGCTCCCGGATGCGCATCCGCCGGATGACCGCACCGCCGGACCTCCGCGAGTTCGACGAGAAGATCGCGGGCGTCCGCCGCGACAAGGAGTCGGCCATCGACTCCCAGGACTTCGAGAAGGCGGCCTCTCTCCGCGACAAGGAGAAGCAGCTGCTGGCGGCGAAGACCAAGCGGGAGAAGGAGTGGAAGGCCGGCGACATGGACGTCGTTGCCGAGGTCGACGGCGAGCTGATCGCCGAGGTCCTCGCGACCGCGACCGGCATCCCGGTCTTCAAGCTGACCGAGGAGGAGTCGAGCCGCCTGCTGCGCATGGAGGACGAGCTCCACAAGCGGGTCATCGGTCAGAAGGACGCCGTCAAGGCGCTCTCGAAGGCGATCCGCCGTACCCGGGCCGGTCTGAAGGACCCGAAGCGTCCGGGTGGTTCGTTCATCTTCGCGGGCCCGTCCGGTGTCGGTAAGACCGAGCTGTCCAAGGCCCTCGCCGAGTTCCTCTTCGGTGACGAGGACGCGCTGATCTCCCTCGACATGTCGGAGTTCAGCGAGAAGCACACGGTGTCGCGTCTCTTCGGTTCGCCCCCCGGTTACGTGGGCTACGAGGAGGGCGGCCAGCTGACGGAGAAGGTGCGCCGCAAGCCGTTCTCGGTCGTCCTCTTCGACGAGGTCGAGAAGGCCCACCCGGACATCTTCAACTCGCTGCTGCAGATCCTGGAGGACGGTCGGCTGACCGACTCCCAGGGCCGGGTCGTGGACTTCAAGAACACGGTCATCATCATGACGACCAACCTCGGCACCCGGGACATCTCCAAGGGCTTCAACCTGGGCTTCGCGGCCACGGGTGACACGAAGTCCAACTACGAGCGCATGAAGAACAAGGTGTCGGACGAGCTCAAGCAGCACTTCCGTCCCGAGTTCCTCAACCGCGTCGACGACGTGGTCGTCTTCCCGCAGCTGACGCAGGACGACATCCTCAAGATCGTCGACCTGATGGTCGGCAAGGTGGACGAGCGCCTCAAGGACCGGGACATGGGCATCGAGCTCTCCCAGTCCGCCAAGGAACTGCTGTCCAAGAAGGGTTACGACCCCGTTCTGGGCGCGCGGCCGCTGCGTCGCACGATCCAGCGCGAGATCGAGGACACGCTCTCGGAGAAGATCCTCTTCGGCGAGCTGCGTCCCGGTCACATCGTGGTCGTCGACACGGAGGGCGAGGGCGACACCGCGACCTTCACCTTCCGCGGCGAGGAGAAGTCGGCACTGCCCGACGTCCCGCCGATCGAGCAGGCCGCGGGTGGGGCCGGTCCCAACCTGAGCAAGGAGGCGTGACCCCGCTGGGTTCGCCGCAGTAGAAGACAAGGGGCTGCCCCGGGACTTCGGTCCCGGGGCAGCCCCTTCTCTCGTTGCCCACGACGGTACGCGGGCAGCGCCGCACGGTCCTGTCTCCGGATGAGCCGTGGACGGCACCGGCAGCGAGGCGGAAGCGAGGCCGTGGGCGGGGGTGGAGGCGGGGCCGGAGTGCCGTCCGCGGACGACAGGGCCCGCGGTCCTGACCGAGCGGCTGCGGGGTCCTGACCGGGCCGCTGCGAGGCCCTGGAGCCGCACGACGGCCGACGCCACCCGCGAGCGCGTACGCAGGCCCGTGTGCGGGGTCTCGGGGTCCGTACGCAGGTTGCGGGGCCCGTGGTCCAGGCGTCGGGGCGGGCAGGCCCATGCAGGGTCCGTACGCAGGCTCGCTCCCCGCACCGGACCTCTCCCCCTGCCTCCCTCCAAGGATCCGGTTCGCCTCGCGACGGGGGTCGCGGGAGGGGCCGGACGGGGTCCTGCCGGCGCCTCCGCGGTGACATGACGCACAGGCGATTTGTCCCGTACTAGGGGCGTTAGTGGAGGGACCCAGGGGGGCAAAACGGACTTTTCGTGCGGGGTTTGCTTGGGGGTCCGAGGGTTCGGGGCGAGGGTGTGGCGGGGGGTCGTTCCTGCCGTGCCATGAGGGGTGAGAAGTGGGGTTAAACCTAACTTCTTCCAGAAAAAACGGACGAATCATTCCACGGCATAGCTTCTGTCAAGGAGTCGGTCGTTTCGGGGTCAAGTACGACCTAGCGTCGTAGAAGGGGGCTTTGGGGATTCGCCGGGGTCCGGGTTACCAAGGGATGGCCCCCTCCGGCAGCGACGAGCTCCGGGTGGGTTCAAGTCCCCCGTCCCCGTCTCCATGAGGTTCAGATGTCGAAGCGCGTCACGTCCCGTCACTCCCGTACGTCCCTGCTCCGTAGCCGGACGGCCGTCCTCGCCGCCTCGGTGGGCGCCTCGGTCGTGCTGGGCGCCGGGATCGCGTCCGCCAGCACCCTGGACAGCGCCGCCACCGGCACGACGGCCGGTGTGGTGCAGACCCAGGCCGCCGCCCAGGCCAAGGCCGCCGAGAAGGCTCACCACGCCACGGTCAAGAAGGCCGCTTCCTGGATCGACCCGGTGAAGAAGTACACCCTGTCCGCCACCTTCAACCAGGCCGGCGGCATGTGGGCGCACAAGCACTCCGGCCAGGACTTCGCGGTTCCGCTGGGCACCGACGTGTCCGCCGCCCACGGCGGCACCGTCGTCAAGGCCGGCGGCAACGGCGCCGGCGACGGCCCCGCGTACGGCAACGCCATCGTCATCAAGCACGGCAACGGGACGTACTCCCAGTACGCCCACCTCTCCCGGATCGACGTGCGCATAGGCCAGGTCGTCGCCACCGGTCAGCACATAGCGCTGTCGGGCAACACCGGGAACTCCAGCGGGCCGCACCTGCACTTCGAGATCCGTACGACCCCGAACTACGGCTCGGCCATCGACCCGGTCGCCTTCCTGCGCGCCAAGGGCGTGACGGTCTAAGCACCCCCGGGTGTGACCTCGAAGGCGTGATGGTTCACGGAGCGACGGGACCGCTGTGCGCCTGCGTCACCAGATCGACGGCGACCTCCAGGATGGCCTTGCGCTTGTCCTCGGGGTCGCCTTCGACGTCCTTCAGCATGAACATCCCGGCATGCATCGAGAACAGCGCGCTGATGCAGCGGACCTGGTTCGTCAGGTCCGCTTCCGGCTCCTTGAGCAGGTCGATCATGCGGAGCATGCGGTCCTTGAAGTCCTCGCCGGTGCGCAGCTCACGGACGGCGGCCTGGTTCTCCTGCATGAAGCGGAAGAGCGGGGCCGCGTCCGCGAGGGCGTTGCTGTAGCGGTGCAGGATCTCCTGCTTCGTCGCCAGCGTCCGCGGCTGCTGCCGTCCCCACTCGATCAGCTCGTCCATGGGCCTGGACAGGTCCTGGAAGAGGCTCTTGAGGATGTCTTCCTTGGTCTTGAAGTGGTAGTACAGCGCCGCTTTGGTGACATCCAGGTGCTCGGCGATCTCGCGCAGCGAGGTCTTCTCGTAGCCGTGCTCGGAGAAGAGTTCGAGGGCCACGTCCTGGATGCGCTGACGGGTGTCCCCGCGACGCTGTCGCTTGGTGCCGTCCATGGTGTCGCCGCCCATCCTGTTACTCCTCGCGCTCCTTGAAACGTACGTGACGCCTCACGGGCAAATCCAGGAAAACTTACTTGACGCCCGGCTAGTTACGGGGCTACTTTCCCTCAGTGTAGTCAACTTGCCGGTCGGCAAGTAAGTGGCAGAGCAGGGGCAGTCGCCCCGGACACCAGTGGGCATCCAGCGGGACCCAGGGGAGTGGGAATGATGGCGGACAACACGGAAGCGGTCATACAGACCGAGAAACAGGACGAGAAGCAGCCACGCAGCGTACGGGTCGTCCTGCTCGCGCTCATGATCGCGATGCTCCTCGCGATGCTCGACAACATGATCGTGGGCACGGCGATGCCGACGATCGTGGGCGAGCTGGGCGGCCTGGAGCACCTGTCATGGGTCGTCACGGCGTACACGCTCGCGACCGCCGCCTCGACCCCGATCTGGGGCAAGCTCGGCGACATGTACGGGCGCAAGGGCGCCTTCATGACCTCGATCGTGATCTTCCTGGTCGGGTCCGCGCTCAGCGGCATGGCGCAGGACATGGGACAGCTGATCGGCTTCCGTGCCATCCAGGGTCTGGGCGCCGGCGGTCTGATGGTCGGCGTCATGGCGATCATCGGTGACCTCATCCCGCCGCGTGAGCGGGGCAAGTACCAGGGCATGATGGCCGGCATCATGGCGCTCGCCATGATCGCCGGACCGCTGGTCGGCGGCTCCATCACGGACCACTGGGGCTGGCGCTGGTCCTTCTACATCAACCTGCCGCTCGGCATCGTCGCGCTGCTGGCCGTCAGCGCCGTGCTGCACCTGCCGAAGAAGCGGGTCGAGGCGAAGATCGACTATCTCGGTGCCGGGCTGCTCACCGTCGGCATCTCGTCCATCGTGCTCGTCACCACTTGGGGCGGCAGCGAGTACGCCTGGGGCTCCGCGCGGATCATGGAGCTCATCGGCATCGGCGTCGCCGCGCTCGTCGGCTTCGTCTTCGTGCAGACCAAGGCCGCCTCGCCGATCCTGCCGCTGCACATCTTCCGCAACCGCAACTTCACGCTGATGTCCGTCATCGGCTTCATCACCGGCTTCGTGATGTTCGGCGCCGTGCTCTTCCTGCCGCTGTACCAGCAGTCCGTCCAGGGCGCGTCGGCGACCAACTCCGGCCTGCTGCTCCTGCCGATGCTCGGCGCGATGCTGGTCACCTCGATGGTCGCCGGGCGGGTCACCACCAGCAGCGGCCGCTACAAGGCGTTCCCGGTCGTCGGCAGTGTCCTGATGTCGGTGGGCCTGTTCCTGCTCTCGCAGATGGACACCGGTACCAGCCGGCTGACCTCGGGCCTGTACATGGCCGTGCTCGGCCTGGGCATGGGCTGCCTGATGCAGATCACGATGCTGGTGGCGCAGAACAGCGTCGAGATGAAGGACATGGGCGTCGCGTCCTCGTCCACCACCCTCTTCCGTACGCTCGGCTCGTCCTTCGGCGTCGCGATCATGGGCGCGCTGTTCAACCACCGCGTCCAGGACGTGATGGCCGCGCGGGCCGGGGCGCTGGGGTCCAAGATGACCGAGCAGTCCGCGCAGCTCGACGCGGCCAGCCTGGCCAAGCTGCCGGCCGCGGCACGCGAGGCCTATCAGTTCGCGGTGTCCTCCGGCACGCACTCCGCGTTCCTGCTGGGATCCGTGGTGGCCCTGGGCGCACTGGCGGCGGCGGTCTTCGTGAAGGAGGTCCCGCTGCGGGGCGCGGGAGCGCCGGCCAAGTCCGAGGACGAGCCCGCGGCGAACGACGCGCCGCCGAGGGAAACCCTGGCGGAAACCGTCTGACCCCGCTCGACCCGAAGGCCCCCGGCGTGTCCGCCCCGGGGGCCTTCTCCTGTATATGGGCACCCATCGGCTGTCCGGGCGTCCATCGGCGTTCATGGGCGGCCATGGGTCTGTCGCGGCTACCGGTGCCGCAAGGGCTCCCGCTCCCTCACGCCGGCAGCAGGGGGAAACTGCCCGTGTTCGTGGGGGCGTGCTCCGGCAGCCACAGCACCGCGACCGCGCCCTCGGCGGGTACGTTCTCCGGGGCGCCGGCGGGCCGGACGTTGCGGAAGGTCAGCCGGGCGCCGAGCACCCGGGCCTGGCCCGCCGCGATGGTGAGGCCGAGCCCGTGGCCGTGGCCGGAGCGGTCGCTGCTGCCGGTGCGGAAGCGGCTGGGGCCGTCGGCCAGGAGTTCCTCGGGGAAACCGGGACCGTGGTCGCGCACCCGGATGACGCGGCCCTCCACGGAGACCTCGATCGGTGGTCTGCCGTGCCGTGCCGCGTTGGCCAGCAGATTGAACAGGACACGCTCCAGGCGGCGCGGATCCGTGGTGACCTCGGATTCGTGGATCACGCGTACGACGATGTCGGCGTCCTTGGCGGCCACCCGTCGCGCGACGAACTCGCCGAGCATGATGTCCTGCAGTTCGGCCCGCTCGGAGGCACCGTCCAGCCGGGCCACCTCCAGGACGTCCTCGACGAGTGTGCGCATGGCCTGTGCCCGGTCGCGGACGAGTTCCGTGGGGCGGCCGGGGGGCAGCAGCTCGGCCGCGGTCAGCAGTCCCGTGACCGGTGTGCGCAGCTCGTGCGCGATGTCGGCGGTCACCCGGCGCTCGGCCTCGATGCGCTGCTGGAGCGCGTCCGCCATGGCGTCCACCGCGCGCGCCAGGTCGTCGGTCTCGTCGCGCACGACCCCGCCGATCGCTTCCCGTACGCGGACGTCGGTCTCGCCCTTGGCGACCTGGTTCGCGGCGGCCGCGGCCTTGCGCAGCCGGCGCGACAGCTGACCGCCGATCAGTACGCCGAGGGCGCTGCCGCCGAAGACGACCGCGATCGAGCCGATGATCAGCGCCTGGTCGAGGTCCTTCATGACGTCGGTGTTGCGGTCCGTGAACCCGGTGTGGAGCGAGAGGACACGGCCGTCCTTGAGCGGCACGGCCGCCCAGATGTCCGGCACGCCGTTGGGACGGTCGGCCACGTAGGTGGCTCGCCGTCCCTCCTCCACCTTCGCCAGCAGGTCTCCCGGGATCGTCGGGTCGTCGACCTTGACCCCGAAGGACTGCGTGCGGCCGGACTCGTACATACGCTGGGCGACCTGGATCCGTTCGTCGGCCAGATCACGCGAGTTGTCGAGCATCGAGACGCGTGCCGCGTTGTGCACGACGAGGCTCAGGGCGACCGCGACGAGGGCGCCGACCATGGCGATGGCCGCGCTCAGCTTCCACCGGATGCCGGTGCGCATACCGGTCAGTCCGGCCTCGGCGGGCCGGCGACCACGGACGGGCCTGCCGCCGCCGGCGCGGAGGCGCTCGCCGCTGCCGCTGCCGCTGTTGTCGCGGTGGCGGAGGCCGCCGTGGTCGCTGCCCGCGCCCGTGCCGCCGCTCGTGCCGCCGCCCGTGCCTGTGGGGGCGCCGAAGCCGGCGGCCCCGCCACCGGCGCCGCCCGCCCTGCCGACGGACCCGCCCGGCCCGCCGACGCGGACAGGAACGTCACCCGGTCCGCCGTACCCGCCGCCCGGTCCACCACGGACGCCACCCCGTCCGGCGAGATCGCCGCCCGGTCCGCCAAGGTTGCCGCGCGGCCCGACGCGCTCGCCGTTCCGTCCGCCGTGAGCGCCGCCTGGCCCGCCGGTGCCGGCGCCGGGTCCGCCGAAGCCGGTGCCCGGGCCGCCGGCGCCGTCACCCGGGCCGCCGTGGACGGTGCCCGGTCTGTCGTCGTCCGCCGGATTCCGGCGCTGGAACATCCCCCGCATATCCTGCTCAGGCCTTCAACTTGTAGCCGAAACCACGGACCGTCTCGATCCGGTCCTGGCCGATCTTCGTCCGCAGCCGCTGGACATGGACATCGACGACGCGGGTGTCACCGCCCCAGCCGTAGTCCCACACCCGTTCGAGCAGCTTGTCGCGGCTCAGCACCGTGCCCGGCGCGGACGAGAACTCCAGCAGCAGCCGCATCTCGGTGGGAGTCAGCGCGACCCGCACCCCGCCCTTGAGCACCTCCATGCCCTCGGTGTCGATCTCCAGGTCCCCGTCCCCGAAGGAGAGCAGGCCGCCGTCGACCGACGAGGGCGTGTCCGTGCCCGCGTTCGGACCGCTCGCGTGCCCGAAGCGCCGCAGCACCGCGCGGATGCGGGCGACCAGCACGGCCCCGTCGAAGGGCTTGGTCACATAGTCGTCGGCGCCCGCTTCCAGACCCAGGACGACATCGATCGAGTCGGCCCGCGCCGACAGCATGATCACGGGGACGGTGGACTCGTCACGGATACGACGGCACAGGCTGACGCCGTCGAGGCCGGGGACCATGACGTCCAGGAGGGCGATGTCGGGGCGGTCCGCACGGAACGCCTCCAGACCCGACAGGCCGTCGGGCATCGCGGTGACCGCGAAGCCGTCGCGTTCCAGCGCGAGTTGCGTGGCCTCGCGGATGACATCGTCGTCCTCGACGAACAGGACGTGGGTCTGCTCTGCCATCCGGCTGCTCCGTTTGTTCCGTCTGCTCTTCAGTTCGCGGCGGGGGAGGGGGCGTCGGTGGCGCCCACCGCGTTGCTGTAGTCGTTGTGCGTCCGGGACTCCTCGGTGAAGTGGGTCGCGGACCAGCCGTAGGTGATCACTTCTTCACTGGAGGGGTACGACACCGGGTCGCCCTTCTTGTACAGCTGCTGGGTGACCACCAGGTCGCCCCGGTCGATCTCCGCGTAGACCGGCGGCTCCTCGGTCTTGAACACGTTCTCGTACCGGCCCTTCTCCTCGCGGTACACGTACGAGCCGATGCCGACAGCGTCTCCGCAGGTCATCACATTGACCACCACGTCGTCCGAGGGCCCCCCGGTCAGTTCCCCGTACGACACGTCGACCGGGTACTCGTCGGCCACGCACGGCTTGAGGGCGCTCTTGACCGACGGACTGACCTCGGGGTCGTCCTTGACGAGCTTGACCACGTCCACCCGCTCGGGGGCCTTCGTGGCCGAGGGGGAGCCGGTGGGCGTCGTGCGGGCCTTGGCGACCGCCTCACTGCCCGCGGGGCCCTCGTCACGGGCCCCCGTACCCCCCGTCGCACAGGCGGTCAGGAAAAGCCCGAGGGCGGCGAGCACGGCCGTCGCCGCGCCCACCGCCTTCAGTACCCGGCCGGCCTTCCTGGCCCGAATTCCTAGGCCGCGCAACGCTCCCGCTCCTTACCCGGTTCGAGCGCGCGGGCGCCGCGCTCCTCCTGGTCCCGGCTCTCCAGCTCCTCGCGGAGCCGGGCCAGCGCCCGGTGCAGCGTGCTCTTGACCGTTCCGGCCGACATGCCGAGCGCGGCGGCCGTCTCCTCCGTGGACATCTGCTCCCAGTGTCGCAGCACCACGACACTGCGCTGCTTCGGAGCGAGCACCTTCATGATGTCCATGAGGAGCGCGCGGTCCGCGTGCTGCTCGGTGGAGTCCTCGACGCGAGCGTCCGGGAGCTGCTCGGTGGGCACCTCCTCGAGCTTCCGCGCACGCCACCACTCGGTCCGCGTATTGATCATCACGCGGCGCAGGTACGCGTCGGCCAGCCGCTTGTCCGCGATGCCGTCCCAGCGGCCGTACGTGCGTACGAGCGCGGTCTGCAGCAGGTCCTGGGCGTCGACGGGGTCGGGGACCAGGCGACGGGCACTGCGCAGCAGCGCGTCCTGCCGAGTGCGGACGTACTCCTCGAATTCGAGCACCTCGCCGTGCGCCATGATCAACCGCCTCCATCCCCGTTTCCGACCCGCCTGCTGACGCCTGCTGTCGGTGGTCCGTCGCTTGTGTACCGCTGTCGTTCCGCTGTGCGTGCGGTACGGAAATGAAGCTACGGAGGCGTTGTCACGGGGTTGTCCGAGACAGCCTGCGACGAGCACTCGGCTGTACGTCGGTTGTGTAACGGAAGGAGGAGGCGGGTAAGGCGAGGTGGCTACATGTCCTGGTTGGGGATGTTTTGGCTGGTCAGGGAGTGAGACATGGCCGGTGTCAGGTCAAGGGCAGCCGATACAAACCGCCCGTGAGGGGTTCGACGAGTCCGTCGGCGACGAGCCCGTCCAGAGCGCGGGCACGCTGCACCGGCTCCTCCCACACGCGGTCCAGGGCGGATTGCGGGACGGGTGTGACGGCTTCCCTGAGTACGGCGAGCAGTTTGCCGCGCACCTGACGGTCGGTACCGGCGTACGTCTGGCCGCGGCGCGGCGGGCCGTCGTGCTCCGGCTTGCCCGCCAGCCGCCAGGCGCACTGGCCGGCGATGGGGCAGCGGTGGCAGCTCTCGTTCTTCGCCGTACAGATCAGCGCGCCGAGTTCCATGGAGGCGGCGGCCCAGCGGGAGGCGGTGCGCTCGCTCTCGGGGAGCAGGGCGCGGGCGAGCTTGCGCTCGGCGGCCGTGGTGGCGTTCGGGGGATACTGCACGCCGGCCACGGCCCGGGCGAAGACCCTGCGCACATTCGTGTCCAGCACGGCGTGCCGCTGGCCGTACGCGAAGGACGCCACCGCGGCGGCCGTGTACTCGCCGATGCCGGGCAGCGCGAGCAGCTGTGCGTGCTCCGTGGGTACGTCGCCGCCGTGGCGTTCCGTTATGGCGACCGCGGCGCCGTGCAGCCGGAGGGCGCGGCGGGGGTAGCCGAGGCGGCCCCAGGCGCGGACGGCTTCGCCCGGGGCCTCCTTGGCGAGGTCGGCGGGGCGGGGCCAGCGGGCCACCCACTGTTCGTACACGGGCAGGACGCGGCTCACCGGGGTCTGCTGCAACATGAACTCACTGACCATCACGCCCCAGGGGCCGGCATCGGGGCGGCGCCAGGGGAGATCGCGGGCGTGCTCGTCGAACCAGGTGATCACCGGCTCGTGCAGGGTCTCGCCGGAGGCGGTGGGCTGGGGGCTGGGTGTGGGCAAGGTGGGTGCAGTCATGACGTTTCCGATCCTGCCATGCGTCGGTGCCGGGGTGTGTTTCTCGCGTACATGGGCGGGTTGCGCGACCGCACCCCCGCGCCCTACCCGACCCGTCCCGTCTCTGAGGCTCCGCCCCAGTCCCCGCCAGGGGCGCTGCGCCCCCTGGACCCCCGCTTCGCCCGAAGGGCGCGTTCTCAAACGCCGGACGGGCTGATGATGCGGGCCCGGGCTGCAGATTTTCAGGCCGTCCGGCGATTGAGGACGAGGCCGTCCAGGCCGAAGCGGGGGTCTGAGGGCGGAGCCCCCAGGAAGGGGATGGTGGGGGTCCCCCCTGCTCGAGCGAGGCCGAGAGCTCGGGGGAGGGTAGGGGCGGCGGGGGCGAAAACCGGACGGGGGCGACAACCTCACCGGGCTGTCGAGATGATGATCCGGAAAAGTTGACGCTCAGGGCGGCGGGTGGGGCAAGTCCCGGCTCCGATCTCTCGTACAGTTTGCGCCGTGGGATCTCTGCGCAATCCGGTCGGGCCGCTACCCTCCACCATCTACTGGCGTCGGAGGGCCGTTCTGCTGTCTCTGGTGGCGCTGTTGGCGCTGCTGACGGTCTGGATCGTCAGTACCGGGGGCGGTGGCGGCAAGAAGGGCGCGGACGGTTCCAACGGGAAGGGTCCCGTGGAGACGATCACCCCGGGCCCCTCCGGATCCGGCCCGGCGATAAGCCAACACCCGGGCGGACGCGACGAGTCGAGCGGCAGCGCGAACGCCGGCGGCAGTGGCGGGGGCAGTGGCGGGGGCAGCGGCGACGGCTCCGGTGACGGGGACGGTTCCGGCAGCGGTTCCGCCGGAGGCACCGGCGGCTCCAACGGCGGAGGCATCGGATCCGCCGGATCCGCCGATCAGGTCCCGGCCGGTTCCACTCTCCCCAACTGCACGGCAGGCGCGGTCAAGTTGACCCTGCGCAGCGTGCACAACTCGTACGGACCCGGGACCAAGCCCTCGGTCCAGCTGGTCGCGAAGAATTCCTCGGGAAGCGACTGCAAGGTCGATCTCGGCCCGAAGAAGGCCGTCCTGACGATCACTCAGGCCGGCGAGGACAAGAGCTTCTGGTCCTCCGCCGACTGCCCCAAGGACGTCTCCAGCCTGTTCTTCCGTGTTCCGGCGGGCGGCCAGGTGACCTACACGGTGGACTGGGACCGCACGGCCAGCGCCCCCGAGTGCGCGACGCCTCCGGCGGGTTCGGCGTCCGCGGGCACCTACCTGGTGGAGGCGAAGGCGCCGGGGCTGGCGAAGGCACAGACGTCGTTCGTCCTGACGCAGGACTGAGACCCCGGGCGACCCGGATCCTCGGGTCGCCCGGGGACAGGCCGGTCACCCGGCGGGCGGGCCACCCGTATCCGGGCCGTCACCGATACCCGGCTCGCCGGTCAGACGTACCGTTCCAGGATCGACGACTCCGCCAGCCGCGAAAGACCTTCGCGCACGCTGCGCGCCCGCGCCTCGCCCACCCCGTCGACGGCCTGGAGATCGTCGACGCTGGCCGCGAGAAGCTTCTGCAGACCACCGAAGTGCTCGACGAGACGGTCGATGATCGCGCCGGGCAGGCGCGGCACCTTCGCGAGGAGCCGGAAACCGCGGGGCGAGACCGCGGAGTCGAGCGCCTCGGGGGAGCCGGTGTAACCCAACGCCCGTGCCACGGTGGGCAGCTCGAGCAGTTCGGCATGGGCGAGGGCGTTCAGCTCGGAGAGTGCCTCGTCCACCGTGCGGGAGCGCTTCGCGGTCGGCTCGGGCACGTAGTCGCGGACCACCAGCTCACGCTCGGGCTCCACGCCCGCGATCAACTCGTCGAGCTGGAGGGCGAGCAGACGTCCGTCCGTGCCCAACTCCACCACGTACTCGGCGATCTCGGTCGCGATGCGGCGCACCATCTCCAGACGCTGCGCCACCGCCGACACGTCCCGGACGGTGACCAGGTCCTCGATCTCCAGCGCGGAGAGCGTGCCCGCGACCTCGTCGAGGCGGAGCTTGTAGCGCTCCAGCGTCGCGAGGGCCTGGTTGGCACGCGAGAGGATCGCGGCGGAGTCCTCCAGGACGCGGCGCTGACCGTCGACGTACAGGGCGATCAGCCGCATCGACTGGGAGACCGAGACGACGGGGAAGCCGACCTGCTTGCTCACGCGGTCCGCGGTGCGGTGCCGCGTACCCGTCTCCTCGGTGGGGATCGTCGGGTCCGGGACCAGCTGCACGCCCGCCCGGAGGATCTTGGTGAGGTCCTTGTCGATCACGATGCCGCCGTCGAGCTTGCACAGCTCGCGCAGCCGGGTCGCGGTGAACTCCACGTCCAGCACGAAGCCGCCGGTGCACATCGACTCGACGGTCTTGTCCCAGCCGAGCACGATGAGTCCGCCGGTGTTGCCGCGGAGAATTCGTTCGAGCCCGTCGCGCAGGGCCGTGCCGGGTGCCACGGCGCTCAAAGAGGCGCGCATCAGGCCATCGGCACCGGAGCTCCCACCGGACTTTCCGGGAGCTGCTGCCCGGTCGTTGGCTGCCACTGCACTCCTCCGGTCGCGGGTTGCCGGTCGCCCTGGGTTCGTACGGACGGGCGAGACCAGGGCAAAGTCTACCGGCGCTCTTCGTCCTCCCGTGGGGCCTCTCGACGACGCGAGCGCGGAAGGACCCGCAGCGCCTCGCCCATGTCGGCGACTTCCAGGACCTTCATACCGGGTGGCGTCCTGCCCGGATCGCTCGGAACGAGGGCGTGGGTGAAGCCCAGTCGGTGGGCTTCGGCCAGTCTCCGCTGCACCCCCGTGACCCGTCTGACCTCCCCGGCGAGGCCCACTTCACCGATCGCGACGAGGTTTTTGGGGAGAGGAGTGTCACTCGCCGCGGACGCGAGCGCGAGGGCGATCGCGAGGTCCGCGGCCGGCTCGGAGAGCTTCACGCCGCCGACCGTCGCCGAGTAGATGTCACGCTTTCCGAGGGCGCTGATCCGGCCCCGCTGCTCCAGGACGGCCAGCATCATGGAGACGCGGGAGGTCTCCAGACCGGAGGTCGTCCGGCGCGGGGACGGGATCTGCGAGTCCACGGTGAGCGCTTGCACCTCCGCCACCAGGGGCCGGCGGCCTTCCAGGGTCACGGTCAGGCAGGTGCCCGGGACCGGCTCGGCACGTCGGGTGAGGAAGAGGCCGGAGGGGTCGGTCAGGCCCGTGATGCCCTCGTCGTGCAGCTCGAAGCAGCCGACCTCGTCCGTCGTCCCGTAACGGTTCTTGACGCCTCGGACCAGCCTGAGGCGGGCGTGCCGGTCGCCCTCGAAGCTCAGGACGACGTCCACGAGGTGTTCGAGCAGGCGGGGGCCCGCGATCGCGCCGTCCTTGGTGACATGGCCCACGAGGAGGGTCGACATGCCGCGCTCCTTGGACGCGCGGATGAGTGCCCCGGCGACCTCACGGACCTGGGCCATACCGCCCGGGGCGCCGTCGATCTCCGGGGAGGCGACGGTCTGGACCGAGTCGAGGATGAGGAGCGACGGCTTCACGGCGTCCAGATGGCCGAGGACGGCCGCGAGGTCGGTCTCCGCGGCCAGATAGAGGTGGTCGTCGATGGCCTTGATGCGGTCGGCCCGCAGCCGGACCTGGCTCGCCGACTCCTCACCCGTCACATACAGCGTGCGGTGCTCGTCGCTCGCCGCCTTCGCCGCCACGTCCAGGAGCAGGGTGGACTTCCCGACGCCGGGCTCGCCCGCGAGCAGGACGACCGCGCCGGGCACCAGACCGCCGCCCAGGACGCGGTCCAGCTCGGGCACGCCGGTGCTGCGCGCGGTGGCCTGGCGGCCGTCGACCTGGCCGATGGGGACCGCTGAGGTGGTGACCCGGCCGGGCGTCGTGGTCCGCACCGCGGGTGCGCCGTACTCCTCGACCGTCCCCCACGCCTGGCACTCCGGGCAGCGGCCGAGCCACTTGGCCGTCTGCCAGCCGCATTCGGTGCAGCGGTAGGACGGACGGTCCTTCGCGGTTTTCGTACGGGCAGCCATGACCGAACCGTAGCCGAGGCCACCGACAGCGCGGTCGGCTGTCATGCCCGCAGCGAGCCCGTCGCCGTCCTGCTCCCGCCGTCCTCCCGGGTCGGGCCGGGGGCTTCCGCCGACCGGAACCCGTCGCGCGCCCCCCCGTCCGTCGCCGCCCGTGGAGGCCCAGGCCACGGAATCGGAGTGTCGTGTCCCCTTATGAGGGATCGTTTCACCCGTACGGATTAAATATGCTCAAGGGGGAAGAAGGGGTCGCCGTCGGGCACCTACGGTCGCACGGGTGATGAGCAGCAGTCCGGAGACCTCGACACACACCACGCACACCACCGGCGCACACCGGGCGCACGGCGCAGCGCGCAAGCGGGTGGTGCCCCGTGGCGCAGCCCGTGCGACGGCCCAGCACCCTCCCGCGCGCTACGAGCCCTATCTGGACGGCCTGTTCACCTACTGCCTGTCCGTGCTGTGCGACCACGACGCGGCCACCGCCGCCCTCGGCGACGTCCTGGCCCTCGCCGACCGCCGGGGCCAGCGCTGCCCGGAGTCCCCGGACGACCGCCGGGCCTGGCTGTACGCGCTCGCCCGCTGGTCCTGCCTGCGCAAGCTCACCGAGGCCCGGCGCAGACACCAGGCGACGCACGCCTCCGGCCGCCGCACGACCCCCAAGGGCGACAAGGAGGCCGCCGACCGGCGCGCGGCCGAGGTGCTCGCCGCCCCCCTCTCCGAAGAGGCCCGGGCCCAGCGACAGCGCGAACTCGCCCTGCTGGCCTGGCCGGAGGCCGCCGGCACCACCCCCGAGCAGCGGGAGGCGCTCGAACTCGCCGTCCGCCATCAACTCGCCGCCCACGAGGTCGCCGCCGTCCTCGGCATGGACGCCACCAAGGCGCGCGAGCTGCTCGCCTCCGCGGCCTGTGAGGTCGAACGCACCCGCGCCGCCCTCGCCGTCGTCGAGACCGGCACCTGCCCGAGCGTCGCCCTCCTCACCGGCGACAGCCAGCTGGTCCTGAGTACCGGCCTGCGCCGCGAACTCGTCCGGCACGTCGACGACTGCCCGCGCTGCCGCCGCACCGCCGAACGCGCCGCGCCCGGCACCTGGCCCGGCACCGTCACGCCCGCCGCGCTCCCCGTCCTGCAGGCCCCGCGCGCCGCCCTGCACATCGCGCTCGCGCACGTCCCGCGGACGCGGGGCGGCGCACCGCGTTTCGACCGGCGCGGTTTCCCGATGGACCCCAAGGACCGGGCCGCCCGCCGGGACCGGCTGCGGGCGCGCGCCGTCACCACGACCGTCGTCGCCACCGTCGTCGCCGCGCCCGTGCTCGCCCTCTGGGCGGCCTACCGCGGCGCGCCCCTCACCGGAGAGGGCGCCGACGGCCGCCCGGCCACCGCGAGCGAGGCGCACGGCCACGACGGCATCGGCGGCGAGAACGGGGGCGGCTACGAGAACGCGGGCAACGCCAGCACCAGACCCGGCAGCCGCTTCGCCAAGGGCGACAGCACGCCCGACGTGTCCGTGGAGGTCACCAGCGCCGCGGGCGCGGGCAGCGCCGCCGGACAGCTCTCCGTACAGGCCAGGGGCAGTGGCGACACGACCTTCATCACGCTGACCGCGTCAGGGAGTTCGGCGGTCCACTGGTCCGCGCGTTCCGGAGCGCCCTGGCTCTACCTCAGCCGGTCGTCGGGCACGATCGCCCCCGGGGAGAGGGTGACGATCAAGGTGTACGTCGATCAGCTCCGCCAGCCGGCGGGCGCCTGGAGCGCACGCGTGGCGATCGCACCCGCGGGCGCCGTGGTCACGATCGGCGGGTACGGGAACGCGGGACCGTCGGCCCCCGGAGGGTCCGGCCCCGGCCCCGCGCCCGGCAGCCCCACCCCGTCCGGCCCCGGCTCGGCAACGCCCTCGTCCGGCCCCGACCCGTCGCCGACACCTTCCGGCCCGTCGCCGACCCCCACGCCCACGGGCCCGACCCCGTCGAACCCGGACGGCTCCACCCCGCCGCCCGAGGGCACCGGCGACCCGGCCCCGTCCTGACGGTCAGGCGACCGGGTCGGCGGGATGCGGTGCGACCAGGGGCAGCTGCGAGGCCAGCCGCTGCTCGCAGAGTTCGACCAGCCGGTCGTAGCCGGCCTTGCCCATCAGCTCCACGAGCTCCGGGCGGTACGAGACGTACACCGGGTCGCCCGCTCCGTGCGCCGAGGTCGCCGACGTGCACCACCAGTGCAGGTCGTGGCCGCCCGGACCCCAGCCACGGCGGTCGTACTCGCCGATCGAGACCTGGAGCACCCGGGTGTCGTCGGGCCGGTCGATCCACTCGTACGTCCGGCGCACCGGCAGCTGCCAGCACACGTCCGGCTTGGTCTCCAGCGGCTCGCGGCCCTCCTTGACCGCCAGGATGTGCAGCGAGCAGCCCGCGCCGCCGGCGAAACCTGGCCGGTTCTGGAAGATGCACGAACCCTGGTACGGGCGCGTCTGGCGCTCGCCGTCCTCGTCCTGCGACACCCAGCCCGTCTCCAGGCCCACGTCATGGTGCTGCCAGAGGTCCGGCGTGAGCCTCGCCACGTGTCCGGCCACCCGCTTCTCGTCGTCCTCGTCCGAGAAGTGGGCCCCCAGCGTGCAGCAGCCGTCGTCGGCGCGACCGGCCTGGATGCCCTGGCAGCCGCTGCCGAAGATGCAGTTCCAGCGAGAGGTCAGCCATGTCAGATCGCACCGGAAGACCTGCTCGTCATCGGCGGGATCAGGGAACTCCACCCATGCCCGCGCGAAGTCGAGTCCCTTCTCGTCGGACGCCGAGGCCTTCACCGGCGCCGCCTTCGGGGCCTTCTTGGACTTGGTGGCCTTCGCCTGCGAAGAACCCTTGGTCGAATTGTCAGGCTTCGCCTTTTTCGTCTTTGGCACGCGTCCAGGGTAAGTCGCCGGAGGCCGCTCCGGGGACGGCGGGCGGGGCCGGCCGCAGTAGCGTTCCGTACATGAGACTCGGTGTCCTCGACGTGGGTTCGAACACGGTGCATCTGCTGGTGGTGGATGCACACCCCGGCGCGCGCCCGCTGCCCGCGCACTCGCACAAGGCCGAATTGCGGCTCGCCCAACTGCTCGACGAGAGCGGGGCGATCGGTTCCGACGGTGTCGACAAACTCATCGAGACGGTCCAGGACGCGCTGGAGGCCGCCGAGGACAAGGGTGTCGAGGCGATGCTGCCGTTCGCCACCTCCGCCGTGCGCGAGGCCAGCAACGCGGACGACGTGCTGGCCCGGGTGCAGACCGAGACCGGTGTCGAGCTCCAGGTGCTGACCGGCGCGGAGGAGGCCCGGCTGACGTTCCTGGCCGCCCGGCGCTGGTTCGGCTGGTCGGCGGGGAAGCTGCTGGTCCTCGACATCGGCGGGGGGTCGCTGGAGATCGCGTACGGCCTGGACGAGGAGCCGGACGCGGCGGTGTCGTTGCCGCTGGGCGCGGGGCGGCTGACCGCGGGCTGGCTGCCGACCGATCCCGCCGATCCGGCCGACATCAAGGCGCTGCGGCGCCATGTCCGGGCGCAGATCGCTCGCACGGTGGGGGAGTTCAGCCGGTTCGGTGCCCCCGACCATGTCGTCGCCACCTCCAAGACCTTCAAGCAGCTCGCCCGGCTGGCCGGCGCGGCGCGCTCCACGGACGGGCTGTACGTGCAGCGTGAGCTGAAGCGGCGTTCGCTGCAGGACTGGGTGCCGAGGCTGGCCTCGATGACCGTGGGCGAGCGGGCGGAACTTCCCGGGGTCTCGCCCGGGCGGGCGGGGCAGTTGCTCGCGGGGGCGATGGTCGCCGAGGGGGCGATGGATCTCTTCGGGGTGGAGACCCTGGAGATCTGTCCCTGGGCCCTTCGCGAAGGTGTCATCCTGCGGCGTCTGGACCAGATGGAGTCCGTGTAGCCGTGGGGCACCGCCCCCAGACCCCCGTTCGGCCTGAACGGCTCGTCCTCAAACGCCGGACGGGCCGGAGATGCGGCTGGGGGGCGGGCCCGCGCTGCTGGGTCGCCCTCGAAGGCAGACGCCCGGGGTCATGCATGTCAGCCCGTCCGGCGTTTGAGGACGAGCCCTTCGGGTGAAGCGGGGGTCCAGGGGGGGCGGCAGCCCCTTGGCGACGCCCGCGGGTGACGGCCCGCACGAGATCCGAGGGCGGAGCCCTAGACGGGGCCGGGGAAGGAGCCCCTGAAGCCGGCGCGGCCGGTTCGTGGGGGTCCGCGGGTCACCGCCTCCCCGCGCCCAGGCCACTCCCCGTACTCTGTCCTTCGTGGCAGAACCAGTGGTGCGCATCCCGGATGCGAAGGTCGCGCTGTCCACGGCGTCCGTGTATCCGGAGTCGACGGCGACGGCCTTCGAGATCGCGGCGCGCCTCGGTTACGACGGTGTCGAGGTCATGGTGTGGACCGACCCCGTCAGCCAGGACATCGACGCTCTGCGCCGGCTCTCCGACTACCACCGGATTCCGATCCTCGCCGTCCACGCTCCTTGCCTGCTCATCACCCAGCGCGTCTGGTCCACCGACCCCTGGACCAAACTCCAGCGCGCCCAGGCGGCGGCCGAGAAGCTCGGCGCGAGCACCGTCGTCGTGCACCCCCCGTTCCGCTGGCAGCGCCAGTACGTGCGTGACTTCGTCTCCGGAATCTGGCGCATGGCGAACGAGACGGACGTACGCTTCGCCGTCGAAAACATGTACCCCTGGCGCTATCGCGACCGGGAGATGCTCGCGTACGCCCCCGACTGGGACGTCACGAAGGACGACTACCGTCACTACACGATCGATCTCAGCCACACCGCGACCGCCCGCACGGACGCCACGCAGATGATCGACCGCATGGGCGACCGCCTCGGGCACGTCCATCTCGCCGACGGCAACGGTTCCAACAAGGACGAGCACCTGGTCCCGGGCCGCGGCACCCAGCCCTGCGCCGAGCTGCTGGAGCGCCTCGCGCTCGGCGGCTTCGACGGCCACGTCGTCATCGAGGTCAACACCCGCCGCGCGATGTCCAGCGCCGAACGCGAGGCGGACCTCGCCGAGGCCCTCGCCTTCACCCGCCTGCACCTCGCCTCCGCCGTCAAGGTGCCCCGCCGGTGACGGACGCGGCCCCCCGCCGCCGGGGGCGCCCCTCCCGTACGCAGACGGAGGCGGCCCCCGCCACCCGCGACCGCATCCTCGACGCGGCCCGCGAGGAGTTCTCGGAGCGGGGCTACGAGAAGACGTCGGTCCGGGGCATCGCGAAGGCGGCCGGGGTCGACTCCGCCCTCGTGCACCACTACTTCGGCACCAAGGAGCAGGTCTTCGAGGCGGCCGTCGAGGTCGCCTTCGCCCCCGCCCTGGCAGCCCCCACTGCGGTCGAGGACGGCCCCCTCGACGGCATCGGGGAACGCCTGACCCGTTTCATCTTCGGCGTCTGGGAGAACCCGGCCACGCGCGCGCCCCTCCTGGCGATCGTCCGTTCCGCCGTGAACAACGAGACCGCCGCGGCCGTCTTCCGCCGGCTCATCGCCGCGCAACTGCTGCGCCGTATCGCCCAGCAGGTCGACCTCCCCGACGCCGAACTGCGCGCCGAGCTGGCCGCCGCCCAGCTGGTGGGGGTGGCGATGCTCCGTTACGTGATCAGGGTCGAGCCGCTGGCCTCGGCGGACCTGGAGCCGATCGTCGCGCGGGTGGCCCCGGTGGTTCAGGGCCACCTCACCCTTCCGTGAGCGGGTGAGCGCTCCAGCCCGCCGCACTCACGAGACGCCCGTGCCCCCGCCCCTCGGTTTCCGCGCCCGGGCGTCCACGGGATCCGGCGCCCGGCGTCCGGGGGATGCGGCGCCCGGCGTCCAGGGGCATCCAGTGCCCCGGCGACCACGGGCACTCGGGCCCCCGGCCCGCGCGGGCATCCCCGCCCCCTGTCGCACGGCACCCACGTACCCGCCGTACCGGGGCGGGTGCCGGCCCGCGCCGGGCATCCTCCGCCCCGCGCGGCACCCCCGTACCCGCGCACCGGGAGAGACGTCGGCCCGCGTGAGCGTCGTTGTCCTCCCCGCGCGGCGCGCCGCCCCGTACCCGCGCACCGAGACAGGCATCCCGCATTCCGGACGCCGCGTCCGAATCCTGGCGCGGCGGCGTAGGCTCGATGCCAGTCATAACTCTCCGAAGGAGCGAGCGACGATGCCCGAACTGAGGTCCCGCACAGTCACCCACGGCCGCAACATGGCGGGCGCACGCGCCCTTATGCGTGCCTCCGGTGTACCGGGCGCGGACATCGGACGGAAGCCGATCATCGCGGTCGCCAACTCCTTCACGGAGTTCGTGCCGGGCCACACCCACCTGCAGCCGGTCGGCCGGATCGTCAGCGAGGCCATCACGGCCGCCGGGGGCATCGCCCGCGAGTTCAACACCATCGCGGTCGACGACGGCATCGCGATGGGCCATGGCGGCATGCTGTACTCCCTGCCCTCCCGGGACCTGATCGCGGACTCGGTCGAGTACATGGTGGAAGCCCACTGCGCCGACGCCCTGATCTGCATCTCGAACTGCGACAAGATCACGCCCGGCATGCTGATGGCGGCCCTGCGCCTGAACATCCCGACGGTCTTCGTCTCCGGCGGCCCGATGGAGTCCGGCCGCGCCACCCTGGTCGACGGCACGGTCCGCACGCTGGACCTGGTCGACGCGATCTCCGACGCGGTGAACGACAAGATCTCGGACGAGGACATCCTCCGTATCGAGGAGAACGCCTGTCCGACCTGTGGTTCCTGTTCCGGCATGTTCACCGCCAACTCGATGAACTGCCTGACCGAGGCCATCGGCCTCTCCCTCCCCGGCAACGGCTCGGTGCTGGCCACCCACACGGCCCGCAAGGGGCTGTACCAGGACGCGGCCCGCACGGTGGTCGACATCACCCGCCGCTACTACGACCAGGACGACGAGTCGGTCCTGCCGCGCAACATCGCCACGCACGCGGCGTTCGAGAACGCCATGGCCCTCGACATCGCCATGGGCGGCTCCACCAACACGATCCTGCACCTGCTGGCCGCCGCCCAGGAGGCGGGCGTCCCCTTCGGCCTGGACGAGATCAACGACGTCTCGCGCCGCGTGCCCTGTCTCGCCAAGGTCGCCCCGAACGTCGCCAAGGACCGCACGTACTACATGGAGGACGTGCACCGCGCGGGCGGCATCCCGGCCCTGCTCGGCGAGCTGCACCGGGCCGGCCTGCTCAACGAGGACGTCCACTCCGTGCACAGCCCGTCCCTCTCGGACTGGCTGAAGACGTGGGACGTGCGCGCGGGCTCCCCGTCCCCCGAGGCGGTCGAACTGTGGCACGCGGCCCCCGGCTGCGTCCGCTCCGCCGAGGCCTTCTCCCAGTCCGAGCGCTGGGAGGCCCTCGACGAGGACGCCGAGAACGGCTGCATCCGCTCCGCCGAGCACGCGTACTCCAAGGACGGCGGGCTGGCGGTCCTCAAGGGCAACCTCGCGGTGGACGGCTGCGTCGTGAAGACGGCGGGTGTCGACGAGTCCATCTGGACCTTCGAGGGCCCCGCGGTGGTCTGCGAGTCCCAGGAAGAGGCCGTCGACAAGATCCTCCGCAAGGAGATCACCCACGGCGACGTCGTCGTCATCCGCTACGAGGGTCCCAAGGGCGGTCCGGGTATGCAGGAAATGCTCTACCCGACCTCGTTCCTCAAGGGCCGCGGCCTCGGCAAGACCTGCGCCCTGATCACCGACGGCCGTTTCTCCGGCGGCACCTCGGGCCTGTCGATCGGCCACGCCTCCCCCGAGGCGGCCTCCGGCGGCACCATCGCCCTGGTCCGGGACGGCGACCGCATCCACATCGACATCCCCAACCGCTCGATCGAGCTCCTGGTCACCGACGAGGAGCTCGCCGCCCGCCGCTCCGCCCTGAACGGCGTCTACGCCCCCGCGAACCGCGACCGCAAGGTCTCGGCCGCCCTCCGCGCCTACGCCGCGATGGCGACGAGCGCGGACAAGGGCGCGGTGCGCGACGTCTCGAAACTGGGCTGACCCACCAGCGCGCACTCCAGGGGCCGCTCCTGCCGGGGGCGGCCCCTTCGCGGTTCCCAGGTTCACCGGTTCTCTTCGCGGTCCACCAGGCCCCTCCGCAGGCCCGCCGCGGTGAAGCAGGCGGAATCGTGGTTCACCAGGTGGAGGGACGGCTCCCGTCGACCGCGAAGAGCGATCCGTCGGGAGCGGAGGAGTAGACCTTCCCGTCGGCCGCGACCGGCGCCGGAATCGAGCTGATCAGTGAGCCCTGTGCGTCACCGAGCCGTGCCCTGGTCTGCCCGAGCAAGGTGCCCCGCGTGGTGTCGACGGAGAGCAGCCGCCCGTCCGCCGCGGTGAGGTAGAGCCGTCGCCCGGCCACGACCGGGGCCGAGGCCGTGCTCACCGTGGTCTCCGCGCGCCAGAGCTGGGCCGAGGCCCGGGTGTCCACGGCGACCAGCGTGCCGCCGCCGGCCAGCAGGTACACGGTGTCGCCCCGCACGACGGCCTGCGCCGACAGCAGCTGGACCGGCAGCGTGACCCGGCGGACCGAGCGGGTCGAGACGTCGTAGCGCACGACGGCGTTCGTGTACTGGTTGCCGCCGATCGAGGTGAACCAGACCGCACCGTCATGGGCGCCCACCACGCTCAGCGTTCCGTCCAGCCGTCGCTGCCAGCGGGTGGAGCCGGTTCGCGGATCCACCGCGTCCACCCGCGTGCCGTTCCCGGCCGCCGTCGCCGTGTAGGCGACGCCGTCTCCGTACGTGACGAAGTGCGGCGCCGGCTGCCCGGGGACGGCGTGCCGCCACTTCTCCTTGCCGGTCGCGGCGTCCAGCGCGGTGACCACGCCGCCGGGTCCGGTGAGCAGGACGACACCGCCGACGTGGGTGACACCGCCGTCGTAGCGCGCGACGTCATGGCTCCACCGGGTCGTGCCCGTGGCGGGATCCAGCGCCTGCAGGCGCAGGCCGTCCCCGCTGAGGACCTGCAGCAGCCCGCCCGACAGCACCGGTGGCGCCGTCGATCTGTGGTTCCCGCGATGCGTGTCACCGCGCGACCACAGCACCCGCCCGTCGGCCGGGTCGACCGAGGCGGCCAGGACGCCCGGACGCACGCAGTACAACTCGTGCGGCGTGTACGTGCACTGCGGCAGACCGACAGCCTTGATGCCGGGGGCTCCCAGATGCAGGTCCCACGGCTGGAAGGGGTTCCCCGACGGCCGCCCGTCCGTGTCCTTGTCCGGGACCCGGACGTCCGAGCCGCCATGGAGGGCGAGGACGCCGATGACCACGGCGGCGAGCACGCTCGCGGCGGCGGCGACGGGCAGCCGCCAACGCCGCCCCGGCACCTTCTCGGGCGGTCCGGAACGGCCGTCCCGCCGATGCGCGCCATCGCCGGGCAGCGCGCGATCCCGGCGATGCGTGGGATCGGGATCAGGACCGGGCGTCGGCGCGGGCACCAGCGGACGGCCCGCCCGGGCGGGCACGGGGGCGTCCAGCCGCGCGGCCCTCGCCCCCCGTCCGCTCGCACCACGCTGTCCGGGAATGAACGCCTGGGTGTCGTACGACGCCGACACCGACTTCAGCGCCGTCATCAGCTCGTCCGGTGTGGGCCGGTCCTCGGGTTCCTTGGCGAGGCAGCGCGCCACCAGATCGGCCAGCTCTTCCGGAACCCCTGTCAAGTCCGGTTCGTCATGCACGACTTGATAGGCGACGAGATACGGACTGTCGGAGTTGAAGGGGCCGCTCCCGGTGGCCGCGTGCACGATCAGCGAGCCGAGTGCGAAGACATCGGCGGCCGGTCCGACCTCGCGCGGACTGCGGAACTGCTCCGGAGCCATGAACGGCGGGGTGCCGATCAACTTGCCTGTTTCGGTGTGCAGTTCACTGTCGGAAGGCCGCGAGATGCCGAAGTCGATCACTTTGGGGCCGTCGTCGGCCAACAGCACGTTGCTCGGTTTGAGATCGCGGTGCACGACACCGGCCCGGTGGATGTCGCGCAGCCCTTCGGCGAGGCCGGCCATCAGCTGACGCAGCGGGGCCGCATCCAGCGCGCCGTTCCGCTTCACGTGTTCGGCGAGGGTCGGGCCAGGGATGAAGAGCGTGGCCATCCACGGGTGTTCGGCCTCGGGATCGGCGTCCACCACGGGCGCGGTGAAGGCGCCGCTGACCCGCCGGGCCGCAGCCACCTCCTGCTTGAACCGCCCCCGGAACTCGGGGTCTTGGGAGAACTCCGCGTGTACGACCTTGACGGCGAGCCGCAACCCGGAGGCGGACCGCGCCAGATGCACGACGCCCATGCCACCGGAGCCGAGCTGTGCCTCCAGCAGGTACTGCCCGGCGTGCATCGGATGTTCCGCTTCCGGTTCGGTTCCGGCGCTGCGCTGTGGCGGCATCACTCACCCCCGTGGGTATGTCCGCATGCGCGACGCGCAGAGCCTAGTCGATCCTTCGTGCGAAACATCGGCGGCTTGCTAGCCTCGGCGCTCGACACGAACATGGCGTGAATCATTCAGCGGGGGAGGCCAGGATGGCCACGGAAGACATAGAGATCACCGACGCGGCGGAGACGGCGGACGCGGAGTCCTTGCGCGCGGCGTCGGTCCAGACGTATCCGATCGCCCCGGGCTCCAGCCTGAACGTCCGCAGCGGCCCGGGCACGCACTACTCGATCGTCCGCACCCTGTCGGCGGGCTCGTCGGTACCGATCTACTGCCAGTGCCCGGGCGAGACCATCAGCGGCTACTACGGGACGACGAACATCTGGGACAACATCGCCAACGGCCAGTTCGTCTCCGACGCCTACGTGAAGACGGGCAGCGACGGTTACGTCGCGGGGCGCTGCGCCTGAATTCGCCCCGACGCCGGCGACGACCGGCGTGGGGGTCACCCGCACCCCTAGAGACAGGACAGAGGGATGAAATTCGAGGGACGCAGATCGGCCGCGTTCGCAGGCGCCGCCGCCGGCGCTTTGTTGATGGTGATGGGGTCACCCGTGGCCGCGTCCGCGGACGGGCCGCCGACCTACCCGATCGCGCCGGGCTCCAGCGTGAACGTCCGCAGCGGCCCTGGCACGGGCTACTCCATCGTCAAGGTCCTGCCGACGGGCTCAAGGGTCGTGATCTTCTGCCAGACCCCCGGTGAGACGGTCAGCGGGTACTACGGGACGTCGAACATCTGGGACAACGTCGGCAACGGCGAGTACGTGGCCGACGCCTACGTGAACACGGGCAGCGACGGCTACGTCGCGCCGCGCTGCGCCTGACCGAAAGACGCCAGAAGTTCGGGCGAAGCCGGGTCCCGCGGCGACCGGAGCGATAATCGGCGTGTGAGCGATACGACCGAAACCGGTACCCCCGCGGGACCCCAGCCCGAGCCCCTCCGTTTCTTCGGGACGACCTGGGTGGAGCACGACGGCGGCTACACCGGCCGCCGCGCCGGCGTGGCCGTCGGCTCGTTCGCCGCCGCGGTGGCCGCCTGCTTCGTCCTGCGCTTCGCCTACCAGGGCCTGGCGATCGCGGACGTCGGCAGGCCGGTGACGATCCTGGTCGTGGTGATGTTCGCGGTGTGCAGCGCGCTCTCCTTCCGCCACACCTGGGACGCGTTCTCCAAGCGCCCCGACCCCGACCGCCAGGCCTCCCTCCGGGGCCTGCTGGCCATCGGTTTCGTCGGCACCCTCCTCGCGTACTCCGTCCGTTCCCTCACCGAGGCCCCCGGCGAGAAGCTGCACCGCGAGGAGTACGACACGGCCCGCGCGCGGTACGAGCGCCGTTCCGCCGGCCGCACCCGCAATCCGTCGAGGAAGCGCCGGGCCTCCGGGTCCTGACGGCATCACCGGCTGGCGGCGGAGCCCCGGTTCAGGGCCGGGCCGACCGGGACGAAAACCCCTGTGCCCCCACAGCGACACCAGCCACCATGAACGTATGACCCCCTCCTCCCACCCCGACGCCGACACCGGCACCGAGGCGAAGGCCCCGGCGGCCACGGGCGCCGCCACCGGACCCGACGCGCCGGCCGGCACCGGCACCGACACCGGCACCGACACCGGCACTGACACCGGCGTCGGCGCCGACGCCCGGAACAGGACCCGCGCCACCCGCGCCCACTCCTTCAACACCGCCGCGGCCCAGTACGCGGCGAACCGCCCCTCCTATCCACCGGCCCTCTTCGACGCGATCGAAGAGCTCGTCGGCCGCTCCCTCACCGGCGCACAGGTCGTCGACGTGGGCGCCGGCACCGGCATCGCCAGCGCGCTGCTGCGGGCGAGGGGCGCGCACGTCCTGGCCGTGGAGCCCGGCGAGGGCATGACCGCGGAATTCCGCCGTACGGTCCCCGGCATTCCGGTCGTCCGGGGTGACGGCAACGCCCTCCCTCTCCTCGACGCCCGCGCCGACTTCCTGACGTACGCCCAGTCCTGGCACTGGACCGACCCGGCCCGTTCCCTGCCGGAGGCATTCCGGGTGCTGCGTCCCGGCGGCGCCCTCGCGCTCTGGTGGAACACGGACGCCCTCGACGTCCCCTGGATCGCCGCCCAGACACGCCGTATCGAGCGGTACTTCGGCGACGAGCAGGCCAGCAAGCGAGGCACCGGCAGCAAGGAGGGCGTGGCCGGCACCCGTACCGAGCGTGCCTTCGAAGGGGCTCCCCACGTCCCGGACCACGCCCACCGCGTCGTGCGCTGGAGCCGTCGTGTCCCCGTCGACACCCACCTCGCCAACATCACCAGTCACTCGATCTTCCTGGTGCTCGGCGAGGAGGGCACCGAGGCCTTCCTCGCCGAGGAGCGGGCCCACCTGCTGGAGGCATTCCCGGACGGGCAGGTCGAGGAGGTCTACGACGTGCTGGTGATCGTGGCGACGCGTTCGTGATCCCGCGCGGCGGCCCACCTTTCCAGGGCCGCCGCACACGCGTGATCCACATGCCGCAGCCCGCCCAGCTCCAGCCGTACGTCACGGTCGTGCGGCAGCGCCTCCAGGGCGTCCAGCAGCTTCGGAAGCCGCAGGAACGTCGCGTTCCCCACCACCCGTACGACCATTCCCGCGGCCCCCCGGTCCTCGGTCTCCACCTGCACATGGCTGATGTCCCACGCGGTCTTGGCCACGGCGAGCGCCAGTCCGACCAGCACCCCCTCGAACAGGTTCCCGGCCACGATGGCCACCGCCGTCACGCCCAGCACCACGACCTCGCCCCGGTGCCCGCGCCACAGCACCCGCACCTCCCGCGCCGGCACCAGCTTGCAGCCCGCGTGCACGAGCAGTCCCGCCAGCGCCGCCACCGGAATGACCCCGAGGACTCCGGGCACCACCGCGGTGAAGACCAGCAACCACACGCCGTGCAGCACCCGCGAGGCCTTCGTCCGCGCCCCCGCCTGCACGTTCGCCGCGCTCCGCACGATCACCGCGGTCATCGGCAGCGCCCCGAGCGCCCCGCACACGGCGTTCCCCGCGCCCTGCGCGATGAGTTCGCGGTCGTAGTCGGTCCGCGGGCCCCGGTGCAGCCGGTCCACCGCCGCCGCGCTGAACAGCGACTCGGCCGACGCGATCAGCGCGAACGCCAGCACCGTCCCGAGCACGCCCACTTCCGTGAGCCGCCCGAGCTCCGCCAGGGACGGCGGCTGCACGGAGTCCAGCAGCCCGCGCACCGTCACCCGCCGTACGGAGAGGTCGAACAGGCCGGTCGCCGCCGACGCGAGCGCCACCGCCAGCAGCGGCGCGGGCACCACCCGCGCCCCGCGCCGCCACCGCGGCCACAGCAGGAGTACGGCCACGGTGGCGCCCCCGACCGCGAGGGCCACGGGGTCGGCGGCACCGGGCAGCGAGACCAGCCCGGCGATCTTGCCGAGTCCGCTCGCGGGCGCGGGGGCATCTCCCATCGCGTACACCTGGCCCGCGATCAGCACGAGCCCGATCCCGGCGAGCATCCCCTGCACCACGGCCACGGACACGGCCCGGAACCAGCGCCCGAGCCGCAGCACCCCGAGCGCGAGCTGCACCAGCCCGGCCCCGAGCACCAGCACACCGAGCGCCTGCAGCCCGTACGTCTGCACCGCCTTGTACACCAGCACGGTCAGCCCGGCCGCCGGCCCGCTGACCTGGAGGCTGCTGCCGGGCAGCACCCCGGCGACCAGGCCGCCGACGATCCCGGTCACCAGCCCCAGTTCGGCCGGCACACCGGAGGCTATGGCGACCCCCACACACACAGGGGAAGCGCCACGAGAAAAACGACGAGGGACGCCAACAGATCGGCTTTGCGCATCACAACAGCACCTCCGGTCGAGAGCGGCGGATGCGTGGGCTGCCGAGCCGGGGGAGGGCGCGGCGGACGTACGGGCGCGGTCCAGCGGCCGGTGGGCATATGACCGCGCACTGAAATCCATTGTCGGTAACGGGAGTTGATCGCGCAGCCCTTCCGTGTGACCACCACGTGAACGCGGAAGCGCACCACCCGCACCGCGCACCGGAGTGACCCCTTCCGATCACGCCCCCGTGCGCCTGCGCCGTCGAACGCGACCGGGCTTGACGGCCGCGTCCCACGGGAGCAATATTCATCACGTGATGAATATTTCGAGGCGCACACCGTCCCCGGCCGACCCTCCGGACCCCTCCGTCTCTCCCGTCCTCTCCGCCGCTTCCGGCTCTCCCGCATCCCCCCAGCCCGCCGTCCGCGCCGAGGGCCTCACCGTCCTACGAGGCCCCCGCACCGTCCTGCGCGGCCTCGACTTCGCCGTACCGCGCGGCCAGATCACCGGACTGCTCGGCCCCTCCGGCTGCGGCAAGTCCACCCTCATGCGGTCCACCGTCGGCACCCAGGCCAGGGTGACCGGCACCCTCGAAGTCCTCGGCCGTCCGGCGGGCGACGCCGCCCTGCGCTCCCGCATCGGATACGTCACCCAGGCCCCGTCCGTCTACGACGACCTGACCGTCCGCCAGAACCTCGACTACTTCGCCGCGGTCCTCGACCCGGGACGCGCGGCCGCCGACCGCCGCCACGACCACGTCACCCGGGCCATCTCCGACGTCGACCTCACCTCCCACGCCGACTCCCTCGCGGGCAACCTCTCCGGCGGCCAGCGCAACCGCGTCTCCCTCGCGGTCGCCCTCCTCGGCACGCCGGAACTGCTGGTCCTCGACGAACCCACCGTCGGCCTCGACCCGGTCCTGCGCCGCGACCTGTGGACCCTCTTCCACGCCATCGCCGCCGACCGGGGCGCCACCCTCCTCGTCTCCTCCCACGTCATGGACGAGGCCGAGCGCTGCCACCGCCTCCTGCTGATGCGCGAGGGCGAGATCCTCGCCGACGACACCCCCGACGCCCTGCGCGAGCGCACCGGCACCGAGACCGTCGAGGCCGCCTTCCTCCACCTCGTCGACGAGGCGAACGCGACCGCCGACCGGCCCCGCAAGGAGACCGCCCGATGACCACCAGCACCAGCACCAGCACCAGCACCAGCAACACCAGGACCGTCACCGGCACGAGCACGAGCACGAGGGCGACCGCCGTCAACCGCTCCCGTACGACGGCCACCGCGACCCGCGTGCTGCGTCAGCTCCGCCACGACCCGCGCACCATCGCGCTGTTGATCCTCATCCCGTGTCTGATGCTCGTCCTGCTCCGCTACGTCTTCGACGGCAGCCCGCGCACCTTCGACTCCATCGGCGCCTCGCTCCTCGGGATCTTCCCGCTCATCACGATGTTCCTGGTCACCTCCATCGCCACCCTGCGCGAACGCACCTCGGGCACGCTGGAACGCCTCCTCGCCATGCCGCTCGGCAAGGGCGACCTGATCGCCGGCTACGCCCTCGCGTTCGGCGCCCTGGCCGTCGTCCAGTCGGCCCTCGCCACCGGCCTCGCGGTCTGGTTCCTGGGCCTCGACGTCACGGGGTCTCCGTGGCTCCTCCTGCTCGTCGCGCTCCTCGACGCGCTCCTCGGCACGGCCCTCGGCCTCTTCGTCTCGGCCTTCGCGGCCTCCGAATTCCAGGCGGTCCAGTTCATGCCGGCGGTGATCTTCCCCCAGCTCCTCCTGTGCGGCCTCTTCGCGCCCCGTTCGAGCATGCACCCCGCCCTGGAAGCGGTCTCCGACGTGCTCCCCATGTCCTATGCCGTCGACGGAATGAACGAAGTCCTCAAACACACCGACATGACGGCCACGTTCCTCCGTGACGCGCTGATCGTGGCGGGCTGCGCCCTCCTGGTCCTGTTCCTCGGCGCCGCCACCCTGAGGCGCCGCACGCAGTGACGCGCCGTGGCCGTCCCGCCCAACGGACGGACCACCCGGCCCGACCGGCCGGGTGCGAGGATGACCCCAGGACGACGCACCCCTGGAGGGCACCCGCACCATGACCCAGAAAGTCGCAGTCCTCGGCACCGGAAAGATCGGCGAAGCCCTGCTGAGCGGAGTGATCCGATCCGGCTGGGACCCCGCCGACCTCCTCGTGACGGCCCGCCGCCCCGAGCGCGCCAGGGAACTCCAGGAGCGCCACGGCGTCACGGCCGTCACCAACGCCGAGGCCGCCAAGAACGCCGACATCCTGATCCTCACGGTCAAGCCACAGGACATGGGCACCCTCCTCGACGAGCTCGCCCCGCACCTCCCCGCCGACCGCCTGATCATCAGTGGCGCGGCCGGCATCCCCACCTCGTTCTTCGAGGAACGTCTGGCCGCGGGCACCCCGGTGGTGCGGGTCATGACGAACACCCCCGCACTCGTCGACGAGGCCATGTCCGTCATCTCCGCCGGCAGCCACGCCACCGAGGAGCACCTCGTCCACACCGAGGAGATCTTCGGCGCCGTCGGCAAGACGCTCCGTGTCCCCGAGTCCCAGCAGGACGCCTGCACCGCCCTCTCCGGCTCGGGCCCGGCGTACTTCTTCTACCTGGTCGAGGCCATGACGGACGCGGGCATCCTGCTCGGCCTGCCCCGCGACAAGGCCCACGACCTGATCGTCCAGTCCGCGATCGGCGCCGCCGTGATGCTCCGCGACAGCGGGGAGCACCCCGTGCGGCTCCGCGAGAACGTGACGTCCCCCGCGGGCACCACGATCAACGCGATCCGCGAACTGGAGAACCACGGCGTACGCGCGGCCCTCATCGCCGCACTGGAGGCCGCCCGCGACCGCAGCCGCGAGCTGGCCTCCGGCAACAGCTAGGCCTGCCGCGGCACTAGCGCCGTGACCGGACAGGTTCACCGGAGCCTGATCACTCCGTGGTCCTGTGGCCGGTGGGCGCACGAGTCACCGCCGCTCCCCGGATGCGGCCGGCCGCACGGCTGACCGACCTTCACGTGGTCGATATCGACTTGCTGTCGCATCCGGCGGGCGGGCAAGGTCTGGATCATGCTTGAACTGCGTGCTCTGGAATCGGACGACTGGCCCCTCTGGCGGGAGTTGCGGCTGGCGGCGCTCGCCGAGGCGCCCTGTGCGTTCGGATCGACGCTGGCCGAGTGGCAGGGCTCCGGCGATCGAGAGGAACGCTGGCGTGCCCGTCTGTCCATTCCCGGCGCGCGGGATCTCGTCGCGTTCCTCGACGGTCTTCCGGTGGGCATGGTCAGCGGAGTGCCGGGTGAGGGCGCGGAGAACGTGGAGTTGATCTCGTTGTGGGTCAGCCCCGCGGCTCGGGGCCGGAGCGTGGGTGACCACCTGATCGAGGCGGTCGAACGGTGGGGGGCGGAGCGCGGTGCCGGGACGCTCCGGTTGTCCGTGATGCCGGGTAATCGCAGAGCCACCGCGCTCTACGAGCGGCACGGCTTCAAGGACACGGGTGAGCCCGGCGATCTTCTGTCCGACGGCGTCGGCAGGGAGCGGGTGATGGCGAAGAGCCTGGCCATCGTCCGAGATCTCAGCTGAAACCTCCGCGCCGGTGCGGCGCGGTCTCCCGCGCTGGACAGGCACCGGCAGAGCGGCGGCGAAGGGGCCGGGCACGCCCGCCCGGCCCCGCCGTGTCAGCCCGCCGCCAGCAACCCGATCGCCCGGTACGCCGAGTCCACCCGCGGCCTGGCCATCTCCCTCGCCCTCATGGCGCCGTCCCGCAGCACACCCTCCACGTAGGAGGGGTCGGCGCACAGCTCCTTGTGCCGTTCCCGCAGGGGCCGCAGGAGTTCGACCACGGCCTCGGCGGTGTCCTTCTTCAGGGCGCCGTACGACTGATAGGCATCGCTCAGGGTCTCCGGGTCCGTGCCTTCGCAAGCGGCGAGGATCTCCAGCAGGTTCGAGACCCCCGGCCGCCCCTCCGGGTCGTGGACGACGTCCTGTCCGCTGTCCGTCACGGCTCGCATGATCTTCTTCCGCGTGACGTCCGGTTCGTCGAGCAGATAGACGACGCCCGGTCCCACGTCGTCGCTCTTCCCCATCTTCGACGTCGGGTCCTGGAGATTCATGACCCGCGCGGCGACCTCGGGGCGCGTGGCCCGGGGCACCGCGAACGTGTGCCCGTACCGCTGGTTGAACCGCACCGCGAGATCCCGGGTCAGTTCCACATGCTGTGTCTGGTCGTCCCCGACCGGCACCTCGTCGGTCCCGTACGCCAGGATGTCGGCCGCCATCAGCACGGGATAGGTCAGCAGCGACAGCCGTACGCTCCCACCCCGCTCCCGTTCCCGCGCGGCCTTGTCCTTGTACTGGATCATCCGCCGCATCTCCCCGTCGGTGGCGACGCACTCCAGCAGGTACGACAGCCGGGCGTGCTCGTCGACATGGCTCTGTACGAAGACGGTGCACAGCTGGGGATCGAGCCCCGAGGCCAGCAGCAACGTCGCCGCCTGCCTGCTGAGTCTGCGGACCCGTCCCGGATCGTGGTCCACGGTCAGCGCGTGCAGATCGACGATGCAGAACAGGGCGTCGGCCCGGTGCTGATCGACGTCGGCCCAGCGGCGTACGGCCCCCAGGTAGTTCCCCAGCGTCAGATGCCCGGTCGGCTTGACCCCGCTGAAGATCCGCTTCATCTCTCCACCTTCTGGTCGAGGCCGCCGCACCCACCGGCCGGCCCCCAGGAGGGAGATACAGAAACGGCCGCCGGGGCGGCGGCCGTCGTGTACATACGTGAGTACGGCCGCCGTCAGGCGGCCCACCACTGCTGGGTGCACGTATGTGTGGTCATGTGCTCGAGGGTACGCGCCCGAGGGGCGTCCGGGGCCGAGTTGACACACCCCAGCCCCGTACGTAGTGTTCTCCGAGTTGTCCGACGTGAGCGCCGACTCCGGTCGGTCCCCGGACAGCCATTCCGCAACAAGCATCCAGCGAACGGCGACTCGTCGTCGGTTCGTTTCTGTGCGCGTTTGCGAAATGAGGAATCCGCGTTCGAAAGGACGCCCCCGATTAGCTCGGGAGGCAGGAATCCGCTAAAGTCTCACTGGTCGGAACGGCCCAACAGCCGGGAAGACAAGCCCCACTGACTGGGAATCAGGCCTGAAAGGATCTGATAGAGTCGGAACCGCCGGAAAGGGAAACGCGAAAGCGGAAACCTGGAAAGCACCGAGGAAATCGGATACGGAAACGGTCTGATAGAGTCGGAAACGCAAGACCGAAGGGAAGCGCCCGGAGGAAAGCCCGAGAGGGTGAGTACAAAGGAAGCGTCCGTTCCTTGAGAACTCAACAGCGTGCCAAAAATCAACGCCAGATATGTTGATACCCCGTCTCCGGCCGATCGGCTGGGACGAGGTTCCTTTGAAAAAGTCCTGCCCCTTCGGGGTAGGCGCACAGCGAGGACGCTGTGAACCGGGAGGATTATTCCTCTTCCTGGTTCCGCTCTCGTGGTGTCGTCCCGATTACGGGAAAACATTCACGGAGAGTTTGATCCTGGCTCAGGACGAACGCTGGCGGCGTGCTTAACACATGCAAGTCGAACGATGAAGCCCTTCGGGGTGGATTAGTGGCGAACGGGTGAGTAACACGTGGGCAATCTGCCCTTCACTCTGGGACAAGCCCTGGAAACGGGGTCTAATACCGGATAATACCTGCCTGGGCATCTGGGTGGGTTGAAAGCTCCGGCGGTGAAGGATGAGCCCGCGGCCTATCAGCTTGTTGGTGAGGTAGTGGCTCACCAAGGCGACGACGGGTAGCCGGCCTGAGAGGGCGACCGGCCACACTGGGACTGAGACACGGCCCAGACTCCTACGGGAGGCAGCAGTGGGGAATATTGCACAATGGGCGAAAGCCTGATGCAGCGACGCCGCGTGAGGGATGACGGCCTTCGGGTTGTAAACCTCTTTCAGCAGGGAAGAAGCGAAAGTGACGGTACCTGCAGAAGAAGCGCCGGCTAACTACGTGCCAGCAGCCGCGGTAATACGTAGGGCGCAAGCGTTGTCCGGAATTATTGGGCGTAAAGAGCTCGTAGGCGGCTTGTCACGTCGGGTGTGAAAGCCCGGGGCTTAACCCCGGGTCTGCATTCGATACGGGCTAGCTAGAGTGTGGTAGGGGAGATCGGAATTCCTGGTGTAGCGGTGAAATGCGCAGATATCAGGAGGAACACCGGTGGCGAAGGCGGATCTCTGGGCCATTACTGACGCTGAGGAGCGAAAGCGTGGGGAGCGAACAGGATTAGATACCCTGGTAGTCCACGCCGTAAACGGTGGGAACTAGGTGTTGGCGACATTCCACGTCGTCGGTGCCGCAGCTAACGCATTAAGTTCCCCGCCTGGGGAGTACGGCCGCAAGGCTAAAACTCAAAGGAATTGACGGGGGCCCGCACAAGCAGCGGAGCATGTGGCTTAATTCGACGCAACGCGAAGAACCTTACCAAGGCTTGACATACACCGGAAAGCATTAGAGATAGTGCCCCCCTTGTGGTCGGTGTACAGGTGGTGCATGGCTGTCGTCAGCTCGTGTCGTGAGATGTTGGGTTAAGTCCCGCAACGAGCGCAACCCTTGTTCTGTGTTGCCAGCATGCCCTTCGGGGTGATGGGGACTCACAGGAGACTGCCGGGGTCAACTCGGAGGAAGGTGGGGACGACGTCAAGTCATCATGCCCCTTATGTCTTGGGCTGCACACGTGCTACAATGGCAGGTACAATGAGCTGCGAAGCCGTGAGGCGGAGCGAATCTCAAAAAGCCTGTCTCAGTTCGGATTGGGGTCTGCAACTCGACCCCATGAAGTCGGAGTTGCTAGTAATCGCAGATCAGCATTGCTGCGGTGAATACGTTCCCGGGCCTTGTACACACCGCCCGTCACGTCACGAAAGTCGGTAACACCCGAAGCCGGTGGCCCAACCCCTTGTGGGAGGGAGCTGTCGAAGGTGGGACTGGCGATTGGGACGAAGTCGTAACAAGGTAGCCGTACCGGAAGGTGCGGCTGGATCACCTCCTTTCTAAGGAGCACTTCTTACCGATCCCTCCGGGGTGAGGTCAGAGGCCACTACGTCGGCAAATGTTCGACGGTGGTTGCTCATGGGTGGAACGTTGATTATTCGGCACACTTGATCGTCTTCTCCTTCCAGTACTGTCCTTCGGGGCGTGGAACGAATGAGGGAAGCGGGGAGTGTGTCGGGCACGCTGTTGGGTGTCTGAAGGTACGGCCGATTGTTGGCTGTCTTCAGTGCCGGCCCCAGTGAACTTGCCTTCGGGCAGGGTGATGGGTGGTTGGTCGTTGTTTGAGAACTGCACAGTGGACGCGAGCATCTGTGGCCAAGTTTTTAAGGGCGCACGGTGGATGCCTTGGCACCAGGAACCGATGAAGGACGTGGGAGGCCACGATAGTCCCCGGGGAGTCGTCAACCAGGCTTTGATCCGGGGGTTTCCGAATGGGGAAACCCGGCAGTCGTCATGGGCTGTCACCCTTGCCTGAACACATAGGGCAAGTGGAGGGAACGCGGGGAAGTGAAACATCTCAGTACCCGCAGGAAGAGAAAACAACCGTGATTCCGGGAGTAGTGGCGAGCGAAACTGGATGAGGCCAAACCATATGCGTGTGAGACCCGGCAGGGGTTGCGTATGTGGGGTTGTGGGATTTCTCTTTCACGGTCTGCCGGCCGTGAGACGAGTCAGAAACCGTTGATGTAGGCGAAGGACATGCGAAAGGTCCGGCGTAGAGGGTAAGACCCCCGTAGTCGAAACGTCAACGGCTCGTTTGAGAAACACCCAAGTAGCACGGGGCCCGAGAAATCCCGTGTGAATCTGGCGGGACCACCCGCTAAGCCTAAATATTCCCTGGTGACCGATAGCGGATAGTACCGTGAGGGAATGGTGAAAAGTACCGCGGGAGCGGAGTGAAATAGTACCTGAAACCGTGTGCCTACAAGCCGTGGGAGCGTCGGATATGTGCTTGCACATATCTCGTGACTGCGTGCCTTTTGAAGAATGAGCCTGCGAGTTTGCGGTGTGTTGCGAGGTTAACCCGTGTGGGGAAGCCGTAGCGAAAGCGAGTCCGAATAGGGCGATTTAGTAGCGCGCTCAAGACCCGAAGCGGAGTGATCTAGCCATGGGCAGGTTGAAGCGGCTGTAAGAGGTCGTGGAGGACCGAACCCACCAGGGTTGAAAACCTGGGGGATGACCTGTGGTTAGGGGTGAAAGGCCAATCAAACTCCGTGATAGCTGGTTCTCCCCGAAATGCATTTAGGTGCAGCGTCGTGTGTTTCTTGCCGGAGGTAGAGCACTGGATAGGCGATGGGCCCTACCGGGTTACTGACCTTAGCCAAACTCCGAATGCCGGTAAGTGAGAGCGCGGCAGTGAGACTGTGGGGGATAAGCTCCATGGTCGAGAGGGAAACAGCCCAGAGCATCGACTAAGGCCCCTAAGCGTACGCTAAGTGGGAAAGGATGTGGAGTCGCACAGACAACCAGGAGGTTGGCTTAGAAGCAGCCACCCTTGAAAGAGTGCGTAATAGCTCACTGGTCTAGTGATTCCGCGCCGACAATGTAGCGGGGCTCAAGCGTACCGCCGAAGTCGTGTCATTGCAGCAATAGGGCCAACGCCTGCTGTGATGGGTAGGGGAGCGTCGTGTGCCGGGTGAAGCCGCGCCGGAAGGCAGTGGTGGACGGTTCACGAGTGAGAATGCAGGCATGAGTAGCGATACACACGTGAGAAACGTGTGCGCCGATTGACTAAGGGTTCCTGGGTCAAGCTGATCTGCCCAGGGTAAGTCGGGACCTAAGGCGAGGCCGACAGGCGTAGTCGATGGATAACCGGTTGATATTCCGGTACCCGCTGTGAAGCGTCAAACATTGAACCAGGCGATGCTAAGTCCGTGAAGCCGCCCTGGAGCCTTCGGGCAAAGGGGAGTGGTGGAGCCGATGGTCCAGACCTGTAGTAGGTGAGTGATGGGGTGACGCAGGAAGGTAGTCCATCCCGGGCGGTGGTTGTCCCGGGGTAAGGGTGTAGGCCGTGTGATAGGTAAATCCGTCGCACATCAAGGCTGAGACCTGATGCCGAGCCGATTGTGGTGAAGTGGATGATCCTATGCTGTCGAGAAAAGCCTCTAGCGAGTTTCATGGCGGCCCGTACCCTAAACCGACTCAGGTGGTCAGGTAGAGAATACCGAGGCGTTCGGGTGAACTATGGTTAAGGAACTCGGCAAAATGCCCCCGTAACTTCGGGAGAAGGGGGCCATCACTGGTGATCCGATTTACTCGGTGAGCTGGGGGTGGCCGCAGAGACCAGCGAGAAGCGACTGTTTACTAAAAACACAGGTCCGTGCGAAGCCGTAAGGCGATGTATACGGACTGACGCCTGCCCGGTGCTGGAACGTTAAGGGGACCGGTTAGTCAAACTTCGGTTTGGCGAAGCTGAGAACTTAAGCGCCAGTAAACGGCGGTGGTAACTATAACCATCCTAAGGTAGCGAAATTCCTTGTCGGGTAAGTTCCGACCTGCACGAATGGCGTAACGACTTCTCGACTGTCTCAACCATAGGCCCGGTGAAATTGCACTACGAGTAAAGATGCTCGTTTCGCGCAGCAGGACGGAAAGACCCCGGGACCTTTACTACAGTTTGATATTGGTGTTCGGTTCGGCTTGTGTAGGATAGCTGGGAGACTTTGAAGTCATGGCGCCAGCCATGGTGGAGTCGTCGTTGAAATACCAGTCTGGTCGTGCTGGATGTCTAACCTGGGTCCGTGATCCGGATCAGGGACAGTGTCTGATGGGTAGTTTAACTGGGGCGGTTGCCTCCTAAAGAGTAACGGAGGCGCCCAAAGGTTCCCTCAGCCTGGTTGGTAATCAGGTGTTGAGTGTAAGTGCACAAGGGAGCTTGACTGTGAGACCGACGGGTCGAGCAGGGACGAAAGTCGGGACTAGTGATCCGGCGGTGGCTTGTGGAAGCGCCGTCGCTCAACGGATAAAAGGTACCCCGGGGATAACAGGCTGATCTTCCCCAAGAGTCCATATCGACGGGATGGTTTGGCACCTCGATGTCGGCTCGTCGCATCCTGGGGCTGGAGTCGGTCCCAAGGGTTGGGCTGTTCGCCCATTAAAGCGGTACGCGAGCTGGGTTTAGAACGTCGTGAGACAGTTCGGTCCCTATCCGCTGTGCGCGTAGGAATATTGAGAAGGGCTGTCCCTAGTACGAGAGGACCGGGACGGACGAACCTCTGGTGTGCCAGTTGTCCTGCCAAGGGCATGGCTGGTTGGCTACGTTCGGGAGGGATAACCGCTGAAAGCATCTAAGCGGGAAGCCTGCTTCGAGATGAGTATTCCCACCCCCTTTGAGGGGTTAAGGCTCCCAGTAGACGACTGGGTTGATAGGCCGGATCTGGAAGGCGGGTAACCGCTGGAGGTGACCGGTACTAATAGGCCGAGGGCTTGTCCTCAGTTGCTCGCGTCCACTGTGTTGGTTCTGAAACCACGAACAACCGTCGTAGCTTTGCCACGGCTCCGGTTGACAGTTTCATAGTGTTTCGGTGGTCATAGCGTGAGGGAAACGCCCGGTTACATTCCGAACCCGGAAGCTAAGCCTTACAGCGCCGATGGTACTGCAGGGGGGACCCTGTGGGAGAGTAGGACGCCGCCGAACAAATTTTGAAGGAAACCCCCGTACCGGGAAATCGGTACGGGGGTTTTCTGCGTTTACGGGTCTCCTCGTTTTAGTGTTGCCGTATGCGCTACGACCTGGTCATCTTCGACAACGACGGCGTCCTCGTGGACAGTGAGCCGATCTCCAACCGTCTCCTCGCCGCCTATCTGACCGAGCTCGGACACCCCACCTCGTACGAGGAGTCCATCCGGGACTACATGGGGTCCGCGATGCACCGTGTCCACGACCTGGTCCACGAGCGCACCGGGCAGCGGCTGCCCGACGACTTCGACGACGTCTTCCACGGACGGGTCTTCGCCGCGTTCGAGCGCGAACTGCGGCCCGTCGCCGGAGCCGTGCAGGTGCTGGAGAAACTGGCCGCGGACGGGGTGCCGTACTGCGTGGCCTCCTCCGGCAGCCATGAACGCATCCGGGTGGGGCACCGTACGACCGGGCTCGACCGGTGGTTCGACGAAGGACGGGTCTTCAGCTCCCAGGACGTGGGACGGGGCAAGCCGGCGCCGGACCTGTTCCTGCACGCGGCCGCGCGGATGGGCGTACCGCCGCGGCGCTGCGTCGTCGTGGAGGACAGCCCGCTCGGGGTGCAGGCGGCGAACGCGGCCGGGATGGACGTGTACGGGTTCACCGCCATGACACCGGCCGCACGGCTCACCGGCGCCTCCCGGCTCTTCTCCGACCTGGAAGACCTCCCCGACCTGCTCGTATGACCCGTGCCACGGGGCAGCGCTGACATTTGTCATGGCGAGCTCCGGACGATCGTTTCTGTCGGCCCAAGGGGTCCGGCCGCGAAGCTGAGTGCATCGAGAGCGGCACGTACACGGCGACGACGGAGGGACCCGATCATGAGCGTCACGGCCACGGAGACCGGCAGCGCGACGGCTGCCATGGGCGACACCACCCAGGTCACCACCCGGCAGCACTTCCTGCCGCTGATCGTGGACGTGGCGGTGCCGATCGGCTCGTACTACCTCCTCAAGAGCGGCCTCGGCATGAGCACCATGGCGGCGCTGGGGTGGAGCAGCGTCGTGCCGGCCGTGCGGACCCTGTGGAGTGTGGCGCGGGAGCGGAAGGTCAACGCGCTGGCCGCGCTGATCCTGTTCGTCAACGTGGCCGGTCTGCTGCTGAGTCTGGTCGCCGGTGACCCGCGGCTGATGCTCGCCAAGGACAGCGGGGTGAGCAGTGTGATCGGCATCGGCGTCCTGCTCTCCGTGGCGGCGGGCCGGCCGATGATGACGACGGCGATGAAACCGTTCGTCACCAAGGGGGACCCCGCGAGGACGGCCGCCTGGGAGCGGCTGCTCAGCGGGTCCGAGCGGTTCCGGACGTTCGAGCGGACCTTCTCCCTGGTGTGGGGCGTCGCGCTGCTCGGGGAGTGCGTCGTGCGGATCGTGGGGGCCTACACGCTGCCCGTCGACACGATGGTGTGGCTCGGCACGGTCGTCATGATCGGCACGATGGCGCTGGCCATGCTGCTCAGCGGCGGCCTCGCCGCCGGTCCGATGGAGGCGATGGTCAGGGCGGAGGCGGGCGTCCGGCCCGGCGAACGGTGACGGCCCGCCGCAGAGTTGAGCAGAATTCATCTTCGGCTGGATCTACCCACCGGTAGGACGGGGCCCTACGCTCGCCGCCATGACAGATGTGCTGCGGCGCGGCAGGGCCTCGCTGGCGTTCAGCTTCTTCGCGCAGGGCGCCACCTTCGCGCTGCTCGTGACGCGCATCCCGGCCATCCAGGACCGGTACGGGGTCTCGGACGCGCTGCTGCCCGTCTTTCTGGCGGCCGTCCCGATCCTCGCCGGCGTCGGGAGCGTCACGACCGAGCACCTGGTCAAGCGGATACGGCCCAGCCGGCTGCTGCGCTGGTCCCAGCCGGTGGTGCTGCTGGCGCTGCTGGGGGTCGGGGCGGGGGACCGGCTCGTGGAACTGGCGGTGGCCCTGGGTGCCTTCGGGCTCGCGGTCGGCGCGCTCGACGCCTCCATGAACATGCTGGGGGTGAGCCTGCAGCGGACGTACGGGCGCAGCATCATGCTCGGTTTCCACGCCACGTACAGCCTGGGCGGGATCGTGGGCGCCTCGCTCGCGTGGGTGGGGGCGCACTGGCATCTGTCGTTGTTCACGTCCTACCTGCCGGTGGTGCTCGTGCTGCTGCCGGCCGCGTTCCTGGGCAGTCGGTGGTACGTCGACGGGGAGACCGTGCCCGGGGCGGAGAAGGCGGAGGCCGGGCCCGTCGTCTTCAAGCTGCTGTTGCCGCTGTGTCTGGTGATGACGTTCGCGTACATCGGGGACTCGACGGTCTCCAACTGGAGCGCGAAGTATCTGCAGGACGTGCTGGGCAGTTCCGAGCAGCTGGCGACCGTTCCGTACAACGTCTACATGGTGATGACGCTGGTGGGGCGGGCTGTCGGGGACGTCGGGGTGCGGCGGTTCGGGGCGGTGGCCGTCGTACGGCTGGGGGCCGTGGTGGCGGCGCTGGGGTTCGCGGTGGTGGCGGCGGCCCCGGGAGCGTGGGTCGGGATGCTCGGGTTCACCCTGTTGGGGCTGGGGCTGTGTGTGCTGGTTCCGCAGACGTTCGCGGCGGCCGGGCGCCTCTTCCCGGGGGCTTCGGACACGGCCATCGCGCGTCTGAACATCTTCAACTACGTGGGGTTCCTGATCGGTTCGCCGTTGGTGGGGGCGCTGGGCGATGCCTGGAACTACCGGGGCGCCATGCTTGTGCCGATGGTGTTGGTCCTGGTGACCCTGGGGTACGCCCGCTCGTTCGCGCCCGAACCGGACCGATACGGTGACGGGCATGAGCGGCCGCGCACAGCTGATGTGGGACGAGGCAGTAACGGGCTATGACTTCGGTCCGGACCATCCGATGGATCCGGTCCGGCTGGCGCTGACCCGGGGACTGGTCGGCGCCTTCGGGCTCGACCGGGATGTGGACGTGGTCGCGGCGAAGGCGGCCGGGGAGTCGACGCTCCGGCTCGTGCACCGGGAGGACTACGTGGAGGCGGTCAGGGCGGCCTCCGCCGATCCGGCGGCCGCGGACGCCTCGTACGGGCTCGGGACCATGGACGATCCCGCCTTCGCGGGGATGCACGAGGTGTCCGCGCTCATCGCGGGGCAGTCGGTCGGTGCGGCGGAGGCGGTGTGGCGCGGGGACGCGCTGCACGCGGTGAACTTCGCGGGCGGGCTGCATCACGCGATGCCGGGTGGCGCGTCGGGGTTCTGCATCTACAACGACGCCGCGCTGGCGGTCGCACGGCTGCTCGAGCTCGGGGCCGAACGGGTCGCCTACGTGGATGTGGACGTGCATCACGGGGACGGGGTGCAGGCCGCGTTCTGGGAGGATCCACGGGTTCTGACGATCTCACTGCACGAGCATCCGCGGACCCTGTTCCCGCAGACCGGGTGGCCCGAGGAGACCGGCGCCCGGGGCGCGGAGGGCAGTGCCGTGAACGTGGCGCTGCCGGCCGGGACGGGGGACGCGGGGTGGCTGCGGGCCTTTCACGCCGTCGTTCCCGAACTGGTCGCGGACTTCCGGCCGCAGGTGCTCGTCACCCAGCACGGCGCCGACACCCACTTCGAGGACCCGCTCGCGCATCTCGCCGTCTCGCTCGACGCGCAGCGGGCCGTGCAGGTCGCCTGTCACGAGCTGGCGCACGGGTACGCCGACGGGCGGTGGATCGCGCTGGGCGGCGGGGGGTACGCGGTCGTGGACGTCGTACCGCGGTCGTGGACGCATCTGGTGGCCGTCGCAGCGGGGCGGCCGATCGATCCCGAGACGGTGATTCCGGAGAGCTGGCGGCAGGAAGTCTTCGCCCGTACGCGGCAGTTGGCGCCGGTGCGGATGACGGACGGGCGGTGGCCGGTGTCCTGGGCGGACTGGGAGTCCGGGTACGACCCGGCGGACCGCCTCGACCAGGCGATCGTGGCGACGCGGCGCGCGGTGTTCCCGCTGCGGGGGCTGCTCGCGTAGGGCCCGTCCGGGGTCGCCGCCCCCAGATGTCCATTACGCCAACTGTGGGGCGTTTTCGGGATTTTCGGGGTGAACGTCCGGCGCATGCGCCAGCATCGCTGACGTGTTGAGCACCGGAGCATTGCGCGCGCACCTGCTGGCCGCCCGGCTGGCCGGGCCCGTCGCCACCTCGCGCGAGGAGAGTCTGCGGAGTTATCGGCTCTTCGCTGCCCGGGATCCTCGGGTGCTGCTCGGACTTGATCCCGAGTGGACCTGGCGGGAGCGGGATCTGATCGAGTTGATGGCCGACAAGTGCGGGGTTTCGGCCGATCCGGCGCACACGAGCGGGCATGATGTGATCGACCCGGAGAAGACCCTGTCCGCGCTGGAAGCCTTCGCGCGGCGGCTCGGGGAAGCGGCCCGCGACCGCGAACCGGTGCTTCTGGGCACCGGCCATCCGCACCGGCTGCTCGGTTTCTACGCCGCTCTCGCGGACGCGTTGTCGTCAGCGGGATGTGACGTCCTCACCCCCGCGCAGGGTAGCTCTGTCGACATAACGACCCGGTTCGGTCTACGCACGTACAACCTCGACTACGTACAGGGCGTCGCGTTGGTGCGCGAACCCGGTGTGCATGCCCCCCGTGGTGCGACCGGCGCGCACTCCCACTCGCCGCTCCCGGTTCGTACCGTTCTGGCGGCCGCGGCGGAGGCCGGCGGGCCCCTCCCGGAGCTGGTGATCGGGGACCACGGATGGGTCTGCGGAGCAGGTCAGCTAGGGTTCGAGGCCATGGGGCTGGCCGATACGGACGATCCCGCGCTCTTCGTCGGAGAGGCAGAGGGGCGGGTGTCCGTCGTCGTTCCGGTTGATGACGCTGTGCGGTCTGATTACTACCGACCGCTTACTCGCTATGTACTCAATCGAGCGTGTCTGTCACAGTAGGCGGCCGATGCCATCCCCTCTTCCCCACTCGCATCACCCGCCCCTACATTGGGGAGTGAGCACGCAACGACGAAGAGTCACCGGAAGGGGAAGCCGGTGACCGTCGAGTGCGGAAGGTTCAGGTGTGTCATGGCTGCAGCGGGCGAGAGGCCTCTGAACGAGGTTCAGTTCCTTACCGTGGCGGAAGTCGCCTCGGTGATGCGAGTGTCGAAGATGACCGTGTACCGCTTGGTGCACAGCGGTCATCTGCCGGCGATCCGGGTGGGGAGGTCCTTCCGGGTGCCGGAGCAAGCTGTTCACGAGTACCTCCGCGAGAGCTATGTGGGGGTGGAGACGGCCTGACGGCGTCCCGGTGAAGTTCCCGGAAGGCCCTCGTGGTCACCTCGGGAATGCACTCGGATCACCTCGATTACGACCTTGGCGCTCGGACGGGTAGGCTGGCCCCTCATAGGTCGTGTGGGCCCATGCAGCCCAGCACCGAGTAAAGAGAAGTGAGCGAGGGTAGTCGTGGGCTCTGTTATCAAGAAGCGGCGCAAGCGGATGGCGAAGAAGAAGCACCGCAAGCTGCTCAAGCGCACTCGCGTTCAGCGTCGCAACAAGAAGTAAGGCCGTGCCCCGCCTGAGCGGGGCTCGTCCTTGCGCTTGCGCGGCGGCTGTCGACAGTGCGCTCTGCGGCCCCCCACCCACGGGTGGGGGGCCGCAGCGTTTTCCGGCCGTGGGCGGCCGCGCATCTGCGCCCCGAGCGCTCTCAGGGAGGATGCTGTGCGTACGCCTGCCGGCCGCGCGGTCCGGCCCGGTCGTAGGTCCCTGGCCCGCCGTCACTTCGTGCGCCGGGTGGTCATCACGGCGCAACATCGACCCGCTAGGTTGGCGGCACACGGGGAACACGGCAGGGTACGAGCAGAGCTACGTCCAGATACGTCCAGCACGGGAAGAGAGGCGCTGATCTTGGGGAAGGTCGTGCTCGTGACCGGAGTGGCCCGCCAGTTGGGGGGCCGGTACGTACGACGGATCCAGCGTGACCCACAGGTGGACCGCGTGATCGCCGTGGACGCGGTGGCACCCGAGCACCATCTGGGCGGTGCCGACTTCATCCGGGCCGACATCCGCCAGCCCACGATCGCCCGGGTGCTCGCCGAGCACTCCGTCGACACGGTCGTGCACATGGACGTGACGGGCACCGCGTTGAGCGGCGGCAGCCGGACCACGGTCAAGGAGACCAACGTCATCGGCACCATGCAGCTCCTCGGGGCCTGTCAGAAGTCCCCGACGGTCAAGCGGCTCGTCGTGAAGTCCAGTACGAACGTCTACGGCTCCGCGCCCCGCGATCCGGCCGTGTTCACCGAGACCACCCCGCCCAAGTCGCTGCCCAGCGGCGGCTTCGCGAAGGACACGGTGGAGGTCGAGGGGTACGTACGCGGCTTCGCGCGCCGCCGGCCGGACGTCGCCGTGTGCGTGCTGCGGTTCGCGAACATCCTGGGCCCGAGTGCCGATTCACCGCTCGCCTCGTACTTCGCGCTGCCGGTGCTGCCGACCGTGTTCGGCTACGACCCGCGCCTCCAGTTCGTGCACGAGGACGACGTCATCGAGGTGCTGCGGATCGCCTCGGACGAGCCGGAGCGGGGCACCCTCAACAGCGGCACGTTCAACATCGCCGGAGACGGCGTCCTGTTGCTCTCCCAGTGCGCGCGCCGGCTCGGCCGCCCCACGGTGCCGCTGCTGCTGCCCGCGCTCACCTGGGCGGGCACGGCGGTGCGTACCCTGGGCGTGACGGACTTCTCCCCGGAGCAGTTGCGGCTGCTGACGCACGGCAGGGTCGTGTCGACGAATCAGATGCGCGAGACGCTGGGATACAAACCGAAGTACACGACCGCCGAGACCTTCGCGGACTTCGCACGCAGCCGGGGACCCGGACTCCTGCCCCCCGAGGCCCTCGCGGGGGCCGTGGACCGGATCGCCGCGCTGTCCTTCCTGGGCGGCGGCCAACCCCCGACACTGAGCGCCAACTGAGGAGCGCATCGACGATGGCGGACGCCAAGGTCATTCCGTTCGACGACGACCGGTCGCGCGGGGGTGCTGCGCAGCGCCCGCTGCGGCGGCGGACCACGGGGAGCAGGCGCACGGGCGATCCCGCGGTGGTCCGTGAGGTCCAGCCCCTGCCGGGCCGGAGCTTCCCGCAGGATGATGTTCCTGTGACGCGTGAGGAGAAGCCTGTTCAGCAGCCCCGGGACGGCGGCGGGCTGGAACGGCGTGTCGCCGGAGGCCTGGCCTTCCTGCGCAGGCGTCTGACCGGTGACTACGAGGTCGACGACTTCGGGTACGACCAGGAGCTCACCGACCAGGTCCTGATGTCCCTGATCCGCCCGCTGTACGAGAAGTACTTCCGGGTCGAGGTCAAGGGCATCGAGAACATCCCGTCCGAGGGCGGGGCGCTGATCGTCGCCAACCACTCGGGGACGCTGCCGCTGGACGGCCTGATGATGCAGGTCGCCGTCCACGACAACCACCCCGCGGGCCGGCATCTCCGGCTGCTCGCCGCCGACCTGGTCTTCATGCTGCCGGTCGTCAACGAGCTGGCCCGCAAGGCCGGTCACACCCTTGCCTGCGCGGAGGACGCCGAACGGCTGCTGGAGCGCGGTGAGCTGGTCGGGGTGATGCCGGAGGGCTTCAAGGGCATCGGCAAGCCGTTCAGCGAGCGCTACAAGCTCCAGCGCTTCGGGCGCGGCGGATTCGTGTCGACGGCCCTGCGGCAGGGCACTCCGATCATTCCGTGCTCGATCGTCGGCGCGGAGGAGATCTATCCGATGATCGGGAACGCGAAGACCCTCGCGCGGCTCCTGGGGTTCCCGTACTTCCCGATCACGCCGACCTTCCCGTGGCTCGGCCCGCTGGGCGCCGTGCCGCTGCCGACGAAGTGGACGATCCAGTTCGGTGAGCCGATCCCGACGGACGGGTATCCGCCGGAGGCCGCCGAGGACCCGATGCTGATGTTCAACCTGACGGACCAGGTCAGGGAGCAGATCCAGCACACGCTGTACAAGCTGCTGGTGCAGCGCCGGTCGGTCTTCTTCTGACCCTCACGCATACGCCGGTGGGGCACCCTTCGGAGGAAGGGTGCCCCACCGGCGTATGCGCCCGCGGATCTACCTGTTGTCCTCGCTGTCGATGCCCAGGCCCGGAAGGAGACCGGGGAGCAGCGGGGGCAGGGTGACGTCGGGGGCTCCGCCGGCCGGGCTGGACCTGCCGGCCGACGGGGACGAGCTGGTGGTGTCCTTGGGCGGGTCGAGCAGGCCGCCCGTGTTGCCGCCGAGCAGGCCTTCGCCGGTGCTGCCCGAGGCGGACGGCTTCGGCTTGCTGCTGCTGTGGCTGCCGGTGGTGGAGCCGCTGCTGGCACTGGGTGCCGGGCGGTCCGTGCCGGACGAGCCGGGGGCGTCCGAACTGGCGCCGCGGTGTCGGCCCGTGCCTTCCGGCACGGCGGGCTTCGGGAGCAGCGGGTCGACCTCCTGGTCTATGGCGGCGAACACCGACGAGACCTGCTGACTGACGTCGCCGAGCTGGACGGGCAGTCGGTCGCGCAGCGCGCCCCAGGCCTGGCGGTGGGACTGGGCGAAGGCGGAGAGGGCCTGGATCGGGCCGAGCGAGCCGTCCCGTTCGTATGCCTCGTGCAGGAGGCGGTGGCCTTCCGCCGCGTCGTGCTGCATGCCGTTCAGGGCGCGCCTGACCTCGCCCAGGGACTCGTGGTCGAGGCTGCCCCGGCGGTCGCGCTCCATCAGGCGGCGCGCCTCGCTCAGCCGGGTCGAGGCCTGGTCGAGGTAGAGCTCGCCCCGGTCGCTGTCGCCGTGGGCCAGGCCCAGCTTGATGTCCTCCATGCCTCGTTTGAGCCCGTAGAGCGAGTCTCCGGGCAGTGCGTCGGAGCTGGCGGCGGCCACACCGCCGAACGCTCCGGCGGCCACGCCGACGGTGAGCCCGCCCGCGGCGAGGCCCTTGGACAGGCGCGAACGCGGTCGTAGCTTCCCCAGCCCGCTCGCCCGGTGCGCGCCTCGTGCCCGGTGCGAGCGCTGCTCGGGCACGGAACGGTCCGGGCCTTCGCCCCCCGCGGCGGTGCCTTCCAGCAGCATGGCCTCCATCGCGGCGACGAGCTGGGCTCGCTGCACGATTTTGACCTCGGGGTCCAGCTCCGGTTTGGGCAGCTCGCCGAGACCGGTGGCGAGGGCCAACAGCAGGCCCTGCTCGGTCTGTTCCGTAGCAGCCGGGGACGGTGCCGATCCATCGGGCTGCTCGGCCGCCGTGCCCTGGTCGGACTGCTCGTCCAGGGCCTGGGCGAAGGCGTTCGCCCGCCGGTGTGCCGATACGTTCGCGATCACTGGCGGCACCTCCTCTCGTCATGACGGTCGACTCCCCAGGGGGTCCTGAGGGTTGCACGCCCCGGGCGTGTCCACACGATCGGGTGACCGGTGGGGCCGGGGAGTGACCACAGGGAGCCTGTATCCCGCACAACGAGCGTCGCGGCACTTGGGTTACGGACGACGGATGATCGGACCCCGAAGTCAACAGACTTTTACAGAAGGTGAGTTGAGCGTCGCCGAGCGTAGGGGTCGTGCGGGAGGGGGCGTGGTACGGGCTTCAGCGGGCGTCGTCCGGCAGGAGCCGGGCGAGGGTGCGGACAGCTCGGTACTGGAGTGTCTTGATGGCGCCCTCGTTCTTGCCCATCACCCGGGCGGTCTCGGCGACCGAGAGCCCCTGCAGGAAGCGCAGGGTGACGCACTCCTGCTGCTGGGGATTGAGGCGTCGTACGGCGTCGAGCAGTGCCGCGTTCGACAGTGACTCCAGGACGGAGTCCTCAGGGCTGCGTTCGACCTCGTTCGCGTCGAGCATCTCGCCCGTCGTCACTTCCAGGCGGAAGCGGCTCGACTTGAAGTGGTCGGCGACCAGGTTGCGGGCGATGGTCACCAGCCAGGCGCCGAAGTCACGGCCCTGCCAGGTGAAGGTGCCGATGCGGCGCAGGGCGCGCAGGAACGTCTCGCTGGTGAGGTCTTCCGCGGTCGCCTTTCCGCCGACGCGGTAGTAGATGTAGCGGTACACGGTGTCGCTGTACTGGTCGTAGAGCCGCCCGAAGGCGTCGGCCTCGCCGGCCTGGGCGCGCTCGACGAGGTCCATCATCCGGGCGCTGTCGCTGTCTGCGGCCGGGCGGCGTGCGGTGGGCGTGGCGGCCGAGCCGGAGCGGCCCCGCCTGCCGACCGCCGCGCTGCCGTCGGCCAGTGCGTAGCACGGGCCGACGGGCGCGGGGTAGGCGAAGGCGGGGACGGCGTACGCGGTGGGGACGAAGCCGCGCAAGCGGTCGAGGACCGTTGCGCGCAGCGTAGCCAGGCCCGAGGCGTCAACCCCGACGTGTGAGTACACGGGACTCCCAGAGGCAGAGCTTCCATCACGTTCAGTGCGGGACCATTCACCCGTCGTAGCGACGGAGGGGTACCGGTTTGCGTCTGAGGAGAATAACGCTTCGTACAGGCAGTGCTACACCCAGTTGCTCAAATCATCGATTACGTCGCTTCTGTAACCGATTGGCGCCCGATCAAGTGTCCTTCGGTGACCGATTGTTGATCGGATCGGTTCGTCTTCCGGCTGGGTGCGGGGCGTGTTGTGGCCGGGTGGGAGCGGGGGGACTGGCCGGGGCGTTGTGGGGGTAGGACCGGGAGAATGTGCGGGCCCCTCCGGGGGTTCGGGTGGTTCTTCGGGCGCGGGTGGGTGGGGGTTGAGCGCACAGTTCCCCGCGCCCCTGGAGGGACGGGGCTGCGCCCCGGTCCCCTGTGGGGTGGGTTCTTCGGGTGCGGGTGGGTGTGGGCTGGGCGCGCAGTTCCCCGCGCCCCTGGAGGCATGGGGGCTGCGCCCCCGGCCCTCCGGCGGGTGGTTCTTCGGGTGCGGGTGCCTGGGGGCCGGGTGCGCAGTTCCCCGCGCCCCTGAAAGCGTGGCTCGCGTCCGGGGTTCTCGGTCCAGCCCGCATCTCCGCCTCGTGCGGAACCCTTCAGCGCGGGGCCGCAATCTTCAGCCCGTGCGGAATCATCCAGCGCAGGCTGGCACCCTCACAGCCCGTGCGGAATCATCCAGCGCAGGCTGGCACCCTCACAGCCCGTGCGGAATCATCCAGCGCAGGCTGGCACCCTCACAGCCCGTGCGGAGCGGTATGGCGCAGGCCCGCATGTTCAGGTCGTGCGGAGCCGTATGGCGCAGGCCCGCGTCTTCGGCCCGTCCGGCGTTTGAGGACGAGCCCTTCGGGCGAGCGGGGGGCCAGGGGGCGGCAGCCCCTTGGTGGGGGGGCTGGGGGCGGGGCCCCCAGGGTGGGTGGGGGGTTAGCGGCGGCGGCGGTGGAGGGCGATGGCCGCGGCCGTGCCGCCGGCCACCGCGCCCACGCCGGCCGCGGCCGGGATACCGACCTTCGCGGCCTTGCGCGCCGTGCGGTAGTCGCGCAGCCGCCACTCGAAGGCGCGCGCGTGCTTGCGCAGCTTGGCGTCCGGGTTGATCGCGTAGGGATGACCGACCAGGGACAGCATGGGGATGTCGTTGTGCGAGTCGCTGTAGGCCGCGCACCGGGTGAGGTCCAGGCCCTCCGCCGTGGCCAGCGCGCGGACCGCCTCCGCCTTCGCCGGGCCGTGCAGGGGCTCGCCCACCAGCTTGCCGGTGTAGACGCCGTCCACCGACTCCGCGACCGTGCCCAGCGCACCGGTAAGCCCCAGGCGGCGGGCGATCACCGTCGCGATCTCGACCGGGGCGGCCGTCACCAGCCACACCTTCTGGCCCGCGTCCAGGTGCGCCTGGGCGAGGGCGCGCGTGCCGGGCCAGATGCGCTCGGCCATGTACTCGTCGTAGATCTCCTCGCCGATGGACATCAGCTCGGCGACCCGGTGGCCCTTGACGATCGACAGTGCCGAGTCGCGGGCGTCCTGCATGTGCTCGGGGTCCTCGACCCCGGCCAGCCTGAACCATGCCTGCTGCCACGCGAACCGGGCGAGATCGCGGGTCTCGAAGAACTTCCGCTTGTACAGGCCCCGCCCGAAGTGGAAGAGCGCGGCGCCCTGCATGACGGTGTTGTCCAGGTCGAAGAAGGCGGCGGCCTTGTCGTCACCGAGCACCGGGAAGTCCGGTTCGCGGTCGGGGACGTCCGGCTCGGCGTCGTGGGCCAGTTCCTCCAGTTCCTGCGAGGACTTACGCGCTGCCTCCGCCGAGGCCTCGCCTGCCAACACGCTCCGCGCGGTGGCGGAGCGCCTACGGGGAGTGAGCCATCCGAGAGCGGCCATGGCGTGAGCATAGCCAGTTTGTTCGGTGCTACCGGAGTCGCGAGGGTTCGAAGCTGTGAACTCTCCGCGACCGAGCCGTTAAAGAAGCGGTCCGCGGCGTTCCCGATCGGCGCGTCGGGGCCCGTCTCCGGGGCCGGTTGGCGCCTCGTGCGCCGAAGAGGGGCCGGTGATGCGTCCGCGGCGGGAGAATGGCCGGTATGAGTCCCATGTTCGGGCGCGGTGAGCGCCGTACGGAGAAGGCGGAGCGGGTGGAGAAGACCGGGAAAGCGGGGACGAGGGCGCCGGGTGAGCGGCTGGTCACCCTGATCAGGAAGCCCGGCTGTCATCTGTGTGATGACGCACAGCAAGTGGTGGAGAAGGTGTGTGGAGACCTCGGCGTGCCGTGGGAGGGGAAGGACATCACGCAGGACGAGGAACTGCACCGCGCGTACTGGGAGCAGATCCCCGTTGTGCTGGTGGACGGCGCCCAGCACACGTTCTGGCGCGTGGACGAGGGGCGGCTGCGCAAGGCCCTGGCCGCGTAGCCGCTCGTGATCCGGCCCGAGTCCGTCCTGACCGAGCAGTCCAGGTGGTCCGGAAAGTCGCCTAGGATCGACGGCGATTGGTCTCGGGGGCGGGATTCGTTGAGGAGTGTGTGCGGCTTTGCCCCCTTCAGGTGCGGAACGAAGCTGTCCGCGCGCTGGTTCCATACCCGCGCGCCGGGCATGCGTGACCCCCGTCACGTTGCCCGGGCAAATCGGACACCATCTTTGTGCACGCGTTCACAAAGACATAGCCTGCATTCGACGGGGCGGTCTAGGTACGTGTGACCGCCTGCAGCCCCGCTCTACCCGCAGGAGCACCGTGGCAACTGGCCGAACTCACCGACCGGCGACCCGCAGCCGAGGAATTCCCGAGGCCACCGTCGCCCGTCTTCCGCTGTACCTCCGAGCCCTCACCGCACTGTCGGAGCGCTCGGTCCCCACGGTCTCCTCCGAGGAGCTCGCGGCCGCGGCGGGGGTCAACTCCGCGAAGCTGCGCAAGGACTTCTCCTACCTGGGCTCCTACGGGACGCGCGGTGTGGGGTACGACGTCGAGTATCTCGTCTACCAGATCTCCCGCGAGCTGGGCCTGACCCAGGACTGGCCGGTAGTGATCGTCGGCATCGGTAATCTCGGCGCCGCGCTGGCCAACTACGGAGGGTTCGCGTCCCGCGGCTTCCGGGTCGCCGCGCTGATCGACGCCGATCCGGAGATGGCCGGAAAGCAGGTCGCGGGCATCGCCGTGCAGCACAGCGACGGCCTGGAGAAGATCATCGACGAGAACGGCGTCTCCATCGGCGTCATCACCACCCCGCCGGGCGTGGCCCAGCAGGTCTGCGACCGTCTGGTCGCGGCCGGGGTCACCTCCATCCTGAACTTCGCGCCGACCGTCCTGTCCGTCCCGGACGGCGTCGACGTGCGCAAGGTCGACCTCTCGATCGAACTCCAGATCCTCGCCTTCCACGAGCAGCGCAAGGCCGGCGAGGAGGCCGAGGCCCAGGCCGGTGCCGCCGCCCAGGCCGCCGCCCGGGAGAACAACGGCAAAGGACCCGACGGGGACGTTCCCGCCGTGATGCCGGCATGAGTCTCCTCGTCGTCGGGCTGAGCCACCGCAGCGCCCCGGTCAGCGTCCTCGAGCGGGCCACGCTGACCGCGGACGCGCAGGCCAAGCTGGTCCAGGACACCGTCGCCGCCGAGCCGGCCGCCGAAGCCGCGGTGCTCGCCACCTGCAACCGCATCGAGCTGTACGCCGACGTGGACAAGTTCCACGCGGGCGTCGCCGAGCTGTCCACGCTGCTCGCCCAGCACAGCGGGGTCGGGCTCGAGGAGCTCACCCCCCACCTCTACGTGCACTACGAGGACCGGGCCGTCCACCACCTCTTCTCGGTGGCGTGCGGGCTGGATTCGATGGTCGTGGGCGAGGGCCAGATCCTCGGCCAGATCAAGGACGCCCTGGCGGCCTCGCAGGAGCTGCACACCGCGGGCCGTCTGCTGAACGACCTGTTCCAGCAGGCGCTGCGGGTCGGCAAGCGGGCGCACTCCGAGACCGGCATCGACCGGGCCGGGCAGTCCCTGGTCACCTTCGGCCTGGAACAGCTGTCCTCGGGTGCCCCCGTCGACGTCTGGGCCAAGGGCAAGCGGGCCCTCGTCATCGGGGCCGGCTCCATGTCCTCGCTGGCCGCGGCGACGCTCGCGCGCGCCGGGGTCGCCGAGATCGTCATCGCCAACCGCACGCCGGACCGCGCGCAGCGCCTCGCCCAGATCCTCAACGAGAACGAGGGCGGCGCCTCGGACGTGACGGCCCGCGCGGTACCGATGGACGCGGTTCCGGTCGAGCTGACACGTGCCGATGTCGCCGTCTCCTGCACCGGCGCGACGGGACTCGTCCTGACGGCCGAGTCGGTCATGGCGGCCGTGTCGGGACGCACGGGGCAGGGTGCCGTTCAGGGCGCCGGCTCCGCTCGTACGGCGTCGGGCACGGCCGTGGACGGCCACGCGCCGCTCGCGCCCACGAGCGTCGGCACCGAGGACGGCTGTCCGCTCGACGTGTCCACCGTGCAGGGCACGGCCGGGTTCTCCGTGCTCGGCGAGGCCGCCGTGGCCGGCATGGCCGCCGCCGAGCTGGAGCAGCACGCGGCCTGGGTGGACAAGGGCGACGCGGCGGCCCGCGCCCCGCGCGCGGCGGGCCTGCTCGACCCGGAGGCCGACACGGAGGCCATCGCGGCGCTCGCCGCGGCCGTCGCCGCCGTCGGCCGGGTTCCCGAGCGCCGCAGGCCCGAACCGGTCGCCGAGGCGCCCCGCCGCGCGCCCGCGCTCGCGCTGCTCGACCTCGCCATGCCCCGTGACATCGACGCGGCCGTGCACCGCCTGCTCGGCGTGCGCCTGGTCGACATCGAGTCGCTGGCCGAGGCGTCCGCGGACGCGCCGATGGCCGCCGACGTGGACCAGGTGCGGCGGATCGTCTCCGACGAGGTGGCCGCGTTCAGCGCCGCCCAGCGGGCCGCCCACATCACGCCCACCGTCGTGGCGCTGCGGACGATGGCCGCCGACCTCGTCGCGAGCGAGATCGCGCGGCTCGACGGACGGCTGCCGGACCTCGACGACAAGCAGCGGGGCGAGATCACGCAGACCGTACGGCGTGTCGTCGACAAGCTGCTGCACGCGCCGACCGTACGGGTCAAGCAACTGGCCGCCGAGCCCGGTGGCGCCGGGTACGCGGACGCGCTGCGAACCCTGTTCGACCTGGACCCGGAGACGGTCGCCTCCGTCTCGCGGGCCGAGAACAACACCGAGAACGCCAAGAACCGAGGGCGAGCATGAGTGAGCCGCGTGAGCCACAGGGGCGCACCGGCGACGAGAGTCCGAGTGCGCACAGGCCCGATGGGTCGAGCACGGCCGGACTTCCGACGCCGGATGCACCGCCCCGAGGGGCTGAGCCGGAACAAGGGGCACTGAGGCTGGGGACCAGGCGCAGCAAACTCGCCATGGCCCAGTCCGCACTGGTGGCGGACGCAGTGAGCAAGGTGACCGGACGGCCCGTCGAGCTCGTGGAGATCACGACGTACGGCGACGTCTCCCGTGAGGACCTCGCGCAGATCGGCGGCACGGGTGTGTTCGTCGCCGCGCTGCGCGAGGCGCTGCTGCGCGGCGAGGTCGACTTCGCCGTGCACTCGCTCAAGGACCTGCCGACCGAGCAGCCCGACGGGCTGGTGCTGGCCGCCGTGCCGGTGCGGGAGGACGCGCGCGACGTACTGGTCGCCCGGGACGGTCTCACCTTCCCGGAGCTGCCGGAGGGCGCGCGGGTCGGTACGGGTTCGCCGCGCCGGATGGCCCAGCTGAACGCGTACGCACGCAACCACGGGATGACGATCGAGACGGTCGCGATCCGCGGGAACGTCGACACGCGGATCGGATACGTGCACGGTGGGGAGCTCGACGCCGTCGTGCTCGCCGCCGCCGGCCTCAGCCGCCTCGGGCGGCTGGGAGAAGCGACGGACTTCCTGCCCGTCGACACCGTTTTGCCCGCCCCCGGCCAGGGGGCCCTGGCGATCGAGTGCACCGCGGACGACGCGGATCTCGTCGCCGCGCTCGGAGAGCTCGACGACCCGTTCACCCGGATCGCCGTGACCGCCGAGCGGTCCCTGCTCGCCGCGCTGGAGGCCGGCTGCAGCGCACCTGTGGGTGCGCTCGCCGACCTGCTCGCGGACGGGCAGATTGTCAAGGAAATGCGCCTGCGCGGCGTCGTCGGTACGACCGACGGCTCGACGCTGGTGCAGTTGTCCACCACCGGTCCCGTGCCCGAGACGCACGACCAAGCGATGGCGCTCGGCCGTGAACTCGCCGCCGAGATGCTTGCGAAGGGCGCGGCCGGTCTGATGGGGGAGCGAGCACATTGAGCCCCACCAACCTTCCCGCCGGTCCCGAACACGGGCACGTCACCTTCCTCGGTGCCGGACCCGGAGATCCGGGACTACTGACACTGCGCGCCGTGGAGGCGCTGGCGAACGCGGACGTCCTCGTCGCCGGGCACGAGGTGCTCGACGTCGTGCGTACGCACGCCAGGCAGAACGTCGCCGTGCTGAACACGGATACGGAGACGGCTTTCGGCACGTCAGCCGGTCCGTACTCGGGCACGGGCGCGTCCCAGTCAGCGGTTGTTGACGCCGTGTCAGCAGCCGTTGGTGACCCCGCGTCGAGGGACGCTGCCAATCTTGTCATGGAGGCCGCGCGGGGCGGCAAGCGGGTCGTGCGTGCGGTGTCCGGTGACCCCGGGCTCGACACGTACGCCGCCGAGGAGATGCTGGCCTGCGCCGCCGCGGGCGTGCCGTTCGAGGTCGTGCCCGGTGTCGCGGCGGCCGTGGGCGTGCCCGCGTACGCCGGTGTGCCGCTGCGGGACGCGCAGGGCGCGGACGTGCGGTTCGTCGACGCGCGGACGGCCTCCGACCGGTGCTGGACCGAGGTCGGGGCGTCGGACGGCACGGTCGTCGTGTCGGCGACGCTCGACTCCGTGGCCGCGGCCGCGGGAGAGCTCGTCGCGTCGGGCCGCAAGCCCGATACGCCGATGTCGGTGACGGTCGCGGGTACGACCACGCGTCAGCGGACCTGGTCGGCCACGCTCGGGACCATCGCGCAGACCCTGAAGCAGGCCAAGGTGCTGCCGTCCCCGGACGGCGGACGGCCGGTGATAGCCGTGGTCGGTGAGCGTTCCGCCGCCGCCCAGCGCGACCAGTTGTCGTGGTTCGAGTCCAAGCCGCTGTTCGGCTGGAAGGTGCTCGTGCCGCGCACGAAGGAGCAGGCGGCTTCGCTCTCCGACCAACTGCGTTCGTACGGCGCCGTGCCGCACGAGGTGCCCACGATCGCCGTCGAACCGCCGCGTACGCCGCAGCAGATGGAGCGTGCGGTCAAGGGGCTCGTCACCGGGCGGTACGAGTGGATCGCCTTCACGTCGGTCAACGCGGTGAAGGCGGTGCGGGAGAAGTTCGAGGAGTACGGGCTCGACGCGCGGGCCTTCGCCGGGATCAAGGTCGCGGCGGTGGGCGAGCAGACGGCGAGGGCGCTGGTCGCCTTCGGTGTGAAGCCGGACCTGGTGCCGAGCGGGGAGCAGTCCGCGGCCGGGCTGCTGGACGACTGGCCGCCGTACGACCCGGTGTTCGACCCGATCGACCGGGTGTTCCTGCCGCGGGCCGACATCGCCACCGAGACGCTGGTCGCGGGGCTCATCGAGCTGGGCTGGGAGGTCGACGACGTCACGGCCTACCGGACCGTGCGGGCGTCGCCGCCGCCGGCGGAGACCCGTGAGGCGATCAAGGGCGGTGGCTTCGACGCCGTTCTGTTCACGTCCTCGTCGACGGTGCGGAACCTGGTCGGTATCGCGGGCAAGCCGCACAACGTGACGGTGATCGCGTGCATCGGCCCCGCCACCGCCAAGACGGCGGAGGAGCACGGGCTGCGGGTCGATGTCATGGCTCCGGAGCCGTCGGTGCACAAGCTGGCGGAGGCGTTGGCGGACTTCGGGCTGCGGCGGCGGGCTGCCGCGGCGGAGGCCGGGGATCCGGTGACGCGGCCCAGTGAGCGGCGGCCGGGGGCGCGGAGGCGGCGGGCTACGTAGGTGTTACGTGGGTGTTTGGGGCGGTCGGGGCGGTGGGGGTGGCTTTTTCTCGCCCCCGCCGCCCCTACCCGTTCCCTCCCCGGGGGCTCCGCCCCGACCCGTCCAAGGGGCTGCGCCCCCTGGACCCCCGCCTCGCCCGAAGGGCTCGTCCTCAAACGCCGGACGGGCTGAATACGCAGGCCTGCGTCGGAGATGCCGGACGGGCTGAGACACCCAGGGGCGCGGGGAACTGCGCGACCGGCCCCCACCTCACCCGCACCCGTGTCCCTACCGGCACGATGTCGGCAAAAGGGGTGGGGCGGCGGGCGTAGCGTGGGGGGATGACGAAGTACGGATCGTTCCCCGGTACGCGGCCGCGGCGGCTGCGTACGACGCCTGTGATGCGGCGCATGGTCGCCGAGACCCGGCTGCACCCCGCCGACTTCATCCTCCCCGCGTTCGTGCGGGAGGGCGTGAGCGAGCCGGTGCCGATCGCGTCGATGCCCGGTGTCGTGCAGCACACCCGGGACAGCCTGAAGAAGGCCGCCCTGGAGGCGGTGGAGGCCGGGATCTCGGGGATCATGCTCTTCGGGGTGCCGGAGGACTCGAAGAAGGACGCCGTGGGGACGCCCGGCACCGACCCGGACGGGATCCTGCAGGTCGCCCTCCGCGACGTGCGCGCCGAGGTCGGGGACGAGCTCCTCGTCATGTCCGACCTGTGTCTCGACGAGACCACCGACCACGGGCACTGCGGAGTCCTCGACGCGGAAGGGCGCGTGGACAACGACGCGACCCTGGAGCGCTACGCCGAGATGGCCCAGGTCCAGGCCGACGCCGGGGCCCATGTGGTGGGCCCCAGCGGGATGATGGACGGGCAGATCGGTGTCGTCCGCGACGCCCTGGACCAGATCGGCCGGGAGGACGTCGCCGTCCTCGCCTACACCGCCAAGTACTCCTCGGCCTTCTACGGGCCCTTCCGGGAGGCCGTCGGCTCCTCGCTCAGGGGCGACCGGAAGACGTACCAGCAGGATCCCGCGAACCTCCGGGAGTCCATGCGGGAGCTCGCACTCGACCTGGAGGAGGGTGCCGACATGGTGATGGTGAAGCCGGCCGGACCCTACCTGGACGTCCTCGCGCGGGTCGCCGACGCGGTGGACGTGCCCGTGGCCGCGTACCAGATCTCCGGCGAGTACTCGATGATCGAGGCGGCGGCGGAGAAGGGCTGGATCGACCGGGACAAGGCCATCCTGGAGACGCTGACCGGCATCAAGCGGGCCGGGGCGCGGAACATCCTCACGTACTGGGCGACCGAGGCCGCCCGGACGCTGCGCTAGGCCGCTAGGCCGCTAGTCCGCCGGCCCGCGAAGGACCGGCGGCGCTCAGTAGGACAGCGCGTCGTCCAGGCTCTGCTGCCAGTACGTCACCGTCAGCTTGGCATCGACGTACACGCCCTTCGCGGGCAGGGCCGGGGACGACGTGGCGCCCTTGGCGAAGCCGACCACCAGGGTCTTCGCCGTGTAGCCGTCGCCGCCGCTGCCGTCGCCGGCCGACAGGAGGACGCCCGCGTAGCCGGACTCGCCCGGGGCGAGGGTGACGACCGCCTGCGGGTGGGTCTCCTCGGCGACCGGAGGGACCGACTGGGCCTCGCCGAAGCGGGCGATCGGGTAGCCGGTCAGGTCGCAGTTCTTCGAGCCGGTGTTGGTGACGGTGAGGAGCAGGTGGTCGAGGGGGCGGGAGACCTCGGTCGCGGTGGTCCTGGTGTTGGCGCCGTTGCAGGCGGCGTTCCGGGTGCCGCCCGCGCCGGTGCCGCCTCCCGTGGCCTTGCCGTTGCCCGCCCTCCCGGAGGAACCGTTCGCGGAGCCCTCCGCGGAGCCCTTCGTCGGGGAGGTGGCCGAACCTCCCGTCGAGGTGCCGCTGTCGCCCGCGGGCTTCGCCGTCGTCGACCCGCCCTGCTGGGCCGAGGACCGCGACGCGGCGGACGGGCCCTCGTCCCGTACGCCCTTTCCGTTGTCGCACGCCGTGAGGGCGAGCGCGGCGAGCGCGACCGTCGAGGCGGCGAGCAGACGGGTGCGGACGGTGCGTGCGGACATGGGTGATCCCCCTGTGGGTGTCGGGCCGGGTCGGCCGCTCGACGGGTCGAGGCGAGCGGCGTGCTTGGATGGCCACAGCTTGTGGGGTGATCCGTCCCGACCGCCACGGTTGCCGGGGGATACGGGACGCCGGAACGCTGGTAAGGGGTCTGACCTGGGGGAATGTCATCCTCCTGGAATGCGGCCCGGGACGCGGGGGATGGAGGAACGGTGGCCGGGGACGAGTTCGCGGGACTGCTTCGGGAGTTGAAGGAGCGGTCCGGGCTCAGTTACGGGGTGCTCGCGAAGCGGCTGCACGTGAGTACGTCCACGCTGCACCGGTACGTCAACGGGGACGCCGTACCGACGGACTACGCACCGGTGGAGCGGCTCGCGCGGGCGTGCAGGGCGACTCCGGAGGAGCTGGTGGAGCTTCACCGGCGGTGGGTCCTCGCGGACGCGCTGCGGGGGCAGAAGGGTACGGCCGCGGGGGCCCTGGCGGGAGCGTCAGCCGACGCCGACGCCGACGCCGACGCCGACGAGAACGGGGACGGGAACGGCGAGGGGAACGGCGACGGGGCTGCGGTAGCGGCTGCCGTGGCGGACGTCGCCGCGGACGTCGCGCCGGAGACCGGGCCGGGTTCCGCGCCGGAGAGCGGTCGGGCGGCCGGTCCGGACGCCGGGCGGGAGGCCGTGGCTCAGGCGCCGGTGCGGCGGAGTCGACGGGCCGTGGCGCTCGCCGCCGCCGGTGCCGTCGTGGTGGCCGCCGTCGCCTCCACCGCGCTCGTCGTGCACCTCGGCTCCGGCAGGAGCGACGACGACGCCAAGGGGCACGCCGTGGCCGTCGGCGTCCCGCCCGGCGCGCGCCCGCGTGCCGACAGCACCCCGACCGGCGCGCGTCAGGGATCGGCGTCGCCGTCCGCCTCGCGCGACGCCGGACCCGAGGTGTCCTCCTCCTCGGTCGGCGGGGCGGTGGACCAGGACACAGCCACCGGGAAGGGCGCCGGCGAGGACGGATCCGCCGAGGACGGCGCCACCGCGCCGACCGTCGTCGCCGACCCGTACAAGTGGGACGACCCGTGCAGCCAGCACTACCTGGTGAACCGGAAGGCCGCACAGGTGCCACCGCCGCCGAACGAGGCGGACGCACGGGGGTGGGTCGGCGCGCTCGGCGGGGTCGCCGGCGGGCAGCAGATGCTCGCGCTGACCGTGCAGGGCACCGGGAGGGCCACCGTCGTCCTGAAGGGTCTGCATGTGCGGGTAGTGGAGAAGAACGCGCCGCTCGCCTGGAACGACTTCGCGATGGGTGTCGGCTGCGGCGGCGGTGTGGAGACGAAGTCGTTCGGCGTGGACCTCGACGCGGGGCGGCCCGTGACCGCGCCCAAGGCCGGACAGCGGGACTTCCCCTACAAGGTCAGCGAGTCCGACCCCGAGGTGTTCTACGTCTTCGCGGACGCCCAGGCGCACGACGTGAGCTGGTACCTGGAACTGGACTGGTCCAGCGGGTCGAAGAGCGGCACCGTGCGGGTCGACGACCACGGGAAGCCGTTCCGGACCAGCGGGAGCGTGGGGCGTCCCGCGTACGACTATCCGCTGGGCGGAAGCGAGTGGCAGACGGCGGCTCCCGCCGGGTAGGGCCCTGGTGTCGCGGCCCGGGCACGATCAAGTCGCCCCAGGAGTTAGGTTGTTGCTCGTTTGATGACGCGACTCTCCAGGGAGAGGCCTTATGCCCGGTGATGCTCTCAGCCAGGACCCCGCCGAGCTGAGAAGGAGGATCGACACCACCAGGGCGCACCCGGCTCGCGTCTACGACGTCTTCCTCGGAGGCAAGGACAACTACCCGGTCGACCGGAACGCGGCCGCCGCGGCGCTCGCGGCGAACCCGCGCGGCTACCTCGACGTCCGGCACAACCGGGACTTCCTGCGGCGGGCGGTGACCACACTGACCCGGGACGAGGGCGTCCGCCAGTACCTGGACATAGGTACGGGACTGCCCACGCGGGAGAACGTGCACCAGATCGCCCAGCGGACCGACCCCACGTCACGGGTCGTGTACGTCGACAACGATCCGGTGGTCCTCGCCCACGCGCGGGCGCTGCTCACCAGTGGGCCGGAAGGGGTGACCGACTACATCGACGCCGACCTCAAGCGGCCCGCGCAGATTCTCCAGGAGGCCGCGAAGACCCTCGACTTCGACCAGCCGGTCGCGCTCGTGCTGGTGGCGGTCCTGCACTTCATCGAGGACGACGAGGCGTATCCGATCGTGCGTGACCTGGTGAAGGCGCTGCCGTCCGGGAGCCGGGTGGTGCTCAGCCATCTCACCGAGGACCTGAACCCGGAGAACGTCCGGGCGGTGCAGCGGACGTACACCGAGCGGGGGTTCACGTTCGTCCTGCGGTCCAGGGCCGAGGTCGAGCGGTTCTTCACGGAGAACGGGCTCGAACCGGACGAGCCGGGCGTCGTTCCCGTGCATCACTGGCGGCCGGACGGGGCGGCGCCCGCCCCCGAGGCGGCCGACCCCGCGTACCTCGCGACCCTCGACGACATCGAGAAGGTCCGCTACCGCGACATCAACGACGTCACGGACGCCGACATCAACGTCTACGGGGCGACCGCCGTCAAGCGCTGAACGCCTTGCGGGGGCGGCGGTCCGGTTCTCACGCCGCGCCGCCCCCGCCGCCCGAGGGGGGTCAGTCCCACCAGAAGGACCACGCCCGCTGACCGAGCACCTCGTGCTCCGCGTACGCGCGCAGCGTCTCGTGGTGGCCCTGGGTGATGTTGTCCGGGCAGAAGGCGAAGTGCTCGGCCGCCACCGCCGCGGCCTCGTCCCGGGTCCTGGGCGGCGCCGCCACCGACAGCACCAGCTGGTCGAAGGTGAGAGCCACGACCCGTATGCCGAAGCGGTCCTCCCACGAGCGCAGCACCGCGCACAGGCGGGCCACGTCCCCCTCGTAGTTGAGCGGGCCGGACCAGCCGATCGCCGCCGGGACGTCGGCGCTGCGGCGCGCGGGGACCAGGGCCAGGCGCGGCTCCTTCAGCCACGAGCCGCTGTCCGCAAGGGAGTCGGCGATCTCGGCGGCACGCGCGTCGGGGTCGGCCTCCTGCTCCGTGGCGGGCGCGAGACCGGGCCAGGCGGGGCCGAACGGCGCGACCGTCTCGTCGTACGTCCCCTGTGCGCCGAAGACCTCGACGACGGCCTGCTTGCCGGGGTGGTCCCCGTCCGCGCCGAGTTCGTCCGCCGCGTACTCGTCCCAGAACTCCGCGAGCACCTCCTCGGCGTCGTGGTCCCCGGGATACGACATCTCGGCCGGCATCAACTCCCAGTCCTCCGGGCCGCCCTGGCCGCCGCCCACGTCGATCAGGAGGGGGAGCAGCCCGGACGTCCGCCGGGCGGGCTCCAGCGCCGCCCAGCCGCCGGGGGCCGCCGGTCCGCCGGCGTGCCACAGCAACGGCTCGTGCCACGGGCCGTCCCCGGTCGCGTCGATCAGTCTCCCGGCCGGGAGTTCAAGCCCGAGCGTGTGCCCGCTCGGGTCGGCCGCCAGCTTCGGCAGCGGGTTCGGAAGTGTCGCCATGCCGGTGACTGTAGGGGCCGCCACTGACAACGGGTGGAGCGCGGTGCTTCGGCGGGCGGTGCACGCCGTGAACGCGGCCCATGCCTCCGGCGAGGTACGCAGGCCGGGGCTCGCAGGGCTCTTGGAGTCCCGCACGTGGACGGCGGTCAGCGGTACGAGTTCGATGGCGGGCCGGTTCCAACGCGCCTGCGGCTGAAAGAAGTTGACGCCGAGAGGAAATGGTTCGACTGCGGTGCGTGGCCCTGGTTACTTGTGGGGAACGGGTGCTCAGAAGGGGCGCCCGTCCTCATGGAGGGGGATGCATCCGTGCCCAGAAGCACAGGATGGAGACGCGTTCTGACCGGCGCGCTCGCGGGCCTGACCGCGACGATCGGTCTCACCGCGGCCCTGGCCGCACCAGCCGAGGCGGCCACCGGCACACCCACGGCCGTGACCAAGTACAGCCACACCAGCCTGCCCGGGGACTACATAGGCCAGGGCGCCACCGTCGCGTACACGCCAAAGACGGCCACGATCAGCGCGGGCGGCTCCGCGGCGTACGCCCGATTCCGTGTGTCGACCGGCGACACCTGGTGGGACGTCGACCTCGCCGCGCCACAGGGGGAGAGGCTCCACCCCGGCGTGTACCGCAACGCCGAGCGGGCCGCGTTCCGCACCGGACGCTCTCCGGGCCTCGACGTCTCCGGCGACGGGCGCGGCTGCAACGAGGTGTACGGGCAGTTCTCGGTCAACCAGATCGCGACGGACGCCGACGGCGCGATCACCCTGCTCGACGCCACCTACACCCAGCACTGCGAGAGTGCCGACGCCCCGGCCCTCAAGGGCGTCGTCAAGTACCGGGCGTACCCGCTGTCCTACGCCTACACCAGCGATGCGGGGGACTACATCGGGCAGGGCGGGACTGCCCACCACACCGGAGCCACCAGCACGTTCGGCATCCGCCCGTGGGGCGACGGCATCCAGTACGACGTCTCCGGCGAGCGCGCGTACTTCACCGCCCTGCTCACTCCGCCCACCGGTCAGAAGCTGGAGGCGGGGCGCACCTACGAGACGCGGCGCGACAGCGACGAGTCGTTCGCCGGCCTCGACGTCTTCGGCGACGGGCGCGGCTGCAACACCAGCACCGGTGAACTGACCGTCGGCAAGCTGGCGCTCGACGACGACGGCACCGTGAAAGCGTTCGCCGCGACCTTCGTCCAGCACTGCGAGGGCGGCACACCGGCGCTGCGGGGCACCATCCACTATTACGCCTGACAGGCGGACGGCCCCGGCGGGACGGTGGTGGCCGTCCCGCCGGGGCCGAGCCTGCCGGTCCGGTGCGTCAGAGCCGCTCGGGCGTCCTGATGCCCAGCAGGGCCATGCCCTGGTGGAGCGTGCGGGCCGTGAGGTCGCAGAGGAACAGGCGGTTCTCCGCCACCTCCTGGGCCGGGGCCGGCTTGATCACCGGGCACTGGTCGTAGAACGTCGTGTAGAGCGACGCCAGCTGGTACAGGTACGCCGCCAGCTTGTGCGGCGCGTACTCCGCGGCGACCTCCTCCAGCGTCTCCCCGAACCGGTCCAGGTGCAGACCCAGCGCCCGCTCCGCCGGGGCCAGTCCGAGCTCCGGGTGCGCGAGCGGCGTACGGTCGCCGGCCTTGCCGAAGATCGACCGGATACGGGCGTACGCGTACTGGAGGTACACCGACGTGTCGCCGTTCAGCGAGACCATCTGGTCCAGGTCGAACTTGTAGTCCCGGACGGCGGAGGTGGAGAGGTCCGCGTACTTCACGGCGCCGATACCGACGTACCGGCCGTTCTCCCCGATCTCCTGCTCGCTCAGGCCCACCTTCTCGGCCTTCTCACGGACCACGGTCGTCGCCCGCTCGATCGCCTCGTCCAGCAGGTCCACCAGCCGGATCGTCTCGCCCTCACGGGTCTTGAACGGCTTGCCGTCCTTGCCCAGCACCGTCCCGAAGGCGAGCTGGTGCGCCTTCACGTCGTCGTTCAGCCAGCCCGCCCTGCGCGCGGTCTCGAAGACCATCTTGAAGTGCAGGGACTGACGGGCGTCCACGACGTAGAGGAGCGTCGACGCCTTGAGCCGGAAGACCCGGTCGCGGATCGCGGACAGGTCCGTCGCCGCGTACCCGTAGCCGCCGTCCGACTTCCGCACGATCAGCGGGACAGGGTTGCCCTCGGGGCCCTTGATGTCGTCGAAGAAGACGCACAGGGCGCCCTCCGAGCGGACGGCGACGCCGGACTCCTCCAGGAGACGGCAGGTCTCGTCCAGCATGTCGTTGTAACCGGACTCGCCGACCACGTCCGGGTCGCGGATCTCCATGTCCAGCTTCTCGAAGACCGAGTAGAAGTAGATCTTCGACTCGTCCACGAACTTCTGCCACATGGCCAGCGTCTCGGGCTCGCCCGCCTGGAGGTCCACCACCCGGCGCCGCGCCCGCGTCTTGAACTCCTCGTCGGAGTCGAAGAGCGTCCGCGCCGCCTTGTAGAGGCGGTTCAGGTTCGACATGGCCTCCTCGCCGGAGACCTCGCCACCCTGGTGGTCCAGCTCGTGCGGGTGCTCGATCAGGTACTGGATGAGCATGCCGAACTGGGTGCCCCAGTCGCCGATGTGGTGACGCCGTACGACGGACTCGCCCACGAACTCCAGGATCTGGACCACCGCGTCGCCGATCACCGCCGAGCGGAGGTGACCCACGTGCATCTCCTTCGCCACGTTCGGCTGCGCGTAGTCGATCACCGTCGTGCCCGGGTGCTCCACGAACGGCACGCCGAGGCGCTCGCCGTCCGCGTACCGCGCCGCCAGGTTCTCGGTGATCGCCCGGTCGGTGATCGTGATGTTCAGGAAGCCGGGTCCGGAGACCTCGATGTCCTTGATCACCTCACCCGACTCGACCCGCGCCACGACCTGCGTCGCCAGCTCTCTCGGGTTCGCCTTCGCCTTCTTCGCGAGCGCCAGGATCCCGTTGGCCTGGAAGTCGGCCCGGTCGCTTCGTCGCAGCAGCGGGTCCGCGGAACCGGCCTCCGGCAGGGCTGCCGTGAGGGCGTCCGCGAGGCGCTGGTGGACGGAAGCGGTGAGGGACGTGACCGAGGCCATGGGGTGGATGCCGTTCTCCTCGAGGGATTCAGATGGACCCGGCCAGTATCCCATGGGGGAGCAAGCGGATTTCGCTGCGACGGCCCGGCCCCGCCGGGTGGCGAGGGGGCACTGAAAAGCCGTTTTCGTGGTTCCGGTCCCAGCTGGGAGAATGGTCCGGTCAGCCGTACTGGCGTATCAGAAAGAAGGACGTGCCGATCGTGGCTCAGAGCACCGAGACCACCGACTGGGTCTCCCGTTTCGCGGACGAGGTCATCGCCGAGTCGGAGCGTCGTGCCCCGGGCAAACCGGTCGTCGTCGCGTCCGGACTCTCCCCCTCCGGCCCCATCCACCTCGGCAACCTGCGCGAGGTCATGACCCCGCACCTGGTCGCCGACGAGATCCGCCGCCGCGGCCTCACCGTGCGCCACCTGATCTCCTGGGACGACTACGACCGCTACCGCAAGGTCCCCGTCGGCATCCCGGGCGTCGACGACTCCTGGGCGGAGCACATCGGCAAGCCGCTGACCTCCGTCCCCGCCCCCAAGGGCTCGGAGTACCCGAACTGGGCCGAGCACTTCAAGGCCGCGATGACCGCGGCGCTGGCCGAGCTCGGCGTCGAGTACGACCCGATCAGCCAGACCGAGCAGTACACCGCGGGCGCCTACCGCGAGCAGGTCCTGTTCGCGATGAGGCACCGCGGCGACATCGACGCCGTCCTGGAGCAGTACCGCACCAAGAAGGCCCCGGCCAAGAAGCAGCAGGGCCAGAAGCCCGTCGACGAGGCCGAGCTCGAAGCCGCCGAGGGATCCGGCGCCGCCGCCGAGGACGACGGCAGCTCCACCTCCGGGTACTTCCCGTACAAGCCCTACTGCGGGCGGTGCGACAAGGACCTCACCACCGTCACGGCCTACGACGACGAGACGACCGAGCTGACGTACACCTGCTCGGCCTGCGGTTTCTCCGAGACCGTCCGGCTCAGCGAGTTCAACCGCGGCAAGCTGGTCTGGAAGGTCGACTGGCCGATGCGCTGGGCCCACGAGGGCGTGATCTTCGAGCCGAGCGGTGTCGACCACTCGTCCCCCGGGTCCTCCTTCCAGGTCGGCGGCCAGATCGTCGGGATCTTCGGCGGCGAGCAGCCGATCGGACCGATGTACGCCTTCGTCGGCATCTCCGGCATGGCCAAGATGTCCAGCAGCAAGGGAGGGGTCCCCACCCCGGCCGACGCGCTGCAGATCATGGAGCCGCAGCTGCTGCGCTGGCTGTACGCTCGCCGCCGCCCCAACCAGTCGTTCAAGATCGCCTTCGACCAGGAGATCCAGCGGCTCTACGACGAGTGGGACAAGCTGGCGGGCAAGGTCGCCGACGGTTCCGTGCTGGCCGCCGACGCCGCCGCGTACGCCCGTGCCGTGGGCACCGCCGCCGGGGAACTGCCCAGGACCCCCCGCCCGATGGCGTACCGCACCCTCGCCTCCGTCGCCGACATCACCGCCGGCGCCGAGGACCAGACCCTGCGCATCCTCAGCGAGCTCGACCCGGAGAACCCGCTCGGCTCGCTCGACGAGGTCCGGCCCCGGCTCGACAAGGCCGAGACCTGGATCAACACCCAGGTCCCGGCGGAGGAGCGCACCGTCGTGCGCGCCGAGCCCGACGCCGGACTGCTCGCGTCCCTCGACGACCAGGGCCACGAGTCGCTGCGACTGCTCCTGGACGGCCTGGACAAGAACTGGTCCCTGGACGGCCTGACCCATCTCGTCTACGGCGTCCCCAAGGTCCAGGCCGGCTTCCCGGCCGACGCCACCGCGAAGGAACTCCCGCCGGAGATCAAGGTCGCCCAGCGCACGTTCTTCGCGCTGCTCTACCACCTGCTCGTCGGACGCGACACCGGCCCTCGGCTGCCCACGCTGCTGCTCGCCGTCGGCCAGGACCGGGTGCGCAAGCTGCTCAGCGCGTAACCGCGCACAGCCGCACGAGGAGGGGGCGCCCGGTGAACACCGGGCGCCCCCTCCTCGCACACGCTGACGTACCTACGCGATGTGGTCTTCCTGGAGCTCCGCCGTGTGGCGGTTGGTGAAGCGATTGACCATGCGGTCGGCCTCGCGCTGCGGGAGCGTGGTGCCGTACGTCGCCTCCACGTCGCCCCTGAACTGGCCCGAGGTCGGATAGCTGCCGTCTATCGACTTCTTGAAGACCAGGTAGTAGTCCTCCTCGGTCGGCTCCGAGCCGCCACCCGCACCCAGCTCACGGGTACGCCCCGGGCCGGACGGGATCGGGAAGGTACCGGTGTCCTCCGGAGACGGCTCCGGGGCGGGCACAGGCTCCTCGTACCGCTGCTGCGGGAACGTCTGCTGAGCGAACGCCTGCTGCTCGAACCGCTGCTGTTCCTCGAACTGCTGCCGAGCCCGGAACTGCTGCTGCTCCTCGAACTGCTCGGCCTGCTGCTGCTCCTCGTACCACTGCCGGTACGCGACATCCGGGTCGTACGTCGGGTCGTAGCCGCCCTGATACGCGACGGACTGGGGGTCCCGCGCCTGAAGCCACTGACTCTGCGGCTCGGCGTAGTCCTCCTCCGGCTGCTCGGGGGGCTCGTTCGCCTCGGAGGCGGGAAGCTGTTCCCGGACAGGCGCCGCGTTGCCCGGTACGGCGGGTGCCGTCGGTTCCGGCTCGCGCGCCACCTCCAACTGCGGCGCGGGGGGCAGCAGTGCGGGCTCGATGCCGGCCGCCGCCAGGCCCGACGGGGCGGTCTCGGCGAGCGGGACGCCGTAGCGCGCCAGGCGCAGCGGCATCAGGGACTCCACCGGGGCCTTGCGGCGCCAGGCCCGGCCGAAGCGGGAGCGCAGCCGGGCCTGGTAGACCAGCCGCTCCTGCTCCAGCTTGATGACCTGCTCGTAGGAGCGCAGCTCCCACAGCTTCATCCGGCGCCACAGGAGGAAGGTGGGGAGCGGGGAGAGCATCCAGCGGGTGAGGCGGACGCCCTCCATGTGCTTGTCGGCGGTGATGTCCGCGATCCGGCCGATCGCGTGCCGGGCCGCCTCGACGGAGACCACGAACAGGACCGGGATCACGGCGTGCATGCCGACGCCCAGCGGGTCCGGCCAGGCCGCCGCGCCGTTGAACGCGATCGTCGCGACCGTCAGCAGCCACGCCGTCTGGCGCAGCAGCGGGAAGGGGATCCTGATCCAGGTGAGGAGGAGGTCCAGTGCCAGCAGGACGCAGATGCCCGCGTCGATGCCGATCGGGAAGACGTACGCGAAGTTCCCGAAGCCCTTCTTGAGGGCGAGTTCGCGCACGGCCGCGTACGAACCCGCGAAGCCGATTCCCGCGATGACGAGCGCGCCGGCGACGACCACGCCGATGAGAATCCGGTGCATCCGGGTGAGCTGAATGGGCGCGGACACCCGTACTCCCCTCCCCTTGCCTGTTGTTCCTTGCGTGTTGTTGCGCGCAACAGGGTGGCACATGTGTACGGCGTACGGGTGGGCGGTAGCGAAGGAGCCCGGTCCCCGCGGGATCCGGGCTCCGTCAAATGCGCAGGAACGGCTACGAGTTGAGCCGCCGAAGCGGCTGCGACGTCAGCTCTTCCTGACCGCGGACTTGGAAGGCGAAGCGCTCTTGGAGGCCGACTTCGAAGGACTCGGGGACTTCGACGGCTTCGCGGACTTCGAGGCCGACGCGGACGGGGACGCCGACTTCGAGGGCGCGCCGGACCGGTCGGGCGCGCCGCCCGACCTGCTGCCGTCCCGGTTCGCGGTGGCCACCGCGGCCACCACCTCCTTGGCCGCCTTCTCGGCGGCCTTCGTCAGGTCGTCCGCGCCGGGCGCCTTGTCGCCGGCCAGGCCGGCGCCGTTGTAGTCGAGCGTGATGACGACGTTCTCGACGCGCGTCACGACCGTCTGCTGCTTGAAGGTGCCTTCCTTCTTCTTCAGGTCGTAGTGCACCGCCGTCGACGCGTCGCCGGCCCCGGAGACGGGCGCCGAACCGGTGCCCTTCGCGCCGGTCACCGTCTGCGCGTCCTTGACCTGCTTCTCGTAGTAGGTCTGCGCGAGCTGGTTGCCCTCGCCGCGGGCCGCGTCCGAGTCGAAGCGCAGCAGGGAGACGTTCAGCCAGCGGAACTGGGACCCCTTGACGCCCTTGTTGTCGAGGCTGTTCCAGGAGCAGTTGCCGCGGGTCGCGGCTTCGTTCGACTGGCCCGCCTTGGCCGACTTCAGACCCTTCGGGACGAGCTCGCCCAGCGTCTTCTTCGAGAGCACGGAGCAGGGGTTCGGCAGCGTCGCGTACGCGGCCTTCCTGACGGCGTTCGCGGTCGCGTCCGGGGACGCCGCCGAGCTCGTGCCGGTGCTCGCCTTCGCGTCGCCGGAGCCGGAGCCGGAGTCCGAGCCGGAGTCCGAGGAACAGCCGGCGGCGACGAGCATCACCGGGACGGCGGCTGCGCTGACAAGGATGCGGGTGAGTCGCGGGGCTCGGCCTACTCGCTGTGCTGGTCGGTGCATGGTTCCTTCACTCGTGGCGCTCGTGGTGCGGCCGCACATGGAACGTGCGGCCGGTCGGGTCCGAGGGGCCACGGTACGCGGTGAGACAGCCGGGTGTTTCCGGTTCCAGGGGTTCGCGGGGGAGCCCCGGACGACCCCGCGGGCCCCTCAGTCGTTGAACCTGTCGACCAGCTTCTGGGCCAGATTCCGTGCCTTGTCCTGCATTTCCTTGCTGTCCGGGGCGCCGGCGGAGGCGGTCGGCTGCTCGGCGTACTCGACCGTCACGATCACGTTGGACGTGCGGAACACCACAGTCACCGTGCGCTGCTGGGTCGTCGAGGAGGCCGAGTTGAGCTTGTCGTCGAGGAACGCCTCGTCGCCCATGGAGCCGAGCTCGCGGGGCTGGAGGTCGGCCGGGGTCCCGCTCGTACCGGCGGAGGCGGTGGCGCCGCCGGACACGGGAGTGGACGCGGAGGAGGACGGAGTGGGGGCCTCGCTGCCGGAGGCGGAGGCGGAGGGGGAGCCGGTTGCGGACGCGGTGGCCGAACCGACGGGCTCGGGGAGGTCCGCCGCGGTCTCCTTGGCCGCGTAGATGTCCTGGGCCCGGGTGTCGTCGCTGATCGCGTTGTCGTACGAGACCACGCGCTCGAAGTCGACGAGGAGATGGTCGGTGGCGTCGGTCGACTCCACCTTCCAGCCGCAGCCGACGCGGCGGTCGGTGTCGTAGGTGAGGGTGGCCACGCCCTCGTACGCGGTGTCGCGCTGCTCCTGGTCGGTGATCTGCTCGATGCCGGGCAGCAGCGAGTCGAGACTGTCGTGGCTGACGGCGGCGCAGGCCTCCGGAAGCGTGCGGTACTTGCCCGGCTGGGCGGCCGGGGTGGTCGCGCCGGCATCGCCCGGCTTGGGGTCCGTCGGGGTGTCCGTGCCTCCCGAACCGCCGGTGCAGCCGGCCAGCAGGGCCGCGAGGAGCACGGCGGTCCCGGGGACGTACGCCTTCCGCTGCACGGTGAGGCTCCTCTCGACGGATTCCGGGGCGCGCGGCCCGGGAGGTCCTGTGGTGCTGTCCTGTGGTTATTCGGTTGCCGCGCGGGGGCGGCCCCTGCAGACAATGTGTATCGCACGCACTGCCGTGGACGCCGGTCCGTTGTCCTGTACGTCGACCTTGGCCCCGCTTTTGCGTTGTGTGACCTTTGTTGTTTTCCGGGGGAAGAGGGACGTTATGTCGTACGTGGAGATGCCGGGCGCGCAGGTGCCCATCCGGATGTGGGCCGACCCGGCGTCGGTCGAGGACGTCGCGCTGCGCCAGCTGCAGAACGTGGCGACACTGCCGTGGATCAAGGGCCTCGCCGTGATGCCGGACGTGCATTTCGGGAAGGGTGCCACGGTGGGGTCGGTCATCGCGATGCGGGACGCGGTGTGCCCGGCGGCGGTGGGGGTCGACATCGGGTGCGGGATGTCCGCGGTGAAGACGTCGCTGACCGCGGGTGACCTGCCGGGGGATCTGTCCCGGCTCCGGTCGAAGGTCGAGCAGGCGATCCCGGTGGGGCGGGGGATGCATGACGCGCCGGTCGAGCCCGGCGACGTGTACGGACTGGCCACGGCGGGCTGGGACGACTTCTGGGGGCGGTTCGACGGAATTGCCGAATCGGTCAAATTCCGTCGGGAGCGTGCCGCGAAGCAGATGGGAACGCTCGGTTCCGGGAATCACTTTGTCGAAATCTGCACGGACACGACCGGTTCCGTCTGGCTGATGCTGCACTCCGGTTCGCGGAACATCGGCAAGGAACTGGCCGAGCACCACATCGGCGTCGCCCAGGAACTCCCGCACAACCAGGGCCTGGTCGACCGTGACCTGGCGGTCTTCGTCGCGGACACCCCGCAGATGGCGGCCTACCGCAACGACCTGTTCTGGGCGCAGGAGTACGCGAAGTACAACCGCACGCTGATGATGGCGCTCCTGAAGGACGTGATCCGCAAGGAGTTCAGGAAGGCGAAGCCGACTTTCGAGCCGGAGGTCAGCTGCCATCACAACTACGTCAACATCGAGCGTTACGAAGGCATGGACCTGCTCGTCACGCGAAAGGGCGCCATCAGCGCCCGGGCCGGGGAGTTCGGCATCATTCCGGGGTCGATGGGGACGGGCTCGTACATCGTGAAGGGCCTCGGCAACGAGAAGTCCTTCAACTCGGCGTCGCACGGCGCGGGCCGGCGCATGAGCCGCAACGCGGCGAAGCGCCGCTTCTCGACGCGGGACCTGGAGGAGCAGACGCGGGGCGTCGAGTGCCGCAAGGACTCCGGTGTCGTCGACGAGATCCCGGGCGCGTACAAGCCGATCGAGCAGGTCATCGAGCAGCAGCGCGACCTCGTGGAGGTCGTGGCGAAGCTGAAGCAGGTCGTCTGTGTGAAGGGCTGAACCGTGAGCGGGGCCCGGGCCGTTGCCGGTCCGGGCCCCGCTCACGGACATACGGGGTCACTTCGCGTGCATCACCGCGTAGATCATCACGAAGGCCACGATGTGGATGCCGAAGAGGAAGTACGCGAGGTAGTACCAGACCATGCGTTCGTTCTTCTTCTCCTCGGCGAGCCGGCGTTGATCCAGGGAGGGTGTGTCCGGCGTCTCGTCCGGCATCACAGTTCCCGGTGGACCTTCGAGTTGGACGCCTGGGCGCGGGGGCGCACCACGAGAAGGTCGATGTTGACGTGGCTGGGGCGGGTGACCGCCCAGGTGATGGTGTCCGCCACGTCGTCGGCGGTGAGCGGCTCGGCCACGCCCGCGTACACCTTCTCCGCCTTCTCCGTGTCACCGCCGAAGCGGGTCAGCGCGAACTCGTCCGTCTTGACCATGCCGGGCGCGACCTCGATGACACGGACCGGGGTGCCGACGATCTCCAGCCGGAGGGTCTCGGCGAGGACGTGCTCGGCGTGCTTGGCCGCGACGTAGCCGCCGCCGCCCTCGTAGGTGCCGTGGCCGGCGGTGGAGGAGAGCACCACCACCGTTCCGTCGCCGCTGGAGGTGAGGGCGGGGAGCAGGGCCTGGGTGACGTTCAGGGTGCCGATGACGTTCGTCTCGTACATCAGGCGCCAGTCGGCCGGGTCTCCGGTCGCCACCGGGTCGGCGCCCAGCGCACCGCCCGCGTTGTTGACCAGGACGCCGATCGTCCGGAAGGCGGTGGCGAACTCGTCGACCGCCGCGCGGTCCGTGACGTCCAGCGTGTACGCGGCGGCCTGGTGCCCGGCCGCGTTGATCTCCTCGGCCAGCGCCTCGATGCGGTCCTTGCGGCGGGCGGTCAGGACGACGCGGTAGCCGGCCGCGGCGAGCTGCCGGGCCGTCGCCGCGCCGATGCCGCTGCTCGCGCCGGTGACGACGGCGATGCGGGAGGAGGCGGAGGGCGCGGCGGACGTCATGGGCTGCTCCTGAGGCGTACGGCGTACGGCCGCGCGCACGTCGGGGTGCGCGCACGGGCGTACGGCATGCGGTGATCGGTCGTGGCCAGGATAGGCAGGCGGCCGTCGCGCGCGTCGAGTCCGTCCGCTCCCCGGGCGGGCCGTCTCAGCGGCCGCCGCGCGGCGCGTACATGATCACGGCCATCCCGGCGAGACAGATCAGCGCGCCGGTGATGTCCCAGCGGTCGGGGCGGTAGCCGTCCGCGACCACGCCCCAGGCGAGTGAGCCGGCCACGAAGACCCCGCCGTACGCGGCGAGGATGCGGCCGAACTCGGCGTCCGGCTGGAGCGTGGCCACGAAGCCGTAGACGCCCAGTGCCATGACGCCGGCGCCGATCCAGAGCCAGCCGCGGTGCTCGCGGACGCCTTGCCAGACCAGCCAGGCGCCGCCGATCTCGAAGAGCGCGGCGACGACGAAGAGGACCACGGAACGGACGATCACCATGCGGTCACCTTCGCACGGGCGCTCCGCGCGGCCGCCGTCACCTGTTGGACGGCGCCTGTCGGCGGTCAGGGGTGGCATACATCGGGTGACCTGATGAGCGTTCTGGGTGTTCCGAGCGAAGGAAGTGACGGCGTGCGGATTCTCTCTGCGGTGGGTGCGATGGGGGCGGGGGCGGCCGTGGTGGTGGCCGGGGCCTGCCCGGTCCAGGCCCTCTCCCCGGAGGCGGACCTCGCCTACCACGGCTCCGTGGCCATGGCGGCCGGGCTCTTCGACCTGCGGCTGACCCCGCAGAACCACGGCCCGAGCGCGGTCGCCGAGGCGACGGTCCGGCTGCGCTGGTCGGTCCCGCTCGCGGACGAGCAGCGGCTGCCGGTCGGCTGCGCGCGCTCGGGCGAGCGCAGCGTGGTGTGCCGGACGGGGGAGCTGCCGGGGGACGGGCTGGGGAGCCCGGTCGAGCTGACGGTACGGCTGCGGGAGGCGCCGTCCGAGGTGATGCTGGAGATCGACACGGTGTGGGGTGGCGGCGCGGTGGACCGCAACCACGCCAACGACCGGCAGCGGGTGCTGGCGCTGGACACGGGTGACTCGTACGCCTTCTAGTGCGTGCCAGGCGTCGCGAGGCAGGCGGGGCTTTCGCAACACGCGCGCTGGACGGGGCGGCCAAGGCGCACGCCCGGCCGGCGGAGGGCGGGCTGCGGGGGCGGGTGGTCCTTGTCGCGTAGGGCGGCCTGTGGGGGTCGGGCGGTCCTTGTCCCGTAGGGCGGGGTGCGGGAGCGACGGGGTGCGGAGGTGCCCGCGCCGCGCGGTGTAGAGGTGCCCGCGCTGCGGGGGTGCGGTGGTGCCCGGCAAGGGGTGGGAGTGGCGCCCGGGGGAGGGGCGGGAGCGGCCCCGGAGGAGAGGGGGCGGGAATAGGTCGGTGGGGGTCGTCGTTTGCGGGTATAGTTGAATCGTAAACAACCTGGAGGGCGAGCGACCATGCAGTTCGGGATATTCACCGTCGGCGACGTGACACCGGATCCGACCACCGGCCGGTCACCGAGCGAGCACGACCGCATCAAGGCCATGGTCGCCATCGCGCAGAAGGCCGAGGAAGTCGGCCTGGACGTCTTCGCGACCGGTGAGCACCACAACCCGCCGTTCGTGCCCTCGTCGCCGACCACGATGCTCGGCTACGTGGCGGCGCGCACCGAGAACCTCATCCTGTCCACCTCCACCACCCTCATCACCACCAACGACCCGGTGAAGATCGCCGAGGACTTCGCGATGCTCCAGCATCTGGCGGAGGGCAGGGTCGACGTGATGATGGGCCGCGGCAACACCGGGCCGGTCTACCCCTGGTTCGGGCAGGACATCCGCCAGGGCATCAACCTCGCCATCGAGAACTACGCGCTGCTGCACCGCCTGTGGCGCGAGGACGTGGTGACGTGGGAGGGCAAGTTCCGTACGCCGCTGCAGTCGTTCACGTCGACTCCCCGCCCGCTGGACGGGGTGCCGCCGTTCGTCTGGCACGGCTCGATCCGCTCTCCGGAGATCGCCGAGCAGGCCGCGTACTACGGCGACGGCTTCTTCCACAACAACATCTTCTGGCCGGCCGACCACACCCAGCGGATGGTCGAGCTCTACCGCGAGCGGTACGCGCACTACGGACACGGCACCGCCGAGCAGGCCATCGTCGGCCTGGGCGGTCAGGTCTTCATGCGGCACAACTCGCAGGACGCCGTACGGGAGTTCCGGCCGTACTTCGACAACGCGCCGGTGTACGGACACGGGCCGTCCCTGGAGGACTTCACCGACCAGACGCCGCTGACCGTCGGCTCGCCCCAGCAGGTCATCGAGAAGACGCTGACCTTCCGGGAGTACGCCGGTGACTACCAGCGCCAGCTGTTCCTGGTGGACCACGCCGGACTGCCGCTGAAGACCGTGCTGGAGCAGATCGACATGCTGGGCGAGGAGGTCGTCCCCGTCCTGCGCGAGGAGTTCGCCAAGGACCGTCCGGCCACGGTGCCGGACGCCCCGACCCACCAGGCCCGCGTGGCCGCCGCCCGGGAGGTGACCGTCGTATGAGGCTCGTCGTCGTCTCGGCGGGGCTGAGCGTCCCGTCGTCCACGCGGCTGCTGGCCGACCGGCTGGCGGCGGCGACCGTCCGTGGGACCGCCGCGCGGGTCGAGGTCGTCGAACTGCGCGACCTCGCCGTGGAGATCGCGCACAACTTCACCAACGGGTTCCCCGGGCGGGCGCTGAGTTCGGCGCTCGACGCCGTGACGACGGCGGACGGGCTGATCGTCGTCACGCCGGTGTTCTCGGCGTCGTACAGCGGCCTGTTCAAGTCCTTCTTCGACGTACTGGACAAGGACGCGCTCGCCGGGAAGCCGGTGCTGATCGCCGCGACCGGCGGCTCGTCCCGGCACTCCCTCGTGCTCGAGCACGCCCTGCGCCCGCTCTTCGCCCACCTGCGCGCCGTCGTCATACCGACCGGGGTGTACGCCGCCTCCGAGGACTGGGGCGCGGAGGGACTCGCCGAACGGATCGACCGGGCGGCGGCGGAGCTGGGGGCACTGATGACGGGGCTCGCGGCGGCTGCCGGTACGGCGACGGGTGCCAGGGGTGCCGAAGGCGCTCCTGGTGTCGAGGGTGCTGGGGTGGTGCAGCCGGTCGGGGCGGCGCCCGCGCCCAGGGCACCCGTCACTACCGGGACCGTGCCTGTGCGTGCCGTGGCCGCGCGGACCGCGTCCGGTGGTGGCTTCGAGGTCGTCCCTTTCGAGCAGCAGCTCGCGGCGCTGCGGCCGTAGGCGAGCGGGCCGGAAGGCCGGGTGGCGGAGTGGGCAGGGGTGGGCCGCCACCGTCGTGCGCTTCCGGCCCACCCCCTCCGCACCTGCCCGACCCGAATCGGGGGGCCTCGGGTCGGCCGGGCGGGTACCGGGTGATGCCGGACGGGTACCGGGTGACATCGGGTGATCGGGTGCGAAGGAGTCGCGTCGCGGGGCCGCCGTCCGTTCGGCCGATGGCGCCGATGGCGTGGGCGCGGCGCGGCGGGGACACGCTCCCGGAGCGTCTCGCCCGGCATTCCTTCACCGGCTTGTCCCCGGTCCGCCGGTCCGTCCTGGCATACGGGACACGGTGACCCGGCGAGGTAAGGGGCTCGCGCGAGGAGGGGTGAGAGCCGGGTAAGAAGCCCCCGCTCACCTGGCCCATCAGGTGGTGGGCGGCCGGGGGCTTGGCAGACTGGTGAGGTGCCCCAGACTGTGCTGCTCGCCGAGGACGACCGTGCCATCCGCCATGCCCTGGAAAGGGCACTGACGCTGGAGGGCTACGCGGTGACGGCCGTCGCCGACGGCGTCGAGGCGCTGGCGCAGGCCCACCGCACCCCACCGGACATCCTGGTCCTGGACGTCATGATGCCCGGCATCGACGGACTCCAGGTGTGCCGCGTGCTGCGCGCGGAGGGGGACCGCACACCGATCCTGATGCTCACCGCCCTGGTCGAGACGGCCGACCGCATCGCGGGCCTGGACGCCGGGGCCGACGACTACGTGGTCAAGCCGTTCGACGTCGAGGAGGTGTTCGCCCGGCTGCGGGCGCTGCTGCGCCGTACGAGCCCGGTGAACGGCGCCCCCGCCGGCGGACCGGAGATCGCGTCCGCCACGGCCCCGGCCCCGGCGTCCCGGGAGGCCCTGGGGCAGCTCGCCGCGGCCGGGCTGCACATGGACGTCCAGGCGCGTCGCGCGTGGCGCGGGCAGCGCGAGCTGGAACTCACCCGCACCGAGTTCGAACTGCTCGAACTCCTCGTCCGCAACGCGGGCATCGTCCTCGACCACGCCACGATCTACGACCGCATCTGGGGCTACGACTTCGGACCCGGCTCCAAGAACCTCGCCGTCTACGTGGGATACCTGCGGCGCAAACTCGACGGGCCGGGCGCGCCGGCGCTGATCCACACGGTGCGGGGCGTGGGGTACGTCCTGAGGGAGGACTGAGTGCCCCCGGGATGGCTCGCGGGGCTGCGGCCCCGGCGGCTGTCCTCCCTTCGGGCGACCTTCACCCTGTCGTTCGCGGCCGTGGCCGCCGCGGTCACGGCCCTCGTCGGTTTCCTCAGCTACGACGCCGCGGCCCGGCTGGTGCGCGTGGACCAGCAGACCGTCTTCTCCGAGGTCGTGCAGGACCTGCGCGGCCAGGTGCGGGAGACGCCGCTCGACCCGGGCGACTTCTCGTCGTCCGACCCCGACCACGACGGGCCGCTCGACGACGTCATCCGGCCCAGCCGTACGGATGTGCAGGTGCTCGGGCGCGGCGGGGCGGTCGCCGAGCGCGGGCGACCGGTCCTGCCCGTCGTCGCCGGCGACCGGCGGATCGCCGACGCCCCGGCCGCGGGTACGTGGGTGGAGCACCGGGAGGTGGACGTCGGAGGGGACCTCTACCGGGTGGCCACGGTCGCGCTCGGTGGCGGGCGGGGCGCGGTGCAGGTCGCCCAGCAGTTCAGCGACACGGAGGATCTGCTGCGGGAGCTGCAGCAGCGGACCGTGCTGCTCGTCGGGGCGGTGGTGATCGCCGCGGGGCTGTTCGGATGGTGGCTGGCGCGGCGGATCACCCGGCGGCTGGTGCGGTTGGCGGGGGCCGCCGAGGACGTGGCGCGCACCGGGCGGCTCGGCATCCAGGTGCCGGTGGCCGGATACGACGAGGTGGCGCGGCTCGGCCGGTCCTTCGACCGGATGCTCGGGCGTCTCGCCCGGTCCGAGGAGGACCAGCGGCGGCTGGTCCAGGACGCGGGGCACGAACTCCGTACGCCGCTGACCTCGCTGCGTACGAACATCTCGATGCTCCGGCGCATCGACGAGCTGCCGCCCGGCGCCCGCGAGGAGCTGGTCGCCGACCTGGCCCAGGAGTCCCGTGAGCTGACCGATCTCGTCAACGAACTGGTGGCGCTCGCGGCCGGGCAGTCCGACACCGAGCCCGTGCAGCGGATCGATCTCGCCGATCTCGCCGAGGACGTCGCGATCGTCGCGCGGCGGCGCAGCGGGCGGGATGTCGTCGTGCGGGTGAGTGGGGACACGATGGTGGACGGGCGTCCGACGGCGTTGCAGCGGGCGGTGTCGAATCTGGTGGAGAACGCGGTGAAGTTCGACCGGGACGGGAAGGTGCCGATCGAGATCGCGGTCACGGGGCCGGTGCGGATGCGGGGCGGTGAGGGGGCCGGTGCCGGTGCCGGCGTCGGCGCCGATGGAGGCATCGGTGGTGGTGCCGGTGGGGGTCTCGGCAGCGGTGTCGGTGCCGGTGCCGGTGACGTCCGTCCGGGCAACGTCCGTATCGAGGTGCTCGACCGGGGGCCGGGTATCGCCGAGGGTGATCTCGTGCGGGTGTTCGACCGCTTCTACCGTGCGGCCGATGCGCGGAGTCTGCCCGGGTCGGGGCTCGGGTTGTCCATCGTGCGGGAGGTCGCCATGGCGCATGGTGGGGGGTCGTTCGCCTTTCGGCGGGAGGGGGGCGGGGCGGTGTTCGGTTTCACGGTGAGCGGCACGGGTGACCGTCCTCCGCCCGATTCTTGACGCCCCCCGCCATCATCCCCGGGGCTCCGCCCCGGACCCCGCCAGGGGCGCTGCGCCCCCAGGTACGGACGGGTCGGGTAGGGGCGGCGCGGGCGAGGAAACCCGGGTTTCAGCCGACGTGGACGCGGGGCCGGCACGTGGGGTCCGGTTCGGCCTCGCGGAGAACTTCCCGGGTGACGGGAGCGACCTCCCCCTGACCGAAGAGGAAGAAGCGGAGGAAGTTCGCGAAGGGGTTCCCCTCGGTCCACTCGAAGTAGATGTGCGGAGTGCACCGCGTGCTGTCCCGGACGTGAAGCAGAAGCGCCGCGAGCGCGTTGGGCACGGACGACGACTCCAGCGTCAGCACGCGATAACGCCCGTGCAGCACCTCCCCGCGCACCGTGAGCCCCGTCTCGAACTCGGACGCGTCGAGGACGGTGACCTCGACGAACACGAAGTCCTCCGTGGTGGGGACGTCGTTGTCGGCGCGGATCTGTTTGATCTTCTCCCGGTACTCGCCGATGTCACGGCTGTCCGGCTCGTTGGCGATGAAGCGGATCTTACGGCTCGCGATGTCACGGACGAAGCGTTCGGCCATGGCGTCGAGGCTCACGCTGGTCACGCGCAGCTCGAAGGCGCGGGCGAGCCGCGAGAGGAGCGAGACGAGGATGATGCCGGCGATGAAGCAGGCGCCGATCTTGACACCGTCAGGACGCTCGATGACGTTGACGACGGTCGTGTAGAGGAAGACCACGGAGATGACGCCGAAGCCGAGGGTCCAGTTGCGCTGCCCGGCCTTGCGGGCGGCGATGGTCACCGCGATCGCCGCGGAGCTGATCAGCACCAGCACACCGGTGGCGTACGCACCGCCCTGGGCGTCGACGTCGGCATCGAAGATCCAGGTGACGAGGAAGGCGACCAGGGTGAAGACGATCACCATGGGGCGGACGGCGCGCGCCCAGTGGGGAGCCATACCGTAACGGGGCAGGTAGCGAGGCATCAGGTTGAGCAGTCCGGCCATGGCGGAGGCGCCGGCGAACCACAGGATGGCGATCGTCGACACGTCGTACACCGTGCCGAAGACGCCGCCGAGGTACTCGTGCGCGAGATACGCGAGCGCGCGCCCGTTGGCCTGGCCGCCCGACTTGAACTCTTTCTCCGGGATGAGCACGGTGGTGATGAAGCTGGTCACGATCAGGAACACGCTCATGATCACGGCGGCCGTGGTCAGCAGCTTCTTGGCGCCGCGGATCCGGCCGGTGGGCTTCTCGTCGGTGTCGCCGGGGTCGCCCTCGACGTGCGGCATGACGGCCACGCCGGTCTCGAAGCCGGACAGTCCGAGCGCGAGCTTCGGGAAGACGAGCAGGGCCACCCCGATCATCGCGAAGGCGTTGCCGTGCTCCGCGGTCAGGGCCGTGCCCCAGTCGGTGATCACGTGCCCCTCGGTCGCCACGTGCCACAGCCCGGTCACCGCGACCACCACGTTGAGCCCCAGGTAGATCGCCACGAGCACGACCGCGACGCCGATCGCCTCCAGGAAGCCCTTGAGGAAGACGGCACCGAGCAGGGCCACCAGGATGAGCGTGATCAGCATCTGCCTGTCGTGCAGGGCGCTGGTGAGGTGCGGGTTCTCGACGAGGTGGGTGGAGGCGTCCGCGGCCGAAAGGGTGATGGTGATCAGGAAGTCGGTGGCGGCGAAGCCCAGCAGGGTCAGGACGAAGAGCTTGCCCTTCCAGAACGACAGCAGCCGTTCCAGCATCGCGATCGAACCCTCGCCGCGTGGGCTCTCCTCGGCCACCCGCCGGTAGACGGGCAGCGCGCCCGCGAGGGTGACGACGACGAGCACGATGGTCGCCACCGGGGACAGCAGTCCGGCGGCCAGGGCCGCGATGCCGGGCTGGTAGCCGAGGGTGGAGAAGTAGTCGACGCCGGTGAGGCACATGACGCGCCACCACCGCTGGCCCTCGTGCACGGGCTCCGGCTCGGCGGGCTCCGGCACCCGGCGGTCCTTGCCCATGTCGGACAGGCCCTCCAGCATCCACGCCCGCAAGCGGCTCGTGGGGGCGTGCTCGGTGCTGGCCATCGGCGTGCTCTCCTGACGTGCGGCCCTTCGGTGTCGGGTTTCCGGCCATCGAGGAGACGGCGCGATCAGCGTATGCAGAGAGTGATGCAAGGGCCCGCGGACGAGGGGGCCGAACGCGTCAAGCTTGCGTTAAGACTGGCCGGTCGCGCATCAGGGGCGTGCCGGAGAGGTCCGCGCGCGGGGGCGCGGCCCGCGATTCGGCCGCCGGGGCGGCAGAGGTCCGGGCGGCCTGCCGCATGAGTGTGGTCCTGCCCCACCCGCCGCACGTCGCGGGCCGGCGCGCCCGCCCGTCAAGGCGGTGTCAACTTCCCCGTGAGCGACGCCAGGGAAGCGTCAAGGCCGCTGCGTCGCGCGGACGCCGGGGCTTGGCTGAGGGGTGATGAACGATGTACGGCCGACGCGTGAGGTGCGGCCCGGACGGCTGAAGGTCTACCTCGGGGCTGCCCCGGGCGTCGGCAAGACGTACCGCATGCTCGACGAGGGGCACCGCCGGGCGGCGCGCGGCGCCGACGTGGTGGTGGGGTTCGCGGGGCCGGGCTCCCACCTGGTCCTGCGCCGGCCGCACACTCGCCTCCTCCGAGCGGCGGGTGCTGGCCGCCTTCGCCGCGCATGTGGGGTCCGCCGTCGAGCGGGCCAGGCTCGCGGAGGCCGCCGCCGAGGTGGAGCCGGTCCGGGCCGCCGACCGGATGCGTACAGCGCTGCTGCGGGCGGTCGGCCGCGACCTGCGCACCCCGCTCGCCGCCGGCTGGGCCGCCGTCGCCTCGCTGCGCAGCCGTGACGTCGAGTTCTCCGCCGCGGACCGCGACGAACTCCTCGCCACCGCCGACGAGTCGATGGCCAAGCTGAACCGGCTGGTGGAGAACCTGCGCGACCTCAGCCGTCTGCAGGCCGGCGCGCTCTCCCCGACCTGCGGGCCACCGCCCTGGAGGAGGTGCTCCCGGCGGCGCTCGCGGACGTCCCCGGCGTAGAGGTCTGCGACCTGGAGAGGCTCCCGGCCGTGCTCGCCGACCCGCCGCTGCTGGAACGGGTGATCGCCAACCTGGCCGGCAACGCCGCCCGGCACACCCCCGCGGGGCGCCCGGTGCTGCTGACCGCGAGCCCCACGCGGGCCGGGTCGAGGTGCGGGTCGTGGACCGCGGTCCGCCGTCCGACCGCGACCGCCTCTTCGAGCCCTTCCAGCGGCTGGGCGACACCGACAACTCGACCGGTCTGGGTCTGGGCCTAGCCCTGTCCCGGGGCCCGACCGAGGCGATGGATGGCACCCTCGTCCCGGAGGACACCCCGGGCGGCGGGCTCACGATGGTGCTGTCACTGCCGTGCGCGCGGGACGCGGAGGACTGTGTGCCGCCGATGGTGGTGCCGTAGAAGCCGGCGGCGGTGCCGTGGAAGGGTGTCGGGTGTCGTAGGGGGCCGCCGCCTTGGAAGGGCGGGGCGCGCCGTCAGCGGTGGTGCCGCGGCGCGGTGCCCCGCGGCTCGCCCCGGCGCACCGATCCGGGCGCGCGGGCGGCCGGCCGGTCGGCGTGGGCGGCCGAGGTCAGCTGCCACGGCACGCTCGTGACCATGACGCCCGGTGTGAACAGCAGCCGGTTCTTCAGCCACAGGGCCGACTGGTTGTGGAGGAGGTTCTCCCACCAGCGGCCGACGACGTACTCGGGGATGAAGACGGCGACGATGTCGCGCGGGCTCTCCCGGCGCACCGAGCGGACGTACTCCACGACCGGCCGGGTCACCTCGCGGTAGGGCGAGTCGATGACCTTGAGGGGGACCGCGATGCCGTACTCCTCCCAGTGCCTGCGCAGCGCCGCCGCCTCGTCGCGGTCCACGGAGACCGTCAGCGCCTCCAGATGGTCGGGGTGCAGGGCCCGCGCGTAGGCGAGGGCGCGCAGCGTGGGTTTGTGCAGGGTGGACACCAGGACGATGGCCAACACCCGGGAGGGAAAGGTGAGTTCGGTCTTCGGGTCGGTCACCGCCAGTTCCGCCGCGGTGGTGTCGTAATGGCGTCGGATCCCGCGCATCATCACCCACAGGACGACGGCCGCGAGGACGGCGAGCCACGCGCCCTGGGTGAACTTGGTGGCCAGCACGATCACCAGGACCAGGCCGGTGACGACCGCGCCGATCGTGTTGATCACCCGGGCCGTGTGATGGTGGCGGCGCCGTGCCGGGTCGTGTTCGGCGCGCAGTTCGCCGTTCCAGTGCCGGACCATGCCGAGCTGGGAGAGCGTGAAGGAGGTGAACACGCCCAGGATGTAGAGGTGGATGAGGCTGGTGACGTTCGCTCTGAAGCCCCACAGCAGCAGGCAGGCGACGATCGCCAGCGCCAGGATGCCGTTGGAGAAGGCCAGCCGGTCGCCGCGGTTGTGCAACTGGTGCGGCAGGAAGCGGTGCTGGGCCAGGATCGAGGCGAGCAGCGGGAAGCCGTTGAAGGCGGTGTTCGCCGCCAGGATCAGGACGAGCGCGGTCACGGTCTGGATGAGGTAGAAGCCGGGACTGTGTTCGCCGCCGAAGACCGCCGCCGCGATCTGGGCGATGACCGTGCGCTGGGTGTAGGCGGAGCAGGAGCCGGTCAGGCCCGTCAGACGGCAGGGGTCGCCGGTGATGTGGACCTTCGTGATCAGCGCGAGCGCGGTGACGCCCGCGAACATGACGACCGCGGTGACGCCCATCGCCGCCAGCGTGGCGGCCGCGTTCGCCGACTTGGGCTTGCGGAACGCCGGTACGCCGTTGGAGATGGCCTCGACTCCCGTCAGCGCCGTACAGCCGGAGGAGAACGCGCGCAGCACCAGCATCAGCAGGGCCAGGCCCGTGAGGCCCGCGTCGGAGGGGGCCGCGGTGATGCCGTAGCCCGCGCTCTCGGCGACCGGCGCGTCCCCGAGGGCGCAGCGGACCAGGCCCGTGATCACCATGATGAGCACGCCGCCGACGAAGAGGTAGGTGGGGGCGGCGAAGGCCCGTCCCGACTCGCGCACGCCCCGGAGGTTGATCGCGGTCAGGACCGCGACGAAGCCGATGGCCAGCAGGACGCGGTGGGAGGCCAGCTGGGGGAGGGCCGAGATGATGTTGTCCACGCCGGAGGCGACCGAGACGGCCACCGTCATGACGTAGTCGACGAGCAGGGAGGCGGCCACCACGAGACCGGCGGAGGGGCCGAGGTTGGTCGACACCACCTCGTAGGAACCGCCGCCGCTCGGGTACGCGTGGACCACCTGGCGGTACGACAGCACCACGACGGTCATCAGGGCGACGACCGCGGCCGCGATCCACGGGGCGAAGTGCAGATACGCCAGGCCGCCGAGGGTGAGGACGAGCAGGATCTCCTGGGTCGCGTACGCCACCGAGGACAACGGGTCCGAGGCGAAGACGGGCAGCGCGAGCCGCTTGGGCAGGAGCGTCTCGTGCAGCTCTTCGCTCCGCATGGCCCGGCCGATCACCAGCCGTTTGAGGATCCCCGTCACGTTGAACACGGCCGGAGACTAAGCCGGGCGAGCGTCCGGGACGGGGAGGGCGAACGGCCCGGGGGCCTTGAAGGGACCGTTAGGGTCCCGCCGCGCAGGTGCAGATGGAGCAAGGAGGGCGGGGCGGTCCGTGCCGGTTCTTCGCGAGGCGCGGGCCCCGTTCCGGGCCGACATCACTCCAGCGCCGACATCACGGCAGCCCCGTCATGGGTCCAGCGCCGATATCACTCCGGCCCCGCCGTCACTCCAGCCCCGACACCCTGAAGACCGTCCGTGCCGTCTCGCGGTCGATCCGCTCCGAGACGCGGCGCAGGGCCGTCTCCCCGCAGGTCAGCGAGCCGCGGTGGGCGGAGCGGCGGGCGTCCTCGTCGAGGCGGTGCCACAGCGGGGGGTTGGCGACCAGGACGCGGGGGTCGATCTCGGCACGGGCGCCGAAGGCGTCCCGCAGGACGAGGCGCTGCCCGACCCCGTCCAGGCAGCGCACCGACACCAGGTGGTCGGTGCGCACCCGGTGCCCGCGCAGCGGTCCGCGCGTGCTCAGCCAGCCCTCGCCGGCGGCGACCCGGGAGGGGTACAGCACCAGGAGGAGCAGTGCCGCGAGCGCGGTCCACAGCCCGGCGCGTACGGGGGTGAGGCTGCCGGCGGCCCCGTCGATCAGCAGCAGGAGGACGAGGAGAGCGCCCGCGCAGCGGAGCGAGCTGCGCAGGTCTCTTTCCCAGAGGCGGTCGTACGCCACCTCGGCCGGTTCCCCGTGCGGTACCGGTGCGGGGGCGTCGCGGGTGTGGTCGCGGCGGTCCATGGCACCGACGGTAGAGACCGCGAAGGCCGGGGTCACCCCGCCTTGACGGGCCTCTGACGGCCCGGGGCGTCAGGGTTGCGACAAGGGCCGGGAAGCCGGCGGTTCCGAGGTGATCGCCGTCCCGGCGTCGCCGCCCGAGGCCCGCGTATGGGTTGCGTCAAGGCCGTACGAGGCTCCGTATAGGAGGCGTCAACGGCGCTCGAAATCGGCCAGAGAGGCGGTTTCCTCTACCCGTCCGTTCCATTATTCCGAACCTCATCCAGGAGCTCACGATGGCCGATGTGGCCTTCGTTGTCACCACGATCGCGGTGTTCGCGCTGGTGGCCCTCGTCGCCAAGGGGGTGACGAAGCTGTGACCGCCGAGAACATTGTCGGCCTGGTCGTGGCCGTCGCCCTGCTGGGCTATCTCGTCCTCGCCCTCGTCTTCCCGGAGAGGTTCTGAGTCTCGACATGAGTCCCGTCCTCGCCGGCGTGCTCCAGCTTCTCGCCCTGATAGCGGCGCTGGCTCTCGCCTACATCCCGCTTGGCGACTACATGGCCAAGGTCTACTCCTCCGACAAGCACTGGCGTGTCGAGAAGTGGATCTACAAGGGTATCGGTGCCAATCCGAACACGGAGATGCGCTGGCCCGCGTATCTGCGTGGTGTCCTCGCCTTCTCCGCGGTCAGTGTCCTCTTCCTCTATCTGCTGCAGCGGCTCCAGGGCCATCTGCCCGGCTCGCTCGGTTTCTCCGCGATCGACCCGGACCAGGCGTTCAACACTGCCGCGTCCTTCGTGACGAACACCAACTGGCAGTCGTACTACGGCGAGCAGGCCATGGGCCACGTCGTGCAGACCGCCGGTCTGGCCGTGCAGAACTTCGTCTCCGCTGCTGTCGGTATCGCGGTGGCCGTCGCGCTCGTGCGCGGCTTCTCGCGTTCGCGCACCGGTGAGCTCGGCAACTTCTGGGCCGACCTGGTGCGTGGCACGATCCGTATCCTGCTGCCGCTCTCGGTGGTGGCCGCGGTCATCCTGGTGGCCTGCGGTGCGATCCAGAACTTCTCCGGGATTCACTCGGTGGGCCAGTTCATGGGCGGCTCGCAGCAGTGGAACGGCGGCGCGGTCGCCTCGCAGGAGGCCATCAAGGAGGTGGGCACCAACGGTGGCGGTTACTTCAACGCCAACTCCGCGCACCCCTTCGAGAACCCGACTCCGTTCACGAACCTTTTCGAGATCTTCCTGCTGCTGGTCATCCCGTTCGCGCTGACCCGCACCTTCGGCCGGATGGTCGGCTCGCTCAGGCAGGGTTACGCGATCCTCGCCACCATGGCCACGATCTGGGTCGGTTTCGTCGCCCTGATGATGTGGACGGAGTTCGCCCACCACGGCCCGGCGTTCCAGATCGCCGGCGGTGCGATGGAGGGCAAGGAGAGCCGCTTCGGTGTGGGTGCGTCCTCGATCTTCGCGGTGTCCACGACCCTGACCTCGACCGGTGCGGTGGACTCCTTCCACTCGTCGTTCACCGGTCTCGGCGGCGGCATCACGATTTTGAGCATGCAGCTCGGCGAGATCGCGCCGGGCGGTACCGGGTCCGGGCTCTACGGCATCCTGATCATGGCGGTCATCGCGGTGTTCATCGCCGGTCTGATGGTCGGCCGCACCCCGGAGTACCTGGGCAAGAAGATCGGCACCCGTGAGATCAAGTTCGCGGCCTGCTACATCCTCATCACCCCGGCTCTGGTGCTCGTCTTCACCGCCGCGGCGATGGCGCTGCCCACTCCGGGCCACTCGATGACCAACAGTGGGGCGCACGGATTCTCCGAGATCCTGTACGCCTACTCCTCGGGCGCCAACAACAACGGTTCGGCCTTCGCGGGTCTGAACGCGGACACGCAGTGGTTCAACAGCACGATCGGTCTCGCGATGCTGCTGGGCCGGTTCCTGCCGATGGTGTTCGTGCTGGCGCTGGCGGGCTCGCTCGCCGAGCAGAAGCCGGTCCCCGCCACCGCGGGCACCCTGCGCACCGAGAAGCCGCTGTTCACCGGTCTGCTGGTGGGCGCGATCCTGATCATCACCGGTCTGACCTACTTCCCGGCGCTCGCGCTGGGTCCGCTGGCCGAGGGGCTGGCGTCATGACCACCGACGTAACGAACCAAGAGGACGAGATGTCCACAGCCACTCCGACCCGGGCGCCGCACAGTGATGTGCCGACCGGCCACAAGTCCGACGAAGGCCGTGTCGGTGCGGGTCTGTTCGACCCGCAGCAGCTGCTGAGGTCGCTGCCGGACGCCTTCCGCAAGCTCGACCCGCGGGTGATGGTCAAGTCGCCCGTGATGTTCGTGGTGCTGGTCGGCTCGGTCCTGACGACGGTCTTCTCCTTCAAGGACCCGGGCGACTGGTTCGGCTGGGCGATCAGCGCCTGGCTGTGGCTGACCGTGATCTTCGCCAACCTGGCGGAGGCGGTGGCCGAGGGCCGCGGCAAGGCCCAGGCGGACACGCTGCGCAAGGCGAAGACGGACACCGTCGCGCGGCGCCTGAGTGGCTCCGCCGAGGAGCAGGTGCCCGGCACCGAACTGCGCGTCGGTGACCTGGTCGTGTGCGAGGCGGGCGACATCATTCCCGGCGACGGTGACGTCGTCGAGGGCGTCGCGTCCGTCGACGAGTCGGCCATCACGGGTGAGTCGGCTCCGGTCATCCGGGAGTCGGGCGGCGACCGCAGTGCTGTGACCGGCGGTACGAAGGTCCTCTCCGACCGGATCGTCATCAAGATCACGACGAAGCCCGGTGAGACCTTCATCGACCGGATGATCGCCCTGGTCGAGGGCGCGGCCCGGCAGAAGACCCCGAACGAGATCGCGCTGAACATCCTGCTCGCGTCCCTCACGATCGTCTTCCTGCTCGCGGTGGCGACCCTGCCGCCGTTCGCGGACTACGCGGGCACGCACCTGACCATGGTCGTGCTGGTGGCCCTGCTGGTCTGTCTGATCCCGACGACGATCGGCGCGCTGCTCTCGGCGATCGGTATCGCGGGCATGGACCGACTGGTGCAGCGCAACGTGCTGGCCATGTCCGGCCGTGCGGTCGAGGCGGCGGGCGACGTGTCGACCCTCCTCCTGGACAAGACCGGCACCATCACGCTCGGCAACCGTCAGGCTTCGGAGTTCGTGCCGGTGACCGGCACGACCGAGGCGGAGGTGGCGGATGCCGCCCAGCTCTCCTCGCTGGCCGACGAGACGCCCGAGGGCCGCTCCATCGTCGTCCTGGCGAAGGAGAAGTACGGGCTGCGCGAGCGCCACCAGGGCGAACTCGCGGGCGCCGAGTGGATCGCCTTCACCGCCCAGACCCGGATGTCGGGTGTGGACGTCGACGGGCGCATGATCCGCAAGGGTGCGGCCGGTTCGGTCGTGGCCTGGGTCTCGGAGCGGGGCGGCGAGGTGTCCGCGGACGCCGCCACCCTCTCCGACCGCATCTCCCAGGCGGGCGGTACCCCGCTGCTGGTGGCCGTCGAGGACACCGAGGGCGCGCGCGTCCTCGGGGTGATCCACCTCAAGGACGTCGTCAAGGAGGGCATGCGCGAGCGGTTCGACGAGCTGCGCCGGATGGGCATCCGCACGGTCATGATCACGGGTGACAACCCGCTGACGGCCAAGGCGATCGCGGACGAGGCCGGCGTCGACGACTTCCTCGCGGAGGCCACTCCCGAGGACAAGATGGCGCTCATCAAGCGTGAGCAGGCCGGCGGCAAGCTGGTCGCGATGACCGGCGACGGCACCAACGACGCCCCCGCGCTGGCCCAGGCGGACGTCGGCGTGGCGATGAACACGGGTACGTCGGCCGCCAAGGAGGCCGGCAACATGGTCGACCTCGACTCCAACCCGACCAAGCTCATCGAGATCGTCGAGATCGGCAAGCAGTTGCTGATCACCCGGGGCGCGCTGACGACGTTCTCCATCGCCAACGACGTCGCGAAGTACTTCGCGATCATCCCGGCGCTGTTCGCGGCGGTCTACCCGGGCCTGGACAAGCTGAACATCATGCACCTGTCCTCGCCCGACTCCGCGATCCTGTCGGCGGTCATCTTCAACGCGCTGATCATCATCGCGCTGGTGCCGCTGGCCCTGCGGGGTGTGCGGTACCGGCCCATGAGCGCCGACCGGATGCTGCGGCGCAACCTCGGGATCTACGGCATCGGCGGCCTGATCGCCCCCTTCATCGGCATCAAGATCATTGACCTGCTCATCTCCCTCATCCCCGGAATCGGCTGATCGCTATGAACAACTCGGTTACGAACACGGCCCGGTTGCTCTGGGCCGGCCTGCGGGCCCTGCTGGTCCTCACCGTCGTCTGCGGGGTGATCTACCCGCTCGCCGTCACCGGCGTCGCCCAGGGCCTCTTCTCCGACAAGGCCAACGGCTCGGAGATCAAGGCGGACGGGAAGGTCGTCGGCTCCTCGCTGATCGGCCAGTCCTACAACCTGCCGCTGAAGAAGGGTCAGGAGACGCCGGACGCCGACCTGAAGTGGTTCCAGGGACGCCCCGCCAACGGTCTGGGGACGAACTCGGTCAACACGCAGTACAAGCTGATCCTGTCCGGCGCCACGAACCGGTCGGGCGACAACAAGGACCTCATCGACTGGGTGACCGCCGCCAAGAAGGCCGTCGTCAAGGACAACTCGGTGAACGGCTACACGGTCAAACCCTCCGACGTGCCCGCCGACGCGGTGACGTCCTCCGGTTCCGGCCTGGACCCGGACATCTCCCCCCAGTACGCCGACATCCAGGTCCACCGGATCGCGGAGAAGAACGGCCTGTCCGTCGCCCAGGTGCAGAAGCTGGTCGACGAGCACACCGACAGCCGCACCCTCGGCTTCATCGGCGAACCCCGCGTCAACGTCCTCGAACTCAACATCGCGCTCAAGGCCCTGACCGGGAAATGACCGGGAGTCAGTGAATCGACGATGACCCGGGTGCTGGTCGTGGAAGACGACCCCCAGCTCGTACGAGCGCTCGTGATCAACCTGCAGGTCCGCCAGTACGGAGTGGACGCGGCGCCCGACGGCACCACGGCCCTCCGGCTGGCGGCCGTACGGCAGCCCGATGCCGTCGTGCTCGACCTCGGGCTGCCCGACATGGACGGTGTGGACGTCATCAGGGCGTTGCGCGGCTGGACCCGCGTACCGATCCTGGTGCTGTCCGCGCGGCGCGCCTCCGGCGAGAAGGTCGCCGCGCTCGACGCGGGCGCCGACGACTACATCACCAAGCCGTTCAGCATGGACGAACTCCTCGCCCGGCTGCGCGCCGCCGTCCGCCGCACGGAGAGCCCGGCGCTCCTGCCCGGCTCCGACGTGGTCACCACCGCCGAATTCACCGTCGACCTGGTGGCCAAGAAGGCGAGGCGCGCGGGGCGGGACGTCCGGCTCACGCCCACGGAGTGGCACCTGCTGGAGATCCTGGTCAGCAACCCCGGCCGTCTCGTCCCGCAGCGCCGGCTGCTCCAGGAGGTGTGGGGCGCCTCCCGGAGCAACAAGACCAACTACCTGCGGGTCTACATGGCCCAGCTCCGCCGCAAGCTCGAAGCCGACCCGTCCCATCCCCGCCACTTCATCACGGAGCCGGGAATGGGGTACCGCTTCGAGGCCGGGGACTGAGACCTGGGTGGCTCACGGGCCGGAGGGGGGCCCGTGTTCCACGCGCCGAGGAGGGCGCGCGGGGCGGCGCCTTCACGGACGGGCGCCCGGGCAGCGGCCCCGCCCTCGCGTACGGCGGCCCGGCCCGCGGGCAGGGCGGTGTGGTTCGACCCGTCCGTGCCGAGGCGATGACCACCGAGCGAACCCGGCCGACAGGCCCGCGCGGCCTCCCCGGGCGCACCCCGCCTGGCGCGTCCTTGACGGCTCGCGGCCAGGTGGACCCGCCACACTGACTCCGGACAGGACGAACCATGTGAAACCACCCTGTATCGCGAGGTCCCGATGGCGTACGGACTGGCCCGCCGCGAGCTGCGGCCGAGAGTGCCCCTGCGACACGGGGAGGGCGACAAGTACCGCCTGACCAGCATCGAGGGGCTCGCCGCCCTGTCCCTGGACGCGCTCAGCTCGGTGGCGTACGGACCCGAGGCGATCGTGCTCGTCCTGGTCGCCGCCGGGACGGGCGCGCTGACCGCCACGCTGCCGGTGACGCTGGTCATCGCCGCGCTGCTGGCGGTGCTCGTCGTGTCGTACGGGCAGGTGATCGCCGTCCATCCGGACGGGGGCGGCGCGTACGCGGTGGCGAAGAAGGACCTGGGACCGACCACCAGCCTGCTCGCGGCGGCCAGCCTCGTCGTCGACTACGTGCTCACCGTGACGGTCAGTCTGGCGGCGGGCGCCGCGAGTCTCGCCTCCGCCTTCCCCTCCCTCGGTTCGCACCTGCTGGCGATCTGCCTGATCGGCCTCGCCCTGCTGACCGCCGTGAACCTGCGGGGCGTGGCCGAGAGCGCCCGGGTGCTGATGCTGCCCACCGCGCTGTTCGTCGTGAGCATCCTCGGCATCGTCGTGCTCGGGCTGCTGCGCGGCCACCCCGTGGCCGTCGTGGGCACCGCGCACCCCGTGCACGCCACCGAGGCCCTGGGCATCCTGCTGCTCCTCAAGGCGTTCTCCTCCGGCTGCTCGGCGCTCACCGGGGTGGAGGCGATCGCCAACGGGGTGCCCTCCTTCCGCGATCCGCCCGTCAAGCGGGCCCAGCGCACCGAACTGATGCTCGGCGCGCTGCTCGGCGTGATGCTGATCGGCATGGCCCTGCTGATCCAGCGGGACCGGGTGGCCCCGCGCGGCGGCGTGACCGTACTGGCGCAGCTCACGGCGGGCGCGTACGGGACGGGATGGCCGTACTACGCCACGAACCTCGTCGTCACCCTGGCACTCGCCCTGGCCGCCAACACCAGCTTCGGCGGACTGCCCGTCCTGATGAGCCTGCTCGCCAGGGACCACCGGCTGCCGCACTTCTTCGGGCTGCGCGCGGAGCGCCCGGTGTACCGCTGGGGAGTGGTCTCCCTCGCGCTGCTCGCGGCGCTGCTGCTGATCGCCGTGGACGCCGATACCCACCGCATGATCCCGCTCTTCGCGATCGGGGTGTTCATCGGATTCAGCATCAGCCAGATCGGGCTGGTGCGGCACTGGGCGGGGGAGCGGCCGCGCGGCTGGCTGCGGCACGCCGCGCTCAACGGGATCGGCGCCGTCCTGACCGTCGTGGCGGGGATCGTCCTGCTGGCCACCAAGTTCCTGGAGGGCGCCTGGGTGGTGGTCGTCACCATCCCGCTGCTGATGCTGCTGTTCTCCCGCATCCAGCGTTACTACACGGAGGCCGGTCGCGAACTCGGGCTCGGCGAGATCCCGCCGCCGCTGAGCGTCGCCGACTCCCTGGTCATCGTCCCGGTCAGCGAGGTCAGCCGGCTCACCCGGCACGGGCTGCAGGCCGCCCTCTCCCTCGGCCACGAGGTCGTCGCGGTCGCCGTGTACGGCGATCCGGCCAAGGTCCGTACGCTCAGGGCGAGCTGGGAGCGCTGGAACCCGGGGGTACGGCTGGACGTCATCGACAGCCCGCAGCGCTCGCTGGTGGAACCGATCGTCGAGTATGTCCGGCGGGCGGCCGAGGGAGGCCGGCAGATCGCCGTCCTCATCCCGGAGGTCGAACCGCTTCACCGCCGTTACCAGATCCTGCAGAACCAGCGCGGCCTGCTGCTCGCCACGGTGCTGCGGGCCCGTACGGACGTGGTCGTCTGTGTGGTGCCGTACCGGCTGAACCTCTGAGAATCCGGGCGTTCGGCGAAGGGGAAGCGGGTAGCCGGGAGGCGAGGTGCCGCGGGTACGAGGGGCGTCGGTGCACGGGGGAGCGTCGCTTCCCGCGGTTTGACGTGCCCCTTAGTCGACATGGACCACGCCGGAGGCTTCACCCGGTTCTTGTGGGAGCGCCGCGGACCGCCGGACCGCGGTGGACGAGGGTCCGGCGGTGCCGGGACGGCGACCGGAACCGGTGCCTCGTCGGCCGGGTGGCGGCAGCAGTGCGGGCGGGACCCGGAAGTCCTGCCCGTCGTCACTCCGGAAGTCCCGCCTGTGTCAACGGAGAACGAGCCTCAGGGCCACACCAGGCAGTACGGCTGATGCCCCGCCTCGTGCAGACGGTGGCTGAAATCCTGCCATTCGTGGAGAAGCTGGTACACGTTGAACGCGTCCCGGGGTCCGCCCCGGTCCGGCACCGTCGACCAGATGAACGCGGCCGCGCCCACCGCCTCCTCGCCGATGCCTCGGAGCGGGTCGACGACGGTCATGGGGAGCTTCACGACGGCGTAGTCGGGGTGGAGGACGACAAGTTCCAGCGGGGGCACCTTGTGCAGGGGGACGCCCTCGATACCGGTGAGGACCATCGCGGCCATCGTCTCCGGCTTGATCTTGGTGAACATGCCGTTCATGCCGAGCTCGTCGCCACCGAGTTCCTCGGGGCGCATGGAGATCGGCACCCGGGCCGCGGTCGCGCCGTCCGGTGCGCCGAAGTATTTGTACGTCACCCCCACCCGGCCACCATTCCCGCTTCCTGCCCTGAGCCGGTCTGCCCCGCGGTCCGTGTAGTCCATACCGTCCATACGGGCCGACGAGTCGATCCGCTCAGGATCGCCCTGTGATCCTTGTGACCCCTGCGATCCCGGCGTGCCCTGTGCCTGCCGTGCCTCGGCTTCCTCCGCCTCGCGCCGGTGCTTCCCCCGCCGGGCACGCCGAGGACCGAGGTCGTCGGTCCCCTCGCCCAGTCCGCCACCGCGATGCATATCTCCACCCGACTGCTTTTCTAAGGCGCGCGACCCCCGCCACGCAACCCGATCATCGTGACAGTGACCTCCCCCACGGCCGCACGCCGAAACGTACGCTGAAACACCTGTCCGCAGGATCTTCGCAGCCTCTGACACCATGGTCCGTGTGAGCTATCCGTACGAAGCCCCAGTTTCGCAGACTCTTTTCGACCGTGCGGCTGCCGTCACGCCGGGCGGCGTGAACTCTCCGGTGCGCGCGTTCCGCGCCGTGGGCGGTACGCCCCGCTTCATGGTGTCCGGAAACGGTCCATACCTGACCGATGCCGACGGGAGGGAATACGTCGACCTCGTTTGTTCCTGGGGGCCGATGATCCTCGGTCATTCCCGGCCGGAGGTCGTCGCCGCCGTGCAGGAGGCCGTCGCCCGCGGCACCTCCTTCGGTACGCCGGGCGAGGGCGAGGTCGCGCTCGCCGAGGAGATCGTCGCCCGCGTCGAGCCGGTCGAGCAGGTCCGGCTCGTCTCCAGCGGGACCGAGGCGACGATGTCCGCCATCCGTCTCGCACGCGGGTTCACCGGGCGGCCCAAGGTCATCAAGTTCGCCGGCTGCTACCACGGACACGTGGACGCCCTGCTCGCCGCGGCCGGCAGCGGCCTCGCGACCTTCGCCCTGCCCGACACCCCCGGCGTCACCGGCGCGCAGGCCGGCGACACGATCGTCCTTCCGTACAACGACCTCGAAGCCGTGAACGCCGCCTTCCACGCGCACCCGGGCGAGATCGCCTGTGTGATCACCGAGGCCTCGCCCGGCAACATGGGTGTCGTGCCGCCGCGCCCCGGCTTCAACCAGGGACTCAAGGACGCCTGCGCGAAGAACGGCGCCCTGTTCATCTCCGACGAGGTCATGACCGGGTTCCGTACCAGCAGGTCGGGCTGGTACGGCATCGACGGGGTCAAGCCCGACCTGATGACCTTCGGCAAGGTCATGGGCGGCGGCTTCCCGGCCGCGGCCTTCGGGGGCCGCAAGGACGTCATGGGGCACCTGGCCCCCGCCGGGCCCGTCTACCAGGCCGGCACGCTCTCCGGGAACCCCGTCGCGACCGCCGCCGGACTCGCGCAGCTGCGGCTGCTCGACGACGCCGCGTACGAGACGGTCGACGCCGTCTCCGCGCAGATCCGCGCGCTCGTCACGGAGGCACTCACCAAGGAGGGCGTGGCGCACCGGCTGCAGAACGCCTCCAACATGTTCTCGGTCTTCTTCACCGGGCGTGAGGTGCGCGACTACGAGGACGCGAAGGCGCAGGAGTCCTTCCGGTTCACCGCGTTCTTCCACGCGATGCTGGCGCAGGGCGTCTATCTGCCGCCGTCGTCCTTCGAGTCGTGGTTCGTGTCCACGGCCCACGACGAGCGGGCCATCCAGCGGATCGCCGACGCCCTTCCGGCGGCGGCACGGGCAGCGGCGGAGGCCACGGCATGAGCGAGAGCACGAGCGAGAGTCGGCGTCAGGACATCACCGTCGTCCACCTCATGCGGCACGGCGAGGTCGCCAACCCGGACGGGGTGCTCTACGGGCGGCTGCCCGGGTACCACCTCTCCGAGCTCGGGCGGCAGATGGCCGACCGGGTCGCCGAGCACCTGGCGTCGCGGGACGTCACGCAGGTCATCGCCTCCCCGCTGGAGCGGGCGCAGGAGACCGCGACGCCGATCGCCAAGGCGCACGGACTCGACCTCGGCACCGACGGGCGGCTGATCGAGGCCGAGAACACCTTCCAGGGCAAGACCTTCGGGGTGGGCGACGGCGCGCTGCGCAGGCCCGAGAACTGGAAGTACCTCGTCAACCCGTTCAAGCCGTCCTGGGGCGAGCCGTACGTGGAGCAGGTCGTCCGGATGATGGGGGCGCTGGACGCCGCCAAGGACGCGGCCCGCGGTCATGAAGCGGTGTTGGTCAGCCACCAGTTGCCGATCTGGATCGTGCGTTCCTTCGTCGAGCGGCGGCGGTTGTGGCACGACCCGCGCAAGCGGCAGTGCACGCTGGCGTCCCTCACGACCTTCACCTACCGCGGCGACAAGATCGTCTCCGTCGGCTACAGCGAGCCCGCCCGGGATCTCGTCCCGTCCCATCTCCTCGCGGGTGCCAAGCCGGTGAAGGGGAAGAGCAAGGCATTCGGCGCGTAGTCACCTGCTCCGGCCCCGAATATGAACATCCGGTGACTGTGTCGTGTGTCACTCGGATCGATCTTCGTAAAATACGACCAATATGAGCGAGTTGGCGGAACCCATCCGCACTTCGTGCCCTCTCATTATGTGTCTGCTGAGAGGGCGCGAAGGAGATGGGGACCGCATGCGGGACATCAGCCGGAGGGGAATGATCGGCCTCGGGGCGGGTGCCGCGGCGGCACTCGGACTGGCGGCGTGCGGCACCACGGACCACGACGCCGCCAACGGTGCGAGCGATTCACGGCCGGGTACCTCCGGTAAGCCGTCCCGGACCGGCGCCCCCGAGCCCACCGCGCGCCCGATAGGCGACGGCTCCACCTCCTTCACCGGCAAGCAGCCGAAGCAGCCCAAGGCCCCCGTGCCCCTGGAGCCCGGCGAGACCCCTCCGCAGTTCGTGATCTTCTCCTGGGACGGTGCGGGGGAGGTCGGGACCGGCCTCTTCTCCCGGTTCCTGCGGCTCGCCGAGGAACACGACGCGCACATGACCTTCTTCCTCTCCGGGCTCTATCTGCTGCCCGAGTCGAAGAAGCGCAAGTACCTGCCGCCGAACAACCCCCGCGGCGCCTCGGACATCGGCTACCTCGCCGACGATCACGTCAAGGCGACCCTCGGAGGCGTCCGGCAGGCCTGGCTCGACGGCCACGAGATAGGCACGCACTTCAACGGCCACTTCTGCTCCGGCCACGGCACCGTCGCCAACTGGACGCCGGCCCAGTGGCGCAGCGAGATAGACCAGGCCAAGTCCTTCGTCAAGGAGTGGCGGACCAACACGGGCTGGCACGATCTGCCCTCGCTGCCGTTTGACTACGACAAGGAACTCATAGGCGGGCGGACCCCCTGTCTGCTCGGCCAGAACAACCTGCTGCCGACCGCCAAGGAACTCGGCTGGCGCTACGACGCCTCCTCGCCCGGCGGACGCCAGCGCTGGCCGCAGAAGAACCAGGGGCTGTGGGACCTCCCGCTGCAGGCCGTCCCGTTCCCGGGCCACAGCTTCGAAGTCCTGTCCATGGACTACAACATGCTCGCCAACCAGTCGGTCAACTCGACGAAGGCGCCGTCGTACAACTACCCGGGCTGGCGCAAGCAGGCGGCCGAGGCCTACATCGCCGGATTCCGGCGGGCGTACGAGTCGAACCGGGCGCCCTTCTTCATCGGCAACCACTTCGAGGAGTGGAACGGCGGCATCTACATGGACGCCGTCGAGCAGGCCTTCAAGTACATCGCGCGGGAGAAGGAGAAGGGCGAGGACGTGCGGCTCGTCTCCTTCCGGCAGTTCGTGGACTGGCTGGACGTGCAGCCGCCCGAGATCGTGGCCAAGCTGCAGACCCTGGACGTGGGTCAGCGGCCGGCCGGCGGCTGGAAGACGTTCCTGGGCGACACGGGCAAGGGGGCCGGCGGCGCATCCGCCACGTCCTCGTCCAGCGCGTCGGGGAGCGCCACCTGAAATGGTGTTTTCCGCCCGCAAGGGGGGTGCGGAAGATCCCCGAAACGGGCATGCGAAACTTTTCACATGAGTGCCGCCTGTCGCGCAGAACAACGCTCGAACCGCACCCGTGGCCGCGTCGCCCTGCTCACCGCCGGGGCCGCCGCCGCCACGCTCGTCCTGTCCGCATGCGGATCCGGGGGGACCTCCGGGGGATCGGGCAACAGCAACTTCGTCGCGGGCAAGGACGGCATCTCCACTGTGGCGAAGGGCTCCCGGGCCGACGCCCCCGACCTCTCCGGCGCGACCGTCGACGGCAAGAAGCTCGACGTCGCGGACTACAAGGGCAAGGTCGTCGTCCTGAACATGTGGGGTTCCTGGTGCCCGCCGTGCCGTGCCGAGGCGCCGAACTTCGTCAAGGTCGCCAAGGACACCGAGGCGAAGGGCGTGCAGTTCGTCGGCATCAACACCCGTGACTCCGAGACCTCGCTCGCCCACGCGTTCGAGAAAGAGTTCGGGGTCACGTACCCCAGCCTGTACGACCCGACGGGCAAGTTGATGCTCCGCTTCAAGAAGGGCACGCTCAACCCGCAGACGATTCCCTCCACGCTCGTCATCGACCGGGACGGGAAGGTCGCGGCGCGGACGCTGCAGGCCCTCAGCGAGGACAAGCTGCGCGAGATGCTCGACCCGATCATCGCGGAGAAGTGACGCGACGTGTCCCTTCTCGCCGCCTCCGCCGACGGAATGAACGGCACCGTGTACAGCGGTGCCCTGCTGCTCGCCCTGCCCGTTGCCGTGCTCGGCGGGCTCGTCTCCTTCTTCTCGCCGTGCGTGCTGCCGCTCGTACCGGGCTATCTGTCGTACGTCACCGGTGTCACCGGCACCGACCTGGCGGAGGCCAGACGGGGGAGGATGGTCGCGGGCGCCAGCCTGTTCGTGCTCGGCTTCACCGCCGTGTTCGTCTCCGGCGGTGCGCTGTTCGGGTACTTCGGGTCGACGCTGTACGAGCAGCAGGGCGCTCTGTCCAAGGTGCTCGGCGTGCTCATGATCCTGATGGGCGTCTTCTTCATGGGCATGATGCCCTGGCTGACCCAGCGCGAGTTCCGCTTCCACCGGCGGCCGGTGGCGGGTCTGGTCGGGGCACCTCTCCTCGGCGCGCTGTTCGGGATCGGCTGGACGCCCTGCATCGGCCCGACACTCGCCTCCGTGCTGGCACTCTCCTCCAACGAGGCGAGCGCGGGCCGCGGGGCCATACTGACCGTCGCGTACTGCCTCGGACTCGGCGTGCCCTTCGTGCTCGCCGCCGTCGCCTTCCGCAAGGCGCTCGGCGCCTTCGGCTGGGTCAAGCGCCACTATGTCTGGGTCATGCGCATCGGCGGCACCATGATGATCGTGACCGGTGTGCTCCTGCTGACGGGTGCCTGGGACAGTCTGGTGCAGCAGATGCAGACGTGGTCCAACGGCTTCACGGTAGGGATCTGATCGATGAGCACGACCGACACCGATACCGACGACGGCACCGGTAGGACGGCGGCGGAACCGGCGGCCGCCAAGCGGCACATCGGGGTGAGCGCCGACGGTGAACTCGGCGAGGCCGGATCCCAGCTGTCCACGGCGCCCGTCGACACGGCCGTACCCGGTTCGTTCGGCGGGATGCGGTCGCCCGGTCCGGTCGGGGCGCTGGCGTGGACCGGCCGTGAGGTCGTCGGGTGGGCGCGCTGGTTCTGGCGGCAGCTGACCTCCATGCGGGTCGCGCTGATCCTGCTCTTCCTGCTGTCGCTCGGCGCGATCCCCGGGTCGCTGATCCCGCAGTCCGGGACCGACGCGCAGAAGGTCGCGGACTTCAAGGACGCGCACTCGATCCTCGGTCCGGTCTACGACCGGCTGGGCCTCTTCCACGTCTACGGCTCGGTGTGGTTCTCGGCGATCTACATCCTGCTCTTCGTGTCCCTCATCGGCTGCATCGTGCCCCGCACCTGGCAGTTCGTGGGGCAGCTGCGCGGCCGTCCGCCGGGCGCGCCGAAGCGGCTGGACCGGCTGCCCGCGTACGCGACCTGGCGCACCGCCGCCGAGCCGGAGCAGGTCCGCGAGGCCGCGCTCCAGGTGCTCGGGCGGCGCCGCTTCCGGGCGCACGTCGAGAAGGACGCCGTCGCCGCCGAGAAGGGCTACCTCCGCGAGACCGGCAACCTGCTCTTCCACGTCGCGCTCGTCGTGATGCTCGTCGCCTTCGCCTGGGGCCAGCTCTTCAAGTCCGAGGGCAACAAGCTGATCGTCGAGGGCGACGGCTTCTCCAACACGCTCTCGCAGTACGACGACTTCAAGTCGGGCAATCTCTTCGGCAGCGACGACCTCACGCCGTTCAGCTTCGACCTGAAGAAGTTCACGGGTACCTACGAGCGGACCGGTCCCAACAAGGGCACCCCGCGGACGTACCAGGCGGCCGTCACCTACAGCGTGGGCGCCTACGGCAAGGACCGGAAGACCATCGTCAAGGTCAACGAGCCGCTGAAGATCGGTGACTCGAAGGTCTACCTCACCGCCCACGGCTACGCGCCGGTCGTCACGGTCCGCAACGGCAAGGGCGACGTCGTCTTCCACGACGCGGTGCCGATGCTGCCGCTCGACTCGAACGTCACCTCGCAGGGCGCGATCAAGGTGATGGACGGCTACCGGAACGCGCGGGGGCAGGCCGAACAGCTCGGCTTCTCCGCGTTCTTCGTGCCGACCTTCGCGGGCGCGGGCAAGGGCACGATGTTCTCGCAGTTCCCCGCGCTCGACTTCCCCGTGCTCGCGTTGTCCGGATACCACGGCAGCCTGGGGGTCGACGCGGGCATCCCGCAGAACGTGTACCAGCTCGACACGTCCAAGATGAAGCAGTTCAAGGACGCGAAGGGCAACATCCTCAAGGCGCGTCTGCTGCCCGGCGAGACGATGAAGCTGCCCGACGGTGCCGGCTCGATCACCTTCGACAAGGGCGTCAAGCAGTGGGCGAACTTCCAGGTCACCCAGCAGCCCGGCAGTGACTGGGCGCTCGCCGGAGCCTTCACGGCGATCTTCGGTCTCGCCGGTTCGCTCTTCATCCAGCGCCGCCGGGTCTGGGTGCGCGCCACCACGGGCGCGGACGGTGCGACCGTCGTGGAGATGGCGGGCCTGGGCCGCAGCGAGTCCGCGAAGCTCCCCGAGGAGCTCGGCGACCTGGCCGCGCTCGTGCACGAACAGGCACCCACCAAGACCGACGATCCCGACGCGGGGACCGACTCCGAAGCCGGAGCGGGCCCCGACGCCGGGGCGGACCCCGAAGCCGAGCCGGACGCCGATTCGGACACCACCGACCCCGATCCCCACGCCGTACCTGCCGCCGAAGGGGCTGAGAAGCAGTGACTCTCGCCACCGCAACCAACGAACACCTCGCCAACGTCAGCAACACGCTGGTCTACTCCTCGATGGCCGTCTACACGCTGGCCTTCTTCGCGCACATCGCCGAGTGGATCTTCGGCAGCCGCAGCAAGGTCGCCCGCACGGCGGCCGCGCTCACCTCCGAACCGAAGGCGGCGGCTCCCGCGGTCACCGTGAAGTCGGCGGGCGGTACCGCGGTCCTGGAGCGGCCGCAGGTCGTCACCCGGTCCGCGACAGGTTCCCGCGACGTGCCCGACGGTCCCGGAGCGCACGGCGGGGACGAGCAGGGCGACCTGTACGGCCGTATCGCGGTGTCCCTCACCGTGGTCGCGTGGGCCGTCGAGACGGCCGGCGTGGTGGCCCGCGCCCTGTCGGTGCAGCGTGCGCCGTGGGGCAACATGTACGAGTTCAGCATCACCTTCTCGACCGTCGCCGTGACCGTGTACCTGGCGTTCCTGCTGGCGCGGAAGGACATCCGCTGGCTGGGCCTGCCCCTGGTCACCACGGTCCTGCTCGACCTCGGTCTCGCCGTCACCGTCCTGTACACCGCCAGCGACCAGCTCGTCCCCGCCCTCCACTCGTACTGGCTCTACATCCACGTCTCGACCGCGATCCTCTGCGGCGCGATCTTCTACGTGGGCGCGGTCGGCACCCTGCTGTACCTCTTCAAGGACTCCTACGAGAACAAGCTGGCCACCGGTGGGCAGCCGGGACGTTTCGCCACCTCCGTCATGGAGCGGCTGCCCTCCTCGGCCTCCCTCGACAAGTTCTCCTACCGGGTCAACGCCGCCGTCTTCCCGCTGTGGACCTTCACGATCATCGCGGGCGCGATCTGGGCGGGCGACGCGTGGGGCCGTTACTGGGGCTGGGACCCGAAGGAGACCTGGGCGTTCATCACCTGGGTCGCCTACGCGTGCTATCTGCACGCCCGTGCCACGGCCGGCTGGAAGGGCCGCAAGGCCGCGTACATCGCGCTGATCGCCTTCGCGTGTTTCCTCTTCAACTACTACGGCGTCAACATCTTCGTCTCCGGCAAGCACTCCTACGCCGGCGTCTGACCTCCGTACCGTCGTGACCACGGGTGCGGAACCCTCCGCCGCGGGCCACGCTGGTGTCATGACCGGAACCATCGAAGAGGGAGCCGTCGAGACCCGGGGGGACACGCACGTACGGCACTGGCTGCTGCGTCTTCCCCAGCCTGTGGAGAAGGTGTGGACGGCGATGGCCACCCCCGAGGGACTGGTGGGGTGGCTGGCGCGGGCGGAGGTGTTCGAGCCGCGGCTCGGCGGGACGGTCGACCTGCGCGGGCTGGGCGTCGGCCGGATCACCGCCTGGGACGTGGAGCGGGTCGCCGAGTACACGATGGAGAGCCGCGGCCGGGTCCGGTTCCACCTGGAACCCGCGCCGCCGGACGACACCGGCTCCGGCACCACCGTCCGGTTCACCCATGAGTACGAGGGCGACTACGAGCCCGGGCCGTGGCAGATCCGCTTCGAACGGCTGCTGACCCTGCTGACGGCCTAGGTCGTGTTGCGAAAGTCCCGCCTGCCTCGCGGCGCCTGGCACGCACTCTCGCCGCACCGGGCGAAAACCCGGGTACGTCCAGTACGCGGGCTTCCGCCCGGCACGCCGAGAGCACGCACCGGACGCCGCGAGGCCCGCCCTCCGGGCGGACGACGGGACTTTCGCAACACGCCCTAGTTCCCCGGCCCGGCTACGACGGCGGCAGGCACTCCTTCGCCGGCGGCTTTCCCTCCGGCCAGGCGATCTTCACGAAGCGGGCGTGGGACTCGGGGGTCAGCTGCACGATCGGTACGGCCTTGTCGTACGGATTGCCGTGGGCGTCCAGACAGATCCACCCGCTCGCCCCGTTCACCCGCAGCTCCCTGCCCTTGACCTGCGGCCACTGGAGCCCCACGTCCGCGAGGGCCGGGATCCTCCCGGTCGGCGACGCCCCGCGGATGCCTCGCACGGCGAGCCGCATGGCGTCATGGGCGATGATCAGCTGGCCGTCGTCCAGGGCGATCGGGCCGACGGGACCGACCGGTTCCTTCGTGGCGCGGGCCAGCAGCGCCCGGAGCGCTTCCGCGTCGGCCGCGCCGCCCCCGGTCCTCGCGGAGTCCCTCAGCCAGGCGTCCGGGTGGGCGAGAGCCGTGTACCGCACGGTCAGCAGCGGGTCCTTCAGGGCGGCCGGGTCGAGGTCCTTGTCGCCGGCGAGGTACGAACCCTCGTCGCCGGTGAGCACGGTGAACCGGCGGTCGTGGCAGCCGCGCTGGCCCAGCGTGTTGATGAACTGGCGCAGTTGGGTGTGGCGCCCCGCGAACAGGACGGTGTCGGTACTGGCCGGGGTGTTGCACAGGATGTTGGTGATCTGCGCGAAGACGTTGGAGGTGCTGCCCTCCTTGCTGCGGTCGGCGGGGGGAGTGAAGGGCTGGGCCTCGTAGCGCGAGCCCGTGAGCATCTTCTCGAAGGACCCCTGCAGCGTGCGCGTGTACGGGTCGCCCGTCCGGTCGTAGACCAGGAAGGCGTTGACGGCCGAGACCTTGGCGAAGGAGGCGAGGGCACGGGCCTCGTCCGTGTTGGTGGGGGAGACGCGGGCGAGGCCGGGGAAGGGGTCCTTGCCGTGCTGTCCGTTGGCGAGGTCGTCGGCGCTGATCGAGCTCCCTATCACCGGGATGCCCCGGGCGGTCAGCTCCGCGACCGCCTTCTTGTTGTTGTCGGTGCTCTGCCCGACCCCGGTCACCGCGCGCAGCCGGTCGGGTCCCTTCGCCATACGCTCCAGCCGGTCGACCGTGTACTGCCAGTACGTGCCGGTGGAACCGGGGTTGGCCAGCACCAGGCGGATCTTCGGCTTCAGCCCTGTGGTGTCGTGGTTGGCCTGGTACTGGGCCAGATAGGCGCCCTGGAGTTCGTGCAGCACGTCGGCCAGGATGTCGGCGTCGGTCGCGGTGAAGGGCTCCAGCAGGGCGACGGTGACGTAACTGCCGGGCTCCAGACGGGCGTTCTCCCGGTGGATGGCCCGTACGGTGTCGGCGAACCGCGGCCGGCCGAAGGCGTACGCGGACCACGAGACACCCACGCACTCGCGACTGCCCTCGGGCCGGACGACGCCCGGGGCGCAGGACCGATTCTCCTTGGTGGCCGTCATACCGCCCCAGATGCCGAGTCCCGCGAGGACGGCGGCCAGGGTCAGCGCCACGTACCGGCGGAAGCGGATCTCCCAGACGTCCTCGCGCAGCCACCGCCACCAACGCGCCATCATCGGTCCCCGTCCCGTGTCATCCCTGGCCCCCGGTCCCGTTCTCGTCGTCGGCCGGGACGCGCAGCGGGCGTCCGGCCAGCGCGTCCGACGGCCACTCCCGCGAGGCCCGCCACAGCAGCGGGTTGCCCGCGGACCGCAGGTTCGACAGCTGCTCCAGTTCGAAGCGGAGCCGTTCGCCCACCTTCGGGTCCGGCAGCACCAGCGGATCGGTCAGCTGCCAGACGGCGTGCAGCAGCCGTCGTACCCGCAGATGCAGTACGGCGTCCACGCTGTCCGGCGGCCGCTGGGCCGCGTCCGTGCGTCCGAGTGCGATCGACGCCCGGTCGTCGTGGCCGGCGTGGCTGTCGGCGTCCCGGCCGTCCGGATCGTGCGCGTGGTAGTACGGCGCGGACGCGATGAAGAGCAGCGTCGCGAGCCAGCTCCCGGTGTCGGCGCGCGGAAAGGTGTCGCGCAGATGCGCCACCGCGAAGTCCGCCTTGCCCAGCGCGAGTTCGTGGTGCAGCCGGTAGCGGTCCCGGTCGGGCAGGTCCTCGTCGCCGTAGTGGTCGACGAGGGTGCGGTGCACGGCCCGCCACCGCTCGTGGTCCGGGTCACCGTGGTGCAGGCGCAGCAGGAGCAGCGCGCGCAGGAACGGATCGCCCACGAACTGCCCGGCGGCCGTGGGCAGGCCCTCCCGCGCGAGCCGCTCCTCCAGGTCGAGGACGCCCGAGGCGCCGAAGTCGTCCGGGAGCTGGACCTCCGCGAGGGCGCACGCCGAGTCGCGGTCGTGGGCGGCGGCGAGCACGGTCAGTTCGTCGAGCCGGCCGCCGGGCACCAGCCGGTCCAGCAGTTCCAGATACGCGGGGCGGCCGTCGTGGTCCTCGTGGACGACGACGTCCGCGGTGAGCAACGCGCCCAGCGAGGCGGCTCCGCGCGGCAGGTTCTGCCGGGCGGACTCCGAGAGCAGGGTCACGCCGAGCGGGCTGCCCCCGGTCAGCCGGTGGGTCGCGTGCGGGAGGTGCGGCGGTACGTCCAGGCCCTGGGCGGTGGCGCCCAGCAGGTGCAGGGTGTCGTCCGGGGTCAGGGGCGGCAGCGAGAGGAGCAGTGCCCGCGAGGACGGCGAGGTGCCCGGCTCCCAGCCGGTGTGCCGGACCACCTCGGGGAGGGTGCGCCGGCCCGCGTTGCGGAGCGCCGGGTGGGTGTCCCCGCGCAGGGCGGCGAAGAAGACGACCTGGTCGGCGATGCCGTCGGCGCGGTCGCGCAGCACGGGTTCCAGCAGGCCGAGGCCGGCCGGCTCCCGCACGTTGTCGATCAGCACGACCGGGCGGCCCAGCCGGTGCGAGCGCTGCATGACCCCCGCGTACGCGTCGTCGAGATCGGCCAGCAGGGCCCGTACGAGATGGCGTTCGGCGTGCGTGCGGGAGTCGCCGCCGGCGCGGAAGTGCGCGGAGAGCAGGATCAGTCCGAGCTTGGCGTTGCCGCCCGCGTTCGGGTAGTCGCGGTACCAGGTGGCGGCCCTGCGCAGTCTGCGGTGGGTGGGGGCGATCCCCTCGGCGAAGGCCTCCAGGGTCGCCTCGATGATCGGCTCCACGACCGGGCCCGTACTGCTCATCGAGGCGATGAGTTTGGCGACGACCTTGCTCACCCAGCGGCCCGCGAAGCCCGACAGGCGTGAGCCCGTCTCGTTCAGGAGCAGGATGCGTTCCGCCTCCTGCCGGATGCGTGGCACGTCGCGGTCGCTCCAGCCGCCCGCCGCCACCGCGAGCAGCCCGGAGGCCAGCCGCGGGAAGCCGATCCGCCCCGCGCCGGTCACCGGCTCGGCGAGCTGCTCGGCGATCGTGGTGAGCGCCTGCCCGACCGGCGACCAGGACTCCGCGGGCCGCTCGGGCGCGGGAGCGGAGAACTGCCGCTCCTCGCCGTCGACGAGCGCGACCGGCGTATGGCCGCGGTAGGCGTCCCGCAGCTCGCGCAGTACCGCGCTCCTGCCCAGGCCCCGGCCGCCCGTGAACACCACGAAGGGCAGTTCCTTCGGGTGTTCGACGGGGGCCGAGCGCAGCTGGTACGGGCGCAGCCCGACGAGACGTGAAGCGAGACCGGGCGGGTCGGTGTCGAACAGCGCCCCGCGTCCGTGCAGCCCTCTGTGCACCGCATCTCCCCCTGGCGCGGTCCGGTCCTGCCTGTGCTGCTGTGAGGTGTATCAATACCAGTGTAAAAAGGGGGAGTTGTTTCGGACTAGGGTGCGTGATGTCCGTTTGGTTACGGGATTCTTCCGCGTCCTTTCCGGCGGCTAGCCCACAGTGATCGAATCGAGCTTGTCCCGCAGGTACGTGTGGGAGTCGACCGGCGGGTACGCGACGCGGCCCACCGGAGCCGGTACGGACTCCACCACCGTCCCCGGCGTGCACTCGCCGAAGTAGACCAGCGACATCAGTTCCTCGGCGGGCGCGTCCGCGGGCGGCGGCAGCACCCGGTGCCGCCCCGAACGCCATCGGTCGCCCGTCCAACGGGCCATCAGATCACCGATGTTGACGGTGAACGCCGCCGGATCGAAGGGGGCGTCCTGCCAGCCGTCCTCGTCCGTGAAGACCTGCAGCCCGCCCTTGCCGGCCTGCCGGTCGAGGAGGGTGACGGTGCCGAAGTCGGTGTGCGGGCCGATACGGAACTGGCCCGGCTCGGGCGCGCCCACGACCTCCGTCCCCGGATATCAGTTGATGTTGAAGCCGTACGTCGGGTGGTCCATGTGCCGGGTGAAGAAGTCCGGCTCCAGGCCGAGCGCCTCGCCGAGGAGGGCGAGCAGGTGGTTCTCCAGTTCGCCCATCCTGGCCAGGTACTCCACGCACAGCTCCCGCAGCCCGGGGGCTTCCGCCGGCCACACGTTGGGCGCGTACCACTCCGCGTTGGTCTCCGGGTCCTCGAACGGCTCGTGCGTCGCGAAGGTCAGCGACTCCTTGAGGTCCGGCGGGGTCTCGGTGCCCTCGGAGTACCCGTTGGCCTCGGCGCCGGGACCGAGCCAGCCGCGTCCGCCGACCCGGGCGGCGTACGGCTGTTTCGTCTCCGTGGGCAGCACGAAGAAGGCGCGCGCCGCCGCCCGGATCCGGGCACGCAGGGACGGGTCGACGCCGTGGCCGGTGACGAGGAGGAAACCGGCGGTCCGCAGGGCGTCGTCGACGGTACGGGCGATCCGCGCGCGGGTCGCCCGGTCGCCGGCCGGCCACGGCCGCAGATCGACGGTCGGGATGCGAGGGCGGGCCGGGGGCTCCGCCCGGCGGGGGGCCCGGGGGTCACTCACCGATGTCCTCGTTCCACAGGGCCGGGTTCTTCTCGACGAAGTCGCGCATCATGGCCGCGCACCCGGGATCGTCCAGCAGGACGATCTCCACACCGTGCTCGGCCAGCCAGCCGTGGCCGCCGTGGAAGGTCCCGGCCTCCCCGATCACGACCCGGGAGATGCCGAACTGCCGGACCAGACCACTGCAGTACCAGCACGGCGACAGGGTGGTCACCATGGTCGTACCGCGGTAGGTCCGCTGCCGTCCGGCGGCACGGAAGGCCGCGGTCTCCGCGTGCATGGACGGGTCGCCGTCCTGGACGCGCCGGTTGCGGCCGCGCCCGAGGAGGGTGCCGTCGGCGCCGTACAGCGCGGCGCCGATGGGGATGCCGCCCTCCGCGAGCCCGGCGCGTGCCTCCTCGACGGCGGTGGCGAGCCACGCGCGGGCCCGTGCCGGGCCGACTGCCTGATCGATGCGCTCCATGACTCCTACTCTCCTGTGGCCGGAGCGCGAGGGCAACGCGCGACAGCGCTCTCCCGGCGAGCCGGACCCGGACGGACCGTCAGCGGCAGTGCCGCGCGTACTGCCGGGCCAGCGCGTGGAAGGACTCCTTCGGCTCCCAGTGCCAGCCGGCGGCGTCCGGAGCGCCGGGCCGACGGTCCTCGACCGTCTTGACGAGGGAGTAGCTCGCCGTGTCGAGATCGTGGCGCGGATCGCGGGGACGGTGCGGGGCGTCCGGGGTGACGAAGGTGTACGCCATCGCCGAGTACAGGCCCATCGACTCGAACACCGACAGCACGTCCGTCAGATACGCGGCCTGTGCGTGCTCGCTGCGGACGATGCCCTTCTTGATCTCCGGCGGCTCCTTGCCGTGGTCGACGACGTCCCAGCCCATGCCGCCGCGCTCCGGAGCGCCCTCGAAGGTGCAGCAGCCGAACTCCATGACGGCGACGGGCTTCCCGAACCGGGTGTACCGGGAGAGATCGCGGACGTACGCGTCACGGTGCCGGAAGAATCCGTAGTAGTCGACGCCGACGAGATCGAAGAGCCCCCAGTCGACGTCCTCGTCCTGCGCGGCGGCGTACGTCAGCCGCCCGCGGAAGACGGAGCGGCCCACGCCCGCCGCCCGCGCTGTGAAGCGGTGCAGGCGCCGTGCCATCGTCACCGGGTCGAACGTGCCGTTGAGGAGGTTCTCGACGCGCTCCTGGGCGTTGGCGCCGGGCACGATCCCGGGCACGTACAGCACGAACTCGCACCCCACGCTGAGGTGCACCCGGGCCCCCTGCCGGCGCAGCCGCTCCGCGGAGCGGCCCGTCTCCGCGAGATGGTCGAGGATGTCCCGCTCCGGCACGTCGCCCAGGGTCGGTTCGAGCCAGACGTGCAGGCCCCGCTCCGCGGCCTCGGTGGCCGTGGCGGCGAGCCGTTCCACTCCGTCGCCGGTGACCTTGACGGAGTTGGCGTGCAGGTCGTGCGCGAGGGCGCGCAGGTCGCCGCGCATCCGCCGGGCGCTCCACCCCGTGCCGGGTGTCCCCCCGTCCGCCACCTCGTAGACCGCGCCCCGGTAGGTCAGTCCACGCCGGCCGGCCGTCGCCCCGGCCCGCCCCGCGGGCAGCACCGCCGCCGCCGTCCCCGCCGCGGCCATTCCCAGGAACCGAGCCCGGCTGATCCCCTGCATCGCGCCTCCCCGTGTCGTCGTCCCGACCCAGTCTGGGAAGCGGTCCGCCACGGCGCCGTCCGCCGATGGTCTACGGGCGACGGCCGAAGGTATGAGCCGGGGCGGGGCGCTCAGACCATCGGCGGACAGCGTGGAGCGTGGACAGCGGGGGTGGCGCGTCGGGGCACTCCGGCTACTCCCGCTCCCTGCGGGCCAGTACGAACGCCTGGGGCGTTTTCTCCCGCGCGTCGGCCTCGCGGACGAGACGCGCGACCTCGACCAGCCCGGCGGCGCGCAGCAGTCCCGCGACCCGCTCGGGCGGGAAGCGGTGGACGTCGAGGTCGAGGTCGTGCCCGTACGCGTGGTCCAGGTGCACCCGCTCGTCCCCCACCTTGTAGGCGAGGAGGAGATGGCCGCCGGGAGCCAGTACGCGGCGGAACTCTCCGAAGAACAGCGGGAGTTCCTCCAGTGGCGTGTGCACGGTGGAGTACCAGGCCAGCGCTCCGGCGAGTGCGCCGTCCGCGATGTCGAGAGCGGTCATGGTCCCCACCTCGAACCGCAGCTCCGGATGGCGGCGGCGGGCCACCGCCACCATCCCCGGCGACAGATCGATCCCGTACGCGTCCAGCCCGAGCCCGTCCAGATATGTGGTCACCCGGCCGGGCCCGCACCCGAGATCCGCGACCACCCCGCCGCCGCCGTCCTTCACCTTCTCCGCGAAGGCCCCGAGCACGGCCCGGTCGAACGGCTTGTCCGCCAACTCCGTCCTGAGCAGCTCGGCGTAGTCGTCGGCGACGGTGTCGTACGACGCCCTGATGGCGTCCGGGCGAGAGGTCATGGCGGCGGACCCTAGCCCGCGTCACCGACAACGCGTCCCCAACGACGGTCTTCCGCCGGGCCGTTCGCCCGGCTCAGGACTCGTCGTCGGACTTGCTCCGCTGCTCCCGCCGCCGCAACTCCTCCTCGCGGCGCTGCAGGTCGGCCTCCCAGTCCTTCAGGAGTGCCTCGTCACGGTCCGGCCGCTCGGCCTTCTCGGTCCTGAGCGAGTTGAGGAACTCCGGGTTGTCGTCGGGGGCGACGTACGGCGTGCCCTGGTCGCGGCGCCAGCCGGTGGCCGCGGCGCCCGCCGGGCCCCCGCGGCGCGTGCGGCCCGCGACGAGCCAGGCGACCGGCCCGACCAGTACTTCGCCGAAGAGCAGGATGATGATCACCCACACCACCTTCGGCAGGCCGCGGACCTCTTCCTCGGGAGTGTTCAGGCAGTCGATGAAGGCGTAGATCCACAGCGCCAGGACCAGCAGGAAGGGCAGATACCTGAGCATGGCCGAACGGTCCCCCAGTGAGCGACGGCGGGGCGGCACACGGCCCCGGTGACGCGGCCAGGGTAGCGGTTGGCCCCGCCGCGGCGAGCCGGGTCGGCCCCGATCGCCGGACGGGGCGGCCCCCGCCCGCCCGGCGACGGTGGGGCGCACGCAGCCGCCCAGGGGGCCTCGGCGATACTGGAACGCATGGCTTACGACGATCTTCGCTCCCTGCTGCGGGCACTGGAGCGCGAGGGCGACCTCAAGCGCATCAAGGCCGAGGTGGACCCGTACCTGGAGGTGGGGGAGATCGTCGACCGGGTGCAGAAGGCCGGCGGCCCCGCGCTGCTCTTCGAGAACGTGCGCGGTTCCGCCATGCCGCTCGCCATGAACGTCTTCGGGACCGACCGGCGCCTGCTGAAAGCCCTCGGTCTGAAGTCGTACGGCGAGATCTCCGACAAGATCGGCGGACTGCTCAGGCCCGAGCTGCCGCACGGATTCGTGGGGGTGCGCGAGGCCTTCGGGAAACTCGGCGCGATGGCCCACGTACCGCCGAAGAAGGTCAAGGAAGCACCGGTGCAGGAGGTCGTCCTGCGCGGCGACGACGTCGATCTCGACGCGCTGCCCGCCCTCTTCACCTGGCCCCAGGACGGCGGCTCCTTCTTCAACCTCGGGCTGACCCACACCAAGGATCCCGAGAGCGGCATCCGCAATCTCGGGCTCTACCGTCTGCAGCGCCACGACAAGCGCACCATCGGTATGCACTGGCAGATCCACAAGGACAGCCGGAACCACTACCAGGTCGCGGCGCGCAGGGGGGAGCGGCTGCCCGTCGCGATCGCCTTCGGCTGTCCCCCCGCCGTGACGTACGCCTCCACCGCGCCGCTGCCCGGTGACATCGACGAGTACCTCTTCGCCGGGTTCATCCAGGGCAAGCGGATCGAGATGGTGGACTGCAAGACCGTCCCGCTCCAGGTCCCCGCGCAGGCCGAGGTGGTCCTGGAGGGGTGGCTGGAGCCGGGCGAGACGCTGCCCGAGGGGCCGTTCGGCGACCACACCGGGTTCTACACGCCGCAGGAGCCCTTCCCGGCGCTGACCATCGACTGCGTGACCATGCGGAAGCGGCCGCTGCTCCAGTCCATCGTCGTGGGCCGGCCGCCGACCGAGGACGGCCCGCTGGGCCGGGCCACCGAGCGCTTCTTCCTGCCCCTGCTGAAGATCATCGTGCCGGACATCGTGGACTACCACCTGCCGGAGGCGGGCGGCTTCCACAACTGCGCGATCGTCGCGATCGACAAGAAATACCCCAAACACGCCCAGAAGGTGATGCATGCCGTCTGGGGCGCCCACATGATGTCCCTCACCAAGCTCATCGTGGTCGTCGACTCGGACTGCGACGTCCACGATCTCCACGAGGTCGCGTGGCGGGCCCTGGGCAACACCGACTACTCCCGTGACCTCACGGTCGTGGAGGGTCCCGTCGACCACCTCGACCACGCCTCCTACCAGCAGTTCTGGGGCGGCAAGGCGGGTATCGACGCGACGAGGAAATGGCCCGAGGAGGGCTACACCCGGGACGGCGGCTGGCCCGAGATGGTGCTGTCCGACCCACAGACGGCAGCGACGGTCGACCGCCGCTGGAAGGAGTACGGGCTGTGAGTTCAGCTTCCGCGGCGCTCCCGCAGCCGGGCCGCACCAAGGCGTTCCTGCGCCTCGTCATGATCGAGCACTCGGTGTTCGCACTGCCCTTCGCGTACATCGCCGCGCTGACCGCGATGTACGAGCTGGACGAGAACATCCACTGGGGACGGCTGTTCCTGGTGACCGTCGCGATGGTCGGGCTGCGCACCTTCGCGATGGCGGCGAACCGGATCATCGACCGCGAGATCGACGCCCGCAACCCCCGCACCGCCCACCGCGAGCTGGTCACCGGCGCGATGAGCGTGAAGCACGCCTGGACCGGCGCGCTGGTCGCCGTGGTCTTCTTCCTGGGCGCGGCGGCCCTGCTGAACCCGCTCTGCCTGGCGCTCGCGCCCATCGCCGTGATCCCGATGGTGGTGTACCCCTACGGCAAGCGGTTCACGAACTTCCCGCAGGCCATCCTGGGGCTCGCGCAGGCGATGGGACCGATCGGCGGCTGGCTGGCGATCACCGGCGAGTGGTCCTGGAACGCGGTGATCCTGGGACTCGCGGTCGGCGTCTGGATCGGCGGCTTCGACCTGATCTATGCCTGCCAGGACGTCGAGACGGACCGCGAGGTCGGTGTCATGTCCGTACCGGCGCGCTTCGGCATCCCCGCCGCCGTCCGCGGAGCACGGGTCTGCCACGCCGTCACCACCGCGCTCTTCGTCTGGTACGCCCTCGCCACCGGCGCCGGTGCCTTCTTCTGGTTCGGCCTGGTGATCGTCGCGGGCGCCTTCCTCTACGAGCACAGCATCGTCAAGCCGCACGACCTGTCCCGGCTGAACCGCGCGTTCTTCAGCGTCAACGGGTTCATCGGCATCGCTCTGTTCGTGTGCGCCCTGCTCGATCTGCTCGTCCGCGGGCTCACGGTCTGAATCCCGACAGCCGCCGGATACCCTCGACATCATGAAGCCAGGACAGACGCAGCGCCGGCCTTGGATCGTGGGGGTGTCCGGCGCGTCGGGTACGCCGTACGCCGCCGCTGTGCTGCGTGCGTTGCTGGCCGCGGGAGAGAGCGTGGACCTGGTCGTCAGCAGGGCCTCGCGGCTCACGCTCCTCGACGAGACCGGACTCTCCTTCCGCGACGCGCACTGGCGGGACGACCTGCGGGAATGGCTGGCGCGGGGCGCGGACGGCAAGCCCGGCGCCTTCGACGTTCCCGAGGGGCACCTCGACGCCGTACGGCACTGGAGCGCGGGCGACCTGGCGGCGGGCCCGTCCTCGGGTTCGTACCCCTCCAAGGGCATGCTCATCGTGCCCGCCTCCACGGCCTGTGTGGCGGGCGTCGCCCTCGGCCTGTCGAAGGACCTGCTGCAACGCGCCGCGAGCGTGACCCTGAAGGAGGGGCGCCGGCTGGTCGTCGCCGTCCGCGAGACCCCGCTGAACGGGCAGACGCTGCGCCACCTGGTCTCCCTGGACGACGCGGGCGCGACCGTGCTGCCCGCCTCGCCGGCCTTCTACGCGGGCGCCACGCACATCCAGGACCTGGTGGACTTCGTCGCCGGGCGGGTGCTGGACGCCGCCGGCGTCGAACACCGGCTGTACCGCCGCTGGGAGGGCGAACTCGGCGGTGGCTCCCGCGCGACCTGAGCACCGGCGGCAGGACCTCCCGGTACCACCTCGGTACCGCGTCAGCACCACCTCGACACGACGGAACGACCTCGCACGACTCAGCGGACTCACACACTTCAGGACTCACACACTTCAGCGGAAGGCTAGCGATCGCATGGACGCGGTGGACAGGCAGCTCATCCAGGCCCTGAGAGAGAACGGCAGGGCGTCCTACGCGGAGCTGGGGCGCCTCGTCGGTCTGTCGGGGCCCAGCGTCACCGACCGCATCAACCGGTTGGAGGCGGCCGGGGTCATCACCGGGTACCGCGCCACCGTCGACTCCGCCTCGCTCGGTCTCGGGGTCACCGCCCTGATCGGCATCTCGCTGTCCGACGCGGCCGACCACGAGGACGTGGCCCACCGCATGCGGGACCTCGGTGAGATCGAGGACTGCTGGTTCATCGCGGGCGACGACTCGTTCATGCTCAAGGTGCGCGCGAGCGACGTGGACGGCCTGGAGAAGACCATCCGGAGGCTGTCGGGAACGAAGGGCGTCTCCAGGACCCGTACGACGATCGTGCTCTCCACGAAGTGGGAGAACCGGGTGGGGGAGCTGCCCGAGGAGGAATAGGAGGGGGGCGGGACGTGCTCCCGGGGCCGCCGGGGGTACGTCGTGCCGGGGGGCGGTTCCCCGTGGGGGGCGCCGGTCAAGTGCCCGCGCCCGTATGCCGCTTCCTCTCCTCGTACCGGTTCCCGCCGCATCCATCGGGTCGAGCGGGCGTCCGGGGTCTCGTCCTGCCGGATTTCCGTGAGTGCCATGATGGGGCGTGCAGGATCTTCGTACCTGCGTGCCGGGGACTCCGACGCCGACAGCAAGGAAGCCGACATGGCCACCGGAACCGGAAACACCTCCGCCGACAGCCCCGCGGCCCTCTACGGGCCGGTGTCGCTCGGCCTCGGCATCGTCGCCCTGATCGCCGTGGCACTCTCCGGCTTCGTCGGAATCGCGGTCCCGCTCCTGGCCGGCAGCCTCGCCGTCACCTTCGGCGGCCTCGGTCTGGCCCGCGGTCTCCACCGGGGTCGAAGCGTCATCGGGCTCGCCACCGGCTCCCTGGGCGTGCTCTACCCGATCCTGGCCGTCATCGCCTTCGCTTCCTGACACCGTCGGTTCCGGAGCGAATCCCCCGGCCGCCATGGGGAGTTCCCCGACCTCTGGGCCGCCTCACGGCACCCGGGGGAATGCTGACGACCATGAGCGCACTCTCGGGGCGCGCCCCCTCCCGAGCGCCCGCCGGGTCCCCTCCGGCGGGGCCGTGAACCGGCGGCGACCAGGCTGGGCGTACGGTTGGGGGGTCTGTCGGAGAAAGGTGTGAGCATGGATGTCGGGCTCAAGCGCGAGCTGGAGGACAAGGTCCGGGCCGGTGAGCGGCTGACCCGCGAGGACGGCATCGCGCTCTACGAGTCGGACGACCTGGCCTGGCTCGGCGGACTCGCCCACGAGGTGCGCACGCGGAAGAACGGCGACGTCGTCCACTTCAACGTCAACCGCCACCTCAACATGACGAACGTGTGCACCGCGTCGTGCGCCTACTGCTCGTTCCAGCGCAAGCCGGGCGAGAAGGACGCGTACACGATGCGTATCGAGGAAGCCGTCCGTCTCGCCAAGGCGATGGAGAACGAGAACCTCACCGAGCTGCACATCGTCAACGGCCTGCACCCGAACCTCCCGTGGCGCTATTACCCGCGCTCCCTCAGCGAGCTGAAGAAGGCCCTGCCGAACGTCTCGCTGAAGGCGTTCACGGCGACGGAGATCCACCACTTCGAGACGATCTCCGGCATGTCGGCCTCCGACATCCTGGACGAGCTGATCGAGGCGGGCCTCGAGTCGCTGACCGGCGGCGGCGCGGAGATCTTCGACTGGGAGGTGCGCCAGCACATCGTCGACCACCGCACCCACTGGGAGGACTGGTCGCGTATCCACCGCCTCGCGCACTCCAAGGGCCTCAAGACCCCCGCGACCATGCTGTACGGGCACATCGAGGAGCCCCGCCACCGTGTCGACCACGTCCTCAGGCTCCGTGAGCTGCAGGACGAGACCGGCGGCTTCCAGGTCTTCATCCCGCTGCGCTACCAGCACGACTTCGTGGACATGAAGGACGGCAAGGTCCGCAACAAGCTCCAGGCCCGCACCCAGATGGCGACCGGCGCCGAGGCGCTGAAGACCTTCGCGGTCTCCCGGCTGCTGTTCGACAACGTCCCGCACGTCAAGGTCTTCTGGGTCATGCACGGCGTACAGACCGCGCAGCTCGCCCTCCAGCACGGCGCGGACGACATGGACGGCTCGGTCGTCGAGTACAAGATCACGCACGACGCGGACAACTACGGCACCCCGAACAAGCTGACCCGCGAGGATCTGCTCGACCTGATCCGCGACGCCGGCTTCCGCCCGATGGAGCGCAACACCCGCTACGAGATCATCCGCGAGTACGACGGCCCGGACCCGGAGCGCCGCGAGGCCCCGCAGCCGATGCGCGTCTGACGTACCGGCGCGCGCCGGCCGCTGTTCAACGGAGCGACCTCCGCGGTTGAGGGAGCTCTGACCTCGATGTTCTAGCCTGGGTGACCGTGCCACTGACGTTCACCCTCTTCACCGAGGACACGAAGCCGACCCCGTCCCTGCCCGACCAGTTGCTCGCGCTCTGGACGGACGTCACCAACGCGGGCGGCGCGGTCGGATTCGTGCCGCCGGTGACCCCTGCCGACATACGCCCCCGCGCCGAGGCCCACCTCGGCGCCATGGCCGAGGGCCGCACCCGGCTCCTCGCCGCCTTCACCGACGACGGCCGGCTCGCCGCCACCGCCTTCCTCTCCTTGAACGACCACCCCCTGATGCGCCACTGGGCCTGGCTCTACACCGTCATGGTCGACCCCGCGCTCCAGGGCCGCGGCTACGGCGCCGAGCTGCTCCAGGAGGCCGAGCGACGGGCCCGTGACCTCGGCCTCGACGCGCTCCGGCTCACCTGCCGGGGCGGGGAGGGACTGGAGCGCTTCTACGCCTCCTGCGGCTACAAGGAGGTCGGCCGGGTGCCCGAGGCGATACGTGTCGCACCGGGCGACGACCGGGACGACATCATCATGCTGCTGCCTCTGCCGCGCGGCGAGTGAGGCCCCCCTGAGTGATCCGCACTCCCGGCGTGCTTCACTGGACGGTGCCCTTTGGGAACGTTCGAAACGGTTCGGAACGGAAGAGTGGATTGACATGGGCCGCTACACGCTGATGCGCCTCGGTATCTTCGCAGGCTGCCTCGTGGTCGTCTGGGGTCTCGTCTACTCGGGCATCGCTCCGCGCGGTCTGGGCGACTCCAACTACATGTGGGTCGTCCTCCTCGCCCTGGTGATCTCCGCGCCGATCAGTTTCGTCGTGCTGCGCAAGGAGCGGGACCGGGCCTCCGCCCAGGTCGTCGCGCGCGTGGACCGCGCCAGGGCCAACCTGGAGGAGAACCGGCGCCAGGAGGACCAGGCGGACGACGCCGCCCGCGGCGCGCAGAGCCAGCCCTCCTGACACCGGCCCTCCTGACACCCCCGCACCGCAGGCCGCACGGTCCCGGGCCCCGGCCTGTCCGGTGCCGGACAGGCGGCGGCCGATCGTACGCTTGCCCGTATGGGTGCTGTGAAGAACAAGCGGATGCCGCGTGCGGTGCGCGAGCAGCAGATGCTGGACGCCGCTGTGCGGACCTTCGGGCAGCGGGGTTACCGGTCCGCGTCGATGGACGAGATCGCCGATCTGGCAGGCGTGTCCAAGCCGTTGGTGTACCTGTACCTGAACTCGAAGGAAGACCTGTTCACCGCCTGCATCCGGCGTGAGGCCGTGGCGCTGACCGCGGCGGTGCGCGCGGGCGTCAGGCCCGGCCTGACCGCCGACCGCCAACTGTGGGAAGGGCTGCGGGCGTTCTTCACCCACACGGCGCAGAACCCCGACGGCTGGTCGGTGCTGCACCGCCAGGCGCGCACGCACGGCGAGCCGTTCGCGGCCGAGGTCGCCACGATGCGCGAGGAACTCGTCGCGTTCGTCACCCAGTTGATCCTGATCGCCGCGCGTGAGGCGCATCGCGATCCGTCCCTGCCCGAGCGCGAGGTCGCCGGGCTCGCCGAGGCCCTCGTCGGTGCCGCGGAGTCCCTCGCGGCCTGGGCCAACGCCACGCCGGGCGTCTCCGCGAAGCAGGCCGCGGCGACCCTGATGAACTTCGCCTGGGCGGGCCTGGGCGACCTCATGGAGAACCGCCCCTGGTCGCCACCGACGCCGCCATCGCTGCCGCCATCGCTCGACGGCCAGGGACAGACCGGCCTGGACCCTGTGCGGACTCGGCCTACACCCGGTCGGGGTCTCCGGGGCGCACCTCCCCGGTGAGATGCGGGTGGCCCTGGTCGCCGGGGGCGCGCAGTTCGAAGGCGGGGCCGTCGGCGGCGTAGATGACGGTGCCCGGCAGGAGGACGGGGGCCCGGAAGTCCGCGCGCACGCGCACAGGGCCCTGCGGCCCCTGTTCCGCGAGGCAGCGGGCGACGGTCCACATGCCGTGCGCGATGGCCCGGGGGAAGCCGAAGAGGCGGGCGGTGAACGGGTGCAGATGGATGGGGTTGCGGTCCCCCGACACGGCGCCGTAGCGGCGTCCGACGTCGCCGCCGAGACGCCATTCGGCACGGGCGGGGAGGGGACGCGTCGCCGTGTCCGCGTTCCCCCACGGTGCCGGTCCCGGAGCTGTCGAGGGGGATCCCACGACTGTCCGGTGCCGCGCCAGATACGTACTCCTCGACGCCCACACGAGTTCGCCGCCCGCTCTCGCCTCCGTGACGACGCGGGCCTCGGTCCCGCGGCGGTGCGGTGCCAGTCCCTCGACGTACACGGCGAGTTCGTACGTTCCGGTGGCGGCCGGTGCCCGCCGCTGCCTGATCTCGATCGACGTGTGGACCAGCCCGAGCAGCGGCAGCGGGAACGGGCGGCTCGCCATGATGCGCATGGCGAGCGGAAAGCCGAGGACGTGCGGGTACGTGATCGGGAGCGCGTCCGAACCCGTGGCGAAGCCGCAGATGCGTTCGTAGCCGGCCAGGTGGGCGAGATCGATGGACAGATCCTGGCGGACGAGCCGGGTCGGGGGGACGGGGGCGTCCGGGCGGGGGCGCTTGAGGGGGGAGAGGAGGGCCCCGCGGAGGAGGTGAGGGGTCATGGAGAGCATGTGGCGGTCGGCCATTGTCCAACTCCCGGCGGGGACGTAGATTTACTCCAGAGTAAGTTACCCGGGGTAAGGCTACGCCACGGATCAGAAGTGGGTCTGTCCAATCGCCTTTCGGCTCGTCCGGCGTGCGAGGGTGAGCCCTTCGGTCGGCGGGGGTCCAGGAGGCGGAGCCCCCTGGCGGGGTCCGGGGCGGAGCGCCGGGGAGGGCACGGGTAGGGGCGGCGGGGGCGAAGGAATGGGCTACCTCGGGTAACTCGCACCTCGCCCGCCCCAAACACCCACAAACCCCACACCCCGGCCCCGTACGATCCCGCTCACCCCTGTCTCGCATGAACCCCCCACGCCCCAGGCCCGTATGAGACTTCGGCCCCCCTTCGGGCCGACCTGGTCCGGCAGACGAAGGAGTCGCCCCGTGCCCAGCCCGTACCCCTCCCCGCCCTCCCTCGTGGAGCCGGAGATCAGGCGGTTGGACGGCGTCGTGCGCGAGGTGTCCGTGCCGCCCCTGGTCGCCCAGGTGACCCACGGCTCGCTCGCCGACATCCCGTTCGACAACGCCACCGACGCCCCCGGGGCACCCGTCCTCAGCCGCAAGGACCCCGGCGGCGGCTGGAAGGACGTGACGGCGGCCGAGTTCGCCGCCGAGGTACTGGCGGTCGCGAAGGGGCTGATCGCCGAGGGCCTGGCACCGGGCGACCGCATCGCGATCATGGCGCGGACGACGTACGAGTGGACGCTGCTGGACTTCGCCGCCTGGGCCGCCGGGCTCGTCACCGTGCCCGTCTACCCCACCTCGTCCGTCTTCCAGGTCCGCTGGATCCTCCAGGACTCGGGAGCCGTCGCCCTCGCCACGGAGACCGTGGCCCAGGCATCCGCGCTCGGCCCGGAGCGCGACCGGATCCCCGACCTGCGGCACATGTGGGTCTTCGAGAAGGGGCACGTGGAGCGGCTGGCCGAGCGGGGCCGGGAGATCCCGGACCAGGAAGTCGCCGTGCGCCGCGGCGTGCTGGGCCCCGACACGCTCGCCACCCTCATCTACACCTCGGGCACGACCGGCCGCCCCAAGGGCTGCGCGCTCACCCACGGCAACTTCTTCGCCGAGATCGACAACGCGGTCGAGCTGCTCTACCCGATCTTCAGGACCAAGACGTCGGACGCCGCGTCCATGCTCCTCTTCCTGCCCCTCTCGCACGTGTTCGGGCGGATGGTCGCGGTGGCCTGCCTGCGCGCCCGGGTACGGCTGGGGCACGCGCCGAGCCTGCACACCGAGGACCTGCTCGCCGACCTGGCGAGCTTCCGGCCCACGTTCCTGCTGGCCATCCCGTACGTCCTGGAGAAGGTGTTCAACACCGGCCGGGCGACGGCCGAGAAGATGGGCCGCGGCGCGTCCTTCGACCGGGCGGCGCGCATCGCGTGCCGTTACGGCGAGGCGGTCGAGGCCCGGCAGCACGGCACCGGCCCGGGTCCCTCCCGCTCCCTGCGGGCGGCCCGCGCCCTCTACGACCCGCTGGTCTACCGGCGTATCCGCAACGCGCTCGGCGGCAGGGTCCGCTACGCGATCTGCGGCGGCTCCCCGCTCGGCCGCCGCCTCGCCGCGTTCTACGCGGGCGCCGGTATCGAGATCTACGAGGGGTACGGCCTGACGGAGGCCACCGCGGCCGCCACGGTCACGCCCCCGCTCAAACCCCGGCTGGGCACGGTGGGCTGGCCGCTGCCGGGCACCCGGGTACGGATCGCGGGCGACGGAGAGGTCCTGCTGAGCGGCGCACAGATCTTCCGCGGCTACTGGGATCCGCACGCGGGCGGAGTGGTCGACGCGGCTCCCGACGGCTGGTTCGCCACCGGCGACATCGGAGAGCTGGACGACGGCGGCTATCTGTCCATCACCGGCCGCAAGAAGGAGATCCTGATCACCGCGGGCGGCAAGAGCGTGGCCCCCGCGCCCCTGGAGAACTGGCTCCGCTCGCACCCCCTGATCGCCCAGTGCATCGTCCTCGGCGACCGCCGGCCCTACGTCACCGCCCTCGTCACCCTCGACCTCGACGGCATCACCCACTGGCGCCAGATGATCGGCAAGCATCCCGTGCCGCCGGAGCTCCTCGTCGACGACCCCGAACTGAACGTCATCCTCCAGCGCGCGATCGACGAGGCCAACAAGCTCGTCTCCCGCCCCGAGTCCATCCGCCGCTTCGCCGTCCTTCCGGTGGACTTCACGGAGGAGGCCGGTCATGTCACCCCCACCCTGAAGCTCAAGAGGGCCGCGATCGAACGTGACTTCGCGAAGGAGATCGAGAGCCTGTACCTGAAGTCGTGACGCCGTGACGCCGTGGAGCGGCGGGATCCGGTGGAGTGGCGAACGGTGGGAAAGGCAGGAGCCCCGCGACCGGCTGGCGCGGGGCTCCTTGGGTACTGCTATCCGTTCCGGATCAAAGCATTGGGCTCATGGAGCCGAAGGCTTAGAGCGGAGTGACGTTCTCCGCCTGCGGGCCCTTCGGACCCTGCGTGACGTCGAAGGAAACCGCCTGGTTCTCTTCGAGAGAGCGGAATCCGCTCGCGTTGATCGCGGAGTAGTGGACGAAGACGTCCGGGCCGCCGCCTTCCTGGGCGATGAAACCAAAGCCCTTTTCGGCGTTGAACCACTTCACGGTTCCGGTAGCCATAAGCCCTCCTTGGGCCCAAAGGGTTGCCCTGCTCCAGAACCTGCGATTGTGTAAACAACTGCATACGTCTGAAAACGACGAGAGCCCGCGGTCACATGCTCCGCAGGCTCTGTACTGCAAGGGAAACCAAACTGCAACTTGCGGCGAGCCTAGCACGCAGGCAGCCGAAAGCAATAGGGGGAAAGATCACGTCACCCGGATGTCTGATCCGTCCGGCGTATGCGTTGACGTCGTGGTGTCGGCCCCTCGGCGCGAGGGTGGACACAAGGGGTCGGGACGGCCGGCGAAGCCTCGCGGGGACCCTGAGGACTGCACCGTATCGCATGGGGTCTAGCCTCGCGATGTGGACAATTCTCGCACCCGGCCGCGCGTCGGCCACATCCAGTTCCTGAACTGCCTGCCCCTCTACTGGGGGCTCGCGAGAACGGGCACGCTCCTCGACTTCGAGCTCACCAAGGACACCCCGGAGAAGCTCAGCGAGAAGCTGGTGCAGGGCGACCTCGACATCGGGCCCATCACGCTCGTCGAGTTCCTCAAGCACGCCGACGAGCTGGTGGCCTTCCCCGACATCGCGGTCGGCTGCGACGGTCCGGTGATGTCCTGCGTGATCGTCTCGCAGGTCCCGCTGGACCGGCTGGACGGCGCCAGGGTCGCCCTCGGCTCGACCTCTCGTACGTCTGTACGCCTGGCGCAGCTGTTGCTGGCCGAGAGCGTGGGGGTCCAGCCGTCCTACTACACGTGCCCGCCCGACCTCAGCCTGATGATGCAGGAGGCCGACGCCGCCGTACTCATCGGTGACGCGGCGCTGCGGGCCAATCTGCTCGACGGGCCGAAGTTCGGTCTGGAGGTGCACGACCTCGGCACCCTGTGGAAGGAGTGGACGGGGCTGCCGTTCGTCTTCGCCGTGTGGGCCGCCCGCCGCGACTACCTGGAGCGCGAGCCGCTCGTCACCCGCAAGGTGCACGAGGCGTTCCTCTCCTCCCGGGACCTCTCCCTCGACGAGGTCTCCAAGGTCGCCGAGCAGGCCGCCCGCTGGGAGGCCTTCGACGAGCGGGTCCTGGAGCAGTACTTCACCACCCTCGACTTCCGCTTCGGGGCCCCGCAGCTGGCGGCCGTACGGGAGTTCGCCCGGCGGGTCGGCTCGACCACCGGGTTCCCGGCGGACGTACGGGTGGAGCTGCTGAAGCCCTGAGGTTCTGAAGCCCTGGGGCCCCGGGCGCTCGGAGGCGTACGGAACTACCCTGCTGGGCAGTGCGTCCAGTGCGTACGGGGGAGGGATGAGCTGTGAGTGTCATGCAGCCGCTCGGAGTCGACGAACCCACGGTCGTGGGGCCCTACCGGCTGCTCGGCCGGCTCGGCTCCGGTGGCATGGGGCGTGTGTACCTGGGCCGCAGCGCGGGCGGGCGTACGGTCGCGGTCAAGATCGTGCACCCGCACTTCGCGCTGGACGAGGAGTTCCGCGCCCGGTTCCGTCGCGAGGTCGAGGCCGCGCGACGGGTGGGCGGCGCGTGGACGGCCCCGGTCCTGGACGCGGACCCGGAGGCACCGGTGCCCTGGGTGGCGACGGGATACGCGGCCGGTCCCTCGCTCGCGGCCGCCGTCGGGGACGCCGGCCCCTTGCCCGTTCCGTCCGTACGGGTGCTGGGCGCGGGCCTCGCCGAGGCGCTCGGGGCCGTTCACGTGCTCGGCCTCGTCCACCGCGACGTCAAGCCCTCCAACGTCCTGCTGACCCTCGACGGCCCCCTCCTCATCGACTTCGGCATCGCCCGCGCGACCGACGGCACGGCCTCGCTCACCTCGACGGGCGTCTCCGTCGGCTCTCCCGGCTACATGTCGCCGGAGCAGATCCTCGGCAAGCCGGTCACGGGAGCGGCCGACGTCTTCTCGCTCGGCGCGGTACTGGTGTACGCGGCGACGGGGGAGTCCCCCTTCCCCGGTGACTCCTCGGCCGCCCTCCTCTACAAGGTGGTGCACGAGGAACCCAGACTCGGCTCCCTGGAGGGCGAGTTGCGGGACCTCGCGGCGGCCTGTCTGGCGAAGAACCCGGACGGGCGGCCGGCCCCCGCCGAGGTGGCCGCGCGACTGGCTCCTGGCGGAGCGGCCCGCTCGGTGACGGCGGGATGGCTGCCGGGACCGCTGGTCGAGCAGGTCAGCCGCAGCGCCGTGCAGTTGCTGAACCTGGAGGCGACGGAGGCCGCGCCGTCGGGACCGGTGGGGTTCAACAGCCCCTCGGTGGGCACGGATTCCGGCGCCGGGTCGCCGGAGGCCGGGATGTCGGGCGCCGGTTCGCAGGGGGCGGGCGGAGTCTTCGGGCCGCCGCCCGCGATGCCCCCGTACCCCGCGCATGCCACGCATCCCGCACACGTACCCGACCAGCGGGAGCCGCGGGACGCGGCCCAGGTCCAGGCTCGGGCCGGCCACTCCACCGGTCCCGGCCACGACCCCGGCAAGCTCTCCGTCAGTCTGGCCGCGACCTCGGCCTCCGGCACGAACGGCCGTGGACACAGGGTCAGTTGCACGGTGGCTCTCGCGGTCGCCGGAGCACTGGCGGCGGTGACGGTGGGCTCGGCGTTCCTCTTCGACCTGCTGCCGGGCGGCGGTCACCCCTCGGACTCCGGCGGTGCCGACGCGACGGCGAGCCGTCCGGCGGCCTCGCCGGACGCGTCCGGCCCGGCGGGCACGGAGCTCGGTTCGGTGCCCGCGAAGTACCTCGGCACCTGGGAGGGCGACGCCTACGCGCTGGACGGGAAGCTGCCCGCGGGCACGTTCCGCGTCACCCTGCACCGCGCCGCCGTGGGCAGGGAACTGGGCACGTTCCGGTCGACCGACCTGATCGGCGGCGTATGCGACGACGTACTCGTCCTGAAGAAGGTCACGGACCAGCGGCTGACCGCGACGAGCATCGCCAGGAAGTCCAACCCCGGCACCTGCACGACGGGCAGCCACGAGGTGCGGCTGACGCCCGCCGGGGGCGACCTCAAGTACGCGACCGACAACACGGACGCGGGCGATCCGGTGGCGCGGATGTCGAAACTGCCCAAGTAGCCGACGAGGCAGGGCCCATGAGGTCCGGGCGGGGGCGAGGGACCACGGGAGACAGGCCCTGCCCGGACCGCGGCCGGCTGCGTAGGGTGTGCGCGTGGACCCCGTTCTCTGGCTGACCGCCGTCGCCGCCGCCTGGGGCGCGGCGGCGGGTGTGCTCGTGCCGCGGGCCGCCCACCGTTTCTCCGTCGAGCCGGACGAGGCATGGCGGGACCGGTGTCCCGGCGGGCACGCCATCACCGGTGTCGCGGGCGGCTGGCTCGGACCCGCCCGCTGCGCCGAGTGCGCCGGCCGTACGGTGCCGGCGGCGTCCGGCGACGCGGGGCGCCCGGCACGGGTCGCTGTCGCAGCGTCGTACGGACCGCGCACGCCCCTCGTGGCCCTCACCACCGCACTGGTCTGCGCGGGTCTCGCCCTCGCCACCGGAATCCGTCCCGAGCTGGGCGCCTGGCTGCTGCTCGCGCCGCTCGGAGTGCTGCTCGCGGTCGTGGACTTCGGGGTGCAGCGGCTGCCGGACGTGCTCACCCTGCCGCTCGCGGGCCTCGCGCTCGCGCTGCTGGGCGCCGCCGCCGTCCTCCCCGAGCACGCCGGGAGCTGGCCGACCGCGCTGTTCGGGGCACTCGCGCTGGGCTGCGCCTACTTCGTCCTCTTCCTCGTCAATCCGAACGGCATGGGGTTCGGGGACGTCAAGCTCGCGCTGGGACTCGGGGCGGTGCTCGGCTGGTACGGATGGGGGACCGTCGTCCTCGGGACCTTCGCGGGGTTCCTCTTCGGCGGACTGTACGGACTGGGCCTCGTCCTCGCGCGCCGCGCCGGGCGCAGGACATCGATCCCGTTCGGGCCGTTCCTGATCGCGGGGGCGTACGTCGGGCTCCTGATGGGGGCGTACGCGGCCTGACGTCGGGCTCCTGGTGGGGCTGGCGTAGGCTGGCCAGGTCCGTCCACACCCTTATGAAAGGGACGCTCCCGGTGACCGAGAAGGCCGACCTTCAGTCCGTCCTCGACCGTGCCGCCGAGGGCGGGCGCATCACCCCGGAAGAGGCGCTCGACCTCTACCGCGCCGCCCCGCTGCACGCGCTGGGCGCCGCCGCCGACGCCGTACGCCGCCGCAGGTACGCCGGCACCGAGCACATCGCGACGTACATCATCGAGCGGAACATCAACTACACGAACGTGTGCGTCACGGCGTGCAAGTTCTGCGCCTTCTACGCCGCGCCGAAGGACACCGCCAAGGGCTGGACCCGCGACCTCGACGACATCCTGCGCCGCTGCGCGGAGACCGTCGAACTCGGCGGCACCCAGATCATGTTCCAGGGCGGACACCACCCCGACTACGGCGTGGAGTACTACGAGAAGCACTTCTCCGCGATCAAGGAGAACTTCCCCCAGCTGGTCATCCACTCCCTCGGCGCGTCCGAGGTCGAGCACATGGCCCGGATCTCCAAGGTGAGCGTGGAGGAGGCCATCACCCGGATCCACGCCGCGGGCCTGGACTCCTTCGCGGGCGCCGGTGCGGAGCTGCTGCCGGCGCGTCCGCGCAAGGCGATCGCCCCGCTCAAGGAGTCCGGCGAGCGCTGGCTGGAGATCATGGAGACCGCGCACGGGCTGGGTGTCGAGTCGACCTCGACGATGCTCATGGGCACCGGCGAGACGAACGCCGAGCGCATCGAGCACCTGCGGATGATCCGCGACGTACAGGACCGGACCGGCGGTTTCCGCGCCTTCATCCCGTACACCTACCAGCCCGAGAACAACCACCTCAAGGGCCGCACGCAGGCCACGCTCTTCGAGTACCTGCGCATGATCGCGATCGCCCGGCTCTTCTTCGACAACGTGGCCCACATCCAGGGCTCCTGGCTGACCACCGGCAAGGAGGTCGGCCAGCTCTCGCTGCACTACGGCGCGGACGACCTCGGCTCGATCATGCTGGAGGAGAACGTGGTCTCCTCGGCCGGCGCCAAGCACCGCTCCAACCGCATGGAGATCATCGACCTGATCCGCAAGGCCGGGCGCGTGCCCGCCCAGCGGACCACGACGTACGAGCACATCGTCGTCCACGACGACCCGGCGGACGACCCGGTCGACGAGCGGGTCATGTCGCACATCTCGTCCACCGCGATCGCGGGCGGCACCGCCCACCCCGAGCTGAAGCTGCTCGCGTCCAACTGACGTTGTCGTGCTGACCATTCACGCCGCCGACGAGCTGCGGCTCAGCTGGGACGCGGAGGCCGTGCGGGACGGCGCGGTGGCCGTGCGGGGGGACCGGGTCGTGGGGGCAGGGCTCCTGGGTGAGCTGCTGGAGCGTTTTCCCGGGGCACGGCTGAGGCGCTGGCCCGGTGTGCTCGGGCCCGCGCTGGTCCACGAGGGCCCGCTGCCGCAGGCGCCGTCCCCGCGCGAACGGGTGCACGCGGTCCTGAAGTCGGGCTCCACCGCCGTACTGGAGCGGTACGCGGGCACACCCGACCTGCGTGCCGCGGCCGTCCGCAACGAGGTCGCCGTGCTTCCGCGTGCCCGCGAGACCGCGATCGCCGACACCGGACGTGCCGATCTCGCGGTCTTCGACACGGACGGGACGTGCGTCGCGACCGTCTGCGCCGGCCGGCTGGTGCACCGACGCCGCTGAGCCGCTTCGGGACGGCCGTCGAACGTCCTCCGCTCGGCTGTCGGACGTCCACCCGCTCGGCTGTCGGACGTCCCCGCTCGGCCGTCGAAGGGGCTCGGCTCATCCCGCGAAGGCCCGCGCGAACGCCCCAGTCCTGCTGTGTGAGGCACCCCGGGTGCCGCGTCCGAGGTGTCGTCGGCGCGTGCGGAGCACCCCGCCTCGGCCAGAGCGAACAGACAGACGAGCCCGGCGGCCGGCCTCAGGAAACTCATCATTGCCTATGCACCGGCTCTCGTGATTTCCGCCCCAGGACGGAAACAAAATGCGATTCCGGCGATTCCGGGGCTCAAAGGTGGCTCATCCGATGGCCGTCCCTGAATGCAGGAGGCCCATGGGCAGACCATGTACGGGGGTCTCGAATCGGAAGAGTCGGACATGTGACCGGGCATAGGGTTCATATGCACCGGCGTTGAGCCGCGCGGTCGTTCAGGGATTCTCACGGAGAACGGACAGGTTGGACCGGATTTCATGGGCGCCGCACATGAGGGCCAGGGAATTGGGCGCATAAAGGCGCCCTAATGTCCGAGGGACGCAATCCGAGTCGGCCGTCGAAAACCGGGCTCAAGGGCGCGGCGGCCGTCGCGAACGCGGCAACGGGCCCGAAGACGGCCCCGTGTTCGTCGGCCCCTCCAACTCGGTGATCTTCGTGGACTCCTGGATGCCGGCCGGCGGTGCTCGTCGTCCAGCTCGTCCGCGCCGCCCGGTTCATGTCCGGCGTCGGCCGGGTGCTGATCCGGATCGCGATCCCGCTGTGCGGCTGGGTCGAGGACGTGGCGGCCCGGAAGAAGCCGAAACTGTTCCCCCGACTGGTCGTACGACACCCGTGCACGGGCCGGGCGCCGGAGAGCCGCCCGGCCCGTGCTGCCACAATGGGACCGTGACCCGCGCATCCCTGGACAAGCAGCCGCACGAAGTCGCCTCGATGTTCGACGACGTGGCGGAACGGTACGACCTGACGAACGACCTGCTGTCGCTCGGCCAGGACCGGGTGTGGCGCAGAGAGGTCGCGAAAGCGGTCGACGCGCGCCCCGCGCAGAAGATCCTGGACCTGGCGGCCGGTACGGCGACCTCGTCGCTCCCCTTCGCCCGCACCGGCGCGTACGTCGTCCCGTGCGACTTCTCCCTCGGCATGCTCCGGGTCGGCAAGAAGAACAACCCCTGGCTGCCGCTGACCGCCGGCGACGCGACGAAGCTGCCCTTCAAGGACGACACCTTCGACGCGGTGACGATCTCCTTCGGACTGCGCAACGTCCAGGACACCGACACCGCGCTGAGCGAGCTGTACCGGGTGACCAAGCCGGGCGGCCGGGTCGTGATCTGCGAGTTCTCCCACCCGACCTGGGCACCCTTCCGCACGGTCTACACCGAGTACCTGATGCGGGCGCTGCCGCCGGTCGCCCGCGCGGTGTCGTCCAACCCCGACGCGTACGTCTATCTCGCCGAGTCCATCCGGGAGTGGCCCGACCAGCCCGCCCTGGCGGAGCGGCTGAGCAAGGCCGGCTGGTCGAAGGTGGCGTGGCGGAACCTGACGGGCGGCGTGGTCGCCCTGCACCGGGGCTTCAAGGCCTGACGGTTCTCAGCACCTCGAACGGGTCTCCCGGCTCGTCGAGCTCACGGCGCAGACCGCCCGACGGCGGGAGCGGCGGCCGGGGTTCGCGCACCCCGGCGCCTCCCTCCGCGTCACCGAGGTCGAACCACACGGTGACCACGGCACCGCGGGGGATCTCGGAACCGGGCGGAGGGTACTGGCGTACGACGTAGTCGACGACGGTGAGAAGGAAGTCGGGCCGGTCGGGCGCGGCGAGCAGCACACCGCGCGCCTCGGCCCTCTCCCGCGCGTCCACGGCCATCAGGCCGATGAGCCGCGGTACGCGCACTTCGGGTGTCTCGGGTGTCAGGCGCACGGACGTCACCCCCCAGCGGTACCGGCAGGGTAAGCCCCGGCCGGTCCCTCGCGGAAGGCGTCAGCGGCCCTCGCGCGTGCTGTCCGCGGCCCTCGCGCGAGCCGCGCGCAGCCTTCGTGCGCGGCCCGCGCGGGAGGCGTCAGAGGGTGAGGGCGTCAGAAGGTGAGCCGGTAGCAGTGCGCGGCATCCTCCTGCGTGGGATAGGCGAAGACCTCGGCCAGTTCCATGCCCACGCGTCGGGTCACCGCGATCGACCGTTCGTTGGCGGGTCTGACCATGGCGACGACCCGGGCGACGCCCGCCGCCCGTACCCGCTCCAGGGTGGTCAGCGCGGCCGCGGTGACGTACCCCTTGCCCCAGTGCGCCCGCCCGAGCCGCCAGCCGATCTCGATCTCGCCTCTGGGCCCCCACTCGCCCGGCCACGGCTGCGCGCCCGTGAAACCGAGCACCTCGCCCTCGGAGTCGACGATCGTCCACAGACAGAATCCGAGCTCGGCGTCGTGCCGCCGCTGCCGCGCGGTGAGCTCCTCGTACACGGACAACTCGGCCGCCCGGCCGCCGTGGAACTCCATGACCTCCGGGTCGGCGAAGATCCGGTGCCAGGCGAACGCGTCCTCGTCGGTGGGGACACGGAGTCGGACGTCGGGGAGAGCTCGGTTCACGGGGGCAGCCCTTCAGCCAGGTCATCAGTACCGCTGCATAGACTGCCCATGTCCAGTGCCCGTCAGCACGCAGATTTCGAGTCTTGGGGAGACCCCGCCGTGACCGAGCCCCAACCCCTCTCCGAAAACACCGCAGATGTGATCGTCGTCGGGGCTGGGCCAGCCGGTTCCACGACCGCGTACTACCTGGCGAAGGCCGGACTCGACGTCCTGCTCCTGGAGAAGACCGCGTTCCCCCGGGAGAAGGTCTGCGGTGACGGGCTGACCCCGCGCGCCACCAAGCAGCTCGTCTCGATGGGCATCGACATCTCCGAAGAGGCAGGCTGGCTGCGCAACAAGGGGCTGCGCATCATCGGCGGCGGTGTCCGCCTCCAGCTCGACTGGCCGGATCTCGCCACGTACCCGGACTACGGGCTCGTCCGCAAGCGCGACGACTTCGACGAGCAGCTCGCACGACAGGCGCAGAAGGCGGGCGCCCGGTTGTTCGAGCGCTGCAACGTCGGCGCCCCGATCATCGACGACCGCACGGGCCGCATCACGGGCGTGCACGCCAAGCTCGGCGACACGGGGGAGAAGCGGGAGGTCACCTTCCACGCGCCGCTGGTCGTCGCGGCCGACGGCAACTCCACCCGCCTCTCGCTGGCGATGGGCCTGCACCGCCGCGAGGACCGCCCGATGGGCGTCGCGGTCCGTACGTACTTCACCTCCCCGCGCCACGAGGACGACTACCTGGAGTCCTGGCTGGAGCTGTGGGACCGCCGGGGCCCCGAGGACCGTCTGCTGCCCGGCTACGGCTGGATCTTCGGCATGGGCGACGGCACGTCGAACGTCGGCCTCGGTGTGCTCAACACCTCCGACTCCTTCAAGGAGCTGGACTGGCGCGAGGTCCTGAAGGCGTGGTGCGCCTCGATGCCGGAGGACTGGGGCTACACGCCCGAGAACATGACCGGCCCGATCCGCGGCGCCGCCCTTCCGATGGCCTTCAACCGCCAGCCGCACTACACGAAGGGGTTGTTGTTGGTCGGTGACGCCGGCGGCCTGGTGAACCCCTTCAACGGCGAGGGCATCGCGTACGCCATGGAGTCCGGCCAGATCGCCGCGGACGTCATCGTCCAGGCCCACGCCCGCTCGACGCCCTCCCAGCGCGAACTGGCCCTCCAGCGCTACCCCCGGGTCCTCAAGGACACCTACGGCGGGTACTACACCCTCGGCCGCGCCTTCGTGAAGCTGATCGGCAACCCGAAGGTCATGAAGATCGCGACGCAGCGGGGCCTGACCCACCCCCTCCTGATGAAGTTCACCCTCAAGATGCTGGCGAACCTGACGGACCCGACCGGCGGCGACGCGATGGACCGGATCATCAACGGGTTGTCGAAGGTGGCCCCGAAGGCCTGAGGCCGGGTCCGCCGCGCGGCGCACGGAGGCCGGCCCTCGGGCCCGGTCTCCGTGGCGGCCCGGCACGCGGGGACGTCTTCACGACGGCTCTCCATCCGCCGTGGCGCGTCCTTGTGGCCGCGCCGGGAGAGCCGGTGCGGACAGGCGTGCCCGGGATGTGAACAGGATGACCTCTCGTCCCCTCTGCGGGAGTTGGCCCGTTTTGGTCACTTCGAGGGGAGCTCGTGGAGCGGCGGGTGCGCCCGGCCGTGGCGCCCGGCGGGCATGCCCGGCCGTGGCGCCCGGCGGGCATGCCCGGCCGTGGCGCCCGGCGGGCATGCTCGACCGTGGCGACCGTGGCGACCGTGGCGACCGTGGCGACCGTGGCGACCGTGGCGACCGTGGCGACAATGGCGGCCAACGGTGGGTGCTGGTGCTGGTGCTGGTGCTGGGGTCGGTGTCGGCCAGGCGCGGGGTGAGGGCGCGGGCCCGGAGGCGGGCGCGGGGGCGCGGCTCGGCTTCGCGGACGGCGGCGCGTGCTGGCGGGTGCGCGAGCAGCGGCCGTTCATCCGGCCGCCGGGGGCGCATCCGGCGGCCGTCGCCGGGAGGCTCTTCCCGTTGCTGTGAGGGCCCTCTGGGGCCCGAAGGGGCGGCGGTCGGCCCCGGGACACGACGGCGGGGACCGCCGCCCTCAGGCGGCGGCCCTCAAGCCGTAGGACTTCAGATGCGGGTGCGGCTCAGAGAACGCGTACCGCGCCGGTGGCCGGGTAGCCCGAGAGGTCCTGAATCACCACGCCCTTGGAGGGGTTGGCCGCGTCCAGGTACTGCCCGTTACCGATGTACACGCCCACGTGGTACGCCGAACCGGCCGAACCCCAGTACAGGATGTCGCCGACCTGGACGTTGGACAGCGAGACCGGCGTACCGGACGTCGACTGGTCCTGGGAGACGCGCGGCAGGTCGACACCGACCTGCTTGAACGCGGCCTGCACGAGACCGGAGCAGTCCCACGCGTTGGGGCCCGTCCCACCCATCACGTACGCGTCGCCGACCTGCGCCTTGAGGAAGGCGATGACGGTCGCGACGCTGCCACTGGCGGGCGCCGAGACGGTCGAGGCCGTGGAGGTGGAGGTGGAGGCCGAAGCGGACAGGGTGGTCCGCGCGGCGGAACGCGACGCGGCCTGCTCGGCCGCCGCCTTCCGCGCGGCCTCGGCCTTCTTCTTGGCCTCCGCCTTCTTCTTCGCGTCGGCGAGGTCCGCCTTGGCCTGCTTCGCGGCATTTGCCGCAGCCGCATCGCGCTCGGCCTGCAACTCGTAGTTGGCCGCGGCCTGCTGGGTGGCGTCCGCGGACTGGGCGACCTGGGTCGCGAGGTCGGCCGTCAGGGTCGGCAGTTCAAGGGTCTGCGTCACGGGCTCGGCCGCGTTCGCAGAGCCGGCCGCACCGGCGACGGCCAGGGTGCTGAGAACGCCACCGGCAACTCCGGCGCGCATCGCGAGCGTCGACGCGTTGCGGCGGGGCTTCCGGTGGCTACGTATGTGAGCGGTGTGGGACATGGGTACAACCGGTATCAGGGGCTCCCTCATACCTTCAAGAAACGTGTGGTGCGCCACAGTTGTTCAATCCGCGGCCGAATCCACGGTGCGTCACTCCTTATTGACGCCGTAACGGGCATTGCGGACAGAGATGATCAAGCCTGTGATCATGCTGTTTCTGTAATACGTCCGAATTGCCCTCCGCCTACCACTGGTTGCGACCAGTGGCCAAGCCCCACTCATCTGGCACATAGACAGATGTGGCACAGGTCACAGGGTCGTCTCACGGATGGCATGCGTCGCGCGTAGACCCGGAGAGCCCCCTGCTCGTGAACGCGTGCACGCGTGGATGTCGTCCACATCCGTCCGCACCCCTCCCTCCGACGTGTGAACGGCTCCTCTATCAAGCCGTCCCGTCCATCGCCAATTTGCATGCGGAGGAACTCTCTTGATATGGAGACGTCGCCCCGGACCTGGGACGACTAGCGGAAATGTCACCTCTGGTGACCGTGCGGACGCTTCGCGTGTGAAGATCACCGCTCATCCGACTTCATGATCCTTCGTCAGGTGGTGGAGATCACAAAGCTTGTGCAATACCCCGTGTCGCAGATCACAGACCGGCGGGCATAGGATGCGAGGCAGTTGGGCTTGTGACCTGCTTCACATGTACGCGATCTTCGTCGGGACGCACGGGGCTCGTGGGACGGGTGGGCGGAAGTGCTTGCCCGACGCAACCGCCAGCAGTCAGTGCCGACTGAGAGGAGCGAGGAGCGTGAACGCGTATGCGCCGATCCTCGTACTGGGAGCCCTCGGGGCAGGCTTTGCGATCTTCTCCGTGGTCATGGCCACGCTTATCGGTCCAAAGCGATACAACCGGGCCAAGCTCGAGGCTTACGAGTGCGGAATCGAGCCGACCCCCACGCCGGCCGGCGGCGGGCGCTTCCCGATCAAGTACTACCTGACGGCGATGCTCTTCATCGTCTTCGACATCGAGATCGTCTTCCTCTACCCCTGGGCCGTCACCTTCGACGCCCTGGGTGTTTTCGGGCTCGTGGAGATGCTGCTCTTCGTGCTCACCGTCTTCGTCGCGTACGCGTACGTATGGCGGCGCGGCGGCCTGGAATGGGACTGAGGGGCCTTTAAGACATGGGACTCGAAGAAAAGCTGCCGAGCGGATTCCTGCTGACCACCGTCGAGCAGGCCGCGGGCTGGGTACGCAAGGCGTCCGTCTTCCCCGCCACGTTCGGACTCGCCTGCTGCGCCATCGAGATGATGACGACCGGCGCGGGCCGCTACGACCTGGCGCGCTTCGGCATGGAGGTCTTCCGCGGGTCACCGCGCCAGGCCGACCTGATGATCGTCGCCGGGCGTGTCAGCCAGAAGATGGCGCCCGTACTGCGGCAGGTCTATGACCAGATGCCCAACCCCAAGTGGGTGATCTCCATGGGCGTCTGTGCCTCGTCGGGCGGAATGTTCAACAACTACGCCATTGTGCAGGGGGTCGACCACATTGTTCCGGTCGACATCTATTTGCCCGGCTGCCCGCCGCGGCCCGAGATGCTGATGGACGCGATTCTCAAGCTCCATCAGAAGATCCAGTCCTCGAAGCTCGGCGTGAACGCCGAGGAGGCGGCCCGCGAGGCGGAGGAAGCGGCACTCAAGGCGCTCCCCACCATCGAGATGAAGGGCCTGTTGCGGTGAGCGACGCGAACGGCGCCGGCAACGGCGTGAATCCGGAGAAGGACCTCGGCGCGTCCAACCTCCCCGGCCAGCGTGGCGACGGTGGCGAGGAGATCCGCGTCCAGCGCGGCATGTTCGGCGCCAACAACGGCGGCGATACCTCCGGCTACGGCGGCCTGGTCCGCTCCGTCCGGCTGCCCGGCCCGGCCGCCCGCCCCTACGGCGGCTGGTTCGACGAGGTCGCCGACGAGCTGGAGGGCGCCCTGGAGGAACAGGGACTCGTCCCCGAGAACGCGATCGAGAAGACGATCGTCGACCGCGACGAGCTCACCTTCCACATCGAACGCGAGTACCTGGTCCGGGTCGCCCAGACCCTCCGCGACGACCCGGCCCTCCGCTTCGAACTGTGCACGGGTGTGAGCGGAGTGCATTACCCCAACGACAAGGGCCGCGAGCTCCACGCCGTCTACCACCTGCGCTCGATCACCCACAACCGGCTGATCCGCGTCGAGGTCAGTGCCCCCGACGCCGACCCGCACGTCCCGTCGCTCGTCCCCGTCTATCCGACGAACGACTGGCACGAGCGCGAGGCGTACGACTTCTTCGGCCTGGTCTTCGACGGACACCCGGCGCTGACGCGGATCATGATGCCGGACGACTGGCAGGGCCACCCGCAGCGCAAGGACTATCCCCTCGGTGGCATCCCCATCGAGTACAAGGGCGCCCAGATCCCGGCTCCGGACCAGCGGAGGTCGTACTCATGAGCACACAGACCCCTTCTTCTGCCGCATCCGCCCGCGAGACGACCGAGGGCACCGTCTACACGGTCACCGGCGGCGACTGGGACGAGATCGCACAGTCCGCGGCGAGGTCCGACGACGAGCGCATCATCGTCAACATGGGCCCGCAGCACCCCTCCACACACGGCGTGCTCCGGCTCATCCTGGAGATCGACGGCGAGACGGTCACCGAGGCCCGCTGCGGCATCGGCTACCTCCACACCGGCATCGAGAAGAACCTCGAATACCGCACGTGGACGCAGGGCACCACGTTCGTGACGCGCATGGACTACCTGACGCCGTTCTTCAACGAGACGGCGTACTGCCTCGCGGTCGAGAAACTCCTCGGCATCGAGGACCAGATCCCCGACCGTGCCACGATCATCCGTGTGCTCCTGATGGAGCTGAACCGGCTCTCCTCCCACCTGGTGTGCATCGCCACCGGAGGCATGGAACTCGGCGCCACCACGATCATGATCTACGGCTTCCGGGACCGTGAACTGATCCTCGACATCTACGAGCTGATCACCGGCCTGCGGATGAACCACGCGTACATCCGCCCCGGCGGACTCGCCCAGGACCTGCCGCCCGGCGCGGTGGACCAGATCCGCGAGTTCGTGAAGAAGATGACGAAGAACCTTCCCGAGTACGACAAGCTCGCCACCGGGAACCCCATCTTCAAGGCCCGCATGCAGGACGTCGGCTATCTCGACCTGGCCGGCTGCATGGCCCTCGGCGCCACCGGACCCGTACTGCGCTCGGCGGGCCTGCCGCACGACCTGCGCAAGTCCCAGCCGTACTGCGGCTACGAGACGTACGACTTCGAGATCCCGACCGCCGACACCTGCGACTCCTACGGGCGCTTCCTGATCCGCCTGGAAGAGATGCGCCAGTCGCTGCACATCGTCGAACAGTGCCTGGACCGGCTCCAGCCGGGCCCGGTCATGGTCGCCGACAAGAAGATCGCCTGGCCCGCGCAGCTCGCGCTCGGCCCCGACGGTCTGGGCAACTCCCTCGACCACATCAAGAAGATCATGGGCACCTCCATGGAGGCCCTCATCCACCACTTCAAGCTGGTGACCGAGGGCTTCCGCGTCCCGCCGGGACAGGCGTACGCGGCGGTCGAGTCGCCCAAGGGCGAGCTCGGGGTGCACGCGGTCTCCGACGGAGGCACCCGCCCCTACCGGGTCCACTTCCGGGACCCGTCCTTCACCAACCTGCAGGCCATGGCGGCGATGTGCGAGGGCGGCCAGGTCGCCGACGTCATCGTCGCCGTCGCGTCCATCGACCCCGTGATGGGAGGCGTCGACCGGTGACCACCACCCCCGAGGGCGTCAGCCTGGGCATGCCCCGACTGCCCGCGCCCGACTACCCGGACGACGTTCGGACCCGGCTCGAGGCGGACGCGCGCGAGATCATCGCCCGCTATCCGGACTCCCGCTCGGCGCTCCTTCCGTTGCTGCACCTCGTGCAGTCGGAGGAGGGCCATGTCACGCGCACGGGGATGCAGTTCTGCGCGGACGTACTGAGCCTGACCACCGCCGAGGTCACCGCGGTCGCGACCTTCTACTCGATGTACCGGCGCAAGCCGAGCGGTGACTACCAGGTGGGTGTGTGCACCAACACCCTGTGCGCGGTCATGGGCGGCGACGCGATCTTCGAGGCCCTGCAGGACCACCTGGGCGTCGGCAACGGCGAGACCACCGGCGACGGCAAGGTCACCCTGGAACACATCGAGTGCAACGCGGCCTGCGACTTCGCACCCGTCGTGATGGTCAACTGGGAGTTCTTCGACAACCAGACCGTGGCCTCCGCGAAGCGCCTCGTCGACGACCTGCGCGCGGGAACGACCGTCGAGCCCACCCGCGGCGCCCCCCTCTGCACCTTCAAGGACACCGCCCGGATCCTGGCGGGCTTCCCCGACGAGCGCGCGGGGGCCGTCGAAGCGGGTGGCAGCGCGGGTCCCGCCTCGCTGATCGGCCTCCGCCTGGCCAAGGGGGAGAGCGGTGCCGCGCGTGTGGTCCATCCGCGAGGCGGAGGCGCTCCGCAGGACCAGCCGCCGGCCGAGCACCTGAGCTCGCACGACGCGCCGCAGGACACATCGGCCTCCGACCCGTCGCACCCGGCGGGTCCCACAGCCGAGGAGGGGGAGTGATGACCTTGGCACCCGAGAACGGGGGCACCGCCCGCGCGAGCGCATTCGAGCGCGGCGGAGAGACCAGCCCCGAGAAGCTGCTCGCACCCGTGCTGTCGGCCTTCTGGGACGAGGACCAGTCCTGGACGCTGGACGTCTACCGGAGGCACGAGGGGTACGAGGGGCTGCGCAAGGCGCTGGCCATGTCGCCGGACGACCTGATCGCGTACGTCAAGGACTCCGGTCTGCGCGGCCGGGGCGGCGCGGGATTCCCCACCGGAATGAAATGGCAGTTCATTCCGCAGGGCGATGGCAAACCCCACTATCTAGTTGTCAACGCCGACGAGTCGGAGCCGGGGACCTGCAAGGACATCCCGCTCCTCTTCGCGAACCCGCACAGCCTCATCGAGGGCATTGTGATCGCGTGTTATGCCATCCGGTCTTCGCACGCCTTCATCTATCTCCGCGGTGAAGTCGTCCCTGTGCTGCGGCGGTTGCACGAGGCCGTCCGTGAGGCCTACGACGCGGGCTACCTCGGCGAGAACATCCTGGGCAGCGGACTCGACCTCCAGCTCACCGTGCACGCGGGCGCGGGCGCGTACATCTGCGGTGAGGAGACCGCACTGCTCGACTCGCTCGAAGGCCGCCGTGGTCAACCGCGGCTTCGTCCCCCTTTCCCAGCCGTCGCAGGGCTCTATGCGTGCCCAACTGTGGTGAACAACGTCGAGTCGATCGCGTCAGTTCCCGCAATCCTGCAAAAAGGCAAGGAATGGTTCAGGTCGATGGGGAGCGAGAAGTCCCCGGGCTTCACGCTCTACTCGCTCAGCGGCCACGTCACCAGCCCCGGCCAGTACGAGGCCCCGCTCGGCATCACGCTCCGTCAGCTCCTCGACATGAGCGGCGGCATGCGCGCCGGGCACCGGCTCAAGTTCTGGACACCGGGCGGCTCCTCGACACCGATGTTCACCGAAGAGCACCTCGACGTCCCCCTTGACTACGAAGGAGTGGGCGCCGCCGGTTCCATGCTCGGCACCAAGGCGCTCCAGTGCTTCGACGAGACGACCTGTGTCGTCCGCGCGGTCACCCGGTGGACCGAGTTCTACGCGCACGAGTCCTGCGGCAAGTGCACCCCGTGCCGCGAAGGGACCTACTGGCTCGTGCAGTTGCTGCGCGACATCGAGGCCGGCAAGGGCGTCATGTCCGACCTCGACAAGCTGGGCGACATCGCCGACAACATCAACGGCAAGTCGTTCTGCGCCCTCGGCGACGGTGCCGCCTCGCCGATCTTCTCCTCGCTCAAGTACTTCCGCGAGGAGTACGAGCAGCACATCACGGGCCGCGGCTGCCCCTTCGACCCGGCCAGGTCGACGGCCTGGGCGGACAAGCACACGGAGGTGAACGCATGACGGTGACCACCAGCGCTCCCTCGGGAGGGGGAGAGGCGGCGGTTCCGCCGGAGGAACTCGTCTCGCTGACGATCGACGGCGCCGAGATCAGCGTGCCCAAGGGCACCCTGGTCATCCGCGCCGCGGAACAGCTCGGCATCGAGATCCCCCGCTTCTGCGACCACCCGCTGCTCGACCCGGCCGGTGCCTGCCGCCAGTGCATCGTCGAGGTCGAGGGACAGCGCAAGCCCATGGCGTCCTGCACGATCACGTGTACGGACGGGATGGTGGTGAAGACACAGCTCACCTCGCCCGTCGCCGAGAAGGCCCAGTACGGCGTGATGGAGCTGCTGCTCATCAACCACCCGCTGGACTGCCCGGTCTGCGACAAGGGCGGCGAGTGCCCGCTGCAGAACCAGGCGATGTCGCACGGCAGCGCCGAATCCCGCTTCGAGGGAAAGAAGCGGACGTACGAGAAGCCGGTCCCGATCTCCACGCAGGTGCTGCTCGACCGCGAGCGGTGCGTGCTGTGCGCCCGCTGCACCCGGTTCAGCAACCAGATCGCGGGCGACCCGATGATCGAGCTGATCGAGCGCGGGGCGCTCCAGCAGGTCGGCACCGGTGAGGGTGATCCCTTCGAGTCGTACTTCTCCGGGAACACGATCCAGATCTGCCCGGTCGGAGCGCTGACCTCGGCGGCGTACCGCTTCCGTTCCCGCCCCTTCGACCTCGTCTCCTCGCACTCGGTGTGCGAGCACTGCGCGGGCGGCTGCGCGACCCGCACGGACCACCGGCGCGGCAAGGTGATGCGACGCCTCGCCTCCCCCGACCCCGAGGTCAACGAGGAGTGGCTGTGCGACAAGGGGCGCTTCGGCTTCCGGTACGCGCAGCAGCGTGACCGGCTGGAGACGCCTCTGGTCCGCGGCGACTCCGGCGAACTGGAACCCGCCTCCTGGCCGGAAGCCCTGGAGGCCGCGGCCCGCGGACTGCTGGCGGCCCGGGGCAGGACCGGTGTCCTGACCGGCGGCCGGCTCACCGTCGAGGACGCCTACGCCTACAGCAAGTTCGCGCGCGTGGCCCTCGACACCAACGACATCGACTTCCGCGCGCGCGTGCACAGCGCCGAGGAGGCCGACTTCCTGGCGGCCCGTGTGGCAGGCCGCGGACGGGACCTCGACGGTACGGGCGTCACGTACACCTCCCTGGAGAAGGCGCCCGCGGTTCTGCTCGTCGGCTTCGAGTCCGAGGAGGAGGCGCCCGGAGTCTTCCTGCGGTTGCGCAAGGCCTGGCGCGGACACGGGCAGAAGTCCTTCTCCCTCGCCACGCACGCGACGCGCGGCCTGGCCAAGGCGGGAGGCACGCTGCTGCCCGCCGCGCCCGGTACCGAGACCGAGTGGCTGAACGCCCTCGCGAGCGGGGTCGGTCTGGAGGGCGACGGAGCCGGAGCCGCCGAGGCACTGCGCGGTGAAGGCGCGGTGATCGTCGTCGGCGAGCGGCTCGCCGCCGTGGCGGGCGGGCTCACCTCCGCCGTACGGGCCGCGGCCGCGACCGGCGCCACGCTGGTGTGGATCCCGCGGCGGGCGGGGGAACGCGGCGCCATCGAGGCGGGCGCTCTGCCGTCGCTGCTGCCGGGCGGACGTCCGGCCACCGACCCGCGCGCGCGGGAGGAGGTCGCCGCGGCCTGGGGCGTCTCCCAGCTCCCGCACCGCTACGGTCGCGACACCGGCCAGATCGTCGAGGCCGCCGCAGCCGGCGAGCTGCAGGCCCTGGTGGTGGCGGGTGTGGAGGTCGACGACCTGCCCGACCCGGCACGCGCGCGTGAGGCACTTTCGGAGATCGGCTTCCTGGTGTCGCTCGAACTGCGTCCCGGTGCGGTCACCGAACACGCGGATGTCGTCCTCCCGGTGGCCGCGGTCGCCGAGAAGTCGGGCACCTTCCTCAACTGGGAAGGCAGGGCCCGCCTCTTCGAGGCCGCGCTCAAGCCCGACCAGATGACGCGCAACCCGGCACCCACCGACGCGCGGGTGCTGCAGATGCTGGCCGACGCCATGGACGTACACCTCGGTCTGCCGGACCTGCGCACCACGCGCGGCGAGCTCGACCGGCTCGGCGCCTGGGGCGGCCCGCGGGCCGCCGAACCCGTCGAGGTCGCGGCATCGCTGCCGCGTCCCGCCGCCGGGGAGGCCGTCCTCGCGGGCCATCGGCTGCTGCTCGACCAAGGGCGCCTCCAGGAGGGCGACGAGGCGCTCGCCGGCACGCGGCACGCGGCACGCGCACGCGTGTCGCCCGCCACGGCCGCCGAGGCGGGTGTCAAGGAGGGCGACCTCCTCGCCGTCACCGGCAGCGCCGGGACCATCGCCCTCCCGCTGCAGATCACCGAGATGCCCGACCGCGTGGTCTGGCTTCCGCTGAACTCCGCAGGCGGGGGCGTCGCCTCCGACACGGGGGCGCTGCCCGGCGCACTCGTCCGCATCGGTCCGGCGACGCTCGCCACCGAGGCCCCCAAGGAGGTGGAGGCATGACGCCGTACACTCCGTACCTCGCCACGGAAGACCTCTCCATGTTCGGCCGCGACCCCTGGTGGCTGGTCGTCGTCAAGGCCGTCTTCTGCTTCGCCTTCCTGATGATCACCGTGCTCTTCTCCATCGTGTGGGAGCGCAAGGTCGTCGCCTGGATGCAGCTGCGCATCGGCCCCAACCGGCACGGCCCCTGGGGCATGCTCCAGTCGCTCGCCGACGGCATCAAACTGATGCTCAAGGAAGACGTCATCGTCAAACGCGCGGACAAGGTGGTCTACGTCCTCGCACCGGTCGTCGCGGCCATCCCGGCCTTCATGGCGATCGCGGTGATCCCCTTCGGGCCCGCGGGCAACGAGATCTCGATCTTCGGGCACCGCACCACGATGCAGCTGACCGACCTGCCGATCGCGATGCTCTACATCCTCGCGGTCGCCTCGGTCGGCATCTACGGGATCGTGCTCGCGGGCTGGTCCTCCGGGTCGACGTATCCGCTCCTCGGCGGACTGCGATCCTGCGCGCAGATGATCTCCTACGAGATCGCCATGGGCGCCGCGTTCGCCTCGGTGTTCCTCTACTCCGGGTCGATGTCGACCTCGACGATCGTCGAGCAGCAGCACGACCGCTGGTACGTCCTGCTGCTGCCGGTCTCCTTCGTGATCTACATCATCACGATGGTCGGTGAGACCAACCGTGCCCCCTTCGACATGCCGGAGTCCGAGGGCGACCTCGTCGGCGGCTTCAACACCGAGTACTCGTCCATCAAGTTCGCGCTGTTCATGCTCGCCGAGTACGTGAACATGGTGACGGTCTCGGCCGTGTCGACGACGCTCTTCCTGGGCGGCTGGCGGGCCCCGTGGCCGATCAGCACCTTCTGGGAGGGCGCCAACCACGGCTGGTGGCCGATGCTCTGGTTCGTCGTGAAGGTGCAGCTGCTGCTGTTCTTCTTCATCTGGCTGCGCGGCACGCTCCCGCGCGTCCGCTACGACCAGCTGATGAAGCTCGGCTGGAAGGTCCTCATCCCGGTCTCCGTGGTGTGGCTGATGCTCGTCGCGACCGTACGGACCCTGCGCAACCAGAACTACGACTTCGCCGACATCGCCCTGTACGTCGGCGGTGGTGTCCTCGTGCTGCTGCTGATCTCGTTCGCCGTGGACATCTTCCGCGAGAAGCCGGAGGCCCAGGAGGCGCCCGCCGAGGCCGCCTTCGACCCGATGGCCGGCGGATTCCCGGTGCCGCCGCTGCCGGGACAGGAGCTGCCGCCGGTGCCGCGGCGCCGCCCGCGCCGCGAGCGGGAGTTGATTGTCAGTGGTGGGTCCGATACTGCGAGTGACGGATCGAACGGCGGATCTCGTGACGGAAAGGAGGGGTCGGATGTCTGAGGAGCCGAAGGAGACCAAACCCGGTTTCCAGAACCCCGTCGCCGGCTTCGGTGTGACCTTCAAGGCCATGTTCAAGAAGCGGCTGACGGAGCAGTACCCGGAGCAGCACAAGACCACGGCCCCGCGGTTCCACGGCCGGCACCAGCTCAACCGCCATCCGGACGGCCTGGAGAAGTGTGTCGGCTGTGAGCTGTGCGCGTGGGCCTGTCCCGCGGACGCCATCTACGTGGAGGGCGCGGACAACACCGAGGAGGAGCGCTACTCGCCCGGCGAGCGCTACGGCCGCGTCTACCAGATCAACTACGCGCGGTGCATCCTGTGCGGTCTGTGCATCGAGGCGTGCCCCACGCGCGCGCTGACGATGACGAACGAGTTCGAGCTCGCGGACAGCAGCCGTGCCAACCTCATCTACACCAAGGAGCAGCTGCTCGCCGGTCTCGAGGAGGGCATGGTCGAGTCACCGCACTCGATCTTCCCCGGGACGGACGAGCAGGACTACTACCAGGGTCTGGTCACGGAGGCGGCGCCCGGCACCGTGCGTCAAGTGGCCGTCTCCAAGGGCGAGAAGCCTCATGAAGAGGGGGTGGAGGCATGAGCGCGCAGCTCGCCGCCTACTCCACCTCCACCGGAGAGGCCTTCCAGTTCTGGGTGCTCGGCACCGTCGCCGTGATCGGCGCCCTGTGCACCGTCTTCATGAAGAAGTCCGTGCACAGCGCGCTCTGTCTCGCCGGGACCATGATCGTCCTGGCGGTGTTCTACCTCGCCAACGGCGCGTACTTCCTGGGCATCGTGCAGATCGTCGTCTACACCGGCGCGATCATGATGCTGTTCCTGTTCGTGGTCATGCTCGTCGGTGTGACCGCGGCGGACTCCCTCAAGGAGACCATCAAGGGGCAGCGCTGGCTGGCCCTGGTCTGCGGTCTCGGCTTCGGCGTCCTGCTGATCGCGGGCATCGGCCACGCGTCCCTGACGGAGTTCAACGGCCTGGGCAAGGCCAACGCCAACGGGAACGTGGAGGGTCTCGCGGCCCTCATCTTCACGAAGTACGTGTTCGCCTTCGAGATCACCGGCGCGCTGCTCATCACGGCCGCCGTCGGCGCCATGGTGCTCACGCACCGGGAGCGCACCGAGCGCCCCAAGACCCAGCGCGAGCTGTCCGAGCAGCGGGTGCGGGAGGGCAAGCACCTGCCGCCGCTGCCGGCCCCGGGTGTCTACGCCCGGCACAACGCGGTGGACATCGCGGGTCTCCTCCCGGACGGCACCCCCTCGGAGCTGACCGTCAACAAGACGCTGCGGGAGCGCGGCCAGGTCCGTGACGTGTCCACCGAGGCACTGAGCGACCTGAAGGCACTGGAGCAGCGCGCCGAAGAACGCCTGGAGCGCACGAAGACGGAGGAGGCGTCCCAGTGAATCCGGTCAACTACCTCTATCTCGCCGCCCTGTTGTTCACGATCGGCGCCACCGGCGTGCTGATCAGGCGCAACGCGATCGTGGTCTTCATGTGTGTCGAGCTCATGCTCAACGCCTGCAACCTCGCGTTCGTCGTCTTCTCCCGCATGCACGGCAATCTCGACGGCCAGATCATCGCCTTCTTCACGATGGTCGTCGCCGCCGCGGAGGTCGTGGTCGGGCTCGCGATCATCGTGTCGCTGTTCCGTTCCCGCCACTCGGCCTCGGTCGACGACGCCAGCCTGATGAAGCTGTAAGGGGTCGCTGAATCGTGGAAGATCTGATTGCGCTGCTGGTAGCGGCGCCTCTGCTCGGAGCGGCCGTACTGCTGTGCGGCGGCAGGCGGCTCGATGCCGTCGGCCACTGGATCGGCACGGCGCTCGCGGCAGCCTCGTTCGTGATCGGCGCGGTCCTCTTCGCCGACATGCTGGGCAAGAGCGCCGCCGACCGGCCCCTCGGCCAGCACCTGTTCAGCTGGATCCCCGTCGCGGGCTTCCGGGCGGACGTCTCCTTCCAGCTCGACCAGCTGTCGATGACGTTCGTTCTGCTGATCACGGGCGTCGGCTCGCTGATCCACCTGTACTCCATCGGATACATGGAGCACGACGAGCGGCGCCGCCGCTTCTTCGGCTATCTGAACCTGTTCCTCGCGGCGATGCTGCTGCTCGTCCTCGCGGACAACTACCTGCTGCTGTACGTCGGCTGGGAGGGCGTGGGCCTCGCCTCGTACCTGCTGATCGGCTTCTGGCAGCACAAGCCCAGCGCCGCCACCGCCGCGAAGAAGGCCTTCATGGTCAACCGCGTCGGCGACATGGGCCTGTCGATCGCCATCATGCTGATGTTCACCACCTTCGGTACCTTCGCCTTCGGACCGGTGCTCGGCACCGAGGGGCACCCGGGGCTGGTCGGCGGCGCCACCGAGGGCAAGCTCACCGCCGTCGCGCTGATGCTGTTGCTCGCCGCCTGCGGCAAGTCCGCCCAGGTGCCGCTGCAGTCCTGGCTCGGGGACGCGATGGAGGGCCCGACCCCGGTCTCGGCCCTCATCCACGCCGCGACGATGGTGACCGCCGGTGTCTACCTGATCGTCCGCTCGGGCGCGGTCTTCAACGCCGCGCCCGACGCGCAGTTGGTCGTCACCGTGGTCGGTGCCGTCACCCTGCTGTTCGGTGCGATCGTCGGTTGCGCGAAGGACGACATCAAGAAGGCGCTCGCCGGCTCGACGATGTCGCAGATCGGCTACATGGTGCTGGCCGCGGGCCTCGGCCCCATCGGCTATGTCTTCGCGATCATGCACCTGGTGACGCACGGCTTCTTCAAGGCGGGGCTGTTCCTCGGCGCCGGTTCGGTGATGCACGGCATGAACGACGAGGTCGACATGCGGAGGTACGGCGGCCTCAGGAAGTACATGCCGGTCACTTTCGTCACCTTCGGCCTCGGTTACCTCGCCATCATCGGCTTCCCGGGCCTGTCGGGCTTCTTCTCCAAGGACAAGATCATCGAGGCGGCCTTCGCCAAGGGCGGTACCGAGGGCTGGATCCTCGGCGGCGCAGCCCTTCTCGGCGCGGCCATCACCGCGTACTACATGACGCGCGTGATGATCATGACCTTCTTCGGAGAGAAGCGCTGGCAGCCGGACGCGGAGGGCCACGAGCCGCACCCGCACGAGTCGCCCAGGTCCATGACGATCCCCATGATCGTGCTGGCCTTCGGCTCGGTCTTCGCGGGTGGCTTCTTCAGCTTCGGCGACCGCTTCCTGCACTGGCTGGAGCCGATCACCGGGCACTCGGAGGGTGACTCGCCCGTCAGCGCCCTCACGGTCACGCTGGCCACGATGGTCCTCCTGGTCGTCGGTGCCGGAATCGCCTACCTCCAGTACGGGCGCAGCCCCGTCCCGGCCGTCGCCCCGCGCGGTTCCCTGCTCACCCGGGCCGCCCGGCGCGACCTGCTCCAGGACGACTTCAACCACGTCGTGCTGGTGCGCGGCGGGGAGCACCTCACGCGCTCCCTGGTGTACGTCGACCACACCCTGGTCGACGGGGTCGTGAACGGGACGGCGGCCTCGATGGGCGGCCTCTCCGGGCGGCTGCGCAAGCTGCAGAACGGCTATGCCCGCAGTTACGCGGTCTCGATGTTCGGCGGTGCGGCGGTCCTCATCGCCGCGACCCTGCTGATGAGGGCGGTCTGATACCGATGTCCTTTCCTCTGCTGACAGCGACGGCGGCGCTCCCGGCCCTCGGAGCGGTCGCCACGGCCGCCGTGCCGGCCGCGCGACGTGTCGCGGCCAAGTGGCTGGCGCTGCTCGTCTCGCTCGCCACACTCGTCCTGGCCGCGGTCGTGCTCGTACGATTCGACCCCGGCGGCAACCGCTACCAGCTCACCGAATCCCATTCCTGGATCAAGGACTTCGGGGTGCGGTACGAGCTGGGTGTGGACGGCATCGGGGTGGCGCTGGTGGCGCTGACCGCGCTGCTGATCCCGTTCGTGATCCTCGCGGGCTGGCACGACGCCGACCCGCAGGAGACCGGGAACACGCGCTGGCGGCCGACACAGGGCTTCTTCGCCCTGATCCTGGCCGTCGAGGCGATGGTGATCATCTCCTTCGAGGCCACCGACGTCTTCCTCTTCTACATCTTCTTCGAAGCCATGCTGATCCCGATGTACTTCCTCATCGGCGGCTTCGGGGACAAGGCCCACGAGCACGGCGACGAGGTCGCGGCGACCCAGCGCTCGTACGCCGCGGTGAAGTTCCTCCTCTACAACCTGGTCGGCGGTCTGATCATGCTGGCCGCGGTCATCGGCCTCTACGTGGTCGCCGGGAACTTCTCGCTCCAGGAGATCGTGCAGGCCCGCGCCAACGGCTCGCTGCACATGGCGACCAGCACGGAGCGGTGGCTGTTCCTGGGCTTCTTCTTCGCGTTCGCGGTGAAGGCGCCGCTGTGGCCGCTGCACACCTGGCTGCCGAACGCCATGGGGGAGGCCACGGCCCCGGTCGCGGTCCTGATCACGGCGGTGGTCGACAAGGTCGGCACCTTCGCGATGCTCCGCTTCTGCCTCCAGCTCTTCCCCGAGGCCAGCAAGTGGGCGACGCCGGCCATCCTCGTCCTCGCCCTGATCAGCATCGTCTACGGGGCTCTGGTCGCGGTGGGCCAGCGGGACATCAAGCGGCTGGTGGCGTACGCGTCGATCTCGCACTTCGGCTTCATCATCCTGGGCATCTTCGCGATGACCAGCCAGGGTCAGTCGGGCGCGACGCTCTACATGGTCAACCACGGGATCTCGACGGCCGCCCTGATGCTGGTGGCGGGCTTCCTGATCTCGCGGCGCGGCTCGCGTCTGATCGCCGACTACGGAGGGGTGCAGAAGGTCGCGCCGGTGCTCGCCGGCACCTTCCTGATCGGAAGCCTCGCGACGCTCTCCCTCCCGGGGCTCGCGCCCTTCGTGAGTGAATTCCTCGTCCTGGTCGGCACGTTCACGCGCTATCCGGCCGTCGGCATCGTCGCCACCTTCGGCATCGTGCTCGCCGCGCTCTACACGCTCGTCCTCTACCAGCGGACGATGACGGGCCCGGTGAAGGCCGAGGTCTCCGAGATGCCCGACCTCAGGGTGCGTGAGCTCCTGGTGGTCGCTCCGCTGATCGCTCTGCTGATCTTCCTGGGCGTCTACCCGAAGCCCGTCACCGACATCGTCAACCCCGCGGTCCAGCAGACCATGTCGGACGTACACAAAAAGGACCCCCAGCCCGAGGTGGAGGCGGCCAAGTGAGCGCAGTAGCCGTCCACAGCCTGTGGACAACCGCGGCGGAGCCGATCGCGAAGATCGACGCGCCGAAGATCGAATACGGGCAATTGTCGCCGACCCTGATCGTCATCGGGGCGGCGCTCGTCGGGGTGCTGATCGAGGCCTTCGTCCCCCGCAAGTCCCGCTACTACGCCCAGGTGTTCGTGTCCGTCGTCGCGCTCGCCGCCGCCTTCGCCGCGGTGGTCGCGCTGGCGGCGGGCGGCTACGGCACGACGAAGGCGCACATCGCGGCGATGGGCGCGATCGCCGTCGACGGGCCCGCCCTGTTCCTGCAGGGCACGATCCTGCTGGCGGGCATCCTCGGCGTCTTCACCTTCGCCGAGCGCCGGCTCGACCCGGAGGCGCACGGCAACCGCGTCGACTCGTTCGCCGCGCAGGCCGCCTCCGTACCCGGAAGCGACAGTGAAAAGGCGGCGGTCAAGGCCGGGTTCACCACCACCGAGGTGTTCCCGCTGCTGCTCTTCGCGATCGGCGGCATGCTGGTCTTCCCGTCGGCCAACGACCTGCTGACGCTGTTCATCGCGCTGGAGGTCTTCTCGCTGCCCCTGTACCTGCTGTGCGCCGTGGCCCGCCGCAAGCGGCTCATGTCGCAGGAGGCCGCGGTCAAGTACTTCCTGCTCGGCGCCTTCGCCTCCGCGTTCACCCTGTTCGGCATCGCCCTGCTCTACGGCTACGCGGGCTCGGTGTCGTACGCCGAGATCGCGCGGGTCGTCGACGGCACGGTGACCAACGTCGACCCGGCACTCGCCGGCACCATGGGCAACGACGTGCTGCTGCTGATCGGCGCCGCGATGGTCGTCATGGGCCTGCTCTTCAAGGTCGGCGCGGTGCCCTTCCACATGTGGACGCCGGACGTCTACCAGGGTGCGCCGACACCGGTCACCGGCTTCATGGCGGCGGCGACGAAGGTGGCCGCCTTCGGGGCGCTGCTGCGTCTCCTGTACGTCGTCCTGCCGGGTCTGCGCTGGGACTGGCGGCCGGTCATGTGGGCCGTCGCGATCGTCACCATGCTGGGCGGCGCCATCGTCGCGATCACCCAGACCGACATCAAGCGCCTGCTGGCGTACTCGTCGATCGCGCACGCGGGCTTCATCCTCGCGGGCGTCATCGCGGCCTCGCCGGACGGTGTCTCGTCGGTCCTCTTCTATCTGGCCGCCTACTCGTTCGTGACGATCGGCGCCTTCGCGGTCGTGACCCTGGTCCGCGACGCGGGCGGCGAGGCGACACACCTGTCCAAGTGGGCGGGCCTCGGGCGCCGCTCCCCGCTGGTGGCGGCCGTCTTCGCGGTCTTCCTGCTGGCCTTCGCGGGCATCCCGCTCACCTCGGGCTTCGCCGGAAAGTTCGCCGTGTTCAAGGCGGCGGCGGAGGGCGGCGCGGGCGCGCTGGTCGTGGTCGGTGTGATCTCGTCGGCGATCGCGGCGTTCTTCTACATCCGGGTGATCGTGCTGATGTTCTTCAGCGAGCCGAAGCCGGAGGGGCCCACGGTCGCGGTGCCCTCGCCACTGACCATGACGGCGATCGCGTTCGGCGTCGCGGTCACGCTGGTGCTGGGAGTCGCGCCGCAGTACTTCCTCGACCTGGCGAGCCAGGCGGGCATCTTCGTCCGCTGAACGGGACCGCCCATGCCTCGGGCCCCGCTCCTCCGGGAGCGGGGCCCGAGGCGTTCTCAGTGGGCCGTGTGGGCCGTGTGGGTCGGCGTCGCGGAGTGGGTCGAGACGGCCGGACACGTCACACGGGGGTTCCACCGGTTGAACAGGCCGTCGGGGTTGTGCTTCCAGAGCCAGACGTGCAGGTCGTAGTGGACCGGCATGCCGGGGTAGTGACCCGGCATCGGGCCTTCGAACTTCTGGCCGAACAGCGAAGGCCGGTCGCCGGAGGTCCTCATGTCCTGGTCCGCGTCCACCACGATCCACTCCACCCCCGCTAGCCTGCGCCTTCCGTCCGGTCCGTCCTCGAAGAGCAGAGCTCCCGGCTTCGCCGGGTCGAGGGAGCCGTAGCGGGACTCGTTGAAGTAGTGGTAGCCCATGGCGCCGTGGCCCGCGGGGTCCGCCGAGCACGGGTAGGGAACGTAGCCGTCGGCGAGGGCGGCCGACTCGTCGAGATACTTCGTGCTGGCCAGGTACGCCGTGTTCAGGTCCCGTACGGACCTGGGGTCCACGGGGGCCGCGGGGCCGCCCGCGGCCGGGGCGGGCGCGGCCGCCAGGGCGAGCGAGGCGGCGACGGCCGTCACGAGGGCGAGAGCTGTCCTGAGCGGACGCTGGGACATTCGATGACTCCTAGAGGCGCGAGAGCGGTGTACGGGACGGTGCCGGTCCGTCGGCTGCGGCTCCTCCGCCGGCTCGAGCAGCATGTCCCGCGGTCATGAGGGGCCGCCATACGAGAGGGGCCAACGGGTGGAACGCGGGTGAGGTGCGCCGCCCGGCGGAGTGATCGGGGGCGCGGCAGCGATGCTCAGAGAAGCCGGCCGGTCGCAGCCTGTGGATAACTCCGAGGCTGTCGGCGCGGACGCCTATCGTGGACGCAGTGGTCGAGGCGCGACGTACGGGGGACAGGACGATGGGCGGGACGGGTGTGATGACCGAAGCGGACGCGACGGAGCAGCTGGGGGAGGGCGAGGCACTGGCCACGCTCCACCGGGTCTTCGGGTACGACGCCTTCCGCGGCGAGCAGGAAGCGATCATCGAGCACGTGGTGGCGGGCGGTGACGCCGTCGTCCTGATGCCGACGGGTGGCGGCAAGTCACTCTGCTACCAGATTCCGTCCCTGGTCAGACCGGGTACGGGCGTGGTCGTCTCGCCCCTCATCGCCCTGATGCAGGACCAGGTGGACGCCCTGCGCGCGCTGGGCGTGCGCGCGGGCTTCATGAACTCCACGCAGGACTTCGACGAGCGCCGCGTGGTCGAGGCCGAGCTGCTGGCCGGCGAGCTGGACCTGCTCTACCTGGCCCCGGAGCGGCTGCGGCTGGACAGCACGCTCGACCTGCTGTCGCGGGCGAAGATCTCCGTCTTCGCGATCGACGAGGCGCACTGCGTGGCCCAGTGGGGTCACGACTTCCGCCCCGACTACCTGGCACTTTCCCTGCTCGGAGAGCGCTGGCCGGATGTCCCGCGCATCGCGCTGACGGCCACGGCCACCCGCGCGACGCACAAGGAGATCACCCAGCGCCTGGCCATGCCGCACGCGCGCCACTTCGAGGCGAGCTTCGACCGGCCCAACATCCAGTACCGGATCGTCCCGAAGGCCGACCCCAAGAAGCAGCTGCTGTCGTTCCTGCGCGAGGAGCACGCGGGCGACGCGGGCATCGTGTACTGCCTCTCGCGCAACTCGGTCGAGAAGACCGCCGAGTTCCTCTCCCGCAACGGCGTCGAGGCGGTGCCGTACCACGCGGGCCTGGACGCGCGCACCCGCGCCGCGCACCAGTCGCGCTTCCTGCGCGAGGAGGGCCTCGTCGTCGTCGCCACCATCGCCTTCGGCATGGGCATCGACAAGCCGGACGTGCGGTTCGTCGCCCACCTCGACCTGCCCAAGTCGGTGGAGGGCTACTACCAGGAGACGGGCCGCGCGGGCCGTGACGGCCAGCCGTCCACGGCATGGATGGCGTACGGCCTGCAGGACGTCGTGCAGCAGCGCAAGCTGATCCAGGGCTCGGAGGGCGACGAGGCGTTCCGCCGGCGAGCCGCCGCCCACCTGGACTCGATGCTGGCGCTGTGCGAGACGGCCCAGTGCCGGCGTTCCCAGCTGCTGGCCTACTTCGGCCAGGACCCCCACACCCCGGCCTGCGGCAACTGCGACACGTGTCTGACGCCGCCCGAGACCTGGGACGGCACGGTCGCGGCGCAGAAGCTGCTGTCGACGGTGGTGCGCTTGCAGCGGGAGCGCGGGCAGAAGTTCGGCGCGCTCCAGATCGTCGACATCCTGCTGGGGCGCCGGACCGCCAAGGTGATCCAGTTCGACCACGACCAGCTGTCCGTGTTCGGCATCGGCGAGGATCTGTCGGAGTCCGAATGGCGGGGCGTCGTACGGCAGTTGCTCGCTCAGGGGCTGCTCGCGGTCGAGGGCGAGTACGGGACGCTGGTGCTGACCGAGGAGAGCGGGACCGTACTGCGGCGCGAGCGCGACGTGCCGTTGCGCAAGGAGCAGCCGAAGGCCGCCGTCTCCCGTTCCTCGTCCTCGTCGTCGCGGGGCGAACGCAAGGCCAAGGCCGCTGTGGAGCTGCCGCAGGAACTCGTCCCCGCCTTCGAGGCCCTGCGCGCGTGGCGTGCCGAGCAGGCCAGGGAACAGGGCGTCCCGGCGTACGTCATCTTCCACGACGCCACGCTCCGGGAGATCGCGACGGTGTGGCCCACCTCCGTGGCGGACCTCGGGGGCATCGGCGGAGTGGGCGAGAAGAAGCTCGCGACATACGGAGAGGGTGTGGTGGGGGTGCTCGCCGCCCTGGGCGGCGCCCCCGGAGGGGCGCCGGCACCCGCGTCCGACGAGGCGCCGGACCCAGACTGGCCGGAGATGGACGCGGAGCCGGAACCGGAGGACTGGATGTAACCCGGGCCCGAGGCCGGGACCCGGGCGCGAGGCCCGGATCCCGGGGCGCAGGACAGGGCTGTCGAGCGGCGCCCCCGCGCCGGGGCGGGCGCGGGGCGGAAGACGGCGAGGGCGAGGGAACTAGCGGATGCGGCCCGTCACCTCGCCGAGGGCGACTCGGGTGCCGTTCGGGCCGGGAGCCCAGGCTGTCATCGTCACCTCGTCGCCGTCCTCGAGGAAGGTCCGCTTGGCGGTGGGGAGTTCGAGGGGGTCGCGGCCGTTCCAGGTGAGTTCGAGGAGGGAGCCGCGCTCCCGCGGTGAGGGTCCGCTGACCGTTCCCGAGCCGTACAGGTCGCCGGTGCGCAGGGAGGCTCCGTTGACCGTCATGTGGGCCAGTTGCTGGGCGGCCGTCCAGTACATGGTGGAGAAGGGCGGCTCCGAGACGACGTGGCCGTTGACGGCGACGGAGATGCGGAGGTCGTAGCCGCCGGGGTCCTCCGAGGAGTCGTCCAGATAGGGGAGAAGGGGGTGCGTGCGGGCCGGAGGCGCGACACGGGCGTCGTCCAGCGCGTCGAGCGGGGTGACCCACGCCGACACCGAGGTGGCGAAGGACTTGCCGAGGAAGGGACCGAGCGGGACGTACTCCCAGGCCTGGATGTCGCGCGCCGACCAGTCGTTGAGGAGGCAGAGGCCGAAGACGTGGTCGCGGAAGTCGGCGAGGGGCACCGGAGTACCGAGGGGCGAGGGGGTGCCGACCACGAACCCGACCTCCGCCTCGATGTCGAGCCTGACGGACGGTCCGAAGGCGGGCACGGCATCCGTGGGGGCCTTGCGCTGGCCCGACGGACGCACCACCTCCGTACCCGACACCACCACCGTGCCCGCGCGGCCGTGGTAGCCGATCGGCAGATGCTTCCAGTTGGGGGTGAGGGAGTCCGCGGCGTCGGGGCGGAAGATCTGTCCGACGTTACGGGCGTGGTTCTCGGAGGCGTAGAAGTCGACGTAGTCCGCGACCTCGAACGGGAGGTGCAGGGTCACCTCGGAGAGCGGGTACAGATGGGGCTCCACGGTCTCCCGGTGGGCCGGGACCGTCACCCAGGCCGTCAGCGCGCGACGCACGTCGGACCAGGCCGTGCGGCCCGCCGCGAGCAGCGGGTTCAGGGTCGGCCGCGCGAGCAGTTCGGCGTACGGGGAGCCGAGCGCCAGGGCCGCCGCGCCCGCGTCGAGGACGTGGTCGCCGAGCCGGACACCGACGCTCCGTTCGGACGAGCCGGCCCGGGAGAAGACGCCGTAGGGGAGGTTGTGCGGGCCGAAGGGATCGCCCTCGGGGACATCGAAGGGGGGCATCGGGTGGTGCCTCGCTTTCGTGGTCGTACGCGCCGTGATCCATGTGTTCCACGCGTTCCGTGTGGTCGCGGCACACGTTACGGGGGAGTGACCGTGCTGTGGCAGTGCCTAAAGAGTTCGCAATGTCCGAATAGGTCTTGTCGGACGCGGCAATTCCGGCTTAGCGTCCTTTGGGGACATGGACGGGGTGGGTCCGGTCCGTAGGGGGGACACGTGGGGGGACCCGTGGCCAGGGGCGTCAGTGGAGTGCCGGTCGACGCCGACCGGGACGTTCCGGGGCTGATAGTGAAATTCGGTGACTATCCGCTGCACCACGGTGGAGTGGGCGCCATACGGAGCCTGGGCCGCCTGGGCATTCCGATGTACGCGATCACCGAGGACCGTTACACGCCTGCCGCGGCCTCACGCTATCTGCGCCGTGCCTTCGTCTGGCCGACGACGGGGACGGAGGAGCCGGAGCGCCTGGTCGAGGGGCTGCTGCGGATCGGCCGTCGCATAGGACGGCCGACGGTGCTCGTCCCGACGGACGAGGAGGCCGCCGTCCTGATAGCGGAGCATCAGGAGGAACTCGCGGAGCGCTTTCTCTTTCCCCGGGTGGACGCCAAACTGCCCCGCCGCCTCGCCAGCAAGCAGGGCCTGCACGAACTGTGCGTGGAGCACGGCATTCCCAGTCCGGCGGCCGCCTTTCCGCAGTCGTACGAGGAGATCGAGCGCTTCGCGGCCTCGGCCCGCTTTCCTCTCGTGGCCAAGAACCGTGAGGCGTTCGTGCGCCGCAGCCGCCCCGCGGTCAACGGGACGACGAGGATCGCGACCCGTGAGGGGCTGCTGGCGCTCGCCCGGGACTGGGGCGGGCACCCGGGTGTGATCCTCCAGGAGTACCTGCCCCGGGAGGAGGCGGAGGACTGGATCGTGCACGCGTACTTCGACGCGGACTCGACGCCGCTCGCGATGTTCACGGGCGTGAAGGTCCGTTCCTGGCCACCGCACGCGGGCATGACGGCGAACGCGTACGTCGTCGACAATCCGGAACTCGCGGACCTCGCCGCACGTTTCATCAAACAGATCGGCTTCAGCGGCGTCATCGACCTCGACCTGCGCTTCGACCGCCGCGACGGGCAGTACAAGCTTCTCGACTTCAACCCCCGCATGGGTGCACAGTTCCGGCTCTTCGAGAGCGAGTCGGGGATCGACGTCGTCCGGGCCATGCATCTCGACCTGACCGGTCGCACCGTTCCCGAGGGGGAACAGCGGGCCGGTCACCGGTACATCGTGGAGAACATAGACCTGCCGGCCCTGCTCGCCTACCGGCGCAGCGGTTACACCACCCCGCACGCGCCGACTCGCGCGAGCGGTACGGAGCTGGCCTGGCTCGCGGGTGACGACCTGCGGCCGTTCTTCACGATGCTCGCGCGCTTCGTGCGGCCGGGCGCGAGACATCTCTACCAGCTGTGGCGGACCAACCGCCGCGGCAGCGGTACCAGCACGACCACGAAGTGACGGAAGAACGTCCTGGGGAGGGACTTCGTGATTCATCCGGTAGCAGTCATCGGTGCGGGCCCGTTCGGCCTGTCCACCGCCGCCCATCTGCGGGCGCGCGGCATCCCGGTGCGCGTCTTCGGCAGGCCCATGGTGAGCTGGCGCGACCACATGCCCGAGGGAATGCTCCTCAAGTCGACCCCGGCCGCTTCCAGCATCGACGCCCCGCAGGAGGGCCACACACTCCGTGACTACTGCGACGCTGCCGGGATACCGCGGCTCGTCACGGACGAGGACATCATCCCGGTCGAGACGTTCATCGCGTACGGGGAGTGGTTCCAGCAGCGGCTCGTGCCCGAGCTGGAGCAGGTACGGGTCGTCTCCGTCGACCGGCGAGGCGGCGAGGGCTTCGAGCTGAAGCTGGACTCGGGGGAGTCGTTCACGGCGCGGGCGGTCGTCGTGGCCACCGGACTGTACGGCCTCGCCCATCTGCCGCCCGAGCTCGGTGAGGCGGCGGCGGACGGACCGGCGCCCACCGGCCCCGTCTCGCACAGCTCCCAGCACCATGACCTCACCCGGTTCTCCGGCAAGGAACTGATCGTCGTCGGCGCGGGACAGTCCGCCCTGGAGACGGCCGCACTCGCGGCGGAGGCGGGCGCGCAGGTGCGCGTGGTGTCCCGGGGCCGGGGCAGGGTCGCCTTCGGCGCGCCGCCCTGGGGGCAGCCGAAGCTGCGCCCGGAGTCGCCCTTCGGACGCGCCTGGTCGCTGTGGGCGCTGAGCTACTACCCGCATCCCTACCGCTACCTGCCCGCCGAGACCCGGCACTATCTCGTCCGCCGGGTGCTCGGCCCGCTCGGCGCGTGGTGGCTCCGGGACCGCTTCGAGGGCAAGGTCGAGGTCAGCGAGATCGCCCGGATCGAGCGTGCCTCGGTCTCCGGGAGCCGCCCGGTGCTCTCCGTGCGCACCCTGGGCGGTTCGGCCGAGGAACTCGCGGCCGACCACGTCATCGCGGCGACGGGCTATCGCGTCGACCTCGCGGCGATGGACTTCCTGGGACACGCGTTGCGGACGGAGCTGGCGGTGAGCCGCGGCACTCCGAAGCTCGGTGCCGGATACCGGTCCTCGGTGCCCGGGCTGTACTTCACGGGGTTGCCCGCGGCGGCCTCGTACGGGCCCGTGATGCGGTTCGTGTGCGGGACGGAGTTCGCCTCGCCGCGATTGGCCAAGCACCTGGCGGCGGCTCACGGTTGAGGTGACGCAGGGCGCTCGGGACGGCGGTGGGGGTGGTGGCGGGGGACCACGGCCCCCGCGTCACCAGGAAGTGACCGAACGATCGCAGTCCGTAACCAGGCGGTCGGCGGCGGGTGTTGGAGCCGGCGTCGCGGCGCTTCCGGGCGCCCGGCGCGGCGGATCGGACGGTGCGACGCCGTCCGTCGCGCGTGGTCCGTGCGGTGAACGGCGTTGCTGACGGGATACCGGACGTCGTCCGGTTCACGCCGGGCCGATGAGTCGCCGGATCCGTATTCTTCGGATCATGGCCGCTCCGACTGCATATTCACTCATCGCCACTGACCTGGACGGAACGCTGCTCCGCGGCGACGACACACTCTCCGACCGCACCCGGGCCGCGTTGGCGAGGGCGGTGGAGGCGGGTGCCCGACATCTGGTCGTGACGGGGCGCCCGGCGCCGAGAGTGCGCCCGCTCCTCGCCGAACTCGGCGGCACGGGACTGGCGGTGTGCGGACAGGGGGCGCAGCTCTACGACGCGGGCGAGGACCGTCTGCTGTGGTCGGTGACCCTGGACAGGGAACTCGCGGAGACGGCGCTCGGCAAGATCGAGGCGGAGGTCGGGCTGCTGTACGCGGCGGTGGACCAGGACGGCGCGGACGGACTGACACTCATCGAACCCGGCTATGTGATGCCGCACCCGACGCTTCCCGCGGTACGGGTCGGACGCCGTGACGACCTCTGGACGGAGCCGATCAGCAAGGTGCTGCTGCGCCACCCGCTGCTGTCCGACGACGAGTTGGCCGCGGCGGCCAGGGGGGTGGTGGGTTCTCTGGCCACCGTCACCATGTCGGGGCCCGGCACGGTCGAACTCCAGCCATGCGGGGTGACCAAGGCGACGGGGCTGGCTCTCGCCGCCGCCCATCTCGGGCTGGCCTCCGAAGCCACCGTCGCCTTCGGTGACATGCCCAACGACATCCCCATGTTCGACTGGGCCGCCCACGGGGTCGCCATGGCCAACGCCCACCCAGAGCTCAAGGCGGTGGCCGACGAGGTGACGCTGTCGAACGAGGACGACGGGATCGCGGTGGTACTGGAGCGGTTGTTCCCGCTCTCCGCTCCGTAGCCCCGATTTCCCGGGGCCTCGGTTTGCCGTGGGCCCGGTTTCCCGGGGTCCTGGCTTCCGGGGGCGCCGGATGTCCGGTCCGGCGCCCCGGTTGCGTGGCGTCCGGTCAGTAGGCGCCGTTGACGTTGTCGATGGAGCCGTACTTCGCCGCCGCGTAGTTGCAGGCGGCGGTGATGTTCGCGACCGGGTCGTAGGAGTCCCACGACGTGCCGGCCACGTGGTAGGCCTTGAACGTGGGGTCGATGACCTGGAGCAGGCCCTTGGAGGGGATACCGGCGGCGGCGTTGGAGTCCCAGTTGTTGATGGCCTTGGGGTTTCCGGAGGACTCCCGCATGACGTTGCGGTGGATGCCGTTGTACGTGCCCGGGATTCCGTTCTTGGCCATGATGTCCAGCGACTGCTTGATCCAGCCGTCGAGGTCATTCGTGTACGTCTTCGCGGCGGCCGTGGTCTTGGCGGCCGTGGTCTTGGCGGCCGTGGTCTTGGCGGCCGTGGTCTTGACCGTCGTGGTCTTGGCGACCGCTTCCGTGACCTTTGTCGACTTTGCGATGTTCTGGACGGTTTGCGTCCCGACCGTCAGGGTGAGGCCCGGACGGAGCGCCGACGGGTTGGGGCCGATGACCGCGCTGTTGGCCTCGTAGAGCTTCTTCCAGCCGCCGCTGGAGGGGTACTTCCGCGCGATCTTGGCCAGGGTGTCGCCCGTGACCACCTTGTACGTGACGAGCTTGACGTCGGAGGCGCCCGTGGCGGCCTGTGCGCAGGTGGCGCCCAGGAGCGGGAGGGCGAGTACCGCCGCGCCCGTGCCCGCAGCGAGAATGCCGCGGACGAGGGTGCTGCGGGTCTTCGGGTGGCAGTGTCTACCTGCTGCGGCCATGACGTGTTCCTCTCCGGCGCCTGCGAGGTGAGCTGTCGGGTTCGGGCGGGAGCTGCCCGGCCGCACGCTGAGTGCGACTTCACCCCTAGCCGTTCCGGACTTCGGATCGGCGGCTTACCTGGGTCCCCCGCTCCTGCCGTGCGTGTGTGGTCGGGTGTGGGTTTCCGGTCGGCGGCAGGATTGGGCGATCCGTCCGGAGTGACGTGAAGGTATGCGAGAGCACATGTCCGGAACAAGCCTTGATGTCGCGGTGTAGATCGTTTTCACCAGGACATAAGGGCAGATGAATTGCCCGATTAATCCGGAATGCTTCGCTCAACTTGGCTTATGCAAACGGGTAGTCGCTCGGCGGGGCTGCGGAGTAGATGACCTTCGGGCGTGACCCAACTCACTCCATGCCGCAGGAATAAAGCGGCAATGAAGGCAAGTCGGGCATATAAGGCGCGGATAAGAGGCCGCTGAGTCCCCGATCGGAGCCGGGCGCACCGCTCGTAGGGACGGGTCCGTGGCGGGGTCCCCGTGGGGGAGCCGGTCCCCGTCGGGCCTGAAGTGGAGCCTGTGGAGACGGTGTTCGGGAAATTCGTGCCGCTTCATGTCGGGATGAAGGTCGAACTCAGGCTCTGTGTATGGCCTGTTGATCCCGACCACCGCTTCCGCCCCGGTGCTGCCGAGGCGGGCGACCGTCTCCCGGCCACCCGTGGAAGCGGGCGGGCGTCCCTGCCGGGGTTCGTCAGGAATTCAGCGGTCCGCGCTCCGCTCCGCGGGATCGCCGATGGCGCCGCCGGGGCCCTGTCCCGTCGTGCGCGGGATCCTCCGCTCCCATGTCCGATGGAAGACCACCTCGTCGCCGTCCTTGCAGACCAGCTCGCTTGAGGTGATGAAGTCCCGTGTGTCGCAGGTGACTTCGGAGCGGACCTCGATCCTCGCGTCCCAGGCCGGTTCCGGGCGGTGCAGACGGATCGACCAGGAGAAGTGGGCGCGTGCGCTCAGGGGACCGGCTTCCTGGACGGAGTACGTCTCCAGTGCGTCCTCCGTGTGCTCGAGGCCGTCCGGGTGGACGCGGGTGCCGCAGTGGCGCGGGACGACTTCCAGGCGCCACTCGCCCTTCGCCATGTCGCGTACGACCAGGCGTTCCGGGCGTGGTTCGTCGAGCGTGGCGGCGGAGGCCACCCCGAGCGGTACGGAGTGCTCCGGCTCCGCGAAGGTGATCGTGGGGTCCGACTGCCTCGCCCGTACCGGGAGTTCGAGGGAACTGCCCGACGGATCCAGGGTGAAGCCGGCCTCCGAGCCCGGCTCGGGCCACATCCACGGCCAGTACGCGGAGGAGAGGGAGAGACGGATGCGATGGCCCGGCGGGACGGCGTAGCCGATGGCGTCCAGGTCGAAACGTACGTCCTCCGTGGTGCCCGGTCTCCAGGAGGCCGCCTGATCGCCGCCGTCGCGCACCGGCACGTTCAGGGCACCCCGAGTGACCAGGGTCGAGGCGCCGTCGGGGGCCACGTCGCACACCCGGGCGATCACCTGGCCCCGGGCCGAGTGCGAGGTCATGCGCAGGCGCACGCTCGGGCGGCCCAGGATCCAGGTCTCTCCCGGTACCTCGAACTCGAAGCAGGCGGATCTCGCGTCCTCCTCCCGCTGGTCCGGCGGCAGGTCCGCGTCGCCTCCGGTGGGGCGGAAGCGACCCGCGTCCACGCCGGTGTGCTGAGGGGAGCGCACGAGCACCGGCGCACCCCGGAGCGCGTACGCGACGGGGGTGACCGAGGGGGAGGGCCAGGCGCCGTCGCCCACCCAGCGGCCGGGCAGGGAGGCGTACGTCGTCGCCGGTGGGTGCGCGTCCATGACGTAGGCACGCAGAAGGGGCTCGGACATCACTGTGCGGCTGTCCGTGCCGGTCGAGGAGCCGGCGTCCGTGCCCGCCGAGGTGCGCGTGCCGTGCGGCTTGAGCCAGTGGTCCCACCAGCGGAGCGTCTCCTGGAGGAAGCCGATCGCCGGGCCGGGCGGGCGGTCCTGGTCCGGGTACGCGTGCGACCAGGGGCCGATCACGCCTCGTACGCGGTCCGGCGGGAGGCTCTGGACCAGGCGCAGCACCGAGTCACGGTAGGGGTCGTGCCAGCCGCCCACCGCCAGGACGGCCGCACGGATCACGGAGCCGTCCTCGTGGGCGCCGCCGTTGCTCCCGTACGGGTCCTGGGCCGGGTGCGACGGCCACGTACGGATGAACGGGTCCACCGTCTCCAGCCGCTTCACCCACATGTCACGCCACATCACCTGGCCGACGTACGCGGGGTCCGGCGGGCGGGCGACGTGGGCGAGTGCCGCGGCCGCGCGGGCGTGCGCGCCGGTGGTGGGGACGGCGCCTCCCGCGCCGTCGATGCCGTGCTCGATGCCGTGCTCGATGCCGTGGTCGAAGCGGTCGTCATCCGAGCAGACCGTGACGAGCGCCCCGAGCGGTTCGGGGGCGAGGGCCGCGATCCGGAGGGCGGTGACGCCTCCCCGGGAGAGACCGAACATGCCGACCCGGCCGCTGCACCAGGGCTGGGCGGCCAGCCAGTGGACCACCTCCACGCCGTCGGCCGGCTCGGTGGTCTCCGCGTCCGCCGGCACGCCCTCCGAGTTGCCGTGGCCGCGGACGTCCACCCGGACGGAGGCGTAGCCGTGGCCCGCGTACCAGGGATGGCGCTGCGCGTCGCGCGGCGCGGTCGCGTCGCTGAGGCGGTCCGGGAGGTATTCGAGCAGGGCGGGGACGGGTTCCCCGGTCAGCGGGCGCCACATGCGTGCGTACAGCCGGGTGCCGTCCGCCAGAGGGATCCAGAGGTCCTCGTGAGTCGTCTCGTAGGGGAAGGCCGTACGGGTGTGCATGCTCTTCTCGGTGTCCTCGGTGGGTGTCCTCGGTGTCCTCGGTGCGCGCGGGTGATTCGGTTTATCTGCTGCCATATCGGCCTATCACGAACATACCGTCCGTGACAGGCAGTCGCCCGGACATGGGACTGCCTTCCTCGCGGGAGACATCGGACGGCGGGCGAGAGGGAAGTCGGGAGGAAGTCGACAGTGGGGACGGTGGGCGCTCGTGGTGATCGAAACGTGACCGGATACGCTGACTTGAGTGATGGCAGCGACACATCGACAAACCGTGTCATCGACCGAATGATCGACCGAGTTCGCCATGTGATCGTCAGCAGACAGGAGAACCTCTCGTGACCGTCGTCGGGCCGTTCGGGCTGAGCGTGCGGGACCAGGCTCTCGAAGCCGATGTCCAGGCCGGATTGGCGGCTGTCGAGGAGGGCTTGCTCGAAGTCACCAAGAGCGAGGTCCCCTTCATCACGGAAGCCGCGCAGCATCTCCTGCGGGCCGGCGGGAAGCGGTTCCGTCCGCTGCTCGTGATGCTCGCGGCGCAGTTCGGTGACCCTTACGCGCCGGGTGTCGTGCCCTCGGCCGTGGTCGTCGAGCTGACCCATCTCGCCACGCTGTACCACGACGACGTGATGGACGAGGCCGACGCGCGGCGCGGGGTGCCCAGCGCGAACACCCGCTGGGGCAACTCGGTCGCCGTCCTCACCGGCGATTTTCTCTTCGCGCGCGCGTCGCACACCCTGGCCGACCTCGGGCCCGAGGCCGTCCGCGTCCAGGCCGAGGCGTTCGAGCGGCTGGTCACCGGACAGATCCTGGAGACGGCGGGGCCGCGCGACGGGCGGGACCCGGTCGACCACTACCTCGACGTGCTGAGCGGCAAGACCGGCTCGCTGGTCGCCGTGGCGTGCCGTTTCGGCGCGATGATGTCGGGGGCCGACGAGACGGTCGTGGACGTGCTGACGCAGTACGGGGAGCGGCTGGGCGTGGCCTTCCAGCTCGCGGACGACGTGCTGGACATCGCGTCCGACTCGCACGAGTCGGGAAAGACGCCCGGGACGGATCTGCGCGAGGGCATCCCCACGCTGCCGGTGCTGCGGTTGCGCGAGCGGGCGGAGCGGCTCGGTCTCGCCGAGGACATCGCGCTGTGCGAGCTGCTGGACTCCGATCTCACGGACGACGACCGGCATGCCGAGGCGCTGGCCCGGCTGCGGGCGCACCCGGCGCTGGAGCAGGCGCGGCGGGACACCGTGCGGTACGCGGAGGAGGCTCGGGCCGCGGTGGCTCCGTTGCCGGAGTGCGACGCGAAGGCGGCGTTGGTGGAGCTCGTGGACGCGGTGGTGCACCGGGCGGGCTGACGCCTTCGCCGCGCCGGTTCCGGGCGCCCGCGGCGGTGTACGCGCGGGTGTCGGCCGGCGGACCGACCGTTTCCCCCCGTGTGATGCGTATCACATAATGGAGGGAGCCTTCGCCCGGCGGGACGTCTCGCCCCGCTCGGCGGAGAATCGAGTACACGTTCGTGAAGCCCGGCTCCGGGACGCCTCGACGGGTCGCGTCCGACCGCGACGCGTGCGAGGCGACTCCTCGGCAACCCCTACGGGTCGCGGGAGACACGGCCTCCCCGTGTCATACCGCAGGAGTACGTGGAGTTGCGTCCGGGGTCTGACGCATCTCTCCGCCCGATTTGGTCATATGGAGAGGACCACTCCTCACCGGTTCGGGTGAGAATGGCGGCTATAGGGGTGGGGAAGCGCAGGATGGCAGGCCGCCGCCGACGACGGAGGTAAGGCACACATGGCACCGAACGAATCCGACAGGACCGCCGGGGCGGAAGGGCTGCGCGACGAGGCCGACGAGATGCGCGCCGGCCGCCGCAAGGCCGCGCGGTACGTCGTCCCGGTCGCGGTGGTGGGGGTGGCGGCGGTGACCATCGGGCTCGTCCCGGCGCTCGCCGACTCCGGTGACCCCAGCCTGCCGAAGATCACCGCGCAGCAGCTCGTCGAGAAGATCGCCAAGTCCGACGTCCAGCAGCTCTCCGGCACGGTCAAGATCAGCACCGACCTCGGGCTGCCCGACCTGGGCGGTCTGGAGAACAGCCTGATGTCCGGCGCCGCCCAGGGCTCGGACGGCTCTTCCGCCGACCCCCAGTCCAAACTCATGGAGCTGGCCTCAGGCACGCACACACTGCGCGTCGCGGCGGACGGCCCGGACAAGGGCAAGGTCTCCCTGCTGGAGAACGCCGCCGAGTACAGCGTCATCCGCAACGGCGACGACGTGTGGGCGTACGACAGCAAGTCGAACGAGGTGTACCACTCGACGGCGCCCGCGTCCGACGAGCGGCGCGGGGCTGCGCCCGAGGACGTCCCGAGCACGCCCAAGCAGCTCGCCGACGAGGCCCTGAAGGCCGTCGACGACACGACCTCCGTGACCGTGGACGGCACGGCGCAGGTCGCGGGCCGGGACGCCTACAAGCTCCTCATCAAGCCCAGGCAGTCCGGCTCCACGGTCGGGGCGATCAGCGTGGCGGTGGACGCGAAGACCGGGGTGCCGCTGAAGTTCACGCTGACGCCGGCGAGCGGCGGCGCGGCCGTCGTGGACGCGGGCTTCACCAAGGTCGACTTCTCCAGGCCGGCCGCCTCGACGTTCGACTTCACCCCGCCGAAGGGCGCGAAGGTCACCGAGGGCGACCACCTGGGCAAGGAACTCGGCAAGGGCCAGGACAAGAGCGACAAGGGCGCGAACAAGGACGAGGGCCGGCACGGCAAGCTCCCGGAGGGCTCCCCGAAGTCCGGTGAGGACCTCGGCAAGGGGCTCGACGGCATGAAGACCGTCGGTGAGGGCTGGAGCTCGATCGTCGAGTTCGACACGGGCGGGCAGGGCGTCCCCTCGGGCTCCGCGTCCGGCAACAGCCCCGTCTCCGGGTTCCTGGACTCGCTCGGCGACCACGTCTCCGGCAAGTTCGGCTCGGGCACGGTCTTCTCGACCCGCCTGATCAACGCGCTGATCACGGACGACGGCAAGGTGTACGCCGGCGCCGTCACCAAGTCCGCGCTGGTGAAGGCGGCCGACGCCGCCCAGTAGGCGCGTCCGTGAAGCTCGAATCGAGGGAGCCCATGGAGGAACTGTCCGCCGCGGAACCGGACATGGTGGAGACGGTGATCGCCACCCGTGCGCTCACCAAGCGCTACCGCGGCGGGCAGCTCGCCGTCGACGGCCTCGACCTGACCGTCCCGGCGGGCAGCGTCTTCGGCTTCCTCGGGCCGAACGGTTCGGGCAAGACCACCACCATCCGCATGCTGATGGGCCTGATCGAGCCGACCTCGGGCACGGCGCGGGTCCTGGGGCGCGCCATGCCCCGCGCCGGCCGCGCGGTGCTCCCGCAGGTGGGCGCTCTCATCGAGGGGCCCGCGCTGTATGGCTTCCTCTCCGGCCGCGACAACCTCCTGCGGTACGACGCCGCCGACCCGACGGCCGACCCGCGCACCCGGCGCGCGCGGGTCGCGTCCGCCCTCGACCGGGTCGGACTCACCGCCGCCGCGGGCAAGAAGGCCAAGGCGTACTCGCTCGGCATGAAGCAGCGGCTCGGGCTCGCGGCGGCGCTCCTCCAGCCGCGTCGGCTGCTGGTCCTGGACGAGCCGACCAACGGCCTCGACCCGCAGGGCATGCGGGAGATCCGGTCCCTGGTACGCGAACTGGCCTCGGACGGCACGACCGTCTTCCTCTCCTCGCATCTGCTCGACGAGATCGAACAGGTGTGCACCCATGCGGCCGTGATGACGCAGGGGCGACTGGTCACGCAGGGCGTGGTGGCCGATCTCGCGGCCGGCGCGCGGGGCCGCCTCGTGGTGACCACGCCCGACCCCGGGGACGCGGCGCGCGTCCTGAAGGAACAGGGGGTGGGGGACGTGGTGGTGACCGAGACGGGAGTGACGGCCGAGCCCCCGGACCGGGACCACGACCTCGCCGAACTGAACGCCGCGCTGGTCACGGCGGGCGTCCGGGTACGGGGCTTCGGGGTGGAACGGGCCTCGCTGGAGGACGCGTTCCTGGCGCTGACGGGAGAGGGATTCGATGTCGCGGGCTGACGTGCCGGCCGAGCAGAGCAGGGCGCGGGCCGCGCAGACCGGAGCGTCGGGCGCGCAGAGCAGGGCGTCGGGCGCGCAGGGCGGGACGCGGGCCCCGGGGAGCGGGACGCCGGCCGTGCGGACGCCCCGCGCCCTGTGGACGTTCGGGCTGCTGCGCAGCGAACTCGTCACGACCTTCCGGCGTTGGCGGACGCTCGCGCTGCTGGGCGTCCTCGCGGCCGTACCGGTCCTCATCGGCGTCGCCATCAGGATCGAGACACGGGACGGCTCGTCGGCGGGCGGTGGAGGCGGCGGGGGACCGGCGTTCATCGCGCAGGTCACCAACAACGGCCTGTTCCTCGTGTTCACGGCGCTCGCCGCGACACTGCCCTTCTTCCTGCCCATGGCGATCGGCGTCATCGCGGGCGACGCCATCGCGGGCGAGGCGAACGCCGGGACCCTGCGCTATCTCCTCGTCGCCCCCGCGGGACGGGCCCGTCTGCTGCTCACCAAGTACGCGACCACGATGGCGTTCTGCCTGGTCGCGACGGTGGTGGTGGCGGTCTCGGCGCTCGCGGTGGGCGCGCTCCTCTTCCCGCTGGGCGAGCTGACGACGATCTCCGGAACGCGGATCAGCCTGGCCGAGGGGCTCGGCCGGGCGTTTCTCATCGCACTGGTCGTCGCCGCGTCACTGATCGGCGTGGCGGCCCTCGGACTGTTCGTCTCGACGCTGACCAACAGCGGTATCGCGGCGATGGCGACGACGGTCGGGCTCCTCATCACCGTCCAGATCCTCGATCAGATCCCCCAGTTGCACGCCCTCCAGCCGTACTTCTTCTCCCACTACTGGCTGTCCTTCGCCGACCTCATGCGCGACCCGGTGTACTGGGACGACCTCGTCCGCAACCTCGGCCTCCAGGGCCTGTACGCGGTGGTGTTCGGCTCGGCGGCCTGGGCACGGTTCATGGCGAAGGACATCACCGCGTAGAACCGGTGGCCGGAGCCGGGAACCTCAGGGGCGCGCCGCGGTCGCGGTCAGCCGGGCCAGCGCGGCGCTCTCGCGCGGCGGCTCGGCACCGAGGTCGCCGATCCGCCAGGCAGGCACCCACGGCACCTGGTGGACGTCGACCACCGAGGCCAGCGCCTTGACCCGCTGGGCGAGCGGGCGAGGCAGCCGGCCCGGCGCGTCCGCCACCAGAACGACCGCTTCGAGGTCGAGCCCCGGCGGCGCCTCGCCCCGGCGGAAGATGTCCAGGGTGTACGAGACGGCCTCCAGCCCCGACGCGTGCGTACGCCCGACGAGAAGGACCGACCACGGCTCGTCGGGGTCGGCCCTCGGCCAGTCGCGTCCCGCGTCCTGGCCGCCGAAGACCGTCGCAAGGGTCGAGGTGCCGGCCCCGCCGTGGGTGGCGACCCAGGCGAACCGCCGCGCTCCCGTGAGGACCTGTCCGTGCTCCGCCCGCGGCGGCGCCGCTTCGCCCACCGGCCCGCGGATCCAGATCTCGGGCCCGTCCGGCCCTTGCCGCGCGATTCCCATCGCCAGTCTCCTCCGTCATCGGCGCACCGGTCGTGACGCGCCGGAGTTCACGGCGCCCCGACAGGTTAAGCAGCGGGGGACGGGTTCCTGGAACGAGCCTGTGACGCCATGGTGACGCGGGGACCGGGCGGGAACCGGGAGACTGGTGGGGAGGCTGGGCCGGCACCACGGCGACGGGCCCGCAGGAGGGAGTCGAGGATGCGTACGAGCACGTTGCCGCCTTGGCTGTGTCCGGCGCCGGACCGATCCCGTGAACCGGGTGGTCCGCGGCTCCGTTCTCCCCTGATCACCCTCCCCTGATCACCCCCGAGTGAGGGAACCAATGTCTCGACTCACCCGCGAACAGAAGCGCGAACTCAAGCGGCAGCGCTCGGCGGCCGTCCCGGGAGGACACGCGGGCGAGCCGGCGCCGGCCCTCGAGGTCCATGTGCCGACGTCCGCCCTGGGCGCCACCGTGGGGGGCGTGCCGCTGGCCGTCACGCCCGGTGAGACCGTCCAGGGCGCCGTCCTGAACCACCTCCACCGGATCGCCCGCGCCACCGGGCACCCCGTCCTCGCCCGGGTCCACGACGAACGCATCGGCTTCGTCGTCCCGCTTCAGGTGTACGGCGACGGGTCGAGCCGGTATGCGGGCGAACCGGTACGGGTGGGTACGCCGCCGCCGGCTCCGCCTCTGCCGCCACGGCCGTCCGTCCTGCCGCCCTCCCCGCCACCGGAGGCGGTGGCGGGGAAGGACGCCGGGACGCAGGCGTTGCGGCCGGTCCCGGACCGGTCGCCCGAGCCGGCGCTCGACCCGGCATCCGGGCCGGCACCCGAGCGCGCGGCGGACCCGCTTCCCGAGCCGCTTCCCGAGCCGGGTCCGCATCCTGTTTCCGGGCCGTTTCCCGAGCCGGCTCCGGACCCCGTCGCCCGGCCGGTCCCGGAAGCCGGCCCGGAGCCGGGATCGGCGGCGGTTCCGGAGCGAGTCCCGGCGCCGGACCCGGAGTTGGTACCGGATCGGCACCCGGATCGGCTCTCGGACCGGGCCAAGGAGTTGGTGCCGGATCAGCCCTCGAACCGCGCCTCGGAGTTGGTACCGGATCGGCTCTCCGATCGGCCCCTGGACCGGCCCTCGGAGTCGGTCCCCGAGCCGGTCTCTCAAGCTCCGGTGTGGCCCGAGCCGGTCTCCGACGCGGTGCCCGGGCCGGAGCCCGTATCGGGGCCCCTCCCGGAGCCCACGGTCTGGCCCGAGGCCCCGTCGACGCACGTCCTGCGCGTGGTCCAGGGGCCGGTGGCGGGCGCCCGGCCCGGTGTCGCGGTCGCCCCGACAGGCGAGTTCGGCCCGGCACCCGAGATGCCGCCCGCCCCCGAGCCGTTGCCGCCTGCGCCCACACGGGCCACCCCGGCGGCCGGAGTGGTCTTCGCCCGGCATCCGTCGCTGGCCGCGGAGGCCATGGCCGTGATGGAGCCGGAGCCGGACCCGAAGCCCACGCCGGCACGGGGCTTCGACGCCGTCGCCGAGTCGGTGCTGACACCGGTCGTGGAGACAGAGGGCGCCGCGTTCCTCGCGGAGCCCGTGACACGGATCAACGAAGCCGTGAAGGAGGGCAGGATCGACGAGGCCGCGACGATGGCCGAGCGGACCGTGGCGGACGCGGCACGGACGCTGGGACCCGACCATCCCGAGGTGCTGCGGCTGGGCGAACTCTCCGCGTACATCGCCTACTTGGCCGGTGACGCGCTCAGGTCGTTCCATCTGTCGCTCGACCTCGCCCGGGTCCGGCGTCAGCAGCGGGACCCGGACGCGGCGTACGGCAACGTGCAGAGCGCGGCCACGGCCTGGCGCGCCGTCCGTGATCCCGCGCAGGGGATGAACCTCGGACGCGTTCTGATCGAGGTGTGGACCGGGCTCGTGGCCGACGGCGGCCCCGCCGCCGACGACCTCGAACAGCTCGAATCGGCCCGCACCCGCATGGGGCGCCTCGCCGAACGCGCCCGCGCGCGTGCCGGCGAGAGCGCGAACTGAGGACCGCTAGGAGGACAGTCCCCACACCGCGTACGCCAGCGCGTCGGCGTTCCGGTTCAGCGCCGTGTCGTTGATGTTGGACGAGGTGTCGCAGGACGCGTGGTAGCAGCGGTCGAAGGCCTGCCCCGAGGTGCCGCCCCACTTCGCCGCCTGCGCCGCCGTCTTGATGTAGTCGGCGCCGCTGAAGAGACCGCCGACCGGGATGCCCACGTTCTTGAAGGGCGAGTGGTCCGAGCGGCCGTCGCCCTCGGTCTCCGGCTCCGTCGCGATGCCGAGGCCGGCGAAGTAGTCCTTGAAGGTCTTCTCGATGGTGGGATCGTCGTCGTAGACGAAGTAGCCGGGGTTCGGCGAGCCGATCATGTCGAAGTTCAGATAGTCGCTGATCTTCGCCCGGTTCGCCGAGGACAGGTTGTTCACGTAGTACTTGGAGCCGACCATGCCCAGCTCCTCCGCGCCCCACCAGGCGAACCGCAGATGCTTGGTGGGCTGGTACTGAGTTCTGGAGACGGCGAGCGCGGTCTCCAGGATCGCGGCCGATCCGGAGCCGTTGTCGTTGATGCCGGGACCCGCCGTCACGCTGTCGAGATGCGCGCCGGCCATGACGACGTGGCCCGTGTCGCCGCCGGGCCAGTCGGCGATCAGGTTGTAGCCGGTGCGGCCGGAGGACGTGAACTGCTGGAGGACCGTGGTGAATCCGGCCGCGTCCAGCTTCGCCTTCACATAGTCGACGGAAGCCTTGTAGCCGGTGCGGCCGTGCGCGCGGTTGCCGCCGTTGGCGGTGGCGATGGACTGGAGCTGGGCGAGGTGGCTCTTGACGTTGGCCACGGGGATGTCGGGAGCGGCGGCCGCGGCAGTGGGGGCTGCGGGGCTGAGGGCGGGCGCCGCGCCGGATATCGCACCGGTCGTGAGGAGCGTGACGGCCGTGATGATCGCGGCCGAGGTGACGCGCCCGGGAACGGAGAGCTTCATGTGGGGGGCTCCGAATTCCATGGGGATTCCAGGGGAATTCCACAGTGAATGGGGTGCCTGATGGTGAAGCTGGGGCTGACGTGACGTCAAGAGCGCGATCCGGCCGCGTCGGACGGCCCGTACGTCACTGCACGCAGAACTCGTTCCCCTCGGGGTCGGCCATCACCACCCACTCGCCGCCCGGCTCCTTGACGTGCCGCAGGACGCCCGCGCCCAGTTCCTGGAGGCGGGCCACCTCCTCCGCGCGGCGTCCGGGGCCCGCGTGCACGTCGAGGTGCAGCCGGTTCTTCGACGACTTGAGTTCCGGCACCCGCTGGAAGAGCAGCCGCCGGCCCTGCCCGATTCCGGTCTCCTCCTCGTACGGGTCGTCCGGGTGCCGTACGGCGATCAGGTCGCGCCAGGCGCGGCGGCCGTGGGACTCGACGGTGGCCTCCGGCGGGGCGGCGCCGAGGGTCAGGAGACGTTCGATCAGGGCGCTGTTGTCCTCGAGCTGGTAGCCGAGGGCTGCGGCCCAGAAGTCGGCCTGGGCGTGGGGGTCGGCTGCGTCGATGACGAGCTTCCAGTGGAGGGGTGGGGTGTGGGTCATGGAGCCACTCATAGTGGTTCCGTCCACGACGGGGCAACGCAACCGCCGGACCCGCCCCGACTTTTCTCCGCCCCCGCCGCCCCTACCCGACCCGTCCCTGGGTGCTCCCCCCAGACCCCCGCTTCGGCCTTAAGGGCCTTGTCCTCAAGCGCCGGACGGGCTGGAGATGCGGGCCCGCGCTGATGGGGCGCCCTCGAGGGCTGACGCCCGGGGTCATGCATGTCAGCCCGTCCGGCGTTTGAGGACGAGCCCTTCGGGCGAGCGGGGGTCCAGGGGGCGCAGCCCCTTGGCGGGGTCTGGGGCGGTGCCCCAGGGACAGGACGGGTCGGGTAGGGGCGGCGGGGGCGAGGAAACCCGACGGCAGGACTACGGCTTCGCGTCCGCAGAAGCCGCGTCGGCCGAGGCCGCACGGGGGCCGACGACACCGGCCTCGACGACACCGGCCCTCCCGCGGAGCGCAAGCGCCCCCCGCCGAGCCGTCCGCAACGCGTCGAACGTCAGCAGCGACAACGCGAGCCACACCAGGGCGAACCCGGCCCACCGCTCGGCCGGCATGGCCTCATGGAAGTACAGGATCCCGAGCAGGAACTGGAAGACGGGGGCCAGGTACTGGAGCAGCCCCAGCGTGGACAGCGGCACCCGGATGGCGGCCGCGCCGAAGCAGACCAGCGGCACCGCGGTCACCACCCCCGTCGCGGCGAGCAGCGTCGCATGCCCCGCCCCGTGCGCGGCGAAGGTCGCGTCCCCCTTCGCCCCGAGCCACAGCAGGTACCCGAGCGCGGGCAGGAACTGCACCGCGGTCTCCGCGGCGAGCGACTCGATGCCGCCGAGGTTGACCTTCTTCTTCACCAGCCCGTACGTGGCGAACGAGAAGGCGAGCGTGAGGGAGATCCACGGCGGACGCCCGTACCCGATGGTGAGGACGAGCACCGCGCCGAGGCCGACGCCGACGGCCGCCCACTGCGCCGGGCGCAGCCGCTCCTTGAGGAGCAGGACGCCCATGGCGATGGTGACGAGCGGATTGATGAAGTACCCGAGGGACGCCTCGACCACATGCCCGCTGTTCACGGACCATATGTAGACGCCCCAGTTGACCGTGATCACGGCCGCCGCGACGGTGATCAGCCCGAGCTTGCGCGGCTGCCGCAACAGCTCGCCGAGCCAGGCCCAGCGCCGCATCACGATCAGCGCGACACCGACCACGCCAAGGGACCACACCATCCGGTGGGCGAGGATCTCAAGGGCCCCGGCGGGTTCGAGCAGCGGCCAGAAAAGGGGGACGAGGCCCCACATCCCGTACGCCGCGAAGCCGTTCAGCAGCCCGATGCGCTGCTCGCTCCTGGCTGCCTTGGAACTTGTGGAGCCGGTTGCGCTCCTCGCCTGGTGCTGCACGGCCACCGGCCCTCTCTCTCGCACAGCTGCTCCCGTGCAGCCTCCAAGAAGGTAGCGCCGCACACCCCCGCCTGTCATGTCCGTATCGCCATACGGTCATGACAGGCGGGGGTGGCGGGGTGACGGGCCGGTGTCCGGGCGGGGTCAGCCCTTCAGGGCCGCCGCGATCGACTCGGCGATCGGCGTGGTGGGACGGCCGGTCAGGCGGGACAGGTCGCCGCCGGTCGCGGCGAGTTCGCCCTTCTCGATGGACGCGTCGACGCCGGCGATGATCGCGGCGAGGGGCTCGGGCAGGCCCGCCCCGGCCAGGATGCCGGTGAAGGCCTCGACGGAGACGGGGTGATAGGCGATCTCCTTGCCGGACTGCTTCGCGACCTCGGCGGCGTACTCGGCGAAGCCCCAGGCGGTGTCGCCGCTCAGCTCGTAGGTCTTGTTCTCGTGGCCCTCGCCCGTCAGCACGGCCACGGCGGCGGCCGCGTAGTCGGCGCGGGCGGCGGGAGCGATCCTGCCCTCCCCGGCGGCCTGGGTGACGGCGCCGTACTCGAGGACCGGGGCGAGGTTCTCGGTGTAGTTCTCGTTGTACCAGCCGTTGCGCAGCAGAGTGTAGGTGATGCCGGAGTCGGCGATGGCCTGCTCGGTGCCGCGGTGGTCGTCGGCGAGGGCGGCCGTCAGGCTGCCCGGGGCGCTGGTGTAGGCGAAGAGCGCGACCCCGGCGGCCTTGGCGGCGTCGAGGACGATTCGGTGCTGGTGCACGCGGCCCTTGTCGAACTCGTTGCCGGAGATCAGCAGCACCTTGTCGCCGGGGGAGAAGACGGTGTCGAAGGTCTCGGGCTCGTTGTAGTCCGCGACCGCGATCCGCACGCCGCGGGCCGCGAAGCCGGAGGCCTTCTCCGGGTCGCGGACGACGGCGGTGATCTGGTCGGCCGGAACCCTCTCCAGTAGTCCTTCGACGACGTGGCGGCCGAGGTGTCCGGTGGCTCCGGTGACGACGATGCTCATGGGTCAGCTCCTTGTGGGGTGGTCTGTCACTAACCCTAGGGGATGCGCTAACTCTGAGAAAGTACCCACTTTGAAGTAAGGTACGTACATGGCCGTAAGTACCCGAGCAGTCAGCAGGGCCACCGCCGGTGAGCCGGCGGTCGGCAAGTACGACACCGGCGAGGCGATGTGCCCGTACCGTCTCGTCCTGGAGCACGTCACCAGTCGCTGGGGTGTGCTCGTACTGATCGAGCTCCTCGACCGCCCCTACCGCTTCAGCGAGCTGCGCCGGGCGATCGGCCGGGTCAGCGAGAAGATGCTCACCCAGACCCTCCAGACTCTCGAGCGCGACGGTCTCGTCCACCGCGACGCGAAGCCAGTGATCCCGCCGCGCGTCGACTACTCGCTCACCGGACTCGGCCGCGAGGCCGCCGAGCAGGTGCGCGCGCTGGCGGGCTGGACCAAGGACCGGATGGACGACGTCGAGAAGGCCCGCCTCCGGTACGACGAGGCCCGGGCGTCAGGCACCCGGGCCTCCTGAACCGCCGGGTCCGGTCCGGTCAGCCGACGACCGTCCAGGTGTCCCCGCCGGCGAGCAGCGTGGCCAGGTCCCCCTTGCCGTTCAGCTCGATGGCCGCGTCCAGCTGGTCGGCCATCTGGGTGTCGTAGACCGGCCGGTCGACGGAGCGCAGGACACCGATCGGGGTGTGGTGCAGGGTGTCCGGATCGGCCAGCCGGGAGAGCGCGAAGGCGGTGGTCGGTGACGGGGCGTGGGCGTCGTGGACCAGGACCTGCGACTCGTTCTCCGGGGTGACGGCGACGACCTTCAGGTCGCCGGTCAGGGCGTCCCGTACGACGCCCTTGGCGCCGTCCGTGCCGAAGCGGATCCGCTGCCCGTGTTCGAGGCGGATGACCGCTTCCTCGGCCTGCTGCTTGTCCTTCAGCACCTCGAAGGCGCCGTCGTTGAAGATGTTGCAGTTCTGGTAGATCTCCACCAGTGCCGTGCCCGGGTGGGCGGCGGCCTGCCGCAGGACGTCGGTGAGGTGCTTGCGGTCGGAGTCCACGGTCCGGGCGACGAAGGAGGCCTCCGCGCCGATGGCCAGGGACACCGGGTTGAAGGGTGCGTCCAGCGAGCCCATCGGCGTCGACTTGGTGATCTTGCCGACCTCGGAGGTCGGCGAGTACTGGCCCTTGGTGAGGCCGTAGATCCGGTTGTTGAACAGCAGGATCTTCAGGTTCACGTTGCGGCGCAGCGCGTGGATGAGGTGGTTGCCGCCGATCGACAGCGCGTCGCCGTCCCCGGTCACCACCCATACGCTCAGGTCGCGGCGGGAGGAGGCGAGTCCCGTGGCGATGGCGGGCGCGCGGCCGTGGATGGAGTGCATGCCGTACGTGTTCATGTAGTACGGGAAGCGGGACGAGCAGCCGATGCCCGAGACGAAGACGATGTTCTCCTTGGCGAGGCCGAGTTCGGGCATGAAGCCCTGCACGGCGGCCAGGATCGCGTAGTCCCCGCAGCCGGGGCACCAGCGCACTTCCTGATCGGACTTGAAGTCCTTCATGGACTGCCTGGCCCCGGCCTTGGGCACCAGACCGAGCGCCTTGATGGTGTCCGCGCCTTCCGTGGTCGTCTCAGCCATCGATGGCCTCCTTGAGCACCTTGGCGAGCTGTTCGGCCTTGAACGGCATGCCGTTGACCTGGTTGTAGGAACGCGCGTCGACCAGGTATCGGGCCCGGACGAGGGTGGCGAGCTGGCCGAGGTTCATCTCGGGGATCACCACCTTGTCGTACCGTCCCAGCACCGTGCCGAGGTTGTGCGGGAAGGGGTTGAGGTGACGCAGGTGGGCCTGCGCGATGGACTCCCCGGCCGTCCGCAGCCGCCGTACCGCCGCGGTGATGGGGCCGTACGTCGAACCCCAGCCCAGCACCAGCGTGTCGGCCTCGTCCGAGGGGTCGTCGACCTCCATGTCCGGGACGTCGATGCCGTCGATCTTGGCCTGCCGGGTGCGCACCATGAAGTCGTGGTTGGCGGGATCGTAGGAGATGTTGCCCGTGCCGTCCTGCTTCTCGATGCCGCCGATGCGGTGTTCCAGGCCCGGCGTGCCCGGGACCGCCCAGGGGCGGGCCAGGGTCCTGGGGTCGCGCTTGTAGGGCCAGAAGACCTCGGTGCCGTCGTCCAGTGTGTGGTTCGGGCCCTGCGCGAACCGCACCCGCAGGTCCGGGAGTTCGTCGATGTCCGGGATGCGCCAGGGCTCCGAGCCGTTGGCCAGGTAGCCGTCCGACAGGAGCAGGACGGGGGTGCGGTAGGTGAGGGCGATGCGCGCCGCCTCCAGCGCGGCGTCGAAGCAGTCCGCGGGTGTGCGCGGCGCGACGACCGGGACGGGCGCCTCGCCGTTGCGGCCGTACATCGCCTGCAGCAGGTCGGCCTGCTCGGTCTTGGTCGGCAGCCCGGTGGAGGGGCCGCCGCGCTGGATGTCGATGACCAGCAGCGGCAGTTCGAGGGAGACGGCGAGCCCGATCGTCTCCGACTTCAGCGCCACCCCCGGCCCCGAGGTCGTCGTGACCGCCAGCGAGCCGCCGAAGGCGGCGCCCAACGCGGCGCCGATGCCCGCGATCTCGTCCTCGGCCTGGAAGGTGCGCACGCCGAAGTTCTTGTGCTTGCTGAGTTCGTGCAGGATGTCGGAGGCGGGCGTGATCGGGTACGAGCCGAGGTAGAGCGGCAGGTCCGCCTGCTCGGAGGCGGCGATCAGGCCGTACGACAGGGCCAGGTTCCCCGAGATGTTGCGGTACGTGCCGGTCGGGAAGGTGCGCTCGGCCGGGGCGACCTCGTACGAGACCGCGAAGTCCTCGGTCGTCTCGCCGAAGTTCCAGCCCGCCCGGAACGCGGCGAGGTTGGCCGCCGCGATCTCGGGCTTCTTCGCGAACTTGGCCCGCAGGAACTTCTCGGTGCCCTCGGTCGGCCGGTGGTACATCCAGGACAGCAGGCCCAGCGCGAACATGTTCTTGCTGCGCTCGGCCTCCTTGCGGGACAGCTCGAACTCCTTGAGCGCCTCGACCGTCATCGTCGTGAGAGGCACCGGGTGGACGCTGTAGCCGTCCAGGGAGCCGTCCTCCAGCGGGTTCGTCGCGTAACCGACCTTCGACATCGCCCGTTTGGTGAACTCGTCCGTGTTGACGATGATCTCCGCGCCGCGCGGCACATCGGCGATGTTCGCCTTCAGGGCGGCCGGGTTCATGGCGACGAGGACGTTCGGCGCGTCGCCCGGAGTGAGGATGTCGTGGTCCGCGAAATGCAGCTGGAACGAAGAAACGCCCGGCAGGGTGCCTGCGGGCGCTCGGATCTCGGCGGGGAAGTTCGGCAGTGTGGAGAGGTCGTTGCCGAAGGACGCGGTCTCGGAGGTGAAACGGTCGCCGGTGAGCTGCATTCCGTCGCCCGAGTCGCCCGCGAACCGGATGATCACCCGGTCGAGCCGGCGAACGTCCTTCGCCCCCGCCGGATTGCGCTGTTCTCCTACGACGGATTCGTCGGCCTGCTCCGCTGGGCTACTGACCTGGCTGGTCACTTAACTGGACCTCCTTCGAGGCGGCTGTCTGGGAGCGGCCTTCCCGAAGGCCTTCCCAGGACCAACCCTACGTCCGTAAGGGTCGCCTTCCCTCGGCGGTTCGCATGATGGACACCGTTTTGAGACGGTTCGACGCCCTGACTTGTCACGATTTGCTCGCCCCCCGATTCTTCTCCCGAAGATGCTCCCCGCTCACCCTCTGGTTCTCACGCCGGCCTTGCGTCGACCTCGTGCGAGCCTCGTACCGGTCTCCCGGCCACCGCTTTCCGTATACCTGACACAGTGTCAGCCATTCAGGAGTTGAGGTAGGTCAGAACCGCCAGAACACGCCGGTGATCCCCGTCGCTCGGGGACAGCCCCAGCTTCAGGAAGATGTTGCTGACGTGCTTCTCGACCGCTCCGTCGCTCACCACCAGCTGCCGCGCGATCGCCGAGTTGGTCCGGCCCTCGGCCATCAGCCCCAGCACCTCCCGCTCACGGGGCGTGAGCCCGGCCAGCACGTCCTGCTTGCGGCTGCGCCCCAGCAGCTGCGCGACCACCTCGGGGTCGAGCGCGGTACCCCCCTGGGCCACCCGCACCACCGCGTCCACGAACTCGCGCACCTCGGCGACCCGGTCCTTGAGCAGATAGCCGACACCACGACTGGAACCGGCCAGCAGTTCGGTGGCGTAGCGCTCCTCCACGTACTGCGACAGGACCAGCACCCCCAGTCCGGGGTGGTGCTTGCGCAGCTGCACGGCCGCCTTGACGCCCTCGTCGGTGTGCGTCGGCGGCATCCGTACGTCGGCCACCACCACGTCCGGCAGCGCGCCCTCGGCCGCCAGGTCGGTGATGGTCTTGATCAGTGCGTCGCCGTCACCGACACCGGCCACGACGTCGTGCCCACGGTCGGTCAGCAACCGGGTCAGGCCCTCCCTGAGCAGCACTGAATCCTCGGCGATGACCACCCGCACTCTGTCCTCCACGATGTTTCGGCCCCCCACAGCCCGTACCCGGCCGGCGCCGGTTGCGCCCGCTCGTACGACAGCCCTCAGCATTCCAGCATTCGGACCGCCGGGCGCCCGGGCAACGGGAATCGCCGGGACGGGTGAGCCGGGGGAGAGGAACCAGGGGGTGGCGCGAGGGGCGGCCATCGGGGATCACGGGCGGGGGTGTCGCGGGCGGGGGTCTGGTGTGGGCGTCTGCGGTGGGCATCTGGGGCGGGCGTCTGGGGGTGTGCGACGCCCGGCCTGTCGTGCGCGGCAGGCACCCGGTTCACCCTCGTGCGGCGCCGCCACGCGCCCGGTTCACTCTCCGTGCCACGCCGCCGGCTCCCGGTTCACTGTCCGTGCCCCCGCGCCACGCTCCCCGTCCACTCTCCGTGCCACGCCGCCACGCTCCGCGTCCGGCTCAGCCCCGCCAGGGCAGTTCCGCCGTGATCCGGGTGGGGCCGCCCGGGGCGGAGTCCACCACCAGAATCCCGTCCACCGCGTCCAGCCGCTCCGCGAGCCCCGCCAGACCCGAGCCCGCGGAGACGTCGGCGCCGCCCACACCGTCGTCGACGACCTGAAGCATCAGCCGGTTCTCGATGCGCCAGACGTCGACCGTGGCCCGCGTCGCCCGCGCGTGCTTGCTGATGTTCTGCAGCAGCTCGGAGACGGTGAAGTAGGCGATCCCCTCGATCGCCGGGGCGGGCCGGGCGGGAAGGTCCACGTCCACCGCCACCGGCACCGTGCAGCGCGAGGCCACCGAGGAGAGCGCCGCGTCGAGCCCACGGTCGGTGAGGACCGCCGGGTGGATGCCGCGGGCCAGGTCGCGCAGCTCCTGCAACGCCGTCTTCACCTCGCCGTGCGCCTCGTCCACCATGCGCGCCGCGGCGCGCGGGTCCTCGGTGAGCTTCTCCTTGGCCAGGCCGAGTCCCATGGCGAGGTTGACCAGCCGGGCCTGTGCCCCGTCGTGCAGATCGCGCTCGATGCGCCGCAGGTCCGCCGCGGCCGTGTCGACCACGACCCCCCGGTCCGACTCCAGCTCGACCACCCTGGTCGCCAGCCGCGACGGCCCGAGCAGCCCCGGCACCAGCAGCCGGTCCACCGTGGTCAGCGCCCTTACGATCCACGGCGTCGCCATGGTGATCAGCAGCCCCAGCAGCGCGGTCACGGTGATCTCGAAGGGGTTGTCCAGGTAGATGCTGTGGGTGCCGTCGCCGTAGAGCTGAAGGCCGCCCTGGCCGCCGTAGACCGGGAAGAGCCAGAACCACAGCGGATACGTCAGCATCGCCCAGCCGTACGCCCAGAAGGTCAGCGCCACCACGAACGAGAACACCGCCCAGGGGAACTGCACCACCGCGTACAGCAGATGCCGCCACGACGCGCCGTTCTTGAGGATCGCCCCCATCCACGCCATCGCCCCCTGCCCGCGCACGAGTACGGGCTCCGGCGAGGCCACCTCGACCCCGAGCAGCCCGCGCGCCCGCGCCCGCTCCAGCGCGCCGAACCCGCGGCAGCCTGCCAGGCCGCCGGCGAGCACCGGGACCCCCAGGAAGGTGATCAGCAGGCCGGCGCCCAGCGAGAACATCGTGACGGCGAACGTGAACATGGCGATGCCGAGCGGCAGGCCGAGCATCACGTAGCCGAACTCGCGCCAGCTGCGGGCCTCGATCGGCGCCCGCAGCGGTGCGGGGAGGCGGTGGCGCCGCTCCCCGGCAGCCGCCCCGTGGAATCCGGGCCCGCTCCCGTGCCCGTATCCCTGTCCGTACTCCGTGGCCATCGGCGTCGTCCGTTCTACTCGTCCTGCTCGTCGGCTCGTACCTCAACTCTGCTGGCCGCGGAGCGTGGGGAACATGGAGCGGGTCGGCCTCTTGGGGCGGGGGTTTTCCCTACCCCGGCCGTGGCCATCGGGTCGCCATGGCTGTCCGGTCGCCCTGGCCGGGTCGCCGTGGCTCTCGCGTCGCCCTGGTCATCGGGTCGCCACGGCCGTCGGGTCGCCATGGCCATCGCGTCGCCACGGTCATCGGATCACCGCGGCCGCCGGGTCCCCCGAGGTGCGGGGCCGCAAGGGCTGTGGGGCGCGGGGTGCGGGTCTCGTGGGTGCGCAGGGCACCGGAGTACCGGAGTACCGGAGCACCGGAGTACCGGATCACTGGCCCCGGGGTGCGGCGGCGCGGCGGTGCGCTCGGACCCGGCCCGGTGCGCCGGCGTGGCCGGGCCCGAGCCGGGTCCGTACGACACGTCCTACCGCGCCGGCTCGTCCTGCCGGTCCCGCCAGGGCAGTTCGGCCGTGATGGTGGTCGGGCCGCCGGGCGGCGAGTCGATGACGAACAGCCCGTCCACCGCGCCGAGCCGGTCCGCGAGCCCCGCCATCCCCGTACCGCCGTCGAGCCGGGCGCCGCCGCGCCCGTCGTCCTGGACCTGGATGAGCAGCCGCTGGTCCGTCCGCCACACGTCGACGGACGCGGACCTCGCCCCGCTGTGTTTGCTGATGTTCTGCAGCAGCTCGGAGACGGTGAAGTAGGCGATCCCCTCGATGGCCGCGGCCGGTCTCGACCGCAGGTCGGCGGTCACCTTCACCGGTACCGTGCAGCGCGTGGCGACCGAGGAGAGCGCGGCGTCGAGCCCGCGGTCGGTGAGGACCGCGGGGTGGATGCCGCGGGCCAGGTCGCGCAGCTCCTGCAGGGCCAGCTTCACCTCGCCGTGCGCCTCGTCGACCATGGCCGCGACGGTCTCGTCGGCCTGGCCCTCCAGGAGTTTCTCCTTGGCCAGGCCGAGTCCCATGGCGAGGTTGACCAGCCGGGCCTGTGCCCCGTCGTGCAGATCGCGCTCGATGCGCCGCAGGTCCGCCGCGGCCGTGTCGACCACGACCCCCCGGTCCGACTCCAGCTCGGCGATGCGCCGCTCCAGCTCGTCGGAGGGCGACAGCAGCCCGCGCACCATCGCCCGGTCCACGTTGGTCAGCCCCCGCGCGATGAACGGCAGCACCGGCCACAGCACGAAGAGCGACGTCAGCGTGACCGCGAACGTCAGCACACCCCACGGGAGTCTGATCAGGTCGTACAGCACCGTCCGCCAGCCCACCGGGTCCTTCAGGCTCGACCACAGCCAGGCGAAGAAGCCGGTCCTGCGCACCGGCAGCGGGCTCGGCTCGTCGATCCGCAGACCGAGCAGCGCCCGTGCCCGTGCCCGCTCCAGCTTGCCCAGCTGGCGTGCGCCCAGCAGGCCGCCCGCGAGCAACGGCAGTCCCACCACCGTCACCGCGAGCGCCGAGCCCGTGGACACCATCGTCACGACGTACACGAAGCCGAAGATCGAGACAGGCAGATTGGCGAGCAGGTGCGCGATCTCCTGCCAGGTCCGGCGGCCGAGGGCGAGACGGGGGGACGGCAGCCGGTCGCCGTCGGGCGCCTTGCCGGGCGTTCCGTCGGACGGGGCGTCGGGCGGCGTGTCGGGCGTCCCGGCAGTCGTCCCTGAGGGTGTCCCGCCCGGCGGGACGATCGCGGTGATGCGTTCGGTCATATTCGCTAGCCTGCCCGGCGGCGAGCCGCCGCGCCATGAGGTGAGCCGCCCCGATCCACTGGGGAAAGCCCTACCTTCGTGAGGTCCCGTGCTGTGCCGGGCGCCGGTCTGCGGTCAAATGGAAAGCGATCGCGAGAGACGGACGAGAATCGCGTGGCGCACGAGCCGGACGAGTCCAGCACTCGACCATGACGTGTCCACGATAGCCAGGGTGTGACGGCCTGCTTACCGTTTCTTTAGCAGGCCCTAGACTCCCGTCCGTACAGATCGTCGAACAGGGCGTATCGCAGCGTGCGCGATAGGCGCACGGCGTGCGCCACGAGGTCAGGGAGCGAGGGGCTGACGTGCCGGAACCGACCGTCGTCGCGGCGGGCTACTTCCAGTCCTACTCGGTCGTCGGACTGCTCGCCGTCGTGGGCGTGCTCTTCGTCGCCGTCGCCTTCGGGGCGGGCCGACTGCTGCGGCCGGTCGTCCCCACACCCGAGAAACTCCTGACGTACGAGTGCGGCGTCGACCCCGTGGGCGAGGGCTGGGCCCACACCCAGGTCCGCTACTACGTCTACGCGTTCCTCTACGTCATCTTCGCCGTCGACTCGATCTTCCTCTTCCCCTGGGCGACCGTCTTCGCCGCTCCCGGCTACGGCGCCGCGACGCTCGCGGAGATGTTCATCTTCCTCGGCTTCCTCGCCGTGGGGCTGCTGTACGCATACAAGAAGGGCGTCCTCACATGGACGTGACCCCCAAGACCTCGGGCCAGACCGCGGGCCAGACCTCGGGCCAGACCTCGGGCAAGCTCTCGGAGCAGCCGGTCCTGCTGCCGGAGCCGAAGCGGCTGGGTGTGCTCTCGCGCCTCGCCCCCGAGCCCATGAAGGTCGTCCTGAACTGGGGCCGCCGCTACTCGCTCTGGGTCTTCAACTTCGGCCTCGCCTGCTGTGCGATCGAGTTCATCGCCGCGTCGATGGCCCGGCACGACTTCATCCGGCTCGGTGTGATCCCGTTCGCGCCGGGCCCGCGCCAGGCCGACCTGATGGTGGTCTCCGGCACGGTCACGGACAAGATGGCCCCGGCCGTCAAGCGCCTCTACGAGCAGATGCCCGAGCCAAAGTACGTCATCTCCTTCGGCGCGTGCTCGAACTGCGGCGGCCCCTACTGGGACTCGTACTCCGTCACCAAGGGCGTCGACCAGATCATCCCCGTCGACGTCTACGTGCCCGGCTGCCCGCCCCGGCCCGAGGCGCTGCTCCAGGGCATTCTCAAGCTCCAGGAGAAGATCGCCCGGGAGTCGCTGGGGGAGCGCTACGGCTCTTCGCAGCGGCCGTCGGCGGCCGCGCTCCAGAGCGGGCTGGTGGCCCCGCCGGCCGCGACCGGCGGCGAGCCCCGGGCATCCGTGGAGACACCGGTTTCCGGCGGGGACGCGGTCTCCGGCGGGACCCCGGCTTCCGGGGAGGGTGACAAGTGACCGGCTGGCTCCCCGCACCCGTCGAGGAACTCTTCGGCCCGGAGGCCACGGCCGAGGAGTCGTACGAGGTCCTGACCGTCGACGTACCGCCCGCTTCCTGGATCGCGGCCCTCGACACGGCCCGGACCACCCTCGGCTGCAGCTATTTCGACTGGCTGAGCGCCGTCGACGAACCCGGTACGGGCTTCCGCGTCGCGGCTCACGTGGTGGCCCTGTCCCCGGTACGCCGCCTCCTCGTCCGTACGACCGTCCCGCACTCGGCACCCGTCCTGGCGTCGGCGGTCTCCGTGTACGCGGGCGCCGGCTGGCACGAGCGCGAGACCCACGAGATGTTCGGCGTGACCTTCGAGGGCCACCCCGGCCTCGACCCGCTCCTCCTTCCCGAGGGCTTCGAGGGCCACCCCCTCCGCAAGGACTTCGTCCTCGCCGCCCGTGTGGCCAAGGCCTGGCCCGGTGCCAAGGAGCCGGGGGAGTCCGACCACGGCGGTCCGAAGCGCCGCCAGATGCTTCCGCCCGGCGTCCCCGACCCCAACGACTGGGGTCCGCTGAAGGGTCAGCTCCCGCCGGCCCCCGCCCGTCCGGCCCGGGGCGGCGCCCGCGCCGCCGCCGGTGACCGCCCGGTGCGCCGCGCGCGTACGGCGGGAGACGGCTCCGCCAGCCAGGCGCCCACCGCCGGCGCGGGTGGCAGTGCGGCCGGTGCGGGTGCGGGTGCCGGTCCGGGTCCGGGCGTTGGTGCCGGCACGGGTGCCGCGGTGCCGCCCCGCCGTGCGCGCAGCGCGAGTCAGGGTTCCGCGAGCCAGAGCTCCACGGGTCCGGCTCCCGAGGGCCGAGGTTCCGCGGATGAGCAGACCGCGGTCCCGGACGCCGAGGGGCGGACGGCTCCGGCAGCGCCGGCCGGACCCCGCCGCGCGCGCAGTGCCGGCCAGGGATCGGCCTCCCAGCGGTCCGGGGAAACGGGGGAGACCCCGGCGGCGACGCCCGTGAGTGCCGACGGGCCGACGGCCCCCGCGGCGCCGTCGAGGCCCACCGCGCCCCGCGACTCGGACGCTCCGTGGCACCACGCCCGCCCCGCCTTCGACGAGCCGAAACCAGAACCGCAGCCGGGGACGCAGCCGCAGCCACGGTCGGAGCCGCCTTCCGAGGGCACGGCTGAGGGCACAACCGAGGGCACGGCTGAGGGCACGCCCGAGGAAGCGCTGAAGAGCCCGACCGAGCCGGCTGGGCAGACCGAGCCGGCTGGGCCGACCGAGGGCGCGCCTGAGGCCACGTCGAAGAGCACGACCGGGAGCACCCCGGAGTCCGAGGCGAAGCCCTCCGCCGAAGCGGAATCCGCCCCGGATCGCGCACCCGGTCCCGACCCCGCGCCCACACCTGACCCCGCACCCGAACCCACCCCCGGCGAACGGCAGCCCGACCCCGACGAGCCCTCTGGAGGCACGCAGTGAACGACGCCCTCGACGTCGCCCTGCGACTCGTCGTCGTCTTCGTCGTCTTCCTGACGTTCCCCCTGATCGTCGGTCAGACCGAGCACAAGGTGATGGCCCACATGCAGGGCCGCCTCGGCCCGATGTACGCGGGCGGCTTCCACGGCTGGGCCCAGCTCGTCGCCGATGGCGTGAAGTTCGCGCAGAAGGAGGACATCGTCCCGGCGGGCGCGGACCGCCGTATCTTCCAGCTCGCCCCTGCCGTGGCCCTCCTCCCGTACCTTCTCGTCCTGCTCGCCATTCCCATCGGTCCGGGCGAGGGCGCCGTCGGCGAGGTCGTCGACGCGGGCATCTTCTTCGTCCTCGCCGTGATGGGCGTCGGCGTCCTCGGCTCGCTCATGGCGGGCTGGGCCTCGGCCAACAAGTTCTCCCTCCTAGGCGGCCTGCGCACCGCCGCCCAACTGCTCGCGTACGAACTCCCGATGCTGCTGACCGCCGCCTCCGTCGCGATGGCGGCCGGCACGGTCTCCCTCCCCGGCATCGTCGACGCGTTCCAGTGGTGGTGGCTGCCGTGGCAGATCGTCGGCGCGATCGTGTTCTTCGTGGCGGGGCTCGCCGAACTCCAGCGTCCCCCCTTCGACATGCCGGTCGCCGACTCGGAGATCATCTTCGGCGCGTACACCGAGTACACGGGCCTGCGCTTCGCGCTCTTCCTCCTCGCCGAATACGCCGGAATCGTCGTCCTGTGCGGTCTGACCACCGTCCTCTTCCTGGGGGGCTGGCACGGCCCCTGGGGCGCGGACGGCCTCGGCTGGGTCTGGACCCTGCTGAAGACCGCGATCCTTGCCTTCGTCGTGATCTGGCTCCGCGTCACCTATCCCCGCCTGCGCGAGGACCAGCTCCAGAAACTCTCCTGGACCCTCCTCGTCCCCCTCTCCCTCGCCCAGATCGCCCTCACCGGCATCGTCAAGGTGGTGATCTCGTAACCATGGCCCCCCTCCCCGGCTCAGGCCTGGCCAAGGGCCTGGCCGTCACCCTCCGCACGATGACGAAGAAGACCGTCACCGCGCAGTACCCGGACGTCCAGCCCGAACTGCCGCCGCGCTCCCGCGGTGTCATCGGCCTCTTCGAGGAGAACTGCACGGTCTGCATGCTGTGCGCCCGCGAGTGCCCGGACTGGTGCATCTACATCGACTCCCACAAGGAGACGGTCCCGGCCGCGGCCCCCGGTGGACGCGAACGCAGCCGCAACGTCCTCGACCGCTTCGCCATCGACTTCTCCCTCTGCATGTACTGCGGTATCTGCATCGAGGTCTGTCCTTTCGACGCGCTGTTCTGGTCACCGGAGTTCGAGTACGCGGAGACAGACATCCACGAACTCACCCACGAGCGCGACAAGCTGCGCGAGTGGATGTGGACGGTTCCGGCCCCGCCCGCCCTCGACGCCGGCGCCGAGGAGCCGAAGGAACTGGTCGCCGCCCGCAAGAGCGCCGACAAGCTCGCGGCCGAGGCCGAGAAACTCGCGGCCCAGGCAGCCGAGGCCGCCGAGGCCGAGAAACTCGCAGCCGAAGCGACTGAAGCGACTGAAGCGACTGAAGCGACTGAAGCGACCGAAGCGACCGAAGTGGCCAAGGCGACCGAAGTGGCCGAGACGGCTTCGGCGGAGACGGCCACCCCGCCCACGCCGTCCGCCGAGTCCGCCGAACAGGCAGCCGGGACCGAGCCCCGCACCGGCCCCCCGGCCTCGGACCCGTCCAGGCCCGCCGCACCACAGGACGGTGACGCGTGAGCCTCGCAGCAGCCACGGTCCTCGCGACGCACGCCACGACCACCGCCGCCGGGAGCCACGGCTTCCTCTCGCCGACCGGTGTCGAGATCGCCTTCCTCCTCGTCGGCCTGGTCACCTTCGGCGCCGCGATCGTCACCGTCACCACCAAGCAGCTGGTGCACGCCGCCCTGTGGCTGGTGGTGACGCTCGGCGGTCTCGCCGTCGAATACCTCCTGCTCACGGCCGAGTTCATCGCCTGGGTGCAGGTCCTCATCTACGTCGGTTCCGTCGTCGTCCTCCTCCTGTTCGGCCTCATGCTCACCAGGGCCCCGATCGGCCGTTCCCCGGACGCCGACTCCGGGAACCGCTGGGCCGCCCTTACCGTGGCAGTCGCCGCGGCCGCCGCCCTGGTCTGGGTCGTCGTCGACGCCTTCCGCACCACCTTTGTCGACCTGGCGGGTCCCGCCGCCGGCTCCACCGAGGTGACCGGAGCGAGCCTCTTCCAGAACTGGGTGCTCCCCTTCGAAGCGCTGTCCGTCCTCCTCCTCGCCGCCCTGGTGGGGGCGATCGTCCTCTCCCGCAAGGCGAAGTCCGCGGAGAAGGAAGAGGCCCGCTGATGCACCTCGCCTATCCCGCCGTGCTCGCCGCCCTCCTCTTCTGCACGGGTCTGTACGGAGTCCTCGCGCGCCGAAACGCGATCCTGGTCCTGATGTCCGTCGAGCTGATGCTCAACGCCGTCAACCTCAACCTCGTCGCCTTCGACGTCTGGCTCTCCAAGGCCGCCCGTGACACGCTCCACTCCGGCCAGGCCCTGACCCTGTTCACCATCGCCATCGCCGCCGCCGAGATCGGCATCGGCCTGGCGATCGTCCTTGCCGTCCACCGCAACCGCGGCACCTCGGACATCGACAGACTCCGCGACACCGCCGAGGGCCCCGAGACGGGCGGCCCCGACGACGGCGGCCCCGACCGTCACGGCCCGGACAGTGCCGGCCCCGACGACGGCGGCCCAGAAGGAGCCCCCGTCCCGGCAGACGAGAAGGCTGAGGCCGCCGCGTGACCACGACCACCCTCGCCGTCCTCGTCCCCCTCCTGCCGTTCCTCGGCGCCGTGACCGGACTCCTCCTCGGCCGCACGGCCCCCGGCTTCGTCCGCCCCCTCGCCGTACTCCCACCCCTCGCCTCACTCGTCATCGCCGTCCTCGTCGCCGTGCGCCAGGGCGGTGACCAGGCCGTCAGCGCCGCCACCGAACTGACGCCCACCGGCTCGGTGCCGATCGAACTCGCCCTGTACATCGACGGCTTCGCCGCCCTCGTCGCCGTACTCGTCGGCGTCGTCGCCACCTGCGTGCAGATCTACTCGACGGGCTATCTGCGCGACGACCCCCGCTACCCCTCCTACGCCGCTCTCGTCTCCCTCTTCACCTCCGCGATGCTCCTCGTCGTGTACTCGGGCGACCTGATCGTGCTGCTGGTCGGCTGGGAAGTCATGGGCATCTGCTCGTACTTCCTGGTCGGGCACTACTGGGAAACCCCCGAGGCCCGCGCCGCCTCCCTCAAGGCCTTCCTGGTCACCAAACTCGGCGACGTCCCCTTCCTCATCGGCCTGTTCGCCCTGGCCACCGACGCCGGGTCCTTCCGCATCACCACGGTCCTCGGCACCGTCGCGAGCGGCGGACTGCACCATCCGACGCTGATCGCCCTGCTGCTCCTCGCCGGTGTCGCGGGCAAGTCCGCGCAGTTCCCGCTGCACACCTGGCTGCCCGATGCCATGGCGGGCCCGACACCCGTCTCCGCGCTGATCCACGCCGCGACGATGGTCGCCGCCGGTGTCTACTTCGTCGCCCGGCTCCTCCCCGTCTTCCAGGCCTCAGCGGCCGCGATGACCGTCCTCGCCGTCATGGCCGCCGTCACGATGGCCGGCTCGGCACTCGCCGCACTCGCCCAGGACGACATCAAGCGTGTCCTCGCGTACTCCACCATCGGCCAGCTCGGCTACATGACCGGAGCCCTCGCCGTCGGCGACCGCGGTGCCGCCGTCTTCCACCTCCTCGCGCACGGCGCCTTCAAGGCGCTGCTGTTCCTCGCCGCCGGCGTGATCATCCACGCCTCCGGCACCAACTCACTGGCCGTCATGTCCCGGATGAAGGACCTGCGCACCCGCGTCCCGGACGCCTACTGGACGATGACGGTGGCGCTCCTCGCACTCGCCGCGATCCCTCCGTTCAGCGGCTTCTTCTCCAAGGAAGCCGTCCTCGGTGCCGCCGAGCACGTCGCCACCGGCCACACCGAGCACGCACCCGGCGCCGCGGGCTGGATCGTCCTCGTCGCCGGTCTGATCACGGCCGTGCTCACCGCGGCGTACGCCACCCGACTGTGGCTGCTGGCCTTCCGCGGCCGGGGCGCCGAGGCCCCCGACCACGGCAGGCAGCCCGTCACCATGACCGCCGTCCTGTGGGTGCTCGCCGTCCCGTCGCTCGCCTTCGGCCTGCTGTACGGGCCGCTGCCCGACTGGTTCGACGGCCGCGACCTGACACCGGTACTCACCACCTCCGTCCTCGGCACGGGGCTCGCCCTGGTCGGCGGACTGGTCACCTACGGCGCCTGGCGGCAGACCACCGTGCTCGCGGCCCGCGTCCCGCTGGGCGCGGTCGCGGCCCACCCCGAATCCGACCCCGGACAGGTCGAGGCCGAGGCGATCGCCAGCCACGAGCCCGTCTTCGGAGACGTGGCCTACGCATCCGACCCCGCGGACCCGGGCCGACTGCTGCTCGGCCCGCTGCACCGGCACGCGGCCGTCGGCTTCCACCTCGACGCCGTGTACACCGTGCTCTTCGTCCGCCCGGTCCAGGCCGGAGCCTCGCTCGTCCGGTTCCTCGACCGCGAGGTCGTCGACACCTACGTACGCGCCGCGGGCGCTCTACCCCGCTGGCTCGGCGCCGCCGTACGGCGCGCGCAGACCGGCAATGTGCAGACCTATGTGAGCGCGCTGCTCGCCGGCACCGTCGTCCTGGTGGTCGCCGCCCTCCTCGTCGCCACGGGAGCGTGAGCTGGCGTGATCGATATCAGTGAATCCGTGATGCAGATCCTTCTGGCGTTCATCGTCGTCGGACCGCTCATCGGCGCCGTCGCCGCTCTGCTGCCGGCCCCGCCAGGACTGAAGGGGAAGTCGCCCGGACAGGCCGTGCTGCGGCACGGTGTGATCGTCACCGGCGCGGTACTCATCGCGGCGATCGTCCTCGCGCTCGGCTTCGACCACGACCACCCGTCGAAGATGCAGGCCACGACGGACATCAGCTGGATCCCCGCACTCGACGTGCGGATCCACCTCGGCACCGACGGCATTTCCCTCCCCCTTCTGGTCCTGACCGCGCTGCTGACCTTCCTCTGCGCGCTGTACAGCTACTTCAAGATGCCCGCGGGCCCGACCCCGAAGGCCTTCGTCGCACTCGTCCTCGTGCTCGAGTCCGGCACCCTCGCGACCTTCGCCGTCCTCGATCTGCTGCTGTTCTTCCTCGCGTTCGAGATGGTGCTCATCCCGATGTACTTCCTCATCGCCCGCTGGGGCTGTGCGCAGCGGCAGGCAGCCGCCTGGAAGTTCATCCTCTTCACCCTGCTCGGTTCGGTCGTGATGCTGCTGGGCCTGCTCCTGATCGGAATCAAGGCGGGCACGTTCGACATGGTGGCACTCGCCACTGACAACGGCCGGTCGCTGACCACATCCGTGCAGGTCATCGCCGTTCTGGCGATCGGCATCGGGCTTGCGGTCAAGACGCCGATGTGGCCGCTGCACAGCTGGCTGCCGGACGCGCACACCGCCGCGCCCACCGTCGGCTCGGTGCTGCTGGCCGGCGTGCTGTTGAAGATGGGTACGTACGGTTTCGTCCGGATCCTGCTGCCGGTCGCGCCGGACGGCCTGCACACCTTCGCCCCCTACCTCGCCGCGTTCGCCGTGGTCGGGATCATCTACGGGTCGCTGGCCTGTCTGGCCCTCGTCAAACAGGGTGCGAAGGGCGATCTCAAGCGGCTCATCGCCTACTCGTCCGTCGGCCACATGGGCTTCGTCCTGCTCGGCATCGCCACGATGACCCCGACCGGCGTCAACGGCGCGCTGTTCGCCAACATCGCCCACGGCCTCATCACCGGCCTGCTCTTCTTCCTCGTCGGGGCGCTGAAGGACCGCACGGGCACGACCGACCTCGACACCCTCGCCGAGGAGACCGGAGCCGCGCTGTACGGCAAGGCCCCGCGTCTCGGCGGCCTGCTCGCCTTCGGCGCCGTCGCCTCGCTCGGACTGCCGGGCCTCGCCGGGTTCTGGGGCGAGATGCTGGCGCTCTTCGGCGCGTTCAAGCCCGCCGACGACCTCAGCCGCCCGGCGTTCCTGACCTTCATGGCCATCGCCGCCTTCGGCACCCTTCTCACCGCCGCGTACATGCTCCTCGTCGTACGCCGGGTGTGCATGGGCGCGACCCCGCGGCCGGAGGCACCGAAGCTCGCCGACGTCCACAGCTACGAGTTCGCGGCCTGGACGCCGCTCGTCGTCCTCACCGTCGTCGCCGGCCTGTGGCCCAAGGCCCTCCTCGGGCTGACCGACCCGGCCGTACAGCAGCTCCTCGCAGGAGGCACCCGATGAGCTCCATGGTCCAGTCCGTCGACTGGCTCGCGATCGCGCCGCCCACCATCACCGCGGCCGTCGGACTCGTCGTGCTCGTCGCCGACCTCTTCGTGGGCGACGGCAGGAAGGCCCTCCTCGGCTGGGTCTCGGTCGCCGGACTCGCCGCGTCCGCGCTCATGCTGCTGCCCCTCCTGGACGGCGACCGCGCCACCTTCTGCCTGACGGGTGACACCCAGCTCTGCAGCTACACGGCGGACCGCTTCACGCTCGTCATCCAGCTCCTCGTCCTCGGCGGAGCGCTCCTTGCCGCCCTGCTGTCGGTCACCGCCCTGAAGGACGCCGACAAAGGACTGCCCGAAGGGGAGTACTGGTTCCTGCTGCTCTCCTCGGCCGCGGGAGCCGCCCTGCTGCCCGCCTCGCGCGACCTGGCGACCCTCATCGTCGCCCTGGAAGTCGCCTCACTGCCCGCCTTCGCACTCGTCGGCATCAAACACGGCGACAAGAAGTCCTCCGAAGCGGCCCTGAAGTTCTTCCTGTCCTCGGTCACCGCCACCGCCGTGAGCCTCATGGGCGTCAGCTTCGTCTACGCCACGACCGGCTCCCTCTACCTCACCCGGATCGCGGACAGGATCCAGCACGTCGACGGACAGTTCCACACGCTCGCCCAGGCCGGCGTCGTCCTCACCCTCGTCGGCTTCGCCTTCAAGACGGCCGCCGTGCCCTTCCACTTCTGGGTGCCCGACACCTACGTGGGGGCACCCCTGCCGATCGCCGCCTACCTGTCGGTCGTCGGCAAGGCGGTCGGCTTCTCCGGGCTGATCCTCGTCACCGTCGTCGCCTTCCCGTCCTACGCGGACGTCTGGGGCCCGGCGCTCGCCGCGCTGGCCGCCCTCACCATGACCGTCGGCAACGTCGGCGCCCTGCGACAGCAAGCCACGCGCGCGTACAGCGCGGTACGGCTGCTCGCCTGGTCCTCCGTCGGCCAGGCCGGCTACCTCCTGGTGCCGATCGCGTCCGCCGCCTACTCCAAGGACGCCGAGAAGGCCATCGGCTCCACCGTCGCGTACGCCCTGATGTACGCGGCCGTGAACCTCGGCGCCTTCGCGGTGGCCGCCCTCGTCGCCCGCACAAGCACTCTGAACCGCATCAGCGACTACCGCGGGCTGTACGCGAAGAGTCCCCTCTCGGCCCTCCTCCTCGGCTTCTTCCTGCTCTGCCTGGCAGGACTGCCGCCGGGCATCATCGGGCTCTTCGCGAAGGTCACCGTCTTCTCGGCGGCCGTCGACGCGGGACTCGGCTGGCTCGCCGTGGTCATGGCCGTCAACGTCGTGATCGCGCTCTTCTACTACCTCCAGTGGACGACCCTGCTCTTCCGCTCCCCCGAGGGCGAGGCCGAGAGGCACCCGGTACCGGCCCCGCTGACCGCGGCGATCGCCCTGACGGCGGTCCTGGGCATCGCCCTCTCCGGGGCGCCCCAGCTGGTCCTGCGCTTCTCGGCGACCGGCCTGTTCTGACGCCCGCGGGGCACCCGCGCGTGCCATCCGTGGGCCTCCCGCGCGCGTGGGTGACGTCGACGGTCACCCGGACGGCCGACACGCGCCGCGGTGCGCACAAGGGAACTAGTGCTCCCCGCCTGGCGTTGACCAGTACGGGAGGGTCCACTGAAAAGTGGAAGCAGAGCATCAGCAAGCAAAGGGTTCCCCTGCCGCACCACTTGGAGGGCGTACCGTGCACCGCCGGCACAACGGGCTCAGGACAGCCGTACTCCTCGGGGGACTGTCCGCACTCATCATCGCCATAGGCAGCTTCTTCGGGCGTACCGGCCTCGTCGTCGCGCTGCTCATCGCGATCGGGACGAACGCGTACGCGTACTGGAACAGCGACAAGCTGGCTCTACGCGCGATGCGCGCGCGCCCGGTGAGCGAGTTCGAGGCCCCGGCGCTGTACCGCATGGTCCGCGAGCTCTCGACCCAGGCCCGCCAGCCCATGCCGCGCCTGTACATCTCGCCGACGAAGGCACCGAACGCGTTCGCGACGGGCCGCAATCCGCGCAACGCGGCGGTGTGCTGCACCGAAGGAATCCTGCGCCTCCTGGACGAGCGCGAACTGCGCGGTGTCATCGGCCACGAACTCAGCCATGTCTACAACCGCGACATCCTGATCTCGTCGGTCGCGGGCGCCCTCGCCTCCGTGATCATGTTCCTGGTCCACTTCGCCTGGCTGATCCCGTTCGGCCGCTCCAACGACGACGAGGGCCCCGGCATCTTCGGCATGCTGCTGATCATGATCCTGGGCCCGCTCGCCGCGTCCCTCATCCAGCTCGCCATCAGCCGCTCCAGGGAGTACGAGGCGGACGCTTCCGGCGCCCAGCTCACCGGCGACCCGCTCGCCCTCGCGAGCGCCCTGCGCAAGCTCGACGCCGGCACCAGGCAACTGCCCCTGCCTCCGGAGCCGCGCATCGAGACCGCGAGCCACATGATGATCGCGAACCCCTTCCGTCCGGGGCAGGGAATGTCGAAGATGTTCTCCACGCACCCGCCCATGGCGGAGCGCATCTCCCGCCTCGAGCAGATGGCAGGTCGCCAGCGATGAAGACAATTCTGAACGTCATCTGGCTCGTCCTGAGCGGCTTCTGGCTGTTCCTCGCGTACCTCGCCGCGGGCGCGCTCCTGTGCCTCACGATCATCGGCATCCCCTTCGGCATCGCGGCCTTCCGTATCGGCGTCTACGCCCTCTGGCCCTTCGGCTATACGACGGTGGAGCGCCAGGACGCGGGCGCGCCCTCGTGCGTCGGCAACGTCCTGTGGCTGGTCCTCGCGGGCTGGTGGCTCGCCCTCGCCCACATCGTCACCGGCGTCCTGCTCTGCGTCACGATCATCGGCATCCCCTTCGGCCTCGCCAACTTCAAGCTCATCCCGGTCTCGCTGCTTCCTCTGGGACGCGAAATCGTGCGCACGGACGAGCCGTTCGCGGCGCGCTAGCCGCCACCCCGGCGCGCGAGCAGTCTCCGCGGCGCCCGCGAAGAGCGCGTCGGCGTCCCCCTCGCCCGCCGGCTGTCCGCCCTCGCCCGAGGGTTGTCCACAGGCTGCCCGAATGTCGGTGGCGCGCTGCATCATGAACCCATGACCGAAATCGAGCAGTTGCTGGCAAGGGTCGGTACGGAGGCCCGCAACACCCGCCCGTGGGGCTGGCCTTCGCTCCCCGAGCCGGTGGACGCGGCGTCGGTCGTCCGTGCCGAGGCCGCCCTGGGCTTCGCGCTGCCGCCCCTGCTCGCCGCTCTCTATCTGCGGATAGGGGACGGCGGATTCGGTCCGGAGTACGGCCTGCTGCCGCTGCTCGACGGATCCCCGTCCGGTGAGCCGGCCGCCGTCCCGCAGTACCTCGCGCACCGCGAGAGCGGTCGCAAGGACCCGGACTGGCCGTGGCCGGAGGGCGTCCTGCCGATATCCCACTGGGGCTGCGGGATGTACGCGTGCGTGGACTGCCGCAGCCCCAGGGCCACGGTCCTGCTCTTCGAGCCGAACGCCGACGAGGCCGACCACGCGTGGTACGTGGACGCGCCCGACCTCGAGGCCTGGCTGCGTATCTGGCTGGAGGGCACCGGCTGGTACGAGGAGTCCAACGACGACGCGGACCTGGACCCCTGGCCCGACTTCCGCCCCCGCACGACGACCGCACCTGCCTCGTAGCCGTCCGCCTCGCCACGAGCTGGGCCGCACCGTGAACCTGCCCTGCCCTGCCTCAGTCGCACCCTTCTCGCGCCTCTGAGTCGCCGACGACCAGCGACGGCGACTACCGCGAAGCCGCCCTCTTCCGCACGCCGTACGCGGCCACGCCGACCCCCAGTACGGCCGCGCCCACGACCACCGAAACCCAGGGCAGGGCGAACGCCAGCGTCACGCATCCGACGAACCCCACGACCGGCACGAACCGCGCCGCCGGAGTCGGCCTCAGCGTCCAGGCGGAGGCGTTGGCCACCGCGTAGTACGCCAGCACGCCGAAGGAGGAGAACCCGATCGCACCCCGGACGTCCACCGTCGCGGCCAGCGCCGCCACCACCGCGCCCACGGCCAGTTCCGCCCGGTGCGGCACCTGGAAGCGGGGATGTACGGCGGCCAGGGAGCCCGGCAGATGACGGTCGCGGGCCATGGCCAGCGTCGTCCGTGACACACCCAGAATCAGGGCGAGGAGGGAGCCCAGCGCCGCCACGGCCGCACCCACCCGCACCACCGGCACGAGCCCCGGCAGACCGGCCGCCCGTACCGCGTCGGCGAGTGGCGCCGGGGCCTGCCCGAGCCCGCCCGGACCCAGCACGGAAAGGACCGAGACCGCGACGGCCGTGTACACCACCAGCGTGATGCCCAGTGCCGTAAGGATCGCGCGGGGAATGATGCGTGCGGGATCCCGTACCTCCTCCCCGAGCGTTGCGATCCGCGCGTACCCGGCGAAGGCGAAGAACAGCAGCCCCGCCGCCTGGAGTACACCACCCACGCCGCCGGAGACCCCGACCTCCAGCCGCCCGGAGTCGGAGGCGCCCGAGCCGAGACATACGACCACCACGGAAGCGAGGACCGCGAGGACCACCGTCACGATCGCCCGCGTCAGCCAGGCGGACTTCTGTACGCCGCCGTAGTTCACCGCGGTGAGAGCCACCACGGCCGCGACCGCCACCGCGTGCGCCTGCTCCGGCCAGACGTACGCGCCCACGGTGAGCGCCATCGCCGCACAGGAGGCCGTCTTCCCGACGACGAACGACCAGCCCGCCAGATACCCCCAGAAGTCCCCGAGCCGCTCACGCCCGTACACGTAGGTGCCGCCCGAGGCGGGATACAGAGCGGCCAGCCGCGCCGAGGACATCGCATTGCAGTACGCGACCACGGCGGCGACCGCGAGCCCGAGCAGCAGCCCCGAACCGGCCGCCCGTGCCGCGGGGCCGAGCGCCGCGAAGATCCCCGCGCCGAGCATCGCACCGAGGCCGACGACCACGGCGTCCACCGTGCCCAGTGTGCGCCGCAGAGAGGTATCGGACTGTGTCATGTGCCGCACTCTATTGACCGTTGCAACCACCCGGCGCCGGCCAGGCGTCCTTCCCGGCAACGTGCCACGAACACGCCACGAACACCGGTGTCCACCACCGACTGCTCGAAGTGGAAGGCATGGACACAACCAGGCCGGAGCATGAGCACCACACAGGCACAGCGCGGAGAGGCAGGTTCAGGGCATGAGCATCATCAGCTGGATCATTCTGGGACTGTTGGCCGGAGCCATCGCCAAATTCCTGCTGCCGGGCCGTGACCCGGGCGGTTTCATCGGCACGACCCTCATCGGGGTCACGGGGGCCTTCCTGGGCGGCTGGATATCCGCGCGCTGGCTGGACCACCCGGTCAGCAAGCACTTCTACGACGGTGCCACGTGGGCGGCGGCGATCGGCGGTTCGCTCGTCCTGCTGATCCTCTACCGCATCCTGTTCGGCGACTCGCGCCGCTGACAGCGCATCCCTCAGGCCGCATCCCTCAGACCTCAGGCCTCAGCAGACAGACGAGAAGGGCGGGTGCACCGGGGCGCCCGCCCTCCCTCGTCCACACGGCCGTACGCGCCGTACGCGCAACGGACCGACGACTACCGGTAGTTCACGAACTGCAGCGCGAAGTCGAAGTCCTTGCCCTTGAGCAGTGCCTGCACGGCCTGCAGGTCGTCACGGCTCTTCGAGCTGACGCGCAGCTCGTCGCCCTGCACCTGAGCCTTCACGCCCTTGGGGCCCTCATCACGAATGATCTTCGCCACCTTCTTCGCGTTCTCCTGGGAGATGCCCTCCTCGATCGACGCGAAGATCTTGTACTCCTTGCCGGAGAGCTGCGGCTCACCGGCGTCCAGCGACTTCAGCGAGATGCCGCGCTTGATCAGCTTGGTCTCGAACACGTCGAGGATGGCCTTCACCCGCTCCTCGGAGTTCGCCTCCATGAGGATCTTCTCGCCGGACCAGGAGATGGCGGCACCGACGTTCTTGAAGTCGTAGCGCTGCGAGATCTCCTTGGCGGCCTGGTTGAGGGCGTTGTCGACCTCCTGCCGCTCGACCTTCGAGACGATGTCGAAACTGGAGTCGGCCATGTCCTGTGGCTCCTTGTATCGGGGTGCGTAGGGGCGGCCGTCGAGCCCGGCGTAGGCCCCCGGCCGCATCCGCATAAGCCTAGTCACCCGCTCCCCTTCGAGCGCAGATCAATCGGGTGGCGGAGCACCCCTGGGCATCAGGTATCGTTTACGTCGTTGCCAGAGAGCACCGCCGAAAAGCGGCCTCGGGGCAGCAACCCCGGCGGTGTGCCCGAGCGGCCAAAGGGAGCAGACTGTAAATCTGCCGGCTCAGCCTTCCCAGGTTCGAATCCTGGCGCCGCCACACGGGAGAAAGGGCCCGTGACCAGCAGCAATGTTGGTCACGGGCCCTTTCGTCGGTTGGTCGGGAAGCATGGTCGTTATTATCGCTATGCCCCACTGTGTCTCACCCTGGATCGCATGCTGATCAGGGCGTGTGGGGCAATCGTGGGGCGGAATCCCGCCCGCTACCTGCCACTTCTCAGCCGGGCTTCGATCCGAGCGTTTGCGGTCGACGCGGTGCCGTCCAGACACTTTGCGTAGACCCGAAAGAGCACTGCCACGCTGTGGCCGGCGCGAGCCGCCACCTCTTGCGGCTCCACTCCGGAACTGAGCCAGGTGGACACAGCCGCGTGGCGAAGGTCATAGGGGCGTTTGGCCAGCAACGAGGCGAACTGATCAGACGTGAGGGCCCGCGCTCGCGCTTCCGCCCAAACTTCGCCGTACCCGGTGTCCTGGACCAATCCGCCACGCAGCGTACGGAACAGTCGGCCGTCAGGCGCAGAGCCGTAGGCCGTGAGATGCCAGCGCAGCAGGGCGACAAGGTCCGGCGGGATCGGGACCATGCGCACTGCCTTGCGCGGCCGGTGCTTCAGTCCGCGCCGGTCGTGTGACTCACCGCTGTCTGTCCATGCGGCCCCCGAGCGCGGGCGGGTTTCCCGCAGCCGGAGGACTCCCCAACCGCGGCGGGGCAACTCGCAGTCCTGGACACGGAGACCGATCACCTCGGCCGGTCGTGCCGCCGCGAAGTACATGCAGCCGAAGAACGCCACCAGACGCCGCCCGCGCGCGCTCTGTGCCCGCACGGCGTCAAGGAGGGCGAGTGCCTGCACGGGATCTGGAACGCTGGCCGGGTCCAACTCCTCGTCCACCTGCTCAGGCGCCTTCCACTGCACTTGGGGGAGGGGGTTCTGCGATAAGCGGCCAGCGTCGACCGCGAATCCCAGGGCGTTGTGGAAGATCGCACGCTTCCTGCGAATGGTTGACGCAGATGCCGTGGTTCCGTCCAGCTTCCTGGTGAGAGCGTCGAGTGCGGCGCGTACCTGCATCCGGTCCGCGAGCGCAGACGTCGCGAGTGACTTCCGCTCGAACCAGGCCAACACCTGTGCCACCTCGGGCGGCGGCTCCTCGCTATGCCGGCTCACGTTGAACGCCCAGCCGTAGAGGGCGGTCCGAACCGTGCGATTGTCAGCCATCCCCTTGCTGTCTGTGACGAGAGCCGGTGTCACGCTGGCCATGGCTTCGGCGAGCGTGCGGCGCGTCGAGCCGGGGGAGTGCTGCCATTTCATCTCGATGTACTCGCGCGCGTGCTGGTACCAACTGACGTCGTTCTGACGGCGGAGTTCCGCGAGTGGAAGCCCGGTTGTCTCGTCGAAGGGGGCGCCAGCATGTGCGACCCGAAGCAGCTCCGCCCGCCGCCCCTCCGCCAATGTCTTGGTGCTGAACGTCTGAGAGTGCGGGGTCTCGCCGGTCTTCCAGCGCAGCTCTGCCGAACTCTGCCCGCGGTCCTTGCGCTGCCGTACAGACCAAATCCGAACGTTGTACGTCTCCCCCATACGGGACCTTTCCGTGAAGGGGGCCCGGCACCTGGCCAGGCCCCTTGGGCGATCAGTAGGCGGGGGTGTCCAGGCTGTTCAACCAGTCGTCCAAGTCGTTGCGGCAGACTCGGAGGTGACCGTTCGGCAGCTTCACGAGGCGGGGCGCCTGCCCACGGGCGCGCATGCGGTAGAAGGCGGCGCGACTCATGCCGATCTCGTCAAGGACTTCCGGGAGCTTGAGCATCTTGGGGCGGGCCAAGGCGGGACTCCTCTGCGGTTCTCTTGGGGTGTGGTTGGCGTCACAGTGCTGTGGGTCGCGGACCATCGCGGACCACCCCTGTTGACCTGCGGTTTTGTTGGCGTTGTATCCGGACCATCGCGGACCACCGGTGACCGGGTGGTCCGCGATGGTCCCGTTTCCGGGGTTGATGAATGCGCAGGTCAGGCAGGGTGGTCCGCGATGGTCCGCGACCCGACGGAATGTGGGCGGTGCTCTACTCGGATACGTCCTGGGAGGGGCGTAGACCGATTCCGGTGTAGGTGCGGATGCGGTTACCCCCGTCGCGAGGGCGGGTGAGGCTGAGCTGCGGGACGACGGACAGGAGGTTGCGGCCGAAGATCTGTTTCGTGCCGTGGCGGACGCCGTTGTCCTCGGTCCACTCGCGCCAGACGTTCCACAGGTCGTCCACGGCGACGGTGCATGCCGGGCCGGTGGTGCAGCGCTCGCGGACGAATGCGCTGGTCGGTGAAGCGGTGTCCTGCATGGTGGTGATCGCCTCGCGGCTGGACGGTGGCTGTGTGATCCGCCCGTTGCGCTGGAGACGGGCAAGCCCGTCCAGGGCCCAGTTGAGGATGCCTGGCATTTCCGCGGTGAGGCGGTCGGTGAGGGTCGGATCTTCCTTGCCGAGCCAGGACACGCGCATGCTGAGCAGGATGAACCGGTTGGCGATGACACCGGATGAGTCGCCGAAGTGCGGCAGCTCGTTGGACAGGATCATCAGCCGCGACGGCACCCGACCGGTCCACGGCTCGCGGAACTTGCGGTCAATGTCGATCGTGTCGTCACCCGAGATCGTCAACAGCCGCTCCACGACCTGACTGTTGTCGTTCCCGGACAGACGGGCGTCCGAGATGATCGCGAGGGACTTGCCGATCAGGGTAGACAGACCGAAGTTCGTCCCGAGCCCTGCCAGGGTCGGGCCGGCCAGATTCTCCTTGCCGACCAGCGCTTTCAGCACTCGGGCGATGGTGCCCTTACCAGAGCGGGAGGGGCCGACGATGAGCAGGATCTTCTGCTGGTCGGTACGGCCGGACAGGACGTAGCCGAACCATTCCTGAAGTGCGGCGATGGTGTCCGGGTCGTCGGGCCAGAGCTGTGCGAGGAACCGTTCCCACGTCGGCGCTGTGGCGTCGGGGTCGTAGGCGAACGGCACGGACACGAGGTTGAAGAACTCCGGTCCGTGCGGCAGCAACGCCCGGTCCTGGATGCGCAGGAGTCCGTTCTCACAGGCCACGATGGGTCCCTCATCCTGCCCCGTGGCCCCCTGCCCGTCGATCCATGCCGGGACGTCCGTGTCCGTGGGCAGCAGAGTGATCGCCCCGAGCGCGTCGAGCAGGTTGCCGATCTTCTGCTTGGTCGGGGCCCACGGGTGCTGTTCCGGCTCGCCCTTCTTGTTGACGACGATGGATATGGCGTGTTCGAGGCGGGTGTACATGCCGGCGCGAATCTGCGCTTCGTCCATCTCGCGCCAGCAAGAGCCGTTCCAGCGCATCCACGATGCCCGCCAGCGCCGGCACACGAGCCGTCCGTCCTCGGTCTGCCAGTCCGGTAGAAGCCGGCGGGCGACGGCCAGGGGGTTTGTGGGCGGGGGCAGTTCCTCGGTTTCGGTGTCGTTGGCGGGGCGGTTCATCATGTGGCCGTCCTCCTTTCGGTGAGCGGGGCGGGTGTTCCGGTGCAGGTGTCCTTGTGGGCGCCGTAGGCAGTAACCAGCGCGGCCACTGCCTGTGCTCCGGTGGCAGTGCGGATCTGTCCGCAGGGGCAGGCGTAGGCGGCGGTGGGGGTGTCGCCGTGCTGTTTCCACCAGCGGGCCCGGTCGTCGTGGGAGCGGTAGAGCGGCGGGGCGTAGATGCGGATACCGGGCTGCTCCGGGGTGGGATTGCTACTGCTCTGATGTCCGCGGACGTCGGGGAATCGCTTCGGGCGAGAAAGGACAGTGGGGACGCCTTCGGCGACGTCCTTCGGCTCGCCCACGGCCGGCCGTTGCGGGGCAGGTTCGGCGGGGTGCGGGCCGGTGGTGGCTGTCTGTTGGCCTTCCAAGGGGAGGGGGGGTGGGGTGCTCATGCCGCGTCCCGGGGGCGGGCTTTGCGCAGGCTGCTGTCCAAGGCACTGCGGATGGTGGCGCGGCACTCGGCAGCGGTGAGTCCGCGCGTCTCCCCCGCCGCTTGGAAGGCTTCCTCCACCACGTGCCGGGCGATGTCGCCCCACGCGACGAACCGCCCCACCTTGAAGGCGCATCGATTGAGCGTGACGTTCCCCGCGCCCTCCGGCGCCGCCACCACCGCCTGGCACTCCCGCTCGAGCGCCGCGGTGGCGGCGCGACTGCCGCTGACCGTGGGCCACACCATCGGCGTGACCGGTTGGGGTACCGGCGGCGACTCCAGCAGCCGAAGTAGCCACGCGGGCAGCGCCGCGGGGGCGGTGTCGTCGGTGACGGTGTACGGGCCGGCCTGTGTGGCGCTGCCTGCGGCAACGACGTAGCCACCCCACGCTCGGGTGTCCACGAGCGGCGCGAGACTGCCCGCCGTGTTGGCCAGCCGGATATCCGCGGGCGCGGTGAAGTACAGGTGCTCCCCGTCGCTCGCGGTCCGCGTCCGGTAGGTGGCGGGGACGGGTTGTCCGGTGCGCTCGCAGAGCGCTCCGAAGGTCGCCGCGCCGGCAGGCGCGTCCGCGTTGCTGTTGTCCTTGTCCTTCGGCACGTCCAGGTCGACCACCAGTAGCCCGGAAGGGCCGGTGGCGATACCGACGTTGAACGGGCCGCGAGACCAGGTGGCGCGGATGCGGTCGGGGTCGGTGGTGGCGCGCTGCTCCCACTTCCGGTGACCTGCCTTGCAGGCTCCGGTGCGGGCGCAGGCGGTCTCTCCGTGCAGCGCTGGCCGCTTCGTGCCGGGGCGGAGGGGGAAGACGTGCCAGCCGCGGGCAGCGGCCGTCAGAGCGGCGGCGAGTAAGGCCTCTCGCGTGTTGTCGGTGGATTGCGTCATGCTGGTTGGTCTCCAGTTCCTTTGACGGGTGCTGGTTGGCAAGGGCGGCCCGGACTTTGGCGAGACGGGGCCGCCCTCGCTGTGTCTGCTGGGCGAGATGCTCAGTTGCTGATCTGCCTGCGTACCTCCGTGACGAGGCGGAGGATTTCGTGTGCCATGTCGGTGATCGCCTGCAGCTGCTCCTCGACGTCGGCCGGGTTGGGCCCGGTGAAGGAGAAGGAGGGTTCGTTGTTCGGCTTGGGGTCGGTGAATGAGAACGACACGGGTGGCTCCAGCCGGGTCAGATGTTGAGGTGGTGTGCGCGCCGGATGGCGGCCTCCCACACGCCGCGTACCTGGGCTCCGGTGTGGGAGTCGTTCCAGGAGGGGATCGACTCCCACTGGTTGCCGTGCTGGTTGTGGGCTTCGTCCAGGAGGAGGTTCCCGGCGTCGCGGTAGGCGGCGTTGCGGGCTCCGGCCGCTGCTCGCAGCGCGCCGATGGAGCAGCGGGCGCCCTCGGTGTGGATGAGCCTGTGTTTGGCCCAGCCGTGGGTGTCGAGGAAGGTGAGGGCGTCGGTGAGGGTTTTCTCGACCGGGCCGGGCCGGTGCACGGGCGGGGCGGCGAGGATGACGGAAACCGGTGCGGGAGCGGCGGGGACCGCTGGGGCGACGGGTTCCGGGGCGGGGTCGAGGAGTTGGAATGCCTGCGTGTACAGGTCCGGGTCGATGGGGGTGAAGTGGGGTGCGGTGCGGGTGTTCATGCTGCCCTCCACAGGCCGTTCTCGTTGGTTACCTCGTCCCGCTTCTTCAGCTCGGACAGGCGCGGCTTGACGTGTTTCGCGGATGTGCCCAGCTTTCGGGCGATGGTCTCGGCGGTCATGGGGATGGATTCCTGTCGCAGGAGTTCGAGGATGCGAGGCTTGATCAGCTCCTGTCCGTCGGAAGGGGCGGCGGGGTCGGTCTGGGCCCGCTGTTGCGGAACAGGCGGTCCCTGCTGTGCTGCGGTGAGGAGGTCGGCGAGGCTGCCGACCAGGTTCTTGCCGCGCTGGTCGACCATCGGGGTCTGTGTGATTGCCTCCCGGTGGTGCCAGGCGTCGCAGTCTTCGACGGTGACGGGCGGCAAGTTCCCGGCGAGGGAGGCGGGTGGCACGTCCAGGTGCAGGGAGCGGAACTGGAGGGCCTGGGAGCCGGGGGTGAGGAGGTAGCCGAGGCCGAACGTGCCGTCCTCGGGGCCGGCGGCGGCTTCGGTGTCCAGGCCGCTCATGTCCCGGTCGGCGACTTTCTGGTACTGGCCGGGCCACGAGGAAGGAATCCTCGACAGGTCGATGCCCTCCGCCCCTTCGACCGCGTTCGCTCCGACCAGGGAGCCCTGGCCCTTCGCGCAGCGCAGGAACACGGCGCCGCCGCCGATGAGGAGCTGGGAGCGGATGACCGTGGAGTTACCGAGGTCTTCGGCAAGCGGCGTCTGGGTGGCCAGGACCACGCCGATACCCCTCTTCAGGGACCGGCGGGTCAGCTGCTCCACGATCGCTTTGGCCTCCGCGTGGTACGGCGAGGAGGTCGAGAGCAGCATGTGCGCTTCGTCGATGACGATCAGGATCAGCGGGTCGGTGAAGGGAAAGGCGGGGGAGCGGTAGCGGGCTTCGCGGTCGAGCATCATCGCGTAGGCCAGCCGAAGGGCGCACATCGCTTCGTCCAGGCCGTCCCCGCAGTACGCGGCCAAGCGCGCTCCGGCGATGGTGCCGGCCTGCGGGGAGGACAGGATCACCGCGATGCTGGACTTGTGGGCGGAGAGGAGGACTTGTTCGAGGCATCCGGATTTTCCGGAGCGGGAGCCGCCGACGAGGTAGAGGTGGCGGGCGCCGGAGCCGGGCTGGGCGAGGGGGACGAGGGCTGCGCGTGCGTCGATGTAGGTGCCCAGGCGGATGTATCCGCGTGAGTCCATGGACAGTTCGTCCGCGACCGAGGAGAGCATCGTGCCGTGCATCAGCGCGTGTTCCTTCATCACGCGCACCCCCATCTGTGAGGGCTTGTCGGTGGGGGCGAGGGCGATCTGGATGGTCTCCAGGTCGAGGTTGCCCGCGAGGTCTTGGAGGTTGACGGTCCCGATCGCCTTGCGGTCGCGGGTGGCGATCCCTTCCCAGTCCAGGGGCCCGTCGTAGCGGGTGAGGGCCAGGGTGGTGCCGGGCATCGCTCCTTCCGGGATGGCGACGTGCGCGGCCCACAGCTGCTCGGGAGTCGTGGGGGCGCCGGCCGCGATCTCCGGCGCTGCGGTCGCCTTCTTGAGGTGGACGGTGACGGGCAGCGCGTTCGGCGCGTAGTGCTTCGGGTCGCCCATCTCGACCTGGGAGACGGGGATCTGGTAGACGGCCGCGATGTCGGCGGCCTTCACCCGGACCTGCTGGCCCTGGGGCAGCGTGATGATCCCGGTGAACGACACATGCTCGTCCCCGGCGTCGAGGGCCAGGTGCGCGAGGCCGGCCCCGGCCTGGATCAGCTTGCGGCCCTCGGTCTGGGTGGGCCCGGAGATGAACTCCTTCCACCAGGCGGTGATGAGCTGCTCCTGCGAGGACTGCCCCGCCGCCACCGCCGTGGTCGTGGTGGCGAGCGCGGCGGGCAGTTCGCCGGCGGTGTTGCGGTGGTGGGCCAGGACGGCCGCCCCGGCCGGTACGGCGAGCCCGAGAGCGAACAGCGGGTTCATGCCGGTCGCGAGGACCTGGTGAGCGGCTATGCCGCAGCCGGTGGCGGTGATTCCGCAGGCGATCAGGGAGCGCAGGGCGGGGGCGGAGGCGTTGATGGCCCACGCCCCTGCTCCGGCCGCTCCGGCGGCGATAGCGGACCAGGGGCCGGCGGTGAGCGCTCCCACGGCGAGAGCGGCGGGCGCGTACTGGATGAACTGTGCTCGGGTCGGCCCCATGGCCCTGTCTCCTTAACTCTGGGTGTAGAAGGCGGCGTCGGCCATGTCGACGGGTGAGGTGTCCACCGCGTCGGCGATACCCCCGTGGTCGGACTCGACGGTCGTCTTCGCGTCGTCGGCGGCTGCGGCCGCGCTGTCCGCCGCGGAGGTGTAGGCGCCTGCCGCTTCCTTGGCGCCGGTCATGGCGAGGGCGGCGTCCGCGAACTCGGCGGTGGTGGCGGTATCGACGGCCAGCGCCTTCATCGTCTCGGAGGCGTCCTGCATCTGCTCCGCGCTGTCGTCGACATCGGAGGCGAGGGTGGTGACGGTCTCGGCGTGGACGTGGACCTGGTGGGTGAGCCAGGCGAGCTTGACGCGCAGGGCCGCGTAGGTCGCGGCGTCCTTGAGGGATTCGGTGGCAGACATGGGGGCTGCTCCTCTTCTATCGGGCGTTGTAGAAGTCGCGTTCGGCGGGCGTGGTCAGCGGGGAGTCGGCGACGGCCCGGAAGATCTGGCCGTGGCGGACTTCGGCGTTCGCGGAGGCGGTGCGGCATGCTTCCTCGCCGCCCTGGATCTGGTCGTGGAGCTTCTTGGCGGCGGCGGCCTGGAGGTCGAGTTGTTCCTTGAGGTGTTCGCACTTGCCGATGAGGTTTTCGCCGACGCCCTTCTCCGTGATCTCGGCGATCAGCACGTCGCAGTCCGCCGCGAGCTGCGTGGATTCGTCCACGAGTTCCAGGCAGGTCTCGGAGCTGGACTGGCACAGGGTGGCGGCGCCTTCGGCGAGGTCGATGACCTGTGTGAGGGTGATGACCTCACCGCCGCTGTAGGTGCGGCTCTTCCCGCTGGCGGTGGTGACGTGGACGCCTTTGTCGTCGACGGTCGCGGTGTGCGGAACGGGCGGGTTGGGCTGCATCGCGGGGTCCTTCCTGATGCGGTCGGGGAGCGTGACGGTGCGGGGCGCAGGAACGGTGCCGGGCGGCGGGATCGTCGGCGCCGGCGCAGAAGCGGCAGGCGCGGCGGCAGGCGGAGGTGGAGTGGTGGGAGGCGTGGTGGGCTTTTGTGGCGGGGCTGCCGGGGGTGTGGTGGGCTTCGGCGGCACGGTGACGCCGGGGGTGGTCCCGGAGGGCCCCGAAGGAGGCGTGGCGGGAGACGAACCGGAAGGCTTGGTGCCCGGTTTCTTCAGGTAGGCGGAACGCCACCCGTCACGCAGGCCGCCAGCCAAGTGGGCACCCGCGAGCAGCCCGTAATGCGTTTTCGCTGCCGCGTTGTAGGAGGCGTTTCGGAAGGTGTCCGGTGCCCTGGTCGGCTCCCATTTGGCTTTCGGTTTCGGCGGGGGTTTCTTGATTCCCGCCTGCTCGTATTTTCCGTGTGTGTTGTCGACGCCGACGAGGTAGGTGATGGCAAGGAGAATGAGGAGTTCCACGAGCCTCCTTCCGTGACACTGTGTAGTTGTCGGGGGGTTACCGGTTACCGGTTACAGGCCCTGTGGACGCCGGTCGGGCCGCTCAGAGCGGGGTGAGGCGGTGTCTGTGGCCTGTAACCGGTAACCGGTAACCGAGCGGATGCTTGCCTAGCGTGACGAGCCGATGTCGCTGACTGTGTCGTTCGCCGTGCTGAAGACCGATTCGAGGGTGCTGCGGATCTCGTCACTGAACGGTGTGTACGGCAGGAAGATCCCGGAGACGATCAGCATCACGCAGATCACCATCTGCTTTCCCTTGGTCTTCTTGAAGGTGAAGAACAGGGCCCAGCAGAACAGGGCCAGGGCGAAAAACTGGAGCGTCATCTCACGCACCCTTCTCGAAGGTGAATCCCTTGTTGTTCGCGGGGCTGACCGCACTGGAACCGGAGTTGGAACCGGAGGAGACGGAGAGCTTCTTGTAGGCGAGAAGGCCACCGCCGCCGACGAGAGCCACCCACAGCCAGGGGCTGGAGGTGATGCCGCCGCCGGTGGGCTCCTGCGTCTTGGGGGCCGCACCGCCGAGGGTCGGGGCGTCGCACGCGGGGATCTTCGCGACGTCGTACGAGGCCGCCTTGGCGACCGCCGCCGCCCGGATCTTCATGCACTCCCGGTAGACGGCCATCTCCCGCTCGTACAGGGTCTTGGCCGCGGCTTCCTCGGTCTGCGCCCGCCGCTTGTCGGCCTCTACCTCGACCAGGGCGTTCGCGGCCTTCTCCTTGGCCCGCGCACGGTCCTGGGCGGCCTCCTCGCCCTGCATGCCGGTGACGGCAACGACCGTGCCGCACACCGCGAGGACGGCGATCGTGCCGCACACGGCGAGGGCAGCTGTGTTGCGGCGGACCCCACCGAGTTTGACGGACAACTTGGATGACGTGCTGGGCTTCTCTGGGGCCTCGGGGCCTATACGCGTGAACTCCTTGTCCCAATCGATTCCGGACATGACGGTTACTCCTTCGAATATGTGGGCCGTGCAGCATTCGGGGAAGTCGTGGCAAGCGCTGCCGCCGCCACGCAACGTGCGGATCAAGAGGGGCCTGCCAACGGTGGTCAGGCGGCGCCCTGTTCGTCGTCGGGATAGGCACAGGGCACACACATGCCGAGGGAGGTGGGGATGACGTATCCGGCATCCCGCTCGCACTCCGGGCAGGTGCGCCGCGCGGTGTTGGCTTTGGCCAAGGCCGCCCATTTCGCCGGTGTCATCGGTCGGACCGGTTTGGCCTCGTCGATCTCGTAGAGGTAGGCGACCAGCGGGCCGCGGCGCCGCCGGGGCCGTTCGAGTTGCGCGGCGACGTCCTGTCCGCCGGGCCGCAATCCGCGCGCTTTGAGTTGCCGGATGGTCGCCAAGCCGTCCGGAGCGAGGTGCCACGGATAGGTCGGGATGCTCGCCATGGCGTCAGGCGGTGCTCAGTGCGCGCGGTTGCGCGGCAAGCTGCGCGGCGCGCGCGGAACGGAAGTCCCGCAGCCAGTTCCGCGCGTTTCCGGGGTCCACGCCGAAGCGCTCGGCAAGATCAGCGGCGGTCGGTTCGACCGGCTGCGGGCTGTTCACGGCGTGCAGGTAGTGCGTCCAGCCGTCCTGCTTCGCGGGCGACTTCCACACCGTCTCCCCGCCCTCGGTGGCTCCCTCGGGGGCCTGCGGGTCGAGTCCGGCGAGGTCTCCGCACAGCCGCTCATACAGCGTCCGTGCTTCCGCGATCTGGCCGTTGAGCTGCGCCAGCGCGTCCGTACGGGACTGGTAGGCGTTCTGTGCGCGCTGGGCTTCTGCGGTGAGACTGTCGATCTTCTGCCGGTGGGCGTTCTCGGCTGCCTGGGCTTGCTGGACGAGTGCCGCCACGCGCTGCCGCGCGGCTTCTTCGTCCTGCCGCGCGCCGTCCGCGCGCTGCCGCGCAGCGTCCTCGATCTGCCGCGCGGCAGCCGCGCGCCCGTTCGCGTCGTTGCCCTGCGCCAGCAGCGCGGCCTGCTCCTCGCGGACCCGTTCGAGTTCGCTGTGCGCGGCGGTGAGTTCGTCTGCCGCGCGCTGCCGCGCGTTCTCTGCTTCCTGCCGCGCGGCTTCCGCGCGCTGCCGCGCGCCTTCGGCCTGCTCTGCCAGCGTGGAAGCCGTCTGCCGTTCCACGGCCGGTGTCACTGCGAGATCCTCGATCAGCCTCAGCACGTCGCCGGGGCGCCGGTAGTCGAGGGTGGCGACGTCGTCCGCGCGGGTCAGTGCGGCCAGCCGGCGGGCCAGCGCGAGTGCCTGCTCCCGGTCGGTCGCCACGTCCGCACGATCCAAGGCTTTCTGTGCCTTGCGGCGCCAGCGCCGTACCCGCCGCGGCCTGCCCCCGTCCAGGGCCAGGCGCAGCCGGTAGACGCGCAGCGCAGCCCGCTGCACGAGAGCGGCGCGTGCGATCGCTGAGGACGATGTGCGGGCGTCCAGTCCGAGCAGGGCGAACAGTTCAGCCCAGGCGTGCTGCCACAGCAGTGCCACCAGACGAGCCGGTCCCGGCCGGCCGTTGTCGTCGTCCTGAGCGGGCTTGGGGTGGTGGAGCTTGCTGCGGAGCTGGAGTTCGATCAGCCATGCCGCGAGTGCGGGCACCGCGGCGAGGACGGGCCGTGACCACCAGTTCGGGGCGTGCACGGCGTTCATGGCCGCGGAGAAGCTGACCAGCATCCATGCGGTGCGGTGCATCAGCCGTAGTTGCGGTGTCCAGCCCGCCTGCGGATCGGCCGCCCGGTACATCATGACCAGCAGCGTCATCTCAGCCGCGTCGAACACCGCGATCAGCCCTACGGCCAGCTCCGGGGGCAGGGCGCTGGTGTCGGTGGCGAAGCCCCACAGACCGTGCACGCTCACCGCGACACCGCCCAGGGCGACGACGGCTTGCGGGCCGATGCCGGACAGCCACGACGACTTCCGCAGTTGCCCTACACCCCAGGCCAGCAGGGCGAGCACGATAACGGCGCCGGCCAGGGGCACCGCCCACGGCACGCCCGCGGGAAGGTCAGGAAGCCAGGACGGCATCACCGCCTCCTTCCCGCGCCGGGATGGGGACGTCGCCGTAGCCGACCAACTCCAGCTCAGCGCCCGCATAGGAGCCGAACGCGCACAGGACATGCCGCACACCATTGGCCTGCGCGCGGCAGGTCACGGTCTCCGGGGCGATCCCCAGCGCATCCCGCCAGGCCTCAAAGTCCGGCAGGCCCTCATGGAGCGAGAGCGTCAACCGGTCCGGATAGACCGGCGACACGTGCAGATGCGGCGCGGGCAGGAACCCGAAATCCGTGGCCAGCAACCGCAGGGCCCGCATCGGGACGGTGAGCCCGTCCAGCATCAGCGTCTCGTTCATGCCGCCACCGCAGCCCGCGCCGTGTCCTGCCGGACCTGCCGCCGCGTCCGCGAGCGGCGCCCCGGCCGCGCCACCGGGGACCCGAGCGGACTCGTGCGCAGCAGGTGAGCGGCGTAGGCCGCGGCCTGCGGGTCGGACTCGCGCAGCTCCATGAGGACCTCGCGGGCCACGTCCAGCCGCGCCATACGCTCAAGCTCCGATTCCCGGCCGGGGCCGGTGAACAATTCCAGGTCGATACCGAACGCCAGCTCCGCGAACTCAGCAGGCGTAACAGCCTCATGACCAGCAACGATGTACTTCATGGGTCGTGGTTCCTTAGCTCTGGAACGGCCCAAAACAGCGCCCCCGGAGTTGCTGCTCCGGGGGCGCGCGCCGTTAGGGATGGGGGAAGGTCAGCGCTTCTTCTTCGGGGTGACGCCGTGCGTGCTGTCCAGCTCCGCGGCGGCGTCCTTGCACGTGCCGGCCGCGATGCGGTCGTAGACCTTCTGGCTCTTCTCGACGCTCTCCGGGGTGGTCAGGTCGGGCGACTGCTGCGACTTCTTGCCGAACATGCGGGCTCCTGACGAGTCGTAGGGATGGGCCCGGCCGGATGCTTCCGGCCCCGGCTCCCTGCCACCCCGCCCGTACACACCCTGTGGAAAACGGGCTGGACGGGCGGGGGAGGCAGCCGGCCGCAGGGCGAGAGCACTGCGGTGGCGGACATCGGCTTCACCGGCCCTGCCTTTGCGTGGCGGGCCGGTCCCGAGCCGGTGAATCGGGTGCGTCATCGTCACTGCTCTGACGCCAGCAGGCGGCCTGCACGAGTCGGTGCAGGGTGGCGTGCCGCCGACGACGTCACCCGGTCGTCACGGGGGCGGTCTCACTCTTGCCGCCACGTGCGTTGGGGCCCCGCTGCACTTCCCCCACACCCAAAAGCCCAGGTGGCGCCTGCCAGGCGCGTAGGGGGGAGACGACGTCCACCACGGCGGTTTGCCCCCGGACCCTCGCCCTAGGCACCTACCGCGACCGCCGACTCCGCGTCAGCCCCGCACGATCACTGTTCAGTTCTCAACAAAACGGCCGCTTCCTTCGTACTCGCCCCGCGGGACCCGCGGTGCTTTCCTCCGGGCAATGCAGTACCTGTTTTACAGGTACTGCATGGGGGTCGGTCAAGTACTCGGCGAAAGTTCTTGGATCTTTTCGGGAGTTTTCTGAGCTGTCCTCAGCATCCCTGCACGTCAGGGGAGTTGATTACCCCTCTGGTGGACACCTTGGGGCCGGCTCGCTATCGTCAGGAAGTCCCTAGAAGTCCCACCGGGGGGTGCAGATGTCCAACGAACGCTTACGCTCGGCTCTGTTGGCGCGCGGCCTGACCGTCCAAGGGCTGGCGGACTCGCTCGGGGTAAACCCCAAGACAGTCGAGCGCTGGATCACGCAGGGGAAGATCCCGTATCGGCGCCACCAGTACGCCACGGCCGCGGTGCTGAAGGTTGACGTCACCACGTTGTGGGAGGACGGGGGGGCGATGGAAACCGCGATTGATCTGTCAAAGGCGGAGATTTCGACTGTCTACCCCCACCGGCACGCTGTGCCGCCCGGTCTTTGGCGGGAGCTCTACGGGCGCGCGCAGAAGACCTTGGATGTGCTGGTCTACTCGGGTCTCTTCCTCTCGGAAGACCCGGTCTTTCACGACCTTCTACGGGCGAAGGTGGCCGCTGGCGTGCAGATCCGCATCCTCCTGGGGGACCCGGACTGCGCGGCTGTCGAGCAGCGAGGCATAGACGAAGGGCACCGGATCATGGGAGGGAAGATCCGGAACGCCCTGATGCTCTATCGGCCGCTCATCGGAAGCCTCCCTGACCTGGGATTCCGGCTCCATGATTCGACACTCTACAACTCCATCTATCGGGCCGATGACGAAATGCTCGTCAACCCGCACGTCTACGGCATTGGCGCGTACATGGCGCCCGTCCTTCACCTGCGACGCATAGCCGATGGTGGTCTCTTCGACACGTACGCGAATAGCGTTGACCACACGTGGGCACACGCTCGCCCTGTCACCCAACTCGACATCACGGGAGCCTGACCATGGGGCGTATCGACTACCTGCATGACTCGTCCGCGCCGCCGGCCAACTCGGTCGTGCCGTCCGTGGTTGCTTTCGTGCAAGACGAGGCCGAACGAGTACTGATGATCCAGCGTTCCGACAATGGGCGATGGGCCCTGCCCGGCGGTGGTCACGACCTTGGTGAATCCATCGGCGACACCGTGGTTCGGGAGGCTTGGGAGGAGACGGGCATCAAGGTCGAAGTGCTGGACATGTCCGGGATCTACACCGACCCCGGACATGTCATGCAGTACGACGACGGCGAAGTCCGCCAGCAGTTCAGCATCTGCTTTCGCGCACGGCCGGTCGGGGGCGACCTGCGCACGAGTGACGAGACGACGCAGGTCCGATGGGTTCCGGCCGCGGAACTCGCAGAGATGGACGTCCACCCGACCATGCGGCTCCGGATCGAGCACGCCATGGATCGCACACGGACCGTGCCTTACATCGGCTGACGCTTGGCCGCACTCACTCGTTCCAGAACCCGGGACGTGCACGCCAGGATCTCCGGCTCGGCGCGGCGGATGAACGTACCGATCAGGCTCTCGGGCCCGTACCGCCCGGTGATCTCATCGATTCGGTCGATGGGATTCGTCGGAGTGCCGTCCGGTGTGGTGTTCATGTCGCAGTAACACAACGCGTCGTCAAGGTGCGGGCTCTCGTGAGGGAACTCGGAGTCCAGCTCTTCTCGGAGCTCCCGCGCGTCTGCTTCCATGTAGGCGCACGAGTGGTGGGCGACCAGGTTGACGATTCGCTCGTCAGCGCGGGCGACGTCCCGGAGGTATCGAGCCCCGTCGAGGGGGTGGAACCCTGTTTTCGCAAGATCCGGCGCATAGCCAATGTCGTGTAGCACCGCCGCCGCTTCCAAGAGATCCGCATCTTCCCCGAGAACGAGCGCGATCGTGCGGGCCCGCTGTGCCACGCCCTGGCAGTGGTTCCAGCGGCGCGGCAACGGGTCGGCGAGCAGGGATTCGGACAGTCGGTAGGCCCACTCAGTCAGCTTCGGCAAGCTAGGACTGCTCCTCTCGAACCGGCACAGCACGGACTGTCCGCACCTTGCCCTGGCCCCCGTTCGTCAGCACGCCGGCCGCTTCCAGCCTGTCCAACGCCTTGGTCATCGTCGGGCGTGAGACCCCGAACCGGTCGGCGAGAACAGAGGCGCTGGGGAACGCTGCCCCCACCTCTAGCTCTTCATCCGTAATGATCTCCGCCAGCCGATCAGGCAAGGGGCGGTCGTCGGCCTTCTGACGACCCCGAGCAACGCGCAAGCGGCCTCCGGGCGCCGGCTCCGCGATGCCCTCTTGCTGAAGGGCAACGAATGCTCGCAGCACGACCCCCCGCGAGATCTTGTACTCGCGCATGAGGTCGGCCGCGGACGGCAGGACTGTCATATCAGGGTCGGTTTCAATCCTGGCCTTCAGCGTTGCGGCGATCTTCAGGAATGTGCCCCGTGGAACGGCCCCCTGCGTCACGCGTTCTCCCTCCGCATGTGGGATGTCAGCTTCCAAGCCTCCCACGTTCGGCGACTGCTTCAAGGGCCGGATTTCGCGGCCTGTGGGGCATCCGTGGGGTGCGCGGGCGCTCTCCGGAGAAACGCCACGTCACGCCGTGTGGATGCGGAGGACTGTAAATCTGCCGGCTCAGCCTTCCCAGGTTCGAATCCTGGCGCCGCCACATGAAGGTAAACCCCCTCTGATCTGCGTTGATGCAGATCAGAGGGGGTTTCTTCGTGTTCGGGCCCGCGGTCTTGGGGTGGCTGCTGTCAGTGCGTCGGCTGGGGTGGGTGAGGGCACACTGATCTCATGTCGTCGCGTCGCAGGAACTGCCCCGAGTGCCACCGGGAGATCGCCGTTGTCGCGGGACGGTTCGCCCGGCACGATCCGCCGGGCGCGCGCGGCAGCGGGGAACTGGTCTCGTGCCCCGGGTCGCGCAGGCAGGCGCAGTTGGGGGCCGCACAGCCGGCACTGGACGGGTATGCCGTTGCGGAGTTCCCCGGTCAGCTCCCGCTGTTCTGAACGGTTCGGGGCCCCTCGGCCAACACCTTGACGGCGCCCCCCGACCCGCCCCCGGCGGTCCTCCGGCGGACCTTCGCTTCCGCCTCCCCGGTCAGTTCCCCGCCACCGACTTGACCGCGACCGAGATAGGGGTGGAACCGCTGATCAGTTCCAAGATCAGCCCGGCCGTCGCCGATGTCTCCACCAGCTCGGCGAGGACGGCCGCGACGTCGTCCCGCGGAATCGTGCCGGGGCCGGTCGAGACCTCCAGGCGTACGAGGCCGGTTCCGGCGTCGTCGGTCAGGCCGCCGGGGCGCACGATCGTCCAGTCCAGGGCCGTACGGCTGCGTACGTACTCGTCGGCCTCGCCCTTGGCGCGCAGGTACACGTCGAACACGTCGTCGCCCTGGTGGGACGGGTCCGCGCCCATGGAGGACACGACCACGTACCGCCGTACTCCCGCCTGCTCCGCCGCGTCCGTGAACAGGATCGCGGCGCCCCGGTCCACGGTGTACTTGCGGGCCGCGCCGCTGCCCGGGCCCGCGCCCGCCGCGAAGACGGCCGCGTCCGCACCCCGCAGATGTGCGGCGACCTCCTCCACCGAGGCCGACTCCAGATCGCACAGGATCGGTTCGGCTCCGGCCGCCCGCAGATCGTCGCCCTGCTCGGCGCGGCGGATGATCCCCGCGACCTCGTCACCGCGCGCGGCGAGCAGACGCTCCAGCCGCAGCGCGATCTGACCATGACCTCCAGCGATGACAATGCGCATGTTTCCGACCGTACGCCCGGACGCACGCGTTCGCCGCATGACCTGTGGACAACTCACGGGTCACGAGAGTGATCTTGCGAACGGGTGATCGGACGCGGGAGCGAGGAAGGAGGAAAAGGGGAGCGAGGAAGGGGGAAGAGGGGAAGCGAAAAGGGGGGAGGGGGGAATACGGCGGATCTCTTTCCGTTCCCTTCCCGCTCTCCGCTCTCCACCCTCAACACACGGCAAGGGCACCGCTCCTGAGGGTCGGGAAGGCGAGAGCGCTTCAGGAGGGATCCCCGCCGCCCTGCCGCGGCAGGTCCAGGCCCGCGGCCGAGTCGCAGTACTCACGCACGGCGCTGGTCCGCGCCACCACGCGCCCCCGGTGCACCACGATCCTGCTGTACGCGAGCGACAGTGCTCCCGCGAGCCCGTCCCCGCGCACCGCGAGCAACTCGGCCGGAAATCCCGCCTCCACGCGCACCTCGGGCAGCCCCAGCGCGCACCGCGCCCCGGAACTCACGGCCTCGTACGCATCCTCGGGGCGCAGCCCGTACCGCGAGGCCAGCAGGTACGCCGCGTCCAGGGGGTCCCCGCGGCCCACCGGGTTCGCCACGTCGCGCAGTGCGCCGCCGCCCGCCACGACCCGTACTCCGGCAGCCCGTAACAGCCGTACCGGGGCCGTCCCGCGACGCTCCGAACCCCCGCAGCCGCCCTGCGGCAGGCACACCACGGTGACGCCCGCGGCGGCGAGTTGGTCGGCCGCCAGGGCGGCCGCCTCGGCGTGCAGCCGGCCGAGCCCGGCGCACGGGCTCAGCGTCACCCCGGACCGCAGTCCGCCCGCCATCGCCGCGAGCCGTCCGAGCCGGGCGGGGTCGGTGGCGTCCGTGTGCAGGTCGACCGGGCAGCCGTGCTCGGAGGCGAGTTCCAGGACCGCCTCCACGTACCCCGTGGGATCGGGGTCGGTGTCCGGGCAGCCGCCCACCACCGAGGCGCCCATCTTCACGGCGTCCCGCAGCATCGCGAGACCGTCGGCCCCGGCGATCCCGCTGAGGAGGCGCGGCATCGCCACCACCGACAGCTCGGTGAGCCCTCGCAGCGCGCGCCGTGCCTGGAGCACCGCGTCCAGTGCGCCCAGCCCCTGTACGTCGCCGACGCGCACGTGCGAGCGCAGTGCCGTCGCCCCGTGCGCGAGCTGCAGCAACGCGGCCTCGGTGGCCCGGCGCTGGACCTCGTGCGGGTCGTGGGAGACGGGTCCGTCGCCCTCGGCCGTCAGAGCCGTGTCGCCGTGTGCGTGGGGCTCGGCGGGGGCCGGCACGAGCAGGAAGCCGCCGAGGTCCACCTTCGGGGTCCGCGTTCCGGAGGGTTCCGTCGCCAGGCTGCCCGCGGTACCGACCGCCTCGATGCGCCCGCCGCCGAGCCGTACGTCCACGGTCCGGCCGTCGGTGAGCCGCGCTCCGCACAGCAGCAGGGTGGCGGTGTCGGTCCGTCCCGACGCCGACGACGACGAGTGGGGCGGCTGCGACTGACTGTCGGGCATCGCGCTCCTGGGGCTCGGGGGCGACTGCGGGGAGTCGGTTGCGGAGAGTGCTGTTGTGGACGGTGGGGTGACGGAGAGTAGGCGGTCAAGATCACGCAGCGTGGGTCGAGCCTAGGCTGGCGAACCGTCCTCGTCGGGGAGGAGCGCAATAGTCGTACCGGTGTGGTCCGGCGCTCGGGAGGGGCCCCGGACCTGGGGATGCGTCCGTGATCCAGGGGGCGCGAGCGCCGCGTGTCGCGGTCGTGACGCACCGTCCGGGAGGGGCGTGAGGAACGGGTGGGAGGCGGGCCGGGGAGCGGCCGGGAAGCGGCCGGGAACAGGCCGGGGCGGGTGCCGCGAAACGGATTTGGGCGATCGGCGGGCGAGCGTGTAATGTCTTCATCGCTCGCCCCAATAGCTCAGTCGGCAGAGCGTCTCCATGGTAAGGAGAAGGTCTACGGTTCGATTCCGTATTGGGGCTCTGGTGTGTGAGGTGCCCGTCGCAAGACGGGTTCTGATCGCATCACAGCGGTGTAGCTCAGTCGGTAGAGCAAGCGGCTCATAATCGCTGTGTCACCGGTTCAAGTCCGGTCACCGCTACAGACAGTAGCCGATTGTGGGGTCGGTCCTTCGATCGGCTACTCTTCTATGCGTTAAACGTCTTATCGTCCCATCCGTTCGTCAAGGAGCACTCCTGTGGCTGCCACCGACGTCCGCCCGAAGATCACGCTGGCCTGCGTGGAGTGCAAGGAGCGGAACTACATCACCAAGAAGAACCGGCGTAACGACCCGGACCGACTGGAGATGAAGAAGCACTGCCCGCGTTGCAACGCGCACACCGCGCACCGCGAAACGCGATAATTTCAGGCTCGTACACGAGGCCGTCCCCAGTAACGGGGGCGGCCTCGCGTCGTTCACCCGTCGGATGCCGGGCGTGCCGAACGCCGGGCGCTCGACACCGGCCGTCGGCCAGGACCGAGTGCCGCAGCGCGGCGCCGGACGCCGGCCGGGATCCGCTGCACCGCGGCATACGCCGCACCGGCTGAATACCAGGAGGTTCCGGGCCCATGGCGCTCGACCAGTCCTTCGTGGGGCGGACCTACCCGCCCACCGAGCCCTATGAGGTGGGCCGGGAGAAGATCCGCGAATTCGCGGAGGCCGTGGGGGACACCAACCCGGCGTACACGGACCCGGAGGCCGCCAAGGCTCTCGGGCACGCCGATGTGATCGCCCCGCCGACCTTCGTGTTCGCCATCACCTTCAAGGCCGCGGGGCAGGTCGTCGAGGACCCCCAACTGGGTCTCGACTACAGCCGCGTGGTGCACGGTGACCAGAAGTTCGCCTACACCCGCCCGGTGCGCGCGGGCGACCGGCTCACGGTCACCTCGACCATCGAGGCGATCAAGTCCATGGCCGGCAACGACATCCTGGACATCCGCGGTGAGGTCCACGACGAGACGGGCGAGCACGTGGTGACGGCCATCACCAAACTCGTGGCACGGGCGGAGGGCTGATCATGGCGGCGAAGATTACCTACGGTGATGTCGAGGTCGGTACGGAGCTGCCGGCCCAGTCCTTCCCCGTGACTCGCGCCACACTCGTGCAGTACGCGGGCGCCTCCGGGGACTTCAACCCGATCCACTGGAACGAGAAGTTCGCGGTCGAGGTCGGTCTCCCCGACGTCATCGCGCACGGCATGTTCACCATGGCCGAGGCGATCCGCGTCGTCACCGACTGGGTCGGCGACCCGGGCGCGGTGGTCGAGTACGGCGTGCGGTTCACCAAGCCGGTCGTCGTGCCGAACGACGACAAGGGAGCGACCGTCGAGGTCAGCGCCAAGGTCGCGGCCAAGCTGGACGACAACACCGTCCGCGTCGACCTCACCGCCACGAGCGCGGGCCAGAAGGTCCTGGGCATGTCGCGAGCGGTCGTGCGGCTGGCCTGACGGCGGGTCGTGCGGCAGGCCCGACGGGCGGGTCGCACGACCGGTTCGGTGGCGGCTCGTACGGCCGGTCAGGTCACGGCCGTACGGCTTGGCCGACCGCCGACCGCCGACCGCCGACCGCCGACCGCGGCCGCCGACAGCGGGCGGCGACGGGTAACAGGCAACGGGCAACGGGAAGGGGCGCCCGCCCATTGCGGGCGCCCCTTACTCATCCTCACCAGTGCGCCGCACCCTGCGGCTCGTGACCTCCGCGCGCTTGACGGCCCCCACCGCGCACCTCACGGAACACGCCCCGCGCACCTCACGGAACCCTCCCCGCGCACCCCACAGGACACGCCCCGCCCCATTTTCCGAACCCTCTTGACGTAGTTAGTGATTGAGTACTAACTTTCTCGCATGGTCAGGATGAGCGCAGAGGACAGGCGCGAAAGCGTCATCCGCGCGGCGATCGGCGAGTTCGCCCGCGGCGGCTACTACGGCACCTCCACCGAGGCGATCGCCAAGCGTGTGGGCGTCTCGCAGCCGTACCTCTTCCGGCTCTTCCCGGGCAAGAAGGCGATCTTCCTCGCGGCGGCCGAACGCTGTCTCGAGGACATCCGCCGCACCTTCGAGGAGGCCTCCGAGGGGCTGGAGGGCGAGGAGGCCCTGCACTCCATGGCGACCGCGTACACGCGGGTCATCGCGGAGCACCCGGAGCGGCTGCTCATGCAGATGCAGACGTACACCGCGGTGGCGGCCGCCGAGGAGGCCGGCGACCGCGAGTTCGGCGAGGCGGTGCGGGGCGGCTGGACGCGGCTGTGGGACACGGTCCATCTGCCGCTCGGGGCCGACGTGGGGGAGACGACGAGTTTCCTGGCGTACGGAATGCTCATCAACTGCTTCGTGGCCATGGGGTTTCCGGCCGGCCACCGGGTCTGGGAAGGGATCTATCCGGAGTCGCGGGTGGCCGGGCGCGCCGGGGTTTCGGGCGGATAGACGTTCATCGGGAAGGCGGCGGGCGTCGCCTTTACATGGGCGCGAAAGTTAGTCATCAATAACTAATCAACGTGAGTGAATCACTCTTAGGGGGAGCGATGTCACAGCAGACAGCACGGCGCGGGGGAGCCACCTGGGCCCTCGTCATCACCAGCGTCGCCGGATTCATGGCGGCCCTCGACAACCTCGTGGTCACGACCGCCCTGCCCTCCATCCGCAAGGACCTCGGGGGAGCGCTGGACGACCTGGAATGGACCGTGAGCGCGTACACGCTCACCTTCGCCGTCCTGCTGATGTTCGGCGCCGCGCTGGGCGACCGCTTCGGCCGCCGCAGGCTCTTCCTCGTCGGCCTCTCCGTCTTCACAGGCGCCTCCGCCGCCGCGGCCATGGCCCCGGGCATCGACTCGCTGATCGCCGCCCGCGCGGTCCAGGGCGTCGGCGCCGCCATCATGATGCCGCTGACGCTGACCCTGCTGACGGCCGCCGTACCGGCCGCCAGGCGCGGGATGGCGTACGGGATCTGGGGCGCCGTGAACGGACTCGCGGTCGCTTCCGGGCCTCTCATCGGCGGCAGCCTCACCGAACACGTGTCCTGGCACTGGATCTTCTGGCTGAACGTTCCGCTGGGCCTCGCCCTCCTCCCGCTCGCCCGGCTGCGTCTGGCCGAGTCCCACGGCGCCGGTGCCCGGCTCGACATCCCCGGCACCCTGCTCGCCAGCGGCGGCCTCTTCGGAATCGTGTACGGCCTGGTCCGCGGGCCCGCCGACGGCTGGACCAGCCCGATCGTGCTGACCGGCCTGCTCGCCGGTGCCGCGCTGCTCGCCGCCTTCGTCCTGCACGGCATCCGGGCGAAGAACCCGATGCTGCCGATGCGGCTCTTCCGCTCCCGCGCCTTCGCCGGGATCAACGCCGCGAGCCTGCTGATGTTCCTCGGGATGTTCGGCTCGATCTTCCTGCTCAGCCAGTACATGCAGGGCGTCCTCGGCTACTCGCCCACCGAGGCGGGCCTGCGGATGCTGCCCTGGACCGGTATGCCGATGCTCGTCGCGCCGGTCGCCGGCTACCTCTCCGACCGCATCGGCGGACGTCCCGTGGTCGCCACCGGGCTCTTCCTGCAGGCCGTCGGGCTCGCCTACTACGCCTTGGTGGTCGCCGCCGACGTCTCGTACGCCGAGCAGTTGCCCGCCCTGATCATCAGCGGCATCGGAATGTCCCTGTACTTCGCCCCGGCGTCCAACCTGGTCATGTCCAGCGTCCGTCCGCAGGAACAGGGCATCGCCTCCGGCGCCAACAACGCGCTGCGTGAGGTGGGCGGTGCGCTCGGCATCGCGGTGATGTCGTCGATCTTCTCCGCACAAGGCGGCTACGAGACCGCGAAGACCTTCGTGGACGGCCTGCGGCCCGCGCTGGTGGTGGGCTCCGCGGTGGTCGCCCTGGCGGGAGTCGCGGTGCTGCTCATCCCGTCGGCACGGCGTGCGGCGCGCTCGGAGACCGTGACCGAGGGCCCGGCCCCCACCCTCACCCCGGCTCTGGAAACCGCCTCCCGCTGAACCGCCCGTCCGCATCCGGTACGACACGAGACGGCCCCGCCTCCACGGCGGGGCCGTCTCCCCGCCGTCCCCACGCCGTCCGCGAGCCGCCTGCCGGCGCGGCGGTCACCCGGCGGCTCGCCCCGTCCGTACCGCGGGCCGAGAGCCCCGAGCCTTCTCGTAGTCTTGAGCCCGTGCAGGAACTCCACGACGCCCCGCTCGCCCCGTTGACCACCTTCCGGCTCGGGGGGCCCGCGACCCGGCTGATCACCGCCACGACCGACGCCGAGGTGATCGCCGCCGTCCGCGAGGCCGACGACACCGGTACCCCGCTGCTGCTGATCGGCGGCGGATCGAACCTCGTCATCGGCGACAAGGGCTTCGCCGGAACCGCCCTGCGCATCGCGACGAGCGGATTCGCGCTCGACGGGACGGGCCTGGAGCTGGCCGCGGGCGAGGTGTGGAGCGACGCGGTCGCCCGCACCGTCGAGGCCGGACTCGCGGGCATCGAGTGCCTCGCCGGCATCCCCGGTTCCGCCGGCGCGACCCCGATCCAGAACGTGGGCGCGTACGGTCAGGAAGTGTCGTCGACCATCACCGAAGTGATCGCGTACGACCGGCAGACGCGCGAGACGGTCACCCTCACGAACGCCGACTGCTCCTTCTCCTACCGCCACAGCCGCTTCAAGGCCGACCCCGAGCGCCATGTCGTGCTGCGCGTCCGGTTCGAGCTGGAGGACGCGGCGGGTCTGTCGGCGCCGGTCAAGTACGCCGAGACGGCCCGCGCGCTGGGCGTGGAGCCCGGCGACCGCGTGCCCCTCGCCGCGGCCCGCGAAACCGTCCTGAAGCTGCGCTCCGGCAAGGGCATGGTGCTCGACCCCGAGGACCACGACACCTGGTCCGCCGGGTCGTTCTTCACCAATCCGATCCTCACGGACGACGAGTTCGCCGCGTTCCACGCGCGCGTGGCGCAGCGGCTCGGCTCGGACGTCGTGCCGCCCGCCTATCCGGCGGGCGAAGGACACACCAAGACGTCCGCGGCCTGGCTGATCGACAAGTCCGGATTCACCAAGGGGTACGGTTCCGGGCCCGCCCGGATCTCCACCAAGCACACGCTGGCCCTCACCAACCGCGGCCGGGCCACCACCGAGGACCTGCTCGCGCTGGCCCGCGAGGTCGTCACCGGGGTGCGCGACGCCTTCGGGATCACCCTGGTCAACGAACCGGTGACGGTCGGCGTGCGCCTGTAGGCCGTGTCCGGCCGATTCGCGTCGGCCCGGGAGGCGACCCGCGCCCCCTGTCCCACCGTCCCCGCATGGGCTCAGTAGGCGATCCCCACCCCTTGTCGCACCGTCCGCGCGTCGGTGATCATCGCCAGCATCGCGTGCGCCACGTCGGCGCGCGCGATGAAGCGGCCTCTGAGCGGGAAGCCCCCGACCGCCGTCCGGTACGAGCCGGTCACCGGCTTGTTCTGGAGCCGCGGCGGGCGCACGACCGTCCAGTCGGTCGCGCTCCCGGCCAGTTCGCCCTCCATGGCTCTCAGGTCGGCGTAGACGTCCTTCAGGATCACCGAGATCAGGCCCCGCGCGGCACGGTCGGCGAAAGAGGCGCCCTCGGCGTCGGGGCCGACCGGCCCCGCGCTCACCACCAGCAGCCTGCGCACCCCCTCGGCCCGCATCGCGCCGAGCACCGTACGGGTCAGCCGGGTCGCGACCCCGGCGTCCTTGCGGCTGCGGGCGCCGAGCCCGGAGAGGACCGCGTCCCGGGCCCGGACCGCGGGGCGCAGCGCCTCGGGGTCGGTGAGATCCGCGCGGAGGACCTCCAGGTCCGCGCCCGTGACGGACAGCCGTGCCGGATCCCGTACGACGGCCGTGACCTGGTGACCGGAGGCCGGTGCCTGCCGGACGATCTCCTGGCCGATACCGCCGGTGGCACCGAAGACGGTCAGTTTCATGGCGTGTTCCCCTTGGACGAAGTCATGTGCGTCTCCGTCGGCCGGCCGGCCGACGGACGCGCGCTGCCGGGCGGAATCCCCGTCGCCGATGGGCCCTCGCGACGGTCACTCTCTTCAGGCGACCGGGGCGGCCAGCCAGTCGTCGATGCCGGCCAGCAGCTTCTCCCTGACGTCCTGGGGTGCCGCCGAGCCCCGTACGGACTGGCGGGCCAGCTCGGCCAGTTCGGCGTCCGTGAAGCCGTGGTGGTGGCGCGCCAACTCGTACTGGGCGGCGAGCCGCGAGCCGAACAGGAGCGGGTCGTCGGCGCCGAGGGCCATGGGGACACCGGCGTCGAAGAGCGTGCGCAGGGGGATGTCCTCCGCCTTCTCGTACACGCCCAGGGCGACGTTCGACGCCGGGCACACCTCACAGGTGATGCCGCGCTCCGCGAGCCGCGCCAGCAGCCGCGGGTTCTCGGCGGCGCGCACCCCGTGCCCGATCCGGGTGGCGTGCAGGTCGTCCAGGCAGTCGCGGACCGAGGCCGGTCCGGCCAGTTCGCCGCCGTGCGGCGCGGACAGCAGCCCGCCCTCGCGCGCGATCGCGAAGGCCCGGTCGAAGTCGCGCGCCATGCCCCGCCGCTCGTCGTTCGACAGCCCGAATCCGACGACGCCCCGGTCCGCGTAACGCACCGCGAGCCGGGCCAGCGTGCGGGCGTCCAGGGGGTGCTTCATACGGTTCGCGGCCACCAGGACCCGCATCCCGATGCCGGTCTCGCGCACGGCCGAGTCGACGCCGTCCAGGATGATCTCCAGGGCCGGGATGAGGCCGCCCAGGCGAGGCGCGTACGAGGTCGGGTCGACCTGGATCTCCAGCCACCCGGAGCCGTCCCTGATGTCCTCCTCGGCGGCCTCGCGCACCAGCCGCCGGATGTCGTCGGGCTCTCTGAGGCAGGACCGTGCCGCGTCGTACAGCCGCTGGAAGCGGAACCAGCCGCGCTCGTCGGTCGCCCGGAGTTTCGGCGGTTCCCCGCTGGTCAGCGCCTCCGTCAGGGCCTCGGGCAGCCGGACGCCGTACTTGTCGGCCAGCTCCAGCAGGGTGGACGGCCGCATCGAACCGGTGAAGTGCAGGTGCAGATGGGCTTTCGGCAGTTCAGAGAGATCACGTACGCGCTCCATTCCAGGATCCTGCCGCACGTCCGGGTCGTCCCGGTAGCGCTTTCCCCTTTAGTGGTCTTGCTCGCACGAAGAAGCGGGCCGTCTCCCCGGGGGGAAACGGCCCGCACACGCGCGTGGAGCGCGACGACGCGAAACGTACGACGGGAGGCGCCGGGGACGTCAGTCCTGCGCCTCGGCCAGCAGCTTCTGGATCCGGCTGACGCCCTCGACGAGATCCTCGTCACCCAGGGCGTACGACAGACGCAGATATCCCGGTGTACCGAAGGCCTCGCCGGGGACGACCGCGACCTCGGCCTCCTCCAGGATGAGCGCGGCCAGCTCCACCGTGTCCTGGGGGCGCCTGCCGCGGATCTCCTTGCCGATCAGGGCCTTGACCGAGGGGTACGCGTAGAAGGCGCCCTCGGGCTCGGGGCACAGGACGCCCTCGATCTCGTTGAGCATGCGCACGATGGTCTTGCGGCGGCGGTCGAAGGCCTCGCGCATCTCGGCCACGGCCGTCAGGTCGCCGGAGACGGCGGCGAGGGCGGCGACCTGGGCCACGTTGGACACGTTCGAGGTGGCGTGCGACTGGAGGTTGGTCGCGGCCTTGATGACGTCCTTGGGGCCGATGACCCAGCCCACGCGCCAGCCGGTCATGGCGTACGTCTTCGCCACGCCGTTGACGACGATGCACTTGTCGGCGAGCTCGGGCACCACCACGGGCACGGAGTGGAACTCGGCGTCGCCGTAGACCAGGTGCTCGTAGATCTCGTCGGTCAGGACCCAGAGGCCCTTGCCGGCGGCCCAGCGGCCGATCTCCTCGATCTGCTCGCGGGTGTAGACCGCGCCCGTCGGGTTGGACGGGGAGACGAAGAGCAGCACCTTGGTGTGCTCGGTGCGGGCGGCCTCCAGCTGCTCGACGGACACGCGGTAGCCGGTGGTCTCGTCGGCGACGACCTCGACCGGGACACCGCCGGCGAGACGGATGGACTCCGGGTAGGTCGTCCAGTAGGGAGCCGGGACGATGACCTCGTCGCCCGGGTCGAGGATGGCGGCGAAGGCCTCGTAGATGGCCTGCTTGCCGCCGTTGGTCACCAGGACCTGGGCGGCCTCCACCTCGTAGCCGGAGTCGCGCAGGGTCTTGGCGGCGATGGCGGCCTTCAGCTCGGGCAGGCCGCCGGCGGGCGTGTAGCGGTGGTACTTCGGGTTGGAGCAGGCCTCGATGGCGGCCTGGACGATGTAGTCCGGGGTCGGGAAGTCGGGCTCACCGGCGCCGAAGCCGATCACCGGCCGCCCGGCGGCCTTGAGGGCCTTGGCCTTGGCGTCCACGGCGAGAGTGGCGGACTCGGAGATCGCGCCGACTCGGGCGGAGACCCGGCGCTCGGTGGGAGGGGTTGCAGCGCTCATGGGCCCCATCGTTTCAGACCGGAAACGCCCCCGGCACGCGGGTTTCACAGACTGAACAGCGTGAGAACGCCAGTCCGGACGCGCGCCGCCCACCGGTCGGTCTCCGACGCACAAAGCCCTTACGGACACTTTCTGTTCGACGACCGGCCCCGGACCACGTACACTCTCACCTCGTTGGCCTTCACCGGCCGCACCCGCCGTGCGTACAGCGAGCACTCGGTCGGATGCGGTACGTTGGGGGAAAACCAAAGGGTCGTAGCTCAATTGGTAGAGCACTGGTCTCCAAAACCAGCGGTTGGGGGTTCAAGTCCCTCCGGCCCTGCTACACACTCCTTCGCCAGGATGTGTGCACGCATGTACGTACTGCAATGCACCGCCGTGCGGCTCAACCGGGCGCGGCACGGCCACGACCCGGAATCAGGTGAGGACGAGTGACGGACGCCGTGGGCTCCATCGACATGCCTGATGCCGAGGCGCCCGAGTCCAAGAAGAAGGCTCGCAAGGGTGGTAAGCGTGCCAAGAAGGGCCCGCTGAAGCGCCTCGCCACCTTCTATCGCCAGATCGTCGCGGAGCTCCGCAAGGTCGTCTGGCCGACTCGCAATCAGCTGACGACGTACACCACAGTGGTGATCGTTTTTGTCGTCATCATGATTGGCCTGGTGACCGTGATTGACTATGGGCTCAACCACGCCGCCAAGTACGTCTTCGGCTGAGCCGAGAGCGAAGGGCGCCGTCACCGGCGCCCCTTTCGCGTGTTCCACCCCCATGTATCCAGGAAGAAGCAGCCACCGTGTCTGACCCGAACCTGAACGACGCCAGCGAGTCGGTCGAGTCCGTTGACGACGAGCTCGACATCGTCGAGGGAGCGGACGTCGTGGACGAGTTCGAGGCTGCCGATGCCGCCGCCGGCGAGCCCGCCGAGGAAGCGGCCCTGCACGTCGAGGACGAGTCCGGTGAGGACGTCGAGGACGAGGACGTCCCCGAGGACGCTCTCGCCGAGGACGAGGACGCCGATGAGGCGGAGGCCGAGCCGGCCGAGCCCGTCGACCCCGTGGAGGCCCTCCGCGAGGAGCTCCGCAGCCTCCCCGGCGAGTGGTACGTCATCCACACCTACGCCGGTTACGAGAACCGCGTGAAGACCAACCTCGAGCAGCGCGCCGTCTCGCTGAACGTCGAGGACTTCATCTTCCAGGCCGAGGTGCCGCAGGAAGAGGTCGCGCAGATCAAGAACGGCGAGCGCAAGACCATCCGTCAGAACAAGCTCCCCGGCTACGTGCTGGTGCGCATGGACCTGACGAACGAGTCCTGGGGCGTCGTCCGCAACACTCCCGGCGTCACCGGCTTCGTGGGCAACGCCTACGACCCGTACCCGCTGACCCTGGACGAGATCGTCAAGATGCTCGCTCCGGAGGCCGAGGAGAAGGCCGCGCGTGAGGCCGCCGAGGCCGAGGGCAAGCCCGCTCCGCAGCGCAAGGTCGAGGTCCAGGTGCTGGACTTCGAGGTCGGCGACTCGGTCACCGTCACCGACGGCCCGTTCGCCACGCTGCAGGCGACGATCAACGAGATCAACGCCGACTCGAAGAAGGTCAAGGGCCTCGTCGAGATCTTCGGCCGCGAGACCCCGGTCGAGCTTTCCTTCGACCAGATCCAGAAGAACTAGCGGCTTCTGGACGTACGTCTTCCGAACAGGTCAGACGGGCTCACGCAGCCCGTCTGACCTGCTCGGTTTTTGGCCCCGCATAGATACCCGTTATCGTTGTGCGGTATGCCTCCATCCGGATGAACCGGACGGAAGCTGAAAACTCTCACTAGGACCCGGAGAGAGCACATGCCTCCCAAGAAGAAGAAGGTCACGGGGCTCATCAAGCTCCAGATCAACGCCGGTGCGGCGAACCCGGCCCCGCCGGTCGGCCCCGCGCTCGGTCAGCACGGCGTCAACATCATGGAGTTCTGCAAGGCCTACAACGCCGCGACCGAGTCGCAGCGTGGCTGGGTGATCCCGGTGGAGATCACGGTCTACGAAGACCGCTCCTTCACCTTCATCACCAAGACTCCGCCGGCCGCGAAGATGATCCTCAAGGCCGCTGGCGTCGAGAAGGGCTCGGGCGAGCCGCACAAGACCAAGGTCGCCAAGATCACCGAGGCGCAGGTCCGTGAGATCGCCACGACCAAGCTTCCCGACCTGAACGCCAACGACCTGGACGCCGCGTCGAAGATCATCGCCGGCACCGCCCGTTCCATGGGCATCACGGTCGAGGGCTGACGCCCACCTTCGTAGGCCACGCGGCGCGAGCCGCACATCGAGAACGACCGTGGCAGGGCCTGCTCGGCCCGCACCACGACTCCTCAGAACACATCAGGAGCAGTAGTGAGCAAGCGCAGCAAGTCTCTCCGCGCTGCGGACGCCAAGATCGACCGGGAGAAGCTCTACGCCCCGCTCGAGGCCGTCCGTCTCGCCAAGGAGACCTCCACGAGCAAGTTCGACGGCACCGTCGAGGTCGCCTTCCGTCTGGGTGTCGACCCGCGCAAGGCCGACCAGATGGTCCGTGGCACCGTGAACCTCCCGCACGGCACCGGCAAGACCGCCCGGGTCCTGGTCTTCGCGACCGGTGACCGTGCCGAGGCAGCACTCGCCGCGGGCGCCGACATCGTCGGCTCCGACGAGCTCATCGACGAGGTGTCGAAGGGCCGTCTGGACTTCGACGCCGTCGTCGCCACCCCGGACCTCATGGGCAAGGTCGGCCGCCTGGGCCGTGTCCTCGGCCCGCGTGGTCTGATGCCGAACCCGAAGACCGGCACCGTGACCCCGGACGTGGCCAAGGCCGTGACCGAGATCAAGGGCGGCAAGATCGAGTTCCGCGTCGACAAGCACTCGAACCTCCACTTCATCATCGGCAAGAGCTCCTTCGACGAGGCCAAGCTGGTGGAGAACTACGGCGCCGCGCTCGACGAGATCCTTCGTCTGAAGCCGTCGGCCGCCAAGGGTCGCTACATCAAGAAGGCCGCGATCAGCACCACGATCGGCCCCGGCATTCCCGTCGACCCGAACCGCACCCGCAACCTCCTCGTCGAGGAGGACCCGGCCGCCGTCTGAGCCCTCCGCTCAACCCGGTGACCGCGTCGCATACGCGTTCTTGGTACGGGCCCCGCAACCTTTCGAGGTGCGGGGCCCGTCCCCATTCCTGGACACACAAATCCGGCGGGGGTGTCAGTGCGCTGCGCTAGCGTGCGGCTCTCAGGATTCGCATAGGGGTGGGGACGAATGAAGAGCACGACCATGCGCCGCGTGACCCTCTCGATCGCTCTGGTGAGCGCGCTGACGACAGTGACCGCCTGCTCCTCGGGCTCGTCGGGGGGGTCCGGCAAGGACGACAAGGCGGCCCACAGGAGCACGACCCGTATGAGCCCCGTGGCGGCACTGCAGTCCGCCGAGAAGTCCACCGACGGCGCGGACTCGGCCAAGGTCGAGTCGACGACGACCATGGGCACGCTGATGTCCATGAAGTCGGGCGGAGTCATGGGCTGGAGCGACGGCCTCACCGGCAACATGACGATCACCTACACCGGCGGCACGATGGCCGAGACGATGCGCAAGGCGGGCGCGACGTCCATGCAGGCCCGCTATCTGTCGGACGCCTACTACGCGAAGATGGGCGAGACCTTCGCCCGGCAGACCGGCGGCAAGCACTGGATCAGGTACGGGTACGACGACCTGGCGAAGCTCGGGGGCGGCTCAGGAGCCCTTCTCAAGGACCAGATGCAGAACAACTCGCCCAACCAGTCGGTGAAGCTCCTGCTGGCCTCCGGCGACGTCAAGAAGGTCGGCGAGGAGAAGGTCCGCGGTGAGCAGACCACGCACTACGCGGGCACGGTGGACGTCTCGGACCTCGCGGCCAAGAGCTCGCACCTCTCCGCGGGCCAGCTCGCCGACCTGAAGAAGCAGTTCACGCAGGCCGGTATCACGACGGAGGACGTCGACATCTGGGTCAACGGCGACGACCTGCTCGTCAAGGCCGTCTCCAAGGGCGACCTGTCGACCGGCACGATGTCCTCGACGACGTACTACAGCGACTACGGGGTGAAGGTCTCCAGCCAGGCGCCGCCGGCGGGCGACACGGCCGACTTCAAGGACCTGCTGAAGACGCAGGGCGCCGCCGGCTGAGGCCACCGAGGTTCAAGAAAGCCAAAAGAATTCGGGAGACCACTGGCGCCCCCTGGGCTAGGCTCGCCAAGTCTGTGAATCGTTCAAGTGTTCCCTGGGGGGATCCTGATGTTCTCTGTACGTGGTTCCGTGCGTCGTGGCGCGACGGGGGCGGCGCTCACCGCCCTGGTCCTCGGGGGTGGCGCCGTCGCCTGTGCCAAGGGTGACGAGTCGCCGAAGATGACGCCCGCCGCGGCCGTGGCCGAGGCGGCGAAGAACACGGAGGCCATCACCTCCCTCACCTACCGGATGACCGGCAAGGTCCCGGAGACCGGCCGGGTCGAGGCCCAGGCGGCGATGAGCATGAAGCCGCTGGCCATGAGCATGAAGATGAACGCTCTCGACCAGGGCGCCGACGGCAAGGGCGAGATCCGGGTCGTCGACGGGGCGATGTACCTGGGAGGGGGAGAGGCCGTGGCCAAGGAGCTGGACGGCAAGCGCTGGATGAAGTTCGACCTCTCCGGGGCGGCCAAGGGCGCCGACGCCGCCGCGGGCCGCGGCGCCGGCGGACTGTCGAGCCAGGCCAACCAGGACCCGTCCCAGGAATCCACCTACCTGACCGGCTCCAAGGACGTGAAGAAGGTCGGCACCGAGAAGGTCGACGGCGTCCCGACCACGCACTACAAGGGCACGGTCACTCTCGACGACCTCCGCGCCACGTTCAAGGACGAGGACAAGGCGACGCGGGAGAAGCGCGAGAAGAGCCTGAAGCAGTACGAGGACCTGGGCGCCGACAAGCTCACGATGGACCTGTGGATCGGACCGGACGACCACGCCAAGCAGGTGCGGGTGCGCGCCGCCGCCGACAAGGGCCCGTTCGACGTGACCGTGACCTTCCTGGACTACAACAAGCCGGTGACGGTGAAGGCCCCGCCGGCCAAGGACACCGTCGACCTGGCCGAGATGATGAAGGACGCCCAGCAGGGCTGAAACCGGGCGCCGTCGAGCGGATTTGCTTGACAGCGCGCCCTTCACGTACTGTTCCCCAGAAGCCAAAGACCGCTGGTCGTTGCTTTGCGCTCGCAAGAGGGCAGGGTGGCCGAAGGATCCGCTGAAACTGCGGACGACCCGCGTAGGTGACCGTGGATGTGCTCCCGGAGTTCGCTTGCCCAGCTTGCGGACATGCCGGTCGAGCTACGCCCCGTGCGCCTGCGCCGGGGCGTTTCGTTTGCCCAGCCCCTTCCGAGCGGTCCTCATCACCCGGAAGGAGGCCGACGCTCTATGGCAAGGCCCGACAAGGCTGCCGCGGTAGCCGAGCTCGCGGACCAGTTCCGCAGCTCGAACGCCGCTGTGCTGACCGAGTACCGGGGTCTCACCGTGGCGCAGCTCAAGACGCTGCGCCGTTCGCTCGGTGAAGACGCCCAGTACGCCGTGGTGAAGAACACGCTGACCAAGATTGCGGCCAACGAGGCCGGGATCTCCACGCTCGACGACCTTTTCAACGGTCCGACGGCGGTCGCCTTCATCACCGGTGACCCGGTGACGTCGGCGAAGGGTCTTCGTGACTTCGCCAAGGACAACCCCAACCTCGTCATCAAGGGCGGTGTCCTTGACGGCAAGGCGCTGTCCGCCGACGAGATCAAGAAGCTTGCGGACCTCGAGTCCCGCGAGGTTCTGCTCGCCAAGCTGGCGGGTGCCTTCAAGGGCAAGCAGTCCCAGGCTGCCTCGCTCTTCCAGGCGCTTCCCTCGAAGTTCGTCCGCACCGCGGAGGCGCTTCGTGCCAAGAAGGCCGAGCAGGGCGGTGCCGAGTAATTCGGCTCGCGCATTGACCGCCGCCTGAGGCGACGGTCGTAGCGGGCCGAACGTACGCCCGCCTCACCAGTACATCCGGCACCTGCCGAATTAGTGGAAGGACGCCATCATGGCGAAGCTGTCCCAGGAAGAGCTGCTCGCGCAGTTCGAGAACCTCACCCTCATCGAGCTCGCCGAGTTCGTGAAGGCCTTCGAGGAGAAGTTCGACGTCACCGCCGCCGCCGCGGTCGCCGTCGGCCCCGCCGCCGCTGCCGCCCCGGCCGAGGCCGAGGCCGAGCAGGACGAGTTCGACGTCATCCTCACGGGTGCCGGCGAGAAGAAGATCCAGGTCATCAAGGTCGTGCGTGAGCTGACCTCGCTGGGCCTGAAGGAGGCCAAGGACCTCGTCGACGGCGCTCCGAAGCCCGTCCTCGAGAAGGTCGCCAAGGAGGCCGCCGAGAAGGCTGCCGAGTCCCTCAAGGGCGCCGGCGCCTCCGTCGAGGTCAAGTAGTCCCAGGAGCCCGCTGAGGGCTCCCTCGCGAGCTGTCACAGTCGCCCCCGTGGCGCTGTAACGCTGACGCACCGAAGAGCGATCACCCAACTGGGTGGTCGCTCTTCGGCGTTCAGGGGCTCCGGCAGCGGCTGCCTTGCACTGTGGTTCGCGACGAGTATGGTGATCTTCGTTGTGCCTCCGGCCGAGCCCCGTGACGGGCTGCAAGACGGGCTGCAAGACAGGTTGCACGTGACGATCGCGGCACTTGCTTAGGGCATGGGGGGCCTTGACGAACCGCACGCAGCGCGCAATTCTCAGGACGCGTCGTCACAACGATCCGGATCCGAGGCATGGATCGGCGACGAAGAGGGCAGTATCGATGTGCATTGAGGGCGTGGCTTGCCGCAGGTGTTGACAACAACGAGGGTCTCAAAAAACCGGGACTGGACATCAGTGGGCCTAGTGGCTACACTGACCCTTTGCGCTGCCTGTTAGCTGCCTCCTGCCCGTCACCAGGGGCATGCCCTCGCTTGAGCACCGACGACCGGATTATCTCTGACCTGGCCTTTTAGGCTGAGTCGGGAACAGTCTGTCTCTGTGCCCCAGTGGGGGGCCGGTACGCGCGTAGTGAGTCCGAGCCCTCGGAAGGACCCCCTCTTGGCCGCCTCGCGCACTGCCTCGACCGCGAATACGAACAACGGCGCCAGCACCGCCCCGCTGCGCATCTCCTTTGCAAAGATCAAGGAGCCCCTCGAGGTTCCGAACCTTCTTGCGCTGCAAACCGAGAGCTTCGACTGGCTGCTCGGAAACGAAGCGTGGAAGGCTCGTGTCGAGGCGGCTCTGGACAGCGGACAGGACGTCCCCACGAAGTCCGGTCTGGAGGAGATCTTCGAGGAGATCTCCCCGATCGAGGACTTCTCCGGGTCGATGTCCCTGACGTTCCGCGACCACCGCTTCGAGCCCCCGAAGAACTCCATCGACGAGTGCAAGGAGCGCGACTTCACGTACGCGGCCCCGCTCTTCGTCACCGCCGAGTTCACCAACAACGAGACCGGCGAGATCAAGTCCCAGACGGTCTTCATGGGCGATTTCCCGCTCATGACCAACAAGGGCACCTTCGTCATCAACGGCACCGAGCGTGTCGTGGTGTCCCAGCTGGTCCGCTCGCCGGGCGTCTACTTCGACTCCTCCATCGACAAGACGTCCGACAAGGACATCTTCTCCGCCAAGGTCATCCCGTCCCGGGGCGCCTGGCTGGAGATGGAGATCGACAAGCGCGACATGGTCGGTGTCCGCATCGACCGCAAGCGCAAGCAGTCCGTGACCGTTCTCCTGAAGGCTCTCGGTTGGACCACCGAGCAGATCCTCGAGGAGTTCGGCGAGTACGAGTCCATGCGCGCCACCCTGGAGAAGGACCACACCCAGGGCCAGGACGACGCGCTGCTCGACATCTACCGCAAGCTGCGTCCGGGTGAGCCCCCGACCCGTGAGGCCGCGCAGACGCTGCTCGAGAACCTCTACTTCAACCCGAAGCGCTACGACCTCGCCAAGGTCGGCCGCTACAAGGTCAACAAGAAGCTGGGCGGCGAAGCCCCGCTGGACGCCGGCATCCTGACCGTCGAGGACATCATCTCGACGATCAAGTACCTGGTGAAGCTGCACGCCGGTGAGACCGAGACCGTTGGTGACAACGGCACCTCGATCGTCGTCGAGACCGACGACATCGACCACTTCGGCAACCGTCGTCTGCGCAACGTCGGCGAGCTCATCCAGAACCAGGTCCGCACGGGTCTGGCTCGTATGGAGCGCGTCGTGCGCGAGCGCATGACGACCCAGGACGTCGAGGCGATCACGCCGCAGACCCTGATCAACATCCGGCCGGTCGTCGCCTCCATCAAGGAGTTCTTCGGCACCAGCCAGCTGTCGCAGTTCATGGACCAGAACAACCCGCTGTCGGGTCTCACCCACAAGCGCCGTCTGTCGGCTCTTGGCCCGGGTGGTCTCTCCCGTGAGCGGGCCGGCTTCGAGGTCCGTGACGTGCACCCCTCGCACTACGGCCGCATGTGCCCGATCGAGACGCCCGAAGGCCCGAACATCGGTCTGATCGGCTCGCTCGCCTCCTACGGCCGGGTCAACGCGTTCGGTTTCGTCGAGACCCCGTACCGCAAGGTCACGGGCGGCGTCGTCACCGACGACGTCGACTACCTGACGGCCGACGAAGAGGACCGCTTCGTCATCGCGCAGGCCAACGCGCCGCTGACCGACGAGCTCCGCTTCGAGGAGTCCCGCGTCCTGGTCCGCCGTCGTGGCGGAGAGGTCGACTACGTCCCCGGTGAGGACGTCGACTACATGGACGTCTCGCCGCGCCAGATGGTGTCGGTCGCGACCGCGATGATCCCGTTCCTGGAGCACGACGACGCCAACCGTGCCCTCATGGGCGCGAACATGATGCGCCAGGCCGTTCCGCTGATCAAGTCCGAGGCGCCGCTCGTCGGCACCGGCATGGAGTACCGCTGCGCCGTCGACGCCGGCGACGTGCTCAAGTCGGAGAAGGACGGTGTGGTCCAGGAGGTCTCCGCGGACTACGTCACCACCGCCAACGACGACGGCACGTACACCACGTACCGCCTGCACAAGTTCTCCCGCTCCAACCAGGGCACGTCCGTCAACCAGAAGGTTGTCGTGGACGAGGGCGCCCGGGTCATCGCCGGCCAGGTACTGGCCGACGGCCCGGCGACCGAGAACGGCGAGATGGCGCTCGGCAAGAACCTGCTCGTGGCGTTCATGCCGTGGGAGGGTCACAACTACGAGGACGCGATCATCCTGTCGCAGCGCCTCGTGCAGGACGACGTCCTCTCCTCGATCCACATCGAGGAGCACGAGGTCGACGCCCGTGACACCAAGCTCGGCCCCGAGGAGATCACCCGGGACATCCCGAACGTCTCCGAGGAGGTCCTCGCCGACCTCGACGAGCGCGGCATCATCCGTATCGGTGCCGAGGTCGTCGCCGGCGACATCCTCGTCGGCAAGGTCACGCCCAAGGGCGAGACCGAGCTGACCCCCGAGGAGCGCCTGCTCCGCGCGATCTTCGGTGAGAAGGCGCGCGAGGTGCGCGACACCTCGCTGAAGGTGCCGCACGGCGAGATCGGCAAGGTCATCGGCGTCCGCGTCTTCGACCGTGAAGAGGGCGACGAGCTGCCGCCGGGCGTGAACCAGCTGGTTCGTGTCTACGTGGCGCAGAAGCGCAAGATCACGGACGGTGACAAGCTCGCCGGCCGCCACGGCAACAAGGGCGTCATCTCGAAGATCCTGCCGATCGAGGACATGCCGTTCCTGGAGGACGGCACCCCGGTCGACATCATCCTCAACCCCCTCGGTGTCCCGTCCCGAATGAACCCGGGACAGGTCCTGGAGATCCACCTCGGCTGGCTCGCCAGCCGCGGCTGGGACGTCTCCGGCCTCGGGGAGGACTGGGCGCAGCGCCTGCAGGCCATCGAGGCCGACCAGGTCGCCCCGGGCACCAACGTCGCCACCCCCGTCTTCGACGGTGCGCGTGAGGACGAGCTCGCGGGTCTGCTGCAGCACACGATCCCGAACCGTGACGGCGAGCGCATGGTGCTCCCGACCGGCAAGGCGCCGCTGTTCGACGGCCGCTCCGGCGAGCCGTTCCCGGAGCCGATCTCGGTCGGCTACATGTACATCCTCAAGCTCCACCACCTGGTCGACGACAAGCTGCACGCCCGCTCGACCGGTCCGTACTCGATGATCACCCAGCAGCCGCTGGGTGGTAAGGCCCAGTTCGGTGGCCAGCGCTTCGGTGAGATGGAGGTGTGGGCGCTGGAGGCGTACGGCGCCGCTTACGCCCTCCAGGAGCTGCTGACCATCAAGTCCGACGACGTGACCGGCCGCGTGAAGGTCTACGAGGCCATCGTCAAGGGCGAGAACATCCCCGAGCCCGGCATCCCCGAGTCCTTCAAGGTGCTCATCAAGGAGATGCAGTCTCTCTGCCTCAACGTGGAGGTGCTGTCCAGCGACGGTATGTCCATCGAAATGCGTGACACCGACGAGGACGTCTTCCGCGCGGCGGAGGAGCTCGGCATCGACCTGTCCCGGCGCGAGCCGAGCAGCGTCGAAGAGGTCTGACGGGAGTCCGGTTACGGGGGCTCGACGATGAACATCGATGAGCCCCCGGCCGGCCCCAGGACCCCCGTATCAGACCCCATGACTTACAACCCTGAGAGGGATTGACGCATAGTGCTCGACGTCAACTTCTTCGATGAGCTCCGGATCGGTCTGGCCACCGCTGACGACATCCGTCAGTGGAGCCACGGCGAGGTCAAGAAGCCCGAGACCATCAACTACCGCACCCTCAAGCCCGAAAAGGACGGACTCTTCTGCGAGAAGATCTTCGGTCCGACCCGGGACTGGGAGTGCTACTGCGGCAAGTACAAGCGCGTCCGCTTCAAGGGCATCATCTGTGAGCGCTGCGGCGTCGAGGTCACTCGCGCCAAGGTGCGCCGTGAGCGGATGGGCCACATCGAGCTGGCCGCTCCCGTCACCCACATCTGGTACTTCAAGGGCGTTCCGTCGCGTCTGGGCTACCTGCTCGACCTCGCCCCGAAGGACCTCGAGAAGGTCATCTACTTCGCCGCGTACATGATCACGTACGTCGACGAGGAGCGCCGCACCCGCGACCTGCCCTCGCTGGAGGCGCACGTCTCCGTCGAGCGTCAGCAGATCGAGAACCGCCGCGACGCCGACCTCGAAGCCCGCGCCAAGAAGCTCGAGACCGACCTGGCCGAGCTGGAGGCCGAGGGCGCCAAGGCCGACGTGCGCCGCAAGGTGCGCGAGGGTGCCGAGCGCGAGATGAAGCAGCTGCGCGACCGTGCGCAGCGCGAGATCGACCGTCTCGACGAGGTGTGGACCCGCTTCAAGAACCTCAAGGTCCAGGACCTGGAGGGCGACGAGCTCCTCTACCGCGAGCTGCGTGACCGCTTCGGCACGTACTTCGACGGTTCGATGGGTGCCGCGGCGCTGCAGAAGCGCCTGGAGTCCTTCGACCTCGACGAGGAGGCCGAGCGCCTCCGCGAGATCATCCGCACCGGCAAGGGCCAGAAGAAGACCCGCGCGCTCAAGCGCCTCAAGGTCGTCTCCGCGTTCCTGCAGACCAGCAACAGCCCCAAGGGCATGGTGCTCGACTGCGTGCCGGTCATCCCGCCGGACCTGCGTCCGATGGTGCAGCTGGACGGTGGCCGCTTCGCGACCTCCGACCTGAACGACCTGTACCGCCGCGTGATCAACCGCAACAACCGTCTGAAGCGCCTTCTCGACCTCGGTGCCCCCGAGATCATCGTGAACAACGAGAAGCGCATGCTTCAGGAGGCCGTCGACGCGCTCTTCGACAACGGCCGTCGTGGTCGCCCGGTCACGGGCCCCGGCAACCGTCCGCTGAAGTCGCTGTCCGACATGCTCAAGGGCAAGCAGGGTCGATTCCGTCAGAACCTGCTCGGCAAGCGTGTGGACTACTCCGCGCGTTCCGTGATCGTCGTCGGTCCGCAGCTGAAGCTGCACCAGTGCGGTCTGCCGAAGGCCATGGCGCTGGAGCTCTTCAAGCCGTTCGTGATGAAGCGCCTGGTCGACCTGAACCACGCGCAGAACATCAAGAGCGCCAAGCGGATGGTCGAGCGCGGCCGCACGGTCGTGTACGACGTCCTGGAAGAGGTCATCGCCGAGCACCCGGTTCTGCTGAACCGTGCGCCGACGCTGCACCGCCTCGGCATCCAGGCCTTCGAGCCGCAGCTGGTCGAGGGCAAGGCCATCCAGATCCACCCGCTCGTCTGCACCGCGTTCAACGCGGACTTCGACGGTGACCAGATGGCCGTCCACCTGCCCCTGTCCGCAGAGGCGCAGGCCGAGGCCCGCATCCTGATGCTGTCCTCGAACAACATCCTCAAGCCGGCCGACGGCCGCCCGGTCACGATGCCGACCCAGGACATGGTCCTCGGTCTGTTCTTCCTGACCACGGACGGCGAGCTGCGCGACGTCAAGGGCGAGGGCCGGGCGTTCGGCTCCACCGCCGAGGCGACCATGGCGTTCGACGCCGGGGAGCTCGCTCTCCAGTCGGCGGTCGACATCCGCTTCCCGGTGGGCACCATCCCGCCGCGCGGCTGGACCCCGCCGGCGCAGGAGGAGGGTGAGCCGGAGTGGCAGCAGGGTGACACCTTCCGCCTCCGTACGACCCTGGGCCGCGCGCTCTTCAACGAGCTGCTGCCCGAGGACTACCCGTTCGTCGACTACTCGGTGGGCAAGAAGCAGCTCTCCGAGATCGTCAACGACCTCGCCGAGCGCTACCCCAAGGTCATCGTGGCGGCGACGCTCGACAACCTGAAGGCGGCCGGCTTCTACTGGGCGACCCGTTCCGGCGTCACCGTGGCCATCTCCGACGTCGTCGTTCCCGAGGCGAAGAAGGAGATCGTCAAGGGCTACGAGGCGCAGGACGAGAAGGTCCAGAAGCAGTACGAGCGTGGTCTGATCACCAAGGACGAGCGCACGCAGGAGCTCATCGCGATCTGGACCAAGGCGACCAACGAGGTCGCCGAGGCGATGAACGCGAACTTCCCGAAGACGAACCCCATCTTCATGATGGTCGACTCGGGTGCCCGAGGAAACATGATGCAGATGCGTCAGATCGCGGGTATGCGTGGTCTGGTGTCGAACGCCAAGAACGAGACGATCCCGCGTCCGATCAAGGCCTCCTTCCGTGAGGGCCTGTCGGTGCTGGAGTACTTCATCTCGACCCACGGTGCTCGTAAGGGTCTGGCGGACACCGCTCTGCGTACCGCCGACTCGGGTTACCTCACCCGTCGTCTGGTCGACGTCTCCCAGGACGTCATCATCCGCGAGGAGGACTGCGGCACCGACCGTGGCCTCAAGCTGCACATCGCGGAGCGCGGCGCGGACGGCGTGCTGCGCAAGGCGGAGAACGTCGAGACCAGCGTGTACGCCCGTGCGCTGGCCGAGGACATCACCGTCGACGGCAAGGTGCTGGCCCCGGCCAACACCGACCTCGGCGACGTCCTCATCGACGAGCTGGTCAAGCACGGCATCGAGGAGGTCAAGACCCGCTCGGTCCTGACCTGCGAGTCCGCCGTCGGTACCTGCGCCATGTGCTACGGCCGTTCGCTGGCCACCGGCAAGCTGGTCGACATCGGTGAGGCGGTCGGCATCATCGCCGCCCAGTCCATCGGTGAGCCCGGTACCCAGCTGACGATGCGTACCTTCCACACCGGTGGTGTGGCCGGTGACGACATCACCCAGGGTCTGCCCCGTGTCGTCGAGCTCTTCGAGGCTCGTACGCCCAAGGGTGTCGCCCCGATCTCGGAGGCGGCCGGCCGCGTCCGTATCGAGGAGACCGAGAAGACCAAGAAGATCGTCGTCACCCCGGACGACGGCAGCGACGAGACGGCGTTCCCGATCTCGAAGCGTGCCAAGGTCATGGTGCGTGAGGGTGACCACGTCGAGGTGGGCCAGAAGCTCACCTTCGGTGCCACCAACCCGCACGACGTGCTGCGGATCCTCGGTCAGCGCGCGGTCCAGGTCCACCTGGTCGGCGAGGTCCAGAAGGTCTACAACTCGCAGGGTGTGTCGATCCACGACAAGCACATCGAGATCATCATCCGGCAGATGCTGCGCCGCGTGACGATCATCGAGTCGGGCGACGCGGAGCTGCTGCCCGGCGAGCTGGTCGAGCGTTCGAAGTTCGAGACCGAGAACCGTCGTGTGGTGCAGGAAGGCGGCCACCCGGCCTCCGGCCGTCCGCAGCTGATGGGTATCACCAAGGCCTCGCTGGCGACCGAGTCGTGGCTGTCGGCGGCGTCCTTCCAGGAGACGACCAGGGTTCTGACGGACGCGGCGATCAACGCCAAGTCCGACTCCCTGATCGGCCTCAAGGAGAACGTCATCATCGGTAAGCTCATCCCGGCCGGTACGGGTCTGTCCCGTTACCGCAACATCCGGGTCGAGCCGACCGAAGAGGCCAAGGCCGCGATGTACTCGGCCGTCGGCTACGACGACATCGACTACTCGCCGTTCGGCACGGGCTCCGGCCAGGCCGTTCCGCTGGAGGACTACGACTACGGTCCGTACAACCAGTAAGGCGTACGTCAACTGACGGGCGGTCACCCTTCGTGGGTGGCCGCCCTTCGGCGTTCTCCGGGCCCGCCCGGCGGTACGGAGGTCCTGCGGGAACCGGTGCCGGAAATGCCGCGTTGGAGCATGATGGAGGAATCCGTCTGGGGGGAGGCATTCCGTGTCGTACCCGACGCCGTGGCAGCCGTGGCAGGGACAGAGCGGGCCGTCGATGCTCGCGTCGCACGCCGACCGGGAGCGGGCGGTGGACGTGCTGAGAGCCGGCTTCGGCGAAGGCCGCCTGGATCAGAGCGAGTTCGAGAAGCGGGTGGCGCGGGCGTACGCGGCCCGGACGGTGGGTGAGCTGGCCGTGCTCGTCGGCGACCTGCCGCAGGGTCCCGTACCGATGTCGGCAGGCTCCGGGGTCGTCCCGCAGACGTTCCTGCCCGCGCCGCGCCCGGTGACCAACGGGAAGGCGGTCGGGGCCGTGGTCTGCGGACTGCTCACCTTGGTGACGCTCGGTGCCACCGGCATTCCCGCGGTCGTCCTGGGGCACTCGGCGCGCTCGGAGATGCGCCGTACCGGGGAGAGCGGCGAGGGCCTCGCGATGACAGGTCTCGTGCTGGGCTGGATGTCGGTCTCGGCCTGGGCGCTGTTCCTTGTGCTGGTCATGATCGTCGGGGTGGTGTCCGGGGGCTGAGCGGCCGGCCGGCCTCCGGCGTCAGCCGGGATTCGGCCGGCCCCTCCGCCGTCAGGCGGGCGGCTGGAGATACGGCTGGAGGTGGTGCAGCCGTGTGTGGTGGTCCGGGTGGGACGAGAGCAGCTTGCTGAGCGGGCTCTCCCGCGGGGGGACGCCGCCGTTGCGGGCGGTGAGCGCGGCCGTCTCGTACTGCTCCTGCTGGTGCAGCTTGTGGAGGACGGCGGCCAGCATCGGGGCGAAGCCGAGGGCAGCGGCGTGCTCGTCGGCGCGCAGTTCGGCCCGGCGCCCGACGGCGGCGAGCGCGTAGGGCACGGCGAGGACGAGCAGCGGAAGTCCGTACAGCGTGCTGACCGTCGCCAGGGCGAGGCCGCCGAGGACCAGCACGACGAACGCGGCCCCGAAGCAGGAGAACGCGCGCGACACCTTGAAGACGATGCTCGCGAACCCGCGCAGGACCCGCCAGGCGAGCCGGCCGGGCAGCGCGTACCAGTAGCCGAGCAGCGAGGACCAGGCGTGGCCGCCGACGTGGTGGCCCAGTTCGTGCGCGAGGACCGCGGCGAGCTCCCCGTTGGGGAGATGGTTCATGGCGAAGCGGGTGACGCCGACGATGTGGCCGGCGGCGGCGACCGCGTTCAGGCCGTCGCTGTCCTCCACCCACAGTTCGTAGGTGCGGCCCTCGACACCGGCGCGCGCCGTGACCTCGTGCCAGACCGGTTCGAGTTTGGCTCGTTCTTGCGGGGTGGGGTAGCGCAGGCGGAGCAGACGGCGCGCGATGGCGCTCTCGGTGGGCCGGTGGAACACCAGTGCGCCGCTGACCAGCCAGGCGAGGACCACGAGGAACCCGAGGTCGCCGAAGAAGGCGGAGAACAGGGCGACGACGAACAGGCTGCAGAGGAAGTTCGGCAGGTGGAGCAGCAGACTGCCGACGGCGGTGGAGTCGGTGCGGCGCTGCTGGCTGCGGATGTGGACGCGGCCGTGGTCGGTGCTGATGTGGTGTGGGTGGGCGGGGTCGTCGGGGGAGAGGGCCGGGGCCGGGATGGGGGGTGCCGCGGCCTGCGGATACGCGGGCTGGGGCGAGTGCGTGGCGGCCTGCGGGTAGTGCGGGGGCTGCGGGTGGTGCAGGGCCTGTGGGTGTTGGCTTCCTGGATAGGTCGGGGGTTGTTGGCCGGGATACGACGCAGGTTGCTGGCCTGGACAGGTCGGGGTTTGTCGGCCTGGATACGGCGGAGGTTGCTGGCCTGGATAGGTCGGGGGCTGCTGGCCTGGATACGGCGGGGGCTGCTGGCCTGGATACGGCGGGGGCTGTTGACCGGGGTAGGTCGGGGGCTGTTGTCCCGGGTAGGGCGGGGGTACCTGGGACTGGGGTGGTGCGGGGTGCTCGGGGTACTCCGGTGGTGAGGGCGGTGGCTGGGTCACGGTGCTTCCTTTGCGTGGGGACGAGCGGCGAGTACGGCCGGCCGGTGTCAGCCGATCAGCAGTGAGGCGGGCAGCAGGACCGTGCCGACGCAGAAGGCGATCAGCCCGGTGCGGATCCACTGGTGTTTGCGCGCGGCGATCCCGCTCGTCTCGGCGAGGGCCTTCGCCAGGCCTCCGGTGGGATCGCGGCCGGTGTCGGCGAGGGCGGTCCGCAGGCAGCCGAGCCGTACGGCCTGCTGGATGTCGCCGAAGTACGACAGCGGATGGCCCGGCGCCCAGTCGGCGGCGCCGTAGCGCGGGAGCACCGCCAGCAGCAGGGCGAGGAGGGAGAGGGCGAGGGAGCCGACGCCCGCCCAGCACAGTGCGGCACCGGGGACGGAGAGCGCGGCCGGCGTCCAGCCGTGCCCCGCGAGCAGACCGCTGAAGACGCCCGCGGTCATGCCGAGCGCGGCGACCAGCACCGATGCCTTGCTGTCGGCGCGGGTGATCTCGGCGCGGAGGTCCGCGAGGAGGCGCTCGCAGAGGCGGACGGTCTCGGGCGTGGTGGCGTCCTGGTGGCGGTCCGGGAGGGGAGCGCCTGTGGGCTGGGTTACGGGCGGGGCTCCGGGCGGAGTTGCCGGGTCCCCGACGGGGTCGGTGGCGGGCGCCGGGTCGAGTGCGGTCACGTGCCGTCCTCCGCAGCGCCGGCGTCAGTCTCGGCGGGCCTCGGTGCGTCGGGCCTCGGTGCATCGGGCCCCGGTTCAGCAGATCTCGGTCCTTCGGGGCGCGGATGGTCGGGCCGCGGGGTGTCGTGGGCAGGTCGGGCGACGGCTGCCACGTCCTGCGCGGGCAGGGTCGGCGTGCTGCCGTAGCCCGGGGGCGGCTGCCAGGCCGGGGTTTCGGGCGCGACGGGTCCGGCCGGCGGGGTGGGAACGCCCGGGTAAGGGGCCGGAGGCACCAGTGGGGGCACGACCGGGGGCGGCGGGGCGTACGACTGCGGGGACTGCCCGCTGGGACCGCCAGGGGCCCCGTACGGGCTTCCCGCCGGCCACGGCTGGGCGCCGGGATGCTGACCCGCCGCGGGGCCCGTCTGCCCGGCGTACGAGCCGTACGGCCCGTACGGCTGCGTGGCGGCGGGACCCGCTCCGGGACCCGCTCCAGGTGCCGGTGCGGATGCGGGTGTCGGCGCGGGTGCGGACGTCGGCGTCGGTGGGAGGCGGGCGTCGAAGTCGGCGGTCTGCGCCGTGGGCTCCTGGAGCGGCGGCCGGCCGGGAGCCGGGGGTTCGGCCTGTCCGGGGCCGCTGGGCGCGTATCCCGGCATCGGCGGGTCCGGGTACGCCGGACCGGCGGCCGACGGGAGGAGAGGAGGAGTCTGCGGGACCCCCGGGAGGCGCTGGTTGAGGATGTCGCTGACCGTGCGCAGGGCCAGCTGCTTCGGGCCCTCCAGCTCGTAGCCCTCGGCCGTGTCGCCGCTCAGCAGCTGCTTCACGAGGTCCATCTGGGCCTGGATCATCCGGAGCTGGTCCTCGCGCATGCTGGACATGACGAGGTGGGAGTCCTCCGGGCGCTGGGCGAGATGCAGCGCCCAGGCATGGACACCGCCCTGCTGGAGGTGCCACTGGTAGAAGGCGATCTTCTCCTCCTCCAGTCTCTGGAGTTCGATCTGCTGGTGCCCCTGCTGGAGGGCGAGCTGATGCTGCTGCCCGCTGAGCAGGAGCGCCTGCTCGTGCTGCCACTGCTGCTGCTGGAGCGCGAGTTCCTGCTGCCGGCTGCCGTACGCCATCGCCCGGTCGATCTGCAGGGCGTCCTGCTGCCGGAACCGGCGGTCGGCCTCGACGTCGACCTCCATGCCGCGCTGCGCCACCCGCACCTGTTCGGCGGCCGAGTACTCGATGGCCTGCAGCCGCTGCTGGTGCTCGATGTTCGCCTGGTCGCGACGGAGCCGCAGGGTCCAGGTGACCTGCAGTCCCGCCGGTGCCCCGAGCGGCCCGAGCACGGTGACCGCCTGGAGCAGTTCCCGCTCGGCCGCGGCACTGTCCGCGATGGCGAAACGGCGGCTCACCGGCCGGGCCGCCTGCTGGAGTTCGCCGATGAGCGTCGCCGGAACGTTCCGGTGCCCGCTCTCCACGAACCGGCCCGGATCGAGGACCTGCCAGGACAGGTCGAGGACCGCGGTGAACTCGAAGGCGTCGTTGTCGCTCGGCAGGGTGAGTTCGGCCGAGTGGGGATGCACGCCCATGTCCACCTCGTACACGGCCGAGTACCGCTTCGCCGCGATCTCGCTGCGCGTCGGCCTCCGGGGCGGCAGATACGTCTCGTAGCCGCCCTTGGGAGTGGAGAAGACCAGGGCGTGGTCGATGCGGACCAGATGCTTCAGCGAGAGCTCGAAGCGCGACAGCTGGCGCACGGTGAGCACCGGGTCGACCAGGTCGGAGTGACGGTCCGCCTGCTGCTGCCACTCGGGCGGGCGGTTGAAGGTGGGCATGTGCGTGTCTCCTCGGGAACGCCGGGGCGCTTCGCCTCCGGTCGCCTGGGTCGGAAGGTTCTGGCGGCGGGCCCCCGGTCAGCGGGCCGGCAGGGTGGTCAGCAGACGGGCGGCCACCAGGGGCGGGGGCGCTCCGTCCTCGCCGGGCATGGTCCGCAGCAGATGGCTCAGCCGCTGGTGCTCGGCGGTGGTGGTGACGAGAGCGGGCAGCAGGGCGGCCAGGGCCCATTCGGCGGCCGGCGTCCGGTCGGCGATCAGCACCCAGTCGCGCAGTACGTCGAGCGCGTGCCGGGTGGCCCGGGGGTCGGCGAGGGCCGCCCGCCACAGGGCCGGGATGCCGTGGGCGGCCGCGGCGCCCTCGGTCGCCGCCCGCGCGTACCAGCCGAGGACCAGCGGGGTGCCGTACCGCTCGTCGTCCTCGGTGCGGCGGCAGGCGTTGACGAAGCCGCCGAGGGCCAGGTCGTGTACGGCACGGTCGTCGTCGAGGCGGCCGAGCAGCTCGCCGAGCACGACATCGCTGGCGGGGGAGAGGAGCAACAGCTCCACGGCCTCGGCGAGTTCGCGCGCCATCTCGCCGTCCAGGTCGTCGGGGGCGTCCGTGTACAGCCGGCGGACGGCACCGCGCAGCGCGGCGAGCGCCTGTACCGGCCGCTCGGGTCCGATCAGCGCGTACGCCCGCGCCGCCACCCAGCGCAGCCGCGGATCGTCGTGGGTGCACCAGTCGTCGAGGATGCGGGGGATGTTGGGCGTGCCGACGAGGTGCGCGAGGGTGAGCGCGTTGACGGCGACGAGCCGGTGCCGGAACAGCTTGGACGTGCCCCAGGGTTCGATGACCAGGGCCATCGCGGAGGGCAGGTCGGTACGGGCGAGGACGGCGACGGTGGAGGCGGCCCGGGTACGGACCAGGGGGCGGCCGTCGTCGGCGAGCCGGCGCAGCCAGGCGATCAGGGCGGGCCGCGCGGACGGGTGGCCCGTCCACACCTCGCGCAGCAGGACGAGGGAGGCCCGGTCGTCGCGGAACGCCGCCTTCCGCTGGGTCACCGGGCCCCATTCGGTGTGCTCGGCCTCCTCGTAGCGGTGGGCGCGCGCCAGTTGGAGGCGTTTGCCGACATGCGTGCCGAAGACGGGGACCTCCGGGACACGGGCCCGGTTCTCGGTCTCCTGGAGGAAGCGGTAGAGCAGATCGCTGAGTTCGGCGGTGAGGGCGTACGGGCCGCCGTCGAAGGCGGCCAGCGCGACGAGGAACGCCTTGTCCCGCAGGTGGATCGACGCCTCGTCCTCCTCGAACCACTCCTGGACCTGGTTCTCCAGCGACACGAGCGAGAACCGCGCCACGGCGTCCTCGGTCACCTCCCCGGCCGCGTACCGACCGAGCAGCCGGGCGAACGCGGCGACCTCGCGCAACTGGTGCCCACGGCCCAGGAATTCGGTGGTGTCGGGGAGCCCGAGCAGCTTGGCGGTGCTCTCCTCGTCGGTGCGGGCGCGCAGGTGGGTGGCGAGGACGTCGGCCGCGGCCGGGGGCTCCCAGCGGACGGCGGGGACGTCCTCCAGCGCGGCGTTGGGACCGACGGTGATCACCAGGTAGGCGTCCTGCTCGGCGAGGCGGTCCCGGGCGGCGAGCAGATGGGGTTCGCGCAGCGGGCGGTCCCGGCGGGTGGCGAGGTCGCACAGGACGTACCCGCGCGCACGGTCGCCGTCGCGCTTCTCCACCGCCTCCGCCGTGAACCCGTCGGTGAGGCTGCCCGGGGCGGTGTCGGGAACCAGGGTGCGGACGGGGGCGGCGCCGAGGCGGTGCAGGAGCATCAGGGCGGCCGTGCGTCTGCCGGTGAAACGGGCGCCGGACAGGACCAGAACGCGGTCGCGGCGCAGCCGGTCGAGCAGGTCGTCCATGACCTGGGCGTCGGCGACGAAGCTCCCGTCCAACCGCTCCAGGGTGGAGCGAGGGACCTCGCCCGCGGACGGTGTGTGCGAGGCCGTGCCGGCCGACCCCAGGTGGTAGATCTCCGTCCTGCCGCCCATGAAGACGTCGCCGGTGAAGTGACCGCCGCTGATACCGCCGTGCTGGTCACCCCCGAGCAGGCCGCCGCCGAAGCGGGCCCTGGCGCCGACGTTCATGGTCCGGGGGCTGTGGTCGACCAGGTCGCGCCGGGCCGACCAGGCGTTCTGGGGCTGGTCGTGCTCCTCCGACGCGTCGTGGTCGTCGCCACGGGGGGTCTCGTCGGGTACGGGGGTGGTGGAGGGCTGGTCCCCGGCGGTGCCGGGGCCGCCGTGGCCGGAGGCCGGGCCGTCGTGGCCGGGGCGGGGGCCGGCCTGGGAACCCTGGCCCGCCGGCTCCTGGGTGCTCACGCGCCGCCGCCCTGCTCCTGGCCGTCCTGTGCCCGGCCGCCGTGCTTCCGGCCGCCCCGCTCCCGGTCGCCTGGGTCGCCGAAGGTGACATTGCCGCTGAAGTGGCCGCCGCTGATGCCGCCGTACTGGTTGCCGCCGAACACTCCACCGCTGATGTCGACGGAGCCGCCGTCGATGCGGAGCGTGGGGCCCGGCGCCGGGACTCCCCCTGATCCGGCCGGCGCCGGGCGGTCCTCGCCGGGGCCGCCCCGCGGGGGGACCGTGGGCGCCGGGCGGTCCCCCGAACCGCCCGGCGCCCCGGTCTCCCCCGCCCCCGTGTCATCGTGGTCTCGCGTGGGCGCCGGGGCGCCGGGGAGCGGGCCGTGCAGCCATGCCTTCAGCGGGCCGTTCTTGCTGTCCACCGTCATCGGGCGGAAGTCGGCGGCCGGGACTCCGGGGTGGTCGTGCCGTACGACGCCGGCGTAGAGCGCGTCGGAGACACAGAGCGCGAAGTCGTCGGCGCGCTCGCGCAGGGCGGCGCGCAGCTGGTGGGCGTCCAGCAGGCGGCAGGCGTGGTTCAGGTCGGAGCCGACCCAGCCGTCGAGCGCGTCGACCGCGACGTAGCCGGTGGCGAGGACGCCGCGCAGGCGGATCTGGGCGGAACGGGACGCCATGCGGTTGACGGCCCTCAGCTGGGCCGGGACCTCCGTGAGCAGCGCGCGGAGCAGTGTGGTCACCGGGGCGTTCGCGTCGATGAGCGCCATCACGGAGTCGCCGCGGTCGGCACGCAGCCGCCGGGTCTCGTCGACGCCGGCGTGCTCCAGGGCGCGGTCGGTGATGTCGTAGAGCATGCGCCGCAGGTACGCCTGCTCCACGTCGTCCCGGTCGCTGAACCTCTCGATGTCCAGCAACAGGATCGTGCGGCTCACGGGGTGGGTCATGGTCGCCTCTCGGAGGTGTGCCGTGCAGACCAGCAGCCTGGTGGCGGGACGCCCCGGGCCGTGAGGGCGGATGACCCACTCGGAGTGTGACCGTGTGCACAGAAGGGCCGCGGGAGGTCAGGGGGACACCGGGGGGCCGCCTCGGGGACCCGGGGGGCGAGCGGACTCCTAGGTCGTGTTGCGAAAGTCCCGCCTGCCTCGCGGCGCCTGGCACGCCCTGGGCCACCCCGGTCGGCTCGGCTACCCCGGTCGGACAGTCACCCCGGACGCCCAGTCACGCCGGTCGGTCAGCCACCCCCGACGGCGCTCCCCGACCCCGCCCGCGCCCCCGCTTCCTTCCCGGCGCCGAACGTCGCGCCGACGCCTCGCCGCCTACGCCTCTCCGCCGGCGCCGCCCCGCCTACGCCTCCCCGCCTACGCCTCCCCGCGGCAGCTGTCCCTCCCCCTCCTGAGGGACCTGTGGGGACGGAATCCCGGCGGCCGGGAACTCCGTGGCCGCGATGCGGCGGAGTATGTCGGGGCGCAGGATGAGCAGCGTGCGGCGCCCCGTGGAGACGGCATGCTTGTCGCGGAGTTCTCTGAGCAGCCGCTGCACCATCTCGCGCGACGCGCCGACCGAGCCCGCCAGTTCCTGCTTGCTCAGCGGCACCGCGAGCTCGATGCCCTCCGCCGTCCGCCGGCCGTGTGTACGGGCCAGGTCCAGGAGCAGGACCGCGAAACGCTGCCGCACGCTCATCGAGGCGAACTCCAGCCGCCGCCGGTCGGCCGCCCGCGTGCGGTCCGCGGTCAGGCCGAGGAGCGCGAAGGAGACGTCGGGTGAACGGCTCAGGAAATCACGGAAGCGCTCGTGCTCCACGGCCACCGCCCGCACCGGCTCCAGCGCGGTCACCGTCGCCGAGCGCGGCCGGCCGGTCAGCACCGCGGACTCCCCGACGATGTCACCGGGACCACGCAGCGCGAGCAGTGCCTCGTAGCCGTTGGCGGCCGAGGCGGTGACCTTGGTCCAGCCGGTCACGAGGAAGAGGACGTGCGCGGACGGTTCGTGCTGGTGCAGCAGGATGATGCGCTGGGCGAAGTCCAGCGTGCGGCCGAGCCCGAGCAGTGCCGAACGGTCCTCGGCCTCCAGCCGGGCCAGGAAGGGCACCCGGTCGTCCAGGCCCCCGTCGTCCGACGGATGGGCCACCGTCCCTGTCGTCATGCTCGTCCCCCAGTCCTCGCAGCGGACGGATCAACGTACTGAAAGCGCAAGACCGCGGAGCCCGAAAGGGCGCGATTCGGCCAGGATGCGCAGCCCGTCTCCCGGGCTCCGGCGGCCCCGGCACGGCCTGCCGCGTGACGGTCGCGGGGGCCCCGACAGGTCGTCGCGGACGTGGTGGGCGAGCCCGTCCGAGGGGGGTGGGAAGTCCGGCGTGTCGCCCTGGACAGCATTTGTTTTGACCGAAGTCCGTGAGGTAGGTACGCTCAGACCTTGTGCCTGGGGTGTGCCCTGGCTCGCGTGCGTGCCTTCAAACCGCAAGGCGAGCCGTAACCGGCCACCGTAATCTGCGCCCTTTTCGCCTCGCGGCGGGAATCTGCAGCATTCGACACACCCGACCGCGTGGGTCGGTGGCGTTCCAGGTTAGCTTCACCATTCGGCACACAGAAACCGGAGAAGTAGTGCCTACGATCCAGCAGCTGGTCCGGAAGGGCCGGCAGGACAAGGTCGAGAAGAACAAGACGCCCGCACTCGAGGGTTCGCCCCAGCGTCGCGGCGTCTGCACGCGTGTGTTCACGACCACCCCGAAGAAGCCGAACTCGGCCCTGCGTAAGGTCGCGCGTGTGCGTCTGACCAGCGGGATCGAAGTCACCGCTTACATTCCGGGTGAGGGACACAACCTGCAGGAGCACTCCATCGTGCTCGTGCGCGGCGGCCGTGTGAAGGACCTGCCGGGTGTTCGCTACAAGATCATCCGCGGCTCGCTCGACACCCAGGGTGTCAAGAACCGCAAGCAGGCCCGCAGCCGCTACGGCGCCAAGAAGGAGAAGTAAGAATGCCTCGTAAGGGCCCCGCCCCGAAGCGCCCGGTCATCATCGACCCGGTCTACGGTTCTCCTCTTGTCACGTCGCTGATCAACAAGGTGCTGCTCAACGGCAAGCGCTCCACCGCCGAGCGCATCGTCTACGGCGCCATGGAGGGTCTGCGTGAGAAGACGGGCAACGACCCGATCATCACGCTGAAGCGCGCGCTGGAGAACATCAAGCCGACCCTCGAGGTCAAGTCCCGCCGTGTCGGTGGTGCGACGTACCAGGTTCCGATCGAGGTCAAGCCCGGTCGCGCCAACACGCTCGCGCTGCGCTGGCTCGTCGGTTACTCCCGCGCCCGTCGCGAGAAGACCATGACCGAGCGTCTGCTCAACGAACTTCTCGACGCGTCCAACGGCCTCGGTGCCGCTGTGAAGAAGCGCGAGGACACCCACAAGATGGCCGAGTCCAACAAGGCCTTCGCGCACTACCGCTGGTAGTCGCTACCCACATCGAGACCGAGAGAAGACCGAAGCCTTATGGCTACCACTTCACTTGACCTGGCCAGGGTCCGCAACATCGGGATCATGGCCCACATCGACGCGGGCAAGACGACCACCACCGAGCGGATCCTCTTCTACACCGGCGTCAGCTACAAGATCGGTGAGGTCCACGACGGCGCTGCCACCATGGACTGGATGGAGCAGGAGCAGGAGCGTGGCATCACGATCACCTCTGCTGCCACCACCTGTCACTGGCCGCTTGAGGACAACGACTACACGATCAACATCATCGACACCCCGGGTCACGTCGACTTCACGGTCGAGGTGGAGCGTTCGCTCCGCGTCCTCGACGGTGCCGTCACGGTGTTCGACGGTGTCGCCGGTGTCGAGCCGCAGTCGGAGACGGTGTGGCGTCAGGCCGACCGTTACGGCGTGCCGCGCATCTGCTTCGTGAACAAGCTGGACCGTACGGGCGCCGAGTTCCACCGCTGCGTGGACATGATCTCGGACCGCCTGGGCGCTCAGCCGCTGGTCATGCAGCTCCCGATCGGTGCCGAGATGGACTTCAAGGGCGTTGTGGACCTGGTCCGCATGAAGGCGCTCGTGTGGTCCGCCGAGGCGGCGAAGGGCGAGATGTACGACGTCGTCGACATCCCGGCCACGCACACCGAGGCCGCCGAGGAGTGGCGCGGCAAGCTGATCGAGGCCGTCGCGGAGAACGACGAAGAGATCATGGAGCTGTACCTGGAGGGCCAGGAGCCCACCGAGGAGCAGCTGTACGCCGCGATCCGTCGCATCACCATCGCGTCCGGCAAGTCCAACGACACCACGGTCACCCCGGTGTTCTGTGGCACCGCGTTCAAGAACAAGGGCGTCCAGCCCCTGCTCGACGCGGTCGTGCGCTACCTGCCGACCCCGCTTGACGTCGAGGCCATCGAGGGCCACGACGTGAAGGACCCCGAGGTCGTCGTCAAGCGCAAGCCGTCCGTGGACGAGCCGCTCTCCGCGCTCGCGTTCAAGATCATGAGCGACCCGCACCTGGGCAAGCTCACCTTCGTCCGGGTGTACTCGGGCCGCCTGGAGTCCGGCAGCGCTGTGCTGAACTCCGTCAAGGGCAAGAAGGAGCGCATCGGCAAGATCTACCGCATGCACGCGAACAAGCGTGAGGAGATCGAGGCGGTGGGCGCCGGCGACATCGTCGCCGTCATGGGCCTGAAGCAGACCACCACCGGTGAGACGCTGTCGGACGACAAGAACCCGGTCATCCTGGAGTCCATGGACTTCCCGGCGCCGGTCATTCAGGTCGCCATCGAGCCCAAGTCCAAGGGTGACCAGGAGAAGCTGGGTGTCGCCATCCAGCGTCTCGCGGAGGAGGACCCCTCCTTCCAGGTTCACTCGGACGAGGAGACCGGCCAGACCATCATCGGCGGTATGGGCGAACTGCACCTCGAGGTGCTGGTCGACCGTATGCGCCGTGAGTTCAAGGTCGAGGCCAACGTCGGCAAGCCGCAGGTCGCGTACCGCGAGACGATCCGCAAGGCCGTCGAGCGTCACGACTACACGCACAAGAAGCAGACCGGTGGTACCGGTCAGTTCGCCAAGGTGCAGATCGCGATCGAGCCCATCGAGGGCGGCGAGGCGTCGTACGAGTTCGTGAACAAGGTCACCGGTGGCCGTATCCCGCGGGAGTACATCCCGTCGGTGGACGCCGGCGCGCAGGAGGCCATGCAGTTCGGCATCCTGGCGGGCTACGAGATGACGGGCGTTCGCGTCATTCTTCTCGACGGTGGCTACCACGAGGTCGACTCCTCCGAGCTCGCGTTCAAGATCGCCGGTTCGCAGGCCTTCAAGGAGGCCGCGCGCAAGGCCAGCCCTGTGCTGCTCGAGCCGATGATGGCCGTCGAGGTCACCACGCCCGAGGACTACATGGGTGAGGTCATCGGCGACATCAACTCCCGCCGTGGTCAGATCCAGGCCATGGAGGAGCGGGCCGGTGCCCGCGTCGTGAAGGGCCTCGTGCCCCTCTCGGAGATGTTCGGCTACGTCGGAGACCTCCGCAGCAAAACGTCGGGTCGCGCAAGCTACTCGATGCAGTTCGACTCCTACGCCGAGGTTCCGCGGAACGTCGCCGAGGAGATCATCGCGAAGGCCAAGGGCGAGTAACGCACACCGTTTGCACGCTTTAGGCTTGACACCGACCGCCGGGGTTCAACCGGTAAGGGAGAATCCCGGCGGGCGGCACCCCAGCAAAGATCACCTGGCGCCGATGAGTAAGGCGTACAGAACCACTCCGTAGGAGGACCCCAGTGGCGAAGGCGAAGTTCGAGCGGACTAAGCCGCACGTCAACATCGGCACCATCGGTCACATCGACCACGGTAAGACGACCCTCACGGCCGCCATTACCAAGGTGCTGCATGACGCGTTTCCGGACCTGAACGAGGCCTCGGCCTTCGACCAGATCGACAAGGCTCCTGAGGAGCGCCAGCGCGGTATCACCATCTCCATCGCGCACGTCGAGTACCAGACGGAGACCCGTCACTACGCCCACGTCGACTGCCCCGGTCACGCGGACTACATCAAGAACATGATCACGGGTGCGGCGCAGATGGACGGCGCCATCCTCGTTGTCGCCGCCACGGACGGCCCGATGCCGCAGACCAAGGAGCACGTGCTCCTGGCCCGCCAGGTCGGCGTTCCGTACATCGTCGTCGCCCTGAACAAGGCCGACATGGTGGACGACGAGGAGATCCTGGAGCTCGTCGAGCTCGAGGTCCGTGAGCTGCTCTCCGAGTACGAGTTCCCGGGCGACGACCTGCCGGTCGTCAAGGTCTCGGCGCTCAAGGCCCTTGAGGGCGACAAGGAGTGGGGCCAGTCCGTCCTCGACCTGATGAAGGCCGTCGACGAGAACATCCCGCAGCCCGAGCGTGACGTCGACAAGCCGTTCCTGATGCCGATCGAGGACGTCTTCACGATCACCGGTCGTGGCACCGTCGTCACCGGTCGTATCGAGCGTGGTGTCCTCAAGGTCAACGAGACCGTTGACATCGTGGGCATCAAGCAGGAGAAGACCACCACCACGGTCACCGGCATCGAGATGTTCCGCAAGCTGCTCGACGAGGGTCAGGCGGGCGAGAACGTCGGTCTGCTCCTCCGTGGCATCAAGCGCGAGGACGTCGAGCGCGGCCAGGTCATCATCAAGCCCGGTTCGGTCACGCCGCACACCGAGTTCGAGGCCCAGGCCTACATCCTGTCCAAGGACGAGGGCGGCCGTCACACGCCGTTCTTCAACAACTACCGTCCCCAGTTCTACTTCCGTACGACGGACGTGACGGGCGTTGTGACCCTCCCCGAGGGCACCGAGATGGTCATGCCGGGCGACAACACTGAGATGACGGTCTCCCTCATCCAGCCCGTCGCCATGGAGGAGGGCCTGAAGTTCGCCATCCGTGAGGGTGGCCGGACCGTGGGCGCCGGCCAGGTCATCAAGATCAACAAGTAGTCCTTGTCGATCTGATCTCCTGGTAGCTCCTCGCGAGCTCCTTGGAAGGGCCCGTACGACTTCGGTCGTACGGGCCCTTTCGCGTTCCGGACACGAAGGGGCGCCCCCGGGAATCCCCGGGGGCGCCCGTCCGAGACGTCACCTCATGTCCCGCCGGCTCGCCTCACCAGGCGACGGGCAACGCCAGCGGGCCGCGGATCATCGTGCGCTGCCGGAAGGGAACCTGATCGGCGGGCACGGCGAGGCGCAGGCCGGGCAGGCGGTCCAGCAGAGTGCCGATCAGCAGCTCGATCTGCATACGGGAGAAGACCGCGCCCGTGCAGAAGTGCGGACCGTTGCCGAACGCCACGTGCGCGCCGGCGTCCCGGTCGAGGTCGATCCGGTCGGGGTCGGGGAAGACCGCCGGATCACGGTTCGCGGCGAGGTACGAGACGTACACGGCGTCACCCGCGCGGATGCGGACACCCTGGAGGTCGACGTCCTCCGTGGCGATCCGGGGCAGGCCGACCGCAGCCCGGTGCGGGATGTAGCGCAGGAGTTCCTCGATGGCCGCGGGGCGCGACGCGGGGTCGCTGCGGAGGCGCTCCAGCAGGTCGGGACGGGTCAGCAGGAGATAGAACATCTGGCCGGAGTTGTTGGTCACGGCCTCTCCGCCGATCTGCAGCGGGCCGGCGACGCTGACCGCCTCCTCCTCGCCGAGCTCGCCTCGCCGCACGGCGGCACCGAGCAGCGACAGGACGTCCTCGCCGTCACCCCCGCCCTCGTTGTCGCGGCGGTCGCGGACGGCCTGTCCGATCCACCCGAACAGCCCCTTCTTGGCGAGCTCGGCGGCATCGGCGCCACCCGCCGTGGAGATGATCTCCCGCGTCCAGGCGTGCAGCTTCTGCCGTTCGTCCAGGGGCACGCCCATGACCTCGCAGACGACCGAGATCGGGAAGGGCTCGAGGACCCGCGCGATGAGATCGGCGGGCGACCCGTCCCGCACCATGTCGTCGACCAGGGCGTCGAGCATCTCCTGCGCACGGGGGCGCAGCCGCTTGACCGCGCTCACTGTGTAGGCGGCCGAGACGGCGTGCCGCAGCCGGTTGTGGTCGGGCTGGTCGGCCCACGCCAGCGCGCCGGGCCGCGGCGCGAAGTGCGGCGCCAGCCGGGTGACCTGGCGGACAGCGGCCTCCGCCCGGCTGAACCGGGGGTCGTTCGTGATCATCTTCACGTCGTCGTGACGCGTCGCCAGCCACGCCCAGCCCTCCCCGTGCGGCAGCCGGATCCGCGTCAGCGGCCCCTCCCGCATCAGCTCCGCGAGCACCGGTTCGAACTCGGTGGCGTTCAGCTCGCCGGCGGGCCAGTCCCGCACAGGGGGAAGGGGCTGCTCGGGCCGCTCGGGGAGGGTGACGGTTTCTTCTGCCATGCGTTCAGCATCGTCGGGCGGGGGTGAGGTGTCGCGCGGGAGTGCTCCAGGCGGAGTGGTGGCGGGCTACGTCTGCTGGGGAGGGCGGATTGCCGCCGGGCAGGTCACAGCCCCGACTGCTCTGCTCCCGTCTTCGAGTACGCCGAAGTCGAGGAGTGTGTCGGCGCCGCCCGGAGCCGGCGCGGTTCTTCAGGGCTGCTGCCCGGCGGCCCGGTGGCCTTGTCGAGGTGTCGCATGAGGCCCTTGAGCTCGTCTCTCCACGGCCGGGGTACGGGTATGGGCAACAAGATCCTCGGCATCAGAGAGCGGACCGGCAGTCGCGGCAGCGCCCGGGTGCGGGGGAGCGGAAGGCGCGGTCGCAGCCCTCGCAGTTCCGGAGCGGATGCCGTGCGGCCGGGAGCGACGTGGGCACGCGGAACGGCGGCGGAGGTGGCAACTGCGCGGTGAGTCGGTGGGCGAGGAGGGCGGCCGGGCGGCGCAGGTCCTCGGGTGGCAGGTCCGTGGTCAGTGCGTGTCGTACGGCGGAGGGGGTGAGGTCCCGTTCCAGCCAGGCGGCGACGCCGGGGGCCAGATGCTCGGTGTCCGTGGTGGAGAGAAGGAGGCGGGGGTCGTGGCGGCGGAGGCCGGCGAGGAGGTCGGTGGCGGTCCGGAGCAGGGTGGGGGAGGGGTACGCGGGCCGGGGCACGGCGGGGAGGAGCTTGCGGGGCGGCCGTCTCTCCGTGGTGGCCGGCCGGACGGCAGGGTTCCTGGGGGTGACGGCGGCCGTCCCGCGGGGTCCGGGCTGGTTGCAGGAGATCGTGCGGGTGACGATCCGGCCGCCGGGGGTGCGCTCGCGGGTGCGTCGGAGGTAGCCGTGGGTTTCGAGTTCGCGCAGGGCGGCGGCGATACGGGTGGGGCCCTCGGGGAAGCGGGCGGCGAGGGTCTTGATGTCGACGCGGGCGCCTGTCGGGAGCGACTGGATGTAGACGGCCAGCCCGATCGCGAGTCCTGAAAGCTCGGGGTGTTGGGCGAGGTGGTTGCCGATCACCGTGAAGCGGGTGGTGTGGCGGGAGTTGTCGTGGATGACACCGCCGGGACGGGCGTGCGGCTGCGTGCCCCTGTGGTGATTTTTGCCCGCGATACGGGACTGGGCGCGCCGGGGCGCGCTAGGGTTTTGCGTATCCATCAGGAAGGTCCTCTTCTTCCTCGGTGGTCAGGCCCTCGCATCGGGATGGCAGTCCCGGCGGGGGCCGTTGCATGTCTGCGGTTGTGCTGTGTCGCGCTGAGCGTAGGGCAGGCAACCGGTCCCAAATCCAGCCGAGTTGGGCATATTCACTCGCGGGAGTGAGTTGGCGCGACAGACGGGAGGGAGGGGTGGGGCTTGGTGGGGTTCTTTCCCTCTCGTGTTTCTTGGGGAAGGGCGCAGGCCGCACCGGAGCACGACCCGCTGTGATCCGGTGGGGGGAGGCCGAGTTGCGCCTGGACGGTCTCGCGCGGAACAGGATCGAGTCGGACTGTCGCCGGCCCACAGCTCAGGCCGGGGACGGGGCCGGGGCTCGCGCCACGGCCATGGACGGCCTTCGTGCCGTACGCCTCCGAAGGCCGACCCACAGGGGCACTTGGAACACTCCCGCTCCCTCATATGAGTACGGGCACTCATGTGCCGTGTCCTGCGGCGAGGTTGAGTGGAGCCATGCTCTTCGTCACCGCCCCCGGCGACCGGCCGGGTCGCGCCTCGGAATGGCCCGATTCCGGTCACTCTCCGCCAGGGGCCGGCTGTGGACTGTCACAGCTGATAGCTAGAGTTGCCGGTGAAGCTTCGGCTGTTTTGGCTGTACGGGGGAGAGATCGTGTTGCCGAGTGAGAGCGGGGCGGCGCCCGGACCGTCGTCGTGGGCATCGGGCGTGTTCGACGCGGCGCGGGACGCTGTCGGTGACGTGGTCACCGAGCTGTCGTCGTTCACGAAGTTCCGGAAGCGCGTCGACGACCTGATCCGCGACCTCAAGGGTTCGGCGGCCGGCCCCGGCGAGGTGGGCCAGGAGCAGCTGGTGCGGCACCAGTTCGGCGGTGGAGCGGGCGCGTGGACGGAGGCGTCCGGCCTGTTCACCTCGTACGAGACGGTGATCACCGAGCTGGAGAGCCTGTCGAAGCTGCTGTCCGATTCGATGGAGGGCATGAACATCGCGGTGCTGGCCGCGCACAAGGGCTACCAGAACATCGACCTGGACATCCGCGACCGTATGCAGGCGATCAGCGCGGAGACGACGAAGCACTACGGGGGGAGCTACGACCCCGCGCTGCCGAAGAAGACCCACGAAGGCGGCACCGGGTCGAAGCCGGCCCAGACACCTTCAGGCGGCGACTCGGGAGGCACGATCTGATGTCCGGCAAGGGGACCGGCGACGGTACGTCTTTCGAGGGCATGAGCCACGAGCAGATGCTCGCGTGGCTGGACCAGGCGAACGCCGGCACGGTGCAGGGCGCCGCCGACCGGCTGATCGCCGCAGCCAAGGAGATCCGCAAGATCGCGGAGGAGCTCAAGGTCCGTCCGCAGTACGTGGAGTGGAAGGGCGAGGGCGCGGACGCGTTCCGCACGTGGAGCGGCGACTTGGCCAACTCGACTTTGCGCTTGGGTGATTTCAGCGAGGGCGCCGCGAAGTGGCTGGGCGAGGCCTCGGGAGCGATCGCCACGGCGCAGGCGTCCATTCCGCGCGACAAGGCCGGCGCACAGGCGAACCTGGACGCGGCCCAAGCGGTGCACAACGACCCGGACGCGGCGACGGTGAGCAGCAAGTCCGCAAGTGAACTCGCGGCGCTGGCAACGGACAAGGAGAAGGTGCGGCAGGAGGCGGCCGCGCAGATGCGGAAGCTGGGCCAGACGTACTCGCTGTCGGCCACGCAGCTGGACGGGCTGGAGAGGCCCAAGTTTCCGCCGCCGCCCCAGGCTTTGGTTCCGCCGGAATCCCGTGGACTTCATGACGGGAGCGGCATCGCTCGACCTGGCGGTAGTACTACTGGTCAAGTCTCCCCGTCGGCTGCCGCGGGCTCTCGTACCGTGGCGTGGGAGTCCTCCACGCACTCGGATGTCGCCGCCGCGCCACAGCTGGGCCGGAGGCATCAGGGCACCGAGGCGCCCGAGCTCCCAACAGGGGAGGAGACCCCGCCTCCTCGGATGGACGTCGACTCCGCGGGCACACTGCCGCACGCGTCGCATACACCGGTGAGCGGGACCAGTGGCCTACCCAGCGCAGGTCGGGCGGAAAGTGTTGCGGCAATGCAGCCCGGGAACGTTCCCCCGCTGTTCGGCACCAGTACGGGAGTCCCTGTGGGCTCCGCGGGTCCGGGACGTATGACAGGCACAGTCGGTCCGGCGGGTCAGGGACGGGCGGCAGCCGGTGCGGCGGGACCAGCCCGGTCGGCGGTCACTGGACGGACACCCTCCCCGCCCGGCCAAGGCACCCCTATGGCGAATCCCAGAGGCACGCAGAACCCGAGCGCGCGCGGAGTTGTCGGAGGCCGTCCGACTCGACCTCCCGCGGGCAGGTCGGCGGGGGCGATCCCGCGCGGAACGGTGGTGGGGCCTGAGGGCACGACTGTACGTGGCTCGATGGGCCCCGAAGTCGGCAGCGCTCCCGCTGGTCGAGCAGCCGGCCGACAGGGGCAGATCCCCGGTCGCGGGCCAGTTTCTCCCACCGGGGGAATCATGGGCGGCGGCCCGCAGCAGACAGGCCGTGTCGCAGCTCGCACACCAGCGCCGGGTAATGCTGGTGGGCGAGCTAATTCGGGTGCCGCCGTGAGAGACGGCATCTCAGGCGGTACACCCAATGCCGGACGTCCGGGCAAAGACCGCAGCACCGGCGCGCCCCGTACGGCACAGTCGGCATCCTCATCTCGCACAAGTGGCAAGGGCGGACGGCCCGACCGGCAGGTCGAGAATGACAAGCCCCGGCAAGAGGAACGCCGCCATACCACCCGCCCGGACGCCGACTGACTGCCTGAGAAAGGCGAAGAGGAAACGCATGCTCATCAGCCGTACTCGCAGTACTCGACGTGGGCGCCGCAAGTCAGCGACAACAGCGGTGCTTGGCCTACTGCTGGCGAGCACCGCAGTCGTCCCGGCCTACGCGGAATCGACGCGCGAGCAGCAGTGGTTCCTCGACGCCATGAAGGCGGAGCAGATGTGGCAGACCAGTACCGGCAAGGGCATCACGGTTGCCGTGATCGACTCCGGAGTGGACCCGGTCAATCCGGACCTGAAAGGCCGCATCCTGCCGGGCAAGGACTTCGCGACGGGCCAGCCGGGAGACGAGCACGTCGATTATGAGGGCCACGGCACGGGAATGGCGGGACTGATCGCCGGAACCGGAGCGTACGGCGGCGGAAAGGGCGCCTTCGGGCTCGCGCCCGGAGCCAAGATCCTCCCAATCCGGATGCCCAAAGCCGAAACAGCGGCCAACCAGGCCGAGGCAAGCAAGCGGTTCAACGAGGTTGCCCCGAGGGCGATCCGCTACGCAGCGGAGTCGGGAGCACAGGTCATCAATATTTCGCTGGGGCAGGCGGAGGGATCGACAGAGTTGACAGCGGCAGTGAAATACGCCTTGGAGAAGGGGTCGTTGATTTTCGCTGCGGTTGGAAACAGCGGAAACAAGGGAAACCAGGTCGAGTATCCGGCTGCGACTCCGGGAGTGGTCGGCATAGGGGCGGTGGGCAAGGACCTACGCAAGACCGCCGAGTCCGAGTTCGGTCCGCAGGTGGACATGGCCGCTCCGGGGGAGGACATGGTGGAGGCGTGCGGAACCGAAACTGGCCTGTGCAAGAGCCACGGCACCAGCGACGCCACCGCCCTGGCCTCCGCCAGCGCCGCCCTCATCTGGTCCAAGCATCCGACCTGGACTAATAACCAGGTCCTGCGCGTCATGCTCAACACCATCGGCGGCCCCACGGACGGCACGAAGCGCAACGACTCCATCGGCTACGGCATCGTGCGCCCCCGCATCGCCCTTCAAAACCCGGGCAATCCGGGCCCTGCCCATGCCTATCCGCTCCCGGACTTCCCGGCCACGGCCTCGACATCGCCTTCTCCGGGTGCTGCGGCCTCCAAGGGACCTGCTGCTCCTGCAAAGGGCGGCAAGGCGGCAGCCGAAGCCTCCTCCGAGGACAACGACCAGAGCATCCTTTGGATCGCGCTGGGCGTCGGTGTCGTAATCCTCGGCGGAGCAGTAACCGCCGCCATCATCGGCAAACGTCGACGGTCCATTGCATAGCCGCTGTTGTCGGTAACGCAGTCTGGACATACGGCCGCTCTGCGCCGGAACACCCCGTCAGATGAGTGGTTGTAAAGGGAATGTAATGGCTCGGGATCCATCACGGCGAGGCTCTGGCTGGTTGATAGCCTGACAGGCGCACGCCAATTGAGCGCAACGGGGGAAGGTATTCATGGCTGAGTCTGCAGGAGAGCAGCACATAGTCAGCAGCGAGGCTGTACGCCCGGTCGGCATGCGGCTGAACCAACTCCCCGCAGACCCGGGCGGTGGGGCTCCTGGCGGTCAACCGGATCTGGCGTCGTCGCCTGCCGAGAAGCGGGCCGCGGCTCGCGCCATCGAACTGCACATCGAGCCCGACACCCGGAAGTCAGGTGACTGGGCGGACGGGGAGACCGGCGCCGCCGTCAAGGCATTCGGGCCCAAGGATGGCCACGGATGGTTCACCTCAGGATGCCTCAAGAAGGCACACGAGACGTGGGGCGAACAGGTTCAGAACCTCATGAACCGGCTCGCGTCTGAGAAAGCGGCCTTGGGGAGCACCAACATCTTGCTGCAGAGCACGGACCTCGGAGTCGGGGCAGGCGTGCGCGGGGTGTCTCCGATCGACGAGTACTGACCGAAGCGCGGTTGTCCTCACCGCCATCGTGACCGACTCGAAGGCCAACGCAGACAACGGGGATCCATGCCGACGTACCACGAGATCATGACGACTGACCTGGCCACGCTCACCACGGCCGCTGAGCGCTGGGACGGTATGGCGAAGGAGTTCCACAAGCAGGAGACGGCGTACAAGCGGGATGTGTACGGCATATCCATGGGCCGGACGTGGACGGGACTGAGCGCTGACGCCGCCAACAGACGCTTCGATGTCACGCGGAAAGAGTTCCAGAACGCCCAGACCGAGGCCAAGGCGATCGCCTCCCTGCTGCGTGACGCGCACACGCAGTTCGTGGACCTGCGCAAAAAACTGGAGGCGGCTCGGGACGAAGCCCTAGCGAAGGGCATGAAGGTCTCGGACCAGGGCGTGATCTCGTACGACACCGAGAAGCTGAGCCAGGGGGATCGGACCGCTCTTGCTCACGACCCTGATTACCAAGAGAGCATTCGCAAGAGTGTCAGTTCGTGGCAGCAGCGCATCGACCAGTTGGTCGGGGACGTGGACGACGCCGACAAGGGCGTCGAGGTTGCCTTCAAAGCCGTCGTGATCGACTCCGACGTCAACGACGGCACTCTCAACGGTTTCAACGGGAAGGCCCAGGGCGACATCGAGAAGTACGAGGCGGACGAGGCCAGGGACATCGCGCTGCGCATCGATACCGGGAAGGCGTCCGCGCACGACTACCAGGAACTGCAGCAGCTCTTCCATGACAATTCGGGCGACATGGCGTTCAGCCAGACCTTGCTTGATGACCTCGGCGCGCGCAGGACGTTGAAGCTCGCCAACGACCTCGACAGCCTCGCCCACTACGACGACAAGAAGCACAGCAGCCAGTACCTGGACATCCAGAAGGGCCTCGCGACAACGCTGGCGACTGCGACGCGTGACCCGAATACCTCCTTCTACAAGCACTTTCGTGCGGAAATGCAGAAGGCTGGAACCGAGGAATTCAAGGTGGACGGCCTCAGCCCGATTCCGGATGAGAAGGTCCGGGGCTATCAGAGCCTGGTCACCTTGATGCAGCAGGGGCACGGTTATTCCGGCCAGTTCCTCGAGGACACCGCGGACGACATCCGGCACGCGGAGGAGTCGTACACGGTCAAGGGGCACACCGAGTCCATCTGGGCCCTGCGGGACAACTTCACTGGCAGGGATCGGGGTTGGTTCGCCAACGACCCGCTCGACGGTGTCCTCGGCATCATGTCCGATGGCCCGGCGACCAGCACCGAGTACCTGGATCCGGCGCACAACGACAATCTGGAGTACCTGCTCCACGGGCGGGACTGGGACACCGTTATCGACCATTACGCGACCCCGCCCGGTGGCACCACGACAGGTCCGCCGGTCGTCGTCGAGGACGGCGACGTCCGCAAGGGGTTCGGCGCCGCTCTGGAGGCCGCTACGACCGGGGGCGCGCCGGGCGCCTATCACGCGGTCGGAGAGCACACTCTGCCCCAGGCCCGCATCCTGCAGCACACCATCAACACCCTGTACTCGGCGGATCAAGCACAAGAACTGCCGAAGAATCTCGCCACGCCCTTGGCGCACATCCTGACGTCGTACACGCCCGACACGCACGGCATCTACGCGGAGTCGTCGTCGCGCTACGACATCGACTGGGACAGTTCGGGTTCCGTCTGGAACGACAAGGACGGAGCGCACCTCGCTGTGGGGCACCAACGCCTCGCCGCCGTCATGCGGGGCATCGCCGACGATCCGGAGGCCTTCGGGCATCTCTACGGGGCGGAGCAGCAGTACTCGCACCATGTCCTGGCCGGTATTCCCCAGGACGCCGGTGACAAGACGATCCACGACCGCATCGTCGACAGCTCGCGCGCCATGGGTGCCTACGATGGCGTACGGTCCGACGTCATCTTCGACGAACGGTTCAAGAAGACGCAGTGGGCCGCCGACTTCAACCACGGTCTGGGCACCTCCCTAAGCACGGCACTGATGTTCAATCCCGTGTCCGATCTCAGCCCCGTCGGAGACCTCGCCACGAAGACCGTCGATGTGTGGGCGTACGAGTCCAACAAGGAGCATGTGGCCGAGGCGAACCTCGCTGCCACCCAGAAAAACGCCGAGACCTACGATGCCGGCCAGCACGATGTGGAGCACATGGTCAGGGCGTGGGCGAACAGTCGCGGCCACGGCATCGACAGTGACTACACGCAGTTCTTTGTCCACGCAGGTCAGGATCAGTACGACTTCGGCCGCAATCACACGCTCAACACCCTTCGTAGCGACCGCTGAACGCCGCAGGGAACAGCCCTCGACAGAATGAGCACGATGCAGATCAACTCCAGGCTCCGACGCATACACGCAGGCTGGTACGTGGGGGCATTCGTCCTCGTCCTAGGCGTCGTGGCCCAGGTGCTGTACAGCACCGGGGCATACGACTCCTGGCGGAACGGCCGCTCACTGGACCAGGCCTGCGACGGCACGCTGGCCCAAGGCGGACTCGACGCCGCCCTGGGCTCCTCGAACCTGCGGGCCGGATCACTTGATTCCGGCGGTGACTACCTGGCTCAGTGCTCGGTGAAGACCACGGAGTCCGGCGTGCGGGGTGGCACCCTGCAGATCAAACTGCGCTGGAGCAGCGACACGCCCCCCTCCGGCACCCTCGCGCGGTACGACTCCGACACCGACGGAGTCGAGGGCCAGGCGGCACCGCTCGGCAACGGCTGGCCTGGCATCGTCATCGACCAAGGGTTCCCGCAGGTCGTGGTCGCGCTTGACTGCCAGAACCAGAGAAGTAGGGCTCTCGTCGCCTACGGTGACCTTCATGCCTCGAACAACGGCCCCGCACTCACCGGGCTGGGGCTGGTGATCACGGAGACTGCCCAGAAAGCGGCTGCCCAGTACGGGTGTCGGGCGAGGACCGGGAAGCAGCTCACTCAGGTGTCCGCCCCCACGCTCGGTAAGTCCCTTACGGCCAAACCACTGGCGCAGGCGCAGGGCTCCTGCGCCGCGCTTCGAGAGCCGGCTTCCGCGGCGGCGGAGAGCGGCACGCCCTCGATCATGGAGTATCCCGCGGATACGCGGGCTCCGCAGGTGAACTGTTACCTCGTCACACCGGCCAAGAAGCCTGGATACGGCCTGTACGCCTACTACGGTGCCGCCGCCAAGGACTTCCTTGCGAGTGAGGGTCGCAATCTCAAGGAGGGGTACGGCCCCACCCACAAGGACAACGACTACGCCTGGGCCACCGCGAAGTGCCCTCAGTCCACGCAGCCTGCCGTGTTCGTGCTGTATCACCTCTACGACAGGGACACTGGCACCTACCCGGTCCGTCACTACTCCGCCCGATTCGCCGCGTCCGCGGTGACGGCGTTCGCCGACCACGAGGCGAAACAGCGCGGCTGCACCGACGTGCAGATGGCATCCCAGCCTTAAGGGCCTGTCCGGTGGATCAGGGAACAGGGGAGCAACAGTGCCTCATGAACAAGCGCAAGCGAGCGTGCCGAGCGTGGGGAATCCGATGTCGCACAGCCAGACCTCCATAGGCTGATCCGATGGGCCTTTTCGACAAACTGACCGGCACCAAATACCCGGACAGCGGTGTTGCACCGCGCTCCGCCGAGGAGGTCCGGGCCGCGCTTTTTGCGCTCAACGGGCCGGACGCGCCGTTCCGCGTGCGGAACGCTCTCCCTGCCGAGAAGGCCGACCTGGTGGCGGAGTGCCGGATTCCGCGGGTGGGCGTGACCCTCAAGACCCGGATGCGCCTGATCCCTGAGAAGCATGAGGTGCGTTTCCTGGACGAGCGGTGGGAGAACCGTTCGTCCGACCAGGCCAATGCGCAGTACGGACGTGGGCACGCACCCGCGGTGTACCAGCAGTGGAAGACTGAGCAGGGTCCTGACGGCCGTCGGCGCAAGGTCGAGACGTTCCGCTTTGACACGCGGCAGATGACGGACCCCCTGCGGAGCGCGGTCCTCGGCGCAGGGTGGACCTCGCGGGGAGTCCTCAAGCTCTGATCGGCCGGTGGGGACAAGGGGCCGGGCGAAGAAGTCCGCGGTCACCGGCACCTTGATTCTCCACACCGGCTCCGTCAGCCCGTCCGTGCGGCTCAGGCGAGGGGCAAGGTGCCGGGCGGCCCGGCTGTGCGGTGTCCGGTCCGAGCCGCCAAGGACGCCTCCGGCATCGCGACGGACGTTCGTGAACTTCGGGCCGGGGCATTGCGCGACGTTCCCGGCCGCCACTGCAACGAGCTTGAAGTGCGCATAACTGGAGTGAGTGTGGAGTCGGCGGGATGTTGAGTACACATACTCATGCTCGCGGTGCGGCCCGCCGCGGACGATGCTGGACATGACACAGAGAAACACCAGCTTCGGGCGGCGCCGCAAGGCGATCAACGTCTTGGCCGCGGTGCTGGCCTCCGTCGTGGCGTGCGGCGGTGTGGTGTGGGTCGTCCTGGGACTGGACCGGTTCCTGGAGGGTGATCCGTACCCAGTGGCGGACCCGGCGGCAACGGCGCAGCGGCTGGACGGCCACACCCAGCACGTCTACGACGCACTGAGGTTGTCCGATGTGGAACTGGTCGACAACTGGCCCGGGGGTGGCGTGGAGACAGACGGCTCCAGCTGCTACTACCGGGGGTTCAGCAACCTGTCCAAGCAGTTGAGCGACTCCCCGCCGAGCGTTCCGGGCGTGGTCGACGTGGACAGTGAGTGGGCGCTCAAGGGGGTTTCCCCGGTAGAGGCGAAGGCGGCGCTTCAGCGTGCGAAGGGCGAGTTGGTCCGGCAGGGGTGGAAGGTCAGCTCGTACGAGGAGAGCAAGTTCCGGAACGAGCTGAGCATGCGGCCCCCGGGGACCGATGACACCGTCTCGATCGAGGCGTATCCCGGTGACCGTCTCGGGGTGAGTGCGTATGCCGGATGTGCGCGCTATCCGTCGGGCACTCCCATGGGCGCGTACGGCGACCCGGAGCTCCCGAGCCAGCAGTCGCCTGTCCAGCTGCGCCGCTGAAACGCCTCAACGGGCCTGCGAGTACGTAGGTTGGTCGGCCGGAGCCGGGTCATCGGGAAGCCCCTTGGCTCAAGCGCGGCGCATGATGCCGTTCTCGGGTGAAATGAGCCAGCGGAAGTGGTCGACCAGAGGTCCCACGACCCCCGGGTCACGCAGTGCTACTCCAAGTTCGATGTTGTCGGTCGGGGCTCGGTCGGTGAGGTTGGCGCTGCCGAGCAACGCAGTGTGCCGGTCGGCGGCGATCAACTTGGCGTGCAGTACGCCCGTGGAAGCCCCCCCGGTGCCAGAGGGCCCCCTTGGACGGTAGCGCGGCGAAGGCAGTTGATGCCCGTGTGGACTCCTCCAGCAGGAGGTCCACACAACTCCTCGGCCGACCGCCTCCGCTATCTCCGCCACGACATCCCCCGCGCCATGGGCGGCGAAGCCGGCGATCAGCAGAGAGGTGTCCGCCGAGCGAATGACTTCATGCGCCACCCCACTTGCCAATCTGGCAGGTATCGCCGTGCTGAGAGGACCGGTCACGACCGGCTGGGCGGGCCGAGGGTGAGGTGGCGCCTCGGAGAGCGGCGAGGGCCAGGCCGGCAGCCGGCTGGGTGGATATGAAGCGATCAAGTAGAGGGTCGTCCGGTCCGGTGACCGTCTGGAAGATATGTTCCCACGCCACCAAACGGTCCTCCGGGAGTCGGTCGCACAGAGCCGCCAGCAGGCGCGGGAGATCGGACGACCGGTTGTTGCTCCGCGCGGCGGGGACGGAGAAGCGGCCTGCTTCACCTGCCGCACTGGGCGGATGACCATCGGGTTCGACCGGGCCGCGCTCTTCCGTGGCAGCTCCGGGGTCAGCCCGGCGGGGCAGACGATCAGCATGAGCGAGCCGTGGACCCACCAACCGCGGCTGATCGTCTCCATCGACTGGCTGAAGCGCGATCGCCCACGTCGCCCGCGACCAGCCGGCTGGTACGCGGCATGGACAGATCTCAGACCACGGGATCCAGCTGGTAGTCCCGGATCTCCACGCCGGAGCTGAAAGGAGCCTGGAGCGCCGTCTTGTCGGCGGAGGCGATGGCACCCCAGCGCATGGCGTCCAGACAAGCGTCCAGCCGCCCCAGCTCGTCGAAGCCGCCGCTGGGCAACAGCAGCTCGTACTGGTATTGGACGTCAGTCGCCTGCTCCAGTCCCACACCACCCCCAATTCCTCGTCCCGGTCGTCGCTCTCCAGCGAGGACCGGGTGATCAGGTTGTTGGGTCGGCGGCCTCGGCGGCACGCGCCGGGTCGTCGCTTGCGCCGGTTGAGCGGACGACGTCGGTGACCACCCAGGGGCGGTTGCGCATGGTCACGCGCTGGCCTGGGGCTGGTGTTCCGGTGTCCTGTGCCTCTGCGTTGACCGGATCCTCCAGCTGCACAGTCATGTCGCTCGTCCCCCAGCCCTCACAGGCACCGGTTTCTATGGCGCGGGTAGAGCTTGGGGCCGGAAAGCACGGTGGGACCCGGGTCGGGCGCATATGCCCCGAGCGGAGAAGCGCGCGGGCGCGCCCCCGCACCCAGGGTTTGACCCACGTCACCCAAGGGGTACGATCCTCGGCTCGATTGGCCAGCCCCCCGCCCCGTATGGCAGACTAGCGGGGTTGCTCGGTCGAGTGCCGATGCTGCGCGCCTCCCGCCGGGGGGACCGGAAGCGAGTCCCACAGTACTCGTCGCCCCATCTGTCGTAAGGCAGCGCTGGAGCGGACGTACGGGAATCTTCCGGGAAGTGTCAGCGGGGTGCAGACCAGGCGCCCGGTGGGTGTTCAGCCCCCGGTCCCGCGGTTGTCTTTTGGGCTGAGCCGCGTCCCTGAGCAGGGAAATCCTTTGCGGATATCTGTGCGGCAGGAGCGCGACACACCCGACCGCGTGGGTCGGAGGCAAGGAACGCGAACCCCCGGGTTCCAGAGCGTTTCACGAGACAAAGGACTACTGAGTAGCCATGGCGGGACAGAAGATCCGCATCCGGCTCAAGGCCTACGACCACGAGGTCATCGATTCCTCGGCGAAGAAGATCGTCGAGACGGTGACGCGCACTGGTGCGTCGGTCGCGGGCCCGGTGCCGCTGCCCACTGAGAAGAACGTGTACTGCGTCATCAAGTCGCCGCACAAGTACAAGGACTCGCGCGAGCACTTCGAGATGCGCACGCACAAGCGCCTGATCGACATCCTCGACCCCACGCCCAAGACCGTTGACTCTCTGATGCGACTCGACCTCCCGGCCGGTGTCGACATCGAGATCAAGCTCTAAGGGCCGGTGATCTGAGAATGGGTAAGCAGATCAAGGGCATCCTGGGCGAGAAGCTCGGCATGACGCAGGTGTGGGACGAGAACAACCGCGTTGTTCCCGTCACCGTCGTCAAGGCCGGGCCGAATGTCGTGACCCAGGTTCGTACGAATGACTCCGACGGCTACGAGTCGGTCCAGATCGCCTTCGGCGAGATCGACCCGCGCAAGGTGAACAAGCCCCTCAAGGGCCACTTCGCCAAGGCCGACGTCACTCCCCGCCGTCACCTCGTCGAGATCCGTACCGCTGACGCCAGCGAGTACACCCTCGGCCAGGAGATCACCGCCGAGACCTTCGAGGCCGGCATCAAGGTGGACGTGACCGGCAAGAGCAAGGGCAAGGGCTTCGCCGGTGTCATGAAGCGTCACAACTTCAAGGGCCTCGGCGCCGGACACGGCACCCAGCGCAAGCACCGCTCGCCCGGCTCCATCGGTGGCTGCGCCACCCCGGGTCGTGTGTTCAAGGGCCTCCGCATGGCGGGTCGCATGGGCAACGAGCGGGTCACCACCCAGAACCTGACCGTTCACGCCGTTGACGCGGAGAAGGGCCTGCTCCTCATCAAGGGCGCGGTTCCTGGTCCGAACGGCGGCCTCGTCCTGGTCCGCACCGCGGCCAAGGGGGCCTGAGGACTATGAGCACCATTGACATTCTGTCGCCCTCCGGCGACACCGCCGGGACCGTTGAGCTCCCGGCCGAGATCTTCGACGTAGAGAAGATCAGCATCCCGCTGCTTCACCAGGTCGTCGTCGCGCAGCTGGCCGCCGCCCGTCAGGGCACGCACAAGGTCAAGCGTCGTGGCGAGGTCCGCGGTGGTGGTAAGAAGCCTTACCGCCAGAAGGGCACCGGCCGCGCGCGCCAGGGTTCGACCCGTGCGCCGCAGTTCGCCGGCGGTGGCGTCGTCCACGGCCCCACCCCGCGTGACTACTCGCAGCGGACCCCGAAGAAGATGAAGGCCGCGGCCCTGCGCCACGCCCTCACCGACCGGGCCCGCAACGCTCGCATCCACGTCATCACCGGCGTGATCGAGGGCGAGACCCCCTCCACCAAGGCCGCGAAGAGCTTCCTCGGCAAGGTCAGCGAGCGCAAGAACGTGCTCCTGGTCATCGAGCGCTCCGACGAGGCCGCGCTGCTTTCCGCGCGCAACCTGCCCCAGGTCCACATCCTGGAGCCGGGCCAGCTGAACACGTACGACGTTCTCGTCTCGGACGACGTGGTCTTCACCCAGGCCGCTTTCGAGTCCTTCGTGTCTGGCCCCCAGGCCGCTGACACCGAAGGGAGCGAAGCCTGATGGCTACGCGTCACCCGAGCATTGCCTCGAAGGCCGCCAAGGCCAAGAAGGTCGCGCGCGTCGCCAAGGCGAAGCGCCACGAGGCCGAGGGCAAGAACACCGTAGAGACGCCGATGAGCAAGAGCTTCACGGACCACCGTGACGTTCTGCTCAAGCCGGTCGTCTCCGAGAAGAGCTACGCGCTGCTCGACGAGGGCAAGTACACCTTCGTCGTCGCGCCGGGCGCCAACAAGACCCAGATCAAGCAGGCCGTCCAGGCGGTCTTCTCGGTCAAGGTCACCGGCGTCAACACGATCAACCGTCAGGGTAAGCGCAAGCGGACCAAGAGCGGTTTCGGTAAGCGTGCTGACACCAAGCGCGCCATCGTGACCCTCGCTGAGGGCGACCGTATCGACATCTTCGGCCAGGCCTCCTAACGGAGCGCCCTGGTCCGAATATCGGACGAGGACTGAGAAATGGGAATCCGCAAGTACAAGCCGACTACGCCGGGCCGTCGTGGCTCCAGCGTCGCCGACTTCGTCGAGGTCACGCGGTCCACGCCGGAGAAGTCGCTGGTCCGCCCGCTGCACAGCAAGGGCGGCCGTAACAACGCCGGTCGTGTGACCGTTCGCCACCAGGGTGGCGGACACAAGCGCGCCTACCGAGTGATCGACTTCCGTCGTCACGACAAGGACGGCGTGCCGGCGAAGGTCGCGCACATCGAGTACGACCCCAACCGCACCGCGCGCATCGCGCTGCTGCACTACGCCGACGGCGAGAAGCGCTACATCCTCGCCCCGCGCAACCTGCAGCAGGGTGACCGCGTGGAGAACGGTCCCGGGGCCGACATCAAGCCGGGCAACAACCTGGCCCTCCGCAACATCCCGGTCGGTACCACGATCCACGCGATCGAGATCCGTCCCGGTGGCGGTGCCAAGTTCGCCCGCTCCGCCGGTGCCTCGGTGCAGCTGCTCGCGAAGGAGGGCACCATGGCCCACCTCCGCATGCCTTCCGGTGAGATCCGCCTGGTCGACCAGCGCTGCCGCGCCACGGTCGGCGAGGTCGGCAACGCCGAGCAGAGCAACATCAACTGGGGTAAGGCCGGCCGTAAGCGCTGGCTGGGCGTTCGCCCGACCGTCCGCGGTGTGGCGATGAACCCGGTTGACCACCCGCACGGTGGTGGTGAGGGCAAGACCTCCGGTGGTCGCCACCCGGTCTCCCCGTGGGGTCAGAAGGAGGGTCGTACTCGTTCGCCGAAGAAGGCTTCGAACAAGTACATCGTCCGCCGCCGCAAGACGAACAAGAAGCGCTAGGAGCGGGTTTAGATGCCGCGCAGTCTCAAGAAGGGGCCCTTCGTCGACGACCACCTGATCAAGAAGGTGGACGTACAGAACGAAGCCGGTACCAAGAACGTCATCAAGACCTGGTCCCGTCGCTCGATGATCATCCCGGCCATGCTCGGTCACACGATCGCGGTGCACAACGGCAAGATCCACATCCCGGTGTTTGTCACCGAGTCGATGGTCGGCCACAAGCTCGGCGAGTTCTCGCCGACGCGCACCTTCCGGGGTCACGTCAAGGACGACCGGAAGTCGAAGCGCCGCTAACGCGGGGTGGAATGACCATGACAGACACTGGAAGGACAACCATGGAAGCCAGGGCCCAGGCGCGGTACATCCGCGTTACGCCCATGAAGGCCCGCCGCGTGGTGGACCTTATCCGTGGCATGGATGCCACGGAGGCTCAGGCGGTCCTGCGTTTCGCCCCGCAGGCCGCGAGCGTGCCGGTCGGCAAGGTGCTTGACAGCGCCATTGCCAACGCCGCACACAACTACGACCACACCGACGCCGGCAGCCTCGTCATCTCCGAGGCGTACGTCGACGAGGGTCCGACCCTGAAGCGGTTCCGTCCGCGTGCCCAGGGCCGCGCCTACCGGATCCGCAAGCGGACCAGCCACATCACCGTGGTCGTCAGCAGCAAGGAAGGAACCCGGTAATGGGCCAGAAGGTTAACCCGCATGGGTTCCGGCTCGGCATCACCACGGACTTCAAGTCCCGCTGGTACGCCGACAAGCTGTACAAGGACTACGTCAAGGAAGACGTCGCCATCCGTCGGATGATGACGTCCGGCATGGAGCGCGCCGGCATCTCGAAGGTTGAGATCGAGCGCACCCGTGACCGTGTGCGGGTGGACATCCACACCGCGCGTCCGGGCATCGTCATCGGCCGCCGTGGCGCCGAGGCCGACCGCATCCGCGGTGACCTCGAGAAGCTCACGGGCAAGCAGGTCCAGCTGAACATCCTCGAGGTCAAGAACCCCGAGACCGATGCTCAGCTGGTCGCCCAGGCCGTTGCCGAGCAGCTGTCGTCCCGCGTCTCCTTCCGCCGTGCCATGCGCAAGAGCATGCAGTCGGCGATGAAGGCGGGCGCCAAGGGCATCAAGATCCAGTGCGGTGGCCGCCTCGGCGGCGCCGAGATGTCCCGCTCGGAGTTCTACCGCGAGGGCCGTGTGCCCCTGCACACGCTCCGTGCGAACGTCGACTACGGCTTCTTCGAGGCCAAGACGACCTTCGGCCGTATCGGTGTGAAGGTCTGGATCTACAAGGGCGACGTCAAGAACATCGCCGAGGTCCGCGCCGAGAACGCCGCTGCCCGTGCCGGCAACCGCCCGGCCCGTGGTGGCAACGACCGCCCGGCCGGCCGTGGTGGCCGTGGTGGCGAGCGTGGCGGTCGCGGTCGTAAGCCGCAGCAGGCTCCCGCTGCCGAGGCCCCCAAGGCCGAGGCTCCGGCTGCCGCTCCGGCTGAGAGCACCGGAACGGAGGCCTGACCGACATGCTGATCCCCCGTAGGGTCAAGCACCGCAAGCAGCACCACCCGAAGCGCCGTGGTCAGGCCAAGGGCGGTACGCAGGTTTCGTTCGGCGAGTACGGCATTCAGGCCCTCACGCCGGCGTACGTGACGAACCGCCAGATCGAGGCCGCTCGTATCGCGATGACCCGTCACATCAAGCGTGGCGGCAAGGTCTGGATCAACATCTACCCGGACCGCCCGCTGACCAAGAAGCCTGCCGAGACCCGCATGGGTTCCGGTAAGGGTTCTCCCGAGTGGTGGGTCGCGAACGTGCACCCGGGCCGGGTCATGTTCGAACTGTCCTACCCCAACGAGAAGATCGCCCGTGAGGCTCTGACTCGCGCAGCCCACAAGCTGCCGATGAAGTGCCGGATCGTCAAGCGCGAGGCAGGTGAAGCGTGATGTCGGCCGGTACCAAGGCGTCCGAGCTGCGCGAACTGGGTGACGAGGAGCTTCTCGCGAAGCTTCGCGAAGCCAAGGAAGAGCTGTTCAACCTCCGCTTCCAGGCGGCGACCGGTCAGCTCGAGAACCACGGTCGGCTCAAGGCCGTCCGCAAGGACATCGCGCGGATCTACACCCTGATGCGTGAGCGCGAGCTGGGCATCGAAACGGTGGAGAGCGCCTGATGAGCGAGAGCAACGTGACTGAGACCAACGAGCAGCGCGGTTTCCGCAAGACCCGTGAGGGTCTGGTCGTCAGCGACAAGATGGACAAGACCGTCGTCGTCGCCGTCGAGGACCGCGTCAAGCACGCCCTGTACGGCAAGGTCATCCGCCGTACGAGCAAGCTCAAGGCCCACGACGAGCAGAACGCCGCGGGTATCGGCGACCGCGTCCTCCTCATGGAGACGCGTCCGCTGTCCGCGACGAAGCGCTGGCGCATCGTCGAGATCCTCGAGAAGGCCAAGTAATTACCTGAGGGGTTTCCCTCAGGTTCGTTCCGCCAGGCTCGGGGCGGGGCCGCCGTAAGGTCGGCCCCGCCCCGGGAACCGGCAGACAAATCAGGAGATAGACGTGATCCAGCAGGAGTCGCGACTGCGTGTCGCCGACAACACTGGTGCGAAGGAGATCCTTTGCATCCGTGTGCTCGGTGGCTCCGGTCGCCGCTACGCGGGCATCGGTGACGTCATCGTCGCCACCGTCAAGGACGCGATCCCCGGTGGCAACGTGAAGAAGGGTGACGTCATCAAGGCCGTCATCGTTCGCACCGTCAAGGAGCGCCGCCGTCCGGACGGCTCGTACATCCGCTTCGACGAGAACGCCGCCGTCATTCTGAAGAACGACGGCGACCCTCGCGGCACCCGTATCTTCGGCCCTGTCGGCCGTGAGCTGCGCGAGAAGAAGTTCATGAAGATCATCTCGCTCGCGCCGGAGGTGCTGTAAGCATGAAGATCAAGAAGGGTGACACGGTTCAGGTCATCACCGGCAAGGACAAGGGCAAGCAGGGCAAGGTCATTGCCGCTTACCCGCGCGACGAGCGCGTCCTGGTCGAGGGTGTCAACCGGGTCAAGAAGCACACCAAGGCCGGCCCGACCGCCAGCGGTTCGCAGGCCGGCGGCATCGTGACGACCGAGGCCCCGATCCACGTGAGCAACGTTCAGCTCGTCGTGGAGAAGGACGGCAACAAGGTCGTCACGCGTGTCGGTTACCGCTTCGACGACGAGGGCAACAAGATCCGCGTTGCCAAGCGGACGGGTGAGGACATCTGATGGCTACCACCACCACTCCGCGTCTCAAGACGAAGTACCGCGAGGAGATCGCGGCGAAGCTGCAGGAAGAGTTCTCCTACGAGAACGTCATGCAGACGCCGGGCCTCGTCAAGATCGTGGTCAACATGGGTGTCGGCGACGCCGCCCGTGACTCGAAGCTCATGGACGGTGCCGTCCGTGACCTGACCACCATCACCGGTCAGAAGCCGGCCATCACCAAGGCCCGCAAGTCCATCGCGCAGTTCAAGCTGCGTGAGGGTCAGCCGATCGGTGCCCACGTCACGCTCCGTGGCGACCGCATGTGGGAGTTCCTGGACCGCACCCTGTCGCTCGCGCTGCCGCGCATCCGCGACTTCCGCGGTCTGTCCCCCAAGCAGTTCGACGGCCGTGGCAACTACACCTTCGGTCTCACGGAGCAGGTCATGTTCCACGAGATCGACCAGGACAAGATCGACCGCGTCCGGGGTATGGACATCACCGTGGTGACCACGGCGACCAACGACGCTGAGGGCCGTGCCCTTCTCCGTCACCTCGGCTTCCCCTTCAAGGAGGCGTAAGCGAGATGGCGAAGAAGGCTCTGATTGCCAAGGCTGCTCGTAAGCCCAAGTTCGGTGTGCGTGGCTACACGCGCTGCCAGCGCTGCGGTCGTCCGCACTCCGTGTACCGCAAGTTCGGCCTGTGCCGCGTCTGCCTTCGTGAGATGGCTCACCGTGGCGAGCTGCCGGGCGTGACCAAGAGCTCCTGGTAGTCCGGTACTTCCGGACACCAGAGGCTCTCGGTAAGTAAAGGGCGCTGTCAGGTGCCCACCTCTCCATGCCGTAGGCTAGGAGGGTTGGGCGCCTGACGCCCGTACGACTTACTACGCCGTAGGTCCCCGCACCGCACCCGTCCCGCCACTGAGTGGGGAGAGGGATGGCGCATACAGGAAACCCCGGCGAGAGAGGCCGAAGGCCAATTCATGACCATGACTGATCCGATCGCAGACATGCTTACGCGTCTGCGTAACGCGAACTCGGCGTACCACGACACCGTGGGAATGCCGCACAGCAAGATCAAGTCGCACATCGCGGAGATCCTCCAGCAGGAGGGCTTCATCACGGGCTGGAAGGTCGAGGACGCCGAGGTCGGCAAGAACCTCGTCCTCGAGCTGAAGTTCGGCCCGAACCGTGAGCGCTCCATCGCGGGCATCAAGCGGATCTCCAAGCCCGGTCTCCGGGTGTACGCGAAGTCCACCAACCTGCCCAAGGTGCTGGGTGGCCTCGGCGTGGCGATCATCTCCACGTCCCACGGGCTCCTCACCGACAAGCAGGCCGGCAAGAAGGGCGTAGGCGGAGAAGTCCTCGCCTACGTCTGGTAGCGGAAGGGAACGGAGGAAACAGCTATGTCGCGCATTGGCAAGCTCCCCATCACGGTTCCCGCCGGCGTGGACGTCACCATCGATGGCCGTACGGTTCAGGTGAAGGGCCCCAAGGGCACCCTCTCCCACACCGTCGTCGCGCCGATCGAGATCGTCAAGGGTGAGGAAGGCGTTCTGAACGTCACCCGCCCCAACGACGAGCGTCAGAACAAGGCCCTGCACGGCCTGTCCCGCACGCTGGTGGCGAACATGATCACCGGCGTGACCCAGGGTTACGTGAAGAAGCTCGAGATCAGCGGTGTCGGTTACCGCGTGACGGCCAAGGGTTCGAACCTCGAGTTCGCGCTCGGCTACAGCCACCCGATCACGGTCGAGGCCCCCGAGGGCATCACCTTCAAGGTGGAAGCCCCCACCCGTTTCTCGGTCGAGGGCATCGACAAGCAGAAGGTCGGCGAGGTTGCGGCCAACATCCGCAAGCTGCGCAAGCCCGACCCGTACAAGGCCAAGGGCGTCAAGTACGAAGGCGAAGTCATCCGCCGCAAGGTCGGAAAGGCGGGTAAGTAAGCCATGGCATACGGTGTCAAGATTGCTAAGGGCGACGCTTACAAGCGTGCTGCCATCAAGCGTCGTCACATCCGGATCCGTAAGCACATCTCGGGTACGGCTGAGCGTCCGCGCCTGGTCGTGACGCGCTCCAACCGCCACATCGTGGCCCAGGTCATCGACGACGTTAAGGGTCACACCCTCGCGTCGGCGTCGACCCTGGACACGACGATCCGCGGCGGCGAGAGCGACAAGTCGGCTCAGGCCAAGTCGGTCGGCGCTCTTGTCGCCGAGCGCGCCAAGGCCGCCGGTGTCGAGGCTGTCGTATTCGACCGTGGTGGAAACCAGTACGCCGGGCGCATCGCCGCCCTGGCGGACGCCGCCCGCGAAGCCGGACTCAAGTTCTGAGTCGGTTCCGTAGCTAGCGGAAACAGAGAGAGGTAATTCCAATGGCTGGACCCCAGCGCCGCGGTGGCGGTGCCGGTGGCGGCGAGCGGCGGGACCGGAAGGGCCGTGACGGCGGCGCAGCTGCTGCCGAGAAGACCGCGTACGTTGAGCGCGTCGTCGCGATCAACCGCGTCGCCAAGGTTGTGAAGGGTGGTCGTCGCTTCAGCTTCACCGCGCTGGTCGTGGTGGGCGATGGTGACGGCACCGTGGGTGTCGGTTACGGCAAGGCCAAGGAGGTGCCGGCCGCGATCGCCAAGGGTGTTGAAGAGGCCAAGAAGCACTTCTTCAAGGTCCCCCGTATCCAGGGCACCATCCCGCACCCGATCACGGGCGAGAAGGCCGCGGGCGTCGTCCTGCTCAAGCCTGCTTCCCCCGGTACCGGCGTCATCGCCGGTGGCCCGGTGCGTGCTGTGCTCGAGTGCGCCGGCGTTCACGACATCCTGTCGAAGTCGCTCGGCTCGTCCAACGCGATCAACATCGTGCACGCGACCGTGGCGGCCCTCAAGGGTCTGCAGCGTCCCGAGGAGATCGCGGCTCGCCGTGGTCTGCCCCTCGAGGACGTCGCCCCCGCGGCCCTGCTGCGTGCACGTGCGGGAGCGGGTGCGTAATCATGGCTCAGCTCAGGATCACGCAGACGAAGTCGTACATCGGCAGCAAGCAGAACCACCGCGACACGCTGCGTTCGCTCGGGCTCAAGCGCCTGAACGACGTGGTCGTCAAGGAGGACCGCCCCGAGTTCCGCGGAATGGTGCACACCGTCCGCCACCTCGTGACGGTTGAGGAGGTCGACTGATCATGGCGGAGAACAACCCGCTCAAGATCCACAACCTCCGTCCCGCCCCGGGCGCCAAGACCGCCAAGACCCGTGTGGGTCGTGGTGAGGCGTCGAAGGGTAAGACGGCCGGTCGTGGTACCAAGGGCACGAAGGCCCGCTACCAGGTTCCGGAGCGCTTCGAGGGCGGGCAGATGCCCCTCCACATGCGCCTCCCGAAGCTGAAGGGCTTCAAGAACCCGTTCAAGACCGAGTTCCAGGTCGTGAACCTCGACAAGCTGGCCGCGCTGTACCCGGAGGGTGGCGAGGTCACCGTCGAGGGTCTCGTCGCCAAGGGTGCCGTTCGCAAGAACAGCCTCGTCAAGGTCCTCGGCCAGGGCGAGGTATCCGTGGCGCTGCAGGTGACGGTCGACGCCGTCTCCGGCTCCGCCAAGGAGAAGATCACCGCCGCCGGCGGTACCGTCACCGAGCTCGTCTGATCACTTCAGGCGCCTCGATGACATGAGCGATCCCGACCGGGGATGCCCCAACAAATGGGGCATCCCCGGTTGGTCGTTCCAAGGGGGGCAGTCTCGCCGGTAAGGTGACCTGCACTGCCGACTTTCGTCCGGCTTCCCGCCGGGCGGCAGTTGACCGATACCTATTCGTCGAACCTCAAGACCATCACCCTTGACGCAGTTGCGCGGGGGTCGCAGGAGGCACCGTGCTCACCGCGTTCGCCCGGGCGTTCAGGACGCCCGACCTGCGCAAGAAGCTGCTCTTCACGCTCGCCATCATCGTGGTCTACCGGGTCGGTACGCACATTCCGATCCCGGGCGTCGACTACAAGAACGTCCAGACCTGTATCGACGCGGCCTCGAAGGGCAACCAGGGGCTGTTCGGTCTGGTCAACCTGTTCAGTGGTGGTGCGCTGCTGCAGATCACGATCTTCGCGCTCGGCATCATGCCGTACATCACGGCGAGCATCATTCTGCAGCTGCTGACGGTGGTGATCCCGCGCCTCGAAGCCCTGAAGAAGGAGGGCTCGTCAGGCACCGCGAAGATCACGCAGTACACCCGATACCTGACGGTGGCCCTCGCCATCCTCCAGGGCACCGGTCTCGTCGCGACCGCGCGCAGCGGCGCCCTGTTCAGCGGCTGCCAGGTCGCCAACCAGATCGTGCCGGACCAGTCGATCTTCCAGACCGTCGTCATGGTCGTCACGATGACCGCCGGTACCGGCGTCGTCATGTGGCTGGGCGAGCTCATCACCGACCGCGGCATCGGCAACGGCATGTCGATTCTGATGTTCATCTCGATCGCCGCGAGCTTCCCGACCGCGCTGTGGGCCATCAAGACGCAGGGCACCCTGGCCGGAGGCTGGATCGAGTTCGGCACGGTCATCCTCGTCGGCCTGGTCATGGTCGGCCTGGTGGTCTTCGTCGAGCAGGCCCAGCGGCGCATTCCCGTCCAGTACGCGAAGCGCATGATCGGCCGCCGGTCCTACGGGGGTACGTCCACGTACATCCCGCTGAAGGTCAATCAGGCCGGTGTGATCCCCGTCATCTTCGCGTCGTCGCTGCTCTACATCCCGGCGCTGGTCGCCCAGTTCTCCAACGGCAACTCGGCTTGGAAGACCTGGATCACGCAGAACCTGACCAAGGGCGACCACCCGATTTACATCACCATGTACTTCCTTCTGATCGTTTTCTTCGCGTTCTTCTACGTGGCGATCTCGTTCAACCCCGAGGAAGTAGCCGACAACATGAAGAAGTATGGTGGCTTCATCCCGGGCATCCGGGCTGGCCGACCGACCGCTGAGTACCTGAGTTACGTACTCAACCGGATCACCTGGCCGGGGTCGCTGTATCTGGGTCTGATCGCTCTCGTACCGACGATGGCGTTGGTTGGCTTCGGGGCAAGCCAGAACTTCCCGTTCGGTGGTACCAGCATCCTGATCATCGTGGGTGTGGGTCTTGAGACGGTGAAGCAGATCGAGAGCCAGCTTCAGCAGCGCAATTACGAAGGGTTCCTCCGCTGATGCGAATCGTCCTCGTCGGGCCGCCCGGTGCCGGGAAGGGAACGCAGGCCGCGTTCCTTGCCAAGAACCTGGGGATTCCGCACATCTCCACGGGCGACCTCTTCCGTGCAAACATCAGCCAGGGCACGGAGCTCGGCAAGCAGGCGAAGGCGTACATGGACGCCGGCAACCTGGTACCGGACGAGGTCACCATCGGGATGGCCAAGGACCGCATGGAGCAGCCCGACGCCGCGAACGGCTTTCTGCTGGACGGCTTCCCTCGTAACGTCTCGCAGGCCGAGGCGCTCGACGAGATGCTGAAGGCCGAGGGCATGAAGCTGGACGCGGTGCTGGACCTGGAGGTCCCCGAGGACGAGGTGGTCAAGCGCATCGCCGGCCGCCGCATCTGCCGCAAGGACTCGAGCCACGTGTTCCACGTGGAGTACAAGAAGCCGCGGCAGGACGGTGTCTGCGACATCTGCGGCGGCGAGCTGTACCAGCGCGACGACGACTCCGAGGAGACCGTCCGTACGCGGCTGGAGGTCTACCACACGCAGACCGAGCCGATCATCGACTACTACAAGGCCCAGGGCCTGGTCGTCACGATCTCGGCGCTCGGCAAGGTGGAAGAGGTCACGGAGCGCGCCATGGAGGCGCTCCAGAGCAAGGCCGGCGACAAGTAGTCGTCACGCTGTTTCGGCCGCGGTGCCCTCCGGGGTGCCGCGGCCGTAGTGTTGTACAGGTAGTCGTTCGTGTACGCAGTCGGTTGACGGAGAAGACGGAGAGCGCGGCCGCCATGGTGCAGATCAAGACCCCCGAGCAGATCGCCAAGATGCGTGAGGCGGGCCTGGTCGTAGCCGCCGTGCACGCGGCCACGCGTGAGGCGGCGGTGCCCGGCGCGACGACGCGGGACCTCGACGAGGTGGCGCGCAAGGTGCTCGCGGAGCACGGCGCGAAGTCGAACTTCCTGGGGTACGGGGGTTTCCCCGCGACCATCTGCACGTCGGCGAACGAGGTCGTCGTGCATGGCATCCCGGACGACAAGACCGTCCTGAAGGACGGCGACATCATCTCCATCGACGCGGGCGCGATCGTGGACGGCTGGCACGGGGACGCGGCGTTCACGGCGTTCGTGGGCTCCGGCCACGCTCCTGAGCTGGTCGAGCTCTCCCGGGTGACCGAGGAGTCGATGTGGGCGGGTATCGCGGCGATGAAGCCGGGGAACCGGCTCGTCGACGTCTCCCGCGCGATCGAGACGTACATCCGCCGCCAGCCGAAGCCGGGCGGCGGCCGGTACGGGATCATCGAGGACTACGGCGGCCACGGCATCGGTACCGAGATGCACATGGACCCGCACCTGCTGAACTACGTGGAGCGCCGTCGCGGCAAGGGCCCCAAGCTCGTCCCCGGTCTCTGTCTGGCCGTCGAGCCGATGGTGTCCCTGGGCACGCCGAAGACCGAGGTGCTGGAGGACGACTGGACCGTCATCACGACGGACGGTACGTGGTCCTCGCACTGGGAGCACTCCGTGGCCGTGACGGAGGAGGGCCCGCTGGTCCTGACGGCTCCGGACTGCGGCAGGGCGAAGCTGGCGGAGTACGGAGTGACGGCGGCGCCGGACCCGCTGGCGTAGCCGTGCGGGCCGTGCCGGGGGGTGTACCGGTTCCGGGCGGGCCGGCGGTGTTGCGGGCACGGTGCGTTCCCGGCCGTCCGGTGCCCGTTCGGCCGATGTGCGGTCGGCCGGTTCGCGCTCAATCACCAGGGGCCCAGGTTAAGGATCTCCCTGATGGGGCATTCTTCCTCGATTCGTCTTTCCGGGAGCCCTGACGTAGACTGACTCGTCGGCTCTCGTGCACCCGCATGTCTGCATGCGCTCGCGCGGAGTCGATCAAGGTAGTCGATTCGAAGGGCGAAGCGTGGCCAAGAAGCAAGGTGCCATCGAGATCGAGGGCACTGTCGTCGAGTCTCTTCCGAACGCCATGTTCAAGGTTGAGCTCCAGAACGGCCACCAGGTTCTGGCACACATCAGCGGCAAGATGCGTATGCACTACATCCGCATCCTCCCTGACGACCGGGTCGTGGTGGAGCTGTCTCCGTACGACCTGACGCGTGGCCGGATCGTCTACCGGTACAAGTAGATCTTGCCTTTACTCCGCGGTCCCGGTTCCGGGACGCGGGTGGTGGCACTGACCCGGAGAACCTCACCTAATGAAGGTCAAGCCGAGCGTCAAGAAGATCTGCGACAAGTGCAGGGTGATCCGCCGTCACGGCCGGGTCATGGTCATCTGCGACAACCCGCGCCACAAGCAGCGCCAGGGCTGACGCACGACCGCACCTTCTGCACCCGCAGATACTTCGCGCGACGCAAGCAGTACATGTTCATACGCAGAATCCAGGGCTGATTCCCATCAGGCCTGACACCCCCGGTCGGAGGCCGGGGACCCGGTTCGTACCGAATCTTCAGCAGAGAAGAGGACGGCGGGCGGGATCCGGTTCTGCGGAAGACCTCCGAACGACAACTGGAGCCATTGAATGGCACGCGTTTCCGGTGTTGACATCCCGCGCGAAAAGCGTGTGGAGGTCGCCCTGACCTACGTGTTCGGCATCGGCCGGACCCTTTCCCAGCTGACGCTGGCCGAGACCGGCGTGAACCCGAACACCCGCGTTCGTGACCTCTCCGAGGAGGAGCTGGTCAAGATCCGCGAGTACGTGGACGCCAACCTGAAGACCGAGGGTGACCTCCGTCGCGAGATTCAGGCCGACATCCGCCGCAAGGTCGAGATCGGCTGCTACCAGGGTCTGCGCCACCGTCGTGGCCTGCCCGTCCACGGTCAGCGCACCAGCACGAACGCTCGTACCCGCAAGGGCCCGCGTCGCGCCATCGCCGGTAAGAAGAAGCCGGGCAAGAAGTAGTCCTCAGCGGACGCTTATCAGCGGTCTTCGCTGTAGGACCGACCACCTCCCGTAGGAGTATTAGATGCCCCCCAAGGGTCGTCAGGGCGCTGCCAAGAAGGTGCGCCGCAAGGAAAAGAAGAACGTCGCTCACGGGCACGCTCACATCAAGAGCACGTTCAACAACACCATCGTCTCCATCACGGACCCCTCGGGCAACGTGATCTCCTGGGCCTCCGCCGGCCACGTCGGCTTCAAGGGCTCGCGCAAGTCCACCCCCTTCGCCGCGCAGATGGCCGCCGAGTCGGCCGCCCGCCGCGCGCAGGAGCACGGCATGCGCAAGGTCGACGTCTTCGTGAAGGGTCCGGGCTCCGGTCGCGAGACCGCGATCCGCTCCCTCCAGGCCACCGGCCTCGAGGTCGGCTCCATCCAGGACGTCACCCCCACCCCGCACAACGGCTGCCGTCCGCCCAAGCGCCGCCGCGTCTGACGCACGGCCGCTTGTCGGTTCGAGGTTTCCGGGCGGTACGGCTCTGTGAAAGGGCCGTATCGCCCGTACCCTTGCAGTACCCGTGCGGTGAAAACGCACGGTTTTGTCGGACGTCAAATAGCGGGCGTCCACGAAAGAAGGATCTGATCCACACATGCTGATCGCTCAGCGTCCCTCGTTGACCGAAGAGGTCGTCGACGAATTCCGCTCCCGGTTCGTGATCGAGCCGCTGGAGCCGGGCTTCGGCTACACCCTCGGCAACTCCCTGCGTCGGACCCTCCTCTCCTCGATCCCGGGTGCGGCGGTCACGTCCATCCGCATCGACGGCGTGCTGCACGAGTTCACCACCGTGCCGGGCGTCAAAGAGGACGTCACCGACCTGATCCTCAACATCAAGCAGCTCGTCGTCTCCTCGGAGCACGACGAGCCGGTCGTGATGTACCTGCGCAAGCAGGGTCCGGGTCTGGTCACCGCCGCCGACATCGCGCCCCCGGCCGGTGTCGAGGTGCACAACCCCGACCTCGTCCTCGCCACGCTCAACGGCAAGGGCAAGCTGGAGATGGAGCTGACCGTCGAGCGCGGTCGCGGCTACGTCTCCGCCGTTCAGAACAAGCAGGTGGGCCAGGAGATCGGCCGTATCCCGGTCGACTCCATCTACTCGCCCGTTCTGAAGGTCACCTACAAGGTCGAGGCGACCCGTGTCGAGCAGCGCACCGACTTCGACAAGCTGATCGTCGACGTCGAGACCAAGCAGGCCATGCGTCCCCGCGACGCCATGGCGTCGGCCGGCAAGACCCTGGTCGAGCTGTTCGGTCTGGCCCGTGAGCTCAACATCGACGCCGAGGGCATCGACATGGGCCCGTCCCCCACGGACGCCGCCCTCGCCGCTGATCTCGCCCTGCCGATCGAGGAGCTCGAGCTCACCGTTCGGTCGTACAACTGCCTCAAGCGTGAGGGCATCCACTCCGTGGGTGAGCTCGTCGCCCGCTCGGAGGCCGACCTCCTGGACATCCGCAACTTCGGTGCGAAGTCCATCGACGAGGTCAAGGCGAAGCTGGCCGGCATGGGCCTGGCCCTCAAGGACAGCCCGCCCGGATTCGACCCGACCGCCGCCGCGGACGCCTTCGGCGCCGATGACGACGCGGACGCGGGCTTTGTGGAGACCGAGCAGTACTGAGAGCTCGGCTTCCGCTGCGGTTCCAGGCTGCGGGCCGGTCCTTGGCCGGTCGCGCAGCTCCCCACGCCCCCTCGGGGGCGTGGGTCCTCCGGGCGCCTTGTGAGAGGCGGCCGGATCTCCGACGGGCAATCGCCCGCTCGGACACTGACCTCGGTACCTGATACGGCCGGGGCAGACACCTAGGAGAAACACCATGCCGAAGCCCACCAAGGGTGCCCGTATGGGCGGCAGCGCCGCGCACGAGAAGCTGCTCCTCGCGAACCTCGCGAAGTCGCTCTTCGAGCACGGCCGCATCACCACCACCGAGGCGAAGGCCCGTCGCCTGCGCCCGTACGCGGAGCGTCTGGTCACCAAGGCGAAGAAGGGTGACCTTCACAACCGCCGTCAGGTGCTCTCGGTGATCACGGACAAGAGCATCGTGCACACGCTCTTCACCGAGATCGGCCCGCGCTACGAGAACCGTCCGGGTGGCTACACCCGTATCACCAAGATTGGTAACCGCCGTGGCGACAACGCGCCCATGGCCGTCATCGAACTGGTGGAGGCCCTGACCGTGGCCCAGCAGGCCACCGGTGAGGCCGAGGCGGCCACCAAGCGTTCCGCCAAGGACGCCGAGGCTCCGGCCAAGGTCGAGGACACCAAGGTCGAGGACGCCGCTGAGGCTCCCGCCGAGGAGTCGAAGGACGCCTGAGGCACTGCCTTGCTGTGAGCGGGTCCGTCCCTTCGGGGGCGGGCCCGCTCTCGCGTTCTGGCGGGGAAGCCGGGCTTGAGAGGATCCAGGAGTGAGTGACGAAGCGGAGCCCGGGTTCGTACGGGTGCGGATGGACCTGTCCTACGACGGGAGCGCGTTCTCCGGGTGGGCGAAGCAGGCCAGTGGCCGCAGGACGGTCCAGGGCGACATCGAGGACGCGCTGCGAACGGTGACGCGGACGAAGGACACGACGTACGAGCTGACCGTGGCCGGGCGCACCGACGCCGGGGTGCACGCGCGCGGGCAGGTGGCGCACGTCGATCTGCCGGCGGAGCTGTGGGCCGAGCACCGGGAGAAGCTGCTGAAGCGGCTGGCAGGGCGGCTGTCGAAGGACGTGCGGGTGTGGTCCCTGGCCGAGGCGCCCGCCGGCTTCAACGCGCGCTTCTCGGCGATCTGGCGGCGCTACGCCTATCGCGTCACCGACCATGCGGGGGGTGTGGATCCGCTGCTGCGCAATCACGTCCTGTGGCACGACTGGCCGTTGGACGTCGACGCCATGAACCGGGCGGCGGCCGGGCTGGTGGGCGAGCACGACTTCGCCGCCTACTGCAAGAAGCGCGAGGGTGCGACGACCATCCGTACGCTCCAGGAGCTGAGCCTGGTGCGCGGGGACGACGGGATCATCACCGCGACCGTCCGCGCCGACGCGTTCTGCCACAACATGGTGCGTTCGCTGATCGGGGCGCTGCTGTTCGTGGGGGACGGGCATCGCGGGCCCGAGTGGCCCGGCAAGGTGCTGGCCGCCGGCGTACGGGACTCGGCCGTCCATGTCGTACGGCCGCACGGGCTGACGCTGGAGGAGGTCGGCTATCCCGCGGACGAGTTGCTGGCCGCGCGCAACAAGGAGGCGCGCAACAAGCGCACCCTGCCCGGGGCCCCGGGGTGCGACACCTGCTAGACGGCCACGGCGGCCAGGTGGCCCCGGCGGGCCGCGCGGGCGTCCGGCCGCCCGGTACGCGGCGGCCGGGAGCAGCCCGGTCCACCGGCGGCGGCCGGCCGGGAGCTACCGGTTGGCCGCCGACGAGGCCTGTGCCTCGCCGCGGCGGCGGATCTGGCGGAAGGTGAATTCGGCCAGGTCGTCGCCGGTGGTGAAGACCTCGGCGTTCTTGGTCGTCACGTCCTTGCCGTTGGTGAAGCCGGCCAGCGTGAAGTAGGCGTAGCGGCCGACGGAGTTGGTGGTCGAGCGGCAGACCGACGTGCGGCAGAAGGTGGCGACACCCTGGCCGGGCAGCGAGGTGATGATGCTCTTGCTGTCCGCCTGGGCCCTGGCCTTGTCCGCCTGGGCCTTGGTGTCGAAGATCGCGACGCCGACGGTCACGGCGACGCCGTCCTTGCTGTACGTGACGCGCATCAGCCGGGTGCAGCCGTTGTCGGTGAGGACCTTGGGGAGCGTCCGCTGCACGCCCGTCGCGCACTTCGTCGTCGAGGCGGTCGGGCCCTTGCGGTAGACGCGGTCACCCACGGTCAGCTGCGAACCGGGGAAGAGGATGTCCGGGCTGAGCGGAGCGGTGTCCTTCTTGACGCTGGATATGAAGTCCGTCGGATCCAGCGGCGGAGGGGCCGAGGTCGGCGCGAACGAGGGCGCCGACGCGGTGGTGTCGCTCGGGATGGCCGTGGTGCTGGGCAGCTTGCCGGACTGGTTCGACGCCGTGTTGTCGCCGTTCGCGGAGACGACGGCCACGGCGACGGCCGCGCCGACCGCGAGCGTGGCGATCGCCGAGCCGCCGATCACCAGCAGCCTGCGGCGCCTGTTGCGCGTCTCGGACGCCTCGGCGAGTGCCGCCCAGTCCGGAGTCCGGTTCCCGCTGCCCCAGTCGGGTTGCTGCGAACCAGGCTTCCACGGATCCCACGGGGGCTCCCCCTGCCCACCCTGCCCATAGCTCATGGGGCGCATCTTAGACGGGCGTTGGGGGGTGCGGTTCCGCACCGGGGGATACCTGAGCCCCTAGGAGCGTGTCTCGGTAACGAGCAAGGGGCTCGCTGGCCGTGATCGATGGGATCGGTCGCGGCCGTTTCGTGTGCACCTGTGAGGCCGTGGTTGGGTCCTTCCCGGCTGTTGTTCGGCTGGTAGGGCCTGTGGCGTGGGCCGGGGGGCCTGGCTGGTCAGCCGGCCTGGGCGGCGAGCCCGGAGTGTCGGAAGATCTTGCGGAGGTTGTGGCAGGCGGCGAGCAGTCGCCACTCACCGCGGGCGCCGTCCTCGCCACGCAGGAGGAGCTGGCGGCCGTTCTGGCAGGTCATGACCTGTCCGAAGACAGGTTCGACGATGGCTTTGCGGCGGCTGTATGCCTTCCGGCCGGGTTTGGTCCGCAGTTTGCGGGCCATGCGCTCCTTCAGCGTGGCGTCCTTGGGGATGCGTCCGCGTGGAGCGGGCGGGACCTGCTCGTCGTGGGCGAGTCGGCCGGTGGCCATGAAGGTGTCGGTGCCGCAGGCCAGTTGGCGCTCGTTCGCGGCTTCGAGGTTGGTCTCGGAGCAGTACCCGGCGTCGACCAGGGCCTGCTTGGGGTGGATGCCGGTGTTGTGGGCGGACTGGTCGAGCATCGTGGTGTAGTTCAGTGCGTCGGAGGGGTTGGTCGTCACGTCGGCGGCGGTGATGACCTGGTGTTCTTCGTCGACGACGGCCTGGGCGTTGTAGGCCTGGATGTAGGCGCCGTCGCTGTTCTTCATGATCCGCGAGTCGGGGTCGGTGAAGTTGGCCTGGGCTTTGGGCTTGGGACGGGCCTTGGCGGCGGCCGCTTCCCCGGCGTCGGTGACGGCCTGCTCGTCGCTGCTGGCGGCACGTTCCTGACGGCGGCGTTCCTTGTCCTCGGCGTGGGCGCGGGCCTTGGCGGCGGCCTCGGCCTCGATCTGCGCGCGGGCGGCCTGCAGCTTCGCCAGGCGTTTCTCACGCCGGTCCAGCTCGGCGGGCAGGTCCGCCTCCTTGCCGTCCACGCCGAAGGTGTCGTCCTCGGCTTCGTCGGCGGCCTCGGCGTCGGTCAGCAGGGCGTGGGCCTTCGCTTCCAGAGCGGCGATCTCGGCCTCTATCCGCTCTTCCTTGTCGACCAGGCGGCCGTAGCTCATCGCCTTGTGTTTGGAGGCGCTGGCCTCCAGTTTCGTGCCGTCCAGCGCGACGCGTCCCATCTTGACCATGCCGAGTGTCTGTGCGAGGTGCAGGGACTGGGTGAACAGACCGGCCAGCGCGTCGAGGTGGCGGCGGCGGAAGCGGGCGATCGAGCGGAAGTCCGGTTCCTGGCCGGCGGCCAGGAACCGGAACGCGACATCGTCGGCCAGGCGGCGCTCGATCGCCCGGGAGGAGCGGACGCCGGTGGTGTAGCCGTAGATCAGCAGTCGTACCATCAGCCGCGGATCGTAGGGCGGGTAGCCGCGCTTTTCGGTGTAGTCCGCCAGGACCGGTCCGAGGTCGAGCACCTCATCGACCAGGTCGGCGACGAACCGGGCCAGGTGGCCCTCGGGCAGCCAGTCGTCCAGCGACGGCGGCAGCAGCAGGACCTGATGCGGATCGAAGGGCCGAAACGTCTTGTCCACCGCCGCCAGCTGACCCTGCGGCCGCTTCTTCCCGACCGGCTCGACCTCGAACAGCCCCTCGCCACCACGCATACCGTGATCATCCCGTATGAATAATCACGAACCGCAGGCGGGTTGCCGGTTACTGAGACACGCTCCTAGCGTGACCTGACCGCGCACGGGCAAAACTGACATCTCCGGGTGGTTGGTGCGTCATGCCTTCCGGTGGGCTCGGCGGCGGAGGTGTCGTGCGCACCCGTGACGGAGACGGGCTCGGGTGCGTCGGCGCCGGCGCGCGAGGGCGGGGGCGGGGGGCAGGGCAGGGAGCGTCGGGCGGAGGCGGATCCCGTGGGGTTCCTCACACGGGCACCGGTCCGGGGGCGCGGCGCGTCCTCCCGGACTGGCTTACGCTGGGAGTGCAGGCTGCAGCGGCGGCCGTGCGGCCGGGAGCGGCCTCGGGGCGCGCAGCGCCCGGAGTCGAGAGGCGTGCCCATCCGCCCGGACGACCCCGCGGCGCCTGCCGCAGGAGCCGCGTTTTGACCCGTCCGGGGAAGCGCGGGTACTCTTGCAGTTCGTTATGTGTATTGGCTTGCTCATTCTCACGTGAGGGGCCCTTACACCGGTCCACCGGGGCCGATGACCAGCGACCAGCACTCGGTATGCGTCACCGAGGTGCGGTCAGGGCTGTCGTGATCGTCCGTGGTGGCCATGTCAGGACCCACTCACTGAAGAAGCGAAGGCTACGACCGTGCGTACGTACAGCCCCAAGCCCGGCGACATCACTCGCCAGTGGTACGTCATCGACGCCCAGGATGTCGTCCTGGGTCGTCTGGCGACCACTGCAGCGAACATCCTGCGGGGCAAGCACAAGCCGATCTATGCGCCCCACGTAGACGCTGGTGACTTCGTCATCATCATCAACGCCGACAAGGTGCACCTCTCCGGCAACAAGAAGACCCAGAAGCTGGCGTACCGCCACTCCGGTTACCCGGGTGGTCTGCGCTCCGTCCGTTACGACGAGCTGCTGGCGAAGAACCCCGAGAAGGCCGTCGAGAAGGCCATCAAGGGCATGGTTCCGAAGAACACCCTGGGCCGTCAGGTGCTCTCGAAGCTGAAGGTCTACGCGGGCGAGAACCACCCGCACGCTGCGCAGCAGCCGGTCCCGTTCGAGATCACCCAGGTCGCGCAGTAGTTCCGGCCACCCCCTAAGACGAAAAAGAATCTGAGGAGAATCGTGGCCGAGACCACCGTTGAGCAGCCGGTCGAAGAGACTGAGCTCGTCGACATCGAGAACTACACCACCGAGTCCGAGGTCCCCGTCGAGGGCGAGTACACCTCGGAGTCGCTCGCGGGCCGCTTCGGCGACCCGCAGCCGGCCGCCGGCCTGGGCCGTCGCAAGAACGCCATCGCCCGCGTCCGGATCGTCCCGGGCACCGGCAAGTGGAAGATCAACGGTCGCACCCTTGAGGACTACTTCCCCAACAAGGTGCACCAGCAGGAAGTCAACGAGCCCTTCAAGGTGCTCGAGCTCGACAACCGCTACGACGTCATCGCCCGTATCTCGGGTGGCGGCGTCTCCGGTCAGGCCGGTGCGCTCCGTCTCGGTGTCGCCCGCGCGCTGAACGAGGCCGACGTCGACAACAACCGCCCGGCGCTGAAGAAGGCCGGCTTCCTCAAGCGCGACGACCGTGCGGTCGAGCGCAAGAAGGCCGGTCTCAAGAAGGCCCGTAAGGCCCCGCAGTACAGCAAGCGTTAATCACCGCCTGCTGGTATTCGTACGACCGTTCGCCCCGGCGGCACGCTGTGTGCCGTCGGGGCGTTCGTTTATCACCAGCCCAGGGCGTATAACGGCACAAGGCGCTCAAAGGCTTGCATGATCGGATGACTTCCGAATACTGAGCATTATCAGGAGGACACCAGTGGGACGACTCTTCGGCACGGACGGCGTGCGCGGTGTCGCCAACGCGGATCTGACGGCCGAGCTCGCGCTCGGTCTCTCCGTAGCGGCGGCGCATGTGCTGGCCGAGGCGGGTACGTTCGAGGGCCACCGGCCGGTGGCGGTGGTCGGGCGGGATCCGCGCGCGTCCGGGGAGTTCCTGGAGGCCGCCGTGGTCGCGGGCCTGGCCAGCGCGGGCGTGGACGTCCTGCGCGTCGGTGTGCTGCCCACCCCCGCGGTGGCGTACCTCACCGGTGTGCTGGGTGCCGACCTCGGTGTGATGCTCTCGGCGAGCCACAACGCCATGCCGGACAACGGCGTCAAGTTCTTCGCCCGCGGCGGGCACAAGCTCGCCGACGAGCTGGAGGACAGGATCGAGGCCGTGTACGACGAGCACCGCACCGGTGCTCCCTGGGACCGGCCCACGGGTTCGGGTGTCGGGCGCGTGCGCTCGTACGACGAGGGCTTCGACCAGTACGTCGCCCACCTGATCGGTGTGCTCCCGAACCGTCTCGACGGTCTCAAGGTCGTCCTGGACGAGGCGCACGGTGCCGCCGCCCGGGTGTCCCCGGAGGCCTTCGCGCGGGCCGGCGCGGAGATCGTCACGATCGGTACCGCCCCGGACGGCCTGAACATCAACGACGGCTGCGGGTCCACGCACCTCGACCTCCTCAAGGCCGCCGTCGTCGAGCACGGCGCCGATCTCGGCATCGCGCACGACGGTGACGCCGACCGCTGCCTCGCCGTGGACCACACGGGCGCCGAGGTGGACGGCGACCAGATCCTGGCCGTACTCGCGCTGGCGATGCGGGAGCGTTCCGCACTGCGCTCCGACACCGTTGTCGCGACGGTCATGTCCAACCTGGGTTTCAAGCTCGCCATGGAGCGCGAGGGCGTCGGCCTCATCCAGACCGCGGTCGGTGACCGCTACGTCCTGGAGGAGATGAAGCAGCACGGGTACGCGCTCGGCGGCGAGCAGTCCGGCCATGTGATCATCCTCGACCACGCCACGACCGGCGACGGCACGCTGACCGGCCTGATGCTGGCGGCCCGGGTCGCCCAGACGGGCCGTACGCTCCAGGACCTCGCGTCCGTCATGGAGCGGCTGCCGCAGGTCCTCATCAACGTCCCCGACGTCGACCGCTCGCGGGTGAACAGCTCCGCCGAGCTGGCGGCCGCGGTCGCCGAGGCCGAGCGTGAACTCGGCACCACCGGACGGGTGCTGCTGCGTCCCTCCGGCACCGAGCCGCTCGTCCGGGTCATGGTCGAGGCCGCCGACATCGACCATGCCCGGTCGGTGGCCGGCCGGCTCGCGGACGCCGTGAAGTCCTCGCTCGGCTAACCGAGGGGTGTCACCGCACGCTGCCTCGCCCAGAACCACTTCTGGGCGAGCAGGGTGAGCGTGCCCGAGAGCACGATGCCGCCCAGATTCGCGAGCAACTGCCAGGTGGAGCCCCAGGTCTGGGAGTAGTCCGCGTAGCTGAGGGCGACCGCCGCGTTCGCCGCCGCCGGGACTGTGGTCACCGAGATCGCGACGCCGATCAGCGCGCCCGACTTCGCGGACGTGAGGGAGAGGGTGCCCGCGATCCCCGCGAGGAAGGCCACGACGAACGACATCCAGTCGGGCTTCCAGATGAAGGCCGTGTTCGGCCGGGGCGCCTCCACCATCGCCTTCTCGAACAGGCCCAGGCCGTCGAGGAGCCGACTGAAGCCCGCGGTCAGCACCATGGCGAGGGCGAATCCGGCGAGCAGCGCCCACAGCGACCGCCACACCAGGTGCGGGGCGCGCCGCACCAGCGCCGTCGAGATCCCGGCGAGCGGCCCGAACTCCGGTCCCACGGCCATCGCGCCGACGATCAGGATCGCGTTGTCCAGCATCACACCGCAGGCCGCGAGCATCGTCGCGACCGCCAGCAGCGCCACATACGTGACGCTGAGCGTCGACTCCTCGTGCGAGGCGTCCGCCAGGTGCTCCCACAGCACCGCGTCCGTCCCCTCGCCCGGCGCCTCCTCCTCGGCCCTGTCGGCGCGCCGGGAGAGCGACAGGTCGATGTTGTCGACGGCGATCGAGCCGGTCCGGTCGAGGTCGAACTCCCTCAGCGCGCCGATCAGTTCGTCACCCGCCTCGCGTGCGACGTCGCACATGACGACGTCCCCGGCCGGGTCGCGGGCGGCGCCGGGCAGCACGACGAGATGGGTGGTGCCGACCGTACGCCCGATCAGGCGCACCACCTCGTCGGTCCGTCCGGCCGGTGTGATCAGACGCAGATGCAGCATGCCGCGCAGGGTAGCCGCAGCGAACCGCCGGTGGCCGCGGGGGACTACAGCTTGCGCAGACTGAGGCGCTGCACCTTGTGGTCCGGACCCTTGCGGACGACGAGGGCGGCGCGGCCACGGGTGGGGGCCACGTTCTCCATCAGGTTGGGCTTGTTGATGGTCCGCCAGGTCGTGCGGGCGTAGTCGAGTGCCTCCTCCTCGGAGACCTGGGTGTACTTGCGGAAGTACGAGGAGGGGTTCTGGAAGGCGGTGGCGCGCAGCTTGCGGAAGCGGTTGAGGTACCAGGCCTCGATGTCCTCGGCGCGGGCGTCGACGTACACGCTGAAGTCGAAGTAGTCGGCGAGGCCGACGCGGGTGCGGCCGTCCTTGCCCGGCAGGGCGGGCTGGAGCACGTTCAGGCCTTCGACGATGAGGATGTCGGGGCGGCGGACCGTGAGCTTCCGGCCGGGGACGATGTCGTAGATGAGGTGGGAGTAGACAGGGGCGGTGACCTCGTCCTTGCCCGCCTTGATGTCGGCGACGAACCGGGTGAGGGCCCGGCGGTCGTACGACTCGGGGAAGCCCTTCCGCGACATCAGGCCACGTGCCTCCAGCTCCTTGGTGGGGAGCAGGAAGCCGTCAGTGGTCACGAGTTCGACGCGAGGGTGTTCGGGCCAGCGGGAGAGCAGGGCCTGGAGAAGGCGGGCGACGGTGGACTTTCCGACGGCGACCGACCCCGCCACGCCTATCACGAACGGGGTGCCGGACTGCGAGCCCTTCTCGCCGAGGAAGGTGTTCAGCGCCCCTCTCAGCCCGTCCGTGGCACCGACGTACAGATTCAGCAGTCTGGACAGCGGCAGATAGATGTCCCGCACCTCGTCGAGGTCGATGACATCGCCCAGACCGCGCAGCTTCTCGACCTCCTCGGCGTTCAGCGGCAGCGGCGTCTTTTCGCGCAGCGCGCTCCACTCGGCACGGGTGAGATCGACGTAGGGAGTCGCCTCCGGCTTGTGCCGGTGGGCGCTCCGGGGCATCGGGGAGACCGGAGAGATCACAGTCCATTGTTACGGGAGTGTGGACGGGGTGGGGCGTGGGGTCCGTCACGCGGGGTCGTCCGGACGTCGCCCGAGGGGCGCTCCGGGGGCGCTCCGGGAACGTCCGGGAGTGATCGGGGTCCCCGGGACGGGTGCGGGAAGGCGGCTGGAATTTCCGATATCGGGCACGGGATGCCGAGATGCGGCGGGTGTCGGCCCTTAGGCTGCGCGCATGTGCGGAATCGTGGGATACGTGGGGTCGCAGTCGGCGCTTGACGTGGTGATGGCCGGACTGAAGCGACTGGAGTACCGGGGGTACGACTCGGCGGGCGTCGCCGTACCGGCGGACGGCGGACTGGCCGCGGCGAAGAGGGCCGGGAAACTGGTCAACCTGGAGAAGGAGCTGGTCGACCGGCCACTGCCGACCGGGACGACCGGGATCGGGCACACCCGCTGGGCCACCCACGGCGGCCCCACGGATGCGAACGCGCATCCGCACCTCGACAACGCGGGCCGCGTCGCCGTCGTCCACAACGGGATCATCGAGAACTTCGCCGAACTGCGCGCCGAACTCACCGAGCGCGGCCACGAGCTGGTCTCCGAGACCGACACCGAGGTGGTCGCGCACCTGCTCGCCGAGGAGTTCTCGGTCTGCGCCGACCTCGCGGAGGCGATGCGGCTGGTGTGCCGGCGCCTGGAGGGCGCGTTCACGCTGGTCGCGGTGCACGCCGACACGCCGGACGTGGTGGTGGGCGCGCGCCGCAACTCGCCGCTCGTGGTGGGGGTCGGCGAGGGCGAGGCCTTCCTCGCCTCGGACGTCACCGCGTTCATCGACCACACGCGGTCGGCGATCGAGCTGGGCCAGGACCAGGTGGTGGAGCTGCGCCGGGACGGCGTGACGGTCACCGGTTTCGACGGGCGGCCCGCCGACGTGCGCTCGTACCACGTGGACTGGGACGCGGCGGCGGCCGAGAAGGGCGGCTACGACTACTTCATGCTCAAGGAGATCGCCGAGCAGCCCAAGGCGGTCGCCGACACGCTCCTCGGCCGCATCGACGCGGGTGGCTCGCTCAGGCTGGACGAGGTGCGGATTCCCGTGCGCGAGCTGCGGGAGGTCGACAAGGTCGTCATCGTGGCCTGCGGTACGGCCTTCCACGCCGGGCTGATCGCCAAATACGCCATCGAGCACTGGACGCGGATCCCGTGCGAGGTGGAGCTGGCCAGCGAGTTCCGCTACCGCGACCCCATCCTGGGCGCGCGTGCCCTGGTCATCGCGATCTCCCAGTCCGGCGAGACCATGGACACCCTCATGGCGCTGCGGCACGCGCGGGAACAGGGCTCCAAGGTGCTGGCGATCTGCAACACCAACGGCTCGACGATCCCGCGCGAGTCGGACGCGGTGCTCTACACGCACGCGGGCCCGGAGGTCGCGGTCGCCTCGACCAAGGCGTTCCTCACCCAGCTGGTGGCCTGCTACCTGGTCGCGCTGTATCTCGGCCAGGTGCGCGGCACCAAGTGGGGCGACGAGATCCAGGCCGTGATCCGGGACCTGTCCCACATCTCCGGCGAGGTCGAACGGGTCCTGGAGACCATGGAGCCGGTACGGGAACTGGCGCGGACGCTCGCGGACAAGCGGACGGTCCTGTTCCTCGGCCGGCACGTCGGCTATCCGGTCGCGCTGGAGGGCGCCCTCAAGCTCAAGGAACTCGCGTACATGCACGCCGAGGGCTTCGCGGCGGGCGAGCTGAAGCACGGGCCGATCGCGCTGATCGAGGAGGACCTGCCGGTCGTCGTGGTCGTGCCCTCGCCGCGCGGCCGGTCCGTCCTGCACGACAAGATCGTGTCCAACATCCAGGAGATCCGGGCCCGGGGCGCGCGCACGATCGTGATCGCGGAGGAGGGCGACGAGGCGGTGGTGCCGTACGCCGACCACCTGATCCGCATTCCGGTGACCCCGACCCTGCTCCAGCCGCTGGTGGCCACGGTTCCCCTGCAGGTGTTCGCCTGCGAGCTGGCGACGGCCCGGGGCAACGAGGTGGACCAGCCGCGCAACCTGGCGAAGTCGGTGACGGTGGAGTGAGCGCGTCCGGTGGCCGCTTCGGGCGCGGGGCGGCCACCGGACCGGTTCCACCGCGGTGCGGGCCGCTCCGGTCCCGTTCCCGGGACCGGAGCGGAGCCGTGACAGGACGGCGGCGGGAGATAGCGGGACGGCGGGCGGGACGGTCGTAGGGTGCTCGGCATGAGCATCATCGGGGTCGGTATCGACGTGGCCGAGATCGACCGGTTCCGCGCGTCGCTGGAGCGTACGCCGGGGCTGGCCCAACGGCTCTTCCTGGAGCAGGAGTTGCACCTGCCGAGCGGGGAGCGCCGGGGCATCGCCTCGCTCGCCGTGCGGTTCGCCGCGAAGGAGGCGGTCGCCAAGGCGCTGGGCGCTCCGGGCGGAATGCACTGGACGGACGCCGAGGTCTATGTCGAGGACAGCGGCCGGCCGCGGCTGCGGGTGCGGGGCACCGTGGCGGCACGCGCGGCCGAACTGGGCGTCATGTCGTGGCATGTGTCGCTCAGCCATGACGCGGGCGTGGCTTCGGCGGTGGTGATCGCGGAGGGGTAGCGCGGCCGGGGCGGCACGGAGGGGCTCCGTACGGGAGACTCGGTCCCATGCGTACTGCGTACAGCGTGGAGACCGTGAGGGCCGCCGAACGGGAGCTGATGGCACGGCTCCCCGAGGGGGCGTTGATGCAGCGGGCGGCCGCCGGACTCGCCGCCGCCTGCGCGGACGTGCTGGGGCGGGTGTACGGCAGCCGGGTCGTGCTGCTGGTCGGCAGCGGGGACAACGGCGGGGACGCGCTGTACGCGGGCGCGCGCCTCGCCCGGCGCGGGGCGGGCGTCACCGCGCTGCTGCTCGCGCCCGAACGCACCCATGCCACGGGGCTGGCCGCGCTGCGACGGGCCGGCGGCGGCACGGTCGCGGGCGGGGACGGCTTCCTCGGCACCGCGCGGGAACTGATCCGGCGGGCCGACCTCGTCGTCGACGGCATCGTGGGGATCGGGGGCGAGGGCGGTCTGCGGCCCGACGCGGCGCCGCTCGCGGAGTTCGCCGCGGACTCCCGTGCGGTGGTGGTCGCCGTGGACCTGCCGAGCGGTGTCGAGGCGGACACCGGAGAGGTCCGGGGTCCGGCGGTCCGCGCCGATCTCACGGTGACCTTCGGGACCCACAAGCCGGGGCTGCTGATCGATCCGGCGCGCGAGTACGCCGGTTCCGTGCGCCTCGTGGACATCGGGCTCGATCTGCCCGACGCGGCCGAACTGGAAGCCCTCCAGCACGTGGACGTGGCGGCGCGGCTGCCCGCGCCGGGGGCGGAGAGCGACAAGTACCGGCGGGGCGTGGTGGGGATCGCGGCCGGGTCCGCCCGGTATCCCGGCGCCGCCGTGCTCGCCGTCTCCGGGGCACTGCGCGGCGGGGCGGGGGCGGTGCGCTACGTCGGGCCCGCGGCGGACGCCGTGATCTCCCGTTTCCCCGAGACGCTGGTGTCGGACCTGGGGCCCGCGCGGGCCGGGCGGGTGCAGGCGTGGGTGGTGGGGCCCGGCGCCGGGGACGACGCGTCGGCGGTGGCCGAGGTGCTGGAGGCGGAGGTGCCGGTGCTCGTCGACGCGGACGGGCTGCGGCTGGCGGACCGTGAGACGGTGCGCGGGCGTACCGCGCCGACGCTGCTGACCCCGCATGCCGGGGAGGCGGCGGCGTTGCTCGGGGTGTCGCGGGAGTCGGTGGAGAGGGCCCGGCTGGCGTCCGTGCGGGAGCTGGCGGCGCGGTACGGGGCGACGGTGCTGCTGAAGGGGTCGACGACGCTGGTCGCCGATCCGGGGGGCGGGGTGGTGCGGGTGAATCCGACGGGGACCGCGTGGCTGGCCACCGCGGGGAGCGGGGATGTGCTGTCGGGGCTTGCCGGGTCGCTGCTCGCGTCGGGGCTGTCGGCGTTGGACGCGGGGAGTGTGGGGGCGTATCTCCATGGGCTGGCGGGGCGGCTTGCGGCGGAGGGGGCTCCGGTGGGGGCGCATGACGTCGCGGAGGCGGTACGGGACGCTTGGCGCGACGTGATGGGCTGACCCGGGGATCTCTCGCCCCCGCCGCCCCTACCCGACCCGTCCCTGGGTGCTCCGTCCCCAGACCCCCGCTTCGGCCTTAAGGGCCTTGTCCTCAAGCGCCGGACGGGCTGGAGATGCGGGCCCGCGCTGATGGGGCGCCCTCGAGGGCTGACGCCCGGGGTCATGCATGTCAGCCCGTCCGGCGTTTGAGGACGAGCCCTTCGGGCGAGCGGGGGTCCAGGGGGCGCAGCCCCTTTGGCGGGGTCTGGGGTGGAGCCCCAGGGACAGGACGGGTCGGGTAGGGGCGGGGGGGCGAAAGAGGCTGGGGCGTTGCCCATAACGGGGGACCCCGTCCGCGCGGCTCACCCCCTCGCGCCCCCGCGTTGCGTATCGCTGATCGCATGATGATGAGCAGACGAATGGCCTGCCGAAGCGCGGTGGTGATGCTGGCGCTGCTGACGGTACTGCCCGCACAGACCGCCCTGGCCGACGCGGACGGCCCCCTGACGCCCGGCCCGGAGGCCCTGCTGGTGCCCGGCCGGGCGGCGGCCACGGGGTTCCTGGTGCCCGGCGTGGCGCCCGGCCCGCGCCTGTCGTGGCAGGGGCCGGCGGACACGCCGGACCAGATGCTCCCGCCGGAGGCATACACGCCGAGCGCCCGCGAGGACGCCGTGGAACCGCGGGATGCCACCGCCGAGGCGGACGCCCTGATCGAGTACGTCCCGCCGGCCGGCGCCGCCGACAGGGCCCTGTCGTGCAGCAGGCGGACCGGCCCCTACCAGCGCCAGGTCGAGCGCTGGCTGAAGCTGAGGGTGGACGGCCGGCAGTCCGGCGGCGACTGCCGCGCGATCCGGACGTTCCAGTCCCGCCACGGGATCAAGCCGATCACCGGTTTCGCCGGACCCGTGACCTGGGCCCGTATGCAGCTGCTGTCCGCGCGCAAGAACCCGAACGCGGCCGGGAAGTGCCCCGTCCGCTCCTCCCGCGTCGCCTGCGTGGACCTGACCCGGCAGCTCACCTGGGTGCAGAAGGGGAAGAAGGTGCTGTGGGGACCGGTGCCGATGCGCAGCGGGCGGGCCGGGTACCGGACCAGGACCGGCCAGTTCAAGATCTACTGGAAGCACAAGAACCACTGGTCGACGCTGTACAACAGCCCCATGCCGTACAGCCAGTTCTTCAGCGGCGGCCAGGCCTTCCACGCCATCTACGGCAGTGTCTACGACCGGCACGGCTCGTGGGGCTGCGTCAATCTGCGCCTCGCCGACGCCCGCTCGCTGTGGAACGTGCTCAGGAAGGGCGACCGGGTGTCCGTGTGGGGCCACAGGGCCGGTACCTGACCGTCCGGCGTCGTCCGAGTCCGTGGGAGCCGGAGATCGTCCGAGACCGTGCGGGCCGCCCGAAGGGCACCGGCACAGGGGGGCCGTCGGACCCCTCTGAGACACTGGGGGCGCGATGAACGAGACAGCACCGCTGCGCGCCCGCGCAGAGATCGACCTGGCCGCCCTGCGGGCCAACGTGCGGACCCTGCGCGCCCACGCGCCGTCCGCGGCCCTGATGGCCGTGGTCAAGTCCGACGCGTACGGCCACGGCGCGGTCCCGTGCGCCCGCGCGGCGCTGGAGGCCGGCGCCACCTGGCTCGGCACCGCCACCCCCGAGGAAGCCCTCGCCCTGCGGGCGGCGGGCATCCCGGGGCGCGTCATGTGCTGGCTGTGGACCCCGGGGGGCCCCTGGCGGGAGGCCGTGGAGGCCGACCTCGACGTGTCGGTCAGCGGGATGTGGGCGCTGCGGGAGGTCGTCGCGGCGGCCACGGCCGCCGGTGTCCCGGCCCGTGTCCAGCTCAAGGCCGACACCGGGCTCGGACGCAGCGGCTGCCAGCCCGCCGACTGGCCCGAACTGGTCACGGAGGCCCTGCGCGCCGAGGCCGGGGGACGCGTCCGGATCACCGGCCTCTGGTCGCACTTCGCCTGCGCCGACGAGCCGGGCCATCCCTCCGTGCGGGCCCAACTGACCCTGTTCCGCGAGATGGTGGCGTACGCCGAGGAGCGGGGCGTGCGCCCCGAGGTGCGGCACATCGCCAACTCGCCGGCCACGCTGACCCTGCCCGAGAGCCACTTCGACCTCGTCCGTACGGGGATCGCGGTCTACGGCATCTCGCCCAGCCCCGAGATCGGCACCCCGGCCGACTTCGGGCTGCGCCCGGTGATGACGCTGAGCGCGTCGCTGGCGCTGGTCAAGCACGTACCGGGGGGGCACGGCGTCAGTTACGGGCACCACTACGTCACTCCGGTCCCCACCACCCTCGGCCTGATCCCCGTCGGCTACGCGGACGGCATCCCCCGGCACGCCTCCGGTACCGGCCCGGTGCTGGTCGGGGGCAAATGGCGGACGGTCGCGGGCCGGGTCGCGATGGACCAGTTCGTGGTCGACCTCGGCGGGGACGAGCCGGAGCCCGGCACGGAGGCGGTCCTCTTCGGCCCGGGCGACCGCGGGGAGCCGACCGCCGAGGACTGGGCACGGGCGGCGGGCACGATCGCCTACGAAATCGTCACCCGGATCGGAACCCGGGTGCCGCGCGTACACGTGAACAGGGAACAGGACGGGTAACCGCACAGAGTGCCCCGTGCAGGACAACAGGACATGCGGACCCCAGCGGGGGCGTCAGTCACAGCAGCACCAAGAGCACGACACGCACCACCAGCACCACCAGCACCACCAGCACCACCAGCACCACCGATACCAACGGACGCATCAGTGGACGAGATCCCGGCGAAGAGGAGCGGTACGTGAGCGAGAGCAGCGCGGAGGCCGTGACGGACGTCGCCGCGGCGGCCGTCGCCTCCGCCGCCGGGAGCTGGCGCAAGGCCGGTATCGCCGGCGTCGCCATAGGCGTGGTCGCCGCGGGCGCCGCGGCCGGAGTCGCCATAGAGAGGCTCACGGTCGGCCGCGGCATGCGGAACAAGGCGCGGCTCGCGCTCGACTCGACCGGCCCGTACGGCTCCCTGCGCGGTACCCCGGGCAAGGCGTACGCGGACGACGGCACCGAGCTGTACTACGAGGTGGACGACATCGAGCAGGACGTCACGTTCACCCCGCGCCGCCGCCGGCTCTTCGGACGCAAGGCCCCGGCTCCCGTCACGGTCGTCTTCTGCCACGGCTACTGCCTCAACCAGGACTCCTGGCACTTCCAGCGGGCCGCGCTGCGCGGGGTGGTGCGCACGGTGCACTGGGACCAGCGCAGTCACGGCCGCTCCGGGCGCGGGGTCGCCCAGTCGAAGGACGGCACGCCGGTCACCATCGACCAGCTCGGCCGCGACCTGAAGGCCGTCATCGACGCCGCCGCGCCCGAGGGGTCGGTCGTGCTGGTCGGGCACTCGATGGGCGGCATGACCGTCATGGCCCTCGCCGACCAGTACCCCGAGCTGATCAGGGACCGGGTCGTCGCCGCCGCCCTCGTCGGTACGTCGTCGGGGCGGCTCGGCGAGGTCAACTTCGGGCTGCCCGTCGCGGGCGTCAACGTGGTACGGCGGGTGCTGCCCGGGGTGCTGAAGGCGCTCGGTCAGCAGGCCGCCCTGGTGGAGCGCGGGCGGCGGGCCACGGCCGACCTGTTCGCGGGCATCATCAAGCGGTACTCGTTCGCCTCCCGGGACGTCGACCCGGCCATCGCGCGGTTCGCCGAACGGATGATCGAGGGCACGCCGATCGACGTGGTCGCGGAGTTCTACCCGGCCTTCACCGACCACGACAAGACCGAGGCGCTGGCGCGCTTCGCCGATCTGCCGGTGCTGGTGCTGGCCGGCGTCGGGGACATGGTGACGCCGAGCGAGCACAGCGAGGCGATCGCCGACCTGCTGCCGGACGCCGAGCTGGTGCTCGTACCGGACGCCGGACACCTGGTCATGCTGGAGCGCCCCGAGGTGGTCATGGACCGCGTCGCCGACCTTCTGATGCGCGCGGGCGCCGTCCCGGCAGGGGCTACCGTGGGTGGCTATGGAAGCACCAACAGCACCGCACAACCCGGCTGAGCCCGCCGCCGCGCGGGCCGGCGTCCACGTCACCGTCAACTCGCCCGAACAGATGCGGGAGCTGGGCCTTCACCTGGCCGAGCTGCTGCGCGCGGGCGATCTGGTGATGCTCAACGGGGAACTCGGCGCGGGCAAGACGACTCTGACCCGCGGACTCGGCGAGGGGCTGGGCGTGCGGGGCGCGGTCACGTCCCCGACGTTCGTCATCGCCCGCGTGCACCCCTCCCTGGTCGACGGTCCGCCGCTCGTGCACGTGGACGCGTACCGGCTGGGCGGCGGGCTCGACGAGATGGAGGACCTCGACCTCGACGTGTCGCTCTCCGACTCGGTGATCGTCGTGGAGTGGGGCGAGGGCAAGGTCGAGGAGCTGACTGACGACCGCCTGCACGTCGTCATCCACCGGGCGGTGGGCGACACCACGGACGAGGTACGGCACGTCACGCTGACCGGGCTCGGCGCGCGCTGGGCGAGCGCCGACCTGAACGTGCTCACGGTGTAGCCCCCGGCTTCAGGTTTCGACGCGGGGCCGTGCGTTCGCACGGGTTCCGACAAGTCGTCGGCAAGATGTTGCGTTCGGCATCCCGGCCGTGGTCACATGGAGATCAGGTCGTAGTTAGGTGTACCTAACTGCTTGCCCCCGAAGCCCCAGGAGGCGTCCATGTCGGCATCAGAACGTGACGGGCGCGACCTGCCGGCGCAGCAGGCGGGTGCGGTGGCCGGGGTGTCGATGCGGGATCTGCTGGCGTCGTGCGCCGCCGCCGAGGCGGTGTCGAGGCCGCCGCGGGCGCCGCGGGCGCCGGTGTCCGAGGCCGGTCGGGGGGACGAGCGGTCCCGTAGCGCAGCGTAGGGCTCCGCCGGGCCTGGGTGCGCCGGTGTGCGGGTGCGTGTGACTGTGCGGGTGGGGTGTGGCTGGGTGCGCGGTTCCCCGCGCCCCTGGTGGGGCGCTGTCACTGGGCGTGGATTGCTCGTCGAGGCGGTCTCGTGTGCCTGTGCGGGTGGGGTGTGGCTGGGTGCGCGGCCCCGCGCCCCTGGTGGGGCGCTGTCACTGGGCGTGGATTGCTCGTCGAGGCGGTCTCGTGTGCCTGTGCGGGTGGGGTGTGGCTGCGTGCGCGGTTCCCCGCGCCCCTGGTGGGGCGCTCTGCTGGGCGTCGGTTGCTCGGTGACGGTCGGGTGGGGCTACTGGATGACGACGACCTTGACGCCGACCGTCGCGAACGTCCACATCGCGTCGCCGTCGGCGCGGGACTCGCGGATGCCGCCGAGCCTCTTCGCCGGGTCGGGGGCGGACGTCGAGCCGTCCGTGGCCGCGCTGAAGCCGATCACGACGCCGTCGACCACGCTGAACCGCACGACGTGCTCGATCTGCGCGCCGTCCGATCCGGTGACGGTCCTGCCGCGTGAGGTGACGGCGTACGTGCCCACGACCGGGTCCAGGGTGCCGGGCGTGACCGCGAAGGTGCGCTGGGTCTTGTTGTTCTCCCCGACCAGCCACACACGGTCGTCGTCGATCGAGTAGACGACCCGCTCGCCGGTGCCGGAGTCGCCGGGCAGCGCCACCGGGTTCTTCCGGTCCCGGGGTGCCTTCGTGAAGGCCTTGGGGGACGTGCCCGCGCGGGGCCCGGCCAGCTGGTCAGGCGCGTTCGCCGACGCCTGGTAGGCGAGGAAGCCGACCACGGCGACAGCCGTGGCGGTGAGCCCGGCCACGAATCCCGAGCTGCTCCTGGCCACCTTGTGCCACCTCTCGTACCTTGATCGCGCCCAGTATGTCCTGTGTGGTGACGGTAGCAGCACGGGTCCGGCAGACCACGGCGGCCGTGCTCCGGTCCGCCGGACACCCCCCGGGCGCCGTACGCTGTTTGCGTGCTCTTGCTCGCTCTGGATACCGCCACCCCCGCCGTGACCGTCGCCCTGCACGACGGCACGTCCGTCATCGCCTCGTCGAGCCAGGTGGACGCGCGCCGGCACGGAGAGCTGTTGCTGCCCGCCGTCGACCGCGTGCTCGCCGCGGCCGGTCTGCGGCTCGACGCCGTCACCGGTGTCGTCGTCGGCGTCGGCCCCGGCCCGTACACGGGGCTGCGCGTCGGCCTCATGACCGCCGACACCTTCGGCCTCGCGCTCGGCGTCCCGGTGCACGGCCTGTGCACCCTCGACGGGCTCGCCTACGCCGCCGACATCGACGGCCCCTTCGTCGTCGCGACGGACGCGCGGCGCAAGGAGGTGTACTGGGCCCGGTACGCCGACTCGCGCACCCGCGTCTCCGAGCCCGCCGTCGACCGGCCCGGCGACCTCGCCCTCGACGGCCTGCCCGCCGTCGGCGCGGGCGCCCTGCTCTACCCCGACACCTTCCCGGACGCCCGCGCGCCCGAGCACGTCTCGGCGGCCGCGCTCGCGTCGCTGGCGGCGGAGCGGCTGGCCGCGGGCGAGGAGCTGGAGCCGCCCCGGCCGCTCTACCTGCGCCGCCCGGACGCCCAGGTGCCCAAGAACTACAAGGTGGTCACCCCCAAGTGACCGTCGTGCTGCGCGAGATGCGCTGGTGGGACATCAATCCCGTCCTGGAGCTGGAGAAGGACCTCTTTCCCGAGGACGCCTGGTCGCGGGGGATGTTCTGGTCCGAGCTGGCCCACGCCCGCGGGCCGGAGGCGACCCGTCGGTACGTGGTCGCCCTCGACGGTGACCGGCTCGTCGGGTACGCGGGGCTCGCCGCCGCCGGTGACCTCGGCGACGTGCAGACGATCGCCGTCCGCCGCGAGCAGTGGGGCACCGGCCTCGGCGCCCGGCTGCTGGCCGAACTGCTGCGGGCCGCGACCGCGTTCGAGTGCGCCGAGGTGATGCTCGAGTGCCGCGTCGACAACGTACGCGCGCAGAAGCTGTACGAGCGCTTCGGCTTCGAACCCATCGGCTTCCGGCGCGGCTACTACCAGCCGGGGAACGTCGACGCCCTGGTGATGCGCCTCAACGACCCTTCCACCTCAGTAAACGGCGTACAAGGAACCGAGATCAATGGCTGACGAACCGCTCGTCCTCGGCATCGAGACCTCCTGCGACGAGACCGGCGTCGGCATCGTCCGCGGCACCACCCTGCTCGCGGACGCCATCGCGTCCAGTGTCGACGAGCACGCCCGCTTCGGCGGGGTCGTGCCGGAGGTCGCCTCCCGCGCGCACCTCGAGGCGATGGTGCCGACCATCGAGCGCGCCCTGAAGGACGCGGGGGTGAGCGCCCGTGACCTCGACGGGATCGCGGTGACCGCGGGGCCCGGACTCGCCGGCGCGCTGCTCGTCGGCGTCTCGGCGGCGAAGGCGTACGCGTACGCCCTGGGGAAGCCGCTGTACGGCGTCAACCACCTCGCCTCGCACATCTGCGTGGACCAGCTGGAGCACGGCGCGCTGCCGGAACCGACGATGGCGCTGCTGGTCTCGGGCGGCCACTCCTCGCTGCTCCTGTCCACCGACATCACCTCGGACGTCCGTCCGATGGGCGCGACCATCGACGACGCGGCGGGCGAGGCCTTCGACAAGATCGCACGCGTGCTGAACCTCGGCTTCCCCGGCGGTCCGGTCATCGACCGGTACGCCAGGGAGGGCGACCCGCGGGCCATCGCCTTCCCGCGCGGGCTCACCGGGCCGCGCGACCCGGCGTACGACTTCTCCTTCTCCGGTCTGAAGACCGCCGTGGCCCGCTGGATCGAGGCGAAGCGGGCGGCGGGTGAGGAGGTGCCGGTGCGCGACGTGGCCGCGTCCTTCCAGGAGGCGGTGGTGGACGTGCTGACCCGCAAGGCCGTACGGGCCTGCAAGGACCAGGGGGTCGACCACCTGATGATCGGCGGCGGTGTGGCCGCGAACTCCCGGCTGCGCGTCCTGGCCCAGGAGCGCTGCGAGGCCGCCGGGATCCGGCTGCGGGTGCCCCGGCCGAAGCTGTGCACGGACAACGGCGCGATGGTGGCCGCGCTCGGCGCCGAGATGGTCGCCCGCAACCGCGCCGCGTCCGACTGGGACCTGTCCGCGGACTCGTCCCTGCCGGTGACCGATCCGCACGTGCCGGGGCACGGTCACCCGCACACGCACGATCACGTGCACGAGGTCTCGAAGGAGAACCTCTACCCGTGACCGTCGCGCTGATGTGGGAGGCCCGTGCCGTGGCCGGCCGGGGTGGGGACCTGCTCGCCTGGGTGCGGCGGCAGGAGAGCGCGGGGGAGCCGGTCCGGCGCGAGATCCTGCGGGCGCCGCAGGACCGGGTCCTCGTCATCACCTGGTGGGACGCCGACTACGACGCGGACCTGCCCGAACTGCCCGAGCCGGACGGCGATTTGGTGACCCGTGCCGTCCACCGGTGGCGGTTCGAGTCCGTGCCGGAGGACTGACCGGGGCCGGTGCGGTCCGCCGACCGCCCCCGGTTGGCCGGTGACGGTCGGCGCCCGGACACCCTCGGAAGGCTTCCCGCCTGTGTCCGCGCGGTGCCTCAGTCGTCCGTCGACACCTCGCAGCGCAGTCGCCGGTCCGAGCCCAGTACCCGTCGCGGCCCGGTCAGCGACAACCGCGCGGTGTGCCGAGTCTCCGCGCTCGACGCCGCCAGTCGCAGCTCCAGCGCGCCCGGCTCGACCACCCGCTCGCCCGAGCGGTCGGTGAAGCCCGACAGGTCCGCGTGGAAGCCGAAGGTGACCCGGCGGGCCTCGCCGGGTGTCAGGCGCAGGCGCTGGTAGCCGATCAGCCGCACGTCCGGACGCGTCACCGACGCCACCGGGTCGTGCAGGTAGAGCTGGACGACTTCGGTGCCGGCGCGGTCGCCGGTGTTGCGGACGGTGACCGAGAGGTCGTACGAGCCGTCCGTCGCGATCTCCGCGTCCGTTCCCCGGAAGTCCTCCCAGGCGAACGTCGTGTACGAGTGGCCGTGGCCGAAGGCGTGGAGCGGGGTGGGGTCCAGGTTGCTGACCTCGCTCGCGAGGCCGAGCGGGGGCTGGAGGTAGGTCCAGGGCTGGCCGCCGGGCAGCCGCGGCACGCTCACCGGGAGGCGCCCCGAGGGGTCGACGCGGCCGGACAGCACACCGGCGATCGCCGGGCCGCCCTCCTCGCCCGGGAAGAACGCCTGCACCACGGCGCCCAGCCGGCCGTCCCAGCGGCCCAGCGCGTAGGGGCGGCCGGTCAGCAGGACCAGCACCACCGGGACGCCGGTGTCGACCAGCGCGTCCAGCAGTTCGCTCTGGACGCCGGGCAGCCGGAGGTCGGAGGCGTCGCAGCCCTCGCCGGACGTGCCCCGGCCGAACAGCCCGGCGCGGTCGCCGAGCACGACCACGCACACGTCGGCTTCCGACGCCCGCGCCACCGCCTCGGCGAAACCGGACGTGTCGGGGTCCGAGACGCCGCAGCCCTCCGCGAACGTCACCTTGGTGTCCGGGAGTTCGGCGCGCAGCGAGTCGAGGACCGTGGGGATGTCGATGCCCATCGGCACGTCGGGGTGGTGCATGAGGACGTGGGAGGGGAAGGAGTAGCAGCCGAGCATCGCGAGCGGGTCCGCGGCACGGGGGCCGACGACCGCGACTCGGGTCTCGGGAGCCAGCGGCAGCAGCCCGTCCGGGTTGTCCAGCAGGACCACCGACGCCTCCGCCAGCCGGCCGGCCAGATCCCGGTTGGCCGCCGAGTCCAGGTCGACGGGGCCTTGGCGCTCGGGCTCCCAGTCCTCGTCCAGGAGGCCCAGTTCGCACTTCTGCAGCAGTACGCGGCGCGCCGCCCGGTCGATCAGCGACTCGGGGGTGCTGCCGCCGCGTACGGCGTCCACGAGCGGTTTTCCGTAGCAGTTCACCGTCGGCAGTTCGACGTCGATGCCGGCCGCCAGCGCCGCGTGGGCCGCCTCGGCCGGGCTTCCCGCCACCCGGTGCAGGGTCTGGAGGAAACCGACGCCGAAGTAGTCGGCGACCACGGTTCCGGTGAAGCCCCACCGCTCCCGCAGGAGTTCGGTCAGCAGCCGGGTGTCCGCCGACGCCGGGACGCCGTCCGTCTCGTTGTACGCCGCCATCACCGAACGGGCGCCGCCCTCGCGCAGCGCCATCTCGAACGGCGGGAGCGTGACGTCCGCGAACTCCCGCGCGCCCGCCCGCACCGGCGCCAGGTTCCGTGCCCCCGCCGACGACGCGTACCCGGCGAAGTGCTTCAGCGTGGCGACGATGCCGGCCGATTCCAGGCCCCGCACGTAGGCCGTGCCGATCGTGCCGACGAGGTACGGGTCCTCGCCGATCGTCTCCTCGACCCGGCCCCAGCGCAGGTCGCGGACCACGTCGAGGACGGGCGCCAGGCCCTGGTGCACGCCGACCGAGCGCAGGTCGTCGCCGATGCGTCCGCCCAGCTCCTCGACCAGCTCCGGGTCGAAGGTGGCGCCCCAGGCGAGCGGGACGGGATAGGCCGTCGCGCGCCAGGCGGTGAATCCCGCCAGGCACTCCTCGTGGGCGACCGCGGGGATGCCGAAGCGGCCGGCGTCGGCGATCGCCCGCTGGGCGCGGGCCAGAGCGCGCGCGCCCAGCGCCGGGTCCACCGGGGCGGTGCCGAAGGAGCGGGTCAGCTGGCCGAGCCCGGAGGTGATCAGCTCGTCCCAGTTCTGGTCGGCGGTCATCTCGTGCTGGAGCGGGGCGACTCCGTCGCCGTCCGTCGCCGCGCCCACCCACACGCCGTACAGCTGGGCGGCCTTCTCCTCCACGGTCATCCGGGAGAGCAGGTCGTCGACGCGGGCTGCCGGAGTGAGTGAAGGGTCGCGCCAGGGAGCGGTGGTCATGAAACTCCTGTCAGGGAAGAGGGGTTCGACTGCCCCCGGTCGTACACGTTCACTTGCCGCCCACTCCCATGAGGCCGCCGACCAGCGCGCGGCGGGCCACCAGGTACACGACGAAGATCGGGACACCGGAGAGGACCACGGAGGCCAGCAGCGCGGGGATGTTCACGCCGAACTCGCTCACGTAGTTGAACAGGCCGAGGGTCAGGACCCGGGGGCCGTCGGACTGCGTGAAGATCAGCGGGAAGAGGAGCCCGTTCCAGGCCTGGAGCGCCGCGTAGACGACCACGGTGCTGATGCCGCCCTTGGCCAGCGGGATGACCAGCTGGAACAGCATCCGGGTGGTGGAGGCGCCGTCCAGTCCCATCGCCTCGTACAGGTCCTCGGAGATGTCCCGCAGGGTGCCGGTGAGGATCAGCACCGACACCGGCATCGCGAAGGCGGCCGTCGGCAGGATGATCGCGAGCAGGCTGTCGTAGAGGTTCAGCTTGGTGATCATCAGGTAGAGGGGGACCACGACGGCCTGCGCCGGGATCGCGACGCCCAGCAGGAACAGCCGGAAGGCGGCCCCCGACCACACGCTCCGGGTCCGCACGGCGACGTAGGAGAGCGGGACGCACAGCGCCAGGACGATCACGACGACCGCGGCCGCCACGAGCGCGGTGTTCCACAGCAGGTGGCCGAAGCCGTTGTGCAGGACGGTGTCGTAGTTGTCCAGCGTCGGGTGGGACGGCGGCTTGAGGGCGTTGTGGCCCAGCGCCTCGCTCTGGTGGGTGAGCGAGGCCGAGATCATCGCGTAGACCGGGACGATCACGACGGCCAGCCAGATCACCGAGCCGGCTCCGGCGAGCGGGTTGGCACGCCGGGACCAGTGCCTGCGGCGGGGCGCGGTCCGGTCGGGGCCCGGAGCGGGGGCGGTCTTCACAGGGCGCCGCAAGGTGTCGTGTGACACGTCGTCACATTCCTTCCCGGGTGCTGCGCATCGCGCCGAAGCCGGACAGCCGCACCATCAGCAGGGACAACGCGGTCGCGGCGATCACCAGGAACGAGGCGACCGCGCTCGCGTAGCCGAAGTCGTAACTCTTGAAGCCCGCCTGGTACATCAGGTACGGCAGGATCGCCGTGTCCGTGCCGGGGCCGCCCTGGGTGAGGATGAGGACCGTCTCGAAGTAGGTGAGCGAGCCGACGACCATCAGCACACCGGACGTGGTGGCGGTGTTGCGCAGCTGCGGCAGGGTGATCGAGAAGAACTGCCGCAGGCGTCCGGCGCCGTCGATGGCCGCGGCCTGGTAGAGCACCTCGGGGATCTGCCGTGCGCCACCCTGGTAGATGAGCGTGTGGAACGGGATGAACTGCCAGCCGCCGACGAAGACGATCGCGAGGAACGCTCCGCTGGTCGTGCCGAGGGTGTCCGCGTGGATGATGCCGAAGTTCGGGTCGAGCAGCGCGTAGAACAGCAGCGAGATCGCCGTCGACGACAGCAGGAACGGCGTGAAGAAGATCGCCGAGAGGACCGCGCGGTTGCGCTGCCTGCCCGCCGCCCACACGCCCAGCAGCAGCGAGATCACCGTCTGGAACACCCAGCTCACCACCGTCAGTGCCACGGTGACCGTCAGGGACTGGGTGAGCCGGTCGTCGTTCAGCAGCTTGCGCCAGTTCGCGAGGCCCACCGGCCGCGGGTCGCCCAGGCCGTTCCACTGCGTGAACGAGAGGTAGAAGGCCAGCACCATCGGGCCGACGGCGAAGAACACGAAGAACAGGATCCCGGGCAGTGCCAGCGCCGCGCTCGGGCGGCCTGCCCTGTCGTGTGCGGCGGAGCGGGGGCGGCCCGCGGTGCGCGGGCCGCCCTTGAGGTGCGTCGTGCTCACTTCAGCCCCTTGAGCGCGGACACGAACTGCTCCGGCGAGGACTTGCCCACGAACAGTTTGTTGACCTCGGTGAGCATCGGGGTCGACACGTTCGGGGCGACCGCCTGGTCCCAGCTCAGCGTGAACGCCGGTGCGTCCTGCACCATCCGGTACTGGAACTTGGCGAACTCCGGGTTGGGGGAGGCGTCCAGCAGACTCGCCGCGTTCGAGGTGGCCGGCACGTCGCCGTTGGCGATGAGTTCCTTGGTGTAGGCCTCGGAGGCGCTGTCCCGCAGGAAGGCGATCGCCGCGTCCTTGTTGGAGGTACGGGCGTTCACCGACCAGTAGTTGGTGGGGTTGCCGACCACGTTGCGGATGTTGCCGGCGCCGCCCTCGATCTTCGGGAAGGCGCACCATCCCAGGTTCTTCTTGGCGAAGTCCGGGAATTTGCCGAGCTGCGTGGAGTACTCCCACGACCCCATCAGGTGCATCGCCGCCTTGCCCTTGGCGAAGACCGCGGGAGCGCCGCCGTTGCCGTAGCCGACCGAGCTGTAGCCCTTGCCGAAGGCGCCGTCGTCGATCAGCTCCCTGACGGTCTGGGCGGCCTTGAGGACGGCCGGGTCGCCCCAGCCGGAGGCGTCGCCGTTCTTGATCCTGTCGAAGACGTCGGGGCCGCCGATCCGGTCGACCAGGTACTCCAGCCACATCAGCTCGGGCCAGATGTCCGAGCCGCCCAGCGCGAACGGGGTGATTCCCGCCTTCTTCAGCTTGGCGTTGATGTCGAGCAACTGGTCCCAGGTGGTGGGCGGCTGGAGCTTGTGCTCCGCGAAGACGGTCTTGTTGTAGAAGAGGATCACGGGCTGCATGCCCCGCATGGGCACGCCGTAGTTCTTGCCGTCCAGCCCGCCCGCGCTGAGCACCGACGGCAGGAAGCCGCTCTTCAGCACCGGGTCGGACGCGATGACGTCGGTCAGGTCCACGAGCTGTCCGGCGTCCTTGTACGCCTTGATCGAGCCGCCGCCCCAGTTGAAGAACACGTCGGGGGCGTTGGGCGAGCCCATCGCGGTGCGCAGCTTCGCCGGGTAGTCCGTGGCGGGCACCTTCTGGAGCTTGACCGTGCCCTTGGCCTTCTTCGCGGCGGCCGACGCGTTGAACCGGGCGACGGACTTGACCTGGATCTTCGCCGCGTCGTCTCCGTAGACGAACGCGGTGAGCGTGCCGCCGCCGCCCGAACCGCTGCCGGAGCCGCAGGCGGTGAGCCCGCCGACGGAGGCCAGGGCGGTCGCGCCCGCGCCGAGGAACCAACGCCTGCTGTAGGACTCCATGGGAGGGCACCTCTCGGTATGCGCGAGGACTCCACGACGAGCCGAAGCGAATGTTTCGAGTTGAACTTCGAATGTTCCGGGAACGTAAGGCGATCCTGGGGGTTCGTCAAGGGGTCGCGCAGGGTTACGATCGCGGGCATGAAGCCTGGGAATTCCGTGGAAGCGCGGACCGCGACGCTCGCCGAGATCGCCCGTGAGGCCGGGGTCTCGGCCCCGACTGTTTCGAAGGTGCTCAACGGCCGCGCCGATGTCGCCCCCGCCACCCGCACCCGGGTCGAGGAGCTGCTGCGCGGCCACGGATACCGGCGGCGCGGGGGAGAGGGGGGCCGGTCGCCCCTCATCGACCTGGTCTTCCACGAGCTGGAGAGCGCCTGGGCGATGGAGGTCATCCGGGGCGTGGAGAACGTCGCCCGGGAGGAGGGGCTGAGCGTGGTGCTGTCCGAGAGCGCCGGGCGGCTGACTCCGGGCCGGACCTGGGCCGACCAGGTCGCGGCGCGCCGCCCGCACGGAGTGATCCTGGTGCTGTCCGGGCTCGACGAGTCCGGGCGCGCGCTGCTGACCAGCAGGTCCGTCCCGTTCGTGGTGATGGATCCGGCCGGTGACCCGGGTGACGACGTGCCGTCCATCGGGGCCACCAACTGGCAGGGCGGGCTCGCCGCGACGCGCCATCTGATCGAGCTCGGTCACACCCGGATCGGCGCGATCACCGGACCCTCGCAGATGATGTGCAGCCGCGCCCGGGTCGACGGCTACCGGGCGGCGCTGGAGACGGCGGGGCTGCCCGTCGACTCCGGGCTGATCCGCCCCGGCACCTTCCATCACGAGAGCGGCTACCGGGCCGGGCTCGAACTCCTGCGCATGCCCGACCGGCCCACGGCCGTCTTCGCCGGCAACGACCTCCAGGCGCTCGGCCTCTACGAGGCGGCCCGCGAGCTGGGGCTGCGCGTCCCCGAGGACCTGAGTGTCGTCGGCTTCGACGATCTGCCGGTGGCGCGCTGGGTGGGGCCGCCGCTGACGACCGTACGGCAGCCGCTCACGGAGATGGCCGAGGCGGCGGCGAAGCTGGTGCTCGAACTGGGCCGTCAGGAAAGGCCCGCGGCCGGGACGCGGATGGAGCTGGCGACCACCCTGGTGGTCCGCAGCAGCACGGGGGCGCCTCCGGTGTGAGCGGTGAGAGTGCACCCTCCGTGCCCGCCGAAGCCTGTCGATCGCACCGTCGAAACTTTCGGAAAACCGCGGCGGCGTTCGGGCGGGAGCGTTGGCGTTCGGACGGGAGTGTTCGGGCGAGGGTGGAGGGCCGGGTCGCTCCCCGGCGCGGGACGTGGTCCTGGTCGACGCGCCATACGGTGCCCGCGGTGCCCGCGGTGCCCGCGGTGCCCGTGGGCTGATGCCGGTCTGAGAAAAGTGAGATTTTCCGAAGAAAAGATCCCTCCGCGTCATTGCTCGACATAATTCGCACTTATGTTCCTCGTCGTGACGGAACACGACGAGCGCGGGGACGGGACGGAGCCGGTGGTCAGGCGGCGGGTGCTGAAGGCCGTCGGCCTCACCCTGGCCGGAGTCCTGGTGCTGGGCATCGGCACGGCGGGCTGGGCCTACTGGCACCTGAACCACAACATCAAAAGCGTCGACATCGACGGGGCGCTCGGCGACAACCGCCCGGCGAAAGCGGTGCCGACACCCGCCTCGTCCGCGTCCGCCTCCCCGCTGCCGAGCGGCGCCCTCAACATCCTGGTCCTCGGCTCCGACTCACGCAGCGGGAAGGCGAACGCCGAGCTCGGCGGCGGCGACAGCGCGGGGGCCCGTTCGGACACGGCCATGGTCGTCCACATCGACGAGGGCCGCACCGGCGCGACCGTGGTGAGCATCCCCCGGGACACCCTGGTGACCCGCCCGTCCTGCCCGACCCCGTCCGGCGGCACGACGTCGGTGGCGTACGGGACGATGTTCAACAGCGCGTACGCGCTCGGCGGACCGGTCTGTGCCGTGAAGACCGTCGAGTCCCTGACGGGCGTCCGCATGGACCACTACCTGGAGATCGACTTCTCGGGCTTCGCGAAGCTGGTGAACGCGCTCGGCGGGGTCACGGTGACGACGGACGAGGACATCGACGACGACCAGAGCCATCTGCACCTGAAGGCGGGCACCCATCTCCTGGACGGCACCCAGGCCCTGGCCCTGGCCCGCACCCGGCACGGCATAGGCGACGGCAGCGACCTCGGCCGCATCGGGCTCCAGCAGAAACTGGTCAAGGCGCTGCTGGAACAGATCTCCTCGACATCCCTGCTGACCAGCCCCGCCAAGCTCTACCAGGTCGCCGACGCGGTCACCGGCAGCCTCACCACGGACACCGGCCTCGACTCCCTCGGCGAACTGACGAACCTCGGCCAGAGCCTCAGGTCCCTGTCCGCCGACCACGTCAGGACGGTCATGATGCCGGTGGTGACGGCCCCCTCGGACGCCAACCGGGTGGTGCCGCGCGAGCCGGCGGCGGACGAGCTGTGGGCTTCGCTCAAGTGACCGTGTACGTCAGCAGGTAGCGCCAGTACAGGAGCTGCCGGACGCGGGCGCCCGGCAGCAGGCGGCTCGCCTCGCCGCGGACGGCGGCGAGCGACATCCGCGGCGCGCGCACCGGTGCCGGGACCACCGGAGGTCCGGCGCCGCGCAGCCGTTCGCCCGCCGACACCCCGGCCCGGGCCACCGCGTTGGCGGGCACGGCCGCGAGGTCCCACCAGGTGTGCCCCGCGTAGCAGCCCAGCACCAGCAGCACCCCGCCGGGCGCCAGCGCGTCACGGAACCTGGTCACCGTCCGGAAGGGCATGTGGTGCAGGCTCGCGAGGCAGGTGATGACGTCGTAGTGCGCCTTCGGCAGCGCGGCCGAGGCAGCGTCCGTCCGCCGGAACCGGGGCCCGCCGCCGATCCGTTCGGCCGCGGCGATCACCTCAGCGGACGGGTCGACGGCGTCCACCGTGTAACCGCGCGCGGCGAGCCGCCGCGCGAAACGGCCGGTGCCACAGCCGACGTCCAGCGCGGTGCGCCCGTGCCCTTGCCCGGGCAGTTTCCGCAGCAGGAGCCGGTGGTAGTGGTCGTTGTGGTCGAAGGGCATACGGGAAACCTCGCACACCGCGGGTACGGCCGGTAGTGCTTCCCGCACCACCGTCCTTCAGCTGTCCACCGGCCGTTCGGGAAGCCGTCAGGAAGCCGTCCGCCGGCCGCCCGGGAAGCCATCGTGAAGCCCTACGACAGCCACTCGGGAAGCCGTCCGGCAGCGCCCGAAAAGAATCTTGAAGGTTTTCCGGCGACGGTGTCGAAAGCGGCGCCCCCCGATCGACGCAGGGATGAGAGGCGGGGAGAAGCCCCGCCCTCCGCACCGAAGGAGCCACCATGCCCCGCTACCTGTCCCTGGTCCGCATCGACGAGACCACCGCCCCCGCCGAGGGCCCGAGCCCCGAGCTGATGCAGCGGATGGGCGAGCTGATCGAGGAGATCACCAAGGCGGGGGTCATGCTCGACACCGCCGGACTGACGCCGACCGCGCAGGGCAAGCGGGTGCACTGGGAGGGCGGCGGGCTGTCCGTCACCGACGGCCCCTTCACCGAGTCCAAGGAGGTCGTCGGCGGCTACGCGCTCATGCAGTGCAAGGACATGGCCGAGGCGCTCGAGTGGACCAAGCGGTTCCTGAAGACGCACGAGGAGCACTGGACGGTGACCTGCGAGGTGCGGGAGATCGCCGAGGGCTGAGCGGCGGCTTGGCGCAGCCGGTCCGCTGGTGTCTGATGGTGGGCTGTGGAACAGCAGCCCACCGTCACCCCGTCCGGCGCCGACGAGACCGTGGAGACGATCTTCCGGATCGAGTCGCCCCGGATCATCGCCGGCGTCACCCGAGTCGTCCGGGACGTCGGCATCGCCGAGGAACTGGCCCAGGACGCCCTGGTCGCGGCGCTGGAGCAGTGGCCGCGGGACGGAGTACCGGACAATCCGGGCGCCTGGCTCATGGCCACGGCCAAGCACCGGGCGATCGACCTCGTACGCCGCCGGGAGCGCTACGCGCGCAAGCTGGAGGAGATCGGGCGCGACCTGGAGACGACCGTCCCCTTCGAGGAACCCTCCGACCCGGACGACATCGACGACGACCTGCTCCGGCTCGTGTTCACCGCCTGCCACCCGGTGCTGTCCGCGGAGGCCCGCATCGCCCTCACGCTGCGCCTGCTCGGCGGACTGACCACGGCGGAGATCGCCCGCGCCTTCCTCGCGCCGGAGGCGACGATCGCCCAGCGCATCGTGCGTGCCAAACGGACACTGGCGACGCAGGGGGTCCCCTTCGAGGTCCCCTACGGCCCGGACCGGGAGAGCAGGCTCGGCTCGGTCCTCGAGGTCATCTACCTCGTCTTCAACGAGGGGTACGCGGCCACGGCGGGCGACGACCTGCTGCGTCCCGCGCTGTGCGAGGAGGCCCTCCGGCTGGCCCGCGTCCTGGCCGAGCTGATGCCCAAGGAGCCCGAGGTGCACGGGCTCGTCGCGCTGCTGGAGCTCCAGGAGTCCCGCGCGGCCGCCCGCACGGGACCGTCGGGCGAGCCGGTCCTCCTCAGGGACCAGAACCGCCGCCGCTGGAACCGCCTGCTGATCCGTCGCGGTTTCGCCGCCCTGGCCCGCGCGAACGCCGTCACCACCGGTGCCCCGGGTCCGTACGCCCTCCAGGCCGCCATCGCCGCCAGCCACGCCCAGGCCCTCACGTACGAGGACACGGACTGGCGGCAGATCGCCACCCTGTACGGACTGCTCGCGGCCCGCTCCCCGTCGCCCGTCGTCGAACTCAACCGCGCCGTCGCCGTCTCGATGGCGGACGGACCCGGCCCCGCCCTGGCCCTCGTCGACACCCTCCTGGCCGAACCCGCCCTGCGCGACTACCACCTGCTGCCCAGCGTCCGGGGGGACCTGCTCGCCCGGCTCGGGCGCACGCGGGAGGCGCGGGCGGAGTTCGAGCGGGCCGCGGGCCTGGCGCGCAACGAACGCGAACGGCGACTGCTGGAGGCCCGCGCGCAGGAGTGCCGCTAGGGCGTGCGGCGGTGTCAGCCGGAGTGCGGCCGGGCCGGGTGACCGAGCAGCATCGTCGGTGCCCCCGCGACCCTCGTCAGGAAGACGGTGGCCGCGTGCGGACCCTGCGGCTTGACCTTCCGGCGCAGCTCCTCCGGCTCGACCGCCGAGCCCCGCTTCTTCACCGTGAGCACCCCGACCTCCCGCTCCCTCAGCAGTGCCCTGAGCTTCTTCACGTTGAAGGGAATCCGGTCGGTGATCTCGTACGCGGTGGCGTACGGGGTCGGGAGCAGCGAGTCCGCCGTGATGTACGCGATGGTCTCGTCGAGGAGCCCGCCGTCGAGGTCCTCGGCCACCTCGGCGACCAGATGGGCGCGGATCACGGCGCCGTCGGGCTCGTAGAGATACCGTCCGACCGGCCGCACCGCGGGGTCGGGCAGACCGCGGCCGCGCAGGACGCGCGGGCCCGGCAGCAGGGTGGCCCGCACCAGACCCGGCTCCGTGCGGAACCACAGCACGGCCTCCTTCACGTCCCCGCCGTCCGAGATCCACTCGGCCTCCGCCTCGGCGGGGACGGTCTCGTGCGGGATGCCCGGGGCGATCTTCAGGGCGGCGAGCGGGGCCTTCAGGGCCGTCCCGACCGCCCAGGAGAGCGGCGGTGAGTACGCCTCGGGGTCGAAGATGCGCCCGCCCGCCCTGCCGCCCCGCCGTGCCGGATCCACGAAGACGGCGTCGTACGGGGCCGTGTCCACCTCCGTGACATCCGCCTCGCGCACCTCGATCAGATCCGCGAGTCCGAGCGCCTCGGCGTTGGCGCGGGCGGCGGCGGCCGCGAGGGGGTCCCGGTCGACGGCGAGGACGCGTATCCCTGCGCGGGCCAGCGCGATCGCGTCGCCGCCGATGCCGGAACAGAGGTCGGCGACCGAGCGCACGCCGAGGGCGCGCAGACGTTCCGCGCGGTGCGTGGCGACCGTCGTACGGGTCGACTGCTCGACCCCGTTCGGCGTGAAGAACATCCGCTCCGCGTCCTCGGCGCCGAACTTCGCCGCCGCCCGCTGCCGCAGCCGCGCCTGTCCGAGCGCCGCAGAGACCAGCTCGGCCGGATGGGTGCGGCGCAGCCGGGTGGCGACGGCCAGTTCCCGGGCCGGGTCGGTGCCGCGCACCTCGTCGAGCAGCGCGCGGCCCTCGGGGGTGAGCAGGGAGGCGAAGGAGACGTCGTTCACCGGCCCATTGTCGGTCAGTGTGGGCCAGTCGGTGGACGGTGCGCGTCCGGTCGCGGTGTCGGGGTCCCGTACGGGCCCTGGCCTGGGAAGATCCGACACCATGCGATCAGTGCGACAAGCCGATAAAAATGACGCGAAGCGGACGGTTGTCCGAAGCGGGACCGCCGCCCTCGCCGTCATCGGCCTCGCGTCGGGCTGTGCCGGCGGCGGGGCCGCGGGGGTGAGGCCCGCGCCCGGCCGGCGTCAGGCGCTGCCCGCGCGGGTCGCCGCGGCCTGGAGGGATGCCGGGCCGGACATGATCCGCCGGTTCCGGAAGAAGGTCGCGGGCGGGGGCTGCGCGGTGGCGCGACTGGAGGGCCACCTGTGAGAGGGGGGTGGCCGGCCCCGGGTGCCCGGGTGCGTGCGCGGGTGGCCGCCGCTCTGACCGCGGTGCTGGCCGCCGTCCTGCTGGGCGGCTGCGCCCAGTCGGTCGACCCGATCGAACGCCTGGGCAAGAAGGCCGCACAGGAGGTGGGCAGGGTCCGCCCGCACGGTCCGACCTCGGCGACGTACCGGCGCTGGGGGCTGTCCGCCCCGCTCGCTCCGCCGCCTCGACCGCCCGCGCGTGGCGGCGTGCGCCGCGAGCGGACGGGGCTGGTTCCGGTCGTCGGTCGGGTGCCCACCCGGGACAAGGTGGTCTTCCTGACGTACGACGACGGCGTCGAGCGCGATCCGAGGTTCGTCGACATGGTGCGCGAACTGCGGCTGCCGGTCAGCGTGTTCCTCACGGACAACGTCGTCGGGCCCGGCTACGGGCACTTCGCGCGGCTGCGGGAGGTCGGCGCGAGCGTGCAGAACCACACCCTCGACCACGCCTCGCTGCGCGGACTGCCGTACGCCGGCCAGCGGGCCGAGATCTGCGGCCAGCAGGAGAAGCTCAAGGCCCGCTTCGGCATCCGCCCGCGGCTCTTCCGGCCCCCCTACGGCACCTACGACGCCACGACCCTGCGCGCCGCCGCCGACTGCGGGGTCGCGGCCGTCGTCCTGGGCAGGGCGGCCGACGCCCGCCGGCTGCGCCCGGGTGACATCCTGTCCGGCTTCGAGGAGCCGAACCTCACCGCGGCGACCACCCGACTCCTCCGCCGCATCCAGGCGGAGGGCTTCACCCCGGCCCGCCTGGAGAACTACCTCTGAACTTCCGGCGCGGGCGGCCGTCTTCGGCGGGTCGGACTCACGGCGCGGACCGGGCATCCCCGGCCGGTGCGGCTTTCGGCGCGGGCCGGCACTTCGGCGAGCGGGCCTGCGCCTCCCGGCGAGGGCCGGCATCTTCAGCCCGTCCGGTGTTTGAGGACGAGGCCGTTCAGGCCGGAGCGGGGGCCTGGGGGCGGCAGCCCCAGAGGCGCTCACACCGGCGAACGGTGCCCGAACCCCACGCCACGCCGGAGGCATTTGGCACTCCGCTTGACCGAGTGCTAATCGCGGTCATAGTCTCAGGCCTGGCACTCCCCACTGGAGAGTGCCAATAGCGACGGGCAGGTCCGGCACCCGCGACGACGGATCCACCTGGTCGCCACCTCAGACAGTTAACCCCGTGAGATCTCCGAAGGGGGAGGTCGGATCGTGACGACCACCAGCTCCAAGGTTGCCATCAAGCCGCTCGAGGACCGTGTCGTGGTCCAGCCGCTGGACGCCGAGCAGACCACGGCCTCTGGCCTGGTCATCCCGGACACCGCGAAGGAGAAGCCCCAGGAGGGCGTCGTCCTCGCCGTGGGCCCGGGCCGCTTCGAGAACGGCGAGCGCCTGCCGCTCGACGTCAGCACCGGCGACATCGTGCTGTACAGCAAGTACGGCGGCACCGAGGTGAAGTACAACGGCGAGGAGTACCTCGTCCTCTCGGCCCGCGACGTGCTCGCGATCATCGAGAAGTAATTCACCACAGTTCTGCAGTGAACTGCGCCCCTGGCCCCCGCGACCTTATGAAGCCGGGCGCTGGGGGCGCGGTTCGTTTTCACCCACGTTTTCCGAGAGGGCTGAACCGCTCCCATGGCGAAGATCCTGAAGTTCGACGAGGACGCCCGTCGCGCCCTTGAGCGCGGCGTCAACAAGCTTGCCGACACCGTCAAGGTGACGATCGGCCCCAAGGGCCGCAACGTCGTCATCGACAAGAAGTTCGGCGCCCCCACCATCACCAACGACGGCGTCACCATCGCCCGCGAGGTCGAGCTCGACGACCCGTACGAGAACCTCGGCGCCCAGCTGGTGAAGGAGGTGGCGACCAAGACCAACGACATCGCGGGTGACGGTACGACCACCGCCACCGTGCTGGCCCAGGCGCTCGTCCGCGAGGGTCTGAAGAACGTCGCCGCGGGTGCCTCCCCGGCGCTGCTCAAGAAGGGCATCGACGCCGCGGTCAAGGCCGTGTCCGAGGAGCTCCTCGCGACCGCCCGCCCGATCGACGAGAAGTCCGACATCGCCGCCGTCGCCGCCCTGTCCGCCCAGGACAGCCAGGTCGGCGAGCTCATCGCCGAGGCGATGGACAAGGTCGGCAAGGACGGTGTCATCACCGTCGAGGAGTCCAACACCTTCGGTCTGGAGCTGGACTTCACCGAGGGCATGGCCTTCGACAAGGGCTACCTGTCGCCGTACTTCGTGACGGACCAGGAGCGCATGGAGGCCGTCCTCGAGGACCCGTACATCCTCATCCACCAGGGCAAGATCTCCTCCATCCAGGACCTGCTGCCGCTGCTGGAGAAGGTCATCCAGGCCAACGCCTCCAAGCCGCTGCTGATCATCGCCGAGGACGTCGACGGCGAGGCGCTGTCGACCCTGGTCGTGAACAAGATCCGCGGCACGTTCAACGCCGTCGCCGTGAAGGCCCCCGGCTTCGGCGACCGCCGCAAGGCCATGCTGGGCGACCTCGCCACCCTCACCGGCGGTCAGGTCATCGCCGAGGAGGTCGGCCTCAAGCTCGACCAGGTCGGTCTGGACGTGCTGGGCACCGCCCGCCGCGTGACGGTCACCAAGGACGACACCACCGTCGTCGACGGCGGCGGCGAGCACGACGCCGTCGTGGGCCGTGTCAACCAGATCAAGGCCGAGATCGAGAACACGGACTCCGACTGGGACCGCGAGAAGCTCCAGGAGCGCCTCGCGAAGCTGGCCGGCGGCGTGTGCGTGATCAAGGTCGGCGCCGCCACCGAGGTGGAGCTCAAGGAGAAGAAGCACCGTCTGGAGGACGCCATCTCCGCGACCCGCGCCGCGGTCGAGGAGGGCATCGTCTCCGGTGGTGGCTCCGCGCTCGTCCACGCCGTCAAGGTCCTCGAGGGCAACCTCGGCAAGACCGGCGACGAGGCCACGGGTGTCGCGGTCGTCCGCCGCGCCGCCGTCGAGCCGCTGCGCTGGATCGCCGAGAACGCCGGCCTGGAGGGCTACGTCATCACCTCCAAGGTCGCCGAGCTCGACAAGGGCCAGGGCTTCAACGCCGCCACCGGCGAGTACGGCGACCTGGTCAAGTCCGGTGTCATCGACCCGGTCAAGGTCACCCGCTCCGCTCTGGAGAACGCCGCCTCCATCGCCTCCCTGCTCCTCACGACCGAGACCCTGGTCGTCGAGAAGCCGGCCGAGGAAGAGGCCGACGCGGGCCACGGCCACGGCCACGGGCACTCCCACTAGGCACACGGCCGGACGTCCGCGACGGCGGACGTCCACACCGGGTGACAGCACTGAGGCCCAGCACCCTCCGGGGGTGCTGGGCCTCAGTGCTGCGGCAAGCCCGAACTCGCCTTACCTGCCGTACCGTCCTGCTGCTCTACCGCCTTGCTGCCCTACGGCCCGGCTGCCATGCGGCGCCGCTGCTCTACTGCGGCCCGTACTTGCGGCCCGTCTTCGAGGTGATCCCGCCCAGCAGCCCGCGCGGCGCCACCTTCACCACACCCATCAGCGCCTTGTAACGCGGGTCGGGGATCGACAGCGACTTCCCGCGGGCCAGGTCCGCGAGCGCCGCCGCGACCAGCTTGTCCGCGTCGAGCCACATCCAGTTCGGGATGTTGTCCGTGCCCATCCCGGCGCGCTGGTGGAACTCGGTGCGCACGAAGCCCGGAGCCAGCGCCATCAGCCGTACGCCGCTGCCCGCCAGATCCCTCGCCGCGCCCTGCGTGAACTGCACGACCCACGCCTTGGACGCCCCGTACGTACCCCGCGGTACGAACGCGGCCACCGACGCCACATTGACGACCCCGCCCCGGCCGCGCTCCCGCATGGCCGCGGTCGCCGCCGACGTCAGCCGCAGTACCGCCTCGCAGTGCACCTTGAGCATCGTCAGCTCGTCGGCCATCGACACCTCGAGGTAGCGGCCCTTGTTGCCGAAGCCGGCGTTGTTGATCAGCAGGTCGACCGGGTTCCTGCGGTCGCTCAGCCGCCGGGCCACCGTCTCGATGCCGTCGTCCGTCGCCAGGTCCGCCGTCAGCACCTCCGCCTCGATGCCGTGCCGGTCGTGCAGTTCCGTCGCCTGCTCGGCCAGGCGCTCGGTGTCGCGCGCCACCAGTACGAGGTTGTGGCCGTCAGCCGCGAGGCGGCGCGCGAAGGCGGCGCCGATGCCCGCGGTCGATCCCGTAATCAGAGCCGTTGTCATGGCCCAAGGCTAGTGACCTGACCAGGCCCACCGCGCCCCGCCTCCCGGTGCCCGGCCCCGCTCCGCACGCACCGCGCGGCCGGCACCGCGGCCGTCGCGGGGCGTGTCCCGCGCGTGCGGTCCCGGCCGCTACCCGCCCTGCTGCGCCACGTACTTCTCCGCCGCCGCCAACGCCTCCGGATGCAGTGCCCGGCCCGCGGCCAACAGCCCTGGCAGCAGGTCGCGTTCGGTCGTCATGGCGCGGAACTCGACCTCGACCGTCACCTCGTGCTCCGGCCGGTGCACGACCTCGATCGGGTCGCCCGCGCGGATCTCGCCGGGCTCGATCACCCGCAGGTACGCGCCGGGCGCGGCCTTCCGGGTGAACCGCTTCACCCAGCCCCGCTCCCCGAGATGTTCCTGGAACGTACGGCAGGGGATGCGTCCGGAGGTCACCTCCAGGACCAGCACGGAGCCGACGCGCCAGCGCTCACCGATCCGCGCGCCGGACACGTCCAGCCCCCGCGTGGTGAGGTTCTCGCCGAAGGCGCCGTTCACCAGCTTCCGACCGAGCTCGCGCTCCCAGTCGTCGAGGTCCTCGCGCGCGACCGCGTAGACGGCCTGGTCGTCCCCGCCGTGATGGCGCAGGTCGCACACCGTGTCCCCGGCCAGACCGCTCGTGCCGACCCCCTTGGGCCCAGGGGCGGTCACCCGCACCGGCCCGGCCACCGGCCGCTTGTCGATGGCGGTCACACCCGCGGGCTGGTCCGTGTACGGGACGGCGCGCGGGCGGCCCAGGTTCAGCGACAGAAGCTGCATGGCAGAACGCTAGGCGATGCAGGCCAAAGCGTCGACGCGATATTCGCCACCATGTCCAAGCCTCGCTTATGCTCTAGGGGTGATCGAGGCCCGTCATCTCCGTGTTCTGCGCGCCGTCGCCGCCACCGGTTCCTTCTCGGCGGCGGGACGCGAACTGGGCTGCACCCAGCCGGCCGTCAGTCAGCAGATGAAGGCGCTCGAATCGTCCGTCGGCACACCGCTGCTGATCCGCACGGGCCGTGAGATGCGCCTGACGCAGGCGGGCGAGGCGCTGGTCCGGCACGCGGCCGGCATCATCGCGGGGCTGACCGCCGCCGAGGAGGAGGTCGCCGCGATCGCGGGTCTGCGCGCGGGCCGGGTCCGGCTCGTCTCCTTCCCCAGCGGGAGTTCGACGCTCGTCCCCACGGCCCTGGCCGCCCTGCGCGCCGCGCATCCCGGCACCCGGGTCTCCCTGGAGGAGGCCGAGCCGCCCGAGTCCGTCGACAAGCTCCGCGACGGCGACTGCGACATCGCGCTCGCGTTCCGCTACGAGGGAGCGGCGGGCGTCGAGGAGTGGGACGACCTGGTCGTACGGCCGCTGCTGCGCGACCGGCTCGTCGGTCTGGTCCCCGAGGGGCACCGGCTCGCCCGCGCGGGGTCGGTCGCGATCGGCGAACTCGCCGGGGAACCGTGGATCGCGGGCTGCCCGCGGTGCCGGGGGCAACTGGTCGAGGTCTGCCGCCGCGAGGGTTTCGTGCCCCGCATCGACTTCGCCACCGACGACTATCCGGCGGTGGTCGGCCTGGTCGGCGCGGGTCTCGGGGTCGCGGTGCTGCCGGAGCTCGCGATCGAGTCCGTGCGCCCCAAGGGCGCCCGCGCGGTGTCCGTGGAGCCGCCGGTGCGGCGGGAGATCGTCGCGCTGACGCTGCCGGATCTCTCCCAGGTGCCGGCGGTGGCGGCGACGCTGGACCAACTGGCCCGGGCCGCGGCCCGCTGACGGCGGCGGACAGCCGGCGCCGCACACAGATCAGGGACGCGCGTGCGCGCGCCCGTACGAGGGCATGCCAACGCGCGCCCGTTCAGGGACACACCTGTGCGCCCTGCTCCGGACTCATCAACGCAGAAACGTTCCTTCAAGTGTTCGAAGCGGAACCGCTCCCGGTGGCCGACGCCGTCACCAGCCGGTTGCGTGCCCGTCCCATGAGTTCTTCGCGCTCGTCCTCGGTCAGGCCGCCCCACACCCCGTACGGCTCGCGCACCGCCAGCGCGTGAGCGGCGCACTGGGCGCGTACCGGGCATCGCATACAGACCTCTTTGGCCGAGTTCTCGCGAGCGCTCCGTGCCGCACCGCGCTCGCCCTCCGGATGGAAGAAGAGCGAGCTGTCGACTCCACGGCATGCCGCGAGGAGCTGCCAGTCCCAGAGATCCGCGTTCGGACCGGGAAGGCGGGAGAAATCTGCCATTGCGTGTCCCCTTGTTGCCGTTCTGGGATGCTCTGTGCCCACCGACCGTACATCTACGATCTAAGGAGATGAAAATATGACTCATTGCGAATCTAGCCGCAGACACCAGTAAATGGGAAGAAAACAGGCTGAATGGGGCATAGGTTGTGTTGAAAGATTGAGGGTCCGTTGCGCATGTCTGCACCGTGTCCGTGCCCTCACGTAGAGTGCCGAAGATGACCGGCTGCCCCGTAACTCTTTCGAGTGACCATCGTTGAGAGTGCGGAGGCGGTTGAAGGAACAAGCGCTCGGGCAGACGGCAGTTTCCGTCGGCGAGTGTCGACCGCACAGGTGACGATTCGTACCAGCCTGGAGGCTCAAGGTGACGCGCATCAGCTGCGGAGGGCGGCCATGACATCCGTCCTCGTCTGCGACGACTCCCCGCTTGCCCGAGAGGCGCTCCGCCGTGCGGTGGCGACCGTGCCCGGCGTCGAGCGCGTGACGACTGCGGCCAACGGAGAAGAGGTGCTCCGCCGCTGGGGCGCCGACCGTTCGGACCTGATTCTGATGGACGTACGCATGCCCGGTCTGGGCGGCGTCGAGACCGTTCGGCGGCTGCTGTCCGCCGACCCCGGTGCGCGCATCATCATGCTCACCGTGGCCGAGGACCTGGACGGTGTGGCGCTCGCCGTCGCCGCCGGGGCCCGCGGTTATCTGCACAAGGACGCCTCCCGGGCGGAGCTGCGCGCGACTGTGACCCAGGCGCTCGCCGACCCGACCTGGCGGCTCGCCCCGCGCAGACTGCGCTCGGCCGAGATGGGTGCCGCGCCCACACTCACCGCGCGCGAGATCCAGGTCCTCGAGGGCATGAGCCACGGCCGCTCCAACGCGGAGATCGGCCGTGAGCTGTTCCTCTCCGAGGACACCGTGAAGACGCACGCCCGGCGGCTCTTCAAGAAGCTCGGCGCCTCGGACCGCGCGCACGCCGTGGCGCTCGGTTTCCGGTGGGGTCTGGTCCGCTAGGTGAGCCGTCGCGGGGGTACGACGCACCCCGCCTGCCGTGTGGCGGGCGGGGCCGACAAGGGGGCGCGCCGGGTGCCCGCTGCTCGTTTCGCCGCCGATGCCGCATCCTTGAGGTGTGGAGTTCCTCGGGGACAAGTCGGTCGAGCGGAAGGGGAGGGCGCAGGAGATGAGTTCCGGCGCACCTGCTCATAACGCTTCGGTGCACAACTACGGACGCGGTGCCACGGACAGAACGACGCCAAGGCACCATGGACCGATGCGTGACGACGAGACGACGGTGATCGGCGCGCTCGTCCATCGCGCGGTCGACGGCGACGAGCAGGCCACGCACGACTTGCTCGCTCACGTTCACCCTCTGGCATTGCGCTACTGCCGCACGCGTCTGTCCCGGCTGCCGGGCGACGCGCGGCACTTCGTGGAGGACCTGGCGCAGGAGGTCTGCGTCGCGGTGCTCCTCGCCCTGCCGCGCTACAAGGACACCGGGCGGCCCTTCGAAGCCTTCGTCTTCGCAATCGCCGCGCACAAGGTCGCCGACCTGCAGCGCGCCGCGATGCGCCATCCCGGGTCGACGGCGGTTCCCTCGGACGAGATGCCCGAGCGCCCCGACGACTCCCTCGGCCCCGAGGAGCGCGCACTGCTCAGCAGTGACGCCGAATGGGCCAAGAAACTGATGGCCAATCTCCCCGAGAACCAGCGCGAGCTGCTTCTGCTGCGTATCGCGGTGGGCCTCACGGCCGAGGAGACGGGCCAGATGCTGGGGATGTCGCCGGGAGCGGTCCGGGTGGCCCAGCACCGGGCACTGAGCCGGTTGCGGGCGCTGGCGGAACAGTAGGCGCGGTCGTCGGCGTGCGCGCGAGTGGCCGGCGTGCGCGCGAGTGGACGGCGTGCGCGAGGGCGGTCGAGGGCGCGGGCGTGACGCGGGGAGTGCGGGCGTGCGCTCCGTGACGTTCGCCGCGCCGCTGATCTGCCGCGTCGGTGTCGGCGCGTGCTCGATGTCGCGCCGTGCGGCGGTGCTCGGTGTCCGGCTTCGCCGTGCCCCGGCACCAGGTCGCCGGTTTCTTGCCGCGAACGTGAGAACGGACACGGCGGAATGCGGCATGGCCGCCCGGGGAGCCGTACGGCACCGCGGTGGCGGAAAGGCGAACCCCGGGGACCAGGCTGTCGAGCCGACCGATGAACGGTCGCGGCGTGCCACCCGTAGGAACCTACGAAGCCAGAGGGCGATCCGAACCGTGGAATGGGAGACCCTTGCTTCCCGTTAGCATGGACATCCGCACCGATCAAGGCCATTTGGGGAAGGTGTCATGACTGCCAACGTCGACGGAGTGCCCGCCAAATTCGCGACACTCGGGCTGACCTACGACGACGTGCTGCTGCTGCCGGGCGCGTCGGACATGGCGCCCGACGAGATCGACACCGCCTCGCACATCTCGAAGAACGTGCGGGTGAACATCCCGCTGCTCTCCGCGGCCATGGACAAGGTGACCGAGTCCCGCATGGCCATCGCGATGGCCCGCCAGGGCGGTGTCGGCGTGCTGCACCGCAACCTGTCCATCGAGGACCAGGCCAACCAGGTCGACCTGGTGAAGCGCTCCGAGTCCGGCATGGTGACCGACCCGATCACGGTCCACCCGGACGCGACGCTCGGCGAGGCCGACGCGATCTGCGCCAAGTTCCGCATCTCCGGCGTGCCGGTGACCGACGGCGGCGGCAAGCTCCTCGGCATCGTCACCAACCGTGACATGGCCTTCGAGACCGACCGTTCGCGCCAGGTGCGCGAGGTCATGACGCCGATGCCGCTGGTCACCGGCAAGGTCGGCATCTCCGGCACCGACGCCATGGAACTGCTGCGCCGCCACAAGATCGAGAAGCTTCCGCTGGTCGACGACGCGGGTGTCCTCAAGGGCCTCATCACGGTCAAGGACTTCGTGAAGGCCGAGAAGTACCCCAACGCCGCGAAGGACGCCGAGGGGCGCCTGCTCGTCGGTGCGGCCGTCGGTGTGGCCGGTGACGCCTTCGACCGCGCCCAGGCACTCATCGAGGCGGGCGTCGACTTCATCGTCGTCGACACCGCGCACGGCCACTCCCGCCTGGTCGGCGACATGGTCGCCAAGATCAAGTCGAACTCCGCGGGCGTCGACGTCATCGGCGGCAACATCGCCACCCGTGACGGCGCGCAGGCCCTCATCGACGCGGGCGTCGACGGCATCAAGGTCGGGGTCGGCCCCGGTTCCATCTGCACGACCCGCGTGGTCGCCGGCATCGGCGTACCCCAGGTCACCGCCATCTACGAAGCCTCCCTCGCCGCCAAGGCGGCGGGTGTCCCGGTCATCGGCGACGGTGGCCTGCAGTACTCCGGCGACATCGCCAAGGCCCTGGTCGCCGGCGCCGACACGGTGATGCTGGGTTCGCTCCTGGCGGGCTGCGAGGAGTCGCCGGGCGAGCTGCTCTTCATCAACGGCAAGCAGTTCAAGTCGTACCGCGGCATGGGCTCCCTGGGTGCCATGCAGTCCCGTGGCGAGCAGCGCTCCTTCTCCAAGGACCGCTACTTCCAGGAGGGCGTCGCCTCCGACGAGAAGCTGGTACCCGAGGGCATCGAGGGCCAGGTGCCGTACCGCGGCCCGTTGTCCGCGGTCGTGCACCAGCTGGTCGGCGGCCTGCGCCAGTCGATGTTCTACGTCGGCGGGCGCACCGTTCCCGAGCTCCAGGACAACGGCCGGTTCGTCCGGATCACCTCGGCGGGCCTCAAGGAGAGCCACCCGCACGACATCCAGATGACGGTCGAGGCACCGAACTACAGCCGCAACAAGTAACGGTCACCAAGCAGCCGTACAGAGCTCCACGCGTGCGTGAAGCCCGAACAAGGGCGGTCCCGGAGGTTCCGGGGCCGCTCTCGTCGTAGGCGTCGGGGATACTGGAAGGCGCAGAACCGAAGAGGGAAAGGCCACACACGTGACTGAGATCGAGATCGGGCGCGGCAAGCGCGGCCGCCGGGCGTACGCCTTCGACGACATCGCCGTCGTCCCGAGCCGCCGTACGCGGGACCCGAAGGAGGTCTCGATCGCCTGGCAGATCGACGCCTACCGCTTCGAGCTGCCGTTCCTGGCCGCCCCGATGGACTCGGTCGTCTCCCCGGCCACCGCGATCCGCATCGGCGAGCTGGGCGGCCTGGGTGTCCTCAACCTCGAAGGCCTGTGGACGAGGTACGAGGACCCGCAGCCGCTGCTCGACGAGATCGCCGGGCTGGACGTGGACACCGCGACCCGTCGTCTGCAGGAGATCTACGCGGCTCCCATCAAGGAGGAGCTGATCGGGCAGCGCATCAAGGAGGTGCGCGACTCCGGAGTCGTCACCGCCGCGGCGCTGTCGCCGCAGCGCACGGCGCAGTTCTCCAAGGCCGTGGTCGACGCGGGTGTGGACATCTTCGTCATCCGCGGTACGACGGTGTCGGCGGAGCACGTCTCGGGCGCCGCCGAGCCGCTGAACCTCAAGCAGTTCATCTACGAACTGGACGTCCCGGTCATCGTCGGCGGCTGCGCCACGTACACCGCGGCCCTGCACCTGATGCGCACCGGCGCGGCGGGTGTCCTGGTCGGCTTCGGCGGCGGCGCCGCGCACACCACGCGCAACGTGCTGGGCATCCAGGTTCCGATGGCCACCGCCGTCGCCGACGTGGCCGCGGCCCGCCGCGACTACATGGACGAGTCCGGCGGCCGGTACGTGCACGTCATCGCCGATGGTGGGGTCGGCTGGTCCGGCGACCTCCCCAAGGCCATCGCCTGCGGCGCCGACTCGGTGATGATGGGCTCCCCGCTCGCCCGTGCCACGGACGCGCCCGGCAAGGGCCACCACTGGGGCATGGAGGCGGTCAACGAGGAGCTGCCGCGCGGCAAGAAGGTCGACCTCGGCACCGTCGGCACCATCGAGGAGATCCTCACCGGCCCGTCGCACATCCCGGACGGGTCCATGAACATCTTCGGCGCCCTGCGCCGCGCCATGGCCACCACCGGCTACAGCGAGCTCAAGGAGTTCCAGCGCGTCGAGGTGACGGTCGCGGACTCGCAGCACAAGCGGTGACACCGCGCTCGACCTGAGCGAGGGGCCCGGACCGGCATCGGTCCGGGCCCCTCGCGTGTGCCTACGGGTTACCGGCCGGCCTTCCGCGTGCTGGAGAACGCCACATAGGCGGCGATCGCGAAGAAGAGGAAGGTCAGGGGGTCGGCGTCGGCCTTCCAGGCTTCCTGAAGGACGTCGAAGTGCTGGAAGAACAGCTCGTTGAAGCCGTATGGGGTGTCTTTGGCACCGATGACGCCCTCGCCCACGATCTGGCCGAGGCAGACCGGGCCCGCGGACAGGAGGACGGCGGCGATGGGCAGGACGGGGTTGCGGCCGCCGACTCGGCCCGCCACGAGACCGATCAGGAAGCCGCCGCCCACGGCGGCCCAGCCGATCTCGTGCCGGGTGAGGCCGATGACGGCGCCGTAGAGGCCCGCCGCGACCACGGCGGTGCCCGCGGCGGCCGCGAGGCCGAGAACGAGGCTGTTGCGCACGGGGGCGGCCGGAACGGCGGGCGCCATCGGGTGGCCGGGCTGCGGGAGGCGCTGCTGCGGGTGGCCCTGCTGCGGGTGGCCCGGCTGCGGGGCGGCCGACTGGGCGGTGCCCGGCTGCGCGGAGGCCGGTTGCGCGGAGGCCTGCTGGTCGGCGTACGGGTTCGGGCCGGCGTACGGGTTGTCGACCGGTGGACCGGACGGCGGCGGCGACTGAGTCATGTGGATCCCCCCGGGGACGTGAGCGCACACCTGAGAGCGCCCGGGACGCGGGCGTACGTGTGTGCGAGAGCGGACGCACATCAACAGGCGGCAGTGACATCGGGTCCGGGGATTTCGGTGAGGTCAGAGCCGGTGTGCCGCTCCCGTGGGAGTCGCCCCGCGGGTGTCCAGGAGGAGCTGGGCCTTCACGGACAGGCCCTGGAGGTCGTACGTCCGGTGCTGCTGGAGCAGGATCGTGAGGTCGGCGTCGGCGGCGGCCTCGTAGAGGGAGTCGGCGCGCGGGACGGGGTGGCCGAGGACGTTCCAGGCGGGGACGAGCGGGTCGTGGTAGCTGACGGACGCGCCGAGTTCCATCAGACGCAGGGCGATCTCGTGGGCGGGCGTGCCCTGTTGGTCGGCGAGATCGGCCTTGTAGGTGACGCCGAGCAGGAGCACGCGCGCGGCGCGGGCCGATTTCCCGTGCTCGTTGAGGAGGGCCGCGGCGCGCCGGATGACGTACTGCGGCATGTGGCTGTTGACCTGCTGGGCCAGTTCGACCATGCGCAGGGAGCGGGGCGCGCGGCCGGTCAGGTCCTGGGGAATGCCGTGCCCGCCGACGCCGGGGCCCGGCCGGAACGCCTGGAAGCCGAACGGCTTGGTCTCGGCGCAGCGGATGACGTCCCACAGGTCGACGCCGAGGTCGTGGCAGAGCACGGCCATCTCGTTGACCAGGGCGATGTTCACGTGCCGGTAGTTGGTCTCCAGAAGCTGCACCGTCTCCGCCTCGCGTGGTCCCCGCGCGCGGACGACCTTGTCCGTGAGGCGTCCGTAGAAGGCGGCGGCCGACTCGGTGCAGGCGGGCGTGAGTCCCCCGATGATCTTGGGGGTGTTGGCCGGGGTGAAGTCGCGGTTGCCGGGGTCGACCCGGCTGGGCGAGTAGGCGAGGTGGAAGTCGCGTCCCGCCCGCAGCCCGGACCCCTCTTCGAGGAGGGGGCGCAGGAAGTCGTCCGTGGTCCCGGGGTGCACCGGTGACTCCAGGATCACCGTGGTGTGCGGGCGCAGGTGCGCGGCCAGGGTGCGGGCGGCGGAGGCCACCTGGGCCAGATCGTGCGCGCCGTCCGGGCCCGGCGGGGTCGGGGCGCAGATGACGGCGGTGCGGACACGGCCGAGTTCGACCGGGTCGGTGGTCGGCCGGAAGCCCCCCGAGAGCATCCGGCGCAGTTCGGCGGGGGTCAGCGAGCCGCCTTCCGGCCCGGTCTTGTAGCCGAGCGTGGAGATGCCGGCGGCGACGGCGGCCTGGGCCAGGGGCAGGCCGAGATGACCGAGTCCGATGACGGCGAGATCTGCGGGCATGGCGTGGGCCGTCCTTCCCAGTAACCGAAGCGGGACAGGTGCGCAAGTCCTGTGGACAGGATGGACGAGCGCAATGTCAGACTAGGAGTAAATATGACCGATTTGTGGGATTGGTCGGGCGCGTTTCCGCGAGTGTTGTCCACAGGCTGAGGGTGCGTGGTGGCCGAAGAAGGGCAAGACGGTCAGACTTTGGGCAGGGGGCATGTGAGCCGGGCGTCGCCGGACAGGCGCGGCCAGCGCGACAGACAGCGGGAGGCAGCGGTGAGGACAGCGAAACTGGGGCCGGCGGAGCGTGCCGAGTCCCTGGCGGGAATGGCCGAGCGCGAGCTGGACGTGCTGGTCGTGGGCGCGGGCGTGGTCGGTGCGGGCACCGCGCTCGACGCCGTGACACGCGGCCTGTCCACCGGCCTGGTCGAGGCCCGTGACTGGGCCTCGGGCACGTCGAGCAGGTCCAGCAAGCTGATCCACGGCGGCCTGCGCTACCTGGAGATGCTCGACTTCGCCCTGGTGCGCGAAGCCCTGAAGGAGCGTGGACTCCTCCTGGAGCGGCTCGCACCGCACCTGGTGAAGCCCGTGCCCTTCCTCTATCCCCTCCAGCACAAGGGCTGGGAGCGGCTGTACGCGGGATCGGGCGTCGCCCTGTACGACGCCATGTCGATGACGAGCGGCCACGGACGCGGACTGCCCACCCATCGCCACCTCTCCCGTGGCAAGGCCCTGCGCGTCGCCCCCGCGTTGAAGAAGGACGCACTGGTGGGCGCGCTGCAGTACTACGACGCGCAGGTGGACGACGCCCGCTATGTGGCGAACCTGGTGCGCACGGCGGCGGCGTACGGAGCGAAGGTCGCCAACCGCGCCCGCGTGACCGGCTTCCTGCGCGAGGGCGAGCGCGTGGTCGGCGCCCGGGTGCAGGACGTCGAGGGCGGCGGGGAGTACGAGATCCACGCCAAGCAGATCGTCAACGCCACCGGAGTGTGGACCGACGACACCCAGGCCATGGTCGGCGAGAGGGGCCAGTTCCACGTACGCGCCTCGAAGGGCATCCACCTGGTCGTGCCGAAGGACCGGATCAACTCCTCGACCGGCCTGATCCTGCGCACCGAGAAGTCCGTCCTCTTCGTCATCCCCTGGGGACGGCACTGGATCATCGGGACCACGGACACCGACTGGGACCTCGACAAGGCCCACCCGGCGGCGTCCAGCGCGGACATCGACTATCTGCTGGAGCACGTGAACTCGGTGCTCTCGGTACCGCTGACCCGCGACGACGTCCAAGGGGTGTACGCGGGGCTGCGGCCGCTCCTCGCCGGCGAGTCGGACGCCACCAGCAAGCTGTCGCGCGAGCACACGGTGGCCCATCCGGTGCCGGGACTCGTGGTCGTGGCGGGCGGCAAGTACACGACCTACCGGGTGATGGCCAAGGACGCGGTCGACGAGGCGGTGCACGGACTCGACCAGCGTGTCGCCGAGTGCGTCACCGAGGACACCCCGCTGCTCGGCGCCGAGGGGTACCGGGCCCTGTGGAACGCGCGGGCGCGCATAGCGCAGCGCACCGGACTCCATGTGGTCCGCGTGGAACACCTGTTGAACCGCTACGGGACGCTCGCCGAGGAGGTCCTCGACCTCATCGCCGCCGACCCGGCGCTGGGGGAGCCGCTGCCGGCCGCCGAGGACTATCTCAAGGCCGAGATCGTCTACGCCGCCTCGCACGAGGGCGCCCGCCACCTGGACGACGTGCTGACCCGGCGGACCCGCATCTCGATCGAGACCTTCGACCGCGGGACGCGCAGCGCGCGCGAGGCCGCCGAGCTGATGGCGCCGGTCCTCGGTTGGGACAAGGACCAGATCGAGCGCGAGGTGGAGCACTACGAGAAGCGGGTCGAGGCCGAGCGGGAGTCCCAGCGTCAGCCGGACGACCTGACGGCCGACGCGGCGCGGCTCGGTGCCCCGGACATCGTGCCCATCTGACCTGCGGTTTCCGGCACATCACCCGAACGGGTGCAGTGATCCGGGATCTCTGTTCGGGTCCTGCCCGTTCTACCGGGTGCGGGGGCAGAACTCGGCGGAGAGCAGGGCGGGTTCGAGACGAGGATCGGCGATCTTGTCCGTGTTCACGCGGAAGGTGAGGACATGACGGCCGTCGACATCGGCCGCGGTGCGCACATAGCTGCCGGATATGCGGCCGTTGTGCCCCCACACCGTGATGCCGCAGGCCAGCTTCACGGGATAGAGGCCCATGCCGTACACACCCTGTGCGGTGCGGGTGTTGAGCATCTCGCGCAGCTGGTGGGGCGGGAGCAGCTCGCCGCCGAGGAGGGCCGCGTAGAAGCGGTTCAGGTCGGCGAGCGTGGTGACGAGCTCACCCGCCGCACCGGCCACGCGCGGGTCGAGTTCGGTGACGTCCCTGCCGTCGGCGGCGTACGAGCGGCCGTGCGGCGAGGGCAGTGATCTCAGGCCGCCGGGGAAAGAGGTACCGGTCAGACGGAGCGGGGCGATGACGCGCCGCTCGGCCTCGGTGGCGTACGAATGGCCGGTGACCCGGTGAATGACCAGACCGAGCAGGACGTAGTTGGTGTTCGAGTAGGCGAAGCGGCCGCGGGCGGCCGGGGGGTGGGTGAGCGCGAGGTGTACGGCACGGAGCGGCGTGAGGGGAACGGTGCCTCCGGTGTCCGCGGTGAAGTCGTACAGACCGCTGGTGTGGGTCAGCAGGGAGCGCAGGGTCAGCCGGCGGCCGTCGTTGCCCGCTCCGCGGACCAGACGCGGAAGATGAGCGTCCACGGAATCGGACAGCGACAGCCGGTGTTCGGCGGCCAGTTGCAGCACCACGGTCGCGATGAGCGTCTTGGTGACGCTGCCCGCACGGAAGTGGTCGGCTCGGGCGATTCCCCGGCCGGCGCCGGCGAAGCGTGAGCCCGTGCCGTCGTAGGACAGCAGGGCCGCGGCCGGGGCCCCGCCCCGGGTGACGAGACGGACGAGGGCGGCACCCGTGGCCCGGGAGACGGACGTTGGCGAGCCGGCCGGCGCGACGGAGACGAGGGGGTACGAGGTGAACGGCGTCGAAGAACCGCGGGCTCGCGAGGCCTTCGGCTCGGGAGGAGCGGGCGGCGGCGAGTCCGTCGGCGCGGACGGCGGGACCGTCCTCGAACCGCCCGGGCGGGGTGGCGTGGGACCTGAGGGACCCACCGACGCCAGGGAGACGAAGGAAGGCGAGAAGGACGGGTTCAGGCCGAACAGACCGGCCGAGGCCAGTACCACGAGGGTCAGGGACAGTGGTATGACCAGGAGTGTCCGAGGTGTCCGGCGCGGTGGCATCGGCGGTCCTTCCTTCTCGCCGTCCATCATGCGGGACGCCGCGGTCCCGGCACCGGGCGGACCCCTTCCGAGGGGCACCCTGGGCGCTGAGCGCTTGTCGGGTGAGGGACAATGAAGGCTCTGTCAGGGCGGGTTGCATGAGGGGACGCATGTCGGACGCGGAGCGGGCGGGAGCATCCCGTCAGGACAAGAGCGAACGTCTCCTCGCCGGGCGGTACCGGCTGGGGGATGTTCTCGGCCGCGGCGGCATGGGCACGGTCTGGCGGGCCCAGGACGAAACGCTGGGCCGCACGGTCGCCGTCAAGGAGCTGAGGTTCCCGTCGAGCATCGACGAGGACGAGAAACGGCGGCTGATCACGCGCACTCTGCGTGAGGCCAAGGCGATCGCGCGCATTCGCAACAACGGCGCGGTGACGGTCTTCGACGTGGTCGACGAGGACAACAGGCCGTGGATCGTGATGGAACTCGTCGAGGGCAAGTCGCTCGCCGAGGTCATCCGTGAGGACGGCCTCCTCACACCTAAGCGCGCCGCCGAGGTGGGGCTCGCGATACTCGACGTACTGCGGTCGGCGCACCGCGAGGGCATCCTGCACCGCGACGTGAAGCCGTCGAACGTGCTGATCTCCGACGACGGCCGGGTCGTGCTGACCGACTTCGGCATCGCCCAGGTCGAGGGCGACCCGTCGATCACCTCGACCGGCATGCTCGTGGGCGCGCCCTCCTACATCTCCCCCGAGCGGGCGCGCGGTCACAAGCCCGGCCCCGCGGCCGACCTGTGGTCGCTGGGCGGGCTGCTGTACGCGTCGGTCGAGGGCGTTCCGCCGTACGACAGGGGCTCCGCGATCGCGACACTCACCGCGGTCATGACCGAACCGGTGGAACAGCCGAAGAACGCGGGTCCGCTGGAGACCGTGATCTACGGCCTGCTCGCCAAGGACCCCGAACAGCGGCTCGACAACGAGCGTGCGCGGGCGATGCTCAGCGAGGTGATCCGCGCCCCCGAGCCCAGGGCGGCCGTCCCCGAGCCGGTGGACGCGACGAAGGTCGTGTCGTTGCCGCCGCTGCCGGACGAGGACTCCCGCAAGGGGAGTTCGGGCGGCTCCGGCGCCAAGCGGGGCGAGGAGGCCGGCGAGCGGTTCCGCGGCGCGCTGCGTTCCGTGCGGAAGGCCGCTTCCGCGGCCGGTGCGGCCACCGCGGCGGCGACGGCGCGCGCCAAGTCCACGGGTACGACCGGCCCGGACACCGGCACCGGCACGGGCGCGGTGGGCACCGAGGGCACGGAACCGAAGACGCCGACGGCTCCGCCGGCCGCGACCCCGTCGAAGCCCGCGGACGGGAAGGCCGCGACGGCCGGCTCGGGCACGTCGGGCGCGGTCACACCGGGCCCGCGCACCGGAGCGGCGGACGTCTCCCGCAAGCCGGGCGCCCGCGACGGCGCGGCGGTGGGGCTGAGCTCCGGCCCGGTCGGCGGATCGGGTGCGAAGGACACCGCAGGCTCGGCGGATTCGACGCGTGTGGTGGGCGCGGCCGGTTCGAGCGGGACCGCGGGCGGCTCGGGCTCGGGGGGTTCCCAGGGTTCAGGATGGCCCGTGGCGCCCGAGCGGCCGCCGCGGCCCGCGCCGAGGGCGCCGCTCACCGATGTGGTGCCGCGGCGGACCCTGGTCGTCATCGCGGTGGTCCTGGCGCTCGTGGTGATCGGGACGGTGCTGGCCCTCACCCTCGGCGGCGGTGACGACAGCGGCTCGAAGGGCGGCAAGACCGACGACACCAAGTCGGCCGCGTCGAGCGGGGCGAACGCCGGCAGCGGCGGCAAGGACGCGAGCAAGGGCGCGCACACCGACAACGGCGACAAGAAGGACGGCTCCTCCGGGTCGGACGAGGGCAGCGCTTCGGGCGCAACGCCGAGCACGGGCGCCTCCGGTGACGGGAGCGGCTCGGACGGCGACAGCGTTTCGGGCGGCGACGGCAAGGAGGCCGGCTCCGCGGGCTCCACCGCCGAGTCGAAATACCAGGGAAGCCAGGGGTTCTCGATCGGGCTGCCCAAGGGCTGGAAGTACCGGTCCACGGACGATGCGGGCGCCCGTTTCACCGGCCCCGACGGGCAGAAGCTCCTCGTCGGCTGGACGGCGACACCCAAGAACGACCCGGTGGCGGACTGGGAGAACCAGGCGCGGTACATGACGCGCTCGCAGTATCAGAAGATCCGCATAGAGGCGGTGGACTATCGCGGCTGGAACACCGCCGACTGGGAGTTCACCTACCAGGACGGCGGGACGAAGTACCGGTCGATCGACCGCGGATTCGTTGTCAACGCCCATCAGGGGTATGCGTTGATGTACACGGCGAAGGCCTCCGCCTGGGACAGCGATCTGCGCAAGGACACCTGGCAGACGTTGACGAAGACGTTCCAGCCGAAGTCGTGAGACGCGGGCCCGAGCCCGAGTCGTGAGGTTCGGGCCGGTTCGCCCGGGGTGTCTGATGTAGGGCTCGGTCACGGGCTGGTGACATCTCGCATCCTCACATTGCGGGTTGCCTCCGGCACGTATCGTGAGTGGTTGCGGACCGTACCAAGCCGTAACGGGACGCAAGGCGAACGGAATTGACCACCGGGCGGCCGGGGGAGGCATCGTGGACGAGTACGCGGGTCGGGTACTGGCCGACCGCTACCGCCTGCCGCTGCCGCCGTCCGACGAGTACGAGTTCGCCGAGAGCCGCGCGTTCGACACCTACAGCGGGCAGGAAGTCCTGGTCCGGCAGGTGCCGTTGCCGGAGGTCGTCGAGGCCGAGGTGCTCGACGCCGACGGGTTGCCCGAGGGCTACGTGGCGCGGGACGGCGGGGTGCGCCGCGCCTCCGCGCGCACCACGCGCCGGCCGGCCGAACCCGCCGTGCGACGGGCGATCGAGGCCGCGCAGGCCGCCGCCCAGATTCCCGACCACCCCCGGCTCGACCAGGTCTTCGACGTGTTCGCCGAAGGTGGCTCACTGTGGATAGTGAGTGAACTGGTGCCCGCGAAGCCGCTGGCCGCGCTGCTCGCCGAGAAGCCACTGAGCCCCTACCGCGCCGCCGAGGTCGCCGCCGACGTCCTCACCGCGCTGCGGGTGCTGCACGCGCACGGGTGGGTGCACCGCAACATCACCGCGCGCACGGTACTCGTCTGTGACGACGGCCGGGTGATGCTGACCGGGCTGGCGGCCGGGGCCGCGGAGGAGGCGCTGTGCGGGTACGACCCGGTACCGGTACGGGACTTTGAAGGTCCGGCGGGCGCGCCGGGCGATCCCGGAGGGCCGGGGGTGCCCGGAGCGCCGGGGGCCCCGGGGCCCGGTGGGACGCGGACTTCCCGGGTGTCGCAGGTGGCGCAGGTCCCGCCGGTTCCCCGAGGTTCGAGGGCTGCCGGGGGTGAGGGCGGTGGGGGCACCGGGCCGGCGTGGAACGCCGGTTCGCCGGGCGCGCCTTCCGGCACGGGCCCCGGGGCGGGCGCCTCGCGGGGCGTGAGCGGTGCGGGAGCCGGAGCTCCGGGGGCCACGAGTCCCGGGGGCACGTTCGGTGCCGTGGTCGCCGGCGCCGAAGGGATCGATGCGGAGGCCGCGCGGCGGGCCGCGATCGAGGCGCGCGCCGAGAACGGTACGCCCGTGGCGGAACCACCGGCCGCAGGCAGCGCGGCCCTGGCCCGCCGGGCACTGGAGACCGGGGGCGACGCCCGGGCTGCGCGGGCCGGAGCCATCGCCGCGTACCGCGCCGGAGCGCGCGCCGCCGCCCGCGTGCACGAACAGCAGCGGGGTGGCCCCGCCGCCCTGCCCCCGCCACGCCCCGCCCCGCCGGCCGACTCCTCCGCACCGCCCGCCGAGGCGTCCGGACACATCGTGGAACAGCGGCCGGAGACCCCGCCGCCCGGTCAGATCGCCGACCCGTACGGCGTGGCGCACACCAGCGCCTGGCACGGCGCCCAGCCCCGCCCCGGCACCGTGGGCCCCGGCCAGGGCGTCGCCCCGGGTCCCGGACAGGATTTCGACCAGAGCACCGGCCGACGAACCGGCCACAACCCCGGCCAGGCGGCCGGCCAGAGCGAGACTGGTCGGTCTCCCGGCCAGACCGCGGGTCAAGGCTTCGGTCAAGGCGCAGGTCAAGGCTTCGGCCAGGGCCCAGGCCAGGGCTTCGGTCAGAGCGCGAGCCGGGAAATCGAGCACAACACCGGCCAGGGCCTCGTCCAAGGCACCGGCTCCGACACCGCCCAAGGCACCGGCCACCACCCCGGTCAGGGCCTCGGCACCCACCCCGGCCAGGGCTTCGGCCAAGAAGCCGGCACCGGCACCGGCACCGGCCAAGGCTTCGGCACCGGCACCGGCACCGGCCAAGGTTTCGGCGAGGGCACCGGCCAGGGCTTCGTTCAAGGTGTGGGCCAGGGAGGCGATCACAACGCGGGCCGGGGTGTCGGCCGACACGTCCCCGCTCAGGGCATCGATCCCGGCGGCGTCACCCGGGGCCACGGCCACGACACCGGTCGGACCCCCGGAACCCCCACCGCACAAGACCTCGGCCAAGGCGGCGGCCAGGCGCGTACGGCGCTCCCGGGCGGCGGCGCCGGACACGGTCGCTTCGCCCCGGAACTTCCCGGCGGCGGCGCATCCGCCCCGGTGCCCGGACAGCGGCAGTCCGCGGTTCCCGTGCCTCCGAACGGCCGCTGGGACGAGCTCGTCGCCGGTGCGCCGCCACGCCGCGGACCCGCCACGGCGCTCGCCGCGGAGCGGGCCCGGCAGGCGCGGATGGCGGTCGTCGGCCCGGTCACCGAGCGCTGGGCGCCGGAGCAGGCCGGACCGGTCCACGAGAACTGGCAGCTGGCGGCGCCGATCGGTCCCGCGACCGACCTGTGGGCCCTGGGTGCCCTCCTCTTCCGGGCCGTGCAGGGCCACGCGCCCTACCCGGAGGAGAACACCGCCGAGCTGGTGCAACTGGTGTGCGCCGAGCCGCCCGCGTTCGCGGAGGAGTGCGGGCCCCTGCGGCCCGTCGTGGAGTCGCTACTGCGTCAGGACCCCACGGAACGGCTCGGCTTCGAGGAGCTGCGCGGCTGGCTGCGCTCGCTGGTGCGGTCCGCGCCCGAGCCGGAGGCGGGCGCGCACGTCGTCGCGGCGCCTCCGGTCGATCCCAGCCGGCTCCCGATCGTGCGCAGGAGGGGCGAACTCGTCCGCCGGCGCCGCGCCGGACTGCCCGCGACCAGCCCGCACGCCCGTCACAAACGGGCCAGGAGCGACCGACCGGTCCGCCAGCCGAGCCGGACCGGCCAGGACAGGCCCCGACGGCTCGGGCGCAACCTGGTCCTGCTGGTCCTGCTTCTGCTGGTCGCGGCGGTCGCGTACGCGATGGTCTTCATGCCGAAGAACGACCGGACGAACGGTGCCGGCGACCGGCCCGCCGGCTCCGGCGGACAGCTGAGCCCCGCGCCGGAGAACTCCTCCGGCACCGGCGCCGACGGAAGCGCGAGCAGCGAGCCGCGGCCCGACCAAACCTCTCCCGGCGGTGACAAGGACCCCTCAGGGAAAGCCAGTTCGCCGGCCTCCCAGAGCAACGCACCGGGCGTCGCGGCTGGCTTCACGCTCCGCAAGGACTCCGCGGGCTTCCAGGTCGCGGTGGCCGACGGCTGGGACCGCTCGCCCAAGAACGAGCGCGGCCAGGTCGTCTACTCCCACGGCGACTTCGAGCTCATCGTCGTGCCCGGCCGGGACAGCACCGCGACCTACGGCAGTGATCCACTGACGTACCAGCGCGAACGGGAGAGCGAGTTGCAGCCGTTCCGCGACTCGACATGGGCGACGTCCAGCGGGATGCGGCGGATCGACGTCGGCGGACGGACCATGGCCGAGGGGCAGTTCACCTGGCAGAACTCCGCGGGACAGGAGCTGTACGTCCGCAATCTCGTGATCGTCGTCGGCGGGCACTACCACATCGTGCAGATGCGCGGCCCGGAGGCCGAGATGGACGAGGTGACCCGGCTGTACGAACAGGCGTCGTCGACGTACCAAGTCACCGGCTGAGCACACCGCCTGACACCTGCGCACGCTGAACGCGGAATGGTTCCCTTCCGTACCGGGAAGGGAGAACCGTCACAGTGCGGTCTCCGTACGACCCCGCCGGTTCCCTGTGGGGTGACCGCTCTTTAGTCTGACCCTGTCAAGACCATTGCGGGGAAACGTGAATCAGATGCAGGGCCTGCTCCTCGCGGGCCGCTACCGACTTGTCGAATCCATCGGCAGCGGCGGCATGGGCCGCGTGTGGCGTGCGCACGACGAGGTGTTGCACCGCGCGGTCGCGGTCAAGGAGCTGACGGCCGCGCTGTACGTCACGGAGACCGACCGGGCCGTGCTCCTGGCCCGTACCCACGCGGAGGCGCGGGCCGCGGCCCGGATCAACCACTCGGCCGTCGTCACCGTGCACGACGTGCTGGACCACGACAACCGGCCATGGATCGTCATGGAGCTGGTCGAGGGCAACTCGCTGGCCGACGCGGTCAAGGAACAGGGCCGGATCGAACCGGCCGAGGCCGCGCGGATCGGGCTGTGGGTGCTCCGGGCCCTGCGGGCCGCGCACACGGCGGGAGTGCTGCACCGTGACGTGAAGCCCGGCAACGTGCTGCTCTCCGCCGACCGGCGGGTGCTGCTGACGGACTTCGGGATCGCGCAGGTCGAGGGCGACACGACCATCACGCGTACGGGTGAGATCGTCGGCTCGGTCGACTATCTCGCGCCCGAGCGGGTGCGCGGCCAGGACCCCGGTCCGTCCTCCGACCTGTGGGCGCTCGGCGCGACGCTGTACACGGCCGTGGAGGGGCGCTCGCCGTTCCGGCGGACCTCGCCGCTGACGACCATGCAGGCCGTGGTCGACGAGGAGCCCGCGCCGCCGCGGTACGCGGGTGCGCTGGGTCCCGTCATCACCGCGCTGCTGCTCAAGGATCCCGCCGTACGGCCCGGCGCGGAGGAGGCCGAGCAGATGCTCGCCGAAGCCGCGGATGGACGCCGCCCGAGCGCGGCGCAGGCGTATGTGCCAACCCAACATGTGGACGCCACGAGAGGTGCGCCCACGCACTCTCCGGCGGGCGCATATGGAACGACCACACAGGGCACCACGGCACATGGCACGGCCAGACATGGCACAACGGGATATGACGGGACGGGACATGGCACGGCCGCCCAGGGATACGGCGGGCCGCCCCACGGGGCGACATCGACGCTGAACGGACCGGCGTCCGGACCCGCGGCCGGTGTTCCCGTCGGCGCCGGGAAGCGCCGCCGCGGACGGACGATCGCCCTCGTCCTCGCCTTCGCCGCGCTCGTCGGCGGTGGCGGTGCCGTGGCCATGAAATACCTGTCCGACCGGCACGGGCACAGCAATGCCTCGACCGGCAAGGACACCACCGGCAAGAAGACCACCGGCTGGAGGCAGGTGCCGGACCCCGAGGGGTTCAGCCTCCCCCTGCCCGACGGTTCATGGAAGCGGAAGGCCAACGGCGACCAGGTCGACTACACGCCCGACGGCGGCAAGCACTTCGTCCGCATAGCCGTCGACGCCTCCCCGGACTTCACCGACCCGCACGCGCACCAGCTCGACCTGGAGCAGCAGTTGACCAAGCTGGTCGCCTACAACAAGGTGGTCTTGGAGTCCAACACGTTCCGCGACCGGCCCGGCTCCCTGTGGGACTTCACCTGGACCGCGCTCCCGAAGCAGACGCCGTTCCCGGGTCCGCGCCGGGCGATTGAGGAGACATATCTCAGCCGGGACGGAGTCGAGTACGCGATCTACATGTCCGCGCCCGCGGCCGACTGGGCCACCGCGCGGAAGCAGTTCGACGTGATCCTGCGCGGCTGGCTCCCGAAAGCATGAGGACGCCTGCCGGATCCGGCAGGTCTGACAAGGCCGGATAACAGCCACCGTCGAAGACGGATCCCGGAGGGCGTCCGTCCGGTGCGGCATGATGGGGCGTAGGGGGACCGAGAGGGAGAACGTCCGCGTGATCGCCGGGCGTTACCGGCTGGAGTACAAGTGGACGGCGCGGGTGCAGGGTTCACGCCCCTCTGGGGGCGTACGGAGCCGCCGACCTGATGTATATCGCCCGGAGCGGGGTTGATTACGCGATCTGCATGGCCCGCCGCTTGATGCTCTCACCGCTTGATTTCGCTCTCTCGCCAGCCCTGCAGTACGGTCTCAAACGCAAGTCGGCTCCAGCAGCATCAAGGAACCCGAGATCAACACTTCAGGCTGGGACGATCCAGGCACTCGCCGAGGCCCTGGCTGCCTGACCAACATAAACATCTCACTCCGGGCGATTCGCCGGAGAGTGGATTCATGTTCTCGGATTATCAGGGGATTACCCTGCTGGGTCCGTGCAACATCCTCAAGAGCAGAGTGAAGTGATCAGTCTTTCACGAGTGCTCTCCACCGTTTGAATTCGCTCGGTTCTACCGCAAGCCTTTGATGAAAATCCGTATAAGAGCTCGGCCGAACAGGCCGTGAAGATGGCTCGGATTGTTGCGCTCAGGCCCAATCGAAGCAAGTCCTGACTATCTTGTCCCCTTCCCAGACCGCCACGTTCACGCCGATATAGCGGAGCCAACCGTTGGTGTTTGACGCGTGAGTGGTGAAGGAGAGTTTCGATCCCTCTCCGTCGTATTCGTGATGCCAGGGCCATGGATAGTTTTGAGCACTACCATCGGTGGAAAGAAGTTGAATGGCCACATGGTGGCCATCGGCAGCGGTGTCCTTTACCCAGCCACTGACGTCCACGTAATTGTCTGACCAGTTGGTGAATGTGAGACTTCCCGAGGCGCCGGTCGTAGAGCACGCGGCGCCGCCACTCGCTGCGCTGGCATTGGTCACCGTGGTCGTAGCGAATATTGCCACCGCCGCAACACTCGTGACGGAAAGGCGCTTCAATGTGTTTCCCATAAAGAAAGTATAAGGGCTTCCATGATTCACGTGACAGCATGATTCCAGCCGCTCATTCTGCCCTGTGTGGTGCGTATCCTTTGGTGATTTGCCATGCTTTGTATATTGTTCAGAGCAGGTTACGGCCGAAAATGATCGCCACTGGCCCGCCCGGGCCGCCCCGGTCACGCACGCCGACGAACTGGCCGAACTCGCCGCCTCCCAGGAGCCGTCGCGGACACCGGGGCCCGTCGGCGTGCCAAGCCGGTTGCTCCCGGATCTTCGTAGACAAGGCGTCCTGCAGGAACACGGTCCAGTCGGACCTCGGCAAGGCGCTGGACCACCTCCGTGAGGGCGACTTTGCCGGTGGTGAAGCCCGGATGCGCTTCGCGCAGGACCTTCCGCAGACCCAGAGGGCGTTCGGCGAGCAGGTGGGTGACCGCGTGCGTGCAGACGTGGGCGGCGGGCTCGCTGATCCCGACCCCGGCAGCGAGTGTTGAGGCGCCCTTTCGTCGCGGTGGCCCCGTCGATTCCGTCCCGCATGGTCCGCGCCGAGGCCTGAGTTCCCTGGTGGATGCCACCGGCTGTCCTGGGCAACGGCACTTGGCCGGTCGCCGCCACGGAGGGCGTCCGTCCGGTGCGGCATGATGGGACGCATGGGGACCGAGGGGGAAAACGTCCGCGTGATCGCCGGCCGGTACCGGCTGGAGGCCAGGATCGGGCGGGGCGGCATGGGTGTCGTCTGGCGGGCCGCCGACCAACTGCTCGGCCGTCAGGTCGCGGTGAAGGAGCTCGTCCTCGACCACTCGCTGTCCGCGGACGAGGCCCGTCAGCAGAGCGATCGCACCCTGCGCGAGGCCCGCGCGGTCGCCCAGCTGCACCACCCGCACATCATCGTCGTGCACGACGTCGTGGAGGAGGCCGAACGCCCCTACATCGTGATGGAGTTGATCGACGGCGGCTCGCTCGCCGAGCGGATCTCCGCGGACGGCCCGGTCGACGCACGCGAGGCCGCCCGGATCGGCATCGCGCTCCTCGGGGCGCTGCGCCGCGCGCACGACGCGGGGATCCTGCACCGCGACCTCAAGCCCGCGAACGTCCTGATGGAGGCGGGCACCGACCGGGTCGTCCTCACGGACTTCGGCATCGCCCAGGTCGCGGGCGCGACGACACTCACCGAGAGCGGCTCCTTCGTCGGCTCGCCCGAGTACACCGCGCCCGAGCGGATGTCCGGGGCGAGGACCGGGCCCGAGTCCGACCTGTGGTCGCTGGGCGCGCTGCTGTGCACGGTGCTGAGCGGCGAGTCGCCGTTCCGCCGCGACTCCCTGGGCGGCATCCTGCACGCGGTCGTCATGGACGAGATCAGGCCGCCGACGCAGGCCGCGCCCCTGCTCCCCGTCGTACGGGGGCTGCTGGAGCGCGATCCGGACCGGCGGCTCGACGCGGTGGAGGCGGAGCGGCTGCTGCGGGCGTTCCGGCAGACCGGCCGCACACCGCGGCCCGCGCCGCCCGGGTACTCGGCCACGCAGCGCGACGTACCGAAGCGCAGGCCCGTGCCGCCGGACGCCGCACCCCCGGTGCCCTCCGCCGGCTCGGCCTCCACCGCCGTGCCGGAGCCGACCGCGAAGCGCTCCGCGCGGGGCCTGCTCGTCGCCGCGCTGGTCGCCGCGATGGCGGGTGCGGGGGTGTCGGCGGCCGCACTGCTGATGCACGACGGCCGGAACGGGGACGGCGGTGGTGGGGGCGGTACGCCGGCCACGTCGGCGAGTGCGGCGCCGGGGGCCTCGGCGAGCGCGTCGGCGTCCGTGAGCGGCCAGGTGTCCCCGACTACCCCGCACCCCACGGTCACCGTCACCCGGGAGCGGACGCCGACCGCCGCCGACCGCACCGCGCCGGCCGGTTACCGGACCGTGCGCGATCCGGACGGGTACGCGCTCGCCGTCCCCGACGGCTTCACACGCGATCCGCAGGGCGAGCGGATCTTCTACATGTCGCCGGGGCAGACCTTCCGGATCGGCATCAAGGTGTCGGACCCCGTGGTGGGCGGCCCGCTCGTGGTGATGCGGAACGCGGACGCCGACGGGCCGTCCACGAACCCGGGTTACCACGACGGCACGGTCACCTCCACCACGCACGCCGGACGTCCCGCCGCGCTGTGGGAGTTCACGTGGGAGGGCTTCACCGAGGCGGAGGGGCCGCGGCACACGTACGACCTCTGCTGGGAGGAGCGCGGCCGGATGTACGACGTGTGGGTCTCGGCGCCGGTCGGGAGGATGACGGAGGCGAAGAAGTACTTCGACGTGGCGGTGGGCACCTTCACCGCCGCGTGAATCGCTCCTAGGCGGTGCAGAAGCGGCATATCGGCGGTGTGGCGCGTCACGGGTCTGTGACCGGTACGCGACGGGTCTGGATGCCGGAGCGCGGGCCGCGATAGGGATGGACCCATGAGCAGTGACGGGGGAGTCCCGCAAGGCACCGACGAGCCGACCAGTTTTGCCCTGCAGCCACCGCGGCGGGTGACGCCCGCGGGGCAGCAGAGCGTGCCCTACCCGGGCAATCCGTATGCCGAGCCGACCGGGACCGCCCCGCGGACGCAGGCCGGCCCTCCACAGCAGCCGCAGCCCGCACAAGCGCATCCGCAGCCCGCACAGCCACCGACCGCGCAGCCGCAGTCCGCGCGCCAGGGGAACGCGCATCCGCCGTCCCAGCAATCACCCCGTCCTCAGCTCGCGCATCCACAACCGCCACAGTCTCCGCGGCCCGGACCTCCGCAGTCCCCACCGGGATCGTCCCCGCAGGACCCCGGCACCGGGCGGCTCGTCGCCGGCCGCTACCGGCTGCTGGCCAGACTGGGTCACGGTGGCATGGGGACGGTCTGGCGGGCCAAGGACGAGACGGTGGACCGCGAGGTCGCCGTCAAGGAACCCCGGCTCCCGGACCACCTGCCCGAGCGTGAACGCGCCAACGCCTTCGAGCGGATGCGCCGCGAGGCGCGCGCCGCGGCCCGGCTCGACCACCCCGCGGTGGTGAACGTCCACGACGTCGCGGTCGTGGACGGGCAGCCGTGGATCGTCATGGAGCTGGTTCGGGGCCGTTCGCTGGGCGCCGCCCTCGAAGAGGGCACGCTCGGTGCGCGGGAGGCGGCGCGGATCGGCCTGGAGGTGCTCGGCGCTCTGGAGGCGGCGCACGCGGCGGGCATTCTGCACCGTGACGTCAAGCCCGACAACGTCCTGCTCGGCCCGCACGGCCGGGTGGTCCTCACCGACTTCGGCATCGCGCAGATCGAGGGAGAGACCAGTCTGACGGACACCGGCGGCTTCGTCGGCTCGCCCGAGTTCATCGCGCCCGAACGGGTGCTGGGCCAGCGCCCGGGCCCGTCCTGCGACCTCTGGTCGCTCGGCGTCGTTCTCTACGCGGCCACGGAGGGCGTGTCGCCCTTCCGGCGCAGCAACACCCCGGCCACCCTGCAGTCCGTGCTCAACTCCACCCCGGCGCCGCCCGCTTCGGCGAAGGGACCGCTGGCGGAGGCGATCAACGGGCTGCTGGACAAGGACCCGTCCCGACGCCTCGGGGCCGACCGGGTGCGCCCGCTCCTGGCGGCGGCAGCCGACCCGCCCGTCCAGGCGCCCACGCAGATCGTGCGGGTTCCCGAGGACGGGGGGACCGGCGGGACGACGCGGAACGTCGGGACGGGACGCGACGGTGTCCGGGTCCCTCGTGTGGCCCTGTTCGGGCTGGGCGCGGCCGTCGTCGCGGCGGCCGTGACGGCTTACCTGGTGATCGCGAACCCGTTCGCGGGACCGCTGCCCGACGACTGGCGGAAGCACCACGAGAAGGACGTCACCGCGACGCTCGCGGTGCCCGCGGGCTACCAGAGGACGACCCCGGACCGGACGTCGGACAAGGGCCACTGGGTCATGTACACCGACTGGAGCGGCGGCGTCTGGATAAGCCTCGGTGTGGCCCGGAAGTCCGAGGACACGTCCCATCAGATCAAGGACTCCTCGGCCGCCCAGATGTACGCCGACAACGGCGACTTCAAGCAGAGCGGCGCGTACGCCCTCGACATGCCCGAGGGGCCGAGGACGACGCCGAAGGAGACCACGTACCACGGCAGGCAGTCCGCGGAGAACACCGTCGTCTACACGACGAACGACAGCCAGGACCCGCGCCCGCGCGAGCTGCGCGTGTTCTATTACAAGTCGTCCGCGGGAGACATGTACAAGCTCACGATCAGCTATCCGGGCAAGGGCGACTTCACGGCCCGCGGCCGTGCCGTCGCGAGGACGGCGATCGCGAACCTGGACATCGACAAGGGGTAGGAGTCCGAGAGCCGACCCCGCCGTCTTCGTGGTGACCCGGGGCCGCCGCCCGTCACGGCTTCATTCTGGCGACGACGGCTCTGGCCAGGTTCGTTTTCGCCACCTGCAACGCGAAGTCCGCCGCGCCGGGTACCGGCTTCGCGTACCAGGGCAGTCCCCGGCGGCGCCACTTGGCCGGCACGGACTTCCTGGGGAAGGCCGGCAGGGGCGACGACCACGGGCCGAGGCGGAGCCGGCCGGTCCACTCGCCGGCGGGGAGCTGTGCGACCGGCACCCGTACGGTGAAGGTGCCGTCGGCCGCGGGGCGGCCGGCCGCGAAGGACACGCTCCTGTCGTGCCCGTCGTCCAGAACGGCCCGCAGCGCGCCCTCCGGATGGGCGGCGAGCGTGCACCGCCCGGTGAACTCCAGCTCGGTGGGGGCGCCGGGAACCCAGCGGACACCGTCCAGCCGGAGGTGGGACAGCACGTCGTGCTTCTTCTCGCCGGCCGGCCCGTTCCCTCAGGGCTTGAGCCGGCCCGCGACCGCCTTGACGAGGTCGGTCTTGCCCACCCGCAGAGCGAACCGCTCGGCTCCGCCGGACAGCGGCTTGGCGTACCAAGGGGTGCCCCGGCGGCGCCACTTGGCCACGGCCAGGTTCTTCGGGAGCGGCGGAAGGGCCACGGACCAGCCGGAGAGCCGCAGTTGCCCGCTCCAGACTCCTGCGGGGAGATCGGTGGCCGGCACCCGCGCGGTGAAGGTGTCGCCGTGCGGGGTGCGGACGGCGGGGAAGACGGCCGTCGCACCGCCGTCGCAGGCGAGCACCAGCTCCAGTGGTCCGTCCGGGTAGACGCCCAGCGTCCACCGGCCGGAGATCAGCAGCTCGGTGGGGGTGCTGGCGTTCCAACGGGCCTGGGCGAGCTTCAGGTGCGACAGCACCCGGTGCTTCTTCTCCCCCAGGTCCAGCGTGAAGTTGCCGTGCGGCTTGGTGGTGTAGAGGGTGACGGCGCGGACGCCCCCCGCGGTGCCCACGAGACGGCTGTCCGCCGCGCCGGGCACGTCCTCACCCCGCTTGCTGCCGATCCGTACCTCTCGCGAGAGCCCCTGGGCCCCGACCGCCAGGGAGATGTCCCACAGCCCGTCGTCGAGCGGCGCCGCGCCGGCGGCGGTGTCGATGTCGACGGAGACCTCGAATCCCGCCCTGTCGTACGTGTACCGGCCGTCGTCCTCGTACGCGCCCAGCCCCGGGGTGGCGGTGTGCGTGACCGGGAGGCGGTGCTCCGTCCCGCTCTCGCGTTCGCGCAGCACCAGCTCGGTGGTGACGTCCTCGGTCGCCACGCGGTGCAGGTACGCGTAGCCGGCCAGGCGCAGTACGGTGCCGCGCAGTTCGGCGCGGGAGACGTGGTGCCGGGTGCCGACCTGGGCGGTGACGTCGTAGCAGTCGTCGGGGACGGCGTGTGCCGGGTCCCGGAAGAAGGGGTACCGGGCGTAGGCGCGGCCCTTGTCGACGACCAGCGGGGTGGCCACGCCGGACTTCTTCGACTCCTCCTCGAAACGGTCGAGTTCGAGGAGTTCCCCGGCCATGCCGCGCTGTATGAGGTGGAGGCGGAGCCAGGCCATCGCGGAGAGTTCCGCGCGCAGGCCGTCGTGGAGCAGCGGGGTGATGATCCGGGTGAGACGGGCCAGGGTCTCGCGCTGCTGCTCGCGGGTCTCCAGCCCGAGGTGGCGGTGGACGAGCGACCGCACCTCGACCGTGAGGTGGCGGTGCGCCATGCGGTCGCGGCCGGGGCCGGGCGGGACGTTGTCGGTGATGAGGTCGACCATGCGGGCGAGGTAGCGCAGGCGGGGCTCGGAACCCGAGGTGGTCGCGGTGATGTTGTTGCCGTCGTCCCGCAGGAGCCAGAAGACGCAGTCGTAGTCGGCGACCACGGAGATCCCCGAAGCGTGGAGATAGGCGGAGGCCACGAACGGCTGGTCCTCGCCCGTGGGCAGATCGGTCGGGAAGCGCAGCCCGTGCCGTTCCACCAGCTCACGGCGGAACAGCTTCATCGGGCTGAGGGTCCAGTAGACGCGGGAGGTGAAGACGTCGGTCTTCGGTTCGTTGCGCCGGAACATCGACGTGGGTGCCTCGCGACCGCCGACGCCGACCATCTTGCCGAGGACGACGTCGGTGCCGTTCTCCTCTGCCATGGCGACCATGCGTTCCAGGGCCTCGGGTCCCAGGTGGTCGTCGGCGTCCAGGAAGAAGACGAACTTGCCGCGGGCGAGGTCGAGTCCGGCGTTGCGGGGTGCCGCGGGGCCGCCCGAGTTCTCCTGGCGGACGATGTGCAGAAGCCCCGGGTGCACGCCCGCGAGTCGGTCGAGTTCGGCCGCGGTGCCGTCCGTCGAACCGTCGTCGACGACGATGACTTCCAGCCGTTCCGCGCCGATGGTCTGCTCGGCGACGGAGGAAATCGTGCGCGTCACGTAGGGCATGGCGTTGTATGCCGCGATGATCACCGAAACGGTGGGCGTGGCCATCTTCACGTTCTCCAAGCAGGGTGGGGCACCCCCCGGTTCTCTGGCATGGCGTTGGCCATGTGCGGAGGTGCGCGCCATTTTCGGGAATACGTGCCGACTGTCCTGTGAAGATACCGTGAGCCGCTTATGCCTTCAAGGTAAGGGTGAGGTTAAGAAACCGTCGCACGGTGGAGCGAATAATGCTCCGATGTCTCTTTTGCAGTCTATTCCTCCAGGGTGGGCCTTTCCTGTTTGTGGGCAGGGAGAAGCGCCGGGAAACCCGCCGCCGAGTGGACGTCCTGGGCGCGGGCGGCTCCTGACCGCAGGTCACGCTCCCCTCCTGTTCGGCGGCGGCGATGGAGCGGGTGCGCCCCGGACAACGCCCTGATCAGCGCATTCGCTGCCAGTGCTCACTGGCGTGGTGTGTGCACCCCGTGAAAGGGGGTTACCAACGGGTACCCAAAGCCCTCGCGCCGTCATACCCTGCGCTTCATGACGGACTCGCAGGCCCCGGAAATCCTCGGTACGGACCAGCCGGAAAAGACCGGCACCAACCCCCTCGCCCCCGCCCCCGCGGGCGCCCGCACCGCTGCCGATGTGGTCACGCCCGAGCTGGTCGCGCAGCTCACCAAGGGTGTCGTCGGCTCCGGACGCACCGCCAACCACACCCCGTTCACCGGCGAGAAGCTGGCCGACCTGCCCGAGTCCACCCCCGAGGACGTCGCCACGGCCTTCGAGCGGGCGCGCCAGGCGCAGACGGTCTGGGGCGCCACCCCGGTGCGGCAGCGCGCCGCCGTCCTGCTGCGTTTCCACGACCTGGTGCTCGCGCGGCAGGCCGAGGTGCTGGACCTCATCCAGCTGGAGACGGGCAAGGCCCGGCTGCACGCGCACGAGGAGGTGCAGGCCGTCGTCGTGGCCGCGCGCCACTACGGCCGCAAGGCCCCGGCGTACCTGCGCCCCAAGCGGCACGCCGGTGCGATGCCCACCCTCACCAAGGTCACCGAACTGCGGCACCCGCGCGGTGTCGTCGGTCAGATCGCGCCCTGGAACTACCCGCTCGAACTCTCCGTCGGTGACGCCCTTCCCGCGTTCGTCGCGGGCAACGCGGTCGTCATGAAGCCCGACACCGAGACCTGCCTCACCGCGCTCTGGGCGCGCGACCTGCTGATCGAGGCCGGGCTGCCCGCCGAGGTCTTCCAGGTGGTCATCGGGGACGGTCCGGTCGTCGGACCCGAGGTCGTCAAGCACGCCGACTACGTCTCCTTCACCGGGTCCACCCGTACCGGCCGTGAGGTCGCCCAGGGCGCCGCGGCCCGTCTCGTGGGCGTCTCCCTCGAACTCGGCGGCAAGAACGCCATGGTGGTCCTGGAGGACGCCGACATCGACAAGGCCGCCGCGGGCGCCGTCCGCGCCTGCTTCTCCTCCGCGGGACAACTCTGCATCTCGATCGAGCGGTTGTACGTCCACGAGTCCGTCGCCGACGTGTTCGCGGAGCGTTTCGCCGCCCGCACCAGGGCCATGCGGCTCGGCACCTCCCTCGCCTACGGGGCCGACATGGGCTCGCTGGTGGGGGAGCGGCAACTGGAGACCGTGACCCGGCACGTGGAGGAAGCGGTCGCGAAGGGGGCGAGGGTCCTCGCCGGAGGCGTCGCCCGTCCCGACGTCGGGCCCTACTTCTACGAGCCCACCATCCTCGACGGCGTCGAGGCGCCCATGGCCGTCTGCAACGAGGAGACCTTCGGGCCGGTGGTCTCCCTGTACCGCTTCAGGACGGAGGACGAGGTCGTCGAACTCGCCAACTCCACCGCGTACGGCCTCAACTCCTCCGTCTGGACGAAGGACGGCCGGCGCGGACGCGCGGTCGCCGCCCGGCTGCGCACCGGGACCGTGAACGTCAACGAGGGCTACGCGCCCGCGTACGGCAGCGTCCAGTCGCCCATGGGCGGCATGAAGGACTCGGGGCTCGGCCGGCGCCACGGCTCCGAGGGCATCCTCAAGTACACCGAGGCGCAGACCGTCGCCCAACAGCGGCTGCTGCCGATGGCGCCGTCGCTCGGGATGGACGACGAGAAGTACGCCGCGTTCATGAGCCGGAGCCTCCAGGTCATGAAGGCGCTGCGGCTTCGCTAGTCCCGCGACAGGCACCGGCCCCGGTCCTTTCGCGCGTCCGCACCCGTTCTCGACGAGGAGAGCAGCACGTGTCACAGGAGAACTCCGCCCAGGAGCAGCACGACGACTCCCCGCACGACTCGGCGCGCGACTCGGCGCACGACGCGCGCGACTCGGCGTACGACTACGACGTCCTCGTGGTCGGCTCCGGGTTCGGCGGTTCCGTCACGGCCCTGCGCCTGACGGAGAAGGGCTACCGCGTCGGAGTGCTGGAGGCCGGCCGCCGCTTCACCCGCGACACGCTGCCGAAGAACTCCTGGGACATCAGGAACTACCTCTGGGCCCCGCCGCTCGGCATGTACGGCATCCAGCGCATCCATCTGCTGGGCAACGTCATGGTGCTGGCGGGCGCCGGCGTCGGCGGCGGCTCCCTCAACTACGCCAACACCCTCTACGTACCGCCGAAGGCCTTCTTCGACGACCCGCAGTGGAAGGACATCACCGACTGGCAGGAGGAGTTGGAGCCGTACTACGACCAGGCCCGGCGCATGCTCGGCGTACGGCTCAACCCGACGATGACCCCGTCCGACGTCCACCTCAAGGCGGCCGCGCAGCGGATGGGCGTCGGTGACACCTTCCACATGGCGCCGGTCGGTGTCTTCTTCGGGGACGGGCAGGACGCGGACGGCACGGCCGAGGCCGGGCCCGGCGGCGAGGTCGCGGACCCCTACTTCGGCGGCGCCGGACCCGACCGCAAGGCGTGCACCGAGTGCGGTGAGTGCATGACCGGCTGCCGGCACGGCGCGAAGAACACCCTCAACGAGAACTACCTGTACCTGGCCGAGAAGGCGGGCGCGGTCGTGCACCCGATGACGACCGCCGTGTCCGTCACCGACGACTCGCGCGGCGGGTACGCCGTCGCCACCCTCCCCACGGACGGGAAACGCAAGAGCGCGGGCCGGATGTTCACGGCACGCCGGGTCGTGATCGCCGCCGGTACGTACGGCACGCAGACCCTGCTGCACCGCATGAAGGCGGGCGGCCAGCTGCCCCGTCTGTCGCCGAGGCTGGGTGAGCTGACCCGCACCAACTCGGAGGCGCTGGTGGGCGCGCAGACGGACAACCGCCGGTACCGCAGGGCCACCGGTGCGCCGAAGGTCGACTTCACCCGGGGCGTCGCCATCACGTCCTCGATCCATCCCGACGAGAACACGCACATCGAACCGGTCCGTTACGGCCGGGGATCGAACTCGATGGGCAGTCTCTCGATCCTCCAGGTCCCGTACGCGGAGGGCTCGTCGAGGGCTCTGGGCTGGCTGGCCAACGCCCTGCGGCACCCGCTGCTGGTGGCCCGTTCGCTCTCCAACCGGCACTGGTCGGAGCGGACCATCATCGGCCTGGTGATGCAGTCGCTCGACAACTCGCTGACCACGTACCTGAAGCCGAAGGGCGCGGGCAAGGGGCTGTTGACTGCCCGTCAGGGACACGGGGCACCCAACCCCAAGCAGATCAGGGCGGCTTCGCAGGCCGCCTCCACCATTGCCGCCGAGATCAACGGCTTCGCCGGCAGCAACGTGGGCGAGCTGATGGGCACGCCGCTGACCGCGCACTTCCTCGGCGGCTGCCCGATCGGCGCGAGTGCCGACGACGGCGTGATCGACGCCTACCACCGGCTGTACGGCCACCCGGGGATCTCGGTGGTCGACGGCGCCGCCGTCTCCGCGAACCTGGGCGTCAACCCGTCGCTCACCATCACGGCCCAGGCCGAGCGCGCGATGTCGTACTGGCCCAACAAGGGCGAGGCGGACCCGCGCCCGGCGCAGGGAGCCGCGTACGAACGGCTGAAGCCGGTCGAGCCCCTTCGGCCCGCCGTCCCCGCGGACGCCTTCGGCGCTCTGCGGCTGCCGTTCCTGGGGATGCCGACGGTGCCACCGAAGAAGTAGGACGCGGCCGGGCCCACCGGCCGCGGGGAGAAGCGGCCAGAGGCAGGCGGGCGCGGGAAGACGCCGGCCGGCGCGGGAACGCGAAAAGGGACCTGTGCCCCCCTCCGAGCCCAGGTCCCTCTTCTTGCACCTGTACGAGTTCCTGTACCGAGTTCCAGTACCGGGTTCCTGTACGTGTACTGCTGGGAGGCGTGCCGTCTGCGCGGCCCGTCCCCGGTGTACCGCCTTACGCGGCCGCGCCACCCGACTTGCGACGACGCACCGTGAACACCGCGCCGGCGCCCGCGACGACGGCGATACCGCCCACGAGCGCGATCGTCGGCAGGGCGGACGAGGAACCGGTCGAGGCGAGGCTGCCGGTGGCCGGGATCTCGTCGGCGCCACCCTGCGGCTTCGTGCCGCCGGACGGCTTGTCGCCCTTGCCCGGCTTGGGCTTGCCCGGGTTCTCGTTGCTGCTGCCGGCCGCGAGGACGGTGAGCTCGTAGAACGCGAAGGAGCTGTGGACGCAGTCCTTCTCCTGGTCCACGTAACCGCCCAGGCCGAGGGCGTAGCCGTCGCCGGCCGGGGCCTTCGAGCTGATGTTGACACGCAGCTTGATGGCGACCGTCTGCTTGCCGCCCAGCGTGGTCTCACCGAAGTAGATGCCGTTGCCGACCTCGTCCGCGATGGACTCCCACGACTTGCTCGTGGGGTTGAAGTACTCGAGCTGGGCGTACGTGCTCAGCCAGTCGTTCTCGTCGTCGCTGTCCGAGTAGTTGTCGACCGTGGCGAGCCACTGGACCTGACCGAGGTCCTGGTCGCTGTGGTTGGCGGCGGAGAGCGTGAAGTTGTGCCAGCCGCTGCCCGCGACGATCTTGCCGGGCAGCCCGGAGACGGCCAGCGACAGCTGCGAGCCGGCGTCCACACCGTCGTCGTCGACGGGGCAGTCCTCCGTCGGCCACGCCGACGGCTCCGCGGACTGCGACGGAGTGGCGGACGCGGACGGCTTGCCGGACTCGCTGGCGCTGGCGCTCGCACTGCCGCTCGGGGCCGGAGCGGACCCGCTCGCGGACTCGGAGGCGCTCGGCGCGGGAGCGGAGTCGCTCGACGACGCGGACGCGGACGCCGACGCGCTCGTGGACTCGGACACCGACGCGCTCGGGGAGGAGCTGTCGTCCGACGCGAATGCGGTCGGCGCCGAAAGCAGTGCCAGCGGAGCTATGGCTGCCGTCGCGGCCGCTACGGCCATGGCACGGCGAAGCTTCATGAAGACCTCAAAAAGTCCGGTGTACCGCGACGCCGCGGTACGCGTATGGGGTGAGGCCTCCGCGTGTGGGGCGCGGGTGTGGCCGTTGGTTCAGCAGGTGTGACCCGTGGAACCCGCGAAGGGTTGTGCCGTCATTCACATAATCTTTATGTGTGCTGGGTCACATGCGGGTACGGCTTGTGGACACCCGTTCTATCCGCTTAGAACTGACCCTCGTGTCTGAGAAGCAGCCCGAAAGGGCAGGTGAGCCCGAGCGGCCGGAGGAGTCCTCCGTTCCTGACGAGGTGTGGGAGCGGTTCATCCGCGACTCCGAGCGGGACATCCGGGCCTCGGCCCCCAAGGAGCCGTCCGCCCGCGCTCGCATGGTGACCGAACGGCTGCGGCAGCGGGAGGCCCGGGGAGTCGAACCGGAGGGGTGGCGGACCGGGCCCGCCTGGCAGGAGATGCGGAAGGCGGAGGGCCGCACGGCCCGGCGCCGACGGCTGTGGGCGATCTTCGGCGTCCCCGTCGCGGCCGCCGTGGCGCTGGTGGCCGTACGGCCGTCGCTGCTGCCTGGCGATCCCTTCGGAACCTCTTCCGGCAGCTCCTCCTCCGGACGGACGTCGTCCGACGACGCGGGGCCCGTCGCCGAACTGCCCGCCGAGACCGCGGCCCCGACCGCCGCGCCCTCGGAGGTCGCGCCCGGCACACCCACCCTCGACCGGCCGTTCGCCGGATCACCCGCCGAGCGGTACGCCGACGGCGCGGCGGGCATCGTCGTACCGGAGGCGAAGCCGGTCGGCCCGCTCACCAAGGAGCAGGTCGCCAGGGCACTGCGGCGGACCAAGGCGCTGCTCGTCGGCGCGAACATCGACCGGAAGACACTGCTCGGTGGCCGTCCGACGAGCGTGCTCGCCCTCCTCGACCCCCAGCAGCCGAAGATGGTCGACGACGTGAACAGCTGGCTGCGCAAGCCGGACGTGAAACACGATCCGCTCTGGCTCTTCAGCCGGTTCGACCCGCACGAGGTTCGGCTCGTCGGGGACGTGGTCAAGACCCGCGGCCGTATGACGTTCAAGGCGGGCACCCGCGCGTCCGTCGTCATCCACGCCGACTACACCTTCGTCTATCCGCTGGCCCAGGCGGACCGGGACTCGACCGAGGTGGCCCGCACCATCGTGCGCCGTGTCCTGGACATCGAGGTCTCCGACCCGGCGAAGTACCGGGTCACCCCGGGCAAGCTGGCGCTCCTCGCCTACGACGAGGACCTCTCGAACTCGGCCTGCTTCGTCTACGACGGCTTCCTGCACCCGCAGTTCGACTCGGCCGCCCCGACCGGGGCGACGCCCAGCGGACCCGCGGTCGATCCGTACGACCGGAGCCGGCCCCTCCATCACTCCGACTCCGACTCCGCGTCCTGCGGTTCCGTCTCCCGGACCTGAGCGGATCGGTCTCCCGGACCTGAGCGGATCGGTCTCCCGGACCCGGGCGGATCGGTCTCCCGGACCTGAGCCGGAGGGCATCCGGACGCACGCGCGAAGGGCCCCGCGGGACGGAAGCCGCGGGGCCCTTCTGCGTCAGCACCGGCGTCAGGGCGGCGCCGGTGCCTGGGGCGCGGCGCCGGAGGGGGTGCGCCGCGGGTCATGGAAGGAGGTCGTTCGTCCACGGGGACATGGAACTGGTGTCGCGGCAGGAGCCGGGACCCTGGGACGTGGGGGTGGGTACCTTCTTCGGGTGGGGTCCGTCGAAGGGCCTCGGTTCCGCCGGCCGGTCGGACGATTGCGCCGGTCGGCCCCGGGCGTCCCCGGAGCCGACCGTTCTCTTGAGTGACCGGGCCGCTGTCCCCTGCCGTCCGGTCACACCCCTGGGGCGAGGTCCCACGACGCACGGCACGATCCGTACGTCTCATCGCCCCAGCGGAGCCACGCGTGGTTGTTTCGGGCCCGCCCCTGGCTGGCACGGACACCGGGACCAACGAAGGCCGCCGCACCCCGGTCACGCGCCGTACGGGTGAGACGGCATGCGTACGTGCGTACGCGGCGTGACGGGATGCACGGGACGGACCGGGCGCACGTGACACGAGCCGGGCACGGGGTTCAGATGCGGCCGCGGCACAGCTCGAGCAGGGTCATGGCCAGCGCTGTGCCCGGCTTGCCCAGCGCCTCGCGGTAGCGGCCGAGGACCTCCATCTCGCGGGAGAGGTTCACGCGCCGGCCACCGGACTCGATCCGGGCCTTCTGGATCACCGCGGAGACGGCCATGCGTTCCTGGACGAGGCCGATGATCCGGTCGTCGAGGGCGTCGACACGGTCGCGGGCGTCGGTGATCACGTCAGCGGCCTCGTCGGTGCGGGCGCCGGTCTTGTCGAGTACGTCGGCTGCGTCGGCCATGGTGGGGCTCCTTCGGATCTGTGGAAGGGGTGCCCCGGGGCGGTCCGGCCCGGAAACGGCAGGCGCCCCGGGCCTTGTCGGCCCGGGGCGCCTGGGGAGTCGCTTGTCAGTTGCTCAAGCAGCACGACCATGGCAGCCGGTGGGCCGGTTGCCATAGGTAAACGCGAAGGTGTGATGCGTGAGCACGTGACCAGTATGCCCGCGCCTCCGGAACGGGCCAAGCCGGTTCGGATACTGAGACAGTCGTCCGGTTCCGGGTGCGGGTGGTCGAGGACTTCTCCAGCCCGTCCGGAACCATCCAGCGCGCGCCGCATCTCCAGCCCGTCCGGCGCTTGAGGACGAGGCCGTCCAGGCCGAACGGGGGTCTGGGGGCGGAGCCCCCTGGTACGGATGACGGGGGTCCCCCCTGTTCGAGCGAAGCCGAGAGCTTGGGGGAGGGTAGGGGCGGCGGGGGCGAAAACGGCGGGACGGCACCCCCACGCGCACCCCCGGTAGACTCGACACCCCACACCCCCTGCTCACCGCCGGAAGGCAAACCGTGCCAGAAGCGTCCCCCGCCGCCCCCGACACCGTCCTGGTCGTCGACTTCGGTGCGCAGTACGCCCAGCTCATCGCCCGTCGCGTCCGCGAGGCCCGGGTCTACAGCGAGATCGTGCCGAGCACCATGCCGGTCCAGGAGATGCTCGCCAAGAACCCGGCGGCGATCATCCTCTCCGGCGGCCCCTCGTCGGTGTACGCCGAGAACGCCCCCCGCCTCGACCGTGAGCTCTTCGAGGCAGGCGTCCCCGTCTTCGGCATGTGCTACGGCTTCCAGCTGATGGCGACGGCCCTCGGCGGCACCGTCGACAACACGGGCGCCCGCGAGTACGGCCGTACGCCCCTGCACGTCTCGAAGTCGGGCTCCACCCTGTTCGAGGGCACCCCGGACGAGCAGTCGGTGTGGATGTCGCACGGCGACGCGTGCAGCGCCGCCCCCGAGGGCTTCACGGTGACGGCAGCCACGGACGTCGTCCCGGTCGCGGCCTTCGAGAACGACGAGAAGAAGCTGTACGGCGTCCAGTACCACCCCGAGGTCATGCACTCCACGCACGGCCAGCAGGTGCTGGAGCACTTCCTGTACCGCGGCGCCGGCCTCAAGCCGGACTGGACGACCGGCAACGTCATCGAGGAGCAGGTCGCCCTCATCCGCGAGCAGGTCGGCGGCAAGCGCGCCATCTGCGGTCTGTCCGGCGGTGTGGACTCCGCCGTCGCCGCCGCCCTCGTGCAGAAGGCCATCGGCGCCCAGCTGACCTGCGTGTACGTCGACCACGGTCTGATGCGCAAGGGCGAGACGGAGCAGGTCGAGAAGGACTTCGTGGCCGCGACCGGCGTGCAGCTGAAGGTCGTGGACGCGCAGGAGCGGTTCCTCGACGCGCTCAAGGGTGTCTCGGACCCCGAGGAGAAGCGGAAGATCATCGGCCGGGAGTTCATCCGGGTCTTCGAGCAGGCCCAGGCGGAGATCGTCGCCGAGGCCGCGGAGGGCGAGGACGTCGCCTTCCTGGTGCAGGGCACCCTCTACCCGGACGTGGTGGAGTCCGGCGGCGGCACCGGCACCGCCAACATCAAGTCCCACCACAACGTCGGCGGCCTCCCCGAGGACCTCGAGTTCGAGCTCGTCGAGCCGCTGCGCAAGCTGTTCAAGGACGAGGTCCGGATGGTCGGACAGGAGCTCGGCCTGCCGGACGAGATCGTCCAGCGCCAGCCCTTCCCGGGTCCCGGCCTCGGCATCCGTATCGTCGGCGAGGTCACCAAGGACCGCCTCGACCTGCTGCGCGAGGCCGACGCCATCGCCCGCGAGGAGCTGACGGCGGCCGGCCTCGACCGCGACATCTGGCAGTGCCCGGTGGTCCTGCTCGCCGACGTCCGCAGCGTGGGCGTCCAGGGCGACGGCCGTACGTACGGCCACCCGATCGTGCTCCGCCCCGTGTCGAGCGAGGACGCGATGACGGCCGACTGGTCGCGCCTCCCGTACGACGTCCTCGCCAAGATCTCCACCCGGATCACGAACGAGGTCGCCGACGTCAACCGTGTCGTCCTCGACGTGACGAGCAAGCCCCCGGGCACGATCGAGTGGGAGTAGTCCCTCCCGTCAGGTCCGCCTGAGAGTCCGCACCGGCTCCGAGGGCTTCCAGACCTGGACGACCAGATACGTGTCGTTCTCGACGAAGGTCCGTACGACCTCCGTCAGCTCGGTGCGGAAGAGGTGGAACGGCTCCGGCGGTTCCACCTCTTCCACGTACGCCCGTTTCAAGTCGCCGTCGGTGACCTCCACCGCCCGGCCGCTGATCCGTACGTCGCCCCCGCCCATCGCGGTGCCCGGCCCCGGGTTCGCCTGGAGCGCGAAGCGCGGGTCGCGACGCAGGTCGAGCGCCTTGAGCGAGTCCGGCATCATGCCGAGCCACAGCTCGCCGAGCAGGAAGCGTGTCTCGATGCCGCTGGTGCGGGGCGCGCCGTCCTTGCGGAGGGTCGCGAGGACATGGTGGGTGAACGCTCCGAAACGCTCCTCGGCCGGCCGGGCGAGTTCGGGTGCGGAGGCGGTGAAGGCGGCCCAGTTCGTACGACTCATGCGAGGAGTGTCGCGTCGATACCCGACATCTCCTGTCACGTATGGGGAGGTTCTCGGCGGCAATCCCCGCGGGCACCGGGCACCGGGCACCGGGCACCGGGAACCGGGGACGCGGGGCGCCGATCGGAGCGCCCGCCACGAACAGACCGGAAGGCTGTCCGGGTACCGGGCCGCACGACTGTCCGCGAGACCGCTTACATACCGGACGCGGGACCGCTCACGTACCGGCCGCACGACTGCCCGCGAACCGACCGGACGGCTCCCACGACACTCCCGCGTAACGGTTGCGCACTCTCTTCACCGAACGGCCCTGTTCTCCTACGGCGCCCGGAGGTAACTTCCGCTGCGTATCGGACACGCCAGTGCTGGAGGACATATGCAAGGGCCCACACCGCCCCTGCCCCTACCGACCGACCAGCTCCAGTTCGCCATGCCGCCGATGTACGACTCGCCGGACGACGAGCGACGCCACCGCAAGGAGCGGCTGGCCGGAGCGCTGCGGATCTTCGGGCGGCTCGGATTCGAGGACGGGGTCTCCGGCCACATCACCGCGCGCGACCCGGAGTACAGCGACTGCTTCTGGGTGAACCCCTTCGGGATGCCCTTCAAGCACGTCACCGTGAGCGACCTGGTCATGGCCAACCAGGACGGGCAGGTGGTCGAGGGCCGCTACCACGTGAACCAGGCGGCGTTCACCGTGCACGCCCAGGTCCACGCCGCCCGCCCCGACGTCGTCGCCGTCGCCCACTGCCACTCGGTGCACGGCCGCGCGCTCTCCGCCCTCGGTGACCTCCTCGACCCGATCAGCCAGGAGAGCTGTGCCTTCTACGAGGACCACGCGCTCTACGACACCTACAGCGGTGTCGCCGTGGACACCGAGGAGGGCCGCCGGATCGCCGGCGCGCTCGGCACCCGCAAGGCGCTGGTGCTGCGCAACCACGGACTGCTCACCGTCGGCGACTCGGTGGACGCGGCGGCCTGGTGGTTCCTGTCGATGGAACGCTCCAGCCAGGTGCAGCTCACCGCGCAGGCCGCGGGCCGCCCGGTCCTCATCGACCACAAGCAGGCGGTCGCGACCCGGGAGCAGCTCGGGGGCGACCTGGTGGCGTGGATCAACTACCAGCCCCTGTGGCAGGACATCAGCAGGAGCGAGCCCGATCTCCTCAGCTGAAGCCCTTCAGGACCGCCGCCTTCGTCGCCGTGAACTCCTCGTCCGTGAGCACCCCGTCCCGGTGCAGCTCACCCAGCTCGCGCAGCCGGCGCAGGAGTACGTCGTGATGGTCGGCCTGGGCCGGTACCGGCGCGCCGGCGGGCGGCTGCGGGGGCCGGCCGGTGAACTCGCCCGCCCGGACCGACGGATGCGGCAGCCGGGCCGTCACCGCGGCGGCGACGAGTGCCGTGAGCAGGTCACGGCGCGCGCTGCCCCACAGGTCGAGCGCGAACGGATCCTTCTCGGGCGGCAGTTTGGAGAACACGGTCTCGCGCGTGACGAAGCGCAGGAACCCGTCCTCGTAACCGGAGTTGGGCAGCCATTCCACCTGCACCAGGTCGCCGACGGCGATGATCCGCGGGCCCGTCGCGCGCTTGACCCGGTCGGAGGTGTCCGCCCAGTCGATGCGTACCTGCGCGCCGTCGAAGGAGACCGTGCCGTCACTGGACCGTACGGAGACGGGCACCGGCGGCCCCGCGAGCAGATAGGTCTTCGCCGGTTCCTGGGGGACCTGGTCCAGGAGCAACGCACGGCGGATCTCCTCGGCGACGTACCCGGCGACCCCGGAGCGGTCGGCGTCGACCGTCAGCCGGTACGGATCGGCCGCGTCCGGAAGCCGTCCCCCGGTCGCCTGGAGCAGCGGATCGGCGCCTTCGCGCAGCCTCAGGCGCAGCCGGCCGCGCTTGCGTTCCGGTTCGTGGACGATGCCGGACACCGCTTCCAGGGGAACCGTGATCTCCCCGTACGTCTGCCGGAACAGGGGCACGGAACGGTGCAGCCCCGGCGTGATCCTGACCGTGCTGCCGTCGAAGGCCCAGGTCCCGTCGCGCTGGATGATCTCGGCCATGGGGGAATTCTCGCAGCCGGGTCAACACGGGGTCCGGCACTTCACCCGCGCTGACCCAGACCTGCCGGACGCGGGTGCTGTTGCGTACGGCACAATTCGCTGTCATCGCGGGGCAGTTGTAAGGCAGTTGTACGGGAGTCAGGCGTGCGGGGCGTACGGAGACGTACGACTCCGCGTGAGGACGTACGCAGGCGTACGCAGACGTACGAGGATCTGGCCGCACGGGAGTTCCCGGTGCGGGGAAGGCGGCAACGGGCGTGGCGGTGCAGGAGGCGAGACACGGCGCGGAGCGCGGTGCGGGGCGCGGTGGCGGGCTCGGCGCCGGGCAGGGCGCGCATGGTGGCGGCTGTACCTGCGGGGACTGTCCGCACGGGGCGCGCGAGGGACACCGGCGGGCCGTCGCCGCGTTCCTCGCCAAGCGCGACGAACTGGCGTCGGGACAGGGACTGCCGGCTGCCGTCGCGCACTCGGCGTCCGCGTCCCGGCAGTGGGTCTCGGACGAACTCACCCAGTCCGCCGACCTCGTCGCCGAACGCGGCCGCGTCGACGGCGAGGCCTGGCTGGGGCGCCTGTGGCGGCGTACGGCGTTCGCGGTGTGGGGAACCGTCGTGGCGCTGCTGCTCGTGCAGGCGCTCACCGCGATCGGCGCGGGGTGGTCGGCGGCGCGGACGGCGGGGCTGGTCGCCGCCGCCGTGGTGGCCGGCGTGCTGACCGGTGCGGGTTATTTCCACCGGGCGCGCGGCGGTGCCCTCGCGCCGGTCATCGGCGAGGACAACCGTCTCTCCACCTCGCGTGCGATGGCCGCCGCGTGGGTGCTGTTCGTGGTGTACGCGGTGCTCGTCCTGGTGGGTCAGCTGGCGGCGGCCTCCGCCCACGGCAGGCGCGACGACCTGATCGCCGGGCTGGAACTCGCGCGGGGCGCCGGTGTCGTGACCGTCGTCGCGGTGGTGTGCGGGATCGCGGTGCTGGTACGCCGTGTGGTGGGCGTGCGGGTCCTCGGGCAACGGCTGCAGAAGGTACGGGCCGACCGGCCGCGCGCCGCCGACCTCCTCACGGACGACTCGGGCAAGGGCAGCTTCGCCGACATCCAGTACGTCGTCATCGGCGCCGTCGCCCTGGTCTTCGCCGCGGTACGGCTGGCCCGGCGGCCGGAACAGCTGCCCGACCTGCCCTGGGGCCTGGCGCTGCTCGTCCTGGTCTCGGCGGCCACCTACCTCTCGGGCAAGTACGCCGAGGGCGGCCGGCCCGTGATCCTCTCGGTCGTCCGCTCCCGCGAAGCCGGTGACCTCGACGCTCCGATCCGCACCGGGGACGACATCGAGATCCGGGGGGCCGGTTTCGTCCCTCCGGGCGCCCAGACCGCGGACCGGCTCTCCCGCATGGTCGTCCGCATCGGCGCGGTCCATGTGCATGTACCGCTGGTCCCGGTGCCGGGCGGCTTCAGCAGTCCCACTGACGCCGTGCTCACCGTGCCGGGGCCGGTCGACGTGGAGCCGGGACGCGTGGAGGTCCAGGTGGTGACGGCGGCGGGTGTGGAGACCAACCGCTGCGTGATCGACGTGACGGACTGAGAGGTGCCGGACCGACGGACCGGAGCTGACGGTCCGGAGGGGCGACGGGCCGAGGGAGCGACAGGCCGACCGGAGGGTGAGAAGCCCTGGACTGAGGGAGCGACGGGCCCAGGGGGCCGCGACACCGGAGTGCCGCGGGAGCGGGTCACCGGGTCATCGGGTCACCGGGTCACCGGTTCGGCGGTGGCGGGCGGAGGCGGAATCCTCGCCCGGCCGCACCGGTACTCCGGGGCCGGAAGGCGGCCGGGAGGTGTCTCCGGGCAAGAAAACCGGTCCCGGCCATTGAGCGCGGACCCACTCTCGTACGTATGGTCTGTTGAGGGGTCAACGGAATACGGGTGAGAGGCGGCGAGAGCGATGACTCACGGTATGCGGACGGATACCCAGAGCTCCTATGTCGACAACGGCGGACGGGGCGGATGGCGCGAGACGGCCACGCGCTACGCCCTGTTGCCGCTGCGGATCTTCCTCGGTGTCACCTTCATCTACGCGGGGATCGACAAGCTCACCAACAGCGCCTTCCTCTCCGCCTCGGGCTCCGGCTCGATCGGGGACTTGATGCGCACGGTGCGGGACTCCTCGGCGATCCCGGCCCTGGTCGACCTCGCGCTGAAGAGCCCCGTCGGCTTCGGCTACGCCATCGCCCTCGGCGAGCTGGCCGTCGGCATCGGCACCCTCATCGGACTGCTGGCGCGCCTCGCGGCGTTCGGCGGCGCGCTGATCTCCCTCAGCCTGTGGCTGACCGTCAGCTGGGCCTCCGACCCGTATTACTACGGCAACGATCTCGCCTATCTCATGGCCTGGCTGCCCCTGGTCCTCGCCGGCGCCTCGGTCTTCTCGCTCGACGCGGTCTGGCGGGCGCGACGAGGGCAACGGAGCGGGGAGTACCGCTACTAGACGGGACGATTCCGGCTGCCGGCCGGGGGACCGGCCGGCAGCCGGCAGGCCGGGTGGACCGCCGCCTGCCGACCGCCCACCGGCCGCGCGTCCGACCCACCCGGTCCCGTCGGCCCGTACGCGGGTCCCGGCCGGCACGAACCACCGCACACACAGGACCGTGAGGCCGCGGCGCCGGTGCCGAAGGCCGAGCGGTCCGTTCGTGTGCCGAAGCACCTGCCGGGTCAGCCCGCCACGTGCGAGTCCCCGGGGCCTCTGTTCGCCGCCCCCGAGGCCGCCCGCCGTGCGCCCGCCCTGCGTCGCCGTATGCCGTGGGTCAGGAGCGCCACCGCTCCGGCCAGACAGAGTCCGCCCGTGACGAGCGGGATCATCACGAACCACGGGGTGTCCCACCAGCCGCCCGCGTCACCGGCGTACACGACGCCCGCGGTGGCGAGGAAGAAGCCCGCGACCAGCTTTCCCGGCTGGAACTCATGACGTGCCACGGGTCACCTCCGCCTGGCCGACACCGACGTGCAGGTCGAGGTCGAGGGTTCCGCCGTGCCCGGTGCCGGCCGCGGGGGCCAGCGTCACCTGCTTGAACTTGCCGGGCTCCACGTCCACGTCCTTCTTGCCGTCGCCGGGCAGCTGGATGTCTCCGAGACCCACGTCGATGTTCAGTCTCACGGTCGCGTCCTTCGGGACCACCACTTCGAGGCGGCCCGCCCCCACCTCCGCGCGCGTCGTCACCGTCTGTCCCTTGGCGAGGTCGAGCCGGCCGAGGTCGAGGGTGCCCACGCCGGAGCCGAGTTCGTAGTTCTTCTGTACGTCGGTGACGGCGGCCGGTGTCCAGTCGGTCCGCTTCCAGTGCGTGCTGATGTCCCTCGGCAGGGCCACCGAACCGGCCAGCAGGGCCGCCGTGACCACGGCCAGGAAGAGCGAGCCCGCGCTCGTACGCCCCACGAACGCGCTGAGCGCGATGCCCAGGCCGAAGACGACGAGCGCGCATGACAGACCGATCTGCAGGCTCGAACCGAGCGGCCGGTCGTGCCACGTCAGGCCCGAGCCGAGGCCGCCCGCGACGAGCGCGAGCAGGAACACCCAGCCGCCGATCCAGCGCGGCCCGCGCGGCCGCGGCTCCCTTGCCGCGCGCAGGTCGGGACCCGGTGTGCCGCGGGCGATGTTGACCGCAGCCGCGACATCCCGGTCCCGGGCGTCCCGCGGGCCCCAGAGATAACCCGTGCCGCCGACGTGCGAACCGTCCTTGACGATCGGGTCGCGCCACCAGGAGGGGTAGGAGGCGGGGACGGGCGGGGCCTGCGCCTCGGGCGGGGCGTCGGCCACGGCCTGCGCGGCGAGCGGGTCCGGGTCGGGAGCGCCGCGCTGCTGCGACCAGTACCCCGCGCCCGCGAGGAGCAGGGTGAGGACCACGGCGAAGGTGAGCACCCCGCCGTTGTTGAGCATGGAGAGGAAGACACCGCAGCCGACAAGGGCGAAGAGCACGGCCGTCAGCGCCTGGCCGTCCACGCGGCCGGTGAGGAGCTTGCGCACCTCGTTCTCGTCCTCGTCGTCGTACGGGACGAACAGCCAGAAGAAGCCGTACAGGATGAGGCCGATGCCGCCGGTCGCGGAGAGTACCGCGAGCACGATCCGGAAGATCACCGGGTCCATGTCGCACTGCCGGCCGAGGCCCGCGCACACACCGCCCAGCATCCTGTGCCGCCGGTCGCGCCGGAACCTGTGCGGGGCTTCGGGCGTCACCACGTCGTCGTGCGCGCGCGGCTCACCACCCGTGGCGGTGCCCGGTGGCGGGGCGCCGGAGCCACGGGGCGGCTCCGCTGCCGCGCGCTGCTGATCTGTCATGTGTCCATGGTGACGGGCGGGAAGGCGCGACGGGAGTCGGGACGACCCTGGCCGAACCCTGATATCGGCCCTGACGGGTGCGCGGGGAGCCGTTCGAGGACCGGCTCGTCGAAGATCAGGGGAGTCTCGGGGGTCGACCCTGATGCTCCGGTCGCCCGGCCGTGTGAACATCGTTGGCATGCCGGAAGCCGCAGCAGTGCCTCTCGACGAGCCGCGGCCCCCGCGCAAGCTCTACCGCAGCAGCGACGGACGCTGGCTCGGCGGTGTGGCGCGGGGGCTCGCCGGGCACCTCGGGCTGCCCGTCATCTGGGTGCGGCTGGTGTTCGTCGGCCTGTTCATGGCGGACGGTCTCGGCGCGCTGCTCTACGCCGCCTTCTGGTTCTTCGTGCCGCTGGGCGTCGGCGGGGTCGACTCCGAGCGCGCGTCGGCCTTCACCACCGAGACCGCTGCCGACGGCCGCCGCAGACTCGTCGCCCGCAAGCCGGACCGGGGCCAGATCGTCGCCCTGCTGCTCATGGTCGTCGTGGCCATGGTCTTCGTCGGCAACGTGAACCTCGGAGGCGGAGCCAAGGCGTATCTCTGGCCCACCGTCCTCGTCGGCGCGGGCGTCGCCCTGGTCTGGCGCCAGGCGGACAACGCGCGGCGGGCCCGCTGGGTGGAGGTCGGCCGCCGCCGCCGGACGCTCACGCTGCTGCGGTCCGCGGCCGGTGTCCTGCTCGTCACCGCGGGCGTCACCGGGATATTCGTCCTCCAGGGGTCCGCGGCCCACCTCGGCTCCGTCCTGCAGGCGGCGCTCGCCGTCCTCGTCGGCACGGCGCTCCTCGCGGGCCCCTATCTCGTCCGCATGACGCAGGACCTCTCCGAGGAACGCCTGATGCGCATCCGGGCCCAGGAGCGCGCCGAGGTGGCCGCCCATGTCCACGACTCGGTGCTGCACACCCTGACCCTGATCCAGCGCAACGCGGAGAACGCGAACGAGGTGCGCCGGCTCGCCCGGGCCCAGGAGCGCGACCTGCGGGCCTGGCTCTACAAACCGGAGGGCACCGGCAAGGACGAGGCCGACGAGCCCGCCACCCTCGCCGAGGCGGTCCGCCGCAACGCCGCCGAGGTCGAGGACAAGCACGGCGTCCCCATCGAGGTCGTCGTGGTCGGCGACTGCCCGCTCGACGAGGGCCTGACCGCACAGATGCAGGCCGCACGGGAAGCCATGGTGAACGCCGCCAAGTACGGTGGCGAGGGCGGCGCCGTACAGGTCTACGCCGAAGTCGAGGGAAGGACGGTCTTCGTGTCCGTCCGCGACCGCGGCCCCGGCTTCGACTTCGACGCGATACCCGCCGACCGCATGGGCGTCAGAGAATCGATCATCGGCCGCATGGAGCGCCACGGCGGCACGGCGCGACTGCGCGCGGTGCCGGACGGCGGCACGGAGGTCGAGCTGGAAATGGAGAGGGCGGAGAAGACGTCATGAGCGACGCGAACGGGCCGACCGGACAGACGGCCGGGCCCACCGGCCCGAAGGAACCGAGCGACACCGCGACCGGAGCGGGGGCGGTCGCCGGGTCCCCAGGGGCGAGCGGGCCGGCCGCCGCCGACACCGCCGTGCCGTCCGGAGCCACGGGCGGGCGTCATGTGCGGGTCGTCCTCGTCGACGACCACCGCATGTTCCGTACGGGGGTGCAGGCCGAGATCGGACAGACCGAGCGGACCGGCGTCCAGGTGGTCGGCGAGGCCGCGGACGTCGACCAGGCGGTCACGGTCATCACGGCCGCCCGGCCCGAGGTCGTGCTGCTCGACGTCCATCTGCCGGGCGGCGGCGGTGTCGAAGTGCTGCGCCGCTGCGCCCCGTTGATGGGTGACGCCGAGCAGCCGGTCCGTTTCCTCGCGCTGTCCGTGTCGGACGCCGCGGAGGACGTCATCGGCGTGATCCGCGGCGGCGCCCGGGGATACGTCACCAAGACGATCACCGGGACCGACCTGGTGGACTCCATCTTCCGTGTCCAGGAGGGCGACGCGGTCTTCTCGCCCCGCCTGGCCGGATTCGTCCTGGACGCCTTCGCCTCCACCGACGCCCCGCCGGTCGACGAGGACCTCGACCGTCTCACCCAGCGCGAGCGCGAGGTGCTGCGCCTCATCGCCCGCGGCTACGCGTACAAGGAGATCGCCAAGCAGCTGTTCATCTCCGTCAAGACGGTCGAGTCCCACGTCTCGGCGGTCCTCAGGAAGCTCCAGCTCTCCAACCGGCACGAGCTGACGCGATGGGCGACGGCGCGGCGCCTGGTGTGACACGCCGTCCGCCGGGCCGCGCGGACGGCGGAGATCCCTCGGCGTTCCGCGGCGGACGCACCCCGGCTGTTGCTGGGTGTCCCGCGGCGGACGCCCGAATGTCGCCGGTGTCTGCCGGGGGGCTTCCGCCGGTGTTCTGCGGTGGGTGCCGGACGCCTACCGGTGTTCCGCGGCGGGCGCCGGTCCCAGGATGCGCAGCGCCCACCGGTAGTGGCGTACGGCCTTGGCGATTCCGATGAGACCGGTCATCCACAGGATCAGGCCGATTCCGACGCCCTGGACGACATCGCTGTACAGGCCGTGACCCGCCCCGGCCGGTGCCGCCGCGTCGTAGGACGTCCAGACGCCGATCGCACAGACGCCGAGCGAGGAGAGCAGCCAGAAGAGGCTGAGCCCGGGGGAGCGGAGCCGGGAGTCGGTCGCGGGGTGGCGGTCCAACTCGGTCCAGGCCTGCAGCAGTTCGTGCAGGCGACGGTCGCTGCGGACGGACAGGGCGACGGCGAGGATTGTTGGGGCGAGCGCGGCCAGGCCCAGCAGGGCGAACAGCGGCCCCAGGACGACACCGGTGGGGTCGCGCTGCTCGATCTGCTGCAGCGGCAGCACCAGCAGGGCCCAGCCGACGATCGCCGCGAGCGCCAGCAGCCAGAGCAGCAGCACCCGGTGCACCCCGAGGCTCCGTCCGCGCAGTTCCTCCAGTGCCCGCCCCCGGTCGGCCAGCAGTGTCGCCCGGTCCGGCCAGGAGCGGATGTGCGCGGGCGGCGGAGGCGGCGGCAACAGGAAGCCGGGCATCAGGACCTCTCGGACGACGGAACGGAGTCCGCGTCGACGCTACCGCGATCCACCCCCGCGCCCCCACCCCGCCCATCCGCTCCGGTGTCTTCGCGCCACCCGGGTGGACCTGTGCCCTCAGGCCACCCGGGTGGCTCCCGCGAACGGCATCTCGTCGACGGGCGCGAGACGCACCGGCGCGGTGGGGTTCGGGGCGTGGATCATCATCCCGTTGCCCACGTAGATCCCCACATGGCTGATGCCCGAGTAGAAGAACACAAGGTCACCGGGGAGGAGTTCGGAGCGGGAGACCCGTCGGCCCGCGTTGATCTGGGAGTACGTCGTGCGGGGCAGCTGGACGCCCGCCGAGCGGTACGCGGCCTGGGCCAGGCCCGAGCAGTCGAAGGCGTCGGGACCGGTGGCACCCCAGACGTAGGGGCTGCCGAGCTTCCCGTAGGCGTACGAGACGGCGGCGGCCGCACGGGAGTTGGGGGCCGCGACGGAGCCGGCCGAGGGTGAGGCGGACGCCGGGCCCAGGTCCCGCGCGGCGGACCGGGAGGCGTGCCGCGCCGTGCCCGCCGCCCCGAGGCGCGCCCGCTGCTCGTCGGTGAGCCGTGACAACAGCTGCCGCGCGGAGTCCAGCTTTCCGGTGATCGTCTTCTTGGCCCGCTTCAGCTCCGCCTGACGCGAGGTGAGCGACGTCAGCTCGACGTGTGCGGCCCCGCGCAACTGCTCGATCTCCCGCAGCTGCTTGCGTACCCGGGCCACCGCCCCCGCCTGCCGGTCGCCGACCCGCTCGGCGAACGCGGCCCCGTCCAGGTACTGGTCGGGCCGGTCGGAGAGCGCGAGCTGCAGGGCGGGGTCGAGGCCCCCACTGCGGTACTGCGCCGCGGCGATCGAACCCAGCGCGTCCCGCGCCGCGTTGAGCCGGTCCTCCTTGCGCGCCGTCTCGTCGCGCAGGTCGCGCAGCCGCCGTGACGCCTGGTCGGCCTTCTCCTTCGCCCCGTCGTACTTCTCCGTGGCGACCTCGGCCTCTTCGTACAGCTTGTCGACCCTGGCCTTCACCTGCGCCGGGGACAGTTGCGGCTCCGCGTGCCCCGTGCCCTCGAATCCGGCCGTCGTCGCCGCGCCGGCGAGGGCGATGGTCGCGGCCGTGCGGACCGTATGGCCGCCGAGTGAGCGCTGTCTGGGCTTGCGGTGCGCTGCCACGAGGGCCCACATCCTTCCCGGGGGACGTGACCGCCGAGGAGAGCGCGGTCATCGGTGACGCGTCCGGCGACGGCCCGCACAGGGGGAGCGGGTCGCCGCCGGACCTTTCTCGGCGGTGGTGTCCGACTGCCGCCCCTGGCCCGGGCGGCGGTGGGGAGCCGGGCACCTGGTGGAGGACGCTAAACCTGAGTGTGAGGGCTCGGTAACACCATGTACGGAACTGGCCTAACTGGATCGCTGGGTGACCGTATGTGACCGTGATCCGCGCTCGGCGCCGGCGACTTCACGCAGGGTGATGACCGATGGGAAGGTTCCGGGCCAACCGGGGGTCCTCAGGTGCTACGGGTCCCGAGGGGGTGGGCCGGTGCGAAGGGGGACACCCACCGCCGATTAGGCTCCGGCCCCATGGACGTACTCATCCATCTCTTCGTGGGCCTGCACATCATCGGCATCGCCTCGCTGCTCGGCGGCTTCCTCACCCAGATGAAGGCGATGGGCCGGGGCACCGCCCGGTTCGTCCCCGCCATGCTGCACGGCGCGCTGACCATGCTGGTCACGGGTGTCGTCCTGGTCGGTCTCAACCAGGCCGACGACCACTCGGTCAACACCGTCAAGATCGGCGTGAAGCTGGCCCTGCTGATCGTGATCCTCGGACTGGTCTATGTGAAGCGGGACGACGAGAAGGTCGACAAGGGCCTGTTCGGGCTGGTCGGGCTGCTGACGACCGCGAACGTCTTCATCGCGGTGCTGTGGACCTGAGGGTTCCGGCCGCCACCAGCAGCCAGGCCGCCACCGAGATCCACAGCAGTACCTGCCCGAGCGTCCTGAGCCAGGAGAAGCCGACGGCGTCCGCGACCGTCAGGGCCGCCACCGCCGTCATGGCCATCGGGAACACGGTCGCCCAGCGCCGCACGTCGTACCGCGGACGCCGCCACAGCAGCTCCGCGACGGCCAGCACGGCGTACCAGGCGAGCGTCACCATGATCAGCGCCTGGGTCACCCAGCGCATCACGCCGTTGTCGTCGTAGTTCCACAGATAGATGTCCGCCTGGTAGGCGAGGACCAGTTTCGAGGCGGCCAGCGCCGAGATCGCGAGCGCGCCGCCCGCGATCCAGTGGTCGCCGCCCCCCGTGGCCGTCTCCCGGAAGTCGAAGCACGTCAGCGCCACCACGTAGAGCACCAGGAACCCCAGCCAGAACAGCACCAGCGCCGCGTACGCGAGCCAGTCCGCGCGCGCGGCCCCGGCGAGGGACGCGGCGAGCACCGCGAGGGCCTGTGTGGCCACGCACCCGAGGAACACGCTTCCGGGCATCCGGAGCCGCAGGTTTCGGAGGAGCAGGTAGAGCAGCCCCGGCCACAGCACCGCGGCGAGCGCGAGCAGCACCTCGGCGGCCCCGAGCCACCCCAGGTCGGTCAGCCGGGTGCCGATTACGGCGGTCGCGGCGACCCCGGTGAGCGCGCTCGGCGTGCCGGCCTCCTCCCACCACCGCTCCCGCTCCCGCATCAGGCGGACCGTGAAGTCCACGGCGAACCCGAGCCAGGCGACGGCCGCCAGGACCAGCGCGATCCGGGACACGATCTCGTCACCGGTCTCGTACAGCCCGACCGAGAGGATGCCGGTGGCCAGGACGACGGCCGCGGCGGCGGGCGGGCTCTCCGCCCACCAGGTGCGGAGTCGGACCCACGGGCTGCGGGGCGGCGAGGTGGCTGACATGGCCCCGATGCTAGGGATCCGCGAGCGGGTTGCCCGGGGGGCGCGCGCGTGCTTCACGAATGCGGGGTCGGCCGGACGGGTGCGCGGGGTCCCGGGCGCGGGAGTACAAGTGCGCGGGCGTACGGCGGTACCGGCCCGCGGTGGTGCGGGCGCCGGCACGGGGTGGCAGGAGAGGGCGAGAGCTGTCGCCCTCCCAGGCGGGAGAGGGAGACGCCGGCGCACGGGAGAGGTGGGCGCGGATGGTACGGGCACGCGTGAGGGCACGCGCGCGTGGAGCCCGGGAGACCTCACGCGCGCGTGCCCCGCGCCGGGGCTCACGCCGGGCGCACCACGCTGTGGATGATCGACTCGCCCGCGTAGAAGATCGACTCCTCACGGACGTACGCACCCGGCTTGGGGGCGTGGATCATCATCCCGTCGCCGATGTAGAGGCCCACGTGGCTGATGTCGTCGTAGAAGAAGACGAGGTCTCCGGGCTCGATGGCGGAGAGGGAGACCGTGGTGCCCGCGTTCACCTGGTCGTAGGTGGTCCGTGGGAGGGTGACGCCGGCGGCCTTCCAGACGGCCTGGGTGAGACCGGAGCAGTCGTACGAGCCGGGCCCGGTCGCGCCCCACACGTACGGCTTGCCGATCTGGGCGCGGGCGAAGGCGATGGCCTTGCCGGCCTTGGTGGCGTACGAGGAGTCGGTGGCCGGGGTCCCGGAAGTCCCCGTGGTTCCGGCCGGCGTGCCCGGCTGCCGGGCCGTCTCCCGGGCCTTCCTCTCCGCCGCGGCCCGCTCGGCAGCCAGTTCGGCCGCTTCGCGGTCGGCCGCTTCCTGCTTCTTCTACGCGATCGCGGCGAGCCGCGCCTTCTCGTCGGCGGTCAGCTTCGAGAGCAGGTCGCGGGCCGCGGCGAGCTTGCCCTGGACGTCCGCCTTGGAGGTCTTGAGCGCGTCCTGCGACGTGGTGAGCGTCCGCAGGCTCCGGGAGGCCTCCCCGCGTTTCTTCGAGGTGGCGGCCTGTTCGGCGGCGTAGTCGTCGACGGCCGCCTTCTGGCGGGTGGTCAGACGGTCCATCAACTGGGTCTGGTCGAAGTAGTCCTGCGGGTTGTCGGCCAGCAGCAGACTCGCGCTGCCGGGTGCGGACGCCCCGGTGCGGTACTGCGCCGCGGCGAACGAACCCAGCTCCTCGCGCGCGGCGTTGAGTCTCTCGGTGCGCCGGGCCACGTCGTCGAGGAGGGAGTCGACCCGCTTGCGCTGCTTGGCGGTCTTCTCCCTGGTCGCGTTGTACTTCTCGGTGGCCGTCTCGGCCTGGTGGTAGAGGTCGTCGACCTTCTTCTCGACCTCTTCGAGGCTGGGCCGGGGCTCGGCCGGGGGTGCGGCGTTGGCCGTCTGCGAGAGCAGGGCCACGGAGGTCAGGGCGGCCGTGGCGAGGGCCGGGGTCCGTACGCCCGTCCTGCGCGGGCCGGGGGGACTCCACTTGCGGTGCGACGCCAAGAGAGGCGACTCCTTCCGTCATCCGCCTACCGGGTTAGCTGTCGGGTTCGGGCGGGTACTTCCGGAAGGTTTGCCCTACGGTCCTTGCCCCAGGGGCGGCTGGACCGATTCACCCCAAAGTCGGTTGGGTCCCCGGCTCCGGTCGCCGCACGGGCGCGCCGGACTCGGCGGAGGCCGCTCGGCCCGGCGACGTTCGCCGGTTGCCGTCGAGCGGTCTGCCCGGCACGCTAGCCAACGCGTAAGTGTTCTGTGAAGTTTGATGTGCGATATGCCCGATACATTTTCGTGACCTGAACCGCCGGGGCGCCCGGAGTGGCCGACCGTAGTGGGGCGGTGCCGCAAGGTGAGGGCGCATCGGGGCGGGAGGGGCGGCCCGTTTTCCGTGGGCGCGCCGGACCGGACTCCGTGGTGGATCCAGCCTGGACTCCGTGGGAAATCCGGCCCAGTTTCCGGGGTGGCGGCGGGTTGTCAGTGCGGCCGCCTAGACTCGGAGAGCGATGAGCAGCCTCTTTGATGACAGCTTCCTGGCGGACCTCAGGCCTTCCGGGGCCCATGAGGAAGAGTCCCCGCCGCCGCCCGAGGACGAGGCGGCGGAGCCGCTTCCGGACGACCTGTTCGGCGGCCGCTTCGACGTGCCCCCGGACCGCGACGCGTACTACCGCGACGGCGCCCACCGGCCCGCCGTCGACCCGGCGGCCCTGCTGGACGGGCTGAACGAGAACCAGCGCGCGGCCGTGGTGCACTCCGGCTCCCCGCTGCTCATCGTGGCCGGCGCCGGCTCCGGCAAGACCCGGGTGCTCACGCACCGGATCGCGCACCTGCTGGGCGAGCGCCATGTCCACCCCGGCCAGATCCTCGCGATCACCTTCACGAACAAGGCCGCGGGCGAGATGAAGGAGCGCGTCGAGCAGCTCGTGGGCCCGCGCGCCAACGCCATGTGGGTGATGACCTTCCACAGCGCGTGCGTGCGCATCCTGCGCCGCGAGTCGAAGAGGCTCGGCTTCACATCCTCCTTCTCGATCTACGACGCCGCCGACAGCAAACGCCTGATGGCCCTGGTCTGCCGTGACCTGGACCTCGACCCGAAGCGTTTCCCGCCGAAGTCGTTCAGCGCCAAGATCTCCAACCTGAAGAACGAGCTGATCGACGAGGAGGACTTCGCCGGCCAGGCGGCGGACGGCTTCGAGAAGACCCTCGCCCAGGCCTACGCGATGTACCAGTCGCGGCTGCGCGAGGCCAACGCGCTCGACTTCGACGACCTGATCATGACGACGGTCAACCTGCTCCGCGCCTTCCCGGACGTCGCCGAGCACTACCGCCGCCGCTTCCGCCACGTCCTGGTCGACGAGTACCAGGACACGAACCACGCGCAGTACGCCCTGGTCAGGGAGCTCGTGGGACCGGCGAGCGGCGATCGTCCCGAGGACGTGCCGCCGGCCGAGGGCGACCTCGGGCCCGCCGAGCTGTGCGTCGTGGGCGACGCCGACCAGTCGATCTACGCCTTCCGCGGTGCGACCATCCGCAACATCCTCCAGTTCGAGGAGGACTACCCGGACGCGACGACGATCCTCCTGGAGCAGAACTACCGCTCCACCCAGACGATCCTCAGCGCGGCCAACGCGGTCATCGAGCGCAACGAGTCGCGCCGCCCCAAGAACCTGTGGACCAACGCGGGCGCGGGGTCGAACATCACGGGCTACGTCGCCGACACCGAGCACGACGAGGCACAGTTCGTCGCCGACGAGATAGACCGTCTCACCGACGCGGGCGAGGCGAAGGCGGGCGACGTCGCGGTCTTCTACCGGACGAACGCCCAGTCCCGTGTCTTCGAGGAGATCTTCATCCGCGTCGGCCTGCCCTACAAGGTCGTCGGCGGTGTCCGCTTCTACGAGCGCAAGGAGGTCCGGGACGTCCTGGCCTACCTGCGGGTCCTGTCCAACCCCGAGGACTCCGTCCCGCTGCGCCGGATCCTGAACGTCCCCAAGCGAGGGATCGGCGACCGCGCCGAGGCGATGATCGACGCCCTCTCGCAGCGGGAGAGGATCAGCTTCCCGCAGGCTCTGCGCCGCGTCGACGAGGCGTACGGCATGGCGGCGCGCTCGACGAACGCCGTGAAGCGGTTCAACACGCTCATGGAGGACCTCCGTACGATCGTCGAGTCCGGCGCGGGCCCGGCGACGGTCCTGGAGGCGGTCCTCGAGCGCACCGGCTATCTCGCCGAGCTCCAGGCCTCCACCGACCCGCAGGACGAGACCCGCATCGAGAACCTTCAGGAACTCGCGGCCGTGGCGCTGGAGTTCGAGCAGGAGTCCGGTGGGGGCGAGGACGGTGCCGGAGCGGCTGCCGGGACCGCGGCGGCCGACGAGGCTGGAGCGGCCGGCGGGGCTGGAGCGGCCGGGGCGGCCGGCGGGCTCTCCGAGTTCCTGGAGCGGGTCGCGCTCGTCGCCGACTCCGACCAGATCCCCGACGAGGACGACGGCAACGGCGTCATCACCCTGATGACCCTGCACACCGCCAAGGGCCTGGAGTTCCCGGTCGTGTTCCTCACCGGCATGGAGGACGGGGTCTTCCCGCACATGCGTGCGCTGGGGCAGGTCAAGGAGCTGGAGGAGGAGCGGCGGCTCGCGTACGTCGGCATCACGCGCGCGCGGGAGCGGCTCTATCTCACCCGCTCGTCCATGCGCAGCGCGTGGGGCCAGCCCTCGTACAACCCGCCCTCCCGCTTCTTGGAGGAGATCCCGGACACGCATCTGGAGTGGAAGCGCACGGGCGCGACGGCTCCGGTGTCCTCGGGGCCCGTCTCGGGGGTGGCGGCCTCGCTGTCGTCCTCGCGCTCGCGGTCCGCGGCGTCCGGGGCCTCCGGTTTCGCGACGCGCCGCGGGGCCTCCGAGAAGCCGGTCGTCTCGCTGGCGGTGGGCGACCGCGTCACCCACGACCAGTTCGGGCTCGGCACGGTGGTCGGCGTGAAGGGCATGGGGGCGAACGCGGAGGCCACGGTCGACTTCGGAGAGCCCAAGCCGAAGCGGCTGCTGCTGCGGTACGCGCCGGTGGAGAAGCTCTAGCCCACGGGGTTCGGGGCCGGGCGGGGGTTCTCGTCCGGTCGCGGGCCCAGGAGCTGGATCACGACGAGCGGGTCACGGCGAGTGGGTTGCGGTGGTGCTCACGTCGGGTCCAGGCCGTGGCTGCGCAGCCACGGCAGGGGGTCGATGGCCGAACCGCCCGCGGGCCGGACCTCGAAGTGCAGGTGCGGGCCGGTCGAGTTCCCGGAGTTCCCGGAGAACGCGATCTGGTCACCGGCCTTCACGACGGTGCCCGACGGCACCGTGTAGCTGGAGAGGTGGCAGTACCAGGTCTCCGTGCCGTCCTTCGCGGTGAGGATGGCCATGTTCCCGTACGCGCTGTTCCACTGCGTCCGTAGGGTTCCGTCCGTCGCGGCCATCACCGTCGTGCCGTACGACACGGGGAAGTCGATGCCCGTGTGCACGGACATCCAGTTGACCCCCGCCTGACCGAAGTAGGCGCTGAGTCCTTTCTGCGTGACCGGCAGGACGAACTTGGGCCGCAGCCGCTCCTTGCGGGCCGCCTCGGCCACCGCCTTCTGCCGCTCGGCGGCCTGCTGGGCCTTGAGGTCGATGCGTTCCTGGGTCCGGCTGGCCCGGTCGGCGAAGTCGTCCGCACCCGCGGACAGGCTCTGGAGCTGGGTGTCCAGCTTGTTGTTGGCGGTGGACGGCTTCACCGCGGTCGCGTCGGACGCGCTGGCCGTCGTGTTCTTGGTGTCGTCCCCGCCCATGGTGCCCACGGAGGCGGCGGCGATACCGGCGACGCCCATCACGCAGGCCGAGGGCACGGCGACGGTGAGCAGCGCGGAACGCTTGGCCGGGGAGCGGCGACGGGAGCGGGAGGCCGGCCGGTTCGCGGCACGGGGGGCCGGAGTGACCTCTTCCATGTCGTCGAGCAGCGGCGTCTCGTGCGCGGGATCGGCGTCCTCGAAGTCGTACGCGTCCGGCAGTTGCTCGAAGGTGGCGGTGGCCTGCTGGTCGAAGGGCTCGGGATCGGCCTGCTGCTCGTACGGGTCGGCGGAGGGCTGGTGTTCGTACGGGTCCGCCGCGGCCTGGTGCTCGTAGGACTCCGCCGCGACCTGGTGTTCGTACGGGTCGGCGGCGCGGTGCTCGTGCGACTCGCCCTGCTGGGGGTGCTCGTAGGCCTCGTACGGGTCGTGTTCCCCGACGGTGTTCCACTGCGTGGCGTCGTAAGCGCCCGTCTCCTGGGTGGGGGCGCTCCACTGCTGCGTCTGGCCGGCCTGCTCGGCCTGGAGCCAGGCGGCCGCGTCCCACTGGCCCGTGGCGTCGGGGCCCGGATGCTGCGCGGGGATGTCGGCGAGCTGCTGGTAGCCGGTCGCCCAGGCGGTGGTGTCGTAGCCGCCGGTGTCGTACGCGGTCTGGTGCTGCGCGGCGTACGGGTCGTAGGACGGTGTCTGGTGGCCGCCGGTGTTCCACTGCGTCGCGTCGTACGAACCCGTGCCGTCGCCGCCCGACATGTCGCCGAAGAGGGGGTCGGTCTCGAAACTCGCGGTCGCGTAGGCGCCGGTTCCGTTGTAGCCGTCGTGCATGGTGAAGTCGCCGTACTGGACTTCCTGGCCGGCGTACGACGCGTAGTGCGCCGAGGCGGCATCGGAAGCCGGAGCCGGGGGGGTCACGGTCCCCGACGGGTGACGGTCGTTCACCAACTTCTCTTTCGCCTCGACAACAGGGGCTGGCAGAGCAGTGCGGCGACTGTACCCGGCGGTATGCGGGCGCGACAATCTTCGGCAGGTTTCCTCCTCTCAGGAAACGGGCATTCGGCCGTCTTTCGGGGGAGTGCGGGCACGGGCTTGGCCTGGCGTTCGATGAACGTTCGAAATTGTGGCGCCTTCTGGCCCGTGTCCGACTCCTGTCCGACCCTCGCCCGGGCCCTCTCCTGACGGTCGGAGAGGGCCCGGGCGAGGGTCGGACAGGACGGCGTCACGCCACGGTGAGGCCACCGGCTTCGGCCACGGCCTCCGCGGCGGAGGTGCGGACGGCCGTCTCCTCGCTGTCGAGCGCCTGGCGTATCCCGGTGGCGACGGCGGGGTGGACCGGCAGGGCGAGATGCCCGATACCGCTCACCTGGACGCTCTGTGCGAGCAGGTCGGGGTGGTCGATGGCGGCGGTCTCCAGCGGGTCCATCAGATGGTCGAGGTCGCTCCAGAAACTCACGAAACGCGTGCGGCAGTCGGGCGCGGGCTCGCGCAACTCCTTGATCACTTCGGAACCCGGGCGCATCTGACGGACGATCGGGTGTGCGTTCATCAGCGGGACGACCCGGGTGCCCGAGTGCGGTGTGCCGAGCGTGACCAGCGTGCGGACCCGCAGGTCGCCGCCGAGGCGCTGCACGTAGTAGCGCGCGATCAGTCCGCCGAGGCTGTGTCCGACGATGTCCACCTGGTCGCGCCCCGTGCGCTCGCAGATGTCCTCTATGTGCCGGCCGAGCAGCTCCGCCGCGGTGCGGATGTCGTACGTCAGCGGTGAGTAGTTGAGCGATTCGATGTGCTGCCTGCCGTGCTGCGCGAGGTTGCGGCGCAGCAGGACGAAGACCGAGCGGTTGTCGATGAAGCCGTGCAGCAGGACGACCGGGGGCTTGGTCTCGGTGGGCAGCCGGGTGGCGTCGGACGGGGCGGGCGCGGGAGAGGTGCGGCGCTCCTGGACGATGCCGGAGGGATAGAGGAGGAGGTGCCCGGCGAGGATCGCGATCTCCAGAGCCGTCGCCTTCAGCAGGGCCACCGAGAGGCCTGTCAGCCTGCCTGGCAACAGGCGCTGACGGAGCGGGAGAACGGGCGACTCTGTCCCGGTGACCTTCATGGCCGACCTCCAGTCGACACGCGAAGGGACCGCTCTGTCCCCCGTGTGCCCTTGTGGAAAGCCGGGGTGGCGGAGGCCGACGGTGCGTTCGCGACGCGTGGTGCGCCGGTGGCGCGGCGGGAATCCCTGCCGTCGTGCTCCCGCCGGTGTGCCGCACCGTCGTCGCGCCTCGTCGGCGCGGTGCCGGTGCCGCCACCTGCTGGCGGCTCTCCTTGCGCAGGCTCCGGTCGTGGCCCGCGCGACGCAGGTTCCTGCGGCGCGTGTGCCGCTGAAGCGCGGAGCGATGCGCGGCGAATGTGTCCCACCGTGTGATTTCCCCCTCGCTCTTCAGCGGGAAACTGCGGTTTGCACGGATCTGACGATAACGTTCGTTCACTTCCCCGGCCGGTGCGGTGCGGGGCGCCTGTGCCGCAGAGGTGCGTCCCGTGCGGCGAGCGGCGGAATGTTCGATACGTGTCGGTACGGGTCGTTGTGGTCCGTTCATGGAGGCAGTGATGGGTGTGGCAGCCGGTCCGATCCGCGTGGTGGTGGCCAAGCCGGGGCTCGACGGCCACGATCGGGGGGCCAAGGTGATCGCGCGGGCGCTGCGCGACGCCGGTATGGAGGTCATCTACACCGGGCTCCATCAGACCCCCGAGCAGATCGTCGACACCGCGATCCAGGAGGACGCCGACGCGATCGGTCTCTCCATCCTCTCCGGCGCGCACAACACCCTGTTCGCCGCCGTGATCGATCTCCTCAAGGAGCGTGACGCGGAGGACATCAAGGTCTTCGGCGGCGGGATCATCCCGGAGGCGGACATCGCTCCGCTCAAGGAGAAGGGTGTCGCCGAGATCTTCACGCCGGGTGCGACGACCGGGTCGATCGTGGAGTGGGTACGGGCGAACGTACGGCAGCCCGCGGGAGCGTAGCGCCTGGCCGGCGAGGGGCGGGCCGTGCGGGTTTCTGCCCTGGTCGCCCTTGACCGTCCCCGGGTGGGGGGTCGTTGTCCGCGGGTGGGTGGGGCCGGCCGCGCAGTTCCCCGCGCCCCTGCCGGGGCGCTGGGGGCCCCGGCCCCGGTGTTCATGGCATTGTCGGAGCCCGCTCGGGTTCCGGCACCGCCAGCTCCGCGGTCATCTCCGCGCGCAGCCGCAACGTGGTGACGAGGCGCTGGAAGGCCTCGGCCCAGTAGCCGCCGGCCCCCGGCGCCGCGTTCTCCGTCTCGTCGGGAATCGCCGTGAGCGCGTCGAGCCGACCGGCCTCGAGCGGATCCAGGCACCGCTCTGCCAGCCCCATCACCCCACTGAAGCTCCATGGATAACTCCCCGCGTCGCGTGCGATGTCGAGCGCGTCGACCACCGCACGCCCCAGGGGCCCCGCCCACGGCACCGCACAGACCCCCAGCAGCTGGAACGCCTCGGACAAGCCGTGCGTGGCGATGAACCCCGCCACCCACTCGGCCCGTTCGGCCGGACCCAGCGTGGCGAGCAGCTTCGAACGCTCCGCCAGCGACACCGCCCCCGGTCCGCCGGCCTCCGGCGCGGAGGGCGCGCCGAGGAGCGCCCGGGACCACCCGGGGTCCCGCTGCCGTACCGCCGCCCGGGACCACGCGGCGTGCAGTTCGTTCCGCCAGTCGTCCGCCACGGGAAGCGCGACGATCTCCTCCGGTGTGCGTCCCCCCAGCCGCCGCGGCCATGTCCCGAGCGGCGCTGCTTCGACCAACTGGCCCAGCCACCACGACCGTTCCCCTCGTCCCGCCGGAGCTTTCGGTACAACACCGTCCCGCTCCATGCTCGCGTCGCACTCGTGCGGCGCCTCGACGACGATCGAGGGCGTCCCCTGCGTGCGGTCGACGGCCACGCACGAACCGGCCCGTGCCGCCATCCGGGCGGCCAGCGCCGAACCGGGCAGCGCGGACAGCAGCTCCGCGGCCGTGGCCCGGACATTGCGGCTGCGGTCGGTGAGCGCCCGCTCCAGGAACGGCTCGTCGGCCGGCCCCAGCCCTGACCGCAGCGAGTCGAGGAACATCAGCCGGTCCTCGGCCCGCTCCGCCCCCCAGGTGGTGGCGAGCAGCTCGCGCGCGGTCGCCGGACGCCGGGCCCGCAACGCTGTGAGCAGCGCGACCCGCTCGGCGAACAGGCCCTCCTGCCACAGCTGTTCCGTACGCTCGGGCTCGTCGGGCCCGGGCAGCGCGGCGCCGCCCCCCGGCAAGGAACGCAAGGCGAACCGCCAGTCGGGGTTCAGCCGGGCCAGCCACAGGGCGCGCGGTCCGGCGAAGGTCAGCGCGGCCGGCCGCAGATCCGTACGGCCCCGGGCCGCGTCGAGGAGTGCGGGCAGCGCTTCCGGAGGAGCCGCGAAACCGTGCGTGTTGGCCAGCGCGAGCCACTGGGGCAGCAGTTCCACGAGGTCGGGGGCCGCGCCCCGGCGGCCACCTCCGGTGCCGGGCCGGTCGGCCAGCAGCACCGCGAGGCGGTGGGCCGCGGCGGGCGGGAGGGGGTGTCGCGGGTCCGGCGCCGCGGGCTCGGGCCGGGCGGCCGCCCGGCCCGGCCGCATCCCGGCCCGCCGCCGCAGGGTCGCCGCGGCGGCCGCGTCCAGGACGGCCACCGGCACCTCGCGCCCCGCCGCCCACGCGGGCGGTGTACGCCGCTCGGTCCCGAGCAGCGCCACGGTGACGAGCTCGTCCCAGGAGCCCTCGACGGGCGCACCCGTCGAGGCGGAGGTCGCGTTCATGAACGTCCTTTCCGTACGGAGGCACGGAGCCGGGGAAAGCGGGCGGTGCCCGGGACGGGGAAGCCGGTGGTGGACGTGGTGTCGCGGGTCAGCACAGCCGTACCGCCTCGCCCGCGCCCTCGGGCCAGGCCGTGAGCGGAGCGAAGCCACGGTGACCGCACTCGCCGAAGACCGTGACGGGGGCGCCGCCGGAGAGGGCGGCCAGCCGCCACAGCCCGGGGCCGGAGAGCGCCGAGGGCGTGAGGGGGAGCGCGCAGTCACCCTCCGCGTCAGCGAGTTGCCAGGTGTCTCCGTCCGGGGTGGGTATGACCCGGGACAGCGTGACCGGGCAGGCGTCGAGCCAGGGATCGTCCCGCAGGGCCTCGCCGTAGCGGGCCGCCGCGCGGAGTGTGCTCACTCCCGGCGGGCGGGTGCGCGTGGGTGCCGGGAGGGTGAACCGCTCGCCCAGGGACGCTCGTTGCTGCCCCGTGCCCGGGTACGCCGACACCTCCGCCTCGAAGGCCAGGCCCACCGGCAGGGTCAGCTGCGGCGCGCGGCCGGCCGCCCCGTAGGAGAGGACCCGGACCGTGCGGCCGGACTCCGCGCCGTACAGCCAGATCCTGCGGGTGGTGAGCCGGCTGTCCGCCGTGTCGTACTGGGCGAGGACCAGCCAGCGGTCCCGCAGCGGGGGGCCGCCCGCCGGGCCGGACAGACCGACCCGGGAGCGGACCGTCGCGGCCAGGCCGTCCGGCAGCGACTCCCGGCGCAGCCAGCCCTGGTCGAGGAGATGGAGCAGCGCGCACTCCTCCAGCAGCCGTACGGGCCAGCCCGGCCCGGAAGCGGGGACCGCCCCCAACTCCCGCACCCGCGCGGCCAGTCCGGGCGCCTGCGCGTCGACCATGCGGGCCGCCGTCTCCTCCCACATCCCGTACCCCGCCTGCTCGGCCGCGGCGAGGCCGCCCCGCAGCAGGTCGGCCAGCCGCCGCTCCAACTCCCCCGCCCCGGCGGTGATCCGCGCGGCCCGGCGCTCCGCCCTGCGCCGGGCCGCCTCCGGGTCAGCCGGTGACGCCGTCCCAGATGCCGCGTCCGTCGTCCGAGTCGCCGCCGCTCGCTCCCTTCTCCCCTCCGTCCATCGCTCCGCCCAGTCCGGCACGGGTCCCCGCGGCACCGTGCCCTCCTCGCCCGCCCAGAGCAGGAGCAGTCCCAGCGTGTGTTTGCACGGGACCTTCCGGCTCGGACAACTGCATGTGCACGCGGGCCCGGTGGAGTCCGCGATGTCGACGACCGTCCGATAAGGCGTGCTGCCGCTTCCTCTGCACAGTCCCCATAGCGTCCCCTCGTCAGAACTGCCTGTTTCCGACCACGGTCCGGCGGTGCCGAGCTTGCTGCCCGCTCTGCGTGACGCCACGTCAGGCGCCAGTGCCAGCACCTGATCCGCCGTCCAGCGCACCCCCTGCTGAGTCATGTCGTCGAAGGTAGGTCCCACCACTGACAATCGACCTTCGCGAGCGCGTCCGTGCAGGTCAGAGCGGATTGTCAGTGGTGTGGTGCACGGTGGGACCAGATCCGAACCGGCCGAGCAGGAGGGGGGACCGAGCCATGACCGTGTCCATCGAGTCCGTGGAACCGACGTCCGTCGATACGCCGGCGGGACAGGCCGGGGGAGCGGCCCCGGGCGACAGCGCCGACGGGAGCGCGGGGGGAGCCGGCGGGACCGCGGGCGAGGTGCTGCGGCCGCACGCCGAGCACGCCTTCGCCGCCGAACTCGCCGCGCTGGCCGCGCAGGACGACCGGCCCCGCCCGGCCCGCTGGCGGCTGTCGCCGTGGGCGGTGGCGACCTATCTGCTGGGCGGCACCCTGCCGGACGGCACGGAGATCACACCGAAGTACGTGGGCCCGCGCCGCATCGTCGAGGTCGCGGTCACCACCCTCGCCACCGACCGCGCCCTACTGCTGCTCGGCGTGCCCGGTACCGCGAAGACCTGGGTGTCCGAGCACCTGGCCGCGGCGGTCAGCGGCGACTCGACCCTCCTGGTGCAGGGCACCGCCGGCACACCGGAGGAGGCGATCCGCTACGGGTGGAACTACGCGCAACTGCTCGCGCACGGCCCCAGCCGGGACGCGCTCGTGCCCAGTCCGGTCATGCGCGCCATGGCCGAGGGCATGACGGTCCGCGTCGAGGAGCTGACCCGTGTCCCGGCCGACGTACAGGACACGCTGATCACGATCCTGTCGGAGAAGACCCTGCCCATACCGGAGTTGGGCCAGGAGACCCAGGCCGTCCGCGGCTTCAACCTGATCGCCACGGCCAACGACCGCGACCGCGGTGTGAACGAGCTGTCCAGCGCCCTGCGCCGGCGCTTCAACACGGTGGTGCTGCCGCTGCCGGAGAGTGCCGAGGCCGAGGTGGACATCGTCTCGCGCCGCGTCGACCAGATCGGCCGCTCGCTCGACCTCCCGTCGGTCCCGGACGGCGTCGACGAGATCCGCCGGGTCGTCACCGTCTTCCGTGAGCTGCGCGACGGAGTGACGGCGGACGGGCGTACGAAACTCAAGTCGCCCAGCGGCACGCTGTCCACCGCCGAGGCGATCTCCGTCGTCACCGGCGGGCTGGCGCTGGCCGCCCACTTCGGCGACGGCGTTCTGCGCGCCTCGGACGTGGCCGCGGGCATCCTCGGCGCCGTCGTCCGCGATCCGGCGGCCGACCGGGTGATCTGGCAGGAGTACCTGGAGGCGGTCGTCCGCGAGCGCGAGGGCTGGAAGGACTTCTACCGGGCCTGCCGGGAGGTGAGCGCGTGACCGGACCACGGGAGGGGGCGGGTGAGGAACGCGTCCCCGGAGTGCGGGAGGGGACGCAGAGCGAGGAACTCGGCCTGCGAGAAGGGACGGAGAGGGAGGAACCCGCCGTCCGGGAAGGGGCGGAGGAGCCCGGTGTGCGGGAGGGGACGCGGCGCGCGGTCGGGGCGGGGCCGGATCGGGTGCCTCCCGCGCGGGCGGGCGGGCCGCTGCTGCTGGGGGTGCGGCACCACGGCCCCGGCTCGGCGCGTGCCGTGCGGGCCGCGCTGGACGCGGCGACACCCCGGACCGTCCTGATCGAGGGACCCCCGGAGGCCGACACGCTCATTCCGCTCGCCGCCGACCCTGACATGCGTCCTCCGGTCGCGCTCCTGGCCCATGTGGTGGACGAGCCGGGCCGCTCCGCCTTCTGGCCGCTGGCCGAGTTCTCCCCGGAGTGGGTGGCGATCCGGTGGGCGCTGGATCACGGTGTCCCGGCCCGCTTCATCGACCTGCCGGCGACGCACACGCTGGCATGGGGGAAGGAGGAACCGCCCCGGTCACCCGCCGAACCCGCCGAACCCGCGGGCGACGCCGTGCGGATCGACCCGCTCGCCGTGCTCGCCGAGACAGCCGGTCACGACGATCCCGAGCGCTGGTGGGAGGACGCGGTCGAGCACCGGAGCGGGACCGGTACCGATCCGTTCGCGCCGTTCGCCGTGCTGGAGGAGGCGATGGGCGCACTGCGGGAGGCGTACGGGGGCGGCGGACACGACCGCGATCCGGAGCGGGAGGCGTACATGCGGCTCCAGGTACGCGCGGCACAGCGCGAGTTCGGGGACGACGTGGCCGTGGTGTGCGGAGCCTGGCACGTACCCGCGCTGCGCCGCAGAACCACGGTCGCCGCCGACCGGGCGCTCCTCAAGGGGCTGCCCAAGGCCAAGGCCGACATGACGTGGGTGCCGTGGACGCACCGCCGGCTGTCCCGGGCCGGCGGGTACGGCGCGGGCATCGACTCGCCGGGCTGGTACGGGCACCTCTTCGGCGCCCCCGACCGTCCGGTCGAGCGGTGGATGACGAAGGTGGCCCGGCTGTTGCGCGACGAGGACCGGATGGTCTCCTCCGCGCACGTCATCGAGGCGGTGCGGCTGGCCGACACGCTCGCCGCCGTACGGGGCCGCCCGCTGCCCGGGCTGACCGAGGCCACCGACGCCGTACGGGCCGTGATGTGTGAGGGCTCGGACGTGCCGCTGGGGCTCGTGCACGACCGGCTCGTGGTCGGCGATGTGCTGGGCGAGGTGCCGCGGTCCGCACCCGCGGTGCCGCTCCAGCGCGACCTCGCCCGGCTCCAGAAAAGGCTGCGGATCAAACCGGAGCCGCTGGAGCGGGAGTTGGAGCTCGACCTGCGGGGCGAGAACGACGCGGGGCGGAGCCGGCTCCTGCACCGGCTGCGGCTGCTCGGCATCGGCTGGGGCGAGGCCGCCGCATCCCGCGGCAGCACCGGCACCTTCCGGGAGACCTGGCGGCTGCGCTGGGAGCCGGAGCTGTCCGTGCGGGTCGCCGAGGCCGGGGTGTGGGGCACGACCGTGCTGTCCGCGGCGACCGCCAGAGCGGAGGCGGACGCCGTCGCCTCGCCGGCCCTGGCCGACGTCACGGCACTCGCCGAACGCTGTCTGCTCGCCGGACTCACGGACGCCCTGCCCGTGGTGATGCGGGTCCTCGCCGACCGGGCCGCGCTGGACACGGACGTCGGCCACCTCGCACAGGCGCTGCCCGCGCTGGTCCGCGCCCTGCGCTACGGGGACGTTCGCGGCACGGACACCCACGCTCTCACCGAGGTCGCCGCGGGCCTCGCCGAGCGGATCTTCGTCGGTCTCCCACCGGCCTGCGTGGCACTCGACGCCGACGCCGCCGAGGACATGCGGCGCCACGTGGACGCGGTGCACGGCGCGGTGGGACTGCTGGGAGAGACGGGACTCCGGGGAGAGACGGGACTGTTGGGAGAGACGGTCGCGGTGCGACCGTCCGTCGACGGACCGCCCGGCACGCGGATGCGCGGTCGGTGGCACTCCGTGCTGCGGGTGCTGTCCGGCCGCGACACCGTTCCCGGTGTGCTCCGTGGACGGGCCGTGCGGCTGCTGCTGGACGACGGCGAGCTGGGACAGGAGGAGGCCGCCCGGCTCATGGGGCTCGTGCTGTCGCCGGGCACGGAGCCGGGGGACGCGGCCGCGTGGATCGAGGGGTTCGTCGGCGGCGGCTCCGGCGGAGGCATGCTGCTCGTGCACGACGAGCGGCTGCTCGGATTGGTCGACGCGTGGCTGACGGGGGTACCGGCGGAGGCGTTCACCGATGTGCTCCCGCTGCTGCGGCGCACGTTCTCGGCGTACGAGGCCGGGGTGCGCAGGACGCTGGGGGAGCTGGTCCGGCGCGGCCCGGGGGCGCGGGGGAGCGCCGCGGCCGCCGCTTCCGGCATACCCGGGTTCGCCCCCGAGCTGGACGCCGGGCGCGCCGACGCCGTCCTGCCGGTGCTGCGCCTGCTGCTCGGGCAGGACGACAACGAAACCAACGAAACCACTGGCGCCGACGAATCCGCCGACGCGGACGCCGACGAAACCGGCGCCGATCAAGCCGCCGACGCCGACGCCGATGAAGCCGCCGACGCCGACGCCGACGCCGATGAAAGCGACGGCGACGAATCCGCAGACGCCGACGACCTCGTGGGGGCGGACCGATGACCTCAGTACCGCTGGACCCGGCCGACGCGCCCCGACCTGACAGCGCGCCCCGGCCGACGGACGCACACCAGACGGTCGACGCCCCCCGACCGGTCGACGCACCGCGGCCGGTCGGTGTGCGCCGTGCGAACGCCTCGGCCGGCGAGCGGCTGCGGCGCTGGCGGCTCGTGCTCGGGGGCGACGAGGCGGACGGCACCGGACACGCGCTCGCCGGGCAGGACGCGGCGATGGACGGCGCGCTCACCGCGTTGTACGGGAAGGGGAGCGGGACGCAGTCGGGGCGGGACCGTTCGGCGGGGCTCGGGGCGTCCGCACCGTCGGTCGCGCGCTGGCTCGGGGACATCCGGACGTACTTCCCGTCGTCCGTCGTGCAGGTCATGCAGCGGGACGCGATCGACCGGCTCGGGTTGTCCGCCCTGCTGCTGGAGCCCGAGATGCTGGAGGCGGTGGAGGCCGACGTGCACCTGGTGGGCACCCTCCTCTCCCTCAACAAGGCCATGCCGGAGACGACGAAGGAGACCGCGCGGGCCGTCGTGCGCAAGGTCGTCGAGGACTTGGAGAAGCGGCTCGCGACCCGCACCCGGGCCTCGCTCTCCGGCGCCCTCGACCGCAGCGCCCGCATCAACCGCCCCCGCCACCACGACATCGACTGGAACCGCACGATCGCGGCCAACCTGAAGCACTACCTGCCCGAACACCGCACGGTCGTTCCCGAGCGGCTGATCGGTCACGGACACGCCTCGCAGTCCCTGAGGAAGGAGGTCGTCCTGTGCGTCGACCAGTCGGGCTCGATGGCCGCGTCCGTCGTCTACGCGTCCGTCTTCGGGGCCGTCCTCGCGTCGATGCGGTCCATCGCCACCCGGCTCGTCGTCTTCGACACGGCCGTCGTCGACCTCACCGACCAGCTCGACGACCCGGTCGACGTCCTCTTCGGCACGCAGCTCGGCGGCGGTACGGACATCAACCGGGCGCTCGCGTACTGCCAGTTGCAGATCACCCGGCCCGCCGACACCGTGGTCGTGCTCATCAGCGACCTCTACGAAGGGGGCATACGCGACGAGATGCTGAAGCGGGTAGCGGCGATGAAGGCGTCGGGGGTGCAGTTCGTGACGCTGCTGGCCCTGTCCGACGAGGGGACGCCGGCCTACGACCGTGAGCACGCGTCGGCACTCGCGGCGCTGGGCGCACCGGCGTTCGCCTGCACACCCGATCTGTTTCCCGACGTGATGGCGGCGGCGATCGAGAAGCGTCCGCTTCCCGTGCCCGACGCCGTGTGACGAGAGCCGAAAAACCGGACATGAATACCCATCGGTAACAGGGGGCTTGCGCAACCGCGGGAGTCCCGTGCGAGGATCATCGCCTCTTCGAATCGAACGGTGCGCCGAGTTCTGTCCCGTACCGTCCGGCCCCGCCGCACGGAGGCTCTCCCCGTCTTGCTCCCGACCGCCGCACCGCCCGTCGCCGGTGCCGCTCTGCGCCTGCTGCGCACGGCGGCGGGGCGGCGCGCGCTGCAGGCTTCGTTGCTGGTGGGCGGGGTGTTCGCGCTCGGCTTCCTCTGCGGGGAACAGGCACGCGCGGCGGACGGCCGGACGCCCACGGCTCTGACGACGCAGGTGGCTTCGGCGGCGGAACGGGCCGCGCAGCCGCTCCTCGCCGCGACCACCGGGGCACCGGCCGGGCAGCCTGCGGGCAACTCGGCCGAGCGGAACCGGAAGCCGCAGCCGGACCACTGGCCCCAACCGAACGAGAAGCCGCAGCCGGGCCTGAAGCCCGACCCGAACGAGAAGCCCCACCCGAACCAGAAGCCGCAGTCGAACCAGAAGCCGCAGTCGAACGAGAAGCCCCACCCGAACCAGAAGCCGCAGTCGAACGAGAAGCCGTATCCGAACCAGAAGCCCGAGTCGAACGAGAAGCCGCGGCTGAAGCCGGAGTTGTTCCAGAAGCCGGGGGAGCGCGGGGAGCCGCGGCAGAAGCAGCTCGCGGCACCGACGAAGGCGCCCCGGGTACCGGCGTCGGCCGACCGTGCCGGCTCCCTGGTCGCCGAAGCCGTCGGCAGCGTCGTACGACCGGTTGCCGACACCGCCGTACGGCCGGTCGGTGATCTCGTGGAGACGCTCACCGGGGAACTGACCACCTCCCTGCCGGAGACTCTGCCGCCCCTCCCCGCACTCCCGGCAGTGCCGCCGGTGGGGGCAGTCCCGTCGCTTCCGTCCCCGCCCTCGCCTCCCGGCGTGTTCCCGCCCGCGCCGAGCAGGGGGGACAGGGAACAGCTTCCGCCCGCGGATCCGGACCACCCGCAACATTCGGGCGCGGTGGGCGCGCCGGTCCCGCACCCGGTGGCACCCCGCGCCGCCGGGAGGGAGCCGGGTTCCACGGCTGTCCTCGCGTACGGTCCCGCGTCCCTCCGTGTGGACGTCCGGGCGGGTGCCACGCACGCGGGACATGGTCACGACGGCCACCATGGCGGTCGTCAGGTCACAGGACCGGCTCGCGCACGTCAGGCGCCGGTCGGTGACTCCTCGGGCGCGCCGGGTGACCGGCCCGCTGTCGACGGCGGGGTGTCGCGGCACGGCGACGCGTATGCCGTCGCCCCGGACCACCGCGCGCCGCTGCGGCTCGTGTCCGGCACGTCCGAGGCCGTGACCGCGGCCGGGACCCGGGACAGGTACCGGGACATTCCGCTTTTCCCCGGCTAGGACCCTCCTACCCCGGTCGGTGACCCGCCCGCGCGAGGACGGCACGCGTACCTCCCATCGCCCCCCGAGGGGGGATGTCCGGGGCATGACCGAGCCGGCCGTCCCGCGCACCAGGCACACCTGACTGGTCCGTACACACCTGAGACTCCGCGGGGCCGCAGCCCCGGACGGCCGAAAACCGTCGGACCCGTCCGGCCGTACCCCGCGGACGGGACAGGTGGTCCCCATTGGGGTGGGGAGCACCTGTCCCGGGCCCCTCAAGGGCCTGTTCAAGGGGCCTCACCGGGCCAACCCCAGCCCGGTGAGGCCCTGCCCCGCCAAGGGCCCGGCGAGATCTGTGACAGGTATCACCGCTCAGGTGTGATCTGCGATTTAGGGACCCACGTCCTGCGGCGATAACCTGCGGGACGGACATGCCGCGCGCTCGGACACCGTGTGCGCCTCCCTAGTGACAGCGGACGTCACGTTGCCCTTCGCGGCACGCCCACGCATCCAACGAACCGCGAGATCACTGATAGGGACGGACGCGCGTGGACCTGTTCGAGTACCAGGCGAGGGACCTCTTCGCCAAGCACGGTGTACCGGTGCTGGCCGGTGAAGTCATCGACACGCCTGAGGCAGCCCGCGAGGCGACCGAGCGTCTTGGCGGCAAGTCCGTCGTCAAGGCCCAGGTGAAGGTCGGTGGCCGCGGAAAGGCCGGCGGCGTCAAGCTCGCCGCCACCCCGGACGAGGCCGTCGCCCGCGCGACGGACATCCTCGGCATGGACATCAAGGGCCACACGGTCCACAAGGTGATGATCGCCGAGACCGCGCCCGAGATCGTCGAGGAGTACTACGTCTCGTACCTCCTCGACCGCACGAACCGCACCTTCCTCGCCATGGCGTCCGTCCAGGGCGGCGTGGAGATCGAGGTCGTCGCGGAGGAGAACCCCGACGCCCTCGCGAAGGTGCCGGTCGACGCCAACGAAGGCGTGTCGATCGAGAAGGCCCGCGAGATCGTCGCCCAGGCGAAGTTCCCGGCCGAGGTCGCGGAGCAGGTCGCCGAGATCCTGGTGACGCTGTGGGACACCTTCATCAAGGAGGACGCCCTCCTCGTCGAGGTGAACCCGCTCGCCAAGGTCGCCTCCGGCAAGGTCATCGCCCTCGACGGCAAGGTCTCCCTCGACGAGAACGCCGAGTTCCGCCAGCCGGACCACGAGGCGCTCGTCGACCACGCGGCGGCCAACCCGCTCGAGGCCGCCGCCAAGGCGAAGAACCTCAACTACGTCAAGCTCGACGGCGAGGTCGGCATCATCGGCAACGGCGCGGGTCTCGTCATGAGCACCCTGGACGTCGTCGCGTATGCCGGTGAGAACCACGGTGGCGTGAAGCCCGCCAACTTCCTCGACATCGGCGGCGGCGCCTCCGCCGCGGTCATGGCGAACGGCCTGGAGATCATCCTCGGCGACCCGGACGTCAAGTCCGTCTTCGTCAACGTCTTCGGTGGCATCACCGCCTGCGACGAGGTCGCCAACGGCATCGTCCAGGCGCTGCAGCTGCTCGCCGACAAGGGCGAGGAAGTCACCAAGCCGCTGGTCGTGCGTCTCGACGGCAACAACGCCGAACTGGGTCGCAAGATCCTCTCGGACGCCAACCACCCGCTGGTCCAGCGCGTGGACACCATGGACGGCGCGGCCGACAAGGCCGCCGAGCTCGCGGCTGCGAAGTAAGGGACGAGGGACTAAACAGCCATGGCTATCTTCCTCAACAAGGACAGCAAGGTCATCGTCCAGGGCATGACCGGTGCCACGGGTATGAAGCACACCAAGCTCATGCTCGCGGACGGCACGAACATCGTCGGTGGCGTGAACCCGCGCAAGGCGGGCACGTCCGTCGACATCGACGGCACCGAGATCCCCGTCTTCGGCACGGTCGCCGAGGCGATCGAGAAGACGGGCGCCAACGTCTCCGTCCTCTTCGTGCCGCCGGCCTTCGCGAAGGCCGCCGTCGTCGAGGCGATCGACGCGGAGATCCCCCTCGCGGTCGTCATCACCGAGGGCATCGCCGTCCACGACTCCGCCGCCTTCTGGGCGTACGCGAAGGCGAAGGGCAACAAGACCCGCATCATCGGCCCGAACTGCCCCGGCCTCATCACCCCGGGCCAGTCCAACGCCGGCATCATCCCGGGCGACATCACGAAGCCGGGCCGCATCGGCCTGGTCTCGAAGTCCGGCACGCTGACGTACCAGATGATGTACGAGCTCCGTGACATCGGCTTCTCGTCCGCCGTGGGCATCGGCGGCGACCCGGTGATCGGTACGACGCACATCGACGCGCTCGCCGCGTTCGAGGCCGACCCCGACACCGACCTGATCGTCATGATCGGTGAGATCGGCGGCGACGCCGAGGAGCGGGCCGCGGACTTCATCGCGAAGAACGTGACGAAGCCGGTCGTCGGCTACGTCGCGGGCTTCACCGCGCCCGAGGGCAAGACCATGGGCCACGCCGGCGCCATCGTCTCCGGCTCCTCCGGTACGGCCGCCGCGAAGAAGGAGGCCCTCGAGGCCGCCGGCGTCAAGGTCGGCAAGACGCCGACCGAGACGGCGAAGCTGGCGCGCGAACTGCTCAAGGGCTGACACGCGACAGCGAGACGGGCCCGCACCCCCTGGGGTGCGGGCCCGTCCGCGTTCTCACCGCGGATCCGGGACCAGCCGCTCCGGACCGCTCGCCGTCGCCGCCTTGAGCCGGGCGCGCAGGGCCAGCTCCTCATGGGACAGCGGCCCCGGAGCGATCCGCGGCGGCAGACCGGTCACCGTCGCCCCCGGGGCGAGGGGCGGTTCGTAGTGGTCGGGGGCGGCCCTGAGGGTCAGCGAGGTGATGCCGATGAAGACGGCGGTGAAGGCTATCGCCGCACGGGTCCAGCGCTGCACCCGGCGCTCGCTGCTCCAGCGGACCATGAAGGGTTTCCCGGCCCGCAGCCGTTCCGTCCCGGCGACCTCGGCTAGCCGCCGGTGCAGATGCTCGGGCGCCGCGAGCTCCGGCAGCCGGGCGGCCACGGTCGCGCGCGCGTGCAGCAGCCGGTTGGCCGCGGCCGGCGTGCTCGCCTCCGTCTCGGCCGCCGTCTCCGGCAGGTCGAGTCCGACACCGTCGTAGAGCAGCAGGGTCCGCCGGTGCATCGGCGGCAGTTCCAGGAGTACGGAGAGCAGCTCGCGGTCGGCGGGGTCTTCGGGCGATGGCTCCTCGTGCCGGTACCGCGGGCGGATCCGGTGCCAGGGCGAGAGGGCGTACTCGTACGCGACCGCCCGCACCCACCCCGCCGGATCCCGGTCCACGGCCACCTCGGGCCACCGCTGCCAGGCCGACTGGAAGGCCCGCTCCACCGACTCGCACGCCAGCTCGCGCCGCCCGGTGAGCAGATAGGTCTGCCGCAGGAGCGCGGGAGCGCAGAACCCGTAGAGCGCGTCGAAGGCCTGAGCGGGCGTCAGGCCGACAGACGCGGGCTGGAAACCGGGGCCCCATCCGGGCCCGGCCGCGGGACTCGCCTCGGAGTCGGCGTGTGCCGCCGGCGGCCGCGGCGGCCTGGGGAGCGGCTGTTCGGGGCCGGCGGCGACACCGGCCAGGACGGGGGCGGCCTCGTCCTGCGCGTCGCCCGGACGTGCGTGCCGTACGCCGTCGCCGTCGCCGCGACGGCGGGGGCTCCGGCTGCTCCGACGTCCGCTCCGGCGGTCGCCGCGCGCGCCGGGGCTGTCCGGGACGCCGGGGCCATCGGCGACGTCGGGGGCGACGCGGACATCCCCCTGACGGCCGGTCACCTCATGGGAGGTCAGCAGCTCGGCGTACGCCTCCCGTTCGCGGCCGCACGGCGTCGCACGGCCGGACTCCCACGAGCGTACGGTCGCGGCGGTGACGCCCACCGCGGCCGCGATGTCGGCATGGGTCAGCGACTTGGCCTCGCGCAGTCGGCGGCGCTCCTCGCGGCCGGGCAGGGGAGTCGCGGAGTCTCCTGTCATCGTGGACCCCACAGGGCTGCCCTTCCGTACGAAAAGGTACATAGCTGCATATTGAGCGACACATCCAAGCTTTCCCTGTTACGACGAGAAAGCGCGTGTCGTTGGGAGCATGACGGGGTGACACAGATGACCGACCACAGGCTTTCGTTGTCGCTCCTGATCACGCGGATGCGTCGCCGATCCCCCGGACTGGCCGCCGGATTCCTGGGCGGTGCGCTCGCGGCGGGGCTCGGGCTCGGCTCGCTCGCCGTCCTCGTCATGATGCTCTGGATCAGCTCGCCGTACCCGGACAGCGGACCCGGCGGCGCGCTGCACGTCGCCGCCGCTCTGTGGCTGCTCGCGCACGGAGTGGAGCTGGTCCGCACCGACACCCTGTCGGGACTGCCCATGCCGGTGGGTCTCACCCCGCTGCTCCTGGTGCTGTTCCCCGTATGGCTGCTGCACCGCGCCGCGCGCGACGCCGCGGACGCCGACGCGGGGGCCTCGGCACGCACCGTGTGGGCCGGGACCGTCGCGGGCTATCTGACCCTGAGCGCGGCGGCGCTGCTCTACACCGCGGGCGGCGAACTGCGGCCGTCCTGGGCGTGGTCGGGTCTGTGCCTGCCACTGCTCACCGCGAGCGCGGCCGGGGCCGGGGTGTGGACGGCGTACGGGCACCCGCGCGGGCCGGTCCCGTTCTGGGTGGGCCGGGCTCTCGGCCGCCGGCCGTTGCCCGCCGGGGTACGCCGCTGGGCCACCGGCGAGCTGCCTGCGCCGTGGGCCGGGCGATGGCTCGGCGCGTCGGCACGGGCGGCGGTCGCCGGGGCGGCGGTGCTCGTCGGGGGCGGGGCACTGCTGGTGGGGGCGTCGCTGGTGTGGCACGGCGATCTGGCGCGGGAGTCCTTCCAGCAGCTCACCGCGGTGTGGTCGGGGCGGTTCGCCGTACTCCTGCTCTGTCTGGCACTGGTGCCGAACGCGGCGGTGTGGGGGGCCGCGTACGGACTCGGGCCCGGTGTGGTGCTGGGGGCCGGACACGTCGCGGGGCCCTTGTCCGCGGCTGCGCCGGGGCCGTTGCTGCCGCCGTTTCCGCTGCTGGCGGCGGTGCCGGAGGCCGGGGGGCCGTGGAGCTGGGCGGCGGCGGGGGTGCCGGTGGCGGCCGGGGTCACGGTGGTGTGGTTCCTGCGGAAGGCGGCCGGGGGCCGCGGGGGTGCGGCGGACGGGGCCGGGACCGGGGCAGGGCCAGAGGAAGGGGGCGAGGGCTGGTCCCGGGGGCGGGTCGTCGCGGGGGTGGGGGTCGCGGGTGTCCTGTGCGGTCTGGTGATGGCGCTGCTCGCCGGGCTGGCGGGCGGGCCGCTGGGGGTTGGAGCGCTGGCCCACTTCGGGCCGGTGTGGTGGCAGGTGGGGGGTGCCGTGATGGTGTGGACGGTGGGGGTGGGGGTTCCGCTGGGGGCGGTGGTGCCGGGAATCGGGCAGGGGCGTCGGCGGCTTTCCTGGGCGTCTTTGGTGCCTGTGGTGCCTGTGGTGCCCGTGGTGTCTGTGCCGGCGTGGTTGTCGTGGTCTTCGTGGCGGGCGCGTGGTGACGGGGCGCAGGTGTCGGCGTCGAGGCCGGGGGTGGGATCGGTGGGATCGGTGGTGTCGCAGGCGGTCGGGGAATCGGTCCTCGTGCCGGAGTCGGAGGGTGAGCGGGATCCCAGTCATGCGCCGTACGACCTTCTGCCGTCCGACGACGACATGGGGATGGCGTCGTGGCACGAGGATGTGGTGCGGGAGGCGCGGTGGGCGGCGTTGCGGGAGGCGTCGTCGTCGGTGGACCTACGGGAGCCCGATCCGGACCCGGAGGGCTGAGGTAACGCACGGTTTCTCGCCCCCGCCGCCCCTACCCTCCCCCAAGCTCTCGACTTCGCTCGAGCAGGGGGACCCACATCGTCCCCGGGTCTCCGCCCCGGACCCCGCCAGGGGCGCTGCGCCCCCTGGACCCCCGCCGTCGCCCGAAGGGCTCGTCCTCGAACGCCGGACGGGCTGACATGCGTGACCCCGAGCGTCAGCCTTCGAGGGTGCCCCATCAGCGCGGGCCCGCACCCCCAGCCCGTGCGGGCCACCCCGCCTGTGCGGAAACATCCAGCCCGTGCGGGCCATCCCGCCTGTGCCGAACCATCCAGCCTGTGTCGAACCATCCAGCCCGTGCGGGACCATCCCGCCTGTGCCGAACCATCCAGCCCATGCCGAACCATCCAGCCCATGCCGAACCATCCAGCACATGCCGAACTCTGCAGCCCATGCCGACATCTCCAGCGCACGCCGGAGTCCAGCGCATGCCCACATCTCCAGCGCTCGCCGGAGTCTCCAGCGCGGGCCCGCATCTCCAGCCCGTCCGGCGTTTGAGGACGAGGCCGTTCAGGCCGAACGGGAGTGTGGGGGCGGAGCCCCCAGGGGCGGCAGGGGCGGCAGGGCCAACGGACCTCTTGCGCTGAAGATCTCCAGCCCAGGCCCGCATCAACAGCCCGTCCGGCAAGGCCGTTCAGGCCGGAGCGGGGGCCCCGGGGGCGGCAGCCCCCGGAGGCGGGGACGCGCTAGTTCTGCGTCCCCAGCACGCCCCGCAGCTCCTTCGGCAGAAGCTGGTTGCAGGACTGCTTGGCCGCATTGGTGAGCGCGTCGTTCGTGCACGAGTAGTAGTCGCTGTAGACGAGCTGCGCGGAGAACATCGCGGCGACCATGGCGATGGCGAGGGACGCGGTGACGAGACCGCTGACGGCCGCGGTCGTCTGCGGGCGGCTGTTCGGATCGGGTGCCGGCGCGTCCGGGTCCGGCTTGCGGGGCTTGGCGCGCAGGGCGCTGACACCCCAGTACAGCGCGAGCGCGCCGAGCAGCAGGGCCACGTACGGCCAGCTGAACAGGGCGAAGAAGAAGGCCCACATGCCGGAGAGCAGCGCGTAGCGCGCCCGGCGCTGGGCGGGGTCCGTCGGGTCCCAGCGCATTCCGGAGCCAGGACCGCCACCGGGTCCTTCCGGGCCGCCCTGGCCCTGCGGGGCCCCGGGCCGCTCGCCGAAGCCGCCGCCGCTCGAGCGGCCCGGCTGCTGGTCGCTCCACTGGCTGCCCCAGGGGGAGTGCTGTCCGGAGCCGCCGCCGTTCTCGTCCGGGCCCTGTCCGCCGCCCTGTCCGCCCGCGGGCCGTCTGGGCTGCCAGGGCCGGTCGGGCGTGCCCTCCGGCGGCGGAGCGAACGGATTGTGGTCGTCGGAGCCGGAGCCGGAGCCGGAGCCGGGGCCTGACCCGGACCCCGAGCCGCTCCCACCTGCCGAGCCGCCCCCGACCGAGGAGTCGCGTCCGCCCGGGGAGTCGCCCTTGCCCGAGGGCGCGTCCCCGTTCTCCTGCGGCGGGGTGGGCGAAGGGCGCCGCTCGCGCAGCAGGAGCGGAGGGAGTCGGAGACTGCGGTCCGGCATCAGGTGTGCGTCTTCCCCTTGGTGGTTCTGGCGGGCGGCGTGTCCGCACGGCTTCGTGCTCGCGACGCGTACCCCGGGTTTCCTGTCCAGGACTCGCACCCAGGGCTCGTACCCCGGACGTTCGTCCCCGGGGCGTCCGCCCCGGATGTTCCTGCCCGTCCCTGGTCAACGTCCCGCAGACACAGGGCGTTCCCCATGCCGAACGGTGTTCCCGGGAGGGTCCTCCCCAGACGCTACCTTCCGGCCACGCCCCCGTCCCGTGGGGGCTGCCCGGTGTGCCGGTATCGTTGCTGACGGTCGGCCGGTTCGTAGACTTCCCCGTATCCCGGGGCGCGAAGCATTCGTACGACCGTACAAACGCTCCCCCGAGAAAGGGCCCCGTCGTGGCCAAGGCCAAGCGCCTCGTCGTGCTGGTCTCCGGATCAGGCACGAATCTGCAGGCACTGCTCGACGCCGTCGCGGAGGCCGGCCCCGAGGGCTACGGGGCCCGGATCGTGGCCGTCGGCGCCGACCGTGACGGCATCGAGGGGCTCGCGCGCGGTGAGCGGGCGGGGCTGTCCACCTTCGTCCGGCGCGTGAAGGACTACGGCACCCGGGACGAGTGGGACGCGGCGCTCACCGAGGCGGTCGCCGCCCATGAGCCCGACCTCGTGATCTCCGCCGGGTTCATGAAGATCGTGGGGAAGCAATTCCTCGCCAGGTTCGGCGGGCGGTTCGTCAACACGCACCCCGCCCTGCTGCCGAGTTTCCCGGGGGCCCACGGCGTGCGCGACGCGCTCGCGTACGGCGCGAAGGTCACCGGATGCACCGTCCACTTCGTCGACGACGGCGTCGACACCGGACCGATCATCGCTCAGGGCGTGGTCGAGGTCCGGGACGAGGACGACGAGAGCGCTCTGCACGAGCGCATCAAGGAAGTCGAGCGAGAACTGCTCGTCGATGTCGTGGGGCGGCTCGCCCGCAACGGCTATCGCATTGAGGGACGAAAGGTAGTTATCCAGTGACCGCCGACAGCACAGTCACGGCCGAGGGCACTGCGGGCACCAGGCGGGCCATCCGGCGCGCGCTCGTCAGTGTCTACGACAAGACCGGGCTCGAAGAGCTCGCGCGCGGGCTGCACGAGGCCGGTGTCGAGCTGGTGTCCACCGGCTCCACCGCCGCCCGCATCGCCGCGTCCGGCGTCCCCGTCACCAAGGTCGAGGAACTCACCGGCTTCCCCGAGTGCCTCGACGGCCGCGTCAAGACCCTGCACCCCCGGGTACACGCGGGCATCCTCGCCGACCTGCGCCTCGACAGCCACCGCGAGCAGCTCGCCGAGCTCGGCGTCGAGCCGTTCGACCTCGTCGTGGTGAACCTCTACCCCTTCCGTGAGACGGTCGCCTCCGGCGCGACGCCCGACGAGTGTGTCGAGCAGATCGACATCGGCGGTCCCTCGATGGTGCGGGCGGCCGCCAAGAACCATCCGTCCGTCGCCGTCGTCACCAGCCCGGACCGGTACGCCGCCGTCCTGGCCGCCGTCGGGATGGGGGGCTTCGACCTCACCGCCCGCAAGCGGCTCGCGGCGGAGGCCTTCCAGCACACCGCCTCGTACGACGTCGCCGTCGCCTCCTGGTTCGCGGACGACTACGCCGCGGCCGACACCAGCGGCTTCCCCGACTTCCTCGGGCACACCTACGAGCGGAAGAACACCCTTCGGTACGGGGAGAACCCGCACCAGGGTGCCGCGCTGTACGTCGACGGCACGGGCGGCCTCGCCGAGGCCGAGCAGCTGCACGGCAAGGAGATGTCGTACAACAACTACACGGACACGGACGCCGCGCGCCGTGCCGCGTACGACCACGAGGACCCCTGCGTCGCGATCATCAAGCACGCAAACCCGTGCGGCATCGCGGTCGCCTCGAACGTCGCCGAGGCGCACCGCAAGGCGCACGCCTGTGACCCGCTGTCCGCGTTCGGCGGCGTGATCGCGGTCAACCGGCCGGTGACCAAGGAGATGGCGGAGCAGGTCGCGGACATCTTCACCGAGGTCATCGTGGCGCCGGAGTACGAGGACGGCGCGCTCGAAGCCCTCACCAAGAAGAAGAACATCCGGGTCCTGCGCGCCCACCGGGCGCCCGCCAACCCGGTCGAGATCAAGCAGATCGACGGCGGCGCGCTGCTCCAGGTCACCGACCGGCTCCAGGCCGACGGCGACAACCCGGCGAGCTGGACCCTGGCCACCGGTGACGCGCTCGGCCATGGCGAGCTGGACGAACTGGCCTTCGCCTGGCGGGCCTGCCGCGCGGTGAAGTCCAACGCCATCCTGCTCGCCAAGGACGGCGCGTCGGTCGGCGTCGGCATGGGTCAGGTCAACCGCGTCGACTCCGCGAAGCTGGCGGTCGAGCGGGCGGGCGCCGAGCGTGCCCGCGGTGCGTACGCCGCCTCGGACGCGTTCTTCCCCTTCCCCGACGGCCTGGAGATCCTTGCCGAGGCGGGTGTCAGGGCCGTGGTGCAGCCGGGCGGTTCTGTCCGTGACGAGCTGGTGGTGGAGGCCGCGAAGAAGGCCGGCATCACGATGTACTTCACCGGGACGCGTCACTTCTTCCACTGAGCGCGGGCTGCTGCTCACTGGCTGCTGCTCACTGACCATTGATCGCTGATCGTGCAGGCCCGGCGGCGGTTTCCGGCTCCCTTCCGGGAGGGCTGGAAACCGCCGTCTGCGCGTCGGCGGACCGGTGTCGGTGGCAGCGAACAGCAAACAGTGGGCAGCAGGCGGTGCGCGGTGCGCGGTGGGCAGTGGGCGGAGCTCAGTACTTCGGCCGGTTGAACCAGGCCTCGCCGTCGGCCTTGCCGACGAACACCGCGATGAGGATCGCGAGCACGGTGTGCGCCAGTCCGATGACGATGAACGGGTAGATGCCGAGGATCGCGGTCAGGATGCCGAACACCATCGTGGTGATGCGCACGCCGTTGCCGCCGTTGGCGCACTTCACCCCGAGCCAGATCGCGAGGACACCCCAGGCCAGCACCGCGACCGTCACACCCCACAGGGCGCCGGCCGAGTAGTCGGCGAGCTGCTGGAACCGGACGTCGTCCTTGAGCTCCGCGTTGTTCTTCGCGGCCGAGACGGCCACCGCGGAGAACGCGATCAGAATGGCGCCGAGTATCTGGAGACCGCCGATGACGAACAGCATCACGCGTGCGGACTTCACCCCGCCGGGCATCACCATCGGGCCGCCGGGGTAGCCGCCGTACGGCGACTGCTGGACCGGCGGGGCCTGCGGGTAGCCGTATCCGGGCTGCTGCGGGACGTCCTGGGGGTAGCCGTAGCCGGGCTGGCCCTGGGGCGGGTAACCCGACGGCTGGCCCTGCGGGGGACCGTAGGGGTTGTTCGGGTCGCCGAAACTCATGGCGGGGATTCCTCCGTTGCCTGGTGCAGGGACGAGGCGCGGCACGGTGCGGAGGAGAGTTTCTGCAGAGCGGTCCGTCCCCCCGGTACTGCCCGCGGCACTGTGTCGTTCATCGTTCTCAATGCCTTCCTTATTTGTCCAGAGTGCTTCCGGGTGCGTTGTGCATGTGTTGTGCAAGTGCAACATCGCTGATCACGGCGGGATCGGGGGAGACGAGGGCGCATGGGAGGCGCCCGGATTGGAACCAGGAGCGGGTCATCCGCGAGGATGGGACCATGACCGCCCAGATTCTCGATGGCAAGGCCACCGCAGCCGCGATCAAGTCCGATCTGACCGTCCGCGTGGCGGCCCTGAAGGAGAAGGGCGTCACGCCCGGCCTGGGGACCGTCCTGGTGGGCGACGACCCCGGCAGCCAGAAGTACGTCGCGGGCAAGCACCGCGACTGCGCGCAGGTGGGCATCGCCTCCATCCAGCGTGAACTGCCCGCGACCGCCACGCAGGAGGAGATCGAGGCGGTGGTACGGGAACTCAACGAGGACCCCGCGTGCACCGGCTACATCGTTCAGCTCCCGCTCCCCAAGGGCATCGACGAGAACCGCATCCTGGAGCTGATGGACCCGGACAAGGACGCGGACGGACTGCACCCGATGAACCTCGGCCGCCTCGTGCTGAACGAGCCGGCCCCGCTGCCCTGCACCCCGAACGGCGTCCTCACCCTCCTGCGCCGCTACGGCGTGGAGATCAAGGGCGCCGAGGTCGTGGTCGTCGGCCGCGGGGTGACCATCGGCCGTCCGATGCCGCTGCTGCTGACGCGGCGCAGCGAGAACGCGACCGTGACCCAGTGCCACACCGGTACCCGGGACCTCTCCGCGCACCTGAAGCGCGCCGACATCATCATCGCCGCGGCCGGCTCCGCGCACCTCGTCCGCGCCGAGGACGTGAAGCCGGGCGCCGCCGTCCTCGACGTCGGCGTCTCGCGCAGCGCCGAGGGCAAGATCGTCGGCGATGTCCACCCGGACGTCGCCGAGGTCGCGGCGTGGATCTCCCCGAACCCGGGCGGCGTCGGTCCGATGACCCGTGCCCAGCTGCTCGTCAACGTGGTGGAAGCGGCGGAGCGCAGTGTCGGCTGACGGCAGCTCCGAGAGGGCCGACTCCGCATCGGCCGTACGGGAAGCGGAGGCAGTGGCGGAAGCCGCCGTACGGGCCGAGGGGTCCGCACGGACGGACGGGGCCGCACGGACGGAAGGGGCCCCGCGGACGGATGCGGCCGCACGGGCCGAGGGGGCCGCGCCGGCCGTGACGGGGGCGCGGGCCGAGGCCGGGGCCCCGGACGGCGCCGGGTCCGGGGACGACGCGAGGTCCGGGGGCGACGCCGAGGAGGGCGACCCCGGGGTGATCGACGCCGTGAGTGCCCCGGACGCCGAGGGGCGGCCGCGCCGCACCACGCGCCGCTTCCCGCTGTTCACGAAGGACACCGCGCGGCCCGAGGGCGGCGGCCGGGCGGCATCGGGCGACGCCCCGGCCCCGGCCCGCCAGTGGCCCATCCTGGCCGTGCTGGGTTCCGTCGGGCTCGGCCTGCTGCTGGTCGCGCTGGACGCGTTCCGGTTCGGCACGATCCTGATCGGCGCCGCCTTGCTGGCCGGTGCCGTGATGCGCTGGATGCTGCCCGACGTGGGCATGCTCGCGGTCCGCTCCCGCTTCACGGACATGGTCACGTACGGCGTGCTGGGCCTCGCCATCGTCCTGCTCGCGCTGATGGCTCAGCCCAATCCGTGGCTGGTGATCCCGTTCCTGGACGACACGCTGCACTTCACGGTCCGCTGAGACCCCCGCGCCGTCCACGCACGGCGCCGCGACCCGTCCTCTCCCCCGAGTAAGGACGGGCCGCGGCCGGGCGGCCGTGCCGCCCGGGGACAACCCTTCTGCACCGGAACGGGCCTTACAACAGCCGGCAGTTCGCTGTGGCACGGAAGTGACCGTTCCGCCACCGTGTCCGCGTCGCGTGACGGGAACCGTCCCACCGTCCGGCGCCGTCCCTCGCTCACAGGGAACGCCGGAGGCGGACGAACGTCTCCGGAACGCCGCGGGAGGTGGGTGAGCGATGGGTGCCTGGCAGCCGCTGCCGGGGGAACTTCCCGCGGAGGTACGGGACTTCGTCGAGCAGGTACGGCTGCTCAAGGACAGCACCGGGCTGAGCCTGGTCGCGCTGGGCGCGCGCACCGCGTACAGCAAGTCGTCCTGGCAGCGCTACCTCAACGGGACCCAGCCGCCACCCAGGCAGGCGGTCGCGGCCCTGTGCCGGGTCGCGGGTCTCACCGGCGCCGACGCCGAACGCTTCGGCGTGCGCTGGGAGCTGGCGGTACGGGTCTGGCCCCGCGAGCCCGCGCCCTTACGTCTCCCGGTGGGCGGACCCGTCCCCGGCGGGCGTGACGGCGCGCAGGACGGACGCGGCGAGCACGACGAACACGACGGACGCGACGAACACGACGGACGCGACGAACGCCACGAGCACGACGAACACGACGAGCACGACGAGCACGACGGACGCGACGGACACGGTGGCGCGGCGCAGGGTGCGGACGACCGTGCGGGCGCGTGCGGGTACGAGGAGGAGCCCACGCTTCCGTGGTGGGACCTGCTCGACGAGGAACCCCCGCCCGGTCCGCGCACGGGACGTCTCCTCCTCTACGCGGCCCTGCTCGTCCTCGCGCTCCTCCTCGTCGCTGTCGCGGGTGCCGTCGCTCTCGGGTGACCCGAGTTCGTTGACGACCGGCGGGGGAGCACCCGTGTTCCCGCTGTGTCGACGTCCTGACAGGTTCGACGACCGGGCCTGATCCGTCCCGACCGACACTTGTGCGGAGGTCGAGAGTCCGTCTGGCCGGCGCGGGGGAAATGGGACACTGGGACCGCGGCCCGACGGGCGTGCAACGGCGCATGCCCCGGCCCGAACGCTCCTGTGCGCCCCCGTTCCGGGAACTGAGGTCCTGGCCGGACGCATCCCTGTGGGTAACCAGAACGGGGACTCGGCGGCGATGGGCCACTCCCTTGCCCGCACGCGGGGGAGAGCCCGGGGGAGCCGCGCGGGGGGAAATGTCAGGCACGCACGGGGGGAAAGAAGCAGGGGGGAACAGCAATGCCTCGTTGGAAGGCCTTGCCGGATGAACTCGATCCGCAGGTCAGGGAGTTCGCCGGCCAGCTGCGCCGATTGGTCGACCGGAGCGGGCTGAGTGTCGCCGCCCTGGCCGACCGTACGGGCTACAGCAGGACGTCCTGGGAGCGTTACCTCAACGGCCGGCTTCTCGCTCCCAAGGGTGCGATCGTCGCCCTGGCCGAGGTGACCGGGAGCAGTCCCGTTCATCTGACCACCATGTGGGAGCTCGCCGAGCGTGCCTGGAGCCGTTCGGAGATGCGCCACGACATGACCATGGAAGCGATCCGCATCTCCCAGGCGCGGGCCGCGCTCGGGGAGTCCGGGGCGTCCCCGGCGAACGGGGGCGACGGCCAACAGGCACGCAAGGGCCGCAGCGCGACCGTGACGCCCGGGGTCGCCGGGCCCGCGGGTGTGGCGCCGTCGGTACCGCCGCAGCCGACCGCGGCGGACGTGGAGGACTCGGTGTCCGGGGCCTCGTCGCCGAACGCGGGTGGTGTGCGCGGGGGTTCCCCGTCCGGTGGCTCCTCGTCCGGAGGGGCTTCGCGGGGCGCTGGGGGCGGTGGCTGGGGGGCCGTCGCCACGCCGTCGTCCGGGAGCCCGGGGCGGTTCGGGCCGCCGGTGGCGGCCGGTCCGGCGGGGCCCGCCGCGTCCGCCGACGGTCCGCCGGCGGGTGGCCGGCCGGCCGCCGGGAAGCCTCACGACGGGGCGTCGCCCGGCGGAGCCGGGGCCGACGGGGCGCGGCGCAAGCGGCGGTTGACGATGTTCCTCGCGGGTGTCGTGGGTGCGCTCGTCGTCATCGCCGTGGCCGTCCTCCTCACCGGGGGTGGCGGTGACAAGAAGGAGCAGAGCACGCCCGGGACGCCCACGACGTCCGCCGCCGTCCATCCCGACCTGCCGGCCGGGGTGAAGTGCAGTGGCAGCGACTGCACGGGCAAGGACCCGGAGAACATGGGCTGCGGGGGGCAGTTGGCGACCACCCCCACCAGCATCACCGTCGGTACGACACTGGTCGAGGTCCGCTACAGCAAGACCTGTGCCGCGGCCTGGGCCCGTATCACGCAGGCCGTGGCCGGTGACTCGGTCGTGGTCTCCGCCGCCGGTGTGCCTCAGCAGACCGGTTCGGTGGACACCGACACCGACGCGTACACCCCGATGGTCGCCGTCAAGGGGGCCGGTGAGGCGAAGGCGTGCGTGACGTTGAAGTCGGGGCAGCGGGGGTGTACGCGGTGAGGTAGGAGGGGCTGGGGTGGTGCGGGGAGGTCGGGGGAGGTTTCTTCGCCCCCGCCGCCCCTACCCTCCCCCCAAGCTCTCGGCTTCGCTCGAGCAGGGAACCCCCGTCATCCGTACCTGGGGCTCCGCCCCGGACCCCGCCAGGGGCGCTCCGCCCCCGGACCCCCGCTCGCCCGAAGGTCTCGTCCTCAAACGCCGGAGGGGCTGACATGCATGACCTGGGCGTCAGGCTCTGAGGGTGCCCCATCAGCGCGGGCTCGCCTCTCCAGTGCAGGCCGGCATATCCAGCCCGTCCGGGCGCTTGAGGGCGAGGCCGTTCAGGCCGGAGCGGGGGTCTGGGGGCGGCAAGCCCCCAGGTACGGACGGGTCGGGTAGGGGTGGCGGGGCGGATGACGGTTGGTGGGGGCGCTCGGAAATCGGGGGGAATGGTCGCGCCCGCTGCGGGCAGGCGGACAGACAACCCCCACGGGATCCGGCGACGTCCGGGAGGGGCGGGACGTGCACCCGCCCCCGGGACGGACCCCGGCACCCCCTCGGCGGCCGCCGCCCTCTTCCCCCCGGGGCCGGCGGCCGCCCGTTCGGGGCCTCTGTGGGGTGGGCCACACGGGACCCGGCCGTCGGGCGTATCGGATGCGCGATAGCCTGACGGCGGATCTCTCTTGACGCCGAGAGATCGATCATCGGCACCTTTGATCGATCATTGCGGTGGACGCAGGGGACGATCCTGCACCCCGGGGCAGGGACGCCCCACCGCCAGCTGTCATACGGAGAACGCCATGACCCGCACTCCCGTGAACGTCACCGTCACCGGCGCTGCCGGCCAGATCGGTTACGCCCTGCTCTTCCGCATCGCCTCCGGCCAGCTGCTCGGCGCGGACGTGCCGGTCAAGCTGCGCCTCCTGGAGATCACGCCGGCGCTGAAGGCCGCCGAGGGCACCGCCATGGAGCTCGACGACTGCGCCTTCCCGCTCCTCGCGGGGATCGACATCACGGACGACCCGAACGTGGCCTTCGACGGCACGAACGTCGCCCTGCTCGTCGGCGCCCGCCCGCGTACCAAGGGCATGGAGCGCGGCGACCTGCTGTCGGCCAACGGCGGCATCTTCAAGCCGCAGGGCAAGGCCATCAACGACCACGCCGCGGACGACGTCAAGGTCCTCGTCGTGGGCAACCCGGCGAACACCAACGCCCTCATCGCGCAGGCCGCCGCCCCGGACGTACCGGCCGAGCGCTTCACCGCGATGACCCGTCTGGACCACAACCGCGCGCTGACGCAGCTCGCGAAGAAGACCGGCACGACGGTCGCGGACATCAAGCGCCTCACCATCTGGGGCAACCACTCCGCCACCCAGTACCCGGACATCTTCCACGCCACGGTCGCCGGCAAGAACGCCGCCGAGGTCGTGAACGACGAGAAGTGGCTCGCCGAGGACTTCATCCCGACCGTCGCCAAGCGCGGTGCCGCGATCATCGAGGCCCGTGGCGCCTCCTCCGCCGCCTCCGCGGCCAACGCCGCCATCGACCACGTGCACACCTGGGTCAACGGCACGGCGGACGGCGACTGGACCTCCATGGGCATCCCGTCGGACGGTTCGTACGGCGTCCCGGAGGGGATCATCTCCTCCTTCCCCGTCACCACCAAGGACGGCCGGTACGAGATCGTCCAGGGCCTGGACATCAACGAGTTCTCCCGCGCCCGCATCGACGCCTCCGTCAAGGAGCTCGAGGAGGAGCGCGACGCGGTCCGCGGTCTCGGTCTCATCTGAGCCCTCGCACCCCGCCGCACCTCGCGGTACCTCACGCAGGCCCCGCCCGGGTTTCCCGGGCGGGGCCTGCGCCGTTCCTGTGAATAAACGCGGCAGGGATGCCACACGACCCCTATGCTGTGACGCCGGACACACCAACGCGTGTGCGGAACACGGCAGTTCACGCCTCGGGGGAGCAGCGTTGACGCAGACATTCCAGTTACCTCAGCAACCACAGCCACCACGGACCACCGTGACCGGCGAGCCCGGTGTGCCGCCGGGGGCGAGTGAGGCGACGCGGCTGCTCTGCGCGGGCACCTACCTGGACGCGGGCTACCGCGACGCGGTGATCGAGGAGCTGTACGTCCACGAGGAGCGCCTCGCCGCCCCCTCGCTCGGCCATGACGCGGCGCGCGTCCTGGCCCACGCCCTGCGCGCACGCCGGCTCGAAGGGGGCTGGGCGGCCGCGATCCTGGGACTGTGGGCGGTGGGTTTCCCGCTCTCCAACTACCTGCTGGCCGCCCTTCTGCTTCCGTGCCTGGTGCTCGCCACCGCCTCCTGGATCCGGGGCGCGCAGGAACGTCCCCCGTGGTACCGGAGATTCCCCGCGTGGTGGCTGCGCTGGTGGGGGCGGATTTTCCTGATCTACGCCTCGGTCACGACGGTGCGCGCGGCCTTCGGCGTCGTGGACCAGCGGGAGCTCTTCGAATTCTTCGACGCCTTCCTCCCCACCCCGCTGGCGACGGCACTCTTCGAGAACGGCGGGGTGCGCATCCAGCCGGTCAACGCCTGGTCCGCGCTGCTCGTCCTGCTGCTGGTGGCGGTGTGCGTCGCCCTGCAGCGCGGTCAGTTCGCGCGGGCGCTCGGGCACGAGCTGCACCCGGCGCGTTTCGGGGACATGGCCGCCGACCCGGCCGAACTCGCCGAGGGGCGGCGCTTCCAGCGGCTGCGGCAGCGCATCCGTGTCGAGCAGCACTCGCCCCTGGTGATGTACCACGCGGCGCACCCCTTCTGCGGTGCCGGGCGGGCGTACGACACCTGGAGTCTCGCCGTCGAGCTACGGCCGGACCCGGAGCGCCGGGAGCCGCCGCTGCCCATCAACAACCGGGTGATCCTCGACCGGATCCACGAGCTGCTGGCGCGGTTGCGGCTGCCGTCGCCGCACGCCGGGGGCGCGGTCCGGGACCGGCTGCGCCGCCTGGAGATCGACGAGTGCGTGTTCCTGCCGGTGACGGGGCTGCCCCGCAGGGACCTCGCGCCGTACCACCAGGACGCGTTCGTCCTGCACAGCGCCGAGTCGGTCGAGGAGGGCGGCGAGACCCGCCGGCACTTCCTGCGGGCACGGGTCGGCGGCTGGGAGGAGGAGGTCGTCACCACCGTCTTCGTCCGCGTGCACACCCAGGGCGGCATGCTGATGCTGGAGATCGCCCCGCACGTCCTGCTGCCGGTCCGCGCCGACTTCGAGAACGCGGACCGCATCGCCCACCAGCACCGTCACAACAGCCCGCTGGGCAAGGCGGTGTGGGCGCTGGCGCGTACGCCTCGCTCGGCGCCTCTCGCGGCCGCGACAGTGGGCCGGGGAGTGGCCCTGACCTGGCGGATCCTCACCGCGGGCTACGGCGCGGCGATGCCGGACGGGCCCGCCCGGTCGGTGCGCGAGCTGGGCTCCGGGGACAGCGCCTCGCTCTTCCAGGACATGGACGTCACCCGCTATCTCAAGTCGATCCAGGACCGGGTCGCGCAGGGAGTGCGGCAGGTTCTGAAGGACTCGGGCTACCGGACCGACGAGTTCGCCCAGAAGGTCGTCAACGTGAGCGGCGGCAGCACCCTGATCGAGAACGCGCAGGGGGCGTTCGCCCTCGGTGACAACAACGTCGTCACCAACAGGGCGCCGAGTACGTCGGGTACGCCAGGCGAGCCGAGTGCGCCGAACACGCCGGGCGCGCCGAACACGCCGGGCGCGCCGAGTACGTCCGGTGCGCCGGGCCCGTCGAACGCGCCGGGCACGCCCAGCACACCGAGCACACCGAACGGGGCGGGAGGGGATGGCAATGGCTGACGAGCAGGCCGCCGGAAGAGGATCCATCAACATCAGCGGTGTCAGCGGGGCCTTCGCGATCGGCGACGGCAACAACGTCGTCAATCAGCCGGGCGCCGGAGTGCCGGGCCGCGACCCGGCGCACGAGGAGCTGCTGCGGCAGGTGCGTGAACTCCGCGCCGACCTGGGGCGGCTGGTCGCCAGCAGCCAGACGGCCGGCCTGGACGCCGAACTCGCCGTGGCCCAGGCCGAGATCGAGGAGTCGGGCCGGGCGGGGCAGAGCCGGCTCGCCCGGCTCCGGCAGGCCCTCACGGACGCCGGCGCGCTGACCGGGCTGCTGGCCTCGGCGGGCGCGGTGGCCGAATCCGTCGCCGCGCTGCTGGGGAACTGACCGTGGCCGGCAAGGACGAGGTCCACTGGAACGCCGAGACGCAGAGCTGGGAGACGGGCGGCGCGCCGCGGGGCCGCTACACCCCGCCGCCTCCGCCGCGCCCGGAGTTCGAACCGGTCCACCCGCCCGCGCCCGCCCCCGCGCCGGGTCCGGGTCCTGCCCCGGGCCCGGAGGACGGCTCCGGCCCGGGTTCCGGCTCCGCCACCGGTTCCGGCACCGATTCCGGCCCGGGTCCCGACCGGCGGAGCCAGTATCCGGCCCCCGCCTTCTTTCCCGGTCCCGATCCGGGCGCCTACCCCCCGGCCCATCCGGCCTACTCGACTCCTGGTCCCCTTCCCGCTCCGGGTCCCGCCTCGCGGCCCTCGGTGCGCCGCGTGGTCGCGGTGCTGACCGCGGCCCTGCTCGTCGGCGGGGCGGCGGGGTTCGGCGGCTGGTACCTGTGGAGCGGGGACAGCGGCGGTACGCACAAGGACGACGCCCGCACCAAGGTGTCCACCGCGCCCACCGGCCGGAGCGCCCAGGACCCCACGCCCGTACCCACGCCCACACCGACCCTGGACGCCACCTCGGCATCCCCCTCGCCGAGCGCTCTCCCGGCCGGATACCACCGGGTGTCGAACGGCGAGTTCGATACCGCCGTACCGGACGGCTGGCAGCCGGAGACGCAGAGCGGCAAGAACGGCGTCACGATCTACTTCTTCCGGGAGTCCGGCGGAGGACCCCGCTATCTCCAGGTCTTCCGGGTCAGCGAGGACGACCCCACCCCGCGCGGCACGCTCACGGCGGCCGAGAAGGACCTCAGGAAACAGCTGCCGGGTTACCACCGCAACAGCCTCACGACCGTGCCCGACGCCCGGGGCGAGGCCGCCGAGCTCGACTACTCCCACCCCAGCCAGAAGTGGGGCGTCGAGGTGCGCACCCTGGACCGGGTCGTCCCGGCCGGCGGCGGTGAGCTGTACGTCGTCCTCACCTCGGGACCGGCCGACGCATGGCCCGCGCAGCGGCAGGTCCAGGAGACGGCGGTGACGTCGTTCTGCCTGGCCGGCGCCTGCTGAACCAGGGCACCGCCCGTCACGGGAGCGGCTTCGGGCACGCTCGGAGTCGCTTCTCGAACCAGTGAGCGGCGTAGACGTTGTCGTCGTACCGGGGGATCTCCTCGTATCCGCACGCCCGGTACATCGACTGCGCCTCGGTGAGCACCGCGTGCGTGTCGAGCCGTACGACGGCGCAGCCGCGTCCGGCGGCCTCGCGCTCCAGCCCGTCGAGGATCCGTCGCGCGAGACCGAGCCGCCGGGCCCCCGGACGCACCCATACATGGCGGATCTCGCCGACCCCCGGCTCCAGGAGCCGCAACGCCCCGCACCCCACGGGACGCCCCTCCTCGTACGCGACGAGGAAAGCACCCGAGTCCCCGGACACCTCGTCGGGCCGTACGAGGGCGGCGGGGTCGAACCCTTCCGGGAACCGCTGGTCGATGTCGGCGGCGTACCCGGCGAGGCAGTCGCGCGCGTCGTGCGAGGCGCCGTCGACGGACTCGACGGTGATGCCCGCCAGCCGCAGCAGCCGCTCGGCGGCGCCGATGGCGGCGGTGAGTTCGTCGCGCTGCCGCTCGTCGAGCCCGCCGAGCAGACCTTCGGCGAGCGCGTCGGCCCGCCGGTTCTGCTCCTCGACCTCGTCGCGGCCGGCCGGCGTGAGCTCCGCGACCCGTAGCCGGCTGTCCTCGGCCGGCACGCTCACCCGAACCAGCCCCTGCGCCTCCAGCGCCCGGACCATCCGGCTCAGATATCCGGCGTCCAGGCCGAGCCGGCTCCGCAGCTCGCGCAGGGACACCCCGCCCCCGAGCTCGAACAGCAGCCGTGCCTCGCCGAGCGGCCGGTCCTGTCCGAGGTAGCGGTCGTCCAGGACTCCGATGCGGCGGGTGAAGTACCGGTTGAAGCGCCGAAGGTCATTCTTTGACCGTAGTCAAAGAAAGGGGAAGGAGGGAAGGAGGGCAGGCCGGGCCGACCACCCTGTCATGCGTCGCTTCTGGTCGTATTTCTGCTGATTTTTCAGTGACACGGCGCACTTCCGGTCACCGATCGTGCATGCAATCCGGGCCGGGGGGCATGCGCTCCCGGTCCCTGAGAGTGACACGTACGTGACACAGGGGAACGGATCAGGAACGGAAGGCAGCACCGACCATGGCCGGACACCGGGCTCAGCAGGCAGAACAGACGCTCCACGTGGGCGGGGAGTGGCGCGCGGCCGCATCCCGCGCGACCCGCGAGATCCTCGACCCCGCGGATGCCAAGCCGTTCGCCGTGGTCGCGGAGGGTGACGAGAGGGACACCGACGCGGCCGTCGCGGCCGCCCGCGACGCCTTCGACACAGGCCCGTGGCCGCACACCCCCGTCGCCGAGCGCGCGGCGTTGCTGCGCCGCGTCGCCGACCTCCTGGTCCGCGACCGTGAGGAGCTCGGGCTGCTGGAGAGCCGGGACGCGGGCAAGACGGTCGAGGAAGGGCGCGTCGACATCGACTGCGTCGCGGACGCCTTCCGGTACTTCGCCGATCTCGTCGTGGGGGAGGGCGGCGGCCGGGTCGTCGACGCCGGGTCCGAGGACGTCCACAGTGTCGTCGTGCACGAGCCGGTGGGCGTCTGCGCACTGATCACACCGTGGAACTATCCGCTGCTGCAGGCCAGTTGGAAGGTCGCGCCCGCCCTGGCCGCCGGGAACACCTTCGTGATCAAGCCGAGCGAGATCACGCCGCTGACGACGATCGCGCTGCTGCGGCTGCTCGTCGAGGCCGGTCTGCCGGCCGGGGTCGCCAATCTCGTCACCGGGCCTGGACACACGGTCGGCGCCCGCCTCGCCGAGCACCCCGACGTCGACCTCGTCTCCTTCACCGGTGGCCTGGTCAGCGGCACGAAGGTGGCCAGGGCCGCCGCCGACACCGTCAAGAAGGTCGCCCTCGAACTCGGCGGCAAGAACCCCAACGTCGTCTTCGCGGACGCCTGCGCGACGGACGAGGACTTCGACACCGCCGTCGACCAGGCGCTCAACGCCGCCTTCATCCACAGCGGCCAGGTCTGCTCGGCGGGCTCGCGTCTCATCGTCGAGGAGTCCGTGCGCGAGCGCTTCGTCGCCGAACTCGCGCGCCGCGCCGGGCGGATCAGGCTGGGCCGCGGCACCGAGGAGGGTGTCGAGTGCGGCCCGCTGGTCTCCGAGCAGCAGCGGGAGAAGACCGAGGCGTACGTCGCCTCCGCGCTGGCCGAGGGTGCGGTGCTGCGGGCCGGCGGGCAGCGTCCGGAACCCTCCGGCAGCAGGCCCGCCACCGGCTACTTCTACGAGCCGACCGTTCTCGACCAGTGCCACCGCGGGATGAAGGTGGTCCGCGAGGAGGTCTTCGGGCCCGTCCTGACGGTGGAGACCTTCCGCACCGAGGAGGAGGCCGTCGCGCTCGCCAACGACACCGAGTACGGGCTCGCGGGTGCCGTCTGGACCACCGACGCGGGCCGTGCCCGCCGGGTCGCCGGACGGCTGCGGCACGGCACCGTCTGGATCAACGACTTCCACCCCTATCTCCCGCAGGCGGAGTGGGGCGGCTTCGGCAAGAGCGGTGTGGGGCGCGAACTGGGCCCGGCGGGCCTCGCCGAGTACCGCGAGACGAAGCACGTCTACCAGAACCTCGCGCCCAAGCCGGTCCGCTGGTTCGCGGGCTGATCCCAGTGACGCAACCCTCCACCGCACACAGCACCCTGGAGCACGACCACATGCACGAGAACACGTACGACTACGTCGTCATCGGAGGCGGAACGGCCGGCTCCGTGATCGCCTCCCGGCTCACCGAGAACCCCGACGTCACCGTCGCCGTCATCGAGGGCGGCCCCAGCGACGTGGGCCGCGAGGACGTCCTCACCCTGCGCCGGTGGATGGGCCTGCTCGGCGGCGAGCTCGACTACGACTACCCGACGACCGAGCAGCCCCGCGGCAACTCGCACATCCGGCACAGCCGGGCCCGGGTGCTGGGCGGCTGCTCCTCGCACAACACGCTCATCGCGTTCAAGCCGCTGCCCTCCGACTGGGACGAGTGGGAGGCGGCCGGCGCGGAGGGCTGGGGCGCGGTGCCGATGGAGGCGTACTTCGCGCGGCTCCTCAACAACATCGTCCCGGTCGACGAGAAGGACCGGAACGCCATCGCCCGCGACTTCGTGGACGCCGCCCGGTCCGCGCTGGGTGTTCCCCGCGTCGAGGGCTTCAACAAGCAGCCGTTCACCGAGGGTGCCGGCTTCTTCGACCTCGCCTACCACCCCGAGAACAACAAGCGGTCCAGCGCGTCGGTCGCCTATCTGCACCCGGTGATGGACGAGCGGCCCAACCTCACGCTGATGCTGGAGACCTGGGCGCACCGGCTGGAGCTGGCGGGGACGCGCGCGACGGGCGTGCACGTCCGCACCAAGGACGGCGAGGAGATCCTCGTACGCGCGAAGCACGAGGTCGTGCTGTGCGCCGGCGCCGTGGACTCGCCGCGGCTGCTGCTGCACTCCGGCATCGGACCGGCCGCCGAGCTGGAGGCGCTCGGCATACCCGTCGCCCACGACCTGCCCGGCGTCGGTGAGAACCTGCTCGACCACCCCGAGTCGGTGATCGTGTGGGAGACGGACGGCCCCATCCCCGAGAACTCCGCGATGGACTCCGACGCGGGTCTCTTCGTGCGCCGCGACCCCGGACACGCGGGCCCCGACCTGATGTTCCACTTCTACCAGGTCCCGTTCACCGACAACCCGGAGCGGATCGGCTACGAACGCCCCGCGCACGGCGTCTCGATGACCCCGAACATCCCCAAGCCGCGCAGCCGCGGACGGCTGTACCTGACGAGCGCCGATCCGGCGGTCAAGCCCGCCCTCGACTTCCGTTACTTCACGGACGAGGACGACTACGACGGCCGCACCCTCGTCGACGGGATCCGTATCGCCCGCGAGATCGCCGCGACCGAGCCGCTCGCGGGCTGGCTCAAGCGTGAGGTGTGCCCCGGTCCTGACGTCACGGACGACGAGGAGCTGAGCGCGTACGCGCGCCAGGTCGCGCACACCGTGTACCACCCGGCGGGCACCTGCCGGATGGGGGCGGCGGCGGACACCGACGCCGTGGTCGACCCCGAACTGAGGGTGCGCGGTCTCGACGGCCTGCGTGTCGCCGACGCGTCCGTCTTCCCGACGATGCCCGCCGTGAACCCGATGATCGGAGTGCTCATGGTCGGGGAGAAATGCGCCGAGCTGATCGGAGGCGGTGCGTGATGAGTACGACTGCCAGTAGTGCCAGCAGTGTCAGCAGTGTCAGCAGTGTCAGTGGTGCGGGTGCCGCCGAGGGTCCCGTCTTCTCCGTCGACGGTCTGTGGAAGGTCTTCGGACCCAGGCCCGAGCGGGTCCCCGCCGACCCCGAGCTCACCGCCCTCACCCCCGCCGAACTCCGCTCCCGCACCGGCTGCACCGCCGCCGTCCGCGACGTCGGCTTCGACGTGCGCAAGGGCGAGGTCTTCGTCGTCATGGGCCTGTCCGGCTCGGGCAAGTCCACCCTCGTACGGTGTCTGACCCGGCTCATCGAGCCGACCGCGGGCACGATCGCCATCGACGGTGAGGACGTACGCGCCATGGACCGGGGCCGGCTGCGCGAACTGCGCCGCCACCGCGCCGCCATGGTCTTCCAGCACTTCGGCCTGCTCCCGCACCGCTCCGTCCTCGACAACGTCGCCTACGGCCTGGAGATCCAGGGCGTCGGCAAGGCGGAGCGCCGCGAGCGGGCCGCCGGGGTCGTCGCCAAGGTCGGCCTCGAAGGCATGGAACACCGGAAGCCGGGCCAGCTCTCCGGCGGCCAGCAGCAGCGCGTCGGGCTCGCCCGGGCCCTCGCCGTCGACCCCGAAGTGCTGCTGTTCGACGAGCCGTTCAGCGCACTCGACCCCCTCATCCGGCGTGACATGCAGGAGGAGGTCGTCCGCCTCCACCGCGACGAGGGCCGCACGATGGTCTTCATCACCCACGATCTGAACGAGGCCCTGCGCCTGGGCGACCGCATCGCCCTGATGCGCGACGGCCGCATCGTCCAGCTCGGCACACCCGAGGAGATCGTCGGCTCACCCGCCGACGACTACGTCCGCGAGTTCGTCCGGGACGTGCCGCGCGAGCAGGTCATGACCGTGCGCACGGCGATGCGGGCCGCGTCCGCGGACGAGGCCGCGCGAGGCCCGGCCGTGGCACCGGAGACGACCGTCTCGCAGGCCATCGAGGCGGTGGCGCGCTCCGGCGACCCGGCACGCGTCATGGAGAAGGGACGCTGCCTCGGGGTCGTGGACTCGGCGGCGCTGCTCGGGGTGGTGGCCGGGACGGACTCCGCGGCCCGCGGTGAGGAGGTGGCCTGATGGCTGCCGTCACCGCGACCGTCGGACACACCGGCGTCTCCGCCCTGCTCAAGAGCGCCACCCGGCACCGCGCCGTGGCCAAGATCCTGCTGCTCGCCGTCGCCGCGGCCGTCCTCGTCCCGGTCCTCGACTCCCGCTGGGCCAGCGGCACCTGGCCGCACGCGCTCACCGTCGACCTCGCCGGTCCCCTCGGCAGAACCAGCGACTGGATCATCGACAACCGGGACAGCCACCCGCTGTTCCTGTACTTCTTCGGCTACGTCAGCAACGCCGTCGTCCTCTGCGTACGCGCCGTCTACCTGGTGCTGCTCGCGGCGGGCTGGGCCGGCGTCACGGTGGCCGCGGGACTCGTCGCCTGGCGGGCCGCGGGCATCCGGCTCGCGCTCGGAACGACCGCCGCCTTCCTCGCCTGCGGGCTGCTCGGCATGTGGGTGCCCACCCTCCAGACGCTCGCGCTCATGGTGGTCGCCGTCCTCGCGTCCGTCGCCCTCGGCGCGCTGCTCGGCCTCGCCGCCGGGCTCTCCGACCGCACCTACCGCGCCCTGCGCCCGGTCCTCGACACCATGCAGGTGCTCCCGGCCTTCGCCTACCTGCTGCCCGTCGTCCTGGTCTTCGGCATCGGCGTCCCCGCCGCCGTCCTCGCCACCGTCGTGTACGCGGCGCCGCCCATGGCCCGTCTCACCGCGCTCGGCCTGCGCGACGCCGACACCGGTGTGATGGAGGCCGTCACCTCGCTCGGTGCCACGGCCCGGCAGCGGCTGCTGACCGCCCGTCTCCCGCTGGCCCGCAAGGAACTCCTGCTGGGCCTCAACCAGACGATCATGATGGCGCTGTCGATGGCGGTCATCGCCTCCGTCATCGGCGCGGGCGGCCTCGGCGACCGCGTCTACCAGGCCCTCGCCTCCGTCGACGTGGGCGCCGCGCTCGCCGCCGGCATCCCGATCGTGCTGCTCGCGGTCGTCCTGGACCGGGTGACCGGCGCCGCGGGCGAACGCCTCGGCACCCGCGCCGGGGGAACCGCCCTGCTCTGGGTGTACGTCCTCGCCGCGGCCGTCGCCGTGGCGCTCGCCGGACGCCTCACCGACCGGCTCGACTGGCCCGGCACCTGGACCCTGCACATCGCCGAGCCCGTGAACCGCGTCGTCGGCTGGATGACCGACCACCTCTACTCCGGAGTCCCCTACCTCGGCGGCACCGCCGACTGGGCCGGCCACTTCACCACCTGGGTCCTGGACCCCCTCCGCGACGGCCTCCAGTCACTGCCCTGGTGGTCGGTCCTGCTGATCGTCGCCGCTCTCGCCTGGCTGATCGGCACCTGGCGCACCGCACTCACCGCGGTCCTCGCGATGGCCGCCATCGGGGTGCTGGGCGTGTGGAAGCCCTCCCTGGACACGCTCTCGCAGGTGCTCGCGGCCGTCGCCGTGACCCTCGTCCTCGGATTCGCGACCGGTGTGGCGGCGGCGCGCAGCGAGCGTGTCGAACGGTTGCTGCGGCCCGTCCTCGACGTCTTCCAGACGATGCCGCAGTTCGTGTACCTCATCCCGGTGGTGGCGCTGTTCGGTGTCGGCCGCGCGCCCGCCGTCGCCGCGGCCGTCGTCTACGCGCTGCCCGCCGTGGTCCGCATCACCACCCAGGGGCTGCGCGCCGTCGACCCCGCCGCACTGGAGGCGGCCCGCTCGCTCGGCGCCACGGGCGCCCAGCAATTGCGCCAGGTCCAGCTCCCGCTGGCCCGCCCCGCACTGCTTCTCGCCGTCAACCAGGGGGTCGTGCTGGTCCTCGCCGTCGTCATCATCGGCGGCCTGGTCGGCGGTGGCGCGCTCGGCTACGACGTCGTGTTCGGCCTCGCCCAGGGCGACCTGGCGACCGGCCTGGTCGCCGGAGCGGCGATCGTCTGCCTCGGCCTGATGCTCGACCGGGTGACCCAGCCGACCCGGCGGCCCACGAAGAAGGGAGCGTGACATGCGACTTCGTACGATGTCGGTGACCGCCGGTGTGTCCGCCCTGCTGCTGACCGGCTGCGGCGCGGCCGACATGACCAAGCAGGCCTCGCCCTTCGCGGGCGCCCAGGGCGCCGGGACGGTGACCCTGTCCGTGCAGTCCTGGGTGGGCGCGCAGGCCAACGTGGGGGTCGCGCAGTACCTGCTGGAGCACAAGCTCGGCTACCGCGTCGACACCGTGCAGGTCGACGAGGTCCCCGCGTGGGACGCGCTCAGCCAGGGCCGGGTCGACGCCATCCTGGAGGATTGGGGCCACCCCGACCAGGAGAAGCGGTACGTCGAGGACAAGAAGACGATCGTCCCGGGCGGCGGGCTGGGGGTCACCGGGCACATCGGCTGGTACGTGCCCACGTACTTCGCACGGCAGCACCCGGACGTCACCGACTGGAAGAACCTCGACAAGTACGCCGGCCGGCTCCGCACCGCGGAGAGCGGCGGCAAGGGCCAGCTGCTGGACGGCTCCCCTTCGTACGTCACCAACGACAAGGCCCTGGTCGGCAACCTGAAGCTCAACTACCAGGTGGTGTTCGCCGGTTCGGAGGCCGCGCAGATCACCCAGATGAAGCAGTTCGCGAAGGAGAAGAAGCCCTTCCTCACGTACTGGTACTCACCCCAGTGGCTCTTCGAGAAGGTCCCGATGACGGAGGTGAAGCTGCCCGCCTACAAGGAGGGCTGCGACGCGGACGCGGCGAAGGTCGCCTGCGCCTATCCGCACACCCCGCTCCAGAAGTACCTCAACACGGACTTCGCGAAGAACGGCGGCAAGGCGGCCGCCTTCCTGAAGAAGTTCAAGTGGACCACCGAGGACCAGAACGAGGTCTCCCTGATGATCGCCAACGACAAGCTGTCGGCGCAGGAGGCGGCGAAGAAGTGGGTGGACAGCCACGCGTCGACCTGGCGCGCGTGGCTGTCGTGACCCCGGTCATCTCAGTCCTGTGACGAACTCCCGCATCGCCTCCGCCGCGCGGCGCTGCACTCCCGGTCCGAACGTGATCCGGGTGGCTCCTCGCTCACCGAGCTCGGTGAGGGAGGAGCCGTCGGGCCTGGCCAGCACGTTGACGGGTCCTTGAACGCCCGCCCTCAGCAGGGGGAGCACGCCGACGGGCGCGCCGATCGGATACACGCAGTCGGCGCCCGCGGCGACGTACAGCGCGGCCCGTTCGAGGGCCCGTTGCGGATTCCCGTCCCCGTGCACGAAGACGTCGACGCGGGCGTTGACGAAGAGCCGGTCACCGGCGGCGGCCCGTACCGCCGCCAGCCAGTCGGCGTGCCGTACCGGGTCCTTGAGGACACCCCCTTCGGAGTCCTCGAGGTTGCAGCCGACCACGCCCGCCGCCAGCAGCCGTTCCACCAGCTCCCCGGGCGTCAGCCCGTAACCGCCCTCCACGTCCGCGGAGACGGGCACGTCGACGGCCCGTGCGATCCGGGCGACCGCCGCGAACATCTCGTCGGCGGGCGTGGCCCCGTCCGCGTACCCGAGCGAGGCGGCGACACCCGCGCTCGGCGTGGCGAGCGCGGGGAAACCGGCGTCCGCGCACACCCGCGCGCTGACAGCGTCCCAGGGGCCGGGCAGGACGAGCGGGTCACCCGGGGGGCGGCCGTGGTGCAGGGCCCGGAAGGTCTCGACTCCGCTCATGACGGGAAATCCCCCGGCGGCATCCCGGTGCGCGCAGGCCACGGCACGGGAGCCGAAGCTGCCACCGTCACCGTCACCGTCACTTGAACTGCCCCGGCGTGTAGTGACCGGGCACGAGGCGGCAGGTCACCCCGAACCGGTTCCATGCGTTGATGACCGTGATCGACGCGATCAGCTGCGCCAGCTCGGCCTCCTCGAAGTGGCGGGCGGCGCGCGCGTAGACCTCGTCCGGCACGAAGCCGTCGGTCAGTACGGTGATCGCCTCCGTCAGCTCGATCGCCGCGAGCTCCTTCTCGGTGTAGAAGTGCCGGGACTCGTCCCACGCGCTGAGCTGCACGATCCGCTCGACGCTCTCGCCCGCGGCGAGCGCGTCCTTGGTGTGCATGTCGAGGCAGAACGCGCAGTGGTTGAGCTGTGAGGCACGGATCCGCACCAGCTCGCCCAGCTTCGGGTCGAGCCCCTGCTGGGCCGCCGTGTCGAGCCGGACCATGGCCTTGTAGACGTCGGGGGCCAGCTTGGCCCAGGCCAGACGGGGGCTGTGCTCGGGGGCGTACTCCTCGGTCGCGTCGGCGCCGGCGTGGGCGTCGGTGGGGACTTCGTTCGTCGTCATGCCGCGACCCTACGAACAAGGCAGCCCAGGAGTATGGTCCATTTCCATGGCAGAATCCTGGGCCACTTTCGGGATCGACCTCCATGTCGAGCCGACCGGATCCGGTGTCCGCAGGGGCCTGACGGACACCCTGCGGGAGGCGGTCCGCGGCGGCCGGCTGGCGCCGGGCACCCGGCTGCCCTCCTCCCGCTCCCTCGCCGCCGACCTGGGCATCGCCCGCAACACGGTCGCGGACGTGTACACCGACCTGGTGGCGGAGGGCTGGCTCACCGCACGCCAGGGCTCGGGCACGGGCGTCGCCGAACGTCCGGTGCCCGCGCCGTCGGCCGCCCAGGAACCGCGCCGCGTCCCCTCCCGGCCGGCGTACGACCTGATCCCCGGCACCCCGGACCTGTCCTTCTTCCCCCGCGCGGCCTGGCTGAAGGCCTCCCGCCGGGCGCTGGCGACGGCTCCGTACGACGCCCTCGGCTACGGCGACCCGCGGGGCCGGGTGGAACTGCGTACCGCCCTGGCCGGCTATCTGGCGCGGGCCCGCGGAGTCCGCGCCGACCCGGAACGCATGGTGATCTGCTCCGGGTTCGCGCACGGGCTGATGCTGCTCGGCCAGGTGCTGCACGGACGAGGAGCACGGGCGCTGGCCGTGGAGCCGTACGGGCTGGACGTGCACTGGAACCTGCTGGAACGAGCCGGCCTGCGGACGACACCGCTCGGATTCGACGAACTGGGCACGCGCACGGAGGAGTTGACGTCCGGTGATCTCGCCGGGGTGCGGGCGGTGCTGCTGACCCCCGCGCACCAGTTCCCGATGGGGGTGCCGCTGCACCCCGAACGGCGGGCCGCGCTCGTGGACTGGGCGCGGCGCGGCGACGGGCTGATCCTGGAGGACGACTACGACGGGGAGTTCCGCTACGACCGCCAGCCGGTCGGCGCGCTCCAGGGCCTGGACCCCGACCACGTCGTCTACCTGGGCACGGCGAGCAAGTCCCTGGCCCCGGGCCTGCGGCTGGGCTGGCTGGTGCTGCCGCCGTCGATCGGGCCGGAGGTGATCGCGGCCAAGGGCGAGGCGGACTGGTCCTGCGGGGTGCTGGACCAGCTGACCCTGGCGGAGTTCCTCACCTCGGGCGCGTACGACCGGCATGTCCGCGCGGCCCGGCTGCGCTACCGCCGTCGACGGGACGCGCTGGTGGCGCAGCTCGCGGCGCGGGCTCCCGGGGTCCGTGCGACCGGGATCGCGGCGGGTCTGCACGTGGTGCTGCGGCTCCCGCAGGGCACGGAGCGGCCCGCGCTGCGGGCGACCGCCTGGCACGGTCTCGCCGCCCACGGACTGGAGCGCTACCGCCACCCGGACTCGACGGCCGGGCGGACGGACGCGCTCGTGGTGGGCTACGGGACACCACCGGACCACGCGTGGGCCGGGGCGCTGGAGGCACTGTGCGCGGCCCTGGCCTCCGCCGGCGGATAGCCCGGAACCGCATTCCGGGGCGGAGCGGCTCTTCGTACCGAGCCGAACCGAGCCGAGCCGAGCCGAGCGGCAGCGGCAGGGGCAGGGGCAGGGTCAGGGGGGCAGGGTCAGCGACGGGTGGCGTTCCGACCGGGGCGGACACCTTCCGAGCTGTGCCCGTCCTGCTCGCCGGGTCCGCCGGGTCCGCCGTGCTCCCGATGGGCCCGCATGAGCGCCGCCGTCTCCAGCAGCATCTCGTCGTACTCGGCCGCCGGATCGGAGTCGAGGGCGATCGCGCTGCCGGCTCCCAGGTGCAGCAGCCCGTCCACCAGCACGGCCGTGCGGACGGCGAGGCCGAGGTCCGCGCCACCGCCGCACCCCAGATAGCCGAGGGCCCCGGAGTACACGCCCCGCGCCCCGGTCTCCAGCGAACCGAGGATCTCCATGGTGCGGAGCTTCGGCGCACCGGTCGTCGAGTCAGGCCTCCTCCACCGGGGCCTCCCCGAACCGCGCCAGGGCCAGCGCCCCCGCCACCGCCACCAGGAACCCGAGCACGGCCAGCCACTCCAGCCCCTCCCGCGTACGGTCCCCCAGCCAGACCACCCCCACCAGGGCCGGCCCGATGGTCTCGCCGATCACCAGGCCCGCGGTCGCCGTCGTCACCGAGCCGCGCTGCAGTGCCGTGGTCAGGAGCAGGAACGCGGCACCTCCCCCGACCAGCAGCGCGTACACCGCCGGATTGCGCACCAGCGTTCCGGGTGCGAGGTCGTCGATCAGCCGCACGGACACCTCGACCACCCCGAACCCGAACCCCGCCCCCAGCCCGAGCACCAGCGCCCGCCCGCGCCCCGACAGCCGGCCACCCACCAGCCCCAGCAGCAGCACCAGTACCGCGGTCCCCAGCATCGCGTACTTCAACGTCATCGAGCCCCCCCGGTCCCCCTCGGCCCCGGACGCCAGCCCGAGCATCCCCAGCCCCGCGCACACCACTCCCACCGCGGCCCACTCCGTCCCGCTGAGCCGCACCCGCAGCAGCCGCGCCGCCACCACCGCGGTCACCGCGAGGCTCGACGCCAGCGCGGCCCCCACCGCGTAGATGGGAAGCGACCGCAGCGCCGCGATCTGGAACACGAACCCGAGCCCGTCCAGCGCCAGACCCGCGAGATACCGCCACTGCCGCAGGGCCCGCAGCAGCAACGCCGCGTCCCCGCCCGGGCCGCCGGTGCCGGACCGGGTGCCGGCCGCCGTCCGTGCGGCGATCGCCTGCAGCACCGTCGCCGTACCGAAACAGACCGCGGCACCAAGTGCGCACAACATTCCAAAGAGCACGAAGTGACTTTAGGGGAACCCGAATCGGAGGGGGCCACCGCGTACCGGCCCCGACCGGTCTCTAATCTGAACGTCGGCGCCGAGCCGGACGAAATCGATCTGGACCAACGGGGGAGAGAACATGGCGGACACACGACGGCGACTGCGCTCCGGCACGGTCGTGCTCGGCGGCATGGGACTGCTCGCGGCGACTCTCACCGCCTGCTCCTCGGACCCCGACAAGCGCTGCGTCGACCGCGACAGCTACCAGGCGCTCAAGGGCTACAAGGTCGTCGCGGACAAGAACTGCACCTCCACCAAGTCCTCCGCCCACGGCACCTGGTACTACGGCGGCAAGAAGAAGAGCAGTTGGGTCGACGGCGGCTCGTTCACCAAGCCGGGCAAGGGATCCGGTTCCTCCGGCGGCAGCCACGGCCACGGCGTGGACCGCGGCGGCATCGGCGGGGGCAAGGGCGGAAAGGGCGGCTCCGGCGGCTGAGTGCCCCGACGCCACCGACCCCCGCACCGCCCCAGCACCCGATCGGACACATGACACCGTGCAACGCCGTCCCCTCGAACCCCGCGCCGACTGGCAGCAGACCGTCGAGCGGCAGGGCCTCGTCTACCCGCTGACCCGCTACCCGGACGACTCCCTGCGCCCCTATTGGGACGAGAGCGCGTACTACGCCTTCTCGCTCCCCGAGATCGAGGCGCTGGAGGACACCGTCGCGGAACTCCACCGCATGTGCCTCGCGGCGGCCGGGCACATCGTCGAGGAGAACCGCTTCGCCGACCTCGGCATCACCGACCCGAAGGTCGCCCGCGCGGTCGCCGAGGCCTGGCACCGCCGCGCCGAACTCCCGTCCGTCTACGGCCGCTTCGACCTGCGCTACGACGGTACGGGCCCCGCCAGGCTGCTGGAGTACAACGCCGACACCCCGACCTCGCTCGTCGAGGCCGCGAGCCCCCAGTGGTTCTGGATGGAGGACCGTTTCCCCGGCGCCGACCAGTGGAACTCCCTGCACGAACGCCTCGTCGCCGCCTGGCGGAAGCAGGCCGCTCTCCTTCCGCCGGGCAGCCCCCTCTACTTCGCGCACTCCGCGGAGGACGAGCTCGGCGAGGACCTGATGACCGTCGCCTATCTGAAGGAGACCGCCGAACAGGCGGGCCTCGACACCGACTGGATATCGGTCGAGGAGATCGGCTGGGACCCCCTGTCCGGCCGCTTCGTCGACAACCGGCTCGGCTTCATCCGCAGCTGCTTCAAGCTGTACCCCTGGGAATGGCTCACCACCGACCGCTTCGCCGACCACGTCCTGGACACCCTCGACAACGGCGGCGGTACGGGCTCGACGATGTGGATCGAGCCCGCCTGGAAGATGCTCCTCAGCAACAAGGCGCTCCTGGCGATCCTCTGGGAGCTGTACCCGGGCCACCCCAACCTTCTGGCCGCCCACCTCGACGGCCCGCGGGAGCTGGCCGCGACCACGGGGTACGTCGCCAAGCCCCTGCTGGGCCGCGAGGGCGCCGGCGTCACCGTCCACGAACCCGGCGCGGACCCCGTCCTGCGGGACGAACCCTGCTGCTACCAGGAACTCGCCCCGCTGCCCTCCTTCGACGGCAACCGTGTCGTACTCGGCGCCTGGGTGGTGGAGGACGAACCGGCGGGACTCGGTATCCGCGAGTCGACAGGCCTGATCACCGACGAGTACGCCCGCTTCCTGCCCCACGTGATCGTCTGACCGGGACAGCCCTCAGACACCCAGCACGCCACGCAGCTGCGCCAGCCCCCAGTCCAGGTCCTCCTCGCCGATCACCAGCGGCGGGGCGATCCGGATCGTCGGACCGTGGGTGTCCTTGACCAGGACGCCCCGGTCCATCAGCTGCTCGGAGACCTCGCGGCCCGTCCCGAACGCCGGGGCGATGTCCACGCCCGCCCACAGCCCGCGCCCGCGGACCCCGGTCACCCGGCCCGTGCCGGCCAGCAGCCCCAGCTCCCGGTGCAGACGGGTCCCGAGCTCCGCCGCCCGCCCCTGGTACTCGCCCGTCCGCAGCATCGCGATCACCTCCAGGGCCACCGCACAGGCCAGCGGATTCCCGCCGAACGTGGACCCGTGCTCACCGGGCCGGAACACGCCGAGCACCTCACCGCTCGACACCACCGCCGACACGGGCACGACCCCGCCACCGAGCGCCTTGCCGAGCACGTACATGTCCGGCACCACCCCCTCGTGCTCGCACGCGAAGGTCTTCCCGGTCCGGCCCAGACCCGACTGGATCTCGTCCGCGACGAACAGCACGTTCCGTTCCCGTGTCAGGGCCCGTACCTCGGCGAGATAGCCGGCCGGCGGCACCACCACCCCCGCCTCGCCCTGGATCGGTTCCAGCAGCACGGCGACCGTCTCGTCGGTGAGCGCCGCCCGCAGCGCGCCCGCATCCCCGTACGGCACGATGTCGAAGCCCGGCGTGAACGGACCGAAGTCCGCCCGCGCCTCCCGGTCCGTGGAGAAGCCGACGATGGTCGTCGTACGGCCGTGGAAGTTGTCGGCCGCCACCACGATCCTCGCCCGGCCGTCGGGAACGCCCTTGACGCGGTACCCCCACTTCCGGGCCGTTTTCAGGGCCGTCTCCACCGCCTCCGCGCCCGTGTTCATCGGCAGCACCATCTCCATGCCGCACAGCTCCGCCAGCTCCGCGCAGAAGGCGGCGAACCGGTCGTGGTGGAACGCCCGGGACGTCAGCGTCACCCGCTCCAGCTGCGCCTTGGCCGCGTCGATCAGCCGCCGGTGGCCGTGCCCGAAGTTCAGCGCCGAGTAGCCGGCCAGCAGATCGAGATAGCGCCGGCCCTCGACGTCCGTCATCCAGGCGCCGTCCGCCGTCGCCACGACGACCGGCAGCGGACGGTAGGTGGGCGCGGCGTGCGCGTCGGCCTCGGCGATGAGGCGTTCGGTGAGGGTCACGGAGTCTCCGTCTCCTGCGGCACGAGGGCCTTTCTCCCATCGTCGCTCTCCCGGGGCGCCGGCGGCGAGCGCTCGCCCGGCGACGTCGCGTGGCCCAAGATCCGCCGTGCCCGGTAGGCTGACCGGCGGGGCCGTGACTGGCGCGCTGGGATGGGACCGACCATCGGGGAGCGGCTCCGTGAACTGTGTGCCGTGCGCCTGGGCCGACCCGTGAACGCCGAACGCCACGTCCGGAGGCCGTCATGTCCGAGCCCCTGTCCACCGAGTCCACCGCCTTCCGCAGCGCCCTCGACGTGATCCGGGCGGTGGAGCCCCGCGTCGCGGACGCCATCGGCCAGGAGGTCGCCGACCAGCGCGCCATGCTCAAGCTGATCGCGTCCGAGAACTACGCGTCCCCGGCAACCCTGCTGGCCATGGGCAACTGGTTCAGCGACAAGTACGCCGAGGGCACCGTCGGCCGCCGCTTCTACGCCGGCTGCCGCAACGTCGACACCGTCGAGGCCCTCGCCGCCGAGCACGCCCGCGAACTCTTCGGCGCCGAGCACGCCTACGTCCAGCCGCACTCCGGTATCGACGCCAACCTCGTCGCCTTCTGGGCCGTCCTCGCCGCCCGCGTCGAGGCCCCGGCCCTCGCCAAGGCCGGCGTCCGCAACGTCAACGACCTCTCCGAGGCCGACTGGGCCGAACTGCGCCAGGCCTTCGGCAACCAGCGCATGCTCGGCATGTCCCTGGACGCCGGCGGTCACCTCACCCACGGTTTCCGCCCGAACATCTCCGGCAAGATGTTCGACCAGCGCTCCTACGGCACCGACCCCGCCACCGGCCTCATCGACTACGAGGCCCTGCGCGTCTCCGCCCGCGAGTTCAAGCCGATGATCATCGTCGCCGGGTACTCCGCCTACCCCCGCCTGGTGAACTTCCGGATCATGCGGGAGATCGCCGACGAGGTCGGCGCGACGCTGATGGTCGACATGGCGCACTTCGCCGGTCTCGTCGCCGGCAAGGTCCTCACCGGCGACTTCGACCCGATCCCGCACGCCCAGATCGTCACCACCACCACCCACAAGTCGCTGCGCGGCCCGCGCGGTGGCATGGTCCTGTGCGACGAGTCCCTCGCCGAGCAGGTCGACCGCGGCTGCCCGATGGTCCTCGGCGGCCCGCTCCCGCACGTCATGGCCGCCAAGGCCGTCGCACTCGCCGAGGCCCGCCGCCCCGAGTTCCGCGACTACGCCCAGGCCGTCGTCGACAACGCCCGCGCCCTCGCCGAGGGGCTGATGCGCCGCGGCGCCACGCTGGTCACCGGCGGCACCGACAACCACCTGAACCTGATCGACGTCGCCTCCTCCTACGGCCTCACCGGCCGCCAGGCCGAGTCCGCGCTGCTCGACTCGGGCATTGTCACCAACCGCAACGCCATCCCCGCCGACCCCAACGGCGCCTGGTACACCTCGGGCATCCGCATCGGTACGCCCGCCCTGACCACCCGTGGTCTGGGCACGGCCGAGATGGACGAGATCGCCGGCCTGATCGACCGCGTCCTCACCGTCGCCGAGCCCGGCACCACCGCCAAGGGCAGCCCGTCCAAGGCCCAGCACGTCCTGGACCCGAAGATCTCCGACGAGATCTCCCACCGCGCCACCGATCTGCTGGCTCCCTTCCCGCTCTACCCGGAGATCGACCTCGGCTGATCCTCGGCGGCGTCAGGCCCAGCCGGCGCTACAGGTCGATCAGCTCCTGTCGTGGTTCACGCGGCGGTCCGGCAGCGTCACGCCGGGCCGCCGCGCGGCGTATCAGACGGGTGCCGCCCGCACCGACGAGCAGGCCCACCGCCAGTCCGGTCACCGCCCACTTCGCGCACACGGCCGGACCGGCGCGCCGCGCCGCCGCGGGCACCGCCGGGGTCCCCGGGCCGAACGGGCCCCCGTGCTCCACCAGCCGGTCGAACACCGAGCGCGCCGCCCGGTGCCAGCGGATGTCGTCGTCCGCCACGTCCGGCGAGGGATCCGACCGCACCCAGGGAGTGCCGTCCGGCGCGAGGAACACCTGGTCCTCACGCTCGATGGCGACGTCTCCGCCGGGTGCCCGGCTCGTCTGCGGCCACCCCCCGACGCCCGTCATTCCCCAGATGACGGTGGCGCGCACCGGCGGATAGTCACCTGCCGCCCAAGCGTCGGGCACTCTCTCCGTTCCCGTGAAGCGGGGCGACAGCAGGCGCCAGAGCCGGGCGAAATCGCGGTCCCCGGAGTGCACGAGAGTGGTGTGTCCGGTGCCTCCGGCGACGACCAGGGCCATGTCCGGGGTATCGGCCCGCGCGGCCACCGCGGCGGGAGCGGAGGCCCGGGCCCCTTGAGCGCCGAGCGCCGCCAGCGCCAGCGATACCAGGAGCGGCAGCCACCATCGCGTACGCCCGCCCTGCCACGTCGTCCGGCCTGATGGCCACCGCCCGGTCCGGCCAATGCGCCGCCACGCCGTCCAGCCTGATGGCCGCCACCCGGTCCGGCCCGATCGCCGCCACCCCGTCCGGCCAATGCGCCGCCACGCTGCCCCCTGGTCCCGGCACGCTGTCGCCTCGCTCCGGCACGTCTCGCCCTCGCCCCGGCGTTCCGTCCCCCCGTCCCGACCCCGTATCCCTTCGGTCCGGTGCTCCGTCCTCTCGCCCCGGCATCCCGTCCCGTCCTTCCGACGCCCCGTCCCCCTGTCCCGAAGCCCCGCTCGAAGCACACACCCGTGCATCCGTCCCCCTGGGCTCCCCGTACGCAGGACCCGCCGCTTCATCCGTTCCCCCCGACACTCGTACGCCCGAACCGCCCCCTCATCCCTTCCCGGCCCCGCGCCCATCCGTGCGCCCGTCCGCCGGTCCAGGTACTTCACCCACGGTCTTCGCCCGATGGGACGCCTTCCGCCGCCTCGCCCCGCGTCCGGCCGGCGGCTTTCACAGGTCGCGCAGCTCCTGCCGGGGGCTCGTCGCACGCTGCCCTCGGCGCCTGAGCAGGAAGCCGGGACCGGAGGGGACCAGGGGGCGCAGCAGCAGGGCCACGGCGGCCCCGCCCACCGCGCCCGGTATCGCCCACCACCAACCGGTGCCGTGATCCGTCCCGGACGCGACCGTGCCGCGGGGACGCTCGGCGGGCGTGGCCGCGGGTGCGGCGGACGGCTCATCCGTGGGCAGCGGCAGGGAGGCCGGAGGGATCGCGCCCGCTCCCGCGCCCGAGGACGCGCCCATCACCCCGAGCTTCTTCAACAGGGCCCGCAGGCGCGCCGGCTGCTCCGCCCTGTGCCAGTAGCCGTTCATCGACCGCGGCACCTCGGTCGCTGTGTGGATCCAGGCCTCCTTGCTGCCCGGAACGTTCGGAAAGACGCGGTCGACGCGCCAGGGCGAGACGTCATGGACGGGCCACGTGACATTGATCTGACGGCCGCTGCCCACGGTGAGGCCCGGCGGCGCCTTCCGCGCACCCGCGCCCGGGTCGCCCAGCAGCCGCGCCAACTCCCCGTACTCCTCGTCCGCGTGGTATAGCCCGGCGGTCTCCGCGCTCTCCGGGCAGACCACCAGCACACTCGTCGGGCCGCCGGCCACGGCGGACGGCGCACCCAGCAGCACGGCCGCGAGGGCCACCCCCAACGCCCCCACCACCGCGAGCAGTTCACGAATCCCGCGCATCCGAGCCCCCCCCACCTGCCGGTCGATCGGCGCGCGGACCGCCCGCACGCCGTGTGTCACTTCTGGTACACCGCTCGACCCGCGGGGGTTCCCCTTCTCCGCCCGCCTACTTCCGCCGTTCCAGCGACTGCGCGATCTCCGTCGCGCGCGTCTTCGACGCCACCCCCTCCAGGCGGAGGGTCACCTCGCCCCCGCGCATCCACAGCAGCGTGGGACCCGCGGTCCGCTCCGAGCGTGTGAAGCGGTCGCCGGACGCGCCGATCAGCCAGAAGCTGAGCAGATGCGGCCGGGGGAACCACAACGCCGGATCACCCGGGCCGGCGTCCCCGCTCCCACTCCCGTCCCCGCTCCCGCCGCCCAGCAACACCCACTCCGGCGGCTCCCGCACCGTCTTGGCGAAGCCGATGTCGAGGCCGGCCGGATACTCGTCCAGCCGGATCGTGTGTCCGTGCTCGCGCCAGCAGAAAGTCATCAGGGACCGCACCTTCGGCTCCCGCGTCACCGTCACCGCGTCCGGCATCCCGAGGGCGTCCGGCACGAGCGGATTGAACCCCGCCCGCCGGCCCGCCTCGGCCAGGGTGAGCGACGGACCGCACCCCGGCACCTCGGCGCCCGGCGACGGCACCGCCGAAGGGTCGTACCGCACCTCGACCCCGCCGAAGCCGAACCAGTCGACGACCGCGGCGCGCACCGGAGGCGTGAGCACGAGCACCGTCAGCAGACCGCACAGGCCCGCGGCCAGCACGCGCCCCCTTAGCCGCACCCAGCGACGCACCGCGCGGACACGCTCACCGGGCCCCGGCCGGACGGCCACCGGGACCGGGATCCGCTCGGCGAGTATCCGCTCCAGCACGCGCTCGGCCATCGAGGCGTCCCCGGCCCCGCCCGGCCCGTCCAGCGACCGCCCGAGCGCGCGCAACTCCTCCGCGAGGCGCGGGGCACCCTCGCGAGCCGCTCGCTCCCGGTCGCCGGAGGGCCCCGAGCCCTGTTCCCCGTGCGGCTCAGTCATGCGCGTCACCCCCTTCCCGGGGCTCGCCCGGCTCGAAGCCCGGCAGCAGTCGGCCGAGCTTGCGCAGGGCGCGGTTCAGGCGGGATTTCACGGTGCCACGGGGCCAGCCCAGGGCCTCGGCCGTCTCCGGTTCGTCCATCTCCAGGAGATAGCGGTAGGTCACGACGAGCCGGTGCTCCTCGCTCAGCTGATCGAGGGCCGCCAGCAGGGCCGCCCGCCGCTCCGCCCCGAGTGCGGCCGCCGCCGGGTCCACCGACTCCGGTATCAGCGGGTCCGCTTCGGTGAACGCCGCCTCGCGGCCGGCCAGCGTCCGCTGCCGCGCCGCCGTGCGCACTGTGTTCCTCGTCTCATTGGCGACGATCGAGAGCAGCCACGGCTTGAACGCCGCGCCGTCCCGGAAGCGCCCCAGCGCGCAGTACGCCTTGAGGAAGGCCTGCTGCACCACGTCCTCCGCGTCCGCAGCCGCTCCGAGCGCCCGGGCCGCCCTGATCGCGATGCCCGTGTGGGCGCGGACCAGCTCCGCGTACGCCTCCGGCTCCCCGGCGCGTACGCGTGCGATCACCACGGCCTCGTCGACGACGATGCGGCCCCCCTCCCGCGTCCTCACACTCTTGCTACACCGCCGGGGGCCGATCGGTTCCCACCCGTGTCCCTCCGTTTCCCCGTGTCCCTCTCTTTCGCGCCAGTTCCGGACCGGGCGCCGACACCTGAGAGAATGGTGGGCATGGCCTCTGATCGTCCCCGCGTGCTCTCCGGAATCCAGCCCACGGCAGGCTCGTTCCACCTCGGCAACTACCTCGGCGCCGTGCGCCAGTGGGTGGCCCTGCAGGAGTCCCACGACGCGTTCTACATGGTCGTCGACCTGCACGCGATCACCGTTCCGCAGGATCCGGCGGACCTGCGCGCCAACACCCGGCTCGCCACCGCCCAGCTGCTGGCCGCGGGTCTCGACCCGGAGCGCTGCACGCTCTTCGTCCAGAGTCATGTCCCCGAGCACGCCCAGCTGGCCTGGATCATGAACTGCCTCACCGGATTCGGCGAGGCGTCCCGCATGACCCAGTTCAAGGACAAGTCCGCCAAGCAGGGGTCCGACCGTGCCTCAGTCGGCCTCTTCACGTATCCGATCCTGCAGGTCGCGGACATTCTGCTGTACCAGGCCAACGAGGTCCCGGTGGGTGAGGACCAGCGCCAGCACATCGAGCTGACCCGCGATCTCGCCGAGCGCTTCAACGGCCGGTTCGGCGAGACCTTCACGGTCCCGAAGCCGTACATCCTCAAGGAGACGGCGAAGATCTTCGATCTTCAGGACCCGTCGATCAAGATGAGCAAGTCGGCCTCCACGCCCAAGGGCCTCATCAACCTCCTCGACGACCCGAAGGCGACGGCCAAGAAGGTCAGGAGCGCGGTCACCGACACGGACACCGTCATCAGGTACGACACCGAGCTCAAGCCCGGTGTCAGCAACCTGCTGACCATCTACTCGACCCTCACCGCGACCGGTGTCGCGGAACTGGAGGAGAAGTACGCCGGCAAGGGCTACGGTGCGCTGAAGACGGACCTCGCCGAGGTCATGGTCGATTTCGTGTCGCCGTTCCGGGAGCGCACCCAGCAGTATCTGGACGACCCGGAGACGCTGGACTCGATCCTGGCCAAGGGGGCCGAGAAGGCCCGCGCCGTGGCCGGGGAGACGCTCGCCCAGGCGTACGACCGGGTGGGTTTCCTGCCCGCCAAGCACTGAGAGCGCCCGCGCGACACCGTTCGACAGTCCGTACGAGACGAGAGCAACACCGGTACGACGGCCGGTATCGGGCCGTATCGCCGTACAGTCGATAGCCGAACCGGCAGTCGTTCCTGGGCGCGGGAACACCGGACATCGACACAACGACAGGAGACGACGTGGGGACCGTAACGATCGGAGTGTCGATCGCGGTCCCGGAGCCTCACGGCAGCCTGCTCCAGGAGCGGCGCGCGGGCTTCGGTGACCCCGCGGCTTGTGGCATTCCCACACACGTCACCCTGCTGCCTCCGACGGAGGTGGACGCCTCGGCGCTGCCCGCGATCGAGGCGCACCTCCTGGAGGTCGCGGCCGCCGGGCGCCCCTTCCCGATGCGACTGCGCGGCACGGGCACCTTCCGGCCGCTGTCGCCCGTCGTCTACGTCCGGGTCGTGGAGGGCGCCGAGGCCTGCACCTGGCTGCAGAAGCAGGTCAGGGACGCGTCGGGGCCGGTGGCCCGCGAGCTCCACTTCCCGTACCACCCGCACGTCACCGTGGCGCACGCCATCGACGACGCGGCGATGGACCGGGCCTACGAGGAGCTCGCCGGGTACGAGGCCCAGTGGCCGTGCACCGGGTTCGCCCTCTACGAGCAGGGCACCGACAGCGTCTGGCGCAAGCTGCGCGAGTACGCGTTCGGGGGCGCTGTCGTCCCGCCGCAGGCCTGCGCGCCCGCGGACCAGGACACGACGCTGACGGCCTGAGGGCCGTCCGGGCCCCGTCAGATCGGCAGCCGCCGGAACACCGTCCGCGGTACGTGCCGCAGCGCCGACATCACCAGCCGCAGCGCCCCCGGCACCCACACGGTCTCCGAGCGACGGCGCAGCCCCACCTCGATGGCCGCCGCGACCGCCTCCGGTGTGGTGGACAGGGGGACGTCGTCGAGGCCGGCCGTCATCTTCGTGCGGACGAAGCCGGGGCGTACGACCATCACATGGACGCCGGTGCCGTAGAGCGCGTCGCCCAGGCCCTGGGCGAAGGCGTCCAGGCCCGCCTTGCTGGACCCGTAGATGAAGTTGGAGCGGCGGGCGCGCTCGCCCGCGACCGAGGAGAGCACCACCAGCGAGCCGTGCCCCTGCGTCTGGAGGGATCGCGCGCACACCAGCCCCGCGGACACGGCGCCCGTGTAGTTGGTCTGCGCGATCCGTGCCGCGGCCAGCGGCTCCCGCTCGTCGCGTGCCTGGTCGCCGAGGACCCCGAAGGCGAGCAGCACCATGTCGAGGTCGCCCTCGGCGAAGACCTTGCCGAGCACCGCCTCGTGGGACTCGCAGTCGAGTGCGTCGAAGGCGACGGTACGGACGTCCGCGCCGAGTTCGCGCAGGTGCTCGGCGTCCCGTTCCAGGGCCGCCGACGGCCGTCCCGCGAGCCATACCGTGTGGGTGCGGCGGGCGATCAGACGGCGTGCCGTGGCGAGCGCGATCTCGGACGTGCCGCCGAGGATCAGCAGGGACTGGGGTGCACCGAAGGCGTCCTTCATGTCAGCTCCTAGAGGGTGGGGGCGTGGGGCGACGTGCCGGTTCCGAGTGCCGGGGCGAACGTTGCCTGTCGTGGCACTGGAGTCCGAGCCGACGGGACAGGTCCGAGGTGAACACGCCGCGCGGGTCCAATTCGGCGCGCAGCCGCCGGAACTCGGCCAGCCGTGGGTACATCCGGTCGAGCAGCTCGGGCCGCAGCCGTGCGTCCTTGGCGAGGTAGACGCGCCCGTCCGCCCCGGCCACCTCCTCGTCCAGTTCGTCGAGGAAGGTGCCGAGGCCTGGCAGGTCCGCCGGGATGTCCAGGGCGAGGGTCCAGCCGGGCATCGGGAAGGACAGCCAGCCGGGGTCGGCCGTTCCGAAGCGCTTGAGGACGGCGAGGAAGGAGGGGCAGCCGCGCTCCGAGATACGCCGCACGATCCGGCGCAGGGTCTCCTCCCGGCCGTGTCCGACGACGAACTGGTACTGCACGAAGCCGGCGCGCCCGTAGATCCGGTTCCAGTGCGGCACCCCGTCGAGGGGGTGGAAGAAGGCCGGGATCGTCTGCAGTTGCCCGGTGCGCGCGCGGGGCGCCCTGCGGTACCAGAACTCGTTGAAGAGGCCGACCGTGGTCCGGCCGAGGAGCCCGTCCGGCACGAAGGCGGGCGCGGCCGGAAGCCGGCCGGGACGGAACGCGAGCGGCTGTCTGCGCGCACGGGCGGGCAGGGCGTCGAGCGGCGCGTGCTCGCCCCGCGTCAGCACCGAGCGCCCCGTCGACCGGCCGCGCGCGAGCAGGTCGATCCAGGCGACCGAGTAGCGGTAGCGGTGGTCGGTGGCGGTGAGGCGGGCCATCAGGTCGTCCAGGTCCGTCGCGCGTTCGGTGTCGACGGACATCAGCGAGGTCTCCACCGGCAGGAGCCGGACGGTCGCGGACAGGATGACGCCGGTCAGGCCCATGCCGCCGGTGGTGGCGTCGAAGAGGGGGCTGCCGCGGTCCACGGTCCGGATCCCGCCGTCCGCGGTCAGCAGGTCGAAGGAGAGCACATGGCGGGAGAAGGAGCCCGAGCCGTGGTGGTTCTTGCCGTGGATGTCCGCGCCGATCGCCCCGCCGACCGTCACATGGCGGGTGCCGGGCGTGACCGGTACGAACCAGCCGAGCGGGAGCAGGACCTCCATCAGCCGGTGCAGGCTCACCCCGGCGTCGCACAGCACGGTGCCGCAGGCGGCGTCGATGGTGTGGACGCGGTCCAGGCCCGTCATGTCGAGCACGGCCCCGCCCGCGTTCTGCGCCGCGTCGCCGTACGCGCGGCCGAGCCCCCGTGCGATGCCTCCGCGCGCCCCGCACATCCGGACCGCGGCGGCCGCCTCCGCGTAGCTGCGCGGGCGTACGAGGCGCGCGGCGGTGGGGGCGGTGCGGCCCCATCCCGTGACGGTGACGGTCTCGGTCGTGACGGGGACGGAGACGCGCCGGGGGGCGGGAGGGGGAGCGGAGCCGGTGTCGGATGCGGTGTCTGAGCCGGCGTCGGCGGTGGTGTCGGCGGGCATGACCGTGACGGTATCGCCGAAAAAGGTGCATAACACCCCGCTCTCCCTGGTGCCAACGGCTCCTCACCGAAATGGGTGATTAATGGGATGTCATCACTGATTGCCGTAATTCTGCGGTCACTCTCTAGAAGAGTGAGATCACATGGACGACCTTGACGACATGGACCGCCGGCTGCTGTCGGCATTCCACGCGTGCGGCACGGATCCACGGGTCGCGGCGGTCGCGCGCGCCCTGTCCTGGAGCGGGGAGCACGGCGCGCTGTGGCTGGCGGCCGGACTCACGGGGGCGGCGGTCGACCGGGGGCGGCGCGGTGCGTGGTTGCGCGGCACCGCGCTCACCGGTACCGCTCACCTCGCCAGCATGGGCGTGAAGCGGATCGTTCGCCGTCCGCGCCCCGCGCATCCGGCACCCCTGGTCCGTACGGCCGGGCGTCACTCGTTCCCCAGTTCGCACGCCACCTCGGCGACGGCCGCCGCGGTCGTGTTCGGACGGCTCGGTGTCCGGGCGGTGCCGCCGCTCGCGGCCGTCATGTGCGTCTCACGGCTGGTCGTCGGCGTCCATTACCCCTCCGACGTCGTCGCGGGCGCGGCCCTCGGAGCCCTGACGGCGTGGCTGGGCGTCCGGGGGACGGAGACCGGCCATGGCTGAGCGCACGGTGCTCCTGGAGCACCGCGGCACCCCGCCCGTGCCCGCGCGCACGGGCAGCCTCGCGCTCGGCCTGCTGAAGACCGCCCGTCCCCGTCAATGGGTGAAGAATCTGCTGGTGGCGGCGGCTCCGGCGGCCGCCGGGCAGCTCTTCTCCCGGCACGCGCTGGCCCAACTCACCCTCGTCTTCGTCCTGTTCACGGCCTGCGCCACCGCCGTGTACCTGATCAACGACGCCCGGGACGCCGTCGCCGACCGCGCCCACCCGGTCAAACGCCACCGTCCGGTCGCCGCGGGCCAGGTCCCGGTCCGGGTCGCCTACACCGTCGGGGGTGTCCTCGCCGTCCTCGGCCCCGCCCTCGCCGCCTGGCTGTCCTCCCCGGTCACCGCGGCGCTGCTGACCGCCTACCTCGGCATGCAACTGGCCTACTGCGTCAGCCTCAAGCACGTCCTGGTCGTGGATCTCGTCGTCGTGACGACCGGATTCCTCATGCGGGCGATGATCGGCGGCCTCGCCCTCGGCATCCCGCTCTCGCGCTGGTTCCTGATCACCACGGGTTTCGGCGCGCTGTTCATGGTGTCGGCGAAACGCTACTCCGAGGCCGTCCAGGTGGCCGGGACGGCGGGGGTCACACGCGCGCTGCTCACCGAGTACACCACCGGTTACCTGCGCTTCGTCTGGCAGCTGGCGGCCGGGGTCTCCGTCCTCGGCTACTGCCTGTGGGCCCTGGAGCGCGGCGGCGTGCCCAGCGGCGGTGTGCTGCCCTGGCGCCAGCTGTCGATGGTCGCCTTCATCCTGGCCGTGCTGCGGTACGCCGTCTTCGCCGACCGGGGCACCGCCGGCGAACCCGAGGACGTCGTACTGCGCGACCGGCCGCTCGCCCTGATCGGCCTGGTGTGGCTGGCGATGTACGGGCTCGCGGTCGCCAACTGGTGAGTCGCGCCCAGCGCACGGCGGTCCGCGCCGTAGGCCACCACGTCCTCGCCTTCGCCTCGCGGCGCGCCGACACCGTCCCGGGTGCGGGGAGCGGCACGGTGTTCGCCACTGTTCCGCGATTTTCGGGTACCCGGACATTGGGTCTCCGAGGCGAGGGCAGATTCGGATCATGGACTGGCTGAGAAAGCTCCCGATCGTGGGCCCTTTGGTCACGCGCCTGATGGCCACGCACGCATGGCGGTCGTACGAGCGGCTGGACCGGGTGAAGTGGACACGGCTCGCCGCCGCGATGACCTTCGTCAGTTTCGTGGCGCTCTTCCCGCTGCTGACCGTCGCCGCCGCGGTCGGCGCCGCGACGCTCACCGTCCATCAGCAGAAACAGCTCCAGGACAAGATCGCCGAGCAGGTGCCGGGGATCTCCGACCAGCTGGACATCAACACACTCGTGCAGAACGCGGGCACGATCGGCGTCATCGCGGGCGCCGTCCTGCTGCTCACCGGCATCGGCTGGGTCGGCCAGATGCGGGACTGTCTGCGCGCGGTCTGGGAGCTTCCCGACAGCGAGGAGAACCCCCTGCTGCGCAAGCTCGTGGACGGGGGTGTCCTCGTCGGGCTCGGCGGCGCGGTGCTCGTCACCATCGGTGCCTCCGCCGCCGCCTCCACGACGGTCGGCTGGACGGCCCGGCTGTTCGGCGTCGACGAGAACGGCTGGGGCGGCGGGCTGTTGCAGGCCGCCGCGTTCGGAGTCGCCGTGCTCGCCGACTTCCTGCTGCTCCTGTACCTGCTGACGCTGCTGCCGGGCGTCCAGCCGTCCCGTCGCCGGCTCGTCGTCGCCGCCCTCATCGGCGCCGCGGGCTTCGAACTGCTCAAACTGCTGCTCAGCAGCTATATGAGGGGCATCGCGTCGAAGAGCATGTACGGCGCCTTCGGAGTGCCCGTGGCGCTGCTCCTGTGGATCAACTTCACCGCGAAACTGCTGCTGTTCTGCGCGTCCTGGACGGCGACGGAGCACGAGGAACCGGAGCACGACGACCCGGCGTCCGAGGACCCGGAGCCCGAGACCGGCGCGCCGGGCGGCTCCGGGTCCGAGGAGATCAGCGGCGCCGGCGCATCAGGTCCGGCAGCGGCCACCGGCGGTTGACCAGGAAGGCACTGCCGGCCAGCAGCACCAGGAGGCCGCCGGCGACGGCCAGCGCGATCCCGACCCCGCTCGAGCCGTCCTTGGCCCCCGCGGAGGCGGCCACCGGCGCCGTCGATCCCTTGCCCGTGCCGGACGAGGGGCCGCCCGAGGGGGTCGAGCCCGCCTGCGTACTGGTGCCCGCGCTCCTCGGCGGTACCAGCTCACCCACCGGCGTGACCTTGTCCGCGGCCTTGAAGCCCCAGTCGAGCAGCTGCGCGGCCTCCTTGTAGACCTCGTTGTGCTCGTGCTTCTCCGGGTTCATCACGGTGACCAGCAGAACCTTGCCGTTCCGTTCGGCGACACCGGTGAAGGTCGCCCCCGCGTTGGTGGTGTTGCCGTTCTTCACGCCCGCGATGCCCTGGTACGTGGAGATGTCGCTGTCGCCGGTGAGCAGCCGGTTGGTGTTCTGGATCTCGAAGGACTCACGGCTGGTCTTGCCCTTCTTGTCCTTCTTCGTCTCCCCGGGGAACTTCGCCCGCACCGTCGAGCAGTACTCCCGGAAGTCCTTCTTCTGCAGCCCGGAACGGGCGAACAGCGTCAGGTCGTACGCCGAGGACACCTGGCCCTTCTGGTCGTAGCCGTCGGGGCTGACCACGTGCGTGTCCAGGGCCTGCAGGTCGTCGGCGTGCGTCTGCATGTCCTCGACCGTCCGCGCGACGCCGCCGTTCATCGCGGACAGCACGTGCACGGCGTCGTTGCCCGAGCGCAGGAACACCCCGAGCCACAGGTCGTGCACCGTGTACGTCTCGTCCTCCTTTATCCCCACCAGGCTGGAGCCCTCGCCGATGTCCGCGAGGTCGGTGACGGCGACCTTGTGCCGTTCGGTCCGGGGGAACTTCGGTAGCAGCGTGTCGGCGAAGAGCATCTTCAGGGTGCTCGCCGGGGGCAGCCGCCAGTGCGCGTTGTGCGCGGCCAGGACGGCGCCTGACTCGGCGTCGGTGACGATCCAGGAGCGCGCGGTGACGTCCTTCGGCAGCACGGGGGCGCCGCTGCCCAGGTCGGCCTGGGTCCCGGGCAGGCCGAGCCGCGCGCCGCCCACCGTCGACATGTCCGCCGGGGGAGTGGCGCTCGGCGTCGGCGACGGTGAGGGCTCGTCGGCGGCCAGGACCGGAGCGGCCGTCAGCGAAAGGGACAACAGGGTGGCGGATGTGACCAACAACGATCGCTTGATGGTCTTCTTGATGACGGGCACGGTCGAGAAAGTACAGGGCTCCGGCGGTGAAGTCCTCTCACCCTGCCCACCCCGGCCACGGGTGACGGCGGATGGCGGCGATACTGGACCCATGAAGCTCAGCCGCCCCGTCTCCTGGTTCCTGCTCGCCTTCGGGGTGTGGAGCTGGATCATCTGGATCACTTTCGTCAAGAACCTGTGGAAGGACGGCAGCGGGCTCGCGTTCGACGACGCGGGGGATCCGACGGCGTACTTCTGGGTGCATCTGACGCTCGCCGTAGTCTCCTTTGTCTTGGGGACGGTCGTCGGAGCCATCGGGTTCCGCGGGCTGCGCGCCTTGCGGCAGACGTCATAGCGACGGGGGACACCGGTCGTGGTCATCGTCTTTCTGCTGGTGGGCCTGGCGGCCCTGACCGCGTTCGCGGGCCTGCACCGGTACCTCTGGCGCCGTCTGGTGCGCGACACGACGACCGGTCCGGGGCTCGCGCGCCGCGCGGGCACCGTGGTCTTCGTCGCCGGTCCCGTACTGATGGTCGGCGCGGTCGCCGCGGAGCGCGGGGGCGCGCCCTTCTGGCTCCAGCGGACGCTGGCCTGGCCCGGCTTCCTGTGGATGGCGCTGGCCCTCTACCTGTTGCTCGCGGTGGTGGCGGGGGAGGCCGTACGGCCCCTGGTGGCGCGGCTCGTGTGGCGGCGGACCGCGGACGACGAGCCGGGGGCGCCGCGCGTCGTCGTGGGGGCGGCGACGGGCGTTGCTCCCCGCTCGGCCGCGGAGCCGGACGTCCCGGTCCTCGCGCGGGAAGCCGGTGCCGACACGTCGGCCGCCGCGGCCGGACGGCCCGACGGCCCTTCGCAGGCAGCGGCGGATGCGGACGGCGTCGCGACGGGACCGTCGCGACGGCTCTTCGTCTCACGGACCGTGGGCGGGACCGCCGCCGCCGTCGCCGTGGGAACCGTCGGATACGGCACCTACGGCGTCCTGCGCGGGCCCCGCGTGAAGCGGGTGACCGTACCGCTGGCCAGACTGCCGCGGTCCGCGCACGGCTTCCGGATCGCCGTCGTCAGTGACATCCACCTCGGGCCGGTCCTCGGCCGGGACTTCTGCCGGCGGGTCGTCGACACGATCAACTCGACGCAGCCCGACCTGATCGCGGTGGTCGGGGACCTGGTCGACGGCAGCGTGAAGAACCTGGGACCGGCCGCCGCGCCGCTCGCGGGGCTGCGGGCACGGCACGGCTCGTACTTCGTCACCGGCAACCACGAGTACTACTCGGGCGCCGCGCAGTGGGTCGCGGAAGTACGCGAACTGGGACTGCGCCCCCTGGAGAACGCGCGGACGGAACTGGCCGGGTTCGACCTCGCCGGCGTCAACGACGTGGCGGGCGAGAGCGAGGGACAGGGACCCGACTTCGCGAGGGCGCTGGGCGGCCGGGACACCGCGCGGGCCGTGGTGCTGCTCGCGCACCAGCCGGTCCAGATCCACGACGCCGTACGCCACGGTGTCGACCTCCAGCTCTCCGGGCACACCCACGGCGGCCAGCTCTGGCCCGGGAACTACGTCGCCGAACTCGCCAACCCCACCGTCGCGGGCCTCGAACGGTACGGCGACACGCAGTTGTACGTCTCCCGGGGCGCGGGGGCGTGGGGGCCGCCGACCCGGGTGGGCGCGCCGTCGGACATCACGATCGTGGAACTGGCCTCCCGGCAGGCCTGAGGGCGGCGTTCCGGCGCCGGATGACTCACGGCGCCGGAGTCGAGCCGTACGCCGTCATGAAGCGGTCGCGGAAGGAGCTCATCTTCCAGACCGGGGCGTTGTGCTCGGGCCGCAGGCCGTCCGTCCACCCCCAGTCGGCGATCTTGTCGAGGACCTTCGGGTCCTTGGCGACGATCGAGACCGGCACGTCACGGCTGGCGTGGTTGCCGCTGACCCGGGCGATGGGCTGATGGTCGCCGAGGAAGATCAGCACGGTGTTCTTGTTGCCGTACTTCACCAGGTAGTTGATCAGGCTCGACACCGAGTACTGGATGGACTTGCCGTACTCCTGCTTCGACTTCGTGGAGTCGGTGATGATGTCGGCGGGCTTCTTGCCGGCCTTCTCGATGGCGTTGTAGACCGAGCCGTCACCGACCTGGTCCTGCGGCACCAGCTTGGGGATCGGTGCCCAGGGCTGGTGGCTGGAGGTCAGGATGATCTCCGACATCAGCGGCTTGTCGTGCTTCTTGCCGTGCACCAGGCGTTCGAACGCGGTCAGGGCGTACTGGTCGGGCATCGTCGACCAGCTGAACTTCGGACCCTTGTAGTCGAGCTTGTGGGAGTCGTAGACCTTGTCGAGGCCGTAGAACTTGGACTCCGGCCAGGCCTTCTGGACGCCGGGCATCACACCGACGGTGTCCCAGCCGCCCGACTTCTTGAAGGCCTTGGTGAGGGTCAGGTGCTCGCCCGCGGTGACGGTGCGGTACCGCTGCTGGTTGCTGATCCACAGGCCCGACAGGAACGTCGAGTGGCCCAGCCAGCTGCTTCCGCCGTACGTCGCCGAGGTCAGCCAGCCGCTCTTCGCCGCGAACCCCGCCTTGACCAGCTTCTGGTTCTCGGCGGTGAGGGTCGCGTCCACCCCCGGCGCCATGACCGGGTCCTCGATCGCGCTGCGGCCGTAGCTCTCGATGAAGGTGATCATCATGTCCTTGCCGCGCAGGTCCGTCAGCAGCTGGTCCGGCGGGGTGTTGGCGAAGGCGTCCTTCTTGGCGAACTTGGCGAACGCCGCCTCGTCCCGCAGGGTCGCCTGCACCCGCTTGGTGCGGTCCTCGACGGACTTGGCCGTACGGTCGGAGGCGACCGGCACGCCGGTGAACTGCACGCCCAGCGCCGCGCAGGCGATCCAGACGGTGCCCAGCACCAGGGTCGAACGGGTGGCCGTCACGGTGTGCCGGGACATCAGGCCGGCGAGCCGGACGACCGCCAGCGACATGACGGCGAGCAGGACGATCACGAACAGCACGAGGGCGACCACGATGCCGAGCGTGGCCTGCTTGCCCATCGTGTCCTGGAGATAGGCCCGCGCGTCGGCGAACAGCGACCAGTCGAGGACGAGGTTGAATCCCCGCCCGAGGTACTCGTTGAAACCGATGTCGAGGAGGTTCAGGATCGTCAGCACACCCAGGACCAGGCCGCCGACCGCCGCCACCACCACCCGGGGCCTGCGGGGCAGGACGATCAGCACGGCGGCGCCGAAGATCGCTTCCACCGGGATGCGTACGAACTCGCCGGGCCGGAAACCGGCGCTGCTGTTCGGCATGAGCAGCGCGAACAGCACGAGCACGGCGGCGAGACCGGTGGTGGTCCAGGTCAGGGCACGGGCGGCGACCGGGTACTTCGCCCGCCACCCGCGCCACCGCCCTTTGACCGGCGCCGGCCCGGGGGCGACCTCGTCTCCGGGTTCGGCGGGCGTGGCGGTTTCGGCGGACGCGGCGGGCTCCGCGGACCTGGCGGACTCAGCCGCTGCCGCGGGTTCGGCCCCTTCGGCGGGCTCCGGGGAGTCGGTACGGGCGGTGGTGTCGGCGCCCTCGGGGGAGTCGGTGGTTTCGTCCGCTTCGGCGGACGCGGCGCCCTCGGGGGAGTCGGTGGCCGCGGTGGCCTTCGCGGGCTCGGGGGACTCGTCGGGTTCCGTGGCCGCCGAGCGGGCGTCGGGTTCGGTGGCCGCGGAGGAGTCGCCCGGCGCGTCGGCTTCGGCGGCGTCGGCCGTCTCCGCGGGGCCGGTGGGTCCGGCGGCCTTCGCGCGGGCGGCGGACCGAGGGGCCTCTGGCCCGGCGGGCGCGTCCGTCGTCCGCTCGGCCGCCGCGTCCGGCGTCCGGATCTCCCGCGGGCGCGCCTCTTCGGGCGTCTCGTCCGTGTCCGGCAGCTGTCGAGAGCTCGTGTTGAACGACAACCCGAAGGTCCTTCCGTGCGAAGCCCGGTGATGGCGCGGCGGACCGGGCCGAAGAGGCCGGCCCGCCTGCTTCTGTGTACGGCACCACGGCGGACGGTGTTCAATGCCCCAGGTCTGCTTATGTTCAAGGGCAACACCGCATATGTTCAAGCAGGTCAGCGCGCAGGCAGGGTCACGGTCACGGCGAGCCCCTCGCCCGGTGCCGTCCGTACCGCCACCTCACCCCCGTGAGCCGTCACCACCCCCTGCACGATCGCCATCCCCAGTCCGCTGCCCGCACCGCCGCCCGCCCGGAAGAACCGGTCGAAGATGCGCGCCGCGTCCTCCTCGGCGAGCCCCGGCCCCTGGTCCGCGACATACAGCCGTACGACCCCGTCCGCGCGCTCCAGACCGAGCCGCACCGGCACCTCGGCGGGCGTGTGCGTGCGCACGTTGGCCACCAGGTTGCCCAGGACCTGCCGCAGACCCGATTCGTCGGCGTGCACCAGCAGGGTGCCGTCGGCGCCCACGGTCACCGGCCGGGCCGGCTGCTGGGCGCGCAGATCCTCGGCGGCGTCCCGTACGAGCCGGCTCAGGTCGACGTTCCTGAACCGCAGCTCGGGCCGCTGGTCGAGGCGGGCCAGGGTGAGCAGCTCGTCCACCAGCCGTCCCATCCGGTCGGCCTCGGCGTTCATCCGGTCCCAGGCCCGCCGCCGCTCGGCCGGCTCGCTCAGCATCCCCTTGTCGTACAGCTGGAGGTAGCCGCGGATCGCGGAGAGCGGGGTGCGCAGCTCGTGCGAGGCGTCCCCGACGAACCGCCGCAGCTGGGCGGCGCTGCGCTCACGCGTCCGGTAGGCCGATTCCACCTGCTGGAGCATGGAGTTGAGGGCGAGCCGCAGCTGCTCGACCTCCTGGGTCGGATGGTGGCTGGAGGGCACGCGGCGCGTCAGATCCCCCTCGGCGATCGCCGAGGAGGTCTCCACCATGTCCTCCAGCGGCCGCAGCCGGCGGCTGACGCTGAGCATGGTCAGCACCGCGAGCAGCGACAACAGCAGGGTCCCCACGGCGAGATCGAGCCGCAGGGCCTTGGCTATGCCCTTTTCCAGCGCGTCGGTGGAGGTGGCGAGCAGCACGTAGGTTCCGTCGGCGAGCCGCGCCCCGGTCGCCCGGTAGGCGGCGCCGCGCACGGTGATGTCGTGCAGCGCCCTGTCGCGGACGAGGGCGCGCGGGTCGTCCACCGCGGCGACCAGCGCGCGCTGGGTGCCGGTCGGCTTGAACCCGCCGATGCTGAGTGCCTGCCCCCGGCCGTCCACCGCCGCGAAGATCGAGTCCGGCTGCGGGGAGCTGTCCGCGCGGGGGGTCAGGTGGTTGCGGACGAAGGAGAGCGCGGTCAGTGAGTCGATCTGGTGGAGCGTGAGCTGTGAACCGGTCAGCGAGTCACGCGTCTTGACCAGCTCCGCGTCGACCTGGTCGAGCAGATAGTGCCGCATGCCCATCAGACTGACGGCGGTCGCCACGATGATGCCCAGGGCCAGCAGCGCCACGTTGGCGAGCGTCAGCTTGCCGCGCAGCGAGTGGATCCCGTGGTGGCGGCGGGGGCGCCGGATGCCCGCACGGGCCGCGAGGATGCGGTCCGGGACCTTCATGCGAGCCCGTACCCGACACCCCGCCGGGTCTGGATGACCGGCGGTCCGAGTGGTTCGAGCTTGCGCCGCAGATAGCTGATGTAGGTCTCCACGACGGTCGACTCGGCCGAGTGCTCGTACTGCCACACGTGCCGCAGGAGTTGCTCCTTGGGCACGATCCGGCCGCCGTTGCGCACCAGGAAACGCAGCAGCGCGTACTCGGTCGGGGTGAGTTCCACGGTCCGGTCGCCGCGGTGCACGGAGTACGTCGTCTCGTCCAGTTCCAGTTCGCCGTAGCGCAGCGGCGGGCGCTGCGGCAGGACGTCGGCGGGGCGGGTGCGGCGCAGGACGGCGGTGATACGGGCGACGACCTCGTCGATGTTGAACGGCTTGGTGATGTAGTCGTCGCCGAAGCCGAGCGCGCCCACGATCTCCGCGGGCGCGTCCCGGGCGGTGAGGAAGACGACCGCCAGATCGGGCTGCCGTATCCGCAGTTCGCGGCCGAGGGCACGGCCGTCGCCGTCCGGCAGCATCACGTCGAGCAGGGCCGCGTCGGGCCGGGTGCGCTCGGCGAGCGTGAGCGCCCGGCGGACGGTGCCCGCGGTCATGACCTCGAAGCGGTGGTAGCGCAGGGCGATGGCCAGGACGTCCGCGATGCTCGGTTCGTCCTCGACGACGAGGACGGTGGCCCCCTCATGAGCGGTCATGCCCCCAGTATCCGCACGCCCGCCCCGACGGGGGGCGGCTCCCGTCTTGGAGTTCCTTGAGAGTCATGGGCGCGTCGTTCATCGCGCGAGCACGCCGGTCGATGGTTCTTCCAGGACCTGGGGGACCGACCGACCGACTAAGGAGCGTTGAGAGTGGCGACATTGGCACGGTGGTGCTATCGGCACCGGCTGGTGGTCCTGTTGTTGTGGGTGGGGGCACTGCTCGGACTGGGGGCCGCGGCGTCCACCGCGGGCACGGACTACGCGAACGTGTTCTCCCTGCCCGACACTGACTCCAAGCGCGCGTACGACCTGATGGAGAAGGCCTTCCCGGACCGCGCGGGGGACACCGACACGGTGGTGTGGAAGGTCGACGGGGGCACGGTCCGGGACCAGGCCGTACGCGCCCGGATCCAGCCGGTGCTGGAGAAGATCGGCGGGATGAAGGGGGTCGGCGGCGTCACCAGCCCGTACACGGGCGCGCAGGGCGCGGCGCAGATCAGCGAGGACGGGCGGATCGCCTACGCCCAGGTCACCTTCGCCGAGCAGGCCAACGCCGTCCCCAAGGAACTGGTGCAGAGCGTCGTCGACACGGCGCAGGGCGCCGAACGCGCCGGTCTGCGGGTGGACCTGGGCGGCCAGGCGATCCAGCGGGTCCAGGAACCGCCCACCGGGCTCGCCGAGATGGTCGGCATCCTGGCCGCGGCCGTCGTCCTCTTCCTCGCCTTCGGGTCGCTGTTCGCGATGCTGCTCCCGATCGGCATCGCCGTCTTCGGCGTGGGCACCGGACTGTTCTCCACCCAGCTGATCAGTCATGTCACGGACGTGCCCGACCTGGCTCCGCTGCTCGCCACCCTGATCGGACTCGGCGTCGGCATCGACTACGCGCTGTTCATCGTCACCCGGCACCGGCGCGGCATCCTGCGCGGCGCGGACCCCGAGGAGTCGGCGGTCACGGCGCTCAACACCTCGGGGCGGGCGGTGCTGTTCGCGGGCGGCACGGTGTGCATCGCGCTCGCCGGGATGCTCGTGACCAACCTGCGCTTCCTGGACGGTGTGGTCATCGGGACCTCGCTGACGGTCGTGTTCAGCGTGCTCGCGGCGGTCACGCTGCTGCCCGCGCTGCTCGGCTTCCTCGGTCCGCGGGTGCTCAGCCGCCGTCAGCGGCGCAGGCTGGCCGCCGAGGGAGGGCGCGAGCCGGAGTCCGCGAGCGGCCTGGCCGCGCGCTGGTCGGCGGGCGTCCAGAAGCGTCCGCGCACGATCGCCGCGATGGCCGTGGTCGTCATGGCCGTCCTCGCGCTGCCCGTCCTGTCCCTGCGGCTCGGTGCCACCGACCAGGGCAACGACGACGCGACCACGACGACGAGGAAGGCGTACGACCTGCTCGCGGAGGGCTTCGGGCCCGGCTTCAACGGTCCGCTGCAGGTGGTCTCGTCCGGCGGTGACACGGAGGCGCTCGTGCGGAACATCCGCGCGACCGACGGTGTCGCCCGCGTCGCCGCGCTGCCGCCCGCCGGGGGCGTCACGGTGATCCAGGTCGTGCCGAACACCTCGCCGCAGTCCGAGAAGACGGACCAGCTCATCGACGCCCTGCGCGACAAGGCGATCCCGGAGGCGGGCGTCCAGGCCCACGTGGGCGGTGTGACGGCGATCTCCAAGGACTTCTCGTCCGTGACCGGGGACCGACTCCCGCTCTTCATCGCCACCATCATCGGCCTCGGCTTCCTGCTCCTGATGGTCGCCTTCCGTTCCCTGGTGGTGCCGCTGACGGCCGCCGTGATGAACCTCATCGCGGCCGCCGCGTCCTTCGGCGTCCTCGTCGCGATCTTCCAGTGGGGCTGGGGCCTCGACCTGCTGGGCCTCGGCAAACAGGGGCCGATCAACGCCTTCCTGCCCGTCATCATGCTCTCGCTGCTCTTCGGCCTCTCGATGGACTACCAGGTGTTCCTGGTGAGCCGGATGCACGAGGAGTGGGTGCACACCCGCGACAACGCGCGCGCGGTGCGGGTCGGTCTCGCGGAGACCAGCCGGGTCATCAACTCGGCCGCCCTGATCATGGTCTGTGTCTTCCTGGCCTTCGTCCTGAGCGGCGACTCGGGGGCGGCGATGGCGGGCGTCGGCCTGGCGGCGGCGGTCGCGCTGGACGCGTTCATCCTCCGCACGGCGCTGGTGCCGGCCGCGATGCATCTGCTCGGCAACTCCAACTGGTGGCTGCCGGCCGGGCTCGACAAGCGGCTGCCGCACCTGGCGGTGGAACCGGCGGAGGAGGCGGCGCCGGTGCCGGTCCCCGCGCAGGGACGAGGAGCGACGGCCGTCCACGGCTTCGTCCGCGACGCGACGGGCGAGCCCCTCGACGGGGCGGTCGTGACGCTGCTCTCCAAGGGCGGCCGCCAGCTGGACCGGGTGACGTCACTGGCCGACGGCTCGTACATCGTCTCGGTGCCGGTCCCGGGGACGTACCTCCTGGCGGCGACGGCACCCTCGTACGCGGCGCGTGCCGGTCATGTCCTCGTGGGCGGCGAACCGCTGGTGCACGACGTGGAGTTGACGGAGGACGAGGTGGACGCGGTCAACTAGCCGTGGGCTGACCGGCCTTCAGGATCTCGTCGACGTCCAGGGTCACCTTGGCGCCGATCGAGTCGGACAGTGCGGCGAGTTCCCCGGGGGCGTGGACGCGGTGACTCGCGTACTCGTCCCCGAGGGGCTCGGTCAGCACGTGGAGCCGCTGGTGCCTGCGGTCGACGATCACATGGACCGGGATCTTCGCCCTGGCGTACGCGCCGACCTTGGTGCGGAGGTCGTTCTCGTAGTTGCTGGAGGTGACTTCCAGGACGAGACGGAACGCGACCGGGTCGTAGCAGTTGTTCTCGACGAGGTGGTCCTCGAAGTCGACGTCGACGATCGAGAGGTCGGGGATCGCGTAGTCCTCGGTGCCGGTCGGAAGCCAGAGCCCGAGTCCTTCGAGCCCTCGGTTTCGTCGCCGTCCAGACCGGCGGCGACGAAAGGGCGCCTCAACCTGGACAGAGCGCGGGCGTGAGAACCGTTCGCGGGCGGGGTCACGATGATCGAGCCTCCGATGATCTCGACGCGGTACCCCGGATTGCGGTTCATGAGCCGGTTCGCCTCCGCGGTCAGCGGACGGTCGCCATGGGGCCGCTCGACGGATGCTGCGGACATCACGTACCTCCTGCGGGCCGGTGTCGAGGACAGCATCGTAGAGCGGGCGGGTCCCCGGTGTCCGGTTCATACCGCTTCACCCGACGGTGATCACTCGGTCCGCCCCTTGACCGCCGGATCGGGGAGCAGCCTCGTCATCCCCGGCAGGAAGTCCGTGAACAGCTCGTGCACCTCGTGGACGAGCGGTCGCAGCACCCGGAAACGGGCCAGTGAGACACCCCGGGTGGTGAGCCGGGCGCCGCGCTCGGCGAGCCGGTAGCTGCGCTCGCGTCCCTCCGTGCGGTCGAAGACCCAGTAGAGGACGAGCCCCATCTGCGACAGCCACATCAGCTCGGGCAGGGCGTCCCGCAGCTCCTCGGGGACCTTCGCCTTCGACCCCGCGAGCACCTTCCGGTGCAGGGCGATGGACTCCTCGCGCGGTCCCGCCGACTCGGGCGAGAAGGGGCTGAGCGGGCTGTCGGGATCGGCGGCGTTCTTGAAGAACTGCGCCGCGAACTCGTGGTAAGGCTCCGCCACGTCCAGCCACGTCTTCAGCACGCCCGCGATCCGCGCCTCCAGATCCTTCTCGCGTTCCAGGACCGGCCGGACCGCCACCTGGTGCTCGGCGGCGATCCGGTCGTAGAAGCCCTGGATCAGGTGCTCCTTGCCGGCGAAGTAGTAGTACGCGTTGCCGACCGAGACCCCGGCCTCCTTGGCGATGGCCCGCATGGTCGTCTTGTCGTACCCCCGCTCCTGGAACAGCCGGAGAGCCGTTTCCAGGATCAGGGCGCGGGTCTGCTCGCTCTTGGCGGGGCCCTTGTCCGGGCCCTCGGGGCCGTTGCCGGGGCCGGGGCCGAGGTCGTCTGTCGGTGCTGGCACGGTCATGAGCCTAACGAGTCGAACAGGTGCCGCCGGCACAGCCGGGAGGGTTGTACAGCCATCCGATGGTCGGCTCGTACACCCATCCTTCGCTCCGCCGGTAGACGTCCCCGCCCCAGCCCTCGGCCCGGCGGTGCCCTTCGCGCCACTTCGCTGCCGCGAGCATCGCGCCCCTCGCGAGCAGGGCACCCGCCGGGGTGCTCAGCCGGTGGGCGAGCGCCCGGTACTCGCGCAGCGCCCACAGGCAGACGACCCAGGCGGCGGCCCCCTGGTAGACCTGACCGGCGTCGCCCACGACGGTGATCTCGTCGAGGGTGGCCCGGTGGTCGAGTGCGGGGAAGAGCCCCCGGGCCTCGTCGGAGGCGGCCGGCACCAGCCGCAGCGGAACCAGCCGGGGCTGCCTCGCCAGCCAGTCGTGCAGGAAGGCGCACAGCGAGCACCGCGCGTCGTAGAGAACGGTGAGCCCGCGGACCGGGACGCGCGCGGCGTCCCGGTCCCGGGTGCCCGAGGAGGCGGCCACCGGGGTCACACCCCGGCCGAGGGCGCGACCCAGTCCGTCGGCCCGACGGGCGGCAGCTGCTCCCGCTCCATCACGCCCCGCCGCCGGATCCGGTTGAGCACGTACACGTTGCCGAGGTGCATGACCCCGAGCACCAGCAGGACGACGCCGAGCTTGGTCGACAGGGCCTCGAAGACCCCGCGGGCGTTCTCGATGTCGTCGTCCCCGTTCAGATAGAGCGCGACGAAGCCAAGGTTGACCAGGTAGAAGCCCACCACCAGCAGGTGGTTGACGGCTTCGGCGAGCTTCTCGTTCCCGTGCAGCACGTCGGAGAGGAAGATCCGCCCGTTGTGGCTCAGCGTGCGCGCCACCCAGACCGTCAGCGCGATGCTGACCAGTAGATAGATGACGTACGCGACGACCGTGAGGTCCATGTCCCCACCCCTTCTTGAACGCGTTCAAAACGCTGTCGAGTAGGAATGTAGACCTGCTTTTGAACATGTTCAAGTCAGGGATGGGGGTGTGCCCGGCGTCACGCGCGGCGTCGGGCACACCGGGCCCTGAGGGCGTCGGGCGCGCCAGGCCCTAAGGGCGCCGTGCGAGTTCGGGGCGCTTGGTGTAGTCCGTGAAGCCGATGACGTTGCCCCAGGGGTCGGCGATCTCGACGGTCCGGCCGGTGGCGACCGGGAACACGGGAGCGAGTGGCCGGATGCCGGCCGCGGTCAGCGCGTCGGCCGTGGCCCGCGCGTCCCGGACCTCCAGCCACACCCGTGCCGGGGCCCATACCGGCGGCCGTGGACCGAGTCCGTCCTCCAGGCGCAGCAGCAGCCCCGGAGTCTCCTTGCCCACCTTCAGCAGGGCGATCCCGGCCTCGTCGAGCCGGAACGCCACCGGGAACCCGGCCCGTTCGTAGAAGCTCACCGCCGCGCCGAGGTCACCCACCGGCAGCAGTACGTTGTCGAGGCCGAGCAGCTCATGTGACACGTCATCTGACATGCCGTCAGATTAGGTGTTCGTCCGCCTTCGCCCGCGGGGGCTGACCGTGGGGGTCACTCATTGGGCCGAGGAGCCGCTGACGGCCGTCCGGGCGGGCGTGGCCCCGCAGGCCTACCGGCACCGTCCGTCAACGGCGAAGGCCCCGCTCCCACAAGGGGAACGGGGCCCGAGGCGCCGTACGGGCGAGGAGGCCGCCCGGAAGGACCGGAAGCGGATCAGAAGCGACGCGTGATCAGCGCGCGCTTGACCTCCTGGATCGCCTTCGTGACCTCGATACCGCGCGGGCAGGCGTCCGTGCAGTTGAACGTGGTGCGGCAACGCCACACGCCGTCCTTGTCGTTGAGGATCTCCAGGCGCTGCTCGCCCGCTTCGTCACGGCTGTCGAAGATGAAGCGGTGCGCGTTCACGATCGCGGCCGGGCCGAAGTACTGGCCGTCGTTCCAGAACACCGGGCAGGACGACGTGCACGCCGCGCAGAGGATGCACTTGGTGGTGTCGTCGAAACGCTCGCGGTCCTCGGCGCTCTGCAGACGCTCACGCGTCGGCTCGTTGGTGTCCTTCGTGATGAGGAAGGGCATCACGTCGCGGTACGCCTGGAAGAACGGGTCCATGTCGACCACGAGGTCCTTCAGGACCGTCAGGCCCTTGATGGCCTCGACCGTGATCGGCTTCGCCGGGTTGATGTCCTTGATCAGCGTCTTGCAGGCAAGGCGGTTCTTGCCGTTGATCCGCATGGCGTCCGAACCGCAGATGCCGTGCGCGCAGGAGCGGCGGAAGGTGAGCGTGCCGTCCTGATCCCACTTGATCTTGTGCAGCGCGTCGAGGACACGCTCCTTCGGGTCGATCTCCAGCTGGAAGTCTTCCCAGACCGCGTCCGCCGAGACCTCGGGGTTGAAGCGGCGGATGCGGAACGTGGCGGTGATGTACGGCGAGTCGGCGAAGCCCGCCTCGGGCTGGCCGGCGCTGTCCGCCTTGTCGAGAGTCGGGGTAGCCATCAGTACTTACGCTCCATCGGCTGGTAGCGGGTCTGGACGACCGGCTTGTAGTCGAGACGGATGGACTCGGTGCCGTCGTCGCCGACCTCGCGGTACGCCATGGTGTGGCGCATGAAGTTGACGTCGTCGCGGTTCGGGTAGTCCTCGCGGTAGTGACCGCCGCGGGACTCCTTGCGGGCGAGCGCGGAGACGGCCATGACCTCGGCCAGGTCGAGCAGGTTGCCCAGCTCGATGGCCTCGAGGAGGTCCGTGTTGAACCGCTTGCCCTTGTCCTGGATCGCGACGTTCTTGTAGCGCTCGCGCAGCTCCGCGATCTTCTCGACCGCCGTCTTGATCGTCTGCTCGGTGCGGAACACCATCACGTTGGCGTCCATGCACTCCTGCAGCTCGAGGCGGAGCGTCGCGACCCGCTCCGTGCCCGTGGAGTCGCGCAGGCGCTCGACCTGCGCGACGACCTGCGAGGCCGGGTTGTCGGGCAGCTCGACGTAGTCGGCCTTCGCCGAGTACTCGGCCGCGGCGATGCCCGCGCGGCGCCCGAACACGTTGATGTCCAGGAGCGAGTTCGTGCCGAGCCGGTTGGCGCCGTGCACGGACACGCAGGCGACCTCGCCGGCCGCGTACAGGCCCGGGACGACCGTGGTGTTGTCGCTCAGCACCTCACCCTCGACGTTCGTCGGGATGCCGCCCATCGCGTAGTGCGCGGTGGGCTGGATCGGGATCGGGTCCGTGTAGGGCTCGATACCGAGGTAGGTACGCGCGAACTCGGTGATGTCGGGGAGCTTCGCGTCGAGCTGCTCCGGCGGGAGGTGGGTGAGGTCGAGGTAGACGTGGTCGCCCTCGGGACCGCAGCCGCGGCCCTCACGGATCTCCGTGTAGATGGAGCGGGACACGACGTCACGGGACGCGAGGTCCTTCATGACCGGCGCGTACTTCTCCATGAAGCGCTCGCCGTCCTTGTTGCGGAGGATGCCGCCCTCACCGCGGGCGCCCTCCGTCAGCAGGATGCCCATGCGCCAGATGCCGGTCGGGTGGAACTGGAAGAACTCCATGTCCTCCAGCGGCAGTCCGCGACGGTAGACCGCCGCCTGCCCGTCACCCGTCAGGGTGTGCGCGTTGGACGTCACCTTGAAGAACTTGCCGGTGCCGCCGGACGCGTAGATCACGGACTTCGCCTGGAAGACGTGGATCTCACCGGTCGCGAGTTCGTACGCGACGACACCCGCGGACCTCTTGACGCCGTCGACCTCGGTGATGAGCTGGTCGAGCACGTAGAACTCGTTGAAGAACTCCACGCCCTCCTTGACGCAGTTCTGGTACAGCGTCTGGAGGATCATGTGGCCGGTGCGGTCCGCGGCGTAGCAGGACCGGCGGACCGGGGCCTCACCGTGGTTGCGGGAGTGACCGCCGAAACGGCGCTGGTCGATCCGCCCCTCGGGCGTCCGGTTGAACGGCAGGCCCATCTTCTCCAGGTCGAGGACCGAGTCGATGGCCTCCTTCGCCAGGATCTCGGCGGCGTCCTGGTCGACCAGGTAGTCACCGCCCTTGACGGTGTCGAAGGTGTGCCACTCCCAGTTGTCCTCCTCCACGTTGGCCAGCGCGGCGGCCATGCCGCCCTGCGCCGCGCCCGTGTGGGAGCGGGTGGGGTAGAGCTTCGTCAGCACGGCGGTGCGGCTGCGCTTCGTCGCCTCGATGGCGGCGCGCATGCCGGCGCCGCCGGCGCCGACGATGACGGTGTCGTACTTGTGGATCTGCATGAGTCGGTTACCTCAGCCCCGTGCCTAGCGGATGTTCGGGTCGAAGGTGAAGATCACCAGCGTGCCCAGCAGGATGGTGAACACCGTCGCGGTGTAGAGCAGGCCCTTGAGCCACAGGCGGGTGTTCGCGCGCTCGGCGTAGTCGTTGATGACCGTGCGCAGGCCGTTGGCGCCGTGCAGCATGGCGAGCCACAGCATCGCGAGGTCCCAGGCCTGCCACCACGGGGACGCCCAGCGGCCCGCGACGAACGCGAAGCCGATCTTGGAGACACCGCCGTCGAGGACGAGCTGGATGAGCAGGTGGCCGAGGACCAGGACGACGAGGACGATGCCGGACAGGCGCATGAAGAGCCAGCCGTACATCTCGAAATTGCCGCGCGTCGACTTCGGGGTCTTCTTGGTGCGCTTGCGGGGGGCCTCGATGAGCGGCGCCGGGTTGTCGACGCCGTACGCCGAGAACGTGCCCGCGCCCTCGACGGGGCCGATGCCGGAAGCGGCGGTCTCTGTGGTGGACATCTGCGTCAGCTCCCGAAGACTTCGCGGAATGCGTGCCCGAGGACGGGGTACAGCGCCCCGACCATCAGCACGACCCAGATACCGACGACGGACCAGAGCATCTGCTTCTGGTAGCGCGGGCCCTTCGACCAGAAGTCGACGGCGATGACACGCAGGCCGTTGAGCGCGTGGAAGAGGATGGCGGCGACGAGGCCGTACTCCAACAGCGCGACGATCGGCGTCTTGTACGTGGACACGACCCTGTCGTAGTCCTCGGGGGAGACACGGACGAGAGCGGTGTCCAGCACGTGTACGAACAGGAAGAAGAAGATGAGGACGCCGGTGACTCGATGAGCCACCCAGGACCACATTCCTTCCCGGCCGCGGTACAGCGTTCCAGCCGGCACGGAAGAACCCTCCGGGAGCGGGGATTGGGGCCTGCCGGCTTCTGTGTCGGTCGGCCCGGCCGGGTACGGTCCACCGGCCCCGGCCATCGTAGCGACGACTTGTCGGAACGTTTACAGCGGCCCTATCTATGTGATCAAACTGGCAGACAATCAGGCACGGACGGGCTACTGCGGAGACGGACCGCGGGTCGGCGAGGGGCGGCGGACGGTGCGTCGTGCGGGAAACGGGGGGCCGGGACCGTCCCGGCGCGTGCACGGGTGCCCGGCGTGGCGCGGTCGCTTCGCCCCGGCGGTCCGTCCGGGGCGGGGTCCCGCGGCCCGGAGCGCGACCCTGTGTCCCGGTGTTCCCGGAGGTGGCGGTCCGGCAGGTGCCGGTCCTAGAGGGGGCGCTCCAGCACGGGTGGCGCGCTGAAGTGCTGCACCAGGCGGGCGAGGCGGCCCCGGGCGAGGCGGCGCAGTTCGTCCGCCGTCGTCACGCGCTCCTCCTCCCGATCGTTCGTCAATCGTGACCGGATGGCGCCGAGCACCTGGTCGAGGGCTTCCTCGGGGGCTATGCCGTCCAGGCAGATGACGAACACATGCCCGAAGCGGCTCTCGTACGCGGCGTGCGCGGCGCTCAGCGCGGTGTGGGCGGCGGAGTAGCCGCCGTCCGGGAGTGGCGTGAGCGACTCGCCGGCCAGCGCTTCGGCGAGATCGCCGGGCGTGAGGTCGTACGCCGCCTCGTCGGCCGCGGCCAGCAGGGCGTCCAGATCCGGGTACGGCCGGTGGGCGGCCAGCCGGTGGGCCCAGCGCGGATTGCGGCAGCACGTGAGCAGGGCCCGCTCGACGTCGTCGGCGGGTGCGTCGTTGAAGTGCTGCAGGCGCGCCGGGGACGGTGACCCGCTCTTCTGCTCGGGTAGGGCGACCTGGCCGGGGAGGCGTGGGAGACGGTGCGCGGGCAGCGTGGGTCCTCGGCGATGGGATGGCGGCGGGTGCGTGCCGTGGCGTCCTGTGGACGTCACGTGTGGTGCGGCAGGGGATGAAGTGAGAAGTGTGCCGCCACGGTATCGACGATTGACGGGAGCTGTCCGTCCGATGCCTGAATTTCACCCGGACGGGAGAGTTTCGGAACCGGCGGTGGACGGTTGTGAAGGAGAAGGCGACCGTGGTTCATGAGGGGGGTGTACGACGTGAGGTGTACGGGGTGCGCGATGCGTACGTGAAGATGCGGGTCCCGACGGCCGGGGCGTGATCGTGATCGTGAAGGGCGTGGTGCGGTGAGCACGGGCAGGCGGCGACGGGCGCCGGTGCGGAGCGGGAGACGGCCGGCGCTGATCGCCGCCGGGGCGGTGGCGGCGGCGGGTGCCGTGGTGGCGGCCGTGGTGCTGTGGCCCTCCGGTGACGGCGAGCCGACCGGGGCGAGCGTGTCCTCGGCGAGCAGGTCCGCCGCCGCGGGCCGCTCCGCCGCGTCCGCCTCGCCCACCCGGACCTACCCCCTCTCGCGGGCACCCCGCACGATCCCCGCCGTGCGGGAGCACACACCCGCCCGGGGCCCCGGCTGGCGTCCCGCCGCGGGCGGCCGGGTGGTCGTCGACGACGCCGGCCTCGCCGACGAGGGGAAGCTGATCGCGGGGGAACTGAAACTGTCCTATGCCGGGCGGACGCAGGCCCGTGACGGTGACGTCGAACTCGCCCTGAACGGCACCGCCGCCGATCCGGAGTCGTACACCCTGACGGTGAAGAACCGCCGGGTCACCATCTCCGCGCCGGGGCGGGCGGGCGTCTTCTACGGCACGCGCACCCTGAAGCAGGAGGTGCACGGCGGTGGTACCGCGCCGGAGGGCGTCGTACGCGACCGGCCCGCGAAGCCACGCCGCGGATTCATGCTGGACATCGCCCGCAAGCACTTCACGGCGGCCTGGATCGAGGACCGGGTCCGCGAACTGGGCGACCTGAAGTTCAACGAGCTGGGCCTGCACTTCTCCGACGACCAGGGATTCCGTATCCAGTCGGACACCCACCCGGAGATCGTGTCCCGGCAGCACCTGTCCAAGACCGAGGTCAAGGACATCATCGACCTCGCGGCGAGCCGGCACATCCAGGTCGTTCCCGAGATCGACTCGCCGGGCCACCTCGGCGCGGTGATCGCCGCCCACCCCGACCTCCAGCTCCGGAACGCCTCGGGGGTCCCCACCCGCGGAGCCGTCGACATCTCCAAGCCCGCCTCGGCGGGCATCGTCGACGACCTGCTCAACGAGTACGCGGGTCTCTTCCCCGGCCCGTACTGGCACCTCGGCGGCGACGAGTACCAGGCGCTGACCGTGGCGAACCCGGCGGCCTCCTACCCGCAGCTGGCCGCCGCGGCCAGGAAGCTCTTCGGGGCCGGCGGGAGCGTCGCCGACCTGACGACCGGCTGGCTCAACGACCGCGCCGCGGTGGTGCGCGGACACGACCGGACCTCGCGGGCCTGGAACGACGGGTTCTTCCGCGGGGGCAGCGTCCAGGCCGCCAAGGACATCGAGGTCGCGTACTGGACCGGCAAGGAGATCGGCGCGCGGCCGCCGGCCGAGTACCTGAGCGCCGGCCGCAAACTCATCAACTACAACGACGAGTTCCTCTACTACGTCCTCGGCGAACCGCAGACCTTCGTCTATCCGACCGGACAGCGCATCTACGAGCAGTGGACCCCGCTCGTGCTGCGCGGCACCACACCGGTCCCGTCGAGGTACGACGGTCAGATCCTCGGCGGGAGCTTCGCCGTCTGGTGCGATCTCGCGGGCTCGCAGACCCAGGACCAGGTGGCGGCGGGCATCAGGATGCCGTTGCGCGCGACCATCCAGAAGCTGTGGGATCCGGGGCGGCCGGCCCTGTCCTGGAGCGGCTTCAAGGGCCTCGCGGACCGACTGGGCTGAACCGGCCCCGCGGCGCGAGCCGGAGCCGGCCGCTTCGGGGTCGGGCGCAATCGGTTGGACGCCAAGGCGGGATGAACATATCTTCCGATGGTTCGTGTGCCGGGTGTGCCCCTGGGGAAGGGGCACACCCGGCTTCTTGTGCCGGTACCGCCTCGCGTGCGGGCCGGAGACCCGGGGGGCCCATGTCCAGTACACCCATGCCTGATGCGCCTATGTCCGGTGCGCCCATGTCCGTACCCGCGCCCCTGCCGACGGGCACCCCGGTGTCGCCGCACGGTCCGGCCTGGCTGAGGTCACCGGTCGGCCTCGGACGGGCCACCGCCGCGCTGCTCGGTCTGGTCGTCGCGACCGACCTCTTCGCGATCTGGGCGGACCGCACGATGTACGACGTGGCGTCCGCGCTGGTGGACGGCCGGACCGGGGAGGGCATCCGGCGGAGGGCGGACCACGCGGACTCGCTGTACTCCGCGGCCGGGTACGCGCAGACGGGCGCCCTGGTCGCGACCGTCGTCGTCTTCCTCGTCTGGTTCCACCGGGCGCGGATCAACGCCGAGGTGTTCGATCCCTTCGGACACGCCAAGAGCCGCGCCTGGACGTTCTGGGGCTGGTTCGTGCCGGTGCTCAACCTGTGGCGCCCGCGCCGGATCATGCTGGACATCTGGGACGCGAGCACCCCGCAGGGCACCCGGGTCTCGCACGGTCTGGTCAACGTCTGGTGGGCGCTGTGGCTGATCGCGCTGGCCGCCGACCGGGCCTCCACGACGGAGCACCGCCACGCCGGGACCCCGCTGGAGATCCAGCACGCGGCCGGCCAGACGATGTTCGCGGACGCCACCGACGTCGCCGCCGCGCTGCTGGCGATCCTCGTCGTCCTGCGGCTGACCCGGATGCAGAACGAGAAGGCCCTGCGCGGACCGGCCGCGGCCGCGGTCTGACACCCGCCGGCGGGATCAGGCGGCTGCTCGCCGTACTGACCGCGGAGACCCCACCGTTGGCCGAAAATCTGCTGTTTCGCCTCCTGGACCGGCTCGGCGTGGTACCCCTGTGACACTCCCGCTGCTGAGCACGCAGTAAGGGAAAGTGCGGGCTCCGTTAGGGGGAGCACCCTGTCGAGGGGAGGCGTGATGAGTCTGGTGGACCTGATCGCTCAGGCCGACGAGCGTGGTCTGGCGGCCAGCGGGCTGGCTTGTTTGGATCGGTGTGTGCCTCTACTGGGTGGCGACGACGAGGTCCTGAGACCGCTGTGGTCGAGCCTCGCGGACGGCGGCGCCTGGAGCGAGTGCCTCGAACGGGCGCGGACCGAGCTGGACGCCGCCGACCCCGAACCGGCCGCCGCCGACGAGGACGAGGCCGCCGTCCTCGTCCGCCGTATGCTCGCCGCCGCTCCCGACGACCCCTGCGCGTCCGGCCTGCGGGACTGGGCCGACGCGTGCTCGGTGGCTGCCCTGCGGATCCACCGGCTGCTCGACGCCACCGCCGACGACACCGGTACGTGCCCGGTCTCGGCGCACCGCGAGGGCGACACGGACGGCATCTCTCCCCTCGTCGCGGCCGAACTGCGCCGCCAGGTCGCGGTCCTGGAGCTGCTGGCGGGCCGGGGCGCGGGCGGCCTGCGCCCCGCGCTGGAGGTGTCCACGGAGGGGCGGCGCGTGCTGCGCGCGGTGGTGTCGCGGCGGGCCCGCGGACGCGCGTGACGCGGAGTCCCGGGTCCGGCGGCGCCGGCGAGGGGCTGAGGTGAGGCCCGGTCGGGGTCCGACGTGCCGCGACATAACCCGACGTGCGGCGACGTGCGGCGACCGGGGTCCCGGGCGGTGGGACAGGAGTCCGGGAGGACGGACGGGAGTTCCCGAGTCCCCGGCTCGGCCGTAAACCTGATTCCTGCGGGGTTCCTGTGACTGTCCTGCGCGGGCGGATGGGGGTCCTGGGCCGGTGTCGCGAATGTGCCCGGGACGCGTGACGAAACCCGTCCGAGGAGCGCTTTTCCGAGTGTGAACGCACAGCGAACAACCAGGCCCCAGGCCGCGACGAAGCCCGTGCGGTGGGCGGCGGACACCGTCGCCACGATGCGCGAGGGCGCCCGACTGCGCCTCGACTACTCGGCCCAGAGTCTGTGGCGCGTCGACCGGCTGATCGACGAGATACGCCGTGAACGGGCGCCGTACGCCGCCGTGGAGAGCGTGCTGCGCGGCTTCGGCGCGTACGCCGGCGAGGTCGTCGCCCGGTACACCGGCGCGGAGTGGTGGGAGACCGGCGGCGAGCACTGGCTGCGGACCCCCGACGGGCGGCTGTGGGACCCGATCGACGAGGCCCGCCGCTGCTACGGGGGCGACGGCTCGCTGCGCCTGCTGTGCCGGGAGGCCACCGGGGACAGGGCGCGGCGCTGACGGGCTCGTCGGGGCAGGGCGGCGGAATTACCACCTCTTAAGGTACGCGACCGTTCCCAAAGGGCGGCCCCCGGAGGGACCATGAGGGCAACCGCCGGACCCGGGAGGCCTCGTGGCCGCGAACCGCCGCTGGTGGGCGCTGGTTGTCATCGCCCTCGCCCAGCTGATGGTCATCCTCGACATGACCATCGTGAACATCGCCCTGCCGTCCGCCCAGACCGCCCTGCACATGTCGGACGGGAACCGGCAGTGGGTCATCACCGCCTACACCCTGGCCTTCGGGGGCCTGCTGCTCCTCGGCGGCCGGATCGCCGACCTCGCCGGGCGCAGAGTCGCCTTCATGACCGGCCTGTTGGGCTTCGCCGCCGCGTCCGCGCTGGGCGGCGCCGCGGCCGACTCCGGGATGCTGTTCGGAGCACGCGTGCGACGCCAGAAAGTGCGGCCCCGGGCCACTCCACTCGAGAACGAGGCACTGGAACTGCCCGGCCACCACAGCACGCACGACCAGGCGCTGGAGACCCTCGGCACCGAGCGCGCCCTGGAACTGGTCGCCCGGCTGCCCCGCGACCAGGCCGAGGCCGTTCTGCTGCGCGTGGTCGTCGGCCTGGACGGACCGGCCGCCGCACGCGTCCTGGGCAAGCGCCCGGGCGCGGTGCGCACCGCGGCCCATCGCGGTCTGAGGCGACTGGCCCAGCAGATCGCCGCCGACGGGACCGACAACGTCACGGACGACGGCGCGGCGAGCGGCACGGACGACGGCGCGACGGGCGGTGTGACGCCCGAAGGCCGCCGGACGCTGGGGGATTCGGGATGAGCGCCGGGAGCGCTCGGTGAGGGGTGGGCGGGGACATGGGTGAACGGCACGGAGACGCCGGGCCCTTCCTCGGCCGCTCCCTCGATGTCTCCCTCGACGCGCTGCTCGCCGCCGTACGGACCGCTCCCGTCGATCCCGACGCGGAGGGGCGGGCCGTCGCCGCGTACCGGGCCGCGCGGGAGCGGGGGGCGCACGGGGCGCGGACCCGGCGGCGGGACGACTGGACCGATCTGAGCGATCTGAGTGATCTGACAGGCCGGACCGACTGGACCGACTGGAACTCGGGCGCCGGGGCGGGGACGGAGAAACCGGAGCAGGAGCCGGAGAAGCCGGAGTAGGAGCGGGGGCCCGGTTCACGGCGAAGCCGGGCGCGTCCCACGCGATGCGGCGGCGGCGTACGAAGACGCCCGCCCGGGGTGCCGATGGCAACGGCCGGGGCCGCCACCCCCCACAGGAGAGGCCCCGGCCGTCGCGCGGCACGGGCCGCGCGGCGGCCCGTACTCTCTACAGCGCCGCGACTGCGTTTTGTGTCACACCTCGCTCCGTCACGACATAGTTGCAAGTTGTACGGACGTGGACGGGGAGCTGTTTCAGGCCGTAACGTGCCATTCGCGCCGGGGCGCGGAGGACAGGCAACCACAACGGCGAGAGCCCGGTCCGCGAGAGCGGCGCCGGTTCAGGCGCAAAGAGGGGCGCGCGGGTGCTGGGGGACGACGCGGAGCTGACCACCGCGGTGCTTGCGGCGCAGGACGGGGACGAGACCGCGTTCCGGACTGTGTACCGCGCGGTGCACCCACGGCTGCTCGGATACGTACGGACGCTGGTGGGTGACCCGGACGCGGAGGACGTCACCTCCGAGGCCTGGCTGCAGATCGCACGCGACCTGGAGAGGTTCAGCGGCGACGCCGACCGCTTCCGCGGCTGGGCCGCCCGGATCGCCCGCAACCGCGCCCTCGACCACATACGCATGCGCGGGCGCCGCCCCGCGATCGGCGGCGACGAGACCGAACTGACCGGCAGGGCCGCCGAGTCGGACACCGCGGGAGAGGCCATCGAGGCGCTGACCACCGACAGCACCCTCTCGCTGATAGCCCAGCTTCCGCAGGACCAGGCGGAGGCCGTCGTGCTGCGGGTCGTCGTCGGGCTCGACGCCAAGTCCGCGGCCGAGACCCTCGGCAAGCGGCCCGGAGCCGTCCGCACCGCGGCGCACCGGGGTCTGAAGCGGCTCGCGGAGCTGATCGGCGGCGATCCGGAATCCTCGGTCGCGCTCGGCGCGGTCCCCCCACAAAGAGAGTCGCGGACACGCGCGGTGACGTCCGCCGGTGTGACGCATACGCGGTCGCGGACGCAGAAGGACATGTGATGGCCGACGAGGACTACAGGTGGCTGGACCGCGAGGCCGCGGAGCGTCTGTTGCGCGGTGAGCCGCTGGAGGCCGTCGACGCCGAAACCAAGGAACGCGTGGAGCGGCTGGCCGAGGCGCTCGCCTCGCTGGTCGCGGAACCCGCGTCGGACGGTGCCGAACTCCCCGGCGAGGCCGCCGCGTTGGCCGCGTTCCGGGCCACCCGCGCCGGCCGTGACGGAGTCCCCGCCCAGGTCGTCGCGGGCCGGGACCCGCGGGCCGCCGCGCACTCCGCCGACGCCGGTCTGGTCCGTCTGGGGAGCCCCGGTCCGGGCGGTCACCGGGCCCGCTGGGGCCGGCCCGTGCGCTTCGGGCTGGCCGCCGCGGTGGCCGTCGGCATGATCGGCGGGGTCGCCGTCGCGGCCGGGACCGGAGTGCTGCCGACTCCGTTCCGTGACGACAGGTCGCACCCGGCCGCCACGGTTTCCGCAGCCCAGACACCGCAGCGCCCGCTGGTCTCGCCGTCGCCGGGGGTGTCGCAGGCCGACGGCTCCGAGATACCGCTGCCCGGTGCCACGACGAGCGGATCGGCCGGTTCCGGCTCCTCCGACGACGTGGCGGCCGGCGGCTCCGCGAGCGGGCAGCCCCACCCGTCCGGGCCGGGCCGGCCGGCCCGCTCCCACGAGTGGTGGAGCAGGACGCGCTCGTCGTGCCGGGATGTCCTGGGCGGCAAGAACCTGGAGGCCGGCCGCAGACGCGTCCTGACGGACGCGGCGGGCGGCGGCGGACGGGTGAAGTCGTTCTGCAGGCGTGTCCTGGGCTGGACGGGAGCCGGTTCCGGCGAGAGCCGGGACAACCGGGGCGGTGAGGACGGTCAGGGTGACGGGCAGAGCGGCTCCGGCTCCGGCCACGAGTCCGGGCACGGCTCCGGCGGCGGCAAAGGTGGCGACGACGGCGGCCACATGGTCCCGGGCGGCGACGGCCACCACCAGAGCGGGGTCTTCACCCCGGCCCTGCCCTCGGCTCTGGCGCCGGTCCCGCCGCGCAAGTCGGCGCTGTCCTCGGCCGTACGGGACGCCGTGCGGGCGGACGAGGCGTTGCTGCGGTCGGCCGTCTGAGCCGCTTCCCGGCCCTCGGTAGCCGGTTCCCGGCCATGCGGCGGACGCCGCCGCCGGCCACCGGGTGGCGAGATGCCTTCACTCACCCGCTCTGAACCGCGGTTTCGTATTTCTTTGAACTTTCTTCCGCGCCGGTGTGACGTTTTCGGCCGCGTCGGCGCAGTACTGGGTGAGCCGACTGGTCATCGGCCGTCGCACCGAGCCGGGGTTCCCCCCGTACCCAGGCTCGGTGCACACCGGCGCGGGCGGGACACGTTCCCCCGGTCCCGCCCGCGCCCCGCACGCACTGAGCGCCCCACCCCCGCCGTCACCAGTAGACGACGACCTTGTCCCCCGGGCGGACCTGCGCGAACAGCGCCGCGATCTTCCCCTCGTCCCGTACGTTGACGCAGCCGTGCGAGGCGCCCGCGTAGCCGCGGGCCGCGAAGTCTGCGGAGTAGTGCACCGCCTGGCCGCCGCTGAAGAACATCGCGTACGGCATGGACGTGTGATAGATCGTCGACACGTGGTAGCGGGACTTGAAGTCCACGCTGAACACGCCTTCGCGGGTCGGCGTGTACTGCGAGCCGAACCGCACGTCCATCACCGAGACGGTCCTTCCGTCGACCATCCAGCGCAGGGTGCGGCTCGTCTTGCTGACGCACAGCACCCGTCCGGTCATGCAGCGCGGGTCGGGCCGCGCGGCGGGCTGGCCGCCGAACGCGTACAGCTCCCACCGCGCCGGCTCGTGCGTCATCGACAGCAGCCGCTGCCAGGTCACGGTGTCCAGCGCACCGGTGCGCGGGAGCCCCCGCTTGCCCTGGAAGCCCCATACGGCCGTGACCGTCGCGGAGTCGTACGTCCCCGTCGGGCCCTCGAGGAGCCAGGCGAGCTGGCGCAGCCGGGCCTGGACCTCGCGGACGTCCCGGCCACGGTCGCCGCGGGACCACAGCACCTTGGGAGGCGGTGTCCTGGAGGCGGTCGGGCCCGGTTCCCGGGACGCGGAACCCGGCACGGCGCCTCCCGCACCCGGCTTGGCGTCGTCCGTCGTGGCCGTCGAGCCGGGCGTCGCCCTCGCCGGCGTCCGCGTCCCGTGCGCGTCGACGGCCTCGACCCGGCAGCCGCTCAGCGCGACGAGCGCCAGCAGAGCGGCCAGTGATCTTCCCCTACCTGTGATGCGCATTCGAACCCCCGTCGTCTCACCCGTCCACCGCACGCCGATGTGCCAGGTATACCCCTGGGAGACACCCTGAGGATGTTCCCCGCGCGCGACCGGTCGTGAACCGCGCGGCATGGAGGAAGGAGAAGGCGGCCGCAAGGAGAGGGGAACAGGTCCGTGCACCGGTCTGTGAGCAAGGTCCCAGCCCGGTCCTCTCCACCGGGCGCGCGGCCACCACTACAGTCCGTCGCGAGGGTCGGACCTACCAGTGAGTAACCCAGCGGGAGGCACAGCAATGTCGCGCGAGTCGGAGTCCGGACAGCCCATCGAAGCGGTCTACGGACCGGGGGTCCTGAAGGACTGGGATCCGGCGGAGAAGCTGGGCGAACCCGGCCAGTACCCCTTCACCCGCGGTGTGTACCCGTCGATGTACACCGGCCGTCCCTGGACGATGCGCCAGTACGCGGGATTCGGCACGGCGGTGGAGTCGAACGCGCGCTACAAGCAACTGATCGCGAACGGCACGATGGGCCTCTCGGTCGCCTTCGACCTGCCCACCCAGATGGGCCACGACTCGGACGCCGCCATCGCGCACGGCGAGGTCGGCAAGGTCGGCGTCGCGATCGACTCGGTGGAGGACATGCGGATCCTGTTCGGCGGCATCCCGCTGGACAAGGTCTCCACGTCGATGACGATCAACGCCCCCGCCGCGCTGCTGCTGCTCATGTACCAGCTGGTCGGCGAGGAACAGGGCGTCCCGGCCTCCCGGTTGACCGGCACGATCCAGAACGACGTGCTGAAGGAGTACATCGCGCGCGGCACGTACATCTTCCCGCCCAAGCCCTCCCTGCGGCTGATCGCGGACATCTTCAAGTACTGCAGGACCGAGATCCCGAAGTGGAACACGATCTCGATCTCCGGCTATCACATGGCCGAGGCGGGCGCGTCCCCCGCCCAGGAGATCGCGTTCACCCTCGCGGACGGCATCGAGTACGTCCGCACCGCGGTGGCGGCCGGCATGGACGTCGACGACTTCGCTCCCCGCCTGTCCTTCTTCTTCGTCGCCCGTACGACGATCCTGGAGGAGGTCGCCAAGTTCCGGGCCGCGCGCCGCATCTGGGCCCGCGTGATGCGCGAGGAGTTCGGCGCGAAGAACCCCAAGTCGCTGATGCTGCGCTTCCACACGCAGACCGCGGGCGTGCAGCTGACCGCCCAGCAGCCGGAGGTGAACCTGGTGCGCGTCGCCGTCCAGGGCCTGGGCGCGGTCCTCGGCGGCACCCAGTCGCTGCACACCAACTCCTTCGACGAGGCGATCGCGCTGCCGACCGACAAGTCGGCGCGCCTGGCCCTGCGCACACAGCAGGTACTGGCCTACGAGACCGACGTCACGGCGACCGTCGACCCCTTCGCGGGCTCGTACGTCATCGAGAGCATGACCGACGACGTCGAGGCGGCCGCCGTCGACCTCATGACGAGGGTCGAAGACCTGGGCGGCGCGGTCAACGCCATCGAACAGGGCTTCCAGAAGGGCGAGATCGAGCGCAGCGCGTACCGCATCGCGCAGGAGACCGACTCCGGCGAGCGCGTCGTGGTCGGCGTCAACCGGTTCCAGCTCGACGAGGAGGAGCCGTACGAGCCGCTGCGTGTCGACCCGGCCATCGAGGCCCAGCAGGCCGAACGCCTCGCCAGGCTGCGCGCCGAGCGCGACGGGGCGGCGGTCGAGGCGGCCCTCGCCGACCTGAAGAGGGCGGCCGAGGGCACGGCCAACGTCCTCTACCCGATGAAGGACGCCCTGCGCGCCCGCGCCACGGTCGGCGAGGTGTGCAACGCGCTGCGCGAGGTCTGGGGGACCTACGTGCCGACGGACGCCTTCTGACCTGGGCGATTCCCCCTGCGGGTGATCGGGGGGAAAGTCGCACGCCCCCGGTGACGCTCATGGAGAGCGACCCCTGAAAAGGAGGATGCCGTGGCCCTACTGCAACACGAGCTGACGTTGAGCGAAGCCGCCGACCTGCTCTCCCGCGCACTGCCTGGGCACCGCGTGGAGATTCTCCAGGGGAGGCTCACTGCGACACCGCCGCCGGACGGCTCGCATGCATTGTCGTTGTCCTGCTTGGTCGTGGCGTTCGACAGGGCGGGAGCCCGGAAGGCCGGACTCAGGTACGTCCAGGGCGTCGGCCTCTGGCTGCCCACGCTGCCCGACGACTACGCGATTCCCGACTTCTCCCTCGTCGACGAGGACTTCCGGGACGCCCTCGTGCAGAAGAACTGCTACGCCCCGAACGTGTTCCGCCTGGTCGCCGAGGTGACCTCGTCGAACTGGTCCGACGACCTCGGTCCCAAGGTCGAGTGCTACGCCGAGGCCGGCATCCCGGTCTACCTCGGGGCCGACCGCAAGCACGACGAGGTGCTCCTCCACCGGGATCCGGTCAACGGCAAGTATCCGGCCCCCGAGCGCTACCGGCGGGGGCAGAGTGTCCCGATCCCGGAGTCCGTCGGCGTCACCCTCGAACTCTCCGCGGACACGCTGCTCGACGGTGACTGAACCGCGAGATGGGCAACCCGGGTGTCGTACCCCCGTGCGACACTCCTCCTCATGCTTGGTGTCATCGACCTCCCCACCTACCTGGCGGGCCTCGTCCTGATCGTTCTGCTCCCCGGGCCGAACTCGCTCTACGTGCTGTCCGTCGCCGCCCGGCGTGGCGTGCGCGCCGGGTACACGGCAGCCGCGGGCGTGTGGTGCGGGGACACGGTGCTGATGACACTGTCGGCGGCCGGAGTCGCCTCGCTGCTGCAGGGCAACGCCGTGCTGTTCGGGATCGTGAAGTACGCCGGGGCCGGGTATCTGACATGGCTGGCGTTCGGGATGCTGCGGTCCGCGTGGACGATGTGGCGGACCCGGCGGGAGCGGGTCGAGGAGGAGCTCTCCGACCAGTCGGCGGCCGAGGAGCGGCCGTACCGGAAGGCGCTGGTCATCAGCCTGTTCAACCCGAAGGCGATCCTGTTCTTCGTCGCCTTCTTCGTGCAGTTCGTGGACCCGGGATACGCCTACCCGGCCCTGTCCTTCGTGGTCCTCGGAGCCTTCGCCCAGTTCGCGAGCTTCCTGTACCTCACCGCGCTGATCTTCAGCGGGACGAGGCTCGCGGAGGCCTTCCGGCGGCGCAGGCGGCTGTCCGCGGGCGCCACGACCGTCGCGGGCGCCCTCTTCCTCGGCTTCGCGGTCAAGCTCACGCTCGCCAGCGCCTAAGGGATGCCCCGGGTTGCGGGACAGCCCTTGGCGCCGCGACAGGCCGTCCGACCCGTCGCGGCGCCAGGGGCGCGTTCTCGTCACGTTGTCGCGACCGCCTCGTGCTGACGGCCGCGGCCCTCAGCGGGCGAGGAACGGACCGAGCACCGCGGTGAATTCGGTGGGCGCGTCCAGTGCGATGAGATGACCCGCGGTGGCGAACTCGACCAGGGTGGCACCGGGGATCTCGGAGGCGTAGCGCCGGCCGATGTCCTGGAAGTCGGCCACGTCCAGCTTGCCGATTCCGACCAGGGTGGGGACGGAGACGGTCGCGAGGTCGCCGGTCGCGGTGCCCTGGGAGTGCTTCCCGACGATGTCCTGGTTCACGAGCGACGTCCGGAGCGGGCCGCGGAGTCGGTCGGTCAGCCCGGCGGCGACGTCCTCCCAGCTTCGGGCCGGCCCGCGCAGCCACATGTCCAGGTTGATCCGGACGGCGGCGTCCAGGTCGTGCGCGTCCAGGGCCGCCGTCTCCGCCTCGTCGTAGGCGACCATGTCCGCGGACCAGTCGTATCCCGGCCACGGCGCGGCGAACAGCGCGAGGGAGTGCACCCGGTCCGGGTGGGTGAGGACGAAGTCCACGGCCACGCGGCCGCCCCAGGACGCGCCGACTAGCCGGACACGTTCGTGGCCGAGGTGGTCCAGGAGACGGCGCAGGTCGTCCGTCTCGCTGAAGGGGCCGGTCGGCGGCGCGGACTGGCCGAAGCCGCGCAGGTCGTACCGGATGACGGTGTGCCGTTCCGCCAGGTCGGGCACGACCGCGTCCCACATGCGGTGGTCGGCGATGCCGGCGTGCACGAGCACGACGGGCGGTCCGTCTCCGGTGACGACGTAGGAAAGGCGTCCGAGATCATCATCAAGTGTGAGCATCGGCTTGATGATCGCAGGGGGACAGCACATGTGCCACCCAATATGGGGAGGCTCCGCCCTCGCCCTCGCCGCCACCCGCATCCGGCTCCACCCATGAGCAGGGCGACGGTTCCCGGATCCGGTGGACCCTCGGTCACAGCCCCTGGCCGACAGTCGGCCCCACCCGGTGCGCGTACCGCGGCAGGTCCCGTGCACCGGTGCCCGCCCACCCCACGTAGCCGTCGGGGCGGACGAGGAAGACGCCGGTCCCGTACCGGTCGGACGACGCGATCCGGACGGTGCGGACCCCCGGGAGCGGTGGCAGTTGCTCCTCGGTGCCGACGGCCGGCAGCGTCCAGTGCGCTCCCGGGAACACGTCGAAGAGGCGTACGCCCTCCACGGTTCCGTCGGGTGCGCGGTCGCGACGCCGCGGCGGCTCCGGGCGACGGCCGGCGCGAGCGGCTGCTCACCGCCAACCGCGGACTGCGCGCGGCGCTGCTCAGCTACCGCGACGGCACGAAGGTGTTCAGCGGCTCCCGCTTCACCGGCACGCTGCACGCCGTGGAGATGGAGCGGACGCTGACGCTCTTCACCCGGGCGGGATTCACCCTCACCCAGGCGGCCCGCGCGACGTCCACCACGTACCTGTACACGATGGGCTTCGTCACCGAGGAGCAGGGCGTCCAGCCCCTGCCGGGCGAGCGCCGCGAGGGCTACGACGTGATGGAACGCGCCCGCCGCATGGCCGACTTCCCCCTGTCGGCCGCGGCGGGCGCGGAGATCTTCGAGGACTACGGCCGGCATTCCGAGGAAGGGCTGGCCCTGGTGATCGCGGGCATCGGGGCGCGCTACGGGATCGGCTGAGCGGGGCGGCCCCGGCGGTCCGACCGGTGCGGCACCGACCCGTGCGGCACCGCCCCGTGCGGCGCCGGGCCCGGCCGGGTCAGCGTGTCGCCGCGCGCCGGGCGGTGCGCGCGCTGCGCAGGGCGCGGGTGAGCACCGGCGGCAGCAGGTCGGCGGCGATCCGCCGGGTGCGGGTGCGGGTGCGGGTGCGGCGCGCGGCCGGCCGGGAGTGCGCGGACGCCGGTCCCGACGGACGCCCGGAGGAGTCCTCGGGTCCAGCGGCGCCGAGGCTGTCCACGCCGTACCGGGAGACCGGGAAGGGCGGGGCCTGCATGTTCTTCGACTTGAGCCGGACGATGCGGTGGCCGGCCGCGTGCTGCACGCTGAGGTGGCAGTCGTCCCGCTCACGCACCGCGGCGAGCAGTTCCTCCTGGACCGCCTCGGGATCGTCCCAGGTTCCGTAGAGCTTCTGCGTGCTGAGGCAGATGGGGTGCAGACCCCGGTTGAGCACGGCTTCCCAGGCGGCTATGGAGACACCGGGCGTGTGCTCGGAACGGAAGTCGTCCAGGACGACGATGCCGCCGGGCAGCAGGGCGTCGCGGGCGGCGCCGATGTCCCCGTGGACGTGCTCGTACAGGTGCGAGGCGTCGATGTGGACGAACCGGCAGGACCGGGGTTCGACCTCGGCCGGGACGAGTGAACTCGGGCCCGGCAGGACACGGGGCAGTTCGTCGTGGAAGGAGAGGTAGTTCTCCTCGAAGACCTTCCGGGTGAGCGCGCTGTAGGACTTCGTCGACTCCGCCTGGTTGGCGCCGTCCGGGGCGTCGCCCTCGAAGAGGTCGCACACCGTGTACCGCTCGCCCTGGCGCAGATGGTCCCCGAGGAAGATCGCGCTCTTGCCCATGTACACGCCGACCTCCAGCAGGTCGCCCGGCATTCCCGCGGACTCCTGCCGGTCCAGGAACCACTTGAAGAGCATCTGGTCGAGAACGGGGAACCACCCGGGGACGTCGTCGAGGCGGCGGGGCGGTCGGATCGTGTCTGGTGCGGCAGTCATGAGAGAAAGCGCTCCCTTGTGCGGACGAGGCGAACGAGCGCCCCGGAACTTATGGGACGCCTATGGTTCGGTCAAGAACTATGCGGCGCCTGCCCGCGGCGCTTTTCGCAAACCGGCGGCCAGATGAACACCGGGCCAACTTCCGCCCGCCCGGCGTCCGTCTTCGGGTGACCGACCGGAGCTGATCGCTACGGTCGCGGCTTCGACAGCGCGGTACGCAGCTTGGGCGTGAGCCAGTTCTCCACGTAGCGGTTGAGCAGCCACGCCAGCAGCAGCATCGTCGCGACGGCCAGCGGGAGGGTGCCGTACGACGGGATGTGCAGGGTGCGGTGGTAGGCCTTGATGACGACCCAGCCCAGGTGCTCGTGGACCAGGTAGAAGGGGTAGGTGAGGGCGCCCGCGACCGTGAGCCAGCGCCAGTTCGCCCAGTTCAGGTAGCCCAGGGCGATCGCCCCGACGGCGAGGTAGCCGAGGGTGACGACCAGGACGATGCCGTACGAGCTGCGGTAGGAGAAGAACTCCGGGTTCGGCGCGTGCCACAGGCGGGCCACCGCGTAGTGCTGGCCGATCAGCCAGCTCACGCCCACGATGCCCCAGGCGTACGCGTCACGCCGGTTGCGGTGGAGGAGGTAGAGGCCGACACCGCCGATGAAGAACGGGGCGTACTCCGGCATCAGGACGGTGTTCAGGAGCGGTTCGTCCGCCGTCTGGGCGATCGCCGCCGCCAGGGTCCAGCCCGCGCAGAAGAGGATGACGCGCTGACGGTTGGCGCCCGGCAGGACGATGCAGAGCGCGAAGAGCGCGTAGAACCGGACCTCCGCCCACAGCGTCCAGCAGACGCCCAGCACCCGGTCCACCCCCAGCGGCTGCTGGAGCATCGTCAGGTTCAGCAGGGCGTCGCTCGGCCCGACCGTCTTGTACGCGACCACCGGCAGCGCGAACACGGCCGTCACGATGATCACCGCTGCCCAGTAGGCGGGCAGCAGCCGGGACGCCCGGGACGCGAAGAACGACCGGAGCGGCCGGCCCCAGCCGCTCATGCAGATCACGAAACCACTGATCACGAAGAAGATCTGGACGCCGAGACAGCCGTACGCGAAGTACGAGTGCAGGCTGGGGAACTGGTGTTGCGGGGAACTGCCCCAGGCCTGCGTGACCTCGCCGTCGCGGCCCCCGTAGTGGTACGCCGCCACCATCAGCGCGGCGATCAGCCGCAGCCCGTCCAGGGCGCGCAGACGGGACTCCCGGGGCTTCGCGCGCGACGGCGGGCGGGTGTCGGGCGCCGGGAGGACGGCGCGGATCGCCGGACCCTCGGACGTCACGCGCGTGTCCTGGGGGGTGTTGGTCACGGAATTCCTCTTCGCGGGCGGTTCATGCTGACGGGTTACACCCAGCACGCTAGTCCGATTCACGGGAAGCATCCGATTGACCAGGTGACGATTCCCCGTACGGACGCCATGAGTTCACCCGCCCGTCGCTTCGGGTTCCCTCTTTCCCCGGCCGCCCTCAATTCACCGACAAGGGCCGGCTCGGCGAAGAGGGCGAACACGGTCGACGGCGAATGGATCACCTTGCCGACCGGGGAATGCGGAACGGGCGTGGGGGCCGGTTCGTCATGAACCGGCCCCCACGCCCGCGGGAACCCCTGGGTGGGTCGCTCAGCGCCGTACGGCCCGGCGCAGACTGCGCGCCCGGCGCGCGACACGGCGGACCGTGGCGTTGCGCGGCAGGAAGGCCAGCTGGGCCGGGACCGCGCCGGGCAGCGCCAGCGAGGTGAGGCGCTTGCGCTTGAAGTACCGCCAGGTGTGGGTGTTCAGGTGCTGCGTCAGATAGCGCTCGGCGGCCGGGCGCAGGTCCGGCAGGATCTTCGGCTGCATCGCGTAGCCCACGGCCCGCACGAGCCCGGTCAGGGCCTCCGTGGTCATGCCCACGCGCTGTTCGGCGACCGCCGCCTTGTCGGTCAGCTCCGGCAGCAGGGCGTCCACGATCGTGACCGGGACACGGTTGCTGTTCTCGTACGGCACCAGACGGTCCAGCAGCGTGTCGGTGCCGATGCGGGCGACGGGCAGCCCGTAGAGCGCGGACGCGGTGAGCAGCGCGGTGGAGAAGCAGCCGACGACGAGCGCGGGACGCATGCGCTGGTACAGGACCTCGGCGAGGACGGGTGTGTCGAGCACCGTCAGCTCGACGTCGAGCTTCCCGGCCTCCTTCTCCAGGACGCGCGACCAGCGGGCCGGCGCCGTGGGGTGCGGTTTGAACACGACCCGGGTGTGGCCGAGCGCGACGGCGCCCCTGAGCATCCGTACGTGCAGGTCCTCCTCCTGCTCGGCGGTGAGGATGCCGAGCGCGGAGAGGTACTGGCCGAGCAGCAGCGCGGGCTCGTCGATGAGCGGCAGTTCGTCGCCGGTGTCGACGAGTTCGGCGAGCACCTTCGAGAACGCGTCCGTGGGCACGATCTCGGGTTCGACACCGAACTCGGTCAGCAGCAGCGGCGTCAGACCGGGGACCAGGTCCAGGTGGAGCAGGCGGGTCACCCGGGTCCCGACCAGCGGGTCGATCTTGTTGCGGGTGGGTCCGTAGCTCATCAGGCCGTCCGCGTACACGGTGACGGGCGCGCCGGTGAAGATCTGGGCGAGGCCGAGCGCGGGGTTGACCTGGATCGACTCCACGGCCAGCTCGATGTCGTCGTCGCCGAGGTTCCAGGCCAGCCGAAGATGCCGCTCCCACAGGGGCGTGTCGTCGAGGCGCGGGGCCCAGCCGCCGGGATGGAACGGCGTGATCGTCTCGTTCCACGACAGCACGTCGTCGAAGCGGCCGCGCAGCCGGCCGAAGCCGGGCATCCCGTCCACGGCGGGTGTCGTCTCGGGCGTCGCCGCGTTGTTGGAGACGAGCAGGATGCGCCGGTCGGCGGGGCCGAAGCAGTCGGCGTCCAGGGCCGCGGCGAGCGTCGCGGTCCCGTACAGCGTGGACGCCATGAAGATCTGGGTCGTCACGCTGCCACCCCTGCGCCCGCGGTGGGACGGCGGCGCAGCCGACGCAGCCGGGTGGCCCGCTGGACGTCCATCGAATCGAGTGCCTCGTCGAGCACGTCCTGAGGCATGCGCTGCAGTGCCGCCGCACTCATCGACTTCAGTTTCCGCGCCACGGGCGGCTCGAACCTTTCCATGGATCCCAGATGGTGGGAAATAATCGCGCAGTAGGTGCGCACGGCCTTGGGCAGCAGTCTCGACGCGTCGGGATCCTCGGCGGTCTCCGCCACGACCTGGTCGAACGCGCGGATGAAGTCGAGCTGGCGCACGTCCCCGATCTGGGTGAGGGAGGAGGCGACACCACGTCGGTAGAACACGCCGAGCAGGCTCACCGCGGCGAAGGACTCGGCCTCGCGGTGCAGTTTCCAGATCCACGGACGGTCCTCGGCCGTACGCAGGCCGTGGGTGAAGTGCAGCAGTCCGCGGTCGACCAGACGGCGGTGGTAGATGCCCGCCCAGGCGTACGCGTAGTCGACGGAGGTGGAGCGGTCGGAGGGCAGTATGGCGTCCCGGGGGTTCATCACGACGCCCCGGCGGCCGTGCGGAACCCGGTGGATGGTGCGGGCCCGCGCGGTGCACTGGACATGGTCCGTACGGACGAAGTCGCAGCCCAGGTCCTCGATCGCGGTGACGAGTTGCTCGTAGTAGCCGGGGGCGAGCCAGTCGTCCCCGTCGAGGAACGTGAGGTATTCGCCGCGCGCGGCGTCGATGCCCGTGTTGCGCGCGGTCGCCAGCCCTCCGTTCTTCTCATGTCTGACATGCACCGCGCCCGGGAGCTCGCGCTCCGCGCGCGCGAGAATCTCCGGTGTCTCGTCGCTCGAACAGTCGTCGACGAGAATGAATTCGAAGTCCTCGCGCACGTTCGCACGCAGGCTCTTCAGGGTGTCGGGTGCGTATTGCTGCACGTTGTAGAACGGCACGATGACGGAGAGCTTGACCACCCACGTGACGTTAGGGGGCGGTCCGGCATTCGTCTTGGCCGTTGGTGAGATGTCAGGTGAACGACGCGTGGCGAAGCCGTGAACCAGGCTGATTTCTCGATGGTTCGCGGCCTGATTCGCCATTCGTCGATGTGCTGTTAACCGTTTGTTGCATTCAGGTTGGGCCGTTACTCGGAATGGCTTCCTAGCGTCTTGGACGTGCCAGCAAGTACCAGGAAGTCCCTGCGGGTCGCCGTTCTCGCGGATTCCGACACACGGTGGAAATGGGGTTCGCTCACCGCGAACCGTATATCCACGACTGAAACGTCCAATACGGACATTCAGGAGTCGGACCTCCGTCTCGACGGCTATCTCCTGCGTGGCCGTGCCACTCCCACCGCCCGCCAGCTCGAAGAGGTCGGCGTCCGCGCGGATTCGCTCCGCGAAGTGACCGCCGTCGAATTCCTGCGCGCCATGGAGCGGGAGCGGTACGACGTCCTGGTCCTCGCCCTCGTCGGCGGCGCCGTCCAGGCGGTGCTGCACGGCCTGGCCCACCTCTGGGAGGGGAGCACGGAGCGGCCCGTGGTCGTCACCGGCTATGTCGGTGTCGTCTACGAGAAGCTCGCCGACGGCCTGCTGCTGCGGCACGGCGCGGACCTGGTCCTCGCCAACTCGCGCCAGGACGCGGACCGCTTCCGGGACGTGTACCAGGGAGTGGGCGCCGACGCCTCGTCCGTGACGGAGGTGGCGCTGCCCTTCCTCGGCGGGGCCGCCTACAGCAAGAACGACCCGTACACGGTCGTCTTCGCCGCCCAGCCCTCCGTGCCGGAGAGCCGCAAGGACCGTACGTACCTGCTGGACCGGCTGATCGCCCACGCCCGTCTGCACCCCGACCGCGAGGTGCTGCTGAAGCTGCGCTCCAAGCCGGGCGAGCACACCACGCACATCGAGGAGCTGCCCTACCAGAAGCTGGCGCAGAAGACCGATCTGCCCGCCAACTTCCGCCTGGTGTACGGACACATGGGCGAGGTGCTCGACCGCACCGACCTGCTGGTCACCGTCAGCTCCACGGCGGCCCTGGAGTCCCTGCACCGCCGTATCCCCACCGTCGTCCTCAGCGACCTCGGGGTGCGCGAGTCCCTCGGCAACCACCACTTCGTGGGCTCCGGCTGCCTCGCCTCCTGGGACCAGCTCGACGCCGGACACCAGCCGGCGCCCGATCCGGCGTGGGTGGCCCGGCAGGGCGTGGCCGCCGACGGCTCGTACGAGACGGCCTTCGACGAGGCACGCACCCGCATCGCCGAACTGCTCGCGGGCCCCGGGCTGCCGCCCCTGACCCCCTACTACACACCGGTCACCGCGCCCGGCTACCTCCCCGGGATCCTCGCCCGCCACCACCTGGCCCCGGACGGCAGCCCGCTGCCCGGCGCCCCCACGGCCGACAAGGACCCCAGCCCCGTACGGCAGATCGTGCGCCGGGCGGCCCGCGGTGCCTACCGCCACGGAGTGCAGCGCGTGGCTCCGGTGATCCGGCGGATGGGGGAGCTGTGACCGCCGCCGACCCCTCCAGCCTTCCTCGTCAAGGAGAACAGCGCATGACCAACTCGGAAGCGGGCCGACCGGCGCCGGTGCGCCGCGTGCTCGCGGTGATCCCCGCGCGCGGCGGCTCCAAGGGCGTCCCCGCGAAGAACCTCCTCCCGGTCGGCGGCGTACCGCTGGTGGCCCGCGCGGTGCGCGAGTGCCGCGCCGCCCGCCTGGTGACGGACGTCGTCGTCTCCACCGACGACCAGGCCATCGCGGCCGCCGCCCGCCAGGCCGGTGCCGAGGTCGTCCTGCGCCCCGCCGCCATCGCCGGTGACACCGCCACCTCCGAGGCCGCCGTCCTGCACGCCATGGACGCCCACGAGGCGCTGCACGGCTCCCCGGTCGACGTGGTGCTGCTCGTCCAGTGCACCAGCCCGTTCATCGTCCGCGAGGACGTGGACGGCGTCGTGAACGCGATCGTCGCGAACGGCGCGGACACGGCGCTGACCGTGGCCCCGTTCCACGGCTTCGTGTGGCGCGACGGCGACGACGAGCCCGCCGTCCCGGTGGCCGTCGACGCCGAGCGTGCCGCCGTCGCGGGCGGCACCGACACCCTGGTCACGGACACCGGCACCAGCGGCGGCTACGGCATCAACCACGACAAGTCCTTCCGCCCGCGCCGGCAGGACCGCCCCCAGGACCTCCTGGAGACCGGTGCCGTCTACGCCATGGAGGCCGACGGCTTCCGTGTCGCGAAGCACCGCTTCTTCGGCCGCACCGAACTCGTGCGCACCGACCCGGCCCGCGTGCTGGAGATCGACGACCCGCACGACCTCGCCCGCGCCCGGGCCCTCGCGCCGCTCTTCGACGCGAACCGGCCCGGCGCCCTCCCGACCGCCGCCGACATCGACGCGGTCGTCCTCGACTTCGACGGCACCCAGACCGACGACAGGGTGCTGATCGACTCCGACGGACGGGAGTTCGTCTCCGTGCACCGCGGGGACGGACTCGGTATCGCCGCCCTCCGCAAGAGCGGACTGACGATGCTGATCCTGTCCACGGAACAGAACCCGGTCGTCGCCGCCCGGGCCCGGAAGCTCAAGATCCCGGTCCTGCACGGCATCGACCGGAAAGACCTCGCGCTGAAGCAGTGGTGCGAGGAGCAGGGCATCGCGCCTGAGCGCGTGCTCTACGTCGGCAACGACGTCAACGACCTCCCGTGCTTCGCCCTCGTGGGCTGGCCCGTGGCGGTCGCGAGCGCCCACGACGTCGTGCGCGGCGCCGCACGCGCGGTCACCACCGTCCCCGGCGGCGACGGCGCGATCCGAGAGATCGCCAGCTGGATCCTCGGCCCTTCTCTCGACTCCCTCGACAAGTAAGGAACGTCTCACCATGAGCAACTCCCGTCTGCGCACCTTCGGTTCGAAGACCGCCGGCCCCGGCCAGCCTGTCTACGTCGTCGGCGAGATCGGCATCAACCACAACGGCGAGCTCGAGAACGCCTTCAAGCTGATCGACGCCGCCGCCGAGGCCGGCTGCGACGCCGTCAAGTTCCAGAAGCGCACCCCGGAGATCTGCACCCCGCGCGACCAGTGGGACATCGAGCGCGACACCCCCTGGGGCCGCATGACCTACATCGACTACCGCCACCGCGTGGAGTTCGGTGAGGACGAGTACCGCCAGATCGACGAGTACGCCAAGAGCAAGAACATCGACTGGTTCGCCTCCCCGTGGGACACCGAGGCCGTCGCCTTCCTGGAGAAGTTCGACGTCCCGGCCCACAAGGTCGCCTCCGCGTCGCTGACCGACGACGAGCTGCTCCGCGCCCTGCGCGCCACCGGCCGCACGGTCATCCTCTCCACCGGCATGTCGACGCCGAAGCAGATCCGCCACGCGGTCGAGGTCCTCGGCAGCGACAACATCCTGATGTGCCACGCCACGTCGACCTACCCGGCGCAGGCCGAGGAGCTCAACCTCCGCGTCATCAACACCCTCCAGGCCGAGTACCCGAACGTTCCGATCGGCTACTCCGGTCACGAGACGGGCCTGCAGACCACCCTCGCCGCGGTCGCCCTCGGCGCCACCTTCGTCGAGCGTCACATCACCCTGGACCGCGCGATGTGGGGCTCCGACCAGGCCGCCTCCGTCGAGCCGCAGGGCCTCACCCGCCTCGTCCGCGACATCCGCACCATCGAGGCCTCCCTCGGTGACGGTGTCAAGAAGGTCTACGAGTCCGAGCTCGGCCCGATGAAGAAGCTGCGCCGCGTCACCGGCGTCGTCGCCGAGTCGGAGATCGCCGCCGCCGCGGGCGAGCCGGTCTCGGTCTGAACGCCCTGATTTCCTTACGACGGGACGGTCGTACGCCGATGAGCCCCCGCGCCGGTACCCCCGGCCCCCACACGCTGGCCTTCGTCGAGAGCCCGGTACAGCTCCTGAACGTGCTGGAGTGGGCGCATGTCCACGGCCCGCACGCGACGGAGGCCGGCGACCGGGCACCCGGCGCGGGACCGGACGGTTCGTCCGTCCGGCCCGCCGGCGCGGGGCTCACCCTCGTCGTCCTCTCGCCCAACGACCCGATGACCCGCGGCCAGTTGCGTCGCATGGCCGAACTGGCCCGCGACGAGGGTTACGAGGTTCGCTGGGAGGAGGCGCGCGGTGGCACCACGGCCCCCTTCCACACGATCGGCGGTCTGGCCCCGCTGCTGCGCAGGGCCCACCGCATCGTCATGGGAGACCCGTTCTCCCGTTACGTGCAGCTTCTGCTGACGATCACGAAGGCACGCGACCTCGTGGTCGTGGACGACGGCACGGCGACGATGGAGTTCGTCGCCCAGCTGGCCCGCGGTGAACGGCTGGTGCGCTGGCACCGGCGCGGTGGCCGTCCCGGCGCCCGTGACGTGCTGTTCGCCCCGATCTCGTCGTCGGCCCGCCGCCGGCTCACCCCGAGCGAGGGACGGCGGGTGGAGGTCTTCTCCTCCATGCCGATCGACTCGGCGCCGGACGGCGTCACCATCACCGCCAACGACTTCTCCTGGACCCGCGCCCGCTTCGGGCCGCCCCGGATCACCAAGGGCGCGGACCTGGTCGGCACCTCCCTGGTCGAGACGGGCGTGGTGGACCCCGACCGCTATCTGGAGGCGGTCCGTTCCCTCGCCAAGACCCACGGCGCGACCCGCTACTTCGCCCACCGCCGCGAGAGCACCGACAAGCTCCACCGGCTGGCCGTCGAGACGGGGCTGGAGATCGTCCGCCCCGACCTCCCCCTCGAACTCATCGCCCGCCGCGGCCCCATCGGCCGCACGATCCTGAGTTTCCCCTCGACCGTCGTGCACACGCTGCCGCTGGCGCTGGTGGGGACCGACGTCCGGGTCGCCGTCTGCGACATCGACCCGGCCTGGCTGACGGAGACGGCTTCTCCCCGCGCCCAGGGGTTCCTGTCGGGAGTCACCGGCACGGCCCGGGACGTGCACCGGCTGTCCTCCGTCGCGACGGCGTAGGGAACTGGCGCCGCGCGTGGCGCGCGGCGCCTGTGCGGTGACCGTTCACACGAGCTGGTTGGGGTGCGCGTTCTTCCTCGCCGAGCAGGGCACCCCCGGCGGCATCGTCGAACACGGCCCCACCGAACACATCTTCGGCCCCCCTGAGGACCAGCGCACGGCGGACTATGTGGCGGGCCGCTTCGGCTGACATCCTCGGCCGTCATGGAGACCAGGCGCCGTACCCTTCCCACCGCGCTCGCGACGACGTCCGCCCTGAGCGCGGTCACGCCCGCGGCAGCCACCGAGCAGGCCTCGAACACGGCCCTGTACGCCAACCCCGCCTGGACGGAGGGCACGGACTGGGGCCGCCGCTCAGGACGCCACCCGGTCGACGACCGGAGCACGACGGGCGGCGCCCCCACCGTCCGCTCCACGGTCATCGCCCCGCACGGCGGCGGGATCGAAGGGGGCACCTCGGAACTCTGCCTGGCGACAGCCGGCTACGACCCCGCCGACCTCTCACCCACTCCGCCCGCCGGACCGGTCCACGACTTCTGGATGTTCGAAGGGCTGATGAGAAGCGGGAACAGCGCCCTGCATGTCACCTCCACCCACTGCGACGACACGGTCGCCCGCTCCCTGTGCGCGGACAGTCTCAACGTCCTCTCCCTGCACGGCTGCAGGCCGGAGCAGGCGGGCCTGGAACCGGGTGCCGCGGCCGTCCTCGTGGGCGGCCTCAACCCCGCCTTCCGCCAGTACCTCGTGGAGGAGTTCACCGCGGCCGGCATCCGCGCGGTGACGGCCTCGGGTGAGCAGGAGATAGCGGGCATCTCCCCGGACAACATCTGCAACCGCACCCTCCTCGGCATGGGCGCCCAGCTGGAGATGACCACGGCCCTGCGCGCCGCGATGTTCGCCGACGGCAAGAACACGCTCGCCGACCGCGCGACCCACCTTCTCCCGTTCTTCTGGACCTTCGTCGACGCGACCCGCAGGGCGATCGAGCGGGTGGAGGCGGGACAGGCGGCCCGAAGCCAGCGGTGTCGAGTGTGAGTTGTCAGGGTCACCAGTGCGAATAGACGAGTTGGCGGACTGACGCGACGGGGGTCGGCGTGGGAGACCGTACGGTCCACCAGGGCGGCCCAAAGGATCTGCGAGCATCCCACGAGGACCTCACCAGGCTCGCCGGCGACCTGGACGACATGCGGGACCACCTGGACCAGCAGGTCAAGCGCATGGACTCGATCGTCGACCGCGTCGAGGCGGGCTGGCGGGGCCCGGCGGCGACGGCGTACCGCGAGTTCCACCGGGCGGCGACCGAGGACACGGTACGCATCCGCGAAGTGATGAAGCACCTGGAACAGGCCGTTCGGCTGAGCCGGGACGGCTTCACGGAACAGGAACTGGCCGTGGTCGAGCAGATGCGCCGGATCCGGGTGGACGTCGGCAGCGAGGTCGACCGCCTCTCCACACCGAACCCGGACGCCGCGTCGCCGATCCCACCCGCGCGCCTGGGCAGCGGCCTGGACGCCCTCTGACGTCCCACAGACCACCGAGCACTCTTCACGTACCGGGGGAAACATGCAGCCTGGAGATGCCACCGACGACCACATAGCCGTCTCCTTCACCACCCTTCACGAGGCGGCCGCCGAGCTCGAGGACGTCCTCAGGAAGCTCAACGGCAGACTGGACCCCCTCTACGACCGCGCCGTCCCCGTCGTCCTGTCCTGGGAAGGCGAGGCCCGAGAGGTCTTCGTCGACAAACTCGACGAGTGGGACCGCTCGGCGCAGGACCTGCAGGCGGCACAGAAGTGGCTGCACACGTACGTGACCGCCGGCCACACCGTCTATGCGGCGGCACATCGGGCGGTGCTGCGGGGTTGGGGGGCGGGCTGATGGCGACGCCGTCACCCTCGCCGTCGACCACGCCCCCGGCCGTCCCGGGCCCCGGCTCGCCGCCCGCGCGGTCGTCCGCCCCGGCTACGACCCCTGCCCCTTCTCCCGGTTCGCTCAAGGACCCCCAGGGCAGGGACGTCTCGCAGCAGGACACCGGCTCGGCGCGGCGTCGGCGCTCGGACGAACTGGCGGCGATGAAGCCCGCCGCGCCGGGCAGCGCCATCGGCTTCGACGTCCAGCCGCAGCACGTGTACTACGCGTCCTACGTGCTGCGGAGCGCCCAGTACGACTTCGCGGACCGGGCCAGGAGTCTCGTCGACACTCTGGACGGGTACCCGCACGCGGTGGGGTGCGGGGCCGGACCGGAGGCCTTCGCGAAGGCGTACGCCGCGGTCGCCGATCTCTTCCTGCAGGTGTGGAGCAGAGCGACGGAGGGCGTCGGCGGCGCCGCGGTGGGCCTCACGGCGACGGCGAACCACTACGCGCAGGCGGAGCACGCGACCAGTCCGCTGAGCCCGGCCGGGAACCCCGAACCCGCCGCCAGCGGCAAGCTCGGCGACACCAACCTGCGGCGGCTGCGCATCGGTGTCCACGGAGCCACGTATGAAACCGACGGAGTCACCGTCGCGATCAAGATCCTGATGGTCGGCACTACGGCTGCCTCATGCCGTCGACCGATCAGGCGCCCCAGGCCATCCGACGCCCCTCCGGCACGGACCCCGGCGGCCCCTCGTGCCCGGGTCGACAGGGAGTGGTGTTCAGGCATCCATACGCATGATCTTGGTCAGGTCTGTGGGACCGTAGGGCACGGGAATGGGCTCGGACACCCCGAGCGTTCCCCTATGGGAGTCCGCGGGCAGCCCCGGCGGACTGGATCGAGAGAGGGGCGGCGGCCCGCATCAAGGGCGCGCGCCACCCCATGGTCACGGACCGTCACCGCAGTCGGTCACCGGCTCGGACACGGCAGCAGTCGGCCGTCGTCCCCGCGCACGGCAGTCGGCCTCCGGCCGGGATGCGGCCCGGCCAGGGCGCGCATACCGTCTGGCTCAAGATCCCATCGTCCGGAAAGACGGGCGAGCTTACCCATCCCACCTGAAACCTATGCGTCGCGTGGCCAAGTTTCTTCCCCTAACGGGCTGAAGTTTTGTTGATCGTGGGTCAGTTGGCCGCCCCGTCGCCCTACCCTTCAAAGGGTGAACCAATTGATGTCCCGAGAGTACGAGGCCGATGTTCCCGGGGGAGCAACGCTCCCCGGCACCCTGCCCGACGTCCTGCGTGCGGAGCTGATCGCGTTCCGGCGCGACATGCACATGCACCCGGAGCTCGGCAACCACGAGTTCCGCACCACCGCGGCACTCAAGGCTCGTCTGGAGCAGGCGGGCCTCAAGCCCCGCGTGCTCGACATCGGGACCGGGCTCATCTGTGACATCGGGATCGACGGGAGCGGCGAACAGGACGGCGAGGTCGACGGCGGACGCGGCATGCTCGCCCTGCGCGCAGACATCGACGCCCTGCCCATCCCGGACACGAAGAGTGACTGCGCGTACCGCTCGACCGTGCCCGACCGCGCGCACGCCTGCGGCCACGACGTGCACACGACCGTCGTCCTCGGCGCCGGGCTCGTCCTCGCCGAGCTGCACCGCCAGGGGCTCCTGCCGCATCCCGTACGGCTGATCTTCCAGCCCGCCGAAGAGGTCCTGCCCGGGGGCGCGCCCGACGCCATCGAGTCCGGGGTGCTGGACGGCGTGGGGCGGATCATCGGTGTGCACTGCGACCCGAAGGTCGACGCCGGGCGGATCGGACTGCGCCACGGCCCCATCACCTCCGCCTGCGACCGGCTGGAGGTCTCACTCGACGGCGCCGGCGGCCACACCGCGCGCCCCCACCTCACCACCGACCTCGTCACCGCCGCCGCGCGCGTCGTCACCGACGTGCCGTCCCTCGTCGCCCGGCGGGTGGACGCCCGCAGCGGACTCGCGGTGACCTGGGGACGGATCGAGTCCGGGCACGCCTGCAACGTCATCCCGCAGCACGCCGAGCTCTCCGGGACCGTACGCTGCCTCGATCTGGAGGCCTGGCGGCAGGCGCCCGACCTGGTGCACGAGGCCATCGACGAGATCGCGAACCTGTACCGCGCCAAGAGCGAGATCAACTACATCCGGGGCGTCCCGCCGGTCGTCAACGACCCGGCGGTCACGGAGCTCCTCCACGACGCCATGACCTCGCGGCGCGGCCCGTACTCCGTCGAGGACACCGAGCAGAGCCTCGGCGGCGAGGACTTCTCCTGGTACCTGGAGCACGTGCCCGGCGCCATGGCCCGCCTCGGCGTCCGCACACCGGGCGAGCGCACCACCCGCGACCTGCACCGCGGCGACTTCGACGCGGACGAGTCGGCCATCACGGTCGGGGTCGAGCTCTTCACCGCGGCGGCCCTGCTGGACGCGATCCGCTAGGTCCCCGCGGCGGCTGCGGGTCCCTGTGGGCCCCGACGGTCCTGTGAGTCCTGTCCGGCACGAATCCGCCGGACAGGGCCTGCGCGCGGTCCCACGAGCGCGAGACGCTCACTCGGGGATGGCGCAAAGACGACGTGGGGGCACCCGCGCGGCCGGTTCGTCCGATGCCCCGATCGGTGCCTCTTCGTCCGCTTGCGTCACCCTGGCGTAACGGGTGGCGGGCAAACGTAACCCGGTGGCGGCACGGTTCGATAACGGCCAGGAGAAACCCCGTTCCCCTCCCCTTCTACGCGCGTTACTGTGCGCCGAAATCGCTGCGGTGCGGCGTGTTGGGGAAGCGGACCGGCGACGGCCGTGGGGATGAAGGGTGCTTGCTGTGCGTCTGATATCTCGGAGGACCAGGTTCTCCCAAGCAGCGGTGGCCGTCACGGTCATCGCCCTCGCGGCGGTCGGTTGTGGCAAGTCGAGCACCGACACGGGCGGCGACTCCAAGAAGAGCTCGTCGGGCTACGCCGGGAAGGGCATCGGTCTCGCGTACGACATCGGCGGCAAGGGCGACCAGTCGTTCAACGACGCCGCGTTCGCCGGTTTCCAGAAGGCCGAGGCGGAGTTCAAGATCGGCGGCCGGGACATCGAGCCGCAGGACGGCGAGTCCGACGCCGACAAGGTGCAGCGCCTGGAGCAGCTGGCCAAGTCGGGCTACAACCCGGTGATCGGCGTCGGCTTCGTCTACGCCCCGGCGATCAAGGAAGTCGCGGCCAAGTACCCGAAGATCACCTTCGGCATCATCGACGACGAGCAGGACAAGGCGGCCAACATCGCCGACCTGGTCTTCCACGAGGAGCAGTCGTCGTACCTCGCGGGTGTCGCGGCGGCGAAGGCCACGAAGAAGAACCACATCGGCTTCATCGGCGGCGTGGACATCCCGCTGATCCACAAGTTCGAGGCGGGCTTCGACCAGGGTGCCAAGTCGGTCAACCCGAAGATCAAGATCGAGTCGCAGTACCTGACGCAGACCCCCCAGGAGGGTGGCTTCGCCAGCCCCGACAAGGGCAAGGACGCGGCGGCCGGTCAGATCGAGAAGGGTGCCGACGTGCTGTACCACGCGGCCGGCCTGTCCGGTCAGGGCGTGATCTCCCAGGCCGCCGCCAAGAAGGTGTGGGCCATCGGCGTCGACTCCGACCAGTACGCGCAGAGCTCGCTGGCCAAGTACAAGGACTGGATCCTCGGTTCGGCCCTGAAGAACGTCGGCGGCGCCGTGTACGACCTGGCCAAGTCCGTCGTCGACGGCAAGCCGCTGAGCGGCGTCGTGCGCGGTGACCTGAAGTCGGGCGGCGTGGGCTTCGCCGACTCCAACCCGAAGTACAAGGCCCTGCCGGACGTCGTCGCGGCGGTCGACAAGGCCAAGCAGGACATCATCGACGGCAAGGTCACCGTCAACACGAACCCGTGAGTCGTGTCGGTGGTCGCTGACCACCATGGGGGAGCCCCCGGCCCGCTGTAAGGGCCGGGGGCTCCCCCTTGCACGGTTGTTGGTCGTCCCCTGCCGTCCACGCGTGCCTGGCGCGCTCATGGGCGGCAGGACGACCCTGGAATCCGGTCGGCCAGACCTGGCTAGACCGGTTCCTCCGTCTCGACGGTGATCCGGTACACCTCGACGCCGGACGACCTCGGGTCCGTGGTGCAGACGGCCTTGGACGTCTCGCCGTGGCGGGTGCTGACCCACTTGCCGTACACGTTGGCCTTGTCGCCGCGAGGCCCGATGCACACCACCTTCACGCGGTGCTCGCTGAGGCGGGTGTTCCCCCCGGTGCACTTCGCGTAACCGGTCGAGCGGTCCGCGGAGATCCGCGTACTGCAGGTCGACGCGGCCATGGCGGGCGTCGCGACACCGACCACGGTGCCCGACAGCACCACACCGACGCCTATCGCGGTTGCGGTGAACTTGTTGAGTTTCACGATCCCCCTTGGATCAGAAGCGATTGCCGCGGGCTGGTCCGGCCCGCTGCCGCAGGCTGGTCCGGCCTGCGGAGATGCGCATCTCGAACAGGGATTCTTCCGGTGGGTACCTGACGAAAAGATCCATCCTGGGAAGGATCTTGGGGTGTGTGGCGGTCTGGTACATGACATCGGAGCGGTGGGCGCCGGGCCCGGAGGCCGGGCGCGTTTGCCGAGCGGACGCGTCCCATGTGTTCGGAGGCCGTTCGCCGAGGGTTCAAAACGGTCGGATAACACTCTGGCAAGGTGGGTTCTCTGCTATGTCTACGCGCGTTACGCTGCGGCGGAATCAGCGCCTGGTCTGGGCGCCTGCACAAAAGGAGTCACGTTCATGCGCCGGGTGTCCCGAATCGCGGTTGCGGGCGTTGCAACCGCATCCCTCGCCGTTGCTCTCTCCGCCTGTGGCGGCTCGTCCACCGACGCCTCCAGTGGCGGCTCGGCCAAGGGTAAGGGCATCGGTCTCGCGTACGACATCGGCGGCAAGGGCGACCAGTCCTTCAACGACGCCGCGTTCGCGGGTTTCCAGAAGGCCGAGAAGGACCTCAAGATCGGCGGCCGGGACATCGAGCCGCAGGACGGCGAGTCCGACGCCGACAAGGTGCAGCGCCTGGAGCAGCTGGCCAAGTCGGGCTACAACCCGGTGATCGGCGTCGGCTTCGTCTACGCCCCGGCGATCAAGGAAGTCGCGGCCAAGTACCCGAAGATCACCTTCGGCATCATCGACGACGACCAGGACAAGGCCGCGAACGTCGCCGACATGGTCTTCCACGAGGAGGAGGCCTCCTACCTGGCGGGCGTGGCCGCGGCCAAGGCCACCAAGAAGGACCACATCGGCTTCATCGGCGGCGTGGACATCCCGCTGATCCACAAGTTCCAGGCCGGTTACGTCCAGGGTGCCAAGTCGGTCAACCCGAAGATCAAGATCGAGTCGCAGTACCTGACGCAGACCCCCCAGGAGGGTGGCTTCGCCAGCCCCGACAAGGGCAAGGACGCCGCCGAGGGCCAGATCGACGCCGGCGCCGACGTGCTCTACGCCGCCGCGGGCCTGTCGGGCCAGGGCGTCATCCAGTCCGCCGCCTCGCACAAGGTGTGGGCCATCGGCGTCGACTCCGACCAGTACAAGCAGGACGCGCTGGCCAAGTACAAGGACTACATCCTGACCTCGGCCACCAAGGACGTCGCCGGGGCGGTCTTCAACCTCGCGAAGTCGGTGCAGGACGGCAAGCCCGCCACCGGCGTCGTGCGCGCCAGCCTCGCCACCGGCGGTGTCGGCCTCGCCGACTCGAACCCGACGTTCAAGAACAACGCCGACCTGCAGGCCGCGCTGAAGAAGGCCGAGGCCGGCATCAAGGACGGCTCGATCAAGGTCAAGACCTCCTGATCCGAGTCTCGATCCCCGCCAGGTCACGACGTCATCACCAGACGTCGAAACCATGGCCATGGCGACGCTGAAATGGCAGCGTTACGGCCACGGAACGGGGTGTGGGGAGGATGACTTCTCGCGCCCCGTTCGCGCGGCAGAATGCTCGGACGCATCGGATCTGATCGAAAATGATCACCTTCGGTCCGTCCGGGCACTATTTAAAGCAGGGGCGCTACGCGCGTAGATGGCCCCTTTTCCAAGGAGAGTGCGCCATCGACGCGTCCAGCAGCCCTCCCCTCACCGCGCAGTCGACCGCGGTCGAGCTGGCGGGGATCACCAAGCGGTTCCCGGGTGTGGTGGCCAACCACGACATCCATCTGAGCGTCCGCAAAGGTACGGTCCACGCCCTCGTCGGCGAGAACGGTGCCGGCAAGTCGACGCTGATGAAGATCCTCTACGGCATGCAGAAGCCGGACGAGGGCACGATCGCCGTCGACGGTGAGCAGGTCAGCTTCTCGTCGCCCGCCGACGCCATCACGCGCGGCATCGGCATGGTCCACCAGCACTTCATGCTCGCCGACAACCTCACCGTCCTGGAGAACGTCGTCCTGGGCAGCGAGAAGCTGTACGGCATCGGCGGCGGCGCCCGTAAGAAGATCAAGGAGATCTCCGACCGGTACGGGCTGAACGTCCGCCCGGACGTGCTCGTCGAGAGCCTCGGCGTGGCCGAGCGGCAGCGCGTCGAGATCCTCAAGGTCCTCTTCCGCGGCGCCCGCACCCTGATCCTGGACGAGCCCACCGCCGTACTGGTGCCGCAGGAGGTCGACGCACTCTTCGACAACCTGCGCGAGCTCAAGTCCGAGGGCCTGGCCGTCATCTTCATCTCGCACAAGCTGGGCGAGGTCCTGTCGGTGGCCGACGAGATCACGGTCATCCGGCGCGGCACGACGGTCGGTACCGCCGTTCCGTCCGAGACCACCCCCCGCCAGCTCGCCGAGATGATGGTCGGCAGTGAGCTGCCGACCCCGGAGACCGCCGAGTCGACCGTCACGGACAAGCCGGTGATCGAGGTCAAGGGCCTCACCGCCCGCGCCAGCGGCGGCGCCTCCCTCGGCGAGCTCGCCGAGCCGGCCCCGGGCGCCGGTCTGGTCACGGAGGACAAGGCCGAGACCGCCGGCGCGGTGCGACGCGTCCTCGACGACGTCACCTTCACCATCCACGCGGGCGAGGTCATGGGCATCGCCGGCGTCGAGGGCAACGGTCAGACCGAGCTCATCGACGCGCTGATCGGCCTCAAGCACGCCGACTCGGGCACCGTGTCCTTCCTCGGCGAGGAGATCACCGGCTGGCCCACCCGCAAGCGCCGCGAGCAGGGCATCGGCTACATCCCCGAGGACCGCCACCGCCACGGCCTGCTGCTGGAGTCCCCCCTCTGGGAGAACCGCATCCTCGGCCATGTCACCGAGAGCCCCAACGCCAAGGGGTTCTGGCTCGACATCAAGGGCGCCCAGGAGGACACCAGGCGGATCGTCAAGGAGTACGACGTCCGTACCCCCAGCATCGACGTCACCGCCGCCTCCCTCTCCGGCGGCAACCAGCAGAAGCTGATCGTCGGCCGCGAGATGAGCCACAAGCCGCGCTTCCTGATCGCCGCCCACCCCACCCGTGGTGTGGACGTCGGCGCGCAGGCGGCGATCTGGGACCAGATCCGCGAGGCCCGCCGCGAAGGCCTGGCCGTGCTGCTGATCTCGGCCGACCTGGACGAGCTGATCGGCCTGTCCGACACCCTCAGGGTGATCTACAACGGCAGGCTCGTGGCGGACGCCGACCCGGCGACCGTCACCCCGGAGGAACTCGGCTCGGCCATGACCGGCGCCGCCTCCGGACACCTGGAGCACGTAGCGGAAAGCGCCGCCCCGGAGGACGAGGCCCGATGAAGAAGTTCGACAAGGAGCGCGTGCTCCTCGCGGTGGCCGGCCCGGTCATCGCGCTCGTCACGGCGATCGCACTGACCTCGGTCGTGCTGCTCGCCTCGGGCAAGAGCGCGTTCGAGCCGTACTCCCTGATGCTTCAGCAGGCGACGTACTCCGACACCCAGGTGCTGATCGTCAACCAGGCGTCGCTGTACTACATCGCGGCGCTCGGCGTGGCCATCGGCTTCCGCATGAACCTGTTCAACATCGGTGTGGACGGCCAGTACCGCCTCGGCGCGATGATGACCGCGGTGGTCGGCGCCCACCTCGCGCTGCCGTCCTTCCTGCAGATCCCCGTGCTGATGATCGTCGCCATGTGCACCGGCGCCTTCTGGGCCGGCATCGCGGGCGTCCTGAAGGTCACCCGCGGAGTGAGCGAGGTCGTCGCGACGATCATGCTCAACGCGATCGCCACCAGCCTCATCGGCTACCTCACCGCGGAGAACATCTGGGGTGTGCAGGTCGGCAACAACAACACGACCGGCATCATGAAGAAGTCCGGCTGGTTCCCCGGCATCGACCTGGGCTCGGACGTCGGCGAGATCTACGGCATGGTCTTCCTCGCGGTCCTCATGGGCGTCCTGTACTGGCTCGTCCTCAACCGCACCCGCTTCGGCTTCGACCTGCGCGCCACCGGCGCCTCCGAGGAGGCCGCCGCGGCCTCCGGCGTCGACGCCAAGCGGATGGTGCTCACCGCGATGCTGATCTCCGGCGCGGTCGCCGGCATCTCCGGGCTGCCGCTTCTCCTCGGCGACGCCCACACCTACAGCCTGAGCTTCCCCGCCGGCCTCGGCTTCACCGCCATCGGCATCGCGCTGCTCGGCCGCAACAACCCGGGCGGCATCGCCCTCGCCGCGCTCCTGTGGGCCTTCCTCGACAAGGCGTCCCCGGCTCTCGACTACGCGACCCCGGTCGCGTACGAGAAGGAGATCGCCACGATCATGCAGGGCCTGATCGTCTTCGCGGTCGTCATCTCGTACGAGGCCGTACGTGTCTGGGGCCTGCGCCGCCAGCAGAAGCGGGTCGGTGAGGAACTGGCCGCCGCGGCCGCCGCCAACAACAACTCCCCGAAGGAGGTGGCTGCCCGATGAGCACCGCGACCGTCGCCAAGCCGCAGGCGCAGCAGCCCGGCAAGGGCAGCCGCCGTATGTCCCTACCGGTACTCCTGCTCGTCATCGCCGGTGTACTGATCCTGACCTCGATCGTCCGCCTGATCACCGGCGCCGACGGCATCACCTCCACCGGACAGATGTCCACGGCGCTGCGCCTCGCGGTGCCGATCGGCCTCGCGGGTCTCGGCGGTCTGTGGGCCGAGCGCGCGGGCGTCGTCAACATCGGCCTCGAGGGCATGATGATCCTCGGCACCTGGTTCGGCGCCTGGGCGGGCTACCAGTGGGGCCCGTGGACCGGTGTCGCCTTCGGGATCATCGGCGGCTGCCTCGGCGGCATCCTGCACGCCATCGCCACCGTGACCTTCAACGTCAACCACATCGTGTCCGGTGTGGCCATCAACATCCTGGCGCTCGGCACCACCCGCTACCTCTCCAAGTTCACCTTCGAGGACGCGCCGCAGGGCTCCTCCAAGCAGTCCCCGCCGATCGACTCGCTCGGGACCTTCGACATCCCAGGACTGTCCAGCTGGCTTTCCACCATCAACGGGAAGCACTGGTTCCTGGTCTCGGACATCGCGGGACTGCTCGGCGGCCTGGTCACCGACCTGTCGCCGCTCACCCTCGTCGCGGTGGCCCTCGTCCCCGCCACCTGGTGGGTGCTGTGGCGCACGGCCTTCGGCCTGCGTCTGCGCTCCTGCGGTGAGAACCCGGTGGCCGCCGAGTCCCTCGGCGTCAACGTCTACAAGTACAAGTACATCGCCGTGATCATCTCGGGCGGCTTCGCCGGCCTCGGCGGCGCGTTCCTGTCCATCGTGGCGTCCAACGTCTACCTGGACGGACAGACGGCCGGCCGCGGCTACATCGGTCTCGCCGCGATGATCTTCGGTAACTGGATGCCGGGCGGCCTCGCCCTCGGCGCGGGCCTGTTCGGCTACACCGACAGCCTCAACCTGCGCGGCGGCGGCACCAACGTGCACGCGCTGATCCTGCTCCTCGCGATCCTGCTGGTGATCGCCGTGGCCTACCTGGCCTGGAGGAAGCGGGTCGTGCCCGCGATCGTCACCGCCGTGGTCGCGGCGCTGATGTTCGTCTGGTACCTCGCCACCGACGAGGTCCCGCAGCAGTTCGTGAGCGCCACTCCGTACGTCGTGACCCTGCTCGTGCTCTCGCTGTCCGCCCAGCATCTGCGGATGCCGAAGGCGGACGGCATGCCGTACCGGAGAGGACAGGGCAAGTGACCTTCCCGGAGGCCGGATCCGCGGAGCCCGGATCCCGGGAGACCGGGGCCGCGGACGTCGACTGGGAGGCCCTGCGGGAGCTTGCGCGGGACGCCATGTCCCGCGCCTACGCCCCCTATTCCGGGTTCCCGGTGGGTGTCGCGGCGCTCGTCGACGACGGCCGGACCGTCACCGGCTGCAACGTCGAGAACGCCTCGTACGGGCTCGGGCTGTGCGCCGAGTGCGGTCTCGTCTCCCAGCTGCAGAACAGCGGGGGCGGTCGGCTGACGCACTTCACCTGCGTCGACGGGCGCGGCGAGATCCTCGTGCCGTGCGGACGCTGCCGCCAGCTGCTGTACGAGTTCGGCGGGCCCGGCCTGCTCGTGGAGACGCCGGCCGGGATCCTGCCGCTCTCCGAGATGCTGCCCCAGGCCTTCGGGCCGGAGAATCTCACCAAGTAACGCCTGTGCGGCCCCTCCCGACGACCGGACGACCGGTCGGGAGGGGCCGCGCATGTTCGGAAGTCTTCGGAAGGAAAGTCATGGCCATGGACGCCGTCTCCGTCATCCGCACCAAGCGGGACCGCGGTGAGCTCAGCGACACACAGATCGACTGGGTCATCGACGCGTACACCCGCGGCGAGGTCGCCGACTACCAGATGGCCGCCCTCAACATGGCGATCCTGCTCAACGGCATGAACCGTCGTGAGATCGCCCGCTGGACCGCCGCGATGATCGCGTCGGGCGAGCGCATGGAGTTCTCCTCACTGTCCCGTCCCACCGCCGACAAGCACTCCACGGGCGGTGTCGGTGACAAGATCACGCTCCCGCTGGCTCCGCTGGTCGCGGCCTGCGGTGCCGCCGTGCCGCAGCTGTCCGGGCGCGGCCTCGGCCACACCGGCGGCACGCTCGACAAGCTGGAGTCGATCCCCGGCTGGCGGGCCCTGCTCTCCAACGAGGAGATGCTGCACGTCCTCGACACCACGGGCGCGGTCATCTGCGCGGCGGGCGACGGGCTGGCCCCCGCCGACAAGAAGCTCTACGCCCTCCGTGACGTCACGGGCACGGTGGAGGCGATCCCGCTGATCGCGTCCTCGATCATGTCGAAGAAGATCGCCGAGGGCACGGGGTCGCTGGTGCTGGACGTGAAGGTGGGCACCGGCGCCTTCATGAAGACCATCGAGGACGCCCGGGAGCTGGCCTCCACGATGGTCGGTCTCGGCACCGACCACGGGGTGCGTACGGTCGCGCTGCTGACGGACATGTCGACCCCGCTGGGCCTGACGGCCGGCAACGCGCTCGAGGTACGGGAGTCCGTCGAGGTGCTGGCCGGCGGTGGCCCCTCGGACGTCGTCGAGCTCACCGTCGCCCTGGCGCGCGAGATGCTGGACGCGGCGGGTGTGAAGGACGCGGACCCGGCGAAGGCCCTCGCCGACGGTTCCGCGATGGACGTCTGGCGCCGCATGATCGCCGCGCAGGGTGGTGACCCGGACGCCGAACTCCCCACCTCGCGCGAGCAGCACGTGGTGACGGCGGCGTCCTCGGGCGTGCTGACCCGTCTCGACGCGTACGACATCGGCATCGCGGCCTGGCGGCTGGGCGCCGGGCGTGCCCGCAAGGAGGACCCGGTGCAGGCCGCCGCCGGCGTCGAGATGCACGCCAAGCCCGGTGACACCGTCACCGCGGGCCAGCCCCTGCTGACCCTCCACACCGACACCCCCGAGCGGTTCGCGTACGCGCTGGAGTCGGTCGAGGGGTCGTACGACATCGCGGCTCCGGGTACGGAGTTCAAGCCGAACCCGATCGTGCTGGACCGGATCGCCTGATCCTCACGAGGAGTGCGAGGAGTGCGAGGAGGGGCCGGGCGCGGGGCGCACCGGCCCCTCCTCGCGTGCGTTCCGCGCCGCGCCGGGCCGGGCGGGTGTGGGCGGTGGTGGGGGCGGGGCCGTGCCGGTACGTCGAGCCCGTCGCCGCTGGATCAGGCGTGGGCCGGGCGGGAGCCGCTGCTCGATCCGGGCGTAAGCGACGGGCTGCGACGTACCGGCACGGCCCCTCGCGTGCGTCCCCGGGTGCGGGAGTCGTTGTGGTTCCGGGTGTGAGTGGTGGGGTGTGGCGTATCGGCGTGGCTCCTGGTGTGTGTCGCCGGGTGCGGGAGTCGTTGTGGTTCCGGGTGTGAGTGGTGGGGTGTGGCGTCTCGGGGTGGTTCCTGGTGTGTGTCGCCGCGCGGGTGTGGACCCTGGTCGGGCGTGGCGGGTGTGTCAGCCGAGTACGGCCGCGATCAGCACCAGGGCCGGGACGGACAGGATCGTCGACAGCAGGATCGACTCGCGGGCGAGCGTCTCGCCGACGTGGTAGCGCGACGCGTAGGTGAAGAGGTTCTGGGCGGCGGGCAGCGCCGAGGTGACCACGACGTCGAGCAGGGGCGCACCGTGCAGCCCGAACACGCCGGCCGCCAGCGCCCAGGCCGCCACGGGCTGGCCCACCGCCTTCAGCACGACGGACAGCAGCACGGGGTGCCGGTCCGCGCCGCGACCGGGCAGCGTGCTGCCGCACAGCGAGATGCCGAACGCCAGCAGCACCGCGGGCACCGACATGTTCCCGATCAGGGTGAGCGGGTCCATGACCGGCCCCGGCACCCGCAGACCGCTCGCCGACACGGCGACCCCGGCGAGCGAGCCGACGGCGATGGGGTTGCGAAGGGGCGTGACCAGCCGCAGCCACACCGAACCCTTCTCTCCCGGCCCCGACAGGTCCAGGACGGTCAGCGCGACCGGCGTGACCACGATCTGCTGGAACAGCAGCACGGGCGCCACCAGCGAGGCGTCACCGAGCACGTACACCGCGATCGGGATGCCGAGGTTGCCGGAGTTGACGTAGCTGGAGCACAGGGCGCCGATCGTCGTCCGGCCCACACCCCAGCCGCGTACGGCACCCACCACGACGAAGACGCCGGCCGCCGCGGCCGTGCTCATGGCGGTGACCAGCAGCCGGCTGGAGAAGATCACCGAGAGGTCGGCGCGGGCGAGCGTGGTGAACAGCAGCGCGGGTGAGGCCACATGGAAGGCGAGCTTGGTCAGCACCTCCCGGCCGTTCTCCCCGAGGTAGCCCCGGCGGCCGATCAGCCAGCCGACGCCGATGACGACGGCGATCACCGCAAACCCGGTCAACACCCCCTGCACGGCACCTCCTTGCGGGACGGGAGGTGGCCTCGCGGATGGTCGGGCACGGGTTCGTGGGACATACACCCAACCCTCCGGGGAAGGCCGGGCGCGGGTCAATGTGATCCTTACGGCACACAGGCGGGCGAGACCGGCCGCCGGGCCCCGATGAGTTCGGTCCCTCCGGCCGGTCTACTGACCGTGGACGCCATGACACCCGCCGTTCTCGTACTGCCCGCCCTCGTCACCCGCGACGAGGTGCCGGGGCTCTGCGACGACGTGCGTGCGCGGCTGACGGCGACGGGCGGCGGAGTGGTCGTCTGTGACGTCGCCGGGCTCGGTCCGCCCGGGCTCGCCACCGTCGACGCCCTGGCCAGGATGGAGCTCGCCGCCCGCCGGGCCGGTGGACGCATACGTCTGCGCGATCCGGCCCCGCCGCTGCGCGCCCTCCTCGATCTAGTGGGCCTCCGCTTCGAGTTGGAGGGGGAGTCCGAAGAGCGGGAACCAGCGCGCGGTGTCGAGGAAGCAGTGGAATCCGGTGATCCGGCCGTCTGAGATCTCCAGGGCCTGGATCGCCCAGGCGCTGAAGCCGCCCTTCTCCGGGTCCGGCTTGTAGTGCGCGAAGCCCGGCAGACCGTTGACCGACACCGGGAGCAGGCGTGAACCCGCGCAGGAGGCGCCGAGTGTCGTCATGAAGCCCGTGATGTCGCCGGGGCCGTACAGCCACAGGTCGAACGGCGGCATCGTCATGATCGCGTCCTCGTGGAGCAGCGCGGTCAGGGCCGTCATGTCGTACCCCTCGAACGCGGCGACGTAGCGCTCCAGGAGTTTCTGCTGCTCCTCGTCGAGCGGGTCGGAGACGGCTCCTGGGGTGCCTTCCCTCTCCGCGAGTGTGGCGCGGGCCCGCTGCAGCGCGCTGTTGACCGAGGCGACCGTGGTGCCGAGCAGCTCGGCGACCTCGCTCGCCTTCCAGGCGAGGACCTCGCGCAGGATGAGCACGGCCCGCTGCTTGGGCGGCAGCTGCTGGAGGGCGGCCATGAAGGCGAGCCGCACCGATTCCTTGGCCACCGCCGCCTCGGCCGGGTCGCTGATGGCGGGCAGCACGCGGGCGTCGGGCACCGGCTCCAGCCAGGTGTTGTCCGGGCGCGGGGTGAGCGCCGCCTGGGCGAGCGGGGAGGGGCCGGTGAGGTCCATGGGCCGGGCCCTTCTGTTGCCGGCGTTCAGCATGTCCAGGCACACGTTCGTGGCGATCCGGTACAGCCAGGAGCGTATCGACGAGCGGCCCTCGAACTTGTCGTAGCTCCGCCAGGCGCGGACCATCGTGTCCTGCACCGCGTCCTCCGCCTCGAAGGAGGAGCCGAGCATCCGGTAGCAGTAACCGGTCAGCTCGACCCGGTGCTTCTCCAGCCGGACATCCAGGTCTGTCGTCGTCGCCGTACCCTCGCTCATGGCCAACCCACCCCTGTGGCTGTTCCTGTCGCGCCGTCGCTTCGCTGCGCCGGCACCTCGGAAGCTACCGCAGCCCACTGACAATGGCCCACGGAGTGCGAAAAGCGGCAGGTCGGACCGGTTGCCTCAGCGGCCTTGAGGGGACGCCGACGCCCTTCGTCCGCGGGTTCGGGATGCTCCGCCCCCGCCCGTCACGTCCGGCGACGAGCGGGGGCAGCGGGTCCTCCGGGCGGGGTCCTGGCGGGCCGGGTCAGTGGGCCAGGGCCGGCTTCCGGGCCGCCTGCGCCCGCGCCGCGTGCGTGCCGAAGAGGGTGATCGACACGACGCCGAGCACCGCGAGCAGCCCGAGCGCCACCGTGCCGGCCCAGCCTCCCGCGTGGAAGGCGACGGCGCCGAGGGTGCTGCCGGCGCTGGAGCCGATGTAGTAGGCGGACTGGTAGAGGGCGGACGCCTGGGCGCGGCCCTCCTTGGCGGTGTGGCTCACCGACGAGGACGCCACCGCGTGGCCCGCGAAGAAGCCCGCGGTGATCAGGACCAGGCCGAGTAGGACCAGCGGGAGGGAGTCGGCCAGCGACAGGAGGAGTCCGGCGGTGGTAGTGCCGCCCGCCAGGTAGAGGGAGCCGCGCCGGCCCAGGCGGTCGACCAGCCGGCCCGCGGTCGACGCCGACACCGTACCGACCAGGTAGACCAGGAAGATCGAGCCGATGACGCCCTGGGGGAGCGAGAACGGGGCGTCGGTCAGGCGGTAGCCGATCACCGTGTAGACCCCGCCGAAGACCATCATGAACAGTGCGCCGATCGCGTACAGCCGGCACAGCAGCGGGTTGGCGAGGTGGTCGCGGACCGTGCGGACCAGTGCCCGCGGGCGCGGCGAGCCCGGGGTGAAGTGCCGGGGCGCGGGCAGCAGCAGCCGGAAGGCCACCGCGCACGCCACCGCGATCACACCGATCGTGGCGACGGCGACCCGCCAGCCCCACTCCTGCGCGACCCAGCCGGTGATGACCCGGCCGCTCATCCCGCCGACGCTGTTGCCCGCCACGAAGAGGCCGATCGCCGTGATCAGGGCCTTGGGGCGGACCTCCTCCGCCAGGTACGCCGTCGCCGAGGCGGGCAGCCCCGCCAGCGCCGCACCCTGTACCGCGCGCAGAGCCACCAGCGCGCCGATCGACGGCGCGAAGGGCACGAGCAGCCCGACCGCCACGGCGACCACCAGTGACGCCGTCATCAGCGTGCGCCGTCCGTAGCGCTCCGAGAGCGCGCTCATCGGGAGGACGAAGAGCGCGAGTCCGCCCGTCGCGGCCGACACCGTCCAGCTGGCCTGGCTCGCGGTCACGCCGAGGTCCGTGGAGATGAGGGGGAGGAGGGCCTGCGTGGAGTAGAGGAGCGCGAAGGTCGCGACACCGGCGAGGAAGAGGGCGAAGCTCATCCGGCGGTAGCCCGGCCCGCCCGGGGCCAGACGGGAGTCGGCGGACGCGGGGACGGCGGCTGCGGCGGCGTCCACGGTGGTGGACGCCGCGGTACTGGCGGAAGGCATGCTTCGAAATTAGGGCTCCACCATTCATCCGTCCAATGCATGGAATCGCCATAATCGTTCCCATGGAGCATCAGCAGAGGTCACAGGGTCACCTGTCACCGTCCAGTGACACAGAAGACATCGTCGCGGTGCTCGCCCCGCGTCTCGCGCACTTCGCCGGGGTCGCCCGCACCGAGCACGTGACGAGGGCCGCTCGGGAGATGCGGGTCCCGCAGTCGACCCTGTCGCGGGCCATGGTCCGGCTCGAACAGGACCTGGGCGTCGACCTGTTCGCGCGCCGCGGCCGTACGGTCTCCCTCACCCCCGCGGGCCGTACGTTCCTCTCCTCGGTCGAACGGGCCCTCGCCGAGATCGGGCGCGCCGCCGACGAGGTGCGCGCGGACGCCGACCCGGCCACCGGCAAGGTCGCCTTCGGCTTCCTGCACACGATGGGGTCGGAGACCGTCCCCGGGCTCATCCGCGCCTTCCGCGCCGATCACCCCCGGGTCCGCTTCAGCCTCGTCCAGAACTACGGCGAGGCGATGCTGGAGCGGCTGCGCTCGGGCGAGCTGGACCTGTGCCTCACCTCGCCCGTGCCCGACGCGCCCGACCTGGTGGGGCGCCTCCTCGACGAGCAGAAGCTGCGGCTCGTCGTCCCCGCCGACCACCGGCTCGCCGCCCGCCGGCGCGTCCGCCTGGTGGAGGCCGCCGAGGAGACCTTCGTGACCCTCGAACCCGGCTACGGCATGCGGCGCATCGCCGACGACCTGTGCCAGGAGGCGGGATTCAGGCCGCGGATCGCCTTCGAGGGCGAGGAGACCGAGACGCTCCGCGGACTCGTCGCCGCCGGTCTCGGCGTCGCCCTGCTGCCGCCACCGGCCGTGGCCCGCCCCGGAGTCGTCGAACTGACGATCACCGCGCCGCGCGCGGTCCGTGAGATCGGGGTGGCGTGGCTGGACGGCCACCCCGACACCCCGCCCGTGGCGGCCTTCAAGAAGTTCCTGCTGTCACGACGGGGCCACCTGCTCCGGGACAGCCCTTAGAGCGACGGGGAGCATCCCTTCAGGGTGCGGGGCAGCCCTCAGTGACGCAGTGCCTTCCCGAAGCCCGAGGCGAGCGGCATCCGCAGGCCCAGCGGCGGTGGCGCCGCGAGAGCGTCCTCCAGCGGGCGGGACAGTCCCCGCCCGAACAGCGCCCCCATCACGAAGTCCTCGGCCAGCGCGTGGACTTCGGTCCGGTGCTGGTGCAACCCGTGCCCGTCGGAGTGGACCTCGAAGCGGCAGACGTCGCGGTTGGACTTCTTGGCGCGGGCCGCGAGCCGGAAGGACAGTTCCGGGTCGGTGCGCTCGTCGTTGGTGCCGTGCACGATCAGCACGCGCCGCCCGGTGAGCTGTTTCACCGGTTCGGGTGGCGCCGCCATGTCCTCCTCGGGCAGCCAGGGTGCCAGCGCCAGCACGGAGTTGACGGCGGTGTGACCGGCCGCGCGCAGTGCCGCCCGGCCCCCCATGTCGACGCCGGCGAGGCAGACGGGAACGTCGCCGTAACGGCGTACGACCTCGTCGGCGGCCCACGAAGCGTCGCCCGCGAGATGCGCCTCGCTGCCGTTCCAGCCGCGGAAGCGGTAGTGCACGACATGGGCGGCCAGGCCCTCCGCCTGTCCCGCGCGCGTGAGGCGGCGACCCAACGCGCGTACGGAGGCGGTCGCCCACATGGGGGAAGGCCTGCGGCCGGAGGTCTCGTCGCCGCCCGGGAGCAGCAGGACCACTCCGCTGACCGCTGTCGGCTCCGGGCCCAGTGCCCTCCCCAGCCGGGCGCTGCGTACCGGCGTCGCTTCCTGTGCCATGACAGAACAGTGTCAGAAGTGACGGTGTACGCCACCCGTCCGCCGGGTCACCGTTACATATCGACGGATCGGGACGACAGAACATCTACGCGCGTAGGGGCTACAGTGCGCGAATGACGAGCCAGATCCGGAACACCCCGAGCTCGGAACAGATCCGCCGGGCGCCCAAGGTCCTGCTGCACGATCACCTCGACGGGGGCCTGCGCCCCGGGACGATCGTCGAACTCGCCCGGGAGAGCGGCTACTCGGGGCTCCCCGAGACCGACCCCGGCAAACTCGGCGTCTGGTTCAGGGAGGCCGCCGACTCCGGTTCCCTCGAGCGGTACCTGGAGACCTTCGCGCACACCTGCGCCGTCATGCAGACCCGTGAGGCGCTGGTGCGGGTCGCCGCCGAGTGCGCCGAGGACCTCGCCGAGGACGGGGTCGTCTACGCCGAGGTGCGGTACGCCCCCGAGCAGCATCTGGAGCGCGGGCTGACCCTCGAAGAGGTCGTGGAGGCGGTCAACGAGGGCTTCCGGGAGGGCGAGCGCCTGGCCCGGGAGAACGGCCACCGCATCCGGGTGGGCGCGCTGCTCACCGCGATGCGGCACGCGGCCCGTGCCCTGGAGATCGCCGAACTGGCCAACCGTTACCGGGACCTGGGCGTCGTCGGCTTCGACATCGCGGGGGCCGAGGCCGGGTTCCCGCCCACCCGGCACCTCGACGCGTTCGAGTACCTCAAGCGCGAGAACAACCACTTCACCATCCACGCGGGCGAGGCCTTCGGGCTGCCCTCCATCTGGCAGGCGCTCCAGTGGTGCGGCGCGGACCGGCTCGGTCACGGCGTCCGGATCATCGACGACATCGAGGTCGCGCAGGACGGCTCGGTGACGCTCGGGCGCCTCGCGTCGTACGTCCGGGACAAGCGCATCCCGTTGGAGCTGTGCCCCAGCTCCAACCTCCAGACCGGTGCCGCCGACTCCTATGCCGAGCACCCGATCGGGTTGTTGCGGCGGTTGCACTTCCGGGCCACGGTGAACACGGACAACCGGCTCATGTCCGGGACGAGCATGAGCCGCGAATTCGAGCACCTTGTCGACGCGTTCGGTTATTCACTCGACGATCTCCAGTGGTTCTCGGTCAATGCTATGAAGTCAGCATTCATTCCTTTCGATGAACGACTCGCCATGATCAATGACGTGATCAAGCCGGGATATGCCGAGCTGAAGTCCGAATGGTTGTTCCAGCAGACCGCTTCCATCAGGGGATCCTTGGAGAATCAGGCCTGATCGGAGCGGCGGGGGACGGTCGGGTCTTCACTCATTCTCCATGACTCGACCGGTTTTCGATGTTTGCGGAGTGGCGCTTTGCGTGTTTACGGTTTTGGACCGCTCACATCCCCGTCACACGGATCCAAGGACGCATTCCATATGAAGCAGTCTGCTGCCAAGACCCTCGGTGTCGCCGCTCTCGGTGCCGCTTTCGCCGCCGTCGGCGCCGGCGCCGCGAACGCGGCACCGGCCGTGCCGGACGCCTCGTCGGCGCTGGACACCGTCACCCAGGCGCTGCCCGCCCAGAGCGTGGCCAGTGCGCTGCCGGGCGCGGGTCAGGCGCTTGCCCAGGGTCAGGGCGCGCTCGGTGCGGGTGTGGCGGCCGCCCAGCCCGCCGCCGCGAAGATGCTCGCGAACGGCCCCACCGCGCCGGTGGCCGGGCTGCTCGGCGGCCTGCCGCTGCATGGCCTGCCGACGCACGGCCTGCCGGTGAACGGACTGCCGATCGGCTGACACCCGCCGTCCGGGCTCCGGCCCGCACACGCGACAACGCCGGTGGGGCGCACCCGACTCGGGTGCGCCCCACCGGCGCGTCGTGCTGCGGGGCGAGGACCTCGCCGGCGCGTGACTACCAGGCGGTGCGGACCTTGTCCTCGGACGGGAACAGGATCCACAGCGCTATGTAGAGCAGGAACTGCGGGCCGGGCAGCAGGCAGGAGAGTACGAAGATCACACGCATCGTCGTCGCGGAGGTGCCGAAGCGCCGTGCCAGCGCTGCGCACACGCCGCCGATCATGCGGCCGTTGGTGGGGCGGGCAAGGGCGCTCATGAGGGCTCCTTCGTGAACCGTGGCTGAGTGTGCCGGATGTCCGGCCTCGATGTCTTCAACGCTACGGTGACGAAGCGGACGAAGCGTCGCTCTACGGTGCGATGCCGACCCTGGGAATCGTCGGGGTCCGACCCTGAGCCGTGTCCTCCCGGCGGAGTGCCGCGCGGCGCCTGGTCTCGGCCCGGCGGCGGAGCCCCACCCTGGCGGCGGGCACGATCGCGGCGTGGGCCAGTGCCACGCCGACGGTGTTGAGCAGCAGCGCGTCGATGTCCACGACCTGCCCGGGAACGCCGGTCTGCAGCAGCTCTATGCCCAGCGAGAGCAGAGCGCCGGCGGCGACCGTGCGGACCAGGGACCCGAGGGGCGAGGCGGCCAGCCTGCCGCCCGCCAGCGGGAGCAGGACACCGAGCGGCGCGAGCAGCCCCAGTCCCTCGCCGATGCGGCGGGCGGCCTGCGCGGGGCCCAGGGCGAGATCCGCCCTGATGCCGGCGAAGGGGCGCAGGTTGGCGGGGCTCACCCAGGGGACGTCCAGCGGGCGCAGCGTGATCCAGGCGACGAGCGCGAGATGCGCGACGAGGAGGAGAGCTCCTGCCGCACGGACGCGGATGTCGGCGCTGCCGCCGTCTTCGCCTTGACGTTGCACGCCTCCCAAGACGCGGTGGTCGGCAGGATCGGTTCCGGCTTGTCGGCGGGCTTGGCGCCCAGGGGTGAGGCGTGCGCCACACGCACGGGTCCCCGGGGCGGTCTCCCGGCTCTCCGTGGACGCCGTGGACACACACCCGCCCGGCGGTCAGGCGCCGTCGAGCGCCGTGGACGGCGGGGATTTCCTGTCGGGGTCGGAGCGGACGTCCGACGTGCACTGGTAACGGCGCAGCGGAGTCGCGTCGGGGCCGCCGAGGACCACCGAACCGTCGTCCTCCGCCGCGGCGGAGTCGGAGAAGGTGCAGACGATCTGGGCCAGGGCCGCCGGGGTCAGCTCCCGGGGCGGGGTGCTCAGCCGGAGCGTGTCCTCCGGCTCCCCGGTGTCCCGGGGGCGGGGTCCGCTCACGGTCATCCCGCCGCGCACGTCCGTCGTGTACCCCGCCTGCTGCTCCGGAGTGGAGGGCGACTCGGCGAGCTCGTCGAGGAGCCCCTGCGCCACCAGGACGCGCCGCGCGCTCTCCGTCGCGCCATCGGGGACCCGCACGGACCGGTCGACCGTCACCAGCTGCCCGGAGCAGAGCAGGAACACCTGCACCGGGATACCGCGGGAGGCCTGGGTGGAGATGTCCGGGCCGGACAGCGTGCACGGCACCCGGGAGGGCGCCGGGCCGAAGTCCGTGGGGACCTGGGTGGAACGGATGCCGCAGCCCGCGAGCAGCAGCGCGAGGAGGGGGACGGCCGGCCACCGGCGCGCGCCTCGACGTCGTACGGTCGTCATCCGGCGCTGCCCTTCGTGCCGTTCCCGGTCCGGTTCCGCTCGCGCTCGTCGTCGGCGAGCAGTTCCGAGGCGTCCTGCGGGAGCCGGAGCGTGAAGACCGCGCCCCCCTCGGCCGCGTTCGCGGCGGTGATCTCGCCGCCGTGGATGTGCGCGTTCTCCAGGGCGATCGACAGCCCCAGGCCGCTGCCCTCGGAGCGCGGGCGCGACGCACTCGCCTTGTAGAAACGGTCGAAGACGTGCGGCAGGACGTCCTCGGGGATGCCCGGACCGTGGTCCTGGACCTCGATCAGGAGGTCGTCCGCCTCCTCCCGGACCGAGACACGTACCGGACTGCCGCCGTGCTTGAGCGCGTTGCCGATCAGGTTGGCCAGGATCACGTCCAGGCGGCGCGGGTCGAGACGCGCCATGATGCCGCGCTCCGCGTCCAGGTCCACCGCGTCCAGCCACGCGCGGGCGTCGATGCAGGCGGTGATCTGGTCGGCGATGTCCACGTCGTCGAGGACGAGCCGGGCGGTGCCCGCGTCGAAGCGGGTGACTTCCATGAGGTTCTCGACCAGGTCGTTCAGACGGCGTGTCTCACTGACGACCAGACGCACGGCGGGCTCGATCATCGGATCGACACTGCCGGTCTCCGCGTCCAGCTCCTCCTCCAGGATCTCCGTCACGGCGGTGATCGCGGTGAGGGGCGTACGGAGTTCGTGGGACATGTCCGCCACGAAGCGGCGGGACGCCTCGTCACGGGCGCTCATGTCCTCGACGCGCTTCTCGAGCGCCTCCGCCGTGTGGTTGAACGTCCGTGACAGATCAGCGAGTTCGTCCGTCCCCGACACGCGCAGCCGGGTGTCGAGCTTGCCCTCGCCGAGGCGGCGGGCGGCGATGCCGAGGCGGTGCACCGGCTTCAGGACCGTGGTCGCGGCGGCCTGGGCGAGCAGCGCCGAGCCGATCAGCGCGAGACCGGTGGCGATACCGAGCGACCAGGCCAGCGAGTTGAGGTCCTTGGCCTCCGGCTCCAGCGACTTGAGCATGTAACCGGTCGTGGTCCCGCCGATCACCTTCGCGCCGCCCACCAGGTACGGCTTGCCATGGTCGGTGACGCGCTGCCAGTACAAGTGATAGGCCGCCTTGTTGTTCGAGGAGAGCGACTGTTGCTTGTTCACCGCCTTCTGGAGGGACGGGGGCACGTCCTCCAGCGTGAAGGTGTCCAGCTCAGAGTTGCCCACCACGGGCTTGCCGCTGCCGTCCTGGGCCACCAGCAGCACGCTGAAGCGCTGGCTGCTGTTCGCCATCTGCCCCGCGGCGCGCTGCAGTTCGTCCTGTGCCGGACGCACCGGCAGCAGGCTCGCGTGGTTGCGCATCTCCTGCTGGAAGTCACGCAGCACCGCGTCCTGCGTCCGCGTCAGCACGGCCTCGCGGTTGAGCCAGTACGCGATGCCGGACGCCGACACCGCGGCCGTGAGCGCGACGAGTCCGAAGACCACGACCAGCCGCAGCCGCAGACTGGTGAACCGCAGACCCGCGAGTATCGCCCTGCGCGCCGCGGCCCAGCCGCGGAGCCCGTCCTGCGGTGGGGTCACTGAGGACTGTCCAGCCGGTAGCCGACCCCGCGGACCGTACGGATGAGCGTGGGGGAGGACGGGACGTCCTCGACCTTCGCGCGCAGCCGCTGCACACACGCGTCCACCAGACGCGAGTCGCCCAGGTAGTCGTGCTCCCAGACGAGCCGCAGCAACTGCTGGCGGGACAGCGCCTGTCCGGGACGGCGGCTCAGCTCCAGGAGCAGCCGCAGCTCGGTGGGCGTCAGCTGGAGGTCCTCACCGTTCTTGGTGACCGTCATCGCCGCCCGGTCGATGACGAGGGAGCCGAACGTCGCCGAGTCGTTGGCCTCGCGCTCACCGCGCCGCAGCACGGCCCTGATGCGGGCATCGAGCACTCGCCCCTGCACCGGCTTGACGACGTAGTCGTCGGCGCCGGACTCCAGTCCGACCACCACGTCGATGTCGTCGCTGCGCGCCGTCAGCAGAATGATGGGCAACTGGTCCGTGCGCCGGATGCGCCGGCACACCTCGAACCCGTCGATGCCGGGCAGCATCACATCCAGCACGATCAGGTCCGGCCGCTGCTCACGCAGCAGCTTCAGACCGTCCTCGCCGGTGGCAGCGGTGGCCACACGGTGTCCCTGGCGCGTCAAAGAGAGCTCCAGGGCCGTACGGATGGCGTCGTCGTCCTCGATCAGCAACAGGGAAGGCACGGACGTCATTCTGGCCCATGGTGAGGGCGTCTTTCGACAGTTGGAGCGCTCCCACCCATCTCTCGCACAGAAGGGACGCATCGGAAGGTGCCCGAGCGGCCTTACCGCTCTTCTCCGTGATCGCGCTGTGACGCGCCCACGGAGGACCCCTGTGACAGGTCTGTGACAGTCGGCGGACACGGCCATGAAGTGGCCCGGGCAAGCTTTTCGACACAAGCAGGGAAGCACGGAGCGAGCACGGGGCCAGACACGAAGGGCACCGGGCGCGTACGGAAGAAACCGGGACTCCACGACGGGGGGCGCGAGATGAACACGCTGCACAGCACCAGCACGAGCGCAGTTGTCACGCGGCTCCACGACGTCACCCGGGGCACGGAGAAGTCCGGTGCCGTGAGCCCGCGGGGGTGCGCTCGCGGCACCGGGCGTCAGCACACCGCCTACATGACGGTGGTTGACGCTTTCACGGGGGAGAACCCCGCGGCGGCCGCCGCGGGAACGGCCGGCGGAGCTCACGGGGGAGCCGCGTACGGGGAGGTCACGGGGGAGCGTCGCTCGCTGTCGGAGGCGGAGTTCACCGCCTACGTCCAGGAGCGCCGCGCCTCCCTGTACGCAACCGCCTACCACCTGACGGGGGATCGTTTCGAGGCCGAGGACCTGCTCCAGAGCGCGCTGTTCTCGACGTACAGGGCCTGGGAGCGGATCAGTGACAAGGCCGCGGTCGGGGGCTACCTCCGCCGCACCATGACCAACCTGCACATCAGCGCGTGGCGCCGCCGCAAGCTGAACGAGTACCCGACCGAGGAACTGCCGGAGACCGCGGGTGACACGGACGCGATGCGCGGCACCGAGCTGCGCGCCGTGCTGTGGCAGGCGCTGGCCCGGCTGCCCGAACTCCAGCGCACCATGCTGGTCCTTCGTTACTACGAGGGCCGCACGGACCCGGAGATCGCGGAGATCCTCGACATCAGTGTCGGCACGGTGAAGTCGAGCATCTGGCGGTCGCTGCGCCGGATGCGCGAGGACGAGGTCCTCAGCTTCGGCCGTGACGAGGAGGAGTCCTTCGGGGAGCTCGTCGCCTGAAGGTCTGCGGGGGGAAGCGGTTCGCGCGGGGAACGGTTCCGGGGGGAGCCGACGGGGGACCGCGGGGAACCACGGGGGAAGCGGAAAAGGTCCGGGCGGACGGGGGGTCCGCCTGGACCTCTTTTCGTGTGCGGGCCCGGCGTGTCGCCGTGGCCGGCGGTCACGCCGCTGTCGTACAGCGGTCCGCGGGGCCGGCCGCCGTGGCCAGCCGGCCGAGGGCCTCGTCCTTGTCGCAGGGGTGGGCGCCCAGCGCGGTCTGGCGCGCCACGATCGAGCGTTCGGCGCGCATCAGGCGCCAGCCGCGGCGGAGCAGGAACAGGACCGACTTGCGGCCCTCCTTGAGATCCCGCACGAAGCGCCGGCGGAACGTCGTCACCGGACCGCAGGACAGGCACAGCGCGTCGCCCAGCAGGCCCAGTTCACGGCAGCGCTCGACGATCTCGGCGGCGAAGATGCCCTCCGCGATGAACAGCGGAGTCCGTTCGATGCGCAGCGCCTCCGTGCCGGTACGGACGCTCAGCGCGATGTCGTACACGGGAACGGTCGTACGTCCCGTACGGCACAGTTCCTCGATCGCGGCGACCGCCGTGTCCGCGTCCCATGACCGCGGGTGGTCCCAGTCGATGTCCGAACTCCCGTCCACCAGCGGCAGTGTCGGGTCGTCACCCTCCTTGTAGAAGTCGTCCAGGCGCAGCACGGGCAGGCCGGAGCGGGCGGCGACGAGGGACTTGCCCGAGCCGGAGGGGCCACAGAGCAGCGCGACGCGGGTCGGTATCGGGGGAGGGAGACTCACGAGACACCAGTCTGACGCATCGCCTGGGCGGTGCCGACCCTGCGGGTCGCCGTTGGAGCGCACATCACACCTCAACTACCCTTCGCATCGACCCGATTACTTTGCGCTGCAGAAGGTGGCACCCGTCATGGCACGACACGCATCAGGCAAGAACCCGACCGCGCGGCGCGCGCTGGTCGCCCTGGCGACCGCGGGTGCGGCACTCGGGGCGGGTGCGGCCACGGCCGCTGCGGACACGGCCCCGGCCGTCGACGTGCTGCGCACCCGGCCCGCGTCGGTGGGCGACCTCGACCCGCAGGCGGGCCTGGGGGCACTGACCGGCACGGTCGGATACGTCGCCGGTCCGATCGCCGGCCTCAAGCCCAACCCGCTCGCGGGCACCGGCGTCGACCCGCTCGACAACGGGGTCGGCACCCAGCTCGCCGACTTCAAGCCGCTGACCTCGCAGGCCCTGACGCGACCGCTGGCACAGGCGCCGTCGGTGGGCAGTGTGCCGGTGGCGGGGCAGGCGCTGGGGGTGCTGGGGGGTGCGTGAGCTTCCCCGCGCCCCTCGGGGGGCGCGGGGAACCCGACTCAGTACGACGAGCCCGAGGCGCCCAGTGAACCGGTCGGGTGCCAGACGGTCTTCGTCTCCAGGAAGGCCGTGAGGCGCTCGATGCCGGGGGTCTTCGCGTAGTCCACAGGCTGTGGACGCAGGACCCGCTTCAGGTTGTCGGCCGCGGCGATCTCCAGCTCCTTCGCCAGGACGTCGTCCGCGCCCGCGAGGTCGATCGCGTTGACGTCCTGGTGCGCGGCGAGGGGAGCGGCGATCTCCGCCGTCCTGCCGGAGAGGACGTTGACGACACCGCCCGGGAGGTCGGAGGTCGCCAGCACCTCGCCGAGCGACAGTGCCGGCAGCGGGGACTTCTCGCTCGCGATCACCACCGCCGTGTTACCGGTCGCGATCACCGGGGCGATCACCGAGACCAGGCCCAGGAACGAGGACTCCTGGGGTGCGAGGACGGTGACGACACCGGTCGGTTCCGGGGTCGACAGGTTGAAGAACGGGCCCGCGACGGGGTTGGCCCCGCCCACGACCTGGGCGATCTTGTCGGTCCAGCCCGCGTACCAGACCCAGCGGTCGACGGCCGCGTCGACCTGGGCGGCCGCCTTCGACTTCGACAGGCCCTCCGCGTCCGCGACCTCGCGCGCGAACTGGTCCCTGCGGCCCTCCAGCATCTCGGCGACGCGGTAGAGGATCTGGCCGCGGTTGTACGCGGTCGCGCCGGACCAGCCGCCGAACGCCTTGCGCGCGGCGACCACCGCGTCACGGGCGTCCTTGCGGCTCGACTGCGGGGCGTTCGCCAGCCACTTGCCCTTGGAGTCCGTCACCTCGTACACCCGGCCGCTCTCGGAACGCGGGAACTTCCCGCCCACGTACAGCTTGTAGGTCTTGAAGACACTCAGACGCTGCTCTTCGGACTTGTCAGACATCGAGGTACGCCTCCAGGCCGTGGCGGCCGCCCTCGCGGCCGAAGCCCGACTCCTTGTAACCGCCGAACGGCGAGGTCGGGTCGAACTTGTTGAACGTGTTGGACCAGATGACGCCCGCGCGCAGCTTGCCCGCGACGGCCAGGATCCGGGAACCCTTCTCCGTCCAGATGCCCGCCGACAGGCCGTACTGGGAGTTGTTGGCCTTGGCGACGGCCTCGTCCGGGGTGCGGAAGGTGAGGACCGACAGCACCGGGCCGAAGATCTCGTCGCGGGCGATGGTGTGCGCCTGGGTGACGTTGGTGAACAGCGTCGGGGCGAACCAGTATCCGGAGGAGGGCAGTTCACAGGCCGGGGACCAGCGCTCGGCGCCCTCGGCCGTGCCCTGCTCGACGAGCGAGGTGATACGGGCCAGCTGCTCGGCGGAGTTGATCGCGCCGATGTCGGTGTTCTTGTCGAGCGGGTCGCCCAGACGCAGGGTGGAGAGCCTGCGCTTCAGGGAGTCCAGCAGCTCGTCCTGGATCGACTCCTGGACGAGGAGCCGGCTGCCCGCGCAGCAGACCTGGCCCTGGTTGAAGAAGATCCCGGTGACGATCCCCTCCACCGCCTGGTCGATCGGGGCGTCGTCGAAGACGATGTTCGCGCCCTTGCCGCCCAGTTCGAGGGTGACCTTCTTGTCGGTGCCGGCCACCTGGCGGGCGATGGCCTTGCCGACGGCGGTCGAGCCGGTGAACGCGACCTTGTTCACGTCGGGGTGCTCGACGAGCGCGGCGCCCGCGTCGCCGTATCCCGGAAGGATGTTGACGACGCCCTTGGGCAGGCCCGCCTGGCGGCAGATGTCCGCGAAGAACAGCGCCGACAGCGGGGTGGTCTCGGCGGGCTTGAGGACGACCGTGTTGCCGGTCGCCAGCGCCGGGGCGATCTTCCACGCCAGCATCAGCAGCGGGAAGTTCCAGGGGATGACCTGGCCGGCCACGCCCAGCGGGCGCGGGTTCGCGCCGAAGCCGGCGTGGTCGAGCTTGTCGGCCCAGCCCGCGTAGTAGAAGAAGTGCGCGGCGACCAGGGGGAGGTCGGCGTCGCGGGTCTCCTTGATGGGCTTCCCGTTGTCCAGCGTCTCCAGGACGGCGAGCTCGCGGGAGCGCTCCTGGACGATGCGGGCGATGCGGTAGAGGTACTTGGCGCGCTCGGAACCGGGCAGCGCCGACCACTTCTCGAAGGCCCTGCGCGCCGCCTTCACGGCACGGTCGACGTCCTCGGCGCCCGCCCGGGCGACCTCGGAGAGGACCTCCTCCGTGCTGGGGCTGACGGTCTTGAAGACCTTGCCGTCCGCCGCCTCGGTGAACTCGCCGTCGATGAACAGGCCGTACGACGGGGCGATGTCGACGACCGAGCGGGACTCGGGCGCCGGTGCGTACTCGAATGCAGATGCCATGGTGATCAGTCCACCGTCACGTAGTCGGGGCCGGAGTAGCGGCCGGTGGCCAGCTTCTGACGCTGCATCAGCAGGTCGTTCAGCAGCGAGGACGCGCCGAAGCGGAACCAGTGGTTGTCCAGCCAGTCCTCGCCCGCGGTCTCGTTCACCAGGACCAGGAACTTGACGGCGTCCTTGGTGGTGCGGATGCCGCCGGCCGGCTTCACGCCGACCTGGACGCCGGTCTGCGCGCGGAAGTCGCGGACCGCCTCCAGCATGAGCAGCGTGTTCGACGGCGTCGCGTTGACGGCCACCTTGCCGGTGGAGGTCTTGATGAAGTCCGCGCCGGCCAGCATGCCGAGCCAGGAAGCCCGCCGGATGTTGTCGTACGTCGACAGCTCGCCGGTCTCGAAGATGACCTTAAGACGGGCGGCGCCCGAGGCCTCCTTCACCGCGACGATCTCGTCGTACACCTTCAGGTAGTGGCCCGCGAGGAACGCCCCGCGGTCGATGACCATGTCGATCTCGTCGGCGCCCGCGGCGACGGCGTCCCGCACGTCGGCCAGCTTCACGCCGAGCGCGGCGCGGCCCGCCGGGAAGGCGGTGGCCACGGAGGCGACCTTCACACCGGAACCGGCCACGGCCTCCTTGGCGGTGGCCACCATGTCGGGATAGACGCAGACCGCGGCCGTGGCGGGCGCCGTGCGGTCGGTCGGGTCCGGGTGGACCGCCTTGACGCCGAGCGCCCGGACCTTGCCCGGGGTGTCCGCGCCTTCCAGCGTCGTCAGGTCGACCATCGAGATGGCGAGGTCGATCGCGTACGCCTTCGCGGTCGTCTTGATGGAACGGGTGCCGAGCGAGGCGGCGCGCGCCTCCAGGCCGACCGCGTCGACGCCGGGCAACCCGTGCAGGAAGCGGCGCAGGGTGCTGTCGGACGAGGTCACATCGCCGAGTGCGTGGGTGGGGGCACCACCCTGCTCGAGCGAAGTCGAGTGCTTGGGGGAGGGTGCAGTGGTGGGCATGGTCACCACCCGAGCATATCTACGCGCGTAGCGGCTGTACAGCCCCGGGGGTGGGTGTGGAAGGGGCGGGGGAACCGGCGAGACGGCGGGGGCGGAAGAGGCCGCCCCGGGCCGTCGGGCAGAATCGGGGGCATGACGACGCCCGATCACCAGCCACCCCCGCCGGACGCCTCGCGCCCCGAGTCGAGGGACCGGATCTACCGGTCATCCGCCGGCATCGCGGGCGGCGTGCTGCTCCTCGCCATCATGGGCTGGCTCGGCATCGACGCGCTGGTCTCGGGACATGGACGCACCCCGTGGCTGGCGCTCGCCACGCTGATCCTGCTGGTCCCGCTGGTGACCGCGTTCACCCTGCGGCCGGCCGTGTACGCGAACGAGGACCGGCTGCGCATCCGCAACCCGTTCCGCGTCATCGTGCTGCCCTGGACCACGATCGCCACGCTGCGCTCCGGCTATTCCAACGAGGCCGTCACCACGGACGGCACCAAGTACCAGCTGTGGGCGGTCCCCGTCTCGCTGCGCTCCCGCAAGCGCGCGGCCAGGCGGCAGGCGCGGGGAGAGGCGGCCGACAGCTCCGGGCGCGGCACCCCGGCCACGCCCGCGCGCGCCCAGGCCGACCAGGCCATGGACGACCTGCGCGAGCTCGCCGAGGCGCACCCGGCCACCGAAGGGGCGCAGGCCGCGGTCAGCGTGCGCTGGGCGTACAAGGTCATGGGTCCGGCGCTCGCGGGCGCCGTGGTGCTGGCGATCCTGCTCGCGGTGGGGTGACGCCACAGAGGTGCGGCGGGTGCGCCGTCACCGGTTCGCCGGGGTGAGCGAGGGACGGCCGGTTCGCCGGGTCTGAGAACGGCGGGGCCCGTCGGTCGCGGCGCCGCGGGCCGGTGTCGCCGCGTACGGCCGGCCGCTGTCCCGTACGACCGTGCGCCCGACCCGGGCCGGGTCGTCCTGTCCCGCGGAGCCGCGGCGTAGGCCGGCAGAGCGGGGGCCGCCCGGCCCAGCCGGGTGCGGAGCGAGGCCGCGGACCCGAGGAGCCGGGTGCCCGGGGTGGTGTCCGGGAGGAGCCCGCCGGGGGAGTTCCGGGACGGGGCGGAGGTCGGCCGGGAAGCGGTCGGGGACACGCGGCAGCTCCTGGGACTCGGCGGGGCGCTACCGGTAACCGTTCCTCGGCCGGGTGGCGGCGCACGGGAGTGCTGCGTCAAGTGCCGGGCGGAAATATCACCCGCAGGGGCGGTGGAGGGGTGGTCCGGGGTGCTCGGTGGGCCCACCCGGTGCTGTTCGGTGCACCCACCCGGCCCCGCTCCGTGGGTCCGTCCCGCCCAGCTCCGTGGGCCCACCGGGTCCTGCCCGGCGGGCCCACCGGGGCCGGCGTCAGATGCCGGCCGCCGCCGACAGGTCGCGCTTGATGGCCGTGAGCAGCTCGGCGGCCTCGGCGTGGGCCGCGGCGAGTCCGGCGTGCGAGCCGACCGGCACCACGACCTCCAGGTAGCACTTCAGCTTCGGCTCCGTACCGCTGGGGCGGACGATGACGCGGGCGCCGTCCAGCGTGTAGCGCAGACCGTCCGTGGGCGGGAGCCTGTCGGTGCCCAGGGTGAGGTCCTCGGCCTTGGTGATGGGCAGGCCCGCCAGCCGCGTGGGCGGCTGTTCGCGCAGGCTGCGCATGGCGTTCGCGATCACCGAGAGGTCCTCGACACGGACGGAGAGCTGGTCCGTGGCGTGCAGACCGTGCTCCACGGCGATGTCGTCGAGCAGGTCCAGCAGGGTACGGCCGTCCTCCTTGAGCTGGGAGGCGAGCTCCGTGATCAGGAGGGCCGCCGTGATGCCGTCCTTGTCGCGCACCCCCTCGGGGTCGACGCAGTAGCCGAGCGCCTCCTCGTAGCCGTAGCGCAGGTCCTCCACACGGGCGATCCACTTGAAGCCGGTCAGGGTCTCCTCGTACGCCAGACCCGCCTTCTCGGCGATCCGGCCGAGGAGGGAGGAGGAGACGATCGACTCGGCGAAGGTGCCGCGGGCGCCGCGGTCGACCAGGTGCCGGGCGAGCAGCGTGCCGACCTCGTCGCCGCGCAGCATCCGCCAGTCCGCGCCCTCGCGGCCCTTCACGGCCACCGCGCAGCGGTCCGCGTCGGGGTCGTTGGCGATGATCAGGTCGGGGTCCGTCTCACGGGCCTTCGCGAAGGCGAGGTCCATCGCGCCGGGCTCTTCCGGGTTGGGGAAGGCGACGGTGGGGAAGTCCGGGTCCGGCTCGGCCTGTTCGGCGACCAGTACGGGGGTGGGGAAGCCGGCGCGGGCGAAGGCGGCGAGCAGGACGTCCTTGCCGACGCCGTGCATCGCCGTGTAGACGGTACGGGCGGTGCGGGGGGAGTCCTGGGCGAGCACGGCGTCCGTACGGGCCAGGTAGGCGTTCAGGACGCCGTCGTCGAGGATCTCCCAGCCGCTGTCCGGGCGGGGGACGGTGTCCAGGCGGGTGACCGCGTCGATCTCGGCCGCGATCTCGGCGTCCGCCGGGGGGACGATCTGGGAGCCGTCGCCGAGGTACACCTTGTAGCCGTTGTCGCGGGGCGGGTTGTGGCTGGCGGTGACCTCGACGCCCGCCACGGCACCGAGGTGCCGAATGGCGTAGGCCAGGACGGGCGTGGGGAGAGGGCGGGGCAGCACGGCGGCCCGCAGGCCCGCGCCCGTCATCACCGCGGCGGTGTCGCGGGCGAAGTCGGCGGACTTGTGGCGGGCGTCGTAGCCGATGACGACGAGACCGCCGGCCTCGCCCTTGGCCTTGAGGTACGCGGCCAGACCGGCGGCGGCGCGGATGACCACCGCGCGGTTCATGCGCATCGGGCCCGCGCCGAGTTCGCCCCGCAGTCCCGCGGTGCCGAACTGGAGGGTGCCGCTGAAGCGTGCGGTGAGCTCGGCGACGTCCCGGGCGTCGATGAGCTTGGCGAGTTCCTCACGGGTCTCCGCGTCGGGGTCCTCGGCCAGCCACGCCTCGGCCCGTGCGATGAGTTCGTCCTGCACGTCGGGTGTACCTCTCTGTCTGTGGTGCCTTGCTGATACCGGGCCGCGGTGGGCTTTCCGCGTCCCCCGCCGCTCCTACCCCGTCCCGTTCCCGGGGACCGTCCCCCCGGACCCCCGCTTCGGCCCGAACGTCCTCGTCCTCGGACGCGGGCGGGCCGAGTCGCCCAGGGGCGCGGGGAACCGCGCGTCCGGCCCCCACCCGCCCGCGGCCGGACGACGCACCGTCGAACGCCGACACCGGGGGACCCGGGGCGCGGTCCCTACAGCCGGTCCAGGACCTGGGTGAGCAGCGCACCCATGCGGGTCGCGGAGTCACGGCCGGCCTGGAGGACCTCCTCGTGGTTCAGCGGCTCGCCCGTCATACCGGCGGCGAGGTTGGTGACGAGGGAGATGCCCAGCACCTCCGCCCCGGCCTCACGCGCGGCGATGGCCTCGAGGACCGTCGACATGCCGACGAGGTCCGCGCCGATGGTGCGGGCCATCCGGATCTCGGCGGGCGTCTCGTAGTGCGGCCCGGTGAACTGCGCGTAGACGCCCTCCTCCAGGGTGGGGTCCACCTCCTTGCAGAGGGCGCGCAGCCGCGGGGAGTAGAGGTCGGTGAGGTCGACGAAGTTCGCCCCGACGATCGGGGAGGTCGCCGTCAGGTTGATGTGGTCGCTGATCAGCACCGGCTGGCCGGGACGCATGTCGGCGCGCAGGCCGCCGCAGCCGTTGGTGAGCACGAGGGTCTTGCAGCCGGCGGCGACGGCCGTACGGACACCGTGCGCGACGGCGGCGACTCCGCGGCCCTCGTAGTAGTGGGTGCGGCCCAGGAAGACCAGGGCCCGCTTGTCGCCGATCAGGTACGAGCGGACCTTGCCGCCGTGGCCCTCGACCGCGGGCGGGGGGAACCCGGGCAGCTCGGTGACCTGGAACTCGGCCTCGGGGGAGCCGAGGGCGTCCACGGCCGGAGCCCAGCCGGAGCCCATCACGAGCGCGACGTCGTGGGTCTCGGCGCCCGTGAGCTCCCGCAGGCGTGTGGCGGCGGCGTCGGCAGCGGCGTAGGGGTCGCCCTGGATGTCGTCCGGAAGAAGAGATGCGTTCACGCGCATGAGGGTAGCCGGTCCGGGCCTACGCGCGTAGATGACGGAGCTCACGGTCTTGCGATCGTTGTCTTGTCGTTTCCAACGAAGAGACGCGGGCTCGTCAGCAGGGGCGCTTGCGCAGCTCCATCACGTAGTCGTGCGGCGCTCCCGCCGACTCCGCCGCGTCGGCGATCTCACCGAGGTAGCGCGCGGAGGGGAGGCCGCCCTCGTACCCGTTCAGTACGTACACCCACGCGGGCTCCTCGCCCTCCAGCGTGTGCACCCGTACGCGCATCCTGCGGTAGATGTCGAGGCCCACGCCCTCCCAGCGGTCCATGGAGTCCTCGTCCAGGGGGGCGATGTCGTACAGCGCCACGAAGACCTGCGAACGGGGCGCCTCGACGAGGGTCACGAGCGCACCCTCCCACCCCATGTGCTCGCCCCCGAAGGTCAGCCGCCAGCCGTTCAGCCAGCCGGTGGCGCGCAGCGGCGAGTGCGGGGCGCGGCGCGTCATGAGCCGCGGGTCGAGATTGCCGGCGTACGCGGCGTAGAGCGACATGTGGTCGAGGGTACGGCAGTGAACACGTGCGCCTCCCGCGTAACAGAAGCAGCTCGAATACGCGGTCGGCGGCCCCCGGGGCGCGGGCACCTTGAAGCGTGCGGGACAATGGAGTACGTGACTCGGATCGTGATCATCGGTGGCGGACCCGGCGGATACGAGGCGGCCCTGGTGGCCGCCCAGCTCGGCGCGGAGGTGACCGTCGTCGACTGCGACGGTCTGGGCGGGGCGTCGGTGCTCACCGACTGCGTGCCGTCGAAGACCCTCATCGCCACGGCCGAGGTGATGACGACGTTCGATTCGTCGTACCAGGAACTCGGCATCATCGTCGCCGACGACACCCCGCCGGCGGAGCAGTCCGCGCGGGTGGTCGGGGTCGACCTGGGCAAGGTCAACCGCCGGGTGAAGCGGCTGGCGCTGGCCCAGTCGCACGACATCACCGCCTCCGTCACCCGGGCCGGCGCGCGCGTGCTGCGCGGCCGTGGCCGGCTGGAGGGCATGCAGTCCCTGGACGGCTCGCGCAAGGTCGTCGTGCGCGCCGCGGACGGCACCGAGGAGACGCTCGTCGCCGACGCCGTCCTCATCGCCACCGGCGGGCACCCCCGCGAGCTGCCCGACGCCCAGCCGGACGGCGAGCGGATCCTGAACTGGACACAGGTGTACGACCTGGACGAGCTGCCCGAGGAGCTCATCGTGGTCGGGTCCGGTGTCACCGGAGCCGAGTTCGCCGGCGCCTACCAGGCGCTCGGCTCGCGCGTCACCCTGGTCTCCAGCCGTGACCGCGTGCTGCCGGGCGAGGACCCGGACGCGGCGGCGGTGCTGGAGGACGTCTTCCGGCGCCGCGGCATGAACGTCATGGCCCGTTCGCGCGCCGAGTCCGCCAAGCGGGTCGGCGACCGGGTGGAGGTCACCCTCTCCGACGGTCGTGTCATCAGCGGCTCGCACTGTCTGATGGCCGTCGGCGCCATTCCGAACAGCAGCGGTATGGGCCTGGAGGAGGCCGGGGTCAAGGTCAGGGACTCCGGGCACATCTGGACCGACAAGGTGTCCAGGACCACGGCCCCGGGCGTGTACGCGGCCGGTGACGTGACGGGCATCTTCGCCCTCGCCTCGGTGGCGGCGATGCAGGGACGTATCGCCATGTACCACTTCCTGGGCGACTCGGTCACGCCGCTGAACCTCAAGACGGTGTCGTCCAACGTCTTCACCGACCCCGAGATCGCCACCGTGGGCTACTCGCAGGCCGACGTCGACGCGGGCAAGATCGACGCCCGGGTCGTCAAGCTGCCCCTGCTGCGCAACCCGCGCGCCAAGATGCAGGGCATCCGGGACGGCTTCGTGAAGATCTTCTGCCGTCCGGGGACCGGGATCGTGGTCGGCGGTGTGGTCGTCGCCCCGCGCGCCTCGGAACTGATCCACCCCATCTCGATCGCGGTCGACAACAATCTGACGGTCGAACAGATCGCGAACGCGTTCACCGTGTATCCCTCCCTTTCGGGCTCGATCGCCGAGGTGGCGCGGCAGCTGCACACTCGTAAGCTGACCGACGAGGGCTGACGGGCGAAAGCGATTTCCCGCTGGTCACGGGGAGTTGCCGCCCATTCCCGCGGCATAGGCGGCGCGAGTAGACGCGTATACCACTTCGTACCCCACCATGCGAACAACTTCTGTTATTCGGCGCAAACTGCTGAAAGCAGACGGTCGTTGGGGTTACTGTCAGTTTCGTGTTCGCTGCAGAACGTCGCCAATTGATCCTCGAAATGGTGCGAGCGAACGGGGCCGTGTCGCTCCGTGAGCTCGCCCGCGTCGTCCAGACCTCCGAAGTGACCGTACGGCGGGACGTGCGCGCACTGGAGGCAGAAGGACTCCTCGACCGCCGGCATGGCGGTGCGGTATTGCCGGGCGGGTTCACGCGGGAGTCCGGCTTTCCGCAGAAATCGCATCTCGCGACCGCCGAGAAGACGGCCATCGCCGATCTCGCCGCGGGTCTCGTCGAAGAGGGCGAGGCCATTGTGGTGGGCGCGGGTACCACCACGCAGGAGCTGGCTCGCCGGCTCGCGCGGGTGCCCGGGCTGACCGTCGTCACCAACTCCCTGCTGGTGGCCCAGGCGTTGGCCCATGCCAACCGTGTCGAGGTCGTCATGACGGGTGGCACCTTGCGCGGCTCCAACTACGCGCTGGTGGGCAGCGGTGCCGAGCAGTCCCTCCAGGGGCTGCGGGTCTCCCGGGCCTTCCTGTCGGGCAGCGGGCTCACCGCCGAGCGCGGCCTGTCCACCTCCAACATGCTGTCGGCGTCCGTCGACCGCGCGCTGGTGCAGGCCGCCGCGGAGGTCGTGGTCCTCGCCGACCACACCAAGCTCGGCACCGACACCATGTTCCAGACGGTACCGACCGATCTGATCACCCGTCTGGTGACCGACGAGCCGCCCGCGCACGACGATCGCGCGGTCACCGAACTGCAGGCGCTGGCGGACCAGGGCGTGCAGATCGCGGTGGCGGGGCAGTCGGGCGGTGGTACGGCAGGCGATACGGCCCCGGCGGGGCGTCAGCCGCGCCGGGACGTGCCTCTCCCCGGTCCACGGCGTGGTCAGGTCCCGGGCGCCGGGCCGCAGTTGCGCAGCGCGACCTCCCTGGGTGAGCAGTCTCCCGGAGAGCGGGCTCGGGTGGCGGATTTACGCCGCCGCTGACCGAGGCGCAGACCGACGCACAGCCCGAGGCGGGGGCTGAAGCACAGCCTGGAGCACAGGCCGAGGTGCCTTCCGACGCGCGGGCCGAGCCGCCGCCAGTCGGGCACCGAGCGAGGCGCCGACCACCGCGGCCGTGACGGTTCGTGACGGCCTGTGGTGACCTTTGACGGTACGCGGCGGCCCAGTGGCCGAAGACGACCGCTCCAGTCCTTCTGACCGCCGGTGTGACCGCCGGTGAGGCCGGTCGCCGGGTCCCTGGCGGCCCGTCGTGGTCCCTCGCCCACCGGATCGTGCCGGCCCGTGGTGGAGCCGCAGCCCGGATCGCCGTCCGGCCTTTCCCCGCGTGAGGCCCGCCGGCCCACGTCCACAGGAGTGGGCCCACGTCCACAGGATCCGCCGGGAGCGCGGGCACGCCCACAGCCGGTACCCGCGTTCACCCGTACGGGCGACCCTCTCCGCCACGCCCCCACTCACCCGCGCGATACCCGTCCGCCCGAATCGAACCGGACCGGGCCGGGACCACGACGAGGACCCGGACCCGTACCCGGACCTGCACCTCTACCCGGGCTTGCACCCGGACCTGAGCCTGCACCCGGACCTGAGCCTGCGCCCGGACCCGGACACAGACACAGACACAGCAAAGCGCCCGGCAGACCGACCGTTCCGGTCCACCGGGCGCTTCGGATGCCGTACGGACCGGGGTCGGTCCGTACGGCGGTGTCTCAGTCCTTGATCTCGCAGATCGCGGCGCCCGACGTGATGGACGCGCCGACCTCCGCGCTCAGGCCCTTGACGGTGCCGGAGCGGTGGGCGTTGAGGGGCTGCTCCATCTTCATGGCCTCCAGGACGACGATGAGGTCGCCCTCCTGGACCTCCTGGCCCTCCTCGACCGCGATCTTCACGATCGTGCCCTGCATGGGCGAGGCGAGGGTGTCGCCGGAAGCGACCGGGCCGGACTTCTTGGCGGCGCGGCGCTTCGGCTTGGCGCCCGCGGCGAGTCCGGTGCGGGCCAGCGACATGCCCAGCGAGGACGGCAGCGACACCTCAAGACGCTTGCCGCCCACCTCGACGACGACCGTCTCGCGGCCCGCCTCGTCCTCGGCGTCCACGTCCGCGGGGGCCGTGAAGGCGGGGATCTCGTTGACGAACTCGGTCTCGATCCACCGGGTGTGGACCGTGAACGGGTCCGCGGAGCCGGTCAGCTCCGGAGCGAACGCCGGGTCCCGCACCACCGCGCGGTGGAACGGGATCGCCGTCGCCATGCCCTCGACGGTGAACTCCTCCAGGGCGCGGGCGGCGCGCTGGAGCGCCTGCTCGCGGGTGGCGCCCGTGACGATCAGCTTGGCCAGCAGGGAGTCCCACGCGGGGCCGATGACCGAACCGGACTCGACGCCCGCGTCGAGGCGGACGCCGGGGCCGGAGGGCGGGGCGAAGGTGGTGACGGTGCCGGGGGCGGGCAGGAAGCCCCGGCCGGGGTCTTCGCCGTTGATGCGGAACTCGAAGGAGTGGCCGCGCAGTTCGGGATCGCCGTAGCCGAGTTCCGCACCGTCGGCGATACGGAACATCTCCCGGACCAGGTCGATGCCGGCGACCTCCTCGGTGACCGGGTGCTCGACCTGCAGACGGGTGTTGACCTCCAGGAAGGAGATCGTGCCGTCCATCCCGACGAGGAACTCCACCGTGCCCGCGCCGACGTAGCCGGCCTCCTTCAGGATCGCCTTGGACGACGCGTACAACTCGGCGACCTGCGCGTCGGACAGGAACGGAGCCGGAGCCTCCTCCACCAGTTTCTGGTGGCGGCGCTGGAGCGAGCAGTCACGGGTCGAGACGACGACCACGTTGCCGTGCGTGTCGGCCAGGCACTGGGTCTCCACATGGCGGGGCTTGTCGAGGTAACGCTCGACGAAGCACTCGCCGCGTCCGAACGCGGCGACCGCCTCCCGGACCGCGGAGTCGTACAGCTCCGGGACCTCCTCCAGGGTGCGGGCGACCTTCAGCCCGCGTCCGCCGCCGCCGAACGCCGCCTTGATCGCGATCGGCAGCCCGTGCTCCTTCGCGAAGGCGACGACCTCGTCCGCGCCGGAGACCGGGTCGGGGGTGCCCGCGACGAGCGGGGCACCGGCACGCTGGGCGATGTGCCGGGCGGCGACCTTGTCCCCCAGGTCACGGATGGCCTGCGGGGGCGGCCCGATCCAGATCAGTCCGGCGTCCAGGACCGCCTGCGCGAAGTCGGCGTTCTCGGACAGGAAGCCGTACCCGGGATGGACCGCGTCCGCCCCCGAGTCCCCGGCGGCCCTGAGCACCTTCGCGATGTCCAGATAACTGGTGGCCGGGGTGTCACCGCCCAGCGCGAACGCCTCGTCCGCCGCTCGGACATGCACAGCGTCCCGGTCCGGTTCCGCATACACGGCAACGCTCGCGATCCCGGCATCCCGGCACGCCCGGGCCACGCGGACAGCGATTTCGCCACGGTTGGCGATGAGCACCTTGCGCACGATGGCTCCCTCCTTGAAACAAGCCGAGTTTAGGGACTGCCGACACGGCCTTTCGACCCGTCCCCAATGGTGAGCTTGCCCACACGGAGCGTGATTCGAGGCTCGCTCGACCCGCGAGATCCCTTGTCACACCGCGGTACGCAGGAATCCTTGGCTGAACCCTAGCCCTCATGTGTGGTCAAGGTCTCTGTGCGGCTGTGCCGCGCCGCACATCGTTTCTTTGTGGAGTCCCTACGAATGGCCCAATGATTCTTTGCCCTCGGCAGAACCCTTGTCCCGTGGTTTACCCGTTAGTAGCGTTCGGGTTGTCTCGAACGTACTTGGGGTAACAGCACTCGGAAGTGGGTGGGGACCGGTGGTACGCAGACCGGTGGCGTGGGTGGCGGCGATCGTGCTCTTCGTGGAAGCGGTCGGTATCGCGCTGCTGAACTGGTTCCTCGGCGTGGTCGTCGACCGGCAGGACATGTCCCTGGCGGGGCTGGACTCGGACATGATGTCCACCTCGTCGAAGATCGGGGGAGTGGTCTTCGGTCTCTACTTCGCGTTGTGCGGGGTCGTCGCGCTGCTCGTCGCGGTGCGGAACCGCGCTCCGGGGGTCGTCGGGCGCGTCCTGCTGATCAGCGCCGCCGTGGTGCACGGACTGCTCGGCGCGTTCACGGTGGGACTGGTGGGCTGGGGCGCGTTCGCCTTCATGATGGTGGTGCTCGGGCTGATCCTGTTCACGCTGCTGGCGTTCGGCCCCGCGGCGGGTCCCGCCGACGCCGCGCCGGAGGACGGCGACGGTGGCGCGGACGGGGCGAGCGGCGGCAAGGGAGGAGCCCCGGTCGCGGCCCCTCCGGCACCCAGCGCCTCCTGACCGCCTCGGCGGCTGTCACTTCTCCCGCGGTGTCGTCCACAACTCCGTGATGCTGACGCCCAGTTCGCCCAGCAGCCGGCGGACCAGGGGCAGGGAGATGCCGATGACGTTGCCGTGGTCGCCGTCGATGCCCTCGATGAACGGGGCCGAGCGGCCGTCGAGCGTGAAGGCGCCGGCGACGTGGAGCGGCTCGCCCGAGGCGACGTACGCGGCGATCTCGGCGTCGGTCGGCTTGCCGAAGCGGACCACGGTGGACGCGGTCGCCGACGCGTACCGCTTGGTCGCCGTGTCGTGGACGCAGTGCCCCGTCTGGAGGGTCCCGGCCCGGCCGCGCATCGCCTTCCACCGGGCGGTGGCCTCCTCGGCGTCCGCCGGCTTGCCGAGCGCCCGGCCGTCCAGGTCCAGGACCGAGTCGCAGCCGATCACCAGGGCGCCCTGCACCTCGGGCCGCGCGGCCACGACGGAGGCCTTGGCCTCGGCGAGGGCGAGCGCGAGTTCGGCGGGAGTCGGGGCGGAGACGGCGTCCTCGTCGACCCCGCTCACGATCACCTCTGGGGCGAGTCCGGCCTGGCGCAGCAGGTTGAGCCGGGCGGGGGACTGCGAGGCGAGCACGAGGCGGCGGCGCGGCTGATCGGTCATGCGGTCAGCGTATCGGCGCGGGCGTGTCGTCCGCCGCTCACATCACGCCGAGGACGATCATCGCGAGCAGCATGGCCAGTGCCATGAGAACGCCGAGCCGCCGCAACATGTCCTGCATGTCGCGCAACTCCTTCGGCGGCTCGTTCTCGGGGTCGGACCACAGCATGCCCCCGATCGTGCGGCGGGCCGGGTGCCGGGCGCCTGAGTACGCGTACTCAACTTGACCTCGACCCCCGTAAACGGGTCCAGGGTTTCTTTAGTGCCGCCACGCCTGCTACGGTCGTGCCCACCACTAAAGGAACCCTAGTCCCCTTTAGGGAGGGAACTGCCGTGTTCATCAGCGCCTGGACCGCATCGCCCCAGCTCCCCAGCGAGGGCTTCACCCCCAACTGGTCGCGGGAGGGCTTCTGGCGCCAGTCGCTGCGCCAGGTCGTCCGGGTCGGCGCGGGCGGCGGCCGGGTCCGTATACGGCTCTCGCACGCCTACGGGACCTCGCCACTGCGAATCGCCGGGGCCACGGTGGCGCGCGCGGGCGAGGGGGCCGCCGTCGAGCCCGGCTCGCTGCGGCGGCTCACCTTCGGGGGCGCGTCCGGCGCCGGAATCCCGGCGCGCGGACAGATCGTCAGCGACCCGGCCGAACTCGCCCTGGAACCCCTGGAGTCGGTCACCGTCACCCTCCACCTCGACGCCGTCACCGGCCCCGCGACCTTCCACGCGCAGGCCTTCACGACGAGCTACCGGGGTGCGGGGGACCGCCTCGACGACATCGGCGGGGAGGGGTTCGGCGAGACGACCGAGTCCTGGTACTTCCTGTCGGCCGTGGAAGTCGACGCGGACCGCGCGGACGGTGTCGCGCTCTTCGGCGACTCCCTCACGGACGGATTCGGCTCGACACCGGGCGCGAACCGCCGCTGGTCCGACGCGCTCGCCGAGCGCACGGGACGCTGCGTCCTCAACGCGGGTATCGGAGGGAACCTGCTGCTGAACGACTCGGCCTGGTACGGCGAGAAGGGGGTCCGGCGGCTAGGGCGGGACGTCCTCGGACACGCGGGCGTGCGGACACTCGTCGTGCTCCACGGTCTCAACGACATCGGGTTCGGCGAGACCGCCGAGCAGCCGACGTACAAGCCCGCACCGGTGGTGGAGGCCGACGAACTCGTCACCGGATACCGGGAGCTGATACGGCAGGCGCGTGGGCGGGGGCTGCGGGTGATCGGCGCGACGCTGCTCCCCTTCGCCGGGTCCGATCACTGGGGGGAGCGCGCGGCGAAGGTGAGCCACGAGGTGAACGAGTGGATCCGGGGCTCGGGGGAGTGGGACGCGGTGGTGGATCTGCACCGCGCCCTCGCCGGTCCGGCGGACCTGGACCGGCTGCGGGCGGCCTACGACTTCGGCGACCACCTGCATCCGAACGACGCCGGGATCGCGGTGATGGCCGAGGAGGTGGCGACCTGCCTGCGGGGCCGCGCGTAGGCGCGGCGCCCGCCCGGTCGCCCACGGCGCCCCGACTCCCGGCGGGGCGCTCGCGTCAGCTGGGCCAGTAGGTCCGGGCCCAGGTCGACGCGCCCGGCTGCGGCAGACGACGGGTGGCGATACGGGACGGGTCCGCCCACGCGTCCCTGGTTCCCGGCGCGCCGGACGGCGGGCCGGCCGCCGCCGCGGCGCGGACCTGGACCACCGCCAGTGCGGCGGCCAGCTCCTCGGGGGTCGGATTGCCCCGTACGACCTTGATGTTCATCTCTGCTCCCAAGGGTCCCGGGGTCTACAGGGGGATGTTGCCGTGCTTCTTCGGAGGGAGTGATTCCCGCTTCGTGCGCAGCTGACGCAGACCCCGTACGAGGTGGGAGCGGGTGTCGGAGGGCATGATCACCGCATCGATGTAGCCGCGCTCGGCCGCCGTGTAGGGGTTGAGGAGCGCGTCCTCGTACTCCTGGATCAGGCGGGCCCGGGTGGCCTCCGCCTCACCGGGGTCGGTGACGGCGGCGATGGTGCGGCGGTGCAGGATGTTCACCGCGCCCTGGGCGCCCATGACGGCGATCTGGGCAGTGGGCCAGGCGAGGTTGAGGTCGGCTCCGAGGTGCTTGGAGCCCATGACGTCGTACGCGCCGCCGAAGGCCTTGCGGGTGATGACCGTGATGAGCGGGACGGTGGCCTCGGCGTACGCGTAGATCAGCTTGGCGCCGCGGCGGATGATGCCGGTGTGCTCCTGGCCGACGCCCGGGAGGAAGCCGGGGACGTCCACGAAGGTGATGACCGGGACGTTGAAGGCGTCACAGGTGCGGACGAAGCGGGCCGCCTTCTCCGAGGCGTCGATGTCCAGGCAGCCGGCGAACTGCATCGGCTGGTTGGCGACGATGCCCACCGGCCGGCCCTCGACCCGGCCGTAGCCGGTGAGGATGTTCGGCGCGAACAGCGGCTGCGTCTCGAAGAACTCGGCGTCGTCCAGGACGTGTTCGATCACCGTGTGCATGTCGTACGGCTGGTTCGCGCTGTCCGGCACGATCGTGTCCAGCTCGCGGTCCTCGTCGGTGATCGCGAGGTCCGCCTCCTCGGGGAACACCGGGGGCTCGCTGAGGTTGTTGGACGGCAGGTACGACAGCAGCTGCTTGACGTACTCGATGGCGTCCTTCTCGTCACCCGCCATGTGGTGGGCCACGCCTGACACCGCGTTGTGCGTGCGGGCGCCGCCGAGCTCCTCGAAGCCGACGTCCTCGCCCGTCACCGTCTTGATGACGTCGGGACCCGTGATGAACATGTGCGAGGTCTGGTCGACCATGATCGTGAAGTCGGTGATCGCGGGGGAGTAGACCGCGCCGCCCGCACAGGGGCCGACGACCAGGCTGATCTGCGGGATCACGCCCGAGGCATGGGTGTTGCGGCGGAAGATCTCGCCGTACATGCCGAGGGCCGAGACGCCCTCCTGGATGCGGGCGCCGCCCGAGTCGTTGATGCCGATGACCGGACAGCCGGTCTTCAGCGCGAAGTCCATCACCTTCATGATCTTCTGCCCGAACACCTCGCCGAGGGCGCCGCCGAAGACCGTGAAGTCCTGCGAGAAGACGGCGACGGGACGGCCGTCGACCATGCCGTACCCGGTGACGACACCGTCGCCGTACGGCCGGTTCTGCTCCATGCCGAAGTCGGTCGAGCGGTGCTGCGCGAACTCGTCGAGTTCCACGAACGAGCCCTCGTCGATCAGCAGGTCGATCCGCTCACGGGCCGTCAGTTTGCCCTTGGCGTGCTGCTTTTCGACGGCCCGCGCCGAGCCGGCGTGCGTCGCCTCCTGCACGCGGCGCCGCAGATCCGCGAGTTTGCCCGCGGTCGTGTGGATGTCGGGGTGGTGCAGCTCTTCCGGCTCGGACATCGGGATGCGGCTCCCTGCCTGCTCAGTGGGACGTGAGGGTGATGTGCTCAGGGGGTTGCTACTGACTCGTAGGGTAGTGGTGCCCATACGGTTCGGCAGTGCGGCGTTTACCACACCTAGGGTGGGTTGCATGACGCCGCGAGATGCCTCAGACCCGAACGACAGCCGATGGTCCGACCTCGACCGTCCGCCCCTCAACGCCACCGCCCTGCGCCGCGCGCTGGTGCGGGACGGCGCGGACGGCGGGCTCTGGAGCGATCTCCAGGTCGTGACCGGCACCGGATCCACCAACAGCGACCTGGTCGCACTGGCCGTCTCCGGGAAGGCGGACGAGGGAGCCGTGCTCGTCGCCGAGGAGCAGAACGCCGGGCGCGGCCGTCTGGACCGGAGGTGGACGGCACCGGCCCGCTCCGGCCTGTTCTTCTCCGTCCTGCTCAAACCCACCGGGATCCCCGTCGAACGCTGGGGCTGGCTCCCGCTGCTGACCGGGGTCGCGGTGGCGACGGCCCTGTCCCGGGTCGCGGGTGTCGACACGGCGCTCAAGTGGCCCAACGACCTGCTGGTGACGGTCGACGGCGGGGAACGCAAAGCGGGCGGCATCCTCGCCGAACGTGCCGGGACCGACGCCGTCGTGGTCGGCATCGGCATCAACGTCACCCTGCGCGAGGACGAGCTCCCGGTGCCGGGCGCGGGGTCGCTCGCCCTCGCCGGAGCGACGACCACGGACCGTGACACCGTGCTGCGGGCCGTGCTGCGTTCGCTGGAGCAGTGGTACGAGAAGTGGCGCGCCGCCGGTGGCGACCCCGACGCCTCCGGTCTCCAGGAGACATATGCCGCCGGGTGCGCGACGCTCGGACGAGAGGTGCGGGCCGAACTGCCGGGCGGCAGGTCGATCACCGGGGAGGCGGTGGCCGTCGACGGGGACGGGCGTCTGGTCCTGGCCACCGAGGAGGGGGTGCAGCAGCCGGTGGGCGCGGGAGACATCGTCCACCTTCGACCGGCCTGAGCGGTGGAGGCCGGCGGGCCGTACTCAGCGATGGGGCGACGGAGCCGATCCCGGTTCCGGGTCCCGGTCAGGTGTACGAGTCAGGAGTGAGCCAGCGCACACCTGCCGTAGAGTTGAGCGCGGTCGATACCTGACCGTGGCAGATCGGAAAGGCAGCAGGCGTGACCGTCGACGACACGGGCTCCGGCACGGGTGCGCACCCCGCTCCCGACGGTGAGCCGGGGCGTACCGCCGGGTCGGCCACCGACCCGGCACCCGCAGCCGGTGACGCTGACCTGCGGGGCGACGAGGACGCCGGTGACCCACAGGAGCGGTCGGATGTGAAAGCGCCTCCGGACCGCAATCTGTCGGACACCCCCAGCCCGCCGCAGGACCCGCAGGTGCGGCTGGACGCCCAGGGCCGGCTGGACGCGCAGAACCGGCTGGACGAGCAGGCCGCCGACTCCGGGGAGGATCCCCTCGCCCTGCGCCTGGAAGGGCTCATCCTGGGCGCCGAGCGCCGCTACACGCCGTTCCAGGCCGCCCGCAGCGCCGGTGTCTCCATGGAGCTGGCCTCGCGCTTCTGGCGGGCCATGGGCTTCGCCGACATAGGCCAGGCCAAGGCGCTGACCGAGGCCGACGTCCTCGCCCTGCGCCGGCTGGCCGGTCTCGTCGAGGCGGGCCTGCTCAGCGAGGCGATGGCGGTGCAGGTCGCCCGGTCCACCGGCCAGACGACCGCACGGCTGGCCGAGTGGCAGATCGACTCGTTCCTGGAGGGGCTGACCGAGCCCCCGGAACCGGGCATGACGCGCACCGAGGTGACGTACCCCCTGATCGAGCTGCTCCTGCCCGAGCTGGAGGAGTTCATCGTCTACGTCTGGCGGCGCCAGCTCGCCGCCGCGACCGGCCGGGTCGTCCAGGCCGGTGACGACGAGGAGATGGTCGACCGCCGCCTCGCCGTCGGCTTCGCGGACCTCGTCGGGTTCACCCGGCTGACCCGGCGCATGGAGGAGGAGGAGCTCGGCGAGCTCGTCGAGGCCTTCGAGACCACCGCCGCCGACCTGGTGGCCGCGCACGGGGGCCGGCTCATCAAGACCCTCGGCGACGAGGTGCTGTACTCCGCGGACGACGCGGGTGTCGCCGCCGAGATCGCCCTGCGCCTCATCGAGACGATGGCCAACGACGAGACCATGCCGGAGCTGCGTGTCGGTATCGCCTTCGGCACCGTCACGACCCGGATGGGAGACGTCTTCGGCACGACGGTGAACCTCGCCTCCCGTCTCACGTCGATAGCGCCGCGGGACGCCGTCCTGGTGGACGGTGCCTTCGCGGAGGAACTAATCCGCACCCAGGACGCCCCCGCCTCCGAGGCCGAGGCCGCGGAGGCGGCGGCCACCGCGGAGAAGGAGGGCGAGGAGCCGCCCGGCTACCGCTTCGCCCTCCAGCCGATGTGGCAGCGGCCGGTCCGCGGCCTCGGCGTGGTCGAACCATGGCTGCTGGGCCGCCGGGGGATGCCGGACACGCCCTGAGGGCTGTCCCGTGATCCCGGTGGATCAGCGCGTGGCGTCGGACGCGGGCGCCCGCGAGGCGGAGGTCGCGGGGGACGGAGGTCGCGGGGGCGGAGAGGCGACTGCGTACCGGGCCTGTTCGGGCGCGGTCCTGGTCCCGTTCGGGCGGTTCGGCAGCGTGACGAGGTGCCGTGGCTGTCGTCGTGCGCCCGCCGGGGCACACGGGACAGCCCTCGGCCGGCGTCCCGCCGGGCCGCCCTCCCCCGGCGGGTGTTGTCCCCTGCGCCCTGCCCGGCCCCCGCTACCCGTGTCCCAGCGGGTTCGCCAGGCCGTCGACGCAGATTCCCACGATCGGCACGCAGAGGCCGGGGGAACCGGGCTTCGGTGCCGGGGCGTGGGTGCCGCCGCTCGGCGTGGGGTGCGGCGCGGGCGCGGCCGGCGGCTGCGACGGTACGGGCGCCGTGGGAATGCCGGTCGTGTCCGGTGCGTCGTCCGCGGGGGCGCCCGCGCGGCCCGGCGGGTGCGCCCCGGGCGGTGCCGTGGCAGACGGGCCCGTCACCCCGGCCGCCCCGGCCGCTCCGGACGATGCCGGCGACGCTGTCGCGCCGGGGCTCGCCCCCACTGTCGGGGTCGCGCCCGCCCCGCCCCTCGCGGCGACCGCACCGGCGGTCGCGGGATGAGCGGAGGGCGCGGCCCAGACGGTCGGCGAGGCGTCGAGCGCCCCGTCGTCGGCGACCGCCGGCCTCGGTTCGGCCTCCGCGCCCCCGCCGCTCCCGGTCACGCCGTCGGGCGCCATCCGCGCCAGGCTCAGCGCCCCGGCGGCCAGCGCGAGGCCGCCCACCGCGAAGAGCGCCCGGCGCGGCCGCGGCCTGCGGTGCCGCCCGCGGCCGGTGCGCTGCCGGAACGCAGGGGGGACGGTATCGGTGGCATCCGCCGGTTCCGGGGTGCGGCCGGTGGTCCCCGGCGAGGTGCCCGTGTCCCGGGTCCGTCCGGGCGGCATGGAGGTTCTGGCAGGCTCGGTGAGGGCCGCTTCCCCGCCGCGCGGCCGGGCCGGCGGTGGCGGCGCGGAGGCTGCCCCCGGCCGTTCCGGGCCGAGTGTCCGGGAGGGCGTGGGGGCCACGCGGGTGGCGGGCTCCGTGGACCCCGGCGGGGCCGAGGACACCCGTGTCCGCGTGTCCCTTGCCACGTTCGTGGTCGTGCCGTTCGTCATGGTCATCCCTCCCCGATGTGCGGACTCCCCCCGATGCCCTTGGCGGTGCGCAGGTTATGCGTCTTTTGAGGGCCTGGGGCGGGAGTTGGGCGGGATGTCACTCGAACGTGGAAGCGCGGCCGAAGGGACGGGTTTCGCCGGACGGCGTCGGCTGCGATGATCGGGGGAGGCGGAAGTTAACCCGCGTTAACCGTTCACAGGGAGGGTGTCATGGCGGAGCAAGGGGACGAGTGGCGGTCCGAGGACGAGCGACGGTTCGGGGAGTTCGTCGTCGTGCGTCGGCACGAGCACGTCGCGGAGCTCGCCCTCGACCGGCCGAAGGCCATGAACGCCGTGTCCACGGACATGGCCCGTTCCCTCGCCGGCGCCTGCGCGGCGCTCGCCGCCGACCCCGGCGTACGGGTGGTCGTGCTGACCTCCACCCACGAGCGGGCCTTCTGCGTGGGCGCGGACCTGAAGGAGCGCAACTCCTTCACCGACGCCGACCTGATGCGGCAGCGCCCCCTGGCGCGGGCCGCGTACACCGGCGTTCTGGAGCTGCCGATGCCGACCGTCGCCGCCGTGCACGGCTTCGCGCTCGGCGGCGGGTTCGAGCTGGCGCTCTCCTGTGACCTGATCGTGGCCGACCGTACGGCGGTGCTCGGGCTGCCCGAGGTGTCGGTCGGGGTGATCCCGGGAGGCGGCGGTACGCAGTTGCTGCCGCGCCGCGTCGGTGCGGCCCGCGCGGCCGAGCTGATCTTCTCGGCGCGCCGTCTGGAGGCGGTCGAGGCACGGGAGTTGGGGCTCGTCGACGACCTCGTGGACGAGGGCAGGGACCGTGTGGAGGCGCTGGCCCTCGCCGCCCGCGTCGCCGCCAACTCGCCCGTCGGCCTGCGGGCGGCCAAGCGGGCGCTGCGGCTCGGGCAGGGGCTCGACCTCCGTGCGGGCCTGGAGGTCGAGGACGCCGCCTGGCGGTCGGTCGCCTTCTCCGGGGACCGGGCGGAGGGAGTCGCGGCCTTCAACGAGAAGCGCAAGCCGCAGTGGCCCGGGCAGTGAAAGCGGCAGTGGCCCGGGCGGTAGGTGCGGTGGCCGGGGCGGTGGCTCGCGGGTAGGGGTGCGCGGGGCCCGGGTGCGGACACGGCGCGGGGCGGGCGCTCACGGGTGCCCGCCGTGTCCGTACGGCCACTCGGGCCCCTGTCCGCCGTACCGATATCCCAAATACAGGTAAATGTCCTTAGCCTGTAGTGATGGGTGAGGACAGACGGCTGAGGGCCGTGGTGGAGCTGGCGCAGGGGATGGCGGCGGCGCACACCCCACGCGAATCCTGGCGGGCCGCGGCGCTCGGTGCCTGCCACGCGCTCAGCGGGAGCTTCGCCGCGCTCTCCGTGTGGGAGCGCGAACTCGGCCGGCTCCGCGTACTGGTGAACGTGGGCGAACGCGCGCCGGACGAGGAGGAGTTCCCCGAGGGGGAGGCCTACCCGGTGCACCAGTTCCCGGAGATCGCCGAGTTCCTGCACGAGCGCTGGGCCGGTGGCGGCGGCCCGAACGCCTGGGTGGAGACCGCGGACGGCCCGGCGGGGGGCCGCGCCGGGTACTGCCACCAGCGGGTAGCCGCCCTGCGCAGGCGCGGGCGCGGCTGCTGCGTGGTCGCTCCGATCGTGCTGCACGGACGCGCCTGGGGTGAGCTGTACGTCGCCCGCCCCGCGTCGGAGCCCTTCTTCGACCGGGCCGACGCGGACTTCGCGACCGTTCTCGCCTCCGTCGTCGCGGCCGGGATCGCCCAGACCGAGCGGCTGGAGGAGGCCCGGCGGCTGGCGTTCACCGACGCCCTCACCGGGCTCGCCAACCGCCGCGCCGTCGACGTACGTCTGGACGAGGCGATCGGACGGCACCGGGCGGAGGACGTCGTGGTCAGTCTCGTCGTCTGCGACCTCAACGGACTCAAGCGCGTGAACGACACCCGGGGGCACGCCGTCGGCGACCGGCTCCTGGAGCGGTTCGGGTCGGTGCTGTCGCTGTGCGGGGCGATGCTCCCCGGCACCCTCGCCGCCCGCCTCGGCGGCGACGAGTTCTGTCTTCTCGCGGTCGGACCGCCGGCCGACGAGGTCGTCCGCATCGCCGCCGAACTCTGCCGCCGAGCCGCCGGGTTGGACATGGGCGAGGGGGTGGCGTGCGGGGTCGCCTCGACCGGCGACCCGATCGGGCCGGTGCGCTCGGCCCGCCGGCTCTTCCGGCTGGCCGACGCCGCCCAGTACCGCGCGAAGGCCGTACGTGCCGCACTGCCCGTCGTCGCCGGGCGGGAGGGGCCCGACGACCCTGTCGTACGCCTGGCCGACGCGCCGCCGCCGGCCAAGGGGGAGCGCCGCCGCTTCCGGGGGCGTCACGAGCAGCGCCGCCCGTGACGTGGTGACTGCACCGGAGCGGACGTGGTGACGTACACCGAAGTAAGGGGCGAACTGCCCATCCACTAGTGACACGACTAGTGACATCGCGGAATTCACTGCGTACGCTCCTGAATATGGATATGCATACTGTGGTGGTGGGGACGTCCGGGGTGACCGCGTCCGACGTTCTCGCCGTGGCGCGCGGCGGCGCCCGGATCGAGCTCGCCGACGAGGCGGTGGCGGCCCTGGCCGCGGCCCGCGAGATCGTGGACGCGCTGGCCGCCAAGCCGGAGCCCGTCTACGGCGTCTCCACCGGTTTCGGCGCGCTCGCGAGCCGGCACATCAGCCCGGAACTCCGCGCCCAGCTGCAGCGCAACATCGTCCGCTCGCACGCCGCCGGGATGGGCCCGCGCGTCGAGCGCGAGGTCGTGCGCGCGCTGATGTTCCTGCGGCTCAAGACCGTCTGCTCGGGGCACACCGGCGTCCGGCCCGAGGTCGCGCGGACCATGGCCGACATCCTCAACGCGGGCATCACCCCGGTCGTGCACGAGTACGGTTCGCTCGGCTGCTCCGGCGACCTGGCGCCGCTCTCCCACTGCGCGCTGACGCTGATGGGCGAGGGCGACGCCGAGGGCCCGGACGGCACGGTCCGCCCCGCCGCCGAACTCCTCGCCGAGCACGGCATCGCACCCGTCGAGCTGCGTGAGAAGGAAGGCCTCGCCCTTCTCAACGGCACCGACGGCATGCTCGGCATGCTGGTCATGGCCCTCGCCGACCTGGACACGCTCTACAAGTCCGCCGACGTCACCGCGGCCCTCTCCCTCGAAGCCCTGCTCGGCACCGACAAGGTCCTCGCCCCCGAGCTGCACGCCATCCGCCCGCACCCCGGGCAGAGCGCCTCGGCCGCCAACATGCTGGCCGTGCTCAAGGGTTCGGAGCTCACCGGCCACCACCAGGACGGCGCCCCGCGCGTCCAGGACGCCTACTCCGTGCGCTGCGCCCCGCAGGTCGCGGGCGCCGGCCGCGACACCCTCGCGCACGCCCGGCTCGTCGCGGAGCGCGAGCTCGCCGCCGCCGTCGACAACCCGCTCGTGCTGCCCGACGGACGTGTCGAGTCGAACGGCAACTTCCACGGCGCCCCGGTCGCCTACGTCCTCGACTTCCTGGCCATCGCCGCCGCCGACCTGGGCTCGATCGCCGAGCGCCGCACCGACCGGCTCCTCGACAAGAACCGCTCGCACGGACTGCCGCCGTTCCTCGCGGACGACGCGGGCGTCGACTCCGGTCTGATGATCGCCCAGTACACGCAGGCCGCACTGGTCAGCGAGATGAAGCGGCTCGCCGTACCGGCGTCCGTGGACTCCATCCCGTCCTCCGCCATGCAGGAGGACCACGTCTCCATGGGCTGGTCGGCAGCGCGCAAACTGCGCACCGCGGTGGACAACCTCACCCGCATCGTCGCGATCGAGCTGTACGCCGCCACCCGCGCGATCGAACTGCGCGAGGGCCTGGCCCCCGCCCCGGCATCGCGGGCCGTGATCGACGCCGTCCGCGCCGCCGGTGTCCAGGGGCCGGGCCCCGACCGGTTCCTCTCCCCGGACCTGGAGGCGGCCGACGCCTTCGTCCGCGGCGGCCGGGTGGTGGCCGCGGTGGAACCGGTCACCGGTCCGCTGCTCTAGGCCTCGTCCACTGCCGTAAGCTGCGGAGGGCGTCGCCGACCAGGCCGGCGCCCTCACGGGCCGCAGAGTGTGCTACTGTCTCATTGATACGTTTTTGGTACCCATTTACTTTGTGCGCCTGATCGGAATCCTCCGCAGGCGCGTTTTGTTTTACCGGCATCTCCGGCATTTCCCGGTGCATCTCCGGATTGGGGCCCTACCTGTTCAGGAGAGAAACATGGCTACCGGCACCGTGAAGTGGTTCAACTCGGAAAAGGGCTTCGGCTTCATCGAGCAGGACGGCGGCGGCCCCGACGTCTTCGCCCACTACTCCAACATCGCCAGCTCCGGCTTCCGTGAGCTGCTGGAGGGCCAGAAGGTCTCGTTCGACGTCGCGCAGGGCCAGAAGGGCCTGCAGGCGGAGAACATCATCCCCGCCTGATTTCGGGGACGCGCTTTTCCAGAGCCGGGGCCCGCACCTTCGGGTGCGGGTCCCGGCTCGTGCTGTGAGTGCTCATGAAAGCCGCTCATTCAGGCGGCGGGCGCTGTGCGTGCAGTCCGTGGGGCCCAGGAAGGAAATCCAGATCCAGCATGACTCGATCCGAACGTCCCGTCCGTAAGCGGCCGGCGAATGCGCGTGGCGGCGCCCAGACCGGCGGCGCCGCGAGGAACGCGGGCCGCGGTGGCGGCCGGGGCGCCGGCAAGGGCCCCGCCCGCAAGGCGGCGGCACCGCAGGAGTTCTCTCTGCCCGAGACCATCACCCCGGCGCTGCCCGCCGTCGACTCCTTCGACGCGCTGGACATGCCGGCCGCCCTGACCAAGACCCTCGCGGCGCAGGGCGTCACCGAGCCGTTCCCGATCCAGGGCGCGACCCTGCCCAACTCGCTGGCCGGACGCGACGTCCTGGGCCGGGGCCGGACCGGCTCCGGCAAGACGCTCGCCTTCGGCCTCGCGCTGCTGGCCCGCACCGCCGGCCGCCGCGCCGAACCCCGGGCACCGCTCGCCCTGGTCCTGGTGCCCACGCGTGAGCTGGCCCAGCAGGTCGACGACGCGCTGACGCCGTACGCGACCGCCGTGAACCTGCGGGTCGTCACCGCGGTCGGCGGCATGTCGATCGGCCGCCAGGCCGGTACGCTGCGCCGCGGCGCAGAGGTGCTGGTGGCCACCCCGGGACGGCTGAAGGACCTCATCGAGCGCGGCGACTGCACGCTCGGCCAGGTCGCGATCACCGTCCTCGACGAGGCCGACCAGATGGCCGACATGGGCTTCATGCCGCAGGTCACCGCGCTGCTCCAGCAAGTCGAGCCGGGCGGTCAGCGACTACTGTTCTCGGCGACGCTGGACAAGAACATCGACCGGCTCGTCCGGATGTTCCTGACGGACCCCGTGGTGCACTCCGTCGACCCGTCGGCGGGCGCGGTGACGACCATGGAGCACCACGTGCTGCACGTCGCCGACGAGACCGACAAGAAGGCCGTGGCCCTGCGGATCGCCGCGCGCGACGGCCGCGTGATCCTGTTCGTGGACACCAAGCGCGGTGCCGACCGGTTCACCAAGCGGCTGCTGGCCAACGGTGTACGGGCCTCCGCGCTGCACGGCGGCCGCAGCCAGCCGCAGCGCAACCGGACCCTGGACCAGTTCAAGAACGGCCAGGTCACCGCGCTGGTCGCCACCAACGTGGCCGCCCGTGGCATCCACATCGACGACCTCGACCTCGTCGTCAACGTCGACCCGCCGACCGACCACAAGGACTACCTGCACCGGGGCGGCCGTACCGCGCGGGCCGGCGAGTCCGGCAGCGTCGTCACCCTCGTCCTGCCCGAGCAGCGACGGGAGATGACGCGTCTGATGGCGGACGCGGGCATCACCCCGCGCTCCGCCCAGGTCAAGTCGAGCGACGAGGAACTGGCCCGCCTCACCGGCGCCCGCGAGCCCTCCGGGGTTCCGGTCGTCATCGAGGTGCCGCAGCCCGTCGAGCAGCCGAAGCAGCGGCCCCGGTCGCGGCCCCGGACGGGCGGCGGCGCGCGGCGCTCCGCGGGTTCGGGTACGGGAGCGGAGTCGCAGGGACGGCAGGCGCAGGGACGTCAGCCGCAGCGCGGCACGGGCGGTGCCACCGGCGGCGGCGCCACCGGTGGACGTCGTACCGGCGGCGGCACCGGGACCGGCGGCGGTACCCGGGGACGTGCGCCGCAGCGGCGCACGGAGCGTGGCGGACAGGGCGGCGGCGGCCGGCGCGCCGCGTAGGCGCTCCCTCCGGATCCGGCCGGGCCGGGTCCCGACGACGCGCCGCAGCCGCGGACTTCACGGGTCCCGGGCTCCTTGGGGAGCCCGGGACCCGTCGGGTCTGTCAGGGGTGGAAGGTGCCGAGGAAGCCCGGGTCGATCTTGTCGAGCTCCAGGCCGACGTCCCGGTGGAGGTCCAGGAGCTCGGTCATGTGCAGTGCGCGACGGCGGGCCGCGGGCAGGTCGCGGCGGTTGTCGGCGGACCACAGCACCGGGTCGAACGTGATGCCCTGGGAACCCGGGAGGGGCCCCGTCTCGGCACGCCAGCCGGGCCAGCGCAGGTTGTCGTAGAAGTCCTCCGTGCCGCCTTCCAGGAGCCAGCTGAGCCAGGCCGCGTGGCCCACGCCGAGGGCCTCCCAGCGCAGTGAGTCCGGCGCGAAGTAGACCACTTCGCCGGGACCCCCGGGGCGGCCCATCGCGTCCGGCTCGGTTCCGTTCAGCACATAAGTCCCGCCGAGGACGTCATGGCCGACGACGAGCCCGCCGTCCGGCCGCCACGCCGGGTCGAAGCGGGCGGGGAACTCGTTGACGTCGGCGATGCCCGGCGGGCCCTTGGGCGATCCGTCGCCCGGGCTGCCGTAGATGCGCAGCCATCCGCTGTCGAGTGACACGCCGCCGCAGTTGAGGACGAAGGCACCGAGCCAGGAGCGCGCGGTGACCTGCAGTTGCAGCAGGGCGGCGCGGGCCTGGGCGGGCTCCACCGGGAGCACCTCCAGGGACACCGTGCTCGTGGAGATCGCCTCGGACAGGAGGGGCCATGCGGGCTCCTCGACATCGGTCAGCTCGGTCAGGTCTCGCATGGGTATCCCGTGGGTTCCGGGCCGGAGCGCTGCGCTCAGAAGGCCGCCGTGCGTTCCCGGCGCACCGAGTAGGTCACAAAGCCGGCGCCGAGGCCGAGGAAAAGGGTGCCGCCGACGACGTACGGCGTCGTGTTGACGCTTCCGGTGTCGGCGAGCCGGGTCTGGTCGTCGCCCGGCTCCGTGGCGGCCTGCTCCGCTCCGGCCGCCGCGGCCGGAGCCGTCGTGGTGGCGGCCGTCGTGGTGGTGGCCGACCGGTCGGCGGTCGGTGCCGACCCGTGCCGAGCAGGCTCTTCCGGAGTCGCGTTGGCGGACGGGACGAACCACAGGGCTCCCAGGAGGGTCCCCGCTGCGGTGGCGGTCAGCAACGAGCGACGTGCGGCGGACACGTAATATCGATCCCCTTGTGGCGCTGGCGAATTGGCCGTGTGGCCCGATGCTAATGAAAGGCGCGGGTCGTGGGAAAGTCGCGGGGACCTCGGGCCGTACGCTCCGTCTCATGAGTACTCCTGAGACATCACGATTTGTCCGGCTTCGCGTGGAGCTGGTACTGGAAGTGGACGACGCGGACGCCGTCACCAAGGCCGCGCTGCGTCGCATCGCGGACGACTCCGGCATGCAGGCCGACGAGCGGGCGCACGCCGAGAACGCGGTGACGGAAGACACTGCCGAAGCCCTCGCCCATCTCGTCGACCCGTTCGACCTGGTCAGTGAGGTTCCCGGGGTCGAGCTCGCCCAGGCGTCCTGGAGCAGCGAGCCGATCGACTACGACCCCGATTCGCCGGAATGGGACCTCGACGAGGATGATGACGACGAGGACGACGACGAGGAAGTCGGAGTCGGCTGAGGCCCCTTGGGAAATTCTTGACCCCGGGTGGCAACCGCCGCCCGGGGTTCATTCGTCTCAGACGACGCACCGGCCACTTCCGCACCACGGGTTTCGGTCCGGCCGCCGGTCCACCCGGTCGGGGTCCTGCGGGCCCGATCGGCCCGGTTGATGCCGTTGATCGACGTGGCGTGCCCCACATACCCCAGGGGCGTGGAACGGGACGAACCGGTCGTACGTTGAAAGTTCCTACGGGGTTCTATGCGGTATTTGGTGATTCGGTAACGATGGAGAAGCGTGTGATGACGGACAGTAAGCGGGGCCGGGGCCTGATGGCCGCGTCCGCACTGCTCGGCGGAGTGCTGGTGCTCTCTGCGTGCAGCGGAAGCGGCAGCAAGGCGGACGCCTCGGACGGCGGCCGGTCCTCACAGACCCAGGCCGACGAGGCGGCGGCCAAGAAGAGTTCCGAGGCGCAGATCAAGATCACGCCCGCCGACGGCTCCGACAACGCGTCCATCAACAACGCCGCCGCGGTCACTGTGACCAAGGGCACACTCACCTCCGTCTCCATGAAGACGGAGTCCGGCGCGGCGGTCGCCGGCCAGATATCGGGCGACAAGAAGAGCTGGAAGCCCGCCGCCCAGCTGGACCGTGCGACCACGTACAAGGTCGCCGCCGAGGCCACCGACTCCGCGGGCCTCGTGGCCCACGAGAACGCCTCGTTCACCACGGTCTCCCCGGCGAACAGCTTCATCGGCAACTTCACGCCGGAGGACGGTTCCACCGTCGGCGTCGGCATGCCGGTCTCGATCAACTTCAACAAGGCGATCACCAACAAGGCCGCCGTGCAGAAGGGGATCACCGTCTCCTCCAGCAGCGGCCAGGAGGTCGTCGGGCACTGGTTCGGCGCCAACCGCCTCGACTTCCGTCCCGAGAACTACTGGACCGGCGGCTCGACCGTCACCCTCAAGCTGAACCTGGACGGCGTCCAGGGCGCGAGCGGTGTGTACGGCGTGCAGCAGAAGACGGTCACGTTCAAGATCGGTCGCAACCAGGTCTCGGTCGTCGACGCCCAGACCAAGACCATGAAGGTCACGCAGGACGGCAAGACGATCAAGACGATCCCGATCTCCTCGGGGTCGCCGGAGCACAAGACGTACCAGGGTCAGATGGTGATCTCCGAGAAGTTCAAGGAGACCCGGATGAACGGTTCGACGGTCGGCTTCACGAACTCCGACGGCAAGGGCGAGTACGACATCAAGGACGTGCCGCACGCCATGCGGCTGTCGAACTCGGGCACCTTCGTGCACGGCAACTACTGGGGTGCCAAGTCCATCTTCGGCTCGGTGAACACCAGCCACGGCTGTGTCGGCCTGTCCGACACCAAGGGTGCCAACGACCCGAACACCCCCGCGGCGTGGTTCTACAACCACTCGCTGATCGGTGACGTCGTCGTCGTCAAGAACACCGGCGACAAGACCGTGGCCCCGGACAACGGCCTCAACGGCTGGAACCTGGACTGGGCGTCCTGGAAGGCCGGTTCGGCCGTCTGACGCCCGCTCCCGCTCCCACAGAACCCCGCGATGGCGGCGGCCCGCACGGGCCGCCGCCATCGGCGTTCCCGCGGGCTTCCAGAGCGGTCGTTCCCGCGGGCTTCCGGAGCCGGCGTTCCCGCAGGCTTCCGGAGCCGGGCACAGGTGAACTTCCGTGCCGTCACAGCCTTCTCATCGTTCTCTTATTTCGGCCTTATGGCTTCATCACGCGCCGTACCTACCTTGCGGCCATGTTCTTCACCTACCTGAGGCGCGAACTGCGCCGCCGCAGGAAGGCGGCGCTCGTCGTCGCCTCCGGGCTCGCCCTGGGCATCGCCCTGGTCATCGTGGTCAGTTCCGTGTCGTCCGGCATGGAGAAGGCCCAGGGCAAGGTCCTCCAGTCGCTGTACGGGCTGGGTACGGACATGACCGTCACCAAGGCCGCGGCACCGCCGACGGGCACCGGTCAGCGCCCGCGCTTCAACTTCGGCGCGAACGACAACGGCTCCGACAAGGAGCAGAGCAGCGACCGCGTCCTGGTCCAGGGATTCCAGACCCTGGCCGCCTCGACGGTCTCCAAGGTCGACTCACAGCACGGCGTGGCGGACTCCGTCGGCGGCCTCAGTCTCCAGGTCATCCGGGTCAACGGCCAGTTCACGCGGGGCCGGTTCCAGCAGAACGGCGGCGGCAGCCGGCAGGGCGGCCGCCAAGGCGGGCAGCAGCCCCCGCAGGGCCGCGTCGAGGGCGGTGGCGCCAACTTCGACGTCAACAACTACTCCGTCTACGGCACCGACGTCACCAAGCCGGCGCTCGGCCCGCTGACCTCGTCGAAGATCACCAGCGGCCGTACCTTCACGACGTCCGAGACGAACGCCGAGGTGGTCGTCGCCGACACGTCGTACGCCAAGGAGAAGAAGCTCTCCGTCGGCAGCACCGTCACCGTCAAGAACGTCAAGTTCAAGGTGATCGGGATCGCGACTCCCGACAGCGGTGACGCGGCGGCCAACCTCTACATGCCGCTCCAGCAGGCGCAGACGCTGGCCGGCGCCAAGGACAAGGTCACCACGATCTACGTCAAGGCCTCCGACTCGCAGCAGATCTCCAGCGTCAAGAGCACCATCCAGAAGAACATCTCGGGGACCACGGTCACCACCTCCGCGGACCTCGCGGACACCGTCTCCGGCTCCCTGTCGACCGCCTCCGACCTCGCCTCCAACGTCGGCAAGTGGCTCTCGATCGCGGTGCTCGTGGCCGCGTTCCTGGTCGCCGGTCTGCTCACCTCCTCGGCCGTCTCCCGGCGTGTGCGCGAGTTCGGCACCCTCAAGGCGCTCGGCTGGAAGTCGGGCCGGGTGACCCGTCAGGTCGTCGGCGAGGCCATCGTCAACGGTCTGGTCGGCGGCGTCCTCGGCATCGCGCTCGGTCTGGCGGGCGCGTACGCGGTCACCGAGATCAGTCCCGACCTGCAGGCGCAGATCGGCGGTTCGGGCGGCGGCGGACAGGGCGGCCCGGGCGGCTTCGGTGGCTTCGGCGGTCCCGGCCGGCGGGTCGCGTCCAAGGCGCTGGACGTCACGCTCACCGCGCCCGTCAGTCTCTCGACCATCGCCGGAGCGGTCGCTCTCGCCGTCGCCGGCGGCCTGATCGCCGGTGCCTTCGGCGGCTGGCGCGCCTCCCGGCTGCGGCCCGCGGACGCCCTGCGCCGCGTCGAATAGACCGGCCCCGCACGGACCGTGCGGGCCACACCCCCGCACGGCCCACCCCCTCACGCACAACCAGGAGCGGCACCATGTACGAACTCAGCGGCGTCATCAAGCGCTACCAGCGGGGCAAGGGCACGGTCGACGCGCTCGCCGGCATCGATCTGACCATCGCGGACGGAGACCGGCTGGTCATCCAGGGCCCCACGGGTGGCGGAAAATCCACCCTGCTGCAGATGCTCGGCGGACTCGACCGGCCCACCGGAGGCAGCGTCGAACTCGACGGCATCGATCTGGCGAAACTGTCCGAGGCGAAGCTCACGAAGGTGCGCGGCGAGAACATCGGATTCGTCTTTCAGAGCTTCAACCTGATTCCCACACTCACCGCGCAGGAGAATGTGGAGACGGCTCTCGTGCCCCTCGGGGTGAAGGGGAAGGAGCGGCGCGCGCGGGCCGCCGAGGCCCTGGAGTCGGTGGGGCTCGCCGAGCGGCTCGGGCATCTGCCCGCCGAACTCTCCGGCGGCCAGCAGCAGCGCGTCGCCATCGCCCGTGCCCTGGTCAAGCAGCCGAAGGTGCTGCTCGCCGACGAGCCCACCGGCAATCTCGACGAGTCCATGCGCGACGAGATCATGGACGTGCTGGAGACCATGTGGAAGGAGCGGGGGCTCACTTTCATCATGGTCACCCACGATTCCGCGATAGCGAGGAAGGCCCCCCGCCTCGCGACGATTCGCAAGGGAAAGATCAGCGTCAAGGAGAACGCGGGGGCGTGAACGAGAACAAAAGGGAGAGTTCGGGCACTTAGCGGAGCAATTCCGTCAACTCTGCACCGCAGCCCCGCTATTGAGGGGCCGATCACCCCCCGGCATACTTGCGTTTTCCGGAGGGGTGATCGTGCATGCGTACGAGACTTCCCCCGGCCGGGTGAACGGGGAATTCACCCGGACCTCATCTCCAGGGGGAGACTTGCGCAGACAAGTGAAAAGAGCGTGCGCGGCGATCGTCGCCACGGCGGCGTCCGTGGCTCTGGCGGCGGGAATGACCAGCCCGGCGTCCGCGAGGGTCCCGGCACACGCCGGACACGTCAACAGCGCTTCCGCGGCCGGGATCACGGCCAAGCACCGCATCACACTGATCACCGGCGACCGGGTGGTCGTCGACGCCAAGGGGCGTGTCGTCGGCCTCGAGCGGGCCAGGGGCCGTGCGCACGTGCCCGTCCAGATCCGCAAGGCCCGCGGCCACACCCTCGTGGTGCCGGCGGACGCGCAGGCGCTGATAGCCGCCGGCAAGCTGGACCGGCGGCTCTTCGACGTCACCGAGCTGAACACGGCCGCGACCCGCGCCTCCCAGAAGCAGGGTCTGAAGGTCATCGTCGGCTACCGGGGAGCCGCGACGGCCGCCCGGGCCGACGTCCGCGGGTCGGGCACGCTCCGCCGGACCCTGAAGTCCCTGAACGCGGACGCCGTGCGGACACCGCAGCGGGACGCGGCCGAGCTCTGGTCCGCGGTCACCGACCACGGCCGGGCGGCCTCCGGCATCGCGCACGTCTGGCTGGACGGCGTGCGCAGGGCGAGCCTCGACAAGTCCGTGCCGCAGATCGGCGCCCCCAAGGCCTGGGCCGCCGGGTACGACGGCAAGGGCGTCAGGATCGCCGTCCTCGACACCGGTGTCGACGCGACGCACCCGGACCTCAGGAACCAGGTGATCGCGTCCCGGAACTTCTCCGCCGCCGCCGACACCACCGACCACTACGGCCACGGCACGCACGTCGCGTCCATCGCGGCGGGCACCGGTGCCAAGTCGCACGGGAAGTACAAGGGCGTCGCGCCCGGCGCCAAGATCCTCAACGGCAAGGTTCTCGACGACACCGGAAGCGGTGACGACTCCGGCATCCTCGCGGGCATGGAGTGGGCGGCCGACCAGGGCGCCGACGTCGTCAACCTGAGCCTCGGCGGCCCGGACACCCCCGACGTGGACCCACTGGAGGCCGAGGTCGACAAGCTCTCGGCCGAGAAGGGCATCCTCTTCGCGATCGCGGCGGGCAACGCAGGCCCCGAGTCCATCGGCTCGCCGGGCAGCGCGGACGCCGCGCTCACCGTCGGCGCCGTGGACGACCACGACAAGCTGGCGGACTTCTCCAGCACCGGCCCCCGCCTCGGCGACGGCGCCATCAAGCCGGACGTCACCGCCCCCGGCGTCGACATCACCGCGGCCGCCGCCCCGGGCAGCGTCATCGACACGGAGGTCGGCGAGAAGCCCGCCGGCTACCTGACCATCTCGGGCACGTCGATGGCGACCCCGCATGTCGCGGGCGCCGCCGCCATCCTCAAGCAGGAACACCCGGACTGGACGTACACCGAGCTCAAGGGCGCGCTGACCGGCTCCGCCAAGGGTGGCTCGTACACGCCGTTCCAGCAGGGCGCGGGCCGGATCGCCGTCGACGCGGCGATCAAGCAGACCGTGATCGCCGATCCGTCCTCGGTGAGCTTCGGCGTCGCGCGGTGGCCGCACACCGACGACACGGCCCTGACCAGGCAGCTGACGTACCGCAACCTCGGCACGAAGGACATCACCCTGGCCCTCGGGGTCAAGGCCACCGACCCCAAGGGCCACACGGCACCCTCGGGCTTCTTCAAGCTCGCCGCCACCACCCTCACCGTCCCGGCCGGCGGCCGGGCGTCCGTCGGCGTCGCCGCGAACACCAGGCTCGGCGGCAGTCTCGACGGCGCGTACGCCGCGTACGTGACGGCGACGGGCGGCGGTCAGTCGGTGCGCACGGCGCTCGCGGTCGAGCGTGAGCCGGAGTCGTACGACGTCACCCTGAAGTACGTCGACCGCGCCGGTGAGACGCCCACGCACCTCACCGACCTGGAGGGCTACACCGGGCTCGGCGCCGACCGGGACTACGCGTCGCAGAACACCGCGGACAGCGTGACCCTCCGGGTACCCAAGGGCAGGTACCTGCTCAACTCCCTCTCCGTGCAGGACCTGGTGGAGGCGAAGGGCGGGGTCGACTGGCTGGTCCGGCCCCGGCTGGACGTCACCGGGAACACCACGCTGACGCTGGACGCCCGCACCGCAGAGGGTGCGGACATCACGGTGCCGGACGCGCGGGCAGAGCCGTTGTCGGCGGTCGTCAACTACTTCGACGACACGACGGGCTTCGGGCTCGGCCTCGGGCTGGACTCCTTCCGGAACCTGCGGATGGCGCACCTCGGCCCGTCGCTCACGCCCGGTCTGTTCCAGAGCTGGGCCGGACAGTGGACCAAGGGCGCCGGCGCCGAGTACGACACCTTCACCGGCGCGAAGGTCAGCAGGCTCCAGGGCGCCCACGTCAAGCACTACAAGGCGGGCGAACTGGCCAAGGTGCGGGCGGACATGGGAGCCGCGGCCGCCGGCAAGACGGGCGCGATCACCGCGTTCGGCTTTCTGCCCGACGACGACAGCGTCACCGTCGCCGTCGACCAGAAGCTGCCGGGCGCGCGCACGCTCTACCTGTCGACCGGTGAAAAGGTCCAGTGGACGTTCGACTTCGAGCAGCACGCCGGCCCCGACGCCACCGGATTCCCGGTCGTCGACGCCTACTACACGCTCGGCGACCCGCAGATCTTCAAGGCGGGCACGAGCTACACGAAGCGGTTCAACACGGCCGTCTTCGGCCCGAAGATCAGCGCCGACTTCGGTGTCTTCCGGGAGGGCGACAACCTCGTCGGATACCTGCCACTGTTCGCCGACGGAAGCACCCACGCCGGGTCCTCGCAGTTCAGCTCGGTCACCACGACGCTGTACCGCAACGGGACGAAGGTCGGATCGAACGACGACCCGCTCTTCGGGGACAAGGAGTTCAAGGTCCCGGCCGCCCAGGCGGAGTACCGGCTGACGGCCTCGGTCAAGCGCAGTGTGAAGGTCGCCGCGGCCTCCACGCGGATCGACGCGAGCTGGACCTTCAGGTCCAAGAAGACCGACTTCGCGAAGCTGCCCGCCTCCACGGTCCGCTTCAACGCCGCGACCGGCCTGGACAGCCGCGTCGAAGCCGGCAAGAAGGTCACCATCCCGCTCACCGTGCAGGGCTCGGCCGCGGGCCGGAACCTCAAGTCACTGTACGTGTACGTCTCGTACGACTACGGCCAGACCTGGACCATGCTCAAGGTCAAGGACGGAAAGATCACCGTCAAGAATCCGGCGAAGGGCAAGGGCATCTCCTTCCACGCGAAGATCACCGACAAGCAGGGCAACAAGTCGACGGTCTCGATCTACAACGCGTACTACGGAAAGTGAGCCGCCGCGCCTCCTGGTGAGGTGAGCCCGCAGCGGACGGTCCGCCGGAAGAACGGTTTCCGGCGGGCCGTCCGTGTTTCCCCGGCGAGATCTTCGGCGGATCGCCCGCCTGCTCCGACACCCAGGGCGGGCACGGCCGGGGCCGGGCGCGTGGCCGCCCGGCGGCCCGAAGGCGCCGGGCGGTGCGCGGTGCGGCTACGACTGGGCGTTGGCTCCCGCGCGGGTCGCGTCCGTGCCCCAGCTGGCCAGCAGCCGCAATGCCTCCGCCGACGCGGACCCCGGCTCCGCGTGGTACGTGATCAGCGCCTGCTCGCTGTCGGCCGCCATCCGGAACGACTCGAACCGCAGGTCCAGGTCACCCACCAGCGGATGCCGCAGCTCCTTCACGCCGTGCGTCTTCTCCTTCACGTCGTGCGTGGCCCACAGCCGCCGGAAGTCCGGGCTCTTGACGGAGAGCTCCCCGACCAGCGCCGACAGCCTCGGATCGTCCGGGTGACAGCCCGCGTCCATGCGCAGCACGCACACGATGTCGATCGCCTTCTGCTCCCAGTCCACGAACAGATCGCGGTACTCGGGCCGCAGGAACACCAGCCGCGCCCAGTTCCGCTCGCCCGGCGCGAGCTCCGCCCAGTCGCCGAACACGGCCGCGGCCATCCGGTTCCAGACCAGGATGTCCGCCCGCCGTCCGGTGACGTAGGCGGGCACGCCGTCCAGCATGTCCAGCAGGTGCCGCAGCGCCACCCGCACCTGCTGCGGCCGGGCCGTCTGCTTCTTCTTGAGCTGCTTGGGCCTGGCGAGGTGGGTCAGATGCGCGTGCTCGGCGTCCGACAGACGCAGGGCGCGGGCGATGGCGTCGAGCACCTCCGCCGACACGTTCCGTCCGTTGCCCTGCTCGAGCCGCGTGTAGTACGCGACCGACACCCCGGCCAGCTGCGCCAGCTCCTCGCGCCGCAGCCCCGGCACCCGGCGGTGCCGTCCGAAGTCGGGCAGCCCCACGTCCTCCGGCTTCAGCCGGGCCCGGCGCGTGCGCAGGAACTCACTGAGCTCGGCACGCCGGTCCAGCGGCTGCCCGGCTTCCCCGGCGATCTCCTGGAAGGGCTGCTCGTTCATACGTCCAGTATTCACGGTCGTACGCAGCGGAGCCTGACCCCGCCAGTAGTAGGACCAGCGGTCGTACGTAAAGCCGTGGCCTGGGTGAACGGCGTCCGACGGGGCACGCTGGTGACCGTGCCCGTCGGAACAAGACAGCCGGGCACAGACCACTCCTGAGGAGAACCCCCGGCATGACCACTGTTGCTGCGTACGCCGCCCCCGCCGCGAAGGCCCCGCTGGAGCGCACCACCATCGAGCGCCGCCCCGTGGGCGAGTTCGATGTCCTGATCGACATCAAGTTCGCCGGTATCTGCCACTCGGACATCCACCAGGCCCGTGAGGGCTGGGGTGAGGCGATCTTCCCGATGGTGCCCGGTCACGAGATCGCCGGCATCGTCTCCGAGGTCGGCTCCGGCGTCACCCGGTTCAAGGTCGGCGACCGCGTCGGCGTCGGCTGCATGGTCGACTCCTGCCGCGAGTGCGAGAACTGCAAGGCGGGCCTGGAGCAGTACTGCGTCAAGGGCAACGTAGGCACCTACAACGCCCTCGACAAGAACGGCGAGCCCACCTACGGCGGCTACTCCGAGAAGATCGTCGTCGACGAGAACTACACCGTCCGCATCCCCGACGGCCTCTCCCTCGACGAGGCCGCGCCCCTGCTCTGCGCCGGCATCACCACGTACTCCCCGCTCCGGCACTGGAACGCCGGCCCCGGCAAGAAGGTCGCGGTCCTCGGCATGGGCGGCCTCGGCCACATGGGCGTCAAGATCGCGCACGCGCTCGGCGCCGAGGTGACCGTGCTGTCGCAGTCCCTGCGCAAGAAGGACGACGGCCTGAAGCTGGGCGCCGACCACTATTACGCCACCAGCGACCCGAAGACCTTCGAGGAACTGCGCGGCACCTTCGACATCATCCTGTCCACGGTCTCGGCGCCGCTCGACTTCGGGGCGTTCCTCTCGCTGCTGCGCACGGACGGCGCGCTGGTCAACGTCGGCGCCCCCGAGGAGCCGATCTCCCTCAACCTCTTCTCCGTGATCGGCGGCCGCAAGTCCCTGTCCGGCTCAGGCATCGGCGGCATCCAGGAGACCCAGGAGATGCTCGACTTCTGCGCCGAGCACGGCCTCGGCGCGGAGATCGAGCTGATCAGCGCGTCCGAGATCAACGACGCGTACGAGCGGGTGCTGTCGAGCGACGTCCGCTACCGCTTCGTGATCGACACCGCGACGATCTAGTGGGGCGACGCGGGTGAGAAGGGCGCCGACCGGTCACAGGACCGGTCGGCGCCCTCGTTTCTCCTTCCGCGCGCCCCCGTCCCGGGTGCGGGCCGGATGGGTGCGGGATAGGCTTTTCGACGGCAAGGTCAGGTTCTCCGGGCGGTGTTTCAGACGCCGGAGCCTCAGTCGTGATGACCAGTTCCTCCTACCGAGACCTTCGACGAGCGTGGTGCTCCCCCACATGTGCGCGGGGGCGGGCGACAGCCGTATCCCTTCTTCGAAGGCATTGACTCTCGCTTCAGGGTGCCGTGTGGGCGCCCTGGGGGTGCCGCCCCGCGGCCGCTGTCGTGCGGCCCCGTGATTTGGAGGTCGGGATGAGAGTTGTCGTCGATCTGTCGCGGTGTCAGGGCTACGCCCAGTGCGCGTTCCTGGCCCCGGACGCGTTCCGGATGCACGGCGAGGAAGCGCTGATGTACGCCCCCAACCCCGACGACGCCCAGCGCGAGCAGGTGCTGCGCGCCGCGGCGGCCTGCCCGCTCCAGGCCATTCTGGTCGACCGGCTGGAAGGGCGGGACGCGTCGGTGGGGACATCACCGTCATGAGCAGCGCCCACACCCTGCAGCGGTTCAAGCGCGACGGCCGCGTGGTGATCGTCGGCGCGTCACTGGCGGGACTGCGCGCCGCGGAGGCCCTGCGCGGCGAAGGTTTCACCGGCTCCTTGACCATGATCGGTGACGAACTGGGCGAGCCCTACGACCGGCCTCCGCTGTCCAAACAGGTACTCACCGGATGGGTGCCGGCCGGGGGCACCACACTGCCGCGTCGGTGCGACATCGACGCGGAGTGGCTCCTGGGCGTCCCCGCCGACGGCCTGGACCTGGCCGCCGACCAGGTGCGGCTCGCCGACGGTCGCAGGATCCCCTTCGACCGCATGCTGATCGCCACCGGGGTACGGGCCCGGCCCTGGCCCGTCGAGGCCGAAGCGGCCCTGGACGGCGTGTTCGTCGTCCGTACCCGTGAGGACGCGGACGGTCTGCAGCGGGCGATCGCCGCCGGACCCTCCCGCGTGCTGATCATCGGCGCGGGCTTCACCGGTTCCGAGATCGCCTCCGTCTGCCGCGAGCGCGGCCTTCCGGTGACCGTCGCCGAACTCGGGCCGGCCCCGCTGGTCGGAGGACTCGGCGCGATGATCGGTGAGGTCGCCGCCGACATGCAGCGCGCCCACGGCGTCGACCTGCGCTGCGGCGTCAAGGTCACCCGGTTGGAGGGCGACGCGCGAGGGCGGTTGCGCCGCGCCCACTTCTCCGACGGCAGCACCGTCGACGCGGAGGTGGCGGTGGTGGCGCTCGGCGGCATCCGCAACACCGAGTGGCTGCGGGACTCGGGACTGGCGGTGGGCGTATGGGGAGTCGCCTGCGACGCGGGCTGCCGCGCCTTCGACCTCAACGGCCTGGTCACCGACGACATCTTCGTCGCCGGAGACGTGGCACGCAGCCCCAACCCGGTCTACGAGTACCGGTTCATCTCCCTGGAGCACTGGGCCAACGCCGTGGAACAGGCCGAGATCGCGGCCCACAACATGGTCAGCACCCAGGCGGACCGCTGGCCGCACCTGTCGATCCCGGCGTTCTGGTCGATCCAGTTCGGCGTCAACATCAAGTCCGTCGGTGTACCGACCTACGCCGACGAGGTCGTCGTCGCCCAGGGATCCGTGGCCGACCGCCGCTTCGTCGCCGCGTACGGCTATCAGGGCCGGGTCACCGCGGCGGTCAGCTTCAACAACGCGAAGTGGCTCGACCACTACCGGGAGTTGATCGAGACGGCCGCGCCCTTCCCGCCTCCCTGCCCCACACCCGACCAGCCCGCCGACGCGAAGCCGGTGCCCGTCGACTTCCCCGGCCCCACGCTGCTCGCCCAGGGCGCCACCGTGGTCGTCACCGGGCACGACCCGGGCGAACGGCGCGTCACCGTCATGCGGCAGGGCCGGTAGCGGGAGGGAGCCAGGTGGGAGGAAGCCGGTGGGAGCGCCGGTGGGAGGACGAAGCCCGGTGGAGGGAAGTAGGAGGGAACCGACATGACCACGACCGAGACGCCCGACACCCTGCACCGGATCCTCGACCATTCCTCCCGGGCCGACCCGTACCCGCTCTACGCCGAACTGCGCAGGACGCCGGTGGCCCTGCAGGAGGACGGCAGCTACGTCATCAGCACCTTCCGTGAGCTCACCGGCATACTCCACGACCCGCGCCTGAGTTCCGACGTACGCAACCTGTCGCGTCCGATGGCGGCGGTCGAGGGACGCGCCACGCCGTCGTTCATCAACCTCGACCCGCCCGAGCACGACCGCCTGCGGCGCCTGGCCATGCGTCACTTCGGCCCCCCGCACACCCCGTGTCTGGTCTCCGGCATGGAACCCGAGCTGGTCGCCACCGTCGGCGGTCTGATCGACGGCTTCGCGGGCGAACAGCGGATCGACATCGTCGACGACTTCGCCTACCCGTTCCCGGTCACCGTGATCTGCCACCTGCTCGGCGTGCCACGCGAGGACGAACCGCGGTTCCACGTGTGGGTGAACGCCATCGTCGAGTCGATCGACTACGACCCCAGGACCGACCCGCCGGAGAAACTGGACAACGGCGTGCAGGCCACCAAGGACCTGCGGGAGTACCTCGGCGGACTGCTGGAAGAACGCCACGGCCACCCCGGCGACGACCTGTTGACCCGGCTGGCCAACGACGACGGGCCCGACGGGCGGATGACCGACGAGGAGATCATCAGCACGGCCAACCTGCTGCTCATCGCCGGCCACGAGACCACCGTCAACCTCATCACCAACGGCATGCTGACGCTGCTGCGCCACCCCGAGGTGCTGCAACGCCTGCGTACCGAACGGGACCTGGTGGTGCCCCTGGTGGAGGAACTGCTGCGCTACGAGCCACCGGTACAGATCATTCCCTGGCGGGCGGCGTACAGCGACATCGCGATCGGCGACACCGTCATCCCCAAGGGCTCGCAGATCATGCTCATGCTCGCCTCGGGCAGCCGCGACCCGGACCGCTTCGTGGACCCCGACCGCTTCGACCCCGACCGGCGGGACAACCAGCACCTGGGCTTCGGCAGTGGCATCCACCTCTGCTTCGGCGGACCGCTGGCCCGGCTGGAGACCCAGATCGCACTGACCGAACTGGCACGCCGCCTCGAACAGCCCAGGCTGCTCGTCGACCCGCCGCCGTACCGGCCCAGCCCCGTCCTGCGGGGCCCCGTCCATCTGCACGTCGAGCAGAGCTGAGCCGGCGACGGGCGCGGAGCACGGAGTACTGAGGGCTGCGTGCTGAGCGCCGGCTGTGGAGCACCGAGCACTCCGTGGCGACGCGGCCGCCGCCGCGTGCAGTGACAAAAGCGGGGCCCTGGGGCGATCACGCCCCGGGGCCCCGCTGTCAGTGTGTGGCTCAGCGGCGCGTCAGGGCCTGACGCAGCACGTCGTACACGTGGGTGTTGGGGTGCTTGCCGGTGAAACGGTCGGACAGCGGGCCGGCCGCGGTCACCGGCACGTCCACACCGGTGTGACCGGACGTGGTCCAGTCGACGTAGAAGCTCTTCTCGCTGCCGCGGATGCTGAACGGACCGTCCTCGGCGGAGATGGCGTCACCGGACTCGTCGGCGGCGTCCGACTCCTCGACGGCCAGGCCGCCGGTCTCGTGGTCGCCGGTGATGACGAGCAGGGTGTCGGAGTGCGTGGCGACGTACGCGCGGGCCACGGCCACGGCCTTCTCCAGCTCCTGCATGGACTGCAGGGTGCGGGTGGCGTTGTTGGAGTGCGCGAACTCGTCGGTGCCCTCCTCCTCGACCATGAGGAAGAAGCCCTTCTTGTTCTTGTCCAGCGTGCCCAGGGCCTTGCTGGTCATGGTGGAGAGACCGACCACCGGGCTGTACACGTCGCCCTGGCCCTCGGGACGCTGCTGGAACATCTCCTCGTTGGCGAAGAGACCGAGGAGCTTGCCGCCCTTGGCGCGGCTGAGCTGGTCCGCGCTGTTGACGTAGGAGTAACCGGCCTTCTTGGCCTTCTTGATGAGGTCGCCCTTGGTGCCCTTGCTCGCCTCGGACGGGTCCTCGGCGGGCTGGTCCTTGAACGCGCCGGCGCTGCCCGCGGGCAGCCACCAGTCCTCGCCACCGCCCAGGATGACGTCGGGCTTGCTGACCTCGATGTACTGGCGGGCGATCTCGTCCTGCGCCGAACGGTTGGCGGTGTTGGAGAAGAACGCCGCCGGCGAGGCGTCGGTGACCTGCGCGGTGGTGACCAGACCGGTGGCCTTGCCGGCCGCCTTGGCCTGCTGGCCGAGGGTGGCGAGCGGGTTGCCGTCCACGTCGACGCTGATCGCGCCGTTGTAGGTCTTCTCGCCGGTGGCCCACGCGGTCGCCGCGGCGGCCGAGTCGGTGACGACGGCCTTCGGGTCGTCCGGCTCCGTGGTCAGCTGGCCCGAGACGGGGAGCTTGTCCATCGCGAGCTGGCCACCCAGGCCGGCCAGGTGCAGACGGGCGGCCTGACGCATGGCGGCGCCCATGCCGTCGCCGTTGATGAAGATGACGTTCTTGGCGGTCGGGGCCTTGGCCTTGGCCGCGGCCTGCGGAGCCGAGGCCGACGCGCCCAGCGTCGGGTTGACCACCATCGTCACGACGGCGGCGGCGACTGCGGCGGCTGCGGGAGCGGCGAACCGCCGAGCCCTACGGGCATCCAGGGACACAACGTCCTCCATTGCTGTTCTTGCCCATCATTTGACCGTGAACATAAGGTTCTTTGGGGGGAGGTTGACCAAGAACAGATGGCCAGTACGCGACGAGATCTTCAGCGGCAGGTAAAGGCGCAGGTCCGGCGCGTCCTAAACTTGTCCGAACAGGTCACGCGAGGGCGAACCCCGCGCCGGGGCTCCCGCCCTTCTCACACCTCGGCAAGGTCACGCCCCTGCCCGCCCGAAGTCGCAGGTCGTCACCGGTCCGGGGTTGCCCGGTCATGGGCGCGGACAGGCCAGAGGCGCGCCCTCGTCGAGGACGCGCCCCGCGGGCCGCAGGTCTACTCGGCACCGCTGTCGCCGAACGTCCACACGGCGTGGTCACCCGGCCCGACGACGAGCTTCGAGTGACCGATCCGTTCAACGTGACGGTCCTTCACCGGCCGGTTGAGCGACAGTTCGATCCGCTGCAGGCCCGCGTCGTCGCGCGCTACGGCGTCGAACCGGATCGCGGTGCCGCCACGCTCCGCGACGACGCCACCGTCCGGCACGGTCCGGACGGCGAACCCGCCGGCCCGGAGCAGCGGCACGGTGTCGGCGAGGTCGCCCTCGGTGACCGCGAGGCGGACGGAGGTCACGTCACGCATCAGATGGTTGCGGTAGTCGTCGGACAGGTAGCGTTCCCGGCCGACGTCACCGGGGAAACCCGCCGGCTCGGTGTTGCCGCGCGGGTCGGCGAAGTACTCCGGGCGGTACTCCATCGCCCAGGTTCCGAAGGCGTCGTACTCGGCGGTGGTGAGGACGGCGTCGAACCACGGAACGGGGACGCCGTCACCGAAGTCACGTGTCTGGAGGAACTCGACGGGGTCAGCGACGCCCTCGTCCTTCAGGCGCTCCGTGACCGTCGCCAGGTCTCCGGCACGCTCGGTCGACAGGCCCAGCCCGGCGGAGCCGAGGGTGCCGTCCTGGCCGGCGACGTCACCGACCCCCAGCAGCTCGAGGTAGGTCTCGTGGCCCATCAGATAACGACCGGTCCAGGTCTGACCGTCGGTACCGGTGGTGGTGCGGACCTGGAAGTTGGCGAAGTCCCGCAGATAGTCGGAGTGCTCGATGGCGTCGGCGGTCTCCCGGTCGAACACACCGTAGGAGTGGTTGAAGAACAGCAACTGCCGATCGTGCGACGACCGGTTCTGCTCGGCCTGCGCCGTCCCCACGCCACCCCCGATCGCACCGGCGAGGGTCACAGCGAGCAAGGTGATCATCCGTAATGTCCGGCGAATCAGCATGCGGGGGATCGTAGGGCGGGGAGCGCGCGGTTGCCGCTCCTTTCGAACCAGCCTGAAATGACCACACCTTGACCTACACCGAGGTGTAGCTCGCCGGCGGCCGTTCGGTGCGGGTGCGGGTGCGGGTGCGGGTGCGGGTGCGGGTGCGGGTGCGGGGCGCGGGCGAGCGGCGTCACATCGCTGACGCGGACCGTCCCTTCCGACGCCCGGCCTCCGGAAGCCCTGGTGCCGTACGACGTCACCCGCGTCGTCGCCACCAGCGCCGCTTCTGCTCGGCTGTCCGAGGATCCGATCCGACCCCCTTTTGAACCAGAAGGCCGTCGCGTGTTGTTCCTCCCGGTCGGCTCGCTGGGAAGCGATTCAGCTGTCGCACGGACCGGCCCTAGGGCGGGAGGTCGGGTCAGCCCATTCCTCATCCATGCAGGTGGGCGATGAGCTCGTCCTGGCCGGTGTGAAGCCCTCCGGGGGCAGCAGCCGGGCGGCCGGGCGGCTGAGTCCAGGTCGCCGCCGCTGACGAGGGCGTGGACCTCGTGGGCGAGTGGGGCGACGTCGCGGACGGCGATCGTCCACTCGTCCGCGTAGCGTCGCGCCGCCCCACCCGAGAGGCCCAGTTGCGGGGACCGGTACGGCAAGGGCCGCAGCCGCAGGTCCCGCTCGGGGTCCCACTGCACGCGCGCGGGCGCCCGCTTCAACTCCCGCTTCCAGGCGGCCTGGTTCTCGTACAGGCCGCGTGCACGGTGCGAAAGGCACGCGTGGCGCAGCGCCCACTCGAAGCCCTCACGGGTGATCTCGACGGCCAGAACGGTTTCCTGACCCTCCTTCGACCCCCAGCCGGAGCGGTACATCATCCACAGAAAGCCCGGCTTGATCCATGTCAAGCCTTGCTCACAGACCTTTGACGCCAACCCATCGACCGGGCGCACGTCCAACGGATCGGGGGACCTCCTGCGGCGGCGCGCAGCTCCTCGGCAGATGGCCTTCGACTGCGCCGTATGTCGAAGGCGAGCGGGAGCATCTGGTCGCCCTCGGAGTCGAGGCCGGCGAGCAGGTTCGCGACCCTGCCCCTTGCGGCGCGGTTCGCCGGGGCCGGAGGTGGGCGCAGGGTCCGTCCGGCGATCTCCTTGTAACGGGCGGTGAGGCGTTCGAGGGCACCATGGGCCTGTCCGGTTCGCGGCGAGTTGTCTTGCTCGCGCAGTGGGCCGTTGCTAAGCCTTGGGCACTCGACTCCATGGAGGACGCTGTGTATCAAGAGCCCCCTCTTCCCGCTCCTCCGCGTTCACGTGCCCGGGGATTCATCTGCGCCGTCGCGGCGATCGCCCTCGTGACGCTCACCGCCGCGACAAGTCCCCCCGACGCGCACACCCGGACCGCGGCGGACCCGGCAGCCGTGGTCCGCGAGTGGAACGCCATCGCCACCGACACGATCAAGACCAGCCTCGGCCCACGCCCCTCCGGGCAGGCAGTGATCTGGGAGGGATTCGTCTCCGTCGCCGTGTACAACGCCGTGGTGGGGATCGAAGGCGGCTACGCCCTGTACAAATGGCACCAGCGCGGTCCGGCCAAGGCATCCTCCGCGGCGGCCGCCGCCACCGCGGCCCACGACATGCTGCTCACCTACTTCCCCGCCTTCAAGGAGCGGCTCGACACCGCCTACGCGGACTCGCTCGCCGCTCTTCCGGCCGGTCATACCAGAGACCAGGGCGTGGACTACGGAAAGCGCGCCGCCGCCCGCATCATCGAACTCCGGGAAGGGGATGGAAGGTTCGCGGACGTTCCGTTCACCGCTTCCCCGGCACCGGGAGTCTGGCGGCCCACCCCTCCCGCGTTCCAGCCCTTCATCGACACCTGGCTCGCCAGGCTCCGCCCCCTCCTGCTCGCCTCCCCGCAGCAGTTCCGGCCCGGCGGACCACCCGCCCTCTCCTCGGCCGCTTACGCCGAGGATGTCCGGGAACTGAAGACCATGGGCGTGAAGACCGGCTCGAGCAGGAGCGCGCAGCAGACCGAGACCGCCCTCTTCTTCAGCGGCAACCTGGTCGAACAGGTCCAGATCGCCGTACGGGACCACGCCGCCCGGCACCGGCTCGGCATCGCCGAGACGGCCCGGCTGTTCGCCGCGGTGAACGCGTCGGCGACCGACGCCGTCGTCACGGCATGGGACGCCAAGCTCCACTACGGCACCTGGCGGCCGATCACTGCCATCCGCCTCGCCGACACCGACGGCAACCCCGCGACGACGGCGGACCCGGCCTGGGAGCCGCTGCTCCTCACCCCGCCACACCCGGACTACGTCGCCGGCCATACGACCGTCGCCGCCGCCGTGGCACGCGCCCTGACCGGCGTCCTCCGCACCTCGCACATCGACCTCCACGTCCCCTCCGAGGTCACCGGCACCACGCGGTTCTACGGGTCCGCCGACGACCTCAACCAGGACGTCGTCGACGCGCGTGTGTGGGGCGGCGTCCACTCCCGCACGGCGGACGTGGTCGGCTGCCGGGCCGGCACCCGCGTGGCCGCCTGGGCGCTGGACCACTACTTCCAGCCGGTCGCCAAGGACGGCACCCAGCGGTCCCTGCCGACCCGAGCGGCTCGGCAGGGCAGCGTCGCCGAGCCGGAGTGCGGCGACGACACCGACTGAACCACGGAGCCGCAGAGGACCCGGCGTCGAGCCGGGTCCTCTGCGGATCCTGCCTCGAGCACTGGATCAGCGGGGAGACCTTTTGCTTGCAGGGGCCGGCCACTTCCGACAGAGGGAAAAGGCCGTGAACGCGCCTTGATGATCCATGTCAAGCCGTGTTCATAGTCCTTTGCGCGGAGGTGCCCGTTCGGCTGCTTCCTGATCCAGGTGCCTTACGACATGTTCAGGACGACCGGTACGACGCCAAGGGGTCCAGCGGAGCGGTGAATACTCAGTCGTCGCGTCTGCCTGAGCTCAGGGGGTGCCACGCGCGGTGTTCGGTGACGGCCACCAGGCCGCGTCGGAGATCGGGGTCGCCGGTGAGCCGGTGAGCCGGGGGACGACGTCGGTGACCGAGGAGATCTCGCCCTTCTCGATTGCTTGGTACCAGGAGATCCAGGTCTCGATCTGTTCCCCGCTCATGCCCTGCCGCCAGCGCCGCGAGAAGGCTTGCTCAAGGGTCTCTGGTTCGAAGCGGTAGGGTCGGCCGGTGGCCGTGGCGATCCGGGTAACCGCTTCGTGGAGGGTCAGGGCCTCGGGCCCCGTGATCTCCAGGATTGCGCCGTCGTGCTCGGAGCGGGGACGCTCGTCGAGGGTGACGGCAGTGATCACGTCCGCGATGTCCTCGTGGGTGGCGAAGGCGGCCCGGCCGGTGCTCGCGGGGCCGCTGACGACGAATCCCTTGTCGGCGAGGGCGGCCGGTGTCGACGTGTAAAAGCCCGCCCGGAGCACCGTGTGGCGGATCCCGGCTCCGGCCAGGAACTGTTCGGTCAGCCACTGGTCGCGGGCGTTCAGGTAGGTGGCGGTGGGCGAGGCGCCGACGAGGGACACGTACAGGACCCGGTCCACGCCGACCGCGATCGCGGCCTCGACCGCCGTGGCGTGTTCCTCCAGCCGGCTTCCCGTGCGGTGTCCGGAGACCAGGATGAGCGTCGAGGCACCCTCCAGCGCCTCGCGCATCGCCGAGGCGTCGCCGTAGCCGGCGGGACCGCGTCGCTGTGCGCCGGGCAGGTCGGGCATGCGGTCGGGGCTGCGTCCGACGAGGAGTTGGGGGACGCCACGGTCGGCGAGGCGGACCGCGATCCGGCTGCCCAGTGCTCCGGTCACTCCGGTGACCGCCACCGTGGCGTAATGCTTGTCAGACATGAATTTCCCTTGTTCTGGGGCCGATGTCGACTGCGGCACCCGTGATTCCTATCAAATCTGGCGGAAGTGTCGATACGGTAGATTCCCTCCTCCGCTGTACGATCGCGCGGCAGTTCACCCGCATGCGCGTCCTGCGGCTCCGTCACCGGCCGACTCCCGGCTCGGTGCGGCAGCCGTGAGCGACGCACCGAGCCGGGGCGGTGGGCCACCGCACCGGAAAGTCAGCCGGCCAGGCCCGGATCGTTGGGATGCGGCTGCAGGGTGGTGATCACCGCGGTGACCCAAGGCCACAGCGGCAGACTTCCGAGGACCTTCTCACGCAGCTCTATCTCGTTGTCGGCGCGCCATATGGCGATGACGCGAGGGTCCTCGGCCGTGCGCCACAGCCGGGACAGGTGACCTCCGGCGGTGAGCTCCTTGGCTCGCACAGCTTCGGCGGCGCGGCGACGGTCGACTTCTGCCTGGTCGGTTCCTTCAGGCACGTTGACGGTCACCTCCACCAAAAACTCCATCATCTTCTTTTCCTCTCTTGCTTCTCAGGGGATTTCTTCGGGAGGGGATGCAAGATTTCGCGACCGCCTGCTGGAGGCTCTCGGCGAACGCCTGGCTCGCACCTGGCCGGTGGTAGGGGTATTGCCTCCGAGCCGTCCGAGCGGGCACTGCCCGCGCCGGCCGTCGCGATATCGTGGACGTCTCGCACGAGGAGGCTTAGCGGCTCTATGGGCCGAGTCACTGGCTATCGAGTCGGTCGACGGCCCTGTGATCAACCCGCCAGGACGGGCGACAACACGGCGCGCCATCTTGGGATTAGGGCACGGCGACCCGGAACCCGCCGCTTAAGCGTGTCGCGCGACTTCGAGGCCCGGGTCGGGCAGGCCGACCCCGCACCGGCCACTCGCGATCACTGAACGTATTCGGGCGGGCTCGCCTGGGGGGTGGTGGTTGCGGTGCGGTAGAACTCGGCTGCCGTGAACGTGGCGGGGACTCCCAGTTCGGCAGAGATCGCCGTGATTGCGTTGATGCCGATGGCGAGGTCGACTTGGCCATCGGTGGTGAAGGCCGGTGCGATGAACGCCTCGTAATGGGCCCGGACTTCTTCCGTGGTGTGTCGGCCAAGGAACGTGTGCAGGTGTCGCACTGTGGTGTCGGGATCGTCGTGGATCACCTGCAGGGCGCGCCGGTGGGCTCGTACAACGGCCTGGACTGCGGGATCGTCCGGCTTGGTGTAGGTGGGGTCGACGGCCACGCCCACGGTGGGGATTTGGAAGTGGTCGCCGACAAAGGCCAGTACCCGCCAGCCGTGCTCGCCGGCCACTGCCGCCGGTGCCATGGTGTCGCCGATCACAGCGGCGTCGATGCTGCCGTCCTGCAATCCGCGCAGGTCCATGCCGTAGTCGCCGGGCCAGCGGACGATGGTCTGGACGTCTCGGTCCGGGTCGAGGCCGGCCTGGCGCAGCACAATCCGGGTGAAGCAGCCAGGTCCTGTGTGCGGGGGGTGTACCGCCAGTCGTCGGCCGTGCAGGTCTGCCAGCGAGGTCAGGCCGGGGCGGGCGAGGAACCAGAACAGGGGACGGTAGGTGTTCACATTGAGTGCGACCCAGGGGATGTCATCCCTCAATCGGGACAGCAATGTCCGGCCGAGCCCGATGACTGCACCGTGGCGCAGTCGCTCTGCATCCCAGGTGCAGCCGTCGCGCAGGGCCACGTGGACGCCCTCTTCGGCGTAGAAGTCCTCCTGATCGGCAATGTAGGTGACCAGTTCCTCGTGCGGGCCCCGCCCGACGTAGGCGAGATCGATCATGTGCATGAAGGCTTCCCTATGTGTGAAGGTGTGCTGGATGGGCCCTGCCATCCCGTACGCAGCAAGGACACGCGCAGCAACCCGCAGCGGGCCGAGGAATACCCTGGCCGGTTGCCCCGGCTACGGGCTCACCTCGTACTCGTCGTCGCGGGCCGCTGGAACGACCGCTCGGGGCACTTCCTCGGCGACGCCGCTGTGCGCAGGACGGATCGCCCCGTAGAGAACAGTGTTGACGGTCGCTCGCAGCAGATCGGCCGCTGTCCAGTGGAGCTCGCGCGGCAACTGTGAAGTGACCAGCCGCTCCAATGCGCCTCGGGTGATCTCACTCAGCAGTTCGGGCGGCGCCGACAGCAGTCCTCGCAGGTGTGCCTCCCGGAACAGCTCGTCGAGCCGCCTGTAGACCACCGCGTCCATGCGCTGCTCTACGTAGTGGCGCAGCATCGCATCGCCCCGTCCAGTTGCGAGCTGAGCCGCGCCAATCCGTTCGAGTTCACTGCCTGCCGCAATCAGGAACTGCTCGACCCGCACGCCGAACGGCTGTGCCTCTGCCTCCTCGACCGCCCGCAGTCTGCTCTCCACCGCCGCGAACTTCCGATCCAGTACCTCGGCCAGCAGGCTGCGCTTGTCCGGAAAGTAGCGGTAGATGGTCTTCTTGCTCATCCCGAGCTCGCGCGCGAGGTCGTCCATGCTCACCCCCGCGAAACCCGAAGCGAAGAACAGTCGCCCAGCCGCTTCCGCGATCACGTTGGCACGCTGCCGATCTCGATCGGAAACTTCCGAACCTCGTTGGGTTTCCATAGTTTCCAGATTGGGCTTCCGTCCCTCGCACTGTCAAGACACGCGGACTTGGGCTTGTAGCCCGTCAGGAAACGCGTGTTCTGTCCGCGATCTCCACGAAAGTGTCCGCTTGACCTGCTGGTTTCCTGTGGGCCCAGCGGTGCAGGTGGTTGTGAACGCGCTTTGACGACCCCACGTCCAGCCTCGCTCATGATCCTCTTCCGGGCTCCGTCTCCTGGGCCTCAAGAAGTTCGTCACCGTGTTCGATCGCACCGGACAGCTGGTGCTGGACTGGGAGTTGCCCGGCTACAGCGTGGTCCCTGACGTCAAGTCCGTTCGATACGTGTCTGGGACCGACCAGGACAAGGAGACCGCGCGCCCAGTGGGCCGGCGTCGCGCCCTGTACCGGGAGGTGCTCGCGCAGTGCGTGCTTCTCGTTCTGCACGAGCTCTTCGCCGCGGATGAGCTGGGCGCGCTCGAGTCGGTGACACTGAACGGGTTCGTGGATGGGCATGACCCTACGACGGGCCGGCGTGGCCAGATCCACCTGGCGACCGTGATGGCCTCGGTCTCGATGTTCCGTGGCCTGCACCTGGCGCAGGTGGACGCGAGCAGTCGTCTGGCCGACGCACTCCGCGGGCAGCTCTCGGCCCGCCCGGACCAACTCTCGCCGGTACGGCCGAGTCGTCGGCCGCAGGATGTCGGGAACCGTGTGGTCGCGCATGGCAGCGATGAGGAACCTGACCTGTACGACATGGATCCGATCGCCTTCGAGGATCTCGTCGCCGATCTCTTCCGGGCCATGGGGATGCAGGCGGTCACGACCCAGCGCTCCAACGACGGCGGTGTGGACGTCGACGCGCTGGATCCGGCACCGACCCGCAGCAGCCAGCTGTGTCTGAGGTCTGTGAACGCTGCATGATGATCCACGTCAAGCCGTGTTCATAGTCCTTTTGCGAGCTGGCGTCACACATCCCTGGCCGCACACGAGGCCCGATGCTAAATCCTGGGCGTACGTCGTAGCCTTTGCCTCGTGACCAGCGAGAACCAGCAGACTAGCGATCTGACGCCTGATGAACTGCCCCATCACCAGTCGTTGTTGGAGGGCACGGCTTGGGCCTCACTCGGCACCGCGAGAGGGAACGGCGGATTTCTGTCGGCCACGCTGCCCCGCCTTCTCGATGCCGACCCGACGGTTCAGATCCGGGCCATCAGCGAGCTGGAGCCGGTATGTCATCAGAACAGCTTCTACGAAGCCACGCTCCCCGTGGCGCTGTACGTGGCCGCGATCCTCGCCCACCCCGCGACGGCGGCCGTCGGGCCTGGCCGTCGGGCTGACTCGGAAAGAGACTGTCCGGTGAGGGCGGCCCTGCTGGACTGGCTTGGATCACTCGCCTACGACGCCGACGACGAGTGCCTTGCCATCGCCGAGCGTCACTTCGAAGGTGACGACCTCGACGACTATCCAGAAATGCGTGTCTTTCTGGACCACCGCCCCACGTTCTACCGTGCCGTTTCAGCTTACCTGGGCCACGAAGACACTGCTGTTCGTGAGGCCGCGGTCGTCGCCGCCATCCCCTTGACTGAGCATCCTGCCCTCATTGGCCACAGAGACGAACTTGGACGCCGCATCCATCACCTCCTCGCTACAAGTACCAACCGCTACAACCGCAACCGCTGTCTGGACGCACTCAAGAACTGGATCTACGACATCGCTGCCGTGGAGAGTCCCGCTGACGTTGCCGCACGCGTTCGGTACGTCCGTGACGTTTGGACTGGTGGCTGTACGGAGGAACCCCCGTTCTGACGTCGGACGCCACTTGGCCAGTACGGGCGGCTGCCTGCTGCCAGCGTGCTCCGTCACGTCTGTCAGCGGTCGAAAATTCGGTGGTCGCCTGAGCCGGCCGGGCTCACGCTGTACGCCATGGAAGAACCGCACCGCAGGATCCGCGCGCTCCACACGGCGTCCACGATCACCGTCTACCAGGCCTACCGCCCGGAGATAGGCGGCCCCGCCGCCCGCAAAGGCCGTTTCCCCGCCGCTTGGAAGCCTGACCGCATGACGTGGATTAAACCCAGTTTTATGTGGATGATGTACCGCTCCGGCTGGGGCATGAAGGAGGGTCAGGAGACCGTCCTCGCCGTCGAGATCACCCGCGACGGATTCGACTGGGCGCTGCGCCATGCCTGCCTGTCGCATTACGTCCGCGGACTGCATCCCGATCGCAGCGCCTGGCAGCGTGACCTCAAGCGCGCGCCGGCCCGCGTCCAGTGGGATCCCGAACGCGATCTGCGCCTGCGTCCCCTGCCGTACCGCTCGCTGCAACTGGGGCTCTCGGGCGAGGCGTCGACGCGGTACGCGGACGAGTGGATCGTCTCCATCAGTGACGTGACCCCGCTCGCCCACGAGGTCCACGCACTCGTCAAGGACGGAGACCTGGACGCGGCGAGCCGACTACTTCCTCAGGAGCAGGGATACCCCGCCGGCGAAGAGATCCTGGCCCACCTGAGTTCCTGACCGGCAACAGGAGCACAACCGCCGGGACCACCCACAAGCCACATCGCGGCAAACGTCTGCGAACGCGGCTTGATGATCCACGTCATCCTGTCCCGCTTCCACGCCGCGGGGAAACGGCCTTCCCGGACGGCGGGCAGGCCGATCTCCGGCGAGTACGCCTGGCAGACGGTGACCGTGGACTCCCCGTAGACCGCACGGATTGCGCGACGAGGTTCTTCCATGGCGTACGGCGTGGCGTCCGGGCTGCCGGCGAATTCGGGGGGCATGACGGATCAGGCCCGCAGACCCTTGAGCCCGTCGTAGGCGGCCATCACCATCTCCAGCCCGCGGTTGTCGGCCGCGGGTTCGCGCATCTGGTGCGTCACGTAGGCCACCGTCATACGGCCCTCGGGTTCGATGACGACCAGGGAACCGCCCCAGCCGCCCCACCCGTAGATGCTGTCGAACAGCCCGTAGCCCAGGCCCCAGCGCATGGGCGTGCCCAGGAGCCGGTCCTCGCCGCTGAACTGCTCCTGCCTCGCGAGGTCACAGCCCGCCCGCGACAGCAGCCGTGTCCCGCGCACAGCTCCCGCGCAGGCCATCACCGACTGCACGAGGCCGACCGAGCGGGCGTTGCCGAAGCCGTTCGCCGCGGGGATCTCCGCACGACGCCAGGCCACGCTGTTGCCGTCACGGACCCGTACCCGGGTGGCGGCGGAGGGAGCCGCCTTGCTGCTGGGCGCGCTCGCGGCGTAGTCCTCGTCCTGGGAAGGGGGCGGGATCGTGGCTGCCACCCGGTGGTCGTGCTCGGCGGCCAGCCCGATGTGGAAGTCGGCGCCCAGCGGTCCGGCCACCTCCTGGGCGAAGAACTCGCCCAGGCTGCGGCCGGTGATCCGGCGTACGACCTCGCCCACGAGGAACCCCTGGGTGAGCGAGTGGTACCCGGCCGCGGTTCCCGGTTCCCACCGCGGAGTCTGCGCGGCCAGACGTGCCGTGGCGGACGGCCAGTCGTAGAGCTCCTCGATCGGCCCGTCCCAGTCGGGCAGGCCCGCGGTGTGCGCGAGCAGGTGCCGCACCAGCACCTTCTCCTTGCCCGCCCTGGCGAACCCGGGCCAGTACCGGCCGACCGGCGCGTCGAGGTCGAGCTCGCCACGGTCGGCGAGGACCAGTGCGCACAGCGCCGTCATCGTCTTGGTGACGGACCAGGTGTTGGTGATCGTGTCCCGCTGCCATGGGATCGTGCGGTCCGCGTCGGCGAACCCGCCCCAGACGTCCACCACCGGTTCGCCGTCCACGAAGACGGCCACCGAGGCGCCGGCGTCCCCCTCGTCCAGCAACGCGGACAGCGCGCGGGGCACGGCGGTGAACAGGTCGTCGTACGAGCCCTGGATGTCGGCCATGCGTGGTTTCTAGCCCGCAACCGCCCGCCGGGGCAACCGAATTCCCGGCCTCGTTCACCGGCTCGGGAACGTACGAGAGTCCGTGCAACTGTCCGGCGCACCCACGCGTCTGATGTGCGACGCATGAGACGAGGAGGGGCATGGCCGAGCGCTGGGACGTCCCGCCTGTGGGTCCGGCCGCCGTAGCGCCTGAGAAGTGGTTGCTGCGTGTCGGTGTCGTGGGCCTGCTCATCGCGGCCCCGGGCGTGGCGGTGGGCTGCTTCGAGGGGTTCGGTGGCGGCACGGAGGCCGGTGACCTCGCCTGGATCATGATGTTCTTCGGCGGCCTGCTGACGGGCGTCGCGGCCTGGGTCGGACTGGTCCGCAGGCTGGATCCCGGGTCGAGGAGGGAGCGTCGTCGCAGGACCGCCGTCCGGCGTGCGCGGGAGGCGCCCCTGCCTGCCGCGGAACTCGCCCATGACGCCCTCCTCGAAGCGGCTGTGCGCTCCACGGCCGAGGCCGTACGGCAGCGACCGCCCCAGCCCGTCACCGACAGCCGGGGGAGATTGGCCTGGTGGCGCGACCGCGGCCTGCTGAGCGCTTTCGCCCTTCCCGGCATCGCCGCCTCGACCGTCGTCATGGCGTGTGTCGGATTCGGCGGCGTGCTGCACCTCTTCGGCGGACCCGGCCACGGGTGGTTCTTCCTCGTGGGCTCGGCCTGCGGCCTGCTGACCCTCGGGTTCGAAGCGCGGCTCGCCCGCGGTCTCGCCCGCGTGGCCGTCAGCGAGGACGTACGCCCGATGCGCTGGCTGCTGCTGCGTGAACAGGACGCGGGCGAGGCGTACTTGGTGCTGTACCGGGCCCACGGCGATCCGGACGGGGCTCCGCCGATGCTTCTGCGGCTGGCCAAGAAGCGGCAGGCGCGACGACTTCCACCGGCGGGCGTCGCGGACGTCCACGGCCCGCTCCGACCTGTCGCCGTGCTCGTGCCGTGGATCGACGGCGCACCTGTGTGGTCCCGCCACCCCGTGGTCGCGCTCGACTTGACGACCGAACGCGACCGAGCGCGGCTGACCTATCTCAAGGGATCCGGGAGCCACGGCCAGTAGGAACGCCTCGCGAGCGGAACCCGGCGGGCCGAGCCCGGAGCGGGGCTCTGCCGTCTCCGTACACTGACGGGCATGGCATGCCGCATCAGTGAGCTGGTCCTCGACGTCGCCGACCCCGACCGGCTCGCCGCGTTCTGGAGCGAGGTCCTCGGCTACGTCGAACTCGGCCGGGAGGACGACGGAAGCATCGAGATCGGGCCGCCCGACGCCGGCTTCGGCGGCCCGCAGCCCACCCTCGTCCTCAGCCCCAACAGCGAGCCGCGGACCGGGCGGAAGCTCCCCCTGCACATCGACGTCAACGCCACCGACCGCGACCAGGACGCCGAGCTGGAGCGGCTGCTCGCGCTCGGCGCAACGCCCGTCGACGTCGGCCAGACCGGCACCGAGACCTGGCACGTCCTGGCCGACCCGGAGGGCAACGAATTCTGCCTCCTGCGCACCCGGCTCCAGCCTCTCTGACCACGTGCGTCCAGCCCTCCGGCGGCCACGCGTGACGGGCGCCGGTGCCACGCACGGGGGTTGACGTCCTCGGCCGCTGGGTTGAGACGAGGCGCCTAAGGGCTGTCCCGTAATCCCCGGTGGATCAGCGCGCGGCGTCGGATGCGGTGCATCGCAAGGCGGAGGGTCGTCCTCGTACTGGGTGTATTCGGGCGATCCGACAACGCGGCGAGGTGCCGTGGCTGTCGTCGTGCGCCCGCCGGGGATCACGGGACAGCCCTTAGGCCGGAAACAGCCAATCCAGCGCGGCAAGGCTCTTGTCGACGTACTTGCCTTGTCCCGTCTCGATGCCGTGTGCCAGGTCCTCGAAGACACTGCACCTGGCATAGAACACGGCGCGCTCGTGGAGCGCCGCGAGGTCGTCGGCGCCGGTTCGACAGCTGCTGATGGCGGCGCGGGCGGCGGCGGGGCCGAGATCGCGGTGGATCAGCCCGAAGTCGTGGGCCGGATCGACGACAGCCGCATCGCTCCAGTCGATGATCCCGGTCACCGTCCACGTGACCGGGTCGACGAGAACGTGTTCGATCCCCAGATCGTTGTGGGAGAACACCGGGGAGTATCCGTCGCGCGGTGGTGCGGCATCCAGGAACGCCTCGACGGGTCCGCGGTGCGCCTGCGGTACCTGCCCGGCCACCGTCACGAAGTTCTCCGCGGCGTCCTGTCGCCACTCGGCCAGCGGCTGGTGGTCCGCTTCCACCAGATCGGCCAGCCGGTCGACCGAAACGGTGTGCAGCGCGGTGAGCAGCTCGCCGAGCGTGGCGGCGATCGACGTGCCGTGGGCCGATCGCTGGTGCCGCGACATGTCCAACAGTGACGTGCCGGGGAGCTTGGGGTAGGCCAGACATCCCTGCTCCGCGACCGTGAACGTCGGTTCGGGGACGGGCAGCGGCGAGATGCCGGCGACGGCAGCGAGCAGGCGGGCCTCACGGCCGACCAGGGCGGTCCGCCGGGCCGGGTCGGGCTCCTTGCTGAAGCGCACGATCAGCTCACCGTTGACCTCGTACGCCAGGTTGTCGAGGCCCTCGCCGACCGGCACGACGGACTCGATCCGATAGTCGAGCATGTGCGTGACCACGACGCTGCGGACGTCCGCGACGCGGTCGCGGCTGCGACTGGTCATCCGCCGAACTTATCAATCGGTATCCATCGGCATCAATCGATCGCATGAGGCCGGCGGCGGTCATCGGGCGGACGATCCCACACGCCATGGAGACGAAGGCGGTGCGCACGTCGAGCGGTGTTCACAGCGCTCTTCCCGGCCGAAGCGTCTCGCGGGATCGACGCTGTGCGGGGCGACCGTGTCGGCACGGCGGGCCGGTACAGCGTGGGGGCCAACTCGTGTGCCGGGCCCGAACGCTGTCATGCGGACGCCACCACCTCGCCGGCCATGACCCGGGGAGGGTTGGGGAGCAGGGACGCAAGGTTGTCGCGCACGAAGTCCGCAGCCCTCGCGTTCGATTCGTCGGCACCGGCCTGGTTCTGGAAGACGCTGGTCGAGACCATCACTCCGTCCCCGGCATCGATCCAGTAGTAGGCCACGAAGCCGGAGACCTGGCGCATGAGCGGCACGAACCCCTCGTTCACGAGACGCGCGGTCTCGGCCGCGTCGGTCACCCCTTCGTACCGCCGGACTGCTGCGTACATCGCCAGGCTCCTCAGCGCGTTCTGGGTTCGTCCTCTGCCGAGACGTCGTACCCCTGCGACGGCTGCCTGGCTCATGAGGCGCCCGGCAATCACCTGAAGGGTCGCCTCGGGTGATCCGAACGGCGGCCGCCGGCCCGGACACCCGGCCCGGACACCCGGCCGGGACACCCGGCCCTGCGCAGATCTGCCGTGAGACGCCATCGACGTGGAGCGGTCCGGCCTCGGCCGGTGCACCGGACTCCCGTGTTGAACGCGTTCAAAAATAAGAGCTACGCTGATGTCGAGCGAAGCCCAGGGGGTTCGATGAAGGTAGTGCTGCCCGGGGGAACCGGACAGGTGGGCACGATTCTCGACCGTGCGCTGACGGCGGCCGGCCACGAGGTCACGGTGGTGACCCGGCGTCCCGTGCGGGCGCACGACATCGGATGGGACGGGGCCACGCTCGGCCGCTGGGCCGCGGCGGTCGACGGCTGCGATGTCGTGATCAACCTGGTCGGGCACAGCGTCTCCTGCCGTTACACCGCCGAGAACCTGCGAGCCATGATGGACTCCCGCGTGGATTCGGCGCGGGTGGTCGGCGAGGCGATCGCCGCCGCCGCGCGGCCACCACGCGTCTGGCTGCAGATGAGTACGGCGACGGTCTACGCCCACCGCTTCGACGCGGCACACGACGAGGCGACCGGAGTGATCGGAGGCTCGGAGGACGGAGTGCCGGACTACTGGGCGTACAGCGTCGAGATCGCGAAGAACTGGGAGCGCACGCAGGCCGAGGCGCCGACTCCCGCGACCCGCAAGGTGGCGCTGCGCTCGGCGATGGTCATGAGCCCGGATCGGGGCGGCGTGTTCGACGTACTGTCACGACTGGTGCGACTCGGGCTGGGCGGTCCGGTGGCCGGCGGCGCGCAGTACGTCTCCTGGATCCACGACGAGGACTTCGTGCGAGCGGTGGAGTTCCTGATCGCCCGGGACGACCTCGACGGGCCGGTGAACCTCGCCTCGCCCGGCCCCCTTCCACACCGCGACTTCATGCGGGCGCTGCGCACGGCCTGGGGCGTCCCGCTGGGGCTGCCGGCGACGCGCTGGATGGCCGAGTTGGGGGCGTTCGCGCTCCGCTCGGACACGGAGCTGCTGCTCAAGAGCCGTCGGGTGGTGCCGGGCCGGCTGCGCTCAGCCGGGTTCACTTTCGCCTGTCCCGAGTGGCAGAGTGCCGCCACGTCCCTCGTGCGGCGGGCCAGGCCGGCGCGTCTGCCGGACCCGGGGCCGACGGAGGCCGGGACGACTTGAGGTCTCCGACGCCGGTCACGCGAAACCGCCTGGGTAATCGGCTCCTGCCGCCGAAGGCCGAACATCGCACAGGGCCTGGCGGAACGGGCCACGCTTTCGTCGCGTTGGTCGCGGGTCATGCGTGCGGCAGAGGCTGTTCCGTCCAGACGGTCTTGCCGTCGTGGGTGTAACGGGTGCCCCACCGCTCCGTGAGCTGCGCGACCAGGAAGAGCCCGCGTCCGCCCTCGTCCGTGCTGAGGGCCCGCCGGAGGTGCGGGGAGGTGTGGCTGGCGTCCGACACCTCACAGATCAGGCTGTGCGTACGGATGAGGCGCAGGGTGACGGGGCCGGCCGCGTAGCGGTAGGTGTTGGTGACGAGTTCGCTGGCGACCAGCTCGGTGGTGAAGGCCATTTCCTCCAGCCCCCATTCGGTCAGTTTCGCCGTGGTCAGCTCCCTGGCACGGGCAGCGGCGGTCGCCTCCAGGGGCAGCTGCCATGTGGCGACATCCTGTGGTGGGAGCACCCGGGTGCGGGCGATGAGCAGCGCGACGTCGTCGGTGGGGAGGCGTTCCTTCGGCAGCAGCGCTTCGACCACGGCGCGGCAGGTGCTGTCCAGGGAATCGTCGGTGTGGGTGAGGCATTCGTGCAGGCGCTCCAGCGCGGCGTCGACGTCGCTGTTGCGCGCCTCCAGAAGACCGTTGGTGTAGAGCGTGAGCAGGCTGCCCTCGGGGAGGTCGAGGTCGTACGTCTCGAACGGCAGCCCGCCCAGACCCAGCGGCGGACCGGCGGGCAGGTCGAGCACGGTCACCTCGCCGTCCGGGGTGGACACCGCCGGCGCCGGGTGGCCGGCGCGTGCCAGGGAGCAGCGCCGGGAGACCGGATCGTAGACCGCGTACACACAGGTGGCCCCGAGCATCTGTTCCACCGTGGGCCCGTCGCCGGCGTTCGCCTCCAGCTCGGCGGCCAGCAGACTGACCAGATCGTCCAGCCGCGCCACCACCTCGTCCGGTTCCAGGTCGAGGCTGGCCAGAGTGCGCACGGCGGCGCGCAGGCGGCCCATCGAGGCCGCGGCGTGGATCCCGTGGCCGACCACGTCGCCCACGACGAGTGCGACCCGGGCCCCGGACAGCGGGATCACGTCGAACCAGTCACCGCCGATGCCCGGTTCACCGCTCGCCGGGAGGTATCGGCAGGCCACCTCCACCGCCGGCAGGTCGGACGCCGCGCTCGGCAGCAGACTGCGCTGCAGAGTCAGCGCGGCGCTCTGCTGCTGGGTGAAGCGGCGCGCGTTCTCGATGCAGACGGCCGCACGCGAGGAGAGCTCGTGGGCCACCGCGGCGTCGTCGTCCTCGAAAGGCTCCGAATGACGCACGCGCCACAGGCTGACCACGCCCAGTACCAGGCCGCGAGCCACCAAGGGCACCACGATCAGTGAGTGAACGCCGAGACCCATGGCGATCTCGATCCGCCGCCGGTCCATGGCGTACCACTCGGGCCGGAGGGACAGCAGCCGTTCGAGAATCGGGCGGCGCTCGGCGAGGCACCGCGCCTGCGGGGATTCCGGAAGGAGCGGGACCACCTCGCCCTCCTGGTACGGCACCCGGGGTTCCGGCGGCGAGAGGGCCACGCGGAGCAGCGCACCTGTCATACCGGAGCGTGGCTCGCCACCGAGTGTCACCGGCTTCAGGAGGTCCACGGAGCAGTAGTCGGCCAGGCCGTCGGCGGCCACCTCGGCAAGCTCCCGGGCCGTCTGTGCCACGTCCAGTGAGGTTCCGATCCGGGCGCTCGCCTCGTTCATCAGGGCGAGCCTGCGCCGGGCCCGGTGGCGGTCGGTCACGTCCTCGATCGTCTCGGCCACGCCGAGGACCCGGCCCGCGGGGTCTTCCATCCGGAACGCCGAGACGGAAACGATCCGTTCCCGACCCGGATCATGGCGTGCCCGGGCCGACTGCTCCGTGAAGATCAACGGCTCGCCGGTCTCCAGGACGTGCCGTACCCGTTCCTCGGCCGGACCCGCGTCCTCGTCGACCATGAATTCGCTGGGGCGATGGCCCACCGGCGCCTCGGCAGGGACACCGCTCGCCTTTTCGACCGCGCGGTTGACCCGGATCACTCTCCGGTCCGGGCCATGGACCACCAGACCGATCGGGGACCGGTGGTACAGGCCGTCCAGCAGCGCACGGTCCCGCTGCCAGGCGATGACCTCCGCGGCGGGGGCCCCGACCAGGAACCATTCCCGGGCGTCCCCGTCCCGAGTGATCGCGCGGGCCCGGAAACCCATCTCCACCCGTCGCCCGTCGCGGTGTCGGACGGGCAGGACCCCGAACCAGCCTCCCGTCCGCATGGCGTCCATGACGACGGACCGCACGACCGGCAGGTCACGGGCGTCCACGAGAAGGTCCTGCCACATCCGTCCGAGCACTTCCTTGCCCGGATAACCCAGCAGCTCCTGGGCGCGGGCGCTCCAGCCGACCACGGCGCCCCGATCGTCGAGCACGGCCGAGGCACCGCGCTCCAGGGCGAACGGATCCTCGGGGCTCTCGCTGAAATGCATCGACGGCATCCCCATACCCACCACCTTGCCTACATGGCTTCGATGGTCCTCCCTGCGGTCCCCGTCCGCGACTCTCCCGTTCGCCCCGGCCGGCGGTTCGGCAGGAGCGACACGGTGACCCTCGGTGAGGGTGACGACGCAGGCGACGGAGGGGCCACGTTCGTCGTCCCGGCGGGACGCCTCGGCCGTGGCACCGCGCCGCTGACGATCAATGTCACGGCCGGTCGGCCCCCTCGGCCACGCCGATCGGGCAGGACACACCGGTCCCGCCGATCCCGCAGTAGCCGTCGATGTTGCGGTGCAGATACTGCTGGTGGTACGCCTCCGCCGGATAGAAGGTGCGGCCCTCCGCCGGGAGGAGTTCCGTGGTGATCGTGCCGTGGCCCGAGCGTGTGAGGACCTTCTGGTAGGCCTCGCGGGAGGCGCTCGCGGCGGCTGCCTGGGCCGGGGTGTGGGTGTAGACGGCGGAGCGGTACTGCGTGCCGGAGTCGTTGCCCTGGCGGAAGCCCTGGGTCGGGTCGTGGGACTCCCAGAAGAGTTTCAGCAGCTCCCCGTACGAGACCTCGGCCGGGTCGTGGACCACGCGGACGGCCTCCGTGTGGCCGGTCAGGCCCGAGCAGACCTCCTCGTAGGTGGGGTTCTCGGTGAAGCCGCCCTGGTAGCCGACGAGGGTCGTGTACACGCCCTTCGGCAGCTGCCAGAACTTGCGCTCGGCGCCCCAGAAACAGCCCAGGCCGAAGTCGGCGATCTCCAGGCCCTCGGGGTAGGGGCCGAGGAGGGGCGTGCCGAGGACCGTGTGCCGGTCGGGGACCGTGAAGATCGGCTCGGACCGTCCGGACAGGGCCTGCTCGGCGGTCGGGAGCTGTGGGGTGCGGCTGTACAGGAACATGCGGTCTCCACGGGGTCACGGGGTACGAGGCCGGGGGGTGGGATCCGCGGCCTACAACGCGGGGGCCCCGGCCGGCATTCCGTTCCGGCCGGGGCTCCCGGTGCTCGCTCGGCGCTCCGCCTCAGCGGGGGAGAGACGCGGGACTGCCCCCGTTCGCCTCGTACCCGGCCACCGCCAGCGCGCGGTACACCGCGTAGTCCGCCGCAGGGTCGGGGGTGAGGGTCCAGGGGAGGGCGCCGACGTAGCCGTCGACGTGCACCAGCTGGTTCATGGCCTCCGCCCACCGCTCGCCGCGGACCAGGAAGAACACCAGGAGATGGCGGACGTGCGCCAGCATCGGGTCGTCCGGGCGGGCCGCGTGCACCGCGAAGAGCGCGCCGTGGACCGCCTTGGTGACGACCTCGCTCTGGTAGAAGCTGCGGACCAGGTTGACCTCGGGCAGGTGCTCGAAGACCGCGAAGAGGGGCATGGCCGCGAGCAGGGACCCCTGCGGGGCGCGCGCGGCGGCGGCCTCCGCGAACGAGTACGCCACCTCACGCGAGCCGTGCCACTTCTCGCACCAGTAGTGGAGGGCCGCCAGGTGCGCTCCCATGTGGGAGGGCGCGCGGTCCAGGATCTTCAGCCACAGCTTCTCGAACTCCGCCTGGGGATAGGCGAGACCGCGGGCCACCGACAGCTCGACGATGTACGGGATCGGGTCACCGGGGGAGAGCAGCGCCGCCTCGCCGCAGGCCGACCTCGCCTCCTCCATGATGATCCGGAACTCGTCCGTCCCCGGAGTCGACGTCCGCCACGCCTGCTGCACCAGGAACTCCGCGTGCACGGCGGCGCCGCCCGCGTCCTTGGGCGCTTCGGCCCGCCACACGCGAAGCCACTGGCCGCCCGGCGTGTCACTGACCCCGCCGGGGCGCTGCTGCAACTCCAGCGACGCGGCGCCCGCGAAGGCCTGTACCCGCTGCCAGCGCGTCTCGCCGGCGGTCTCCGTGCCCGACAGGAGCTGCGCGGCGGCGCGGTAGTCCTGCGTGTGCTGCACCACGTCCAGGACGTCGAGAAGATCCGAGTCCGGGCCCGGCATGCGGATGTCCAGCTCCTCCTGCCGCAGGAAGCCGTAGTTCGCCGGGTCCGCGGCGTCCGGGTCGCCGGGCGAGACCAGCTGAATACCGGCGCGCCGACGCCTGAGAACCGGCAGCAGGACCAGGCTGAACAGGGCCAGCGCCATCAGGACCCAGAGAATTTGCATGCCTCAAGCGAACCAGACGGGTCCGACAATTGGCCAACCCGGTCGGACGCGGGCCCGCCCCGCTGTCCCGCGCCGGTTCGTGCGGTCGCTCGGCGCGGGCCCGCCCGGTCGCCTCGCGCCGGTTGGCGTGATCGCTCCGCGCGGGCCCGCCCGGTCGCCTCGCGCAGCACCCGGTGCGCCGCGCCGCGACCCGGCCGGGACCGGGCCGCCACCAGCCCCGCGGGCGCACTACGCTCGGGACCCATGAGCGACAGGCACATCAGTCAGCACTTCGAGACCCTCGCGATCCACGCGGGCAACACCGCGGATCCCCTGACCGGCGCGGTCGTCCCGCCGATCTACCAGGTCTCGACCTACAAGCAGGACGGCGTCGGCGGGCTGCGCGGCGGCTACGAGTACAGCCGCAGCGCCAACCCCACCAGGACCGCCCTGGAAGAGAACCTCGCCGCCCTGGAGGGCGGTCGCCGCGGCCTCGCGTTCGCGTCCGGACTGGCGGCCGAGGACTGCCTGTTGCGTACGCTGCTCAGCCCCGGCGACCACGTGGTGATCCCCAACGACGCCTACGGCGGCACGTTCCGCCTCTTCGCGAAGGTCGTCTCGCGCTGGGGCGTGGAATGGTCCGTGGCCGACACCAGCGACCCCGACTCCGTTCGGGCCGCCCTCACCCCGAAGACCAAGGCGATCTGGGTCGAGACCCCCTCCAACCCGCTCCTCGGCATCACCGACATCACCGCGGTGGCGCAGATCGCGCGCGAGGCGGGCGCCCGGCTCGTCGTCGACAACACCTTCGCCACCCCCTACCTCCAGCAGCCCCTCGCGCTCGGCGCGGACGTCGTCGTGCACTCCCTCACCAAGTACATGGGCGGCCACTCGGACGTCGTCGGCGGCGCGCTGATCACCGGCGACCAGGAGCTCGGCGAGGAGCTGGCGTACCACCAGAACGCGATGGGCGCGGTCGCCGGGCCCTTCGACTCCTGGCTGGTGCTGCGCGGCGCCAAGACGCTCTCGGTGCGCATGGACCGGCACAGCGAGAACGCCACGAAGGTCGCCGACATGCTCACCCGGCACGCGCGCGTGACGCGTGTCCTGTACCCGGGCCTGCCGGACCACCCCGGTCACGAGATCGCCGCCAAGCAGATGCGGGCGTTCGGCGGCATGGTCTCCTTCCAGGTCGAGGGCGGCGAGGAAGCGGCCGTCGAGGTCTGCAACCGCGCCAAGGTGTTCACGCTCGGCGAGTCCCTGGGAGGCGTCGAATCCCTGATCGAGCACCCGGGGCGCATGACGCACGCCTCCGTCGTGGGCTCGGCCCTGGAGGTACCGGGCGACCTCGTCCGGCTCTCCGTGGGCATCGAGAACGTCGACGACCTGCTCCAGGACCTGCAGCAGGCCCTCGGCTAGGAAGCCGGCCGGTCACCGGCGGGACGGCCCGGCACCGCCCGTCGCACGCCGGTCACCCGGGACGGCCGGATCACCGTCCGTCCCGCGCCGGGTCAGTCACCAGCCCGTCAGCGGTGGAGTCGTCTGGGACGGCGGCTCCACCCAGGGCCGGGCCGTCGCCGCCCAGACGACGAAGGCCACGGTCGCCGCGAACAGCAGCAGCCACGTCAGGCGGCGGGCCAGTGTCCTGCGGCGCAGCATGTGGCTCCCGAGGCGCACGGCCTCCGCGTACAGATCGGGCGGCACCTTGGGCGGTGTCCGCTCCAGCAGCCGTCGTACGGCCGTCTCGCGCTCGTGCAGGGTCACGAGGGTGCCACCTCCACCACCGCCGGGGCCGGTCCGCGCGGCGGGTGGAGCAGGGTCACCGTCGCGCGGGCGCAGATCGCTCTGACGCGTTCCGTGGGCAGCCCGAGCAGGGCCGCGGCCTGTTCCTCGGCGACACCCTCGTAGAGCCTCAGGACCAGGATCAGCCGTTCCTGGGGTGTCAGCCGCGCCAGGGGGCCCGCGGGGGCGGGGCGGTTCCGTCCGAAGCCTCCGTGCCGGTGCCAGGCTCCGCGTGCGAAGCGCACGGCGAGGTGCTGGCGGGCCCGGTCGTACGGGTCCTCGCCGCGCAGCCGGTCCCAGGAGGCGTACGTGTGGGCCAGCGCCAGTGTCAGCAGGCGCCGCGCGCGCGGGTTGGCCTCCGGTGGTTCCGCCGTGAGCAGTGTGGCGGCATGCAGCAGCCGCCCTGCCGCGCCCGCGACGAATGCCTCGAACTCCCGGGCCCGGCGGGCACCTTGGGACGCACGCCGTTCTCGCAACACGCCTCCCGCCCGAGGGCGACCCTGAGGGGAACGAGACTCCGGCCGCGTACGACGGACCGCACCGTGTGCGACAGGAGCCCGGTCTCATATGAGGCCAGACGTGGCCTTCCGGTCAAGAGCCCGGCGCACATCACGCGCGTGTGCCCGGCGCACACCACGCGCGCGGTGGTGGCGCGGGCACCGGGACCCCGGGTGGCCGACGCGACGCCGGGAGGCCGCGGAGTCCCGGGAGGCCGGGACGGGGCGCGGATACCGGGGGAGCCGGGGGAGGGGACGCCCAGGGGGAGGAGACGGGTGAGGGGCGGGGGTCAGGACGTCGGCCGGTCCGACGACGCGACTCCCGTGGGCGTCATCCGGGCCGAGAGGGCGCCATTGAAGCGCATGAGGAGCGCGCAGAAGACCTCGCGCTCCTGCGGCTCCCAGTCGTCCGTCAGTTCGGCCATCAACTGACGCCTGGAGGAGCGGACTTCCTCGAGGCGGGCGTGCCCGCGCGGCGACAGCTGGAGCACCACGGCGCGCCCGTCCTCCGGGTGCGAGGTGCGCTTGACGAGGCCGGTGTCGACCAGCGGCGCCACCTGCCGGGTGACCGTCGAGGAGTCGATGCCCATGCTCGCGGCGAGCGCCTTGACACCCATCGGACCCTCCTTGTCGAGGCGGTTGAGCAGGAGGTACGCGGCACGGTCCATGGAGTTGCGCACCTGCCCCACCCCGCCGAGCCGGGTCTGTTCGGCACGGCGCGCGAACACCGCGACCTCGTGCTGCAGCGTTTCGAGAAGACCGGTGTCACCGACGGTCGTCATGTCCATCGACATCTCTGGTGTTGTGGGCATGGCCGGGGGCTCAATTCATGCGTGGGGAGCTGGGTTGGGGGACAGGGTACGCGGCCGGGAGGCGGGTCGTACCGGCGCTGCGGAAACCAGTCTCGGAGGGTGGTCACACAAGGAGCCCGCATGCGTGAACTGCGAGACTGGTGGTCATGAGCTACAGCACCGCTGACTCCTTGCCCAGGGTGACGTCGGACGACGTACGAGGCGCCCAGAAGATGCTGTCGGGCGTGGCGCGGATGACCGCGATGGAGGGCAGCAGGTACCTGTCCCAGCTGGTGGGCGCCCCGGTGCACCTCAAGTGCGAGAACCTCCAGCGCACCGGTTCGTTCAAACTGCGTGGCGCGTACGTGCGGATCGCGGGGCTTCTGCCGGAGGAGCGCGCGGCCGGTGTGGTCGCGGCGAGCGCCGGGAACCACGCGCAGGGAGTGGCCCTCGCGTCCTCTCTGCTGGGCGTGCGTTCCACGGTCTTCATGCCGACGGGGGCCCCGCTGCCGAAGGTCGCGGCCACCCGTGACTACGGCGCCGAGGTGAGGCTGCACGGTCAGGTGGTCGACGAGACGCTGGCCGCCGCCCAGGAGTACGCGGCCGCGACGGGAGCGGTGTTCATCCATCCCTTCGACCACCCCGACATCATCGCGGGCCAGGGCACGGTCGGTCTGGAGATCCTGGAGCAGTGCCCGGAGGTGCGCACGATCGTCGTCGGGATCGGCGGCGGCGGCCTGGCCGCGGGCGTCGCGGTCGCGGTGAAGTCGATCCGACCCGATGTGCGGATCGTCGGTGTGCAGGCGGCGGGCGCCGCGGCGTACCCGCCCTCGCTGGCGGCCGGCCGGCCGGTGCCGGTCGCGAACCCGGCGACGATGGCCGACGGCATCAAGGTCGGACGGCCGGGCGACGTGCCGTTCGAGATCATCCGTGACCTCGTGGACGAGGTGCGCACGGTCTCCGAGAACAGCCTGTCCAGCGCGCTGCTGCTCTGTCTGGAGCGGGCGAAGCTGGTCGTCGAACCGGCCGGCGCGAGCCCGGTGGCGGCGCTGCTGCAGGAGCCGGACACCTTCGAGGGGCCGGTCGTCGCGCTGTTGTCCGGCGGCAACGTGGATCCGCTGCTGATGCAGCGCATCCTGCGGCACGGCATGGCGGCGAGCGGACGCTACCTGGCGGTCACGCTCCGGCTGACGGACCGGCCCGGGGCCCTGGCCACACTTCTCGGGGTGTTGTCAGTGGCGGACGCTAACGTCCTCGACGTGAGCCACGTGCGAACCGATCCCCGGCTCGGGCTCACGGAGGTGGAGGTCGAGCTGCACCTGGAGACGAAGGGCCCGGAGCACTGCGCCGAGGTCGGCCGCGCCCTGCGCGAGGCGGGCTACACGGTCATCGACTGAGGTCGGAGGCAGGTCCGGGGCAGGTCGGATGCCCTTTCGTCGCCCGATGGAAAAATCTGTTGAGCAACGCGATACATCGCGTTACGGTGTGTCTTCCGTCCGCTCGTGGGGGCCGGAGCAGGCGCGCAACCGCTCGTCTCACTCCCCCGAACCCACCCGAAATCAGCAGTACACACCAGTACTCCCCAGTACTCACCAGTGCTCACGGTACTCACGAGAACTCAGAAGAACTCACCGTGAAAATCCCCAAAGACGTGGAGAACTCACATGCCAGGCGCCATCTACGCCGAAGGCCTGGTCAAGACCTTCGGTGACGTAAAGGCTCTGGACGGCGTCGACCTCGACGTACCCGAGGGCACCGTCCTGGGCCTCCTCGGGCCGAACGGCGCGGGCAAGACCACCGCCGTCCGCTGCCTGACGACCCTGTTGCGACCCGACAGCGGCAAAGTGGTCGTCGCCGGCGTCGACGTGCTCAGGCACCCCGACGCGGTACGGCGCAGGGTCGGCCTGTCCGGACAGTTCGCAGCGGTCGACGAGTACCTGACCGGCCGCGAGAACCTCCAGATGGTCGGCAGGCTCTACCAGATGAGGTCCAAGGCCGCGAAGGACCGGGCCGTCGAGCTGCTCGCCCAGTTCCATCTGACGGACGCGGCCGACCGCCCCGCGAAGACCTACTCGGGCGGCATGCGCCGCCGGCTCGACCTGGCCGCCGCGCTGGTCGTCTCCCCGCCGGTGATGTTCATGGACGAGCCGACGACGGGCCTCGACCCGCGCAACCGCCAGCAGCTGTGGGAGGTCATCAAGCAACTCGTCTCCGGCGGTACGACGCTCCTGCTGACCACCCAGTACCTGGAGGAGGCCGACCACCTCGCGCACAACATCTGTGTGGTCGACCACGGCCGTGTCATCGCCCGCGGCACCGCCGACGAGCTGAAGGCGCGGACCGGCGGCGAGCGCGTCGAGGTCGTCGTGCACGACCGCGAGCACTTGGCGACCGCCGCCGGGGTGCTGCGCGGCTTCGGCAAGGGCGAGAGCACCGTCGAGGACCACACCCGCAAGCTCACCGTCCCCGTCACCGGCGGCGCCAAGCTCCTCGTGGAGGTCATCCGGGAGCTGGACACGCGCGGTATCGAGATCGACGACATCGGCCTGCGCCGGCCCACGCTCGACGACGTCTTCCTCTCCCTCACCGGCCATGTGGCCGAGGTGAAGGAAGAGGAGCACGGCGAGGCCGCGGACGCGAAGGGCCGCAAGGCGAAGAAGGAGTCCGTGAAGTGAGTGCCGTGACAGACGCCGCCCCCGTGCCGGCCCCCAAGGGAGTCCTCGGCCAGTCCGTGCGCGACTCCCTGGTCATCGCCCACCGGAATCTGATCCGCATGGGCCGGATTCCCGAGATGCTCATCTTCGGGCTGATCCAGCCCATCATGTTCGTGGTGCTGTTCACCTACGTGTTCGGCGGCTCGATCCAGATCGGTTCGTCCAGCACCACTCAGGCCTACCGCGAGTTCCTGATGGCCGGCATCTTCGCCCAGACCGTCACGTTCGCCACGGCGGGTGCGGGTGCGGGCATCGCGGACGACATGCACAAGGGCCTCATCGACCGCTTCCGCTCCCTGCCGATGGCGCGTGGCGCGGTGCTGACCGGCCGCACCCTCGCCGACCTGGTGCAGACGGCGCTCACACTCGTCGTCCTCGCGGTCGTCGCGGTGATCGTCGGCTGGCGCACGCACGAGAACCTCGGCAAGGTACTCGCCGGATTCGGCCTGCTCCTGCTCCTCGGGTACGCGTTCTCGTGGATCGGCGCGCTCATCGGCCTGTCCGTGCGCACTCCCGAAGCAGCGACCTCGGGCGGCCTGATCTGGCTGTTTCCGCTGACCTTCATCTCGAACGCGTTCGTGGACGCGAATCAGATGCCGGCCTTCCTGCGGCACATCGCGGAGTGGAACCCGTTCAGCGCCACGGTGCAGGCGTGCCGCGAGCTGTTCGGCAACCTCCCCCCGGGCTTCCGGACACCCGACGCGTGGCCCATGCAGCACCCCGTGTGGGCCTCGCTGATCTGGTCGGTCGTGATCATCCTGGTCTTCCGGACGCTGGCGGTACGCAAGTACCGGTCCGCCACGGCCTGACCGGGCCCGCCCGGCCGAGTCGGCGGAGCGGGGCCCGGTGACAGGGGCCCGCACATGACGGTGCCCCCGGCGCGGGCCGGGGGCACCATCGGAGCGAAGGTTCCGGGACCGGAGTTCGGCCGTGCCCGGTCGGGGGGGCTCAGCCCTGGTAGGGCTCGGCCTTGAGGATCTTCACCGAGGCGAGCTTGCCGTTGGGCAGCTCGTACTGGGCGTCCTCGCCGACCTTCTTGCCGTTCACGCCGGAGCCCAGGGGGGACTGCGGCGAGTACGTCTCGATGTCGGCGCTGGCGTACTCGCGCGAGGCGAGCAGGAAGTCCAGCGTGTCGTCCTCGTCACCGTCGAAGGCGATGGTGACGACCATGCCGGGGGCGACCACGCCGTCCGCCGCGGGGGCCTCGCCCACCTTGGCCTTCTCCAGGAGCTGGGTCAGCTGGCGCACACGGAGCTCCTGCTTGCCCTGCTCTTCCTTGGCCGCGTGGTACCCGCCGTTCTCCCGCAGGTCGCCCTCCTCGCGCGCGGCCGCGATCTTGGCGGCGATCTCCGTGCGCGCGGGACCAGACAGGTACTCCAGCTCGGCCCTGAGCTGGTTGTACGCCTCCTGGGTCAGCCAGGTGACGTTCTCGCTGGTCTGGGTCACAGGTGCTCCTCGTAGGTACTGGGAATACAAAGCATCGCCCTACCCAGAAGCATGTTCTTTCACGGGTGGGCGAAACCACGAGCCTAACAATTCAGCGGCTCAAGGGGGAGGACATAAGACATCAGAATTACGTCAACCCAGGTCAGGACTGGTGTCACGGGTGAAGTGACCGGGGATGTCAGTCGGCGTGACAGCCGAGCAGCTCCGCCGTGCTGCCGCGGGAGGTCGTACGGAGCGTGACGACCTTGTCGATGCGCGAGGCGTCCTGGTCGAAGCGGAAGTCCGCGCGGCCCACCTCCGCGCCGTCGGCGCTCTGCGAGCGGAGGGTGCAGTAGCCGTGGGCGTCCGCGTCCTTGTGCACCTCCAGGTGCACCTGGACGGAGTCGGCCGAGGCGTCGAAGGTGATCACCTGGGCGCTGATCTTGTTCTCGCCGACGTAGTAGTACGCGAACCAGCCGATCAGGACGAGCAGGGCGACCCCGAGAACACTGCCGAGGATCTTGAGTTTCCGGTCGGCACGCTCGTCCGCGGAGCGGCCGTACCGGCCCTCGGGCAGCTGTGTGCGCGCCGTACTCATGATCGTCCTCTCGGCAGGGCCTGGACCGGGGCATGGCCGAGGTCCTGGAAGGGGCCCAGGGACCGGGCCCCGGAATTATTCGCCCCCCGATTCCGTCACTATAGAAGCCGCCCACAGCGCTGATTCACGCCGGGCGCCGACAGCCGACCCAGGCGACAGCCGACTGACCGAGGATTGAGTCTTGACTGACCAGCTGCGACTGATGGCCGTGCACGCCCACCCCGACGACGAGTCGAGCAAGGGAGCGGCCACCATGGCGAAGTACGTGTCCGAGGGGGTGGACGTGCTGGTCGTGACCTGCACGGGCGGGGAGCGCGGCTCCATCCTCAACCCGAAGCTCCAGGGCGACACGTACATCGAGGAGCACATCCACGAGGTACGCAAGAAGGAGATGGACGAGGCCCGCGAGATCCTCGGCGTCAAGCAGGAGTGGCTCGGCTTCGTCGACTCGGGCCTGCCCGAGGGCGACCCGCTGCCGCCGCTGCCCGAGGGCTGTTTCGCGCTCGAGGACGTCGACAAGGCGGCCGGTGAGCTGGTCAGGCAGATCCGCTCCTTCCGTCCCCAGGTGATCACCACCTACGACGAGAACGGCGGTTACCCGCACCCCGACCACATCATGACCCACAAGATCTCGATGGTGGCCTTCGACGGCGCGGCGGACACCGAGAAGTACCCGGAGTCCGAGTACGGCCCGGCCTTCCAGCCGCGGAAGCTCTACTACAACCAGGGCTTCAACCGCCCGCGCACCGAGGCACTGCACAACGCGCTGCTGGACCGCGGCCTGGAGTCGCCGTACGGGGACTGGCTGAAGCGCTGGAACGAGTTCGAGCGCACCGAGCGCACGCTGACCACGCACGTTCCGTGTGCCGAGTTCTTCGAGATCAGGGACAAGGCGCTGATCGCGCACGCCACCCAGATCGACCCCGACGGCGGCTGGTTCAAGGTCCCCATGGAGATCCAGAAGGAGGTCTGGCCGACCGAGGAGTACGAGCTCGCGACGTCCCTGGTCGATACCTCCCTCCCCGAGGACGACCTCTTTGCGGGCATCCGCGACAATGCCTGACATGAGCGCAAGCCTGGCACTGACGCACCTCGTCCCCCTCGCCAAGGAGGTCGACGAGAACAAGGTCACCCCCGGTGTCCTCGGCTTCATCGTCTTCGCGGTGATGGCCCTGGCCGTGTGGGGTCTGATGAAGTCCATGAACCGCCGACTGGGCAAGGTCACCTTCGAGGAGGAGGCGGGGAAGGACACCGCGGCCTCCGGCAAGGGGGCCGGCGGCCCGGCGGGCGGAAAGGCCTCCCCCGCGAAGGGCTGAGTCCCCGGCGCGCCCGCTCCGCGCGGCGCGAGTGGTCCGCCGGGACGGTAGCGGGTGTGCGTACGCCGGTCGTGGACGGCCGGGGTACGCACCCGGGCGGCCGCTCCCGCGGGCGGTGACGCCCGGACGCGTGGACACCGACGAGACGACGGCCGAGGCTGCCCTGCGGCCACGGCTCCCCGGCCGTCCACGTCGCACGGACACGGCCGCCGGCCGGCGGCATGCCGGTCGCGGACCCGGACGCGGTGCCGATCGGGACGTGGTGCCGATCGGGACGTGGTGCCGATCCCGGCGTCTCCGGTGCCGATCTCGGCGTACGCGGTGCCCGAGTCCGGCATACGCGGGGTGGATCTCGTCGTACGCGCTGCCGATCCTGGCGTACGCGGTGCCCGACTCCCGCGCATCCGGTGCCGATCTCGGCGCACGCGCTGCCGATCTCGGCTCCGGCGTACGCGGGTTGGATCTCGGCGTACGCGGTGCCGACTCCGGCGTACCCGGTGTCGTCCGTTTCCCGGCGCGCGGGTACCGGAAGCCGTCGCGCGTACGCCGGTCGGCGGGGCGTGCCGTACGGCCCCCGGGTCCTACGGGACCCTTCCGACCGCCACCCCCATGACCTCCCGGGAATGCCGGCTGGGCACCATCCGCAGGCGCCAGGCCTGCCATCCCGCGTCCAGGTCGACCCCCCGTTCCAGCAGGAGCTGGTACGCCTCGACGTAGTCGTCGAGCTTTCCGTCGCGGGAGGGGTGGCCGGAGCGGGAGAGCTGGGCCAGTTCCTCCAGGGCGACGGCGCTGCCCACTTCCAGGCCGCCCGCGGACGCGTACGGCAGCAGGGTGCACCTCAGGAACCTCGCCCAGTCCTCGCCCCGCCGGTCGCCGTACGAGGCGAAGAGGCCGGCCGCCTCGTCGCACAGCGCGAGGGCCTGTGGCGTACGGGCGTTGCCCGCGTCGACCACCGCCAGTTCCAGGCACGTCCACGCCTCGCCGTGCGCCACGCCGATGCGCTGGAAGTCGGCCCGCGCGTCCACCAGCAGCTGGCGGGCGAAGCCCGAGTTGCGCAGCGAGCCGGTCTGGGCGGCGCGCTGGTCGCGGGTGACGCGGGCCGAATGGTGACGCGCGCACGCGAGCCCGTAGACGTCCCGCATCCGGGAGAACATCGAGCGGGAGCGCTCCAGCTCACGGACCGCCCGGTCCAGGTCGCCGGTCTCCTCCAGCGCCTGGCCCAGGTAGTACACCGTCCAGGCCTCCCCGCGCGCGTCCTCGTTCTCCCGGTGCCGGGAGGCCGCCTGACGCAGGCCCGTGACCGCGGTGGACGGGTCGCCGTCGACGAGACGGGCCCGGGCCAGCTGGGTCAGGGCCCAGGCCTCGCCACGGGCGTCGCGGGTACGTCCGTACAGATCGAGGGCCTCGTGCAGCTCCCGCTCCGCGCGCGGTACGTCGCCCATGCGCAGGCCCAGCTGGCCGAGCTGGAAGTGGGCCCAGGCCTCGCCGTGCACGGACTCGCCCTCGTGGTGCAGGACGAGGGCCTCGGTGAGCAGCGCCAGGGCGGTCGCGATCCGGCCGCGGTCGCGCTCCACCGCGGCCAGCGCGTGCATCGTCCAGGCGCGGTCCGCCGCGAGGTCGGGGGAGACCTGCAGGTCCATGGCCTCCTGAAGCCTGGCCGCCGCCTCGGTGAGGTTGCCCTGGTGGTGCAGGGTGATGCCGAGCGAGCACAGGGCGCGGGCCGCGCCCGCGTCGTGGTGCGCCTCGAAGTAGAGGTTCACCACGGACGACAGGGTGGTGTGGGCCTTGTCCAGCTCGCCGAGCTGGCGGGCCGCGATGCCGGTGCGCCACTGGACCGAGCGGACCAGCAGCCCCTGGTCGACAGCCTGCGTCAGCTCGCTGATCTCGCCCAGGCGGTAGAGGTCGCCGCGCAGCAGGCAGTAGTCGCACAGGGCGCCCAGAAGGTGCAGTACGGCCGCCTGGTCCACGCCCTCCGCGTGCCGCAGCGCCGCCGTGATGAAGCTCGACTCGTCGTCCAGCCAGCGCAGGGCCGCGTCGAGGGAGGTGAACCCGTGCGGGCCGAACTGGTCGGCCCGGGTGGACGTCTTGCCGTCGACCAGCCGGATCACCGAGTCCGCGAGCTCCGCGTAGTTCACGATCAGGCGTTCCTGTGCCGCCGTCCGCTCGGCGGGTTTCTCCTCGTCCAGCAGCCGTGCCTGCGCGAAGGCCCGGACGAGGTCGTGCAGGCGGTAGCGGCTGCCGCGGACGTGGTCGATCAGGCCCGCCTGTGCCAGTGCCGTCAGGTGGCGGGTGGCTTCCGGTTCGTCCGTCGCCAGCAGGGATGCCGCCGCGGCGGTGCCCAGTGAGGCCCGGCCGGCCAGCGCCAGCCGGCGCAGCAGCCGCCGTGCCGCGTCCGTCTGGTCGGTGTAGCGCAGCCACAGCGCCCGCTCGACCGGTTCCACGGGACCGTACGCCCCGAGGTCGGCGGCGAGCCCGCGCGAGGTGCGGGCGCCGAGCGAGGAACCCGCGAGGCGCAGCGCCAGCGGGAGACTGCCGCACAGCTCCCGCACCCGGTCGGAGGCCTCGGCGTCGTACGGGTCCGACGCGTCCTGGGCGGCAGCGTTCAGCAGTTCCTCGGCGCCCGCCGCGTCGAGCGCCTCGACGGGGAGCTGGTGCACCCAGGCGGGGAAGTCGGCGGGCAGGTCGAGTGCGGTGCGGGCGGTGACCAGGACCAGGCTCTCCGAGCGTTCCGGGACCAGGGTGCGCACCTGCTCGGCGTCGGAGGCGTCGTCGAGCACGATCGTGACCGGCAGACCCGTCAGGTGCTGGTGGTACAGCTCGGCGAGCCGCCTGACCTGCTGGTCCGGTGAGGAACGTTCACGGAAGAGAAGCTGCTCGCGGGGCGCGCCGAGCCGGTTGAGGAGGTGGAGGAGGGCGTCGCGGGTGGTCAGGGGCGCCTCCTCGGTGCTGTCGCCGCGCAGGTCGACCACGCACGCGCCCCGAAACTGGTCCCGCAGGCTGTGCGCCGCCCGGATCGCGAGGGTGCTGCGGCCGGAGCCGGGCACGCCGTGCAGCACCACCACCGTCGGTTTCGACTCCGTGCTGGCGCGTGCCGCGTGCACCCACTGGGCGACCCGTGCCAGCTCGGTCCGGCGCCCCGCGAACGGACCGTCCGGCTCGGGCAGTTGCCCGAACGACTGCTCCAGCACGCTGCGCCGGCGCGCGGCCGCGCTCTTGTCCGTGCGGCGCAGCTGCGGCGCACCCTGTTTGGCGCCCGCGGAGGCGCTGACCACCCGCTGCTGGTCGAGGAAGGGGCGGATGCCGCGGACGTCCAGGGCGGTCAGCCACTGCAGCCGCAGCTGCTCGGGACCGCCGGGCCGGCCGAGTGCTCCGGCCCGGCGGCTCGCGGCGGGCACGTGGGTGGCGGTCACCTTGAGCACGGTGGCCGCCGCGGCCGCCACCGCGACCGTCGCTCCCGCGCCGATCGCCGTGCCCGCGCCGGTACCCAGCGCCAGGTCCGCGGCGCAGGCGGCGACCGCGGCAACGGCCGCCACCAGGAGTGGGGTTCCGGCGCCCTCCCGGGCGTAGCGCTGTGCGAACGTCAGCCGGCCGGTGTCCGCCGCGTCGAGGGCGCGGGTGTAGGCCGCGTACTCCTCGGCGGCGGCCTGGCCCAGGGTGTCGAGCTCGGCGCGGGCCCGTGACAGAAGCACGGCTCCGTCCGTACGTCCGCCCGAGCGCCGTACCTCCTCCTCGACGGCCCGGGCCAACAGCCGTTCGGCCTCCGTCCGGTGGCTGTCCCGCATGTCACGTCCCCCTCCGGCGGCAACTCCCTTGTGGTCAAGTGTCCTTGGTGGGCGGCGTGAGCGCGAGAGGGCGGCGATCACCGGAGGGCGGTACGCGCCCGCTGGAGCGGCGCTTCTCCGCCGTGCCGGACGGCACGGGGGAGTGGAGGCGTGGACCCTGTCCCCGGAGATCAGCAGGGGGCGGGGCGCCGAAGGTGCCTGGCGGGCGGCACCGTCTCGGCGGTCATGATGTCCCTCCTCCGGGGAGCCTCGACGGTTCCAGCGCTGCCGGCCTCGGTCCACTGTCCTGTGATGCCGGGGCGTCCGGTACGCCGTCGCGGGCGGCCCCTTCCCCGAAGGGGACGCTGTCGTCCAGGACGTGACGGCACGCGGTGCGGCTCGGCCAAGCGAGGCAGAGCCCGTGCGGGCCTGGCCGACGGGGCCGGGCGTTGTGAGAGGCTGGGGCGCATGAACCGGCTGGCTGGTGTGACCTCGCCTTATCTGCTTCAGCACGCTGACAATCCGGTCGACTGGTGGCCCTGGACGCCGGAGGCTTTCGAGGAAGCGCGGCGGCGTGACGTCCCCGTCCTGCTGTCGGTCGGCTACTCGGCATGCCACTGGTGTCACGTCATGGCGCACGAGTCCTTCGAGGACGAGACGACGGCCGCGTATCTGAACGAGCACTTCGTGAGCGTCAAGGTGGACCGCGAGGAGCGTCCGGACGTCGACGCGGTCTACATGGAGGCCGTGCAGGCGGCCACCGGCCAGGGCGGCTGGCCCATGACCGTCTTCCTGACGCCCGAGGCCGAGCCCTTCTACTTCGGGACGTACTTCCCGCCCGTCCCCCGCCACGGCATGCCCGGCTTCCGGCAGATCCTGGAGGGCGTGCACGGCGCCTGGGCCGAGCGGCGCGACGAGGTCGCCGAGGTCGCGGAGAAGATCGTGCGGGACCTCGCCGGACGCGAGATGAGCTTCGGGGACGACCGGGTGCCCGGCGAGGAGGAGCTGGCCGGGGCGCTGCTCGGACTCACCCGGGAGTACGACGCCGCCCGCGGCGGTTTCGGCGGGGCGCCCAAGTTCCCGCCGTCCATGGTCGTCGAGTTCCTGCTCCGTCACCACGCCCGCACCGGCTCCGAGGGCGCCCTCCAGATGGCGCGGGACACCTGTGAGCGGATGGCGCGCGGCGGGATCTACGACCAGCTCGGCGGAGGGTTCGCCCGGTACTCCGTCGACCGCGAGTGGGTGGTCCCCCACTTCGAGAAGATGCTCTACGACAACGCGCTGCTCTGCCGTGTCTACGCGCACCTCTGGCGTGCCACCGGCTCCGAGCTCGCCCGCCGGATCGCCCTGGAGACCGCCGACTTCATGGTGCGTGAACTGCGGACCGCCGAGGGCGGTTTCGCCTCCGCGCTCGACGCCGACAGCGACGACGGGAGCGGGCGGCACGTCGAGGGCGCGTACTACGTGTGGACGCCCGAGCAGCTGCGCGAGGTCCTGGGGGACGACGCCGAACTCGCCGCCCAGTACTTCGGGGTGACCGCGGAGGGCACCTTCGAGGAAGGTTCCTCCGTGCTGCAACTCCCGCAGCAGGAAGGCGTGTTCGACAGCGAGAAGGTGGCCGGCGTGCGCCGTCTGCTGCTGGCCGCCCGGTCGGACCGCCCGGCGCCCGGCCGTGACGACAAGGTCGTCGCCGCGTGGAACGGGCTCGCGATCGCCGCGCTCGCGGAGACCGGCGCGTACTTCGACCGCCCCGACCTGGTGGACGCCGCGATCGGCGCCGCCGACCTCCTCGTACGCCTGCACATGGACGACCGGGCGCGGCTGGCCCGTACCAGCCGGGACGGCCGTGCCGGCGCGAACGCGGGGGTGCTGGAGGACTACGCCGACGTCGCCGAGGGCTTCCTCGCGCTGGCCTCCGTGACCGGCGAAGGCGTCTGGCTGGAATTCGCCGGGTTCCTCCTCGACCATGTGCTCGCGCAGTTCACCGACCCCGAGTCGGGCGGTCTGTACGACACCGCGGCCGACGCGGAGCAGCTCATCCGCCGCCCCCAGGACCCGACCGACAACGCCACGCCCTCCGGCTGGAGCGCGGCGGCCGGCGCCCTGCTGTCGTACGCCGCGCACACCGGTTCCGAGCCTCATCGCGCCGCCGCCGAGCGGGCGTTGGGCGTGGTGAAGGCGCTCGGGCCGCGCGCTCCCCGCTTCGTCGGCTGGGGGCTGGCGGTCGCGGAGGCGCTGCTCGACGGGCCGCGCGAGATCGCGGTCGTGGGGCCGGCCGGCGACGCCATGACCCGGGCGCTGCACCGGACGGCGCTGCTGGGCACCGCGCCGGGTGCCGTCGTCGCCGTGGGTGCCGCGGAGAGTGACGAGCTTCCGCTGCTCGCCGACCGCCCGCTGGTGGACGGGGGACCGGCCGCGTACGTCTGCCGTAACTTCACCTGTGATGCTCCGACGACCGATCCCGACCGTCTTCGTACGGCTCTGAGCGGCTGAAACGGCTGATCCCCAACCGACTCAAACGCGACGAGCGTTCGATTTGTTCAGCAAATCATCCGAGTGTGATGAAACGTGGTCTTCACCGGAACAACCTGTGAGCTTCACAGATCACCCATAGTCTCTGCTCGGTGACGCGGCGGATGTGACACGCCGTCGCGCCTGGGGGATTTGGGGATCTGGGGGGATCTGTTGCTCACGTCTGTCTTCATCGCTGCCGTTTCGCTGGCCCTTTTCTGGATGGCCGCCTTCACCCTGTGGTGGCAGATGCACGCGTGGCGTACGCCCGAAGTGCTGGCTTCCACCCGCTTCAGCAGACCGGACGGCGGTGACCGGCTCGCCTTCTCGCTGCTGCTGCCGGCCCGCCACGAACAGGCCGTGCTCGACCACACCATCCAGCGGCTGCTGGAGTCGAGCCACACGGACTTCGAGATCATCGTCATCGTCGGACACGACGATCCGGAGACCACCGAGGTCGCCCGGCAGGCCGCGGCCCGTGACGCACGGGTGCGGGTCGTCGTCGACCAGCACGAACGGAAGAACAAGCCGAAGGCCATGAACACGGCGCTGCCGCACTGCCGCGGCGACGTCGTGGGAGTCTTCGACGCCGAGGACCAGGTGCACCCGGAACTGCTCGCCCATGTCGACCACGCGTTCCGCACGACGGGTGCGGACGTCGTCCAGGGCGGGGTCCAGCTCATCAACTTCAACTCCAGCTGGTACAGCCTCCGCAACTGCCTGGAGTACTTCTTCTGGTTCCGCTCACGGCTCCATCTGCACGCGCAGAAAGGATTCATTCCGCTCGGCGGAAACACCGTGTTCGTCCGGACGGACGTGCTGCGGGAGGCCGACGGCTGGGATCCCGACTGCCTCGCCGAGGACTGCGACCTGGGGGTGCGCCTGTCCAGCGTCGGCAAGAAGGTCGTCGTCGCCTACGACTCCGACATGGTCACCCGGGAGGAGACCCCCGGCACCCTGATGTCGCTGCTCAAGCAGCGCACCCGCTGGAACCAGGGCTTCCTGCAGGTCTACCGCAAGAAGGACTGGAAGCAACTGCCGGGCTTCTGGCAGCGGTTGCTGGCCCGCTACACGCTCATGACGCCGTATCTGCAGGCGGTCTCCGGTGTGGTCATCCCGCTCGACGTGGCCGTCGCGCTCTTCCTCGAGGTGCCCGTCGGCATCGCCTTCATCACCTTCCTGCCGGCCGTGACCGCCCTGGTCACCTTCGTCTTCGAACTCGTCGGACTGCACGACTTCGGCAAGCAGTACGGACTCCGCGTCCGCTTCGTGCACTATCTCAAGCTCGTCGTCGGCGGCCCCTTCTACCAGGTGCTCCTCGCCGGCGCGGCCGTCCGGGCCGTGTGGCGTGAGCAAAGGGGCCGGAACGACTGGGAGTTGACCAGTCACATCGGCGCGCACCTCACGGAGGCCGAAGTCGCCCGCTAGGGCCTGAAGCGATCCGTCAGGCCCGATGAGCGATCCGCCAGGGCCTGAAGTGATCGGCCAGAGCCTGAAGCGAGCCGCCAGGACCTGAAGCGACCCGCCGGGGACCCGCCCGGCGGACCGACGTCGGTTCCGCATGCCGTGGTTCCAGGAGCCCTGCCCGCGAACGCCCTGAACCTGTCGATACGTCCCGAAAGTCCCGAGAGGACCTTCCGCGTGACCTCCACTCTTCCCGCGGCGACCACTTCCACGGTCCCCGCGCAACGGCCCTCCGCGTCCGAAACCGTCCACGACCTCCCTCCGCGCAGGCGGCTGCGCACCTCGCGCGCCGACCTCGCCCTGTGCGGTGTGCTGCTGCTGGCGATCATCGTCGTGCAGGGCTGGAACATCGCCGACTACCCGACCCTCAGCGACGACGAGGGCACCTATCTCGCCCAGGCCTGGGCGGTGCAGCAGGGCAGGGGCCTCGCCCACTACACGTACTGGTACGACCACCCGCCCCTCGGCTGGATCCAGATAGCCGCCCTGACCTGGATCCCCGCCCACCTCGCTCCCTCGCAGATGACGGTCGGCCCGATGCGGGTGACGATGCTCGCGGTCAGCGCCGTCAGCGCCGTGCTCCTGTACGTCCTCGCGCGCCGTCTCTCGCTGCCGCGCTGGGCGGCCGGGCTCGCGATGGTCCTCTTCGGCCTCTCGCCGCTGTCGGTCGTGCTCCAGCGCGAGATCTTCCTCGACAACATCGCGGTCATGTGGACGCTGCTCGCGTTCTGCCTCGCCGCGTCCCCGAACCGCCACCTGTGGCACCACTTCGGGGCAGGCGTCGCCGCCGCGGCCGCCGTGCTCACCAAGGAGACGATGCTGGTCGTCCTCCCCGCCCTGCTGGTCACCCTGTGGCGGCACGGCCACCGCGACACCCGCAAGTTCGCGCTCACCGGAGCCGTCACCGCCTGCGCCCTGATCGGCCTCGCCTATCCGCTCTTCGCCCTGCTCAAGGGCGAGCTCTTCCCCGGCGCGGGCCATGTCTCGCTCTGGGACGGCATCACGTACCAGATGAGCCGGCCGGGCTCCGGCTTCGTCCTCGACCCCGGCTCCGGCTCGTACGGCGTGCTGCACTCCTGGCTCTACTACGACCGCGTACTGCCCCTCGGCGGCCTCGCCGGAGCCCTGCTCCTCCTGGTCACCTGGCGCTGGTCGCTCACCGCCCGCGCCCTGGCCGGACCCGCGCTCACCGTCGCGATCCTGGCCCTGGTGGCACTGCGCCCGAGCGGTTACCTGCCCGCGATGTACGTCATCCAGGCGCTGCCGTTCCTCGCGCTCGTCCTCGCCGGGGGCACCGCGAGCGTGCTCCACGCGGTGCTGCGCCGACGCCGCGACACCGCGGAGAAACCCGTCCTCACCTGGGGACGGCGGGTGACGGCGGCCGCGCTCGTGGCGGTGGCCGCCGGGTTCGTCCTGCCGCGCTGGTACGACGGCGACCACACCGCCGTCACCGCCGACGCCAACGCCCCCTACCGGGCGGCTGCTTCCTGGCTGAGGACCGAGGTGCCGGACCCGGCGGGCACCCGGGTCCTGGTGGACGACGCGCTCTGGCTCGACCTGGTGCACGACGGTTACCGGCCCGGCCTCGGGGTCATCTGGTTCTACAAGGCGGACCTCGACCCGGCGGTGACCAGGACGATGCCGGGCGGCTGGAAGGACATCGACTACGTCGTCGCCTCCCCGACCGTGCGGCGCGACGCGGTGGACCTGCCCCACGTCAGGTCGGCCATCGAGCACTCCACGCCGGTCGCCACCTTCGGCAGGGGAGAGGACCGCATCGAGATCCGGCGGATCACCGCGAGCACCACCACGTCGAGCACCGGAGGCAGTCGATGAGCAGTTTCGAGAGCACGGTCCCCGGTGAGCTGGGCGTTCCGGCGGCAGGAGCGGCGGAGGTTCCCGAACCGGGTGCGGTCACCATCGTCGTACCGACCTTCAACGAGGCCGGCAACGTCCCCGAACTGCTGCGCCGGATCACCGAGTCGGTACCGGCCCGGCTGCCCTGCGAGGTGGTCTTCGTGGACGACTCCACCGACGACACCCCCGAAGTGATCGCCCGGGTCGCGCAGGACTGCCCGTTCCCGGTGAGCGTGCTGCACCGCGAACGGCCCACCGGCGGCCTCGGCGGCGCGGTCGTCGAGGGGCTGAGGGCGGCGACCTCCGACTGGATCGTCGTCATGGACGGCGACCTGCAGCACCCGCCGTCCCTGGTACCGGAACTGGTGGCCTCCGGAGAGCGATCCGGTGCCGGCCTCGTCGTCGCCAGCCGCTACGTCAAGGGCGGCAGCCGCGCGGGACTCGCCGGCGGCTACCGCATCGCCGTCTCACGCGGCGCGACCTGGCTGACCAAGACCCTCTTCCCGCGCCGACTGCACGGCATCAGCGACCCGATGAGCGGCTTCTTCGCGATCCGCCGCAGCGCGGTCACCGCCGACATCCTCCAGCCGCTCGGCTACAAGATCCTCCTCGAACTCGCCGTACGCAGCCGCCCCCGCCGGGTCACCGAGGTGCCCTTCGTCTTCCAGGACCGGTTCGCCGGCGAGTCCAAGTCGACCGCGCGGGAGGGCTTCCGTTTCCTGCGCCACCTGGCCGGGCTGCGCACCGCCTCTCCGGTCGCCCGGATGGTCGTCTTCGGGCTGATCGGCGCCACCGGCTTCCTGCCCAACCTGCTCGGCCTGTACGCGCTCACCGCCACCGGCCTGCACTACCTGCCGGCGGAGATCCTCGCCAACCAGTTCGGTGTCGCCTGGAACTTCCTGCTCATCGAGCACCTGCTGTTCCGTGAACGCCGCAGGCACCGCAACCGCTGGGACCGCGTGGGCCGCTTCGCCCTGCTCGCCAACGCCGATCTGGTGCTGCGCATCCCCCTGATCGCCCTGTTCGTCCACCACTTCGGAATGGGCGCGCTGTCCGCCACCGCCCTGGCGCTGGTGACGACCTTCGTCCTGCGCTTCGCGGGCACCGAGGCGCTGGTGTACCTGCCGCGCCGCAGCCGTGCGGCCGCGGACGGGAGCCGCAGCGGCGACCGCGACCGCGACCGCGACCGCGACCGCGACCGCGACCGCGACCGCACAGCAAGGAGAGCCGTGTGAAATTCCTGGTCCGACCACGACGCAGAACCTCACTCCTGGCCGTGGCGGGTCTGGCCGCCGGGCTGCTGCTCGTCTCGCCGCAGTCCGCCTCGGCCGCGAACCTCGTCACCAACCCGGGCTTCGAGACCGCCGGTACGGACGGCATGCCGTACTGCTGGGAGAAGTCCGGCTGGGGCGACAACGACTTCACGTTCGCCACGGTGAGCGGATCCCACTCCGGCTCCAAGGCCATGAAGGTCAGCGTGACCCGGCGGGTGGACGGCGACCGCAAGGCGCTGATCACGGAGTCCGCGACCTGTGCGCCGGTGGTCACCGCGGGCACGCAGTACGACCTGGGCCTCTGGTACAGAACGACGACTCCCGATGCCTCGATCACTCTCTTCCGGCACGACGCGACGGCGGGCTGGCAGTACTGGACCGACCTCAAGACCCTGGACATGGCGGCCGCCTGGACCCCGGCGAGCGTCCGTACGCCCGCCGTCCCGGCCGGTACCGACCGGATCACCTGGGGTGTCTCGGTGTACGGCACCGGCTCGGCGACCACCGACGACTACACGATGGAGCAGGTCGTCGACCCGATCCCGCCGGCCACCTGCACCGGCACCGCCGATCAGTGCGCGGGCGGCCGCTGGGACGTGCTCCCGACCCAGAACCCGGTGCGCTCCATGCACTCCGTCGTCCTCAACAACGGCAAGGTGCTGCTGATCGCCGGGTCCGGAAACAGTGAGGAGAACTTCGACGCGGGCACGTTCACCAGCGCGGTCTACGACCCGGTGAACGGCACCTACAAGGTGATCCCCACGCCGAAGGACATGTTCTGCGCGGGGCACGTCCAGCTGGCCGACGGGCGGGTGCTGGTGATGAGCGGCAACAAGGCGTTTCCGGTCGCGGGCGGCCACGGTTACGAGGGGTACAAGGAGTCGTACGTCTTCGACCCCGTCACCGAGACGTACAGCAGGACGAACGACCTGAACGACGGCCACTGGTATCCCTCGGCCACCGAGCTCGGCAACGGTGACGTCATCTCGTTCGGCGGACTGCGCGAGGACTCCACCGGTTCGGTGACCGCCGAGCGCTGGTCGGCGCGGCAGCAGCAGTGGCTGCCGCTCTGGCAGGTCAACCAGACCTGGTCGTACTGGGGTCTGTACCCGTCGATGATCCTGATGCAGGACGGGCGGCTCTTCTACTCGGGCAGTCACGTCTTCGGCAACGGCACCCCGGGTACCGGCTCGGCGATCTACGACTACGACGCGAACACGGTGACGGCGATCCCGGGGCTGCGGAACAAGGACGAGCGCGACCAGTCCGCCAGCGTGCTGCTGCCCCCGGCCCAGGACCAGAAGGTCCTCACGCTCGGCGGCGGCAACATCGACTCCAACCCGGAGGCGGGCCGGCTCACCGACGTCATCGACCTCAAGGCCGCGAACCCGGCGTACACGACGGGTCCGCAGATCCCGCAGGGCACCGTCGACCTCGGCAACGGCAGGGTCCCGGAGACGGGCGGTCAGGGCAAGATGTACGTGTCCGCCGTCCTGCTGCCCGACGGCAAGGTGCTGGAGACGGGCGGCGGTCTGCACAACCGTGCCGACCCCGTCTACGAGGCGTCGATCTACGACCCGGCCTCCTCCACCTTCGATCCGGTGGCCGCCGACCCCGAGGCGCGCGGCTACCACTCGTCCGCGTTCCTGCTGCCCGACGGCCGCGTCATGGCCACCGGCGACAACCCGGGCAACGGCACCTGGAACCACAACGTGTCCCTCTACACGCCGCCCTACCTGTTCAAGGGCACCCGCCCGGCCATCACCTCCGTGATCGACAACGAGTGGGTGTACGGGGACACCCAGCGCATCACGGTCGACCGGCCCGTCGTGAGGGCGGAGCTGATCCGGCCCGCCGCGGTGACGCACTCGTCCGACCCCAACCAGCGGTTCGTGGACCTGCCGCTGAGCGTGGACGGCGACAACGTCGACCTGAACGTGACCAGCAACCCCGACATGGCGCCGCCGGGCTGGTACATGCTCTTCGCGGTCGACGCCAACGGGGTCCCGTCGGTCGCCAAGTGGGTGCATCTGCAGGGCCCGTCGGCGTTGGCCACGGACACCGCCTCGGCGCACGCCCACTCCTTCGCCGACTCCCTGGAGGGCACGGTCACCAAGGGGGGCAAGAGGCGGAGTTCGCAGAAGGTCAGCACCACGATCTCCGGCTGCGACCGGCACTACGGCAGCGTCAACGTCTGTGTGCCGACGGTCTTCCCGGCCGACGTCGGAAAGGCGACGGCCCCGCGCTGCGCGTGGCTGAAGACGAACGGCTACGGCCGACTCGAGGTCAACGGCAAGGACGACCCGCTGGGTCTCGACCCGAACAGGGACGGGGTGGCCTGCGACGCCAGGGATGTGAAGCGCGGCTGAGGGCTGTCCCGTGATCCCCGGCGGGCGCACGACGACAGCTACGGCACCTCGCCGCGTTGTCGGATCGCCCGAATACGCCCAGCATGAGGACGACCCTCCGCCTTGCGATGCACCGCATCCGACGCCGCGCGCTGATCCACCGGGGATTACGGGACAGCCCCTAGCGCCGCGGCACGTCCTAGCTCTCGACCGGCCCGAACTCCGCGAGGGCGCGCACCACGATGGCCTCCAGGCTCTCGTGGTGCGCGCCCCTCCAGTAGGCGCGCCCGCACTCCCGGCACTGCGCGAACACGTCGTACGACTGCTCGGTGCCGCTCTCCAGCTGGCCGGCGACCTGTTCCTTGGCGGCTTCCCGGAGCAGACCGTTGCAGGCGGTGCAGCGCGTCCAGGGCTTCAGCTCGGGCGCGAACCGGCCCAGGACGTCCCGGAGTTGGTCGTCCGGCCGGGTGCTGTAGACGAACGCGCCCGCCCACAGTTCGCGGCGGCGCAGCAGCCCCCGGTCGCGGCTGAGCATGACACGCCGCTCGGCCGCGGAGCGGGTGGCGAGGGCGGGGTCACCGATGTCCGTGGACTCGTAGGCCACGTCGACGCCGAGGAGGCGCAGGCGGCGGGCGAGGGTGCCGAGGTGGACGTCGAGGAGGAAGCGGAGCGGGGCGCCGGGGACCCGCTGCGGGCGCTCGACCGGTCGTACGTGTACGGACTCGCCGGCCGCCGGGACGTGTGACACCGGGACCTCGCGGCCGTCCACGACCAGGGCGCCGACCTCGGTCAGCGGGACGCCGAGCGACTCGACGACGTGGCCGAGGGTCGAGGAGCCGTCGGTGGTGACGGCGGTGGCGCCGGAACGCCGTGCGTGCGGCACGAACAGGCCCAGCTCCGGGGCGAAGGCGACGAGGATCTCCGGTCCGTTCACCCGGTCAGGATGTCATGAGCCCTTCGCCACCGGCAGGCCGTGTTCCAGGACGTCCACCGCGCGGTCGACGACGTCGGCGAAGTCCTCCTGATGGTTGCCCTCGGCCCAGTAGAGCGAGGTCTCCAGCAGACCTCCGATCAGCGACATCGCGAAGACGCGCACTTCGAGGCTGTCGGGATCCCGGCCGACGCGTTCCGCGATCGCCCGGCACAGCAGGCGGCCGGTGACGGACATGCTCTCCATCATCCGGGAGCGGACCGCGGGGATCTCGACCATCAGCCGGGTCCGCAACCGGGTCACCTCGGGCTCCTCGGAGTTCCCGAGGCCGATGGCCCTCCTCAGCACGTACCGCAGGGATTCGAACCACGGTTCGTCCGCGGGCCGTGCCCGCAGCTCCTCCTCGAGGAGCGCGTCGTACTCGTCCGTGAGGACGATGTCCTCCTTGGCCGGGAAGTAGCGGAAGACCGTGGACGGGGAGACCTCGGCCGCCTCCGCGATCTGCTCGACGGTCGTCGCGTCGTACCCCTGCTCCTGGATCAGCCGGTACGTCGCCTCACGGATCGCGATCCGGGTCTTCATCTTCTTCCGCTCCCTGAGCCCCGGCTGGGTGCCCGGGGCGGGAGGGGAGCTGTGTGCGGTGGCGGCCATGACGCTCATTGTCGGGCATCGGCGGGCGTGGGAACCATGCCGGTGTCCTCCTCGGGTGCGTGGGCGCGGGCCGGCTCGGGGTTCGGCAGCAGTGCCGCGGCGAGCAGCGCGGTGACGAGTGCCGCGATCCCGCTGACCAGCAGGACCAGGTCCATGCCGTGGAGGTAGGAGGCGTTCGCGGAGGCCGCGAGGGCGTGGTCGCCGAGCCGTGCCGCGACCACGTGGGCGCCGACCACCGAGTCCGCGGCGGTGTCCGCGGCCGCGTGCGGGAGACCGGCGGTGTCGAGCCGGTCGCCGTACGTGCTCGCCAGCAGTGAGCCGAGCAGCGCGATTCCGATCGCGCTGCCCACCTGGCGCACGGTCATGAGGAGTCCCGAGCCGCTGCCGGCGCGGTCGCGGGGCAGTGCGCCGAGGGCGGCGGACATCGCGGGCACCACGGCGAAGCCGAAGCCGAGTCCGGCGATCGACAGCCACAGGGCGGTGAAGCCGTAGCCGTCGTCGACGGACGTTCGGCTGCCGAGGACCGCGGCGAAGGCGAGGGTGAACAGGCCCCCGCTGATCACCGCCCGCGCCCCGAACCTGGCCAGCAGCGGCTGGGCGCCCCTGGAGGCGATCAGCAGTCCGCCCATCATCGGCAGCATCCGCACCCCGGTGCCGAACGCGTCGTGTCCGAGCACCGCCTGCAGATACTGCGGCAGCACGAACATCAGCCCGGACAGCACGAACATCACGAGGGTCGCCGCGAGCGTGTTGAGCAGGAAGCCGCGCCGGGCGAGAAGGGAGAGGTCCAGCATCGGGCGGGGGCTGCGGCGCTCGCGGACGACGAGCAGCGCGATCAGGACGAGGGAGGCCGCGAAGAGGCCGAGGATCAGCGGATCGCCCCAGCCGCGGTCCGGGGCTTCGATGATCGCGTAGATGAGGATGCTGAGGCCGGCCGCGGTGAGCGCCGTGGAGACGATGTCGACCTTGGGCGAGGCCGGGTCGCGGGTCTCGGGGAGCAGGAAGACGCAGGCGGCGATGCCGATCGCGGCCATGGGCACGTTGACCAGGAAGACCGAGCCCCACCAGAAGTGGTCGAGCAGCCAGCCGCCGAGGATCGGGCCGAGCGGCAGGCCCAGCGCGGAGGCGGCGGAGACCGCGCCGACGGCCTTGGTGCGTTCTTCGGGTCCGAACAGCGACGGCAGGACGGCCATCGCGAGCGGCATCACGAGCGCGCCGCCGACCCCCATCAGCGCGCGGGCGACGATCAGCGGGGCGACGTCGTCGACCAGCGCGCCCACCAGGGAGCCGGCCAGGAAGATGCCGAGGCCGGTGATGAGCATCCGGCGCCGTCCGAAGCGGTCGCCCAGCAGGCCCGCCGGCAGCATCAGCGCGGCGAAGACGACGACGTAGGCGTCCGCCATCCACTGCTGTTCGCCCGTGCTCGCGTCCAGGTCACGGGCCATCGTCGGCAGCGCCACATTGAGGATCGTCATGTCGAAGCCGAGCACGAGCATGCTCGCGACCAGGGCCCCGAGGGCCCACCAGCGGCGGGGGTCGCGCCCCACGGCCTCGTTCTGAGTGAGAGTCACCATGAAATGAGAGTAGCTCTCAAAAGATGGCTACCGTCAATAAGGTGTACCTGTCGGGTTGTCGCGATGCCGCGGGGTGTTCCGGGCACGGCAAAGGGCCGCGGCTCGTGAGCCGCGGCCCTGGGGAGGCCGGAAGGGTGCCGGGAAGAGCCCGGCTCGTGGGGGTCAGCCGTGCTGGTAGGCCACCAGCGAGATGCCCACGTAGTGCACGACGAACGCCGCGAGGGTGAGGGAGTGGAAGACCTCGTGGAAGCCGAACCAGTGGGGGGAGGGGTTGGGGCGCTTGATCCCGTAGATCACTCCGCCCGCGCTGTAGAGCAGGCCGCCGACGATCACCAGGACGAGAACGGCGATCCCGCCCGTCCGCATGAAGTCCGGGAGGAAGAAGACGGCGGCCCAGCCCATCGCGATGTAGCAGGGGGTGTAGAGCCAGCGGGGCGCGCCGACCCAGAAGACCCGGAAGACGATGCCGGCCGCCGCGGCGCCCCAGATGCCCCACAGGAGCCACTGCCCCTTGGCCTCCGGGAGCAGCAGCATCGTCAGCGGCGTGTAGGTGCCCGCGATGATCAGGAAGATGTTGGCGTGGTCGAGTCTGCGCAGCACGCCGTCCATGCGCGGGCTCCAGTTGCCGCGGTGGTAGAGCGCGCTGACCCCGAACAGCAGGCAGGCGGTCAGGACGAAGATTCCGCAGGCGATGCGGCCGCGGGTCGAGCTCGCGAGGGCGGTGAGCACCAGGCCGGAGATCAGGACGGCCGGGAACATGCCGAGGTGCAGCCAGCCGCGGAGCTTGGGCTTGACCGGATGTGATTCCGGCTGCGACAGGGGTGGCGCTACGGGGCCGCGGCCTGCGGCCGGCGAGTCCGTGGGCGCGTCGGGGACGGGCGCAGTCATACGCCGAATCGTACCTACGGAACCGTAAGTTACGTATCAGTACGGCGCGCCGACCGGTCAAGAACAGCCATCTTCTCACGCTCCTGACCTGCTGCGGCGTCCAGGCAAAAAATCCTTCAGCTGAACCCCGCATGGACGCAAAGAAGCGCGGGTACGCGTGGCGATGCTCACGCCGCTCAGGTGTGAGGCCCTCTGGACATATGGGCGAATGCGTCGGATGATCAAATGAGTGCGGTCGGCACCGGATGAGCGCCAGGGTTCCCTCACCGTGAAGCATCCGGGTCGCAGCCCCCAAGGGGCACAACAAACAAAACCCCTCATCTAGGAGCAATCGTGGCGCGCGACATCGCGGCTCCCTCCACCGTTCCCACCCAGCACAAGGACCTGATCTCGTGGGTCAACGAGATCGCCGAACTGACGCAGCCGGACAGCGTGGTCTGGTGTGACGGATCCGAGGCCGAGTACGAGCGGCTGAGCGAGGAGCTCGTGCGGAAGGGCACCTTCAAGAAGCTCGACCCGATCAAGCGCCCCAATTCCTACTACGCCGCTTCCGACCCGACCGATGTCGCGCGGGTCGAGGACCGGACGTTCATCTGCTCCGAGAAGGAGGAGGACGCGGGCCCGACCAACCACTGGAAGGCCCCCGCCGAGATGCGGGAGATCTTCAGCGGCGAGCAGGGCGTCTTCCGCGGCTCGATGAAGGGCCGGACGATGTACGTCGTCCCGTTCTGCATGGGCCCTCTCGGCTCCGACCTCTCCGCGATCGGCGTGGAGATCACCGACTTCGCCTACGTCGCCGTCTCCATGCGCACCATGACCCGCATGGGACGGCCCGTCCTGGACGAGCTCGGCACCGACGGCTTCTTCGTGCGTGCCGTGCACACGCTCGGGGCGCCGCTCGCCGAGGGCGAAGCCGACGTGCCGTGGCCGTGCAACTCCACGAAGTACATCTCGCACTTCCCGGAGACCCGCGAGATCTGGTCGTACGGCTCGGGCTACGGCGGCAACGCGCTGCTCGGCAAGAAGTGCTACGCCCTGCGCATAGCCTCCGTCATGGCACGGGACGAGGGCTGGCTCGCCGAGCACATGCTCATCCTGAAGCTGACCCCGCCGCAGGGCGGGTCCAAGTACGTCGCCGCGGCCTTCCCGAGCGCGTGCGGCAAGACCAACCTCGCCATGCTGGAGCCCACGGTCTCCGGGTGGACGGTCGAGACCATCGGTGACGACATCGCCTGGATGCGGTTCGGCGAGGACGGCCGGCTGTACGCGATCAACCCCGAGGCCGGCTTCTTCGGCGTCGCGCCCGGCACCGGCGAGCACACCAACGCCAACGCGATGAAGACGCTCTGGGGCAACTCGGTCTTCACCAACGTCGCTCTGACCGACGACAACGACATCTGGTGGGAGGGGATGACGGAGGAGACTCCCGCCCACCTCACCGACTGGAAGGGCAACGACTGGACGCCGGAGTCCGGCACCCCGGCCGCCCACCCCAACGCCCGCTTCACCGTCCCCGCGGACCAGTGCCCGATCATCGCGCCCGAGTGGGAGGACCCCAAGGGCGTGCCGATCTCGGCGATCCTCTTCGGCGGACGCCGCGCCACGGCCGTACCGCTGGTGACGGAGTCCTTCGACTGGAACCACGGTGTCTTCCTCGGCGCGAACGTCGCCTCCGAGAAGACCGCCGCCGCCGAGGGCAAGGTCGGTGAACTGCGCCGCGACCCGTTCGCGATGCTGCCGTTCTGCGGCTACAACATGGGCGACTACATGGGGCACTGGATCGACGTCGCCAAGGACAAGGACCAGGCGAAGCTCCCGAAGATCTACTACGTGAACTGGTTCCGCAAGAACGACGCGGGCAAGTTCGTGTGGCCGGGCTTCGGCGAGAACAGCCGTGTCCTGAAGTGGATCGTGGACCGCCTCGACGGTCGTGCCGAGGGCGTCGAGACCCCCATCGGCGTCCTGCCGGCCAAGGGCGCCCTGGACACCAAGGGGCTCGACCTCTCCGAGTCGGACCTCGACTTCCTGCTCACCGTCGACAAGGAGGTGTGGCGCGAGGAGGCGGCGCTCGTGCCCGAGCACCTCAACACCTTCGGCGAGCACACCCCGAAGGAGCTGTGGGACGAATACCGGGCGCTGGTGCAGCGTCTCGGCTAGGTCGTGTCCGTCCCTTCCCGCCGGGCGCCGGCCGCCCGACGGGAGGAGACCGACGCGCCCTCGGCGCCCCCACCCACTCCGCGGCCGGCCGGACTTGCCCTGACCTGCGACGTCGCCAGGGCCGGCCGCGGTGACAGCACCCCGCCGGGGCTCCGCACGACCGTGTGCGGGGCCCCGGCTTCCGGCCACCCCCGCACCCAGCCGGGCGACCGGGCCGGTCACTGCGAGCGGCCGCGGTCCTCCAGATAGCGCGTGTGCGTCTCCTGGCGTCGCGCCTCGGCCTCCCGCAGGACCGCCGCCAGCCGGTCGGCCTCCTCGTGCAGCAGGGTGAGCTGCCGCTCCAGATGCCGCTCCGGCGGCTCCGTGCCGGGCGTCAGCCGGGTCCACCACCGGGTTCGTACAAAGGTGTCGACGGACTCGGGAATGTCCTGCCGCACGGCACGGGACAGCGCGTGCACGCCCTCCGGGTCGCGCGCGAGGACCTCGGCGACCCAGCCGGGGTCCAGCAGGGCGGCCAGGAGCTCGCTCAGCTCGGTGAGCCGGCCCGCCGCCGCGGGCGGCAGCTCGACGCCGTCCAGGTACTCGCGCAGGGTGGCGAAGTCGGCCCGCAGCTCCTCCAGTTGAGCGGAGGGGTCGGGGAAGTCAGGGAGCGGCGGGCGCTCCGGAGGCGCGATCAGCGCGCCCGCGCCGTACAGACCCGCGACGACGACGGGCCAGTACACGCCCGCCAGCCCCGTGAAGGTCAGCGCCAGCCCACCGAGCCCGCAGGCACTGCCGGTCAGGTTCTTCCGGGACTCCAGATAGCCCACGACCCTATTGGTAGCCACGGATCTCCTCGAAGGCGCCGTCGAGCGAACCCTTGCGGGCGTCGAAGAGACGGCCGCCGGTCAGGTCGGCGATGTGCCCCAGCTCGTCACGGTCGGAGTCGCCGAAGAGGATCGGGAAGACGGGGATCTCCCGCTGCGCGCCGGGCAGCTTGCGGTAGAAGCCGCCGAAGTGCCCGGGACCCGAGCCCGTCGTGTTCTCGCCGTCGGTCATCAGCACGATCGACGTGAACGTGTCGTCGCCGGCCCCCAGATGCTCGTACGCCTTCTCCAGCGAGGTGTAGATCGCGGTGTCGCCCGAGGCACTGAGTGCCCGGGTGTCCGCCCGGATGCCGTCCAGCCCGGCCTCCGGGTCGGCGGGCCGCACCAGGTGTGTGCGGACGCTCTTCACGTCCGATCCGAACGGCATCAGCGTCACCTCCTCGCGTTCGCGGAAATCGCCCGTCAGCGAGGTGAGCGACTTCTTCAGCCGGTCGAGCCGGCTGCCCCGCATCGAGCCGGAGGTGTCGAGGACGTACACGGTCCGGGAGGGCCGGCGGAGTTGGTTCTCGTACGAGTCGAGGAGCCGGTCGGCGACGGACCGGCTGCCGGGGAAGGGGAGTTCGCGCCGTCGGCTCCTGTCGAGGCCGGCCGCCGGGGCGACGGAGGCGACCACCGGGCGGCGCAGCGTGCGCTCGGTGATGAGCCGCTGGACGGCCGGGGTGCGCAGCGCCTCGGTGAGACGCCGGACGGTCTCCCGGGTGCCCTTGTCCGTGGCGGCGAGCGAGGAGAGCGGGTAGTCGGCGGTCACGACGCCGTCGCGCGGCCGGATGACCGTCAGGTCCTTCATCCCCTTGAGGACGGACTCGTAGTTGAGCAGGGCGTCCACGGTGCCGCGGCGCCGGTACGCGCTCGCCAGCCAGCCGGAGGAGCCCGAGGTCAGCTTCTGCCCCTTGAAGAAGTCCTTGAGACGCGGAGTCGCCTTGTCCACGTCCGCGTCGGTGAGCGCCGACTGCGCTCCGGACAGGCCCGAGGCGACCGAGATCAGGGTGGAGAAACCGGAGTTGGAGCGGGCCGGGTCGGTCATGCCGTACGTCAGCCGGCCGTCCGCCACCGCCTGCTCCACCTGCGGCCAGGTGACGTCGTCGGGCTTCCAGCCCAGGGCTCTCACGGTCGCCGGCTTCACCCCGATGGCCACCGGGCTCGACATGACCGGCGTCTCCGAGACGACCTTCCTCGCCGCCTCGGGCCGCAGCCGCAGATAGTCGTTGGACGACAGCCACAGCGCGTCGTAGGAGCCGTCCACCTTGCCGCGCGCGAGGAGGTCCACGGCGGCGAGGGTGCCCATATAGGTGGGGCGGACCGTGATGCCGGTGTCCTTGCGGACCTGCTCCAGCACCGGCCGCATGTCGCCGAGTTCGCTGGAGGCGAGGACGCGCAGAGTGCCCGGTTCGGGCGCGTTCTTCCCGGGCTGCCGCTCCTGCTGCGGATGTGACGTGCAGGCCGTCAACAGCGCGAGTACGGCGAGGGCGGTCAGTCGTGGTCTCACGCGGACCCTCCGTCCAGGGCGCCGCGCGACCTGCTGCGCTCCAGGTAGACGCTCGCCTGCTGGAGTTCCGAGGTCAGGGACTCCACGGTCGCCGCCATCGACTCGGTGGCCTGCGCCTTGTAGGTGTCGATGGCGTCGAGGGTGCGGTAGATCTGCTGGAACGCGGTACGGAGGGTCTCCGCGCCGACGGCCGGGTCGGCGGCGATGCGCTGGATCTCGCCGCTCTGCGTGGCGAGCATCTCGGCGTTGCCGCGGATCAGTTCCTCCGTGGTGCCGCGCAACGCGTTGACCTGGTCGACGACCTTGCGCTGGTTGTCCAGGGCGGAGGCGAGCATCACGGAGATGCGCAGGGCGGAGACCGTGGTGGTGGCGGCGCGGTCGACGCCCTTGATGAGTTCGTCGTTGTTGCGCCGGACCACGTCCATGGCCAGATAGCCCTGCGCGCACACCGCGAGCTGGGTCAGCAGGTCCTGGTGCTTCTGGCGCACCGGGAAGAGGACGTCGGAGCGGAGGGTGTCGGCCTGCGTGGGGTCGGCGGCGTCGATGCCCGCGATGTGCTCCTCGACGGCCGTGTCCAGGGCCTGGGTCAGCACCACGTACTCCTGGAGCTTGCCCATCGTCTCCCAGAGCCGGACCCGCTCGGTCTGCAACGCCGCGTTGTCACGCCGCAGTTCGTCCTGACCGCCGCGCAGGGAGCCCACGATCTTGTTCAGAGTGGCGTGTGAGGAGGCGTACTTGGCGACGTGGTCGCGCAACCTGTTGCCGCCCGGCAGCCGCGACAGGAGCTTGCGCCCCTTGCTCGCGGGCAGGTCGCGCGGGTCCAGGTCCTCCACCACGCGCCGGAGTTCGACGAGCGAGCCCGCGACGTGCGACTGCGCGTCCTCGCCCTTCGAGGGCAGGCTGCGCAGGGTGCGCTCCAGCATGCGGTTGGACTGCGCGGCGGCTCCCCGCATCTCGCTCGCGCCCAGTCCCGCGATCTCTCCGACCTTGCCCGCGAACTCGGGTGAACGGGCGTCCAGCGAGGCGAGTCCGCCGATGTACTCCGCGGCCCGGCGCGCCATCTCGTCCTGCACGGACGGATCGACGGGGACGAGCCCGCCGGCCTTCTCGCGCGGCACGGGCGCGACGGCCTCGGGCGGCGTGAGGGTGAACGTGTCCTCGATGCTCATGATGTGCTTCCCCCCTGGCCCTTCGCCCGGCGTGCCATCTCGTGCAATACCGCGGAGGCGGGCACGGGCGCCTGCCGGACGCCGGTCAGTTTCTGGTTGAGATAGGTGGCGTGGGCGGCGGTCGCCGCCGTGAACTCCGCGCTCGCGCCCTGCGGCCGGAACCCGTGCCTGACGGCCAGCCTGCGCAGAACCGGGTCGCTGCTGAGGAGTTCACCGAGCGCGCGGCCGGCCTCCGTCAGCGGTACGACCGTGTGGTCGCTGTTCGCGGTGGTGTCCGGGTACAGGACCGTGAGGTCACCGACGTCCTGGCCCTGGGCGAGCAGCGAGGCGACCTGGGACTCGTACACGAGCACGAGCGGGTTTCCGGCCCCGCTGACGAAGTCCCGGAACGCGGCGTCCGTGCTGGTCTGCTGGGCGCCCTGGACGCTGATGAGCTTGCGCATGAGGGGCGCGGTGCGGGTGATGGCGGCGGTGTCCGCGGCGACCCGGCCGCCGTCGGCGACGTACGAGGCGGCGGCGAGGTAGAGCGCGCCGGAGTTGGAGGTGGCGGGGTCGGTGGTGGCGATGTACAGCGTGCCCGTCAGCTCGCCGTGCGCGCCGGCCCCCTTGAGCTGTTGCCAGGTCCGGTCGTACTCGGCGGCCTTGAGGTAGGCGGCCATCCTGAGCGTGCCGGAGCCCTTGCCGACCGTCGCGAGCCCGTTCGCCGCCAGCACCTCGGCGGCGCTGCGGTGGGCGACGACCACGAGGGGCGAGTAGAAGGGGCGCGGCAGCGGCTGCCGCGCGTGGTACTTGGCTGCGAGCTCGTCGGCCGGGGCCTGGCTCGCGGGGAAGGCGAAGTCGTACCCCTTGAGGTCCAGGCCCTCCATGGCCCAGGACCCGGAGGTCTCCGTCTTCACGGTGTAGCCCTTGGCGGCGAGGGCCTTCACCACGTCGGGGTCGGCGAAGAACTCCGCCTTCTCCGAACCGATCACTCCGTGCACGGTCTTCGTTGCCGTGCCCGTGTCCTGACCTTCGCGGCCCGCTACGACGGCTGCTGCCACGCCGCCGATCAGCAGGACCGCCAGGACGATTCCCACGATGCGTCTCACACCGAGGAGAGTGCTCCCGGAATCCAACGTTCCCGGAGGCACCGGGTGAACGGGGAGTGACCGACCTATCCCGGTATGCAACCGGAAGGGCCGCCTCCCGTGGTGCGGCCCGTCACCAGGGGACGTTGCCCGACGCCTCGACGAACGCGCAGGTGGGCGCGTCGGCTCCGGCGGCGGCCGTGGCGACGACGATCTCGGCGCCCTGCTCGACGCTCAGTGTCCCGGCGTGGCCGTTGAGGTCGGTCGCGGTGAAGCCGGGAGTCACGGCGCTGATCCGGATCTCCGGGAACGACTTGGCGTACAGCACCGTCAGCATGTTCAGTGCCGCCTTGGAGGAGTTGTAGGCGAGCAGCGGCACCCAGGTCGGCAGCAGCGTGGTGCTGTCCGGCAGGGAGTTGACGGTGAGGGAGCCCAGGGCGCTGGTGACGTTCACGACGACCGGGTCCGCGGCCTTCCGCAGCAGCGGGAGGAAGGCGTGCACGGTGCGGACGACACCGAAGACGTTGGTGTCGTAGACGCGTTGGACGTCGGCGGCGGTGAACTCCTCGACGGGTTTGGCGGGTTGGTTGATTCCCGCGTTGTTGACGAGGACGTCCACATGTCCGGCCTCCTCACGCACACGGTCCGCGGCGGCCCGCACGGACCCGTCGTCGGTGACGTCGAGCAGCAGCGGCCGGGCGCCCAGCGCGTCGGCGGCCCGCCGGCCCCGGTCGGCGTCGCGGGCGCCGAGGTACACGGTGTGGCCCCGCTCGACGAGTCGGCGGGCGGTCTCGAATCCGATGCCCTTGTTGGCTCCGGTGATCACGGTGATGGTCATGACTCCACTGTGCGCGCGGTCCGGGCGCGCGGGCAGGGCCCCCGACATCGGGGGGTCCGGCAGTACCAGGCTGCGCGGTCCGCGGGGGAGCACCATGGAGGGATGAGCGCGGAGCGGGCGGCACACGGGGAGCAGCGGGCGGCACACGGAGCACACGGAGCACTCGGCACGACGCTGCGGCACTGGCGCGACCGGACGACTCCTCGGGAGGCCGGACTGCCGACGGGCGGTGTACGGCGGGCGCCCGGGCTGCGCCGGGAGGAGCTGGCGCAGCTCGCCGGGCTCTCGGTGGACTACGTCACCCGTCTCGAACGGGGTCGGGCCACCTCTCCCTCCGACCAGGTCCTCACCGCGCTCTCCCGCGCGCTGCGTCTGTCGGAGGCGGAGCGCGACCACCTGTTCCGGCTGGCCGGCCAGGCGCCGCCCGCGGCCGGGCACATCTCGCGGCACGTCCCGCCCAGCGTCCAGCGGCTGCTGGACCAGCTGCGGCTCGCGCCCCTGGGGGTCCACGACGCGGCGTACGACCTGATCTCGTGGAACCCGTTGTGGGCCGCGCTGGTCGGCGATCCCTCCGAGTGGCGGGGGCGGGAGCGCAACTACGTGTGGCGGCAGTTCGCGGGGCTGCCGACCCGGGTCACGCACACGCCGGAGCAGCTGACGAGGCTGGAGGCGGCCCTCGTGTCGGATCTGCGGTCCGCCACCGCCCGCTATCCCGAGGACCGGGGACTGCGGTCGCTCATCGCGGACCTGCGGCGGGAGAGTGACCGGTTCCGCACCCTGTGGGCCGCGCACACGGTCGGATTCCACACGGCCGACACCAAGACGGTCCACCATCCCGAGCTCGGGACGATCGTCGTGGACTGCGACACCCTCACGGTGCCCGGCGCGGATCTGCGGATCACGGTCTGCTCGGCGGCGCCGGGCACGGAGGCGGCGGAGCAGCTGGCGCTGCTCGCGGCGGTGGGGCTGCAGACGACAGCCGTGACCCCCGGCTGACGGGTGGGATGTGTGGCACCCGGTCCGCGCGTCGCTGCGGGTGCACGCGGACCGGGGCCGTAAGGGGGAGCGCCGGGCTCAGTGGGAGGCGAGGGTACGGGGGTCGGTCGCCAGGGCGTGGGCGTCCATGCGCTCGGCGGCCAGGATCGCGGCCGCCGTGTCCGCGCGGGAGGCGGCGACGACGAGGGCGCGTCCGGCGAGGGCGTGGGCGCGCTGGTGGAGGGCGTGGGCGCGGGGTTCGGGGGCGGCGGCGGACGCGCGGACCGGCGCGATGCCTCCCCGGAGCCGCGCCACCTGTTCGGCGAGGCGCGAGGCCGCGGTGTCCAGGTCGGGGGAGGGCGCGAGCGCACGGATCTCGTCCGTCACGGCGAGGAGGGCCGCGAGATGCCCGGCGAGCTGGATGTCCAGCTCCTCCTCGCGCGAGCGGTGGGGGAAGTCCGAGGGCGCGCCGGTCGCCGTGTGGACCGACTTGGTGCGGATCGGTTCGTACATGGGACGGCCTCCTGTGCGCTCGCAGGAAACCATCCTAGCTTGGATTGCGTCTAAAGTTGAGCCAGGTCGCGCATCTGGCTCCGGCGGGTACGCAGGGTGAGGGTCAGGGCTGGCCGTACCCGTCCAGGAAGGTGCCGATCCGGGTCACCGCGTCGGTCAGATCACCCACGGTCGGCAGGGTGACCACCCGGAAGTGGTCGGGCTCCGGCCAGTTGAAGCCCGTCCCCTGGACGACCATGATCTTCTCGCGGCGCAGCAGGTCGAGCACCATCTGCCGGTCGTCCTTGATCTTGAAGACCTTCGGATCGAGCCGCGGGAAGAGGTACAGCGCGCCCTTCGGCTTCACGCAGCTCACGCCCGGGATCTGGGTCAGCAGCTCGTACGCGACGTCCCGCTGCTCCTTCAGGCGCCCGCCCGGCAGGACGAGCTCGCCGATCGTCTGCCGGCCGCTCAGCGCGGCGACCACGCCGTGCTGACCCGGCATGTTCGCGCACAGCCGCATGTTCGCGAGGATCGTCAGGCCCTCGATGTAGGAGTCGGCGTGGGCGCGGGGGCCCGAGATCGACATCCAGCCGACGCGGTAACCGGCCACCCGGTAGGCCTTCGACATGCCGTTGAAGGTGAGGGTGAGCAGGTCGGGGGCGACCGCGGAGGTGGGGGTGTGCGTCGCGTCGTCGTAAAGGATCTTGTCGTAGATCTCGTCCGAGCAGACGAGCAGGTTGTGGCGGCGGGCGATGTCGGTGAGTCCGCGCAGCATCGCCTCGTCGTACACCGCGCCCGTCGGGTTGTTCGGGTTGATGATGACGAGCGCCTTGGTGCGGTCGGTGACCTTCCGCTCCACGTCCGCGAGGTCGGGCATCCAGTCGGACTGCTCGTCGCAGTGGTAGTGGACGGCGGTGCCGCCGGACAGGGACACGGCCGCGGTCCACAGCGGGTAGTCCGGTGCCGGTACGAGCACCTCGTCGCCGTCGTCGAGCAGGCCCTGCATCGCCATCACGATCAGCTCGGACACGCCGTTGCCGATGAAGACGTGCTCGACGTCCGTCTCGATGCCGAGGGTCTGGTTGTGCATGACGACGGCGCGGCGGGCGGCCAGCAGGCCCTTCGCGTCGCCGTAGCCGTGAGCCGAGGAGACGTTGCGGAGGATGTCCTCCAGGATCTCCGGCGGGCACTCGAACCCGAAGGCGGCCGGATTGCCGGTGTTCAGCTTGAGAATCCGGTGCCCCGCGGCTTCCAGCCGCATCGCCTCCTCGAGCACCGGGCCCCGGATCTCGTAACAGACGTTGGCGAGCTTGGTCGACTGGATCACCTGCATGTCCGTGAGCTTACGGCCGCGTAACGCTTCACGGGGCGTGTTTTCCACCACGTGAGACGTGGTGTTTTGGGTGCCTTTCGTCCCGTGCCCTTGCCGTGGACCCCGTGATCACCGGCGTACGCGCCGGTGTCCTGGCACAACGGCCGGGCCGAGGCGCGAGCCGGGGCCGCGGCGGGGCCGATCCTGGCCACGGGCGAGGTTCCCCCGAACGGGTCGGTGACCGCGACCACACGGTTCCTGCGGCGCTCGTCCGAGGCCGGAAACCACTCCTTGTCCACCGCGTCCCCCCGCCTCACAATGCGCATGACAAGACTGGCCGTGGCCGGAAGATCTCCGGCCGCCCAAGTCGCAAGAGGGGACCCCCACATGAGAAAGCCTCTCGTCGCCGCGCTGTTCGCCCTGGTGATCACCGGGGCGGGCGTGGCACCCGCGGTCGCGGCACCCGCACACGCAGCCAACCCCGCACACGCACCCGCGTCCGCATCGGCCACGCGGTCGTCCGCCGTGCGGTCGTCGGCCGAGCACGCGTCGGCCGTACGGGCGCCGGCCGTCCAGGCCGTGAGCTACGCCGGCACCGTCGCGCTCAGCAACTGCTCCGGCTCGGTCATCCGGATGCCCAACTCGGCGGACAGCGACCCCGCGCTCGTGCTCACCAACGGCCACTGCCTGGAGACGGGCTTCCCGGAACCGGGCGAGGTCATCGTCGGCCAGACCTCCTCGCGCTCCTTCACCCTGCTGAACTCCGCGGGCACGGGCGTCGCGACGCTGCGCGCCGGCAAGGTCGCGTACTCGACGATGACCGACACCGACATCACGATCTACCAGCTCACCCGCACCTACGCGCAGATCCGGAGCTCGTACGGGATCAGCGCGCTCACCCTCAGCGACACCCATCCCGCCGCGGGCACCGCCATCAAGGTGGTCTCCGGCTACTGGAAGCGGACCTACAGCTGCAACGTCGACGGGTTCGTGTACCGCCTGAAGGAGGGCGACTGGACCTGGAAGGACTCGGTCCGCTACACCTCCGCCTGCAACACCATCGGCGGCACCTCGGGCTCGCCCGTCATCGACAACGCCACCGGCAAGGTCGTCGCCGTCAACAACACCGGCAACGAGGACGGCGAGACCTGCACGGTGAACAACCCGTGCGAGGTCGACGCGAGCGGAAACGTCACCGTCCACCAGGGCATCAACTACGCCGAGGAGACCTACCAGATCGTCCCGTGCTTCGGCGCCGGCAACAAGCTCGATCTGAGCGCCACCGGGTGTGTCCTGCCCAAGCCGTGACGCCTCGCGGGGCGGGCGGTCAGGCCGTACGGCGGACCGCCCGCCCCGCCAGGACGTCCGTACGGCGGCCGTCCTCGATCACGAAGCGGCCGTCGATCAGCACGTACGGGATGCCCGTCGGGAGCGTGCGCGGCGCCTCGAAGGTCGACCCGGCCGCGACGGTGGCCGGGTCGAACAGAACGAGGTCGGCGCGGTAGCCCTCGCGGACCAGACCGCGGTCCGGCAGCCGCAGCCGGGCGGCCGGGCGGCCGGTGAGGTGGGCGACGCACTCCTCCAGCGAGAGGACGCCCAACTCCCGCACGTACCGGCCGAGATACTGCGGGAACGTGCCGTAGGCGCGCGGGTGCGGCTTGTCGCCGCGCAGGATCCCGTCCGAGCCGCCGGTGTGCACGCGGTGCCGCATGATGGCGCGCACGTTCTCCTCGTGGCCGACGTGCTGGAGGATCGTGGCGCCGAGCCGGTCGTCGAGGAGGATGCGGCGGGCGGTGGTCCAGGGGTCCTCGCCGAGCCGGTCGGCGGACTGCCGGACCGTGCTGCCGACGTACTCCGCGAGCGCCGGATCGGCGACGCCGGAGATCTCGATCGTGTCCCACTCGATGGGGACGCCGTGGCAGCCGTCCGCGCCGACGACCTCCATGTGGTGCCGGATGCGCTCGGCGGTCCCGTCGTCCGCCAGGCGCGCGAGCACCGCCTCGGGACCGCCCTCGCTCGCCCAGCTCGGCAGCATCGCCACGAGCGTGGTGCAGCCGGGGGTGTAGGGGTACGTGTCGAGGCTGATGTCCGCGCCCTCGGCGAGCGCGCGGTCCAGGAGCGCGAGCAGCTCGGGCGCCCGCCCCTCGTTCACGCCGAAGTTCATGGTGGCGTGGGCGAGATGGAGCGGGCAGCCGGCCTCGCGGGTGAGGGCCACCATCTCCTCGTACGCCTCCAGGGCGCCCGCCCCGTAGGAGCGGTGGTGCGGGCAGTAGTAGCCGCCGTGTCCGGCCACCACCCGGCACAGTTCGGTGAGTTCGGCGTCCTGGGCGTACATGCCGGGGGTGTAGGTGAGGCCGGAGGACATGCCGACCGCGCCCTCCCGCAGGCCGTCGGCGACCAGCCGCCGCATCCGGTCCAGCTCCCGCTCCGTCGCCGGGCGGTCCTCCCAGCCGACGGCGAGCATGCGGACGGTGCCCTGCGGGACGAGGTACGCGGCGTTCACCGCGATGCCCTCGCCGCCGAAGCCGTGGTCGAGCCGGTCCAGGTACTCGCCGACCGAGCGCCAGCTGAAGTCGATGTCGTCGCCGTACCCGTTCCAGCCGGTGATCGCCCTGCGGACCTCGGCGAGCGTGCGGTCGTCCACCGGCGCGTACGACAGCCCGTCCTGGCCGAGGACCTCCAGGGTCACCCCCTGGGCCGCCTTCGCGGTGTGCTCCGGATCGCGCAGCAGGGCCAGGTCGCTGTGGGCGTGCATGTCGATGAAGCCGGGCGCCAGGGCCAGGCCCTCGGCGTCCAGGACCCGGCGGGCGACCGGCCGCAGACAGCCGGCCGCGGCTCCCTCCTTGACCACGGTGGTGATCCTGCCGCCCTCGATCCCCACGTCGGCGCGGTACGAGGGGCCCGAGGTGCCGTCGACGACCTCCGCGTCACGGATGACGAGATCCATCATGGCGTGCGTCCTTTCCCGTGCCGGTTCTAGAAGAACGTCCGTACGTAGTCCACGACCGTCCCGTCCGCCTCCACCACGGGGATCAGCTGCCACTTGTCGAAGGACGTGCACGGGTGCGACAGCCCCAGCCCCACCCAGTCGCCGACCTCCAGGTCCGCCTCCGGGGAGGTGGCGAGCCACCCGTGCTGGTCCGAGAGACCGGTGACGGCGACCCCGGTGGCCGGGCGCTCGCGGCCGTCCCGCCGGACCGCCTGGGCCTCGGGCAGATCGAGGTCGTAGGCCGCGTCCCGCTTGCCCGCGTTGACGAAGGCCTGCTCGGGGGAGGGCCGGGAGACGACCTGGGACCAGAGCCGGAACGCCGGGTGCAGGGCGCCCTCCTCGGGGACCCGGGCGAACGGCGTCAGCCGGCGGTAGTGACCGTCGTCGTGCGAGACGTACGCGCCCGAGCGCAGCAACTTCAGGACGGGACGGGAGAGTTCGGGGATCTCCGCGAAGACGTCGGCCACCGCGTCGAACCAGGCGCTGCCGCCCGCGCTGACGACGATCTCCGGCACCCCGGCGAACCGGCCCGCCTTGTCGAAGTCCACCGCGAGCGCGGTCAGCCGGCGCAGCCACGCGTGCACGCGGCCCGGGTCGGCCCCCGGCACCTCGCCCTCGTATCCGGCCACGCCGACCAGCCGCAGCGTCGTCGTCGTGGCCACCGCGTCCGCGACCGCCGCGCACTCCGCCTCCGTACGCACGCCGGTGCGGGCCCCCTCGCCGGCGGCGAGCTCGACGACCACGTCCACCGGACGGGTGGAGCCGTGCAGGGCGGCGGCCATCAGCTCGACACCGCGCACCGAGTCGACGTAGCAGACGAAGCGGAAGTCCGGGTCGGCGGTGAGCTCGGCCGCGATCCGGCGCAGGGCCGCCGCGTCGACGAGCTCGTTGGCGAGGAAGACCCGCTGGATGCCGAACTCCCGGGCCACCCACACCTGGTGGGGCACGGCGAGAGTGATGCCCCAGGCGCCGTGCTCCATCTGGCGGTGGAAGAGCTGGGGGGCCATCGAGGTCTTGCCGTGCGGGGCGAAGGCGAGGCCGTGGCGGGCGGCGTACGACTCCATCAGGGCGAGATTGTGGGTGAGGCGCTCGGCGGAGAGGGCGAGCACGGGGGTGGTGAAGCCGTCGTCGAAGAGGTTGCGGCGCTGGGCGGTCAGCTCGCCGACGGTCAGACCCCGGGCGTCCGGGGGCAGCCCCTTGAAGCGGTGGTCCACGCGGTCCGCCGCGAGGGCGGCGAGGCGTGCTGCGGCGTTGTCGGCGCCCATGGGGCCTCCCTGATGAGGTGCGTTGCAGATAATGCAACGGTCATTGCGTATGTCGCTTACTGCTGTCTAACATCCCAGCCAACGCAGGGTCAACGGTGCCGTTGACCGCGAGAGCCGCGCGAGCAAGGAGCCCCCGCCATCGTGACCCCCACCGGACCCGCAGCTGCCGTGTCCCGTCCCGTCGACGGCATCCGCCCCGTCGACGTGGTCGCGCTCGGCGAGTCCATGGTCACGTTCCTGCCCTCCCGGCCGGGGCGCCTCGCCGACGTGCCCTCCTTCGACCGGGGGATCGGCGGCGCCGAGTCCAACGTGGCGTGCGTCCTCGCGGCCGCCGGGCACCGCGTGAAGTGGATCGGCAGGGTCGGGAACGACGGGTTCGGCGACCACCTGGTGGAGGCCATCACCGCGTACGGCGTCGACACCTCCGCCGTGCGCCGCGACCCCCACCGCCCCACCGGAATCTACTTCCGCACCGCGGGCGACCGGGCCACGGACGAGCACGAAGTCCTCTACTACCGGGCCGGTTCCGCCGCCTCCGCGATGTCCCCGGACAACACGCCCCGCGCGGAGCTGGACTCCGGACGCGTCCTGCACGTCTCCGGCATCACCGCCGCGCTCTCCGCCGACTGCCTGGCCCTGCTCCGCGAGCTGACCGCCCCCCGCCCCGACCGCCCCCTCGTCTCGTTCGACGTCAACCACCGGGCGCACCTCTGGCACCACCCGGAGACGGGCCGGACCGTCCTGCTGGAACTGGCCCGCCGCAGCGACCTCGTCTTCGTGGGCGAGGACGAGGCGGAGGAGGCCTGGGGCATCACCGGCGGCCCCGACGCGATCCGCGCCGCACTGCCCGAACCCCGGGCACTGGTGGTGAAGCAGGGCGCGGCGGGCGCGACGCTGTTCGAGCGCGGCAGCGGCGGCGAGCCCCGCGGTGGGCGCGGTGCCGGGCCTGGCGACGTGTGCGGTGCCGAGCCCGGCGGTGTCCGCGACGGCGGGCCCGGCGCGGACACCGTCACCCGCGTTCCCGCTCTCCGCGTCGACGTCGTCGCGCCCGTCGGCGCCGGGGACGCCTTCGCCGCCGGGTTCCTGTCCGCCACCCTCCGGGCTCTGCCCGCCCGTGACCGGCTGCGGCACGGCCACCTCACGGCCGCCGCCGCCCTCACCGTCCCCGGCGATCTCGCCGTGCCGCCGTCCCGCGACCACGCCGACCGGCTGGCCGCTCTGGACGACGGGGCGTGGGGGACACTTCGACTCGGCCCCGGCTGGACCGAAGCCGTCACGCGGGCCGACGAGGAGGTACGTACCCCATGAGCCAGACCGTCGACCGTGCGCTGAGCATCCTGCCGCTGCTCGCCGAGGGACCCGCCGACCTCGGCCAGGTCGCCGACCGTCTCGGCGTCCACAAGTCCACGGCGCTCCGGCTCCTGCGCACCCTGCACGAGCACGGTCTCGTCTACCGACAGTCCGACCAGCGCTACCGCCTCGGCGCCCGCCTCTTCGCCCTCGCCCAGGAGGCCGTCGAGAACCTCGACATCCGCGAGATCGCCCACTCCCATCTCGTACGCCTCAACGAACAGTGCGGGCACACCGTCCACCTCGCGGTGTACGAGGACAACGAGGTCCTCTACATCGACAAGGTGGAGAGCCGCTACCCCGTGCGCATGTACTCCCGGATCGGCAAGCCCGTCGCCCTCACCGTCGCCGCGGTCGCCAAACTCCTCCTCGCCGACCTGCCCGAGGCCGAGCGCGGCGCCCTCACGGAGAAGCTCGACTACCCCCTGTACACGGCCCGTTCGACCCCCAACGCCCCCGCCTTCCGCAAGGAGCTGGCGACGGTGCGCGAACAGGGCTGGGCCACCGACCTCGGTGGCCACGAGGAGTCCATCAACTGCGTCGCCGCGCCCATCCGGGGTGCCGACGGGCGGGTCGCCGCCGCGATGTCGGTCTCCGCGCCCAACGTCGTCGTCACCGCCGACGAACTCCTCACCCTGCTCCCGCTGGTGCGCCGTACGGCGGACGCCATCAGCCGCGACTACTCCGGAAAGTCCCCGAAGGACCCCAGCTAAGGACCCCCATGACCGAGAAGACCGCCCTCACCCCCAAGACCCACACCACCCCGCCCGCCAAGTTCTCGCACGGAGTCAGGAAGGGGAACATCCTCCAGGTCGCGGGCCAGGTCGGCTTCCTGCCCGCGGTCGAGGGCGAGCCGCCGACGCCCGCGGGCCCGACCCTGCGCGAGCAGACCCTCCAGACCCTCGCCAACGTCCGGGCCATCCTCGAAGAGGGCGGCGCCACCTGGGACGACGCGATGATGATCCGCGTCTACCTCACCGACGTCGACCACTTCGCCGAGATGAACCAGATCTACAACGCGTACTTCGAGGAGCAGGGCCTCACCGCGCCCCCCGCCGCCCGCACGACCGTCTACGTCGGTCTGCCCGCGGGCCTCCTCATCGAGATCGACGCGCTGGCCGTCCTGAGCTGACGCCGGGCTCCGCTCTCTCCCGCCTTCTCCCGCACTCCGTACGTCATCACGGTGCGGCGCCCGTTCCCGGGGCGCCGCACCGCGATTCCCCCTGCCCCGAAAGCTCATGGAATTACGAGGTCCCCGTGATGTCCCTGCTCGCCGCCGCCGCGCCCGAGACCCCACCCCACACCGGTGGACTCATCGCCCTCATCCACGGCACCGCCGGCCTCCTCACGGTCGCCGCGCTCGGCATCCTGCTTCTCCTCTTCCTGATCATCAAGGTCAGACTGCAGCCGTTCGTCGCGCTGCTCGCGGTCTCCATAGCCGTCGGCCTCGCGGCCGGTCTCTCGGTCACCGAACTCTTCGGCACCGTCCAGCGCTCCGACGCCGTCTCGCTCATCGAGTCCGGCATGGGCGGCACCCTCGGCCACATCGCGATCATCATCGGGCTCGGCACCATGCTCGGCGCCGTGCTCGAAGTCTCCGGCGGAGCCGAGGTGTTGGCCTCCCGGCTGCTCCAGCTCTTCGGAGAGAAGCGCGCCCCGCTCGCCATGGGCCTCACCGGCCTCATCTTCGGCATCCCGGTCTTCTTCGACGTCGGCATCTTCGTCCTCGCGCCGATCGTGTACGCGGCCGCCAAGCGCGGCGGCAAGTCGATCCTCCTGTACTGCCTGCCGCTGCTCGCCGGCCTGTCCATGACCCACGCGTTCCTGCCGCCGCACCCGGGTCCGGTGGCCGCCGCCGGTCTGCTCCACGTCGACCTCGGCTGGGTCATCCTGATGGGCATCGTCTGCGGCATCCCCGCCGTGCTCGCCGCCTGGGCCTGGGCCGCCTGGGTCGGCAAGCGGATCTTCGTCCCCGTACCGCAGGACATGGTCGAGGCCGCCGACGAGGCGAAGGCGGCGCTGGTCGAGGAACAGCGGACCGCCGGCGTCACGCCGCGGGAGGCGCCGGTGCCGCTCGGCACGGTGCTGGCCATCATCGGTACGCCGCTGGTGCTGATCCTGCTCGCGACCTTCTCCTCGATCGCCTTCGACCCCTCCACCGGCCGCTCGGTCATCGAGTTCTTCGGCCACCCCTTCGTCGCCCTGACGATCGCGCTGCTGCTGGCGTACTACCTGCTCGGCATCCGTCGCGGCTGGTCCCGCAAGTCGCTGGAGACGGTGTCCACCGCCTCCCTCAAGCCGGTCGGCAACATCCTGCTCGTGGTCGGCGCGGGCGGTGTCTTCGGCGCGGTCCTCAAGGGCAGCGGGGTCGCCCAGGCCCTCTCCGACACCTTCAACGACGTCGGCCTGCCGGTGGTCGTCCTCGCCTACCTGATCTCCCTGGTCCTGCGGGTCGCCCAGGGCTCGGCCACGGTCGCCATCGTCACGACTGCCGGCATCGTGGCCCCGCTGCTGACGGAGGGCGACCACTCCCAGGCGTTCGTCGCGCTGGTCATCATGGCCATCTCGGCGGGCTCCATCTTCGCTTCGCACGTCAACGACGGCGGCTTCTGGATGGTCGCGAAGTACTTCGGCATCTCCGAACGGGACACCCTCAAGACCTGGACGGTCCTGGAGTCGGTGCTGTCGGTGGCGGGCTTCGCGGTGGCGGCGGTGGTGAGCCTGTTCGTGTAGGTACGGGGCGTCTTCGTACAACAGTCGCGTTGCCAACTTGGGGGCTGGCTGTGTCCGACACAGGATCTTCGACCATACTGCCCGCTGTGGAGCAGCGCATAGGTTCGAAGAGCCAGCCCCTGGACGCCGCCGCGGTGAACCCGGCGTACATCCCCGGGCTCACGTCACCCGCGAAGGCGGAGCCGAAGGACGCGGCCGTCGAGGAGGCCGCGTCCGAGGAGACCGCCTCCGAGGAGGCCGTGTCCGAGGAGGCGGTTGTCGAGGACGCCGCCCCCGAGACGCCGGCCGCCGAGAAGGCATCCGCCGAGCCGGGAGAGGAGGCCACCTCCGAATCCGACTCGGACTCCGAGCCCGAACCCGAACCCGACCCGGACGGACCGGTGTTCGAGGCGTCCGACCGGCGCGCCTCGATCAAGGCCGACCACAGCGGCGTGCACCTGCGTCTGGACGACCAGGAGGCGGAGTTCCGCTGGGACGAGATCGGCGCCGTCGAGACGGAATCGCCCCGCTTCGGGAAGCGGTTCACCATCACGGTGCACACCCCGGACGGCCGCTGGTACCCGATCGAGATCGAGGCGACGGCCCGGGCCCGCTTCAAGGAGTGGGAGGACCAGCTGGACGCGGTCCTGGACGCCTACTTCGAAGACGGTGAGGATTCTGAAGAGGCCCTGGACGAGAGCGCCCCGTAGGGGCGCGGGGAACTGCGCGACCAGCCACATGCGGCCCGCAGTTCCCCACCCACCGCACCGCCCCGGTCAACTGCAGTACTGCGTCGCCTTCCCGATCGACCGGTACATGCAGTCCGCGTTCTCCAGCAACTGCAACACCGCGTCCCGGTTCCGCGAGGTCTCCCGCTCGATCACCTCGTCGGGCGGGTAGAACCCACCTCCGGAACTGGACGTCGGATACATCTCGAAGGTGTAGTCGAAGATCTTCTGACTGCCCCAGAGATAGTCGTCGATCGACCCGTCGGTGATGTACAGGTCGCTGGACTGCTCCGGGGTGTACCCGTTGCTGGCCGCCATCTTCTGGCCGACGGCCTTGAACGCGGCGGCGTCGTCCGCGGTCATGCCGGTCGCGGTGTCGGCGGTGGTGTACCCGAAGGGCCACAGCACGAGTTCGCTGTACGTGTGGAAGTCGATCCCGGCCGTGATCTGCTGCTTGCCGCCGACGACCCGGCTGCGTACGAAGTCGGCGACGACCTTCACCTCGGGTGCGGACTCGGCGGAGGCGCCGCGGTAGGTCTCGGAGGACGTGGAGCCGGACGAGCCGCCGCAGCAGCCCCACTTGTAGTTCCAGTTGCGGTTGAGGTCCGTACCGACGTACGAGGAACCGGAGTTGGGCTGGCGGTTCTTGCGCCAGGACCGGTACGAGCCGGTCGCGATGTCGTACTCACCGCCGTCGGGGTTGAGGTCCGGGACGATCCAGATCTCGCGACCGTTCACCATGTTGGTGACGCGGGAGTCGCTGCTGTATCCGGCCCCGAGCTCGCGCAGCAGATACAGCGCCATCTCGACGGTCAGATGCTCGCGGGCGTGCTGGTGGAAGGTGAGGAGGACCTCGGGCTCGTTCTCGTCGGTGGCCACGTTGTCGCTGACCTTGATGGCGACGATGTCCCGGCCCTGGTACGACTTCCCGATCACCCGCTTGCTCATGATGCTCGGGTAGGCCGCGAGCCGCTGGTCGATCTCCGCGTTCGTCTCGGCGTAGTTGTGGTACTTCGAGTCGGCCGAGGGGAAGTCGAGGAGGCGGACGTCGCCGGCGCCGTTCGACCGGTTCGGCGCGGACCCCAACAGGGAGACCTCGTAGCCGAGTCGGCGCAGCCTTTCGACCTGGTCGGCGCGGCCCGAGACGACGACGGTCTCCTCGTCGGCCTCGTCCACGGTGACGCCGGTCTGCTGGATGGCGGTGCGGGTCACCGGGGTGGTGCTCTGGTGGATCTCGTACTGGCGTATGTCGTCGGCCGAGGGTGCGGGGGCTTTCGCTCCGGTCGCCGTGGCGTGGGTGGCGGTGGCGGTGATCGGGGCGGCGAGGGCGAGCGCGAGCAGGGTCGCGAGGGTGACGGTGCGCCTGCCGCGTCTGTGAAGTCGCATGAAGTCTCCTTGGCGGAGTGTGGGGGGTGGAATCAGTGCGACGTACGGAGTGCGGGTGTGGCGCTCATGGTGAGTGTTTGGCATGGGCAGGTCAAGAGACGACAAAGGGCCGGTGGCAGAAACCAGTCATGCGTCGGACCCCGCCGGCAAGTCCGCCCGACGGGGCCCGACGCGTGAGAGCGGTGAGGGAACTCAGCCCAGACCGCGCCACTTCGCACTGAGGGCGATCGCCCGGAGCTGCTTCGTCGTGAGCGCGGGGGCGGTGCGGGTCGCGGCCGTCACCTGGCTGCCGGAGTTGAAGGCACTGACCACCACACGGAACCCGTCGGTCCTGATGGTGTCGGCGGTCCACATGACGACGCCGGCGCCGCCCTTCGCGCCCGGTCCCTCGTGCGTGATGACCTTCGTGCCGTCGGCCAGCGTCTCGGCGCCCGCCCCGAAGAGCTGGCCCTCGACGTCCGACATGTTCGGCTGCACGTTGATCTGGACCAGGCTCCTGCCCTTGCCGTCGTCGACGACGACATAGGCGTACCCGCTGTCCGGGCCGCTCCTGGCGACCACCTTGACGCCCTTGGGGAGCAGTGAGACGAGCGTGGAAGCGACCGAGCCGCCGTCGATGCCCGAGGGCTGTGCGGGTGCCGCCGTCGGGGCCTTGGGGTCCACCGGGATCGCGTCGACGACGCCCAGCCACGCACCGGCTGTGGCGAGTGTCCTCAACCGTGCCGGGGACAGTGGGGGTTCGGCTCTGCTGACCGGCGCGCCCTTCTCGGCCGCGGCGTTCCATTCGCTCACGCTGACCTGCTGCCCCTTGGGGGTGACGAGGTCCGCCGTCCACAGCTTCGTGTCCGCGCGGCGGTCCGGGTACTCGTAACCCTGGAAGAGCTTGAGCGCCGAGCCGTCGGACAGCCTGGTCACGGCGCAGCTGTCGAACGGCGTCAGGGTTTTGTCCGGGCACGCGATGGTCTGGCGGGCCTGCTCGCTGCCGGGCAGGACCCGGTTGAAGCCGACGGCGATGGCCGCCTTGCCCTTGCCGTCGTTGTAGACGACCTGCGCGTACGGCGGCAGCTGCTCGTCCGTGCCGCGTGCTTCCGCCGAGCCGAACTCGCCCCGGGGGAGCAGCTTCTCGAGGATGCCGATGAGTTGGTCGCCGGTGTACGACGCCTTGGGGGTGGCCGAAGCGACGGGGGTCTTCGCACCGGTGGCCACGGACTGCCGCCCGTCGTCGCCGCCCGGTACGAGGAGTGCCCCGCCGAGGCCCACGAGCGCGACCGAGGCGACGCCCGCCACGACGGCGGCCCTGCGCCGCAGCAGCAGCCTGTGGCCACGCGTCTCGCCGGCGGCGACCAGGGCGCGCCGGTCGGTCTCGTAGGCCCCGCCGGCCTGGTGCAGGGCCTCGCCGAGCCGTTCCTCGAAACGGTCCTCGTGGTCGTTGTCCCGGTGGTGGTCGTGGTACCGGTCGTGGTCGTGATGGCGGTCGTCAACGGGCATGGCGAATCACCCTCTCTGCTCTCCGTAAGGGCTGTCTGTCTGAGCTGTGGGTCGGAGCTGTGGTTCGGAAGTCTCGGTACGGTCGTCGGCGCCGGGTCGGCGTCAGGGTCTGGCGTGCTCGCCGAGGGCGTCCCCGAGCAGCAGCCGCAGCCGGGCGAGCGCGCGGGTGCAGCGGGTGCGTACGGCGGCCGAGCTGACGTTCATGGCCTCGGCGGTCTCCTCGACGCTGCGGTCCTCCCAGTAGCGCAGCACGACCACGGCCCGGTCCTTGGCGGACAGCCGGCCGAGTGCCTCGACCAGGGTCAGCCGCAGGGGCGTGTCGGTGTCGGCCGCGCGGGGGTCGGGAAGGTCGGGGAACTCGTCCGTGGCGCGTTCCCGGCTGCTGCGGCGCCGCTGGTGGGCGAGGAAGGTACGGGTGAGGACGGTCTGCGCGTATCCGGCGGGGTTGCCGACGCGGGAGACCCGGTACCAGCGGACGTACAGGCGACCGAGGGTCTCCTGGACCAGGTCCTCGGCGAGATGGGTGTCCCCGCCGGTGAGCAGACAGGCGGAGCGGTAGAGGTGCCCCGCCCGCGCCGCCGCGAACTCGGCGTAGTCGTCCCCCCGGATCTGTCTCATTCCGCTCCCGTGTCTCTCGTACCGCCGCCTTCACCTCATTGATGCGCCGGCCCCCCGGAAATGTTTCAGTGGACGGAAAGAAGGTCCAGAGGGAGTCCACGGGGATGCCGCTGGGAGCCCACGGGGAGTCCTCCTCGGAGGGGGTCTGCGTACGCCGGGGTAGGTTGCCGGAGTGACAGACCAGCCGCCCGCTTCCACCCCACCCGGCTTCGGCCCGCCCCCGCCGCAGTACGCCCCGCAGCCGCCACAGCCCGCGGCGCCCGGCCCGGAGTTCCTGGCGGTCGACAAGCACAACTCGGTCGTTGTCGACGTGTCGGGTGTGGCCTTCGAGATGTACGACATCACGGTCGACTTCCCCTGGGCCGAGATCCGCAGCGTCCACTACAAGGCGAGCCCCAATGGCAAGGCCCTGATGGTCGCCGTGGTCCACCTGGACGGCAGGGTCTACGAGTGCGTGGTGACCGCGAAGCCGCGGGAGTTGTTGCGCGGGTGGTTCGCACAGCTGGCGTGGGTGCTGGGGTACTACCGGCCGATGGGATAGCCGTCCGGCGGCTCAGAGAAGGTGGTCGGCCCTGCCTGCCGTCCGCATCTTGCGCAGCTCGGCGCCCAGACGCTTCTGACGTTCCGTGGGATCCGAAACAACCCCGCGGCCCGCCACCGCCGAAACCGTTCGCACCTGGCAACGAGCCGGGATGCGATGACAGTTCCGGGCGGGGCGGGCCGTGCTCAGGGGGCTTGGAGGCAGGCGCGTCAGCCGAGCGCGTGCACGTGCGCCCCCACCGAGTTCGACCACGCGTTGCCCGCCGCCGCGTCCCAGTTCGTCGACCAGGTCATCGCACCGCGCAGGTCCGGGTAGGTCTTGGAGGGCTTGAAGGAGCCGCAGTTGGTGCCCTTGGCCAGGCAGTCCAACGCGTTGTTCACCACCGTCGGAGACACATAGCCGCTGCCCGCGCCGCTCGTCGAGGCCGGGAGGCCCAGGCCCACCTGGGAGGGGGCCAGGCCGCCCTGGAGCTGGATGCAGGCGAGGGCGGTGAGGAAGTCGACCGAACCCTGGCTGTAGACCTTGCCGTCGCACCCGAGCATCGAACCGCTGTTGTAGTACTGCATGTTGACGACCGTGAGGATGTCCTTGATGTTCAGGGCGGTCTGGAAGTAGGCGTTCGAGGTGGACTGCATGTCGATCGTCTGCGGGGCCATCGTGATGATCAGGGACGAGCCCGCCTTGGACGCCAGGGAGCGCAGCGCCTGCGTCATGTACGTCGCGTTGAGCCCGTTCTCCAGGTCGATGTCGACGCCGTCGAAGCCGTACGTCTGCATGAGGGAGTAGACGGAGTCGGCGAAGTTCGCCGCGGACGTCGGGTCGTTGATGGACACGGTGCCGTTCTGGCCGCCGATGGAGATGACGACCTTCTTGCCCGCGGCCTGCTTGGCCTTGATGTCCGCCTTGAACTGGTCGACCGTGTAGCCGCCGAGGCCGGCGGAGTCCAGGTTGAAGCTCACCGCGCCCGGTGTGCCGGTCGCGTCCGCGAAGGCCACCGCGATGATGTCGTACTGGGACTGGACGGCGGAGATCTTCTGGACCGTCGCGCCGTTGTTGAAGTTCTGCCAGTAGCCCGTGACGGCGTGCTTCGGCAGCGCGGTGCCCCCGCCGCCGCCCGTGGACGCGCTCGTCGTGCCCGTCACCGTCGCCGACTTCACCGACTCACCGGCCGAGTTGGTCGCCGTGACCTGGAAGGGGTACGAGGTGGACGCGGTCAGTCCGGTCACCGTCGCCGAGGTCCCGGTCACCGCCGTCACCTTGGTGCCGGACCGGTAGACGTTGTAACCCGTCGCTCCCGACACCGTGTTCCAGATCAGGGAGACGGACGAGGAGGTGGTCGAGGAGACGGCCAGACCGGCGGGCGCCGCCGGGACCGTGGGGGCCGGGTCGCCGCCTCCGCCCCCGTCGGGACCGAAGACCGAGAGGTCGTCGGCGTAGTACGCGGCCTGCCCGTACCACCCGTGGGTGTAGACCGTCACCGAGGTCGTCGACCCGCCGGTGGTGAAGGTGGTGGACAGCTGCTTCCAGGAGGCGGAGTCCGGGGTCCAGGTCGACACGTCCGTGGTGCCCGTGCCGGTCACACCGAGATAGGAGTACCCGCCCTGCACCCACGCGCTCAGCGTGTACGTCGAGTTGGGCTTGACCGCGACGGACTGGGTGCACTGGGCGTTGTCCTGCCCGGCCGGCGTCGCCTTGAGCGCCGCCGAGCCGCCGTGCACCGGTGAGGAGACCGTCGTACCGCTGCCCGCGGAACAGGTCCAGTTGCTCAGGCCCGACTCGTACCCGCCGTTCCTGGCGTTGTTGACGTCGGCGGCCTGGGCCTGGCCCGCCAGGCCGGTGAGGGAGAGGACGGAGGCGGTGACTGCGGTGGCGAGGCCGACCGCCCATCTCCGTGCGGGCATGCGTGTGACGCGGTCCACTGGGTCCTCCGGGGGGGTGGGGGAGGGATGGGGAGGGATGGGGAGGGATACGGAACGGCGGCCACCGCTGGATTACAAGTTGGTCCAGACCAATCCTGTTGTCAAGACCTCGGGGAACGGCCGGAAATCCCAACCCCTTTGTGGCGTGGGCGACTTGTCGCGTATTCGCCTTACTCTCCGTTGATCATGCCCGCACCTTCCGTGAGATGATCTGGCGGATTCGGTGTTGAGCGGGCCATGCCGTGGATATGGTGCTGATGCAAGGTGCGAGGGGACGTCACAGTGACGAACTGCGGCCAACTGTGGCGGTCCATGACGAAACAGGGGCGATCCGTGGCGGTGGTTGACCACCTCGCCGCGGCGAACGGGGTGTGTGCAGCGTGCCGACCGCGATAGCCGTCACCAGTTCCGACCTGGTGCTGCCGCCGCACGACCGGCAGACTCCGCCCGCGGTCGTCCAGCCCCTCGACACCCTCGAAGGCTCCCTCACGGGAATGCACGCGCTCATCGAGCAGCACGGGTACGTCATCGCGCTCTACCCGGCCTCGGTCGACGCGGCCGTGATCCGGCGCCTGCACACCGTCCGCTCCGTCCTGGAGAGCGACCGGATCGCGCTGCTCGGCATCGACCTGCCGCCGCTCGGACTCGCCCTGCTCGTCCAGCAGTTGCGCCAGCTGTCCGGCTGCGACTTCAGTCCGGGTGTGCTCGCCTCCTCCGCCCGGCTGCTCGCCCACTACATCTACGCCGGTGCCCTGCTCGGCTCGGTCGCCAAGCTCGACCGGGTGCCGGTGACCCTGAAGTCGCACGCCAAGTCATGGGTGCCGGGCGCCCAGTTCGCGGTACTGGCCACCCCGCGGCCCCAGCTCGCGCGGATCGGCCAGGACGAGATCGCCGGGCCCGAGTTCGGTACCCGGCTGCTCGTCGCCTCCGGGCAGCCGCCCTCGGACTGGGTCACGGCGACCCTCGCGCCCGCCTGGCGGGTACAGGGCGTCGCGACCGTGCCACTGCCGGAGGAGTCGGGGCGCTGGTGGGGCACCACCAAGCTCGCCGAGTTCGCCGCCGGTCTGTACGACGTCTCCGTGCTCTACCAACTCGTGTCGTCCGTCCGGCGGGAGGAGTGCCACTGGTGCGGACTCGAACTCATCGGTGACCGCTGCGGGTTCTGTGCCGCGCCGCTGCCACCGCCCTCTGAGCTTCCGGCCGCCGCGGTGCGGGCATCCTCTCCAGTGCGTGCCCTGCCCCGGGGCATGACATGAGCCACATAGGTCGCACAAGGCGTACAAGCCGTGCAGGTCGCGCCGGCTGCGCGGACCGCGGCTCACGGCTCCGCAGCGCCACCGGCCCGTAGCACCACGGCTCCACAGCGACATCTCAACAGCACCTGAACAGCACCAGGCACGACCGCTCGACCCCGCCGTCCCCGCCCCACGATCGAGGTTGTCCGCGTCATGAACTCACGCCAGCGCCGCGGCGTCATCCTGCTGGTCCTCTCGGTCCTGTGCGCCCTGGGCGCCTTCGCCGGAGTGCTCTCGGTGATCCGCGACGTGAACTCCAAGGTCGGCCCGGAGGTCTCGGCGTACCGCCTGAAGGACGACATCGCGCCCTACAAGGAGCTGACGGCCGACCAGTTCCAGAAGATCTCGATGCCCGAGCGCTGGCTGTCCTCCACGGCGGTCACGGACCTCTCCCGGATCCGCGGGAAGATCGCCGTCACCCAGCTCAAGAAGGGCTCTCTGCTCCAGAGCGACATGATCGTGGACCGGCCCGCGCTGGAAGCGGGCCAGCAGGAGATCGCCATCATGATCGACGCAGCGACCGGTGTGGCCGGAAAGATCGACCCGGGCGCGCGGGTCAACATCTACGCCACCTTCAAGGCGGAGAACGACAAGCAGAAGGACCAGTCCAAGGTCATCGTGGCGAACGCGCGCGTCATCGACGTCGGCAGACTCACCGCCCTCGACCCCGGCCAGTCCAGCGCCGAACGCAGCCGCACCGCCACCCAGGCCGTCCCCATCACCTTCGCGCTCGACACCGCCGACGCCCAACGCGTCGCGTACGCCGAGTCCTTCGCGACCCACGTCCGGCTCGCCCTGGTCGCGGGCGGCTCCGACACCACCGTCGCCCCCGGCGAGCGTACGTACACCCTCGACCAGGACAAGTAGGAGGCCGCGCATGAGGTCCACGCCCCCGGGGCCGTGCCGATGACCATTCGTATCCTCCCGGCCGTCGGCGACATCGACTCGGCCCGAGCGCTCACCACCCTGCTCAGCCAGCTCGCCGACGCCGAACCCGCCCCGCCCGTCCCCGACTCCACCGCCCTCCTCGACACCCTCGCCCGGCTCGCGGCGGAGTCGCTCGACGAGCTGCCCGAAGTCGTCCTCGTCCACGAACGCATCGGTCCCGTACCGGCGTTGGACCTCATCCGCGATCTGGTGCTGCGTTTCCCGGCGGTCGGTGTCGTCCTCATCACGGCCGACGCCAGCACCGGCGTCCTCACCGCCGCCATGGACTCCGGCGCCCGCGGCATCATCGGTCTGCCGCTCGGCTACGACGCCCTCGCCGAACGCGTCCAGGCCGCGGCCGGATGGTCGCTCGGCATGCGGCGCCACCTCGGCAGCGGTACGCCCGAGCTGTACACGGGCCCCGGCGGCACCGTCGTCACGGTCACCGGGGCGAAGGGCGGCGTCGGCACCACCGTGACCGCGGTCCAGATCGCCCTGGCGTCTAAGGCCTCGGGGCGGAACGTGGCGCTGGTGGACCTCGACCTCCAGTCCGGCGACGTCGCCTCCTACCTGGACGTGCAGTTCCGCCGGTCGGTGGCCGACCTCGCCGGGATCAGCGACATCAACCCGCGCGTCCTCCAGGACGCCGTCTACCTCCACGACAGCGGCGTCGGCCTGCTGCTCGCCCCCGCCGAGGGAGAACGCGGCGAGGAGGTCACGGACCGGGTGACGCGCCAGGTGCTGTCGGTCCTGCGCTCCCGCCACGACGTCGTGATCGTCGACTGCGGCTCCCAGATGAACTCCGCGACCGCGGCGGCCGTGGAGATGGCCGACCAGGCGCTGCTCCTCGTCACCCCGGACGTCGTGGCCGTCCGCGCCGCCAAACGCATGGTCCGTATGTGGGACCGCCTCCAGATCCGCAAGGCGGAGGAGACGACCACGGTCGTCAACCGGTTCGCCCGCGGTACGGAGATCCAGCCCTCCCTGGTCCAACGCGTCACCGGCACCAAAGTCGCGAGCGCGGCGGTCCCCGCCGCCTTCAAGGAGCTCCAGTCCGTCGTGGACGCGGGCCGCCTCCAGGACCTGGACGCCCGCTCCACCGTCAAACAGGCGCTGTGGTCACTGGCGGCGGAACTGGGACTGGTGGTCGCCCAGGAGGGCGGGGGCGGCGGCCGGCGCCGCAAGGCCTCCCCGGACCGGGGGGCGTCGGCGCTGCGCAGGAGGGGCGGCGACCGGGGCGCGGTGACCCTGGAGTTCGCCGGCATGTTCCCGATCCTGCTGGTCGTGATGACGATCCTGTGGCAGTGCGTGCTGTACGGCTACTCGTACTCGCTGGCCGGGAACGCGGCGGACGAGGCGGCGCGCGCGGCCACGGCGGCCTACGCGGTCGACGGTGACGTCGGCGGCGCCTGCCGGACGGCCGGGAGCCGGCACCTGCCGGGCTCCTGGAGGGACGCGGGCATCGAATGCGCTCCGGCGGGCTCGGTGATGAGGGCCACCGTCGACGTCGACGTCCCGCTCTTCTTCCCGGGGTTCGACGCGGGGTGGCACGTGAAAGGGACGGCGGGCGCGGCGCTGGAGGGGGACGTCGGATGACGGCCTCCCAGGGACGGCGGACGGATCACGGGCGGCAGCCGGAGCGGCGGCTGAAGGACAGGCCGCGGCCGGGGCGTCGCCTCCGTGACGACCGGGGCGTCTCCATGCTGGAGTTCGCCGGGTTCCTGCCCATCCTGCTGGTCATCGGGATGGCCGCCATCCAGCTCGGCCTCATCGGATACGGGATCAACCAGGCCGGTTCCGGCGCGCGCGCCGCCGCCCGGGTCGCCTCGCAGGGCGGCGACGGCGGGGCGGCGGGAAGCGCCGCGGTGAGCGGATGGCTGGATCCGCGGGTCGCCCCCGCGACGGGGCCGGACCTCACCACCGCCACGGTCACCGTGCGTGTCCCCGGGGTCATCCCCCTCTTCGGCCCCTACGAGGTGACCCGCCGCGCCACCATGCCCACCGACGACTGACCCCATGACGGGATCCCGCGAGCGGATCCCGCGACCGAACCGCACGACCGACCGGGAGGAGCTGAACCCATGAGCCTGCGATCCCGACTGGCCACCCCCGACGAGGGAGGCCCCGCCCGTGAGGACGGACACCTCGTCGCCGTCTACCGCGCCAAGCTCCTCGAGGAGATCGACCTCGCCGAGATGTCGAGCCTGGCGGCAGCCGAACGACGGGTGCGCCTGGAGCGCGTACTCGGCCACATCATCAGCCGCGAAGGCCCCGTCCTCTCCTCCGCCGAACGCGCCCAGCTGATCCGGCGGGTCGTGGACGAGGCCCTCGGACTCGGCGTCCTCGAACCACTGCTCGCCGACGCGTCGATCACCGAGATCATGGTCAACGGCCCGGACTCGATCTTCGTGGAGCGGGCGGGCCGGGTCGAGCAGCTCCCGCTCCGCTTCGCCTCCACCGAACAGCTCATGCAGACCATCGAACGCATCGTCTCCACGGTCAACCGCCGCGTCGACGAGTCCAACCCCATGGTCGACGCCCGCCTCCCCACCGGCGAACGCGTCAACGTCATCATCCCGCCGCTCGCCCTCACCGGGCCCACCCTCACCATCCGCCGCTTCCCCCGCGCCTACACACTGCCCGAGCTCATCGGCCTCGGCTCGCTCGACGAACAGATGCTGATGCTCCTCGCCGCGTTCGTGCGCGCCCGGTTCAACGTGATCGTCAGCGGCGGCACGGGCAGCGGGAAGACCACCCTCCTCAACGCGCTCTCCGGGCTCATCCCGTCCCACGAACGCATCATCACCATCGAGGACTCCGCCGAACTCCAGCTCCAGCAGGAACACGTCATCCGCCTGGAGTCCCGGCCCCCGAACGTCGAGGGCAAGGGCCAGATCACCATCCGCGAACTGGTCCGCAACTCCCTGCGCATGCGCCCCGACCGCATCATCGTCGGTGAGGTCCGCGGCGGGGAGACCCTCGACATGCTGCAGGCCATGTCGACCGGCCACGACGGCTCCCTCGCGACGGTCCACGCGAACTCCGCGGAGGACGCCCTCATGCGGCTCCAGACCCTCGGCTCGATGTCCGAGGTCCTGATCCCCTTCGAGGCGCTGAAGGACCAGATCAACTCGGCCGTCGACGTGGTCGTCCAGCTGTCCCGGCACGCCGACGGCTCCCGCAGGATCACCGAGATCGCCCTGCTGGTCTCGCACGGCCGCGAACAGTTCCGGGTCGTCCCCGTCACCCGCTTCGTACCGCGACCCGTCGGCCCCGACCGTGTCGTCCAGGGCCGTTTCGAGCACCTCCCGCTGCCCCGCCCGGTCGCCGAGAAGCTGTACGTCGCCAACGAGCCACTGCCGCCCGCCTTCGGCGTCGTCGAGGTCCTGGACGCACTCGATCCCAGGCAGGCCATCGGATGACCACCACGACCGAGAGGAGCGAGCCGTGAACAACCCCGCCGCCCTGGCCCTCGGCGCCACCGTCCTGTGCGGCACCCTCGCCGTCGCGGGTGTACACACGTACGCCTCCGGACGTGCGCAGCGCCAGGCCCTCGTGGACCGGCTCGCCGGCGGCGGCCCGCTGCGCACGGCCGCCGGCCGCGTACGCCGCTTCGCCGCCGTCGACCGCCGGCTGCGCCGCACCCGTCTCGGCCGCACCATCCACCTGCGTCTGTCGGCGACGGGCCTCGACGTGACGGCGGGCGAGTTCGCCACCTACGTCACCGCCGTCGTCGTCGCGCTGTGGCTGATCGCGGCCTCGGTGCTGGCCCCCTTCTTCGGCCCGATCGCCGCCCTGGTCGGGGTGTGGAGCGCGGTCATATTCCTCAACTGGCAGCGCCAGAAACGCATCGAGGCCTTCATCGGCCAACTCCCCGACGTGGCGAGACTGCTGGCCAACGCGACCGCCGCCGGCCTCGCCATGCGGACCGCGCTGGCGATGGCCGCCGAGGAGCTGGAGAACCCGGCGGGCGAGGAACTCGCCCACGTCGCCGATCAGTTGATGATGGGTCGCTCCATCGACGACGCACTCGGCGAGCTCTCCGAGCGGCTCCCCTCCCGTGAGCTGATCGTCCTGGTCACCACCCTGGTCCTCGCCAACAAGGCGGGCGGCTCGGTCGTCAGCTCCCTGCGCAACCTCACCCAGACCCTGGAGGACCGCAAGGAGACCCGCCGCGAGGTCCGCACGATGCTCTCCGAGGTCAACGCCACGGCCTTCACGGTCCCGCTGCTCGGCCTCGGCTCCCTGCTCCTGATCAACTCCTCGAACGAGGGCGCGCTCGCCCGCGTCACCGGCTCAGGCCTGGGCCAGGCCCTCGTCCTGATCGCGCTGGGCCTGTACACCGTCGGCTTCTTCGTCATCCGCCGCCTCGGCAAGATCGAAGTCTGAGGAAGGAGGGATCACGTTGCTCCCCCTGCTGCTCGCCCTCCTGACGGCCGCCGCCGTCGCGGGCGCCCTGCTGGGCATCCGCATGATCCGTGCCGACGCCAAACTGCCCAGCGACCTCGCGCTCGCCCTGGAGGTCGGCGGAACCCGCGTCTCCAAGGCGGATTCCGCCGTCGACCGCCTCGGCATGCGCTTCGCGCCCACGGTGCTGCGCCTGATGGGCCCCCGCCGCGTCGACGCCAAACGCCGGCGCATAGACATGGCGGGCAACCCCGGGGGTCTGACGCTCAACCGCTACGCCGCGCGCCGCGCGGTGTACGGCATCTTCGGTGTCCTGCTGGGGCTGATCTTCCTCACCAACGGCCGGCTCCTGTTCGCCGTGCTCTCGCTGACCTTCGGCCTGGTCGCCGCCGACGCCCTCATCTGGCAGGCGGTCCGCGAACGCAAGGAGGCCATCGACCGCATCCTCCCCGACTTCCTCGACGTCCTCGCGGTCGTGGTCTCGGCGGGCCTCGGCTTCCGCCAGGCACTGGACCGCGTCGCGGAGAAGTACGAGGGTCCCTGGGCGGACGAACTGCGCATCACGCTGCGCCAGATGGACATGGGCGTCAGCCGCCGGCAGGCCTTCGACGAGCTGCGCAGGCGCAACTCCTCCGAACAGGTCGCCCAGTTCGTGTCGGCGTTGCAGCAGGGCGAGGAACTCGGCTCCCCGATCGCCGAGACCCTGATCCAGCTGGCCACGGACATGCGCCGGACGGACGCCCAGAACGCCCGCCGCCGCGCGGCCAAGACCATCCCCAAGGCGACGATGGTCACCCTCGTCTTCATGCTTCCGGCGACGATGATCCTGATCGCCACGGGAATGTTCCTGGGTTCGGGCACGAACTTCGGCTCGATCCTGGGCCGCTGATGAACGCCCGCCGCACGCCGCCGCCCTGGCTGCCGCCTGCCGCGCCGCGACTGCCCCGGCCGGGTGCGCGGCGGAGCCTCCGGGGGTCCTCACCGGGCCACCCGTGGGCCCCACCGGGCCGCTCGTGGGCTCCGCCTGGCCGTCTGTGGGCCCGGCTGGTCCGGCCGTGGGCACCCGAGCACTCCACGAGCCCCGCCGAGCACCCGGAGGCGGGGGGAGAGGGCGCGGCGCAGCGAACGCGGGGAGCCGCGGCGTCGGCGGAACGGGGACGGGCGGGGGAAGCCGGGCAGGCGACGGCGTCGAGCTGGCCCGAGGGCGCGGGACCCGGCTATCTGGCCGACGACGTCCCCGCCCCCGGCAACGTCCGTCTCCAGCTCAACGCCCTCCAGGCCCTCTGTCGCCAGGCCTTTGCCGTCCGCCTCGCCGCGATCGCGATCGGCGCCCCCTTCGCGATGGCCAACGCGAGCGACGGCCTGTCCCGCTACGCGGTCCTGGCCGCCGCCGTCCTCGGCGTCATGGGCTCGTACGCCATGCTCAGGGACTGGGACCGCTTCGGACCCCGCCTCCTCGCGCACCCCACCCTGATGGCCGTGGACCTGACCTTCGGCGCGGTGCTGCTCCTGACGGCGTCCCCCGCGTCCCCCCTCGCCTACGCGACGGTCTGCACCCCGCTGCTGGCGGGCCTGCTGTACGGCTGGCGCGGCTCGGGCGTCTTCACGGGCCTGCAGCTGATCGTCCTGGTGACGGTGTACCGGGCCTGGCAGCACCACCCGGGGGCCGGCGCCAACACCTTCCTGATCGCGGGGTTCTGCGTCGGCGCGGGCATCATCGGCGTCACCCTGCGCAACCTGATGTTCCGCTTCGGCACGGCGAGCCAGGCGCTGTCCGAGGCGAACTCCCGCCTGGCCGTCGCCGAGGCCGTCGAGTCGGAACGGGCGCGACTGGCACGCGAGATGCACGACTCGGTGGCGAAGACGCTGCACGGGCTGGCCCTGGCGGCGGAGGCGCTGGCTGCTGCCGCCTCGGCGGACGGTGCGGACCCGGGCACGCTGAAGCGCCAGGCGACGACGGTCGCGGGGGCGGCCCGGCGGGCGGCGGTGGAGTCCCGAGACCTTCTGTCGGACCTGCGCCGTCATACGAACCTCACCACGCCGGAAACGGACGTCCTGTCCGAACTCGCCGGGCAGATCTCGGCGTTCGAGGCGCGCACCCAGCTCCCCACAGAACTCCGTCACCGCGGCGAGCGCCCGGTCCTGCCCTGGGCGACCGCCCGCCACGTCCTCGCGATCGTGTCCGAGGCGCTGGAGAACACGCACCGGCACGCACACGCGAAGGCGGTGACGGTGGAAGTGGAAGTGAACACCGGCGAAGCCGAGTTCGCGGTACGGGTGCGGGACGACGGCGTGGGCCCGCCTCCCGGCGCCACCCTCGGCGACCTGACCAGAACCGGCCACTTCGGCCTGCTCGGCATGGCGGAACGCGCCGCCTCCCTGGGCGGCCGCATCGACCTGACCCGACCCGAGCAAGGAGGGGCCGAGGTCCATCTGGCCCTTCCCCTCGCCCCCACTCCTCCCCACACCCCCCAAGAGGAGGCCGCACATGCCTGACCAGGCAGTCATCGGCCCGCCCCTCCGTGTACTCGTGGCCGACGACAACCCCGTCGTCCGGGCCGGACTGGCCGCGCTTCTCGGCGGTCATCCGGACATCGAGGTCGTCGCCGAGGCCGCGAACGGCGAGGACGCCGTGACCGCGGCGACCGCCCATCCGCCGGACGTCGTCCTCCTCGACGTCCGCATGCCCGGCACGGACGGGCTCACCGCCCTGCCCGACCTGGCCCGGCTCGCTCCCGTGATGATGCTGACGTACAGCCGTGAACCCGAGGTCGTGGCCGAGGCGTCACGCCGGGGCGCGGTCGGCTATCTCGTCCACGGCGAGTTCACGACGACCGAACTGATCACCGCGGTACGGGATGTGGGGCGCGGCCCTCGTGTTCTCCCGGATTCGATCGGTGTTTCGTACGAACCGAACAAAATCTCTTCGCACCTGCAACCGTTTGTGGGACAGTCGTCAAAGGCTCACCCCGGCCATGGAGCAAGGCTCCGCCGCCGTCTGCCCGACCGGCTCGACTTCGACCTGAGTGCGAGGGAGGTGGAGGTGATGGACCTCATCGCCGCCGGCATGAACAACCGTCAGATCGCCGCCGCCTGCTTCATCAGTGAGAAGACCGTCAAGAACCACATCAACCGCATCTTCGCGAAGCTGCACAGCTCCTCGCGCAGCGAGGCGATCGCGCACTGGCTGGGGACGGCGCGGGAGGGGTGGAGCCGGTGACTCCAGCGCACGGAAGTTGGGCCCCTGGGCCCACTCGGAGTAGGCGGGTTCTCACGTACGGTGCCTGTGTCAAATTTGGCGGCGTGTGGGAGGGCAGTGCTCGTGGTGGCGAAGGACTGGACGCTGAGGGCCGGAGTCCGCGCGGAGCGCACGCTGCGCGCCTGGACGGAGACCGTTTCCACCCGGATGCGGGGGAGTGGCCGGGACGCGGGGGCCGGGTTCGTGGAGTACGCGGGTCTGATGATTCTCATCGCGGGGATCTACACCCTCATCGATCAACTCGGCCTGAACGGAAGGATCTCGCAGGCGATCGGCAATGCTGTGGACGACGTCGTCGGCGGAGGCTGAGCGCCGGCCCACCGCGCAGCGATCGAGGGCAGACTCTCCCCATCTACATCTGGCTGACGGGAATCCTGCTCTTCGCCGCATTCGCCTTCTTCGCTTTCGCCCAAGCAGCGTCCGCCCGCAATGGAGCTCAGTCCGCGGCGGACGCTGCTGCGTTGGCAGCGGCACAGGACGCCCGCGACGAGCTCATGGACAAGCTGGGAGCCGCCGTCGGCCACGCAGACAACTGGCTGGACTGGCTCGACGGGATACAGGGTCCCGACGGAGTGGGGGCCGACACCGCGGCCCAGCAGTTGGCCGCCGAGAACGACTCGACGCTTCGAGGCCTGCAGGCTGTCGAGAGGAACGGCTACCCCGGGTACCAGGCCGACATCCAGACCAACTACACGGTCGGCAGGTCGATCATTCCCGGAACCGAGACCAAGCACGCGACCGCGCACGCCGTCGCCGTCATCCAGCCGCGCTGTGATTTCGAACCGGCCGCGGATCCGAAGAAGCCCGTCGAGCTGAACTGTGACGGCGACATCGTGAACATCGACCCCGGAGATTTCGATCCGGTCGACCTTCCGGACGCGTCCGTGCTGTTCTCTGTGCATTTGGCCGAGTGAGAGGAAGCCGTACCGATGGACTTTCGGCACACCATGAAGGGCCGCAGGGCGCTGAGCGCGGTGGCGATCACGACTGGGCTGCTCCTCACGGTGGCCGGGTGCGGTGGGAGCGGCGGCGACGGCAAATCAGGCAAGGAGCCGTCGGCTTCCACTCCTGCTCAGAAGAGTTCCGGCGGAAAGGCGAAAGAGAGCAGCGCGCCTACTGCCGATCAGCCGATCGTCGAGGTCAAGAGCAACGGCATCACGCTCGCGGTCACGTCGGCCAAGCGAGACCAGGGTGGCTTCGTCACCGTCAACGGCACGGTGACCAATGGCACCTCGGGTCTGTGGATCGGGGCCGAGTGGATCAGTGACGAGAACGAGCTGAAGAAGAACGGCGGGTCCCTGGCAGGGGCAAGCCTGGTGGACGAGAAGGGCAAGAAGAAATACCTCATCCTGCGGGACACCGAGGGACGTTGCCTCTGCACCAAGTTCCAGGGCGGTGTTTCCCAGGGGGCGACCGCCGACTGGTTCGCCCAGTTTCCCGCGCCGCCCGCCGGGACGACAAGCGTGCAGTTCCAAGTGCCGACCATGCCCCCGGCCACCATCGAACTCTCCGATGGCGAGTGACCCATGGCCCTCACCTCCCGCGCTGCGGCGACCATGTTGACGGCCCTCGCCGTCCTGTCCACGCTGACCCTCACCGGCCCCCACGCGTCCGCGGACGACGGCGATCCGAGCGCACCGCCGGGCAGCCTCACGACATCACCGCCCCCCGACGTGGACGCGAACAGCCCCGGCCTAAAACTCGCCGACGGCGCCACCCTCGCCCCCGCCAAGGTGCTGGACATCAAGTCGGTGGTGGAGGACCTCGGCGGGGAGGAGCGGCGGGAGGACACCAACTCGGACGTGACGTTCGCGCTGCAGGCCGAAGTCCTCTTCCCCAAGGACAGTTCGAAACTGAACCCGGACGCCCGCGCCCGCATCGACGCGATCGCGGACGAGATCAAGGCCCAGAAGGCGACGACGGTCAGGGTCTTCGGCTTCACCGACAACCTCGGCTCGTACGCCCACGGCCTGACCCTCTCGAAGAAGCGCGCGGAGATCGTCCACGACGAGCTGGCGGCGGCGCTCGGTTCGACGGACGTCACCTTCGAGGTGCGTGGCTACAGCGAGGACTATCCGATCGCGGACAACACCTCGGAGCAGGGCCGCCGCAAGAACCGTCGCGTCGAGGTGACCTTCCCACGCGGCGCGTCGAGCGGTACCTCGTCGGGGACCCAGAGCTGAGAGCGTGCTGTCATGAGAAAGATCGTGCTGATGATGTCGGTGTCCCTCGACGGGTACATCGAGGGACCGCACCGCGAGATCGACTGGCACCGGGTCGACGAGGAACTGCACCGGCACTTCAACGAGGAGATCAGCCGCTTCGGCGCCCTGCTGGACGGCCGGGTGACGCACGAGCTGATGGCCGCGTACTGGCCGACCGCCGACCAGGACCCCGCCGGCACCCCCACCGAGGCCGAGTTCGCCGGGATCTGGCGGGACATCCCGAAGATCGTGTACTCACGGACGCTGGAGCGGGCCGACTGGAACACCACCGTGGTACGGGACGTCGTACCGGAGGAGGTCCGGGCGCTCAAGGAGCAGCCGGGCGGGGACCTGGGCCTGGGCGGCGCCGACCTCGCCGCCTCGTTCCTGCGGCACGACCTGGTCGACGAGTTCCGGATCTACGTCCATCCGGTGCTGATCGGCGGCGGGAAACGCCTGTTCCCGCAGGCGGACGCCCTGACCGCGCTGCGGCTCACCGAGACCCGCACCTTCGGCAACGGGGTCGTACTCCTGCGGTACGAGCGAGTGCCGGCGCGGCAAGTGTGAAGCATTGATGTGAGGTGTCGTTCGAGTGATCGACGCTCACGGCACCATTGCTACGGTAAGGATGCGGTAAAGGGGACGGCCGCTCATGGGCCGTGACCGGCTGCCGCAGCGCAGGGATCACGGGGATCACGGGGACCGTAGGGAACGCGGGAGGGTACGGGTCGTATGGCCTGGGACGAGTGGGAGAAGCTGAAGGCCGACGCGGCCCGGCGGAGCACGACGCACATGCGGCTGAACCAACTGCCCGCCGACCCGGGCGGCGGTGGCGGCGCCGATCTGGTGGTCAACCAGGACGACCTGGGCGCCGTGGGCCACGAGGCGTTCATCCTCTACGGAGAGCTCCACAAGAAGACGGACATCGCGGGTGCCGGCGCCGACAAGGCGGGCGCGGGCTCGACCATGCAGTCAGCCGCGGCTCTGAAATCCCACGGCTTCGAGATGGGTGGTGCCCTGGAGCAGACGGTCTCGGTGTGGACCTCCCAGGCCAAGTCGGTGCTCCAGGCGTGCGCGCACATCTCCAACCACCTCGACTTCAGCAAGAAGCTGCACGCGGAGCAGGACGCCGAGATCGCGGCCGTGCTCCAGGGCCGGGACGGCTCGGCGGAGTCGGTGTCCGAACTCGACAAGTACTTCAAGTAGGGGCGCCCGGATGGCACTCACGTTCACGGACCTCGTCGAGGTCGACCTGGGCAGGCTCGACTCCGCCGTCACCGACTGGAAGAACACCGTCGACGGTCTCAAGACCCAGGCGGAGAACGCCCGCAAGGGCATGCAGGCCAAGTCCGACGCCGCCCGCTGGGCCGGGGTGAACGCCACGGTGACACGGGAGTTCGTGGCCAAGACGACCAAGGAGATAGCCGACCTCCACACCGAGGCGAACAGCATCTACCAGGTCCTCGACGACGCCCACACGGAACTCGCGGCCCTCCAGAAGCAGATCAGGACCGCGGTCCAGACGGACGCCCCCGCTCTCGGCATCCGCGTGGAGGACATCGGCGACGGCAAGGTCCGCTGCTTCTTCCCGCACATCCGGGGCGACACGGACGAACGGACGCAGGAACAGCTCGACGCCAGGCAGGAGTTGGAGGGCCGTATCAACGGGCTCCTCGCCCACGCCTCGGAGATCGACGCCTCGGTGGCCCGCGCCCTGCGCAAGAGCCACGGCGGCGATCCGCACAACGCCGGGCACAGCGCGTACGAGTCCCTGAACGACGCCCAGGTCGAACGCGCGCTGGAACTCGCCCACAAGGGCGACAAGATGACCGACCAGGAACTGGCCGAGCTCAACCGGCTGATCCGCTACAACGGGCGTGAGAAGGACGGCGAGTTCGCCACCGAGTTCTACGAGGGTCTCGGCGGGCCGGAGAAGACGCTTCAGTTCTACGCCGAGATGTCCATCGACGGGACCGGCGGGGATGCGTCCAAGGTCCGGCTGGACGGCGTACGCGACCTCCAGAAGAACATGGGCTTCGCGCTGGCCAACGCCACCGACCCGGACACCGCGCACCATCTGCCGGGCAGTTGGGGCGCCGACTTCCGCCGCCTCGGCACCCAGGAGATCGGCTGGGAAAAGGGCCAGTGGAACAAGCCGTACGGGTACCAGGTGCTCGGCGGGCTCCTCCGCTACGGGAACTACGACGCCCGCTTCATCAACCCGATCGCGGAGCACATCACCCAGCTCCACAAGGAAGACCCGTACCGCTTCCTGAACAACAAGCCCATGGGCAGCGAGGACATCTACGGCTTCAACCCCTCCGGCAGGCTCGGCACCGGCAACGACCCGCTCAACAGCGTCCTGGAGGCGCTCGGCCACAGCCCGGAGGCCTCGGAGAAGTTCTTCACCGACACGCCCACCGCGTACAACGAGGACGGCACGGTCAAGAAGGACGGCAAGGTCGGGTTCGACACCTATCTCGACCTGTTCACCGACAAGGACTTCGAGTGGACCGTCGACACGAACGACACCAACATTCTCGCCGACGAGGACAAGACGAAGAAGGCGCTGGGCTACGGCCCCGAGGCCCTCGGCCACGCCCTTGAATCGGCGACGACGGGGCGCCCGTACGACAGCGACGACACGGCGGACGCGATCCGTCACACGCCCGAGCGGGCCCAGCTTGTCAACGACATCGTCGACAAGTTCGGAACGAACCCGGAACTGATCCGGCACAACGAGAACGGCGACGTCGACGGGGACTCAGGACCTCTCTACGCCCTGCGTGGCAGCCTGGGGGACATCACCGCGGAGTACATGGGCGACTTCCAGCGGGCCATGTACGAGGAGGGCGGTTCCAGCACGCTGTTCCCCACCTTCGGAGCCGAGGCGGGTCTCGATCCGGGCCACGCGCAGCGCTTCCTGGGCGAGGTGGGGCAGGACCCCGACGCCTATGCGGCCATCACCACGGCCCAGCAGGCCTACACGGCGGACGCGGTGGATCACGTGATCAATGGGGGTGGTGGCTCGGCCACTTCCATGGACGGTCAGTTGCGTGACGCGGTGGCGCCCGGTGCGGCCATCGCGGGCATCATGAGTGACTCCCGCGCGGACGCCGTCTACGCGTACCACACGGCCTCCGACACCGACTTCAACGAGGCGGCGGCGGAGAAGCAGAAGTGGGTGGACCGCATCCTCGGCATGGGTATGGACAAGGCCGCTGAGCGCGTGCCGGTTCTCGGAGCTCCGCTGGGGTGGGCTTCCGAGGACATCCAGGAATCCATCATGAAGAGCATCGAGCAGGACACGACGACGGACGCGGAGCGAGAAGCGGGGGGCGAGTACTCCAACGGGCGCTCGCAGTCCATCCGCTCGGCCGAGGACGCGGTCTCTCGCGCGCTCGTCAACCATCAGGACATCAACCCGGACACCGCGGACGCGCTCAAGCGCGCGGCTCGTACGGCCGCGGGCATCAGCCACTCGGACGGGGCGCAATGGAATTCGGAGAGTGACGCGAATTGACGCACAGATGGCGCGGAGTCTGTCTGTCGGTGGCCGCGATGACGATCGCGGTGGCCGGCTGCTCCGAGGAGCAGAAACGGGAGTACACGCTCCCGAAGAGTCTGTGCGGCGTCCCCGCCCCGACGCAGGCTCTCTCCCGGCTGTTGCCGGCGGGCAAGCACCTGGCCCTCGACGAGGCCACCCCGGTGGCCGACGCGATCACGACGTGCAAGGCGACGGTCGACGGCGACCTGGTGCTCTCCCTGGAGCGGGAGAGCCGGGAGGCGGGGGCTTCGGCACGTGACATCGCGGTGAACCAACTCGGTGTCAAGCAGCCGATGTCCGCGGAACGGAACAGCGTCGCGTACGCGGACTGGGCCGCCGTGTCGGTGGTCGAGTGCCGTGGAGGAGGCGCCGCGGACAAGGACATCTCCGTCGCCGTCAAGGTCCTCAAGCCGGGACACCGTGACGAGTCGGCCATGAAGGAACTGATCCTGGAGTACACGTCCGCGTTGAAGAAGCAGCGGCCCTGCAAGGAGACCCCGTGACCTCTCTCGGCGCAGTCCTCCGCCCCCAGTTGCCCCCGGAACGCCTCCGTGGCGTCGCCCGGCTCGCGGACGACGTGGGGCTGGAGGAGCTGTGGTTGTGGGAGGACTGTTTCCGGGAGGGCGGGATCTCGGCGGCAGCCGCCACGCTGGCCTGGACCGAGCGCCTGCGCGTCGGGGTCGGCCTGCTCCCCGTACCCCTGCGCAACGTGGCGCTCGTCGCCATGGAGGCCGCCGCCCTGGACCGGATGTTCCCGGGCCGGGCGGTGCTCGGTGTCGGGCACGGCGTGCAGGAGTGGATGGGGCAGGTCGGAGCGCGGCCCGAGTCGCCGCTGACCCTGCTGCGCGAGCACCTCGACGCGCTGCGCGCACTGCTCCGGGGCGAGCGCCTCACCACGCGCGGGCGGTACGTGACCCTGGACGACGTCGCCCTCGACTGGCCCCCGGCCGCCCCCGTGCCCGTGCTCGCCGGCGCCACCGGACCGCGTACGCTCCGGCTCGCCGGGGAGGCCGCCGACGGCACCGTCCTCACCGCGTCGACCACACCGGCCGGTGTACGGCGCGCACGCCGGCTCATCGACGAGGGACGCGCGTCCGCCGGCCGCAGCGACCCGCACCGGGTCGTCGTGTATCTCCTGACCGCCACCGGACCCGACGCCGAGGCCCGGCTCAAGGCCGAGTTCGACTCGGAGGGCCTCGGCTCGGTCCCGGACCTCGGTGTCGCGGGAGGGGCGGGCGCCGTCGCCGAGGCCGTGGGGCGGCTCGCGGAGGCCGGGGCCGACGCGGTGATCCTCCAGCCCACGGGCGACGAACCGGATCCCGAGGGGTTCGTGCGGTTCGCGGCCGAGGAGGTGCGGGCGCTCGTTCCGTAGGCCGGGCGCGCGTCCACCGGGCGGCAGGCCCGTCCGACGGCGGGCCCGTTGTCAGTGCCGGGTGCCAGACTCGCGTGTATGACAACAGAGGTCAGCGTGCGGTTGCGGGACGTCGTGGAGGCCGATCTGGAGGCCTTCCTCGCGTACGAGCACGAGCCCGAGGCCCTGCGGCGTTCGAGGTTCACGCCGCGGCCGCGGGACGCCTTCATGCGGCACTGGAGGGAGCGGATCCTCGGCGACGCGACCTGCCTGGTGCAGGCGGTCGTCGTGGACGAGGAGGTGGCGGGCAGCATCGTCGCCTGGTGGGAGGACGACCGGCGGTTCATCGGCTACTGGCTGGGCCGCCCGTACTGGGGCCGTGGCATCGGCGGCAGAGCCCTCGGCCTGTTCCTCGGCATCGAGAAGAACCGGCCCCTGTACGCCGATCCCTTCACCGAGAACACCGCGTCGGTCCGCCTGTTGGAGAAGCACGGCTTCCAGCACACCGGGACGGTGCGCCACGGCGAGGACGAACACGCCCTGCTCGTCCTCCCCGGGAACCCCCGGTCGGCTGCGGGGGACGCGTCGCGCGAGCGCCTCTGACCGACGTCCCTGGCCGCCGGCGCGGGAGAGCCCGTGTCCGTCTCAGTCCGGCCGGTGTCCGTCTCAGTCCGGCCGGTGGCCCCCCGTGCTCCCGTCGATCAGCTCCCGCACGATGTCCATGTGCCCCGCGTGCCGGGCCGTCTCCTCGACCATGCGGATGAGGACCCAGCGCAGGGAGACCGTCGTGCCGTGCCACGACGTGCCCACGTCGTCGAGCGACAGTTCGGCGATCGTGCGGTCCGCGGCGGCGCGGGCGCGGCCGTAGAACTCCACGATCTGTGCCGTCGTCTCGCCCTGGCCCGCGCTCATGTCCTCCTCGGAGGCCGGGTCGAACCAGAGCGGCTCGGTCGGCCGCCCGAAGGTCGAGCAGAACCAGCCGTACTCGACGGACGCGAGGTGCTTCACCAGGCCCAGCAGGTTGGTGCCCGACGGCGTCATCACCCGCCTGAGCCGCTCGTCGTCGAGCCCCTCGAGCTTCCAGAGCACGGCGTCCCGATGCCGGTCGAGACTCGCGTGCAGACTCTCCTTCTCGCCGCCCGTGTACGGCACTTGCCCGGTCCCGGTCTTCGTCGTCATGCCCGGAACGTAGCAGCGGCCACCGACACGGCCGGGCGGCGGAAAACGCCTCGCTTCCCCTGGCTGCCGTTGGGAGGATCGCCGTCATGACCGTTCCGCGTACCTTCGAGGCCCTCGTCGCCGAGGCCGCGTCCGCGTCCGTCGAGGGGTGGGACTTCTCCTGGTTCGAGGGCCGCGCCACCGAGCAGCGGCCCTCATGGGGGTACGCGCGGGCGATGGGGGAGCGGCTGGCGCGGGCCGCTGCCGCGCTGGACATCCAGACCGGCGGCGGCGAAGTCCTCGCCTCCGCGCCGAGGATGCCCCCGGTCATGGTCGCCACCGAGGGCTGGCCCCCGAACGTGGCCAGGGCCACCGCCCTGCTCCGGCCGCGCGGCGCCGTGGTCGTAGCCGCCCCCGAGGACGCGCCGCTGCCCTTCGCCGACGGAGCCTTCGACCTGGTCACCAGCCGGCATCCCGTCAGCACCCACTGGGCCGAGATCGCCCGTGTCCTGAGCCCCGGCGGCACGTACTTCTCCCAGCAGGTCGGTCCCGCGAGCGTCTTCGAACTGGTCGAGCACTTCCTGGGGCCGCAGCCGGAGGCGGTCAGGGACGGCCGGCACCCCGACCGGGCCCGAGCCGCCGCGGAGGCCGCCGGGCTCGACGTCGTCGGCCTGCGTGCGGAGCGGCTGCGCGTCGAGTTCCTCGACATCGGAGCCGTCGTCCACTTCCTGCGCAAGGTGATCTGGATGGTCCCCGGCTTCACCGTCGAGCGGTACCGGCCCCAACTCCGCTCCCTGCACGAGCGGATCGAGGCGGAGGGGCCGTTCGTCGCCCACAGCACCCGCTTCTTGATCGAGGCGCGGAAGCCGCGGCCGTAGGAATCAGGGTCGCCGTCGCCGTCGCCGTCGCGGCCGCCCGGAGTTGCGGCTCGGCGAGACCCCGGCGCTCCCCGCTCCGAGGGCGAACGGGATGATCGACACATGCCGGAACCGAATGACCGAAAACACCCTGATGCGGGCCGTCATGTGCGAGATGTTCCTCCGGATGCCGGCCGGCTCGCGGGGTTTTCACATCGTTATCGAGGGCGGCTCGCCCTGGTTGATCGCCTCACGTAAGTTCAGACCAAGGTAATTCGCGTGAGCAAAGCCGCGCGTGTGCGGCACCGCGCGGTGGAGGGGGCTGCGCGGTGCCGCGTCCGCCCCCTGACGCGGGGTCACCGGCCGTGCAGGGTGACCTGGGCTCCCCGCCGCACGCCCCACCGCTCCATCGCCCCGGCCTCCGCCTCCAGGACGTACCGGGAGCGCGGGCGGGGGAGCCCCAGCCGGCCCGGCCGCATCGTCCGCACCGCCAGGACCCGAAGTCTCCGGTCCAGGTACGCGACGTCGATCGTGAACCGCATGCCCAGGGTGTGCACCGCGCTCGCCGGACCGAGCAGCAACGCCCCCTCGACCCCGTCCCGCCCGAGCAGGCCGCGGCGCCGGGCCCGCGCCGACTCGGCGAGTTCCAGCGGCACGGGTTCGGGCGTCCGTTCGGTGGTGAACATGACCATGGCTGCGAAGTTAGCGCCGCCGTCAAGCGGGCGACGTGGACGCGCGTCACTCTCCCGGAGTACGCAGGGGCGGGAGGGCGCGTGGGGAGCCAGGGGACGTGGACCCCATGGATCGCCCTGATTCCCTGTGGATTCCTCCGAATACCGCGTGATTCCCTTTGAATCCGTTGTGATCCGGCCAAGATCACGCCCTGAATGAGGGATTCCGCGCTCACCCCGGCGTCGTCGGACGGTTTCGGAGAGTAGTTGTGGCACGCCGATGCACGCAGCATCACTTACGAAGGGTTATGGTGGAAACCCCCCCTCGGGCCGGTCCGTCTCCCCCCCACGGACCGGCCCGTTTTTCGTGCCCCGACACGGCGGCCCGCCGGGCCGGTGTCTGCGCCCCCGTGCGCCCCCCTGACCTCGGGGGCACGGGCCCGGTGACTCAGTGCCGTCCGGCCCAGATGTTCGTCCCCGGCGTCGACACCGCGAAGGTGTCGATCTCCTTCAGCTCCTCGTCCGTGAGCTTCGGACCGGCCAGCGCCGCCACGTTCTCCTCCAACTGCGCCACGCTGGACGCGCCGATGAGGGCGGAGGTCATCCGCTCGTCGCGCAGCACCCAGGTGAGCGCGAGCTGGGCGAGGGACTGGCCGCGGCGGGCCGCGATGGCGTTCAGCCCCTTCAGCCGGCGCAGCACCTCGTCGCTCAGCAGCTGCGGGTCCAGCGACTTGCCCTGCGTGGCCCGCGAGCCCTCCGGGATGCCCTGGAGGTACTTGCCCGTCAGCAGGCCCTGCGCGAGCGGCACGAAGGAGATGCAGCCCATGCCGGCCGCCTCCAGCGTGTCGAGCAGGTCGTCGTCCTCGGTCCAGCGGTTGATCATCGAGTACGAGGGCTGGTGGATCAGCGGCCGTACCCCCATTGAGGTGAGGATCCGGGCGGCCTCCGCGGTCTGCTCGCTGCTGTAGGAGGACACGCCGACGTACAGCGCCTTGCCCTGCTGGACGGCGGACGCGAGCGCGCCCATCGTCTCCTCGAGCGGGGTGTCCGGATCGAAGCGGTGCGAGTAGAAGATGTCCACGTAGTCGACGCCCATCCGCTGCAGCGAGGCGTCCAGGGAGGACAGCAGGTACTTGCGGGAGCCCCACTCGCCGTACGGGCCGGGGTGCATCAGGTATCCCGCCTTGGTGGAGAGCACCAGCTCGTCCCGGTACGGCGCGAAGTCCTGCTTCAGGAGCTTTCCGAAGTTGAGCTCCGCCGAGCCGGGCGGCGGCCCGTAGTTGTTCGCCAGGTCGAAGTGCGTCACACCGAGGTCGAAGGCGCGCCGCAGGATCGCGCGCTGCGAGTCGAGCGAGCGGTCGTCGCCGAAGTTGTGCCAGAGGCCGAGCGAGACGGCCGGCAGCTTGAGGCCGCTGCGTCCCGTGCGCCGGTATTCCATCGAGTCGTACCGCTCCGTGGAGGCGCGGTGAAGAGGCAGGTCGTTCATGGGTACGAACCTATGCCAGGGCGCCGGCACCCGTCGGAGGAGGCCCGCGAGGGGCCCGGGGGTGGACTTCGGCAGGACATGGCCGGGGGTAGGCTTCGCCCCCGGGGACCGCCATCGTGACAGGGGTTGTGCCGAGCGAGGCCGCTCGGGCGCGCCGGTCCGATCCGCACGGAGGGGCTGACAACACGTGAACCTGCGGGACAACCTGCGCCGTCTGCTGCTCAGGTTCTATACACGCAGGGTGGAGGGCCACCTCGACCACGACCAGGTGCCCAAGCACATCGGGGTCATCATGGACGGCAACCGGCGCTGGGCGAAGGCGGCCGGAAGCACCGCCGCCCAGGGTCACCGGGCCGGAGCCGACAAGATCGAGGAGTTCCTCGGCTGGTGCTCCGAGACGGATGTCGAGGTCGTCACGCTCTGGCTGCTGTCGACCGACAACTTCGACCGCCCCGCGGACGAGCTCGTCCCGCTGCTGGGCATCATCGAGGGCGTCGTGCGCACCCTGGCCGCCGACGGCCGCTGGCGCGTGCACCACGTCGGCACGCCCGACCTGCTCCCGTCCCCGATGCAGACGGCCCTCAAGGAGGCCGAGGAGGCCACCGCGCACGTCGACGGGATACTCGTCAACGTCGCCATCGGCTACGGCGGCCGCCAGGAGATCGCCGACGCGGTCCGCTCGATGCTCCTCGACGCCGCGGACAAGGGCGCCTCGCTCGCCGACGTGGCCGACTCCGTCGACATCGACCTCATCGGCAAGCACCTGTACACGAGCGCCCAGCCCGATCCGGACCTGGTGATCCGTACCAGCGGCGAACAGCGTCTGTCCGGATTCATGCTCTGGCAGACCGCCCATTCGGAGTACTACTTCTGCGAAGTCTTCTGGCCCGCCTTCCGCAAGGTCGATTTCCTGCGCGCCCTGCGTGACTACGCGGCGCGGCACCGCCGCTACGGCGGCTGATCCACGGGGTCACCCGGGACGACGCGAGGGACATTGGTCATCCGGAGTTAACGAACGCGTGGTCACATGCTCTTGCATGGCCATGCGCGTTCGAGGGCATAAGCCATGCAGGTCGACGCCCGAACCACGGGTGTCGTATCTCAGCGGACGGCACGGGGCCGTCCGCCCGGGAGGCCCTTTGCACCAGCCCGACCGTGCGGTCACAGCACGGACGAAGTGGAGGGCCGGTCCCCGGCCCGCGCAGCGCGGCCGTCGACCGGTCCAGATCTCCTTCGTCGCTCCCCGACCTCATCCGAGGGGGTACGTCCTTCCGTGGTGACCAGCACAAAGCGCCGTATGCCAGACCGGCGCACCTATGTTCTCGACACCAGCGTCCTGCTGGCCGATCCCAATGCCCTGAGCCGCTTCGACGAGCACGAGGTAGTGCTGCCGATCGTCGTGGTCACGGAGCTGGAGGCCAAGAGGCACCATCCCGAGCTCGGCTACTTCGCCCGGCAGGCCCTCCGCCTGCTCGACGAGTTCCGGGTGCGGTTCGGCCGCCTCGACGCCCCCATCCCGATCGGGGAACTGGGCGGGACCGTACGTGTCGAGCTCAACCACTCGGACCCCAGCGTCCTGCCCAGCGGGTACCGCCTGGGGGACAACGACTCCCGCATCCTCGCGGTCGCCCGCAACCTGCAGGCCGAGGGGTACGACGTCACTGTCGTATCGAAGGATCTGCCGCTCAGGATCAAGGCCTCGTCCGTCGGTCTCCTCGCCGAGGAGTACCGCGCGGAACTGGCCATCACGGGCTCCTCCGGCTGGACCGGAATGTCCGAACTGACCCTGTCGGGCGAGCAGGTGGACCTCCTCTTCGAGGAGGGACACGTCTACGTCCCCGAGGCGTCCGACCTTCCGGTGCACACCGGTCTGACGATCCAGTCGGAGCGTGGCAAGGCCCTCGGCCGCGTCACGTCCGAGGGCAACGTCCGCCTGGTGCGCGGCGATCGGGAGGCGTTCGGCATCAAGGGCCGCAGCGCCGAGCAGCGCATCGCGCTCGATCTGCTGCTCGATCCGGACATCGGGATCCTGTCGATGGGCGGCCGGGCCGGCACCGGCAAGTCCGCGCTCGCGCTCTGCGCCGGTCTGGAGGCCGTCCTGGAGCGGCGCCAGCACCAGAAGGTGATGGTGTTCCGGCCGCTGTACGCGGTGGGCGGGCAGGAGCTCGGCTATCTGCCCGGTTCCGAGTCCGAGAAGATGAGCCCCTGGGCGCAGGCGGTGTTCGACACACTGTCGGCGGTCACCTCGCGGGAGGTCATCGAGGAGGTCACCGCGCGCGGCATGCTGGAGGTCCTGCCGCTCACGCACATCCGCGGCCGCTCGCTGCACGACGCCTTCGTGATCGTGGACGAGGCACAGTCGCTGGAACGGAACGTGCTGCTGACCGTTCTGTCCCGGATCGGCGCCAATTCACGGGTGGTTCTCACCCATGACGTGGCACAACGGGACAACCTGCGAGTCGGCCGGTACGACGGAGTGGTCGCCGTCGTCGAGAAGTTGAAGGGCCACCCGCTCTTCGCGCACGTGACGCTGAACCGTTCCGAGCGCTCCCAGATCGCGGCGCTCGTGACCGAAATGCTGGAGGACGGACAGATCTGACCGCACCTGGCACCGCCTGCCCCCTCCTGACCCCACTTGGTCAAAGGGTGGCGGATACACGGTAGTTGGCGCCGTCCGGCAGAAGGCGAAGAGCCTAGCCGGGCGGCGTCTTCGTGCGCGCTTGTTTCCGAAAAACCGCTGGGGCAAACGGGGTGTGAGCTTTCACACGCAACTGGGAATTGCCTCGACGCGTCCGGTTGCGGCAGAGTCTCAGTCCTGTCAGGCCCCGCATACGACACACCTGTACCCCCAGCGGTACGGAACAACAGGAACCTCAGAACTCCATAGAGCCGTCGTATGCCGCCCGCGCACCATGCGGCGCTCCCCGAGAGGGAGTTGCCCACCGGGCCCGTGCCTCCCGTGACCATGCAGTGCGGAGGCCAGCGCCAGGGGCAAGATTGCGTCCGCGAGGGTCACCTAAGCGGGCGATGCTGGAAGGAAACCGTGTGAGCCGGATTTCGGTCCGGGGATTCGCAGTGGCTTCGGCCACCGCAGTCACCGCCGTCGGTGCCGTTACCGGTGTTGCCTCGGGCAGCACTGGACAGCCGTCGAACGACGCCGAGGCAACGGCGAGCGACTCGACCCTCCTCGCGGACATACCTGCGGGCCAGCAGGCCCAGGTGCAGACCGCGTCCCTGACGCAGCAGGCCGACGCACAGGCCATCGCCGCGGACGCGAGCGCCAAGAAGGACGCGGAGGAGGCCGCCCGCTTGCAGGCGGCCAAGGACGCGGTCGCCAAGCAGAAGGCTGCCGAAAAGGCCGAGAAGGACGCCAAGGAGCGCGAGGCCGCGAAGAAGGCGGCCAGCCGCTCCGCGACGCGCGACGCCTCCACCTTCTCGGTCCAGGCCTCGTACACCACCGCGCAGATCCAGGCGATGGCCTCCTCGATGGTCCCGAGCGGGCAGTTCCAGTGCTTCAGCAACATCGTGGACCACGAGTCCAGCTGGAACTACCGGGCGGTCAACGCCTCCTCCGGTGCCTACGGTCTCTTCCAGGCCCTGCCCGGCTCCAAGATGTCGTCCGTCGGTTCCGACTGGCAGACGAACCCGGCCACCCAGATCAAGTGGGGCCTCAACTACATGGACAGCCGCTACGGCAGCCCGTGCGAGGCCTGGTCGTTCTGGCAGGCCAACCACTGGTACTGAGCCCCGCGCCGCACTCCGGCCGCTCAACCTTCCGAAGCCCCTCCCCGTCCTAGGGTGAGGGGCTTCGGCCATGTACGGTCGGAGCCGACGACTCCAGGGGGGAGTGGTGGGCCGGAGCGGGGGAAGAGGACCGATCATGTCGCGAGTGCCAGGGTGGCTCGGCCGGCTCGGTGCCGGACTGACCGAGCTCGGGGAGCGGTTGGACGAACGCCGCGCCGAGGTGGAGAAGGAGTCCTCGGGCGCGCTCGACGTCGACGTCGACGTCGACGACGTCTTCGTCACCGGAGCCGTACGGGACGCCGGGGACTCCTCCGGCGCGTACGGGAGGCAGGACGTCGGCGCCGACCGGGACGACCCGGACCGCACGCCGACGTCCGCACCGGACTCCGCCGGCCCGCCCTCGCCCGCTGCCGTGTCCCAGCACATGGTGCCGATGCAGGCTTCGGCTCCCGTCGCCCAGGTGTACCAAGGAGCGGCGCGCCCCGATCCCTCGATGGCCGTGCCGTGGGGCGTCCGGGTCGCGGCCGAGGCAGGCTGGCGGCTGCTCGTCCTCGCGGGCACCCTGTGGGTGCTGATGCGTGTCATCAGCGCCGTACAGCTGGTCGTCCTCGCCTTCGTCGCCGCGCTGCTCATCACCGCTCTGCTCCAGCCGACGGTGGCGCGCCTGAAGCGGATCGGGTTCCCGAGAGGGCTCGCCACCGCGCTGACCGCGATCCTCGGCTTCGTCATCATGGGGCTGGTCGGCTGGTTCGTGGTCTGGCAGGTCCAGGAGAACATCGACAACCTCTCGGGCCAGATCCAGGACGGCATCGACGAGTTGCGCAAGTGGCTCCTCAACAGCCCGTTCCATGTGACGGACAAACAGATCAACGAGATCGCCAAGAACCTGCGGGACGCGATCGGCGCGAACACCGACCAGATCACGTCGGCGGGACTCGAAGGAGTCACGGTCATCGTGGAGGCGCTGACCGGCATCCTCCTCACGATGTTCTCGACGCTGTTCCTGCTCTACGACGGCAAGCGGATCTGGGAGTGGACGCTGAAACTGGTGCCGGCGGCGGCGCGGCCCGGGGTGGCGGGAGCGGGGCCGCGAGCGTGGCGGACCCTGACGGCCTATGTGCGCGGCACGGTGATAGTGGCCCTGATCGACGCCATCTTCATCGGCCTCGGAATCTACTTCCTCGACGTGCCGATGGCCGTTCCGCTGGCCGTCTTCATCTTCCTCTTCGCGTTCATTCCGCTCGTCGGCGCGGTGGTGTCCGGGGCGCTGGCGGTCGTGGTCGCGGTGGTGACGCAAGGGGTGTTCACCGCGCTGATGACGCTCCTCGTGGTGCTCGCCGTGCAGCAGATCGAGGGCCACATCCTGCAGCCGTTCATTCTCGGGCGGGCGGTACGGGTGCATCCGCTGGCGGTGGTGCTGTCCGTCGCCGCGGGTGGGCTGGTCGCGGGGATCGGGGGAGCCGTGGTGGCGGTGCCGCTGGTGGCGGTCACCAACACGGTGGTCGGGTATCTGCGGTCGTATGCGCGGGAGCCGGGGCAGCGGCATGCGCCGGAGCCGCGCGGGGCGACGGCGTCGGAGACCCCACCGGTCTGACCCCGACCCGGGTTCTCTCGCCCCCGCCGCCCCTGCCCGACCCATCCCTGGGTGCTCCGCCCCCGGACCCCCGCCAAGGGGCTGCGCCCCCTGGACTCCTGCTTCGCCCGAAGGGCTCGTCCTCAAGCGCCGGACGGGCTGAAGTACCCAGCCCGTCCGGCGCTTGAGGACGAGGCCGTTCAGGCCGAAGAGGGGGTCCAGGGGGCGCAGCCCCCAGTACGGATGGTGCGGCGGGGGCGAAGGACAAATGCGGAAGGCCCCGCTCACCGACGTGGTGAACGGGGCCTCCCGGAGGGGCTACTGCGCGAGGACGGCCTCGGCGTCCAGCGTCGTCCCGACCGCCTGAATCACCGCAGCGATCTTGAACGCCTCCTGGATCGTCTCCCGGCCGACGCCCGCCTTGCGGAGCACCTGCTCGTGCGAGTCGAGACACTGCCCGCACCCGTTGACCGCGGAGACGGCCAGCGACCACAGTTCGAAGTCGACCTTCTCGACACCGGGATTGCCGATGACGTTCATCCGCAGCCCGGCCCGCAGGGTGCCGTACTCGGGGTCCGACAGCAGATGCCGCGTGCGGTAGAAGACGTTGTTCATCGCCATGACCGCGGCGGCGGACTTCGCGGCCGTGTACGCCTCCGGCGACAGGTTCGCCTTCGCCTCCGGCTCCAGCTCACGCAGCACCCGCGGTGACCGGGACGCGATCGCGCACGCCAGCACCGTCCCCCACAGTTGCTGCTGCGGAAGTTCGGAGTTGCCGATGACCGAACCCAGGTTGAGGCGCAGGTCCTTCGCGTAGTCCGGTACGGCGGACTTCAGTTCATCGAGGGCCATGGAGGGTCACTCACCCGCCAGGAGCGCCACCGGGTCGAGGGTGTTCTCGCCCTTGGTCCAGTTGCACGGGCACAGCTCGTCCGTCTGGAGGGCGTCCAGGACCCGCAGGACCTCCTTGGGGTTACGGCCTACGGAGCCGGCGGTCACCATGGAGAACTGGATCTCGTTGTTCTGGTCGACGATGAACACGGCACGCTTGGCGAAGCCGTCCTCACCCTCGATGCCGAGGTCCCGCATGAGCTCGTGCTTCGAGTCGGCCATCATCGGGAAGGGCAGGTCCCGCAGGTCGTCGTGGTCCTTGCGCCAGGCGTGGTGCACGAACTCGGAGTCGCCGGAGAAGCCGAGCACCTGGGCGTCGCGGTCGGCGAACTCGTCGTTCAGCTTGCCGAAGGCGGCGATCTCGGTCGGGCACACGAAGGTGAAGTCCTTGGGCCACGCGAAGATGACCTTCCACTGACCCTCGTAGGTCTTGTGGTCGATCTGCCGGAACTCCTCACCCTTCTCCAGCGAGACGCAGGCGGTCAGATCGAACTGGGGGAACTTGTCACCAACAGTGAGCACGCGCTCTCCTTGCAGCGAGGGAACGCCCCTTTTGAGGACTATTCCCTTGGGTCGGACGATGCCGATCGTGGCACAAGCTGCATTGATTAGTGAAATTGGTACACTCTGTCACGTTGATCGGATGCAACTATCAGTGACGATGAGTGAGAGGTGGCCGCCATGGTGAGCCCTGTCGGCGGCCGAGCGAGCGTCAAAGGCACCGGAGTTCCCAAGGGGAACGGCCGCCGCCAGCCCACCCTCGCCCAACTGCGCGCCTTCGCCGCCGTGGCCGAACACCTGCACTTCCGGGACGCCGCCGCCGCGATCGGCATGAGCCAGCCCGCACTGTCGGGCTCGGTCTCCGCCCTGGAGGAGACGCTCGGGGTGACCCTGCTGGAGCGTACGACCCGCAAGGTGCTGCTCTCTCCCGCGGGCGAGCGTCTCGCCGTACGCGCCAAGGCCGTTCTGGACGAGGTCGGCGCGCTCATGGAAGAGGCCGAGGCCGTCCGGGCGCCCTTCACGGGGGCCCTGCGACTGGGCGTCATCCCGACCGTCGCGCCCTACCTCCTGCCCACGGTCCTCGGGCTGATCCACGACCGCTACCCGGACCTCGACCTCCAGGTCCACGAGGAACAGACGGCCAACCTGCTGGAGGGGCTGGCGGTCGGGCGGCTCGATCTGCTGCTCCTCGCCGTGCCGCTCGGCATGCCCGGGGTCGTCGAACTCCCGCTTTTCGACGAGGACTTCGTGCTCGTGACGCCGCTGGACCACGAGTTGGGCGGGCGCCAGGGGATCGCGCGCGACGCCCTGCGCGAGCTCAACCTGCTGCTGCTCGACGAGGGGCACTGCCTGCGGGACCAGGCCCTCGACATCTGCCGGGAGGCGGGGCGCGCGGACGCCCCCGTCACCACCACCGCCGCGGGGCTGTCCACCCTGGTCCAGCTCGTCGCCGGCGGGCTCGGGGTGACCCTGCTGCCGCGAACGGCCGTCAGGGTCGAGACGACCCGCAGCGACCAGCTCCTCACCGGGTACTTCGCGGACCCGGCGCCGACCCGGCGGATCGCGCTGGTGATGCGCGCGGGGGCGGCGCGGGGGGCGGAGTACGAGGAACTGGCCGCGGCCCTGCGCGAGGCGCTGCGACCGCTGCCGGTAAGGGTGTTGGGCCAGGACGCCTGAACGCCGTGACGGTCCCCGCCCGGACCGGGCGGGGACCGTCACGTACGGCTATTCCGTTCGGAGGCCGTCCGGTCTCATCAGGCGCAGCAGCGGTGGCAGGCTGAGTGCGGTCACCAGCAGGACGACTCCCGCACCGATGCCGGTCATCGACAGCAGGCTCGACCAGTCCACGTGCACCGAGACGCTCGTCATCTTCTGCAGGACCACGCCCAGGGTCAGGCCGACCACCGACGCGAGGACGAGACCCAGCGCGATGGGGATCGCGGTCTGCCACAGCACCGACAGGCTCAGCGTGCGGCGCCGGGTGCCGAAGGCGACCAGGACGGAGAGCAGTTTCTTGCGCTCGCGCAGCTGTTCCAGCTGGGAGATCAGCAGGCTCGCGCCGATCAGGAACAGGACGCACGTGGCGCCGACGGACAGGCCGGTGCGGATGGACGTGTAGCGGTTGTCCTGCTCGGTCGACGCCCATGTCCAGGCGTGGGCCAGCGGGCTGAGCTTCGCCGTGGAGTTGCGAACGAGGTCGTAGACGTCCGGCGCCGACTGGTCGATCTGCAGGTAGACGTTGCCCTCGACCGCCTCCGCGCCCCGCGAGGGCAGGGCGCTCGGAGTGAACAGGATGCCGCCGGTCAGACCGTTCGTCGCGTCCGCGCGGACCCCGGCTTCCTTGATGTCCCGTGGCACGGTCCAGGCGACCTGCCTGCCGACGAAGCCCTGTTCGTAGGAGGGGTCGAGGTAGAGAGTCCGGCCGGGTTCGCCGAGCTTCAGCGCGTCCGGGTCGGCGTCGGCGCCCTTGATCAGGAAGACGTCGCCGTCGCGGCACGTCGGCAGCGTGGCCACCTCGCGCAGCGACGCGCAGTTGCCGACGGTCATGGACGTGGTCGTGCCCGGATCCCGCTTCTTGTCACCCAGCGAACCGGAACCGATCGCGGCGACCTTCCGTACGCCCGCGGTCCGGGCGTACTGCTCGCGGGCCCGGTCGAGCGGGACGTCGTACGGCAGACGGACCTGCATCTGAGCCCGTTGGACGTCGTTCGTCGAATTCTTGGTGTAGTCGCCCTCGACCCCGGCGAACAGCATTTGCAGGGCGATGGCGCCGGCCACCGCGACCGCGATGCCGTTGACCATGCGGGCCGCCGTACCGGTACTCAACTGGAGCCTGCGGATCGCGAGTTGCCAGGACACCGAGCCGGAGCCGAGCCGGGTGACCACCGCTTCGACGATCCAGGGCAGCAACGCCGTGACGCCGATCAGGAGCAGCAGGACGCCGCCGATCACCAGGTACTGGTTGAAGTTCCCGTTGCTGTCGCCCTTGCCGATCATCGGGTAGAGCATCGCGAGTCCGGCGACCGGCAACAGCAGCCGCCACCACAGCCGGCGCCGTGCGGGCTTGGCCGCACGCACCACGCCGAGCGGCTCGATGACGACCCCGCGCAGCGCGAGCAGGGTGACGAGCACCGCGGCCGCGGGCACCGCGACAGCGACCAGGGCGGCCAGCGCGGGCGTGGGGTTCAGATAGCTCGGGAACACGCTCTTGCCGAAGATCTCCACGGATCCTGCCAGCTGACGGGCCAGCAGGAAGAAGACCGTGCCGAAGGCGAGCCCGAGGACGGCGCCCGCGAGGGCCTCGCCCGCGGCGATCCGCCGGGTCATCCGGCTGTCGGACCCGACGAGGCGCAGTGCCGCGAGCCGCCGGTCGCGCCGCTCGCCGCCGAAGCGTACGGCCGCGGCGATGAAGACACCGACCGGGAGCAGCAGCACCACGAAGACGACGATGATCAGCAGGACGAGTATCGGGTCGAGGCGGTCGGGCGGCCCGAGGGGCTGCCCGAAGTGCTCGATACGGGTCACCCGGGTACCGTCGATCCTCGGGGCGAGGTCGTCGGCGCCGGCGTAGAAGGTGAGTTCGTTCGCGCCGACGAGACCGGACTCCCCGATGGTTCCGATGGTGCGGTACGGCAACCGCTCGCGCAGCAGTTTCCCGTCGCCGGACTTCAGCAGGTCCGCCAGTGCGGGGGACACCACCATCTCGCCCGGTGCCGGGTTCTTCTTCACCCCCGGCGGCAAGGGCGCCCGGGACCCCTCGGGCTGCACCTCGCGGCCGCGGATGTCCTTGTCGCGATAGGTGTCGTCGACGGCCGCGACGAGCAGGGTCCGGTCGGACGCCTTGGGGATGCCCACATCGGTGAACGTGATGTCCGTACGGGCCTTCTCGCGGTCGCTGCGTGCCTGGAGCGCACTCGGTATCGCCGTGGTGAGCAACAGCAGGGCCACGCCGAGCCCGACCCCGATGGCCGTGAGGACCGCGCGCGTCCAGCCCTCACGCCCACCGGTGAAGGCGAACCTGGCGCCCATGGCGAGGTCCCTGGACCACTGGCGCACGTTCATACGACGCGCTCCATGTCACGGGACTTGCCGTCGCGTACGACGATCTCGCGGTCCGAGTAGGCGGCCACCCGCGCTTCGTGCGTGACGAGGACGACGGCGGCGTTGGTGGACCGGGCGGCCTCGGTGAGCAGTTCCATCACGCGCTCGCCGTTGAGCGAGTCGAGCGCGCCGGTCGGTTCGTCGGCGAACAGCACGCGCGGGCCGGTGACCAGGGAGCGGGCCACGGCCACGCGCTGGCCCTGGCCGCCGGAGACCTCGCCGGGGCGCTTGGCCCCGAGGTCGTCGACCTCCAGGCGTTCCATCCAGGTCAGGGCGGTGCGCTCGGCCTCCTTGCGGCCGGTGCCGTTGAGGCGCAGCGGCAGGGCGACGTTCTCGACGCAGGTCAGTTCGGGTACGAGCTGGCCGAACTGGAAGACGAAGCCGAACTCGCTGCGGCGCAGGGCGCTGCGCTGCGCGTCGTTCATGGTGGCCATCTCGCGTCCGGCGTACATGATCGAGCCGGAGTCGGGCGGCACGATGCCGGCGAGGCAGTGCAGCAGGGTGGACTTGCCGGAGCCGGAGGGGCCCATCACGGCGACGACCTCGCCGGGGTGGATGGAGAACTCGGCGCCGTCCAGGGCGGTGGTGGGGCCGTAGCTCTTACGGAGTTCCGACGCGGTCAGCAGGGAGCCGGAGGGAGCGTTCATCGGGTCGTCACCGCCTCGCGGAGTTTGTCGAGGCGGGCGGCGGTGAGTTCCAGCCACCGCAGGTCGGCCTCGAGGTGGAAGAGTGCGTGGTCGCAGATCAGCTGGTCGGCGAGGTCGCCCCGGCGCTTGCGGTCGGTCAGGATGCGCATCATGCGCAGGTGTTCCGAGCGCTGGGTGTCGAGGATGTCGGCCGCGTCGCGACCGGTGAGGAGGGCGAGGACGATCTTGGTGTAGAGGGTCGACTGGAGGTACGGCTCGGGCTTCTCGGGCGTGGCCAGCCACTGCTGTACGTCGGTGATGCCGGCGTCGGTGATCGCGTACCGCTTGCGTTCGGGTCCGCCGCCCGCCTCGATCCCGTCGACCTCCACGAGGCCGTTCTTCAGCAGTCGCGACATCGTCGAGTAGACCTGGCCGTAGTGCAGCGGCCGGTCGTGACCGAACTTCTCGTCGAAGGCCCGCTTGAGGTCGTAACCGTGGCGGGGTCCGGACTCCAGGAGTCCCAGGAGGGTGTGACCGATGGACATGCGGAGCACTCTACACACGGGGTATACACAGTGCGTATACATGCTGCGCATAGGTCATGGCAGGGAGCGATGGTGTCCAGGTCAGCGGCCATTGTCACGGTTCTGTCACCGGGGCCGCCCGTCCCTGGGGGCTGCCGCCCCCAGACCCCCGCTTCGGCCTGAACGGCCTCGTCCTCAAACGCCGGACGGGCTGGTGACGCGGGCCCGCGCCGGAGGGTTCCGGGCGGGCTGGTGATGCGGGCCCGGACTGAAAGTGGCGGCGCGGCCGAATGCTTTTAGGGGCGCGGGAACTGCGCGACCAGCCCCCGTCCACCCGCGCCCGAGGAACCCACCTCCCGGGGCCGCGGGGCGAAGCCCCGACGGGCGGGCCGGGAAGTGGCTACGGGTCCGGCTGGTCGGGGGCGGGCGGCCGCCCCCGCCGCGGGATCGGCCCCGTACCCCCCGGCAGCCGCCCCGCCTCGGACAACGCCCTGCGCAGCAGGAACTCGATCTGCGCGTTGGCGGAACGCAACTCGTCACCCGCCCAGCGGGCCAGCGCTTCGTACACGAGCGGATCCAGCCGCAACAGCACCTGCTTGCGCTGCTGCGGCGGCCGCCGCTGCGCCCCCGCCGCCCCGGATTGCTCCGTCACTGGTAGAGGGACCCCGCGTTCAGGACCGGCTGCGGAGCCCGGTCACCGCACAGCACCACCATCAGGTTCGACACCATCGCCGCCTTCCGCTCCGAGTCCAGCTCGACGATGTCCCGCTCGGTGATCCGGGCGAGCGCCGCCTCGACCATCCCGACCGCACCGTCGACGATCTGCCGCCGTGCCGCCACGACCGCCCCCGCCTGCTGTCGCTGGAGCATCGCGGAGGCGATCTCGGGAGCGTACGCGAGATGCGTGAAGCGCGACTCGATGATGGAGACGCCGGCCGCGTCCACCCGCGCGCGCAGTTCGACGGCGAGCTTCTCGGTGATCTCCTCCGCGTTGCCGCGCAGGGAGAGCCCCTCCTCGTCGTGGGCGTCGTAGGGGTACTCGATCGCGATGTGCCGGACGGCCGCCTCGGTCTGGGTGGCGACGAACTCCAGGAAGTCGTCGACCTCGAAGCTGGCCTGCGCGGTGTCCTCGACCCGCCAGACCACGACCGCGGCGAGCTCGATCGGGTTGCCGTAGGCGTCGTTGACCTTGAGGACCGCGGTCTCGTGGTTGCGTACCCGGGTCGAGATCTTCACCCGGGAGGTGAAGGGGTTCACCCACCGCAGGCCGTCCTGACGGATCGTCCCCCGGTACCGCCCGAAGAGCTGGACGACCCGTGCCTCGCCCGGCGCCACCGTGTTCAGCCCGCACATCGCGACGAACGCGGCGAGGCCGACCAGGATGCCGGCGACGATCAGCGCCGCTTTGCCCCCGGCCGCGGTGACCGCCGTGGCGCCCACGATCATCGCGGCCCCGAGCAGCAGTCCGACCAGCCCGAGCAACAGCGCGAGTCCGCCGCCGATGCTGTGCGCGGCGAACTCCCGCACCCGTGGGGCCGGTATCGGCGGCACGTCGGCGACGGCTGCGGGGCCGGCGGTGGAGCCGCGGCCGGAATCGTTCGTGGAGTCGTGCGTGGACATGGTGGGCCCCCGTCTCGTATGCCTTAGCGTTTGAATAGCTAAGTGATAACACTTTACCCCGCACGGCAACCTTCCACTCCTCTCGTACGTCGGTTCTGGTGGGGCTGATGCGCATTGCGTGCTGATTGTCACGTCCGTGGAAGTGCCGATCGGCGGGACTTTGTCCCAGCACGTGGTGTTAGTTTGCTGAGCTGACCTCAGCGACGAACCTGTGTGCGGCATCAGAACGAACGCGGCGCGGGACGCGTGAGTGAACCCGGCAGGACACGCGTACAAGAGAGCGCGACCCGAGACCGAAGCGGAGCGGACGGAGCCATGGGACGAGCGGACGAGAGACGAGCGCGGCAGCGCGGTGGCCGTCGCGCCGCGGCCGGGGGCTCCTCCGGGACCAAGCCCCGCCGCAGCGGCATACGCAGGTTCCTGAACTGGAAGACGATCCTCGGCACGTTCCTGGGCTTCTGCCTGCTGGGCATGGGCGCCTTCCTCGTGCTCTACATGGTCGTGTCCATACCCCAGGGCAACGCGGCGGCGCAGCAGCAGAGCAACGTCTACAAGTACAGCGACGGTTCGACCCTGGCCCGTACCGGCAAGGTCAACCGCGAGATCGTGGGTCTGGACAAGGTGCCCAAGCCTGTCCAGCTGACCTTCGTCGCCGCGGAGAACAAGTCCTTCTACAAGGACTCCGGCGTCGACCTGCGCGGCACGGCCCGCGGTCTGCTGAACACCCTGTCCGGCAAGGGCAAGCAGGGTGGCTCGACGATCACCCAGCAGTACGTCAAGAACTACTACCTGACCCAGGACCAGACCGTCACGCGCAAGCTGAAGGAACTGGTCATCGCGCTGAAGGTGGACCGTCAGCAGACCAAGGACGACGTCCTCGCGGGCTACATCAACACCAGCTACTACGGCCGCAACTCGTACGGCATCCAGGCAGCGGCGCAGGCGTACTACGGCAGGGACGCGAGCGACCTCACGGTCGAGCAGGGCGCCTACCTCGCCTCGCTGCTGCAGGCCCCGAGCCAGTACGACTGGGGTGCCGCCACCGACACCGGCAAGCGGCTGGTCACGGCGCGCTGGAACTACACCCTCGACAACATGGTCGAGGAGGGGTGGCTGGACGCGGCCAAGCGTCAGGCCATGAAGTTCCCGGTGCCGCAGGACCCCAAGGGCGTCCCCGGTATGCAGGGACAGACCGGCTATCTCGTGGACGCGGCGAACAGCGCGCTGGCCAACCGGCTCGTCGCCCAGGGCTCCGCCGCGAACTACGAGGACGCCAAGGCGATCGTCGACGCGGGCGGCTGGACGATCACGCTCAACATCGACAAGAAGAAGCAGACGCAGCTGGAAGTCGCCGTCAAGACGAAGCTGAGCAGCAAGCTGGACGGGAAGAAGCGGCGGGTCGACGGTGACGTCGAGGCCGGCGCCGCGTCCGTCGACCCCAAGACGGGCAAGGTCGTCGCGATGTACGGCGGCGAGGACTACTTCAAGCACTACGTCAACAACGCGACCCGCCCGGACTACCAGCCGGCGTCCACCTTCAAGCCGCTCATCTTCGCCGCGGCCCTGGAGGAGCAGGCCAAGACGCAGGACGGTCAGGACATCACGGCGAACACGATGTACGACGGTACGAGCGGCCGTGCCGTCAAGGGCAGCACCATCGGATTCGCGCCGCCCAACGAGGACAACCAGAGCTACGGGCCCGTCACCGTCCAGACGGCGATGAACAAGTCCATCAACTCCGTCTTCGCGCAGATGGGCGTCGACGTCGGCATGGACAAGGTCCTCAAGGTCGCGGGCGACCTCGGGATGCACACGGAGAAGCTGCAGCCGGTGCCCGCGCAGACGCTCGGCTCCATGGGCGCGAGTCCGCTGGAGATGGCGGGGGCCTACGCGACCCTCGACAACCACGGACGCAAGGTCACCCCGGCCGTCGTCGCCTCGGCCGAGCACAAGGACCGTCCGGTCAGGTTCCCGAACCCGGTGGGCGGCCAGGTCATCAGCTCCGAGGCGGCCGACACGGTGACCTCGGTGCTCACCGGCGTGGTCAACGACGGTACGGCCCAGGTGTCGGTGGCGCAGGCGTCCGACCGCGACGGTCAGCAGGTCGCGGGCAAGACGGGTACGTCCGACAACAACAAGTCCGCCTGGTTCACCGGCTACACGCCCAACCTGGTCACCTCGGTCGGCCTCTTCGGCGAGGTCCCCAAGGACCGCAAGGACTCGAGCGGCAAGACGGTCAAGCAGGGCACCCAGGTGTCGCTGAAGGGCGCGGCGGGCGGCGGTCGTGTCAACGGCGGTGGCTTCCCCGCGCAGATCTGGGCCGCGTACACCTTCAACGCGATGGGCAGGGTCACCGCCTTCGACCTGAACACCACCCAGGGCGCGGCGATGGAACCGACCCCGAGCGACACGCCGAGCCAGACGCCGAGCGAGACGCCGTCGGAGACGCCGACCACCGAGAAACCGACGACCCGGCCGCCGACCACCAGCAGCCCGCCGACCAGGACGTCCGAGCCCCCGACCGCCCCGACGACGACGGCCCCGGTCTCTCCGAGCGGAACCCCGACCGGCGAGAACTCGACGGACCCGTTCAACCCGGACGACCAGCAGCGGCAATAGGCGAGCCGACAGGCTCACGGCTCACGAGAAGGGCGCCCGGTGAACCACCGGGCGCCCTTCCCTCTCGTACGGGACTCGTACGGGACCGCGATCCGCCGTCCGTCGCCGGAGGCGGCCGGTTCAGCCGCCGTTGACCTCCTTGGCGATCCGGTCGCCGATCTCCTTGTCGACGTTGCGCCAGTACTGGACCGCGCGGTCCAGGACCGGGCGGGACACGCCGGCCTTCAGGTGCCCGCTGACGTTCGACACGAGGCGGTCGCGGGCCGCGGCGTCGAGGACCTGGCGGACCATCGTGCCCGCCTGTCCCCAGTCGTCGTCCTCGCGGTGCGGCTTGTACGCCTCGCGCACCAGCTCACCGGCGGTCTGCCAGCTCGCCGGGTCGCCGAAGCGGGAGAAGTCGGCCGCGGGCCCGCCGTAGGAGTTGGGGGCGTACGGCCGGGCCGCGTTCGACGGCTCGTAGCGCATCGGCCCGTCCTTGGCGTACGAGTTCACCGGGGAGTGCGGCCGGTTCGGCGGCAGCTGGGTGTAGTTCGGGCCGATCCGGTACCGGTGGGTGTCCGGGTACGAGAACAGCCGGCCCAGCAGCATCTTGTCCGGCGAGGGGCCGATGCCCGGCACCAGGTTGGACGGTTCGAAGGCGGCCTGCTCGATGTGGATGAAGTAGTCCTCCGGATTCCTGTCCAGAGTCATCCGGCCGACGTCGATCAGCGGGTAGTCCGCGTGCGGCCAGACCTTGGTCAGGTCGAAGGGGTTGAAGCGGTAGTCCGCCGCGTCCTCGAACGGCATGATCTGGACCTTCAGGCTCCAGGTCGGCGCGTTCCCGGACTGGATCGACTCGAACAGGTCCCGGCGGTGCTTGTCCGCGTCCGACCCGGCCAGCTCGTCGGCCTCGGCCTGGGTGAGGAACTCGATCCCCTGGTCGGTCTTGAAGTGGTACTTGACCCAGAACCGCTCACCGGCACCGTTGATCCACATGTACGTGTGCGAGCTGTACCCGTTCATGTGGCGGTAGGTCTTCGGGACACCCCGGTCGCCCATCAGCCACGTCACCTGGTGCGCGGACTCGGGGGAGAGGGTCCAGAAGTCCCACTGCATGTCGTTGTCGCGCAGTCCCGTCACAGGGCTGCGCTTCTGCGAGCGGATGAAGTCCTGGAACTTGATCGTGTCACGGACGAAGAAGACCGGCGTGTTGTTGCCCACCATGTCGTAGTTGCCGTGCTCGGTGTAGAACTTCAGCGCGAAACCGCGGGGGTCGCGCCAGGTGTCGGGCGAACCCTGTTCGCCGGCGACAGTGGAGAACCGGGCCAGCATCTCGGTACGTTTGCCCGGCTGGAACAGGTCAGCCTTGGTGAACTGGCTGACATCATTGGTGACTTCGAAGAATCCGTACGCGCCGCTGCCCTTGGCGTGCACCACACGCTCGGGGACCCGCTCCCGGTTGAACTGGGCCATCTTCTCGATGAGGTAGTGGTCCTGGAGCAGAATCGGGCCGTCGGGGCCGACGGTCAGCGAGTGTTCGTCGCTCTCCACCGGAATTCCGACGTTGTTCGTGGTGTACGGAACCTTCTGGGGTGCCTGCGTCACGAGCGTCCTCCCGTCGAATAAGAGGCTCTTTAGGTCGCTTCGTCCACCCCAGCAGTCAACTCCGCCGACGGGATGTCGGCAACATCTGGACACGGTCCAGCTCTGGTCCGGTTCCGGAGCCTGTACCGAAACGGGCCGCCCCTGGGGTGAGGACCGGCGAGTACCCCCTCAGCCCCGGTTCAACTCGAACCAGACCACCTTTCCCGTGCTCAGCCTGGTCGCACCCCACCGTCTGGCCAGTTTGTTGACCAGGTAGAGGCCACGACCGCCCTCGTCCGTGGCGCGCGCCTGCCGCAGCCGCGGCAGCTGGGGCACGTCGTCGCCGACCTCGCAGCGCAGCACATCCGTCCGCAGCAGCCGCAGCGTCACGGGGCGCGAGGCGTAGCGGACGGCGTTGGTCACGACCTCGCTGACCAGCAGCTCGACGGAGTCGCTCATGTCCTCCATGCCCCAGCGGGAGAGCGCGCGGCGGGCGAGGCGCCGGGCCCGTCCGGGGGCCGCGTCCTCCGGCTCCAGGTACCAGTACGCCACGTCGCTCGGCGCGATCCCGTCGAAGCGGGCGGCGAGCAGCGCGATGTCGTCGTCCCGGTCGCCCGGACCGAGCATGTCCAGCACCTCGTCGCACAGGGCTTCGAGGGGCGGCGGATGGTCGGGTCCGGTCAGCTGCGCGGTGGCGGCGAGCTTCTCGCGCAGCTGTTCTATCCCGGTCCAGACGTCCCTGAGCCGGGACTCGACCAGACCGTCGGTGTAGAGCAGCAGAGTGGCCCCGGCGGGCGCGTCCAGCTCGACGGCCTCGAAGTCCACCCCTCCTACGCCGATGGGGGCACCCGGCGGCACCCGCAGCACCTCGGCCCGGCCGCCCAGGTGCAGCAGGACCGGTGGCGGATGGCCCGCGTTGGCGATGGTGATCCGGTGCGAGACCGGGTCGTAGACGGCGTACAGACAGGTCGCCATGCGGTCGGTGCCCAGCCGCTGCGCCTGTTCGTCCAGGTGGTGCAGCACCTCCTGCGGCGGCAGGTCGAGCCCGGCGAGGGTCTGCGCGGTCGTCCGTAGCTGGCCCATGATCGCGGCCGAGGTCATCGAGTGGCCCATGACGTCCCCGACGACCAGGGCGACACGGCTGCCCGGCAGCGGGATCGCGTCGTACCAGTCGCCGCCGACCCGTGCGGTCTCCGCGGCCGGCAGATAGCGGGACGCGAGCCGTACGCCCGTAGGCCGCGGCAGGGTCTCGGGCAGCATCGTGCGCTGCAGCTCGTCGGCGATGTAGGCCTCGCGGCCGTACAGCACCGCCTTGTCGATGCCGAGCGCGCTGTGCGTGGCGAGCTGGGCCGCGACGAGCAGGTCGTCGGGCTCGAAGGCCATCCGCTCGGGACGGCGCACGAAGAGCGCGGCCCCGATCACCCGGCGCCGCCCCCGCAGCGGAGCCAGGATCGCGCGCTGGCCGCTGGGCACGGCCAGCTCGTCGCCCAGCAGCTCGGGCAGCGCGGCCCGCGCGGCGGGCGCGTCCGCGAAGACGGGACGTACCCCGCGCAGCACCTCGGCCAGCGCGCCACCGGGACGCACCTCGCACAGCTCGGCCGTCATCGCCGACAGCTCGCTGGGCTCGGGCCGCAGCGCGGGCATGAAGCCGTTCTCGGTGTCGCGCTCCTCAGGGATCCGGTCGGTACGCCGCAGCCGCAGCACCAGGGGCCCGGTGGGCCGCTCGTCGCCGACCGGCAGCGGATCGCGCAGATAGACGAGGATCGCGTCCGAGAAGGTCGGCACGGTGGCGCGGCACAGACCCATCACGATCTCGTCGAGATCGATGCCGCGGGCGATGCGCCGGGTCGCCGCGCCCACGAAGCGCAGCCGGTCCCCGTCGCGCCGCATCGGCATCGGGCCCGCGTGCGGCAGGCCCTGCCCGGTACGCCGGTCCTTGCCGCCGCTCCCGGGCGCGCGGTCCTTGTCGACCGGCTGGGCCGGGATGCCCTCGGGCGCGGGGCGCGGGCGGTGCGGATCGGGCTCCGCGGCCGACGGCTGGGAGTGCTCGGGGCCGGGGGATGCGGGCGGTGTCGGCGCACCGGTGCCGGAGGGCGACGGTACGTCGGTGCTCGCGGACGTCTGGTTGCCCGGCGTCCCGTGCTGGCCGTAGGGCGCACCCGATCCGGCCGAGGCGTCACCCGTGCGGGCCGGCTGCGCGGGTAAGGCACCCGGCGCGCGCAGCGCCTCCGGGGTGTGCAGGAGCGCCCCGCGGGGGTCCGCTGGGGTGGAGGGCCGGCCGGCGCCGCTCTGGCGGCGCTCGTGTGAGGTGGGGTGCTCCGTCACGCGTGTCGAATCCATCCGTCCGGGGCTGCGCGCCGTGCGTGCAGTTCGTCCCGCAGCCCCGATACCCGGAATGTGTGCCCCAGGAACGGAATCTGCGCGTCGTGCGAGCCGGGCCCGGCATGTGCCGACGGGAACGCCGTCGCCCCAGCGGGTCCGCGCGACCCGTCGGGCCGTCCGCCGACCGTACCGCCGTGGCTCTCGTACCCCTCGCTCACGTCCTGCCGCCCCTCGGTGACGTATGGTCAAGCCCAGCGCATACTGCGGTAGTTGCTGCTGTGCGCCCTTGCGGAGGACGATCCTACGGTTGTACCACGGGGGCGCATCAAGGGTCTCATGAGGACACGTGCGCGGGCGTACGGTCCCAGTCATCGGGCAGGGCGGGAACCGGCCACGACGGATCCGGGCGCCAGTGCTGCCAGCCGTCCGCGAACGGCGGGCCCCAGGCACGGATCACCTCCACCGCGCGCAGACCCGCCTCCCTCACCTGCGCGGCCAGTCGAGTATCCATCAGTCCGGCCCGCTGCGCCTGTGCGAACTCGTCCTCGTCGAGCCAGCACCAACTGCGGTCCGGGTGCACGGAGATGTCCAGGAAGTGGTCCTCGGAGTCGACGCCGCCCTCCCAACGGGTCAGCGGTGCCTCCAGGTTCACGTACCAGTTCTTGAAACGCCACCCCGGTTCCCAGAACAGCCACACCGACCAGGGGTCGCCGGGCCGCGCCAGCTTCAGCACCCCGGTGCCGAACCACCGGTCCCGGAGCACCGAACGAGCCTTGGTGTAGCGCGACTCCAGGGGTTCTCCGTGCACCGGGGTGCCGTCGGCGAGCACGGGCTTGACGCACTCCGTGCCGGGCGCCATCCACACCGCGAGGAGTTCCGCGTCGTCTTGTACGACGGTCACGGGGCGGCAGATGTGGACGCGCTCGCCGGCGTTCTCCCGGTACCGCCACAGGATGTGACTCCCGGGGGCCCAGTACGCCGTCGACCCACCCGTTGTCACTCGTCTCACCGCTCCGCCCTCTGCCATGAACAGATATTAGGTGCCCCAGGCATACGACGCTGCGGTGCGTGTCACGGTTCGCGCCATGGCGCGAATGACGTAACGGAGGTGTCATCCGGCGTTCGCCGGTGCGGGCGCGGTGTCACGGATGCGTCATCCGCAGGACATCCAGCGCCTCGTCCAGCTGCTCCAGGGTGAGGTCGCCCCGCTCCACGTACCCGGACTCGAGGACGACCTGGCGGATGGTCTTGCGCTCCGCCAGTGCCTTCTTGGCCACCTTGGCGGCCTCCTCGTACCCGATGTACTTGTTGAGCGGTGTCACGACGGACGGTGACGACTCGGCGTACTCGCGGGCCCGTTCGCGGTGCGCGACGATCCCGTCGACGGTGCGGTCGGCCAGCAGCCGGGAGACGTTCGTGAGCAGCCGGACGGACTCCAGGACGTTCTTCGCGATGACCGGGAGCATCACGTTGAGCTCGAAGTTGCCGGCGGCCCCGGCGACCGCGACCGTCGCGTCGTTGCCCATCACCTGGGCCGCGACCATCAGCACGGCCTCGGGAATGACGGGATTGACCTTGCCCGGCATGATCGAGGAACCCGGCTGCAGGTCGGGGAGGCTGATCTCGGCCAGACCGGTCCGTGGCCCGGACGCCATCCAGCGCAGGTCGTTGGAGATCTTCGTCAGCCCGACCGCGATGGTCCGCAGCTGGCCGCTCGTCTCGACGATCCCGTCCCGCGCGCCCTGTGCCTCGAAGTGGTCGCGGGCCTCGGTGAGCGGCAGCCCGGTGTCCCGTGCCACCTCCGCGATCACGGCGGCGGAGAACCCGGGGGGCGTGTTGATCCCGGTGCCCACGGCCGTCCCGCCCAGCGGCAGTTCGGCCAGCCGGGGCAGCGAGGCGTTCAGACGTTCGATCCCGTAGCGCACCTGGGCCGCGTAGCCGCCGAACTCCTGTCCGAGTGTGACGGGGGTGGCGTCCATGAGATGGGTGCGCCCCGACTTCACTACGTCGGCGAACTCCTGCGCCTTGCGCTCCAGGGCGGCGGCGAGATGGTCGAGCGCGGGGACGAGGTCCCGGGTCACCGCGGCGGTGGCGGCGATGTGGATCGAGGACGGGAAGACGTCGTTCGACGACTGCGAGGCGTTCACGTGGTCGTTGGGGTGGACGTCGCGGCCGAGCCGCTCGGTGGCGAGCGTGGCGATGACCTCGTTGGTGTTCATGTTCGAGGACGTGCCGGAGCCCGTCTGGAAGACGTCCACCGGGAAGTGCGCGTCCCAGCGCCCCTCGGCGACCTCGGCCGCGGCCTCCTGGACCGCCTCGGCCACGTCCTTGTCGAGCACCCCGAGCCGGGCGTTGACCTTGGCGGCCGCTCCCTTGATCCGTGCGAGTGCCTCGATGTGCGCGCGTTCGAGCCGCTGCCCCGAGATGGGGAAGTTCTCCACGGCCCGCTGGGTCTGGGCCCGCCACTTCGCGTCCGCGGGCACCCTGACCTCACCCATCGAGTCGTGCTCGATCCGGTACGGGGCTGCTGCCTGTTCATCGGCCATTGCCGGTCACCTCCAGTGGGGACAGCATCGCGGACGTGCCCGGTGTTCCCGGATGTCCGGGGCTGTGTCCCCCGTGTGCCCCGCGTGCCCCGCACGGCCCGCGCGGCCGGTGCTCCGGGCGTGCCCGTTGCGGGTGTTCCCGGTGCGGGGTTCCTGTGTACCCGGTAGTGCCCTCGTTCGCGGCGGGAGTCAGTGCTGTGCGCCGCCGACGGGGGCGGTGCACGCGAACCGCCCGGCCACCTCGGCACAGGCCTCCGCGCCGCGCGGGCTCGCCGCGGCCAGCATCGGACTGCTGTAGCCGTCCGCCGGGTCGCCCGGGTAGGCCGCGGACAGTTCGTCCCGCCCTGCCCGGACCGAGATCTCCCGCGCGCCGCCGGTCCGGGTGCGGACCTCGGACCAGACCGTCGCGCACGACGCGGAGAAACGCAGCACTACGACCTCTCCCGCGCGCGCGACCGCGGCCTCCGTACGCGCGTCACGGCCGCAGGTCTCGGAGGTCGGGAACTGTCCCTGGCAGCCATGGCCGCGGCAGGAGGAGGCGGACGCCGCGGGCGCCGGGGCGAGGTCGGTGTCGAGGACCTCGGCGGCGCCCGCGGTGACGGCCATGGTGGCGGCCGCCACCGCCGCGAGGGCGATGACGGCCCGGTTCGGCGGCCGGACGCGCCGGCCCCGAACCGGCGCGTCCGGGGCCGGGCCCTGTGCGGACGGGACCCGTGGGGGCAGGGCCTGCGCGGGCAGGCCGACCGCCCCGCACCGGCTCCTGGACACGGCGTCCCACAGGGAGAGAAGGGGACCGGGATCGGTCTGCGCGAGCCGGCCGAGGGACTCGACCGCCGAGCGCGGCGGGAACTGCTCGCCGTTCAGATAGCGGTGCCAGGTCGACTTGCTGAACGGGGTGACGGCGGCCAGCGCGGCCAGGCTCAGCCCCGTCCGCTGCCTGAGGCCGCGCAGCCGCTCCACCAGGAGATGTTCCTCGTCGAGTCGTTCCGCGTGGTCCAACGAGTCGGGCAGCGGCTGTCTCTTGACCGTCACGTGGCTCTCCATCTCGCTCCCTCGCCGTCCGGGGTGGCCGCCTGATCCGTTCCCTCTCCGTGCGCCCGCGCACACCCGGATCGCCCGAATGCGAACGGGATGATGAGAGGGAGTTGACCTGCGGTTCCGGCACCGGTGGGGTGGTCGGGTGGTCGGCTGATCGACTCGTAGGACCTCCTGACGGGGTGGACCCCGACCCCGTCAGGAGGCGTCGGAACTCAGGAGCCGGGCGCCGGCGCGCCCGTCAGCACCAGCGGACGGCGCCGCCGGTGCGGACGTAGTGCGCGGACACGTACCCGCGGTGGTGGGCCAGGCGGTACCAGTGATGGTTGCCCCGGACGGCGGAGCCCCGCTTCTTGCAGGAGACGACCACCACTCGTCCGTGCGGACGCGAGCCGACGATCCGGTAGGCCGTGCCCGGTCCGGAGCGGACGAGCAGCCGCATGTGGTGGGTCGTCACCCGGCCCCATACGTGACGGACGACGTGGTGCCGGGCGTGGTGGCGGGTGATGACGCGGTACCGGTGGGTGGTGACGTGGTGCCGGGCGCGGGCCGGCACATGGCGCCGGACGCTGCCCTGCGACGGCACCTGGTACCAGCTCGACGTGGCGGCCGGTGCGGGCACGGAGCCCTGGCCGGGAATGTGCGCGGCCGGGCCGGCGGAGGCGACGGCCGTCACCGGGAAGACGGCGACAGCCGCGATCGCGGCCACGATGCCGTTGCGCAACAGGCGACTCATCATGCTATTTCCCTCCGAGATGACCTGCGGATCACAGGCTGTGATCCGGTCATTGCGGAGTGTTCACGGCAAAGGGCGCAAAGATGCCGTCCCGCTGTTCCTGGGACGAAGTGGGACATCGGGCCGGTGGGCGGACGACGTGGCGCGGCCGTCCCGGGACGACCGCACGGGCGGTTCCGGCGGCGTGGGACGACACCGGTCGGGCCGTTGGAGCGGAGCTTCCGGGACGGCGCGGCCAAGGGCGGCGGGGGCGACTTCCACCCCGACCGCCCCTGAGGAGCTCTGACCGCCCCGGAGGTGCTACGCCAGCCCGGGGCCCCGCACCGGGATGTGGGTGAACGTCGGCTCGGGGGCCGGGTTCTGGAAGAAGTCGTTGCCCTTGTCGTCGACCACGACGAACGCCGGGAAGTCCTCGACCTCGATCTTCCAGACGGCCTCCATGCCGAGCTCCTCGTACTCGACGACCTCGACCTTCTTGATGCAGTCCTGGGCGAGACGGGCGGCGGGGCCGCCGATCGAGCCGAGGTAGAAGCCGCCGTGCGCGTCGCACGCCTGGGTGACCTGCGCGGAACGGTTGCCCTTCGCGAGCATCACCTTGGAGCCGCCCGCCGCCTGGAACTGCTCCACGTAGGAGTCCATGCGGCCGGCCGTCGTCGGACCGAAGGAGCCGGACGCGTAGCCCTCGGGCGTCTTCGCGGGACCGGCGTAGTACACCGGGTGGTCCTTCAGGTACTGCGGCATCTCCTCGCCCGCGTCGAGCCGCTCCTTGATCTTGGCGTGCGCGATGTCACGGGCCACGACCAGCGGGCCGGAGAGCGAGAGGCGGGTCTTCACCGGGTACTTGGTCAGCTCGGCGAGGATGTCGTCCATCGGCTGGTTGAGGTCGATCCGGACGACGTCGCCCGACTCGTCGAGGTGCTCGTCGGTCGTCTCGGGCAGGAAGCGCGCCGGGTCCGTCTCCAGCTGCTCCAGGAAGACGCCCTCGGCGGTGATCTTCGCGACGGCCTGGCGGTCCGCGGAACACGACACCGCGATCGCCACGGGGCAGGACGCGCCGTGCCGGGGGAGGCGGACCACGCGCACGTCGTGGCAGAAGTACTTGCCGCCGAACTGCGCTCCGATGCCGATCTGCTGGGTCAGCTCGAAGACCTTCTGCTCCAGGTCCTTGTCCCGGAAGCCGTGGCCCAGCTCGGAGCCCTCGGCCGGGATCTCGTCCAGGTAGTGCGCGGAGGCGTACTTCGCGGTCTTCAGGGCGTACTCGGCGCTCGTCCCGCCGACGACGATCGCCAGGTGGTACGGCGGGCAGGCGGCCGTGCCGAGCGAACGGATCTTCTCCTCCAGGAACTTCATCATGGAGGACTCGTTGAGGACGGCCTTCGTCTCCTGGTACAGGAAGCTCTTGTTCGCGGAGCCGCCGCCCTTGGCCATGAAGAGGAACTTGTAGGCGCCGCCGTCGGTCGCGTACAGCTCGATCTGCGCCGGCAGGTTCGAGCCCGTGTTCTTCTCCTCCCACATGGTGAGCGGAGCCATCTGCGAGTAGCGCAGGTTCAGGTTCTTGTAGGCGTCGTAGATGCCATGGCTCAGGGCCGACTCGTCGCCGCCCTCGGTGAGGACGTTCTGGCCGCGCTTGCCCATGACGATCGCCGTGCCGGTGTCCTGGCACATGGGCAGGACGCCCGCGGCCGCGATGTTCGCGTTCTTCAGCAGGTCCAGGGCGACGAATTTGTCGTTGGCCGACGCCTCGGGGTCGTCGATGATCCGGCGCAGCTGGGCCAGGTGCGCGGGCCGCAGATAGTGCTGGATGTCGTGGATGGCCTCCGCGGCGAGCTTGCGCAGCGCCTCCGGCTCGACCTTGAGGAACGTCCGCCCGTCGGCCTCGAAGGTGGAGACACCCTCGGAGGTCACCAGCCTGTAGGGGGTGGTGTCCTCTCCCTGGGGGAGCAGATCGGTGTACGCGAACTCAGGCATCTTCGCCCATTCCTCACTTGATTTCTTGGGGCTCGGTTCGCCTCCGGGCGCCGAGACCCTTGCCGGGAGCCCGACCACGCTCACTCGGCGGAGGCCGGCCTCCGTCGGCGGGCGTCCACCAGCCTAGGACCTGGTGCGGACAGCGGGCCTGTGAGGTAGGGCTCAGTTCGCTGTCCACATCTTTATCCACACCCCTAGTCGCGATCTATCGCGTTTGGGTACGCTGCTGCCGTGGACCTTCAGAAGCGCACCGAAACCCGTGCCGCCGACGCCGAACTGCGCGCGTCGGACGCCGACCGCGACCGGATCGCCGACATCCTGCGCGAGGCCCTCGCCGAGGGGCGCCTCACGGCCGACGAGCACGCCGAGCGGGTCGAAGGGGTGCTGGCCACCAAGACGGTCGGTGAGCTCGACCAGTTCGTCCGGGACCTGCCGGCCGCCCACGCGGGCCGCGCGGTGCCCGCGTACGCGAGCGCGCCCAACCGCCCCCGGCTGGGCGCCATCCCGGCGGAGGCCGACGAGAACGTGGTGGCGGTGTTCAGCACCGCGACGCGCAAGGGCCGCTGGCGGGCGGGCCGTCGTGTTCATGTGTACGCCGTCTTCGGCAGCGTCGAGATCGACCTCAGTGAGGCGATCTTCGAGTACCAGCAGGTCGCGATCAGGGTGATCTCGGTCTTCGGCAACGTGGAGATCCGCGTCCCGGAGAACGTGTCGCTGCGCAGCAGCGGAGGCGGGGTCCTCGGCAACTTCGAGGCGGACACGCTGGATTCGGGCGACCCCGACGCGCCCGTGATCTACGTCGAGGGCCTGGCGATCCTGGGCAACGTCGAGGCGCGGCCCAAGCGCGGCAAGCTGGTCGCGGACATCCTCGACCGTGCGATGGACCGGGTGGACCGGAGTCTGCGCAAGCACCTGGATCGTTGACGCCCGTGCATCCGACGGCGTCCGGGGCGCACCGGCGCAGTGCCGCGTGCGCTCCGTCGTGAACGACGGGCTCCGCTCTTGGAACTCAGTGCATAGGCGCGCGCACAGCGGGTAGGCCTTGCTGCATCGTCTCTTGGAGGGCGCTGCGGGAGTTCCCGCGGTGCCCGGCACGCTCGCGAAGCCGTCGTCAGGAGTAGACCGTGCTGCAACCGCCGCATCAGTCCCTGCAGGTAGCTGCCGTTCCGGCCCAGCGGGCGCCAGTGCGGGACAGGGATCAGGAAGCCCCATGGCACACGGAGGCGGTGTGCCGGCGGGACGAGGCCGGCCTGTTCTTCGCGCCTTCCAAGGAGCCCACGGCGTCCCGGCTGTCCCGCGAGGAGGCGGCCAAGCGCGTCTGCGCCCGCTGTCCCGTGATGGTCGAGTGCCGTGAACACGCGCTGCTGCAACCCGAGCCGTACGGAGTGTGGGGCGGCCTCACCGCCGCCGAGCGCCGGGTGGTGCTGGCCCGGCGGCGCCGCCGTGACCTGGAGCTCAAGAAGGCCGCGCGCGGCCCGATAGCCGCGGCCGGCTAGCCGGCACGCACGGGAAAGGGGCGTCCCCTCCGCACAGGGGGCGCCCCTTTTCCGTATGTACGGCTCCGGTCTCCGCATGTACCGCTCCGGACCTCCCGCGTGGGCACCGCCCCGGACGTGTCCCGTAATTCCCGGGCACGTCCGGGCGGGGCGGTCCCGCGGGCCGCGGGACTACTTCGCGCGGTCGAAGTCGATCGCGCTGTACGCCCGCAGCTTGCTCAGCCGGTGCTCGGACGTGATCTGCCGGACCGTGCCGGACTTGGAGCGCATGACGATCGACTCGGTCGTCGCCACCTCGGCGCGGTAGCGCACACCGCGCAGCAGCTCGCCGTCGGTGATGCCGGTCGCGACGAAGAACACGTTCTCGCCGGAGACCAGGTCGTCGGTGAACAGCACACGGTCGAGGTCGTGGCCCGCGTCGAGCGCGCGCTGCCGCTCCTCGTCGTCCTTGGGCCACAGCTTGCCCTGGATGGTGCCGCCCAGGCACTTCACGGCGCAGGCCGAGATGATGCCCTCGGGCGTACCGCCGATGCCGAGCAGCAGGTCGATGCCCGTCCCCTCGCGCAGCGCGAGGATCGAGCCCGCGACGTCGCCGTCGGAGATCAGTTTGATCCGGGCGCCGGTCTCGCGGATCTCCTTGATGATCCCCTCGTGACGCGGCCGGTCGAGGATGACGACCGTGACGTCCTCGGGGGTGGACTTCTTGGCCTTGGCGACGCGGCGGATGTTCACCGACACGGGCGCGTTGATGTCGACGAAGTCGGCGGCCTCCGGGCCGGTGACCAGCTTGTCCATGTAGAAGACCGCAGACGGGTCGAACATGGTTCCGCGGTCCGCGGCGGCCAGTACGGCGATCGCGTTGGTCATGCCCTTGGCGGTCAGCGTGGTTCCGTCGATCGGGTCGACGGCGATGTCGCACTCGGGACCGGTGCCGTCGCCGACACGCTCCCCGTTGAAGAGCATCGGGGCCTCGTCCTTCTCGCCTTCACCGATGACGACGACGCCGTTCATCGAGACGGTCGAGACGAGGGTCCGCATGGCACGTACGGCGGCGCCGTCGGCGCCGATCTTGTCGCCGCGGCCGACCCAGCGGCCCGCGGCCATCGCGGCGGCCTCTGTGACCCGGACGAGTTCCAGGGCGAGATTTCGGTCGGGGGCCTCGGAGGGCACCTCGAGTTCGGACGGCAGATGATGCTCGGTCATCGGAGCGCACCTTTCTGATACGACGACGGCCGGATGAGGGTGTGCCCCGACTCTATCGCCAGACCGACAAAATGAGCAGGGGGCCCCACGGATGAGCAGGCCAGGGCACCTGCGACGATAGGGGGGTGGCAGGTACGAAAGGCAAGCAGACGGTCCGGGACATGCTCCTCTCCCTGGGCCTGATCGGGATCATGGCGGGCGTCATCTACATCTTCATCCCGCACGACGACTCCGAGCCTCCCCTCAAGCGCGTCGACTACCGTGTCGAGCTGCTCACGGCGCGTCGCGCGGCGTCGTATCCGGTGGCGGCCCCCGAGGGGCTGCCCGGCACGTGGAAGGCGACGTCGGTGCGGTACGACGGCGCCGAGTTCGACGCCTGGCACCTGGGCTTCCACGACCCCGAAGGTCAGTACGTGGCGATCGAGCAGTCCACTCAGCGGGCGCCCGTCTTCATCGACGCGGCCAGCCAGGGCGCCGCGGCCACGAAGGTCACCGAGCGGATCGGCGACCGGACGTGGCAGCGGTACAAGGGCGACAAGTACGACGCCCTCGTGCTGCAGGGCAGGGGATCGACGACGGTGGTGACCGGGACGGCGTCCTTCGGACAGCTCGCGAAGATGGCCGGGGCGCTGAAGATGTCGTAGTGACGCAGTCATGACGGGAGCGTCTCCGCCGACGCACGAGAGCGCGGACGCATGAGAGCGGACATACGAGAAGGGCCCCCGGCGCCATTGGCGGGGGCCCTTCTCGTATGTCCGCGCCAGGCGGACGGTCACGACGGAGTGGTCGACCGATCAGACGGTCGTGACGACGTCGTCGAAGCCCAGGCGCGGGGAGCGGGGGAACCAGGCGTCCTCGCCCGGCTTGCCGATGTTGACGACCATCAGCGGGGTGTGGTCGTCGTCCAGGAACTCCTTCTGGACGCCCGCGAAGTCGAGGCCGGTCATCGGGCCGGCGGCGAGACCGGCGGCGCGGACGCCGATGATGAAGTACGCGGCCTGAAGCGCGGCGTTGAGGGCGGCGGCACCCTCACGGGCCGGACGCTCGGCGTAGAAGACGTCCTTGGCGGCCGGGAAGTGCGGGAAGAGGGCCGGCAGCTCCTCGTGGAACTCGTTGTCCGCGGAGAGGATCGCGACGAGGGGGGCGGTGGCGGTCTTCGGCTGGTTGCCCTCGGCCATGTGCTGCACCAGGCGCTCGCGGGCCTCGGCGGAGCGGACCAGGGTGATGCGCAGCGGCGACTGGTTGAAGGCGGTCGGGCCGTACTTGACCAGGTCGTAGATCGCCTGGACCTGCTCGTCGGTCACCGGCTCGTCGGTGAACGTGTTCGCGGTGCGGGCCTCGCGGAACAGCAGGTCCTGGGCGGCGGGGTCAAGGACAAGAGACATGGGGGAAACCTTCTCGGAGCGTGCGGTGGATCCGTGGGGATCAGCTGGCAATGACGACAGTACCCGAGAATATTTAAGCTTCAACCAAAAAGGTGGCCGGGTGATCCGCTTCACAAGATCGAGAAGCCCCGCGAAAGGTCGCAGCGGTGAGCGAGAAAAGGGTGCCGCGGCGCTCTCACCAGGGAGAATCACCGGACCTGCGCGGCGTGTGGCGCCCGGCGCGCGACGTGGTGCCGGCGAGGGGGCCATGGCGCCGGAGGGGTGACTGGGGCGGCGCCCGGAGGTGCGACCGCGGCGGGGCGGCAGCCGGCGGGTCGGCACCTGGCGGGGCGGCACCCGGAGGGACGGCTACGGGGCGGCGGCAGCCGGAGGGACGGCTACGGCGCGGCGGCAGCCGGACGCCGGGCCCGGTGCCGCTCCCAGGTGTCGGACGTCACGCGCGAGAACCCGGCAGCACTCGCGTCAGCGCCTCGGTCGCGCCCACGGGCCCCGCGTCACGCGCGGCGGCCAGTGCTGGGCACGGTGGGTCCTGCCGTCCCGGGCACGGCGGGTCCGGCCTTCCCTCGTGGGCGTCCTGCGTGGCGGCCCGGCGTCACTCGGCGCCCGCGTCCCCGTCCTCCGACTCCTCCTCCGCCAGGGCCGCGTCCAGCCGCGCCCGGGCGCCCTCCAGCCAGCGGCGGCACACCTTCGCGAGTTCCTCGCCGCGCTCCCACAGGGCGAGGGACTCCTCCAGGGTCGTACCGCCCGCCTCCAGGCGGCGTACGACCTCGATCAGCTCGTCCCGTGCCTGCTCGTACCCGAGCGCCTCGTCCACCTTGCCGGTCATACGCCCACCCTATGCATCCACTCGTACGGAGAATTCACCCTCGGCGACCCGCGCCCGCAGCGCCTCGCCCGCCGTCACCTCGTCCGGATCCCGGACCACCTGCCCGTCGGCCTGCTGCAGCACCGCGTACCCCCGCCGGAGGGTCGCGGCGGGGGAGAGGGCCACCACGCGCGCGTGGGTGTGCGTCAGCTCCGAGTCCGCGCGGTCCAGGAGGTGCCCGACCGTGCGCCGCCCGCGGTCCAGGAGCGACGCGACCTGGGCCGCCCGCTCGTCGACCATTCGGTGCGGATCCTCTATCGAGGGCCGGGCCAGCGCCTGCGCGAGCCCGCGCTCCTCGCGCTCGACGAAGGACCGGACGCTGCGCCGCGCCCGGTCGCGCAGGAACCGCACCCGCTCGTACTCCTCGCCGACGTCCGGCACGACCTTCTTGGCCGCGTCGGTCGGCGTGGACGCGCGGAGGTCGGCGACGAGGTCCAGCAGCGGGTTGTCCGGCTCGTGCCCGATCGCCGAGACGACCGGCGTACGACAGGCCGCGACCGCCCGGACGAGCTGCTCGTCCGAGAAGGGCAGCAGATCCTCCACACTGCCGCCGCCCCGCGCCACGACGATCACGTCCACGCCGTCGAGCGCGTCGAGCTCCTTCACGGCCTGCACGACCTGCGGTACCGCGTGCACCCCCTGGACGGGGACGTTGCGCACCTCGAAGCGGACGGCGGGCCAGCGGTGCCGCGCGTTCTCCAGCACGTCCCGCTCGGCCGCGGAGGCCCGCCCGCACACCAGGCCGATGAGCTGTGGCAGGAAGGGCAGCGCCTTCTTGCGCTCGGCGGCGAACAGGCCCTCGGCCGCCAGGGACTTCTTCAACTGCTCCAGCCGGGCCAGCAGTTCACCGACGCCCACCGGCTTGATCTCGGTGGCGCGCAGCGACAACTGCCCGCGCGGCGCGTACCACTCGGGCTTCGCGAGGACGACGACGCGGGCGCCCTCGCTCACCACGTCCGACACGGCGTCGAACACCTGCCGGTAGCAGGTGACGCTCACCGAGATGTCGTACGACGGGTCGCGCAGCGTCAGGAAGACGACACCCGCGCCGGGGCGCCGCGACAGCTGTGTGATCTGACCCTCGACCCACACCGCGCCGAGCCGGTCGATCCATCCCCCGATGAGCCGCGACACCTCGCCGACGGGCAGGGGAGCGTCCGCGGACGTGTTCAGAGCCATGCGCCCGAGCGTAGTGGCAGGGTCGGACAACCCGGCCGGGCGCGGGTGCGCGGCCCGGGCTTTCCGACCGGCGCTGTGGGGTTTCGGGGCCGCGGCCGGGACCGAGCTCTCCGGCCCGTCCCTCCAACTCCCCGTACCGGCTTCCCGCCTGCTCGGGCCGGCTCTCCTTCCCGCTTTCCCGTTGCTCCGTCACGCTCGCCGAGGAGGCGATCTTCGACCTGTCGGGCGCGGCCTTACGATGGGGTGCATGACTGCTTCGCCTGGCCGCCGTGTCCTGCTCGCCGCCCCCCGTGGCTATTGCGCGGGTGTGGACCGCGCCGTGATCGCCGTCGAGAAGGCCCTCGAGCAGTACGGGGCCCCGATCTATGTCCGCCACGAGATCGTCCACAACAAGTACGTCGTGCAGACCCTGGAGAAGAAGGGCGCGATTTTCGTCGAGCGGACGGCGGAGGTCCCCGAGGGGTCCATCGTCATGTTCTCGGCGCACGGAGTCGCCCCGGTCGTCCACGACGAGGCCGCGGCCGGCAGGCTCGCCACCATCGACGCGACCTGCCCGCTGGTCACCAAGGTCCACAAGGAAGCGGTCCGCTTCGCGAACGAGGACTTCGACATCCTGCTGATCGGGCACGAGGGCCACGAGGAGGTCATCGGCACCTCCGGCGAGGCGCCCGACCACATCACGCTCGTGGACGGCCCCGGTGACGTCGCCAAGGTCGAGGTCCGTGACCCGTCCAGGGTCGTCTGGCTCTCCCAGACCACGCTGTCGGTCGACGAGACGATGGAGACGGTCGACGCCCTGAAGGAGAAGTTCCCGCAGCTCATCTCCCCGCCCAGCGACGACATCTGCTACGCCACGCAGAACCGTCAGCTCGCCGTGAAGCAGATGGGCGAGGAGGCGGACCTCGTCATCGTGGTCGGCTCGAAGAACTCCTCCAACTCCGTACGCCTCGTCGAGGTGGCCAAACTCGCGGGTGCGCGCGACGCGCACCTCGTGGACTTCGCCGGTGAGATCGACGAGGCCTGGCTGGACGGAGTGACCACCGTCGGCGTCACCTCCGGCGCCTCCGTCCCCGAGGTCCTGGTCGAGCAGGTCCTGGAGTGGCTCTCCACCCGCGGCTTCGAGGACGTGGAGATCGTCAAGGCGGCCGAGGAGTCCATCACCTTCTCGCTGCCCAAGGAGCTGCGCCGCGACCTGCGCGCGGAGGCGGCGGCGCTGGTGGACCGGCGGACGAACGGGGTGTCCGGTTCCTCCGCGGTGTCCGCGGTTCCCGATATTTCCGAGAAGTGACTGTCAGTCGTACGACGTAACGTAGGGCCATGCAGATCTTCGGTGTGGACATCGGCGGATCCGGGATCAAGGGCGCCCCTGTGGACCTGGACCGCGGCGAATTGACGGCGGAGCGCCACAAAGTGCTCACTCCTCATCCGGCGACGCCTGACGCGGTGGCGGACGGTGTGAAGGAGGTCGTCGGGCACTTCGGCTGGACAGGGCCCGTCGGTATCACCTTCCCCGGGGTGGTCGCCGACGGCGCCACCATTCGTACGGCCGCGAATGTCGACAAGGCCTGGATCGACACCGACGCGCGCGCCCTGCTGGGCGACCGGCTCGGCGGCCTCCCGGTGACGGTGCTGAACGACGCGGACGCGGCGGGCGTCGCCGAGATGCAGTTCGGTGCCGGCCGCGACCGCCGGGGCACGGTCCTTCTGCTCACCTTCGGCACGGGAATCGGCAGCGCGCTCTTCATCGGCGGCGAGCTGGTCCCGAACACGGAGCTGGGCCACCTGGAGCTCGGCGGCCACGAGGCGGAGAAGCGTGCCTCCACGAAGGCCAAGGAGGACCACGAGCTGACCTGGGAGCACTGGGCACGCCGGGTCACGAAGTACCTCGCCCACGTGGAGATGCTCTTCTCGCCCGAGCTGTTCATCATCGGCGGTGGCGTCAGCCGCAAGGCGGACAAGTTCCTGCCGCTGATCGAGGGCATCAAGGCGGAGATCGTCCCGGCACAGCTGCAGAACAACGCGGGGATCGTGGGCGCGGCGATGAGAGCGGCGAAGAAGGCGTCGTAGGCCCGGCATCCGGGGTGCGGGCTTGTGGGGGCGCGGGGTGCGGGAGCGCGGGGTGCGGGTCGTCCGCCCCACCCGCCTCCCGGAGCCCCTACAGCCCGCTGCCCCCTACCGCCCCACCGCCCTGCCGCTCCTAGCCGAGCTGTCCGGCCGACCTCGACCGAGGGGTGGTGGCGGGGGTGCCGTCCCGGCCGGACGTGGCGGCCCGACTCCGTCGCTGCGCGGCCCGGCGGGTCATCTGCCGTGCCTTGCGCACGGTCGCGATGACCCCCGCGACCAGCGTCCCCCCGTACAGCCAGCCCGCCTGGGTGGCCAGCGCGGTGACGAGCCCCATCAGGCGGCCACTGAGCCCACCGCCCCCGCCGGCCAGGGGCAGCAGCCCGAACGTGAACGCGATCGGCACGACCACGGGCGCGCTGACGAGGTCTCCGCGCCGCACCCAGAGCGCGGTCAGCGCGCAGACGGGCAGGAACAGCACGCCGTAGAGGGCGGGCGACGCCCCGAACAGCAACTGGTCGACGCAGGCCAGGACGAACATCGACACACCGCAGAACAGTCCGCTGCCGAGCCCGGTCAGCCTGGGGTTCGGCAGCCGCGGTCCGCCCCGTGCGGGCACCGGCGCGGGCCGGCGTGCGGGCGGGCCGCCCTTCTGAACGCCGACGGACGCGCGCCGCGCGGCCTGGGCGGGAAGAGGCGCGTTGCGTCGCTGCCGGTACTGAGGGGGGCGCGTCCTGTGTTGCTCCACTGGACCAACTTAGGTCGGTTTATGTGCGGAATGGCTCCTCAGACACGCCGATGAGCGGACCTTGGCCATGCGTTCGACAGGTCGCCGGTACGGGAGCGCGCACGCCGTAGACTGGTGGATCGGCCCGAGCAGTCCCAGGGCCCTTCGCCCATCCTCACGTACGGGAAGTCGCAACGTGTCGCTCACGATCGGAATCGTCGGTCTGCCCAATGTCGGCAAGTCGACCCTGTTCAACGCCCTGACCAAGAACGACGTGCTCGCGGCCAACTACCCGTTCGCCACGATCGAGCCGAACGTCGGCGTGGTCGGCGTCCCCGACGCCCGGCTGACCAAACTGGCCGAGATCTTCGCCTCGCAGCGCGTCCTCCCGGCCACGGTGGACTTCGTCGACATCGCGGGCATCGTGAAGGGCGCCTCCGAGGGTGAGGGCCTGGGCAACAAGTTCCTCGCGAACATCCGCGAGTCGGACGCCATCTGCCAGGTCATCCGTGCCTTCAAGGACGAGAACGTCGTGCACGTCGACGGCAAGGTCTCGCCCAAGGACGACATCGAGACGATCAACACCGAGCTGATCCTCGCGGACCTCCAGACGATCGAGAAGGTCCTGCCGCGCCTCCAGAAGGACTCGCGCATCAAGAAGGACATCGTTCCCAAGGTCGCGGCGGTCGAGGCGGCGAAGGAGATCCTGGAGAAGGGCGACACCCTCTTCTCGCAGGGCATCGTCCAGGGCTCCGGCAACGAGGAGCTGCTGCACGACCTGCACCTGCTCACCACCAAGCCGTTCCTCTACGTCTTCAACGTCGACGAGGACGAGCTCGTCGACGAGGACTTCAAGACCGAGCAGCGCGCTCTGGTCGCCCCCGCCGAGGCGATCTTCCTCAACGCCAAGCTGGAGCAGGACCTCGCCGAGCTCGACGAGGAGGACGCGATGGAGCTCCTGGAGTCGGTCGGCGCCGAGGAGCCCGGCCTCGCGACCCTGGCCCGCGTCGGCTTCGACACCCTCGGCCTGCAGACCTACCTGACGGCCGGCCCCAAGGAATCCCGCGCCTGGACCATCAAGAAGGGCGCCACCGCCCCCGAGGCCGCCGGAGTCATCCACACCGACTTCCAGAAGGGCTTCATCAAGGCCGAGGTGATCTCCTTCGGCGACCTCGTCGAGACCGGTTCGGTCGCCGAGGCCCGCGCCAAGGGCAAGGCCCGCATGGAGGGCAAGGACTATGTGATGCAGGACGGCGACGTGGTGGAGTTCCGCTTCAACGTGTAGTGGGTGACATGCCGCCACATCGCTGATCCGGCAGAAGTGCAGGTCGGAAGGGGTCCACTCTCCTGGGAGTGGACCCCTAGCTCTTCCCGTGCCGGATCGGTGCCGGCGTGGCTGATCGTCCATCAGTCGCTTCCTCCTCCTGGAGGCATCGAGAGTGGTACGTTATTAGGTACCACTTGATGGAGAGGTCAGGTCATGTCCATAACCGCGAGTGAAGCCCGCAAGGAACTCTTTCCGCTGATCAAGAAGGTCAACGAGAACCACGAGGCTGTCGAGATCGTCTCGAAGCATGGCAACGCCGTGCTTGTCTCGGCCGAGGACTACGCGGCACTGCGCGAGGGCTCGTACTTGCTGCGCTCGCCGGCGAACGCCCGGCGGCTGCTCAAGGCGTACGAGAATGCCCTGTCCCGCATCAACGTGTCGGAGCGTGAGCTGATCGATCCGGACCCGGCGGACGCCGGTGCGGGCGCCGCGTGAGGCTTGCCTTCGAGGACCAGGGCTGGGAGGACTACACGTCCTGGCTCAAGAACGACCGCAAGACGCTTGCTCGGATCAACAAGCTCATCGAAGACGTCAGGCGTGATCCCTTCTCGGGAATCGGCAAGCCTGAGCCGCTGAAGTACCACTTGCCGGGGGCTTGGTCGCGACGGATCGACGACGAGCACCGCCTCGTCTACTTGGTAACGGACAAGGAGATCGTCATCCTCGCAGCCCGGTACCGCTACTGATCGGTGAGTGTTCGGTGTGTGCTGGGATGCCCCTCCCGTGATGGGATGGCCTCCTCGAACCTCCGTTTCCGCAGGTGCCGGGTGTTGCGACGTGGCGAGCGTCGACTGTCGCGGCATTAGTCGGCCGCATCCCCGCAGGCGGCCCTACTCCCCGGCCAGTCCCGTCTTCGCCCCCGCCCCGCACAGCGGTACCACCGCCGTCCGTGTTCCGAGGACGCCGTCCCGTACGGCCGCCCAGCACGCCACGCCCGTCGACTCGACGTAGAGGCCCTGCGACGCCAGGTCCCGTTGGGCGTGCCGGATCTGGTCCTCCGTCACGGTCAGGAAGGCGCCGCCGGAGTCACGGACCGCACGCAGGATCTGGCGGGCCCGCGGCGGGCGCGGTACGGCGATGCCCTCGGCGAAGGTGGGGGCCGTCGGGGTGGCCTCCATGAGGTCGTCCGCGCCCTCCTCCCAGGCGTGCGCCAGCGGTGCCACGGCGGCGGCCTGGACCGCGTACAGCGCGGGCCGCCGGTCGATGAGGCCCGCGCCGTGCAGCTCGGCGACGGCGAGGGCGGCGCCGAGGAGCAGCGTCCCGTTGCCGACCGGGACGACGAGGACCTCGGGGAGACGCCCGCCGAGGTCCTCCCAGAGCTCGTGCACGTACGTCTTCGTGCCGTGCAGGAAGTACGGGTTGAAGACGTGCGAGGCGTAGAAGGTCCCGGGCTCGTCCGCCGCCTCGCGCGCCGCCAGGGCTGCCGTCTCCCGGTCCCCGTCCACGACGCGCACCTGTGCCCCGTGCGCGTCGATCTGCTCCAGCTTCTTCGGCGACGTTCCTTCGGGGACGTACACCGTGCAGGGCAGCGCGGCCCGCGCGCAGTAGGCCGCGATCGCCGTTCCCGCGTTGCCGCTGCTGTCCGCGAGCACCCGCTGGGGCTCCAGCCGCAGCGCCAGTTCGGCGAGCAGGACGGCGCCGCGGTCCTTGAACGACAGCGTCGGCATCAGGAAGTCCAGCTTGGCCGAGACGGCGCCCTCGTGCAGTGTCACCAGGGGAGTGCGGCCCTCGCCCAGACTGACCGTGGGCGCCGACAGCGGCAGGCACTCCGCGTACCGCCACAGCGAGTTCACCCGCCCGGTCAGGGACTTGAGCGGCGCGGGGGTCGGTGCGAAGTCCAGGTCGAGCGGGCCGCGACAGACCGGGCAGCACCAGTCGAGCGAGCCGCCGGGGACGCGCGTACCGTCCGCCGGGCAGAAACAATCCGGCAAAGCTGTCATGACCGCAGGTTATGTGCGCACGACGGCCGGTCGCGGCAGGGCTCTCGCACCGTCCCCGTCCTCCTCGAACGGCTCCGGTTCGGTGACCCACCCGGCCGCGAGGACCAGGCGTGAGGTGCGGTGCAGGGCGAGGAAGCCGAAGGGGCGGTCGAACACGGCCTCGATGGTGGTGGTGACGTGGCGCAGGTCGGGGACTCCCGCCGCCACTCCGGTGACGGCCGTCGCCGCCGCGGCGCGGAAGCCGAGGGCGCCGAAGACCGCGGTGGCGGACTGCCGGGCCGCCCCGACGCACAGCGGCCGGTCGCTGATCCCCGGGAAGTGCGGGCGCAGGTCGTCCCTCGCCGAGCCGAGGCCGAACAGCTCGTGCAGGTCCAGGAGATCGTGGTGCGCGGAGAGGCCGAAGGCCACGGTCCTGACGTCCAGGGACGGCGGGCGCGGCACCGTGGACCGCTCACGTGCCACCCGCAGACCGGGGCCCGCCTCGCCGTACGGCAGGTCGTGCCCGGGAACGGTCGCGAGCCGGCGTGCCAGGACGTCCACGCCCGCGCCCAGGACCTGACCCGGGCTCATCCGCTCCTCGCCGAGCAGGAGATGGACGTCGATGCCGGTGGTGCCGAGGACCTTCAGCTCGGTGACCGCGCCGTTCGGTGTGTCGGCGACACCGACCCGGTCCAGTAGGGCGGTGTCACGGTGGAGCCCGTGCAGCGTCCGGTCCCGCCACGGGCCGGCACAGGGTTCCAGGAATCCGTCGGCGAACGGCCGGAACCACTCGGTGCGCAGAGCGAGCGCGCTCGCGACCACCAACTCGGTGGACTGACCGAGGCCGACCGGCAGCCGGGAGATCCGCCCGTCCGTACGCTTCCGCACCCAGGCGTCCAGGGCCGCCGCGTCGGCCTCGGGCCGGCCGGTGAGCACCCCGTGCGCCTCCGCGGGCAGGCCCGCCTCCCACTCCTCACGCAACTCCAGGGTCCGCTCGGTCCACAGCCCGAGCGCCGAGTCGAGGCCCCGCATCTCCCGCAGCCCGGCCAGCAACTCGCGCCCCGCGGCCGCCGCTTCACCGGCCGGCAGTCCCACCGCCTCCGCCAGCTCCGCGCGCGCCGCGCCGCCCGCCCCGTCCGCGAGGAAGGCCAGCAGCGGCCAGACCCCGGCCGCCGAGAACACCGTTCCGTCGGACACCGCCCCCGCCCAGCGGGCCGTCAGCCCGTTGACCGCCCGGATCGTCGTGTTCGTGATCCGCATTCCGCCCCCGCCCCCGCGCCGCTTACGATGCGCCCAGCCGCTGTACGCCGGTCATATGTTCCTCGGACATCAGTACTGCGGTGGCTCGGTTTTTCACGGTCATCGGTTTTTCGCGCCACTTCCCGCGTCGGCTCTGCCCGACTTCCCCCGCGTCGGCTCTGCACGACCTCGTCCGGACAAGGAGCAACGTCACCCGTGGCCATACCCCCGCCGCCCGGGCCCCATCAGCCCGAGGGCCCGTATCCACCGCCGGGCCAGGGGCCGTACCCGCCTCCCTACCCTCAGAGCCCGTATCCGACCTGGGGCCAGGGCTACTCCCCGTACAACCGTCCCGCGCCCTTCAACGGGCTCGCGATCTCCGCCCTCGTGCTGGGCGTCCTGTGCTTCCTGCCGGCCGTCGGTCTGGTGCTCGGGATCGTCGCCCTCGTGCAGATCAGGAAGCGGGGCGAGCGGGGCACGGCGATGGCGGTGACCGGCATGGTGATGTCCACGCTCGGCATGGCGGTGTTCGTGCTCGCCCTCGCCACCGGCGGACCGCGCGACTTCTGGGACGGCTTCAAGGAAGGCGTGGGCGACTCGGCGGGCAGCGCCTTCTCACTCCAAAAGGGCGACTGCTTCGACGCGCCGGGCGGCTCCCTGGAAGGGGTGGCGTACGACGTCGACAAGGTGCCCTGCGCCGGGCGGCACGACGCCGAGGTGTTCGCGGACTTCCGGATGAGCGGCGGGAGCTACCCGGGCGACAGTGAGGTCGTCGACGCGGCCGACACCAGGTGCTACGCGCTCCAGGCCTCGTACGCGATGGACAGCTGGGCCGTCCCGGACAACGTCGACGTGTACTACTTCACGCCGACCCGGGAGAGCTGGAGCGGTGGCGACCGCGCGGTCACCTGTCTGTTCGGCAACACGGACGGCAAGAGCGGCCTGACCGGCTCGCTGCGCAGGGACGCCCTGACGCTGAACGCCGATCAGACGGCGTATCTGCGGGCCGCGGACATACTCGACCAGGCGATGGACACGGCACCGGACAAGGCGTACGTCGAGGACGACCTGCCGGGTCACAAGGCATGGGCGGTCAGGGTCTCCGGCGCGCTCGACGAGCAGGCGCGCCTGCTGCGCGGCCACGGCTGGTTCCCCGCCGCGGGCAAGCCCGTCGCGGCCCTCGTCGAGGACATCGAGGCGTCGCGCAAGGAGTGGACGAAGGCGGCGGCCGCCCCCGACGCGGACACCTTCTACGCCCACTACGAGAAGGGCCTGAAGCTCATCGACCCGAGCAGGACGGTCACGGCACGCAAGGTTCTAGGTCTGGCCACCACTCCGCCGTCGGACGGTACGAACGGGGACGGACGGGGCGACGAGCCGGGCGGCAGCGGTGCCGAGGTGTGACACGGGCTGCAGCGGGGAGAAAGTGCCTGGGTAAAGCCCTCGGCAGTGACAGGTAATCACATCGAGTGATTCTCTGGCCTTCGCTTGCATGGCACAACCCACGGTTGCCAGGCTGTTGCTGTCTGTACAATCTGATGGGAGCGGCCAGTGACTTTCGGTGAGCAGCCGGCGTACCTGCGCGTCGCGGGTGATCTCCGCAAGAAGATCGTCGACGGTTCACTTCCACCACACACCCGTCTCCCGTCGCAGGCCAGGATCCGCGAGGAGTACGGGGTCTCGGACACCGTCGCGCTCGAGGCGCGCAAGGTGCTGATGGCGGAGGGCCTGGTCGAGGGGCGCTCGGGGTCGGGGACGTATGTGCGGGAGCGGCCGGTGCCGCGCCGGGTCTCCCGGTCCGGGTACCGGCCGGACAGCGGCGCCACCCCGTTCCGTCAGGAACAGGCCGACCTGACCGCGCGCGGCACCTGGGAGTCGCGCAGCGAGCAGGCCGAGGCGAGCGGGGCGATCGCGGAGCGGCTCTCGATCCGGCCCGGCGACCGCGTGATGTGCACGAAGTACGTGTTCCGGGACGCGGGTGAGGTGATGATGCTCTCCACGTCCTGGGAGCCCCTCGCCGTCACGGGCCGTACGCCGGTGATGCTTCCCGAGGAGGGCCCGCTCGGTGGCATGGGCGTCGTGGAGCGGATGGCGGCCATCGACGTGATCGTGGACAACGTCACGGAGGAAGTGGGTGCCCGCCCCGGTCTGGCCGAGGAACTCCTCGCGCTGGGCGGAGTGCCCGGGCACGTGGTCGTCGTCATCCAGCGCACGTACTTCGCCTCGGGGCGGCCGGTCGAGACGGCCGACATCGTCGTGCCGGCGGACCGTTATCGCGTCGCGTACCACCTGCCTGTGAAGTAGCCGGAGCCGGAACCGGAGCCGCAGCCGGAGCCGGAGACGCGTCAGCCGCACCAGCCATCAGCCGCAGCAGCCGAACGGCCTCCGTCTCCGTCCGCCTCGCCGCCGCCGCCTCCGCAACCGCGGCCGTGCCCGTCGCCAAATGGCTTCGGCGCGGCGCCGGTTGGAATCTGGCCGTTCTCAAATGCCGTGCCGGGGGCGGCGTTCGCGCTGCCTGACGGGCGCACGGAGGGCGGTCGACGGCGCACCCGCAGGCACGCGCCCCCTCCGTACTGGCCGGTTGCGTACCTCTTTGTGAAAAGCCGTATTCGCTGCGTGAAGGTTAGGCGTAGGCTCGGGCATATGCGGAGTGCGGTTTCGTTGGGGTGCGGATTGCGGCGCGGGCCGGGGGCGGGAAGTGGAGGGGCTCGATGAACGACGGCACGATCACTCTTCCCTGGCTCGTCATACGACAGGACGACAACGGCAACCGCTATCGCGTCGGCAGGTACGCGACCAGGGCCGAGGCCCAGAAGATCGCGGACAGCCTCGACGACCGCGGACACAAGCAGCTCTACTGGGTCGAGCGGATCGGGCAGAACGGGAGCAGGTGACGGCCCGTCCCCGGCGCTGATCCGCACCGCCCGGGGCCGGTGTGACCTGTCGTAGGCTCCGGCGCATGGACGAAACGATCGTGGTCGTGGGGGGTGCCCTGCTGCGCGACGGACGCCTTCTCGCCGCGCGCCGTAGTGCGCCCCCCGAGCTGGCCGGACGCTGGGAACTGCCCGGCGGCAAGGTCGAACCGGGCGAGGCGCCCGAGGCCGCGCTCGTGCGCGAGCTGCGCGAGGAACTCGGTGTCGTGGCCGAGGCCGTGGAGCGGGTCCCGGGGGAGTGGCCCCTTCGGATGCCGTACGTGCTGCGGGTGTGGACCGCGCGCCTGCTGCCCGGCTCGGACGACCCCGAGCCTCTGGAGGACCACGACGAACTGCGCTGGCTGACCCCGGACGAGATCTGGGACGTGGACTGGCTGGACCAGGACGTCCCCGCCGTGAAGGCCACGCTGCCCCACTGGGCCGGAGCCTCCGCCTCCGCCGACGGTCCCCACGCCGACCGCCGGTCGTAGCCCGCCGCCCCCGCTACCCCGGCGTCGGCCGCTGTACGGGCTGGGTGAGGGGGCGTGGGGAGGCGCGGTGTGTGAGACGTCTTGATCGGTTGGGATTCCGTACGCCGTTTGTGCCACAGTGCTCCTGCCCGAGCGGTAAGCAGCCGTGGATATCGGGTATGTGCCCATTAACCCCACGAAACCGGACATGCGTGGGTTCCTGTCCTGGGAAGTGATCGGCGTGATCGACACCGTAGGCGACTGCGCCGAGTGGACCTTTCCCGCGGAACCGGGTGCCGTCCGCACGGCCCGCGCGGTCGTCCGCGGCCAGCTGCGCACGTGGGAGCTGGACGTCCTCGGTGACGTGACCGCGCTCCTGGTCAGCGAACTGGTGACCAACTCCCTGCGGTATGCCACCGGCCCCATCGGCGTTCGCCTCGTCAGGCCCGCGGGCGTGCCGGACGCCCTTCTGGTGGAGGTGTCCGACCCGCTGCCCGACCCGCCCCGCGAACGGGCCGCGGGCGCCGACGACGAGAGCGGGCGGGGTCTGCAACTGGTGGCCGGTTCCTCCCGCCGCTGGGGCACCCGCCCCGGGGACACCGGTAAGACCGTCTGGTTCGAGCTCACGGTCCCCGGCTGAACCTGCCGCGCTGAACGTGTCCCGCCGAACATGCCGAGCTGCACGTGCCCTGCCGAACGTGCCGAGCTGAGCGTGTCCGGCTGAGGGATCGTCGGAAAGCTCCTCCGACGGCCTCTCGGACATCCGTCCGAGAGGCCGTGCGCCACCCGTCCGACGGGCCTGTCGGTCGTCCATCTGAGGGTCCGTCGGACGGGGGACGGGGCGGTCGATCGATTCGGGCCACGAGTGTTGTCCGGACTCTTTGATTCGATGGGGCGCCACCTGGTTAGAAGACTGGGAGTATGTCGCGGCCGGTCCAAAAACCATCGGGACCGTGCTGTGATCGTGAACACCGTGTTGTGCGGCGCCGTAGTGCTGGATACTGCGGGCAGCCGCCCCCGGTGACCGGTGCCGGGCGCGGTGAGCTGGAGGGGACGGTTCGCGTGAGCGAGATACCAGCGAAGGCCACGGAGTCCGAGGACCCGTCGGACCGCGCGAGGGCTGAGGCCGCGGGCGATTCCGCCATGGCCGCGGCGTCGGACGGCCCGAGCGACGGCGAGTCGGACGACGCGACGAACGGTGCGTCAGGCGGCGCCACGGGCGGAGCCGCGGGCGACGCTTCGGCCGGGACACCGGTCCTGGCGACGTCCGGGACGTCCGTCGAGGTGCCGGTCGAGGCACCCGTCGAACCCCTGGCCGAGGCGGTCGGCGACGTGGTGTGGCAGAGCAGTCCACCCGGCTCCATGTACGACTACATCAAGGTCGCGTCGTTCTCCATCGGCGCCGACGGACTCGTCGACCAGTGGAGTCTGCGCGCCGAGCAGCTGTTCGGCATATCCGCGGAGCGCGCCGTGGGCATGGACCCCATCGAGGCCTTCGTCGCCGCCGACCGGCGCGAGTTCGGGCAGCGCAAGATGGCGGAGATCCTGGACGGCCGCGAGTGGACCGGCGTGGTCCCCTTCCGGATGCCGCCCTCCGACGCCGGCGACGAGGGCGCCGAGGGCCTCGCCGAGGTCTATGTGATGCCCACCACTACGGAGGACGGTGAGCGGGCCGCCGTATGCATCGTCGTTGACGTCCGGACCCTGCGCCGGATCGAGACGGACCTCGCCGCTTCGCAGGCGATTTTCGGTCAATCTCCGTTCGGCTTCCTCCTGATCGACACGGATCTCCGGGTCCGTCGCGCCAACCAGCGCTTCGCGTCGGTGTTCGGCGGCGACGTCGACGGCCACCGAGGCCGCACGGTCCACGACTATCTGCCGCGCTCCGAGGCCGAGCGCGTCGCCGCGACACTGCGGCGGGTCCTGGAGACCGGCGACTCCATCACGGACATGCACGTCGCCGGGTTCGTGCCCGGCTCCGAGGAACGCCGTCACTGGTCGGTCAACCTCTACCGCGTCCACAGCGGCAGCGGCCGCCCCATCGGCATCGCCTGGCTCGGAACCGACATCACCAGCCGTCGTGCCGCGGCGCGTGAAGCGGCCGCCGCGCGCCGCAACCTCGCCCTTCTGAACGAGGCCGGCGCCCGCATCGGCAACTCCCTCGACCTGGAGACCACCGCCCGCGAGCTGCTGGACGTCGTGGTGCCCGGCTTCTGCGACCTCGCGACCGTCGACCTCTACCAGGGCCTGCTGGCCGGCGAGGAGACGCCACCCGGGTTCGCCGACGGCAGCGCGGAGCTGCGCCGGGTCGCCTTCGCCAGCGCCGTCTCCGACGCGCCGTTCGTCGGCGGACCCGCCCCGGTCGCCGTCGGCGCCGTCCACCACTTCCCGTTCAACTCGCCCTGCGCGGACGCCCTGCGCACCGCCCGCCCCCAGCACGTCCCCGCCGAGGAGGGTGGGCTCATCCAGTCCACGCTCGCCGTGCCGATGGTCGCGCACGACACCGTCGTGGGACTCGCGCAGTTCTCCCGCACGAAGGGCAGCGAGCCGTTCGGCGACCGCGACCGCTCCCTCGCGGTGGAGCTCGCGGCACGCGCCGCGGTCTGCATCGACAACGCCCGCCTGTACCGCCGCGAGCACGAACGCGCCCTGATCCTGCAGCGCTCCCTGCTGCCGCCGGGCGACCCGGAGGCCTCCGGCCTCGACATCGCCTGCCGCTATCTGCCCGGCAACGCGGCCACCGAGGTCGGCGGCGACTGGTTCGACGTCATCGAACTCCCCGGTCACCGCACGGCGCTGGTGGTCGGCGACGTCATGGGCCGCGGGCTGCGCGCCGCCGTGGCGATGGGTGAACTCCGCACGGCCGTAAGGACCTTGGCGCTCCTCGACCTCGAACCTGCCGAGGTACTGTCGGCGTTGGACGAGATCGCTCGTGGCCTGGGCACACCCGGCGGCGTCCAGCAGGCGACCCGCGCGGCCCGCCAGCCCCGCGACGCGGACCTCTCCGAGGTGTATCTCGCGACCTGCGTGTACGCGGTCTACGACTCCGTGACCCGCAGGATCACCTTCGCCAACGCGGGCCATCTGCCGCCCGTCCTGGTGGAGCCCGGCGAGAGCGCGCTGATGCTCGACGTGCCGCCGGGCATGCCGCTGGGTGTGGGTGGCGAGCCCTTCGAGGAGGTCGAGGTCGAACTACCCGAAGGTGCTCTTCTCGCGCTCTACACGGATGGACTGGTCGAATCGCGCGACCATCCCCTCGACGAGGGCCTGCAGGCCTTCGTCGGAGCGCTGACCGATCCCTCGCGCCCCCTGGAGGACGTCTGCGACCACGTCCTCAACACCCTCGACACCCACCACGGTGAGGACGACATCGCACTGCTGATGGCGCGCGTCCAGGGGCTGCCCGCCGATTCCGTCGGCGACTGGACCCTGCCGCGTGAGCCGCGCAGCGTGGGCCGGGCCCGCGAGTACGCCCGTACCCAGCTCACCGCCTGGGACCTGGAGCCGCTCGTCGACACCGCCGAGTTGCTGGTCAGCGAGCTGGTGACGAACGCCCTGCGCTACGGCGAGGGCGAGATCCGGCTGCGGCTGCTGCTCGACCGGACACTCGTGTGCGAGGTCTGGGACGCGGGCCTCGTGCAGCCGCGCCGCCGCCGCGCCCGGGACACGGACGAGGGCGGCCGGGGCCTTCAACTCGTCGGCCTGCTCTCCGCCGCGTGGGGCTCACGGCGCACGCCACGGGGCAAGACGGTCTGGTTCGAACTGCCCCTCCCCGACGCCGGGACGACGCTCACGGATCCGGCGGAGGCGTTGCTGAGCCTGTTCTGACCGGTGCGGGTGCGGACACCGCCCGGCGGTAGCGCGTGCGCGGGCCACCGAAGCTCGCGACGCCACCGGAAGCGACGCCGCTGGGAGCGGCACCACCAGTAGTGGCACTGCGGGTAGCAGCGTCACCGGTAGCAACGCCGCCGGAAGCACCACCACCGAGAGGGCCACCGCCGGTAGCAACGCCGCTGGCCGTGTCACCTCTGGCCGTGTCACCTCTGGCCGTGTCGCCGTCCGGGACCGAGTTCCCGTCCGGGACCGTGTCCCCGCGCAGGATCCCGCCGAGCACGGCGCCGCGGACTCCGTCGCCCTCCGGTCCGGCGTACGGATTGCCGTACGTCCGTACGTCCTGCTCCGCGAGCTGCCGGGCCTCCCGGGCGAGCGCGTCGGCCCGCTGGACGTCGGGGAAGGTGAGGGGCGAGCGCGCGAGATGGCGTTGCGCCTCCGCCAGCCGGGTCCGGGCCTCGGGGCCCACCACCGCCCGGTGCGTCGCGACGAAGTCGTCCGCCGCCGTGACGGCGCTGCCGGCCACCGGACACGCGTCGTCGAGCAGGACCCCGTCGCGTTCCTCGTCCCGGCCGAGGGCAGGGATGCCGGCCAGGGCCGCGGCCGCCCGGACCGACCGGCGCAGGGCGTCGAGGGGGTCGTGCGGGCCGCTCGCCATCTCCCGGCGCACGTCCGCGACGACCGAGCGGGTGTGCGCGACGCGACCGGACAGCGCCCCGCCGACCGCGCCGGCCGGAACCGCGCGGGCCCGTTCGAGGTCGGCGTCGGCGCCGGCCAGCGCGGCGGGCAACCGGTCGGCCGCGGTGTCGAGTTCGGCGGCCAGCCGGTCGACGCCGGTCAGCAGGACGTCCGCCTGCCCGATGGCGCCCTCGGCGGCCCGCAGATACGCCGTGGCCCGCGCGGACTCGTTCCGGTCGAGCGACTGCCGGGCCCGGTTGAGGTGGGTCGTGGCGAACACGAGCCTGTCCTTGGCCTGTTCGACGTGTCCGGCGGCGGGCAGGGAGGCGGACGGCGCATACCGCTCGTGCAGGCCCGCCAGCGTCGCCTGCGCGGCGGGCGCGCGGTGGGCGAGTTCCCGGAAGCGGGCCTCCGCCGACTCCAGCGCGGCGGGCGTGGAGCGTTCCAAGGCGCGCAGCAGGTCGAACCCGGCGGCCTCCGCGTCCAGCCGCCGCCCCGCCTCCGCGCAGCGGGCGCGGATCTCCTCCAGGGTCCGCCGCCGGACCTCCTCGTCGTCCGGCGCGGTGTCGTCCAGCCGCTGCCGCAGCCGGAAGGCCACCATCAGCTCGGATCGCGCGAACGCCACCGCCTCCGCGTAGGCTCCGACCGCCTCCCGGCCGAACAGGGCCGCCGCGGAGCCGAGTTCCTCGGCACTGGTGCGCACGCAGTCGTCGGCCACGACGAGCGACTGCCGGGCGAGCCGGTCGAGTTCGGCGAGCGGCACGGTTCCCGGGACGGCCTTGCCCGGGGTCGTACGGGTCCGCGCGCGCCGTATTCGTCGGACGGAGGCGTACGCGGCCAGCGAGCCCGCGACGACCACCGCGACGACGGGCAGCACCAGATCGTCGGCGGACGTACCGCCCTGCCCGGGCGCCGCCGACACCTCCTCGACGACCGCGCCCTTCCCCGTCCGCTCCGGGGGATCCCCGGCGAACGGCCGGGTGACGGGCAGCAGCAGCCACCCCAGCGCCATCAGCCCCCCGAGCACGGCATGCGCCACCCGCACGGCTATGGAGGACGTGGCTCGGCGAGACCGGGTCCGGCTCAGGGGCGACGTCACATTTGGGAGCGTATGGCCGCTCGCCCGCGGGCGCGACCGGGGTGCGCCGAGCCGGGCGCACCTAAGGTACGGGGGATACAGGGGCATACGGAGGGGGCGCAGGGGATGGGCGCGGGGCGGACGGAACCGGGGACGGGGCGGGGCGAGGAACCGGGCACGGAGGGCGGACCGGCACCGGCAGTGGCACCACCCGAGCCGGACATACGAACGGGAGCGCCGGACGCGTCGGCCGGAGCGCTGGACGCGTCGAGCGGAGGGCCGGACTCGACCGGAGGGCCGGACACGTCGGCCGGAGGGCCGGACGCGTCGACCGAAAAGCCGGACCCGCGGACGGCTTCCGCGCCCACCTCCACTCGCCGCGCCGCGACCCCGCTCCAGCGCCTGGCCGGTGTCTGGCGGCGGCCCGCTCTGCGATGGCCCCGGCGCATCGCGTCGGCGCTCGTCCTCGTCCTGCTGCTCCCGCCGCTCGCCGCGGGCATCGCCCTGCGCGTCAACTACGGCGGAGACCCGGCCGCCGGTACGTACACGAGGCACCGCGACGCCCTGTGGATGGGCCACGCCTGGGTCGACGGCCGGAAGAAGGACGCGGACGTCAGGGCGCTGGCGGCGCGGCTGCGCACGACCGGCGTCCGGGACCTGTACGTGCACGCGGGCCCCCTGGAGCACGACGGGACGCTGCCCGCGTCCGCGTACCCGAAGGCGCGCTGGCTCATCGGGGCGATCCACCGGGAGCTGCCGGGCGTCCGCGTCCAGGCCTGGCTGGGCGACGAACTCGCGACCGAGGGCCCGGTCGGACTGCGCCTGGAACGCGCCGCGACCCGGGCCGCCGTGGTCCGCTCGGCCGGGCAGGTCCTCGACGCGGGATTCGCCGGCGCGCACTTCGATCTGGAACCGCTGCACTCCGGCGACGCCGGCTATCTCTCCCTCCTCGGCGACCTGCGCCGCGTCACCCGCGTCCACGGCGCCCTGCTCTCCGTCGCCGCCCACCAGATCGACCCGCTGCCGTCGCTGCACTCCCTCTGGGGCACCGTCACGGGACACCCCAAGTGGTGGTCCCAGGAGTTCTTCGGCCAGGTCGCCCGCCGGGTCGACCAGATCGCCGTGATGTCCTACGACACGGCGCTGCCGCTGGAGAGCCTGTACGGCGGCTACGTCGCCCAGCAGACCTCGCTCGCTCTGGAAGTCACCCCGGCGAAGACCGACCTGCTGATGGGCATGCCCTTCTACTACGAGGACAACATGGACCATCACGGCTCCGCCGAGACCGTCGCGGCGGCCGTCCGGGGCGCCCGCCTCGGCCTCTCCCGCACCGACCGCACCCGCGAGAACTTCGGCGTCGCCGCGTACGTGGACTTCGCCGCCCGCGAGAAGGACTGGACGGCGTACGAGCGGGGCTGGGTCCGATGACCGACGGCGGACCTCGAACCGGGAGTCCGGTCAGCAGGCGGTCAAGTGCCTGGAGGTCCGGGACCCCCGCGTGCCATGATCGGAACGCGTGCCGGATGCGTACGCCAGGGGGACGGAACCGATGGACATGACGTGGGTGACGGTGGGCGTGCTCGTCCTGGGCGCCCTGGCGGGAGCCGGAATCGTGGCGATCACGACGGGCCGGCTGCCGCCGCTCGGCCGCGACCGAGTCCTCCGGCCGCGGCTGTGGGGGTACGGAGCACTGGTGAGCGCCGTCGGCCTCGGTGTGTTCTTGTTCCTCGGTCCGTTCCACGGGCCCGACCTCCGCATGGCGCCCTACGCCCTGTCCGGCACGGCCGTGTTCCTGGTGGGCTCGGCGCTCCAGATGGCGGCCCGCCGCCCGGGCCGTCCCGCTACGCCTCCCGCCTCCTGATCTTCGAGCCCAGCCACACCAGCGGGTCGTACTTGCGGTCGACCGCCCGTTCCTTCAGGGGGATCAGGGCGTTGTCCGTGATTCTGATGCCCTCGGGGCAGACCTCCGTGCAGCATTTGGTGATGTTGCAGTAGCCGAGGCCGTGTTCGTCCTGGGCGGTGCGTTTGCGGTCCAGGCCGGTGTCGGCCGCGGCGTCCAGCGGGTGCATGTCGAGCTCCGCCACCCGCATCAGGAAGCGCGGCCCCGCGAACGCCGGTTTGTTCTCCTCGTGGTCCCGCACGACATGGCAGGTGTCCTGGCACAGGAAGCACTCGATGCACTTGCGGAACTCCTGCGAACGGTCCACGTCCTCCTGCTGCATCCGGTACTCGCCGGGGGCCAGCCCGGCGGGTGGCACGAAGGCGGGCACCTCCCGCGCCTTCGCGTAGTTGAAGCCGACGTCCGTGACGAGATCCCGGACGACGGGGAAGGCGCGCAGTGGCGTGACGGTGATCGTCTCCTCCCGGGTGAACACCGACATCCGGGTCATGCACATCAGCCGGGGGCGTCCGTTGATCTCCGCCGAGCACGAACCGCACTTGCCCGCCTTGCAGTTCCAGCGGACGGCCAGGTCGGGGACCTGGGTCGCCTGGAGGCGGTGGATGATGTCGAGCACCACCTCACCGTCGTTGACGTCGACCGCGAAGTCCTCCAGGCCGCCGCCCTTCACGTCCCCGCGCCACACCTTGAAGCGGGCCTCGTAGCTGCTCACTCGTAGAGCTCCTCTTCGGCGAGGTACTTGACCAGCTCCTCCTTCTCGAAGAGGGCGAGCAGGTCGGGGCGGATGGGCTCGGTGTTCTCGCGGGTGAGGTCGATCTGGCCGCGCACCGGGTCGGTGGCCGCCAGTCCGCCGGTGGGATCCGTCAGCCGGCACAGCAGGTTGACGCGGCGCCAGACCCGTTCCATCACCGGATGGTCCTCGCGGGTGTGACCGCCGCGGGACTCCGTGCGCTCCAGGGCGGCACGGGCCACGCATTCGCTGACCAGCAGCATGTTGCGCAGGTCGAGGGAGAGATGCCAGCCGGGGTTGAACTGCCGGTGCCCCTCGACGCCCGCCCGGCGGGCCCGTACCCGCAGGTCCGCGAGCTTCTCCAGGGCCTGTTCCACCTCGGCCTCGCGCCGGATGATGCCGACCAGGTCGTTCATGGCCTGCTGGAGTTCCTGGTGCAGGGTGTACGGGTTCTCCGGCGGCCGGCCGTTCTCCTCGCCGGGTACCGGGCCCTCCGCGGAGAAGGGCCGCAGCGCCTCCGCGGCAGCCGTGTCGACCTGGACGTCGTCGACGGGCGGGCGGTCCCCGGCCAGGCCGGCGGCGTACTCGGCGGCGTGCAGTCCCGCCCGCCGTCCGAACACCAGGAGGTCGGAGAGGGAGTTGCCGCCGAGCCGGTTGGAGCCGTGCATACCGCCCGCGACCTCGCCGGCCGCGAACAGACCCGGGACGCCACGGGCCGCCGCCGACTCCGAGTCGACCGCGATGCCGCCCATGACGTAGTGGCAGGTGGGCCCGACCTCCATCGCCTCGGCCGTGATGTCGACGTCCGCCAGCTCCTTGAACTGGTGGTACATGGACGGCAGTCGGCGCCGGATGACGTCGGCGGGCATGCGTGTCGACACGTCCAGGAAGACGCCGCCGTGCGGCGATCCGCGGCCGGCCTTCACCTCGGAGTTGATGGCGCGCGCGACCTCGTCACGGGGCAGCAGCTCGGGAGGACGCCGGTTGTGGTCCGGGTCCTCGTACCAGCGGTCGCCCTCTTCCTCGGACTGCGCGTACTTCTCCTTGAAGACGTCCGGGATGTAGTCGAACATGAACCGCTTGCCGTCGGAGTTGCGCAGCACGCCGCCGTCGCCGCGGACGGACTCGGTGACCAGGATGCCCTTCACCGATGGGGGCCAGACCATGCCCGTCGGGTGGAACTGCACGAACTCCATGTTGAGCAGCGGGGCGCCCGCCAGCAGCGCGAGCGCGTGGCCGTCGCCGGTGTACTCCCACGAGTTGGACGTCACCTTGAAGGACTTGCCGATGCCGCCGGTGGCGATGACGACGGAGGGCGCCTCCAGGACGAAGAAGCGTCCGGACTCGCGCTCGTAGCAGAAGACCCCCGAGACGCGGTTGCCGTCCTTGAGGACCCGGGTGACGGTGTACTCCTGATAGACCTTCAGGCGGCTCTCGTAGTCGCCCGTCTCCCTCATGTCCTCCTGCTGGAGTGAGACGATCTTCTGCTGGAGGGTGCGGATGAGTTCGAGTCCCGTCCGGTCGCCGACATGGGCGAGCCGCGGGTACTCGTGTCCGCCGAAGTTGCGCTGGGATATCCGCCCGTCCGCCGTGCGGTCGAAGAGAGCACCCCAGGTCTCCAGCTCCCAGACCCGGTCGGGGGCCTCCGTGGCGTGCAGCTCGGCCATCCGCCACTGGTTGAGGAACTTGCCGCCCCTCATGGTGTCGCGGAAGTGGACCTGCCAGTTGTCACCGGAGTTGACGTTGCCCATCGCGGCCGCGATGCCGCCCTCGGCCATCACCGTGTGCGCCTTGCCGAACAGCGACTTGCAGATCACGGCCGTACGGGCGCCGCGCTCGCGTGCCTCGATGGCGGCCCGCAGCCCCGCGCCGCCGGCGCCGACCACGACGACGTCCCACTCCTGTCGATCGACCACGGACATCAGAAGAACCTCGGATCGTCGAAGGCGCCGGACGCGACCAGGAACACATAGAAGTCGGCGAGCGCCACACTCACCAACGACGCCCAGGCGAGCAGCATGTGACGGGCGTTCAGCTTTCCGACCCACTGCCACATCCGGTACCGCACGGGATGCCTGGAGAAATGTTTGAGCTTTCCGCCGACGATGTGCCGGCAGGAGTGGCAGGAGAGGGTGTACGCCCAGATCAGCGTGATGTTGAGCAGGAAGACCAGGGTGCCCAGGCCCATGTGACCCCAGTGGTGGTGCTCGTCGCGGAAGGAGAGCACGGTGTCGTACGTGAGGGTGCCGGCGACGAGGATCGCGGCGTAGAAGAAGTACCGGTGGATGTTCTGGAGGATCAGCGGGAAGCGGGTCTCGCCGGTGTACTTCTTGTGCGGCTCCGCCACCGCGCAGGCCGGGGGAGAAGCCCAGAAGCCCCGGTAGTAGGCCTTGCGGTAGTAGTAGCAGGTCAGCCGGAAGCCCAGCGGGAAGACCAGGATGATGATCGCGGGGGAGATGCCCCACCAACTGCCGAACAGGTCCGCGTTCGGCCCCGCGTCCATGGTCCGGCAGCGTTCCGCCAGGCACGGCGAGTAGAACGGCGAGACGTACGGCGCCGCGTAGTAGTCCGTGTCCGCGAAGGCCCGCCAGGTCGAGTACACGATGAAGGCCAGCAGCCCGGCCGCGGTCGCGGCGGGTGCCAGCCACCAGCGGTCGGTGCGCAGATGCGGGGCGGCGATCGCGGCGCGCGTACCGGTCCGTACGCCGCCGCTGTTCGGATGGGGTTCCGTACCAGTGGCCAACTTATGACTCTCCGGTCGGGTCAGGGGGCGTGCCGGTCCCGGGCGCCGAGACCTTCGTCGTCCGAGTCCGTCCACAGGGAGTTGTCGTACGGGGTGTCGGGGATGGAGACGAGGTCGGGGCGCAGGGGTTTCGCGAGCCCGGGTGCGGATTCGCGCAGCAGCGCGACGCTTTCCCGCAGGTGGTCGGCGTCGGCGCGGACGCGGCGCATGTCGAGGCCGCCGCCGATCTGCTGCTCCAGGCGTCCCATCGACCTCAGCAGGTCGTCGAGACAACGCTGGACGGACGTCAGTTCATCGTGCACGGACATGACTTGCCCTCACTTCCACGGGCTCGGTGGCCCAAGGCGGCAACGTTCATGCGCCTGCGAGTGTTGCGCGTCACATGAGCCCCTGTGAAGGCGTATGCACGGATTCCCGGATCGAACCTTTGCGAGCGCGCCCCCGCACGCTCCGAACGCGCCGGGCTTGCCGGGGTGCCGGTCCACTGCCGTGATCCACCGGTTCGGCTCCACCCCGAATCCGCAGACCATGCCGTGCCCCCGTCCCCGGACCACCTCCGGCCCGGCCAGTCCGGTACCTCCGGCTCCCGCCCGTCCGGTACCGCCGACCCCCGCCCGTACCGAATTCTCGGACCCCGGCCGCCCCGGATCCTCGGACCTCGCCCGCACGATCCAGTCCGTCCGGCGCTTGAGGACGAGCCCTTGGGGCGAGGGGCCCCGCCCTGCTCCGGCCGGTTCCCCGGCCGTTCCTCCGGTTCCCCGGGGCCTCGCCCCGCCCGGTGCCCTCGGGCCTCGCCCTTCCCGGTTCTGTGGGCCCCGCCCCGCTCGTGCCGCCGGGCCCGCCCGCACCATTTAGCCCGTCCGGCGCTTGAGGACGAGCCCTTCGGGCGAGGGGGCCCCGCCCGGTTCCCCGGCCCCGCTCCTCGGGTCCCTCGGGCCTCGCCCTTCCCGGTTCCGGACCCCTGTGTCCCCGGGCCAGCCCGCACGATCCAGCCCGTCCGGCGCTTGAGGACGAGCCCTTCGGGCGAGGGGGGCGGGGGCACAGCTCCGTGAGGAGGGGGCACGCACGGGAGGCGCAGGGGGCCGCGAACCCGCCGGAAGGCACCCGCTCATTGCGCCGCACGGGTGGTCTTCCGCACGCCCCCGCCGTGTCGGCGCCCCCACGCACTCCCCCTCCCGTTCAGTGGGCGCATACATCTGATCAACCGCATATCCGACCAAAAATGATCAGATCCGGCCTGTTCCCCCACCGGAGGTTGCAGTGATGTCCCACGACGGCGTCGGACTGCGCGCGGTGATGCGCTCGGTCGCGTTCCTGACCGCGGGCGCACTCGCGGTGCCCGTCCTGACCGCGTGCAGCGCGGACGACGAGGAGAGGACCAGCCCCGTCGCCGCGCAGGACATCGCGCCCGCGGGCCGCAACCTGGTCACGGACGGCGGAACCCTGCGATGGGCCGTCGACGCCGTCCCGGCAACCCTCAACACCTTCCAGGCCGACGCCGACGCCACGACCTCACGGGTCGCCGGCGCCGTGCTTCCCTCCCTGTACCGGCTCGACCGCAACGGCCGCCCACAGCTCAACCCCGACTACCTCGAATCGGCCAAGGTCGTCGACGAGGAGCCGAAGCAGGTCGTCCTCTACAAGCTCAACCAGCAGGCGGTCTGGAGCGACGGCCGCGAGATCGGCGCCGACGACTTCGCGGCCCAGTGGCGCGCCCTGTCCGGCAAGGACAGCGCGTACTGGACCGCCCGCAACGCGGGGTACGACCGCATCGAGAAGATCGAGCGCGGCAAGAACAACCTGGAGGTGCGCGTCACCTTCAGCCGCCCGTACGCCGACTGGAAGTCGCTGTTCTCGCCGCTGTACCCGAAGGGCGTCATGGGCGCCGCGGCCACCTTCAACGACGGAGCCCGCCGCAAGCTGAACGTCACTGCCGGCCCCTTCGCCCTGCAGAGCATCGACAGCAAGGCCGGCGAGATCCACCTCACCCGTAATCCCCGCTGGTGGGGCCGCCCCGCCAAGCTCTCGGAGATCGCGCTGGTCGCCGTCCCGCGCGACCAGCGCGCCACCGCCCTCGCCGCGAACAAGATCGACATGGCCGACGTCGATCCCGAGGAGGCCGGGCGGATCACGCTCGCCGCCGCCGCCAAGGGCAGCGCCCCGCTGCAGGGCCCGACCACCCCGGGCAGCACGCTCAGCCCCGCACGGGCACTGCACTCCTGGGCCGTCGCACACGGCTCCGACACGGACGCCGCCCGCGACGAGGCCGGAGCCCGCGAGAAGGCGCGCCAGGCCGCCGCGCAGTACACCTCTGAGCAGAACAGCCTGAGTGGCTTCGTCGTCCGCAAGTCCCTCGAACCCGCGTACACCCAGCTCGCCCTGAACGGCTCCGAGGGCCCCCTCGCCGACGAACGCGTCCGCCGCGCCGTAGCCCGGGCCCTCAACCGCGACGAACTCGCGCAGGCCGTGCTCAAGCCGCTGGGCCTGCCCGCCGTACCGGTGGGCAGCCACCTCGCGCTCGCCGGCCAGCAGGCGTACGCCGACAACAGCGGCGCGCTCGGCGGCCAGGACACCAAGGAGGCGCAGGCGCTGCTCGTGGACGCCGGCTGGGTGCCCGGGGGGCCGGTGAAGGAGGAGAAGAAGGACAAGGAGAAGGAGAAGGGCAAGGCGGCCGGGTCCGAGGGCAAGAAGGCGGCCCCCGGTGCCGAGCCGGACTCCGACGACGGGAACTACAACGTCGGCGAGGACAACAAGCCGGCCGGGACCGACCGGGCGAAGGCGGACCCGGCTGATCAGCCCGAGCAGCCCGAGCAGCCCGAGCAGCGCGAGGAGCACGGGACGCAGCGCTCGGGCGAAAAATCGGCCACGCGGTTCGACGGCAAGCGGTACGCCCACCAGGACACCCGGCAGGGCGGGGCTCCCGGCGCCTACGCGCCCAAGGGCACGGCCGCCCCGGCGGGCGCGGCGTCCGGTGTGCTCGCCAAGGACGGCAAGCCGCTGACGCTCCGCTTCGTGCTGCCCTCCGGCCCCGGCTCGGAGACGCTGAGCACCGTCGCCGACCACATCTCGCGGATGCTGGAGCGCATCGGCATCCGTACGGAGACGACCAAGGTCGCGGGCGACAGCTACTTCAAGGACCACATCGCCTCCGGTCAGTACGACCTGGCGCTGTACTCCTGGCCCGCCTCCGCCTTCCCGGCCACCGACGCCCGCCCGATCTTCGCGAAGCCGGTCCCGGCCGCCGACGGCTCCCTCTCCGTCGAGCAGAACTACACCCGGGTCGGCACCGACCAGGTGGACCAGCTGTTCGACCAGGCCATCGGCACGCTGGACGAGGACGAGGAGCGGGCCCTGGTCCGCAAGGCCGACGCCCGGATCTGGGCCGCAGCAGGATCGATTCCTCTCTACCAGCGTCCCCAGCTCACCGCCGTCCGCCCGAACCTCGCCAACGCCGGCTCCTTCGGATTCCAGACCCCTCTCTACGAGGACATGGGCTTCCTGAAGAAGGGCGCGAAGCCGTCGGCGACTCCCAGCTCCCCCTGAGGGGGGTACGGGGCGCCGACGTCGAGCGGCTGCCCGCGCACCCGCGTATCCGCGGGTTTGCGCAGGGCCCCGCCGACCGCGCCCGCAAGCCGCCCCCGCCGGGCTCAAACCCCCGGCGGGGGCGGCCTCCGTCAGGGCCACGTACCATGGGGTAAGGCCGTGGCGTGTTCAGCCCGGCAGGCCCCGCGCTGCGGAGGCCGTCCACTCACTCCGGGAGAAGCGCCTCAATATGGCCACGCGCCACGACATCCGCAACGTCGCCATCGTCGCCCACGTCGACCATGGCAAGACCACCCTGGTCGATGCCATGCTCAAGCAGGCCGGTGCCTTCGCCGCGCACGCCGCCGAGTCGCTTGACGACCGCATGATGGACTCGAACGACCTGGAGCGTGAGAAGGGCATCACGATCCTGGCCAAGAACACGGCCGTGAAGTACCACCCCAAGGACGGGGGCGAGGTCATCACGATCAACATCATCGACACCCCCGGCCACGCCGACTTCGGCGGCGAGGTCGAGCGCGGTCTGTCGATGGTGGACGCGGTCGTCCTCCTCGTCGACGCCTCCGAGGGTCCGCTGCCGCAGACTCGCTTCGTGCTGCGCAAGGCGCTGCAGGCCCGCCTGCCCGTCATCCTGTGCATCAACAAGACGGACCGGCCCGACTCGCGCATCGACGAGGTCGTGAACGAGGCGTACGACCTCTTCCTCGACCTCGACGCCGACGAGGACCAGATCGAGTTCCCGATCGTCTACGCGTGTGCGCGGGACGGCGTCGCCTCCCTGACCAAGCCCGAGGACGGCACGGTCCCGCAGGACAGCGACAGCCTGGAGCCGTTCTTCTCCACGATCCTGTCGCACGTCCCGGCTCCCGAGTACGACGAGGACGCCCCGCTCCAGGCGCACGTCACCAACCTGGACGCCGACAACTTCCTCGGCCGTATCGCGCTCCTCCGCGTCGAGCAGGGCGAGCTGCGCAAGGGCCAGACCGTCACGTGGATCAAGCGCGACGGCACGATGTCCAACGTCCGCATCACCGAGCTGCTGATGACCGAGGCGCTCACCCGCAAGCCCGCAGAGAAGGCGGGCCCCGGTGACATCTGCGCCGTCGCCGGTATTCCGGACATCATGATCGGCGAGACCCTCGCCGACACCGAGAACCCGATCGCGCTGCCGCTCATCACGGTCGACGAGCCGGCGATCTCGATGACCATCGGTACCAACACCTCGCCGCTGGTCGGCCGTGGTGGCACCGGCAAGGGCGCCGAGAACAAGGCCGCGGTCAAGGACCGCAAGGTCACCGCCCGCCAGGTCAAGGACCGCCTGGACCGCGAGCTGGTCGGTAACGTCTCGCTGCGGGTGCTCGACACCGAGCGCCCGGACGCGTGGGAGGTCCAGGGCCGTGGTGAGCTCGCGCTCGCCATCCTGGTCGAGCAGATGCGCCGTGAGGGCTTCGAGCTGACCATCGGCAAGCCGCAGGTGGTCACCCAGGAGATCGACGGCAAGGTCCACGAGCCCGTCGAGCGCATGACGGTCGACGTGCCCGAGGAGCACATGGGCGCGGTCACGCAGCTCATGGGCGTCCGCAAGGGCCGGATGGACAACATGTCGAACCACGGCTCGGGCTGGGTCCGCATGGAGTTCGTCGTCCCCTCCCGCGGCCTCATCGGCTTCCGTACGGAGTTCCTGACCGGCACGCGGGGCACGGGTATCGCCCACTCCATCCACGAGGGCCACGAGCCCTGGTTCGGCGTGCTGGCCACCCGTAACAACGGCTCGCTGGTCGCCGACCGCGCCGGCGCCGTCACCGCGTTCGCGATGACGAACCTGCAGGAGCGTGGCGTGCTGTTCACCGACCCCGGCACCGAGGTGTACGAGGGCATGATCGTCGGCGAGAACTCGCGCGCCGACGACATGGACGTGAACATCACCAAGGAGAAGAAGCTCACGAACATGCGGTCGTCCTCGGCCGACTCGTTCGAGGCGATCGTCCCGCCCCGCAAGCTCTCCCTGGAGCAGTCCCTGGAGTTCTGCCGCGACGACGAGTGCGTCGAGGTGACCCCGGAGGCCGTTCGTATCCGCAAGGTCAACCTGGACGGCCGCGAGCGCGCCCGCGCCGCGAGCCGCGCCAAGAACGGCTGATTCGCCGTGCGGTGACGGCCGGCCCGCGGTCCGCCAGGACCGCGTCCGCCGGCCCACCGAGCCAGGGTGCCCCCGTCACGGGGGCACCCTGGCTTTTTTGCTGGCCCTGGTCCAGGAGGTGGCCGGGAGGGGGCGAACGGGGCGCGTGGGAGCCCGACCGCCGCCCCTTACCGCGATGTGCTCGGAAACGGTAGGGAAAACCCTCGAAGCACAGGGGGAGACCCCATCGGTTGGCCGATTCCCACTACTCTGCTGACCGGACAGGTCATTGCTTCGGCCGGATGGCGCGACGTCGTCCGCGAGTCGTGTCGCGGCGTGGCGCGTGTGCGCGCTTGATCGTCGAACGGCCTTGGCGCGGGCACTCGTTGCGTCGCGCAACGGGCCGCTGCCCCGCAGGTTTCCCGGTGCGAGGGCACGCCAAGGGCGCCCCTGCATGGCGACAACGATAGTCGCAACTGAATTTCTTGCCCCTTGCGTCCGGAATACGGACAGCCACAACCGATAGATGTGTAACAAGTCCGTTTCGCAGGGATCTTTCGTGAAACCCTTTGTCCGGATTTTGGAAGATGTGAGCGTCAGGTGTGATCGAACCGAGACCTTGTGAGTGTGGTTCGGGCACTGACCCATGGCAGATAGTTAGGCGCGTAGAGCTCGGATCAACGGGTCATGCGCTGCTGGTGGCGCCGACTCACGAGCGCGGGGGCACTTGACCGTTTCAGGCGCCGGTGACGGTGATGTGTCATGTGCCCTTCCAAGTGGTGAACCAATGGACTCATGAGGAGGAGCCCCATGCGTGGTGCCAAGAGCGCCAAGTGGGTTGCGATAGCCGCAGTTGTGGCGCTGGGTGCGACGGCCTGTGGCGGTGGCGGGGGCGACAGCAGCTCGGGCAGCGGCAAGGGCAACGGCGTCGTGTCGGTGGAGATCGGCGAACCGCAGAACTCGCTGGTTCCCTCCAACACGTACGAGACCGAGGGCGGCCAGGTCATCAACGCCCTCTTCACGGGTCTGACCAAGCTTGACGCCAGCAACAAGGTCGTCAACGCCATGGCTGAGTCGATCGAGACCAAGGACAACAAGGTCTGGACGATCAAGCTGAAGTCGGGTTACACGTTCCACAACGGCGAGAAGGTGACGGCCCAGTCCTTCATCGACGCGTGGAACTACGGCGCGAACCAGACCAACGCGCAGCAGACCAACCCGCTGTTCAGCCACATCGCGGGCTACAGCGACCTGAACCCGGGCGAGGGCAAGAAGCCGACGACCGACAAGCTGTCGGGTCTGAAGGCCGTCGACGACAGCACGCTCCAGGTCACTCTGAGCGGCGCGTTCTCGGCGTTCCCGTCGCAGCTGTCCTTCACGGCGTTCGTTCCGCTGCCCAAGGCGTTCTTCAAGGACCCGAAGGGCTTCGGCGAGGCCCCGATCGGCAACGGCCCCTTCGAGATGAAGGGCAAGTTCAAGCACAACGAGCAGATCGACACCACGAAGTACGACAAGTACCCGGACGCCTCGAAGATCGAGGTCAAGGGTGTCAACTTCAAGATCTACTCGAACCCGGACACCGCCTACAAGGACCTCGTCGCCGGCAACCTCGACAGCCTGCTGACGATCCCGACCTCGGGCCTGCCGACGTACAAGAAGGACCTGCCGAACCGCACGATCGACGAGGCCGACTCGGCCGTCGGTTACATCGGCTTCCCGATCAAGTACAACAAGGCGTTCCAGAACGCCGACCTGCGCAAGGCCATCTCCATGGCCATCGACCGGCAGACGATCGCCGACAAGGTCTTCCTCGGGGCCCGTACGCCCGCGGACGACTACATCAGCCCGATCATCGACGGTTACCGCAAGGGCGCCTGCGGTGACGCCTGCACCCTGAACGTGGCCAAGGCCAAGGAGCTCTACAAGCAGAGTGGCGGGCTGCCGGGCAACAAGCTGGAGCTCGGCTACAACGCCGACGGCGGCCACAAGGAGTGGATCGAGGCGGTCGCCAACCAGCTCCAGCAGAACCTGGGCCTGAAGGTGACGGCCAAGCCGTTCGAGCAGTTCCAGACCATCCTCAACGACCTGGACGCCAAGAAGTACCAGGGCGCCTTCCGTATGGCGTGGAGCATGGACTACCCGGACGCCGAGGACTACCTCCGCCCGGTCTTCTCGAAGGAAGCCATCGCCAACGGCTCGAACTACTCGGGTTACGTCAACGAGGACTTCGAGAAGCTCCTCGTCAAGGGCGACCAGGCTCCGACCCACGAGGAAGCGGTCAAGAACTACCAGCAGGCCGACGACGTCCTTCTGAAGGACATGCCCTACATCCCGGTGTACTTCTACACCCTGAACGCGGGCTTCAGCGACAAGATCAAGTCGATGAAGGTCGCCGGCCACCAGATCCTGTGGGACACGGTCAAGCTCAGCTGAGCCGTATCTGAGCAGGTCCGACACACGGACAGGGGGTGAGCAGGGGAGGAGCTCAAAGCCTTCCCCTGCTCACCCCTTCTGCCGTCTTCCGTCCGACAGTGCCGCCGCCCCGGCCACCGGGCGGGTTGAGCACCCCCCTCTGGAGTACCCATGGGCCGATACGTCGTGCGCCGCCTCCTGCAGGTGATCCCTGTGGTGATAGGCGTCACGTTCATCATCTTCTGCTTGGTCTTCGCGTTGCCCGGCGACCCGATCCAGGCACTGGCCGGCGACAAGCGCGCCGACCCCAACATCGCGGCGATCCTCCGCGCGCATTACCACCTGAACGAACCGCTGTACCAGCAGTACTGGCACTACATCAGCGGCGTCTTCACCGGTGACCTCGGTGAGACGTACAACGGACGTGCCATCTCCGACATCGTGTCCGAGCGGTTCCCGGTCACCCTGAAGCTGGGCCTGACCGCCTTCGCCATCGAGGCCGTCATCGGCGTCGTCGCGGGCATCCTCTCCGCTCTGAAGCGGGGCAAGTTCCTCGACAACGTGGTGCTGGTCGCGACCCTCGTACTGATCTCGATCCCGGTCTTCGTGTTCGGTAGCGTGCTCCAGCTCGAGTTCGGCATGAACCTCAAGCTCACCCCGGTCGCCGGCATCGAGAAGGGCTGGCCGCAGAGCTACATCCTTCCGGCCGTCGTGCTCGCCGCGACCTCCATGGCGTACATCGCGCGACTGGTGCGGTCGAGCATGACGGAGTCGATCCGTGCCGACTACGTCCGTACCGCGATCGCGAAGGGTCTGCCCCGGCGCCGCGTCATCGGCGTGCACGCCCTGCGCAACTCCATGATTCCGGTCGTCACCTTCCTGGGCTTCGACCTCGGCGCCCTCATGGGCGGCGCCATCATCACCGAGCGCGTGTTCAACATGCCCGGTCTCGGTGGCCAGCTGGCTCAGTCCTTGTATCTGCGCGAGCGACCCGTCGTGGTCGGCCTGGTGACCCTGCTGGTGCTGATCTACCTGGTCGCCAACCTCGTCGTAGACCTGATGTACGCCGTGCTCGACCCGAGGATCCGTTATGAGTGAGAAGACGATAGAGAGGCCCACCACCGACGAGGCCGCCCTCGCCAAGGAGACCGAGGCCGAGGAGAAGGCGGCGGCCCGTCAGGCGAGCCTCCTCAAGGACGGCTGGTCGGACCTGCGCAAGCGGCCGATGTTCATCGTGACCGCCTTGGTCATCGTGTGCCTGCTCGCGCTGGCGATCGCGCCCAGCCTGTTCACGGCGCGCTCCCCGTTCTCGGACGGCTTCTGCCAGCTGCAGAACTCCATGAGCGGGCCGTCGTCCGGGCACCTGTTCGGCTTCGACGTGCAGGGCTGCGACATCTACACGCGGACCGTGTACGGCACGCGCAACTCGATCGTCGTCGGTGTGGTGACCACCATCGCCACCACCTTGATCGGCGGCCTGGTGGGCATGCTGGCCGGCCTGATCGGCGGCTGGGCGGACGCGGTGCTGTCCCGGATCACCGAGGTGTTCGCGGGCCTGCCGCTCCTCATCGGTGGTCTGCTGATCATGTCGGTCTGGGGTGGCGGTGACGTCTGGTCGGTGTCGCTCATCATGGCGATCCTCGGCTGGCCGCAGGTCTTCCGGATCATGCGCGGCGAGGTCATCGCGAACAAGTACAACGACTACGTGATGGCCGCCCGCGCGCTGGGCGCGGGTTCGTGGCGGATCGCGTTCCGGCACATCCTGCCGAACACGCTCGCCCCCGTCATCGTCATCACCACGATGAACCTCGGTGTCTACATCGGTGCCGAAGCCGCCCTGTCCTACCTGGGCATCGGCATCCAGTACCCGAACATCTCCTGGGGCGTGATGATCAGTGACGCCCAGGACCGGTTCCTGACCTCGCCGCACGCCCTGCTGTTCCCGGCCGGTGCCCTGAGCCTTACCGTGCTGGCGTTCATCATGCTCGGCGACGTGGTTCGCGACGCCTTCGATCCCAAGATGCGCTGAGGGAGGCGTACGTGACCGACATCGACACCAAGGACGCCATCCCGGCTCCGCGATCCGGCGACGGCGGCAAGACCGCCCCGCTGCTCGAAGTGCGTGACCTGCACGTCGAGTTCCAGACCCGTGAGGGTGTGGTCCGCGCCGTCAACGGCGTCAACTACTCGGTGAACTCCGGGGAGACGCTCGCCGTGCTCGGCGAGTCCGGCTCCGGCAAGTCCGTGACCGCGCAGGCGATCATGGGCATCCTGGACATGCCGCCGGCCCGCATCCCCAAGGGGGAGATCCGCTTCCACGGCCAGGACATGCTCACCATGTCCAACGAGGAGCGGCGCAAGCTGCGCGGTGCGCGGATCGCGATGATCTTCCAGGACGCGCTGTCCTCCCTCAACCCCGTGCTCAGCGTGGGCTACCAGCTCGGTGAGATGTTCCGCGTCCACCAGGGGCTGTCGCGCAAGGAGGCCAAGGCCAAGGCCGTCGAGCTGATGGACCGGGTGAAGATCCCGGGCGCCGCGGCCCGGGTGAACGACTACCCCCACCAGTTCTCGGGCGGTATGCGTCAGCGCATCATGATCGCCATGGCGCTGGCGCTGGAACCGGACCTGATCATCGCCGACGAGCCGACCACGGCCCTCGACGTGACGGTCCAGGCCCAGGTGATGGACCTGCTCGCGGAGCTCCAGCGCGAGTACCACATGGGTCTGATCCTCATCACCCACGACCTCGGTGTCGTCGCCGACGTCGCCGACAAGATCGCGGTGATGTACGCGGGGCGGATCGTCGAGACGGCGCCGGTGCACGAGCTGTACAAGCGCCCGGCCCACCCCTACACCAGCGGCCTGCTCGACTCGATCCCGCGCCTGGACCAGAAGGGCCAGGAGCTCTACGCGATCAAGGGCCTGCCGCCCAACCTGCTGAAGGTGCCGAGCGGCTGCGCCTTCAACCCGCGCTGCGAGATGGCACAGGACATCTGCCGCACCGAGCGTCCCGCGCTGGTCCAGGTGACCGAGCGGGACGGAACGGAACTGCCGGGCCGCGCCAGCGCGTGCCACTTCTGGAAGGAGACGATCCATGGCTGACCCGACCAAGTCCGCCGAGCCGACGGACGCGACGCCGAACGTCTCCGAGGTGGAGATCGCCGACGCGCACTCCGTGGAGGAGGAGATCGCCGCCCTGGACGCGCCGGTCGACCGCGGTGAACCGATCCTGCAGGTGCGCAACCTCGTCAAGCACTTCCCGCTGACGCAGGGCATCGTCATCAAGCGGCAGATCGGCGCGGTGAAGGCCGTCGACGGCGTCTCCTTCGACCTGTACCAGGGCGAGACCCTGGGCATCGTGGGTGAGTCCGGCTGTGGCAAGTCGACGGTGGCCAAGCTCCTGATGAGCCTGGAGCAGGCGACGGCCGGCGAGGTCTTCTACAAGGGCCAGGACATCACCAAACTGTCCGGGCGTGCCCTGAAGGCGGTCCGCCGGAACATCCAGATGATCTTCCAGGACCCGTACACCTCGCTCAACCCGCGTATGACGGTGGGCGACATCATCGGGGAGCCCTTCGACATCCACCCCGAGGTGGCCCCGAAGGGTGACCGGCGCCGCAAGGTGAAGGACCTCCTGGACGTCGTCGGTCTCAACCCCGAGTACATCAACCGTTACCCGCACCAGTTCTCGGGCGGCCAGCGCCAGCGCATCGGCATCGCCCGTGGTCTCGCGCTCAACCCCGAGATCATCATCTGCGACGAGCCGGTGTCGGCCCTCGACGTGTCGGTGCAGGCACAGGTCATCAACCTGATGGCGCGACTGCAGGACGAGTTCAACCTCTCCTACATCTTCATCGCGCACGACCTGTCGATCGTCCGGCACATCTCGGACCGGGTCGGCGTGATGTACCTCGGCAAGATGGCGGAGATCGGCTCCGACGAGCAGATCTACGAGCACCCGACGCACCCCTACACCCAGGCGCTGCTGTCGGCCGTGCCCGTGCCGGACCCGGACGCCCGCGAGCAGCGCGAGCGGATCATCCTGACCGGCGACGTGCCCTCCCCGGCCAACCCGCCGTCCGGCTGCAGCTTCCGCACCCGTTGCTGGAAGGCGCAGGACAAGTGCGCCGAGCAGGTGCCGCTCCTCGCTGTGCCCGAGGTCTTCCAGGGCGTGGACACCCCGGCGGCGCACGAGTCGGCGTGCCACTTCGCCGAGGAGAAGGACATCGTGCACGCCGCCTGAGCCGCGCGTCGTCCGATCCCGCCGGTTCCCGGCACCGCCAGTCCGGTGCCGGGAACCGGCTTTTTCCATGTCATGGCGGGCCTTTTCCATGTCATGCCGGGCCGTGGCGGGAAGAAGGGGCGTGATCCGCCGATGGGGCCGGACGCCGGACGCCGCGCCCTCCTCCGAGTGTGTTGTTCCACGTACGGGTGGGCTGAATGTGCGTGATGTCTGTTACCGGTTGATATTGACTGGTAATGGAACAGCGCCCCGGCGCTGGCGGCACAGCGCACTTAGAGGAGGCACTCCATGCGTGGAGCCACGCACGCCAAATGGGCCGCTGGCGCGGCGGCGATCGCCCTGGCGGCGACCGCCTGCGGAAGCGGCGGCGGCGGTGGCGGCGGTGGCGGCGGCAGCGGCTCCGGAATCGTGAGTTCCTCCTGGGGCGACCCGCAGAACCCGCTGGAGCCGGCCAACACCAACGAGGTGCAGGGCGGCAAGGTCCTCGACATGATCTTCCGGGGTCTGAAGCGGTACGACGCCAAGACCGGCGCGGCCCAGGACATGCTGGCGCAGAAGATCGACACCTCGGACTCGCAGAACTTCACGATCACGGTCAAGAGCGGCTGGAAATTCAGCAACGGCGAGGCCGTCACCGCCCAGTCCTTCGTGGACGCCTGGAACTACGGCGCGAGCCTGAAGAACAACCAGAAGAACGCGTACTTCTTCGGGTACATCGACGGGTACGACAAGGTCCACCCCGACACCGGCACACAGAGCGCGGACAAGCTGTCCGGGCTCAAGGTCACCGGCACCGACACCTTCACCGTGAAGCTCAACCAGAAGTTCTCGACGTTCCCCGACACCCTCGGATACGTCGCCTACGCGCCGCTGCCCAAGGCGTTCTTCAACGACCACGCGGCCTGGCTGAAGAAGCCGGTCGGCAACGGACCCTACTCCGTCGACTCGTACAGCAAGGGATCCTTGATGTCCCTGCGGAAGTGGGACGGCTACCCCGGCACGGACAAGGCGCAGAACGACGGGGTGGACCTGAAGGTCTACACCGACAACAACACCGCCTACACCGACCTGATCGCCGGCAACCTCGACCTCGTCGACGACGTGCCCGCCTCCCAGCTCAAGAACGTGAAGAGCGACCTCGGGGGCCGCTACATCAACACACCGGCCGGCATCATCCAGACACTCGCCTTCCCGTTCTACGACAAGAACTGGGACAAGAGCGGGTCGGAGAAGGTCCGCAAGGGCCTGTCCATGGCGATCGACCGCGACCAGATCACGAACACGATCTTCCAGAAGACCCGCACCCCGGCCACCGACTGGACCTCACCGGTGCTCGGCAAGGACGGCGGCTTCCAGGACGGACTGTGCGGCGGTTCCTGCACGTACAACCCGACCGAGGCCAAGAAGCTGATCCAGGAGGGCGGCGGTCTGCCCGGCGGCCAGCTCAAGATCTCCTACAACGCGGACACCGGCTCCCACAAGGAGTGGGTGGACGCCGTCTGCCACTCCGTCAACAACGCCATGGGCAACGACAAGGCCTGCGTCGGCAACCCGATCGGCACCTTCGCCGACTTCCGCAACCAGATCACCCAGCACAAGATGTCGGGCCCCTTCCGGGCCGGCTGGCAGATGGACTACCCGCTGATCCAGAACTTCCTGCAGCCGCTGTACTACACGAACGCCTCCTCCAACGACGGCAAGTGGTCCAACAAGGACTTCGACAAGCTCGTCGACCGGGCGAACGCCGAGACCGACCGGGCCAAGGCCGTCTCGCTCTTCCAGCAGGCCGAGGGCGTCGTGCGGGACAACATGGCCGCGATCCCGCTCTGGTACCAGAACGGCAGCGCGGGCTACTCGGACCGCGTCTCCCACGTGGCGCTCAACCAGTTCAGCGTCCCCGTCTACAACGAGATCAAGGTCAGCTGAGCCGAAGGGCGGGCAGTCCCGGGCAGTCCTGGGCGCCCGCCCGCACCTATCTCCGGAGCCCTCATGGGACGGTACGTGATCCGGCGCCTGCTGCAGATGATCCCGGTCTTCATCGGTGCCACGCTGTTGATCTTCCTGATGGTGAACGTGATGGGCGACCCCATCGCGGGTCTGTGCGGCGAGCGGCAGTGCGATCCCGCCACCGCCACCCAGCTGCGCAAGGAGTTCGGTCTCGACCAGCCGGTGTGGCAGCAGTACCTGACCTACATGGGCAACGTCTTCACCGGCGACTTCGGCACCGCCTTCAACGGACAGCCCGTCACGGAGCTGATGGGGTCCGCGTTCCCGGTCACCATCCGGCTGACGATCGTCGCGATCCTCTTCGAGATCGTCATCGGCATCACGCTCGGCGTCATCACGGGTCTGCGCCGCGGACGGCCCGTCGACTCGGGGGTCCTGCTGCTGACCCTCGTCGTCATCTCGGTGCCCACCTTCGTGACCGGCCTGCTGCTCCAGCTGCTGCTGGGCGTCGAGTGGGGCTGGATCAAACCCTCGGTCTCCCCGGACGCCGCCTTCGGCGAACTGATCGTGCCCGGCCTGGTCCTCGCCTCCGTGTCGCTCGCCTACGTGACCCGCCTGACCCGGACCTCCATCGCGGAGAACAGGCGGTCCGACTACGTCCGTACGGCCGTCGCCAAGGGCCTGCCCCGGCGCCGGGTCATCACCAAGCACCTGCTGCGCAACTCGCTGATCCCCGTGGTCACCTTCATCGGCACGGACATCGGCGCCCTCATGGGCGGCGCGATCGTCACCGAGCGGATCTTCAACATCCACGGCGTCGGCTTCCAGCTCTACCAGGGCATCCTGCGCCAGAACACCCAGACCGTCGTCGGTTTCGTGACCGTCCTGGTCATCGTCTTCCTGGTCGCCAACCTGCTCGTAGACCTCCTCTACGCCGTACTCGACCCGAGGATCCGCTATGCCTGAGCAGCCGCCGTTCGACCAGCAGGGCGCCATCGCCGCGACCGGGATGGGCGGCGCCATGGACCTCGCCGCCAGCGAGGCCGAGACCCTGGAGAGGACCCCCGGAGGACCGCTGGGCACGGGCCCGCAGGAGAAGCCCAGGAGCCTGTGGTCCGACGCCTGGCGGGACCTGCGGCGCAACCCCGTCTTCATCGTCGCCGGACTGGTCATCCTCTTCCTGGTCGTCATCTCCATCTGGCCCTCGTTGATCGCCGGCCAGAACCCCCTCAAGTGCGACCTCGCCAAGGCCCAGCAGGGCTCGCAGCCGGGCCACCCCTTCGGGTTCGACGGACAGGGCTGCGACGTCTACACACGGACGGTGTACGGGACCCGGGTCTCGATCACGGTCGGCGTCTGCGCCACCCTCGGCGTCGCGATCCTCGGCTCCGTACTCGGCGGCCTCGCCGGGTACTTCGGCGGGGCGTCGGACGGGGTCCTGTCCCGGATCACCGACATCTTCTTCGCGATCCCCGTCGTGCTCGGCGGTCTGGTCCTCCTGTCCGTGGTGACCAGCAACACGGTCTGGCCCGTCATCGGGTTCATGGTGCTGCTCGGCTGGCCCCAGATCTCCCGGATCGCGCGCGGTTCCGTCATCACCACCAAGCAGAACGACTACGTACAAGCCGCCCGCGCCCTCGGCGCCTCCAACTCCCGGCTGCTGCTGCGGCACATCACGCCCAACGCGATCGCGCCGGTGATCGTCGTGGCGACCATCGCGCTCGGCACGTACATCTCGCTGGAGGCGACGCTCTCCTACCTCGGGGTCGGCCTCAAGCCCCCGACGGTGTCCTGGGGAATCGACATCTCCTCGGCGTCCGCGTACATCCGCCAGGCCCCGCACATGCTGCTGTGGCCCGCCGGCGCCCTCGCGATCACCGTGCTCGCGTTCATCATGCTCGGCGACGCGGTGCGCGACGCCCTCGACCCGAAGCTGAGGTGACCGCCGTGCTGCTCGAAGTGCGCGACCTGCACGTGGAGTTCAGAACCAGGGACGGGGTCGCCAAGGCCGTCAACGGAGTCACCTACGGCGTGGACGAGGGCGAGACGCTCGCCGTGCTCGGCGAGTCCGGCTCGGGCAAGTCCGTGACCGCGCAGGCCGTGATGGGCATCCTCGACATGCCGCCCGGCAGGATCACCGGCGGCGAGATCCTCTTCCAGGGCAAGGACCTGCTGAAGTTCAAGGAGGACGAGCGGCGCAAGGTGCGCGGCGCCGAGATGGCGATGATCTTCCAGGACGCGCTGTCCTCCCTGAACCCGGTGCTCAGCGTCGGCGACCAGCTCGGCGAGATGTTCACCGTGCACCGCGGGATGTCCCGCAAGGACGCCCGGGCCAAGGCGGTCGAGCTGATGGACCGGGTACGGATCCCGGCCGCCGCCCAGCGGGTGCGCGACTATCCGCACCAGTTCTCCGGAGGCATGCGCCAGCGCATCATGATCGCCATGGCGCTGGCCCTCGAACCCGCGCTGATCATCGCCGACGAACCCACCACCGCCCTCGACGTCACGGTTCAGGCCCAGGTCATGGACCTCCTCGCCGAGCTGCAGCGCGAGCTCAACATGGGGCTCATCCTCATCACCCACGACCTCGGCGTGGTCGCCGACGTCGCGGACCGGATCGCCGTGATGTACGCGGGCCGGATCGTCGAGTCGGCGCCGGTCCACGACATCTACAAGGCCCCGGCCCACCCCTATACGAAGGGCCTGCTGGAGTCGATCCCCCGGCTCGACCAGAAGGGCCACGAGCTCTACGCCATCAAGGGCCTGCCGCCGAACCTGATGCACATCCCGCCCGGCTGCGCCTTCAACCCCCGCTGCCCGATGGCCCAGGACATCTGCCGGACCGAGGTGCCGCCGCTCGCCGAGGTGGACGAGGGGGGCGGCGAGCGCACCAGCGCCTGCTTCTTCTGGCGGGAGACGCTCGACGCCGGGACCACCGGGGGAGGCCCCCGTGCCTGAGGCACTGCTGGAGGTCAGCGGACTGGTCAAGCACTACCCGCTCACGCGGGGAATCCTCTTCAAGAAGCAGATCGGCGCGGTCAGGGCCGTCGACGGGGTCGACTTCCACCTCGGCCGTGGCGAGACCCTCGGCATCGTCGGGGAGTCCGGCTGCGGCAAGTCCACGGTCGCGAAGATGCTGGTCAACCTGGAGCGGCCGACCGCCGGGGTGATCAAGTACAAGGGCGAGGACATCACCCGGCTGTCCGGCCGCGCCCTCAAGGCCGTCCGCCGCAACATCCAGATGGTCTTCCAGGACCCGTACACCTCGCTCAACCCCCGGATGACCGTCGGCGACATCATCGGGGAGCCGTACGAGATCCACCCCGAGGTCGCGCCGAAGGGCGACCGCCGGAAGCGTGTCCAGGACCTGCTGGACGTGGTCGGGCTCAACCCCGAGTACATCAACCGCTATCCGCACCAGTTCTCCGGCGGCCAGCGCCAGCGCATCGGCATCGCGCGGGGGCTGGCGCTGCGCCCGGAGATCATCGTCGCGGACGAGCCGGTCTCCGCGCTCGACGTCTCCGTGCAGGCTCAGGTGATCAACCTGATGGCGAGGCTCCAGGACGAGTTCGACCTCAGCTACGTGTTCATCGCGCACGACCTCTCCATCGTGCGGCACATCTCCGACCGGGTCGGCGTCATGTACCTCGGGCGGATCGTGGAGACGGGCAGGGACGCCGAGATCTACGACCATCCGACGCATCCCTACACCCAGGCCCTGCTCTCCGCCGTGCCCGTGCCCGACCCCGAGGCCCGCGAGCACCGTGAGCGGATCATCCTCAGCGGAGATGTGCCCTCCCCGGCGAACATCCCGTCCGGCTGCCGCTTCCGCACCCGCTGCTGGAAGGCGCAGGAGCGGTGCGCGCTGGAGGTGCCGCTGCTCGCCGTGCCCGCGGAGTTCCGCCACACCGAGGGGCCGGCCGCGCACGCCTCGGCCTGCCATTTCGCCGAGGAGAAGCAGGTCGTACCGCCCGAGGGAGCACTGGACGACACACCGCCCAGGGCGCCGGACGGCCCGTCGGACGAGCGTACATAGGCCGAAAAATGCGCATCAATTTCGTTAACACGCAGGCAACTTGGCTGTCGCGACACCGATATACGGACGCGTCAGTCTGAGCAGCGTACGGCCGTGCGGGTGCCGTAGACCGGCCGGAGCGCGCCATGTCGCTCCGGCCGGTCGCACGAACGGACCCGGCCGCCGGTCCTCAGCGCATCCCGAGCGAGCGCTTCAGGAAGTCCACCTGGAGCAGCAGCAGGTTCTCCGCGACCTGCTCCTGCGGGGTCATGTGCGTCACGCCCGAGAGCGGCAGGACTTCGTGCGGGCGGCCCGCGGCCAGCAGTGCCGAGGACAGCCGCAGCGCGTGGGCCACCACCACGTTGTCGTCGGCCAGTCCGTGCACGATCATCAGCGGTCGGTGGGGCTCGGCGGGCTCGGACAGCCCTCCTTCGGTGATCAGCGAGCTCTTCGCGTACGCCCGTGCCGCCGTCGCCGGGTCGCCGAGGTACCGCTCCGTGTAGTGGGTGTCGTACAGCCGCCAGTCCGTGACCGGGGCGCCCGCGATGCCCGCGTGGAAGACGTCCGGGCGGCGCAGTACGGCGAGCCCCGCGAGCCAGCCGCCGAACGACCAGCCGCGGATCGCCACCCGGGACAGGTCCAGCGGATACCTCTCGGCCAGTCCGTGCAGCGCGTCGATCTGGTCCTCGAGCGTGAGGGTGAAGTCGTCCCGGACCGCCTTCTCCCAGGCCGGGGAGCGGCCGGGGGTGCCGCGGCCGTCCGCGACGACCACCGCGAAGCCCTGGTCCGCGAACCACTGCGAGGTGAGGTGCGCGTTGTGCGCGGCCAGGACGCGGGAACCGTGCGGACCGCCGTAGGGATCCATCAGAACGGGCAGGGGGCTCTCGCCGTCGTAGTCCGTAGGCATAAGCAGGGCGCATGGGATTTTGCGTGCGCCCCCCTCGGTGAGCGTCACGCGCGGGGACAGACCGGGGTGTTCGGCGTACGAGGTGACGATCGCCGCCCGCTTGCCCTCCCGGAGCACCTGCACCTGGGTCCCCGGTTCGCCCGGCACCGCGGAGACGAGCACGGTCACCCGCCCGGAACGCACCGCCGAGTGCACCCCGGGCTCCTGGGAGAGGCGCTCGACCCCCAGCTCGTTGACCCGGTAGACGTGCACCTCCCCGGTCTCCGGGGAGGTCGCGGCCTCTCCCGCCGACGCCGCGACCAGCACATCGTCGTCCGAGACGTCGAGCACCGCCCGCACGTGCAACTGCGGTCCGGTCAGGAGGCGTTCGCCGAACGCGAGGACCCGCGCGCCGCCCTCGTCGGCGATCCGCACGAGCTGTCCGCCGGGGCTCCAGCAGGGCACTCCATGGAAAAGATCGAGCCATTGTCGATCTTCATCCGCGTGCACCATCCGCGTCCTCCCGGAGTCCGGGTCGACGGCCAGGAACAGTTGGCTGCGCTGGTCCCGGGCCTGCACCAGGATCAGCGGCGCACCCGCCGCTGACCAGTGGACATGCGCCAAGTACGGGTACTGCGCCCGGTTCCAGGCGACCTCCGTGCGCGTCCCGTCGAGGGCGATCACGAAGAGCCGTACGTCGGCGTTGTCCGTACCCGCCGACGGGTAGGCGACCTGCTGCGGAGCGTGTTCCGGCTGGGTTGGGTCGGAGATCCACCAGCGGCGTACGGGCGCGTCGTCGACGCGTGCGACGAGCAGCCGGTCCGACTCCGGCGACCACCAGAAGCCGCGGGAACGGTTCATCTCCTCCGCGGCGATGAACTCGGCCAATCCGTACGTCACCGACGCCGGGTCCGTCCCGGGGTCCCGCTGCGCGAGCGCCCGGTCGTCCTCGCCCTCCGCGCCGACGACCCGCAGCGCGCCCTTGGAGACATACGCGACGAGCCGTCCGTCGGGCGAGGGGCGTGGGTCGATCACCGGTCCGGGGACGCGGAGTTCACGTGCCGTACCGGCCCGCAGCTCCGCCGTGAAAAGCCGCCCTGACAAGGCGAAAGAGGCCAACTCCACGGCGTTGTCGGTGGCATAGCCGACCACTCCGGCGCCGCCCTCACGGCTGCGTTCGCGGCGCGCCCGCTCCGCGGCGGAGAGGCGCTCGCCGGCGCCTCCGAGCAGGGCTCCGGGATCGGCCGCGACGCGTTCCTGACCGCCCGCGACATCGAGGACCCACAGCTGGTTCGCCCGGTCCGTACCGGACGGGGACCTCAGGAACACGACCCGGGAACCGTCCGGGGAGACGGTGAACGCGCGGGGCGCGCCCAGGGTGAACCGCTGCGTCCGGGCGTACCGGCGGGGGAAGGAAAGAGGCTCGGTCGTCATGCCCCGACCATATTGGCCATGCGCCCCCTTGTGCGGCCGTGCGCCGATCAATGCGCGCGTACGGATAGTTATGATCACTAGCGGTGCGTGGGTAAGAACCTGCTGCCCGCTGTACGGAACGACCGACCCCCATGACCAACCCCCCATGTCCCTGGGATCTTTGGAGGTGATCCGCCGTGGCACTCTCGATTTCGGCGGTGGTGCTGCTGGCGATCATCGTCTTCATCCTGGTGAAGAAGTCGGGACTGAAGGCCGGGCACGCGGTCGTGTGCGTCCTGTTCGGCTTCTATCTCGCTTCCTCGACGGTCGCTCCCACCATCAGCGACCTCACGACGAACGTCGCGGACATGATCGGCAGCTTCAAGTTCTGACCCGCGGGGGAACGGGGGCTCCGTGGGACGAGCGACCGGAGCCCGTTCCGCCGCGCCGGTCAGCCCTCGGACGCGTACGTCACGAAGCCGGCCCACGCCTCCGGCGCCAGCGCGAGGCGGGGGCCGTCCACGTGCTTGGAGTCGCGGACGTGGACGGTGCCGGGGGTGGTGGCGATCTCGACGCAGGACTCGCCATCGGTGCCACCGCTGTAGCTGCTCTTGAACCACGCCGGTTCGGCGGCCTCGCGGATCATTTGTCTCCCAGCAGTTGCTCGATGAGGACCAGCGACTCCCGTGGTGGGAGAGCCTGCGCCCGGATGGTGCCATATCGCAGCTCAAGGATGCGCAGCTGTTTCGGGTCGGTGATCGGCCGCCCGTTGAAGGCACCGTCGGAACGTCCTGTCGCCGTCCCGTCCGGGAACTTCAGCAACTCGATCCTGCCGTCCAGGCCCGGATGGGGGTCGGTGTTCGTCGGCATGACCTGAAGTGTGACGCTGTTCAATCGCCCCAGTTCAAGCAGACGTTCGAGCTGCTGTCGCCAGACCATTGTGCCCCCAACCTGACGGTGCAGTGGAGCCTCTTCCAGCACGAAGTGGATCGGCGGGGACGGGTCTCGTTCGAAGACCGACCGCCGGGCCAGGCGAGCGGCGACCATGCGGTCCACGTTGTCCGGCGAGTACGGCGGCTGGGCTGCCTCGATCAAGGCGCGTGCATGCTCCGGAGTTTGCAACAACCCAGGGACGATGTTGCATTCGTACACCCCGATCTCGACCGCCTGCCCTTCCATCTTCGCCAGATCCCGCACCTTCTTCGGGTACCGGACCTTCGCCACGTCCTCCTTCATCGCCGAGAGCAGCCCACCCGCCGCCAGTACCTCGTCCGCCCTGTCCAGGAACTCGGGCTGGGGGATCCGCTTGCCGCCCTCGATCTTGTAGACCATGTCCTCGCCGTAGCCGACCGCCCTGCCGAACTCGGCCGCGCGCATCCCCACCGCCTCCCGCCGAAGCTTCAGCTGCCGCCCCACGGTCGCGACGACGGCCACCCCCCAGTCGTCGTCCGGGTCCACCTCCCAGCCCGGCTCGTCCGCCTCGCTCCTGAGCCGCCCCACGTCACCGTCCACACGCATCGCACACCCCTCCGCCGTACCGCCGAGCCTCAACGCCCCTACCCGTGAGCCCCGCCCGGACCGGCCGGACACGACCGGACAACGTCCGGACAGTCACCGTACGCACTGGTGCTGTCACTGTTCACGGTACGTGTGGGCGGCCACGCTGAGTCACGTGAACCAAGAAACCGCCGGCCCCGCCCAATCCACCACCCCCGTACGCAGTTTCAGCGTGCTCCTGTCGCCCACACCGCGCGGCGCCCGACTCGCGCGGCTGCTGGCCGTCGAGCAACTCCGGTCCTGGACACTCCCCTTGGACCCGGCGGCGCACATCGTCGCCGAACTGGCGGCCAACGCGGTGACGCACGGACGAGTTCCGGGACGGGACTTCCGGCTCACGCTCCACGTCGTCGGCGAGACCCTCCGCATCGAGGTCAGCGACACGCGCGGTGACCGTCTCCCGCGGGTGGGGCGCGCGGACCCGGACCCGGACGCGGTGTCGGGGCGGGGTCTCGTCCTCGTCGACGCCCTCGCCGACCGCTGGGGTACCGCACCGGGGCCGCCGCCGCGCAAGACGGTGTGGGCGGAGGTCGGCCTCCCACCGGAACCCGTCCGCCCGGGCTCCGGTGCCGGGAGCGGTCTTCCCCAAGGAACACGAGGGTGAAAGAACCCGACCGAGCCCCACCCCTCCCGCCCGCCGGGCGCTCTCACCCGCGAGGGTGAACATCACCGACTCGGCTGGATTCGGGGCCCGTTGCCTGCCCTACGCTCAGCGCGACACAACCGCAAACATGCGACGGCCCCCGCCGGGACGGCAATCCCAGTGCGAGGGCCTGACCACCCAGGAAGATAAGAGCTTCCCGATGGATACGCAGAACCCTAGCGTGCGCCCGCACGCCCAGCCCGGGCTTGCCGGTAACACGCACCCGAACCGGCGCCCCGCGCACTCCGGTGGTCTCACGCACGACAACACCCGCCACACCACCCGCTTCACGGTGATCGGCAACCACCTCGCCCAGCACCCCGAGCTCTCGCTGCTCGCGATCGGGCTGGCCGTGCACCTCCAGTCGCTGCCGAAGGGGGCCCGGGTCGACATCAAGACCCTCACCGCGCGCTTCCCCGAGGGCGCGACCCGTATCGCCGCCGCCCTGCGCGAGCTGGAGGCCCACCGTTATCTGCGGCGCGTTCGCGAACGCGTCCCCGGCGGCCGCATCGTCACCCGCACGGTCTCCTGCAACCAGCCCGGACGCGGCCGGGAGGAGGAGCCCGTGCGGTCCGCCCCGGCTCGCCCGGCGGTGGCCCGCAAGCGCGAGGAGCGCGCACCCCGCAAGCCGCTCCCCGCCGTACCACGTCCCGTCTGCCCGGCGCCCGCCCTCCTGCGGACGGCCACCGACCTTCTCGCGGACCTCCGCCGCCACGATCCCCGCCTGCTGCTCTCCGCCTGCGACACGGCTCACCTCGCCCCCGGTGTCGCCGCCTGGCTGGAGCGCGACGTCAGCCCCGGCGCCGTACGCCATGCGCTGACCAGTGATCTGCCACCCGAAGGGCTCCGACGCCCGGCTGCCCTGCTCGCGCACCGGCTCGCCGCCCAGCTGCCGCCTCCGCCGCCGTTCCGCGCCCCCACGCGGCCGCCGGGCGTCCGGCACCCGCTCCAGACCTGCGACGGCTGCGAACGGGCCTTCCGGGCGCCCGACCCCGGCCGCTGCCGCGACTGCCGGTCCGCCCTCCGGGCGGCCGTCTGATGCGAAGCCGCCGCCTCCGTGTCCGCTTTTGAGCGTCCCGCCCCACTTGCTCGCCGACCGCGCGAGAAGTCCGGTCACCGGCCGGCGCTCGTGTGCTCGGCGTCTTCGACCGACCCGGAGTGACCAGAGGCCGGGCAGCGCCCGGGGGGACGGGCGCCTCGTAGGGTGGGTGCCATGACGGAACTGCCCGACCGGCGTCTGCTCCTGGTGCACGCGCACCCGGACGACGAGTCGATCAACAACGGCGCGACCATGGCCAGGTACACGGCCGAGGGCGCCCTCGTGACGCTGGTGACCTGCACCCTCGGCGAGGAGGGCGAGGTCATTCCGCCCGGACTCGCGCACCTCGCACCCGACCGGGAGGGCGGGCTCGGCCCGCACCGCGTCGGTGAGCTGGCCGCCGCCATGAAGGAGCTCGGGGTCACCGACCACCGCTTCCTCGGGGGCCCCGGCCGCTTCCGCGACTCCGGGATGATGGGCGTCGAGCAGAACCACCGCGCGGGCGCCTTCTGGTCCGCCGACGTGGACGAGGCCGCCACCCACCTCGTCGAGGTGATCCGTGAGGTGCGCCCCCACGTGCTCGTCACCTATGACCCCGACGGAGGCTACGGGCACCCCGACCACATCCAGGCGCACCGCGTCGCCCTGCGCGCCACCGAACTGGCCGCGGACCCCGCCGTCCGCCCCGACCTCGGCGCACCCTGGGAGATCGCCAAGGTCTACTGGAACCGTGTACCCCGCTCGGTCGCCGAGGACGGCTTCGCGCGGCTGCGTGAGGCCCTCCCGGGGCTGCCCTTCGACGCGTCCGCCGCCCTGGACGACGTACCGGGTGTCGTCGACGACGCGGTGATCACCACCGAGATCGACGGGACCGCGTACGCCGCCGCGAAGGCCGCCGCCCTGCGGGCGCACGCCACCCAGATCGAGGTCGCCGAGCCCTGGTTCGCGCTCTCGAACGCGCTTGCCCAGCCACTTTTCACCACCGAGTACTACCAGTTGGTGCGCGGGGAGCGCGCCGGAGCGGACCGGGAGACCGATCTGTTCGCCGGCACCGGTGACCGGACGGAGACGGAGACACGATGAGTACGAGCGGACAGCGTGGGAGCGCGCTCGCCCAGCCACTGCGGACCCCCTCGCCCGGGCGGGCGGCCGCCTACACGGGGCTGTTCGTGCTCGGCGCCGTGGTCGGGACGGCCGGAACACTGGTCCAGTCCGGCTGGTTCCCGGGCGGCCTGCTGCTCGCCCTGGTGGGCGCGGCCGGGCTCTTCCTGGGCGGCTCGAGGGCCACCGGCTCCCGGGCCGGCGCCGTCGCGCCCGCCGCGGGCTGGATGGTCGCGGTCGTGCTGCTCACCGCCACCCGTCCGGAAGGGGACTTCCTCTTCGGCGCGGGCCTCGGCTCGTACCTCTTCCTGCTCGGCGGGATGGCTGTCGCTGTGATCTGCGCCACCCTCGGGCTGGGGCGGCAACCGGACCGCTCCGGCGTCCGACTTGGGAAGTGACGTACCACTTCGCCGTATCGGACCGGTGCGGGTCCTGTGGCAGTTTCCTTCGCGGGCGAGGTTTGCGGGCCGGAGACGGCCAGTATGGTGGTGCGCGCCGCCGAGCTGCCCGAGATGAGGTCGAGTAAACGGGCGGCGGAGCCAACCGGGAGAACCTGCCTTGAGTCGTGAAACTGACAGTTCGTCCTCCGGGCCCAACGGGCGCGGTGGAGCCGCGTACCCGTCGGGGACGCCCCCGTACGGGACCCCCATGGCTTCCGAGATCGGTGCCGACGCGGGCCGTTCGGCCGGCGGCACCCCGCCGGAGGAGCGCAAGACCGAGACCACACTGACGACACGGATCCGGATCAACATCCCCGGATCGCGGCCCATCCCGCCGGTCGTCGTCCGCACACCGGTCGGGGACGCCGACGCGCCCGCCGAGCCCGCGGCCCCCACGGGACCGCCCGCGGAGACGCAGCGCGCCATAAGTCCGCCGGCGGCCGCGGCCCCCGCGACCGACGGTGCGGCCGAGGCCGGGGAGAAGTCCAGCGACTGGTTCGCACCGCGCAAGTCCGGTGCGCCCAAGGGCGGCCCGGGCGGCGGGTCCACCAACGGCGCCGGCCTGCCCGGCGGTTCGGGTCCTGCCGCCCCCGCGGCGCCACAGGGCGCGGGTGCGCCGGGCGGCCCGGGAGCCGGCGGCGCACGTCCGGGTGCTCCGGGCGGCAACGGCACTCCGGGTGCTCCCGGTGGCGCGAACGGTGCCGGTCCGCTGGGCATCACCGGCGGGGTCCGTCCCGGCGGGGCGAACATTCCCCGTCCCGGCGGGGGCGGCGCCACCGGCGCCGGACCGGTGGCCCCCGGTCACGGCGGCGGTACCGGTTCCTTCGACGTCTCCGCGGCGCTGGGCAACACGGCGTCCTTCCCGGCCATCGGCAGCGACGGGCCGGGTGGTCCGGGCGGCAACGGCGGTCCGGCCGGCAACGGCGGTCCGGCCGGCAACGGCGGCGTGGGCGGCTCCGGCGGTCCGGGCGGCGAACCGCGCCGCGACGACCTCCCGTACTTCGCGGAGAACTTCTCCGACAACGGCATGGGCGGCCCGGCGAGTCCGACCGGCGGTCCGGTCACCGGAGACGGCCCGAGGGTGCCCCCGGCCGGCCCGGGCGTGGCTCCGGGCAGCCTGGCGGCGGGTGGACCGGGTGGACCGGGTGGACCGGGTGGACCGGGTGGACCGGGTGGACCGGGCGGTGCGCGTGGTCACGGCGGACCGGGTGGAGCCGGCGGGCCCGGTGGCTTCGGTGGTCCGAGCACGGGAACCGGCTACTCCGGGGGCGGTCTCAGCGACGACACCGCGATCCTCACCCCGCAGAAGCCCGCGCCCGACCCGGGCGGCCACGGCTACGGCGGCCCCGGGAACAACGTCTCCGGTCACACCCTGACGAGCGGCATCCCCGTCGTACCGCCCGCCCCGAACTCCCCGTTCGGACCGGGCACGCACACCGACGGCCCGCTGCCGCACACCCCGCCGAAGGCGCCCGAGCCGGCCCCGAAGCCGGCCGCGTCGTCCAAGCCGGCCAAGAAGAAGGGCCGCAACAAGCCGGCCCTGCTGGGCGTCCTCGTGGTGGTCCTCGCCGGTGGCGCCTACGGCGCCGGGCTCCTGATGAACCACTCGGACGTGCCCAAGGGCACCACCGTGCTCGGCGTCGACATCGGCGGCGGCACCCGGGACGAGGCGGTCAAGAAGCTCGACGACGCCTTCGGAGCCAATACGAACAAGCCGCTCAAACTGGCGGTGAACGGCACCACGGTCACACTCAAGCCGGACCAGGCAGGGCTCCAGCTGGACAGCCAGGCCACCGTCCGCGCCGCCGCGGGCAGCGACTACAACCCCGTCTCCGTGATCGGCTCGCTGTTCGGCCAGAAGCGCGTCGTCGAGCCGAGCATGCCCGTCGACAAGGAGAAGCTGCAGGCCGCCCTGGAGCACGTCGGGGGCGGCGCCGGCTCGGCGAACGACGGCACGATCAGGTTCGAGTCCGGCAAGGCCGTCGCCGTCTACGGCAAGACGGGCAAGGGCGTCGACGTGGCGGCCTCCGCCCAGGCCGTCGAGGACGCGTACCGCACGCAGGTCGAGACCGGCGCGGCCACCCCGGTGAAGGTCGCCACCACGACCCGTCAGCCGACCGTCTCGGACGCCGAGGTCGACCGGATGATGGCGAAGTTCGCCCAGCCCGCGATGTCGGCTCCCGTGACCGTGCGGACGGACGTGGCGCACTCGATCCCGCTGAGCCCGCAGAAGTCGCTGTGGAAGTTCCTCCGGGTGACGGCCACCGACGGCAAGCTCGTCGACAAGCCCGACCTGAACGCCCTGAAGGCGCTCTACGGCCAGACGTTCGACGGTGTGCTCATCACCCGGGGCAACGGCGAGAAGACGCCCGTCACGCCCGAGGACGTCTACGGCGCCCTGCGCCAGGCGCTGATGAGCAAGACCGACCGGGTCGCGGTCATCGCCACGAACCCGAGCTAGGCCCGTTCTCACCGTACGAGGGGGGCGTCCACCGGGCGCCCCCCTCGCCGTGTCCGCCACTGTGTCCGCCGCCGCGTCCGTCACCCGCTCCGTATGACATCTGTCATCCGGCACTCGGGACCGCCGACACTGCCCGGCGCCCGGCCCCCGCGGCCACCATGGGTGCCATGACAACGACAGCGGCACCGCCGACCACCCCGGTGGTCGGATTCGACCAGGTGACCAAGACGTACGGCAGCGTGCGTGCCGTGGACGGGCTCACGCTCGACCTGCACCCGGGCGAGACCGTCGCCCTGCTGGGGCCGAACGGAGCGGGCAAGTCGACCACCCTGGACCTGCTCCTCGGCCTCAAGCACGCCGACAGCGGCGCCGTCCGGGTGTTCGGCACCAGCCCCCGTGAGGCCATCGTCGGCGGCCGGGTGGGCGCCATGCTGCAGAGCGGCGGCCTGATGGACGAGGTGACGGTCGTCGAACTGGTCAAGCTCGCCTGCCAGTTGCACCCGAAGCCGTACAGGGTCACCGAGGTGCTGGCCCGCGCGGGCATCTCGCAGATCGCCGACCGCAAGGTCAACAAGCTCTCCGGCGGCCAGGAACAGCGCGTCCGCTTCGCGCTCGCGACCGCCGGGGCCAACGATCTGATCGTGCTCGACGAACCCACCACGGGCATGGACGTCTCCGCCCGCCAGGCATTCTGGGCCACCATGCGCGAACAGGCCGAACAGGGCCGGACCGTGCTGTTCGCCACGCACTACCTGGAAGAGGCCGACGCCATCGCCGACCGGGTGCTCGTGCTCCACCGGGGCCGGCTGCTGGCCGACGGCACCGCCGCCGAGATCAAGGCGAAGGCCGGCGCCCGTCGGATCGCCTTCGACCTGGAAGACCCCATCGACGAGACCTCGCTGCGGGCACTGCCCTTCCTGACGACGATCGACGTGTCCGGGCACACCGTCCGCATCCAGTCCTCCGACGCCGACGCGACCGTGCACGCGCTGTACGGGCTCGGCCTCTACCCCCGCAATCTCGAAGTCGCCGGGCTCGGCCTGGAGCAGGCCTTCGTCGCCATCACCGCCGCCGAGGAGGCGAAGTCGCAGTGAGCAGCCTCATCCGCCTCGAAATCACCCGGGCCCTGCGCAACAAGAAGTTCCTGTTCTTCTCGGTGGTCTACCCCTCGGCCCTGTTCCTGCTGATCGCGGGCAGCGCCGACGACACCACCAAGGTCGACGGCACCGGGCTCACCCTGCCGACCTTCTTCATGGTCTCCATGGCCTCCTTCGGCGCGCTGACGGCCGTCCTGATGGGCAACAGCGAGCGGATCGCCAAGGAGCGCGAGAGCGGCTGGGTACGGCAGCTCAGGCTGACCACGCTGCCCGGCCGCGGCTACGTCCTGGCGAAGACCGCCAGCGCCGCCGTCATCAGCCTGCCGTCGATCGTGGTCGTCTTCGTGGTCGCCGCCGCCGTGAAGCACGTACGGCTGGACTCCTGGCAGTGGCTCGCCCTCACCGGCGCGATCTGGGCCGGCAGCCTCGTCTTCGCCGCGCTCGGCGTGGCCGTCGGCTATCTGGCGAGCGGTGACGCGGTCCGCCCGATCACGATGATCCTGTACTTCGGACTGTCGGTGCTCGGCGGTCTGTGGATGCCCTCGACCACGTTCCCCGACTGGCTGCAGAAGATCGCGTCCTGGCTGCCGACCCACGCGTACGCTGCCCTCGGGCGGTCGATCGAGCTGGGCGACGCCCCGCACGCGAAGGACCTCGCCATCCTCGCCGTGTCCTTCCTCCTCTTCGCGGGCGGCGCGGCCTGGCTGTACCGGAAGGACACGCTGAAAGCGTGAGCAGCGTCGGCATCGGGCAACCCCCGCAGAACCACAGACAGCGGTTGGTCAAGGCCGTCTGGACGGGCATCTGGCTCGTCTATCTGAGCGCGCCCGTCAGCGACCTGGTGCACGGCGGCCACAGCACCGGTGTCGTCGTGCTCGGCTGGATCGGCCTGGTGGTCTTCGTCGCCTGGTACGCGATGCTGGTCTTCCGTACCGGCCGCGGCGAGGCCACCCCCCTGGTGCTGGGCTCGCTGGCGGTACTGGCGGCCCAGTCCGGCCTCCTCGCCCTCAGCCTGGGGCGGGAGTGGCTCGTCCTGTTCGTGTACGTCTCGATCGCGTCCGGCGCCGTGCTCCCGCTGCGGATGTCCCGATGGGCCATCCCGGCCGTGTCCGCCCTGCTGACGGCGATCGCGCTGGCGGTCCCGGACGGCAAGGCGTATCTGGCGGGACTGCTCATCCCGGCCTTCCTCGGCGGGTTCGCGATGACCGGCGTACGCGAACTGGTCCGCACGACGATCGCGTTGCGCGAGGCCCGTGCGACGGTCGCCCAACTGGCCGCGAACGAGGAGCGCCTGAGGCTGGCCAGGGACCTGCACGACCTGCTCGGCCACTCGCTGTCGCTCATCACGCTCAAGAGCGAGCTGGCCGGACGGATGCTCCCCGGCCAGCCCGAGAAGGCGGCCCAGCAGGTCGCCGACATCGAACAGGTCAGCCGGCAGGCCCTGGTCGACGTGCGCGAAGCGGTCACCGGCTACCGCAGGCCCCGGCTGTCCGGCGAACTCGCCGGTGCCCAGGTCGCGTTGACCGCGGCCGGCGTCACCGCGGACCTGCCGACCGAACCGGACCGCGCCGACCTCGCCGGCATCGCCGAGGAGAGCGAGTCCGCGCTGGCCTGGGCGCTGCGCGAGGCGATCACCAACGTCGTACGGCACAGCGGGGCCCGGCGCTGCGCGGTGGAGCTCGTCCGCCGTCAGACGCTGGACGGGCCGGTGCTCGAACTGGTCGTGGAGGACGACGGCTCGGGCGGTTCCGGCGACGGCCCCGGAAACGGGCTCACGGGCCTGTCCGAGCGCCTGGAGAAGGCCGGCGGGACGCTGGAGGCGGGCCGGGTGCGCCGGGGCTTCCGGCTGGTCGCCAGGGTGCCGGCCGAGGCCCCTGCCGACGCCGGGGGGCACCCCGTAGGATCCGGTGCATGAGCCGCACGATCAAGGTCCTGCTCGCCGAGGACCAGTCGATGGTCCGCGAGGCGCTGGCGGCCCTGTTGGGTCTCGAACCGGACATCGAGGTGGTCGCCCAGGTGGCGCGCGGCGACGAGGTGCTGGCCGCGGCACGCGCGTACGACGTCGACGTGGCGCTCCTCGACATCGAGATGCCGGGAAAGACGGGCATCGAGGCCGCGGCCGAGGTCCACAGGGAACTCCCCGGCATCAAGCTGCTCATCCTCACCACCTTCGGACGCCCCGGCTATCTCCGCAGCGCCATGGAGTCCGGCGCCGACGCCTTCCTGGTCAAGGACGCCCCGGCGGCCCAACTCGCCGCCGCGGTACGCAAGGTGCTCGCCGGGGAGCGCGTCATCGACCCCAGCCTGGCGGCCGCGGCCCTCGCCGAGGGCGCCAACCCGCTGACCGACCGCGAGCGCGAGGTGCTGCGCGCGGCGGCCGACGGTTCCACGAACGCGGAGCTGGCCAAGGCACTTCACCTCTCCCAGGGCACGGTCCGCAACTACCTCTCCACGGCGATCCAGAAACTCGCCGTCCGCAACCGCGCGGAGGCGGTGCGGATCGCCCGGGAGAAGGGCTGGCTGTAGGCCGTGTCCGCCTCTCCCACCGGGGTCGGCGGGCGGCGCACGCCGATCCGACGCGAAGGGCCGGGGCACCGCCCGGCGCCCCGGCGTCCTCAGTTCAGCATCGCCCGCGCCGCCCGGGCCTGTCCGCGCACCCGGTCCGCGGTCGGCGGATCCACCGAGGTCACGACGTCCGCGTACGCGTCCAGTTCCGCCGCGCCCGCGAGGAAGTCACCGCGCTGCACCAGGAGTTGGGCTCGCTCGTAGCGCAGCCGGGCGGGATGGGAAGGCATCAGCAGACACAACTCGACGGCCCACAGGGCCACGTCCGACCGCTCCGGCCGCACCGCCGCCCACGCCCGGACGTTGTTCAGGACCCGCACGACCACGTCGAGCGGGTCGGCGGGACCCAGCATCGACGGCCGCAGGGGCGCACCGGTGGCCCCCTGCACGAGCAGCTCGGCGTCCGGGCCGCTCAGCACCCGGCCGCCGTCGAAGGGATCGGCGAGCACCTGCTGCTCGGGCGGTCCGAAGCCCACCACGAAGTGCCCGGGCAGGGCGACCCCGTACACCGGTGCCCCGGCCCTCCTGGCCACTTCCACCCACACCACGGACAGCAGGATGGGCAGGCCCCGGCGCCGCCGCAGCACCTGGTGCAGCAGTGACGACTCGAGCCGCTGGTAGTCGCCGGGCGAGCCCCGGAACCCGCAGCGCTCACCGAGCAGTTCGGCCAGCGCCGTCGCCCAGGACCGTGGTTCGCCGGGCCGGAACGGCACCTGTCCGGCCAACTCGTCCAGCTCGATCTGCGCCGCGTCGATCCCCGCCTCGTCCAGCTCCCCGTCCGCGGCGGCCCCCACCAGCAGACACAGCAGCGCCAGGTCGGGCCGCTCCGACCGCGCCTCCTCGGCGAACAGCCGCCGCACCTCGGCGGCACGCTCCGGCTCCGGCGGACGAGGGGAACCCATGGCGGCCTCGCCCCCCGTCACGCCGACGCGGAGCGGTCGCCGCCGGCCACGGGCGGGGCGCCACGCGAAGGGTCGCCGACGGTCACGGAGGGTGCGTTGTGCGAGGGGTCGCCGACGGTCACGGAGGGTGCGTTGTGCGAGGGGTTGCCGACGGTCACGGGGGATGCGTTGGACGAGGGGGCGGCCTCGGGATGCCGCGGGGCGCTGTACGAGTCGGCGCCGCCGGAGCCCTGTGCGGTGGTGTGCGCGGCGTCGTTTCCGGGCCGGGGTGGGGTGGCGGGTGTGCTGTCGGGTCCGGCACCCCGTGTGGTGTTGTGCGCGTCGGCGGAGCCCCCTGCGGCGGTGTGCGTGTCGGCGGTGCCGGGCGTGGGTGGGATGGCGGGCGCGTGGCGGCCGCCGGAGCCCTGTGCGGTGGTGTGCGCGGCGTCGGCTGCGGCCCCGGTGGGCCGGCCGGGCTCGTCCGGCGTCCGTGGTGCGCGGTAGTGGTGGTACGCGTGATGCGGGGCGAAGCCCAGACCGGCGTACATCGCCCGCGCCCCCGTGTTGTCCGACTCCACCTGGAGCCAGGCCGCCGAGGCGCCCTCGTCCAGGGCCCGGCCGGCCAGCGCGGCTACGACGGCGGTGGCCAGGCCCCGCCGACGCTGCGCCGGATCGACCTCGACGGCCGCGAAACCGGCCCACCGCCCGTCCACGACGCACCGCCCGATCGCGGCCGGCGCCTCACCGGTCGCGCCCGGAACCGTCGCGAACCACACCGAGGGGCCGCCGCCCAGCACCTTCAGGGCGACGTCGCTCAGCCCCTTGCGCTGATAGCGGCCCAGCCACGCGGCGTCCGCGGTGCGGGACAGGACGACGTCGGCAGCCGCACGGTCGGCGAGAGGGGCCAGCGGGCCGATCCACAGCTCGGCCGTCACCTCACGCGTCCAGCCGCGCGCCTCCAGCTCCGCGCACAGCACCTCCTGCGTGCCCTCCGCGCCGGTGGCGGTCTGCACATAGGCGGGCAGCCCACGGGCCGCGTACCAGCCGCGTACGCGGGTCAGCGCCTCGTCCAGCGGGACGCCTGGCTCGTCGAGCGGCAGCACGGAGTTGGCGCGCCGGGTGAAGCCGGAGGCCGCCCGCAGCTCCCAGCCGCCGAGCCGTTCGCTCTCCACCGGCCGCCAGGCGCGCGCGGCGACCCGCGCGAGCTCCTCGTACGAGGCCGCCGGCCCGCGCCGACGCGCCGGGGCGGCCGGTACGACCTTGCCCGCCACCAGCGCGGACTCCGGAATCCGCACGCTTTCCCCGCCGCGTCGTGTGATCAGCAGCACGCCGCCGTCCCATGATGTGAGAACGCCTACCGTGTCGGTGAACTTCTCACCCGCACCACCATCTTCGATCAACTGCCGAACAGAGACGCGTTTGCCCACGTCAGCAGCGGTGATATGGACCTTGAGCCGTCCGGCCGCAGAGATTTCCACAGGTCAGTTCACCCCTCCTGTTCGGATCATGCCCCGGAACGGAGATACTAGGTGCGGGCATCGACGACGCCGCGCTCCCGCGCGCCAGGCGGCGGAGCCTACGGAGGCCCGCCAGCGCCCTATCGAGGAGGAACGACAGCGTGACCTACGTCATCGCGCAGCCTTGTGTCGACGTCAAGGACAAGGCGTGCATCGAGGAGTGCCCGGTCGACTGCATCTACGAGGGCTCCCGGTCCTTGTACATCCACCCGGACGAATGCGTCGACTGCGGAGCCTGTGAGCCGGTGTGCCCGGTCGAGGCGATCTTCTACGAAGACGACACTCCGGAAGAGTGGAAGGACTACTACAAGGCGAACGTCGAGTTCTTCGACGAGCTCGGCTCGCCCGGCGGCGCCAGCAAGCTCGGTCTGATCGAGCGCGACCACCCCTTCATCGCAGCGCTGCCGCCGCAGAACCAGTAAGCGGCCCGCACACGCGCCGCCTCGGTCCCGTACGGCCTCACCGCCGTACGGGACCGAGGCGTTTGCCGTGGCAGTCCGTGACCGTCACACGTACGGGTGGTCGTCCGTACGAGAAAGTGAGCCCGATCCCGTGTCCGCAGTCTCCGACCGGCTTCCCACCTTTCCCTGGGACAAGCTGGAGCCCTACAAGGCGACCGCCGCAGCTCACCCGGGCGGCATCGTCGACCTCTCCGTCGGCACCCCGGTCGACCCGGTGCCCGAGCTGATCCAGAAAGCTCTGGTCGCGGCCGCGGACTCGCCGGGCTATCCCACGGTGTGGGGCACCCCCGAACTGCGGGACGCGCTCACGGGCTGGGTGGAGCGACGGCTCGGGGCCCGCGGGGTCACCCACCACCACGTGCTGCCGATCGTCGGTTCCAAGGAACTGGTCGCCTGGCTCCCGACCCAGCTGGGCCTCGGCCCCGGCGACAAGGTGGCGTACCCGCGCCTGGCGTACCCGACGTACGAGGTCGGCGCGCGCCTGGCCCGCGCGGACCACGTCGTCTACGAGGACCCCACCGAGCTGGACCCCACGGACCTCAAGCTCCTGTGGCTGAACTCGCCGTCGAACCCGACCGGCAGGGTGCTCTCCGCGGCGGAACTCACCCGGATCGTCGCCTGGGCCCGCGAGCACGGCGTCCTCGTCTTCTCCGACGAGTGCTACCTCGAACTGGGCTGGGAGGCCGACCCGGTCTCGGTCCTGCACCCGGACGTGTGCGGCGGCTCGTACGAGGGGATCGTCGCGGTCCACTCACTCTCGAAGCGCTCGAACCTGGCCGGCTACCGCGCCGCGTTCCTCGCCGGTGACCCCGCCGTCCTCGGTGAGCTCCTGGAGATCCGCAAGCACGGCGGCATGATGACGTCGGCGCCGACCCAGGCCGCCGTGGTCGCCGCCCTGTCGGACGACACCCATGTGCGCGAACAGCGTGAGCGTTACGCCGCCCGCCGCGTGGCCCTGCGCGAGGCCCTGGTGCGCCACGGCTTCCGCATCGAGCACAGCGAGGCGAGCCTGTACCTGTGGGCGACCCGTGACGAGTCCTGCTGGGACACCGTGGCCCATCTGGCGCGGCTCGGCATCCTCGTCGCCCCGGGCGACTTCTACGGCCCGGCGGGCGACAGGTTCGTCCGCGTGGCGCTGACGGCGACGGACGAGCGGGTCGCCGCGGCGGTGGACCGCCTCTAGGGCGTGCCGGGCGTCGCGAGGCAGGCGGGACTTTCGCAACACGCTTCAGCGCGTGCCGGGCGTCGCCGGGCGGGCGTGACCTTGCGGACATGCCGTAGTGCCGCGGCAGGCGCGCCGGGCGCGGACACGGATACGGCGGAGGGACCCGGGAAACCTCCCGGGTCCCTCCGCCGTACCGCGGCCGTACGGACCGTGGCGTCAGCCGAGCGGCAGGCCCTTCAGGGGCAGCTGTCCCGTCGGCAGGCCGCCCTTGGTCACGGCGCCGGTCGGCAGGCCGCCGCCCGTCGCCGTCTTCGTGGTGTCACCGAGCAGACTCCCGGCCTGCCCGGCCGTGTCCCCGGCCACCTTCTGCGCGGCCGGCGTGGCCGTCCTGGCGACCTTGCCGCCGGTCCTGCCCGCGGACGGCACGGCCTTCTTGACCGCGTTGCCACCGGCCGTGCCCGCCAGCCCGGTGACGCTCTGCGTCGCACCGTCGACCGTGTTGCCGACGTGCGCCCCGTCCAGGGCGGTGAGCCCGCCGAGGTCGGGAGTGGCCGGCAGTGCGGTCGCCGCGCCGGCGGAGCCGGCCGCACCGACCACGGGCGCCGCTCCCGCCGCGATGAGCAGCGCGGCACGGGCGATCCGACGGGTCAGGGGGAGGGACATGATGCTCCTTAGACGGGAGAGAACGGTGAAGTGCCCGATCGCGCCCGGGAGTTGAAGGACGGTCTCCGACCGGCCGGCTGCCGGTCGAGCCGTGATCGTTCCGGGCTCGGACGCAGTGACTACCGCTCGAAACCCGCGAAGGTTGCGGTGGCCCGACGTAAAGAATTGGCAATGCGTCGCATAATCGGCTGTGGATAAAAGCGGGCAAAAGGCAACCGGACGGATAGTCTGCTGAATCCTTACGGCCCTTTGTCCGCAAGGGATCCGACGGATTCGGGCATGCTCACGCGAAAACCGCTCATCCCGGTGCCTGGCGCTGCCGCGCGTCCCTCCGAGGAGTGAGGCCCCGTACTACTGAGCGGTGACGATACGGACCTCGGTGGCGGCTTCCTTCGCCGCCGGGGCGCCCTGGGCGCCGGACCTGAGCCACTCGCCCTCCCTGCGCCCGGCCGTCCACTCCCGTCCCGCGTAGGACACCCGCTCGATGTGCAGCGCAGAGGAGTTGGCCACGGCCCAGTGCGCCAGCTCCCAGCCGCGCACACCGGCCCCCGCGGCGGCGTCCTTGCGCACGGGCACGGTGACGGTCCGCGCGGACACGGTCGAAGAAGGGGAACCCGATGCCGGTGCCGACGCCGATCCGGACCCCGCCGAGGGTGATGACGACGACGCGTCGTCCGGCGCGGAGGAGGCGTCCTGGCCGGAGACGTCGGCACCCGCCTCCTGGAGCACCTCGTGCCCGAAGTCGCGTACGAGAGCGGCACGCACCGAGTCCGGGCCGCCGGCCGGCGTCGTCCCGGGACGCCCCTCGCAGGTCAGGGTGGCCGCCGCACGCCCGGTCAGGGCCGCGGCCAGCAGTGTGGCGTCCGGCTCGTGCTTCGCGTACGCCTGCGGATAGCCGCTGCGCTGCACCCGCTGCGCGGCGACGGTGAGCGGCAGCCGTGTGTAGCCTGGCACCTTGGCCAGGTGCTCGTAGAACACGCCGGCCGCGTACGCCGGGTCCATGATCTGCTTCGTCGTGCCCCAGCCCTGCGAGGGCCGTTGCTGGAACAGGCCGAGCGAGTCCCGGTCGCCGTGCTGGATGTTGCGCAGATTTGATTCCTGGAGCGCGGTCGCCAGGGCGATGGCCACCGCGCGCTCGGGCAGGCGGCGGGAGGTGCCGACCGCCGAGATCGTCGCCGCGTTCACCGCCTGCTCGGGTGTGAACTCGTACGACGCGTCGTCGTCCTTGCCCGAGACGACCCGGCAGCGCGGCGCACCGGCCCCTCCCGTGAGGTACTGCACGGCGAGATAGCCCGCGAGCGCGAACAGGACCGCGACGGCCGCTCCGAAACGAAGGAGGCGGCCGCGCCGGGCGGGAGTGGGGGACGGCTCTGACACGACGTACAAGGTACTGGAGGACTCTGTTGACGGCGTGTGAGGTTGTGGACAACCGTGGTGCGAACCGCGACGCCCGGTGCCGACGGGACGGGGCGCTAGGGTCGGGGACATGGCCGACACCCCACTTGACCTCACGCTGGACGCCGCCGAGCTCACCGCCCGGCTCGTCGACTTCCCCTCCGAGAGCGGCAGCGAGAAGCCCCTCGCGGACGCCATCGAGGACGCCCTGCGCGCCCTGCCGCAGCTCACGGTCGACCGGTACGGCAACAACGTCGTGGCGCGGACGAACCTGGGGCGGTCCGAGCGTGTGATCCTCGCCGGTCACATCGACACCGTGCCCATCGCGGGCAACGTGCCCTCCCGGCTCGACGAGGACGGCGTCCTGTGGGGCTGCGGCACCTGCGACATGAAGTCGGGTGTGGCGGTGCAGCTGAGGATCGCGGCCACGGTCCCCGCCCCCAACCGCGACCTCACCTTCGTCTTCTACGACAACGAAGAGGTCGCCGCCCACCTGAACGGCCTGAAGCATGTGGCGGAGGCCCACCCCGACTGGCTGGAGGGCGACTTCGCGATCCTCTTGGAGCCGACGGACGGGGAGGTCGAGGGCGGCTGCCAGGGCACGCTCAGGATGTTCCTGAAGACCACGGGGGAGCGGGCGCACTCCGCGCGTGCCTGGATGGGTTCCAACGCGATCCACGCGGCGGCCCCGATCCTGGCGAAGCTCGCCGCGTACGAGCCGCGCACGCCGGTCGTGGACGGCCTCCGCTTCCACGAGGGCCTCAACGCCGTCCGTATCGAGGGCGGCGTGGCCACCAACGTCATCCCCGACGCCTGCACCGTCGTCGTCAACTTCCGCTACGCGCCGGACCGCACGGAGGCGGAGGCGGAGGCCTTCGTCCGCGACTACTTCGCGGACTGCGGCGTCGACGAGTTCGTCGTCGACGACCACACCGGCGGGGCCCGCCCCGGCCTGACCCACCCCGCGGCCGCGGCCTTCATGGCGGCCGTCGGCGGCGAGGCCCGCCCCAAGTTCGGCTGGACGGACGTCGCCCGCTTCAGCGCGCTCGGGGTGCCCGCGGTGAACTACGGACCCGGGGCCCCGCTGCTCGCGCACAAGGAGGACGAGCGGGTACGGGCCTCGGCCGTCCCGGAGGCCGAGGAGCGGCTGCGCGCCTGGCTGGCCTCCTGACGGGCGGGCGCACCGCCGCGGTGCGCGGCGGACATGCGCATGTCCCCCCTCCGTAACCCCCTGAGATCTACGCTGGGGCTGAACAATTGCAAGCGGAGGGAGCGCACATGGCTACTGGCAACCCCGAGGGCAAGAAGCGGCCACCGGAGGAGCAGCGGCTGGGTCCGGTGCTGCGCAGGCGGGGCCAGGTCCAGTCGAGCACCACGGACCAGCGACTGCTGGACGCCGGCGGGCCCTCGGACTGGGTGCACACCGACCCCTGGCGGGTCCTGCGCATCCAGTCGGAATTCATCGAAGGCTTCGGCACGCTCGCCGAACTCCCCGCCGCGATCAGTGTGTTCGGCTCCGCCCGGACGGCGGTGGACTCTCCCGAGTACGAGGCGGGCGTCGCGCTCGGGCGGGGGCTGGTCGAAGCCGGGTTCGCCGTCATCACGGGGGGCGGGCCCGGGGCGATGGAGGCCGCCAACAAGGGCGCGTGCGAGGCCAAGGGCATCTCCGTCGGCCTCGGCATCGAACTTCCCTTCGAGCAGGGATTGAACCAGTATGTCGATATCGGGCTGAACTTCCGATATTTCTTCGTCCGAAAAATGATGTTTGTTAAATATGCCCAGGGGTTCGTGGTGCTGCCCGGCGGGCTCGGCACCCTCGACGAACTCTTCGAGGCGCTCACCCTCGTCCAGACCCAGAAAGTGACCCGCTTCCCGATCGTCCTCTTCGGGACGGCGTACTGGGGCGGTCTCGTCGACTGGCTGAAGAACACCCTCATCGCGCAGGGCAAGGCCTCCGAGAAGGATCTCCTGCTGTTCCACCTCACGGACGAGGTGGAGGAGGCGGTGGCCCTGGTGTCGAAGGAGGCGGGCCGCTGACCCCGGGGTTCTCCGCCCCGGCCGCCCCTACCCGTCCTCGGGGGGGCTGCCGCCCCCGGACCCCGTTTCGGCCTGAGCGGGGTCCGGGGCGGAGCCACGGGCAGGGCGGCTAGGCCAGGCCGCGGCGGGCGACCGCCGGCGGCCGGTGGCCCGCGATCGACGCCACCATGTCGAGCACCTGCCGTGTCTCCGCGACCTCGTGCACGCGATACACCTGCGCCCCCAGCCACGCCGAGACGGCGGTCGTCGCCAGCGTCCCCACCACCCGCTCCTTGACCGGCCTGTCGAGCGTCTCGCCGACGAAGTCCTTGTTGGAGAGCGAGACGAGCACCGGCCAGCCCGTCCCGACCATCTCGCCCAGCCTCCGCGTCGCCTCCAGACTGTGCCGCGTGTTCTTCCCGAAGTCGTGCCCCGGATCGATCAGCACGGACTCCCGCGCGACCCCCAGCGACACGGCCCGCTCGGCCAGCCCGACGGTCACCGCCAGAATGTCGGCCATGACGTCGTCGTACGCGATCCGATGCGGACGCGTCCGCGGCTCCGCACCCCCGGCGTGCGTGCACACCAGCCCCACCCCGTACCGCGCCGCGACCTCCGCGAGCCGCGGATCCACCCCGCCCCACGCGTCGTTGAGCAGATCCGCCCCCGCCTCGCAGACCGCCTCCCCGACCTCGTGCCGCCAGGTGTCGACGCTGATGATCACGTCGGGGAAGCGGCGTCGGACCTCGGCGACGAAGCCGACCGTACGACGGGCCTCCTCCTCGGCGCTGACCTCCTCGCCGGGACCGGCCTTGACCCCGCCGATGTCGATGATCGCGGCCCCCTCGGCGATCGCCTGTTCCACCCGGGCGAGCGCCGGCTGGTCGCGGAAGGTGGCTCCCTGGTCGTAGAAGGAGTCCGGGGTCCGGTTCACGATGGCCATGATCACCGGCTCGTGCGGGTCGAATTCGTGCTTCCCCAGCCTGAGCATCCCCTGTGACCTCTCCCTGTGAATCCCGCTGCTTAGCCGCCTGCGACCTTAACTGTCAGACTCGCATGGCACGATCGGAGTCCGACGGTTCCGCCGTCAGTAAGCTTCAGTACTTTCGCGCCGACGCGACCGCGTCGGCACCAGAGCGTGGGGACCTCAGCGATGTTCATGTTCTTGTTCCTGGTCGTCGCGCTCGCCGTCGTGGTCGCCGCGGTGACACTGGCCGTGGTGGGCGGCGGCGAGAGCGCGCCCCTGCCCGAGGCGGTGCCCGACCGGCTGGACGACCCGCTGCCGTCCGCCCGGCCGGTGAACCGCGCGGACGTGGAGTCCCTGCGGTTCCCGCTCGCCGCCCGCGGCTACCGCATGGCGGACGTGGACGACGCCCTCGGCCGCCTCGGCGCCGAGCTCGCGGAGCGCGACGCCCGGATCGCCGACCTCGAGTCCGCGCTCGCCGGAGCCCGCGCGGACACCGCCCGGCCCACCTCCCTGCACAAGCACGTCGAGGGCGAGGAGCGTTGAGCGACGCCGTCGCCGGTCCCGACGGCGCCCTGCGCTGCCCCTGGGCGCTGTCCACCGAGGACTACGTGTGGTACCACGACGAGGAGTGGGGCCGCCCGGTCCACGGCGACGACGCGCTGTACGAGCGGCTCTGCCTGGAGGCCTTCCAGTCGGGCCTGTCCTGGATCACCATCCTGCGCCGCAGGCCGGGCTTCCGGGCCGCCTTCGCGGGCTTCGAGATCGCCTCGGTGGCCGCCTTCACGGAGGCCGACAAGGAGCGTCTCCTCGGCGACACCGGGATCATCCGCAACCGCGCGAAGATCGAGGCGACCGTCGCCAACGCGCGCGTGCTGAGCGACTGGGCGCCCGGCGAGCTCGACGAGCTGATCTGGTCCTTCGCGCCCGACCCGGACACCCGCCCGGCCCCGGAGAAGCTGTCCGACGTCCAGGCCGTCACCGCCGAGTCGACCGCCCTCTCCAAGACCCTCAAGAAGCGCGGCATCCGTTTCGTGGGCCCGACGACGGCGCACGCCCTGATGCAGGCGTGCGGCCTGGTCAACGACCACCTGGTGGACTGCGTCGCACGCAAGGACACCCACTGAGGGCTTCGAGGCACACCCGCTGAGGGCTCCGGGGGAGCGGCGCGGCCGGCCCGCCGCCGCCCCCACGGCCCGTCACCGCCCCAAGTACTTGGCCTTCTCCTTGTTGACGAACGCCTGCACCGCGATCAGATGGTCCTCGGACGACCCCGCTCGCGCCTGCAGCTCGTCCTCCTTCTCCAGCGTCTCGTCCAGAGAGTGGGTCAGGCCGTACGCCACGGCCTCCTTCAGCGCGGCGTACGCGACCGTCGGCCCCGCGGCCAGCGCCCGCGCCACCTTCTCCGCCTCCGCGCGCAGTTCGGCGGCGGGCACCAGCCGGTTCGCGATACCCAGCTCGTACGCCTCCTGCGCGGTGATGCTGCGCGGGAAGAGCAGCAGGTCGGCGGCGCGGCCCGAGCCCACGACCCGCGGCAGCGTCCAGGAGATCCCGGAGTCGGCGGTCAGCGCGACCCCGGCGAACGACGTGTTGAAGGCGGCCGTGTCGGCGACGATCCGGTAGTCCGCGGCGAGCGCGAAACCGAGACCCGCCCCGGCCGCGACACCGTTGACCGCGGCCACCACGGGTTTCGCGGCGCCGGTCAGGGCGCGCACGATCGGGTTGTAGTGCTCGCGCACGGTGCTCATCGTGTGCCTGGACCCCGACTCCTTGTCGGCGGCCAGCAGCCCGATGTGCTCCTTGAGGTCCTGCCCGACACAGAACGCCCGGTCGCCGGCCGCGGTGAGCAGGATCGCCCGCACCTCCGGGTCCGCCGCGGCCCGCTGCGCCGCGTCCCGCAGGGCGACCTTCGTACCGGTGTCCATCGCGTTCATCGCCCCGGGGCGGTTCAGCGTGATCGTCGCGAGTCCGTCGCTCACCTCGTAGAGCACGGTGTCGGCCATGATGGGTCCCCTCGGTGTCGCGGCTCCGTCGTACCCGTCGGTACGCCCTGCGTCCGAGGACAGCATGCAGGACGACGAAGCGGAGATCACGGTCCGAGGAGCGGACGGGACATGTGACCTGCGTCAAAGAATTCCGAGCCCTGAAAGTCCATGCGGCGGCGCAGTATCGCAGCCACATCGCCGAATTGAGTGGTTTTGCTCAAGCGCGTTGCGCAAGCGATGCCGACTGATGTTGGTCATCGGGTCCTGAGATGCGGGATAATGGCCTGGAAGCAATGTGTTCGATGCCGGTGACGTGTGTCCTATGAGAGGACGTGCGTGCCCTCCAAGGGGCCGTCGGCGACGATGAGCTGGTTTCAGGAAGGGGAACGAGCATGGCGGCCATGAAGCCGCGGACGGGCGATGGCCCGCTCGAGGTGACAAAGGAGGGGCGGGGCATCGTCATGCGCGTTCCGCTCGAAGGCGGCGGTCGGCTCGTCGTCGAGCTGACCCCTGACGAGGCCGACGCGCTCGGCGACGCCCTCAAGAAGGTCGTCGGCTGACGCGGAAGCGACCATACCTTTTCACCTGCCCCGGCATCGTAAACGGTGCCGGGGCAGTGGTGTGTCAAGGCACCCCGACGACACGCCTATTTGGCATCAGTGCAGGTCAGGGTGGGTCCGGGGAGAGGTGGGGCGGGAGGGGCGGGGGGCCCGGTGGTCGGGATCAGCGCTTGACGGCGCACAGCAGGCCGTCGCCCACCGGGAGCAGTGAGGGCACCAGGTCCTGGCTCTCGCGCACCGCGCGCAGCAGTTCGCGCAGCCGGCCGACCTCCGCCGGCTGCGGGCCCGAGTCCATGGTGCGGCCGTCCGCGAACACGCCCTCGAAGGCGACGAGCCCGCCCGGCCGCAACAGGCGCAACGATTCAGCGAGGTAGTCCAGGCACTCCAGGCGGTCGCCGTCGCAGAAGACGAGGTCGTAGCCGGCGTCCGCGAGCCGGGGGAGCACGTCCAGCGCGCGGCCGGGGATGAAGCGCGCGCGGTTGCTCGCGAAGCCCGCCGCACGGAAGGCCTGGCGGGCGAACTGCTGGCGGTCCGGCTCCGGGTCCACCGTGGTCAGTACCCCGTCCGGCCGCATGCCGTGCAGCAGATGAATTCCGGAGACGCCGGTCCCGGTCCCGATCTCCGCCACCGCTTTCGCGTCCACCGTGGCGGCGAGCAGGCGCAGCGCGGCGCCCGTGCCGGGCGACACCGAGCGCAGGCCTGCCTCGCGGGCCCGGTCGCGGGCCCAGCGCAGCGCCTCGTCCTCGGCGACAAAGGCGTCGGCGAACGCCCAGCTCGTCTGCCGGTTGCCGGTAATGACCCTCTCCTGTCCCCGTGGTTGCCTGGGCGTGACTGTATCCGTTGGTGCCGGGAACCTGCTGATGGGACCGGGCGTTTAGAGGGATGGGGAAACGGAGCGGGGGGAAGCGCATGGATCAGGTCACGGAGCGGGAGGCGGAGCGAGGTGCCGAGCACGTGCTGACACAGCCATATGGGCGCGTATCAATTTCGCGTAAAACCGCTTATCCGGAGCTAACGGGCGAGGTGGCTATGGTAGGGGCTCCACTGGACACCACCAGAGCCGACAGGGGAGGTGCGGCTGCGCCTGTGGATCGGGGACGGGTGCTGCGGCGCCTGCTGCGATCAGCGGGTGAGCCGAAATCCGTGACCGACATCGCTGACACGTTCCATCCTGCTGCCCCCGCGCAGACCGCGACGTTCACCACCGACGCGGAGTCGCAGGCGTGGACTCCGCCCACCTGGGAGGAGATCGTCAGCACGCACAGCGGCCGGGTCTACCGGCTCGCCTACCGCCTGACGGGAAACCAGCACGACGCCGAGGACCTCACCCAGGAGGTCTTCGTCCGTGTCTTCCGCTCGCTGTCGACCTATACGCCCGGCACCTTCGAGGGCTGGCTGCACCGCATCACCACCAATCTCTTCCTGGACATGGTCCGGCGCAAGCAGCGCATCCGCTTCGACGCCCTCGGCGACGACGCGGCCGAGCGTCTGCCCAGCCGTGAGCCCTCCCCGCAGCAGGTCTTCAACGACGCGCACTTCGACGCGGACGTCCAGCAGGCGCTGGACACCCTCGCGCCCGAGTTCCGCGCCGCCGTCGTCCTCTGCGACATCGAGGGACTGTCGTACGAGGAGATCGCCGCGACCCTGGGCGTCAAGCTCGGTACGGTCCGCAGCCGGATCCACCGTGGCCGCTCGCAGCTGCGCAAGGCCCTCTCGCACCGGTCTCCCGAGGCCCGTGCCGAGCGCCGCGGCTTCGCGATCACGGGAGTTCCCGCGCTGGGAGGAGGGGGCGCGACCGCGTGAGTGGATCACGACCTGACTCTGCGGAGCGGCTTGTTGCCGACCAGCATCTTGGGGACCGACTGTCCGCCCTCGTGGACGGAGAGCTCGGTCATGAGTCGCGCGAGCGTGTCCTGGCCCACCTCGCCACCTGTGCGAAGTGCAAGGCCGAGGCGGACGCCCAGCGCCGGCTGAAGAACGTCTTCGCGGAAGTCGCCCCTCCGCCCCCCTCCGAGAGCTTCCTGGCCCGTCTCCAGGGACTGCCTGGGGGAGGTGACTTCGACGGCGGTGATGGCTCACCGCTCGGCGGGGGAGCATTCGGCGGAAGAATCCCCTCCGGGTCCGGGGTGACCGGAGTCTTCGGCGTGCGCGGCGAGCCCTTCGGCTACGTGCCCGCCGGGCCGCACGCCGACGTGCTGCCCCCCTCCGCCGGACGTGGCTTCCGTATCCATGACGTCAGTCGGCACGAGGCCGAGAGATCCTCCTCGCGCGGTCTGCGCTTCGCCTTCGCGGCGGCCGGAGCGGTGTCGCTGGCCGCGGTCGCGCTCGGCGGGGTGTCGACCGGGGTGCCCAGTGACACCGCGGACGCGCGCGGCGGCTCCGGCGGAAGCAACGTGACACCGATGCGCACGCCGGGCGCGGGGGCCGCGACGGCTCCCGAGACACAGCGCCGCCGCTCCACAGGACCGCTGCTCGCCCAGGGCCAGCGCGGGTTCGGTGGCGCCCCGGTGCAGCCCACCGAGGTGTCCGCGCCGCTGCTGCCCGGAGTGCCCGCTCCGGCGCCCCAGGGCCAGGACATGATGCACACGCTGACGACCCCCGTGGTGGCCGGCGCCGCCGCGATGTCCCCGCTGATACGTCCGCTCACCGAGGTGCAGCCGGCGGTGTCGGCCTCCTGGTCGATGGCGCCCGACGCCGCGACTCCGGGTCTGCTCGCCGCCCCCCTTCCGGCATCGTCCCCCTCTCCCTCCCCGTTCCTCTCCTCCCGTACCGCCCGCTGACCCACTCTCTGCGCCGCGGCCCCGGAACCTGGTTGAATCCGGGGTGGGGCGCGTCCGCCGGAGGGATTCCCGGACGTGGATGTCGGCAATCTGCGGTGACCGTCGGCGAGCTGTGCCGCGGGCCGGGTGTGGGGAGAACATGAACGAGGGGAAGCCCCCGAAGGCGAAGTGGTGGAGCCGGCCCAGGCCGGTACCTCCGGTGGTCGGCGAGGTGGGCTCCGCGGGCGCCCGCCTGCCCGTCAGCGACGCCGACCCTGACGGCGACTTCGAGCGCGACGGCGACTTCGGGCCTGACGGCGACTACGAGCTGGAACCTCCCGCCTCCGTGCCCGCGCCCACGGCCGACGCACCGGATGCCGGGACGTTCGCCGGAGTGTCCGCCAGCGCACCCGCGGCCCCGGATCCCACGGACCGGCCCAGGCCCCTGCACGACCCCGACCCCTACAGCACCCCGCCGTACGGCGAGCCCGGCCCCTGGGCACCCGCCCCGCCGGTCCAGCGCCCGGCGATCACATCGGCACACGGCACTCCGGCCCCGGCGTCCGCGCCGGCGCACGGACCGGCGGCTCCCACGGGCGCATCCGCGCAGGGAACGCCCGCCTCCGCGACCACGCCCGCGCACGCCACGCCCACGCCCGGCGTACCCGCGCGGCCGGTCACCCCCGCGCAGGGAACCCCCGCTCCCCCGTACGGCACACCCACCCCCGAGTACGAGACGCCGGCCGCCGGGGCCGGTTCCGCGTACGAGATACCGGCCCCGGCGGACGGCACCGCATACGAAACGTCGCACCCCGCATCCGGGATACCGGCCCCGGCGGACGGCACCGCATACGAAACGTCGCACCCCGCGTATGAGGCGCTGACCCCGGCGGGCCGTTCCGCGTACGGCACCCCCGATCTCCTGGGCGGCGGCTCGCGTGACGCGTCCGCCCCGGTGGCCGTCTCCGGGGACGGGACGGGTGTCCCGGCGGGAACCCCGGTCCCGGGGGCCTCCCTGCCCCCAGGGGCGCCTCCAGCCCCGTACACGAGTGATTCCCGTCCCGCTCCGAGCCCCTGGCGGAACTACGACCCCTGGGCCGCTCCCGGACCCCTCCAGCAGAACGGCGCGGCGGTCGGGACCGGAAGGCGGCCGCGCGGACGGGCCAGGAGGGCGCTGGCCCTCGGGGCCGTGCTGATCGCCGTCGTCTCCGGGGGCGTCGGCGGTGCCGTGGGCGCCTATCTGGAGCACAACGGCGGGACGGGGGACATCGAGCTGCCCCAGGCCGCGAAGGAGGCCCCGGGAAGGCCCGCGGACAGCGTCGCGGGGATAGCCGCCCGCGCCCTGCCCGGCGTCGTCACGCTGCATGTGCGCGGCACCGGCCAGGAGGGCACCGGCACCGGCTTCGTACTCGACACCCGGGGCCACATCCTCACCAACAACCACGTGGTCCAGCCGGCCGGCACACGTGGCGAGATCACCGTGACGTTCAGCGGCGGCGAGAGCGCCAAGGCCACCGTCGTCGGGCACGACAGCGGATACGACCTCGCCGTGGTCGAGGTGTCCGGGGTCGGCGGACTGCGGCCCCTGTCGCTGGGCAACTCCGACAGCGTCCAGGTGGGCGACCCCGTCGTCGCCATCGGCGCACCCTTCGACCTCGCCAACACCGTCACCTCCGGGATCATCAGCGCCAAGGAGCGGCCCATCACGGCGGGCGGCGAGAAGGGCGACGGGAGCGACGTCTCGTACGTGGACGCCCTGCAGACGGACGCGCCCATCAACCCCGGCAATTCCGGCGGACCCCTGCTCGACTCCCGGGCGCGTGTCATCGGCATCACCAGCGCCATCCGCTCCGCCGACAGCGCCACCGACCCGGAGGCCGGCCAGGCCGGTTCCATCGGGCTCGGTTTCGCCATCCCCGTCAACCAGGCCAGACGCGTCGCCGAGGAGCTGATCAACACGGGTCGGGCGACCCACCCCGTGATCGGCGTGACGCTCGACATGGACTACACCGGCGACGGCGCCCGGGTCGGGACGAAGACGAGCGGCGGCTCACCGGTCACCCCGGGCGGCCCCGGCGCCCGGGCGGGGATCAGGGCGGGCGACGTCATCACCGAGGTCGACGGGCTGCCCGTGCACTCGGGGGAGGAGCTGATCGTGCGGACCCGCGCCCACCGCCCCGGCGACCGGCTGCTGCTGACCTTGCGGCGGGACGGCGCCCGCGAGCGGATCACCCTGGTCCTCGGCTCGGCCGACGGCGACTGACCGCCGCCCACCTGGACGGGCGGTGAGGGACGGCGCCCGGCATGTTCGCCGGGGAGGGGCGCGCACCCCGGCCGTGCGGCAAACATCCGGGAAAACTCGACGTGTACACGGACCCGGACGCCACGGCACAGTTCCGGACGGACGGGATCGCCGGGTACCGTGGACCCGGCCCGGACCACGGAAGAACCGCCGGGGGCCGAGGACCGAAGGACATCGCAAGGAGCTTCAGGTGTTCAATGACATAGGACCGCTCGAGCTGGTGGCGCTCGTTGTCCTCGCCGTGCTCGTCTTCGGTCCGGACAAGCTCCCGAAGATGATCCAGGACGTCACGCGCACCATCCGCAAGATCCGTGAGTTCTCGGAGACCGCCAAGGCGGACATCCGTGAGGAACTCGGCCCGGAGTTCAAGGACTTCGAGTTCGAGGACCTCAACCCCAAGACGTTCCTGCGCAAGCAGCTGGACAACGACGAGCTGGGGCTCAAGGAGATCCGCAACGGCTTCGACCTGAAGAAGGAGATGGCCGAGGTCACGGACGCGGTGCACAACCGCGAATCCGAGTCGGCGAGCTCCGGATCGGGGTCCGGCTCGGCCGGGTCGACCGTGGACATGACCAAGAAGCCCGAGAAGTCCGGCGCGGACGAGCGTCCGCCCTTCGACGCCGACGCCACCTGAGCCGTACCCCGAGCGGGGCGGGTCAGGGGCGCGGGGCCGTGTGACACGGCCGGAAATCGACGGCGGGCGCGACCCACGCGACGGGTGCTTTCCCTGCTGCTCGGAGCGGTGTGGCTATGCTGCCCAGTTGTTGTGCGGACTGCTGAGGACGCCCGAGGGGGGCGGGCCGCCTGGTCCGACGAGAGCAAGGAGGCGTCCGGGCAGATGGAGACGACAAGTCGGGTAGGCGCGCAGGCACCGGCCACGGAGGGCGGACAACAGGCCCCCTTCGCCCGGCGCACGGTCGACGGCTACCTGCTGGCGCCCTTCCCGTGGTACGGCCTCGACGAGGCCTTCACGGGACCGCGCTGGCTGATGCAGGTGGGGATGTCGGCGGACGGCGCCGTCGAGCACGGTTCGATCGGGCACGGTGAGGAGCCCTCGGTGCGCAGCGAGTCGACCGAGGACAAGGAGCGCTTCGCGGTCGTGGTGACCGTCGCGGCGAGCCCCTCGCGCCGCAGCGCGGACGGTACGGGGCTGTTGGAGGCCACCTCGGTGTCCTCGGCGGCCTGGCTGGCAGGTGTGGGCCTGCTGTCCTTCACCTGGCCCGGCCAGATGGACCACACCCTGCGGGACGACTGGCTGGACCAGCAGACCGAGACGGCGTGGGTCCTCGCGGACGATCTCGACGGGGCGGACTGGTCCTCGCTGTCCCTCCCCGTGGACGGCGTGCCCACGCCGTTCCACTACCGGGAGTCCGAGTTCGGCTGGGTGCTCGCGGGGTCGACCCAGGAGGGCGTGCACGTGGGTGCGTACGGGCGGGGCATGAGCGCGTACGGGCTGGGCTTCGCCGTGATCAAGGACATCTCGGCCTACGCGTGAGTGCTCCGCGGGGTGACCGGTCGGGGGGCTGCGGGACGGTTCTTCGGCCGGGGGTCCGTCGTGGCCGGTCGCGCGGTTCCCCGCGCCCCTGAGGGGCGGGGACTCCGCGCAGACGCTCCGCGCTGAGGGGGCGCAGAGCCTCCGCGCCCATCACGGCGCGCAGATCCCTCGCGCTCCTGACGGCGCGCAGGTCTCCGCGTTCCTGAGGGTGCGCTGTTTCTCGCGCGGGCGTCGTGGCTGCTCGCGCGGTTCCCCGCGCCCCTGAGGGGCGGGGGTTCTCGCGTTTCTGGAGGCTGACAGTTCTCCGTGCTCCTGGCGGGGCGCGCAAATCCGTCGCGCTCCTGACGGCGCGCAGGTCTCCGCGTTCCTGAGGGTGCGCTGTTTCCCGCGCGGGCGTCGTGGCCGGTCGCGCGGGAAACAGCGCCCCTGAGGGGCGGGGGTTCTCGCGTTTCTGGAGGCTGACAGTCTCCACGCCCCTGACGGCGCGCGTCAGCGTCCGGTGGTCTAGAACTTGTTCCTCGGGGTGATGCCGAGGGACATGCCCGACAGGCCGCGCTGTCGGCCGCCCAGCTTGCCGGCGATGCCGCGCAGGGCCGAGCCGGCCGGGGACGAGGGATCCGTCAGGACGACCGGCCTGCCGTCGTCGCCGCCCTCGCGCAGGCGGACGTCGATGGGGATGGAGCCGAGCACCGGGACGCTCGCGCCGGTGGTGCGGGTCAGGCCGTCCGCGACCGTCTGGCCGCCGCCGGTGCCGAAGACGTCGACCATCTCGCCGCAGTGCGGGCACGGCAGGCCCGACATGTTCTCGACGACGCCCACGATCTTCTGGTGGGTCTGGACGGCGATGGAGCCCGCGCGCTCGGCGACCTCGGCCGCCGCCTGCTGCGGGGTGGTGACGACGAGGATCTCGGCGTTCGGCACCAGCTGGGCGACGGAGATCGCGATGTCGCCGGTGCCCGGCGGGAGGTCGAGGAGGAGGACGTCCAGGTCGCCCCAGTACACGTCGGCCAGGAACTGCTGGAGGGCGCGGTGGAGCATCGGGCCGCGCCACACGACCGGGGCGTTGCCCGGGGTGAACATGCCGATGGAGATGACCTTCACGCCGTGCGCCGACGGCGGCATGATCATGTTTTCGACCTGGGTCGGACGGCCGTCGACGCCGAGCATGCGGGGCACGGAGTGGCCGTAGATGTCCGCGTCGACCACGCCGACCTTGAGACCGTCGGCCGCCATCGCCGCCGCCAGGTTCACCGTCACCGAGGACTTGCCGACGCCGCCCTTGCCGGAGGCGACCGCGTACACGCGGGTGAGTGAGCCCGGCTTGGCGAAGGGGACCTCGCGCTCGGCCTGGCCGCCGCGCAGCGCGCCCGCCAGCTCGCGGCGCTGCTCGTCGCTCATGACGTCCAGGGTCACGTCGACGCGGGTGACGCCCTCGACCGCCGAGACCGCCTTTGTCACGTTCTCGGTGATGGTCTCGCGCATCGGGCAGCCGGAGACGGTCAGATACACGGTGACCGCGACCGCGCCATCCGCACCGATGTCCACCGATTTGACCATCCCCAGTTCGGTGATGGGTCGCTGGATCTCGGGGTCGTTCACCGTCGCCAGTGCTTCGCGCACCGCGTCTTCCGTAGCCATAGGGACGATGGTACGGCGCCCGGGCCGGGGCCCGGGCGTCCCGTCAGCGGTCGCCTGTGTCACGTCCGGGCGACCGTTCCGCCGGGAATACGACGTGGCTGTCGGAATGGTCCTCCTCCAGCGCCCTGACCAGGTCCTCGAGTTCGGAGCGGATCCAGTCGCGGGTGGCCACCTCGCCGAGGCCGATGCGCAGGGCGGCGATCTCGCGCGTGAGGTATTCGGTGTCCGCGATCGACCGCTCGTTCTGCTTGCGGTCCTGTTCGAGGTTGACCCGGTCGCGGTCGTCCTGTCGGTTCTGCGCGAGCAGGATCAGGGGGGCGGCGTACGACGCCTGCAGCGACAGCATCAGGGTCAGGAAGATGAACGGGTAGTTGTCGAACCGCAGGTCACGGGGCGCGCTGACGTTCCACACCACCCACAGGATGATGACGACCGTCATCCAGACGATGAAGCGCCCGGTGCCGAGGAAGCGGGCGATCCGCTCCGACAGCCGTCCGAAGGCCTCCGGGTCCCACTCGGGCAGCAGTCTGCGGCGTGGCGGCATCGGCTGGTCGAGACGGCTGCGCGGCCGGGTGGTCGCGGTGGCGCCCGTGACGGCCCGTTCACGGGTCTCGCGGTCAGGCGTCATGGCTCCCCCCTGCGGTCTCGTCCTCGTGCAGGTGGAACTCCGTCTCGCGCCAGTCCTCGGGCAGCAGGTGGTCCAGTACGTCGTCCACGGTCACCGCGCCGAGCAGTGAACCGCTCTCGTCGACCACCGGCGCGGCGACCATGTCGTAGGTGGCGAAGAAGCCCGCGACGACCGGCAGCGCCGCGTCCGGCGCCAAGGGCTGCAGATCGTCGTCGAGGAGCGAGCTGACCAGCGTGTACGGCGGGTCGCGCAGCAGCCGCTGGAAGTGCGCGGTGCCCAGGTACTTGCCGGTCGGCGTCTCGTCCGGGGGACGGCACACGTACACCTGGGCGGCGAGCGCGGGGGACAGGTCGGAGTTGCGGACCCGGGCGAGCGCCTCGGCGACCGTGGAGTCGGGCCGCAGCACGATGGGCTCGGTCGTCATCAGACCGCCCGCGGTGCGCTCCTCGTACGCCATCAGCCGCCTTACGTCGGCCGCGTCGTCGGGCCGCATCAGCGTCAGCAGCCGTTCCACGTCCTCCTCCGGCAGTTCGGCGAGCAGGTCGGCCGCGTCGTCGGGGTCCATCGCCTCCAGGACGTCCGCCGCGCGCTCCTCCTTGAGCTTGCCGAGGATCTCGATCTGGTCGTCCTCGGGGAGTTCCTCCAGGACGTCGGCGAGACGGTCGTCGTCGAGTGCGGCGGCCACCTCGCCGCGCCGCTTCGGGGAGAGGTGGTGCAGCACGTTGGCGAGGTCGGCGGCGCGCAACTGCTCGAAGGTGGCGAGCAGGCTCTCGGCGCCCTGTCCGTGTTCCTCCAGCGAGAACCCGGTGACCGCGGACCAGTCGACGGTCAGGGTCTCTCCCCGGGTGCGCCGGAAGGTCCCGCTGCGGGCCCGGCGCACGAAGACCCGGCCGATCTCCCACTCCCGCCGGGCCGGCAACTGCTGGATCGACACGTCCAGGACGGTCACCTCCTCGTCCGTGTCGACGAGCCGGACCCGCCGGTCGAGCAGTTCGCCGAACACGAGCCGCTCGGTGGGCCGCTGTTCGAAGCGCCGCACGTTCACGACGCCGGTGGTGATGACCTGGCCGGACTCGATGCCGATCACGCGGGTCATGGGCAGGAAGATGCGCCGCCGGGTGGACAGCTCGACGACCAGCCCCAGCAGCCGGGGCGGGCGCCGCCCCACGCGCAGCATGGCGACCAGGTCCCGCACCCGTCCGACCTGGTCGCCGTTCGGGTCGAAGACGGCGACACCGGCGAGGTGCGAGACGAAGATCCGGGGGGCGCCTGCGGCCATGCCCGCGCCTCCTTCTTTCCGTGCTGTCCCGGTAGGTGTTTCCCGTGCTGTCCCGGTACGTGCGCCGGGTGGTGTCGCCGTACGCGTGCTTGGTCCCGCTCTGTCCGCTCGGGTGGGCTTCAGGCTAGCCCGTCCCGGTCGGATACGCCCTGGTGAGCGGTCCGGACGGTCTGGCTCCGCCGGGCCGGGGCGGCACCGGTACGCTGCCGTACGCCGTGGTGGGCACCCCGTGTGGAACCCCCGCAGGGCGCCCCGGCACGGACACCCGCATGGACCCCCGTACGAAAGGCAGCCCACCTGTGACTGCGATTCTCCAGGGCCGTACCCGCAGGGCCGCACTGGTGGGCGCGATGTGTGCCCTGGTCGTGACGGGGACGGGACTGACGGGGTGCGGTAGCGAGGATCCGGACGCGGGTACGAACGGGGTGGGCAAGCTGCCCGCCGCCACGATCCAGTCGAAGTCCCGCACCGCGGCCACGTCCGCGGAGGCGGTCAGGCTCGCCGGAACCGTGGTGTCGAACGGACGCACGTACAAGCTCGACATGCGTCTGAAGGCGGACGGCGGCACCGGGTCGGTCACCTCGCAGGGCGCGAGCTTCGGGCTGCTGCGGGTGGGCGAACGCCTCTTCCTCAAGGCCGGCGCGGAGTTCTGGAGCCATCAGGGCGACAAGAGCGGCGCCAGCTCGGCGGACACGGCCGCCGCCGACAAGCTCGGCGGCAAGTACGTGAAGGTGCCGACCGGTGACCCGGCTTACAAGCGTTTCATCAGCTTCACGGACAAGGACGTCCTCCTGGAGGGCCTGCTGACCCTGCACGGCAAGCTCGCGACGGACGGCCACCACGAGCAGTCCGGCCTGCGCACCATCCGCATCACCGGTGACAAGGGAGCGGGCGGCACTCTCGACGTCTCACTGAAGGGGACTCCCTACCCCGTTCTCCTGGTCCGCGCGGGCGGCGCCGGCACCCTCCGCCTCACCGACTGGGGCAAGGGGTTCGCCCTCGCCGAACCGGCCAAGGACGAGACCGTCGACTACGGCAGGCAGCTGCCGACCTCGTGACGCGGCGCCGTGACCCGTCGGCCACCCGCGCCTCCGGGAGCCGCCGTGCCCCCATGGGCCACCTCGCGCCCCGCGAAGCGGCCGGGACCTACGACCGCTTGCGCTTCTTGAAGAGGAGACGGGGGACGGCCGCCGGGACGGGCTGCCGGGTCGTCGCCGGGGTCGGCAGGGGCGCGGCGGCCAGCGAGCCGTCCGGCAGCGGGAGCGTGCCGGCCAGGGGCTCCAGACGCAGCACCCGGCACTCGCGCGCCCAGCGGGCCGGCATCTCCTCACCGTCGGGCGCGTTCAGACGCTTGCCCTTGAGCTCCGCGACCGTCTCCCGCCACGCGTCGGACCCGGACGCGAGCTCGACCACCCTCGCCGTCCAGGCCACCACGCGCCCGCCCTTGTCCTTGCTGCGTACGGTGACCACCGCCGTGCCCCCGTCGGACAGCCCCGGCAACGGCTGCTCGCCGGGACCGTCGCCGACCACACAGACCGCGCCGTCGTGCCACACGTGCCACAGGGCCTGGGCGGGCTCCTCGGGGCCCGGAGCGGCGGTTGACGGCGTGCCGTCGCCACGCACCCAGACCAGCCCGGACTTCTTGGTGGCCTCCTCGATGAGGGCCTGATCGAGCAGCTGTTCCGTCATGGACTCACCCTAGCCAGCGGGAGGCGCCGGTGTCAGAGCCATCCGTTGCGCTTCAGGATCCGGTGGATGGAGAGGCAGATGCCGACGGTGACGCCGAGCGTCAGCGGATAGCCGAACTTCCAGCGCAGCTCCGGCATGTAGTCGAAGTTCATGCCGTACACGCCGCACACCATCGTCGGTACGGCGATGATCGCGGCCCATGAGGTGATCTTGCGCATGTCCTCGTTCTGCGTGACGGACGCCTGCGCGAGGTTGGCCTGGAGGATCGAGTTGAGCAGCTCGTCGAAGCCGAGGACCTGCTCCTGCACCCGGGCGAGATGGTCGGCGACGTCGCGGAAGTACTTCTGGATGTCCGGGTCGACCAGCCGCATCGGCCGCTCGCTCAGCAGCTGCATCGGACGCAGCAGCGGCGAGACCGCCCGCTTGAACTCCAGTACCTCACGCTTGAGTTGGTAGATGCGGCCGGCGTCCGTGCCCCGCGGAGTGCCTTTCCGCCCGAGCGAGAACACCTCGGTCTCGACCTCGTCGATGTCGTCCTGCACGGCGTCCGCGACCGCGATGTACCCGTCGACGACGTGGTCGGCGATCGCGTGCAGCACGGCCGAGGGGCCCTTGGCGAGCAGGTCCGGCTCGTCCTGCAGCCGGTGCCGCAGCGCCCGCAGCGAGCCCTGCCCGCCGTGCCGGACGGTGATGAAGAAGTCCCGGCCGGTGAAGCACATGACCTCGCCGGTCTCCACGACCTCGCTGGTGGCGGTGAGTTCGTCGTGCTCGACGTAGTGGATCGTCTTGAAGACCGTGAACAGGGAGTCGTCGTAGCGCTCCAGCTTGGGCCGCTGGTGTGCCTGGACGGCGTCCTCCACGGCCAGCGGGTGCAGCCCGAACTCGCTCGCGATGCCCGAGAACTCGGCCTCGGTGGGCTCGTGCAGGCCGATCCACACGAAGCCGCCGTCGCGGTGCACCAGGCGCATCGCCTCGTGCGGGGTGAGGGGCTCGCGGGTCTGGACGCGGGCGCCGTCGCGGTAGACCGCGCAGTCGACCACGGCGGAGTTGGTGCCGGGGGCGCGGGTGGTGTCGTACGAGCCGCCGTCCTTGCGCAGGGAGGGGCGGGGGCGGACCGCGGCGCGGAGGTCACGGATCATCGACATGGCAGGCTCCTTCACAACTGGAGGCCGCCGGCGACGGTTGGAACTGCCCGGAATGGGGACGTCCTGACTGCGGATGTTTGGCACGTCCACAAAGCGGGGAGCACCGCACCGTCGCGGTGGCAGCTTCGCTACTGATTCAGATCAGACAGATCAGGCGGGAACGAAGCGCTCTTCCGTGGTGCAACGGACAACGCTGACACGTATGCACACGTTTGCAGGAGGCGGCAGCCGGCGAGGTAAGGAAACCAGCTACAAAATTCAGCGACCGGAAGAGCGGGTGGTACTGCACGGTCGACTTCGGTCCATTGCAGCCCCACCTCCTCCGGCCGGTCCCCCGTGAGGGACGATCCATCCCCCGCGGGGGAGCTGTCTCCCCGTGGGGGAGATCAGTCAGTCTCAGTGCGTCGGAGCTCGAGAGCGACGCTTCTGCGTGCTGCCCCGACCAGCGGCCAAGACTATCAGCGCACCGAAGCGTCAAGCCGCCGCTTTGCCCGTTGCTGACGAGTTCTATGCTCGGTTCATGGCTGATGTTCTTCCTCTGGTCGAGGCTCGGCTGCGTTCCGCGCTGGGCGAACCCGACGCGCGGGCCGCGGTCACCTTCCTCGGTACCGACCGCATCGAAGTGCTGCGCTTCACGGAGGGCGACGTCGTCCGCTACGTGACGCTCGGCATGTCGGCCCAGCCGATGGCGGACCCCACGGTGGTGCTCGCCGATCCGGTGAAGGGTCCGCGCGCCGAGCTGATCCTCTCGGTGCGCGCGGGTGGCGCCGAGACCGACAAGGTGCTGCGCGCGCTCGCCGTGCTCGGCGCGTCCCCGCAGGTCGAGGGGCTGGTGGTGACTCCCGGTGCCTCGCTCGACGTGGGCGGACCGCTCTGGCCCGGCGCGCCCTTCACCTCCGTGCTGGTCGCGGAGTCCGGTGGCCTCGTCGAGGACCTGGAGCTGGACGCGCCCGCCGATCCCGTACGGTTCCTGCCGCTGCTCCCGATGACGCCGAACGAGGCCGCGTGGAAGCGGGTGCACGGCGCCGGAGCCCTCCAGGAGCGCTGGCTGAACGGCGGAACGGACCTGCGCGATCCGCTGCGCCGGTCCGTTCCGCTGGACTGAGACCAGGTCAGTTCCCGGCCGGAAAAAGTCAGTTGGCAAAAACCGTGACGGCGTCCTCGGAGGCGTGCCGCGGCTGAAGTTCGGCCGCCTCGTGCGTGAGCGCGTTCCGCCGTACGTAGACCACCGCGGCGCCGATCAGCGCCGTGACCGCCGCGACCAGGAACGGGACGCGGACGGAGCTCCACTCCTCGATCTTCGGCGCGAAGTACGGCGCCGCGGCCGCCGCGAACCAGCGCACGAAGTTGTAACCGGCGCTCGCCACCGGGCGCGGCGCGTCCGACACGCCCAGCGCCAGTTCGGTGTACACCGTGTTGTTCACCCCGATGAAGGCGCCCGAGAGGATCGTGCAGACGACAGCGGTGGTGTGGTCGCCGTAGCCCAGCACGAGCACGTCGGCGGCGAGCAGCGCCAGGGAACCGCCGAGCACCTTCAGCGATCCGAACCGTGCCTGCATGCGCGGCGCCACGACGACGGAGAACGCCGCGAGCAGGACGCCCCAGCAGAAGAAGACCGCCCCGGACTTGTAGGGAGTCATGTTCAGGACGAACGGCGTGAAGGCCAGCACGGTGAAGAACGTGTAGTTGTAGAAGAACGCGGAGACGGCCGCCGAGGCGAGACCGCCGTGGCCGAGCGCCTTGAGCGGGTCGAGCAGAGCGGTCCTGCGGGCCGGCTTCGGCTGCTCCTTCAGGAAGGCCGTGACGCACAGGAAGCCGACCGCCATCAGGAACGCGGTGCCGAAGAACGGGTAACGCCAGCTGGCGTTGCCGAGCAGGGCGCCGAGCAGCGGTCCGCAGGCCATGCCGAGGCCGAGCGTGGACTCGTACAGCAGGATCGCCGCGGCACTGCCGCCCGCCGCCGCGCCGACGATGACGGCGAGGGCGGTCGAGACGAACAGGGCGTTGCCCAGCCCCCAGCCGGCCCGGAACCCGACGAGTTCGCCGACCGACCCGGAGGTGCCCGCGAGCCCGGCGAAGACCACCACGAGCGCGAGGCCGAGCAGCAGGGTCTTCTTGCCGCCGATGCGGCTGGAGACGAAGCCGGTCAGCAGCATCGCGACGGCGGTGATCAGGAAGTACGAGGTGAAGAGCAGCGAGACCTGGCTCGGGGTGGCGTCCAGGCCCTTGGCGATGGACGGCAGGATCGGGTCGACGAGCCCGATGCCCATGAAGGCGACGACGGAGGCCCCGGCGGTCGCCCAGACGGCCTTCGGCTGACGCAGGAGGCTGCCCGCACCCGCGTCGAACGTGTTCCCTTCGGCGGGGCCTCCCGTGCTGCTGCTCATGTCCGCTCCTCTGACTGCCCTGGTGAGGTCGTTGCCGTATGCACATAATAAGTTAGGTGAGCTAATTAGTGCAAGTTACATCTAGTTTCGCGCGGTGACGGCGCGCTCCGGACGGGTGATCGTCCTTGACGCGGCGAAAGACGGGGAGGACCGTGGGGCTCTATGAGGGGCGAACCCAGTTGCCCGAAGTGTGGTGGCCGGGTCAGGGCTCCCGGCCTTTTTGCCGACTCCTGGCAGTGCGATGCGCACGGGACCGTGCATCCACTGCAGCCCGTGATCCCGCCCAGCGTCGAGGCCCTCGGTGTCGTGGTGCACCGTGCCCGGGTACCGGTGTGGATGCCGTGGCCGCTGCCGGTCGGATGGCTCTTCACCGGCGCCGGTTTCGCGGGCGACGACCGCAGCGGCGGGCGCGCGACCATGGTGGCCTGCTCGGGGCCTGGGCCGCTCGGCGGCATCGGGGAGCTGATCCTGGTCGCCGAGGAGCTCGGCGTCGGCCTCGGCGCACGCTACGCCGGCATCGACGCCCCCGACCCCGGGCCCTACATGACCGTCGAGAAACCGCCGCAGGCCAAGGTCCTCGCGGCCGGCCGGCCCACCCCGCTGTGGCATGTGGCCGGTGCCCCCGACGACCGCGCCGTCTTCGCGGGCGAGGCGCTCGGGCTGTGGCTGTGGGCGGTCGTGTGGCCCGAGCAGTCGGGCCTGCTGATGTACGACGAGCTGGTGCTGACCGACCTGCGCGACGCGGGGGCGGAAGTGGACCTGCTGCCCTGCGGGGCGCTGTCGCCGCGCATCCTGGAGCCGTAGCGCTCCGCCGGTTCGGAAGGCGGGGGCCGCGCCCGGTCGCGGGTGGACGAGGGCACGGGGGCCCCGAGCTGCCGCGGGTCCGCTCGTGGAGATGCTTCGTAGGGGGTGCTCCACGGTTGCGGGTGTGACAGGGGTGCCCGGGAATCCCGTTATCCTTGGGTGTCCCCTTCCGTGCCGTCACCGCCTGGAGTCGCGTAGTGCGCATCGACCTGCACGCCCACTCCACCGCTTCCGACGGCACGGACACCCCGGCCGAACTGGTCCGCAACGCGGCCGCCGCCGGTCTGGACGTCGTCGCGCTGACCGACCACGACACCACCCGCGGACACGCGGCGGCCGTCGCGGCCCTCCCCGAGGGACTCACCCTCGTCGCCGGTGCCGAACTCTCCTGCCGTCTCGACGGCATCAGCATGCACCTGCTCGCCTACCTCTTCGACCCCGCGGAGCCCGAACTGCTCGCCGAGCGCGAGCTGATCCGGGACGACCGGGTGCCGCGGGCCCGGAGCATGGTCGCCAAGCTTCAGGACCTGGGCGTGCCGGTCACCTGGGAACAGGTCGCGCGCATCGCGGGCGACGGCTCCGTGGGCCGGCCGCACATCGCCTCCGCCCTGGTCGAGCTGGGGGTCGTGGACAGCGTCTCCGACGCCTTCGGCGGCGACTGGCTCGCCGACGGCGGCCGGGTCTACGTACCCCGCCACGAGACGGACCCCTTCGACGCGATCCGGCTGGTCAAGGCCGCGGGCGGCGTGACCGTCTTCGCGCACCCGGCCGCCGCCAAGCGGGGCCGCACCGTGCCGGAGGCGGCGATCGCGGAGCTGGCCACCGCGGGACTCGACGGCATCGAGGTGGACCACATGGACCACGAGCCGGCGACCAGGGCGCGGCTGCGGGGTCTCGCGGCCGAGCTGGGGCTGCTCGTCACGGGGTCCAGCGACTACCACGGCAGCCGCAAGACCTGCGTCCTCGGGGAGTACACGACCGACCCCGAGGTGTACGGGGAGATCACCCGGCGGGCCACCGGGGCGTTCCCGGTGCCCGGAACCGGCGGAGCCTGATCGCCCGCCCCTCGGATCCGGGTCCCCTTCGCACGCACCCGGCGCTGTCCGCCGTGTGCCCCGTTCCGCCCGGCGGAACTCCCTTCCCCAGCGGTGACTGCTGAACTCGCCGTGCCGCTTTCCCCACCTTCGCAAGGCCTCACTGAACCATGTTCGACGTCGCCGTCTTCGGCTCCCTCTTCCTCACCCTCTTCGTGATCATGGATCCCCCCGGGATCACCCCGATCTTCCTCGCGCTCACCGCGGGACGCCCCGCCAAGGTGCAGAAGCGCATGGCGTTCCAGGCCGTCTGCGTGGCGGGCGGGGTGATCGCGGTCTTCGGCCTGCTCGGTCACCAGATCCTGAACTACCTGCACGTCTCCGTGCCCGCGCTGATGATCGCGGGCGGACTGCTGCTCCTGCTGATCGCCCTCGACCTGCTGACCGGCAAGACCGACGAGCCGAAGCAGACCAAGGACGTCAACGTCGCCCTCGTACCGCTCGGCATGCCGCTGCTCGCGGGCCCCGGCGCGATCGTGTCGGTGATCCTGGCCGTGCAGAAGGCCGACAGCGTCGCCACGCAGGTGTCCGTGTGGACGGCGATCCTCGCCATCCACGTCGTGCTGTGGGTGGTCATGCGCTACTCGCTGCTGATCATCCGCGTGATCAAGGACGGGGGCGTGGTGCTGGTGACCCGGCTCGCGGGCATGATGCTCTCGGCGATCGCCGTCCAGCAGATCATCAACGGCGTCACCCAGGTCGTCCGGGGCGGCTGAGCGCCCTCCGGGGCGGACCGGCGGCCTCGGGCACGGTCGGGCGGCCGCCTCCGCCGCCGCGACGGTCCTCTCGTATACGCAAAGCCCCGTACGGCGTCGACGCCGTACGGGGCTTTGAAGTCTGAGACGTCCGGGACGTCCGAGAGTGTCCGCGGGTTATGAAGCGGACGAGTCGGCCGGGCGGATCCACAGTCGCTGCCCTATGGCGGCGGCCTGCTGAACGATCCGGTTGACGGAGGCGGCGTCAACGACGGTGCTGTCCACGGGCGTGCCGTTGACATCGTCGAGTCGCATGATTTCGAAGCGCATGGGCTTCTCCCTTCGTCTGGTCATCCTCCTGAGGAGAACTACTTGGTGTGTGGCGCGCGAGCTGAGACAGTCCCCCGCTTCCGTTCGTATTCAACGGTGTGCGTGTTACAAACATTCCCTACGCTAAGGAAATTTTTCGAGAACCTAATTACCAACCGGTAAGAAGTGTGAAGGAGACTGAACGGGACCAGTTGTGTTCGAAGCGTGACCGCCGGAAGAATGGGGGGTGATGAACGACGACCTCGCGGCGCTCGGCGCCCGCATCGACCGCACGAACGAGCTGCTTCAGCGCATGCTCGCCGAGGTGGCGAAGACGCCCTCGACCCACGCGATCTTCGTCGACGCCGGATACCTGTACGCCGCCGGGGGGCGACTCGTCGCAGGGACCGAGGACCGCCGCTCCTTCGACCTCGACGCCGAGGGCCTGATCGAGGCGCTCATCGACAAGGCCCGCACCATCTTCGCGGACAGCAGGCTGCTGCGGGTGTACTGGTACGACGGCGCGCGCCGCCGCATCCACACCGCCGAACAGCAGTCGATCGCCGAACTCCCGGACGTCAAGGTGCGGTTGGGCAACCTGAACGCCAACAACCAGCAGAAGGGCGTCGACTCCCTGATCCGGTCCGACCTGGAGTCCCTGGCCCGGCACCGCGCCATCAGCGATGCCGCCCTGCTCGGGGGCGACGAGGACCTGGTGTCGGCGGTCGAGGCCGCGCAGGGGTACGGGGCGCGGGTCCACCTCTGGGGCATCGAGGCGCCCGAGGGCCGCAACCAGGCCGAGCCGCTGCTCTGGGAGGTCGACAGCCAGCGCACCTTCGACCTCGACTTCTTCAAGCCCTATGTGTCCCGACGGACCGCCACCACGTACGACGCGAGCGCGGCGAGCAGGCCCACGCGTGAGGACGTGCGGTTCGTGGGCGCCCAGATCGCCGCGAAATGGCTGGCCGCGCGGGGGCGCGAGGCGCTGGTGGACCTGCTGCCGGGCCATCCGTATCTGCCCGGTTCGGTCGACCAGGACCTGCTGGTCGAGGCGGAGGGGCTTCTCCAGTACTCCCTGCGGGGCCAGGCGGACCTGCGCCGGGCGCTCCGGGACGGGTTCTGGGAGCATCTGCAGGCGCAGTACTGACCGGTCCCCGGTCTCCGGTGCCCGGCGGTCCGCCACGGGCCACGGGTTACGCGGTGGCGGCGGTGTGGTCCCAGAAGTCGGCGAGGGCGCGGGCGGTCGGCAGGGGCTGGTCCGTGTTGGGGGAGTGCTCGGCGCCCCGTACGACCGTGCGCCGGGCGTCGAGACGTACGGCCATGTCGTCCAGCAGCTCCACCGGCCAGGTGTCGTCGCGCGACCCGGACAGGACGTGCTTCGGCAGCCGCACGGCGGCCAGCTCGGCGACGCGGTCGGGCTCGGTGCAGAGCTGACGGCCCGTCACGATCAGCTGGGCGGGGCTGGTGGCCAGCCAGCGCCGCCGCAGGTCGTCGCGGTCGTCCAGACCCGCGTCGAGCTCTCCGGTCTCGGTCTCCTCCGGCGGCTCCATCGCCTGGATCGCGTCCCACACCTGGCCCATGTCCATCACGGCGAGCGCGTCCCGGAGCAGCTTGACGCGCTGCTGCTGGGAGACGGAGATCTGGGCGGGGCCCGAGGACATCAGGGTGAGAGAGGCGAAGGGCGCCGGGTCGAGCAGGACGGCGGCCCGGGAGACCTGTCCGCCGAGGGAGTGCCCGACGAGGTGCACGGGCGTCGCGAGGGCCGCTGCCTGTGCGAGTACGTCACGCGCCAACTCGTCCTGCGCGTACGCCGTTTCGTCGTGCTCGGGCCCGTCGCTCTCGAACTGTCCACGCCCGTCGACGGCCACGGTCCGGTACCCGCGCGCGGCCAACGGTTCGTGCAGCGCGATGAAGTCCTCCTTGCTCCCGGTGAAGCCCGGCAGGAGCAAGGCGGTTCCCCGTACGGCGGTACCGGCCTCGATCACGGCGAACTCGCCGCGCGCGGTGCCCAGCCGGTACGCGCGCGCTCCGGCCGGCGGGATGAAGGAGGGGGGACGACTCATGGCTCCGAGGCTATCGGGCGGGGCCTCGCGCTCCACGGTCCGGGGCGTCTGTCCGGGTCGTCGGTTCGGGTCGCTTATCCGTTTCGTCCGTCCGGGGCGTCGGCCACTGTCGGCCGGATGGGGCGTCGGGGTGCGTACGGTGCCGGCGGGTGATGGGCCGGAACGCCGATGGCCCGGCCCCCCGAAAGTGGGGGACCGGGCCATCGGGCTGTCGATCAGCTCTCCGCGGTCTCCGCGACAGCGGCGGCCTTACGGGTGCGGCGGCGCGGCTTGGCCTCGTCCGTCTCCGGGGTCACCACGGCCTCCGCCGACTTGCGGGTGCGGCGGCGCGGCTTGGCCTCCGGCTCCTCGACGGCGGCCGTCTGGGCGGGGATGGTCGCCTCGACGGTCTCCGCGGCGGCCTTGCGGGTCCGGCGGCGGGGCGTCACGGGCGCCTCTGCGGTGTCCGCGGTCGCCTCGGTGGCCACCTCGGGCGTGGCCTTGGTGGTCGCCTTGGCGCGCGTACGGCGCGGCTTCGGCTCCGTGGCCTCGACGGCCTCGGCGACCTGGGCGGCTGCCTCGGTCGTGGCCACCGCGGCCTTGCGGGTGCGGCGCGGCTTGGCGGCCGGTGCCTCGGCGACGCCCTCCGCCGTGTCGACCGCGGTCTCGGCGGCCTTGCGGGTCCGGCGGCGCGGCTGGGCCTCCGGCTCCTCGACGGCGGCCGTCAGGGGCGCGCTGTCCGCCTCGACGGTCTCCGCGGCGGCCTTGCGGGTGCGGCGTCGGGGCTTGGCCTCCGCCGCCTCCGCGGTGTCAACGGCGCTGTCCGCGGCGGGAGTTGTCGCGGTCGTGGCCTTGGCGCGGGTGCGGCGCGGCTTGGTCTCGGTGACCTCCGGCGTGCCCTCGACCGTGTCGAGGACGGCTTCCGCGGTCTCGGCGGCCTTGCGGGTGCGGCGGCGCGACTTGCCGGCCGGAGCCTCCGCGACGGCCTCGGCGGGCGCCGTGGCGACGGTCTCGGCGACCGCGACGGGCTCGGCGACGACCGTGACGGTCTCGGCCGGGGCCTGTGCCGTCCTGCGGGTGCGGCGGCGCGGCTTGGCGGCCGCGGCGTCCGCGCCCTCGGCCGTCGCGACCGCGGTCTCCGCGGCCTCGGGTACGGCCGACGGTTCGACCGCCTCGGTGGCCGTGGCGACCGCCACCGGCTCCGACGACGCACCGGCGCGGGTACGGCGACGGCGGCGCGGCGTACGGGGCTCGTTGGCCTCCGGAGCGGCGGGCTCGGCCGGAGCGTGCGGCGACGTCGTCGACGTGGCGGGCGTCGCGGAGGTCTCGTCCAGCGATGTGCCGTTGCGCGTACGACGGCGACGGCGCGGGGTGCGGTCCGGACGCTCCCGCTCCCGCTCGCGCTCGACGGCAGGCGCCGAGGAGCGGCCACCACGGCCGCGCGGGCCGCGGCCACCGGTCTCGCCGAGGTCCTCGACGGCCTCGGCCGAGAGCCCGGCGCGGGTGCGCTCGGAACGGGGCAGGACACCCTTGGTGCCGGCCGGGATGCTGAGTTCCTCGAAGAGGTGCGGGGACGTGGAGTACGTCTCCGGCGGGTTGTTGAAGCCGAGGTCCAGCGCCTTGTTGATGAGCTGCCAGCGCGGGATGTCGTCCCAGTCGACGAGGGTGATCGCGATGCCCTTGGCACCCGCGCGGCCGGTCCGGCCGATGCGGTGCAGGTACGTCTTCTCGTCCTCGGGGGACTGGTAGTTGATGACGTGGGTGACACCTTCGACGTCGATGCCGCGGGCGGCGACGTCGGTGCAGACGAGGACGTCGACCTTGCCGTTGCGGAACGCGCGCAGCGCCTGCTCGCGGGCGCCCTGGCCGAGGTCGCCGTGGACCGCGCCGGAGGCGAAGCCGCGCTGCTGGAGCTGGTCGGCGAGGTCGGCCGCCGTCCGCTTGGTGCGGCAGAAGACCATCGCGAGTCCGCGGCCGTCGGCCTGCAGTATGCGCGCGACCAGTTCGGGCTTGTCCATGTTGTGCGCGCGGTAGATGAACTGCGCGGTGTTCGCGACGGTCGCGCCCGCGTCGTCCGGCGCGGTGGCGCGGATGTGGGTGGGCTGCGACATGTAGCGGCGCGCGAGGCCGATGACCGCACCCGGCATGGTCGCCGAGAACAGCATGGTCTGGCGGCGGGCCGGCAGCATGTTCATGATCTTCTCGACGTCGGGCAGGAAGCCCAGGTCGAGCATCTCGTCGGCCTCGTCGAGGACGAGAGCCCTGATGTGCTTGAGGTTGAGCTTCTTCTGGCCGGCGAGGTCCAGCAGACGGCCCGGGGTGCCGACGATGACGTCGACGCCCTTCTTGAGGGCCTCCACCTGGGGCTCGTACGCCCGGCCGCCGTAGATGGCGAGCACGCGGACGTTGCGGACCTTGCCCGCGGTCAGCAGGTCGTTCGTCACCTGGGTGCACAGCTCGCGCGTCGGGACGACGACGAGGGCCTGCGGCGCGTCGGTCAGCTGCTCGGGCTTGGCGCGGCCCGCCTCGACGTCGGCGGGAACGGTGACGCGCTCCAGGAGGGGGAGGCCGAAGCCCAGCGTCTTGCCGGTGCCGGTCTTGGCCTGGCCGATGACGTCGCTGCCCGAGAGGGCGACGGGGAGTGTCATCTCCTGGATGGGGAAGGGGTTCATGATGCCGACGGCCTCAAGGGCTTCGGCCGTCTCGGGAAGGATTCCGAGCTCTCGGAAAGTCGTAGTCAGGGTGCTGCCTCTTCTGTGTACGCGGTGCGAGGCGAGCGCGGGGGTCGTGACGGGGACCGTGCCGGGGGCGTCGGCCGCTTGTCGGGCGGGCCGAGTGGCATGGGACCACTGCCGACGCTCGAGCGCTCGTACCGCTGAGGGTCCCTCCGGATGTCGTACGCATCGTGCCGTACGGACGAGAGGGCTGTCGGGTCGGAGCCGATCGGGCCACCGACCGGGCATCCTCATTCGTGCGGCCCGTCGAATACTCGCCGGGCGCATTACCACCATACCCCGGAATCGCGCATATGCGATGGCCGATTTGGTCACGTAGTCGTCGTCACACTGGATGAGCAGGGACTTCCCTGTCGCGGTGGGCGGGCTATTGTGCGCTTCATGACGACGCCTGACAACGCCGCTGACACGTCCGCCGAGGCACCCGGCGACACCACCCCCGCGGCCACCCGGGCCGCCGCGCGGAACTGGGACACGGCCTCCGCCGACCCCCAGTACCGCGCCGCGGTCGTGGACCTGCTCGGAGCGCTCGCGTACGGCGAGCTGGCGGCGTTCGAGCGGCTCGCCGAGGACGCCAAGCTGGCGCCGACGCTGAGCGACAAGGCGGAGCTGGCCAAGATGGCGTCGGCCGAGTTCCACCACTTCGAGCGGCTGCGGGACCGGCTCTCCGGGATCGGGGAGGAGCCGACCGGCGCGATGGAGCCGTTCGTCGCCGCGTACGACGGCTTCCACAAGCAGACCGCGCCCTCGGACTGGCTGGAGGGGCTCGTCAAGGCCTATGTCGGCGACTCGATCGCCAGTGACTTCTACCGGGAGGTCGCCGCGCGGCTGGACGAGGACACGCGCGGTCTCGTCCTCGGCGTCCTGGACGACACCGGGCACGCGAGTTTCGCCGTGGAGAAGGTCCGCGGCGCGATCGACGCGGACCCTAGGGTGGGCGGCCGGCTCGCGCTGTGGGCGCGGCGGCTGATGGGCGAGGCGCTGTCCCAGTCGCAGCGGGTCGTCGCGGACCGCGACGCGCTGTCGACGATGCTCGTGGGCGGCGTGGCGGACGGCTTCGACCTCGCTGAGGTCGGCCGGATGTTCTCGCGGATCACCGAGGCCCACACGAAGCGGATGGCGGCGCTGGGCCTGGCGGCCTAGTTCTTGTCCGGCCCGGTCCGAACCCCGTCCTTACGGGATCCGCCGTCGCCCGGTGCGGTCATGCCGTCGCCGAGCGGCGGCGAAATCTTTCCGCCGGGCGCAGCAGCAGCGAGAGCAGCGCGGCGGAGACGATCGCGGCGCCGAAGAGGATCACCGGGTAGTACCCGGAGCCCAGCGCCGTGTGGGTGAGGAAGGCTCCGAACAGTCCTCCCGCGACGCCGGTCGACAGGACCAGGCTGCGGGCGGGCAGGCGGTGCGGCAAGCGGCGCGAGGCGGCCCATGCCAGGGCCAGACCGAGCGCCGCGGCGCCGAGCGCTTCCAAGAACATGGTGGGGGTCCCTCCCGCACGGCCCGTGCAAATCGGTCGTAGCCGGTGTACCCGTGACGTGCGGAACGCAATCCTCCCCTGGGGCGGAACTGTGCTCCGTCTGTGGTGCGGGGACGAAGCCGCTCGGGGTGCGGGGACGGATTCCGGTTGTCGCGCCGGTACGGGTTCCGGGCAGGTGCGCGGAGGGGCCCGGTGACACCGTCACCGGGCCCCTCCGCGTGGCTGACTACAGCGCGCTGAATCCCACCTTGCGCTGCGTGGGCTCGCCGAGCTCCACGTAGGCGAGGCGGTCGGCCGGAACCAGGACCTTGCGCCCGTGGTCGTCCACGAGGCTCAGCAGCTGCGACTTGCCGGCCAGCGCCTCGGACACCGCGCGCTCGACCTCTTCCGGGGTCTGACCGCTCTCCAGAACGATCTCGCGGGGCGCGTGCTGCACGCCGATCTTGACCTCCACGGCTTTGTCCCTCCGACGGTCAGTCATGTGCGCGTTCATCCGCGCCGTACGCAGCACACATTAGCCCGGTGAGGGGACGTACACGCTCCGCCCGAGAACGCCAGGAGCGAACAGCGGGTGGGAACAAAGTGGCGGTCAGTGGTGGTCGGTGGTGTGCAGCGGGAAGCCCGCGATGCCCCGCCACGCCAGCGAGGTCAGCAGCTGGACCGCCTGGTCGCGCGGCACGCTGCGGTCGCTGTGCAGCCAGGAGCGGGCCACCACCTGGGCCAGACCGCCCAGACCGGAGGCGAGGAGCATCGATTCGGCGCGCGAGAGACCGGTGTCCTCCGCGATGACGTCGCAGATGGCCTCGGCGCACTCGTGAGTGACCTTGTCCACGCGCTCGCGGACCGCCGGCTCGTTCGTCAGGTCGGACTCGAACACCAGTCGGAATGCGCCGCCGTCGTCCTCGACGTACGCGAAGTACGCGTCCATGGTGGCGCGGACGCGCAGCGAGTTGTCCGTGGTGGACGCCAGCGCGGCCCTCACCGCCTGCAGCAGGGACTCGCAATGCTGGTCAAGCAGGGCGAGATACAGGTCCAGCTTGCCCGGGAAGTGCTGGTAGAGAACCGGCTTGCTGACGCCCGCGCGCTCGGCGATGTCGTCCATGGCGGCCGAGTGGTATCCCTGAGCAACGAACACTTCCTGGGCGGCGCCGAGGAGCTGGTTGCGTCGGGCACGGCGCGGCAGGCGAGTGCCCCGCGGGCGCGCCGCCTCTGTCTGCTCGATGGCTGTCACGCCGCCTCCCAAAATTGTCCACTTGCGGTGTGCGCCGCGCCGCCATCGTACTTTTCGGTAACCCCGGTGTGCGCGGTGCGAGCGCAGAATTTCACGGACCGGACGCCGGCGATAGCGGCACAGAGGCCGTCCAACGGGGGCAGGGCGGGCGCCGTGACACCCGGATCACCCCCGGTCACCCGCCGGTGCGTGCGGCCTAGCGGTAGTCGTCCTCGTTGAGCTCGACGACTCTGGCCTGTTCGGCGAGGTCCGCCTCGTCGGCGTTGAGGGGGTCGCCCACGGTCTGGCCGCCGTCGTCCTGCGGTGTCAGTTCCGCGTGCTGTTCGGCGGCGTCGGCCTCGGGGGCCTCCGGGTCGAGCTCCGGGCTCTCGTCAACTACTGCGGTGAAGGTCTCGGGGTCCGTGGGGTCGACTGTCATGGTTCCTCTTCCCGAGCGGTGCGAGTGCGCTCCTGTGCGTCTGCGAGTGCCCTCGTCTGAAGCCTAGGAGACACCCGATCCAGACGCTATGCGATTCGCCCACCATCTGTGACGGCGAACACATGAACCACTGCGTGATCGTCTCGTAACATTGCCGCATGTCTTCGACCGAGCTGCCCTCCGTGCTGGCCGCCACCGTCACGCCGAGGGTCGGGACCGTCCGCGTCGCGGAGGGGGAGCGGCTGAGATCGGTCGGTCTGCCCGGGATCACGCTGACCGTGCGTTCCCGGCCACCCGCACGCGAGGGGCTGCCGCCCGCGCTGTACGTGCACGGACTGGGCGGTTCCTCGCAGAACTGGTCGGCCCTGATGCTGCAGCTCGACGGGCTCGTCGACGGCGAGGCCCTCGATCTGCCGGGCTTCGGCGACTCGCCGCCACCGGACGACGGGGACTACAGCGTCACCGGGCACGCGCGCGCCGTCATCCGCTACCTGGACGCCGCGCGCGGCCCCGTGCACCTGTTCGGCAACTCACTGGGCGGCGCCGTCGCCACCCGGGTCGCGGCCGTGCGGCCCGACCTCGTCCGCACGCTCACGCTCGTCTCGCCCGCGCTCCCGGAGATCCGCGTGCAGCGCACCGCGTGGCCGACCGCGCTGCTCGCGGTGCCCGGGGTGGCGGGACTGTTCACCCGGCTCACCAAGGACTGGAACGCCGAACAGCGCGTCCGTGGGGTCACGGCGCTCTGCTACGGGGATCCCGGCAGGGTGACGCCCGACGGGTTCCGCGAGGCGGTCGAGGAGATGGAGCGGCGGCTCGCGCTGCCCTATTTCTGGGACGCCATGACGCGCTCGGCGCGCGGCATCGTGAACGCGTACACGCTGGGCGGCCAGCACGGACTGTGGCGGCAGGCCGAGCGGGTGCTCGCGCCGACGCTGCTCGTCTACGGCGGCCGTGACCAGCTCGTCGGCTACCGTATGGCGCGACGCGCCGCGCGTGCGTTCCGTGACGGCCGGCTGCTGTCCCTGCCGGAGGCGGGTCATGTCGCGATGATGGAGTACCCGGAGACGGTGGCCATGGCCTTCCGTGAACTCCTCGCGGAATCCACCGAGTCGACCTCGTCGGCCGTCACCGGTGCGGGGAGCTGAGGCAGGGCGTGGGACGACACAGTCGCCGGGGGCGGCCGGAGAAGAGCGACACGGGGGGCAAGCCGGGGGCATCGGCACCCGGTGCGGCGCCGGGTACGGCCCAGAGGCCGGGAGGCGCGCCGCAGGAGGCCCCGCGCGGCGCACTGGGCCCCCGGCCGCCCCGCCCTCAGACGGGCGGGACGCCTCCCGCGGGAGCGCCCCGCGGGACGGACGGGACCCCGGCGCACGGAGTGCCGCGCTTCCAGGACCGCTTCCAGGACGGGACCCCGGCCCACGGCATACCCCGGCAGTCCGACGGGACGCCGGCCCACGGGGTGCCGCGGGTCGCCGACGGGACTCCGGCCCGTGGTGTGCCGCGTTTTCCTGATGGGACTCCGGCACACGGGGTGCCGCGTTTTCCCGACGGGACGCCCGCGCACGGCATCCCGCGGACGGCCGACGGAACACCCGCGCGCGGTGTGCCCCGGATGGCCGAGGGCGCTCCGGCCCGAGGGTCGGCCCAGACGCGTGGCGGGCACCCCGAGCAGCGTGAGACCGGCGGTGGCTGGGGCGATTTCGGGGGCGGTCCGCCGAGCGGAGTCGTGTACGGCGGCCCCCGGGCGACACCCCAGGCCGCGCCCGGCGGCCACTCAGGCCCCGCGGCGCCGGGCGGGCCCCGCGTCCCCGGCCAACGCCAGGAGGCCGGAACAGGGCAGGGAACCGGTTCCGGTTCCGGTTTCGGGTCCGGGTCCGGGCGTGGACCCCGGCAGGCCTACGTCGACGCCTTCGACGAGGACGGCACCGGAGACGTCGACCTCTTCGAACCCCGCCGTACCACCGCACTCCGCAGCGCTCCCCATGGCCCCGTCACCGACTGGGATCCGCAGATCGTCGAGGAGGCGCCGCCGCAGCCCGACGAGGAGGGCAGGTCCAGGGGCGGCAAGGGCCGGACGTTCACCGGCATCGCCGCGGCCGCCGTCACCACCGTGCTCGCCGTCGTGGTGGCCGGACAGGTGGCCACCGGGCGCGACGGCGGCGGCGCGCACACGCAGTCCGCCGCCGGTGCGGGCCGGGGCGCCCTCGGCCCCGCCTCACGCGGCGACGGCCGGGCCACCGCGTCCGGCACACCGGGCGTGCAGCCCGTGAAGACGCTGACGTACGACGAGAAGATGGGCGAGAAGTACCCGCTCGGTCCCAAGCTCAAGGCGTCGGGCAGGTTCGACGCCGTCACCGGGTTCGACAAGGCGCCCGGCAAGGGCCGGAAGTACACCTATCGAGTGGATGTGGAACAGGGCCTCGGACTTGACGGCGCGCTCTTCGCGCAGGCCGTGCAGAAAACCCTGAACGACCGGAGGAGCTGGGCCCACAAGGGCGCCCGCACCTTCGAGCGGATCTCCTCCGGCAGGCCCGACTTCGTGATCACGCTGGCCAGCCCGGGCACCACCGCCGAGTGGTGCGCCAAGTCCGGCCTGGACACGACCGAGGACAACGTGTCCTGCGACTCGGCCTCCACCGAACGCGTCATGATCAACGCGTACCGCTGGGCCCAGGGCTCCACGACGTACGGCGACGCGATCCACCCCTACCGGCAGATGCTCATCAACCACGAGGTCGGCCACCGGCTCGGATACGGCCATGTCAGCTGCGAGAAGGACGGCGCGCTCGCGCCGGTGATGCAGCAGCAGACCAAGTTCCTCGACCATGACGGGATTCACTGCCTGCCCAATCCCTGGCCGTATCCTGGCAGTTGACCCTGAGTCGACAGGAGTCACGTCCGTCACGGGCCGGACCACGTTGACATGCTCCGAAAGTTCGTTCATATTTCTGCGCATGTGGTCCAGTCCTGCCGTCCGTCGCGCCGCCATCGAGCTGGCGCTGATCGGCGTGACCGCGCTCTGCGTGGCCGACATCCACTGTCGCTGACGTCCGCCCCCGGCGTGCTCGTCGCGATTCCGTTTCCTCCGTGACCGCAATGGTCCGTGACCTTTCGGCGACCTGACGCCGGGGCAGACGTCTGTTCACTTTCGTCTCACTCCTCGTCAATCTGTCTCATCATCCGAGAGGTCGTCTTCCGATGCGTCAACCGTCCGTGAACAGAGCCCGTGTGGCCACCGTTTCGCTTGCCCTGGTCGTGGCAGCGGGCGCCGCCGCCTGCGGGCCCGAGGACAACGATGCCAAGGGCGCCGGGGGCGACTCCGAGCTGCGGAAGGGGGGCACGCTCACCGTCCTCAACGCCAACCCGCAGGAGGACTTCGACCCAGCGCGCCTGTACACCTCCGGCGGCGGCAACGTCCCCTCCCTCGTCTTCCGTACGCTCACCACCCGCAACCGCGAGAACGGGGCCGACGGTGCCAAGGTCGTCCCCGACCTCGCCACCGACACCGGCCGTCCGAACAAGGACGCGACCGTGTGGACGTACACCCTGAAGAAGGGCCTCACGTACGAGGACGGCACGCCGATCACCTCCGCCGACATCAAGTACGGCATCGAGCGTTCCTTCGCGGCCGAACTCTCCGGCGGCGCGCCCTACCTGAGGGACTGGCTGATCGGCGGCGCCGACTACCAGGGCCCCTACAAGGACAAGAAGGGCCTCGACTCGATCGAGACCCCGGACGACCTCACCATCGTCTTCCACCTCGACAAGCCCGAGGGCGAGTTCCCCTACCTCGCCACCCAGACGCAGTTCACGCCCGTCCCGAAGGCCAAGGACAACGGCACCAAGTACGAGGAGCACCCGATCTCCTCGGGTCCGTACAAGGTCGTCAAGAACGAGAACGACGGCGAGCGGCTGATCCTGGAACGCAACACGCACTGGTCCGCGTCGACCGACGCCGAGCGCAAGGCCTACCCCGACAAGATCGACGTACGGTCCGGTCTGGACTCGTCCGTGATCAACCAGCGGCTGTCCTCCTCCCAGGGCGCGGACGCCGCCGCCGTCACCACCGACACCAACCTCGGCCCGGCCGAGCTCGCCAAGGTCACCGGTGACAAGGAACTCGCCTCGCGCGTCGGCACCGGGCACTTCGGCTACACCAACTACATCGCCTTCAACCCGAAGGTGAAGCCGTTCGACGACCCGAAGGTGCGGCAGGCGATCTCGTACGCCATCGACCGCACATCGGTGATCAACGCGGCCGGCGGCTCCTCCCTCGCCGAGGCGGCGACCACCTACCTGCCGAACCAGAAGTCCTTCGGCTACACGCCCTACGACCACTTCCCGGCGGGCGCGTCCGGCAACCCGGCCAAGGCCAAGGAACTCCTGAAGGAGGCAGGCCACCAGAACGGCCTCACCGTCACCCTCACGCACTCCAACGACAAGGACTTCGAGACCAGCCCGGAGATCGCCACCGCCATCCAGGACGCCCTGAAGAAGGCCGGAATCACCGTCAAACTCCAGGGCCTGGAGTCCAACGACTACAAGGACAAGATCCACGGCGCCAAGACCGAGCCCGGCTTCTTCCTCGCCCACTGGGGTGCCGACTGGCCCTCCGGCGGTCCCTTCCTCGCCCCGATCTTCGACGGCCGCCAGATCGTCAAGGACGGCGCCAACTTCAACACCGGCTTCCTCGACGACAAGGCCGTCAACGCCGAGATCGACGCCATCAACAAGCTGACCGACCTCGACCAGGCCGCACAGCGCTGGGGCGCACTCGACAAGAAGATCGGCGAGCAGGCCCTGACCGTGCCGCTGTTCCACCCGGTGTACAAGCGCCTCTACGGCAAGGACGTCAAGAACATCGTGATCAGCGACTGGACCGGCGTGCTGGACATCTCCCAGGTCGCGGTGAAGTAGCGCCGTGAGCGAGGCAATCGTCGCCTCCCAGGCCCCCGGGACGGACATGTCCGTCCCGGGGGCCTCCGGGGCCCGTCAGTTCTGGCGGCGGCTGCGCACGCAGCGCGCCGCCCTCGTCGCGGCGGCCGTCGTCGCGCTGCTCGTCCTGGTCGCACTCGCCGCACCGCTGCTCACCGCGGTCGAGGGCCAGGACCCGACCACCTACCACCCCTCGCTCGTCGACTCCGCGCGCGGCGGCGTACCCCTCGGGTCGCTCGGCGGTGTCAGCGGCGACCACTGGCTCGGCGTCGAACCGCAGACGGGCCGCGATCTCTTCGCCCGCCTCGTCTACGGCGCCCGGGTCTCCCTCGGTGTCGCGTTCGCGGCCACCCTCGTGCAGGTCCTCATCGGCGTCGTCGTCGGTGTCGCGGCCGGCCTCGGCAACCGATGGGTCGACCAACTGCTGAGCCGCGTCACCGACATCATCATCGCGATGCCCCTCATGATCATGTCCCTCGCACTGCTCGCGATCGTGCCCAGCAGCTTCCCGCGCCCCGTCCTGGTCGCCCTCATCATCGGCCTGGTGGCCTGGGGGTCGACCGCGAAGATCGTGCGCGCCCACACGCTGACCCTCAAGGAGCTCGACCACGTGGCGGCGGCCCGGCTCAGCGGCTGGGGCCCCTGGCGCGTCGCCCGCCGCGAACTCCTGCCCGCGCTGGCCGCGCCCGTCATCACGTACGCCGCCCTCCTAGTCCCCCTGAACATCACCGTCGAGGCGGCGCTCAGCTTCCTCGGCGTCGGCGTGAAGCCGCCGACCCCCTCGTGGGGCCAGATGCTGACCGCGGCCGACGTCTGGTACCAGGCGGCACCGCAGTACCTGCTGTTCCCGGCGGGCTCGCTGTTCCTCACCGTGCTCTCGCTGACCGTCCTCGGCGACGGGGTGCGCACGGCCCTCGACCCGCGCGCGGCCTCGCGGCTGCGCATCGGCACGGGACGCAAGCGGGAGGCCAGGGCATGAGCGGCCTGCCCGGGGCCGGCGGATTCACCGGATTCGCCGTACGGCGTCTGGTCGGCGCCGTCGTCACCCTGCTCGCGATCTCCGTGATCATCTACCTCGTCTTCTACGTCGCACCCGGCGACGTCGCCCAGATCACCTGCGGCCCGCGCTGCTCGCCCGCCCAGGTGCACCAGGTCTCCGAGCAGTTGAAGCTCGGCGATCCCCTGTACCTGCGCTACTGGCACTTCCTGCAGGGCATCGTCGTCGGACACGACTACTCGACGGGCACCTCCGTACAGCACTGCGGCGCGCCCTGCCTCGGCCTCTCGTACCAGAGCGACCAGCAGGTCACCCACCTGATCTGGACGAAGCTGCCCGTCACCCTCTCGCTCGTGCTCGGTGCGATGGTGCTGTGGCTGGTCCTCGGCGTCGGCACCGGCGTGCTCTCCGCGTGGCGGCGCGGCCGGATCACCGAGCGCGTGCTGACCGGCATCACGCTCGCCGGCACCGCCACACCCGTCTTCGTCATCGGCCTGGTGCTGATGATCGTCGTCTGCGGACAACTGCAGTGGCTGCCCTTCCCGCAGTACGTGCCCTTCACCGAGGACCCCGAGCAGTGGGCGTGGAACCTGCTGCTCCCCTGGCTGGCGTTCGCGCTGATCGAGGCCGCCAAGTACGCCCGGCTGACCCGGGCCTCGATGCTGGAGACCCTCGCCGAGGACCATGTCCGCACCTTCCGCGCCTACGGCGTGGGGGAGCGCTCGATCATCGGCAGGCACGCCCTGCGCGGTGCGATCGCGCCGGTCATCGCGCTGAATGCCAATGACGTCGGCTCGGCGATCGGCGGCGCCGTGCTCACCGAGACGATGTTCGGACTGCCCGGCCTCGGACGTGAACTCGTGCACGCGGTGCAGGTCGTCGACCTGCCGGTGGTCGTCGGGATGGTCCTGGTCACCGGCTTCTTCGTGGTCTTGGCCAACGCCGTCGCGGACGTCCTGTACGCGGTGGCCGACCGACGGGTGGTGCTGTCGTGAGTCTCGTGAGAACAGACGAATCCTTGGCCGGCGGCCCTGAAGACACCGACGGCACTCTCGTGGACGTCCGCGACCTCGTCGTCGGGTTCGGGTACCTGCGTGCCGTCGACGGGCTCTCCTTCACCCTCAGGAAGGGCGCCGCGCTCGGACTGGTCGGCGAGTCCGGCTCCGGGAAGTCCACCGTGGCCTCCGCGCTGCTGGCGCTGCACCGGGGCACCGGCGCGCGCGTCGGCGGCGCGGTGCGGGTGGCGGGAGTCGACGTACAGGCCGCCTCCGACGACGAACTGCGGCGGCTGCGGGGCGGGAAGGCCGCGATGGTCTTCCAGGATCCGCTGTCGTCACTCGACCCGTACTACGCGGTCGGCGACCAGATCGCCGAGGTGTACCGGGTCCATGTGAAGGCGTCCCGGCGCGCCGCACGCGCGCGTGCCGTCGAGGTGCTCGACCGCGTCGGCATCGCGGACGCCGCCCGCCGCGCCCGCTCGCGCCCGCACGAGTTCAGCGGCGGCATGCGGCAGCGCGCGCTGATCGCGATGGCGCTGGCCTGCGCGCCCGACCTGCTGATCGCCGACGAGCCGACCACGGCCCTCGACGTGACCGTCCAGGCCCAGATCCTCGACCTGCTGCACACCCTGCGGGAGGAGACCGGGATGGGGCTGCTGCTGGTCACGCACGATGTGGGCGTGGCCGCCGAGAGTGTCGACGACGTGCTGGTCATGCGGCACGGGAAGGCGGTCGAACACGGGCCGGTCGCGGCGGTCCTCGGGGCGCCGCGGGAGGCGTACACACGCGAACTGCTGGGCGCGGTCCCACGCGTGGACGCGCCACGGGTCCGGCCCGGGACCGGGTCGGCTCCTGCCGGGGCGGGCGGGGGCGGCGGGGCGGATGGGCGCGAGGCGTCGGTCGGTGTCGGGTCGGACGCTGGTGTGTCGGACGGTGGCGTGTCGGTCGGCGGCGCGTCGGACGGCGGTGTGTTGTTCGGCGGCGCGTCGGACGGCGGTGTGTTGTTCGGCGGCGCGTCGGACGACGGTGTGTTGGACGGCGGTGTGTCGGACGGTGTCGTGTCGGTCGGCGTTGCGTCGGACGACGGCGTGTCGGTCGGCGATCCGTCCGGTGGTGCGTCCGGTGACGGGGCGGTCGGTGAGATCGTTCTCGAAGCGGTCGGTCTGCGGCGCGAATTCGGACGCGGCAAGCGCCGGTTCACCGCGGTGGACGGCGTGTCGCTCGCGGTCCGGCGCGGGGAGACGCTCGGCGTCGTCGGCGAGAGCGGCAGCGGCAAGACCACGCTGGGGCGGATGCTGGTCGGGCTGCTGGAGCCGACCGCCGGGTCGGTCCGGTACGAGGGCCGGGCACAGTCCGGCGTCCGTCCCACCGTCCAGATGGTCTTCCAGGACCCCGTCTCCTCCCTCAACCCCCGGCGCAGTGTGGGCGAGTCGATCGCAGACCCGCTCCGGGCCCGCGGCGAACGGGACGAGACCCGCATCAAGGGGCGCGTACGGGAGCTGCTGGAGCGCGTAGGGCTCGAAGCGGCGCACTACGACCGCTACCCGCACGAGTTCAGCGGCGGACAGCGCCAGCGCGTCGGCATCGCGCGGGCGCTCGCCGCCGACCCGCACGTCATCGTCTGTGACGAACCGGTCTCCGCGCTCGACGTCACGACACAGGCCCAGGTGGTCGCCCTGCTCGCCGAACTGCAGCGCGAACTCGGTCTCGCGCTCGTCTTCGTGGCGCACGACCTGGCGGTCGTGCGCCAGGTCAGCGACCGGGTCGCGGTGATGCGGCACGGCCGGATCGTCGAACACGGCCCCGCCGACGAGGTGTACGAATCCCCGCAGGACCCGTACACGAAGCAGCTGCTGGCCGCCGTACCCGCACTCGATCCGGAGGTCGCGGCCGAGCGGCGCAGGGCCCGCGGACGGCTGGCCACAGTGTGACGAGGCGTCACCGCGTGATGCCCTAGCGCGACAGAACGCGACCTGCGCGGGAAAGTTACGCCCGTTCACCCCTTTTGGTGGCGCGATGGACAACCGTCCGTCGCGCCACCGCCATGTCCGCATACGTTCTTCCCGCTGCGAGCCGCCGGGTCAACGGCGGCTCCCCATATGGGAGATCGGGGGTGCACTCGTGCGCATCGGACTGCTTACGGAGGGTGGCTATCCGTATGTGAGCGGTGACGCCAAGCTCTGGTGCGACCGGCTCGTGCGCGGGCTCGGGCAGCACGAGTTCGACATCTACGCGCTCAGTCGCAGCCGACGGCAGGAGGACGAGGGCTGGGTCCAACTGCCGCCGCAGGTCGGCCGCGTACGAACGGCTCCGCTGTGGACGGCCGAGGACGACGGGGCGGTGCACGGGCGCAGAGTCCACGGACGCCGGGCGCGACGGCGGTACGCCGAGTGCTTCGGGGAGCTGGCGGCGGCCGTGTGCGCGGGCCCGGGAAGCCTGGACAGCCCCGAGAATTCCGGCGCTTCCGGTGGAGCGGGGGTGGCCGGTGGCGCGGGGGAGGCCGGTGGCCCCGGTGCCTCGGGAGGACCGGGCGTCACGGGTGGACCGGGCTTCGTGGGCGCTCCGGGGGTTCTCGCCGGCTCGGGGGATTCCTTCGGCCTTGAGGCGGACCGTTTCGCCACTGCGCTGTACGGCCTCGCGGAACTCGCTCGGGACGAGGGTGGCCTGGCCGGAGCGCTGCGCTCCGAGGGCGCCGTGCGCGCATGGGAACGCGCCTGCCGCGCGCCGGGCGCACTGCGCGCCGCGCGCACCGCTCGCGTGCCCGACCTGCTCTCCGTCGCCGCCCACGTCGAGCGGTCGCTGCGCCCCCTCTCACTGGACTGGTACACGGACGACGGGCTCGGCGCGGTCGACCTCTGCCACGCGGCCGCCGGGGGCTCGGCGGCCCTGCCCGGCCTGCTCGCCCGGCACTTCGCCTCGGTCCCGCTGCTCGTCACGGAGTACGGGGTGCCGTTGCGCGCGCACTATCTGGCCTCCGCCGCCACCGAGGAGGCGCCCGCCGTACGGGCGTTGCTCGCCTCCTTCCACGGCAGGCTGGCCACCGAGGTCTACCGCCGGGCCGCGCTCATCACGCCCGGCAACACCCACGCCCGCCGCTGGCAGGAGCGCTGTGGCGCCGACCGCGCCAAACTGCGCACCGTCTACCCCGGCATGGAGGCGTCCCGTTTCGCGGAGGTGGGGGAGAACGCCGAGGGCGCCGGCTGCGCGGACCCGGACACGCTGGTCTGGGTCGGCCGCGTCGAACCGTCGAAGGACCTGGTGTCCCTGCTGCACTCCTTCGCCGAGATCCGCAAGGAGGAACCGAAGACCCGGCTGCGGATCTTCGGGGCGCCCGCCGACGGGCCGGACGGCGCGCTCTACCTCGCTCACTGCAAGGCGCTGGCCGCCCACCTCTTCCCCGACGAGGCCGAGGGCGCGCACGCGGTCGGCGACAACCCGGTGTCCTTCGAGGAGATCGGCGGTCCGGAAGCCCCGGGGCTCGCGGAGGCGTACGCGTCCGGTGCCCTGGTCGTCCTGTCCAGCGTCGTCGAGGGCTTCCCGATCAGCCTCGTCGAGGCCATGTTCTGCGGCCGCGCCACGGTGTCCACCGACGTCGGCGCCGTCGTCGAGGTCATCGGCGGTACGGGACTGGTGGTGCCGCCACGCAATCCGCGGGCGCTCGCCGAGGCGTGCGTGGCGCTGCTGCGCGACCCCGAGCGGCGCGCCCGCCTCGGCGCCGCGGCACGCGCGCGTGCCCTCGAACTGTTCACCATCGAGCAGAACGTCGAGGCATTTCACGGCATTTACCTGGAGATCGTCTCGCACTCCCCGATCCGGCGGGTCGTCGTGGACGCCACGGGCGAACCACTGCCCTTCGGCGTACCCGCCGAGGCCCACGTTCCCGGCCGCTGGACCGAGGCCCGCGTCGTCGCCGCAGGACGGCCGCGCTGGGCGGCGGGGGCCCCGGTACGCGCGACGGTTCCGCTGACCGCCGGGGAGGGCGCGTGATGAGCGATCCGGGCCGCACCGAAGGACTACTCGGCGAACTGGACCGGCCCCCGACACCGGAGAGTTCCGGGGCCTGGGACAAGCAGTCGGTGGAGTGGCTCGTGGAGGGCGAGGAGTCCGTGGGGGACGAGGAGCCCGTGGCGGACGAGGAGGTGGACTCGCGGCCGTGGAAGGCCGTTCCGAACGGCGGGAGTCCGACGGGGACCCCAGCCGCGACCGCACCCGGGGATGTGCCGTTGCGCGCATCCGTACCGGCAGCTGGACCGGCATCCGTACCGGTAGCCGAATCGGTGGCCGTACCGGCAGTCCCACCGGCACCCGCGGACGGCTCCGCGCTCACAGCCGCGCTCTCACCCGTGCCCACATCCGCGCTTACATCCGTACCCACAGCCGGTCGCGCATGCGGTCCCGCATCGGGTCCTGTGGCTCGCGACACCGGGGTCGGGGCTGAGGCAGGGGCAGTGGCGGGGGCTCGGGGCGTGCGCACGAGCGCGGTGCCCGACGCCTCGAACGACGCGGGCGGGCTCCCCGGACAGTCCCGCAGACCCCTCGGCCGCCGGAACGCCGTGGACCCGGTGAAGGCCCTGATGCACCGGCACCGCGAGCTCTGCGAACGAGCCGTCGACCCGCTGGAGATCGCGGCGGGCCTGGAGGCACACGGACTGACCGACCGGACGGCCACCCGCTTCCGCCACCGTGACGTGTTCTCCCTCGCCGAGGAGATGTACGCACGCCGGGCGCGCGACGTGGAACCGGCCCCGCAACCCGCCCCCGCGGAACGCTCCCGCGCACGCGCCGGCTGGGCCGTGCTCGCCGTACTGCCCGGCGTCCTCTGCACGGCGACCCTGACCGGACTGCGGTTCACCGAAGGACGGGCCCATCTCGCCGTCGCCGCGGCCGGCATCCTCGCCGTGGCCCTCGGCCTGCGCGCCGCCCTGCGCCACGGCCCCCTCAGCACCGCCCACCGCTCGACGAACGGGACCCGGGCGTGGACCTGTTGGCTGATCGCGTACGCCCTGTTCGGCGACGGACTGCTGAGCGGCGCCCTCTCCGGCGGACCCGACGACCCCTGGCCGGCCGCCACGGCGCCCGTACTCGCCCTCACACTGTCCTGCGCCCCCGCGGCCTGGTGCGCCCACCTCTTCATGGCGCGCGCCCGCCGCGGACTGGCCGCCAGCCGGGGCCTGGAGGAGTTCGCGGTCTCGGTGAGACCCGTGCTCCTTAGTGTGTTCGCCCTGTTCCTGGGCGCCCTCGGTGCTCTGCTCGCGCTGTGCGGGGCGGCCCTGGACGAGCCCCCCGCCTACGCCGGAGCGATCGCCCTCGGCGCGCTGCTGCTCCTCGCACGCCTGCTCGCGACGCGCGGCTTCACCCACGCCCCCGCCGTCGTGCTCGGCGCCGCCGGCGCGGCCGAGGCGACCGCGACGGCCACGGTCTTCGCCGGCCGCCTGCCCGGCTGTTCGTTCCTGGGCACGCCCGCCGAGACCGTCGCCTACGCCTGGGGACCCGGCGCCGTCCCGGCCCTGGTGTGCGGCGCGGGCGCACTCGTCCTCCTGATCCACGCGACCCGCACCCTGACCCGGGCCTCGGCCCACGCCGCACCCGACGAGACGCCATGAGCAGCGCCCCCGCCCCCGACCCGGGCCGCGCCCACGGCGGCGCACAGCACGCCGCGCCGCCCGCCCCGCGTCACGAACCGCGCACCGCGACCCGGCCCGCGGTCCCCGCCACCCTCGTGAGCCGCCGCAAGCGACGCCCGAGGGTCCAGCCCCTCTGCAGGGCCCACCTCTCCCGCGGGGCCGACACCGCGGGCCTCCCTTCCGACCCACGGCACCACCCTGAAGGAGAACGCCAGATGATCACCTCCCGAACCGGAGAATCCGCCCCGGGAGCCGCCCGATGAGGGTCCTGCTGATCGGAGCCAACGGATACCTCGGCCGTTTCGTCGCCGACAGACTGCTCGCCGACCCGGCCGTGCAACTCACCGCGCTCGGCCGGGGCGACGACGCCGACGTACGGTTCGACCTCGCCTCGGGCAGCCCCGGCGCCCTCACCCGTTTTCTGGACGCGGTGCACCCCGGGGTCGTCATCAACTGCGCCGGTGCCACCCGTGGCGGCGCCCGCGAACTGACCCGGCACAACACCGTCGCCGTCGCCACCGTCTGCGAGGCCCTGCGGCGCAGCGGGTGCGGGGCGCGGCTCGTGCAGATCGGCTGCGGCGCCGAGTACGGGCCCAGCCAGCCCGGCTCGTCCACCGCCGAGGACGCCGTTCCGCGCCCCGGCGGCCCGTACGGCGTCAGCAAGCTCGCGGCCACCGAACTGGTCCTCGGCTCCGGACTCGACGCCGTCGTCCTGCGCGTCTTCTCGCCCGCCGGGCCCGGTACGCCCGCCGGGTCCCCGCTCGGCCGCCTCGCGGAGGCCATGCGGCGCGCCATGCAGTCCGGCGACGGCGAACTCAAACTCGGCGGACTCGGCGTCCAGCGCGACTTCATCGACGTCCGCGACGTCGCCCGTGCCGTCCACGCCGCCTCCCTCTCCGCCGCACAGGGCGTCATCAACATCGGCTCGGGCCGCGCCGTCCGCCTGCGCGACGCCGCCGCCGTCCTCGCCCGCGTGGCCGGCTACGGCGGCACGCTGCACGAACTCGACGGCCCGCCCGGACCCATGAGGGCACCCATCGGGCACCCGCGCCCCGAACCGGACCACGGGGGCCCGGTCGCCTACCCCTACCCGGACGGCTGCGGCAGCTGGCAGCAGGCCGATGTGCGCACCGCGCGCGACCGCCTCGGCTGGCGGCCCCGGATCAACCTCGAGGAGTCCCTCGCCGACATCTGGATGGAGGCGGCATGCCGCATCTGACCAGCGCCACGCCGGGCACCGCGAGCACCGACCTGAGGACCGGCTTCGGCATCCCCGGCTATGCGCACCCCCTCGTCGCACCGGCGGAATGGGGCTCACTCACCCGCCCCGGCACCCCCCTGCACTGGGTCGTCCTGAACGTGGCCGAAGGCCCGGGCGTCCGCCCCGACCCGCACTGCCTGGAGGCCGTCGGCCGACTCCGCCACGCCGGTGTGCGCGTGCTCGGACGCCTGGACGTCACGTACGGCGCACGAGCCGTCGGTGAGGTGATCTCCGAGGCGCACCGGTATCTCGACTGGTACCGGGTCGGCGGGTTCCTCCTGCACCGCTGCCCCACCGAGCGCGCCGCGCTTCCCGAGGTCCGCCGGACGGTCAGCGCACTCCGTGCGCTTCTCGACGACCCCCACATCGTGCTCGGTCACGGCACCCACCCCTACCCCGGCTATGCCGAGAACGCCGACCAACTGGTGACGTTCTCCGGCCCCTGGAGCGACTACCGCTGGTCGCAGGTCGCCGAGTGGACCGCCGACTACGCGCCCGAACGCTTCTGCCACTTCGTGCACGGTGTGCCGCGCGGTCATCTGGACGAGGCGCTGCGTATCGCCCGCTGGCAGGGCGCCTCGACCATCTACCTCACCGACCGCACGGAACGGGGCGGTCGCGCCGACCCCTGGGAGACGATGCCCGGCTACTGGGACGAGATCGTCTCGCGGATCGGAACGGGTGTCTCGGAATGAAGAAGGGCGTGGCAGTGTTACGGGGAGAACAACTGTAGTGATTGACCGACCAACGGAGTCCCCGTGTCGCTGCCACCCCTGGTCGAGCCGGCTGCCGAGCTCACCGTAGACGAGGTCCGCAGGTACTCCCGCCACCTGATCATCCCCGACGTGGGCATGGACGGGCAGAAGCGGCTGAAGAACGCCAAGGTGCTGTGTGTGGGCGCCGGCGGCCTCGGGTCCCCGGCGCTGATGTACCTGGCCGCGGCGGGCGTGGGCACGCTCGGCATCGTGGAGTTCGACGAGGTCGACGAGTCGAACCTGCAGCGCCAGATCATCCACAGCCAGGCGGACATCGGCCGATCCAAGGCCGAGTCGGCGCGCGACTCCGTGCTGGGCATCAACCCGTACGTGAAGGTAGTCCTCCACGAAGAGCGGCTCGAGGCCGAGAACGTGATGGACATCTTCAGCCAGTACGACCTGATCGTCGACGGCACGGACAACTTCGCGACCCGCTACCTGGTCAACGACGCGTGCGTGCTCCTCAACAAGCCGTACGTGTGGGGCTCGATCTACCGCTTCGACGGCCAGGCGTCCGTCTTCTGGTCCGAGCACGGTCCCTGCTACCGCTGCCTCTACCCGGAGCCCCCGCCCCCCGGCATGGTTCCCTCCTGCGCCGAGGGCGGTGTCCTGGGCGTGCTGTGCGCGTCCATCGGCTCCATCCAGGTCAACGAGGCGATCAAGCTGCTCGCGGGCATCGGGGAGCCCCTGGTCGGCCGCCTGATGATCTACGACGCCCTGGAGATGCAGTACCGCCAGGTCAAGGTCCGCAAGGACCCGAACTGCGCGGTCTGCGGTGAGAACCCCACCGTCACCGAACTCATCGACTACGAGGCCTTCTGCGGCGTCGTGTCCGAGGAGGCCCAGGAGGCCGCGGCCGGCTCCACGATCACTCCCAAGCAGCTCAAGGAGTGGATCGACGACGGCGAGAACATCGAGATCATCGACGTCCGCGAGATCAACGAGTACGAGATCGTCTCGATCCCCGGCGCCAAGCTGATCCCGAAGAACGAGTTCCTCATGGGCACCGCCCTGGAGACCCTTCCGCAGGACAAGAAGATCGTCCTGCACTGCAAGACGGGTGTCCGCAGCGCGGAGGTCCTCGCCGTCCTGAAGTCCGCGGGCTTCTCGGACGCGGTGCACGTCGGCGGCGGCGTGATCGGCTGGGTCAACCAGATCGAACCGGACAAGCCGGTCTACTGAAACACCCCCTTGGCGGGCTGCGGAGTTGCTCCGTGGCCCGCCTTTTGCTGTGTTTCAGCGGTCGTTGCCGGTCGTCGTTTGTCGTCGTTGGCCACCCTCGGACGGCCCACAGACGGCCCGGCATCGGGACGCCGAATTGCCTCTAGCGCCAGCGGCCGGAACCGCTGGCGAACCGTAGTCGTGCGTCTTCCAATCGCTCTCTGAAGCAACCAAGTTGCAATCACAGAGAGTGCCTGTCAGTGACTCAACGGAGGTATATCGTCGTTCATATGAGTGAGACTGACGCGCAGGCAGCCGCACAGTGGATGCTGGCGCAGATCACGGATAGCCGTAGTCACGAGCTGTTCCAGATGGACGCAGCGGATCACGTAGCGAAGCACTTTGACCCGGGCCTTACATACGTGAACGACAACGGAAACCTAGCGATCAGCAAGGAAGTCCTGTCAGCTTTCCGCAAGATGAGTGAGGGGACGGTCATCTGGGAGCGGGGGGCAAGGTACTGGCGCCTGCGCAACGACCGCGACCCGGAAGGTAAGCGACAGGCTGATTGAAGCGCCGGGCGGACATGAGAGTCCGGTGAGTGCCCGAGCGCGCTTGTCGCTTGTCTTGTCGCTTGTCTTGTCGCTTGTCGGCTCGCAGGTCAGAGCATGGTTCGTGGTCTTCCGGGCTCCGTCCGCGCCCTGTCGCGACAAGCGACAAGACAAGTGACAAGGAGCGGGGGCGACGCAACGCTCGCGTGTGATGGAGGGCAAGAAGGGGCGGCCTACGGCCGCGGGCCTCTTGGCAGCTCGCTGCGCTCGCGCGGCCACCACCATCGCGACCGAGGCCGTAGGCGCCCCCAGGGGCCCCGATCCCCCCGTGCGGGGGCTTCGCCTCACCCAAGGCTCGAACGGCTGCCCACGACCCCACACAGGCGCGGCAAGGCGCCAGCTTCCAGACGCCTCCACGCGCGCGTGCGCGTAGGGCCCCCTACCCGGAAACCGTGGAAACCAGGAAACCCGCAGGCCAGGGGCGGTTGCGCGGGGTCAACTGACTCTGCCGACTCAACCGGCAGCATCAACCACCACGAATCGGGCAGCGTCCAACCCTGCACTGGGCTGGCGGGGACATAAGCAAGAGGAGCACGTCCCGGCGCAGGGTGCTCCTCTTGGAATGCCTCCCAGGGGCCTTCCAAGGGGCAGACGGCAGCCAAGGGCGAGTGTCGATTGCTCTGCCGCCCGCGTGGCTAACCGAGGCTCTTCAGAGGGAGAGCCACGTCGGCCACCGCCCCCCTCCTGAAGAGCCGCCCCTCTCTTACTAGAGAGTTGAGGGGAGATAGCGTCCGCAGCGTCCGCCGGGCACATCTCACCCCCTCTGACCTGCGCGGTTCCTGCGGACGCTAAACAAAATGTCTAGCGTCCGCCAGCGTCCGCAGCGTCCGGACACGCTCCGCTACTAAAAGCCTCTTTCCGCTGGTCAAGGCGGCTCTTCAAGGTTGGCGGATTGCGGACGCTGACCCGAGCGGGGAGAGCCGAAGACACCACCCGGGGCGGGCGAGGTGGCGTCTTCAACACCTACCTACGGCAGAGGGCGCAACGGCGCCTGCCGTCGCACGGCGGCCGTCGCGCGCGAGCGCAGCGAGCTGCCAAGAGTCGCGCGGCCATATGCCGCTCCGCTCTTCGCCTTGAGGACTCTTGAAGGTGTCCCCCGCGGGGGAAGACCTCAACTGACTACGCTGGTGTGCACCAGCCAACGAATGGGGAGCGTGCTGCGGGGATGGCAGAAACCAAGACGGCTCGGGTAGAGCGCACGATCCGTGAGTGGGTCGGAGGGGGGAAGCTCTCGCCAGGCGACAAGATGCCGTCCGAGCGCACACTGACGGAGGAACTCGACATCGGCCGCACCGCCCTGCGGCAGGTGCTCGCGCGGCTCGTAGCGGAAGGCGTGCTGGAGGTGCACGGCCGGAGTTCGTACCGAGTGCCGGCGCCCTCCCCCACTCAGCGACGCGTGGGCGTCACCTCGGGAGAGCTAAAGCCGTGGCAGATCTACGGCGAGCGGCCTCTGTATGACAACCGCTGGGTCCGCCTCGCCCTGGTCGACGTCGAGCCGCCGGGCGTGAAGCGCTTTGAGCACCACGTGGTGCGGCTACAGCACGTCGCAGTCACGGCCGTGCTGGACGACCAAGACCGCGTGCTCATGCTGTGGCGATACCGATTTGTGCCGGATCAATGGGGCTGGGAGCTCCCCGGCGGCATCGTGGACGCGGGCGAGGACGCCCGTACATGCGCCGCGCGGGAAGTCGAGGAAGAGACGGGCTGGCGCCCTGCCAACCTTGACCACGTCGTCACATATCAACCCATGGTCGGCATGGTGGACTCGCCGCACGAGATCTTCGTAGCGCACGGTGCAGAGCATGTAGGCGAGCCAACGGATGCGGAGGAAGCGGGCCGCGTGGAGTGGGTACCGCTCACCGACATCCCCGACCTGATGGAGCGTGGTCAGCTCATGGGGTCCGGCACTCTCATTGCCCTGCTGCATGTGCTCGCGAACAGGAAGAACGCGTCTACAACCTCTGCGTGAGCTGATCGATCCTGCGGCGATGCCGCGCCGATCCGGTGCGGCTCGCCAACAGGCGCGCGGTCCGCAGGTGCTCTTGCGCCTGGTCGTACTCACCACGCGCGAGGTGAGCCTGAGCAAGGTCACAGCGGAGTCCGGATTCTGCACGGACGAACGTGGAATCGAGCGAGTCAAGCGCCTGGTAGAGGCTGCCCACCGCGTCGCCATCCCCGAGCATCGCAAGGGCGTTGCCGCGCCAGCGGGCCAAGTGTGAGCCATTCAGGAAGATGCTCAACATGTCCGGATCTCTGGCTTCGTCGCCGGGCGGCAGCACCGACGCGGCCATGTCCAGCGCCCTGCGGCAGTCGTCGGCCAGTTCGGGTCCAGCCTTGGCGCACAGCTCGGCTTCGGCTGCGTATAGCCACGCCTGAAGACGCGGAGACATGTGGCCGTCTGCCACCCTACGAGCGTCTCGTACGAGCGCCACGGCCAGTTCCGACCGTCCCGCCTCGCTGAGCACATACGCCTGTTCAGCCATGGCGTGCGCGAGGTACATGGGCTCTCCGGCTTCCTGCGCTGCACGCTTGCCCAACTCATAATTTCGCCAGGCGCGTTCGACAGCTCCCGCATCCAAGGCCTGCCAGGCCGCGAGCGTCGCGGCGGCAGCCAGCGCCTGAGCAACCGGCCGGCGGGTGTCAGGGAGGACCGCAAACGTGAGCGCATCTTCGAGGCGGGCCAGATGGCCCGTCATCTGGTCGACGAGAGCGGCGGCCCCCATCTGCCTGTCCATCGTGCGGAACAGCTCGGTCTGATCAGTGAAGGTCTTCACCATGCTCAGGCCAACGCTCCGAGCCGAATCGATTCGGCTGATCAGTTCGTCGTAGCCACCCGCCAGCGGCGGCCCGGCCACCTGCGCCTCCCCAAGCAACTCCCCATCGGTCAGGCCGAGGAGAGGCCGGAGGATCGCGGCAAACCTCGCTGAGATCTTGCGCCTGCCGTTCTCCCATTCGGAGACGTAGACGCGGAGGCTGGCGGTCGTCGGGACGTCAAGCGCGTGCTGACGGGCGTATCGCTCGATCTCCCGCACGAGACGTTCCTGAGACCAGCCGCGAGCATTTCGAGCGCCCCTCAGCCGTTCACTCACGCATATCACCCCTAGTCGCAAAGCTGTTCGGGCCTCACAACAGGATGCACTAAATCCCGCAGGTCGGAAGGGGTTAACAACACTCTTAACACCCCAGCCATTAGGGCCTGTTGGCTACCGGCACCCCCCTTCACGGGCGTTCCCTCGGAGCATGCAGCAACCGCGAACCCAACGGAATCTGCGCGCACCCTCTTGCATCTGGTGCGCACCAGATGGAAACTACTGGTGCGCACCAGATTGGAACGCAAAAGCGGGCCATGACGCACATACGTCGCCATGGCCCGACACAGCAAGGAGCGGCCACCTACCGCCAAGCAGTCAGCCGCTCCCTGACCCTCGAAGGGGCATATCCATCATGCCTGGAACCAAGACGGAAAGTGCAGTTGGCCAGTCGACGTCTCGGGGCAACGGTCCCGGCGGGCGGAAGCTGGCGCCGGGCGAGATCATCGCTCTCACGCCGAAGCAGTCGGAGCGGTTGGCTGAGCTGTACGCCGAGTGGGGCGGGAGCCGTCTGGACCGGTACGCGGCCCGCAAGCTCATGAACCACGGCATGAGCCGCGCTCAAGCCTGGGAACTGGCCGAGGACATCACGCAGAACGTGTGGGTGGGCATCGCCAGGGAGACCACCAAGCCGCTCATGGCGGCCGACGAACTGAGCGAGGACGAACGCCGGATCTTCCTGTTCGGCAGGGTCAAGACCGAGGTTCACCAGTACTTCCGCCTCGGGTCGACATCGGAGTACCCCGTCGACTTCACGGACCCGGTGACCTGCAACCTCGTGTGCCCGGTGCTGCCCGGTGGCTGCGCGCGCACGGCGTTGCCCGCCTATCTGGATGCCATGGTGTCCAAGCTGCCGGAGCGTGAGCGCGAAGCCCTGTTGCTGCGCTTGGAGGGCATGCCCATGCGGCGGCTGGCCGAACGCGTCGGTGTCAGCTACCCGACCGCCAATCGGCTCGTGGAAACGGCCCTGCTGCTGATCCAGATCGACAACCCCGAGTTGTCGGCGGCCCCCGTGTCGCTGGAGTCGCTCCCCCAGTGGGAGCGCGAGGAACTGGCGCACATGAGCACGGCGCAGCGTGCCGCCCTGCTGCGGATGGATGAGAGCTCCCGCCGGGCCCTGCTGCTGCACGTGGGCCAGGGACTCAATATCACCGAGGTGGCGCGGCGGTTGAACGTGCCGCGCTATCAGGTGCTTCCGGTGCTGGGAGCCTGCGCGACCGCACTGCGCTCGCTGACCGCCGACGACATGGAGCAGGCGGCATGAGCGACGACGTCAACTTCGACGACCGGATGTTCATGGAGAGCCAGGCCGTCTACCAGCGAATCCTGGACGGCCAGGTCACCGACGTCGTGGCCGAACTGATGGACGCTCAGCTCCGGGCCTCGGAGGAATCGGAATGAGCCGCGTCCACCCCATCAACTCCGCCAAACGACGCGTGCGGAAGGAACAGCTTGCACGCCGCCACGGGCAGCGCTGCGCCTACTGCCGCCGCCCGTTCGCCGACCTGAGCGAAGCCACCCTCGACCACATCGCACCTCAGTCGCTGTGGCGGTCATGGTCGGTCACCTCGCTCATGTTGGCCTGCATCGACTGCAACCAGGCCAAGGCCGACCGGCTCCCGTTCTCGATCGCCCTGCTCTTGCTGGCGTGGGCCGACCCGACCGCGCCGATCGCCGCACCGGTCGACTGGCCCGTGCTGGCCCGACTCGCACACGCCAACCAGTCGGCCTTCGCGGCGGTGTGGTCGCCCGACCCGATCGCCCTACGGTCTACGGCTGACCTGCGTGACGAGCCGCGTCACACCCGACGTCACGGCACCCCGCAGGGAGCCCGGTCGGTCTGTCGTGAGGGCTTCCGTCGACCCTCGATCCGACCCGACTACCTCCGCGCGCCCCGACCGGTTCGGACGTGCGCGGGCCCGACTGGAGAGGCGGTGTTCGCGTGACGTCCGTGAACGGTGCGCTGAACGGATCGACCCGGCCCGTGAACAGCGGGAACGGCGCCGTGAACGCTGAATCGACCCGGGCCGTGAACGCGCCGAACGGTTCCGTGAACGGCGCGGCCCGTCGCGTGAACACCCGTGAACACCTGCCGTCCGGCCCGATCGGATCGACCGGCCACCGTACCGAGCGCGGCGACGAGGGAGGAAAGAAGCCGCCCGCCGCCGCCCGGATCGTGGCTATGGCGCGCGAGCAGTACCGGTTCGTCACCTCCCCGGACGGCCGCCCCTACGCGGTCGCCATCGACGGCCCCAACACCGCGCTGCCGCTGCGGAACAAGGGTGGACTGCGTCAGCGCCTGGCCAAGCAGTTCGCCTACGACTACCCCGGCGAGGTGGCCTCACAGTCCGCGCTCGCGGACGCCATGACGGTGCTGGAAGGCATCGCGGAAGACACCGACCCCGTTCCGGTGCACCTGCGGGTGGGACGCGACCCGGCCGGCGGAATCGTCGTCGACCTCGGCAGCACCGACGGCCGCGCGGTCGTCGTCACCGCAACCGGCTGGAACATCGTCGACCGGGCCCCGGTGCTCTTCCGGCGCTCCGGAGCCATGGCCCCGATGCCCCCGCCCGTGCTGGACGGCGACGGCCTGGCCAAGCTGCACGCCCTGCTGAACATGGATCAGCCCACCTTTCACCAGCTTGTCGCGTGGCTGGTCGCGGCCTGGATTCCCGACATCCCGCACCCGGCGCTGGTGTGCAAGGGCGAGCAGGGCACGGGCAAGTCCAAGGCCGCGCAGATGTTCATCAACCTCGTCGACCCCTCACCTGCCTCCAAGCGCAGCCAGCCACGCGATGAGAAGGCGTGGTCGCGGCAGGCGTTCGCCTCATGGGCTCTGTGCCTGGACAACGTCAGCACGATCCCGCCGTGGCTCTCGGACACCCTGTGCAAAGCCGTGACGGGTGACGGGGTCGTCGACCGGGCTTTGTACACCGATGACGACGTGGTGGTGCTCACCTTCAAGCGGGTGCTCGCGCTGACCACGATCGACGCGGGAGCTCTCGCGGGCGACCTCGCCGAACGCGTCCTGTTGCTGGACTTGCAGCTCATCGACTCCGGTCGGCGCCGCTCTGAAGAGGAGTTGGACGCCACCTTCGCGGCCGTACGGCCTGCCGTGCTCGGGGCCCTGTTCGATGTGCTGGCCTGCGTCCTCGCGGTCCTGCCGTCGGTGCGGCTGGAGACCATGCCGCGCATGGCGGACTTCGCTCGTGTCCTCGCCGCGGTCGACGAGACCCAGGGCTGGAACACCCTTGGCGACTACCTTGCGACCTCGGAGAACGTCGCCACGGACGCGTTGGAGGGTGACCCGTTCGCCATGGCCATCGCTCGGCTGGTCGACCAGGCCGGTAGCTGGCAGGGCACTGCCGGACAGCTCTTGGAGGCACTGCCCGCGCCGTTGGTCCGGCCGCCGAACTGGCCCAAGGACCCCACCCGCGCGAGCGGACGCGTCAAGCGCCTCGCCCCGCTGCTCCGCTCGATCGGGATCACCGTTGATGATACGCAGCGTAGTCGGGACCGGACCCGGCACAAGCTCCTGACGCTCGCACGCGCGGCCCCCGAGGACGAGACAGCGTCCGCACCCGAACAGGGCCCTCTGTGGCCGGAGGTGGCCCCGCCGGGGCGCCTTGAACCTCCATCTGACCAGTACTGACGTAGCCGGAATGCCAGCCGGGCCGGGCCGCACACCAGCGGCCCGGACACGTCGAAGCTGCGGACGCTACAGCCGTCCAGTCCCCGCAGCGTCCGCACTAGCGTCCGCACTTCTCACCCGCTCTGGCCTGCACAGATTCGACCGTGCGGACGCTAAGGAGCTGCGGACGCTGCGATACACCAACTCTCTAGGACCGCGACCGGCATCACTCCCACGCACCGCACGACGGACACGAGGAGTCACCACAGCCATGGCCACCACCGAAGAGCCGACCGACCCGCGCGCCCTCCTGCGCGGCGGCCTGCCGGACCGCTACCTCACCCCCGAAGACCTGGTCACGATGTTCAGCCTCCCGAGCGTCGAAACCGTCTACCAGTGGCGCCGCAAGCGCATCGGCCCCACCGGGTTCCGCGTCGGCCGCTACCTCCGCTTCAACCCCGCCGCCGTACGGGCCTGGGAAGCGGAACTGACCGCCCTCGACGACGCGGCCTGACCGGTCCGGCCCGGCGGGGAGCCACCACCCGCCGGGCCGGGGAGGCGGGGAGAACTCCCCAACCACCTCCCCGGCCCGCATCCCCCGCACTGATCAGCGCAGACACCGCTTCGGGGAGGCGGGGAGGCGTCACCTCAACCCCTCGAACGGCACCCCTGGAAGGCGTCCGCACTCCCTGTCTCTACCTCCCCGCCCGGCCCCGACAGACACCGCGAACGACAGGGAGGCACGGCCCGCCGGCTGAGGGAGGCAGGGAGAACTCCCTCACCGCCTCCCTGACCCTCCTCCCTCCATCTGATCAGCGCAGATGACCTCTCAGGGAGGCAGGGAGGCACACCCCCAGCACCCCCGAGAACCCCCTCCGGAAGCCATCCGACAGCCCCCGTCCCAGCCTCCCTGAGAGCCCGCGCACAGGTGCTACCGGTAGCAACCCCACCCGCTACCGGTAGCAACCCCGCTAGCACCCCAAACCCCCGATGATCAGGCCCGTAGCGAGTAGCGGGCCCGGCCCAGCACACCCCAAAACCGGGCCGACGGCGCCCTTAGGGCCCCGCCCGGCCTGCTACCGAGAAGGGATCAGCCCCTATGGCTGGCCACATCCAAGACCGCTGGTACAAGACCGAAACCAACGCTGACGGCAGGACCGCCCGCGTCAAGAGTGACCGCCACGGCACCGGCATGCGGTACCGCGCCCGGTACGTCGGCCCCGACGGCTCGGAGAAGTCCAAGAGCTTCCCCGACGGACAGAAGCGCGTTGCTGAGAAGTGGCTGTCTGCGATCGAGGCCGACATGACGCGCGGCCAGTACATCGACCCCGCCGCCGGACGCCTCACCGTCCGCCAGCACGCCGACCGCTGGCTCAACTCCCTGACCGGGGACCCTGGCACATTCGTTGGGACTGAGCGCCGGATTCGCTTGCACGTCCTGCCGTACCTGGGTAGCCGCCCGTTGGGATCGCTCCGGCCAGTCCACATTCGCGAGTGGCTGCGGGAGTTGGAGGACGGCGGGGTAGCACCCGCCTACCAGCGGGTCATTTTCGCGAACTTGAGCACCATGCTCACGGCCGCTGTCGATGACCTGGTGATCCCGAGTAACCCGTGCCGCTCGAACTCAGTGAAGATCCCCAAGTTGGACCCCCGACGGGTCGTCCCGTGGGAGCGGGAGCGGGTGTTCGCCGTTCGGGCCGCTCTCGTCGAGGAGTATCGCGCCACGGTGGATCTAGCGAGCGGCTGCGGGATGCGGCAGGGCGAAGTACTGGGACTGGCCGTCGAGGACATCGACTTCACAGAAGACGTGGTGCACGTCATCCGGCAGGTGAAGCTGATCCGGAACCGGCCGGTCTTTGCTGTCCCCAAGAACGGCAAGCCCCGCGCCGTTCCGCTCCCGGCGTCTGTCGCTCGCCGCCTGAGGGAGCACCTCGCACAGCACCCGCCGGCGAGCGTGACGCTGCCATGGCGCGCGGTTGACGGCAGGCCCGTCACGGCGACGCTGCTCTTCCACCGGCGCGAGGTCGAACCGGTGAACCGCAACGACTTCAACCGGTGGGCGTGGCGCCCGGCCCTAGCGTCCGCAGGCGTGCCCTACGGACGCGAGAACGGGATGCACGCGCTGAGGCACTTCTACGCTTCCGTGCTGTTGGATGCAGGCGAGAGCATTAAGGCGCTGTCGGAGTACTTGGGGCACCACGACCCCGGATTCACGCTCCGCACGTACACCCACCTCATGCCGAGCAGTAGGGCCCGGACGCGGTCGGCGGTTGACCGGGTGTTCGATGACTCACCGGAGGGCGATGACGGCCCCACGACGGCCCAAGTGGCCTGACAGGGCGGTAAAGCGGCAGGTCATAGCGCATGTGTCCTGACTTGCCGGTCTACTGAGCAACGGGCGAGCCGGTCCGCCGAGCACCGGCTCGTCCCGTACTTCCGACGGCGGGGGTCTCGCACACGACAGGTGTGGGGGACCCCCGCCGTCGTCATGAACAGACCTTGCCGTCCTTCGGTACCGTCCCGTTCAGCAGATAGCCGTTCACCGTGGAGTCGACACACTCGCTGCCACTCCCGTACGCGCCATGGCCCTCGCCCTTCCAGGTGAGCTCCACCCCGACGCCCTTGCCCAGTTCGTCGGCCATCCTGCGGGCGCCCTCGTACGGCGTCGCCGGGTCCCCGGTGTTGCCCACGACCAGGACGGGCGCGGCTCCCGGGGCGCTGACCTCCGGGGTGTCGTACTGACCGGCGACCGGCCAGTCGTGACACCAGCCCGCCGTGTCCCAGCCCATGAAATCGCCGAAGACGGGCGAGATCTTCTCGAACTCGGGCAGCAGCTTCCTCGTCTCCTCGGGAGTCGGCCGCTGCTTGTCGTCCAAGCACGATATGACCCGTTGTGAATGGGTCGTCGTGCCGTAGTGCCCTGCGGAGTCGCGGTCGTTGTACCCGTCGGCGAGCTCCAGCAGTTCCGTCCCGTCGCCGTCCTCGGCCGCCTCGAGCGCCCTGGTCAGGCGCGGCCAGCCCGCCTTGCTGTACAGCGGCAGCACGATGCCGGTGAGGGCCAGGGTCTGGGTGAGCTCGCGCCCGCCGGTGGTCCGCAGCGGCTTCGCGTCGATCCGGTCCAGAAGGTCCACGATCTTCCGGGAGCCCTGCGCGGGGTCCTGGCCGGTGGACTTGAGGTAGTCGTCCAGGGCGCGCTGGAACCCCAGGGTCTGGTTCTTGGCGTGGCCCACCGTGTCGGCGCTCGGGTCGACGACGGCGTCCAGCACCAGCCGTCCCACGTTCTCGGGGAACAAGTGGGCGTACACACCACCGAGTTCCGTGCCGTAGGAGATGCCGAAGTAGTGCATGCGGCTGTCGCCGAGGACCTGGCGCATCAGGTCCATGTCGCGGGCGGTGTCGGTCGTCGAGACGTGCGACATCAGCTTTCCGGCGGCCTTCTCGCAGCCCCTGCCGAAGTCCGTGGCGTCCTTGAAGTAGGCGCTCTCCTCCGCGGCGTCGTCCGGAGTCGCGTCCACCGACTCGGCGGCCTGGATCGCCTTGTCACCGCGGCAGCGCACACCCTCGCTCGCGGCGACACCGCGCGGGTCCCAGCTCACCAGGTCGTAGCGCTCGTGGAGCGGGCCGACGAGGCTCTCGTAGCCGGGCATCGTGGAGACGCCCGAACCGCCGGGGCCGCCGAAGTTGAACAGGAGCGAGCCGAGGCGCTTGCCCTGGCCACCGGTCGCCTTCGAACGGATCAGCGCGAGGCCGATCGTCTCGCCGCCCGGCTTCGCGTAGTCGAGCGGCACCTTGAGTGTCGCGCACTGCCATCCGCCGCGCTGGGCGGCGGAGCCCGAAGTGCCCTTGCAGCGGCCCCAGTCGGGCTTCTGCGCGGTGAGCGAGGCCGGCAGGGCCGAAGCGCCGCCGGACGAAGGCGTGGTGGCCGACGGAGGGTCGCTGTTCTTCCCCTCGTCCTTGCCGTTCCCGGACGAGCCGCCGCAGCCGGCCACCAGCAGAGCGGCCGCCACCACGGCAGTCCACCGCGCGAAACGCGTCATGAGTCTCCCCCCTCACCCGTGGTCCGCCGGATGCCGCGGATCACCTGCACGCCATATTAGGCCTCGGCGGCGAGCAGCCCCGTGCCCCTGTGGATAACCGTTTGACCTGGGCTTTCTAGGTGCAGACGGTTCCGGCAGGGGGTACGGCTCCGTCCAGCAGATAGCCGTCCACCGCGTTGTGCACGCACTTGTTCCCGCTGTCGTACGCGCCGTGTCCCTGGCCCTTGTAGGTCAGCTCGACGCCGACGCCCTTGCCCAGCGCCTCCGCCATCTTCTTCGCGCCCTCGTACGGTGTGGCCGGGTCACCGGTGTTGCCGACCACGAGGATCGGCGCCGCGCCGGCGGCGCCGACGTCCGGGTGGTCGGCGGCCCCCGGGACGGCCCAGTCGGTGCAACTGAGCATGCCCCAGGCCAGATAGGCGCCGAACAGGGGCGACGCGGCCCGGAACTCCGGAAGTTTCGCCTCGACGTCGGCGGCGGTGTAACGCGGCTTCTCGTCCGCGCAGTTGATGGACACGTTCGCCGCGGTGAGATTGCTGTACTGGCCGTCCTCGCTGCGCCCGTTCATCGAGTCCGACAGCACCATCAGCTCCTTGCCGTCACCGTTGTACGCCTGGTCCAGTCCCTCCGTCAGGTACTCCCAGAAGTCCTTGGAGTACAGGGCCTGAGCGATGCCGTTGGTCGCTGCGGTCTGGGTCAGCTCACGCGGGAAGATGCCGGGGATCGGCTTGCTCTCCAGGTCGGTGAGGAGCTTGGCGATGCGGTCCTTGACGTCGTGCGGGGTGTCGCCGATCGGGCAGGGATCCGCCTTCGAGGTGCAGTCCTCGGCGAAGTTGTCGAGCGCGAGCTGGAAGCCCCTGGCCTGTCCGAGCGCGCTCTGTTCCGGGTCCTGCGTCGGGTCGACCACCCCGTCGAACACGGCGCGGCCCACCTTCTTGGGGAACAAGTGGGCGTACACACCGCCGAGTTCGGTGCCGTAGGAGATGCCGAAGTAGTGCAGCTTGTCGTCCCCGAGGACCTGCCGCATGAGGTCCATGTCGCGGGCCGCGTCGGTGGTGCGCACGTGCGGGATGGTCCGGCCCGAGTTCTTCTCGCAGGCCGCGTTGAACGCCTTGGTGTTGTCCAGGAGCGCCTTCCGCTGGGTGTCGTCGTCGGGGATGGCGTCCTGCTGGAAGTACGAGTCGAGCTGGCTGTCGTCCTCGCACTCCACCCCGTCGCTGCGGCCGACCCCGCGCGGATCGAAGCTCACCAGGTCGTAGCGGGTGCGCAGCTTCGCGTAGTCCCCGCCGAAGGCGGGCAGCGTGGTGACGCCCGAGCCGCCGGGGCCGCCGAAGTTGAAGACGAGGGAGCCGATGCGTTTGTCCGGGTCGCCGCTCGCCCGCGCCCGGATCAGCGCGATGCCGATCGTGTCGCCCTTGGGGGCGGACCAGTCGAGGGGAGCCTTCATGGTGGCGCACTGCCACTGCGCACCGCCCGGCAGAGGAGAGGGGGCGTCGCCGCCGCCCTCGGACTCGGAAGGGGCCGGGCAGTCCTGCCAGTTCAGCTGCTGGGCCGTCAGATCCCCGTCCTTGGGTCCTTCGCTGCAGCCCGTCAGCACACAGGACAGCAGGACGGCGGTCACGGTGAGGGCAGCGGCGCGCGACTGGGACGGGTTCGGCATGTCTCCCATCCTGCGGTCGCGCCGGGCGGTGCGCTCGGGACGCGGGCCGTGCGGGTGAGGGCACGGCGGCCCGTGCCCGCCGATGCGGGTCGGGGCGGGCCGTGCCCGTGCGGCCGGTGGGCGCCGTGCCCATGCTCCCCGGGGTGCGGTGTGCCGTGCCGGCTCCCTACAGGGTGCCCTTGCGCGTGAGGTGGTTGAAGAACAGCCACCCGGGCAGCACCGGCAGCCACAGCGTCAGCAGCCGGTACAGCAGCACCGCGGGTGCGGCGACCTCCTTGGGGAGGCCGACGGCGATCAGACCGACCGTGAGCGTCGCCTCGACCGCGCCGACACCGCCGGGGGTCGGCGCCGCGGAGCCGAGTGCGTTGCCGGCGAGGAAGACGACGGCCACGCTGGCGAGGCTGAGGGTGGTGGTCTCCTCATGACCGAAGGCACGGATCGACGCGTCCAGGCACATCACGAAGCAGGCGGTCAGCAGCAGCATGCCGCCGATGCCGGTGATCAGCTTCTGCGGACGCTGCAGCACGTCCAGCATCCGCGGTACGACCCCGGCGAACAGCGACCTGACGCGGGTGACGATGAACTTCCGCAGGAACGGCACCGACGTCACGACAAGGACCAGCACCGCGACCGTCAGCAGCCCGGCGATGACCGTGCGCGAGGGTGACAGGGACGGCGTCTTCTCCGTGCCGGTCAGATAGCCGAAGGACAGCAGCATCAGGATGTGACAGCCGAGCCCGAACAGCTGCGAAGCGCCGACGCTCGCCACCGCGAGCCCCGGCCGCACCCCGGCACGCTGCAGGAAGCGCGTGTTGAGCGCCACACCGCCGACCGCCGCGGGCGCCACGATCTTCACGAACGAGCCGGCGACCTGCGCGGCCACGGTCCGCAGGAACCCCACCCGTTCGGGCACGAAGCCGAGCAGGCTCATCGCCGCCGCGAAGTAGCTCAGCGCCGAGAACAGCACGGCGGCCGCGACCCAGCCCCACTCGGCGCTCTCGAAGAGGGTCGCGAACTCGATGTGGGTGAGCTGTGTCAGAAGGAAGTAGCCGCCGATGGCACCGGCGATGAAACTGATCAGCGTGCGCGGCTTGATCCGCTCCAGGCGGGCCGGCTCGACCGGTGCCTGCGGTCTGATCCGCAGCACCTGGTGGCGGATCTGGGTGAGCAGGTCCTCCTCGCGCGCCTCGTCCAGCGCTTCGTCCAGCGCCCGCTTCTCGGCCCGCTGCTCCGCCCGTACGGCCTTCTTGCCGGGCTTCTCCGCCACGGTCTCGGCGTGCTGGGCCTGCTCCGCGCGCGCGAGCTTGCCCTGCCGTGAGGCCTCCAGGACCGCCTCGCGCTCGCGCTGGGCACGCTCCCGGGCCAGTTTGCGCAGCGTCGCGCGCGTGGAGCGGGACAGCGCGATGGGCTGCAGCAGTGGCAGACAGTCGGCGACGGCGTCCGGACCCAGCACACCGACCGCGGACGCCACCGTGCGCTCGGCGCCGACACGCAGCCCCAGGGTGGTCAGCAGCTGTGCGATGTCCATGCGCAGCAGCAGATCACCGGCAGCGATCTCACCGCCGCGCAGATCGGTGAGGATCACCGTGCCGGAACGATCCACCAGAATCGCGTCACCCGCGAGCCTGCGGTGTGCGATGCGCCGTGACTGCAGCGCCTGCACCTGATGCCAGGTGTCGCGCAGCAGGCCGTCGGTGATGAGCTCCCCGGGCAGCGAGTCCAGGGTGCGTCCGCCGGTGTGCTCGTAGACGAGCATCACGGCGTCCGGCCCGAGCTCCGAGGTCGCGATCAGCTTCGGCGCGTTGGCGCCGGCCGCGATGGCCGCGTACGCGAGGAGCGCCTCCTGCTCCAGGGCCTGCCGCAGCGACTGGAGGCTGCGCCGGGTGGCGAGCCCGCGCAGGGTCAGGTTGCGCCAGACCCGGTAGAAGAAGCCCTGCGCCTGCTGCTCCCGGTCGACCACCGTGACGTCCAGCGGCGGTCCGTCCTCCAGGGTGACGAAGTAACGCCGGCCGCGGTCGCCGTTGTCGGACGTGTCCGGGGTCTCCTCGCGGGCCGCGCTGACGGGGTGGAAACCGACGTGCCGGAGCCCCGCCATCAGCGTCCGCCCGGTCGGCCGGACGTTCGGCGACCCGACCGCGTACAGCGTCCCGTAGGCGATGGTCCAGCCGATCAGCACCGTCAGGATGATCGAGAACGGTGTCGTGTAGCCGGTGACCAGCATGGAGAAGGCGTCCAGGAGCAGCACCACCCACAGCACCGCGCGCCACCGGGGTCTGCGGGACATGCCGACGGCCGTCATGTACGCGATGACCGGCGCCAGGTAGCCGTGCACCGGGTCGGTGAGGGCGTGGATGTCACCCGGCGAGGGCTGGGTGAGGGCCTCCTGGATGGAGCCCGGCGCTGCCTTCGCGACCCACAGGTCGGTGGCGAGGGTCACTCCGTGTGCGAGGACCGCGGCGAGCACGCCGTCCGCGATGCGCAGCCCGTCCCGCTTGATCAGGCGCTCGATCGCGAAGGCGACCGGCACCAGCAGGATCGCGATGCTCGACGCGAGCCCCGCGATCTTGATCAGCAGATCGGGCGCCTGGCCGGTGCCCTTGTTGATGTCCTGCTCGAGCCCGGACGTCGTCCCGTGCGCGAACGCCGCGATGGCGAGCAGCACGACGATCGCGAGGAAGCCGACCAGCAGCCGCATCAGGTCCGACGGACGGTGCACGCGCGCGGGCAGCAGCGGTTCGTCGCCCTCGACCTCGTCGTTGTGGGCCTCGTCACCGCAGTCTTCGTCGCCCGTCGCCCGGCGATTCCGCGCGCCGCGCGCCTCATGGGAGGGCTTTTCGTCCGCCTTCGAGGGGGAATCGGTCTTCGGGTCGGGCTCGCCGGCCGTCTTGCCGGAGCTCTCGGCGGTGGCTCCGGAGGCCTCCGGGCGCGACGAAGCGGCGGAGGTGCTCTCCGCGCCCTCGGGGTGCACGCCCTGCTGCCTCATGGTCTCTTCTTGATCTCGTATCACCAGTCACCGCCCGCACGATGGTGGCATGCCCCACCGACACACGGGGGCATCAGGGTGCAAATGCGGGGGCGCACAGTCTGCCCGAAGCGCGCCGTCGGGGCGAGGGATACCCACAGTCGCCGTCCCGTCACACTGTCGGTGGGGTGGGGCAGGATGGGGCGGATGAGCGAGGAGAGTCTTCCGGCGGACGAGCTGCCGGAGTACGCGGAGCGGGTCCTCGAGGTCGCCGACCTCATTCCCCCCGGGCGCGTCATGACGTACGGGGATGTCGCCGAGTGGCTGGAGGAGGGCGGCCCGCGCCAGGTCGGACGCGTGATGGCCCTCTACGGAGGAGCGGTCCCGTGGTGGCGGGTCGTCCGCGCGGACGGAGTCCTTCTGCCGGGCCACGAACTCGAGGCACTGGACCGCTACCGCGCGGAGGGCACGCCGCTGAAGGAGGCGAGCAGGGCTTCCGAAGGGCATCTGCCGCGCGTCGACATGAGACGAGCACGATGGGACGGCGACGAACGCGCGCAGGATCACACCTGACAGCTTCCGGCATCGGACGGGCGGGCGGGGCGTCTGTGGCCCGTACGGGGGAAACGAGGCACGTCCGTGACATGCCGTACGTTCGACGAGCGGGGAACGCACCGGGTGTGAGGGAAGAACGGGAAGCCGTCCTTCCGTGATGTCCACCGGCGTACCGTCGACGGCGCGCGTCCCCCTCACCCCGCGGCCACCACCCTCGGCCCGCGGCGCTCCGCCCACCAGCACAACCTCCAGGACCGGCGAACCACGTGAGCTCCTCTTCCTCCACCAGGCGCCTGCCGCACCCCCAGGTGCGGCAGGGGACCCGCGGCGCGTACCGACTGGTGCGCACCGCGCCGGTCCGGGTGGGCCCCCCTCGTCTGGACGCAGGACAGCGCACAGTGGTTGACCACGGATCGGGCCCGCTCCTCGTGCTGGCAGGCCCCGGCACCGGCAAGACGACCACCCTCGTCGAGTCCGTGGCGGCCCGGATCGCACACGGCGGCGACCCGGAACGGATCCTGGTCCTCACGTTCAGCCGCAAGGCTGCCGTGGAACTGCGCGACCGCATGGCGCTGCGCATCGGGGCCGCCCGCGCCCCCCGGGCCACCACCTTCCACTCGTTCTGCTACGCCCTGGTCCGCGCCCACCAGGACAGCGACCTGTTCGTGGAACCGCTGCGGCTGCTGTCCGGACCCGAACAGGACGTCGCGGTGCGCGAGCTGCTCGCGGGCCAGCCCGACCTGGAGCGGCTCGGCCTCGCCCACGTGCGCTGGCCCGACGAACTGCGCGCCTGCCTGACCACACGCGGCTTCGCCGACGAGGTCCGAGCCGTCCTGGCGCGCAGCCGCGAACTGGGGCTCGGCCCCGACGCCCTGACCGCCTTCGCCCGCCGGATCGGCCGCCCCGACTGGGGCGCCGCCGCGGCCTTCCTCGCCGAGTACCTCGACGTTCTCGACCTGCAAGGAGTGCTCGACTACGCGGAACTCGTCCACCGCGCGGTACTGCTCACGGGGCGCCCGGGCGTCGCCGGACGTCTCGCCGCGCAGTACGACGCCGTCTACGTGGACGAGTACCAGGACACCGATCCCGCCCAGGTGCGGCTCCTGCGCGCCCTGGCCGGCGGCGGCCGCACCCTGGTCGCCTTCGGCGACCCCGACCAGTCGATCTACGCCTTCAGGGGCGCCGACGTGAACGGCATCCTGGACTTTCCCGACGCCTTCCCGCGCGCGGACGGCCACCCCGCGCCGGTCGAGGTGCTGCGCACCTCCCGCCGCTCCGGCGCCACCCTGCTCGACGCCACCCGCCTGCTCACCCAGCGCATGCCGCTGACCCGGCTGCCCGCGCCGAAGGTACGCGCCCACCGCGAACTGACGCCGGTACGGGACGGCGGCACGGTCGAGGTCTACACGTACCCGACGGCGGGCACGGAACTGGACAACATCGCCGACATCCTGCGCCGCGCCCACCTGGAGGACGGCGTCCCCTGGGGCGAGATGGCCGTCCTGGTGCGCGCCGGCTCCCGCACGATCCCGGTGATCCGCCGCTCGCTCACCGCGGCCGGCGTACCGCTCGACATCGACGGCGACGACCTGCCCCTGCGGCACGAACCCGCGGTGACGCCGTTGCTGACGGCCCTGCGGGCGGTCGCCCGCGCCGAGTCCGGGACAGGGACGGGGACGGGCGCGGCACCCACGCCAGGTGCCGACAGCGACGCTTCCGCCAACGCCCCTGACGACGCCTCTGACGCCGCACCTGGAGCCGCTCCCGAAAACGATCCCGGAGCTGCCCTTGAAGCTGTTCCGGCAGCCGTGTCTGAAGCCGTTCCGGCAGCCGTGCCTGCTGCCCCGGACGCACAGCCCGAGGACGCCGGCCTCCAGGAGACGGTGTCCTGGCTCGACACCGAGACCGCCCTCACCCTGCTCGCCTCCCCCCTCGCCGGCATGGACGCCGCCGACCTGCGGCGCCTGGGCCGCGCGCTGCGCGAGGAGGAGCGCACCGCCGGCAACCACGTACCACCGCCCTCCGACGAGTTGCTCGCCCTCGCGCTGGCCGAACCGGAGCGGCTCGTCGCCCACGACCCGGCCTACGCCCGCGGAGCCCAGCGCCTCGGTGCCCTGCTGCGCAAGGCACGGGAGCGCCTGGCGGGCGGCGGGACGGCCGAGGAGGCGCTGTGGGACCTCTGGGAAGGCACACCCTGGCCGCAGCGCCTGGAGCGCGCCGCCCGGCGCGGCGGCGCGGCCGGACGCAACGCCGACCGCGACCTCGACGCCGTGTGCGCGCTGTTCGCGACCGCCGCCCGCGCCGAGGAACGCACCGGCGGACGCGGCGCCCTCAACTTCCTGGAGGAGATCGACGCCCAGGACATCGCCGCCGACACCCTCACCCGCCGGGCCGTACGCCCCGACGCCGTGCGCCTGATGACCGCGCACCGCTCCAAAGGCCTGGAATGGCGCCTCGTCGTCGTGGCGGGCGTCCAGGAGGGTCTGTGGCCCGACCTGCGCCGCCGCGGCTCCCTGCTGGAGGCGGACCGTATCGGTCGCGACGGCCTCGCCGAACCCCTCACCCCCGGAGCACTCCTCTCCGAAGAACGCCGCCTGTTCTACGTGGCCGCCACCCGCGCGCGCGAACGCCTCGTCGTCACCGCGGTGAAGGCACCCGCCGACGACGGGGACCAGCCCTCCCGCTTCCTCACCGAACTCGGCGTCGAACCGAAGGACGTCACCGGCCGGCCCCGCCGCCCGCTGTCCGTCGCCGCCCTCGTCGCCGAACTGCGCGCCACCACCGTCGACCCCCGCGTCTCGGAACCCCTCCGGCAGGCCGCGGCCCACCGCCTGGCCAGACTCGCCGCCCTCGCCGACGACGACGGCCGCCCCTTGGTGCCCTCCGCCCACCCCTACCGCTGGTGGGGCATGTACGACCCCACCGAGAGCAAGGTCCCGCTGCGCGACCGCGACCAGCCCGTCGTGCTCTCCGGGAGCGCCCTCGACCAGCTCGCCAACACCTGCGCCCTCCAATGGTTCCTGGGACGAGAAGTGAAGGCCGACGCGCCCGCGACCGCGGCCCAGGGCTTCGGCAACGTGGTGCACGTCCTCGCCGACGAAGTCGCCTCCGGACGCACCCCCGCCGACCTCGACGTCCTCATGGAACGCCTGGACTCCGTGTGGAACGCGCTCGCCTTCGACGCGCCCTGGAAGTCGACGCAGGAGAAGGAGCACGCGCGCGTGGCGCTCGAACGCTTCCTGAAGTGGCACGTCGACACCAACCAGGTCCGCCCCGGCCGGACGCCCGTGGCCAGCGAGCACGACTTCGACGTGACCCTCGAAGCGGGCTCCTACGAAGTACGCATCCGCGGCTCCATGGACCGCGTCGAGACGGACACCGAGGGCCGCGCCTACGTGGTCGACTTCAAGACCGGCAAACACGCGCCCACCGCCGCCGAAGTGGCCCACCACCCACAGCTCGCCGTCTACCAGCTCGCCGTCCGCGAGGGCGCCGTCGACGACGCCTTCGACGGCGTACGCCCCGAGCCGGGCGGCGCCGAACTCGTCCAGCTCCGCCAGGGCGCCGCCCAGAAGAACGGCGGCGAGACCCTCCCCAAGGTGCAGGCCCAGGAACCACTCACGGGGGAGTGGGTCGGCGACCTGCTGGCCACCGCCGCGGGCAAGGTCCTCGACGAACGGTTCTCACCGACCACCGGCCAGCACTGCACGCACTGCGCGTTCCGCACATCGTGCAGCGCCCGCGCGGAGGGACGTCACGTCGTCGAGTGACCGGCCGGTGGCCGACCGGCGGCACGCGCACCGTCGAGGGCCGGTTGCTCCCGGCGCGCGCGGTGTCATCGGACGCGACCCGAGTGACGTACGACACCACACGTGCTGACCAGCGGTTCCCACGCCCCGACAGCCGATGTGGCCGCCCGCTGTCAGTGGGCGCGGCTAGCCTCTCTGACGTGCCAGCCCGTATCACCGATCCCGAGCAGCTCAAGGAGCTCCTCGGCATCCCCTTCACCCCGGAGCAGACGGCCTGCATCACCGCACCGCCCGCCCCGCAGGTGATCGTGGCCGGAGCCGGCTCCGGGAAGACCACGGTGATGGCCGCACGCGTGGTCTGGCTGGTCGGCACCGGACAGGTCGCCCCCGAACAGGTCCTCGGTCTGACGTTCACCAACAAGGCCGCGGGCGAACTCGCCGAACGCGTCCGCAAGGCCCTGATCAAGGCCGGGGTCACCGACCCGGACGTGATCGACCCCGACAACCCGCCCGGCGAACCGGTCATCTCCACCTACCACGCCTTCGCGGGCCGCCTGCTGACCGACCACGGACTGCGCATCGGCCTCGAACCGACGTCCCGCCTGCTCGCCGACGCCACCCGCTACCAGCTCGCCGCCCGCGTCCTGCGCGAGTCACCCGGACCGTACCCGGCGCTCACCCGCTCCTTCCCCGACCTCGTCGGCGACCTCCTCACCCTCGACTCCGAACTCGCCGAACACCTCGTACGCCCCGAGGACCTGCGCGCCCACGACGCCGGACTGCTGCACACCCTGGAGAGCGCCAGACTCACCAACGCCGACCTCCGCAAGGTCCCCGAGGCAGCCGCGGCCCGCCGCGAACTCGCCGAACTGGTCGTCCGCTACCGAGCGGCCAAACGCGAACGCGACCTCCTCGACTTCGGCGACCAGATCGCCCTCTCGGCCACCCTGGCCCGCACCCGCCCCGAGGTCGGTGACATCCTCCGCGACGAGTTCCGCGTGGTCCTGCTGGACGAGTACCAGGACACCTCGGTGGCGCAGCGCGTGCTGCTCGCCGGACTGTTCGGCGGCGGCACGGGGCACCCCGTGACCGCCGTCGGCGACCCGTGCCAGGCCATCTACGGCTGGCGCGGCGCCTCCGTCGCCAACCTCGACGACTTCCCCGAACACTTCGCGCACGCCGACGGCCGCCCCGCCGCCCGCCAGTCACTCAGCGAGAACCGCCGCAGCGGCGGCCGCCTCCTCGACCTCGCCAACGGCCTCGCCGAACCCCTGCGCGCGATGCACGCGGGCGTGGAGGCCCTCCGGCCCGCCCCCGGAGCCGAGCACGACGGCGTCGTCCACTGCGCGCTGCTGCCCACCCACGCCGAGGAGATCGACTGGCTCGCCGACTCCCTCGCCCACCTCGTACGCACCGGAAAGGCCCCCGGCGAGATCGCCGTGCTGTGCCGCACGGCGAGCGACTTCGCCGAGATCCAGGGCGCGCTCGTCGCCCGCGACATCCCCGTCGAGGTTGTCGGCCTCTCCGGGCTGCTGCACCTCCCCGAGGTCGCCGACCTGGTCGCCGTCTGCGAGGTCCTCCAGGACCCCGGCGCCAACGCCTCCCTGGTGCGCCTGCTCACCGGACCGCGCTGGCGGATCGGCCCGCGCGACCTGGCCCTCCTGGGACGGCGCGCCCGCCTTCTCGTGTCCCACGCGCGCGTGGGCGCCGACGACGACGCCGACCGCCGGCTCGCCGCGGCCGTCGAAGGGGTCGACCCGGCCGAGGTGATATCGCTCGCCGACGCCCTGGACACGTTCCTGGAGATGCCCATCGAGGCCGAGAGGGACGACGACGGACTGCCCTTCTCACCCGACGCCCGGGTGCGCTTCGCACGGCTCGCCGCCGAACTGCGCGACCTGCGCCGCTCGCTCGCCGACCCCCTGATGGACGTCCTGCACCGGGTGCTCGCCGTCACCGGACTGGAGGTCGAGCTCTCCGCGTCCCCGCACGCCCTCGCCGCCCGCCGCCGCGAGACCCTCTCGAACTTCCTCGACGTCGCCGCGTCCTTCGCCGCGGGCGACGGCGAGGCGACCCTGCTCGCGTTCCTCGGCTTCCTGCGCACCGCCGCGCAGTACGAGAAGGGCCTCGACAACGCGCTGCCCGGCGGTGAGAACACCGTCAAGGTGCTCACCGCCCACAAGTCCAAGGGCCTGGAGTGGGACGTCGTCGCCGTCCCGGGCCTCGTCACCGGAACCTTCCCCAGTACCCAGGGACGCGAGAAATGGACGGCCCAGGGCAAGGTCCTGCCGCACGAACTGCGCGGAGACGCCGACACCCTGCCCGACGTCGAGACCTGGGACACCAAGGGCATCAAGGCCTTCCACGAGGCCATGAAGTGCCACCAGCGCACCGAGGAGCTCCGCCTCGGCTACGTGACCTTCACCCGCCCCCGCTCGCTCCTGCTCGGCTCCGGCCACTGGTGGGGCCCGTCCCAGAAGCGCCCGCGCGGCCCCTCCGACTTCCTGCACGCCCTGTACGACCACTGCGCCGCCGGACACGGGGAGATCGAGGCCTGGGCCGACGAACCGGCGGAGGACGAGGAGAACCCGGCCCTGCACGAGGCGGCGGCGGACCACGCGTGGCCGCTCCCGCTCGACGACACGGCACTCGCCCGCCGCCGCGCGGCCGCCGAGACCGTACTCGCCCACCTGGAGCGGGTGGCGTCCCACGAGGAGCCCCACCCCGCCGTCCACGGCCCGTCCTCCCACGACGACCCGGAGTGGCCGCCCCCGCCCGACGACGAGACGTCCTACGGGGACGAGCCGCACCCCGGAGGAGACGACGACCTCCCTGAAGACGACGACCTCTCCGAAGGCGACGACGCCCTCCTCGTGGGCGACGACTCGGACTGGGACTCCTGGACCACCCACCGCCCGACGCTCCCGCACCAGGCGCCCGCCCCCGAGGACCGACCCGTCCCCGATGCCCGCCCGGCCCCGGTGCCGGCGCCCCCGCGGGGCCAGGACGCCCGCCCCCACCCGGAGGACGACCCCGTACGCCTCACACCCGAGGAACTCCGCACCCTCGACTCCTGGGACCGCGACCTCGACGCGCTCACCGGAGAACTCCTGCGCGCCCGCGCGAGCGTCACCGACGTCCCCCTGCCCGCCTCGCTCACGGCCTCACAGGTACTGCACCTGGCCGCCGACCCCGACGGCTTCGCACAGGAACTCGCGCGCCCCATGCCGCGCCCCCCACGCCCCGCGGCCCGCCGAGGCACCCGCTTCCACGCCTGGGTGGAGTCCCGCTTCGAAGAACTGCGGCTGCCCATGCTCGAACCGGAGGACCTGCCCGGCAGTGACGCCGAGATCGCCGACGAACGCGACCTGGAGGACCTCAAGGACGCCTTCGAACGCACTCCCTACGCACACCGCACGCCCCACCGCGTCGAGACCCCCTTCCAGCTCGCCATCGCCGGACGCGTCGTCCGGGGCCGCATCGACGCCGTCTACAAGGAGGACGACGGCGACGGCACGACGTACGAGATCGTCGACTGGAAGACCAGCCGCACCCGCACCGCCGACCCCCTCCAGCTCGCCGTCTACCGCCTCGCCTGGGCCGAGCAGCAGGGCGTGCCCCCGGAGTCCGTCAAGGCCACGTTCGTTTACGTTCGCAGCGGCGAGATCGTCCGCCCCCGCGACCTCCCCGACCGCGCCGCCCTGGAACGGCTCCTCACGCAGGACACCCGGGACCCGCGGCAAGAAGCGGCCGGAGAACCACCGGACGAACACGCCCCCACGGGCGGCTAGGCTCGTGAGCATGAGCAAGCCCGTTGACAACGCCGTCAGCACCGTCCGCGCGTACATCCAGAACCACCGCACGGCCTTCCTCGACGACCTCGCCGAATGGCTGCGCATCCCCTCCGTGTCGGCCCAGCCCGACCACGCGGCGGACGTGAGGCGCAGCGCCGACTGGCTCGCCGCCAAACTCCAGGAGACCGGCTTCCCCACCACGGAGGTCTGGACGACCGAGGGCGCCCCCGCCGTCTTCGCCGAATGGCCGTCCGAAGACCCCCAGGCCCCCACGGTCCTCGTCTACGGGCACCACGACGTACAGCCCGCCGCCCGCGAGGACGGCTGGGACACCGACCCCTTCGAACCGGTGATCCGCGGAAACCGCCTCCACGCGCGCGGAGCCGCCGACGACAAGGGCCAAGTGTTCTTCCACACACTCGGCGTCCGCGCCCACCTCGCCGCCACCGGACGCACCGCCCCCGCCGTCCACCTCAAACTCCTCATCGAGGGCGAGGAGGAATCCGGCTCCCCGCACTTCCGTGACCTCGTGGAAACCCACGCCGACCGGCTGGCCGCCGACGCGGTGATCGTCTCCGACACCGGCATGTGGTCCGAGGACACCCCCACCGTGTGCACCGGCATGCGCGGGCTCGCCGAATGCGAGATCGAGCTGCACGGGCCCGCTCAGGACATCCACTCCGGCTCCTTCGGCGGCGCCGTGCCCAACCCCGCCACCGCAGCCGCCCGCCTCGTCGCCGCCCTCCACGACGACCACGCGCGCGTGGCCGTCCCGGGCTTCTACGAAGGCATCACCGAACTCACCGACCGCGAGCGCGAACTCTTCGCCGAACTGCCCTTCGACGAAGCACGCTGGCTGAGCACCGCCAAGTCGACGGCCACCCACGGAGAGGCCGGCCACACCACCCTGGAACGCATCTGGGCCCGCCCCACCGCCGAGGTCAACGGCATCGGCGGCGGCTACCAGGGCCCCGGCAGCAAGACGATCATCCCGTCCTCCGCCACGGTGAAACTCTCCTTCCGGCTGGTCGCGGGCCAGGACCCCGACCACATCGAGAAGGCCGTACGCACCTGGGCCGCCGAACAGCTCCCCGAAGGCATCCGGCACGAGATCACCTTCGGCGCCGCCACCCGCCCCTGCCTCACCCCGCTGGACCACCCCGCCCTGCAGTCCGTCGTACGGGCCATGGGCCGCGCCTTCGAGCAGCCCATCCGCTTCACCCGCGAAGGCGGCTCGGGGCCCGCGGCCGACCTCCAGGAAGTCCTCGACGCCCCCGTGCTCTTCCTGGGCATCTCCGTCCCCTCCGACGGCTGGCACGCACCCAACGAGAAGGTCGAACTCGACCTCCTCATGAAGGGCGTCGAAACCAGCGCCCACCTGTGGGACGACCTGGCCGAGAACTGGCGCGAGGCACACTGAAGAAGCCCTTTCACATCCGGAAGAAGCCCCATTCACACCCAGAAGAGCGCCCCGCACACCCGTCCCGCCGTACGTCCTGCTGAACCGCCCGCCGAAATAACCGTTCCACCGGGGGAGTTGGAAGCACCCGTGACCACCTGGACCGACCGCACCGCCGACCGTCCCATCTCGCTCACCGCCCCGAGCGGCATCGACCGGGCCGCCCACCACCGGCTCGACGAGGCCTGGCTCGCGGCGGCCTGGAGCCACCCCACGACCCGCGCCTTCGTGGTCTCCGGCGGGCAGGTCCTCATCGACGAAACCGCGGACGGCACCACCGAACTCGTCATGACCCCCTCCTTCGAGGCCCCGCTCACCGAAGCGCACCGCTACTTCCTCGGCACGGACGACGACGGTGTGAGCTACTTCGCACTGCAGAAGGACGCGCTGCCCGGCCGCATCGACCAGTCCGCACGCCCCGCGGGCCTGCGCGAGGCGGGACTCCTGCTCTCCCCCCGCGACGCCGGCCTCATGGTGCACGCCGTCGCCCTGGAGAACTGGCAGCGACTGCACCGCTTCTGCTCACGCTGCGGCGAACGCACCGTGATCGCGGCAGCCGGCCACATCCGCCGCTGCCCCGCCTGCGGCGCCGAGCACTACCCGCGCACCGACCCCGCCGTGATCATGGCGGTCACCGACGACGAGGACCGCATCCTGCTCGGCCGCCAGGTGCACTGGCCCGAAGGCCGCTTCTCGACACTCGCCGGCTTCGTCGAACCCGGCGAATCCATCGAGCAGTCCGTGCGCCGCGAGGTCTTCGAAGAGGCGGGCATCACCGTCGGCGAGGTCGAGTACGTCGCCAGCCAGCCCTGGCCGTTCCCCTCCAGCCTCATGCTCGGCTTCATGGCCCACGCCACCTCCCGCGAGATCAACGTCGACGGCGAGGAGATCCACGAAGCCCGCTGGTTCTCCCGCGAGGACCTGCGCACCGCCTTCGAGTCCGGCGAGGTGATGCCCCCCTACGGCATCTCCATCGCGGCCCGCCTGATCGAACTCTGGTACGGAAAGCCCCTGCCCCGCAGAGAGGTGTAGCCACCCACCACTCCCACGGGAGAGGCCAGGCGGACCACCCGGCAGCCACCGGAGCCGGTGTGGCGCAAAACACACAAGAGGGGCGGTTCTCGAGCTACTTCAAGAACCGCCCCGCCGCGATGCCCGGAGCGACCGACCGGGGCACGCGGTGTCCTGACCATGAGGCTCTCGGCGGCCGGGAGCCACAGAGCGGAGGCAGTGGCGTGCAGGTGTACATCAGCGCGGACATGGAGGGCGTCACCGGACTGGTCGGTGCCCAGGACGTGCAGGCCGGCGGCCAGGACTACCAGCACGGCCGGGCCATGATGACCGAGGACGTGAACGCGGCCGTGCGCGGAGCACTCACGGCCGGCGCCACCCGGATTCTGGTGAACGACGCACACAGCTCCATGCGGAACCTGCTCGCGGACCAGATACACCCCGAGGCGGAGTTGGTCAGAGGCAAACCCAAACGGATGGGGATGCTCGAAGGCCTGGACAGTGACTTCGCCGCGGTGCTGTGCGTCGGCTACCACTCACGCGCCGGTGCCCTGGGCGTGCTCAGCCACAGCTACATGGGCCACGAGATCGAGGACATGTGGCTGGACGACCAGCCCATGGGAGAGATCGGATTCGCGCACGCCACAGCCGCCGCACTGGGCGTACCCGTGGTGATGCTCTCCGGCGACGACGCCGCCTGCGACGAGATGACAGCCTGGGACACCCAGGTCGTCACGGCTCCGGTCAAATACGCCAGGGACCGCTTCAGCGCCAGGCTGAGGCCCGCGACCGAGGCGCGCAAGGCGATCGAGGAAGCCGCCGCCGAGGGAGTGCGTCGTGCCGACCCCCGCCCACGGCCGGCCCGCACGGAAGCCGCGGCCACCCTGGCGGTGCGGTGGCAGTCGGCCACCGTCGCCGGCCAGCTCGAAGGGATCCCCGGAGTCGGCCTGCGAGACTCCCGCACCGTCGAGGTGGCCGGGCCGGTTCCCCAGCTCTACCGTCTCTTCGGAGTCTTCATGCGCGTCGCGTCGGCACTCACCGACCAGCAGCCGTACTGCTGAACGGCAGAACGCCGACCCGTACTGCTGAACAGGGCGGAAGAACGCCGACCCGTACTGCTGAACAGCAGAACGCCGACGAGACCCGCGCCCGTGATCACCCGGGTCGGGTCTCGTAGCCTGCTCCCGGGTCAGACGCCGAGCGCGCGCTTCACCTGGGCGAGGCTCGGGTTGGTCATCACGACCTCGACCCCACCGTTGGAGGGAACCACCTGAACCGTCGGAACGGTCTGGTTCCCGCCGTTCGCCTTCTCCACGAACGCCGCGGACGCCGGGTCGTGCTCGATGTTGATCTCCTTGTACGTGATGCCCTCGCGGTCCAGCTGGCCCTTCAGCCGCGTGCAGTATCCGCACCACGTGGTGCTGTACATCGTCACAGTGCCCGGCATGTCTCTCGCGCTCCTTTACTGCTGGGGGTGCGTCATCGCAGAAGGGGAACGTACGCCGGACACGTACCATTCCCGCACCCGGGTACCCCCGCCCCGTACACCGGCACCCCCCGACGCCTGCCGCATTAGTACGACCACAAGACCCTCCCTGTGGACAACCGACTCACCCGCCCCCGGCGACCTGGCAGCATGGCGGGGTGACAGCAGCAACGCACTCCACCCTCTTCCCGCAGGTTCCGGACACGGCCGACGCGGTGCTCGACGGGCTCGACCCCGAGCAGCGCGCAGTCGCCACCGCCCTGCACGGTCCGGTGTGCGTGCTGGCAGGCGCCGGCACAGGCAAGACACGAGCGATCACCCACCGCATCGCCTACGGAGTACGCGCCGGAATCCTCCAGCCCTCCAGCGTCCTCGCCGTCACCTTCACCAACCGCGCCGCGGGAGAGATGCGCGGCCGCCTCCGCCAGCTCGGCGCCGGCGGCGTCCAGGCCCGCACCTTCCACTCCGCGGCCCTGCGCCAACTCCAGTACTTCTGGCCGAAAGCGGTCGGCGGCAGCCTCCCCCGACTCATCGACCGCAAGATCCAGCTCGTCGCCGACGCCGCCGCCGCCTGCCGCATCCGCCTCGACCGCGGCGAGCTCCGCGACGTCACCGCCGAGATCGAATGGTCCAAGGTCACCCAGACCGTCCCCTCCGACTACGCGGCCGCCGCCGCCAAGACCGGCCGCGAATCCCCCCGCGACCCCGCAGAGATCGCCCAGCTGTACGCCACCTACGAAGACGTCAAACGCGACCGATCACTCATCGACTTCGAGGACGTCCTGCTGCTCACCGTCGGCATCCTCCAGGACCGCCAAGACATCGCCGACCAGGTCCGCTCCCAGTACCAGCACTTCGTCGTCGACGAGTACCAGGACGTCAGCCCCCTCCAGCAACGCCTCCTCGAACTGTGGCTCGGCGAACGCGACAGCCTCTGCGTCGTCGGCGACGCCAGCCAGACGATCTATTCGTTCACCGGTGCAACTCCCGACCATCTTCTCGACTTCCGCACCCGCCACCCCGCGGCCACCGTCGTCAAGCTCGTCCGCGACTACCGCTCGTCACCGCAGGTCGTCCACCTCGCCAACGGCCTGCTCTCACAGGCCCGCGGCCGCGCCGCCGACCACCGCCTGGAACTGATCTCCCAGCGCGCCCCCGGCCCCGAGCCCGTCTACGCCGAATACACCGACGAACCCGCCGAGGCGGAAGGCGCCGCCCGCCGCATCCGCGACCTCATCGCCTCCGGCATCCCCGCAGGCGAGATCGCCGTCCTCTTCCGTACGAACTCCCAGTCCGAGATCCACGAGCAGGCACTCGCCGACGCCGGAGTGCCCTACCAGCTGCGCGGCGCCGAGCGGTTCTTCGACCGCCCCGAAGTGCGCAAAGCCGGAGCGGCCCTCCGCGCGGCCGCCCGGTTCGGAGCCAACGACTCCCTTCTCGACGACGTCGTCGACCTGCCCTCCCAGGTCCGCGCCGTACTGTCCGGCGAAGGCTGGACCAGCCAACCCCCCGCCGGCTCCGGCGCGGTCCGAGAGCGCTGGGAATCACTGGCCGCACTCGTCCACCTCGCCCAGGACTTCGCCGCCGCCAAGCAGGACGCCACCCTCGGCGACCTGGTCGCCGAACTCGACGAGCGCGCCGGCGCACAGCACGCCCCGACCGTCCAGGGCGTCACCCTCGCCTCCCTGCACTCCGCCAAAGGACTGGAGTGGGATGTCGTCTTCCTCGTCGGCGTCGCCGAGGGCATGATGCCGATCACCTACGCAAAGACCGACGAGCAGATCGAAGAGGAACGCCGCCTCCTCTACGTCGGCGTCACCCGCGCCAGAGAACACCTCTTCGTCTCCTGGGCCCTGTCCCGCTCACCCGGCGGCAGAGCCAACCGCAGGCCCAGCCGCTTCCTCGACGGACTGCGCCCCGGCTCCGTCACCACCGCGGGCCGCACAAACGGAGGCGGTCCGGGAGGCGTCGAGCGAGGCATCGGAAGCAGCGGAGGCACCGTCGTACGACGGACGAGCCGAACTCCGGCCCGCTGCCGCGTCTGCGGCCGCACGCTGACCGACGCAGGCGAGATGAAACTGATGCGCTGCGAGGACTGCCCCTCAGACATGGACGAGGGCCTCTACGAACGGCTGCGCGAGTGGCGGGCGGTACAGGCGCAGCGCAGCGGGCAGCCCGCGTTCTGCGTCTTCACCGACAAGACACTCATGGCCATCGCCGAGACCGTTCCCGACGACGACGGAGAGCTCGCACGGATCCCCGGAGTCGGAGTACGCAAGCTCAACCGCTTCGGAGCCGACGTCCTGGCCATCTGCGCAGGCCAAGAGGCTGGCGAGGACAGGCGCGACGACTGATTCAAACTCGTCGAGAAAATAGTTTGCGCATGCCCCGGCAATCCCCATAGGTTCTTAGCACGGAAGCGGCGGGCTTCTCCGAAGCCCTGGTTCCGTGCTGTACTTAATAGCCGTCGGACTGGCTCACCCCCAGTCCCCCCAAGACGCCGAGAGGAGGCGATTCCAGTGATCAGCATCAACGCCAGCTCCAACACCACCGCCAAAATGACCGATCCCTCGGTCGTCTCCACGTGCCTGCTCGGCGTCTCGAACCTGGGCACCGGTCTGTCCGGCATCTCCGCCGTCCGGCCGGCGTCCTCCCTGTCCCTCGCGGGTCTTCCCATCCGTGAGCGCAATGAGCGACCGATCCAGGCACTGGAAGCGGCAGTAGTGGCAGAGGCGCGTGCCTATGCCTTTGCGGCAACCGGTGCCGGATCCCTGAAGCAGACGAAGCAGCACCACACGATGTGGGCCTTCCGTGGGCCTGAACCCTGGAGTGATCCAGCCTGATCCTCGATCAGGCCGGTGCCTTCAGGGCCGCGGAACCCCACCCGGGATCCGCGGCCCTTCTGTTTGTCCCCGACCGGGGACGGCGGAGCGAAGGGGCCTCGGGACAAGAAAAGAACCCGGTACCAGCCGCCAACCGGCCAACCGGCCGGCACGACCAGACGAGGAAGACCAACCGTGCAACTCGAAGCGCACGCCCCGTCCGTACCGCCTTCCGAAACGATCCCCCCGCCCGGCCTCACGGAGGACTCCACCTTGATCCCGCTCACTGCGCTCACCGCGCTCGACGACGCCATCGAGAACCTCGGCGTACCCGTCCCCTGCCGTTCCTACGACCCGGAGGTCTTCTTCGCCGAGTCGCCGGCCGACGTCGAGTACGCCAAGTCCCTCTGCCGCACCTGCCCGCTGATCGAGGCCTGCCTCGCCGGCGCCAAGGAGCGGCGTGAGCCCTGGGGTGTCTGGGGCGGCGAGCTGTTCGTCCAGGGTGTTGTCGTGGCCCGCAAGCGGCCCCGTGGCCGTCCGCGCAAGAACCCGGTCACGGCATGAACACCGCAGGAACGATCGATCGCCCCCAGACGCACGACCCCAAGAAACAGGCCCCGATGAAGCCGTCCGCGAGTGAGCCCACCGGCTCCGTCATTCCAGAATTCACCACCACCGACGCGAACGACTCGCGTGAGAACAGGACCCGAGAGATGCAACTCATTCCAGAAGCCCTGGCTCGTGCGCATATGCACGAGCGACTGCGAGAGGCTGAGCGGGAGCGCCAGGCCGTGCGCCTGGCCACTGCCCGCCGGATGCAGCGCCGGGCCGAGCGCGCGTCCATGCGTGCGCGGCGTGCGCTGGCCATGGCGGTCATGCAGTAAGCAGCCGAACGCAGTCGCAGACATCCACAGACACACCGCGGGGGCCGGTCCGGACGGACCGGCCCCCGCGGTGCGTTGTGCCGCGCGAACGCCCGCCCACGGCGCTATCGTCGGCGGGTGACGAGTCTTCCCGGGGACAGTGACAGCAGCGACAACACCGAGCGGCCCGACACGGCCCAGGCCCAGCGCATCGCGTGCGCCCGCTGCGGCACCCCGGCGGAGGGCCCCCAGCCGACCTGGACCTGCTCCATGGAGAACGGCAGCCGCCACTACCTCTGCGACAACTGCGCCCGGACACATCTGCGGGCGATCGAGGGACGGCTGGATTCGGCTTGGTGGTAGAGCGGGGCTTGCACCGGGTCTTCTTCTGGGGGGGCTCCCCTCCCCCCCGGCCCCCTCCCCCCACCCCCGCCCCAGCCGCCCGAAGGCAGCCCGAACTCACGCCCCAGCCGCTGAGTCCTCCTCGTCCGGCAGCTCTTCGGTCGGGACGAACCCCGGCAGCCACTCCTCCAGTTCGTCGCGGAGCCGGACCGTCGCGCCCAGCTGGCACAGGACGCCGATGGTGCTCAACGTCACACGGTGGATCAACAGATACGACGGTGGCAGGTTGAGGAGCCTGCCCAACTGGTGGGCGGGGGAGCGGGGATCGGCCACCCGGGCGGCCTGGCTGCGCATCCAGCCGCGGGTGAAGGTGAACTCGTCCACCTGGGCCGGTTCGATGATCGGCAGCAGGTAGTCGAGGACGGCGTCGGGTTCGAGCTCTATCGACTCCTTGACGAAGCCCTCCTCGCGCAGCAGGTCGTAGACGGCTTCCGCGTCGCCGTCGAGGGTCATGCGGAGGGAGTCGCCGATCGGTGAGGGCAGACCGCCGGGGAGACGGTCGACCGTGCCGAAGTCCAGGACGCCGAGGCGCCAGCCGCTCTTCTCGTCCGGCAGGAGCCGGAAGTTGCCCGGGTGGGGGTCGGCGTGCAGCAGTCCGGTGCGCGCGGGGCCGGAGAAGAGGAAGCGGGCCAGCAGTTGCCCCGCGCGGTCCCGCTGCTCCTGCGTACCGTCGGAGATCACCTCTGACAGCGGTGTTCCGTCGATCCATTCGGTGACCAGGACCTGGTCGCACTGGTGGACCACCGCCGGTACCAGGACGTCGGGGTCGCCCGAGAACTCCGCGGCGTGGACTTCCTGGGCTTGTGCCTCCAGCGCGTAGTCGAGCTCCTCGGAGACCCGGTCGCGGAGTTCCGTGATGAGGGGCTTGATGTCCATGCCGGGGATGAGCGGGCCCAGCAGCCGGGCGAATCGGCTGAGCTGGGTGAGATCGGAGAGCAGGGCCTCGCCCGCTCCCGGGTACTGCACCTTGACGGCGACCTCGCGGCCGTCGTGCCACACCGCCCGGTGCACCTGGCCGATCGAGGCGGCCGCGGACGGCTTGTCCTCGAATTCGAGGAACAACTCGGACCAGTCCTCGCCGAGTCGCTCCCGGAGGACGGAGTGCACCGTGCGGGTCGGCATCGGCGGTGCCGCTTCCTGGAGCTTGGTGAGTGCCGCGCGGTACGGGCCCGCGACCTCCTCGGGCAGCGCCGATTCGAAGACGGACAGTGCCTGTCCGAACTTCATCGCGCCGCCTTTCAGCTCACCGAGCACCTTGAAGAGCTGCTCGGCCGTGCGCTGCTGAAGCTCGCGGCCCACGATCTCCGCCGACTTCCCGCCTATCCGCTTGCCCAGGCCCCAGGTCGCTCGCCCGGCGTAGCCGAGCGGTAGCGCGGCGAGTTTGGCGGTTCGGGTGACCGCCTTCCGGGGAAGATCAGACATGCGCCCTCCAAGTCCCAGACAGCCGTGCCGCATGCGGCTGTAGCCCCGCCATTGTCTCGTGCGGCTTCTCGGCTTCGGCGGCGCGTTCCCCCTTCTTACTTTTCTCCGCGGCGCCGCACGGGCAATCGGGGTGGGGCCACACCGGTTTCGCGTGCCAGTGGAACCCCGGAGCGGAAGTCTCCCAGCGGGCTCCGGCGCTGGAGGGCGGCCGGCCGTCGAGAAAGGCGAGCGCGTGCGCGGCGGCGAGGCCGGCGACGCCGGTCGCCACGGTGAGGTCGCACGCCGGTACGTGACGTGAGGAACCGGAGCGCCACTGGGCGATCAGGCGTGGCCAGGTCGGATCCCGGTCGGCGCGGCTCCGGTCCAGGCAGCCCGCGCAGCCGGTGTCGCCGGGCAGGACCAGCGGGCCGACGACTCCTGTTCCTTCCACGACTCCCGCGTAGAGATGGGGTGTGCCGGAGGTGATCAGGGGTTGGGCGGCCGTGGGATCGGGGGCGTGGACGGACAGGCCGTCCCGGGGCGTGATGATCACCAGGGAGAGTCCGAGCTCCTCGCCCTCGGTGGCGGGCCGGGGCGGGCGGTCCGGCGCGGCCCGGCGCACCGCTCGTCGGGCGGCTTCCTCGCGGCGCTCGCCGACGGACTCCGCCGTCAGTCCGCCGGGTGCCACGTCCCACGGTTCCACCCGGCCCACGTCGCGGACCTCGATCCGGCCCACGCCCGCGCCGGCCAGGAGGACCGCGAGGGTGACCCCGACCCGGCCCGCGCCGTGCACCCGTACCCGCAGGGAGCGGCGGGCGGCCAGGTGTCCGAGGGCGTCGCCCGGTGCGGGGGTGACGAGGGAGAGGGCCGCGAGGTCGGGGCGCAGCCGGTCGAGGACCGCCTTCTTCGCGCGGAGGGTGTCCGCGGCCGGGCCGCCGCCCGTCGCGTCGTCGAGCAGTCCGGAGTCGGCCAGCCGTTCCACGAGTGCGTCGACGTGGCCGTCGGGCAGGCCCATGCCGCGTCCTTCCTCGCGCAGGAGGGGGAGTCCGCGGGTTCCGTCGAGCAGGTCGAGGAAGCTGCCGGTCGCCGTGTCCACCGGGCCCAGCACCATCGCGTGCGCGGGTGCCATGCCGAACTGCACGGTGTTGAGGTCCCGCCAGCCGCGCCGCAGCGCGGGTTTCACCATCGGATGCATGACCGACCCCCGTATTCATGGAGCATCCCCGTGTGCCGGCGGGGCCGTGCCGGGTCCGCCGTTCGGATGCCAGGATGCCCGGGGGTGGGTGGAGCGTGCGGAAAGTTGTCCACAGGCTGTGGTGTTCGTCGGATAAATCGAGCGCGCAGGTGCGGATCGACACCGAACCGTCCTGGGGACGGGACTTCTCCCGCGTGCAGCGGGTAACGTCGGGGCGTGCCCGCCGACCCACTGCACCGCGCCGGAAAACCACAGCGCAGCACGACGAGCCTGCCGCCAGGCGGCTCGGGGGCGAGCGCGATCGAGGTTCGCAGGAGTGCGCGACGGCGCAGGACGGTCTCCGCGTACCGCGAGGGCGATCGCACTGTCGTGCTCATCCCCGCTCGGATGTCCGAGGCGGAGGAACAGCGCTGGGTGACCGTCATGCTCGACAAACTGGCCGCCCAGGAGAGCAAACGGGTGCTCGGTGACGCCGAGCTGACCGAGCGTGCCGCGCGTCTGTCGGACCAGTACTTCGACGGGCGGGCCCGGCCCACCTCGGTCCGCTGGGTGACCAATCAGAACACGCGGTGGGGTTCCTGCACCCCGGCGGAGGGCAGTATCCGTCTTTCGCACCGGTTGCAGGGCATGCCCGAGTACGTCGTCGACTACGTCCTCGTCCACGAACTCGCGCACCTTCTGGTGCCGGGGCACGGTCCGCGCTTCTGGCGGCTGCTGGAGGCGTATCCGCGGACGGAGCGGGCGCGCGGCTACCTCGAGGGGGTGGTCGCGGCCGCCCGGCTGCCCCATCCGCCCGTCGGCCGCGAGGAATAGCGGGCGGGCGGCCGCGGTCCGTCCCGGGCGGGGGGTGATTGTGTACCGGGTCTGTACCGGCTGCGTTCACTTCCGGGGTTTCCCGTTAGCCTGACGCGACGCAATCGCATTCGGGATGGGGGACGGTCGTTACGCATGGCCAGGGAATTCCAACGCGGCCACAAGGCCAGAATCAGTGACCTCACCGCGGGCACCGATCTGTACGTGGGTGTGCAGATCACCGGCCCCGGACTGACCTTCGACATCAGTTGCTTCGGTCTGGACGCCGACGAACGGCTGTCGGACGACCGGTACTTCGTCTTCTTCAACCAGCCGAAGACCCCCGAGGAATCCGTCCAGCTCCTGGGCGCCCAGTCGGGTGACACGGAGTCCTTCCGCGTCACCCTCGACCGGATCCCGGCGCAGATCCAGAAGCTGTCGTTCACTGCGACGATCGACGGCGCCGGACAGATGTCCCAGATCGCACCGGGGTACCTCCGTGTCGTCGCGGGTGGCGAGGAGGTGGCCCGGTACTCGTTCAGCGGAGCGGAGTTCTCCACCGAGCGTGCGGTGATGCTGGGCGACTTCTACCTGAAGGACGTCTGGCGGTTCGCTGCCGTGGGACAGGGTTTCGACGGCGGCCTCGATGCGCTGCTGGAGAACTTCGGCGGTGAGGTCGCCGACGAGGAGCCCGCCGCGCAGCAGCCGCAGGGCGGTGCCGCGCCCTCGTTCTCGCCTCCCACCCAGGTGAACGCGGCGCCCGCGTTCGGAGCGCCGGCCGCTCCGGCTCCGGCCCCCGCGGCGCAGCCCGCTCCGCAGGGGTTCACGCCGCCGCCCGCCCCGTCCGCGCCCTCGGTGCACGCCGCGCCGACCATCGTCGCGCCGTTGCACAGCCCGCCGGGCGGCACCGTGCCGCCGCCGGGGCCCGCCCCGTACGCGCAGCCGCCGGGCCCGCCCGGGCCGCCCGGTCCGCCGCCGGGCTACGGTCAGCAGCCTCCCGGGCAGAGCGCCCCCATGCCGCCCGGCTACGGCCAGCAGGCCCCGTCCGCGCCTCCCGGTTACGGCCAGCAGGCCCCGCCGGCACCTCCCGGTTACGGGCAGCAGCCGTCGTACGGCCAGGTACCGGGGCAGTACCCCGGACAGCCCGGCGCGCCCTCCCCGTACGGTGTTCCCCAAGGCGCTCCGCAGGGCGGGGCCGGTGTGCTCGCCGCGCTGGGGGCGTTCAAGGAGACGCCCACCGGGCAGCGGTGGACGCAGCAGAACAAGAAGCTCATCCGGGTCGACCTCGGTATCGGGGACCAGCCCGTGCTGGCCCGCCAGGGCAGCATGGTGCTCTACCAGGGCAAGGTCGACTTCAGTTACAAGGGCGCCGGCTTCGCCGGACGGATCGTGGGCAACGCGACCGGGCAGGAGATGCAGCTGATGCGCTGCTCGGGCCGCGGTCAGGTGTTCCTCGCCGAGAACGCCACCCATGTGCACCCCATCGAACTCCAGGGCGACGCGATCTGCGTGTCCGCCGAGAACGTCCTCGCCTTCGACGAGACGCTCCAGTACGAGGTGCGCAGGATCGAGGGCCACGGCATCCCCGGGGGCGCGCTGTTCACCATGCAGTTCCAGGGGACCGGCACGGTCGTGGTGAAGACGCACGGCGCGCCCGTCGTGCTGCCCGTGACACCGACGACGTTCGCCGACTGCAACGCCGTCGTGGCGTGGTCGGCGGCCTCCCAGGTGATCGTCTCCAGCCAGGTGCGGATGCGGCGCAACGCCTACCCGGGCGACACCGGAGAGAGCGTGAACCTCCAGTTCCGCGGCGCGCCAGGCAATTTCATCGTCGTCCAGCCGTACGAGGTCTGAGGGAGCCCGTCATGAACCAGCCACTCACGGGCTACGCCCCGGCACCCGTCACCGCCCGCATGGAGAACCACGGCAATCACATGCTGAAGGTCGCCATGCAGACCGGAAGCGACCTCTTCGCGCGCGTGGGCTCGATGGTCGCCTACGAGGGCTTCGTCCAGTACGAGCCGAACCCGCCCGCGGTACGGCAGATCGCGCGGGACTGGATGACCGGTGAGGGAGCACCCCTCATGAGGTGCCACGGTGACGGTCTGCTCTACCTCGCGGACTACGGGGCGAACGTCGTCGTCATCAACCTCAACGGGGACGCGATCTCCGTGAACGCCACCAACCTGCTCGCCTTCGACGCGCACCTCACCTGGGGCGTCGAGCGCGTCAAGGGGCTCGCCAAGTTCGCCGGACAGGGCCTGTGGAACACCAAGATCTCCGGCCAGGGCTGGGTCGCGCTGACCTCCCGGGGCAAGCCGATCGTGGTCGACTGCGGTGGCGGCGAGGACGAGACGTACGTCGATCCGGACGCGCTGGTCGCCTGGTCCCCGAACCTCAAAGTGAAGGGCAAGCGCAGCTTCAAGGCACAGTCGCTGATCGGCCGCGGCAGCGGCGAGGCGTACCAGATGGCGTTCTCCGGGCAGGGCATCGTCGTCGTCCAGCCCAGCGAGGACAGCACCGACCGCCTCCGGATCCGGGGCTGAGGGGGAGCAGGACATCATGCAGAGCCCGCTTTTCGGCTACAACGAGCAGCAGACCCAGGAGCGCTACAGCCTGCAGAACTCGCAGATGCTGCGGGTCGTCATGGAGGGCCACGACGACGTCCTGGCCCGCAAGGGCACGATGGTCGCCTACCAAGGGCTCGTCGAGTTCGACGCCGAGTACCAGAACAACAGCCAGCACCGCGCGCGTGCGTACACCGGTGAGGGCCTGGACCTTATGCGCTGCCACGGGCAGGGGACGGTCTACCTCGCGAACCTCGCCCAGCACGTGCACGTGGTCGACGTGGACCAGGACGGTCTCACCGTCGACAGCAGCTATGTGCTGGCCATGGACTCATCGCTGCACCACGAGGTCATCGCCGTGGACAGCCAGTACGGCATCTCGGGATCCGGCAAGTACCAGCTCAACATCACCGGACGCGGCAAGGTCGCCCTGATGACCTCGGGCGCGCCGCTGATGATGCAGGTCACGCCCGACAAGTACGTCAACTGCGACGCCGACGCGATCGTCGCGTGGTCGACCGGCCTGCGGGTGCAGATGCAGGCGCAGACGCACTCCTCCGGGGTGTGGCGGCGGCGCGGCAACACCGGTGAGGGCTGGGAGCTCAGCTTCATGGGCCAGGGGTACGCGCTCGTCCAGCCCAGCGAGATGCTGCCGCCGCAGAACGCGGTGATCGGCCAGGGACTGCGCGCCCAGTACGGCATGGGACAGCAGGGTGTCCGGGCGCAGAACCAGGGCAACGTCTGGAGCTGAGCGACGGGCAGGGCCACGCGCGACGGTAAGGGGCGACCGCCAATGGCGGTCGCCCCTTACGCGCGTGTCGGGCGGAGGGCCCCGGTCTCAGGCGGAGAGCCTCGCGCGGGTCGCCTCCAGCAGGCGTACGACCGACGCGTCCGCCACCTCCGCGACCTCGTCGTAGCGGAACCAGCGCAGGTCGAGGGACTCGTCGCTGATCGCCGCCACGGATCCGGCCGGGGCGAGCGCCGCGTACTGGACGTCCAGGTGCCAGTTGCACGGCGCCGGGATGGGGTGCCGGTCCAGGGTCACGGGGCCGCCCGGCAGCAGCGTCAGGCCCTCGATGCCCGATTCCTCGGCCGCCTCGCGCCGCGCGGCCGACGCCAGCGTCGGGTCACCCGGCTCGCAGTGACCGCCCATCTGCAGCCACATCCGCAGCTTGCGGTGCAGCGTCAGCAGCACACGGCCGCCCTCGGGGTCCACGACCAGCGCACTCGCCGTGACATGGCCCGCCGAGCACGACTTCCACATGCCGTCGGGGTGCGCGGACAGGTGGTCCAGATAGCCCTGCCGCAGCTCTTCCTGGCCCTCGTACCCCTTCAGTACGAGGACCGCGTCGTCGTGGAGGGTCACTCGGCGCCGTCGCCCTTGCCGTCGCCCTGGTCGCCGTCCGGGTCGCCCCTGTCGGTCTTGCTGTCGTCCTTTTCGGGGTCCTTCGTCAGGTTCGGCCGATCGGTGGAACCGCTCGCCGCCTCGCCGAGCATCTTGTCGAGCTCGGAGAAGTCCAGCTGCTCGCGGTGCACGAAGCCGTCCGGGTCGTCCAGGTCGGACGCGGTCGGCAGCATGTCCGGGTGGGCCCACAGACCGTCGCGGCCGTCGACTCCGCGCGCGTCGGTGAGCGAGGCCCACAGGCGCGACGCGTCCCGCAGCCGGCGCGGGCGCAGCTCCAGGCCGATGAGCGTGGCGAAGGTCTGCTCCGCGGGTCCGCCCGTAGCCCGGCGGCGGCGCAGCGTCTCGCGCAGCGCGTCCGCAGACGTCAGGCGCGGCTTCGCGGCCGCGTGCACGACCGCGTCCACCCAGCCCTCGACGAGTGCGAGCGCCGTCTCCAGACGGGCCAGCGCGGCTTTCTGCTCGGGCGTGTCCTCCGGCTGGAACATGCCCTGCTGGAGCGCGTCCTGCAGCTGCTCCGGGTTCTGCGGGTCGAGCTGGCCGACCACGTCCTCCAGCTTGGCCGTGTCGACCTTGATCCCGCGCGCGTAGCCCTCGACGGCGCCGAAGAGATGCGAGCGCAGCCACGGCACGTGCGCGAAGAGCCGCTGGTGGGCGGCCTCCCGCAGAGCGAGGTAGAGCCGCACCTCGTCCTGGGGGATGCCGAGGTCCTTGCCGAACGACGCGATGTTCAGCGGCAGCAGCGCGGCCTTGCCGGCCGGGCCGAGCGGCAGGCCGATGTCGGTGGAACCGACGACCTCGCCCGCGAGCACGCCGACGGCCTGCCCGATCTGCGTGCCGAACATGGCGCCGCCCATGGAGCGCATCATGCCGATGAGCGGGCCCGCCATGGCCTGCATCTCCTCCGGCAGGACGTCCCCCATGGCCGCGCCGACCCGCTCGGCGACCGGGTCCACGAGCTCCTTCCACACCGGCAGGGTCGCCTCGACCCACTCCGCGCGGCTCCAGGCCACGGCGGAGCCGGCGCCGGACGGCAGGGAGGTCGCGTCGTCCAGCCACAGATCGGCCAGACGGACGGCCTCCTGGACCGCGGTGCGCTCGGAGGGGCCGACGCTCGCGTCCTTGGTGCCGTCGGAGGTGCCCTGGGAGACCGTCTGGCGGGCGATCTGCTTGGCCATGTCCCAGTTCACCGGGCCGCCCTCGTACGAGAGCATCTGGCCCAGCTGCTGGAACGCGGCCCCCAGGTCGTTGGGGTTCATGGAGCCGAACATCGCTGCGAGCGGATTGTCGGCGCCGAGACCGCCGGCTCCGGGCAGCCCGAAACCGAACGGTCCCTGACCACCACCGCTCTCCTGGTCCTTCTTCTTGCCCTCGTCGCCGTTCTCCGGCTCCTCCGGCGGAAGGCCGAATCCGAATGGGGTGTCACTCACGGGGTTCCTCGGCTGGTTAGGGCCGCCGGTTCGTTCCGACGGCGGCTGCCCGACAACACCACCCAGCGTAGACACCACAACCCGATCGGGCCTCGGTGCTTCGCCGACTCTTGGCCTGCGGCAGGATGGATGCCACCTGGTACGGACGCGTCACGCGCGCCCGTTACTGAAGACAACCGCTGGAGACGCCCGGTGAGTTCCCCAGATCCACAGGTTCGCGCAGCGCGAAACCACTCAACCAGCCCGCTCCCGCGCGGGCCCGTCGTCGCGGTCACCGGAGCCGCGTCCGGCGTGGGCGCGATGCTCACCGAGCGGCTCGCCGCCAGTGAGGAGATCAAGCAGGTCATCGCCATAGACGAGCGCCGTGGCGAGTGCGCGGGCGCCCAGTGGTACATCCTCGACGTGCGGGACCCGGCGATCGCGGAGAAGCTGCGCGGCGCGGACGTCGTGGTGCATCTCGCACTCGACCTCGACCTGGAGACGGACGCGGCCGCCCGTACGGCCTACAACGTCCGGGGGACGCAGACCGTGCTCACGGCCGCCGCCGCGGCCGGCGTGCACCGGGTCGTGCTGTGCACCTCCGCGATGGTCTACGGGGCGCTGCCGGACAACGAGCTGCCGCTCTCCGAGGACGCCGAGCTGCGGGCGACCGCCGAGGCCACCGGGGTCGGCGACCTTCTGGAGATCGAGCGGCTGGCGCGGCGGGCGCCCCGCGCGCACCCCGGGCTCAATGTCACCGTCGTGCGCCCCGCGGTGCTCGTCGGTGGTGGCACCGACACCGCGCTGACCAGGTATTTCGAGTCGCCTCGGCTCCTGGTGGTGGCCGGCTCCCGGCCCGCCTGGCAGTTCTGCCACGTCGAGGACCTCTGCAGTGCCCTGGAGCACGCCGTGCTGGAGAAGGTCGACGGGGAGCTGGCCGTCGGGTGCGACGGGTGGCTGGAGCAGGAAGAGGTCGAGGAACTGAGCGGGATCCGGCGGATGGAGCTGCCGTCCGCCGTCGCCCTGGGGGCGGCGGCGCGGCTCCACCGGATCGGGCTCACCCCGTCACCGGCCGGGGACCTGGCCTACACGATGTACCCCTGGGTGGTGAGCGGGAGCCGGCTGCACGACGCCGGGTGGCGGCCGCGGTGGACCAACGAGGAGGTTCTCGCGGAGCTGCTGGAGGAGGTCGCCGGACGGCACACGGTGGCCGGGCGGCGGCTGGGCCGCAAGGACGCGACGGCCGCGGGAGCCGCGGGAGCGACGGTGGCGCTGCTCGGTACGGCGGCCATCGTGCGCCGCGCGCGGAAGGCCCGGCGCAGGATCTGAACCCTGGGGAAGGCCCCACCCTGTAGGACGCTCCAAAGGGCCCCGCGCCGGAGCCGGGGGAAACGCGTATTCCTCGGCGTCCTGGGGGTGCGGCACGATGGGGACATGGCACCTTCCTTTGAACACCCCGGAGAGCGGGCCGCGCAGGATCCCATTCGGCTGGTGGCGGTCCGGGACGAACCGCTGTCCCTGGACGAGGTCTTCCGGGCCGTCGGTGACGACGCCGCCGGAGGGACCGCGCTGTTCGTGGGGACCGTGCGCGACCACGACGGCGGTGCCGACGTCGACGGACTGGGCTATTCGAGCCACCCCGGTGCCGAGGCGGAGATCCGCAGGATCGCCGAGAAGGTGGTCGCCGAGTACCCGGTACGGGCGCTGGCCGCCGTGCACCGCGTCGGAGACCTGACCGTCGGGGATCTCGCGGTCGTCGTCGCCGTGTCGTGCCCGCACCGCGGCGAGGCCTTCGAGGCCTGCCGCAGACTGATCGACGACCTCAAGCACGAGGTGCCCATCTGGAAGCACCAGAAGTTCTCCGACGGCACGGAGGAGTGGGTCGGCGCCTGCTGAGGAACACGACCCGGAGCAGGGACGAAGCCCCGGCGGAGCCGCGACGCGCCCACGAAGGGAGCACACCGGTCCTCCGACGGTGCTCGGGTTGCGTAACCGACCCCCTGGCGTGAGCGTTAACACTGCGAATGGTTAATCTGCTGATCAGTCAGTTGCGGTCGCTCATTGGGGTTGGGAGGTCGGCATGGCGTCGCTCGCCTGGTTGCTGATTCCGCTTTTGGCCGCGATCGGTGCCGGACTGTGGGGAAGTTGGGCCAGCCGGAATCGCAAGACGGCCGGAGACGGCGTCGAGCTCGAGGGCTACGCCCGCTTCCGTGCGGCCATGGAGCGGTCCGACGCCGTCACGGCACGGTCCGACACCCTGGAGAAGTCCCCCTCCGACGCGGTCTGAGGGCACGGCGCCCCGTACGCGGCCCAGCGCCCCGTACGGGCGGCCCCGACGGTGCACTGACAGCACCGTCCCGTACTGTCGACACATGCCACGCCGCACCGCGACGATGCTCGCCTCCACGCTGATCCTGATCGCGCTCCTGTGCGCGGGAGTGTTCATCACCGTGCCGTACTCGGAGATGTCACCGGGACCGACGGTGAACACGCTGGGTGATCACGACGGCGAGCCGGTGCTGCAGATCTCCGGGCGCAAGACGTACGCGACCACCGGGCACCTGAACATGACCACCGTCCGGGTGACCAGCGCCGATTACCGGATGAACCTCGTAGAGGCCGTCTACGGCTGGCTGGCGCACGACAACAAGGTCGTCCCGCACGACACGCTCTACCCCGACGGCAAGACCGAGCAGCAGTCGACCCAGGAGAACGCCGAGGAGTTCAGCCAGTCCCAGGAGAGCGCCAAGGTCGCTGCCCTGAAGGAGCTGAACATCCCGGTGAAGTCCTGGGTGATCGTCTCCACGGTCGTCAAGGGCTCGCCGGCCGAGGGACGCCTGCACGCCGGGGACGTGATCAAGAAGGTCGACGGCACGGCGGTCAAGGCGCCCGACGACGTCGCGAAGCTGGTCACCCGCCACAAACCCGGCGAGAAGGTCGTCTTCACGGTCGTGCCCTTCAAGGAGCAGGCCGCCGCGGAGAAGGCGGACAGGACGGCGACCGAGACCCAGGACGTCACGATCACCACGGCGAAGTCCGCCGACAAGGGTGCCTCCCGCGCCATCGTCGGCATCTCGGCCGGAACGGACCACACCTTCCCGTTCGACATCGGCATCAAGCTCGCCGACGTCGGCGGACCGAGCGCCGGCCTGATGTTCGCGCTCGGCATCGTGGACAAGCTGACCCCGGACAACCTCACCGGCGGCAAGTTCGTGGCCGGCACCGGCACCATCGACGACGGCGGCAACGTCGGCCCGATCGGCGGCATCGAGATGAAGACGGTCGGCGCGCGCGAGAAGGGCGCCCAGTACTTCCTGACGCCCAAGGACAACTGTGCGGCCGCCGCCAAGGACACCCCCGAGGGGCTCACGCTCGTCAAGGTCAACACCATCGACGACGCGATGAGCGCCCTCAAGGACATCAGGTCCGGCAAGACGGCCGACCTGCCGAAGTGCACGGCCAAGTAGTCCGGGCCGGCCGCACCGTCAGGTAGCGCCGGGGCTACTCCGCGAACGTCGCCGACAGCGCCTCCGCGAGCCCCGGCACCAGGCCCGCCCCCGTCAGCACCTCCGTCGGCGCGTCCTTCTCGCGCAGCCGCAGCGCCGAGTCGCGCGACCCGTCGCGCAGGACGCCGACCGTCATGCGCACCTCCTGACGGTCCGGGTGCTCGGCGACCCACTTCGCGAGCTTCTTCTCGCTCAGCCCCTCCGGAACGGAGGCCTCCGCGGACGGCGGCAGCATCAGCCGCTCCACGGTCAGCGCGCAGCCGACCACGGCGTCGGGCCAGGCGATGGTGCCGAGGAACTCGTCCAGCGGCTTGCCGGCAGGGATCTCGTCCTGCTCGACGGGGGTGAGAGCGGTGCTCTCGGGCTCGTCCTGCAGACCGAGCTGGGCCGCGAGGCCGGGTTCCTGGGTGCGCAGTCGTGCGGTGTCTACGAGGGCGAAGAGGCGAGCGGGCTGGTCCCAGCCGAGGCCGGAGGCGTACTCGTCGATCTCGAGTACGGCCCGGGTGAGCGGGCTCGCTGCCATGGGAGTGTTGGACATGGTCACAATCCTGCCTCGTTAGTACCCGGAAGCGGGAACCGAGTAAAGCGTGAGTAAGTTGCATAGGTGAGGCTCCACGATCACGGAGCCTGATGGATGGTCCGCGTTCACGGGGGCCTGACGGATCAACAGCGACTTCGAGGTGCGCACCTTGGCTTTCCAGATGCCGGACCGCGGCGGAGGCCCGACGGGGCCACGGATGAGAGTGGGCCGCCCCTCCCGGCGTGTCCGGACCCTGCTCATGACACTGGGCGTGCTGGTCGTCCTGGCCATGGCCTTCGTCATGTTCGCGGGGTTCTGGACGGACTGGCTCTGGTACCGGTCGGTCCACTACTCGTCCGTCTTCACGACGACCCTGTGGACCAAGATCGGACTCTTCTTCGTCTTCGGCCTGCTCATGGCGGCCGCGGTGGGGGTGAACATCTGGCTGGCGCACCGGCTGCGGCCACCACTGAGCGCCATGTCGATGGAGCAGCAGAGCCTCGACCGCTACCGGATGGGCATCGCGCCGTACAAGCGGTGGCTGCTGTTCGGCATCACCGCCCTGGTGGGGCTGATCGCAGGCGCGTCCGCGTCCGGCCAGTGGCGCACCTGGCTGATGTGGGTGAACGGAGTCCCCTTCGACCAGAAGGACCCCCAGTTCCACCTCGACGTCTCCTTCTACGCATTCGACCTGCCCTGGTACCGGTTCCTCCTCGGCTTCGGCTTCGCCGCCGCCGTGCTGTCGCTGATCGCCGCCGCGCTCACGCACTACCTCTACGGAGGGCTGCGGATCACCAGCCCGGGAGCGCGCGCCACGGCGGCGGCCACCGGCCACCTCTCGGTGCTCCTCGGTGTCTTCGTCGCGCTGAAGGCGGTCGCCTACTGGCTCGACCGGTACGGACTCGCCGTGAAGTCCAGCGACTTCAAGGCGACCGGCAACTGGACCGGCCTCAGGTACGTCGACGCCCACGCGTACCTGCCCGCCAAGACGATCCTCTTCTGCATCGCCGTCATCTGCGCACTGCTGTTCTTCGCCACCCTGTGGCGGCGCACCTGGCAGCTGCCCGTGATCGGCTTCGGCCTGATGGTGCTCTCCGCGATCCTCATCGGCGGCCTGTACCCGGCGATCGTCCAGAAGTTCCAGGTCCAGCCGAACGAGCAGGCCAAGGAAGCGCCGTACGTCGAGAAGAACCTGAAGGCGACGCGCGAGGCCTACGGCATCGACGGCACCAAGGTCTCGGAGTACGCGGGGACGAGCGACACCAAGGACAAGGCCAAGCTGCGCGATGACGCCGACACCACGGCGAGCATCCGGATCATGGACCCGAACATCGTCTCCCCGACGTTCCAGCAGTTGCAGCAGATGAGGAACTACTACGCGTTCCCGACCAACCTGGACGTCGACCGCTACACCAAGGACGGCAAGGACCAGGACACGGTCATCGGCCTGCGTGAGCTGAACCTCAACGGCATCCCGAAGAACAACTGGATCAACGACCACTTCCGCTACACGCACGGCTACGGCGTGGTCGCCGCCAAGGGCACCACGGCGACCGCCGGCGGAAGGCCGGTCTTCACCGAGTCCGACCTGCCGTCCAAGGGCGACCTCGGAACGTACGAGCAGCGCGTCTACTACGGCGAGAAGACCTCCCAGTACTCCATCGTCGGCGGTCCCCAGAAGGAGATCGACTACTCCGACGACAGCGGGGAGAAGACGACCAGCTACAAGGGCGGCAGCGGCGTCAGCCTCTCCAGCCCGGTCAACCGGGCCGCGTACGCGGTGGCGTTCGGTGAGCCGCAGATCCTCTACTCGGGGGCGATCGGCGAGGGTTCCCGGATCCTCTACAACCGCACCCCCAAGGACCGTGTCGAGGCGGTGGCGCCCTGGCTGACCATCGACGGCGACGCCTACCCGGCCGTGGTCGACGGCAGGATCCAGTGGATCGTCGACGCGTACACCACGACCAACGGCTATCCGTACGCCTCCCGCACCACGCTCGGTGACACGACGGCCGACTCGCTCACGGCGACCAACAACCAGCGCGCGGTGGTGGCCCAGCAGAACCAGGTCAACTACATCCGCAACTCGGTGAAGGCGACCGTCGACGCGTACACCGGTGACGTCAAGCTCTACCAGTGGGACACCAAGGACCCGGTCCTCAAGACCTGGATGAAGGCGTTCCCGCACACGGTGATGTCGAAGAAGGACATCTCGCCGTCGCTGATGGACCATCTCCGGTACCCGCAGGACCTGTTCAAGGTCCAGCGCGAACTGCTCACCCGCTACCACGTGAAGGACGCACAGACGTTCCTCAGCGGCAGCGAGGTGTGGCAGGTCCCCGACGACCCGAGCAACAAGTCGGGCAACGCGGTGCCGCCGTACTACCTGAGCATGAAGATGCCCGACCAGCAGGCGCAGACGTTCTCGCTGACGACCACGTTCACGCCGAACGGCCGGGACAACCTGAGCGCCTTCATGTCGGTCAACGCCGAAGCGGGCACCAGCGACTACGGCAAGATCAGAATCCTGAAACTGCCGACGAGCGAACCCGTCGACGGACCCAAACAGGTCCAGAGCCAGTTCAACTCCGAACAGACCATCGCCGAGTCCATCAGACTCCTCAGCGGCGGCGCCTCGGAGGTCGAGTACGGCAACCTGCTGACGATCCCGCTCGACGGAGGACTGCTCTACGTGGAGCCGGTCTACGTACGGGGCGGTGGACTCAAGTACCCGCTGCTGCGCAAGGTGCTGGTGACCTACGGAGGCAACACCGCCTTCGAGGACACGCTCGACCAGGCCCTCAACAAGGTGTTCGGGACGGATGTCACGACCACCCCACCGGACGACACGGGCACCACGAAGCCACCGACATCGAACAACCCCACGGTCCAGCAGGCGCTCGACGACGCCCAGAAGGCCTTCGCCCAGGGCCAGGAAGCCCTCAAGAAGGGGGACTGGACGGCGTACGGCCAGGCGCAGAAGGACCTTCAGGACGCTCTGAAGCGGGCTGAGGACGCCCAGGCCGCGGCTGGCAAGCCCGGTGGCACAGGCGGCAGCAAGAGCGGCGACAAGGGCAGCGACAAGAACGGCGGCCCGAGCGGCAGCCCGAGCGGTGCTCCCAGCAGCGACGGGAGCTCCGGGAGCAGCTGAACGGAGTCCCCTCCGCGCCGTGGTACGGTTGCAACACAACGGCGCGGGGTGGAGCAGCTCGGTAGCTCGCTGGGCTCATAACCCAGAGGTCGCAGGTTCAAATCCTGTCCCCGCTACTGAAAGGCGAAGGCCCGGATCCTCAAGGATCCGGGCCTTCGTCATGTGCGGTTCCACGCGCCGCCCCCATGGGAGTCGCCGCGCCCGCACGGGGTGCGCGGGCGGGACGTGTACCGCCGGTACGCGGGGTGCGCACCGGCGTCGGTCGGCGACACGCGCGAAGGCTGCGCCATCCGTGGGGAGTTGGGGATTTTGTGTTTCACTTGTCTCTCTGTGGGCATGTCGACAAAACGCTGAAGTGACCTCACTGACTGCGGTATACCGGGTGTGGCCAGGTTGCAGGTGGTGCGACGATGGACGTTATGGGGGACAAGGCAACTCTGTTGGAGACAGGGCGTTTTGTGCAGCCTTCGGACCGGGACGAAACGGGTGAGGCCGCCGAGGAGGCACGTCAGCGGCTCGCCGCCGAATCCGGCGACGTCGAGGCGATGAGCGTCCTCGGAGCGATGCTGCTGCGCCGCGGCGATCTCGACGCGGCCGAGCCCCAGCTGCGTGCCGCCACCGCCGCGGGTGACCGCGCCGCCGCCAACAACCTGGGTGTCCTCCTGCACCAGCGCGGATACACCGACGATGCCGCGGGATGGTGGCGGATCGCCGCCGTCGCCGGTTCCGCCGCCGCCGCGCACGCCCTCGGCCGCTACCACCGCGAGCGGGGCGACGAACCCGCCGCCGAGTACTGGCTGCGCCAGTCCGCCGAGCAGGGCCACGCCCTCGGGGCGTACGCGCTCGCCGACCTGCTGGAGCACCGCGGCGACGTCGGCGCCGAGCAGTGGATGCGGGCGGCCGCCGAGCGCGGGCACCGCGAGGCCGCGTACCGGCTGGCGCGCACGCTCGACCGGAAGGCCGTGGACGCGGGCGAAAGGGGCTCCGACAACGGTGTCAGCGGCGTGCTGGGCGTCATCGGGGCCGCGGGCGAGGAGGCCGAGCAGTGGTACCGGCAGGCCGCCGCGCGGGGGCACCGGCGGGCCGCGCTGCACCTCGGGGCCATCCTGGAGAAGCGCGGCGAGCTCAAGGAGGCCGGACGCTGGTACCTGACGTCCGCCAAGGACGGCGAGGCGCGGGCCGCCTGTGCGCTCGGATTCCTGCTGCGGGACGCCGGTGACACCGACAGCGCCGCCGTGTGGTGGCTGCGGGCCGCACAGGAGGGCGACGGCAACGCCGCGAACGCGCTCGGCGCGCTGCACGCCGAGCGGGGCGAGACCCAGACCGCCGAGCGGTGGTACCGGGCCGCGATGGACGCGGGCGACACCAACGGCGCCTACAACCTCGCGCTGCTCTGCGCCGAGCAAGGACGGACCGCGCAGGCCGAGCAGTGGTACCGGCAGGCCGCGTACGCCGGGCACCGGGAGGCGGCGAACGCCCTGGCCGTCCTGCTGCTCCAGGTCGGCGACGCGGCCGGCGCCGAACCGTGGTTCTCCAAGGCGGCGGAGGCGGGGAGCGTCGACGCCGCGTTCAATCTCGGGATCCTGCACGCCGGGCGGGGCACCGCAGCCGACGACGCCGCGGCGCTGCGGTGGTACGAGCGTGCCGCCGCCGACGGGCACACGGAGGCGGCGCTCCAGGTCGGCATCGCACGGCTGCGGGACGGGGACGAGGGTGCCGCGGAGCGGCATCTGCGCCGCGCGGCCGGGGGTGGCAGCGCGGAGGCCGCGTACCGGCTGGCCTCGGTGCTCGACGCGCGGCGGCCACCCGCGCCGGCGCACGAGCTGGGGGAGCCCGCGCACGAGAAGAGCGAATGCGAGGAGTGGTACGAGCGGGCGGCGTCCCAGGGGCACCGGCGGGCGCAGGTGCGGGTGGGGATGCTCGCGGCGGCGCGGGGGGACGTGGTCGACGCGGCGCGGTGGTACCGCGAGGCCGCGGAGGCCGGGTCGCGGAACGGGGCGTTCAATCTCGGGCTGCTGCTCGCCCGGGAGGGGAGTGAGCCGGAGGCCGCGCTGTGGTGGGCCCGGGCGGCGGACGCGGGGCACGGGCGGGCGGCGTTGCGCCTCGCCCTCGTGTGCGCGCGGCGGGGGGAGCTGGCCGAGGGGCAGCGGTGGGCGGATCGGGCGGTTTCACTGGGGCCGGCGGAGGTGTCCGAGCGGGCGGCCCGGTTGCGGGACGCGTTGCGGGAGGAGTTGTCGGCGTAAACCGGCGGCTCCGCCGGTCGGCTCCGCCGGTATACCCGGCCGTGTTCTGGGGATTCGTGGGTAAGTCCCGCCTGTGCCGGCGGCTCCGCCCGTAGAGCCGCCCGTGCCTGGGGGCTCCGCCCGTAGAGCCGCCCGTGCCTGGGGGCTCCGCCCCCAGACCCCCGATCGGCCTGGACGGCCTCGTCCTCAAGCGCCGGACGGGCTGGAGATGCGGGCCCGTGCTGGAGATGCCGACCGGCGCTGGAGATGCGGGCCCGTGCTGGAGATGCCGACCGGCGCTGGAGATGCCGGCCCGTGCTGGAGATGCCGACCGGCGCTGGAGATGCCGGCCCGCGCTGGAGATGCCGACCAGCGCTGGAAGTGTCGGGCTCCGCTGGGGCTGGAAGGTGCCAGGTTCCGCTGGAGATGCCTGCCGGTGCTGGAAGGTGTCAGGCTCCGGTGGAGAGGCCCAGCCCGTGCTGGTAGGCGTCAGGCTCCGCCGGAGATTTCCGGCCCGCGCTGGAAGGTGCTGCCAGGTTCCGCCGGCTGCCGGTGGAGAGGCGCCTGCCGGTGCTGGAGGTGCGGCTTCGATGGAGAGTCGGCCCGTGCCGGAAGACGTCAGGCTCCGCCGGAGAGGCGGCCCGCGCTCGAAGATGTCGGCCGGGCCTTCGCTCGAAGGTGCCGGTTCGTGCTGGTGGTACCGGTTCCGGGGCCGGTGGAAAAGCGATTTGCGCTGGTCCACCCAGGTGACGTAACGTTCAGTTCAACGACGCGGGGTGGAGCAGCTCGGTAGCTCGCTGGGCTCATAACCCAGAGGTCGCAGGTTCAAATCCTGTCCCCGCTACTCAAGACTCAGGGCCCGGATCTTCTGATCCGGGCCCTGAGTGTTTTCCGGGGGACGCGCGGCAGTGAAAGAGCCCCGGCCGCCCTCTCGGGGGCCGGGGCTGCGGTGCGTGCGGTGCGGAGGTCAGTCCGCCGTCGAGCAGTCCGGGCACACACCGCGGTACGTCACCTCGACGTCCGAGACCGCGAAGCCGAAGCGCTCGGAGTCCGGGAGGTCCGCCAGCGGATTGCCGCCCGGGTGGACGTCGCGGATCGCACCGCACCGGGCACAGACCAGGTGGTGATGCGGACGGTGCGCGTTCGGGTCATAGCGCTTCGCGCGCTTGTCCGTGGCGACTTCCAGCACCTCGCCGAGCGAGACCAGCTCACCCAGCGTGTTGTAGACGGTCGCCCGGGAGATCTCCGGCAGCTTGGCGACGGCCCGCGCGTGCACCTCGTCGGCCGTCAGGTGGACGTGATCACCCTCGAGCACCTCGGCCACGACACGTCGCTGTGCGGTCATGCGCCAGCCGCGTCCGCGCAGTCGTTCCAACAGGTCACTCATGCCGACCAGCCTAACAGCAGGGGGACCAGATCCCGATCGAGTGTGACTTTGGAAGCCTATTTGACTTAGACATTGTCCATTGTAGGATCGGCCCGATAGTGGCCGGGGAACAGGTCCGGGCAGGAATGACGCAGGAGGCGCACGTGACGCAGGGACCGCTTACGACGGAGGCCGGTGCGCCGGTGGCCGACAACCAGAACAGCGAGACCGCGGGCGTGGGCGGCCCCGTGCTCGTCCAGGACCAGCTGCTGCTGGAGAAGCTCGCCCACTTCAACCGTGAGCGCATCCCGGAGCGCGTCGTGCACGCCCGGGGCGCCGCCGCGTACGGCACCTTCACGCTCACCCGCGACGTGTCGCGGTGGACGCGCGCGAAGTTCCTCTCCGAGGTCGGCAAGCCAACCGAGACGTTTCTGCGGTTCTCGACGGTGGCCGGGAACCTCGGCTCCGCGGACGCGGTCCGTGACCCCCGCGGGTTCGCGCTGAAGTTCTACACCGAAGAGGGCAACTACGACCTCGTCGGCAACAACACCCCGGTGTTCTTCATCAAGGACGCCATCAAGTTCCCCGACTTCATCCACACGCAGAAGCGCGACCCGTACAGCGGTTCGCAGGAGGCCGACAACGTGTGGGACTTCTGGGGGCTGTCCCCCGAGTCCACCCACCAGGTGACCTGGCTCTTCGGCGACCGCGGCATCCCCGCCTCCTACCGTCATCTCAACGGGTACGGCTCGCACACGTACCAGTGGAACAACGCGGCCGGCGAGGTCTTCTGGGTCAAGTACCACTTCAAGACCGACCAGGGCATCAAGAACCTGACCACCGAGGAGGCCGTCCGTCTCTCCGGCGTCGACCCCGACTCCCACCAGCGCGACCTGCGCGAGGCCATCGAACGCGGCGACTTCCCGTCCTGGACCGTACAGATCCAGGTCATGCCGGCGGACGAGGCGGCGCACTACCGCTTCAACCCGTTCGACCTCACCAAGGTGTGGCCGCACGAGGACTACCCGCCGATCGAGATCGGCAGGCTGGAGCTCAACCGCAACCCGGAGAACGTCTTCGCCGAGGTGGAGCAGTCGATCTTCTCGCCCGCGCACTTCGTACCGGGCATCGGCCCCTCGCCCGACAAGATGCTCCAGGGACGCCTGTTCGCCTACGGCGACGCGCACCGTTACCGCGTCGGCGTCAACGCCGACCACCTGCCGGTGAACCGCCCGCGCGCCACCGAGGCGCGTACCAACTCCCGTGACGGCTCCCTGTACGACGGCCGGCACGGGCGCGCCAGGAACTACGAGCCGAACAGCTTCGGCGGCCCGTTCCAGACGGACCGCCCGCTGTGGCAGCCGACCGCGGACTTCACCGCGGGCACCGGCAACCACGAGGCCCCGGTCCACTCCGGGGACACCGACTTCGTACAGGCAGGTGACCTCTACCGGCTGATGTCCGAGGACGAGCGGGGGCGTCTGATCGAGAACCTGGCGGGCTTCATCGCCAAGGTCTCCCGTGACGAGATCGCCGAGCGCGCGATCGCCAACTTCCGTCAGGCGGACGGTGACTTCGGCAAGCGGCTGGAGGCCGCCGTCCAGGCCCTGCGCGGCTGATCACCAGCACTGGATCGCTTGTCGTCGACGGCGGGCCGGAACTCCTCGGACGACGAGGGGGTCCGGCCCGCCGGTATGGGCGCGGGACCCGCTCAGGCCGGTACGCGCTGCCGGGCCGGTGCCCAGCAGCGGATGATGTCGCGCACCGAGACGATGCCGACGGGGCCGCTGCCGTCGAGCACGATCAGATGGCGGAAGCCGCCGTGCGACATCGCCGCCGCGGCCTCCTCCAGGGTCCAGACCGGGGCGGCGAAGACGACCTCGGTGGTGGTGTGGGTGTCGGCGGTCTCGGCGTCGGGGTCCTGACCGAGGGCGAGCGAGTTGAGGATGTCACGCTCGGTGAGGATGCCGACGCCGCCGGCGTCCTCGTCGAGGACGACGGCGGCGCCGACGCGGCGCGCGGACATCAGACGGGCCGCCTGGCGGAGGGTGTGTGCCGGGCCGATGGTGAGGACCACCGTGCTCATGGCGTCGCGGACGAGCATGGAAGGAGCCACCTCCTACGAATCCGTCGAGCTTGCGAGCGGATTCACAAGTTCACAAGTGGGGGGACTCTCAGAGTCGCAGTTAAAGGGACGGTCAACAAGGGGGCGCGTGCCGTGAGATCGGGGGCGCCCGGGGGTTACTCAGAAACCCCAGGTCGCCCCGGGGTGCCCAGGAATCCCCTTCAGTAGCGCTGGTTCAGGTATCCGAGCATCTCGTCGTGGAGGATGCCGTTCGAGGCGGCCGCGTTGCCGCTGTGCGGGCCCGGGCGGCCGTCGAGGCCGGTGAAGGAGCCGCCCGCCTCGGTCACCACGATCGCGTTCGCCGCCATGTCCCAGAGGGAAAGCTCCGGCTCGGCGCAGATGTCCACCGACCCCTCCGCGACCATCATGTACGGCCAGAAGTCGCCGTATCCGCGGGTGCGCCAGACGGCCTTCGTCAGGTCCAGGAAGCCGTCCAGACGGCCCTGGTCCTCCCAGCCGGACAGCGAGGAGTAGGCGAAGGAGGCGTCGGCCATCCGGGAGACCTGGGAGACGCGCAGTCGCGAGGCCGAGGAGAGGCTGCGGCCGGTGAACGCGCCGTGGCCCTTCGCCGCCCACCAGCGGCGGGCGAGCGCGGGCGCGGAGACGACGCCGACGACCGGCTGGTAGCCGCCCTCGACGGCTTCCATCAGGGAGATCAGCGTGGCCCAGACGGGGACGCCCCGGACGTAGTTCTTGGTGCCGTCGATCGGGTCGATCACCCAGCGGCGCGGGCCCGTGCCCTCGATGCCGTATTCCTCGCCGAGGACCGCGTCGCGCGGCCGTGCCCGCTGGAGATGACCGCGGATGAGCTCCTCGGCGGCCTTGTCCGCCTCGCTCACCGGCGTCATGTCCGGCTTGGTCTCGACCTTCAGGTCGAGCGCCTTGAACCGGTCCATCGTCGCGGCGTCGGCGGCGTCCGCCAGGACATGGGCCAGGCGCAGGTCATCGCGGTAGTCGGGCATGACTGCACCGTATATGGGTCCCTCGGGCCACAGCCAGACGGCCCGGGGAACAAGCGGGGTCGGACGGGGCGCGCCACGGGGAAGCCGGTGCGGCACGCGTTCTCCGTGTCGCGCCACGGGTGATCGCGGGCGCGCGGTCGTGCGGGGAGCCGTGACGGACGCCGCCGTACGGCCGGGTGATCGTCGCGGCGCGCGACGCCTCGCGTACGCCCCTCGGCGCCGCCGCGAACCCTTGACAGTGCCCGTGCACGCGTCAAATCTGAGCTGCAGTGCCGCCCGCTCGCCCCAGGGAGGCGAATGATGCCTGCAGCGCGGGAATCGCTTCTGGACGCCGCTCACACGGCGCTCGCCCGTCGGCCGTGGTCCACGGTGCGGATGGTCGACGTCGCGGCCGTGGCCGGAGTGTCCCGGCAGACGCTCTACAACGAGTTCGGCAGCAAGGAAGGCCTCGCACGGGCGCTCGTGCGGCGGGAGGCCGACGGTTATCTCGCCGGCGTCGAACGCGCGCTGGCCGCGCACGCGGACGCGCGCGAGCGGCTGGTAGCGACCGCCGAGTGGACCATGTCGGCGGCACGCGGCAACGCGCTGGTACGGGCCATGCTCACCGGCTGCTGGAGCGAACGGCTGCCCTCGCCGACGCTCTCGGCGGTGCCGTCCTCGTCCGCGGTGCCCGCGCAACGGCGGGCGGACGGGCCCCTTCCGTCGCCGGCCGACTTCGTCGCCCTCGTGAGAGACCGGGCCGTCGCGGCGCTCGCCGGTCCCGGCGCGACCCGGGCCGACGCCCTCGAACTGGCCGGATCCTGCGAGCTGGTGACGCGGTTGGCGCTGTCGTGCGTGGCGGCTCCGCCGGGGGAGGGCGGGGTGACGGACCTGGTGCGGGGCGCGTTGCCCCGGCAGTGGCGGTGAAGGTCGCGCCGTACGGTTCGGCGTCGCCCTTCATGATCGGGCCACCGCGCGGTAGGGCGTCGCCCTTCACGGTCGGGCCCTGCCCCGGTGCCGGTGGGCGGGCGGCTCAGTGGGCCGACCCCGAGAGCTGGAGGCCGACGACGCCGATGATGACGAAGCTGATCGAGACGATCTTCAGGGTCGACACCAGGTCGCCGAGGAAGATCATTCCGTAGATCGCCGTGCCCGCCGCGCCGATGCCCGTCCACACCGCGTACGCCGGGCCGACGTCGAGTTTCTTGAGGGAGAGGGTCAGCAGGCCGAAGCTGCCCAGTGCGAAGACGCAGAAGGCGACTGTCGGCCAGAGTCTGGTGAAGCCGTGCGAGAGCTTCAGACAGACGGCGAAACCGGTTTCGAGCACTCCTGCCACAACGACCAGCAGCCACGCCATGTCTTGTCCTTCCGCGTCCGCACGTCGACTGCTCCGTCTGGCTCGGATCAGGCCAGCGGTCCCCGAGGGCGCTGGGTGCGATTATGCATTTACCGGGCTGCCGCGGACGCAAACAACGCGGAGGTCACGAAGGGAACCTCGATCGTCCCGTGCGGGGGGACACGCGTGGGCGTACCGGGATCAGTCGCCCTCCGTGCGTTCGCGCGTCGCCAGCAGCCGGCGCAGCGAGTAGAGCCGGGCCGGGTCCGCGTGACCGTCGGCCACCCACTGGTCCAGGGCGCAGTCCGGTTCGTCGTGGCTGCACGCGCGCGGACAGCCCTCGGTGCCGGGTTCGAGGTCGGGGAAGGCGTGGATGACCCGGGACGGGTCCACGTGGTGCAGGCCGAAGGAGCGGACACCGGGGGTGTCGATGACCCAGCCCTCGCTGCCCGGCAGCGGAATCGCGCGCGCCGAGGTCGTGGTGTGCCGGCCGCGCCCCGTCACCGCGTTGACATGGCCGGTGCTGCGCCGCCGCTCCAGCGAGACCAGCGCGTTGACGAGGGTCGTCTTGCCGACGCCGGAGTGCCCGACGAACGCCGTGATCTTGCCGTCGAGTTGCTTGCGCACCCGCTCCACCGCCGTGCCGCTCTCCAGCTCCTCGCGGCTGGTCACCACGTAGGGCACGCCCAACGCCCCGTACATCTCGAGGAGTTCGTCGGGCGGAGCGAGGTCGGACTTGGTCAGCACCAGCAGCGGCTCCAGGCCGCCGTCGTACGCCGCGACCAGACAGCGGTCGATCAGCCGCGGGCGCGGCTCGGGGTCGGCGAGGGCCGTGACGATGGCGAGCTGGTCGGCGTTGGCGACCACCACGCGCTCGTACGGATCGTCGTCGTCGGCCGTGCGGCGCAGTACCGAGGTCCGCGGCTCGATCCGGACGATGCGGGCGAGGGTGTCCTTCGCGCCGGTCAGGTCGCCGACGAGGGCGACGCGGTCGCCGACGATCGCTGCCTTGCGGCCCAGTTCGCGGGCCTTCATCGCCATGACCGTACGGTCCTCGACGAGGCAGGTCAGGCGCCCCCGGTCGACGGTGAGGACCATGCCCTCCGCGGCGTCCTCGTGCTTGGGGCGGATGTTCGTACGCGGCCGGTTGCCCTTGCGGTTCGGCCGCTGGCGGATGTCGTCCTCGTCGGTGTTCTTGCCGTAACGGCGCATGATCCAGGTCCGCCCGTCAGTTCCCGAGCGTTCCGGGGGTCCCGAGCATTCCGGTCCACAGGTCGGGGAAGTCCGGCAGCGTCTTCGCCGTGGTCGCCACGTTCTCGATCTGCACGCCCTCCACGGCCAGCCCGATGATCGCGCCGGCGGTGGCCATGCGGTGGTCGTCGTACGTGTGGAAGACGCCGCCGTGCAGCCTGCGCGGGCGGATGTGCAGCCCGTCGGCGGTCTCGGTGACGTCACCGCCGAGTTCGTTGATCTCCTTGGTGAGCGCGGCCAGCCGGTCCGTCTCGTGCAGCCGCAGGTGGGACACCCCGCGCAGGGTGGAGGGGGAGTCCGCGAGCGCGGCGACGGCCGCGATGCCCGGGGTCAGCTCGCCGACCTCGCCGAGGTCCACATCGATACCGTGGATCGCACCCGAACCGGTGAACTCCAGTCCCCTGTCGGTCAGTTCGCAGGATCCACCCATTTCGGTGAAGATCTCCCGCAGTCGGTCACCGGGCTGGGTGGTGCGAGCAGGCCAGTCGGGTACGACGACCGTGCCGCCCGTCACCAGGGCCGCCGCGAGGAACGGCTGCGCGTTCGACAGATCCGGCTCGATGATCAGGTCCCGGCCGAGCAGCGCGCCCGGGGTGACCCGCCAGACGTTGGGCTCGCCGCCGGACTCCGGGGTGTCCACCTGGGCGCCGACCGCGCGCAGCATGTCGACCGTCATCCGGATGTGCGGCATGGAGGGGAGCGTCGAGCCGATGTGACGGACTTCGACACCCTGGTTGAAACGGGGGCCGGAGAGCAGCAGGGCCGAGACGAACTGCGACGAGGAGGACGCGTCGATCTCCACCGGGCCGCCGTCCAGGGCGCCCCCGCCGTGCACCGTCAGCGGCAGCGCGCCGCGGCCCTCGTCGTCGATGCGGGCGCCGAGCAGGCGCAGCGCGTCGATCACTCCGTTCAGCGGGCGCTCGTAGGACCGCGGGTCGCCGTCGAAACGGATGGGGCCGTCGGCGAGCGCGGCCACCGGGGGCAGGAAGCGCATCACGGTGCCGGCGTTGCCGACGTCCACCGTGGCCGGGCCCCGCAGGCCCGAGGGGATGACCCGCCAGGCCTCGCCGGAGGCGTCCGGGCCGGCCGCGACCGTGGAACTGGACGCCACCGTCTCCTCGACACCGACCCCCATCGCGCGCAGCGCGCCCGCCATCAGCAGTGTGTCGCGGGAGCGCAGCGGGCGGCGCAGCCAGCCCGGCTCGGAGGCGAGTGCGGCGAGGACGAGAGCGCGGTTGGTGACCGACTTCGACCCGGGCACGTGGACCGTCGCGTCGACGGCTCCGCTCGCGTGCGGGGCGGGCCAGAGGGCGGTGTGGGCGGGGTTCGCGGTCATGGGCCCCACTTTAGTGGCTGGGGATGGGCGGAGATCTTGATCAAAAGTGGCGGAACCTGAACGAAAACGCTCCGCTGGGTGGGGGGAGGGGAGGGGGAGCGTCGGGTGCGGGTGGGTGGGGGCTGGGCGCGCAGTTCCCCGCGCCCCTTTCGGGGCGTGGGTGCCTGGGTCGGCTGCGTGCTTCCCGTGTTGCCTTCGGGGCGTGGGTGGGCGCGGGGGGACCGGCGGGCGCCCCCCCGCGTTCCCTTCGGGGCCGGGGTCAGAGTGGGAGGAGCCAGTGGGCGCCGCCGAGGAGGGAGCACAGGGACACCGCGTGGAAGAGGAAGAGCCATACGCCGGCCGGTACGTGGGTGAGGCGGGAGAGCTGGTCGGCGTCCGAGTCGCGGGCGCCGCCGCGGCGGCGCTTGGCCTGGAGCTCGAAAGCCGGCCGGACACCGCCGAGCAGCAGGAACCACACCACGGCGTACGCGAACGCCGCCTGCACCTGGGGCCCGGCGAGCCAGGACACCATCACGAACAGACCGCCGGTGAGGACCACGGTGAGCATGCCGTACGCGTTGCGGATCATCACCAGCATGGCCACCAGCAGAGCCGTGGCCAGCCACAGCAGCAGCGTGATGCGGCCCGCGCCGAGCAGCGCGGCGCCGCCGAGACCGAGCAGCGGAGGGGCGGTGTAGCCCGCGGCGGCGGTGAGGATCATGCCGAGGCCGGTGGGCTTGCCGCGGCTGACGGTGAGGCCGCTGGTGTCGGAGTGCAGCCTGATCCCGCTGAGGCTCCGCCCGGTGAGCAGGGCGACCAGCCCGTGGCCGCCCTCGTGCGCGATGGTGATGGTGTTGCGGGAGACGCGCCAGACGCCGGGCGGGACGATCACGGCGAGGGCCGCCACCAGGGTGGCTATCACCACCCACAGGTCGGGGTCCGGCTGGGTGCCGGAGACCTGGTCCCAGAGCGAGGCCAGCGAGGTGGATGCGGTGCTGTCCATTGTCTGCGGTGGCTCCCTCAGGTGTCGCGGAATCTGGCAGTGTGGCACGTATGTGCGGACGGTATGCAGCGAGTCGTGGGCCCGAGGATCTCGCAGGAGTCTTCGAGGTCGAGAAGTGGGAGCCGGAGGAGGCCCTGGCTCCCGACTACAACGTGGCCCCGACGAAGGAGGTCTACGCCGTCCTGGACCGCCCTCTGAAGGACGCCGCCAGCCCGAGGCCGGTTCGCCAGCTGCGCAGACTCAAGTGGGGACTCGTCCCGTCCTGGGCCAAGACACCCGAGGGCGGCGCCCGGATGATCAACGCGCGGGCGGAGACCGTGCACGAGAAGCCCTCGTACCGCCGTGCCTTCGCGACCCGGCGCTGCATCGTGCCCGCCGACGGCTACTACGAGTGGGTCACCGGGGCCGCCGAACGCGGCCTGGAGGTCGAGGGCAGGAAGAAGCGGCCGCGCAAACAGCCGTACTTCGTGCTCCCCGCCGACGGCTCGGTCTTCGCGATGGCCGGGCTGTACGAGTTCTGGCGGGACCGGACGCTCCCCGATGAGCACCCGTTGGCCTGGTGGGCGACCTGCTCCGTCATCACCACCGAGGCCGAGACGGACCCGCTCGCGGAAGGCCCGGCCGAGGGCCCGCGGACCCTGGCCGACATCCACCCCCGGATGCCCCTGATGCTCACCCAGGACCGCTGGGACGCCTGGCTCGACCCGGCCCGTACCGACGTCGACGAACTGCGCGCGCGCTCGCCCCGCCGCCCACGGGGCTGATGCGCGCCTACCCCGTCTCCACCGCGGTCAGCAGCGTCCGCAACAACGGCCCGGAGCTGCTGAAGGAGCTGGAGGGGCCCGAAGAGGGCACACTGTTCTGACGTGACGGACTCTGACGTGACGGGCTCTGACATGACGGACGATGTGACACAGGTCGTCGAGACGGATGCCGGAACCGCCCGCCTCACCTGGCATCGCGCGCAGCGGGCACGGCTCGTGCTCGCCGTGAGCCACGGAGCGGGCGGCGGCACCGAGGCCCGGGACCTGCGGGCGCTGGCGCGGGTGCTGCCCGCCCACGGGGTGAGCGTCGCGCTCGTCGAGCAGCCCTGGCGGGTGGCCGGGAAGAAACTGGCGCCCGCGCCGAAGACGCTGGACGCGGGATGGCGGGGCCTGTGGCCCGCGGTCGCGAAGTCCGGGCTCCCCGTGATCGCGGGCGGGCGCAGCGCCGGAGCCCGCGTCGCCTGCCGCACGGCGACGGAACTCGGCGCCGCCGCCGTCCTCGCGCTCAGCTTCCCGCTGCATCCGCCGGGCCGGCCCGAGAAGTCCCGCGCCGGGGAACTCCTCGGCTCCGGGGTGCCCACCCTCGTCGTCCAGGGCGGCAATGACCCCTTCGGGAAGCCGGAGGAGTTCCCGGAGGGCTCGTACGAACTGGTCGAGGTGCCGTACGGCGATCATGGCTTCGCGGTACCCCGACGGGCGCCGCTCGACCAGGATGAGGCCGTGAGGATAGTCACCGACGGCGTCGTGCGATGGAGCGCGGCACTGCCGTAGGCGGGCCGTCACCGGCGTGGGGGTGGAGCGCGTCACTCACGAGAACACTGGGAATGTCGCGCGGCGGTCGGCTGTTGTGCCGAGCAGGAAGCACGGACCGTGCTGAACCGTTCGAACGAGAGGAAGTCCGCCGCATGGGTTCGACCATCTGCCCGAGCCGCAGCAGCGCTGAGCTGGACTGGACGGTGCTGCACGCGTCGAAGGCCGCCCCCGTTCGGGCGGCGGCGGGTGTGGATGTTCGTCTATCCTCCGATTCGAGTGGGACCGGTTTCGGTTCCACCACATCGCTGGAGGAGGTGGGTCCGGTCACTGGGACCGACGCAGGGACCGAACACGGCCAGGCGGAGCAGCCCGAGGGCCAGGGCACGGGTGCGGAATCGACCGCCGAGCGCACCGCGCGCTTCGAGCGGGACGCGCTCGAATTCCTCGACCAGATGTACTCGGCCGCCCTGCGCATGACGCGGAACCCGGCCGACGCCGAGGACCTGGTGCAGGAGACGTACGCGAAGGCGTACGCGTCCTTCCACCAGTTCCGTGAAGGCACCAACCTGAAGGCTTGGCTCTACCGCATCCTCACCAACACCTTCATCAACTCGTACCGCAAGAAGCAGCGTGAACCCCAGCGCAGCGCGGCCGAGGAGATCGAGGACTGGCAGCTCGCGCGTGCCGAGTCGCACATGTCGACCGGTCTGCGGTCGGCCGAGTCGCAGGCGCTCGACCACCTGCCCGACTCGGACGTCAAGGAAGCGCTGCAGGCGATTCCCGAGGAATTCCGCATCGCCGTCTATCTCGCGGACGTCGAGGGCTTTGCGTACAAGGAGATCGCGGACATCATGGGGACACCCATCGGCACGGTGATGTCCCGGCTGCACCGGGGCCGTCGTCAACTGCGCGGCATGCTCGAGGACTACGCCCGTGACCGTGGCCTGGTCCCGGCCGGCGCCGGAGAGTCGAACGAAGCGAAAGGCTCGGGCTCATGAGCTGCGGAGAGCCGCACGAGACGGATTGCAGTGAGGTACTCGATCATCTTTACGAGTTCCTCGACCATGAGATGCCGGACGCGGACTGCACCAAGTTCGAGGTGCACTTCGAGGAGTGCTCTCCGTGTCTCGAGAAGTACGGCCTGGAGCAGGCCGTGAAGAAGCTGGTCAAGCGGTGCTGCGGGCAGGACGACGTGCCGACCGACCTGCGGGCGAAGGTGATGGGCCGGATCGACCTGATCCGCTCCGGACAGACGGTGCCGGAGCACGACGTCAGCGCGACACCGCAGGAATCCTGAACCTCCGGGATCCTGAACCTCGGGGATCCTGAACCTCCAGCGGCGGTGCCCCTGGGTGTCCAGACCCCGGGTGTCCGACCCGGGGAAATCGTCCGGTTATCACCCGAACGTGCGAATCCGCGGGCTTCGAGCCCGCGGATTCGGCCGTTGCCGCCCCCGCCCCCACGCCGCGCCCCTAGGCTCCGGAACCTGAGCGGGGGAGGGGACGCGGAGATGGGGACGATTCCGGCAGGGGCCCGGGTGTACGTGGCCTGTGTCGTCCTCGCCGCCCTCGCCTGCCTCGCCCCCCTTCCCGCCGTTCCCACCTCCTGGTGGATCGTCGCCCTGCTCGCCGCGCTGTACGCGGGATGCGAGCGGATCACCCTGCCGCACGGCCCCAGAGGACCCGCCGCCCGTGCCGCCGAGCGACGCGCGCCGCAGGGCCTGGGCGCCTTCCTCCCCGTGCTGCTCGCCGGCGCCTTTCTGCTGCCGCCGGCCGCCGCCGCGCTCGTCGCGCTGCCGGGCGCGCTGCTCGCCCGGGTGGAGCAGCGCCCGCGCGGACTCCGCCGGACCTGGCGCGCGGCCCAGCTCGCCGTCGCCGTCTGGGCGGCCTCCCGGGTGCACTGGGCGCTGGACGGCGGGGACGCGGTCGTCGCACCCCGCTTCCCGTACACGCTCGTCCCCGCCGGGGCCGCGGTGCTCACTTTCTGTCTGGTGCTGACCGTCCTCGACGGCGGGATCCTGGCCCTGGCCGAACGGGTTCCGGTGCGCGGCGCCTGGCGCGGTCTCTTCTCCCGCTCCCTCGCCTCCGTCGCCGTGCACGGACTCGCCGGACTGATGATGGCGGTCCTGTGGCGCAGCCCGTACGGGCCGGTCGCCGCGCTGCTCGTGCTGCTGCCGATGTACGTCTCGTGCTGGGTGTTCGCCCAGTACCACCGGGAGCGGGCCGCCCACCAGGCCACCATCCGGGCTCTGGTGCAGGCCGTCGACATCAAGGACGAGTACACCCGCGGACACAGCGAGCGGGTCGGACAGGCCTCCATGATGATCGCGCGCGAACTCGGCATGGACGACGAGCGGGTCGAGGGGCTGCGGTTCGCCGGGATCCTGCACGACGTGGGCAAACTCGGGGTGCCCACCCGGCTGTTGCGCAAGGACGGCCCGCTCACGCCGGACGAACGGCGGATCATCGAACTGCATCCCGAGTACGGCCACGAGATGGTGCGCGGGATCGGCTTCCTCGGGGAGGCCCGCTCGGCGATCCTGCACCACCACGAGCGGCTCGACGGGAGCGGGTACCCGTACGGACTGGTCGGAGGGCAGATCCCGGAGTTCGCCCGGGTGGTGGCCGTGGCCGACGCCTTCGACGCGATGACGTCGACCCGGTCCTACCGCAGGGCCCGGCCGGTGCCCGCGGCGCTGGCGGAGCTGGAGCGCTGCGCCGGGGTCCAGTTCGACCCCGGGATGGTGCGCGCCCTGGTACGGGCCCTGGACCGGCACGGCTGGCACCCCGCGGTGACCGCGGGCGACGACCGGACGACGTCCCCCGTCCCCCGTCCGACGGACAGCCGTCCCGCCGACAGCGCGGGCCGGAGGGGCCCATGAACCCGGCGGAGGGGAGCGCCGCCGCCCCGCGCCGGCGCCAGGAGCGCCAGGGATACGCGGAGCGCGAGGGATACGCGGGGTACCGCGAGGGGTACGCGGGTTCCGAGGAGTACGCGGGGTACGAGGAGTACGCCGGGTCCGCCCGGTCCCAGGCCGACGCGGATCACCCCCTCACCGGCCCGCACCACGACATCTTCGGCACACTCGCGCGTACCGGTGCCGCCCTGCTCGGCGTCGTCGCCCTGGCCGTCACCCTCTGGAGCGGTATCGACGAACGCGGGACGGCCCTCGCCTTCGGCGTTCTCGTCGCCGTGGGGGAACTCACCCGCTGGAGGGGCACCGGGGACCGGGAGTCCGCTCCTCTCGGGGCCGCGGGCGCGCTGTCCTACGCGCTGCTGGGCGAGCAGGCGGGGCACCCCAGTCAGCACGGCGCGCTCCAGGTCGTGGCCGTCGTGAGCGCCGCCGCGCTGCTGGGCTGCGTCCCGCACGTCGCCCGCGGCGGCGGGCCGACGCTCGACCACCTCACCCGGCGCGTCCTGACCGTCGCCTTCGCCGCCGTCTGTTTCCAACCTCTGTACAACCGGGGGAGGTTGATGGGATGGGCCGGCCCCTCGTACGCCCTGCTGCTGGTCGCGCTGCTGGTGCTGACCGCGCTGTGCGACGCGGTGCTCACGGCCGCGGTGGCGCACGCCCGGACCCGCTGGCCCTTCGGACCGCTGCTGCGGGACGAGCTGCGGGCCACCCTCGGCATCGGGTCCGCGGTCTGCGCGACCGGGGCCGTGATGTCGCTCGCCGTGGCGGTCGTGGGGCTGTGGGCACTGCCCGTGTTCTCGCTGCCGCTGCTCCTGACACAGCTGTCCTTCCGGCGGTACGCCGCCGTGCGGGTCACCTACCGGCAGACCATCGCCTCCCTCGCGCGGGCGACCGAGATCGCCGGCTACACCCCCGCGGGGCACGCCCGCAGAGTCGCGGCGCTCAGCCGCGCCGTCGGGCGTGAGCTGGGACTCTCCGAGCCCGACCTGACCGTTCTGGAGTACGCGGCCCTGATGCACGACATCGGACAGCTCAGCCTCGTCGATCCGGTCCCGGCCGGCGCCACCTCCGCGCTCTCCGCCGAGGAGCAGCGCCGCATCGCCCTCCTCGGCGGCGCGGTCGTACGGCAGACCGGGGTGGACGCCGAGGTCGCGGTGGTGGTGGAGCGGCAGGCCGATCCCTACCGGGAGCAGCCGGTCAGCGCGCGGATCGTACGGACGGTGAACGCTTACGAGGAGCTGGCCAGGGAAGCAGGGCCGGGAGGGCCCCTGACCGCCCTGGAGAAGCTGCGGCTGGCCACGGCCCACGACCATCAGCCCGAAGTCGTGGAGTCGCTGGCCAGGGTCCTGTTGCGGGGCAGCCTTACCCTGCGCCAGGCTGGGTAACCCATGGGTAATGAGCGCCCGTCCGACGGTACGTGGTTGGATGCGAGGAAGAGGGTGTTCGGGGGCACGGGCCAGCCCGTGGCCGCACTGTCTTCAAGGGACTCTTCGAGCGACCGGCAGGCGGGAATCGCAAGGAACTGGCAGGCGGGAATCGTGAGGATCTTCGGCAAGGGACGACACCGGCCCTCCGCCTCATGGCGGCAGGCCACCGACCGTGCGTTCACGCTGATCGGTGACGGCCGGTACGAGGACGCGGGCGCGCTGCTGACACGCGCCGCGGACCTGGAGCCGTGGCTGTCCGAGTCCTGGTTCAACCTGGCCCTGCTGCACAAGTTCCGGCACGACTGGGAACAGGCCAGGGCGGCCGGTCTGCGGGCCGTCGCGCTCCTGGACCGGGAGGCGGGCGCCCCCGACTGGTGGAACGTCGGCATCGCCGCCACCGCCCTGCAGGACTGGCCGCTGGCCCGCCGTGCCTGGCAGGCGTACGGGCTGCGGGTGCCCGGCGGAGCCGCCGTCTCCGGCGAGCCCGCGGGCATGGACCTGGGCAGCGCGGCCGTACGGCTGTCACCCGAGGGCGAGGCCGAGGTCGTGTGGGGCCGCAGGCTCGATCCGGCCCGGATCGAGGTGCTGTCCATTCCGCTTCCGTCCTCCGGGCGGCGCTGGGGCGAGGTCGTCCTGCACGACGGGGTACCGCACGGCGAGCGGACCACCGCCGCCGGGCACGCCTACCCCGTCTTCGACGAGATCGAGTTGTGGGCCCCGTCCCCGGTGCCCACCTGGGTCGTACTGCTGGAGGCGGCCACCGAGGAGGACCGGGACGCCCTGGAGCAGCTCGCGGCCGACGCCGGCTTCGCCGCCGAGGACTGGTCGTCCTCCGTACGGCTGCTGTGCCGGATGTGCTCCGAGTCCCGGATGCCGTCCGACGAGGGCGACGGCGAGCACCTCGACCCGCACGACCACAGCGAGCCGGGTCACCCGGGTCCCCTCGGCCACCGCACCGACGGGCAGCTGTGGGTGCCCGAGCGGGAGTGCGGGCTCGCGGCACCGGCCTCGCTGGTGCGCGGACTGCTGGACGGCTGGGTCGCCGACAGCCCCGACTCCCGGGACTGGCGGGACCTCGAAGAGGTCTGTTAACCGGGTGCCGCCGGGCGCGGACGCCTGCCGAGGGGCGCGCGCGGCCCCGTAGGCTGTATGCCGCAGAACTCTCATGGATTCCAGGAAGGCGTACGTCGGTCATGGCGCAGCAGGACACCGAACAGCAGCACGCGGGCGTGCTCCCCGTGGACGACGAGGGCTTCGTCATCGACACCGAGGACTGCGAGGAGCGTGAGGCCGCCTACCGCGAGCCCGGCACCTCGCGGCCGATCACGGTCGTCGGCAACCCGGTGCTCCACAAGGAGTGCCAGGACGTCACGGAGTTCGACGACGAGCTCGGCCGCCTGATCGCCGACATGTTCGCCAGCCAGCGCACCGCCGAGGGCGTGGGCCTGGCCGCCAACCAGATCGGCGTCGACCTGAAGGTCTTCGTGTACGACTGCCAGGACGACGAGGGCACGCGGCACGTCGGTGTCGTCTGCAACCCCGTCCTCGTCGACCTGCCCGCCGACCGGCGCCAGTTGGACGAGAGCAACGAGGGCTGCCTCTCCGTGCCGACCGCCTACGCGCCGCTGGCCCGCCCGGACTACGCCGAGGTCACCGGGCAGGACGAGAAGGGCAATCCGGTCAGGGTGCGGGGCACGGGCTACTTCGCCCGCTGCCTCCAGCACGAGACCGACCACCTGTACGGCTACCTCTACATCGACCGGCTCTCCAAGCGTGAACGCAAGGACGCGCTGCGGCAGATGTCCGAGAACGAGCCCCGCTACCCGATCGTCGCGAACGACTGAGCTGCGGCCGTGAACGGCTGAGACAGAAAACGACAGACGGGGCCCGCGATCTTCCGTGGGTTCCGTGCGAACGGCGCCTGGTCAGAGACTTCCCTGACCAGGCGCCGTTCGTATGTGCGTCGCACGTTCGATCGCCTACGTCCGCTAATGATCCATATTCAGTCATGCAAGGGGGTGTTCTCGGCACTCTCAGGTAGTGAGTGGAGCAAATCCATTCCCAGGACAGTCGGTTGTGGTGCTGAATGGGAAGTGCGGGGATACGCAACGGCGCACGCCCGGCACGACGAGAGGGGCGTAGCGCCAACTGGCGGCTGAGAGGGGTTTGTTCGTGCATGCTTTCTCACACGGCACTTCATCGACACCGACCGTGGTCGCGGTTCCACCGGCGCTCTCACTCCCGGTGATCGAGGCCGAGTTTCCCCGTCAACTGCATCCGTATTGGCCCAGGCTCCAGGAGAACACACGTTCGTGGCTCCGGGAAAAACGGCTCATGCCTGCCGACAAGGTCCAGGAATATGCCGACGGCCTTTGCTATACGGACTTGATGGCGGGCTACTACATTGGCGCGGCCGACGAGGTCATGCAGGCGATAGCGGACTACAGTGCGTGGTTCTTCGTCTGGGACGACCGGCACGACCGGGACGTCGTCCACGGGAGGCCGGCGGCCTGGCGGAGGCTCAGGTTCCAGCTCCATGAGGCGCTCGACTCCCCCCAGGACCACCTGCATCACCCGGATCCCCTGGTCGCGGGGTTCGCGGACAGCGTGGTGCGGCTGTACTCGTTTCTGGGCGACAAGTGGAACGCGCGCTTCGCGCGGCACTTCCACGCGGTGATCGAGGCATACGACCGGGAATTCCGGAACCGTACCTCCGGAACCATTCCCACCGTCGAGGAATATCTCGAACTCCGGCGGCTCACCTTCGCCCACTGGATCTGGACCGATCTCTTGGAGGCGAGCGCGGGTTGTGAACTACCCGCCGTTGTGCGGAACAGTTCTGTATATCGGCGGCCGGCCCTGCTGAGTCAGGAATTCGCCGCCTGGTACAACGATCTCTGTTCGCTCCCCAAGGAAATAGCGGGCGACGAGGTGCATAATCTCGGAATCAGTCTCATTCATCACGAGGGGCTGACTCTCGAGAGTGCCGTCAAGGACATGCGGCAGCGAGTCGAGGAATGCGTCACCGAATTCCTCGAAGCGGAGGAGGAGCTCGACGAGTTCGCCGACACGCTCGCGGACGGCTCCGTGCGAGGAAAGGAACTGAGCGGCGCCGTGAAGTCCTGCCTCGGCAATATGCGGAACTGGTTCAGCTCCGTGTACTGGTTCCACCACGAGTCGGGCCGGTACACCGTCGACAGCTGGGACGACCGATCCACACCCCCGTACGTCAACAACGAAGCGGCAGGTGAGTCATGACCGTCGAGTCCGTAAGGCCCGCGCACCCCGAGGCGCCGGAGCTGCCCGCCCCGCCCCTCGCCGGAGGCGGTGTCCCCGTCCTCGGCCACGGCTGGCAGCTGGTCCGCGACCCGCTGGGCCTCTTCGCCCGGCTCCGGGAGCACGGCGAGGTCGTCCGGCTCAGGCTGGGCCCCAAGACGGTGTACGCGCTCACGTCGCCGGCCCTCACCGGGGCGATGGCGCTGAGCCCCGACTTCAAGATCGACGGACCGCTCTGGGAGTCGCTGGAAGGGCTGCTCGGCAAGGAGGGCGTCGCCACCGCCAACGGCCCCCGGCACCGCCGTCAGCGGCGGACCATACAGCCCGCGTTCCGGCTCGACATCATCCCCGAGTACGGGCCGGTCATGGAGGAGGAGGCACGGGCCCTCGCGGAGCGCATGGGGTCGGGGCAGGTCGTCGACTGCACCTCCGAGTCGTTCCGGGTGGCCGTGCGTATCGCGGCGCGCTGCCTGCTGCGCGGGGAGTACATGGACGAGCGCGCCGAGCGCCTCAGCGTCGCGCTCGCCACCGTCTTCCGCGGCATGTACCGGCGCATGGTCATCCCGGCGGGCCCGCTCTATAGGCTGCCGCTTCCGGCCAACCGCAAATTCGACCGCGCATTGGCCGATCTGCATGTCCTGGTCGACGAGATCGTCGCCGAACGCCGCGCATCTGGTCAAAAGCCGGACGATTTGCTGACGGCCTTGCTGGAAGCGAAGAACGAGGACGGTGAGCCGATAGGGGAACAGGAGATCCACGACCAGGTCGTAGCGATACTCACCCCCGGCAGCGAAACCGTCGCATCCACGATCATGTGGCTGCTGCAAGTCCTCGTGGAACACCCGGAACACGCCGACCGGGTCGCCGAGGAGGTCAAATCCGTCGCCGGGGACCGGCCCGTCGCATTCGACGACGTCCGGAAGCTGTCGCACACGAACAATGTCGTCGTCGAAGCGATGCGGCTGCGCCCCGCGGTATGGATTCTGACGCGGCGTGCGGTGACCGAAACGGAGCTCGGCGGCTATCGGATTCCGGCCGGTGCCGACATCGTCTACAGCCCGTACGCGATCCAGCGTGATCCGCGGTCGTACGACGGTCATCTGGATTTCGACCCCGACCGCTGGCTTCCGGAACGCGCCAAGGACGTGCCGAAGTACGCCATGAGCCCCTTCAGTGTGGGCAACCGGAAGTGCCCGAGTGACCACTTCTCGATGGCGCAGCTCAGCCTGATCACGGCGACGGTGGCGTCCCGTTGGCGCCTGGAGAGGGTGTCGGAGTCGAACGACACGACGCGCGTCGGCATCACGCTGCGGCCGCACCGGCTGCTGCTGCGGACCGTGCCGCGCTGACCGTGCGTGACGGCCCGCGTCCGTACCGGTGCACGGTCAGGCGGCCCCCGGGACCCTGAACGTGCGCCGGTACGCATGCGGGGTCGTCCCCAGACTCCGGACGAACTGGTGGCGCAGCGCGGCCGCGGTGCCGAACCCGGTGCGGCCCGCGATCGAGTCCATCGTCTCGTCCGTCGCCTCCAGCAACTCCTGCGCCAGCAGCACCCGCTGGCGCAGGATCCAGCGGTAGGGCGTGGTGCCGGTCTCCTGCTGGAAGCGGCGCGCGAAGGTGCGCGGGGACATGTGGGCGCGGGCCGCGAGCTGTTCGACGGTCACCTCCTCGTCGAGGTGGCGCTCCATCCACACCAGCACCTCGCCGACCGTGTCGCAGGTGGAGCGGGGCAGCGGGCGTTCGATGTACTGGGCCTGGCCGCCGTCCCGGTGCGGGGGCACCACCATGCGCCGGGCGATGGCGTTGGCGACCTCCGGGCCCTGCTCCTTGCGGACGATGTGGAGGCAGGCGTCGATGCCCGCGGCGGTGCCGGCCGAGGTGATCACCGGGTCAGCGTCCACGTACAGCACGTCCGGCTCGACGGTCGTGCGCGGGTACTGCCGGGCGAGCTCGTCCGCGTGGTGCCAGTGCACGGCGCAGCGCCGCCCGTCCAGCAGCCCGGCCGCGCCGAGCACGAAGACGCCGGAGCAGACGCTGAGCACCCGGGCGCCGCGGTCGACCGCGCGGCGCAGCGCGGCGAGCAGTTCGGGCGGGTAGGAGCGGGATGCGTAGGCGTTCCCGGCCGGCAGGGCGATCAGGTCGGCCGTCTCCAGCCGCTCGAGACCGTGCTCCGTGTGGAGCGAGAACCCCGCGTGCGTGCTCAATGTCGGGCCCTCGGCGGAGGCGACCGCGAAGTCGTACACGGGCAGCCCGTCGTCGCTGCGGTCGATGCCGAACACCTCGCAGACCACGCCGAGTTCGAAGGGATGCACTCCGTCGAGCAGCACGGCGGCCACGTTCCTCAGCATGCCGTCCAGTGTGCCTCAGGGTTGGCAGGAATTCGAGGGTGCACGGCAGTGCTGCCACTGACGGTAAGGAGCGATCGGCGCGACAGTACTGTTCATGAACTCATTCATGGACAACCTCGTCGGAATGCTCCCCGTCCTCGCCGTCCTCGCGGCCCTCGCCGTGGTGGCGCTGCCGTCGCTGATCGGGCTCGCGCACGAGCGGCGCGTGGACCGTCAGATCAGGGCTTCGTCACTCGCACGGTGACCGTCCACTCCTGGAGGCCCTTGCACGACATCCGGTGCGGCTCGGTGGCGCACAGCGGGCGGGACGAGGTGAGGCGTACGGTCCCCGCCGAGACCGCCCGGAAGGCGGCGGAGGCGTCGCCCGGCTGGAGGACGATCCCGCTGTTGGTGGCCTCCAGACCGTTGCCGTCGGCCTTGACGGGCGTCCAGGGCCGGGCGGCGGTGCCGTCCAGGGAGAGGCGGAGCTCCCCGCCCGTCGCGAGGCAGTACGTGCGGCCGGCGTCGGCGGTGCCGAGCTCCGCGGGCGCCGTGCCACAGCCCTGGGAGTGCTTCGTGGGGGACGGCGACACGGTGCCGCTGCCTCCCGCGTCGCCTCCGCCCTGTGTGCCGCAGCCCGCGAGCAGCAGCGTCAGGGCGGCGAGGGCGAGGACCGGGTGAGTGTGCGTAGGGCGCATGGGGGTGACCTCCTTGTCGCTTGGACGTGTCACCCGCGTATCAGGATCCCCACCGGAGGGGCGGGACCCCGGCCGCGACTACGGCCCGGGTCCCGCGGTGCTCAGCTGGTCGTGACGGCGGTGTCGTCGAGGACAAAGCTGGTCTGGAGCGAGGAGTCCTCCGCACCGCTGAACTTCAGGGTGACGGTGGAGCCGGCGAACGAGGACAGGTCGAAGGTCTTCTGGGCGTACCCGGTGGCCTTGTCGAGGTTGGAGTACGTGGCCAGGGTGGTCGATCCGGCGGTGACCGTCAGCTTGTCGTAGGCGCTGCTGGTGGTGGTCTCCGCGGTGTCGATGTGCAGGTAGAAGGTGAGGCCGGCCTTGCAGCCGGCGGGGATCGTCACCGACTGGGAGAGCGTGTCGGTGTGGGTGGAGCCGTAGCCGTCGAGCCAGGCCTTGTACGAGCCGGCGTGCGCCGCCTCGCCGGTGTCGTTCGTGATGACGCCGCTCGACGCGGTCCACGAGGCGCTGCCCGACTCGAAGCCCGGGTTGCCGAGCAACTGCGCCGAGGTGCAGCCGCCGCCGGAGGTGCTCACGGTCCAGGTGAACGAGGCCGAGCCGGAGGCGCCCGTGCTGTCCTTCGCCGTGACGGTGACCGCGTAGGTGCCCGCGGTGCTCGCCGTGCCGGAGATCAGTCCGGTCGAGGCGTTGATGGACAGCCCCGTCGGCAGCCCGGTCGCGCTGTACGTGAGGGCCGCGCCCGCGCTGTCACTGGCCGCGATCTGCAGGCTCACCGAACTGCCCGTCGCGGTGGACCGGTTGCCCGGGTTGGTGACGGTCACCGTGTTGCCCGTGCCGGTGCCCGAGGTGAAGGCGGCCGTGCCGTTGGGGGTGCCCCAGCCGGTCGGTCCGTCGTAGCCGGCGGTCGCGGTGCAGAAGTACGACGGCGAGCAGGAGCCGTTGTTGCCGCTGGTCACGTCGTAGAGGCTCGACGTGTGGGAGTAGGGGTACTTCGCCGGGTAGTCGGCGGAGCCGGGGGTGCCGGCCAGTGCGTAGACACCGGCGATGATCGGCGCCGAGGCGCTGGTGCCGCCGTAGACCGCCCAGCCGGAGCCGCCGTAGGTGTCGTACACGGCCACGCCGGTGGCGGGGTCGGCGACCGCGGAGACGTCGGACTCCATGCGTCGCGAGCAGCCGGTGTCGGTCTGCCAGCTCGGCTTGGCGTCGTACGCGGAGCAGCCGGAGCCGGTGCCCTCGGTGCTGCTGGTCTTCCACACGGACTCGGTCCAGCCGCGGGAGCCGGAGGACGTGGACAGCGCGGTGCCGCCGACGGCGGTCACGTACTGGGACGTGGCCGGGTACTCGGCGCCGTAGGCCTCGTCACCGGAGGAGACGGTGATGGCGACGCCCGGGTGCTTGAAGTACGAGGTGTCCTCGCTGGTCTGGGAGGACGACTCGCCGCCGCCCCAGCTGTTGGACACGAACTTCGCGCCCAGCGCGACGGCCTCGTTCTCGGCGGTGCCGAGGTTGGCGTCGGTGGGCGAAGTGGCCTCCACGAGGATGATGTTGCAGTTCGGGCAGACGGCGCTGACCATGTCGATGTCGAGCGCTTCCTCGCCCGCCCAGCCGCTGTCGTTCGTCGGCAGCGAGGTGGTCGAGCCGGTCTGGCTGACCTGCTTGAAGCAGCCGTTGGCCTTGGTGCAGGCCGACAGGCCGAACTGCGAGCGGTAGGTGGCGAGGTCCGATTCGGCGTTGGGGTCGTTGTAGGCGTCGACCACGGCGACCGTCAGGCCCGAACCGCCGGTCGAGGGCAGGTTGTAGGCGCTGTGCAGGTTGGCCGGGCTGAGGCCGGACACCGCGGCGGCGGCGTCGGGGGAGACCGCGGCGGCCAGCCTCTGCTTGATGTCGGTGCGGCGCTGGGCGAAGCAGGCCGCGTGACCGGGCGTCGGAGCGCCGCACAGATGGGTGGTCGGCACCTTCTGGCCCGCCCTGCCCGTCGCGTGGACGGCCTGGGCGGCCGGAGCGGTCAGGGCCTTCGCGTTCTGGGTCACGCGAGAGGTGTGTCCGGTGGCCGGCGCGGTCTGGGCGCCGGCGGCCGGGGCCGCCATGAGACCGGCGACGGTGAGGGCGAGTGCGGGGGCGGCGGCGGTCAGGAGTCTTCGCAACCGCCGGGCGGGCCTGCTGGAGCGTGTCTCACTCATGGGAGTGCTGCCTCCATCGGTTTGAGGCCGGTGCCGCGCGGGCCCGGGTGGGGCCGTTACGCGGTTCCACAGCCGGGAGTGGGGTTCTCGGCGCTGAGCTCAGGTGGGGACCCGTGACGCGCGTAGCGCGGTGAACGCAGAGCTTTGTCATGGGCATGACACATTGATCGTCCAGGGATGCCACGGGGCGTGGCACGGCGGGACGGCCAGAACGTAACCGGCACGGACGGCAATCGAACAGTCACGCCCGAAGAACTTTGCCGCTCCATAGGCGGGGATTGGCACGGGGATTGGCGTGGCTGGGGGCGGACGTGACGAAGCCGGGCCGCGCACGCGGCCCGGCCTCGTCACCCGAAGACCCGTTCGGGAGCGGTCAGAACTCCTCGTCGAAGCCGACCGAGCCCTCCACGGCGACCTGGTACGCCGAAGGACGGCGCTCGAAGAAGTTGGTCAGTTCCTGGACGCCCTGGAGCTCCATGAAGGAGAAGGGGTTCTCGGAGCCGTAGACCGGGGCGAAGCCGAGACGCTGGAGGCGCTGGTCGGCGACGCACTCCAGATACTGGCGCATCGACTCGGTGTTCATGCCCGGCAGCCCCTCACCGCACAGGTCGCGCCCGAACTGCAGCTCGGCCTCCACGGCTTCCCGCAGCATGTCGGTGACCTGCTGCTGGAGCTGGTCGTCGAAGAGCTCGGGCTCCTCCTTGCGGACGGTGTCGACCACCTCGAAGGCGAAGGACATGTGCATCGTCTCGTCGCGGAACACCCAGTTGGTGCCCGTCGCCAGACCGTGCAGCAGACCCCGGCTGCGGAACCAGTAGACGTACGCGAAGGCTCCGTAGAAGAAGAGGCCCTCGATGCACGCGGCGAAGCAGATGAGGTTCAGCAGGAAGCGGCGCCGGTCGGCCTTGGTCTCCAGGCGGTCCAGCTTCTCCACCGAGTCCATCCACTTGAAGCAGAACTCGGCCTTCTCCCGGATGGAGGGGATGTTCTCGACGGCCGCGAAGGCCGCCGTCCTGTCCTCCGGGTCGGGCAGATAGGTGTCCAGCAGGGTCAGATAGAACTGGACGTGCACGGCCTCCTCGAACAGCTGGCGCGAGAGGTACAGGCGCGCCTCGGGGGAGTTGATGTGCTTGTACAGCGTCAGGACGAGGTTGTTCGCCACGATCGAGTCGCCGGTCGCGAAGAACGCGACCAGCCGGCCGATCATGTGCTGCTCGCCCTGCGAGAGCTTCGCGAGGTCGGCGACGTCCGAGTGGAGGTCGACCTCCTCGACGGTCCAGGTGTTCTTGATGGCGTCCCGGTAGCGCTCGTAGAAGTCCGGGTAGCGCATGGGACGCAGGGTGAGTTCGAAGCCCGGGTCGAGCAGGTTCTTCTCGGTGGAGCTCATTACTGACAGGCCTCGCAGGACTCGGGGTTCTCCAGGGAGCAGGCGACGGCGTCGGGGTCGGCGACCTGCTGGAGGGGGATGGTCTTCTCGGGCTGGGCCTGCGCCTGGGCGGCACGGGCGATGCGGGTCGCCGGACGCGAGCGCAGGTAGTACGTCGTCTTCAGGCCCGACTTCCACGCGTACGCGTACATCGAGGAGAGCTTGCCGATGGTCGGCGTCTCCAGGAAGAGGTTCAGCGACTGGGCCTGGTCCAGGAACGGGGTGCGGGCCGCGGCCATGTCGATGAGGCCGCGCTGCGGGATCTCCCACGCCGTGCGGTACAGGTCGCGGACGTCCTGCGGCACCCAGGTGAAGCCCTGCACCGAGCCGTTCGACTCGCGCAGCGCCTCCCGGGTCTGCGCGTCCCACACACCGAGCTTCTTCAGCTCGGCCACCAGGTAGGAGTTGACCTGGAGGAACTCACCGGACAGCGTCTCGCGCTTGAAGAGGTTCGAGACCTGGGGCTCGATGCACTCGTACACGCCCGCGATGGACGCGATCGTCGCGGTGGGCGCGATGGCGAGCAGGAGCGAGTTGCGCATGCCGACGGCGGCGATGCGCTCCCGCAGCGCCGCCCAGCGCTCCGGCCAGTTCAGCTCGACGGCGAAGTGGTCGGGGTGCAGCACACCGCGGGCGGTACGGGTCTTCTCCCAGGCCGGCAGCGGGCCGTTGCGCTCGGCGAGGTCGGCGGAGGCCTCGTAGGCGGCGAGCATGATGCGCTCGGCGATGCGGGTGGAGAGCGCGCGGGCGGCGGGCGAGTCGAAGGGCAGACGCAGCTTGAAGAAGACGTCCTGGAGGCCCATCGCGCCGAGGCCGACGGGGCGCCACTTGGCGTTCGAGCGGCCCGCCTGCTCGGTCGGGTAGAAGTTGATGTCGACGACGCGGTCGAGGAAGGTGACGGCGGTACGGACCGTCTCGTCCAGCCGCTCCCAGTCGAGGTCACCGGTCGCCGTGTCGACGAACGCGCCGAGGTTGACCGAGCCGAGGTTGCAGACGGCCGTCTCCCCGTCGTCCGTTACCTCCAGGATCTCGGTGCACAGGTTCGAGGAGTGCACGGTGTGGCCCGGCTCCGCCGTCTGGTTGGCCGTGCGGTTGGCTGCGTCCTTGAAGGTCATCCAGCCGTTGCCGGTCTGCGCCAGGGTGCGCATCATGCGGCCGTAGAGGTCACGGGCCGGGATGGTCTTCTTCGCCAGGCCCTCCGCCTCCGCCGCGCGGTACGCCGCGTCGAACTCGGCGCCCCACAGGTCGACCAGGCCGGGCACGTCGGAGGGGGAGAAGAGGGACCACTGCGCGTCGGCGTCGACCCGGCGCATGAACTCGTCCGGGATCCAGTGCGCGAGGTTCAGGTTGTGTGTACGCCGGGCGTCCTCACCGGTGTTGTCCCGCAGTTCCAGGAACTCCTCGATGTCGGAGTGCCAGGTCTCCAGGTACACCGCGGCGGCGCCCTTGCGCCGGCCGCCCTGGTTCACCGCGGCGACCGAGGCGTCGAGGGTCTTCAGGAACGGGACGATGCCGTTGGAGTGCCCGTTCGTGCCGCGGATCAGTGAACCGCGGGAGCGGATGCGGGAGTAGGACAGCCCGATGCCGCCCGCGTGCTTCGACAGGCGCGCGACCTGGTGGTAGCGGTCGTAGATGGAGTCGAGCTCGTCCAGCGGGGAGTCGAGGAGGTAGCAGGACGACATCTGCGGGTGTCGCGTACCGGAGTTGAAGAGCGTGGGGGAGGAGGGGAGGTAGTCCAGGCGGCTCATCAGGCCGTAGAGCGCGGCCACTTCGTCGACGGACCGGGCCGTGTCGTCCTCCGCGAGGCCGGACGCCACCCGCAGCATGAAGTGCTGGGGGGTCTCGATGACCTTGCGGGTGATCGGGTGCCGGAGCAGGTACCGGCTGTGCAGGGTGCGCAGACCGAAGTAGCCGAAGCGGTCGTCGCCCGCGGTGTCGATCAGCGCGTCCAGCCGGGCCGCGTGCAGGTCGACGAAGTCGGCCGTGCGGTCGGCGATCAGACCCTCGCGCCGGCCCGTGGTGATGGACTCGGAGAACGTCGTGACGCCCTGCGAGGCGGCCTCCTCCGCGATGCCGACCGTCAGCAGCCTGGCGGCCAGCCGCGAGTAGACGGGGTCCTCGGAGATGAGGCCCGCGGCCGCCTCGGTGGCCAGCTCGCGCAGCTCCGCGTCGTCCGCGTGCGTGGACCGGCCGCGCAGGGCGGCGGCGGCGACCCGGCCGGGGTCGGCGCCGGGGAGGTCGGCGGTGAAGTCGGTCAGGGTACGCAGCAGCGTGGTACCGGGACCGTCCGTCTCCACCGGGGCCCGCTGCGCGGACTCCGCTTCCACCGGGGCCCGCTGGGCGGAAACTGAAACCGGGTCGGCTGGCGCGATGGTCACTTGGGGCTCTCCCTCGCTCGGCACGGGGCCTGGCGGAGGGCAGCGGGACACGCGACTCCGTTACGGGTACGCGTGCGTCCACCGGCCCATTCCACGAGGCCCGGACGTCGTCGTCGCCCGGCCGGCTGGCCGGGGCACGCTGTCGGCAGGTCCTCGGACTGAAGCCCGTGCGCGAATGCGCACAAGTACACCGTTGCGGGACAGTTCCGGATTCGCACCGGATTCCCCTGCGGCGACAGCGAGCATGAGCATACATCTAGTGCCGGGCTGAGGAAGCACCCCCACATGTTGTGCCGTGTCGGCTTCGAGGGGGGCGCTACGGAGTGTGCCTGAGGGTCAACTCGTAGGTGAGGAGGAAGATGTCGTCGAGGTGCGGAACCGGGTTCCAGTCGCGCTCCGGGGTGCGGGTGAAGCCGAGGCGTTCGTAGAGACGGTGGGCCGCGCGCATGGTGCGCTGGGTGGACAGCACCACGCGTCCGCAGCCCCCGGTGGCCCGTGCGCGGTCGACGCAGGCGCCCACGAGGGCCGTTCCCGCACCCCGGCCGCGGGCCTCGCGGGCGACGGCGAGCATCCGGATCTCGGCCTCGCCGGGCCGCGCGATGTCGGCCATGGGTCCGCCCCGGGGGACGAAGGTCACGCCGCCGAGGACCCGTTCCCCCTCGACCGCGACGAGGACCTCGGCCGCGGCGGCCCGCTTCGCGACGTCCCGCAGCTCTCCGAGATACGGGTCGCTCTCCCCGTAGTCGAGCAGCCCGTCCCCGAGATAGGTCCGCACGGTGATCTCACCGACGCCGGGGTACTCCTCCGGCCGCGCCGGCCTGATGACGATGTCCATGCCGGGAGTGTGCATCAGACGTACGGCGACGGGCCGCCGGATTTTCCTCCGACGGCCCGCTCGCCGCTACCGCTGTCCCGGGCCGCGCCCGGCCGTTCCCGCCCGACGGGAACCGCCGGACGCGGTCCAGGACGTGTCGCGAAAGTCCCGCCTGCCTCGCGACGCCTGGCACGTCCTAGTGGCCCGCCTCCGCGGTGGCGGGGGGCAGTTCGACCTGGACTCCCGGGTCGCCGGCGTCCGCCGTGTAGTCCGCGGGTGACGTCTCGTCCACGCCGTCGGGCGCCTTGAAGGCCCGCAGGGCGAAGGTGAGGACGACGGAGACCACCACGTTCATGACGAACGCCGTCAGGCCGATGTATCCGATCTCCCCGATCCCGGGGATCTCCTTCGAGCTGCCGCCGAAGTGCTTCTGCGTCGGTGAGGCGACCCCGTAGGCGGCGAGCGTGCCGTAGAGCATGCCGACCGCCCAGCCGCCGAGCAGCGCCCAGCGGTGGAACCAGCGCGTGAACAGACCGCCGACCAGGGCCGGGAAGGTCTGAAGGATCCAGATGCCGCCCAGGAGCTGGAAGTTGATGGCGACCGTCTTGTCCATCGTCAGGACGAAGACCAGCGCGCCGACCTTCACCAGGAGCGAGACCAGCTTGGAGACCTTCGTCTCCTGCTGCGGGGTGGCGTCCGGCTTGATGAAGTCCTTGTAGATGTTGCGGGTGAAGAGGTTCGCGGCCGCGATGGACATGATGGCCGCGGGGACGAGGGCTCCGATGCCGATCGCGGCGAAGGCCACCCCGGCGAACCAGTCCGGGAACATGTCCTCGAAGAGCTGAGGGATGGCGAGCTGGCCGTTGGTGACCTTCACCCCGGCCGCGATCGCCATGAAGCCGAGCAGGGCGAGCAGGCCCAGCATCAGGGAGTAGAGCGGCAGGATCGTGGTGTTGCGCCGGATCACCTCACGGCTGCGGCTGGACAGCGTCGCGGTGATCGAGTGCGGGTACATGAACAGGGCGAGCGCGGAGCCGAGCGCCAGGGTGGCGTAGGTCCACTGCCCGGCCTGGGCCGGTACGATCCCGCCCGCGCCGGCCGCGGCGTACTTCTCGCTCGCCGAGTGGAAGATCTCGTCGAACCCGCCCAGCTTGATCGGGATGTAGATGATGGCCACCGCGATCACGATGTAGATCAGGGTGTCCTTCACGAACGCGATCAAGGCGGGGGCGCGCAGGCCCGACGAGTAGGTGTACGCGGCCAGTACGCCGAAGGCGATGAGGAGCGGGAGGTCCTTGACGAACCAGTTCGTGTTCTCGCCGCCGCCGACGCCCATCACGTCCAGCACGGCCTGGATGCCGACCAGTTGGAGCGCGATGTACGGCATGGTCGCGAGGATGCCGGTGACGGCCACCGCGAGGGACAGACCCTTGGAGCCGAAGCGCCCGCGCACGAAGTCCGACGTCGTCACATAGCCGTGCTTGTGCGAGACGGACCACAGGCGGGGCAGGAACGTGAAGACCAGGGGGTAGACGAGGATCGTGTACGGCACGGCGAAGAAGCCGGCCGCGCCCGCCGCGTAGATCGCGGCCGGTACGGCGACGAAGGTGTACGCCGTGTAGAGGTCGCCGCCGAGCAGGAACCAGGTGACCCAGGTGCCGAACGACCGTCCGCCCAGGCCCCATTCGTCGAGGCTGTGCTCGTTGTCGGCCTTGCGCCAGCGCGCGGCCAGGAATCCCATGACCGTGACGGCCACGAAGAAGATGATGAAGACGGCGAGTGCCACGCCGTTCACGCCGTCGTTCATGCGTCGGCACCGCCCTTCGTGGTGGCGCGGGCGTGCTGGTCACGCTGCCACAGCTGGTACGCGGTCACGGTGAGCGCGGTCGAGAGGAGCACCCACAGCATCTGGTACCAGTAGAAGAAGGGGATGCCGATGAAGGTGGGGTCGACCTTCGCGTACGAACCGACCCACAACATGGCCACGAACGGGGCGATCAGGCAGAGGGCGATCACCACGCGGACCGGTGTCACCACCCGGACCGGTCTCACCACCGGTGGTTTCGCTTCCGGCACGTCTGACATGAACGGCTCCGTCCCCTCGCTGGTCACCTGTGCAATGCGCAGGAAATCTAGGCGACGGTTCCGCTTTATGGAACCCCATCCCGGGCGGTGGATGTGGAGGGTTGGTGTGCGGGAGCGCGAGCGGACCGGCTGGTGAACTCCCGTACGGAGCCGGGCATCGCCCCGACGGCCCGGAGCGGTGCCGGCCGCGTCGCGAACCGCTTCCGCCGCGCCCCGGCCGGGACCGTGGCTCGAACGTGAACGCGAAGTGGTACCGCGGGGTACCGCCGGTCCCCCGGACCTCGGGGACCGGCGTTTCAGTCCTGCGGGCGCTTGAGCCTGGCCACGAACTTGTAGCGGTCGCCCCGGTACACCGAGCGCACCCACTCCACCGGTTCGCCCTGCCGGTCGATCGAGTGCCGGGACAGCATCAGCATGGGCAGACCGACGTCGGTGCCGAGCAGTCCGGCCTCGCGCGGGGTGGCCAGCGAGGTCTCGATGGTCTCCTCGGCCTCCGCGAGGTGGACGTCGTACACCTCGGCGAGCGCGGTGTAGAGAGAGGTGTACTTGACGAGCGACCGGCGCAGGGCGGGGAAGCGCTTCGCGGACAGGTGGGTCGTCTCGATGGCCATCGGCTCGCCGCTGGCCAGGCGCAGCCGCTCGATGCGCAGCACCCGGCCGCCGGCCGAGATGTCGAGCAGTTCCGCGAGGGTCTCGTCGGCGGTGATGTAGCCGATGTCCAGGAGCTGCGAGGTGGGTTCCAGGCCCTGGGCACGCATGTCCTCGGTGTACGAGGTGAGCTGGAGCGCCTGGGACACCTTCGGCTTGGCGACGAAGGTGCCCTTGCCCTGGATGCGTTCGAGACGGCCCTCGACGACGAGTTCCTGGAGCGCCTGGCGCACGGTCGTGCGGGAGGTGTCGAACTCGGCGGCGAGGGTGCGTTCGGGTGGCACGGGTGTGCCGGGCGGCAGGGTGTCCGTCATGTCGAGCAGGTGCTTCTTCAGGCGGTAGTACTTGGGCACGCGCGCGGTACGGATGGGGGCCCCACCCTCGTTCTCCGCACTGCTGACGTCGGTGCTCATGCTCTGCCTTCCCGGCTCCGGGTGCCGAAGCGACCGGCATCCCGCCGGTCACGGGTCACATCGTGGCACGGCTTCGTGTGCGAGTGTCTCCCGCACGCTCCGTGATCCCCTCTATATACCGTCGGTGTACCTGTTGGTCTAGTCCATCGCGCGCACGGGGTTCGTGAACAGCCCTGCCGTTTATGTCACTTACCTACTTAAAGGTCCTTGCATATGTAGGTCCCATAACGGACGGTCGGCCTGGCTTACACACCCTTGACACCCCTCTAGGTCTAGGCCAAGCTCCCCGTACTGGTCTACACCATTGGTCCAGGTCCCAGCCCCACGGGCAGTAATCGGCAGCGATTCGGCGTGTGTCACCGCGGTGGGCAGGGGGGTTTGTGGCATCCCTGAGGAGGGTGGCGTGAAGCGGAAGCTGGCAGCTGCGATCGGTATCGCGGGCATGATGGTCTCCATCGCGGCGTGCGGGGGCAGTGACGACAAGTCCGGGGGGTCGGACAAGGGCGCGGACGCCAAGGAGCTGACCGTCTGGCTCACGGTGGACGCGCAGAACAACTGGCCCGAACTGGTCAAGGCCGCGGACGCGGCGGTGACCGCGAAGCACCCGGGCGTCAAGATCAACCACGAGTACTACGGCTGGCCGGACAAGAACACCAAGCTCGACGCCGTCCTCGCCACGGACAAGGCCCCCGACGTGGTCGAGATGGGCAACTCCGAGATGCTCGGCTACATGGTCAAGGGAGCCTTCGCCCCCGTCGACCCCACGAAGTTCGACAACTCGGCCGGGTGGCTGGACGGCCTCAAGACGTCGGTCACCTACGAGGACAAGACCTACGGCGTGCCGTACTACGCCGGTGGCCGCGTCGGCAACTGGCGCAAGGACGTGGCGGCTTCGGCCGGCATCAAGGCGACCCCGAAGACGTACCAGGAGCTCACCTCCGACCTGGACAAGATCCAGAAGAAGGAGGGGAACAAGTTCAACGCCTGGTACCAGCCCACCCGCGACTGGTACGCCGCGATGTCCTTCGTCTACGACGCCGGCGGCTCCATCGCCACGGACGAGGGCGGCCAGTGGAAGGCCAACCTCTCCTCGCCCGAGTCGCTCAAGGGCCTCACCGAGTTCAAGAACGTCGTCGACAAGTACATGCACGGCGACAAGACCAAGGACGAGTCCGACCGTTACATCGTCTACGGCCAGGGCAAGTCCGCCATGATCTTCGGTGCCGCCTGGGAGGGCGCGACCGCCGAGGACCCGAAGAGCGACAAGACCGGCAAGCTCAAGGGCAACCTCGAGAACTTCGTGATGCCCGGCCCGTCCGGCAAGAACCTGCCCGTCTTCCTCGGCGGCTCCGACCTCGCCATCCCGGTGAAGTCCAAGGCGCAGGCCCTCGCCGGTGAGTGGATCAACGCCTTCACGGGCTCCAAGGGCCAGAAGGGCCTGATGGCCAAGGGCAATCTGCCCAACAACAAGACCGACCTCGCGACCCTCAAGAACGACCCGGCGACGGTGGTCCCGGCCACCGCGGCCGAGAGCAGCTGGTTCGTGCCGATGGCACCGGGCTGGGGCCAGGTCGAGAAGGCCCAGGTCCTGCAGACGATGCTGCAGAGCATCGGCACCGGCAAGAAGTCGGTGGAGGCGGCCGCGAAGGAAGCGGACGCCGCGATCGACAAGGTCATCAACACCAAGTGACCTGAGCGCAGGGCCCCGTCGGACCCCGGGGAGTTCCGGGGACGGGGCCCTGCTTCTCGTACGATCTGAAGGACCGCTGAGGAGCGCGCGATGAGTGCCGCAGAGACGACCACCCCGACCAAGGCGCCACCGGCGCGGCAGGCATCGCCACCGGCGGCCCCCAGGGCGCCGCGCAGAAGGCGGGCTCCCGGCGGAACCGCCACCCCCTGGGCCCTGCTCGCCCCCTGCCTGCTGATCCTCGCGCTGGTCATGGGCTACCCCCTGGTCCGGCTCGTCACCCTGTCCTTCCAGAAGTTCGGCCAGTCCCAGCTCTGGGGCTTCCAGCCGGCCGAGTCGGTCGGCTTCGACAACTTCACCAAGGTGCTCGGCGACGGCGAGTTCTGGGCCGTCGTCCTGCGCACGATCGTCTTCGCCGCCGGGTCCGTCGTCTTCACGATGGTCGCCGGCATGCTGATCGCGCTGCTCCTCCAGCGCGTCTCCGGCTGGGTCAAGACGCTCGTCAACATCGTGCTGGTGGCCAGCTGGGGCATGCCGATCATCGTGGCGACCACCGTCTTCAAGTGGCTCTTCGACTCGGACTACGGTGTCTTCAACGCGCTGCTGAGCAAGCTGCCGGGCGTCGACATGGTCGGCCACAACTGGTTCGCCAGCGGACCGCAGGGCCTGGCCGTGATCATGCTGCTGGTGGTGTGGGGCGCGGTGCCCTTCGTCGTCATCACGCTCGGCGCGGGACTGACCCAGGTACCCCAGGAACTGGAGGAGGCGGCCCGCCTGGACGGCGCCGGCGCCTGGGGAGTCTTCCGCTACGTCACGCTCCCCATCCTCAAGCCGATCGTCGTGATGCTGACGACGCTCTCCGTCATCTGGGACATGGGAGTCTTCCCGCAGGTCTTCGTGATGCGCGGCGGCCACCCCGAGGCCGAGTTCCAGCTGCTCACCACCTACTCCTACGACCGCGCGTTCGTGGTCAACGACTATGCCCAGGGATCGGCGATCGCCCTGCTGACCGTGCTGCTCCTGCTCGGCGTGGTCGCCGTCTACATGCGCCAGATGCTCAAGATCGGAGAGGTCGAATGAGCGCCGTCGCCACACCGAGGCGTACGCCCTCCGGACCCCGCAGGTCCAAGCTCGGCTGGAACGTCCTCGGCCTGCTCGTCTTCGTCATCGCGGGCTTCCCGGTCTACTGGATGCTGAACACGGCGTTCAAGCCCGCGAAGGACGCCATCGACCCGGATCCGAGCCTGTTCCCCACCGGGGTGACGCTCGACAACTTCCGCCGCGCGCTGGACATCGCGGACTTCTGGGGCCCGGTCGGCCGCAGCCTGATCGTGTCCCTGTCGGTCGTCCTGATCGGTGTCGTGGTGGGCATGCTCGCGGCGCTCGCCATCTCCCGCTTCGCCTTCCGCGGCCGCAAGATCGTGATCGTCGGCATCCTGGCGGTCCAGATGATCCCGTTGGTCGCCATGATCATCCCGGTCTTCCTGCTCCTCAACGACCTCGATCAGTACGACAAGCTCTCCGGCCTGATCGTCACCTACCTGACCTTCATCCTGCCCTTCACGGTGTGGACGCTGCGCGGCTTCATCGTCAACATCCCGAAGGAGCTGGAGGAGGCGGCCATGGTCGACGGCTGCTCCCGCACGGGCGCCTTCGTACGGGTGGTCTTCCCGCTCCTCGCCCCCGGCATGGTGGCCACCTCGGTGTACGCCTTCATCCAGGCGTGGAACGAGTACCTGTACGCCCTGATGCTGATGAGCCAGAAGAACCAGACCGCCACCGTCTGGCTCGGCAACTTCACCACCAAGCACGGCACCGAGTACGCCCCGATGATGGCCGGCGCCACCATGATGGCCGTGCCGATCGTCGTCCTCTTCCTCATCGTCCAGCGCAAGATGGCCGCGGGGCTGACCGCGGGCGCCGTGAAGGGATAACGCCCCCGATGACGACACTCGCCAGCGGAGCAGCCGCGTCCAACGCGGACAAGGATGACCTGACACGCGACGCGCTGACCGTCCTGCAGCCCGGCTTCACGGGGACCACGGCCCCCGACTGGCTGCTGCGCCGGCTCGGTGAAGGCCTGGCCTCGGTCGGCCTCTTCGGCCGGAACATCGCATCGCCCGAACAGCTTTCCGCCCTGACGGCCCAGTTGCGCGCCGAGCGCGACGACGTCCTGGTGGCCATCGACGAGGAGGGCGGCGACGTCACCCGTCTGGAGGTCCGGTCCGGCTCCTCCTACCCCGGCAATCACGCGCTGGGCGCGGTGGACGACGTGGAGCTGACCAGGGAGGTGGCCTCGGCACTCGGCCGGCGCCTGGCGGCCTGCGGGGTGAACCTCAACTGGGCCCCGTCCGCGGACGTGAACTCCAACCCCGGCAACCCGGTCATCGGCGTACGGTCCTTCGGCGCCGACACCGGTCTCGTGGCCCGGCACACCGCCGCCTACGTCACCGGCCTGCAGTCCGCCGGCGTCGCGGCCTGCACCAAGCACTTCCCCGGGCACGGCGACACGGCGGTGGACTCGCACCACGCCCTGCCGCGCATCGACGCCGGTCTGCCGGTCCTCCAGGCGCGCGAACTCGCCCCGTTCCGGGCCGCGATCGCCGCGGGCACCCGTGCGGTGATGAGCGCGCACATCCTGGTCCCGGCCCTGGACCCGGACCGCCCGGCCACGCTCTCCCGCCGCATCCTGACCGGACTGCTCCGCGAGGAACTCGGCTACGAGGGACTCATCGTCACCGACGGCATGGAGATGCAGGCCATCGCCGCCACGTACGGCATCGAGCGGGGCAGCGTCCTCGCCATCGGAGCCGGCGCGGACGCGATCTGCGTGGGCGGCGGCCTCGCGGACGACGAGACGGTACGACGGCTGCGCGACGCCCTCGTCTCGGCGGTCCGCACCGGCGAACTGGCCGAGGAGCGGCTCGCGGACGCGGCGGCACGGGTCCGGGCGCTCGCCCGGTGGACGACGGCCGCCTCGGCGCGGGGTGCGGAGGGTGCGGGTTCCGCGAGCGGTACGGACGGTGCGGGTTCCGGGGGCGTCACGGGCGGCGCGGGTGCGGGGAGCGGTGCGAACGGCAGCGGCCCGGGGGGCGGCGGTGCCGAGATCGGGCTGATCGCCGCCCGTCGCGCGCTGCGGGTCACCTCTTCCGCGCCGTACACCCCGCTCACCGGCGCTCCCTACGTGGCCGCGCTCACGCCGGTCGCGAACATCGCCGTCGGTGACGAGACACCCTGGGGTGTCGCCGCCGAACTGGCCAGGCTGGTCCCCGGCACGGAGACCGGCGGCTTCGCGGGCGACGACGCGGGCGCCGAGGTGCTGGCCGCCGCGGGCTCCCGGCGGATCGTCGCCGTCGTCCGCGACGAACACCGGCACGCCTGGATGGCGACGGCCCTCGACGTCCTGCTGGCCGCCCGCCCCGACACGATCGTCGTGGAGATGGGCGTCCCGCAGGCGCCGCCCCGGGGCGCCCCGCACATCGCGACCCACGGCGCGGCCCGGGTCTGCGGCCGGGCGGCGGCGGAGGTCATCGCGGGGGAGTAGCGGACCCCCGACCCGCGCACACGAAGGCGCCGGGCACCCTGTCGAACAGGGGCCCGGCGCCTTCGTCCGCCACGGGCCGGTGCCGCACCCGTCACGGGACGGCCCTCAGATCCCCTGCCAGTCCGGCTTGTTCGCGAAGGTGTGCCGGAAGTAGTCCGCGAGCTTCAGCTTGGACGCCGCCGCCTCGTCCACGACGACCGTGGCGTGCGGGTGGAGCTGGAGTGCCGAGGCCGGGCACACCGCGGCGACCGGACCCTCCACGGTCGCGGCGACCGCGTCGGCCTTGCCCTCACCGGTGGCGAGCAGCACCAGGTGCCGGGCCTCCAGGATCGTGCCGATGCCCTGCGTGATGACGTGGTGCGGCACCTGCTCGATGTCGCCCCCGAAGAACCGCGCGTTGTCGACCCGGGTCTGTTCGGTCAGCGTCTTGATCCGGGTCCGCGAGGCGAGCGAGGAGCACGGTTCGTTGAAACCGATGTGCCCGTCCGTCCCGATGCCGAGGATCTGCAGGTCGACCCCGCCGGCCGAGGCCAGCGCCCTGTCGTACGCCACACAGGCGGCCTGGACGTCCCGCGCCGCGCCGTCCGGTCCCATGAACGCGGCCATGTCCAGCCCGAGCGGTTCGAGCACCTCGCGCCGCAGCACCGACCGATAGGACTCGGGGTGCTCGGCGGGGAGCCCCACGTACTCGTCGAGCTGGGCGATCCGCGCCCGGGAGGCGTCCACGGCGCCGGAGCCGACCCGCGCCGCCAGTGCCTCGTAGATGGGCAGCGGGGTCGAGCCGGTGGCCACGCCGAGCAGGGCGTCGGGCTTGCGCCGCAGCAGTTGCGCCATGGCCTCGGCGATCAGCTCGCCGCCCGCCTTGGCGTCCGGAACGATGACAACTTCCACGCTGGGCCTGCCGATCTGGGGAGGGGCTCGCCGGGAACCGAAGGGAACACGTGTGGTGTAGACCAATCTAGCAAAGATGGTCCGCCCGTGGTCGTGGGACGACCCGGACGACATCAGGGTGGCAAGGGTGGCGAGACGCCGTGACCCGCGCTCGAACGGCTGCGCGGACGCGGCACCGACTCCGCCCCTCGGACCACCGTCCTTCCCGCCCTTCGCGGCGGGTGACGCGTATGACCCCCGTTCGGCCCCGCACATGACCAGAACCGGCCCCCGCCGGGGGTCGAAGCGGGCTAGTCTGCATGGTGGATGTCGTGGGAAGTTCGATGAAGTGACAACAACAAACATCCGTCGGCTCATGGACGCGAGAACGTGGTCTAGTCCACAATGTTCGGGTGGGGCGTCCGCGGCCCACAGTGTCACCGCATCAACTGAACAAGCCTCCGTCTTCCCCGCACAGGAAGACGGACCGAGGAACCGGCGCTCTCTGCCCTGACTGCTCCGGCTCCTCTCCATCGGCCGACCGGGACCGCACACCCCACGGCCGTTGCTGCTCCGGGCTGCGGTGCCGAGAGGGTTGAGGGTCCCTCCCAGGCGCCGCGGCCCGCGGGTGTCTTCGGACCGGGGTCGAACCCCCGGGTACGCTCGCACATGTGCCCTCCATGAACGACCTCGTACGCCAGCACACCGCTCTCGGTGCCTCCGATCTCGAGTGGCTGCATCTGCTGGTCTCGGAGTGGCAGTTGCTCTCCGACCTCTCCTTCGCCGACCTCGTCCTGTGGGTCCCCACCCGGGACGGCACCCGCTATGTCTCGGTGGCGCAGATGCGTCCCAACACCGGTCCGACCTCGTACCAGGACGACATGGTGGGCCATCTGGTCCCACGGGGCCGCCGCCCGCTGCTGGACGCCGCGCTCGACGAGGGCCGCATCGTGCGCGAGGGCGACCCCGAATGGCGGGAGGAGGTGCCGGTGCGGGTCGAGTCCATTCCGGTACGGCGGGAGGGGCGCGTCCTCGGTGTCATCGCGCGCAACACCAATCTCCTCACCGTGCGCACCCCGAGCCGGCTGGAGCTGACGTACCTCCAGAGCGCCTCCGACCTCGCCCAGATGATCGCGGCCGGCTCCTTCCCGTTCCCCGACCAGCAGGTCGACATGGACGCCTCACCGCGCGTGGGCGACGGGCTGATCCGTCTGGACGCGGAAGGCATCGTGCAGTACGCGTCTCCGAACGCACTGTCCGCCTACCACCGGCTGGGCCTCGCCTCCGACCTGGTGGGCCACAATCTGGGCGTGACCACCTCCGAACTCGCCCCGTCCCGCGGGCCGGTGGACGAGGCGCTGGCCAAGGTCGCGAGCGGTTGGGCGCCCCGCGAGTTCGAGATCGAGAGCGCCGAAGGGGTGATCCAGCTGCGGGCGATCCCGCTGAAGCCCAAGGGCACCCGGGTCGGTTCCCTGGTCCTGCTGCGCGACGTCACCGAACTGCGCCGCCGCGAGCGGGAGTTGATCACCAAGGATGCGACCATCCGGGAGATCCACCACCGCGTCAAGAACAACCTCCAGACGGTGGCGGCACTGCTGCGCCTGCAGGCCCGGCGCATCGAGTCGGAGCGCGGCCGGGAGGCCCTGGAGGAAGCCGTTCGGCGGGTCGGATCGATCGCGATCGTGCATGAGACGCTGTCTCAGAACCTGGACGAACGGGTGGAGTTCGACGAGATCGCCGACCGGGTGCTCGCGATGGTCGCGGAGATCTCGCCCGGCAAGGTCACCGGCCGTCGCACCGGCCGCTTCGGGGTGCTGGACGCGGAGGTCGCGACACCGCTCTCCATGGTCCTCACCGAGATTCTGCAGAACGCGCTGGAGCACGGCTTCCGTGAGGGCGACCGGGGCACGGTCGAGGTCTCGGCGGTCCGGGGCGGCACCACCAAGGAGACCCGTCTGCTGGTCACCGTCCAGGACGACGGTGTCGGTCTGCCGGAGGGCTTCGACCCGCACCGCTCGGGCAACCTCGGCCTCCAGATCGTACGGACCCTGGTGGAAGGCGAGTTGGGCGGCACGTTCGACATGGTGGCGGCCCCGGAGCGCGGCACGCAGGTCATCCTGGACATTCCGGTGCGGGCGAACAAGTAGGACGCGCCCTGTGTCCCGACGGCACAGGGCGCACGGCCGTGGCGCATGACAGAGGCCCCGGACCATGCGGTCCGGGGCCTCTGCTTACGTTGCGATGGGGGTACCCCCTGCTCGAGCGTGTGTCGAGAATTCGGGGGGAGCATCGGGGGTACTGCGCGCTGCGGCTCGGGGGCGGGAGATGCGTACGCGCTGTACGCGCCGCCAAGCTCAGGCTCGTTGCGGGGTGGGGTGTCAGGCGGTGGCCTGACGGGCCCGGTTGCGGGCGGCGCGGCGCTTCATCGCACGACGCTCGTCCTCGCTGAGGCCACCCCAGACGCCGGAGTCCTGGCCGGACTCGAGCGCCCACTGCAGGCACTGCTCCATGACGGGGCAGCGGCGGCAGACGGCCTTGGCTTCCTCGATCTGCAGCAGCGCAGGACCGGTGTTGCCGATGGGGAAGAAGAGCTCGGGGTCTTCCTCGCGGCAAACGGCGTTGTGACGCCAGTCCATGGCTGCTACCTCTCCTTGGTATTACATGCACGTTGCTTGTGAATGTGAACGCTTTCACGAATCCCTCAACAAGTGAAGGGCCGACTACCAGACGGACTGGTGTGGTCCTGTGATTTGAGGAGGGGTTCTGGCGCTCTGTGGGGCCGATGTTGCGGGCCGTCCCGAGCGCCACGTAGAGACTCGCAAACCTCAGCGGCGGATACAACCCCTTCTGGAAAGTTTTTTTTGATTCCTCGGTGTCGACTAGGTCACAGCCGTACTTCCATGGGGTGGACCCTGGTCTAAACGTTCGAGTGAAAGGACTTTGAGGCCTTCCACTCACACAATCACACGCAGTGCACGGCGTACGCCTGTGAACGTCACGCTCGTGCGCAGTCCCAGGTGGTCGCCGTCCATCTGGAGGGGCAGCGGCACCTTCGAATGCAAGGTGAAGTCGGTCAGGTCGTGCAGGGACAGGGCGTGCTTTCCGTGCGGACCGCGCTCGGGGGACGAAGTGAGCAACTGGGTGGCATACCGGGCCACCGCGGTCGTCGACATGCGGCTGAGGCCGAGTACGTCGAGCCCGGTATCGAACGAAGCCTTAGGCGACGCGTACACCGGACGATTGCCGAGAAACGTCCAGGGCGAGGTGTTGCAGATTATGGACAGGACGAGATCGGTGACCGGGTCCTCGCCGGGGCGGTCGAGGGTGATCGTTCCGTGCCTGCGGTGAGGTTCGTCCAGAAACTGACGTACCACTTGGCGCAAATACAGGGCGTGAGTGGAGCGCTTGCCGCGCTCCCGCTGCTGCTCGACCCGGCCGATCACCCCGGCGTCGAAGCCGAGCCCCGCGCAGAACGTGAACCAGCGGGAGGGGACGGACTCGTCCTCGGTGCCGGGGGTGCCGGCGGCGAGACCGAGGCCGACCGTGCGCTCGCGGTTCTCCCTCAGAGCGTCCAGCAGGGCGCCCGTGGCCTCCACCGCGTCGTTGGGCAGGCCGAGGGCGCGGGCGAAGACATTGGTGGAGCCGCCGGGGACCACGGCGAGGCGGGGGAGGCGGTCCGGTCCGGGGCCGTTGTGCAGCAGGCCGTTCACGACCTCGTTGACGGTGCCGTCGCCACCGAGTGCGACGACCAGTTCTATGTCCTCGCCCTCCGCGGCCTGCCGGCCCAGGTCCCGGGCGTGCCCGCGGTACTCGGTGGTGACCACCTCGAGCTTCATCTCGCTCGCCAACGCGTGGATCAGGACGTCGCGCGTGCGCGCACTTGTGGTGGTTGCTGCCGGATTGACCACGAGAAGTGCACGCATGCGAAGCAGCGTACCTACCGTGCGGTACTCGTCCCAGACCGAGGTAGGGATCGGGTAAGAGATGAGGGCGTGAGTCTCGACACGGGGAGAGAGGGCGGGAACGGGGTACGGCGCCGGCCGGGAGGCGCGGCACGGGCCGGCCGCGCACGTCGGCCAGGTGCGCCGGCCCATGGCACGTCAGGGCTGCTGGGATTCCTCCGCCCCGCCGGGACCGCGGATGCCCAGCGCCGCCGTTGTCGCCGGGCTCACGAGCAGAACCAGTGCCGCGACCGCGACGACGGCGAGGACGATGCCCGCCGGGATGGCGACGCTGTCGGCCTGGAGCAGGTTGTAGGCGACGGGCAGGGCCAGGATCTGGGTGATGACCGCGGGGCCCCGGCTCCATCTGCGGCGCAGCAGCAGCCCGCGCGCGGCCAGCAGGGGCAGCAGCGCGAGCACGATCAGTGTCACGCCCCCGGTGACGGCCTGCCGGCGGTCGTCCGGAGATCCGGTGAGACCCTGCACGAACAGGTAGACGCCCCCCGCGGCCAGGGCGAGCCCCTCGAGCGCGGCCAGCGCCGCCGCGGCGGTCAGCCGTCCGGGACGGGGCCGCGCGGTCGACGCGTCGGGGGCGGGGGTCTGCTCAGCGCTCACCCCTGAAGGGTAGCCGCCGGGCCCCGGCGCACGACCGGCCCCTGGACCGCGCCCCGCTTCGGCCACCCCGCCGTACGGGGTGGGCTACTCCTCCACCAGCAGCTTTTCGCGGAGCTGGGCGAGGGTGCGGGCCAGGAGGCGGGAGACGTGCATCTGGGAGATGCCGACCTCCTGGGCGATCTGCGACTGCGTCATGTTGCCGAAGAAGCGAAGGAGAAGGATCCGCTTCTCTCGCGGCGGAAGGTCCTCCAGCAGCGGCTTCAGCGACTCCCGGTACTCGACGCCCTCCAGGGCCTCGTCCTCGGCGCCGAGTGTGTCGGCGACGGCCGGGGACTCGTCGTCCGTGTCGGGAACGTCCAGGGACAGCGTGGAGTACGCGTTCGCGGACTCCAGACCCTCCAGGACCTCTTCCTCGGAGATGGCCAGCTTCTCGGCGAGCTCGTGGACCGTGGGCGAACGGCCGTGCTGCTGCGAGAGTTCCGCGGTCGCCGTGGTGAGCGCGAGGCGCAGCTCCTGAAGGCGGCGCGGCACGCGGACCGCCCAGCCCTTGTCGCGGAAGTGCCGCTTGATCTCGCCGACGACCGTCGGAGTCGCGTACGTCGAGAACTCGACGCCGCGCTCCGGGTCGAACCGGTCGACCGACTTGATCAGGCCGATGGTGGCGACCTGGGTCAGGTCGTCCAGCGGCTCCCCGCGGTTGCGGAAGCGGCGTGCGAGGTGCTCGACGAGCGGGAGGTGCATGCGGACCAGCTGGTTGCGCAGCTCCGCGTACTCGGCGCTGCCGTCCGGCAGTTTGCGCAGCTCGATGAACATCGCCCGTGCTCCGCTGCGGTCCTGCGGGTCCTTCGGGTCGTGCTGGATGTGCTGGATGCTCGGCCCGTGCTGCGTGGCCTGCACGCTCTGCACGTTCTGCGCAGCCGTCTTGTCGTGTTGTTCTTGCTCGCTCATAGTCCCGCCCGTCACCAGCCGCCGCCCTTCCGAGGACGTGCTCCGCGCGGCACCCTCCGGATCCCGTTGCCCGTCGTCCCGGCCGGGGAGCTTCTCCTGTCCGTCCTCGTCTACCGGCGCGTCCCCCGCGTTCTCGGCTTCGTTCGGGCTGGGGGGATCCCCGGCCCGGGAGGCTGTGCCGTCGTCCGGGTGCGGCCGGGCCTGCTCGGGGATGCCGTCGACGCCCTCCGCCACGCGCCTCGGCGCGTCGAGGCCGTCGACGCGCCCGGCGGGAAGCCCCCGTGTGCCGCGCTCTTCGTCCCGCACCGGCCCGTCCCCGTCCCTCACGCCGGCCCGGGTCCCGCGCCGCGCTGTTTGTAGAGGCTGATCGAAACGGTCTTGTCCTCGGCGACGGTGGAGTCGACCTTGCCCGCCAGCGCCGAGAGCACGGTCCACGCGAACGTGTCCCGTGACGGAGCGTGACCGTCCGTGGTCGGAGCGGAGACCGTCACCTCGAGCGAGTCGTCGATGAGCCGGAAGACACAACTGAGCACCGAACCGGGGACGGCCTGCTGCAGCAGGATCGCGCAGGCCTCGTCCACCGCGATGCGCAGGTCCTCGATCTCGTCGAGGGTGAAGTCCAAACGGGCCGCGAGGCCGGCCGTGGCCGTACGCAGCACCGACAGGTAGGCACCCGCGGCCGGCAGCCGGACTTCCACGAAGTCCTTCGTCGCGGGCTCGCCTGCGATCTGGGACACCCTCACCTCCAAGGTGGTACAAGCTCATTCGAGCTCTTTCGGGGCCGAGGGTCGCCCCCCGGGGTAACGCGCCAGGTGTTCAGCGGTGACGCTATCGCGCTCCCGACTTTCCTGTCCTGGGGACCCCACTCCCCTGCTGTCACTCATAGTAAGCCCATGAGTACGGACAGTGGCTAGGGGTCTGCGGGCCCAAATAGGAAGAGCGCGCGCCGGGTTGACGTACCCAGGCGTCAGACGGTCGAACCGTCCGGACGGCGGGTCACGCCAGTACGTGGTCGACGAAGCACCAGCGCCAGCTCTCACCGGGCTCGAAGGTTCGCATCACGGGGTGTCCCGTCTCCTTGAAATGCTCTGTCGCGTGCCGCAGCGGCGAGGAGTCGCAGCAACTGAGGTGCCCGCATTCCAGGCACAGTCGCAGCTGCACCGGATGTGTGCCCGCGGCGACACACTCCAGGCACGTGTCGCTCGTGGGCTCTGGTTCGGGGTGCGGCAGCGCGTCGGCATGCGTGCACTGTTTCATGATTGCCAGGTTACGTCGGGCGTGCGGGATGCCGCGCGAAAACGAGGGCGGGCGGACGAGGATGCACGTATTGCCACTGCTGTTGCTGGTCGCGGGAAGCGCCGCGGTCGCCGGAGCGGCCCGCCGCACTCCGGTCCCGGCGCCGCTGCTGCTCGTCGCCGCGGGCCTGGTGGTCGCGTACGTCCCCGGGGTGCCCGGGTACGAACTCGACCCCGAGGTCGTCCTCCCGCTGCTGCTGCCCCCGCTGCTGTACACGGCCGCCACCGACAGTTCGTACCTCGATCTGCGGGCGCATCTGCGGCCCATCGCGCTGTTGTCGGTCGGGTACGTGCTCTTCGCGACGCTGGCCGTCGGCTGGGTCACCTATCTGATCGTGCCGGGTCTGCCGCTGCCCGCGGCGCTGGTGTTCGGGGCGGTGGTGGCGCCGCCGGACGCGGTCGCGGCCACCGCGGTGGCGCGCCGGGTGGGGCTGCCGTCACAGATCACCACGATCCTGCAGGGCGAGTCCCTGGTGAACGACGCGACCGCGATCACCGCCTACAAGGTGGCTCTCGCCGCCGCGGTCGGCGAGGGCGCGACCTGGTCGGACGGCATCCGTGAGTTCCTGCTCGCGGCGGTCGGCGGCGTGGTCGTCGGCCTCGTCCTGATGGTGCCGATCCACTGGCTGCGCACCCACCTGAACGAGGCGCTCCTGCAGAACACCCTCTCCCTGCTGATCCCCTTCGTGGCGTACGGGATCGCCGAGCAGGTGCACGCCTCCGGGGTGCTCGCGGTGGTCGTCGTCGCGCTCTACCTCGGACACCGCGCCTGGGAGGTGGACTTCGCGACACGACTCCAGGAGGAGGCCGTCTGGAAGATGGTCGCGTTCGTCCTGGAGTCGGCCGTGTTCGCGCTGATCGGCCTGCAACTGCCGGTCGTCCTCAAGGGTCTCGGCCCGTACGAGGGCGCCAGCGCCGCCTGGTACGCGGTGGTCGTCTTCCTGGTGGTGGTCGCCGCCCGGTTCGTGTGGGTGTATCCCGCCACCTTCCTGCCGCGGATCCTGTCCTCGCGCATCCGGGGGCGCGAGGAGAACCCCACCTGGAAGGCTCCGTTCGTCATCGGCTGGGCCGGGATGCGGGGCGTGGTGTCGCTCGCCATCGCCTTCTCGATCCCGCTCTCGGTGGACGGCGGTAAAAGCTTCCCCGAACGCAACCTCCTGCTCTTCCTCACCTTCACCACCGTCATCGCCACCCTGGTCGTACAGGGGCTGACTCTGCCTCCGCTGATCCGCCTCCTGAAGCTGCCCGGCCGCGACCCCCAGGCCGAGACGCTCGCCGAGGCCAACGCCCAGGCGCAGGCGTCCCGGGCCGCCGAACAGCGCCTCGACGAACTGCTGGCCGACGAGCGCAACGCCCTGCCCCCGCCGCTCGCCGACCGGCTGCGCTCGGTCCTGGAGCGCCGCCGCAACGCGGTCTGGGAGCGGCTCGGCGCCGTCAACCCGGTGACCGGGGAGACCGCCGACGACACCTACCGCAGGCTGGCCCGCACGATGATCAGCGCCGAGCGGGAGGTCTTCGTGCGGCTCCGCGACCACCGCTACATCGACGACGAGATGCTGCGCACCCTGTTGAGGCGGCTGGACCTGGAGGAGGCGGCGGCCTACCGGGAGGCGGCGTGAGGGTCCCGCCGGGCCGGCGCCCGGTTCAGACGAGCGGCGCTCCGGTGACGACCGCCGCCACCGTCGTCCCCGGTGCGAACGCCCCCTCCTCGGCCAGGGCGACAAGTCCGTACAGCATCTTGGCGACATAGAGACGTTCGACGGGCAGGCCGTGGCGCTGCTCGAAGTCCTCGGCGAAGAAGTCGAGTTCGGGTGTGGTGCGTGCGTAGCCGCCGAAGTGGAAGCGGTCGTCGAGGGTCCAGGTGCCGCGGCGGCCGCCGAAGGCGGAGTCCTGGAGGGCCCGTACGTCGGCGTCCAGGAAGCCGCCCTTGAGGACGGGGACGCCCAGCGCCCGCTGGCCGCCGGCGAGGCCGGCGGCCAGGCCCGCGAGGGTGCCGCCGGTCCCGCAGGCGACGGCGACGACGTCGGCGTGACCGCGCAGCTCCGCGCCGAGTTCCCGGCAGCCGTGTACGGCGAGGGCGTTGCTGCCGCCCTCGGGGACGACGTACGCGTCCCGGGCGTCCGCCGCGCACAGGATCGCGGCCAGCGTCCGCGGATCCGTCTTGCGGCGATACGTCGACCTGTCGACGAAGTGCAGTCGCATGCCGTCGGCCGCGCACCGCGTCAGGGAGGGGTTGAGGGGGCGGTGGGCCAGCTCGTCGCCCCGGACCACGCCGACGGTCGGCAGCCCGAGGAGACGGCCCGCGGCGGCGGTGGCGCGCAGATGGTTCGAGTACGCGCCGCCGAAGGTGAGGAGCGTGCGGCCGGCCGCGGCGCGCAGGTTCGGGGCCAGCTTGCGCCACTTGTTGCCGATCAGCTCCGGGTGGATCAGATCGTCCCTCTTGAGCAGCAGCCGGACGCCGTGGCGCGCGAAGCGCCCGTCCGCGACGGGGCACAGCGGCGAGGGCACCCGGGGCCGCAGACCGGACGGGTCGAGCGCTTCGGGTCCGTCCGGGGCGTCGGGCACGGCGGGAGTGCCCGGGATGCCGGGGTCGTCGGGGCTGGTCACCCCACCATTGTCGGACAGCCGTGCGGGAATCCCGGCGACCGGTGAACGCCTGTGCGTCACTTGAGGCGGTCGCGGACACGCCCTCTCATCGAGGCCATCGTGAAGCCGCGGGGGTCGACCTTGCCGGGCTGCCACTCCAGGTGGCCGATGACCGAGCGCTCCGTCCAGCCGTGATGGCGGCAGATCGCGGCCGCGACCTTCTCGATCGCCTCCAGCTGGACCTCGGGCCAGGGGTCCCTGCCGTTGCCGAGGTTCTCGCACTCGAAGCCGTAGAAGTGGCGGTTGCCGTCGGTGTTCGCCTCGTTGTCCGCGGGGAGCGCCTTCTCCGCGATCACGGCACGCAGCACGTCGTCGTCGCCCAGGCCCGCGTGGTTGACCCGGCCGTAGCCCACGAGGTGCACGACGCCGTCCTTGGTGATGACACCGTGGCACAGGGGTCCCGGCAGGTCGGCGCGGCCCGTGCGGCAGAGGCCGATGGTGTGCTCGTCGCCCGAGGAGGCCGTGTGGTGGATCATCACCCCGTACACCGGGCCCCACGGCCCCTTGTGATTGCGGTTGTGATGCTCCCACTCGCCGACCTCGACGACGGTGGCGCCTTCCCTCCTGAGCCGGTCCACGAAACCGGCCGCGGACATGGGTGAAGCCATGACCGCCTCCTTCGCGCTGCACGCCGGCCACCGGGCGCGGCCGTCTCGTACCGCCGCTTCTACCCGGAACCGGACGCTCCGGGTTGCCCGTTCGTACAGCGTGCGAGCCGATCCGGTCAGGGCCGGGCGCGCGTCGGGGCGGCGCCGCTCAGGAGCGCAGGAACGCGTCCCCGTTCGCCGCGATGTGGCTCTCCAGGGCCTGGAGAGCCTGCTGGGTCGCCTCGGGGGACCCGCTGCCGCGCCGCTCCGCGTAGTACGCCGCGCCGAGTCTCTTGAGGAGGTCGGCACCCGCCCGCTGGGCCTGCACCTCGTCCAGCTTCTGCTTGCCCTGCGTGAGCCCTCGCTGCGCCTGTTCCTTGGCGCGGTCCAGGAAGCCTGCCATCGCCGTCTCCCGTCGTCGTCCGTCGAAGTGTCAAACGGTTGGCCGGATCTTGGAGTTCCCGAGCGCGACGACATCAGGCTGTTCGACGGTGCGGGCCCCGAACGTTCGATAGCGCGGCGTGACGATTCCGGACGTCAGGGTTCCGCACGATTCGCCCACTCGACAAAGTGCGCGTCTCTGCCCAATCCGACGTGATCCATTCCCCCTCATTCGTGTAATAGCACCGGCACGCTCCGTGATGGAAGGCTGGGCGACGCAGATCAGTGCATGACCGGGAGGGCAATTTTCATGTCGGTAGGCGAAGAGGTCCGTTCGGGTCAGGGCAGGCCGCAGCAGAGTCTCGGCACATCGGCCGCGCGGAACCTGGCCACCACCACCAAGTCCGCACCCCAGATGCAGGAGATCAGTTCACGGTGGCTGCTGCGCATGCTCCCGTGGGTGAACGTGCAGGGTGGCACGTACCGCGTGAACCGGCGGCTCAGCTACTCCGTGGGCGACGGCAGGGTGACGTTCGTGAAGACCGGTGACCGCGTCCAGGTCATCCCCGCCGAGCTCGGCGAGCTGACCGTCCTGCGGTCCTACGAGGATCAGGAGGTGCTCGGCGAGCTCGCCCAGCGCTGCCAGCAGCGGGAGTTCGCGCCGGGCGAAGTGCTCGCCTCGTTCGGCAGTCCGTCCGACGAGGTGTTCCTGCTCGCCCACGGCAAGGTCGAGAAGATCGGCACGGGTCCCTACGGCGACGACGCGGTCCTCGGCGTCCTCGCCGACGGCGCGTACTTCGGCGAGCAGGCGCTCATCGACCCGGACGCCATCTGGGAGTACACGGCCCGCGCCGTCACCGCGGTCACCGTGCTCACACTGCCCCGCCAGGACCTGGAACAGGTCGCGGAGCGCGCCGAGTCCCTGCGCACCCACCTCCAGCAGCTGCGGGCGATCCCTGAGCAGCGCACCAACAAGTACGGCGAGAAGGAGATCGACCTCGCGGCCGGCCACACCGGAGAGGAGGACATCCCCGGCACCTTCGTGGACTACGAGGCCGCGCCGCGCGAGTACGAACTGAGCATCGCCCAGACGGTACTGCGCCTGCACACACGCGTGGCCGATCTCTACAACCAGCCGATGAACCAGACCGAGCAGCAGCTCCGCCTCACCGTCGAGGCACTGAAGGAGCGCCAGGAGCACGAGCTCATCAACAACCGGGAGTTCGGACTGCTCAACAACTGCGAGTACGACCAGCGGCTGCAACCGCACGACGGCGTTCCGAGCCCCGACGACCTCGACGAACTGCTCAGTCGCAGGCGCGGGACCAAGCTGCTGCTCGCCCACCCGCGCGCGATCTCCGCGATCGGCCGCGAGTGCAACAAGCGGGGGCTGGTCCCGGAGAGCGTCGAGATCGCGGGCAACCGCATCCCGACCTGGCGCGGTGTCCCGATCTTCCCGTGCAACAAGATCCCGGTCAGTGACGCCCGTACGACGTCGATCATCGCCCTGCGTACCGGCGAGGCCGAGCAGGGTGTCATCGGGCTCCAGCAGGCGGGCATCCCGGACGAGATCGAGCCGAGCACGTCGGTGCGCTTCATGGGCATCAACGAACAGGCGATCATCTCCTACCTGGTGACGGCGTACTACTCGGCCGCGGTCCTCGTCCCGGACGCCCTCGGCATCCTGGAGAACGTCGAGATCGGCCGCTGGCGGTGACCTTCCCGACACCGGCCACCGTTTTCCCGCCGGACCGGACGGGCAGACCGGGCAGAGCGAAGCCCCAGCAGAGCGCGGCCGAGGCCCTCGACGGACGGAGTCCTCTCGGCGGGCTCATGGACGGGAGGCCCATGCCACAACAGGTTCCGCCCGTCACGCCCGACGGGCAGGAAGCGGCCGGCATCCTGGAGCGCGCGCGGGCGTCCGTCGACCCCGAGCTGCGCAGAGCCGTCGACTCGCTGCCGGGTTCGATGCGCCGGATCGCGCTCTACCACTTCGGCTGGGAGCACGCGGACGGCGCCCCGGCGGCGGGCAACGCGGGCAAGGCGATCCGGCCCGCCCTCGTGCTCACCGCCGCGGGAGCGCTCGGCGGGCAGCAGGCGTCGGCCGTACGGGCGGCCGCCGCGGTGGAGCTGATCCACAACTTCACCCTGCTGCACGACGACGTCATGGACCGGGACACCACCCGCAGACACCGGCCCACCGCGTGGACCGTGTTCGGCGACGCCGCCGCGATCCTCGCGGGGGACGCCCTGCAGGCGCTCGCCCAGCGGATGATGGCCGAGGACCCGCATCCGGCGTCCTCGGCCGCCGCCGCCCGGCTCGCGTCCTGCGTCGTCGAGCTGTGCGAGGGGCAGCACACCGACACGGCCATGGAGAAACGCAGCCCCGGCGAGGTCACCCTCGACGAGTGCCTCGCCATGGCCGAGGCGAAGACGGGCGCGTTGATCGGCTGTGCCTGCGCGATCGGCGGGCTCTACGCGGGAGCGGACGACGAGGACGTCGAGGCACTGGACGCGTTCGGCCGGGAGGCCGGGCTCGCCTTCCAGCTGATCGACGACGTGATCGGGATCTGGGGGGACCCGAGCCGTACCGGCAAGCCGGCCGGGGCGGACCTCATCGCCCGCAAGAAGTCCCTGCCCGTGGTGGCCGCGCTCGCCTCCGGCACCCCGGCGGCGACGGAACTCGCCGAACTGTACGGAGTTCCCTACGAGAAAGGTGAGTTGGACCGCACGGTGCTGGCCGTGGAGCGGGCGGGGGGCCGCGACTGGGCGCAGCTCCAGGCGGCCGACCGGATGTCCCGGGCGATGCACGAACTGTCCCGGGCGATCCCGGACCCGGAGGCCGCGGGCGGTCTCCTGGCACTCGCGGAGTTTGTCACGCGACGCAGTAACTGAAGCCGCCGAACGGCGGTTGAAGACCCCGGAGCCACCGGGACCGTACGGCACCTGACCTCCGTACGGTCCCGGGCTCCGGCCGGGGCGGATCCCGCGCATCCCCACGGTGCGCGGGGCCCGCCCCTCTGCCGCGCGTGATCCCCGCTAGGCTTCGACGGCCGTACGGCCAGGGGCGGTTGAGGGGAAGGGGCGGGACATGGGCGTGGCGATACGGGTGGCGGCCGAGGACGATCGCGAACGGGTCGTCCAGTTGCTCGACGACGCGTTCCGGGACGACCCGGTGAGCGGCTGGGTCTTCCCGGACGCGGCACACCGCCGTGACCGGCATCCCCGGCTGATGGCGGTGTTCGCCGACATCGTGTTCGCCGAGGGCCGTGTCGACATCACGGAGGACGGCGCGGCGTGCGCGCTGTGGCTGTCGGTGTCCGCCGACGCGGACGGGGACCACGCCGACCACGCGGACGAGGACGGTCCGGTCCAGCTGCGCGAGGCGGTGGACCCGGACAACGTACGGGTCGAACTGGTGGGCCGGCTCACCGCCGAGATCCACCCCTCCGGCCGCGCCCACGAGTATCTGTGGATGATCGCCGTGGCGCCGGAGCGCCAGGGCGAGGGTCTCGGCAGCGCGCTCGTCCGGTCGGTTCTCGACCGCTGCGACCAGGAGGGTGTCCCCGCCTATCTGGAGGCCAGCAACGAGCGCAGCCGCGCACTCTACGAGCGGCTCGGGTTCGGTCACACCGGCCGGCCCCTCGACCTGCCGGACGGCCCGCGCATGTGGCCGATGTGGCGCGAACCGCGGGCGGGGTCGGCCTCTGGGGCGTAGCCGGCGCGGGGGCCCCGGCCCGGGCCGCCCGCGCGCCCGGCCGTGCGGGAGGTGCGGGCTCGCGGGCCCCTCGGTGGGGGTCCCGGGTGCGGTGGGGGCCATGGAAGGCCGCGCGGGCGCGCACGGGCGCCGAAGCGGGTCCCGCCCTACCCTGGAGGCATGGGCACCGATGAGTATGTCTGCCCCGCCTGTGAGCAGCCGGTCGCCACGGTCGTACGGCGCCGCAAGACGCTGGGCGCGTTCGTCCCCGTCTGGGGTCCCGGTCCCTGCCACAACCCGCGGTGCGAGGCGTGCGTGGAGTCCGCGTCCTCCGCGGATACGCGTGATCCGGGAGAGGCCGGCGCGTCCCGGTGGCCCCGTGATCCCGGGCGGACGGCCGAACGGCGGCAGACGGCGGCGGAACAGGCCACGGAGAATTCCTGATCCGTGCGCCCCTGCTCGCCGGGTTCTCCGGCCGGGGCTCGCGGGGGTGCCGAGTCTGTCAGGCCGGGGGAGGCCGATGGTGGGGCAGGTCGGCGTGGACCCCCGACAACGCCAGCGCCATGACGGCCGTCGCGACGACGAGGAGCGCGCGGCCCGTCCCCCACGGCGCCATGAGCGTGCCCAGGGTCCCGCCCACGAACATGCCGCAGACGGTCGCGGTGAGACGGGTGCGCGCGAGTCGTCGCAGCTCCCCCTGCTCGCCGGCCGGGACCCGTGGCGCGGTGGCGACGTCCGCCACCAGCTGGACCAGGGACATCTGGAGGAGGAGCGTCGGCATGCCCGGCACCGCCACGCGCAGGACGACGGCGGACCTCACTCCCATGGCGAGGGCCACGACCGCGAGGGGGACCAGATCGGGATCATGAGCGAGCGAACCCGTCCCGCCGCGCAGCAGGGCCAGTGTCCCCGCGACCGCGAGAAGCACCCCCTCGGTGCCCAGCGCCGCCGGGAACCAGCGGTGTCCCCGCGCGGTGAGCGCGCGGATCGCGAAGGAGGCCGTGGCCACCCCGGCGGCGAACGTCACGAGCGCGACGGCGGGCCGGATCACGGAGACCGGGCCCGATCCGGCCCACGCGAAGGTCAGGAACAGCACATTGCCCGTCTCGAGCGCGGCGAACACCTGACCCATGGTCAGGAAGGTGATCGCGTCGACCGCCCCCGCCACCACGGTGAGCACCGTCATGATCGCGGTCCTGCGGTGCTCGGCATGGCCGAGGAAAGCGGGTACGGAGGCGGCTGAGCTTTCGGGCATGGGCAAGTCTCAGCAGATCGCGGGCCGGAGGGGTCGACCCCTGGGCGACACGCAGGGGGAGTACCGCCGTCTGCCGCAGCCGTCGCCGGCCGCGGCGGACGGGCGCGACATCGTCGCGACCCGCTCCCGAGAGCACTGACCGCCCGCCGCCACGGCATCCGCCCCGGAGACCGACCGAGGGGGCCTACCGGCCCGCGGTCACGGCCTTGAGTTCGGCCAGTGATTCCCGCACCAGCCGTGCCATCTCGCGTTCCTCGGTCGCCAAGATCCAGCGCTCGAAGCCGACCTTGAAGACGGCGACCCCGGCCTCCGCGGTCAGGCTCGCGGCCGGCTCCGTGACGCCGCGCCCGCGCAGGGCGCCGGCGAGCGCGGCCGCCATCGAGGCGAGCTTGATCAGCTCGCGCTCCTGGAGTTCCGTGTTCGCCATGATCACAGCCTGCCGTGCGCGCGCGAAGTCGCGGCGGTCGGCGAACACCTCGGAGACCGCGTCGAGCCCCACCGCCATCGCGTCGATCGGCGCGGCGGACTCCGGAGCGTCGGCGACCGCCCGTACGAAGAGCTCCTGCAACTGGCCGGAGCCGGCGAACAGCACCTCGCGCTTGTCGGCGTAGTGCCGGAAGAAGGTGCGCTCCGTGAGTCCGGCCCGTCTGGCGATCTCCGCCACCGTGGTCTGTTCGAAGCCGCGCTCGCTGTAGAGCTCCAACGCCGCCTTCGCCAGGCGCCCGCGCGCGTTCGGCTCCCATCTACCCATGCGCAGATCCTACGTGATGACAGCAACTGACATCAGGTGCTAGCGTCGATGACAGTAACTGACATCAATGGGTTTGGGGTTTCTCCATGCGCATCTTCGTGACCGGCGCGTCCGGGTGGATCGGTTCCGCCGTCGTTCCCGAGCTGACCGAGGCGGGGCACCGGGTCGTCGGACTCGCCCGCTCCGAGGCCTCCGCCGACGCGCTCACCGCGGCCGGGGTGGAGGTGGTCCGCGGCACCATCGACGATCTCGACGTGCTCCGGGACACGGCCGCGGCGTCGGACGGGGTGATCCACCTGGCCTTCAAGCACGACATCGCCTTCGCCGGCGGTTTCCAGGGCGCCGCCGAGGCCGATCGGCGCGCCGTCGACATCCTCGGTGACGCGCTCGCGGGCACCGACCGCCCCTTCGTCCTCGCCTCCGGCGTGCTGGGCCTCGCCCCCGGCCGGCCGGCCACCGAGCGGGACATGCCCGCCCTCGACGGCTCGCCGATCTCGATCCGGATGGCCACCGCCCAGGCGGTGCTCGCACTTGCCTCGCGCGGGGTGCGCTCGTCCGTGGTGCGGCTCTCTCCGACCTGCCACGGCGACGGGGACAACGGTTTCATGGCGGCCCTGGTCGCCATCGCCCGCGCCAAGGGCGTCTCCGGCTACCTCGGCGACGGTGCCAACCGCTGGCCGGCCGTCCACCGTCTGGACGCGGCACGGCTGTTCCGGCTCGCACTCGAGAAGGCGCCCGCCGGGGCGGTGCTGCACGGTGTCGCGGAGGAGGGCGTCGAGCTCCGTGACGTCGCCGGCGTGATCGGCCGTCACCTCGACGTGCCGGTGACCGCCGTGGCGCCCGAGGAGGCGACCGGGCACTTCGCCTGGCTGGGAGCCTTCCTCGGCCTCGACTCCCCGGCGTCGAACACCCTCACCCGCGAGCTGGTGGGCTGGGAGCCGGCTCACCCCGGTCTCCTGGAAGACCTCGACAAGGGCCACTACTTCACCGACACGACCGACACCCACGCCTGACCGTCGTGGAGGCGCCCCGCGCGGTACGTGTCGAGTGCCGTGCGGGGAGCGCGTCCGCGGGGCCGGTCCCCCCGGCGAGGAACGGAAGGGAAGGGAGGGGAGGGAGGGGAGGGAGGGGAGCTGGGAGGGGAAGCCGAGGCCGTACACCCGACGCCGTAGCGTTGGGGCATGTCCGAACCCCTGTTGCACATCACCGAGCGCTCGCTGTGGGACGCGGCCCGCGCGTCCGGCGCGTACGAGATGTCCACCCGTGGCCGCACCCTCGGGGAGGAGGGCTTCATCCACTGCTCGACGCGGGCCCAGCTCCCGCGGATCGCATCCTTCCTGTACGGGGCCTACGAGGGTCCCGACGACCTGGTGGTCCTGGTCGTCGACGCCGAACGGCTGGAGGTGCCCGTGCGGTACGAGGCCGTGAAGCCCGGCGGCGAGGAGTTCCCGCACGTCTACGGGCCGATCCCGGTCTCGGCGGTGGTGGACGTGGAGGTGTGGGAGCCGGCCTAGGTGTATCGCCGGCGGTCGGGCGTCCGCGGACGCCGGGGGACCGCCTGGGCCGGGGGACCGCCTGGACCGGGAGGCCGCCTAGACCGGGAGGCCGCCGGTGCCCGGGTCGCGGCCCGTCAGGCAGTACGTGCCGCCGGCCGGGTCCCGCATCACGGCCCAGTGCGTGCCGCGGCCGACGAGGGTGGCGCCCAGGCCCTCGTGGTGGGCGCGGACGGCCTCGATGTCCGAGCAGGCGAGGTCGAGGTGGGCCGAGGCGGGGCGATCGGTGCCGAGGCGTTGCAGGAGGATGCGGACGGGCAGGGCGGCGGGCGGCCTGATCACATGGAACTCCGGGAGCGAGCCGGGGTGGGACTCCCATCCGGTCAGGCCGCTCCAGAAGGCGATCTCCGCCTCGTACCGGGAGGGGGCCATGTCGACGCACACCTGGTCGAGGCGGCTGATGACGCGGGCGGGTCCCTCGGCCGCCGGCGGCCGTACCGACTCCCCCTGCCACGGGACCGCGCAGAACAGCAGGCCGCCCGGGGAGCGCAGCACGGCCCAGCCCCCCTTGTCGGCGATCCCGTTGTCGGACACGGTCTCGGCTCCGAGCCGCAGGGCCGACTCCACCAGCGCCGCCACGTCCTCGACGGCGAGGTCGAGGTGCGCGCCGCCCTCGCCCTCCTCGACGCCCTGCGCCTTCAGGCAGGCGTCCGCCCCGTCGGGCAGCAGGGTCACGAACCCGTCCTGTCCGCCGCGCGGTGCGGACGGGGCGGTCCCGGTGACGGAGGTCCAGAAGGCGCGGGCCGGCCCGAAGTCCTTCCTCGGCCGGTCGATGAAGGCGTACGTCCACCGGATGGGTTCGGTCCCGCGGATCGGTTCGGGCATGGTGCGGCTCCCCCGGTCGGACGTGTCGGACGGCTCGGACGGGTCGGAACTGTTCGGACGGGTCGGACCGTTCAGGCGGGTCGGACGGTTCAGGCCGTTCCCGCGGCGTCCCGTACCGTCTCCTGCCCGATCAGACCGCGCAACGACGTTTTCATCCGTGCGACAAAGGCGTCCCGCGCGGCGGGGGAGAGGACGTCCAGCGACAGATACGGGTTGAGGTCCTCCAGTTCGACGAGGAGCAGCCCACCGTCCGGGGCCCGGCAGGCGTCGACGCGCTGGATGCCGTACGCGATGTCGTTCCAGTCGACGAACCGCTGCGCGAACTCCCGGTCCCGCTCGGTCGCTTCGTAGGGCTCCAGCTCCCACCGCCGGTCCGGGCGGGGTGCGTACAGGGCGTACTGGAAGGTGCGGTCGACGAAGTAGAAGGACACCTCGTAGCGGAAGTCGATACGCGGCTGGACGAGACGGTCGTCGTACGACAGTTCGGCGAGCCGGCCGCGCGACACGAACTCCAGGCCTATCGAGTCCGCCCCCAGCTTCGGCTTCACCACGTACGTGTCGACGTCCGGCAGCCGGTGCAGGTCCCGTGCGCGGTCGACGGTGGGGATGACCGGGAACCCGGCCGCCGTGAGGTCGAGCAGGTACTGCTTGCCGGCCATGTCCCCCTTGCCGGAGAGCTGGTTGTACAGGCGGACGCCGTCCGCGAGCGCCCGCTGCCGGAAGGCGTCGTACTCCGCTCGGTAGCGCAGCACCGGCCCGCTGTTGCGGACGACCACGGCGTCGAAGCCGGTCATCAGCGCGGCCGCGTCCAGTGGATGGCACACGGCCACGTCGAAGTCCTCGCGCAGCCGGGAGGTGAGGAACACGTCCTCGTCGCCGTACCGCCGTCCCTTGGCCGGATAGGCCAGGTCGCTGACGTAGAGGACGCGGGAGCGCGCGGACGGCATGGGTGTCTCCGGTGGTGAGCGGTGCGGCGGGGCCGACGCAACGGTAACCGCAGCCGGATCCCGGGAGACGGGCACCGGAGGGACGAGCACCCGGGCCCGTCTCCCGGGGAACGGGCGCCGTGGTCAGGCCGCCGGGCGCTCCTTGAAGCGGAGGAGGTTGCCCGCCGGGTCACGGAACGCGCAGTCGCGGGCGCCCCACGGCTGGTCCGTCGGCTCCTGGAGGACTTCGGCGCCGGACATGCGGACCCGTTCGTAGAGGGCGTCGCAGTCGGTCGTGGAGAAGATGACCCCGCGCAGGATGCCCTTGGCGAGCAGTTCGACCATGGCCTGCTTGTCGGCGGGGGAGGCGTCCGGGCTCGCGTCCGGGGGCTCCAGGACGATCTCCACGTCCGGCTGGAGCGGCGGGCTGAGGGTCACCCAGCGCATCCCCTCGAACCCGACGTCGTTGCGTACTTCCAGGCCCAGGACGTCTCGGTAGAAGGCGAGCGCCTTGTCGTGGTCGTCCACGGCGATGAAGCACTGGGAAAGTTTCAGGTCCATGGCCCCAAGGCTAGGCCGAGGCGGGGCCGTTCCGTCGGGCGGACGGGGCCTACAGGCGCGTCCCCGGTTCCCCTGCTTCGGGTCTACGGTGGCGGGAGGGGCGGGTCAGGCGGCGGGTCACGCAGGGCGGGATGGGGGCGCCGTGGTCGTGCGGGCGGGCGCGGTAGGCGCTGGGGGTCTCACCGACCAGCTCCGTGAAGCGGGAGCTGAAGGAGCCGAGCGAGGTGCAGCCCACGGCGAGGCAGACCTCCGTGACCGTCAGGTCGCCGCGCCGCAGCAGGGCCTTGGCCCGCTCGATCCGGCGGGTCATCAGATAGCCGTACGGCGTCTCCCCGTACGCCGCGCGGAAGCTGCGCTGGAAGTGGCCGGGCGACATCAGCGCCGTACGGGCGAGCGCGGCGATGTCCAGCGGCTCCGCGTACTCACGGTCCATCCGGTCGCGTGTCCGGCGCAGCCGGACCAGGTCCTCCACAGTCACCCCTCCAGGATGGCACGGGCCACCGACAGCGGGGAGGGGCGTCACCCCCGCGGGTGCCCCCGGTGGCGTGCGGGCACGCGTGCCCGCTTGCTTGGACCGAGAGGGAACCGGGAAGGAGGGCGGGCGACGATGGAGCCGAACGACGAGCGGCTGCGGACACCGCGCGCCGCCGGCGTGGCCGGGGCGGTGTTCGCGGTGCTGCTGGCGGTGGCGATCGTCCTGGTGCGGATCTCCGTGCCCGCCGGGAACCCGCCCGGCGCGAAGATCGATCCGGACAAGCGGTGGGCGGTGCAGACGGCGCTGGAGATCCTTCCTTTCGCGGGCATCTTCTTCCTGTGGTTCATGGGTGCCGTGCGCGCACAGGTCGGCGACGCCGAGGACAGGTTCATCGCCACCGTCTTCCTGGGCAGTGGTCTGGTGTTCGTCGCCACGATGTTCGGGGCCGGTGCCGCGGCGGGCACCGTCCTGGACGAGGTCCGGTCCTCCGACTTCGGACGCTACTTCGCCTACACGATGATGACGACGTACGCGCTCCGGATGGCGGCCGTGTTCGTCTTCACGACCTCGACCATCGGACACCGCCTAGGTGTCCTGCCACGGCCCCTCGCCCTCTTCGGATACGTCGTGGGCCTGGTGCTGCTCGCCGCGGGGTCCTCCCTGCCCTGGTCCGAACTGGTCTTCCCGGCCTGGGCGCTGATCGTCAGCCTCCACATCCTCCGCGTCGGCCTGCGCGAACCGCGCCGGTCCCGGAGCCCGCGCTGACCCCTCAGTCCCGTCGGATGTCCCGGCGAGCGGGTCCGCGTCCTCTCCCGCATGCTGAAGGGCGAGGGGGCGGGACGGGGCCACGGAAAGGCTGTTCCTCGGTGAGACTTGTCGTCGATCTCAACCGCTGCCAGGGGTACGCGCAGTGCGCGTTCCTCGCTCCCGACGTGTTCGCCATGCACGGCGACGAAGCCCTGCTCTACAACCCGCAGGCCGACGAGAATCAGCGCGACGACGTGGCGCGAGCCGTCGCGGCCTGCCCCGTCCAGGCCATTCTCGTGGACGCCGACGACCGGGACGAGAACCCCGGAACCGCCCGGGAGGTCACCGGTGAGCAGTGACGGATCCCTCGACCGGCTCAAGCGCGAAGGACGTGTGGTCGTCGTGGGCGCCTCGCTCGCGGGGCTCCGGGCCGCGGAGACCCTGCGCGAAAAGGGGTTCGCAGGCTCCCTGACGATGGTCGGCGACGAGCCGTACGAGCCCTACGACCGGCCCCCGCTGTCCAAGCAGGTCCTGCTGGGCCGGGCGACGCCGGACCACACCTCCCTGCCCCGGCGCCGCGCGATCGACGCGCAGTGGCGGCTCGGGGTCCCGGCCACCGGTCTCGACATGGCGGCCCGGCGGGTACGGCTGGCCGACGGCGACGAGGTGGGGTACGACCGGCTGCTGATCGCCACCGGCGTCCGGGCCAGGCCCTGGCCGAGGGAGAGCGAGGCGGAGCTCGACGGTGTCTTCGTCCTGCGCACCCGCGACGACGCGAGGGGGCTGGAGCGCGCGCTCGCGCAGAATCCCCGCCGTGTGCTCGTCATCGGCGCCGGGTTCACCGGCTCGGAGATCGCCTCCGCCTGCCGGGAACGCGGGATCGCGGTCACCGTGGCCGAACGGGCCGCGGCACCCCTGGTCGGCGCGCTCGGCGGGGTCGTCGGTCAGGTCGCGGCCGAACTGCAGCGTGAGCACGGAGTCGACCTGCGCTGCGGCATCATGGTGACCGGCCTGGAGGGCGACGCCGCGAACCGGGTCCGCGCCGCCCATCTCTCCGACGGGAACACCGTCGAGGCCGATGTCGTGGTCGTGTGCCTCGGCGCCATGCGCAACACCGAATGGCTCGCGGGGTCCGGACTGGGCGCGGGCCCCCGGGGCATCGCCTGTGACGCCGGCTGCCGGGCCTTCGACATCCGCGGCATCGTCACCGACGACGTCTACGTGGCCGGCGACGTGGCGCGTTCCCCGCATCCGCTGTTCGGCTACCAGTTCCTGTCCCTCGAGCACTGGGGCAACGCCGTCGCGCAGGCCGAGACCGCGGCGCACAACATGATGAGCGACAGCGTGGACCGCCGCCCCCACATCTGGGTGCCGGCCTTCTGGTCCTCGCAGTTCGGAGTGAACATCAAGTCCGTGGGGGTGCCGTCGATGGGGACGGAGATCCTCATCGCGCAGGGCGCCCTCCACGAGCGCAGATTCACCGGCGTGTACGGGTACCAGGGGCGCGTCATCGGCGCCGTCACCTTCGACCAGACGAAGTGGCTGCAGTTCTACCAGCAGCTGATCGAGACCACGGCGCCCTTCCCGCCGTCCTTCCCGACCGTGGACCGCCGCCCCGAGGGACAGCGCCCGGTGGACGCGGACTTCCCCGACCCGTCAGTGCCCACGAGCGGCCCGACCGTCACCCTCACCGGATATTCGCCGGCCGACCGGCGGATGACGTTCACCCCCGCCGGGCACTGATCCGACGCTCACGAGGACGCACCATGACGCAAGCCATCCTGCGGCAGATCATCGACTACTCGCACCGCGCGAACCCGTATCCGCTCTACGAGGAACTCCGCGAGACCCCGGTGTACCACGACACGGACGGGCCGTACGTCGTCAGCAAGTACTACGACATCCAGAGCCTGCTGCACGACCCGCGGATCAGCTCCGACGCGCGCAACCTGAAGGCGGCGGCGGGCGATCCGCTGGGCGACACGGAGGAGGAGTCGGCGCTGCCGCCGGCGTTCCTGCGGCTCGACCCTCCGGAGCACGACCGGCTGCGGCGCATGACGAACCGTCCCTTCGGACCCCCGCACTCCCCGCGGCGCGTCCACGAGATGCACGGCGAGCTGGAGGACATCGTCTCCGGGCTCATCGACGGCATCGGCGACCCGGAGCGGATCGACCTGGTCGACCAGTTCTCGTACCCCTTCCCGGTGACCGTGATCTGCCGGCTCCTCGGCGTGCCGCGCGAGGACGAACCCCGCTTCCACACCTGGGCGGACATCCTCGCCGCCAGCCTGGACCCCGTCCCGGGCGCCGACGCCGGCGAGCGCGCCAAGGTCGCGAACAACGCCCGCACCGAGCTGGGCATGTATCTGGCCGGGCTGATCGAGGAACGCCGCAAGAAGCCGGGCGAGGACATGCTGTCGCAACTCGCCACCGCGCACGGGCCGGACGGCGCCATGACGACGATGGAGGTCATGAGCACCGCGGCGCTGCTGCTGATCGCCGGCCACGAGACCACGGTCAACCTCATCACCAACGGCATGCTGACCCTGCTGCGCAACCCCGGCATCCTGCAACGGCTGCGTGCGGACCCGAAGCTGGCCGTCCCCGTCGTCGAGGAGCTGCTCCGTTTCGAGCCGCCGGTGCAGCTGTTGCCGCAGCGCAGCACCCTCGCCGACATCGAGGTGCGCGGCGTGACCATCCCCAAGGGCTCGTCACTGTGGCTGGTGCTGGCGGCGGGCAACCGTGACCCCGACCGCTTCGAGAACCCGGACCGCTTCGACCCGGACCGCGGGGACATCCAGCACCTGGGCTTCGGCAGCGGCATCCACAGCTGCTTCGGCGCTCCGCTGGCCCGGCTGGAGGCGCAGCTCGCGCTCGGCGAACTGGCCCGCAGGCTGGAGAACCCCCGTCTCGTGGAGGACCCGCCCCCCTACCGGCAGAACGCGGTCCTGCGCGGCCCCCGGCACCTGTCGATCGCCTGCGACGGCATCCGCCCGTAGGGCGACGTCGCCGGCCCGCCCGGGCCGTGTCCGACGATTCCCGTCGGGCGGCACCCGCGGTCCGGACAGGACCTCACACGCACGCCCGAAGGGGCCCGGCCGGAACTCCGGCCGGGCCCCTTCGGAACGCCCGTCGACCTGCGAGGGTGCACCGCTCGCCGGTCATGGCGAACGTGGCCCGGATCAGGCCTTCTTGGTCTCCCAGAAGATCTTGTCGATCTGGGCGATGTAGTCCAGCGCCTTCTGGCCCGTGGCCGGGTCGGTGGACGCCTTGGCGGCCGAGAGGGCCTTCAGGGCGTCGTTGACCAGCTGGTGCAGCTCGGGGTACTTCTCGAAGTGCGGGGGCTTGAAGTAGTCGCTCCAGAGCACCGAGACGTGGTGCTTGGCGAGTTCGGCGCGCTGCTCCTTGATGACGGTGGCGCGAGCCTGGAAGTGCGGGTCGTCGTTGCCGGCCATCTTTTCCTGGACGGCCTTCACCGACTCCGCCTCGATGCGGGCCTGGGCAGGGTCGTACACGCCGCAGGGCAGGTCACAGTGCGCGCTGACCTTCACCTTGGGGGCAAACAGGCGGGAGAGCATGGAACTGTCCTTCCTCGTGATCGTCTTCTCAGGTGGGACATTACTCCGTGGGAGACGTCTTTTCGCGAGTGCCCCCGAGGGCTTAGGACAAAAGTCCGGGGCGAGACTGGGACTGGTGGAGGATGGACCGGGGAGGTGCCGGTGATGCCGGAGCTGTCGCAGGAGAGCGAACGTGGAAGGGCCGTGCTGCCGTTCGGGGCGGCCGAGGTGCGGGGACCCTCGATGGTTCCCACGCTCCAGCACGGGGATCGGCTCGTCGTGCAGTACGGGGCCCGGGTCAGGCCCGGTGACGTGGTCGTCCTGCGTCATCCGTTCCAGCAGGACCTGCTCGTGGTGAAGCGGGTGGCCCAGCGGCGGGAGGCCGGCTGGTGGGTGCTGGGTGACAACGCCTTCGCCGGCGGGGACAGTACCGACTACGGCGCCGTGCCCGAGGAACTCGTCCTCGGGAAGGTGCGGTTCCGGTACCGGCCCCTCAAGGACGGTCAGCGTTCGCCGTTCGCGCTGGTCCGCTGGGCGCTGTCGGCCGCCAGGCCCGTGCTCTCCGACCGGTCGGCCTCCAGGCGCTTGCGGGCCCGGTAGGCGGCCACGTTGGCGCGGGTCGCGCAGCGGTCCGAGCAGTAGCGCCGGGAGCGGTTCGTCGACGTGTCCAGGTAGGCGTTGCGGCACGGCGAGGCCTCGCACAGGCCGAGCCGGTCCACGCCGTACGAGGTGAGGTGGAAGGCGAGCCCCATGGCGGCGATCGCCGCGTAGCCCGCCGTCACGTTCGACGGGTGGTCCGCGAGGTGCATGTGCCACAGCGGGCGTCCGTCGTCGTCCCGGAAGTCGTGCCCGGAGATCTGCGGGCTGACGGGGAATTCCAGGAGCAGCGAGTTCAGGAGGTCGACCGCGAGGGTCTCGTCGCCGCCGTCCGCCGCCTCGAAGACGGCGCGCAGTCGCGCGCGGACCGAGCGGAAGCGTGTCACGTCGGCGTCCGTGGCGCGGCGCGCCGCCGAGGCGTTGCCCGCGAAGAGGTCGCGGACGGCCTCGACCGAGGTGAGCGCGTCCTTGCCCCGGGTCGGCTCCTCGCTGTTGACGAGACGAACCGCATAGTCCGAGTAATAGGCCAGTTCCACTTGTAGTCCTTACGGAGGCGCTCTATCGTCATGCGTGCGGTCAGGTAACGGCTGATTGCGCTTCCAGGGTATTACGCGGGTGAGTGAAGACGAGTGAAGAAGGGGCTTCCATGACCGTCAGCACCGGAACCGACCACACCGTGACGCACGGCACCGGAACCGACTGGCAGGCCTGGCAGGAGAGCTGGGACCGGCAGCAGGAGTGGTACATGCCGGACCGCGAGGAGCGCTTCCGGGTGATGCTCGACATGGTCGAGGCCCTGGTCGGCCCCGCGCCGCGCGTCCTCGACCTCGCCTGCGGCACCGGCACCATCACCGCCCGGCTCCTCGCCCGGCTCCCGCGGGCCACCAGCACCGGCGTCGACCTCGACCCCGCGCTGCTCACCATCGCCGAGGGCACCTTCGCGGGCGACGACCGGGTCTCCTTCGTCACGGCCGACCTCAAGGACCCGCACTGGACGACCCGGCTGCCGTACGAGTCCTACGACGCCGTGCTGACGGCCACGGCCCTGCACTGGCTGCACAGCGACCCCCTCGCGGCCCTCTACGGCCGGATCGCGGGGATCGTCCGCGCCGGCGGGGTCTTCATGAACGCCGACCACATGATCGACGAGTCCACGCCCCTGATCAACGCGGCCGAGCGCGCGCAGCGGCACGCCCGGATGGACCGGGCCAAGGAGGGCGGTGTGCTCGACTGGGCCGCGTGGTGGGAACTGGCCGCCCAGGACCCGGTCCTCGCCGCCCCGACCGCCCGCCGCTTCGAGATCTACGGCGAGCACGCCGACGGCGACACCCCGTCCGCCGACTGGCACGCGCGCGTGCTGCGCGAGAAGGGCTTCGCGGAGGCACGGACGGTGTGGCGCTCGCCTTCGGACGCGCTGGTGCTGGCGGTCAAGTAGGGCACTCGAAGGCGGGGGCGATCGTGCCTGCCGCCACCAAAGCACGCGATTTCGGCAGGTCCGAGGCGTGGCCCGCGGTCTGATGCTCCGGATATCGTTTCGAGCGATCGATTCGAACATCTGTCCACTGCTCGTCGTGTGCTCGAAGGCCTGGATTCGACCACCCGGGCGGGCGCGCGACGGATGAAGGGGGAAATCAGTGCGCAGCAAGGTATTCGCCGCCGTGGTGCCTGCTCTTTTCGCGGCCGCGGCGATCGTTCCGTTGACGGCGGCTCCGGCTTCGGCCGATCCGGCCTGCGCGGAAGACGTGTACGGCAACGTCGTCCATTCCGGGAGCCAGGACGCCTACAAGATCGACGTCACGCTCAACCGCTGTGCCCGTCCGACCCGGGCGATGGCGAAGTGCGCGGCTCTCGGCGGATCGGGCATCAACTACGGCCCTTCCGTCACGCGGGGAACCAGCCGGACCGATTTCTGCGCCCGGGGATCGGAGATGGTGAAGTCGGGGTGGCAGGTGTACTACAACGGCAGGTGGAACAACCGCTGGGTGGACTGACGCCCTTCACGGCATCGTGAAGTCTCACGAGGTGTGAAGACGTAGGACCAAGGGGCCTGTCATGTCGAGCGACATGACAGGCCCCTGTGTTTCACCCATTGCCCTGCGGCGCGCTACAGCACCTTCGACAGGAACGACTTGGTGCGGTCGTGCTGAGGGTTCGTCAGCACCTCCCGCGGGTGGCCGGACTCGACCACCACACCGTCGTCCATGAAGACCAGCGAGTCGCCGACCTCGCGGGCGAAACCCATCTCGTGGGTGACGACGATCATCGTCATGCCGTCCTCCGCGAGGTCCCGCATGACGTCGAGGACCTCGCCGACGAGTTCCGGGTCGAGCGCGGACGTCGGCTCGTCGAAGAGCATCAGCTTGGGCTCCATCGCCAGCGCACGGGCGATGGCGACGCGCTGCTGCTGACCGCCGGAGAGCTGTGCGGGGTAGTGGCCGGTCCGGTCACCCAGACCGACCCGGTCCAGCAGCCGCTGTGCGCGCTCCCGGGCAACGGCCTTGCTCTCGCCCTTGACCTGAAGGGGCGCCTCCATGACGTTCTCCAGCGCCGTCATGTGCGGGAAGAGGTTGAAGCGCTGGAACACCATGCCGATGTCCCGCCGCTGGGCCGCCACCTCACGCTCTTTCAGCTCGTAGAGCTTGTCGCCCTTCTGGCGGTAGCCGACGAGCTGGCCATCGACCGACAGCCGGCCGGCGCTGATCTTCTCCAGGTGGTTGATGCACCGCAGGAAGGTCGACTTGCCGGAGCCGGACGGGCCGATCAGACAGAACACCTCACGCGGATTCACCTCCAGGTCGATGCCCTTGAGGATGTGCGCGAGCCCGAAGGACTTGTGCACGCCCTCGGCCTTGACCATCGGCCGACCGCTTGTGCTCTTGCTGAGGTCACTCATCGGGCCACCTCCGGGCGGCGGAACGAACCGAACTGACGGAGGTTCTTCCTGAGGCGCTGCAGCGGTGTCGGCGGCAGGTTGCGCGACGAACCGCGGGCGTAACGGCGCTCCAGGTAGTACTGGAAGACACTGAAGACGCTGGTCAGGATCAAGTACCAAATGGATGCCACAAGGAACATCTCGACGACCGCCAGTGAGGTGCTGGAGATGTCCTGGGCCCGTTTGATGAGTTCGTTGAACTGCACGGCGTAGGCGAGCGACGACGTCTTCAGCATGTTGATGAACTCGTTGCCGGTGGGCGGGACGATCACCCGCATCGCCTGCGGGAGGACGATCCGCCGCAGTGTCTTGCCCTGGGTCATGCCCAGGGCGTGCGACGCCTCCGTCTGACCCTCGTCCACGGACTGGATGCCGGCCCGGACGATCTCCGACATGTACGCGGCCTCGTTGAGGCCGAGACCGAGCAGGGCGGCCAGGAACGGGGTCATCACCTGGTTCATCTCGTCCTTGTAGAACCCCAGGTTGAGGATGGGGAACACCAGCGAGATGTTGTACCAGAGGAGCAGTTGCACCAGCACCGGGGTGCCGCGGAAGAACCAGACGTAGAACCAGCCCACGGTGCTGGTGACCGGGTTCGACGACATCCGCATCACGGCGAGGATCACGCCGAGGACGAGTCCGACCACCATGGCGAGCACGGAGATGTACAGCGTGTGCCAGACGCCGGACAGGATGGTCCCGTCCGTCAGGTAGTCCGGGATGATGCCGTAGTTGATGTTCGCGTTGGAGAACGCGATCCCGATCAGCACCAGCACGGCGATGACCGCCGCGCCGGCCACCCAGCGGCCGTAGTGGCGCACCGGGATGGCCTTGATCTGCTCCGGCGGCAGTGAGGACGCCGGAGTCTTGTCGACAGTGTCAGTCACAGTGACTGCCCTTCAGTGTTGCGCCGGGCCGTCAGGAGCCGCCGTTGATCTTCGACGAGGTCACGGCGCCGTCCGTGACGTTCCACTTCTCCATGATCTTCGTGTATTCGCCGTTCTTGATGATCGCGTCCAGGGCGGCCTGGAGGGCGTCGCGGAGCTGGGTGCTCTCCTTGCTGATGCCGATGCCGTACGGGCCGGCCTCGATCTGGTCGCCGACGACCTCGAAGTCCTTGCCGCCACCGGAGGTCTTCGCGTTGTAGGCCGCGACCGGGAAGTCGTTCAGGTCGGCGACGGACGCGCCCTGCTTGAGACGGAGCAGAGCCTCGGGGTCGGTGTCGAAGGTCTGCAGCGTGATGGCCTTCTTGCCGTCCTTCTTGCACTTCGTGCTCTGCGCCTTGGCGATGCCCTCGGACGTGGTGCCCTGCTGCAGGGCCACGACCTTGCCGCACAGGTCGTCCAGGGACTTGATGCCCTTGGGGTTGCCCTTCTGGACGAGGATCGATGTGCCGGCGGTGAAGTAGTCGACGAAGTCGATGCCGTTGCCGACCTTCTTACCGGTGTCCGAGTCGATGCCGTTCTGCCGGTCCTTCGTGTCATTCATCGCGGACATGATCACGTTGAACCGCTTGGCCTGCAGACCGACGATGAGCTGCGCGAACTTGCCGTTCTGGAAGTCGACCTTGACGCCCAGCTGCTTGCCCAGGGCGTCCGCGATGTCGGGGTCGATGCCGACGGCCTTGCCGCCCTGCATGTACTCGACCGGCGGATAGGCGATGTCGGAGCCGACCTTGATGACGCCCGCGTCCCGGATGTCCTTGGGGAGCTTGCCGGCGAGCGGCGCCGAGGACGACGACGTGTCCGAGCTGCTGCTGTCGCTGCTCTTGTCCGTCTGGTCACCGCAGCCGGTGAGAACCAGGGCCCCGGCGACCGCGATCGCACCGACCGCTGCTATCCGGGACTGCGCGGCCGTCGTACGACGGGTGGTGCTTGCGGTCATGGTGGGTGCCTCCGGCGGATGAGGGAGTTGCCGATGGGTCGACGAGAACACACACCTTTGGGTGTCGCGACCTCGTGTGATGACGGCATCTTGCCATTCGGATTGCGCCCTTCAGAGGACTCGCTATGTCAAAATCGGATAACGGGTGACCCCCGGACCAACACTGGGTGCCCGGGTCGGGCCGGATCCTGTGCGGGAATCCTCCCTTTCGGCCGGAAGATCTTCGGTGCACCTCCGGATGCGGACCGCCACGACTCCGCGCTTGCGACGACATGACGTCAAATCCTGGACTTGTCCACATATTCGGGTATGAGTCATGTCACCGGCGTGTGAGCTTCGCGTTATGGGCTCGTCCTCGGCACAGTCCGTCCGGTAAGAAGGTTCTTTACACCCCTCATCCGGGGCTCAGGGCGCGTGTGCGGCGCGCCCGTCGCGTATCCGCCCGTACGCAACCACGGCGGCAGGGCATACGCGGTGCCCGCCCACCCCTCAACCAGGAGTGGTCACCCTCAATCAATGAAGACTTAAGGGGTAAAACAAAGTGGCAGCGGAGATCGTCAATCCTCGCAGCGACAGCAGTACGGGTCCCGAAGGCGACGTGGAGCCGGTGAATTCCGACGGCTCCGTGGACTCGCTGGCCTTCGACCCGGCGTTCGCGCTGCACCGTGGCGGAAAGATGGCCGTGCAGGCCACCGTGCCCGTGCGGAACAAGGACGACCTGTCCCTGGCGTACACACCCGGCGTCGCGAAGGTGTGCAGCGCCATCGCCGAGCAGCCCGAACTGGTCCACGACTACACGTGGAAGTCGTCCGTGGTCGCGGTGGTGACGGACGGCACGGCCGTGCTCGGCCTCGGCGACATCGGCCCGGAGGCCTCGCTCCCCGTGATGGAGGGCAAGGCGATCCTGTTCAAGCAGTTCGGCGGGGTGGACGCCGTGCCGATCGCGCTGGACTGCACGGGCGTCGACGAGATCGTCGAGACCGTGGCCCGTCTCGCGCCGTCCTTCGGCGGAGTCAACCTGGAGGACATCTCGGCGCCGCGGTGCTTCGAGATCGAGCGGAAGCTCCAGGAGCGGCTGGACATTCCCGTCTTCCACGACGACCAGCACGGGACGGCCGTGGTGACGCTGGCGGCCCTGCGGAACGCCGCGAAGCTGACCGGGCGCTCGCTCGGCGAGCTGCGTGCGGTGATCTCCGGCGCCGGTGCGGCCGGGATCGCCATCGCCAAGTTCCTGCTGGAGGCCGGCATCGGCGACGTGGCCGTCGCGGACCGCAAGGGCGTCGTGTCGTCCGACCGGGACGACCTCACGGACGTCAAGCGGGAGCTCGCCGCGATCAGCAACAAGGCGGGGCTCTCCGGCTCGCTGGAAGCGGCGCTCGCGGGTGCGGACGTCTTCATCGGTGTCTCCGGCGGCACGGTTCCGGAGCCGGCGGTGGCTTCCATGGCCGAGGGCTCGTTCGTGTTCGCCATGGCCAACCCGAACCCGGAGGTGCATCCGGAGATCGCCCACAAGTACGCGGCGGTGGTCGCCACCGGGCGGTCCGACTTCCCGAACCAGATCAACAACGTGCTGGCGTTCCCCGGCATCTTCGCCGGGGCGCTGCAGGTGCGGGCGTCCCGGATCACGGAGGGAATGAAGATCGCGGCGGCCGACGCGCTGGCCGCGGTCGTCGGGGACGACCTCGCCGCCGACTACGTCATCCCCTCGCCGTTCGACGAGCGGGTGGCGCCCGCGGTGACCGCGGCGGTGGCCGCGGCCGCCCGGGCCGAAGGGGTCGCGCGCCGGTGAGGTGAGCGGTTCGGCACCGTTTCGCTCGTGAGCGGTTCGCGAGCCGCGTGAGCGTGGTTCGAGGGCGGCTTCACGCGTTTCGGTGCCGTTCGAGAGCGGATTCTGTGGCCTCGCCGGGTTGTGCCCCCGGCGGGGCCTCTTCCTTTGCCCGGGCACTGGGCCGTACGGATGGTTCTCGGGGCGATCCGGTACGGGTGTGAGGTGGGCCGCGGGACGGGCGGGACGCGTGTCACAGCGGGACGTGGTTCCGCGGCGCGGGGGCGGAGCCTATCGTCAAGGTCATGTTCGCTGCCTACGCCGCTCGCATTGACCGTGACCAGCCGCTCAACGGCCTGGAGTTGGGGGAGCGCCCGGCCCCCGAGCAGAGGCCCGGCTGGACGACCGTGAACGTCAGGGCCGCGTCCCTGAACCACCACGACCTCTGGTCCCTCCGGGGAGTGGGCCTCGCCGAGGACAAGCTGCCGATGATCCTCGGTTGCGACGCGGCCGGCGTCGACGAGGACGGCAACGAGGTCGTCCTTCACTCCGTCATCGGGCAGACGGGGCACGGGGTCGGCCCCGAGGAGCCCCGGTCGATCCTCACCGAGCGCTACCAGGGAACCTTCGCCGAGCAGGTCGCGGTTCCGGCGTGGAACGTCCTCCCGAAGCCCAAGGAGCTCTCGTTCGAGGAGGCCGCCTGCCTGCCGACGGCGTGGCTGACGGCGTACCGCATGCTCTTCACCAACGCCGGGGTGCGGCCGGGCGACTCGGTCCTCGTGCAGGGGGCCGGCGGGGGTGTCGCGACCGCCGCGATCGTGCTCGGTAAGGCCGCCGGGCTGAGGGTCTTCGCGACGAGCCGTGACGAGGCCAGGCGCAAGCGGGCCGTCGAACTCGGGGCCGTGGAGGCGCTGGAGTCCGGCGCGCGGCTGCCGCAGCGGGTGGACGCCGTCATCGAGACGGTGGGCGCGGCCACGTGGTCGCACAGCATCAAGTCGCTGCGGCCCGGCGGCACGCTGGTGATCTCGGGCGCGACGAGCGGGGACCGTCCCGCGCACGCCGAGCTGACCCGGATCTTCTTCCTGGAGCTCAAGGTCGTCGGCTCCACGATGGGCACCAGGGACGAGCTGGAGGATCTGCTGTCCTTCTGTGCCGCCACCGGGGTGCGGCCCGTCATCGACGAGGTGCTGCCGCTCGATCGGGCCCGGGAGGGGTTCGAGCGGATCGCGGCGGGTGATCAGTTCGGGAAGATCGTTCTCACGGTGGGCTGAGGTCCACCCGGCCGGGTGGACCGGGTGCAGGAACGTGGTGGCCGCGGCGGGCCCGGGAGTCTCCGGGTCCGCCGTTCCGCATACGGGTGTCAACTTTGATTGACGGAAGGCGTCTGTCAATGTAGGTTGACGTCATGACCGAAGCAACGGATCTCGCCGAGCGTGCGGGTGACCGCGATCCGCGGATCGGGCTGCGGGCGGTCTCCGCGCTGCGGAGGCTGCTGGAGCAGCTGGAGGCGGTACAGGTGCGCAGCGCGCGCCATCAGGGCTGGTCGTGGCAGGAGATCGCCGCGGAACTCGGAGTGAGCAGGCAGGCCGTGCACAAGAAGTACGGGAGGCAGTGATGTTCGAGCGTTTCACGAAGGATGCCCGGGCCGTGGTCGAGGGCGCGGTGGGGTACTCCGAGCGGGCGGGAGCCGAGGCGGTGGACGAGGAGCACATGCTCCTCGCCCTGCTGGACCGGGAGGGCAGCCGCGGCTCGTTCGCGCTCGCTTCGCTCGGCGCGGCCGAACGCCGCGGCTCGGTGGAACGGGCGCTTGCCGAGACGCGTCGACGGGGTGGGCTCTCCCGCGCCGAGACGGAGGCGCTGTCCGGGCTCGGCATCGACGTCTCGGAGATCGTCTCCCGGGTGGAAGAGGCCCATGGGGTCGGGGCGTTGGAGACGGGGAAGCGGGGCGGAGCCGGCCGGCGGTCCGGACGCCGGCCGTTCACCCACGGGGCCAAGGAGACGCTGACGCAGTCGCTTCGCCTGGCGCTCGCCCGCCAGGACCGGCACATCGGTGACGAGCATCTGCTGATGGCCCTGACCGTCCGGCCCGGTGTGCTCGCGGAGGTGCTCGCCGATCACGGGGTCACGTACGAGACGGTGACCCGTGTGCTCTACGGCGGCGGGGAGGCCAAGGCGGGCTGAGGCGGCTGCGGGGGACCTCCGTGGTCCCCCGGCCGGAACTCGGGCATCCCGGACTGTCCGGGAGATCCCCGGGCGCCACCGCCGGTCAGCTCTTCGGTGTCCGCAACGCGGCCGCGATGTGTGCCGCCGCCGCCGACAGGTGACGGCGGGTCGCGAGGAGCTGGTCCTCCGTCACCCCGTGGTCCCGGGCCGCGTCGCGGATGTCGTCGCGGAACCGGTCGAGGAGGCGGTCGAGGTCGCGGGCGGGGTCGCCGGTGGAGCTCTCGTGGGCCCAGGAGGGTTCGTAGCCGGCCGGGAAGTCGTCCGGGGTGGCCGAGTAGTCGGGTTCCGGAGCGCGCGCCGAGCCGGATTCCGCCGTGCTCGGGCGGCCGGTGTCCTTTCCGAAGGACTTGCCGAACTCACCCCCGAAGGTCTTGCCGAAGTCACCGAACTCCTTGGCGAGTTCGGTGAGGCCCTCGCGGACCCCCGTCGGCCAGTCCCCACGCGCGAAGTGGTCCTGGACCTGGTCCTGGACCCGCTTGGCCATGCGCTGCATCTCTTCCTGGGCCTGCGCGCGGACCCTCTCCTGTGCCTCCTTGGCCTGGCGGCGGGCCCGCTGGGCCTCGTCGCGGGCCCGCCGGCTCTCGTCCTTCGCGCGCCGGGCCTGCTCCTTCCACTCCTGCTTGACGCGCCGCATCTCCTCCTTCGCGACCCGCCACGACTCCTTGTCGCGGTGGTCCCCGAAGTCCCCGAAGCCGCCCGCGGGGCCTTCATGCTCCGTGGCGTCGCCGGCGTGGCCGTTGCCGCGCCGGGCTTCCGTGGCCGCCGCCCGCATCTCGCGGCGCAGATCGCCCGCGGCGCCCCGCACGTCGGCGCGGATCTCCGCGGCGAGCTCCGCGACCGACTCGCGGATCTCCAGCTCCAGATCGGCCAGTTCGCCGCTGCGGTCGGCCAGTTCGGCGCGGCCCGCGTCGGTGATCGCGTACACCTTGCGGCCGCCCTCGGTGGTGTGGGTGACCAGTCCCTCGGCCTCCAGCTTGGAGAGCCGCGGATAGACGGTGCCCGCCGAGGGCGCGTACAGCCCCTGGAAGCGCTCCTCCAGGAGGCGGATCACCTCGTATCCGTGTCGCGGGGCCTCGTCCAGCAGCTTCAGCAGGTAGAGGCGCAGACGGCCGTGGGCGAAGACGGGAGGCATCTCAGAGCACCTTCTTGTCGGTCGGGCCGTCCGTGGAGTCGTCGGGCGAGCTGTCCTTCGCGTGCGCGGACGGTGACAGGTCCGGCTCGCGCGGCTCGTCCTCCGCCGGTGGCCTGCGGAGCAGGGCGATGGAGCCGGAGGCGGTCACCGCCCTCAGCTTGCCGTTGCCCGCGCCCAGCCGGCCGGTGATCTTCTTGGCGCCCCACTGGCCGGTCACCCGGAGGTCCTCGAAGGCGCTGGAGACGGTGCCGCTCGCGGTGTTTGCCTCCACGTCGGCGTCCGCCGGGTGCGGGAGACGGATGGCGATCTCGCCCGAGACGTTCGTCAGGCGCACGTCGGTGGGGGTGCCCGTGGGGTCGAGGTCGACGATCATCGAACCGCTCACCGAGTCGGCACGCACGGAGGAGCCCGAGGCCTCGACCACGGTCAGGTCGCCGGAGACGGAGTTGAAGCGGAGGTCGCCCGTGACGGCCTGGGCCTCCAGGCTGCCGGAGACGGTGTCCACCCGGACGGGGCCGGAGAGGCGTACGAGTGTCGTGTCGCCGGTGACGCCCTTGACCTCCACCCGGCCCTCCACGCCGGAGACCACGGCGGCGGCGCCGACCACGCCCACCTCGACATGCGTGCCCGCCGGGACGGCGAGCGAGACCACCGCGCTGCGGCGCCAGCCCTTGCTGTCGAGCCACTTGAGGAAGCCCTTCCAGGGCAGGTCCTCGTACGCCACGGTGAGCGTGCCGTCCCGCTGGGTCACCTGAAGCGGGGGCCCCTCCAGCTGGGAGACCTGGAGCCTCGCGGAACCCTCGTCGGTGCCCACGACGTTCACTGTTCCGTTGACGACGCGCACGTGCAGCGCCGTCACGGGGTCGTCGAAGGTGAGCTTCCCCGGCTCTGCGACGGACCACTCGGACATGGTGCAGACCTCCAGACGACCGGTCCCGGACGGGCTCGGACACGGAATCGACGCGCCATATCGCGTCTTCCGTCATTCACGATATATCGCGGATACGGAAAGTCAAGACACCTGTTTCGGTGAGATGCGGGATGCGGGGGACGCGGGATGCGGGGAGACGCGGAGACACGGTGGGACAGGGGGAGTGGCGAGGGGAGCGCGGGGCATGGTGAAGCGCCGCGGGGCGCGACCGCGGGAATGCGACAGCGGGTATGCGGGCGCGGAGGTGCGGGGACGCGGAGATGCGGGGTCACCCGGTGGACGCCGAGCGGAGCGGCAGGTCCCGAGGGCGGGCCCTGGCCGTACGCCGCCGAATCCGTCACAGGGTGTCGGCCGGATGGGCCACGGCCGGATGGGCCACGGCCGGGTGGGCATCGGCCGGGTGGGCCTCGGCCGGATGCCCCACGGTCCTCGCCGTGGGCTTCGCCTACTGAGGGCTGGGGGCACGCGCCGCCGCGGGACCGCGGCCGGACTCTCGTGACGGGGTCGCCGACGACGCGCTCGGGATCACGTACGACCCGCGGCGCGCCCTCGACCGAAGGGCGGGAAGGAGGCCGTCACGCACGGCCGGACGCGACGGGATCTACTCGTCGTCCTCGTCCTCGTCGTCCAGCCGTGCCAGCCACGTCGCCAGCCGCTCCACCGGTACCTCGAAGTCCGGGTTGAGGTCGACGAACGTGCGCAGCTGCTCGGCGAGCCACTCGAAGGTGACCTCCTCCTCGCCGCGCCGCTTCTCCAGCTCCTCGATGCCACGGTCGGTGAAGTACATGGGCGGTGCTCCGGTCGGTGAAAGGGAAAGGGAAGGGAGATGCCGCGGGCCCGGCCCCCGAGAGGGAGCCGGGCCCGCGACGACGTACGGGACGCCGGGTCCGAGACCTAGGCCTCGAACACCTCACGCACCAGCTGCTCCTGCTCGGCCTGGTGCCGCTTCGCCGAGCCCACGGCCGGGGAAGACCCGGCCGGGCGGGAGATGCGGCGCAGCCGCTCGGCGCCCGGGATGTCGGCGCCGACGGCCAGGTCGAGGTGGTCGATCAGGTTGAGGGCGATGAAGGGCCACGCGCCCTGGTTCGCCGGCTCCTCCTGGGCCCACAGGTACTTCTCGGCGTTCGGGTACTTGGCGATCTCCGCCTGGAGCTCCGCACCCGCGAGGGGGTACAGGCGCTCGATGCGGATGATCGCCGTGTCCGTGACGCCGCGCTTCTGCCGCTCGGCCTCGAGGTCGTAGTACAGCTTGCCGGCGCAGAACACGACCCTGCGGACCGCCGCGGCCTCGACCGAGTCGTCGCCGATGACCGGACGGAAGGCGCCCGTGGTGAACTCCTCCGCCTTCGAGGCGGCGGCCTTGAGGCGCAGCATCGACTTCGGGGTGAAGACCACCAGCGGCTTGTGGTGCGGGTTGTGCACCTGCCACCGCAGGAGGTGGAAGTAGTTCGACGGGAGCGTCGGCTGGGCGACCGTCATGTTGTTCTGGGCACACAGCTGGAGGAAGCGCTCGATGCGGGCCGAGGAGTGGTCCGGGCCCTGGCCCTCGTAGCCGTGCGGCAGGAGCAGGGTGACGCCGGACGTCTGGCCCCACTTCTGCTCGGCGGCCGAGATGTACTCGTCCACGACCGTCTGCGCGCCGTTGACGAAGTCGCCGAACTGCGCCTCCCACATCACGAGGGCGTCCGGGCGGGCCAGCGAGTAGCCGTACTCGAAGCCCATGACCGCGTACTCGGAGAGCAGCGAGTCGTAGACGTTGTAGCGGGCCTGGTCGTCGGAGAGGTACTGGAGCGGGGTGAAGTCCTCGCCCGTGACCCGGTCGATCAGGACCGCGTGGCGCTGGCCGAAGGTGCCGCGGCGGGAGTCCTGGCCCGACAGCCGGACCGGGGTGCCCTCCAGGAGGAGGGAGCCGATGGCGAGGGTCTCGCCCATGCCCCAGTCGATCGTGCCGTCCTCGATCATCGCCGCCCGGCGCTGCAGCTGCGGCAGCAGACGCGGGTGGACGGTGACGTTGTCGGGGATGTTGACCTGGGACTCGGCGATCCGCTTGACGACCTCCTGGGAGACCGCGGTCTGCACGGCGACCGGGAACTGCGCCTGCGGGTCCGAGATCTGCACCTCCGCTCCCTGCGAGACGGCCTCGCGGACCTCGGTGAAGACCTTCTCCAGCTGGCCCTGGAAGTCCTGCAGCGCCTGCTCGGCCTCTTCGAGGGTGATGTCGCCGCGGCCGATCAGGGACTCGGTGTAGAGCTTGCGCACCGAGCGCTTCTTGTCGATCAGGTCGTACATCAGCGGCTGCGTGAACGCCGGGTTGTCGGACTCGTTGTGCCCGCGGCGGCGGTAGCAGATGAGGTCGATGACGACGTCCTTGTTGAACGCCTGGCGGAACTCGAAGGCCAGGCGAGCGACGCGGACGACGGCCTCGGGGTCGTCGCCGTTCACGTGGAAGATCGGCGCCTCGATCATGCGGGCCACGTCGGTGGCGTACATGGAGGAGCGCGACGACTCCGGGGCGGCCGTGAAGCCGACCTGGTTGTTGATGACGATGTGCACCGTGCCGCCGGTGCGGTAGCCGCGCAGCTGCGACATGTTGAGCGTCTCGGCGACGACACCCTGGCCCGCGAAGGCCGCGTCACCGTGCAGGGCGACCGGCAGGACCGTGAAGTCCGTGCCGCCCTTGTTGATGATGTCCTGCTTGGCGCGGGCGATGCCCTCGATGACCGGGTCGACCGTCTCCAGGTGGGAGGGGTTCGCGGCCAGCGAGACCTTGATCTGCTCGCCGTCCAGGCCGGTGAAGGTGCCCTGGGCGCCCAGGTGGTACTTCACGTCGCCGGAGCCGTGCATCGACTTCGGGTCGAGGTTGCCCTCGAACTCGCGGAAGATCTGCGCGTACGACTTGCCGACGATGTTGGCGAGGACGTTCAGCCGGCCGCGGTGGGCCATGCCGATGACGACCTCGTCCAGGCGGGACTCCGCGGCGCTGTCGATGACGGCGTCGAGGAGCGGGATGACGGACTCGCCGCCCTCCAGGGAGAAGCGCTTCTGGCCGACGTACTTCGTCTGCAGGAAGGTCTCGAAGGCCTCGGCCGCGTTCAGCCGGCGCAGGATGCGCAGCTGCTCCTCGCGCTCCGGCTTGGAGTGCGGGCGCTCGACACGGTCCTGGATCCACTTGCGCTGCTTCGGGTCCTGGATGTGCATGAACTCGATGCCGGTGGTGCGGCAGTACGAGTCGCGCAGCACGCCGAGGATGTCGCGCAGCTTCATCATCGACTTGCCGGAGAAGCCGCCGACCGCGAACTCGCGCTCCAGGTCCCACAGGGTGAGGCCGTGCTCGGTGATGTCGAGGTCGGGGTGCTTGCGCTGGCGGTACTCCAGCGGGTCGGTGTCGGCCATGACGTGGCCGCGGACCCGGTAGGAGTGGATCAGCTCGAAGACGCGGGCGGCCTTGGTGACGTCGTCGTCGTGGCTGGCGTCGATGTCCTTGAGCCAGCGGACCGGCTCGTAGGGGATGCGCAGCGCCTCGAAGATCTCGTCGAAGAAGCCGTTCTCGCCGAGGAGGAGGTTGGCGACGATGCGGAGGAACTCGCCGGAGGCGGCGCCCTGGATCACCCGGTGGTCGTAGGTCGACGTGAGCGTCATGACCTTCGAGATGCCGAGCTTGTTCAGGGTGTCCTGGGAGGTGCCCTGGAACTCCGCCGGGTAGTCCATGGAGCCGACGCCCATGATGACCGACTGGCCGGGCATCAGGCGGGGGACCGAGTGGACGGTGCCGAGGCCGCCGGGGTTGGTCAGGGAGACCGTGACGCCGGTGAAGTCGTCCATCGTCAGCTTGCCGTCGCGGGCGCGGCGGACGATGTCCTCGTAGGCCTGCCAGAACTCGAAGAAGTTCAGCGTCTCGGCCTTCTTGATGCCGGCGACGACGAGCTGGCGGTCACCGTTCGGCTTCACCAGGTCGATGGCGAGACCGAAGTTGACGTGCTCCGGCTTGACCAGGGTCGGCTTGCCGTCCTTCTCCGCGAAGGAGTGGTTCATGGACGGCATGGCCTTGATGGCCTGCACCATCGCGTAGCCGATGAGGTGGGTGAAGGAGATCTTCCCGCCCCGGGCGCGCTTCAGGTGGTTGTTGATGACGATGCGGTTGTCGAAGAGCAGCTTCACCGGGACCGCGCGCACGGACGTGGCCGTGGGCACCTCGATCGAGGCGTTCATGTTCTTCGCGACCGCGGCGGCGGGGCCGCGCAGCGTCACGAACTCGGGACCGGCAGGGGCCTCGGTCGCGGGCGCGGCCGGCGGCTTCGCGGCGGCCGGAGCGGCCTTCGCGGGAGCCGGGGCCGCGGCGGCGGGCTTCGGCGCGGCGGCCGGAGCGGGCGCCGGGGCCGCAGGAGCCGCCGGAGCGGCCTGGGCCGGTGCCTGGGGCGCCGCAGGGGCTGCCGGCGCGGCAGGCGCGGACACAGCCGTCGTGGTGGTCCCTGCGGCCCCCGCGGCCGCAGTACCCGCCGGAGCCGAGGCGGCCGGAGCCCCTGGCTTGTAGTCGGCGAAGAAGTCCCACCAGGCTCGGTCTACAGAATTCGGGTCCTGGAGGTACTGCTGATAGATCTCGTCGACGAGCCACTCATTGGGACCGAACGCAGCCGCGGGGTTCTTCCCGGCTTGGTCTTCGGTCGAGATGCTCGAGTTACTGGGGGACTGTGGCGACACGGCGGCAACCGCCCTCTTCCGCTTCACAAGGTGATGGACAGCGGAAATAAAGGCTACGCCTCCCTGGACGGGAAGGTCAGGCCGGGCCCGTCCAACGTCGCGCAAGTCACATCGGAAAGCGTGTTTCGGTGAGGGAAATGGCGGGAAACAAGCGAGGTTCCGGACCGGAATGGGTACGTCGATCCGGGGTCGCGGCACGACTCACGCAGCCCTCTGCCTGATCACACGTGTCCACGAGCGCCGGACACGGATGGATCTTGTGGCTCCGGTTCGAACTTTACGTCAACTTGGCAGAGAGGGGAGGCCCGGAAGGGTGACCTGGATCCGGCAGCCCCGCTGGGATTCGGCCACGCCGATCCGGCCGCCGTGCAGATCGACCGCCCAGCGGGCGATGGCGAGCCCCAGGCCCGTACCGCCGTCGCTGCCGGGCCCGTGCGGCGACGGCACCCCGCCGCGGTTGAACCGCTCGAAGACGCGGTGCCACTCCGACTGCGGAATACCGGGGCCCTCGTCCAGGACCTCCAGGGCCAGCGACTCGGGGAGGTCGCCCCGGCGGGCCTTGACGGTGACCCGGCCGTGCGGCGGGCTGTGCTTGACCGCGTTGTCGATGAGATTGGCGACGACCTGGTGGATCCGCTCCGGGTCGGCGTGCGCGGTCAGTTCCGGCGGGGAGACGTCGAGGTGCAGGTGGACGTCGGTACGGGTGTGGCTGCCGGAGCCCGAGGCGAGTCCCCCGCGCGCGGAGGCGACCATGTTGGCCTCCTTCAGTACGCCCGACAGGTACGGCCACACCTCGAAACGCCGCTTCCGCAGCGGTACGACGCCGTTGTCCAGCCGGGAGAGGTCCAGCAGCGTCTCGACCAGCCGGCCCAGCCGCTCCGTCTGCTTCAGGGCCGTACGCATCGTCTCGGGGTCGGCGGCGGAGACGCCGTCCACGACGTTCTCCAGGACCGCGCGCAGGGCCGCGATGGGGGTGCGCAGCTCGTGCGAGACATTCGCCACGAGTTCCTTGCGCTGGCGGTCCTGGGCCTCCAGCTCGTCGGCCATGAGGTTGATCGTCTGGGCCAGGTCGCCCAGCTCGTCGCGGCGGCTGTCGCTGACCCGGCGCGTGTAGTCGCCGTGCGAGATGGACCGGGCGACCGTGTTCATCTCGTCCAGCGGCGCGGTGAGCGAATGCGCCACGAACTGCGTTATCAGGAGGGTGGCGATCATCGAGAAGACCGTGATGAAGCGCAGTTCCGTCTCGGTGCGCACCGCGATCATCAGCAGACCGGTGGTGATGAAGACCGAGACCACGACCAGCGTGCCCAGCTTCGTCTTGATCGAGAAGGGGCGCACGGAGCCCCAGGGCCCGGCGTTCCCGCGCTCTCCCGGTCCGCTCATGAGATCAGCCCCCTCAGACAGGTCCTCGCGCGGGCCCCGCTCAGGGAGTCGGGGTCTCCAGCGCATAGCCCACACCGTGCACGGTGCGGATCCGCTCGGCGCCGATCTTCCGGCGCAGCGCCTTGATGTGGCTGTCCACGGTCCGGGTTCCCGAGGCGTCCGCCCAGTCCCAGACCTCGGCCAGCAACTGCTCGCGGGAGAGTACCGCGCGCGGCGTGTTGGCGAGGCAGACCAGCAGGTCGAACTCGGTGGGGGTGAGGTGCACGTCCTCCGAACGCACCCGCACCCGGCGCTGAGCGTGGTCGATCTCCAGCTCGCCGAGGCGCAGGATGCCGCTGCGCGGCGTCGAGGCCGCCACCACGGCCCGCTCGACCCGGCGCAGCAGGACGTGCACGCGCGCGGCCAGCTCCCGCATCGAGAACGGCTTCGTCATGTAGTCGTCGGCGCCCACGCCGAGACCGACCAGCATGTCGGTCTCGTCGTCGCGCGCGGTGAGCATCAGCACCGGTACCGGACGCTGGGCCTGGACCCGTCGGCACACCTCCAGGCCGTCGAAGCCGGGCAGCATGATGTCGAGGATCAGCAGGTCCGGCTGCCAGGCCTCCGCGGTGTCGACGGCGGCCGGTCCGTCGCCCGCGGTTTGCACGAGGAACCCTTCGGCTCGCAGACGGGCCGCGATGGCGTCGACGATCGTCGGGTCGTCCTCGACCACCAGCACCCGGCGCTGAGCGCCCGGCGTCGCCGCCGTGCCGTTGTGGGATGTGTGGGTCTGCTCCATCGCCCGCCCCTGATGTGTGCTTTCCGGAATCCGTGGGGTGATCCCATGACTGCGCTTGACGCTTGAATGATCCGCGCCAGGGGAGCAGCGTAAGGGCAGTCGGCTGCGCTCGGCTATCCAGGCCCTGTCGCGAGGTGGACGACGTCCGGAACGCCCCGGGCAACCGGGATCTCTTCGGTACGCACCCGTCGGAATCCGGCATTCCGCAAGCTTCCTTCAAATTTGGGAGAGGGCTGGGCCGACCACACGGCGAGCACCCCGCCGGGTCTCAACACCCGCGCGCAGTCCGCGAGTCCGGACGGTCCGTACAGGCTGTGGTTGTCCTCCGTGACGGTCCAGTCGGGGCCGTTGTCGATGTCCAGGCAGAGCGCGTCGTACGTGGCGGATGTCTCACGGAGGTGAGCGGACAGATCGGCCTGCACGATCTCGGTGCGCGGGTCGGCCAACGCCCGCGCGGAGAGCCGGGCCAGCGGACCGTCACGGTGCCAGTCGACGATGGCCCGCTCGCGCTCGACGACGGTGATGCGCCCCCAGCGCCGGTCCGCCGCCGCGTGGGCGAGCGAGAACCCGACGCCGAGCCCGCCGATCAGCACGTCCGGCTCCGGGCGCCCGTCGAGGGCGTCGTACGCGGCGTCGACGAGGAGCCGCTCCGAGCGGCCGTCCGAGGTGTCCATCAGGAAGCACCCGTTGGCGATGATCTGCAGCAGTGCGCCGTGGCGCCGCAACACGACCTCGCCGTACGGGCCTTCCCTGCGGTCGATGACTACGGGGGTGTCGTACGGAGCCGTCATGGCTCCCATCCTGGCAGTGCCCGCGGACGTGCGGAGGGGGAGATCCTCGGCCGCGCGGCGTGATCGATCCTCGGGTGCGCCGCCCACGCTGACGCCCCGGGTGCCCGGGTGCCTGGCTGTCCGGGCGCACGCCACGCGGGGTCCGCCCGGCGACAGCCGGTGCCGCCCGGCTGTCCTTCATACATACGGCCATGCATACGGCCATACATGCGGCCCTGCGTATGGCGACGGCCTCGGCCGCTCGTGCGGTCGCCGTTCCCGGCTGTGGGGTTGCTGTGAATCGCCCCGCGGGTGGCGTCGGTCATAGACAGTGACGCGCGGGACACCCAAGGCTGGGTGGCGACGGAAGGAGCCCTCCACCTTGGACCGGAGCACGACCGCGGCGGCCACGGCCTCCCCGTCCGACGTCACGCCCGAGAACCCGGAAGCGGGCACGTCCGTGCTGGACGGCATGCCGCGACAGCGCGGCGACGCGGTCACGGACCCATCCGCGCCCCGCCCGTCCGCCTCCCGCACCCACCCCCGTGCCCATGCCCTAGCCCGGACGCGCGCGCTACGGCCCTGGCGACTGCTCCCCACCCCCACCGGCACGCCCTTCACCTTCGGATACGCGGCCGTCCTCGCCGTCGTCTCGGTGACCGCCGACCACGCCGCACCCTCTCTCGTCCACGCGCTGCAGCAGGGTTCCAGTACGGACGTGGCGCATCTCGTGCGCCATCCGGTGCTCGTGCTGCTGGCCAGCGCGCTGTGGATCGCGGGCGGCATCGCGTCGATGTACGCGGCCGGGTTCGTGCTCGTACTGACCGCGCTGGAACGGCGCATAGGGGGGCTGCGGGCGGCGGGTGTCTTCCTGCTCGGTCACGTCGTGGCCACGCTGGCCACCGAGGTGCCCGTCGGTCTCTCGGTACTGGCGGGACACCTTCCCGGCAGTTCCCTGCACCGTCTCGACTACGGCATCAGCTTCGGTGTCGCCGCGAGCGTCGGTGCCCTCGCCGGGCTGCTGACGCCATGGCTGCGCTGGCCGGTGCTGATCGGCTTCGCGGGGGTGCTGATCGGCGACCTGATCGCGTTCAGGGACCCGATGACCGACTGGGGACACCTGCTGTCGCTGGCGGTCGGGGTCTCGACCTGGCCGCTGGTACGGCGCAGGCACCGGGCCGGCGCCGGCGGGGGCGGAGGCCGAGGCGCGGGCGACCCCGCCGTCCGGCCGGTCCAGACCTCCGGCACTGTCGCCGCCTAGGGTCGCCGTCCCCCCAGGGGGATGCCCCGCGCGGGAACAGGGCGCCTCATGAGGTGGTTCTTGCGGTAGACCCCGGCCGGGTGCAGTCCCGGCGGACCCGTCGACACCTCGAAGACGACGCTGACCTGCGCGGATGCCCGTCGTCCCGAGGGGTGGCCGAGTGATCGCTCAGAGCGAACAAGCCCCGGGGAACAATCGGGGACTCACATGCATTGAGTCGGTGTAGCTCAACTTGACTGCCGAAGGGAAGATCATGGCTTCGACGTCCACATCGCTCACCCTGCCCGTGCTGCCGCTCGACGACGAGGTCGTGCTGCCCGGGATGGTGGTTCCGCTGGACCTGAACGACGCCGATGTGCGCGCCGCGGTGGAGGCGGCCCAGGCCGCCGCGCGGTCGGAGCCCGGCAAGCCGCGGGTCCTGCTGGTGCCACGCATCGACGGGGCGTACCCGAGCACCGGTGTGCTCGGCACCGTCGAGCAGGTCGGCCGACTGGCCGACGGCGACCCGGGCGCGCTGATCCGCGGCCGTGGACGCGTGAAGATCGGTGCCGGCACGACCGGTCCCGGTGCCGCCCTGTGGGTCGAGGGCACCCAGGTCGACGAGACCGTGCCCGACCCGCTGCCCGGCCACGTCACCGAACTGGTCAAGGAGTACAAGGCCCTCGCCACCAGCTGGCTGCGCAAGCGCGCCGCCTGGCAGGTCGTGGACCGCGTACAGGCCATCGACGACGTGTCCGCGCTCGCCGACAACTCCGGTTACTCCCCGTTCCTGAGCACCGAGCAGAAGGTCACGCTGCTGGAGACCGCCGACCCGGTGGCCCGGCTGAAGCTCGCCACCGAGCAGCTGCGCGAGCACCTCGCCGAGCAGGACGTGGCCGAGTCCATCGCCAAGGACGTCCAGGAGGGCGTCGACAAGCAGCAGCGCGAGTTCCTGCTGCGGCGCCAGCTGGAGGCCGTCCGCAAGGAGCTGCGCGAGCTGAACGGCGACGCCAAGGAGGGCGAGGAGTCCGACGACTACCGGACCCGCGTCGAGGCCGCCGACCTCCCCGAGAAGGTCCGCGAGGCCGCGCTCAAGGAGGTCGACAAGCTGGAGCGGTCCAGTGACCAGTCGCCCGAGGGCTCCTGGATCCGGACCTGGCTCGACACGGTGCTGGAGCTGCCGTGGAACGAGCGGACCGACGACAGCGGTGCGTACGACATCCAGGGCGCCAAGGCCGTTCTGGACGCCGAGCACGCCGGACTCGACGACGTGAAGGAACGCATCACCGAGTACCTCGCCGTGCGCAAGCGGCGTTCCGAGCGCGGGCTCGGTGTGGTCGGCGGGCGGCGCGGCGGTGCCGTGCTCGCGCTGGTCGGACCGCCCGGCGTCGGCAAGACCTCGCTCGGCGAGTCCGTCGCGCACGCCATGGGCCGGAAGTTCGTCCGGGTCGCCCTGGGCGGCGTCCGGGACGAGGCCGAGATCCGCGGCCACCGTCGTACGTACGTCGGCGCCCTGCCCGGCCGCATCGTCCGCGCCATCAAGGAGGCCGGGTCCATGAACCCGGTGGTCCTGCTGGACGAGATCGACAAGGTGGGTTCCGACTTCCGGGGCGACCCGGCCGCGGCCCTGCTGGAGGTCCTCGACCCCGCGCAGAACCACACCTTCCGGGACCACTACCTGGAGGTCGAGCTCGACCTCAGCGACGTGGTGTTCCTGGCGACGGCCAACGTGCTCGAAGCCATCCCGGAGGCCCTGCTCGACCGTATGGAGCTGGTCAGGCTCGACGGGTACACCGAGGACGAGAAGGTGGTCATCGCCCGTGACCACCTGCTGCAGCGGCAGCTGGAGCGGGCGGGTCTGGCGAAGGACGAGGTCACGCTCGACGAGAGCGCGCTGCGCAAGCTCGCCGGGGAGTACACCCGGGAAGCGGGCGTCCGCAACCTGGAGCGGGCCGTCGCCCGGCTGCTCCGCAAGATCGCGGCACAGCACGAACTCGGCGAGCGGGAACTGCCGTTCACGGTGACCGACGCCGACCTGCGCGGGCTCCTCGGACGGCCGCACCACGTGCCCGAGTCGGCCCAGGACCCGGCCGAGCGCCGTACCGCGGTGCCCGGTGTCGCCACCGGTCTGGCGGTCACGGGCGCGGGCGGTGACGTCCTCTACGTGGAGGCGTCGCTCGCCGACCCGGAGACGGGCGCGGCGGGTCTGACCCTGACCGGTCAGCTGGGTGACGTGATGAAGGAGTCGGCGCAGATCGCGCTGAGCTTCCTGCGGTCGCACGGAGCCGAGCTGGAACTGCCGGTCGGCGACCTGAAGGACCGGGGCGTGCACATCCACTTCCCGGCGGGCGCCGTTCCCAAGGACGGTCCGAGCGCGGGCGTCACCATGACGACCGCCCTCGCCTCGCTGCTCAGCGGACGGCCGGTCCGTACGGACGTGGCGATGACCGGCGAGGTCTCGCTGACCGGCCGGGTGCTGCCGATCGGCGGCGTCAAGCAGAAGCTGCTGGCCGCCCACCGGGCCGGGGTGACGACGGTCGTGATCCCGAAGCGCAACGAGCCCGACCTGGACGACGTCCCCGCCGAGGTCCTGGAGAAGCTCGACGTCCACGCCGTCACGGACGTCCGGCAGGTGCTGGAGCTGGCGCTGACCCCGGCGACCAGCGGTGCGACCCCGGAGGTGTCGGTGGCGGCGTGACGGACGCCGCCGGTACGTCCGGACGGGTAAGGCCCGGGCCCGTGAGGGAGCCCGGGCCTTCCCCTGTCCCGGCGGTCACCCGTTGGCGAGCGCCTGCACCCGGTCGAGCGCGCCGTTGAACCTGTCGTGGTCACCGACCGTCGGTCCCGACGACGTGTACTGCCACATCGTGTAGAGGGACCAGCCGGCCGGAAGCGTGCCGGGGTCGGAGGCGTAGCGGGCGATCCACAGCGGGTCGGCGGCGGCGAATCCGCCGTAGTTCCCGGTGCAGTCGCTCCACCAGCTGGTGGCCGTGTAGATCACGGCGTCCCGCCCCGTGCGCGCCCTGTACTGGGCGAGGAAGGAGCTGATCCAGCTGACCATCGCGCTCTGCGTCTTGCCGTAGCAGGCGGCGCCGTACGGGTTCCACTCGATGTCGAGCACGCCCGGCAGCGTCCTGCCGTCACGGGACCAGCCGCCGCCGTGGTCCACGAAGTAGTTGGCCTGGGTGGCGCCGGTCGTCGTGTCCGGGGTCGCGAAGTGATAGGCGCCCCGGATCATGCCGACGTCGTACGAGCCGTTGTACTGCTGGGCGAAGTAGGGGTTGGTGTAGTACGTCCCCTCGGTCGCCTTGGTGTAGGCCCACCTGACCCCGCTGCTCCACAGGGTCGACCAGGCGACGTTTCCCTGATGGCCACTGACGTCCACGCCCTCCGTCTGGGTGGCGTCACCCGTGCTCGGCGTGCCGCTCCGGCCGTCGTGCGCGAGGACGCCCATGCCCAGATGGGCGGAACCGCGGGCCGGGGCGGGGTCGGAGGCGGTGGGGGAGGAGGGGGTGACGCCCCGTACGGGCGCGGCCGGGAGTGCGGGCGACGCCTGGGCCGGAGGAGCGAGGAGGAGGGGGAGGAAGAGCGCGGAGAGGGCTGCGAGCAGCGTCCAGGCCCTGGACAGGCGCCCCGGTGGGGGCGTGGTGCGGCTTCCGGATCCGTGCGCGGGCATGTCGTGCCTCCGAGGGGATCGGTGGTGCACGGTGGGGGGAACACTGGCGGACCGACGGCATCGCCCCCGACGCCCGTGGGGGCCAAGTCCTCGTCGACTTGTTGATGGCGTGCGCATGCCAGTATTTGTCTGTCAGAGAAGCTAGGCACGGGGAAGGCCGCGGGGAAGAGGGCCCGGAGGCTGCCGTTGGTCTATGCCTGCGAAATACTGGCGGAGCTGCGGCAACGGCGACTTTTGGCAGAAACTTTCAGGATCGGGAAACCGGGTCAGGGGTGCTGACGTGCACGAGGGCGCAAACGGCGACGGGCGTCGTGTCGAATCCGAGGCGTCGGAAAATGGTGTGGACCAGGAATTCCCGGCGCTGGAGCGGGAGTTGACCGTGTTCCTGCGACGCGCCCGGGCCAATTCCGGTGAGATGGCCCGCGAGGTGCACCCGGATCTGGAGTCCTCGGCGTACGGACTCCTCTTCCGTCTGGAGGAGTGCGGCCGCCAGCGCGCCACGGAACTGGCCGCCTACATCGGGGTCGGCAAGGCCACGATGTCCCGCCAGCTCCGCGCCCTGGAGGAGCTCGGCCTCGTCGCCCGCGAGCCCGACCCGGCCGACGGCCGCGCCTGGCTCGTCCACCTCACCGAGGGGGGCCGGGACCGCTTCCGCCGGGTCCGGGAAGCGAGACGGGCACGGTACGTCCGCGAGCTGGCCGGCTGGGACCCGCACGAGGTCGCCGAACTCGCCCGGCTGCTGCACCAGCTGAACCAGGGCATGGAGAAGTAACGGTCGCTCCGCGGGTGGACCAGGGCCCGCAGGTGCCGCGTTGCTCCGCGGGTGGTCGTCCGTCCCGTGGGTGCCGTCCTGTTCCGTGGGTGCCGCTCTGTTCCGTGGGTGGTCCGCCTCCGGGTGGGTGGCGTGTTGTCTCCCGGGCGCCCCGCCACGTGGGCACGTCCGCCATCTGTGGGCTGCAGGGCGTCCCGTGGGTACCGCGCTGCTCCATGGGCTCCCTGCCCGGATCGGCGGACGGTCCGCCGTCTCGTGGGGGTCCGCCGTCCAGCGGCCGGTCCGCGGCCGGTCCGCGACGCCGCGCACGTGAGGAACCCGGCGGGCGCCCCCGGCGGGCCCCCGCGACGGTTCGCCGACCCCGAAGCTCGGGCGCGCCGTCCGTCGCGTCGCGCGGCGGGCCGTCCCGCGCGCGGCGCCCCCGTTCAGTACTCCACGAACACCACCGTCGCGTCGTCGTGCGTCTTGCTCCGGCGCAGACGCACCCGGTTCTCCGCGTCGTCGCGCTCCAGCGTCCGTACGCGGTCGACGAGAGCCTGCCCGCCCTCCTTGCGGAGGAGGGTGAACAGCTCGCGCCAGTCGCCCTCCTCGAACTTCTCGACCCAGCGGGTCGCGCCGTCCGTGAGGGCGGCCAGCGCGCGCACCTCCGCACGCGGCAGCACGCCCGTCACGGCCCGCGCCGCCACCGACGGATCCGCCGCCGCCGTGAAGAAGCCCCCCTCCCTGTTGCGGACCGTCGCGTCGGCGATCGCGTCCGTGGCGAGCCAGGCGCGCGGGACCAGGTCGAGGCGGCCGTCCAGGACCGGTGTCACCTCCCCGGCGGGGGACTCCAGCAGCAGGGCCGAGTCCGACAGGACCAGGTACTCGACCAGTTCGGCGGACCACCGTGCGACCACCACGGTTGCCTGCGGCGTACGCGGGTGAGAAAGGTCACAGGAGCCGGCGTGGGCCTCGGCGGTGCGCCGGATAGCCCGGGAAAGGATCTCCGACAGGGGTAGATCCCGGCGGAAAACGGACAGTTCGGTCAGGGATCCGCCGAGCCGCGCCGAGAACCAGGCGACGGAATGAAGACATCCGTCGTCGCCGGGCGGGGGCGTCACGCCGTCGAGGAGGACCAGTGAACCCCCCTGTCCCGAGGCCGGAAGCCCGACCGCTGCGAAGTCCTCATTGGGGCGGCCCGGGTCGCCCGGTTCGGAAACGAGTTCGGTGCGCATCCAGCCAGTCTGCACGAGCTCTTCACAAGGTCCACGAAAGGCTGGCAACGGGCGCCGAACGGGTACGGACCCGCAGCTCAGCCGCCTGGTTTGGCATGGAATGATCGACTCCGGGAACGCGTGGCGGCGAATACTGCCAAAGCCCGCCGCCGACGTCCAACCGGCCCGCCGCGCAAGGGGGGCGCACGCGCCAGAGGAACTTGCCCGCCAACTCCCGTCCGGGGTTCACTCCTTCGGGTGGCGGGTCAGATGATGCGGGACCACTGCCCACCGGCACTGGGAGGGTCGGGAGCCGATGGGGGGTACCCCCTGCACACGCCGAGTCGAAGGCGTGCGGAGGGCGGACACCTTCATTGACGGAGCGTCACCCGGGCCCTTGGGTACACGAGTCAGGAATGCGAGCACCGGTGCAGAAGATGCGGTCTCGGCGCACAGGCAGGCAGTCGGCCCCCGAGGGGGGCGCGGAACGCACGCCGGGGGCCGCGGGGGACACCTCCGCGGGCAAGGGCCGCGCCGCTCACGTGCGCAATCGGCTGATCGTCGCCGTGGCGGTCGTCGCGGCCGCCATCGCCGGCGCCGGCGCCCCCACGGTCATGGCGGCCTCCGAGCAACTCAACGACTCCCAGAACCTGGTGACGCTCGCGCAGCGGACCCAGGAGGCGCTGACGCTCGCCCACGCGCTGGCTGACGAGCGCGACGACGTCACCACGTACATCGCCGCGGGCCGCCCCAAGTCCAAGGCCCCCTCCGAGCAGCGCAGCGCCCGGGTCGACCGGCAGGTCACGGAGCTGCGGGCGGACGAGGACGCGCCCGCCGTGCTGCTGAACGACCTGGACGGCATCGGCACGGTCCGCAGAGCGGCGCTCACCGGCAAGAGCGGCGCTCTCGAGACCCACGACGCCTACTCGGCCGTCATCACCGAACTGCACGGCCTCGCCGAGGACCTGGCCGAGCGGCTCCCGCCCCGGGCGGGCTCCGACGCGCACTCCCTCGCCGAGCTCGACTCCGCCGTCCAGCAGTCCGCCGCCGCCCGCGGACTGCTCCTCGCCGCCCTCAGCATCCCGCGCACGACACGGACGGTCATCGACCCGCTGACCGGCCTGCCGACCACCACGAACAGCTCGTCGGACGCCGGCACCAAGCAGCGCGACGCGCTCAGCGCCGCCGCCCAGCAGGCCGGGCTGCGCTCGGAGGCGGCCCTCGCCGACTTCCGCGAGACCGCGCCCAAGGCCGCCAGGGACTCCTACGACTCGACGGTCACCGGTCCGGACGTCACCGCCGCCGACAAGTACCTCGCCGGTCTCACCGACCAGCCCACGTTCTCCGACGACGAGCTCGACACCAGCACGAAGAAGGCGGACGCCGCGCTCTCCGCCCGGGTCGAGCTGATGCGCGGCGCGGAGGCCTCCCTCTACGACCACCGCACCAAGGACCTCGAACTGCTGCGGGACGACGACGTCACCGCGCTGGAGGTCCGGATCGCCGTGATCGGCGCCCTGCTGCTGGTCGCGGTCGGCGTCTCGATGGCGATGGCCCGCACGCTCACCCGGCCGCTGGCCGTGCTGCGGATCGGGTCGGCCCGCCTCGCCGCCGACCCGGGAGCCGGGGAACCGGTCAGGTTCACCGGCCGCGACGACGAGTTCGCCCAGGTCGTCCGTTCCGTCAACGCGCTGCACGCGCACGCCGCCGGGCTGCACGAGCGGCTCACCACGCTCGAGGCGGACCGCAAGCACCTCGTGGGACAGCGCCGGCTGATGGCCGACGAACGCGACCGGCTGCGGGCCGAACTCGCACAGGCCGCCTCCCACTTGGAGCAGGTGCGCGGCACCATCCACGGGACCTTCGTCAACCTCGCGCTGCGCACCCTCGGCCTGGTCGAGCGGCAACTCGGTGTCATCGAGGGGCTGGAGGAGCGCGAGCAGGACCCGGAGCGTCTCGGCACGCTCTTCAAGCTGGACCACTTCGCCACCGTCATGCGGCGCCACAGCGAGAACCTCCTGGTCCTCGCCGGGCACGAGCACGTCCAGCACCACGCGGGCCCGGTCCCGCTGGTCGACGTCGTGCGCGCCGCGGTCAGCGAGATCGAGCGGTACGAGCGGGTCCGTATCGCCGCCCTGCCGCCGCACGCCCACCTCGCCGGCTACGCCGCGGACGACCTCTCGCACCTGCTGGCCGAACTCATGGAGAACGCCTCGTCGTTCTCGCCGCCCGACCTCCCCGTCGAGGTCTCCGGCTGGCTCCTGGAGAACGGCGAGGTGATGCTCTCCGTGCAGGACGAGGGCATCGGGATGGCCGCCGAGCGGATGACCCAGCTCAACACCCGCCTCTCCGCATTCGACCCGGACGACGCGTACGACCAGGAGAGCGGGGACGGACTCGGGCTCGGCCTGTACGTGGTGGCGCGGCTCGCCCACCGGCACGGCGTACGCGTACAGCTGCGCGAGCAGAAGCAGGGCGGGACCGCCGCGGTGGTCGTCCTCCCGAAGGCGCTGCTGTCCGCGTCCCCCGCCGGCACGGTGCCCTCGACCACCCCGGTCCCCGGCGCCGCCCCCACGGTGACCCTCCCGGGGGCCGCCGCCGAGGTCAACTCCAACGTCCTGCGCGGACGTTCGGCCCTCAAGGCGGCCGTCCCCGCCGCTCCGGCCGGGGACGAGGACCCCTTGATAGCCGCGGCGGAAGAGGCCGTACGCGACGCCGGGGCGCAGGATTCGCCCGTACCCGGTCAGACGGCCTCCGAGACCACGATGGTCCTGGCGCCGGTGCCGCCGGCCGACGCGCCGGTACCGCCGCCGCGCGGCCCGGTCACGCGGACGGACGGACCGACGGTGCCCACGGACGGTCGCGCGACGACTCCGGCGGACGGTCCCGCGGCGGCGGCGGACGGACCCGGCGCGGCCACGGCGGCTCCCGCCCCGCACACCGTGCCCTCCGCCCGGACCGCCGGCGACCCCTACGCCATCGGACCCGACGTCCACGACCGCGCACCGGACGACGAGCCGGAGCGGGTCACCGACAAGGGCCTGCCCAAGCGCACACCGAAGATCTCCGCGCCCGCGCCTGCCCCCCGGGCGCGTGCCGGCGGGGTGGACGCCGAGGCGCTGCGGCGCAGGCTCGGCGGCTTCCACCGGGGTGCGACGGAGGGCCGCCGCGACGTCGAGGCGGAGATCGCCGAACAGACGGCACAGACACGCACCCCCGGCGCGCCGGACGGCCCGGCCACCGCACCGCACTTGGCACCGGACGCAGTAGACGCATCGGGGGGCACAGTCGAGGAGGCAAGCAGTTGACCGCGCCCAGTACCTTCGGTCTGAGCAGTGAAGCCCGCAATCTGCACTGGCTGCTGACCAACCTCGTCGAGGAGGTGCCGGGACTGCTGTCGGTCGCGGTCGTCTCCTCCGACGGCCTGCTGCTGCTCTCCTCCGACCCCGGCAGGAACGCGGAGGCCCGCACCGGGACGGAGCAGCGCCCCACCGGCCCCAAGGGGTCCGCCGCCGACCTCGCCACCATCGTCTCCGGCATCGGCAGTCTGACCATCGGCGCCGCGAAGCTGATGGAGGCGGGCGGCGTCAAACAGACCATGGTCGCGATGGACGACGGCAGTCTTTTCGTGATGTCGATCAGCGACGGCTCGCTGCTCGGTGTGCACGGCGCCCCGGACTGCGACATGAGCGTGGTGGCGTACCACATGGCGCTCTTCGTCGGCCGCGCCGGCCATGTGCTGACCCCCGAACTCCGCAGCGAACTGCGCCAGTCACTAGAAGCCAAGCCGACGGGGAGTGCCCAGTGAGTTCTTCCTCCGCGCCCAAGCTCCCCGTACGCGGCGGCGACCGCAAACCCGCCCGGGTCCGCCCATACTCGCTCACCGGTGGCCGTACCCGCTTCGGGCACGTGCTGCTCGTCGAGACCTTCGTGGCGGCGCTCGACGCCCCCGAGGAGCGCAGGGAACTGACGAACGGGTCGCTCGAGACCCGGGTGATGCCCGAGATGCGGGCCATCGTCGAACTCTGCCGCCGGATGCGTACGGTGGCCGAGATCGCCGCCCTCCTCAGGATGCCGCTGGGCGTGGTCCGCGTGCTCCTGAGTGACCTGGCGGACCAGGGAAAGATCCGCGTGTACGGAACAGGTCACGGCCCGGGACAGCCGGACCGCGCTCTGCTGGAAAGGGTGCTGAATGGACTCCGTCGTCTCTGAGGGCGCGCCGCGAACCGCCTTCCCCGCCACGGCTCCGATGCCACTGGCCCCGGTGCCGCTGTCCGGGGCGGAGTCCGACGAGAACCTCCAGGCCTGGCAGACGGACCGCAGCCGCGCTCCGATCGCCACCAAGATCGTGGTCGCGGGCGGTTTCGGCGTGGGCAAGACCACGCTGGTCACGGCGGTCTCCGAGATCACGCCCCTCCAGACGGAGGCGCTGATGACCCAGGCCAGCGAGGACACCGACGACCTCAGCGCGACACCGGAGAAACTGACCACCACCGTGGCCATGGACTTCGGCCGCATCACGCTCGACGACGACCTGGTGCTCTACCTCTTCGGCACGCCGGGGCAGCAGCGCTTCTGGTTCATGTGGGACGACCTGGTGCGCGGCGCGATCGGCGCGGTGGTCCTCGCCGACACCCGCCGCCTCAAGGACTGCTTCCCGGCGCTCGACTACTTCGAGAGCTGCGGACTTCCGTACGTCGTCGCGGTGAACCACTTCGACGGCAGCGAGCCGTTCGACGCCGCCGACGTGCGCGAGGCCCTCACGGTGCCTCCGCACATACCTGTCATGATCATGGATGCCAGGCGTCGGATCTCGGTCGTCGAGACGCTCCTCGCGCTGGTGGGGCACGCGCTCGACGTGAGCCCCGAATAAGACGTACGCAGAGTAAGGACGCCCATGCGGAAGATACTCGTCGTCGGAGCCGGTCAGTCCGGACTCCAGCTCGCCCTCGGCCTCCAGTCGAACGGGTACGAGGTCACCCTGATGTCGAACCGGACGGCGGACGAGATCCGCACGGGCCGGGTCATGTCGACGCAGTGCATGTTCCACACGGCACTCGAGCACGAGCGCGATCTCCAGCTGAACTTCTGGGAGTCCCAGGCCCCGAGGATCGAGGGGCTCGGCGTCTCGGTCGCCGCCCCCGGCTCCTTCGACCCGGGCCCCTCGCAGCGCGCGATCGACTGGGTCGGCAGGCTCGACGGTTACGCCCAGTCGGTCGACCAGCGCGTGAAGATGGCCGGCTGGATGGAGACGTTCGCCCAGCGCGGCGGCCAGCTGGTGATACACGGCGCCGCGGTCTCCGACCTGGACTACTTCTCCCGTACGTACGACCTCGTGCTGGTCTCCGCGGGCAAGGGCGAACTGGTGTCCATGTTCGGCCGGGACGCCTCCCGTTCCCCGTACGCGCAGCCGCAGCGGGCACTGGCCGTCGCCTATGTGCACGGTCTCGGTCCGCGCCCGGAGCACCCGGACTACGACGCGGTCCGCTGCAACCTGGTCCCCGGCGTGGGCGAGCTCTTCGTCATGCCGACGCTCACCACCTCCGGCCGCGCGGACATCCTCTTCTGGGAGGGTGTGCCCGGCGGTCCGGCCGACGTCTTCAACGGCGTCAAGGACCCGGCGGAGCACCTCTCCCTGACGCTGGAGCTGATGGAGCGGTTCGTGCCGTGGGAGTACGCGCGCGCCACCAAGGTCGAACTGACCGACGCCAACGCGACGCTGTCCGGCCGTTACGCGCCCACCGTCCGCAACCCCGTCGGCCGTCTCCCCGGCGGCGGCCTGGTCCTGGGCGTCGCCGACGTGGTCGTGGCGAACGACCCGATCACCGGCCAGGGCTCCAACTCCGCCTCGAAGTGCGCGGCGGCGTACCTCGGCTCGATCCTGGAGCACGGCGAGAAGGAGTTCGACGAGGCCTGGATGCGCGCCACCTTCGACCGCTACTGGGACACCGCCCAGCACGTGACGAAGTGGACGAACGCCATGCTGGGGGTCCCGCCGGAGCACGTCCTCAAGCTGATCGGCGCCGGCACCCAACTCGAGCCGGTGGCTCACCGCTTCGCCAACGGGTTCGACAACCCTGCGGACTTCGAGAACTTCTTCTATGAGCCGGAGAAGACGGAGGCGTATCTGGCCTCGGTCGCAGGGGCCTGAGTCCCCGTCCCGGTATGGGCCGAGCGTGCCAGGCCGCGCGGTTCCCGGCGCTCCTCCGAGGAGCGCCGGCGCCCGCGCGGGCCCGGGAAGTAACGATTCTTCACCACCCTGGTGCCAGGACACGCCGCTCCAGTTCTCGCACACATGCGGACAAGACGTGTGTTATTCATCCATGCACACATATAAGCGGCGCACCGTGCTGGGTGCCTCGATCGTGGCCGTCGGCTCCGCAGCCCTGGCAGGCTGCTCCGGCTCCGACTCGGGGTCCGGCCCGCAGTCGGGGCCCGGAGCCGCCGGCAACGCGGGCGACGGCGGCGGCTTCGTACCCAGGGGACCCGGCGGCTATGTGAACCCCTCCGATCCCGAGGTCCTCGCCGCCGAGCGCAGACGCGGCACCGGACCCGTCCGGGAGTTCCGGCTCACCGCCGCCGAGACCTCCCTCGACCTGGGCGGACGAACCGTCAGGTCATGGGCGTACGGCGACGCGCTGCCCGGCAAGGAGGTCCGGGTCACCAAGGGCGACATCCTCGCCCTCACGATCGCCAACCACCTGCCGACGGAGACGACGCTGCACTCGCACGGGGTCCGGATGCGCTGCGACATGGACGGCGTGCCGGGACTGACCCAGAACTCCATCAAGCCCGGCGCGGACTTCACCTACCGCTTCGCCATGGCGCACGCGGGTACCTACTGGCTGCACTCGCACTCCGGCATGCAGCTCGACCGCGGCCTGTACGCGCCCCTGATCGTCGAGGACCCCAGGGAGCCCCTGTCCTACGACAAGGAGTGGGTCGTCGTCCTCGACGACTGGGTGGACGGCGTGGGCGGCTCCACCCCGGAGGGAGTGCTCTCCCAGCTGCGCGGTGGCAGGGGCGCGCCGATGGACATGGGAGAGGGCGGCGCGCACAGCGGATCCGGCCACGACGCGGCGGCCGGCGCGCCGTCGTCGGGCCACGGCCGCTCCACCGGTCCCTCGCGCATCCTGCACGGCTCGCGCAGCCGCATCCTGCGCAGCGAGGGCGGCAACGTCGACTATCCGTACTACCTGGTCAACGGCCGTATCCCGCAGGCCCCCGCGGTCTTCCGGGCCCGCCCCGGGGACCGCATCCGGCTGCGGATCATCAACGCCGGGGGCGACACGGCCTTCCGGGTGGCGCTGGGCGGGCACCAGATGACGGTGACCCACACGGACGGCTACCCGGTCGAGCCCAAGACGACGGACGCGCTGCTGATCGGCATGGCCGAACGCTACGACGTGCTGATCACCGCCAAGGACGGCATGTTCCCGCTGGTCGCGCTGGCCGAGGGCAAGAACGCCCGGGCCCTGGCCGTCCTGCGCACCTCCAGCGGGGCCCTGCCCCAGCCCTCCGTGCATCCGCGCGAGCTCGACGGCAAGGTGGTACCGGCCCGACGGATGCGGCCGCACGAGTCGGTGGCGCTCAACGACTCCGGTCCGGACCGCCAGCTGCGCGTCAAGCTGACCGGCAGCATGAGGAGGTTCGACTGGGCCTTCGACCACGAGCCCTACTCCCTCGAACGCCGCCATCCGATCCGCGAGGGCGAACGGGTCCGCCTGACCCTCATCAACGCCACCAACATGTGGCACCCCCTGCACCTGCACGGCCACACGTTCGCGCTCATGGGCCTCGGCGCGGTCGGCGCACGCAAGGACACCGCCGTGGTGCTGCCGCACCGCAAGATCGTCGTCGACTTCTACGCCGACAACCCGGGACTGTGGATGCTCCACTGCCACAACCAGTACCACTCCGAGTCCGGCATGATGACCCTCCTCGGCTATCGCAGGTGAGAGCCGGATGTCGCGCCCTGCCGGGCGGACGCCGCGCCCCTGTCGGACGGGATGCGGCGCCCCCGACGGGCGGGACGACGGCCCCTACCGGGCGCTCCCGTCCGGCCCGTCGGCCGCCTCCGCGGGCAGCGCCGGCGGTGTGTACTGCCGGACGGGCTTCCCGGCGGGGTCGGGCCGTACGGCGCCGAGGACCGGGTTGGCGGCGATCGGTGAGATCTTGATCCTCGCCCCGGGCCGTGGCGCCTGCACCACCATGCCGTCTCCCATGTACATGGCGACGTGCGTGGCCTCGGGGAAGTAGACGACCAGGTCGCCGGGGCGCAGCTCGGTCAGCGGGATCCGGGGCAGCCGCGCCCACTGTTCCTGGCTGGTGCGCGGAATGGGCTGCCCGGCGTGGCCCCAGGCCTGCGAGGTGAGACCCGAGCAGTCGTACGCCCCGGGTCCCTCGGCACCCCATTGGTACGGCTTCCCGAGCTGCTGCACGGCGTACTCCACCGCCTCCAGGCCCTCCGACGAGGGGGTCCGTACGCTGCTCAGCGCCCCGGACGTCAACAGTTTCCGCTGGGCGGCCTCCGTCCCCTGCTTCTCCAGCGCGTCGAGTTCGGCGAGCTGCCGCGCGGTGAGCGAGGCGAGCAGCTTCTCGACCTCCTTCAGCCGGCCGCGGACCTCGTCGCGCGCCTTCTTCTGCCGTGCGGCGAGGGTGAGCTGACCGTCCAGGGCCTTGCGTGCCCGCCGTGCCAGCCCGTCGGCGTGCCGCTCGCTCCCGGCCAGCCGGTCCACGGCCTTGACCCGCTCCCGGGACAGCTGCCTGATCACCTGTCCCTCGTCCAGCGCGCGCTGCGGATCACGGGTGAGCAGCAGCCGTACGTACGAGGAGACCCCGCTGCTGCTCTGGTACTGCTGCCGGGCCAGCCGGCCCGCCGCGCCGCGGCTGTCGTGCAGGGAGAGGCGGGCCCTGGCGAGTCTCCCGTCGAGCCTGGCGACCTCGGCCCGCTGCCTTTTGAGCTTCTCCACGGTCGCGTTGTACGCCTCGGTGGCACGCTCGGCCTCCCGGTAGCGCTGCTGGAGGTTCGTCAGCATCCGGGCCGTGGAACGCACTTCGGGACCGCCCGCGCCGGTCCCCGCGCCCGTACCGGCCCGCGCGGACGCCGAGGGTCCGGGATCGGGGGCGGCCACGGCGGGTACGGGCGCGAGCAGCGCCCCGGTCGCCACCGCGACCGTACAGACCAGGCGCAGAATGCGTCCTGACACTTCATCACCTCCGGTGCGGCGGTGGTAGGTCCACCTCGCACCGGCAGGATGGGGCGTGCGCGCCCCGCGTGCGCGCCCGGTGACCGGTTCGGCCCAAGAACGTCACTCGTCGGCGTGGGACTCCGGCGTGGCGCCGCCGCCCCTGGTGCCCGGCCCGGACCAGGGCCACTTCGGTCCGCCGCGCGCGGCGCCCTCGGGGTCGAACGCGTACTTCCATCCCTGGTGCAGTCCCAGGCGCCTGCTCCGGCCCGCCTGGACGCGGCGGTAGACGAGGACGGTCGGCGGGCCGCCGGCCGCGTCCGGTACCGGTACGCGGTACACCTTCGGCGGGTGTCCGGTCAGACCGAGCAGGACGGGCAGCACACGCCCGTCCAGCGGGCCTCCCTCGAAGGGGGTGTCTTGGCTCTTCACCGCACCAGTGTCACAAACGCGCCGCTCAAAGGAGTCGCGCGGCGTCACCGAGCAGCGGGACGACCCGCCGGGCCAGTTCCCCCACCGCGCCCTCCGGCGCCTCCAGGGCGAGCGCCGCGCGCACGACGCCGGCGGTCTGCGGATCGCGCCCCGCGCTCGCCACCAGCATCGCCACGAACTGCTCCACCAGCCAGTCCCGCAGCTCGTCCAGCGGCGGTTCCTTGCCCCCGTCGAGCCAGCTGAGCGACGCGCCCTCGACGGCGGTGATCCACATCCGTACGGTCATCCGCAACCGCGGCCCCGGATCCCGCACGGCGAGATGGTCGACGATGTGCTCGGCGGCGGCCCGCCGCACCGCGTCCACTATGGCGGTCGTCCTGGACGTCTCGACGACACTGCCGCCCTGCAGCAGCGCGCTGAAGCCCGCGTCGTGCTGGTCGACGAAGGCGAGATAGCGGTCCAGGGCCCGCGACAGCCGTTCGCTCAGTGATCCCCGCGGCGGCTCCGCGAAGCAGTGCTCGAGCTCCTCCGCCGCGGAGCGCAGCGCGGCCTCGTACAGCTGCTGCTTGCCGCCCGGGAAGTACCGGTACACGAGGGGCCGCGACACCCCCGCGGCCTCCGCCACGTCGTCCAGCGAGACCTCCTCGGGAGCCCGGTGCGCGAAGAGGGACAGCGCCGCCTCGAGGAGCTGCGAACGCCGCTCCTCGACGCTCAGCCGGCGGTATGCGGGGGTGGGGGCCGCGGAGGTCATGTCGGCAGCGTAACCCGTGGGTTCGCCCCCGCCGCCCCTGCTCGCACCCGTCCCTCGGGGCTCCGTCCCGTGACCTCGTGCCGGGCCCCCGCGAGGGGAACCGGCGCCGTGCCCTCTCAGGCCAGCAGTCCCGACGCCTTCCACAGCCGCCGCCCGACCCCCCGCAGCACGCCGATGTCGTCCAGGAAGTCGGTCAGGCGTTTCGCCCCGGTCTGCATCACCTCGCGCCGGTGTCCGCTGGCCTGCACCTGCGCCACGGCCTCGCGCCGGTCCAGGCCGACGTTCGTGTAGACCTCGGGATTGACGAAGGCGACGGAGAAGACGCGGGCGAACTCGCCGGAGGTGACGCGGGTGAACTCCTGGGACCAGCGTGGCGCGGTCACCATCTGGCGCCGCAGCTCCTCCCGCGCGTACCGCACGTGCCGGGCCTCCTCGACCACATGGATGCGGGTGACGCCGCGCACCAGGGTCTGCACCCGCTCGTCGGGGAAGGTCAGCCGCTGCATCCAGTCCAGGATCTCCTCGCCGAGCAGTGTGGCGGTGAAGGAGCCGGGGGTGGTCGAGATGGTCTTGAAGAGCCGCCCGAGATTCAGATGGGCGCGGCTGACGGGGTAGTGCGGTGTGCCGCCGCGCGAGATCAGCCGGGCGAACATCTTCGAGTGCCGGCACTCGTCCTCGATCTCGGTGAGCGCGTACCGCACGTGCGCGCTCGTGGCCGCCTTGTCGTAGATGTGACGCACCAGCAGCTGCATCAGGATGATCTCGAACCAGATCCCGAGGGAGGCGAGCGCCGCCGCCTCGTGCTGCGAGAGCAGGATCCGCTGCTCCTCGCCCATCCGCTTCCACAGCGGGGTGTCGTAGAGCGACACCAGCTCGGGCGGCCAGAACCACTTGCCCTCCTCGAAGGGCGCGTCCCAGTCCAGTTCCTTGTCCGGGTCGAAGGAGTGCTTGGCGGAAGAGTCGAGCAGCCGTTCGGCCACCTGCTCCCGGTCCTTGAGCAGGCCGAGCGCGTCGCGGAGCCCGTCGAGCCCGTCAAGTCCGTCTTCCGTCACCGTCGTCATGACTGTTCCCACCTCGTCGTACGGGATCTTCAGGGGTTACCGGCGGTCACTACTTATGAGACTGCCTGTCAGCAAGCTCGTCAATCCCCTGTGCGCGACTTGTTGACGACGCGTCTACTCCGTGTGAGCCTGCCGAGTATGCCGACGCACGAGCTGTACGCCAAGGACCCGGGAGATCCCCTCTGGCAGATACCGGCCTCGGGGGCAGCACGTTTCAGCTGGGAGTACGACGACGGTCGCGACCGGCTCCTCGCCCTGTACCAGAAGGGCAAGGACAAACAGTGGGACGGACAGCGGCGCATCGAGTGGGACATCGAGGTCGATCCGTACGATCCGCTCGGCACCCCCGACGAGGCGATGACCCTGTACGGGACACCGCACTGGGCGAAGATGACCGAACGGGACAGGGGTGAACTCCGGCGGCACTACACCGCCTGGCAGTTCAGCCAGTTCCTGCACGGCGAGCAGGGCGCGATGGTCTGCGCGGCGCGCATCGTGGAGTCCGTTCCCGACCTCGACGCGAAGCTCTACTCGGCCACCCAGACCATGGACGAGGCCCGGCACGCGGAGATCTACGGCCGCTTCCTGCACGAGAAGATCGGCATGCTCTACCCGGTCAACGACCACCTGCGGTCCCTGCTCGACGACACCCTCCGCGACTCCCGCTGGGACATGCCCTACCTCGGGATGCAGGTCCTGATCGAGGGCCTGGCGCTGGCGGCCTTCGGCATGATCCGCGACACCACGGACAAGCCCCTCCCCAAACAGATCCTCGCGTACGTGATGCAGGACGAGGCCCGCCATGTCGCCTTCGGCCGCATGGCGCTGCGCGACTACTACCGGCAGCTCACCGACCCCGAACGGCGCGAACGCGAGGAGTTCGTCATCGAGGGCTGCCACCTGATGCGGGACCGGCTGCGCGGCGTCGAGGTGCTGGAGAACTTCGGCGTCCCCAGGGCCGAGGCCGAACGGTACAGCGAGCAGTCCGAGTTCCTGCACCTCTTCCGCCGGCTGCTCTTCAGCCGCATCGTCCCCTGCGTCAAGGACATCGGCCTGTGGGGCGAACGCCTCCAGCAGGCGTACGTCGACATGGGCGTCTTCGAGATGGGCGACTCCAACCTCGATCTGCTGATGACCCAGGACGAGGAGATCGCGGAGCGGCTGGACGCGCAACGGTTCGCGGCGGAGGAGCGGGCCCGCGTGGCCGAGGTCGAGGAGATGATCGAGTCGGGCGCGGACTCCTCCTCCTGAGGACGGTGTGCTCGAATCCCGGTGCAGCGAACCGTCCCGACCGCCATGGTCCTCCGCATGACGCCCGAGCCCGACTCCGTCCCTGCCGACCGTCCTGGTCTCCGCCCTGTGGACCACGGCCGAGGGCTTCGGTGACGTCGACACGACCTGCGCCATCGCGGGCGGCACCGTCGCGGCCCGTACCGGCGTCGACGGCGTACCGCAGGAGTGGCTGCGGCGCCGGGAGGCACTGCCCGGCGCCGCCTGAGCGGTCGGACGACCCTTCGCGCGACACGAACGGGCCGCCCGGGACCCCCGTCTCAGTTGTTCCAGCTCTCGTCGTACGGATCGTGCGGGGTCGGGACCGGCTCGGCCTCGGTGACGTCGAGGAACGGGATGACACCGTCGTTGACCGGGTCCTTGGCCCGCTTGCCGGTGTAGGTGCCGGTGACCCGCAGCCAGGCGTCGGGCTGCAGGACGGGGGGGATGTGCCCGGTCAGACCGATCTTGACCGGCTGGGCATCGGCGGCACAGCAGTTGAGGGCCATCCGGACCAGGTACGGGGTGCCGTCGTGGCCGAGGGCGACGAAGCCGGTGACCTCGATCCGCCGGTGCCCCAGGGTGCTGCCGTGACCGTACGCGGCGCGCCCCGCGTAGTCGACGACGCTGAGCGGGAGCGGGTCGGTGGCGGGCAGGCGCGGGTAGGCGAGAGGTGCCTGCAGGGCCGTACCGGTGTGCAGGGCGCTGTAGGAGCCGAGCGCGGGCGGGGCGACCAGGATGAGGGCGAACAGGGGCAGGACGAGGAGCCAGGAGACACGGGGTTCCCGGTGAGCGTGCCCGTGTCCGTCCCCGCCGTCGGTCCCCTGCCCCTCGCCTTCCTTCGCGCCCTGCGCGTGCCGGTCCCCGCCCTTCGACGCGCGCCGGTCGTACCAGACCGTCGCCAGCGCGGCGAGGATCAGGACGACACCGGCCGCGAGGAGCAGGGGGCGCAACCCGGCCTTGACGTAGCGCAGATAGAGGTCGGTGAAGCCGGCGTGCAGCACCGCCGCGCCGACCAGGAACATGATCGCCGCCTGGGCCTGCCGGTTCACAGGAGCACCGTCCCGACGAGCACCGAGCCGAGGACGGCCAGCGCGAAGGTGGCGGGCGCGAACCGCAGGGCGAACCCGCGGCCGAACGTGCCGGCCTGCATGGCGAAGAGCTTCAGGTCGATCATCGGTCCCACCACGAGGAAGGCCAGCCGTGCGGTCAGCGAGAACTGGGTCAGGGACGAGACGACGAACGCGTCGGCCTCGGAGCAGATGGACAACAGCACCGCCAGGACGGCCAGGGCGAGGATCGCCACCACCGGGTTGTCGGCCGCGGCGTGCAGCCAGCTCGCCGGTACGACGGCCTTGAGCGTGGCCGCCGCCATGGCCCCGATGACGAGGAAGCCGCCGGCGTGCATCACGTCGTGCCGTACGGACCCCCAGAACGCGGCCCCCTTGCCGAGGCCCTCGTGCGAGGGGCGGGCCGGTGGCCGCAGCCAGTCGGCACGGCCCAGCCGCTGCCACAGCCACCCCATCGAGCACGCCACGAGCAGACTCGCCACGAAGCGGGCCACGACCATCTCGGGGTTGCGCGGGAACGCGACGGCGGTGGCGGTCAGCACGATCGGGTTGATCGCCGGAGCCGACAGCAGGAACGCCAGCGCCGCCGCCGGTGTCACCCCCCGGCGCACCAGCGCCCCGGCCACCGGCACCGACGCGCACTCGCAGCCCGGCAGCACCGCCCCGGCCATCCCGGCCACCGGTACGGCCAACGCGGGCCGCTTCGGCAGGGCGCGGGCGAAGAACGCGGGCGGGACGAACACCGCGATGGCCGCCGACAGCAGCACGCCGAGGACGAGGAAGGGCAGCGCCTGGAGGACCACCGCGACGAACACGGTCATCCAGCTCTGCATCACGGGCGCGGACAGGGCGCCGCGGACCGGGCCCTGCGCCAGCACCAGGACGACCAGCAGCATGACCAGCACGAGCGGCGAGTTGAACTGCCAGCCCTGCGGATCGCCGGCCCGCGGTTCCTTCACCCCGGCCGGCGGTCCGCCCGCTTCCTCGGCCGGCGGTCCATCGGCGTCCTTGACCGGCGGTCCGCCCGCGCTCCTGACCGGCGGTCCGTCCGCGTCCTCGGCCGGCGGTTCGTCCGGGTCGCGGTGGCCGGGCCCCGGCGGGGCCGCTCTGGTGATGCTCACGGGCGAGGTACCTCCGGCATGACAGGACAGGGGCCGTGTGGTGGGGAGCCCCCCATCAGTACGCCGATTCCGGCCGGATATCTCATTCCGGCCGCAACCGACCTCCGGGACGCCCCTTCGGGCCTCCTTCCCCGTGCGCGTCCCGGGACCCGAGCACCGCCTCCATCACCGCCTTCGCGATCGGCGCCGCGTCCCCGCCCCCGCTGATGTCGTCGCGGTCCGCCTCCGCGTCCTCGACGACGACCGCGACCGCCACCGCGGGCTCCAGGGAGTCGTCCGCCTGGGCCCAGGAGATGAACCAGGCGTACGGCAGCCCGAGGTTGTCGATGCCGTGCTGGGCGGTCCCGGTCTTGCCGCCGACGGTCGCCCCCGGAATCGCGGCGTTCGCGCCCGTGCCGTCCGTCACCACGTCCGTCATCAGCCGGCGCATCCGCGCGGCCGTCGCCGGGCTCATCGCCTGGCGGAGCGTGCGCTGTCCGGTCGTCGAGACGATGGTGCCGTCCAGCCCTTTCCTCCGTTCCACCAGGTAGGGCGACTTGACGACCCCGCCGTCCGCCACGGCCGCCGAGATCATCGCCATCTGCAGGGGCGTGGCGCGGGTGTTGAACTGGCCGATGGAGGAGAGCGCCAGCTGCGCCCTGTCGAGGACGGTGTCGAAATTGCTGGGCGCCGCCAGGAACGGGATCCGCAGCTTCCTGTCGTTGAAGCCGAAGTCCGCCGCCGTGCGGGTCATCGCCCGCAGTCCCACGTCCACACCGAGCTTGGCGAAGACCGTGTTGCACGACCACTCGAAGGCGTACCGCAGCGACGCGTCCTCGCAGCCCTCGGTCTCGTTCGTCAGCCAGGTCGTGCTGCCGGGCAGCGTGTACGGGTCGGGGGAGTCGGTCGAGTCGTCGACGTCCGACACCACTCCGGACTCCAGCGCCGCCGCGGCCGTCACCACCTTGAACGTCGAACCCGGCGGATAGGTCTGCCGGATCGCCCGGTTGAGCATCGGCTTGTCAGCCGCCTCGTTCAGCCGCCGCCACGCGTCCGTCACCGACGTGCCCGTCCCCGACAGCTGCCCGGGATCGTAGGAGGGCGTCGAGACCAGCGCCAGGATCCTCCCCGTGGACGGCTGGATGGCGGCGACGGCGCCCCGGCGCCGGCCGAGCCCCTCGTAGGCCGCCCGCTGCGCGGCCGGATCGAGGGTGGTGACGACCTGGCCGCCGGGGTTGCGTGCGCGTGTGACGTCGTTCCACAGCGGGAGCGGGGAGAGCATCGGATCGGTGCCGGAGAGGATGCCGTCCTCCGTGCTCTCCAGCGACGTCCTGCCGTACACCTGCGAGGCGAAGCCGGTCACGGGCGCGTACAGCGGGCCGTCCGTGTACGTCCGCTCGTAGCGCAGCTGCTCCCCGGTGTCCCTGGAGCCGGTGACCGGCCGGCCGCCGACCAGGATGTCGCCGCGCGGCTGCCCGTAACGGGCGATCGACTGGCGGCGGTTGGCCGGGTTGTCGTCGTACGTCCCGCCCCGGACGACCTGGACGCGGGCGGCGTTCACGAGGAGGGCGACGAACAGCACGGCGCACAGGGCGGCGGCCCTGCGGATGTACTTGGTCATGGTGAGTCCTTCCGGCGGCTCACGGCGCCGCCGTCCCGTCGTACTGGCTGCGGGCCGAATCGCTGATCCGGATCAGCAGCGCGACGATGATCCAGTTGGTGACGACCGAGGAGCCGCCCTGGGCGAGGAACGGCATCGCCATGCCGGTCAGCGGGATCAGACCGGTCACCCCGCCGGCGATCACGAAGACCTGGAGCGCCACGATCGAGGCGAGGCCGATCGCGAGGAGCCGTCCGAAGGGGTCGCGCAGGGCGAGGCCGGCCCGGTAGCCGCGCTCCACGAGGAGCGCGTAGAGGAGGAAGATCGCCGATAGCCCGGACAGGCCCAGCTCCTCGCCGGCCGTCGCGAGGATGAAGTCCGACTTGGCGGCGAAGCCGATCAGGATGGAGTGACCGAGCCCGAGACCGGTGCCGAGCACGCCGCCGGCGGCGAACGCGAAGAGGGACTGGGCGAGTTGGTTGGGCCCGAGGCCCGCGTCGATCGAGGCGAAGGGGTGCAGCCAGTCCTGCACCCGCCCGTGGACGTGCGGTTCCAGCCGGCCCACGGCCATCGCCCCCGCACAGGCGAGCAGGAGGCCGACCGCGATCCAGCCGGTGCGGCCGGTCGCGATGTACAGCAGGATCACGAACAGGCCGAAGAACAGCAGCGATGTACCCAGATCCCGTTCCAGGACGAGCACCAGCACGCTCAGCAGCCAGACCGTGACGATCGGCCCGAGGACGCGGCCGGTGGGCAACTGCAGCCGGATGAAGCCCAGGAGGGGACGGCCCGCGTGGGTGAGCGCGTTGCGGTTGGCCGCGAGGTAGCCGGCGAAGAAGACCGCGAGGAGCACCTTCGCGAACTCGCCCGGCTGGATGGAGAATCCGGCGATCCGGATCCAGATCCGGGCGCCGTTCACGGCGGGGAAGAGGATCGGCAGGAGCAGCAGCACGAGCGCGGTGACGACGGAGACGTAGGTGTAGCGCTGCAGAACGCGGTGGTCGCGCAGGAAGAACACGACCACGATGAAGAGCGCGACACCGAGGGTCGACCAGATGAGCTGGATGGGGGCGGCCGGGTCGCCGGGGGTCTCCAGGTCGAGACGGTAGATCAGCACCAGGCCCAGCCCGTTGAGGAGGACGGCGATCGGCAGGAGCAGCGGATCGGCGTACGGCGCCCGCAGCCGCACCGCGACGTGCGCGAGGAGCGCCAGCACACCGAGCCCCGCGCCGTAACCGGCGGCGCCGGGCGGGACGGTGCCGTGCCGGGCGAGTCCGACGGCGCAGTACCCGTACACGGAGAGCAGCACGGCGACGACGATCAGCGTGAACTCGACGCCGCGGCGCCTGGCGAGGCGTGCGGAGGGGAGGGGCGGGGGCGGGTCCGCCACCACGGTCGTTCCGGTCGTTCCGGCTGTTCCGGTCGGGTCGGCCGTTCCGTCCGAACCGGGCATTCCGGGCTGAATCATGTCCGGAACGTAGCAAGTGGTGGAGCTGATGTCCCGTCATGTAGTGATTAACGGTCCGTTTCGGTGTACCTCGCGCGGGTTCACCGCGTTCGGTGGCGGAGGACTCAGGGGCCGTTCCCGCGGTCCCGGTCGTTCTCGTCGCCCCCGCCGTTCTGCGCGCTCCGCTCGTCGTGCTCGTCCTGCTCGTCGTGCTGGTCCTGCTCGTCCTGCTCGTCGTGCTCGTCCGGCCCCTCCCGGTCGTCCCGTTCGTCCCGAGGGAGCGTCAAGGTCGCCAGCGCGCCGCCGTCGGGAGCGTTGGTGAACATCAGCCGTGCGCCCAGCACCTCCGCCTGGCCGAGCGCGATCGTCAGGCCGAGGCCGTGGCCCTTGGAGCCGCCCTCGGTACGGAACCGCTGCGGCCCGTGCTCCAGCAGGTAGTCCGGATAGCCGTCACCGTGGTCCCGTACGGTCACCACCGGGCCGTCGACGGTCAGCGCCACCGGCGCCCTGCCGTGCTTGTGCGCGTTGGCCACCAGATTCCCGAGCACCCGCTCCAGCCGGCGCCGGTCGGTCTCCACCCGGGTGTCGCGCACGACACGGACCTCGGTCTCGGTGCCCGACGCCCGCACCACCCGGCCGGCGAGCGGGGCCAGCGGTTCCGAGTCCAGTTCCAGCCGCTCCCGTCCGGCGTCCAGGCGGGAGATCTCCAGCAGATCCTCGGTGAGCGTGCGCAGCGTGGCGACCCGGTCCCGCACCAGTTCGGTCGGGCGGCCCGGCGGCAGCAGCTCGGCCGCCGCGTGCAGCCCGGTCAGCGGGGTGCGCAACTCGTGTGCGACGTCCGCGGTGAAGCGCTGCTCGCTCAGCAGCTTGCTCTGCAGCGAGGCCGCCATCGTGTCGAGCGCACCGGCGACCGCGGCCACCTCGTCCTGGGGACGCGCCGGCCGCTGCCTACGCGGGTCGGCGACGGCACGGGGGTCGGCGACGCCACGGGAGTCGTAGGCGGTACGGGAGTCATGGACGGTACGGGGGTCGTTGACGCGCGCGTCCAGGTCGCCGGCGCTGATCCGCCGGGCCACCCGCGCCGTCGCGTGCAGTCGCCGGGTCACCCGGGTCACCGCGAACGCCCCCACCAACAGCGTCGCGCCGATCGCCAGTGCCGAGGACCACACGATCGCCCGGTCCAGGGCGTCGATGGCGTGGGCACCCTGCGCGTAGTCGAACTGCACGGCGAGCGCCCGCCCGCGGTCGGCGGGTCCGGCCGCCCACATGGTGGGATGCGTGTCCTGGTCGCCGACCATCGTGCCGCGCCGGCCGTCGGTGGCCAGTTCGCGCAGCGGGGCCGGCAGTCCCGGCAGGTCGACGCCCGCGCCCGGCGGCAGCCGGTCGCCCTCCTCGTACGCCGCCGTCGCCTCGGTCAGCCGGTCGAGCGCGCGGCCGCGGGCCTCACCGACGGTCTGGTTGGTCACCGACACGTGCACGAGGACGCCGAGGAGGGCGGCGAGGCCGCAGCACATCACCGCGAGGAAGGCGGTCGCCTTCCAGGTGAGGGTGGCGGTCCAGTGGGGGACGCGGCAGAGGGCCCGCAGGGTGCGCATGGCACGGAGGCGCCGGGCGGGGCGGAGGTGTCCGGCGGGGCGGAGGTGCCGACGGGCGCGCGTCATGTGCCGCTCGCCGACGGGGACGGGGACGGGCCGGAGGTCGTGAACGGGGGCGCGGACGCGGACGGCGGCGGGAGCGGCGCGGGGGTGGTGGTCCGGGTGGGGGAGGGGGTGCCCACCCGGAGGATCTCGTCGCGGGTCGCCAGCATCGCGTTCTGGTGCGCGTCCCAGGTCCACACCGTACGGAACTCGTAGCCCGGCAGGGTCGAGGGCGAACGGATGATCACCTGGCGGCCCGCCAGCTCGACGCTGACCACGCTGTCCGAGGTGCCCATGACCTGCACCAGCCTGTGGTCCAGGAAGGCGTACACGCGCACGGCCAGCTGGTTGCGGGGGAAGCGGATGCCGAGCACCATGTCGTCCTTCCCGTCGCCGGTGAGATCGCGGTAGTACGCCTTCAGGACCGGGCACTCCTTGCCGAGCGCGCCCTTCTTGCCGCAGTCCTCCAGCTGCCGGGCCGTCGCCGCGTGCGAGGCGTTCGCGCCGGAGTACTCGTCCGGGTGCGCGGCGACCTCGGCGCGCACCACGTCGAGCGGGTTCACCCTGTGGATGTCGTCGCCCGGCGCGGTGACCCCCTTGACCGTCTCGGTGTCGGCCTCGCCGTAGTCGAGGGCGGGCGTCGACGCGGGAGGCAGCTCCGGCCAGAGCCTGGCCGGGCCGACGGCGGTGGGCGTCTCACCCGCGGCGCGCAGGGCACCGGAGTCGCCACAGCCGGCCAGGACCGCCACCAGCGCGGCGGCGAGGGCGGCGAGCGTGAGGCGGCTGGGCCGAGTGGGGGTCACTGCTCTCCTGCGTGCGGGCCCGCCTCGGTCCGGGGCCGGGGACGGCTCGGTGCGCGAGGCCGGCGTGAAACCGACGGAACCGACGCGCTACACCTTATTCGTACGGAAGTCCTTTTTGTTCGCGAGCGGACCGCCGACCGGACTCCTGTGTTCCGCCGACCGCACCCCACCGTTCCGCCGACCGCACCCCACCGTTCCGGCGACCGCACCCCACCGTTTTCGCCGGCCGGGAGCCTGCCGTTTCGCCGACCGGACTCCCTCGGTTCCGCCGCTGCTCCTGCTGCTCCTCCGTCCCCGCTGGCACGCCCGCCGGTGCCTCCGCTACTCCGCCAGTTCCTCCAGCAGCCGGGCGGTGGGGAGCCCGGCCCGCAGGTACTCCACGAACAGTTCGTTGTGCAGGGCCCACGGCGAACGGCGGCTCCGGATCAGCCGTATCGCCTCGTCGGAGCTGTGCCCCGCGAGGACCAGCGCGTGCGCCACGACGAGCCCGGAGCGGTTGTAGCCGTGGTAGCAGCGGACCAGGACCCGGCGTCCGTCCTCCAGCGCGTCGTCCGCGGCCCGCGCGAGACGGATCACGCCCGCCAGCTGCGTGCCGTCCAGGGGGCCGTCCGGGATCGGCCACACATGGTGCTCGACGCCCGGGTCCGGACCGTGCCCCGGTAGCCGCAGCAGCGTCAGGACCAGGTCGAACTCGTCGTGCACGACGGCGAATTCCGGCTCCCCGGAGCGCCCCGCGAAGGCGTGCCCGCCCATCCACAGGCCGGGCACGATCTCGCTCCACGGGTTCTGCGGAGCGGGTACATCGGGTTGCTTTCTGCGAGTCCGCAACGGCGCCTCCCACAACTCCCCCAACTGCTCACAAAGGTAACCGGGTTCTTGCCCCTGGAGCACCCCGCCTGTTCCCATGGTCATGGGGTGATGGTGCATGAACGGACTGCGGGTCGTACCGGCCTGGCGCCACGGACAGGAGCGCCTCTACGTGTGCCTGACCGACGGGAGGAACGTCGCCTGGTACGACCGTGACACGGCCCGGGTCAACCTGCTCAGCGAGGCCCGGCGGGAGGACGTGCTCGACACGCTCGCCCCGTTTCTCACCGGCCCTGTGACCGTGGGGCCGCCCCCGGTCCCCACCCCGGCGGAGCTGGCCCGCCTCGCCCTCCACCCGGACGACGACCTCGCGCCCAACCGGCCCGGCGAGGCACTGGTCGTCGCCCTCGACCGGGACCCGGGGCCGGCCCACCGGCTGCGGCCCGACCCGCGGCGCCGCGCGCTCGCCGCCGAGCAGGCCGTCGGCGACGCCCTCGACCGGCTGGAGGGGGCGGGCTGGCACACCGTGCACTCGGTTCCCCTGCCCGGCGGTGACCGTATCCACCACCTGGTCATCGGTCCCGGGGGCCTCTTCTCGGTCCGTGCCCTGTACGCCCGCAAGCAGCGGGTCCTCGTCACCGACCCCATGGTCACGGTCGGCCGCCGCGAGCCGCGCCCACTGATCCGGCAGGTCCGCGCCGACGCCGGCCGGGCCTCGTACGCGCTGACCGCCGAGGTCCGGCCCGTCCTGGCCCTGGCCGGGGCCGCCGCCCTCGATGTCCTCTCGCCGCTCCGTGAGCTGCGCGTGCTGCAGGACACCGAGCTGTCCTCGCTGGCCCGGCTGGGCGGCGTCCTGAAGCCGGCGGACGTGGAGGCACTCCACGCGATGGCCCGCGACCGGCAGACGTGGCTGAGGGTGTGAGGCCCCCGCCGCCCGCCGCCCGCCGCTCGTCGCGCGTCCCGGTACGGCCGGGTCACGGGTGCACGACCGCCGGGGTCACGGGCGCTCGACGGTCGGGGCACGGGCGCTCGACGGTCGGTGTCGCGTCCGTACGCCACATCCGCACGTGACGCCAAATCCGTCCGTACGGTCACATCCGTCCGTACGCCACATCCGCACGTGACGTCACATCCGTCCGTACGCCACATCCGCACGTGACGTCACATCCGCACGTGACGTCACATCCGTCCGTACGGTCACATCCGTACGTGACGCTCGATGTCCTCCTCGAACTCGGTGAGGGCCTGCGCGGTGAGGGTCGGGCGGGTGTCGGCGACCGCCGCCAGGTAGTCCTCGGTTCCGGCCGGTGTGCCCCGGCGGTCGGTGATCTCGCGCTCGAACGCGGCCTGGGCACCCTTGCGGGCGGCGAACTCGATGTCGGCGGGCGTGAACATCTCACTCGCCGCCACCAGCCGGTGCAGCTCGACCCGGTCGGCGGCGGGCCCGAGATAGCGCCGCCAGATGGCTTCCCGGGCGGCCGGATCGGGAGGGCCGACCGGGATGACGTAGTCGAACCGCCCGGGCCGCAGGAACGCCGGATCCAGTGAGCGCACGGAGTTCGTGGCGCAGATCAGCAGCCGCTCGTCGTGGTCGCGGAAGCCGGGGATCAGTTTGAGCAGCTCGTTGGTGACACCGTGGCCGGGGTCGACGGCCAGACCGGACCGGGCGCCGGCGATCTCCTCGACCTCGTCGATGAACAGCACCACCGTCTCCAGTTCCGCCAGCTCGGCGAAGGTGTCCCGCAGCGACGCGGCGAGCCCCTCGGCGCCCGCGGCCAGCCGGGACGGGAAGAGCTCCACGAACGGCCACTCCAGCCGGGAGGCGACCGCCTTCGCGAAGCTGGTCTTCCCGGTGCCCGGAGGCCCGAAGAGGATGACCGCCTTCGGCGGCGCCACCCCGTACCGCTCGGCCAGCGCGGGCTCGGCCAGCGGCAGCACGATCCGCCGCTCGATGGCGTCCTTCTCCCGTTCCATCCCGGCGAGTGCGTGCCAGAGTCCCTGCGGCTGCAGCCTCCCGCCGAGTTCCGCGAGCAGACCCGCCTCGCCCGCGCCGAGATGCTCGACCTTCTCGTAGAAGACCAGCCCGGTGCGCACCCGGTAGCCGGAGTTCTCCAGCGCCGTCGTCCCGGTGGCCCCCGGGGCGAGCAGCGCCCCGATCCGCCGTACGTCCTGGGTCCGCAGCCGCCGTTCGAGTTCGCCGATCAGGGCGCTGCCGATGCCCCGGTCGCGCCACGCGGCGGAGAGCGCCACCAACGTGATCCAGGCCCGATCACCCCGGGCCTGTGCCACCGCCATGCCCACCACCATGTCGTTCCCGGCCACGGCGACCACGGCCGGGCCACCGCCCCGGGCCGCCGCCATGACCTCGGAGACCGGGAACACGGTGGCGGCGTCGTCCGCCTGCCTGTTCTGGTCCCACATCTGGATCGCCTGGTCGAGATCATCGTCGTGGAAGTCCCGCAGTCGCCACGTCGGCATCATCGCCACCTCGCCGGCAGGCCGCCACCACCCCTGGTGGCGCGTGGCCACACACCCTGCGCTGCCTTGTCCCGTCCCGCCTTGTCCCGCCCTGTCCTGCCCTGCTGTTTCACCCCTGCCCCCGTGACTCGTTGCAGTTCATTGTCCGCGCGGGCCGGACGCCCGGCGACCCGAGGCCCGGCAGTCCGAGGCCTGGCGACCCGAGGCCCGGCGACCCGAGGCCCGACGCCCGGCGGCCCGAGTCTCGGTGTCCCGGGCCGTCGACCCGTCGACCCGGCGACCAACGGGGCCTACGGGCCGATGGCGGTTCGACAGGACGCGCGAGCCGGTGGGCACCGCGCGCCATGAACGGCGTCCGGCGTCCGGCGTCCGGCGTCCGTCGCTCACGGCAAGCGGTGCGCGCGGCCCCGATCCAGCAACGGCGCCAGCAGATCGCCGTACCGCTCCAGCCGCGGCGCGATGTCCCAGGCGTGGAAGACGAGCCGCCCCGGCTCGTCGCAGTCCGCGACCTCGTCCCAGGTGACGGGCGCGGAGACGGTGGGCGTGGCCCGGGCCCGCAGGGTGTACGGCGTCGCCGTGGTCTTGCGCGCGGCGTTCTGGCTGTGGTCGACGAAGACCTTTCCCGGCCGCAGGCTCTTCGTCATCCGGTGCGTGACGAGGCCCGGCAGCGCGCGCTCCGCCTCTACGGCGAGCTCCTTCGCGTACGCGCTGACGTCCTCGGACGCCACCGGCACCAGCGCCGCCAGCAGGTGCAGCCCCTTCGAGCCGGACGTCTTCGCGTACGCGGCGATGTCGTCCGCCGCCAGCCGCTCCCGCAGCCACAGGGCGACCTGGCAGCACTCGACGACCGTCGCGGGCGCGCCGGGGTCGAGGTCGAACACCAGCCGGTCCGCCTGGCCGGGCGCGTCCGCCCGCCACTGCGGTGTGTGGAACTCGGTGACGAGGTTCGCGGCCCACATGAGCGAGGCGAGGTCCTGGATCAGGACCATACGGGCGGGTCCCTCCGTCCGGGGGACCTCGGCGGTCCGGACCCAGTCGGGGGTGCCGGGCGGCACGTTCTTGCTGAAGAAGACCTGGCCGTCCGGTCCGTCGGGATAGCGCAGGAAGGAGACCGGCCGGTCGTGGAGGTGCGCCAGCAGGGGGGCCGCGGCCGTCGCGCAGTAGTGCAGGACCTCGCCCTTCGTGAAGCCGGTCGCCGGGTAGACGACCTTCTCCAGGTTGGTGAGCGCGAGCCGCCGTCCCTCCACCTCGGTGATCGGCGTCATGGGTCGAGCGTCGCACGAAAACGTGGGCGAGGCGCTCGACCGCCCGCCTGCGGATGTGCTGTCGCGAACACGCGTCTAGCCTGACTTGCAACCGCACCTCTCGAATTCCGTGTCGGACCTCTCGCCTCTCCCCTCCGTGTCAGGAAGGTGCTGCACGTGCGATCCATCTGGAACGGCGCCATCTCCTTCGGGCTGGTCAGTATCCCGATCAAGCTCGTGAACGCGACGGAGAGCCACTCGATCTCCTTCCGCCAGATCCACCTCGAGGACGGTGGCCGGATCCGGTACCGGAAGTTCTGCGAACTGGAGGACCGCGAGGTCACCTCCGGTGAGATCGGCAAGGCGTACGAGGACGGCGACGGCTCGCTCATCCCGATCACGGACGAGGACCTGGCCGCACTGCCGCTGCCGACCGCCAGGACGATCGAGATCGTGGCCTTCGTGCCGGCCGACCGGATCGACCCGCTGCAGATGGACACGGCCTACTACCTGTCCGCGAACGGCGTCCCCGCCACCAAGCCGTACATCCTGCTGCGCGAGGCACTCAAGCGCAGCCGGAAGGTCGCCGTCGCGAAGTTCGCGCTGCGTGGGAGGGAGCGGCTCGGGATGCTGCGGGTGGTGGACGACGTCATCGCCATGCACGGGCTGCTCTGGCCGGACGAGATCCGCGGTACGGACGAGGTGGCCCCGGACGCGAGCGTGACCGTCCGTGACCAGGAGCTCGACCTGGCGGACGCCCTCATGGACACCCTCGGCGAGGTCGACCTCGCGGACCTGCACGACGACTACCGCGAAGCCGTGGAGGAGCTGATCGCCGCCAAGGCCTCCGGCGAACAGATGCCGGCCGCGCCCACCGGGGAGAAGGCGGGCGGCAAGGTGCTCGACCTGATGGCCGCCCTGGAGAAGAGCGTGCGCGCGGCCAAGGAGTCCCGCGGCGAGGAGCCGGACGGGTCGACCGGCGGGAAGGCCGAGGAGCGGACCGGTGGGAAGGCCGAGGAGACCGGCGGGACCGCCGAGGTCACCCCGCTCCCGGCCCGCAGGTCTGCCCGTACGGCGCCGAAGGCGGTCGGGGGGAAGAAGTCCACGTCGACCGCGAAGAAGACGGCGGCGAAGAAGGCGGCGACGAAGAAGACCACGGCGAAGCAGTCCTCCGGGTCCACCGCCCGGACGGCGACGAAGTCGACGGCCCAGGGGTCCGCCAAGGGCGCGGCCAAGAAGACGGCGGCCAAGAAGAACACCGCGACCGCGAAGAAGGCGACCCCGCGCAAGCGTGCCTCGGCCTGAGCCACGGCGGGACCGCGAGCCGCCGGTAGGCCCGCCCGTACGCCCGTACGCCCGTACGCCCGTACGCCCGTACGCCCGCAGGCCCGTACGCCCGTACGCCCGCAGGCCCGTACGCCCGCAGGCCCGTGGGCCGGTCACCCCGTCCGGCGAAACGCCAACACCGCGTTGTGGCCGCCGAATCCGAACGAGTTGCTGAGGGCGAGGTCGCCGGACGCGGGGAGCGGGCGGGGGCTCTTGGTCACCAGGTCCAGGTCGATGGCGTCGTCCTGGACGTCGCAGCCGATGGTGGGCGGGATGAGGCCGTGATGGAGGGTGAGCACCGTGGCGACGGCCTCCACACCGCCCGCGGCTCCCTGAAGGTGGCCGAGATGCCCCTTGAGCGCGGTGACGGGCACCCGCCCGCCGAGCACGGTACGCAGCGCGCCCGCCTCGGCGAGGTCGCCGTCGACGGTGGCGGTGGCATGCGCGTTGACGTGGACGACGTCGACGACGTGGGCGCCCGCGTCCTGGACGGCCCGGCGCAGCGCCAGTGCCACGCCGCTGCCGGACGGGTCGGGCGCGGCCATGTGGTGGGCGTCCGCGGACAGGCCCCAGCCGGCGGCCTCGCAGTAGACGCGCGCCGCGCGTGCCCGGGCGTGCTCCTCGGCCTCCAGGAGCAGGAACCCGGCGCCCTCGCCGTTCACGAAGCCGTCGCGGTCGCCGGCGAACGGCCGGGAGGGGCTGGTGGATCCGACCGGGTGGGCGGACAGCGCGCGCATCGCGGCGAAGGAGGCCATGATCGCCGGGGTGACCACCGCCTCGGCGCCCCCGGCGAGGGCGACGTCGACCCGCCCGTACCGGATGCGGTCGATGGCCTGCCCGATGGCCTCGGTGCCGGAGGCGCACGCGCTCGTCACGGTGCGGGCCTCGCCGGTGATGCGCAGGACCAGCGACACCTGCGACGCGGCCTGCGAGGGCACTGTCATCGGCGTGGTCAGCGGGGAGACCGCGCGCGGTCCGCGGTCGCGCAGCCTCCGGTCGCCGCCGACCAGGACGGAGGCGTCGCCGAGGATGGCGCCGACCGAGACGCCGACCCGCTCGGGCGCGAGCCCGCTCTCCCTCGTGCCCGCCGGGTCGAATCCGGCGTCCTGCCAGGCCTCGCGGGCGGCGAGCACCGCGAACTGGGCGGACCGGTTCATCCGCCGTGCCTGCGGCCGGGGCAGCAGTCCGACGGGGTCCACGGGCACGGTCCCCGCGATCCGCACCGGCAGTCCGGCGAACTCCTCGCTCTCCAACTCCCGTATCCCGCAACGGCCTTCTATCAGCCCCTGCCACAGTTCCCCGACCCCGACACCGAGGGGCGTCACGGCGCCGAGCCCGGTGACGACGACCCGGCGCGGCGCACGGACCTCGGCGGAAAGGCGCGGACGCGGGTGATGACGTACGACGTGTCCCTGCCGGACGGCTCGCGCGGCCCGCTCCCGCAACTCCGCGTCCGTGACGGGCTCCTGGGCCCTGCTGTCCAGGTCCCGGTACCACCGGCCCCACCTACGGGTGTACGACTCCTCGACGGCGTCGGGGTCCACGACGCGCAGCGAACCGACGCGGTCCCCGTCCCGGAATTCCACCTCGTGGAGGTCGGACGAAATGATCTCGGGAATTGCCGCCACGTCCATCCGGCGGCACCCGACGGTAACTCGGTGACTCCGCTCGAACACCGCGTCGTGATCTTTCCCGCCGAGTGGCGGCCGCAATGTCAGTCGAATGGTGTGCGGGGTCTCGGGCAACGTGTGCATCACCACGGACCAGGTGTTCTCCGCCACGTCCTGCGCCGAGAGGGCGAGAAGATCACCGGGGACCACTTCGGCAACGGTGACGGCGTGCGGCTGTACGGGAACGTCGGATGAGTTGTGCATATGAGCGATTGCTTCCTGTGGGGCTTTCCGTCATCAACTGTCCGCGAAGAAGTACGGATTGCCTAGATGCGTGCACCATTTACGTGGGCAACGCCGCCGAAAGCAATTGAGCCCTCTCAACGCGGCCAATGATCGGGTGACGTCGAGGAGATAGGCAACGCACGAGGATTTCGTGCCGTCGGGGAAGGTGCCCGAAGTCTCAACCCATGGGCGCAGAGGCCGCGTTGGCCCCCGTTCTGCCGCACTCGACTGCCTCACGCCTTCGCCGGGCGGGTCACCCTGTTCATCGTCACCCGCGGGGGTGACCGCCGCCGCGAAATCCCGCCGCACCACGGTCGGCGTCCACCTCACCGACGACGTGCAATGCCCTCCGAGGCGACGCTCACCCCTGCCAGAGGAACTCGTGCGCCATCGCGATCATGGCCCGTGCCGCAGCGCGGGGCGCGCGTCCGGACGGAGCGGCCAGGGAGAACTGCCACTCCAGGTCGGCGTCGTCGACGGTCAGCGTGGCGACGTCCTCTCCCTTGCCGAGGGCGACCCGTGGCAGCAGCGCCACGCCCAGGCCGTTGCGGACGTAGGCCACGCCCGTGGTGAGGTCGGTGATCTCGATGGCGACGCGATGGGGAACGGAGGCAGCGGCGAAGGCCCGGTCGGCCACGGTCCGGTTGCTGTAGCCCGCGGGGAAGTCGACGAAGTCCAGGCCGGCCAGTTCGGCGATCGACACGGTGCGGCGTTCCGCGAGCGGATGCGTGGCAGGCACGACGAGGTCGAGCACCGAGGTGGCGAGGTCGGTCAGCGTGATGCCTGCCGGGCGCGGTCCGGGCCCCGAAACGAAGGCGAGGTCGAGCCGCCGCTCGAGGAGGGCTTCGACCAGGCCCTGGGAGCCGGAGGGGGCGGCGCTGGTCTGGAGGAACACGCCGGGATGACGTCGGTGGAAGTCACCGAGGAACACGGGAAGGTCGATGAGCCCGACCGTGGCTATCGCGCCCAGCCGCAGGGTGCCGCGCAGTCCGCCGCGGACCTCGCCCACCGCGTCCGCGGCCTCCCGGGCGGCGTCCAGAGCGGCATGGGCGCGCGGCAGCAGGGCAGCACCGGCATCGGTGAGCAGCACGCCTTTGCGGGTGCGTTCCAGCAGCGGCGTGCGGAGTTCTCGCTCGAGGGTCTTGATCGTGGTGGAGACCGCGGACTGGACGACGTGCAGCCGTGCGGCGGCACGGGTGAAGTTCGCTTCCTCGGCGACGGCGACGAAGTACTCGAGCTGGCGCAGTTCCACCCTCCGAGTATCCCTCAGCGAGCCCTCGAGGTATCTCTCGGCGAGATGGCGGCGGTCTCCGACTTTCGTTGGACAGTGCCCGTTGCGTCCAGCAATTCTGTTAGAAGTTCAACCGATGACGTTCAACCGATGACGTTCAACCGAAACAGGAGGATGAAATGACCTACAAGACGCCACCGACATATCTGGGAAGCGGCGACCCGGCGCGACAGCGCAAGGACTACTACCCCCCTTGGCTGGACAATCTCGCCGACGATGTGACGCTGGAGGCCGGGGTCTTCAGGGGTACCATCCACGGGGCCAAGGACGTCTTCGCGATTCTGTCCTATGCGCGCACTCTGTATGACTTCCAGGACTTCATCTACATCGGAAAGTACGGAGAGAACGGCTTCGTCGAGGACTACGCGGCGACGGTGGACGGCAGGCCGATCGGCAACATCGCCGTCGTCTACTTCAAGGAAGAGGGGAAGACGCAGCATCTCGTGATGAACCACCGTCCGCTGCAGATGCTCAACTACTTCTCCCGCAAGCTGGGCGAACACTTCGCCGGGACAGAGTACGCACGGTACGTCGCCGACCCGTCGGATGCCGACCGCGACTGACCGGACTCCCACTCATTTCTGCCGCGATCAGGAGGAAACATGTCGCGCAACCAGGAAATCGTGGACGCTTGCCGGCGAGCATATTCCGGATTCGAGGAGAACGACTCCTCGGACCTGGTGGCCCTCATGTCGCCCGAGGTGGTATTCGACTTCCCCACCTCCCTGCCATACGGCGGGACATTCCATGGGCCCGAGGGGTTTCTCGCCTTCTACCGGGACATCTACGATCACTACTACGAGACCTTCAACTACGACGCACACACAGTGCTCGACGCCGGGTCGCACGTGGTCGTTCCCGTCAGGGCCAGGGCGGAGGCGAAGACCGGCCGCACCATGGAGAACGAACACTGCCTGCTGTTCACCGTGAACGACGGGCTGATCGTCGCGGCCCGACTGTACGCGGACACCGCCAAGGGGCGTGACTCGATCGACGGCCTCCAGGTGGCACCCCGGGCCTCTTGAGCCCCGCACCGGCGCAGCGGGCATTCCCACCTCGCGGAATTACCCGCCACCGGGAATTTTCCCGGGACCGGGCGTACCGATCCCGAAATGACAGATTCATCATCCGAAATTAGAGTAGTGCGCCCGCGGCGAGCGGTCCTGATCGCGGACCTGTGGGCTCGCTGTTTTGTCCAGAACGCCCGCCGCCGAGTTCGTCGGGCACTGAGAGGCGAAAGGTCACTCATGCCTCAATCCATGCGCGCGCTCGTAGCCGGAAAGATCGGCGAGCCCGTCGATGTACTGCGGCTGGAATCCCGGCCTGTTCCCACGCCGGAAGCCGGTCAGGCGTTGATCCGGGTGACGGCGACTCCGATTCACGCCAGCGATCTGCACGTGCTGCGCGGCCGCTACGGTTTCTCCCCCGAGTTTCCCACGGTCGGCGGTCACATGGAATGCGTGGGCCGTATCGAGGCCCTGGGTCCGGATACCGAGGGGCTGAAGATCGGAGAGCGCGTGGTCGCCGTCGCGGTCCCGGCGGTACCCGGGCCGCCGGTGTCCGGCACTTGGCAGGAATACCTCGTCGCCGATAAACGACGGCTCCTGCCGATCCCCGACAGCCTGAGCGACTCCGACGCCTGCCAACTCGCCGTCAACCCGTTGACCGCGCTGCTCCTCGTGACGCGCGAACTCGACGTAAAGCCAGGTGAATGGCTGTTGCAGACGGCCGCGGGCTCCACCGTCGGCCGGCTCGTCATTCAGCTGGCCAGGCATCTGGGTATGCGCACGATCAATGTCGTGCGGCGGCGCGAGGCCGTCGAGGAGATCAAGGCGCTCGGCGGTGACGAGGTCATCTGCACCGAGGACGAGGACCTGTTGAAGCGAGTGGCGGAGATCGCGGGACCGGTCGGCGTGCGCAAGGCCACCGACTGCGTCGCGGGCCACGTCGGTGCCCAGGTGTCCCAAGCACTGGCCCCGGGAGGAGAGGTCGTGGTCTACGGCGCGCTCTCCACGCATCGGCAGACCGACCCGGCAGCGCTGACGATCCCGCTGCAGGCACGTTCGGTCATCTACGAGACCAAGACGGTCCGTGGCTTCTGGCTGAACCGCTGGTTCGGCACGGCCTCACCCGAGGACGCATTGCGCGCGCTGTCCGAGGTCCTCGGTCTCGTCACCGACGGAGTGCTGAGCATCCCCCAGGGCCGGCCGTACCCGCTCGAACGCTTCCCGGAGGCCCTCGCGTTCGCCGAAACCCCCGCACATGGCGCCAAGCCGTTCTTCGTCTTCAACACCGAGAGATAGGACGCGGCCCTGCCGGTGCCGATGCCGGTGCCGGCAGCGGTGGCGGTGTCGTCGGTGGCGGTGGCGGTGGCGTCGGCGGCGGGGCTGGGGGTCCGCCAAGGCCCGGGCCGCCGACACCCCGGCCAGACCACACCGCCCGGTCAGCCGACAAGGAGGGGGCATCGAGCCGACATCCGCATCAGGTTCGGCTCGTCCAACGGGTCGCTTCGATCGACTCGTCAGATCCGCTCCCACCAGAAGGAGCCGGCCCCGCCAGGAAGGCTGCAAGCAGGAAGGCTGCAAGATGGCTGACAAGACGAAACCGATGTACCTGGGCGCGGCGACCCGGCCCGACAGCGCACGGACTACTACCCCTCCTGGCTGGACGACTTCGCCGACGACATGACGATTGGAGGGCTCGGTCCTGAACGGGGTCGTAGGCGGGGCCGAGGACGTCCGCACGGTGCTGTCCTATGCGCGCACCCTGTACGACCTTCGCCACTCCGCTCTGTCGACACGGCTCAACGCGGGGGTCGACCCGACCGAGGTCGCCGAACGGGCGGGCAACAGTGTCGAGATCCTGTTGGGCCGCTACGCCAAGCGCATTGACGGGCGGCAGGAGATCGCCAACCGGAGATCGAGGAACTGTTGCGCGAGTACGAGTGAGGCCGGAAGGTGTGCCTTGTCGCTGGCCCGCATCCCTGTCAGGCTCCTGAGCGCGCTTTCAGGGACTGGCGGAAGTCGAGGTACGAGAGCGCTATGACCAGAAGCGGAACAATAATCCATAGCAGGGCGTAGCGGAGCCGGCCTTCGGTCAGAGCAGCGACAAGAACCACTGCGAAGGCGCTTCCGACGAAGCCGAAGAACTGCCGGTAGGAGCGGAAACCACCGACCATGGCCGCGTGGCTTGCGGCGGGATCGTCTTCTTCGGCGAACGCGGTACGCATGGGGTGGCTGTCGTCCTCACGCCTGGCTCGCTGCCAGGCGAAGAACCAGCGTCCGAGCGCGTAGAGGACGAACGTTCCCAGAAAGATCCACCACTCGGTGGCATTGTCGGGCAATGAGCGCGCCAGTGTCATGGACGCCGGATTCCCCAGGCTCGGGGGAGTAGACGGTTCCGCGTTCGCGCTGGAGCCGACGCTGCGGGCTCCTCTTGGACAATCGGGCAGTTGACCAGGGAAGTTGCTCCAAGATCCTTTCCCCGAGTAGTCCACAGACGCCGACACGGGGCCGCTCAGGGCGGCATTCGGCTGCACATGGCTGTAGATACGCGAAGACCCCGGCCTCAGCGTTTCCGCTGGTGACGGGGTCTTTGGGCACCTCATAAGGGGTGCCCCCGGCAGGATTCGAACCTGCGCACACGGCTCCGGAGGGCCCTTCAGGCTTCGGTAAAGACGCTGGTCACACGGACGAAACCAGTGGGTCGAGTTCGCGCCGTCCACGGATGGTCCACGGCCTGGCGTCGCTAGCTGCGCCAGGCCGTGCGCTCAACCACGGTTCTTCTCAGAGGAGGAACCAGTAGTTCCCGCCCGCGACACCGACGGCCGCCGCCAGGAGCATGAGGAAGGCCGGCGACACCGACAGAGAAACGGACAGGTCGAAATGCTTGCCGACGGAAACGCGAACATGCCGGAGGGTGGCAGCCTGGCGAGCCGGGGCCTGCAGACCGGCCTGGCTGTTCTGGCTCGCGTTGACGGACGTGTCATGCTGGTCGTTCATAGGTAACCCCCTTCGCGGTGGGGCGTCGCCGCTCTCGCGGCCTACGAACCTGATGTCGGCGACGCCCCCGCCCACCCCGCCTGCTTGTGCAGAAGAGGACAAAAAGGGGCCCCACTCCGGTAAGCCGGAGTGGGGCCCCTCAATGCTACTGAGACGGTAGCGAGTTACCGAGAAGTAGGTCAACTCGCCGTACTTCCGCCGAAGTTGCTGACCCCCACCTGCAACGGCACGGCCTCTGCGGCGACGCAAAAGCCGGGAACTCCACTCTCCCGTAGGGCCTGAGCGAAGGCGATTGCGGTGAGGTTCCTGCAGTGCGTGGAGGACAGGTTGGGGCGGTCAGGCGATAACGCGGGAGCGGCGACGCAGTAGCGCCAGGACTACGACGGCCGCGAAAGTCATCCACGCTTTGCCGAGGATTTGCCCAGGAAGGTAATTGAAGGAGCCGAAAGCAAGGTGGAGGAACAAGAGACTGTCGGCCAGAAGTCCGACGGCGTTCGAGGCCAGTATCGCGACCAGTAGTCCTCGCTTGCGCAAGGGCTCGTAGACGACGAAGTCCATGGTTTCAGCGACGGCGAAGGCGACCGCTGACGCGGTGGCGAGGCTGGGGTCAGCGAGAAGGTAGGAGAGGACCGTGCCGATGGCTATGGCGGCGAGGACGGCGCCTCGGCCGACCGCCTCCCGTGCAAGGTCGCGCAGTACAAGCGCCAGGCCGACGAGGTAGACGCCGGCTGGCGCGACGTAACCGAAGCCGACGGGTACCGCGCCGAAATGAGTGACGGCCAAGTTGGCGGCCGGAATAGTAGCGATGTAAGCGATGAGTGTGGCAATACCGGCAGGAGCGGGAGACTTCACGATCTACTTTCTGTCTCGGTAGTGGGGTGGTGCGCTCGGCTCCAGCGGGGAACGGGCGGTGGGGCGAACGTGCAGACAGCACAGCACACGGCACTGACATGCCTAAGGCGTCGGTCCGTGCTGCGGTGCTGGGGCAAGTGCCTGATTCCGGCGGTGCAAGGTCCGCGTGGGGCAGGCGGCGATGCCGCGCTGAGGGGCTCGGGTGGGTCCCTCTACGGCGGGCGCGCCAGACAGGGGGCGGGTGCCGGGCCGCTGTAAGGATTGCCGGGCGCGTGCGTAACCGCCAGTGGGGGCGTCCCACGGGCTCGGGTGGAACCAGGCGCCTTGCCGACGCAGGCGCGGCGCGGGAAGGGGGATGGCACCCCCCTTCCCGTCCTGGGGCGCGTGCGTGGGTTCAGCCAGAGAAGGTCAGGCTGGCAATGGCGTCGTGGCTATGAATGCTTTCCAGATTCTTCGCCCTGATCACATGCTTTAGACCCTTTTCACGGCATACCAGGCTTATGTCGCGGATGATGTCTTCGACGAAAACGGGATGGTCGTAAGCCTGCATAGTGACGACGCGTTCGTCGGGCCGCTTGATGAGGGGCAGGACGGGGGCAGAACCGGAACTGCGCAGCAGATCGACGATTTCGTGGATCGCCAGGGGGTAGGGCGCGTCGGCGGTCCCAGTGACCGTGAGGGTGACTTCGCTGCGTTGGTTGTGGGCCCCGTAGTCGGAGATGGCCTTCGAACACGGGCACAGGCTGGTGACGTCGGTGGTCACTGTGGTCGCGATGGTGCAGGTGTCGGCTGTGATGCGGCCGGCGATGGTGACGTCGTGGGTTTGCCACGACTGCCGCTGACTTGCGGGTGCGGTCACGGCCGTGGCGACGGGTAGAGACAGAGCGATGGCCAAGGTCGGGGCTTCGAGCAGAGCGAGCCCTCGTTTGAGGGCGATGGGCAACTCCTGCGGGGCGAGGGTGGCCACCTCCTCGTGCACCAGGGCGATCATGCGGCTCATGTGGGTGCCGCGCCGGTCGGCCTGCAGGCCGACGGTGACGCTGATGTCGGCGATACCGTGCTGGCGCGTGTGGCCGTCATCGAACGTGACGGGATAGCGCAGGCCGCTGATCCCTACTTCGTCGATGGCTACGCCGCGATGGTCGACCTCGTTTTGGATGTCGTGCATCCTGCTACTCGCCTCGGTAGGTGCAACCGGAGGTGCAGGTCTCGCGCACGGTGATCGCCGACAGAGCAGGGAGTTCTGCGGTCATCCGGTCCCAGATCCAGCGGGCCAGGTTCTCGCTGGTGGGGTTTTCCAGACCGTCGATGTCGTTCAGGTAGTAATGGTCGAGTTGTGCATCAATCGGCTTAAAAGCCTGCTTGATGTCGCCGAAGTCCATCACCCAGCCCGCTTCCGGATCGACGGGTGCCTCCACGTGCACGGTGACCTTGTAAGAGTGGCCGTGCAGTCGGGCGCACTTGTGGCCCTCGGGCACGCGCGGCAGGCGGTGGGCTGCTTCGAAGGTGAACTCGCGAAAGATTTCCATTACTGAATTCCCAGATACTTGTGCGTCTGGAGAGAGAGTGTCCAGCGCGGGTTCTTCATGCAGTACTCGACAGCGGCGCGGGTGTGGTCCTCGCGGTGGGCGTCATCCAGCGGTTGTAGTCGGAAGTGCTGGAAGTCGAGCCCTTCGAACTGGGCCGGGTCGCCGCCGGCCTGGGGGTAGACCAGTTTCAGTTCATCCCCGCTGGTCAAGATCAGGTCGGAGCCGATCTTGGGGCTGACGCACAGCCAGTCGATGCCGTGGGGAGCCGGCCGGGTGCCATTGGTTTCCACCGCTACTTCGAAGCCACGGCCGTGCAGGGCGGCGATGGCGTCCTCGTCCAACTGCAGCAGGGGCTCGCCGCCGGTACACACCACGAACCGGTGGGCACGATCGGTGCTGGGCCAGGCGGCCTCGACGGCATCGGCGAGATCCTCCGCAGTGCCGAACCGGCCGCCACCTTCTCCGTCGGTGCCGACGAAGTCGGTGTCGCAGAACTGGCAGATGGCGCGGGAGCGGTCTGCTTCCCGGCCCGTCCACAGGTTGCAGCGGGAAAAGCGGCAGAAGACCGCCGGGCGGCCGGCGTGACTGCCCTCTCCCTGCAGGGTGTAGAAAATCTCTTTGATCAGATAGGTCATGTTCAGGCGCTCTGGTACCGGACAGGGTCGGTGACGCCGGCTTCGGCGAAGCCCTTCAGGCGCAGCAGGCACGTGTCGCACTTACCGCAGGCCTGACCCTGGTCATCGGGGTCGTAGCAGGAGGAGGTGAGGGAGTAGTCCACGCCCAGGCGCAAGCCTTCGCGCACGATGTCGGCCTTGGACATGGCGATCAGGGGGGAGTGCAGCGTCATCCGGGAGGTGCCCTCCACGCCCGCCCGGGTCGCCAGGTTCGCCATGGTGGCAAAGGCGTCCATGTACTCGGGGCGGCAGTCGGGGTAGCCGCTGTAGTCCACGGCGGTGACTCCGGTGAAGATGTCGCTGGCGCCTACGGTCTCGGCGAAAGCCAGTGCGAACGACAGGAAGATCGTGTTGCGGGCCGGCACGTAGGTGATCGGCACCCCGCCGTCCTCGACGTCATCCAGCGACTCGTGCTTGGGAACCTCGATGTCGGCGGTCAGGGCAGAGCCACCGAAGACCCGCAGATCGATGTCGGCGATGACGTGCCGGGCCACCCCCTGGACCTCGGCAACGCGCTTGGCGGCTTCCAGTTCGATGCTGTGCCGCTGGCCATAGCGGAAGCTGAGCGCATAGGGAGTGAACCCCTGGTCCTTGGCGATGGCCAGCACCGTGGTCGAGTCCAGGCCGCCGCTCAGCAACACGATCGCGGGACGGTCCATGCTGTCACTCCCTTATCCGAAGTCCAGTTGCCTCAGTCGAGGCAGACGCAGCCTACCCCTCTAACTAGCGGCTACAGTAATCACAACAACAAACGAGTTACCGGAACCCAGGGGTCTAGCCGCAGTGAACGAGTTGCCGATCGTGGTCACCTGCACGGACCGGAAAGCGTCCCCTCCCACGGCAGACCTGCAGGCCCGCACCCTGATGGCTGCCGACCTGCCCCAGCGGGCCGAGGAGTGGGCGCACCGACTGCACACCACGCCGAGCAGGCATACGGCGCTGGAGGACCTGTACCGGGGAGACCAGTGGAAACGCGCCCTCGCGCTCACCCGCGCTGCATCCCAAGCAGGCTTCACCCCCCGCCTGTATGCAGCCTCCGCAGGCCTGGGCCTACGTCCAGTCTCCAGCCCCGCCCCCTCCTACGCCGCGACTTTCCTGCCCCGGCACGCAGATTCCGTGGCTTCCTCCAACGCCCAGACCTCCCAGTGGTGGGATCATCTGCAACGCTTGGACGGCACCCGCGACCTGCCCCAGATCGCCGGCGCCGCAGGACGCGCCCTCGTCGTGCTGTCCGCGCCCTATGCCCAGGCCATGCACCACGACCTGCTCGCCCTCGCTGATACCGCCACCGACGTCGTCCTGATCGGTGGCGCCACCGACATCGAGGGCATACGGCGCGTGCCCGCCAACGCCGGCCTGCGCCACGCCCTGGGCGGCACCCTGACCAGCCTCAACGTGCGCATGGCCGCCTCCTGGCTCGAGCACTGCACACCCGGACGCCTCACCGACCCCTCCGCCCAGCTGCGCTGGGAGGACTGGGCTGCCCAGACTGCCCGGCCTGAGCGCTACGACCGCAGACCGGTTACGGACGAGACCGTCATCGCCTTCATCGAAAAGGCGAAGGTCGCCTATCCCGGCGCTTCCCGTACCGGCCTGCTGCGCCGGTTTCGAGACGAGGGGATGGCCTGCGAACAAAAGCGTTTCGCAGGCCTGTACGAATCAACGATTGGCCGCTGATGACTTCCATCGTGCTGAAACGCCGAGCCCTGCGGATCGAGCAGCACCCCACGATCCCGCTGTACGTGTTCACGTTGGCGGCAGAAGAGGTCCATCAGGTCGCCGATGTCGCCCGGATCTCCCGCGACGAGGCCGGTAAGCTCATCGGCTACCAGCGCCCCGAGAAGAAGCAGCACGTACGGCAGATCCTGGAATACCTCGACAGCGACGAGGTCCTCTTCCCCAACGGTCTGATCATGGCTCTGCCCGCCAGTGTGCGCTTCAAATCGAGCCCCGGCCCCAGCAGCAGCGACGGCCTGTGCACCTCCGGCACGTTGGAGATCACGCTGCCAGATTCTCCCGATGCCCCCCGGCCTGCCTGGATTGTCGACGGCCAGCAGCGCAGCCTCGCTCTGGCTCGCACCCGCAATACCCGCCTGGCCGTCACCATCGCCGGCTTCGTCGCCGAGGACCTCGAAACCCAGCGGGACCAGTTCCTGCGGGTGAACACGGTCTCCCCTCTGCCGACCAACCTGGTCACCGAACTCCTCCCCGAGGTCGGCACCGCGCTGCCCACCAAGCTCTCCGCCCGTAAACTCCCCGCCGTCCTGGTCGAAGCCCTCAACCACGACAAGGACTCACCGTTTTGCGGACTGGTGCGCCGTCCCTCCACCACCGCCGAGCAAAAAGCCGACGCTGTCGTCACTGACAACAGTCTCACCACGGCTATCCAGGAGGCCCTCAACTCTCCGTCGGGCGCCTTCTTCCCCTATAAAAACCTCTCCAACAACACCGTCGACACCGCTACTATCCGCCAGATTCTCGTCACCTACTGGACCGCGGTACGCGACACCTTTCCTGACGCCTGGGGCCTGCCGCCCACACAAAGCCGCCTCATGCACGGTGTGGGCATCCGTTCCATGGGACGCCTGATGGACCGCGTGATGATGGCCATAGACCCCGCCTCCCCCCGCGCACTGCAGCAGGCACGCGACGAACTTGCCCTGATCGCCCCGCATTGCTATTGGACCAAGGGGCGCTGGCCCGACCTGAACATCCCCTGGAACGAACTCCAGAACAATCCGCGTCACATCAGCACCCTGTCGAACTACCTCCTCCGTATCTATGTGCAGGAAAAGGCAAAAGCCGCGTGAAATTCTATTTCCCTGACAGCCAGGACCTGGTGAGCCCCACCTATGACTTCGTCAACGACGAGTACTCGCCTTACCGAGTCCGTCAGCGCGACGACGTCTACGCCCACCAGGCCGTGACGCCGATCCCGTATGACGGGATCCTTGTCAGCAAGGCTGTTGTCGACGGATCCATGAAGGGTGCAGGGAAATACTCCACTCCGCAACGCGAGCGGCTTTACCGCCTGGGTGTGCGGAACTTCTTCCGCCTTCCCAAAACCTGCTCCACCATCGGTGACTGTGGCGCCTTCAACTACATTGACGAAGAACGTCCTCCGTACGAGGTCGATGAAGTCATCGATTTCTACGGCCGTTGCGGATTCGACGCCGGCATCAGCATCGACCACATCATCTTCGGCTACATCCCTCAAGAATCTGATACAGAACCAGAACCGGCCTGGCTGGAACGCCAGCAGATCTCCCTGGAGCTCGCCGAGAACTTTCTCGCCGCGACCAAAAAGAACGACGCCCGCTTCGAACCTGTTGGCGCCGCCCAGGGATGGGGGCCGGACAGTTACGCCCACTCCGTCGCGCAACTGCAGAAAATGGGATACCGGCGTATCGCTCTCGGAGGCATGGTCCCTCTCAAGTCCCACGAGATCCTGGCCTGCCTGCGAGCCATCGACGAAGTGCGCAATCACGACACCGAACTACACCTGCTCGGCATCAACCGCGTTGACAGCATGGAGCAGTTCGCCCGCCACGGCGTGACCAGTTTCGACAGCACTTCCGTCTTCCGCCAGGCCTTCATGGACGACCGCAACAACTACCACACCGCCACCAGTGCCTACACCGCCATCAGAGTTCCCCAGGTCGACGGCAACCCCGCACTCAAACGCCTCATCCTCTCCGGAAGCGTCTCCCAGGCCGAGGCCATCACCGCAGAACGGGCCTGCCTGCGCGCCCTGCGGGAATTCGACCGTGAGGAAACCTCCCTCGAGGACGTCCTGACCGCACTCCAGGCGTACGAGTCCCTCGTACTCGGCCCGAAGAAGAAGAGCTATCTCGAACTCTACGAGCGCACCCTCAGCGACGCGCCCTGGCGCGCCTGCCCCTGCGCCCTGTGCGAGAAGCATGGCATCGAGATTGCCATATTCCGCGGAAGCGAACGCAACAAGCGCCGAGGATTCCATAATCTGACCGTACTCGAGGCCAAGATGCGCTCCCTAACCTTCGGGTAACCCCCTACTTTTCGTCTTTTTGATATGTCTGGAGAGGCAATGGCCGACCGTTACGAACTCAGGCTCCCGGCGCTTGAAGTGCGCCAGGGTGACAGAAGGATCTACTGCTTCGCCGTTGACGGCAAGAAACTCCACAGCTTCGCCGCCGTCTCCCGCGTCCGACGCGACGACGACAGCAATCTCCAGGGCTACCAGCGCCCCGAGGTCCTCAGCCACATCCGCGGCATCCGTCGCTACCTCGAGTCCGACAACGCCATGCTTCCCAACGCCCTGGTGCTGGCATTCGACGAGAACGTCCGCTTCGAGACCGGAGCGCGGCGCAAGGACGGAGTCGACTACTCCGTCCCTGGCGAACTGGTCATCCCCGTCGACGAATCTCTTCCCGACGAGGACAAGCCTGCCCTGATCGTCGACGGCCAGCAGCGCAGCGCCGCCATCCGCGACGCTGATCTGGTCGAATTCCCTGTCGCCGCCGTTGGGTTTATCGCCGACAACCACGACGACCAGCGCTCCCAGTTCATCCTGGTCAACTCCACCAAGCCGCTGCCCAAGGGCCTCATCCACGAACTCCTGCCCGAAACCAGTGGCCACCTCCCGCCCACCTACGCCCGCAAGCGCCTGCCCGCCCAGTTGATGACCCGCCTCAACACCGACGGTCAGGGCCCTTTCTACGGCCGCATCGCCAGCCCGACCTCACCCGACGGCAACATCAAAGACACGGCCGTCCTGCGCATGCTGGAGCACAGCCTCTTCGAGGGCGCCCTCTACCAGTACCGCAACCCCGAAGATGGCTCCGGCGACGTCGACCGCATGCTGCTGCACCTGCGCTCCTTCTGGACCATGGTCAAGGACACCTTCAGTGACGCCTGGAAACTGCCGCCCCGCCAGTCCCGCCTCACCCACGGTGCCGGCATCCAGGCCATGGGCTTCGTCATGGACAGCCTCACCGACGGCATGCAAGCCAAAGAGGTCGACTGCGACGCCGTACGCAACGCTGTTTTGGGTTTGATGCCGGTCACCGCCTGGACCTCGGGCATGTGGCGCTTCCCCGACGGAGAACAGCGCCGCTGGAACGGCCTGCAGAACACTCCCAGCGACATCCGCCTCCTGACCGACCTGCTCGTCCGCGCCGTACACAGCTGACCTGACCGTTCGCGGGCCCGACTCTGGGGCACCGCGAAGGACGGCAATTCGCCCGCTACCGGTATCCGGTGGCGGGCGAATCCGTTTTCAGGCTGCAGCAGTCGACTGCTCGTGCGGTGCTGCCACCAGCGCTCCACCGCCGTACACCAGTCGATGAAGATGCCGATTGACTCTGGTGAGTGTCGGCCTGGGCTGTCCGCGGGACCGAGGCCCTGGTTGCTGGTGTTGATGAACCTGCAGCAAGATCTGGTAGCGATCGTCAACTCGATGACGGGCAGTTGGGTCACTCGAACGTAGCTGCCTACAGGTTGACGCCTCGTCCTGCCTTGCTTGCATCTATCCGTACGACAGGTCTTGCGCTACCCCTTCTTCTTTCGGTCCCGCTGGACGGGGCAGGTCAGGTCTTCTCCTCGGCCCGCAGCCCCTGCGGTGTCACGGCATCGCAGGCGTCGCGGTGTTCCCGCAGCTTCAGTTGCTGATCGCTTGCGCTCGGTATTGACCGGACCAACCGTGTGGGTTATGAAACTAAGTGATCATCTTGGATTGTGATCTCATTCCCGGCATCCCGGCGGGGCGGCGTGGAAGGGTGGCGGCAGGGCGGCGCCGGATGGAGTGGTGGCAGGCGGCCCGGGTTGTGGCTTCGGTGCGGTGACCCGGCGTCGACGTATCGCGATTGCCCAGGGTGGTCCACCCGGCGGGGGCGTTGTCAGTGGCTCGGTTTACGCTTCAGCCGGCTGGATGTGAGCATCTTGTGAAGGAAGTGCGATGTCGGGGCTGAGGGTGGGGGATTTCGTCCGGTTCGCCAGCTGTTCGGCGTGCGGGTGCAACGCAATGCCCGAGGGAGGGAAGGGCATATTCATCCAATTTAAGCTGATGGAGGACTACCTGAGGCGGTGCCAGCGCGCGGTTCTCCATAGGGGATTGGTGATGCAGAGCCGCCACATGCCGCTGTGCCCGAAGGCGCCGCAGTGCTCCGCGTCAGGCGGCAGGCTGCACGGCGGAGTCGACCCGTGTTCAAGGGCCCTGCCGTCGTGGTCCGCAGGCAGCACCTTGAGTCGCTGGGGTCGAGCCCACCTGCCGGCACTGCTGCTGTGCACCACTGGCCGAGAAGGGGTTGCGGCATGACGGACGAAGCTGTCGTGTGCCCCCGGTGCGGCGCCAATATGGTCATGCAATTCGCGTCGCGGGGCGCCAACGCAGGCAACTGCTTCTGGGGCTGTTCACGGTTCCCGCAATGCCGCGGATCGCGAACCATCGACGGCAGCCCGGGCAAGGCGGCGCCGGCCCGACCCCGCACGCCGAAGGCGAGCCGCCCGGTTCGCAGCAGCGACACCTCCCGCGGCCCGTCGCTGAGCCAGGGTGACCTGCTGGTGTCCAACGCCAACACGCTCGGGGCGGGGAAACTCGTGGGCAAGGACGGCGATGGCCTGATCCTCGAGTACTTCGATACCCCAGGACAGCATCCAGGCGAGCGCCGTCGCCACACCGTCCCGAGGGAGGGGCTCAAACGGTTCGCGCTGGCACCCGAGACGCGGGTGTTCTGGTCCACGGGCACCGCATGGCGCTCGGGGCGCGTCATCGCCATCTCAGCCCATCGGGACATCCACGTACGGGCGCGCAACTGGGAGGGATACCTTCCCGAGAAGGACTTGTATGTCCGCTGGGACGAGCCGCTGGCAGACCCCGTCGGCTTTGCCAGCGCCGGACTGCTGGAGTCGCCTCTGCTGGCGGACATGCGGCGCCCCTTTCTGCAGAGCACCCTGACTCAGCGCTCGGCGGCCCACGGCATGCGCGGTGTGCTCTCGAGCGGTATCGAGTTGTACGAGCACCAGGTCGAGACCGTGTGGCGTGTGTTGCAGGACCCGGTGCAGCGCTACCTCCTGGCCGATGAGGTCGGTCTGGGCAAGACGATCGAGGCCGGCCTTGTCGTGCGGGAACTTCTGCTGGATCAGCCCGACCTCACCGTGCAACTGATTCTTCCGCCGTTTCTCTTGGAGCAGTGGCGCCGCGAACTGTCGGGCAAATTCCGCACCGGCGACTTCCCGGGCGCCCGAATCGTGTACTCCCGCGACGACGCACCCGACACGTGGGAGCCGGCGGATCTCGTCGTGGTCGACGAGGCGCATCATCTGGCCCGCCTCGCGCACAGCGAGCAGCCCGAACTGTCTCGCCGCTACACGCGCCTTGCCGAGGTCGCCGAGGCCAGCCCGCGCCTGCTGCTGCTGTCCGCGACGCCCGCGTTGCACAACGAACGCGCCTTCCTGTCCATGCTCAAACTGCTCGACCCGGCGGTGTACCGGGACACGACGCCTGAGGACCTGCGCCGGCGCATGCAGGCGCGATCCGCGCTGGGCCGACTGTTCCTCGGACTGCAGCCCCACTTTCCTGGCGTGCTGCTGAACAAACGCCTCACCGAGATCGGCGCCGCGTTCCCTGAAGACGCTGAAGTTGCCGCCCTGATCGACGAGGCCAGGCAGGCAGTGGGCGGACCGGACCGGCGGGTGCTGGCCGTGGCGATCGGCGCGCTGCGCACCTACGTGTCCGAGGTGTACCGGGTCCACCGCCGGATGCTGCGCACCCGCCGTACTGCTGCGCTGCACGAGTCGTACCGGGTCACCGGGCGTCTGCGCCCTCAGCAGGTTGTTCTCCCCTCGTCCGCTTTTGCCGGCCTTGCCTCCCTCTTGGACAACTGGCGCCAGGAGGCCCTTGCCGCGTGCGAGTTCGACGAGGAGGCCCGCCGCGAGGCAGCGTCGGCGTTTGCGACGGCCGTGGCTTTGTCCTTGGACCCGGACGCCCTGTGCGGGTGGGCCCAGTCCAGGGTGGCCGCCACGCCGGGCGAGCAGGACGCGCTCGACCGCATCGAGAGCGACCTGCGGTTCGTCAGCCGCCGCCGCGACCTGGCACGCCCGATGGCCGATGCACTGACCGACCTGTTCAAAGCACGCGAGCGGGTGGTCGTCTTCTGCCCGACCCCGCAGGTGGCAGGGGAGTTGGCCGACGTGTTCAAGGACGTGCTCCCCGGGGCTGTCTACCAGCACCTGGCGAGCGACTCGCCCGCAGCGTCCGAGCAGGCGGTGCGGGATTTCGAGCAGAGCCGGATGGCAGCCGTTCTCATTGCCGACCACTCGGCGGAAGAGGGACGCAACCTCCAGTTCGCCGATCTCCTCATTCATGTGGGCCTGCCGCCCAGGGCGAACCGCCTCGAGCAGCGCATTGGCCGGTGCGACCGCTGGGACGCCCGTCGCGAAGGCGGAGCATGGCGCTCCTACTGGGTGGCCGAGACGACCGACCCGCAATCGTTTGCGGCAGCGTGGATGCAGATCCTCGGCGAAGGGTTCGCCGTCTTCGACACGTCGATAGCCAGCCTGCAGCATGCGGTGGACGCCGCCACAGACGCCGCCTGGGACCTGCTGTTTGAGCGCGGCGCCGATGCCGCACCCGACGCCATCCACATGGTCCGTACCATGCTCGAGGACGAGGTCAAGCGCGTACAGGAACAAGACGCCCTGGACAGCATCGAAGCCCCCACCGACGAGCGCTCGGTGTACGGACGGATGATGGCATCGGAGAGCCAGGCAGACTCCTTTGCCGACGTCACCGATGCACTGCTGTCCTCGCGGCGGGAGGCCGGGAACCTGCGGTTCGCCCCCGCCGGCGACCCTACCCATGCGATCGGCAGCTACGAACCCGTCAGCCGGCGGACGGCCGGACAGGTCCAGATGCCTTTGGTGTCGGCTGCGCGACTGCAGCGCGACTTCGTGCCGCTTGCAGGACACCGCGGCACCTTCGTGCGCAAAGTGGCCGTCGAGCACGAAGACGTCCGCCTCTACCGCTACGGCGATCAGTTCATCGATGCCGTGTCCGACTTCCTGTGGAACGATGACCGGGGGAGAGCCTTCGGCATGTGGCGGTGGATCCCCACCTGGCCCTGGGCAGAACGCCTCGCCTACCGCTTTGACTACGCCGTAGAAGCGCAACCTCTGCAGGGCAGCCCGGAAAGCGACATGCTCGACCAGTTGGCTGCAGCCTGGAGCAGCGACCTGGTGGACCTGCCGTCCCTGCGACGCCGCGCCGACGCGCTCTTCCCGCCGCTCATCGTGACCGTGTGGACCGACGCAAACGGCACACCGATCACCGACGGGCGCCATTTCGACGCCCTGCAGGCACGCTATGCAAAGCCTGCACCCGGGCAACTGGGAGGCGACTACGCACTCAACTCCGAGCGCATCAAACACGCATACGAACTCATTCCGGCCGCCCAATGGGGGACGCGCTGGCGTGCTGCTGAGCGCAGTGCCCAGCGCCTGGCCCACAGCGACGACGTCGTAGAGGCGACCCGCACCCGGGCCCTGGACCTCGCCGGGACCGACATCGCCACCCGACTGCGGCAGTTGCAACTGCGGGCCGCGCGGTCAGAGGGAAACGAGCGCGCTGAACTGGAGGAAGAAGTGGAAACGGAAGCGCTCGCGGGCCAGGAGTTGCTGATGGCCCTTCAAACGCCTTCGCTCCGCCTGGACAGCACCGGTGTGGTCGTGGTCTCGGGCCGCAGCCTGGAGCAGGACGGCAGCGCGTGACCGCTCAACTCGACATCGTTCAGCGCATAGTCCTGGGTGGCAAGGAGGCATCGGCAGAACAGCTCACCGGCCCGCACCGGCGGTTCGCCGATGCCTGGCGCTCCGGCCTTGCCGGGCCCGCCCTCAGCGGCGACATTGCCGCTCTGCTGGCTCAGATGCTCCGCCATCAAGCCGGCGTGACGGGCCAGCGCCACCACGAACTGGAGATCAACCTCCACGAACGTGGAATCGACCTGCAGGCGCTCAAGCGTGCGCACCTGCGTGTCGAACGGTTCGGCGCCACCCGGCACACCGTGCGCCTCGGTGATGCCTGGACGCCTGACTGGCTCCGCGGCGACCCCCGCTGGATCGACCTCGCCTGCGCAAGCCCAGGCCCGTTCGTCTTCGCCGACAACACGACGGTGGAGACCAGCGCTCGCCCGAACAGCCCGGTGCCCGTCGATCCAGCCCTGCACGCGATCGCTCCCGACATCGACCGCTACCGCTCACGGAGTCAGGCCAGCGCAGTGCGCACCGCTTCCCTGGCGGACCCGGCCTCCACCCTGCACGTCGTCCTGCCCACCGGCACCGGCAAATCCCTCGTCGGGCTGGCCCCGGGACTGCTTCGCACACGCGGCACCACCATCGTGGTGCTGCCAACCATCGCCCTGGCACTCGACCAGGAACGCCACCTGCGCAAGCGATTCCCGGCCTCCGTGCTCCCTCGCGAACTGGCCTATCACAGCGACCGCGTCAGCGAGGAACGCGCAGCCATCAAGGAACGCCTGCGTGAGGGAACTCAGCGGATCCTTCTCACCTCACCCGAAGCCCTCGTACGTGGATTCACCACGACGCTGCGCACGCTTGCAACATCCGGCCAACTCACCAGCCTGGTCATCGACGAGGCGCATTTGGTGCGCCTGTGGGGCTTGAGCTTCCGTCCGGAGTTCCAGATCGTCGCCTCGCTCGTAGGGGAACTGCGAGAACTCGCCACCGGTGCCGGGCATCCCCCGCCACGCATCACACTCCTGTCCGCAACGCTGTCGGCACCCAGCCTCCAACTCAACGATCGACTCTTCGCAGGCAGTGCCGAGTCACTGTTCGTCGGATCGACCTTCCTGCGCTCCGAACTGCGCTACCTGCTGGGCGCCACCACATCAGCCGACGTCCGGTTGGACCGTCTTACCGAGGCGATGCACCACCTTCCGCGGCCGGCGATCATCTACACCACCAAGAGGGAGCCCGCCAGGATCATCGCTGAGCGCCTGCAGGCTGCCGGGTTTGCACGTACCGCCGTCTTCCACGGAGACCTTGGTTCTGCCGAGCGTCTGGGCATCATGCGCGGATGGTCCGGCGACGACGGACCGACCACGACCGACATCGTGGTCGGCACCAGCGCCTTCGGTCTGGGGGTGGACCAGAGCGACGTCCGGACCGTGGTGCATGCGTGCGTCCCGGCCTCGGTCGACCGCTTCTACCAGGAAGTCGGCCGCGCGGGACGTGACGGCCACGCGGCGCTGTCGGTCTGGCTTCCCGCCGTGCCTGACGCGGCCGAAGGCCAGCAAGTCGAAAACGCGACCGTGATCGGGGACGTCAAGGCGTGGAACCGGTGGGAAGCCATGCGGGATCAGGACCGGTCCCCGAAGGGAGCGGGCAACGGTCTGGTCCTGGACACCACGGTGGTACCCGAACATGGCGATGGACCCTCGGACGCCAACCAGTTGTGGAACCGCAACACGCTAGTCCTCATGGAACGCGCCGACCTCATCACCATCGCAAGGCTGGCCCCCCCTGTGGTCGAGCGCATACCCGGCGAGTCCGAGCAGGCATGGCAGGCACGGTTCGACAAGGAGTGGACTGCCTTCGTGAGCCACGTCCCGGTACGGCTCAGACCGCACGTGGCCAACCTGGACGAGAGAACTTTTGAGGCTGCCCTGCAACGGACCCGCACGGAGATCAAGAATGCTGAAGCCGCCTCAACTGCGCGCATCACCCGCCTGCTGGCAAGAAGAGAATGTTGGGGACGCGTACTGAGCGAGGAGTACACCTACTCGGACATAGGCGCGATGCGGGCCAGCCAGAACGTGGCGCACGCGTGCTCCGGATGCCCCGCTGAGGGGCATGTGCACCAGCCCACCCTGCACACCGCACGTCCCCTCGTTGCAGAAGCGCTCATGTCCGATCTCGGAAGAAGCCCCAGTACGGCCCTGGCGGCCCTGGCTGCCGGTCACCGCAGCATCGTGGTCACCTACCCCAGCGGACGCCTCAGAACTGCCCTGAGCAACCTTATCCAGTCATGCGTCACCAACGGCGTACGCGGCATCGTCGCCCCCGCCGCGCTACTTGGACTCCCGGCCATCCGTACGGCCTCGCGGTACGCCGACGAGGGCCTGGTCGTCGTGGACCCCCTGCACACCGGAGGGGTACCTGCGCGCCTCTTTGTACCGAGTCTGATCCTGATGGACCACGGGCAGACGCCGCCCCTCTCATGGCTCGCCCCCACCAGCGGACCGCTGCGTGTCGTCGTCGTTCCCGAAGACATGCCCGACCCGGCCTACCCAGATGCCCTCATCAAGAGCATCCGCAGCCCTCACTGGACCATTGACGACTTCCTCAGGAGACTCTGATGGCTGTTCTGAACCCACCGCGAAGCCTTCCGGCTCTTGGCCGCTCCATCATCAACTTCCTGACCGGATCCCGAACCGGATCTCGACGGGCCTGGACAGAGCCAGAGTTGATCGAGGCGTTCAGACCGCCAGGCCTGAACGAGGACAGTTCCTCCGCTGAAGGCGTCGCGCACACTGTTTACACCTTCCGGGCGATCGGGATGCTCTGCAGCGACACCGACGGTGTGATCACCGTGAGCGACACCGTCGCTGCCACGGGGGACACCCTGTCGCCAACTGCGTTCCGCCGCGCGCTCCAAAGCCACGCCCTCGATCTGGACCGCGACGGTGACCCGTGGCAGACGGGTCCGGGGGAGAGTCTCACCGGCGGGGCGCGTGATCTGCTGAGGGCGATGTCGTGGTTCCTTGCGCAGGACGCGCTGGGCCGGCCCCTGTCGTGGGCCAGCGGCGTTCAGGCTCTCCAGCAGGCGCAGTTCCCGGACCTGGGCAATGAGACCTGGGCCATCACCAACGACACCCGATGGGGTGCCGTCACTCGATGGGGACAGGCACTTGGCCTCGCTGCGCCGCCACTTGTACAGGCCAGATCGGGACTTGTGCCCCTCCCCGTCGTGGCGATCAACGACGTTTTGGATGAACTGCCTGTCGGACAGATGCCCATCGGCGATTTCTTGAGCCAGTTGGCGGCCAAACTGCCTGTGTTGCATGGTGGCCTCGTCCGCGCCTCCCTCGTTACGTACCTTCCCGGTGGAGACCCCGACCCGGGCATCGCGCAAGACTGCGCCGACAGTTCGGTAGGCCAGGCACTGCGCATCCTGCAGGACCGCGGCCGCCTTGTCTTCGACACCCTGCCGGACGCCGACGGCATCCGACTGTCGCGATTCGACGGCCAACGCCAAACGCACGTCACCCTGGTTCAAGGAGGAAAGCGATGACCTGGCGGGGCACTCTTCCTGCTGCATGCTGGGAAGCCCATGAGGCCCCGGCCATCATTCCGGTCGAGGCGGAGAGCACTTCCAACGGAGTCTTCCTCGCTACACACACCTCGATCCCGATCCTCCTGCGCGACCGGGTGGACAGTGCTGTCGGCGGCACCATCGTCAACGAACACAACCTGCGGCGCGCCGTCGAGGAACTGCCGGCAGATCAACCCATCATCCCCATCCTCGGTAAGTCGGGCACAGGCAAGTCGCACCTGATCCGCTGGCTTCGCATCAACTTGAAGCCCAACGGCGCGACCCGGCTGATCTTCGTCCCCAAACACCGCATGTCGTTGCGCGGGATCCTCGAACTCATCCTGGAACACGCCACCAGTGAACGCGCCGCGGAGTTGCGTGCCAAGGTAGCTGCTGCTTCGGACGCCGCCGCGGACGAAACCACAGCACAATTGCGCCTGCGCAACGAGTTGGCGGTCCTGGTCGAGACCCGCGGAGCAGACAAGGACGGCACGCCCGAGGAGAACGATCTCCGCGCCTTCCTCGCCTCAGCGGAGGGCCTGCCCGCACTGCTGGGCGACCCCGTCTTCCGCAGGCGGTTGCTCGCTGACAACGGTCCCATCGCGCGTCTGGTCCGAGAAAAGCTCTCCGGCAAGGGTGCGGAGGACAAGGAGGACGCGTTCGGTTTCACCGCGGCAGACCTGGACCTGTCGGTCGACGATGTCAGCAAGGCTGGCGTCGACGCCGCCAGTGTCGCTAGCGCACTCGCCAGCGACGCCCCTCTGCGGGACCTGGCAGCGAAGATGCTCAATGAGCAACTCGGACCGGCGGTTAGCGAGGTCTTCGGCATCGGGGGAGACGACCTCAAGCAACTCCTCGTCGAACTGCGCCTCGACCTGCAAAGGCAGGGGCTGGAACTCCTCCTCCTGATCGAGGACTTCTCGATCTTCCAAGGCATCCAGGGCGGCCTCATCGACGCCATCACCCTGCTGCCCACCGAGACGCTCGCCCTGTGCCCGATGCGTGTCGTCATGGCCGTCACCACTGGTTACTTCGTCAACCAGATGCCGGAGACGGTGTACACACGGACCTACAAGGTCTTCGATCTCGAACTTCCCGCGGACAAGACAGCCCCGTTCGACCCCGCACGATTCGCCGCCCGGTACCTCAACGCGGTACGCGTCGGCTCCCAGGAGATCGACAAGCACCGCACGCACGATGGCCCGGAGCCAAACCACTGTCTGCGATGCCCCGTTCAAGAGAAGTGCCACCAGGCGTTCGGGGAGGTTGAAGGCGTCGGCCTGTTCCCGTTCAGCAGGACAGCACTCGACCGGGCCATCCGCAGCCAGTCCAAGAGCGATGCCTTCATCGCCCGCGACGTGCTGACCCGCGTCCTGCGCCCCGTCCTCCACCGCGACCAGACCGAACTCGATGAAGGCCGCTTTCCCAGCACCGGATTCGAGAGCGACTTCCGCACCGGCGCGCTGGACATCCTCGACAACGTCGAGGACCAGGTCCGGTTGCGCACGCCAGGTGACCCCGAACTCTCCGAGCGCCGCGTGCGGATGGTGCGATTCTGGGGGCCGGGCCACGGACCGCAGAACCTGCATCCGACGATCCACGAAGCATTCGCCATCCCGCCCCTGCCTGATCTCATCACCGAGAAGCAGACCCACCTGCATGAGACGGTGCGGCCGGGTTCCATCTCGCCCTCGGACGAAACGGAAGAGGCCCCTGCGGGCTCGCCGTCTCTGCCCCCGTCGTCCCCGCTGCCGGCGGCTTCGAAGCCGCCTTTGGTCCGGGCCGTCGACGAATGGCACAAGACCGGCGAACTTCTTCAGAGACACCGCAACGATCTCAGGAATATCGTGCACACCGCCGTCATTGGCTATCTGGGACTCGAAGACGGCTACGGAGGCGACAACGGAGACTGGACCAAGGGAGGGGCGGAACTTGCGCCGAGTTTTGATGCCAAGACTTCGATCGCACTGGACGGAAGTGCCCTGCAGACTGCGCTGATCTCGATCGACCACCGCAATGTGGAGGATGTCCGCGTTCTTCGTGCTCTCGCCTGGCTGAATGCGAAAGAGTCCTGGGAGGACGTGCCGCAAGGAGACGCGCTGCAGATTTTGTGCGTGAACAGGGTCCAGGAATGGGCGGACAGCGTGTCCACTGTCCTCCTTCCATCGGAAGGCGACGATGCTGAACTGGGTCGGCTCGCGCACGCTCTTCTATCCGTTAGTAAGGCCCTGGGAATTGCCGACTCGTACAAGGGTGACGCACTCAGCCGGGTCAAGGCGCTCTTCGCTGGCTCGCCGAAGCTTGCCGATCCTGTGCAACGGCCCCACATGCGAAAGCTGCAGGACCGCTTGGTCGACCCGAAAGCAGATCGAAATCTCCTTCAGCAGCGACTGCTCCGCTTGACGTCCTACCGCCAAGGTGCAGGAAAGCCGCTGGCCATTGATCTGCCCCGCCTTGTGCGCGCAATGCGCGACGACATTGCAGAGGCGCCCTGGCCCGAGCATGTCCCCGAGCAGATCAGAAAAGCGGCGGATGACATTCAGAAGCGAACCACCATGCTGGATCCGATGCTCGACGAAACCCGACGACTGGCACCCGACGTGAGCGATCTCGGCGGTGACGTCGCTCAGGTGGCCCAGGCCCTTAACACCCTGCTCTCCGACCTGGCGGCGCTTGGCCAGTCAGCCAACTCGATCAACCTGCTCGCCCTCCATGACGCGGCGAAGTCGGTGAAACCCAGCGATCTGAAGAAGGTGACAGACCTGCGTGAGGGTCTTGACGCCTGGCCCGATCTCACCGTCGATCAGCGCCTGCGCCTGATGAACCTGGACGAAAGGCCGGCCCTGCGCATCCGCGCCTGGCTCGACCCTACGTTGCAAGCTGTGAACGCCCTGGAGCTGAAACTCCAGGCCGGACCCGCCTCGGAAGCTCAGCGTGAGTACGACGAGACCATCGAGCGGCTCGTTTCCGGGCTGGCGACCTTGAGCCGTGAGGTCATGGACGTGACCGGACCCGAGGGGGGCGTATGACGCTCATCGAACAAGTTCAGCGGCTGCGTGTGGCAGCGGTCGCTGCCCACGACGAGGACAAGATCAAGCGCCGCACTGGCGAGTTGGCTGGGCAGGCCGAGAGGGTCGAGACGCTCATCGAAACAATTCAACGCCTCAGCCGAGGCGCGGCAGAACTGCGCGCAGCCCATGCCGCCTTGGACCCAGACCTCGGTCCGCAGGCCGCGCAACTGTCCGCAGATCTGCACGTGCTCGCTGAAACGCTCCCCAGCCAGGATGCCGATACCCCACCGCAAGCACTGAAGGCGCAGGTCAAGGCGGCCGATGGTTTCGTCAAGAGCCTTCGCGAGTCCGTCGAGCAGGCATGGGCTGCTGAACGCAGCCGTGAAGTACCGGTGATCAATGAGGATCTCGTCGCTACGCTGAGCAAGAGTGGGATCGACGTGGAAGAGATCAGCATCAAGATCGAGAAGGCGCATGGCGTGCTCAACGTCCTGAAGACCCGCGACGTCCCCCATTTGGGCGACGTCGCAAGGCTGGCCGCGGCGCTGGAGAGCCTCCAGGCGTGCGGCCAGCAGATCTCCGAACTCGTTGACCCGGTCCTCGGCCGAGTGATCACGGGCGCTCAGGAAGTGAACGGGACGCCGTTGAACTCCTTCACCCCCGATGTCCTTGCCGGGCTGTCGAAGCTGGGAATCCTGGACCGCTTCTGGGTGAGGCTGCGGTGACTCCTGAGACCGAGAGTGAAATCGTCGGTGCCCTCGAAGCACATGAGGACCCCCTGTTGTCCTGGGGCGTTGTCGACGGCGGATTCACCGACGACGAACTGCACACCCACATCGATGACGTCCTCATGGAGCGCGGCGAACTCGACACCGCCCAGGAGGCAATCGAGGCCCTCGAGGACAAGGGCCTGATCATCCGCGATGATGCGGTCTCGCCGTCACGGTGGCGTACCCGCAACGGCGAGACGCTGCGTCTGCTGGCCCGACTGCGCCAGATCTTCCCTTCCGGCGACCCCGCGGCCTGGCGCCAAGGCGCCGCGCTCGTCTCGGACTTCCGCTACGCGCGGCGCCCCCGTGCTTACCCCCGGCGCGACCAGTCCAGACACGCAGTCATCGACGGCACTGATGCGCTCCACGATCTCTACCGCCAGGTCATCGATGCCATGACTCGCCGGGGGACCCAACACGCCGACCTCAGTGGGTTCCAGGTCCGTGCCAGCCGCCAGATCTTCACGGCCCTGCAGTCCAACATCACCACCGCCACTGTCGTGGGTGCCGGCACAGGTAGCGGCAAGACACTCGCCTTCTACCTGCCGGCCTTCGCCTACCTGACGGGACTCCAGGACAAGTCGGCATGGACGCGTGCGCTGGCCGTCTATCCGCGCAATGAACTCCTCAAGGACCAACTCAACACCGCCTTCGCGAACGCCCGGCGGCTCGACCACCTGTGGACGAAGACTAACGGCCGGCCCATGACCATCGGGGTGCTCAACAAGGACACCCCGACCAGCACGAAGAGCCTGACGGCCTCCTATTCCGCATGGACGAAACGGGCCGAAGGCTTTCAGTGCCCTCACTTCACCTGTCCCGGTGACGGGTACACCGTGTGCGGGGGCACACTGTTCTGGTCCGAGCAGGACGCCAAGGCTGGAATGGAACGCCTGACCTGCGGCACTTGCCCGCGTGTGTTCGACGACTCCGTGCTGGTTCTGACCCGGAACCGGATGAGCCGACGGCCTCCGGACGTGCTGTTCACCACCACCGAGATGCTCAACCGCGGTCTGTCCGACCTGTCCCTGGGCACACTGTTCGGTGTCGGCGCGGCCAAGAAGCCCCGCTTGATGCTGCTCGACGAGATCCATACCTACAGCGGCACCACCGGCGCCCAGGCAGCCCTCGTCCTGCGACGCTGGCACCACTCTCTGCGCAGTCCGGTCACCTTCGTCGGCTTGTCCGCGACGCTGTCGAACGCCGTTCGCCACATGGCCGATCTGACGGGCGTTGACGACGGACTCGTCACCAACATCGAACCGGGCGCAGACGAGATGGAGTACGAGGGCGCCGAATACATGGTCGCCGTACGCAGTGACCCCACCAGTGGTGCCTCCGTGCTGTCCACCACCATCCAGACGGCGATGCTCCTCCCGCGCGTCCTTGACCACCCGGCAGAGCGCACATCCCAGGGACTTCTGGGCACCAAGGCGTTCGTCTTCACCGACGACCTCGACGTCACCAACCGGCTCTTCTTCTACCTCCTCGACGCGGAAGGCCAGCGCTATCGCGCCCCGCGTACCCAGCAGTTCAAAGACCCCTTGGCATCCCTGCGACGTCCTGGGCAAGACAACCTCACCGACCAGCGGCGCGCCGGCCAGGTCTGGGACCTGCCGGTGAAATTGGGCCACAAACTCGACCGCCCGGGTCTCAACGTGAGCCGGACCACCTCGCAAGATGCGGGAGTTGACACCGCGTCCCAACTCGTCGTCGCAACTGCCTCGCTTGAGGTCGGCTTCGACGATCCGGACGTTGGCGCCGTGCTGCAGCACAAGGCGCCCCGCGGCGTCGCGGCATTCCTGCAGCGCAAGGGCCGAGCCGGGCGAAGCCGCCGCATGCGCCCGTACACCGTGGTGGTGCTATCCGACTACGGACGTGACCGCGCCACCTACGAGGCATGGGACGCGCTGTTCGATCCCGTCCTGCCCGAACTGGTGCTTCCCATCCGCAACCGGGCGGTCCTGCGTATTCAAGCCACTCTGGCGATGCTCGACTGGCTGGCGGATCAATTGTCGTCCGATCACCGGTACGCAAAGTTGTGGCGAGACCTGAAGGGCCTCGTCGATCCGAAGTACCCGGACAACCGCAAGGTCCAGCAGACAGCCGTCGACGTCCTGCGCGACCTGCTGCGCGATCCCGGCCGCCAACGCAGCCTCCGTCTGTGGATCGAAGGCGCACTCCAGGTACCCGAGGAGTTGGCCGCCGAGATCCTTTGGCACCCACCTCGCTCGCTCATCCTCGCAGCAGTGCCCACGCTGGCTCGACGGCTGGACAGCGAGTGGGCCGTTGCGGAGGACCATACGTACGTCAAGGGCAAGGATTTGATGGGCAAGAATCCGCTGCCCGACTTCTTCCCCGAGAACCTCTTCAGTGAACTCGCACTTCCCGAAGGGTATGTGGTCATACCGCCGCAGCAGTCGTGGGAGAAGGAACCTGAACTGCAGGCGATGGGCTTGGCTCAGATGCTGCGCGAGTACGCGCCAGGACGAGTGTCACGGCGCTTTGCTACCCGCAACCTCGAGCATCGGCACTGGATCCCCGTTCCCTACGGGCAGCGCGAGACTGTCATGGATCTCGCCCCTGTCCTCCAGGCGCACCATAGGGAGGAGGCCGCCACAGTCGAAGTCGGCGGAGTGCCCACCCTCATTCCCATCGTCCGCCCCGACAGGGTGGAACTCCAACTCGCACCGCCAGAACTCAAGGATGCTTCCAACGCGGCTCTGGTCTGGCGATCCCAGTTCCTGGAGAGGGGCCTCGGCCTGGTCGCCCGCCTTCCCCTGTCGGACCCCATCGGCGGCCTCGTCGATGAAGCACGCTTCTTCCTGCACGCTCAAAACGCTCACGTCGAGGTCCGCCGTCTTGCCGTCCAGAGCGAGGCCAGTTTGGTCTTCGCCCGCGGCGGTGAAGCTCGGGTCAAAGCACAGTTCTCGCTCGATGACGAGCGGGTCGGTCTCGGAGCCACCTACGACGTCGACGGCCTGCGCCTGACCATCACGGTGCCGGACGTGATTGCTCCATCCGGTGACCTCGACCCGGCCCTGCGCAGCGCCTGGTTCCAGCACGTTCTGACAAGCGACCCCGAACTGCTGGAACAGATGAACAAGTTCCAGTTGGAATGGTTGCACCAGACCATCGAATGCATGCTGCTGATGTCCGCCGTGAGTGACGGCACGCCGCTTCCCCACGCCTACCAGACGGTGCGGAAAACCTTCGCCGACCGACTGACGGACACCCTGAGGGCAATGTTCCGCAGTTCGGACGTTGAGGAGAGCGAAAGCGCCACACTCGGCCGAGTGGGCGAGCGACTGCGTCAACTCCTCGCCGACAAGGACATCATTGCCCGCTTGGACCATCTGACGGACCAGGTCTGGAACCCTGACCCGGCACAATTCCAAGCCTGGCTGCGCCAGCGCGTCCTTGCCACCCTTGGACAGGCGGCCTTGTGGGCTGCCCGGGAGATCTGCCCCGAGCACGACCCCGAAGGCGTCATCGTCGACATAGAACCCGGCTACGCCCCCGACGGCACATGGCGCCATGGCGAGGTCTGGCTCACCGAAGCCTCTATCGGCGGCGGCGGCTTCATCGAAGCGCTGGCGACGCGCGTACGTCCGGACCCGCGGCGGTTCTTGCGGCTGATCATGAGAGCCGTCCAGCCCTCCACCAGTGAACTGGTCGACGCGCACATGCGGCGGATCGTGCGCTACACCACCGAGCGCAGCGACTGGCTCGACCTCGTTGCTGAATACAGGGGCTCGGCGACACAGGCGGACCGGGTGAAGAGCCTTGACCGCATACGGGCACAGTTGCGCGACTCAGGCATCCACGGCGCGGAGCAATCCGTCGTCTCGAGCCTGGCGAACCGCATGCTCCGGCCCGGATCGACCGCACAGACGGACCAGGCACTACGTACTCTCATTGACGAGTGGGAGATCCAAGAACAGCGCCTGGGTCTTGAAATCTCGCCGCGTACCTGGGCTTACCTGATGCGCCAGCGGCACGACCTGGACGCCGGACTGAACCTGTCCGCGAACTCCTCAGACCGTCAGCGTATCGACGCCATCCAAAGCGCACTCTGGCCACGCGGATGGGCCATACGCGCCGGAGCACTGCAGTCGTGGAACCCCTACTTCGACAATCCGCCGGCCGCACCCGATCTCATCCGGGGACTGTTCACGTCCACAGACGACCTCATCAGCGTGACAGATCCCGACGCGGACAACCTGGTACGCACGCGCCTGGCCCAGCAGGGATCCGCCCAGCTCATCGCGCCTCCCGAGGACGTACCCGCCCTGGCAGACATGCTGGTGGATCTGTCGATCCGCGCCATCGAAACGGACTTCCTCCAGGTGTTCCCACGAGTCGTCGAGATCGACCACCGCTCCGAGGGCAGCGTCGTGGCCACCCTCGAACTTGCCGAGGTATCCGCATGAGAAGGATCACCACCGCCGGGGCCGGCGAGACCCGGCAACTCACCGATCTGCTGCAGAACCTGTTGGTGTCTGAACTGCTGGCCCCGTCAAGTCGCCTGTGGGTACTGTCCCCGTGGATCTCCGACATTGTCGTCATAGACAATGCATCCGGACAGTTCAAGAGCGTGCTTCCCGCCTTGCCAGCCCGACCCATCCGGCTGACGGAGGTACTCATCGAACTCGCCCGTCGTGGCTCGGATGTCCGAGTGATCATGCGGGACGAGCCGCGCAACGCCGTCACAGGACAACGCCTCACTGACCTCGCCCCGGTGGGGCCACGGCCGACCCTGCTCATCCGGAACACCCTGCACGACAAGGGCATGGTGAGCGACAGATTCCACGTTCACGGTTCGATGAACTTCACCTTCTTCGGCCAGAGAGTGAACCAGGAAGGCGTCACCGTCGTATCCGACCCCGACCAGATCGCCCGCGCTTGGGTCGAATACCAGAACAGGTACCAGTTGCCATGAGCGTTGATTTCAAGAAATTCTTCGGTCCAGGCAACGACATCACGCCCACACGGGTAGGACCGGACTTTCAACTCATACTCGATAATTTCATGTCAGGTATCCAGCAGCGCCAGATCGGATTCCTGCCGCGAAGTTCTCAAGGCCGTCTGTGGTGGTACGGCTTCGCACCCACTCCGCGCCAGCAGCGCGAGACACTCGCCATCCTCGACAGTTGGATCGGCCCCACCTTCAGCGACCTGCCCCGCCAACGCGGTGCCCTCAACCCGACTGATCCATTCGACGCCGTACTTGCAAACGCATCCGTCAAGCCCCTGCGCTTTGAAGTACTGCCCCGCCGGACAGCGGACTCGGAGGAGTGGATACACGCGCGAAGCCAGGTACGTGACGCCCTGCTGGTGCTCACTAGACTCCTCAACGGCCGACCGCCCTCGGAGTTCGACGCCCCCCGTACGACTGTCGAGGTCCTCGACGACCTCGGACACGCCATCGCTGCCCGCGACCGCACAGTGGCCTTGGTCTGCCTGCGCGAACTCGAGGCGACCGCCGATCTCGACCAGGCGAACCTAGCCTTCCTGCGACTACGACTCTTCGCCGGGCTCGAAGACTGGAAGGCCGTCCTCGCGGACCGGGACCTCGACCACGTCCTCGCCATGCGCCGCCCCCTGAGCGTCACTCAAGTGATCCAGCAGGCGGCCTACGCCAGATGGTTCGCCCCGTACGACGCAGCAGGCAAAGAGGAAGAACTACTCGGTGCCGTCACCGCGCTCCCTACAGCGTTCCGGCCACTGTTCTCGGGCACACCGAGAACGAGTCGGGCGCAGGCTGTCGTGGAATTCCTCATCGAGGTCGAAAACGACGCCGGAGACGACACACTCAACCGACTCCTCGACGAAGCCGGCACGATCGAACCCGGTCTGCCCGCCCACCTGCGCAATGTGCTGCACCTGCACCGAGAACAAAGCCCTCAGCACACCGCCCCGTCCGAGCTGTCCGCCCCTGAGAATCAGTTCGACTCCTCGAGCGAATCGCCCCTGGAGCGCGCGACCGGGCTGATGGCCCGGGGCGAACTTCAGGCAGCCATCGAACTAGTGCTGACGCTCGAACCGAGCCTGCACGCGGCATACCTGCTCCTGACCTGTGCGCGCGACTTGCAGTCACCACAGCAGGCAGCGTTGGCACTTGAGTACATCTCCACGCATCACCTCCAAGGCTTGATCGACGGAGCGAGCGCACGCCTGCGCGATGATCTCGCCTGGTTGGAGCAGTTCACCCAAGCCGGGCCCCGCTTGGACTGGCGCACCTGGCTGGATGCTCTGGACGGCGACCATGGCAGCGCAGCGCTGGCGGCCGGCCCCGAAATCACCGACGGCTGGACGCCGCTGAGCAGCAGTGCGCTGACCGCGTGGCTTCACGACGCGTCCGACGAGACACTGGGCAAACTCGGTGAACTCGGAGGCCAGTTCATGGCAGCGCACCGCGACATCTTTACTGAAGACGGAGCGGCCGAACTCAGTGAACGCATCCTCGCCGGTCTCGCCCTCAGCGGTAAGAACTCGGCCGGCGTCCGGGTGCAGACCCAAGCCCTGCTGGACTATCTACTGTCTGCCAACCCTGCCTCCGCGGTGTTCGCGTCCGCGCTCGAGTGGACCGAGTTGATCGTCTCCGCGAACGTCTCCGCTGTGACCACAACGTGGGCGATCGACATACTGCAGGCGGCGACGGCTACATCGGCAGCAGTAACGAGCCCCGCCACCATTGAACTGTTCTACAAAATCACCGACACGGTCAGGCCGTTCAAGTCAGCACTGAACCCAACCGACCTTGAAGCCATCAAGCTCATAGCCGGCGAACTGGGAGCCGGTGTCCCGGAAGACTTGCTCGCCGACCAAGTACAGGACGCCGACCCCGGAGCGCCCTACCGCTACCTGCAAGACTCAAAGGTGGTGCTGTACTCCCTCACCGAGTCGGCCACCACCCGGGCTGCACAGATATTGCGCATCCTGGTACCCAAGATCGACATCGAGACGAGCGCCGAACACGATGGCAGCAGTAAACTCGCCGCACAGGCAGCCAACGCTGACGTCTTTGTCGTGGTGACCGCATCGGCAAAGCATGCCGCCACTGACTTCATCGCTGCCAAGCGTGGGGCACGACCGGTAGTGCTCGTCAACTCGCGTGGCTCATCGGCGATTTTGCGTGAACTGGCGGAAGGGTAACGGTTCGCAACGTGGCTGGCTAACGCTTCTCCCGCAACGTTCAGAACCCCAGTCCGAGGCGACCGCCTCGGACTGGCTCTGGGGTATCCCGGGAGGGCTAGTTTGTGCAGGCGTGCGATGCCGAGCATCGCACGATGAACCTGCAGCCTTGGGGAGCGTGTCCGGAGGGCCCGTGCGTTGTGAGGGAAGTAGCAGCTCAGCGTCACTGGCATAGCTCGCTGGATTGCTCCCGTCCACAGATAGTCCAGGAGTAGGTTGCTAGCCGGCAGGCTGATTCGCGCCGATCGAGACCCCCGGCCCTTTCGCGTCCAGAGCCACAATGCCTCCCGCGCGGCAAGGATGCGCGCGCTGCTGACGCCATAGTATTGGGCTGCGGCCGATAGCGAATAGTGCTCACGGTCACAGATACCTGAATTCGCCTCGGTGTGCGCGCCATAGAGCAGACCGTTAGCTCTGTTTCTTAGTTTTTTCGCATGTCTCTACAGGGCCGACGGATGCAACGTCAGATAGCTTGACTCGACCGGAAGTTCCGATATCGGTCTCAATAATCCAGAAGCCCTGAACTATCCTAGCCGAATTGCCGCAGTAACGGGTACCGGACTTGTCGGTGATAGTGATTTGCGGGGGCTTATCGCTGGCCTGGGGGGCGTATGCCATGATAGCCACTGCAACCAGGTAGAGAGGAATGACAAACAAAGAAAGGAAGCGGCTCAACTGGAGTCGGTTGTGGGCGAGCTCGGCGCCTTCCAAAGACTCCCGGCGGAATTGATCGCCGGTTGGATGTATGCGTACAGCCTGTCCTTGGGCCGCCAATGCCGCTAGAACAACGCTGGCCAAAGCAACCAACAGAGCACATAGTGAAGCAATACCTACGGCAATCTTGAAATTAGTGTCCCGTAGGGCGGCCAGGTCGCTTGGCCCTCGCACCACCGTTAGTGCTGTTAGTAGCCCTGTGATCACCAGGATCGTAGCGCCCCAGCGCTCAGCCGAGGCCTGAACTGCTGCCAGGCCGCTGAATCGCGCTTCTTCGGCTCGCTGATCCCACTTCAGGTCCTCCTGGGTTACCAGAAGGTCCACCGGCTCAAAGATAAGATTGCCGACGGGTACCTTACTTAGATCTTCGACGTTTCGTCGCTTCCTGAAGATTCTCATAGGCTACTCAATGCTTAATCTTGAAGAAAGCCATTGCGCCGCATCCTGAGCCTTGCGCAGGACGTCCGGGGTGTTCTTCAGTGCAGGAACAGCGAATCAGGTAGTTGGGAGCCGGGTCGGTGAGTCCTCGCCCCGCCGATTGTCCCGTCAGTGAACTGCCTGGAGTCACCAACTGAGGTTCGTAAATAATCGAAAACGTAAAAATGTGAGAGCAGGTAGGACAGGGACCCGTTACCGCGACGCCACCCTCGATAGGCTTCCTGATGAATGTGGCCAGCGATCGCGCCAGCTGCAGTTCGGTGTGCTCCACATACGCCATTTGAGGTTGCGCCATGCGTCCATCGCCCCCGTGCCGAATCCGAGGTACCCGCCCAGTTGGAAAGAAGGGCTGGCCTTCTCCTATCTCTCGTGCAGGCGAGGGTATTTCGGGTGCGGTTAAGCCCGAGATGATGGTCGCAGCAGGGACGCTTGCTCAAGAACTCGGATCCTGGGGTCTTCGTGAGGTGGACGAAGCCAAGCTCCTTGTCGCTGATGGTCGGCCAAGTTCCACCGGTGTCCTTACCCATGATATTGGATCGAGCTTTGCGGCACCGGTAGTGGCTCGCCTAGGAGCGGGTGTCCAATCCCTTTACCCTGAGGCTTCCGCCAACTTCATTCGTGCTCTCATCTTGCAATCGTGCGCTCCTGCCACAGATTTCACTCAAGGTGTCTCTGGTTTCACCGCTGGCGAGCGGGAAAAGGTCGTTCGTAAAGCGTCCGGATACGGCACTCCTTCGTTGAGTACCTCGTTGACAAGTGAACCACGAGGGGCTGTTCTCTATGCGGAGGACGAGATCGATATGGACGACGTACATTTGTACGCTCTACCGATACCTGATTCCTTCTTCCAAGGAAGACGTGCCGACCGAGGCATTTCTGTTTCCCTCTCCTATGATCCACCCGTTCGCGCGAGACGGCTCGACTACCTGGGTAGCCGAATGGAATTTGAAATGGTGCGGGGCCTATCTCCTGACGACGCTGTTCGTCTGTTCCTCGATGAAAAGATCTCTGGCGCTGCTGCCGGCGCGGGCTCTCGTTTGTCGCAACTCAGCCCGAGGAATCGGATCAGGTTTACCCCGAACAAGACCGTCAGGTCTCAAGGCGTGAATCAGCTCGGTCGCTATACGTGGAAGCAGTCGCTCACGCGCTTGGGGGACGGGCCGCAGGAGTTTCTGCTGGCTGTCCAGAACACTCGCCGATGGGCGCCGAAGCGTAGTAAGCAGTCGTATGCCCTTGCTGTCCGATTTTGGGTTGATGAATTGCTCCCTCCCGTTTACGCAGAGATTCGCAGTCGTGTGCCGAGAGTCCAACAGCGTGGCCGCATTCGACCGTGATTTACCTGCAAGGCTCAAGGCAGCCGGACTACGATTACTCTCATGACTGAGGAGACGATCGTCGCCCTACGCAACTATGACTACCTGGTGCGCAATCACGGTTTGGATGATGTTGCGCTTGATTGGCAGTCGGATACTTTGGTCCATGGTGAGGGAGGCTACGAAATCAGTCTTTTGACTGAGCGCGGTTTTACTCCTGCCACTCGCTGACCGCAACGTTTCCACCTCTAGCCACCACTGACCCAGGCTTCCATCCCGTCCGCCGTCGACCCACACGTCTGTGGAGTGGGCGTGGTTCATGGCGTCCAGGTGGAGCGCGCCACTGTACGAGCGACCTGGACGCCATGGGCCGCGTCTGCTCGGCTCTGCCTGGGTCGACGGTGGACGGGATGGAAGCCCACCACGCTCGCGACGATGTGCCCGCGGCCGGGAACGGCGCCCCCTCCATCCCGGTGCCGGCCGATCCCCCGCCGGAGGCATCGTCTGTGACCGTGAACGTGCCGGGTGCTCGCCTCATGCCTTCCGGGCCTATCTACGGTGGGCGGGCGTCGGCGCAGCCGGGGCGGAGCGGGCCGAAGGCAGGAGCGGTGCCCCGAGCAGAGCCGGGAAGCCCGCCCGGCGGAGCGGAGCCGGGTGCTTGAACCAGTAGAGAAGGTTGTAACTCACCGACGGGTGCGCTCATGATCACGGTCCGGCCGGAGCTAGAACGGTGGCCTTTCGCCGTAGCTCTCGCCGAGGCTAGGGCCTGTGGGCAAAGGGAAGCTGTCCGCCGTTAGGTCGCTGTCGCAGAAGAGGAAAGGATTCCGTTGGCCTTCCAGCCCAGACGAGTCCTCGCCCCAAGCGTCGAGTGCATCGATGGCCCGTTCCCGGTGCTGCCACCGCTCGCTGGTTCCGAGGACCTCGCGGAGCAGGGGTACCAGCGTCGCTCGGTGGGGCAGCAACTCCGCGTCGTCCAGGAGCGGGATGCATGCTGCGATCGCCGCTTCGCTCACATGCCGGTCGGCGTCATGGACGTACGCGAATGCGGCGGCGAACAACTGCGGTCTGGTTTGCCGGATGGCCGCGGCGGGCGGATAGCTGTCGAGAGGGAACCCATGGAGGCGGCTCGCGGCATCGATCTCGTCGGTCACCTCGTCGGCAACAGAGCCGATCCAGGCCAGTAGTTCGGCCCGCATGCAGCCGGGGGCGTCTCGGCGGTTCTTGTCGACCGGGAGTGTCGTTCTCGGGTCGGTCAGGATCGCGGCCAGGTAGAGCGCCGTGGGGACTGTTGCCTCATAGATCGTGTTCTGGTGATGCAGGATGCCGTGAACGTAGGCAAGGGCCTTCGTCCTCGTGGTCTGATCTGTGTCCAGCAGCGCTACCAGCATCTTGGGCGCGTCCGTCGCCAGTCCGTAGGCGTGGTTCAGCTCTGCCCAGTTGGTCTGGGTGAGAATCCGGTGCGGGTCGGGCAGACGAGCGACGATGGGAGGTACCTGGTCGTTCCTCACGTGATTCGCCACAGGGGTGCTGTGTAGCGCTCCGGGCGGGTGCTGATCAGTAGTCGGCGCAGATCACCACGTTGGGAGCCGCTGAGGTTCAGCACCTCCGTAAGCCGGCGGAACGTCGTATGGCTGACTCCGCGGCCCCGGGCCTCGTTCTCGAACTCGCCGAGCTGGGAAAGCACCGTGTCGGGATCGAGCGTGACCGCCGGCTGGTCCTTGAGCCATGCCGCCTTGTTGCGTTCGTAGTCGATCTCCGAGTAGCCGCAAATCTCCCGGCTGAGTGCCTCGGCCTCGTCCAAGGTGTTCGTCGACAGGATGGCGCGGGCCAGTTCGTTGCGGCTCAGCGCGTCGTCCAGGTCGACTACGTGGACCGTGGGGCCCTCGTCCGTGAGCGGGATGGGGAGCCCGGCGTCCCGGACTTCGCAGGTACCTCGGACGCCTCGTGCCGTGGCGGCGAGCATCCCGGTTGCCTCGGAGGGGTGCCATTCCAGGACCGAGCTAATCGGTTCCGTGTCCTGTGCGGTGAACCTGTGTACGAGGGGGCCGAGCAGGCTCCGCAGGTCGTCGAGTGGGAGTTCGCCGTCCAGGCCTGGGCCGGCGACCAGCAGTCGCACGGGGGCGTTCAGCTGGGAGCACGCTGCCAGTGTCAGGGCGTCTCCGAGCGGGCTCTTGAGGGTCGGCTCATCGCCTCGCGCGAGGATGTCGCCGCCGACGTCGAGAAGATCGATCGAGGTCGGACGGAAGTGGCCCACCAGTTCATCTAGTTGGCGCGCGATGCCCGCGGCGCCGTGGTGGGGGTCGATCAAGGCGAACGTGTGCGGGAGCTCTGCGGCCAGTCGGGGGAGCGTGGATCCCGCCGGCGGGATCGGACGGGCTGTGGCCGGTACCGACCAGACCGCGGGTGTCACGGGTTCGAGGCCCGAGAAGTTGTCGGGCCCTCGTGGGCCCGGCACCGGGTCGATCAGCAGGCGGTCCCACGCGTACGTGAAGATCACCGCCCGGTCGTCCTCGTCGCCGTACAGGGCGGCGTCAAGCATTGCGGCGGCGACAGCGTCGCCCCCTCCTCCTGCTGCGACGATCAACCGCGTCATGTCCCCAACACTACGGGTTCGGTAATTGACCAGTCACCCTATAGTGGCCAGAGGCCATAGCCACTTGAGAAGGAGGGGACATGCCTCAGATCGAGGAAGCGCAGCCGAAGTATCTCCAGATCGCCCACTACATCCGCGATCAGATCCTTCGAGGCGACCTGCGGCCAGGGGACGAGGTCCCGTCGGAACGGCAGTTGGCTTCCACCTGGAAGGTTTCCAGGCCGACAGCCGCACGGTCGTTGGAGGCTTTGAGTCATCAGGGGCTCGTCGAGAAGCGGCAGGGGTCCGGAACGTACGTACGCAGTCTGGAAGTCAACCGGCGGGCGCGGGAGTTGTACGGCAGAGCCCGGCAGACGGGGAAGATCTACACCTCCGGTGAGTACGCGATCATCACCTCGGCCGGTTGGCTGGACGCTCCGGATCACGTCGCTGAGGCGCTGGGCTTGACGAAGGATCGGCGGGCCGTGCACCGCCGGCGCGTGACCAACGATCAGAGCGGACCCATCACCTTGTCCACTTCGTGGTTCGCGCCCGACGTGGGAGAACGGGCGCCCAAGCTCCTTGAGCCCGAGCGGATCCAGGAGGGGACCCTGATGTACGTCGAGACCATGACGGGACGGCAGGGGAGCTACGCCGAGGACCGTATGTGTGCTCGCCAGGCGACGGACGAGGAGTCGCAGGACCTCCAACTGGAGGCGGGTTCAGCGGTCTTGATCGTGAACCATGTGGTGTTCGACCTCCAGGACCGGCCTTTGGAGTTCGCCGAAGCCACCTACCCTCCGCATCGCTGGGCGTTCGAGCAGGGGTATCCGCTCACCTGACTGTCGAACGGTTGGTCGTTTCGGCGAACCGCTTGCACTCCCCAGGTGGCTAATGCCACTATCCAGTAAGTGGCTAAGGCCACTTACTGAAGGGGGCGCGGTGTGACGAGTCGGCGGCCGGATCAAGGCGCGCACTTACCTTGCCGGGGATGTCGTGGGCGCGGCTGGAAGCGAGTCGGCTCCCGCACGGCCCTGGCGCTCACCACCGTCAATGACCGTGTCCGTCCCACATCGAAACGGCGCTGCCTCGATTGCGACGGCAGCGGCAGGGAGTGAACGCGGATGAGTTACCTGATCGACCGCCATCCCTCTGCGGACTCGCCGCGGCTCGGTGCGATGACCTTGCACCCCGTCGCGGAGTCTGTGCCCCGGGCCCGGCGCTGGTTCCGGAAGTTCATCGCTCCGTACAACCCGGCCTGCTCGGTGGACGACTGCGTACTGATGGTCTCCGAGCTGGTGACCAACGCCATCGTCTACGGGCACTCGGACGACCCGTGGATCGTCCAGATCGAGTGGTTCCGCGAGGGGGCCTCACTCCGGGTCGATGTGCACAACCCGGGGTATCCGGCGAACGTGCGGCTGCGGCGCCCTGGGGCCAATGAGGCGCATGGACGCGGCTTGCTGCTCGTAGATTCCATCGCGGAGTCCTGGCGGTCGGGTCCCAGTCGCTTCGGTGGCACGGTCGTCTCCTTCGTGATGGCCGATGCCTGGCCCGACAGCTGAGGTGGCCGCAGCGCAGCAGTACTGCGCAACAGGATTTCTCGCTAGTCTGGTTGACCAGTTGACTTGGCCAATCTCGACAGGCGGCGTTCATGGCGTATGAAGTGGCGGCACCTAAGTACGTCCGCCTCGCCCAGACGATCCAGAGCCGCATTGAGGACGGCACGTACGCGCCAGGCACTCGGGTGCCCAGCGAGAACCAGTTGGTCCAGGCGTTCGGGATGTCGCGGCCTACCGTCGTCCGGGCTCTGGAACTGCTGAAGCGTGATGGCTGGCTGGAGTCCCGGCAGGGCTTCGGCACGATCGTGCGGGGTCGGCCGGCTGTCGTCGAGCAGAAGAGTCGGCGCGGGCGGGAAACGCTGGAGCGTGACGAGTCGCAGACTCCGGGGCGGTTGGTCGCTGTTGATCGAGTGTTCGTTCCGGCGCGAGTCGCCTCGGTGCTCGGGCTGCCCAAGCGCGCCGAAGTCCTGATGCGCCGGTTCCTGGTCGAGGACGAGGGGGAGGCGGTCGAACTCGTCTCGTCGTACTTCCCCGCCGGCCTGGTCGACGGCACCGACCTCGGGAGCTCCGAGCCGTTGGGCGTCGGGATCCGGGAACACTTGGAGGGGCGGAAGAAAGTCCGCTACGACCATGTGATGGAGCGGGTCTCCGCCCGGCTGGCGGATGCCGGCGAAGCGGAGCTCCTCGGCCTGCCCGACGGTGTGCCCGTCCTCAGCGTTCTGGTGGCCGCCTTCGATGCCGCGGGCCAGGCGCTACAGGTTTCCGACGTGCTGCTTCCTGCCGATCGGCAGGAGCTCGAAGATACGTACCGCTTGAACTAGCCCCAGGATGGCGGCCGTTGGGGCGGAATCGCACTTGACAAGTCAACCTGGCAACTCTAATTTTGAACTTGCTAAGTCAACCTGTCAGGTGATGGGTTGATCATCCTCAGAAGGAGACTCTCTGTGCGTGTGATCCGTATCGATGCCTCGTCCGCCACGATCCTGCTCACCGAAGCGCCGGCGCCGAAGGTGCGTGACCGGCAGACCGGTGAGATCGCCAAGGACGCCGTGAGCGGCGAGACCCTGATGACCCTGGGAGTCGTCTACATCGACGACGGCGAATCGGCCCTGATTCAGGTCACGGTCCCTGAAAGCGGCGTCACGGACGGGCTGACTGTCGGAGCCCCGGTCGCGCTGCCCGGCCTGGTGGCCCGCCCTTGGCAGAGCGTGTTCAACGGCCAGCAGCGCCACGGCATCGCCTACCGGGCGACCGCCGTCATGCCGGGGGCCTTCTCGATGGCTGAGGCGGGCTGATCGCGTGACCGACCTGGTGACGGTGGCCGAGCTGGGCGGGGCCTTCGCCGCGATAGGCGGCACGGCCTACCTCAAGCATGCTCACCCCGCCGCGTACTGGTCCACGGTCGGGCTGCCGGTCTCGGTGGCTCGGCTGCTGGGCTCCTACTCCTCGACCATGGACGCATGCGGTCTGACCGTCGAGCCTCCCCGCTGGCGGGCCCTGGCGGTCAGGGCGACCACTCGACGTGAGGTCCGTCCGGTACCGCCCCGCCGGGGCGTCATCCGGCCCACCTCGACCGGTCTGCGTATGCGGCTCAGGCTCGCCCCGGGTCAGGAACCCGCGGACCTGGCGGCCTCGGCCGAACGCCTCCGGCACGCCTGGGGCGTTCACGCCGTGTACGTACGGGACATCAAGCCCGGAGTCGTCGAACTGCGGCTCGTCGGCTTCGACGTCCTGCGGAGAGTGCGGATGCCGCGCCGGACCGGGACCGATCTCTTACGGGTGCCGGTGGCGCTGCGGGAGGACGCGACCGCGTTCGTCCGTGACTACCGGGCCGTACCGCACGAACTCGTCCTCGGCGCGACGCTCTCGGGCAAGTCCATGTACCTGCGCAACCTGATCGCCGGCCTGGCCGCGCAACCCGTCGTCCTGGTCGGTATCGACTGCAAGCGGGGTGTTGAACTCTCTCCGTTCGCCGCCCGGCTCTCCGCCCTGGCGACCGACCCTGAGCAGGCGGCCGAACTGCTGCCGGTGCTCGTGAAGGAAATGGAGGACCGGTACGACCTGATCAAGGCCCGACAGGGCACCGCCCCGGGCACCCCCGACGAACTGATCACCTCCGACATCTGGGGTCTGCCGGAAGACGAACGCCCGTCCCCGGTCGTGCTGTTCGTCGACGAGGTCGCGGAGCTCTTCCTCGTCGCGACACGCAAGGAAGAGGAACGACGGGACGAGATGGTCACCCACCTCATCCGACTCGCCCAGCTCGGCCGCGCGGCCGGCATCTACCTGGAGGTCTGCGGGCAGCGCTTCGGCGCCGAGCTGGGCAAGGGCGCCACCATGCTCCGCGCCCAGCTCACCGGCCGCGTCTCCCACCGCGTCAACGACGAAGCCTCCGCGAAGATGGCACTCGGCGACATCGCGCCGGAAGCCGTGTCCGCCGCTTGCTCCATTCCCGCCGAGCGCCCCGGGCTCGCCGTCGCCGGTGACACCTCCGGCGGCTGGTCCCGAATCCGGACCCCGCACATCTCGCTGGCCGACGCCGCCGCTACCTGCTGCGGCACGGCTCACCTCGCCCCGGACGTACCGGCGCTCTCTCCCTTCAAGCCCTACGTCCTTCCGCCACCGGCCGCGAAGCCTGCCGAGCCGCTGAGCCACCCCCGGCCGGTCGTCGAGTAGGACCAACCCGCCCCGACTCGACGCGCCCAAGCGTCAGGTCCCTACCCCGCCATGCCCGAAAGGAGGAGTGCACCCACCATGTGCCCCGACTGCGAGGACTTCGCCCGAACCGTCGTCCTGCTGGGACAACTCGCCCTGTACGCCGACCGGTCGGACGCCGACGCGACATTCGTGGACGCCGTGGGCGTGTCCCTGGCCGCGTCCCTCCCGGAGCCGCCGCCCGGCATCTTCCCGCCCGGCTACGACCCCGACGACGGCCCGGCCTACCCCGGTGAAACGCCCCGATGACCCGCCCCGTCTTCCGTGCGGACGCGGTCCTGGTCCAAGCCGTCATCGCCGGGGCCCTGTCCTTCGCCCACCTGCACGACCTCGCCGCCGCTGCCGGACAGAGCGGATGGAAGGCCTGGGCCTATCCGGTCTCGGTCGACCTGCTTCTCGTCGCCGCCTGGCACCGACTCCGCACCGGAGGACCGAAAGCCGCGGCGTGGGTCTGGTTCCTCGTCGCTCTGACGGCCTCGCTCGGAGCCAACGTTTCGACCGCCGGCCTCCTCGACCTGGACCACGTTCCCGCCTGGCTGCGGATCCTTGTCGCCGGATGGCCCGCAGTCGCCTTCCTCGGCGGAACCCTGCTGGCCCACCGAGGCCACGTCGCGGCGCCGGAACCGGAACCGGAACCAGGACGGGAAAGCACACCCGCCCGGATGGACGAGAACGAACCGATCGCCCCGGCTCCCCAGCCGTCCACCGCCCATTCCCCTCTCAATGCCGCCGTGCCGCCCGCCCTCGTCGCGCTGGCCCACAAGGTCGCCGACGAACACCGCACCCGGACGGGCACGGCCATCGACACCTCGACCCTGCGCGCCCGCCTCGGCGTCCCGCTGCCGCTCGCCGAAGCCATCGCCGCCCAACTCGCCTGACCCGGAGGACATCCCACCGTGCGCCCGTCCACGCTCCGCGCGCTGAACCGCGCTGCCGAGCTCACCCGACAGAACCGGCTCACCGAAGCCATGTTGATCGCCGAGCCGGTCATCCTCGCCGCCGACTTCTACGAGGGCGAGGAGATCAAGGCCTGGCTGGTCAGCCACGTCGCCGACTTCACCGGAGAGAACAGGAAGGGAACCGACTGATGCCCGCGAACCCGCGCTTCCGCCGCGTCGTCCGCATCGGCCCCGTCCAGGTCGCCACGTACTACGACGGCCGTGGCCGAGAGAAGCACGCCGCCGCCTGCACCGCACCGCGCTGCGGCTTCTCCACCGACTACGACAGCCGCGCCGCCGCCGAACTCGCCGCGCGCACCCACCGCTGCGCCACCCGCTGAGGGAGCTCCCATGACCGTCTCGCTGCCGCTCGTCCTCGTCCTGGGGCTCATCGCCTGGGCCGCGATCAAGTTCCTGGGCGTCCGCGTCTGGATCGTCGTCGTGGTCGCCCTGTTCGGTTTCCTGCTCTCCAGGACCTTCCTCGGCCCGGTCATCGACTCCGGCACCCGCTCCGGTGTCGACGTCGTCAACGGCACCCACGACTGAGAAGGAGACCCGCCGTGTTCCGCCCCAAGCTGCCCGACGTCCCGACGCTGCCCGGCTCGAACGCGCTGAGCCCTCACCACACCCACACCCCGGCACCCTCCGCCGGCCGCCACTCCCTGAGCCCGTACGTGGGCGCGGTCGCCGCGGTGGTCGTCGTCGGGGTCGTCCTGACCGCACTCCTCGCAGTCGTCGCCGTCACGGCCGTGTCCGTGGCCATCGCCGCCGTGGTACTGCGCTCCCTGGTCACCGGCGCGAACAAGCGCTGACCGGCCGCCGGGGCGGCAACAAGCCGCCAAGCATCCCGCCGCCCCGGGGCCGTCCCTCCGAACCACCGAAACAGCCGAGAGGAACTCTCATCATCACCCGGCAGCCTCCGCCCCCGCTGGCGGAACTCTCCACGCTGGCATCCATAGGCACCCTGCCCGAACTGGCCCGCCAGCTTTCCACCTTGGGCGGTTGCACTCGCCCTGTCCGCCTCGACGGTCACCGCACCGAGTACGCGGTCGACACCACGACCGGCGAGATCGGCCCTGCCCTGCACCACCTCGACTCGACCGCCCTCCCGGCCGGCAACCTCCTCGTCCGCTGCAACAACCGACGCGCGACCCGCTGTTCGGCCTGTGCCGAGACCTACCGCCGCGACACCTTCCACCTGATCACCGCGGGACTCCGTGGCGGTAAGGGCACTTCGGACCAGGTGGCCACACACCCACGCGTCTTCGCCACATTCACCGCACCCGGCTTCGGCCCCGTCCACAACCGCCCCACAGGCGGCCGGGCCTGCCGCTGCGGCACCCACCACGACGACCAGGACCCGATCCTGGGGACGCCGCTCACTCCCGACTACTACGACTACGAAGCGGCCGTTCTCTGGAACGCACATGCCGGAGCCCTCTGGCGTCGCTTCTCGATCTACCTCCGCCGGGAGGTCGCCAAGCGCGCCGGTCTCACTCAACGAGCCCTTCGCCATCACGCCCGTGTCTCCTTCGCGAAGGTGGCCGAGTACCAGAAGCGCGGCGCGGTCCACTTCCACGCGGTCATCCGCCTGGACGGCCCCGAGGGCGGTGACACCGCGCCTCCGGCCTGGGCGACTGCCGAGCTGCTGACCAACGCGATCCGTGCCGCAGCGGCCGCCGCCCGCGTCGACGGGCCGGAAGTCGACGGCCGTCAGCACTGCTTCGTCTTCGGCCGGCAACTCGACGTGCGCCCGATCCGCTCCGCCGACTTCGACGGCGGCCAGGAGCTCACCGAGCGGGCCGTCGCGTCGTACATCGCGAAGTACGCGACCAAAGGCGCGGAGACCACGACCGGCACCCTCGACCGCCCGCTCAGGTTCCTCGCCGAGCTGGCCCAAGCCAGGCTCAGCGAACACGCCCGCCGTCTGATCCGCACCGCGTGGACGCTCGGGGCCCGCAAGGACCTGGAACACCTCCGCTTACGCGCCTGGGCTCACATGCTCGGCTTCCGCGGCCACTTCTCCACCAAGTCCCGCCGCTACTCCACCACCCTCGGCGCGCTCCGCACCGCCCGTGCCGACTGGCGTCGAGCCCAAGCAGCCGCGGCGCTGCCCGAGCGTGAGTGCGAGACGACGTACGTCCTCGCGCACTGGGTCTTCGCCGGAACCGGCCTCTCGGCCGCCGAAGCCTGGCTGTCCGTGTCGCTCGAACCCGCCCCTGGTACGGAAGGAGAACCGACGTGAACCCGCAGCGCGATGAGCTGATGACCGTGCGCCAGATCCTGAACGAGCTGGGTGGGGTTTCTCGCCGGACGTTTTATCGCTGGCGTGAGCTGGGGCATGGGCCGGCCGCATTCAAGCTGCCCAACGGGGAGCTCCGGGTGTGGCGAAGTGATTTCTCCACGTGGCTGCGAGAGCTGGAGGCCGCGGCGTGAAGTCTCTTGGCGTGAAGGTCTGGGCCGTTCGGAAGCGTGACACGAAGACGCCCTCGTACGGCGTTCGGTGGTCTGTGGCGGGCAACGTCTTCTCCGACTCGTTCCGCACGAAGGCACTCGCGGACCACTACCGCTCGAAGCTGATGCGGGCGATGCGCGACGGCGAGGAGTTCTACAAGGCATCCGGGCTTCCGGACTCGATGGAACCGAAGAAGTCGGCTGTTTCCTGGTACGACTTCGCCCTCCGGTACCTCGCCATGAAATGGCCCCACGCCGCTCCCAATACGCGCGATGGCATCAATGAGTCGCTTACCAGCGTGACGGTGGAGCTCCTCGACGAGCGGGCTGGACGGCCGTCCGACCAAGCCATCCGTAAGGCGCTGCGCAACTGGGCTTTCGTCCTGCCGGGGCCGGACGACCGAGACGTCCCGGACGACGTACGGAATGTTCTCCACTGGGTGTCCAAGGCATCGCGACCGCTGGCCGATCTCGCTGAACCGGCCACGGCGCGTGCGGTGCTGGACTCGCTGAAGCTCAGGCTCGACGGCACGGCCGCGGCAGCCGAGACCGTGCGGCGGAAGCGGCGGACCCTCGTCAACGCTGCCAACTACGCGGTCGACCTGGGGGAACTGCGCGAAAACCCGATCACGGCTGTCCGCTGGCAGAAGCCGAAGGTCTCCAACCAGGTCGACCCTCGCGTCGTCGCGAACCCCGAGCAGGCCCGGAATCTCCTGGCGGCCGTCTCCTACGTAGGCGGCTACCGGCGGGCTCGTGGTCGGCGCCTGGTGGGTCTCTTCGCTGCGATGTACTTCGGCGGTCTCCGGCCGGCTGAAGCGATCGGCCTCGTCGAGACGGACCTGAGCCTTCCCGAACAGGGCTGGGGAGCGGCGCTGCTTCACCGGACTCGTCCGTCGGTCGGCAAGCAGTGGACCGACTCGGGGGAGACTCACGACGACCGCGGTCTGAAGAACCGGCCGGTTGAGGACGTCAGGCGGGTGCCGATCCCGCCCCATCTCGTGGTCGCACTTCGCGAGCACCTGGCTACCTTCGGCACTGCGGACGACGGGCGCCTCTTCTTCAGCGAGAAGGGTTCGGTAGTCCCGTCCTCGACGTACTACCGCGTGTGGCAGGAGGCCCGTCTCCTCGCGCTCCCGCCGGCCGTGGCGTCCTCGCCGCTCGCGAGTCGGCCGTACGACCTCCGTCATTCGGCGCTGTCGACATGGCTCAATGCCGGCGTCGACCCCACAGAGGTGGCCGAGCGCGCCGGCAACAGTGTCGAAGTCCTACTGACTCGCTATGCGAAGTGCCTCGACGGACGGCAGGACGTCGCCAACCGGCGTATCGAGGACCTGCTTCGCGAGTACGAGTAAGTCACAGCGACCGCATCGACGCCCTTGGCAGCGTGCCGGGGGCGTCGTCGTTTGCCTGGGCCGTCAAGCTGAGCGAGTGGCCTGGGCTTGCTCCGAGGCGAGCAGACGTCTAAGGCTCCTTCGCTCGCTATTGAGCTCAGCGAGCATCCGAGAGCAATTTTGCGCGAAGTCGGGCTGGACTTCGACGCCGAGGTCATGACGCAGGGTGACCCGTAGGAGGTACACACCTTCGGACAGTGGACCGTTGAACCAAGTTCCGGCACGGGTGTACGCCTCTATGAGATCGGGACTGGTCGGTAACTGCTTGACGACGGTGTACCCGACGCCGAGCGCCCGGTTGAGGGCCGAGGCGATCTCGTGGACGTCTTTCGGTAGAGCCATCTGCGCCACCGAGTAGTTCTCCAACCAAGCGTCCTTGGCAGCGTCAAGGATTGCAGGTTCCGCTGGCTGACCGCGCTCAGCCGCTCGGACTGCGTCTTGGGCAGCGACGCGGTAGGCGCGAGCCGTGGTGTTCAATCGTGCATAGAGATCCCGTCGGGCCTGCTGCGCTCGGTCGTGCCGGTCTTCTGCCCGTTCACGATCGGCCCGCTGGTTCTGCTCGCGGGTGACGCGCTGGCTGAGCACCGCCCCGCCGAGAGTTCCACCCAGTGTGCCCGCAACTCCGATGAGTGCGACGGCAAGCGTGGTCACGTCCACGAGGTCCCCCAACTCGTCCATTCATCTGCCTGCGGACGGCCTAAGACGGCGTGACAGGCACATCAAGGCTTGGGCTCCTCACCCGAGCACCGTCCGACACCCGGACGAAGATAGCGGGGGCGTCGACTGTATGGCGTGTAGGTGACGCGCCACCTGCGACGATGCTCCAAGATCCCGTCCACGCCTCGTCCACAGACCCCGACATACGGCCGCTTCGGGCTACATCCGCCTGCACATACGCGAAGACCCCGGCCTCAGCGTTTCCGCTGGTGACGGGGTCTTTGGGCACCTCATAAGGGGTGCCCCCGGCAGGATTCGAACCTGCGCACACGGCTCCGGAGGCCGTTGCTCTATCCCCTGAGCTACGGGGGCGTGTCGGCCGTGGTGTGCGGCGACGGGTAGAACCCTACCAGCTCTTTCGAGGGCGACTGGCATGGGTTTATGTGGGGGAGGGGCGGTGTGTTGGGGTGTGAGGGGAGCGGGGCGCGAGTGGCGGTGGCGGCGGCTCGGGGGTGTGGGCCGAAGGGTCCAGGAGCCTCGAGGCGAGTCCCGGATGCGGGCGAGAGGGGGGCGCGGCCGGGCCGGGGCGGGTTCCGGACCCCCGTCCGGGGTGGAAGTGGGGAAAACCCGGACGCGGTGCCGGGCGCGGACCTACTCTCGAGTTGTGTCAGGCGCGTCCGGTCGGGTGCTTGTTGTGGACGACAACAAGGTCATCCGGCAGCTGATCAGGGTCAACCTCGAGCTGGAGGGCATCGAGGTCGTGACCGCGGCCGATGGTGCCGAATGCCTGGACGTGGTGCATCACGTGCGGCCCGATGTGGTGACCCTGGATGTGGTCATGCCCCGGCTCGACGGGTTGCGGACCGCCGCTCGGCTCCGTGCCGATCCGCGGACGCGGAACCTTCCCCTCGCCATCGTCAGCGCCTGTACTCAGTACGAGGTCGAGAGCGGGCTAGACGTGGGCGTCGACGCCTTTCTCGCCAAGCCCTTCGAGCCTTCCGAACTCGTGCGACTCGTACGGCAGTTGATGGAGCGGCGGGGGAGTCGGGGCGGCGAAGGTGGTGGTGACGACGACCGCGGGTCGCCCTTCCAAGGTGCCTTCGAGGGTGCGGTCGAGGGCGACGCCTTCGGCTCGGACGGGTTCGGTACGGACGGTTTCCGTGCGGAGAGGTTCGGTGCCGAGCGGTTCGGGCCTGACGGGTTCGGGGTCGACGAAGCCGAGCGCGCCGGCCGCTCCGGTCATTGACGAGAGCTGTTGATCTACCCGCCCACACCGTCCCATACCGGCACATATCGACCGTGGGGCACTGGGTGGTGAGTGGCTGGTGGCCTCTCCGGCGGCATTGGATCAGTCGTTCGGGTCAGTACGCCGCGTTGTCTCGCCTCCTCGCCTCTTTTCCCCTCGCCTCACCTTTCCCTCGGATTCGAGCGCGTACGGCCGTACGCCCCGTACCCCGTCCACATCCCGGACCTCCGGACAAACCGACTCGCATACCCACCCCCCTCCTCCCCTACGCTGGTCACGTGACCCCCGTCGAGCTCTCCCGTACCGTGCTGCGCGCGGTGCGTCGTGCTGTGGACGCGGGTGAGCTGAGTGTGGCCGTGCCGGTGCGGGCGGTGGTGGCGCCCCCGGGACCCGGCGGATGCGGGGACTACGCCACGAACATCGCGTTGCAGCTGGCCCGGCCCGCCGGGCGCTCCGCGGTGCAGGTCGCCGAGATCCTGCGGCCCCACCTCGTGGGCACCGACGGTGTCGCCGACGTCGCGATCACCGGGCCCGGGTTCCTCAACATTCGCCTCGGCGGCGCGGACTCCGCCGTCGCATCCCTCGTACGGGAGATCGGGCGCGGTTCCTACGGCCACGGCGACGCCCTCGACGGGCAGGCCGTCCCGCTTCTGATCCCGGTTCCGTACGACCTCCGTGCCGAGGTCGTCGCCGACGCGCTCGTACGGATCATCGCCACCCAGGGCGGACGGGCCCTGGTGCGGTACGCCGAGCCGCCCCGCACGGACGTCTCGGACACGGACCTCTCGGACACGGACCTGCCTGACAGGGACTGCTCCGGCACCGCCCCCTCACGCACCGCCCCCTCGCGCACCGCCCTTTCACCCCGCGACGCCCGCCACCTCGATGAGACGCACCTCGTCCACCCCGCACCCGGCGCCCCTGGCATCCCCAGTACGCCCAGCGCCCCCGGCACCCCCACCACTTCCGTAACCCCCACCACCCCCACCACCCCCGTAACCCTCCGCCCCGTCCCCGCCCCCGAAGACCCCACCCCCCTCGGCCCCGACGCCGCCCGATGGGCGCTGCTGCACCCGGCCGGGCACGATCGGCCCCGGATCGGTGCCGGGCATCTTCTTCAGCGGGAGAGCAACCCGCTCTACCGCGTCCGGTACGCGCACGCCCGCACCCGGGCTCTCACCCGCAACGCCGCCGCTCTCGGCTTCACCGGTACCCCCGGTGACGTCCCGGGGGCCGGCGAGCTGCTCGGCGCCCTCGCCGAGTACCCCCGTGCCCTGCGCGTCGCCGCGACCCATCGCGCCCCCGACCGCCTCGCCCGGCATCTCGTCACCACCGCCGACGCCTTCCTCGCCCTCCAGCACCTGGTGCTGCCGCTCGGCGACGAGAAACCCTCGGCCGCCCACCGCGCCCGGCTCGCGCTCGCCGAAGCCACCGGGACGGTGCTGGCCGGCGGCCTGTCCCTGCTCGGCATCAGCGCCCCTGACTATCTGTGAGAGAAGAATGAGCCGTTCCGCACACCCCGCCGGGCCCCGTCACGCCGATGTGCTGCCCGAGGGGCACTACAGCGCCCCGCCCACCGACCTCAACGCCCTCGATCCCAAGGTCTGGGCCCACACCGTCACCCGTACCGACGACGGGGTCGTGAGTGTCGGCGGTGTCGAAGTCACCACCCTCGCGGAGGAGTTCGGCACACCCGCCTACTTCCTCGACGAGTCGGACTTCCGGGCGCGCGCCCGCGCCTGGCGCACCGCCTTCGGACACGACGCCGACGTCTTCTACGCGGGGAAGGCGTTCCTCTCGCGTGCCGTCGTGCGGTGGCTGCACGAGGAGGGGCTGAACCTCGACGTCTGTTCGGGTGGTGAACTGGTCACCGCCCTCTCCGCCGGCATGCCCGCCGACCGCATCGCCTTCCACGGCAACAACAAGTCCGCCGAGGAGATCACCGCCGCCGTCCGGGCCGGCGTCGGGCGGATCGTCCTCGACTCCTTCCAGGAGATCGTGCGCGTCGCCCACATCGCCCAGTCCCTCGGCACGCGGCAGCGCGTACAGATCCGGGTGACGGTCGGCGTGGAGGCGCACACGCACGAGTTCATCGCCACCGCCCACGAGGACCAGAAGTTCGGGATCGCCCTCGCCGACGGGCAGGCCGCGGAGGCCGTACGCCGTGCGCTCTCCCTCGACGGTCTCGAAGTGGTCGGGATCCACTCGCACATCGGCTCGCAGATCTTCGACATGGCCGGGTTCGAGGTCGCCGCCCGGCGGGTCGTGGCGCTGCTCGCGGCCGTCCGTGACGAGCACGGGATCGAACTGCCGGAGATCGACCTCGGCGGCGGCCTCGGCATCGCGTACACCAGCGACGACGACCCCCGCGAGCCGCACGAGATCGCCAAGGCCCTCAGCGAGATCGTCACCCGGGAGTGCGAGGCCGCGAAGCTGCGGACGCCTCGGATCTCGGTGGAACCCGGGCGCGCCATCGTCGGGCCGACCGCCTTCACGCTCTACGAGGTCGGCACGATCAAGCCGCTCGACGGGCTGCGGACGTACGTCTCCGTGGACGGCGGCATGTCCGACAACATCCGCACCGCGCTGTACGACGCCGAGTACAGCGTCGCCCTGGTCTCGCGCACCTCCGACGCCGAGCCCATGCTCGTGCGCGTCGTCGGCAAGCACTGCGAGAGTGGTGACATCGTCGTGAAGGACGCTTTCCTGCCCTCCGACCTGGCCCCCGGCGACCTGATCGCCGTTCCGGCCACCGGCGCCTACTGCCGGTCGATGGCCAGCAACTACAACCACGCGCTGCGGCCGCCGGTCGTCGCGGTCAACGACGGCGAGGCGCGGGTCATCGTCCGGCGCGAGACGGAGGAGGACCTGCTCCGGCTCGACGTGGGGTGAGGAACGGCGGCCACGGGCGGTGTCCCGGCGGGCGGAGAAAGATCTCCGGTTCGTCGGCCCCGCGAGAATGAAATAGACATCTCACGATCCGGACGAGGGACAGAAACCCCCGTCCGGTGAGTGAGACTGGTCCCACCGTAGACGGTATGAGGAAACGAGGTCGGATGATGCGTACGCGTCCGCTGAAGGTGGCGCTGCTGGGCTGTGGGGTTGTCGGCTCAGAGGTGGCTCGCATCATGACGACGCACGCCGACGACCTCGCCGCGCGCATCGGGGCCCCGGTCGAGCTGACCGGCGTCGCGGTGCGGCGGCCCTCCAAGGTCCGTGAGGGCATCGACCCCGACCTGGTGACCACCGACGCGACCGCCCTGGTCAAGCGTGGGGACATCGACGTCGTCGTGGAGGTCATCGGGGGCATCGAGCCCGCCCGCTCCCTCATCACGACCGCCTTCGAGCACGGCGCCTCCGTCGTGTCCGCCAACAAGGCGCTGCTCGCCCAGGACGGTGCCGCGCTGCACGCCGCCGCCGAGGAGCACGGCAGGGACCTCTACTACGAGGCCGCCGTCGCCGGTGCCATCCCGCTGATCCGGCCGCTGCGCGAGTCCCTGGCCGGCGACAAGATCAACCGCGTGATGGGGATCGTCAACGGGACCACGAACTTCATCCTCGACAAGATGGACTCCACGGGTGCGGGCTACCAGGAGGCGCTCGACGAGGCCACCGCGCTCGGGTACGCGGAAGCCGACCCGACCGCCGACGTCGAGGGCTTCGACGCCGCCGCCAAGGCCGCCATCCTGGCCGGCATCGCCTTCCACACCCGGGTGCGTCTCGACGACGTCTACCGCGAGGGCATGAACGAGGTCACCTCCGCCGACTTCGCCTCGGCCAAGGCCATGGGCTGCACCATCAAACTGCTCGCCATCTGCGAGCGCGCCGCGGACGGCGGCTCGGTGACGGCGCGCGTGCACCCGGCGATGATTCCGCTGAGCCACCCGCTCGCCTCCGTGCGCGGCGCGTACAACGCCGTGTTCGTCGAGTCGGACGCCGCCGGTCAGCTCATGTTCTACGGACCGGGCGCCGGCGGCGCCCCGACCGCATCCGCCGTTCTCGGCGACCTCGTCGCCGTCTGCCGCAACAAGCTCAGCGGCGCGACCGGGCCCGGCGACTCCGCGTACACCCAGCTGCCCGTGAGCTCCATGGGCGAGGTCGTCACGCGCTACCACATCAGCCTCGACGTGGCCGACAAACCGGGTGTTCTCGCCCAGGTGGCCACTGTCTTCGCCGAGCACGGCGTCTCGATCGATACGGTTCGCCAGCAGGGCCGGCAGGACGGAGGCGGCGAGGCCTCTCTCGTCGTAGTCACCCACCGTGCGTCCGACGCGTCCTTGAACGGGACCGTCGAGGCGCTGCGCAGCCTCGACACCGTGCGGGGTGTCGCCAGCATCATGCGGGTTGAAGGAGAGTAACCAGCAATGACCCACCAATGGCGCGGAATCATCGAGGAGTACCGGGACCGGCTTCCGGTGTCCGAGAACACGCCGGTCGTGACGCTGCGTGAGGGCGGTACGCCGCTCGTGCCCGCGCAGGTGCTCTCCGAGCGCACGGGCTGCGACGTCCACCTCAAGGTGGAGGGTGCGAATCCGACCGGGTCCTTCAAGGACCGCGGTATGACCATGGCCATCACGCGGGCGAAGGAGGAGGGCGCCAAGGCCGTCATCTGCGCCTCCACCGGCAACACGTCGGCCTCCGCCGCGGCCTACGCGGTGCGGGCCGGGATGGTCTGCGCCGTCCTCGTGCCGCAGGGCAAGATCGCGCTCGGCAAGATGGGGCAGGCCCTCATCCACGGCGCGAAGATCCTCCAGGTCGACGGGAACTTCGACGACTGCCTCACCCTCGCGCGCTCGCTGTCCGACAACTACCCGGTGGCGCTGGTCAATTCGGTCAATCCGGTGCGTATCGAGGGCCAGAAGACCGCGGCCTTCGAGATCGTGGACATGCTCGGCGACGCGCCCGACATCCACGTCCTGCCGGTGGGCAACGCGGGCAACATCACGGCGTACTGGAAGGGCTACACCGAGTACGCCGCCGACGGCATCGCCACGCGGACCCCGCGCATGTGGGGCTTCCAGGCCTCCGGCTCCGCGCCCATCGTGCGCGGTGAGGTGGTCAAGGACCCCTCGACCATCGCCACCGCGATCCGTATCGGCAACCCGGCCTCGTGGCAGTTCGCGCTGGCCGCGCGGGACGAGTCGGGCGGCTTCATCGACGAGGTGACGGACCGTGAGATCCTGCGCGCCTACCGGCTGTTGGCCGCGCAGGAGGGTGTCTTCGTCGAGCCGGCGTCGGCCGCGTCCGTCGCCGGTCTGCTGAAGGCCGCCGAGCAGGGCAAGGTCGACCCCGGCCAGCGGATCGTCTGCACGGTGACCGGCAACGGGCTCAAGGATCCGGACTGGGCCGTCGCCGGCGCCCCGCAGCCCGTCACCGTCCCGGTGGACGCGGCCACGGCGGCGGAGCGGCTCGGACTGGCGTAAAGCCGCCTGGCGCGAACCCGCCGCCGCCCCGTGGGAGTCCCTGGCGGGAGTCCCCGGGAGTACGCGGGGGCGGGGGCGGAGCCCTGGGCGACGGGTGGAAAGTACCGGAAACGGGCAGAAAGCCTCCGCCGCCACGGGCGGTCCCGAGGCAAATCGACGGGGGGTGCACAGGGGGCTTACGACACGCATCGTGCGCCTCCTGTGCGCCCTATGTCGCCACAGAACCTTCCTTCGATAGGCTGTACCGAACCCGCCCGCCGCATATGCCGCGGTGCCGCGCCGTCCTTGCGGCCTCCGGGTCTTCTCGTAGGCATCGCAACCCGTCGCAGTTCCTCGCAGCAGCCACCGCAGCAGTTCACCGCAGTTCATCGAGAATCTCGCACATCACGCAGCTCAAGGAGAGTCATCGAGCGATGGCCGGTCCAGCGTTCCGCGCCGCCGCCGTCCGGGTGCGCGTCCCCGCCACCAGCGCCAATCTCGGGCCGGGCTTCGACGCCTTCGGCCTGTCACTGGGGCTGTACGACGACGTGGTCGTCCGGGTGGCCGACTCCGGGCTGCACATCGACATCGCGGGTGAGGGCAGCGAGACGCTGCCACGCGACGAGAGTCATCTCCTCGTACGTTCCCTGCGCACCGCCTTCGATCTGCTGGGCGGACAGCCGCGCGGCCTTGAGATCGTCTGCGCCAACCGCATTCCGCATGGACGGGGTCTCGGTTCCTCCTCGGCCGCCATCTGCGCCGGAATCGTCGCCGCGCGTGCCGTGACCATAGGCGGCGACAGCAGGCTCGACGACTCCGCGCTGCTGGAACTCGCCACCGAGATCGAAGGGCATCCCGACAATGTCGCGGCCTGTCTGCTCGGTGGTTTCACGCTCTCCTGGATGGAGGCCGGAGCCGCGCGGGCGATCCGGATGGAACCCGCCGATTCCATCGTTCCGGTGGTTTTCGTACCGGGAAAGCCGGTACTCACGGAGACCGCGCGCGGCCTGCTGCCACGCACCGTCCCGCACGTCGACGCCGCCACGAACGCGGGCCGCGCCGCACTGCTCGTCGAGGCCCTCACCCGGCGCCCCGAGCTGCTGCTGCCCGCCACCGAGGACCGTCTGCACCAGGACTACCGCGCCCCGGCGATGCCGGAGAGCACCGCACTGGTGGAGCGGCTGCGGGCCGACGGCATTCCCGCGGTGATCTCCGGCGCCGGCCCCACGGTCCTCGCGCTCGCCGACGCGGAATCTGCCGACAAGGTCGCCGACCTCGCAGGTCAGGGGTGGGCCGCCAATCGACTGGACCTCGACGCCACGGGGGCGAGTGTGCTGCCGCTCGCGCCGACGGGTGTCCATTAAAAGCGCGCGGTTGCCGGATTTCGAGAGGGGGAATGTTTGTTGGATCCGGTAGTGTTAACCTCAAGTCTGCACCCGACCCCACCATGGCGAGGTGCATCGTGTCCCCGTCCGGGACAACCTTTCTTCCGGGAGCCTCCCAAACTGCTTTGTGCCATGCATTGGGTGCTATGCGCTGAGCAGTGCTGAGCACGCTCCGGAACCGGCGTGACCGTGCCGATGACACCGCAATTCAGTGCCTCGGCTCCGGAATCGTCATCACCAGATATGTCTTCCGCCGCTTAGGCGGACCACCGCCCCGGCGCGGTCCACACCACAAGGACCAAAGCCGGACAGCACAACCGGTCGCCGAGCCAGACAGGCCGACGTCCGCTCCAGGGAAGGACCCTTCGTGAGCGACACCACCGATCTGATGGGCGCGCGTGTCGAGGAGACCGCTGCCGCGCCCGCCACGGACGCCTCTGCCGCGCCTGCTTCCGGTGCCGGCTCCCGGCGGCGCCGCGGTACCGGCCTCGACGGCATGGTGCTGGCCGAGCTTCAGCAGGTCGCGTCCGGCCTCGGTATCAGGGGCACCGCGCGGATGCGCAAGAGCCAGCTGATCGAGGTCATCAAGGAGGCGCAGGCGGGCGGTGCCCCCGCCCAGACCGCCGACACCGCCACCGAGGCCAAGCCGAAGCGCCGGGCCACCTCCAAGGCCCGTACCGGCGACGAGGCCGCTCCGGCCGAGAAGGCCGCCGAGAAGGCCGTGGCCCAGCAGCAGATCGAGATCCCCGGCCAGCCCGCCGGAGGCCCCTCCCGCGCGAGCGAGGCCGAGCAGGACGACGCCCCCGCCGTGGAGCGCCGCCGCCGTCGCGCCGTCGCCGAGGCGGGCAGCCCCGAGACGGTCGCCGTCGAGGCGAAGAGCGAGCCGAAGGCCGACACGGCCGGCGAGGCCAAGGGCGACGCCGGTGACGGCGCCGACGGCCGCCAGGGCCGCCGTGACCGGCGTGACCGCGGTGACCGCGGTGACCGCGAGCGTGGCGGGCGTGAGCGCGACCGCCGCGGCGGCAAGGGCGACGAGCAGCAGCAGGGCCAGGCCGGCGGCGGACAGCAGCGCCCGGAGCGCCAGGACCGTCAGGACCGCCAGCAGCAGGGCGGCGGCCGTCAGGACCGCCAGGACCGCCAGCAGCGTGACAACGGCCCGCAGGACGACGACGACTTCGACGGTGGCCGTCGCGGCCGTCGCGGCCGTTACCGCGACCGCCGTGGCCGTCGTGGCCGCGACGAGTTCGCGACCAACGAGCCGCAGCTCGCGGACGACGACGTCCTGATCCCCGTCGCGGGCATCCTGGACATCCTCGACAACTACGCGTTCATCCGCACCTCGGGCTACCTGCCGGGTCCGAACGACGTGTACGTGTCGCTGGCCCAGGTCCGCAAGAACGGCCTGCGCAAGGGTGACCACGTCACCGGCGCGGTCCGTCAGCCCAAGGACGGCGAGCGCCGCGAGAAGTTCAACGCGCTGGTCCGCCTGGACTCGACCAACGGCATGGCCCCCGACTCGGGGCGCGGGCGACCGGAGTTCAACAAGCTGACCCCGCTCTACCCGCAGGACCGGCTCCGCCTCGAGACCGACCCCGGCGTGCTGACGACCCGGATCATCGACCTCGTCGCGCCGATCGGCAAGGGCCAGCGTGGTCTGATCGTGGCCCCGCCGAAGACCGGCAAGACCATGATCATGCAGGCGATCGCCAACGCGATCACCCACAACAACCCCGAGTGCCACCTGATGGTCGTCTTGGTCGACGAGCGTCCGGAAGAGGTCACCGACATGCAGCGGTCGGTCAAGGGCGAGGTCATCTCCTCGACCTTCGACCGCCCGGCCGAGGACCACACCACGGTCGCCGAGCTCGCCATCGAGCGCGCCAAGCGTCTGGTGGAGCTGGGTCACGACGTCGTCGTGCTGCTCGACTCGATCACCCGTCTGGGCCGTGCGTACAACCTCGCCGCCCCGGCCTCCGGCCGCATCCTGTCCGGTGGTGTCGACTCGACCGCGCTCTACCCGCCGAAGCGGTTCTTCGGCGCCGCGCGCAACATCGAGGACGGCGGCTCGCTGACCATCCTGGCCACCGCGCTCGTCGACACCGGCTCGCGCATGGACGAGGTCATCTTCGAGGAGTTCAAGGGCACCGGCAACGCCGAGCTCAAGCTCGACCGGAAGCTCGCCGACAAGCGCATCTTCCCGGCGGTGGACGTCGACGCGTCCGGTACCCGTAAGGAAGAGATCCTGCTCGGCAGCGACGAGCTCGCGATCACCTGGAAGCTGCGCCGCGTGCTGCACGCGCTCGACCAGCAGCAGGCGATCGAGCTGCTGCTCGACAAGATGAAGCAGACGAAGTCGAACGCGGAGTTCCTTCTGCAGATCCAGAAGACGACGCCGTCGCCGGGCAACGGCAACGACTGACCTCCGCACGACCGACCACCGCACGACTGAGGGCCGCCCCCGATCCGGGGGCGGCCCTTCGTGCTGACCGGCACCGGCCGCGGGTGGCCGCGTGCCTCCTGCACAACGCGTCGATCCCGGCGGGGACTTGACCGTCGACGCGGACGTCCTCACCGAGCATGCGAGAGCACGACCACGACCACGAGCACGCGAGCGCGGACACAAGCGCGAGCACAGACACGGGCTACGGCTACGGGCGGACACAGGCACCGACGCGGGCGCGGGCGCGGGTGCGACTCCCGGCCCGTACACCGTCGGCACACCGTGTCCGTACCCGGGCACCGGCATGGACGCCGGCGAGACCTTCGCCACAGGGATCAAGGTCCGTACCGATTTCGAGCGGGACGACATCTTCGGGCGAAAGGCCAGGTGAGCGCGTTTCCGACCGGACGTGTCGAGCGTCCGGAGTGCCCGTCGCGGCCGGCGGTGGACCCGTCGCGTTGTGCAACCCTTTGCCGAGTTTCCCCGTCTGACGGTACGGAGTGACCATGGAGAAGTACGTGTCACGACCGCAGACGGGCCTGGCCCTGACAGACAGGGGTAACCGACAGTACGAGGACTGAGGGAGCACATGCCTGCCGAGAGCACGCCGGGACCCGGGACACCGGGCGAGTCCGGCACGAGCCGCCCGCGCCGCCGTGCGAAGGGCAGCCGCCGCAAGCCGCGGGGAACGCGTCGCAAGGCGTTGCTCATCACGGCCTGGAGCGCGGCCGGCATCGTCGTGCTGGGCGGCACCGGCGTCGGAATCCTGTACTTCAAGCTCAACGACAACCTCAAGACCGTCGACATCAACCAGGCACTCGGTTCGGACCGGCCCACGAAGGCCGACAACGGCTCCGAGAACATCCTGGTGCTGGGGTCCGACACACGCGCCGGCGGCAACGAGAAGCTCGGCGGCGGCGCCGACGACGGCAGCGCCCGCTCGGACACGGCGATGGTCGTGCACATATACAAGGGCCACAAGAAGGCCAGCGTGGTCTCCATACCCCGCGACACCCTCGTCCGGCGCCCCTCCTGCACCGACGCCAAGGGCGTCACCCACGACGCCTCCACCGGCGTGATGTTCAACTCCGCGTACTCCACCGGTGGCGCCACCTGTGCCGTGAAGACCGTCGAGTCGATGTCCGGTATCCGCATGGACCACTACGTCGAGGTCGACTTCAGCGGCTTCCAGAAGCTCATCGACGACCTGGGCGGTGTCTCGGTCACCACGACCAAGGACATCAAGGACCCGGACAGCCACCTGAACCTCGCGGCCGGCCCGCACACCCTCGACGGGCGGCAGGCGCTCGGTCTGGTCCGCACCCGGCACGGCGTCGGCGACGGCTCCGACCTCGGCCGCATCCAGCTCCAGCAGGCGTTCATCAAGGCACTGGTCGACCAGGTCAAGCACCTCGGCGTGCTGACCAGCCCCACGAAGCTCTACCAGCTCGCCGACACCGCCACCAAGACCGTCACCACCGACTCCGACATCGGTTCGGTCAAGGACCTCGCGTCCTTCGCCGACGGCCTCAAGGGCATCGGCTCGTCGCACATGAACATGGTGACGATGCCGGTCCAGTACGACAGCGCGGACGCCAACCGTGTCCTGGTCGACGAGGCCAAGTCCAAGCTGGTCTGGAACGCGCTCAAGGACGACCGGGCGATTCCCGCGGCGGCCACCAAGGGCACCGCCACGGGCTCCGCGAAGGGCGTCGTGAACGCCTCCTGAGCCCCGTACACGGGCCCTGAGCGGTCCGTACACACGCCCGGGAATAGATAATCCATCCCCCCGGTTTTGGGGGATGCGCCCAGTCCTGGCAGACTGGTACGTCGGCTCCGGTTCACGCTCCCGCATCCCGCGGCGGCGACCCGGCGCCCTCCCGAAACTAGGAGACACCTTGAAGCGCGAGATCCACCCCGAGTACGTCGAGACGCAGGTCAGCTGCACCTGTGGCGCGTCGTTCATCACCCGCAGCACGATCGAGTCCGGCACCATTCGTGCCGAGGTCTGCTCCGAGTGCCACCCGTTCTACACGGGCAAGCAGAAGATCCTCGACACCGGTGGCCGCGTGGCCCGCTTCGAGGCCCGCTTCGGCAAGGCTGCCGCTGCCAAGAAGTAGCGAGCCCACAGCGCCGGTCTCCGGCGTCCCCGGCACGGGGGCGCCGGGACCGGCGCTTTGCGGTGCAGCCCCTTCCCCCGGGCTTCCGACCTCGTTCGGGCCGGGGGACCCCCACGCCGTACCTACGTCCCCGAGCCCGTCACGGAGCGGGGGACAGTCCATTGGAGCCGGAGATGTTCGAGGCGGTCGAGGAACTCATCGGTGAACACGCCGATCTGGAGAAGAAGCTCGCTGACCCGTCGGTCCACACCGACCAGGCCAACGCGCGCAAGCTGAACAAGCGCTACGCCGAGCTGACCCCGATCGTCGCGACGTACCGCTCCTGGAAGCAGACCGGGGACGACATCGGGACCGCGAAGGAGTTCGCGGCCGACGACCCCGACTTCGCCGCCGAGGTCAAGGAACTGGAGAAGCAGCGCGAGGAGCTCACCGAGAAGCTCCGGCTGCTGCTGGTCCCGCGCGACCCCAGCGACGACAAGGACGTCATCCTGGAGATCAAGGCGGGCGCCGGCGGCGACGAGTCCGCCCTCTTCGCCGGCGACCTGCTGCGCATGTACCTGCGCTACGCCGAGCGGGTCGGCTGGAAGACCGAGATCATCGACTCCACCGAGTCCGAGCTCGGCGGCTACAAGGACGTCCAGGTCGCGGTGAAGACCAAGGGCGGCCAGGGCGCCACCGAACCGGGACAGGGAGTCTGGGCGCGCCTGAAGTACGAGGGCGGCGTGCACCGCGTGCAGCGCGTGCCGTCCACCGAGTCGCAGGGCCGCATCCACACCTCCGCGGCCGGCGTGCTCGTCACACCGGAGGCCGAGGAGGTCGACGTCGAGATCCACGCGAACGATCTGCGCATCGACGTCTACCGCTCCTCCGGACCCGGCGGCCAGTCCGTGAACACCACCGACTCCGCGGTGCGCATCACGCACATTCCCACCGGAGTCGTCGCCTCCTGCCAGAACGAGAAGAGCCAGCTGCAGAACAAGGAGCAGGCGATGCGTATCCTGCGCTCCAGGCTCCTCGCGGCGGCGCAGGAGGAAGCGGAACGGGAGGCCGCGGACGCCCGCCGCAGCCAGGTCCGTACCGTCGACCGCTCCGAGAAGATCCGTACGTACAACTTCCCGGAGAACCGCATCTCGGACCACCGCGTCGGATTCAAGGCGTACAACTTGGACCAGGTCCTCGACGGCGACCTCGACGCGATGATCCAGGCCTGCGTCGACGCGGACTCGGCGGCCAAACTCGCCGCCGCGTAAGAAGCTCACGACAACAGCTCAGCCCCGGAGGACCAGCGTGCAGCAACATCTTGGGGGGCGACCCCCAAACCCCCGCGGCGTGCTGCTCGCGGAAGTGGCCCAGGCCACCCAGCGGCTGGCCGACGCCGGCGTGCCCTCACCGCGCAACGACGCGGAGGAGCTCGCCGCCTTCGTGCACGGCGTGAAGCGGGGCGAGCTGCACACCGTCAAGGACGCGGACTTCGACGCCCGCTACTGGGAGGTGATCGCGCGCCGGGAGGCCCGCGAGCCGCTCCAGCACATCACCGGGCACGCCTATTTCCGCTACCTGGAGCTCCAGGTAGGCCCCGGCGTCTTCGTGCCCCGCCCGGAGACCGAGTCCGTGGTCGGCTGGGCGATAGACGCCGTCCGCGCGATGGACGTCGTCGAACCGATGATCGTCGACCTCTGCACCGGCTCGGGCGCCATCGCGCTCGCCCTCGCGCAGGAGGTCCCGCGCTCCCGCGTCCACGCCGTGGAGCTGTCCGAGGACGCCCTGCGGTGGACGCGCAAGAACGTCGAGGGGTCCAGGGTCGACCTGCGCCAGGGAGACGCCCTGGAGGCCTTCCGCGACCTCGACGGGCAGGTGGACCTGGTGATCTCCAACCCGCCGTACATCCCCCTCACCGAGTGGGAGTACGTGGCGCCGGAGGCCCGGGACTACGATCCCGAACTCGCCCTGTTCTCCGGCGAGGACGGACTCGACCTCATCCGCGGCATCGAGCGCACCGCGCACCGGCTGCTGCGCCCCGGCGGCGTCGTCGTCATCGAGCACGCCGACACCCAGGGCGGACAGGTGCCGTGGATCTTCACCGAGGAGCGGGGCTGGGCCGACGCGGCCGACCATCCGGACCTCAACAACCGGCCGCGGTTCGCGACCGCCCGCAAGGCGATGCCGTGAGTACGCGCATCCCGTTCCCCAGCCAGCAGTACGTGTACGAGGAGGCCCGCTAAATGGCACGGCGATACGACACCAACGACGCCACCGACCGCACGACCGGTCTGCGTGAGGCCGCGTCCGCCGTCCGCCGTGGCGAACTGGTGGTCCTCCCGACGGACACGGTCTACGGCATCGGTGCCGACGCGTTCACCTCGGAGGCCGTCGCCGATCTGCTCGACGCCAAGGGCCGCGGCCGCAACATGCCCACCCCTGTCCTCATCGGCTCCCCGAACACCCTGCACGGGCTCGTCACGGACTTCTCCGAGATGGCCTGGGAGCTCGTCGACGCGTTCTGGCCGGGCGCCCTGACGCTCGTCGCCAGGCACCAGCCGTCCCTGCAGTGGGACCTGGGGGACACCCGGGGCACGGTGGCCGTGCGCATGCCGCTGCACCCGGTCGCCATCGAACTGCTCACGGAGGTCGGCCCGATGGCCGTCTCCTCCGCGAACCTCACCGGCCACCCGGCGCCGGAGAACTGCGACGCCGCGCAGGACATGCTCGGGGACTCCGTCTCCGTCTACCTGGACGGCGGTCCGACCCCGGGCAACGTGCCCTCCTCCATCGTGGACGTGACCGGCAAGGTGCCCGTGCTGCTGCGCGCCGGGGCGCTGTCGGCGGAGGAGCTGCGGAAGGTCGTACCCGACCTCGAGGTGGCGAATTGACAGCCCCCGTCTCCCCCAGGCTCCCGGGCCCCCTCGACCAGGGGGCACCCCCATGCGTGGCATAGGTACGGGGAGCGCGGGGTCCAATGGTTCCCCCGGGGGGTCCTTCCGCATCCTCCACGTCAGCACCGGCAACGTGTGCCGCTCGCCGATCACCGAGCGGCTGACCCGTCATGCCCTCGCCGACCGGCTCGGCGACCCGCTGTGGGGCGGCCTGATCGTGGAGAGCGCCGGCACCTGGGGCCACGAGGGCGCGCCCATGGAGGCCAACGCCGAGACGGTCCTCGCGGACTTCGGCGCGGACGCCTCGGGCTTCGTCGGCCGCGAGCTCCTCGACGACCACGTCATCAGGGCCGACCTGGTCCTGACGGCCACCCGCGACCACCGCGCCCAGGTCATCTCCATGGGCCACTCGGCGGGTCTGCGCACCTTCACGCTGAAGGAGTTCACGCGTCTCGTACGGGCCATAGACACGGCGACGCTGCCCCCGCTGGAGGACGGCGTGGTCGAACGCGCTCGTGCCCTGGTGCGGGCCGCGGCGGCGCTGCGCGGGTGGCTGCTGGCGCCGACGGCGGAGGCGGACGAGGTGTACGACCCCTACGGTGCGCCGCTGCCCTTCTTCCGGTCCATCGGGGACGAGATCAACGAGGCGCTGGACCCGGTCGTGACGGCGCTGACGGGCGTGCGGGCGAGCGCCTGACACGAGCGGGCGGGCGACCGTCCGACACGGGCGTGGGACGCGGGCGCGTCCGGCACGGGCGGGGCACGCGGGCGCCGGGCCGGCCCGCGCTAGGCCGACGGGGGTACGGGTCCGGGCGAGACCGGGCGGCCTCGGGACCGCGGTTCTACATTGGACGTAGCGCATCCCGCCGCCGAGGACGTGGCGCACCACCTGCCGAGGTCCGGAGACCACCATGCCGGTCACACACACGCTGGAAGCGGATGTCCTGCGTCGACAGGACCCGGAACTCGCCGAGGTCCTGCTCGGGGAGCTGGTGCGGCAGTCGACGTCGTTGCAGCTGATCGCGGCCGAGAACTTCACCTCGCCGGCCGTGCTGGCCGCCCTCGGGTCGCCGCTCGCCAACAAGTACGCCGAGGGATACCCCGGCGCCCGTCACCACGGCGGCTGCGAGATCGTCGACGTCGCCGAACGGATGGCCGTGGAGCGCGCCAGGGCCCTGTTCGGCGCCGATCACGCGAACGTGCAGTCCCACTCCGGATCGTCGGCCGTACTGGCCACGTACGCCGCCCTGCTGCGCCCCGGCGACACCGTGCTCGCCATGGGGCTGCCGTTCGGCGGTCACCTCACGCACGGGTCGCCGGCGAACTTCTCCGGCCGCTGGTTCGACTTCGTCGGCTACGGGGTGGAGCGGGAGTCCGGGCGGATCGACTACGCGCAGGTGCGGGCGCTGGCCCGGACGCACCGCCCCAAGGCCATCGTCTGCGGCTCCATCTCCTATCCCCGGCACATCGACTACGCCCTCTTCCGGGAGATCGCCGACGAGGCGGGCGCCTATCTCATCGCCGACGCCGCCCATCCCATCGGGCTGGTCGCCGGGGGAGCGGCGCCCAGCCCGTTGCCGTACGCCGACGTGGTCTGCGCGACGACCCACAAGGTGCTGCGCGGGCCACGCGGCGGCATGATCCTGTGCGGCGCGGAACTGGCGGAGCGCGTCGACCGCGCCGTCTTCCCGTTCACCCAGGGCGGCGCGCAGATGAACACGATCGCCGCCAAGGCCGTCGCGTTCGGCGAGGCGGCGACGCCCGCGTTCACCGCGTACGCCCATCAGGTGGTGGCCAACGCGCGGGCGCTGGCCGAGCGGCTGGCGGCGGAGGGACTCGCCCTGACCACGGGCGGCACGGACACCCACATGCTGACCGCCGACCCGGCGCCGTTCGGCCTCGACGGGCGGACCGCACGCGGTCGGCTCGCCGCCGCCGGAATGGTCCTCGACACCTGTGCGCTGCCGTACGGGGAGACGCGGGGCCTGCGGCTGGGCACCGCGGCGATGACCACGCAGGGCATGGGCGAGATGGAGATGGCGCAGGTCGCGGCGGTGTTCGCGGCGGTGCTGCGGGGTGGGAAGGACAGCAGGACCGCGCGTGAAGAAGTGCGGGAGCTCACCGGAAGATTTCCGCCCTATCCGGACCTCTGAGGGGTACACGCGCTCGTGTGCACAGTCAGTCGTGCAACCATCGTCGCTACCCGGAAGTCCTCAACCGTATGCGCGCATCGCTAGGGTGTGGGGCTGAGATGGCCAGCGAGACCTGTGGGGAAGCCCGTGCGTGAATATCTGCTGACGCTCTGTGTCACGGCCGCGGTGACGTATCTGCTGACCGGGCCGGTACGGAAGTTCGCGATCGTGGCCGGAGCCATGCCGCAGATCCGGGCACGGGACGTGCACCGGGAACCCACACCGCGGCTCGGCGGCATCGCGATGTTCTTCGGTCTGTGCGCCGGACTGCTGGTCGCCGACCACCTGACGAACCTCAACGCGGTCTTCTCCAACTCCAACGAGCCGCGCGCGCTGCTCTCCGGGGCGGCACTGATCTGGCTGATCGGTGTACTGGACGACAAGTTCGAGATCGACGCCCTGATCAAGCTGGGCGGTCAGATGATCGCCGCGGGTGTGATGGTCATGCAGGGTCTGACGATCCTGTGGCTGCCGATCCCCGGTGTCGGCCTGGTGGCCCTCACCCAGTGGCAGGGCACCCTGCTGACGGTGGCGCTGGTGGTCATCACGATCAACGCCGTGAACTTCGTCGACGGGCTCGACGGGCTCGCCGCCGGCATGGTGTGCATCGCCTCCGCCGCGTTCTTCCTGTACGCCTACCGCATCTGGTACAGCTACGGCATCGAGGCCGCCGCCCCGGCGACGCTGTTCGCGGCGATCCTGATGGGCATGTGCCTGGGCTTCCTGCCGCACAACATGCACCCGGCGCGGATCTTCATGGGGGACTCCGGCTCGATGCTGATCGGGCTGGTGCTGGCCGCCGGCGCGATCAGTATCACGGGGCAGATCGACCCCGACGTGATGAACCTCTTCACCGGCTCCCCGCGCAACACCGTGCACCAGACGGTGCCCGTCTTCATCCCGCTGCTGCTGCCGCTGACGATCATCGCCATCCCGGCCGCCGACCTCGTGCTCGCCATCGTGCGGCGCACCTGGCGCGGACAGTCGCCGTTCGCCGCCGACCGCGGGCATCTGCACCACCGTCTGCTGGAGGTCGGCCACTCGCACAGCCGGGCCGTGCTGATCATGTACTTCTGGTCGGCGCTCATCGCCTTCGGAGCCCTCGCCTACTCGGTGAACTCGGGAGCCATGTGGAGCGTGCTCGGTATCGCCGCGTTCAGCGCGGTCGGGCTGGTGCTGCTCCTGTTGCCGCGCTTCACACCGCGCGCTCCGCGCTGGGCCGAGCACCTCGTGCCGCCGCGCTACCGGCGTCGTCGCGCCGCCACCTCGGCGGTCCCGGTCGACGGGGCCGAGGCGGCGCAGGACGCCGACCACGAAGAGCGAGCGCCGGTCGTCGTCGGAGTCTCAGGAGTCAACGGGGCGACGGCAATTGGCACTCGTCCGCGCGTCCTGGACCGTCGCGGGGCCGAAAGTTCACGCTGATGCAAAGTAAGAATTGTGCAAGAGGCGACAACGGCAAACCGTGCCAATAGCAGACAAGTTGCCCGCTATTTTGCACAGACGCGCAGGTTCACTCTCATGTGTGACAGCGAGCACACCATCTAGGTAAAGACCGCATCAAATAGTTTGTGATACGGTTCACGAGAACCCGGGGTGGAGCCGAAGGACCGTCGTGAGACGGCCCCTTGGCGTGAGGATCCCTCTCCACCCGGGACTACGCTCGTCCATGACGACACCCTGCCCCCCTTAGCAAGCGGAGTTGCCGCCATGCCGTCCAATGACGCCCGGATTCTCCTTCAGGCCGCCGTGCCCACAGCTGCCGTCGGCGCGATCGCCGCCGTGGTCAGCGGTGTGGTCGCGGGTGGCAAGGGAGCGCTCGGGGCGGTCGTCGCGACGCTGGTCGTGATCCTGTTCATGGGCATCGGGCTCTACGTTCTGCAGCGCACAGCCAAATCGCTTCCGCACCTGTTCCAGGCGATGGGCCTCCTGCTCTACACGGCACAGATTCTTCTGCTGTTCATCTTCGTCGCCGCGTTCAAGAACACGACGCTGTTCAACCCCAAAGCCTTCGCGATCACCCTGGTCGCCGCCACGCTCGCGTGGATCGGCGCACAGGCGCGTGCCCACATGAGCGCCAAGATCCTTTATGTCGAGCCCGAGTCCGCGAAGGGCGACAAGCCCGAAAAGACGGGGCACTCGTCGTGAGGGGTAGGGCCGGGATAAGTGCCTGTAGGAGATCCTGCTATCGTCCGGTGCCAACTGCGGCATCGCGGGCGCGGGCATCTGAGCTGACGCCTGCTCAATCGCGAGGCTTGATGCCCCACAGCCGCCCTCCCATCCGTAACACCAGTCCAGTGCCGAACCGCGGCTGCGCGCCGCGCCGACACAACGAGGTTGCCGTACCTATGCGCCACGCTGAAGGAGCCCGCGGTGAGTGCTGACCCGACGCAGGTGCTCGCCTTCGAGACCGACTGCCACATCTTCGACGGCTGTGGCTTCCCGGCTCCCGGCCTGCACTCGTTCCTGTTCAAGCCCCTCTTGGGCGACGGGGACAGCAACTTGTACTTCAACAAGACGATGCTGCTGGCGCTGCTCGGCTCGATCATCATCGTCGGCTTCTTCTGGGCGGCCTTCCGCAAGCCGAAGGTCGTCCCGGGCAAGCTCCAGATGGTCGCCGAGACGGGTTACGACTTCGTCCGGCGCGGCATCGTCTACGAGACCATCGGCAAGAAGGAAGGCGAGAAGTACGTACCGCTCGTCGTCTCGCTCTTCTTCTTCGTCTGGATGATGAACCTCTGGTCGATCGTGCCGGTCGCCCAGTTCCCGGTCACGGCGATCATCTCGTACCCCGTGGTGCTGGCCCTGATCGTCTACGTCCTGTGGGTCTCGCTGACCTTCAAGCGTCATGGCTTCGTCGGCGCCCTCAAGAACTTCACGGGATACGACAAGTCGCTCGGCCCCGTGCTGCCGCTGGCCATGCTCATCGAGTTCTTCTCGAACCTGATCGTCCGGCCCTTCACGCACGCGGTGCGACTCTTCGCGAACATGTTCGCCGGCCACACCCTGCTGCTGCTGTTCACGATCGCCAGCTGGTACCTGCTCAACGGCATCGGGATCGCCTACGCGGGCGTCTCGTTCATCATGGTCATCGTCATGACGGCCTTCGAGCTGTTCATCCAGGCCCTGCAGGCGTATGTGTTCGTGCTGCTGACCTGCTCCTTCATCCAGGGCGCGCTGGCCGAGCACCACTGAGCGCCCGCTTCTCGACCCCGCAGTCGTCCGGTGGCCAACCCCCACCGGTCCGTAAAGAAAAGGAAGAACTGGCATGTCCCAGACCCTTGCCGCTGTCTCCGGCTCGCTCGGCTCGATCGGTTACGGCCTCGCGGCCATCGGCCCCGGCGTCGGCGTCGGCATCATCTTCGGTAACGGCACCCAGGCGCTCGCCCGTCAGCCTGAGGCCGCCGGTCTGATCCGCGCCAACCAGATTCTCGGCTTCGCCTTCTGTGAGGCGCTCGCCCTCATCGGTCTGGTCATGCCGTTCGTCTACGGCGTGTGACGTCGGATCGACGACAGCCCCCTAGACGAAAGGCACTGATATGAGCCAGCTGCTCATTCTGGCGGCCGAGCAGGAGAACCCGCTCGTCCCGCCGATCCCTGAGCTTGTCATCGGCCTGATCGCCTTCGTCATCGTCTTCGGCTTCCTCGCCAAGAAGCTCCTTCCGAACATCAACAAGGTTCTGGACGAGCGCCGCGAGGCCATCGAGGGCGGTATCGAGAAGGCCGAGGCCGCTCAGACCGAGGCCCAGAGCGTGCTGGAGCAGTACAAGGCCCAGCTCGCCGAAGCCCGGCACGAGGCCGCGCGGCTGCGCCAGGAGGCGCAGGAGCAGGGCGCCACGCTCATCGCCGAGATGCGCGCGGAAGGCCAGCGGCAGCGTGAGGAGATCATCGCCGCCGGCCACTCGCAGATCGAGGCCGACCGCAAGTCCGCTGCCCAGGCGCTGCGCCAGGACGTGGGCAAGCTCGCCACCGACCTGGCCGGCAAGCTCGTCGGTGAGTCCCTCGAGGACTACGCCCGGCAGAGCCGCGTCATCGACCGCTTCCTCGACGAGCTCGAGGAGAAGGCCGAGGCGACTCGATGACAGCGCACGGAGCGAGCCGCGAGGCATTCGCTGCAGCCCGTGAGCGTCTCGACGCGCTGACGGACTCGACGTCCGTGGACGCGGCACAGCTCGCCGACGAGCTGGCCGCCGTCACCGCACTGCTCGACCGCGAGGTGTCGCTGCGTCGGGTCCTGACCGACCCGGCGCAGCCCGGTGAGGCCAAGGCCGAGCTGGCCCAGCGCCTGCTGGGCGGCCAGGTCAGCGGTCCGACCGCGGACCTGGTGGCCGGCCTGGTGCGCTCGCGCTGGTCGCGGTCGCGCAACCTGGTGGACACGCTGGAGGAACTGGCGAACATCGCCGACCTCACGGCCGCCCAGCGGGCGAACACGCTCGACGACGTCGAGGACGAGCTGTTCCGGTTCGGCCGGATCGTCTCCTCGAACACCGAGCTGCGTGCCGCGCTGACCGACCGCGCCGCCTCGAAGGCGGCCAAGAGCGAGCTGGTCCACAGCCTGCTCGGCGGCCGTGCCAACGCGACCACCGAGCGTCTGGTGACGCGCCTTGTGACCGCGCCGCGTGGACGTAGCCTGGAGGCGGGACTCGAGTCCCTGTCCAAGCTCGCCGCCGAGCGCCGGGACCGCATGGTCGCCGTCGTCACCTCGGCGGTCCCGCTGAGCGACGGCCAGAAGCAGCGCCTCGGCGCCGCCCTGGCGAAGCTCTACGGCCGCGCGATGCACCTCAACCTCGACGTGGACCCCGAGGTCCTCGGCGGGATCCGGGTGCAGGTCGGTGACGAGGTCATCAACGGCGCCATCGCGGACCGGCTCGACGACGCCGGCCGCCGCATGGCCGGCTAGCAGCAACTCAATACGCGCAACACGTTGTACTTACGGCCCTGGTTGGGCCGTGCAGAGGATTCCTGGGGGCTGACCCCAGACCCCCAAGAACACTTCGGGCCCAACAAGGAGAGCAGGGAACCCAGATGGCGGAGCTCACGATCCGGCCGGAGGAGATCCGGGACGCGCTGGAGAACTTTGTCCAGTCGTACCAGCCGGACGCGGCCTCGCGCGAGGAGGTCGGTACGGTCACCGTCGCCGGCGACGGTATTGCCAAGATCGAGGGTCTTCCCTCGGCCATGGCGAACGAGCTGCTGAAGTTCGAGGACGGGACCCTCGGTCTCGCGCTGAACCTGGAAGAGCGCGAGATCGGTGCGGTCGTCCTCGGCGAGTTCAGCGGCATCGAGGAGGGCCAGCCGGTGCAGCGCACCGGTGAGGTACTGTCCGTCGCCGTGGGCGAGGGCTACCTCGGTCGCGTCGTCGACCCGCTCGGCAACCCGATCGACGGCCTCGGCGAGATCGAGACGTCCGGCCGCCGCGCCCTCGAGCTGCAGGCCCCGGGCGTCATGGTCCGCAAGTCGGTGCACGAGCCGATGGAGACCGGCTACAAGGCCGTCGACGCGATGACCCCGGTCGGCCGCGGCCAGCGTCAGCTGATCATCGGTGACCGTCAGACCGGCAAGACCGCGCTGGCCGTCGACACGATCATCAACCAGCGCGACAACTGGCGCTCGGGCGACCCGAAGAAGCAGGTCCGCTGCATCTACGTCGCCATCGGTCAGAAGGGTTCGACCATCGCCTCCGTGCGTGGCGCCCTCGAAGAGGCCGGCGCGCTCGAGTACACGACCATCGTCGCCGCCCCGGCGTCCGACCCGGCCGGCTTCAAGTACCTGGCGCCGTACACCGGTTCGGCCATCGGTCAGCACTGGATGTACGAGGGCAAGCACGTCCTCATCATCTTCGACGACCTCTCGAAGCAGGCCGACGCCTACCGCGCCGTCTCCCTGCTGCTGCGCCGTCCGCCGGGCCGCGAGGCCTACCCCGGTGACGTCTTCTACCTGCACTCCCGTCTGCTGGAGCGCTGCGCGAAGCTCTCCGACGAGATGGGCGCCGGTTCGATGACGGGTCTGCCGATCGTCGAGACCAAGGCGAACGACGTGTCGGCGTTCATCCCGACCAACGTCATCTCCATCACCGACGGCCAGTGCTTCCTGGAGTCCGACCTGTTCAACGCCGGCCAGCGTCCGGCCCTGAACGTCGGTATCTCGGTCTCCCGTGTCGGTGGCTCCGCCCAGCACAAGGCGATGAAGCAGGTCTCCGGCCGGCTCCGCCTCGACCTGGCCCAGTACCGCGAGCTGGAGGCGTTCGCCGCCTTCGGTTCCGACCTGGACGCCGCGTCGAAGTCGCAGCTGGAGCGCGGTCAGCGACTGGTCGAGCTGCTCAAGCAGGCTCAGTACCAGCCGATGCCGACCGAGGACCAGGTCGTCTCCGTGTGGGCCGGTACCACCGGCAAGATGGACGACGTGCCGGTCTCCGACGTCCGCCGCTTCGAGAAGGAGCTCCTGGAGTACCTGCACCGCAAGGAGCAGGGCCTCATGACCTCCATCAAGGAGGGCGGCAAGATGTCGGACGACACCCTCACCGCCATCGCGGACGCCATCGCGGACTTCAAGAAGCAGTTCGAGACCTCGGACGGGAAGCTTCTCGGCGAGGACGCCCCGGCCGCTGCCAAGTGACGTAAGGAAGGGACCTGACTCATGGGAGCCCAGCTCCGGGTCTACAAGCGTCGCATCCGATCCGTCACCGCGACCAAGAAGATCACCAAGGCGATGGAGATGATCGCCGCCTCGCGCGTCGTCAAGGCGCAGCGCAAGGTGGCGGCCTCCGCGCCGTACGCGACCGAGCTCACCCGCGCGGTCACGGCGGTCGGTACGGGTTCGAACACCAAGCACCCGCTGACCACGGAGGCGGAGACGGCGACCCGTTCCGCGGTGCTGCTCCTCACGAGCGACCGCGGACTGGCCGGCGCCTTCAACTCCAACGCCATCAAGGCGGCGGAGCTGCTGACCGCCCGTCTCGAGGCCGAGGGCAAGGAGGTCGACACGTACATCGTCGGCCGCCGCGGTCTGGCCCACTACAACTTCCGCGAGCGCAAGGTCGCGGAGTCGTGGTCGGGCTTCACCGACGAGCCCACCTACGCGGACGCGAAGAAGGTCGCGGGTCCGCTCATCGAGGCCATCGAGAAGGAGACGGCGGACGGCGGGGTGGACGAACTCCACATCGTCTACACCGAGTTCGTCTCGATGATGACGCAGACGGCCATCGACGGCCGGCTGCTGCCGCTTCGCCTCGAAGAGGTCGCGGAGGAAGCGCCCACGGGCGAGATCCTTCCGCTGTACGAGTTCGAGCCATCGGCGGAGGACGTCCTCGACGCCCTGCTGCCGCGCTACGTCGAGAGCCGTATCTACAACGCGCTGCTCCAGTCGGCTGCCTCCAAGCACGCCGCCACGCGCCGCGCGATGAAGTCGGCGACCGACAACGCGGGAGACCTGATCACCACGCTCTCCCGCCTTGCCAATGCGGCCCGCCAGGCCGAAATCACCCAGGAAATCAGCGAGATCGTCGGTGGCTCCGCAGCCCTTGCCGACGCGACCGCGGGGAGTGACAAGTAATGACGACGACTTCTGAGACGGCCGTTGCCACGGGCCGCGTCGCCCGGGTCATCGGCCCGGTCGTCGACGTGGAGTTCCCCGTCGACGCGATGCCGGACATCTACAACGCCCTTCACGTCGAGGTGGCCGACCCGGCCAACGCCGGCGAGAAGAAGACGCTGACCCTGGAGGTCGCCCAGCACCTGGGTGACGGCCTGGTCCGCACGATCTCCATGCAGCCCACCGACGGTCTGGTCCGCCAGGCCGCGGTCACCGACAGCGGTACCGGCATCACGGTCCCCGTCGGCGACTTCACCAAGGGCAAGGTCTTCAACACCCTCGGTGAGGTGCTGAACACCGACGAGAAGTACGACGGCGAGCGCTGGACCATCCACCGCAAGGCCCCGCGCTTCGACGAGCTCGAGTCGAAGACCGAGATGTTCGAGACCGGCGTCAAGGTCATCGACCTTCTCACCCCGTACGTCAAGGGTGGAAAGATCGGTCTGTTCGGTGGTGCCGGTGTCGGCAAGACGGTGCTCATCCAGGAGATGATCTACCGCGTCGCCAACAACCACGACGGTGTCTCCGTGTTCGCCGGTGTCGGTGAGCGCACCCGTGAGGGCAACGACCTCATCGAGGAGATGTCGGACTCGGGCGTCATCGACAAGACCGCCCTTGTCTTCGGCCAGATGGACGAGCCCCCGGGCACCCGTCTGCGCGTGGCCCTCGCGGGTCTGACCATGGCGGAGTACTTCCGCGATGTGCAGAAGCAGGACGTGCTGTTCTTCATCGACAACATCTTCCGCTTCACGCAGGCCGGTTCCGAGGTCTCGACCCTGCTCGGCCGTATGCCCTCCGCGGTGGGCTACCAGCCGAACCTGGCCGACGAGATGGGTCTCCTCCAGGAGCGCATCACCTCGACCCGTGGTCACTCGATCACCTCGATGCAGGCGATCTACGTCCCCGCGGACGACCTGACCGACCCGGCCCCGGCCACCACGTTCGCCCACCTCGACGCGACGACGGTTCTCTCCCGTCCGATCTCCGAGAAGGGTATCTACCCGGCCGTGGACCCGCTGGACTCCACGTCCCGCATCCTGGACCCCCGCTACATCGCGGCGGACCACTACGCGGCCGCGATGCGCGTCAAGTCGGTTCTTCAGAAGTACAAGGACCTTCAGGACATCATCGCGATCCTCGGTATCGACGAGCTGGGCGAGGAGGACAAGCTCACCGTCCACCGTGCCCGTCGCGTGGAGCGCTTCCTGTCCCAGAACACCCACGTCGCCAAGCAGTTCACCGGCGTCGACGGGTCGGACGTCCCGCTGGAGGAGTCGATCGCGGCCTTCAACGCGATCATCGACGGTGAGTACGACCACTTCCCGGAGCAGGCGTTCTTCCTGTGCGGTGGCATCGAGGACCTCAAGGCCAACGCCAAGGAGCTCGGCGTCTCCTGAACCTCGTGTTCGTGAGTGAGGGGGGCGGGCCCGCACCTCGCGGGGTGCGTCCCGTCCCTCTCCGTACGCCCATTAGACTTTGACCCAACACCCGGCGGCAACGGCCGGGTGGTGACCCGAGGAGCCCACCTTGGCTGCTGAGCTGCATGTCGAGCTCGTCGCCGCGGACCGCAGTGTCTGGTCCGGCGAGGCCACCCTGGTCGTCGCGCGTACCGCGTCCGGCGACATCGGCGTCATGCCCGGTCACCAGCCGCTTCTCGGTGTGCTGGAGTCCGGCCCGGTGACCATCCGTACGAGTGATGGTGGAACGGTCGTCGCCGCGGTGCACGGCGGTTTCATCTCGTTCGCGGACAACAAGCTGTCGCTGCTGGCCGAGATCGCCGAGCTGTCGGACGAGATCGACGTCCAGCGCGTGGAGCGGGAGCTCGAGCGCGCCAAGGCGGAGGGCGATGCCTCCGCCGAGCGTCGGGCGGATGTCCGACTCCGGGCGGTGTCGGCGCGCTGATCCGGGGGCACCCCCCAGAGCCTTAGGGTACTGGGGGAGTGCCGTGTGATGCTTTGCCTCAGCCGCGGCTGGGACCGGATGATTCCGGCCCCGGCCGCGGCTGAGGCGAATGCGGAGGTTTTTTCTTTTCCGTTACCTAGGAGACGAGGAGGTCGGTGTCGATGGTCCTCGCTCTGACTGTGTGCGGATTGGTAGTGGCTCTCGTGGTGGTGGGGCTGTTCGTCTTCGGCCTCCGCCGCCGGCTCATCCAGCGTTCCGGCGGCACGTTCGACTGCAGCCTGCGCTGGGACGTACCCGAGAAGAGCGACACCAGCGGCAAGGGCTGGGGCTACGGCGTCGCCCGCTACAACGGCGACCGCATCGAGTGGTACCGGGTCTTCTCGTACTCCCCCCGCCCGCGCCGGGTGCTGGAGCGCTCGGCGATCGAGGTGGCCGGCCGGCGTGCCCCGGACGGTGAGGAGGAGCTCGCGCTGCTCTCCGACGCGATCATCCTGGCCTGTGTCCACCGGGGCACGCGGCTGGAGCTGGCGATGAGCGAGGACGCGCTGACCGGTTTCCTCGCGTGGCTGGAGGCGGCCCCGCCCGGACAGCGAGTGAACGTCGCCTGACCCTCGCCCGTCGTCGCCCGTGAACCGGGAAGACCGCCGCGGACGGACCCGGAGGTCCGCCCGCGGCGGCTGTGGGGGGTGGTGCGAGGTCAGCTCAGGCCGGTGTTGACGGCGCTGACCAGTTCACCGTTGCTGGTGTCGCCGCTGAAGTCCCAGAAGAACGCGCCGCCCAGACCCTGGCTCTTGGCCCACGACATCTTCGTGCCGATGGTGGCGGGGGTGTCGTAGCTCCACCAGTTGCTGCCGCAGTGCGCGTACGCGGTTCCGGCGACGGTGCCGGTGGCCGGGCAGGACGTCTTGAGGACCTTGTAGTCCTCGATGCCCTGCTCGTACGTGCCCGCCGCGGGTCCGGTCGCCGTGCCGCCCGGCGCGTCCTGGGTGACGCCCGTCCAGCCGCGGCCGTAGAAGCCGATGCCGATCAGCAGCTTGCTCGCGGGCACACCCTTCGATTTGAACTTGGCGATCGCGTCGGCCGTGGTGAAGCCGGGCGTCGGGATGCCGCTGTACGAGGTGAGCGGCGAGTGCGGGGCGGTCGGGCCCTGTGCGGCGAACGCGCCGAAGAAGTCGTACGTCATCACGTTGTACCAGTCGACGTACTGCGAGGCGCCCGCGTAGTCGGCGGCGTCGATCTTGCCGCCGGAGGTGCCGTCGGCCGTGGTGGCCGCGGTGACCAGGTTGCCCGTGCCGAATTTGGCGCGCAGGGCCTGCATCAGGTTCTTGTAGGCCGCGGCGCCGCTGGTGTCACAGGACAGACCGCAGGCGTTCGGGTACTCCCAGTCGATGTCGATGCCGTCGAAGACGTCCGCCCAGCGCGGGTCCTCCACGAGGTTGTAGCAGGACTGCGCGAAGGCGGCCGGGTTGGCGGCGGCCTGGGCGAAGCCGCCGGACCAGGTCCAGCCGCCGAAGGACCAGAGGACCTTGATGTTCGGGTACTTGGCCTTCAGCTCGCGCAGCTGGTTGAAGTTGCCGCGCAGCGGCTGGTCCCAGGTGTCGGCGACGCCGCTGACCGACTGGTCGGCGGTGAAGGCCTTGTCGTAGTCGGCGTAGGAGTCGCCGATCGCGCACTGGCCGTTGGTGACGTTGCCGAAGGCGTAGTTGATGTGCGTGATCTTGGCGGCCGAGCCCGACGTCACCAGGTTCTTGACGTTGTAGTTGCGGCCGTAGATGCCCCACTCGGTGAAGTAGCCGAGTTTGACGGCGTTGCCACTGGCCGGCGGGGTGGTGGTGCCGCCGGTGGTGTGCACCGAGACCGCGCCGCTGGCCGGTCCGGTCTGGTCGGCGGTGTCACGGGCCTGGACGGTGTACGAGTAGTCGGTGCCGGCGGTCAGGCCGGTGTCGGTGTAGGTCGTACCGGTCACGGTGGCGACCTTGGCGCCGCCGCGCAGGACGTCGTAGTTCTTGATGCCCTTGTCGTCGGTGGCCGCGCTCCAGGAGAGCTTCACCGAGGTGTCGGTGAGGGAGGAGGTGGTGGGAGTGCCGGGCGCGGAGGGCGGGTTGTCACCGGGGACGGTGGTTCCGCCGTCGCAACTGCCGCCGTTGAGGGTGCAGTTGGAGGGGGAGCCGGAGCCGGCGCCGTTGAAGCCGAAGGAGACGGAGGCGCCCGCGGCGAGGGTGCCGTTGTAGGACTTGTTCTTGGCGGTCCAGTGGGTGCCGGAGTTGGTGACGTCCGCGTCCCAGGCCGAGGTGACGGACGTACCGGAGGGGAAGTCCCACTGGATCGTCCAGGAGCTGATGGCGGTGGTGCCGGTGTTCTTGACGGTCCACTGGCCGCCGAAGCCCGTGCCCCAGTCCTGGGTCTTGGTGTAGGTGGCGGTGGCGGAGGTGGCCGCATGGGCGGGGCTCGCGAGGCCGACGAGGGCGGCGAGGGGGAGGAGCAGGGTGGTGAGACCTGCCACGGTTTTCTGTCGGGCTCTGTGCCGGAAGCGCATGATGCCTCTCCTCGGGGGTGTCGTGGGCATGACTGAGCGCAGTGCGGTGAGAATAGAAAGGTCTGGACCATAGGTCAATAGGTCTGGACCAGTGAACACAGCACTGTGCGAAGCCCCAACTCCCCCGCCGGAAAGGCGGCTTGGGCCCGGCGATCAGATGCCGGGCCCGCCCTGTCCCGGGCCGGGGTGGGTCAGCGCTCCCCGCCGGGCACCCACAGGACGTCGCCGGTCGCCTTGTTCGCCGTCCGCGCCAGGATGAAGAGCAGGTCGGAGAGGCGGTTGAGGTAGGTGGCGGTCAGCGGGTTCATGAGCTCGCCGTGCACCTCGAGCGCGGCCCACGTCGAGCGCTCGGCCCGCCGTACCACCGTGCACGCCTGGTGCAGCAGGGCCGCGCCGGGCGTACCGCCGGGCAGGATGAAGGAGCGCAGCTTCTCCAGCTCGTCGTTGAAGCGGTCGCAGTCCGCCTCCAGCCGGTCGATGTAGAACTGCTCGACGCGCAGGGGCGGGTACGCGGGGTTCTCGGCCACGGGGGTCGACAGGTCGGCCCCCACGTCGAACAGGTCGTTCTGCACGCGGGTGAGGACGGTGACGACGTCCTCGTCGAGCCCGCCGAGCGCGATCGCCGTACCGAGCACCGCGTTCGCCTCGTTGGCGTCCGCGTACGCCGAGATCCGCAGATCGGTCTTGGGGACCCGGCTCATGTCCCCGAGGGCGGTGGTGCCCTGGTCGCCGGTCCTGGTGTAGATGCGCGTCAGATTGACCATGGGGCCAGCGTAGTTACGCCCCGGCCTTCCGGTGAGCACGTGTGCCCACCGTCACGGCGGGCGCCGCGGGGCCGAGGGTGACCGGGGCGCCGTACGGCCCGCGCCAGGTGGGGAGGGCGCTCGCGCACCGGTCCCGTACCCGGTCCACCGGACGGCGCAGCGATATGTGGGGGAGGGCGCCGCCGGACGGCCGCGGCGGTCGGCGGGCGGAAGGTGCGGGGCGGTCGCATTCCGGACGAAGTGTCACGCGAGGTGGTCGTCCTCCTCGGCGGGACACAGGACCCGTTGAGCGGGAAGGGGCTCAACTACGGGGTACGCGACGCGGGGTGAGCCATCCGGTGTGATGTCCGTCAGATGAGACGTGACGCGCATTACTTACCGGTCACACAGGCCCTCACGAGCGCTAGTGTCCGCCCGAGAGGCAGACATATACAGCGCGTCAGGGGAGTCGCACAGTGGCACGGAAGCTCGCCGTCATCGGAGCCGGCCTGATGGGGTCCGGCATCGCCCAGGTGTCCGCGCAGGCGGGCTGGGACGTCGTCCTGCGCGACGTCACCGACGAGGCGCTGAAGCGTGGCACGGACGGTATCAAGGCCTCCTACGACAGGTTCGTGAGCAAGGGCAGGCTGGAGGCGCACGACGCCGACGCCGCGCTCGCCCGGATCACCGCGACCACCGACCTCGACGCCGCCGCGGACGCGGACGTCGTGGTCGAGGCGGTGTTCGAGAAGCTCGAGGTCAAGCACGAGATCTTCCGGACCCTGGACAAGATCGTCCGTCCCGACGCGGTACTCGCCTCCAACACCTCCGCGATCCCGATCACCAAGATCGCGGCGGCCACCGAGCACCCGGAGCGGGTCGTCGGTGTCCACTTCTTCTCGCCGGTGCCGATGATGCAGCTGTGCGAACTGGTGCGCGGTTACAAGACGAGTGACGAAACCCTCGCCGCCGCGAAGGAGTTCGCCGAGTCCGTCGGCAAGACCTGCATCGTCGTCAACCGGGACGTGGCCGGCTTCGTGACGACCCGTCTCATCTCGGCGCTCGTCGTCGAGGCGACCAAGCTGTACGAATCCGGCGTGGCGAGCGCCGAGGACATCGACCTGGCCTGCAAGCTGGGCTTCGGACACGCCATGGGACCGCTGGCCACGGCCGACCTGACCGGCGTCGACATCCTGCTGCACGCCACCGGCAACATCTACACCGAGACCCAGGACGAGAAGTTCGCCCCTCCGGAGCTGATGCGCCGGATGGTTGACGCCGGTGACATCGGGCGCAAGAGCGGGCAGGGCTTCTACAAGCACTGAAACCGCGTGCACCTCTGGAGCATCACCCCATGAGGTGAATTCGGTATCGGTTCGCTTACAGACGGCAACCTCTGAGCCCTCAGGGCAGTCAGACGGTGCACACGGAAGACGCAGGCTGACGCAGCGTACGAGACGCACTCCCGGGGAGCGCATATGTACATCAGGGGCGACCACGTCGAGGTGGTCGTCGGGGGCCGCCTCGACGTACGCAGCGCGGCGGACGCCCGTACGGTCCTGCACTCGGCCGTCGACGGCGGAGCCGGCGACCTGGTGCTGGACCTGTCCGAGCTGGACTCGTGGGACGCCACCGGACTCGGCGTCATCATGGGGGCCCACCGACGGGCCGGGCGGTGCGGCCGTCGGCTCGTACTGCGCGGCGTACCTCCGCAGATGCAGCGTCTGCTGGTGGCCACCCGGCTGCACCGGATCCTCGCGATCGAGGGCGGCATCGGGGTCGAGTCACTGCCCCGCGTGTGACCCGGTGGCGGCCCCTCGTGCGGAGCCGGCCGGGTGCGCCCCGGCGCGCGCGCCCCGAGCGACGTACCGCCTGAGCGGCGTACGAAACGTACGACGCGCACAATCCTCATGAAGCTGTGACGTCTCGGGCGGCGCGGTACCCCGGCTGTTCCTAGATACTGTGCGAAGGTTTAGGGTTCGGCTGCCCGCCGCCCGAAACCCTGAGAGCGGGCACCGGACCAGAAGCGACAGCGCGGTGTGCAGCAAGGCCGGGAGGGGCTCGGCACACGACGCTTTTGGGGGGCTTGGAACATGGACCCGAACACCCGGGGATCCGAAGAGTACGTCCATGACGACGACGGTCGGGCGCCTCGCCCGCGTCCGCCACGCGATCCGCTCACCGCGGACCTGGGGCAGCACACGCCCGCACTGGCCCGTACCGTCCAGCTGGTCTCGGGCGACTTCCTGCTCACCGTCAATCCCGTCGACGGCAGCGAGATAAAGACCTGCCCGCCGGACGAGCGTCCGCAGCGGCCCGTGAAGTTCACCGCCGCGGAGCGCGCCGAACTGAACCGTGCCGCCCAGCCGCCCGTACCGCCGGGACCGGCCCAGCCACGGCTGCCGCTCCTGGAGCGGCAGGAGGAGCGCGAGAAGCTGGTCCGTCTGCTGGCACGCGGGCGCTCCGTACGCCTCACCGGCCCCGCCGGCTCCGGCCGCACCAGCCTGCTCGAAGCCGTCGCCGAGGACTGCGCGGACCTCGCGCCCGACGGTGTCGTCCGACTCTCCGGCTACCGGCGCGGCGCGAACGACCTCCTGCACGACCTCTTCGCCGCCGTGTACCGCGCGCCCCTGCACCGGCCGGAACGGGACGAGCTGAGCGAGCTCGTCCACGCGATCGGCGCGGTCGTCGTCCTCGACGACGCGGAGATCGGCGGCGCCGCGCTGGACGAGCTCCTCGAGGCCACGCCCGAGTGCGCCTTCCTCGTCGCCGCGACCCCCGACGTCCCCGCGCCGTCCGCCGACTCCCTCCTGGAAGTGGTGCACCTCGGCGGCCTCGGGCGCGCCGGCGGCCTCGAACTGCTCGAGCGGGCCGTCGGACGCGCGCTGACCGAGGAGGAGTCGAACTGGGCGGGCGACCTCTGGTTCGAGTCCGAGGGACTTCCGCTGCGCTTCATGCAGGCAGGCGCCCTGCTGCGGCAGCGCGACCAGCTGAGCGCGGACCCGAACGCCTTCGACGCGTACGGCTACTTCGAGGACGCCCCGGTGGACGCGCCCGCGGACGACGAGGAGCGCACCGCGACACCGCTGCCCTCGCTCGCCGAGGGCGCCGCACCCGCCTCGCTGCTCGCGTCCCGGCTCAGCGAGTCGGCCCGCGCCACGCTGCGGTTCGCCGTCGCCCTCGGGGGCGAGGTGCCGCACCAGGCGCATCTGCCCGCCCTCATGGGTGACACCCATGCCGACGCCGCGCTCGCCGAACTGGCGAACTGTTCGCTGGTCTCCCCGGTCGGCTCCCGCTACCGGCTCGCGGCCGGTGTGCAGGCTCAGCTGGAGACCGCCGGATACGCCGACGACATCGAGGAGCAGGCCCGCACCGCGGCCCAGCACTACACCTGGTGGGCCGGACATCCCTCGGTCACCCCGGAGCGGGTCTGCGCCGAGGCCGACGCCGTGCTCGCCGCGCTCGGGGTGCTCGTCCCGCTCAGCACGGCCCCCGCCGACGAGCAGGACGAGAACGCCGCCGTGCTGCTGGCGCGCACGGCCGCGCCCGCGTTCGCCGCCGGGCTGCACTGGAGCGCCTGGGAGCGGGCCCTGCGGGCCGGCGCCGAGGCCTCCCAGCTCGCCGGAGAGGTAGGCGAACAGGCCTACTTCCACCACGAGTTGGGCATCCTCGCGCTCTGCGGCGGCCAGCTGGACCGGGCCCGCGCCGAGCTGGAGGCCTCCATCGGGCTGCGCGGCGCCCTCGCCGACAAGCGTGGCACCGTGGCGGGCCGCCGCGCCCTCGCACTGGTCGCCGACCGATCGGGTGAGGTACTGCCCGGCGCCCGTGCGACGGCGGGCGAGGAGGTGCCGGACGCACGGCACGAGGAGTCCGCCTCGCCGCCCGGTGGTGTACCGGCCGCGTTCCCCGCGGTGGCGCTGTCCGATCCGTACGGCGAGGTCTCGACGCTGATCACCCATCGGTCGCAGCCGGGTCCGGACAAGCACGTCGGGGTCGCCGGGCGTCTGGTCAGCGGTACCCGGCGCAATCTCGTCGCGGCGGGCGCGGGCGCGCTCCTGGTGGCCGTGCTGGGCACCGTGGTGACGCTCGGCGCGACCTCGAACAACAACAGCGACACCCCGTCCGAGAAGGTCGGCGTCAACCCCTCGGCGAGCCAGGGCTCCGACGACGACAGTCTCGGCGCGGACAAGGCGAAGAAGGGCGAGGGCGACGGCCGGAGCGGCTCGGGTGTGGTCAGCACGCCGACCGATCCCGGTCCCGACGGTACGTACGGGACCTCGGACGACCCGACGCCGCCGGCCGACGGGAAGCCGTCGGACAACCCGAGCGGAACGCACGGGTCGGGCACCGGGCCGTCGAAGTCGCCGTCCAGGCCGCCTTCGAAGTCGCCGACGACCAAGCCGCCGTCGTCCTCGTCGAAGCCGCCGTCGAGCCCTTCCACGTCGAAGCCGCCGACGAGTTCCGGGCCGCCGTCTCCCTCCGACAGCCCCACCCCGTCGATGTCGCCGTCCACCTCGGACACCGCGAGCGGCCCCGCCTCCAGCGCGCCGGCGAGCAGCGCCACCGTCGGCGCTCCGGCGAGCAGTTCCGCGGGTGTGCCGGCCGGCGGGGGCGTCGACGGTTCCCCGAGCGGCGCGGTGATCTGAGACCGCGCACAGCGAGGAGGGCCGGGTCCGTCAGCGGACCCGGCCCTCCTCGCTGTGCGCTCGTGCGCGTCGCGGTGATGCGCGTCAGAACAGGCGCAGTTTGTCGTCCTCGATGCCGCGCAGCGCGTTGTAGTCCAGGACCGTGCAGCCGATGCCGCGGTCCGTGGCGAGGACGCGGGCCTGCGGCTTGATCTCCTGGGCGGCGAAGATGCCGCGGACCGGCGCGAGGTGCGGGTCGCGGTTGAGGAGTTCGAGGTAGCGGGTGAGCTGCTCCACGCCGTCGATCTCGCCGCGCCGCTTGATCTCGATGGCGACGGTCCGGCCCTCGGCGTCGCGGCACAGGATGTCGACGGGCCCGATGGCCGTCATGTACTCGCGGCGGATGAGCGTGTAGCCCTCGCCGAGCGTGTCGATGCGATCCGCGAGGAGCTCCTGGAGGTGCGCTTCCACGCCGTCCTTGATCAGGCCGGGATCCACGCCGAGTTCGTGCGAGGAGTCGTGCAGGATCTCCTCCATCGTGATGATCAGTTTCTCGCCCGCCTTGTTGATGACGGTCCAGACGCCCTCCTCCTCGCCCGTGCCCTCCTTCAGGGTGCACGGCGGCGACATCCAGTTGAGGGGCTTGTAGGCGCGGTCGTCCGCGTGGATCGAGACGCTGCCGTCCGCCTTCACCAGGATGAGGCGGGGGGCCGACGGGAGATGGGCGGTGAGCCGGCCCGCGTAGTCAACGGAACAGCGGGCAATGACGAGACGCATGGTCGGCAACGCTACTCGACGGGCACAGGTCCACGCGATTCGCCCTGGAAGACGCCTGTTCGGTCGTGGCTGATTGTGGGCCTACTGGGAGTTCACCATGTGCGCATTCTCCTGGTGCCGTCACGGTCCGTTGCTTACCGTATAAACGGGAGGTCGCGATGCGTGTACTCAGCGTGTTGGAGATCGCGAGTTCCCTCATCTGTCCGGCAACCCCCGCGCTCTGGGGGTGCGAGAGGAGAACCCATGTCGCTCGACGTCTCACCGGCCCTACTCGAAAAGGCCGAGCGAGGCGAGGTCGACGAAGCTGAATTCGTCGACTGCGTCCGGACCTCCCTGCCCTACGCATGGGAGATGATCAGCTCCCTGGTGGCTCAGCTGAAGGTGGACGGCGGCAACTTCGCCGACAACCAGACGCCTCCGCCGGACGAGCAGGCACGTGGCCAGCTGCTGCGTGCGCTCGCGAGTGACGCGATACGCGGCGCGCTGCAGCGGCACTTCGGTGTGCGGCTGGCTTTCCAGAACTGCCACCGGGTGGCGGTGTTCCCACTGGACGCCTCAGTGGACGACACACTGGCACGCTTCACCTCGGTGCGCAGTCAGTTGCTGAACCAGTCGCCGGAGTTCCGCGACTGCTGACGCCTTGATGCCGCACTGCTTGCCGCTCCGTACGCGGGAGGTGCATCTGTACCGGGGCGGCAAGCTTCCCGCGTGCGGGGCTCAGCCGAGGTGGGGGAGCACCTCGGCGCCGAGCCTGCGCACGTTCTCCTCCGTCGCCGCCAGATCGCCCGAGCCCTCGACGAGCAGCGCGAAGCGGGAGATGCCGGTCCGCTCCGAGGTCGCCGCGAGCCGGTCCGCGCACAGCCGCGGGGTGCCCACCGGGTGCAGTCCGCAGAGCAGTTCGGTGTACGCGTGCGGGTCCCTCATCGAGCGCGCGCGGCCGTCGACCGTGACATGCGCGTCCAGTCCCTGCTTCAGCCAGCCCGGCATCGCCTTGAGGAGCGTCTCCACGGCGTCGGTGCGGCGGTCCGCGATCTGGCAGACGCCGGCGGACACATGGGCCGCGGCGCGGATCTCGTCCGCGGAGCGTCCCGCCACACGCGCGTACTGCCGCCACAGGGTCACCATTTCGGCCTTCTCCTCGTCACCCACGTGCATGCCGAGAAGCATCGGCAGTCCGCGCTCGGCCGCCAGTCGCACACTCGCCGGTGAGGTGCAGGCGACCACGACCTCGGGACCGGGGGAGCCGCTCAGTGTCTCCGAGGGCCGGGGGACGACGGGGACCTCACGGAAGGCGAACCGCTCGCCGTGGGCCTCGACGGACGGTTCGCGCAGCCAGCGCACCAGCAGATCGAGTGATTCGGGGAACCCCTTCTCGTACGCCTCCAGGCCCGAACCGAAGACCTCCAGGTCGACCCAGGGGCCGCCGCGTCCCACGCCCAGCGAGAAGCGGCCGCCGGAGGTCACGTGCAGCAGCGCGGCCTGCTCGCCGAGAGCCACCGGGTGGACGGTGGGCAGTACGCTCACCGCGGTGCCGACGCGGATGCGGCTGGTGCGGCCGAGCAGCAGGGCGGCGAGGGTGACGGCCGACGGGCACGTCCCGTACGGCACGAAGTGGTGCTCCGCCAGCCACACCGCGTCGAGGCCGGCCGCCTCCGTGACCTCGGCCGTCCGCACCGCCCGGTGCAGTGCCTCTCCCTGGCCCTGTCCGGGGAACTGGGCTGCCAGTACAAAACTTCCAACGTGCATGGTGCTTCCTGCTTCCTCGGCTCCGACGCGGAGCTCCCCCGACCGGCATAACCGTCCGACACGTGCCGAAGACACGGCCTGTCGGAGGGATTTCCGGATTGTCTGCAGAATGCTCCGACGGGTGGTCGATCCGAGCGGGTTCGAGGGACGCCTACCCCTGCGTGTGCCGCGTAGGCTGGATGGGGTCCCTGCCCCCTGTACAGCTCCGTGAGGTGTCCTGTGTCCCCGCGTCGCAACCGTTCCAAGGGTTCCGACCCCTCCGGCCGGAGCGCGGAGGACGACCGCTCCGGGCGGTACGGCGGCTGGCAGTCCACGGAGAGCTGGCAGGGCGATGAGTGGAGCGTGCGTCATGTGGCGGGCGCCGGCGCGCAGGGCAAGACCTATCGGTGTCCGGGCTGCGACCAGATGATCCCCTCCGGCCTCCCGCACGTGGTGGCCTGGCCGGAGCACTCGGGCGTCGACGAGCGCCGTCACTGGCACAAGGCCTGCTGGAACGCGAAGGACCGCCGCACCACGCGGGTGCAGCGGTCCCGTAACGCGCCCAGGTTCTAGGTGTATTGATCACGAGCGTTGTTGACACTCGCTGGTGCTTGATCATGGCGAAGACCTCCGGTGTGGTGGAGGTGTCGAGTCTTCACCGCACGGAGGTCTTCGTGTCCCACCGTAATGCCCGGCTGACCGTTCACGGCAGGCGGCTGCTGGTCGAACGTGTTCGCGCCGGCCGTCCTGTCGCGCATGTGGCCGCCGAGATGGGTATCTCCCGCGCCACGGCCCACAAGTGGATCCGCCGCTGGCGGGCGGAGGGCGAGCAAGGACTGCACGACCGCCCCAGCCGTCCCCGCACGACACCGCACCGCACCGCTGCAGCGGTGGAGGCCCGGGTCTGCCGGCTGCGGCAGGACCGCAAGCTCGGACCTGCCCGCCTGGGACCGGTCCTGGGCCTGCCCGCCTCGACCGTGCACCGGATCCTGGTCCGCCACGGCCTGAACCGGCTGGCCTTCCTGGACCGGCCCACCGGGCAGGTCATCCGCCGCTACGAACGCGACCGGCCCGGCGAGCTGGTCCACGTGGACGTGAAGAAACTCGGCCGGATACCCGACGGAGGCGGCCACAAGGCGCTGGGCCGCCAGGCCGGCCGGGCCACCCGCGCCAACATGGGCTTCGACTACGTCCACTCCGCCGTCGACGACCACTCCCGCCTCGCCTACAGCGAGATCCACCCGGACGAGAAGGTCGCCACCTGCGCGGGCTTCCTCACCCGCGCGGCTGCGTTCTTCCACACACACGGCATCACCCGCATCGAACGCGTGCTCACCGACAACGCCTGGGCCTACCGCAAGGGCCTGGCCTGGAAACAGGCCCTCAACCAGCTCGGCGCAACCGGAAAGCTGACGCGCGCCTACCGGCCGCAGACCAACGGCAAGGTCGAACGCTTCAACCGCACCCTGCTCGACGAATGGGCCTACCTGCGGCCCTACACCAGCAACGACGAACGCACGGCCGCCCTGGACGACTTCCTCCACGGCTACAACTACCATCGCTGCCACACCGCCCTCGGAGGCCAGCCACCCATCAGCCGTGTGAACAACGCTGCGGGTCAATACATCTAGGGCGTGTTGCGAAAGTCCCGTCGTCCGCCCGGAGGGCGGGCCTCGCGGCGTCTGGTGCGTGCTCTCGGCGTGCCGGGCGGAAGCCCGCGTACTGGACGTACCCGGGTTTTCGCCCGGTGCGGCGAGAGGGCGTGCCAGGCGCCGCGAGGCAGGCGGGACTTTCGCAACACGACCTAGGGCGGGTCGCGGCTCGCGACGGGGTGAACGCCGCCTGCCGCGGCCCGGGGACGTCAGACGTCTCGGCGCTCCAGCAGGACGAACGCGCCGACGATCGCCGCCGCCGTCACCCCGACGAGCAGGCCGAGTTGCGCGCCACCGGCGCTGTTCTCGCTGTCCAGCCCGAAGATCTTGGCGAGGGAGTTGGGAGCGTTGTACTCCTGCATCTTCTCGCCGATCGTGCGCATGCTCTGGGACATCATCAGGAACGCGGGCATGATCGCGGGCACCAGGACGACGCCGAGCATCGTGGTGATCGCGCCCGCCGAGTGCCGCAGCATCGAGCCCACCGCGAGCGCGAGGACGCCGAGCAGCGAGACGTAGAGCGCGCCCTTGAGGACCGAGCCGCCCCAGGAGACGTTCGAGGCGCCACTGTGCATGCCCGAGGTGAACAGGCCGACCAGGCCGATCGCGAAGGCCGAGGCGGCGAACGCGACGGCGAAGAAGATGATCAGCTTGGCGGCGAGCACCCGGTGGCGCTGCGGCGAGGCCGTGAAGGTGGTCCGGATCATGCCCGTGCCGTACTCGGACGAGACCACCAGGACGCCGAGGGTGATCAGGCAGATCTGACCGAGGATCAGCCCGAAGAAGGCCGGGATCGTGTACGGCACGTCGCCGAAGTCGGTGTCCCGGGTCTGCGCGGCGACCAGGAAGCCGATGCCGATCACCAGGAGCAGGAAGATGCCGAGCGTCCACAGCGTGGAGCGCACCGACCTGATCTTCGTCCACTCGGAGGTGAGCGCGTGCCCGAGGTGGGTGCGGGTGATCGGGATCGGCGAGGTGTACGACGCGCCGGGCGCCCCCTGCCAGTGGGGGGCAGCGGCGGTCTGCTGCGGCATCGGCGGCTGGGGCGTGCTCATCGGGCGTCCTCGGGCTTGGTGAGGTCGGGGGCGGCGGGGGCCGTAGGCGGCTGTGCGGGGGCCTGCGGCGCGGGCTGCGCGTACGGGTTGGCGTCCGCGCCGCCGGAAGCGGCCGGGGCGCCGTAGGGACCCTGGCCGGCGGCCGGGGCGGCCGGGGCGCCGTACGGGCCCGCCTGAGGCGCTCCCTGCGGCATCGCGAACGGCTGCCCGCCCTGCTGAGGCGGCGGCGGTGCGTACCAGCCCGGCTGGCCCTGTCCCGGCACCGGTATCTGCGGCGGCGGCATCGCGCCGGGCGGCAGCTCCTGCTGGAGTCCGGCCCGCTGGTCGATCGTCGAGCGGTAGTCGACGGCGCCCTGCGTCATCCGCATGTACGCCTCCTCCAGCGAGGCCTGGTGCGGCGACAGCTCCCACAGCCGTACGTCGGCGGTGTGCGCGAGGTCGCTGATGCGGGGCAGCGGCAGCCCGGTGACCCGGAGGCCGCCGTCCTGCTCGGGCAGTACCTGGCCGCCCGCCTCGGTCAGCACGGCCGTCAGCTTCTCGCGCTGCTGCGGCTCCGTGTCCGGGGTACGGACCCGGGCGAAGTCGGCCGAGTTGTGCGAGATGAAGTCCTTGATGTTCTGGTCGGCGAGCAGCTGGCCGCGGCCGATCACGATCAGGTGGTCGGCGGTCAGCGCCATCTCGCTCATCAGGTGCGAGGAGACGAAGACCGTACGGCCCTCCGCCGCGAGCGCCTTCATGAGGTTGCGGACCCAGAGGATGCCCTCGGGGTCGAGGCCGTTGACCGGTTCGTCGAAGAGCAGCACCTGCGGGTCGCCGAGCAGCGCGGCAGCGATGCCCAGCCGCTGGCCCATGCCGAGCGAGAAGCCCTTGGAGCGCTTCCTGGCCACGTCCTGCAGACCGACCACGCCCAGCACCTCGTCCACCCGGCGGGCCGGGATGCCCGACAGCTGGGCGAGGCAGAGCAGGTGGTTGCGGGCGTGCCGGCCGCCGTGCACGGCCTTGGCGTCGAGGAGCGCGCCGACCTGGCGGGGCGCGTTCGGCAGCTTGCGGTAGGGGAAGCCGCCGATCGTCACCTGGCCCGAGGAGGGGTTGTCGAGGCCGAGGATCATCCGCATCGTCGTCGACTTGCCGGAGCCGTTGGGCCCGAGGAAGCCGGTGACGGCGCCCGGCCGCACCTGGAAGGAAAGGTTGTACACGGCCGTCTTGGCGCCGTAGCGCTTCGTCAGGCCGACTGCCTCGATCATGCTCCGCACCCATCGAAAGGTTCAGGACGTCGGGGCGCACGCCCCCGTAAGGGTTAGGAGGATATCGGGGCGCTGACGGTTCCGCTCAAGAGAAAGTAAAACCGCGCAGGTCACGCGAGGGAGAGACACGGGGAAGATCGACGGGGAGGTCCTGTCCCCGCCCCGGTCCTTGTCAGGTACCCGTCGTCCCAGGTCAGGCCGGAAAGGGAACTCCGGAGCCGACCGCGCGCACCCCCGGCCCCGGCGCGTCCTCAGCCCCGGTGCGGCAGTGAGTCGTCCAGGGGCGGCAGGTCGTCGTACAGCCGCAGTTCGCCCGCGTCGTCGACGTACGGCAGGAAGTCCGTCTGCGGCAGTACCCAGCCCTCCTCGCCGAAGACGAGCGTGCCCCGCTCGCGCAGCGCGCGGTGCGCCCCGGCCTGCCGCACCCAGGCCGCCGGATCGGGCCCGAGCAGCTCCCGCAGCCGGGCGGAGCCGGCGAGCAGCGCGGCGAGCAGCTCCGCCTGGTCGCCGCCGCCCGGCCGCGGCTGTCCGGTGGCCGGGTCCGCCAGCACACCGTGCCCGCTGAAGTAGATGTACGCGCCGCCGAGCCGCTCCCCGGACGGCATCGTCATCTCGAACGCGTCGCCGGGCAGTATCGCCCGTCGGTAGTCCGGGAACTCGGTGTCGTCGACCGCCTTCAGCTGCGTCGGGTCCAGCCAGGTGACGACCAGCGTGGTCGCGGCGCCCCGGTCGACGTACGGCGTCCCCGCCACGTAACCCGCCGGACTGATGTGCCCCGAGCAGCCCACCCCGATGCCGCGCACCCGCACCGGCACCATCGGCACGGTCGCCGGGATGCCGAGCCGGGTGAGCTTGTGGGCGACCTGGCCGGGGGAGGCGTTCGAACCGACCGCGATCACCGGGTGGCGGTTTCCGGTGCCGGCCTGACCGAGGTCGGCCAGCGCCTCGTCCAGCCGTTGCTGCGCCTGGCGCTCCTCCACGTACCACTCGCCGAGCCGCAGCGGCCGTACGTCGAGCTGGAGCAGCTCGCCGCCGGTGAGCAGGGACGGCTCGGGGGTGGGCCGGCCCGGATAGGTGAGCGGCTGCTTGGCGGGCACGTCGTCCAGGCCCAGCGCCTGGAGGCTTCGGTCCTTCGTGGTCACGGTGACGCCCTTCGGGGGTGGTCGCGCGATACGGGCACAGCCTTTCACGCGAGATGTACCCGGGGCGGTGCCCGCTCTCGCCCGCCGCGGCAGGGTTGGCCGGAACGGACACCGGGAATCATGCCGTCCCATTCTATGAGTGGGGGCCAAGTCGGTTACGGGGGATGCAAGTTGAGGCGCACGAGGCAAGGGGCGGACGCCAGGGGAGCGGCGGGGCGGGGCCGGACGCATCCGCGCTTCCGTACGTCCGTTCGCTGGTGGATCGCCGGACGTACCGTCCATGCTCTGCTGTTGATGACGCTCGGCGCGCTGGCCGGGCTCTCCGTCGTCATCGCGACGGCCTGGACACTGACCGAGCACTCCGCACGGTCGATGGCGGAGCGGTTCTCGAACGGGGAGCGGCTGCTCGACCTCAGTCTCGCGGTGCTGCGGGCCAGCGTCGGCACGGACAGTCTGGCGCCCGAACCGGACAGCACCGCGCACCAGTTGCTCGCCACGGTCGCCTCCGTCACCGGAGCCATGGTGCCCGCGGTGCTGCTGGGCATCGTACTGATCAAGATGTTCGCGCTGCGGCCGTTCGTCTGGCGGCAGCGGGCCAGCATCTCGCACGCCTGGACCGCCGACTTCCCGGGCTACTCGCGGCAGCACGCGCACAGCGAGGACGCGATCATCGCCGTCCGCTTCTACAACCGCTTCGACAACCTGTCCGTCGTGGACCTGCGCGCCCGGGTCCATCTGCGCTATCTGGAGCGCTCCCCGCACGACGGCAGCCTGGTCATCTACAAGCAGTGGCTGAAGGTCCTGGACGCCAGGGGGGAGCCCGCCGACGAGCGGTACTGGCTCGCCGTCGAGCGCGGGGCGCCGTTCACCGTGTGGATACCGGTCCAGGCGCCGGTGGCCGAGCTGCCGTTCCGGCACATCCAGGGCAAGGACCTCACCGGTTCGCACGGCGTGAAGCTGCTGGTGCGGCTGACGGCGCGGACCGTGGGCCTGGGCACCGAGGTCGCCGACGAGCGCTGGTTCGATCTGGAGGGCGGCGACTTCGAACTCGGCCGCTTCGTGCCGCTGCAGCCCGACCTCGACAGGGACGTGTGGCGCTGGGAGGGCTGGACGGACTTCGACGGACTGATCCCGGGGCCGTCGCCGGCCGGCGACGACGAGGTCACGCGCCCCGTTCCCTGAACGCGCGCACCTCTCGGCCGGCCGGGCGCGCGACCCGTACGTGTCCCGCGCGTTCCGCCCCGGGCGCGCGCCTTCCGGCCGGGCGCCTTCCGGTCAGGCGCCTTCCGGCCGGGCGCGTTGCGGCCGGGCGCCTTGTGCCCCGTGCGCCTTCCGGCCCGCGGCCCCCGCCTCTCCTAGGCGTCCCGCCTCTTGAGCAGCACATAGCCGCCCAGGAGTGCCGCGACCACCCACAGCACCATGATCGCGAGGCCGCCCCAGGGGCCGTACGGGGTGTCGTCGCCGATCGGGGTCACCACCCGCATGATCTTGCTGCCGGCCTGGTCGGGCAGATAGCGGCCGATCTTCTTGGTCGCGGAGACCGCGCCGAGGATGTTGGAGATCAGGAAGAAGAACGGCATCAGGATGCCGAGCGAGAGCATCGGACTGCGCAGCATCGTCGCCACACCCATCGAGAACACCGCGATGAGTGTCATGTACAGCCCGCCGCCGATCACCGCGCGCAGCACCCCGTGGTCACCGATCGACGCCCGGTGCGCGCCGAGCGTCGCCTGCCCGAGGAAGAACGCGACGAAGCTGGTGATGATCCCGACCACGAAGGCGAGCCCCGTCGCCACCGCGACCTTGCTGAAGAGGAATGTCGCACGCTGCGGGACCGCGGCGAGCGAGGTGCGGATCATGCCGGTGCTGTACTCGTTGCCGACCACGAGCACCCCGAACACGATCATCGCGAGCTGACCGAGACTCATGCCGGCGAAGCTGATGTACGTCGGGTCGAAGGAGAGCCGGTCCTTCGCGTCCATCTTGTCGAACTCGTTCTTGGACAGCAGCGAGATCAGGATGCCGAGCGCGATCGTGACGACGGCGGCGAGGCTGAGTGTCCAGACCGTGGAGGCAACGGACCGGATCTTGGTCCACTCGGACCTGAGGACCTGGGAGGCCGCCATGCTCAGGATTCCTTCCGCCAGTCGCCGCCCCACTCGCGGGGCGGGGTGTCGGAGTGCGCGTGGTATTCCACCGACTCCGCGGTCAGCTGCATGAAGGCCTCCTCCAGGGAGGCCTGCTGGGGACTCAGCTCGTGCAGCACGAGCTGGTGACGTGCGGCCAGCTCACCGATCTGCTCGGACTTGCCGCCGTCCACCTCCAGGGCGCCGCTGCCGCTCTCGACGACGGTGATCCCGGCCTCGTGCAGTACATCGAGCAACCGCTCGCGCTGCGGGGTGCGGATCCGGACGTACGACCGGGAGTTGCGCTGGATGAAGTCGGCCATGGAGGTGTCGGCCAGCAGCCGGCCCTGCCCGATGACGACGAGATGGTCGGCGGTCAGCGCCATCTCGCTCATGAGGTGACTGGACACGAACACGGTCCGTCCCTGGGAGGCCAGCGACTTCATCAGGTTGCGGATCCAGTGGATGCCCTCGGGGTCGAGGCCGTTGACCGGCTCGTCGAACATCAGGATCCGCGGGTCGCCGAGCAGCGCGCCCGCGATGCCGAGCCGTTGGCCCATGCCGAGCGAGAAGCCCTTGGCCTTCTTCCGCGCGACCGCGGTGAGCCCCACCGTGTCGAGGACCTCGTCCACCCGCGCCCTCGGGATGCCGTTGCTCTGCGCGAGACAGAGCAGGTGGTTGAAGGCGCTGCGGCCACCGTGCATGGCCTTGGCGTCCAGCAGGGCGCCGATGTACTTCAGCGGGTCCTTGAGGTGGTCGTAGTGCTGTCCGTCGATGCGTACGTCGCCCGCGGTGGGCCGGTCGAGCCCGAGCATCATCCGCATGGTGGTCGACTTGCCGGCGCCGTTGGGCCCGAGGAACCCCGTCACGATGCCGGGTCTGACGGCGAAGGAGAGCTGATCGACCGCCACCTTCTCGCCGTACCGTTTGGTCAGCCCCTCGAGCTCGATCATGCGGCCACGGTAGGGCGGACCCCTGGGCCGCGCTACTTGAGCGAGCGGGCCTTTGCCGCTTGTTCACCGGGGTTCACCGCCGCGCCGCCGGGGCTTGTCGCGCGGTTCCCCGTACCCCTGCCGGCGCCCACGGCTGCGGCCCGCACCCGAGGAGGGTGCGGGCCGCAGCCGCGGGCAGGAACCGGTTACCGGGTCTGCTGGGCCGGAACCCCGCGGGAGATCGGCTCGTCCTCGGCCGGCGTGCTCGCGGCGGCCACCGCGGCGCCCGTGAGCGTCGCGAGCATCTCGCGGACGTTCGTGAGCTGGGCGTTGATGGAGTCGCGACGGTTCGTCAGCGCCGCCAGCTCGCGCTCGGATTCCGAGCGGATGCGGTCGGCCTTGGCGTTCGCGTCGGCGACGATGTCCTCGGCCTGGCGCTGGGCCGTCTCCACCGTCTGGCGGGCGCGGCGCTCGGCGTCCGTGCGCAGCTTCTCGGCCTCCAGGCGGAGCTGCTCCGCGCGGTGCTCGATCTCCGCGAGGCGCTTCTCGGCCTTGGCCTGACGCGAGGCCAGGTCACGCTCGGACTGCTCACGGCGCTTGGCGAGGTTCGTCTCGAAGTCGGCGGCGGCCTGCGCGGCCTTGGCGCGGGTCTCCTCGAAGAGGGCGTCCGCCTCCTCGCGCTTCGACTGGGCGTCCTTCTGCGCCTCCTGGCGCAGCTGAGAGGCGTCGCTCTTGGCCTTCTCGACGATCCGGACGCCCTCGTCCTCCGCCTTGGACTTGCGGTCCGCAGCGAACGATTCTGCATCGTTGCGGACCTGCTGCGCGGCCGACTCGGCGAGCTCACGGTGCTGCTCGGACGCGCGACGGGCCTCATCGCGCAGATCCTTCGCCTCCTCCTCGGCGAGGCGGAGGATCTTCTCGACCCGCGCGCCGAGACCCGCGTACGACGGTTCGGCGTCGGTGACCTGGGCCTGGGCGTTCTGCGTTTCGAGGTGGAGCTCCTCGATGCGCTTCTCGAGAGCGGTGATACGGGCCAGAGCGCTGTCACGGTCGGAGACGAGCTTCGAAATGCGTTCGTCCACCTGAGCGCGGTCGTACCCACGCCGCACAAGCTCGAAGCCGTAGGGGGAAGTGTCGCTCATGGGGTTCCTGTCGAATGAGACCGGTGAGGTGATAGGGGGAATCCTAGGGGCCAAAGCGGTGTGTCATCGAGCGGATACGTGTTTGATCTGGAGAATGACACTCCTTTTGGGTGGCTGGCTGCCAGAGTGCTTGCCAGAGTCCGCACCAAAGGTCCGAAAGGTGCGGAATGGGAGCTTCTGGCTAGCCCTCTGACGACTTGCCACCCGATCGGGGTGCGCCGACGGCGGCGCCCGCCTTGACCCCACCGTCCTTGTTGCCCGACGGGGCCTCAAAGGATTCCAACGCCTCCAGGACGTCCTGGACACGGGAGATCTCGGCGTTGATGTCCTCGCGCCGGCGGACCAGCACCTCCAGCTCGTGCTTGCCCTCCTCGACCGCGCGCCGTGCCTCACGGATGGCCTCGGCCTTGATCTCCGTCGCCTCGGCGACGAGCGAGGTCTTCTTCTGCTCGGCCTCCTTGAGGAGACCCTCGGCCTTCTTGACGGCGGCGATGCGCACCTTGCTCGCCTCGGAGTTGGCCTCCGAGACCAGATCCTTCGCCTTCGCCTCGGCCTCGGCGAGCTGGTCCTCGGCCGCCTTCACGAGCGCGTCGCAGCGCTCGCCGGCGTTCTTCATCGTCTCGGCCGACTCGCGGCGGGCCCGCTCGTGCAGCTCCTCGATCTCGGAGGTGACGCGGTCGCGCAGCTCCTCCGCCCGTTCCCTTATGGCGGTCGCGTCCCGGCGGGCACCGACCAGCAGCTCGTCCGCGTCCGTACGGGCCCGCTCCACAAGGGAGTTGCCCTCCACGGTCGCCTCGGAGACAAGGCGCTCGGCCTCGTTGCGGGCCGCGCCCACCATCGTGTCGGCCTGGCTCTCGGCGTCCGCCGTGGTCTTCTGCGCGCTCTGCTGAGCCTCCGCCAGCAGCTTGTCGGCCTCCGACGCCGTCTCCGAGATGAGCGTGTCGACCTGCTCGGCCGCCTCGGAGCGCCGCTTGTTGGCCTCCTGGCGCGCCGCGTCCAGCGTCCGGTCGGCCTCCTCGCGCGCGGCCGCGGTGAGCCGCTCCGCCTCCGCCTCCGCCTCGGACTTGACCCGCGCGGCCTCGGTACGGACCCGCTCGGCGTGCTGCTGCGCGGAACCGACCGTGTCGGCGGCCTCGGCGCGCAGCCGCTCCGCCTCCCCGGTCGCCTCCGCGAGCAACTGATCGGCCTTGGCGGTGGATTCGGCGCGGACCCGCTCGGCCTCCGCGTTCGTCTCGTTCGTCAGCCGCTCCGCCTCGGAGCGTGCCTCGTTGATGAGGGTGTCCGCCTGCGTGGCCGCGTCCGAACGGATCCGGTTCGCGTCCTCCCGGGCCTCCGCGCGGGTGCGCGAGGCGTCCTGGTCGGCGTTGGCGATGGCGTCCGACACCTCGGTGCGCACCCGCTGGGCGTGTTCCGAGGCCTCCGAGCGCAGCCGCTCGGACTCGGTGATGGCCTCCGAGACCGTGCGCTCCGCGAGGGACTTGGCGGCTTCCGTCTCCTCGGCCGCCTCGCGCCGGACCCGGCCGGCGTCCTCGGAGGCGCGTTCCCGCTCGGCGTACGCGTCGGCGCGGACCCGGTCCGCCTCCTCCTGCGCCTCGGTGCGGGTACGGTCCGCCGCGTGCTCGGCGGCGGAGCGCAGGCCCGAGATCTCCTCCTGGGCCTGCTCGTGCAGGCCGGCCACGGAGTCGCGCACCTGCTGTGCGGTCTGCTCGGCGTTCGAGACCATCTCGGTCGCGCGCCGGTCGGCCTCCTCGACCAGCCGTACGGCCTCGGCCTGGGCCTCCTCCACACGGTTGCGCGCGGAGGCGAGGAGCTCCTCGCTCTGCTCGCGGGCCCGCTCGCGCTCCTGGTCGGCCTCCTGGCGTGCCGAACCGAGCAGTTCCTCGGCCTCGCGGCGGCGCCGGACGGCCTCCTCCTGGGCGGCGGCCAGCGTCTCGGCGCCCTCCGTCGCCAGCCGCTCGGCCGCGGCCTGGGCCTCGGCCCGTACCCGGTCGGCGCTGTCCTGGGCCTCCGACTTCAGCCGCTCGGCCTCCGCCGCGGCCTCCGAACGCAGCCGTACGGCGATGTTCTCGCCCTCGGCCCGTGACGCCGAGGCGTCCGCGGCGGCCTCGTTGCGCAGCCGGTCGGCTTCCGCCTCGGCCTGCGCCTGCAGCGTACGGATCCGCTCGGCGGCCTCGCCGCGCAGCCGCTCGGTCTCCTCGGCGGCCTCGCGGCGGATCCGCTCGGCCTCCGCCCGCGCGTCGCTCAGCGCCTGCTCGGCCGAGGCGAGCCGCTGCTCGGCCTCGGTGTGCAGCCGGGTCAGCTCCTCGGCGGCCTCCGTCCGGCGGGCCGCTATGGCGCGCTCGGAGTCCTCGCGCACCGCCTCGGCGGCCCGCTCGGCCTCCGCCTTGATCGTCTCGGCGAGCTCGACGGCCTCGGCGCGGTTGTTCTCGGCCTCCTTGCGGGTGCGCTCCAGGGTCTCCTCGGCCTGCCGGCGCAGCGCCGTGGCGCGCTCGATGGCCTCGGTGCGCACACGCTCACTGTCGGTGGTCGCGGTCGTCCGCAGCTCGTCCGCGTCCGCCTTGGCCTTCGCGAGCAGTTCCTCGGCGGTCTTGGCCGCCTCCTCGATCTGCTGGACGGCCTCGCGCCGGGCCTCGCTGCGGATGCGTTCGCCCTCGGCGTTCGCGTCGGCACGCAGCTGCTCGGCCTCGCCGCGCAGCCGGCGCGCCTCCTCCTGCAGCTCGACCGTCTTGGCGCGGTACTCCTTGGTGTCGTCCTTCGCCGTGCCCTTGAGCTGCTCGGCGATGTCGTGCGCCTCGGCGCGCAGCCGGTCCGCCTCGGACTCCGCCTCGGTGCGGATCCGCTCGGCCTCCTCGGCCGCCGCCTTCGTGGTCTTCCTGGCGTCCTCGGACGCCTTGTTGAGCACGTCCTCGGCGGTACGGGCCGCCTTGGACAGCTGGGAGGCGGTCTCCTCCGCGGTGAGACTGCGGGCGTTCTCCTCGGCCTCGGCGACGATCTTCTCGGCCTTGGCACGGGCCTCCGCGACGACCTGCTCGGCCTCGGACCTGGTGGTCTCGGCCTCCTTGGTGGCCTCGCTGACCAGCCGGGCGACCTGCTCCTTCGCCGTGCGGGTGCGCTGTTCGTTCGCCGACTCGGCGCCGGCCAGGGCCTTGGCCGCGGCGTCCTTCGCCTCGGTGACGACCTTGTCCGCCTCGGCCCGTGCCTCGCGCAGCGCCGTCTCGGCGGCCGTCATCCGCTGCTCGGCGGCCCGGCTCAGCTCGGTGGCCTGGCGGCGGGCGCTGTCCGACTCGTTCGCCGTGGAGCTGCGCAGTTGCTCGGCGTGTTCGGTGGCCTCCTGGGCCTGGGTGGACGCGGCGTTCAGCAGCCGTTCGGCGTCCGTGCGGGCCCGGCGCAGCAGCGCCTCGGCCTCGGCACGGGCCGACTCGGCGTCGTTCGTCAGCCGCTGGCGGGCCTCGGCCGCGATCCGCTCGGCCTCCGCGCGAGCGGCGCTCAGCGCCTGGTCCGCCTCGACCCGCGACTCGTCGAGGAGACGGCGGGCCTGCTGCTCGCTGCGGGCGCGCAGCTGCTCGGCCCAGGCCACGTTCTCGTTGACGTGCGACTCGACGGTCTGACGGCGTTCGGCCAGCTCCTGGTCGAGCTGCTGACGCCGCGCGACCGCCTCGGCGTGCAGCTCGGCCTGCAGGCGGGCGGCCTGCTCGGCGTGCTCCTGGAGGATGCGCTGCGTCTGCGCCCGGGCCTGGCTCATCTCGCGCTCGGCATCGGCGCGCAGCTGATCTGCCTGGATCTGGGCATTACGGAGCAACTGCTCGGCCTGGTAGCCGAGGTCGCCGCCGCTGTCGTAGGCAGGCCGGGTCGCCAGACTGCGGCGCGCCTCGTGCAGCTTGGCGCGCAGCACCTCGACCTGATAGCCGAGGTCCTCGGCGTGCTGGACGGCCTTCTCCCGCTCGGTCTTCAGCCGCTCCATCTCGGCCTCGAACCGAGAGAGGTGGTCGACGTCAGCCGCCGGCTCTCGCTCCTGGCGTTCGTAGCCCCGCACTGCGCGGTCCCATCCGTCCCCTGGTCGCAAGTCTCTCCAAACGAGCCCCGTCCATCCGCCGAACGGTGCCCCCGGGGAATGGTGTCAGATCAACAGCGGAGCACGGGCTGCTGCCCCGACGCTCGTCCCCCGAAAACCTGGACCCCGGCCCTCGGCCGCGCCGTCGTCACGACGGCACGACCTCGGAGCCCGTCGCCGGACAGGCCCCGGGCCGCCCCGAAATGGCAGCGGCCGCCTCCAACCCTACCGGCCCAGATATACGGAGGTCAGTGCTCAGGTGACTCAACAGCCGCCGAAGTGACCAGTTCTGTCAGCACACCGTGGCAATCCTTGGGGTGAAGGAAGGTGATTCGTGACCCCATGGAGCCGCGTCGCGGCTCGTCGTAGAGGACGCGTACGCCTTTGTCCCTGATGTCGCCCGCGTCGGCGTCGACGTCCGCCGTGCCGAAGGCGATGTGATGGACACCCTCGCCGTTCTTCGCCAGCCACTTCCCGACGGCCGAGTCCTCGCGGGTCGGCTCCAGGAGCTGGAGGTAGGAGGCGCCGCCGTCGGACGTCTCGTTGATCTTGAGCATGGCCTCGCGCACGCCCTGCTCCTCGTTGACCTCGGAGTGGAAGACTTCGAAGCCGTACGTGGCCCGGTAGAACTCGACGGTCCTGTCGAGGTCGAAGCAGGCGATCCCGATGTGGTCGATTCGCGTCAGCATGGAGCCAGTGCAGCGCTCCCGCGGCGGTTACGCAACGTGCGCGCGATCACACTGACAGCCGGATGACGGGTGGCCTACCGCTCAGTACATTCAAGTAAACCCTCGTTCACTCCTCAGCTGTGCAAGCTGGAAGGGGATCGCACCTCATGTCTGGAACGAACAGCACGACCTCCGTGATCGTCGCGGGTGCCCGCACCCCGATGGGGCGGTTGCTCGGCTCGCTGAAGTCCTTCTCCGGAGCCGACCTCGGAGGATTCGCGATCAAGGCCGCCCTCGACCGTGCGGGGATCGGCGGTGACCAGGTGCAGTACGTGATCATGGGCCAGGTGCTGCAGGCCGGGGCGGGGCAGATCCCGGCGCGGCAGGCGGCCGTCAAGGCGGGCATCCCCATGAGCGTCCCGGCGCTCACGATCAACAAGGTGTGTCTGTCGGGCCTGGACGCCATCGCCCTCGCGGACCAGTTGATCCGGGCCGGTGAGTTCGACGTCGTGGTCGCGGGCGGCCAGGAGTCCATGACGAACGCGCCCCACCTGCTCCCGAAGTCCCGTGAGGGCTTCAAGTACGGCGCCATCGAGATGCTCGACGCCATGGCGCACGACGGTCTGACCGACGCCTTCGAGAACATCGCCATGGGCGAGTCCACGGAGAAGCACAACACGCGCCTCGGCATCGCCCGTCCGGCGCAGGACGAGGTCGCCGCCCTCTCCCACCAGCGTGCGGCGGCCGCCCAGAAGAACGGCGTCTTCGAGGCGGAGATCACGCCGGTGGAGATTCCGCAGCGCAAGGGCGAGCCCGTCGTCTTCAGCCAGGACGAGGGCATCCGCGCCGAGACCACGGCGGAGTCGCTCGGCAAGCTGCGTCCCGCGTTCACCAGGGACGGCACGATCACGGCCGGCTCCTCCTCGCAGATCTCGGACGGCGCGGCGGCCGTGGTCGTGATGAGCAAGGCCAAGGCGCAGGAGCTCGGCCTGGAGTGGATCGCCGAGATCGGCGCGCACGGGAACGTGGCCGGACCGGACAACTCTTTGCAGTCGCAGCCGTCGAACGCGATCCTGCACGCCCTGAAGAAGGAGGGCCTGGACGTCTCGGACCTCGACCTGATCGAGATCAACGAGGCGTTCGCGGCGGTCGCCGTGCAGTCGATGAAGGATCTCGGCGTGACCACGGAAAAGGTGAACGTCAACGGTGGCGCGATCGCCCTGGGTCACCCGATCGGCATGTCCGGCGCCCGTCTCGTACTGCACCTGGCGCTGGAGCTGAAGCGGCGCGGCGGCGGCGTGGGCGCGGCGGCGCTGTGCGGTGGCGGCGGTCAGGGTGACGCGCTGATCGTGCGGGTACCCACGGCGTAGGTACCGCGCCGCGGATGTGCCGCCGCGTTGTTTCGTACGACTCTGAACGGAGCTGTGATGCAGGACGTCTCCTCGCTGGTGGCCCAGGCCAGGGAAGGCCGGCCGCGGGCCGTGGCCCGGCTGATCTCCCTGGTGGAGGGGGCGTCCCCGCAGCTGCGTGAGGTGATGGCGGCGCTGGCTCCGCTGGCCGGCGGGGCGTACGTGGTCGGGCTCACCGGGTCGCCGGGAGTCGGCAAGTCGACGTCGACCTCGGCGCTGGTGACCGCCTACCGGCGACAGGGCAGGCGGGTCGGTGTCCTGGCCGTCGACCCCTCGTCCCCGTTCTCCGGGGGCGCGCTGCTCGGCGACCGGGTCCGGATGTCCGAGCACGCCTCGGATCCCGGTGTGTACATCCGCTCGATGGCGACCCGCGGTCACCTCGGTGGGCTGGCCTGGGCGGCCCCCCAGGCGATCCGCGTCCTGGACGCGGCGGGCTGCGACGTGATCCTGGTCGAGACCGTCGGCGTGGGCCAGTCGGAGGTCGAGATCGCGTCCCGGGCGGACACCTCGGTCGTGCTGCTCGCCCCCGGCATGGGGGACGGCATCCAGGCGGCGAAGGCCGGAATCCTGGAGATCGGCGACGTGTACGTGGTCAACAAGGCCGACCGGGACGGCGCCGACGCGACCGCGCGCGAGCTGAACCACATGCTCGGCCTCGGTGAGTCCCGCGGGCCCGGGGACTGGCGCCCGCCGATCGTCAAGACGGTCGCGGCGCGCGGCGAGGGCATCGACGAGGTCGTCGAGGCCCTGGAGAAGCACCGCGCCTGGATGGAGGAGCACGGCGTCCTCGCCGAGCGCCGGCTCGCCCGGGCCTCCCAGGAGGTCGAGACGATCGCGGTCACGGCCCTGCGCCGGCGCATCGGCGACCTGCACGGCGACCGCCGCCTGAGCGCGCTGGCGGAACGGATCGTCGCCGGGGAACTCGACCCCTACCGAGCCGCCGACACGCTGGTGGAGGGCCTGACCGAGGCCTGACCGAGGCCTGACGGAGCCTCCGGCGGCTTGGCCGCGGGACCCTCCGGCGGCTTGGCGGCGGGACGGCAGACCTTGTGCTCCCGCCGCTCTCGGGACGGTCGGGGTCTGCGACCGCGGCGTTCTCGGGACGGTGGGCTTTCTGATCCCGCTGCCCTCGGGACGCCCGGGTCTGCGACCGCGCCGCTTTCGGGACAGCCGGGTCTGCGACCGTGCCGCTTTCGGGCGCCGGGCCTTCGGGCCCTGAGGCCCCCGGAGCGGTCGGTCTTTCGAGAGACGTCCCTAATAGGGCTTCGTTAGGTCCTGTGGTGGGGTGTGGGTGTGGGTTGGCCGCATATCGAGCAGGCGCCGGTCCAGGTGGCCAGGATCTTCTGTAACTCGCGGAGGACCGCGTAGAGGGTCAGGCCGGCGCAGGGACTTTTGGGTCGAGGCGGAGCATGGTACAGAAGGCCTGGGCGAGGGCTGTGAGGGTGACGTGGCGGTGCCAGCCGAGGTAGGTGCGGCCTTCGAAGTGGTCCAGGCCCAGGCCGTCTTTCAATTCCCGGTAGTCGTGCTCGATGCGCCATCTGATCTTGGCGATACGGACCAGTTCGCGTAGCGGGGTGTCGGCGGGCAGGGTGGAGAGCCAGTAGTCGGTCGGCTCGGCGGCGCCGGGTGGCCATTCGGCCAGCAGCCAGCACTCGGGCAGACTGCCGTCGACATCACGGGGGATGTCGCGGTTGGCCGGGCGCACGCGCAGGGCCACGAAGCGCGAGCGCATCTCGGCGCGCGGGTTGCGCGGGCCCATCTTGCTGCCCTGACGCCAGGTGACGGTGCGAGCGGCTCTTCGTCCCGCGGCCAGGACGAGATCGCGCAGGCTGCTGTGCGGCATCGGGTAGGCGGGCCGGGGCGGGCGGCCCCGGCCGCTGTAGGGCGGGCGCTCGGGCCGCACGTCACCCGGGTAGGCGCTCGTGGTGCCCTTGACGGCGACCGCGTAGGCCAGGCCACGCTCGGTCAGGCCCAGGCGGAAGCCGGTGGTATCGCCGTAACCGGCATCGGCGACCACCGGCAGATCCGGCAGTTCCCACTGATTGCGAACTTCGTCGAGCATCTCCAGCGCCTGGCGCCACTTCTCGCGGTGTCGGACCCGGTCAGGGATGCCCGCCCTCGCCCGCCGACGCCGGATCGCCTCCGCCAGCAGCGTATCGCCGCTGTTTTCGGCATCGTCCCAGCTCTCAGGGATGAACAACCGCCAGTCCACCGCCGCCGAGGCGCGGTCGGACACCAGGTTGACGCTCACCCCTATCTGGCAGTTGCCGCGCTTGCCCAAGGCGCCGCAATACATCCGGGCCACCCCTGGGGAGTCGTAGCCGTCCTTGGGGAAACCGGTGTCGTCGATCGCGTACGCCTCCGGGGCGATGTGCGCCGCCGCCCACCGGGCCACCCGCCGTCGCACCTCGACGTAGTCCCAGGTGGAGGAGGAGACGAACTGCTGCAACTGCTGGTGGTCCACACGCAGGCGCTCAGCCATCGGCTGCATCGACTTCCGTTTGCCATCCAGCATCAGCCCGCGCACATACAGCTCGCCCTTGGCCCGCTGGTCCCGCCGCGCGAGCGAGCCGAGCATCTCGGCCGCGAACGCCTCCAAGCGCGGACGGACCTCGTCCATCTCCTCAGGTGTCACACCCGATACAAGATCACACGCTACCCAACAGGCGGCAGTTGGGGTACCTAACGAAGCCCTACTAAGAAGGTGGGTCTTTTGCCGCGCGGTCCGCCGGAGCGGTCGGTCTTCCACCGTGCCCCCGCGACGGTTGGTCTTTCGCCCTACCGTCCCCGGGATGATCGGCCTTCCAGCCCGTCGATTCCGGGACGGATGGGCCCATGGTGGGTCGATTCCGGGACGGTAGGGCGCTTTCCTTGCGGTGTCCCGGGGCGGGTGGCCGTTCGGCTCGGCCGGGTCCAGGACGGGTGGTCGCATCCTTCGTCGTGCCGGGACGCCGGGTCCGGGACCGTTGGTCTCTCCGTTTCGCCGTGCCCCGGACGGGTGGCCCCCTCCCGCCCCGCCGCCTGCGGAAGGAGGGCCACCCGCCCTGCCCGCGGCCCCGCCAGGACCCCGTACGGGACGACCGTGGAGTCAGTCGTCCCGGCCGCCCCGGTGCCCCGGCTCCGTGCGGGAGGAGACGACCTTGCCCGTGCCCGCGTCGACGCGTACCTCGTACCAGGTGCCGCCGGTGGCGAGGATCCCGATCTCCCACGTCGGGGTGGAGCGGTCGTCGTCCAGGTCGGCGGAGGCGGCGGTGCCCGGCGTGTGGCGCAGCGCCGTGGCGAGGGCTTCGGCCGCCGTCACCCGGGCGGACCTCAACCGTGCGGCGTCGTCGCCGTGATCGTCCGTGCCGGAAGCGTGATGCCCCGTTCGGGTGCGGTCGTCCGGGTGAGGGTGGTCGTCCGTCCGGGTGGGATCGTCCGCCCCGGTCCGGTCGTCCGCCCCGGTCCGGTCGTCCGTCCCCGTCCGGTCGTCCGTACGGGTGTCGCCGTCGTGGCGCACGTGGTCCGCTCGGTCGTCGTCCGCCGCCCGAGGCGACGACCGGAGGGCGGGGGCCGTGCCGTCGTCCGTGACGGCGAGCGCCGTCGCCGTGCCGCCCCCGATCAGGGCCGCGGCCGCCACGGTGGCGATGACGATGTTGCGCTTCATATCGGTTCCTCCTGATGTGCCGGACTTCTTCGGGCGATCCGGGTGAGACCGGCCCCAAGTCGTCCGGTGCGTTGCTGCGTTGCCGACGGGAACCAATGTCGGCGAGGGTCGCTGAACGCAGCCTGAAGCCGCCTGAAGACTTCTTCAGGTTCGGTTTGGGACGCTGGGCGCATGCGCCTGTTGATCGTGGAGGACGAGAAGCGGCTGGCCCTGTCGCTCGCCAAGGGACTGACGGCCGAGGGGTACGCCGTGGACGTCGTCCACGACGGAGCCGAGGGACTGCACCGGGCGAGCGAGGGCGCCTACGACCTCGTCGTCCTCGACATCATGCTGCCCGGCATGAACGGCTATCGCGTCTGCGCCGCACTGCGCGCCGCCGGACACGACGTGCCGATCCTCATGCTCACCGCGAAGGACGGCGAGTACGACGAGGCGGAGGGGCTGGACACGGGCGCCGACGACTACCTGACCAAGCCGTTCTCGTACGTGGTGCTGGTGGCCCGGGTGAAGGCGCTGCTGCGGCGCGGGCGGGCCGCCCACCCCCCGGTGCGGGTCCTGGGCGAGCTGACCGTCGACACCGCCGCCCGGCGCGTCTTCCGCGGCGCGGACGAGGTCGCCCTCACGGCCAAGGAGTTCTCGGTCCTGGAGCAGCTCGTGCTGCGGGCCGGACAGGTCGTCTCGAAGGCCGAGATCCTCGAACACGTCTGGGACTTCGCCTACGACGGGGACCCGAACATAGTCGAGGTCTACGTGAGCACCCTGCGGCGCAAGCTCGGGGCGGCGTTCATCCGGACGGTGCGCGGGGCCGGCTACCGGCTGGAAGCGCGATGAGACGGCTCTTCGGATCCGTCCGGGCCAAGGCCACGCTCGGCGCGACCGTCGTGGTGGCCATCGCGCTCGTGGCCGCGGGCACCGCGGTCCTGCTGTCCCTGCGGTCCAACCTGAACGGCCAGGCCGGCACCCAGGCGGAGCGCAGCGCCCGCGAGGTCGCGGCGGACCTGTCCGGCGGGGCGTCCTACGACCGGCTGCGGCTGGACGACGACCAGCGTCCCGTCCAGGTGGTCGACGCGAAGGGCGTACTGGTCGCCGCCAGCGAGGATCTGCGGCGGATCAGCGGCACGGGGACCCTCGCGGTGAAGCCGCGGCCCCGGCAGACGGCCCCCGCGGGGAGCGCCGGTGACGCTGCGGACGACAAGAGCGGCGACGACCACGGAGGCGAGGACAAAGGCGGCGACACGAGCGGGGACGACGAAGGCGGCGACGGCCGGGGGAAGGACGGGCGGGGGCGCGGCGGCGGCGAGGACGACGACTACTCCTCTCTCGAACCCGGCCAGATCGGCGCCGAGGTGAGCTTCAGCGAGGGGTCCGCCACGCTCGACGGGGACACGGCGGACTACCGGTTCGCCGCCGTCGAGGTGAGCGTCAAGAGCAAGGGCGCGCTGACCGTGTACGCCGGCGCACCGCTCTCCGCCGAACAGGGCGCCGTACGCACGGCCCTGACGGTCATGCTGATCGGGTTCCCGCTGTTGCTGGCGGTGGTGGCCGCCGTGACCTGGCGGGTCACCCGGCGCGCACTGCGGCCCGTCGAGGGCATCCGGAGCGAGATGGCCGCCATCACGGCCTCCGAGGACCTCGCACGGCGCGTGCCCGTGCCGGATACCCAGGACGAGGTCGCCGGCCTGGCACGGACCACCAACGAGACGCTGGCCGCGCTGGAGACGTCCGTCGAGCGGCAGCGCCGGTTCGTCGCCGACGCCTCGCACGAACTGCGCAGCCCCATCGCCTCCCTGCGCACCCAGCTCGAAGTGGGCGCCGCGCACCCGGAACTGCTGGATGTGACAGGGGCCGTCGAGGACACCGTACGGCTGCAGCGGCTCGCCGCCGATCTGCTGCTGCTCGCCCGGCTGGACGCGGGGGAGCGGCCCTCGGGCACCCGGTTCGACCTGACGGCGCTCGCCCGGGAGGAGGTGTCCCGGCGCCCGGGGGTGACGGTGGAGGGCGCGAGCGCCGAAGTCGTCGGATCCCGGGGGCAGTTGGTGCGGCTGCTCGGCAATCTGCTGGACAACGCCCGGCGGCATGCGCGCAGCCGGGTCGCGGTCACCCTGCGTACCGAGGGCCCGTGGGCCGTTCTGGAGGTCGCCGACGACGGCGCGGGTGTCCCCGCCGACGATCGCGAGCGGATCTTCGAGCGGTTCGTGCGGCTCGACGAGGCCCGCAGCCGGGACGACGGCGGGGCCGGTCTGGGCCTCGCCATCGCCCGCGATGTGGCACTGCGCCACGGCGGCACACTCACCGTCGGCGAAGCCCGGGGAGGCGGAGCGCTCTTCACACTCCGGCTGCCCGGCCCCGCCGCCTGACGCGGAGCGGAACCGGGAAGCGGAGAGCGGCGTCCTGCCGCTGCCGCTGCCGCTGCCGCTGCCGCTGCCGCCGTTCCGCTGACTCCGACGCTGTGATCCCGCGTCCGAGGCTCAGGTGTCCGCGCTCACGCCGCACGTGTCCGGCCCCTACGGGGCGTGCGCTCACGCAGCGCGCGTCCCCGCGTTCCCGCGTCCCCGCGGAGCGTCACGGCTTGCCGCGTTGCCCCCGCAGGTGTTCCGCGATCGGCTGCAGGGACTTGTGCAGTTCTTCCAGGGCCTCGGGGGACAGCAGGTCCATGAAGTGCCTGCGGACGGACGCCACATGGTGCGGGGCGACCTTCTTCATCGTCTCCAGGCCGTGCTCGGTGAGGACGGCGTACAGACCCCGGCGGTCGGACTCGCAGTTCTCCCGCCTGACCAGGTCCGCGTTCTCCATGCGGGTGATCTGGTGCGAGAGGCGGCTCTTCGACTGGAGGGTGGCGGCCGCGAGGTCGCTCATCCGCAGCCGGACGCCCTCCGATTCGGAGAGGTTCACCAGGATCTCGTAGTCGTTCATCGTCAGCCCGAACGGCTGCAGGTCCCTCTCGAGCTGGTACGTCAACAGCCTGTTGACCTCCAGGTGGGTGCGCCAGGCGCACTGCTCCGCATCGGTCAGCCAGCGCGTGGCCGTCTCGGTCTCCATGAATGAAGTCTACCTAAAATGTTGAAATGCGAACTAGTGAGGGTGGTGTGACGGTGCGCACGCGTTCGATGTCACACTCCGCAGACTACCGCTCACAGCCCGAAGCGACGCTGGAGGTCTCCGAGCTGTCCGGGAAGGCGCGGTGCCGCGGACTGCTGTCCGTGCTGGCCCTGGTGACCGGGTGTGCCGCCGGCGCCGGGCACTCCCGGCTCGTGCGGAACGGCCCCGGTGGCCTGCTCGGCCATCAGGATCTCCGTGGACTGGAGCAGCACGGTGCCGGCTCCGACGAACTCGAACTGATGCTCCTCTCCGGAGGCCCCGCCAAGGCCTGTCAGTGCACGTAGGCCGCCCATGACGCCCGTCATGTACCCGTGGTCGTAGTGATGACACGGGGACGGGCAGTCGGCCCAGCCCACCAGTGCCTGAGGGTCCACCCGGATCGGGGGTTCCATGAACACCACCGGACCGTTCGATGCCGCCACGAACTTGCCGGTTCCGATGAGTGTCAGAAAGCCCGGCACGATCGACTGCTTGAGCGCGAGACTTGGCTGAAAAGCGAGCAGGTTGCCCGAGCGAATGGTCAGGTTGCCGTCGTCCAGGTCGTACGAATTCACGTCGAAGGCCCGGTCGGCGAGGAGCATCTTGCCCGAACCGTCGGCCACCACCCAGTCGCTCGCGTGCAGAGGCGAATGGAACGACGAACGGACAAGTCGGTCGAGTCGGCCGTGTCCGACGCCGTTGAACTCCATCGACCCGTAGTAGGCGATCATCTTGCCCTTCTGCAGGAACCACTGGCTCCCCTTGAGCTCCACGCAGAAGGTGTACTTGTTGACGTTGTCGTCGGCGGGCAACGTCATGGGGTCGTGGACCGTGGGGCCACCGGGAGTCCCGTACGCGCTCACAGCTTCTCCTCCGAGGCCTGGACGTACACCGCACCACTGCCGCTCAGCTCCAGCTGGAACGCCTCGCCCGAGCCGCGGCCCACCATGTCGCGCCAGCCGAGCGCCGTGGACAGCTTGTTGCGTACGTCGCCGTGGTGCGCGACGTACGCCTGCGGGTCGACGTGGACCGGGCGCTGCGGGGTGATCGGCACCTCGATGACCCCGCCGTGCGCCATCACTGCGACCGCGCCGTGTCCCTTGAGGGTTGTGGTGAACAGGCCCTGGCCCGTCACCTGGCCGCGGACCATGCCCATGACCCCGCCCTGCGAGCCCAGGAACATCGTGCCCTGCTGGAGCGTGCCGTCGAAGGCCAGCAGCCGGTCCGCCTCGACGTAGAGCGTGTCGCCCGTGAGGCTGATCACCTGGATGTGATGGCCGCCGTGCCCGAACAGGACCGTGCCGCTGCCCTCGACGGTCATCAGCGGGGTGGCCTCGCCCGCGACCCGGCGGCCGAGCATCGACATGACCCCGCCCTGGCCGCCCTGGATGTTGGGCGTGAAGGACACCTCGCCCTTGTAGGCGAGCATCGCGCCGCGCTGACTGAACAGGCGCTGGCCCGGCAGGACCGTCGCCTCGATCATCTTGGAGTTCACTTCGCGGAACGGCATGTCACAGATCCCCCGCGATCGTGTTGCGCTCACTGGGCTGTACGTAGACCAGGCCGTCGCCCTCGAAGCGGATCTGGAAGGCCTCGCCGCCGCCCTCGCCCATGAATGTGCGGAACGTCACACCGGCCTGGAAGGACTGCCTGACGTTGCCCTGGTGCGCGATGTACGCGCCCGGGTCCACCGTCAGCGGGTACTGGGAGCTGACGCGCAGCACCACCGCCGGCCCGTCGGACATGATCGCCGCCTGGCCGTGGCCCTCGACGGTGGTCGTGAACAGACCGTTGCCCTGGGAGGCGCCGCGCAGCCCCGTGAAGGTCGTGCCCGTGCGCAGCCCGGCGTCGGTCGCGAGGAGATTGCTGGACTCGACGTACAGCTTGTCGCCCCGCAGGCTCACCAGGTTGATCTCGCTCGCCCGGTCCGCGAACCAGCAGGTCCCGTGCCCCTTCACCTCCATCACCGTCATCTGCTCGCCGGTCAGGCGCCGCGTCACCATCCCGCGGATCCCCTCACCGCCGCCGCTCAGCTTCTTGAAGGCCATCTGACCGTCGTACGCGACCATCGAGCCGTTCTTCGCCTTCACGGCGTCCCCGGTCATGTCGACGGCCAGCACCTTGCTGCCTTGAAGTCGGAACATCGCCACAGTTGTGACGGTAGCCGCCGGTTGCGGAGGGGGACAGGGGCCACGGGTGGATCTCATCCCTGAGCGGACCCCTAGGTCGTGTTGCGAAAGTCCCGCCTGCCTCGCGGCGCCTGGCACGCCCTCTCGCCGCACCGGGCGAAAACCCGAGTACGTCCGAGCCGCGCGGGGCGCGCCGTCCGCCACCCCCGGGCCGGGGTGCCGCGTCCCGGGTGCCACAATGGCCGGGGCCTTGTGCTTGCGTTCACAAAGCTCAGAGCCTGGACGACCACGACTCTCCCCCCGAACCCACCGAAGGTGACCCGTGGACATAAAGACCGCCACCGCCCTCCGCCGCCTCCGCCTGGTCTCGGCCCCCGAGGCCGTCTCCTTCCTGCTGCTGCTCGTCTGCTCGGTACTGAAGCGGACCACGGACTTCAACGCGGTGCCCGTCATGGGCGCGATCCACGGTGTGCTCTTCATCCTCTACGTGATCTTCTGGGCGGACGCCTGGAACCGCGCGCGGTGGAGCGCCGGGACCGGGATCCTCTACTTCGTCCTCTCCGTGCTGCCCACCGGCGGGTTCTTCGCCGAGCGCAAGCTGCGGCGCGAGACCGAGGACGCGGTCATCGCCTCCCGCGCCCGCCGCGAGGGAGTCGTGGGGTCGTCGTGATCGTCGCCTTCTCCGTGACGCCGCTCGGTGTCGGCGAGGACGTGGGGGAGTACGTCGCCGACGCCGTCCGGGTCGTCCGGGCGTCGGGGCTGCCGAACCGCACCGACGCCATGTTCACCTCCGTCGAGGGGGAGTGGGACGAGGTGATGGACGTGGTCAAGCGTGCCGTCGCCGCCGTCGAGGCCCGGGCGCCGCGCGTCTCCGTCGTCCTCAAGGCGGACATCCGCCCCGGCGTCACGGACGGTCTGACCTCGAAGGTGGAGACGGTCGAGCGGCATCTGTCCGCCTAGTCCCCGCCCGAACACCGCCGGCACCCGGAACCCCGGTCCACAGTGGGCCGGGGTTCCGCGCGCCCGGCGGCTCGAGCGGCCGCCGGCCGCCGTCCACGCGTTACGGGAACGTATGCGCGACCGATAGGCGAGACGGGGCAGACCACGATATGACCGGCGGGTAAGGTCTCATGCCGTGCCGAAGCCGCTCAGCCTTGCCTTCGATCCCATCGCCCGCGCCGACGAACTCTGGCAACAGCGCTGGGGATCCGTGCCGTCCATGGCCGCGATCACCTCGATCATGCGCGCACACCAGATCCTGCTCGCCGAGGTCGACGCGGTCGTCAAGCCGTACGGACTGACCTTCGCGCGCTACGAGGCCCTGGTGCTGCTCACCTTCTCCAAGGCCGGCGAACTGCCGATGTCCAAGATCGGCGAGCGGCTGATGGTGCACCCCACCTCCGTCACGAACACCGTGGACCGCCTGGTGCGGTCCGGGCTCGTCGACAAGCGGCCCAACCCCAACGACGGGCGGGGCACGCTCGCCTCCATCACCGAGAAGGGCCGCGAGGTCTGCGACGCGGCGACCCGCGACCTGATGGAGATGGACTTCGGGCTCGGGGTGTACGACTCCGAGGAGTGCGGGGAGATCTTCGCGATGCTGCGGCCGCTGCGGGTCTCGGCGCACGACTTCGACGACGAGTAGACGGGCAGGGGCGCGCGAAGATCGCGCAAAAGGGGCCGTTACGCTCGTACGCATGAAGAAGAGCGTGCTGACCCGCTACCGCGTGATGGCCTACGTCACCGGTGTGCTGCTGGTCCTGCTGACCCTCGGTGTGATCGCCAAGTACGTGCTCGACATGAACGGTGCCGTGGACTTCACCCGCGTCGTCGCCATCGCGCACGGCTGGCTCTACGTCGTCTACCTCGTGTTCGCCTTCGACCTGGGCGCCAAGGCGAAGTGGCCGGTCGGCAAGCAGCTGTGGGTGCTGCTGGCCGGGACGATCCCGACGGCGGCGTTCTTCGTGGAGCGCAAGGTCAGCCGCGAGCTGGAGTCGAAGATCACGGACGATTCCCCCGTGGTCGCCAAGGCCTAGTCCGGGCCGCCGTACCAGCCGCAACGCCCCGGGACGCCTGCCGCCACCGGACCCTCCGTACCGCCGTCGGTGTGGTCCGTGGCGGTTTCCCATCGACATTTACTAGGACGTCCTAGTAAATTTGAAGGCATGGACGCTGACGCCATCGAAGAGGGCCGCCGACGCTGGCAGGCCCGGTACGACGCATCGCGCAAGCGCGACGCGGACTTCACCACGCTCTCCGGCGACCCCGTGGAGCCGGTGTACGGGCCTCGGCCCGGGGACACGTACGACGGCTTCGAGCGGATCGGATGGCCCGGCGAGTACCCCTTCACCCGCGGGCTCCACCCGACCGGCTACCGAGGGCGCACGTGGACGATCCGGCAGTTCGCCGGATTCGGTAACGCCGAGCAGACCAACGAGCGGTACAAGATGATCCTCGCCGCGGGCGGCGGCGGTCTCTCGGTCGCCTTCGACATGCCGACCCTCATGGGGCGCGACTCCGACGACCCCCGCGCGCTCGGCGAGGTCGGGCACTGCGGGGTCGCGATCGACTCCGCCGCCGACATGGAGGTCCTGTTCAAGGACATCCCGCTCGGTGACGTCACCACGTCGATGACGATCAGCGGCCCGGCCGTGCCCGTCTTCTGCATGTACCTGGTCGCCGCGGAGCGCCAGGGCGTGGACCCCGCCGTCCTGAACGGCACGCTCCAGACCGACATCTTCAAGGAGTACATCGCCCAGAAGGAGTGGCTCTTCGAACCCGAGCCCCACCTGCGCCTCATCGGTGACCTGATGGAGCACTGCGCCTCGAAGATCCCCGCCTACAAGCCGCTGTCCGTCTCCGGGTACCACATCCGGGAGGCGGGCTCCACGGCCGCGCAGGAACTGGCGTACACGCTGGCGGACGGTTTCGGGTACGTGGAACTGGGCCTCTCCCGTGGCCTGGACGTGGACGTCTTCGCCTCCGGCCTCTCCTTCTTCTTCGACGCGCACCTCGACTTCTTCGAGGAGATCGCCAAGTTCCGGGCGGCCCGGCGGATCTGGGCACGGTGGATGCGGGACGTGTACGGCGCGAAGTCCGACAAGGCGCAGTGGCTGCGCTTCCACACCCAGACGGCCGGAGTCTCACTGACGGCCCAGCAGCCGTACAACAACGTCGTCCGTACGGCGGTGGAGGCACTCGCCGCGGTGCTGGGCGGCACGAACTCGCTCCACACCAACGCCCTGGACGAGACGCTCGCGCTGCCGTCCGAGCAGGCCGCCGAGATCGCCCTGCGGACGCAGCAGGTGCTGATGGAGGAGACCGGCGTCGCCAACGTCGCGGACCCGCTGGGCGGTTCCTGGTACGTCGAGCAGCTCACCGACCGGATCGAGGCCGACGCGGAGAAGATCTTCGAACAGATCAGGGAGCGGGGGCTGCGGGCCCACCCCGACGGGCAGCACCCGATCGGGCCGATCACCTCCGGCATCCTGCGGGGGATCGAGGACGGCTGGTTCACCGGGGAGATCGCCGAATCCGCGTTCCAGTACCAGCGGGCGCTGGAGAAGGGCGACAAGCGGGTGGTCGGGGTGAACGTCCACCACGGGTCGGTCACCGGCGACCTGGAGATCCTGAGGGTCAGCCACGAGGTCGAGCGGGAACAGGTACGGGAGTTGGGGACGCGCCGGGGCGCGCGGGACGACGCGCGGGTGCGTGCCGCGCTGGGCTCGATGCTCGACGCCGCGCGGGACGGGTCCAACATGATCGTGCCGATGCTGGAGGCGGTGCGGGCGGAGGCCACGCTGGGCGAGATCTGCGACGCCCTCCGGGAGGAGTGGGGGGTGTACACGGAGCCGGCGGGCTTCTGAACCCCCGGTTCCCTCGCCCCCGCCAGGGGGCTGCCGCCCCCTGGACCCCCGCCGTCGCCCGAAGGGCTCGTCCTCAAACGCCGGACGGACTGAAACGCGTTACCCGGGCGTCAGCCTTTGAGCGCGGGCTCGCATCTCCAGCCCGTCCGGGGTTTGAGGACGAGGCCGTTCAGGCCGAACGGGGGTCTGGGGGCGGAGTCCCCAGGTACGGAGGGGGCGGGCAGGGGCGGCGGGGGCGAGAGAACGTCCGATCAGGGGGCGTCGGTGGCGCCCGCCAGGCCGAGCAGGAGAACACGGGTGAACGCCCGCACCCACTCCTCGTCCGCAGCCTCCGCACTGACGAGCGTGCGATGCACCACCGCCCCCGCGACCACGTCGAAGATGAGATCCGCGGTACGCGCGGACGCCTCGGGATCGGACTCCGGCGGCAGCTCACCCCGGGCGGTGGCCCGCGCCCTCCCCTCCACCACGAGCCGCTTCTGCCGGTCGACGATGGACGTGCGGATCCGCTCCCGCAGGGGCTCGTCACGGGTGGACTCCGCCACCACCGCCATCAGGGCGGTCTTCGTCTCGGGCCGGTCCAGGATCGCCGCGAACTGCAGCACCACGCCCTCGATGTCCGCCGCCAGACTGCCGCGGTCGGGCAGCTCCAGTTCGTCGAAGAGCACGGCGACCGCGTCGACCACGAGCTCGTTCTTGCCGGCCCAGCGGCGGTAGAGGGTCGTCTTGGCGACCCCGGCCCGGGTCGCCACATCTCCCAATGTCAGCTTGGACCAGCCCAGTTCGACCAGCGCCGCCCGCGTCGCCTCCAGGATCGCGGCGTCCGCGGCAGCGCTGCGCGGGCGCCCCGTACGCGGGACGGAAGAGCGACTCTGCATGGCAGGACCATATCCGCCGTTGTGGGCGGGCAAATCCGGCGGTTCTGTGAAGCCGTGAGGGAGATCACCGGGGGAAGGCGGGCGAAGGCGCTCCCGGACAGTTACGCTACGACCCGTAGCGAAAGCTGCGGACGACGCTCGTACACCATGACCCGTGCGCGAGCGGCAACCACAGGCGCCAGGTGGGGACCCGGCGCGAGCAGCACACTTCAGGACGCCGGGCGCCACGGATCAGGACGTTGCGGGCCCGGCTTTCACAGCGTTTTTCACACGTGCGCGAGGAAGGGGGAGGATGTACTCATGCAGCCACGGAACATGTCCATGAGCGGAGTCGTCGACCTCGCCGCGGTGAAGGCGGCCCAGGAGGCCAAGGCGAAGGCGGAGCAGGCGCGCGCCGAAGCGGCCAGGCAGGGCGGCGGAGGCGGGGCCGTGTCTCCCGCCAGTCTCGTCATCGATGTCGACGAGGCCGGATTCGAGCGTGATGTCCTGCAGCGGTCCACCGAGGTCCCGGTCGTCATCGACTTCTGGGCCGAGTGGTGCGAGCCCTGCAAGCAGTTGAGCCCGGTGCTCGAGCGGCTGGCCGCCGAGTACGCCGGCCGGTTCGTCCTCGCCAAGATCGACGTCGACGCCAACCAGATGCTGATGCAGCAGTTCGGGATCCAGGGGATCCCGGCCGTCTTCGCCGTGGTCGCGGGACAGGCGCTGCCGCTGTTCCAGGGAGCCGCCGCCGAGACGCAGATCCGGGAGACCCTGGACCAGCTCGTGCAGGTCGCCGAGGAGCGTTTCGGTCTCACGGGTCTGGTCGTCGACCAGGACGCCGAGCCCGGCGCCGCCCCGGTGGAGCACGAGATGCCGGCCGGACCGTACGACGCGCTCCTCGAAGCGGCCGTACAGGCCCTGGACGCGGGTGACTTCGGCGGCGCGGTGCAGGCGTACCGGAACGTGCTGAGCGACGACCCGGGCAACACGGAGGCCAAGCTGGGCCTCGCGCAGGCCGAGCTGCTCCAGCGCGTGCAGGGCGCCGATCCGCTCAAGGTGCGCGAGGAGGCGGCGGAGAAGCCCAAGGACGCGCAGGCGCAGATCGCCGCCGCCGACCTGGACCTCGTGGGCGGCCACGTCGAGGACGCGTTCGGGCGGCTCATCGACACCGTGCAGCGCACGGCGGGCGACGACCGCGACGCCGTACGGGTGCGGTTGCTGGAGCTCTTCGAGGTGGTGGGCGCCGACGACCCGCGAGTGATCGCGGCGCGCCGGGCGCTGGCCAGGGCCCTGTTCTGACCTGTTCCTAAACGCCGGGCCTTGTGACGCCCAGGTGAAAGATTCGCTGAGAGAGCGGCAAGTGGCCGCGTTTTACCAAAACTTGGTAAACGCGGCCACTGTTACTGGGAGTAAGTCGGAGGCGTTGATCTGTCGGATTCCGTCCGGGGATCAACCTTTTTGTCATCCGCCTCAGCGCCACCCTGAGTCGCCGACCGATACCGCCGGGTCGTTGTTCGGTTATCCGGCCGTTACTAGCGAGTAACGAACCCCCTTGTGCGGGCGGCCAGAATGCACCACGATCGGCGACGCTCGGTCCATTACCCCTCCTCCGACACCCAATCGGGTCAAGGGGTTTTCTGGGTCCCCACCGGGTAGGGGCGGCGGCAGTGGCGCCGCCTCTTGGGCAGGGGGGTCTTCGCCGTTCGGCGGAGCCTGTCCAGCAGGTTGTGCGTGATGTGTGTCAGGCGCGACCAGTGGTTGTCGCTCGGGGGTGATCGCCGGTGTGTTCGGGCGTAGTTCGCGTCCGAGGAGTACGGGCGCTCTCCTTCCCGAGGACGTAGCACTTCTCCCATCCCTGCCCGGCTGAGCCGCCGACAAGTGGCAGTCAGGGCCAGGAGATGTACGTCCGAGAAGGAGGAAATATGCAGTCCCAGGTGCGTGGCGGGACCAGATGGAAGCGGTTCGCCGTCGTGATGGTGCCCAGCGTGGCCGCCACGGCAGCGATAGGTGTGGCCCTCGCGCAGGGCGCTCTCGCCGCGTCGTTCAGTGTCTCCGGCCAGTCGTTCAAGGTGACGGCCGACTCGCTCAACGGCAAGGGTTTCTCGCAGTACGGTGCCATCGACGCGGGTTACACCCTCGATGGCAAGAAGACGGCTCACCCCGTCGCGGTGTCGGCGTTCAAGTCCGCGTCGATCACGAACATGTGTCAGTCCGTGGTCACCCCGAACATCCCGTTGCTCGGGTCGGTCAGCCTGATCCTCAGGGCCGGCGGACCGGGTCACGACGCGGTGCAGGCCGAGAACCTGTACATCGACGTCGAGGACCTCCAGGCCGATGCCACGTTCCACGGCATCGACATCGGCGTGGCCGCCGGTGACACGGGTGCCGACAAGGGCGGCAAGGGCCCGGGCATGAAGGGCGGCGGCGAGCAGGCCAACCCCTACGGCTTCGCCCAGCAGGCGGAGTCCGCGGAGCTCACCGGCGTGAAGCAGACGGCGTGGGCGACCACCGCCGGCACGTTCAAGCTCAGTGGCCTGAAGATGTCGGTGTCTACGGGTACCAAGGAGTGCTACTAGGCACTCAGGGGGCGGGCGGGGGAGCCGGCAGCTGCCCCGCCCGCCCCACCTCTTTCCGCAGTATGTGAATTTCTCACAGCAAGCCGTTCCAGGGAGCCGTTTTCCATGAGCGCCGAGTCACCCGGGCAGAGCGAGCACTATCTCCAAGTCTTCCGGCGGAACTTCCGGTCCTGGAGGGGCGAACGCCCGTTCTGGGCCGGCCTGTTCGTCCTGCTCGGCGGTTTCCCCATCGCCTACTTCCCGTACGCGCATCTCCAAGTCGGTCATCTGACGCTGGCGATGTCCACCACGGCCGGCGCCGGATCCCTGATCATCGGCGTGCTGCTCGGCGTCCTGGGCATCAGTCTCTGGTTCCAGCGGCACGTACGGACCTTCGCCGGAGTCGCGGCGATCCTGCTGGCCCTGGTGTCCATCCCGGTGGCCAACCTCGGCGGCTTCCTCATCGGCTTCCTGTTCGCACTGGTCGGCGGGTCGATGGCGGTCTCCTGGGCTCCGGGCGACTCCGGCGAGGAGAAGCGCAGGTCGACGTACAAGAGCCAGGGTGGCGCCCCGAGCGCCTCCGACACCCCGAACACCCCGCACGCGCCGCAGGCCCCGGAATTCACCGGCACCCCGGACGGCGCGGACAGCGTGGGCCCCACGGACGCCGGCGAGACGCGCCGCGAGCCGGGGGACCTGTCAGGAATGAGCTCCGCCAACGGGGCGAACGGGAGGCACAGTGCCGGCTGACGAGGCGACCCGCGGGACGGAAGCCGACGAGTCCCGGGTGAGAACCGGACCGCGCCACGCGGCCCCCAGGAAGCCCCTGTTCACCAGATTCCATGTTCCCGCGGGCAAAGCCGTGGCCATAGCGGCGATGCCGACGGCCGTCCTCATGGGCATGGGCTTCACCCCCACGCTCGCGCAGGCGGACGACCACTCGTCGTCCAAGAGCCTGACGGCGGACGAATACAAGAAGTGCGTCGAGGCCATGACCGGCTCCACGGACGGCAAGGACGCCTCGGCCGAGCCGACGCCCTCCGCCTCCTCCTCGGCGAGCTCCACCGCGTCTCCCGGCACGACGAAGCCGACCCCCTCGGCCAGCGCGTCCCCGGACAAGACCTCTTCGTCGGATTCAGGTTCCGACGACAAGGCCGGGTCCGACCCGACGCCGTCCGCGAGCAAGCCGGCCCAGAGCAGCAGTGGCAGCGGAACCAGTGGTGACGGCAAGACCGCGACGACCCCGTCGGCCTCCGCGAACGGCGGCGGCCTGCTGGGCACCATCGGCGACGCGATCACGGGCGTCCTCACCGGCGGCAGTGACTCCACCGGGGATTCCACCCCCGCGCCGTCCGCCACCCCCTCCGCGTCCGCCTCGGCGAGCGCGACCGGGAGCACCACGGACAAGGGCGCGTCCGGCACGCTCAAGGACACCACCGACAAGGTCACCGGCACGGTCGAGAAGGCCGTGAAGGACACGACCGACACGGCGACCAAGGCGGCCGAGGACACCACGAAGGCGGTCAAGGACGCCGCCGACGCGGCCACCTCGTCCCCCAGCCCGTCCGCGAGTTCCACCACGGACCCGTCGGACTGCCCGGTCGCCACGGACGCGGAGGGCGGGGTCGACAACTCCGTGCTGCTGCCCGACGACCCGTGGTACCTCAACGCCAGCTCGCTGCTGCTCAAGGGCGCCGACTACCAGGGCGTGGTGAAGGTGAAGACCGCGGGCGGCAAGATCAAGAGGGTCCTGAAGTACGTGATCTCCGACGGCACGGACATCGGTGACCTGCACCAGACGGTCAACGACGAGCAGGCCGGCAAGACGTACCACGTACAGGCGGGCAAGGGGACGACGTCCACCATCCGCGACGGCAAGACGGTCATGTACACGGAGAGCATCTCCGGGAACCTGCTCGGCCTGATACCGATCACGTTCGACCCGGACAATCCGCCGCCGCTGAACATCCCGCTGATCTACTTCACCAAGGTGAAGGTGGTGCAGGCCGGGCAGTTCGGCGGGACGCTGACCGTACCCGGGCTGCACCAGTACACCAGCTGAACCGACCCCGGCCCGCGGGTCCTCGGACCCGCCCGCGAACCCTTCCGGGAGCCGCACACACCGAGGGCGCCCCCTGTCACAGGAGGCGCCCTCAGTGGTGTGCGGGGACCGCGGGTCAGGCGGTGCGGCCGCTCTCGCCGAGGTGGTGCACCCGGACCATGTTGGTGGTGCCGGGGACGCCGGGGGGCGAGCCGGCGGTCATGACGACGACGTCGCCGTCGTTGAACCGCTTGAGCTTCTGCAGCTCCTGGTCGACCAGGTCGACCATCTCGTCCGTGCTGTTGACGAACGGCACCACGTGGGACTCGACGCCCCAGCTCAGCGTCAGCTGGTTGCGGGTGCCCTCGTCCGTGGTGAAGGCCAGGATCGGCTGGGACGCGCGGTAGCGCGACAGCCGGCGCGCGGTGTCACCGGACTTGGTGAAGGCGACCAGGCCCTTGCCGCCGAGGAAGTCGGCGATCTCGCAGGCGGCGCGGGCGACCGACCCGCCCTGCGTGCGCGGCTTCTTGCCGGGGACCAGGGGCTGCAGTCCCTTGGAGAGCAGCTCCTCCTCCGCCGCCACGACGATCTTCGACATCGTCTTGACCGTCTCGATCGGGTACGCGCCCACGGACGACTCGGCGGACAGCATGACCGCGTCGGCGCCGTCGAGGATCGCGTTGGCCACGTCCGACGCCTCGGCGCGGGTCGGGCGCGAGTTGGTGATCATCGACTCCATCATCTGGGTCGCGACGATCACCGGCTTGGCGTTGCGGCGGCAGAGCTCCACGAGGCGCTTCTGCACCATCGGGACCTTCTCCAGCGGGTACTCGACGGCCAGGTCGCCACGGGCCACCATGACGGCGTCGAACGCCGCGACGACGGCGTCCATGTTGGCGACCGCCTGCGGCTTCTCCACCTTGGCGATGACGGGGACGCGGCGGCCCTCCTCGTCCATCACCTTGTGGACGTCGTTCACGTCGTCGGCGTCACGCACGAAGGAGAGCGCGACCATGTCGCAGCCCATCCGCAGGGCGAAGCGCAGGTCCTCGACGTCCTTCTCGGACAGCGCCGGTACGTTCACGGCGGTGCCGGGCAGGTTGATGCCCTTGTGGTCCGAGATCACGCCGCCCTCGATGACGACCGTCTTGACCTGGGGGCCCGCCACCTCGACGACCTTCAGCTCGACGTTGCCGTCGTTGATGAGGATCTGGTCGCCCTTGGAGACGTCGCCCGGCAGGCCCTTGTAGGTCGTGCCGCAGATCTGCTTGTCGCCGGGCACGTCCTCGGTGGTGATGGTGAACTCGTCACCGCGCACCAGCTCGACGGGTCCCTCGGCGAAGGTCTCCAGGCGGATCTTCGGGCCCTGCAGGTCGGCGAGGACACCGATCGCCCTGCCGGTCTCGGCCGAGGCGGCCCGGACGCGGTCGTAGCGGCCCTGGTGCTCGGCGTGCGAGCCGTGGCTGAAGTTGAAGCGGGCCACGTTCATGCCGGCTTCGATCAGCGCGACGAGCTGCTCGTGGGAGTCGACCGCGGGGCCGAGAGTACAGACGATTTTCGAACGGCGCATGGGGCGATCCTATCGGTTTGTTTCGCTACGGAATATTCCGTCTGGCGGAAGATACAAAGGGGCGCGATGCCGCTCAGGTGAGGTCGTGGGACGCGCCCACGAGTGCGTAGGTCTGCGTGGCGATCTCCAGTTCCTCGTCGGTCGGCACCACGGCGACCGCGACCCGTGCGCCCTCGGGGGAGACGATTCTGGCCCCGTCCCCTCGAGCCGCGTTCAGGCCGGCGTCGACCGCCAGGCCGAGCCCCTCCAGACCGGCGACCGCGGCCTCGCGCACCGCGGCGGCGTTCTCGCCGACCCCCGCGGTGAAGGCGATCGCGTCCACCCGGCCCAGTACCGCGTAATAGGCGCCGATGTACTTCTTCAGGCGGTGGATGTAGATGTCGAAGGCGAGCCGCGCCTGCTCGTCACCCTCGTCGACACGGCGTCGGATCTCCCGCATGTCGTTGTCGCCGCACAGACCGATCAGGCCGCTCTTCTTGTTGAGCAAAGTGTCGATCTCGTCCGTGGACATCCCGCCAACGCGCGCCAAATGGAAGATGACCGCGGGATCCACGTCACCGGACCGCGTCCCCATGACGAGCCCCTCCAGCGGCGTGAGCCCCATGGAGGTGTCCACGCAACGGCCCTCGCGCACGGCGGAGGCGGAGGCCCCGTTGCCGAGGTGCAGCACGATGACGTTCACGTCCCCCGGCGCCTTGCCGAGGAGCTTCGCGGTCTCCCGGGACACGTAGGCGTGCGAGGTGCCGTGGAAGCCGTAGCGCCGGATGCGGTACTCGTCGGCGGTGCTCACGTCGATCGCGTAGCGCGCGGCCGACTCCGGCATGGTGGTGTGGAAGGCGGTGTCGAACACGGCGACCTGGGGAAGGTCGGGGCGCAGCGACCGGGCCGTACGGATACCCGTCAGGTTCGCCGGGTTGTGCAGCGGGGCGACCGGGATCAGCCGCTCGATCTCCGCGATCACGGCGTCGTCGACGATCACCGGTTCGGTGAAGGAACTCCCGCCGTGCACGACCCGGTGGCCGATCGCGGCCAGATCGGGGGAGTCCAGGCCGAGCCCGTCCCGGCCGAGCTCCTCGGAGACGGCCTTGAGGGCGGCGGCGTGGTCGGCGACGGGGCCGGTCGTCTCCCGGGTCTCGCCCGTGGTGAGCGCCGTGTGCTTCAGCCGGGACGTCCGCTCGCCGATGCGTTCGACGAAGCCCGTGGCGAGGCGGCTGCTGTCGCGCATGTCGAGGAGCTGGTACTTCAGCGACGAGGAGCCGGAGTTGAGGACGAGGACACGGGTGGCGGTCACTGCGGGGATGCCTTCTGGGTCGGGTTCGCGGTCGTCGTGGGGGCCGGACGCCGGGCCGGTGCTCGCGGGCCGGCCCGACCCGCCCGGTGCGGCGGTCATCCGGCGGCCGGGGTCTGGGCCTGGATCGCCGTGATGGCGACCGTGTTGACGATGTCCTGCACGAGCGCGCCGCGGGAGAGGTCGTTGACGGGCTTGCGCAGGCCCTGCAGGACCGGGCCGACCGCGATCGCGCCCGCCGAGCGCTGCACGGCCTTGTAGGTGTTGTTGCCGGTGTTGAGGTCCGGGAAGATCAGCACGGACGCCTGTCCCGCGACGTCGGAGTCGGGCAGCTTGGTCGCCGCGACGGAGGGTTCGACGGCGGCGTCGTACTGGATCGGTCCCTCGATCTTCAGGTCGTCGCGCCGCAGCCGTACCAGATCCGTGGCCTCGCGCACCTTGTCGACGTCGGCGCCCGATCCGGACGTGCCCGTCGAGTACGACAGCATCGCGATCCTCGGCTCCACCCCGAACTGCTCGGCGGTGGCCGCCGACTGGATGGCGATGTCGCACAGCTGCTCGGCGTTCGGGTCGGGGTTCACGGCGCAGTCGCCGTAGACGAGGACCTTCTCGGCGAGGCACATGAAGAAGACCGACGACACGATCTTCGTGTCCGCCTTGGTCTTGATGATCTCGAAGGCGGGCCGGATCGTGGCGGCGGTGGAGTGCACGGAGCCGGACACCATGCCGTCGGCCAGCCCCTCCTCCACCATCAGCGTCCCGAAGTAGTTCACGTCCGCGACGACGTCGTACGCGAGCTCGACCGTGACGCCCCGGTGGGCGCGGAGGGCGGCGTACCTCTCGGCGAAGCGGCCGCGCAGCTCGGAGGTCACCGGGTCGACGAGCCGGCAGCCGGCCAGGTCGATGCCGAGATCGGCGGCCTTCTTCCGGATCTGGTCCACCGGCCCGAGCAGCGTCAGGTCGCACACGCGGCGGCGCAGCAGTACCTCGGCCGCGTGCAGGACGCGTGTCTCGGTCCCCTCGGGAAGCACCACCCGCCGCCGGTCGGAGCGGGCCTGTTCGAGGAGCTTGTGCTCGAACATCATGGGGGTCACGCGGTCGCTGCTCGGCGCGGAGACGCGCCTGAGCAGATCGGCGGTGTCCACGTACCGCTCGAAGAGACCGAGCGCGGTCTCCGCCTTGCGGGGCGTGGCGGCGTTCAGCTTCCCCTCCAGGGAGAAGAGTTCGGCCGCGGTGGGGAAGGAGGTCCCGGCGACCGAGATCACCGGGGTGCCGGGGGCGAGGCGGGCGGCGAGCGTGAGGACCTCGTCATTGGGCCGCTCGTTCAGGGTGAGCAGGATTCCGGCTATGGGCGGGGTGCCCGCGCTGTGCGCGGCGAGCGCGCCGACGACCAGGTCGGCGCGGTCCCCGGGGGTGACCACCAGGCAGCCCGGGGTGAGGGCGTTGAGGAAGTTCGGCAGCATGGCGCCGCCGAAGACGAAGTCGAGCGCGTCACGGGCGAGTCCCGCGTCGTCGCCGAGGAGCACCTTGCCGTCGAGGGCGTGGGTGATCTGGGCGACGGTGGGCGCGGAGAGCGCGGGCTCGTCCGGGAGGACGTAACACGGAACGGGGAGACGGGAGTCGAGCCGCTCGCCGAGCCCGGCGCGGTCGGCCGGGGCCACCCGGTTCACGACCATGGCGAGCACGTCGCAGCCGAGGCCGTCGTAGGCGCGGTACGCGTTGCGTGTCTCGGCGCGCACGGACTCGGCGGTCTGCCCGCGGCCGCCGACGACGGGGATCACGGAGGCGCCGAACTCGTTCGCCAGCCGCGCGTTCAGCGACAGCTCGTCCGGGAACTGGGTGTCGGCGTAGTCGGTGCCCAGGACCAGGACGACGTCGTAGTCGCGCGCGACCAGGTGGAAGCGGTCGACGAGGGTGGAGACCAGTTCGTCCGTGCCCTGCTCGGCCTGGAGCGCGGACGCCTCGTGGTAGTCCATGCCGTAGACGGTCGCCGGGTCCTGGGTGAGCCGGTAGCGGGCGCGCAGCAGTTCGAAGAGCCGGTCGGGGCCGTCGTGGACGAGTGGGCGGAAGACGCCCACCCGGTCGACCTGGCGGGTCAGGAGCTCCATGACGCCCAGCTCGACCACCTGGCGGCCGTCGCCGCGATCGATCCCGGTCACGTAGACACTGCGGGTCACGCGTGCTCTCCATCCATGGCGTGGGGTGTTCGGTGACGTGAGGTGTTCTGTCGGGTCTCGTGGCTCGTGTGCCGTTTTCGGGCTCGGGAAAGGGCCCACCGGGGTGGGCGGAACCCTCTTGACAATACCCCCGCGGGTGGATAAGGCGCCCGTCAGGTCGGACTTCCCGGCGAGGTCCGACGGAGGTCCGGAGAAGGTCTGACAGAGGCCTGACCGAGCCTGACCGGGCCCTGACCGGGAACGGGTCGAGAATGTCACCCGGGGTGCCGCGGCGGAGGGCTTCGGGCGAATCGGCGACGGTCCTGGGGTCATGAAACAATCGGATCGGCTCACACGAACCAGCAGCGAGCAGGAGACACAGCACGATGCGTATCGGAGTTCTCACCGCAGGCGGCGACTGTCCGGGCCTGAACGCAGTGATCCGGTCGGTCGTGCACCGAGCGGTCACCACCTTCGGAGACGAGGTCATCGGATTCGAGGACGGGTACGCGGGGCTGCTCGACGGCCGCTACCGCACCCTCGACCTGAACGACGTCGGCGGCATCCTCGCCCTCGGCGGCACCATCCTCGGCTCCTCGCGGCTGCAGCGCGACCGGCTCCGTGAGGCCTGCGAGAACGCGCAGGACATGGCGCGCGAGTTCGGTATCGACGTGCTGATCCCGATCGGCGGCGAGGGCACGCTGACGGCGGCGCGGATGCTGTCGGACGCGGGCCTGCCGGTGGTCGGCGTCCCGAAGACGATCGACAACGACATCTCCTCGACGGACCGCACCTTCGGCTTCGACACCGCGGTGGGCGTGGCCACGGAGGCCATGGACCGCCTGAAGACGACCGCGGAGTCGCACCAGCGTGTGATGGTCGTCGAGGTCATGGGCCGGCACGCGGGCTGGATCGCCCTGGAGTCCGGCATGGCCGCCGGTGCGCACGGCATCTGCCTGCCCGAGCGCCCCTTCGACCCGGCCGACGTCGTCGCGATGGTCGAGGAGCGTTTCGCGCGCGGCAAGAAGTTCGCGGTCATCTGTGTCGCCGAGGGCGCCCACCCCGTCGAGGGCAGCATGGACTACGGCCATGGCGCGATCGACCAGTTCGGCCACGAGCGCTTCCAGGGCATCGGCACGGCGCTGGCGTACGAGCTGGAGCGGCGCCTCGGCAAGGAGGCCAAGCCGGTGATCCTCGGTCATGTGCAGCGGGGCGGCACCCCGACCGCCTACGACCGGGTCCTGGCGACGCGGTTCGGATGGCACGCGGTGGAGGCCGCCCACCGTGGTGACTTCGGCCGGATGACGGCGCTGCGCGGCACCGATGTGCTCATGGTGCCGCTCGCGGAGGCCGTGACGGAGCTGAAGACGGTCCCGAAGGACCGGATGGACGAGGCGGAGTCGGTCTTCTAGGGGCGGCACCCGGCGGGGAAGCCGATGTCCTTCGGGCCCGGCGTCCTCGGGCCCGAATGTCCCGGCGCGTCCCGGTACGCCGGGGCCCTGGCCGGGCGGCGGACCGGCGGTCCCGCCTCGGGTAGGGGCCCCGGCCGTCGGTCTGTGGCCCGGCCGTGGAACCCGTGGAGCCGGCCGTGGGTCCGGGCTCGGCGGTCCCCGGCGGTCCGGGCTTGAAAGCGTGGAGCCGGCGGTCCTGCCGTGAGGCCGGGGGGCCTATGGTCCTGCCGTGGAGCCGGCGGTCCTGCCGTGAGGCCAGCCGGCAGACCGGCGGTCGAGCCGGAAGCGCGCCGAACGGTTGTCGACGCGACGATCCGGGCGGGGGTGCTTCCGGGTGGTCGGTCCTCAGTACGCGGCTCTCTGGACCGTCGACCAGAAGTGGTCGACGATCCGGTCGAGGAAGTCCTGGCCCGAGTCGTCGGCCCCGGCGGCGGCCGGCCCGGCCGCCCAGCTCAGCGTGGCGACCATCTGGCCCTGGTACTCCTGGTACAGCTCCTGGAGGACGTCCTCCAGGAGGCGCCGGTCCAGCGGGATCATCTTCCCCACCGGGCGGGAGTACGCCTGCCAGCGTGTCGTCACCGCGCTCCGCAGCAGCTCGGCGAGCCTGCCGTCGCGCCCGGTGACGGTGATGAAGTCCCGCAGGGACAGTTCGAGCACGTCGGCGAGGGCGGTGGACTGCCGCTCGCTGCCGCGCCACTCGCCTGTCTCCTCCATCCTCTGGTAGGCGGGAAGTTCGAGTCCGACGGTGCGGGCTATGTCCTCCTGCGCGAGTCCGCGCGCGACGCGGTGTTCGCGCAGGGTCCGCGGCGCGCCGATGATCTCTCCCGGCGAGCACCACAACACCCCCGCGAGCGCGGTGAGTTCGGGTCCGCTCGGGGAGGTGGTCCCGCGCTCCCAGGCGGTGACGAGATCGGGCGTGACGTACGGCATCCCGTACGAGGCCCTCATTCCGTAGGCGACGTGCTCGGGCCTCATACCGAGTGCCGTCCTCAGTCTGCGGGCGGCCTGAGCGTTGAAGGGTGGTGTGGGCTGTTGGGCCTGCGGTCGCTGCACGCGCACAAAATATGGGGTCGGGGCAGCGCTGACTACATTCCGTTCAGCCACAATTACAGATTGTAGGAACATACGGTTTCGTTTGGCATATCCCGCAGGGGCTTGACGCGGAACGTTCCCCGAGTGTCCCGCTCAGCCCTTGACCGCCCCGCCCAGCGCGAACCCTCCTCCCAGCCGCCGCGCCACCAGCACGTAGAGCAGGATCACCGGCGTCGAGTAGATGACCGAGAACGCCGCCAGCTGCCCGTAGACCACCGTCCCCCGGTTCCCGAAGAAGTCGTTGATGCTCACCGACGCGGGCATCTGGTCCGGCGTCAGCAGCAGCATGAACGGGACGAAGAAGTTCCCCCACATCATCACGAACGAGAAGACCGTCACCACCGCGACCCCGGGGCCCATCAGCGGCAGCACGATCCGCACCAGGGACTGCAGCGACGACGCGCCGTCCGTCCACGCCGCCTCCTCCAGCTCCCTCGGCACCCCGTCCATGAAGTTCTTCATCAGCCAGATGGCGAAGGGGAGTTGGGAGGCGGCGAAGAAGAAGATGGTGCCCTGCACGGTGTCGATGAGGTTCACCCGCACGAACAGCGCGTACACCGGAACCATGATCGCCGTGATCGGCAGGCAGGTCGCGAACAGGATGGTCAGCAGGAAGGGGCGGTTGAGACGCGAGCGGAACCGGGAGAGCGGATACGCCGCCAGAGCCGCGCACACCACCGTCAGCGCGGTCCCCCCGCCGCACAGGACCAGGCTGTTCAGCAGCGGTGTGAAGGTGATGTCCGGCTTCAGCACCGCGTCGAAGTTGTCCAGCGTGAGGCCGTCCGGTACCCGCACCCGCAGATCGGCGTGCGCGTCCAGCGACGACAGCACCACCCAGGCCAGCGGCAGCACGAACGCCGCGGCCACGAAGAGGAGTCCCGCGTCCGCCGCCAGACGCCTTCCCACCCGGCGGGACCTGAGCGTGGCCCCCGTCAGCAGAGCCATCTCAGACCTCCGTCCGCAGGAGCCGCATGTAGACCACGGAGAACAGCGCCCCGACCACCAGCAGCAACAACGCGACCGCCGTCCCGTATCCGATCATGCTCTTCTGGAACGCCTGCTCGTACATGAACAGGGGAAGCGTCTGGCTCCTGTTGCCCGGGCCGCCCCGCGTCATCACCCAGATCAGCCCGAACACCGAGAGCGTCTGCAGGGTGTTGAGCATCAGGTTCGTGGCGATCGACCGGCGGATCATCGGGAGCGTGATGTGCCACATCCGGCGCCAGCCGCCCGCCCCGTCCACCTCCGCCGCCTCGGTGATCTCCTTCGGGATCTCGTTCAGCGCCGCCGAGTAGACCAGCATCGAGAAGGCCGTGCCCCGCCACACGTTGGCGAACGACACCGCCAGGATCGGGAGGGTGAACAGCCAGTTCTGGGTGGGGAGATGGAGCCAGTCCAGGATCGCGTTCAGAGTGCCCTCCCGCCGGAAGAACGCGTACAGCAGGAAGCCCGCCACCACCTCCGGCAGCACCCACGCCGTGATCACGATCCCGCCGACCAGCGTCCGCACCGGCTTGGACGCCCGCTGCATCAGCGCGGCCAGCGCCAGCCCGAGCGTGTTCTGGCCGACGAGCGACGACAGCACCGTGAACACCAGCGTCAGCCACACCGCGTTCAGGAACGCCTCGTCCTTGAACGCCGCCCGGAAGTTGTCGAAACCGACGAAGGAGGAGTGCGCCTGTCCCGTCAACTGGAGGTCGGTGAAGGCGATGTACGCGCAGTAGGCGATCGGCCCCGCGAGGAAGAGGAGCAGCAGGATCACGGCCGGCGTGAGGGGCAGCGCACGGGCCAGGATCCGGGGGCGGCCCGGCCGGCGCGGCGACACGTTCTTCGCGGCGACCGGGGCGGCGGGCGCCGCCCTCGTGCCCACACTCACTTGCGCACCACCTGGCCGTCGGTGGCCGTCTTCAGCTCCTCGTCGTAGCCGCTCGCCGCCTTGTCCACCGAGCTGTCCCCGGTCGTCACGCCCTCCATGGCCTCCTGGACGGCCGTCGAGACCTTGGGGTAGGCGGGGTACGCGGGGCGGTAGTGCGTGCTCGCGACCAGGTCCGTGAAGAACTTGATGCCGGGCTGTGCCTGTACGTACGCCGGGTCGGACGCCACGTCCTTGCGCACCGCGATACCGGAGTTGGCGATGTACCACTTCTGCGCGTTCGCCTTCGTCTGCATCGTCTCGACGAACTTGAAGGCGAGGTCGGGGTTGCCGGCCTTGGACGGGATCGCCCAGGTCCAGCCGCCGGACATGCTCACCTTGCCGGGTGCCTGGCCGTGCTGGGTCGGCATGTACGCGAGGCCGAGCTTCTGGGACCACTCGGGCCACTCGTGCCCCGCGCCCTTCTGCCAGTCCTGCGGGAGCCAGCTGCCGTCCAGGTCGATGCCCAGCTTGCCCTTGGGCAGCAGCTCACCGCGGACGGTGGTGCCGAAGTTCGGGTCCAGGGCGTCCGAGACGTCGGGGCCCAGCTTCTCCTTGTAGACCGTCTCCACGAAGGTGAGCGCGTCCTTGAAGGCCTGGCTGCCCGCGACCCACTTCTTGGCGGCCGTGTCGTACAGGGGGTCGGTCTTCCCGTCGCCGGTGCCGTAGAGCAGCATCTCGAAGCCCTGCATGGTGGCGGCCTCACCGGCCGGCTTGCCCGTGTAGACGTTGAGCGGGGTGACGCCCGGGACCTTCTGTTTGATCGTGCGGGCGGCGCTCAGCACGTCGTCCCAGTTCTTCGGCTGCCAGTCGGCCGGCAGCCCCGCCTTCTGGAAGACGCCCTTGTCGAACCAGAGTCCGCGGGTGTCCGTGCCGTCCGGAACGCCGTACGTCTTCCCGTCCTGTGCCTTGGCCGCGGACTTCGCCGTGTCGATGAACTGGTTCCAGTCGGGCCACTTGTCGAGATAGGTGTCCAGAGGCTTCAAGTACCCGCTGGTGATGTCGGAGTTGATGAGGAAGGTGTCCTCGTAGACCAGGTCGGGGGCCGTCTTGGGCGATCTCAGCATCTGCTGGAGCTTGGTGTAGTACTCGGAGTCCGGTGCCTTGATCGGGACGAGTTCCACCTTCTTGCCGGGGTTCGCCTTCTCGAACTCCTTCTTCATCTGGCCCAGATAGGTGTCCATGACGCGGATCGAGTTGTCCGTGGACTGCTTGAAGGAGATCTTCACGGTGTCCGGACTGCTGCCGGAGCCCGATCCGCAGGCGCTGAGCGCGGTCGCGGTGAGCAGAGTCGCGAGGAGAAGCGGGGTGGCGGTAGGGCGCACGGGCACGACCTCCTACTGGCCGACATCGTCGGTGGCCGGGTTGTCTGCCCGGTGAACCTAAGAGCGTGGACTAGTCCAGGTCAATGACCTTGCACCGCCTTGCGACCGAACACCGCCCGGAGAAGTCCCTGTTGGGGACCCCATCCGGAACTAACCCTTCACCCAGCGGTACTGCAGCTCGGGCCGTCCGACCTGCCCGTACTGCGGAGCGCGAGCCGCGCGCCCCGCGTCCACCAGGTGCTCCAGATACCGCCGGGCCGTGATCCGAGAGATGCCCACCACCTCGGCGACCCCGGCCGCCGTGAGGCCGTCCGCGCAGTCCCGCAGGGCGCGGGTGACGCGCTCCAGGGTCGGGGCGCTCAGCCCCTTGGGCAGCGCCGCGGGGCCCGGGGCGCGCAGGGTGGCCAGGGCGCGGTCCACCTCGTCCTGGCCGCTCGCCTCGCCCGCCGCCGCGCGGAACTCGGCGTACCGGACGAGGCGGTCGCGCAGAGTGGCGAAGGTGAAGGGCTTCAGGACGTACTGGACGACCCCGAGCGAGACGCCTTCCCTGACGACCGTGAGGTCCCGCGCGGAGGTCACCGCGATCACGTCCGCGTGGTGGCCGGCGGCGCGCAGCGAGCGGGCGAGCTGCAGACCGTGCACGTCGGGCAGGTGCAGATCGAGGAGCAGCAGGTCCACCGGGGTGCGGTCCAGGGCGCGGCGCGCCTGGGCGCCGGTGTGGGCCTTGCCCACGGCCGTGAAGCCGGGGACCCGCCCGACGTACATGACGTGCGCGTCGGCGGCCACCGGGTCGTCCTCGACGACGAGGACACGGATGGGCTGGGGGTCGGTCATACGTCGCCTCCGGGCAGGGCGTGCTGGACGGGGTCGGGGACGATGTCCGCCGGGGCGGCGGCCCCGGACCCGGCCGCCCCGTCACCGGCGGCCGCGGCCGTCGTGGGCAACGGCAGCCGCACCTCGAACTCGGCCCCGCCCCCCGCCGCTTCGGCCACCGTCAGGGTGCCGTCGTGACGGTTCACCGCCTGGCGTACGAGGGCCAGGCCCAGCCCGCGGCCGGCGGGCCCCGCCGGTTTCGTCGACCAGCCGCGCCGGAAGACCGCCTCCGCGTGGGCCGGATCCACCCCGGCACCCGTGTCGGCGACCCGCAGCACCAGGCCGGAACCGTCCGTGAAGGCCGTGACGGTCACCCGCGCCCGTACCGTGCCCTGTGCCGCGTCCATCGCGTTGTCGATCAGGTTGCCGAGGACCGTCACCAGGTCCCGGGCCGGCAGGCCGGCGGGCAGCAGACCGTCGTCGATGCCGCTCTGCTCCGAGATCACCAGCTCCACGCCCCGCTCGTTGGCCTGGGCCGCCTTGCCCAGCAGCAGGGCGGCGAGGACCGGTTCGCTGACCGCCGAGATCACCTCGTCGGTGAGCGTCTGGGCCAGCTCCAGTTCGGCCGTGGCGAAGTCGACGGCCTCCTCGGCGCGGCCCAGCTCGATCAGCGAGACCACGGTGTGGAGACGGTTCGCGGCCTCGTGGGCCTGCGAACGCAGGGCCTGGGTGAAGCCGCGCTCGGAGTCGAGTTCGCCCGTCAGCGCCTGGAGCTCGGTGACATCGCGCAGGGTGACGACCGTGCCGCGGCGCTCACCGCCGGTGACCGGGGAGGTGTTGACGACCAGCACCCGGGACGCCGTGAGGTGCACCTCGTCCACCCGGGGCTCCGCCGACAGCAGCGCGCCGGTCAGGGGTGCGGGCAGGCCGAGTTCGGCCACGGAACGGCCGACCGCCTCGTCGCCCACGCCCAGCAGCTCGCGCCCGCCGTCGTTCATCAGCGCCACCCGGAACTGCCCGTCCAGCATCAGCAGCCCCTCGCGCACGGCGTGCAGCGCGGCCTGGTGGTAGTCGTGCATGCGGCTCAGCTCGGCCGCGTTCAGGCCGTGCGTGGAACGGCGCAGTCGGGCGTTGATGACGTAGGTGCCGATGCCGCCGAGGACGAGGGCGCCGCCGGCGACGCCGATCAGGGCGGTCACCTGGTCCTGGACGCGTTTGGTGATCGCCTCCACCTTGATGCCGGCGCTGACCAGGCCGACGATGCGGCCGTCGTCCAGGACCGGGGTGACGGCGCGCACGGACGGGCCGAGGGTGCCCGTGTAGGTCTCGGTGAACGACTTGCCGCGCAGGGCGGGGCCGATGTGCCCGAGGAAGTGCTGCCCTATCAGCGTCTCGTCGGGGTGGGTCCAGCGGATGCCCCGCGGGTTCATGATCGTCACGAAGTCCACGCCGGTGTCCCGCTGCACCTGGAGGGCGTACGGCTGCAGGGGCTTCGTCGGGTCCGTGGAGCGGATCGCGTCGCGGACGGAGGGGGCGTCGGCGACCGAGCGGGCCACGGCCATCGCCTGGCGGCCCGCAGCCTCCTCGGCCTGGCTGCGGTCACTGACGTACGTGAACAGCGCGTATCCCGCGACGAGCACCGCGATGAGCACGGCCTGCATGGCGAAGAGCTGGCCGGCCAGGCTGCGGGGTCTCGGGACGCGGGGGAGGCGCATGGCGCCAGTCTGCCTCGCCCTGTAAGCGTGAACTAAATGAACGGAAGGGTGACCGCCCTCACACGCCAGGAGATAGTCACCGCATCCCCGGGCGCACGCCCCCCGGTTCTCCCGGCAGGCGTGTCTCCCGAATCCCGGACGTGAGCCGCACGCCGGATGATGCCGACGACGTCGTCAAGGAGGGCAGCCGTGACCACCCCAACGGCACCTGCCGCACCCGCCGCCAAGCGGGACCGCACCCACTATCTCTACATCGCGGTGATCATCGCGGTCGCCCTCGGTATCGGTGTCGGGTTCGCCGCGCCGGACTTCGCCAAGGAGCTCAAGCCGATCGGTACGGGCTTCGTCGCCCTGATCAAGATGATGATCTCGCCGATCATCTTCTGCACGATCGTGCTCGGGGTCGGCTCGGTGCGGAAGGCGGCCAAGGTCGGCAAGGTCGGCGGTCTCGCGCTCGGCTACTTCATCTGCATGTCGTTCGTGGCCCTGGCCATCGGCCTGGTGGTCGGCAACATCATCCACCCGGGCAGCGGAATGCACCTGACCGAGGCCGTGAAGGGCGTCGGGCACACGCAGGCCGAGGCCGCCGCCGAGGGGCCGGTCGACTTCATCCTCGGGATCATCCCGACCACCTTCGTCTCGGCCTTCACCGAGGGCCAGGTCCTCCAGACCCTGCTGATCGCGCTGCTCACGGGCTTCGCGCTGCAGGCCATGGGTCGGGCCGGCCAGCCCGTGCTGCGCGGCGTCGAGCACATCCAGAAACTGGTCTTCCGCGTCCTCGGCATGATCATGTGGGCCGCGCCCGTCGGGGCCTTCGGCGCCATGGCGGCCGTCGTCGGCGAGACCGGCATGGACGCGCTGAAGGCGCTGGGCACGATCATGCTCGGCTTCTACATCACCTGCGCCCTGTTCGTCGTGATCGTGCTCGGCACGCTGACCAAGCTGGTGGCGAAGATCAACGTCTTCCAGCTGCTCAAGTACCTGGGCCGGGAGTTCCTGCTGATCGTCTCCACCTCGTCCTCCGAGTCCGCGCTGCCGCGGCTGATCGCGAAGATGGAGCATCTGGGCGTCAGCCGTCCGGTCGTCGGCATCACCGTGCCGACCGGCTACTCCTTCAACCTCGACGGCACGATGATCTACCTGACCATGGCCTCGCTGTTCATCGCCGACGCGATGGACCAGCCGATGAGCATCGGTCAGCAGATCGGGCTGCTGCTCTTCATGATGGTCGCCTCGAAGGGCGCGGCGGGTGTCTCCGGCTCCGGCATCGCCGTACTGGCCAGCGGTCTGCAGTCGCACAAGCCGGCGCTGGTGGACGGCGTCGGTCTGATCATCGGCATCGACCGCTTCATGAGCGAGGCGCGCGCCGTCACCAACTTCGCCGGCAACGCGGTGGCCACCCTGCTCATCGGCACCTGGACCGGCGAGGTCGACAAGGAGCGGGTGAACCGGGTACTCGCCGGTGAGCTGCCGTTCGACGAGCGGACGCTGCTGGACGACGCCGGAGAGGACGCGGACGTCTCCGCCGAACTGCCCGAGCAGGGCGGCGACAAGGAGCTGGCCAAGGCCTGACACCACCCCCGCTTCACCACGCGCCGGCGCCCGCTTCCCCCGGACGGGGCGCCCCCCGACGGGACGCTCCTCCTGACAGGGCGTCCCTGAACGGGGCCGTCGCCCTCCGGCCGCCGAGCGGCCGGGTCCACCCCCCGTGGACCCGGCCGCTCGGCGCGTCAGCGAGGCAGCCCGCCGGCTGCCTCGTCCTCGTTCACTCTCCCTCGCTCAGCTTCGCCACCAGAGCGGCGGCGCGGGAGGCGGATACGCCCGCCGTGGTCAGCATGGTGACCGCGGCGGACGGGCCCGCCTCCTCCGCCGCGAGCAGGCCGTCGTTCACCGCCTCCATCAGCGCGAACAGCATCTGCTCGTGCACGTACGCCAGGGCCGGGGCCGGCAGCGGGGACTCGAACACGCCCTGTTCCAGGCCGCGTCGGAGCACCTCCGCGCAGGCCTCGCGCACCGGGGTGAGCCGCTCGCGGATGCCCTGCACCGTGACGCTGCGCTGGGCCAGCGCGACCAGCAGCCGGTAGCGGTCGGCGATCTCCCAGACCGCGAGCGTCGAGCGGATCAGCGATTCCGCCGGGTCCTCGACGCCCTCCCGGCCCGCCGCGTGCGCGGCGGCCACCGCCTCCACGGCGCCGTCGGTCAGGGTGCCGACCAGCACCTCGCGGCTCGGGAAGTGTCCGTAGACGGTGCGCCGTACGACGCCCGCGGCCCGTGCGATCTGGTCCATGGAGGCGTCGGGGTCGCGCAGCAGCTCGGCGAGCGCGACGTCGAGGATGCGGCGGCGGTTCGCGTCCGCGCGGCTGGCACTACCCGTGGTCATGGCTGTCATTCTGCACGCCCCGCGCGGTGCTCGGCCGCTCCTGCGCAGCGGGCTCCGTCCGATCGATTTGCACAGTGCTGTGCATCGCCGTACATTGCACACTGTCGTGCAATTACACGGCAGTGTGCAAATCGAGTGAGGAGAGGGCGGCCGTACCCATGCGTCTCGTCGTCAACGAACCGGTCGAGCGGACGGACCGGCCCTACGCCCGGCGCTGGTGGGCGCTGCTGGTGCTCTGCCTGAGCCTGCTGATCATCGTGATGGCGAACACCGCCCTCACCGTCGCGGCCCCCGACATGACCCGGGACCTCGGCCTGTCCAGCGCCGACCTGCAGTGGGTCATCGACGGTTACACCGTCCCGTACGCCGCGCTGATGCTGCTGCTCGGCGCGATCGGCGACAAGTACAGCCGGCGCGGCGCGCTCGTGCTGGGGCTGGTGGTCTTCGGCGGCGGCGCGGTGGCGGGTTCGCTCGTGGACAGTTCCGCCGGGGTCATCGCGGCCCGTGCCGTGATGGGGGTCGGCGCCGCGCTGATCATGCCCGCGACGCTCTCCCTGCTCGCCGCGACCTTCCCGCGCGCGGAACGCGCGAAGGCGATCACCCTGTGGACCGCCACGGCCGGACTCGCGATCGCGGCGGGACCCCTGGTCGCGGGCGCGCTGCTGCAGCACCACGGCTGGTCCGCCACCTTCCTGATCAACGTGCCGATCGCCGCCGTCGCGATCATCGGCGCCCTCGTCCTCGTACCGCCCTCCAGGGCCGCGCACCAGCACCGCGTCGACCACGTCGGCGGTCTGCTGTCGGTCGTCTGGATCGGCTCGCTGGTCTACATGATCATCGAGGGGCCGCACTTCGGATGGGGCGTCCGGGCCGTCACGGCAGCGGTCGTCGCGGGGCTCGGACTGGTGGCCTTCGTGGTGTGGGAGCTGCGCCACCCGCGCCCGGTCGTCGACGTACGCCGGTTCGCCCAGCGCCGGTTCGCCGGTTCGAACCTCGCCGTCGCGCTCTTCTTCCTGGCCGTCTTCGGCGCCTTCTACTACCTCACCCAGCACCTGCAGTTCGTGCTCGGATACGACGCGCTGGACACCGGCGTGCGGATGCTGCCGCTCGCCGGGGCCGTCTTCGCCGGCTCGGCGCTCACCGGTTACCTCACCCCGCGCGTCGGCATGAGGATCACGGTGACCGCGGGCATGGTCGGCGGTACGGCGGCGCTCGCGCTGCTCACCCGGGTGGACGCGGCATCGTCGTACGGCGACTTCGTCCTCCCTCTCGTCATGCTCGGTCTCGCCATCGGACTCGCGCTCTCGCCGTGCACGGACGCCATCATGGGCGCGTTCCCCGAGTCCGAACTCGGTGTCGGCGGCGCGGTCAACGACACGTCGCTGGAGCTCGGCGGCTCGCTCGGCATCGCCCTCCTCGGCTCGGTGCTGGCGAGTTCGTACTCCTCGCACCTCTCGGACGCGACCAGGGGCGGCAAGCTCCCGGCGGACGCGCTGGCCACGGCCCAGGACTCGGTCGGCGCGGGCTACGCGGTCGCCCAGGGCATCGGTGACAAGGCCCGGCAGCTCGGCGAGCAGGCCGCACGGGCCGGACACGCGGGGGACACCGGGAAGGCCGGGCAACTGAAGGCGCAGTCCGACCAACTCGCCCACGGGGCCCGGCAGATGGCGGACGCGGTCGGCTCATCCTTCTCGGACGCGGTGGCGCACACCAGCCTGATCGGCGCGGTGATCCTGGGCGTGGGGACGGTGCTGGTGGCGGTGCTGCTGCCGTGGAAGGAGCGCACGGCGCGGACGCGGGCGGACGAGGTGGACGCCCGGGACACGGAGGTCGTCGGGGACGCGGGGGACGCCGAGACGGAGTCCGTGTCCGAGGCCAAGTCCGTGTCGGAGACGAAGGGCGAGTCCGAGGCGACGTCCGCGTCCGAGGAGAGTGCCGCGGCGCGCTGACCGTGACCCACGACGGTGTTCCCGGAACCGTGACCCCCCGGGCCCCCGTCTCGTAGAACATGCACTACCGTGCCGTGCCGGACCTACCGGCACGGCACGTGATGTTCTGCATGTTCTGCGGAGGGCACGGAGTATGAAGATCGACTGGGACCGGCGGACGTGCGCGCGTCGCGGCCATGCGACGTACGCGCCGGACGAACCGGGGCTGCGGGACCGCCTGCGCGCCGGGACCAGCCTCGGCGAGGCCTGGCGCTGTCTGCGCTGCGGCGACTTCGTGCTCGGCGAACCGCACGGCTCGGGGCCCGCGGAGGACGCGCCGCTCGTGCCGCGCGGCAAGGTGCTGCGGGATCTGTTCATCCTGCGCTTCCTGGCGATCGAACGGGCCGTGCGCGGGGTGTTCATCGTGCTGGTCGCAGCCGCGGTGTGGAGGTTCAGCAACAGCCAGGACTCCGTACGCCGCCTCTTCGACGAGTACCTGAACGTCTTCCGGCCGGTCTTCAGGCACTTCCACTACGACCTCGACCACTCGCCGGTCGTCGGCACCATCCAGAAGTCCTTCGGCTACAAGCACTCCACGCTGCTCCTGGTGGCCGCGCTGCTCCTGGCGTACGCGCTGATCGAACTCGTCGAGGCGGGCGGCCTCTGGTACGCGAAGCGCTGGGCGGAGTACCTGACGGTGGTCGCCACCGCCGCCTTCCTGCCCCTGGAGGTCTACGAGCTCACCGAGCACGTCAGCTGGCTGAAGATCGCCACCCTGGTCCTGAACATCCTCGCCGTCCTCTACATCGCCCTCGCCAAACGGCTCTTCGGGCTGCGCGGCGGACGCGCGGCGTTCGAGGAGGAGCGGCAGAGCGCGTCGCTGCTGGAGGTCGAGGAGTCGGCGGGCGTGGCGGCCCACGCCTGACCACGCCGGCACCGGCCTTGCCCTGACGCCGACGTCAAGGACTACGTTCGGGACATGCGAATCGGCGAGCTGGCGACGAGGGCCGGGACCACCACGCGCACGCTGCGGTACTACGAGTCGCGGGGGCTGCTGCCCGCGCGGCGCGCCGGCAACGGCTACCGCACCTACGACGAGGACGACCTGAAGCTGCTGCGGCAGATCAGGACGCTGCAGGACTTCGGGTTCGACCTGGAGGAGACGCGGCCGTTCGTGGAGTGCCTGCGCGCCGGGCATCCGGAGGGGGACTCCTGTCCCGCCTCGCTCGCGGTCTACCGCCGCAAGCTGGGTGAACTCGATGCGCTGATCGGTGAGTTGCGGGCGGTGCGGAGCGAGGTCGGCACGCAGCTGGCGCGGGCCGAGCGGGCCCGCGACGAGCTGGCCGCCGACGCGGCGGTTCCGGGGGGTCCGGAGCCGGTGTGCGAACTGGGAGGGCGGACACGGTGATCGATCTGACGGGCGTGGCCTCGGTGACGGACGCGGACTTCGAGGCGGAGGTGATCGGCGCGGAGCTTCCCGTGCTGGTGGAGTTCACCGCCGACTGGTGTCCGCCGTGCCGGCAGATGGGGCCGGTGCTGAGCGCTCTCGCGGCCGAGGAGGAGGGGCGGCTCAAGGTCGTCCAGCTGGACGTCGACACGAATCCGGAGACGACCAACGCCTACCGGGTGCTGTCGATGCCCACGTTCATGGTGTTCCGCGGCGGTGAGCCGGTGAAGTCGATGGTGGGCGCCCGGCCCAGGAGGCGGCTGCGGGAGGAGCTGTCCGACGTGCTCTGAGCGGGGCGCGTCGGGCGCGGCCGGTACAAAGGAAAACCCCCGGGGAAATTGCACCCGGGGGTTTTCCTTGCGTATATTGGATGGTTCGCGACTTGAATGCATCAAGTCGTGGAGAAGTTCACTGGCCACAGTATATCCGGGCGGGAGCGGAATTGTCAAACAGGGGCTCAAACGCAGAATTTCCCGATGCTGAATTGCAGCAGGAGCAGGAATTCATCGACGGGCTGTACGCGCGCGTCGACGTGCTGCGGGGCGACACCGAGGCCTCCGTCGGCGACGCGCTCGCGCAGGGCAACACGCCCATGCAGGCCAGGCTCGAACGCGATGTGCTCGTCGCCGAGCGCTCGGGGCTGCTGGCCGCGCTGAACGCCGTGGACGGCTCGCTCTGCTTCGGCCGGATCGACCTCACCACCGGCGTCAGCCACCACATCGGCCGTATCGGTGTCCGCGCCGACGACGCCGAGCACACCCCCATCCTCATCGACTGGCGGGCCCCGGTCGCCCGCCCCTTCTACCTCGCCACCGGGCACACCCCGATGGACCTGCGCCGCCGCCGGCACATCAGTACCGAGGGCCGGCGGGTGACCGACGTGCACGACGAGATCCTCGACCTCGGCGACCACCGGCGCACCGGCCACGAGGACCCGACCGGCGACGCCGTCCTGCTCGCCGCGCTCAACTCGGCGCGCACCGGCCGCATGAGCGACATCGTGCAGACCATCCAGGCCGAGCAGGACCGCATCATCCGCGCCCCGCACCGGGGCGTACTGGTGGTGGAGGGCGGCCCCGGCACCGGCAAGACGGCCGTCGCGCTGCACCGGGCCGCGTTCCTGCTGTACGAGTACCGGGAGCTGCTGGCCAAGCGCGCCGTCCTGATCGTCGGCCCGAACCCGGCGTTCCTCGGCTACATCGGCGAGGTGCTGCCCTCGCTCGGCGAGACGGGCGTGCTGCTCGCGACCGTCGGCGAACTGTTCCCCGGCGTGAAGGCCACGGCCGCCGACACCCCGCGGGCCGCGGCGGTCAAGGGCCGCGCCGACATGGCCGAGGTGCTGGTCTCGGTGGTCCGCGACCGTCAGGCGCTGCCCGACCCGGTGATCGCGATCGAGCACGACCGCGACATCCTGATGCTCGACGCCGGGCTCGTGCGGGTCGCCCGCGACCGCACCCGCGAGGCCGGTCTGCCGCACAACGTGGCCCGCGAGTACTTCGAGGGCCACATCCTCAACACGCTCACCGACATGCTCGCCGAACGCATCGGCACCGACCCCTTCGACGGGTCGAACCTGCTGGACCCGAGCGACATCACCCAGATCCGTGACGACCTCGCCGAGAACCCCGAGGTCTGGTCGGCCATCGACCAGCTGTGGCCGCGGCTGACCCCGCAGCGGCTGGTCGCCGACTTCCTCGCCGAGCCCGAGGGCTACGTCGGCGAGGAGGACGCGGAGGCGATCCGCCGTCCGCTCACCGGTGCGTGGACCGTCGCCGACGTCCCCCTTCTCGACGAGGCCGCCGAACTGCTGGGCGAGGACGACCGGGTCGCGCGGGCCCTGGCCGACCAGGAGCGCCGCGCCCAGGTCGCCTACGCGCAGGGCGTGCTCGACGTGTCCTACGCCTCCCGTACGTACGAGTTCGAGGACAAGGACGAGGAGGACTCCGAGGTCCTGTCCGCCCACAACATCATCGACGCCGAGCGGATGGCCGAGCGGCACGAGGAGGAGGACCACCGCAGCGCCGCCGAGCGGGCGGCGGCCGACCGGACCTGGGCGTTCGGCCACATCATCGTCGACGAGGCACAGGAGCTCTCGCCGATGGCCTGGCGGCTGCTGATGCGCCGCAGTCCCACCCGGTCGATGACGCTGGTCGGCGACCCGGCGCAGACCGCCGAGGCGGCCGGGGTCGGGTCGTGGGAGCGGATCCTCGCCCCCTATGTCGAGGACCGCTGGGAGCACACCCGGCTCGCCGTCAACTACCGCACCCCGTCGGAGATCATGGAGGTGGCGGCGGCGGTGGTCCGTGCGGAGCACCCCGGCTTCGAACCGCCGAGCTCGGTGCGGACGACGGGCGTGCGCCCGTGGGCCCGCGCGACCGACGACCTGCCCGGCGCGGTGGCGAAGGCGGTGGCGGAACTGACCCCGGCGGAGGGCCGCCTCGCGGTCATCGCCCCGCGCGACCTGCACCCGGACCTGGCCGCTCGGCTGGACGGCGTGACGGCGGGCGGAGAGCCCGACCTGACCCGGACGGTCGTCCTGCTCGACCCCCGCCAGTCAAAGGGCCTGGAGTTCGACTCCGTGCTGGTGGTGGAGCCGGGACGGTACGGCACGAGCGACCTGTACGTGGCACTGACCCGGGCCACGCAGCGGCTGGGCGTCCTGCACACCGGGGAACTGCCCGAGGCGCTGGCCGAGGCGTTCGGGTAGGCACGGCGGGCACGCGGCTACTTCGTACCGCGGTCGCGCCCCGGGCGGCAGCCGCGCACGACGGAGCCCTCCGGTCTCCGGTCCCGCCCCCCAGCGGGAGCGGAGACCGGAGGGCCGGGCCGGGCGGGCGGCTCCGGGTGTGCTCCGGAGCGCCGCACCGGATGCCGGGCGGCCTCAGGCCGGTCGGAGCCAGACCGTCGCCAGCGGTGGCAGCGTCAGACGGATGCTGGCCGGGCGGCCGTGCCAGGCCTGGAGTTCCGGCTTGACGACGTCCGGGTTGGTGACGTCGCTTCCGCCGTACCGTGCGCTGTCGGTGTTGAGGGTCTCCTGCCAGGCGGGGACGGAGTCGGGGACGCCGAGACGGTAGGCGTGCCGGACGACGGGGGAGAGGTTGGAGACCGCGAGCAGCGGGGTGCCCTCGGCGTCGAGACGCAGGAAGGCGAAGACGTTGTCCTCCGCGGCGTCGCCGACCACCCACTGGAAGCCGGACGGGTCGGTGTCCTGCTCCCAGAGCGCCGGCGTCCGGCGGTAGACGGTGTTGAGATCGCGGACCAGGTCACGGACGCCCCGGTGGTCGGCCTCCGCGGGATAGGCGGGGTCGAGGAGCCACCAGTCGGGTCCGTGGGTCTCGGACCATTCGGCTCCCTGGGCGAACTCCTGTCCCATGAAGAGGAGTTGCTTGCCGGGGTGGGCCCACATGAAGCCGAGGTAGGCGCGGGTGGTGGCGCGTTGCTGCCACCAGTCGCCCGGCATCTTGGAGACGAGCGACTTCTTGCCGTGGACGACCTCGTCGTGGGAGATGGGCAGGACGTAGTTCTCGCTGTAGGCGTAGACCATGGAGAACGTCATCTCGTGGTGGTGGTACTTGCGGTGCACCGGCTCGTGCTGGACGTAGTCCAGCGAGTCGTGCATCCATCCCATGTTCCACTTCAGTCCGAACCCGAGTCCGCCGAAGCCGCCGGGGCCGGAGTGGTGGGTGGCCCGGGTGACGCCGTCCCAGGCGGTGGATTCCTCGGCGATGGTGACGACGCCGGGGTTGCGGCGGTAGACGGTGGCGTTCATCTCCTGGAGGAAGGCGACGGCGTCGAGGTTCTCGCGGCCGCCGTGTTCGTTGGGTGTCCACTGGCCGGGTTGGCGGGAGTAGTCGAGGTAGAGCATGGAGGCGACGGCGTCGACGCGGAGTCCGTCGATGTGGAATTCCTGGCACCAGTAGACGGCGTTGGCGACGAGGAAGTTGCGGACTTCGCGGCGTCCGAAGTCGAATTCGAGGGTGCCCCAGTCGGGGTGGGCGGCGCGTCGGGGGTCGGCGTGTTCGTAGAGGGGGCGTCCGTCGAATTCGGCGAGGGCCCATTCGTCGCGGGGGAAGTGGGCGGGGACCCAGTCCATGAGGACGCCGATGCCGGCCTGGTGGAGGGCGTCGACGAGGTGTTTGAAGTCGTCGGGGGTGCCGAGGCGGGCGGTGGGGGCGTAGAAGCCGGTGACCTGGTATCCCCAGGAGCCGCCGAAGGGGTGTTCGGCGACGGGCATGAGTTCGACGTGGGTGAAGCCGAGGTCGGAGACGTAGGCGGGGAGTTGCTGTGCGAGCTGACGATAGGTCAGGCCTGGTCGCCAGGACGGGAGATGCACTTCGTAGACGGAGAACGGCGCCTCATGAGCGGGACGCTTCCCGCGTCCCTCCATCCACTCCTCGTCGTGCCAGGTGTGGTGCGAGGTGTGGACGATCGACGACGTGCGCGGCGGGACCTCGGTGCGGCGGGCCATCGGGTCGGCGCGCAGAGTACGGGAGCCGTCGGGGCGGGTGATCTCGAACTTGTAGAGCTCGCCCTCGCCGATGCCGGGCACGAACAGCTCCCAGACGCCCGTGGAGCCGAGCGAGCGCATCGGATACCCCGAGCCGTCCCAGAAGTTGAAGGTGCCCGCGAGCCGGACCCCGCGCGCGTTCGGCGCCCACACCGTGAAGCGGGTGCCGGCCACGCCCTGGTGCACCATCGGCTCGGCGCCCAGGGCCTGCCAGAGCTGTTCGTGGCGGCCCTCGCCCAGCAGATGGAGGTCGAGGTCGCCGAGCGAGGGCAGGAAACGGTACGCGTCCTCGGTGTCCTGGACCGTCCCCTCGTACGCCACGAGCAGCCGGTACGCGTCCGGGACCGCGCGCAACGGCAGCACGGCGGAGAAGAAGCCGTCCCCGTCGTCGTGCAGTTCGGCCCGCAGGTCGTCCGTCACGACGGTCACGCCCAGGGCGTACGGCCGGAAGGCCAGGAACGCCACTCCGCCCGGCACCGGATGGGCGCCCAGGACCCCGTGCGGATCGTGGTGGGTACCGGAGAGCAACCGCTCCCGGTCGCCGGGGCCGAGACCGGCGAAGACGGGAACGGCGTCGGTGCGGGGAGGCGAACCGACGTAAGGCGTCGGAGGGTCGGCCAGGTGGTCGGCGGCGGTGCCGGTGGCGGCGGGAGGGTTGTCGACGGGTGCCGGAGTGGCCCCGGCGGGTGCCGGGGGCCCGCCGGCGGCGGTCGGCCCGGGAGCCTTCTTGGCGGACTTCGTGCCTTTGCTCCCGGCGGGCTTCTTGCCGGCGGACCTCTCGGGGGCCTTGGCCGCAGGTTTTCCCTCGGCCGCCTTCCCGGCCTCCGTCTGCTGGGCCGCAGTCTTCTGGACCGCCGCCTTCTTGCCGGTGGCCGGCTTCTTGGCACCGTTCTTCTTCGGACTGTCGTCGGACGGGGGGCGGGGCGTCACGGGCAGGGCCTCCTCGGCGGGGTGAGCGGGAAACGTCAGGGGGATGCGGCGAGCCGGCCCACCGCCGCCAGGGGCACCGGCAGCCAGTCGGGCCGGTGCCGGGCCTCGTAGAGGACTTCGTAGACCGCTTTGTCCGTCTCGTAGGCGCGCAGCAGGACGGGATCGGTGCGCGGGTCGTACCCGGCGACCTCCGCGTAACCGGCGCAGTAGGCGGCCCGGCAGGTGTCGGCCCACTCGGACACGGTCGGGGCGGGGGCCGGGGCGGCGCCGGGAGTCCGGGGATTCGAGCGGGCCGCGTAGTCGAAGGAGCGGAGCATCCCGGCCACGTCCCGCAGCGGCGGCTGCGGCATACGGCGCTCGGCCAGCGGCTTCGACGGCTCGCCCTCGAAGTCTATGAGCGACCACTCTCCGGTGGGCGAACGCAGGCACTGGCCGAGGTGCAGATCCCCGTGGACGCGCTGTGCGGTCCAGGTCCGTCCCTCGGCGGCCAGGTCCGCCAGCGCCTCGAAGGCGGTCCGCAGACCGGGAGCGTACGGGCGCAGCGCGGGCACCGCCTGGGCCGCCGCGGCCAGTCGTTCGGTCATGCCCTCGACCAGCAGCTCCATCTGTACGTGCCCGAGTGTGCTCGTGGGCAGCGCGCGGGCGAGCGCCGTGTGCACCTCTGCGGTGGCCCGGCCCAGCGCCCGCGCCTCGCCGCCGAAGTCCTCGCCCTTGGCCAGCCCGTGCAGCGCCAGCTCCCAGCCGTCCGTCGCGCCCCGGACGAAGGGCTGCAGCACACCGAGGACGTATGTCTCGCCGCCCGCCGGATTCTGGACGTCACTGATGTCCGCCGTCATCCACGCCGCGGGTGCCGGAACCCGCGGGCAGCCCTCCCGCGCGAGCACGCGCGGCAGCTCCAGGTCCGGGTTGACGCCCGGCACGACGCGGCGCAACAGCTTGAGAATGAACGTATCTCCATAGACGAGCGAGGAGTTGGACTGCTCGGACGTCACCAGCCGGGGCGCCAGACCGCTCCGGATCCGCCGGCGGTGGTCGCGCTCGAAACGCAGCTCGCCGACCCGGGCTTGGGTGCGCAGCGCTTCGAGGAGCACGTCGGCGGGGCGAGGGTCGTGCAGTGCCTCGTAGACGGTGTGCCCGGCCAGTGGCCCCTCCTCCACATGCCCGATCAGTGCGGGCGCGAGCCGAGGCGGCAGGGCCTCGCGTATGCCGATCAGCAACTGGTAGCAGTCGCCCTGCTGGGCGGTGGCCCCCTGAGCCGGGGTGGCCGGCTGGTGGGCCCGTATCAGGAGGTGGAGCAGACCCAGCTGACCGGACGTCGGCAGTAACTCGTTGGCCGTCACCAGGGAGAAACCGGTGACCGGACGTCCCTTGCCCGCGAACCAGCGCTGGCGTGGCAGCCACTCCCGCAGCAGCGGGTCGAGCGAAGCGAGCAGCTCGGGGCGTGCGACGGGTTCCGTGGCAGGGTGCGTGGCGGCTTCCGACATGGCGTCGCGTCCTTTCCCCAGGGACCGGGGGACCGGAGACCCAAGGACCCAGGGACCCGGAGTCCGGGCGAGTCGGGGGTGTTACTGATGGGTGCCCCGGGCGGGACGGGGGAAACCGCCCCGCCCCGGTTCTACACGGCGTCCTTGCGAAGCCGGAACCAGTAGAAGCCGTGGCCTGCGAGGGTGAGCAGGTAGGGGAGTTCACCGATGGCGGGGAAGCGGACTCCGCCGATGAGCTCGACGGGGTGGCGGTCGTTGAAGGCCCGCAGGTCGAGTTCGGTGGGCTGGGCGAAGCGGGAGAAGTTGTGCACGCACAGGACCAGATCGTCGCCCTCGTCCTCGGTCGAGGGGGCTTCCCGCAGGAAGGCGAGGACGGCGGGGTTGGAGGAGGGGAGTTCGGTGTAGCTGCCGAGGCCGAAGGCCTTGTTCTGTTTGCGGATCTCGATCATGCGGCGGGTCCAGTGCAGCAGTGACGAGGGTGAGGACATGGAGGCTTCGACGTTGGTGACCTGGTAGCCGTAGACGGGGTCCATGATCGTGGGGAGGAAGAGGCGGCCGGGGTCGCTGGAGGAGAAGCCGGCGTTGCGGTCGGGGGTCCATTGCATGGGGGTGCGGACGGCGTCGCGGTCGCCGAGCCAGATGTTGTCGCCCATGCCGATCTCGTCCCCGTAGTAGAGGATCGGGCTGCCGGGCAGGGACAGCAGCAGGGCGGTGAACAGCTCGATCTGGTTGCGGTCGTTGTCGAGCAGGGGGGCGAGCCTGCGGCGGATGCCGATGTTGGCGCGCATGCGCGGGTCCTTGGCGTATTCCGCGTACATGTAGTCGCGTTCCTCGTCGGTGACCATTTCGAGGGTGAGCTCGTCGTGGTTGCGCAGGAAGATGCCCCACTGGCAGTTGTTCGGGATCGCGGGGGTCTTCGCGAGGATTTCGGAGACGGGGTAGCGGGACTCGCGGCGGACGGCCATGAAGATGCGGGGCATGACGGGGAAGTGGAAGGCCATGTGGCACTCGTCGCCGCCGGAGGGGAAGTCGCCGAAGTAGTCGACGACGTCCTCGGGCCACTGGTTCGCCTCGGCCAGCAGCACCGTGTCCGGGTAGTGCGTGTCGATCTCCTTGCGCACCCGCTTCAGGAACTCGTGGGTCGCCGGGAGGTTCTCGCAGTTGGTCCCCTCGACCTGGTACAGGTACGGGACCGCGTCCAGCCGGAAGCCGTCGATCCCCAGGTCGAGCCAGAACCGCAGCGCGGAGACGATCTCCTCCTGGACGGCCGGGTTCTCGTAGTTGAGGTCGGGCTGGTGGGAGAAGAAGCGGTGCCAGTAGTACTGCTTGCGGACCGGGTCGAAGGTCCAGTTGGAGGCCTCGGTGTCGACGAAGATGATCCGGGCGTCCTGGTACTGCTTGTCGTCGTCGGCCCAGACGTAGTAGTCGCCGTAGGGGCCGTCGGGGTTCGAGCGGGACTCCTGGAACCACGGGTGCTGGTCGCTGGTGTGGTTCATGACGAAGTCGATGATGACCCGCATGCCGCGCTGGTGGGCGGCGTCGACGAACTCGACGAAGTCGGCGAGGTCGCCGAACTCGGGCAGCACGGCGGTGTAGTCGGAGACGTCGTAGCCGCCGTCCCGCAGGGGGGACTTGAAGAACGGGGGCAGCCAGAGGCAGTCGACGCCGAGCCATTGGAGGTAGTCGAGTTTCGCGGTGAGGCCCTTGAGGTCACCGACGCCGTCGCCGTTGCTGTCCTGGAAGGAGCGGACCAGGACCTCGTAGAAGACGGCGCGTTTGAACCATTCGGGGTCGCGGTCCTTGGCCGGAGTGTCCTCGAAGGTGTCCGGTACGGGCTCGTTGATGATCATATGGTGGGTGACCCTCCGATCTGCGGTGAGGACGGTCGCAGGACGGTGAGAATGTGCGCGGGCCTGTGCCCTGGCTCGAGACGCACATAGTTGGCCCTGCCCCAGTGGTAGGTCTCGCCGGTGAGCTCGTCGCGCACCGGCACGGACTCGTGCCAGTCCAGGCCGAGTTGCGGCATGTCCAACGAGACCGTGGCCTCCTGGGTGTGGTGGGGGTCGAGGTTGACCACGACCACAACCGTGTTCGATCCGCGGGCGTCCGTGACGGACTTCGAGTAGGCGATCACCGCCTCCTTGTCCGTGTGGTGGAAGTGCAGGTCGCGCAACTGCCGCAATGCCGGGCTACGCCGCCTGATCGCGTTGAGCGCGCCCAGCAACGGCGCGATGCTACGTCCGTCACGCTCCGCGGACTCCCAGTCACGCGGACGCAGTTGGTACTTCTCGGAGTTCAGGTATTCTTCGCTCCCCTTCCGCAGCGGTGTGCCCTCGCACAGCTCGAAACCGCTGTAGACGCCCCAGGTCGGTGACAGCGTCGCGGCGAGCACCGCCCGCAGCTCGAAGGCCGGGCGCCCGCCGAGCTGGAGGAACTCGTGCAGGATGTCCGGGGTGTTGACGAAGAAGTTGGGCCGCATGGACGCGGCGGCCTCGCCCGACAGCTCGGTGAGGTAGTCGGTCAGCTCCTCCTTGGTGTTGCGCCAGGTGAAGTACGTGTACGACTGCTGGAAGCCGATCGCCCCGAGCGTGCGCATCATCGCGGGCCGGGTGAACGCCTCGGCCAGGAAGATCACGTCCGGGTCGGTGCGGTTGATCTCGGCGATGACCTGCTCCCAGAAGACCACCGGCTTGGTGTGCGGGTTGTCCACGCGGAAGATCCGGACCCCGTGGTCCATCCAGTGCCGCAGCACCCGCAGCGTCTCCCGGACCAGCCCCGGCATGTCCTCGTCGAAGGCGATCGGGTAGATGTCCTGGTACTTCTTCGGCGGGTTCTCCGCGTACGCGATCGTGCCGTCGGCGCGGTGGTGGAACCACTCCGGGTGCTTCTCCACCCACGGGTGGTCGGGGGAGCACTGGAGCGCGAAGTCGAGGGCGATCTCCAGGCCCTCGCGCTCCGCCCGGCGTACGAACGCGTCGAAGTCGTCGATGGTGCCGAGATCCGGGTGGACCGCGTCGTGCCCGCCCTCCGGTGAGCCGATCGCCCACGGCACGCCCACGTCGTACGGACCCGCGGAGAGGGTGTTGTCGGGGCCCTTGCGGTGCGTGGTGCCGATGGGATGGATCGGCGGCAGGTAGACGACGTCGAAGCCCATCCGCGCGATGGCGGGCAGGCGTTCGGCGGCGGTACGGAACGTGCCGTGCACCGGCGGGTCCAGCCGGCCGCTCTCCGACCGCGGGAAGAACTCGTACCAGGAGCCGAACAGGGCCCGCTCGCGCTCCACGAGCAGGGGCAACGGCTCCGAGGACGTGACGAGTTCGCGCAGCGGGTGACGGGCGAGGAGCCGGTCCACCTCCGGGGTGCGGGCGGCGGCGAGACGGGCCGCGGCCGGCCGGTCCGCGTCGCGCAGCGCGTCCGCGGCGGCGAGCACGGCGTCCCTTCCCCGGCTCACGGGCACACCGGCGGCCGCCTGTTCGTACAGCCGTGCGCCCTCCTCCAGGACCAGTTCCGTGTCGATGCCGGCCGGGACCTTGATCCCCGCGTGGTGGCGCCAGGTGGAGACCGGATCGCTCCACGCCTCCACGGTGTACGTCCAGCGGCCCGTCCTGCCCGCCGAGACCGTGGCGCCCCAGCGGTCGGTGCCGGGGGCGAGTTCACGCATCGGGGCCCAGGGGCCGGGGCGGCCCTGCGGATCCTTCAGGACGACGTTCGCGGCGACCGCGTCGTGGCCCTCGCGGAACACGGTCGCGGAGATCTCGAAGGCCTCGCCGACCACCGCCTTGGCCGGGCGGCGGCCCTGGAGGACGAGGGGACGTACGTCGAGGACGGGGATGCGTCCGACGCCGCCGCGGGGGTCCGCGGAGGGTTTCTCCGGTGTGCCGGGAGCGGCGTCGGCCGCGCGTGGGGGGGATGTGTCGGAGGTGGTCGTCGGGGGTGGCGACGTGTGGTGCGTGGCGGGCATGACCGCTCCTGTCCGCGTCAACGTGGGTGGGCGGATGAGGGTGTGGGGAGGTGGGGCCTGCGGGCTGTACCGCAGGAGCCTTCCCACCCTATTCGGGTGGGCAATCCGGCGCTTTGTTAACTCCTTACGCGTATGTCTGCGTACAGGACCGGCCTCGTCCCGCGCGGACGGGGCCGGTTCCCGTCCCCCCGGCGGGTCTTCAGGGACCGCCGGCCCGCAGCAGCCTGTTCGGCGAACCCGCCCCCGCGCCGGCGACCCTCCCGGACGCCGCGCGCCGTACGAGTGCCCTGCCCACCTGGTCCGGTGTCGCCCGGCGGTGGTCGGCCAGATAGAGCGCCGCCGCGCCCGCGACGTGCGGACTCGCCATCGACGTACCGGAGAGGGTCGCCTTCCCGATGTCGCTCCGGTACGACGCGGAGGTGATCGCCACGCCGGGTGCGAAGAGGTCCAGCGAGGCGCCGTAGTCGGAGAACCGCGCCCGGGTGTCGGTCCGGTCGACGGCGCCGACGGTGAGGGCCTGCGCGACGCGGGCGGGGGAGTACAGATTGGCCGGTTGTCCGCCATTGCCCGCGGCGACCGCGTAGGTCACGCCGGAGGCGATGGAATTGCGTACGACGGCGTCCAGTTGGGCGTTGGCCTTCCCGCCCAGGCTCAGATTGGCGACCGCGGGCCTGTGCGCGTGCCGGGTCACCCAGTCGATCCCCGCGATGACCTGCGCGGTGGTGCCGGAGCCGTCGTCGCCGAGCACCCGGACGGCGACGACCCGGGCCTTCTTGGCGACGCCGTACGCCGTCCCGGCCACGGTGGCCGCGACATGGGTGCCGTGTCCGTTGCCGTCGCCCGCCGACCGGTCGTTCCCGACGAAGTCCCAGCCGTAGCGGGCCCGGCCGCCGAAGTCCCGGTGCGTGATCCGGATGCCGGTGTCGATGACGTACACCGTCACGCCCGCGCCGGCCGACGCCGGCGCGGCGTAACTCCGGTCGAGCGGCAGACCGGGCTGGTCGATCCGGTCCAGGCCCCAGGACGGCGGGTTCTTCTCGGTCCGGTCGAGCCGTACCCGGGTGTCCTGGACGACCGAGGCCACCCGCCGGTCGGCCGCGAGCCGGCGGGCCTGCCGTTCACCGGCCCGTACGGCATAGCCGTTGAGCGCGGTGCCATACGTATGGCTGATTTCCGCCCCGTACTTCGCGGCGACGCCCTTTCCCTCGGGCGACGGAGCCCGGGTGCTCTCCTTGAGCGTCACGATGTAGCTTCCGCCGACGGAACCGGAGGCGCCGACGCCGTCCGGCCGGCCCTCCGACGCGGCGTGCGCGGGCAGCGTGACGGCCGAGAGCACCGCGGCCGTCACGGACGCGACCAGGCCCCCTGCCCCGTGCGGACGCCGCTGTCTCGTCCGTGCCATGACGTGAGTTCCCCTCCTCGACTCGGGGTGCGCGGAACCGGACCGACCGGTGTGGGCCGCGGCCCGCCGCACGCCACCTGGCAGCCTCTCGTGCGGTGTGAAGTGCCACAAGGCCGCCCATGAGTGCGGAATCGGCCATATCAGTCGTGGGACACAGGTGAAGATCGCGGAGAGTTCACGCCGAACCCACCGTGACGCCCGGGGCCTTGTCAAGGGGACGTCCGGGACCGGACGCCCCCGGCCCGCCACGCCGGAGTTCCCCCGTGCGCCGTAGTTGCGGAGGCACTCTCGCCGCTAACGTCGTGGATGACGAAGGGCGCACAAGGACGTGCGTCCCTCAGCCGCGTACGTCCTGCCGCTTACGTCCTTCGTGAAGGTGGAACTCGTGAAGGCAATCCGCAGATTCACCGTCCGGCCCGTACTGCCCGAAGCCCTCCACCCGCTCAGCGACCTGGCGCGCAACCTGCGCTGGTCCTGGCATGCCGAGACCCGCGACCTCTTCCAGTCCGTCGACCCCGAGCACTGGTCCGCGTCGGACGGCGACCCCGTACGGCTGCTGGGCGGCGTGCCGCCCCGGCGGCTGGCGGAACTCGCCGAGGACCGCCGCTTCCTGCGCCGGCTCGCGGCGGTCGCCGACGACCTGCGCGACTACATGACCGGCGAACGCTGGTACCAGACCCAGTCGTCCGAACTCCCCGCCGCGATCGCCTACTTCTCGCCCGAGTTCGGCATCACGGCCGCGCTCCCGCAGTACTCCGGCGGCCTCGGCATCCTCGCCGGCGACCATCTGAAGGCCGCCAGCGACCTCGGCGTCCCCCTGATCGGGGTCGGCCTCCTGTACCGGCACGGCTACTTCCGGCAGACACTGTCGAGGGACGGCTGGCAGCAGGAGCACTATCCGCTCCTGGACCCGAACGAACTCCCGCTGGTACCGCTGCGGGAGATCGACGGCACCCCCGCCCAGGTGGCGCTGGCCCTCCCCGGCGGACGAGCACTGCGGGCACGGATCTGGCTGGCCCAGGTCGGCCGGGTGCCCCTGCTGATGCTGGACTCCGACGTGGAGGAGAACGACCTCGGCGAGCGCGGCGTCACCGACCGGCTGTACGGCGGCGGCAGCGAACACCGGCTGCTCCAGGAGATGCTGCTCGGCATAGGCGGGGTGCGCGCGGTACGGACGTACTGTCGCCTCACCGGGCACGCGCAGCCCGAGGTGTTCCACACCAACGAAGGGCACGCGGGTTTTCTCGGACTGGAACGGATCGCCGAACTCGCCGAGACCGGACTCGACTTCGACGCCTCGCTGGAGGCGGTGCGAGCCGGAACGGTCTTCACCACGCACACCCCCGTCCCGGCCGGGATCGACCGCTTCGACCGCGAACTGGTGGCCCACCACTTCGGTCCCGACGCCGAACTCCCGGGCATCGACGTCGAACGCATCCTCGGCCTCGGCATGGAGACCTATCCGGGGGGCGAGCCGAACCTCTTCAACATGGCGGTGATGGGTCTCAGGCTGGGACAGCGCGCGAACGGCGTCTCCCTGCTGCACGGACACGTCAGCCGGGAGATGTTCTCCGGTCTGTGGCCGGGATTCGACCCGGACGAGGTCCCGATCACCTCGGTGACCAACGGCGTGCACGCCCCGACCTGGGTCGCGCCGGAGGTCTTCAGGCTCGGCGCCCGCCAGATCGGCGCGCAGCGCACCGAGGACGCGCTCACGGTCGGCGGCTCGGACCGCTGGGACGCGGTGGCGGACATCGCCGACCAGGAGATCTGGGATCTGCGCCGGGTCCTGCGGGAGCAACTGGTGGTGGAGGTGCGCGAGCGGCTGTACGCCTCCTGGCGCCAGCGCGGTGCCGGGACGGCCGAACTGGGCTGGATCGACGGGGTGCTGGACCCCGACGTCCTGACCATCGGCTTCGCGCGCCGTGTCCCCTCGTACAAACGGCTGACACTGATGCTGCGGGACCGGGACCGGCTGATGGACCTGCTGCTGCACGGCGAGCGGCCGGTCCAGATCGTGGTGGCGGGCAAGGCGCACCCCGCGGACGACGGCGGCAAGCGCCTGGTGCAGGAACTGGTCCGCTTCGCGGACGACCCGCGGGTACGCCACCGGATCGTGTTCCTGCCCGACTACGGCATGGCGATGGCGCAGAAGCTCTACCCCGGCTGCGACATCTGGCTCAACAACCCGCTGCGCCCGCTGGAGGCGTGCGGGACGAGCGGGATGAAGGCGGCGCTCAACGGCTGCCTCAACCTCTCGGTGCTGGACGGCTGGTGGGACGAGTGGTTCCGGCCGGACTTCGGCTGGGCGATCCCGACCGCGGACGGCACGGCGACCGACGACGACCGGCGCGACGACCTGGAGGCGGCGGCGCTGTACGACCTGCTGGAGCGTCGCGTCGCCCCCCGCTTCTACGAGCGGGGCCAGGGCGGTCTGCCGGACCGCTGGATCGAGATGGTCCGCCAGACGCTGACCCATCTCGGCCCGAAGGTCCTGGCCGGACGGATGGTGCGCGAGTACGTGGAGCGCCTGTACACCCCCGCGGCCCGCTCGCACCGCGCGCTCACCCCGGACACGGCCCGCGAGCTGGCCTCCTGGAAGTCCCGTGTCCGGGCCGCCTGGCCGCGGGTCACGGTCGACCACGTGGAGGCCACCGCCGCCACGACCACGGCGGAACTCGGAACCACCCTCGCCCTGCGCGTGCGGGTCGCGCTGGCGGACCTCGCCCCCGACGACGTCGAGGTGCAGGCGGTCTCCGGGCGCGTCGACTCGCAGGACGGCATCACGGACGCGACCTGTGTCCCGCTGAAGCCGGCGGGCGGCCCCGACCCGGAGGGACGGTGGGTGTACGAGGGTCCGCTCTCGCTCGACCGCACGGGACCCTTCGGCTACACGGTCCGCATCCTTCCCACGCACCGGCTGCTCGCGTCGAGCGCCGAGGTGGGGGTCGTGGCGGTGCCCGCGGAGGGAGTGGGGGAGGCGGCCGGGGTCCTGATGCGCTGAGTCCGGGCGTACCGGGGCCCGGTGGCCCGCGCCGCCGTCAGACCGGGTCGAGGCCCGCGCACAGGCGGCGCAGGGCCTGACCGCAGCGGCGGGCGTACGCGTGCTGGAGGCCGCGGCCGGCCGGGCCGGCCGCGCGGGTGTACCACCTGGCCGCGCGGCTGAAGGCGGTCACGGTCAGCCAGACCGTGCCGTCGCCGGTGCGGTCGACCATGAAGGCCTCCTCGCCGCACTCGGGGTGGCCCGGCAGCGTGCCGTACGCCCAGCCGGCGCGGCGGTACTCCTCGACCGTCCAGACCACTCGGCAGGGCGCCTTGATCGGGCCGATGCCGATGGTGACGTCGGTGCCGGGGGCGGCTCGGTCGGTGCCGGCGGCCACGGCCACGCCCATCGCCCGGTGCATCGCCCAGGTCATGACGGCTTCGGAGGCGGCGCGGAAGACCTCCTCGCCCTCGCCGATACGGGTGCGGAGGTGGAGGGGTCGGAACCCCGGCGGGCAGCGGCCGTCGCGCGTCGCGCCCACGTCCTCGTAGGTGAAGGGAGTGTCCGGGGAGACCATGGGGGACAGCGTAGGGCGGTACCCGGAGCCGATCACTCCCCGGGTACCGCCCTCGCGTCTAGTGGATCACTAGCTCACGTTGACCGCGGACCAGGCCGCGGCCACCGTCGCGTACTCCGTGCTGCCGGAGCCGTACAGCGCGGACGCCGCGGAGAGCGTCGCCGTGCGGGCGGCCTTGTAGTTCGTCGTCGACGTCATGTACGTCGTCAGCGCCTTGTACCAGATCTGCAGCGCCTTGGCGCGGCCGATGCCGGTGACCGTGGAGCCGTTGGACGTCGGCGAGTTGTACGAGACGCCGTTGATGGTCTTCGCGCCGCTGCCCTCCGCGAGGAGGTAGAAGAAGTGGTTCGCGACGCCGGACGAGTAGTGCACGTCCTTGGTGCCGACGCTGGAGGACCAGCTGTCCGCCGAGCCGCCGTCCTTGCTCGGCTTGTCCATGTAGCGCAGCGGGGTGCCGTCGCCGTTGATGTCGATCTCCTCGCCGATGAGGTAGTCACCGGGGTCGGAGGCGTTCGCCGCGTAGAACTCGACGCCGGTGCCGAAGATGTCGGAGGTCGCCTCGTTCAGACCGCCGGACTCACCGGTGTAGTTGAGGCCCGCGGTGTTGGAGGTGACACCGTGGCTCATCTCGTGGCCGGCCACGTCCAGCGAGGTCAGCGGGTGGGTGTTCCCGGAACCGTCGCCGTACGTCATGCAGAAGCAGCTGTCGTCCCAGAACGCGTTGACGTACGAGCTGCCGTAGTGGACCCGGGAGTAGGCGCCCACGCCGTTGTTCTTGATGCCGCTGCGGCCGAAGGTGTTCTTGTAGAAGTCCCAGGTCTCCTGGGCCCCGTAGGCGGCGTCCGCGGCGGCCGTCTGGTCCGTGGTGGAGCTGGAGGCGGTGCCGGTGCCCCACACGTCGTCGGCGTCGGTGAACAGCGTGCCGGTGCCGGACGTCCCGTGCTTGAGGTTGTACGTCTTGTGGCCGCCGCGCGTGCCGTCCGTCAGGTTGTACGTCGAACCCGACTTGGTGGTGCTGAGCGTGACCGTGCCCGAGTAGAGGCTCTTGCCGGTGCCGGTCTCGATGCCCTGGTACTCGTAGAGCTTCTTGCCGGTGGCCGCGTCGGTGATGACGTGCAGCTCGTTCGGGGTGCCGTCGTCCTGGAGGCCGCCGACGACCGTCTCGTAGGCGAGGGTGGGCTTGCCGCTGGCGGCCCAGATCACCTTGCGGGGGGCACGGTCGGCCGTGGTCTGCGCGGAGCCGGCCGACTTCGCGGCGGTCAGCGCCTGCTTCTCGGCCTTCGCGGTGGTGACCTGCGGCTTCAGCGAAGCGACCTTGATGGCCGCCTTCACGGCCTTGGTGACGCCCTCGGTGCGGCCGGCCTTGGACTCGTGGACGACGAGGTCGCCGCCGAGGACCGGGAGGCCGTTGTACGTGCGCTCGTAGCGGGTGTGCACCGTGCCGTCCGCGTCCTTGACGACGTCTCTGACGACCAGCTTCTCCTTGGCGCCGAGACCTATCTGCCGGGCGGTCTCGGGCGCCGCCGCGTCGGCCTGCTTGATCAGGCCGGTACGCGCGGCGGCGGACAGCTGGACCGTGGCGCCGGGGAGCTTCGCCTGGCCGGCCGGGGCGAGCGGCTCGGACTGGGCGGAGGCACCGGTGGTCAGACCGGTGGTGAGCAGGGCTCCGGCGGCGACAGCGGTGGCGATGGCCAGAGTGGTGCGCTTGTGACGCGCGTAGAGGGGAGTCACGCAAGCTCCTTCTGTGGGGGCGTCCGGACGCCGTGGGGTGGCCGTTCGGACAGGTGAAGTTGCGGTGCGGGTGAGCCGTGCGGTGGAAGAGTGACATCCGGGGCGCGTACATGTCAGGAGTGCAAGCGCATGTTGGCCGAAAAGCGTCCGTTGGATGAAGATCGCTGTACGTAATGCGGACCCGATCACGGGTAAAAGGCAGGGCAACGCAAACTCGGGGCGACGCAAAGAGGGCGCCGCGCCGGGGAGTTGAACCACCGGGGCGGCGCCCTGTCCGAGGAGTGCGTTCACCCGCGGTCTACGGGAATGTCAGCTTCCAGCTGTTGATGTAGCCGGTGTCCTGTGCCGCCTGGTCCTGGACCTTCAACTTCCAGGTGCCGTTGGCGACTTCGGAGGAGGCGTTGACCGTGTAGGTCTCCTGGACGTTGTCCGCCGAGTCCGACGAACTGAAGTTCTTCAGGCGGTACGTCGAGCCGTCCGGGGCCACCAGATCGATGACCAGGTCGCCGCGCCAGGTGTGCACGATGTTCACGTCGACCAGAAGGTTGGACGGGGCGTTGCCGGTGCGGCCGGTGACGGAGACCGAGGAGGTGACCGCCGCTCCGTTGTCCGGAATCGATACGTCGGCCGTGTTCTCGAACGACGTGCCCGTGCCGCCGCCACCGCCCGGACGCGAGCCGACCTTCACGGCCGCCCAGGCGTTCTGGACCGCCGTGTACTCGGCGCTGGTGGTGCCGTACAGCTCACCCGCCGCCGCGAGCGTGCCGGTGCGGGCCGCCGCGTAGTTGGTGGTCGAGGTGAACTTGGTGGTGAGCGCCCGGTACCAGATCTGCAGGGCCTTGTCGCGGCCGATGCCGGTGACGGGGAGGCCGTCGCCGGTCGGCGAGTTGTAGCTGACGCCGTTGATGACCTTGGCGCCGCTGCCCTCGGAGAGCAGGTAGAAGAAGTGGTTGGCGACGCCCGAGGAGTAGTGGACGTCCAGGCCGCCGACGCTGGAGGACCAGTTGTCCGCGGAGCCGCCGTCCTTGCTGGGCTTGTCCATGTAGCGCAGCGGGGTGCCGTCGCCGTTGATGTCGATCTTCTCGCCGATGAGGTAGTCACCGGGGTCGGAGGTGTTGTTGGCGTAGAACTCGACGCCGGTGCCGAAGATGTCGGAGGTCGCCTCGTTCAGACCGCCGGATTCGCCGGTGTAGTTGAGGCCCGCGGTGTTGGAGGTGACGCCGTGGCTCATCTCGTGGCCGGCCACGTCCAGCGCGGTCAGCGGGTCCGCGTTGCCGGATCCGTCGCCGTAGGTCATGCAGAAGCAGCTGTCGTCCCAGAACGCGTTGACGTACGCGTTGCCGTAGTGGACGCGGGAGTAGGCGCCGACCCCGTTGTTCTTGATGCCGCTGCGGTTGAACGTGTTCTTGTAGAAGTCCCAGGTCTCCGCGGCGCCGTAGTGCGCGTCGGCGCCGGCCGTCGCGGCGTTGGAGGTGGTGCCGTTGCCCCAGGTGTCGCTGGTCTGCGAGAAGAGGGTGCCGGTGCCCGACGTCCCGCGGTTGAGGTTGTACGTCTTGTGGCCGCCGCGGGCGCCGTCGGTCAGCGTGTAGTTGGAGCCCGACTGCGTCGTCGTCAGGGTCACCTGGCCGCTGTACTGCGTGTTGCCGACACCGGTCTCGATGCCCTGGTACTCGTAGAGCTTCTTGCCGGTGGTGGCGTCGGTGATGACGTGCAGCTGGTTCGGGGTGCCGTCGTCCTGGAAGCCGCCGACGACCGTCTCGTAGGCCAGGGTGGGCCTGCCGTCCGCCGCCCAGATGACCTTGCGGGGCGCGCGGTCGGCGTCGGTCTTCTTCGACCCGTCGGCCTTGGCGGCGGAGAGGGCCTGCCGCTCCGCGGTGCCGGCCGCGACAGCGGGCGTGAGGGAGGCGACCTTGATCGCGGCCCCCGTCGCCTTGATGACCCGCTCCGTCCGGCCGGACTTGGCGGTGTCGACGACCAGGTCGCCGCCGAGGACCGGGAGTCCCTCGTAGGTGCGCTCGTAGCGGGTGTGGACCGTGCCGTCCGCGTCCTTGATGACGTCACGGGCGACCAGCGACTCCTTGGCGCCGAGGCCGAGGTCCTTGGCGGTGGTCGCCTTGGCGGCGTCGGCGTCGCGTATCAGCTCGGCGCGCTGCGAGGGGGTGAGCTTCAGGGTGACGGCGCCGGGGTCGACCCTGCCCGGGACCGGCTTCTGGGGGGCGGCGCTCGCGGCGCCCGACTGGACCGCGGCGGCCAGCAGGGCGGAGACGCCGACGAGGGCGACGGCGGCGACACGGCGACGGGCGGTGTGGGAGGTGCGTCTGTGCGAGGACATGCTGCTCAACACTGACTCCTTCTGCGTGGCCACGGCTCGCGCGGCCAGTGGGGATCCGGGCGGTGGGTAGCCGTCCGGGCAGAACAGGTCGGAACGCGGAACCAGTTGCACGAAGGTCTTCGGTCGCGGCACGGCGGAGATACTGTGAGGTTGCTGTGGAGCGACCGTGGGAAGAGTGGCAGGAGATCTCGTCTCCTGTCAGGAGCGCATCAAGAACTTGGCCGGATTTGGTTCGTTCTCCGGTTGGTCATGTTCGGTATACGGACCCGTGTCTCCCCGTGCACCTGGACCGGATCCGACCGCACCGTCCGCGGTGGTCGGCAAGATCGTGCACGACGCTGCGACGACGTGACGAACGGTCCCGTCCTGAGAGGGATTGGCTCGTTCGTGCAGCCGTGTCCGGCAGCCGTGCCCGTGGAGCCGTGCCCGTGGAGCCGGCCCCGTGGAGCCGGCCCGTGATGCCGAGCCCCTGGAGCCAGGTACGTGAAGCCCCGTCCGTGGAAGGGCGATCGGACGGACCCGGAGTGCCGGACCGCGTCATGCGTGCCGTGGTGGCGTGGCCCGTCACACCGTGATGACGACCTTCGCGCGGGCGTGTTCCCCCTCCACGTACCGGATGGCCTCGGGCACCTCGCCGAGCGACCCGTATGTCCGGTCGACGACCGGGGTGACCTTCCCGGACTCGACGAACTCCCGCAGCACGGCCAGGTTGGCCCCGCTCGGTGCCGCGAAGAACGTGAGCAGCCGCTGACCGACGAAGCGTGACAGCGCCTGCCCCTTGAGGGTGAGACGCATCGGCCCGAGGAGACTGCCGCCCTCGGACACGCCCCCGCCGGACAGCAGGAGCGTTCCCGTGGGCGTGAGCGCGCGCCGCAGGTCCGTCAGCGAGCGGTTCGCCACCAGGTCGAACACGACGTCGTGGCGCGTCCCCGCCCGGGTGAAGTCGTCCCGGGTGTAGTCGACGACGTGGTCCGCGCCGAGCGAGCGGACCAGGTCCACGTTCCGCGGGCTGCACACGGCGGTCACGTCCGCGCCGTACGCCTTGGCGATCTGCACGGCGAAGGTCCCGACCCCGCCCGACGCGCCGTTGACGAGGACCCGCTGCCCCGCCGTCACACGGCCCAGGTCGCGCAGGCCGATGAGCGCGGTGTTCCCCGCGAGCGGCAGTGCGGCGGCCTGTTCGAAGCTCAGCCCGGCCGGTTTCACGGCCACCACGCCCTGCGGGGCCGCCACGTACTGTGCGAACGCGCCGTCGGTCTCACCGAACACCTCGTCCCCGGGGCGCAGCCGCTTCACGTCCGCGCCGACCGCCTCCACCCGTCCGGCGAAGTCCCGGCCGCGGACCGGCGTCCTCGGCCGGCGGACACCGAAGGACAGCCGCGCCAGATACGGATCGCCCCGCATCAGGTGCCAGTCGTACGCGTTGACGGACACCGCGCGCACCCGCACGAGAACCTCACCGGCCTCGGGCACCGGTCTGTCGAACTCCTTCAGCTCCAGCACGTCGGGAGAGCCGTACCGGTCCTGGGCGATCGCCTTCATCGGGCCTCCGTGACACACGGGAACGCGAGGGGTCGGTGCGAGGGGTCGATCGGGCGGCCGGGCGCCACTGCCCACGACGGTAGCCGAGCGGGAGGAGTACGGGAATCGGGGCGAGCCCCGAGGCGAGGGATCTCGGGGCCTCAGACCAGGCCCAGTTCGTGGCGCCACCGCCACGCCAGTGTCAGACACGCCCTGCCCGCGGGCAGGGTCGTGGGATGTCCGGCGTAGCCGAGCACGTTCTCGGCGGTGAAGGGGACGCCGCGATATCCGTCGCCCGCCCTGGCGCCGACCACCAGGACGCCCTCCTCGTTGTGCTCGCCCATCCCGGCGAAGATCTCGTCGAAGGCCGCGGCGTCCCACACGCACACCAGGCAGATCTCCGGCTTCCAGCTCAGCGGATCGAGGCCGAGGCCGAGGAAGCGCACCCGGGCCCGGCCGTCCCGTACCGCACGCGCGAAGTCGGCGTAGGGCGCGTCACGGGTGTAGTCCAGGGTCACCCCACCACTGCCGGCGGCGTCGGGGGCGCCCAGGAACTCCTCGGCGTACTCGCGCATCGTGTTGTGCCACAGGTCGAGGTCCGAGCGCCAGACGGGCAGGACGTCGGCGTGCGGCTGGAACTCGCCGGCCGGGGCGACATGGGTGGTGTCCATGGCCACGGCGACCTTGCCCGCGTCGCGCCGGTGCATGAAGAAGTACGCCCCGCCGTCCCCGTCGGCCCCGCCGTTCTCGACCCGGACCGTCAGTGTGCTCACACCGGGCAGCGCGGCCCGTCTGTGCAGGGCGAAGGGACTGCCGAGCCCTCGCCGGAACGGACCCCGCAACGGCTTGGCGCCGCGCTTCAGATGGCGCAAGGCCTCCTCGTACGCGAGCGGTTCGGTGGTGTCGAGGCCGTCGAAGTAGCGGCCGAGCGCGAAGGTGAGGGCGAGTCCGCTGCCGGGGTGTTCGGCCGGCGGGGAGGCGACGTCGAGCAGCCGGTAGGACGGGCCGTTGAACCAGACGCCGGGCCGGTCGTACGCCTCGATCGCGGCCGAGTAGCTCTCCGCACGGCCCGCACCCGGGCCGTGCGGCCAGTAGCGGGCCACGTTCGCGCGGCAGGAGTCCAGCTGTTCGTCCGGCCGGGACTCGCGCAGCGTCATGCGCACGGCGTCCAGGGGCAGCGGGCGGGCCGGAACCCACCCGGGCCGGGTCAGCAGTACCAGTTCCCCATCGGCGCGGTGCTCGCTCTGGCCCTCCGCGCACGCCGTGCTCAACTCGGCCCGGTGCCCCTTGAGATGGCCGCGCACCCGGACGAACCGGGCGACGCCCTGCTCGCGACTGGCCTGGCGCTGCGGCGCCCAGGCGAACCCCGCCGCGACGATCCCCACCAGCAGCCCCACCACGGCGACGGTTGTCTCCAGCCCCATGTCTTCCCCTCCTGGCACGGGCCGATCATTCAACCAGGCTTGTGGGAGGTGACGTTGGAGTACGTCGCGGTGGCAGTGCCCCGGTGACGTCCTGTGGCCGTGGCTCGCCGTGCCACGAACGCCACAGCGCCGCGTACGCGCCGTCGGCCGCCACCAGGTCGTCGTGCGTGCCGAGTTCGGTCAGCAGGCCGTCCTCCATCACGGCGACCCGGTCCGCGTCGTGCGCGGTGTGCAGCCGGTGCGCGATGGCGATGACCGTGCGCCCTTCGAGCACGGCGGCGAGCGCGCGCTCGGTGTGCCGGGCGGTCGCCGGGTCGAGCAGCGCCGTGGCCTCGTCGAGGATCAGCGTATGGGGGTCGGCCAGCACCACGCGGGCCAGGGCCAGTTGCTGGGCCCGCGAACCGTCCGCGACGCGTCCTCCGGGGCCCAGCCCGGTGTCCAGCCCCTCCGGCAGCTCCCGGGCCCACTCGTCGGCACCGACGGCGGCCAGCGCCGCCCACAGCTCGGCGTCCCCGGCGGCCGGCGCGGCGATCAGCAGGTTCTCGCGGACGGTCCCGAGGAAGACATGGTGCTCCTGGGTGACCAGGACGACCTGGCGCCGCAGCCGCTCCGGATCGAGTCCGGCGATCGGTACCCGTCCGACCGTCACACTGCCCGAGCTCGGCGCGTCGATGCCCGCGAGCAACCTGCTCAGGGTGGTCTTCCCGGCACCGGAGGGGCCGACGACCGCCAGCCGCTCCCCGGGCCGTACGGTCAGGTCGACCCCGCGCAGCACCTCGCCCCCGCGGCCGTAGGAGTAGCGGACGCCGGTGACGTCGATCCGGTCGTCCACGGGTGCGGGGGAGCCGGCCGGGACGGCCCTGGGCGCCCGGCCGAGGCCCTCCACCCGGGCGAAGGACGCGCCACTGCTCTGCAACTGCTCGACCTGGAGCAGGATCTGGTCGAGCGGTTCGCCGAGCTGGCGCAGATACAGCGCGGCGGCCACCACCGCGCCCAGGCTCATCGCACCGTGCGCGTGCAGGACACCGCCCAGCAGCAGCACACCGGCCACGGGGACGACGTACGACACCTCGACGACGGGGAAGAACACCGTGCGCAGCCAGAGGGTGTGCAGCCGGGTGCGGCGGGACGTCTCCAGCGCCTCGCGGCTCGCGGCGATCCGCCTGCGCCGTAGCCCGAGGGCCTCGACGGTGCGGGCTCCGTCCGCGGTGGCCGTGAGGACCTCGGCGACCTCCGAGGTGGCCGCGCCCTCGGCGAGATAGGCGGCGCGTGCCCGGCGCAGATACCAGCGCGTGGCGAACCAGATGCCGGTCAGGCCGAGCACCCCGCAGCCGCCGAGCAAGGGACTGAGGACGAAGACCGAGCCGAGCATGAACAGCACCTGCGCCGAGGAGATGAGCAGTGCGGGTCCCGCGTCGCGCAGGGTGGTGCCCACCAGGGCGACGTCGGCGGTCCCCCGGGCGGTCAGATCACCGGTGCCGGCCCGCTCCACGACCGAGGCGGGCAGTGCCAGGGCCCGCTCCACGAACTCCTCGCGCACCCGCGCGAGGATCCGCTCCCCGAAGCGGTGCCCCATCCGGCGGGCGGCACGCGTCAGCAGCAACTGGGCGAGCGCGCACACCAGGATGACCAGCGCCAGGCGGTCCACCGCACCCACACCCACCCCCGCACCGCCGCCGGCCCGGACGCCGGCATCGACGTCGTCGATGATCCGGCCGAGCAGCCACGGCCCGACCAGGCCGGCCGCCGCGGCCAGCACATTCAGCGCGAGGACCCCGGCGAAGGCCCGTCCGTCCGCCCGCACCAGCCGGAGCGCGGCCCGCCTCACCTCGGCCCGCTCGGCGACGGGCAGCTGCGCACTCATCGCACGGCCTCCCGGGTGTCCTGGGCGTCCTGGACCCCCTGGGTTTCGGTCTCCGTGTCGCGGGCCACCAGCGCGCGGTATCCCGGCTCCCCGTCGAGGAGTTCGCGATGGGTGCCGCTCGCCGCGACGCGGCCGTCGACCAGGTAGTGCACGGTGTCCACGTGGTCGAGCAGCAGCGGCGAGGTGCTGGTGACGACGGTCGTACGGCCCGAGCGCGCAGCGCGCAGCCGCCTCGCGACGGCGGCCTCGGTGTGGGCGTCGAGCGCCGAGGTGGGCTCGACCGCGAGCAGCACCTCGGGATCGGCGAGCAGTGCCCGCGCCAGCCGGACGCGCTGGCGCTGTCCGCCGGAGAGACTGCGGCCCTGTGCGTCGACGGCCGAGCCGAGCCCGTCCGGCAGCCCGAGGACGATGTCGTCCGCCACCGCCTCGTGCAGACAACGCAGGACGGCCGCGTCGTCCGGGTCCCCGCGGCCCGACACCAGCTCGCGCAGGGTGCCCGCGAACAGGTCGGCCTCGTTGTCGGCGACCAGGATCCGCGCTCTGACCTGCGCGAGGTCGAAGGCGTCGAGGCGTACGCCGTCCCAGGTGGCCGCCGACCGGGTGTACCGGCCGAGCCGGTCGACGACGGCCGCAGAGTCCGCCGGGCGGCCGCCGGCCAGTGCGGTGAGTCTCCCCGGCGTCACCTCGACACCGGACTCCGGGTCGTGCAGCACGGACGGGGACGCGGGGCCGTCCAGGGCGTCGGGGTCGGGGGACGCCAGGGGCTCCAGGGCCAGGAACCGGACGACCCGGCGGGCGGCCACCAGGCCCCGGCTGAGCTGGTAGCCGCATTCGACGAAGAACGCCACCGGCATCACCAGGACCGCGACATAGCCGTACACGGACACCAGTTCGCCCACCGAGATCTCCCCCTGGACCGCCAGCCGGGCGGCCAGCCAGGTCACGACGGCCAGGAACACGGTCGGCAGCCCGGCGCCGAGCGCCTGCACCCAGCTGGTCACCGCTCCGACCCGGTAGCCCTGCGCGCGCAGCTCCTGCGAGTCGCGGCGGAAGGCGTCCGCGTACAGCCCCTTGCCGCCCAGGCCGTTGAGGACACGCAGGCCCCCGGCGAGGTCCCCGATCCGGGCGGTCAGCACCGCCTGCCGCTCCCGGTACCCGGCCTCGACCCCCTGCAGCCGTCCCAGCAGCGGCCCGACCAGCAGGGCGATCACCGGCACCCCGAGCAGCACCACCGCGGCCAGCGACGCCGAGACCGACAACAACAGTCCGGCCACCACGGCGTACGCGACGACCGCGCCGACGCCGGGCCCGACGACGGTCAGGGACTGGCTGATCGTCTGGACGTCACCGACGCCGATCGTGACCACCTCACCGGCGCCGGCCTGCCGGGAGAGGGCGGCACCCAGCCGGGTCGCCTGCTCGACCACGATCTTGACCGTGCGGAAGTTGGCGTCCATCCGCAGCCGGGTCATCATGCGGTGCCGCATGATGCTCACCCACGCGTTGAACGCCCCGAGACCCAGCAGGGCGCCGGCCCAGCCGGCCAGGGCGGCCTGGTCGCCGGGCTCCAGCCCGTCGTCGATCGCGCGGGAGAGCAGATACGGCGCGAGCGCCATCAGGACCATCCAGACGGTGCCCAGCACCGCCCCGGCGACGGCCCGCCCCGGCTGCCGGGCGATCAGCCACCACAGATACCGGCCGCCCCCTCGGGCGTCGGGCGTCCCCGGGTCCTCGTACGCGTCGATCATCCGGTCTCCAGCGCTCCTCCCGTGCCGTGTCCGTCTCCCGCCCGGCCGCCGTGTCCGCTACACGAGACTGTCCCGCCATGCCCGGTGCAGGTCCGCGAACCGGCCGGTGGACGCGACGAGTTCGGCCGGACTGCCGTCCTCGACGATCCGTCCGTGCTCCATCACCAGCACCCGGTCGGCGATCTCCACCGTCGACAGGCGGTGCGCGATGACCACCGCCGTCCGGCCGCGCAGGACCGTCAGCATGGCGCGCTGCACGGCCCGCTCGCCGGGGACGTCCAGCGAACTGGTCGCCTCGTCGAGGATGAGGACGGCCGGATCCGCGAGCAACGCCCTGGCGAAGGCGACGAGTTGGCGCTGACCGGCGGAGATACGGCCGCCGCGCTTGCGGACGTCCGTGTCGTAGCCCTCGGGCAGCGCGCTGATGAAGTCGTGGGCGCCGATCGCCTTCGCGGCCCGCTCGATCTCCTCCCGGCTCGCGTCGGAACGTCCGATGGCGATGTTCTCGGCGACCGTGCCGGAGAACAGGAAGGCCTCCTGGGTCACCATCACCACCCCGCGCCGCAACTCCGGCACGGACAGCTCGCGCAGGTCCACGCCGTCGAGCAGCACGCGGCCGTCCGAGGGGTCGTAGAAGCGGGCCAGCAGCTTGGCGAGCGTCGACTTGCCCGCGCCCGTCGAGCCGACGACGGCCACCGTCTGCCCCGCGGGGAGCGTGAGCGAGAAGGCGGGCAGCACCTCACCACCGGTGCGGTACGCGAAGCGGACGTCGTCGAAGACGACCGCGCGGCCCGGTTGTCCGGAGGCGAGGGCGGGCAGTGGCCGCGCGGTGGCGGGCTCCGGCACAGACGGCGTCTGGGCCAGCAGACCCGCGATCTTCTCCAGGGAGGCCGCCGCGGACTGGTACGAGTTGAGGAACATGCCCAGCCGGTCGATCGGGTCGTAGAGGCGGCGCAGATACAGGACCGCGGCCGCCAGCACCCCCAGCGCCAGTGACCCCGAAGCCACCCGGTACGCGCCCCACAGCACGATCGCCGCGACCGCCGTGTTGGCGACCAGACGCGAGCCGACGACATAGCGGGCCATCTCCAGCAGGGCGTCGCCGTTCGTGTGCTCGTGGCGCTTGTTCAGGACCCGGAACTCCGCGTCGTTGACGTCCTCGCGGCGGAACGCCCGCACCGGCCTGATGCCGTTCATCGTCTCCGCGAACTTCACGATGACGGCGGCGATCGCGGTCGAGCGGAGGCGGTAGATGCTGCCCGCCCGGCGCCGGTAGACCCGTACGAGGAGGTAGAGCGGCACGAAGGAGGCCACCGCGACCGCGCCGAGACCCAGGTCCAGCCAGAGCAGCATCGCCGAGATGTAGACGAAGGACAGGATGACCGTGATCAGTTCCTGCAGGCCCTCGCTGAGCAGTTCACGCAGCGACTCGACGTCCGTCGTGGAGCGGGAGATCAGCCGCCCCGAGGTGTAGCGCTCGTGGAAGTCGATGCTGAGCGCCTGCGCGTGCCGGAAGATCCGCCCGCGCAGATCCAGCAGCACGTCCTGGTTGACGCGGGCGGACGCGCCGATGAAGGCGTACTGGAGGCCGCCGGCGACCAGCGCGCACAGCACGTACGCGACCCCCACCGCGACCAGTGGACCGTGGTCGCCCCGGCGCAGCGTCGGTACGGCCCGGTCGATGGCGTACGCGACGAGCAGCGGTCCGGCCTGGACGGCGGCCTGCTGGAACAGCAGCAGGACGGTCGTCACCACGACGCGGGCCCGCAGCGGGGCTAGCAGCGAGCGCAGCAGGGTGGCGGTGGCGCCCGGGGGAGTGGGGAGGGTGTCCCGGTCGAAGGGGTCCTGGTGGTGCTCCGTCTCCCGCGCCGGGCCGGTCGGGCCGGGCTTCGTGCCTGACTCGGTGCCGGTTTCCGCGCGGGACTCCCCGCCGGGTTCCCGGTCCCGCGCGGTGGTCGTGGGCGCCGTCATCGCTCGGTCTCCTCGTCGCCGGACATCAGGTGGGCGTACTCGGCGTTCGTACGCAGCAGTTCGTGGTGGGTGCCGACCGCGGTGATGCGGCCCCCGGAGAGCAGCGCGACGCGGTCGGCGAGCAGCACCGTGGACGGGCGGTGCGCCACGATCAGGGCGGTCGTCTCGGCCAGGACGCGGCGCAGCGCGGCCTCCACCGCGGCCTCGGTGTGCACGTCCAGCGCGGACAGGGGGTCGTCGAGGACGAGGAACCGGGGTCGGCCGACCACCGCTCTCGCGAGGGCGAGGCGCTGGCGCTGTCCGCCGGACAGGCTCAGGCCCTGCTCGCCGACCTGTGTCGCCGTGCCCTGCGGGAGAGCGTGCGCGAAGTCGGCCTGCGCGACGGCCAGGGCCCGGTCCAGTTCTGCCTCCCCGGCAGTGTCGCCGGCGCCCATCAGCACGTTCTCCCCGACGCTCGCCGAGAAGAGGGTGGGCTCCTCGAAGGCCACCGCCACGCGCGCGCGAAGCTCTTCGCGCGGCATCGCGGTGATGTCCGCGCCGTCCAGCGTGATCCGGCCGGACGTCACCTCGTGCAGGCGGGGGACGAGGGCGGTGAGGGTGGTCTTGCCGGTGCCGGTCGCGCCGACCAGGGCCATGGACTCGCCCGACCGGATGTGCAGGTCGACGTGTTCGAGCACGGGGGGCGTGTCGGCGGGGGCGTCCGGGTAGCGGAACCGGACGCCGTGGAACCGGAGCCCGCCGTCGCCCGGACCCGTGGCCGCTTCCGCGACGGCATCCGTACCCGCGTCCGCGACGGCATCCGTACCCGCGTCCGCGTGCGGACCGGCACCGGCGGACGCGGAGGTGTCCGAGGACTCCGGCCGCGCGTCCATCACCTCGAAGTACCGCTCCGTGGCCGTCGCCGCCTCCTGGCTCATCGCGAGGAGGAAGCCGATGGAGTCGACGGGCCAGCGCAGTGCGAGGGCCGTGGAGAGGAAGGCCACCAGCGTGCCCGCGGAGAGGCGGTCGTCGGCGACCTGCGTCGTGCCGAGGACGAGGGCGGCACCGATGGCGAGTTCGGGCAGGGTGACGATGACGGCCCAGATGGACGCCAGCAGCCGGGCCTTGGCCAGCTCCGTGCCGCGCAGGGTGCGGGACAGTTCACGGAAGGCGCGGGCCTGGCTGCGATGACGCCCGAAGCCCTTGACGATGCGGATGCCGAGCACGCTCTCCTCGACGACCGTAGTCAGGTCGCCCACCTGGTCCTGGGCTCGTCGTGCCACCTGTGAGTAGCGTCGCTCGAAGATCCAGCAGACGACCATGACGGGCAGCGCGGGAGCGAGCAGGACCAGCCCCAGCGTCCACTCCTGGTCGAGCATGATGAGGACGCCGATGAGGATCGTCACGCCGTTGACCAGCAGGAATGTCAGGGGGAAGGCGAGGAACTGACGCAGCAGCATCAGATCGGTGGTGCCCCGGGACAACAGCTGACCGGAGGCCCAGCGGTCGTGGAAGGCGACCGGGAGACGCTGCAGATGCCGGTACAGATCCGCCCGCATGTCCGCCTCGACCCCCGCCAGCGGCCGCGCCACCAGCCACCGCCGCAGCCCGAACAGGACCGCCTCGGCGATCCCGAGCAGCAGCAGGTACAGCGCGCCGAGCCAGACGCCCGCCGGGTCGTGGTCGGTCACGGGACCGTCCACCATCCACTTCAGGACGAGCGGGATCACCAGCCCCGTACAGGACGCCACCACCGCGACGACGGCCGCGCCGAACAGCCGCCCCCGCACCGGCCGTACGTACGGCCACAGGCGCAGCAGACTGCCGACGGTCGAATGGTCCCTGGTTCCGGCACGGTCCGTGGTCACTGCATCTGAAGTGGACATCAGGAGCGAGCCTACGGATTGGCACTGACAGTGCCCACCGAGTTTTGGCCGGGCCTGAATCGTTCCACGGGCCGGGCGGGGTCGTAGCGCCGCATCGACCGATCGGCTGACGCCCCTTCGAGCGCGATGGACGATGTGGCGGACCCGGTCCCGCCGGGATGCTCGGGGCATGTCAGTCATCGAAGTCGGCGCACTGCGCAAGTCCTACGGCGGCCGGCCCGTCGTCGACGGTGTCTCCTTCGCCGTCGAGGAGGGTGAGATCTTCGGGATCCTCGGCCCCAACGGCGCCGGCAAGACCACCACCGTCGAGTGCGTCGAGGGTCTGCGGATCCCCGACGCGGGCCGGGTCCGGGTCACCGGGCTCGACCCCGTCGCCGACCAAGAGGCCGTCGGCCGTGTCCTGGGCGCCCAGCTCCAGGAGAGCGAACTGCAGGCCAAGCTCACCGTGCGCGAGGCACTGGAGCTGTACGCCGCTTTCTACCCGCGCCCCGCCGACTGGCGTCCGCTCGCCGAACGTCTCGGTCTGACCGAGCGGCTCGGCACCCGGTTCGGCAAGCTCAGCGGGGGCCAGAAGCAGCGGTTGTTCATCGCGCTCGCACTGGTCGGCGATCCGCGGGTGGTGGTGCTGGACGAGCTGACCACCGGACTGGACCCGCGGGCCCGTCGCGACACCTGGGAGCTCATCGAGGACGTCCGCGCCCGAGGTGTCACGGTGCTGCTCGTCACCCACTTCATGGCGGAGGCGGAACGGCTGTGCGACCGGATCGCGGTCGTCGACCGGGGGCGCGTGGCCGCGCTCGACACCCCCGCCGGACTGATCCGGCGCGCGACGCGTTCCACCGTCATCGGTTTCACCCCCTCGGCGCCGCTCGACGAGCGTGAGATCGCCGCACTGCCCCACCTCACCTCCGTCGTGCACCAGGACGGCCGGATCACGCTCGGCGGCACCGACGAGACCGTCGACGCCGTCCTCACCCTGCTCGACCGCCACCACATCACCGCGCATCAACTCCGCGTCACCGACGCCACGTTGGACGACGCCTTCCTCGATCTGACGGGAGCGGAATCATGAGCACGACGGGCACGACGGGCACTCTCGGCCCGTGAGCGCGAGGTGCCGGCCCTGGTCGCCAAGGGCACGTCGAACCGCGAGATCGCCCGTGTCCTGTTCATCAGCGAGGCCACGGTCAAGACCCATCTCACCCACCTGTACGCCAAGCTCGGCGTCAACGACCGGGCGGCCGCGGTGGCGGTGGGCTACGACCGGGGCATCCTCGGCTGGCCGCCGTCCCCGTGCTCCCCCGCGGACGCCCGGCACGCTCACGCCGCCCCGGTCACCTCACGCCACCACCCGCAGCAGCAGCACCGCCCGGGCCGGCACGGTGATCGTCACCCCCGCCCGGTGGACCACCCCCGGCGACGCGCCCTGCTCCTCCGCCGAGGTGTCGACCACGACCTCGTAGCGCTGGGCCCACGGCGGCCCCGGCAGCACGAAGCCCGCCGGCCGGTCCCCGGCGTGCAGCACCGCGAGGAAGCTGTCGTCCACCACCGGCGCCCCGCAGGCGTCGCGCCCCGGTATGTCCCGCCCCGACAGATACATGCCCAGCGTCCCGGCGGGCGCGTACCAGTCGCGTTCCGTCATCTCCGCCCCGCGCGCGGTGAACCACGCCAGATCCCGCAGCCCGTCCACGGAGTGCGCCCGGCCGGAGAAGAACGCCCGCCGCCGCAGCACCGGGTGCCGGTGCCGCAGCGCGATGAGCCGGGACGTCAGATCGAACAGGGCCCGCCAGCCCGGCTCCTCCAGCAGGCTCCAGTCGACCCAGCTGATCTCGTTGTCCTGGCAGTACGCGTTGTTGCTGCCGCGCTGCGTCCGCCCGAACTCGTCCCCGGCGACCAGCATCGGCACCCCGGTGGACAACAGCAGCGTGGTCAGGAGGTTCCGCAACTGCCGCCGCCGCAGGGCCCGTACGCGTTCCTCGTCCGTCTCCCCCTCCACCCCGCAGTTCCAGGCACGGTTGTCGTCCGTGCCGTCCCGGTTCCCCTCCCCGTTGGCCTCGTTGTGCTTGCGCTCGTAGGAGACGAGGTCCCGCAGCGTGAAACCGTCGTGCGCGGTCACGAAGTTCACGGACGCGTACGGCCGCCGCCCGCCCCACGCGTACAGGTCGCTCGACCCCGACAGCCGGTACCCCAGATCCCGTACGTCCGGCAGCGCCCCCCGCCAGAAGTCCCGCACCGCGTTGCGGTACCGGTCGTTCCACTCCGTCCACAGCGGCGGGAAGGCCCCCACCTGGTAGCCACCGGATCCCACGTCCCACGGCTCCGCGATCAGCTTCACCCGCCGCAGCACCGGATCCTGCGCGATGACGGCCAGGAACGGCGACAGCATGTCCACGTCGTGCATGGAGCGGGCCAGCGCCGCCGCCAGATCGAAACGGAAGCCGTCCACCCCCATCTCCGTCACCCAGTACCGCAGGGAGTCCGTGATCAGCCGCAGCACATGCGGCTGCACCACGTGCAGCGTGTTCCCGCACCCCGTGTAGTCCGCGTACCGCCGCGCGTCCGACTGGAGCCGGTAGTACCCCCGGTTGTCGATACCGCGCAGCGACAGCATCGGCCCCAGCTCGCCCGCCTCGGCGGTGTGGTTGTAGACCACGTCGAGGATCACCTCGATGCCGGCGGCGTGCAGCGCCCGCACCATCCGCTTGAACTCGCCGACCTGCCCGCCCGTCGTCCCGGAGGCGGCGTAGCCCGCGTGCGGGGCGAAGTAGCCGATCGAGTTGTAGCCCCAGTAGTTCTTCAGTCCCCGGCGCAGCAGATGGTCCTCGTGCGCGAACTGGTGCACCGGCAGCAGTTCCACGGCCGTGACCCCGAGCGCGACCAGGTGCTCGATCGCCGCGGGGTGCGCCAGCCCGGCGTAGGTGCCGCGCAGCTCCTCCGGAATCCCCGGATGCAGACGGGTGAATCCCCGTACGTGCAGCTCGTAGATGACCGAGTCCGCCCACGGGGTCTTCGGACGGTGGTCGTCCGACCAGTCGTCGTCGTCCTGGACGACGACGCCCTTGGGGACGTACGGCGCCGAGTCCCGGTCGTCCCGCACGGTGTCCGCGACCTGCTGCTGCGGCCAGTCGCGGACATGCCCGTACACCTCCGGCGGCAGACTGAAGTCGCCGTCCACGGCGCGCGCGTACGGGTCCAGGAGCAGCTTCGCCGGGTTCCAGCGGGCACCGGTCCACGGGTCCCAGCGGCCGTGCACGCGGTAGCCGTAGCGGCGGCCCGGCAGCACGCCGGGGACGAAGCCGTGCCAGATCTCGTGGGTCAGCTCGGTGAGCGGGACCCGGGTCTCGTGGGTCGCGCCGTCCCGCTCGTCGAAGAGACAGAGGTCGACGGCCTCCGCCCCGCCCGCCCACAGCGCGAAGTTGGTGCCCGCGACGCCGTCGGGACCGACCCGGAAGCGTGCCCCGAGCGGGGTCGGCGCACCGGGCCACACGGCCACGGCGGGCGCCGGGCGGCGGGTCCCGTTCAACAGCGGTGCGGGCAGCACGCCGTCGGGCAGACGTTTCTCGCGCACACCGCTCTCGGGCCCGCGTCCTTCCCGCACACCGCTCTCGGGCGCGCGTCCCTCCCGCGCTTCGCCGTCGGGGGCGCGCCCCTCCTGCACTGCCTCCTGCTCGGCTGCGCTCGACACCGTTCAGCCTCCCGCGGCTCGGTGGGCGGCCCGAAGAGGAGCGCACGGCGTCCCGGCCGCGGCTCCTCGTCGCGTCGTCCTCCCCACTGTTCTGCCCAGAGCTTGGCTCGCACTCACGTTTCCCCGGAGGTGCGCGGTCGTTGGGCCCTCTGTACCGCATTTTCCGAGGGCGATCCCCTGCCCCCGGCCGGAAGGACATGAGGTTCGCGTGAGGCATACGACAATGGGCCCCCGGCGCGCGGGGGCCGCCCTGGCCGCCGCACTGACCTGGGCCGCCCTGCTGGCCGGAGCCGCCGGCTGCACCTCGGGCACGATGGACGAGGTGCTCGGCAAGCCCCCCGCCGCCGAGGACGTCATCCAGGTGTCCCCGGCCGACAACAGCAAGAACGTACGAGCGCGGCAGGAGCTACGGGTACGGGTGGCGGACGGCCGGCTGGAGTCCGTGCAGGTCGTCAAGGACCAGGACGCACAGGAGTCCGCCGTGCCCGGGCACCTCACCGCCGACGGCCTGGCCTGGCAGCCCGACGCCCCCCGGCTCGCCCTGGGCGCCAAGTACACCGTGGACGTGGTCGCCCTCGACGGGCACGGGCGGCGCACGGCGCGGCACACGACGTTCACGACGTACGTCCCCGAGGAGCGCTTCATCGGCTACGCGACGCCGGAGAACCGGTCCACCGTCGGCACCGGCATGATCGTCTCACTGGAGTTCAACCGGGAGATCCGCAACCGGGCCGCCGTCGAGCGCGCGATCCACGTGGAGGCCAGCCCGGCGGTCGAGATCCGCCCGCACTGGTTCGGCAAGGACCGTCTCGACTTCCGGCCCGAGAGCTACTGGAAACCGGGGACCGAGGTGACGGTCGACCTGCGCCTGCGCGACGTGGAAGGAGCGCCGGGCGTGTACGGACTCCAGTCCAGGACCACGAGCTTCACCGTCGGCCGCAGCCAGGTCTCGCTCGTCGACGCCTCCGACCACACCATGGAGGTCCGCCGCGACGGCGACCTCCTCACCACCGTGCCGATCACCGCGGGCTCCCCCGAGAACACGACCTACAACGGGAAGATGGTCGTCATGGAGATGCTGGAGGTGACACGGATGAACAGCCGCACGGTCGGGTTCGGCGGCGAGTACGACATCCCCGACGTCCCGCACGCGATGCGGCTCACCGACTCCGGGACCTTCCTGCACGGCAACTACTGGTCGGGCGACGTCTTCGGCTCCACCAACGTCAGCCACGGCTGCGTCGGTCTGCGGGACGTGAAGGGCGGCGGCTCCGAGACCCCAGCGGGCTGGTTCTTCGACCGCAGCCTGATCGGCGATGTCGTCGAGGTCGTCCACAGCAAGGACAAGAAGGTCGCCCCCGACAACGGGCTCGGAGGATGGAACATGGGCTGGGCGAAGTGGAAGGCGGGCGGCGCGGCGAAGTAGCCGCGGCGGGCTGCGGGCACCGGGGTGCGAGCGGGCGGGGACAGACAGGAACCCAGCCCGCCCCCACACGGTTGAAGTTGGGACTGAACGGTGACAATCCCGGGGATCCATCGCTTCTGACCGTGTGATTAATTAGCGCGATACGCGCGGGGACGCGCTGGGGTGCGGGCCTGATCAGGCCGTGCGAGGGGAGAACAAACGTGAACGGGCGACCGATATCGGGGGCGTCGGTTGGTGCGCGGACCCGGGGGAGCAAGGGAGTCCTGGCACTGCTGCTGGGCGTGCTGCTGCTCGCCGTGACCGCCTGCGGCGGGGGAGGGAGTTCGGACTCCGGCTCCGGCGAGGGCAAGGGCAAGAGCACCGGCAGCGCCGGGAAGGCGGACACCAAGGCCTCGCAGGCCGTGGTGACCATCGCTCCGAAGGACGGCAGCGACGGTGTGGCCACCAGCGGTGCCCTCAAGGTGACCGCGGCCAAGGGCAAGCTGACCGAGGTGAAGGTCGAGGACACCAAGGGCAAGGCGGTGGACGGGGCGATAACCGGCGGGGGAACCGCCTGGACGCCCGCCACCCACCTCGCCGCCGCCACCAAGTACAAGGTCCACGCGGTGGCCAAGGACACCGACGGCCGTGAGGCGGCCGAGGAGTCCGCGTTCACCACGCTGACCCCGAAGAACACCTTCGTCGGTCTCTTCACGCCCGAGGACGGTTCCACGGTCGGCGTCGGAATGCCGTTCTCGGTCCGTTTCACCCGGGGCATCACGCACCCAGCGGACGTCGAGAAGGCGATCACGGTCAAGACCCAGCCGGCCGTGGACGTCCAGGGCCACTGGTTCGGCAACGACCGCCTCGACTTCCGTCCCGAGCAGTACTGGAAGGCCGGCACGAAGGTCACCGTCACGCTCAACCTCGACGGCGTCGAGGGCCGGCCCGGTGTCTACGGCAAGCAGGCCAAGACGGTGTCGTTCACGATCGGCCGCAGCCAGGTCTCCACGGTCGACGCGAAGACCCACAAGATGGTCGTCAAGCGTGACGGCAAGGTCCTCAAGACCATCCCGATCACCACGGGCAAGCCGGGCTACGACACCTGGAACGGCCAGATGGTCATCAGCGAGCAGCTCCGGGTGACCCGGATGAACGGCGAGACGGTCGGCTACGGCGGCGAGTACGACATCAAGGACGTGCCGGACGCCCAGCGCCTGACCGACTCCGGCACCTTCATCCACGGCAACTACTGGGGCGGCGACGCCTTCGGCAACTACAACGCCAGCCACGGCTGTGTGGGCCTGCGCGACGTCCGCGGCGGCGGCGACCGCAGCGCGCCCGCCGCCTGGTTCTTCGACCACTCGATCATCGGTGACGTGGTGGTCGTCAAGCGCTCCAACGACCGTACGGTCGCCCCGGACAACGGCCTCAACGGCTGGAACATGTCCTGGGAGAAGTGGACCGCCTGACCGTTCGTCCCGGCCTCGACACGGGCCCGGTGTGCTGTGACCCGGCACACCGGGCCCGTTGTCGTTAGCGCGCGTTAACCTGCCTGCATGACTGTGCATCTCGAAGTGGCCGAAGGCGTCGGCACGATCCGCCTGGACCGCCCTCCCATGAACGCGCTGGACATCGCCACCCAGGACCGTCTCAAGGAACTCGCCGAGGAGGTCACCCGGCGTACGGACGTACGCGCGGTGGTCATCCACGGCGGGGAGAAGGTGTTCGCGGCGGGCGCGGACATCAAGGAGATGCAGGCCATGGACCACGCGACGATGATCGTCAGGTCCCGGGCCCTGCAGGACTCCTTCAGTGCCGTGGCCCGCATCCCCAAGCCCGTCGTCGCGGCCGTCACCGGTTACGCGCTCGGCGGCGGCTGCGAGTTGGCGCTCTGTGCGGACTTCCGCATCGCCGCGGACAACGCCAAGCTCGGGCAGCCGGAGATCCTGCTCGGTCTGATCCCGGGCGCCGGCGGCACCCAGCGGCTCTCCCGGCTGATCGGACCCTCCAAGGCGAAGGACCTCATCTTCACGGGCCGGATGGTGAAGGCCGACGAGGCGCTCTCGCTCGGGCTGGTGGACCGGATCGTCCCCGCCGCCGAGGTGTACACCGAGGCGTACACCTGGGCCGCGAAGCTCGCGCAGGGACCCGCGATCGCGCTGCGCGCGGCGAAGGAGTCGATCGACACGGGTCTGGAGACGGACCTGGAGACCGGGCTCGCGGTGGAACGGAACTGGTTCGCGGGCCTGTTCGCGACGGAGGACCGTGAGCGCGGGATGCGCAGCTTCGTGGAGGAGGGGCCGGGCAAGGCGAAGTTCCTCTGACGGGACGCGTCCGGTTGCGCGGAAAATCACCCGTCAAGTTCGGCTGATCCACTTGCAGTTGACTCGGTGTCTTACCCGGTGTCCCCCGAAGGGCTGGATTATGCGGTCCTTAAGGCAGCCTTAAGGCTGCCTTGCGGGGGACCTTCGGCGATTGCCCCTCAGGGTGGAGTCGTAGCAGGTCGGACGGGTTGTGGTGGGCTCCGAACTGCCTCTGGCATATGCCGATCGGATGGTGTGGAACGCATGCTTCCGGGGGGCGTATTCCTCCGGAACGGCCCCCAGGTGCGGCCTGGGCGGCCATGATGGGGGCATGGCGGGGCTGGAGGGTATGGAACAGCCGCGGCGGCACGCGAGTGCGACCGCGGCGCGCTGGTCGCCTGCGGTCGAGGACGAACGGGCGCTGAAGGCGCTCGAGTTGTTCGGCAACCCGACAGAGGCGGAGGTGCCGCTGCCGTCCCGCCCCGAATCCGCCGCCACCGCACGCCGGCTCGCCCAGGTCGTCGTCCTGCGCCAGTGGGGACTCTCCCCGAAGATGACCGAGGACGCCGTGTTACTCGTGTCCGAACTCGTCGGCAATGCCGTACGGCACACGGGCGCCCGGGTCTTCGGACTGCGGATGCGGCGGCGCCGGGGCTGGATCCGCGTCGAGGTCCGCGACCCCTCCCGGGGGCTGCCCTGTCTGATGCCGGTCCAGGAGATGGACCTCAGCGGGCGCGGTCTCTTCCTCGTCGACAAGCTCTCCGACCGCTGGGGCGTCGACCTCCTGCCCCGCGGCAAGACGACCTGGTTCGAGATGCGCGTCGCAGACCGCTGACCGTGACGGAGCTCCGGGCCCGGGGCCGGTGCCGCGACCCGCACCCCGCCCACCGGTCCAATCGCCCGTTTTCTTACCATTACACCCTTAAATGGTGCGGGTGACCACGCCCGCCCGCCCCCCTCAGCACTCCACCGAAGAGAGCGTCACGCGTGCCGCGCCGGACCGGCGTGCGGCGCTGCGTTCAGGCGTCGCACTCGCCGCCGGGACCTTCGCCGCCGGGCCGCTCACCGCCGGTTGCGCCACGCCCGGCGCCGTCGCCCACCCGGCCGCCGCGTCCCGCGCGTCCGGCACACCATCGGCCACGCCCCCGCCCGCGCCGCCCGCCGCACCGGCGCCCCGGCGGTTCCCGCGGCAGCCGGCCGAGATCACCCACGGTCCCCGCGACCGCCCCCGGGTCGCCCTCACCTTCCACGGTCAGGGCGACCCGGCCGTCGCCAGGGCGCTGCTCGGCGAGGCCGAGAAGAGCGGGGCCCGGGTCACGGTGCTCGTGGTGGGGACCTGGCTGGACGAACACCCGGACCTGGCCCGGCGCATCCTCGACGGCGGCCACGACCTCGGCAACCACACCCTGCGCCATCTCGACATCAACGCGATGTCCGAGGCGGACGCGGACGCGGAGATCCGGGGCTGCGCGGAGCGCCTGCGCCGGCTGACCGGATCCATCGGCACGTGGTTCCGGCCCTCCCGCACCTCCCGTGCCTCCCCGGTCGTCGAACGGCTCGCCCGCGGGGCGGGCTACCCGCACGTCCTCTCGTACGACCTCGACTCGCTCGACTACACCTCGCCGGGCGCCCCCGCCGTCACCCGTCAGGTTCTCGGCGGGATCCGCAACGGGTCCGTGGTGAGCCTGCACTTCGGGTACGCCGACACGGTCGCCGCGCTTCCCGCCGTCCTGGAAGAACTCGGCCGTCGCAGACTGCGCGCGGTCACCACCACGGAGCTGCTGAGCTGATGCAACGCAACCGCAACCACCTCCAGCGCGCCCTGATCGCGGGCGCCGTGCTCGCCGCCCTCGCGGGCTGCAGCGGCGAGTCGAAGGACCACGCGAACCAGGCCGCCGGTACCCAGGCCGCCGTCCGGCCGGCCCAGCCGAAGAAGCCGGACGGTCTGCCGGGCATGCCCCCCGTGCTCGACTCCAAGGACGTCTACGCCGCCGACCGCGCGAACCAGCTGTCCCCGGTGGTCAAGAACTTCCCGTCCCGCGTCTACGTGCCCAACACCAACTCCAACACGGTCTCCGTCATCGACCCGGAGACGTACAAGGTCATCAAGACGATCCGGGTCGGCGTCCAGCCCCAGCACGTCGTGCCCTCCTGGGACATGAAGACGCTCTGGGTCAACAACGACCGGGGCAACTCCCTCACCCCCATCGACCCGAGGACCGGCAAGGCCGGCAAGTCCGTCGACGTGAACGACCCCTACAACCTGTACTTCACGCCGAACGGCAAGTACGCGATCGTCATGGCCTCCCTCGACCGCGAGCTGGTCTTCCGCGACGCGCACACCATGGAGCGCCGGAAGACCGAACCGGTCAGCTGCTACGGCGTCAACCACGCCGACTTCTCGCCCGACGGCCGCTACTTCATCGTGTCGTGCGAGTTCAGCGGTGAGCTGCTCAAGGTCGACACCGAGAGGATGAAGGTCGTCGCGCAGCAGAAGCTCCCCATGCGCGGAGCCATGCCGCAGGACGTGAAGATCTCCCCGGACGGCAAGAAGTTCTACGTCGCCGACATGGTGGCCGACGGGGTGTGGGTCCTGGACGGGGACAAGTTCGGCAAGCCGACGCTGCTGCGCACCGGCAAGGGCTGCCACGGCCTGTACGTCAGCCGCGACTCGCGGGAGATGTACATCTCCAACCGGGGCGAGGGGACGATCTCCGTCTTCGACTTCGCGCAGGACAAGCTGACCAAGAAGTGGCGCCTGCCGAACGGCGGCAGCCCCGACATGGGCGGTGTCTCGGCCGACGGCAGGGTTCTGTGGCTGTCGGGGCGCTACAACTCCGAGGTGTACGCGATCGACACGCGCTCCGGGAAGCAGCTGGCCCGCATCCCGGTCGGCAGCGGCCCGCACGGCCTGGCCGTCTACCCGCAGCCGGGCCGCTACTCGCTCGGCCACACCGGCGTCTTCCGCTGACCCGGGCACAGCCGCACCGGACCCCCTCGTCCGGCGGGCCGTGACCGAGGCGAGGGACGCCCGTGAGAGCGACCCGCACCACGCCCCCCGGCACCGGGCCTCAGGGCGCGGTGAGCAGCGCCTCCGCGCCCACCGGACGGTAGCCCGCCGCCTGGAACGCCCGCAGACCGCGGGCGTTGCCCGGCGCCACCTGGACCCAGACGGGTTCGCCGGCGAGCTGTCGCGCCGCCGCCGCGAGCGCCCGCCCCAGCCCCCGGTGCCGTACGCCCTCGTCGACCTCGACCGCGGCCTCCAGCCGTCCCGCGACCCCGCGCCCGAGGACGAGCACCCCGCCCCCGGCGGCCCAGACGCGCACGTCGTCCCGGTGCCGCCGGGCCCGTACCGCACGCGGATGGCCCGGATCGCCGATCTCCGCCAGGTCCACCGCCGGCCGCCCCGGCGACGGCGCGGCGGCCAGCAGCAGGTCGACCGTGTCGTGGGTGCGTCCCGTACGGTCCATGAACGCGGCCAGGAAACGGGGGTTCACGGCCGCGGCGAGCGCGTCGCAGCCGACCCGGGCCAGCGTCTCGCGCACCCACCGGGGATCCTCGTCGGTGAAGACGACGGAGTGCGCCGTGAAGGCGAGGACACCGGCGTCCCTCGGGGCGTGCTGCGCTACGACGGTGGTGGAGCCGTCGGGCGGGGGGAAGACGCCACGGGCCGCCGCGTCCAGAATGCCGCGCAGAGTGTCTCCCATCCCCCTACCCTTCCCGCCGCTTGAGTCTCCACCCGCTGGAAGGCCCAGACTCACCGACATGATCGACGACGGCATCCGCCTCCTCACCATCGGCGAGCTGGCCCGGAACACCGGACTGACCGTCCGCACCATCCGCTACTGGTCGGACGAGGGTGTCCTGCCCCCGGTGGGCCGTTCCGCCGGCGGCTACCGCCTCTACGACGCGGAGTCGGTGGCCCGGCTGGAGCTGATCCGCACCCTGCGCGAACTCGGCCTCGGCCTGGGCGATGTGCACAGGGTGCTGGCCGGCGAGGCGACGGTCGCGCAGGTGGCCGCCGCGCACGTGGCGGCGCTGGACGCGCAGATCCGCGCGCTCAGGGTGACCCGGGCGGTGCTGTCGACCGTGGCGCGACGCGGTTCCACCGCAGAGGAGATGACGCTCATGAACAAGCTGGCGCGGCTGTCGGCCGCGGAGCGCAGGCGGATCATGGAGGAGTTCGTGGAGGAGACGTTCCACGGGCTCGACACGGCGGACCCGGTCATCCGCGAACGCATGCGCGCCATGGCCGTGGACCTCCCGGACGACCCGACGCCCGAACAGGTGGACGCCTGGGTGGAACTGGCCGAACTGCTCCAGGACCCCGAGTTCCGGGCGCGGATGCGGGAGGTGGCCGAGTTCAACGCGGCCGACCGCGGCCAGGAGTCTCCCGCGGGGGCCTCTCTGTGGTTCGCCCGCCGTCTGATCCAGCTGGCGGCACAGGCCCGCGAGCGGGGGATCGAGCCCGGGACGCCGGAGGCCGGGGAAGTGCTGCGCGAACTGCTCGGCGACGCGGATCCGGTCGCCGTGCTGGAACGCCTGGAGGCCGCCGCGAACGATCGGATCGCCCGCTACCGGGAGTTGCTCTCGCTGGCGAAGGGCCAGGGAACCCTGCCCGCGCACCGCGAGGAGTTCGCGTGGGTGGTCGCCGCACTGCGCCGCCTGTCCGCCCGTTAATCTGACCTCCGTACACACGGCAGTAATGCACTACGAAGGGGCGGATCGGTGGCGGACATCGAGGAAGCACGCAAGCAGTTCGAGCGGATCGATACGGATGGTGACGGTTTCATCACCGCGGCCGAGTTCAAGAGCGCCCTCGCCCAGGGCGGCGACTGGAACGTCACCGAGTCGGTGGCGGAGGCCGTCATCGCCACCCGCGACCTCAACGGCGACAAGGTCCTCTCGTTCGACGAGTTCTGGACCCACCTGAACAAGTGACGCACGCGAAGGGGCGCCCACCGGTGATCCGGCGGGCGCCCCTTCGTCATGCCCCCGTGCGATGCGCACGCTCCGCCGCCCCGCCCCGCCCCGCCCCGCCCCGCCCCGCCGCTCCGGCGTCAGCGGCAGGCCGAAGCACGCGCCGAGCCGGTCAGCGGTCAGCACGGAGCCGACCGGTCCCCGGGCGAGCGCGCGCCGTCCCGCAACAGGAGGGCGTGCGTGGTGCCCGGGGCAGCCCCTCCAGCTGGTGGGGCACCAGGACCGTCGCCAGGCGCGGGTGCTCGCGGCGCAGGGCGTGTTCCTGCTGCGCGAGGGAGGTCAGGAGGTCCGCCCGCGGTACTGGCCCGGTGCCACCCCGTACTCCCGCTTGAAGGCCTTGGCGAAGGCGAACTCCGACGCGTAGCCGGCGCGTCGGGCGATCAGGCGGAGCGGAGTGCCGTCCGTGCGCAGCAGTCGGCCGGCCGTGGTCATCCGCCACCAGGTCAGGTAGGCGAGCGGGGGTCTGCCCACGAGCGTGGTGAAGCGGCGGGCGAAGGCGGCGCGGGAGAGGCCGCCGAGAGCGCCGAGTTCCTCGACCGTCCAGGGACGGGACGGATCGCCGTGCACCGCGCGCAGGGCCGCCGAGACGGCCGGGTCGGCGAGCGCGGCGGACCAGCCCGTGGGGTGCGCGGTGTCGTGCCGCTCGCCCTGCCACCAGGCGCGCAGGATGTACATCAGGAGGGTGTCGAGCAGCGAGGTGACGACCGCATCGGACCCCGGCCGCGGCTCCTCAAGCTCGCTGCCGAGGAGTTCGACCGCGGCCCGCAGCGAGCGGTGCGTCCCGTCCCGGGCGGGCAGATGGACCACTTCCGGGAGCTCCGACAGGAGCGGGTGGGCACGGGCGCGGTCCAACTGGTAGGCGCCGCACAGCAGGACGGTCGGCGCACCGGCCGACGGGGGCCGCGGCGAAGGGAGTCGGTACACGTGCACCGGCGACGAGGGGAGTCGGTCCGAGAGGTTCCGGGGAGGCGAGGCGGAAGGACGCGGCGGGGCCTCGGGCCAGGTGCCGTCGGGTCGCAGCCGTACCTCCTCCAGGGGCGCGTCCGGGTCCGCGGCCAGCGCGTGCCCGCGGCCGTGGGCGAGGAAGACCACGTCTCCGGGACCGAGCGCCACCGGCTCGCCCTCCGCGGGCAGCAGCCACGCCGAACCCTGGAGCACCACGTGGAAACCGGCCCCGTCCGAGGCCTCGAATCGCATCCCCCAGGGCGCGGACCTGTCCCGGCGCGAGGAGTGCGGACGCCCGGTGCGCATGGTCGCGATGACGTCACTGAGTACGTCCATGCCCGTACCGTAACGCGTGGACCGCACGGCGAGACGCACGGACAGGAAGGCGAGACCGGCAGGCATGGAACGTCTCGCGCCGCGCTTCTAGCGTCGTCGGCATGCCATCAACTACCGCACGCACAGTGCTCTTTCACGAACTCGGCGGTCCCGAGGTCCTGACGGTCGAGGACGGCGACGTACCCGATCCGGGCCCCGGCCAGGTCCTCGTCCGCGTCGAGGCGCTGGGCATCAACCGCGCCGAGGCCCTGTTCCGCGCGGGGACGTACTACTACCGGCCCACCCTGCCCGGCTCACGGCTCGGATACGAGGCGTCGGGCACCGTCGAGGCCGTCGGCGAGGGTGTCGGCGACTTCGCCGTGGGCGACCCGGTGATGACCGGCCCCGGCATCGAGATGAGCGCGCAGGGCGTGTACGCGGAACGGGTCGTGCTGCCCGGCACCGCGGTCGTGCCGCGCCCGGAGTCGGTGGACGCGGTCACCGGCGCGGCGTCGTGGCTGACGTACACGACCGCGTACGGCGCCCTGCTGGAGACCGCGGGGCTCAGGCCCGGCGACCACGTTCTGATCACCGGCGCTTCGAGCGGGGTCGGCACCGCCGCGATCCAGGTCGCCCGCCGCATCGGCGCGATTCCGCTCGCCACCACCCGGACCGGGGCGAAGAAGGGGCGGCTTCTCGCACTCGGGGCGGAGCACGTACTCGTCTCCGGCGAGGAGGACGTGCCCAAGGAGGTCCGGCGGCTCACCGGCGGGCGAGGGGCCGAGGTGATCTTCGACGCGATCGGCGGGCCGGGGTTCCGGGCGCTGGGCGAGGCACTGGCGGACGGCGGTGCGATGGTCGTCTACGGCTGGCTGGACCGGCGCCCGGCCGAGCTGCCCTGGAACTGGCCGCTCACCCTCCACACGTACGCCAATGCCGCCCTCACCTCGACCCCGGGAGGCCGCCGCCGTTCCACGGCCTTCCTCGACGCGGGCCTGCGGGACGGCAGTTTCCGGCCACCCGTCGCCGAGGTGTTCGACGGCCTCGACAGGATCGGGGACGCGCACCGCCTGATGGAGGGCAACACGCACCTGGGCAAGATCGTGGTGAAGCCGTGAGCCGCGCGTGCGAGGCCGTGGGGTGAAGCCCTGGGTGTAGCCATGAGGGTGAAACGGCAGGGGCGCTCACCCGATTGCCGTACGCCCCCGGAATAGCCCTTCCCGCCGCGGGGTTGATGCTCGCCATCAGGAGCATCAACCACTGAAGGGCCTGGCACTCATGAAGATCGGCATCATCGGCGCGGGCAACATCGGCGGCAACCTCACCCGGCGGCTGACCGCCCTCGGACACGACGTCTCCGTCGCGAACTCCCGCGGTCCCGAGACCCTGACCGCGCTGGCCGAGGAGACCGGGGCGACGGCCGTCACGGTCGGGGAGGCGGCGCGCGGGGCCCAGGTGGTCGTGGTCACGGTCCCGCTGAAGGCAGTGCCCGACCTGCCGTCCGGCGTGCTGGACGGGGCGGCGGACGGAGCCGCCGTCATCGACACCGGCAACTACTACCCGCAGCAGCGCGACGGCAGGATCGCCGCGATCGAGGACGGCGGGCTCACCGAGAGCCGCTGGACGTCCCAGCAGATCGGCCACCCCGTCGTGAAGGCGTTCAACGGCACGTACGCGCAGGACATCCTGGACCGGCACCGTCCGGCGGGCGACCCCGACCGCATGGCCCTGCCGGTGGCCGGCGACGACGAGGCCGCCAAGCGGGTCGTACGCGACCTCATCGACGAACTCGGCTTCGACACGGTCGACGCGGGTGGCATCGACGAATCCTGGCGTCAGCAGCCCGGCACCCCGGTGTACGGCCTCCAGAAGGGCCTCGAGGCGGTGACCAAGGCACTGGCGGAGGCCTCCGCGGAGCGCCCGGCGGACTTCCGCGGCTGACGCTCCTCGGCTCCCCGGCGCCGGCCGTCCGGCGCCGGGACACCCGACATCGGTGCGGTCCTCCGATGCCGCCCGTCCGACGCCGGTCACCCGGCGCCGGACGGCGACCCAGGTCCGGACCGCTGCCGCATCCCCGCCGCATCCCCCGGACCCACGCCGCTTCCCGGCCGGTCAGTCGACCGCGGCCCACTCGCGCAGCGCCGCCTTGCTGGAGAACTGCGCGACGTCCTTGTCCACGGGGTTGTCGGTGTACTGGTGGAAACGCCACTTCGCCTTGATGCGGGGCTCGCCCGCGGTCACGTAGTCGGCGATCCACAGACCGTCTCCCGCGTACGAGGTGGTGTCGACGTTGAGCCAGAAGTTGCGGTTCGTGTAGAGCAGGACCCGGTGGTCCGGCCTCAGCTCCTTCACCTTGCGCACGAAGCGGTCCTTCTCCGCGTTGCTGGCGTGGGTGCCGTCACCGGTGGTCTCCCAGTCGACGGCGAGCAGGTCACCGGCCTTCTCCGGGGCCTTGCCGACGAAGTACTCGGCCTGGGCGGTGATGTCGCCGGGCCACAGGAAGTGGTAGAAACCGACGACGCAGCCGCCGTCGCGGGCCGTCTTCACCTGGGCGGTGAGCTTCGGATTGACGTACGAACGGCCCTCGGTCGCCTTGATGAAGACGAAGGAGAGCCCGTCGGTGGAGTAGGCGGACGACTGGTAGGCGCTGACGTCGATGCCGCGGAGCATGGGGGACTCCTCCGTGCGTGGGGGGACGGGTGCGAGCGATTCTGCCCCCGCGTGTGGGGTGGATTCGGGGTTTCACCGGTCTTGGGACCTCTCCGAGTGACGTTCCCCCACTTCGCCCGCCCCATCCTCGAACGACCGGCCGATGTCCTGTCGGTGAGGGCAGGGATGCCGCCAAAGGCGCGTTCCGGCGGGCGGTGCATGCCGATGATCGGGCCGAAGCGCGTCGCGCGGGCATCGGACGCACCGGAAACGGATCGTTGCAAGTCCTGTTTGATCGGTACTTGGGGCCCGCAACTTGTTGCGCCGGGCACAGCCTGAGCTGGCCGAAGGGGTACCTGCTTTGGCATATTTACGGGCAGGGTGAGGTTCGGCGGATTCCGGGCCACGGGCGCCCACGCAAAGGTTCGCGGGGAGAACAGTGCGTACAGGCAGAGCCAGGGAAATGCGGCACCTGATCCGCCGGGCGACCGACGGGCCGCACCCGCCTGTTCCCTCGGGCCCCGACGTGCTCTCCGCCGCGCGGATCGCCCGGGTGTCCGGGATCGAAGGCCGTCAGGTGGTCCTCCGCGAAGGGGAGTTCCCGTACGGCACTGCCTCGGGTCTGTGGCTCGCGCTGCCCGAGCGGCACGTCGTCGTCGCCCAACGCCCGGCTCCCGTCCGCCGGATCACCGCGTCACCGGGACAACGCCGGTACAAGGTCTGATCCGTGGGTGCCTCGACCTACTACATACCCGCGCTGGCCCTGTGGGCCGGCCTCGCCTCGAAACTGCCCGAGCTGGTGAGATCCTGGCGCGATCCACTGGTTCGCTGCGTCTGCTGGGTGATCTTCCTGGGGGGCGCCGGGTTCGCCTTCGCCGCCCCGCCCACCGTCGCCGCCGTGAACAGGACGAGCGGCATCCCCAATCTCGCCGCGCTGCTGGTCTACGCCGTCGTCAGCGCCTACAGCGCCTCCTGCCTGGTGCTCATCCTGCACTGGCGCGGAGGCCCGGCCGACCACGTGCGCCGTCTCGCGCGGCGCTGGCAGACCGGCTACGCCGTCGTGATCGTCCTGTTGATCCTCCTCTTCGTCCTGGGGGACGCCCCCGTCGAGCGGCGGACGGACCTCGACACCTACTACGCCACCTCGCCCTGGATCGGGCAGATGATCGTGCTGTATCTGCTCGGCCACATGACCGCCGCGATCGCCACCACGGTGCTGTGCTGGCGCTGGGCGATCCAGGTGCACGGATGGCTGCGGGCCGGCTTGTGGCTGCTTGTGACCGGCTGGCTGCTCAATCTGTCCTTCAGCACACTGAAGCTGACCGCGGTGGTGGCACGGTGGGCCGGCCGGGACTGGGACGTACTCAGTACCGTCCTGGCGCCCGGCCTCGTGGGCCTGGCCGCCACCGTCGCCACCGTCGGCTTCACACTGCCGCTGTACGGCCCGCGGCTGGTCGCGCTCTGGCGTGCGGTGGTGACCTGGAGACGGCTCGGCCCGCTGTGGCGTGAACTCAGCAGTGCCTCCCCCGGGATGCCGCTCGCCGCGCCGATCCCCTGGTACTCGTCCTGCGCCGTGCGCCTCACCCGGCGTGAGGCCGGCATCCAGGACGGCTTGAACCTGGTCCGCCCGCACCTCGACGACCAGGTCCGTTCCGATGCGCAGAGCACGGCCCGAGCCGTGGGCCACGGCGCGGAGGACGCCTTCCGCATCGGTCTCGCGGCGATGATCGCCGCCGCCGTCCGCTCCCACACCGACGAGGCGGCCGCGGCCCGGGTGGCCGTCGCGCGGAACACCGCGGACTTCGCGTCGCGTGCCACCCTGGTGGGTGTGGCGCGTGCGTTGCGTACGTCCCCCGTCGTCGCGGCAGCCCGTGCCGCCGCGGCGGCGGCCGACGAGAGAACCCCGTTGTGAACCCCCTTGTGGGCCGCGGCCGGTCAAGGGAGGGCGCCGCCGCGGTACGCGGTGTGCGGCAGTGACCGGCGGGACGCTGTCGCGCCGCCCCTCGTACCGGTGAACGGGCTGAGCCAGGAGGGCAGTTGTCTCACGCCGTCGGACGGTGACGCGCGGTGACGGCGCCCGCGGGAGATCGAACCGCCCCTCGGGTGGGAAGCCTTCGGCCGGACACGTCCACCGCGCCGTCGTGTCCGTGTCCCGCGACAACCCGGTGGCCGGCCGGGCCCGGACCACTCCGCTCGCAGCCGCGACAGGGCGTCGCGCATGATGCGGTGTGGTGTGCGGCCCGCGAGGTCGGCCGTCCGCTTCGTCCCTGCGACAGAAGAGAGTTCCGTACATGCCCCACAGATCCGCGCCCCGCCGTACCGCCGTGGTCATCGGAGGGGGCATGACGGGCATGCTCGCGGCAGCCGTGCTCGCCGACCACGCCGACGTCACGATCGTCGAGCGCGACCTTCTGCCGGACGGCCCGCGACCCCGCAAGGGGCTGCCGCAGGCCCGCCACGCCCACGTGTTGTGGTCCGGCGGGGTCAAGGCCCTCGAGGAACTCCTGCCGGGTGTCGTCGACCGGCTCGTCGGCCAGGGCGCCCGGACCGCCCGCATCATGACCGACCTGGTGTCCAAAGCGCCGTCGGGCCAGTGGTTCCGTCGCTTCGACCACGCCCGCCACATCAACCTTCTGTGCAGCCGTGACCTGCTCGACGCCGTGATCCGCGCCAGGGTGCTCGAGGACCCGCGCATCTCCCTGCGGCAGCGGACCGAACTGCTGTCCCTGGAAGGCGACTCCGGACGCGTGTCCGGCGTCCGCATACGCGCGGCGGACACCCACGCCACCCTTGCCGCCGATCTGGTCATCGACGCGGGCGGGCGTGGCAGCCGCGCCCCTGGCTGGCTGCGGGACCTGGGCCTTCCAACCGTGGCCGAGCGCACGGTCGACGCTGGCGTCGGCTACGCCAGCCGGATCTACCGCGCTCCCGGCACCGCCGCCGCCGGCTTCCCGATCGTCAACGTCCAGGCCGACCCCCGCCAGAACCCGGGAAGAGGCGGCATCATCACCCCCATCGAAGGCGGCCGCTGGCTGGTCACGCTCGCCGGCACCCGCGGGGGTCAACCCAGCGGTGACAACGAGGAGTTCGTGCCCTTCGCGCTCAAGCTGCCGCACCCCGTCATCGGTGAACTCCTCGCCGGCGCCGAGCCCGAGACGGACGTCGTCACCACCCGTAGCACCGCCAACAGGAGGCGCTACTACGAGAAGGCCGCCCGCTGGCCCGACGGCTTCGCCGTCCTCGGCGAGGCCGTCGCCGGCTACAACCCGGTCTACGGTCACGGACTGAGCGCCGCCGCACAGAGCGTCGTCGCCCTGCGCGGCGTCCTGCGACGGCACGACCTTCGCGCCCCCGGCACCTCCCGGCGCATCCAAAGAGCCGCGGCCCGGCCGGTCGAGAACGCGTGGAGCCTGGCCGTGGGCCAGGACGTGTTCTACCCGGGTGCCAGCGAACAGCCCCCCACCCGGCTCGAAAGGAACCTCGCCGCCTTCGTCGACAAGGCCGTCGACGCCGGCTCGCGCAACCCCCGCGCGCTCCGCATCCTGCTGGACGTGATGAGCATGGAGAAACCGCCCGCCCGGCTGCTCATGCCCGACATGCTCGCCCTGATCTGCCTCGGCCGGAAGACGCCTCTTCTGGAAGGCCCGCCGCTGACGGAGCACGAGCGCGCCGCCGTCACCGTCTGATGCCCTTCCCGGGGCCGCCGTCGCGTATTCCGTGCCCCGGGCGACCCGAAGCCTCCGTCCGAAACGAGCCCACTGAAATCCACCACGGAAACACGGAACATCACATGACTTCCGCTGCCTATCTGGATCTCCATCAGGAGTTCTCCTCGGACATAGAGGAGGAGATCGAGTCGATCCTCGAGGGGCTCGGCCCGTCGGCCGATTCCGTCCGGAGCGTCGTCACGGAACTCCTGTGCCACCAGAGGATGAAATACCCTCTGTCGGTGCTGCCGCTGGTCGTGCACGGCGTCGAGACGGGCAGCCCCGAACCCGCCGTCCCGCTGTCCGCCGTGCACGTGCTGTGGTGGACCTCGGCCTGCTATCTCGACGACCTGGCAGACGGGTACGGCGCGCACCCGCCCGCGGGCCTCACCGCGCACGAGGCCCTCCTGGCAGCCGTGGTCACGGGACACGTGCTGTCCCTGAAGGCGGTTGGCTCGAGGCGGTTCCCGGAGCCGGTCCGCGCCGCTCTGACGGCCGAGATCCTCGACTGCGGGATCACCGCCGCCCAAGGACAACTGGGCGACATACGCGCGGAGGTGGGCACCGCGTCCCGGAACTCGGTCCTCACGGCGTACCGGGAGAAATCCGGCGCTCCGTTCGGCATGATCACGGCGATGGCCGCGATACTCGCAGGCGCGGAGGCCCAGCGGATCGATCTGTGGCGGGAGTTCGGCTCCGTGTTCGGCGTCCTGTGGCAGATGTTCAACGACCAGGAGGACATCGCCTCCGAACGGAACGAAGACCTGCTGAACGGCACAGCGACCTATCTTTCGGCATGCGCGCTGGAGGACGCGGCGCCCGATCTCCGGCACCGCATCCTGGACCTGCACGCCGGTGCGAGAACGTCCGCCGCGTCACGATCGGCTCTGGCCGCCCTCCTCCTCACACCCGCCGTCCTCGATCGCTACGAGGACGAGATCCACAAGTTCCGTGACGAGGCGCACCGCATCCTCGGCGACCTGGGCGGTGACGAGCGCTACCTGCCCATTCTGCGGCAACTCGTGGACCGGACGTCCCGACTCCTGCTGCGGCCGGGGAGCGCCACGGGATGAGCCCGACCGTCGACGCGCGGGAGCGGGCGTAGTCGAAACGGGCTCGGCCGGTCTCGCACGACGAGGGTGCGTCAGGCGCACAGCGAGCGGTTCACGGGCTGCCTGAGCGCTGGACGAGGGAGGGGCGCGCTGATCACCTGGGGCACAGGGTGAGGTGGCGGACGTGGGCACGCTGATCGTTGGTGCATTCGTTGCGGGTGAGGCCGCCGAGGGTGTCGGTGTGGCTGGTGCAGTTGCCGTCGCCGTCGTGGACCCGGGACTCCGTCGTGCTGTCGGATTCGGTCGGCGGGCGAGTCAGCTCTCGACCGTGCACCTGAGGCGGACGGCGGCGCCGCTCGGGCCGGTGACGGCAGTGGGGCGCCCGAAGGCTTCGCGGTCGTCCCTCGGCCGTGAGTTGCGGCGCGGTTCATCCGCCGCGTACGGCCCCGACCGCGCCGAATCACACGAACGCGCAGGTCAGTGTCCGTTCGGATTCCCTCAGCACTCGATGATGTTGACGGCCAGCCCGCCCCGCGCCGTCTCCTTGTACTTGACGCTCATGTCCGCGCCGGTCTCCTTCATGGTCTTGATGACCTTGTCGAGGGACACCTTGTGGGAGCCGTCGCCGCGCATCGCCATCTTCGTGGCGGTGACCGCCTTGACCGCGGCCATGCCGTTGCGCTCGATGCAGGGGATCTGGACCAGGCCGCCGACCGGGTCGCAGGTGAGGCCGAGGTTGTGTTCCATGCCGATCTCCGCGGCGTTCTCGACCTGCTCGGGCGAGCCGCCCAGTACCTCGGCGAGGGCGCCCGCCGCCATCGAGCAGGCGGAGCCGACCTCGCCCTGGCAGCCGACCTCGGCGCCCGAGATGGACGCGTTCTCCTTGAAGAGCATGCCGATCGCGCCCGCGGCCAGCAGGAAGCGGACCACACCGTCCTCGTCGGCACCGGGGACGAAGTTGATGTAGTAGTGCAGCACCGCGGGGATGATGCCCGCGGCACCGTTGGTGGGGGCGGTGACGACCCGGCCGCCCGCCGCGTTCTCCTCGTTGACCGCCATCGCGTAGAGGGTGATCCACTCCATCGCGTGGGCCAGCGGGTCGCCCTCGGCGCGCAGCTGGCGGGCCGAGACGGCGGCACGCCGCCGCACCCGCAGGCCGCCGGGCAGGATGCCCTCGCGGGACATGCCGCGTGACACGCACGCCTGCATCACGCGCCAGATGGCGAGAAGGCCCTCGCGGATCTCCTCCTCGGTGCGCCAGGCCCGCTCGTTCTCCAGCATCAGCGCGGAGATCGACAGTCCGGTCTCCTGGGTCAGCCGCAGCAGCTCGTCGCCCGTGCGGAAGGGATACTTCAGGACGGTGTCGTCCAGCTTGATGCGGTCCTCGCCCACCGCGTCCTCGTCGACCACGAAGCCGCCGCCGACGGAGTAGTACGTCTTCTCCAGCACCAGTTCGCCGGAGGCGCCGTACGCGAAGATCGTCATACCGTTCGCGTGGTACGGCAGGGCCTTGCGCCGGTGCAGGATCAGGTCGTCGTCGAAGGAGAAGGGGATCTCCCGCTCGCCGAGCAGGCTGATGCGGCCCGAGGCCTTGATCGCCTCGACGCGGTCGTCGGCCCCCTCCACGTCCACCGTCCGCGGCGAGGCGCCCTCCAGGCCGAGCAGCACCGCCTTAGGCGTGCCGTGCCCGTGTCCGGTCGCGCCCAGTGAGCCGTACAGCTCGGCCCGGACGGAGGCCACGGCGGGCAGCAGGTCCTCGTTGCGCAGCCGGTGGGCGAACATCCGTGCCGCGCGCATCGGGCCCACCGTGTGGGAGCTGGACGGGCCTATGCCGATCGAGAACAGGTCGAAGACCGAGATGGCCACGGGAACTCCTAGCAAGCGGGGTGGTGCATGAGGTGGGCGCCGCACACAGCTGTGCCTCCAGTGTGCGCGGCGCCCCGAAGAATCGTACGTTCCGTGCGAACTACTTCAGGCCGGGGTACAGCGGGTGCTTGTCGGCCAGAGCGGACACCCGGGCCTTGAGGGCGTCCGCGTCGTAGGACGGCTTCAGCGTCTCGGCGATGATGTCCGCGACCTCGGTGAAGTCCTCGGCCTGGAAGCCGCGGGTGGCGAGGGCGGGGGTGCCGATGCGCAGGCCCGAGGTCACCATCGGGGGCCGCGGGTCATTCGGGATCGCGTTCCGGTTGACCGTGATGCCGACCTCGTGGAGCCGGTCCTCGGCCTGCTGTCCGTCCAGCTCGGAGTTGCGCAGGTCGACCAGGACCAGGTGCACCTCCGTGCCGCCCGACAGGACCGAGACACCGTGCTCGGTGACGTCGGCCCGCACCAGGCGTTCGGCGAGGATCCGCGCGCCGTCGAGCGTGCGCTGCTGGCGCTCCTTGAAGTCGTCGGAGGCGGCGACCTTGAAGGAGACGGCCTTCGCGGCGATCACGTGCTCCAGTGGACCGCCCTGCTGGCCCGGGAAGACCGCGGAGTTGATCTTCTTGGCCAGTTCGGCGGTGGAGAGGATCACGCCACCGCGCGGGCCGCCCAGCGTCTTGTGGGTGGTCGTGGTGACGACGTGGGCGTGCGGCACCGGGTTCGGGTGCAGCCCCGCCGCCACCAGGCCGGCGAAGTGCGCCATGTCGACCATCAGGTACGCGCCGACCTCGTCCGCGATCCGGCGGAAGGCGGCGAAGTCGAGCTGACGCGGGTAGGCGGACCAGCCGGCCACGATCAGCTTCGGCCTGGACTCCTTGGCGAGACGCTCGACCTCGGCCATGTCGACCTGGCCCGACTCCTCGTCGACGTGGTACGCGACCACGTTGTAGAGCTTGCCGGAGAAGTTGATCTTCATGCCGTGGGTCAGGTGCCCGCCGTGCGCGAGGTTCAGGCCCATGATCGTGTCGCCCGGCTTGAGCAGCGCGAACATCGCGGCCGCGTTGGCCTGGGCGCCCGAGTGCGGCTGCACGTTCGCGTGCTCGGCGCCGAACAGCGCCTTGACGCGGTCGATGGCGATCTGCTCGACGACGTCGACGTGTTCGCAGCCGCCGTAGTAACGGCGGCCCGGGTAGCCCTCGGCGTACTTGTTGGTCAGGACCGAGCCCTGGGCCTCCATGACCGCGACCGGAGCGAAGTTCTCCGAGGCGATCATCTCCAGGGTGGACTGCTGGCGGTGCAGCTCGGCGTCGAGGGCGGCCGCGACGTCCGGGTCCAGCTCGTGAAGGGGCGTGTTCAGAAGCGACATGCGGTGACTCCTCAGCCGGCGGTGAAGGCGGTGTACTCGTCGGCGGACATCAGGTCGTCCGGCTCGTCGGTGACGCGTACCTTGAACAGCCAGCCGCCCTCGAAGGGCGCGGAGTTCACCAGTGAGGGGTCGTCCACGACGTCCTGGTTGGCCTCCACGATCTCGCCGGTGACCGGCGCGTACAGGTCGCTGACCGACTTGGTCGACTCCAGCTCCCCGCAGGACTCGCCCGCGGTCACCGTGTCACCGACCTCCGGAAGCTGGGCGTAGACGACATCGCCGAGCGCGTTGGCCGCGAACTCGGTGATGCCGACTGTCGAGACGCCGTCCTCGGCGACCGACAGCCACTCGTGCTCCTTGCTGTAGCGCAGCTGCTGGGGGTTGCTCATGGCCTGAATTCTCCTGTACGCGGGGGAGTGCTGGTGAACGGGTACGGACGGGGCGTCCGGATGCCGGGGTGTCGTGAGACAGGGGACAGGGCGCGGCGAGGTACGTCACGTCGACGCGCCCGAGCCCTGGTGGACCTACTTCTGGCGCTTGTAGAACGGCAGGGCCACGACCTCGTACGGTTCGTGACTGCCCCGGATGTCCACGCCGACCCCGGTCGTGCCCGGTGCGGCGTGCGCGGCGTCGACGTAGGCCATGGCGATCGGCCGGCCCAGCGTAGGGGAGGGGGCGCCGGAGGTGACCTCGCCGACGACCGCGCCGCCCGCGACGACGGCGAACCCGGCGCGCGGGACGCGGCGGCCCTCGGCGACGAGCCCGACGAGCACCCGCGGGGGGTTCGCGGCGGCGCGTTCGGCGGCGGCCTCCAGGGCCTCGCGCCCCACGAAGTCACCCTCCTTCTCGAACTTCACGACCCGCCCGAGCCCCGCGTCGAAGGGGGTGAGCGAGGTGGTCAGCTCGTGCCCGTACAGCGGCATGCCCGCCTCCAGGCGCAGCGTGTCGCGGCAGGACAGACCGCACGGGACCAGCCCGGCCGGTGCCCCCGCCTCGGTCAGCGCCTGCCAGAGCTTCTCGGCGTCGGACGGGGCCACGAAGAGCTCGAAGCCGTCCTCGCCCGTGTAGCCGGTGCGCGCGATCAGCGCCGGGACGCCCGCGACCGTGCCCGGCAGACCCGCGTAGTACTTCAGGCCGTCGAGGTCGGCGTCGGTCAGCGACTTGAGGATGCCGGGGGACTCGGGGCCCTGGATGGCGAGCAGCGCGTACGCGTCCCGGTCGTCACGGACCTCGGCGTCGAAACCGGCGGCGCGCTCGGTCAGCGCGTCGAGGACGACCTGGGCGTTGGAGGCGTTGGCGACGACCATGTACTCGGTCTCGGCCAGCCGGTACACGATCAGGTCGTCCAGGATGCCGCCGTCAGCCCGGCAGATCATGGTGTAGCGGGCACGGCCCACGCCGACGGAGGCGATGTTGCCCACCAGCGCGTGGTTCAGCAGCGCGGCGGCCTGCGGGCCGGTGACCGTGATCTCGCCCATGTGCGAGAGGTCGAAGAGACCGGCGCGGGTGCGGACGGCGACGTGCTCGTCGCGCTCGGAGCCGTACCGCAGGGGCATGTCCCAGCCCGCGAAGTCGGTCATCGTCGCGCCCAGCGAGCGATGCAGGGCATCGAGCGCGGTACGGCGGGGGGCGTTACTGCTCATCGGTGGGGCTCCCAAGGCATGACGGCGAGGTCGTTCCTCCCCATCTGTCATCGGAACCTGAGAGGTTCATCACGACCCCGCGAACGGAGGTCACGACTTGCACCTTGGGTGGAGCCACCGGTCAGCGGCCCGCTTTTCAGATGTGCCTCGCCCGCGCGGTAACGGGGCCTGAGAGATTCAAGGGAGGGACTTGCTCCTTCGGCGTCCCAGCAGCACGTACGTCACACGGATGTGTGCACGTCACTGGGAACTCTCCCGCGCGGATTCAAGCGGCCGGTATGCAGTTGGCGGGCACATCATTGCACGCGCCGTCCCATGACGGCAGTCCGCATCTGTAACCGGCCTGTGGCAGTCCGAACACGGAAACAGGAACCACCGCGCATTACCTTCTCTTTACACTCGACGGGGATGGGACTCCAGACCCAAGGGGAGGACGATCACGGTGAACAGGACCAGGGCGTACGCGACGACCTCGGCCCTCGCGCTGCCGCAGCAGCCGAGTACCGCGGCCCGGGAGGCGTGCGGCACGCTTCCGGCGGCCGTCGTCCGCGACCTCAGGGAGCGGGCCGGGCACAGCCCGCACGGCCTGTACTTCGGCACGGCGGACCTCGTGGTGGTCACCGGGCTGCCGGGCAGCGGCAAGTCGACCCTGATGCGCCGCGCGGTCGCCGGCCGGCGCGTGGACTCCCAGGACACCCGCGACCGCTGGGACGGCCGGCTGGCCCGCCGGCTCCCGTACGCCGTCTACCGCCCCTTCGTCCGCCTCGCGCACTACGCGGGCCTGCGCCGCACGCTGCGTTCCGGCGCAGGCGTCGTCGTGCACGACTGCGGTACCCAGGCCTGGGTGCGCCGCTGGCTCGCCCGCGAGGCCCGCCGCCGGGGCGGCACCCTCCACCTCCTGCTCCTCGACGTCACGCCCGGCACGGCGCTGGAGGGTCAGCGCGAGCGCGGCCGGGGCGTCTCGCGGTACGCCTTCGCGCGTCACCGGGGCGCGCTGAGCCGGCTGCTGCGCTGCGTCGAGCGGGGCGAACTGCCGGAGGGCTGCGGCTCGGCGGTACTCCTCGACCGCGAAGCGGCGGACGTGCTGCGCCGGATCGACTTCGACGGCTGACGGCGTCGCGGGGACCGGCCGTGCGGGTGTTCGTCGTACGGGAGCGCGCGTCGTACGTGAGCGCGGAGCCGGCCGGACGGAAGGCCGGGCGGGGGCGGGCGCGGGAGAACGGGACATCGTCGTACGAGAGGGTCGCGGGCGCCCACTAACCTTTCCAGCCGGAACACCAGAGCAGCACACCAGGACACCGGAACACCGGATCAGCGGTTCACAGCAGGCGGTAGACAGATGGACTTCCCCGACTTCCCGGCACCAGCGCACCCGCACCCCCACCCGCACGGCGGGTGGCCGGGCAACGAACTGGAGGAGGTGCTCTCCGCGTCCCTCGGAGTGCCCTCGGCGGGCGGCCGCATCGTCGAGGTCCTCGGCCGCAGCTTCGTCTGGGTGCCGCTGCCCAACGGCGGCGGTCCGCACGCCGGCCCCCTCGATCTGCCCACGCTGGAGATCGAGGGCCAGGCGTACGTGCCGGTCTTCAGCTCCGAGGAACAGTTCCGCCAGGTCGTCGGCAGCCATCTGTCGTTCACGATCGCGCCCGCCGTCGAGTTCGCCCGCGGGCTGCCCCCGCAGGTCGGCGTCGCGATCAACCCGGGCGGTGTGGTGGGCGTACCGCTGCCGCCCCTCGTGGTCGCCGAGCTGTGCCGTGCCGGGCGCACCCCGCTGGACGGTCCCGCGAGCGGCGGCCGGGTGCAGCTCTCCGAACCCGACTGGCAGGACGACCCGGTGGACTTCCTGGCCGCGGCCTCGGGCGAGTTCGCGGCGACCGGTGTGGTGCTGACCGCGCGCCGCTGCCTGGCCAGCATCGAGGGCGACGACCCCCTGATGTTCATCGGGGTCGAACTGACCGGATGGGAGGGCGACGCCCGGACGCTCCCGCTGGACGCGCTCGGCCGGGCCCTCGGCCGGGTGCCGGTGGACCGGCCGGTGAACATGGTGTTCCTCGACGTCGCGCAGGACCCGGTGGGGGAGTGGATGCGCGCGAACGTGCGACCGTTCTACCGGCAGGGCTACTGACGCGGGCGGGGAGCTCCGGAGCCGTGCGTCAAGTCGCTGTCAGGATCGCCGCTTAAGCTGGTTTCATGGCTCGGTCGGGGTGTGGGCGAGGTGTCGACGCATCTCGGGCACCGGTGTCGCTGGCGTAATGGGTGAGTTCATCGTGATTTCTTCGCGAAGGGGCGATTGAGGGTGAGTGCGTCGGGCACGGCCGCGGCCGGGCAGGTCGAGCACATGCTGCGCCAGGTGACGCCCGGGCGTTACGACGCCTACGAGGCGCTCCTTCGCGCGCTCGCGACCCCGTCGTCCGGCCAGGTGTGGATGCTGCTCTGGCACGGCCAGGGTGGCTCCCCGGACGCCCAGTACGGGAACATGGAGGTGGAGGGCCTCGGTTACGCGCCGTGCGTCACCTCCGCCCAGGAGCTCTCGGCCAGTGGCTGGAACCGGTCGTACGAGGTCGTCGACGGCCTCGACGTGGCCCGCACCCTCTACCCCGACCACTTCGGACTCTGGCTCAATCCGCACGCTCCCGGCGGCGGGCTCGGCATCCCGTGGCTGGATCTGCGCCGGATCGCCGCGGGCCTGGAGCGCCAGCCCGCAGGCCCGCTGCGGCTGTCCGAACCCGGCATCGAGATCCCGCAGTTCTACGCCCTGCTCACGCAGAACGCGCATCGCACCCCCGCCGTCCGCTCCCTGCGGCGGACCTGGGTGCAGCCCGCGCTCGGAGCGCCCTATCTGGCCATCGGGCTCGACGTCTACGACACCTCGCCGGCCGCCGTCGACTCGGTGCGGGCGATGATGCAGCAGTCGATCGGCGCCGTTCCGGAGGGGCTGCCCGTGTCGACCGTCGCGATGTCCGACGAGTACGACCCGGTGGCGATGTGGCTGCGCGCCAACGCGCGCCCGTTCTACGACCGCGAGGCCCACGCGGCCCCCGCGCAGGCTCCGGTGGCGGGCGGGTACGGGTACCCGCCGGCGCGCGGTGTTTACTGAGACCGTCGCGGGACGAACGGTGAAGGGCTGTCACGGCTTCTTCACCGGAGAGTCGGCATGTCTTCGCGCGTAGATGGCAAGGGATCGTCCGGTTAGGGACCGTATTCGCCGCGACCGTACCAACTGCCCCGTGTCCGACACCCGTTACCCACCGTCCGGATAACGGAACACCTCAAACAGCATCACGTTTAGGCATCCATTCACCGTCAGGTCTGGCTACAGATCGCCGACGCGTTGAAGACTCCCGCTCCAGGGGGTTTAGCCCCTGTGTACGACGGACTGATCACGCCGCTACGAGCGGCACGTGTGGGCCGGCTACCGCCGGTTGAGAGGGGTCCCTGCCAGATGACGGCACCATTGCACGAGCCGACCGCGGAGGCACCCCCGAGTGCGGCCGAAGAAGCGGCGGCTGCCACCGCCGGCGAGAAGGTCGTGCAGGGACGTTCCCTGGGCCGGATCGCCTGGGAGCGCCTGAAGAGGGACAAGCTCGCCCTGACCGGCGGCATCGTCGTGCTCGTCCTCATCGTGATCGCCCTGCTCGCGCCAGTGATCACCCACCTGCTCGGTCAGGACCCGGACACCTTCAACGAGAAGCTGATCGACCCTCTGTTCGGCACTCCCACGGGGTCATTGGGCGGCATCAGCGGCGACCACCTGCTGGGCGTCGAGCCCATCAACGGCCGCGACATCCTCGCCCGCATCCTCTACGGTGCCCGCGTCTCGCTCCTGGTGGGCTTCCTCTCCGCCGTCGTCGCGGTCATCCTCGGCACCGTGCTCGGCATCCTGGCGGGCTTCTTCGGAGGCTGGGTCGACTCGCTCATCAGCCGCGTGATGGACGGCCTGCTGGCCTTCCCGCAGCTTCTGTTCACGATCGCCCTGGTCTCGGTGATGCCGAACAACATGCTGGGCCTGTCCGGCTCCAACGTGCGTGTGTTCGTGATGATCCTGGTCATCGGCTTCTTCGGCTGGCCCTACATCGGACGCGTGGTGCGCGGCCAGACGCTCTCGATGCGTGAGCGCGAGTACGTCGAGGCCGCCCGATCGCTGGGCGCCGGGCGCTTCTACATCCTGTTCAAGGAGCTGCTGCCCAACCTGGTGGCGCCGATCATCGTCTACACGACGATGATGATCCCCACGAACATCCTCACCGAGGCGGCGCTCAGCTTCCTGGGCGTGGGCGTCAAGCCGCCCACCTCGTCCTGGGGACAGATGCTGTCGAGCGCGATCGACTACTACGAGTCCGACCCCATGTACATGGTGGTCCCCGGTGTGGCGATCTTCATCACCGTCCTTGCCTTCAACCTGTTCGGCGACGGCGTGCGTGACGCGCTGGACCCGAAGGCTTCCCGCTGAACTGCCACACCTCAAGCGTCCCGTGGCACTGACACGGGGTCTCTCATCAAATCCGGAGGATCCGAGATCGTGACTACCCAACGCACCTCAGGGCGGCGTAAGCAGGCGTTCGCCGCCGCTGCTGCGGTCGCCGCACTGCTGACCACAGCGGCGTGCGGCGGCAGTGGCAGCGACGACAAGGGCGGTTCGAAGACCGGCGCCGCCGGTTTCGACGCCGCGAACAACAAGGTCGCCCAGGCCTCCCTTGCCAAGAAGGGTGGCACGCTGCGGTTCGGCGGTGCCCAGGACGCCGACTCGTGGGACACCACGCGTGGCTACTACGGCTTCATGTGGGACTTCGCGCGCTACTACAGCCGCCAGCTGGTCACGGGCAAGACGGAGCCGGGCAAGGCGGGCGCCGAGCTCACCCCGGACCTCGCCACCGGTCTCGCCAAGGTCACCGACGACGGCAAGACCTACACGTACACCCTGCGTGACGGCGTCACGTGGGAGGACGGCAAGCCGATCACGTCCAAGGACGTCAAGTACGGCATCGAGCGCGTCTGGGCGCAGGACGTGCTGTCCGGCGGTCCGACCTACCTCAAGGACTTCCTGGACCCGAAGGGCGAGTACAAGGGTCCCTACAAGGACACGTCCAAGGACAAGCTGGGCCTGAAGGCGATCTCCACCCCGGACGACAAGACCGTCGTCTTCCACCTCCCCAAGGCCAACTCGGACTTCCAGGAGGTGCTGGGTCTGGTCTCGGCCTCCCCGGTCCGCCAGGACATGGACACCAAGTCCAAGTACGGCCTGAAGCCGTTCTCCTCCGGCCCGTACAAGTTCTCGTCGTACAGCCCCGGCAAGAGCCTGACGCTGGAGCGCAACACCCAGTGGAAGCAGTCCTCGGACCCGATCCGCAAGGCGTACCCGGACAAGATCACCGTTCAGTTCTTCTCGGACGCCAACCAGCTGGACCAGCGTCTGCTCAACGGTGACCTGGACCTGGACATCAACCAGACCGGCATGTCCCCGCAGGGCCGCACCACCGCCCTGAAGGAGCACAAGGCCAACCTGGACAACCCGATCTCCGGCTACATCCGTTACGCGGCCTTCCCGCAGAGCGTGAAGCCGTTCGACAACGTCAATTGCCGCAAGGCGGTCATCCTCGGCGCCGACCACGTCTCGCTGCAGACCGCGCGCGGTGGCCCGGTCGCCGGTGGTGACATCGGCACCAACATGCTCCCGCCGTCCGTCCCGGGCGCCGAGGGCCAGAAGTACGACCCGTACGGCATCTCCGGTGCCGACAAGAACGGCAACGTCGCCAAGGCCAAGGAAGCCCTGAAGGCGTGTGGCAAGCCGAACGGCTTCACCACCACCATCGCGGTCCGCAACAACAAGCCGGTCGAGGTGGCCACGGCCCAGTCGCTGCAGGCGTCGCTGAAGAAGGTCGGCATCACCGCGCAGATCGACCAGTTCGACGGTTCGCAGACCACCGGCATCATCGGCAGCCCCTCGAACGTGAAGAAGAAGGGCTACGGCATCATCATCATGGGCTGGGGTCCGGACTTCCCGACCGTCCAGGGCTTCGGTCTGCCGCTGTGGGACAGCAAGTACATCGCGCCGAGCGGTAACAACAACTTCGCCCTGATCAACGACAAGACCATCGACGGTCTTTTCGACCAGTACGTCACCACGCTGGACGAAGCGGGCAAGACCAAGCTCTCGACGGAGATCAACCACAAGGTCATGGAGGGCGCGTACTACCTGCCCTTCACCTTCGAGAAGTTCATCAACTGGCGCGGCGACAACCTCGCGAACGTCTACACGACGGACAACTACAGCGGTACGTACGACTTCGTCAACCTCGGTCTGAAGAACCCGAAGAAGTAAACCGGCACACCCGCCGTACAGGCACGAAAGGCAGGTGAAGGCCGGCGCGGCGTGGCCGCGGGCCACCGGATGACCTCCGGTGGCCCGCGGCCCCGCAGCGGGCCGTAAGCTGTGCTCGCTTACCTCATCAGGCGGCTGTTCGCCGCCGCAGTGATGCTGGTGGTCATCGTCATGGTGGTCTTCGGCATCTTCTTCCTCGTCCCCAAGTGGGCGGGCGTGGACATCGCCTCGAGCTTCGTGGGCAAGCAGGCCGACCCGGCCGCTGTCGAGGCCGTACGGCAGAAGCTGGGCCTGAGCGACCCGATCTACTCCCAGGTCTGGGAGTTCTTCAAGGGCATCTTCGCCGGACGCACCTACTCGGGCGGTGGCGACGTCACGCACTGCGCCGCGCCCTGCTTCGGCTACTCCTTCCGCAGCGAGCAGGCCGTCTGGCCGGTGCTCACCGACCGATTCCCGGTGACCCTGGGTCTCGCGCTCGGTGCCGCCGTGCTGTGGCTGGTCTTCGGTGTCGCGGCCGGTGTGCTCTCCGCGCTCAAGCGGGGCAGCATCTGGGACCGTGGCGCGATGGTCGTCGCCCTGGCGGGTGTCTCCCTCCCCATCTACTTCACCGGTCTGCTCAGCCTGGCGATCTTCGCCTTCGGCCTGAAATGGATCAACGCGCAGTACGTGCCCTTCGACCAGAGCATCAGCGGCTGGTTCGGCGGCATGATCCTGCCCTGGATCACCCTCGCGTTCCTCTACGCGGCGATGTACGCCCGGATCACCCGCGCCACCATGCTGGAGATCCTCGGCGAGGACTACATCCGCACGGCGCGCGCCAAGGGCCTCAAGGAGCAGGTCGTCATCGGAAAGCACGCCATGCGCTCCACGATGACCCCCATCCTCACCATGCTGGGCATGGACCTCGGCGCCCTCATCGGCGGTGCCATCCTGACGGAGTCGACGTTCAACCTGCCCGGCCTCGGCCGCGCGGTGCTCGACGCCATCCGGAACCAGGACCTGCCCATCATCCTGGGCGTCACCCTGATCACTTCTCTCGCGGTGCTGATCGCCAACCTCGTGGTGGACGTCCTGTACGCCGTGATCGACCCCCGAGTGAGGCTCTCATGACCGAACTCAGCAAGAGCGGAGCGGTGGCCGAGCCCGTCGTGGACTCGCCCGCGCCCTCCGCCTTCCTCGAAGTACGCGACCTGAAGGTGCACTTCCCGACCGACGACGGTCTGGTCAAGTCCGTCGACGGGCTCAGCTTCCAGCTGGAGAAGGGCAAGACCCTCGGCATCGTGGGCGAGTCCGGCTCCGGCAAGTCGGTGACCTCGCTCGGCATCATGGGTCTGCACACGGCCGGCCAGTACGGCAAGCGCAAGGCACAGATCTCCGGTGAGATCTGGCTGAACGGCACCGAACTGCTGTCCGCCGACCCGGACTACGTGCGCAAGCTGCGTGGCCGCGAGATGGCGATGATCTTCCAGGATCCGCTGTCCGCGCTGCACCCGTACTACACGATCGGTCAGCAGATCGTGGAGGCGTACCGCATCCACCACAAGGTGGACAAGAAGACGGCGAAGCGCCGCGCGGTCGAGATGCTCGACCGGGTGGGCATTCCGCAGCCGGACAAGCGCGTGGACAGCTACCCGCACGAGTTCTCCGGCGGTATGCGCCAGCGCGCGATGATCGCGATGTCGCTGGTCAACAACCCCGAGCTGCTCATCGCGGACGAGCCGACGACCGCCCTGGACGTGACCGTCCAGGCGCAGATCCTCGACCTGATCCGGGACCTGCAGAAGGAGTTCGGCTCCGCGGTCATCGTCATCACCCACGACCTGGGCGTCGTCGCCGAGCTCTCCGACGACATCCTGGTGATGTACGGCGGCCGTTGCATCGAGCGCGGTCCCGCCGAGAAGGTGTTCTACGAGCCCCGGCACCCCTACACCTGGGGGCTGCTCGGCTCGATGCCGCGCCTGGACCGTGAGCAGACCGAACGCCTCATCCCCGTCAAGGGCTCTCCGCCCTCGCTGATCAACCTCCCGTCCGGCTGCGCCTTCAACCCGCGCTGCCCGTACGCGGACGTTCCCAAGGACAACGTGACCCGCACGGTCCGTCCCGAGCTGACCGAGGTCGGCGGACGGCACTGGGCCGCCTGCCACATGACCCAGGAGCAGCGGGAACGCATCTGGATCGAAGAGATTGCGCCGAAGCTGTGAGCGAGAAAGCCAAGGACGCGGAAGTGACCATTCCCGCACAGGCACAGGACGAAGGCGGCGCCACCCTCACCAAGGACGCCGCTCCCGGTGACGTCCTGCTGAAGGTGACCGGACTGCAGAAGCACTTCCCCATCCGGAAGGGTCTGCTGCAGCGTCAGGTCGGAGCCGTGCGCGCCGTCGACGGTCTCGACTTCGAGGTGCGCGCCGGGGAGACCCTGGGCGTCGTGGGCGAGTCCGGCTGCGGCAAGTCCACGATGGGCCGGCTCATCACACGGCTGCTCGAACCGACCGAGGGCAAGGTCGAGTTCCAGGGCAAGGACATCACGCACCTCGGTGTGAGCGGCATGCGGCCGATGCGCCGTGACGTCCAGATGATCTTCCAGGACCCGTACTCGTCACTCAACCCCCGCCACACGGTCGGCACGATCATCAGTGCCCCGTTCAAGCTGCAGGGCGTGACCCCCGAGGGCGGCGTCAAGAAGGAGGTCCAGCGACTGCTGTCGGTCGTCGGCCTCAACCCCGAGCACTACAACCGGTATCCGCACGAGTTCTCCGGCGGCCAGCGCCAGCGCATCGGCATCGCCCGCGCGCTCGCGCTGAACCCGAAGCTGGTCGTCGCGGACGAGCCGGTGTCGGCGCTGGACGTGTCCATCCAGGCGCAGGTCGTCAACCTTCTCGACGACCTGCAGCAGGAGCTCGGCCTCACGTACGTGATCATCGCGCACGACCTGTCGGTCGTCCGGCACGTCTCGGACCGGATCGCGGTGATGTACCTCGGCAAGATCGTGGAGCTCGCCGACCGCGACCTGCTCTACTCGGCGCCGATGCACCCGTACACCAAGGCCCTGATGTCCGCGGTGCCGATCCCGGACCCGAAGCGCAAGAACGCGAAGAGCGAGCGGATTCTGCTCACGGGCGACGTGCCCTCGCCGATCTCGCCGCCGAGCGGCTGCCGCTTCCACACGCGGTGCTGGAAGGCCACGGAGATCTGCAAGACGACCGAGCCGCCGCTCCTGGAGCTGAAGCCCGGCCAGCAGGTCGCCTGCCACCACCCGGAGAACTTCGAGGACCAGGCACCGCAGGACACGGTGCTGCTGTCCATTGCGAAGCAGGCAGCCGAGTTCGTGGCCGACGAGGTGCTGGCGGAGTCGGCGGAGACGTCGGCGGCGGTGGCCGCCGAACTGCACGCCGCCGAGACCCCGGCGGAGGAGACCACGACGGCCGCCGCCGAGGAGCCCCCGGTGGCCGCTGCGGAGGAGCCCGCCCCGGTGGCCGCTGCGGAGGAGCCCGCCGCGGTGGTGTCCGAGGAGCCCGCCGAGGTGGTGTCCGAGGAGCCCGCCGCGGTGGTGTCCGAGGAGCCCGCCGAGGCGGTCGTCGCCGATGAGCCGGACGCGTCGGAGGAATCGGGAACGGTCGCGCCGAAGGAAACCGGGACCGACACCCAGAAGTAGTCAGGCGCAGTACCGAAGTCGGCGCGCGTCCGCCGACGACCCGCCCCGGTAGCCGGAACATCGGCTACCGGGGCACAGGTTTGGGCGGAACCGGGAGGTGCGGGCCAGGAGGCCCCGCCGAACCGGAAGCCGGTCGTCAGGAGTCAAGCGACAAGTAGGCCGTGACGATTGGGCAAAGTCATGAACATGCCCGAACGGGAGAGTGCAGAGTCTCGCGTGTCCATCTGATCAGGAACGATCGGAACACGTACGAAAGGGACGCTCATGGCACTCTCCCGTTCGGCACGTTTAGGGGCCCTCGCCACCGCGGCGGCCTCCTTTCTCGTCATCGCCGCCTCGTCCGCCCCGAAACCGGGCGCCGACGGCATCGGCGACACCTACTTCCCCCAGCTCGGCAACGGTGGCTTCGACGCCCGCCACTACGACCTCGACGTGGCGTACAACCCGGACACCGACCGCCTCGACGGGCGTACGACGCTCACGGCCCGTGCCACCCAGAACCTCTCCTCGTTCGACCTGGACCTGCAGAAGCTGGAGGTCACGAAGGTCGAGGTGAACGGCAGACGGGCCGGCTTCACGCGTGCGGGCGACGAGATCCACATCACCCCGCGCGGCCCGCTGTCGAAGGGCAGGACCTTCACGGTGACCGTCACCTACGGCGGTGTCCCCGAGGCTCTCAACGGACCGATCGTCTTCGGCTCCGACTACGGGTGGATGAAGACCGCCGACGGGGTCTTCGTCGCCTGCGAGCCGAACGCAGCCTCCACCTGGTTCCCGTCCAGCGACCACCCCTCCGACAAGGCCACGTACGACATCCGTATCAAGGCTCCGAAGGGCCTCACCGGAGTCTCCAACGGCCGCCTGATCTCGACGCACGACAAGGGTGCCAGCACCGTCACGCACTGGCGCGAGAGCCGGCCCATGGCGACCTACCTCGCGACCGCGACCATCGGGAAGTTCGACGTGAAGTCCGGGAGGACCCCGGCCGGCACGCCGATCTACGTCGCCATCGACCCGGTGCTCGCCGACAGCAACAGCGTCGACGTGTACGCCGTGACGGCCGCGGCCACCGACTACTGGTCGCAGATCTTCGGTCCGTATCCCTTCGAGGAGACCGGTGCGATCGTCGACGACATGCCGGAGGCCGGGTTCTCGCTGGAGGTGCAGTCCAAGCCCGCGTACTCCGCCGTGCGCTCCGAGTCGACCATCGTGCACGAGCTGGCGCACCAGTGGTTCGGCGACTCGGTCTCGGTCGAGCGCTGGAAGGACATCTGGCTCAACGAGGGCTTCGCGACCTACGCCCAGTGGCTGTGGTCCGAACACCAGGGTGTCCGCTCGGCGCACGACTCGTTCCTCGCCGGGTACGACACACGGCCCGCGGACTCGTCCTTCTGGCAGACGGTGGTCGCCGATCCGCAGCGGGACACCATGTTCGCCTCGGCGGTCTACCAGCGCGGCGCGATGACGCTCCAGATGCTGCGCGAGCGCATCGGCGACACCGCGTTCTTCAAGCTGCTGCCCGCCTGGACCAAGCTGCACCGCTACGGCAACGCGAACACGGCCGACTTCGTCCGGCTCGCGGAGAAGGTCTCAGGTCAGCAGCTCGACGATCTCTTCCAGGCCTGGCTCTTCAGCCCCGGAAAACCTTCCCTCTAGGCCTCCGCTTGCCCTCTAGGCCTTTCTTTGTAAGGTGCAGTCCCTGCGGCGGGTGAGAATGTAGGGGTGCTTCAGCAACTTTTCAGTCCCTCCGTCCAGCACACGCTCGACCTGATCGGCATCTTCGTCTTCGCGATCTCGGGTGCCCTGCTGGCCGTACGCAAGAACTTCGACGTCTTCGGCATCGCCGTCCTCGCCGAGGTCACCGCGCTGGGCGGGGGGCTGTTGCGCGACGTGGTCATCGGGGCCGTGCCGCCGGCCGCGTTCACCGACCTCGGCTACTTCCTCACGCCGCTGCTGGCCGCGCTCCTGGTCTTCTTCCTGCATCCCGAGGTGGAGCGCATCCAGGTCGCGGTGAACGTCTTCGACGCGGCCGGACTCGGTCTGTTCTGCGTCGCGGGTACCACGAAGGCGTACGAGTACGGTCTCGGCCTGACCGCGTCGGCGGCCCTCGGGCTCGCCACCGCGGTCGGCGGCGGTGTGCTGCGGGACGTGCTCGCCAACGAGGTGCCCTCGCTGCTGCGCTGGGACCGCGACCTCTACGCGGTCCCCGCCATCGTCGGCGCCACCATGGTCGCCCTGTGCATCCGCTACGACGCGCTGACCCCTTTCACCAGCGGGCTCGCGGTCGTCACGGCCTTCGTGCTGCGGCTTCTCGCGATGCGCTTCCACTGGCGAGCGCCGCGCGCCTGGAACCGGCGTTCGACGGCGACCGAGGCGGAGACTCCTTAGCCCGCGCGCCGGGGCCGATCTGCAGGGTCAGCCAGCGGAACACCTCGGTCACCTGCGGTCGCCACAGGGCCATGTTGTGGCCGCCGGCGCTCCGCGGCAGCAGCACCACCTGTACGGTCGTCGGCGGTTTCGCGATCTGCTGGAGCGCGGCGCCCGCCTCGTAGCCGTCGTGGACCTCGCCGGAGTAGTAGAGCGCGACGCGGGGCGGCACGCGGTCGGCGCGCAGCAGCAGGAGGGGGTTGTTCCGGCGGCGCAGCTCGATGGTGCGCGCGGGCAGCGAATTGCGTTCGCCGATCGGGTCGTTGTAGCCGGACATGCTGACGGCGGCCCGGTAGCGGTCGGGGTGGGCGACGGCGAGCTTGGTCGCGCAGTGCGCCCCCGCCGAGTAGCCGGCGACGCCCCAGCCGTCCGGCGCGGCCTTGGCGCGGAAGTTGTCCGTCACCATCTTCGGCACGTCGATGCTGAGCCAGGTGTCGGCGTTCACCTTGCCGGGGACGTTCGCGCAGCCGGTGTCCACCTTGGCCAGCAGCGTCGTACGCGGCGCCACCAGGATGAACGGCGCGACCTGGCCGTCACGCATCAGCGGCAGCAGTTGTTCGTGCACCTTCAGAGAACCGAACCATGCCTTGGCCGAGCCCGGATAGCCGGGCAGGAGCTCGACCACGGGGAACTTGCGGTTGCGGTAGGCGGGCTCGTTGTACTGCGGCGGCAGCCAGACGTAGACCTCGGCGTTCACGCCCGAGACCTGGCCGTGCAGCTGGGTGACGCGCACCCCGCCCGCCTGCCGCATGGCGGGGCCGTCCGCCGCCGCGAACGTCTGGTGGATCCTGGGCAGCTCCCGTACCGAGACACCACCGGTGCCGTCGACGCCCAGGTCGGCGGCGGCCTGCACGTGGTTGCCCGTGCCGAGGAGGTCGGACCAGTTGTTGTAGAGGCTGTTGGCGTTGTTCACGAGCACGAAGACGAGGGTGATCGCCGTGCCCTGGGCGAACAGCAGCATCAGCATCCGGGCCGTGCTGCGCAGGAACGCGGGGCCGGGGATGCGCGACCACAGGACGAGAGGGAGGACGAGGGCGACCGCGACCAGGGAGATCGCGGTGAGGAGGAACGGCGTTCCGGTGAGGCTCACGGTCTGTGCGGCTCTTCCTGTGACGGGCTGGATCAGGCTCGGCGGCTGCATCGGGTTCTATGTCCCTGAAGAGGGGGTTCCGAAGCCGTTGGTCACGGACGAGTGGCGGACACTTACCAAGAAATTGCCTAAATCTCACCTTGGGCCTGGGCGTGTGACGTGAGCGAAGCAGCAAAAGCTACCGCTTAGTAATGCCCTGTTGTACCGTTCAGGCATGTCAGAAGCAGCTTCGGCACAGGCCGTGCGAGCCACGATCGGCGACAGTGAGTTCGACCGCGACACCGCGGTCGCCCTGCGTGCACCCGGCGTCTACGACGTCGACCTGTCCCCGGGATGGACGATCATCAGCGCCGTCAACGGCGGATACCTGCTGGCCGTCCTGGGCCGCGCCCTCGCGGACGCCCTGCCGCACGACGACCCGTTCACCATCTCGGCGCACTACCTCACCGCCTCCCAGCCGGGACCCGCGGTCGTCCGCACGGACGTCGTCCGTACCGGCCGCACCCTGTCGACCGGCCAGGCCTCGCTCTTCCAGTACGACGACGAAGGCCGCGAGGTCGAACGGATCCGCGTGCTCGCCTCGTACGGCGACCTGGGCGCCCTGCCCGACGACGTCCGCACCACGGCGACGCCGCCCGCGATCCCGCCGATGGAGCACTGCTTCGGGCCCGAGGACGGACCGGCCCCCATCGACGGCAGCTCCGCCATCACCGAACGGCTGATGCTCAAGCTCGACCCCTCGACGCTGGGCTGGGCCCTCGGGGCGCCGTCCGGCAAGGGCGAGATGCGGGCCTGGTTCGGGCTCGCCGACGGCCGCGACGCCGACCCGCTCTCGCTGCTCCTCGCGGTGGACGCGCTGCCGCCGACCGCCTTCGAGATCGGACTGTCGGGCTGGGTGCCGACGGTCGAACTCACGGTGCACGTGCGCTGCCGTCCCGCGCCCGGCCCGCTGCGCGTCTCCATCACCACCCGTAACCTGGCCGGCGGCTTTCTGGAGGAGGACGCCGAGGTGTGGGACAGCGCGGACCGGCTGGTCGCGCAGTCCCGGCAGCTCGCCCGGGTCAGGCTCGGCTAGCAGGCCGTCGGCCGCTCGTACGCGCCGCCTCCCTCGGGGGTCGGCGGCGCCGAGTCGAACGGCGGCGCGCGGCTGGGACGAGCGTGGGATGTGGTACCCGCCCGCCATCGGCCCGGCCGCGTTGTTGGTGCTGCGGGCCGCCGAGCGTGTCGCGGCCGGGTGCGGCGCTTCCGCGTCGACATGATTCTGCGTCTCGAGACCCCACGGTCCGCCCGGGGTCGCGTACTTGGGGTCCGGGGGTGCCGCGTCGGGTGAACGGGCGCGTCGCCCCGGCCCGTTGCGGGGACGGGGGCGTCACCGGAGTCCGTTGCCCGGGCAGGTGGGTCACGCCGGCCCGTGGGCGGGACAGGTGGCTCACTGGGGCCCGTTGCCGGGGCCGGCGCATCATCGGGGGCCGTTGCCGGGACGGGTGTGTACCGCCGCCCGCTGGGGGGCGGTGGGTCAACCCAGCCAGTTGCGGCGGCCGATGGCGATGAGCCGCATCTGGCGGCCCGCCACCCCGGCCACCCGCTCCCGTTCCTCCTCGGACGCCTCCAGCGCCTCCAGGTAGAGCGAGGCCGTCATCAGCATCTGGTCGACGTACAGGCCGGCGAGCATCAGCAGATCGTCGTCGCTCCACCCCTCCGACTCGGGGTGTTTGGCCAGCTCCACCCGCACCTCCTGGGCGAACCGGGCCAGTTGGTCACTGATCGCCTGCCGCACCGGCTGCACGCCGCCGTGTCGCTCGCGGGCGATGAAGCGGACGTGGGCGGGGTGGGTCTCGACATGGTGGGCGATCAGATCGACGGCACGCTCGATGCGTTCGCCGCTGTCGCCGGCCGCGGACACCGTGTCCCCGATCATCGGGTGCAGGCTGCCCAGGGCCTCCTCGACCAGGGCCACACCCAGATCCGCCGTCGAGCGGAAGTGCCGGTAGAAGGCGGTCGGGGCCACGCCCACGGCACGGGTGACCTCGCGCAGGCCCAGGCTGCTCAGGCTCTGCTCCTCCAGCAGCTCCAACGCCGCGTCCAGGAGCGCCTGTCGCGTCTTCTGCTTCTGCGCCTGCCGGATGCCGAGAGTGTGACTCATACCATGCAGTTAACAACTGTTCTCTGTAATTGGAAAGCCGGGCGACGCGCTAGACTTGGGAGTCAGTGAACAAGTGTTACTACAACCGTTCACTGAATCGTCAGGTCCCCGAACCATTCGGAGCCTCACCGTCGAGGCGGCGACCACGGGGACCGGACCCAGAGACTCACGAGAGGCACTCACATGCTGTTCCTCGTCGCCGCCCTCCTGCTGATGGGTGTCGTCATGGGCGCGGTGGCCCATGCCCCGCTGCCCGTCTCCCTCGTCGCCGCCGCCGTCATCGGCATCTGGCTGACCGTCTTCGCGGTCCGCGAGCGCGCCGGACGCCGGCGCCACACCTCCGCCCACTGAGCCGCAGGGAGCTGACTCATCCCATGGAACTCACCGCCACGCCCACCCCTCGCACCGGCACCCGGGACGCCGACGGCATGGCCGTCGCCTCCTTCATCCTCGGGTTGCTCGGTCTGCTGGTGCTGAACGTCTTCCTGGGCCCGATCGCCATCGTCCTCGCCTCCGCCGCCCTCTGGCGCGGCACCGCCCGTCGTGGCCGCGCCTTCCTCGGCCTCGGCCTGGGCGTCGCCGACCTCGTGGTGCTGGTGGCCTTCATGCACTTCGACAGCACGGTGTCCTGGAACTTCTGACCCGCGACGTCCTGGAACATCCGAGATCTTCCGAAGGGACACCGGACGAGGACCGGAGGACGGCCCCCCTCGACGGGGGGCCGAAAGCGGGGGAGCGGAGGCCCGTAGAATCAGGGCCACCATGGCTTACCTCGACCACGCCGCGACCACCCCGATGCTCCCGGAGGCGGTAGAGGCACTGACCGCCCAGCTGAGCGTCACGGGCAACGCCTCCTCCCTCCACGCCGCCGGCCGCAGGGCCCGCCGTACCGTCGAGGAGGCCCGCGAGAGCCTCGCGGAGGCCCTCGGCGCCCGCCCCAGCGAGGTGGTCCTCACCTCCGGCGGCACCGAAGCCGACAACCTCGCCGTGAAGGGCCTGTACTGGGCCCGCCGCGACGCGGACCCGGCCCGCACCCGGGTGCTCGCGAGCCCCGTGGAACACCACGCCGTTCTCGACGCCGTCCACTGGCTCGGCGAACACGAGGGCGCGACGGTCGAGTACCTGCCCGTCGACCCCTACGGCCGCGTCCACCCCGACGCCCTGCGCGAGGCCATCGCCCGCAACCCCGACGACGTCGCCCTCGCCACCGTGATGTGGGCCAACAACGAGATCGGCACCGTCCTGCCGGTCCGTGAACTCGCCGACGTCGCCGCTGAGTTCGGCGTCCCCCTGCACTCCGACGCCGTCCAGGCCTTCGGACAGCTCCCCGTCGACTTCGCGGCCTCCGGCCTCGCCGCGATGACCGTCTCGGCCCACAAGATCGGCGGCCCGTACGGCATCGGCGCGCTGCTGCTCGGCCGCGAGTACACCCCCGTACCGGTCCTGCACGGAGGCGGTCAGGAACGCCATGTGCGCTCCGGCACCCTGGACGTGCCCGCCATCGCGTCCTTCGCGGTCGCCGGCCGGCTGGCCACCGAGCAGCGCGCGTGGTTCGCACGGGAGATCGGCGCACTCCGCGACGACCTGGTCGAAGCCGTACGCGCCGCCGTGCCCGACGCCCTCCTCGGCGGCGACCCCGATCCCGCGGGCCGGCTGCCCGCCAACGCGCACTTCACGTTCCCGGGCTGCGAGGGCGACTCCCTGCTGCTGCTCCTGGACGCGCAGGGCATCGAGTGCTCCACCGGCTCCGCGTGCACGGCGGGCGTCGCCCAGCCCAGCCACGTCCTGCTGGCCACCGGGGCCGATCCGGACCTGGCCCGCGGCACCCTGCGCTTCTCCCTCGGCCACACCTCCACGGAGGCGGACGTCGAGGCGGTCGCGAAGGCCATCGGTCCGGCCGTCGAGCGGGCGCGGACGGCGGGCCTGACCTGACCGCCACCCCCCGGTGACCCGGGGCTGCCACGCGGGGGGGCTGCCACGCGGGGGGGGGGGGGGGCTCAGCCCGCCCCGTCGTGGTCCGTGCCCGCGCGGGGAACGTGTTCCCCGGCGGTCACGCGACGGCGGTCACGCGACGGCGGTCACGCGACGGCGGTCACGCGACGGCGGTCACACGACGGCGGTGCGCGTCGGCGGTCACCTCCTGGAGGTGCGCGTCGGCCCCGCCGCGGTGCCGGTCGGTTCCGCCGCGGTGCGCGCCTGGCGCACCAGCCGTAGGTACCGGTCCCAGTCCCAGTAGCGCCCGGGGTCGGTGTGGTCGGTGCCGGGCACCTCCACATGTCCGATGATGTGCTCGCGGTCGACGGGGATGCCGTAGCGGGCGCAGATCCCGGCCGTCAGCCGCGCCGACGCCCGGTACATGGCGTCGGTGAACGACGAGGCGTGCTCGACGAAGCCCTCGTGCTCGATGCCGACGCTCCGCTCGTTGTACCCGCGGTTGCCCGCGTGGAACGCCACGTCCAGCTCGCGGATCATCTGGGTGATGTGACCGTCCTTGCGGACGATGTAGTGCGCGGCCGCGCCGTGGCCCGGGTCCTGGAAGACCTTGACCGCGCTGCGGTAGCTGCCCTGGGTGACATGGATGACCACCCGGTCCACGGCGTAGTCGTCGGGCCGGTCCGCCCGTCGCCAGTTCGCACTCGACGCCGCCACCCACTGGGCGCCCCGGAAGTCGACCACGCCCTCCTCGCGGGGCTTCTCCACGCCGGGCAGCCGCCACCACAGGTGCCCCAGCTCGCCCCGCGCGAGCACCGCCGTGCCCACGGCGGCCGCCATGCCACCGATGAGCAGCGTCCGCCGCCCGACCCGCCGGTCGCCGTCCCTGCCCGGCCGCCCCTTCGCATCCGGTGCGCCACGGTCCTTCGCGCCCTGGTCCGGTGGCTCGCACTCGGGCGACTCCCGGCCCGGTGTCTCCCGGTCCGGCGTCCCCCTCGTCTCCGGCGCCTCCTGCGCGGCTCCGCTCATCGTGTTCGTCCCCTATCGCTCCCCGTCGCGATCCTCAACGCATACTCGCGGGAATCGGTTCCCGGCGCCCCGTACCCTGGAGGAGCTATGACTGAGACCTCGCCGCGCCCCCGCCCCCTCCGCGTCCTCGCCGCCATGTCCGGCGGCGTGGACTCCGCCGTCGCCGCCGCCCGCGCGGCGGAAGCCGGCCACGACGTGACGGGCGTGCACCTCGCGCTCTCCGCCAACCCCCAGTCGTTCCGCACCGGCGCGCGCGGCTGTTGCACCATCGAGGACTCCCGGGACGCCCGCCGCGCCGCCGACGTCATCGGCATCCCGTTCTACGTGTGGGACCTCGCCGAGCGTTTCCGTGAGGACGTGGTCGAGGACTTCGTCGCCGAGTACGAGGCGGGGCGCACCCCGAACCCGTGTCTGCGCTGCAACGAGAAGATCAAGTTCGCCGCCCTGCTCGACAAGGCGCTCGCGCTCGGCTTCGACGCGGTCTGCACGGGCCACTACGCGAAGGTGCTCGTGAACGAGGACGGCACACGCGAGCTGCACCGCGCCTCCGACATGGCCAAGGACCAGTCGTACGTCCTCGGTGTCCTCGACGACCGCCAGCTCGCGCACGCGCTGTTCCCGCTCGGCGACACACTCACCACGAAGGACGAGATCCGTGCCGAGGCGGAGCGCCGCGGCCTCGCGGTCGCCAAGAAGCCCGACTCGCACGACATCTGCTTCATCGCGGACGGCGACACCCAGGGCTTCCTCGCGAACCGTCTGGGCAAGGCGGAGGGCGACATCGTGGACGAGTCCGGCGCGGTCGTCGGCTCCCACGAGGGCGCGTTCGGCTTCACCATCGGCCAGCGCAAGGGCCTGCGCATTGGCACCCCGGCCGCCGACGGCAAGCCGCGCTACGTCCTGGACATCTCGCCGGTGGACAACAGGGTGACGGTCGGCCCGGCGGCGTCCCTGGACGTCTCCGCGCTGACGGCGATCAAGCCCCGCTGGTGCGGCGGCGCCCCGGCCGGCCCCGGCACGTACACCGCCCAGCTCCGCGCCCACGGCGGCGAGACGACGGTCACCGCCGAACTCGTCGACGGCGGGCTCGAGGTCGCGTTCACCGAGCCGGTCCGCGGGGTCGCGCCCGGCCAGGCGATCGTCCTGTACGACGGCACGCGCGTGGTGGGCTCGGCGACGATCGCGACGACCACGCGCGCGACGGCGTCGGTCTAGCCGGTCCGGCCGGTCGCGCCTCCGCCCCCAGCCGGTTTCGGGGCTCCCCCTAACGGGTCCCGCCACTCCCGCCGCGGCTCCCGAAGAACTCCCCCAGGAGCGGGGCGAGGGCCGCGGTGTCCACGTTGTGGGTCTGCCCCGCCAGCACCCGGTACGTCCCCTCGGGTGCCGCGTCCGCGACGGCCCGCGCGGCCTCGCGCATCCACGCGGGGCTCGCGCCGCCCGCGACGGCGAGCACCGGCATGGGCAGGGAGGCCGGCAGTTCCCGGGGCAACAGACCGTCGCCCATGACGGCGTCGTCGTACGCGAGGGTGGGAGCGATCGCCTCCAGGCCGGCCCACCCGGGCGACCGCCGGGCGCCGGCGACCGTCTCCGGGGGCATGCCGGTGAGCGCCATGAACAGCTCCAGGGCGTCCCCGCGCCGGTCCTGCCCGAGCAGCTCGGTCAGCCGCTCGGTGTACTCCCGGCGCTCCTTGCCGCGCTCCTCGTGAAGGGCGAACGGCGTCTCGTAGACGGCGACCGCGTCGACCGGCAGCCCGCTCGCCGCCGCCCGGAGGGCCAGCGCACCGCCCGACGAGACGCCGTACAGCGACGCGGTACCCCCGCACGCCTCGATCAGCGCCGCGATGTCCTCGACCTCACGGGCGACCGTCCAGGACGACGCGGTGTCGCCACTGGCACCGCGTCCCCGGCGGTCGTAGGTGACGGCGCCGAAGCGGTCCGAGAGAGCCCGCGCGAGAGGCTCCAGCGTGGCACCCGTGCACAGGGCTCCGCCCACCAGCACGACCGCCGGGCCGTCACCGTGACATTCGTACGCGAGGGGTGTCCCGTCGCGCGAGAGAACCTTCTTGTCCATGCCTGGGGAGACCGCCCGGCGGCCGGGAACTCATCGGTCCGACGATGGGACCCGACGGGACCTACAGAACCTCCACCTCGTAGAAGCACAGGTGGTCCTTGATCTGCGCGACGTCCGGCTTCGGCTCGGGGTAGAACCAGACGAGGTCCTGGGCGTCGGGCAGGGACCAGTAGGACGCGTCGCCCTTGAAGGGGCAGTGCGTGTGGGTGTCGGAGGCCGTCAGCAGATCCAGGCGGACGTCCTGCGGAGGGATGTAGTAGCGCACCGGACAGCCCGTCTCGCGCAGCAGCAGCGGCCGGTCGCTCTCCGCGAGGACCTGGCCGCCGTGCACGACGCGTACGCGCTGGGTGCCCTGCTCGATGGTGATCGTGTGTCCTTGGGTCATACCGGGAAAGCACCCGCGGGGCCCGGGTTCTTCCCACGTACCGTGAACACATGAACATCTGCGTCTTCCTCTCCGCCGCCGACCTCGACGACCGCTACACGGGCCCCGCGCGCGAGTTCGCGGAACTCCTCGGCAAAGGGGGCCACACCCTGGTGTGGGGCGGTTCCGACGTCGGCCTCATGAAGGTGGTCGCCGACGGCGTCCAGGAGGCGGGCGGACGGCTGGTGGGTGTCTCCGTGGACTTCCTGGCGGCCAGGGCGCGGGCGGGTGCCGACGAGATGGTGATCGCCCGGGACCTCGCCGAACGCAAGGCGCTGCTCCTGGAGAAGGCCGACGCGGTGGTGGTGATGGTCGGCGGCACGGGGACGCTCGACGAGGCGACCGAGATCCTGGAGCTGAAGAAGCACGGGCGGACGGACAAGCCGGTGGTCCTGCTGAACACGGCGGGCTTCTACGACGGCCTGAAGGAACAGTTCCGGCGCATGGAGGCCGAGGGTTTCCTGCCGAGGCCGCTCATCGACCTGGTGTTCTTCGCCGAGGAGCCGGTGGGCGCGCTGGCCTACCTGGAGGAGAGTGCGGGCACCCGGTGATGCGAGCATGGCGTCCATGGCTACACATCTGATCACCGGGGCCGGTTCCGGCATCGGCGCGGCCGTCGCCCGCCGGCTGCACGCGCGCGGGGACGAACTCGTGCTGCACGCGCGCGACGCCGGTCGCGCGAAGGAACTCGGCGCGGCGTACCCGGGGGCGAAGACGCTGGTCGGCGACCTCGGGGACCCGGACAAGCTCTCCTGGGCGTTCTCGCACCAGTCCCTGCCCGACCGCGTCGACTCGCTCCTGCACATCGCGGGGGTGGTGGATCTCGGCCCGGTCGGCGAGCTGACCCCCAAGTCCTGGCGCCACCAGCTCAACGTCAACCTGATCGCCCCCGCCGAGCTCACCCGCCACTTCCTGCCCCAACTCCGCCTCGCCCAGGGCCACGTGCTCTTCGTGAACTCCGGCGCCGGCCTCAGCGCCAACGCCGACTGGTCCGCGTACGCCGCCTCCAAGCACGGTCTGAAGGCCCTCGCGGACTCGCTGCGCCACGAGGAGCACGGCAACGGCGTCCGGGTCACCTCGGTCTACCCCGGCCGTACCGCGAGCCCCATGCAGGCCAAGGTCCACCAGCAGGAGGGCAAGCCGTACGACGCCTCGAAGTGGATCGACCCGGAGTCCGTCGCGACGACGATCCTGACGGCCCTGGACCTGCCGCGCGACGCGGAGGTCAACGACCTGACGGTGCGACCGGGGCGCTGACGAGGGCCCGGAGCGGCGCGTGGGGTCACCGCTGCCCCACGGTGCGCGGGCGGGTGGGGTCTCCGCGGCCGCACGGTGCGCACGGCTCGACCGCGTAGCACCCCGCGGGGTTACGTACGCTTCGCGGGTGAGCGAAAACAGCGAGTTCGGGTTCGGTGCCGCCACCGGTGTCGGGTCCATGCCGGGTAGTGACGCGCGGGAGACCGCCAGAACCGTCACCGGGTCCTTCGACGACTTCCCCCATCTGCCGGAGCTGCCCGCGCGCGGCCCCGGCGCCGACATGATCGGGCGGACGGCCGGGATGCTGGTCGACCTGTACGCGCGCGTGGAGCCCAGCGGGTGGCGGATCGGGGACCGGCCGGGGCGGGACACCCGGCGCGCCAGGTCGTGGCTGGGCGAGGACCTCGACGCGCTGGAGGAGTACACCCAGGGGTACGAGGGGCCGCTGAAGGTGCAGGCCGTGGGGCCGTGGACGCTGGCGGCCGCGCTGGAGCTGAGGAACGGCGAGGCGGCCCTGTCCGACCTCGGGGCCTGCCGCGATCTCGCCGGCTCGCTCGTCGAGGGCCTGCGCACCCATCTCGACGAGGTACGGCGCCGGGTGCCGGGCGCCCAGGTCGTGCTGCAGCTCGACGAGCCCTCGCTCATCGCCGTCCTGCGCGGTCAGGTGAAGTCCGCGAGCGGATACCGCACCCACCGCGCCGTCGACCGGCAACTGGTCGAGTCCACGCTGCGGGACGTCGTGGGGGTGCACACCGACGGCCCGGTCGTGGTGCACTCGTGCGCGCCCGACGTGCCGTTCGAACTGCTGCGCAGGTCGGGCGTCGCGGGCATCTCCTTCGACCTCAGCCTGCTCACCGAACGTGACGACGACGCGATCGGCGAGGCGGTGGAGGGCGGCACCCGGCTCCTCGCCGGTGTCGTCCCCGGCACGGACGGCCCGTTGTCGGACCCTGCCGGTAGCGTCATGGGTGTCAGGACGTTGTGGCGCAGGCTGGGGCTGCACCCGGGGCTTCTCGCGGAGGCCGTCACGGTCACTCCGTCGTGCGGACTCGCGGGCGCTTCCCCCGAGTACGCGCGCCGGGCGCTCGCCCACTGCGTCCGGGCGGCGAGATCCCTCGCGGACAACCCAGAGTAACGGGAGGACAACACGGTGGCCGGCGACAAGGACGCACAGCCCAACCCCCTGCCCGCCGAGGCGCGCGAGCAGCACGCGCGGCTGGCCGAGCAGATCGAGGAGCACCGCTTCCGGTACTACGTGAAGGACCAGCCGGTCGTCAGCGACACGGAGTTCGACAAGCTGCTGCGGTCCCTGGAGGCGCTGGAGGAGCGGTATCCCGAGCTGCGCACCCCCGACTCCCCGACCCAGAAGGTCGCGGGCGCGTACGAGACCGAGTTCACGTCCGTGCGGCACCGCGAGCGCATGCTGTCGCTGGACAACGCCTTCAGCGACCTGGAGCTCGCCGCCTGGGCGGAGCGTGTCGCGAAGGACGTCGGAGCCTCCGCGTACCACTTCCTGTGCGAGCTGAAGGTCGACGGCCTCGCGGTCAATCTCACCTACGAGCACGGCCGTCTGACCCGCGCGGCCACCCGTGGCGACGGGCGTACGGGCGAGGACATCACGCCCAACGTGCGGACGATCGCGGAGATCCCGGACCGTCTCCGGGGTGACCACTTCCCGGACGTGGTGGAGATCCGCGGCGAGGTCTACTTCCCGATGGAGAAGTTCGCGGAGCTCAACGCCCGTCTGCTGGAGGCCGGCGACAAGCCCTTCGCCAACCCCCGCAACGCGGCGGCGGGTTCGCTGCGTCAGAAGGACCCCCGGGTCACCGCGAGCCGCCCGCTGCACATGGTGGTCCACGGCATCGGCGCCCTGGAGGGCTTCGAGGGACTGACCCGCCTCTCCGAGGCGTACGAGCTGCTGCACTCCTGGGGACTGCCGACCACCCGGTACGCCAAGGTGGTCGACGACCTCGACGGCGTACGGGAGTTCATCGCGTACTACGGGGAGAACCGGCACTCCGTGGAGCACGAGATCGACGGGGTCGTCGTCAAGCTCGACGAGATCCGTCTCCAGGGGCGCCTCGGTTCCACGGCGCGGGCGCCACGCTGGGCCATCGCCTGGAAGTACGCGCCGGAAGAGGTCAACACCAAGCTGGTCGACATCAAGGTCGGCGTCGGCCGGACGGGGCGCGTCACTCCGTACGCGCAGGTCGAGCCGGTCACCGTGGCGGGCTCGGAGGTCGAGTTCGCGACCCTGCACAACCAGGAGGTCGTGAAGTCCAAGGGCGTCCTCATCGGGGACACGGTCGTGCTGCGCAAGGCCGGCGACGTCATCCCGGAGATCCTCGGGCCGGTGGTGGATCTCCGCGACGGCACCGAGCGGGAGTTCGTGATGCCGGCCGAGTGCCCCGAGTGCGGGACACCGCTGCGCGCCATGAAGGAAGGCGACATCGACCTGCGCTGCCCCAACAGCCGTGCCTGTCCGGCCCAGTTGAGAGAGCGCGTCTCCTACCTCGCGGGCCGGGAGTGCCTCGACATCGAGCACTTCGGCAACGTGGCCGCGGCGGCGCTGACCCGTCCGCTGGAGCCCGCCGCCCCGCCGCTCGTCGACGAGGGCGACCTCTTCGACCTGACGGCCGAGCAGTTGCTCCCCATCAAGGCGTACGTCCTGGACCAGGACAGCGGCCTGCCCAAGCGGGACCCCAAGACCGGTGAGGAGAAGGTCGTCACGGTCTTCGCCAACCAGAAGGGTGAGCCGAAGAAGAACACGCTCGCCCTGCTGGACAACATCGCCGAGGCGAAGAACCGTCCGCTCGCCCGCTTCATCAACGGACTCTCCATCAGGCACGTCGGCCCGGTGGCCGCCGAGGCGCTGGCCCGCGCGTTCCGTTCCATCGACCGCATCGAGCAGGCCACCGAGGCGGAACTCGCCGCGGTCGACGGGGTCGGCGGGATCATCGCGACCTCGGTCAAGGAGTGGTTCGCGGAGGACTGGCACCGCGAGATCCTCCGCAAGTGGCGGGCGGCGGGCGTCCGTATGGAGGACGAGGGTTCCGGAGAGGACGAGGGGCCGCGCCCGCTCGAAGGACTCATCGTCGTCGTCACCGGCACACTCGAACACCACACACGCGACGGCGCGAAGGACGCCCTGCAGAGTCAGGGAGCGAAAGTGACCGGTTCTGTTTCGAAGAAGACATCGTTTGTCGTGGTGGGCGAGAATCCTGGATCGAAGTACGACAAGGCCATGCAGCTCAAGGTCCCGGTCCTGGACGAGGACGGCTTCGCCGTTCTGCTCGAACAGGGACCGGAGGCGGCCGCGGAAGTCGCGCTTCCGACCGAGGAGTAGCGGTTGAAGGCCACCCGTTCGGCGCATATCAGATGCATACGGGTGGCCGGGGCGCATTCGGGCAACCGTCGTCGACCGCTGCCCGTGGAAGCCTTCTGCGGCCTACTGTTGAGGTGTGCACCTGCCGTGCCCGGCTGCGGTTGGGGCATCCCCTTGCTCCTGAAGAGCCGGGGGACGAGTTCTTGAGACGCGGTGCCGTTGGCGGTTGTCGCCGACAACGGGCCGCGTGGCGTGGGCACCGCCGGCTGTGAGAGGGACGGGAATGGAACCGACCGAGAGCGCCGCCCCGGACGTACGGCTGCGCCTGCGCCGGACGACCGGCGCGTGGATGGCGGGCCTCCGGACGGGACGGTCGTCGACGCGCCCCGGCGCGGGCGAGCGGGACCACACCCCCTTCACCGCCACCGTCACCACCGCGGGCCGGTACCCCGCCGGGCGCGGCTCGGGCCTGCCCGGCCACGATCCCGAACGGCCCACCTCCTGGCCCACGCTGCCCGCGGCGGTCGTCGCACTGGCCGCGCTCGTCCTGGGCGGCGGCTTCTACCGGGCGTTCAGCGACCACCACGCGCTCTTCCCGTCCGGATCGGTCGGCTGGTCGCTGGCCGTGCTGACCGGCGTCATCGTCGGTCATCTGGTCGCCCTCGGCCGCGCCCGCTGGTGGGGCGGCACCGGCTCCGGGGCCGCCCTGACCCTCGCGGTCCTGCTGCTGTACGGCTGGGTGGCCGCCGGGATGGTCAGCCTGACCGTCGTCGTCCTGGTCGGCGCCGCGCGCCGGGGCCGCTGGCGCCAGGGGATTCTGCACGGTGCGGCCGACATCCTCGGTATCGGCGCCGGAGCGCTCGTCCTCGCCGGGTTCGGGCGGGTGCCGTCGGTCGAGGCCCCCTGGAACCCGCAGAGCTGGGACTTCTACGCCGCGCCCCAGGTGGTGCTGGTAGCCGCCGCGTATCTCGCCGTCACCCGCGTCCTGCTCTGGTACCTGCACGCGCCGGGCACCGGCGGCCTGCCGACCGCCGCCCGTACGGCCCTGGTCCGGCAGGGTCTCGTCGCGGTCGCCCTGCTCGGCATCGCGCCGCTGATCTGTGTGGTCGCCGTCGCGCAGCCCATGCTGCTGCCGCTGTTCTCGATCCCCCTGATCGCGCTCGACTCCACGCTGTGGATCGCGCGCATTCGGGCCGAGGAGCAACTGCGCGATCCGCTGACCGGGCTGCCCAACCGGCAGTGGCTGCTCGAGCGCACCTGGGCGGCCCTGGACGACGCCGAACGCATAGGCGCGCGTTCGGCGTTGCTGCTGATCGACCTCGACCGCTTCCGCTCCGTGAACGACACGTTGGGGCATCTCGCCGGGGACCGGCTGCTGCTCCAGATAGCCGAGCGGCTGCGGCTGGCGCTGCCGCGCGGGGCGGAGGCCGCGCGGCTCGGCGGTGACGAGTTCGCCGTGTTACTGCCCGTCGCCGATTCCACGACGTCGGCCACCCGGGTGGCGCGCAATCTCGTCGCCGCGCTCGGTTCGCCGCTCGACCTCGACGGGCTCACCCTCGTCCTGGAGGCCAGTGCCGGACTCGCCGTCTTCCCCGACCACGCGCTCGACGCGGAGGGGCTGCTGCGACGGGCGGACGTGGCGATGTACCAGGCGAAGCGGGACCGTACGGGGGTGGAGGTCTACGAGTCCAAGCGGGACTCGAACACACCGGACCGGCTCGGTCTGCTGGGGGACCTGCGGCGGGCCCTGGACGCCGGTGACGTCGAACTGCACTACCAGCCGAAGGTCCGCTTCGACGGACAGGTGGCCGGCCTCGAGGCACTCGTCCGCTGGGTGCATCCCGAGCGGGGGAAGGTCCCGCCCGACGAGTTCATCGCGATCGCGGAGTCGTCCGGGCTGATGCCGCACCTCACGGAGTACGTGCTGGAGACGGCCCTCGCCCAGGTCGCGCGGTGGCGGGCACAGGGGCTGTGGGTGCCGGTCGCGGTGAACGTCTCGCCGCGCGACGTGCACACCCCCGGCTTCGCCGGCGCGGTCGCCGCCCGGCTCGCCCGGCACGGGGTTCCGGCGGGGGCCCTCCAGCTGGAGATAACGGAACACGTACTGCTGGAGGACCCGCAACGCGCCGCGGACACCCTGGCCGCGCTGACCGGGCACGGGGTCAAGATGTCGCTGGACGACTTCGGCACGGGGTACTCCTCGCTGGTCCATCTGCGCCGGCTGCCCGTCAGCGAACTGAAGATCGACCGGTCCTTCGTCGCGCGGCTCGCCATCGACAACGAGGACGCGGAGATCGTGCGCTGCACGGTGGACCTCGCGCACTCGCTGGGGCTGCTGGTCGTCGCGGAGGGCGTCGAGGACGACGAGACGTGGGAGCGGCTGCGGGATCTGGGGTGCGACGCGGTGCAGGGGTGGCTGGTCGCCGCGGCGATGCCGCCGGACGAGGCCACGGCGTGGTTGCTGGCGCGGGGGTCGCGGGGATGGCAGCGGCCGCGGGCCGCGTTGCCGGCCGCGGAGTAGTTCCGGCGGTTCGGTTCGTCGTCGGGTGCGGTTCGTGGGGCTCCCGCCGGCATCTCCCACCCACGCACCACCCGTGACGGTCACCCGACAGGTGGACCTCGCCCGTGACCGGTTGCCCACCACCGGCGCCCGCGCCCCACCAGAGCCACGGCGACCGGCCCGCACCTTCATCACGGCGGAGTCGTCCCCGCCAGGGACGCGGGGAACTGCGCGCTCAGCCACGGCCGGTCCGCAGGTTTTTCACGGTGGGGTTGGCGTCCCCGCCAGGGGCGCGGGGAACTGCGCGCTCAGCCACGGCCGGTCCGCAGGTTTTTCACGGTGGGGTTGGCGTCCCCGCCAGGGGCGCGGGGAACTGCGCGCTCAGCCACGGCCGGTCCGCGGCTTCTTCGCGGCGTGGTAGGCGTCCCCGCCATGGGCGCGCTCAGCCACGGCCGGTCCGCGGCTTCTTCCCGGCGGGGGGCGCGGCTCCGCGACGGCGGTGTGGGGCCCCGCCGGCGACTCCCCCCTCGTATACGAACCGTCACCGTCCGCACGTGCGGGAAGGCCCCCCGGGCAAACCCGGGCGCGGGCATCGGCCCCGGCCCCATAGGATTGGGCCAAACCACACACTCTCACCCAGAGGATCGCTGCATGCCTGGCATCACGCGCGAGGAGGTCGCCCACCTCGCACGGCTGGCGCGTCTGGAGCTGAAGGCGGAAGAGCTCGACCACTTCGCCGGCCAGCTCGACGACATCATCGGCGCGGTCGCCCGCGTCAGCGAGGTCGCCGACCAAGACGTACCGCCGACCTCCCACCCGCTGCCGCTGACGAACGTCATGCGCGCGGACGAGGTCCGCCCGTCGCTCACCCCCGAGCAGGCGCTCTCCGGCGCCCCGGCCCAGGAGCAGCAGCGTTTCAAGGTGCCGCAGATCCTGGGGGAGGACTAATCACCATGACGGACACCAACGTCAACATCATCAGGCTGACGGCGGCCGAGATCGCCGCGCGGATCGCCGCCGGCGAGCTCACGGCCGTCGAGGTCACCGAGGCCCACCTCGCCCGTATCGAGGCCGTCGACGAGAAGGTGCACGCCTTCCTGCACGTCGACCGCGAGGGCGCCCTCGCGCAGGCCCGCGCCGTCGACGCGAAGCGGGAGCGCGGCGAGAAGCTCGGACCGCTCGCCGGCGTGCCCCTCGCGCTCAAGGACATCTTCACCACCGAGGGGGTCCCGACCACCGTCGGTTCCAAGATCCTCGAAGGCTGGATCCCGCCCTACGACGCCACGGTCACCAAGCGCCTGAAGGCCGCCGACGTCGTCATCCTCGGCAAGACCAACATGGACGAGTTCGCCATGGGGTCCTCCACCGAGAACAGCGCGTACGGACCCACGGGCAACCCCTGGGACCTCAGCCGCATCCCCGGCGGCTCGGGTGGCGGCTCGTCCGCCGCGCTCGCCTCCTTCGAGGCGCCGCTCGCCATCGGCACCGACACGGGCGGCTCCATCCGCCAGCCCGCGGCCGTCACCGGCACGGTCGGCGTCAAGCCCACCTACGGCGGCGTCTCCCGCTACGGCATGGTGGCGTTCTCCTCCTCCCTCGACCAGGGCGGCCCCTGCGCCCGTACGGTCCTGGACGCGGCGCTGCTGCACGAGGTCATCGCCGGTCACGACCCGCTCGACTCGACCTCCATCGACGCGCCGGTCCCCCCGGTCGTCGAGGCCGCCCGCAACGGCTCCGTCGCGGGCATGCGCGTCGGTGTCGTCAAGCAGTTCCGCGGCGAGGGCTACCAGGCCGGTGTCGTGCAGCGCTTCGACGAGGCCGTCGCCCTGCTCAAGGACCTCGGCGCCGAGATCGTCGAGCTGGACTGCCCGTCCTTCGACCTGGCGCTCTCCGCGTACTACCTGATCGCGCCGTCCGAGTGCTCGTCCAACCTCGCCCGCTTCGACGCCATGCGCTACGGCCTGCGCGTCGGGGACGACGGCACGCGCTCCGCCGAGGAGGTCACCTCCCTCACCCGCGAGGCCGGCTTCGGGGACGAGGTCAAGCGCCGCATCATGCTCGGCACGTACGCCCTCAGCTCCGGCTACTACGACGCGTACTACGGCTCGGCGCAGAAGGTCCGCACGCTCATCACCCGCGACTTCGAGAAGTCGTTCGAGCAGGTGGACGTGATCGTCTCGCCGACCACGCCCACCACCGCCTTCCCGATCGGCGAGCGCGCCGACGACCCGATGGCGATGTACCTCGCGGACCTGTGCACCATCCCGACCAACCTGGCGGGCAACTCGGCCATGTCGCTGCCCTGCGGTCTCGCGCCGGAGGACAACCTCCCGGTCGGCCTGCAGATCATCGCCCCCGCGATGAAGGACGACAGGCTGTACAAGGTCGGCGCCGCCGTCGAGGCCGCCTTCGTGGAAAAGTGGGGGCACCCGCTGATCGAGGAGGCTCCGTCGTTGTGAGTAAGGCTCTGACCAAGGCCAAGGGCTTCAAGAAGTCCAAGTCCGGCACGTACCTGTCCATCGCGACCACCGCGTTCGGTGCCCTCGGCGTCGCCAAGCAGGCCAAGAAGGCCCGCACGGAGCACGACACGCTGCGCCTGATCGACGCGGCCGTGTCCGCCGCCGCCATCGTCACCGGCCTCGCCATCCTCTACCGGGAGCTCAAGCGCCTGGGCGACGACGACGTCCTGCTGGGCTGAGAGGGAAGTTTTCACCGTGACCACCACGACCGACGAGCTGGTGTCGTACGAGGACGCCCTGGCGACGTACGACCCCGTCATGGGCCTCGAAGTCCATGTCGAGCTCGGCACCAAGACCAAGATGTTCTGCGGGTGCTCCACCGAGCTGGGCGCCGAGCCCAACTCGCAGACCTGCCCCACCTGCCTCGGCATGCCCGGCTCGCTGCCCGTCGTCAACGCGACCGGCGTCGAGTCCGCCATCAAGATCGGTCTCGCACTGCACTGCGAGATCGCCGAGTGGTGCCGCTTCGCCCGGAAGAACTACTTCTATCCGGACATGCCGAAGAACTTCCAGACCTCCCAGTACGACGAGCCGATCGCCTTCAACGGCTACCTCGACGTACAGCTGGAGGACGGCGAGGTCTTCCGCGTGGAGATCGAGCGCGCCCACATGGAGGAGGACACCGGCAAGTCCACGCACGTCGGTGGCGCGACCGGCCGTATCCACGGCGCCTCGCACTCCCTGCTCGACTACAACCGCGCGGGCATCCCCCTCATCGAGATCGTCACCAAGCCGATCGAGGGCGCGGGCGAACGCGCTCCCGAGGTCGCCAAGGCGTACGTCGCCGAACTGCGCGAGCTCATCAAGGCGCTCGGCGTCTCGGAAGCCCGCATGGAGATGGGGCAGATGCGCTGCGACGTGAACCTGTCGCTGCGCCCGCACGGCCGGGAGAAGTTCGGCACGCGCTCCGAGACGAAGAACGTCAACTCGCTTCGCTCGGTGGAGCGCGCCGCCCGCTTCGAGATCCAGCGGCACGCCGCGGTCCTCGACAGCGGCGGCACGATCATCCAGGAGACGCGCCACTTCCACGAGGACACCGGGTCCACGACCTCGGGCCGCGTGAAGGAGGAGGCCGAGGACTACCGGTACTTCCCGGAGCCCGACCTCGTCCCCGTCGCTCCGTCCCGCGACTGGGTCGAGGAGCTGCGCGCGGGTCTGCCCGAGCAGCCGCTGGCCCGCCGCAACCGGCTGCGCGAGGAGTGGGGCGTCAGTGCCCACGACATGCAGTCGATCCTCAACGCCGGTGCCATCGACGCGATCGTCGCCACGATCGAGGCCGGCGCGGACGCCACGTCCGCCCGCAAGTGGTGGATGGGCGAACTGGCCCGCAGCGCCAACGAGTCGGGCAAGGCCCTCGAGGACCTGCCCATCACCCCGGCGCAGGTCGCCCGGGTGGCGCAGCTCGTGGCCTCCGGTGACCTGAACGACAAGCTCGCCCGTCAGGTCATCGAGGGCGTGCTCGCGGGCGAGGGCACCCCGGACGAGGTCGTCGACAAGCGCGGCCTCAAGGTCGTCTCGGACGAGGGCGCGCTGACCGCCGCCGTCGACGAGGCCATCGCCGGCAACCCGGGCGTCGCGGACAAGATCCGCGGCGGCAAGGTGGCCGCCGCCGGCGCCCTGGTCGGCGCGGTCATGAAGGCCACCCGGGGCCAGGCCGACGCGGCCCGCGTCAAGGAGCTCATCCTGGAGAAGCTGGGCGTCAGCGAGGGCTGAGCCGTCCACCACCCACCTGGGGGGACGCACCGGGACCGGTGCGTCCCCCCAGGCCTGTCGCGGGCACCCCGTTGCGACCGGGGCCCACCGGCCCGGCCGGCGCCCGCCCCCGTAGGCATCCCGAGCCGCCGGAGTGCCCATGAGAGGTCGGCCTCCACAAGAGGCCGGCCGCCGCGACGGACACAGAGCCGGCGGACGCAACGGAGAAGGAGCAGCAGCAGGATGTACGCGATATCCCTGGGTGACGACGGCGCGGAACTGCGCCCCCTGGAGCCCTGGCACGCCGAGGAGTTCCTCGCGCATCTGGACCGGGGGCGGGAGTTCATCGGGCAGTACATCCCGTTCGGTTCGGGCGCCACGGACGTGGCGTCCGCGCGGGAGCTGCTCCAGCGGTACGCCGACAACCGGGCCGCCGACACCGGATCCCTGCACGGCCTGTGGCTGGAGGGAAGGCTCGTCGGCGGGGTGCTCTTCCTGAACTTCGACGCGGCCCGGGGCAACTGCGAGGTCGGCTGCTGGCTGGAACCCGCCGGTACCGGACGGGGCCTGGTCACGCGCGCGATGCGACTGCTCATCGACTGGGCCGTCGAGGAACGCGGGATCCACCGGGTCGAGTGGATCGCCGCCTCGGCGAACGAACCGAGTGTGAACGGCGCCCGTCGGCTGGGGATGACCCGGGACGCGGTACTGCGGGAGAGCTTCCCCCACCGGGGCGTACGCCTCGACATGGAGGTCTGGTCGGTGCTCGCGCGGGACTGGCGGGCAACGCGCGCGCGGACGAGCGACTGAGCGTTGCCCGACGGTCACGCACGCGTACGCCGATCGTTACCCGCGGGCACAGGGATCATTAAGAGACTTCTCAGACTCCGTCCGTACGGTGCGGGACATGGGAACCAAGACAGTTGACGAAGCCGTGGACGCGAACGGCACCGAGGCGAAGAGCGACGAGGAGACCGTGGACGGCACCGGTACCGAGGAGAAGCCGGACGGCGCGGCCGTGACCGAGGCCGAGACGGAGACCGCGGCCGAGGCCGAGGAGCAGGACGACACCGAGGACGACGCCCCGGTGGACGAGGACCTCCCCGCGGCCGGGGAGAAGAACGCCCCCGGCGTCGGTCAGGGCGCCGCCGCCGTCGTCTCCGCCGGACTCGGCATCGTGTCGCTCACCGGCAGCTGGGTCGCCACCGTGGCCGCCGCCCGCGAGACCCTTGTCGGACAGCTGCAGACCTCGTCGTCCGCGAGCGTCGCCACGCAGGTCAAGGAGGTGTACGGCGACGCCTGGGCGACCACCGCGCTCGTCGGCGGCCTCTTCGCGCTGGCCGCGCTGATCGTCGGCGTCGTGGTCCTGGCCCGGCCCGCCTTCGGGGCGCCCGGCAGGCCGCAGGCCGCCTGGATCAAGTCCGTCGCCTGGGCGGGCGTCTCGCTCGGCGTCGTCGGCCTCGTGCTCGCGGTCGCCAAGTACTCCGACCTCCTGCTCGGACTGCCCTCCACCAAGTGAACCTCCGTACCTCTGAGGGGCCTTAGAGCCGGCGCAGGTGATGTGCCGCCGCTCTAAGGCCCTTCGCGTGCGCAAGATGCGGCACTCTCCCGATGTGACGCACCCCCCTGGGAGACGAAGGTTGAGGCATCGCACAGAGCGAGGCCGAAACCGGCTCTTCACGAGGGGTACGACATGTTCGAGTACGAGCTCCACCAGATCCGATCCGCCGAGCTGATCCGCGAGGCGCAGAACCACCGACTGGTACGAGACGCCCTCCGCGGCCGCCGTGCCGACCGCCGCACCGCCGCGCGCGAGTCCGGCCAGAACGACACGGAGGGGCAGGCGCATAGCCCGCGTCCCCGCCGGCACCGGTTCGCCCGCGCCGCGTGAGCGCCGGGCCCGAGGGGGCCGCCCGCCCCGCGGGCGGCCCCCTTCCGACGCCGGGGGAGGCCGGCCGCACGGGGGTCGGCCGGCCTCCCGGGAGAGCGCCCGCCGCTCTCCCGGCACCCGGCCCGGCACTGATGGCCATCCGCCCGATAACCAGTGCCGCTCCCACGGACCGTTGTGCGATGCTCGGGCCCGTGGAGACCAGATCCGTCAGCCCCGTGTTCGTCGGCCGCGCGGACGAACTGGGCGTCCTGCGCGAGGCGCTCGCCCGCGCCGCCGGCGGTGGCGCCCAGGCGTCGAGCACCGGGGGCGAACCGCAGGCGCTGCTCCTCGGAGGCGAGGCCGGGGTCGGGAAGACGCGCCTGATCGAGGAGTTCGCCGCCGTGGCCGGCCGCGAGGGCGCCGTCTTCGCGTGCGGAGGCTGTGTCGAGATCGGCGCCGACGGACTGCCCTTCGCCCCGTTCTCCACCGCTCTGCGCGCCCTGCGCCGCCTGCTCCCGGACGAGTTCGCCGCGGCCGCCGCCGGACAGGAGGACGAGCTGGCCCGGCTGCTGCCCGAGCTGGGCGAGACCGACCGTGGCCGGCGCCCCGACGAGGAGGGCATGGCCCGCCTCTTCGAACTCACCGCCCGCCTCCTGGAGCGCGTCGCCGCGGACCGTACGGTCGTCGTGGCCCTGGAGGACCTGCACTGGGCCGACGCCTCCACCCGCCACCTGCTGGCCTACCTCTTCCGTACGCTGCGCAGCGGACGCCTCGTCGTCGTCGCCACGTACCGCGCCGACGACATCCACCGCCGCCACCCGCTGCGCCCCCTCCTCGCCGAGCTGGACCGCCTGCGCACCGTCCGCCGCATCGAACTCGGCCGCTTCACACGCGCCGAGGTCGGCCGCCAGATCGCCGGAATCCTCGCCCACGAACCCGAACCGGCCCAGGTCGACGACATCTTCGAACGCTCCGACGGCAACGCGTTCTTCGTGGAGGAGCTCGCAGTCGCCGCCCGCCAGGGCTGCCGCACGGGCCTCACGGACTCGCTGCGCGACCTGCTCCTCGTACGCGTCGAGGGGCTGCCCGAGAGCGCCCAGCGCATCGCCCGGATCGTCGCCGAAGGCGGCTCCACCGTCGAGTACCGACTGCTCGCCGCCGTGGCCCGGCTCGCCGAGGACGACCTCATCGACGCGCTGCGCGCCACCGTCGGCGCCAACATCCTGCTCGCCTCACCCGGCGGCGACGGCTACCGCTTCCGCCACTCCCTGGTCCGCGAGGCCGTCAGTGACGACCTGCTGCCCGGCGAGCGCTCCCGCTTCAGCCGGCGCTACGCCGAAGCCCTGGAGGCCGACCCCACACTCGTACCGGCCGACGAGCGCGCCACGCGCCTGGCCAGCTACTGGTACCACGCGCACGACGCCGCCAAGGCTCTGCCCGCCGTCCTGGACGCCTCCGTCGAGGCCCGCTGCCGGCACGCCCACTCCGAACAGCTCCGGCTCCTGGAACGGGCGATGGAGCTGTGGGAGGTCGCCCCGGAAGCCGTACGGGCCGCACTGCGCCCCATCGACTACGTGGAGGTGTTCCCGCCCTGCGGCCACGACCCGGCAGCCCAGGGACCCCCGGACGTCCCGGCGCCCCTGCGCTATCTCGACCTGATGGCCGAGGCCGCCGTCGCCGGCCGGCTGTCGGGGGAGCGCGAGAGGGCCCTGAAGATCACCAAACGGGCGCTGCACGTCCTGGAGGACGGGAGCGATCCGCTGCGCGCCGCCTGGTTCTGGGTCCAGCGCTCGCGTCTGATCACGGCCCAGGCCCGCGGCGACGGGTGGCAGGAACTCGCCACCGCCCGGGACCTGGTGCGCGGCCTGCCCCCGTCGGCGGTCCACGCCGAGGTGCTGTCGCTGGTCGCCGCCTGGTGCATGCTGCACGAACCGGGCCCCGGCGCCCTCTTCGCCGCCGAGCGCGCCGTGGAGTACGCGCGCATGGTCGGCGCCCGGGACATCGAGCTGAACGCCCGGCTCACCCTCGGCGGCCTCATGGTCGACGCGGGGGACATCGAGGCGGGCATCACGGAGATGTACGAGGTCAAGGAGCAGGTGCCGCCGCACGGCGCGTCCCTCGTCGCGGGACGCCTCCACATCAACCTGCCGTCCCACCTGGAGTCGGTCGGACGCTCCCGCGAGGCCGTCCCGATCCTGCGGCAGGGCACCGAACTCGCCCGGAAGAACAGCCTGCTGGACACCGAGGCCTGGGTGTGGGGCAACCTCGCCGAGTCGCTCTGCTCACTCGGCCAGTGGGACGAAGCCGTCGAGGCGGCACGGAACGCGCTGGGTCGGCCTCAGCGGCAAACCGTCCGGCAGCGGGGCCATGCGCCTGGCCGACCTCGCCCTCGACCGCGGCGACCTCGCCGAAGCGGCACGTCAACTGGCCGCCGCCCGCGGCCACTTCGGCACGCACGACCCCATGCCGCAGCACGCCCTGCCGCTGGCGCGCAGCACGATCCGCATCGCCGCGGGAGAGGGCCGCCTCCTCGACGCCCGCACCGTGCTGGAACAGGCACTGGACACGGGCTTCCCGCCCGGCACCCAGCGCTACGGCTGGCCCCTGCTGCTCGCCGCCGCCACCGCGGAGGCCGACGCCCGCGGACTGCCCGCCGCCGAGGCAGGGCGCGACCAGATCGTGCGCGGCCTCCGGGAGGCGGCCAGGAAGCTGGCCACCGGAGCGCCGGTCTGGCACGCGCACGAGCGGTGGGTGCGCGCCGAACTCCGCCGGGCCGAGGGCGTGTCCGACCCGCACGAGTGGGCCGAGGTGGTCTCGTCCTTCGAATGCCTGGAACGCCCCTACGACCTCGCCCGCGTCCGCCACCGCCTCGCCGACTCCCTGTTGACCACGGGCGCCGACGAGGACGAGCGGGCCCGCGCCACCGAGCTCCTGCGGCTGGCCCGGGCGGCGGCCGACCACCTCGGCGCCCGCCCGCTCGCCGACGCCGTCGCGCTGCTCGCCCAGCGGGCCCGCCTCGCCCTGGGCAGGGCCCCCGGGCCGTACGCCCCGACCCCGGTCGACCCGGCCCAGGCCCTCGGCCTCACCAGCCGTGAGCGCGACGTGCTGCGCCTGGTCGCGGCCGGCCGCAGCAACCGCCAGATCGCCGAGGAACTCTTCATCTCCCCGAAGACCGCCAGCGTCCATGTGTCGAACATCCTGGCCAAGCTCGACGTCTCGGGAAGGGGAGAGGCGGCGGCACTGGCCCATCGGCTCCGGCTGTTCCCCCAGGAGACCCCCACTGCCAGGACCGCGGGCTGAGGCATACGCTGGCAGGGATCCGGGCCGAGGGAGGCGCCGTGTTCAACATGTTCGAGGAGATTTTCGCTCCAGGCCGCAAGCACACCGACGACGAACGCAAACGGCTCGAACTGAGCCGCGTGGACCTGAACGACGGTGATCCGGGACGCGGCCCCATAGATCTGTCCTCGGGCAAGGTGGTCGTACGGCCGCCGGGACGGGAACGCGGTGGGGCGGACCCTGCGGAGGAACCCGTGTCCGAGCCGGACGAACCCTGAGGCCGCGGACCTACTTCACCTCCAGCTCCAGGATCCGGTCGTCCCCCTTCCCGGGGCTGCCCCGCCCGTCCGTCTCGCTGGTGACCAGCCAGAGCTTGTCGCCGCCCGCCGAGACCACCGTGCGCAGCCGCCCGTACCTGCCGTTCAGGAAGGACTGCGGAGCGGCGGCGGCCCGTGTGCCCTTCAGCGGCACCCGCCACAGACGCTCGCCCTTGAGCCCCGCCATCCAGACGGAACCCTCGGCGTAGGCGATGCCGCTGGGCGAGGCGTCGTCGGTGTGCCACTGGGCGACCGGGTTGTGGTACTTCGGGTCGTCGCTCCTGCCCTCGACCACCGGCCAGCCGTAGTTGTCGCCCGGCTTGATCTGGTTCAGCTCGTCCCAGGTGTCCTGCCCGAACTCGGAGGCCCACAGGCGCTGTCTGTCGTCCCAGGCGAGCCCCTGCACGTTGCGGTGCCCGTACGAGTACACGACCGAGTCGCCGAAGGGGTTGCCCGGCGCCGGGTCGCCGTCCGGCGTCATCCGCAGGATCTTGCCGCCCAGCGCCTTCTTGTCCTGGGCCAGACCCCGGGTGCCCGTCTCGCCCGCTCCCGCGTACAGCATCCCGTCCGGACCGAAGGCGATCCGGCCGCCGTTGTGGATCACTCCCTTGGGGATGCCCTTGAAGATCGTGTCAGGCGCGCCCAGCTGCTCGCCGGGCGGCTTCTTCGCGTCGTACAACATACGGACGATCCGGTTGTCCGACGCCGTCGTGAAGTACGCGTAGACCATGTGGTCCGAGGCGTAGGCGGGGGAGAGCGCGATACCGAGCAGGCCGCCCTCCCCGGCGGGGGCCACCCCCGGCACCTGGCCCAGCTCCGTCGTCCTCCCGGTCCTCTCGTCCACCCGGGTGATCGTCCCCTCGTCCCGCGAGGAGACCAGCAGACCGCCCTCCGGCAGCGGCGCCAGGCCCCAGGGCGACTTGAGGCCCTCGGCGAGGGTGCGCACCACCCTCACCGAACCCTTGGCGGGCGCGGCCGTCCCGGTCGACCGTCCCGAGGACGCCGGCCCCGTCACCGGACCGCTCGACGACGGGTTCAGACCGTCCTTCGGCGATCCGCCTCCCGAGCCGCCGGAGGAACAGCCGGCCGTCACAACCAGCGCTGCCGCGGCCAACGCGGCCTTCACCACTCGACGTTGCACGATCAGAGGTCCCTTCGACGTGGCGGTCCTACTGTTCATACACCGCTCGCGTCCCGCGGGTTCCCGATCAGGAACACCCGATGCGCGAGCGCCGGCCGCGGGAGGCGTCAGTCCCACGACCCCTGAGCCCCGGGCAGCCCCGCCACCTCCGCCAGATCCTCCGCCGTCAGCAGCAGCCCGGCCGCTCCCGCGTTCTCCGCCGCCCAGCGCGCCCGCTTGGCCCCCGGCACCGGAACCACGTGCCGGCCCTGGGACAGCACCCAGGCCAGCGCCACCTGCGCCGGAGTGACCCCGTCCCCGTGCCGTCGGGCCACCCGCCGCAACCCGGCGACGATCGGCTGGTTGGCGGCCATCATCTCGGCGGTGAAGCGGGGATGGCGGGCCCGCACGTCGTCGGGCTCGAAGCCCCCGCCCGGCGTCAGCGTGCCGGTCAGGAAGCCGTTGCCGAGCGGCATCGCCGCCAGGAAACCCACGCCGCGCGCGGCGCACCACGGCAGCAGCGCGTCCAGGGCCTCCGTCGACCACACCGACAGCTCGGCCTCCACCGCGCTCACCGGGAAGACCTGCTGCACCCGCTCCAACTGCCGGATCGTTCCGTCATGCAGCCGCCCGGCGTGCGAGCGCGCCCCCGGCCGGCGGGCGGAACGGGCGCCGACCGCGCACAGCCCGAGCGAACGCACCTTTCCGGCCGCCACCAGATCGGCCATCGCGCCCCAGGTCTCCTCGACCGGCACCTCGGGGTCCGCGCGGTGCAGCTGGTAGAGGTCGATCACGTCGGTCTGCAGCCGGCGCAGCGAGGCGTCGCAGGCCCGCCGCACATAACCGGGACGCCCGTTGGCCACGATGTGCTGCTCGCCCACCAGCAGCCCCACCTTCGTCGACACGAAGGCCTCCGGACGCCGTTCCCGCAGCGCCCGGCCCACCAGCAGCTCATTGGTGAAGGGTCCGTACATGTCGGCCGTGTCGAGCAGCGTCGACCCCAGGTCGAGGGCCGCGTGCACCGTGCGCAGCGACTCCTCGCCGCGCTGCCGTGACCCGGTGTACGCCCAGCTCATCGGCATGCACCCGAGCCCGATCGCCCCCACATCGAGCGTTGCCGCGCCGATCGTCCTGCGCTCCACCTGGCCGTGACCCTCCCTCTCCTGCAACCCCAACCTAACCTCTGTACGTCCCGCTGCCTGACATAGCCTCCCGAGCATGACTTCCGATGTGTGGCTCCCCTTTCATGCCGACGAGATCAAGGGTCTGCCCGAAGGCCTCGACTACCGCTTCTGGGACGGCGGCCAGGAGTTTCCCGCGGACCCGGCCGACTGCGTGTTCTACGTCGTGCCCTACATGAAGCCGCCCGCCGTCGCCCAGCGGCCGATGGCCGAAATGACCTCCCTGCAGGCCGTGCAGACCCTCTCCGCCGGAGTCGACCACGTCCAGCCGAGCCTGAAGTCCCTGCGCCCGGGGGTGCAGTTGTGCAACGCCAGGGGGGTGCACGAGGCGAGCACCGGTGAGCTCGCCCTCGCCCTGATCCTCGCCTCGCTGCGGGGCATCCCCGACTTCGTGCGCGCGCAGGACAAGGGGGAGTGGCGCTCCGGGTTCCGTCCGGCGCTGGCCGACAAGTCCGTTCTGATCGTGGGGTACGGGTCGATCGGGTCCGCGATCGAGGACCGGCTCGTGCCCTTCGAGGTGGCGCGGGTGGCGCGCGTCGCGCGCTCTGAGCGCACCACGGCGCGCGGTCCGGTGCACCCATTCACGGAACTGCCCGCGTTGCTCCCCGAGGCCGACATCGTGGTGCTCTCCACCCCCCTCACCGACAGCACGCGCGGCATGGTGGACGCCGACTTCCTGGCCCGCATGAAGGACGGCGCGCTCCTGGTCAACGTCGCCCGCGGCCCCGTCGTCGACACCAAGGCCCTGCTCGCCGAGCTGGACGGCGGACGCCTCACCGCGGCCCTCGACGTCACCGATCCCGAGCCGCTGCCTCTGGGGCATCCCTTGTGGCAGGCGCCCGGCGTGCTCATCAGCCCCCACGTCGGCGGCCCCACGTCGGCGTTCCTGCCCCGTGCCGAGCGGTTGCTGGTCACGCAGTTGAATCGTTTCGTGAACCGGGAGCCGCTCGGCAACGTGGTCCTCACCACAGGCACGTAATCCGCTGCCGTCCGCGGCCGCGCCCGGGAAGGGGACACTCTCCGCATTCCCCCGGATGCGGGTCGTGTCCGCATCCCCGCTGGTCGTCACGGAGCGTAGAGGAACTATGTCCCTGAGTGACGAGACTGGTGTATCGTCCCGACAGGGGCTGCGCCGCGCACCGTTCGGCGCCGGGGATGGACATTCGGACTGCGAGGGGGGCGACGGGCGATGCACGGCCTATGGACGAACGATCCGACGCGGCGGGGCCGCCGACGACCCTGGCGCGCGGCCACGCGCAGCCGAGCCCACGGCGGACATCACCACCGCAGGCACGGCGCCCGCAGGAGGCATGCGCACCCAGCGTGCCCGGAGCAGCGGGACCCCGCTGTGCGGACCTGGTGGGACCGGTGAGTTCCCCCGGGGCGCTGCTGACCCGCCGTCCGGTACTCGGTGGCGGGACGGGTATGGTCTCGCAGCTCGTGCTGGCCACGGTGTGCGCGGGATACGCGGTCGGTTCCGCCTTCGGCTGGGGATCGGCGAACCTGGCGCTGATCATGGGCGACTTCGGGCTGAGCGCCGCCGCGGGCACCGCGGCCGTCTCCTGCTTCCTCTACGCCCACCACCGGCGCAGCCCCTTTCGACCCGCGTGGATGCTCTTCGCGGTCTCCTCCGCCATGGCCTCGCTGGGCAACGGCGTCTGGGGGTGGTACGAGATCGTCCTCGAGCGTCAGGTCCCGAGCCCCAGTGTCGCCGACATCTTCTTCCTGTGCTTCGCGCCGCCGGCCATCGTTGGACTGCTGGTGCTCGCCAAGAGGCCGGTGACCAAGGCCGGTTGGATGTGCCTGGCGCTCGACTCCTGGCTGATCGGCGGTTCCCTGCTCACGCTGTCCTGGAGTCTCGCGCTCGCCCAGGCGGCGAAGTTCGACGGTCCGAGCGTCGCGCACACCGCGCTCTCCCTGGCGTACCCCCTGCTGGACATCGCCCTGGTGAGCATGGTGCTGGCGCTGCACTTCAGGCGCTCCTCGCTGAACCGCTCGGCGGTGAACACCGCGATCGGCGCACTCGCCCTGACCGTCATGTGCGACGCCTTGTTCACGTCGCCCCTCCTGCACAACAACTACCACTCGGGGCAGCTTCTCGACGCGGGCTGGTTCGCCGGCTCGCTGCTCCTCGCCTACGCTCCCTGGGCCGGCACCCGGCACGGACAGCCGGACGCCGACGAACACGAAGGGAACGGGCCGCGCGGGCAAGGGCACGAACGGAGCGGGCACGGAAGGGACGGCTACCGCGAGGACGGGTACGCGCGCGTGGTGCACGAACACATCCCGGGCCGGCGGCCGGACGGCGGACACCCCGTCCCGCAGGGCGCGGACCACCACCGGTACGCGGCGCCCCGCCCGATCGCCGGATCCCTCGGCGCGCTCACGCCCTACCTGGCCGCCGCGGTCTGCACGCTGGGGATTCTCTACAACGTGCTCAACGGCCGCAGCGTCGACCGCGTGGTGCTCCTCACCGCGGGCCTGGTCGTGCTGGCCCTCGTGGTGCGCCAGGGCATCATGCTCCTCGACAACATCACCCTCACCCAGGAGCTGGCCCAGAAGGAGAACCACTTCCGCTCCCTGGTGCAGGGCTCCAGCGACGTCATCATGATCGCGGCGCCCAACGGCATCCTGAAGTACGTCAGCCCGGCAGCCGCCGGGGTCTACGGCCGCAGTGCGGAGGACCTCGTCGGCTCCGAGCTCGCCTCGCTCATCCACCCCGAGGACCTCGGCTGCGTGGTGCACGAGGTGCGCCGCTTCCTGGCCGCCAGTCATCTGCAGGAGCCCACCACGCGCATCGAGTGCCGCTTCAAGTCCGGCGAGGGCGGCTGGCTCAACGTGGAGTCCACCGTCAACCGGCACCACGGCGGCCTCATCTTCAACAGCCGGGACGTGACGGAGCGCGTGCGTCTACAGGCGCAACTGCAGCACAACGCCGAGCACGACCCGCTCACCGACCTGCCCAACCGCGCCCTGTTCACGCGGCGCGTCCAGCAGGCACTGTCCGGCCGCCGCTCCACCGACCGCGGCGCGGCCGTTCTCTTCATCGACCTCGACGGCTTCAAGGCGGTCAACGACACCATCGGGCACCAGGCCGGTGACGAGCTCCTCGTCCAGGCCGCCCGCAGACTCCAGGACTCGGTACGGCACGGCGACACCGCCGCCCGGCTCGGCGGAGACGAGTTCGCGGCCCTGATCGTCGGCGACGGCAACCGCGACCGTGCCGCGCGTGAGCAACAGATCATGGAACTGGCCGACCGGCTGCGGATCAAGCTCTCGCAGCCCTACGCCATCGACGGCAACGATGTCCGGGTGGCCGCGTCCATCGGCGTCGGCTTCGCCGAACCGGGGCTGGGCGCGGGCGAGTTGCTGCGCAACGCCGACCTGGCCATGTACCGCGCCAAGGCGGCGGGCAAGGGGCGCGTCGAGCTGTACGCACCCCAGATGCAGCAGGATGTCGTACGCAAGGCGGAGCTGGCGACGCGGCTGCGCTCCGCTCTTCAGGACGGCGAGTTCGCGCTGCTGCACCAGCCCGTGGTCTGCCTGGAGAACGGCCGGATCGCGACCGTCACCGCCCAGGCCCGCTGGCGTTCCTCCCAAGGGGTGCTCTTCACGCCCGCCGAGTTCCTGCGCGTCGCCGAGGACAGCGACCGGACCGCCGAGCTGGGCCGCTGGATCCTGGAGGAGGCGGTCGAGCAGGCCGCCGAGCGGGCCGCCGCGGGGGTCACGGTGCCCGTCGCCGTCCGGATGAGCGCCCGGCGCCTGCTGGACCGCTCGGCACCCCTCGGCTCCGTGGAGGCCCTCCTGACCCGGCACGGGCTCTCCTCGGGTGCCCTGATCGTCGAGCTGTCCGACGCCGATCCGCGGGTCCCCCTGGACGAGCTGGAGCGCCGGCTGAACGCGCTGCGGAGGGTCGGGGTCCGGATCGCCCTGGACGGCTTCGGGGGCGGCTGCGCCGCCATCACGGCACTCAGAAGGCTGCCCGTCGACTTCCTCAGGCTCGACCGGGGCCTGGTCGAGGGCGTCGTCGAGTCCGCCCGGTTGCACAAGATCACCAGCGGGCTGCTGCGGATCGCCACGGACCTCGGGCTGCAGTCCGTGGCCGACGGAGTGGACCTTCCCGAGCAGGTCGTGGCCCTGCGCGCGATGGGCTGTACGCACGGCCAGGGGATGGCTTTCTCCGGGCCCCTCGACGAGTACCGGCTGCGCAGAGCGCTCTCCTCCGGCCACTACCCGGTCCCCCACGGGCCGGCCGAGCCCGCGTTCGCGGGCGGCGGCGCGGGGGTGTATACGAGTGGTGTGCGCGCTGTTCTCGGGGGTGGTACCGCCCTCCGTTCACATAATGAGACTCCCGTCCCACCTACTTGACAGTCGATGCGTGCCGGGGGGAGGGTCAATGCCATGCGCACCCGAATTCTCGTACTTGGAAAGCGCGTCGGCTCAAGCTGGTGATCACCGGACCGACCCGGAACACCCAGCGACCGCACCCGGCGCGCTCCCCTCGCTTGCCTCACGGCACGAGGGGTTTTTTGTTGCACAGGTGACTGTCGACCAACAACCGCACACCGCACAAACCTCGCAAAAACCCTCAGCATCGAGAAGAGAATGACGATGACCGAGCAGGCCACCGGGGCCCATCATCCGCAGCCGCGGCCCCGTTCCGGAGGACAGCAGTCCGCGCCCGAACAGGTGACGGGTGCCAAGTCCCTCATCCGTTCTCTCGAGGAGGTAGGGGCCGACACGGTGTTCGGCATTCCCGGCGGCGCGATCCTTCCGGCCTACGACCCGCTGATGGACTCCCAGCGCGTGCGGCACGTGCTCGTCCGTCACGAGCAGGGCGCGGGTCACGCGGCCACGGGTTACGCACAGGCCACCGGCCGGGTCGGCGTCTGCATGGCGACCAGCGGCCCGGGTGCCACCAACCTGGTGACCCCGATCGCCGACGCGCACATGGACTCGGTGCCGCTCGTCGCGATCACCGGGCAGGTCGCGTCCAAGGCGATCGGCACGGACGCCTTCCAGGAGGCGGACATCGTCGGCATCACCATGCCGGTCACCAAGCACAACTTCCTGGTCACCAAGGCCGAGGACATCCCGAAGACGATCGCGGAGGCCTTCCACATCGCCTCCACCGGCCGCCCCGGCCCGGTCCTCGTCGACATCGCCAAGGACGCCCTCCAGGCGCAGACCACCTTCCAGTGGCCGCCCGCCATGGACCTCCCCGGCTACCGGCCGGTGACCAAGCCGCACGCCAAGCAGATCCGCGAGGCCGCCAAGCTGATCACGCAGGCGAAGCGGCCCGTCCTCTACGTCGGCGGCGGTGTCCTCAAGGCCCGTGCCACCGCCGAGCTGAAGGTCCTCGCCGAACTCACCGGAGCGCCCGTCACCACCACCCTGATGGCGCTCGGCGCATTCCCCGACAGTCACGAACTGCACGTGGGAATGCCGGGCATGCACGGTGCGGTCACCGCCGTCACCGCGCTGCAGAAGGCCGACCTGATCGTCGCCCTCGGAGCCCGCTTCGACGACCGTGTCACCGGCAAGCTGGACAGCTTCGCGCCGTACGCCAAGATCGTGCACGCCGACATCGACCCGGCCGAGATCGGCAAGAACCGCGCGGCCGACGTGCCGATCGTCGGGGACGCCCGCGAGGTCATCGCCGATCTGGTCCAGGCCGTGCAGAAGGAGCACAGCGAGGGGCACCGCGGCGACTACAGCGCCTGGTGGAAGGACCTCAACCGCTGGCGCGAGACGTACCCGCTGGGTTACGAGCAGCCCGACAACGGCTCGCTGTCGCCGCAGCAGGTCATCGAGCGCATCGGGCAGCTCGCGCCGGAGGGCACGATCTTCGCCGCGGGCGTCGGCCAGCACCAGATGTGGGCCGCGCACTACATCCAGTACGAGACCCCCGCGACCTGGCTGAACTCCGGCGGCGCCGGGACGATGGGCTACGCGGTGCCGGCCGCGATGGGCGCCAAGGCGGGGCAGCCGGACCGCACGGTCTGGGCGGTCGACGGCGACGGCTGCTTCCAGATGACCAACCAGGAACTCACCACCTGCGCCCTGAACAACATCCCGATCAAGGTCGCCATCATCAACAACGGCGCCCTCGGGATGGTCCGCCAGTGGCAGACCCTCTTCTACAACCAGCGCTACTCCAACACCGTGCTGCACAGCGGCCCGGGCGCGGACGGCAAGCAGCCGAGCGCGGGCACCCGCGTCCCGGACTTCGTGAAGCTGTCGGAGGCGATGGGCTGCTACGCCATCCGCTGCGAGTCCCCGGACGACCTCGACAAGGTCATCGAAGAGGCGAACTCGATCAACGACCGCCCCGTCGTGGTCGACTTCATCGTCCACGAGGACGCCATGGTGTGGCCGATGGTCGCCGCCGGCACCTCGAACGACGAGATCATGGCAGCCCGGGACGTCCGCCCCGACTTCGGCGACAACGAAGACGACTGAGAGAGAGCCGAGTCCGAACCATGAGCACCAAGCACACCCTCTCCGTCCTCGTCGAGAACAAGCCCGGTGTCCTCGCCCGGATCACCGCCCTGTTCTCGCGCCGCGGCTTCAACATCGACTCGCTCGCCGTCGGCATCACCGAGCACCCGGACATCTCCCGCATCACCATCGTGGTGAACGTGATCGAGGCACTGCCGCTCGAACAGGTCACCAAGCAGCTCAACAAGCTCGTCAACGTCCTGAAGATCGTCGAGCTGGAGCCCGGCGCGGCGGTGCAGCGCGAACTCGTTCTGGTGAAGGTGCGTGCCGACAACGAGACGCGCTCCCAGATCGTCGAGATCGTCCAGCTGTTCCGCGCCAAGACCGTGGACGTCTCCCCGGAGGCCGTCACCATCGAGGCCACCGGTGGCAGCGACAAGCTGGAGGCCATGCTCAAGATGCTGGAGCCGTTCGGCATCAAGGAGCTCGTCCAGTCCGGCACGATCGCGATCGGACGCGGGGCGCGTTCGATCACGGACCGGTCGCTGCGCGCGCTCGACCGATCAGCCTGAGTCCTGGAACGGGCGGCCGGTGACCGCCGACCGCCCGTATGCCGAGACCCGGAAACTTTCCCTCCCCCGCCCGCCGTACGGTGGGACGCGACACCGCACACCAAGGAGAACCCCAGTGGCCGAGCTGTTCTACGACGACGACGCCGACCTGTCCATCATCCAGGGCCGCAAGGTCGCGGTCATCGGCTACGGCAGCCAGGGCCACGCCCACGCGCTGTCGCTGCGCGACTCGGGTGTCGACGTCCGCGTCGGTCTGCACGAGGGCTCCAAGTCCAAGGCGAAGGCCGAGGAGCAGGGCCTTCGCGTGGTGACGCCGTCGGAGGCCGCCGCCGAGGCCGACGTCATCATGATCCTGGTGCCGGACCCGATCCAGGCCCAGGTCTACGAGGAGTCCATCAAGGACAACCTCAAGGACGGCGACGCGCTGTTCTTCGGTCACGGCCTGAACATCCGCTTCGACTTCATCAAGCCGCCGGCCGGCGTCGACGTCTGCATGGTCGCCCCGAAGGGCCCGGGCCACCTGGTCCGCCGCCAGTACGAGGAGGGCCGCGGCGTGCCCTGCATCGCGGCCGTCGAGCAGGACGCGACCGGCAACGGCTTCGAGCTGGCGCTGTCGTACGCGAAGGGCATCGGCGGCACCCGCGCCGGCGTCATCAAGACGACCTTCACCGAGGAGACCGAGACCGACCTGTTCGGTGAGCAGGCCGTCCTCTGCGGTGGTACCGCGGCGCTGGTCAAGGCGGGCTTCGAGACCCTGACCGAGGCCGGCTACCAGCCGGAGATCGCGTACTTCGAGTGCCTCCACGAGCTGAAGCTCATCGTCGACCTCATGTACGAGGGCGGCCTGGAGAAGATGCGCTGGTCGATCTCCGAGACCGCGGAGTGGGGCGACTACGTCACCGGCCCGCGCATCATCACCGACGCCACCAAGGCCGAGATGAAGCAGATCCTCGCCGAGATCCAGGACGGCACGTTCGCCAGGAACTGGATGGAGGAGTACCACTCCGGTCTGAAGAAGTACAACGAGTACAAGACCCAGGACCAGAACCACCTCCTGGAGACCACCGGCAAGGAGCTCCGCAAGCTCATGTCGTGGGTCAACGACGACGAGGCGTAAGCCGAACGGCCGAACGGGCCGGAGCGGACCTGCTCCGGCCCTTCGGTCTGACCCTGGGTAATGCCCGTGAGCGCGACGTTGTACACACCGTCCAGCCACGGACGAGTGATCCTTCCACAGAGGCGCAAGAAGACCCCTGTTACGGCACTACACTGCTGCACAACATACGCGTCAGGCCCACAGCGTCGTGCGTCTTCCACGCGGCTCGAGCGACCCCGAAGATCTGCAGGCACGCCCCCGCGCCGCCCGGCACGCACTCTCGCCGCACCGGTCACAGGCCCGAGTAGCTTCCGCTACGAGAGCCCCGTCCGGCAGACCGAGAGCACGCACCGGACGACGCGAGAACGCACCCGCACCTCCCCGAGGCCGCTACATCCCTCCACTCGCCCGCGGCCGTCGGGACGGCCGTCCGCATTGGACTTGTGAGGACTCACGTGAGCTCGAAACCTGTCGTACTCATCGCTGAAGAGCTGTCGCCCGCGACTGTTGACGCCCTTGGCCCGGACTTCGAGATCCGGCACTGCAACGGCGCGGACCGTGCCGAGCTGCTGCCCGCGATCGCCGACGTCGACGCGATCCTGATCCGTTCGGCCACCAAGGTCGACGCCGAGGCGGTCGCCGCCGCGAAGAAGCTGAAGGTCGTCGCACGAGCCGGCGTCGGCCTGGACAACGTCGACGTCTCCGCCGCCACCAAGGCCGGCGTGATGGTCGTCAACGCCCCCACCTCCAACATCGTGACCGCCGCCGAGCTGGCCTGCGGTCTGCTGCTGGCCACCGCGCGGCACATTCCGCAGGCCAACTCGGCGCTGAAGAACGGCGAGTGGAAGCGCTCGAAGTACACCGGCGTCGAGCTGGCCGAGAAGACCCTCGGCGTCGTCGGCCTCGGCCGCATCGGCGCGCTGGTCGCCCAGCGCATGTCGGCGTTCGGCATGAAGGTCGTCGCCTACGACCCCTACGTCCAGCCTGCCCGGGCCGCGCAGATGGGCGTCAAGGTCCTGTCGCTGGACGAGCTGCTCGAGGTCGCGGACTTCATCACCGTGCACCTGCCCAAGACCCCCGAGACGGTCGGTCTCATCGGCGACGAGGCGCTGCACAAGGTCAAGCCGTCGGTGCGGATCGTCAACGCCGCGCGCGGCGGCATCGTCGACGAGGAGGCGCTGTACTCGGCGCTCAAGGAGGGCCGCGTCGCGGGCGCGGGCCTGGACGTGTACGCGAAGGAGCCCTGCACGGACTCCCCCCTCTTCGAGCTCGACGAGGTCGTCTGCACCCCGCACCTCGGCGCCTCCACGGACGAGGCGCAGGAGAAGGCCGGTGTCTCCGTCGCACGTTCGGTGCGTCTGGCGCTCGCCGGTGAGCTGGTCCCGGACGCGGTGAACGTGCAGGGCGGTGTCATCGCCGAGGACGTCAAGCCGGGTCTGCCGCTCGCCGAGAAGCTCGGCCGCATCTTCACCGCGCTGGCGGGCGAGGTCGCGGTCCGCCTCGACGTCGAGGTGTACGGCGAGATCACCCAGCACGATGTGAAGGTGCTCGAACTCTCCGCGCTCAAGGGTGTGTTCGAGGACGTCGTCGCGGAGACGGTGTCGTACGTCAACGCCCCGCTCTTCGCTCAGGAGCGCGGTGTCGAGGTGCGCCTGACGACCAGCTCGGAGTCCCCGGACCACCGCAACGTCGTCACCGTGCGCGGCACGCTCGGCGACGGCCAGGAGGTCGCGGTCTCCGGCACGCTGGCCGGCCCGAAGCACCTGCAGAAGATCGTCGCCGTCGGTGAGTACGACGTGGACCTCGCCCTCGCCGACCACATGGTCGTGCTGCGCTACGAGGACCGTCCCGGTGTCGTCGGCACCGTCGGCCGCGTCTTCGGCGAGGCGGGCATCAACATCGCGGGCATGCAGGTGTCCCGCGCGGCCGCGGGCGGCGAGGCCCTCGCGGTCCTCACCGTCGACGACACGGTCCCGCAGGGTGTCCTCAACGAGGTGGCCGAGGAGATCGGCGCCACGTCGGCCCGGTCGGTGAACCTCGTCTGACGTCCGCCATCGAGGGCCGGGCCACCTTCGGGGGCCCGGCCCTCGCTCGTGCGCCGGTGGCGGCCGGTGGACGGATGGCCCGTCGGCCGGCGGCGGACGAGCTGCGGCAGATCGACATCGGCCGGGCGCGGACGGGGGACCGGCGGGGGCGGATCGGGCGGGGCTGACCCGCGGGTGCGGAGCCGGGGCCTCAGGCGGACGCGGTGGGCTCCGGTTCGATCAGGCCCTCGCGGTAGGCGATGGCCACCGCCTCCGTGCGGCCGGCGGCGCCCAACTTGCCGAGGATGTTGGAGACATGGACGCTCGCCGTCTTGCCGCTGATGAACAGCTCCTCGCCGATCTGGCGGTTGGTGCGGCCACGCGCGAGCAGCCGCAGGACGTCGCTCTCGCGGGCGGTCAGGGCGGCGATGCGGTCCGCGGCGGACGGTGAGCCGGCGAGACGGCCGCGCCGGATCAGGGCGTCCACCTCCTCGCGCAGCGGTACGGCACCGAGCCGGTCGGCGGTGTCACGGGCGGCGCGGGCCTGCGCGGCGGCCTCCTCGCGCCGGTCCGCGGCGACCAACGCCTCGGCGAACCGCCGTCTGGAGCGGGCCAGTTCGTACGGATCGCCGTAGCCGAACGCGCTGACGGCCGATTCCCACGCGGTGACGGCCCGTTCCCGCGCGGCGGCGTCCGTCTGCGGGTGCGCGCGCAGCCACTCCGCCTCGGCGCGGGCCAGCCAGGCGAGCCCTTCCGGGCCCTGCCGCGTCCCGTCCTCGCCCTTGGCGGCGGTGCTCCGGGCGACCTCCACCAGTTCGGACGCGGTGGCCGCCCAGCGCAGGGCTCCGGCCTCGTCGCCGGTCAGACGCAGCCGTACGGCCGCGTCGGCGACCGCGGAGAGCGCGAGCGCGGCGAGCCGCACCCCGACGTCGGGCCGCTCGCTTCCGGCACCGTCGCTGAGTGCCGCGAGGCTCTCCCGTGTTGCCGCGACGGCACCCTCCGCGTCCCCGCGCAGCGCCGCGGCGTCGGTCAGCACGATGCCCGCGACGAGTGAGGCCATCCAGTCGAACGGTCCGTCGAGCAGGGCGCGGGCCCGTTCGACGGCCCCCTGCTCGCCACGAGCCAGCGCGACGTACAGCGCGGGACCGGTGGCGAACCCGCCTGCCGGCGGCAGCCGTTCGGTGTCGGCGGCGGCCGCCCGGGCGCACTCGTCCCAGCGGCCCAGGGTGTAGAGGATCAGGGACTGGAGGTAGCGCAGCTCCAGCGCGTACGGCGAGGACAGGAGTCCCGAGCGGCCCGCACGCTCCAGCCCCTCGGAGAGCCAGGTCAGGCACTCGTCCAGAGCTCCGGACTCGTAGCACCCGATCGCCAGGTTGAAGAGCGCGCGCATCTCGACGGAGACGTTGCCCGCCTGCCGGGCCAGGTCACGGGCCCGCCGCAGCCGCTCCCGGCCCCGCGGGGTCCGCCGGTTGCCGCCGTCCAGACCGACGAGGGAGATGATCAGGTCGGCCTGGGCGTCGGGCAGCCGGAGTTCCTCGGCGGTGCGCAGGGCCTGCCGGGCGACACGCTGGGCGTCCTCGTCGTGGCCCATGTACCGCGCGGCCATGACATGGGTGGCCGCGGCCCACACCCAGGTGTGCGAAGGGGGCTCGGCCGGGATCATGGCCAGCGCCTCACTGCTGTACGTGTAGGCGGCCTTGGTGCTGTCGACGCGCATCAGATTGCCCGCGAGGGTGTAGCGGACGCGGGCGGCGAGCTCCGAGTCGGCGTCCGAGCCCGCCCGGGCGAGTGCGGCGCGGGTGAGGGAGACCGCCCGGTGGGCGTCGCCGGCGTGCGCGGCGGCCGCGGAGGCGCGCAGCGTGAGCGTCACGGGGCCGGAGGTCCGTGGGCGGGCGGCGGGGTCGACCGCGGACCACAGTTCGAGCACGGTCTCCAGGTGACGCAGCTCCTCGGCGGGCGCGCCGAGGACCTGGGCGTGGTCGGCGGCTTCCAGGGAGGCGGTGAGCGCCTCCGCCAGGTCGTGGCTCTCGCGCGAGTGGTGGGCGCGCTCGGCCGAACGGGCCTGCCCGCCAAGGAGTCCGGCGAACGTACCGTGCAGCCGGACTCGTTCGCCCGGCAGGAGATCGGCGTAGACGGCCTCTCGGGTCAGGGCGTGCCGGAAGGAGTACGTGCCGTCCTCGCCGGGGACCAGCAGCTGTCGTCCGACGGCCTCGCGCAGCGCCGACTCCAGGACGTCCTGCGGCAGTTGGAGGGCGTCGTGCAGCAGGTCGTGCTCGACGCGCCGTCCGGCGACCGCGGCCGTGCGCAGCACCTGCTGGGCGGTGTCGGACAGTTGCTCGATGCGGATGAGGAGTACGTCGGCGAGGCCGCTCGGCATGGCGGGGGCGGCCGGATCGACGTCGCCGGGCAGCGCGGCGAGCAGTTCCTCCGCGTAGAAGGCGTTGCCCTCGGCGCGTTCGACGATACGGCGGACGGTGGTGTCGGAGAGGACCTCCGCCCGCAGGGCGCGCACCAGGCGGGCCACCTCGGCGTCGGCCATCGGGCGCAGTTCGAGACGGTCCACGGAGGGCAGCCGGACCAGCTCGGCGAGCAGGGGGCGCAGGGGGTGGCGGCGGTGCAGGTCGTCCGCGCGGTAGGAGGCGAAGACGGCCAGGCGGTGGGCCGGGGCGCCGGGCGCCGCGTTCTGCAGGAGCCCGCGGCTGAGGAGGAAGCGGAGGAGGTCGCGGGATGACTGGTCGGCCCAGTGGAGGTCTTCGAGGACCAGGAGGAGGGGGGTGATGTCGGCGACGGCGGCCAGCAGGGCGGCCACCCCCTCGAAGAGCCGCAGGCGGCTGCCCGCGTCCGCGGTGCCGTCGGGGGTGCCGGGTCCGGTTCCGCCGCCGGTTCCGGTGCCGAGCAGTCGGTCGACCGCCGGGTGGGCGGCGAACGCGGCCGCGAACCGCTCGTCCGCGGCGAGTACGCCGAGGATCTCCGTGAACGGGAGGTAGGGCAGGCCCACGTCGCCGAGGTCCACGCAGTGGCCGGTCAGCACCGTCATGTCCGTGCGGGTGGCGTGGGCGGCGGCCTCCGTGAGGACGCGGGTCTTGCCGACGCCGGCGTCTCCGGAGACGAGCACCGCACGGGGGGTGCCGTTCCTGGCTCGGTCCAGCACGTCGGTGAGCCGGGCGAGTTCGCTGCCGCGGCCTATGAGCGGCGTACCGAATGTCTGTGCCACGACCACCATCCTGGCACGCGTCCCGTCCCTGGGGGGGGTCCGCCCAGGGACGGGACGCGTGCCAGGGGCGCTGCGCCCCCTGGATCCCCGCTTCGCCCGAAGGGCTCGTCCTCAAACTCCGGACGGGCTGAAATGCATGACCGCGGGCGCCGGCTTTCGTGGGCGACCCATCAGCGCGGGCTCGCACCCTCAGCCCGTCCGGAGTTTGAGGACGAGACCGTTCAGGCCGAAGCGGGGGTCTGGGGGCGGCAGCCCCCAGGGACGGGTAGGGGCGGTGGGGCGAGAACCCCGGGTGCCTAGGACGCGCGGCGCGCGCGTGTCAGACGGAAGCCTGCTCCCGCTGCGGCGCCCCGACCGCGTCCTCCCGCACCCGCACCCGCCGAAGCGTCGCCGAGGCGAGCACCGCCGCCCCCAGCAACAGCACCGCACCCGTGATCGCCGCCGCGTGCATCCCGTCGGTGAAGGCCTCGCGGGCCGCCCGGACCAGCGCCCCGCCCGTGTCGCCGGGCAGTCGGTGGGCCACCGCGAGGGCGCCGCCCAGGGTCTCGCGGGCCGCGTCCGGGGCGTCGGACGGAATCCCGTGCCGATAGACCGCCGTGCCGATCGAGCCCAGGACGGCCATGCCCAGCGCACCCCCGAACTCCGCGCCGGTCTCCAGCAGGGAGGAGGCGACGCCCGCGTTGGCGGCGGGGACCGTGCTCAGCGCGAGGTCCATCATCTGGGACATGACGACGACGATGCCGGCGGCGAGGACACCGGCTCCGGCGAGTGCCCACCACAGCGAGTCCGTGCCGGTGAGCGCCAGCAGCCCGTAGCCGCAGGCGCCGAGGACGAACCCGCCGGAGACGACATGGGCGCGGTGCACGCCCTTCTGCACCAACTGCGCGGCCACCGGCGCGGCGACGCCGACCAGGACCGTCGGGAGCAGCGCCCACAAGGCGGCCTCCATGGAGCTCTTGCCGAGCACCGACTGCAGGTACTGGGTGGTGAAGTACGCCGAACCCATCATCCCGAACGAGGAGACGAGGTTGAGGGCGACGGCGGGCGCGAAGCCGCGGCCGCGGAACAACTCGGGGGAGATCAGCGGGGATCCGGCGGTGCGCTGGCGCCGGACGAAGAGGGCGGTGAAGAGGAGGCCGACGGCGATGGAGAGGACGTACCCGAACTTCCAGCCCTCGGAGGGGATTTCCTTGATGCCGTAGATGACGGGCAGCACGGCCGCCATCGACAGCGGGACGCTCGGCAGGTCGAAGCGGCCGGGCCGCGGGTTCCTGGACTCGGTGAGCAGGACCGGGCCGAGGACCAGCAGCAGGGCCATCGCGGGCAGGTTGACCAGGAAGACGGAGCCCCACCAGAAGTACTGCACCAGGATTCCGCTCATCACCGAGCCGAGCGCGACGCCACCGGTCATGACGCCGGACCACAGGCCGATGGCCTTGGCACGCTGACCGGGGTCCGTGAACATCGTGCGGATGATCGCCATCGTCGACGGCATCAGGGTGGCGCCGCCGACGCCGAGGAGAGCGCGGGCCGCGATCAGTGTTCCCGCGCTGTCGGCGTAGGCGGCGAGGGCCGACGCCCCACCGAACGCGGCGGCGCCGAACAGGAGGAGCCTGCGGCGGCCGATGCGGTCGCCGAGCGATCCCATCGTCATCAGCAGGCCGGCGAGCACGAACGCGTAGATGTCGAAGATCCACAGCTGCTGGGTGCCGCTCGGTTCCAGGTCCGCACTGATCGCGGGGATCGCGAAGTAGAGGACCGACACGTCCATGGAGACGAGGAGCAGCGGAAGCATCAGGACACCGAGGGCGGTCCATTCGCGGCGGCCGGCGCGTGCGCCGGGTGCGGGAGTCGTGCGCGTCTGGTTCGTCATGACAGGGACTGTACGGACGTCTTAAACGCCTGTCTAGTACGTACGTTTAAGACGTCTGTGTGTGACGTGCGTCTGGGACGTCTGTATGAATCGAGGGTAGGGTGACCCGCATGGGACACCGTGAGGATCTGCTCGAAGGCGCCAAGCGCTGCCTGCTGGAGAAGGGGTTCGTGCGCACGACCGCGCGCGACATCGTGAAGGAGTCGGGGACGAACCTGGCGTCCATCGGCTACCACTACGGGTCGAAGGACGCCTTGCTCACCCAGGCCTTCGTGGAACTCGTGCAGGAGTGGGGCGAGAAGTCGGGCCATCATCCGGAGCGGGAGGACACCGCCGGGGGTTCCGTGGAGCGCTTCCACAGCGTGTGGGCGCGGATGCTGGATTCCTTCGAGGAGTACCGGCCCGTGTGGGCGGCCAGCATGGAGGTCGTGACGCAGGGGGAGCGGGTGCCGCAGCTGCGCGACCTGCTGGCGCAGACGCAGACCCAGGGGCGGGCCGGGCTGGCCGCGATGCTGCTGGGCCTGGACGAGGAGACCCTCGACGAGCGGACCGTGAAGTCCGTCGGCGGCTTCTACCAGGCGCTCCTCAACGGGCTGATGGTGCAGTGGCTCTTCGACCCGGCGAGCGCGTCGACCGCGGACGACCTCACGGACGGGCTGCGCCGCGTGATCGAGGCGGCGGAGGCGGCGCGACGGGACGGGACAGTGTCCCCGTGACCGTCCCCGGCGGCCCGTTCACCCTCCCGGGCGACTCCGGCCGGGCGGAGGAGCTGGTGCCCCGCGCTCCTCACAGCCGTGCCGCCTTGAGCGCCATGTGCAGCAGCAGGCGGTCCTCGCCGTCGTCCAGGTCGAGGCCCGTCAGCTGCTCGACGCGGGAGAGGCGGTAGTAGAGCGTCTGCCGGTGGATGCCCAGTTCGGCCGCGGTGCGCCCCGCCTGGCCCGCGCAGTCGAGGAACACCTCGGCGGTGCGCGCGAGTTCGTGGTGGGCGGGGGAGAGGAGGGCGTGGACGGCGGGGTCCCGGGCGGCCTCCGGAGGAAGAGCGGTGAGGAGGCGGTACGGGCCGATCGACGACCACTCGGCGACCGGGCCGAGGCGGGGCTCGGCGAGGACCGCGCGGGCGGCGGCGGACGCCTCCCGCCAGCCGGCCCCCAGCTCCGCGAGCCCCACCCGTGCCCCGGCGACCCCGGCCGCCGCCCGTGCTCCCGGGGCTCCGGTGCCTCCCGCGCGTTCCCCCTCCGCCTCCCGTACGAACCGGGCCGCCGCCGTCAGCGCCGGCGTCAGCACCTCGGCCGAGCGCAGCCGGACCAGCAGCGCCAGGCTCCAGCCGGGCTCCGTCCCTTCGCCGCCGGCAGCGGAGGAACCGCCGCTCCACGGCACCGTGCACAGGGCGGTGGCCCCCGGCACCGTACGGGCCGACGGGGCGTCGTCCGGGTCGGCCGAGGGCCAGGGCGCGACGCACACCAGCGTGTGCAGACCCTCACCGCGCGGGCCGAGCGCCGTCCGCAGTTCGGCCACGGCCATGTCCCGCTGCCAGCCCCGTTCGGCGGTGAGCACGGCCCGCAGTTCGCGGGTCAGGTCCGCGCCCGCCTGTGCCTCGTCCGCGAGCAGCGCCCCGATGCGGGAGGCCACCTCCATGGCGGCGGACAGCCGCTCCTGCGCCGGCCCGGGGTCGTCGTCCAGGAGCCACACGTATCCCAGCACGACGCCCCGATGGCGTACGGGGAGACAGACGCGTCCCCGGTAGACGCCCGCCTCCGGGGTCGGCGGAATACGGACCGGGGCCGTGGCCCGTGCGATGCCGAAGCCCTCGAACCAGGCGCGGACCGCCGGAGTGGAGCGGCGGGTGAGGATCGAGCGGGTACGGACGGGGTCGAGGGCTGCCGCGTCGAAATCGTCGTCGCCGTCACTCCCGTACGCGGCGAAGGCGATCAGCTCGAAGTCCCGGTTCTCCAGGGTCGCGGGGGCGTCGAGCAGCGCCGAGATCTCGTCGACCAGCTCCTGGTACTCACCACCGCCGGCCGTTCTGCCCGCCTTGAAATCGCCCGTCACACGGGCATTCTCCCCCATCTCCGGTAACCCTTCATACAGATGTCTGAGATCCAGGGCACGGATGCGTGACAGCTGTCGATGGCCGAGGATCAGGGGGATCCTTAGGTTTCACGGTGGTTCCCCGTGCCGTCCCCGCGTGTTGTCCGCGAGGGTTCGCGGCCGTCCGTACTTTCCGTGGAGGTGCCCGTGCTGGGTCCCGTGATTCTCGCCGCGTCGCGCAGCGACCGCATGCGCCGTTTCGTGTCGGCGGCCCCCGGCACCAAGCAGGTGGTGGCCCGCTTCATCGCCGGTGAGAGCGTCGACCAGGTCGTCCCGGTCGTCCAGGACGCCGTAGCCAAGGGCCTCGCGGTCACCCTGGACGTGGTCGGCGAGGACATCACCACGCGCGATCAGGCCTTCGCCGCCCGCGACGCCTACCTGGAGCTCATCGAGCACCTCAGGGAACTGGACCTCGGCACCAAGGCCGAGATGTCCGTCAAGCTCTCGATGTTCGGCCAGGCGCTGGACGGCGGCCACGAGCTGGCTCTCGCCAACGTCCGCCCGGTCGTCGAGGCCGCGGCCGCGATCGGCACCACCGTCACGCTGGACGCCGAGGACCACACCACCCTCGACTCGATGTTCGCCATCCACGAGGAGCTGCGGAAGGACTTCCCCGCGACGGGCTGCGTCATCCAGGCCTACCTGTTCCGCACCGAGGCCGACGCCCGGCGCCTCGCCGCCAGCGGCAGCCGCGTACGCCTCGTGAAGGGCGCCTACAAGGAGCCCGCCGAGGTCGCCTACCAGGACAAGGCCGAGACCGACAAGGCGTACGTCCGGGTCCTGCGCATCCTGATGGAGGGCGAGGGCTACCCGATGATCGGGTCCCACGACCCGCGGCTGATCTCCATCGCCCAGGAACTGGCCCGCAAGGCCGGCCGCAAGCTCGACGAGTACGAGTTCCAGATGCTGTACGGCATCCGCGGCGAGGAGCACCTGCGGCTCGCCGCCGAGGGCCACCGCATGCGGGTCTACACCGCGTACGGCACCGACTGGTACGGCTACTTCATGCGCCGCCTCGCGGAGAAGCCCGCCAACCTGCTCTTCTTCGCCCGCTCGATCCTCACCAAGGGCTGAGTCCGAACCACCGCTCACTAAGGAGTACGGAACACATGGACGCTGTGACCCAGGTCCCCACCCCCGTCAACGAGCCGGTGCACGGCTACGCCCCCGGCTCGCCGGAGCGCGCCCGTCTGGAGGCCAAGCTCAAGGAGCTGGCCGAGAACCCGATCGAGCTGTCGATGACCATCGGCGGCGAGAAGCGGCTCGGTGGCGGTGAGCGCTTCGAGGTCGTGCAGCCGCACAACCACAAGGCCGTCATCGGCACCGGTGCGCACGCCACCCGGGCCGACGCCCAGGACGCCATCGACGCGGCCCTCGCCGCCGCGCCCGCCTGGCGCGCGATGTCCTTCGACGACCGCGCCGCGATCATCCTGCGCGCGGCCGAGCTGCTGGCCGGCCCCTGGCGCGAGACCCTCGCGGCCTCCACGATGCTCGGCCAGTCGAAGACGGCCCAGCAGGCCGAGATCGACTGCCCGTGCGAACTTGTCGACTTCTGGCGCTTCAACGTCGCCTACGCCCGCCAGATCCTCGCCGAGCAGCCCCCGGCCAACTCGCCGGGCGTCTGGAACCGCCTCGACCACCGCCCGCTCGAAGGCTTCGTCTACGCGATCACGCCCTTCAACTTCACGGCGATCGCGGGCAACCTGCCGACGGCTCCCGCGCTGATGGGCAACGTCGTCGTCTGGAAGCCGTCCCCGACCCAGACCCACGCCGCCGTGCTGCTGATGCAGCTCCTGGAGGAGGCCGGTCTGCCCAAGGGCGTCATCAACCTCGTCACCGGTGACGGCATCGAGGTCTCCGAGGTGGCGCTGGAGCACCGCGATCTCGCGGGGATCCACTTCACCGGGTCGACCAAGACCTTCCAGTACCTGTGGAAGACGGTCGGCAACAACATCGAGAAGTACCGCTCCTACCCGCGCCTGGTGGGTGAGACCGGAGGCAAGGACTTCGTGGTCGCCCACCCGTCGGCCGACCGCGCGATCCTCAAGACGGCCCTGACCCGCGGTGCCTTCGAGTACCAGGGCCAGAAGTGCTCCGCGACCTCCCGCGCCTACATCCCGGCGTCGATCTGGAACTCCGGGTTCAAGGAGGAGTTCGCGGCCGAGATCGACCAGCTGACCATGGGTGACGTCACCGACCTGTCGAACTTCATCGGCGCGGTCATCGACGAGCGGTCCTTCGCCAAGAACAAGGCGGCGATCGACCGGGCGAAGTCCGACCCGGCCTGCACGGTCGTCGCGGGCGGCTCGTACGACGACTCGGTCGGCTACTTCGTGCGTCCCACGGTCGTCGAGTGCTCGGACCCGGAGAACGAGGTCTTCAAGACGGAGTACTTCGGTCCGTTCCTCGCCGTGCACGTCTACGCGGACGACGAGTACGACGCGATGCTGACCCAGATGGAGTCGGCCTCCGACTACGCGCTGACCGGCTCGGTCGTCTCGGGCGACCGCGCGGCCGCCGCGTACACGATGGAGAAGCTCCGCTACGCCGCAGGCAACTTCTACATCAACGACAAGTCGACCGGCGCCGTCGTCGGCCAGCAGCCCTTCGGCGGCGGCCGTGCCTCCGGCACGAACGACAAGGCGGGCGCCCCGCAGAACCTGATGCGCTGGACGCTGACCCGCGCCATCAAGGAGACGCTGGTCCCGCCGACCGACTACACGTACCCCCACATGGGCTGACCCCCACGGGATGTCCGACGCGGGCCGGGCGTTCCCGGGGCCGTCGCCGCACCGGCCGTTCCCTGCGGGGCCCGTGCCGGCCGTTCCCTGCGGGGCCCGTGCCGGCCGTTCCCTGCGGCGCCTGCACCGGCCGTTCCCTGCGGGGCCCGTGCCGGCCGTTCCCTGCGACGCCTGCACCGGCCGTTCCCCGCGACGCCCGTGCCGGCCGCACCACCGCGCCGCCACGGCCGGCGGTCCGGCGTGCGAGGCGATCGACGGCCGTGGAGGGCGCCGGGATACTGGGCGGATGGCCACCCGACTGCGGACCGCCCACACCGCGGACCTCGCGCCCGCCGAACTCCACGCGGTCCGCGCCTTCCTGGACGACGCCTTCGGCGGGGACTTCGGTGACGAGGACTGGGACCACGGCCTCGGTGGCATCCACGCGCTCGTGCACGACGACGAGGGCCTCGCGGGCCACGGCTCCGTGATCCAGCGCCGGGTGCTGCACCGCGGACGCTCACTGCGGGTCGGCTACGTGGAGGCCGTGGGCGTCCGGGCCGACGTGCGCAGACGGGGGCTGGGCGGCCGGGTCATGGCGGCCCTGGAGCGGGTGATCGAGGGCTCGTACGCGTTGGGCGCGCTCTCCGCGAGCGAGGAGGGCGGCCCCCTGTACGCCGCCCGTGGCTGGCAGCGCTGGCCGGGCCGGATCTGCGCCCTGGGGCCGGGAGGCGTCGTGCGCCTGCCGGACGAGGAGGGCAGCACCTTCGTACGGCCCGTCGTCACCGCGGTTTCCCCCGGCCGCCCCCTGCACGGTGCCCTCGACCCGGCTCACGAACTGGTCTTCGACTGGCGGGAGGGCGACGTCCTGTGACCGGCACCCCGACGCGCCCCGCGAGGCCGGGTCTCGTCCCGACGACATCCTCGTAGTGGTACGCAGCCGGGGGCGCGGCGCGCCTGCCCTCCTGACCGAGCCCGCCGATCCGCACCGACGTCCGCGCGGACCAGCGCCGGCGGGAGGTGTCGACCGGAGCTTCCGACGGTGCCGACCCCTGCCGTCCGGCCCGTGCCGATCCGTGTCTTCGGGGCAGGCGCGCGACGTCGCCGGTCACGATCGCCTTCAGCGAGACCGCGCCGGAGCGGCTGCGCGACGCCAACGCGCTCTTCGCGACCTCCCACCAGTTGGCCGTGGGCCTGGGGATGACCGTCGCCTCGGTCGCGCTGCGCGGGGGAGCGGCGCTGACGGACGCGCCGCGTTCGGCGTACGCCGTCGCGTTCGTGGCGCTCGGCGCGCTCTGACTGCTGCCGACCCCGGGCGCCCTGCGGCTGCACCCCGCGGCGGGTGATGCCGCGCGGAGCGTCGGTGCTGGTCAGGCCGGGGTGACCCGATCCGCCGTCTCAGATAGTAGGAAGTCCGAGTAATTGTGGAGACAGATGCTCCGTCCTCGCTTAGCTTGGTAGGAGCCGAACGTCTCGCTAGACCAAGCGAATGGCGGTCGTGAGCCGGCGCCCCTGGCAGGCAACCCCTGCGGCACCGCTCCCCGCCCCTTCCGGCGTCTCGTAATCCCTCACCGCACTTCCGGCCGCCCGTTCCGGGTCCTCCGGAGGCTAAGGAGTCGATTCATCATGGCCGAGACGACCGTCCGCCGAGTCCGTCACGTTTCCCGTTCGAGCGAGTCCGACCGCAAGAACGCGGCCGCCGCCCTCCAGCGAGCCCTGGACCGCAGGGACAACGGCGGTGAGACGGGCCACTGAGGCCCGCCCCCCCGTCCGCGCCGCGCGCCGGGCCCGTAGCCGGGTCCCGCGCGGTCCTGTGAGTTCGTCCGTCCCACGAGCCGGGAGCCGCACCCGAACGAGGTGCGGCGCGGGGTCACGCTCCGCGCCGCACCTCGAAGTAGTCGATCCGCCTGCCGTTCTGGGCGAGCGCCGACACCTTGAGCTTCGGTGTCGCGCCGGTCTCCGCCTCCACCGAGAGGAAGGAGTACCCGGTGTAGCGCACGCGCGACCACTCCACGGTGTCGTGCTGCTGCTGCCGCGCCTTCGTCCAGTGGAAGGTCTTGACCGGCTCGTGGCGCGTGGTCTTCCCCTCGTAGCTGTCCTCCACCCCGGCGGGGAAGCGGTACAGGCTCTTGCCCGCCCCGCCCGCCGTGACGTACACGATCCCGTCCCGAGTCGGATCGGTCGACGCGCCGACCGGCACCGGCCTGCCCACCCTGCCGTCCTTGACGGCGTCGGTGCGCTCGTACACGTGGTTGTGCCCGTTGATCACCAGGTCCACCTGGTGCTTTGTGAACAGCGGGAGCCAGGCGTCCCGCACGCCGCCGTCGGAGGCGTGGGTCGAGGTCGAGTAGGCACAGTGGTGGAAGAAGACCACCACGAAGTCGACGCTCCCGCGCAGTTCACCGAGCCGCCGGTCGAGCCACGCCGTCTGCCGGCCGTCCGTGTAGCCCTTGTTGGCGGGGATCTCGTACGACACGTCGTTCGCGTCCAGTGCCACGATCCCGACGTTGCCGTAGGTGAAGGAGTACACGCCCGGCGCCCGGCGCGCGTCGAAGCCGTTGTCCGGGAGGGACCAGCGCGCCGACTGGCCGCCGTACCCGTTCGGCGAGTACCAGGCCTCCATGTCGTGGTTGCCGGTCGTCACCATCCACGGCACCGATCCCGCCACCGACTCGGTCTGCTTGAGGAACAGGTCCCAGGCGCTGGGGTCGTAGATGTCGGACTTCGCGCCGAGGCCCACCGAGTCCGCGTAGCAGATGTCGCCCGCGTGCAGATGGAAGGCCGGGTGCCGGCCGAGGAGCACCTTGTCGTTGGCGAGCGCGTCGGGGGTGACGCCCTGGTCGCCGAAGGCGGTGAAGACGAACTTCTCCGGACTCGCGGGCGCGGTACGGAAGGAGCCGACCGTGGAGTGCCGCTCCCGGGACGCCGGGTCGAACCCCTCGTGGCCGACTCCGTAGTAGTACGTCGTGCCGGGCCGCAGGTTGTCCAGCGCCGCGTGCAGGTAGTACTGGTCCAGCGCGAACCGCTGACCGGTGAGGCCCGGCGTGTGCAGGTCACGGACCTCCGCCTCGATCCGCCGGCTCAGCCCCCAGGGCGTCAGCCCCACCCGTACGTAGGGCTTCCGGACCGCCAGGGGCACCTGCCAGGAGATCCGCATCTGGGTCTTCGGGTCCGCGCCGAAGGCGAGATGGCGTCCGAAGGGCGTGACGGCGGAACCGTGCGCCTGCCCGGTGGCGGAGCCCGCCCTCGGGGCGGACACGCGCGCCGGGCTCTTCGGACCGGACGCGCAGCCGGCCAGCAGCCCACCGCCGGCGAAGGCGCCCGCCGCGGTCAGCGCGCGGCGCCGGGTGAGCTTCGTCCGCAGGTACTCGTGCTGCTCGGCCATGCTCATACGGCGCGCGAGCTGCTCGGGAATGCCGACGTCGGGAGTGTCCATGTTTGAGAACTTCCCAGCGAGGTCCAACGGGGGCCCTACATACGGGTGAACGGAGGGCGTCGGGTTGGCGTGCGGCGGCACCGACTCGTCCGTATGGCGGACACGTCGTGTCATCCCATGGGACAGGGAGTACGGTGCCTTCATGTCTCGCAGCATCAATCTCGCAGTGATCCCCGGTGACGGCATCGGCCAGGAGGTCGTGGCCCAGGGGCTGAAGGTGCTCTCCGCCGTCCTTCCGCAGGATGTGAAGCTGGAGACCAAGGACTTCGACTTCGGCGCCCGGCGGTACCACGCGACCGGGGAGACCCTCACCGAGGCCGACCTCGACGCCCTGAAGCAGCACGACGCGATCCTGCTCGGCGCGATCGGCGACCCCTCGGTCCCGTCCGGCGTCCTGGAGCGGGGCTTCCTGCTCAAACTGCGCTTCGCCTTCGACCACCACGTCAACCTGCGTCCCTCGAAGCTGCTCCCCGGGGTCGCCACCCCGCTGGCCGGCCAGCCCGAGATCGACTTCGTGGTGGTCCGCGAGGGCACCGAGGGCCCCTACACCGGCAACGGCGGCACCATCCGCAAGGGCACCGAGCACGAGGTCGCCACCGAGGTCTCCGTCAACACGGCCTTCGGCGTCGAGCGTGTCGTCCGCGACGCCTTCGCCCGCGCCCAGGCCCGCCCGCGCAAGAAGCTGGCGCTCATCCACAAGAACAACGTGCTGACCTTCGCCGGTCACCTGTGGACGAACGTCTTCAACAAGGTGGCCGAGGAGTTCCCCGAGGTCACCACCGAGTACATGCACGTGGACGCGGCGACGATCTACCTCGTCACGCAGCCCGAGCGCTTCGACGTGATCGTCACCGACAACCTCTTCGGCGACATCATCACCGACCTCGCCGCGGCCGTCTCCGGCGGCATCGGCGTCGCCGCCTCCGGCAACATCAACCCGAGCGGCGAGTTCCCCTCGATGTTCGAGCCCGTGCACGGCTCGGCGCCCGACATCGCGGGCCAGGGCAAGGCCGACCCCAGCGCCACCGTCCTGTCCGTCGCCCTCCTGCTGCGCCACCTCGGCTACGAGCCCGAGGCCGCCCGCATCGAGGACGCCGTCTCCGCCGACCTCGCCGAGCGCGTCGGGCAGCCCGCCCGCAGCACCGAGGAGATCGGCGACGCGCTCGCCGTACGAGTAGCCGGCTGACCCCGCGCGCTCACCCCAACGAAGCAGCCGCCGGGTCGCAACAGCGCCCGGCGGCTTTTCTTCTGCCCTCGCCGGGTGCCACCATCAACCCCTGGGCAACCCCATGGGCCGCATTCACCCCGTTTTCGTCCACGGCCCCGACCGCGCGATACTCGCGCGATAATCGAACGCGGAGCCGCCGAATGAGGGAATGCTCGGACGTCCTAGCACTGGCCACTGGCAGTACAGGCGTGAGCGCGGCCCGTCACACACAACCGGTGAAGGACAACCACTCATGACGACGCCCACGATCGAGCTCAAGCCCTCTTCGCAGCCCCGCTCGGATGCGGAGCGCGAGGCCCTGCTCACCAGCCCCGGGTTCGGCCGCCACTTCACCGACCACATGGTGACGATCAAGTGGACCGAGGGCCGCGGCTGGCACGACGGTCAGCTCGTTCCGTACGGCCCGCTCTCCCTCGACCCGGCGAACATGACCCTGCACTACGCGCAGGAGATCTTCGAGGGCCTCAAGGCCTACCGTCAGCCCGACGGCTCCGTCGCCACCTTCCGCCCGGACAAGAACGCCCGCCGCTTCCAGGCCTCCGCCCGCCGCCTCGGCATGCCGGAGCTGCCGGTGGAGACGTTCATCGAGGCCTGTGACGTGCTGGTCCAGCAGGACAGGGCCTGGGTCCCGGCGCACGGCGGCGAGGAGTCCCTCTACCTCCGCCCGTTCATGATCGCGACCGAGGTCGGGCTCGGGGTGAAGCCCGCCAACGAGTACCTGTTCCTCGTCATCGCCTCCCCGGCCGGCGCCTACTTCCCCGGCGGCGTGAAGCCCGTGTCCATCTGGCTCTCCGAGGACCGCGTGCGCGCCGTCCCCGGCGGCATGGGCGACGCCAAGACCGGCGGCAACTACGCCGCCTCGCTGCTCGCGCAGGCCGAGGCCGCCGCCAAGGGCTGCGACCAGGTCTGCTACCTCGACGCGGTCGAGCACCAGTGGATCGAGGAGCTCGGCGGCATGAACCTGTACTTCGTGTACGGCGGCGCGTCCGGTGAGAAGCCGGTGATCGTCACCCCTTCGCTCACCGGTTCCATCCTGGAGGGCGTCACCCGCGACTCCCTGCTCACCGTGGCCCGCGACCTCGGCTACGAGTCCCGTGAGGGACGTGTCTCCATCGACCAGTGGCAGCGCGACGCCGAGAACGGCACGCTGACCGAGGTCTTCGCCTGCGGCACCGCGGCGGTCATCACCCCCGTCGGCACGGTCAAGCGCACGGGCGCCGAGTGGAAGCAGTCCGGCGGCGAGCCCGGCGAGGTCACCATGAAGCTGCGCGAGGCCCTCCTCGACATCCAGCGCGGCATCAGCACGGACCAGCACGGCTGGATGCACCCGCTGGGCTAGGCCGGCTCTCTCCCCGGGCCCTCGCGTCCCTCGCGTCCGTCGTTCCCCGGCGATCCACGCGTCCCACCGGTCCCCGTCTCCTCGACAGGAGTGCGGGGACCGGCTGTTCGTTCGACGCGTAGCGGCTCCGCGACACGGGTATCCAGAGATTCCACGGGGGAGCGTGCCGTCCTCCCGTGTGCCCGCACGGCCACGGAGGGAGCGCAGGTGAGCGCAGGGTCGCCGATGCCACGACTGCGCTGGCTGCTGCGCACCTTACGCACCCCGCGCCGTCCCCAGAGCCTCACGGTCCTCGTCCTGCTCGCCGGCGTCGCCGGGCTCCTCCTCTGGAGCAGCTCGCGGATGGACAACTACGAGGAGAACCTCACCCTCAACCTCGGCACGGACATCGTCGGCGTCGTCGTCACCGTCTTCGTGATCGGCCCGCTGATCAGCCGCGCCCAGGAGGGCCGGGTCCGTGAGCACACCCGGCTGGACTACGAGTGGTTCAGCGCCCAGGTCTACGGGTCGACCTCGAACGTGAAGGTCCTCGACACCTTCTCCAACGTGTTCGGCCCGCAGTTCTCCGAGCGTCTCTTCCGCGGCATCAAGGCGGCCACCGGGCACGGCGCCCGCGTGCAGATCCTCCTTCTCGACCCCGATTCCCTCGCGGTCATCCTGCGCGGCCGTGAACTGGGCGAGCGGAGCGCCGACATCCGCCGGGACATCATGCGCAACCTGCGCACGCTGGACCGGTTCGCGCTCCGGCTCGACGAGAACTCCCGGCAGCTCCTCGAAGTACGCCTGTGCTCCACGTCCCCGGGTGTGACCCTCTACCGCTGGGACGAACGCTCCCTGGTCTCCTTCCTCACCGTCGGCCGTCTCTCCGGCGAGGGAGTCCAGCTGGAGGTCGCCGTGCACTCACCGCTCGGCACCTTCGTCGAACAACGCTTCGACGAACTGTGGCAGCAGAGCAAGCCGATGGAACGGTTCACTCATCTGCCGCTGACCCTGGTCGACGCGACCGACGGACGCCGGGAGTTCAGCTGCCGCTTCGTCCACGTGGACGAGTGCTCGTACGTCGCCGGACACGACCTGGTGTCGTACATGGCCCGCCACCGACTCGACCAACTCTCCGCCTACAGCGAGGCCCTGAGCGTCTCCGGGGCGCATGAGCTGATGGTCGTGGACGACGAGAGCGAGCTGCACAGGCTGCTCATGGAGCGGTTCGCGGAGAAGTACGATGCGTCGGCGGGCGCCTTCGTCGAGTTGCGGCCGTCGATCCTGGTCAGGGAATAGAGGCAGGAAATAGAGGCCCGGCACACATGAGTTCAGCGCTCCACCCCGCCCGGCCTGCGAGACCCGGCTCCGCGCACCCGAGCCCTCGCTTCCGCGCCTTCACGCCCCGTGACCTGGACGGCCTGCTGCGACGCGTGCCCCTGCCGGCCGCCGAGCGACTCGCCCTGCGGGCCGTGGCGGCCGTCCTGCCGTTCCGTACGAACTCCTACGTGGTCGACGAGCTGATCGACTGGGCGGCCGTGCCCGACGACCCGCTCTTCCGGCTGACGTTCCCGCAGGCCGAGATGCTGCCCGAGCCCGACCTCAAGCAGATGAGGGACCTGCTCGCGCAGGACGCCCCGAAGGCGGACGTGCTGCGCGCGGCCCACGAGATCCGGATGAGGCTCAACCCGCATCCCTCCGGCCAGCTCGACGCCAACGTCCCCGTGCACGAGGGGCGGCGCCTCACCGGCCTCCAGCACAAGTACCCCGAAACGGTGCTGATCTTCCCGCGCCAGGGCCAGACCTGCCACGCCTACTGCACGTACTGCTTCCGCTGGCCCCAGTTCGTCGGCGAGTCCGACCTGCGCATCGCCACCGACGACATCGCCGCCACCTCCGCCTATCTGCGCGCCCACCCGGAGGTCACCAGCACGCTCATCACGGGCGGCGACCCGATGGTGATGAGCACCGAGGTGCTGCGCCGCTACGTCGAGCCGCTCCTGGAGATCGAGTCCGTCCAGTCGATCCGCGTCGGCACCAAGTCGCTCGCCTTCTGGCCCCACCGCTTCCTCACCGACCGTGACGCCGACGACGTGCTGCGCCTGTTCGAGAAGGTGGTCGCGAGCGGTCGCCACCTCGCGCTGATGGCCCACTTCACCCATCCCCAGGAGCTGCGGCCCCCGGTGGTGCGGGAGGCGATGCGCCGGGTATGTGACACGGGTGCCGTGATCCGCTGCCAGGGGCCGCTGGTCAGGGGCATCAACGACAGCGCCGAGGCGTGGGCCGGGCTGTGGAACGAGACGACCGCGCTGGGGGCGGTGCCGTACTACCAGTTCGTGGAGCGGGACACCGGCCCGCAGGGCTACTTCGGGGTGCCGCTCGCGCGTGGTCACCAGATCTTCCGTGACGCCTACGCCCAGGTGTCCGGCCTCGCGCGGACCGTGCGTGGCCCGGTCATGTCGGCGATGCCGGGCAAGGTGTGCGTGGACGGCGTCACGGAGGTGGCAGGCGAGAAGGTGTTCGTGCTCCACCTCATCCAGGCCCGCGACCCGGAGTTGGTGGGCCGCCCGTTCTTCGCCGCGTACGACGAGAACGCCACCTGGTTCAGCGACCTGAAGCCCGCTTTCGGCATGAGCCGGTTCCTGCCCGGCCTGGACGCGGGCTGAGCGAGGATCGCCTCGGCCTTCTCATCCGGCGACAGGGCCTCATTTGTCCTGCCCGCGTGCCAACTGACTTGATCCCACGACCTCCCGGAAGGACGCCGCCGTGAACACCTCGCCATCCCAGGCCGGAGAAACCGTCGCCTGGCTCCTTGTGGCCATCCAGTTCTCCCTCCTCGTGGCATTTAGTGCGGTACTGCTGAAGATTAAGGAGAAAGCAACACCCACCGCCGCCGTCACCTCCGCGGCGGTGGCCTTCGCGGGCACGCTGGCGCTTCTTCTGCCGATGTTCAGTACCGTGGGCCTGCTGTAACGCTGATCCCTTCCCGAGCGGACTCCGAGCCGCCCGCCCCCGAGGCCGCGCCCGGGGACAGCGTCAGGTACGCGAGCCCGCCCACCAGTCCCGACAGGACGAAGCTGCAGTCCACCCCGCCGGTGAGGGACAGCAGCGGCCCCTCGTAGGAGGGCAGTGACACGGCGAGCAGGCCGACGGACGCGCCGAGCACCCAGGAGAGCGTGGCCCGGACGTTCCAGCCGGCGCGGTACCAGTAGATCCCGCCCCGGGAGCGGCGGTTGAAGACCTGGAGGGCGTCCGGGTCGTAGATCCCGCGGCTGCGGGCGAAGCCGATGAGGGTGATGACCGCCCACGGGGTGCCGATGGCCGTCAGGAGAAGGACGAAGGACGTCATCGCGGACTGCGCGTTCCAGGCGTAGTGGCCGACGAAGACACAGACGGTGGCGACGACGGCGACCGTGAGGGTCGCCCGGGCGCGCGAGGCCCGCGGCAGGATCGCGTCCAGGTCCAGGCCCATCGAGTAGAGCATCAGTCCCGCGTTGCCGACCGAGCCCGCGGAGGCGGCGAGCAGGAGCGGGACCAGGTACCAGGCGGGGGAGGCGGAGACCAGCGGTCCCGCGTAGTCGAGGGCGGCGCGGGCCGCGTACGCCGTGAAGGTCCCGAAGAGCTGGGGGACGAGCAGACCGGCGATCAGGCCCAGCCAGGTGGCGTGCAGGACCTTGCGCGAGGAGTGCCGGGACGGGGAGATGTACCGGGTGTAGTCGCCGAGCAGGGTGATGAACGCGATGGGTCCGGACAGGCCCGCCGCGACCGCCGCCAGCAGCCAGGTCGGCCAGAACGAGCCGAGCAGATAGCCGCCCGCCCCGGGGAGCGCGGCGGTGGTGAAGTGCGGCGCGTACGCGAGGACACCGAGGGCGAGCAGCGCGGTCATGCCCACGGCGAGGACGCGGGACATGGCGAGGAGCACCCGGTAGCCGTAGACCGCGCCCGTGACGGTGGCGGCGGCGAGGAGCGCGTACACGACGGCGTAGGCGAGACCGTCCACCGGCAGGCCGAACAGCCGGTGCAGGACGCCGATCATCACATCGCCGCCGATCCACACGGTCAGCGCGGTGTAGCCGAGGGCGAGCAGCAGCCCGACGACCGAGCCGACCAGCCGCCCGCGCACACCGAACTGGGCGCCGGAGGAGGTGGAGAGGTTGGTCGCCGTGCGCAGGGAGACCAGTGCCAGGGGAGCGGTGAGCGCCGTGCCGATCACCGTGCCGGCCACGATCGAGCTCACCGAGGACCACCAGTCGAGCCCGAAGGACGGCGGCAGCCAGCCGAAGATGATCACGCCGAGACAGAGGTTGGAGCCGAGCAGGATCGACACGAGGTCGCGCGGGCCGCTGGTCCGTTCCTCGTCGGGGATGGTGTCGACTCCGCGCTGTTCTATCGGCATGGCTGGTCTCCTTCGATCCGCCGCCCGGTGTTTAGAGCGACGTTCAATGTGTCGCTTCCCGGGTGCGCACGTCAATGCCCCTCTCCCTGTCAATGTTTCCCTCTTGACCATCCTTTGTTTAGAGTGTTGTTCTAATCAGTGGAACGCAAGGAGGTGCCGCGTCGTGAGACTGACCCCCACGGAACGTGACCGGCTGCTGCTCTTCGGCGCGGCCGAGCTGGCCCGGGCCCGCCGGGCCCGCGGTCTCCGGCTGAACGTCCCCGAGGCGACCGCGCTCATCGCGGACACCGTGTGCGAGGCGGCCCGGGACGGGCGCCGGCTCGCGGAGGCCATCGAGGCGGCCCGGTCCGTGCTCGGCCCGGACGACGTGCTGCCGGGCGTCGCGGACATCGTCACCGAGGTGCACGTCGAGGCCGTCTTCGACGACGGGTCCCGGCTCGCCGTGGTGAGCGACCCCCTCGGCCCGGGACTGGGGGAGGCGGGACCGGGTGCCCTGCTGCCGGGGCCCGCGCACGCCGAGCCGGAGGCCGCCGTGCGCCTGACGGTCACCAACACCGCCACCGTGCCCGTCTCCGTCACCTCGCACTTCCACTTCTTCGAGGCCAACCCGCGGCTCGACTTCCCACGGGCGACGGCCTACGGGATGCGGCTCGCGGTCCCCGCCGGTTCGTCGGTCCGCTTCGGGCCCGGGGAGAGCGTCGAGGTCGGCCTCCGCCCGATCGGCGGTGCACGCGTCGCGATCGGGTTCGCCGGGCTCGTGGACGGCCCGCTGGACGCGCCCGGAGCCCGGGAGGAAGCCCTGCGCAGGGCGGCCGCCTGCGGATACCTCGGAGCCGGAGCCGGTGCCGGGGAAGCCGAAGGGAACGAACGATGAATCCGTACGAGTACGCCGCCACCCACGGCCCCCGCGCGGGCGACCGTGTCCGCCTCGGCGACTCGGGGCTGACCGTCCGCGTCGAGTCGGACGCCCAGCGGCACGGCGACGAGTTCCTCGCCGGTTTCGGCAAGACCGCCCGTGACGGACTGCACCTCAAGGCCGCCGCCGTCCGCGACACCTGCGACGTGGTGATCAGCAACGTGGTGGTGATCGACGCGGCGCAGGGGATCCGGAAGGTCTCCATCGGCATCCGAGAGGGGCGGATCTGCTCGATCGGCCGGGCCGGGAACCCCGACACCCTCGACGGGGTCGACGTCGTGGTGGGCACGGGTACGTCCATCGTGTCCGGCGAGGGCCTGATCGCCACCGCCGGAGCCGTCGACACCCACGTCCACCTGTTGTCGCCGCGCATCATGGAGGCGTCGCTCGCCTCCGGCGTCACCACCGTCATCGGCCAGGAGTTCGGGCCGGTGTGGGGAGTCGGCGTCAACTCGCCCTGGGCGCTGCGCCATGCCTTCGCCGCGTTCGACGCGTGGCCGGTCAACATCGGCTTCCTGGGCCGGGGTTCGTCCTCCTCCGCCGCGCCCCTGGTCGAGGCCCTCGCCGAGGGCGGCGCGAGCGGCTTCAAGGTCCACGAGGACATGGGCGCCCACACCCGCGCCCTGGACACCGCACTGCGCGTCGCCGAGGAGCACGACGTGCAGGTCGCCCTGCACAGCGACGGGCTGAACGAATGCCTCTCGGTCGAGGACACCCTGCGGGTGCTGGACGGCCGGACCATCCACGCCTTCCACATCGAGGGCTGCGGCGGCGGCCATGTGCCGAACGTCCTGAAGATGGCGGGTGTCCCGAACGTCATCGGCTCCTCCACCAACCCCACCCTGCCCTTCGGCCGGGACGCGGTCGCCGAGCACTACGGCATGATCGTCTCCGTCCACGACCTCAAGACCGACCTGCCCGGCGACGCCGCCATGGCCCGCGACCGGATCCGTGCCGGGACCATGGGCGCCGAGGACGTGCTGCACGACCTGGGCGCGATCGGCATCACGTCGTCGGACGCGCAGGGCATGGGCCGCGCGGGCGAGACCGTACGCCGGACCTTCGCGATGGCCGGAAAGATGAAGAGCGAGTTCGGCGCCCCGGAGGACCACGACAACGAACGCGTCCTGCGGTACATGGCCAAGCTCACCATCAACCCGGCCATCGCCCACGGGCTCGCGCACGAGGTCGGCTCCATCGAGGTCGGCAAGCTCGCCGACATCGTGCTGTGGCGCCCCGAGTTCTTCGGCGCCAAGCCGCAACTGGTCCTGAAGTCCGGCTTCCCGGCGTACGGCGTCGTCGGCGACCCGAACGCCGCCACCGACACCTGCGAACCCCTCGTCCTGGGCCCGCAGTTCGGCGCGCACGGTGCGACACCCGCCGAGATCTCGGTGGCCTTCGTCGCACAGGCGGCCCTCGATCAGGGCAACGACCGGATGCCGACGCGCCGGCGCAGGGTCGCCGTGCGCGGCACGCGCGGGATCGGCCCCGCCGACCTGCGCCTCAACTCCCGTACCGGAGCCGTCGACGTCGACCAGCGCACCGGACTGGTCACCCTCGACGGTGAGCCGCTGCGCTCCGAGGCCGCCGACTCCGTATCCCTCAACCGCCTCTACTTCCTGTGAAGGTGCACGTCATGACCCCTGCCTCCGACGGTTTCCGGATGCCCGCCGAGTGGGACGCGCACGAGCGCACCTGGATGGCGTGGCCGGGCCCGAACCCCACCTTCGACGACCCGGACGACCTCGCGCGGGCGCGGGCCGCCTGGGCGTCGGTGGCGCGCGCGGTCCGCCGCTTCGAACCGGTCACCGTCGTGTGCGGGCCGGGGCAGTCCCGGGAGGCCGCCGAGCTCCTCGGCCCCGGCGTCGACACCGTCGAGCGGGAACTCGACGACGCCTGGATGCGTGACATCGGCCCCACCTTCCTGACCGACGGGAAGGGCGGACTCGCCGCCGTGGACTGGACGTTCAACGGCTGGGGCGCCCAGGACTGGGCGCGCTGGGAGCACGACGCCAAGATCGGCGCGTATGTCTCGGACCTCGCGGGCGCGCGGACGTACGCCTCACGGCTGGTCAACGAGGGCGGCGCGATCCACGTGGACGGCGAGGGGACCGTTCTGCTCACCGAGACCGTCCAGCTGGGTCCGGAGCGCAACCCGGACTGGACGCGCGAGCGGGTCGAGGCGGAGATCCACGCCCATCTCGGCACCCGCAAGGCGATCTGGCTGCCGCGCGGGCTGACCGGCGACTACCCCCCGTACGGCTTCGGCACGCTCGGACACGTCGACATCGTGGCGGCCTTCGCCCGCCCCGGAGTCGTCGTCGCCCACCACCAGCCGGATCCCGCGCACCCCGACCACGAGGTGACGAAGGAGGCCATCGGGCTGCTGAGGGCGCAGACCGACGCGCGCGGGCGCCCCCTGGAGGTCGTCGAGGTCCCGGCCCCGACCGTCCTGGAGGCGGACGGGCACTGGGCGGACTACTCGTACATCAACCACTACCTCTGCAACGGCGGTGTCGTGCTGTGCGGCTTCGACGACCCGCGTGACGAGACCGCGGCCGGTATCTTCCGCGGACTGTTCCCCGAGCGGACGGTGACCCTGGTGGACGCCCGTACGATCTTCGCCGGCGGGGGCGGTATCCACTGCATCACCCAGCAGCAGCCGAAGGCCTGAGGCCAGGGGGCCGAGGTCCGGGGTCCGCCGACACCCGCGCGAGCGGGGGTCGGGTAGAACGTACGGGTGAACGTACTGCTCAGTGCCGTGTGCCCGCGCCGCCCTCGCCGGGCCGAGGTGACCACCGGGGCCGACCTGGCCCCCGGCGGTACGGAGACCGTGGAGGCCGCCCCGTGACCCGTCGCCGCAACACCGCACCGCCCCGCGAGGAGGTCCTCGGGGTGGCGATGGGCATGATCGCCGAGCGCGGTCTGGAGAAGCTCACCATGGCGGCGCTCGGCCGCGAGGTCGGGATGAGCAGCGGCCACCTCCTCTACTACTTCCGCTCCAAGGACGAACTGCTGCTGCAGACACTGGAGTGGAGCGAGGGCCGGCTCGGCGCCGAGCGCGGCCGGCTGCTCGCCGCGCGGGGCAGCGCCCGCGGCCGCCTGGACGCGTACGTCGACCTGTACGTCCCCGACGGCCACCGCGACCCCCACTGGACGCTCTGGCTGGAGGTCTGGAACCACTCGCAGAACGCCGGCGAGGACGCCCGTGAACGGCAGGTCGCCATCGAGGGGGCCTGGCACCGGGACCTGGTGGCGCTGATCGCCGAGGGTGTCTCGCGCGGCGAGTTCCGGCAGGTCGACCCGGACCGCTTCGCCGCCCGGCTGCGGGCCCTGCTCGACGGTTTCTCCATCCACGTGGCGATCGGCCTGCGCGGCACCGACCGGGAGCGGACCCTCGGCCACGTCAAGGAGTTCCTGGACGAATCGCTCGGCTGACCCCGGTGCCCGGGCGCGGACCGTCGACCCGTCCCGGAGGGGGACGCCCTGGTCATGCCCGGCTCGCGCACCGGTGAGCCGCACACCGCGCCCCCGTCCGGGACGGCCGTGGCCGGAAGCCGCCCCCGGAATCGGACGAACCGCCCGCATCCTGAGACGATCTGGGACAGGGGGCGGCGCTGTGCCAGACTGCCCCCGTGCTCTCGTTCGCCATGATTATGGGCAGCAGGCGCGCCGGTCCGCAGTGACCGCCACGTACCACCACGTACGGGCGGGCACCGTCGTCCTCGACCCGCGCGCAGACCTCTCGCACCCGCGAGAGGTTTTTCGTTTTCCTGGCCCACCACAAGCCGGGAAGGGAGCGCGAGGGATCATTGGGGGACGGTGGAGCCGGTCATTCCGGTACAGACCGAGATCCAACACAGGAGCCAGACACCATGACCGAAACCAGCGAGCTCGACGATTCGTTCCACGTCTTCGACACGACCCTGCGCGACGGCGCGCAGCGTGAGGGCATCAACCTCACCGTGGCGGACAAGCTGGCCATCGCACGGCACCTGGACGACTTCGGGGTGGGCTTCATCGAGGGCGGCTGGCCCGGCGCCAACCCGCGTGACACCGAGTTCTTCGCCCGCGCCCGGCAGGAGATCGACTTCAAGCACGCCCAGCTCGTGGCCTTCGGCGCCACCCGCCGGGCGGGAGCGAAGGCGAGCGAGGACCAGCAGGTCAAGGCGCTCCTGGACTCCGGCGCCCCGGTGATCACGCTGGTGGCCAAGTCCCACGACCGCCATGTCGAGCTCGCGCTGCGCACGACCCTGGACGAGAACCTGGAGATGGTCCGCGACACCGTCTCCTACCTCCGTTCGCAGGGCCGGCGCGTCTTCGTCGACTGCGAGCACTTCTTCGACGGCTACCGCGCGAACCCCGCGTACGCGAAGGCGGTCGTCCGGGCCGCCTCCGAGGCGGGCGCCGACGTGGTCGTGCTCTGCGACACCAACGGCGGCATGCTGCCGGCCCAGGTCCAGGCGGTCGTGGCCACCGTCCTCGCCGACACCGGCGCCCGGCTCGGCATGCACGCCCAGGACGACACGGGCTGCGCGGTCGCCAACACGCTGGCCGCCGTCGACGCGGGCGCGACGCACGTGCAGTGCACGGCGAACGGCTACGGCGAGCGCGTCGGAAACTCGAACCTGTTCCCGGTGGTGGCGGCCCTGGAGCTGAAGTACGGCAAGCAGGTGCTGCCCGAGGGCGCGCTGCGGGAGATGACGAGGATCTCGCACGCGATCGCGGAGGTGGTCAACCTGACGCCCTCGACGCACCAGCCCTATGTGGGTGTTTCCGCGTTCGCGCACAAGGCCGGCCTGCACGCTTCCGCGATCAAGGTCGACCCGGACCTCTACCAGCACATCGACCCCGAGCAGGTCGGCAACACCATGCGGATGCTGGTCTCCGACATGGCGGGCCGCGCGTCGATCGAGCTCAAGGGCAAGGAACTCGGCATCGACCTCGGCGGTGACCGCGAACTGGTGGGCCGGGTCGTCGAGCGGGTCAAGGAACGCGAGCTCAGGGGCTACACGTACGAGGCCGCCGACGCTTCCTTCGAGCTCCTGCTGCGCGCGGAGGCCGAGGGCAAGGCCCGCAAGTACTTCGAGGTCGAGTCCTGGCGGGCCATCGTCGAGGACCGCCCCGACGGCACCCACGCCAACGAGGCCACGGTCAAGCTCTTCGCCAAGGGCGAGCGCATCGTCGCCACCGCCGAGGGCAACGGTCCCGTCAACGCCCTCGACCGCGCGCTGCGGGTCGCGCTCGAGAAGATCTACCCCCAGCTCGCCACGCTGGAACTCGTCGACTACAAGGTGCGCATCCTGGAGGGCAAGCACGGCACGTCCTCCACGACCCGCGTGCTCATCTCCACCTCCGACGGCGCGGGCGAGTGGTCCACGGTCGGCGTCGGCGAGAACGTCATCGCCGCGTCCTGGCAGGCACTGGAGGACGCGTGCACGTACGGGCTGCTGCGGGCGGGAGTGGAACCGGCCGCGTAGCCCGCACGGCCCGCACGGGTCCCCGGCGAGGCGCGAAGACCTCGCCGGGGACCCGTGCCGGGCCTCCGCGGCCTACTGCAGGTGCCACTTCTGGTTGGCGGCGCCCGTGCACGTCCAGATCTGCGCCCGCGCCCCGTTCGCCGAGGAGTTGTCGGTCACGTCGAGGCACTTGTTCGCCGCGGTGTTGACCACGTCACCCGTCGAGGCGTTGTACGACCACCGCTGGGCACCGCTCCCGTTGCAGTCGTACAGCTGGACCTTGGCGCCGTTCGCCGTCGAGGCCGAGGTCACGTCCAGGCACTTGCCGAGCGTCTGCACCGAGCCGTCCGCCTGCACGGCCCACTTCTGGGCCGCGCTGCCGTTGCAGTCGTAGAGCTGCACCGCCGCGCCGTTGGCGCTCGAACCGCCCGCCACGTCCAGGCACTTGCCCGCGAGCCCGACGAAGGAGCCGGACTGGCCGCCGCCCCCGCCCGACTGCGTGCCGGACCAGGTGAAGGTGGCCGAGGTCTTGCCCGGCAACGAGTAAGTGGCGTGCTGTGAGCCCCAGTTGACAGTGATCGTCTTCGCGGCGGACGCGTCGTTGTACGCGATCAGCGCCTTCGACCCGTCGGGGTTGCGCCACGCCACGTTCGGCACCGACGCGGACGCCGTCGACGCGATCCGCTGGGCACCCGGCCGGACGAACTTCGTCAGGTGGCCCATCGTGTAGTACTCGACCGTGTAGTCGACGCTCCCGCTCGCGCCGTCTCCGTTGTGGACGGTGATCAGCCCGGAGCAGGTCCCGCAGCCGCCGTTGTGCGGCCCCCGGTTCTGGTCCACGGCCAGCGACCACTTCGTCACCGACTTCGCCCAGTTGCGCGTGTAGTCGACGATGTTGAGCATGTCCTCGCGCTGCTGGTTGGCGATCCAGGTGCCGCCGGAGTGCTCGGTCCCGAAGGCGTCCAGGCCCGGGTACTGGTTGTGCACACTCGTCTGCTTGTTCACGTCCCCGCCGTACCCGTGCCAGGCGATCCCGCCGAAGTTCGGGTGGGAGCGCACCGCCGCGTCGTCGACGGTCTGGGCGGCGTACGAGTCGTACACGTCCCAGTTCCAGTCGTGGGCGAGGACCTTCGTGGACAGGCCCGCCGCCTGCAGCTTCGGCAGCAGCTCACTCTTGGTGAAGTAGGCGAGCCCGGAGCCGTTCCAGCTCATCGAGGGATACCCCGAGCAGCACGTCGGCTCGTTCTGCGCGGTGACGTACGAGACCGGCACACCCTGGTCCCGGTAGGCCTGGAGGTACTTCACGAAGTACGAGGCGTACGCCCCGTAGTCCTCCGACTTCAGCCAGCCGCCGTTGAGCTGCCCGCTGTCCTTCATCCAGGCCGGAGCCGTCCACGGCGAGGCCATCACCGTCAGTGACGGGTTCAGCTGGAGCGCCTGCTTCGTCAGCGGCACCACGTCGGCCAGATCGTGCGCGATCGAGAACTGCGCCAGGTTCGGGTCGCTCTGCCCGGCCGGCACGTCGTCGTAGGTGTAGCCGTACCGCGCGAGATCCGACGCGCCCATCGGATTGCGCAGGAAGGACAGTCCGATGCCGTCCGTCGGCGAGAACAGCTTGCGCATCGTGGCGTCCCGCGTGGACTGCGAGAGCGCGCCGCTGCTGTTCATCAGCCAGGCGGCGGTGTCGGTGAAGGAGGCTCCGCCGCCGGTGAAGGTCTGGTACCGGGTGTTCTCGTCGACGGTGATGTTCTCGCCGCTTCCGCCGCTGCCGGACTGGAAGGCGAACGGCGCCTGGGCCTGGAGCCCGCGTACGACATGACGGCCGCCGTCGTCGTCGGTCGTGGTCAGCCAGGCGGTGACCTGTTCGCCCGCGGCGTGCGCGGGCGCGGCCGCGGTGAACCCGGCCGTGGTGAGCAGCCCGGCGAGAAGCAGCCGGACCGCTCGAGTGGATCCCCTCATGGGGCGCCGCCCTTCTGGAGGTGGGGGTGGGGAGGCGTGCGAGGCGTGAGTAAATGACGGCTTCCCGGGCGCGTCAAGGGGGTGCGCGTTCACACTTTGAAGGAACAACAGCCCTGATCCGGCCGGGGGTTGAGTCTGTACCGGTTCTGGCGTGAAGCCTTGACGGCCCCCCGTGGCGTCAGTTAACTCACGCCGTGATCTAAGTCGTAAGTGAACTAAGAGAGCCGAGGGAAGGTACATGCGAAGAACCGCCCTGCTCGCCTCCGCCGCCCTGCTTGTCGGGCTGCTGCCCCTGGCCGCGGCCGGTACGGTCGCCGCGGCCGACGACCCCGCGCCCGTCCCGGTCGACCGTTTCGAGGGGGAAGTGCCCTTCGCGAACCCGCCCGCCGAAGGCGTCTTCACCTGGGGCGGCGACGCCGACGACCCGCCCGCGCTCGCCCTGACCGCACGGTCCGACGCCCCCGAGGGCGGCAAGGTCCTCAGCGGCGACTACGACATCAGCGGCTACGGCGGCTTCACCCATGACTTCGCCTTCGACCAGCCGGCCCACGACTGGTCCGCCCACAAGGGCATCCGTTTCTGGTGGGACGGCCAGAACAACGCCAAGAAGGTCAGCTTCGAGATCAAGGACGGCGGCGCCAACGGCGAGGCCTCCGAGCTGTGGACGACGTCCTTCACCGACGACTTCACCGGCTGGAAGCAGATCGAGATCCCCTTCACCGACTTCGTCTACCGCACGGACTACCAGCCCGTCGGCGGCATCGACCAGGTCCTCGGCCTCACCCAGATGTGGGGGTACGCCGTCACGCTCCCGGTCGGCGTGAAGGGCCGGTTCGCCATGGACGACGTCGAGCTGTACGGCAAGGGGGACCAGTCCCTGCGGGCCTCCGTGAGCGCCGACTCGGCCGTCCATCCGGTGAAGGAGGGCGGGACGGCGACGGTGAAACTCTCCGTCGCCACCACCGGATCCGCCCCGATCGACGAACCGGTGACGGTCGCCTACGAGAGCGCGGGCGGCACCGCCGAGTCCGGCAAGGACTACACCCCGGTCAAGGGCGAGATCACCTTCCCGGCGGGCACGGCCTCCGGAACCTCGCGCACGATCCGGGTGTCCACCCTGAAGGACAAGTCGGCCGAAGCCGCGGAGACGATCCCCCTCAAGCTGACGGTCACCGGCGCGAAGGCTCCCACCGAGACCCCGCAGGTGGTCATCGACGCCCACGGGCTGCCGTACCTGGACCCGAAGCTGCCGGTGCGCAAGCGCGTCGCCGACCTGGTCTCCCGGATGTCCCTGGAGGAGAAGGCCGGGCAGATGACCCAGGCCGAGCGCGGCGCGATCGGCGCGGGCGGCGACATCGCCTCGTACGACCTCGGGTCGCTGCTCTCCGGCGGCGGTTCCACGCCGACGCCCAACACCCCCGCGGCCTGGGCGAAGATGATCGACGGCTACCAGCTCCGGGCCCAGGCCACGCGGTTCCAGATCCCGCTGATCTACGGCGTGGACGCGGTGCACGGCCACAACAACCTCACCGGCGCGACGATCATGCCGCACAACATCGGCATCGGCGCGACCCGTGACCCGGGTCTGGCGGAGAAGGCGGGCGCCGTGACGGCCGCCGAGGTCCGCGCCACCGGCATCCCGTGGGACTTCGCCCCGTGCCTGTGCGTGACCCGCGACGAACGGTGGGGCCGTTCGTACGAGTCCTTCGGTGAGGACCCGGCTCTCGTGAAGTCCATGGAGACGGTCATCCAGGGTCTCCAGGGCGCCCGCGACGGCAAGGACCTGAAGGACGACGACAAGGTGCTGGCGACCGCGAAGCACTTCGTGGGCGACGGCGGCACGGAGTACGGCTCCTCCACGACCGGCTCCTACACCATCGACCAGGGCGTCACGAAGGTCACCCGGCAGCAGCTGGAGGCCGTGCACCTGGCCCCGTACCAGACGGCGGTCGACCGCGGCATCGGCTCGGTCATGCCCTCGTACTCCTCGCTCGACATCCTGGGCGACGGCCAGGGGCCGGTGAAGATGCACGCCCGCGCGGACATGATCAACGGCGTGCTCAAGGGCCGGATGGGCTTCGACGGCTTCGTGATCAGCGACTGGAACGCCATCGACCAGCTCCCCGGCGACTACGCCTCCCACGTCCGCACCTCGGTCAACGCGGGCGTCGACATGATGATGGTGCCGTACTCGTACAAGGACTTCCGTACGACGCTCATCGACGAGGCGAACGCCGGCCGCGTCAGCGCGAAGCGGATCGACGACGCCGTGTCGCGCATCCTGACGCAGAAGTTCAAGCTCGGCCTCTTCGAGAAGCCGTACGCCGACACCAGCGGCGCGTCGCGGATCGGTTCGCCCGCGCACCGGGCGGTGGCCCGCGAGGCGGCGGCCGAGTCGCAGGTCCTGCTGAAGAACTCGGCGGGCGTCCTGCCCCTGAAGAAGTCCCAGAAGGTATACGTCGCCGGTTCGAACGCCGACGACCTCGGCAACCAGACCGGCGGCTGGACCATCACCTGGCAGGGCTCCTCCGGAAAGATCACGGACGGCACCACGATCCTGGACGGGATGAAACGCGCGGGCGGTGACGTCACCTACTCGAAGGACGCCTCCGCGCCCACCAGCGGTTACGACGTGGGGGTGGTCGTCGTCGGCGAGACCCCGTACGCCGAGGGTGTCGGCGATGTCGGCAACGGCAACGACCTGGAGCTGACCGCCGCCGACAAGGCCGCCGTGGACAAGGTGTGCGCCGCCATGAAGTGCGCGGTCCTGATCGTCTCCGGCCGCCCGCAGCTCATCGGCGACCGCCTCGGTGACATCGACGCGCTGGTCGCCTCCTGGCTGCCGGGTACCGAGGGCGACGGTGTCGCGGACGTCCTCTACGGCAAGCGGCCCTTCACCGGACAGCTCCCCGTCACCTGGCCGAAGTCGGAGGCCCAGCTGCCGATCAACGTCGGTGACACGGCCTACGATCCGCAGTTCCCGTACGGCTGGGGGCTGACCACGCTCACCAAGGTCCCCGAGGGCGGCTCCGCGACCCTCAGGGCCCTCGCCCTGGTGGCCGCGGGCGCGGACCGGACCGGCGCCGACGCGCTCGGCCGGGCCGCCGTCTCCAAGGCCCGCCTGCTGGTCCAGCAGAAAGTGTCCCCGGCCCTCACGCCGGCCACCAGCAAGCCCTTCGCCGACGCCGACCACCTCCTCCTGACCGGCCACTACGCCGAGGCGGTGAGCAAGCTGACGGAGGCGTACCGCGCCGCGTGACGTCCAGCGCGCGGCCCGCGAGCACGGAGCGGGTGGGAGCGGGTGGGCCGGTGGGGCGGGGGTGATCCCTCGCCACCTCCGTCCCACCCGCTCCCGATGTACCGTTCAGCGCACGTTCGAGCAGGTTTCGGGTAGCTTCGGAGATATGAAGGCCGCACTGATCCGGGGGCTCCCCGGACTGCTGATCGCGCTGATCCTCGCCGCCTTCGCGGCCCTCCCTCCCGGCGCGTCCCCCGCGTACGCGGCCACCGACGTCGGAACGGTGGCGGCGGCCCTGCGCAAGAGCCCGGTCTACGTCGACCCCGCGGCCTCCGCCCAGCTGTCCACGGCGGACGCCCGGGCCCTCGCAGCGAAGATCAAGAAGGCGGACAAGCCCGTCTTCGTGGCGGTCCTCCCCGACGGCTTCCCCACCCAGAACCTCTTCCGGAACCTCCGCACGGACACCGGTGTCACCGGGCTGTACGCCATCAGGCTCGGCACCCGATTCGACGCCCGCGCGGACTCCGCCGTGCTGGCCCGCACCGCCGTGCAGAACCTCGTCACCAGCGTCCAGGGGGAACCCGCCGGAACCCAGCTGAACGACTTCACGGACCGCGCGCTCGACAGCGTCAAGGGCTCGGCCCCCGCCAGCTGGGGGGCCCACGCGGACAGCGGCGTCTCCACGACCGCGCTGATCGCCGTCGGCGCGGTGATCGTGGCCGGCGCCGCGGGCGCGTTCGCGGTCGTCCGCCGCAACCGGCGCCGCAGGTCGCAGGAGCAGCGGGCCGCGCTGGACAAGCTCCGCGTCGTTGTCGACGAGGACATCACCGCCTTCGGCGAGGAACTCGACCGGCTCGACTTCCACCCCGCGGAGGTCGGCGCGGACGACGCGATGCGCGCCGACTACGAACGCGCGCTCGACGCGTATGAACGGGCGAAGTCGTCCATGGCGGCCGCGCGGCGCCCGGAGGACGTACGCGCCGTCACCGAGGCGCTGGAGGACGGCCGCTTCTCCCTCGCGCTGCTGGCCGCCCGCCGGGAGGGGCGCCCGCTGCCGGAGCGCCGCGCACCCTGCTTCTTCGACCCGCGGCACGGTCCCTCGGTCGCCGACGCGACCTGGACCCCGGCGGGCGGCGCGGCCCGCGAGGTCCCCGTCTGCGCGGCGGACCGGGCCCGGCTGGCCGACGGCGAGGACCCGGCGGTGCGCGAGGTCGACACCGACCAGGGCCGCCGTCCGTACTGGGACGCGGGCCCGGCCTACGGTCCCTGGGCGGGCGGCTACTTCGGCGGCGGCCTCCTCCCCGGTCTCCTCGTCGGCACCCTGCTCGGCGGCGCGATGGCCACCCCCTCCTACGCGGCCGACTACGGCACCGGGTACGGGGACTTCGGTGGCTACGACGGTGGCGACGTCTCGGGTGCCTCCTTCGACCCCGGCGACTTCGGCGGCGGATTCGGAGACGGCGGGGACGGCGGGGGCGGCGACTTCGGTGGCGGGGGAGACTTCGGCGGCGGCTTCTGAGACCCGGCCTCGGTATCGGTGAGCCGGTCCGAGGACACGCGTCGGGGACCGGGGCCGCTGCCGTGCGGCCGCCGCGATCCCACCGGTGGGGAGCCCGGACGGACCCCGTCCGTCGACCGCGACGGAGGGCTGACGCCAGTGGCGTCGGCAAGGCTCGGACCCGGCCAGATCCAGATGGGCTCTCGTCAGGCGTCGGCGCCGGCCGTCAGACGCGGGCGTCGGGCAGGGCGAGCCACTCCCGCCACGAGAGGTCACGGCCGATGAACCGCGGCCGTGCGAAGGGCCAGTCCTCGGCGATCCACCGGGGCACCAGCGAGTCCAGCTCACGCTCCAGACCGGTGCCGGCCCTGTCGTCCGTCACCCACCAGGAGATCTCGGCGTCGGCCCCGGCCTTCTCCGGCGGGTCGATGTAGACACACCCGGACTCGACGGTCCCGGTCTCGTCGAGCAGGACGTAGTTGAACGACTCATGAGCGGCGATCTCGGCCTCGTGCCGCTCCAGATCCTTCTGGTTCGCCTCGTACGTCATCGTCTCGGCGGGCCAGCCCCAGGCCTCCCCGAACAGGGACCAGAGCCGCTCGCGCGAGCCCATGACCACCGGATAGTCCATGGCCGCGTCGGCACCCGTGATGGGCCTGAGGTGATGGCCACCGGGCAGTTCGACACGAAGCGGGTGCGCGAAGTCGGCAGGCAACCAGGTCATGGCCGGAGGCTAGCGGCCGGAAGGCGGTCGCCGCACCGGGATATCGCCCGGCCCCGGCGGACGGCCGTCGCGGACCGGCACCGGCACGTGGGGCGACCCCGTGTGCGCGGACGCGCCGGAGCGCCCGCCCTCCCGGTACCGGGGGGAGTAGAGGGCGGGCGCGCTCAGGATGGCGTGCGGCGGCAGATCAGGCGTTCTTGATCGCCGAGATGTCGAAGTTCAGCTTGATCTTGTCGGAGACGAGGACGCCACCGGTCTCCAGGGCCGCGTTCCAGGTGAGGCCCCACTCGGAGCGCAGGATCTCCGCCTTGCCCTCGAAGCCGACGCGCTCGTTGCCGAACGGGTCCTTCGCCGAGCCGTTGAACTCCAGGTCGATGGCGAGCGGCTTGGTGGTGCCGAGGATCGACAGCTCACCGGTGATCCGGTAGTCGTCTCCGCCGAGGGCCTCGGCCTTGGTGGAGCGGAAGGTCATCGTCGGGAACTCGTCGGTCTTGAAGAAGTCCGAGCTCTTGAGGTGGGTGTCGCGGTCCGCGGAGCCCGTCTCGATGCTGTCCATCTTGACGTCGATCGTGGCGGTGGACCGGGACGGGTCGGCGCCGTCCAGGTGCAGCGCACCCTCGAAGTCGTTGAAGGAGCCCTTGACGTTCGTGACCATGGCGTGACGGGCGACGAAGCCGATCGTCGAGTGCGCCGGGTCGATCGTGTAGTCGCCGGTGAGCGCCGCGAGGTCGGGGTTCACGGCGGAGGCTGCCGCGCCGGCGGCGGGGGTGTCGGTGGTCTTGCGGCCGAAGATGCCCATGACGTGCTCCTAAGGGGACGGGGTCGCGGGTCGAGGAATCGGAACCGCGAGGATGATTTTGTTAAACATTCAACGAGGTGAACAGGAGTGACGGTAGACCTATTCCATTCAAGTTTCAACATCATCCGCTGTGTGTTCCCGACGTTACTGTGCGTCTTGGTGCGGCGCTTCCCGGAACGCGTTCCCGGGTGGCCGAGCCGCCGCGCATCGCCGCTGGTGGGGGCTCTGCGGGCCGGTCGTCGCCGCTGTGCGGGCGGGTGTGCGGCACGGCGGCGCTCCGCTAACCTGTTCGCGGGGAGGCCGTGCTCGGGGGAGTCGCCGGGGGCCGTCCGGGACCGGCAGGTGCGGCAGGTGCGTCCGGGCGGATGTGGCGGTCCTCGTGCTCGGCACAGACCGCCGTCCGAGGGGCCGTGTCACTCCGGGGATGGTATGCGTCACCCGTGAATGTGAGGTGACTCTCAGCTGTCGGCTTTGTGTGACCTCTACAAGCCACATGCCCCCTGAGCAGTCAGATCGCCTGCATGTCGTCGAGGTTCTGTTCAGGGGTACCAGGAAAACAGGCCGGAGACTGTACGGAGTCGACGGCTCGCTTTTCTTGTTCGACTTCGTAAGGTCGCTACATGACCGTTTTGGACGAGGCCGCACCCTCAGGCGAACCCACGGACGCACGCGGGCGCGTGGCCGAACTGCACGCGATTCGTGCGGAGGCACTGCGCGGCCCCAGCGAGAGGGCGACCGAGGCCCAGCACGCCAAGGGCAAGCTGACCGCTCGGGAGCGGATCGAGCTGCTCCTCGACCCCGGGTCCTTCCAGGAGGTCGAGCAGCTGCGCCGGCACCGGGCGACCGGCTTCGGCCTGGAGGCCAAGAAGCCGTACACGGACGGTGTGATCACCGGCTGGGGCACGGTGGAGGGCCGTACGGTATTCGTCTACGCCCACGACTTCCGTATCTTCGGCGGCGCGCTCGGCGAGGCGCACGCCACGAAGATCCACAAGATCATGGACATGGCCATCGCGGCCGGGGCGCCGCTGGTCTCCCTCAACGACGGCGCGGGCGCCCGGATCCAGGAGGGTGTCTCCGCGCTGGCCGGCTACGGCGGCATCTTCCAGCGCAACACCAAGGCCTCCGGCGTCATCCCGCAGATCTCGGTGATGCTCGGCCCGTGCGCGGGCGGCGCGGCCTACTCGCCGGCCCTGACCGACTTCGTGTTCATGGTCCGTGAGACCTCGCAGATGTTCATCACCGGCCCGGACGTGGTCAAGGCCGTCACCGGCGAGGAGATCAGCCAGAACGGGCTCGGCGGCGCCGACGTGCACGCCGAGACCAGCGGTGTCTGTCACTTCGCGTACGACGACGAGGAGACCTGCATCGCGGAGGTCCGCTACCTCCTGTCGATGCTCCCGCAGAACAACCGCGAGAACCCCCCGCGGGTGGCCTCCGAGGACCCCGCGGACCGGCGCGGCGACGTCCTCCTCGACCTGGTGCCCGCGGACGGCAACCGGCCCTACGACATGACGAAGGTCATCGAGGAACTCGTCGACGACGGCGACTACCTCGAGGTCCACGAACGCTGGGCCCGCAACATCATCTGCGCGCTGGCCCGCCTGGACGGCCAGGTGGTGGGCATCGTCGCCAACCAGCCGCAGACCCTCGCCGGCGTCCTGGACATCGAAGCCTCCGAAAAAGCTGCGCGCTTTGTCCAGATGTGTGACGCTTTTAACGTTCCGATCATCACCCTCCTGGACGTTCCGGGGTTCCTGCCCGGTGTGGACCAGGAGCACGGCGGGATCATCCGGCACGGCGCGAAGCTCCTGTACGCGTACTGCAACGCGACGGTGCCGAGGATCTCGCTGATCCTGCGCAAGGCGTACGGCGGTGCCTACATCGTCATGGACTCCCAGTCCATCGGCGCGGACCTCACGTACGCGTGGCCCACCAACGAGATCGCCGTGATGGGCGCCGAGGGCGCCGCCAACGTCATCTTCCGCCGCCAGATCGCCGACGCCGCCGATCCCGAGGGCATGCGGGTGCGCATGGTCAAGGAGTACAAGGCGGAACTCATGCACCCCTACTACGCGGCGGAGCGCGGGCTGGTCGACGACGTCATCGACCCCGCCGAGACCCGCGAGGTCCTCATCCGCTCGCTGGCGATGCTGCACACGAAGCACGCGGACCTGCCCTCCCGCAAGCACGGCAACCCCCCGCAGTAACCCTGCGGCTCCTCCGCGGCAGCGCCGCGGAAACCTCTCTCACGGAGACTGACACCTATGAACGACCCTGAGATCCGCGTCGAGAAGGGCCACGCCGAGCCCGAGGAAGTCGCCGCCATCACGGCCATCCTCCTGGCCCGTGCCGCCGCCCAGCCGGACACCACCCCCACCCACCGCGGCCGCGCGAAGGCCGGCTGGCGCCGCCTGGAGCGCGAGCCCGGCTTCCGTGCCCCGCACAGCTGGCACGGGTAGCCTGCGGCGCTCGTGCGTGACGAGGGGCCCGCTCCGTATCCGGAGCGGGCCCCTTCGCCGTACCTGTGGCGACCCCATGGGCTCCCGGCCCCGGGGGAGCGTCTCGGGGCGCGCGTGCCCCTGCCGTACGACCTACGGCACGGGCCCGCAGTCGTACGCCGGAAGGGCCACTGCCCCGCGTCCACGTGACCGGGAGGGAAGCGCCACCGCGGGAAGGCGTCACCAGCGGATGTCCCGTGGGGGAGGAACTCCACCGGAACGGAAACGCCCAGGGGGCGGAAACGCTGCCGAGGGTGGCGTGGAGCACGGCGGAGGGGCGGCTTCTCCAGGGAGAAGCCGCCCCTCCGTTGGCGTTCGTCGCGCGGAGCGGCTACCGCAGGCGGGCCATGAGCGCGTGCTCGACCAGCGTGATGAGCGCGCTCTTCGCGTCCGCGCGGTGGCGGGCGTCCGTCGTGATGATCGGAGCGTCCGGGCCGATCTGCAGCGCCTCGCGGACCTCGTCCGGGTTGTACGGCTGGTTGCCGTCGAACCCGTTGAGGGCGATGACGAAGGGCAGTCCGGAGTTCTCGAAGTAGTCGACCGCGGGGAAGCAGTCGGCGAGGCGGCGGGTGTCGACCAGGACGATCGCGCCGATGGCGCCGCGGACCAGGTCGTCCCACATGAACCAGAAGCGGTCCTGACCAGGGGTGCCGAAGAGGTACAGGATCAGGTCCTGGTCCAGGGTGATGCGGCCGAAGTCCATGGCGACGGTGGTGGTCGTCTTGTCTCCGGTGTGCGTGAGGTCGTCGATGCCCGCGGACGCGGACGTCATGACGGCCTCGGTGCGCAGGGGGTTGATCTCCGAGACGGCGCCGACGAACGTGGTCTTGCCCACGCCGAAGCCGCCCGCCACCACGATCTTCGCGGACGTGGTGGAGCGGGAAGGCCCTCCGCTAGAGCTTGCGAAGTCCACTGAGCACCCTTTCGAGCAAAGTCACGTCTGGCTGGCCGCCGGCGTTTTCGTCGCCGCCCGGCTGATGGATGGCGACCAGGCCCGCCTCCGCCAAGTCGGCGACGAGAATCCTGGCCACGCCGAGAGGGATGGTCAGCAGGGCCGAGATCTCGGCCACCGACTTGATCTCCCGGCAGAGATTGCAGATCCGCTGATGCTCGGGCAACTGGCCCTGCATCTGGTGCGGTTGTGCGGTGGTGTGCACCAGCGCCTCGATGGCGAGCTGGTAACGAGGCCTGGTGCGGCCGCCCGTCATGGCGTACGGACGCACCAGAGGGTTGTTCGACGAACCCGCGGGCGCCGCCTCCGGTGTGCGTCGCTGCGGCTGTACGGGCTGGATGCGCGGCGCCGGGGGCTGGTCGTACGGCGAGGGGCCGGGGCCCTGCGGCGTGTACGGCTGCTGACGGCGGTGGCTTGGTGCGGAGGGGAAGTTGTACCGGTTCGGGTTCTGCGAACCGTCACCCTGGCCCTGCCCCTGGCCGGGGCCGTACGACCAGTTGCCCGAAGACGAACCGCCTGGGGGTGTTGCCACTTTCTCCTCCTCCGACTGTGCCTGGCACCCATCCGTGTGGGACCGCGTCCCGAAACCTTACGGCCCCGGGACGCCAAAACGCACGGTCTGGCTGTTAGTTGAGAAGGCTCCCTTGGAGCTCCGCTCGAAGATCCGGTGTCAGGACCGTACCCGCACGGTCCACCAGAAGGGCCATCTCGTACCCGATGAGACCGATGTCCGCTTCGGGATGTGCAAGGACCGCGAGCGACGAACCATCGGAAACGGACATGATGAAGAGGAATCCTCGCTCCATCTCCACAACTGTCTGGTTCACACTGCCGCCCTCGAAGATGCGGGACGCACCCGCGGTCAGCGAGGTCAGACCGGACGCGACAGCCGCGAGCTGGTCGGCGCGGTCACGGGGAAAGCCTTCGGACATCGCCAGAAGGAGTCCGTCGGCGGAGACCACCACGGTGTGGGACACCCCGGGGGTGTTGTCCACGAAGTTGGTGATCAACCAGTTCAGGTTCTGCGCCGCCTGGCTCATCGGGCTCACACTAACGCTCCTGGTTGTAGGTGCTGTCAGAACCGAAGCCCTGACCGTTCGTGTCACTACTGGCATTGCGTCCCTGCTGCACGCCGCGGCGCAGGTTGCTGAGCCTGCCCCGGATGTCCTCGGGAGCACGGGAGACCTGAGGGCCACCCTGCGGGGTCGATTCCGCGGTTCCCTCGACCAGGTTGGCCTTGGGGACCCGACGCGGCAGCCCGGACGAGGTGACCCCGCCCGCCTTGGGCTTCTTGAGCTGCTCGGCACGCTGCCACCGGTCGTCGTTGTTCGAACGCCAGTCGTCGTTGCCGTTGCCGTCGCTGTTGCCCGCGGGCGGCGTCTGGACCTCCTGGGCACCCGGCACGGCAGGGCGCCGGCCGTTGGCCCCGTTCGCGGCGGATCCGCGGCGCGGCAGCCCGGCGTCGGTCATCTGGTGCGCGGACGAGGGGGCAGGACCCGGTCGGCCGAAGCCTACGCGGTCCTGCTCACCCGCGTCAGCGACCTGCGCGGATTCCGCCTCCGGAGCGTACCCGGACCGGTGGTCGTTCCGGTACGCGTCCCGCTGCGGCCAGTCGTCCTGGTAGGACGGCTCCTCGAACGCGGAGAACGTCTCCGGGGCGGCACCGCGGGCCTCCACGGGCTCCGCCTGGGAAGGCTCCGCGTACCCGGGTTCCGGGTAGCCGCCGTTCGTCGGGAAGTACGTCTCGTCGTACGTCGGCTGCTGCGGTGCCTCGTACGCCGACTGCTGGTCGTACGTCGCGGGCTGCTCCTCGTAGGCCCTCTGCCCGTTGCCGTACGCCGGCTGTCCGCCCTCGAAGGACGGCTGAGCGCCGTCGTAGCCGGGCTGGGGCGCGTTGAAGTTCTCCGGGTACTGCCCGGCCTCCAGCGCGTCCGGCTGGCCCGTCGTCTGGGCCTCCAGGGCCGCGCGGCGCTCCTCGCGGACCAGGGAGCGGCCGACGGGGTCCAACTCGCGGATGTCGTCGGGGACTTCGGCGTAGCGGCTGTCGTCGAAGCCGAGTTCCGCGGCGGTGCGTGTCGACTCGGCCTGGAAGGACTCCGCCCGGAAGGACTGCTGTTCCGGGATGATCTGCGACACGGTGAACTCGTCGCGCTGCACCTGCTGTTCGCCTCCACCACCATGGGTGATCGCGTCGGGGAGCATGACCAGCGAGGTCGTTCCGGCCTGCTCGCCCGAGGGACGCAGCTGGACGCGGATGCCGTGCCGGTCGGACAGCCGGCCGACCACGAACAGGCCCATGCGCTGGGAGATCGCGGCGTCCACGGTCGGCGGGTTGGCCAGCTTGTGGTTGATGTCCGCGAAGTCCTCGGCGGTGAGGCCGATGCCCTTGTCGTGGATCTCGACCATGACGCGGCCGTCCGGGAGGCGGGTCGCGGTGACGCGGACCTTGGTCTGCGGGGAGGAGAACGTGGTGGCGTTCTCCAGCAGCTCGGCGAGCAGGTGCACGAGGTCGGTCACGGCGCGGCCGTGGATCTCGGCCTCCGGGACGCCGGAGAGCTCGATGCGCTCGTACTGCTCCACCTCGGAGGAGGCGGCGCGCAGGACGTCCACGAGGGGCACCGGCTGGTCCCAGCGGCGGCCGGGCTCCTCGCCGGCGAGGACGAGGAGGTTCTCGCCGTTGCGGCGCATACGGGTCGCGAGGTGGTCCAGGCGGAAGAGGTTCTCCAACTGGTCCGGGTCGGCCTCGTTGTTCTCCAGGTCGGTGATCAGGGTCAGCTGGCCCTCGATCAGCGACTGGTTGCGGCGCGACAGGTTGGTGAAGATCGCGTTGATGTTGCCCCGGAGGAGGGCCTGCTCGGCGGCGAGCCGGACGGCCTCGCGGTGGACCTGGTCGAAGGCGCGGGCGACCTCGCCGATCTCGTCCGTGGTGGTGATCGGGATGGGCTGGACGCGGGTGTCGACGCGGCCGGGGTCGGTGCGCGAGAGCTGGTCGACCAGCATCGGCAGACGCTGTTCGGCGACACTGAAGGCCGCGTTGCGCAGCTGGCGCATCGCGCGGCTCATCTGGCGGGCCACCATGCCGGCCAGGATGAACGCGGCGAGCAGGGCGACCACGACGGCGCCGCCGGTGATGAAGGCGTCGGTCTTGGCGTTGTCGGCGATGTCGGCGGCCTCGGCCACCGCCTTGTCGGCGAGGTCCGACTCGATCTGCCGGTAGCCGTTGTACTTGGCGGTGTTGACCGCCCACCAGTTCTGCGGGGTGACGCCGTTCGTGGCGAGCTCGGCGCGCTCGGAGTCGAGCGGCGACTTCAGGCCGACGATCCGCGTGACCATGTCGGCCGGCGGGGGGACGTACTTCTGGCCCTGGGCCGCGGCGGCGGTCCCGGCCTGGGTGGCCTGGCTCTTGAGCTCGGCCGTGATCTGCTTCGTCACCGCGTCGAGCTTGGCGGCGTCGGCCGGGGTGCCACCGCCGAGGTACTCCTCGACGGCGATGCCCTCCAGGTAGGCGTACGAGGAGAGGGCGGTGCGCTGGGTGGCGAGAGCGCCCAGACCCGGGCCCGGCTTGATCAGGAGGTGCATGCCGATGGACCGCTCGAGGGACAGCGCGGCCTTGGACAGTGAGATCGCGTAGACCGTACGGCCGTAGCTGGTGATGTTTCCGGTGCCCAGGCCGAGCTCGTTGGCGAACTCCATCAGCGGGTGCTGGATCTGGAGGTAGCCCTCTTCGGTCTTCACGTTGTCGAGCTTGTAGGCGACCTTGCGCAGGTTGCCGAGACCGGGCTCCACCTTGCGGAAGTTGGCGAGCCGGCGCTCCAGGCCCGGCGTCTTCGGCATGTTCTGGGCGGCCCGGTTGAAGACGGTCGCTGCCGCGTCCGTGTCCTTGTAGGCCTTGACGACCGTGGGGTCGCTGGCGCCCTTGCCGTTCTTGTTCTCCAGCAGCGGCTGGGCGGTGACGTCACGCTCGACGAAGAGCTTGTCGCCGTAGGCCAGCGCGGCCTGCACCAGACGGGCCGTCTTCTCCGCGTCCTGAGCCTGCTGCCAGGTGTTGATGGAGCTCTTCACCTGGAAGCCGCCCATGACGAGGCCGACGACCACGGGTATGAGCAGGATCGCGTTCAGCCTGGTGGGTACGCGCCAGTTGCGGGGGGACAGACGACCGCCGCTCGGCGCGGGCGCCGGCACGGGCTCCGGAACAGGCACCTGTGCGGGCGCCGCTCCGCGCGGCGGCGGGGTGAAGTTGCCCCGTGCCGTCGGCTCGGGACCGTTCTTGCTTCGCCTCACTCGACCAACAACCTCTCGGCGTCGGCACCTACGTTGTGCCGCGGTGTCTCCAGCGCCCTTGACTACTGGGCAGTTCAGCGCATTCCAGCACGTCAGGCGGCGCCCTTCCAAACACTCGGAACCGAGGGTTCCGAGTGATGCATCCCCCAGATAAAACGGTCATAAAGAACGAGCCCCGTCAAAAGACGGGGCTTTTATGAGCACAGCGGCACCGGGTGACCGCGATGCGTGGTGGTGCCCATCGAATTCCATGTCGAAACGTTATGAACACTGTGGCCGGCCGTGTCAAACGACACAGCCGGCTCCAATGCGTCTACGACAACTTCCTTATGAAACTGTCGACTTGAGTGCTAGCGCAGACGTGCCATGAGTGCGTGCTCGACCAGCGTGATGAGCGCGCTCTTCGCGTCCGCGCGGTGCCGGGCATCCGTCGTGATGATCGGAGCGTCCGGGCCGATCTGCAGAGCCTCGCGCACTTCTTCGGGGTTGTAGGGCTGGTGTCCGTCGAACCCGTTGAGGGCGATGACGAAGGGCAGTCCGGAGTTCTCGAAGTAGTCGACCGCGGGGAAGCAGTCGGCGAGGCGGCGGGTGTCCACCAGGACCACGGCGCCGATGGCGCCGCGGACCAGGTCGTCCCACATGAACCAGAAGCGGTCCTGACCCGGCGTACCGAAGAGGTACAGGATCAGGTCCTGGTCCAGGGTGATGCGGCCGAAGTCCATGGCGACGGTGGTGGTCGTCTTGTCTCCGGTGTGCGTGAGGTCGTCGATGCCCGCGGACGCGGACGTCATGACGGCCTCGGTGCGCAGCGGGTTGATCTCCGAGACGGCGCCGACGAACGTGGTCTTGCCCACGCCGAAGCCGCCCGCCACCACGATCTTCGCGGAGGTGGTCGCCCGACCTCCGTCAGAGCTTGCGAAGTCCACTGAGCACCCTTTCGAGCAAAGTCACGTCTGGCGCGCCGCCGTTGTTCTCATCGCCGCCCGGCTGGTGGATGGCGACGAGTCCGGCCTCCGCGAGGTCCGCGACGAGGATCCTGGCCACACCGAGCGGCATGGACAGGAGGGCCGACACCTCGGCCACCGACTTGACCTCACGGCACAGGTGGCAGATCCGCTGGTGCTCCGGGAGCAGCCCCATCAACTGCGTGGGGTCGGCCGTGGTGCTGATCAGCGCCTCGATGGCGAGTTGGTACCGCGGCCGGGTCCGGCCGCCGGTCATCGCGTACGGACGTACCAGCGGCTGGTCGCCCTCGTCCCCGTACGGCTCAGCGTACGGATCATGAGAGGCGGTGGGCGGGGTCATGAATCCTCCGGGCGGGACAGCAGGTCGGTCAGTCGTGCCGTCTGTTGGGGCCGGTGGGGGGATTGTGGCGGCCGGACGGTGATTTCGTGCAGTCGGTAGAACCAGGAGCCGTCAGTGGAGCAGACTTCCCTGTAGTTCGGCGCGCAGGTCCGGAGTGAGTACAGCGCCCGCCCGGTCGACGAGCAGTGCCATTTCGTAGCCGACAAGGCCGATGTCGCACTCCGGGTGTGAGAGGACCGCGAGGGACGAGCCGTCCGAGACGGACATCAGGAAGAGGAAGCCGCGCTCCATCTCGACGACCGTCTGGGCCACCGTGCCGCCCTCGAAGATCCGGGAGGCCCCGGCGGTCAGTGAGGTCAGCCCGGACGCGACGGCCGCGAGCTGGTCGGCGCGGTCGCGCGGGAATCCTTCGGACATCGCCAGAAGGAGCCCGTCGGCGGACACGACGACGGTGTGGGACACCCCGGGGGTGTTGTCCACGAAGTTGGTGATCAACCAGTTCAGATTCTGTGCGGCCTGGCTCATCGGGCTCAACTAACGCTCCTGCTGGTGAGTGGGGCTGGGGAAGCTGCCGGTCTGGCCGGTACCGGCCTGGCGACCCTGCTGAATGCCCCGACGGAGATTGGTCAGCCGGCCGCGTACGTCATCGGGCGCACGGGAGACCTGCGGACCTGTTTGGTGCTGTTGCTGCTGTGCCGTGCCCGCGACGAGGTTGGCTCGCGGGACCCGGCGCGGCAGGCCGGAGGTGGTGACCCCGCCTGCCGACGGTTGACGGACGCGCTCGGCCTGACGGACGAGGTCGTCGTTCGGGGACGTCCGCCAGGAGGCGGAGGCCTGTGGGGTGGCGGCCCGCTGGGGGGCGGCGGGAGCCTGGGGCTGCTGCTGGGGAAGCTGCGAGCCGTTGGCGTGGGCGCCGTTCTGAACGCCGCCCTGGGCGCCGTTCTGAACGTTGTGGTGAGCTCCCGTCTGGGAGCCGTTCGCCTGACCGTGGAACCAGTTGGTCTCCAGCGTGTCGTACAGCGGCGTACGTCCGTCACCGGGTCCGGCGGCCGGCGGCAGCGCCTCCGGCTCCTGGGCACGCGCGGGCCGCTGCTGCGGCCGCTCGTACTGACCGGTGGACGAGGGGTCCTGGCCGTTGCCGTAGCCCGGGGCGGCGAACTGGCCGGTGGACGAGGGGTCCTGGCCGTTGCCGTACCCCGGCCGCTGGAACTGGCCGGTGGACGAGGGGTCCTGGGGGTTGCCGTAGCCCGGGTTGGCGAACTGGCCGGTGGACGCGGGGCCCTGGCCGTATCCCGGGTTCGCGAACTGACCCGTGGAGGACGGATTCGTGGTCGCGGTGCCGAACACGTCCGGGCGCACGAACTGGCCGGTGTTCTGGCCGTGGTTCTGCCCGTTGTTCTGCGGCGCGCCCATACCGGGGCGCGGGCCGTCGAAGTCGGGGCGGGCGAACTCGGAGGTGACGGCGGGACCTTGACGGTCGTCGATGCGCGGCATCTCCGAGGTCGAGGCCGGGCCGTGCCGGTCGTCGATCCGCGGCATGCGCGAGGTGGCGTCGGGCTCCTCGTGACCGCGCGGGGAGTCCAGCGAGGCGCGCGGCACGGGCGGCTGCGCGTTCTCGTCGCTCCAGCTCGGCCGGGACTGCTGCGGGCTGCCACCGGGCAGCTCGGCACGCGGACCACCGCGTCCCGGCAGCTGCGGCCGACGACGGCCGCCGCCCTTGTTGCCCGAGGGCTGCTGCTGCGGGGGCGTCGCCGCGGGGGCGCTGTCACCGAAGCTGAAGCCCTGGCGGGTACCGGGTCCGTCGCCGAAGCCCTGGGGCGTGCCGGCTCCGGTGGCCTGCAGACCCTGCGAGGCTCCGGGCGCGCTCTGTCCGAAGACACCCGCACCGGCACCGGCACCGGCCGGGGCCGGCCTGCCCTGCTGCGGGTTGCCCGGACCCTGCGGTCCGCGCGCTCCACCCGGAGCACCCGGGTGACCACCCTGGCCGCTGCCGGGAAGAGCGGCCCGCGGGCCCTGTCCGGCGCCGACCTGGCCACGCTGCGGCGCGCCGCCGAGCAGACCGCCGCCGCCGGCGGGCGCGCCCGCTCCGAGGGACGGACCGCCCTGACCGCCTCCGCGGCGGGCCGCGGCCACACCGGCCGAGGCCTGCGCGGCGGCCGGGCCGGCGGAGGAGGGAGCGCCCTGGCCCGGCTTGCCCGGAGCCTTCTTGCCGCCCTGGGCGACATCGACGGGGAGCATGACGAGCGCGGTGGTGCCGCCGGAGTCCGACGGACGCAGCTGGATACGGATGCCGTGACGCTGCGACAGACGACCGACCACGAAGAGGCCCATGCGCCGGGAGACGGAGACGTCCACGGTCGGCGGCGCGGCGAGCCGCTCGTTGATCGCGGCGAGGTCCTCGGGGGACAGGCCGATACCGGTGTCGTGGATCTCGATCAGCACCCGGCCGTCGGGCAGCGCGTGACCGGTGACCTTGACCTTGGTCTGCGGGGAGGAGAACGAGGTGGCGTTCTCGAGGAGCTCGGCGAGCAGGTGCACGAGGTCGTTGACGACCCGGCCCGCGACCTGGGTGGTGGGGACCGAGGACAGCTCGATGCGCTCGTACTGCTCCACCTCGGAGGCCGCGGCGCGGAGCACGTCGACCAGCGGGACCGGGCGGGTCCAGCGGCGGCCGGGCTCTTCACCGGCGAGAACGAGGAGGTTCTCACCGTTACGGCGCATGCGGGTCGCGAGGTGGTCGAGCTTGAACAGGGAGGACAGCTGGTCCGGGTCGGCCTCGCGGGACTCCAGTTCGGAGATGAGCGAGAGCTGACGCTGGATGAGGCCCTGGGAACGGCGCGAGAGGTTGGTGAACATCGCGTTGACGTTGCCTCGCAGGAGGGCCTGCTCGGCGGCGAGGCGGACGGCCTCGCGGTGCACGTCGTCGAAGGCCGCGGCCACCTTGCCGATCTCGTCCCGGGAGTGCACACCGACCGACTCGACGGAGGTGTCGACGTCCTGCGGGTCCGACTCCGAGAGCTGCTTGACCAGCTCGGGCAGCCGGTCCTGGGCGACCCTGGTCGCGGTGTCCTGCAGCCGGCGCAGCGAGCGGATCATGGACCGGGCCACGACGAAGGCGCCGACGAGGGACACGCCGAGGACGAGGAGGATCAGCGCACCGGAGATGATCGCTTCCTGCTGGGAGGCGTTCTTCAGCTCACGGGACTTCTGCGTCATCTCGCCGAGCAGCGAGATCTCGATCTTCGCCATCTGGTCGATCTTGGCGGTGTCGGCGTCGAACCAGTCGCTGTACGACTTCTTGTCCTGGGTGCTCAGGCCACCCGCCGAGTCCAGTACGCGCTTGGAGTACTGGTCGGCCGCCTGGATGGTCGGGTTGCCCTGGTCGATCGGCTCGGTGAGCTTCTCGGCGCCGGCGCCGTAGATGCTCGCGAAGCTGGTGCGCTCGGAGGCCTCGCTGTCCTGGGCCGAGGTCGCGTACAGGCGGTCGTTCTCGGAGAGCTTGCCGAAGGTGTCGTCCTTCGTCGGCAGCGCGGCGGCGATGATCGCGCGCTGGACGGAGGCGTACTCCTTGGCCGAGGAGAAGGCCGACAGGGCGCGGGTGCGCTGGATCATCTCCGGGTTGCTGGTCGCCTCCGCCATGTCCTGCGAGAGGTCGATCAGCTCGGTGATGAGGCGGTGGTAGCCGTCGACCGTCTGCGAGGCGTTCTGCGGGTCGCTGTAGGACGAGTTGCGGATGGTGCCGAGCTTGTTCAGCTCGCCCGCGATGGCGACGAGGCTGTCACGGACACCGGAGAGCTGTCCGCTCGCACTGGCGTCGTCGATCTCCTGGGTCCCGGAGAGGAACTGCGTCTTGGCGCGGTCCGTCGCGTCGCGGATCAGCGTGATCCGGGAGTCCTTGGCCGTAACACCGTGCGCCAGGGGGCCGGCCGACCCGTCGCGCTCCTTCTGGAGCGCCGCGGCGAGCTCGGTCGCCTGCTTGGTCATGTCGGTCAGCAGCTTCATGTTCTCGAGCTGCTGGATGTCGTCCATGGACTGGTTGATGCGCAGCGCGCCCAGTGTGGTCGCGGCGACCACGGGGAGCGCGAGCAGCGACACCAGTCGCGTGGAGATGCGCCAGTTGCGCAGAGCCACTCGGGGGCCGGGGCCCGGAGGGGCCTTCGGCTTCACGGGCGGTGTGTCGGGAGCCGTAGCGCCGGGGCGCGCGGAGCGCTCACCACCACCGCCGAGCTCTGATTGTCCCGGGTTCTGGGCGTGCTGGGGCGAGGAACCGCGGTCGGTCCCGCCGTGCGGCTCCGGCTCCGCCGAAGCGCTGCCATCCCTCTTGAAACGTCCCTGCACTAGCGTCGCAACCTCTGGACCAGGCGCCCCTCCGCGCAAACGGCGGGACGGTGTCGGCGTCGTTCAGGGGCGCAGACGCGCCCCCTGGTGTGGTCGTGAGTGACCGGCGCTGCTCCCCCTCCCCGCCGCCACTCGGCGCTGAGTCGCGCCTCCTGCGCGCCGGTTCGATCCCGCGGCGGTCCGTGGAATTCCAGCACAGTGCAGGATCTCCAACAAGGGCCGTGTACCAGGCTGTGACCACCGTGACAGCTTGTGAGGGCAAGGTCACGACACGTAGAAAGTGATCTCGTACATTCCGGTCGTATCCCTACGATCCAGCGACGTGCGAGGGGTGTCCCAGTCGCCATGATCAGGAGCGGAATGTTGGGTTCAGTGAAGCAATGTCCGTTTCGCCGGAGCGCGTTGACGGCCTGAATTGACCGGTTTGGCAACCCCCGAGTGAGCAAACTCACACGTCGATCATGAGGTCTTCACGGCTTCCACCGGGAATCGCATGTTTAGCCTGGCGCTTTACAGGGATGGCAAATCCGACAACCTGCGCCGACGCGGGGGCTCTTGAGCCCACCCGGCGCCCGCTCTGACGAGGTCGAAGAGAACAGTGAAGACGACGATGATGTTCCGCAACATAGCCAACCCGCGACGCACCACGCTGGCGCACCTCGAGGACGCCGACGCGCTGCAGGCGCAGGAGCAGCCGGAGCACTCGCTCGACCTTCCCGCCCAGACCGCCAACCCGCGCCGCACCATCCTCATGGAAGCCCCGGTGGCGGCCTCCGTCGCCGACTAGTACGCACGCCGGCCCCCGCCCGCTCACCGCGCCGACGGATATGCGCGGGGCGCGGACCCCTCTCCGCGTTAGCCTGGAGCGTCAGACTCCAGCCAGCTCAGTGAGGGGCGCAAGGATCCCGTGCGCATCGCCAGGTTCTCCATCGACGGCAACGTCGCGTTCGGCGCGGTCGAGGGCGACAAGCCGGACGAACTCGTCCTCGACATCATCAAGGGCATCCCGTTCGCGGACTTCGAGCTCTCCGGTACGAAGGTCCCCCTCAGCAAGGTCCGGCTCCTGCCGCCGGTGCTCCCGAACAAGGTCGTGGCCTTCGGCCGCAACTACGCGGAGCACGCGAAGGAGCTGGGCAACGAGGTGCCCGACGCCCCGTTCGCCTTCTTCAAGCCGTCGACCTCGGTGATCGGCCCCGGCGACGACATCCAGTACCCCTCCTTCTCGAACGAGCTGCACCACGAGGCCGAGCTCGCCGTGGTGATCGGCCGGATGTGCCGCGAGGTGCCGCGTGAGCGCGTGAAGGACGTCATCCTCGGCTACACCTGCGCCAACGACGTCACCGCGCGCGACGTCCAGAAGCGCGAGAAGCAGTGGGCGCGGGCCAAGGGCTTCGACAGCTCCTGCCCGCTCGGCCCCTGGGTGGAGACGGACCTGGACCTCGCCGCGATCTCCGAGGGCATCACCATCCAGTGCACCGTCAACGGCCAGCAGCGCCAGCTCGGCCGCACCAGTGAGATGACCCACTCCGTCGAGGACCTGATCGTCAACATCACCGAGGCCATGACGCTGCTCCCCGGCGACGTGATCCTCACCGGCACCCCCGCGGGGGTCGGCCCCCTGAACGTCGGCGACGAGGTCGCCGTCACCATCGAAGGCATCGGCACTCTCACCAACAAGGTGATCAAGCGTGGCTAACGCGAATTCCCCCAAGTCCTCGGCGCCGCTCGGACAGGGGGTGCCCCCACGCGTACGTTTCTGTCCGTCCCCGACCGGCAACCCCCATGTGGGCCTGGTCCGTACGGCCCTGTTCAACTGGGCGTTCGCCCGGCACAACGAAGGCACTCTGGTCTTCCGCATCGAGGACACCGACGCGGCCCGCGACTCCGAGGAGTCGTACGACCAGCTGCTCGACGCGATGCGCTGGCTGGGCTTCGACTGGGACGAGGGCCCCGAGGTCGGCGGCCCGCACGCGCCCTACCGTCAGTCGCAGCGGATGGACCTCTACAAGGACGTCGCCCAGAAGCTGCTGGACGCCGGCCACGCGTACCGCTGCTACTGCTCCACCGAAGAGCTGGACGCCCGGCGCGACGCCGCCCGCGCCGCCGGCAAGCCCTCCGGCTACGACGGTCACTGCCGCGACCTCTCCGCCGAGCAGAAGGCCGCGTACGAGGCGGAGGGCCGCACCCCGATCGTCCGCTTCCGGATGCCCGACGAGACGATCACCTTCACGGACCTGGTCCGCGGCGAGATCACGTACCTCCCGGAGAACGTGCCGGACTACGGGATCGTACGAGCCAACGGCGCGCCCCTGTACACGCTGGTCAACCCGGTCGACGACGCCCTGATGGAGATCACCCACGTCCTGCGCGGCGAGGACCTGCTCTCCTCCACCCCGCGGCAGGTCGCCCTCTACAAGGCGCTGACCGAGCTGGGCATCGCCAAGGAGACCCCGGCCTTCGGTCACCTCCCGTACGTCATGGGCGAGGGCAACAAGAAGCTCTCCAAGCGTGACCCGGAGTCCTCGCTCAACCTCTACCGGGAGCGCGGGTTCCTCCCCGAGGGGCTGCTGAACTACCTCTCCCTGCTCGGCTGGTCGCTCTCGGCGGACCGCGACATCTTCGGCATCGACGAGATGGTCGCCGCCTTCGACGTCACGGACGTGAACCCGAACCCGGCCCGCTTCGACCTCAAGAAGGCCGAGGCGATCAACGCCGACCACATCCGGCTGCTCGACGTGAAGGACTTCACGGAGCGCTGCGCCCCCTGGCTGAAGGCCCCCTTCGCCCCCTGGGCGCCGGAGGACTTCGACGAGGCGAAGTGGCAGATGATCGCCCCGTACGCGCAGTCCCGGCTGAAGGTCCTCTCCGAGATCACGGACAACGTCGACTTCCTGTTCCTGCCGGAGCCGGCCCACGACGAGGCCTCCTGGACGAAGGCGATGAAGGAGGGCTCGGACGCGCTCCTGCGTACGGCCCGCGAGAAGCTGGACGCGGCCGACTGGTCCTCCCCGGAGTCCCTCAAGGAGGCCGTCCTGGCCGCCGGCGAGGAGCACGGCCTCAAGCTCGGCAAGGCCCAGGCCCCCGTCCGTGTCGCCGTCACCGGCCGCACGGTCGGCCTGCCGCTCTTCGAGTCCCTGCAGATCCTGGGCAAGGAGAAGGCGCTGGCGCGGGTCGACGCCGCGCTCGAGCGGCTCACCGCGTAGGCGCACGGCGTACGCACAGGGGGGCGGTGCCCGGTTCGGGCGCCGCCCCCTCGTTCGTGTACCGACCCGTCACCCGGAGTTCACCGATTCTCTCAACTCCCGCTCTTGTGGCGACAGTTGGATATCCCCTGTGCGCATGACGCGTCTGTGCGCCATGCCTCAGGGGAGGGGAACGTGACCCGTTCACGAAGACTTGCCGCACTGGCCCTCAGCGGGGCCGCAGCCCTGTCGTGCGCCGTGCTCACCGCGCCCGCGCCCGCGCACGCCGCGCCGGCCGTCGACACACCCGTGGCCACCGTGCAGCTGAGCAGCACGCTGCCGACCGAGATCGACTACACCTGGGCGGGATCATCCGGGTTCCGCTACCGGCTGCCCGAGAACTCGGGTGCGCTCCAGTGGGCCGACTACCCGGGTGTCACCCCGCCCGCGCACGCGGGCCCGGACGACCTGTCCACCGGCACCGACGTCCTCACCACCGTCTCCGGCGCCACCGTGACCCAGCGGCACCGTTCCACCGGCGTGACCGCCACGGTCACCGTCCCGTCCGGCCAGACGTACCGGACCGCATCGGGCTGGAGCGTGCTCACCCAGGACGCCGCGGGTGCCCCGCACGTGCTGCGCGCCGCCGCCGACGGCACCACCACCGATCTTCCGGTGACCGGGCTCCCCGAGGGCGCCCAGCTCACCGGCACCTTCGTCACCGGCGGCTCGGTCCGCCGCCTCGCGGTCGTCTACACCCGCGACGGCGCCACCGACGTGGGGCTCGTGGACCTCGCGGACGGCACCTTCCGCACGTACCTCACCGGTGTCGGCACCTCGCCCCGGGTCGTCTTCAACGACCGCTGGCTGGTCGACGGCACCAGGGCGATCCGCGTGGACTCCGCCCCCGGCACCGCCCCCAGCACCATCACGGCGCCCTTCTTCGGCGAGGCGCAGGCCGTGGTGGGCGACCAACTCCTCGCCGCCAACGCCATGTTCCTGCCCGGCGGCACCACCCCCGAACTCACGGCCGTCTCGCTCACCGACAACACGGCCCGCACCCTGCTCGCCGACTCCAAGGGGTCCTACCTCGCCACCCCGGACGGCGGTGCCCTCGCCACCGCCGGACCGTCGAGCGTCGACTGGCACGTGTACCGCGTCGCCCCCGCCGAGGACGGCACCGCCGCCACCGGGAAGGCGCTCGACCTGCCCGCCTGGCAGGCCGCGCCGGACGGCATGACGCTCGCCGGGGGCGAGCTGCTGATGTACGGCAACACGACGCACACCGGCGGCATCTACGGCTTCTACGGCATCCCGCTGGACACCGCCGGCAGGCCCACCGGCCTGCAGTCCCGCCGCGGCCCCACCCTCCAGGGCGCGACCTGCCCGGGCGGCGACGCCGCATGCCCGCAGCTCGAAGCACTGGGTGACGGCCGGGTGGCCTCGCTGTGGACCGACACCCAGGGCGAGGAGCACGTCCTGGCCGTCGGGCTCGACACGACCACCGTCGCCGACGCGCCCACCGGCGACGCGGGCGGCCGCATCGGCACCGGCACCGGGCGCTACGTCCTCTACAACGGCGGCACCCCCGGCAGCCAGCGGGTCACCGACGTCCCCCGCGGTGCCACCGCCGGTGCGACCGCGCTCGACCGCACCCGCACCGCCGCCGCGGTCTGGGGCCAGCGCCTGTGGACCCCCGGCAGCACCCAGGGCACCGTCGTGGCGTACGACCTCAAGACCAAGAAGAACGTCGCCACCGTCGACACCGGCGCCCCCTGCGCGCCCAGCGAGATCCAGGCCGTCAACGCCTGGCTGTACTGGAGCTGCGGCACGGCCGGCCCCGCGGGCGTCTACGACCGTGCCACCAACCGCGCCATCACCGTCCCGGCCGGCCAGGCCCGCCTCGCCGACGGCTGTCTCGTCCGCGAGAACCGCACCACCCACGAACTGCTGCTCACCGACTTCCACGCCGGCACGGCGACCACCCGGACCGTGGCCGTGCTGCCCGGCGCGGACCAGAACACCGGCGGCAGCACCGGCCGCTGGGCGGTCGACCGGTTCGGCGGCAACGTCGCCTACCTCACGGACAGACGTCAGGTGGCGATCGTCACGGCGGGCGTGCCGACCTCGGCGCTCGCCCAGATGGAGGCACAGACCGACCCGCAGCCGGGCGGCCCCACCACGGCGAACCCCTGGCGGCCCGTGTGGCAGCTGAACAAGCCCTCGACGTGGCGGCTGACCCTGAGCAACGCCTCCGGCACCGTCGTGCGCACGCTCACCGGTGCCTCCACCGCCGCCGCGGTCCGCCCCTCCTGGGACGCCCGTACCGACTCCGGCACCTTCGTACCGCCCGGCACCTACACCTGGAGACTGATCGCCGAGCCGCGCGACGGCCAGGGGGCCGCGCTCGCCCTGACCGGCACGACCACCGCCGGCTGAGGGACAACCGCCCGCACCCGGGGATACGGTCGGTGCATGAGCATCGACGCGGTGGTCTGGGACATCGACGACACGATCTTCGACTACACGGCCGCGGACCGGGCGGGCATGCGGAACCATCTGGCGGCCGAGGGCCTGCTCGGCGACGCGTCCGTCGAGCAGGCCCTCGCGCGCTGGCGCGAGGTCACCGACGCGCAGTGGGCGCGGTTCTCGGCGGGCGAGACGGACTGGCAGGGCCAGCGCCGGGAACGGGTCAGGGTGTTCTTGGGGGAGTCGCTGAGCGACACCGAGGCCGACGCCTGGTTCGACCGCTACATCACGCACTACGAGTCCGCCTGGACCCTCTTCCCGGACGTCCTGCCCGTCCTGGACGACCTCGTCACCAGCCACCGACACGCGGTCCTGTCCAACTCCAGCCTTCTCGTACAGGACCGCAAGCTGCGCGTCCTCGGCGTGCACGACCGCTTCGAGGCGATCCTGTGCGCCGCCGAACTGGGCGTCTCCAAGCCCGCCGCGGCCGCCTTCCACGCGGCCTGCGAGGCCCTGGACCTGCCGCCGCACCGGGTCGCCTACGTCGGTGACCACCCGGAGATCGACGGACGGGGCGCCGCCGAGGCGGGCCTGCTCTCCGTCTGGATCGACCGTGACGGCACTCACACCGCCGTCGGCGACCCGCGGACGGGTCCGCACCGGATCGTCTCGCTGGCCGAACTCCCCGCGGTCCTCCGCGTCGATACCCGTTTTGGAGCGCCGTCCACCTTCAGGTAATGTTCTTCCTGCGCCGCCGAGAGAAGGCCGAAAGGCCGGAGCTCGGAGGCGCAAGCTAAAACGAGATCCCAACAGGGGATTGAGTTTCAGTGGCCTATGGTGTAATTGGCAGCACGACGGTTTCTGGTTCCGTTAGTCTAGGTTCGAGTCCTGGTAGGCCAGCTCGCAGAGCTCATCTGCAAACGCGGAGATCAATTCCGCAACGCCCCCGTTGTGTAGCGGCCTAGCACGCTGCCCTCTCACGGCAGTAGCGCCGGTTCGAATCCGGTCGGGGGTACAGATCCTTCCCAGGAAGGCAGTCAGGGTCGCACCCGCTGCCTCTCATGCAGGATCGCTAGGGCCCCCGTTGTGTAGCGGCCTAGCACGCTGCCCTCTCACGGCAGTAGCGCCGGTTCGAATCCGGTCGGGGGTACTGATCTAAACCATCTAATGGTCTAGACCACCATGGGCTATGGTGTAATTGGCAACACTACGGTTTCTGGTACCGTCATTCTAGGTTCGAGTCCTGGTAGCCCAGCTCGGATCTGCGGAAACGCAAGATCCAAGGCCCCCGTTGTGTAGCGGCCTAGCACGCCGCCCTCTCAAGGCGGTAGCGCCGGTTCGAATCCGGTCGGGGGTACAAGAGTCCTACGGGCCTCCACTTCGGTGGGGGTCCGTAGGCGTTTCCCGGGCGGCCCCGGACCTCGTCGTACGGATCGACGAGCCCCGCCCGGACGGCCGCTCACTCGATGCCGTACCGCCGCGCCGACTCCTGCTCCTGCGCCAGCCGGTGCAGCGCCCGCAGCACCGGCTCGAAGAGCACGGCCGAGGCGACCGCGGTCTCCACCCGCTCAGCGTCGGACGTGTGCGTCTCCAGGTAGTCCAGGTCCCGCACGGCCACCTGACGCATCAACTCCGCGTACGGCGTGAGGAGTTCGGCATCCCAGGAGTAGCCGAGCCGGATCAGCGTGGCCACCGCCGCCACCAGCGAGCGGTGCACGGGGGAGAGCGGGGCGAGTTCCCGCGCGGTCTCCCAGCCCAGGTCCGCCAGCAGCCGGTCCACCTCGCGGCGCGCGGACCGGACGGCCGGGTCCTGGTCGTCCGGCTCGGGCTCCTGCGGCAGCGCCCACAGTGCCGCCCCCAGCCGGATCGTCGTGCCCAGGGACTCGTCGTCGACGTGCCCGAGGACCTCCCTGGCCGTGGCCACCGGCACCCGGCCCACCTGGATCAGCGCCCGCACCAGCCGCAGCCGGCGCAGATGACTCTCGTCGTAGTCCGCCGTCGTCGCGTTGACCTGGCGCCCGGGAGTCAACAGCCCTTCCCGCAGGTAGTACTTGATCGTCGCGGTGGACACTCCGCTCCGCTCGCTCAACTCCGCAAGCCGCATCTCTTGCGTCCTTCCTTGGATGGCGCGACTATCCAAGCATGGCGCCATCGGATAGCGTCGCTCGCCAACGGAGGGGACGAGATGTCCGGCACCCGCGTGACCGCAGGCCGTACCACCGCAGCCGCCGAGGGGGACGTGGTCGTCCTGCTGATCGGTATGCGCGTCAACCACTTCTGGGCGGTGCACCAGTGGGTACCGGTGTTCCTCGCCATGCTGCGCATGCTGCGGGGCCTGGAGAAGGAGCCCGGCCGAGGCCTCCTCGGCCGCATCCTGCTGACGGCGTCGCCGCGGACGTACTACGTCGTCCAGTACTGGGAGTCCAAGGACAAGCTCTACGCGTACGCGTCGGCGCCCGACATGTTCCATCACCAGGCGTGGGCGATCATCAACCGCAAGGAGCGGGCGGGCGAGCTCCGGCAGCACGTGGGGCTCTGGCACGAGACGTACGTCGTGCCGGAGGGGTCGTACGAGTCGATCTACGCGGACATGCCGCCCTTCGGACTGGCCGCCGCGCACGGGGTCCTGCCGGTGGAGAAGCGGGGACGGCGGGGGGCCGACCGGTTCGCGCACCGGTCGCCCCGGGCCGAGGCGGGAGCGGAAGCGGGAGCGGAGGCCGGGGGAGGGGCGGGCTGACCGGACGGCGCGGGCCGGCTGCGGCGGGGTGCGCGGTTCCTCGCGCCCCTGGGGGTGCTGGTTGGTGGGCCCGTGCCGGGTCGTGTGTGGTTGAGCGCGCAGTTCCCCGCGCCCCTATGGGGGGGGTGGCGATGGGGCGGGCTGTGCCGGTTGTGCGTGGCTGGGTGCGCGGTTCTCGCGCTCCTGTGGGGCGCTGGTCGGTCGGACGGCGCGGGTTGTTCGTGTAGTTCCCCGTGCCCCTCGCGGGCGGTCGGGCCGGGGGGTCCCCGGGGGACGAGCCTGCCGCGGCGTTGAGACCGGCCCGCTCCCGTGACGTGTGCGGGGTGTGGGTCAGCCCGTGCGGCGCAGGGCCTCGGAGAGGCGGCCGGCGGCGTCGATGACCGCCTGGGCGTGCATCCGGCCCGGGTGCCGGGTCAGACGCTCGATCGGCCCGGAGACCGAGACGGCGGCCACCACGCGGTTCGACGGTCCGCGCACCGGCGCGGAGACGGAGGCGACGCCCGGCTCGCGCTCGCCGATCGACTGGGCCCAGCCCCGGCGCCGTACGCCCGACAGCGCCGTCGCCGTGAAGCGGGCGCCCTGCAGACCGCGGTGCAGCCGCTCCGGCTCCTCCCAGGCCATCAGGATCTGGGCCGAGGACCCGGCCTTCATGGTGAGCGTGGAGCCGACCGGGACCGTGTCCCGAAGGCCGGACAGGCGCTCGGCCGCGGCGACACAGATACGCATGTCGCCCTGGCGGCGGTAGAGCTGGGCGCTCTCGCCCGTGATGTCGCGCAGGTGCGTGAGCACCGGGCCCGCCGTGGCGAGCAGGCGGTCCTCACCCGCGGCCGCGGCCAGCTCGGAGAGGCGGGGGCCGAGGATGAAACGCCCCTGCATGTCGCGCGCCACCATCCGGTGGTGTTCCAGCGCCACGGCGAGACGATGTGCCGTGGGTCGTGCCAGTCCGGTCGCCGCGACCAGGCCCGCGAGGGTGGCCGGACCGGACTCCAGAGCGCTCAGGACAAGGGCTGCCTTGTCCAGAACGCCGACGCCGCTACTGTTGTCCATGAAACGATACTCGCGTCTCACTCTGTGAAACGCAAGTTCAATTTTCGGTGGAACGCGCCACCCTTGTAGACACAGCGGCCCGCGGACCAACGGGCCTGGCGGACGACGTCCGGACGAGGGGTACGAACGTCTGCCGCACCGGAAATCTCTAGTTGGGCCGGCGCCACACAAGCCGGCCGGAGGGAAAGCGATGGGTAGGACACTCGCGGAGAAGGTCTGGGACGACCATGTCGTCCGGCGCGCCGAGGGCGAGCCCGACCTCCTCTTCATCGATCTGCACCTGCTGCACGAGGTGACCAGCCCCCAGGCCTTCGACGGCCTGCGTCAGGCGGGACGCCCCGTGCGCCGTCTCGACCTCACCATCGCCACCGAGGATCACAACACCCCGACCCTCGACATCGACAAGCCCATCGCGGACCCGGTCTCCCGGGTCCAGCTGGAGACGCTGCGCAAGAACGCGGCCGAGTTCGGTGTGCGCCTGCACTCCCTGGGCGACGTCGAGCAGGGTGTCGTCCACGTCGTGGGACCGCAGCTGGGCCTGACCCAGCCGGGCACCACCGTGGTCTGCGGCGACTCGCACACCTCCACGCACGGCGCCTTCGGCGCGCTGGCGTTCGGCATCGGCACCTCGCAGGTCGAGCACGTGCTGGCCACCCAGACGCTGCCGCTGGCCCGCCCCAAGACCATGGCCATCACGGTCGACGGCGAACTGCCCGAGGGCGTCACCGCCAAGGACCTGATCCTGGCGATCATCGCCCGGATCGGCACCGGCGGCGGCCAGGGCTACATCCTGGAATACCGCGGCTCCGCCATCGAGAAGCTCTCGATGGAGGCCCGGATGACCATCTGCAACATGTCGATCGAGGCCGGCGCCCGCGCGGGCATGATCGCCCCCGACGAGACGACCTTCGCCTACCTGCGGGGACGCGCCCACGCGCCCGAGGGCGAGGACTGGGACGCGGCGGTCGCGTACTGGAAGACGCTGAAGACGGACGAGGACGCGGTCTTCGACGCCGAGGTCGTCATCGACGGTCCCTCGCTGGCCCCGTTCGTCACCTGGGGAACCAACCCCGGTCAGGGCGCGCCGCTTTCGGCGTCCGTCCCCGACCCGGCTTCGTACGAAGACGCTTCGGACCGCCTGGCCGCCGAAAAGGCCCTGGAATACATGGGGTTGACCGCCGGACAGCCGCTGCGCGACATCGAGGTCGACACCGTCTTCGTAGGTTCGTGCACCAACGGTCGCATCGAGGACCTGCGGGCCGCCGCCGCGATCGTCGAGGGCCGCAAAGTCGCCGAGGGCGTACGGATGCTGGTGGTCCCCGGCTCGGCGCGGGTCGGTCTGCAGGCCGTCTCCGAGGGCCTGGACGTGGTCTTCAAGGAGGCCGGCGCCGAATGGCGGCACGCGGGCTGCTCGATGTGTCTGGGCATGAACCCCGACCAGCTGGCCCCCGGTGAGCGCTCCGCGTCCACCTCCAACCGCAACTTCGAGGGCAGGCAGGGCAAGGGCGGCCGTACGCACCTGGTCTCCCCGCAGGTCGCCGCCGCCACCGCCGTGCTGGGCCATCTGGCCTCCCCGGCCGACCTGTCCGACGCCCGTACGCCCGCTGGAGTCCGATAAGCCATGGAAGCATTCACCACGCACACCGGCCGGGCCGTCCCGCTGCGCCGCAGTAACGTCGACACCGACCAGATCATCCCCGCCCACTGGCTCAAGAAGGTGACCAGGGACGGCTTCGAGGACGGGCTCTTCGAGGCCTGGCGCAAGGACTCGTCCTTCATCCTCAACCAGCCCGAGCGCAAGGGCGCCACGGTCCTGGTCGCCGGCCCGGACTTCGGTACCGGCTCCTCGCGCGAGCACGCCGTCTGGGCGCTGCAGAACTACGGCTTCAAGGCCGTCGTCTCGTCCCGCTTCGCGGACATCTTCCGGGGCAACTCGCTCAAGAACGGCCTGCTCACGGTGGTTCTGGAGCAGAAGACCGTGGACGCGCTGCAGGAACTCACCGAGAAGGACCCGCAGGCCGAGATCACGGTCGACCTGGAGGCCCGTGAGGTACGCGCCGAGGGCATTACCGCGGCCTTCGAGCTCGACGAGAACGCCCGCTGGCGGCTGCTGAACGGCCTGGACGACATCTCCATCACCCTCCAGAACGAGGGCGACATCGCGGAGTACGAGGCCAAGCGGCCGTCGTACAAGCCGAAGACGCTCCAGGTCTGACACGCGGCGGGCCGCGCGACCCGTCGCGCGGCCGTCGCACAGCTGATTTCAGCCACCGCAACACCCCTCTGTACCCCCAATCGTGGACGGTTGGGGGTACAGCTGTGTCGGCCCCCGGAAGGCCTCCGCGCGCCGTCTCGATTGCCTCCAACTACCCCATTTACAAAGGGAATTGCCTGGGTACGCGGCTCTTGCGGCCGTGGCCTCCGGAGGCGTCCAGGACCCCCTCGGGGCGCGGCAGTTACCCCCTGGGCAGGCGACAACTCGCCCCAGATGGCACAATCTGTGCATGGAACACGACGGCCAACTCGAGCTCTATACGGCAGTCGCGGTCCAACTCAAGGAAGCGCACACAAGAGTGCGTGCACTGCAAGTCCCGGAGGGCGTACGGATGGCGCTGACCCGGAAGCTGCTGGTCATTACGGCTGCGGCCAAGCACGATCTCGCCGATGCGGCAAGGCGGCTGGAGCGGTTCACCACCGACCTCGACGAGGGTCGATTCCTCGAAGGGGAACGCTGAGGAACTGCGCTGCAGCCCGAGTTCGTTGCGGCACAAGGGTGATTAGCCCGTTTCGTGTTTGATTTGCGGTATATATCTGCCTAACGTGCGAAAAAGCTTGAACGCATTCGTTCGGGCAATGTCTCCGAAGGGGAAGACGTGAACAAGGCGCAGCTCGTAGAAGCGATTGCCGACAAGGTCGGCGGGCGTCAGCAGGCCGCCGACGCGGTCGACGCCGTACTGGACGCCCTCGTCCGTGCAGTTGTCGGCGGCGACCGGGTCTCGGTCACCGGCTTCGGTTCCTTCGAGAAGGTCGACCGTCCGGCTCGTTACGCCCGCAACCCGCAGACGGGTGAGCGCGTTCGGGTCAAGAAGACCTCTGTGCCGCGCTTCCGCGCCGGTCAGGGCTTCAAGGACCTGGTGAGCGGCTCGAAGAAGCTCCCGAAGAACGACGTGGCGGTCAAGAAGGCCCCGAAGGGCAGCCTCTCCGGCGGCGCCTCGGCCACCGTCAAGAAGGCCGCGGCCAAGAAGGCCACCACCGCCAAGAAGGCGGCGGCCAGGAAGACCACCGCCGCCGTGAAGAAGACGGCCGCGAAGAAGACCACCACCGCCGCCGCGAAGAAGACCACGACGGCGAAGAAGGCCACCGCCAAGAAGACCACGGCGACGGCCAAGAAGGTCGCGGCGAAGAAGACGACGGCCAAGAAGGCCACCGCCAAGAAGGCCCCGGCGAAGAAGGCCACGGCCAAGAAGGCGCCCGCCAAGAAGTCGACGGCTCGCAAGACCACCGCCAAGAAGGCCACCGCCCGCTGAGAAGCAGGGGCGCAGGGCAACTCACGCGCCGGGCCGGGCTCCCACGGGGAGCCCGGCCCGCGGCGTGTCCGGGGGCGGTCCGGCGGGTCCGGTCAGAAGGTCTGGAGCGTCACGAGGATGATCCGCCGTGCCGCGCCGTCGCCCTCCGTCTCGATGCGCACGCGCTGCCCCGGGCGCAGCAGCCGCAGGCCGCCGGCGTCGAACGCCGCGCCGTCGAAGGGCACGGGGGTGCCGTCGTCGAGCAGCACCTGCCCGCTGCGGGTGTCGGGGTCGTACGTGTACGCGGTCGCCTGCATGCCGAGAGCTTATCCAGCACCGGTCCGGCCGGGGGTGTGCACCGGGGGACTGGCGGGGGCCGCGGCCGGGCGGACGGGAGGGGCCGCGGCGGCGGAGGCATGACGGGGCGCCGCACGGTACCGAGGGGCCGCGGACACACCGCCGGTCGCGGTCCGGGCTTCGCGCAGCCCCGGTCAGGGTGCCGCACCGTACCGAGGGCCGCGGACACACCGCCCGCCGGTCGCGGTCCGGGCGTCACGGAGCCGCAGTTTGGGCGTCGGAGGGCGCGTCGCGGGCGCTGGAGCCCCGCGGACCGGCCGGAGGCGGCGCGGGTCCGGTGCCGGGTCCTGGAGGACCGGCGGACGGACGTCGTGCGCTCGGTGCGCGGGTGTCCTCACGGCTCCGGGGCGTGGACCGTACGTGGTCGGCGGGCGGGCCCGACACCGGCGCGCGAGCGGGGCGCGGGACGCAGGACCCGGCATCCGGTGTCCGGGTGGCCGGAGTCCGGTCCGCAGGGGCCCGCCGGGTGCACGGGGACACCGGCACACCGGACATGGGCCCTCGACGCGAGCCGTCGGCGTCAGCCGGCACGGACCGAGGACGGCGCCCGAGGGCGGGTCGGTGAGTCCGTGGACCGGCGGCGGGGAGCGAGGGCCGGTGACGGGGACGGTGGCGGCCGAGGACCGGCACCGCGGAACCGCGGGCACGAGGATCTGGTGCCACCGCGGCCCGGCGTCAGGTGCCGGGGTGGCCAGGGATGAGGAGTCTGGCCGCCACCGCGGCCGTGCGCGGGCCCACGCCCAGGGCGAGCGCCGCGCGCAGGTCGTCTCCGGTGTCCACGTCCTGACGTACGGAATCCACCGTCGCGAGGGGGAGTTCCACGGCTCCCGAGTCGCGATGACGGGCACGGGAATCGGTGCCGAAAGCGGGGCACAATTCATGGCCCGGTGAGGCCGCCAGCAGCGTGGTCCCGATTGCAGCCGCGTCGGCGAGAAAAGCGCGCGGGAATTCGGCCGCGGCGGCGAGTACCCGGGCCAATTCCGGGGGGCGCAGCGCGGGCAGATCGGCGTTCAGGGCCGCCACGGCGCATTCGGGGCTGCGGGAACGTACGACGGCCGCGGCGTGCGCCAGCGCGGCGTTCAGGCCGCCGCCCGGCTCGTCCGGGACGATGCGCGCACCCAGTGCCGCCAGCTCCCGCCCGGCCAGTTCGTCGTCCGTGACTACCGCCACATCGCGGACCGCGGCGCAGGCCAGCGCGGCGGCCACGGTGTCCTGCGCGAACGCGAGGGCGAGCCCCGGGCGCACTCCGTCGGCGGCGGTGTCCGACAGCCTGCTCTTGGCCCGCGCCAGGGGTTTGAGGGGTACGACCAACGTCCACTGCACGGGCGCTCCGTTCCTGCCTTGTCGCGCCCATTGTGACCCGGTGGCCCTGGCGGTCCGGACGTCGGGGCGTACGGTGTTCTCGACAGACTGGCGGCCTGGGGCGACACTTGTGCGGCCCCCCAGGCCCTAAGAGGAAGGTGCCCGCGTGCCCCGCCGCAGAATCGGCTTCTGGTACCGCTTCGCAGCGGTTCTCTGCAAACCGCCGCTCGTGGTTCTGATCAAGCGGGACTGGCGTGGAATGGAGAACATTCCGGCCGAGGGCGGATTTATCACCGCGGTGAACCACAATTCGCATGTGGACCCGTTCGCGTATGCCCACTATCAGTACAACACCGGGCGTGTTCCGCGTTTCCTGGCGAAGGCCGGGCTTTTCAGGAAGGGATTCGTGGGGGCCGCGATGCGCGGCACCGGACAGATCCCCGTCTACCGCGAGAGCACCGACGCGCTGAGCGCCTTCCGGGCCGCGATCGACGCCGTGGAGCGCGGCGAGTGTGTCGCGTTCTACCCCGAGGGCACCCTCACGCGGGACCCCGACGGCTGGCCGATGACCGGCAAGACCGGCGCCGCCCGGGTCGCCCTGCAGACCAAGTGCCCGGTGATCCCGGTCGCCCAGTGGGGTGCCAACGAACTGCTGCCGCCGTATGCCAAGAAGCCCAACCTCCTTCCGCGCAAGACCCACATCGTCCTCGCGGGCCCTCCGGTGGACCTGTCGCGTTTCTACGACAAGGAGATGAGCCCGGACCTCCTCAAGGAGGCCACCGAGGTCATCATGGCCGCCGTCACCGTCCTGTTGGAGGAGATCCGCGGCGAGAAGGCGCCCGGGACGCCCTACGACCCGCGTCAGGTGCGGATCGAGCAGCGCCGGCGCACCGCGGCCCAGGAGAAGGCCCAGGCCCAGGCACAGGCCCATGCGCAGGCCCGGACCCACGCCCAGGGAAAGGCGCAGGTGCAGGCACAGCGTGAAGAGGGGCAGGGCACGTGAGCAAGCCCGTCAAGGCGGCCGTCTTCGGGTCCGGGTCGTGGGGGACGGCCTTCGGCATGGTGCTCGCCGACGCGGGGTGCGAGGTCACCCTGTGGGGGCGGCGCCCGGAACTCGCCGAAGCGGTCAACTCCACGCACACGAACCCGGACTACCTGCCGGGCGTCGAACTCCCGGGCAACCTGCGGGCCACCACCGACGCCGCCGAGGCCGCGCGCGACGCCGACTTCACCGTGCTCGCGGTGCCCTCCCAGACCCTGCGCGCCAACCTCGCCGACTGGGTGCCGCTGCTGGAGCCGGACACCGTGCTCGTCTCCCTCATGAAGGGCGTCGAACTCGGCTCCGCCATGCGGATGAGCGAAGTGATCGAGGACGTCGCCAAGGTCGGTGCCGACCGCGTCGCCGTGGTCACCGGGCCCAACCTCGCGCGGGAGATCGCCGCCCGGATGCCGGCCGCCGCCGTCGTCGCCTGCACCTCCGAAGCGGTCGCACGGCGTCTCCAGGCCGCCTGCCACACCCCGTACTTCCGCCCGTACACCAACACCGACGTGGTGGGCTGTGAACTCGGTGGCGCGGTCAAGAACGTCATCGGTCTCGCCGTCGGCATCGCGGACGGGATGGGCCTCGGGGACAACGCCAAGGGCTCGCTCATCACGCGCGGGCTCGCCGAGACCACCCGGCTCGGCCTCGTCATGGGCGCCGACCCGCTGACCTTCTCCGGTCTGGCGGGCCTCGGTGACCTGGTGGCCACCTGCTCGTCGCCCCTCTCACGCAACCACACCTTCGGCACCAACCTCGGCAGGGGCATGACCCTGCGGGAGACCATCGCCGTCACCAAGCAGACCGCCGAGGGCGTCAAGTCCTGTGAGTCCGTGCTGGATCTGGCCCGCCGGCACGGCGTCGACATGCCCATCACCGAGACGGTCGTCGGCATCGTCCACGAGGGCAAGCCGCCGGTCGTCGCGCTCAAGGAACTGATGTCGCGCAGCGCGAAGCCCGAACGCCGCTGAGCCGTCGCGGCACCGCCGCGCGGCCGTCCGGACGGCCCCTGGCGACGCCTCCCGCGACACCGGGGATCAACGCTGTGCGACCAGTCGCGCGACGCTGAGCAACGGCCGCAGCGGGGCGCTGACTCAGCGCCGGACCACCGGGTACTCTCAACGCGATATGAGCACCGAGAACCTCCCCCAGAGCCCTGAGCAGGCGCCTCGCAAGCCGCGCGTGGCCGTCGTCTTCGGCGGGCGCAGCTCCGAACACGGGATCTCCGTGGTCACGGCCGGCGCCGTCCTGCGCGCCATCGACCGTACGAAGTACGACGTCCTGCCGATCGGCATCACCCTGGACGGCCGTTGGGCGCTCACCGCCGACGAGCCGGAACGGATGGCCATCGTCGACCGGCAGCAGCCGAGCGTGGACCTCCTCGCGGAGTCGGACGAGGGCGCCGTGATCCTGCCCGTCGACCCGTCCAACCGCGAAGTCGTCTACAGCGAGCCCGGATCCGTCCCCAAGGCCCTGGGCGAGGTCGACGTCGTCTTCCCCGTGCTGCACGGCCCCTACGGCGAGGACGGCACGCTCCAGGGCCTCCTGGAGCTCTCCGGGGTCCCGTACGTCGGCTCGGGCGTGCTCGCCTCGGCCGTCGGCCAGGACAAGGAGTACATGAAGCGGGTGTTCACCTCCTTCGGGCTGAAGGTGGGCCCGTACACGGTGATCCGCCCCCGGGAGTGGGAGCTCGACCCGGCCGGCGCCCGCAGGCGGGTCGCGGAGTTCGCGGGGGAGCACGGCTGGCCGCTGTTCATCAAGCCCGCCCGGGCCGGCTCCTCGTTCGGCATCACCAAGGTCGACTCCTTCGAGGGCCTGGACGAGGCGTTCGAGGAGGCCCGGCGCCACGACCCGAAGATCATCGTGGAGGCGCTGCTGCGCGGCCGGGAGATCGAGTGCGGGGTCCTGGAGTTCGAGGACGGCCCCCGCGCCAGCGTGCCGGCCGAGATCCCGCCGGTGCAGTCCCACGACTTCTACGACTTCGAGGCGAAGTACATCGACTCGGCCTCGGGCATCGTTCCCGCGCCGCTCACCGAGGAGCAGACCGCCGAGGTGCGGCGACTGGCGGTGGAGGCCTTCGACGCGGCGTCGTGCGAGGGTCTCGTCCGCGCGGACTTCTTCCTCACCGAGGACGGCGAGTTCGTGATCAACGAGATCAACACGATGCCGGGCTTCACGCCGATCTCCATGTACCCGCGGATGTGGCAGGAGACCGGGGTCGGCTATCCGGAACTCGTCGACCGCCTCGTGCAGGCGGCGCTGCGGCGCTCGACGGGCCTGCGCTAGCGCCTCGACCCGGGCCGCTCCGGCCCGGTCGCTCCCGTCCGGCACTACGGCCCGGTCGCCACGGGCCGGTCACTCCGGTTCGGTCCGGACACTCCGGTACTGCCCGTTCGTCTCAGTCGGCGATCCCTGCGGGGATCGCCTTCTTGATGGGCGCCGCCAGGTCGACGAGCGCGGCCGAACCGTCCCGCTGGGCCCACTTCTTCGGCACGCTGACCTCGACGTACGCCCGGCGCAGGCTGCTGGTGAAGCGGTACGACCCGTCGCTCCGCTTCTCCATCAGCCAGCCGACGCCGTCCACCTCGCCGCTGAGGGCGTCCTCGTCGCTCATCTTCGAGGGTCGTTCGACACCGCAGCGCAGTATGATCGCCGGGCTTCCCCAGCCCGCGGTCAGCGCGGACCGGGGCTCGGGATCGTTCCGGTCGAGGCCGTCCACCTTCTTCGGCAGCGCCTTGTCCAGGTTCTGGCACAGCGCGGAGACCTTCGCGTCCGGACCGGGAACCACGGCCGAGGCGCCGTCGTCTGCTGAGGAGCAGCCCGTGGCGGAGATCAGCAGGGCGAGGACGGGCAGCCCGAGAAGAGTGGTGTGCCGGTGACGGGAAGAGTTCACCGGCCAAGGGTAGACGGGGGCTAGAGGTGCACCACCGGGCAGGTCAGGGTGCGGGTGATGCCATCCACTTGCTGGACTTTCGCGACCACCATGCGGCCGAGATCGTCCACGGTGTCGGCCTGGGCCCGCACGATCACGTCGTACGGTCCTGTCACGTCCTCGGCCTGGATCACCCCCGGGATCTTGCTGATCGTCTCGGCGACGGTCGACGCTTTGCCGACCTCCGTCTGGATCAGGATGTACGCCTGTACCACGGAACCTCCAGGGCGGCCACGAGGATCATGTGGGGAAAAGGAACGCCACGGTATCGCGTCGCCGCACGCCGCGGGGAGACCCCCGGTGACTGGGGCTTGCGCGCCGGGGTGCGCGGACTGCACAAGTTGACGGTCAACTCGACCGTACCGAGGACAGAGACGGCTCGCGACCGGGCACCGGTAGCGGCAGAGGGAGCAGTACGACGATGAAGGGCACCGTGGGCGAGTTGGGGGAGTTCGGGCTCATCAAGGAGCTCACCTCGCGTCTGACCACCACCCCGGCGGTCCGGGTCGGCCCCGGCGACGACGCCGCGGTGGTGGCCGCGCCCGACCGCAGGGTCGTGGCGAGCACCGACATCCTCCTGGAGGGCCGGCACTTCCGCCGCGACTGGTCGACGGCGTACGACGTCGGGCGCAAGGCGGCCGCCCAGAACCTCGCGGACATCGCCGCGATGGGCGCCGTACCGACCGCGCTGCTGCTCGGTCTCGTCGTACCGGCCGAACTGCCGGCGACCTGGCCGTCCGAGCTGATGGACGGGCTGCGCGACGAGTGCCAGGTCGCGGGTGCGGCCGTGGTCGGCGGCGATGTCGTACGGGGCGACACCATCACCGTCGCGATCACCGCGCTCGGTGATCTGCGCAACCACGAGCCGGTGACCCGGGGCGGCGCACGGCCCGGCGACGTGATCGCCGTGACGGGCTGGCTGGGGTGGTCGGCGGCCGGGCACGCGGTGCTCTCCCGCGGCTTCCGTTCGCCGCGTGCCTTCGTCGAGGCGCACCGGCGCCCCGAACCGCCGTACCACGCGGGTCCCGCGGCCGCCGGGCTCGGCGCGACGGCGATGTGCGACGTGAGCGACGGGCTGATCGCCGACCTGGGGCACATCGCCGAGGCGAGCAAGGTCAGGATCGACATCCGCTCGGGCGCCATCGACATCCCGTCGCAGATGAACGACATCGGTCAGGCCGTCGGCGTCGACCCGATGCAGTGGGTGCTCACCGGCGGCGAGGACCACGCGATCGTCGCGGCCTTCCCGCCGGACGTGAAGCTGCCCGCGCGCTGGAAGGTGATCGGCGAGGTCCTCAACCCCTCCGCGCTGCCGCAGGTCACGGTGGACGGCGCACCCTGGACCAGCAAGGGCGGCTGGGACCACTTCGGCGACATCGAGTCGTGAGACCGTCGGGGCCGGTGCGGTGCGCGTCGAGGGCGTGCGCCGCGCCTGCCGTGAGTCCCCGCGCGGACAGCAGAAAACCCGCCCACCGTGAGGTGGACGGGTTCAGTGCAAGCGAACCAGCAGTGGCCGCGCGCTGGCGGTTGTCAGCGCGATACCTTGCCGGCCTTGATGCACGAGGTGCAAGCGTTCACGCGCTTCGGCGTCCCGCTCACCACGGTACGTACACGCTGGATGTTGGGGTTCCAGCGGCGGGACGTACGGCGGTGCGAGTGCGAGATGTTGTTGCCGAAGCCCGGCCCCTTGCCGCAGACGTCGCAGTTGGCAGCCACGGGTCACTCCAAAGACTTCAGATGCACTTACGGTGGATCCCGGCATGCCGGGATCAAGATCTAGGATCTGAGTGGCGGTGCCAGGGGGAAGACCCGATCGGAATCGGGCAACTGGAGCAGCATACAACGACTGCGTCCAGACAACGAAACTACCATGCCCGCCCCGGGGCGGGCCCCGGCCATCCTCCGGACCCGCTACCGTCAGTAACCCGCTCTGGGTCTACGCTGCGTCCCACGTCCAGCAGCTCAAGGAGGCGCAGGTGCCGCAGGTGCCGCAGACATTGGATGCTCTCGCGGTGCGCACCTGGTGCGGCCTCGCGCTGGAGGCGCTGGGCCGGGCCCGCGAGGAGATCGACGCCATCAATGTCTATCCGGTGGCCGACGGGGACACCGGGACGAACCTCTATCTGACCGTGGAGTCGGCGACGGCGGCGGTGGAGGCGGTCTTCGCGGGCCACGAGACGGTGGCCGCCGCGGGCGACGGCCGCGCGAGCGCGGGGGACGGGCGGCCCACTCTCGCCGACGCCGTGCGGGCGATGGCGCACGGGGCGCTGATCGGGGCCCGCGGCAACTCCGGGACGATCCTCGCGCAGCTGCTGCGCGGTATGGCGCTGGTGCTGGCCGCCGACGGCGAGAGCGGTCGCACCGGTGCCGAGGGACTCCGTCTCGCCCTGCGGCAGGCCGCCGACTCCGCGCGCGACGCCGTAGCGCACCCGGTCGAGGGCACGGTCCTCACGGTCGCCGCGGCCGCCGCCGAAGCGGCCGGCGGCGCCGAGGGGGACTGCGGCACCGTCGCGCGCGCGGCCTACGAGGGAGCACGGGCGGCCCTCGTGGCGACCCCCCGGCAGCTCGCCGTCCTGGCCCGTGCCGGTGTGGTGGACGCCGGCGGGCGGGGGCTGGTGGCGGTGCTGGCGGCGCTGGTGGAGACGTTCACAGGGGAGTCCCCGCGCGCCGGGTGGGCGCTGGGGGAGGTGCACACGCGTGTGGCCGTGGCGGCCGGGCCCGTGACCGCCGCCGGTCACACCGAACCGGGTCCCGTCGAGCCCGGTCACGCCGAGCCCGGATGCGTGGACGACCGGCCGGACGACGGAGGGCCGGCCTTCGAGGTCATCTACCTCTTGGAGGCGCAGGACGCGGCCGTGACGCGGTTGCGCGACCGGCTCGACCGCCTCGGGGACTCGCTCGTGGTCGTCGGCGGCGACGGACTGTGGAACGTCCACGTCCATGTGGACGACGCGGGTGCCGCGGTGGAGGCGGGCGTCGAGGCCGGGCGGCCGCACCGCATCAGGATCACGCACTTCGGGCTCGGTGACGCGCACACCGCGGGCGCGGCGGGGCTGCCGCCCCGGGAACGGGCGCAGCGGGCCGTCGTGGCGGTGGTGCCCGGCGAGGGACTGGCCGGGCTGTACGCCGAGGCCGGGGCGACCACCGTGCTCGCGCGCCCCGGCGAGCCGCCCGCCAGCGGGGAGCTCGTGGACGCCGTACGAAGGGCCCACGCGCGCGAGGTGGTGCTGCTGCCCAACGACGCCGACCTGCGGCACACCGCGGCGGCCGCGGCCGAACAGGCCCGTACGGAGGGGGTGCGGGTCGCGCTGATCCCGACCCGTTCCGCGGTCCAGGGCATCGCCGCGCTGGCCGTGCACGAGCCCGGGCGGCGCTTCGACGAGGACGTCGTCGCCATGACCTCGGCGGCGGGTGCCACCCGGTATGCCGAGGTCGCCGTCGCCGAGCGGCAGTCCTGGACCATGGCGGGCATCTGTCAGGCCGGGGACGTCCTCGGTCTCATCGAGGGGGATGTCGCGGTGATCGGTGCGGACATCGCGGCCACGGCCGAGGCCGTCATCGACCGTATGCTCGCCGCCGGTGGTGAGATGGTGACCCTGGTCGTCGGTGACGAGGCGCCCGGCGCCATCGCCGCGCGTCTCGAATCCCGGGTCAGGGAGGGCTACTTGGCGGTCGACACGGTGGTGTATCGAGGGGGGCGGCAGGGCGCGTTGCTGCTGATCGGCGTGGAGTAGCGCCGGCCGCTTGCCACAACCCCGGGTTCTCTCGCCCCCGCCGCCCCTACCCTCCCCCAACCTCTCGACTTGGCTCGAGCAGGGGGGACCCCATCGGTCCCCGGGGCTCCGCCCCGGACCCCGCCAGGGGCGCTGCGCCCGCTGGACCCCCGCCGTCGCCCGAAGGGCTCGTCCTCAAGCGCCGGACGGGCTGAAAGACATGACCCCGGACGCCAGCCTTCGAGGGCGACCCAGCAGCGCGGGCCCGCACCTCCAGCCCGTCCGGAAACATCCAGCTCACGTCGAAATCTCCAGCGCACGCCGAAGTCCCCGGCGCGGGCTCGCACCATCAGCCCGTCCGGCGCTTGAGGACGAGGCCGTTCAGGCCGAACGGGGGTCTGGGGGCGGAGCCCCCAGGGGCGGCGGGGGCGAGGGCAAGGCGGGGGACCGGCAGGCGGGCGTGGAGCTTGCGCACCGGTCACCCCTGCTCCTCGCTACCCCTCACCCCGCTCCTCCATCAGCCTCAGCATGTTCTCGGCCTCGGCGCGGCGCGCCCCCGCCGGCCCGTCCCCCTCCGACGCCCCCGCGTAGGCGGACAGAACTCCGCGCGCCCGCGCCGCCGCGGCGGCGGGACGGAGCAGGTCCGCCTCCAGCCACCCCGCGGCAAGCTCCGCACCGGTCCGCGCGTCGAGCGCCTCGTCCCCGAGGGACGCGAACACCGACACGGCCCGCGTGACATGACCCAACGCCTCCTCGAAGAGTCCCCGGGCGACGCCCTCCTCCACGTCGTCGGTGACGGACCGGGCGACGAGGTCGCCGAACTGCCGGTGGGTGTGGCCGAGTTCCGCGACGAGGCGGAGAGGGACCTGCGGATCCTGCTCGCCCACCGCCCCGGAAAGCCGCACCCCCTCCTCGCAGTCCCGCACCGCCTCCGCCATCAGCTCCCGTGACCGGTCCAGCCCCGCCCCCGTACGCAGGGAGGCCCAGGCCCGGGCCCGCAGCGACCGGACCAGTGCGTGCACGTTGCCGAGCTCCCGCCACAGGTCGCCGGCCCGGGCGTACGCCCGCTCCGCCTCGGCGGGCAGCCCGGCGTGCCCGAGCGCTTCGGCGGCGAGATGGGCGAGCGTCGCGTGGTCGCGCTGCTCGGGCCAGTGCCGGGCGATGTCCGCGGCCCGCAGCCAGTTCTCGGCCGCGTCCCGGTGCTCGCCGAGCTCGGTGAGACAGTCACCGAGCCACCACCGTGTCTGCACGATCGCACCGTCGCCGTGCATGTCGCCGGTCAGATCGGGCAGCGCCGACTCCAGGATCTCCGCGGCCTCGGCCCAACGCCCCTGCCGGAGCAGGAAACCGCCCAGCTGGTGGCGCGCCCAGGCCCCGAGCGTGGGACCCTGCCCGGCCTCGTCGGCCCAGTGCGCGGCCTCCAGCGCGTGTTCCGCGGCGTCCGCGACCTGCTCGGTCTCGCCGAGGATCTCGGCGAGCTGGAGGTGCAGCTGCGCCTGTCCCATCGGCTCCAGGCGGGGCCCGCCGTGCTCCAGCGCGGCCCGTGCGGCCCGCTCGGCGCCCTCCGCGTCGCCCAGGTGCCGGGCGATTCCGGCGAGCCGGGACTCGTACTCCACGGCGAACGACGGCAGCCCGGCCGCCACGAACGCCTCCGCCGCCCGTCCGAGCAGTTCCGCGGCGGCCTCGGCGTCCCCGGAGTGAGCGGCGAGCTCGCCGAGCATGGCCTGCGCCTCCGCGGCCCGCGAGGCCATCCGTACGTCCGCGACGTGCGGCTCGGAGAGCGTCAGCAGCTCCCGCACGGCCGCCTCGGCGGCCCTGATCCCGTCGGCGCCGGCCGGATCGGGCCGGCCCGGCCCGGACCCGTCCGCGTCGCCGCTCTCCTGCACCCGGTGCACCAGGATCCGTGCCCGTCCCACCAGCACGGACGCCGTCTGCGACACCCCCGTCCCGCCGTCCGCGAAGAGAGCGAGCGCCTTCTCGTGCAACTCCGTGACGGCCGCCAGTGCCTCCTCGGACCCGCCGACGAGGGCGAGGACGTACGCGGCGCGGGCCCGGGCGGCGAGCGCCTCGCCGGGGTCGCCCGCCGCGTCGTACAGCTCCGCGGCCTCGTGGAAGAGTTCGATGCCCTCGGGCCCGCGCTCCATCGCCGCGTGGTCGGCGATCTCCGCGCGGTCGCGGGCCTCCAGCTCCCGGCCCTCGGCTGCGCGCGAGACCGCCGCCCAGGCCGCCACGGCGTCCGGGTCGCGGGACCGCGACAGCCGCCGGGCCTCGGCGAGCAGCGCGGGCAGGTCCGACCCGGTGGCCCGGTCAGGGCCGTCTTCCCCAGGCCGCGGTGCCGTGTCCGGGCCCGAGCCCGACCCGGGACGCGCATCCGTGTCCGACGCCGCGGCGGCCGCGGCCGCCGGTACGTGCCGCGCCGACCGCACGCCCAGCGGCAGCCGGTCCACCAGCGGACGCCGGTCCATCCGCGCCCGCGCCCGCCCGCTGACGTACGACGTGCCGTTGCGGGCGTCGAAGCGCGCCGCGAGGGAAAGGGCCTGCTCGCGCGCGTGGGCGGCGAGTTCGCCCGCGGTCCACGTGTGCCCGGCCGGCCCCGGCACCGTCCGTCCGCCGAGGCCGAGCCCGGTCAGGCGGTCCATCACCAGGGCGGTGACGGCCATGAAGTCGAGCTTGCTGCGCGGGTCGCCGGAGTCCGTGAAGTAGGCGGGCCGCTCGGCGAGCAGTTCCAGGGCGCGCGCCTCGTTCCCCGACAGCGCGCAGAACTCCACGTGGTCCGCGTAGGCCGCGCGCATGCTCTCCATGGGGCGCACCAGACGCAGGCCCCGGAGGTGATGGGCGCGGGCCTCCTCCAGACGGCCCAGGCGCAGCAGCGGGACGAGGGAGGACGCCAGCACGGTGTGCGGCTCGTGGGCGCAGCTGTGCTCGCCCTCCAGGACCGGGCGCCACAGCTCCAGCGCCTGCGCGTCGGCGTCGCGTTCGGCCTGCCACCAGCCCTGGCTGTGCAGCTCGCACGCGTGGCAGTCCGCCATGCTGTCGCGGTCGGCGGCCAGCCAGGCGGCATAGGCGCGTTCCGCGCGCTCCATGTCCCCCAGGTGCGCGGCCACGCTGAACTCGGCACCGCGCACGGCCCGTTCGGAGTGCCCGGCGAGCCGGTAGCGGTACTCCATCTCGCCGAGCCACTTCTCGATGGAGGCGAGCGGGATGTGCGGCTGGTCGAGCATGCCGGCCGACATCCACTTGAAGACCCAGTGCAGCGAGTGGATCTCGTACTCGTCGAAGTCCTCGGGGTGTTCGTCCCACAGGCGCAGCAGGCGCGCGAAGGGGACGAACATCTTGTCCTTCTCGGAGCTGTAGTTGTAGACCTTCAGCTGGTGTCCGAGCGCCTCGATCACGGCGAGCGGGATGTCCAGCTTCTCCGCCTCGGCGAGCAGCTGTTCCGCGCGCGCGTTGCGGGCGGGCCCCTCCGGCTGCTCGTAGTTGTCCCCCATCGCCTGGCGCAGGGTGTCGAAGTCCATGGCCGGGCCGTTCATCGGCGGTCGTCCTCTCCGGTGTCGGGGTGGGTGGCCCATTCCAGGAGGCCGATGAACGCGCGGTTCAGGAGCGCCGAGTCGGCGGGCCGCAGCGGGCGCTGCGCCATCAGGAGGGCCTGGCCGTAGAGGGACTCGGTGGCGGTGCCGATCAGCTCCGGGTCGCGAAGCGAGCTGATCCGCCGGATCAGCGGGTTGAGATGGTTGAGCACCAGACGCGCGCGCGGAGCGCTGCCGCGCAGCGAGCCGAGAATGCCCGCCCACAGGTCGTCCGCCTGCTCCTCCGCCTCCGCGCGGGCCTGCTCATGGCGGGCCGCCCGGTCGTCCAGGTGCAGGGCCGGGACCGAGAGCGGGTGGAAGGCGCGCAGCGACACGTCGCAGCCCAGCGGGTCGAGCCTGGCCCGCGCGGCCGCCAGGAAGCCCGACAGGGCCAGCTCCTCGGCGGGATCGATCGCGTCCAGGTGCGCCGTGACGGTGTCGGCGTCCAGCTCCGCGACCACCGAGCCCGGACGCACCGACGGCAGCGCCTCCACCAGCTCGCTGTCGTAGGTGTAGCCACCGTTGACGACGCCGATGCCCTGTGCGGAGGCGATGGGCGCGACCTGGCGGTACTCCTCGACCGTGCGCGTGAAGTGCACCACCGGGTGGCGCAGCGCGAACTCCTCCAGGGAGAGCCGTCCGTCGGTCGTCTCGAAGGGCAGCCACGGCAGCATCGTGCGCAGCATCTCCTTGTCGTGCCGCGCCAGTGACTTCACGCCCAGGTGATGGACGGACAGGAAGGCCGCCAGCCGCTCCGGGTCACCCGCCGCGAGTCCCGTCAGCCACGACCGGATGCGCTCGCCGAGGGCCTCGCGCACGGCCGCCAGGGTCTCGTCCTCGTAGAGCGACTCGCGCGACGCTGTGGGCCGCAGGCTGTCGGTGTCCAGGACACAGCGCACGAAGAACGCCCAGTCGGGCAGCAGCTGTTCGGCCCGCTCGGTCAGCAGCATGCCCTTCAGGTGCACCCGGTGGCTCGCGCGCTGCGCCGGGCTGACCGCGGACGGCAGGACGTACGCGACGCCCCGCACCCCCGCGAGCGGCACGTTCAGTTCGATCGAGTCCAGCGGAGTGAAGCCGAACAGCTCGTGGCAGTGCCGGGCCAGGGCCACCCTGCGGGTGGTGGGGCTCGGGTGGGCGCGGTCCCAGGGCGCGGGAAGGTCCGCGATCGGCTCGTCGCCGACACGTACGTCGTACGGCAGCAGGGAGCCGAAGTCGCGGGCCAGTGACCGCACCCGCTCCTCGGTGAGCCATTCGCCGGCTCCGGCGCGCGCCACCAGGTGCACGGTGGTGCCCGGGTCGGTGCGGGCCTCGTGCGGCAGCGTGCGCACGGTGTACGAGCCGTCGTCGGTCGCCGTCCACTCGACGGGCGCCGCGTCGGGCGTCCGGGCGCTGCGGCTGACGACCCGGATGCGCTCGGCGACCACGAAGCACGCCAGCAGTCCGATGCCGAACTGCCCGAGGAAGTCGGAGCGGGCCGCCTGGATGCCGTCGTCCCGCTTGGAGCTGCGGCCGATCGTCGCGAGGAGGCTGTGCACGTCGGACTCGGTGAGCCCGATGCCGGAGTCCTCCACGCGCAGGGTGCCGTCCACCGCGTGCAGCCGCACGGTGGCGGGCGCGTCCGGCTGCTCGGCACGCCGGGCGGTGATCGCGTCCACGGCGTTCTGCAGCAGTTCGCGCAGATAGACCTTGGGGCTCGAGTACAGGTGATGGGAGAGCAGGTCCACCAGACCACGCAGGTCGACCTGGAACGAATGGGGTGACGGGGATGCCTGTGATGGCTGTGAGGTCTGGGAGTCCATCGTCGCTGCGCCGAGGGTGGGGGGACGGGCGACGGCGCGGGGTCGGGCGGTCCCGGCGGACGGTGACCGCGAAGAGGTCCGGAGCGCGCCATCCTAGGCCCGGAACGAGCCGTCTGACCAGCGGATTTCCAGGACGTATACGGCATTGTCGGTGGTGTGGTGTGCAATGGATCTCGTGCCCGCGCTCGATGAACCACTGAAGAAGGTGCTCGGTCCCCCCACCGCGAAGGTGATGGCCGAGCATCTCGGCCTGCACACCGTCGGTGATCTCCTGCACCACTATCCGCGCAGATACGAGGAGCGCGGCCAGCTCACCCACCTCGCCGACCTGCCCATGGACGAGCACGTGACGGTGGTCGCCCAGGTCGCCGACGCGCGCCTGCTCACCTTCGCCTCCGCCAAGGCGCCCCGCGGCAAGGGCCAGCGTCTGGAGGTGACCATCACGGACGGCAGCGGCCGCCTCCAGCTGGTCTTCTTCGGCAACGGCGTGCACAAGCCCCACAAGGACCTGCTGCCCGGCACCCGCGCGATGTTCTCGGGCAAGGTCTCCGTCTTCAACCACCGCCTCCAGCTGGCCCATCCGGCGTACGAGCCGCTGCGCGGCGAGGGTGCCGACGACACCGCCGCCGCCGAGAGCGTCGGTTCCTGGGCGGGCGCGCTCATCCCGATCTACCCGGCCACCGCCAAGCTGGAGTCCTGGAAGCTCGCCAAGGCCGTCCAGACGGTGCTGCCCAGTGCCCAGGAAGCCGTCGACCCGCTGCCGGACTCCCTGCGGGAGGGCCGTGGCCTGGTCTCCCTGCCGGAAGCCCTGCTGAAGATCCACCGTCCGCACACCAAGGCGGACATCGGCGACGCCCGCGCCCGCCTGAAGTGGGACGAGGCCTTCGTCCTCCAGGTGGCGCTGGCCCGCCGCCGGCACGCCGACGCCCAACTCCCCGCCGTGGCCCGCAGACCCCGCCCGGACGGCCTGCTCACCGCTTTCGACGCCAAGCTTCCCTTCACCCTCACCGAGGGCCAGCAGAAGGTCTCCAAGGAGATCTTCGACGACCTCGCCACCGAACACCCGATGCACCGGCTGCTCCAGGGAGAGGTGGGCAGCGGCAAGACGATGGTCGCCCTGCGCGCCATGCTCGCCGTCGTCGACGCGGGCGGGCAGGCCGTGATGCTCGCGCCCACCGAAGTGCTCGCGCAGCAGCACCACCGGTCGGTCACCGAGATGATGGGGGAGCTGGCCGAGGGCGGGATGCTGGGCGGCGCCGAGCACTCCACCAAGGTCGTGCTGCTCACCGGATCCATGGGGGCGGCGGGGCGCCGGCAGGCGCTGCTCGACCTGGTCACCGGCGAGGCCGGCATCGTCATCGGCACGCACGCGCTGATCGAGGACAAGGTGCAATTCCACGACCTGGGCCTGGTCGTCGTCGACGAGCAGCACCGCTTCGGGGTCGAGCAGCGCGACGCCCTGCGCGGCAAGGGCAAGCAGCCCCCGCACCTCCTGGTGATGACCGCCACGCCCATTCCCCGCACGGTCGCGATGACCGTCTTCGGCGACCTGGAGACCTCCGTCCTCGACCAGCTCCCCGCGGGGCGCTCACCGATCGCCAGTCATGTCGTCCCCGCCGCGGACAAGCCGCACTTCCTCGCCCGCGCCTGGGAGCGCGTGCGCGAGGAAGTGGACAACGGCCACCAGGCGTACGTGGTCTGCCCCCGCATCGGGGACGAGGAGGACGATCCGAAGAAGAGCGGCAAGAAGAAGTCGCCCGAGGACGAGGCCGAGAAGCGCCCGCCCCTCGCCGTCCTCGACATCGCCCAGCAGCTGGCCAAGGGGCCTCTCCAGGGGCTCCGGGTCGAGGTCCTGCACGGCCGCATGCCGGCCGACGACAAGGACGCCGTGATGCGCCGCTTCGCGGCCGGTGAGACCGACGTCCTGGTCGCCACGACCGTCATCGAGGTCGGCGTGAACGTGCCGAACGCCACGGCGATGGTGATCATGGACGCCGACCGGTTCGGCGTCTCCCAGCTCCACCAGTTGCGCGGCCGGGTGGGCCGGGGTTCCGCCGCCGGACTCTGCCTGCTGGTCAGTGAGATGCCGGAGGCGAGCCCGGCCCGTCAGCGGCTGAACGCGGTGGCGTCCACGCTCGACGGTTTCGAACTCTCGCGCATCGACCTCGAACAGCGCCGTGAGGGCGACGTCCTGGGCCAGGCCCAGTCCGGCGTCCGCTCGTCGCTGCGCATGCTCACCGTCATCGAGGACGAGGAGATCATCGCCGAGGCCCGTGAGGAGGCGGCCGCGGTCGTCGCCGCCGACCCGGAGCTCACCGGCTTCCCGGGCCTGCGCACCGCCCTGGAAGCGCTCCTGGACGAGGAACGCGAGCAGTATCTCGACAAGGGCTGACGGGACTTCGCGGCAAGGGCCGACCGGACCTCCCGGCGGGTCGACAGGAGCCGAAGGGAACTCCCGGCGGGGACAGGAGCCGAAGGGAACTCCCGGCGGGCCGACAGGAGCCGAAGGGCGCCGACCGGGCAGCCGGCGACCGACGGGAGCCCGGCCCGGACCGGGAAGCACCTCGGACGGAAGCGCTCCGGAGGGGTAAGCACCTCGGACGGGGAAGCCTTGGACGTGAAGCGCTCCGGAACGGGAAGCGCTCCGGAACGGGAAGCGCTCCGGAACGGGAAGCGCCCCGGACGGGCGAGCGCCCCGGACGCGGGGCGGGGAGGCGGGATCCGGGCTCCGGCTGAGACACTGGCAGCCGACACGTCACCAGCGCAAAGGACCCTCATGACCCGCGTGATCGCCGGCCGGGCCGGCGGACGCCGTCTGGCCGTCCCGCCGGGCACCGGCACCCGGCCCACCTCCGACCGGGCGCGCGAGGGCCTCTTCTCCACCTGGCAGTCCCTGCTCGGCGGCCCGCTGGAGGGCGAACGCGTGCTCGACCTGTACGCGGGCTCCGGCGCCGTGGGCCTGGAGGCGCTCAGCCGCGGTGCCGGCCACGCCCTGCTCGTCGAGGCCGACGCCCGCGCCGCCCGCGTCATCCGGGAGAACGTGAAATCACTGGGCCTGCCCGGCGCCGAGGTCAGGCCGGGCAAAGCGGAACAGATCGTTCAGACGCCGGCTCCCGCAGAACCGTACGACCTCGTCTTCCTCGACCCGCCGTACGCCGTGTCGGACGACGATCTTCGCGAGATTCTGCTCACACTCCGGACGCAGGGCTGGCTCGCGGGCGAAGCGCTCGTCACCGTGGAGCGCAGCACCAGAGGCGGCGAATTCGGGTGGCCGGACGGTTTTGACGCGCTCCGGGCCCGTCGTTACGGCGAGGGGACCTTTTGGTACGGTCGCGCCGCCTCTACGTGCGAAGACGCACGATGACCGGACCGGAGAGCGAGGGACCACAGTTGCGCCGCGCCGTCTGTCCGGGGTCATTCGACCCCATCACCAATGGACACCTCGACATCATCGCCCGCGCTTCCAGGCTCTACGACGTCGTGCACGTCGTGGTGATGATCAATCAGTCGAAGCAGGGCCTGTTCACCGTCGACGAGCGGATCGAGCTGATCCGCGAGGTCACCGCGGATTTCGGCAACGTCCAGGTCGAGCCCTACCACGGCCTGCTCGTCGACTTCTGCAAGCAGCGGGACATCCCCGCCATCGTCAAGGGCCTGCGCGCGGTCAGCGACTTCGACTACGAACTGCAGATGGCCCAGATGAACAATGGCCTCTCGGGTGTGGAGACGCTGTTCATCCCGACCAGCCCCACCTATAGCTTCCTCTCCTCCTCGCTGGTCAAGGAGGTCGCGACCTGGGGCGGCGACATCTCCCACCTGGTGCCGCCGGTGGTCCTGGAGGCGCTGAAGGGGCGGCTCGGCCAGGACTGACGGGCTGACAGTCCGTCACCCGGTGTCGGGTGGGGCGGGAGTGGTCGTACAGTCGAACCGTCCGTCTCCATCACAGCTGTAGAGAGTGGCGAGCACACGGTGGACGTGCAGAAGAAGCTCGATGAGATCGTCTCGGCGGTCGGCAGCGCCCGCTCCATGCCCATGTCGGCCTCGTGCGTGGTCAACCGCGCCGAGCTGCTCTCGATGCTCGAAGAGGTGCGCCAGGCCCTGCCCGGCTCCCTCGCCCAGGCCGAGGAGCTCATCGGCGGCCGCGAGCAGATGGTCGAGCAGGCCCGCATGGAGGCCGAACGGATCATCGAGACCGCGCACGCCGAGCGCGGCTCCCTGATCTCCGACACCGAGGTCGCCCGCCGTTCCCAGAACGAGGCGGACCGCATTCTCGCCGAGGCCCGCCAGGAGGCGGAGGAGATCCGCGCCGAGGCCGACGACTACGTCGACTCCAAGCTCGCCAACTTCGAGGTCGTCCTCACCAAGACCCTCGGCTCCGTCGGCCGCGGCCGCGAGAAGCTCCTCGGCACGGGGCCCGGCATCGACGAGCAGGGCTACGAGGACGAGGACGCCCCCGAGCGCAGCCACGACCCCGAGACGCTGCGCCGCAACGCCGACGAGTACGTCGATGTGAAGCTCGGCGCCTTCGAGGCCGTCCTCGCCAAGACCCTGGACGCCGTCGGCCGCGGCCGGCAGAAGCTGCACGGCCGGATCGCCAGCGACGACCTGGGTGACCTGGGCGCCTTCGCCGAGGACGGGAACACCGTCCAGCACACCAGCGACGCCGACTACCTGGCCGGTCTCGCCGAGCTCTCCGAGGCCCCCGAGCGGGTCGTCCCGGCCCCCGAGGTGCCGGCCCAGCCGTCCTACGCGCAGCAGCAGGACGCCTACGCGTACCAGCAGCAGGCGGACCCCTACGGCTATCAGCAGCAGTACGCCCAGCAGGACGCGTACGGCTACCAGCAGGCCGATCCGTACGCCGCCTACCCGCAGCACGGCTACGACCAGCAGCCGGCGTACGACCAGGGCGGTCAGCAGGGCTATCCGCAGCAGCCGACGCACGCCCATGACCCCCACGCGAACGCCCTGGACGAGACCAGCCTCTTCGACACCACCATGATCAGCGCCGAGCAGCTGCGGGCGTACGAACAGGGTCGCTGACACCGGATTGGGCCGAGAGCGAAAGGTCCAGTATCCTGGCTCTTCGGTCGCGTGTACGTCCGCGATCACCGCTGCCCGGGAGCACCAGGGGCGGCGGTGCCCCTCGAGTTTTGAAGATCGAAAGCAGGAACGGCTCTGAACACCCACCTCGACCACCGCAACCCTCTCGTGTTCGACACACACGAGCTGGGCCGGCGTCCTGGTGCGCTGCAGCGCCTGACCCGCACGATCGACGCCCCCTCGGATCTCGGGATCCAGGGAGTCATCGGAGTGCCGGAAGGCGCCCCGGTGGAACTGGAGATCAGGCTCGAGTCGGTCATGGAAGGTGTGCTCGTCACAGGCACCGCCCGTGCACAGGCCGAGGGGGAGTGCGTAAGGTGTCTGGAGCCGCTCGAGCAGTCGCTCGCCGCGGACTTCCAGGAGATGTTCTCGTACCCTGACGCCGACGACCGGAGCCGCGCCAAAGCGGAGCCGGCCGACGACGCCGGGGAATCCACGGATAACGAGGACAGGCTCTTCATCGAGGACGGCCTGTTCGACCTCGAACCCGTGCTGCGTGATGCGGTGGTGCTCGCACTGCCGATGCAGCCGGTGTGCCAGGACGACTGCCCCGGCCTGTGCTCCGAATGCGGAGTGCGGCTCGCGGACGACCCGGACCACCACCACGACGCCGTCGACATCCGTTGGGCGGCACTGCAGGGACTCGCTGGTTCATCCGGAGACGGCGAGAAGGACGAGTTGAGCGGCGGCGCGCTTCCATCAGCGCACGTCGACGAGAAGCAGGAGAAGTAGCCGTGGCTGTTCCGAAGCGGAAGATGTCGCGCAGCAACACGCGCCACCGCCGGTCGCAGTGGAAGGCTGCGGTCCCCACCCTGGTTGCGTGCGAGCGCTGCCACGAGCCCAAGCTGCAGCACATCGCGTGCCCGGCTTGCGGCACCTACAACAAGCGCCAGGTCCTCGAGGTCTGAGCGGCCGGTGAGAGGTCTGATGTCTGACGCCAAGGCGGAAACCAACGCCAAGAAAAAGGCGGAGAACACAGCCTCGTCCCACACGCTTCTGGAAGGGCGGCTCGGGTACAAGCTCGAGTCCGCCCTTCTGGTGCGTGCGCTGACCCACCGTTCCTACGCGTACGAGAACGGCGGTCTGCCGACCAACGAGCGGCTGGAGTTCCTCGGGGACTCCGTGCTCGGCCTCGTGGTCACGGACACGCTGTACCGCACCCACCCCGACCTGCCCGAAGGCCAGCTGGCCAAGTTGCGGGCCGCGGTGGTCAACTCGCGTGCGCTGGCGGAAGTGGGCCGCGGCCTCGAACTCGGCTCCTTCATCCGGCTCGGCCGGGGCGAGGAAGGCACGGGAGGCCGGGACAAGGCATCCATCCTCGCCGACACCCTTGAAGCGGTGATCGGCGCGGTCTATCTCGACCAGGGTCTGGACGCGGCGGGTGAGCTCGTCCACCGGCTCTTCGACCCGCTGATCGAGAAGTCCTCGAACCTGGGCGCCGGCCTGGACTGGAAGACCAGTCTCCAGGAGCTCACCGCGACCGAGGGGCTCGGCGTACCCGAGTACCTGGTCTCGGAGACCGGCCCCGACCACGAGAAGACCTTTACTGCTGCCGCCCGCGTCGGAGGCGTCTCGTACGGCACCGGCACCGGCCGCAGCAAGAAGGAGGCGGAGCAGCAGGCCGCGGAGTCCGCGTGGCGTGCGATCCGCTCCGCCGCGGACGAACGCGCGAAGTCGGCCCAGGCCGCCGAGCAGGTGGCTCAGGCCGCTCAGCAGGCAGCCAAGGCCGCCGAGGAGGCCGCCGACGCCGCCTCGGCTCCGACGAGCGACCCGGCCACGGCCTGATTCCTTCGCAGAACGCCGCCGGCACCCGCGGCGGCCGCCGAACCCGCCCACCAGCGGTCTCAGCGGTCCCGCGGCGACAGCGGCACCCGTAGCAACAGCAGTACCGCAGTAACCGCAGGGCCCGAACCCCGTCGCAGCGTCCGTGCCGCGGCGGGGTTCGAGCATCCCCGCAACCACACTCCGAAGGAGCGCCGTGCCCGAGTTGCCCGAGGTCGAAGTCGTGCGGCGCGGCCTGGAGCGCTGGGTCAGCGGGCGGACCGTGACCTCGGCCGAGGTACGGCATCCACGGGCCGTACGCCGTCACCAGGCCGGGCCCGAAGCCTTCGCCGGTGCGCTCGCCGGGCAGCGCGTCGGACCGGCGATGCGCCGCGGCAAGTACCTCTGGCTCCCCCTGGACGACTCCCCGTTCTCCGTACTCGCGCACCTCGGGATGAGCGGTCAGCTCCTGGTGCAGCCGGAGGACGCCCCGGACGAGAAGCACCTGCGCATCCGGGTCCGTTTCGACGACGACCAGGGCACCGAACTGCGCTTCGTCGACCAACGCACCTTCGGCGGCCTCTCCCTGCACGAGACCACCCCGGACGGCCTGCCGGACGTCATCGCGCACATCGCCCGCGACCCACTCGACCCGCTGTTCGACGATGCCGCGTTCCACACCGCCCTGCGTGCCCGCCGTACGACGATCAAGCGCGCCCTGCTGGACCAGTCGCTGATCAGCGGCGTCGGCAACATCTACGCGGACGAGGCGCTGTGGCGCTCCAGGGTCCACTACGAACGGCCGGTGGGCAGCTTCACCCGGCCGCGCACCGCCGAACTCCTCGGCCACATCCGTGACGTCATGAACGAGGCCCTCGCCGTCGGCGGCACCAGCTTCGACAGCCTGTACGTCAACGTCAACGGCGAGTCCGGCTACTTCGACCGTTCACTCGACGCCTACGGGCGCGAGGACGAGCCCTGCCGCCGGTGCGGCACGCCGATGCGCCGGCGCGCCTGGATGAACCGGTCCAGCTACTTCTGCCCCCGCTGCCAGCGGCCGCCCCGGGTGACCGGCTGACGCCGACGCGCCCGCGAAGTGCCCGGCGCCTGCGCGCGACGGTGCGCCTTCAGAGGCTCTCTCAGGCCTCGCGCGTCCCGTCGTAACGCTCGCGCGCCTCCAGGACGTCGTCCATGCGTCCCTCCAGGAAGTGGATGAGGGTGAGCAGCCGCTCCGCGACCTCGAGCCCGAGCGGCGTGAGGGTGTAGTCGACGCGCGGCGGGTTCGTCGGCCGGGCGTCGCGGTGCACCAGGCCGTCGCGCTCCAGCGCGTGCAGCGTCTGGGAGAGCATCTTCTCGCTGACACCGTCGACCCGGCGCCGCAGCTCGTTGAAACGGAACGTGCCGCCGTGCAGCGCTCCGAGCGTGAGCGATCCCCAGCGCCCGGTCACGTGTTCGAGCGTGCCCCGGGACGGGCAGCTGCGCGCGAACACGTTGTACGCGAGGTCCTGACACTCACCGCTCTCGGCGGTCGGCACGGCGATTTCCATGGCATCACCATACTCCCGGACAGCGCTATCCAAAAGGTTGCACTAACTAGAAGTTAGTGCTTTCCTTTGGTTCGTCGTCACCACCTGGAGGAGTCCCATCGTGAGCACCCCTGTTGTCTCCATCGCCTACCACTCCGGCTACGGCCACACCACCGTTCTCGCCGAGGCAGTCCGCTCCGGTGCGGCCGACGCCGGTGCGGAGGTCCACCTGATCAAGGTCGACGGGATCACCGACGCGGAGTGGGAACGCCTCGACGCGTCGGACGCGATCGTCTTCGGTTCGCCGACCTACATGGGCACGGCGTCCGGCGCCTTCCACGTCTTCGCCGAGGCGTCCTCGAAGCGCTGGTTCGGACAGGACTGGCGGGACAAGCTCGCCGCCGGGTTCACCAACTCCGGCTCCAAGAGCGGCGACAAGCTGCACACCCTGCAGTTCTTCCAGATCCTGGCCGCGCAGCACGGGATGAACTGGATCAACCTCGGTCTGCACCCGGGCTGGAACAGCAGCTCGGCGTCGGAGCACGACCTCAACCGCCTCGGCGTCTTCGCCGGTGCCGCCGCGCAGACCAATGTCGACGAGGGCCCCGAGACCGTGCACAAGGCCGACATCGCGACGGCGGAGCACCTCGGCCGCCGGGTCGCGGAGGCGGCGCGGGTGTTCTCACTGGGGCGCGCGGCCGCGTAGACGGCGGTGGGAGCGCCCCGGGTGTTCCTCGGCGGCCCGGCCCCGCACCCACGGCCGCGCCGCTGAGCCAGGCCGCGCCTGCCACGACAAGCCCGCACCTGCCACGACGAGGCCGCGCCCACCGTTCTCGGCGGGCGCGGCCTCGGTCGTGCGTCGGGGGCGGTCAGTACCCGAAGTCCTGCGTCCACCAGGGACCGCCGGCGCCGAAGTGCGCACCGACGCCCAGGGTCTTGAAGTCGCAGTTCAGTATGTTGGCGCGGTGGCCCTCGCTGTTCATCCAGGCGTCCATGACCGCTGCCGCGTCCGCCTGGCCACGGGCTATGTTCTCGCCGCCGAGCGCGGTGATGCCCGCCTTCGCCGCACGGTCCCAGGGGCTGAGCCCGCTCGGGTCGGTGTGGTCGAAGAAGTCGCGCAGGGCCATGTCGTCGCTGAAGGACTGGGCGAGGTCCGTCAGGGCGCTGTTCCCCGTGACCGGGGTGCAGCCGGCCTTGGCCCGCTCCTCGTTGACGAGCTTGAGCACCTCGGCCTCCGCGGCGGCCTCGGACGTCACCGGGGCGGTGGTCACCGGCGCCTTCGGCCTCGCCACCTCGGAGACCGGAGCCGAGGGCTCCGCGGGCTCGGCGGTCTTGCCCGGCTTGGTGGTGGCCGGCTCCTGGGAAGGTGTCGCCGTCGGCGCGGCGGCCGCAGACGTGGAGGGAGGCGCCGAAGGAGAGGAGGCACGGTCGGAGTCGCGGCTCGTCGACTGGTCGTCGCGGCTGTCCGCACTGCCCGAGGTGCCGCCCTGCTGGGTCTCCTGGCCGGACGGGGAACCGACGGCCTGCACCTGGTCGGAGTTGTTGCCCCCGCCGCCGAGCGCGTAGTTCTCCGCGCCGGGCACTACTCCCGCCGCGACGGCGACGGTGCCCAGGGCCACTGCCGCCGAGACACCGAGCAGACCCGTGCGAACGGGCGTCGCGGCCTTCCTCTTGCGGTGCGAGCGCGCGGCGGCGTTGCCGGGGAGGTCGGCGATGGCGGCATAGCCGTACAGGTTCTCCGGCCCGTAGCTTTCCGTGAGGGGTCCGTGCGTATCGGTGACCCCGGTGGCGCGGCTTGTGGCGGCGCGGCCGGCGGCGGAGCGTCGGTGGCGTCCCATCTCCTGGCCTTCCTCGATCTTTCGGTCAGCGTCCCTCACTCGAAAGAGTGAGTTTCATATGAGACTCATTGGACCGGGACGGTACCGCATGGCGAGAGGGGAGGAAGTGCCCGGAGAGACTTTGTCCGGTTAGCGTGCACGCATGAACGAGGTTGTACGACTGGTTGTCTGGGTACGCGGGCGTGTCCAGGGTGTGGGTTTCCGCTGGTTCACGCGGGCCAGGGCGCTGGAGATCGGCGGCCTGAGTGGTTTTGCTCTCAACCTGGACGACGGACGGGTCCAGGTGGTCGCGGAGGGCCCCAGGTCCGCGTGCGAGGGACTGCTGGACTGGCTGCAGGGGGACGACACACCCGGGCGGGTGGACGGAGTCACTGAGATCTGGGACACGCCCCGGGGCATCTACGACAGCTTCGCCATCCGGTGACGGTGACGGGCGCGCAGCCCCCGCCGGACGCGGCGGCGCGTGCCTCCGGCACCTGCCGGGAGCGGAAACGGCCTGGTGGTTGCCAAGAACGGCTTGTCGTGGCAGGCTCCCGGGAGAAGGATGATCTCCACACCCCCAGGGTCCCGCAGGAGTCGCAGCGCAGCCGCCCCAGAGCCGCGCGACAGCGGGTTGCCCCCCAATACGGGGTGTGATCGTGTTGACCGTCAAACTTTTTGGTGAGACGCTGAAAGCCCCGCGCACCTTAGCTGTTTGGCATGTGGAACCGCAGCAAGAATTTAGCAAGTGTCAAGCATCGCGGGTGCGATTCCCTCACGACCCACACCGCTTCGGTCGGTCACTCAGTGTGGAGGACCATCCATCATGGCAAAGGCGCTTCTCGGTTACGTCGGCGGTTCCGACCCGCGACTCATTGCCGAGATGCGACGGCTCCAGCAGCGCGTCCAGGACCTCGAATCCGAGCTCGGACGGATTCAGGCCGAGAACGACGCGCTCGCGGCTGCCGCTTCTCACGACTCGCTTCTCGAGAGCATCGACGTACCCCAGGCGGAGCCTGCGCTCACCTGATCACTGCACCGCACCACGACAGCAGTGGTTGGGCAGCCCCTATCAACCGCTAAGTTGTCAGATTTGCAAGGGACGCCTCTTCGGCGTCCCTTCTTCTTTCCCCCGCCTGTACTTCAAGCTCTTGTACGTCTGGTGTGCCCTGCACGTTCATGGGTGAAACCGCGGGTTCATGGAGTGAGACCGGCCCGAAAGGTAGAGTCCGGCGGCGTGCACCTCAAGGCCCTGACCCTGCGCGGGTTCAAATCGTTCGCCTCGGCGACCACGCTGCGGTTCGAGCCGGGCATCACCTGCGTCGTGGGCCCCAACGGCTCGGGCAAGTCCAACGTCGTGGACGCCCTGAGCTGGGTGATGGGCGAGCAGGGGGCCAAGTCGCTGCGCGGCGGGAAGATGGAGGACGTCATCTTCGCCGGCACCACCGGCCGCCCGCCGCTGGGTCGTGCCGAGGTGTCCCTGACCATCGACAACTCCGACGGGGCGCTGCCCATCGAGTACGCCGAGGTCACCATCACGCGGATCATGTTCCGCAACGGCGGCAGCGAGTACCAGATCAACGGCGACACCTGCCGGCTTCTCGACATCCAGGAACTCCTGTCCGACTCCGGCATCGGCCGCGAGATGCACGTGATCGTCGGGCAGGGACAGCTCGACTCCGTCCTGCACGCCGATCCCATGGGCCGCCGCGCGTTCATCGAGGAGGCGGCCGGCGTCCTCAAGCACCGCAAGCGCAAGGAGAAGGCGCTGCGGAAGCTGGACGCGATGCGGGCGAACCTCGCCCGGGTCCAGGACCTGACCGACGAACTCCGGCGCCAGCTCAAGCCCCTCGGCAGGCAGGCCGCCGTCGCCCGCCGCGCCGCCGTCATCCAGGCCGACCTGCGCGACGCCCGGCTCCGCCTCCTCGCCGACGACCTCGTACGCCTCAGGCAGGCGCTCCAGACGGAGATCGCGGACGAGGCGGCGCTCAAGGAACGCAAGGACGCGGCCGAGGCCGAGTTGAAGAGGGCGCTGCAGCGCGAAGCACTCCTGGAGGAGGAGGTGCGCCGCCTCACGCCCCGCCTCCAGCGTGCCCAGCAGACCTGGTACGAGCTGTCGCAGCTCGCCGAGCGGGTGCGCGGCACGATCTCGCTGGCCGACGCGCGCGTGAAGAGCGCCACCTCGGCGCCTCCCGAGGAGCGGCGCGGGCGCGATCCCGAGGACATGGAGCGCGAGGCCGCGCGCATCCGCGAGCAGGAGGCCGAGCTCGAAGCGGCCCTGGAGGCGGCCGAGCACGCCCTGGAGGACACGGTCGCGCACCGGGCCGAGCTGGAGCGCGAACTCGCCGTCGAGGAACGCCGCCTCAAGGACGTGGCCCGCGCCATCGCCGACCGCCGTGAGGGCCTGGCCCGGCTCAACGGCCAGGTCAACGCCGCGCGTTCACGGGCCGCCTCCGCCCAGTCCGAGATCGACCGGCTCGCCGCCGCCCGCGACGAGGCCCAGGAACGGGCGGTCACGGCGCAGGAGGAGTACGAGCAGCTGAAGGCCGAGGTCGACGGCCTCGACGCCGGCGACGCCGAACTGACGGAGCGGCACGAGGAGGCCAAACGGGCGCTCGCCGACGCCGAGTCCGCCCTCACCGAGGCGCGCGAGGCGGCCACGGCGGCCGAACGCAGGCGTGCCGCGACCCAGGCCCGCCACGAGGCACTGGCGCTCGGCCTGCGCCGCAAGGACGGTACGGGCGCGCTGCTGGGAGCGAAGGATCGGCTCACCGGGCTTCTCGGCCCCGCCGCCGAACTGCTGTCCGTCACCCCCGGGTACGAGGTCGCCCTCGCCGCCGCCTTCGGTACGGCGGCGGACGCCATCGCGGTCACCACCCCGGCCTCGGCGGCCGAGGCCATCCGCCTGTTGCGCAAACAGGACGCCGGACGGGCGGCGCTCCTGCTGGCGGGGGCCCCGGAGGAGCCGGCTGCGCCACGGACCGGGGACGGCGTCGCGACGAGCGGGACCGTGGGCCGGGACGCGCGCACCGGTGCACCGGGCGAGGGGGACCGGGCCGGCGGGCACCCCGACACCCGACAGCCCGCCCGGCACCATGGTGACGGCGACGACCAGAACGCCGGGACCGTGCCGGCGCACCCCGTTCATCCTCCCCACGCCGCGGACCTCGTCCGGGGACCCGCGGAACTCATGCCGGCGGTACGGCGGCTGCTGCGCGGGATCGTCGTGGTCGGCACCCTGGAGGACGCCGAGGACTTGGTCTACGCGCGGCCGGGGCTGACCGCGGTCACCGTCGAGGGGGACCTGCTCGGGGCGCACTTCGCGCACGGCGGCTCCGCGGGGGCGCCGAGTCTGCTGGAGGTGCAGGCGTCCGTCGACGAGGCCGCGGCCGAGCTCGAAGAGCTCGCCGTGCGCTGTGAGGACCTCGGCGAGGCGCAGCACCGGGCCGTCGAGCGGCGCAAGGAGCGGGCGGCGCTCGTCGAGGAGCTGGGGGAGCGGCGGCGGGCCGCCGAGCGGGAGAAGTCGTCCGTGGCCCAGCAGTTGGGGCGGCTGGCCGGGCAGGCGCGCGGTGCCGCCGGGGAGGCCGAGCGGAGCACCGCCGCCGCCGCGCGGGCCCAGGAGGCGCTGGACCGGGCGGTGGAGGAGGCGGAGGTGCTGGCCGAGCGGCTGGCCGTCGCCGAGGAGATGCCCGTGGAGGAGGAGCCCGACACCGCCGTACGGGATCGGCTCGCCGCCGACGGGGCCAACGCGCGGCAGACCGAGATGGAGGCGCGGCTCCAGGTGCGTACGCACGAGGAGCGGGTGAAGGGTCTCGCCGGGCGGGCCGAGGGGCTCGACCGGGCCGCGCGTGCGGAACGCGAGGCACGCGCGCGTGCGGAGCAGCGGCGGGCCCGGCTGCGGCACGAAGCGGCGGTCGCGGAGGCCGTCGCCTCCGGCGCCCGGCAGCTGCTCGCGTACGTCGAGGTCTCGCTGGGGCGGGCCGAGGAGGAGCGGGGCGCCGCGGAGAACGCCAGGACTTACAAGGAGCAGGCGCTCGGGGCCGTCCGGGGCGAGGGGCGCGACCTCAAGGCGGAGCTGGACAAACTCACGGATTCGGTTCACCGCGGCGAGGTGCTCGGCGCCGAGAAGCGGATGCGCATGGAGCAGCTGGAGACGAAGGCGCTGGAGGAACTCGGCGTCGAACCGGCGGGGCTGGTCGCGGACTACGGTCCGGATCAGCTCGTACCGCCGTCGCTGCCCGCCGAGGGCGAGGAGCTGCCGGAGGATCCGGAGCACCCGCGCAACCAGCCCCGCCAGTTCCACCGCGCGGAGCAGGAGCGACGGCTCAAGTCGGCGGAGCGGGCCTACCAGCAGCTGGGGAAGGTCAACCCGCTCGCGCTGGAGGAGTTCGCCGCGCTGGAGGAGCGTCACAAGTTCCTCAGCGAGCAGCTGGAGGACCTGAAGAAGACGCGTGCCGACCTCCTCCAGGTGGTGAAGGAGGTGGACGAGCGGGTCGAACAGGTCTTCACCGAGGCGTACCGGGACACCGCACGGGAGTTCGAAGGCGTCTTCAGCCGGCTGTTCCCCGGGGGTGACGGGCGGCTGATCCTCACCGATCCCGACAACATGCTCACCACGGGGGTGGATGTCGAGGCGCGGCCGCCGGGCAAGAAGGTGAAGCGGCTGTCCCTGCTGTCCGGTGGGGAGAGGTCCCTCACGGCCGTCGCGCTCCTGGTGTCGATCTTCAAGGCACGGCCCAGCCCGTTCTATGTGATGGACGAGGTCGAGGCGGCACTGGACGACACCAATCTGCAGCGGCTGATCCGGATCATGCAGGAGCTGCAGGAGGCCTCGCAGCTGATCGTGATCACGCATCAGAAGCGCACGATGGAGGTGGCCGACGCGCTGTACGGCGTCTCCATGCAGGGCGACGGTGTGTCGAAGGTCATCAGCCAGCGGCTTCGCTAGTCAGCGGCCTCGGCGGCCGCACGGGTCGGCGGCTTCCCGGAGCGAAGCGGCGTGCCTCCCGTTTCTCGGGGTATCCGCACCACGTCAGCTCTATTCCTTCAAGACTTGAACATGATGGCCTGACCGGACCAGGGAAAAGTCACAGCAATCTGACTATTGACTTCGATACTTGAAGGCATAGTCTCTGCAACGTTGCTTTTACCTTCAGGTGTGGTTGGCGTGCGGCTGTGCGCCACTGGAACCACCACCGAAGGGCTTGCCCCCACACCCCCGGCAGCGAGGCCGGTGGCCCGAGGAGTTACACGTGACCAGCACTGCGCAGGCACCCCAATCAGGAGCCGGGACGGCTCACCCCGAACATCTCGGGCACGTCATCTTCATCGCGGCGGCCGCCGCGATGGGCGGCTTCCTCTTCGGTTACGACAGCGCCGTGATCAACGGCGCCGTCGAAGCGATCCGAGGCCGCTACGACATCGGTTCCGCGGCCCTGGCGCAGGTCATCGCCATCGCACTGATCGGCTGCGCCATCGGCGCGGCGACCGCGGGCCGGATAGCCGACCGCATCGGCCGTATCCGCTGTATGCAGATCTCCGCCGTCCTCTTCACGGTCAGCGCCGTCGGTTCCGCGCTCCCGTTCGCGCTGTGGGACCTCGCCCTGTGGCGCATCATCGGCGGATTCGCCATCGGCATGGCCTCCGTCATCGGCCCCGCCTACATCGCCGAGGTCTCCCCCGCCGCCTACCGCGGCCGGCTCGGCTCCTTCCAGCAGGCCGCGATCGTCATCGGCATCGCCATCTCGCAGTTGGTCAACTGGGGCATCCTGAACGCCGCCGGCGGCGACCAGCGCGGCAAGCTCATGGGGCTCGAGGCCTGGCAGGTCATGCTCGGCGTCATGGTCATCCCGGCCGTCCTGTACGGTCTGCTCTCCTTCGCGATCCCCGAGTCGCCGCGCTTCCTGATCTCCGTGGGCCGGCACGACCGCGCCCACGAGGTGCTCAAGGAGGTCGAGGGCGACAAGATCGACCTGAACGCCCGCGTCGCCGAGATCGAGCACGCCATGAAGAGCGAGCACAAGTCGAGTTTCAAGGACCTGCTCGGCGGCAGCTTCTTCTTCAAGCCGATCGTCTGGGTCGGCATCGGACTCTCGGTCTTCCAGCAGTTCGTCGGCATCAACGTCGCGTTCTACTACTCCTCGACGCTGTGGCAGTCGGTCGGTGTCGACCCCTCGCAGTCGTTCTTCTACTCGTTCACCACGTCGATCATCAACATCATCGGCACCGTGATCGCCATGATCTTCGTCGACCGGGTCGGGCGTAAGCCGCTCGCGCTCATCGGCTCCGTGGGCATGGTCATCGGCCTCGGCCTCGAAGCCTGGGCGTTCTCCTACGACCTGGTGGGCGGCAAGCTGCCGGCCACCCAGGGCTGGGTCGCCCTGATCGCCGCGCACGTCTTCGTCCTCTTCTTCGCCCTCTCCTGGGGTGTCGTGGTCTGGGTCTTCCTCGGCGAGATGTTCCCGAACCGGATCCGTGCCGCCGCCCTCGGCGTGGCCGCCTCCGCGCAGTGGATCGCCAACTGGGCCATCACCGCGAGCTTCCCGTCGCTGGCCGACTGGAACCTCTCCGCGACCTACGTGATCTACACGGCCTTCGCCGCGCTCTCCATCCCCTTCGTGCTCAAGTACGTGAAGGAGACCAAGGGCAAGGCCCTGGAGGAAATGGGCTAGGCCCGCACCCCCCGGACTCGGGGAGAAGGGCCAAGTCCCCGCTGCCCCTCTCCTCGTACTCGTGAGAGACGTACTGCCCCGGCTCAGCCTTCGAGGTCCCTGAGCCGGGGCAGTACGTCTTCGCAGAACAGGCGCAGGCTGCGCCAGCCCTCCTCGACGGGCATGCCACCGGACAGCGGATGGAGCACGTAGTTGTCGAGTCCCTGGGCCGCACACGCTTCGGGCGTCAGGACGCGGTACACGCCCTCGTCGCGCAGCTCCTCGACCGTGGTGGCCGCCGACTTCACCGCCGAGCGGATGTCACCGGACTGCCAGGAGGCGTACGTCCGTGCCTCGTGCAGGAAGTGCCGGCCGTACGCGGCCCACGTCCGGTCCGGGTCCTCGGCGACGTGCAGCAGCGGGGTCTCGGCGGCGGGCATCATGGTCCAGCCCTCGGTGCCGTACTCGGTCAGCCGCTCCTTGTAGTACGCCTCCAGGTCGGGAAGGTGCGCGCTGGGGAAGAACGGCAGGCCGAGCCGGGCGGCGCGACGGGCGGCGGCCCGCGAGGATCCGCCCACCAGCAGCAGGGGATGCGGATCCGAGAACGGGCGCGGGGTGACCCGTACCGTGCGGCCCCGGTAGGTGAACTCCTCGCCCGTCCATGCCTTCAGCACCGTCTCCAGCACCTCGTCCTGGAGCCGGCCGCGCCGCTTCCAGTCGACGTCGAACAGGGCGTACTCCTCCGGCCGGTAGCCGATGCCCGCCACCGTGACCAGCCGCCCGCCGCTCAGCAGATCGAGTACGGCGACGTCCTCGGCGAGCCGCAGCGGATCGTGCAGCGGGCCGATGATCGCCGAGACGGTGACCGCGAGGTGCCGGGTCGCGCCGAGGACCGCACCCGCGAAGGTGAACGGCGAGGGCAGCCAGTTGTCGGCGACGCCGTGATGTTCCTCGGTCTGCACGGTGGTGACGCCGTGGTCGTCGGCGTAGGCGGACATCTCGACGGCGGCCCGGTAGCGGGCGCTCAGCGACGCGGGGGTCGCGTCCGGGTCGACGAGGTTGAAGCGCACGACCGTCACGGGCATGGGGAGCCCCCTTCGTGTGTGGAGAGGGACGGTAGCTGACGGATCGTCAGACAGCCATAGCCGCGCGCTCCTCGGCGGATTCCGCCCCGGGGGCCACCGGGGGTTTCGGCAGGACGGCGTAGAGGACGAAGGAGGTCGCCATCGTCGCCGCCCAGCCGAGGCCGTACGCACCGACCGGGTTGCCCGTCGCCAGCGGGCCCGTGAACCAGTCGGACGTGGTGAACAGCAGTCCGCAGCCGAGGCCGAGCGCCCACGCCGCGACCGCGGCCGGGCTGAAGCCGCCCCGGTACCAGTAGGCGCTGGTCCGTGTGGTGTCGAGCAGGGCCCCGGCGTCGTACGCCGGTCGGCGCAGCATGTCCGCGCCGAAGACGCCGGCCCAGGCCGAGAACGTGACCGCCAGCAGGGTCAGGAACGCGAGGAACGAGCCGATGAAGGACGGCGCGACCAGCATCAGGACGCCGCCGAGGAGCAGCGAGATGACGGCGTTGACCGCGACCGCCCAGGGGCGCGGCAGTCTGATGCCGAGGGCCTGCGCGGTGAAGCCCGCCGAGTACATCGACATGGCGTTGATCAGCACCATGCCGACCAGGGCGATGAGCAGGTACGGCACCGCCATCCACAGAGGGAGGACCGAGCCGAGGAACGAGACCGGGTCGACGGCCGAGGCCAGGTCCGGTGTGGCGACCGCCATGACCGCGCCCATCAGGGTCAGCGGGAGTACGACGACGACGGCGCCGCCGAGGGAGTTGCACACGATCGCGGCGGACGAGGCCCGGCGCGGCAGATAGCGCGTGAAGTCCGGAGCGGAGGGCACCCAGCTGATCCCGCCCGCCGCGATCAGGCCGATGCCCGTGATCATCAGGTGCGTCGGCCCCGCCGGCCGCCGCAGGACCTCGCCCCAGTCCGTCCTGGCGATCAAACGGCCGAGAACGAGCAGGGAGAACGCGGCGAAGAGACAGGTCGCCCACCTGTTGCACCGGCGCACGGCGTTGATGCCGAGGCCGGAGATCACGAACGTCGCGACCACGAAGAGCAGCAGGGTCACGAGGATCAGGAACGTGCTGCTCTCGATGCCGAAGACGATGTCCAGGACGGTCAGCAGGGCGTAGGCGCCGGTCACCGCGTTGATCGTCTCCCAGCCCCAGCGCGAGACCCAGATCAGCGAGCCGGGCAGGAGGTTCCCGCGCTGGCCGAAGACCGCACGGGACAGGGCCATGCCCGGGGCTCCGCCCCGTTTGCCCGCGATGCCGATCAGCCCGACCAGGCCGTACGACACGGTCGGCGCCACGGTGGCGACCACCAGGATCTGCGAGAGATCGAGTCCGTACGAGACGGCCAGGGTGGCGCCCATGGTCAGCAGCAGGACGGTGATGTTGGCGGCCACCCAGGTGGGGAAGAGGTCGCGGGTTCGCGCGTGCCGCTCGGAGTTCGGCACGGGCTCGATGCCACGCGTTTCGAGGGCGCCATCGGTGGGCTCGGTGGTGCTCATGGACAATGATCATAGATTATGTCGGTTTGTCGCCTTTGGTCCTTCCTTGCCTCCCCCGTGTGAGGTCACGGGTTCCCTTCCCGGCAAGGGAATCTCCCTCCCCGGGGAGCGATGACTGATACTGGGGGCGTTATGGAAACCGTCATCCTTGCTGTAGTCATCGCCGTGGTCGTGATCGGCGCACTCGGCGGGCTCGTCATCGGCAGTCGCCGGAAGAAGCCGCTGCCCCCGGCGCCCCCCACCACGCCCGACATCACCGCCCCTCCCGCCGAGCCGCACCTCGGCGACGAGGCCGAGACCCCGCGCGACGAAGCGCGCCGGACGATAGAGGAGGTGGACCTTCCGGACGGCTCGTCGCCGTCCGGCGTCGCCGTCGAGGAACCCGCGCCCGTCATCGAGGCGCCCGCGATCGAGATCCCGGAGCCCACCGCCGGACGCCTGGTGCGGCTGCGCAGCCGGCTCTCCCGCTCGCAGAACGCGCTCGGCAAGGGGCTGCTCACGCTCCTCTCGCGCGAGCACCTCGACGAGGACACCTGGGAGGAGATCGAGGACACGCTCCTGACCGCGGACGTCGGCGTGCAGCCCACCCAGGACCTGGTCGAGCGGCTGCGCGCGCGCGTGAAGGTGCTCGGCACCCGCACGCCCGACGAACTGCGCTCGCTGCTGCGCGAGGAGCTCCTGCAGATCCTCGTCCCCGAGTTCGACCGCACGGTCAAGACGGACTCGAACCTCGACACCCCGGGCATCGTGATGGTCGTCGGGGTCAACGGCACCGGTAAGACCACCACCACCGGCAAGCTCGCCCGCGTGCTCGTGGCCGACGGCAAGAACGTGGTGCTCGGCGCCGCCGACACCTTCCGCGCCGCCGCCGCCGACCAGCTGCAGACCTGGGGCGAGCGCGTCGGCGCCCGCACCGTGCGCGGCCCCGAGGGCGGCGACCCCGCCTCGATCGCCTTCGACGCGGTCAAGGAGGGCATCGAGGAGGGCGCGGACGTCGTCCTCATCGACACCGCCGGGCGCCTGCACACCAAGACCGGCCTCATGGACGAGCTCGGCAAGGTCAAGCGGGTCGTCGAGAAGCACGCGCCGCTCGACGAGGTGCTGCTCGTCCTCGACGCCACCACCGGCCAGAACGGTCTCATCCAGGCCCGGGTCTTCGCCGAGGTCGTCGACATCACCGGCATCGTGCTGACCAAGCTGGACGGCACCGCCAAGGGCGGCATCGTGATCGCGGTCCAGCGCGAGCTGGGCGTACCGGTCAAGCTGGTGGGTCTGGGCGAGGGCGCGGACGACCTGGCCCCGTTCGAGCCCGAGGCGTTCGTGGACGCGCTCATTGGCGAGTGATCCCGGCTTAGGCGTACAGGAAGCGCCCGTTCCCCCGGTGCGACGGGAACGGGCGCTTCGTCGTACCGGGGGAACGGGCGCCCTGTCGTACCGGCGCGCGTCGGCCGGGGTTACGCGCGCGACCGGTGCGCCACGTAGGCCAGCGTCCCCAGCAGCAGCCGTGCCTGCGGCGGCCTGGTGGCCGAGTCCAGCGCGGGGGAGCGCAGCCAGCGGACCGGGCCGAGGCCGGCGCGATCGGAGGGCGGCGCCGTGATGAACGTACCGGGACCCAGGCCGTGCAGGTCGAGGGAGGCGTCGTCCCAGCCCATCCGGTAGAGCAGCTCGGGAAGTTCGGCCGCCGCGCCGGGGGCGACGAAGAAGTGGGCGCGGCCGCCCGGGGTGGCGGTCACGGGGCCGGTGGGCAGCCCCATCCGCTCCAGCCGGACCAGCGCGCGCCGTCCGGCGGGCTCGGCGACCTCGATCACGTCGAAGGCGCGGCCGACCGGCAGCATCATCGCGGCACCCGGGAACTCGGACCAGGCCCCGGACACCTCGTCGAGCGTCGCGCCCGCCGGGATCACCGGTGCGAAGTCCAGCGGATGCGCCCCCGGCGCGCTGCAGCCGGCCCTTCCGCACGAACACGCTCCCGCGGCGGCCCGGGCGCCGGGAACCACGTCCCACCCCCACAGTCCGGTGAACTCTGCCACCGCGGTGCACTCCGACGAGCGGCCGCGGCGGCGGGAGCCGGGCCGGATCTCGCGAATCCCCCGGCTGCTGCCGATCGTGAAGCCCATGCCCCCTCCAACGGGTCCGACGCACCCGCGGTTACGACCCGGATGCAAACCGTTACTCACTGTGCCCGCGCCTGTGTCCGTGCCCGTGCCCATGTCCGTGCTCATGCCCCTGGATGCCGCGCGGCTCCGGCGGCGCGCGGGAGCGCTCCGAGGGTTGCGTTCCACCCTGTGCGCCCCCGCGTGCATCGCTACGCCCACTTCTGGCTGTCCTATGTCAAGTGAATCGCGTACTGGCGATCCGGAGTTCATTCGAAGGGGTGGCGAAAGGTGGCGTTTCGTGGATCGCCATGGCTGGACGGGTGATCGTAGGATTACTTTGAGTGCACGAGTCCCGAGGACGAATGCACTCGTGGGTATGCCGGAGGCAACTCGGCTTCCCGTTCGAAGGGTGAGAACCACCGGACGTGCGGCCGTATTTACCGGCATTCTGATAGGGCTTGGCGCACGCAGCGTACAAGTGGTCTCAGGGATGGGGGCGTTCCAGTGGGCGGCAACGGCGGAAGCGGTGTGAACGCTGACAAGCGCCCGAATGAGCTGTTGGGCTCGTGGTTCGTGCGCAGTGGCTGGTCGAAGGGCGAGCTGGCGCGCCAAGTGAACCGCAGGGCCCGTCAACTGGGGGCCAGTCACATCTCCACGGACACCTCACGGGTGCGCCGCTGGCTGGACGGCGAGAACCCGCGTGAGCCGATTCCGCGGATCCTGTCCGAGCTGTTCTCCGAGCGGTTCGGCTGTGTCGTCGCCGTCGAGGACCTCGGCCTGCGCGCCGCCCACCAGTCACCTTCCGTGTCGGGTGTCGACCTGCCCTGGACCGGCCCGCAGACCGTGGCCCTGATCAGCGAGTACTCGCGCAGCGACCTGATGCTCGCGCGGCGCGGCTTCCTCGGCAGCTCGCTGGCCCTCTCCGCCGGGCCGGCCCTCATCGAACCGATGCAGCGCTGGCTGGTGCCCACCCCCACCCCGCCCCCGGAGGAGCCCGAGCACCCGGCGGCAGCCCGCCGCGCCGGCCGGCTCTCCGCGCCGGAGCTGGATCTGCTGGAGTCCACCACCATGATGTTCCGCCAGTGGGACGCCCAGTGCGGCGGCGGCCTGCGGCGCAAGGCGGTCGTCGGCCAGTTGCACGAGGTGACCGACCTGCTCCAGGAGCCCCAGCCCGCGGCGACCAGCCGGCGTCTGTTCAAGGTCGCCGCCGAGCTGGCCGAGCTGGCGGGCTGGATGAGCTACGACGTGGGTCTGCAGCCCACCGCGCAGAAGTACTTCGTGCTCGCCCTGCACGCCGCCAAGGAGGCCGGCGACAAACCGCTGGGCTCGTACATCCTCTCCAGCATGAGCCGCCAGATGATCCACCTCGGCCGGCCCGACGACGCGCTGGAGCTGATCCACCTCGCGCAGTACGGGAGCCGGGACTGCGCGAGCCCGCGCACCCAGTCCATGCTGTATGCGATGGAGGCCCGCGCCTACGCCAACATGGGACAGCCGGGAAAGTGCAAGCGTGCCGTCCGGATGGCCGAGGACAGCTTCGAGGACGTCCACGACTGGGACGACCCCGACCCCGACTGGATCCGGTTCTTCTCGCAGGCCGAGCTGCACGGCGAGAACTCGCACTCCTTCCGCGACCTCGCCTACGTCGCGGGCCGCAGCCCCACCTACGCCTCGCTCTCCGAGCCCCTGATGCAGAAGGCCGTCGACCTCTTCGCCAAGGACTCCGAACACCAGCGTTCGTACGCACTCAACCTCATCGGCTTGGCCACCGTGCACCTGCTGCGGCGCGAGCCCGAGCAGAGTGCGGTATTGGCCACGGACGCGATGGCGGTCGCCAGGAAAGTGCGCTCGGAGCGCGTCAACACTCGTATCCGAAAGACGGTCGACACGGCCGTCCGTGACTTCGGTGAGCTCGCGGAGGTCGTGGACCTCGCCGAGCAGCTCGCCGTGAACCTGCCGGAGACCGCGGAAGCGGTCTGAGCCCAGGCCGCACAGGCGGTCCGATCCCAGTACCCCGGCCACGGCCGGCCGTCCCGAACTGCCCGACTCGGCTCCCCCATGCCAGGTCATCGGACGACCGACCGTGGCCGGTTTCTTCGTCTTCGGGGAAGGTTGCGCAACAATAACGATCGCTCCGCCCGGTATCGGGCAGTTCATGCACGCGTAACACACGAGACGCCTTCGTCACTGCGGCGAAACATCGAGGGGCGTCGACGGAAACCGCGCTGCGTCAATCTCATGGCGCATAACCGGCCCACCCCTCATGACCGCTCAGGCTTCGCCCGCACGGGGCCGTACCAACGACGAGGAGACGCCGATGGCACCAGCCATCACGCTAGCCGCAGAAGCTCCCAAGCTCTCGGCCGCCAACACCGGGTTCATGCTCATCTGTTCCGCCCTGGTGCTGATCATGACCCCCGGCCTGGCCTTCTTCTACGGAGGCATGGTCCGTGTCAAGAGCACCCTGAACATGCTGATGATGAGCTTCATCAGCATGGGGATCATCACGATCCTGTGGGTCCTGTACGGCTTCTCCCTCGCCTTCGGCACGGACAAGGGCTCCTTCATCGGCTGGACCTCGGACTGGGTCGGCCTCAGCAACGTCGGCCTGACGGAGCTGTGGCCCGGATACACCATTCCGATCTTCGTCTTCATGGTCTTCCAGCTGATGTTCGCCATCATCACGCCCGCGCTGATAAGCGGTGCGCTGGCGGACCGGGTGAAGTTCACGGCGTGGTCGCTGTTCATCGCGCTGTGGGCCACGGTCGTCTACTTCCCGGTCGCCCACTGGGTCTGGGGCGCCGGCGGCTGGGCGTTCGACCTCGGCGTGATCGACTTCGCAGGCGGTACGGCCGTCCACATCAACGCGGGTGCCGCGGCGCTCGGCGTGATCCTCGTCATCGGCAAGCGCGTCGGCTTCAAGAAGGACCCGATGCGCCCGCACAGCCTCCCCCTCGTGATGCTCGGCTCCGGTCTGCTGTGGTTCGGCTGGTTCGGATTCAACGCCGGTTCGTGGCTCGGCAACGACGACGGCGTCGGCGCGCTGATGTTCGTCAACACGCAGGTCGCCACCGCCGCCGCCATGCTGGCCTGGCTCATCTACGAGAAGATCCGCCACGGCGCGTTCACCACGCTGGGCGCCGCCTCCGGCGCGGTCGCCGGTCTGGTCGCCATCACCCCGTCCGGCGGCGCGGTCTCCCCGCTCGGCGCGATCGCCGTCGGCGCCATCGCCGGTGTGGTCTGCGCCATGGCCGTCGGCCTCAAGTACAGGTTCGGCTACGACGACTCCCTCGACGTGGTCGGCGTGCACCTCGTCGGCGGTGTCATCGGCTCCCTGCTGATCGGCTTCTTCGCCAGCGGCAAGGGCCAGTCCACCGTCGAGGGCCTCTTCTACGGCGGCGGCCTCACCCAGTTCTGGAAGCAGTGCGCCGGCGTCTTCGCCGTCCTCGGCTACTCCCTCGTCGTCTCCGCGATCCTCGCCTTCCTCATCGACAGGACGATGGGCATGCGGGTGAGCGAGGACGAGGAGATCGCCGGCATCGACCAGGCCGAGCACGCCGAGACCGCATACGACTTCAGTGGAGCGGGCGGCGGCATCGTCGGCGGCTCGGTCTCCGCCCTCGCGGGTACGCAGAGCAAGAAGGTGGACGCATGAAGCTCATCACCGCCGTCGTGAAGCCCCACCGGCTCGACGAGATCAAGGAGGCCCTGCAGGCCTTCGGGGTGCACGGTCTGACGGTCACCGAGGCCAGCGGCTACGGTCGCCAGCGGGGACACACCGAGGTCTACCGTGGTGCCGAGTACACCGTCGACCTGGTCCCCAAGATCCGCATCGAGGTGCTGGCCGAGGACGACGACGCCGAGCAGCTGATCGACGTCGTCGTGAAGGCGGCCCGCACGGGCAAGATCGGTGACGGCAAGGTGTGGTCCATCCCGGTCGAGACGGCCGTCCGGGTCCGGACCGGCGAGCGCGGCCCGGACGCGCTCTAAGCGGAAGAACAGAACAGGAGCGCTGGGTGACGAGTACGGACATGCGTACGGAAGCAGGGGACTCGGAACCCAGCGGCTACGCGGCGGCCCGGCTGCGCCTCCTCCAGGAGGGGGCGCGGTCCGGGCCGCCGCGCCGTGCCGCCCTCGCTGAACTGACGGACGAGTGGCTGACCGGCCTCTTCGGCGCGAGCACCCAGGACGGCAAGGACAGCAAGGACCGCAAGGACCGCAAGGACCGCAGGGACAGCGAGAGCGGCAGGGACGGCGGCGAGGACGCGGCGCGGCTCCCCCAGAAGGACGGTGGCGGCCGGCGGGAGAACCTGCGCGGGGTCTCGCTCGTCGCCGTAGGCGGCTACGGCCGCGGCGAACTCTCCCCGCGCAGCGATCTCGATCTGCTGCTCCTGCACGACGGCAGCGACTCCGGCGCGGTCGCCGCCCTCGCCGACCGCATCTGGTACCCCGTCTGGGACCTCGGTCTCGCGCTCGACCACTCGGTCCGTACGCCCGGCGAGGCCCGCAAAACGGCCGGCGACGACCTCAAGGTGCAGCTCGGGCTGCTCGACGCGCGCCACATCGCCGGCGACCTCGGCCTCACCGCCGGACTGCGTACGGCCGTCCTCGCCGACTGGCGCAACCAGGCGCCCAAGCGTCTCCTCGAACTCCAGGAACTCTGCCTCGAACGGGCCGAACGCCAGGGCGAGCTGCAGTACCTGCTGGAACCGGACCTCAAGGAAGCCCGCGGCGGCCTCCGCGACGCCACCGCCCTGCGCGCCGTCGCCGCCTCCTGGCTGGCCGACGCCCCCCGCGAAGGCCTCGCCGACGCCCGACGCCGCCTGCTCGACGTACGCGACGCACTGCATCTGGCCACCGGACGCGCCACCGACCGGCTCGCGCTCCAGGAGCAGGACCAGGTCGCCGCGGAACTGGGACTGCTCGACGCCGATACCCTGCTGCGCCAGGTCTACGAGGCCGCGCGGGTCGTCTCGTACGCCAGCGACGTCACCTGGCGCGAGGTCGGACGCGTGCTCAAGTCACGCGCCGTACGGCCGCGGCTGCGCGCCATGCTCGGCGGCGGCGCCAAACCCGCGGCCGAGCGCTCACCCCTCGCCGAGGGGGTCGTCGAGATGGACGGCGAGGTGGTGCTCGCCCGCGCCGCGCGTCCCGAGCGCGACCCCGTGCTCCCGCTCCGCGCCGCGGCCGCCGCGGCGCAGTCGGGAATCCCGCTGTCCCTGCACGCCGTACGGCGCATGGCCGCCGTCGCCCGCCCGCTGCCCACGCCCTGGCCCGCCGAGGCGCGGGAACAGCTCGTCACCCTGCTCGGCTCCGGACGCCCGACCATCGAGGTCTGGGAGGCACTGGAGGCCGAGGGCCTGATCACCCGGCTGCTGCCCGACTGGGAGCGGGTGCGCTGCCGGCCGCAGCGCAACGCCGTGCACGTCTGGACCGTCGACCGCCACCTCATCGAGACGGCCGCCCGCGCCTCCGAGCTGACCCGCCGGGTGGGCCGCCCCGACCTCCTCCTCGTCGCCTCCCTGCTGCACGACATCGGCAAGGGCTGGCCAGGCGACCACTCCGTCGCGGGCGAGATCATCGCCCGCGACGTGGCCACCCGGATCGGGTTCGACCGCGCGGACGTGGCCGTGCTCGCCACCCTCGTACGCCACCATCTGCTGCTCGTCGACACGGCGACCCGGCGCGACCTGGAGGACCCGGCGACCGTCCGCTCGGTCGCCGAGGCCGTCGGCTCGCAGGGCACCCTCGAACTGCTGCACGCGCTCACCGAGGCGGACGCGCTGGCCACCGGCCCGGCCGCCTGGTCCACCTGGCGCGGCTCCCTCGTCACCGACCTGGTCAAGCGGGTCGCCGCCGTGCTCGCCGGGGACGCCCCCGAGGAGCCCGAGGCGGCGGCCCCCACGGCCGAACAGGAACGGCTCGCGATCGAGGCCTTCCGCACCGGCGGCCCCGTCCTGGCCCTGCGCGCGCAGACCGAGCCGCCCACCGAGGAGGAGTCCTCGGGAGATCCGGAACCCCTCGGTGTGGAACTGCTGATCGCCGTCCCCGACCAGCCCGGGGTGCTGCCCGCGGTGGCGGGCGTCCTCGCGATGCACCGCCTGACCGTCCGCACGGCCGAGCTGCGCGCTTTCGACCTGCCCGACGGCGTGCGGGGCTCGGTGCTGCTCCTCAACTGGCGGGTCGCCGCCGAGTACGGCTCCCTCCCGCAGGCCGCCCGGCTGCGCGCCGACCTCGTCCGCGCCCTGGACGGTTCCCTGGACATCGCCGCCCGGCTCGCCGAGCGCGACGCCGCCTATCCGCGGCGCCGCGGAACCATCGCGCCGCCGCCCCGGGTCACGGTCGCCCCGGCGGCCTCCCGGCACGCCACGGTCATCGAGGTCCGCGCGCACGACGCCCCCGGCCTGCTGCACCGCATCGGCCGTGCCCTGGAGGACGCGAGCGTACGGGTGCGCAGCATGCACGTCTCCACGCTCGGCGCCAACGCCGTGGACGCCTTCTACGTGACCGGACCCGAGGGCGCCCCACTGCCGGGGGAGGAGGCTGCTTCCGTGGCCCGTGGGCTGGAGGAGATGCTGCGGGGATGACCGGGACCGGGGCCGTTACCGGTCCCGTACGAACGCGGTGGAGACCCCACGCCACGCGGCCGGATACCCTGGAGGGCGATTCCCATCGCCCCCGACCCCTGAGGACAGACGAGCGCCGTGTTCGATACTCTCTCCGATCGCCTCTCAGCGACGTTCAAGAACCTGCGGGGCAAGGGCCGGCTGTCCGAAGCTGACATCGACGCCACCGCACGCGAGATCCGTATCGCGCTCCTCGAGGCCGACGTGGCCCTGCCGGTCGTGCGGACCTTCATCAAGAACGTCAAGGAACGTGCCCTCGGCGCCGAGGTCTCCAAGGCGCTGAACCCGGCCCAGCAGGTCCTGAAGATCGTGAACGAGGAACTCGTCACGATCCTGGGCGGCGAGACCCGCCGTCTGCGGTTCGCCAAGAACCCGCCCACCGTGCTCATGCTCGCCGGTCTGCAGGGTGCAGGTAAGACCACCCTCGCCGGAAAGCTCGGCAAGTGGCTCAAGGACCAGGGCCACTCGCCGCTCCTGGTGGCCGCCGACCTCCAGCGCCCGAACGCCGTGAACCAGCTCAGCGTCGTCGCCGAGCGCGCCGGTGTGGCCGTCTACGCGCCCGAACCGGGCAACGGCGTCGGCGACCCGGTCAAGGTCGCCAAGGACTCCATGGAGTTCGCGCGGACCAAGGTCCACGACATCGTGATCGTCGACACCGCCGGCCGCCTCGGCATCGACCAGGAGCTGATGCAGCAGGCCGCGGACATCCGTGACGCGGTCAGCCCCGACGAGATCCTCTTCGTCGTCGACGCGATGATCGGCCAGGACGCGGTCAACACCGCCGAGGCCTTCCGCGACGGCGTCGGCTTCGACGGTGTGGTGCTCTCCAAGCTCGACGGCGACGCCCGCGGTGGTGCCGCGCTCTCCATCGCCTCGGTCACCGGCAAGCCGATCATGTTCGCGTCGAACGGCGAGAAGCTCGACGACTTCGACGCCTTCCACCCGGACCGGATGGCCTCCCGCATCCTCGACATGGGTGACCTGCTCACCCTGATCGAGCAGGCGGAGAAGACGTTCAGCCAAGAAGAGGCCGAGAAGATGGCCTCCAAGCTGGCGTCCAAGAAGGGCCAGGACTTCACCCTGGACGACTTCCTGTCCCAGATGGAGCAGGTCAGGAAGATGGGCAGCATCAGCAAGCTGCTCGGCATGCTCCCGGGCATGGGTCAGATCAAGGACCAGATCAACAACCTCGACGAGCGCGACGTCGACCGCACGGCCGCCATCATCAAGTCGATGACCCCGGCCGAGCGCCAGGAGCCGACGATCATCAACGGCTCGCGCCGCGCCCGTATCGCCAAGGGCTCCGGCGTCGAGGTCAGCGCGGTCAAGGGCCTGGTCGAGCGCTTCTTCGAGGCCCGCAAGATGATGTCCCGCATGGCCCAGGGCGGCGGCATGCCGGGAATGCCCGGAATCCCGGGCATGGGCGGCGGCCCCGGCCGCACCAAGAAGAAGGTCAAGCAGGCCAAGGGCAAGCAGCGCTCCGGCAACCCGATGAAGCGCAAGCAGCAGGAGGAAGAGGCCGCGGCGCGCCGCGAGGCCGGGGCCCAGCCGGGCGGCGCCTTCGGACTGCCGGCCGGCCGGCAGGGCCAGGACTTCGAGCTCCCGGACGAGTTCAAGAAGTTCATGGACTGATCGCACCGCCGCATGGACGGACGGTTCGTCCGTCGCACCGCCGCCGTCCCGTACGTCACCGGGGGCGCCCCTCGACCAAGGGGCGCGCCCGGCGCCGTTCCGCCGGCTCCCTGCGCGTGCTGGCGCGCATTACGTGGCGTAACGTCCTGATATGACCAACCCCGTGCCGCCACGCAAGGACCCTGATCAGCCGTGGCGTACCGAGGGCACGCCACCCGAGCCGACCCCGCCGCCCTCCGGGCGGCGGAAGATGCCGGGTGGCTGGATAGGCCTGGCGGTCGCCGCTCTGATCGTGTTCGTGATCGCCGTCCTGGCCCTGTCCTTCTTCAACGAGGGCAACGAGCCGACGATCTCGTACACGGAGTTCAGCAAGCAGATCGACGGGGGCAACGTCACCAAGATCTACTCCAAGGGTGACGCGATCCAGGGCGAGCTCAGGACCGCCCGGGAGAAGCCGGACGGCGGCGGGAAGTACACCAAGTTCAAGACACAGCGCCCGTCCTTCGCCGACGACAAGCTCTGGCAGAACCTGGAGAAGCGCGGCGTCACGGTGACCGCCTCGCCGGTGGTCCAGCAGCGCAGCCTGCTGTCCAACCTGCTGCTCTCCCTCGCCCCGATCCTGGTCCTGGTGGTGCTGTGGTTCTTCATCGCGCGGCGGCTGCGACCGGGGATGGGCGGCCCGGGCGGCATGCTCGGCCGCAAGGCACCCCCCAAACCCGTGGAACTGCAGCCCGGCGCGCAGCGCACGACCTTCGCGGACGTGGCGGGCATCGACGAGGTCGCGGGCGAGCTCAACGACGTCGTGGACTTCCTCAAGAATCCGGGCGCCTACCGCAGGATGGGCGCCAAGATGCCGCGCGGTGTCCTCCTCGCGGGCCCTCCCGGCACCGGAAAGACCCTGCTCGCGCGGGCGGTGGCGGGAGAGGCCGGGGTGCCGTTCTTCTCGGCCTCGGCGTCGGAGTTCATCGAGATGATCGTCGGCGTGGGTGCCTCGCGCGTCCGTGAGCTCTTCGCCGAGGCCCGCAAGGTCGCCCCCTCCATCATTTTCATCGACGAGATCGACACCATCGGACGGGCCCGCGCCGGCGGCTCGGCGATGGGCGGCCACGACGAACGCGAGCAGACCCTGAACCAGATCCTCACCGAGATGGACGGCTTCTCCGGCGCCGAGGGCGTCATCGTCATCGCCGCGACCAACCGCGCCGACATCCTGGACCCGGCGCTGACCCGACCCGGCCGCTTCGACCGGGTCGTCAACGTCTCGCCGCCCGACCGCGGTGGCCGCGAGGCGATCCTGGAGATCCACACCCGCGAGATCCCGCTCTCCCCGGACGTGGACCTGGCCCAGGTGGCCCGGACGACCCCGGGCATGACGGGTGCCGACCTGGCCAACCTCGCCAACGAGGCGGCGCTGCTCGCGGTCAAGCGCAAACAGGAGCGGGTGACGCGGACGGACCTCTCCGAGGCACTGGAAAAGGTGCAGCTGGGTGCCGAGCGACCCCTGGTCATGCCCTACGAGGAGCGCCGCCGCACGGCGTACCACGAGAGCGGCCACGCCCTGCTCGGCATGCTGCGACCGGGCGCCGACCCGGTCCGCAAGATCACCATCGTCCCGCGCGGGCGTGCGCTGGGCGTCACGCTCTCGACCCCGGACGCCGACCGCTACGCGTACACCGAGGAGTACCTGCGCGGCCGGATCATCGGCGCCCTGGGCGGCATGGCCGCCGAACACGTCGTCTACGCAGTCGTCACCACCGGCTCCGAGAACGACCTCGAACAGGTCACCAACATCGTCCGGGGCATGGTCGCCCGCTGGGGCATGACCGAACGTGTCGGCCGGCTCTCCGCCCTCCCGGGCGACGCCCAGCAGGCCTACGGCCTCTCCGCCGCCCCGGGGACCCTCGACTCCATCGACCACGAGATGCGCCGCATCGTCGACGAGTGCTACGAGGAGGCCTGCCAGAACCTCCGCGACCATCGCGACCAGCTGGACGCCCTGGCGGAGGCGCTGCTCGCCAACGAGACGCTGGAGGAGGCGGACGCGTACCGGATCGCGGGCATCACCCGGATCCGGAAGGAGGAGGGCTGAGCCTCCACCCTCCGGGGCGGCGCCGGACTCTCAGGCGTGCCTGGCCCGGGCCGCCTCGCCCGGGCACGACCGCGTGGCGGTCCCGTCCGGAGACCGCATGCCTGTCCCGTCCGGACGATCGGGTGCCTGCGTCCGATCGACCGCTTGCGTGCGCGTCCGGACGGCCGGAATGTCTACCTCGTCCGGGCGACCAGATACCGGAAGACGTTCGGCATCCACACCGTCCCGTCCCGCCGGCGGTGGGGGTGGAGCGCTTCGGTGAGTTCCTTGTCGACCTGGACCTCGTCCGTCGCCGCCACCGCCGCGTCCAGCAGCCCGGTCGACAGCAGGCCCCGCACCGCGCTCTCCACGTCCGCGTACCCGAAGGGGCACGCGACCCGTCCCGACCCGTCGAGCCCGAGCCCGGCCCGCTCGGCGATCTCCTCCAGCTCGTCCCGCCGAGGGGCCCGCCATCCGCCGCCGCCCGGCAGCGGTTCTGCCAGTCTGCCGACGCCCCGCAGCACGGCGGACGTGGCGCAGCGCTCCGGCGGCCCCCATCCCACGAGGACCACGGCCGCGCCCCGCTCGGCGAGCGGCGCGGCCGTCTCCAGCACCTCGACGAGCCCTTCGGAGTCACCCGCCACCCCTCCGACCGGCTCGAACGCGGTCACCAGGTCGTACGCGGGTTCCCCGGAGCCGGCCAGGTCCGCGGGCGTGCCCCGCACGATCCGGGCGTTGCCGCGCGGGTGCGTGCCGTGCCCCTCCGGCACCAGCCGTTCCCGCGCGAGCCTCACCCGTTCGGGTGAGGAGTCGTCGACCCCGGTCACCGCGGCGCCCCGGGCGGCCGCCGTCAGCAAGGCCAGTCCGGAACCGCAGCCGAGGCCCAGCAGCCGTGTCCCGCCGTCGACTTCGAGTCGCTCGTAGACGGCCTCGTGGAGCGGTACCAGCATCCGCTCCTGGATCTCGGCCCAGTCACGCGCGCGTACCCGCGAGTCGACACGGGAGGGAGGTCCCGTGTGCCGCAGGTGTTGCCGCACGAGCGTAGGTGTCATCGAAAGCGCCCCAATCCGCCGAGAGTTGTCGCTGTGCCCCGTTTCCCCGACCCCCGCGCAGTGCGCGCGCACTTCCCCCGTATGTCAGGTAACTCCGCACTCGTCGCGGCGTCCAGGGGTTGCGGCGCGCTGCTTGTGCGCTGTCCGCGCGCGGCGCAAGAATTCACGTCCCGGCAACGTGTGCCCGTACGATCGCGCCATGGCAAAGGCACCTGTTCTCACGCCCCAGGCGGACGACTTCCCGCGCTGGTACCAGGACCTGATCAACAAGGCCGAGCTGGCCGACAACGGGCCGGTGCGCGGCACCATGATCATCCGGCCCTACGGGTACGGGCTGTGGGAACGGATGCAGCAGGAGATGGACGCCCGCATCAAGGCGGCGGGTGCCCAGAACGCGTACTTCCCGCTCTTCATCCCGCAGTCGTACCTGACGAAGGAGGCCGAGCACGTCGAGGGCTTCGCCCCCGAGCTCGCGATCGTCACCCACGGCGGCGGCAAGGAGCTGGAGGAGCCGGTCGTCGTCCGCCCCACCTCCGAGACGATCATCAACGCCTCCTTCTCCAAGTGGGTGCAGAGCTACCGCGACCTGCCGCTGCTGATCAACCAGTGGGCGAACGTGGTCCGTTGGGAGATGCGCCCGCGCGTGTTCCTCCGCACCACCGAGTTCCTGTGGCAGGAGGGCCACACCGCCCACGCCACGTACGAGGACGCCCGGGACTACGCCGCGTACATCCACAAGGAGGTGTACGAGGACTTCATGGTGAACGTCCTCGGCATCGACGTGGTGCTCGGCCGCAAGACCCCGCGCGAGCGGTTCGCCGGCGCCGTCAACACCCTCACGCTCGAAGGCATGATGGGCGACGGCAAGGCCCTCCAGATGGGCACCAGCCACGAACTCGGCCAGAACTTCGCGAAGGCCTTCAACACCCAGTACCTGTCCAAGGACGGCCGACAGGAACTCGTCTGGCAGACCTCCTGGGGGTCCTCGACCCGCATGGTCGGTGGCCTGATCATGTCGCACGGCGACGACAGCGGGTTGCGGGTGCCGCCACGGCTCGCCCCCGTACAGGCCGTCGTCCTCGCGATCAAGGACGACGAGGCGGTTCTGGCCAAGGTCCGCGAGATCGGCGACCGGCTCTCGGCGGCGGGCGTACGGGTCCAGGTGGACGACCGCACGGACACCCCCTTCGGGCGGCGCGCGGTCGACTGGGAACTCAAGGGCGTACCGGTACGCGTCGAGGTCGGCCCCCGTGACCTGGAGAACGGCACCGCGATGCTGGCCCGCCGCATCCCCGGGGGCAAGGAGCCGGTCGCCCTCGACGCCCTGGCGGGACTGCTCCCCGCCCTCCTCGAGGAGGACCAGGCGCTCCTCCTCGAGCAGTCGCGCGAGCGGCGTGAGTCCCGTACGTCGGACGTGACGACGATCGAGCAGGCCGTCGAGGCCGCCACGGCCGGCGGCTGGGCCCGCATCCCGTGGGCCGACCTCGGCGAAGAGGGCGAGGCCAGGCTCGCCGAGCACTCCGTGACCGTACGGTGTCTGGTCGCGGAGGACGGGTCGGTGCCCGACAGCGACGACGCACCCGGTAACGTCGCCGTCGTGGCGCGCGCCTACTGAACCGTCCCCGAGGGCGGCCGAAACGCCTCTTGCGCATCTGATGACGACAGGCACCCCGGCGCGCGGACAGCATCTACGCGCCGGGGCGTACGCGTGACTACGTACCAGCTTGGTGCGAGCTGTGAGGCTTCTCCGCAGATCAGCGCACCCGCCCTCGTCAGGACACATCAGGGGCAACTGACGGGTACGTGCAAATTATTTGGGATGCCCCGGAATAGGAACACACAGGGCCCCCGGCTCGTTGTCACGACGTGAGCACGACACCACCTGTTCTTGCCGCAGAGCTGGCAGGGGCGTGGGCCGACATTCAGCGGCACCACCCCGAACTGCCGGATCTGGCCGCGCCCGAGTCCCTGATCGGAGAGTCGTCGTCCGCCTGCGGGCACGAACTCTCCTTCGAACGCCTGTTGCACGAGGCAGTCCATGGCATCGCCGCCGCCCGCGGAGTCCGCGACACCTCGCGCGCCGGCCGCTACCACAACCGCAGATTCCTGGCGATCGCCGAGGAGCTGGGCCTTGACCACCCCGAGGAACCGCATCCCAGCAGCGGATTCTCGCTCGTCACGCTCAACCCCGAGGCCAAGCGCCGCTATCGCCCGACCATCGAGCGGCTGCAGCGCGCCCTCAAGGCCCACACCGCCGCGACCGCCGCCGACACGGCCCGCTCGTTCCGGGGCCCCGCCGCCCGGCACGGCTCCTCCGGAGGAGGCGTCCGCGTCAAGGCGGTCTGCGACTGCGGCCGCAACGTACGGGTCGTCCCGTCCGTGCTGGCACAGGCGCCGATCGTGTGCGGGGGGTGCGGCAAGCCCTTCCGGATTCCGGAGGTGGTCGGAGCGGCGGCGAGCTGAGGGGACGGCTGCTCGTGGCAGCCGTGCTCGGCCGCGCCGCCCGGTGAGCGCCGGGAGACACCGCCGGCGCCCGGTGGTCGGCGCCGGGTGCCGGTCAGGCATGGGTCCGCGCCCAGGGCCGGTGAGGTGAACCTCCGGGGTGTGGCACAATGTCTAGCTGTACTCGACAGTCGCATAGGACCCCTCTCTCCTCCGGCTGACGCGTCCATCGGGCACTCGGGTACCGCAACCCCACGCGGCCATCTCGCCGTGCCCAACCACGTCAAGACCAGGAGACACCACTTCCGTGGCAGTCAAGATCAAGCTGAAGCGTCTGGGCAAGATCCGTTCGCCTCACTACCGCATCGTCGTCGCCGACTCCCGTACCCGCCGTGACGGCCGGGCCATCGAGGAGATCGGCCTGTACCACCCGGTGCAGAACCCCTCGCGCATCGAGGTCGACTCGGACCGCGCGCAGTACTGGCTGGGAGTCGGCGCGCAGCCGACCGAGCCCGTGCTCGCCATCCTGAAGCTGACCGGCGACTGGCAGAAGTTCAAGGGTCTGCCCGCCCCCGCTCCGCTGCTCGTCGCCGAGCCGAAGGCGTCGCGCCCCCTGTTCGACGCCCTGGGCGGCGACGACGAGGGCAAGGGTGAGGCCATCACCCAGAAGAAGAAGGCTGAGAAGAAGGACGAGGCCCCGGCCGCGTCCTCTTCGTCTGAGTCGACCGAGGCCTGAGCATGCTCGAGGAGGCTCTCGAGCACCTCGTGAAGGGCATCGTCGACAACCCCGACGATGTGCAGGTCGCCTCGCGCGACCTGCGCCGCGGGCGCGTACTCGAGGTCCGGGTCCACCCCGACGACCTCGGTAAGGTGATCGGCCGCAACGGCCGCACCGCGCGCGCCCTGCGCACCGTCGTGGGCGCCATCGGCGGCCGCGGTGTCCGCGTCGACCTCGTCGACGTGGACCACGTCCGCTGACGTAACAGGCAGCACCGGCTCGGGCCGGGGAGGGCCATCCGGCCGTCCCCGGCCCGTAGTCGTCTGCGAAGCAACGCCGCAGGCACACCGACAGGAGATCAAGCACAGTGCAGCTGGTAGTCGCTCGCGTCGGCCGCGCCCACGGCATCAAGGGCGAGGTCACCGTCGAGGTACGTACCGACGAGCCGGAGATCAGACTCGCCCCCGGTGCCGTCCTGGCCACCGACCCCGCCTCCACCGGTCCGCTGACCATCGAGACGGGCCGCGTGCACAGCGGCCGTCTGCTGCTCCGCTTCGAGGGCGTACGCGACCGCAACGCCGCCGAGGCGCTGCGCAACACCCTGCTCATCGCCGACGTCGACCCGGACGAGAAGCCCGAGGACCCGGACGAGTACTACGACCACCAGCTGATGGACCTGGACGTGGTCACCAAGGAGGGTGACGAGGTCGGACGGATCACCGAGATCTCGCACCTCCCCTCCCAGGACCTGTTCGTGGTCGAGCGGCCGGACGGCACCGAGGTCCTGATCCCGTTCGTCGAGGAGATCGTCGTCGAGATCGACCTGGACGAGCAGCGGGCCGTCATCGACCCGCCGCCGGGCCTGATCGACGACCGCGCCGAGATCGCGTCCACCCGGGACTCCACCGAGGAAGAGGCGTAATGCGGCTGGACGTCGTCACGATCTTCCCGGAGTACCTGGACCCCCTGAACGTCTCGCTCGTCGGCAAGGCACGCGCGCGCGGACAGCTGAACGTGCACGTGCACGATCTCCGGAAGTGGACGTACGACCGCCACAACACGGTCGACGACACCCCCTACGGCGGCGGCCCCGGCATGGTCATGAAGACCGACCCGTGGGGCGAGGCCCTGGACTCCGTGCTGGCCGACGGCTACGAGACGGGCGCGCACGGGCCCGTCCTCGTCGTGCCCACACCCAGCGGACGCCCCTTCACCCAGGAACTCGCCGTCGAGCTGTCCGAGCGCCCCTGGCTGGTCTTCACACCCGCCCGCTACGAAGGCATCGACCGCCGCGTCATCGACGAGTACGCCACCCGCATGCCGGTCCACGAGGTGTCCATCGGCGACTACGTGCTCGCCGGCGGCGAGGCGGCCGTCCTCGTCGTCACGGAGGCCGTGGCGCGCCTGCTGCCGGGCGTCCTGGGCAACGCCGAGTCCCACCGGGACGACTCCTTCGCCCCCGGGGCCATGGCCAACCTCCTGGAAGGGCCCGTCTACACCAAGCCCCCCGAGTGGCGCGGCCGGGAGATCCCCGAGGTGCTGCTCAGCGGCCACCACGGCAAGATCGCCCGCTGGCGTCGCGACGAGGCCCTGCGCCGTACGACGGCCAACCGGCCCGACCTCATCGAGCGCTGCGAGGCGTCCCTCTTCGACAAGAAGGACCGCGAGATGCTCTCGATCCTGGGGTGGCAGCCGGATCCCGACGGCCGATTTTGGCGCAGGCCGCAGACCGTGGAAGAATAGGCCGCTGCTCTACGTCGTCCGGCGTGCGCCCCTGCCACAGGGGGACACGACGCCCGCCCCGACGCGGCAGCACTCTCCTGAAAACCCTTCTCCCGTCGATGACCTGTGGCATCGGCGAAGAAAGCAGACCCAATGTCTCACCTGCTCGACTCCGTCGACAGCGCGTCGCTGCGCACCGACATCCCGGCCTTCCGTCCGGGCGACACCGTCAACGTCCACGTGCGCGTCATCGAGGGCAACCGCTCCCGTGTGCAGCAGTTCAAGGGCGTGGTCATCCGTCGCCAGGGCGCCGGTGTCCGCGAGACCTTCACGGTCCGCAAGGTCTCCTTCTCGGTCGGCGTCGAGCGCACCTTCCCGGTGCACACCCCGATCGTCGAGAAGATCGAGCTCGTCACCCGCGGTGACGTGCGTCGCGCGAAGCTGTACTACCTCCGTGACCTGCGCGGCAAGGCCGCGAAGATCAAGGAGAAGCGCGACAACTGAGCTCGCACGGAGGCTCATACGGACGCCGGATAACATCTGGCTCCGATGAACACCGAAGCACAGCACACGGAGCGCGACCGCTCCTCCCGCCCTGCCGGGTCCGAAGAGATCTCGGACACTCAGGGGCCGGAGGGACGGTCGCGTTCCGCGTTGCTGGACCGGGTCGCGGAATGGGTCCCCGGCGGGCGGATCACTCTGACCGTCCTGGTCTGTCTGCTGTTCCTGGCCGGCTTCAGCACCTTCGTGATGCAACCCTTCGAGATTCCCAGCAGCTCGATGGAGCGCGGATTGAGGATCGGGGACCGCGTTCTCGTAAATAAGTTGGCGTACCGTTTCGGTGCTGAGCCGCAGCGGGGAGACATCGTCGTGTTCGACGGCACCGGCTACTTCGGGAACGCCGACTACGTCAAACGCGTCGTCGGTGTGGGGGGAGACCATGTGGTCTGCTGCGACAAGGAGGGGAGACTCGAGGTGAACGGCCGTTCGGTCGACGAGTCGACGTTTCTGTATCCCGGGGACACCCCGTCGGAGGTGCCCTTCGACGTCGTCGTGCCCGCCGGCAGCCTGTTCCTCCTGGGCGACCACCGCAGCGACTCCAGCGACTCCCGGGACCACCTGGGGTCCCCCGGAGGCGGCATGATCCCCGTCGGCGACGTCATCGGCCGCGCCGACTGGATCGCCTGGCCCTCGGCCGACTGGGCCCGGCTCAGGCGCCCCGGCGCCTACGCGCGCGTGCCCGCCGCGGACGGTGCCCATGGGTAACCGCGGAAGGCCGCGCGGGGTCTCCGAGCACGCGGCCGACAACCTGCTGCCCACCGGGACGCGGCGCGCCTCCGGCGGCGCGGTACGCCCCGGCCGCGCCGAGCGCCGCAAGCTCCAGCGCAAGGTGAAGCGACGACGGAGGCGCTCCGCGGTCAAGGAGATCCCGCTTCTCGTCGGCGTCGCGGTGCTCATAGCCCTGGTCCTCAAGACCTTCCTCGTCCAGGCCTTCGTCATCCCGTCGGGCTCCATGGAGAGCACGATCCAGATCGGCGACCGGGTGCTCGTCGACAAGTTCACGCCATGGTTCGGCTCCAAGCCGCAGCGCGGTGACGTCGTCGTCTTCAAGGACCCCGGGGACTGGCTGGCCGGGGAGAAGACCACCAAGAAGAACGACCCCGTCGTCATCAAGCAGGTCAAGGAGGGGCTGACCCAGATCGGTCTGCTGCCCTCCGACAACGACAAGGACCTCATCAAGCGGGTCGTCGCGGTCGGCGGCGACACCGTCAAGTGCTGCGACACGCAGGGGCGCGTCACGGTCAACGGCATGCCGCTCGACGAGCCGTACATCCACGCCGACAACAAGCCGTCGGACTTCCCCTTCGAGGAGACCGTCCCCAAGGGCCGCCTCTGGGTCATGGGCGACCACCGGGCCAACTCGGCCGACTCCAGGTACCACCGGAAGGAGAAGTACGGCGGTACCGTCTCCGAGAAGTCCGTCGTCGGCAGGGCCATGGTCATCGCCTGGCCCTTCGGGCACTGGACTCGCCTGAAGGAGCCGGACACGTACGCGTCGGTGCCGAGCGGGTCGGCCACGGCCATGGGACCGTCGCATAGGGTGGCGTCCGCGGATCTCAATGGATTGATCCCGCTCCCGAGCCCTGCGGAACTCCCGCTCGTTATGGGAGTGGTGGGCCTGCGTCGGATCCGGGGCAGGCGGCAGCACGGAGTGAGGAGTGGATGTGGGGGATTTGGCGGTCGGCGCACGATCCGGACACGATGGCCCCGAGGAACAGCCGGAGCGAGCCGACGGATCGGCCACCCCGGCCACGAGCGAGGTCGTCGGTCCCGGGAGTGACTCCGGGGACGGCGGCGGTACGAAGGGGCACGGCGGGCAGGACGAGAAGCCCAAGAATCCGCGTTCCTTCTGGAAGGAACTGCCGCTCCTCATCGGTATCGCACTGGTCCTCGCGCTGCTGATCAAGACCTTCCTGGTGCAGGCGTTCTCGATTCCCTCGGACTCGATGCAGAACACCCTCCAGCAGGGCGACCGTGTACTGGTCGACAAGCTCACGCCGTGGTTCGGCTCGGAGCCCTCACGCGGCGAGGTCGTCGTCTTCCACGACCCCGACAACTGGCTGGCGGGCGAGCCGACGCCCAACCCGAACGCCGTGCAGCAGGTCCTCAGCAAGATCGGCCTGATGCCGTCCGCGGACGAGAAGGACCTCATCAAGCGGGTCATCGGCGTCGCCGGTGACACGATCGAGTGCGAGAACTCGGGCCCGCTGACGGTCAACGGCAAGGCGCTCAACGAGACGTACGTGTACGCCGGGAACACGCCGTGCAGCGTCGACGACCAGGGCGGCCAGTTCAAGGTGACGGTACCCCCGGGCAAAATCTGGGTCATGGGTGACCACCGGCAGAACTCGCTGGACTCCCGCTACCACCAGCAGGACAAGTACCAGGGCTTCGTGCCCGTGGGCAATGTCGTGGGCCGCGCCATCGTGATCGCCTGGCCGCCCACCCGCTGGAACACGCTGCCGATTCCGGACACCTTCGACCAGAACCTGAGCGCGGCCGCCCCGGGCGCTCTGGGACTGGCCGGCGCGGCGCCTCTGGTGCTGTGGCGCAGGCGTCGCCTTACCGCCGGAAACCCCAGGGTTTCTGGGCGGGGTACCGCCGGGTAGGGTGCCGTCCCAGATCACCGATCTTCCGCGGCCCGTACCCAGGACCGCGGGGTCGATTCTCCGAGTCGGGGGAGCACTGGGATGAGCAGGACGTCAGGTCGTACGGACGAGGGCCACGGTCGGCTCGGCAGCGTGCTGTCGGGACTGACCGTGGCCCTCGGCTGTGTGCTCTTCCTCGGCGGCTTCGCCTGGGGCGCGGTCGTCTATCAGCCGTACACGGTGCCGACCGAGTCGATGGTGCCGACCATCAAGGTGGGCGACCGCATCCTGGCGGAGCGGATAGACGGCAAGGACGTCAAGCGCGGTGACGTCATCGTCTTCAAGCAGAAGAGCTGGGGCGACATGCTGATCGTCAAGCGGGTCGTCGCCGTCGGCGGTGACACCGTCGCCTGCTGCACGGACGGCAAGCTGACGGTCAACGACAAGAAGATCGACGAACCGTATCTCCCCAAGGGCCAGGCCGCCGAGATGAACCGGATCCCGACCGTCGAGGTCCCCGAGGGACGGCTCTTCCTGCTCGGTGACGAGCGCAGCGGCTCACTGGACTCGACGGCGCACCTCACCGAGGCCTTCAACGGCACGGTGTCGCGCGCCGCGGTGAAGGGCCGCGTCGACGCCATCGCCTGGCCCATGAAGGGCATGCTGAAGCGCCCCACGGGCTTCAAGACGCTCGGCGGGATCTCGACCCCCGGTCCACTGCGGCCGATCCTGACCGCCGTGGTGGCGGGCGCGGTGCTCGTGCTGGGCGGGGCGGCCTACGGCCCGGTCGCCAAGCGGCTCGGGCGGCGGCGGGGGCGGAGGCGGACGGAGCCGGTCGGTGTCGGCTGAGCCGGCCGGATCGTCCGGGCCGACCGGATCACAGGCTGGACGGGTCGCCCCGTCCGGGGCGTCCCCCGGGCCGTCCTCCGTGCCGTCGGAGCGGGTCGTCCCGGGCGCGGACCCGAGCGGAGACTCGTACGACGGCGGACTGCGGAAAGTCGCCAGGGTGGTGCTCCTCGACGCGCAGGAGCGCATCCTGCTGCTGCACGGCCATGAGCCGGACGATCCCGCGGACGACTGGTGGTTCACTCCCGGCGGCGGCCTGGAGGGCGACGAGACCCGCGAGGAGGCCGCGCTGCGGGAACTCGTGGAGGAGACCGGCATCACCCAGGTCGAACTGGGCCCGGTGCTGTGGCGGCGCAGATGTTCGTTCCCCTTCGCGGGACGCCGCTGGGACCAGGACGAATGGTATTTCCTGGCCCGTACGACCCAGACAGGAACCGTCGCCACCGGGCTGACGGAGCTGGAAGGGCGAAGTGTCGCCGGAGCGCGCTGGTGGACGTGCCAGGAACTGACCGAGGCACATGAGACGGTGTATCCGACCAGGCTCGCCGAGCTGCTGCGCAGGCTGCTCGACGAGGGTCCCCCGGCCAGACCCGAGGTCCTCGACACCGAAATCGTCTAGGGGCTCGCGGGGCTGGCGCACAATAGGGGGACGCACGGCTGAAGGGGAACATGCCATGAGCGCCGAGGACCTCGAGAAGTACGAGACCGAGATGGAGCTGAAGCTCTATCGGGAGTACCGCGATGTCGTCGGTCTGTTCAAATACGTGATCGAGACCGAACGGCGCTTCTACCTCACCAACGACTACGAGATGCAGGTGCACTCGGTCCAGGGTGAGGTTTTCTTTGAGGTGTCCATGGCGGACGCCTGGGTGTGGGACATGTACCGGCCCGCGCGCTTCGTGAAGCAGGTACGGGTGCTCACATTCAAGGACGTGAACATCGAGGAGCTGAACAAGAGCGATCTGGAGCTGCCCGGCGGTTGACCGCCCCGGTGGATCCGCTGATCGCTTGAGGGTGACCGGCGGCCGCCGACGGACGATGATCACTCGTGAGGGTGATGGAGTTGTCCCCAGTCGGCCGCCTGTCCACCAAGATCCAACAGCGGGCGGGGACGGCCGCATTGTTGGCGCCGGAGGTGGTGCCGACATGAAGACGTCCAAGGCACGCAACGCACTCGGCAAGTACGGCGAGGACCTGGCCGCGCGGCGGCTGACCCAGACCGGAATGACCGTCCTGGCGCGCAACTGGCGCTCCGGCAGGACCGGTGAGATCGACATCGTGGCCCGGGACGGCGACGCGCTCGTCGTCTGCGAGGTCAAGACACGCAGGACAGGGGCCTTCGAGCACCCGATGGCCGCCGTCACCCCGGCCAAGGCACAGCGCCTGCGCGGCCTGGCGGAGCGCTGGCTCCAGGAACACGGCGGGGCCCCGCCCGGCGGTGTCCGCATCGACCTGATCGGTGTCCTCCTCCCCGACCGCGGCGCACCCCTGGTCGAGCACGCGCGAGGGGTGGCCTGATGGGGTTCGCGCGCACCTGCTCGGTGGCCCTGGTCGGCGTCGAGGGCGTTGTGGTGGAGGTCCAGGCGGACCTGGAGCCGGGCGTCGCAGCGTTCACCCTGGTCGGCCTCCCCGACAAGAGCCTCTCGGAGAGCAGGGACCGGGTCCGCGCGGCCGTCGTGAACTCCGGCGCGGTGTGGCCCCAGAAAAAACTCACGGTAGGGCTGAGCCCGGCCTCGGTGCCCAAGGGCGGCAGCGGATTCGACCTCGCCGTCGCCTGCGCGGTGCTGGGCGCCGCGGAGCGGATCGACCCCCGGGTGCTCTCCGACATCGTGATGATCGGCGAGCTCGGACTCGACGGGCGGGTCCGGCCGGTCCGGGGAGTGCTGCCCGCGGTCCTCGCCGCGGCGGACGCGGGGTACGAACAGGTGGTGGTGCCCGAGTGCGCGGCGGCCGAGGCCTCGCTGGTGCCGGGGATCTCCGTGCTCGGCGTGCGCAGCCTGGGCCAGCTGATCGCCGTGCTCACCGACGAGCCGGTCCCCGAGGAGGATCCCGACGAAGCGGGCCGGCTCCATCCGCTGACCGCCGGCCTGCGCATGCCGGGCACCGCCGCGGCCACCGGCATCCACGGCGCCCAGCACGACCACGGCCATGACCTCGCCGACGTCGTCGGCCAGCGCTCCGCGCGCACCGCCGTGGAGGTCGCGGCGGCAGGCGGACACCACCTCTTCCTGGAAGGCCCACCAGGGGCGGGCAAGACCATGCTCGCCGAGCGGCTGCCCGCCGTCCTGCCGCGGCTCACCAGGGGCGAGTCCCTGGAGGTCACGGCCGTCCACTCGGTCGCCGGCCTGCTGCCACCGGGCAAACCCCTGGTCGACGTCGCCCCCTACTGCGCGCCCCACCACTCGGCGACCATGCAGGCCCTCGTCGGAGGAGGCCAGGGAGTCGCACGTCCGGGCGCCGTGTCGCTCGCCCACCGGGGGGTGCTCTTCCTCGACGAGACCCCCGAATTCAGCGGCCAGGCCCTCGACGCGCTGCGCCAGCCCCTGGAGGCGGGGCATGTGGTGATCGCACGCAGCGCGGGCGTGGTGCGGTTTCCCGCGCGGTTCCTGATGGTGCTCGCGGCGAATCCCTGCCCGTGCGGGCGCTTCTCGCAGCGGGACGACCTGTGCGACTGCCCGCCCTCCGCGATCCGGCGCTATCAGGCCAGGCTCTCCGGCCCGCTGCTCGACCGGGTGGACCTGCGCGTCGAGGTGGACCGCGTCACGCGCTCCGAGCTGACCGGGCGCGGGGCACGGGGCGAATCCACGGAGACCGTCGCCGGCCGCGTACGAACGGCCAGAGAACGGGCCGCGGTGCGGCTGACGGGCACCCCCTGGCGGACGAACAGCGAAGTGCCGGGGCGCGAGCTGCGCAGCCGGTGGCACGCGTCGCCGGGCGCGCTGGACGAGGCGGAGCGGAGCCTGGAGCGGGGCGTCCTGAGCGCCCGGGGCCTCGACCGGGTGCTGCGCGTCGCCTGGACCGTCGCGGACCTGGTGGGGCACGACCGGCCCGACGCGACGGATGTCGCCCTAGCGCTGCAGCTGCGCACCGGGGTGCCACGCGGGGTACCGATGGCGATCGGCGCACTGTCGTGAACCACGACGGCGCACCCCGGCAGCGCATGCGCGGAGAGGGCGCGCGCGAAGAGGACACGCGCCGATCAGGCACGCGTCGAGAAGGAGCGGGCCGGGAGGACAGGTGCCGGGAGTGCGCCCACGGGGGACGTGCGGACCGGGCGGACGCCCATGGGGCGGGTGCGCGCGAGGAGGGCGAGGGCGTCTGCGGGGCGGGCGCGCACGACGGGCATGCCCACCGGGAGGGCGCGCATCAGGAGTGCGCCTGTCGCAAGGGCGCGCACTACGGGGACGGTTTCCGCGCGGACGCGCACGTGGAGGACGTCCGCCGGGAAGGAGCGCACCGGCAGGACCCGGACCGTGCGGACGAACGGATGCACCGGGCATTTCTCACCCGTGTCGCCGAACCGGGCGACGAGGTCTGCGGGCGCTGGATCCGTGAGGCCGGGGCGGAGCGGGCGGTCCAGGGGCTCCTGGACGGCGGGGAGCGGCCGCGGGGTGTGACGGACCGGAGATGGGCGGGACTGCGGGCGCGGGCCGAGCGGGCCGACCCGGAAAAGGACCTCGCGGAGGCCCATGCCGCCGGGATCAGGTTCGTGTGCCCAGGGGACTCCGAGTGGCCCGCACAGCTCGACGATCTGGGGGACGCGCGGCCCACCGGACTCTGGGTACGGGGACGCCCCAGCCTGCGGATGTGGGCGCTGCGGTCCGTCGCCCTCGTCGGAGCACGGGCCTGTACGGAGTACGGCGCCCACATGGCGACCACCCTCGGCGCCGGACTGGCCGAGCGTGGCTGGGTCGTGGTGTCGGGCGGCGCCTACGGCGTGGACGGCGCCGCGCACCGGGGCGCCCTGGCGGCAGGCGGCGCCACCGTCGCCGTGCTGGCCTGCGGAGTCGACCGGCCCTACCCTCGCGGCCACACCGAGTTGATCACCAGGATCGCCGAACAGGGCCTGGTCGTGGGTGAGTTGCCGCCGGGAGAACACCCCACGCCGAGCAGGTTCATCCTGCGCAACCGGGTCATCGCGGCGCTCACCCGGGGGACCGTGGTCGTCGAGGCCGCCTATCGCAGCGGTGCGCTGGTCACGGCGCGCGCCGCACAGCGGCTGGGCAGGTTCGCGATGGGCGTGCCCGGCCCCGTCACCAGCGGGTTGTCGGCCGGCGTGCATGAACTGCTGCGCGGGGAGGCGGTACTGGTCACCGACGCCGCGGAAGTCGCGGAACTGGTCGGCGACATGGGTGAACTGGCCCCGGACCGGCGAGGGCCCGTGCTGCCACGTGACCTGTTGGACCCGGGCGCCGGACGGGTTCTCGCCGCGCTGCCGGCACGCGGACTGGCGGGAGCGGAGGAGATCGCCCACGGTGCGGGAACCACGACGGACGACGCGGTCGGGAGACTGTACGAACTCCGCTCGCTCGGGTTCGTCGAACGACACGGCGACGGCTGGAAGTTGACACGCCAGATGATGATCCCGGTCCGTGATGATCGTCGCGGGTGTTGACCGAGCGTGTTCGTCCGTCCGGGCGAACGCCGACACCCTTGGCAATAACCGCAGTTGGCGTCCGCGGGCGGTCACGGACGGCGACGAGGGCGACCGAGGCAAACGTTCAGCGGAACGTATCTGCGCACGGCCCGCCCTCGGCCCTTCGCGCACTGCGACACTCCAGTCACGCTACGCTCACCTGGGTTCTGACGCAGACAGGCAACTCGGCATCAGAGCGACAGCTCACCCAGGTACCCACAGTTCACGGCAGAACGGCACAAGGCGACGAATGCCCCAGCACACCTCCGGGTCCGATCGGGCGGCGATCCCCCCAGCCGCCCGCGACGGCGGTAGCAGGCGGCCGCCCGCTCCCTCGACGCTCGACGAGCTGTGGCGGTCGTACAAGACGACGGGTGACGAGCGGCTGCGCGAGCAGCTGATCCTGCACTACTCACCCCTGGTCAAATACGTCGCGGGACGGGTCAGCGTGGGCCTGCCGGCCAATGTGGAGCAGGCGGACTTCGTCTCCTCAGGGGTGTTCGGGCTGATCGACGCGATCGAGAAGTTCGACATCGAGCGGGAGATCAAGTTCGAGACGTACGCGATCACGCGCATCCGGGGCGCGATGATCGACGAGCTGCGCGCGCTGGACTGGATCCCGCGCTCGGTGCGGCAGAAGGCGCGCAACGTGGAACGCGCCTACGCGACACTGGAGGCGCGACTGCGACGCACGCCGTCGGAGGGCGAGGTGGCCTCCGAGATGGGGATCGCGGTAGAGGATCTGCACGCCGTCTTCAGCCAGCTGTCGCTGGCCAACGTGGTGGCCCTCGAGGAACTGCTGCATGTCGGCGGCGAGGGCGGCGACCGGCTGAGCCTGATGGACACGCTGGAGGACACCGCGGCCGACAACCCGGTCGAGGTTGCCGAGGACCGGGAGCTGCGGAGGTTCCTGGCGCGGGCGATCAACACACTCCCCGACCGGGAGAAGACCGTGGTCACGCTCTACTACTACGAGGGCCTCACGCTCGCGGAGATCGGGAACGTCCTGGGCGTGACCGAGAGCCGGGTGAGCCAGATCCACACCAAGTCGGTACTGCAGCTGCGCGCGAAGCTGGCCAGCTTCGGTCGCTGATCCGGAGCGTGGCGTGGTGCTGAATCGTCCCTTCGTCATCAGGGTCGCGATTCCTCCAGGTGGTGGGAGTGGCTGCCGCCGTCCGCGGTCCGTCCGTAAAGTGGAGGGCGTGCCAAGGATTCGAGCGGCCTCCGTGGCCGAGCACCGGTCGATGCAGCGAGCCGCCCTGCTGGACGCGGCCCGGTCCCTGCTGTCCGAGGGCGGGACGGAAGCGCTGACCTTCCCCGCCCTCGCCGAGCGGACGGGGCTGGCTCGGTCGTCCGTCTACGAGTACTTCCGGTCCCGCGCCGCCGTGGTCGAAGAACTGTGCGAGGTCGACTTCCCCCTGTGGGCGGCCGAGGTCGAAGCGGTGATGGCCGCGGCCGACGGGCCCGAAGGCAAGGTCGAGGCCTACGTCCGGCAGCAGCTGGCGCTGGTCGGGGACCGGCGGCACCGTGCCGTGGTGGCCATCTCCGCGAGTGAACTCGACGCCGGGGCTCGCGAGAAGATCCGCGCGGCGCACGGCGGGCTCGTCGCGATCATCGCGGAGGCGCTGCGGGACATGGGCCATGCCGAACCGCGACTGGCCGCGATGCTGCTCCAGGGCGTGGTCGACGCGGCCGTGCGGCGGATCGAGCTGGGGGCGGCGGAGGATCCCGAAGCGATTACGGACGCGGCCGTCACGATGGCCCTGCGGGGCGTGCGCGGCTGAACCTCCGAGCTGAACCCGGGGCAGGGGAGCTCAGGGAGGTTCCGCCGCCTGCCGCGCCCACCGAGCGCGCCGTGCTCGCTGTGCCGGCCACCTGCCATGCCTCGCGCACCTGCCACATCTTGCTCCCCTCCCGCCCCGCCCCCCGCCCCCCCGCCCCCGCCCCCTCCCACCCCACCCCCTCGCCGCGCCAGCCGCCCTCGGCGCACGCGGATCACACCCATCCGCCCACCCACTCGCGGCCCCGCCCACCCACTCGCGCCCGGCCACTCATGCCCCGCGCGCTCCTCCGCGACCCCGCGCGCCTGCCGGGTGTCACGGCGCCACCGGTGCCGTCCTCACGGCAAGCGCGCGCCCGCGCCGTACCGGTACCTCGTACCCGCGCCGTACCGGTACCTCGTACCCGCGCCGTGCCGGTGCCCCGCGCCCGCGCCGTGCCGGGGCCGCGCGCCCGCGCCGTGCCGTACTCGCGCCGTGCCCGTGCCCCTACCCGTGCCCATACCCGCGTCCGCGACGCTCACGGTCGTCTGCGTGCCGTCGGCACCGGCAGCAGCCGGGACGGCGCGCCGTGCAGCAGCCATGCGGGGAGCAGGGAGAGCGGGTCGAGGTAGGTCCGGTCTCTCAGCAGGCCCCAGTGGAGGCAGCTCGTGGGGCAGTGGGAGGCGTCCGGTTCGAGCGTGCCCACCACGTCGCCCGCGGCCACCTCGTCGCCCTTTCTCACCGTGGCCCTTACCGGGGTGAAGGTGGTGCGCAGGGGTGGGTCGCCGGTGCCCGCCAGCTCGACGGTGACCGCCCCGCGACCTGCGACCCGGCCGGCGAAGGAGACCCGGCCCGGGGCGACGGACCGGACCGGGGCGTCCGGGGGCGCCGCGAGGTCCACGCCCCGGTGGCCGCGACCGTAGGGCGTCGCCGGGGGTTGCCAGGCCCGCAGGACCGAGGGGCGCGTGCCCACCGGCCAGAGGCGGGCGACCGCCCGGACCTCCGTGTCGGCGCCGGGCGGCTCCACGGGGACCGGAGGCTCCGGACCGTTCGTCCGCGACAAGGACGTCGACGTGGCCAGGGTGACCGGCGCGGGCGCCGGTACGGCAGGCGCGGGTGACACCGTCAGCGCGGCCAGCACGACCGGCGCGGCCACCGTGATTCCCGACCGCAACCGCGGCCACGTACGCACACATCGTTTCGCTCGCATGCGAGAACGGTCCCGCATCGGGCGGATCCTGACCGGGAGCTGTGGACCACCGGCCGGTTGTGGACAGCGGCGTCACCCCGCACCTCGCGGGTCCCGTACACTTCTCGTGGCGATCCGGGTCACCGGGTCGACTTCGCACGCCCCGACACGCGGTCATCAAAAGCCGGTGTCAGCGCCCCTCGGTCCCTCGTGGCAAGGCGCATCGCGGGCGTCAGGCGCGAGTGCCGTCCGGCACACGCGGCACAACCGAGAACACCAAGGAGAACGGCCATGGCCGTCGTCACGATGCGGGAGCTGCTGGAAAGCGGCGTCCACTTCGGTCACCAGACCCGTCGTTGGAACCCGAAGATGAAGCGCTTCATCTTCACGGAGCGCAACGGCATCTACATCATCGACCTGCTCCAGTCGCTGTCGTACATCGACCGCGCCTACGAGTTCGTCAAGGAGACCGTCGCCCACGGCGGCACGGTCATGTTCGTCGGCACGAAGAAGCAGGCGCAGGAGGCCATCGCCGAGCAGGCCACCCGCGTCGGCATGCCCTACGTCAACCAGCGCTGGCTGGGCGGCATGCTCACCAACTTCTCGACCGTCTACAAGCGTCTGCAGCGCCTCAAGGAGCTCGAGCAGATCGACTTCGAGGACGTCGCCGCTTCCGGTCTCACCAAGAAGGAGCTTCTCGTGCTCTCGCGCGAGAAGGCCAAGCTGGAGAAGACCCTCGGTGGTATCCGCGAGATGCAGAAGGTGCCCAGCGCCGTCTGGATCGTGGACACCAAGAAGGAGCACATCGCGGTCGGCGAGGCCCGGAAGCTCAACATCCCGGTCGTCGCCATCCTCGACACCAACTGCGACCCCGACGAGGTCGACTACAAGATCCCGGGCAACGACGACGCGATCCGCTCCGTCACCCTGCTCACCCGCGTGATCGCCGACGCCGTCGCCGAGGGCCTCATCTCCCGCTCCGGTGCCGGCAAGGCCGAGGGTGACAAGGCCGCGGGTGAGCCGCTCGCCGCGTGGGAGCGCGACCTCCTCGAGGGCGAGAAGAAGGCCGACGACGCCGAGGTCCAGACCTCCGCCGAGACGGAGAAGGTCGCCGACGCCGAGCAGGCCGAGGCCCCCGTCGCCGAGGCCGAGGCCGTCGAGGCTGCCGCCGAGGCCCCCGCCGAGGCCCCCGCCGCGGACGCCGAGCAGGCCTGACCCCTCACCCCTTCGGGTCACGGACGGCGGGGGCACACCAAGCCCCCGCCGTCCGGCCCGTAGATCTTCAGACTTCGAGAGAGATTCCAGGAATCATGGCGAACTACACCGCCGCCGACGTCAAGAAGCTCCGTGAGCTCACCGGCGCAGGCATGATGGACTGCAAGAAGGCACTGGACGAGGCCGACGGCAACGTCGACAAGGCCGTCGAGGAACTGCGCATCAAGGGCCAGAAGGGCGTCGCCAAGCGCGAGGGCCGCTCCGCCGAGAACGGCGCCGTGGTCTCCGTCATCGCCGACGACAACACCTCCGGTGTCCTGGTCGAGCTGAAGTGCGAGACGGACTTCGTCGCCAAGGGCGAGAAGTTCCAGGCCGTCGCCGGCCAGATCGCCGACCACGTCACCAAGACCTCCCCGGCCGACCTCGAGGCCCTCCTGGGCTCCGAGATCGAGCCCGGCAAGACGGTTCAGGCGTTCGTCGACGAGGCCAACGCCAACCTGGGCGAGAAGATCGTCCTGGACCGCTTCGCCCAGTTCTCCGGTGCCTACGTGACCGCGTACATGCACCGCACGATGCCCGACCTGCCCCCGCAGATCGGTGTCCTCGTCGAGCTGGACAAGGTCAACGCCGAGCTCGCCAAGGGCGTCGCGCAGCACATCGCCGCCTTCGCGCCGAAGTACCTCTCCCGCGAGGACGTCCCGGCCGAGGTCGTCGAGTCCGAGCGCCGCGTGGCCGAGGAGACGACCCGCGCCGAGGGCAAGCCCGAGGCCGCCCTCCCGAAGATCGTCGAGGGTCGCGTCAACGCCTTCTTCAAGGAGGCCACCCTGCTGGGCCAGCCCTATGCGCTGGACCAGAAGAAGTCCGTCCAGCAGGTCCTGGACGAGGCCGGTGTCGCCCTGAAGCGCTTCGTGCGCATCAAGGTCGGCATCTGAGTCCGTACAGCGATCGACGCGCGACCCCTATAGGGTCGACAGCAGTCGTCCGCGTACGTCGGCACGCGCGCGTGCGTGCCGGACGACAGCAGATCTGACGAGGAGGCCATTGCCGAGCATGGGAGCCAACACCCCACCGGCAATGGCCTTCTTCGTATGTGCACCATGAGGAGATCTCCATGACCAGCACCCAGGCCGACAAGGGCGAGAAGACCGACGACGGCAAAGGCGCCGGACGCTTCATGCTGAAGCTTTCCGGCGAGGCGTTCGCCGGTGGCGGCGGACTGGGCGTCGATCCCGACGTGGTGCACAAGATCGCCCGCGAGATCGCGGCCGTCGTGCGCGGGGGCGCCCAGATCGCCGTTGTCATCGGCGGCGGCAACTTCTTCCGCGGCGCGGAACTCCAGCAGCGCGGCATGGACCGGGCGCGCTCCGACTACATGGGCATGCTCGGCACGGTGATGAACTGCCTCGCCCTCCAGGACTTCCTGGAGAAGGAGGGCATCGACAGCCGCGTACAGACCGCCATCACCATGGGACAGGTCGCCGAGCCGTACATCCCGCTGCGCGCCGTACGGCACCTGGAGAAGGGCCGTGTGGTCATCTTCGGAGCCGGTATGGGCATGCCGTACTTCTCCACCGACACCACGGCCGCCCAGCGTGCCCTGGAGATCGACGCCGAGGCCCTGCTGATGGGCAAGAACGGTGTGGACGGGGTCTACGACTCCGACCCCAAGACCAACCCCGAGGCCGTCAAGTTCGACTCGCTCAGCTACGGCGAGGTCATCACCCGCGACCTCAAGGTCGCCGACATGACCGCGATCACGCTGTGCCGTGACAACAAGCTGCCGATCCTGGTCTTCGAGCTCCTGGCGGAGGGCAATATCGCGCGGGCCGTCAAGGGTGAGAAGATCGGCACACTCGTGGGTGACCCAAGCGGCCGGGCCTGACCCGGGACGGACCCTGACCGGGGGATGGACAATGTCCTGCCGGTCCGGAACCGTGCAGGAACAAGACGCGACGCAGCCGGCTGCCACCCCGACGAGGAACAGCTGCCGGGCCTACTCAAGACACGCAGGAGCAAGTGGTGATCGAAGAGACCCTCCTCGAGGCCGAGGAGAAGATGGAGAAGGCCGTCGTGGTCGCCAAGGAGGACTTCGCCGCGATCCGCACCGGCCGTGCGCACCCGGCGATGTTCAACAAGATCGTGGCGGACTACTACGGCGCGCTGACGCCGATCAACCAGCTGGCCTCGTTCGCGGTCCCCGAACCGCGCATGGCCGTGGTCACCCCGTTCGACAAGAGCGCGCTGCGCAACATCGAACAGGCGATCCGCGACTCCGACCTGGGTGTCAACCCGAGCAATGACGGCAGCATCATCCGCGTGGTGTTCCCCGAGCTGACCCAGGAACGCCGCAAGGAGTTCATCAAGGTCGCCAAGACCAAGGGCGAGGACGCCAAGATCTCGATCCGCTCCGTGCGCCGCAAGGCGAAGGAGACCATCGACAAGCTGATCAAGGATGGCGAGGTCGGCGAGGACGAGGGCCGCCGTGCGGAGAAGGAGCTCGACGACACCACCGCGAAGTACGTCGCCCAGGTGGACGAGCTCCTGAAGCACAAGGAAGCGGAGCTGCTCGAGGTCTGATGAACGACTCTTCCTGGGGGGCGCCGCCGCAAGCCGGGTACTGGGGGCCCTCCGACCAGGGGTCTGCCCAGGGGGCAGGCCCGGCGGGTCCCGCGTACGATGCGCATGACGCGCAGCACACTCGCCCCATGCCCATCGTGCCCGAGGGACCCGCACACGGCGGAGACCAGGATGACGACCGGGGGGCCGCTCGGCTGGGCGGCCCCCCGGTCCGCGACGACACACCGTCGGCGGGGTCCTACGGGAACCCGTCGCAGAAGCCGCAGGAGCCCATGCCCAGCGCCACCCCGCAGCCCGCGCCCGCACCGAAGAAGAGTGCAGGCCGTGACCTGGGTGCTGCGATAGGGGTGGGCGTCGGGCTCGGTGCGGTGATCGTCGCGTCGTTGTTCGTCGTCAAGGCCGTCTTCGTCGGTGTGATCGCCGTCGCCGTCGTGGTGGGGCTGTGGGAGCTCACCTCGCGGCTCGAGGAACGCAAGGGCATCAAGGCGCCGCTCGTGCCACTGGCGGTGGGCGGTGCGGCCATGGTCGTCGCCGGCTATGTACGGGGCGCCGAGGGCGCGTGGGTGGCGATGGCACTCACCGCGCTGGCGGTACTGGTCTGGCGGATGACGGAACCGCCCGAGGGATACCTCAAGGACGTCACGGCGGGGGTCTTCGCCGCCTTCTACGTGCCGTTCCTGGCGACCTTCGTGGCGATGATGCTGACCGCGGACGACGGTCCGCGCCGCGTCCTGACGTTCCTGCTCCTGACGGTCGTCAGCGACACCGGCGCGTACGCGATCGGCTGGCGCTTCGGCAAGCACAAGCTCGCGCCCCGCATCAGCCCCGGCAAGACCCGCGAGGGCCTGGTCGGAGCGGTCGTCTTCGCGATGGTCGGGGGCGCGCTGTGTCTGCAGTTCCTGATCGAGGACGGCACGTGGTGGCAGGGCCTGATCATCGGCCTCGCGGTCGCGGCCACCGCCACGCTCGGTGACCTCGGCGAGTCCATGATCAAGCGGGACCTGGGCATCAAGGACATGGGCACCCTGCTGCCGGGTCACGGCGGCATCATGGACCGCCTGGACTCGCTCCTGCCGACGGCTCCCGTGGTCTGGCTGCTGTTGGTGATCTTCGTAGGGTCGAGCTGACCTGCGTTTTTGTCGGTGAGGGGTCCGTCGTCCACAGGGTGGCGGGCCCCTTCCGTATGTCCGGGGCATGGGGGAACACGAGCGCTCGGCACCGCCGGCGGAAGTGGATTTCTCGTGCTCCTCAGCGCTGTGCCGCCGGCCACGCACGCGGGTACGGCACGCGAAGCGACCGGGCCGCGACCGGCGTGTGTTCCGCGGCTGCGTGGAGGCGCCCTTCGCGCCGTACGACGGCACCGCTGCCGAGCATGGACGTGACCAGCTCGTTGGCGAGCACCTCTGGGGTGAGGTCCAGCAGACGCGCGGCATCGGTCACCCAGGCGCGTGCATGGAGGTAGGGCTCCACCTCGTCGGCCGGGATCCCGTCGCGGATCATCAGGGCGAAGGCGAAGATGCGCCGGGCGCCGTACCAGAGCGCGCCGGCGGGGTCGTCGACGAGGCGCTGAGCGCGCCGGAGGGCGGTGTTGAAAGCGGCCGTCGGATCGGCGGGGACCGGGCCGTGCGAGGGGAGGACCACCCGCGGGGCGAGACCGGCAATCCGGTGGAGGGAGTCGAGCGCCGCCGTGGCCGCGCCCGCTCCGTCGAGGGCGAGATTGACCCAGCCGACGTCGTAGTCCGACAGCGCGTCACCGACGACGAGCAGTCGCTCCTCCGGCTGCCACAGGGCCAGGTGCCCGGGCGTGTGCCCGGGAGTGCGGATGACCTCCCAGTCGGCCTCACCGAGTCGGAGGACCTCCCCGCCGTCGAGCGGCATATCGACCGTGTACGGGGCGACCGGCTGGTCGAGGTACTCCGCGGTGCAGCAGCCGGGGTCCCGACGCGAGATCGCCTCCGCCTCCGGAGCTCCGGCCGCGATGCCCGCGCCACCCGCCTGAAGGAGCGCGTTGCCGCCGACGTGATCGGAGTGCCAGTGCGTGTTCACGACCAGGCCCACGTCGCCTCCGCGCGCGCGTGCCCAGGAGGCTGTTTCGGCCGCGTGGCCGACGAATCCGCTGTCGACCAGGGCCGGTTGCCGCCCCTGGAGCAGCAGCAGGTTCGCGTCGGGGAACGGCCGTTGCCGCCAGTTCACCCAGGACGGCAGCAAGGGCGCAGACGGACGGCTCACTGTTCCGGCCGGTTCACGCGGATGAGTGTCTGCTGTCCGTTGGCGACGAGCTTCCGGGCGCCGTCGCTCCGGACGCCGAACACCTCCAGCCGGCACACGCTCAGAGTCCGGCCGGCCTTCAGCACGGTCCCGACGGCCTCGATGCGGTCACCGGTGGCGGGTGCGAGAAGGTTGATCTTGTATTCGACGGTGAGGACGTCGGCGTTCTCCGGGAACAGCGTGTACGCGGCGTAGCCACCGGCGCTGTCCGCGACGGCGCTGGTCGCCCCGGCGTGGAAGTAGCCGTGCTGCTGGGTCACTTCGGGGCGCGCGGGAAGCGTGATCTGGACGCGGCCCGGGGCGATGTCGGTTATCCGCGCACCGAGGTGGGCCATCAGCCCCTGGCGGTCGAAGCTGTCCTGGACGCGCTTTCGCACCTCGGGGCTCGCTTGGTCCTGGTCGGTCCGGTCTTCCACGTGCTCTCCTTCGGCAGACATCAGAGTGTGCGCGGAGGCGCGGCGGGTGGTCAGCCGACCAGTCGTTCCACCAGCGGCTCCCGTGGCCCCTCCCCGATGAGTCGCGCTCGACGGTCGTCGCACCATAGCCATCGACACCGACATCAGCCATCGACACCGATATCGCCAGGAGCGTCCGGCCGAGTACAGCGCTGGGCCGTCCCTGGGCCGTGCGAGGTCGACCAGTTCCGGCAGACGGTACCCGCGGGTGACCACTCCCACCCCGCTCCGGCCTGGGCGGGTCCAGTTGATCTGCGACACTGGAAGGGTTATGCCGAAGCCCGGAGAACTCACATTCGTCGCCCCCCGCGGAGCCAAGAAGCCGCCGCGGCACCTCGCCGACCTCACGCCCGCCGAGCGTAAAGAGGCCGTTGCCGCGATCGGGGAGAAGCCGTTTCGCGCCAAGCAGCTGTCGCAGCACTACTTCGCCCGGTTCGCGCACGACCCCGCGGAGTGGACGGACATCCCGGCCGCCGCGCGCGGCAAGCTCCAGGAAGCGCTGCTTCCCGAGCTGATGACCGTCGTGCGGCATCTGTCGACCGACCAGGACACCACGCGCAAGACCCTGTGGCGGCTCTTCGACGGCACGCTCGTCGAGTCCGTGCTGATGCGCTACCCGGACCGGGTGACCATGTGCATCAGCTCCCAGGCGGGGTGCGGGATGAACTGTCCGTTCTGTGCCACCGGCCAGGCCGGGCTCGACCGGAACCTGTCGACCGGCGAGATCGTGCACCAGATCGTGGACGGCATGCGGGCGCTGCGGGACGGGGAGATCCCCGGGGGCCCGGCGCGGCTGAGCAACATCGTCTTCATGGGTATGGGCGAGCCGCTCGCCAACTACAAGCGGGTCGTGGGCGCCATCCGCGCGCTCACCGACCCCGAGCCGGACGGCGTCGGACTCTCCCAGCGTGGCATCACCGTGTCGACGGTCGGACTGGTCCCGGCCATCCACCGGTTCTCCGACGAGGGCTTCAAGTGCCGCCTCGCCATCTCCCTGCACGCGCCGGACGACGAGCTCCGCGACACCCTCGTCCCCGTGAACACGCGGTGGAAGGTGCGGGAGGTGCTCGACGCTGGCTGGGAGTACGCGGCCAAGTCGGGGCGCCGGCTCTCCATCGAGTACGCCCTCATCCGGGACATCAACGACCAGGCGTGGCGCGGTGACCGGCTCGGGCGGCTGCTCAGGGGAAAGCCCGTGCACGTCAACCTCATCCCGCTGAACCCGACCCCGGGCTCGAAGTGGACCGCCTCGCGGCCCGAGGACGAGAAGGCGTTCGTCGAGGCCATCGCGGCCCACGGCGTGCCGGTCACCGTCCGGGACACCCGGGGCCAGGAGATCGACGGGGCGTGCGGCCAGCTCGCGGCGACCGAACGGTAGTCTGACCCGGCACGTACATTTTCATATTCCGACATCTTCATATTCCGACAGGGGAGCGCCACAGCGCTGAGAGTGCGGCAGCCGGAGCACCGGTGGGCCGCAGACCCTCTGAACCTCGCCCAGGTCATTCTGGGTAGGAAGTTCGGGCATCACTCAAGCTGTTGCGCCCTGCCTGGGAACCGCCGAGTTCCCGGGCAGGGCCGCGTCTCTTCCTGGTCACCCCAGGAGGAATTCAGTGAGCACCAAAGCGAGCACCAAGAGGCGGACGGCCGCGGCCGTGGTCGTCGCGCTGGGCCTTGTCACGCTGTCCGCGTGCGGCTCGTCCGGCTCCGGCGACAAGACCGCCGACTCCAGGACCGTGACCCTCGTCAGCCACGACTCCTTCGCCTACTCCAAGAGCTTGCTGCACGCCTTCGAGCAGGAATCGGGCTACAAGGTCAGGATCCTCAAGGACGGAGACGCCGGCCAGGCCGTCAACAAGGCCATCCTGACCAAGGACAACCCGCAGGGCGACGTCTTCTTCGGCGTCGACAACACCCTGCTCTCCCGGGCGCTCGACAACGGGCTGTTCCAGCCGTACGAGCCCAAGGGCTCCGACCAGATCGTCCAGCGCTACCGGGTCGACCAGGAGAAGCACCGGGTCACGCCCATCGACTCCGGCGACATCTGCGTCAACTACGACAAGGCCTACTTCAGCAAGCACGAGCTGGCGCCGCCCACCTCCTTCGACGACCTGATCAAGCCCGCGTACAAGAACCTCCTCGTCACCGAGAACGCGTCCACGTCCTCGCCCGGCCTCGGTTTCCTGCTCGGGACCGCCGCGAAGTACGGGGACGCCGGGTGGCAGGGCTACTGGAAGAAGCTCAAGGCCAACGGCGTGAAGGTGGTCGACGGCTGGGAGCAGGCCTACAACGACGAGTTCTCGGGGTCCGCCGGCGGCAAGAAGGCCAAGGCCGACCGGCCGCTGGTCGTCTCGTACGCCTCCTCGCCGCCCGCCGAGGTGGTCTACGCCGACCCGAAGCCGAAGACCGCGCCGACCGGGGTCGCGAACGGCACCTGCTTCCGTCAGGTCGAGTACGCGGGGCTGCTCAGCAACGCGAAGAACACGAAGGGCGGCAAGGCGCTCCTCGACTTCCTCATCAGCTTCAGGTTCCAGGAGGACATGCCGCTGAACATGTTCGTGTACCCGGTCCGTGAGACCGCGAAGGTGCCCGAGGTGTTCGTGAAGTTCGGCCCGCAGGCCGCGCACCCCGAGACCCTGGCCCCCGCCGAGATCGCCAAGAACCGTGACCAGTGGGTCAAGTCGTGGACCTCGCTCGTACTGAAGTAGCCGGGGCGGCGCCCCGGAGGCGTGGGAGCGCGACGCGGCTGTGGCTCATGGCCCTGCCGGTCGTGTTCTTCGCCGTCTTCTTCGCCTACCCCGTCGCGGCGATCGTGGCCCGCGGTCTCGAGGTCGACGGGGTCTGGCGGCCCGGACGGATCGGTGAGGTGCTCGGCCAGGCCGACATCCGGCACGTGCTGTGGTTCACCACCTGGCAGGCGCTCGCCTCGACAGCGCTCACGCTGCTGATCGCGCTCCCCGGCGCGTACGTCTTCGCGCGCTTCGACTTCCGGGGCAAGCAGGTGCTGCGCGCGGTGGTGACCGTCCCGTTCGTACTGCCCACCGTCGTCGTCGGCACGGCGTTCCTGGCGCTGATCGGCCGCGGCGGACTCCTGGACGGCCTGTGGGGCGTCCGCCTCGACACCACCGTCTGGGCCATCCTGCTCGCGCACGTCTTCTTCAACTACGCGGTGGTCGTCCGCACGGTCGGCGGGCTCTGGGCGCAACTCGACCCACGCCAGGAGGAGGCCGCGCGCATGCTCGGCGCATCCCGGTTCGCGGCCTGGCGCACGGTGACGCTCCCGGCCCTGAGCCCGGCCGTCGCCGCCGCCGCGCTCATGGTCTTTCTCTTCACCTTCACCTCGTTCGGGGTGGTCCAGATCCTCGGCGGGCCGACCTTCTCCACCCTTGAGGTCGAGATCTACCGGCAGACCTCGGAGATCTTCGACCTGGCGACGGCGGCGGTGCTGACGATCATCCAGTTCGTGGCCGTCGGCGCGATCCTCGCCGTCCACGCCGCGACCGTACGCCGCCGGGAGACCGCTCTGCGCCTGGTGGCCCCGGAGACGACCGCCCGCAGGCCGCGCGGGGCCGGGCAGTGGGCAGTGCTCACGGGAGTGCTCGCGAGCATCGCGGTCCTGCTCGTGCTGCCGCTCGGAGTCCTGGTCCAGCGATCCCTGGACACCCCCGGCGGCTTCGGATTCGGCTACTACCGGGCGCTCGCCTCCGACGACGGCGGCATCTTCCTGGTGGCCCCGATCGAGGCGATCGGCAACTCGCTGGAGTACGCGCTCGCCGCCACCGCGATCGCCGTGGTCATCGGAGGTCTGGCGGCCGCCGCTCTCACCGGCCGCGCCGGTCGGCTAGTACGGGGGTTCGACGTGCTGCTGATGCTGCCGCTCGGCGTGTCCGCCGTGACCGTCGGTTTCGGGTTCCTGATCGCGCTGGACGAGCCGCCGCTCGACCTCAGGAGCAGCTGGATCCTGGTGCCGCTCGCGCAGGCGCTGGTGGGCGTCCCCTTCGTCGTGCGGACGATGCTGCCCGTGCTGCGGGCCGTGGACGGACGGCTGCGGGAGGCGGCGTCGGTGCTCGGGGCCTCGCCGTGGCGGGTGTGGCGGGAGGTCGATCTGCCGATGGTGCGGCGGGCGCTGCTGATCGCGGCGGGGTTCGCCTTCGCCGTGTCGCTCGGTGAGTTCGGGGCGACGGTCTTCATCGCGCGCCCCGACAACCCGACGCTGCCGGTCGCGGTCGCGCGGCTGCTCGGGCGCGCCGGGGACCTCAACTACGGGCAGGCGATGGCACTTTCGACGATCTTGATGGTGGTGTGCGCGGTGGCGCTGCTGCTGTTGGAGCGCATGCGGACCGACCGGACGGGGGAGTTCTGATGGCGAAGCTCGTCACGAAGGCGACGGCTGGGACGACGGGGACGGCGGCGGGGGTGCCCGCGCCGGCGCCGGCGTCGGACGTTCTGCTCGGCATCGAGGCCGCGACCGTGCGCTTCGGCGGCCGGCCCGTGCTGGACGCCGTCGATCTGGAGGTCGCCGAGCACGAGATCGTGTGTGTGCTCGGGCCGAGCGGCAGCGGCAAGTCCACGCTGCTGCGGGTGGTGGCCGGACTGCAGCCGCTCGACGCGGGCCGTGTGCTCCTGACCGGCCACGACCAGGCGGGGGTGCCCGCGCACCGCCGGGGCGTCGGGCTGATGTTCCAGGACCACCAGCTCTTCCCGCAGCGCGACGTGGGCGGCAACGTCGCCTTCGGGCTCCGGATGCACGGCACATCGAAGCAGCAACAGGCGCTGCGCGTCGGTGAGTTGCTGGAACTCGTCGGGCTGCCCGGCGCCGCCTCCCGGGCCGTCGCGGCACTGTCCGGAGGCGAGCAGCAGCGGGTCGCGCTGGCCCGTGCCCTCGCCCCCCGCCCCCGGCTGCTGATGCTCGACGAACCGCTCGGCCAGCTCGACCGCTCGCTGCGCGAACGACTGGTCGTCGAACTCCGCGAGCTTTTCGGCCGGTTGGGAACGACCGTGCTCGCCGTCACGCACGACCAGGGCGAGGCCTTCGCGCTGGCCGACCGGGTGGTGGTGATGCGCGACGGGCGGATCGCCCAGTCCGGTACGCCCCTTGAGGTCTGGCAGCATCCGGCGGACGAGTTCGTGGCACGCTTCCTCGGCTTCGACAACGTCGTCGACGCGACGGTGACCGGCCGGGTGGCGGACACGCCGTGGGGGAAGCTTCCGGTACCCGACGGCGCCCCGCAGGGGCCCGGCACGCTGCTCGTGCGGCCCGCGGGCGTACGGCTGGTCGGTGCCGAGGACGGGCTGCCCTGCACCGTGACCGCGCGCACCTTCCGGGGCACCCACGTCGCCGTCCATCTCCAGCCGGAGGGCGCGCCGCGGCTGGAGGCGGCGTGCGCGCTGCGGGCGGCGCCCGCACCCGGCGACCGGGTCGCGGTGGTCTTCGACGCGGCCGACGTCGTCGTGCTCGGGGAGGCCTCGGCCGGGTAGACCTCCGACCACCGCCACGGGACCGGGGCCTCCGCGCGGCACCGTGACCGCGCCGCACGCCATCGGGGGGCGAGTGACGCTGCCGAGGCGCGTACGGCCCCGCGGGCCACTGTCCGAAGGCAGCTCCCGCCGTCCTCGCCGGCCGCATTCGGGTGGTGGACGCCCTTCAACCAGTGCTCCCGCACAGACGTGTGGCCCGCCCCCTCCGGGAGGGGACGGGCCACACGGTCCTACAGGCGTGGTGCGGTTCAGCCGGCCTTCGAGGCGCCGCGGCGGCGCATACCGAAGAAGACCGCTCCGCCGCCGACGACCACGAAGGCACCGGCGATGCCGGCGATCATCGGGGTGTTGGAGTTCGCACCGGTCTCGGCGAGGTTGGAGTCACCGACCGCGGGGGACGGGGCGTTGTCTCCCGGCGTCGCGGGCGCGGCGCTGCTCTCCGACTCCGACGGGGTCGCGGAAGCCGACTCCGAGGGGGCGGGCGAGGAGGAGGTCTCCGACGGCTTGGGCGTCGGAGAGGACGACTCCTCGGACTTGCACGCCTTGGAGGGCGTGGTCAGCTGGGGGGTGACGTCCTCGTTGACGATCTTCCCGGCCGTGACGTGGATACGGTACGTGGCGTTGGGCGCCCAGTCCTCGGAGAAGGTGACAGTGGCGCCCTCACGGGTGCCCTTGACCGTCTCGGAGCCGACCTGGCGGGCGTCCGCGCCGTTGGCCTCGAGGAAGACGGAGACCGTGGCCTCGACGCCGGAGGCGTCGTTGTCGGTCACGGTGATGATGCCCTTCCCGTTGTCGTCGCACGAGGCGACGGCCGAGAAGTCACGGATGTTGCAAGCAAGTGCGTTGCCGGCGACACCGAGCGCGAGCGCGGCCGTGGCGGAGGCAACACCGAGGATGCGCACTGAACGTGCGGTACGGCGAGATATGGACACGATTGCCCTTCACAGATTGCGCAACTGCGGGGGGTTTGAGGGGAGTTCTGCTGTGGCAACAGGACTCCCTTAGGCCACACAGGTCTATAAGTGCCAGCTAAGTGCTGTCAATGCATATGCCCTGCCGTGCCGTCGGCTTTGCCATGTCGTTAACCACCGAGGCGTTTGAGAGCCTCCGGGGCTTCCTCGATCCGGTCCACCAGAGCGATCCGGGACTCCATCGACCGCTCACGGGCGAGGGATTGGAGGAGAGGCCAGGTCGGGTACCGCTCCGTCCAGTGCGCGCGGTCCACGAGCACCATCGGGGTGGGCTCCCCGCGCGACTCGTAGTAGTTCGGGGTCGCGTTGTCGAAGATCTCCTGTACGGTCCCGGCGGCACCCGGCAGGAAGACGACGCCCGCGTCCGAGCGGGCCAACAGCCCGTCCTCACGGGTCGCGTTGGCGAAGTACTTGGCGATGTGCGCGGCGAACGGGTTCGGCGGCTCGTGACCGTAGAACCAGGTCGGGAGACCGACCGAGGCGCCACCGGCGGGCCAGCGGTCCCGCACCGTGAACGCGGCCCGCGCCCAGTCGGTGATCGAGGGCCTGAACGAAGGTGCCCCGGCGAGCAACCGGAGTGCCTCGGTGAGCATCGCGTCGTCGAACGGGGCCGCGTACGCGCCGAGGTTCGCGGCCTCCATCGCGCCCGGCCCGCCGCCGGTGGCCACCATGAGGCCGGAGCGCGCCAGTTCGCGGCCGAGCAGCGCCGCGCCCTCGTACGCCCGGGTGCCGCGCGCCATGGCGTGACCGCCCATCACGCCCACCACCCGTGTGCCGACGAGGAGTTCGTCGAGGGCGTCCGACACCGCGTCGTCGTGGATCGAGCGCAGCATCGACGCGAAGACGTCGCCGTCGGCCTTGGTCTGCTGGAACCAGGTGTACGTGCGGGCGTCCGGTGTCGCCTCGTACCCGGCGTCGAGGGACTCGAAGAGCTCGTCGGGGGAGTGGAGCATTCCCCGGTACGGATCGAAGGGCAGCCCCGGTATGGGCGGGAAGACCAGCGCGCCCGTGGCTCTCACGCGAGCCGCCGTCCGGGGATCCATCGGGCAGCCGAGGAAGACGGCGCCCGAGGTGTCCACGGAGAGCAGGGCGTCCGTACGGTCCGTCAGATCCACGGACTGGACACGGAACCGGGTGAGCGAGCCGCGCTCGGAGACGACCTCGTCGAACTCGGCGAGGGACTCGATCTCACGGTCGTGACCGGCGTGGAGGGGAGTTGGCTGCACGCGGCCATGCTAGGGGGTGGGTCAAAACGGGCCCGGGGGCGGGGCGTTGGCGGCCGCGGGCATCAGGCCGCGACGGCCGCCGGCTCCGGGCGCCCGCGACACTCAGCCCTGGACGGCCGCCGGGTCCATCCACATGACCTCCCAGGTGTGGCCGTCCGGGTCGTCGAAGGAACGGCCGTACATGTAGCCGTGGTCCTGGGCCTCCCGCGTGCCCGAACCGCCCGCCGAGAGGGCCTTGTCGCACAGCTCGTCCACCTTCTCGCGGCTCTCGGCGCTCAGACACAGCAGCACCTCGCTGGTCCGGGCCGGGTCGGCGATCTCCTTCTTCGTGAAGTCCGCGTAGCGCTGCTTGCTCAGCAGCATCGCGACGATCGTGTCGCTGATGACGACACAGGCGCAGTCGTCCGTCGAGAACTGCGGGTTGATCGTGTAGCCGAGCTCGGTGAAGAACTTCTTCGAGGCGTCGACGTCGTTCACGGCGAGGTTCACGAAGATCATCTGCTGGTACATGAGCGGTCTCTCCCGGTGGAGGTGAAGTCGTGTGCCGTACGGAGAGGTGGACCGTCCGTCCGCGCGGAACTCATCGGTCGCGGCGAAGACGTTTCGTACCTCTGTTCAGCGGGCCAGCGGCATCGCGGCCAGCTCCGCGACCAGCCAGGTCAGCGGGCCGAACACGGCGAGCAGCATGCCCGCGCGCAGCAGCGCCGCGCCGCGCAGCACCGAGGCGGGTGCCCCCAGCCGCAGCAGCGCCGCCGTGGTGTCGGCACGCACCTGCTTGGTCTCCAGCGCCGCCGTGAACAGCGTCGCGACGGCGCACCCGGCCACGAGCAGCGCTCCGAGCGTGCTGAGCGGCCCGATCGAGGGCCGCGCTCCCGCGTATACGGTCGCCACGGCGTACGCGCCCGACGCCACCGCGCACACCACTCCCAGCGGGCGCCCGATGCGCCGGGCCTCCCCCTGGAGACCGCGCCCGGCGAGCAGGCGCAGTGCGCCGGGGCGCACGGCCTGGAGCAGCCACCCGCACAGGTGGGTGATCGCGGGTCCGGCCAGGGCCAGTCCGACCGCGGTGAGGGCCCAGCCGCCCAGCACCCCGGCGGGGCTGCCCGCGAACCGGCTCGTCAGGTCGGAGCCGGGTGCGGCTCCGGAACGGCTCCCGTACGACTCCACGGCGAGCCCCGCCGCGATGACGGCGGTGCCCCAGGGCAGTCCGGCGGGCGCGGGAAGCGGAGGCGCGAGCGGTTGCGGGTCCGGCGGGAGTTCCGGGTGGTCGGCGTCCGGGGCGGACTCGGCCGTCACGGGAGCGGAGTCCCCGGACGTGCCGGGGGCTCCCGCGACGGTGGCTCTCGGCCGGCCCGCCCGGCCGCGGCCGAGGCTCCGCGGGCGCAGTGCGACCGCACTGGCCAGCGACGCGGCGAGCGGCACCAGGAGCAGCAGGGTCAGGGTCGCGGGCAGCGGCAGTGGCTGGTCGGCGGCGAGGAAGGCCGTCGCGGAGCCGTCGAAGGGCATGCCCGCCAGATCGCCGCGCAGGTGCAGGAAGACGAGCAGCGCGAGCATCGAGCCCAGCGTGGTCGACAGGGCGGTGGTCACCGCAGAGACGGCCATGAGGCGCCCGGGGCCGAGTCCGACCGCCGCGAGTCCGGGGCGGGGCCGGGTCCCCGGATCCGTACGGGCGACCGCGACCGCGAGGTGGACGCTGGCGGCGACGGGCGCGAGGCACCACAGCAGCCGGAGCACCGAGCCGGTCGAGGCGTCGGGATGCGCCATGGCGTATCCCAGCGCGCTCAGCAGCAGGAAGCCGGTGCCCGCCGACGCGGCGACGACCAGCAGCCTGCGCAGTTGGACCAGGGGATGTGCCCCGCGGGCTAGACGGAGAGCGAGCACGCGGCCCGGCCTTCCGTCTCGGTGACCGGGGGCAGGTGGACGGTGTTCACGCGCCGTCCGTCGAGCAGCGTGATGGCGCGGTCGGCGAGAGCAGCGGTGTCCGCGTCGTGCGTGGCGAGGACCACGGTGATGCCGTGCGAGCGGGCGGCGGTGGTGAGGGTGCGCAGCACGTGGGCGCGGTCGGCGCGGTGCAGCGGGGCGGTCGGCTCGTCGGCGAAGAGCACCTGGGGGGCGGGCACGAGCGCGCGGGCGATGGCGACGCGCTGCCGCTCGGCCTGGAGCAGGGCGTGCGGCCGTTTGCGGGCGCAGTCGCCGATGTCCAGGCGTTCGAGCCATTCCAGGGCGGCGGTCTTCGCGGCCCGGCGGCCGGAGCCGCGCAGCATCAGGGGCAGCGCCGCGTTCTCCCAGGAGTTCAGCTCGGGCACGAGGACGGGCACGGGGTCGATCCAGCCGAAGCGGTCGCGGCGCAGGCGTTCGCGGGCCAGCGCGCCCATGGTGTGCACGGGCACGCTGTTGAACCAGACCTCGCCCTGCTGCGGCAGGAGCTGCCCGGACAGGCACTGGAGCAGTGTGGTCTTGCCGCTGCCGCGCGGGCCGCCGACGGCGAGGATCTCGCCCTCGCGGACGCCGAGCGAGACACCGCTGAGCGCGGGCGAGCCGTTGTGCTTGACGTGCAGGGCGCGTGCCCAGAGCACGTCGTTGTCCGGCGGGGCCACCATCGCGTACACCTCGTTCAGATCTGATTTGCGCTGCCAATCCCCCGGACGGGGGAACGAAGACAGGGCCGATCGGTCACTGGGCACGCTAGGGAGTCGGGGGCGGGAGGCCGGACAGCACGCGGCCCCGGGGCGCCCATTCTCACTCGAACGGGCGCCCCGGGGCCGTTGTGGATCAGCCGGGCGGAATCAGAGCTTCGCCCACGCCTCCGTCAGCACCTGACGGACGATCCCCTCGATCTCGTCGAAGGTCGACTGGTCGGAGATCAGCGGCGGCGACAGCTGGATGACCGGGTCACCGCGGTCGTCGGCGCGGCAGTAGAGGCCGTACTCGAAGAGCTTCTTGGAGACGAAGCCGTAGAGCACGCGCTCCGACTCCTCGTCCGTGAAGGTCTCCTTGGTGGCCTTGTCCTTCACGAGCTCGATGCCGTAGAAGAAGCCGTTGCCGCGGACGTCGCCGACGATCGGCAGGTCGTGCAGCTTCTGCAGGGTCTGCAGGAAGTTGGCCTCGTTGTCGAGCACGTGCTGGTTGAGGCCCTCGCGCTCGAACAGGTCGAGGTTGGCGAGACCCACCGCGGCGGAGACCGGGTGGCCGCCGAAGGTGTAGCCGTGCAGGAAGGTGTTGTCGCCCTTGTAGAACGGCTCGGCGATCCGGTCGGAGACGATGCACGCGCCGATCGGGGAGTAGCCCGAGGTCATGCCCTTGGCGCAGGTGATCATGTCCGGTACGTAGCCGAACTTGTCGCAGCCGAACATCGTGCCGAGGCGGCCGAAGGCGCAGATGACCTCGTCCGACACCAGCAGCACGTCGTACTGGTCGCAGATCTCGCGGACCCGCTGGAAGTAGCCGGGCGGCGGCGGGAAGCAGCCGCCGGCGTTCTGCACCGGCTCCAGGAAGACCGCGGCGACGGTCTCCGGGCCCTCGAAGAGGATCTCCTGCTCGATCTGGTCGGCGGCCCAGCGGCCGTAGGCCTCGGGGTCGTCGCCGAAGAGCGGGGCGCGGTAGATGTTGGTGTTGGGGACCTTGTGGGCGCCGGGGACCAGCGGCTCGAAGGGGGCCTTCAGGGCCGGCAGGCCGGTGATCGACAGGGCGCCCTGCGGGGTGCCGTGGTAGGCGACCGCACGCGAGATGACCTTGTACTTGGTCGGCTTGCCCTGGAGCTTGAAGTACTGCTTGGCGAGCTTCCACGCGGTCTCGACGGCCTCGCCGCCGCCGGTGGTGAAGAAGACCTTGTTCAGGTCGCCCGGCGCGTAGTCGGCGAGGCGCTCGGCGAGCTCGACGGCCTTGGGGTGGGCGTAGGACCATACCGGGAAGAAGGCCAGCTCCTGCGCCTGCTTGAACGCCGTCTCCGCGAGTTCGGTGCGGCCGTGGCCCGCCTGGACCACGAACAGACCCGCGAGACCGTCGAGGTAGCGCTTGCCCTTGTCGTCGTAGATGTAGGTGCCCTCACCACGGACGATGGTGGGAACGGGCGCGTTCTCGTACGAGGACATGCGGGTGAAGTGCATCCACAGGTGGTCGTACGCGGTTCGGCTGAGGTCCTTGCTCACGGCTATCGGGTTCCCCACATGTAGGTCTGTTTCTTGAGCTTCAGGTAGACGAAGCTCTCGGTGGAGCGCACGGCGGGCAGCGCCCGGATGCGTTTGTTGATGACGTCCAGCAGGTGGTCGTCGTCCTCGCAGACGACCTCGGCGAGGATGTCGAACGAGCCCGCGGTCATCACCACGTACTCGACCTCCGGCATGGCGGTCAGCGCTTCGGCCACCGGGTCGAGGTCACCCTCGACGTTGACGCCCACCATCGCCTGCCGGCGGAAGCCCACGGTGAGCGGGTCCGTGACGGCGACGATCTGCATCACGCCCTGGTCGAGCAGCTTCTGCACACGCTGGCGCACGGCCGCCTCGGACAGGCCCACGGCCTTGCCTATGGCGGCGTACGGGCGGCGTCCGTCCTGCTGGAGCTGCTCGATGATGGCGAGGGACACGGAGTCCAGCTGGGGACTGCCGTTCCTGGACTCGCGGGTGGAGTCCCTGGGGTCTGCGCTTCGACTGGCCACGACCTCACTGTGCACGACGTCTCGACGGTTCCGCAAGGCTGTAGCGATGAAATTCGTTGTTTGCGGGGACGTTGCTTGCGGATTTCGCAGTCACGGGGTCGCCGGGGGTGTTGAAAACGTGGAGGCACGGATTAGTGTGGGTGTCTCAGCGATTGGACACCTGAACTTGGAGGGCCGGCAGTGAGCACCGAGCTGCGTCGTCTGCGCAATTACATCGACGGTGAGTTCCGGGACGCCGCCGACGGGCGGACCACCGAGGTCGTCAACCCCGCGACCGGCGAGGCGTACGCGACCGCGCCGCTGTCCGGTCAGGCGGACGTGGACGCCGCGATGGCGGCCGCCGCGGCGGCCTTCCCGGCCTGGCGCGACCAGACCCCCGCCGAGCGCCAGAAAGCCCTCCTGAAGATCGCGGACGCGTTCGAGGAGCGGGCCGAGGACCTCATCGCGGCCGAGGTGGAGAACACCGGCAAGCCGATCGGACTGACCCGGTCCGAGGAAATCCCGCCCATGGTCGACCAGATCCGCTTCTTCGCGGGCGCGGCGCGGATGCTCGAGGGCCGCTCGGCCGGCGAGTACATGGAGGGCATGACCTCCATCGTCCGCCGTGAGCCGGTCGGTGTCTGCGCGCAGGTCGCGCCGTGGAACTACCCGATGATGATGGCGGTGTGGAAGTTCGCGCCGGCGCTCGCGGCGGGCAACACGGTCGTCCTCAAGCCCTCGGACACCACCCCCGCCTCCACCGTCCTGATCGCCGACATCATCGGCGGCATCCTCCCCAAGGGCGTCTTCAACGTCATCTGCGGCGACCGCGACACCGGCCGCGCGATGGTCGAGCACCCGACCCCGGCGATGGCCTCCATCACCGGCTCGGTGCGCGCGGGCATGTCGGTCGCCGAGTCGGCGTCCAGGGACCTGAAGCGGGTCCACCTGGAGCTCGGCGGCAAGGCCCCGGTCGTGGTCTTCGCGGACACCGACATCACCAAGGCCGTGGAGGACATCTCGGTCGCGGGCTTCTTCAACGCCGGCCAGGACTGCACGGCCGCCACCCGTGTCCTGGTCCAGGAGGGCATCCACGACGAGTTCGTGGCCGCGCTCGCCAAGGCCGCGGCCGAGACCAAGACCGGTCAGCCGGACGACGAGGACGTGCTCTACGGCCCGCTCAACAACCCCAACCAGCTCCAGCAGGTGACCGGGTTCATCGAGCGGCTGCCCGCGCACGCGAAGGTGGAGGCCGGTGGCCACCGCGTCGGTGAGAAGGGCTTCTTCTACGCGCCGACCGTCGTCTCGGGCCTGAAGCAGGACGACGAGATCATCCAGAACGAGGTCTTCGGACCGGTCATCACGGTCCAGTCCTTCACCGACGAGGCCCAGGCCATCGAGTGGGCGAACGGCGTGGACTACGCCCTCGCGTCCTCCGTCTGGACGAAGGACCACGGCCGGGCGATGCGGCTGTCCAAGGCCCTCGACTTCGGCTGCGTGTGGATCAACACCCACATCCCGCTGGTCGCCGAGATGCCGCACGGCGGCTTCAAGAAGTCCGGCTACGGCAAGGACCTGTCGGGGTACGGCTTCGAGGACTACACGCGGATCAAGCACGTGATGACGTCGCTGGAGGCGTAGCCCCGGGCGGTGAGGCAGGGCCCCAGGCGGTCAGCGCGCGGCCCCGGACGGTGGTGATCCGTCCGGGGCCGCGGCGTTTCCTTTTTCTCCGCGTCTCTGCGCGCCGGCGCGCAGTGCTCGGTGCGCGGCGCTCGGTGTCGGTGGCCGGTGGCCGGTTGGTCAGTGGTGTCCGCCGGGGAGCAGGGGTCTACGGGGTGCAGGGCTCGCCCCGGGGGAACGGCGGCGCGGCATACTGGACGGTATGCGTGTGCTGGTGGTCGAGCGGCACGAAGAGCTCGCCGGGCCCCGGGCCGCCGCGCTGTGCCGGGAGCGCGGGGGGACGTACGCGGCACCGTACGGTCCCACCGCTCCGGAGTGCGCGGAGAGCGACGGTCGCGAAGTCGTCGTGCGCGGACTCGAAGCCGCCGCACGGGTCGTGGGCCGGCGTCACAGTCACAGCCCCCGCCCCGGCGGCCGGCGCCGGAACGACACCGTACGGAGCGACCGCCCGTCGCGCCTTGATCGACAGGGTGTCGGTTCGGTGGGCCAGTGCTCGACGCAGCGTCCATTGTCCCGGCGTTCCCGGGAACGGGATGCTGCCCGCGTGCCAGTGATGCGGAAGACCCCGACCCTGTCCCGCCGGTCCCTGCTGCGCGCCCTGGGCGGGGGTGCGGCGCTCGGCGCCCTGGCGGGATGCGGGGTGCCCGCCGCGTACGTGTCGCCCGGTGACCGTGCCGGAGTCGACCTCTCCGCCCGCGACAAGCGGCTGACCTGGGCGAACTGGCCGCTGTACATCGACACCGACGACAAGGACCACACGAAGCGGCCCACGCTGGACGCCTTCGAGAAGCGGACCGGGATCTCCGTCGACTACATCGAGGAGATCAACGACAACGACGAGTTCTTCGGCAAGATCAGCCCGTCCCTGATGAACCACCAGCAGACGGGCCGCGACCTCATCGTCATCAGCGACTGGATGTGCGCGCGCTTCGTCCACCTCGGCTGGGTCCAGCGGATGAACCGGGCCGAGCAGCCGAACGTCGCCAAGTACCTGGACCCGCTGCTGAGTTCACCGGCCTTCGACCCCGGTCGCAGGTCCACCGTGCCGTGGCAGTCGGGGATCACCGGCATCGCGTACAACCGCCGCAAGGTCGGCCGCGACATCAGGCACGTCTCCGACCTGTGGGCCGGCGACCTGAAGGGCCGGGTCACCCTGCTCTCCGGTCTGGACGAGGCGTTCGCGCTGCTCATGCAGGGCAACGGTGTCGACATCACCCGGTGGACCGCCGGCGACTTCCACCGGATCTGCGACCAGGTCGAGAGGCACGTCCACAGCGGCCAGATCCGGCGCTTCACCGGCAACGACTACACCAAGGACCTCGTCAGCGGGGACGTACTGGCCTGCCAGGCGTACTCGGGCGACGTGATCCAGCTCCAGGCCGACAACCCGGACATCCGTTTCGTCGTCCCCGAGGAGGGCGCCGAACTGTGGTCCGACTCGCTGATGATCCCCAACCTGGCGCACCACAAGGCCAACGCGGAGAAGCTCGTCGACTACTACTACCAGCCGGAGGTGGCCGCGGAACTGGCCTCCTGGGTCAACTACGTCTGCCCGGTCCCGGCCGCCCAGGACGTCCTCGCCTCCTCCGGCGACAAGGACACCGCCGCCCTCGCCGAGAACCCGCTGATCTTCCCCAACGCCACCATGCGCAAGCGGCTCGCCATCGCCCGCGACATCACGTCCACCGAACGCACGGAGTTCGCGAAGCGCTGGAACGCGATCGCGGGGCTGTGACGCCGCCCGGTGAGGCTTTCTCACTGACCGACGGTGAGGAACAGAGCTCCGACCAGAACTGACAGGAGGATCTCGTAGCCGAGGACGATGCAGGCCAGGACCAGCACTCCCTTCTGCCACGGACGCGGTCCGCGGTAGGGAAGGAGCGGTGGCTGGTCCGGGGGTTGGAGCGCCGCTTCGGCCGGGGTCGTGCCGATCTCCGCGTGGGTGCGCCACCAGTGACGTAGCGTTTGGATCTTGGCTTCGAACTCCGAGTCCCAGAGCACGCGTCCGACACGCGGTACGGGCAATGGCGTTCGGCGACCGCCCGCTTCGAGGACGACCGGCCTGCGCCCGCCGCGGTGGCGCTCGACGGCGATCCCCTGAATCTCGTCCCAGGGAACGGTTCGGGGCCGCAGCCCTCGTATGACCAGGTGGTCGGCGGTGAGGGTGACGCCCCTGCCGAAGCTCAGGAAGCCCGCGCCCAGCAGCAGCGAGATCGCGACGAGTGCGCCGAGCATGCGGCCGAGGAGCGTCGGGTGATCAGCGTCGGGCCCCACGGCGAAACCCGCCATCACCGCCTCAGCCGCAAGCCAGCCGAGCAGCAGGGCCGTGGGCACCGACCGGCTTGGCGCGGGTCGCATGCCCAGACGCTCGGCCGGCCGGCCGTAGGTATGCCCCCAGGCGCCGAATTCACCGGCTGTGTCCGCGGCTTGGGCCGCGCCGCCGTTGGCAACCCACCAGCTGCGGATCGTCGCGACCTTGTCGTCGAACCGGCGGTCGCGGGACAGGAAACCGGAGCTGGGCATTCGTAGCGGGGTGCGGCGTCCGTCCGTCTCGTAGAGGACCACCCGCCGACCGCCGGTGACCGGTTCGACCGCGACCTCGGCCACGTCGGTCCACGGGATGGTCCGGCGGCGCAGGTTGTGGACGACGACCGCCTCAGGGGTCAGGGTCACCCCGACGTAGTGGCTCAGCACCCACAGTTCGAGCATGACCAAGAACACCGGCACCATGGCCAGGACCCGCGAATCGAACGGCAGGCCGGTCAGCCCGGACCGGTGGTGCGCCCACAACAAGGGGTTCGACAACTGCGTCAGCACGACGACGCCGAGGATCAGGCCCAGTGGCAGGGACTGCTGCCACGAAGCCCGATAGCGGACTCGATCGACCATTCCCGACAATTCCGCTCCGCCACCGCGGGCTTCCTGGTTCACAGATGTTCCACCCCTGTCGCACGAACAACGCGGGGCATCATCCCTGGCCAGGAGTGTTCGCGCAATGGTTTTCGGCGGCCCCGGTCCGACAGGGCGACTGGCAGGGTCCCGGCACCTCGGTGCGGGAAATCTACCCGGACGTATCGGTGCTCTGCCCCTGGTTGACGACCCCGAAGGGAATGTGGACGCTCGGGGTCGTCTGGGAGGTTCCTTTGAGGTGGATCTCCTGGTCGTCGAAGAAGATATGGGGCCTCAGCACATCCATGATCGAACTCTTGTCGATGCCGCCGAGAAAGAATGCGTCATTGACGGTCACTCCCCATTTGTTCAAACTCATTATGGCGCGCTCATGTGCTGGTGCGTTGCGTGCGGTGACGATGGAGACGTGAACGCGGATCGTGTAGTCCTCGTTCTCCCTGCGGCGTTCCTCCTCTCTCCGCTGCAACTTGTTGATCTCGCGCAGGAAGTCCCGCAGGGGGCCCGCATCGTGGGGGGTGGCCACGTTCATGGTCTCGTGGGCGCGGAATCTCTCTATGCCGTCCTGCCGGAAGACGCGCTCCGATTCGTCGCCGGCGAGAACGCCGTCGAAGTCGAAGGCGATCCGGAGATCCCTGTCCTCCGGATCGTCGGCGACGGCGGAGCCGAGGACCCGGCCGGCGGGCAGCCCCGCGGCCACCGCCTCCCGGACGTCGTTCTCGTCCGCGGACAGGAACAGTGACATGTGCAGGGCCCGCACGAACTTGTACGGTGCCCGGCCCTGCATGAATATGGCGCGGCTTATCGGCAGGCCATGTGACTTGATGGACCGCATGACACGAAGACCCGTGTCGGGGTCGTTGCGGGACAGGATGATCACCTCGACCAGAGGGTCGTCCTCCGGATTCAAGTCGTTCAGCGACAGGATGCGGCGAATGAAAGAGAAGGCGACACCGGGTCGGAGAGTGTTGTCGAGATGGGCTCGCTGATAGGTGCGATAGCCTTCCTCGCCTTCCTTCCGGAACACCCCGTCGGACTCCGCGAGGTCGAAGAGTGCGCTCGAGGCTATTCCGATGACCAGCCGGTTTTCGAGGCTATAGGGCGGCATGGCGAATTCCCTTACGTGCCGGAAGGATGTGCGGGGGCGTCCTGTTGTGCGCTTTCCGTGCGTGCTCCTTCGGCCTTGCGGCGCGCCCGCTCCGGCGGGGCGACCGAAGGGGCGATCGAAGGGGCGACCGACCGGATCCGCGCGGTGCGGCGGGTGCCGGTCCGTCGACGACCGGTGCGGAGACTCGCACGCTCGGTCCACCCACACCGACACGGAAAGCGAATCCCATGCCCACCCCTTTCCCCGGGGGCACAGTGTGGCACCGGCCGACGCTTCGAGGGCAGGTGCGCCGGGCCGCGACCCCGGCTGGGCCGGTCTCGTCACGACCACGGTCCCGCGGGCGAATCGGAGCCGTCGGAGCCGGCCGCACCCCGGCCCCCGACGGCTTTGCCCGTTCTTTACAACCCGGTCCGCCGCTGTGTCGTCTCTCCGCCCGATCCACCACACAGCCCCCCGGGTGACCGGGCGGGCGGTCCGAGGAAAGAGAGCGATTCATGCGCCGAACAGTCCTGAGCGCCGTGGCCCTCGCGTGCCTGGCCGTGCCGGTGGGCACGGTGTCCGCGTTCGCCGACGGGGCGAGCCCGAGCACCCGCCCCAGCGCCACCACCGCCCCGGCCCCCAGCGCCGAACCCAGCAGGGCGCCGGGCGGCGACGCCCAGGCCCCGAGTCCCGTACCGAGCCGGGCGTCGACGCCGGGCCAGGTCGCCGTCGTACCGAACGGCGCGCCCGACACCGGTGTGGCGCCGACGTCCACGGGGTCCGGATCGCAGGGCACGCTGATCGGCGGGGGCGCCGCCGCGGTGCTCGTCGGCGGGGGCGCGGCGGTCCTCCTCGTACGCCGCCGGCGGGCGACCGGGGCATGACCCCACCCTCCAGGCGCGCCTTCGCCACCGCTGCGCTGGCCTCGCTGCTCGTGAGCTGCGGTGGCCACCCGGCGGACCGGACCACGACGACCCCGCGCCGGGGAACCACGCCACCGCCCACGCCACCGCCGTCACGGCACTCCGCGAACGCGGCGCGTGCCCTGCGGCGTTCGGTCCCGGTCAGGTTGCGGATCCCGGCCATCGAGGTCGACACCCCGCTCATCCGGCTGGGGCTGACCCCGGGCGGCGGTGTGGAGGTGCCTCCGGTCACGGCAGACGACCGGGCGGGCTGGTACCAGTTCTCGCCGACGCCGGGTCAGACCGGTCCGTCGGTGATCCTCGGTCACGTCACGGTCGGCGCCTACGGGGACGGGGTCTTCCGGCACCTCGGCCGGTTGCGCCGGGGCGACCGTGTCGAGGCGCGTCTGGAGAACGGCACGACGGCGGTGTTCACCGTCGACTCCGTACGCACGGTCGCCAAGGCGGAGTTCCCGGCGGACGCGGTCTACGGGGACGTGGACCGTCCGGAGCTGCGGCTCATCACCTGCGGCGGTCGGCGCACCGGTGACGGCTATCTCGACAACGTGATCGCCTTCGCCACGCTGAGCTCCGCGAGCCGCTGACCCGCGGGGTCCCACGGGCCGCCCCGACCTGTCGGGACCCGTCGGGACCACCGGCCGTCGGCCGGGACCGCCCGTCACCGCCACGGCGACGGACACCGCCACGGCGGCGGACACCGCCACGGCGGCCGAGACACCGCCCCTGCCCCCCCGCCGCCAGGATCCCGGGCCGCTGGACCTTGTGCCGACGGCCCGGGATCCTTCCCCACGAGTGACTTACGACCATGGAGAGCGTTGAAACGGACCCGCGAGAAGGCCGCGTCCGAGCTGTTCGCCGCCCTCTATCCGCGCCTCGCCGGCTGGTGCCGCCGTCTGGTCGACGACGACGAGACGGCCCACGAGATCGCCTCGGAGGCGTTCACCCGGCTCTGGGCCCGCTGGACATCGGTGGCGGAGCCCCGCGGATTCCTCTACGTCACCGCGGCCAACCTCGTCCGGGACCACTGGCGCAAGCTCGAACGCGAACGCAGGGCCGTGCACCGTGCCACCGCGGAGGCCGCCGTGCGCCCGCCGATCGAACAGGCCGATCCCTCGGTACGGCTGCTGGTGCAGTCGCTGCCCGAACGACTGCGCGTCCCGATCCTGCTGCACTACTACGCTGACATGCCGATCCGCGAGGTGTCCGTGCTGACCGGGCGCAAGGAAGGAACCATCAAGGCCGATCTCCACGCGGCCCGAGAACTGCTCCGCGCCCATCTGAGGAGAAGCCTTGATCACACGCCCTGATGACGGTCCGGACTTCGAACCCGACGACCCCCTCGCGGTCATCCTGCGGCCCTCGTCCGACTACCTCGGCCCGCCCGCCGGCCGCTATGCGGCGATCCGCCGCGGTGCGGCCCGCCGCAGACTGCTGCGCGCCGCGGCCGGGGCCGGCCTGACCTGTGCCGTCGCCGCCCTCGTCGCGCTGCCCCTCCGCATGGCGGCCCCCGACACCCCCGTGTCCCCGACCGTCCCCCTCGCCCCGCCGCCCGCGAGCAGTCCGCCGCCCCGGAGCACTCCGCCGGCCGAGCCCGGCCCGTCGGCGTCACCGAGCTCCGTCACGCCCCGCCCCGGCGGGAGGACCCGGACCCGCATCCCCAGCGCCCAGACCGGCCGGCCCACCAGCGGCCGCGCGCCGTCCACGACGCCCCGCCCGACCCTCTCCCCGCCCTCCGCCATACCGACACCCGACCCCGGCCAGACCGTCACCACGAGGGGCGGCACACGGCCGTAACCCACAATCGGCCCGTCGTGCCTCGCCGGCCCGCCTCACATCGGCAGGCGCGGGAACCCCCGGTGCCGGTGTCGGTGCGGATGCCGATGGCGGCGGCGCATCCCGTTGATCCGGTGCGGGAGCCGACGGCGGCTCAGCCCCGGTCGGCCCGGCCCTCGCGCAGCGCGGACAGCGTGTCGACACGGTTCGTGGTGATCGAGTCGACGCCGAGGTCGAGCAGCCGCCGCATGGAGCGCCGGGTGTCCGGGGTCCACACGGACAGCAGATGACCGCCGTGGTGGACCCGGGCGGCGAGGTCCCGGTCGACCAGCGTGAAGCGGTAGTTGAGCCAGCGCGGCCGTACGGCGTCGAGCAGGGCCGGGCGCGGCGGCGCGAGCGTCGTCCAGGTCAGTGCGATCTCCGCGGCGGGGTCGGCGGCGCGCACCGCCAGCATGGCCGGAGCGCCCGCGCAGTAGTACACCCGCTCCTCGGCCCGGCACGAGCGGACGACGTCGACGATCCGGCGGACGACCCGGGCGTCGGGGCCGCCCGGCAGGTCGATCATGACGCGGCCGTCACCGGTCGCCGCGAGGGCCGCTTCCAGCGTCGGCACCCCGCCGGCGGTGAGGCGGCTCACCCCGTCCGCGGAGAGCGTCCGCAGGGGCCGGTCCACTTCCCACAGCCGCTTCAGTGTCTCGTCGTGCAGCAGCACGGGGACGCCGTCGCGGCTGAGCCGTACGTCGATCTCCACGGCGTCCGCGCCCTGTTGGAGCGCGGAACGCAGCGAGTCGATCGTGTTCTCACGGACGCGATAGGGGTCGCCGCGATGGGCGACGGCGGTCACGGTGTGCATGGGCCCATTGTGCAGTGAGCCCATGACGCGGTGGACCTGATCGTGCGACGGTCCCGGTCGGCGAGTGGGTCCGAGGTGGAGCCGGGACGGGACCGTGGGTGTCCGTGGTGCGGTGGGTCAGGGCGCGAGCCACGTCGAGGCGTAGGTGTCGATCTCCTCGGCGAGCCTGGTCTTCCCGGCCGGGTCGAGGAAGGACGCCTCGACGGCGTTCTTGGCGAGCGCGGCGAGACCGAGTTCGTCGAGGTCGAGGAGGCGGGCGGCGACCGCGTACTCGTTGTTGAGGTCGGTGCCGAACATCGGCGGGTCGTCGGAGTTGATGGTGACGAGGACCCCGGCCCGGGTGAACTCCTTGATGGGGTGCTCATCGAGCGTACGGACCGCGCGGGTGGCGATGTTGGAGGTCGGGCAGACCTCCAGGGCGATGCGGTGCTCGGCGAGGTGCGCGAGCAGCTTCGGGTCCTGGGCGGAGCTCGTGCCGTGACCGATGCGCTCGGCCCGCAGGTCGTTGAGCGCGTCCCACACGGTTTCCGGCCCGGTCGTCTCACCGGCGTGCGGAACCGACCGCAGTCCGGCGGCGAGGGCCCGGTCGAAGTACGGCTTGAACTGCGGCCGCGGTACGCCGATCTCGGGTCCGCCGAGCCCGAACGAGACGAGCCCTTCGGGCCGCACCCGGTCCTCGGTCGCGAGCCGCACCGTCTCCTCGGCCGCATCCAGGCCGGCTTCGCCGGGAATGTCGAAGCACCAGCGCAGAACGACCCCGAACTCGGCCTCGGCGGCCTTGCGGGCGTCCTCGATCGCCTCCATGAAGGAGAGTTCGTCGATGCCGCGGCGGGTGGAGGAGTAAGGGGTGATGGTCAGTTCGGCGTAGCGGACCTGCTGCCGGGCCATGTCCCGCGCGACCTCGTAGGTCAGCAGCCGGACGTCCTCGGGGGTGCGGACGAGGTCGACGACGGACAGGTACACGTCGATGAAGTGCGCGAAGTCCGTGAACGTGAAGTAGTCCGCGAGTGCTTCCGGGTCGGTCGGCACCCGGGAGTCGGGGTGACGGGCGGCGAGGGCGGAGACGATGCGCGGCGAGGCGGATCCGACGTGGTGCACATGCAGTTCGGCCTTGGGCAGTCCGGCGATGAAGGCGTGCAGATCACGGGCGTCGCGGTGATCGGTCAAGGGGTCCCTCCCCGGGAACGGCGTCCCCGGAGCATGGTCGGGGGACGCGGGTGATCGGCTGATCGATGACTCGGGGATCATCGTAGGCGGCGGCCCGCGCGGTGTGGGCCCGGGCCCGTAGCATGACGGAACGCACGAAAGAGGGGGACCCATGTCCGACGACGCCCAGGCGCCACAGGCCCCGCGCAACGCCGCCGGGACGCCGTGGGCGTCCCCGGACCACGGGGCCACGCCGTCTCGGCCGGCCGACGCGGCACCGGCCGCCGACCCCGAGGACGCGATACCCGCGGCGGGCCTCGGGCCCTCTTCCCCCTCCGGGCCCCCGGCCCCGGCGTACGACGGCACCACGGACCCCCGGGCCGGACAGGCCGCCCCGGTCGGCTGGCTCCCCGCGGACCCGGCCCCCGCCGCCCGCGCCCCGGAGCCGAACCCCTGGGCGCCGCCCGCGGACCCGGCCCCGTCGTCCGGGTTCGGCGGCGCTCCCGGGCACCCCTCGTTCCCCGCGTCGCCCTCGGTCCCCGCCTCGCCCTCCGTGCACGATCAGCCGACGATGGCCTCGTTCCCCGGCGCCGCGGGCAGCCCGGCCGGGCCTCCCTCCCCGTCCTGGGACAACCCCTTCGCGCCCCCCGGCGGCCACACGCCCTACCCGCGGGCGGCCGCCGGTGAGCCGGTCCCGCCGCCGCCCATCGCTCCCGAGGGCCCCGGCCAGGCCCCGTACGGATACGGATACCCGTCGTACGGACCGCCCGGCGCCGGCCACCCTGGCGTACCCGGCCACTCCGGCGTACCCGGCTACCCCGGCGTACCCGGATATCCCGGCGCGACCGGCTACGGCTGGCCCGGGGTTCCGCTCGCGCCCAGCAACGGCATGGGGACCGCCGGGCTGGTGGTCGGCATCATCTCGGCCGTGGTGTTCTGCCTCTGGCCGGTGGCCTTCGTGCTGGGTGTGCTCGGTGTGATCTTCGGCGTGGTGGGCCGCCGCAGGGCCCGCCGGGGCGAGGCGACGAACCCGGGGCAGGCCCTGGCCGGGATCATCTGCGGAGCGGTCGGTATCGCCCTCAGCATCGGGATGGTCGTGATCTTCTTCTTCGTCCCGGACGACGGCGGCGGCGACTCCCCGTTCACCGGCGACGACGGGTACTCCACCTCACTCGTCGTGCCACGCTGAACCGGCCGGCCCCGCCCTGGCCCACCTCTTCCCGCCGGGTGGGCCGCGCCCCTCAGCCGTCCGTCCCGGCGGGCCGCTCGCGCGCCGCCATCAAGGCGAAGCCGAGCAGATTCGGCCCCCGCCACCGCTCGGGGTCCGACGCCCGTTCGTCGTCCGCAGCGAGCCCGATGCCCCACACGCGGTCCATGGGACTGGCCTCGACCAGCACCCGCTCACCCGTGCCCAGCAGGAACGCGCGCAGACCGGGATGCGCGGTGAACTTGTGGACGCTGCCCTCGACCACGACGGCGAACCGCTCCCGCTCCCACACGGAGTCGTCGAAGCCCCGCACGAGCCGGCCCGCCTTCTTGGCGAGGGCGGGGTTCGGCGCCTCCAGCGCGCGCCGCTCCGCCGCCGCGTCCCCGAAGAGCCGCGCCTTGCCCGCCATCATCCAGTGCTCGGCGGTCGCGTAGGAGACACCGTCGACCACGAACGGCGACGGCCACCACTGGCTCAGACAGCTCGCGCCCACCTGGCCGTCCGGCCGCGGCCGGTGTCCCCAGAAGTGCAGGTACTTGACGCGCGTCCCCGATTCGACCGCGCTGACCAGCGCTTCCCAAGAATCGATCTTCCCCATGCACGCGAGTCTGGCATCCACCACTGACACTCCGTCCCCCCTTTTCCGTGGGGACTCGACACCTGGTCGACAGATTCCGTCGCGTAACCAAAAGGCAACAACGGAATCACTTGTTGGAGTCCCTTAGCTCTGTCAGGATCGGCACTCAAATCGAGCCGGAGCCACGCCGCCCCCGTGGCGACGGGGCGGACGGCGGAGGAGAGCGACATGCACAATCCGGGCCATCGCTTCCAGGCGCAGGACCGTTTCGCCGACGGCGCGCAGTACATCGCGGGCCGGCCGGCCAAGGGCACCTCCGGCCGCACGCACGCGGTCGTCGACCCCGCCACCGGCGACGAGGTCTACACGTACGAACTGGCCGGCACCGCCGACGTGGACGCGGCCGTGGCCGCCGCCCGCGCGGCGTTCCCCGGCTGGGCGGGCGCCACCCCCGGTGAACGGTCCGACTCCCTGCACCGCTTCGCCGCCGTACTGGCCGACCGCGCCGAGGAGTTCGCGCGGGCGGAGTCCCTCCAGTGCGGGAAGCCGCTGAAGCTCACCCGGGAGTTCGACGTCCCGGGGACCATCGACAACACCGCGTTCTTCGCGGGCGCGGCCCGGCATCTGCAGGGCCAGTCGGCGGGCGAGTACTCCGGCGACCACACCTCCTACGTACGCCGTGAACCCATCGGCGTCGTCGGCTCCATCGCGCCCTGGAACTACCCCCTCCAGATGGCCGCCTGGAAGATCCTCCCGGCCGTCGCCGCCGGCAACACGGTCGTCCTCAAGCCGGCCGAGCTCACCCCGCTGACCTCGCTCCTGTTCGCCGAGGCGGCCACGGAGGCGGGAATCCCGGACGGCGTGATCAACATCGTCACGGGAGCCGGCCGCGACGCCGGTGAACACCTCGTCGGCCACCCCGACGTCGCCATGACCTCCTTCACGGGGTCCACCGCCGTCGGCAAGCGGGTCGCCGAGATCGCCACCGCGACCGTCAAGCGGCTCCACCTGGAGCTGGGCGGCAAGGCTCCCTTCGTGGTCTTCGACGACGCGGACCTGGAGGCGGCCGTGCACGGCGCGGTCGCCGGATCGCTCATCAACACCGGGCAGGACTGCACGGCCGCCACCCGCGCGTACGTGCAGAGGCCTCTCTACGAGGAGTTCGTCCGCAGGACGGCCGACCTCATGGCGAGCGTCCGCCTCGGCGACCCGTTCGCCCCCGGCACCGACCTCGGCCCGCTGATCTCGCACGCGCAGCGCGACCGGGTGGCCGGCTTCGTCGACCGGGCCCGCGGCTACGCGCGCGTGGTCACCGGCGGAGAGATCCCGCAGGACCTCAAGGCCGGCGCGTACTACCGCCCCACCCTCGTCGCCGACGCGCCCCAGGACAGCGAGATCGTGCAGTCCGAGATCTTCGGTCCCGTCCTGGTGGTGCTCCCCTTCGACAGCGACGACGAAGGGATCCGGCTCGCCAACGACACCCCGTACGGTCTCGCCGCCTCCGCGTGGAGCCGGGACGTGTACCGGGCGGGCCGCGCCACCCGCGAGATCAAGGCGGGGTGCGTCTGGGTCAACGACCACATTCCGATCATCAGCGAGATGCCGCACGGCGGATACAAGGCGTCCGGCTTCGGCAAAGACATGTCGGCGTACTCGTTCGAGGAGTACACCCAGATCAAGCACGTCATGTTCGACAACACCGCGGTGGCCAGGAAGGACTGGCACCGCACGATCTTCGGGGACCGCTAGCAGAACGGTCCGCCCCATCCGTGGCCGAGACCTCCCGAAAGGGCAGCACGCGCATGAAGCAGTACGAGCCCGACCGCCTGACACCGGCCGAAGCGGCCGCCGTGCGGCGCAGCTTCCGCAACGGACGGGCCGCCATGACCCGCCGTTCCCTGCTGCGCGCCTCCGCGGGCGGCGCGCTCGCCGTGGGGGGACTCGGGGCGCTGAGCGCCTGCGGGATCCCCGCGGCCGGCAAGACACAGGGCGGTGTGTCCGCCGACGACCACTCGGCCAAGGAGAAGGTCGTCGACTTCTCCAACTGGCCCGAGTACATCGACGTGGACGACAGCGGCAAACACCGTCCCACGCTCGACACCTTCACCAAGCGGACCGGAATCCAGGTCAAGTACACCGAGGACATCAACGACAACGACGAGTTCTTCGGCAAGATCCAGCCGCAGCTCGCCGCGGGCCAGGCCACCGGCCGGGACCTCGTCGTGCTCACGGACTGGCTGGCCGCCCGCATGATCAGGCTCGGCTACGTCCAGAAGCTGGACCCGTCCCACCTGCCGCACGCCTTCGCCAACCTGTCGGACCAGTTCCGCACCCCCGACTGGGACCCCGGACGCGCCTACTCGTACCCGTGGCAGGGCATCTCGACCGTCATCGCGTACAACAAGAAGGCGCTCGACGGCATCGAGGTGAAGTCGGTCTCCGACCTGCTCGACAATCCCAAGCTCAAGGGCCGGGTCGGCTTCCTGACCGAGATGCGCGACAGCGTCGGCATGACCATGCTCGACATGGGCAAGGACCCGGCGAAGTTCACGGACGACGACTACGACGCGGTGATCGCCCGCCTCCAGAAGGCCGTCGACAAGGGGCAGATCCGCCGCTTCACCGGCAACGACTACACGTCCGACCTCAGCAAGGGCGACTTCGCCGCGTGCGTCGCCTGGGCGGGCGACATCGTGCAGCTCCAGGCGGACAGTCCCGACGTCGGCTACGTGATCCCCGACAGCGGATACATGACGTCGACCGACAACATGCTCATCCCGAACAAGGCGCGTCACAAGACGAACGCGGAGCGGCTCATCGACTACTACTACGAGTTGGAGCCGGCCGCGGAACTCGCCGCCTACATCAACTACGTGAGCCCGGTCGCGGGAGTGCAGCCCTATCTCGCCAAGATCGACAAGTCGGCGGCGGACAACCCGCTGATCGTTCCCGACAAGGCCATGCAGGCCAAGTCCCACGCCTTCCGCTCCCTGAGCTCGAAGGAAGAGACGGCCTATCAGCAGAAGTTCGCGAAGCTCACAGGGGCGTGACGACGATGAACACCACGGACAACAGCGGCGACGTCCGCCTCTCCGGAATCAGCAAGACCTACGGCTCCTTCACCGCCGTGCAACCGCTCGACCTGACCGTGCCGCAGGGCTCGTTCTTCGCCCTGCTCGGCGCTTCCGGCTGCGGCAAGACCACGACCCTGCGCATGATCGCGGGCCTGGAGGAACCCTCCTCCGGCACCGTGTTCCTCGGCGACCAGGAGGTCACCCATCTGCCGCCCTACAAGCGGCCGGTGAACACCGTCTTCCAGTCCTACGCCCTTTTCCCGCACCTCGACATCTTCGAGAACGTCGCCTTCGGCCTGCGCCGGCGCGGCATCAAGTCGGTGAAGAAGCAGGTCGGGGACATGCTCGACCTCGTCCAGCTCGGCGAGCAGGCGCGCAAGAAGCCGCACCAGCTCTCCGGCGGCCAGCAGCAGCGCGTCGCGGTGGCCCGCGCGCTGATCAACCACCCCAAGGTGCTGCTCCTCGACGAGCCTCTCGGCGCCCTCGACCTCAAGCTGCGCCGTCAGATGCAGCTGGAGCTCAAGCGCATCCAGACCGAGGTCGGTATCACCTTCGTGCACGTCACGCACGACCAGGAGGAGGCCATGACCATGGCCGACACGGTCGCCGTGATGAACGCGGGCCGCGTCGAGCAGCTCGGCGCCCCCGCCGACCTCTACGAGAACCCGAACACCACCTTCGTCGCGAACTTCCTCGGCACCTCGAACCTCATCGAGGCCGAGGTCGACTCCAGGAACGGCGACGAGATCGTGCTGAAGGCGGGCGGCGGGAAGCTCGTGCTCCCCGAGGCCCGCTGCGCGGCGCCCACGACGACCGGCGGCAAGGTCCTGGTCGGCGTGCGCCCCGAGAAGATCTCGCTCACCCACGCCGACGACGCCGGCGAGATCCCGGCCGGCCGCAACCGCATCACCGGCAAGATCGCCGACTCCAGCTTCATCGGCGTCTCCACGCAGTACGTCATCGACAGCGCCGTCTGTCCCGAGTTCGAGGTCTACGCCCAGAACATCGACCGCGACCCCCGGCTCACCCCCGGCGCCGACGTCGTCCTGCACTGGAGCCCGGCGCACACCTTCGGGCTGGACGCGGCGCAGGACATCGACGCGGGTGTGGAGAGCGTCGAGGAGGAGGCCGCCTGATGGCCACTGTCACCGAGGCGCCGCCTCTCGCGCCGCAGCCGGAGAACAAGCCGCCCCGCAGACGCGGCCGCCTCGTCCCGTACTGGCTGCTCCTGCCCGGCATCCTCTGGCTGCTGGTCTTCTTCGCGCTGCCGATGGTCTACCAGGCCTCCACGTCCGTGCAGACGGGCTCCCTGGAGGAGGGCTTCAAGGTCACCTGGCACTTCCAGACGTACTGGAACGCGCTGTCCGACTACTGGCCCCAGTTCCTGCGCTCGGTGCTCTACGCCGGTGCCGCCACGATCCTGTGCCTGCTGCTCGGGTATCCGCTGGCGTACCTGATCGCCTTCCGGGCCGGCCGCTGGCGCAACGTCGTGCTGATCCTCGTCATCGCGCCGTTCTTCACCAGCTTCCTGATCCGCACGCTCGCCTGGAAGACGATCCTCGCGGACGGCGGTCCGGTCGTCGGCGCCCTCAACACGCTGCACGTCCTGGACGTCACCAACTGGCTCGGCTTCACCGCGGGCGACCGGGTCCTCGCCACCCCGCTCGCGGTGGTCTGCGGTCTGACGTACAACTTCCTGCCGTTCATGATCCTGCCGCTCTACACCTCGCTTGAGCGCATCGACGGACGGCTGCACGAGGCGGCCGGCGACCTGTACGCGAAGCCGTTCACCACCTTCCGCAAGGTCACCTTCCCGCTGTCGATGCCCGGAGTGGTCTCCGGCACCCTGCTCACCTTCATCCCGGCCAGCGGCGACTACGTCAACGCGGACCTGCTCGGCTCCACGGACACCCGCATGGTCGGCAACGTCATCCAGACGCAGTTCCTGCGGATCCTCGACTATCCGACGGCCGCGGCGCTCTCCTTCATCCTCATGGCCGCGATCCTCATCCTGGTCACGCTCTACATCCGCAAGTCCGGGACGGAGGATCTGGTCTAAATGGCCTTCGTACGCTGGTTCAAGAGGAATCTCGTCGTCATCGCGGGACTGGTCACCCTCGGATATCTGCTGCTGCCGAACGTGATCGTCACGGTCTTCTCCTTCAACAAACCGAAGGGGCGCTTCAACTACGAGTGGCAGCAGTTCTCCACGGACGCCTGGCGCGATCCGTGCGGGGTCGCCGACATGTGCGGATCGCTCTCCCTCAGCCTCCAGATCGCCGTCTGGGCGACCCTCGGGGCCACCGTCCTCGGCACGATGATCGCCTTCGCGCTGGTCCGCTACCGCTTCCGGGCGCGCGGCGCGGTGAACTCGCTGATCTTCCTGCCGATGGCGATGCCCGAGGTCGTGATGGCCGCCTCGCTGCTGACGCTCTTCCTCAACCTGGGCGCCCAGCTGGGCTTCTGGACGATCCTGATCGCCCACATCATGTTCTGCCTCAGCTTCGTCGTGACGGCCGTCAAGGCGCGCGTGATGTCGATGGACCCACGCCTGGAGCAGGCGGCCCAGGACCTGTACGCGGGTCCGGTGCAGACCTTCCTGCGGGTCACCCTGCCCATCGCCGCCCCCGGAATCGCCGCGGGCGCACTGCTCGCCTTCGCGCTCTCCTTCGACGATTTCATCATCACCAATTTCAACGCCGGCTCGACCGTCACCTTCCCCATGTTCGTCTGGGGTTCGGCGCAGCGCGGAACACCCGTTCAGATCAATGTCATCGGTACGGCCATGTTCGTCGTCGCCGTACTGTTCGTCCTGGTCGGAATGGTCATAGGTAATCGCCGCAACAGGCAAAAGGCGTAATCGCAAGTAATCCGTAGGGAGTTGAAATCATGGCCCCGAGCGCCATGACCCGTTGGACCACGTCTCTTTCCGAAGCCCGGCCGGTCCCGTACTGGCTGGACGACCCCGGCAAGCCCCACCCCGAGCCCGCCCTCACCGGCGCCGAGACCTGCGACCTGCTCGTCGTCGGCGGCGGCTACAGCGGACTGTGGACCGCGCTGCTCGCCAAGGAGCGCGACCCGCGGCGCGAGGTGGTGCTCCTGGAGGGCCGCGAGGTGGGCTGGGCCGCCTCGGGCCGCAACGGCGGATTCTGCGCCGCGTCGCTGACCCACGGTCTGGCCAACGGGCTCACCCGCTGGCCGGACGAGATCGGGAAGCTGGAGGAACTGGGCGCCCGCAACCTCGACGCGATCGAGGAGGCCGTCGCCCGCTACGGACTGGACTGCGACTTCGAGCGCACCGGCGAGATCGACGTCGCCACCGAGCCGCACCAGGCCGAGGAACTCCGGGAGTGGTACGAGGAACTGCGCGGCCGGGGTCTCGCGGACGGCGTGGAGTTCCTGGACGCGGCGGCGGTCCGGGACCAGGTCGACTCGCCGACCTTCCTGGCCGGTCTGTACGACCGCCGCGGCGTCGCCATGCTGCACCCCGCGAAGCTCGCCTGGGGTCTGAAGCGTGCCTGCCTGCGGCTCGGGGTGCGGGTGTACGAGCACACCCCCGCGCTCGCCCTGAAGGCGCACGGCGCCGGTATGGCCGTACGGACCCCCTACGGCTCCGTCCGTGCCCGCCGGGTGGCCCTCGCCACCAACATCTTCCCGAACCTGGTCAGGCGGGTGCGGTCGTACACCGTCCCGGTCTACGACTACGCGCTGATGACCGAGCCGCTGACCGCCGACCAACTGGCCTCCGTCGGCTGGAAGAACCGCCAGGGGCTGGGGGACTCGGCGAACCAGTTCCACTACTTCCGGCTCTCGTCCGACAACCGGATCCTGTGGGGCGGCTACGACGCGATCTACCCGTACGGCGGCCGGGTGCGCGCCGAGTACGACGACCGCCCGGAGACCTACGCGAAGCTCGCCGGGCACTTCTTCACGTGCTTCCCGCAGCTGGAGGGCGTCCGCTTCACCCACGCCTGGGGCGGCGCGATCGACACCTGCTCGCGTTTCTCGGCCTTCTTCGGCACCGCGCACCGCGGCCGGGTCGCGTACGCGGCCGGCTACACGGGGCTCGGGGTCGGCGCGACCCGGTTCGGCGCGGACGTGATGCTCGACCTGCTCGCCGGGGAGCGCACGGAGCGCACCGAGCTGGAGATGGTCCGCAGGAAGCCGCTGCCGTTCCCGCCCGAGCCGTTCGCCTGGACCGGCATCGCGCTCACCAAGTGGTCGCTCGCGCGGGCGGACGCGCACGGCGGGCGGCGCAATCTGTGGCTGAGGGCCATGGACCGGCTGGGGCTGGGCTTCGACAGCTGAGGCCCGCACCGGTGACCACAATCGGTGATCACCGGGGCGCTTCGGAGTGCCGTTGATCCACAGGCGTACGCCCAGCTCACCCATTGTGATCCGGTTCACCACCACCGGATGGCCGAACCCGCGTAATGCCCGGCCCGAACCTCGCTCTCCCCTCTGACGCGGCCAGCGTCGACACGAGGAGAGAGGGAGGTTCCGCCATGACAGGGGCCAAGACGGCGGTCGAATGGCTGGCATCCGTGGCGCCGGATCCCGAGGCCTGCCGCTGGGAGTGGGAGCGCAATCCGGCGGGGGTCGCGCTGCTGCCGGCCGGCCGGCTCTGGGACGTGCTGATCCTGCCGGGCCGGCTCGGCTACCCGACGCTCGACGTGCTCACCCGGGTGATCGACCAACCGGGCCCGGTGCTCGTCGACTTCGGTGATGCCCGGATGGGCTTCTTCGTGCCGCCGGGCACCGCGGCGCGCTGGCTCGGCACGGGGGTGCGCACGGCGGGGCACGGCACCTGGATCGTGGTGCCGTACCCGGGCCGGCTGACCGGCGGGGTCCGCTGGCTGGTCCCGCCGGACGGCACCGGAACGCTCACCGATCCGGCATTGCTCGAACTGGCCATGCACGAGGCGGCCGCGGGTCTCGCCGGAAACGAGAACCGACAGTGACCACGGGACCGGACCCGGCCGCCCACGGAAGCCGCGCCGACCGGCAGAGGTCTTGACAACCAGATTGGTCTGGACCAAGTTGGGCGCGCTCCACCCTCCTGAATTCCCCCATGCCTGGAGGCAGTTGTGGAACGCACCGAACACAGAGGCCCCAACAGACCGCTGCCGCTCCGCCGGAGGCTGCTCGCCGTCTGCACGGCCACCGTGCTGGCCCTGCCCGGCCTCGCCGCACTCTCGACGGCCGCCCGTGCCGCCGACGCCGACCTGGTCAGGAACGGCGGCTTCGAGACGGGCCTCGACGGCTGGACCTGTACGGCGGGTGCCGTCGTGAAGACACCCGTCAGGAGCGGCGGTTCGGCGCTCCAGGCGACCCCGGCCGGCAGCGACAACGCGCAGTGCTCGCAGACGGTGACCGTGAGACCCGACTCCTCGTACACCCTCGCCGGATACGTCCGGGGCAGCTATGTCTACCTCGGAGCGAGCGGCACCGGCACCACCGACGTCTCCGCCTGGACCCAGTCCGCGCCCGACTGGCAGCGCCTGACCACCACCTTCCGCACCGGCCCGACCACCACCCGGGTCACGGTCTACACCCACGGCTGGTACGGCACCGGCGCGTACTACGCCGACGACCTCTCCCTCGTCGGCCCCGGCGCCGACGCGGGGCAGCCCCCGGCCGCGCCCACCGGCCTGACGGCCGGCACCGTCTCGTCCTCGACCGTCGCCCTGTCCTGGTCGCCGGTGACCGGCGCGACGGGCTACTCCCTCTACCGCGACGGTGTCAGGGTCCAGACGGCCACCGGGACATCGGCCACCGTGGGCGGGCTCGCGCCCTCGACGGCGTACGCCTTCCAGGTCGCCGCGACGAACGACGCGGGCGAGTCCGCGAAGTCGGCCACGGTGACGGCGACGACCTCCGCCGGTTCCGGTGGATCGACCGGGCTTCCCCCGCACGCCCTCGTCGGCTACCTCCACGCGAGCTTCGCCAACGGCTCCGGGTACACCCGCATGGCCGATGTCCCCGACAGCTGGGACGTCATCGACCTGGCCTTCGGTGAACCGACCTCCACCACGTCCGGCGACATCCGCTTCACCCGCTGCCCGGTCGCCGAATGCCCCACGGTCGAGAGCGACGCCGACTTCAAGGCGGCGATCAGGGCCAAGCAGGCCGCGGGCAAGAAGGTGCTGATATCGATCGGCGGGCAGAACGGCCAGGTCCAGCTGACCACCGCGGCCGCTCGCGACACCTTCGTCTCCTCGGTCTCGAAGATCATCGACACCTACGGTCTCGACGGCCTGGACATCGACTTCGAAGGGCACTCGCTCTCCCTGGACGCGAGCGACACGAACTTCAAGAGCCCGACGACTCCGGTGATCGTGAACCTGATCTCCGCGCTGAAGACCCTGAAGGCCAGGTACGGCTCCGGGTTCGTCCTCACGATGGCCCCGGAGACCTTCTTCGTCCAGCTCGGCTACCAGTACTACGGCACGGGCAAGTGGGGCGGCCAGGACCCGCGGGCCGGCGCGTACCTCCCGGTGATCTACGCCCTGCGCGACGACCTGACGCTCCTGCACGTCCAGGACTACAACTCCGGCCCGATCATGGGTCTCGACAACCAGTACCACTCCATGGGCGGCGCCGACTTCCACATCGCCATGACCGACATGCTGCTCACCGGCTTCCCGGTCGCGGGAGACACCGGCAACGTCTTCCCGCCGCTGCGCCCCGACCAGGTCGCCATCGGCATGCCGGCCTCGGTGAACGCGGGCAACGGCTATGTGTCCCCGGCGGAGGTGGACAAGGCGCTGGACTGCCTGACGAAGCGGACGAACTGCGGCGCGTACGCGCCCCACGGCACCTGGCCCGGACTGCGCGGCCTGATGACGTGGTCGGTCAACTGGGACCGGTTCGCGGGCTGGCAGTTCCAGCGGAACTTCGACGGCTACTTCGGCTGACGCTCCGGTCGGGGAACAGGGCCGACGCCGTGAGCAGCACCGCGCACAGGCACCAGCTCGCCAGGACGTCCAGCGGCCAGTGGTACCCGCGGCGCACCAGGCCGAAGGCGACCGCCAGGTTCAGGGCGAGGCAGAGCCCCAGCAGTGCGCGGCGGGCGCGGGCGGTACGGAGTCGCGGAAGGAGGAGCAGGGTCGCGGAACCGTAGGCGACGACGGCCGTCGCGGTGTGACCCGAGGGGTAGAAGCCCGTACCCGGGCCCATGACCGGTGGGCCCGGGCGGGCGACGAGTTCCTTCAGCGGCACGATCACCGCCGGTAGGACCGCCATCGGCACCGCCGCGACGGCCGGGGCGCGCCACCAGCGTTCCCGTCCGGCCGCGCGGGCGGACAGCGCCACGTACCCGAGGGTGACGGCCAGCACCGGTACCGCGACGGGCACGCCGCCCAGGTCGGCGAGGAGTTCGGAGAAGCGGTCCGGGTGGACCAGGGAGCGGCTGAGGCGCTCGTCCGCGCGGGCGAGGGGGCCGTGGGCCACGACCTGCCAGGTGATCAGCGCGAAGAGGGCGGCCGGAAAGCCGAGCAGCGCCAGGAGGCCGGGAAGGCCGAGGAGGAAGGTCGGCCGCCCCGGAACAGGGGGGGTGGTTCCGAGGCGGCCGTCCAGACCGGATCGTCGCGCGCCCCGGGGGGTTTGGGGCGGGCGACTGTCCGATCGGTGAGAAGATCCGGAGCCGGAAGCTCCGGGTGTGTGCGCGAGGGCACGACCAGGGCGAAGCTGGGGAGGCCTCGACCCTGTGTCGCCCACAGTCCCCTGTGGGCGGGGTGTTTCTCTCATCTGGGTAGAACCTACGGCAGGGGATGCGGCACCGACAGTCGCAAACGCGTCCTCTCATCCACCTCGCACACCTTCTTCACACGCTCTGCCCCCCGCCGCACCCGCCGCGGAACGAAGCGGAATCCGCCGTCGGCGGCCCGCCGGGCTCTGTTGCGGGTGCGGCGGCTGACGTCAGATGCGGGAGAAGGCCTGCTCGATGATGTCGAGGCCCTCGTTGAGGAGGTCCTCGCCGATGACCAGCGGGGGCAGGAAGCGGAGGACGTTGCCGTAAGTGCCACAGGTCAGGACCAGCAGGCCCTCCTGGTGGCAGGCCTTGGCGAGCGCGGCGGTCGCCTCCGGGTTCGGCTCCTTGGACGCGCGGTCCTTCACCAGCTCGATGGCGATCATGGCGCCGCGGCCCCGGATGTCGCCGATGACGTCGAACTTCTCGGCCATGGCGGCCAGCCGGGCCTTCATGACCGACTCGATGTTCTTCGCCTTGGCGTTGAGGTCGAGCTCCTTCATGGTCTCGATCGCGCCGAGCGCGCCCGCGCAGGCCACCGGGTTGCCGCCGTAGGTGCCGCCCAGGCCGCCCGAGTGCGCGGCGTCCATGATCTCGGCGCGGCCGGTCACGGCGGCGAGCGGCAGACCGCCCGCGATGCCCTTGGCGGTGGTGATCAGGTCGGGGACGATGCCCTCGTCCTCGCACGCGAACCACTGGCCGGTGCGGCAGAAGCCGGACTGGATCTCGTCCGCGACGAAGACGATGCCGTTGTCCTTGGCGAACTGGCTGATGGCCGGCAGGAAGCCCTTCGCGGGCTCGATGAAGCCGCCCTCGCCGAGCACCGGCTCGATGATGATCGCGGCCACGTTGTCGGCCCCGATCTGCTTGTTGATCATGTCGATGGCCTGCGCGGACGCCTCGGCGCCGGCGTTCTCCGGGCCGGTCAGCCAGCGGTAGCCGTAGGCCACCGGAACCCGGTAGACCTCGGGCGCGAACGGGCCGAAGCCGTGCTTGTACGGCATGTTCTTGGCCGTCAGCGCCATCGTGAGGTTCGTCCTCCCGTGGTACCCGTGGTCGAAGACGACGACCGCCTGGCGCTTGGTGTACGCACGGGCGATCTTGACGGCGTTCTCGACGGCCTCGGCGCCCGAGTTGAACAGCGCCGACTTCTTGGCGTGGTCGCCCGGCGTCAGCTCCGCCAGCGCCTCCGCGACGGCGACGTACCCCTCGTACGGCGTGACCATGAAACAGGTGTGGGTGAAGTCCTGGAGCTGGGCGGAGGCCCGGCGTACGACGGCCTCGGCACTCGCGCCGACCGACGTCACGGCGATGCCGGAGCCGAAGTCGATCAGGCGGTTGCCGTCGACGTCCTCGATGATGCCGCCGCCGGCGCGCGTGGTGAAGACCGGGAGCACCGAGCCCACGCCGGCCGCGACCGCGGCGGTACGGCGGGCCTGCAGCTCCTGCGACTTCGGGCCGGGGATGGCGGTGACGACGCGGCGCTCCTGCGGAAGTGCGGTCATGAGGGGCTCCCTGATGATCTTGCGAACCGGACGGTCCCCGGCGGACGGGGCGCCGGGCGGGTGTTTTCGGACGCTTGACTTCTTTCTTCGCAGGCTAGGGCCGGCCCTCGAGGGAAGGCATGCTCCATGTGGGCGTTGTCGGAAGGATCGGTTGTCCGTCGTGGACATAGAGGGAGGGCAGCAGGGTGCGGACCTGTACACCGTGGACAGGGGCACCCCTGGGCGGAGGCACCGCGCACAGCGGGAGCCGTCGCGCGCGGGCGGCGCCGAGGGTCCGGTGGTCCGTGCCGTCGCGCTCCTCGCCCCGGGAACCGCGAACTCGCCCGGCGGGGGCAGCCCCGTAAACGGTGAACTCGCCCCGCAGGGGCACTAGATTGACTCGCGGACGAAGCAGGGAGCGGCTGGTCAGGGGGCAGGGCGATGGACAGCGACGGGACCCAGGACGCGCGGGGCACGCATGCCCGGCCGGTGCCGCGTCCGGCGGGACCGGCGGACGCGGCGGTGACACCACCCCGGCCGGCCCGGGCACCGGGCGTACCGCCGTTGCCGGACGGATCCGCGTTCCTGGCCTGGCTGCGGGCACCGCGGCCCGAGGCCGCCCCTGGGGTGTGGCGGTTCGGTTACCGGCCCCGGCCCGAGCAGGAGCCGGAACGGATCCCCGCCCGGCAACTGCTGAGCGGCGCGGTGATCGCCTTCCTGGTGGGCTGGCTGGTCTGGTCGCTGCTGTGGAACGGCTACCTCGGCGGCTGGTGGGTCCTGCCGCTCGAACTGTTCACCCCCGACTCCTGGCGCCACAGCGACGACCGGGTCGGCAACGCGTTCCTCTGGTACGGCTACTACACGCTGATCGCCCTCGCCATCATGATCGTCGTCGGCCGCCTGGGCCGCTGGGGTGAGGTCTGGCGGCGCTACGGACTGCCCGCGTGGCACCGCGCCGCCCCCGTCCACGAGCGCCAGCCCGCGCCCGAGGAGGACCCCGCCCAGTGGAACCACCTGCGCGCCGCCGGAGCCGCCGACGCCGCCGACCGGCTCGCCGCCGAGGCGGGCCGCGGGCTGATGCGCGATGTCGACCACGCCCGGATCGCCCGCGCCTGGCAGGGAGTGCGCAGCGGACGCCACAGCCTCGCCACGTTCACCGCCGCCGTGCTCAAGGACGGCGCCGCCGCCTGCCTGCACCCCTCCGGCGAGCGCGACCTGCCCGGCCGACTCGCCCGCCACGACCTGGTGACCGGACAGGTACGGCTCGGCGCGACCGCCGACGACCCGCGCAACCCCTACGCCTACCGCGACACCGGACTGGCCCTCGGCCCCGATCTGCTGGGGACCTCACTGCTCGCCGTCGGCCCCGCCGGCTCCGGCAAGACCGGCGCGGTCGTCTGGCCGCTCGCAGAGTCGCTGTGCCTGCACGCCCTCGCCGGGCGCGCAGCCGTCGTGGTGGTGGGCGCCGCGGGCGCCGGGCTCGGCCCCGTCGACGCGTACGACGTCGTCGTCCGGATCGGGAACCCCGAGTCCGTGTACGACCTCGACCTCTACGGCGGGACCACCGACCCCGACGAGGCCGCCGCGGTGCTCGCCGAGGCGCTGGTCGGGGACCTCGCCGACCCGCACCCCGGGGGCGACAGCCGGCGCTCGACCACCGTGCTCGCCCAGCTGCTCGGCCCCTACCGCGCCGTCCACGGGCGCTTCCCCTCCGTGCCCGAACTGCGGCAGCTCCTCGACGGGGCGCCCGGACCGCTCGGCGCGCTGCGCAAGGCACTGCAGGACGGCGGACAGGAGTCACTGCTGCGGGAACTCGACGCCCGGGAGCGCCAGATGGGGCACCCCGGCGACGTCGGAAGCGTCCTCGCGGACCGTGTCGCGCTGCTCGACCGGCCCGCCTTCGCCGGCTTCTTCGACACCTCCGGACAGTCGCGGCCCTTCTCCCTGCGGGCCCTCGACCACCCGGTGCGGGTACGCGTCGACCTGCCCGCGCGCGGGCACGCCGACGCCTCACGGATCCTCGCGCGGCTCGTGCTCGCGCAGTTCACGGCGAGCGTCGCGGTGCGCGAGGACCGCTCGCTCTTCGCCTGTCTCGTACTGGACGACGCGACCGGACTGGTCACACCCGAGGCCGTACGGGGCATCCAGCGCCTGCGGTCGGGCAACGCCGGGGCCGTGCTGACGCTGCGCACGCTCGACGACGTACCGCGCCCCCTGCGCGGCCCCCTGCTCGGATCCATCGGATGCCGGATGGCGCTGTCCGGACTCACCCCCTGGGACGGGCAGGACTTCGCCGAGGTGTGGGGCAAGGAGTGGATCGAGGCGCGGGACGTCACCGACCGGCAGATCATCGCGGAGACCCCGGCGGGGAAGGCCGTGCACATGCTGCGGCGGGTGATCACCGGGCACGCCCCGACCGCACGGGCCGTCACCGTCCGGCAGGTCGAACGGGAGCGGTGGTCCGCGTCCGAACTGGCGCACGGGGTACCGCCGGGGCACGCGGTGCTGTCGCTCACCACCGTGCGCGGTGAGCACGCGCCGCCCCTGCTGGTGGATCTGCGCGGCTGACCGGGGCGTCCGGACATCAGGTCACCGGCCGACCGTACGGTGAGGCAGAATCGACATAGGTCGTTCATACGTTGCGGCCAAAAGATCCAAAAGATCACACCTCCCGTGGCCGTCGAAGATCCTGTGAAGACCTGAAGGTCCCATGCCCCCCACGCTCGCCTCGCTCGTCCACCACTCCGCGCTCAAGCTGACCGTGCGGGCCGGCGAGGACCGACTGGACGTGCCCGTCCGCTGGGCCCATGTCAGCGAGCTCGCCGACCCCGTGCCGTACATGGAGGGCGGGGAGCTGCTGCTCATCACCGCGCTCACCCTGGACGCGGAGGACCCGGACGCCATGCGGCGCTACGTGAAGCGGCTCGCGGGAGCGGGGGTCGTCGGTCTCGGATTCGCGGTCGGCGTCAACTACGAGGAGACCCCCAAGGCACTCGTCGACGCGGCCGAGGAGGAAGGGCTCCCGCTGCTGGAGGTACCCCGGCGCACGCCGTTCCTGGCGATCAGCAAGGCCGTGTCGGCCGCGATCGCCGCGGACCAGTACCGGGCCGTGACCGCCGGCTTCGCCGCGCAGCGCGAGCTGACCAAGCAGGCCCTGAGCGACGGCTCCCAGGGACTGCTCGCCGCGCTCGCCGGACAGGTGGACGGCTGGGCCGCGCTGTACGACGCCTCGGGCGCCGTCGTCGCCGCCGCGCCCGAGTGGGCCGGACGGCGGGCCGGGCGGCTCACCCCGGACGTGGAACGGCTGCGCGAGCGGCCCGCCCCCGCGAGTTCGGTGGTGGGCGGCGAGGACCGCGTCGAGTTGCACTCCCTCGGGACCGGACGCAGGCCCCGCGCCGCGCTCGCCGTCGGAACGGCCACCGCCCTCGGCACCGCCGAGCGGTACGCCGTGCACTCGGCGATCGCGCTGCTGACGCTCACCACCGAGCGGTCACGGCCACTGCACGCGGCCGAACAGCGGATCGGCGCGGCCGTGCTGCGCATGCTGCTCGCCGGCCAGCCCGAGCACGCCCGGACCGTGGCGGGGGACCTCTACGGGGAACTGCTCGACGCGCCCTTCCGGCTCATCCTGGCCGAGTCGGCGTCCGCCTCGGCGGCCCGGGCACACGCGGACGGGCACGCCAGGGTCGCCGCGGCGAAACCGTCCAAGGCCCAGGTGGTGGTGCCGGACACGAACGGCGACCCGCTCGGCGGGCTCGCCGAGATCGTGGAGTCGGCCGCGGCCCGCTCGGGCGAGTCCGTGCTCGTCGTGCCCGACGGCGAGCGACTGGTCGTGCTCGCGGTCGACGGAGGCGCGGCGGTGGCCGCGTGCGGGGAGTACGCCCTCGCCCTGGACGCCGCGCGGACCGGAGCCCGGGAGCAGCCGGCGGGCGAGGACGACGAGTTGGTCGTCGGCCTGTCGGCCCCGGCCGGGCCGATCGCCGCGGCCGCCGCCTACAAACAGGCCGAACAGGCGCTGTCCGTCGCCCGGCGGCGGGGGCGGTCGCTGGTCGAGCACGAGGAACTGGCCGCGGGATCGGTGCTGCCGCTGCTGGCGGACGACGCGGTGCGGGCGTTCGCCGACGGACTGCTGCGGGCGCTGTACGAGCACGACGCGACCGGGCGGGGGGATCTGGTGGCCTCGCTGCGGGCGTGGCTGTCCCGGCACGGGCAGTGGGACGCGGCCGCCGCGGACCTTGGTGTGCACCGGCATACGCTGCGTTACCGGATGCGGAGGGTCGAGGAGATCCTCGGGAGGTCCCTCGACGATCCGGATGTGCGGATGGAACTCTGGCTGGCCCTGAAGACGACGGCTGCCGCCACCGAATAGGGGGTTTCGCCCCCGCCGCCCTTGCCCGTCCCTTCCCTGGGGGCTGCCGCCCCCAGACCCCCGCTCCGGCCTTAAGGGCCTTGTCCTCAAATGCCGGACGGGCTGGAGATGCGGGCCCGCGCTGGAGATTTCGGTGTGCGCTGGAGATTTTGGAGTGCGCTGGATGGTTCCGGACGGGATGAGGGTGCGGGCCTGCGCTGATGGGTCGCCCTCGAAGGCTGACGCCGGGGGTCATGTCTCCAGCCCGTCCGGCGTTTGAGGACGAGCCCTTCGGGCGATGCGGGGGTCCAGGGGGCGGCAGCCCCTTGGCGGGGGTCTGGGGGCGGAGCCCCCAGGGATGGGATGGGTCGGGTAGGGGCGGCGGGGGCGAGACACCCCGAGGTCACCGGGACAAAGCGGCGTGCCCCGCCGGGTGACTGCTACGGCTCGGACAAATACCCCTCCGCCGCCACGGCCCTACCGTGGACCACGAAAACCAAGGACGACTCCTCAACCTCGGAAGGGCCGGGACTCGACATGACTTCCACCCACGCCTTCTGGCTCGCCGGCCGCCAGGCCACCGGCGAGACCGCCTTCGACGTGACCTCGCCGTGGGACGGCCGGGTCGTCGCCCAGGTCAGCGTCCCGACCGAGGCCCAGGTCGAGGAGGCCGTGGCCGCCGCGTACGCCGTACGCGACGAGTTCGCCGCCACCCCCGCCCACGTCCGCGCCGCCGCCCTCGACCACGTGAGCCGCCGCCTCGTCGAGCGCACCGAGGAGATCGCGCAGCTCATCTCCGCCGAGAACGGCAAGCCGATCAAGTGGGCCCGCGGCGAGGTAGGCCGCGCGGTCTCCGTGTTCCGCTTCGCCGCGGAGGAAGCCCGCAGGTTCAACGGCGGCGAGGCCCAGCGCCTGGACACCGACCTCGGTGGCCAGGGCCGCCTCGCCCTGACCCGCCGCTTCCCGAAGGGCGTCGTCCTCGGCATCGCGCCGTTCAACTTCCCCCTCAACCTGTGCGCCCACAAGATCGCCCCGGCCATCGCCGCCGGCGCGCCGATCATCCTCAAGCCGGCGCCCGCGACGCCGCTGTCGGGCCTGATCATCGGTGACCTGCTCGCCGAGACGGACCTGCCCGCCGGTTCGTGGAGCATCCTGCCGGTCTCCAACGACCGCATGCCCGCCCTCGTCCAGGACGAGCGCCTGCCCGTGATCTCCTTCACCGGTTCCGAGAAGGTCGGTTACGCGATCATGGACTCGGTGCCCCGCAAGCACTGCACCCTGGAACTGGGCGGCAACGGCGCGGCGGTCGTGCTCGCCGACTGGGCGAGCGACGCGGACCTGGACTGGGCCGCGACGCGGATCGCCACCTTCTCGAACTACCAGGGCGGCCAGTCCTGCATCTCCGTGCAGCGGGTGATCGCGGACGCGTCCGTGTACGACCGGCTGCTGCCGCGCATCGTCGCCGCCGTCGAGGCCCAGGTGACCGGTGACCCGTCGGACGACAAGACCGACGTCGGCCCGCTGGTCAGCGAGGACGCGGCCAAGCGTGTCGAGGCGTGGGTCGACGAGGCGGTCGGGGCCGGCGCCTCGCTGCTCACCGGCGGCAAGCGCGACGGTGCCTCCTACGCGCCGACGGTTCTCGCCGACGTGCCGGACGACGTCACCGTCTCCTGCGAGGAGGTCTTCGGACCGGTCCTCACCGTGCGGAAGGTGGACGGCGAGGCAGCCGCCTTCGCCGCCGCCAACGACTCCAAGTACGGCCTGCAGGCGGGTGTGTTCACCCACGACCTGCAGGGTGCGTTCCGCGCGCACCGGGCGCTGGAGGTCGGCGGCGTCGTGGTCGGTGACGTGCCGTCCTACCGCGCCGACCAGATGCCGTACGGCGGTGTGAAGCAGTCCGGCGTCGGGCGGGAGGGCGTGAAGTTCGCGATGGACGACTACACCTACGAGCGCGTCCTCGTGCTGACGGGCCTCGCACTCTGAGCGCTGCCCGAACGATCGCCGACGGCCGGAGTCCACTGTGCGGGGGCTCCGGCCGTCGGCGTGTCCGGGGCTCCAGGGGCGGAAGATCGGCTGCTTCTCGGTGCGGAGCGGGTTCATCACGTTGTCGTTGAGGTCGAGGTGGCGGCGGACCACTTCGGCGGGGGTCAGGGCCATCCACTGGGCGAGGCTGACGTCCTCGAAGCGGGGGCGCCGGGAACATTTCGAGCAGCTTCAGTGCTGTGTCGCCGGTGTTCTCGATGTAGTGACCCACGGCGAACGGACGTATCCGAGGTCGCCGGTCTGGTAATCGAATGTCCTGTTGCGTCCTTCTCGGGTCGGCAGCCGTCTTTCACCATGGTCACGATGAGGTAGACGTTCAGGCGGCTCTGCGAGCACGCCTGCTGGCCGTCGACGGCCCCGATCAGGTCCCCGCCGTGTACTCGGCCGCAGCGGACCTGGACACCACCTGTGACCAGGTACGCGCATGGCTCGGGAACTGGAACCGGAGCATGGAGGCCTCGGACGAGTGAGCTCAGCCTCCCGGGAGAGCGACATCCGACATCGGTCGACCTCCCGCGCGGCAAGAGGCGACCGCGTCCGGCCGCTCGGGCCGCTCGGGCCACTCCGGTCGCTCGGGTCGCTCGGGCCGCTCCGCGGCGGCGCTTCCGCCCGCCCGGCCCGTTCTGCGTTGCGGGGGTCACCGCCCCGCAGCAGGCTGTTCGACAGGGAGGGGGACGGTGAGGAAAGGAACCCCGCGATGACCCAGCAACCGCCCACGTCGCCGCTCGACCGGCCGGTGGTCGGCTCGTACCCGACCTACGAGGGCGCGCAGCGTGCGGTCGACTTCCTCTCCGACAGCAAGTTCCCGGTGGAGCACACCGCGATCATCGGCTCCGACCTGCGGATGGTGGAGACGGTGCTCGGCAGGCTCACCCGCGGCCGGGCCGCCCTGGCCGGCGCGGGCTCGGGTGCCTGGTTCGGGCTGCTCGTCGGCCTGCTCCTGTCGCTGTTCGCCGCGGGCAACCATCACGTCCTGGTGCTGATGATCAGCGGCCTGTTCTACGGCGCCATCTTCGGCGCGCTCTTCGGCTTCGTCGGTCACGCGTTCACCGGAGGCCGCCGCGACTTCGCGTCCCGGAGCCAGATCGTCGCGGCCCGCTACGACGTGGTCGCCCAGGCGGAGGTCGCGGAGGAGGCGAAGAACCTCCTCGTCAAACTCGGCTGGCGCGAAGGCTGAGAAGGCCGCGATGCCAGGGACGCCCGGGAAACCCAGGAAGGCCGCATGGGACGGCCGTTCGGCCGCCGCGCGTCACACGGCCGTGCTCCTCCTGGCCCGGCGCCCGGTGTCGAGGGCAGCGGCGCCCGCCGTCGCCACGGCGGCCGCCGCGAGGCAGAAGAAGGCCGGGTTGACGTACCGGGGGACGTGGCCGGTGGCGTACCGCCCGCCGTCCCCCGTCTCGCAGACGAACCGTACGGGCAGATAGCTCACCGTGTAACCGGTGATGCCGGGGTCCCGCGCCCACTCCTGCCATCCGGGCGTACGGCACGGCCGGATCGGCGCCGAGTCGGTGCCGCCGTCCTCCGCCGCCAGGACCGCTCCGGCGACATGGAGCAGGCCCCACACATACACGGCGACCGCGGCGGCACCCACGAGGGCGGCCGGCCCGCGCAGCCGCCCCGCGCCCGCGCGTCCGAGCCTCCCGAAGCCGTACCCGGCGAGGGCGACGCAGGCGCCCAGCCCGCCGGGAAGCAGCAACAGGAGCACAAGAACCATCCGCCGACTTCAGCAGGACAGGACCTGCCCCGCTGTGGTGGAGGCCACAGTTCCGGGCAACGGAAGCGTCACGTGCCGTCCGCGACCGTCAGGCGCCCGCCGGGGCCGGCCCCGTGCTCGCGCGGATCGTCAACTCGGGTGCGATGAGCGCGACTTCGCCGTTGCCACGCCCCTCCAGCTTGGCGATCACCTGCTCGACGGCGTGCCGGCCCATCTCCTGCGCGGGGATGGCGACCGACGTCAGCCGCACCGAGGCCTGCGTGGCGACCTGGTCCGGACAGATCGCTATCACCGACACGTCCTCGGGGACGGCCCGGCGCTGCCGGCGCAGCAGGGCGAGCAGCGGCTCGACCGCGGACTCGTTCTGCACGACGAAGCCCGTGGTGCCGGGGCGCTCGTCGAAGACCCGGGCCAGCGTCAGGGACATCGCGTCGAAGCCGCCCTCGCAGGGGCGGTGCAGCACACGCAGTCCCAACTCGCGGGAACGGGACCGGAGTCCGTCGAGCGTGCGCTCGGCGAAGCCCGTGTGCCGTTCGTAGACGGCGGGCGCCTCGCCGATGACGGCGATGTCCCGGTGGCCCAGCACGGCCAGGTGCTCGGCGCACAGCGCGCCCGTCGCCCCGAAGTCGAGATCGACGCAGGTCAGTCCGGAGGTGTCGGCGGGCAGGCCGATCAGCACGGACGGCTGGTCCGTCCGGCGCAGCAAGGGCAGCCGCTCGTCGTCGAGTTCGACGTCCATCAGGATCATCGCGTCGGCGAGCCCGCTGCCGGTGACCCGGCGCACGGCGTCGGGCCCCTCCTCACCGGTGAGCAGCAGCACGTCGTACCCGAAGGTGCGGGCGTGGGTCGCCACCGCGATGGCGATCTCCATCATCACGGGTACGTACATGTCGGTACGGAGCGGAACCATCAGCGCGATGATGTTGGACCGGCTGCTCGCCAGGGCCCGGGCGCCCGCGTTCGGGTGGTAGCCGAGTTCCTGGATGCTCCGCTCCACCCGCTGCCGGGTCGCCGCCGAGATGGACCGCTTGCCGCTGAGGACGTAGCTCACCGTGCTCGCCGAGACTCCGGCGTGCTGGGCGACCTCGGCGAGGGTGACCATCCGGCTCTCCAAGCTGCGTGAAGCGCTTCGACAGTGCGCGTGGCACCGACGGGGGCGGCGGGGTGAGGCGGCTCGACAGTAGCCCGGTGGAGAGAGTGTGTCCATAGGTGTCCTCGGCGTTCATCGGCGTCGAAGCGCTTCGACACCGACCTCGTGCGCGCTCGTCGCGAGATGCCCGGACGGACCTCCCGTCACCGGGCTCCTCCGAAGAGCCGGGGAGACGGTGACCGTCGAGGGGCCTCACGCGGACGGTCCCCCGAACGGCCCCGTGATGTGACACCCGGTGCGGCGGCGACGGCCGCGAGGGAGCAATGTGGAACCTGTCAGGCGACACCGGATGGAAAGCCGCGTACGCGGCGTACGTCGACTGCTCCCCGCAGGATCGGGGGACGGCCCGAACGCTGCGCGAGGACTGGTGGGGTCGCCCGCAATCAGGTACATACGATCGAGTAGCACCGGTCAGTAACGAAGACCCCCAGTGATCCCTATTCGCGGCGAGGTGAGCTTCTTGTCCGCAACACCCCACCGGCCCACAGTCACCGAACGTGAGGCCCGTCAGGTCGCCGAGGCGGCGCGGGAGCAGGACTGGCGCAAGCCCAGCTTCGCCAAGGAACTGTTCCTCGGGCGCTTCCGGCTCGACCTGATCCACCCGCACCCCCTGCCGCCCGACGAGGCGGTCCAGCGTGGCGAGGAGTTCCTCGCCAAGTTGCGCGACTTCTGCGAGACGAAGATCGACTCCGCCCGTATCGAGCGCGAGGCGCGGATCCCCGACGAAGTCGTCGACGGGCTCAAGGAGCTCGGCGCCCTCGGCATGAAGATCGACACCAAGTACGGCGGCCTCGGCCTCACCCAGGTGTACTACAACAAGGCCCTCGCCCTGGTCGGCTCCGCGAGCCCGGCGATCGGCGCGCTGCTCTCCGCGCATCAGTCGATCGGGGTACCCCAGCCGCTGAAGATCTTCGGCACCAAGGAGCAGAAGGACACCTTCCTGCCCCGCTGTGCCCGGACCGACATCTCGGCCTTCCTGCTCACCGAACCGGACGTCGGCTCCGACCCGGCGCGGCTGGCCACGACCGCCGTGCCGGACGGCGACGACTACGTCCTCGACGGCGTGAAGCTCTGGACGACCAACGGTGTCGTCGCCGATCTGCTCGTCGTCATGGCGCGGGTGCCGAAGTCCGAGGGCCACAAGGGCGGCATCACGGCGTTCGTGGTGGAGGCCGGTTCCGACGGGATCACCGTCGAGCACCGCAACGCCTTCATGGGCCTGCGCGGCCTGGAGAACGGTGTCACCCGCTTCCACCAGGTGCGCGTCCCCGCCGCGAACCGGATCGGTCCCGAGGGCGCGGGTCTGAAGATCGCGCTGACCACGCTCAACACGGGCCGGCTCTCCCTCCCCGCCATGTGCGTGGGGGCGGGGAAGTGGTGCCTCAAGATCGCCCGCGAGTGGTCCGCCGCGCGCGAGCAGTGGGGCAAGCCGGTCGCCTTCCACGAGGCGGTCGGAGCGAAGATCTCCTTCATCGCGGCGACTACGTTCGCCCTGGAGGCGGTCGTCGACCTGTCCTCGCAGATGGCCGACGAGGACCGCAACGACATCCGTATCGAGGCCGCCCTCGCCAAGCTGTACGGCTCCGAGATGGCCTGTCTGATGGCCGACGAACTGGTCCAGATCCGCGGTGGCCGCGGCTTCGAGACCGCCGCGTCCCTCAAGGCCCGTGGTGAACGGGCGGTCCCGGCCGAGCAGATCCTGCGGGACCTGCGCATCAACCGCATCTTCGAGGGCTCGACGGAGATCATGCACCTGCTGATCGCCCGCGAGGCCGTGGACGCCCATCTCTCGGTGGCCGGTGACCTCATCGACCCCGAGAAGTCCCTCTCGGACAAGGCGAAGGCGGGCGCCAACGCCGGTGTCTTCTACGCCAAGTGGCTCCCGAAGCTGGTCGCGGGCCCCGGTCAGCTCCCGCGCTCGTACGGCGAGTTCCAGCACGGCGTCGACCTCTCGCCGCACCTGCGCTACGTCGAACGCAGCGCCCGCAAGCTGGCCCGCTCCACCTTCTACGCCATGTCCCGCTGGCAGGGACGGATGGAGACCAAGCAGGGCTTCCTGGGCCGGATCGTCGACATCGGCGCCGAGCTCTTCGCGATGAGCGCCGCCTGTGTGCGCGCCGAACTCCTGCGCACCAGCGGGGAGCACGGCCGCGAGGCGTACCAACTCGCCGACGCCTTCTGCAGGCAGTCCCGCATCCGCGTCGACGAACTCTTCGGGCGTCTGTGGACCAACACCGACGAGCTCGACCGCAGGGTCGTCAAGGGCGTGATGTCGGGCACCTACACCTGGCTGGAGGAGGGAGTCGTCGACCCGTCCGGCGACGGCCCGTGGATCGCCGACGCGACGCCCGGTCCCGCTCAGCGGGAGAACGTGCGCCGGCCCATCCGCTGACCCCGGTCCCGGCAGGCACGGGCGGTGTCCGACGCCCTCAGGCGCGTCGGTCACCGCCCTCTCGATGCCGGGCCGCCGTCCGTTCCGGCCGGGGCGGGCGGCGGCCTGCCCGGGGATCAGCAGTACTTGTCGCTGGGATCCCGCGTCGTCCACGAGCACGAGTCGACCTTGGAGCCGCTCGCCTTCGTGAGCGTGGCGGTGTCACTGGTGTTGTTCCAGACGTACGCGCGCCGGCGTTGGAACTTGTCCGCCGCGGTGTCCGTACCGCTTCCGGTGTGCACCTTCATGGTCTTGCCCGCCCCGATTTTCACGTTGGGGAAGGTGTACCTGTGGTTCGACACGTCCTTCAGGACCCAGCCCTTGAGCGGGACCGCCGCGGAACCGGTGTTCTTGAGCTGCACCCACTCGCCGTTGAGGCTCGCGTTGGAGCGGTTGTCGGAGCCCGGGCTGTCGAACCAGACGTGCTGGATGGTCACACCGCCGGCGGCCTGCGCCGGAGTGCTGAGAAGAAACGTGCCCGTCAGTGCCACGGCGCCCGCGAGTGCGGGCAGGGCAGCGCGAATCCGCATGAGAACCCCCCAGGGTGTCGTCCCCCGGCCGGTCGTCCACCGGCCAGTAGTGAAGTGTTATCACGTGATCTTCACGTGAGATTCACAAAGGGTGATTTCGTGTCCTCGGGTACGCCGGGGTGTCAACGGGGCCGGAGCGGAAGAGGGGAGCCCTGTCCTGCGCGGTCCGCGTTGCGGCCACAATGGGGGGATGAGCGACAGTCCAGCCCCCCTCGCTGATCCGCATCTTGTCTTCGACCCCGTGGACGGAGTCCGGGATGTCGTGATCCTCGGCTCCACCGGGTCGATCGGGACCCAGGCCATCGACCTCGTGCTGCGCAACCCCGACCGCTTCCGCGTCACCGGGCTCTCCGCCGCAGGCGGCAGGGTCGGACTGCTCGCCGAGCAGGCCCACCGACTGCGGGTGCGCACGGTCGCGGTCGCACGCGAGGACGTCGTCCCCGCGCTGCGAGAGGCACTGGCCGCCCAGTACGGCGCCGGTGAGCCGCTCCCCGAGATCCTCGCGGGAGCCGACGCCGCCACCCTGCTCGCCGGATCCGACGGTCACACCGTCCTCAACGGCATCACCGGCTCCATCGGTCTCGCCCCGACCCTCGCCGCCCTGGAGGCGGGCCGCACCCTCGCGCTCGCCAACAAGGAGTCGCTCATCGTCGGCGGCCCGCTGGTGAAGGCGCTGGCCAAGCCGGGACAGATCATTCCCGTCGACTCCGAGCACGCGGCCCTGTTCCAGGCCCTGGCGGCCGGCACACGCGCGGAAGTCCGCAAACTCGTCGTGACCGCCTCCGGGGGACCATTCCGGGGCCGTACCAAGGCGGAGCTGGCGCACGTCACACCGGCCGACGCCCTGGCCCACCCCACCTGGGCCATGGGACCGGTCATCACGATCAACTCCGCGACCCTGGTCAACAAGGGACTGGAAGTCATCGAGGCGCACCTCCTCTACGACATTCCCTTCGATCGCATTGAGGTGGTCGTGCACCCGCAGTCGTATGTCCACTCGATGGTTGAGTACACGGACGGATCGACACTGGCGCAGGCGACGCCCCCCGACATGCGGGGGCCCATCGCCATCGGCCTCGGCTGGCCGGAGCGCGTCCCCGACGCGGCCCCGGCCTGCGACTGGACCAAGGCGTCGAGCTGGGAGTTCTTCCCGCTCGACAACGAGGCGTTCCCCTCGGTCGGACTCGCCCGGCACGTGGGCCGGCTCGCGGGCACGGCCCCGGCGGTGTTCAATGCCGCCAACGAGGAGTGCGTCGACGCGTTCCTGAACGGCGCACTGCCGTTCAATGGGATCGTGGAGACCGTCACACGGGTGGTCGAGGAACACGGAACACCCCGATCGGGAACTTCCCTGACGGTGGCGGACGTCCTCGAAGCGGAGACCTGGGCGCGTGCCCGGGCCCGTGAACTGACGGCACAGACGACAACCGCGGAGGCTCGTGCATGACGACCCTGATGATGATCCTCGGCATAGTCGTCTTCGTGGTCGGCCTGCTCATCTCGATCGCCTGGCACGAGCTGGGACATCTGTCGACGGCCAAGCTCTTCGGCATCCGTGTGCCGCAGTACATGGTCGGCTTCGGGCCGACCATCTGGTCCCGGAAGAAGGGCGACACCGAGTACGGGGTGAAGGCGGTCCCGCTCGGCGGCTACATCCGCATGATCGGGATGTTCCCGCCGGGTCCCGACGGCCGGATCGAGGCACGCTCGACCTCGCCCTTCCGGGGCATGATCGAGGACGCCAGGTCCGCCGCCTTCGAAGAGCTCAAGCCCGGTGACGAGACCCGCCTCTTCTACACGCGCAAGCCGTGGAAGCGCGTGATCGTGATGTTCGCGGGCCCGTTCATGAACCTCGTCCTGGCCGTCGCGATCTTCCTCGGCGTGATGATGACGTTCGGCGTGCAGACCCAGACCACCACGGTCGGCAAGGTCTCGGACTGCGTCATCCAGCAGAGCGAGAACCGCTCGAAGTGCGCGGCGAGCGATCAGGCGGCGCCGGCCAAGGCCGCCGGTCTCAGGGGCGGCGACAAGATCGTCGCGTTCGACGGCAGGGCGGTCGGCGACTGGTCGGTCCTGCAGTCCGACATCCGCTCCAACCCCGGCAAGGACGTCACCATCACGGTCGAACGCAAGGGACAGCGGCTCGACCTCAAGACCCACCTGATCAAGAACCAGGTCAGCAAGACGGACGGCAACGGCGGCTACGTCGAGGGCAAGTACGTGTACGCCGGCTTCCTCGGCTTCACCCCCGCCTCCGGCATCGTCCAGCAGTCGTTCGGACAGTCCGTGGACCGCATGGGCGACATGATGCAGAACGGCGTCGAGTCGCTGGTCTCGCTGCCCGGCAAGATCCCCGACCTGTGGAACGCGGCCTTCGGCGACGGGCCGCGCAAGGCGGACTCCCCGATGGGGGTGGTCGGCGCGGCGCGCATCGGCGGGGACGTCTTCACCCTCGACATCCCGGCGTCCCAGCAGGTCGCGATGATGCTGCTGCTGGTCGCGGGCTTCAACCTGTCCCTCTTCCTGTTCAACATGCTCCCGCTGCTCCCGCTCGACGGCGGGCACATCGCGGGCGCGCTGTGGGAGTCGCTGCGGCGGAACGCGGCGAAGGTGCTCAAGCGGCCCGACCCGGGTCCGTTCGACGTCGCGAAGCTGATGCCGGTGGCCTACGTGGTGGCCGGGATCTTCGTCTGCTTCACCCTTCTCGTCTTGATCGCGGACGTGGTCAACCCGGTCAAAATCTCCTAGTAGGGCGCCGTTCACGGTGGCCGGGCACCCTGGGGTGCCCGGCCACCATCCGTTGGGTGGGTTTAGGGGCGTGATGTGCTCGCGCGTGCGCCGGTGCCGTAATCTCGGATCCTGGAGCCCACGATTCCGGGACCTTGATCCACAACTTGGGGTTGCACAGCAGATGACTGCGATTTCTCTCGGCATGCCGTCCGTTCCGACCAAGCTCGCCGAGCGCCGGAAGAGCCGGCAGATCCAGGTCGGAACCGTGGCCGTGGGTGGAGACGCACCCGTCTCGGTGCAGTCGATGACGACCACGCGTACGTCGGACATCGGCGCCACGCTGCAGCAGATCGCCGAGCTGACGGCGTCCGGCTGCCAGATCGTCCGGGTCGCCTGCCCGACCCAGGACGACGCGGACGCCCTCGCGACGATCGCCCGCAAGTCGCAGATCCCGGTGATCGCGGACATCCACTTCCAGCCGAAGTACGTCTTCGCCGCGATCGACGCGGGCTGTGCCGCGGTGCGCGTCAACCCCGGCAACATCAAGCAGTTCGACGACCAGGTCAAGGAGATCGCCCGGGCCGCGAAGGACACCGGCACCCCGATCCGGATCGGCGTCAACGCCGGCTCGCTCGACCGGCGCCTGCTCCAGAAGTACGGCAAGGCGACGCCGGAGGCGCTCGTCGAGTCGGCGCTGTGGGAGGCGTCCCTCTTCGAGGAGCACGACTTCCGGGACATCAAGATCTCGGTCAAGCACAACGACCCGGTCGTCATGGTCAACGCCTACCGGCAGCTGGCCGCCGCCTGCGACTACCCCCTCCACCTGGGTGTGACGGAGGCGGGCCCCGCCTTCCAGGGCACGATCAAGTCGGCGGTCGCCTTCGGCGCGCTGCTGTCCGAGGGCATCGGCGACACGATCCGCGTCTCCCTCTCGGCCCCGCCCGTCGAGGAGATCAAGGTCGGCCTCCAGATCCTGGAGTCCCTCAACCTCAAGCAGCGCGGTCTGGAGATCGTCTCCTGCCCGTCCTGCGGCCGCGCCCAGGTCGACGTCTACAAGCTGGCCGAGGAAGTCACCGCCGGCCTCACCGGCATGGAGGTCCCCCTGCGCGTCGCCGTCATGGGCTGCGTGGTGAACGGACCGGGCGAGGCCCGCGAGGCCGACCTCGGCGTCGCCTCCGGCAACGGCAAGGGGCAGATCTTCGTCAAGGGCGAGGTCATCAAGACCGTGCCCGAGTCGAAGATCGTCGAGACCCTCATCGAGGAAGCGATGAAGCTCGCCGAGCAGATGGAGGCCGACGGGGTCGCCTCCGGCGAGCCTTCGGTGGCCGTGGCGGGCTGACCCCCGTCATCCCCGGGGCTCCGGCCCCCGGACCTCCCCTCGAACACCGACGGACCGAAGACGCACGCCCCGGCACGGGGAACTACGCACCCGACCCCGCTTTAAGGGGGCGCGGGGAACTGCGCGCTCAGCTCCCGCGCACCGGTGGCCGATCGCGTTCGGGCGGCCGGTGTTCCCGGGGCGCAGCCCCTGGGGTCAGGGGCGCGGGGAACTGCGCACCGAGCCCCCACCCACCCGCACCCGAGAACGCCCACCCCGCACAAGGGGCGGCGCCCCATAACCTCGCCAGGTACAGTGCGGAGATCAGCAGACCCCAGGGTGAGGCCCCCGTACGTGTTGACCCAGACCACCACCAGGGTCCTCGAACCGAGTGACCTGGACGCCGCACTCGCCGTGCTCAACCGTGAGCCGGTCGTCAACGCCTTCGTCGCGTCCCGGGTGCAGATCGCCGGCCTCGACCCCTGGCGGCTCGGCGGCGAGATGTGGGGCTGGTACGAGGACGGCATGCTGCAGTCCCTCTGCTACGCCGGCGCCAACCTGGTTCCGATCTGTGCCACCCCCCGAGCCGTCCGCGGCTTCGCCGACCGCGCCCGCCGGGCCGGCCGCCGCTGCTCCTCGATCGTCGGTCCCGCCGAGGCCACCGCCCAGTTGTGGCGGCTGCTCGAACCGAGTTGGGGCCCCGCCCGCGAGGTCCGCGCCCACCAGCCCCTGATGGTCACCGACCGCCTCCCCGCCGACATCGCCCCGGACCCCTACCTCCGCCGTATCCGTAAGGACGAGATGGAGACGATCATGCCGGCGTGCGTGGCGATGTTCACCGAGGAGGTCGGCGTCTCGCCGCTCGCCGGTGACGGCGGCCTGCTCTACCAGGCACGGGTGGCCGAACTCGTCGGCACCGGACGCTCGTTCGCCCGCCTCGACCAGAACGGCAAGGTCGTCTTCAAGGCCGAGATCGGCGCCGCCACCCCCCAGGCCTGCCAGATCCAGGGCGTCTGGGTCGCCCCCGAGTACCGGGGCCAGGGACTCGCGGCCCCCGGCATGGCGGCCGTCCTGCGCTACGCCCTCGCGGACGTCGCCCCCCTCGTCAGCCTCTACGTCAACGACTTCAACACGGCCGCCCGGGCGACCTACCGACGCGTGGGCTTCCAGGAGATCGGGGCGTTCATGAGCGTCCTGTTCTAGCCACGCCGCGGGCCACCCCCGCCGCCACCGCCCCGAGGAGCCGCTCTGAGCCCCGTACGTGCCCTGTAGTCTCCCCGGCATGCTGCGCTTTCCCGGTCAGGGGCCCCGCACCCCCGACGACGTGGTCATCGGCCCGCTGGATCTCGCCGCGCGCGTCGACGAGGCGCTCGCCGTCCAGGCACTCGCCTTCGGACTGGGCGCCGACGAGATCGCCGTCCGCCGGCAGATCGTGCTGCGCCACCTCACCAGTCCGGGAGCCCGCGCCCTCGGGGCCACCACCGCCGACGGACGGCTCGTCGGATTCGTCTACGGCATGCCCAACGACCGTGGGCACTGGTGGTCCACCGTCGTCGAGCCCTACCTGCGCGCGCGGGGCAACGACTCCTGGCTCGACGACTCCTTCGTGATCACCGAGCTGCACGTCCACCCGCGTTACCAGAACCGCGGCTCGGGCCGCGCCCTGATCACCGGCATCACGGACAGCGCGGCCCAACCCCGCTCGATCCTCTCGGCCATCGACACGGACAGTCCCGCCCGCGGCCTGTACCACTCGCTGGGCTACGAGGACCTGGCCCGGCAGGTCCTCTTCCCGAGCGCGCCGAAACCGTACGCCGTGATGGGCGCGCCACTGCCGCTGCGGCGCCCCTGACGGGCGGCCCCGGGGCGAAACGGATTTCCGGGGACGGCGGCCCCCCGGCTAACCTCCTTGCCATCACCCTTACGCAGCAGGAGTCGAGAACCATGGCCCAGGTCCAGCGCATGTCCCGTTTGATGGTCAAGACACTGCGTGACGACCCGGCGGACGCCGAGACGCTCAGTCACAAGCTGCTGGTCCGCGCCGGCTACGTGCGCCGCAACTCCGCGGGCATCTGGACCTGGCTGCCGCTCGGCAAGAAGGTTCTCGACAACATCTCCCGGGTCGTCCGCGAGGAGATGGACGCCATCGGCGCCCAGGAGGTCCTGCTGCCGGCCCTCCTCCCCAAGGAGCCCTACGAGGCCTCGGCCCGCTGGGAGGAGTACGGCGACCTGCTGTTCCGCCTCAAGGACCGCAAGGGCGGCGAGTACCTGCTCGGCCCCACCCACGAGGAGATCTTCACCCTGGTGGTGAAGGACCAGGTCGCGTCGTACAAGGACCTGCCGGTCATGCTGTACCAGATCCAGACCAAGTACCGCGACGAGGCCCGCCCGCGCTCCGGCGTGCTGCGCGGCCGCGAGTTCCAGATGAAGGACTCGTACTCCTTCGACACCACGGACGAGGGCCTCGCCGAGTCCTACGCGCTGCACCGCGCCGCGTACCAGAAGATCTTCGCCCGGCTGGGCCTCGACTACCGCATCGTGTCAGCGGTCTCGGGCGCCATGGGCGGCTCCGCCTCCGAGGAGTTCCTCGCCCCCGCCGCGGCCGGCGAGGACACCTTCGTGGACTGCCCGGCCTGCGACTACGCCGCCAACACGGAGGCCGTGACCTTCAAGCTCACGCCCGTCTCCGAGGAGCACGGCCCGGTCGAGGAGCTGGACACCCCCGACACCCCGACCATCGAGACGCTCGCCCGGCACCTCGGTGTCCCGGCCTCCGCCACCCTCAAGAACCTGCTGGTCAAGGTCGACGGCGAGATCGTCGCCGTCGGCGTCCCGGGCGACCGCGAGGTCGACCTCGGCAAGCTGGGCGAGCACCTCGCGCCCGCCGTCGTGGAACTGGTGACGGCCGAGGACTTCGAGGGCCGCGACGACCTCGTACGGGGTTACGTGGGCCCGCAGGGTCTGGAGAAGGTCCGGTACATCGCCGACCCGCGGGTGGCGCCGGGCACGGCCTGGGTCACGGGCGCCAACAAGGCCGACACGCACGCGAAGAACGTCGTCGCGGGCCGTGACTTCGAGGTCGACGACTACCTCGACGTCGTCGTCGTCGAGGAGGGCGACCCCTGCCCGTCCTGCGGCGCCGACCTCAAGCTGGACCGCGCCATCGAGATCGGCCACATCTTCCAGCTCGGCCGCAAGTACGCCGACACCTTCCAGCTCGACGTCCTCGGCCAGCAGGGCAAGCCGGTCCGCGTGACCATGGGCTCCTACGGCATCGGTGTCTCGCGCGCGGTGGCGGCGCTCGCCGAGCAGTCGGCGGACGAGCAGGGTCTGTGCTGGCCCAAGGAGATCGCCCCCGCCGACGTCCATGTCGTCGCCGCGGGCAAGGCGCTGCAGACCGAGCTGGCCCTCGACGTCTCCGAGAAGCTGGGCGCCGCGGGCGTGCGGGTCCTGGTGGACGACCGCGCCGGTGTCTCCCCGGGCGTGAAGTTCACCGACGCCGAGCTCATCGGCGTACCGCAGATCCTGGTCGCCGGTCGCCGCTCGGCCGAGGGCGTCCTGGAGCTCAAGGACCGCCGCACCGGCGAGCGCGAGGAACTGACCGTCGACGAGGCGATCGCCCGACTGACGGCCTGACCGAGGCAGGCAGGCAGGTAGGCAGGCAAGTAGGCAGGACGGCCCGGCCGGGGTACGACATCCCGGCCGGTGGCCGGACGTCCGCCCCGGAAGACGCCTCCCGGAACGTGCTTCGCGGAATGCGCTTCGCGGCGTCACCGGTGCCCGGCACGCCTCACTCCGGCCGCTCGTCGGCCGTAGGACGCCGTCACACCGCTCCATCCGGGCCAGGAAAGGGCGCCGGGCCTCGCCGGCTCAGAGCCAGCCGGCGAACTCCAGCAGCAGTTCGGCGTCCTGCGTACGCCCCACCCGCTGCGCCCGCACGCCGGACTCGACCGCCCGGAACAGGGTCCAGCCGCGCAGCCGCTCCTGGTCCACCTCCAGCGACTCGGCGAGCCGCTTCACCCGCCGTCGGGTGATCGAGGCACCCGAGGGCGAGGCGATCAGGTCCTCCACCCGGTCACGGACCAGCCGGGCCAGATCGAAGGCGCACTCACCGATCACCGGGTCCGGGCCCACGGCCAGCCAGGGCATGCGCTCACCGGCGAGCACCTTGCTCTGCCGGAACGTGCCGTGCAGCAGTCGCTCCTCGGGCGGGCCGGCGATCAGTTCCTCGCGCGCCGCGAGCGCCGCGTCGACCAGCTCCACGACCTCGGCATCGGTGTCCGCCGCGGCCCGCATCGCCTCGGCCTGCCGCCCGGTCCGCTCGGCCACCGTCTCGAAGGCGTGCACCTGAGCGGCGGGCGGGTCGACCCACAGCCGCCGCAGCGTACCGGCCGCCTCCAGCAACGCCTTCGCCTCCGGCAGCGAACGCACGGACAGATCGGGCCGCAACCGCTCCAGCAGCAGCACTCCGTGGACGTCGCCCGCCACACCGCGGGGAGGCAGGAGCTGCACAGCGCCCCGGCCGCCCCAGTGGGCGAGCGCGGCCCGCTCGCTCTCCGGACGCGCCCGCTCCGGAGCCAGCTTCAGTACCGCGGGTGTCCCGTCGGCCTGCCGCACCAGCACGACCAGACTGCTGCGTCCGCCGGGCGCCTGCACCCGCTCCACGGTCAACTCGCGTAGACCGACAGCCTGTTGAACCACCTCGGCCAGCTCGTCGAGCCACTTGCCCGACTCATCGGCCCCCTTGGTCCCGTCGGACCCGCCCCGCTGCGCCTCGCCGAGCGCCCGCACCAGGCGCTGCGGCGGTTCGAAAGCCATGCGGGAGTCCATGCGGGAGGGGTTCCTTCCGAGAGTCGCGTCAGGTGTGCGAGGGCGCCGCCGCGAACGAGGCGGCCGTCCGCTCGGCGAGACCAGGGAAGGCTACGCTCTCCCCGCGCCAGCGCACTCCCCGCACCGCCGCCTCCCGCAGCGCCTCGGCCGCCGAGCGCCGCCGGTCGCCCGAGGAGGCGCGCACCAGGTCGGAGTAGCTCCCGGCCACACGTTCCTCCAGCTCGGCGGCGAACCGTACGGCCGTGCCGGAGTCCTTGACGGCGAAGGGCAGCGCGTACGCCGCCGCCGCGGGCGCCGGCTGTCCCCCCAGGTCCCTTATGGTGCGCGCCAGTTCGTCGCGACGGGCACGGTGCGCGTCGTAGGCGGCGCGGGCCTCGCCCCGGCGGGACTCACCGATCCTGCCGCCGACGACTCCGTACCCGTACACCACGGCGTGCTCGGCGGCCAGCGCGGCCTGCAGGGCCGTCAGCTCCGCCGTCCCGGCCTTCTGCCCGGCCTTCCCGGCTTCCCGGGTCTCCCCGGCCTGTTCCGTCCCGCCCGTCGAGCTCACTTCTTCTCCTCCGTCAGCACGTACGCGTGGGCCGCGCCGGCGGCCGCCACCGAGGCCAGCAGTCTGGCCAACTCTCCCGGCACGTCCAGCAGGGCTCTCGTGCGCCGGTCCACCAGGGCGAGTTCGGCCGCCGCGAGGTCGGCGAGGGCGTCCTTCTCTCGGGCCGGCACGGCGGGCGAGGCACTCGCGGAACCCGAAGCCGAGGAGACGGCGGAAAGCGAGCCCGAGGAGGCGGCGGAAGCAGAGTCCGAAGGGGACGCGGAAGCGGAGTCCGAGGGGGACGCGGAAGCGGAGGCGGACGGTGAGGCCGAGGGCCGGCTCCCGGTGCCGCCGAACGCCCGCGCGTGCCGTACGACCTCGTTCCGCAGCGGGTCCAGCCGCTTCGCCAGCGGCGGATGGGCGGCGATCACGGCGGCGTAGCGCGCCGCGAGCGTCTCGCTGTCGCGGGCGGCACGCGCGCGTGCGGCGTCGGCGGCCGAGGGACTCCGGGCCGCGGTACCGGAGGACGGCGACTCGGGAGCGGAACAGCCCGCGAGCACGGCGGCGCCCGCGGCCGACGTGAGCAGGCTCCTTCGGCGCGGACCCGACCCGGTGCGGGACGGCGGGGTGAACGACACGGCAGACGTCCTCGGAAGGCTCGTACGAACGGGAGGGCGGCGCGCCCGTGATCACGGTACCCGCGCCGGGACCCGGCGCTCGCCAGCGGCTCTCCCGTACCTCCGCCGGGCCGGTTCCCGGGCAGCCGTCGGCCCTTCCCGTGACCGCCCCGATGGACGGCAACACCCCCTGCGACCGGATACCCTTTGACCAGACACGCGACCAACCCACAACAGCACACGCGGCCGAGGAGTCACCCGGATGAGCACCACCCAGAGCGAGAGGCTGCGAGAACTTCTGGAACCGCTCGTCAGCTCCCAGGGACTCGACCTGGAAGAGATCGAGGTGGACTCGGTCGGACGCAAGCGCGTGCTGCGGGTGGTAGTCGACTCGGACGCCGGTGCGGACCTCGACCAGATCGCCGATGTGAGCCGCGCGCTCTCGGCGAAGCTCGACGAGAGCGACGCGATGGGCGAGGGCGAGTACACCCTCGAGGTCGGAACCCCCGGTGCCGAGCGCGAGCTCAAGGAGCACCGTCACTACGTACGCGCCACGGACCGGCTGGTGAAGTTCCAGCTGGGAGACGGCGCCGAGCTGGTCGCCCGCATCCTGAAGGCCGACGACGACGGCCTCGACGTGGAAGTGCCGGGTGTGAAGGGGCGCAGGCCCACCACCAGGCGGATCGCCTTCGCGGACATCGCCAAGGCCCGCGTCCAGGTCGAGTTCAACCGTAAGAGCAAGAACGAAGAGACCGAAGAGAACGCAGAGGAGGCGTAGCCGTGGACATCGACATGAGTGCCCTGCGGGGTTTGGTACGGGAGAAGGAGATCTCCTTCGACCTGCTGGTCGAGGCGATCGAGTCGGCCCTCCTCATCGCCTACCACCGCACCGAGGGAAGCCGCCGCCACGCGCGCGTGAAGCTCGACCGGGAGACCGGTCATGTGACCGTGTGGGCGAAGGAGGACCCCGAGGACCTGGAGGAGGGGCAGGAGGTACGCGAGTTCGACGACACCCCGTCGGGGTTCGGCCGGATCGCCGCGACCACCGCCAAGCAGGTGATCCTCCAGCGTCTGCGCGACGCGGAGGACGACGCGACGCTCGGCGAGTACGCCGGACGTGAGGGCGACATCGTGACGGGCGTGGTCCAGCAGGGACGCGACCCGAAGAACGTGCTCGTCGACATCGGCAAGCTGGAGGCCATCCTGCCCGTGCAGGAGCAGGTCCCCGGCGAGACGTACCAGCACGGCCTGCGCCTGCGCTCGTACGTCGTCCGGGTGGCGAAGGGCGTGCGCGGTCCGTCCGTGACGCTGTCACGCACGCACCCCAATCTGGTGAAGAAGCTCTTCGCGCTGGAGGTGCCGGAGATCGCCGACGGATCCGTCGAGATCTCCGCCATCGCCCGCGAGGCCGGCCACCGCACGAAGATCGCCGTCCGCTCGACGCGCTCGGGCCTGAACGCCAAGGGTGCCTGCATCGGGCCCATGGGCGGCCGGGTGCGCAACGTCATGGCCGAGCTGAACGGCGAGAAGATCGACATCGTCGACTGGTCGGACGACCCGGCCGAGATGGTGGCGAACGCGCTGTCCCCGGCCCGCGTCTCCAAGGTCGAGGTGGTCGACCTGGCGGCCCGCTCCGCGCGGGTGACGGTCCCCGACTACCAGCTGTCACTGGCGATCGGCAAGGAGGGCCAGAACGCCCGCCTCGCGGCCCGCCTCACCGGCTGGCGGATCGACATCCGTCCGGACACCGAGCAGCCCTCCGAGCAGCCCGCCGAGCGGCGCGGGGACCGGAGCGGCGACCGGGGCGGGGAATAGATCCAAGCCGCGAGTGGCTTGGATCACGACAGTTATCTGCGCAGCAACTGTTCGATTCTTGCCCCAAAAGGGGTGAGGTCGGTGCGGAGAGGTAGACTTAAGAGTGTCTGGCCGGACGCGAGCCCGCGCATGCCCTGAACGCACCTGTGTGGGGTGCCGGGAACGAGCGGCCAGGACTGATCTGCTGCGGGTCGTGGCGATCGAGGGTGAATGCGTCCCCGATCATCGCGGTACGCTGCCCGGCCGGGGTGCGTATGTTCACCCCGCCCTGGTCTGTCTGGACCTGGCGGTACGCCGCCGGGCGTTCCCAAGGGCGCTGCGTGCCCCGGGAGCGCTCGACACAGCGGCGTTGCGCCTCTGCGTCGAGCAGGCAACACCGTAAGACGTGTCGTACGGAACCCCCGTGCGGCCCTGGTACCCCGCGAGTTGGAAGTAGGTCGAGATTGCGATGAGCACTCGATGAGCACGCGATGAGTACGCCCATGAAGTAGCGACGGTCCGGACGCAACCCGGACCTAAAAGGAGCGAAGTGGCTAAGGTCCGGGTATACGAACTCGCCAAGGAGTTCGGGGTTGAGAGCAAGGTCGTCATGGCCAAGCTCCAGGAGCTCGGTGAATTCGTCCGTTCGGCGTCGTCGACGATCGAGGCGCCCGTAGTACGCAAGCTGACCGATGCCCTCCAGCAGGGCAACGGAAGCGGCAAGCCCGCCGCACGCAAGGCTGCCCCGGCGAGGCCGGCAGCCCCCTCTCCCGCGCAGGCCGCCCGTCCGGCTGCCCCGCGCCCGCCGGCCCCGAAGCCGGCTGTTTCCGAGCGGCCCGCCGCCGCGCCGGTCACCCCGGCCGCGCCGGGTCCGCGCCCGACTCCGGGTCCCAAGCCCGCTCCGAAGCCCGCTCCCGCGGCTCCGGCGCCGGCCGCGCCCGAGTTCACCGCGCCCCCGTCGGCTCCCGCGGCTCCCTCGGCTCCGGCCGCGGGTCCCCGTCCGGGTTCCGCCCCGCGTCCCGGTGGCCAGGCTCCGCGTCCCGGTGCCCGTCCCGCCGGTGGTCCCGGCCAGGGTGGCCAGGGCCGTGGCGACCGTCCCGAGCGCGGCGACCGTCAGGGCGCCCCGCGTCCCGGCGGCCAGTCCGCGCGTCCCGGTGCCCGTCCGGCCGGCCCTCGTCCGGGCAACAACCCCTTCACCTCGGGTGGCTCCACCGGCATGGCGCGCCCGCAGGCGCCCCGTCCGGGTGGCGCGCCCCGACCCGGTGGCGCCGGTGCTCCCGGTGGTCCGCGTCCGCAGGGCGCGGGCGGCCAGGACCGTGGTGCCCGTCCCCAGGGCGGTCCCGGCGGCGCTCCGCGTCCGCAGGGCGGTCCGGGCGGTGCCCGTCCGACTCCGGGCGGCATGCCCCGTCCGCAGGGTGGCGCTCCGCGTCCCGGCGGTGGCCCCGGTGGCAACCGTCCGAACCCCGGCATGATGCCGCAGCGTCCTGCTGCGGGTAGCCCCCGTCCCGGTGGTGGCCCCGGTGGCCGCGGTCCCGGTGGCGGCGGCGGTCGTCCCGGTGGTCCCGGTGGCGGTGGCGGTCGTCCGGGCGGTGGCGGTTTCGCCGGTCGTCCCGGTGGTGGCGGCGGCGGCTTCGCCGGCCGTCCGGCTGGTCCCGGTGGCGGTGGCGGCGGTTTCGCCGGCCGTCCGGGTGGTCCCGGCGGTGGCGGCGGTGGCCGTCCCGGCTTCGGCGGTCGTCCGGGTGGTCCCGGTGGCCGTGGTGGCACACAGGGTGCGTTCGGCCGTCCCGGCGGTCCGGCGCGTCGTGGTCGCAAGTCGAAGCGGCAGAGGCGCCAGGAGTACGAGGCCATGCAGGCCCCGTCGGTCGGCGGCGTGATGCTGCCTCGCGGCAACGGACAGTCCGTCCGCCTGTCGCGCGGTGCGTCCCTCACCGACTTCGCGGAGAAGATCGGCGCCAACCCGGCGTCGCTCGTCGGCGTGATGATGAACCTCGGCGAGATGGTCACTGCCACGCAGTCCGTCTCCGACGAGACGCTGAAGCTCCTCGCGGACGAGATGAACTTCGTCCTCGAGATCGTCAGCCCCGAGGAGGAGGACCGCGAGCTGCTCGAGTCCTTCGACATCGAGTTCGGCGAGGACGAGGGCGACGAGGACGACCTCGTGGTCCGTCCGCCGGTCGTGACCGTCATGGGTCACGTCGACCACGGTAAGACCCGCCTTCTCGACACCATCCGCAAGACGAACGTCGTCGCGGGCGAGGCCGGCGGTATCACGCAGCACATCGGCGCGTACCAGGTCGCGACCGAGGTCAACGGTGAAGAGCGCAGGATCACCTTCATCGACACCCCTGGTCACGAGGCGTTCACCGCCATGCGTGCCCGTGGTGCCAAGTCGACCGACATCGCGATCCTCGTGGTGGCGGCCAACGACGGCGTGATGCCCCAGACGATCGAGGCGCTGAACCACGCCAAGGCGGCCGACGTGCCGATCGTGGTCGCGGTCAACAAGATCGACGTCGAGGGTGCCGACCCGACGAAGGTGCGCGGTCAGCTCACCGAGTTCGGTCTGGTGGCCGAGGAGTACGGCGGCGACACGATGTTCGTCGACATCTCCGCCAAGCAGGGTCTGAACATCGACTCCCTGCTGGAGGCCGTGGTCCTGACCGCGGACGCCTCGCTCGACCTGCGGGCCAACCCGGAGCAGGACGCGCAGGGTATTGCGATCGAGTCCCACCTCGACCGCGGCCGTGGTGCCGTTTCGACGGTCCTGGTCCAGCGCGGCACGCTGCGCATCGGCGACACCATGGTGGTCGGCGACGCGTACGGCCGTGTCCGGGCGATGCTCGACGACAACGGCAACAACGTCGAGGAAGCGGGTCCGTCGACCCCCGTCCTGGTCCTGGGTCTCACCAACGTCCCGGGCGCCGGCGACAACTTCCTGGTCGTCGACGAGGACCGCACGGCGCGTCAGATCGCCGAGAAGCGGGCGGCGCGCGAGCGCAACGCCAACTTCGCCCGCCGGGGTGTCCGGTTCTCCCTGGAGAACCTGGACGAGGCCCTCAAGGCCGGTCTGGTGCAGGAACTCAACCTCATCATCAAGGGCGACGCGTCCGGTTCGGTGGAGGCTCTCGAGTCCTCGCTGCTCCAGCTCGACGTCGGCGACGAGGTCGACATCCGTGTCCTGCACCGCGGTGTGGGTGCGGTCACCGAGTCCGACATCAACCTGGCGACCGGCTCCGACGCCATCGTCATCGGCTTCAACGTCCGCGCCGCGGGCCGCGCGGCGCAGATGGCGGAGCGCGAGGGTGTCGACGTCCGGTACTACTCGGTGATCTACCAGGCCATCGAGGAGATCGAGGCGGCCCTCAAGGGCATGCTCAAGCCGGAGTACGAGGAGGTCGAGCTCGGCACGGCGGAGATCCGCGAGGTCTTCAAGTCGTCCAAGCTGGGCAACATCGCCGGTGTCCTGGTCCGCTCGGGCGAGGTCAAGCGCAACACCAAGGCGCGCCTCGTCCGCGACGGCAAGGTCATCGCGGAGAACCTCAACATCTCCGGGCTGCGTCGCTTCAAGGACGACGTCACCGAGATCCGCGAAGGCTTCGAGGGTGGTATCAACCTCGGAAACTTCAACGACATCAAGGTCGACGACGTCATCGCGACGTACGAGATGCGCGAGAAGCCGCGGTCGTAACGCAGTGGCTCGAGCTGGCCGGCGGTGAGAAATCACCGTCGGCCGGCTTGCTGTTTGAAGATCGCGCGGTTCCCCGTGCCCTTTCGGGGCGCGGGGAACCGCGCGACGAGCCCCCACCGGCCCGCGGCCGGAGAAACAGACCCACGGGGTCCGGGGCGAAGCTTCCGGAGACGGGACGGGCAGGGGCGGCGGGGGTGAAAAACCCCGGCGAGCAACCCACCGGTTCGTTGTACGGTTCAGATGTCCCTGCCAAGTGCGATTGGCAGGCCATCTATCCCGTACCGGCGGGACATCCGGTTACACATGTATGTGGGGACGCTGTCCTTCGATCTGCTCCTCGGCGATGTCCACTCGCTCAAGGAGAAGCGCTCTCTCGTCCGCCCGATCGTCGCCGAACTCCGGCGGAAGTACGCGGTCAGCGTGGCGGAGACGGGCAACCAGGACCTTCACCGCAGGGCCGAGATCGGTCTCGCGGTGGTCTCCGGAGACACCGAGCACCTCACCGACGTACTGGACCGGTGCGAACGGTTCGTCGCTGCGCGGCCGGAGGTGGAACTGCTCTCGGTACGGCGCAGGCTCCACACAGACGAAGACTGACGAAACAAGCAAGGCGAAGAAGGAGACGGACCAGTGGCCGACAACGCGCGTGCCAAGAGGCTGGCGGACCTCATCCGAGAGGTCGTGGCCCAGAAGCTGCAGCGCGGGATCAAGGACCCGCGGCTCGGCACCCACGTCACCATCACGGACACCCGGGTCACCGGTGACCTCCGGGAGGCGACCGTCTTCTACACGGTGTACGGGGACGACGAGGAGCGCGCGGCCGCGGCCGCGGGCCTGGAGAGCGCCAAGGGCGTGCTCCGCTCCGCGGTCGGCGCGGCGGCGGGCGTGAAGTTCACCCCGACCCTCACCTTCGTCGCGGACGCCCTGCCGGACACCGCCAAGACCATCGAGGACCTGCTCGACAAGGCACGGGCCTCCGACGCCAAGGTGCGTGAGGTCTCGGCGGGAGCCACCTTCGCCGGTGACGCGGACCCGTACAAGAAGCCGGGCGACGAGGACGAGGACGACGCCGCCGAATGACCCAGAAGCTCCGGACGCCCGACGGGCTTGTCATCGTGGACAAGCCGTCGGGCTTCACTTCGCACGACGTGGTCGCCAAGATGCGGGGCATCGCGAAGACCCGCCGCGTCGGCCACGCCGGCACCCTCGACCCCATGGCGACGGGCGTGCTCGTCCTCGGCGTCGAGAAGGCCACCAAGCTCCTCGGGCACCTCGCGCTCACCGAGAAGGAGTACCTCGGTACGATCCGGCTCGGCCAGAACACGCTGACGGACGACGCCGAGGGCGACCTCACCTCCTCCACCGACGCCTCCGGGGTGACCCGGGAAGCCGTCGACGCCGGGATCGCCAAGCTCAGCGGCGCCATCATGCAGGTGCCGTCCAAGGTCAGCGCGATCAAGATCGACGGCGTGCGCTCCTACAAGCGGGCACGTGAGGGCGAGGACTTCGAGATCCCCGCCCGCCCGGTCACGATCTCGTCGTTCACCGTGTACGACGTCCGGGACGCCGTGGCCGAGGACGGCACGCCCGTCCTGGACCTGGTCGTCTCCGTGGTCTGCTCGTCCGGGACGTACATCCGGGCGCTCGCCCGCGACCTCGGCGCGGACCTGGGCGTCGGCGGCCATCTCACCGCCCTGCGCCGCACCCGTGTCGGCCCGTACAAGCTGGACTGCGCGCGCACCCTCGACCAGCTCCAGGAGGAGCTGACCGTGATGCCGATCGCGGAGGCCGCCACCGCCGCGTTCCCGCGCTGGGACGTGGACGACAAGCGGGCGCGGCTGCTGCTCAACGGCGTGCGCCTGGAGATCCCCGAGGAGTACGCGGGGGCGGGCGCCGTGGCCGTCTTCGATCCGGCGGGCCAGTTCCTGGCGCTGGTGGAGGAACAGAAGGGGAAGGCCAAGAGCCTCGCCGTCTTCGGCTGAGGCCCGCGACGTCCTTCCAGGGCCGCGACCTCCCTGCGGCTCCCGCGAGTGCCTGCGGGCCGCCCGGGTGCGCGCCCTCGGAAGAGACCTCTCGCCCATGGAGCGGCGGTCACGGGGCTTCGCGCCCGCCGCTCCATGGTCCCCCCTCGGTTCCCCCACCCAGAGGTGTATCCATCCACCCCGCCCTATTCACCCCATCGGGCAGGCGCTCGGAGTGAACCGAGGGAGCGGAAGGGGGCGCGTTCACCACGCGATCTGTCCCGCTGATCACCTCGCGCCTACCGTCGGAGGAACGGAGCGCGGCGGGGAGGTTCGAACATGGCGGCACGAGGCCCGCGGACGGGGGACGAGCAGCCACCGGACGCCATCGACCGCGCGCGGGACGAAGGCCTGGTGCGCATCTGCGACCTGGCCGGACGCCCGCGCGGCACCGGATTCGTCGCCGACCACCACGGCACGGTGATCACCAGCCACGAGGCCGTGGACGGTCTGGCCCGCCTCGTCCTCCACGCCCCCGGCGACCGCAGTGTGGTGGTGGGGGCCGACGCCGTGACCCTCCTGCCCGCCGCGGATCTGGCACTCGTCCGTACCCGGGGTCTCGACCTCGACCCGCTCCCCATCACCGTGCGGGACCGGGTCGGGACCGGCACGTACGTCAGGATCGCGGCGGGCGGCTGGCGCGAGGCGCGGGTGCTCGGCAGCACCGCCGTGACGTACACGGCCACCGACCGTTTCCACCTGCTCGGCGAGGCGCTGGAACTGGCGATCGGCACAGCGGGCGCGGACGCGCTCCGGCTCGGCGGCGGGGCGGCCGGAGGCCCGGTGCTGGACGTGTCGACCGGGACGGTGATCGGCGTCGTGGGCACCGCGCTGCACGGGGCGCACCCGGCGGCCCGGTTCGCCGTCCCCCTGCGCACACCCGGCGTGCGGGGAGCGCTCGCCGCGCTGCTGGCCCGCAACGCCGCGACCGTGCCCGCGTACGGTACCGATCTCAATCCGGCCGGGGTGCTGGAGCTCACGGCGACCTCGGTCGGCTCCGACGGACCGGGGGCGACGCCCGCGTCCGGTACCGGTGAGGAATCGTCCACCACCGTCGAACGAACCGCCGTCCTCGGGGAGTTCGAGTCCTTCGTGCGCGGCCCGGCCGCCGTTCTCGGTCTGGTCGGCCCGCCCGGCAGCGGCCGTACGACGGAGCTGGCGGCCCTCGCGGCCCGCCGCACCGGCGGCGCCGAACCGGCCCCCACGCTCTGGTTGCGGGGAGCCGACCTCCTCACCACGGACGCCTCCGTCGCCGACGCGGCGGCACGGGCACTGGAGCGGGCGGGACGGATCGTGGCCGCCTCGCGGGAGGGGGTGCCCGGGGACTCGGAAGTGCTGCCTCCCGGCGGATACGGCGGTGAGCTGGGCGACATCGGCCCGGAGCGCCTCGCCTCGCTGGCCCGGGACACCGGACGTCCGCTGCTGCTCCTCCTCGACGGTCCCGAGGAGATGCCGTCGGCCCTCGCCCACCGGCTGCCCGACTGGACGGCGGGCACGGCCGAGTGGCTGGGGGAGACCGGGGCGCGGCTCGTCGTCGCCTGCCGGCCGGAGTACTGGGAGCAGGCGGGGGCGCACTTCCCGGCGGAGCTTCTGCACCGGGCCGCCGGGGCCCGCCCGGAGCCGCTGCTGCCGTCGTGCGTCCGGCTGGGTGATCTCACGGAGGAGGAGGCACGGCGGATCCGGACGCGGGCCCGGATCCCCGAGGGCACGCTGCGGGCCGCGGACGCACGGCACCCGCTGACCCTTCGCCTGCTGGCCGAGGTGCGGGCCGCGGTGCCGGACGCCCCGGCCGGGTGTCTCGACCGGCACGACGTCCTCGGTGCCCATCTGGACCTGATGTGCCTGCGCGTCGCGGTCCGGCTCGCGGCGGCGAACGGGGTGCGCGGCACCGCCGTACGCCGCCTCGCCGCCCAGGTCTCCGGCCGGGTGCACGAGGCCGCGCGGCGCTGTCTGGGGCCGGGGCAGGGCCAGTTGGACCGCGAGTCCTTCGAAGCCGTCTTCCCCTGGGGTCCGGCTCCGGGGCGCCGTTCCGGCCGGACCACCGGGTGGGCCTCCGCCGTCCTCACCGAACGCCTCCTGGTCCCCGCGGGCAACGGCTACCGCTTCGCCCACGAAGAACTCGCCGACTGGATCCAGGGCACCCACCTGGACCTGGACGCGGCCCTGCACGCCCTGGTCCACCGGAGCCGTGACACGGTCCCGCCCGCGGCGGTCCAGGAGCCGACTCCGTCCGGGACGGAAGCCGAGCGGGTGCCCGCCCAGCGGACACCTCCGCCGGCCGGGACGGGACCGCGGGCCGTGCCGGGGCCGGTGACCGGGTCGGGCGCGCCGCGCCGCCGCCGGTCCCGGGGCTCCCGGCCCGCCGTCCGCACCGCTCCGGGCCTCCTCGCCGTCCCCCGACACCGCATCGGACCGGTCGTCGAGGCCCTGCTCATCGAGGCCCGTCAACAGGGTGCGCCGGCGCTGACCCCTCGACTCGAAGAACTGGTCCACGCCCTGGACGCCCTCGTGCCGGACGCGCCCGCCCCGGCGGAGGACCCGGTCTGGTGGGCCGCGCGGCTCCTCGGCGACGTCGTGCTGCGGTTGCCCGACGCGACTCCGTACACGGGGGTCCTGAGGCTGCTCGCCGAGCGGATCGTGCGGTGGCGGGCGGAGGGCCGGGGTGTTCCGGCGGAGTTCGGGCCGGCCTTCTGGGAGGCGCTGCCGCTGTCGGGGACGGAGCGGCTCGACCTGCTCAGGAGTCTGGTCGTCGCGGACGAGGCACCGCACCAGGCGGACCTGGCCGGCCCGGCTCCGGCCGGCACGGTGCCGGGGGAGACAGCCCTGACGGGCAGGGTGCGGCTCGGCACGACCCCGTCCGGCACGGTGCCGGGGGAGACAGCCCTGACGGGCAGGGTGCGGCTCGGCACGACCCCGTCCGGCACGGTGCCGGGCGACACGGCCCCGATGGACAGGGTGCGGCTCGGCACGGCCCCTGACGGCGCACCATCGGGCGACGCGGCGCGGGACGCCGGCGCCACCGCAGGTGCGGCACCGGAGGGTGCGGCAGCTGCCGATGGAGCACGGGAGGGCGCGGCCACGGACGGCGTCGGCCCTCTCGACGAGGTCCCCGACGGCTGGGCCGCCGCCCTCCGCCGCACGCCGGGAAACTCCCGCACGTCGGCAGGTACCGGGACGCGTGCGGGCACCGGTACGTCGGGGGGCTCCTGCGCGCCGGGAAGCTCCCGTACGACGGCAGGCACCGGGACGCCGGCGGGTACCGGGACGTCGGAGGGTACCGGGACGCCTGCGGGCTCGTGCATGCCTGAAAGCTCCCGTACGAAGGCAGGCGCCCGCATGTCGAAAGACTCCCGCGCGCCCGAGGACACCCGTACGCCCCGCTACCTGGACGCCGTGGCCCGGCTCCTCGCCGCCGACCCCACGGGCGTGGCACCGCACCTCATCAGCTGGTTCGACGACGACCGCCCCCTGCCCGCGACTCCCCACGCGACCGTGGCCACCGCGGCCCAGGCGCTGCTCTACGCGCACCGGCGCCGAGCCCTGGACGACCTGGCGGAGGCACTGGTGGACAGCGCGCACCGCCGGGCCGACGAGCTGCTCGCCGCGCTCGCCGAGGAGGAGCCGTCGGCGGTCTGCCGGGCCGTCGACCGGTGGGCCCACGACACGAGGCCGGCCCGGCGGGTGGCGGCGGTGGCGTACGGACTGCGCGCCGCGCCGCACGTACGCACCGAGGCCGACCGCGCCCTGCTGCGCTACGCGGCGCTGGCTCTGCTGGCCCGCCCCGCCGACTGCACACTGCACGGCGGAGCGCTCGGCCTGCTCGTGCGGGATCCGCGGAGCCGGGCCGCATATCTGCCGCAGGCGCTGGAGCGGTTCGCGGCGGGCGATGCGCAGATGCCCGCCCGCGCCCTGGTCCCCGCCCTCACCACGCACCCCGACCCGGTGATCGCCGCGTTCCGGGCCCGGCTGCGGCAGCCCGGCGCGGATCCTGCCGAGGCGCTGCGCACGCTCGCCGACGTCACCACGCCCGCGCTCGCCCACCGTGTCGCCGCGCTCGTACGGGAGATGGTGGAGCTGCGCCCGGAGGCCGCCGCGCACATGGCCGCGTATGTCGACCGTCGTCTCGCCCACGGGTCCGCCGCGCGCACCGCGCTCTTCCCACTGGTCACGGGTCTGCTGATCGGCTGTCCGGCCCCGGTGCGGGCGGCCCTCGCGACCGTGCTGGCCGCGCCGGGCAGCCGCGCCTCCCAGGAGCTGCGGCGTGAGCTGCTGGACCTGCTGCTCGCGCACGAGCGGGACCCGGCCGTCCTCGGCACCCTGCTGCGGGCCGCCGCGGAGGGCATGGACCGCCGGGGCGAGGAGCCCACCCGGGAACTGGTGCACCGGACGGGCCGACTGCTGGTGCGCACCCCCGCGGGAGCCACCGCCTTCGACCGCGGTCTCGTCGAGCTGGCCCGCAAGGTGCCGGGATTCGCCGCCGTGGTGGCCGCCTGGCTGGCCGGCGCCCCCGAGGAGTGGGCCGGGGTGGTCGGTCCGAGCACCCGCCGCATGATCGAGAATCTGGCCGGTGTGCGGGTCCCCGCTTGAGTCAGGCCTTGGTCAGGTTCTCGTGCTCCGCGTCACAGCTCGATGCCGATGCGAACCGGGGGCACGCGGCATGGCACCCTTAGAGCTGCGAATGAGGCAATCACGGACACGGGTTCGACAAGGAGCGGTCACAGTGCAGCGCTGGCGTGGCTTGGAGGACATCCCCCAGGACTGGGGGCGCAGCGTCGTCACCATCGGTTCCTACGACGGGGTGCACCGCGGACACCAGCTGATCATCAGGCATGCGGTGGACCGGGCCCGGGAGCTGGGTGTGCCCTCCGTCGTGGTCACCTTCGACCCGCACCCGAGCGAGGTCGTCCGCCCGGGCAGTCACCCGCCGCTGCTCGCCCCGCACCACCGCCGCGCCGAGCTGATGGCCGAACTGGGCGTCGACGCGCTGCTGATCCTCCCCTTCACGACCGAGTTCTCGAAGCTGTCGCCCGCCGACTTCGTGGCGAAGGTGCTGGTCGACAAGTTGCACGCGAAAGCCGTCGTGGAGGGCCCGAACTTCCGCTTCGGCCACAAGGCCGCCGGCAATGTCGACTTCCTGCGCGAGCAGGGCGAGACGTACGACTTCGAGGTCGAGGTGGTGGAGCTGTACGTGAGCGGTGCGGCCGGCGGCGGTGAGCCCTTCTCCTCGACCATGACCCGACGGCTGGTCGCCGAGGGCGACGTGGAGGGCGCGCGCGAGATCCTGGGCCGCCCGCACCGGGTCGAGGGCATCGTCGTCCGCGGCGCCCAGCGCGGCCGCGAGCTCGGCTTCCCGACGGCCAACGTCGAGACCCTCCCGCACACCGCCATTCCCGCCGACGGCGTCTACGCCGGCTGGCTGCACGTCGGCGGCGAAGCGATGCCCGCGGCGATCTCCGTCGGCACGAACCCGCAGTTCGACGGGACCGAGCGCACGGTGGAGGCCTACGCCATCGACCGCGTCGGCCTCGACCTGTACGGCCTGCACGTCGCCGTCGACTTTCTCGCCTTCGTCCGCGGCCAGGCCCGGTTCGACTCCATCGAGGCGCTGCTGGAAGCGATCGGCGACGACGTGAAGCGGTCCCGGGAACTGATCGAGGCGTACGGGGCCCTGTAGCCGTCCGGAACGCAGCCGCGTGGCCGGTGCCCCTCACCGGGCACCGGCCACTCCCGTTTCGGCACGCGGGCCGCCCCCGTGCCGCGGGGCGGGCCGCATCCCGATCTCACCGGAGCCGAAGCGGGAGCCGGGGCGGGAGCAGGAGCGGGAACCGGCACCTTGGCCACGCGCGTTCGACGTGGAGGGCCCCGAGCCACCGCGACCGGTCACCCGCGTCGCCGCGACCAGTCACCCGAGTCGCGTGTCGGCCCGCACGTCGCGTGTCGGCCCGCACGCCAGGTACCGGCCCGCACGTCACGTGTCGGCCCGCACGCCAGGTACCGGCCCGCAGGCCATGTACCGGCCCGCACGTCACGTGTCGGCCCGCAGGCCAGGTACCGGCCCGCACGTCACGTGTCGGCCCGCACGCCAGGCAGGCCACGTGCCGGCCCGCACCTCACATACCGGCCCGCGCCCCCGCCCAGTGGCACGCCACCTGTGCCTCTCCGCCGCCGCCCAGTACCGGCAGGTCTTGCCCGCGGCACGCGTCCGCGACGCCCGCGCGTTCGGCCTCCCCGCTCGCCAGGATCTGGCAGCGCGCGTGGAAGCGGCAGCCCGAGGGGATGCGGGAGGGGTCCGGGGGCTCACCGGTGAGCACGACCGGAGCGCCCGGCGACTCCGGGAGAACGGACAACAGGGCCTGGGTGTACGGGTGTCGGGGTGCCGTCAGGACCTCGGCGACCTCGCCCGTCTCCACGATCCGGCCCAGGTACATCACCGCGACCCGGTCGGCGATGTTCCACGCCAGGCCCAGGTCGTGGGTGACCACCAGGGCGGACAGGCCGAGTTCGGCGCGCAGCCGCAGGAGCAGGGCGAGGATCTCGCCCCGTACCGAAGCGTCGAGGGAGGCCACCGGCTCGTCGGCGACGATGAGTTCGGGCTCCAGGACGAGCGCACCCGCGATGACGACGCGCTGACGCTGGCCCCCGGACAGTTCGTGCGGGTAGCGCAGGAAGAAACGCTCCGGGGGACGCAGGCCGGCCCGGGAGAGGGCCTCCCCGACGGCCGCCCGTTCGTCGCCTCCGTATCCGTGGATGCGCAGCCCCTCGGCCACCGCGTCGTACACCGTGTGGCGGGGGTTGAGCGAGCCGCTCGGATCCTGGAGGACCAGCTGGACCCGCTTGCGGTAGGCCTTCAGGGCGCGCGAGGAGTAGTCGAGCGGTTTGCCGTCGAAGGTGACACGACCGCCGCTGGGCGGGACGAGGCCGAGCAGGGAGCGGGCGAGCGTCGTCTTGCCGCAGCCGGACTCGCCGACCAGCGCGACGATCTCGCCGCGGCGGATGTCGAGGTCGACCCCGTCGACGGCACGGGCGCGGGCGGCGCCGTGCCGTCCGGGGAAGGAGACGTGCAGTCCCTCGGCGCTGAGCAGCGGCGGCGCGAGCGCTGGCGCCGGTGCCGCCGCCGGTACGGGGGACGACGGCGCGGGCGGGTTCGTCATGACGTGCTCCTGACTGGTTCTGCCGTTCCCGCGGGCGTGTCCACATGTACGCAGGCCGCCCACCGTCCCGCGCCCGCGTCCCGCAGTCCCTGGTCCTGGTCGGCGCACGAGTCCAGCGCCACCGGGCACCGGGGGTGGAACGTACAGCCGGAGGGGAGCGCTGACGGGTCCGGGGGATCGCCGGGCAGGCCGCGCGGCGCGAACCGCGAGGCGCTGTCCCCGATGCGCGGAAAGGCCGCGGACAGGGCCTTGCCGTAGGGGTGCCGGGCGTTGTCGTACACCTGCCGGGCGGGGCCCTCCTCGACGACGCGGCCCGCGTACATCACCGCGAGCCGGTCGCAGGTGTCGGCCAGGACCGCGAGGTCGTGGCTGATCATGAGAAGGCCCAACTCCTGCTCGCTCACGAGCTGTTCGATCAGGCGGAGGATCTGCGCCTGGATCATCACGTCGAGCGCCGTGGTCGGTTCGTCGGCGATGACGAGCCGGGGGTCGCACGCCAGCGCCATGGCGATCATGACGCGCTGGCGTTGCCCGCCGGACAGCTCGTGCGGGTAGGCGTCCGCCCGGGCGGCGGGCAGGCCCACGTGTTCCAGCAGTTCGCCGGTCTTCCTCCTGGCGGCCGCCGGGGTCGCCTTCTTGTGGAGCAGGATCGGCTCGGCGATCTGGTCGCCGATGCGGTGCACGGCGTTCAGCGAGTGCATCGCTCCCTGGAAGACGATCGAGGCGCCCGCCCAGCGGACCGCCCGCACCCGGCCCCACTTCATCGTGAGCACGTCCTCGCCGTCGAGCAGGATCTCCCCGCTCGTGCGGGTGCCCGCGGGCAGCAGCCGCAGCAGCGCGAGGGCCAGCGTGGACTTGCCGCAGCCGGACTCGCCCGCGATACCGAGCTTCTGTCCCGCGTCGAGCGAGAGGTCCACGCCGCGGACGGCGGCCGCCCCGCCCGCGTACGTCACCTCGAGGTTCCTGACCGCCAGCAGGGGCTGCCTGGCGGGAGTGTTCATCGGAGTGCTCAACGGGTCACCCCCAGCTTCGGGTTGAGAACCGACTCGACCGCACGCCCGCACAGGGTGAACGCGAGCGCGACCACCGCGATCGCGATCCCCGGCGGAACCAGGTACCACCACTTCCCGGCGCTGACCGCGCCCGCCTCCCGCGCGTCCTGGAGCAGCCCGCCCCAGGACACGATCGTGGGATCGCCCAGGCCGAGGAACGCGAGCGTCGCCTCGGCGAGGATCGCCGAGGAGATGATCAGGGTCGTCTGGGCCAGCACCAGCGGCATCACATTGGGCAGCACGTGCCGCGACATGATGTGCCAGTGCCCGCCGCCGAGCGCCTTGGCCCGTTCGATGTAGGGCCGTGATTCGACGGCGAGGGTCTGCGCGCGGACCAGCCGGGCCGTCGTCGGCCAGGTGGTGACGCCGATCGCCAGGATGATCGTGCCGAGCGAGCGGGTCATCACGGTCGCCAGCGCGATCGCGAGGACCAGCGTCGGCATCACCAGGAACCAGTCCGTGATCCGCATCAGCACGGTCGCGTACCAGCCGCGGAAGTGGCCCGCGGTGATCCCGATGAGGGCGCCGATCGCGACCGAGAGCACGGCGGCGAGCAGTCCGACCAGCAGGGAGACCCGGGCGCCCCACACCACGAGCCCGAGCAGATTGCGTCCGAACTGGTCGGTGCCCAGCGGGAATCGGGCGCTCGGGCTCTCCATCGGCCGGCCCGGCGCGTCGGTCACGCTCTGCACGTGGGAGCCGACGGTCAGCGGCGCCGTCAGGGCGATGAGGGCGAAGAGCGTGAGCGCGGCGAGCCCGAGGACGCCCGCCCGGTGGGTGCGGTACTGCCGCCAGAAGCGGACCGCGGAGTTGCGGCGACGTTGCCTGGCGAGGGTGCGGGAGCTCTTCGCGCCCGCGGTGACGGTCTGTTCGGCCGCCGTGGATTCGGTTGTCATCGGCCCGTCCGACTCGGTCGTGGTCATCGGCCCACCCGTGGGTCCAGCAGCGGATAGATCAGGTCGGCCAGCGTGTTCATCACGACCACCGCCGCCGCGAAGACGAAGAACAGCCCCTGGACGAGCGGCAGATCGGGCACGCTCAGCCCCTGATAGAAGAGGCCGCCGAGGCCCGGCCAGGAGAAGACCGTCTCGACGAGGATCACGCCCGCGACCGTCCGGCCGAGGTTGATGAAGATCAGCGTGACGGTCGGCAGCAGCGCGTTGGGCACGGCGTGGCGGCGCCGGACGAGATCGTCGCGCAGTCCCTTGGCCCGTGCCGTGGTCAGGTAGTCGCTGCCCATCTCGTCCAGCAGCGCCGAGCGGGTGACCAGCAGTGTCTGCCCGTACTCGACGGCGACCAGTGTCACGACGGGCAGGACCAGGTGGTGGGCGACGTCGAGGACGTACGCGAAGCCCTCCTTGCCCCCCGACTCCATGCCGCCGGTCGGGAACAGGCCGGGGATCGGGCCGATGCCCACCGAGAAGACGATGATGAGCAGCAGCCCGAGCCAGAAGGACGGGATCGAGTACAGCGTCAGCGCCAGACCGGTGTTGAGGCGGTCACTCGCCCCGCCGTTGCGCCAGGCGGAGCGCGTACCGAGGAAGATGCCGAGCGCGGTGTAGAGGACGAACGCCGTGACGGTCAGGAGCAGGGTGTTCGGCAGCGCTTCGGTGATCTTGTCGATGACGGGGGTCCGGAACTGGTAGGAGGTGCCCAGGTCGCCGGTGAGTGCCTTGCCGCAGTAGTCCGTGAACTGCTCCCACAGTGGCAGGTCGAGTCCGAACTCCTTGCGGTAGTGGGCCAGTTGCTCGGCGGACACCTGGCGGCCGCCGGTCATGTACTTGACCGGGTCGCCGGGGATGAGCCGGAAGAGGAAGAAACTGGTGACGAGGACGGCGAGCAGGGAGACGGCCGCGCCGCCCAACTTGCCCGCCACATAGCGCAGATACGCGGTCGTGGTGCGCGCCCGTGGCCCGCGGACCGACGGTCCGGCGTCGGCCGGACCGTCGGTCGCCTCGACCAGCGAGGGTGTTGCCTCAGCGGTCATGAACTACTCATTCGCTCGTACGTCCATGGAGTGCCCCGGGGGGCGTGGGGGCGCGCTATTCGCGGTCCTCGGCCGTGGCACGGCGACGCATCGCGAAGAACGCCCCGGCGCCCACGAGGACGACCACGCCCGCGACGATGCCGATGATGACGCCCGTCGAGCTCGAACCGTCGGAGGACGCACCGGAGGAGCCCGCCGGAACCGCCGACCACCAGCTCCAGTAGCCGTCCTGGCCGTAGATGTTCCCGGCCGCCTTCGGCATCGTCTCGATCGACTTGATCTGGTCGGTGCGGTAGGCCTCCACCGCGTTCGGGTACGCCATGACGTTCATGTACCCGGTGTCGTACAGCCGCGACTCCATCTGCTTGACGATCTCCGCCCGCTTGGCGGTGTCGTACTCGGCGAGTTGCCGGCCGTACAGCTCGTCGTACTTCTTGTCGCAGATGAAGTTGTCGGTCGCGCCCGTGTCCTTGGGTGTGGCGGGCAGCGCCGCGCAGGTGTGGATCGACAGCACGAAGTCGGGGTCGGGGTTGACGGACCAGCCGTCGAAGGCCAGGTCGTACTTGCCCGCGAGCCACGGGTCCGTCACGTTGTCCAGGCAGTCGAGGGTGACGCCGATGCCCAGCTTGCCGAACCACTCCTTCAGGTACTGCCCGACCGCCTTGTCGTTCGGGTCGGTGGCGTGGCACAGCAGCCGGTAGTTGATCGGCTTGCCGTTCTTCTCGACGCGCTTGCCGTCACCGTTCTTCTTGTAGCCCGCCTCGTCGAGGAGTTGGGCCGCCTTCGCCGGGTCGTAGCCGAGGTTCTGACTCGCCGAGGGCTTCCAGGAGTACGTGGAGAAGCGCGGCGGGATGTATCCCTCGCCCTCGACGGCGTGGCCCTGGAAGACCTTGTCGACGAGGGTGCTCCGGTCGACCGCCATGAACAGCGCCTGGCGGACCTTCTGGTCGAGCAGGGACTGTGCACCGTCGCCGAAGCGGTCCCCGTTCGCGGCCTGGGCGCCGGGATTGGTGGCGAGGGCGTAGAAACGGCGGCCGGGGGCGTCGTTGACCTTGATGTTCGGCTGGCTCTTGAGCGCGGCGGACTGGGCGGGCGTCAGGTTGGAGACGAACGACACCTCGCCCTTCTGGAGGGCCGCGACGGCCGCGTCACCGTCCTTGTAGTACTTGAAGACCAGCTCGTCGAACTTGGGCGCGCCTCGCCAGAAGGTCTTGTTGGGCTTGAGCCGTACGTAGCTGTCGGGCTTGTAGTCCGTCAGGATGAACGGCCCGTTGCCCACGATGGGGAAGCTCTTGTCGTTGTTGAACTTGGAGAAGTCCCCGACCTTCTCCCAGATGTGCCGGGGCACGATCGGGACGTCGAGAGCGGCCATGGTGGCCTGCGGCTTCTTCAGCTCGATGACCAGCTTGGTGGGGCTCGGGGCGGTGACCTTCTTGAAGTTGCCGACGAAGCTGCCGTTCGCGGTGGCCGCGTTCGGGTCGGTCATCATCTTGTTGAAGGTCCACGCCGCGTCCGCGGCGGTGGCCTGCTTGCCGTCCGACCACTTGGAGTTCGAGCGGATCGTGTAGGTCCAGGTGAGCTTGTCGGCGGACGGCGCCCACTTGGTGGCGAGGCCCGGGATCGCGTGGTTGTCCGCCGGGTCGTAGTTGGTCAGGTACTCGTACATGAGCCGGTGAATGCTCGTGCTGACCAGGCGTGACGCCAGGAAGGGGCTGAGCGAGTCGACGCTCTGGGCGACCGCGACGGTGAGGACGTTCTTGCCCTCCGCGGCCCGGGCCTGCTGCGGGGCCGGATCGAGCGGCGTCGCGAGACCGGCGGTGAGGGTGAGGGCGGCGGCGCCCGCGGCGGCGAGGAGCCTGAGACGCGGACGTCCTCCGGTGAGCTGATCTTGTCTGTTCATGGGTCGGTGACCTCGCGTCATCGCTCGCACGGGGATGGCTGGTTGAACTACTGGATCAGGGGTGAACGGGGGGCGCCGGCGGGGTTGATGTGTGTGTCTATCAGCGGCGGTCTCCGCGAGTCAACGGCAGGCGGACCCCATGTGGCCTGCGGAAATAACGAGTTGGCGCGGAATATTCGCTCATTGGTTCAGACCGGTGAAGCCCCCCTGGCCAGGGGGTGGCGCTTTCTTTCGCCCCTGGACACGCGAAGGCCCGCACCGTCGACGGACGGTGCGGGCCCTGGCGGGAACCGGCCCCTCGGAAGGGGCCGATCGGGTGAGGGTTTCCGGCTACTGCTGAGGGGACGCGGGAGGCGGCGGGGGCGGGGTGTGGCCCTGGTGGGGCGGATAGGCCTGACCGTCCTCGAAAGGCCGGCCCGCGGCGGACTGACCCGGCTGCGGCTGCGGCTGCGGCTGTGGCTGTGGGGGCGGGGGCGGCGGGTACGCCTGGCCCGGCTGCGGCGGAGGGAGCGGCGGCCCCGGCTGCTGGGGGTAGGGACCGCCCTGCTGGTACGGGTGGGGCTGGCCGGGAACCGGCTGTCCGGACGGCGGCGGGCCGGCAACCGGCTGGCCGGGGGCGGCCTGACCGCCCGGTACGGGTACGTCCAGCGGGTACGAGTACTGCGGCTGCCGCGGCATCGGCGGGGCGGCCACCGGCGGCGGGTTGCCGTCGTTCGTCCACAGACCGTGCGACTGCTGGTGACGCACGATGTCCTCCGCGACCATCGCGGAGAGGTTGAAGTACGCCTCCCGCACCTTGGGCCGCATCATGTCGAGGTCGACCTCGGCGCCCGCGGCCAGATGCTCGTCGAACGGCACCACCACGACCCCGCGGCAGCGCGTCTCGAAGTGGCTGACGATGTCCTCCACCTTGATCATCTTTCCGGTCTCGCGCACCCCGGAGATGACGGTGAGGGAGCGCGAGACGAGATCCGCGTACCCGTGCGCCGACAGCCAGTCCAGCGTCGTACTCGCGCTGCTCGCGCCGTCGACGGACGGCGTGGAGATGATGATGAGCTGGTCGGCGAGGTCGAGCACCCCGCGCATGGCGCTGTAGAGCAGACCCGTGCCGGAGTCGGTCAGGATGATCGGGTACTGCTTGCCCAGCACGTCTATCGCGCGCCGGTAGTCCTCGTCGTTGAAGGTCGTGGACACGGCCGGGTCGACGTCGTTGGCGATGATCTCGAGCCCGGACGAGGCCTGGGACGTGAACCTCCGGATGTCCATGTACGAGTTGAGGTACGGGATCGCCTGGACGAGGTCGCGGATGGTGGCCCCGGTCTCCCGCCGTACCCGGCGCCCCAGCGTTCCGGCGTCCGGGTTGGCGTCGATCGCGAGGATCTTGTCCTGCCGCTCGGTGGCCAGCGTGGAGCCGAGGGCGGTGGTGGTGGTCGTCTTTCCGACACCGCCCTTGAGGCTGATGACCGCGATCCGGTAGCACGACAGCACCGGCGTCCGGATCAGCTCCAGCTTCCGCTGCCGCTCGGCCTCCTCCTTCTTGCCGCCCAGCTTGAACCGGGAGGAACCGCCGCCGGGGCGGCCGCTCTTGGCCTTCTGCTTCTTGTTGTTGAGCAGACGGTCGGAGGACAGCTCCACCGCGGCGGTGTACCCGAGAGGCGCGGCGGAGGGGTTGGTGGGCTGCCGCTGGTCGTGCCGGACGGGCTGCGGCCAGGCGGTCCCGCTGCGGGGATCCACGGGGACCTGCTGGGGAGCCTGCTGCTGGTGCGGCGGCTGCTGCGAGGCGTCCGGAGCCTCGGGCGGCAGGCCCGGGTGCGGCTGGTACTGCGCGGGGATGTGCGGCTGCTGTCCGGGGATGTGCGGCTGCGGCTGCGCGGGCGGCTGGGGATGCGGGGGGAAGCCGTAGCCCGGCTGCGGGCCCGGGGCCCGGGGTGCCGGGGCATCCGGCCCCGACGCCTGGGGCGCGGGCGGCTGGGGAGCCGGAGCGGGGGCGCCCGGCTGGGGGAAGCCGTAGCCGGCCTGCGGCGCCGGCGGTCCCTGCTGCGGGAAGCCGTAACCGGTCGGCGGGGCCGGGGGGTTGGGTGCGGCGGGAGCCGGAACACCGGGCTGCGGGAAGCCGTAGCCGTCCTGCGGCGCGGGCGGCTGGGGGACCGGAGCGCCCGGCTGGGGGAAGCCGTACGCAGCCTGCGGTGCGGGCGGGACGGGGGCGCCCTGCTGCGGGAAGCCGTAGCCGCCCTGCGGCGGGGCCGGGGCGGGCGCCGGGGGCACCGGGCCCGGCGCGGGCGGTGCGGCCTGAGGGTCCCAGGGCGTGGGCGCGGGCTGCGCGGCCGACGGCTGGAACGGCGGCTGCGGCTGGGCCGGCGGCTGGTGCGGCTGGACCTGGGCGTGCTGGGGCTGGATCTCGGGCTGGTGCGGCGGAGCGGGCGGCTGCGCCCCGGCGACCGCGGGGTGCGGCGGTACAGGAGGCTGTGCGGGCCCCTGCGCGGCCGACGGCGCCGGCTGCTGCGCGGTCTCGGGCACGGGCGGTGCCACCGGCCCGGGCGAGGGCCACTGCGCGGCCGCAGCCGGGGCGGCGGGCTGGTACGCGGGCGGCAGCGGCGGCAGCGCGCCCTGCGCCATCGGCGGGGGAGCCCAGGCGGGCGCCGCTTCCGGTGCGTCCACGGGTACGTCCACTCCGGCGTCCGGCACCGCGCTCTCGGGCGGGGTGCCCGACGGGTCGCCACCCTCGACCATGACGTTCCGCGTTCCCGCGTCCTGGTCTCCGGAGTGCTGCGACGGCACCTCCGGTGACGTGGCGGCATCGGGTCGCCCGGTCCCCGCGTCGTCACCGCCGGTGGCGGTGGCGGTGTTCGCGGCGCCCTCCGCGTCCGCGTGGGAAGGCGAAGCCTCGCCGTCCGGGCCGTCCGGGCCGTCCGCGTCGACAGCTCGGGCCGCCACATCGGCCTCGGCGTCCGCGGGCTCCTGCCCCTCCCCAGGGACGGGCTCCACGACATCGGCACCGGCATCGGCACCGACGCCGGTGTCAGCGCTCGTGGAGGCGCCCCTCTCGGCGCCGTCCTGCCCGCTCACGTCGGTCTCCTTGCTCTCCGGTCGTGAGGGCGTGTCCCCGCTCACCGCGGACGCGCCGGAAGCCTCCGCGGCCCCTGTCTCCGGCCCCGACTCCAACTCCGCACCGGGCACAGCGTCCGGAGGAGCCGGAGCGCTCAACTCGAAGTCGCCGCCGGTCGGGTCACCGCTGTCCGATCCGGCGCCGGCCGGCTCCTCCTCGGGGGCGCCGACGACGCCACCGTTCGCCCCGACCGCGACCGGGTTCCCGGCCTCGGCGGCGTGTTCCCCCGCGGACCGCTCCGCGAACTCACGCTTGAGCGCGGCGGCGGAGATACGCATGGTCGCGCCGCTCTCGATGTCACCGGTCGCCGTACCCGCCCGGTCGGCCGGTACGACCGGCGGCGACCAGGCGGCCTGCGGCATCGGCGCGGGCGGCACCGGGGGAACCTGGGGCACCGGCGGCAGCGGTGGCCCCTGAGGGCCCGGTGGAGCCGGAGCGGCGGGCACCTCGGGAACCGGAGCCTGCGACGGCTGTGCCGAACCGGCCGACGCGTTCTGCGTGTACCAGGCGGGCGGCGCGTAGTCGATGGTGAACTCGCCCGTCGCCTCGACGGCGGACTCCGCGTCGGACTGGTCATCGCCGGGTGTGGCCCAGCCCCCGCGGATCCCGTCCCGATCGCTGTTCACAGTTCCTCCTGGTGTGGTCAAGCACCCTCGATACCGAGCCGGGGCGACCGTTCTCTTCATCTGAATCTCTTGGCCGGACGCCGTCCGACGCCGTCCGACGCGCCGGACCGTCCCCGCGGGACGCGGGCGGTCCGCCGACGGGTCGGTCGACGGCGAGGTGTCGCCTCCGGTCCCAGCCTAATCACCACGGGCGCCGCGACGGCAGGCCCGTCCACCCCTCCGCACAGGCCCACTTCGTCACACCCTGCCCAGAAGCGGCGCACGCACGCGCCACGGGACGAAACAAATCGGGCAATCCTGGTGAACAAGTCGGTAGCGAGAGGGGGTAATCGGCCTGAAACGCCCGAGTCCGGAAGAGAACTCCCGGAGCGCGAACCGGGTTTGCGGCAGGTCCGTCCCAGGCCGCGCCCGGTCAGTCCATTCTTCGCGGCGTACCGAACAATCCGGTCTCGGCGTCCGTGGGCTGCGTCATCACATACTGCCGGTCGCGGTCGGCGCACCACAGCGTGACGCCGTCGGTGAGCGTCGGCAGCGACTCCACGTCGCCCCGGGGCAGGGCCAGCGCCCGCCCGATCTCCGCGGCCTCGTCCGGCGAGACCCGCTGCACACCGACGAGCCGCGCCTGCCGCAGCAGCCGTGGGGCCACCGGGCTGAGATACGGCAGCAACGTCAGAATCGACTGCCAGGGACCGGCCACCACCCGCCCGCGGGGCGGCCGCATTCCGCAGTCGCGCACCACCAGCACCGGGTTGCCCGCCGAGGCGCCCTGCGGCGGAACCCGCCCCACGTCGTGCACACTCATGCCGTTCTGCCCGCCGCCCATCGCGTGCACCATCTGCATCCAGGCCTGCGCCCGCCCCGTCTCGACGGCGACGCGCGCACCGGTGGCCGCCGCCCGCAGCGCGAGCACCTGCGCGGTCCACAGCCCGCCGATCAGGACGACGTCGTACGGTGTCGGCCGGTTGAGCCCGAGCACGGCGGGCTGCCCCCCGGCGTCCACGCCGATGACGACCCCGTCGTCGCCGATGGGCAGCGCCAGCGAGTCCACCTGTTCCACGGACAGCACATGCCGTCCGTGCCGCGGCCCGATCAGACCGAATCCGCTGCGCAGCAGGCCACGCGGACGCTCCGCGGCCGAGGCTCCCGTTCCGTCGGGAGAACCCGACGGAACGGACCCGGGAGCCCCCGAAGTCCCGTACGTCCCCGGCGCGGTGGTTCCAGGTGGGGTCATGGACATCAGCGAACACCTCCGAGGGGCAGCGTGGCGAGCACACCCGGAAGCTGCTCCCGGTCGAGCCGGGTCAGTCCCGTGCCGGCCCGTCGTGCGGCGTCCTCCAGCGAACGGCGCGCCGCGACGAGTTCATCGTCGCTGCGCCCGGTCACCCGCAGGTGTCCGCACAGCGACACGTCCTGACGCTCCCCGCGCCGCAGGGTGAGACTGAAGGTGGTGGCCAGCGCGGGCACGGCCGTGAGCAGCGCGACGAGTTGGGGCAGCGACGGCCCGCCGGAACCGCCCAACTGGGGCCAGCGCCGCACCCAGTACGTCGTGTGCCGACGGTTGTCGCAGCGCCAACTGCGGCTGGACTCCTCCGTCCGCCGCGCCGGCAGGTCCGTGCGTCCCGCCTCCGCCGTCACCAGGGGGTTCGCGCACGCCGAGGTCGCCACCGCCGCGGTCAGCTCCTCCTCGTTCAGCAACGTCGTACGGAACCCCGCTCCCGTGAGCCGGCTCGCGAGGTGGTCCGCGGCGCGTACGACGCACTTCTGCGCACCGACGAGTCCGCCCCCGCGCGCGGCCACCGCCTCCGGGCACAGCTCCGGATCGAGCTTCAGCGCGATCCAGGTGATGCGCACGGCGGGCGCCCCGGTCTGCTCCTGCAACGGCGCGTAGTTGCTGACGGCCACGGACTGCTGGGGCAGATGCAGCGCGGGCGCGGGCTGCGTGTGCAGCACGACCTGCGCCGACTCCAGGCGGACGCCGTCCACCTCCAGCGCGTCCCGCACCAGTCCCAGGGGCAGCGGCTGGCGGCTCCGCTCGGCACGCAGCGCGGTCGCGTCGGCCTCCACCTGCAGGACGGCGGTCACGAACGTGCCGTCCCCGATGACACCGACCGGGCGCCGGTCGCGGGCGCTGTACGCGGAGGTGCGCAGGCTGGGATCGCACTCCACGGCCGGGGCGAGGCCCGGCTCCGTACCCGGCCGAATCGGCGTGCCCGCGGCGCGGCGCCGCCGGACGCGCAACGCCCTTGCCGTGGCCAGCCATTCGGGCAGTGAGCGGCCGCGGCGGCGCACCAGGGCGAGCAGGACCAGCACGACCGCGAGTACGACCGCGGGGACCAGCGCGAAGGGGGAGACGACCCATCCGACGAGCAGCGCGGCGGCGGCGATCTCCAGCAGGACGACTCGTTGCAACCGGAACGATCCGGACCGGCCGGAGCGCACCTTGAGATGCAACGCACCTGTGTGCGCCCCGGGTTGGGAGCGGTCGGGTGTCCCGGGCGGCTGCGGCCGGGACGCGGACGAGTCCTGCTCCCGCGACCGGTCACGCGACCGGAACCGCGCTCCGGAAGCCATCACGTCATCCCCCCGATTTCCTCACAACTCACTGGAACAAGGCCACCACACAGGGCCCTTGAGGCGCCGATACCCTACCCGCACCACCGGGCCGCTCCCTTACCAGGCATAGTAGGGGGCCGGTCCGACAACGGAGGGCGGGGGACGGGACCCCCGAGCGCGGGCAGGGCGAGACACGGGGAGACACAGGCACACATGGCATCTCGGCGGGACCAGCTCAACGCCTACACCTTCGCGAAGCGCCGCATGCTCGCGTCCTTCGTCCAGTCGTCCCCGGACGGCTCGGAGGAAGGGGCACCGCGCCCGTTGCGCGCCGTGCTGCCGGGCACCATCGTCGGGGTCGTCATCCTGGCCGCGTTCGGGGCGTGGGGGATGTTCAAACCGACGGCCCCGCAGGGCTGGGACACCGTCGGCGAGAAGGTGATCATCGCCAGCGACTCCACCACCCGCTACGTGGTGCTCAGGACGGACGGCAAGGTGCAGCTGCACCCGGTCCTCAACATGGCGTCCGCGAAGCTCCTCCTCAAGACGGGCAAGGGGGAGGTCGTCACCGTCGACGAGTCGATCCTCGACAAGGGCACCATCCCGCGCGGTGTCACGATCGGCATCCCCTACGCGCCCGACCGCCTGCCCGCGGCCTCGGAGGCGGGCTCCGCGAAGCGCTGGGCCGTCTGCGAACGTCCCAGCGCGGGTGGCAGGTCCATCCAGAAGGCCGCCTTCGTCCTCGCCTCCCGCGACATGGACAAGACCGAGGGAAGCCGGCAGAAGCTGCGCGGCGGCGATCTGCTGTACGTCGTCGGACCGGACAGGACCCGCTACATCGTGGACGCGCACGGCAAGTCGTACGAGGTGGACAGGAAGGACGAGTTCCTGCTGCGCACCCTCGTCGGCTCCGGCCGGGAACCCCAGCGCGTGTCCAAGGAGTGGCTGGAGACCCTGCACCAGGGTGACCCGATCACCTTCCCGAAGGTCGAGGGGCACGTCGGCGCCGGCGCCGGCGTCGGGGGCGGTCTGCCCGCGGCGGCGGACAAGGTCGGCATGCTGCTCAAGGCTCCGAACGGCGACCGGGACCAGTACTACGTCGTCGAACCGGGCAAGGTGGTGCCCGTCTCGGACTTCACCGAGAAGCTGCTGCTCAGCAGTCCGGACCTGGGAAGTCTCAACCAGACCGACGCGCTGGACGTCCGGATCTCCGACTTCACCCCGGACTCGGGGGAGTTCGCCGCCGACTACGACTGGCCGGCCGAGTCCCCGTCGACCGTCAACGAGGCGGGCACCGGACAGGGCAGCCGCAACACCGTCTGCAACGTCCTGCGGGGCGTCGACAAGGACAAGGGCACGACGACGCTCAGCACCTGGGCGGGCACCGACTTCCCGGCCCCCCTCCCGACCGGTTCCACCAGCGCGTACGTCACCCCCGGCTCCGGTCAGCTCTACCGTCAGTTCCAGGGCGAGGAGACCAGGGCGGGCGGCGTCTTCCTGGTGACCGACACCGGCCTGCGCTACGCGATGCAGTCCAACGACGACAGCGCCACGGACGACGCGGGCATCGGCACCACGGCCAAGGACCGCAAGCAGCTGGAGCAGGAGGCCAAACTGGCCCAGACCAGCCTGGGTTACTCCGACGTGGATCCGGCGCCGATCCCCGTCTCGTGGTCCTCGTTCCTGTCCACCGGCCCCCGTCTGTCGACGTCGGCGGCCCGCCAGCCGCAGGGCTCCTAGGGACTCGGGGGTCAGTCCATGCCGTACGCGCCCGCAGCGAAGTCTCCGCGTGCCGCGGCCCTCGTCGCCGCGCCACTGATCGCCTTCGCCTCCATCGCCGCCCTCGCGCCGGCGGCGGCCGCGGACTCGTCCACCGACCAGTGCACCTTCCCGAGCAAGATGTACGCGGGCCGCCCCTGGGCCCTGCAACGCGTCCTCCTGGACGAACTGTGGAGCCAGTCCAAGGGCAAGGGCGTCCGCGTGGCGGTCATCGACACGGGCGTGGACGTGCAGAACCCGCAGCTCACCCACGCGGTGGACACGGCCGCCGGACACAACTTCCTTCCCAAGAAGCTGAAGGACGACAACGGGGATCCGATCCCGCGCGGCAAGGAGAACGGCACGACGGACACCGTCGGCCACGGCACCCGTGTCGCGGGCATCATCGCGGCAAGGCCCGCCCCGAAGACCGGATTCGTGGGCCTGGCCCCCGAGGCGACGATCATCCCGCTCGAACAGAACGACGCCGAGGGCCACGGCACGGCGAGGGAACTGGCGGCGGCCATCCGCTTCGCGATCAACGCGAAGGCCGGTGTCATCAACATCTCCCAGGACACCTCCAACGCGGTGGAGCCCGACCCGGACCTGAGACGGGCGGTGGACGAGGCGCTGAACGCGAACGTCGTGGTCGTCGCCTCCGCGGGCAACGACGGCCTGGGAGGCAACGTCAAGAGGACCTACCCGGCGTCGTACCCCGGCGTCCTGGCCGTCGCGGCCTCGGACCGCAACAACGAACGCGCCTCCTTCTCGCAGTCCGGCGACTTCGTCGGCGTCGCCGCACCGGGGGTGGACATGATCTCCACCGTCCCCAAGGGCGGCCACTGTTCCGACAACGGCACCAGCTTCTCGGCCCCGTACGTGGCCGGCGTCGCGGCCCTGGTCAAGGCCAAGCACCCGGACTGGACCCCGCGCGAGATCGTGGCGCAGATCGAACAGACCGCGGAACGCTCCGTTCCCGGCCACGACCGGCTGGTCGGCTGGGGCGTCGTCGACCCGGTCCGCGCCCTGACCGAGGACGACCACCCCCTGCAGTCCCCCGATCCCCGGGAGGGTCTCTCCAAGGCGGAGGCCCCGGCCCCCGCCGCCCTGCAACTGGGCGAGACCCCGGACGAACGCAACGCCCGTCTGGCGACGTACGTGGCGGTGGGCGCTGTGGTGCTGGTCGCGGGCCTGGCCGGGGGCGCGGTGGCGATACGGGACGCGCGCCGACGCGGACACCGGATCCCGGGGACTGAGTAGAAGTACTCATGCCCGGCGGCCCGTTGCACGTCTAGCCTCGCGTTGCGGGAGTGATCATCGTGGTGCACCGGGCATGGTGAAGGAGGAGTGAAGCCTCGCACAGTAGTAGCAGAGCTGCTGCATAAGGCAGTTGGGGCTGTCACATGAATTGACTAGAGTGGTTGCGTTGCAGACAGGAGCGCTCGGGGGCGCGGTATCCCCGGGCAGGCGACGACAACGGGGAGGGAAAGCATCGTGCTTCCTGCGGACATGGGTGGCAGTGGGGGCGCCGACCTGAGGCGTGGCATGGAGGCGCTGACGACCTTCAAGAAGCGTGTCGACGGCGTGCTCTCGAACTTCGAGGACTCACCGGGCAGCGCGACGAAGGTCGGGGCGCACACCATCTCCCAGGCGTCGTTCTGCGGCAAGGGCGACTTCGGGGAGGCCAAGGGCCTCCACACGCAGTACGAGCGCGTCCACGAACGTCTCACCACGCTCTCCAAGTCCCTAGGGTTGCAGATCGAGGCGCTCCGGATCGCCGTGCACGGCGCGGACGTCGGCTTCGACAACCTCGAGGAGGAGCTCCGGCACCGCTTCTGGGAGATCCAGACGCAGGTGCGCCGCGAGCAGGAACAGGCGCAGCGCGAGAAGGCCGCGGCCGAGGCCGCGAAGCACGGCAAGCCCGAGGAGAAGCGCTCCGACGACACCAAGTCCGAGGCCGGGTACTGATGGGTGACGAGAAGAACAAGCCGGACCACAAGGCCGACCTGGAGCACGTGAACCAGCAGGTCGGCGTCATCGACGCGACCAACGCCGTGTCCGAGATGCTCAACCGCACCTTCCTCGGTGGCGGTGTCCGCTTCTTCGGCAAGACCGACTTCGAGGGCCACGAGCTCAACGACATGGTCGACATGGTCGAGTCCGCGAACCCCGAGCACCTGGAGACCGCGGGCAAGGCCCTGTGGGACGCCCGGGACGCCATCAACGACGCCGCCGAGGAACTGAGCGGCCACATCGGCCGGGTCGACTGGGACGGCGAGGCGGGCAGCGCGTTCCGTACGTGGGGCGGCAACCTCGTCACCCACGCGCGTGACCTCGCCACCTTCGCGGAGGTCGCGGGCACGCAGATCACCGCGGCGGCCACGGGACTGGCGTCCGTACGCAAGTCCATGCCGCCGCGCGACGCCCGGCTCGCCCCCAAGACGGTCGCCGACATTCCGGCACCCAAGCGGGTCGAGGGCAACCACGAGTACGCGGCGGCGGTGAAGGCCGAGGACCACCGCCAAGAGGCGATCAACCAGATGAACCGGTTGTCGTCGTTCTACGCGGTGTCGGAGGAGACGCTGGCGGCCCAACAGCCTCCGGTGTTCGAGCCGATGCCGGGGGTGGGGGTGCCGAAGCCGGCTCCAGGGACCATCAAGGGCAGGGAGGACGGGGGTTCAGGAGACGGTTCGCTGCGGACGACGAGCGAATCCGGCTCCGTGCACCACTCGGTCACCCAGCCGACGGTGGAGACCCGGCACTCGGCGGAGATCCCACCGCACTCCTCCGCGCACGTGGACGACCCGATCTCGCGACCGGACCTGCCCGTCGTCGGGACGGAGATCGACAGCGTCGGCACTCTGCCGCAGGACACCGTTCACCAGATGCCCGCCGTGCCTCCGTCGGCGACCGGGCCGGGCGGAAGCCCCGCGGGGAGCGTTCCCGTCGTCGGTACCGGCCCAGTACCTCCTGTCTTCGGGGGCCCGGTCGGACGTGTACCGGGATCGGGCGGAGCGAACGGGCCGAGGTCACCGCTCTCGACACAGGGGCGCGTCGGCACCACCCCCGGCGGGACGCCGGGCAAGGGGACCGGACGCGGCCCGGCGGGGCCGGTCGGACGTGCTGTCACGGCCGGTCAGACAGGAGCCCGTGGGGTCGGATCGTCCGCGGGCAAGCCGCCGATGGGGCGGAGCGTCACCGGCGGGATTCCGAGAGCCGCCGGTGCGGCGGGCGGACGAGCCGGCACACCGGGCGGACGTCCGGGTGGCCCGGGAGCCACGAATGCCGGACGTGCCAACGGTGTTGTCGGCGGAAAGCCCAGCACGGGTGCGACACCCGGGAAGCCGGGCTCCCGACTGCCGCGTGGCACGGTCGTCGGTGGCAAGGGCGCCGCTGAATCACCCACGTCCGAGGGCAGGCTTGGTCAACGCGGAGTGATCGGGGCTCCCCAGCAGGCCAGAGGCATGGCGCCTGGGCAGACTTCGCGTCGGTCCACGAGCAACCCCGATGGTGTGGTCGGCGCTCCCCGGGACCGGACCGCCGGAACGAAGAGCAAGGGATTCACCTCCGGCGGCACTGGCCTGGTGAGGGGTCCGGGGGGCGGACAGGCTCCTGGAAACGCTCGCGGCAAGGGCACATCGCGTCGTGAACGACCGGACGAGAACGAGAACGAGAACGAGACAGGTTCGCGTGAGGACCCACGGCGCGACGCGCGGCCGACGACGGACTGACCGGATACGAGCGAGGACATACAGGGGCATGGTGTCAGGGATCAGCCGACAGGGCAGGCGGGCCGCTTCCTCCGTGGGGCGCAACGGAAGGCGGGTGTCCTCCGTGTGCGCCGCGCTGGGCGCGGTGGTCGCTCTGTCGGCCTTGCCGGCCCCGGACGCGGCGGCCGACGACGGCCAGTCGAGGCAGTGGTATCTGGCCCCGATGAAGGCCTCCGAGATGTGGAAGGTGAGCACGGGCGAGGGCGTGAAGGTCGCCGTGATCGACTCGGGCGTCAACCCCGAGACCCCCTCGCTCAAGGGACAGGTACTGGTCGACGAGGTGCCGAAGGCCCTCTCGTACCACGTCACGCAGGACTACTCGGGCCATGGGACGAGCATGGCCGAATTGATCGCCGGTACGGGCGCCGGAGGTGGCCTGAAGGGTCTGGCCCCTGGGGCGAAGATCGTGCCGTACCGGATCGTGACCAGCGATCTGAAGGGCGAGGCCGAGAGGAAGAGGACCTTGACCTCGGCCCGGGCGATCAGGGCTGCCGCCGACAGCGACGCCAAGATCATCAACATGTCCTACGGCAGCCCGGCCAGTGATCCGGATGAAGAAGCGGCCGTCAAGTACGCCTATTCGAAGGGCAAGTTGCTGATCGCCGGCACCGGCAACAACGCGGAGAAGTTCAACCTGATCGGGTACCCGGCCTCGTATCCGTTCGTCGTCGGAGTCGCCGCCGCGGACAAGACCGGGAAGGTGGGGAAGTTCTCGGAGCACGGCAACTACGTCGACCTCGCGGCCCCCGGCCTCGACGTGCCCACCTGGTGCGACGCGACGTTCAAGTCGTACTGCCCCGGCGTGGGAACGAGTATGGCCACCGCCATCACCTCCGCCTCCGCCGCCCTCGTCTGGTCCGCCCACCCCGACTGGACGGCCAACCAGGTCCTCGGGAGTCTCATAGACACCGCGGGACGCGACTGGCCGAAGAACAACCCGAGCAACTACCTCGGATACGGCCTCATCCGGCCCCGCAAGGTGCTGGAGGACACCGGCATCGACCCCGGACCGGCCAAGACCGACCCGCTCAGCTACGAGAACGGGACGGGCGTCACCGACGCCTCCCCCTCCGCCACCGCACCCGCCTCGTCCCGGCCCCCCAAATCCACCTCGGGTGACCGGACTTCGGCGGCGGGATCGAGCACGGAGTCGTCCGGCGGCACCCCCTGGGGTGCTCTCGCCGGTGCCGCAGCCGTGCTGGTGATCGCGGGCGGCGCCTTCGCGGTGATCCGTTCACGGCGCCGCGCATGACCACCTCGCACGTCCGGACCACTCGGTGACGTGCACGCAAGGAAGACGAACCACAACCCACGAAAGGGAGTGCGGACATGGCCGACGGCCGCAAGTTCGACGACGACCGGGTACAGAAGCTCCAGACGAACGTCCTGGACCGGTACGAGTCCATCAAGAAGCAGCTCGCCGCCCTCCAGGGGACCATCGACATGATCGAGGCCAGCTGGACGGGTGTCGGCGCCAACGCCTTCAACAAGAAGCAGACCGAGATCAACGACAACATGGCCCAGATCGGCCGGATGCTCGACCGGTTCCTCGAGAACCTGCACCTCACCAAGTCGGACAAGGTCAAGCTCGAGGACGAACTCCACTCGACGATCTCCAACATCCAGGTGGACCTCGGCGGCAAGACCTCGGCGCTCAACAGCTACTGACGGCGCTGAGCCGCACCGTTCCCCGGACCGCGAGGTCCGTCCGAAATCGTCAAGGAGATGAGGAAACATGTCCGGCGTCCACTACCAGGACCTTGCCGTCAAGTACGGCACCCTGGACGCGCTCACCACGGAACTCGGCAACCAGGCCAAGAAGCTCGAGGAAGACCTCGGAGCGCTCAAGCAGGCCGTTCTCGACGCGGCGGAAGGCTGGGGCGGCGAGGCCTACGACGCGTTTCAGGCGCAGTCGAAGGAGTGGGACAACCACGCGACCGCCGTTCACCAGGCGCTGCTGTCCATCTCGCAGAAGGTCCACCAGGCCGGCGGTGACTACCGGGGCGGCGACCTCAAGGGAGCCAGCTACTTCCAGTAGGACCAGGCGGTACGGACGACCGGGGTGGGCACGCACGGGAGGTGCCCACCCCGTTTCCGTACCCCTGTCGCGGCGGGGCTCCGCACACGAGCGGCGAGGAGAGCGGAACACCCGCCCCCCTCGCCGCCGTTCGCCGTCCGGGCACCTCGTGACGGTCACCCCGTGCCGCCGTGCCCCGTGCCGGTGACCCGTGCCCGGTCAGCACCCGCCGGTCAGTACGTCCCCTCCGGCACCAGCCCCGTCTGCACCAACGGCTTCCCCCGCCGGCGTGACACGAAGACGCCCCGCCCGGCAGGCATCGGCCGGGGCCGCACCCCGCCGAGGATGTCGCCCTCGCCCGGATCACCGGCGAGTACCACACCCTGCGCGCCCAGCTCCTTCATCCGCTGCATGAAGGGTTCGTACGAGGCACGCCCCGCGCCCGCCGTGGAGCGGGCGATGATGAACCGCACGCCCACGTCCCGCGCGAACGGCAGCAGTTCCGTCAGACCGCTCAGCGGGTTGCCGCCGGACGTGGAGACGAGATCGTAGTCGTCGATGACGACGTACACCGTCGGCCCCCGCCACCAGCTCCGCTCCCGCAGCTGCTGCGCCGTGACCTCCGCCGTGGGGGTGCGGCGCTGCATCAGGTCCACCAGCGCCGCCATGTGGTGGTCCATGGCGTTGGACATCGGGATGTACTCGGCGAGGTGGGTGGCCGGGGTGACGTCCAGCAGCGAACGCCGGTTGTCGACGACGAAGAGCTTGCAGTCGTCGCCGGGATAGCGCTCGGTGAGCTGCTTGATCAGCAGCCGCAGCAGGTTCGACTTGCCGGACTCGCTCTCGCCGTAGACGAGGAAGAACGGGTCCTGCTCGAAGTCGACGTAGACGGGTTCGAGGTTGTCCTCGTCGAGCGCGAAGGCGACGCCCCGGCGCGGGAAACTGTCGCCGGGCGGCAGCTGTTCGGCCGGGAACTCGCGTGGCAGCAACCGGACTTCGGGGGCGCCGGGCGCCTGCCAGTGCCGGGAGACCTCCGCCGCCAGCGCGGCCGTCGCGTCGGCGAGGTCCGTGTCGGAGGTCAGGCCGTCGATACGCGGGACGGCCCCCATGAAGTGCAGCTTCTGCGGCGACTGGCCGCGTCCGGGCACTCCGGTCGGGACGTTCGCGGCCACCTTGCGGTCCAGCTCGGAGTCCATGGTGTCACCGAGGCGCAGCTCCAGGCGGTTCATCAGGTGGTCCTTGAGGTTCGCCCGGACCTCCATCGACCGGGACGCGGTCAGCACCAGGTGGATGCCGTAACCGAGACCGCGCGCGGCGATGTCCAGGACGACACCCTCAGCCGCCTCGTAGTCGCCACGGAAGTTGCCCCAGCCGTCGATGACGAGGAAGACGTCTCCCCACGGCTGGTCGGTCACGGAGATCTCGCCGCGCGCCCGCTTCGTACGGAACTCGGCGATCGAGGAGATCCCGGAGGACCGGAAGTACTCCTCGCGCCGGGTCATGACGCCGTACACCTCGGCGACCGTGCGCCGCACCTTCTCCGGGTCCAGGCGCGAGGCGACACCGCCGACGTGCGGGAGCCCGGCGACGGCCGCGAGACCGCCGCCGCCGAAGTCGAGGCCGTAGAACTGCACCTCGTGCGGGGTGTGCGTGAGGGCGAAGGAGGCGATCAGTGAGCGCAGCAGCGTCGACTTGCCCGACTGCGGGCCGCCGATGATCTGCATGTGGCCCGCCGCGCCGGAGAAGTCGACCCACAGCGGGTCGCGGCGCTGCTCGTACGGCTTGTCGACGAGGCCGACGGGCACGACGAGCCGCCCCGCCCCCTCGTAGCCGGGCTGGGTGAGCCCGCGCCCCGGTACGGCGGCCAGTCCCGGCAGCAGCCCGTCCAGCGACGGCGGGCTGTCCAGCGGCGGCAGCCACACCTGGTGGGCGGCCGGGCCCTGCGCCTCCAGCCGGCGCACGATCACGTCGAGCACGGTGTCGGCGAGGGCGTCGTCCGTCTCCGGCGTCACCGCCGGGCGCTGCTGGGGCACGGCCGCGTACTGCACCGGCACCTCCGCCGCCGTGAACAGCACCGGCCGCCGGTCCACCGGCAGCGCTCCGCCGAGCGCGGCCTGCGCCGGACCCGTGCGGTACACCCCGGAGACGTACGCCGCCTTGAAGCGCACCATCTCGTCGGTGCCGAACTTCAGGAAGCCCGAGCCGGGGACGTTCGGCAGTTCGTAGGCGTCGGGGACACCCAGTGCCGCGCGGGACTCGGCGGCGGAGAACGTCCGCAGACCGACGCGGTACGAGAGATACGTCTCCAGACCGCGCAGCCGCCCCTCCTCCAGGCGCTGCGAGGCCAGCAGCAGGTGCACGCCGAGCGATCGGCCGATGCGGCCGATCTGCACGAACATCTCGATGAAGTCGGGCTTGGCGGTGAGCAGTTCGCTGAACTCGTCGATCACCAGGACGAGCGAGGGGATCGGCTGGAGGGGGGCGCCCGCGGCGCGCGCCTTCTCGTAGTCGTGGATGTTCGCGTAGTTGCCCGCGTCGCGCAGCATCTCCTGGCGGCGGTTGAGCTCGCCGCGGATCGAGTCGCCCATGCGGTCGACCAGCGTCAGGTCGTCCGCCAGGTTGGTGATGACGGCCGCGACGTGCGGCATCTGCGCCATCCCCGCGAAGGTGGCGCCGCCCTTGAAGTCCGCGAGGACGAAGTTCAGCGTCTCGGAGGAGTGCGTCACCGCGAGACCGAGCACCAGGGTGCGCAGCAGCTCCGACTTGCCGGAACCCGTCGCACCCACGCACAGCCCGTGCGGACCCATGCCCTCCTGCGCGGCCTCCTTGAGGTCCAGCATCACGGGCCTGCCGTCCTCGCCGACACCGATCGGAACCCGCAGCCGCTCGGCGAGCGAACGCGGCCGCCAAGTGCGCTTGGTGTCCACCGAGGCGGCGTCGCCGAGGCTCAGCAGATCCGTGAACTCCAGGTTGGCGAGCAGCGGTTCGTCGTCGTCTCCGCCCGAGGCCATGCGCAGCGGCGCCAGTTGCCGCGCCAGCGCCTCCGCGGACTCGTACGAGAGGACGTCCGGCGTGCCCTCGTAGACGAGGCCGTGCCCCGACTCCAGGTGCAGCGCGTGCGGTTGCACGACGATGGAGAGGTCACCGCGGGCTCCGGAGAGCTCACCGGGCACGACCTCGACGACCGTCACCCCCTGCAGCCCCTCCGGGCTGGCCAGGACGGAGTCCGGCGGCAGCGACAGACCGTCGAGCACGACGACGATGTGCGGCTCGTCGGGGAGCGGGGTGGCGCCCGGATGGAAGCGCGGACGCCCGGTCAGCCGGGTGGCCAGCAGGTCCTCCAGTTCCCGGGTGTCGGCGCCGATCAGCCGTCGGCTGCCCGCGCCGTCCACCGCGGCGGACGCCTGCGCGTGCGGCAGCCACTTCGCCCACTCCCAGTGCGGCAGCTCCCCCCGCCCCGCCGCGACCACGATCATCAGGTCCTCGGGGGAGTGCAGTGAGGCCAGCGAGCCGGTCAGGGCGCGCGCCGAAGCACGGACGGACCGCGGGTCGCCGCTGACCGTCACGTGGTAGAAGGCCCGCAGCGAGACCGCCATCGGCAGGGCGTCCAGGACGCTGTGGGTGGCGACGAAACGCTGCATGGCCCCTGCCGTCAGCGGCTCCAGCTGGTCGACCGGCCCGGTGTCGGGAGAGACCAGCGGGGTCGCCAGGGACTGCGGGCCGAGGCCGATGCGCACCTGGGCGAAGTCCTCGTCGCCGGGCCGCCGTTCCCACACCCTGCTGCCCTCGGCGACCAGCGCCCACAGCTGCTCGGGGGAGGGGTGCTGGTAGTACTGGGCGTCGCGCTGTGCCCGCGCCGTGTCCATCGCGGCCCGCCGGGTCTGCGACAGATAGCTCAGGTAGTCGCGGCGCATGTCCGCCAACTGCCCCTGGGAGCCGCGGCGGAAGCGGACCACCATCGCGATGGACATGGCCACCGTCGACGCGATCATCACCATGCCCATGATCTTCATGAACGGTTGCCCGTTGGTGAAGAAGAAGACCACCGAGCCGCCCATGCCGAGCGTCGGCAGGAGCTGCATGAGGACGCTCTCCTGGTGCCCGCGCGGGAGTTCCGGCGGTGGCTGCAGGACGACCTCGGCGGTCGGTACTTCGGACGGCAGCGCCCTGGGCGGGCGCTTGACGATGATTTGGCTCACTGCTCACCAATTCCCTTGCCGGCCCCAGGGTCTTCCGCCCGCCGCCCCGTGTCAGGCGGGCGGAGGCCGCCGCGCGATCCTACTGACTTCCCGCTGAGGTCACAGGAGACGGGTGGGCGGTAAAGTGCCGGATGTTCGCGTGAGCACACGCGAACAGGGTCGGAGAATCAGGGCATTTCGCGCGATGTGGAGGTGTGCGGGGCCCTCGTTCCGGTCGCACGGGCCGCTTTCCGCCGCCTCGCCGCACGGCCGGCCCGGCGCGCGGAGCAAAGAGACGCAGGACCTTCACACGGCAGACGCAGAACCACCGCAGTCGCGGAACCGCCGCGGAAGCCGAACCGCCGAAGACCCGGAACCACCGCAGACGCAGGACCATCACTGAGGGGGAGCAGCAGGTGAGCATGACGGCCTCCGCGACAACCACCGGAGCCGGCGGGCCGGGCCCGGGAGCCCCCCAGGGGGCGGGCACCGGCCTCGGCTTCTGCCGGGTCACCATCGTCGCGCCCGACAGCCGGATCGACGTGGCACTGCCCGACGACATCCCCGTCGCCGACATCTACCCGGAGATCCTGCGGCTCTCCCAGCAGAGCCCCGCCGAGGACGCCCCGGTCGGCTACCACCTCGTACGCCGCGACGGAACCGTCCTCGACAGCTCGCGCTCCTTCGCCGCCCAGCGGATCCTCGACGGCGAACTCCTCACCCTGCGCCCCTTCTCCGAGTCGCTGCCGCCCGCCGTCTTCGACGACGTCTCCGAGGCCGTCGCGTCCGCGGTGACCCGCGAACGCAGCCTGTGGAGCGGCGACCTGACGCGGGCCGCCGGGCTCGTCGGCGGCGCCGTGCTGCCGACGCTGCTCGCCTTCGTGGCCTGGACCGCCGATCCCCGCCACGACATGCACAGCCTGCCCGGCATCCTCGCGGGCGTCACCGGCGTGCTCCTGGTCGTCCTCGCGGCGGTCCGCGCCCGGATCTACGACGACCGCGCCTCCGCGGTCGCGCTCGGGCTCGGCGCGCTGTCGAACGTGGGCGTCGCGGGCTCCGGGCTGCTCGCCGTCGCGCACGGTGAGGGCATCGGCAAGCTGCAGTTCCTGCTGGCCTGCGCCGCGGTCCTGGTCGCCTCGGTGATCCTGACGCTGTGCTCGCCGAGCGGGGACGGTCCGTTCGTCGCCTTCGTGTTCGCCTCCGCCATCGGCCTGGTCACCGTGTTCGTGGCCCTGCTCGTGCACTGGACGCCCACCGAGACCGCCGCGCTCTGCGCACCGGTCGCCGTCGGAGCCCTCGCCTTCCTGCCGGGCATGTCCATGCGCTTCGCCCGCATCCCGATCGGTTTCGACCCTCCGAACGCCACCCCGCGCAGCGCGTACGGCGCCGAGCCCGCCCCTCCGGAGCCCGTCGACGCCGGCCGCATCGAGGCACAGACCCGCCGCGGCCACGAACTCCTCGTCGGCCTCGTCGGCGGGTGCGCGCTGCTCGCCGTCGGCGCCTCGGCGGTGCTCGGCTTCTCCGACGACCTCTGGGGACAGCTGCTCGCCTTCGCGACCGGCGTCGCCCTCCTGATGCGCGCCCATCTCTTCCGCTACACCGCGCAGGTCGCCCCCGTGCTGGGCGCGGGCCTCGGCGCCCTCGTCCTGCTCGGCCTCGGCCTGGCACTCCACCCGCCGCACTCCCTGGTGCGCGACGCCCTCGCCGGAGACCGCGCGGACCTGGACATCCGTACGATCTGGCTCGTCGCGGCGATCGCGGCGGCGGCCGCGCTGGTCACCGCGCTCGGCCTGATCCTGCCGCGCGGAGGCCTCACCCCGTTCTGGGGCCGCTTCCTGGAGATCGCCGAGAGCTTCGTGCTGCTCACCCTGATCCCGCTGGCACTCGCGGTCTTCGACGTCTACGGCACGGCCCGCTCGATGACGGGCTGACCGGCCACGCGTCCCCGTCGGCGACGGAAGAGGGCGGCCGGCCCAACGGCCGACCGCCCTCCCCGCCGTCCGCTCGGGCTACTCCGCCGCGAGGCCGCCGTTGTGCGGCGCCGGCTCCAGATCGAACTCGCCGTCCCGGGCCCCCAGCACGAAGGCCCGCCACTCCGCCTCCGTGTACCGCAGGACCGTCTCCGGGTCGAGCGACGAACGCATGGCCACCGCACCCGCGGGCAGATACGCGATCTCGACCCGCTCCTCGTGCTCCTCCGTACCCGGCGCGCTCTGCCACTCGACGTCCGAGATGTCGAGCGCGTAGAGCTCGTCCCGCTCCCGCTCCTTGCGCGCCCTGACGTCCGCGTCCCTGACGTCGACGTCCCTGTCCGCTGCTGCCTCGGCCATGTTCCGACGGCCCCTTCCCCACGTACGGTTGACCTCTGCCGTCACCCTAGTGGCCGGACCGGCGCCGCCCGTGAGGTTCCGGGACGCGGGCGGACGCATCCGGCCAGGCTGGTACGCTGTGTGACGGCCGTTTGTGTACGCACCCCCGGAGCCCATCGCTCTGGAGGCCGCGCCCAGCGGATCCCCGCCTCCCGAGTAACGGAAGCTCCCCTGAGATGTGGACCAGGGGCACTCGGTGGCACATCAAAGACTACGAGGAGTACGCGTGTCGCTCGACGCCGCTACGAAGAAGCAGCTCATCAGTGAGTTCGGTCAGAAGGAGGGCGACACCGGCTCCCCCGAGGTCCAGGTCGCCATGCTCTCGCGCCGCATCTCGGACCTGACCGAGCACCTCAAGACCCACAAGCACGACCACCACTCCCGTCGTGGTCTGCTGATCCTGGTCGGTCAGCGCCGCCGGCTGCTGCAGTACCTGGCCAAGAAGGACATCCAGCGCTTCCGTGCGCTGGTCGACCGCCTGGGCATCCGCCGCGGTGCGGCGGGCGCCAAGTAAGACGCCGTGAAGGGAGCGGTTCCCACCTCTTGGGAGCCGCTCCTTTTGCTGTACGTGCCCTGTACGTGCGGAGTGTCACCGACGCTTTGTAGTGTGGTAGCACAAGGACACACGCAGGACACAGCACGTACGACACAGCGTGACGACGCCCCACCCGCCGGGTAGGGACCGTCACGACAAACGAACGAGGAGAAGCGCACCTCGCCGCCGCCGGTCCTCGGTAGTGGCCCCCGGGAGAATGAGACCCCGGGTGCTTCGATCGAAGACCGGCCCGCACCAGAAGGAGCGCTTCTCCGCCACCGTCCCCCTGCCACACGGGCAGGACGGGACGAAGACGAGGAGAAAACGCTAGTGGAGAACGAGACCCACTACGCCGAGGCCGTTATCGACAACGGTTCCTTCGGCACCCGCACCATCCGCTTCGAGACGGGCCGCCTGGCCAAGCAGGCCGCCGGCTCCGCCGTGGCGTACCTGGACGACGACACCATGGTGCTGTCGGCCACCAGCGCTTCCAAGAAGCCCAAGGACCAGCTCGACTTCTTCCCCCTCACGGTGGACGTCGAGGAGCGGATGTACGCCGCCGGCAAGATCCCCGGCAGCTTCTTCCGCCGTGAGGGCCGGCCCTCCGAGGACGCCGTCCTCACCTGCCGCCTGATCGACCGCCCGCTGCGCCCGTCCTTCAAGAAGGGCCTGCGCAACGAGATCCAGGTCGTCGCCACGATCATGGCGCTCAACCCCGACCACCTGTACGACGTCGTGGCGATCAACGCCGCCTCCGCGTCCACCCAGCTGGCCGGTCTGCCCTTCTCCGGCCCGGTCGGCGGCGTCCGCGTCGCGCTGATCAACGGCCAGTGGGTCGCGTTCCCGACGCACACCGAGCTCGAGGACGCCGTCTTCGACATGGTCGTCGCCGGTCGCGTCCTGGAGGACGGCGACGTCGCGATCATGATGGTCGAGGCCGAGGCCACCGACAAGACGATCCAGCTGGTCAAGGGTGGCGCCGAGGCGCCGACCGAGGAGGTCGTGGCCTCCGGCCTCGACGCCGCGAAGCCCTTCATCAAGGTCCTGTGCAAGGCGCAGTCGGACCTCGCCGCGAAGGCCGCCAAGCCGACCGCCGAGTTCCCGATCTTCCTCGACTACCAGGACGACGTCCTGGAGGCCCTCACCGCCGCGGTCAAGAGCGAGCTCGCCCAGGCGCTCACCATCGCCGGCAAGCAGGACCGCGAGGCCGAGCTGGACCGCGTCAAGGAGATCGCCGCCGAGAAGCTGCTCCCGCAGTTCGAGGGCCGCGAGAAGGAGATCTCCGCCGCGTACCGCGCGCTGACCAAGAAGCTGGTCCGCGAGCGCGTCATCAAGGACAAGGTCCGCATCGACGGCCGCGGCGTCACGGACATCCGTACGCTCGCCGCCGAGGTCGAGGCCATCCCGCGCGTGCACGGCTCGGCGCTGTTCGAGCGTGGCGAGACCCAGATCCTGGGCGTCACCACCCTCAACATGCTCCGCATGGAGCAGCAGCTGGACACCCTCTCCCCGGTGACCCGCAAGCGCTACATGCACAACTACAACTTCCCGCCGTACTCCGTCGGTGAGACCGGCCGCGTCGGCTCCCCGAAGCGCCGCGAGATCGGCCACGGCGCGCTCGCCGAGCGCGCGATCGTGCCGGTCCTGCCGACCCGCGAGGAGTTCCCCTACGCGATCCGCCAGGTGTCCGAGGCGCTCGGCTCCAACGGCTCGACGTCCATGGGCTCCGTCTGCGCCTCCACCATGTCGCTGCTGAACGCCGGTGTGCCGCTCAAGGCCCCCGTCGCCGGTATCGCCATGGGCCTGATCTCCCAGGAGATCGACGGCCAGACGCACTACGTCGCCCTCACCGACATCCTCGGTGCGGAGGACGCCTTCGGCGACATGGACTTCAAGGTCGCCGGCACCAAGGAGTTCGTCACCGCCCTCCAGCTCGACACCAAGCTGGACGGCATCCCGGCCTCCGTCCTGGCCGCGGCCCTCAAGCAGGCCCGCGACGCCCGCCTCCACATCCTCGACGTGATGATGGAAGCGATCGACACGCCGGACGAGATGTCCCCGAACGCCCCGCGGATCATCACGGTCAAGATCCCCGTGGACAAGATCGGTGAGGTCATCGGCCCCAAGGGCAAGATGATCAACCAGATCCAGGAGGACACCGGCGCCGAGATCACGATCGAGGACGACGGCACCATCTACATCGGTGCCGCCGACGGCCCGGCCGCCGAGGCCGCCCGCGCCACGATCAACGGCATCGCCAACCCGACCATGCCGGAGGTCGGCGAGCGCTACCTGGGCACCGTCGTGAAGACGACGACCTTCGGCGCGTTCGTGTCGCTGCTCCCGGGCAAGGACGGACTGCTGCACATCTCGCAGATCCGCAAGCTCGCCGGCGGCAAGCGCGTGGAGAACGTCGAGGACGTCCTCGGTGTGGGCCAGAAGGTCCAGGTCGAGATCGCCGAGATCGACTCCCGCGGCAAGCTCTCCCTCATCCCCGTGATCGAGGGCGAAGGCGACGACGACAAGAAGGACGACACCGACCAGTGACGTCTCGTAGCTCCACGACGACGGCCCGCACCTCTTCGGAGGCGCGGGCCGTCGCCCGTACCCAAACCCTCATCAAGGGCGAGAACGGCATCGGTACGGTCCGCAAGACCACCCTCCCCGGCGGCCTGCGCATCGTCACCGAGACGCTGCCCTCCGTCCGCTCCGCGACCTTCGGGATCTGGGCCCACGTCGGCTCCCGCGACGAGACGCCGACGTTGAACGGCGCCACGCACTACCTGGAGCACCTGCTCTTCAAGGGCACGAACCGCAGGTCCGCCCTGGACATCTCGTCCGCCATCGACGCGGTCGGCGGCGAGATGAACGCGTTCACCGCCAAGGAGTACACGTGCTACTACGCACGCGTGCTCGACACCGACCTCCCGCTCGCCATCGACGTGGTCTGCGACATGCTCACCGGCTCGCTGATCGAGCAGACCGACGTGGACGCCGAGCGCGGTGTGATCCTCGAAGAGATCGCGATGACCGAGGACGACCCGGGCGACTGCGTCCACGACCTGTTCGCGCACACCATGCTCGGCGACACCCCCCTCGGCCGCCCCGTCCTCGGCACGGTCGACACGGTTAACGCCCTCGGCGCCGACCGCATCCGCCGCTTCTACAAGAAGCACTACGACCCGACCCATCTGGTCGTGGCCTGCGCGGGCAACGTCGACCACAACAAGGTCGTACGCCAGGTCCGTGCCGCCTTCGAGAAGGCGGGCGCCCTCCGGGAGGCCACCGCCGAGCCGATCGCCCCGCGCGAGGGCCGCCGCGCCATCCGCACCGCCGGCCGTGTCGAACTGCTCGGCCGCAAGACCGAACAGGCGCACGTCGTCCTCGGCATGCCGGGCCTCGCCCGCACCGACGAGCGCCGCTGGGCCCTGGGCGTCCTCAACACCGCCCTCGGCGGCGGCATGTCCTCCCGCCTCTTCCAGGAAGTCCGCGAGAAGCGCGGTCTGGCCTACAGCGTGTACTCGTACACCTCGGGCTTCGCCGACTGCGGGCTCTTCGGGGTGTACGCCGGCTGCAGGCCGAGCCAGGTCCACGACGTGCTCAAGATCTGCCGCGACGAGCTCGATCACGTCGCCGAGCACGGACTGTCGGACGACGAGATCGGCCGTGCCATCGGCCAGCTCCAGGGCTCCACCGTCCTCGGCCTCGAGGACACCGGCGCGCTGATGAACCGTATCGGCAAGAGCGAGCTGTGCTGGGGCGAGCAGATGTCCGTCGACGACATGCTGGCCCGGATAGCGTCGGTCACCCCGGACGAGGTCCGTTCGATCGCCCACGACATCCTGGGACAGCGGCCCTCGCTGTCGGTCATCGGTCCGCTCAAGGACAAGCAGGCGTCCCGTCTGCACGAAGCGGTCGCGTAAATCCCGTCTCTGTTAGGAACGAAGCAATGAGCAAGCTGCGCGTGGCGGTCCTCGGTGCCAAGGGCCGGATCGGGGCCGAGGCGGTACGAGCCGTCGAGGCCGCCGAGGACATGGAGCTGGTGGCAGCGCTGGGCCGGGGCGACCGACTGGAGACCCTCGTCGACGCGGGCGCCCAGGTCGTGGTCGAGCTGACCACGCCGGACTCGGTGATGGGCAACCTCGACTTCTGCGTCCGCAACGGGATCCACGCGGTGGTCGGAACCACGGGCTGGACCGACGAACGCCTCGCACAGCTCACCACGACGCTGGCCGAGTCGCCGGGGACGGGGGTGCTCATCGCCCCGAACTTCTCCATCGGCGCCGTACTGACCATGAAGTTCGCCGAGATCGCCGCGCCGTACTTCGAGTCCGTCGAGGTCGTCGAACTGCACCACCCGAACAAGGCGGACGCGCCCAGCGGCACCGCCACGCGCACCGCCCAGCTCATCGCCGCGGCCCGGGAGCGAGCGGGCAGCGCCCCGCAGCCCGACGCCACGGCCACCGCTCTCGACGGCGCCCGCGGGGCGGACGTCGACGGCGTCCGGGTGCACTCGGTCCGGCTGCGCGGCCTCCTCGCCCACCAGGAGGTCCTGCTCGGCGGCGACGGCGAGACCCTCACCGTCCGCCACGACTCGCTGCACCACAGCAGCTTCATGCCGGGCATCCTGCTCGGCGCCCGCCGCGTGGTGAGCACGCCGGGCCTCACCTTCGGCCTGGAACACTTCCTGGACCTCGGCTGAGCCGAGGGACGGGCACGGACGGACACGGACACCTGGCAGACATGCGCGCGAAGATCACCTACGCCGTCACGGCGGCCGTCCTGGTCGTCTATTTCGTCCTGGTCGGCAGCCGCGGCGTGCTGCTCATCCAGAACGGCACCCTGATCACCGTCACCTTCGGCATCGCGGTGCTGATCCTGCCGGTCATCGGTATCTGGTTCCTCTGGAAGAACACCCAGTTCGTACGCAAGGCGAACCGGCTCGCGGCGGAGCTCGACGCCGAGGGCGGACTGCCGGTCGACGAGCTGCGGCGCACCGCGGGCGGCCGCATCGACCGCGACTCGGCCGACGAGGTCTTCGCCAGGCGCAAGGCCGAGACAGAGGACGCGCCCGACGACTGGCGCAGCTGGTTCCGCCTCGCCGTCGCCTATCACGACGCCAGGGACACCCCGCGGGCCCGCAAGGCGATGCAACGGGCGATCGCCCTCCGCGAGGGCAGGCCACCGGCGGAGGCCTGAGCCCCGGCGCAGGCCTGGGCCGGGGCCCGGCAGGGGGCTCCGCCCCCAGACCCCCGTTCGGCCTGAAGGGCCTCGTCCTGAATCGCCGGACGGGCTGAGGGTGCGGGCCCGCGCTGGAGATTTAGGCGTGCGCTGGATGGTCGTGGGCGGGCTGGATATGTCGGCATCTGCCGGAGAGTTCGGCATGGGCTGGATGGTTCCGCACGGGCTGGAGATGCGGTCCCGCGCCGGTGGGGCGCCCTCGAAGGCTGGCGCCGAGGTCATGCATGTCAGCCCGTCCGGCGTTTGAGGACGAGCCCTTCGGGCGAGCGGGGGGCCAGGGGGCGCAGCCCCTCGGCGGGGTCTGGGGCGGGGCCCCAGGGACAGGGTGATAGGGTCTCCCACCGCTAGAGCGAAGCCGAGGTGTCCGAGCCCGCGCCGGGACCCGCCACCGCGAGAACCCGGGAGTCCGGCCCAGCGATGAGCGCGGAGTTCGGGCGCGGAGGCCCGGGATGACACGACGAAGGGGCCGGTCCGCACGACGCGGACCGGCCCCTCCGTACGGGTCAGGCCCCGGCTCAGCCCAACCGGTACTCGTCGGCCCAGACCTCGACGGCGTCCGCCGCCCGGTCGAAGGCCTCCGTGCGCGCCAGGAAGTCGGAGTTGTGCGAGGTCAGCAGTGGCGGTACGGCATCGGACGCCCGGTCCCTGCGGACCAGGATCAGCGCCTGCCCCTGCACCGTGCGCGGCAGCCCGAGCCAGCGCACCGGCTGCTGCACGGTGCGCACGGCGACGACCTGATCCCAGGGCGCGGTACTGGTGGTGAGGAAGCCCACGCGGCGCAGTCCCCGGGCACTCACCCAGACGCCCATCCGCAGCAGCCGCAAGGCGCCCAGGACGACGATCACGGAGACCAGCAGACAGACCATGGCCGCGGAGCGGCTTCCGGCGAACGCGGTGATCACGGTGGCCACGAGCACATAGGACGCGAGCAGCAGAATCAGCGCGGCGAACGCCACCCGCCACGGGCCTGGCCGGTAGGGGCGACGCCACTGGTCGCGGTCGTCGAACGGCAGGGCGAGATCGTCCGCAGCCTCGTCAAAAGCACGGTCCGCCGTCAGGAAGGGCAGGGGCACGACTGATCCTCACTCAATCCACGCATGGGCTATGCCCGGTGAGGCTATCGAGCCGGGTCCCCGCTCACCACCCTCGGGGGTCCGGAAGAGTCAGCGGCCGTCCGAGGCCTCGGAGTGCTGTGTGTGGGCGGGTGACGGGTCCTGCGACAGGGCGGGCATGCCGAGGATCAGGGACCCGACGAGCCCGGCTGCCAGGGTGAGTCCCATGAGCCACCGCCCGGCAAGCTGGCCGGCGGAGGCCCGCTCACGCGGTGGGGGAGTGACATTGCTGCGGAAGTTGTCGGCTTCGGCGATGAAGGCGAACGGTACGGGCTCGCGCCGACGGAACATGAGGACTGCGTCTCCTCTGGAGTCTCGAAGAAATCTCTGTCACCAATACAGACGTACGGACGCCCTCGGTGGTGCCCAGTTTCGCCGAATTCATTGCGGCAAGGCCCGAACGCCCTGGTATCGGCGCCCCGTAGAGTGGCCGCGTTGCAAGCTGTGATGGGAAGGACCCCCCGAATCGTGACCGAAACCCCCGCCGACGATCTCAAGATCGACCTCCGTAGCGATGTCACCGTCGAGCTGGTGAAGCACTCCGCGGCCGACTCCGACGTGCTGTTCGCCGCCCGTGTCTCCACCGTCGGGGAGCAATCCCTGGACGAGATGGACAAGGACCCGGAGCGCTCGAAGGGGTTGATCAACTACCTGATGAGGGACCGGCACGGCAGCCCCTTCGAGCACAACTCGATGACGTTCTTCATCAGCGCTCCGATCTTCGTCTTCCGCGAGTTCATGCGGCACCGCGTGGGCTGGTCGTACAACGAGGAGTCCGGCCGGTACAGGGAGCTCCAGCCGGTCTTCTACGTCCCGGACGAGTCGCGCAAACTGGTCCAGCAGGGCCGTCCCGGGAAGTACGTGTTCGTCGAGGGCACCGAGGAGCAGCGCGAACTCGTCGCGGGCGCCATGGAGGACTCGTACCTCGCGTCGTACCGGACGTACCAGGAGATGCTCGCCGCCGGTGTCGCCCGCGAGGTGGCCCGCGCCGTCCTCCCGGTCGGCCTCTTCTCGTCGATGTACGCCACCTGCAACGCGCGCTCCCTGATGCACTTCCTCGGCCTGCGCACCCAGCACGAGCTCGCCAAGGTCCCGTCCTTCCCCCAGCGGGAGATCGAGATGGTCGGCGAGAAGATGGAAGCGGAGTGGGCCAGGCTCATGCCGCTCACGTACGCGGCCTTCAACGCCAACGGTCGTGTGGCGCCGTAGGGCGCTCCCATGCGCCTTCCGGCACAGATGTACGGATCAGCCGAGCGAGGTGTCCGTATTGCGGCATTTCGAGAAGTTCATCTAGCCTGATCAAACGGACCCGGCACTGCTTGAACCCCCGAGCAGGCAGTGCCGGGCTCCGCATTTGTCGTGCTTTGTCGTGTCCCCCGAGGGCAGACCCGGCCCTGAGCAGCGAGTAGCGTGTTACCCATGGCTCCGACCTCCACTTCGCAGACCCCCTTCGGACGGGTCCTCACCGCCATGGTCACGCCCTTCACGGCGGACGGCGCACTCGACCTCGACGGCGCCCAGCGGCTCGCCGCCCACCTGGTGGACGCAGGCAACGACGGCCTGATCGTCAACGGCACCACCGGCGAGTCACCGACCACCAGCGACGCGGAGAAATCGGATCTCGTACGGGCCGTGCTGGCGGCCGTCGGCGACCGAGCCCACGTCGTCGCGGGCGTCGGCACGAACGACACCCACCACAGCATCGAGCTCGCCCGGGCCGCCGAGAAGGCCGGCGCGCACGGCCTGCTGACCGTCACGCCGTACTACAACAAGCCCCCGCAAGAGGGCCTGTACCGGCACTTCTCGGCCATCGCCGACGCCACCGAACTGCCGGTGATGCTCTACGACATCCCCGGCCGCAGCGGCGTACCGATCAGCACCGAGACGATCGTCCGCCTCGCCGCGCACCCGCGCATCGTCGCGAACAAGGACGCCAAGGGAGACCTCGGCCGGGCCAGCTGGGCCATCGCCCGCTCCGGTCTCGCCTGGTACTCCGGCGACGACATGCTGAACCTGCCGCTGCTCTCCGTGGGCGCGGTCGGCTTCGTCTCGGTCGTCGGCCACGTCGTCACGCCGGAGCTGCGGGCCATGCTCGACGCCTATGTCGCTGGCGACGTGCAGAAGGCGACCGAGATCCATCAGAAGCTGCTTCCGGTCTTCACCGGCATGTTCCGCACCCAGGGCGTCATGACGACGAAGGCCGCGCTCACCCTCCAGGGTCTGCCCGCCGGACCGCTGCGCGCCCCGATGGTCGAACTGTCACCCGAGGAGACCGCTCAGCTCAAGATCGATCTTGCTGCCGGCGGGGTACAGCTCTAAGTACAGACTTCACAACTGAATACGTACGACAACGCAGGCCCGCGGCCTGCACCCCACACAAACAACAGCTACTGCACGAACGTCATGCACGCCACGTGCCTTGCCAGGTACGTGGCGTGTGTGGTGAGGAGAGTCTTTTGAGTCATCCGCATCCTGAACTCGGCCCGCCGCCAAAGCTTCCCCAGGGGGGCCTGCGGGTCACCCCGCTCGGCGGCCTCGGTGAAATCGGCCGGAACATGACCGTCTTCGAATACGACGGCCGCCTGTTGATCGTCGACTGCGGAGTGCTCTTCCCCGAGGAGGAGCAGCCCGGAATCGACCTGATCCTGCCGGACTTCACGTCCATCAGGGACCGCCTCGACGACATCGAGGGCATCGTCCTCACGCATGGCCACGAGGACCACATCGGTGGTGTCCCGTTCCTCCTGCGCGAGAAGCCGGACATCCCGCTGATCGGCTCCAAGCTGACCCTCGCGCTGATCGAGGCGAAGCTCCAGGAGCACCGCATCCGCCCGTACACGCTCGAAGTCGCGGAGGGCCACCGCGAGCGCATCGGCCCCTTCGACTGCGAGTTCGTGGCGGTCAACCACTCCATCCCGGACGCCCTCGCGGTCGCCATCCGCACCCCGGCCGGCATGGCGGTGCACACCGGCGACTTCAAGATGGACCAGCTCCCGCTGGACGGCCGGCTCACGGACCTGCACGCGTTCGCACGTCTGAGCGAGGAAGGTATCGACCTTCTCCTCTCGGACTCCACGAACGCCGAGGTCCCCGGCTTCGTCCCGCCCGAGCGCGACATCTCGAACGTGCTGCGCCAGGTCTTCGCTGGCGCCAGCAAGCGCATCATCGTGGCGAGCTTCGCCAGCCACGTGCACCGCATCCAGCAGATCCTGGACGCGGCCCACGAGTACGGCCGCCGGGTCGCCTTCGTCGGCCGCTCGATGGTCCGCAACATGGGCATCGCGCGCGACCTCGGCTATCTGAAGGTCCCGCCGGGCCTGGTCGTCGACGTCAAGACGCTGGACGACCTCCCGGACCACGAGATCGTCCTCGTCTGCACGGGCTCGCAGGGCGAGCCGATGGCCGCGCTGTCCCGCATGGCCAACCGTGACCACCAGATCCGCATCGTCCAGGGCGACACGGTGATCCTGGCCTCGTCGCTCATCCCGGGCAACGAGAACGCGGTCTACCGCGTCATCAACGGCCTGACCCGCTGGGGCGCCAAGGTCGTCCACAAGGGCAACGCCAAGGTGCACGTCTCCGGTCACGCCTCCGCGGGCGAGTTGCTGTACTTCTACAACATCTGCAAGCCGCGGAACCTGATGCCGGTCCACGGCGAGTGGCGTCATCTGCGCGCCAACGCCGAGCTGGGCGCGCTCACCGGCGTGCCCCACGACCGCATCGTCATCGCCGAGGACGGCGTCGTCGTCGACCTCGTCGGGGGCAAGGCCAAGATCTCCGGCAAGGTCCAGGCGGGTTACGTGTACGTCGACGGCCTCTCGGTCGGCGGTGTCGGCGAGCCCGCGCTCAAGGACCGCAAGATCCTCGGGGACGAGGGCATCATCTCGGTCTTCGTGGTGATGGACTCCAGCACGGGCAAGATCACTGGTGGTCCGCACGTTCACGCCCGCGGTTCGGGCATCGAGGACTCCGCCTTCACGGACGTCGTCCCGAGGATCACCGAGGTTCTCGAACGCTCGGCCCAGGACGGCGTGGTCGAGCCGCACCAGATGCAGCAGCTCATCCGCCGCACGCTGGGCAAGTGGGTCTCGGACAACTACCGCCGCCGGCCGATGATCCTGCCGGTCGTCGTCGAGGTCTGACCCCCCCCTCACACGCGCCAACCCGGAGCGGGGCGCCTCGATTTGCATCGAGGCGCCCCGCTCCAGTACGTTTACGGCTCCGCCTGAACGGGAACCCGGCCACAATCGTGTGCCTGGACCACCCCGAGCGGGACGGAAATTCCGACTCAGAATCTCTGATAAAGTCGGAACCGCCGGAAAGGGAAACGCGAAAGCGGAAACCTGGAAAGCACCGAGGAAATCGGATACGGAAACGGTCTGATAGAGTCGGAAACGCAAGACCGAAGGGAAGCGCCCGGAGGAAAGCCCGAGAGGGTGAGTACAAAGGAAGCGTCCGTTCCTTGAGAACTCAACAGCGTGCCAAAAATCAACGCCAGATATGTTGATACCCCGTCTCCGGCCGATCGGCTGGGACGAGGTTCCTTTGAAAAAGTCCTGCCCCTTCGGGGTAGGCGCACAGCGAGGACGCTGTGAACCGGGAGGATTATTCCTCTTCCTGGTTCCGCTCTCGTGGTGTCGTCCCGATTACGGGAAAACATTCACGGAGAGTTTGATCCTGGCTCAGGACGAACGCTGGCGGCGTGCTTAACACATGCAAGTCGAACGATGAAGCCCTTCGGGGTGGATTAGTGGCGAACGGGTGAGTAACACGTGGGCAATCTGCCCTTCACTCTGGGACAAGCCCTGGAAACGGGGTCTAATACCGGATAATACCTGCCTGGGCATCTGGGTGGGTTGAAAGCTCCGGCGGTGAAGGATGAGCCCGCGGCCTATCAGCTTGTTGGTGAGGTAGTGGCTCACCAAGGCGACGACGGGTAGCCGGCCTGAGAGGGCGACCGGCCACACTGGGACTGAGACACGGCCCAGACTCCTACGGGAGGCAGCAGTGGGGAATATTGCACAATGGGCGAAAGCCTGATGCAGCGACGCCGCGTGAGGGATGACGGCCTTCGGGTTGTAAACCTCTTTCAGCAGGGAAGAAGCGAAAGTGACGGTACCTGCAGAAGAAGCGCCGGCTAACTACGTGCCAGCAGCCGCGGTAATACGTAGGGCGCAAGCGTTGTCCGGAATTATTGGGCGTAAAGAGCTCGTAGGCGGCTTGTCACGTCGGGTGTGAAAGCCCGGGGCTTAACCCCGGGTCTGCATTCGATACGGGCTAGCTAGAGTGTGGTAGGGGAGATCGGAATTCCTGGTGTAGCGGTGAAATGCGCAGATATCAGGAGGAACACCGGTGGCGAAGGCGGATCTCTGGGCCATTACTGACGCTGAGGAGCGAAAGCGTGGGGAGCGAACAGGATTAGATACCCTGGTAGTCCACGCCGTAAACGGTGGGAACTAGGTGTTGGCGACATTCCACGTCGTCGGTGCCGCAGCTAACGCATTAAGTTCCCCGCCTGGGGAGTACGGCCGCAAGGCTAAAACTCAAAGGAATTGACGGGGGCCCGCACAAGCAGCGGAGCATGTGGCTTAATTCGACGCAACGCGAAGAACCTTACCAAGGCTTGACATACACCGGAAAGCATTAGAGATAGTGCCCCCCTTGTGGTCGGTGTACAGGTGGTGCATGGCTGTCGTCAGCTCGTGTCGTGAGATGTTGGGTTAAGTCCCGCAACGAGCGCAACCCTTGTTCTGTGTTGCCAGCATGCCCTTCGGGGTGATGGGGACTCACAGGAGACTGCCGGGGTCAACTCGGAGGAAGGTGGGGACGACGTCAAGTCATCATGCCCCTTATGTCTTGGGCTGCACACGTGCTACAATGGCAGGTACAATGAGCTGCGAAGCCGTGAGGCGGAGCGAATCTCAAAAAGCCTGTCTCAGTTCGGATTGGGGTCTGCAACTCGACCCCATGAAGTCGGAGTTGCTAGTAATCGCAGATCAGCATTGCTGCGGTGAATACGTTCCCGGGCCTTGTACACACCGCCCGTCACGTCACGAAAGTCGGTAACACCCGAAGCCGGTGGCCCAACCCCTTGTGGGAGGGAGCTGTCGAAGGTGGGACTGGCGATTGGGACGAAGTCGTAACAAGGTAGCCGTACCGGAAGGTGCGGCTGGATCACCTCCTTTCTAAGGAGCACTTCTTACCGATCCCTCCGGGGTGAGGTCAGAGGCCACTACGTCGGCAAACGTTCGACGGTGGTTGCTCATGGGTGGAACGTTGATTATTCGGCACACTTGATCGTCTTCTCCTTCCAGTACTGTCCTTCGGGGCGTGGAACGAATGAGGGAAGCGGGGAGTGTGTCGGGCACGCTGTTGGGTGTCTGAAGGTACGGCCGATTGTTGGCTGCCTTCAGTGCCGGCCCCAGTGAACTTGCCTTCGGGCAGGGTGATGGGTGGTTGGTCGTTGTTTGAGAACTGCACAGTGGACGCGAGCATCTGTGGCCAAGTTTTTAAGGGCGCACGGTGGATGCCTTGGCACCAGGAACCGATGAAGGACGTGGGAGGCCACGATAGTCCCCGGGGAGTCGTCAACCAGGCTTTGATCCGGGGGTTTCCGAATGGGGAAACCCGGCAGTCGTCATGGGCTGTCACCCTTGCCTGAACACATAGGGCAAGTGGAGGGAACGCGGGGAAGTGAAACATCTCAGTACCCGCAGGAAGAGAAAACAACCGTGATTCCGGGAGTAGTGGCGAGCGAAACTGGATGAGGCCAAACCATATGCGTGTGAGACCCGGCAGGGGTTGCGTATGTGGGGTTGTGGGATTTCTCTTTCACGGTCTGCCGGCCGTGAGACGAGTCAGAAACCGTTGATGTAGGCGAAGGACATGCGAAAGGTCCGGCGTAGAGGGTAAGACCCCCGTAGTCGAAACGTCAACGGCTCGTTTGAGAAACACCCAAGTAGCACGGGGCCCGAGAAATCCCGTGTGAATCTGGCGGGACCACCCGCTAAGCCTAAATATTCCCTGGTGACCGATAGCGGATAGTACCGTGAGGGAATGGTGAAAAGTACCGCGGGAGCGGAGTGAAATAGTACCTGAAACCGTGTGCCTACAAGCCGTGGGAGCGTCGGATATGTGCTTGCACATATCTCGTGACTGCGTGCCTTTTGAAGAATGAGCCTGCGAGTTTGCGGTGTGTTGCGAGGTTAACCCGTGTGGGGAAGCCGTAGCGAAAGCGAGTCCGAATAGGGCGATTTAGTAGCGCGCTCAAGACCCGAAGCGGAGTGATCTAGCCATGGGCAGGTTGAAGCGGCTGTAAGAGGTCGTGGAGGACCGAACCCACCAGGGTTGAAAACCTGGGGGATGACCTGTGGTTAGGGGTGAAAGGCCAATCAAACTCCGTGATAGCTGGTTCTCCCCGAAATGCATTTAGGTGCAGCGTCGTGTGTTTCTTGCCGGAGGTAGAGCACTGGATAGGCGATGGGCCCTACCGGGTTACTGACCTTAGCCAAACTCCGAATGCCGGTAAGTGAGAGCGCGGCAGTGAGACTGTGGGGGATAAGCTCCATGGTCGAGAGGGAAACAGCCCAGAGCATCGACTAAGGCCCCTAAGCGTACGCTAAGTGGGAAAGGATGTGGAGTCGCACAGACAACCAGGAGGTTGGCTTAGAAGCAGCCACCCTTGAAAGAGTGCGTAATAGCTCACTGGTCTAGTGATTCCGCGCCGACAATGTAGCGGGGCTCAAGCGTACCGCCGAAGTCGTGTCATTGCAGCAATAGGGCCAACGCCTGCTGTGATGGGTAGGGGAGCGTCGTGTGCCGGGTGAAGCCGCGCCGGAAGGCAGTGGTGGACGGTTCACGAGTGAGAATGCAGGCATGAGTAGCGATACACACGTGAGAAACGTGTGCGCCGATTGACTAAGGGTTCCTGGGTCAAGCTGATCTGCCCAGGGTAAGTCGGGACCTAAGGCGAGGCCGACAGGCGTAGTCGATGGATAACCGGTTGATATTCCGGTACCCGCTGTGAAGCGTCAAACATTGAACCAGGCGATGCTAAGTCCGTGAAGCCGCCCTGGAGCCTTCGGGCAAAGGGGAGTGGTGGAGCCGATGGTCCAGACCTGTAGTAGGTGAGTGATGGGGTGACGCAGGAAGGTAGTCCATCCCGGGCGGTGGTTGTCCCGGGGTAAGGGTGTAGGCCGTGTGATAGGTAAATCCGTCGCACATCAAGGCTGAGACCTGATGCCGAGCCGATTGTGGTGAAGTGGATGATCCTATGCTGTCGAGAAAAGCCTCTAGCGAGTTTCATGGCGGCCCGTACCCTAAACCGACTCAGGTGGTCAGGTAGAGAATACCGAGGCGTTCGGGTGAACTATGGTTAAGGAACTCGGCAAAATGCCCCCGTAACTTCGGGAGAAGGGGGCCATCACTGGTGATCCGATTTACTCGGTGAGCTGGGGGTGGCCGCAGAGACCAGCGAGAAGCGACTGTTTACTAAAAACACAGGTCCGTGCGAAGCCGTAAGGCGATGTATACGGACTGACGCCTGCCCGGTGCTGGAACGTTAAGGGGACCGGTTAGTCAAACTTCGGTTTGGCGAAGCTGAGAACTTAAGCGCCAGTAAACGGCGGTGGTAACTATAACCATCCTAAGGTAGCGAAATTCCTTGTCGGGTAAGTTCCGACCTGCACGAATGGCGTAACGACTTCTCGACTGTCTCAACCATAGGCCCGGTGAAATTGCACTACGAGTAAAGATGCTCGTTTCGCGCAGCAGGACGGAAAGACCCCGGGACCTTTACTACAGTTTGATATTGGTGTTCGGTTCGGCTTGTGTAGGATAGCTGGGAGACCTTGAAGTCATGGCGCCAGCCATGGTGGAGTCGTCGTTGAAATACCAGTCTGGTCGTGCTGGATGTCTAACCTGGGTCCGTGATCCGGATCAGGGACAGTGTCTGATGGGTAGTTTAACTGGGGCGGTTGCCTCCTAAAGAGTAACGGAGGCGCCCAAAGGTTCCCTCAGCCTGGTTGGTAATCAGGTGTTGAGTGTAAGTGCACAAGGGAGCTTGACTGTGAGACCGACGGGTCGAGCAGGGACGAAAGTCGGGACTAGTGATCCGGCGGTGGCTTGTGGAAGCGCCGTCGCTCAACGGATAAAAGGTACCCCGGGGATAACAGGCTGATCTTCCCCAAGAGTCCATATCGACGGGATGGTTTGGCACCTCGATGTCGGCTCGTCGCATCCTGGGGCTGGAGTCGGTCCCAAGGGTTGGGCTGTTCGCCCATTAAAGCGGTACGCGAGCTGGGTTTAGAACGTCGTGAGACAGTTCGGTCCCTATCCGCTGTGCGCGTAGGAATATTGAGAAGGGCTGTCCCTAGTACGAGAGGACCGGGACGGACGAACCTCTGGTGTGCCAGTTGTCCTGCCAAGGGCATGGCTGGTTGGCTACGTTCGGGAGGGATAACCGCTGAAAGCATCTAAGCGGGAAGCCTGCTTCGAGATGAGTATTCCCACCCCCTTTGAGGGGTTAAGGCTCCCAGTAGACGACTGGGTTGATAGGCCGGATCTGGAAGGCGGGTAACCGCTGGAGGTGACCGGTACTAATAGGCCGAGGGCTTGTCCTCAGTTGCTCGCGTCCACTGTGTTGGTTCTGAAACCACGAACAACCGTCGTAGCTTTGCCACGGCTCCGGTTGACAGTTTCATAGTGTTTCGGTGGTCATAGCGTGAGGGAAACGCCCGGTTACATTCCGAACCCGGAAGCTAAGCCTTACAGCGCCGATGGTACTGCAGGGGGGACCCTGTGGGAGAGTAGGACGCCGCCGAACAAAATTTGACAGAGCTGGTCCCCGAACTTCGGTTCGGGGACCAGCTCTTTTTTGTTGTGCGTCACTTTGCGTTCACTTTGCGCGACCAGCATCCGCGTCATGGGTACTGCTGCAATGCTCAGGGCCGCGGGCGTCGGAGCCGGTGACGAGGTCATCGTGTCGGCGTTCGGCAACGTCGAAGTCACGGAGGCCGTGACCCAGGCCGGAGCCTCGGCCGTCTTCGCCGACATAGACCCGGCGACCTACTGCCTCGACGCCGGCGCGGTCGAGGCGGCCGTGACCGCACGGTCGATGGCCGTCGTGGTCGTCCACCGCTTCGGGCGGACGGCCGACTTGGCGCGACTGCGGGACGTCGGGCAGCGGCACGGACTCCTCGTCCTCGAACTGGGCGAGTCCGAGGCGCCGTACGAGGACATCGCGCAGCGCCGGGAGCGGGCCGCCTACCTCGACGGGCGGTTGAGCGGCGTGCGCACGCCGGCCGGCGGTGACGGGCACACGTACCAGCAGTACGTGGTGCGGGTGCCGGGCAACGGGCGGCCGGACCGGGACGCCTTCGCACGGGCCGTACGCGCCCGCGGAGTCGAGTGCCGGGTGCCGGTGAAGACACCGGTGCACCGCATGCCCGGGTTCCGGCGCGACGTGTTCCTCCCGGAGACCGAACGGGCCGCCGACGAGACGCTCGCGCTGCCCGTGGACGCCTCGCTGACGAAGCGGGAGATGCAGCGGATCGTCTCCGCCTGCAACGCGCTCGGCGGTCTCCTGCAGCCCGCCTTCTGAGCCGACAGACCTCACACGGGGTCAACAGGACTGATTAGGAGCACGCTTCTGTTCGGGGTATGATCTATTTCGTTGCCGCGAGGGAAACCTCGAAAAGGCGACCGGCCCCCCTAGCTCAGTCGGCAGAGCGTCTCCATGGTAAGGAGAAGGTCAACGGTTCGATTCCGTTGGGGGGCTCCACAGCAGAAAGGCCCCGCCCTCCCGGGCGGGGCCTTTTTGCTGCTCCCGTCGGGGAGCGCTTCAGTCCACCTGCAGGCCCGGTACCCGCATCGCCAGAATGGCCATGTCGTCGGACGGGGCGTCGGAGGCGAAGCGTTCCACCGCGCGCATCACGCGGGCGGCCACCGCGCCCGCCGTCAGACCCGTACACGTGGTGAGGACGTCCGTGAGACCGTCGTCCCCCAACATGCGGGTGCCCTCACGGCGTTCGGTGACGCCGTCCGTCACGCACAGCAGAACGTCGCCCGGATCGAGAGTGACCGTCTGCTCGTAGAGCTCCAGGTCCTCCATGACGCCGAGGAGCGGCTGCGGTTCGGCGGCTGCCTCCACCGTGCCGTCCTGGCGCAGACGGAGCGGGAGCGGATGGCCGGCGCAGACCACCTTCAGCACGGCGCTGCCGTCCTCCTGGGGCCACAACTCGCCGTACAACAGCGTCAGGAAGCGGCTGCGGGCGCCCTCGTCGAGGATCGCCGAGTTCAGCCGCTCCAGGACCGCCGGGCCGCCGAAGCCCTCGCGGGCCAGCAACCGCAGCGCGTGCCGGGCCAGACCCGTGACCGCCGCCGCCTCCGGGCCCGTACCGCAGACGTCACCGATGGCGAAGCCGTAGGCGCCGTCACGGATCGGGAAGAGGTCGTAGAAGTCGCCGCCGACCTCGTTGCCCTCGCCGGCCGCGCGGTAGATGACCTCGACCTCGACGCCCTCGATGTGGGGGAGTTCTGGGGGCAAAAGGCTGCGCTGGAGTGACTGGCTGATCGCCGTGCGCTCCGAGTACAGGCGGGCGTTGTCGAGGGCCAGGGCGGCCCTTCGGGAGAGGTCCTCGGCCAGCTCCAGGATCTCCTGCCGGAAGTGCTCGTCGGACGGCTTGCCGAGCGTCAGCATCCCGATGACCCGGTTGCGGGCCACCAGGGGCAGTACGACCGTCTCGCCCCCGACCGCCGCGGCCGTCGCCAGCGTCGTGCCGATGCCGGAACTCACCGGTGAGCGTTCGCCGAGGCCCAGGCTGCGCATGGAGGTGCGCAGCGCCGCCTGGTGGGCGGCCTCGGCGGGGGCCGGCCAGACACGGGCGCCCGGGGTGGGGACCGGGTCCGGCGGGGCGATCTTCGACAGCAGCGCCTTGAGGCCGTCGATGCGTTCCTCGTCCTCGTGCAGGACGTAGGAGAGATACGGGTCCGAGGCCTGGTCGGCGATCGTGTAGACGGCACACCAGGTGGCCAGGGTCGGGACGGTCATCTGGGCCATGAGGGCCAGGGTCTGGTCACGGTCCAGAGTGCCGGCGAGGAGGTCGGAAGCCTCCACGAGGAAGGAGAGCGAGCCGCGGCGCAGGCGTTCCAGCTCGCCCAGACGGGCCGACTCCACCGCCAGCGCGATACGGTCCGCGGCGAACTGGAGGCGCAGCGCCTCCTCGTTGGAGTATCTGGCGGGGGATTCGGCGGCGACACCGAGAGAGCCCGTCAGGCGCCCCTCGACCTTCAGCGGGACCGTGACCACCGACCGCATGCCGGTGCCGCCCAGCAGGGGGACGGCGCCGGGGACGACCGTCAGGTCCTCGTGGACGGCCGGCATCCGGGCCGAGCCGTAGCGGCCGGGGCCCGCCTCGACGGGGACGCGGGCGAAGCGCTGGCGGGCGGAGGGCAGGCCCGTCGAGGCGCGTACCTCCAACTCCGTCTCGTCGTCGGTGGCCAGGAGCAGGAAGGCGGAGTCGCCGTCGAGCATGTCGCGGGCGCGCTCAACCGTGCGCTGGAGAAGGCCGTCCAGGTCGTCGGGGGCCGGAGAGCCGATGAAGACCTCGAAGGGATCCGTGGCCTGGCCCTCGGAACTGGTCGTCGTGTCCGTGGCGGAGGCGCGCAACGGGGTCTGCAGCACGGCGCGTTCGTGGTCGCGCACGAGGAGGCAGACGGTCGAGGGCTCGCCACCCGTGTCACGGACCCGGAGGTGGGAGGCGTAGACGGGGGTGACGCGGCCGCTGGCGCCGCGGATGCCGTAGCTGCCCTCCCAGCGCGAGAGCTGGAGGGCCTCCACGATGCCGGTGCTGGTGCCCGGGGTGTGCGGCCACGCCGCGAGGTCGGTCAGCGGTTTGCCGGTGACCTGCTCGGCGGCGTACCCGAAGAGGTCCTCCGCGTCCTCGTTCCACGCCGAGATGGCGCCGGCACGGTCGATCTGGACGACCGCGACGCGCACCCGGCCGTCGGCGAGCGGAAGGAGGTGGGCGGGGAGGGAAGGGCCCGCGGTGCGGGTGCCGACCGGGCGCTCGGGGAGGTCGAGCTGGAACCAGACCTGCTTGCGGGTGGGCGAGTACTCGACGCCCCAGTGGCCGGCCAGCGCCGCGCAGAGCTGGAGGCCGCGGCCGCCCTCGCGGTCGGGGCTGCCCATGTTCACCGCCGACGCCTGGAGTGGAATCTCGCGTTCCGGGTAGCGGTCCGACACCTCGATGCGCACGCCCCCGTCGCTGCGCAGACACAGGACGTCGGCGGAGGTGCCCGCGTGCACGACGGCATTGGTGACCAGCTCGCTGGTCAGGACCACGGCATCGTCGACGATGTCGGCGAAGCCCCATCCCTGGAGGGTGTCGCGGACGAAGGAACGGGCGGTCGCGACCGATCGTCCCACGGGGTCGAAGCTGGCGGCCGCGCGCGCGGTGATCACAGAACTCCTTGTCCGGTTGTCGGCGTGCAGCGGTGCCGGCCCGACCTGCTCCTGCTGGGGCAGCGCCTGGTTCCCTGTCGGCCGAGGATCCTGAGGCGGTCCCCCAGGATGCAGTCCGGTGGTCATGGTGCGGTGCCCCTCCGATGCCTGCCCGCTCGTTCTCGTGCCACCGCCCAGGCCGGACGGACCGGTGTGGCTGGACAGCCGCATGCAAGGTTACTTACCTTCGCGGTCCATGCGGATGCCGGTCACCAGTGTTTCCGCCCGGAGGGGGCTCATGTTTCCTTCCGGAGGGTCCTGTGGCTCGCGTCCGGACCGTGTGCGGACGATGTGCGAAGCTGCCGAACTGTTATGGCCTGGTTCAGCAGGGGTGAAACACTGGGCAGGCTCCAGTGGGAAGGTCCCGGCAGGCTGAGGGCCTTCCGGTTCGCCGAGCAGCAGTATCCCAGTACGCCGAGCAGTAATGGTCGACCCTTGCGGGAGGGACACAGTGGAGTCTGGCGAAGCGACGCGGGGCACTAAGACGCGCGCAAAAGACGGACAGTCCCTGAACAGCCAGCGCACGCCGCGCAGCGGCACCACCGAGGTGGACACGGCGGCTCTGAACAGGCTGCTGGCCGCCCTCGTGTCGATGCGGGACGGCAATTTCCGCAAGCGCCTCACGGTCTCCGGCGACGGCGTGATGTCGGAGATCGCCGCGGTCTTCAACGAGGTGGCCGACCGCAACCTGCATCTGACGGGTGAGCTGTCGCGGGTGAGGCGGATGGTCGGCCGTGAGGGCAAACTCACGGAGCGGCTGGAGACGGGCGCCTGCGAGGGTTCGTGGGGGGCGGCGATCGACGCGTCCAACGCGCTCGTCGACGACCTCGTACGGCCCGTCTCCGAGGTCGGCCGGGTGCTGTCCGCGGTGGCGGAGGGCGACCTGTCGCCCCGCATGGAGCTGCGGGCGCAGGCGGCGGACGGCAACGGGCATCCGCTGCGCGGGGAGTTCCTCAAGGTCGGGCGCACGGTCAACAATCTGGTCGACCAGCTGTCCACGTTCACCGACGAGGTCACCCGGGTGGCCAGCGAGGTCGGCACCGAGGGCAAGCTGGGCGGACAGGCCCGGGTGCGCGGTATGTCCGGTTCGTGGAAGGATCTCACGGATTCGGTCAACACCATGGCGTACCGGCTGACGGCTCAGGTGCGTGACATCGCTCTCGTCACGACGGCGGTCGCCAAGGGTGACCTGTCCCGGAAGGTCACGGTTCACGTGGCCGGCGAGATGCTGGAGCTGAAGAACACCGTCAACACGATGGTGGACCAGCTCTCCTCGTTCTCCTCCGAGGTGACGAGGGTCGCGCGCGAGGTGGGCACCGAGGGTGAACTCGGCGGTCAGGCGCAGGTGCCCGGTGTGGCCGGCGTGTGGAAGGACCTCACCGATTCGGTGAACCTCATGGCCGGCAACCTCACGGCCCAGGTGCGCGGGATCGCGCAGGTGACGACGGCGGTCGCCAACGGTGACCTGTCACAGAAGGTGACCGTCTCCGCGCGCGGCGAGGTCGCGCAGCTCGCCGAGACGATCAACCAGATGACCGAGACGCTGCGGACGTTCGCGGACGAGGTCACCCGTGTGGCCAACGAGGTCGGGGGCGAGGGCCGGCTCGGCGGGCAGGCGAACGTGCCGGGCGCGGCGGGCACGTGGAAGGACCTGACGGACTCCGTCAACACGGTGTTCCGGAACCTCACGACCCAGGTGCGGGACATCGCCGCGGTGACCACGGCCGTGGCCAACGGTGACCTCTCGCAGAAGGTCAGCGTCGAGGTCGCCGGCGAGATGCTGGAGCTGAAGAACACCGTCAACACGATGGTGGACCAGCTGTCGTCCTTCGGTGACGAGGTCACGCGCGTGGCGCGGGAGATCGGTGTCGAGGGTGAACTGGGCGGTCAGGCGCAGGTGCCGGGCGCGGCGGGCACGTGGAAGGACCTGACGGACTCCGTCAACACGGCCTTCCGGAACCTGACCGGACAGGTCCGCAACATCGCGCAGGTGACGACGGCGGTCGCCAACGGCGATCTGTCGCAGAAGGTCACCGTCGACGTCTCCGGCGAGATGCTCCAGCTGAAGAACACCGTCAACACGATGGTGGACCAGCTGTCGTCCTTCGCGGACCAGGTGACGCGGATGGCCCGGGACGTGGGCACGGAGGGCCGCCTCGGCGGGCAGGCCCGCGTGGACGGTGTGTCCGGTACGTGGAAGGAACTGACCGACTCCGTCAATTTCATGGCGGGGAACCTCACCTCGCAGGTGCGGCAGATCGCCCAGGTCACCACGGCGGTGGCCCGGGGTGACCTGTCGCAGAAGATCGACGTGGACGCGCGCGGCGAGATCCTGGAGCTGAAGAACACCATCAACACGATGGTCGACCAGCTCTCCGCCTTCGCGGACCAGGTGACGCGGGTGGCCCGTGAGGTGGGCACGGAGGGCCGGCTCGGCGGGCAGGCGCAGGTGCCGGGCGTCGCGGGCGTGTGGCGCGACCTGACGGACTCCGTGAACGGCATGGCGGGGAACCTGACCGCACAGGTCCGCAACATCGCGCAGGTCGCGACCGCGGTGGCCCGGGGTGACCTGTCGCAGAAGATCGACGTGGACGCGCGCGGCGAGATCCTGGAGCTGAAGAACACCCTCAACACGATGGTCGACCAGCTGTCGAACTTCGCCGAGCAGGTGACGCGGGTGGCCCGCGAGGTGGGCACGGAGGGCCGGCTCGGCGGACAGGCCGAGGTGCAGGGTGTCTCCGGCACCTGGAAGGACCTCACGCAGTCCGTGAACTTCATGGCGAACAACCTGACCATCCAGGTGCGCAACATCGCCGAGGTGACCACCGCCGTCGCCATGGGTGACCTGTCCAAGAAGATCACCGTCGACGCCAAGGGCGAGATCCTCGAACTGGTCACCACCGTCAACACGATGGTCGACCAGCTGTCGTCGTTCGCCGAGCAGGTGACCCGGGTGGCCCGCGAGGTGGGCACGGAGGGCCAGTTGGGCGGTCAGGCGCGGGTGCCCGGGGTCACGGGCATCTGGAAGGACCTGAGCGACAACGTCAACCTGATGGCCTACAACCTCACGATGCAGGTGCGGAACATCTCGCAGGTGGCGGCGGCCGTCGCCAACGGCGACCTGACCCGGACGGTGACGATCGAGGCGCGCGGCGAGGTCGCGCAGCTCGCCGACACCTTCAACACCATGGTGAAGACGCTGAGTTCGTTCGCCGAGCAGGTCACCAAGGTAGCCCGTGAGGTGGGTACGGACGGCATCCTCGGTGGCCAGGCGCACGTTCCGGGAGTCGCCGGTACGTGGAAGGACCTCACCGAGTCCGTGAACGGGATGGCGTCCAACCTGACCGGCCAGGTGCGCAACATCGCGATGGTCACCACGGCCATCGCCAAGGGCGACCTGACCAAGAAGATCGACATCGACGCCCGCGGTGAGATCCTCGAACTGAAGACCACCATCAACACGATGGTCGATCAGCTGTCGTCCTTCGCGGAGGAGGTCACCCGGGTGGCCCGCGAGGTGGGCACCGAGGGCCAGTTGGGCGGTCAGGCGCGGGTCCGGGACGTCGACGGCACCTGGCGCGACCTCACCGAGTCGGTGAACGAGATGGCCGGGAACCTGACCCGGCAGGTGCGTGCCATCGCGCGCGTGGCGACCGCGGTGACCCGCGGCGACCTGAACCTGAAGATCGACGTGGACGCCTCGGGCGAGATCCAGGAACTTCAGGACTACATCAACAAGATGATCGCCAACCTGCGCGACACCACCATCGCCAACAAGGAACAGGACTGGCTCAAGGGCAACCTGGCCCGTATCTCCGCGCTGATGCAGGGGCGCCGCGACCTCGACGACGTCGCCTCGCTGATCATGAGCGAGCTGACGCCGGTGGTCTCCGCGCAGCACGGTGCGTTCTTCCTGTCGATGCCGCTGGTCGACGGGAGGGACGCGAGCGCCGAGGACGAGGAGGCGTACGAGCTGCGCATGCTCGGGTCGTACGGCTACTCGATGGGCTCGATGCCGACGTCGTTCCGGCCCGGTGAGGCGCTCATCGGGACGGCCGCCCAGGAGAAGCGCACGATCCTGGTGGAGAACGCGCCGAGCGGCTATCTGAAGATCTCCTCCGGGCTCGGCGAGGCGCCCCCGGCGCAGGTCATCGTCCTTCCGGTGCTCTTCGAGGGGACCGTGCTCGGTGTCATCGAGCTGGCCTCCTTCACCCCGTTCACGCAGATCCAGAAGGACTTCCTGAACCAGATCGCCGAGATGATCGCGACGAGCGTCAACACCATCTCCGTCAACACCAAGACGGAGGTGCTGCTCAAGCAGTCGCAGGAGCTGACCGAGCAGCTCCGGGAGCGGTCGGCGGAGCTGGAGAACCGGCAGAAGGCGCTTCAGGACTCCAACGCGGAACTGGAGGAGAAGGCCGAGCTGCTGGCCCAGCAGAATCGCGACATCGAGGTCAAGAACACCGAGATCGAGGAGGCCCGCCAGGTCCTGGAGGAGCGTGCCGAACAGCTCGCGGTCTCCATGCGCTACAAGAGCGAGTTCCTGGCGAACATGTCGCACGAGCTGCGGACGCCGCTCAACTCGCTGCTGATCCTGGCCAAGTTGCTCGCCGACAACGCGGAGTCGAACCTCACCCCGAAGCAGGTCGAGTTCGCCGAGACGATCCACGGCGCGGGTTCCGACCTGCTCCAGCTGATCAACGACATCCTGGACCTGTCGAAGGTCGAGGCCGGGAAGATGGATGTGTCGCCGACGCGTATCGCGCTGGTGCAGCTCGTCGACTACGTGGAGGCGACGTTCCGTCCGCTGACCGCGGAGAAGGGCCTCGACTTCTCGGTCCGGGTCTCGCCGGAACTGCCCGCCACGCTGCACACCGACGAGCAGCGGCTCCTCCAGGTGCTGCGCAACCTGCTCTCCAACGCGGTGAAGTTCACCGACTCCGGAGCGGTCGAGCTGGTGATCCGGCCCGCGGGCGCCGATGTGCCGGTGGCCATCAGGGAGCAGCTGCTGGAGGCGGGTTCGCTGCGGGACGCCGACGCCGACCTGATCGCGTTCTCCGTGACCGACACCGGCATCGGGATCGCGGCCAGCAAGATGCGGGTGATCTTCGAGGCCTTCAAGCAGGCGGATGGCACGACGAGCAGGAAGTACGGCGGTACGGGGCTGGGGCTGTCCATCTCGCGGGAGATCGCGCGTCTGCTGGGCGGTGAGATCCACGCGCAGAGCGAGCCGGGACGCGGTTCGACGTTCACGCTGTACCTGCCGCTGCACCCGAGCGAACTGCCTCCGCAGGGCTACGGGCAGCTCCCGGCCGCGCTGGGAGCGGGGGAGCTCCTCGCGTCCGAGGCGGAGCTGGCCGGCGTGGACATCGGGACGCCGGCCGAGGTGAAGTCGTACCAGGAGACCCAGAACGGGCCCGCCGCGCTCTTCAGGAGGCGCCGCAGGGCGCTGCCGGTGGCCGAGTCGCGTCCTGGGCCGACGGCGCAGCCGAACGGGGCCGGCGGACCCGCCCAGGAGCAGTGGCCGGTCGCGGCGCAGCAGGAGACGGCGTCGCAGTCGCGCGGCGGCATCCGGTTCGAGGGCGAGAAGGTGCTGATCGTCGACGACGACATCCGCAACGTGTTCGCGCTCACCAGCGTCCTGGAGCAGCACGGTCTCTCGGTGCTGTACGCCGAGAACGGCCGTGAGGGCATCGAGGTCCTGGAGCAGCACGATGATGTGACGGTTGTCCTGATGGACATCATGATGCCCGAGATGGACGGCTATGCGACGACCACGGCGATTCGTCGGATGCCGCAGTTCGCCGGACTCCCGATCATCGCGCTCACCGCGAAGGCGATGAAGGGCGACCGTGAGAAGGCCATCGAGTCCGGGGCGTCCGACTACGTCACCAAGCCGGTCGATCCCGATCACCTGCTCTCCGTGATGGAGCAGTGGATGCGGGGGGAGTGAGCGGGTGCGGATCACTGTACGGTGGCGGCGTCCCGGACACCGCGGTGTGCGGGCCGGCGGCTCGTCGCGGCACGCCCGACGTCGGACAACCGACTGTGGGCGAAGCCGTGTAGAACCGCGGGATTCGGGGAACCTTCTGGTCCCCCACTGCGTTTCTGCTACGTGCACAGTGACATCGCGGTGACAGGGTGTGGCGACAGGCGGGGTGCGGCTACCATGACCGGCACAAGGACGGACGGCGCAAGGGAGTCGTCCCCTGGGGCGGCGCCCGGTGCACTGCCGGGACGAGGAGGGCGGGCCATGGTGCAGAAGGCCAAGATCCTCCTGGTCGATGACCGGCCGGAGAATCTGCTGGCGCTGGAGGCGATTCTCTCCGCGCTCGATCAGACACTGGTGCGGGCATCGTCCGGGGAGGAAGCGCTCAAAGCACTACTCACGGACGACTTCGCGGTCATTCTGCTGGACGTGCAGATGCCGGGTATGGACGGGTTCGAAACCGCCGCGCACATCAAGCGGCGAGAACGGACCCGGGACATCCCGATCATCTTCCTCACCGCGATCAACCACGGTCCGCATCACACCTTCCGGGGATACGCGGCGGGTGCGGTGGACTACATCTCCAAGCCGTTCGACCCGTGGGTGCTGCGCGCGAAGGTCTCGGTCTTCGTCGAGCTCTACATGAAGAACTGCCAACTGCGGGAGCAGGCCGCGCTGCTGCGGCTCCAGTTGGAGGGCGGCGGCAAGGTGGCGCTCGGCACCGCCAAGGAGCCGGCCGGTCTCCTCGCCGAACTGTCGGCGCGGCTCGCGGCCGTTGAGGAGCAGGCCGAGGCGCTGTCCAAGCAGCTCGACGACGACTCGGCGGACGCGGCGGCGGTGGCGACCGCCGCCCATCTCGAGCGCAAACTCACCGGACTGCGCAGGGCACTGGACGCGTTGGAGCCGGGCACGGGCAGTGGGGCGCCGTCGGTGCCCTCGCAGAACTGATCTCCGCTCCCGCGCCGGGCGCGTCGCGAACTGACCTTCGGTCCCGCGAATTGCGATGAGCGGAACGCGGAGCCGCCGCCCCGTAGACGAGCGTTCCCGGGGCAGCCGCGCGCGGTGATCCGGCGTCAGTTCCGTGCCTCGGTAAGGGCGACACGATCGGGTGAAGCTGTGGGCGCACGTGTCCCTTGTCGTCTCCACCGGTAACCTCACACCCATGGCCTCACGTCAGTCCGCAGCCAAGAAGCCGCCCGCGAAGAAGGCGGCCGCTCCGACGAAGGCTGCGGTGAAGAAGGCCCCCGCGAAAAAAGCGGTCGCCAGGAAGGCGCCCGCCAAGAAGGCCGCGGTGAAGAAGCCCGTACCCGCGCCGGCGCCCAGCCCGACCGCGGGTGTGTACAGGCTCGTACGCGCCGTGTGGCTGGGCCTCGCGCATGCCGTCGGGGCGATGTTCCGTGGCGTAGGGCGGGGCGCGAAGGGGCTCGACCCGGCGCATCGCAAGGACGGCCTCGCGCTCCTGCTGCTCGCCCTCGCGCTGATCGTCGCGGCGGGCACGTGGTCGAATCTGCAGGGGCCCGTGGGCGACCTCGTCGAGATGCTGGTGACCGGTGCCTTCGGCCGGCTCGACCTGCTCGTCCCGATACTCCTCGCCGTCATCGCCGTCCGCTTCATCCGGCACCCCGAGAAGCCCGAGGCCAACGGCCGCATCGTGATCGGCCTGTCCGCGCTCGTCATCGGTGTGCTCGGGCAGGTCCACATCGCCTGCGGGTCGCCCGCGCGCAGCGACGGCATGCAGGCGATAAGGGACGCCGGCGGCCTCATCGGCTGGGGCGCGTCCACCCCGCTGACGTACACCATGGGCGACGTCCTCGCCGTACCGCTCCTGGTCCTGCTCACGGTCTTCGGTCTGCTGGTCGTCACGGCCACGCCCGTCAACGCTATCCCGCAGCGGCTGCGGCTGCTCGGACAGCGCCTCGGCATCGTGCAGGGCGACCCGGACGAGATGTTCTTCGGCGAGGACGACGAGCGCTACGACGAGCAGTGGCGCGAGGCGCTCCCCGCGCGGCCCCGCAGACGCCCGAGCGGCCCCGGCGACTACGACCCCGGGAGCGCCGAGGAAGAGGCGCTCACCAAGCGTCGTGGCCGCCCCCGGCGGGCTACGGGGCGGCAGCACGACCCGAACCGGCCGATGGACGCCGTGGACGTCGCCGCGGCGGCCGCCGCCGCGCTCGACGGAGCCGTGATGCACGGCATGCCGCCCTCTCCGCTGGTCGCCGACCTGACCCAGGGCGTCACCGCGGAACGCGACGGGTACGAGGAGACGACTCCGGTGCCGGCCGCCCGCGCCAAGGCCGTCCCGGGAGCCAAGCGGCCCAGGCAGGAGTCCCTGCCCGTCGACTCCGTCGTGCCCGACCTCACCAAGTCCGCGCCCGACGCGCCGCGCGACCTGCCCCCGCGCGCCGAGCAGCTCCAGCTCTCCGGCGACATCACCTACTCCCTGCCGTCACTCGACCTCCTGGAGCGCGGCGGGCCCGGCAAGACGCGCAGCGCCGCCAACGACGCGGTGGTCGCCTCGCTCCAGAACGTGTTCATGGAGTTCAAGGTCGACGCCGCCGTCACCGGCTTCACCCGCGGTCCGACGGTCACCCGCTACGAGGTCGAACTCGGCCCGGCCGTGAAGGTCGAGCGGATCACCGCGCTCACCAAGAACATCGCGTACGCCGTCGCCAGCCCTGATGTGCGGATCATCAGCCCGATCCCCGGCAAGTCGGCGGTCGGCATCGAGATCCCGAACACCGACCGGGAGATGGTCAACCTCGGCGACGTGCTGCGCCTCGCGGACGCGGCCGAGGACGACCACCCGATGCTGGTCGCGCTCGGCAAGGACGTCGAGGGCGGCTACGTGATGGCCAACCTGGCGAAGATGCCGCACGTGCTCGTGGCCGGAGCAACCGGTTCCGGTAAGTCCTCGTGCATCAACTGCCTGATCACCTCCGTGATGGTCCGGGCGACCCCCGAGGACGTCCGGATGGTCCTCGTGGACCCGAAGCGGGTCGAGCTGACCGCGTACGAGGGCATCCCGCACCTGATCACGCCGATCATCACCAACCCGAAGCGGGCCGCCGAGGCACTGCAGTGGGTCGTGCGGGAGATGGACCTGCGCTACGACGACCTCGCGGCGTTCGGCTACCGGCACATCGACGACTTCAACGAGGCCATCAGGAACGGCAAGGTGAAGCTGCCCGAGGGCAGTGAGCGTGAGCTGACGCCGTACCCCTACCTGCTGGTGATCGTCGACGAGCTCGCGGACCTGATGATGGTCGCGCCGCGCGACGTCGAGGACGCGATCGTGCGCATCACCCAGCTCGCGCGCGCGGCCGGCATCCATCTGGTGCTCGCCACGCAGCGGCCCTCCGTCGACGTCGTCACCGGTCTGATCAAGGCGAACGTGCCGTCGCGGCTCGCCTTCGCCACCTCCTCGCTCGCCGACAGCCGCGTCATCCTCGACCAGCCGGGCGCCGAGAAGCTGATCGGCAAGGGCGACGGGCTCTTCCTGCCGATGGGCGCCAACAAGCCGACCCGTATGCAGGGCGCCTTCGTCACCGAGGACGAGGTCGCCGCGATCGTGCAGCACTGCAAGGACCAGATGGCGCCCGTCTTCCGGGACGACGTCACGGTGGGCACCAAACAGAAGAAGGAGATCGACGAGGACATCGGTGACGACCTCGACCTGTTGTGTGCCGCGGCCGAGCTGGTCGTCACGTCGCAGTTCGGGTCCACCTCGATGCTCCAGCGCAAACTGCGTGTCGGTTTCGCCAAGGCGGGACGGCTGATGGACCTCATGGAGTCGCGCGGCATCGTGGGGCCGAGTGAGGGATCCAAGGCACGTGACGTTCTGGTGAAGGGCGACGAGCTCGACGGCGTGCTCGCCGTGATGCGCGGGGAAGCCGGATCGTAGGGCCCACGGCCCGGGAAACCGGGACGCATCGGTCACCGGACCAGGGGTACACGACATGTTGATATTCGAACGTGACTCACCCGTAAGGAGCCGAAGGGCAACCGTTTCCGTTCGGCGGACGTCAAGTTGAGCGAGGGGACGGGTATAAGTCCCACATCAGGATGACCGGCCATTCTGATGGCGTACAAAGTCGTACCGCCCGGTTGCCCCACCCTTTCGTACCCCCCCTAAACTGAACCTCCAGCACAGGTGGCTACACGCTCGAAAGGCGCCCCCGTGTCCATCGGCAACTCCCCTGACGGCAACATCCCAAAAGACGAGCGCCCGTTCGAAGAGCACCACGAAGAAGGTCCCTCGGTCGGCCGTGCTCTGCAGCAGGCCCGCATCGAGGCCGGACTGACCGTCGACGACGTCAGCAACGCGACCCGGGTCCGTATCGCCATCGTGCACGCGATCGAACAGGACGACTTCAGCCCCTGTGGCGGTGACGTCTACGCACGCGGTCACATCCGGACCCTGGCCCGCGCCGTACAGCTCGACCCGGTCCCTCTGCTGGCACGCTACGACGCCGAACACGGCGGGCGTCCCGCACCGACCCCGGCCGCCCCGCTCTTCGAGGCGGAACGTATCCGCCCGGAGCGTCGCGGGCCGAACTGGACCGCGGCCATGGTCGCGGCGATCGTCGCCGTGATCGGTTTCGTCGGCTTCACCGCGATCAAGGGCAGCTCGGGCGACGGCGCGAAGTCGAACGTCGCCGAGGGTTCCACGCCCACCACCGGCAAGTCTCCCTTCTCGGCCAGCCCCAAGATCAGCAAGCCCGCCGACCCGAAGGCCGATCCTTCCGACAGCGCCATCGCGGCCGCCCCGCAGGACAAGGTGACCGTGCAGGTGAGCGCCCCCGACGGGCGCAGCTGGATCTCGGCCAAGGACCACAACGGCCGGCTGCTCTTCGACGGCCTGCTCAAGCAGGGCGAGTCCCAGACCTTCCAGGACAAGACGAAGATCGACCTCGTCCTCGGCGACGCGGGCGCGATCCAGCTGTATGTGAACGGCAAGAAGATCGACGACCAGTTCCAGTCGGGCCAGGTCGAGCGACTGACCTACACCAAGGGCGACCCCGTCGTCGGATAACGGGCCCAAGGCACAGGCGTCGACGGGGTTGGCCAAGATCGGCCAACCCCGTCGACGTGGGCTGTCAGTGAGACAAAGTAGTCTTGAGCCCATGCCTGAACGCCGTACCGTCGCACTCGTCACTCTTGGCTGCGCCCGTAACGAGGTGGACTCGGAGGAGCTCGCAGGCCGCTTGGAGGCGGACGGCTGGCAACTCGTGGAGGACGCCGGGGAAGCGGATGTCGCCGTCGTCAACACCTGTGGCTTCGTCGAGGCCGCCAAGAAGGACTCCGTCGACGCCCTCCTCGAAGCCAATGACCTCAAGGGCCAGGGCAGAACCCAGGCCGTCGTGGCCGTGGGCTGCATGGCCGAGCGATACGGCAAGGAGCTCGCCCAGGCCCTCCCCGAGGCCGACGGCGTGCTCGGCTTCGACGACTACGCGGACATCTCCGACCGCCTCCAGACCATCCTGAACGGCGGGATCCACGCCTCGCACACCCCCCGTGACCGGCGCAAGCTGCTGCCGATCAGCCCGGCCGAGCGGCAGAGCGCCGGCGAGGAGGTGGCCCTTCCCGGCCACGGCGCCCCCTCGGACCTGCCGGAGGGCGTTGCCCCGGTGTCCGGCCCCCGCGCGCCGCTGCGCCGCCGCCTGGACGGCTCGCCGGTCGCCTCGGTGAAGCTCGCCTCCGGCTGCGACCGGCGCTGCTCGTTCTGCGCCATCCCGTCCTTCCGAGGCTCCTTCATCTCCCGCCGCCCCAGCGACGTACTGAACGAGACCCGCTGGCTGGCCGAGCAGGGCGTCAAGGAGGTCATGCTGGTCTCCGAGAACAACACCTCGTACGGCAAGGACCTCGGCGACATCCGCCTGCTGGAGACGATGCTGCCCGAGCTGGCCGAGATCGACGGCATCGAGCGGGTGCGGGTCAGCTACCTGCAGCCCGCCGAGATGCGCCCCGGCCTCATCGACGTCCTCACCTCGACGCCGAACATCGCGCCCTACTTCGACCTCTCCTTCCAGCACTCCGCGCCCGACGTGCTGCGCTCGATGCGCCGCTTCGGCGACACCGACCGTTTCCTGGAGCTGCTCGACACGATCCGCTCCAAGGCCCCGCAGGCCGGTGTGCGGTCCAACTTCATCGTGGGCTTCCCCGGGGAGAGCGAGGCCGACCTCGCGGAGCTGGAGCGGTTCCTCACGCATGCGCGTCTCGACGCGATCGGTGTCTTCGGGTACTCCGACGAGGAGGGTACGGAGGCGGCGACGTACGACCACAAGCTGGACGAGGACGTCGTCGCCGACCGCCTCGCGCGGGTCTCCCGGCTCGCCGAGGAACTGGTCGCGCAGCGCGCGGAGGAGCGGGTCGGCGAGACCGTCCAGGTGCTGGTGGAGTCCCTCGACGAGGAGGACGGCGCGTACGGCCGCGCCGCGCACCAGGCACCCGAGACGGACGGACAGGTGCTGTTCACGAGCAGCGAAGGCCTGGCCGTGGGCCGTATCGTCGAGGCCAAGGTGGTCGGTACGGAAGGTGTCGACCTGGTGGCCGAGCCGCTCCTGGGTTCGCTCCCCGGTACTGAGGAGGCGGGCAGATGACCGGAGTCCCGGCATCCGCGGCGGGCGGCTCCCCCAGCGCGAAGGGCGCCGCGGGCGCTCCCGGCGCTCCGGGGGACTCCAAGCCGGCGCGGGGCGGGAAGCTGGGCGCTGCGGCCGTCAACCAGGCCAGCCTCTGGAACATCGCGAACATCCTGACCATGATCCGGCTCGTCCTGGTGCCCGGCTTCGTGGCCCTGATGCTGGCCGACGGCGGGTACGACCCCGTCTGGCGCGCCTGGGCCTGGGCGGCTTTCGCCGTCGCCATGATCACCGACATCTTCGACGGTCACCTGGCGCGTACGTACGACCTGGTCACGGACTTCGGGAAGATCGCCGACCCCATCGCCGACAAGGCGATCATGGGCTCGGCGCTGATCTGTCTGTCCTCGCTGGGTGATCTCCCCTGGTGGGTGACGGGCGTGATCCTCGGGCGCGAGCTCGGCGTCACCCTGCTGCGCTTCGTGGTGATCCGTTACGGCGTCATTCCGGCCAGTCGCGGCGGCAAGCTGAAGACCCTGGCGCAGGGCACGGCGGTCGGCATGTATGTCCTCGCGCTGACGGGGGGACTGGCCACCCTGAGGTTCTGGGTGATGGCCGTGGCGGTCGTCCTGACCGTCGTCACCGGGCTCGACTACGTGAGACAGGCGATGGTGCTGCGCAGGAGTGGGATCGCCGCACGGCTGGCGGCGGCCGCGGAGGCGGAGCGGTGAGTCCCGAGGCCGCCGAGGTGCTGCGACTACTCACGGTGAGGGGCGAGACGCTCGCCGTGGCCGAGTCGCTGACCGGCGGTCTGGTGGCGGCGGAGATCACCGCGACGCCCGGGGCCTCCCGCGCCTTCCGAGGCTCCGTGACCGCGTACGCCACCGAACTCAAGCATCTGCTGCTGGGCGTCGACGCCACCCTGCTGGCCGAGCGCGGGGCGGTGGATCCGCAGGTCGCGGCGGAGATGGCGGCCGGAGTGCGCAAGGCCCTCGGTGCGGACTGGGGGATCGCGACCACCGGTGTCGCGGGGCCGGACCCCCAGGACGGACAGCCGGTCGGCACGGTCTTCGTGGCCGTCGACGGACCTGCCGAAGCGAGGTTTCCCGCCATCGAGAGCGGGAAAGTGGTCCGGCTGCGGTTGAACGGCGACCGGGCGGAAATCCGTATGGAGAGTGTACGCAGCGTACTCGCACTGCTCCTGAGAGAGCTCGCGGGCGAACAGACCGGAAATGAGCGGGCACAGGATACGGAACAGAACGGGGGGACCTGATGTTTGCAGCCCTGAGTGAACACGACATCGCTCCCCGCACGGCCGCGGCGCGAGGCGGTACGGTGGGGCGAGAAGGATGCGGCTACGCGGTCCGAGGAGGGAGCCACCGATGATTCTGCTCCGTCGCCTGCTGGGTGACGTGCTGCGTCGGCAGCGCCAGCGCCAGGGCCGTACTCTGCGCGAAGTCTCCTCGTCCGCCCGAGTTTCACTCGGCTATCTCTCCGAGGTGGAGCGGGGGCAGAAGGAGGCATCCTCCGAGCTGCTCTCCGCCATCTGCGACGCGCTGGACGTACGGATGTCCGAGCTCATGCGGGAAGTGAGTGACGAGCTCGCTCTCGCCGAGCTGGCACAGTCTGCAGCGGCCACCGACCCGGTGCCTGCACCGGTGCGCCGCCCGATGCTGAATTCCGTTTCGGTCACCGGTGTGCCACCGGAACGGGTCACGATCAAGGCGCCAGCCGAGGCGGTCGACGTCGTCGCCGCCTGACGCTCACGAGTTCGCGCTCATGAGCTGAGCACGCTTGTGCGAAGGCCCCGGCCGGGGTTGTTCCAGGGAGATCTGGAGCAGGTTCGGCCGGGGCCTTCGTTTTTCTCCGAGTGACCCTAATTGTTCGTTTATGTCATGGTTAGTGGGCTGTGTTGTATCGCGCCGTGCCAGGAGAGTCGGAGGAATCGGATGTACGTCGTGAAGAGCCCGTTGGCGGACGCGGACCTGAAGACGGTGTCCGGGGCGTTGCAGGGAGCGCTGGTCGACCTGGTGGACCTCTCGCTCGTGGCCAAGCAGATCCACTGGAACGTCGTCGGGCCGCGCTTCCGTTCCGTCCACCTCCAGCTCGACGAGGTCGTGGACACCGCGCGGCTGCACTCCGACACCGTGGCCGAACGCGCCTCGACGCTGGGTGTCCCGCCCGACGGACGGGCCCGGACCGTGGCCGCCGACAGCGGCATCGGCGCGACCCCGGACGGCTGGGTCAAGGACACCGATGCCGTGGGGACGCTCGTCAACGCGCTGGGCGCCGTGATCACCCGGATGCGGGCGCGGGTGGAGGCCACCGGCGCGGCGGATCCGGTGACCCAGGACATCTTCATCCAGATCACCGCCGATCTGGAGAAGCATCACTGGATGTTCCAGGCGGAGAACGGGTGAGTGAATGCGGGCGCGGTCGGCTCCGCATGTGCCCGGGGTGCGCCTCTGTGCCGTTGGTGCGCCCTGTCGATGTGTGAGGGCACGGGTCTAGCTTCGGGCTGGAGGTGGACACCATGGCAGGGCGGATAGCGCGCTGGGGGGTAGCGCTGGTGCTCGGTGCGCTGTGGTGGTGGGGGGTGCTCCGGCTCGCGCTGGTGCCCGACGCGGGTGTGCTGGAAGGGGCGGTCGTCGCCGGCGGGTGGGGACTGAGCCTGCTGCCGGTGCACTGCGTGCCGAAGCCGGGGGTGGCGGGGGACGCCGAGGGCGTGGGGGAGGACCGGGAGCGCGGGCGGTGGCGGTGGCGTCCTGGGGCTACCACGGCATCGCCACCCCGCCGTTCGGGCGGAGGATCTGACCCGTCGTGAACGCCGAGGCGTCGCAGGCCAGGTAGAGCACGGCATGGGCGACGTCCTCGGCCTCGCCGACCCGGCCCAGGGGTGACAGCCGGGCCATGACCGCCTCGGTACGCGCCTGCGCCTCCCCGTGGCGGTCGGTCATCGGCGTGCGGGTCCAGCCGGGCGCGACCGCGTTGACGCGGATGCCGTGCGGGCCGATCTCGGTCGCCAGCGTCTTCGTCAACTGCACGACGGCCGCCTTCGCGGCGCCGTAGCAGAGCAGTCCGCGCCCACCGGTGTCCACGGCGCCCGACGCCATGGTGACGATGCTGCCGCGGATGTTCTGCTCGATCATGAGGAGGGCCGCCTCCTGGCAGGAGTGGAGCACCCCCTTGAAGTTGACGCCCAGAACCCGGTCGAGGTCCTCGTCCTGGGTCTCCAGCACCTCGCTGCTGTGCATGATCCCGGCCACCGCCGCCATGACGTCGAGGCGGGGGCAGGACCTGACGGCCTGGCGGAGCCGCTCGCGGTCGGTGACGTCGAGGGTGTGCGCGTGGGCCACGCCGCCGCCGTCCTTGATGAGGGCGACGGTCTCGTGCAGGCCCTGCGGGTTCAGGTCCGCGCAGTGGACGGTCGCTCCCGCCTCCGCGAGCAGGACGGCCGACGCGCGGCCGATGCCGCCGGCGGCGCCGGTGACGAATGCGGTGCGTCCGGTGAGGTCGTACGCCTTCACGGCCATGAGGGGACGGTACGAGGGTTTCTGACGGGTCGTCAATTAGTGGGACGTGGGCTCCTCGTACGGTGTTCGGGGGCGCTCGGCGTCCGGGTAGGCCCCGGTGCCGGGGCGGGGCCGGCTCTCAGGTGGGGCCGGATGCCGGGGTGGGGCCGGGCTGGCAGGTCGGGCACCAGTAGGTGGGGCGTTCGCGGGAGCCGTCGCCCTGGTCGGCACGCCTGATCGAGGCACCGCAGCGCAGACAGGGGCGGGGCGCGCGTCCGTACACGAAGAGGTTCTGGTCGTGGCGGCCCGTGGTGTTGCGGACCGGACGGTCGCGGTTGGCCTCCAGGAGTCTCTTGGCGAGGACGGGCAGCAGCGGGACGCGGTCGGCGGGGAGCTCGCCGACGGGGAGCCAGGGGGTGACCCGGAGGAGGAAGCAGAGCTCGCTCTTGTAGACATTGCCGATTCCGGCGAGGTTGCGCTGGTCGAGCAGCGCCTCACCCAGGGAGCGGGCGGGGTCCTCGAGGAGGTTCGACAGCGCCTTGTCGGGGTTCCAGCCGGGGCCGAGGAGGTCGGGGCCGAGATGGCCGACGGCCCGGTCCTCGTCGGTGGTGCGCATCAGTTCCAGAACGGGCAGCCGGTACCCGACGGCCGTACGGTCGGCGGTGCCGAGAACGGCCCGGATCTGGTGGGCCGGACCGCCGCTCCAGCGCCGGCCGGGCGTGTACACCTTCCAGGAGCCGTCCATCCGCAGATGCGAGTGGAGGGTCAGACCCCCCTCGATCCGGGTGAGGAGGTGCTTGCCGCGCGCGGTGACGTCCAGGACGGTGCGGCCGGTGAGGTCGGCGGTGGCGAACCTGGGGACCCGAAGGTCGGAGCGGGTCAGCACCTTGCCCGCGAGGGCGATGTGCAGCCGTCTCGCGGCCTGCCAGACGGTGTCTCCTTCAGGCATGCGTTCCAGGGTGGCACGGGTGGATGCGGGGTGCTCGGCTGTGGGCGTGGGCGTGGGCGTGGGCGTGGGCGTGGGCGTGGGTGGCGGTGGCGGTGGCGGTGGCGGGTCTGTGGTGGTCAGGCGCGCAGGCGCAGGCCGCGCGGGGTCGCGATGAAGCCGGCTCCTTCCAGAAGGGTGCCGAAGGGGGAGGTCAGGGCGGAGGCGCCGTTCACGCGCTCCACCGTGACCGTGCCGAGGGAGCCCGCGCGGGCCGCGGTGGCGAGCGCCTCGGCGGCCGCACCCAGGCGTGCGTCGTCCATGACCGCGCCGTCCGGGTCGGAGGGCCAGGCCAGCAGCGTCTTGCCGCCGCGCTCCATGTAGAGGGTGAGCTCGCCCTCGACGAGCACGACCAGGGAGCCCGCCTTGCGGCCGGGCTTGTGTCCGGCGTCGGTGGGCGGCTCGGGCCAGCCGAGGGCCGCGCCGTACGCGTTCGCGGGGTCGGCGGCGGCCAGGACCACCGCCTGGACGGGCGGGCGGTTGTGCGGGCGGGTGCGGTTCGGGGGCAGGGAATAGATGGGGTCGTCCGCAGGGTGGGCAGCGGGCGTCGAGAAGGCGGCGTCGGCCGAGAAGCCGTGGTCGTCGGACTCGGCGGCACCCGGACCGTCCGGGAAGTCGGAGAAGCCGGGGAGATCGGAGAAGTCGGGGAGGTCGGAGAAGTCGGGGGAGCCCGTCGGGTCGAGGCCGTCCGGGGAGGCGGAGGCGCTCGCACGGCCGCGGCTTCCGGTCGCGCCTGGGGCGCCAGGGGTGCGCGGGCGGCCGCGGTCACCTGGGAAGCCGGGCGTGCGCGCCGATCCGTTCGGGCCCGGGAAGCCGCTCGGGCCCGGGACACCGTCCGGGCCGGTCAGGGCTTCGCCGCGGTCCCGTGCGTTCGCCGCCGCGCGCAGCCGGTCGACCGCGCCGTCCATCGCGAACTGGGCGGCACCGAGCCCCTCCACCACATAACCGCGGCGCGCCTGGCCACTGTCCTCGAAGGCGGACAGGATGCGGTACACGGCTGAGAAACCGCCCTCGACACCCTCCGCGGCGACCGCGCCCCGGGTCACCACGCCGTGCCGGTCGAGCAGGGTGCGGGCCAGGGCGTGGGCGCGCACGGTGGCGTCGGCCTCGCGGGCGGGTAGCAGTGACCAGCGGCCGGCCACGGTCGGGGGGCCGGTACGGGACTGGGGGCGGGCGGCGCCGGTCAGGGAGCCGTAACGCCCGCGCGGGACCGTGCGCTTGGCCCGGTGGGCCGTGGAGCCGGCGGTGCGGCCCGAGCCGAGCAGGGAGCGCATCGGTGCGAGCGTGTCGTTCGTGAGCCGTCCGGACCACGCCAGGTCCCAGATGGCGTCGGCGAGTTGGGGATCCGTGGCATCGGGGTGCGTGGTGGCGCGGACCTGGTCGGCGATCTGACGAAAGAACAGACCGTAGCCCCCGGAGAGGGAGTCCAGGACCGACTGGTGCAGCGCGGTCGGTTCCAAGGGGTGCGGGGACGGCAGGAGCAGCGGGGCCGCGTCCGCGAGATACAGCGAGACCCAGCCGTCCTTGCCGGGCAGCGCCCCGGCGCCCGCCCAGACCACCTCACCGGCGGCGGTGAGCTCGTCGAGCATCGCGGGAGCGTAGCCGGAGACCCGGGAGGGCAGCACCAGCTTCTCCAGGGCGGAGGCGGGCACCGAGGCACCCTGCAACTGCTCCACGGCGCGTACCAGTCCGTCGATGCCGCGCAGTCCGTGCCCGCTGCCGACGTGCTGCCACTGCGGCAGGAACTGTGCGAGCGCGGCGGGCGGTACGGGCTCCAGCTCGTGGCGCAGGGCCGCGAGGGAACGGCGCCGCAGTCTGCGCAGCACGGTGGCGTCGCACCACTCCTGCCCGATGCCCGCCGGATGGAACTCGCCCTGCACGACACGGCCGCCCGCGGCGAGGCGGTGCAGCGCTCCGTCCGTGACGGCCGTGCCGAGACCGAAGCGGGCGGCGGCCGTGGTGGACGTGAACGGGCCGTGGGTGCGGGCGTACCGTGCGAGGAGGTCGCCGAGCGGATCCTTGACCGGCTCCGTGAAGGCCTCCGGGACACCGACGGGCAGTGCGGTGCCCAGCGCGTCGCGCAGACGGCCGGCGTCCTCGATCGCCGCCCAGTGGTCGGCGCCGGCGATCCGGACCCGGATGGCACGGCGGGCCGCCGCCAGCTCCCCGGCCCACTCCGGGCCGGCGCCCCGCTCGGCCAACTCGGCCTCGGTGAGCGGGCCCAGCAGGCGCAGCAGGTCCGCCACACCCTCGGAGTCCTTCACGCGCCGGTCCTCGGTGAGCCACTGGAGTTCGCGCTCCAGCTCGGTCAGGACCTCGGCGTCGAGCAGCTCGCGCAGTTCGGCCTGGCCGAGGAGTTCAGCCAGCAGACGGGAGTCCAGCGACAGCGCGGCGGCCCGGCGCTCGGCGAGCGGCGAGTCGCCCTCGTACAGGAACTGGGCGACGTATCCGAACAGGAGCGAGCGGGCGAAGGGGGACGGCTCGGGTGTCGTGACTTCGACGAGTCGCACCTTGCGGGACTCGATGTCGCCCATCAGTTCCGTGAGACCAGGGACGTCGAAAACGTCCTGGAGGCACTCGCGGACCGCCTCCAGGACGATCGGGAACGACCCGAACTCGCTGGCCACCTGCAGCAGTTGGGCCGCGCGCTGGCGCTGCTGCCACAGCGGGGTGCGCTTTCCCGGGCTGCGGCGCGGCAGCAGCAGCGCGCGGGCGGCGCACTCGCGGAAGCGGGCCGCGAACAGCGCGGAGCCGCCGACCTGGTCGGTGACGATCTGGTTGACCTCGCCCTTGTCGAAGGCGACGTCCGACGCGCCCACGGGCGCCTGTTCGGTGTCGTATTCCGTGCCCGTCCTGGTGGGTTCCTGGTCGAGCAGGTCCAGGCTCATCAGATCGGCGTCGGGCAGACGCAGCACGATGCCGTCGTCGGCGTGCATGACCTGGGCGTCCATGCCGTAGCGCTCGGAGAGCCGGGCGCCGAGCGCGAGGGCCCAGGGGGCGTGCACCTGGGCACCGAAGGGCGAGTGCACGACCACCCGCCAGTCACCCAGCTCGTCGCGGAACCGCTCGACGACGATCGTGCGGTCGTCCGGGATGTGGCCGCACGCCTCGCGCTGTTCGGCGAGGTACGACAGCACGTTGTCGGCGGCCCAGGCGTCGAGTCCGGCGGCCAGCAGCCGCAGCCGGGCGTCGTCCTTGGGCAGCGAGCCCACCTCGCGGAGGAACGCGCCGACCGCGCGGCCCAGTTCGAGCGGGCGGCCGAGCTGGTCGCCCTTCCAGAAGGGGAGCCTGCCCGGGACCCCTGGGGCGGGCGAGACCAGGACGCGGTCGCGGGTGATGTCCTCGATGCGCCAGGAACTCGTGCCGAGTGTGAAGACGTCTCCGACGCGGGACTCGTAGACCATCTCCTCGTCGAGCTCGCCGACCCGGCCGCCGCCCTTCTTGGGGTCGGCGCCCGCGAGGAAGACCCCGAAGAGCCCCCGGTCGGGGATGGTGCCGCCGGAGGTGACGGCGAGACGCTGTGCTCCCGGGCGGCCGGTGACCGTGCCGGCGACGCGGTCCCACACCACGCGGGGCCGGAGCTCGGCGAAGGCGTCGGAGGGGTAGCGGCCCGCGAGCATGTCGAGCACGGCGGTGAACGCCGACTCGGGGAGCGAGGCGAAGGGGGCGGCGCGCCGGACGGTGGCGAGCAGGTCGTCGACCTGCCAGGTGTCGAGCGCGGTCATGGCGACGAGCTGCTGGGCGAGCACGTCCAGGGGGTTGGCGGGGACCCTGAGGGACTCGATGGAGCCGGTGCGCATCCGCTCGGTGACGACCGCCGCCTGGACGAGGTCGCCGCGGTACTTGGGGAAGACGACACCGGTGGAGACCGCGCCGACCTGGTGGCCCGCCCGGCCCACGCGCTGGAGGCCGGAGGCGACGGACGGCGGGGACTCGACCTGGATCACCAGGTCCACCGCGCCCATGTCGATGCCGAGCTCGAGGCTGGAGGTGGCGACCACGGCGGGCAGGCGCCCCGCCTTCAGGTCCTCCTCGACCAGGGCCCGCTGCTCCTTGGAGACGGAGCCGTGGTGGGCACGGGCGATGACAGGGGGAGCCCCCTGGGCCGCGCCGGAGCCCCCCATCAGCTGGGCCGGGGCGTGGGCCTCCTCCAGGGGCTCGCCGGTCGCCCGCTCGTACGCGATCTCGTTGAGCCGGTTGCAGAGGCGCTCCGCCAGGCGCCGGGAGTTGGCGAACACGATCGTGGAGCGGTGGGACTGGACGAGGTCGGTGATCCGCTCCTCCACGTGCGGCCAGATCGAGGGCTTCTCCGCGCCCTCCTTGCCGTCGGCGACCGGGGAGCCGCCCAGTTCGCCCAGGTCCTCGACGGGGACGACCACCGACAGGTCGAACTCCTTGCCGGAGGGCGGCTGGACGATCTCCACCTTGCGGCGGGGGGAGAGGTAGCGCGCCACTTCGTCGACCGGCCGGACCGTCGCGGAGAGGCCGATGCGGCGCGCGGGCCGCGGCAGCAGCTCGTCGAGGCGCTCCAGGGTCAGCGCGAGATGGGCTCCGCGCTTCGTACCGGCGACCGCGTGCACCTCGTCCAGGATCACCGTCTCGATGCCCGTCAGCGCGTCGCGTGTCGCCGACGTCAGCATCAGGAACAGCGACTCGGGAGTCGTGATCAGGATGTCCGGCGGGCGGGTGGCCAGCGCGCGGCGCTCGGCGGCCGGGGTGTCACCGGAGCGGATGCCGACCTTCACCTCGGGCTCGGGAAGCCCCCGGCGCACCGACTCCTGGCGGATGCCGGTCAGGGGGCTGCGCAGATTGCGCTCCACGTCGACCGCGAGGGCCTTGAGCGGTGACACGTACAGCACCCGGCAGCGCTTCCTGGGGTCGGCCGGTGGCGGCGTCGAGGCCAGCTGGTCGAGCGCGGCGAGGAAGGCGGCGAGGGTCTTGCCGGAGCCGGTCGGGGCGACCACCAGCACGTCCGACCCCTCGCCGATGGCTTTCCACGCCCCGGCCTGGGCCGCGGTGGGCGCGGAGAACGCCCCCGTGAACCAGCCGCGGGTGGCGGGGGAGAAGCCGTCGAGGGCCCGGTGTGTGGAGCTGACCATGCGTCCATCCTGCACCTCGCCACTGACAATCGCGCTGACCTGCGCGAATGCGGCCGGTGGGGGAAACCGGCGCGGCCGGACCGGGAGCGGCCTAGGGGCGGACCGAGGGGTCGGCTCCGGTCGTGGCGTCGCGGAGAATGAGGAGGTGGCAGGTTCGGGACAGGAGCGGGCACGGCACTGGCAGTACGCGGAACTGCCGGGTGTCGACCTGCTGCGCGCCCGCTTCGTCGAGAAGGTCTTCGTGCGGCACACCCACGAGAACTTCGTCATCGCCGCCATCGCCGACGGCGTCGAGGTCTTCCACCACGGCGGCGCCGACCAGTACGCGGGCCCGGGCACCCTCGCGCTGGTCAACCCCGACACCCCGCACACGGGCCGGGCGGGTGTCCCCGAAGGCTGGCGGTACGGGGCGGTGTACCCGTCCCCCGAGCTGATGGCGGAGATCGCCGCCGAGACCACCACGATCCGCGGCACCCCCGGATTCACCCGCCCGGTGCTCGACGACCCGTACGCCGTGAGCCTGGTCCACGAGGTGCTCCGGGCCGCCGAGGAGGGCAACGCGCTCGCCGCCGACACCCTGCTGAGGGTCGCCGTGACCCGGCTGCTCCGTCTGAACGGGGGCACGCTGCCGCAACGGGCCGTGCCCACCGCCGGTTCCCGCGTCGCCGCTCGCGCGCGTGCCGTGGTGGAGGAGCGGATGGCCGAGCCCCCGAGCCTGGAGCGGCTCGCCACCGACCTCGGCACCAGCCCGTTCGCCCTGCTGCGCGCCTTCCGTGACACCTACGGCATGCCGCCGCACACCTGGCTCACCGACGCCCGGGTCCGCAGGGCACGCCGGCTCCTGGACACCGGTTCCGCGCCCGCGGACGCGGCCGTCGCCGTCGGCTTCACCGACCAGCCCCATCTGAACCGCCACTTCACCCGGATCGTGGGCGTGCCCCCGGGCGCCTACCGGCGTGAGCGCAAGAACGTACAAGACGCCGAGCCGGGGCTGTACCTACCGTCCGGGGTGTGGCAGAACAGACAGCTCGCGCAGCGACACGCAGGAAAGAAGACGGCGGAAGACCCGACGCCGCCGTCGTCCGGGACGCCCTGGGAGTCGGGATCGCCGTCGGACTGTCCGGCTTCGCCTTCGGGGTGACCTCGGCCGGCAGCGGACTCACGGTGTCGCAGACCTGTGCGCTCAGCCTCCTGGTGTTCACCGGCGCCTCGCAGTTCGCGCTCGTGGGCGCACTCGCGAGCGGCGGCAATCCGCTCACGGCGGCCGCGGGCGCCTTTTTCCTCGGAGTGCGCAACGCCTTCTACGGACTGCGTCTGTCGCAGTTGCTGGCCCTCCCGCGCGCGGTGCGTCCGTTCGCCGCGCAGTGGGTGATCGACGAGACCACGGCCGTGGCGCTGGCCCAGCCGGCCCGCCGCAGCGTCCGGATCGGCTTCACCGTCACCGGGCTCACCCTCTACGTGCTGTGGAACCTGACCACGCTCCTGGGCGCGGTCGGGGCCGGCGCCATCGGGGACACCGACGCGTGGGGGCTGGACGCCGCCGGGCCCGCCGTCTTCCTCGCGCTGCTCGCACCGATGCTGACGACCACCACGGAGCGCGCGGTCGCCGGTGCCGCGGTCCTTCTGGGGCTCGGTCTGCTCTCCGTGCTGCCCGCGGGAGTCCCGGTGCTGGTGGCCGCGCTGGCCGCTCCCGCCGCCCTCTACGTGGAGGGACGCCGGCGCCCGGGGACCGACGGCCGGCCGAGTACCGGCCACGACGCATCGGGGGAGGACCGTTGAACGTCTGGATCGCGATCGGCGTGACCGCCGTCGGCTGCTACCTCGTCAAGCTCACCGGGCTGCTCGTTCCGGCGGGCGTCCTGGAGCGTCCGCTCGTCAAGCGCCTGGCCGCCCTGCTGCCCGTCGCCCTGCTGGCCGCGCTCACGGCGCAGCAGACCTTCGCCGACGGGCGCGTCCTGGTCGTGGACGCGAAGGCCGCCGGACTCGCCGCGGCCGCCGTGGCACTGCTCCTGCGGGCACCCTTCCTGCTCGTGGTCGGTGCCGCCGTGGTCGTGACGGCGGGAGTGCGGGCGATGAACGGCTGACGGCGCGGGCGACGACGCCGGCACCGGACGGGGGCGCTGCGCACCCTGCGGGGCCCGCGACGGCCCGCGGACCGACCCCGCGCCCCCGAGTCAGTCGATGGCCCGCCCGTGGGCCCGCAGGGTGCGCAGCGCCTCGATCGTCACCATGGGACGGCACTCCAGGGCGGTGCCCGGCGCCCAGGTCCGCCAGCGGATCGGCCAGCCGCCGTCCTCCCGCTGATCGTCCGCGAGGAAGTCGAGCGAGCGGGCCATCTCCTCGTCGGTGAACCACGCGCGCGCGAGTGAGCCCGGCGTCTTCGCGTAGTCGTACGGGAAATGGTGCTCACCCGGTGCGTAGCCGGAGGCCACCGGGAACGCGTCGAGACGCTCCGGGTCCAGGGCGGCGAGCCGCTGCTCGCGCACCAGCCGGCCGAGCCGGTCGGCGGCGGCCTCCGCGCGCGGGCGGTCGGGCGCGGAGTCCAGGAAGGCCACGGCCGCCTCGACCTCGTAGGGATGGGACTTCTCCAGGGAGTCGACCGCCTGCCAGCAGAAGTCGGTGGCCCGGAACAGCCAGGCGTGCCACACCTCGTTGCGGTGCAGCAGGCCCACCACGGGCCCGGTGGCGAGCAGTTCGCTCGGCGGGTCGTCGACGACCGGCACGAAGGGGGCATGGGGATATCCGCGCTGACTGGGACGGACCGCCGGCAGCGCGCCGTCCGCCGTCGAGACGGAGGTCAGATAGCGGCACACACGGTCCACGCGCTGTCCGCCGCACCGCCCGATCGAGTCGAGCACGCGCAGCGCGTGCCCCGTGTGCAGCGGCTGGCTGACCGGGCCGCGCAGATCGGGTTCGAGCGCATGACCGTATCCCTCGTCGTCGTTGCGGTAGGCGGCCAGCGCGGTCTCGACCGCGTCGGCGCTGCCGTCGTCGCCGTTCAGGAAGTGGTACACGAAGCGGCGCTGCTCCAGTACGCGCGCCGTGAGCCAGACGAAGTGCCCGGCGCGCGAGAGCGGGGTGTGCGCCGGGGGCGTCGGGGGGAGTGGGGATGCTCCGGTTTCGGCCATGCCTCAGACCGTAGGGCGGAAAGCGGTCTCGGCAAGGGGTCCCGGCCGGGACCCACTCTCAGGGGCGGGATACTGGAGTCATGCGGTTGACGGTCTTCTGGCAGCGGATGGCGGAGCACTTCGGTGCGGGGTACGCCGACACCTTCGCGCGCGATCATGTGATGACGGAGCTCGGCGGCCGGACGGTGCACGAGGCCCTGGACGCGGGCTGGGAGGCCAAGGATGTGTGGCGCGTGGTGTGCGCGACCATGAACGTTCCGTACGAAAAGCGCTGACGGGACGGGAACTTCCGGGCGAAAGCCGCTGACCGGCCACGAAGGTCCGGGGCCGGGCACCGATTGTCGGTGGCGTGGGCGAGACTTGCACCGTGGCCCCGAAAGACGAGACCGCGCAGGTCGACCAGCAGACATCACCGTTCGGCACGACGCCGCCCACGCCGCCTCCCGGCGGGGACGCCGTGGCGCAGGGCGGCCGCATGCCCCGCTGGCTGCCGCGTGCCATGGTGCTCGCGCTCACCCTCATCGCCGTCTTCCAGCTCGGCAGCTGGGCGTTCCACCAGCTGATAGGCCTGTTGATCAACATTCTCATCGCGTTCTTCCTGGCGCTCGCGATCGAGCCCGCGGTGAGCTGGATGGCCTCCTACGGCATGCGCCGGGGGATGGCCACCTTCCTCGTCTTCTTCGGCCTGCTGATCGTGACCGCCGGATTCGTCGCCCTGCTCGGCTCGATGCTCGCGGGCCAGATCATCAAGATGGTGGAGGGCTTCCCCGCCTACCTGGACTCGGTGATCAACTGGATCAACTCGACCTTCCACACCGACCTGAGACGGGTGGACGTCCAGGACAGCCTGGTCCACTCCGACTGGCTGCGGAAGTACGTGCAGAACAGCGCGACCGGCGTCCTGGACGTGTCCGCGCAGGTGCTCGGGGGTCTGTTCAAACTGCTGACGATCACGCTGTTCTCGTTCTACTTCGCGGCCGACGGGCCGCGGCTGCGGCGCGCGCTGTGCTCCGTGCTGCCGCCCGCGCGGCAGGCCGAGGTGCTGCGGGCGTGGGAGATCGCGGTCGACAAGACCGGCGGCTACCTGTACTCGCGCGGTCTGATGGCGCTGATCTCCGGCATCGCGCACTACATCCTGCTGGAGTCCCTGGGCGTGCCCTACGCGCCCGTGCTCGCCGTCTGGGTGGGCCTGGTCTCGCAGTTCATCCCCACCATCGGCACGTATCTCGCGGGGGCCCTGCCGATGCTGATCGCCTTCACCGTCGATCCCTGGTACGCGCTCTGGGTGCTGGTCTTCGTCGTGATCTACCAGCAGTTCGAGAACTACGTACTGCAGCCGAAGCTGACCTCCAAGACCGTCGACATCCACCCCGCGGTCGCCTTCGGCTCGGTCATCGCGGGCACCGCGCTCCTCGGTGCCGTCGGTGCCCTGATCGCCATTCCCGCGGTCGCCACGCTGCAGGCCTTCCTGGGCGCGTACGTGAAGCGGTACGACGTAACGGACGACCCCCGGGTCCACGGGCGCCGGATCAGGAGATCCAGCCCCTTCCGCGTGCGGCTGCGCGGGCTGTTCGGCAGATGAGGCCCATCGGCGGACGAGGCCGCCAGGGCCGTCCCGTGGGACCTGCGGCGAGGCGGGATTCACCAGGCGAGGACCGCCCAGGCCGCGGCGCCCAGGACCGCCGCCGTCCAGCAGCCGACCGCCACGTACATGATCCGCAGTCGTGTCGGGTCGCTCCACGAGGTGCGTGACAGCAGCCAGGCCAGCGCGGGCAGGACCAGCACCGCGTGCAGGCTCACGCCGTGCAGGGGCTTGAGCGGCGCCGTCGAGTGATACGCCGCCTCCTGGTGGCCGGTACGGGTGAGGACGACACCGCGCGCGATCATCGCGGCACCCGACAGCAGGGCGACGAGCAGGATCGCGAACCCGGAGCGCAGCGCGAGCGGCATCCCCGCGGGGCCCGCGGGCCGGTTCCGGAAGGAGGCGACCGCGAACACGGTGAGCAGCACCACCAGGACGCCGCCGCCCACCGCGAGCGTCATCGACACCGCCGTGTCGAAGCCGGTCTCCATGTTGAGGTGAGAGGGCACCCGGCGCCACGCCTGAAGGGTGATTCCGCCGACCTCCACGACACAGTCCGCGGCGAACACGACGAGCAGCGCGGTGCGCGGGCGCGCTCCGACGCGCAGGTACGACGTGACCCAGGTGAGCGCGATCAGCGTCAGTCCGAAGGAGAGTCCGAACGTCACGGGCTTCCGCCAGGAGACCGGCCCGTCCCAGGGGCCGCCGTCCACGGCGAAGACGACCAGATGCGCCAGCCCGGAGAGCGTCAGCACGGCACCGGTCCCGTGGCAGAGGCGCTCGGAGGGACGCGCCGCGCGCCACGCGGCACGGACACCTCTGTCCTCCCGGTGGCCAGGGCGCGGCGCGGGGACGGTGGCCGGCGGAGCGGTGAGGGCTGGCGCGTGTGTTCCGCCGCGGTGTTCCGTGCGGCTCTCCGGATGGTCCATGGGTACAGCTTCGACGGCCCGGAGCACGGGGTCGTCGTACGGCCGAAGACTCCCGCCGTACGCCACGGAGAGTACGGCCGCAGGACGTGCGGGAGCCTCCCGGAAGTTGCGGAAGACGCGGAAGATGTGGCGGACGCAGCGGCGCCGGTGGTCCGCGACCCCGACGAGGCCGCCTCGCGTCGTTGCCCGGACAGGGCTCGGCGCCGGGATCCGGCCGTTGTCCGACCGCGACCCTGGTCTCGGAGGTGTCGCGTGGTGCGCTTGACACCAAAATCGAACATCCATTCTTATGGAATCTCCGGCGGGGCTCATGACGGGGATTCCGGCAGGGCTTTCGTGGAGATGTGCCCGAGTTATCCACAGGTCGGGCGGGCGTCGGGGCGCATTGTCAGTGGCAGGCGTTAGCGTCTTTGACGTGAAGCGATCGACTCAAGCAAATCGGGTGGAACCCATGGCAGGTACTGACCGCGAGAAGGCGCTCGACGCCGCGCTCGCACAGATTGAACGGCAATTCGGCAAGGGCGCGGTGATGCGCCTGGGCGAGCGCCCGAACGAGCCCATCGAGGTCATCCCCACCGGGTCGACCGCGCTCGACGTGGCCCTCGGGGTCGGCGGCCTGCCGCGCGGCCGAGTGGTGGAGGTGTACGGCCCGGAGTCCTCCGGCAAGACGACGCTGACGCTGCACGCGGTGGCGAACGCGCAGAAGGCCGGCGGCCAGGTGGCCTTCGTGGACGCCGAGCACGCCCTCGACCCCGAGTACGCGAAGAAGCTCGGCGTCGACATCGACAACCTGATCCTGTCCCAGCCGGACAACGGCGAGCAGGCTCTGGAAATCGTGGACATGCTCGTCCGCTCCGGCGCGCTCGACCTCATCGTCATCGACTCCGTCGCCGCCCTGGTGCCGCGCGCGGAGATCGAGGGCGAGATGGGTGACTCGCACGTGGGTCTGCAGGCCCGCCTGATGAGCCAGGCCCTGCGCAAGATCACCAGCGCGCTCAACCAGTCGAAGACCACCGCGATCTTCATCAACCAGCTCCGCGAGAAGATCGGCGTGATGTTCGGTTCCCCGGAGACCACGACGGGTGGCCGGGCGCTGAAGTTCTACGCCTCGGTGCGTCTCGACATCCGCCGCATCGAAACGCTGAAGGACGGCACGGACGCGGTCGGCAACCGCACCCGCGTCAAGGTCGTCAAGAACAAGGTCGCGCCCCCCTTCAAGCAGGCCGAGTTCGACATCCTCTACGGGCACGGCATCAGCCGTGAGGGCGGCCTGATCGACATGGGCGTGGAGCACGGCTTCGTGCGCAAGGCCGGCGCCTGGTACACGTACGAGGGCGACCAGCTCGGCCAGGGCAAGGAGAACGCGCGCAACTTCCTGAAGGACAACCCCGACCTCGCGAACGAGATCGAGAAGAAGATCAAGGAGAAGCTGGGTGTCGGCGTGAGGCCGGCGGAGCCCACCGCCGAGCCGGCCGCGGACGCGGCGGCCCCGACCGCCTCGGACGAGGCCGCGAAGACGGTGCCGGCACCCGCGGTCAAGACCACCAAGTCCAAGACCGCGGCGGCCAAGAGCTAGTCCATGACGCGACGAACCGACTGGGCCGAGTACGCCGACCCCGTGCCACCGGAGGGGCGGGGGTACGGGGGACAGGGCGACGCGGTCGGAGACGGCGGAAGAACCCACGGCGGGGCGTACGGCTCCGACGGGTTCCTCGGCGGGGAACCGGACGGACCGGACGGCGAGGGCCGTTGGAGCGGAGGCTCCCGCGGCCGCGTCGGGCGCGGCGGCGCGGACGGTGCGGCGGGCTACGGCGACGTTCCGGCGGACCCGCACGGTTCGCAGGCTGACGGTTCACGCCGTGGCGGTGCCGGCCGGCGCGGCGACGGCGGGCCGCGCGGTGGACGAGGGCGTCGGAGAAACGGCGGTTTCGGTGAGCCGTCCGGCGACCCACAGGATGGAGGCACTCCTACCTCGTCGAGGGCCGAGAAGGGGGAGCCCCCAGGGGACCCGGCTGAGCGGGCGCGGGCGATCTGTCTGCGCCTGCTCACCGGGACCCCGCGTACGCGGAAACAGCTCGCGGATGCGCTGCGCAAGCGTGAGATCCCCGACGAGGTCGCGGACGAGGTCCTGTCACGCTTCGAGGAGGTCGGCCTGATCAACGACGGCGCCTTCGCGGACGCCTGGGTGGAGTCCCGGCACCACGGCCGGGGTCTGGCCCGGCGGGCCCTCGCGCGGGAGCTGCGGACCAAGGGCGTGGACTCGACGCTCATCGACGAGGCCGTCGGACAGCTCGACTCCGAGCAGGAGGAGGCGACGGCGCGCGAACTCGTCGCCCGCAAGCTGCGCTCCACACGCGGCCTCGACCGCGACAAGCGGCTGCGCCGTCTCGCGGGCATGCTCGCCCGCAAGGGTTACTCCGAGGGCATGGCGCTGCGGGTGGTCCGCCAGGCCCTGGAGGAAGAGGGCGAGGACACGGAGGGGCTCGGGGACGAGGGGTTCTGACCCGAGGGGGTGCGGGCACGGGGTGTTCTGGCCCGGCGGACATTCTGGGCGCGGGACTCCGACCTGACGGGATTCCGGGCACCCGGTTCCGAACAGGGGCAGGGGGCAGTGAGCCATGGCGACCGCCCCTTACGGCAGAGGGCGCCCACCATGGCCGAACCACCTGAACCGAACCACCTGAACCACGGGGACTGCCTGGACCACCGGAACGAGGGGACCACCTGGACCACGGCGACTACGGGGACGGCGCCGTCACCGGCAGACCGGCCGCCTTCCACGCCTGGAATCCTCCGACCAGGTCGGTCGCCCGGCTCAGTCCCAGCCGGTGCAGGGACACCGCGGCGAGGCTGGACGCGTACCCCTCGTTGCAGATCACGACGACCCGCAGATCATGGCTGGTGGCCTCGGGGACGCGGTGGCTGCCCTGAGGGTCGAGCCGCCACTCCAGTTCGTTGCGTTCGACGACGAGGGCACCGGGGATCAGCCCGTCGCGGTCACGCAGGGCGGCGTACCGGATGTCGACGAGAAGGGCTTCGCCGGCCCGCGCGGCGTCGTGTGCGTCCACGGCCTCCACGCGGTCGAGTCCCGCGCGGACCTCCTCCAGCAGTGCGTCGATGCCCACCGGGCCTTGGGTGTGGTCGCTCACTGCCAGTCCTCCGGTCGTTCGACCTGCTCGAGTCGGAGGATCTGCCCGGTACGGCTGTAGCGGCGGATCCGGGGCAGCGGCGGGTAGTAGGCGTGGACGGAGATCGCGTGCTCCTCGGTGGACTCGTTGAGCACCTCGTGCACATGGTGGCGGCCGAAGGAACGGCCCTTGCCGGCCGGCAGCCGCCGCTCGCGGTCCACGTCCCCGGTCAGTTCGAGGGTCTTCCAGCCGTCGGTGGGCAGCCGTGCGGCGAGCGAGTACTCCCTGAGCTCGCCGGCCGCGGTGACGAAGGCGCCGACCGAGTCGGCGTGGTCGTGCCAGCCGGTTCCGGTGCCGGGGGGCCAGCCGATGAGCCAGGCCTCGCTGCCACCCGGGCCTTCCAGACGGACCCAGGTACGGCCCTGGGGATCGAGCGGAAGCGAGGCGACCAACTCGGTGTCGGCGGCGGCGCGGCGCACGAAGTCGAGCAGGTCGGCCTGCGAGGGAGCTTGTGGGGGCGCTGAGACAGAGGGGGAGACAGACACTTGTACCGTCCTGAGGGTTCGCGAGGGGCGCGCGGCAGCAAGGAGGGCGCGCACGGGGAGAGGGGGAGCGAATTCAGCAGGACGGTCGACACACGCAGCCCGCATAGCGGATGAGGTCCATATGGACCCTCCGCCACAGGCGCACACAGGTGTCGGTCACGATCCGGAGTACACCATGGCGGTTGAGACCGGTCAACTCACCGTCACTATGTGGACCAGACAGTCACCCGGGGTGGCCCGGCGGATTCCGGGTCGGCGGGTGACCGGTCCGCGGGTGCGCTGGGCGCGGACGAGCTCGGTCCGGGAGATCACGGGTGACGTCGATCCGGAAGAACCCGAGGTCCGGACGGCCCTGGCAGCCGGCCTCGAGCCCGCGCGCTCGACCACGCCGGCAGACGGTGCCCACCCGAGGGCGGCCAGTGGCGGCTCCCCGGAGGGACTTCCGCGGGATACACCTCGTCACTGCGTGCTATCCATCACGTGTGCGGTGCGTCACGGCGGTGCGGCCGAGGTCCGGAAACGTACCCGCGGGGCGGGCCCGGGAAGACCGCAGCGGCCCGTGGACGCCGCGGGCGCGAGCCCGACCAGGTTCGGGCGGGTACGGGCGAGTTGGACGGGCCCGCGGGAGAACGGCCCGTCCGTCAGCCCGTGCGCACCGCGTTCTCCGCCCTCGCCTCCCGCTCCGCTTCGGCCGCCACCCTGGCGGGGCCGCCCAGTGCCGCTTCGGCCGCCGCGTACAGGTCGGCCGGGCGCACTCCGCTCAACGCGGTGACCAGGTGGCCGTCGGGGCGCACCAGCAGCACGCTGTGCGCGGCCGCGCCGGGGTAGCTCTCGGCCACCAGGAGCTCGGCGGGGTGGGGCAGCGCGGTCACGGCGGCCGCCAGCCGGGGCATGATCCCGGCCGTCACCCAGTGCTTCCGCTCCCACACCCCCGTACCGGGTGCGACCAGCACGACGAGCAGCACCCCACGCCCGAGGCGGTCCCGCAGCGGTACGAACGTGCCGTCCTCCGCGGTCACCCGCACGTCGACGACCGGCGCACCGGGCGCCGTGTCCACCGGAGTCTCCGACTCGGAGGGGCGGGGCGCGAGCGGTGAGTCGGCGTACGTCCCCGGCCTGCCCAGCGGGCCGCGTCCCAGGTGCCCGTCCGTGAGCATGACGTCGTGGCCGCGGGCCGAACCGGGCACGTACGCCCGTAGTCCTCCGCCACCGCGCAGCAGCGGAAGTGCCTGGTCGGCGGCGCGCAGCCGGGCGGCCACGACGGCACGTCGCTCCACCTGATAGCTGTCGAGCAGCGCCTCGTGCGGGCCGTGGTGCCAGGCCACCGCCAGCTTCCAGGCGAGGTTGTCGGCGTCCCGCAGGCCCTCGTCCAGGCCCTGGGTGCCGAGTGCGCCGAGCAGGTGCGCGGCGTCCCCGGCCAGGAACACCCGGCCGGACCGCCACCGGCGCGCGAGGCGGTGATGGACGGTGTGGACGCCGGTGTCGAGCAGTTCGTACGGGGGCGTGGGGCCGCCGCTCCAGCCCGCGAGGGTCTCCCGGATGCGTGTCACCAGCAGGTCCGGGGTGACCAGGTCCTTGCCGGGCGGCAGCAGCCAGTCCAGGCGCCACACGTCGTCGGCGAGGGGGCGGGCGGTCACCTCGCCGGCCGACGGGCCCGAGGTCCGCCACGGCGGCATCCGGTGCAGCAACGCTTCGCCGGGCCAGGGAAGTTCTGTCCGCAGCGCGGCCACGGCGTGCCGTTCGACGGCCGTGCGCCCGGGGAAGCGGATGTCCTGGAGCTTGCGCACGGTCGAGCGCGGACCGTCGCATCCGACGAGGTAACTTCCCCGCCACCAAGTGCCGTTGGAGCCCCTGGTGTGCGCGGTGACGCCCGAGGTCTCCTGCTCGACGGAGTCGAGGCGGCTGTTGACGGCGAGCTTGATCAGCCGCTCGTGGGCGATGGCCTCGCGCAGGGCGGTCGTGAGGGTGTGCTGGGGGAGATGCAGCGGGGCGGACAGTCCGGCGTCCTTGGAGTCCGGCGCGCCGCCCTTCGGGTTCTGCGCGCCACTCTTCAGGCCGTGCGCGCTCCCCTTCGCGCCGTGCGCGCCGTACGGCGTGACGCTTCCGTTGTCGCGTGCCGTGCTTCCAGAGCCCTCCTCCCCGGCGTCGAAGTCCAGCACGCCGCCGAACGATCCCGTCGCGTCGAATCCGATCTCACGCATCACCTGCTTGCGCCGCATCGACCGCCATCCGGCCCAACGGAACCCGACGTCGGAGAGGGGGAGACCGGTCAGGCGCTCGACGAGCGCGGCGGTGTCCTCGCGCAGCACCACCGTCCGTGCGAGCCGTTGTTCGTCCTTGCCCGGCCCCTCGTCGAGGACTACGGACGGGACCTCCTGGCGGGCCAGCGCCAGGGAGAGGGCGAGACCCACGGGCCCCGCTCCGGCAATGATCACCGGGTCCACGGCGCGCGGCCCCCTGCCCGGAGCGGCGTCTTCGGGGACGTGAGGGAAAAGGCAGTCGGAGCGGGGTGCACGATCACAGAACGTATGCAACCTATTGCCGCTGCTTGCGTCAAGTGACGGGGGCAGTGGCGATCATGCCGCTGCTCCCGTCGTGCCGACCCCGGGTGAGGTTCCGTCAGATGGAGATGCCGCCCCCCGCGCCGGTCGCTTCCGTGCCCGCGACCGCGGCCGGCGGAAGTACCGTGCCCGTCGACTTCTTGCCGCGCCGCAGCCGTCCTTCCAGCCAGCTCGCGAAGCTCGTGAGGCTGAAGTTGATCGCGATGAAGATCAGGGCCGCGACGGTGAAGCTGGCGATGGTGTTCGCGCCGTAGTACGCGCTCATCGGGCCCACGGAGGCGAGCAGGTCGGGGAAGGTGAGGACCGCGCCGCCGATCGCGGTGTCCTTCACGATCACGACGACCTGGCTGACGATCGCCGGCAGCATCGCGGTGACCGCCTGCGGAAGCAGGATGAACCGCATGACCTGGTTCTTGCGCAGACCGACGGCCAGAGCCGCCTCGGACTGGCCCTTGGGGAGCGACAGGATGCCCGCGCGGACGATCTCCGCGAGGACCGATGAGTTGTAGAGCACGAGTCCCGTGACGACCGCGTAGAGCGCACGGTCGTCCGAACTGACGCTCGTGTACTCGGAGTACGCGGCGACGGCGAAGATCATGAGCACCAGCACCGGGATGGCGCGGAAGAACTCCACGACCGCCGCCGCCGGTATCCGGATCCAGACGTGGTCGGAGAGCCGGGCTATGCCGAAGAAGGCGCCGAGCGGCAGGGCGATGACCATGGAGAGGGCCGCGGCCTTCAGCGTGTTCTGCAGCCCTGGCCAGAGGTACGTGCTCCAGGCCTCGCCATGAACGAAGGGCTTCCACTTCTCCCAGGCCAGTTGGTCCTTGTCGTTGAGGCTGGTGATCACCCACCACAACAGGGCCGCGAAGGCGACCAGGAACAGTGCCGAGTAGAGGATGTTGCGCCGCTTGGCACGAGGGCCCTGGGCGTCGTAGAGGACGGACGTCATCGCTTCACCGCCACCTTCTTGCCCACCCAGCCGAGAAGGAGGCCGGTCGGCAGCGTCAGACACATGAATCCGAACGCGAAGACCGCGGAGATCGCGATGAGTTGCGCCTCGTTCTCGATCATGTTCTTCATGAGGGTCGCCGCTTCGGCGACACCGATCGCGGCCGCGATCGTCGTGTTCTTCGTCAGGGCGATCAGTACGTTGGTCAGTGGACCGACGACCGAACGGAACGCCTGCGGCAGCACTATCAGCGTCAGCACCTGGGTGAAGTTGAGGCCGATCGCGCGGGCCGCCTCCGCCTGCCCGACGGGCACGGTGTTGATGCCGGACCGCAGAGACTCACAGACGAACGCCGAGGTGTAGGCGATCAGACCGAGCACGGCGAGCCGGAAGTTGATGGTGTCGAAATCATCCGCGCCGAGACTGACGCCCAGGGTCTGGTTGAGGCCGAGGGACGTGAACAGGATGATCACGGTCAGCGGGATGTTCCGCACGGTGTTCACGTAGGCGGTACCGAAACCGCGCATGAGGGGCACCGGGCCGACCCGCATGGCGGCCAGCATCGTTCCCCAGATCAGGGAGCCGACGGCTGAGAAGACGGTGAGTTTCACCGTCACCCAGAAGGCTCCCAGCAGGTCGTAACCTTGAAGAAAGTCGAACACGATCTCCCGCGCTTCCGCGTGTGGTGGTGCCCGGGTGCGCCGCCCCCCGAGGGCGGCGCACCGGCGGGCCCTTCATCAGCTGACGATGTTGCCGATCTTCGGCGCAGGCTCGTTCTTGTACTCCGCCGGGCCGAAGTTGGCCGTCACGGCCTTCTCCCAGGAACCGTCGGAGACCATGGACTCCAGAGCAGTGTTGATCTTGGCCTTGAGGGCGCTGCCCTTCTTGACGCCGATGCCGTAGTTCTCGTTGGACATCTTGAAGCCGCCGAGCTTGAACTTGCCCTTGAAGGTCGCCTGCGAGGCGTAGCCGGCGAGAATCGAGTCGTCCGTGGTCAGGGCGTCGATCGCCTTGTTCTGCAGACCGGTCAGGCAGGCCGAGTACGTCGGGTACTTCTGGAGCTGGGCCTTGGGCGCCAGCTTGTCGTGCACGTTCTGTGCCGAGGTCGAACCGGTCACCGAACACAGCTTCTTGCTGTTGAGGTCCGACGGCGACTTGATCGTGTCGTCGTCTGCCCGGATCAGGACGTCCTGGTGCGCGAGCAGGTAGGGGCCGGCGAAGTCGACCTTCGCCTGGCGCTCCGGGGTGATGGAGTAGGAGGCGGCGATGAAGTCGACGTCACCGCGCTTGAGCGCGTCCTCGCGGTCGGCGCTCTTCGTCTCCCGCCACTGGATCTGGTTGGTGCTGTAGCCCAGCTTCTTGGCCACGTATGTGGCGACGTCGACGTCGAAGCCCGAGTAGCCCTGGGGCGTTTTCTGGCCGATGCCCGGCTGGTCGAACTTGATACCGATGGTGATCTTCTTGCCGCCACCGGAGTCGCTGTCCTTCTTGTCGCCCGAACCGCACGCCGTGGCGGTCGCGGCGAGCGAGAGCACAACAGCCGCCGCGGCGGTGACCTTACGGAGCTTCATGGTGAACATCCTTTACGTGGGGCGGAGTTGAAAGTCTTCGATCAGAGTCGTCAGGCAGACGCTTCGCACAGGGGCTTCAGTGAGGGCTGTCAGTTCGGAAGTGAACCTCGGCGGCGAAGCAGCACAGGCGGTCAGTGGTGCAGGATCTTCGACAGGAAGTCCTTCGCGCGGTCGCTGCGCGGGCTGCTGAAGAACTGGTCGGGCGCGGCCTGTTCGACGATGCGGCCGTCCGCCATGAAGACCACGCGGTTCGCGGCGGAGCGCGCGAAGCCCATCTCGTGGGTGACGACGACCATGGTCATGCCGTCGCGCGCGAGCTGCTGCATGACTTCCAGCACCTCGTTGATCATCTCCGGGTCGAGGGCCGACGTCGGCTCGTCGAAGAGCATGACCTTCGGGTCCATCGCCAGCGCCCGCGCGATGGCGACGCGTTGCTGCTGGCCGCCGGAGAGCTGTGCGGGGTACTTGTCGGCCTGAGTGCCCACGCCGACCCGGTCGAGCAGTGTCCGGGCCTTCTCCTCGGCCTGCTTCTTGTCCGCCTTGCGGACCTTGATCTGCCCGAGCATCACGTTCTCGAGCACCGTCTTGTGCGCGAAGAGGTTGAAGGACTGGAAGACCATGCCCACGTCCGCGCGCAACCGGGCGAGCGCCTTGCCCTCCTCGGGCAGCGGCTTGCCGTCGATCGTGATGTCGCCCGAATCGATCGTCTCCAGGCGGTTGACGGTGCGGCACAGGGTGGACTTCCCGGACCCGGAGGGCCCGATGACCACGACGACCTCGCCACGGGCGATCGTCAGGTCGATGTCCTGGAGCACGTGCAACGCGCCGAAGTGCTTGTTGACGCTCTTCAGGACGACCAGGTCCTCGGTCGCGGCCACGTCATCCTTGGCCACCGATACTTCGGTCATCGCTCTGGGGCTCCGTCCTCCTCGGTTTCGGTGGACAGTAGTGAGCCCGTGCGACCAGCGTCATTACATCTGAGGGGAACTTGAGCATCACGATCGGATAGCAATCGGACACGTGTCGTAGCCGCGCGCGGACGCCGGGTGTGCGCCGGGTACGCGGCAGGGTACCGGCTGGGTAACGGAAGCCCTCCGCAACCGGAACCCTCTTGACGCCGTCCTTGTCCATCGGCGTGACTGCCAGGGGGCACGCACGTGTGCCCTGGTTGTACAAACTGAGACTGTTTGAAGTTGTACAAGTCGGGACCGTACGCAGCTGTCCGGGCCGTGACCGCACGTACGAAGGACACGAACGAAAGAACCGTGCGAGCGAAGCACCGTACGAGCGAGGAACCGGGGCGGACGACCGATGGACCGGAGGGGGCCGGAATGAGACTGCTGCTCGTCGAGGACGACAACCACGTCGCCGCCGCCCTGTCCGCCGTGCTGGCGCGCCACGGCTTCGAGGTCACACACGCCCGCAGCGGCGAGGAGGCTCTGCAGGCACTGGTCCCGGAGAGCGACGGTTTCGGTGTCGTCCTGCTCGACCTGGGCCTGCCCGACCAGGACGGCTACGAGGTCTGCGGCAAGATCCGCAAGCGCACCAGCACCCCGGTCATCATGGTCACGGCCCGCTCCGACGTACGCTCCCGCATCCACGGCCTCAACCTCGGCGCCGACGACTACGTGGTGAAGCCCTACGACACCGGGGAGCTGCTCGCCCGTATCCACGCCGTCAGCCGCCGCAGCGTCCACGACGAGACCGGGGCGGCCGGCGACGCCGCCCTGCGGCTCGGCCAGGTCCGCATCGAACTGCCCACCCGCCAGGTGAGCGTGGGCGGTTCGGTCGTCCAGTTGACCCGCAAGGAGTTCGACCTGCTCGCGCTGCTCGCCCAGCGGCCCGGCGTGGTCTTCCGCCGGGAACAGATCATCAGCGAGGTCTGGCGCACCAGTTGGGAGGGGACCGGGCGCACCCTGGAGGTGCACGTCGCGTCCCTGCGCTCCAAGCTGCGGATGCCGGCGCTGATCGAGACCGTGCGCGGTGTGGGGTACCGCCTCGTCGCCCCCACGTCGTAGCGTGCACCGTGCGCACCCGCCTGCTTCCCCTGCTCATCGTCCTGATGGCCGCCGTGCTGCTCGCGCTCGGCATCCCGCTCGCCGGGAGTGTCGCGGCCGCCGAGCAGCAGCGCGTGGTCGTCGACCGCATCGACGACACGGCACGCTTCGCCGCCCTCGCGCAGTTCGTCACCGACCAGCCGACGGGTCCCCGGGTGAGCGCCGTCGACGAGCGCCGGCAGACCCTGATCAAGGAACTCGCCGCGTACTACGACGTGTACGGCATCCGCACGGGCGTCTTCTACCGCAACCTCGCCGTCATGGCCAACGCGCCGGAGACCCTGTACCTGCCCGCGGAGGGCGAGGGCCGCGAGGCCTTCAACGAGGCGCTCCTCGGCCGCCGCAGCCACGACCCGGAGCAGGTCTGGCCCTGGCAGCGCCACCGGCTCGTCGTCGCGTCCCCGGTCATCCGGGACGGTGACGTCATCGCCGTCGTCGTCACCGACTCGCCCACCGGACAGATGCGTTCGAAGATCCTGCACGGCTGGCTGATCATCGGCGCGGGCGAGATCGCCGCGATGCTCCTCGCCCTCGGCGCGGCGCTGCGGCTGACCGGCTGGGTGCTCAGGCCGGTGCGCGTCCTCGACGCCACCACCCACGACATCGCGACCGGACGCCTGAAGTCCCGGGTGGCGCCCGCCGGCGGCCCGCCGGAACTCAGGCGCCTGGCACGGTCGTTCAACGAGATGGCGGACAACGTCGAGGACGTCCTGGAGCAGCAGCGAGCCTTCGTCGCCGACGCCTCGCACCAACTGCGCAACCCCCTCTCGGCGTTGCTGCTGCGCATCGAGCTGCTCGCCCTCGAACTGCCGGAGGGCAACGAGGAGATCGCGTCCGTCCGCACCGAAGGCAAGCGGCTCGCCGAGGTCCTGGACGACCTGCTCGACCTCGCGCTCGCCGAGCACGCCGAGGCGGACCTGCGGCTCACCGACATCGGCGAGCTGACGGCCGAGCGCGTCGCCTCCTGGTCACCCCTCGCCGACAGCATGGGCGTACGGCTGACCGGTACCTGCCCGGCCACCACCGCCTGGGCCGACCCGGTCACGCTGTCCAGCGCCCTGGACGCGGTGATAGACAACGCCCTGAAATTCACGCCGGAGGGGGAGAGCGTCGAGGTGGAGGTCTTCTCGAACGGCGAGGTCTCGAAGGTCGTCGTCACCGATCGCGGGCCGGGCCTGAGCGACGAGGAACTCGTCCGCATCGGCGACCGCTTCTGGCGCAGCGCCGGGCACCAGAACATCAAGGGGTCGGGCCTCGGCCTGTCCATCTCGCGGGTCCTGCTCTCGGCCGGCGGCGGCTCCCTCTCGTACGCCCATCACGAGCCGCGCGGGCTGAAGGTGACGGTGACGGTGCCGAGGTCCGAACCGGCGTCCTGACATCCGTCGCGTCCCGGCGTTGCGGTGTTCTGACGCCCGTCGCGTTCCGGCGTTCCGGTGTTCTGACGCCCGTCGCGTTCCGGCCGGATGTCCTGCCCCGGCCGGTGTCGTCGTGGCCTAGGGCTTGACCGAGCGGTAGTAGCGCCGGGCGCCCTCGTGCAGGGGGAGCGGGTCCGTGTAGATCGCCGTCCGCAGGTCCACCAGCTGGGCCGCGTGGACCTGGGAGCCGATGTGGTCCCGGCTGTTGATCACCGTACGCGTGAGCTCCTCCGTCAGCCGAGCGTCCGAGTCCTCCCGGGTGATCAGGAAGTTCGCCACCGCCAGCGTCTGCACGGAGGCGCCCTGCTGTGCCGCCGGATAGGCGTCGGCGGGCATCACGGCGGCCCGGTAGTAGCGGGAGGCGCCACCCTGCTCGTGCAGCTTCGCGACCAGGTCGCTGCCGATCGGCACCAGCCTGATGTCGAAGTTCTTCGAGAGCTCCTGGACGGCGCTGGTCGGCAGGCCGCCCGACCAGAAGAAGGCGTCGATCCTGTGCTGTTCGAGCAGGTCGGGCATGGTCCCGATGCCGTCGGAGAAGGGCGCGATGTCGTGCTTCGGATCGAGGCCGGCCGCCTGGAGCACATGGTCGGCTATCAGCCGTACCCCGGAGCCGTCCGGCCCCACGGCGACCTTCCTGCCCCGCAGGTCCGCCACCGACCGCACGGACGAGGCGCGCGGGACCACGAGGTGCACGTAGTCGTCATAGAGCCGCGCGCAGCCGCGCAACCGGCCGGCGCCCGGCCTGTTCTCCAGCAGGTACGTCTCCACGGCGTCGGCCGCCGCGATGGTGAAGTCGGCCTGGCCGGTGGCCACGCGGCGCACGTTCTCCTGCGAGCCGTCACTGTTCTTCAGGCGTACGTCGAGGCGTGGCATGTCCTTGGCGATCGCGCTCTGCAGGAGCACACCGTACTTCTGGTAGACCCCCGTCGGTGTGCCCGTGCTGAAGGTGATCGACCCGCCCGGCGACTCCTCGCCCAGGGGCAGCAGCCACCAGAGCAGCAGCCCGAACACCACGAACGCGGCCGCCGAGCCGAACAGCGCGCGGGGCCTGCCGATGCGGGGAAGTGCCTGGAACATGCGCGCGATCCTGCCAGCCCGGGGACCCTCCTGGCCAGGGCGGGACGGACGAGGGCCGTGCAGCGGGACGGACGGGGGGCGGGGCAGGGACGGACGGGGGCGGTGCGGAGGGTCGGTAGGGTCGGACGATGCAGTCCTCTTCCTCCGACTCCCCCTCCGTGGTCCCCTCGCCCGCCGCCCTGGTCCGCGCGTTCCACCTCGCCTTCGGCCTCGCCGCCCGCAGCACGCCGACGGAGGTCTCCCCGGCGCTCGCCGCCCACCGGGGTGAGCTGCTCGCCGAGGAGGCCGCCGAAGTGGCCGAGGTCTCGGTGACGGGTCCGCTGGACCGGCTGGCGCACGAGCTGGCCGACGTCGTCTACGTGGCGTACGGCACCGCACTCGTCCACGGCATCGACCTCGACGAGGTGATCGCCGAGGTCCACCGGTCCAACATGACGAAGCTGGGGCCGGACGGCCGTGTCGCCCGCCGAGCCGACGGCAAGGTCCTCAAGGGGGAGCACTACCGCGCGCCGGACGTGACGGCGGTGCTGCGCGGGCAGGGGTGGCGGGGCGCGGACACGTGAGCCTTCCGGTGCTGGACCGGAAGTGTTCCTGCCCGGGACCGGATGCGTGCGCCTTCCGGCCCGGGACAGGACTTCGCTCAGTCCGGGACGGCCGTCCGCCGGCGTGCGTCGTCCTCCCGCTCCGCTTCGGCCTCCCGCGCCGTCCACTCCTCCGTCTCCGCGGGGCGCCCGCTGACGCCCGCGCGCCCGGGGCGGCCGGCGAACCGGGCGGTGAGGCGTGCCGCCAGCGGCTGCGTGTAGCGGGCGGTGAGCGGGCCGAGCACGACCAGGATCAGCACGTACGCCGTGGCCAGCGGGCCGAGTGACGGCTCGATGCCGGCGGTGACCGCGAGCCCGGCGATGACGATGGAGAACTCGCCGCGTGCGACCAGCGCACCGCCCGCCCGCCAACGGCCCTTGACGGAGATGCCGGCCCGCCGCGCGGCCCAGTACCCGGTCGCGATCTTCGTCAGCGCCGTCACGGCGGCCAGCGCCAGCGCGGGCAGCAGCACGGGCGGAATGCTCGCCGGGTCGGTGTGCAGTCCGAAGAAGACGAAGAAGATGGCCGCGAACAGGTCCCGCAGGGGGCTCAGCAGCGTGTGCGCCCCCTCCGCGACCTCCCCGGACAGAGCGATGCCCACCAGGAACGCGCCGACCGCGGCGGACACCTGGAGCTGCTGCGCGAGGCCCGCGACGAGGATCGTCAGGCCGAGCACGACCAGGAGCAGCTTCTCGGGGTCGTCGCTGGAGACGAAGCGGGAGATGACGCGGCCGTAGCGGACGGCCACGAACAGGACGAGTCCCGCGGCCCCCAGCGCGATCGCCAGCGTCACGCTCCCGGCGGCCAGTCCCACCCCGGCCACCAGCGCGGTGACGATCGGCAGGTAGACCGCCATCGCCAGGTCCTCCAGGACCAGGATGCTCAGGATCACCGGAGTCTCCCGGTTGCCGACCCGCCCCAGGTCGCCGAGCACCTTGGCGATCACCCCGGACGACGAGATCCAGGTGACACCCGCCAGGACCACGGCGGCCACCGGACCCCAGCCCAGCAGGAGCGCGGCGGCGGCGCCCGGCAGGGCGTTGAGCGTGCAGTCGACCAGACCTGACGGATAGTGGGCCTTGAGGTTCGAGACCAGATCGCTCGCCGTGTACTCCAGGCCGAGCATCAGCAGCAACAGGATGACGCCGATCTCGGCGCCGGTGGCGACGAACTCCTCGCTCGCGCCGAGCGGGAGCAGCCCGCCCTCACCGAAGGCGAGACCGGCCAGCAGATAGAGCGGGATGGGGGAGAACCGCAGCCGGGCCGCGGCACGGCCGAGCAGCCCGAGGCAGAGGATGATGGCGCCGAACTCGATCAGTAGAACCGCAGAGTGCACGCGCTCACTCCCGCCCGAGTATCGTCGCGGCGCCGTCGACGCCCTCACGGGTCCCGACGACGATCAGGGTGTCCCCGCCGGCCAGCCGGAAGTCCGGCGTGGGGGACGGGATCGCCTCGGCACGCCGCAGCACCGCCACGACGGAGGCGCCGGTCTCGGTCCGCATCCGGGTCTCGCCGAGCACCCGCCCGTTCCACCGCGACGTCGCGGCGATCTCGATGCGCTCGGCGATCAGCCCGAGGTCGGTGGTGTACAGCAGGCTCGGGCTGTGATGGGAAGGCTTCAGGGCGTTGATCAGCGAGGCCGCCTCACCGCTCGACAGCCGCAGCGACTGCGCGCAGGAGTCGGGGTCGTCGGCCTGGTACACGCTGACGGTGCGGGCGCCGTCGCGGTGCGCCACCACGGACAGGTGGCGCTGTTCACGGGTCACGAGGTCGTACTGCACCCCGATACCCGGCAGTGGCGTCGCCCGCAGGCGTGGAGCCGACATGATTCTCCCCTTGCTCGTATCTCGTTGCTCGTCGTTCGTCGTGCTGGCTTCGTCGTGCTGGGTTCGGCGTACCGGTCTGGCTCGTCGTCGCGGCCGGACGCGTCGCGGCGGTGTGCGTCACACCCGTCCGCGTCGGGTCCCGGCCGCGACGAGGCCCCGCGTCGAGGCCGCCCGGCCGAGGGCGGTCGCGCCGGATCCGTCGCGCACGTCGGCACGATGCGGCCCGCGAAAAAGCCCACCCAAAACGGTCATGCTGCCATCTCGCCGTACCGTTGCGACATGGGTGCTGGCACGGATGGACGGGGCCGCCCGGCTGTTGCGAGGCTGTTGGGGGCGGTGGCACGGCCGCGGGTCGGGAAGGGCGGGGTGCCTGCCGCGGGGCGGGCGGAGGCAGCCGCGCGGAAGCCGGCCGGAAGGGACGGACAGAGGAACGTGTCGCTGTTCCGGCGGATCTTCCTGCTCAACGCCGCGGGTCTGACCGTGGCGACCGCCCTGCTGCTGGGTCCGGTCACCGTCTCGACGCCGATACTTCCCGGCGAGGCACTCGTCGTCGTGCTGGGGCTGGCGCTGATGCTCGTCCTCAACGCGGTCGTCCTGCGGATCGGCCTCGCCCCGCTGCAACGGCTGGGCCGGGCCATGGCCACCGCCGACCTCACCCATCCCGGAACCCGGGCGCCCGTCACGGGCCCGGCCGAGGTGGCCGAACTGATCACCACGTACAACACGATGCTCGACCGGCTGGAGACCGAGCGCACCACCAGTTCGGCCCGCGCGCTCTCCGCGCAGGAGGGCGAACGCCGGCGCGTCTCCCAGGAGCTCCATGACGAGGTGGGCCAGACCCTGACCGCCGTCCTGCTCCAGCTCAAGCGGGTCGCCGACCGGGTGCCCGGGGAGCTGTGGGAGGAGGTGAGCCAGGCGCAGGAGGCCACCCGTGGCAGCCTGGACGAGATCCGCCGGATCGCCCGCCGACTGCGCCCGGGTGTGCTGGAGGAGCTCGGACTGCACAGCGCGCTGCGCTCCCTCGCGGGCGAGTTCACCACACACGGGCTGTCCGTGACCCATCACCTCGACGCCGATCTGCCCCCGCTGAACGACGAGGCCGAACTCGTGGTCTACCGGGTGGCGCAGGAGGGGCTGACCAACACGGCCCGGCACGCGGGCGCCGACCGCGCCGAACTCCGGCTGCGGCGTATCAGGGACGGCGTCGAACTCCTCGTACGGGACAACGGCAGGGGACCGGGCCGGGTGCGGGAGGGAGCGGGCATCACCGGGATGCGCGAGCGGGCGCTGCTGGTCGGCGCCGCGTTCTCACTGGGGGCGGCGCCCGAGCGGGGCACCGACGTACGGCTGCGGCTCACGACGACCGGCGGGCGGCCGCAGCCGCGACCGGGCGCCACCACCGACACCGCCACCGGCATCGACTCGGCTTCCGACACCGCCACCGGCATCGACTCGGCTTCCGTCACCGCCACCGGCATCGACTCGGCTTCCGTCACCGCCACCACCATCGACTCGGCTTCCGACACCGCCACCGGCATCGACTCGGCTTCCGTCACCGCCACCACCATCGACACGGCTTCCGACACCGCTTCCGAGAGAGACCGATGATGTCCGCGCCCGCCGGGAGGCCCACGCGTGTCCTGCTCGCCGACGACCACACACTCGTGCGCCGCGGTGTGCGGCTCATCCTCGACGGTGAACCCGATCTGAGCGTGGTGGCGGAGGCCGGAGACGGTGCCGAGGCCGTCGCCCTGGCCCGCGAAACGGCGGTGGACCTCGCCGTTCTCGACGTCGCCATGCCCCGTATGACCGGCCTGCAGGCGGCCCGCGAACTCTCCCGGCGCCTGCCCGACCTGCGCATCCTCATCCTGACGATGTACGACAACGAGCAGTACTTCTTCGAGGCGCTCAAGGCCGGTGCCTGCGGCTACGTCCTGAAGTCGGTCGCCGACCGGGACCTGGTCGAGGCGTGCCGGGCGGCGATGCGCGACGAACCGTTCATCTATCCCGGCGCCGAGACCGCGATCGTGCGCACCTACCTAGAACGTCTGCGACGCGGCGAGGGGCTGCCCGCGCGGGCCGTCACCGACCGGGAGGAGGAGGTGCTGAAGCTGGTCGCCGAGGGGCACACGACGAAGGAGATCGGCGAGCTGCTCTTCATCAGCGCGAAGACCGTGGAGAGCCACCGGGCGAACCTCCTGCAGAAGCTCGGTATGCGCGACCGCCTCGAGCTCACCCGGTACGCGATTCGCGCGGGGCTCATCGAGCCGTGATCCGGCGGCGCCGTGTCGTACGGCCGCCGCGGGTTCGTCCGTGCGTGAGCGTTCCGCTCCCGGCTCGGGGCTCAGGGCCGCGGATCGCTCAGGAACCGAGGCACTCGCTGTTGTCGCCGCCGGACCGGCACTGCGACTGCGGGCCGCTGTGGCCGGGGCTCGGTGGGGACGGTCGGCCGCCACCGTGCTCCGCGCTCAGGCCGATCACCACACCGAGCACGAGCGCGAGGCCGGCGAGTGTCTGCACACAGGTGGTGACGATCGCCCCGCGCCGATAGGACACGACCGCCGAGACCAGCACGAGCGCGCCGACGACCGAGACGTACACGACCGGCCTGGCGACGCCGATGGTCTCGGTGTCGGCGCCCGTGTCGAAGAACGCGTACCCGGCCGCGTCCAGACCGGACACGAGCGCGACGACCGCTGCGACGGCGTCCACGACGAGCAGGACGATGGCGAGGACGACATCGGCGAACGGGCTCGGCCGCCGGCCGGACTCCGGGGAAGGCGTCATACGGCAAGCCTCGCGTCCCGGGACGTCCGGGTCCTGAGCGCGAATACCCAGCGCGCGCCTGAGTAGGGGGCCGGGCCCCGAGCCGGGCGCCGGGTCCGGTCCGCGCCTCGGCCCCGCCCCCGCCTTCGGTCAGCCGAGTGGGCGCATGTCACTCCCGTACACCGTGCGGTAGTCCGGGACGACGATCCGGCTCGCCGGGGACGACCGGCGTACCTGGGCGACGAACGCGTCCAGGTCCATCGACGGGTCGCGGCGCGGGGGAGCGGTCAGGGGCTCCTCGAAGTTGTCCCAGTGCACGGGCACGACGACCCCGGGCCGGTCCAGGGCCCGCAGCAGCCTGGGCACGTAGTCGTGGGTCGCGCTGCCGGCCGGCACCGCCACCATGGCGAGATCGGGGCGCAGCCCCCGCGCCGCCCGTTCGCAGAAGTCGCTGGCACCCATCAGGAACGCCGACGGACCGCCGCTCCCCGCCGCCACCAGGAAGGCGAGCGTGTCGCCCTCCGGCAGGTCCGAGACGGTCCTCGGGGGTGTCGCCGGCGGTGCGTGGAGCGTGCCCGGGGCGAAGTAGGAGTACTTCTTGTTGCGGCTGTGCAGACTCGCCACGACCTCGACGGTGAGTCCACCGCCGAAGTCCAGCACCTCGCCGCCCTTCACCACGGAGATCTGCCCCGGGTCGACGCCGGACGCGACCAGCAGGTGGTACGTCGTCTCGGTGCCGACGACGCGGGCGCCGGTGGTCCTGGCGATGTGCGGCACATCGGCGAGGTGGTCCCAGTGGGCGTGGCTGACCAGGACGAGTTCGGGGTGCCCCACGTGTTCCCGCACCAGGTCGGGATCGGTGCGCAGCTCCGTGCCGGCGTCGAAGGCACCGTCGAACAGACCTGTTTTGAAGCGGGTGAGGTACGGGTCGAAGAGCACGGTCCGGCCGTCGACGTCGATGCGCCAGCCGGAGGTGCCGAACCAGCGAAAGGCCGCCGACGCCGGTGCTGGTGCCGGTGCCGGTGTCGATCCGGACGTGTGCGCCGCCGGGGGCGTGGCCGCCGAACCGGCGGCCGTGGCGGCTGCGGCGGGCAGGAGCGGGGCGGCCGTGCCGAGTGCGGCGCCACGCAGCACCGTGCGGCGGCCGAGCAGGGGGGAACCCGGGGGGTTCTCGTTGTCGCGCATGGCGTCAGGACATCAGGGGCCGGCCACCCCCGTCCAAGATCGATTCTGTGTCCTGCCGATACGGGAGCGCATATGAGGCCTGGTCACAGTCCCGAGTTCCGCAGGAAGTCGACGGCGATCCTGGCCGCGGTGCCGATCGCCGCGTCCACCTCCGGTCCGGTGGCGGCGAGTTCGCGGGTCCGGGCGAAGACGGAGACCGCGTAGCAGCGGCCGTCGGGGTACCGGACGACGCCGGCCTCCATGTGCAGCCCCGGAAGCGTCCCGGTCTTCGCCGCGATCGCCGTGTCGCCGGGGAACCCCGACACCAGCCGGTGCCGGAACACTTGACGGCTCATCAAGTCACGTACTTGTGCGCAGACTTCCGGTGATCCCGCCTCGTCGCGCCAGATGAGCCGCAGCAGTTCGGTGGTCTCGCGGGGCGTGCCGGCGTTGGTCCGCAGGGGGTCCAGGACCGCCATCCGCCGCTTGCGGTCCTCCGGCAGGGCCGGGTACCGGACGGCGAACTCCCTCTCGTCGCACGCCCCGAGCTCGGCGAGCATCGACTCCAGGACGTCCCGCGGGCCTCCCACGATGCGGGTCCGGTCGAGCCCCAGCTCCTTGGCGAGCAGCCGTACGGTGTCCAGGCCGACCCGGTCGAGGAGCAGATCCGCCGCCGAGTTGTCGCTGACCGACATCGCGAAGAACGCCAGATCGCGCAGCGACAGTTCGACGTCGTCCGCGCAGCCCGCGGTGCCCCACCCGCCGAGCCGGTCGGCCGCCGTCACCCGTACCCGCTCCCGGGGGTCGAGCTGCCCGGCCGCCACCTGCCGCGCGAACTCCAGGACCAGCAGTACCTTGAACACCGAGGCGAGCACGACGAGTTCGTCGGCTCCGACGGCCACCTCGCGCACGCGGGGCCCCGCGAGGACGGCCGTTCCGGGCACGCCGGGGTCCGTACGACGCGGGTGCCCGGGCCGGGTGCCGACGGGATCCGTCCGCTCGGCGCCGTCGGCGTCCGTACGCACGGCGCCGACGGGGTCCGTCTGCTGGACGGAGCCGGGGTCCGCCCGTGCGGCACCGGTGGAATCCGCCCATGCGGCACCCGGAGAAACCGCCCGCGCGACGCCGATGGGGACCGCGTGCAGGAGGCCCTCGGCGCCCGCCTCCGCGAAGACCGCGCGGATCCGTTCCTCGGCCATCGGTTCGCCCGCCCCCTCGCGTAAGGTCCATGGTTGTGGATCTCTTGCGCCACCTGCGTCTGTTCGTCACCGTAGCCGAGGAACTGCACTTCAGCCGCGCCGCCGACCGGCTGGGCATGGCTCAGCCGCCGCTCAGCCAGGCCGTGCGCCGGCTGGAGAGGGAGCTCGGCGCCGAGCTGTTCGACCGGTCGCACCGCCGGATCCGGCTGACCGCCGCCGGGGCGCTGTTGTGGGACGAGGCCCGTGAACTCCTCGCCCGCGAGGACCGGTTGCGGATGCTGGCCCGGCGCGCGGGGGACGGCGGTCTGGGCACCCTGCGCGCGGGCGTGCCGCCCGACACCGCCGCCACCGTGCTGACCGCGCTGCTCGCCGCCTGCGCCGAGCGTGCCCCGGGGCTCTCCGTCGACCTGAGGGAGGTCACCACCGGCGAACAGGTCGGGCTGCTCGCCTCCGGCGGACTCGACGTCGGACTCGTGCACCGCCCCGCCGACACCACCGGACTGCTGCTCGGTCCGGAGGTCGCGGTGGACCTCGGCGTCGTCCTGCCCCGCACCTCCCCGCTGGCCCGGCGGCCGGAGGTGGCGCTCGGTGAGCTGTCCGGCCACGACCTGGTGCTCTTCCCGCGGGCCCACGCTCCGGACCGGTACGACCAGGTCCTCGACGTCTGCCGCGCCGCGGGCTTCGTGCCGGGCCGCGTACGGCACGCCTCCAACTCCGAGTTCCTGCTGGCCCTGGTGACGGCCGGGCACGGCGTGGCCTTCGACCAGGGGCCGGTGGCCCGTAAAGAGCCCCGTGTCGCCTGGCGGCCCCTGGCGGGGCGCCCCCTCGCCCAGCGGCTGAGCGGGGCGTGGCCCGCCGGTCGCACCGCCCACCCGGCCGCCCGGACCTTCGCGGAGCTCGCCGCCGAGGTGCTGGCCGCCGACCGCGCCGCGACTCCGAACCGCACCGGCGAGGCGGGCCCCGTCGGTGGACCGCCCCGCCCGTGGTCGGTCGTGTACGGCTGAAGCCTGTCGTATGAAACCTGTCGTATGAAGCCTGTCGTTCGGATCATGCGGCCGGTCGCCGCGGCCGGCGAGCGGTTCCGCACTCGGCTCCGACCGGGAACCGTCCGGGCGGGCGCCCCGGATCGGCCTCAGTGCCGCGAGGGAGTGGTCCACGCCGCCGCCCGGCGGACACCGGGGCCCTCTCCCCGCGCGTCCGGCGTGGGCCCGTGGCCGGAGACTCCGGGGCCGGGACGACGTACTCCCGGCACCGCCTACCCTTGTCGCATGAGCAGCAACGACCGGAGCCACGCGGTGGACGTTCAGGATTCGAAGACCTACGAGGTGCGCACCTACGGGTGCCAGATGAACCCGTAGTGTTACCTGTCTTGGTCTTCCTACGGGTTCATCCTATCACACAGGGTAATTGCTGCTAACCAGCCGTAATATGCAGCGCAATAGAGGCGTCATACAGAAACCCCTAGTCCTTTATGCAAGGGCTAGGGGTTTCCGCTTTCTAGGAGAAAGTCTATCTGATGAAGGGCATTGCCAGAGCTGCAACCGTCCCAAGTCCGATGATGAACGGGATGATGCGGCCGAGGTCATTCTTCTCAAGCTCTCGGATGCGGGCTTCATGGTCGGTGTTGGATGTAAGCACCTGGTCTAGCTTGGTCTCAAGCCTGGTCAGCACAACAACAACTTCATGGTCGTCTGTGTTCATTCGGGTATCACCTCCAACCCTGCAATTCTTAGGTTGACGTAGTCTCCCGATACCGCCTTGTCTCCCAATGCTGACCTTCTTAGCCAGAAGTGGCGTACCTGACCAGGTGCAAGGGTTCCGATAGACAAGGTAGTTACCCATCCTGTTGTCACGGATGGCGTAGACGTTTCCGAAGCAAGGGTTCCGCTGTTGTACGAAGATGCTGCGGCGGCTGTTGCGGCATTGGTTCCGATAGCGATAGTAGACCCGCCCGAAAGCTGGTTACTGATGGCTACAGACGCGCCGGTTACCGGAAAGGTGCCGTCGTTGTAAATGAACAGACACCGGTATTCGACCGTGTGGGCATCAGCCTGTGCCTTTGATACCGCATCCCAAAACCCATTGGTTGCTCCTGAGGGTGTTGCACTAGAGGCGTATCCACCAAGGCTGATGCTTGTTGGAGAGCCAAGAGATGTTGCACTGGACGTTCTAATTGATAGTGACACTGTTCCTCCTCACGAGAACCATTTGTAAGACAGCTTCAAGACGGGCCTTGAAGAACCCGCACCAACAAAGGCTCCGTAGTATTCCTTTGATGTTGATGGTCCTGGACCAAAGGCGAACCCCTTAGCTGTTCCATCGGCAAATTCCTGCCCGATGCTGTTAGAAAAGTCGATGGTCTTAGAGCCGGTCTTTGAAGACCAACCGGCGCGGAAACGGTCGTCATTCACGCCAGAGCTAGACCAGGAACTTGGTTCTGACGTCTTGTTGTGCGTTCCGATGACCGCCGTTCCACCGCTGTTGTTGTACCACCAAGAGGCGTTCAGGATAAGTTTGGCATCCGTTACTGTCGCATTCGACGGAATGCCGGACACAGAGAAGCCGCACATTGAACGCTGGTTTCCATTGGTTCCATCGTAATAGCCCTGGAATAGGTCACCCGTATCGGTTCGCTTGCTTCCATTGCTTCTGTAGGAACCCGCCCAAGATGCCGAGAAGGACTTGGTAGCGGTATGCCAAGAGCCGGTAGGTGTTGGGGCAGACACATTCCAAGAGAGCCCAATGTCAGTCCTGATAGAACCAGGGCTGAACGGGGCATTCTCTGGCATCCAGTTACCGCCATCCCAATAACGAGGTAGACGCGTTACCCACTGGGTTCCATTCCATACACGCACCCAACTAGCGTCTATCCAAGCTGTTCCATCCCATACGAGCATTGACATATGTCATCCCGCCCACTGGTCAGCGAAGCCAAGAGGGGATACCTGCATACCCGCGTTACCGATACCCGGCTTATTCGTAGGTGTAGAAGTCGCATCCATAGCCGCATGAATTTGGAACGTGGTAGTTCCGCTGTTCAGTGTGACTACGGCAGAACGCTCCCAGCTCTCATACGTAGACGTACTGTCCAGGAATAGAGAGCGACCGACGGAACCCGTTAGCGCGTAGGTGTCTCCGGTTGTGGCACCCGTCCAATTCAGCCGGGCACGAATGCCGGAAGAACTGGTTTCGATACGAGCCGTTCCACCCCATGTGATGAGAGCCTTAACGGCCCGACCACTGTTATTGGTCCAAGAGGCAGTGCTACCCCATGCTGCGTATGCGCCGTTCAGCGCGGTCACATCGAGCGTAGACGTAGCGAATACGCCCGTTCCTGGGGCCGGTAGAGCCTGTGAGGGCATAACCCATAGCTGTCCTACCTGAGGGTTGCTAGGCGCCGTTGTAGACACCGTAGCGACGCCACCAAGAGGCACCCAAGCATCGGTATTATCCCTTGCCATCACCTGGCCGGTATCCACTACGTATGCCTGCTTGACCTCGGTAGGCAAGGCGTTAAGGTCTGTGCTCGTATCAACCTTTACCGTCACCTGGTTCATCAGATAGTTGTTGACTTCATCTGCTGTCAGTACGTCATAGTCGGCGAACACCTGGTAATTCTCTGCCATTTAATTTCTCCTTAGAATGTGGCGTCAAGAAGGTCAACGGTGACCATCCAGCGCTCCGGTGTAATGTCGTGTTCGATAGCCAGAACACGGAATGGCTGGTTGAGCGAAGACCATTCGCTGTTGTATTCGCAGTTGACGAGGTCGAACAGCTCCAGGCCGGCAACCTTTTCAATTTCGTTCGTTGCATTCCAGTACACGCTGTCAGCCCTTAGTTCGGGCGTATCGAATTCGTGTAGAACGGTATTGCCGTATGCGAATACATCCTCATCGTTCGCAAGGTTCGTTGTAACCTCGGTCTGCCGTGCGCCGTATGTCGCTACGGATGTCGCATTGCGGAACGGCCCGTAGACCTTCTCGATACTGGTATACGTCCATTCGAGCGTTTCAGGGTCATAGTCCGTCTGCCTGGTCATGTTCCGAACGAATACGTCGTTGAACATGATGGTGTCATCAAGGGATACCGGCATGTCTACGTAATACGAACGAATAGGGTCGGTGTCATCCCTCGTATCCGAGAAGTTGATGACAGGCGAATTCGTAGGCAACGAACCTCGGCCGAATGCCTTAACGACATTCTCCTTGTCCACATAGATGTAACCAAGCTCGGAATTCTGTGCGAGCATCAGATGGTTAACAAGCGTGCTGTCGTATTGGTTGTCTGACAGGTTGACTGTTCCACCTACCGCCGTAAATGGAATTCCATGCTTGCTCAGGATGTCTGTCACACGTTCTGAAAACGTTCCAGCAACAACACCCGCGCGGTTCGTATTCGCCAGTGTCTTAACCATGTCCGTAGCAGACAGGTATACGGGTGGCTTCTGTGTCTTGTCCTTAAGAAGTCCGACACGAACGCTTGAGATAGCACCAGTGAAGATGCTCACCCACTGGTCAACAACCCATGCCTGTAGGCGAATAGGTACACCCTGTTTGATGTATGGGTTATTCAAGGGGTTAACGGCAAAGTCATAGATGGTCGCGTTGAGCGTTCCAACTTCCATCTCTGTCTGAATGTTGTCACCCCTCTTGGCACCCCTACGAACCTTGATGTCATGGGTTGAGCCAAGAACGTTCATCCATTCAACGTTCGGGTCATACCCTCCATCAGCCTCAGCAGCACCGCCGAGACGATAACCGCCAAGCTGAGAGAGGGACAGAACGAAGATGTCGTCTCGCGCCGTCTGAACCTCTAGACGGAGCTTTTCGTGTAGGTCCGGGTATGCGGTCATGCTCGCACCCCATTAACCCTGTAGAACGCCTTGAGGACCTTGTCTACCTCACGGCCCGTGGCTACTGGGTCAGCAGACACAGGAACGTTCACGTTAATTTCCACGGTGGCCGGGCCGGCACCAATTCCAGCGTACGAATAGGTCGGCTTGGCCGTAAGGCTGCTGTCGAAACTTGCGGTCAAGGTGTCACCGAGACCAGCACCAGCACGCTTAACAGGTGCCACCTTCTCCAGCCCCTTAACGAGACCCTGGATGGTGTATTTACCAATTTCCGCGAACACCCTGGATGGCGAATGGATGCCGAGAGCATTCTTAGCCGCACTGACAGCGTTAGACACAACCTGCCTAGCCTGGCTGGCAAGGTTTCCTGCCATGCTCAGAATGCCGTTGACCATGCCTCGCATAAGGTTGGCACCCGCGCTGTATAGCCAAGAGCCAGCACCGGACAGAGCGCCGGTTACCCGACCCCTGATGCCGGATACCTGAGACATCACGTTAGCGATACCAGAAATAACCCGCTGTTTGATACCCTCCCAAGTTGTTGAGAGGTAGCTCTTTACCGCGCTCCAAGCGCCATTCCAAGCACCCTTGATAGCAGACAGCTTGGTTGAAATGCTGTTCGCAATTTCGATGAGCTTGTTGACGATAAGGGTACGTACGGATATCCAAACAGTGTTGGCAATATCCTTGACCTTCTGCCAAGAGCTGTTCCAAGCATCCTTGATGCCACCCAAGAAGACCTTTAGCTGAACACCAATAGCGCCGGTGAATAGCTTGAAGAGGCCCTGAATTTGCTCCCAGATGCCGCCGAACACGTTCTTAATGCCGGTCCAGACCTTCTCCCAGTCACCTGAGATAAGACCAGTAACAATTTGAATGAGACCCTTTAGTGTCTGTAGAGCACCGCCTACGTACTGCTGGATACCCTCCCAGGCACGCGAGACGCTTTCCATGATGCCTTCTCCGTGCCTGTCCCAGAATTCCTGAACACGCTGAACAAAGGCACCAACGAGAAGCTTAATTTCCTCGATGATGGGAGCAACCTTGGTCTTGATGGCCTCAAAAGCACCGGTGACCTTGTCACGGAACCATTCGCTCTTAACCCATGCAACAGCCAGGATGGCAACGAGACCAGCAATGGCCAGTACAACCAAACCGACCGGGTTAGCCAGCATGGCAATGTTCATTGCCCACTGTGCTGCGGCAGCAAGACCGAGGGCTACGGCAAGAGCTGTCAGGCCGATAGCCAGAGGCTTAAGAAAGTCCTTGTTCTCAGAAGCCCAAGTAGCGAACTTCTCCAGGGCAGGCAGGACCTTATCGGCAATGAACTTAACCAGTGCCGTTTCTACCTTGCGCTTGAACTGCTCAATTTTGGTGGCTGCGTTGTCTCGCAGCGTCTTACCCATGTCGTCAGCAGCACCGCCGACCTTACCGAGGTCTGACACCGCCTCTGATGGGTCGATAGCCATAAGGGCACGCTGCATATCCTCGGACTTGGTGCCGAACAGGGCAAGAGCCGCTGCATTGCGGTCAGCAGGGTCCTTAATTTTCCTCAGACCATCAAAGACCTTGTCCAGGGCAAGCTTTGCCTTAGGGCCGCCCTCCACAAAGACCTTCTGCATTTCCTTGCCGTTCAGACCAACGGCCTTGAATGCGGCATCAACCTTCTCACCGCCACCCTGTGCGATGAGGACGAATTCCTTAAGGCTGTCCGCGACCACGTCAGTATCACGCGCACCGGCTTTCATGCCCTGCGAAAGGATGCCGGTAGCGTCAATAGCCGATAGACCCATCTGACGGAACTGTGTTGAATATTCGTTGAAGGTGTCCAGAAGGTCATCTGCCCTCGGACCCATCGTCTGAAAGCCACGCGTCAGTACGTCGAATGCTTCCTTACCGTTCTTTGCAAGACCGGTCTTCATCATCTGACCGACAGCATTGGTTGCCTGGCCTAGGTCCACTTCAAAGACGTTGGCTAGGTCCAGGGCATTGGTAGCGATGGACTTAATTTGCTTGATGCTCGCACCAGGTGGGACGAGACCAGCGGTCATAACCGCCCGGATACCGTCGGCTGCCTGCTGGAAGTCGGTGGAGATGGCATCGCTGTAAAGCTCTCCAGCTACCTTTCCGACCTTCTTAGCGACTGCTGGGGTAGCGCCTAGCTGTGCCTCAAGGCGAGAAGTAATTTTGGACTTCTCCATCGCCTGGCCGATACCGACCACAAGGGCCGCGCCGAGGGCTGCACCCGCTCCTAGGGCCGCCGGGCCGGCAAGCTCTCTAAGGCTGGTCAGAGCCTGTCCAACGTGCTGTCGGGCGCTCTGTGCGATGCCTCTTAGACCCTGCTGGGTCTGCTGTGCTGCGGACCTGATGCCGCTGGTTAGGTTACGGGTGTTCGCGAGAACATTAACCGTGATGTTATTGCGTGCCATGACGTTAGACCTAGGTCATCTCCTTTTCTGTCGCTCGATGTTCTTGTTGTGAACCTTGATGAAGGCGTCTCTTTCTCGCAGCGTTAGGCTCTCGTATTCGCTGGGAGGAATGCCGAGGTTAAGGCAAAAGGCTGCCTTAACCTCGGCGCGCTCCTTCATCACTTCTCGGAATTTGGGTCCGAGGTCTCACCCATAGCACCAATGAAGGTCATGATGGTCTTAAACGAGGTGTCCTCGGCGTTTGACCAAGTGAACTTAGGGTTCTCGCGCTTCATAGCCACCCAATAAATTGCGGTGAACAGAGGGCCCTTAGGCGCGTCTTCATCAGCCAGCTTGTCAATAGCAAGGCCCGACTTCTGCTCGATGATGGTGACCTCCTTCATTGAGAGGTCTTCAATGCTGAACTTTTCCATGTTTGATATCTCCTAGATATTTAATTGCCAAGCTGGAACTTACGGATAAGCTCGCTCAGCTCTTTCTCAATTTCCACGACAGACCTTTGTTCGTTGCTGTTAAGGGCCTTGTTCATGAAATACTTTGCTTCGATGTTGTGGTAGTTGCCGTAGTTCTGGACACCCGCGTAAGGGACGCGAGCACCACCGGCACGCACAACGGCTTTGCTCTTTGCCTTTCCCACCCTTAGGGAAGCGGCCAGGCGTCCAGATAGCACCGGAATTAGCCCACGGGCATCCTGAGAGATGTTGGTTCCAATGCGCTGAAAGGCTTCGCTTAGGTCAGATGACTTAGCCGAGAAGCCGTTCAGGTTGGAAACCACATGTCCCAAACCCTCTAGTGTTACCTGAACGCCTGCCATGAATTACGCTCCGGTCGTTACCTTGGTAGGCTCACCGGTGCAGTCAAGACGGTATTCAAAGGTGAATGTCTCGTTAGCCGTACCACCGATAGACGGCTTACGACCGACACGAACAGAACCCGTGAAATGTGGCTGCGTAGTAGACGCAACGGCATTGCCGTGAGGGGCAAAGACATAGGCCACCTCTAGGCCAGTGTTGTCCCATAGGTAAGACCAGAAAGATGCACTGTCGGTGCTCTGTACAGCCTCACCCTCGAAGAACCACTGAACGGCGCCACCGGCCGCAGCATCTGCGAATGTGGTGAAGTCTCCGTCTGCATCCTCGTTGTTTAGCGTCGCGGAACCGATATCCGCCTGGTAGTCGGTGTCCTCGAACTTTAGGGTCAACGACTTACCCTTAATACGTGCGCTCATTTAATTTGTACCTCCTAGTACGATGTTTGATGTGATGCGAATAGTTGAACCGAGGTAGTTCGTGCTCTCCATCGCGTAGGGAGCGGATACCTCATCAACGTCAAAGTCGGCGTCTGCTAGTGCTAGATAAACCTGTTCTACATAGGCATCAAGGTCAGCAGAGACCTTTGGGTTTGTACCGGTATCCACGAGGCACATAATTTCCAGCTTCACAGTTACGGCATGTTCGCCGAACTGCTGGCTTGGTGTGAGGTATGGAAGACCAGGTGTAACAATTACGAGCGGTGCTTTCGCTCGGTCGGGAATGGCTTCATAGGCTCTAATTCCCGCATCGGAAAGAACCTGCGCGACTTCCTTGCGTAGCTCTGTCAGTGCTGCCATCAGATGCCCACCACCATGTACTTCTTAAGAAGCGGGTAGGCACCAACCATTGGGTCACGAGCGACCCGGATAGGGGCGACGTCCGGAGAGATAGCAAACTGAGCAACACCGTTAGGCGCTGAACGCCTGTGGAACAGCTCAGAGCCTGTCTCCAGGGCCGCCCTATCCAAGATGGTCTGAGGGACTGTCTGAGAGCCGACGTAGGCCGTCACAAGGGCTACTGCCTCTGTCCAGCACTGCTCAACAAAGGGGTAGTCGTCCTCGTTGCAGTTCACGTAGGCACTTAGGTTGTTCCAGTCCATCAGTCATCAACCTCAGACCAGGTCAACGTCACACTTGACGATGCTCTTGGCGTTGGTGATACCAACAGCCATGTAGCCGTAAAGCGAGAAGTCCTTAGTCAGGTTGATGATGTTCTCGTCCTCAAGACGGAACGGAGCGCCTGCCTGCTCCCACACCTTGAGGGCGTCAGAGGAACCGACGTAGACGGAATTGGCAGCCAGCGAAGCATCAACGACGATGGGCAGGCCGGCGATGTTTCCCTTGCGCTTACGGGTCACGTTTCCGATGGTGTTGGAGCCATCACCGTTGATGTCGAACAGTGGTCGGCCCGCGCTGTCTACCAGGGTCGCAACCGTGGCGTAGACATCCTTGGACATGAGAACGAATTCAGCCTCAGAGCCAAAGCCGTTGTCGTGAATGAGAGCGTCAGCCTCAATTACGAGGGACATCCAGCCAGCACCCGTACCGGCCGCAAGGGTTGCGGTCTGATAGCCAGTGCCAGCAACGAGAGCGGAGCGAACAGCAGCGTTAGTAGCCTTTGCGTACTGGCGAACCATGTGCTCAAAAGCGGTAGAAAGAAGAGGCGTACCTGAACGCTCGATAGCCTGGCGGGAAAGACTGGTGTAGCCACCGTAAGTCTTGACCGGAGCAGTAGCGTCAGTAAGCGTCACCTCAAGGTAACCAAGGTCATCACCCTCGTTTGCCTGCTCACCAACGGTGCCAGTCGCAGTGCCAAGGGTCAGGTATTCAACGCTGTTACCAGAGGCAGGCAGACCCTCCTTAGAGAACAGGTTAAGAACGTCTCGGTTCTCCTGAACAAGACGAATGTTGCTAGAGACCCAAGCGGGCTGCACATTGCCATCAACCGTAGTCATTCCGGTGAATGCACGGTTGTAAGTCTTCACCTTGTCGCGGGTAGAACCGGTCTGTAGACCCTTAACAAAGTCACCGGCCGAACGAATATCTAGTCCGTTGTCGGCAGGCTTGGTCTCGCCATAGGTGGCGAACCTACGCTCAAGGTCGGTTACGCGGTCGGCAACCTCCTGAGCCTCAATGTCGTTTGACATATTTTCAAGCTCCTTAGAATTTGTAGTGTCAGCGCTGCGAACAAGCGCAACGTCTGCATTTGTGTAAGCAGGAAAAGCGACAACGGAAACTTCCTTAAGGTCGGCCTTAGTCCTGACAATTACGTCGTCTTCCATGCGGTCATTGACCGGCACGAAGCCAACGGAAAACTTGTTTAGTACGCCATCACGGAGAAGGGTGTAAACCTCATCGCCACGTGGTGTCTTGGAGATGCGAGCCTTGATGACAAAGCCGCCCTCTGTGTCTTCGGTCTTTTCCACAATGCCAATAGGCTCCTTGTGGTCGTAAAAAAGCTTTACGCCTGTTGGGTCACCGAAAGCCCCTCGCTCGAAACGCTCATAGACCCCGCCAAGGTCGATGGTCTCGCCGTAAGGAACGGCAATACCCTCAACAGTCCTGGTCTCGGTATCTACTGAGCGAACATCAAAATTACGTGTTTCCATCAGTTGGTGTATTTACCTCCATAGGTGATAGACCCTCTTCTGCTCGTACCTCGTTGACTTCCATGAATGGCTGTCCGCCGGTAGCAATGGCGTAAGTCTCATAACGGGTCTTCTTGTCCGCACGTAGCAAAGCGTCTAGCTTGAAACGCACGGTCTGACCTCTAGCGATAAGGTCAGTTAGAGCCTGCTCAATTTCAGTCAGGTAAGCCGCAAGGGTGTCCCTGATGAAGTCGGTGTTTGCCTGCTCCAAGTTCTGATAGGTCATGCTGTTTCCGTTGACCTCGGCCAGGAGCTTTGAGGCTGGAATACCGAACATGCGGGCAACCGAGGTGACGTCAAACTGTCGAACCTCAAGAAACTGAGCGTCAGATGGAGAGAGGAACACCGGCTGGTATTCGACGTTTCCGCCGACTACTGCCGTGCCTCGCTGTCCACCATTGGTCTCATCCCATTTGGCCTTGTAGGCCGCTGCCAGCTCGGGCGTAAGGTCCTCATCGACCTTGAGAATGCCGGTAGGTGTCGCATTGATGCGGAACCAGTGGCCCGCATAGTCGCGGACATCGACCATGCCGGTTAGCTCTGTCTGTGCAGCCTGAATAGGGCCAATGCCATAGACGGAACCAGGAAGACGCATAAGGGACAGGTGCTTAACTTGCCAATGCTGATAGGTCCGCAGACCATTCAGCGTGCTGTAGTGATAAGTAAACCGGCCGGTTGCTTCATCCTGCTCAATGGACACGTTGTGTGGGTTGAGAACGGTGATGTTCTGGACCTTGTCCGTAGAGGTAGCGTCCGGTCCTCTGTGAAGAAGCCAATAGGCATTACCAGTTGTGGCCATGCTGTTGACGGTTTCCTCAACAAAGGTTGCCTGTGTGCTGTCAAGGTTTGGCCTTGAGACAAGGGCATCAACACGAGACATCTCAGCACCGCCCCGGAATACGCCGAGGGGAAGCTGAGATGCGGTATGACCGAGGATGAAGACGGCACGGTAAACAGCCGAGATGCCTAGTGCATTCTCGGCTGTGACCGTATTAACTGTGTTGTATGGGCGGCTAGGGGCTACAGGAACGGAGCGAACGGTGTGCTCAGAACGTTCTGTGCGAAATACCCTGGACCAGAAGCCCGGCTTGTTAGTCATTGATATATCAATTGTATGGGCGCATTCCAGAAGTGTTGCGTTTCTAGAAGACCTGAATACCGGGGTCCTTCATACCGTTAGCTACATAGATGCCCATGCAAGTAGCGATAACCGCATCAATGTTATCTGCGCTGTCACTGCGGCTAATTTTCCAGCTCTCCCCAACGTTCTTCCTCGTAGCCCTCGGCATCTGATAGCTCAAGAGAGGGTCGCCAGGATGAGACACCTTGCCTTGTGTGATAAGGGCAAAGGATGTTGTGGCCACATTGGAGATGTCCGGACCAGAAGAGATAAGCCGTGTCTTGTAGCGCTTCTTCTTCAATTCCTTTTCTAGGTCACCGCCCGTGTATCTATCCATCACGTAGCAAAGCGGGTAGTGCTTCTTGAGCTGTACGCAGACCTTGACCAGGCCCTCAAGGGTCGGGTTAACCAGGCTGGCAACCAGCTCGGTATAGACAACCCCGTCAACCTTGGCGCTTGCGGTGATGCTCGCGTATGTCCAGTCGGGCGTACGGTCGATGGAGAAGACCGGCCGAACCCCTTCTGGTAGTCCACCCTTGGCGGCCCCGTACCAACGGCTGACAGGCAGCCAGGCGCTCTGTGAGGCTACGAATTGGTTCAGGTGGTAGCGGCGTGCGTCATCCTCCGGAAGCGTCCTTACAAGGGCCTGTAGGTCTTCAACGTCACCTCGACCACAGGCAAGAGATGGGTTGGCTGACAGGAGAGCGTCAGCATCGTCAACCTCGGCCCCTTCTGGTGCCTCCCAGCAAAAGAACCCAAAACGCTCTAGGTCAGCTTGGCCGGCACTTGCTTTCCGACCCAATTCGTAAAGGTCCTTGAGCAAAAGGCTGTTGTCGTCACCGGCCGTTGTGATGCCGAGGACCAGGCCGTTGGGACGCTCCTTGGCACCTGAGAGCATGGCTGACCACATCTCAGGCTTGGTGATGTGTACCTCGTCGTAGAGGCAGAGAGAGACAGGTACACCCTGGAGGGCAGAAGCCTTTGAGGCATAGACCTTGTAGACCCCGCCCTTAGCTGTCTTGATACCTCGGGTGTCGGTTGCCTTGGTGAACCGCTTACGCAGAGACGCGTTGTTCTCGATGACGTGCTTTACGCGGTCATAGATGATGTTCGCCTGAACCATGTTGCTCGCTACCGAGACAACCACCGGACCAGGGTCATGCATCAGTAGGCCGTACATACCGAAGATGGCACCGAGGACGCTCTTACCGTTCTGGCGTCCCATAGAGATGACCACTTGGCGGTATCTAAGCTTGCCTGCCTTTGGGTGCCCTTCTGGGTAGACCTCAAGAGCCGCCCGGATAACCCAACGCTGCCACGGGAGAAGCTGAAACTTCTTGTCCTGGTCAGAAGCTACCCATGCCGCATCAACGAGCCTTAGCAACCTGTCACCGGCTGATGGGAAGTCTTCTGAGAGAGACTTTGTGAAGGTGCTAGGCAGCCATGATGGCTCTGTCATTCATCATCAAGGATGTCGTCAATGTCGTCACCCTGTTCCACATCCTCCGGCGCAAGGCTTCGCAAGTAGCGGTAAGTCTTGTTGTATTCAGTGACAAGAGAACCGGACATCTTCTCATCAAGGGCCTCTGCCAGATGCTCAAGAGATGCAATGGCAGGTGCGTGCTTATCCTCGCTCAGGTAGTCGGCATCTTCGAGGTATGCCTTTGTAGCTGTCTTAAAACTTTTCATCCATTTTCCTCCGTATTTTTATTTGCCTCCGTGCTTCTTGGTCGGTAGGGTCGAAATGTTTCAACCCTAGGCGTGCAAAAACGAGCTGGGGGCGGGGTCGGGAAGACCCTTCTCAAAAAAACTGGCGTCATCAGCCAGCCAGTCAGGCTCAAATTAGAGCCGGAACAGGGATGAATGGCCGGTTAAATTGACCATCCATCCCTTATTCATCAGAACCAACGAGGGTTAAGCCATGTAGTTCTAACCAACATCTTGTCTTGCTTCTTTGAATTGCATGGTCGGCAAGCTGCAACGAGGTTATCCAGTGTGTCAGTACCGCCATTAGCTTTGGCTAGTACGTGGTCTACTGTGTCAGCCTCACCAACACACCCGCCGAATTGAAGCTGACAGATATACCCATCACGCTTGAGAGCCTGTGCTCTCACCTTCTCCCAAGCAGTACCTTTACTGCTTAGGTTGCTCATGCCTCTGTCTTCTTTGCTGCTGTCTTGCGGGTACGTGTCGCCTTGACTGGTGCAGTCTCGGTAGTGGTAGCACGCATAAGCATTGCCTCTGGCTCTGCTGGTGCTGTCTCTCGCTTGAATACCCAAGAGCCGCTAGCCACTGTCACTAGCTCCCATCCCTCGGCACCATAAGCGTTAAGCTCATCAAGCTTAGGCATCGCTCCATACTTAGCTGTGTACATAAAGTATTCGACTGTCATTCAGTTCACCTCCTTCCAACTGTGTTCGGTCCATCCACTTGAAGTCTCAAAGCGAATGACACCCGGCCGCATCTCGATACGGGTTACGTCATCATCTGACTGCCCGTACTTCTCGCACAGGCTTTCCATCAGTTCCATCATGCTTTCAATGGCAACACTGTTCTTGCCATCCTTACGGTCCTGCGTAATTGTCGTAGTCATCAGTTGTGCTCCTCGCTGCAAGGCTCGATGTAACCCTTGCTCAGTATTCGGTCTAGGTATTCCTCATTCATGCCACCGAGGTTGGCTCGCATCTCGTGCTCGCATGAGCCCTTAGCCATAAGCATTCTGGCAACCAGGGTGTAGCCGTTGTGTACTGCCTGCCGGGCTGTTTCCTTGTCCTTCCAACCACCATGCGCAATTGCTCGCATTACCGTTGGGTCATCCATTCTTAGCGTATTTTCCATCATCATTCCTTACCTGCCATTCTTAGTAGTAGTGTCGCCAGCCAGTAGCCGAGCATCAGACCGAGGGTGGCCAGTAGTACGTATTCCATTACAGAAGCACCCCCTTAGGCAGTGCGGCATACACAGCAGACACTGAGATACCCAATGCCTGTGACACTTCTGCTGGTCTCATACCTCGGTTCAGAAGGATGAGGATGTCTTCCTTGATGAGGTCAATTGAGACCCCGCCGGAAATGTTCGGAGGCTCGGAGGCCGGCACCGCATTTACGTGTGCCTTGGCATTCCACACACGGCTTACCGTGCTCTTATTGACCCCGTAGTGCCTGGCTACGTCAGAGAGCCTGTAGACCCCCTGACACGCCTTTACCTCGGCTACCTGGTTCCTGTTGAGCCTCATCGGACATCACCGAGGTTCTCGGCAACCATCTCGTTGAACCAGTAGTCATACATGCGCTGTTCGCGCACCTGGTCCAGGACCATTGCCAGATACATGACGTCTGGTCCGACTGTTTCGTTCAGGTCATAGGTGTTGAGGACAAGAGAGCCTGTCTCTTCCTCAAAGCGAGCGATGTTCTCGGCAATGACTGCAATGACGCTCTTGAAGTCATTCATGCGGCTACCTCCATTCCTGCGAGGTAGCCAAGCTTTGTTAGTTCAGGTGCAAGCTCATCCATAGGACGTAGCTCATCAAGGTACCTACGGGCGTTCCTGTCCTTGTGGTGTCGGTAACCCTCGTTCCACGCTTCCTCGGCGTATACCCAACCAAGGAGAAGGACAGTGCCATCATGCTTAAGCTCTCCATCCTCAACCCGCGCGTTTGGTACATGCGTCTTGATGAGAATGGCTCCAGCCTCAACATCCTTAGTCTTTACGACTAGGCCGTTGGTGAGCGCCGTAACGCTACGAACCTCACAGCAAAGGAAGTCAGGCTGTTTGAAGTCGGCAAAGTCTGTGCTGAAAGGGAACCAGCCGCAAGCCTTTGGGTTGAGACCTAGATACTTGATAGGTGCGTATTCGCACGCTACGGCAATGGTCTCGTAGTCGGCACCAGTGATGTTGAAGTTGATGCCCTTTAGGTGGTCTGCCTGCTCTGTTCCGAGAACGGCATGAAAACCACGGCGCTGCGTTCCGTAGAACCTGGAGCGCGTCCAGTCATAGTCACTTAGCTTTACTGCTACTGCATTCATTTGTTTGTTGTTACCTCGGTTATGTATTCGGTACGGCCCCTTTCGGCAGTCCTTTGTACCGTAATACTATTATACCTTATTAACCCGGAATGGGTCGGGTTTATAGGCCCTTTTCAAGCCTTTTTATGTGAAGGTTTGGTAAAAGAATAAAGGGCCGGAACCTTAGAGGCTCCGACCCTTTATAGAGAGGTAACATAACAAGTTGAGGTGACTTTGTTTGTACTTCTAGTATCGCATGTCATTCCCAAGGTGTTGCGTTTCAGTCAAGGAAACCGAACACGTCCTTGAGGATGTCTTCTCTGGTTCTCTTGGGCTTCTTATCGGGTAGTGGTGGAACTGAAAAACCCGCGCGTTTTAGTCTTTGCATCCTCCTGATGCATTCCTTGCATTGGGTGTGCTTACCATCTTTACCTTTGGGTTGGTCGTGGTAGTCATCAAGAGGCTTATCTTTCTCGCAACGTCTACATTCCTTACTGTCCATCCTTCTCCTTGCTCGATAGGTATTAGCTTGCTGGCCAAAGGCCAGCGGCACGGCTCTGCCGTGCCTAGATGTAACAAGGAAGTCAGCAACATTGATGCTTAGCTTGCTTCTTCTCGGTGTGATACCTGATAGTCATCCCAACCTCAATTGGCTTAAGGCATTTTATGCAGGTACCAGAGAACCGAGCCTTCATCACCTTGACCACCTTCTTGACCTTCTTCTTGGTCCAGTCGATGTCACCAACGTTCTTGTGTAGCGGTACAACACCATCTCGGTACCGTCCTAGTTTGTTGTCTCTGTACTTCATCTTCGCCATGTTCTGTTGTTCCTCTCGGTTGTTTAGTTGTTTTTGGGAAGGCGTTGCCCATAAGGACGCTTTTCAGCGCGGATAGCTATTTCAAGCTCCAGCGGTTCAACGGACCTCAGTGGGAGAGAACTAAGTTCTCAACAGGGCAGGTATTTAAACCTTGCTGACTTACCAGCGCATTAAGCTAGACCCGTACTACCAGACTTTGTAACGCTCAACCGTATTGGGTATTACCCTCACCGTTCCCCAGGACTACCGGTGTGTCTATCCCCAACGTGCTTCTCTACGGTGTGTTGCTTGTCTGGGCCGTTATCTCCTAGCCCCTGTCGTGCTATTCCGTATACCGCTTACTGGTCTCGTGAGCCTGGGACTTCGAGAGCCAGGAAGGCCAAAAAAAATGACCCCCGGTGGTAGAGCACCGAGGGTCAAGCTTTGAAGTTCTCCGTTCTCTACAACGTACCTTAAGTATACCACATATTTGCTGGACGTGTGCTACAGCAAAGTCTTTTATGGGTCCTCTTATGTAACAAGTTTGTGAAGGTTTCTAGAGGCTCTTAGGCCCCGTTCTTTCCTTGTCTTCTAATGGTAGCAACCACCACTGACAATGACGCTCTGCTAAGCTCCGTTCACCCAACGCAAAGGAGCACGTCATGGCAACCAATGCCGTACCTGTTACCGCAGACCAGAAGGATGAGCCCGGTGTTCAGAAGGTGGCTACCTTCATCCCGGGTGTGGGCAATGTTGATGCCTACTTCAAGGTGGAGACGACTGATGACCTTGACAGCAAAACGACCGAGGACGTTCAGACGCTCAGGCTCACGGTTCCTCAAGAGGCCGAGCAGGAAGTGACTGTCCTTGATGCCGAGGGTGACCCTGTCCTCAATGAGGATGGCTCGGAGAAGCTGACAACCGAGAAGGTGTGGAACTACGTAGCCCTTGAGCTGGACTTGGGCCAGGCAAGCCGTACGAAGCTTCTCAAGGCCCTTGAGCCGTTCGTAAAGGCTGGCCGACCGGCTAACGCTCCCGCTGTCCATGCTCCGGCCGCAGCCAAGTCCTCAAGCGGTCATGACCTGAACGCCATTCGTGCATGGGCACGTGATGCCGGACATGACGTCAAGGACAAGGGCCGTATCGCGGCGAACATCCTCACGGCGTACTACAAGGCAACGGGCAAGTCGAACCCGGACGCGTAGCAGCCACAGGAAAACGGAGAGGGCCCCGGTAATTCACCGGGGCCCTTCTTCATGCCCTCTTAAAAAGGGTCTGGCCGGCACTTATTCGGCAGGTTTCCCGACCACGAACGTGCCCTTGTTGGGAAGCGTCTTGACCAAGCCACGCTCCCGCAGCTCCTGTACGGCCCTACGAGCGGTTCCAGGGGCTACGCCGTACTGCGACCCCAACGCACGCTCGTTCGGCAGCCTGGCGCCCGTAGGCAGCTTCCCTGACGCGATGTCAGCCGCCACCTGGTCCGCCACGTGGACGTACACGTATCCGATGTCGTCGCTCATACGGGCAACGTAGGGCCCTGACCAGCCATGTAGCGCGTTGGGTGGCGCCATGTGGCCCCATGGGGTGGCCTATAGCGGCCTGTAGCGGTACGGTCCCGCCATGCCTAGTCGCTACTGCGCAACCATGACCCCGGACCGACGTAACTGGGTAATTCTCGACCTTGAAATGTGGGGTTACTGCACGCTCAAGGATGAGCACGACAACCTCTTACCTCTTGAATGGCGTAGCAAGGCTGCTGCTGATGCCTGGCTGCGAGCCTGTTTCCAGCAATGGCAAAGGTGGGAGATGAACGGAGAAGGGCAGGCGCCTACGGGATGGCGTCCGTTCATCCATCCATCGCTAAGCCCGTTCCAGCGTCACATTCGTTACAACAAATAGGCAGACAACAGCAAAAGGCCCGGTTACCTGAACTTCCAGGTAACCGGGCCTTTTCGTGTTCTTTTAGTTGTTGCCCTCTCCGTTGAATAGGTCCTCTACGACTTCATCGATGTCCTTACCGCTGAACTGTGTATAGAAGTCCAGGGTGGTTTTGATGTCCGCGTGACGTAGTTGCTTCTGAGCAACCTTGGGGTTGACCTTGTTCTTGGCAAGGACAGTGGCGTACCAGGTCCGGAACATGTGTGGGTTGATGTGAACGCCCACCTTCTTGCCGTAGCGCCACAGGCTCTCTCGCACGGCTCCAGGGGTCACAGTCTCGGTCTGATGGTTCGCTACGCGCTCTGCCAGCCACCGAGGGATGATGACTTCTCCTTGTGTCTTGGAGATGACCAGGACACCGTTCTCGTCTCTCTGCTTATGCACCTTGAGGACGTTTCCTCGGATGTCCTTTGATGTGATGGCGCACGCCTCACCTACGCGCAGACCCGCGTACATCATGAGAAGCCCATAGAATTCATAGGGGCTCATCATGAGGATGAAACGCAGCGTCTCTTCCGAGGGCAAGTCGTAGTGCCGAGGAACGGCCTTAGGGATACGCAGTTCCTTGATGTTCGGAATGTCATCCCGAAAGATGCTGCGGAGAGCGACCGTGTACTTTCGGCGGGTGTTGATGTTCGTTACCCCTTGGAGCTTGAGGTAAAGAAATTGAACGGTCACCTCGGTCATAGGAACGTCAGTAATTCCCAGTAGCCGAATAGTCTGGTGGTAGCTGTCCAAGGTAGACTGCCGAACCAGCCGTGTTGACAGCGCATGTGAGGCGAATTCCCCGATGGTCATGGACACCCTAGAACCTCCACGAAGCTACGAGGTACGCACTTACGGGTGCCAGATGAACGTCCACGACTCCGAACGGCTCTCCGGGCTCCTCGAAGGCGCAGGCTACGTGCGGGCGCCCGAGGGGTCCGACGGCGACGCGGACGTCGTCGTCTTCAACACCTGCGCCGTGCGCGAGAACGCCGACAACCGGCTGTACGGCAACCTCGGCCGCCTCGCCCCGATGAAGACGAAGCGCCCCGGGATGCAGATCGCGGTAGGCGGCTGCCTGGCGCAGAAGGACCGCGACACCATCGTGAAGAAGGCGCCCTGGGTGGACGTCGTCTTCGGTACGCACAACATCGGCAAACTGCCCGTCCTCCTGGAGCGCGCCCGCGTGCAGGAAGAGGCACAGATCGAGATCGCCGAGTCGCTCGAGGCGTTCCCCTCGACGCTGCCGACCCGCCGGGAGAGCGCCTACGCGGCCTGGGTGTCGATCTCCGTCGGCTGCAACAACACCTGCACGTTCTGCATCGTCCCGGCGCTCCGCGGCAAGGAGAAGGACCGCAGGACGGGCGACATCCTCGCCGAGATCGAGGCACTCGTCGGCGAGGGCGTCTCCGAGATCACGCTGCTCGGCCAGAACGTCAACGCGTACGGCAGTGACATCGGCGACCGGGAGGCCTTCAGCAAGCTGCTGCGCGCCTGCGGGCAGATCGAGGGCCTCGAGCGGGTCCGGTTCACCTCCCCGCACCCCCGCGACTTCACCGACGACGTGATCGCGGCCATGGCGGAGACGCCGAACGTGATGCCGCAGCTGCACATGCCGATGCAGTCCGGCTCGGACACCGTCCTGAAGGCGATGCGCCGCTCGTACCGCCAGGAGCGCTACCTGGGGATCATCGAGAAGGTGCGCGCCGCCATCCCGCACGCCGCGATCACCACCGACATCATCGTGGGCTTCCCCGGCGAGACCGAGGAGGACTTCGAGCAGACGATGCACGCCGTCCGCGAGGCGCGCTTCACGCAGGCCTTCACGTTCCAGTACTCCAAGCGCCCCGGCACCCCGGCGGCCACCATGGAGGGGCAGATCCCCAAGGAGGTCGTCCAGGCGCGCTACGAGCGTCTCGTCGCCCTCCAGGAGGAGATCTCCTGGGACGAGAACAAGAAGCAGGTCGATCGCGTCCTGGAGCTGATGGTCGCCGAGGGCGAGGGCCGCAAGGACGGCGCCACGCACCGCCTGTCCGGCCGCGCCCCCGACAACCGCCTGGTCCACTTCACCAAGCCCGACCAGGACGTACGCCCCGGTGACGTCGTCACCGTCGAGATCACCTACGCCGCCCCGCATCATCTGCTCGCCGAGGGCGCCGTCCTGGACGTGCGCCGCACGCGCGCGGGGGACGCCTGGGAGAAGCGCAACGCGGCCCAGGCGGCGAAGCCGGCCGGCGTGATGCTGGGGCTGCCGAAGATCGGCGCCCCGGAACCGCTGCCCGTCGTGACCGGCAGCGGCTGCGGCTGCGACTGACCCCGCTCACGCGGCTAAGGGTTACGCTGCCGATCATGCTTGTAGCCGCCGCAGCCTGCCCCTGTCCGCCGCTGCTCGTGCCCGAGGTCGCCGCCGGCGCGGCGCCCGAGCTGGCCGCCGCGCGCGACGCGTGCGCGGACGCGCTCGGCGTGCTCGCCGCCTCCCGGCCCGATCTGCTGGTCGTCGTGGGCCCCGCCGACGACGGCGGGTCCTACCCCGAGGGGACACCGGGCTCGTTCCGCGGGTTCGGCGTGGACCTCGGCGTATGCCTCGGGCGGGGCGGCACCCCTCTGGCGCCCTCGCAGCGGGCGCTTCCGCCCTCGCTCACCGTCGCCGCCTGGCTGCTGGAGCGCACGGACTGGTCCGACGCCCCCGTGACAGGTCTCGCCGTGGCGGAGCCGCTCACGGCCGAGCTGTGCGGGAGCGTCGGAGCGGAGGCCGCGGGCCGGGCCGCGCGGGTGGCCCTCCTGGTGATGGGCGACGGCAGCGCATGCCGGACGCTGAAGGCGCCCGGATACCTGGACGAGCGCGCGGCGGGCTTCGACGCGGAGGTCGCCCGGGCGCTGGGGACGGCGGACGTTTCGGCACTGCAGGCACTGGACGCCGGGCTCGCCCGCGAACTGATGGCCTCCGGCCGCGCCCCCTGGCAGGTCCTCGCGGGCGCGGCAGAGGACGCTGAGCTGGGCGGCGCCCTGCTGTACGAGGACGCGCCGTACGGCGTGGGGTACCTGGTGGCGGCCTGGTCGTAGCGCCGCACCGCGAGGCCTCCCGGCCGGACACGGCGGACGGCCGGGAGCTGGATGCTCCGCGGCCGTCCGTCGATGTGTGCCGTTCAGAATGCGGGGGGCGGTGGCGGCGCGTCCGGCGGAGGCGTGGGGCCGCCCTCCTTGTGCGCCAGTCGGTCCATGGCGCCCTTCGCCTTGCCCGTGCCCGTCTGGATCTTGTCGCTGTACTTGCCCTTGGTCTTCTCGTCGACCACCCTGGCGGCCTTGTCGAGACCGTGGGTGACCTTGTCCCCGTGCTGCTGCGCGAGGTCCGAGACCTTGTCCTTGGCAGGCGCCAGCTTGGCTTTCAGATTGTCCAGGAGACTCATGGTCCACCTTCCCTCGCGGGACAGTTACTTACGGGCGCTCTCACCGGCCCCGTTGTCGGCGGCCTTCTCGGCGGTCTGCTGCTGAGGGATCTCGACGTCGTCCGAAGCCGACGCTCCGGCGGCCGCCGTCGCCGCGACCGCCACCTCAGCCTCGGCCTCGCGGTCGCTCTCGCCCGCGTTCTCGCTCCCGGACGAGCGCTTCGCCTCTTCCGTCACCGACTCCGACGCGCAGCCGGCGTCGGTCGTGGCATCGGCACCGGTCGTGACATCGGCTTCGGTCGTCGTGACGTCGGCATCGGCCCCGGCGTCGGTTCCGGCCGGCCGCGTGCCGGCAGACACCTCGGCGGTCGACGCCTCCTCCGCAGCCTTCGACCTCCTGAGAAGTCGTGCAAAAACACCCATATCCACTCCATACGTTACTCGTGAGGACGAAATTCCGCGTCACCCGGTGCGTCCCGTTGCGCCGCCCGGGGCGCCGGTCCTCGAAAACCGGCGGCCGGAACCTCGCAACAGGCAACGACCCCGAACCTGTGGCGTCACGCGGCGCGTCGGAGGAGGGCCCCCGGGTTTGCGAGACTGGGGCGGTGAGCAGCGCACCCCCCGCCCCCCGAGTCATCGCCGTCGTCGGACCGACCGCGGCAGGAAAGTCCGATCTGGGCGTTTTCCTCGCCCGCCGTCTCGGAGGCGAGGTCGTCAACGCCGACTCCATGCAGTTGTACCGAGGGATGGACATCGGCACCGCGAAGCTGACGTCCGAGGAGCGGGCCGGGATTCCGCACCACCTGCTGGACATCTGGGACGTGACCGTCACGGCCAGCGTCGCGGAGTACCAGCGGCTCGCCCGCGCCCGCATCGACGCCCTGCTCGCCGAGGGCCGCTGGCCGGTCCTGGTGGGCGGCTCCGGGCTCTATGTGCGCGGCGCCGTCGACAACCTGGAGTTCCCCGGCACCGACCCCGAGGTGCGCGCCCGTCTGGAGGAGGAGCTCGGGCTGCGCGGCTCGGGCGCGCTGCACGCGCGTCTGGCCATGGCCGACCCCGAGGCCGCCCAGGCGATCCTGCCCAGCAACGGCCGCCGCATCGTGCGGGCGCTGGAGGTCATCGAGATCACCGGCAAACCCTTCACGGCCAACCTCCCCGGCCACGACTCGGTGTACGACACCCTCCAGATCGGTGTCGACGTGACGCGTCCCGAGCTCGACGAGCGGATCGCGCGCCGCGTCGACCGGATGTGGGAGGCCGGGCTCGTCGACGAGGTGCGGGAGCTGGAGGCGCGCGGCCTGCGCGAGGGGCGCACGGCGTCGCGCGCGCTCGGGTACCAGCAGGTGCTCGCGGCGCTCGCCGGGGAGTGCACCGACGCCGAGGCGCGCGCCGAGACCGTACGCGCCACGAAACGCTTCGCGCGACGTCAGGATTCGTGGTTCCGGCGCGATCCCCGGGTGCACTGGCTGAGCGGCGCCGCGGCGGACCTCACAGAACTTCCACAACTCGCGCTGGCGTTGGTCGAACGACCGGTCACAGCCTGATCACGTCATGGCATCGGGACGCTCCGGCCGCCATCGGGGCCTCCGGCGCCGTGCCATCATCGAGCTTCGATCGACCAAGTGGAGTCCGAGTTGGGAGGGCGCGTGGCGATGGAGGCCGGCCCTCGCAACACCGCACAGGACGCGGAGCAGGACACCGCGCAGGAGCAGCAGCGACCGCAGGGCCTCGACGGCGACGGAGCAGGCCTCGACGGGGACCGGACGGGCCACGACGAGCGGTCCGGCTCCGACGGCGATCCGCTGATCTCCGACGGACCCGATGAGCCTCCCGGCGGTGTCACCGCCGACGGGCCGGGGCCGGACGAGATGTCCCCGGGACCCGAGGTCGAGGTCGAGCTGCGTCCGCAGCGTCGGCTGCGTATCTGGCAGCTCGCGCCGATCGTGGTCCTGGCCGCGACGGGCTCGCTGATGTTCGCCTTCCCGCTGGCCTTCGAGTTCGGCGACGGCGGTGCCGTGGTCGCCATGCTCGGTCTGCTGATCTGCCTGTGCGCCGCCGGCTGGGGCATGATGGCCGCCCGCCGCGTGGGCTACGCCATGCCGGGTTTCCCCGCGCGCGGCTCCGGCCGCCGCGTGGACTGGCGCGTCGTGCTCGCGTACGTCGTGGTGGTCGCCGCGGTGGCGGTGCTCGCCGTGGGACGCGTGGCCCGGCTGCGCTGAGCCCGCCGGGGCGGGCACCTGTCGCGGAGGGCGTGCCGGACCGGCTCCGCCCGACCCCGTACGATCGAGGAATGAGCACGCGGATCGCCTTCCTCAAGGGCCACGGGACCGAGAACGACTTCGTGATCGTCCCCGACCCGGAGAACGCCGTCGACCTGTCCCCGGCCGCCGTGGCCGCCCTGTGCGACCGCCGCGCGGGCATCGGTGGCGACGGTCTCCTGCACGTCGTACGGTCCGCCGCGCACCCCGAGGCCGCGGAGATGGCGGCCGAGGCGGAGTGGTTCATGGACTACCGCAACGGCGACGGCTCGGTCGCGGAGATGTGCGGCAACGGGGTGCGTGTGTTCGCGCACTACCTCCAGCGGGCCGGACATGTGGCCGAAGGCGACATCACGATCGCCACGCGCGCAGGCGTGAAGAGCGTGCACCTCGCCAAGAACGGGGACGTCACCGTCGGCATGGGCAAGGCGGTCCTCCCCGAGGGGGACGTCACCGTGAGCGTCGACGGGCACAGCTGGCCCGCCCGCAACGTGAACATGGGCAACCCGCACGCCGTCGCCTTCGTGGACCACCTCGGCCAGGCGGGCAACCTGTTCACGCCGCCCCCCGTCACGCCCGCGTCGGCCTACCCGGACGGGGTGAACGTCGAGTTCGTGGTCGACCGGGGCCCGCGCCACGTCGCCCTGCGTGTCCACGAGCGCGGCTCCGGAGAGACCCGTTCGTGCGGCACGGGCGCCTGCGCGGTGGCCGTCGCCACGGCCCGCCGCGACGGCGCCGACCCAGCCGTCACCGGGACTCCGGTGACGTACACCGTCGACGTGCCCGGCGGACGCCTGGTGATCACCGAGCACCCGGACGGCGCGATCGAGATGACCGGCCCCGCGGTGATCGTCGCCGAGGGCGACATCGACGCGGAGTGGCTGGCCGCCGTCCGGCTCTGAGCGGACACCTCGTCGCGGGAGGTGCCGCACGTCTCCCGGACGTCTCCGCTGTTGTCCGACGAGACGTCAGAAGTCCCGCCCGGTGCGCTGTCACAAGGCCTGGTCGGGCGCGGTGTCGTACGCCCCCGTCCGGCCCGGTGCCGCAGCCTCCCGGCCCCTCGCGGAACCTCGAAACCGCAAACCCCTGAACCTTCGCTCGAATGGGTGATCCGTTTCACGCTCGGCGAGAGGTGGTCAGCCGGGCGTGGTGGGCTCGGTAGCATCAAGCACCGGCCCGGACGGGGGATCGACGCCAACCCCTGAGCCGAGTACGCCATGGGCCCCCGTCCGCCGGTCTACGCAGCCGGAGGTGCCCATGAGTGCGGAGGCGACGAATCCCGCGACGCCAGGCCCTGCAACGCCCTCCCCCCAGCCGTCGGTTCCGCAGGAGCAGGGGGGATCGCCGACGCGCAGGAAGGGCCGCCCGCGGATCGACCTGCGCCGCCTCGGCCGGGCCGCGCTGCTCGGCCCGACCGCCCGTGACCGGCTGCCCGACGCGATCGGCCACGTCGCCGAGGCCCACCGCGCCCACCACCCCGACGCGGACATGGAACCGCTGCGCCGGGCGTACGTGCTGGCGGAGTCCTCGCACCGGGGCCAGATGCGCAAGAGCGGGGAGCCGTACATCACCCACCCGCTCGCGGTGACCCTGATCCTCGCCGAACTCGGCGCGGAGACCACGACGTTGACCGCCTCCCTGCTCCACGACACCGTCGAGGACACGGAAGTGACGCTCGATCAGGTCCGCTCCGAGTTCGGCGACGAGGTCTGCTATCTCGTCGACGGCGTCACCAAGTTGGAGAAGGTCGACTACGGGGCCGCCGCCGAACCCGAGACCTTCCGCAAGATGCTCGTGGCGACCGGCAACGACGTCCGCGTGATGTCGATCAAACTCGCCGACCGGCTGCACAACATGCGGACCCTCGGTGTGATGCGCCCCGAGAAACAGGCCCGGATCGCCAAGGTGACCAGGGACGTCCTGATCCCGCTCGCCGAACGCCTCGGTGTCCAGGCGCTGAAGACCGAACTCGAGGACCTCGTCTTCGCGATCCTGCACCCCGAGGAGTACGAGCACACCAGGGAACTGATCGTCGACAACGCGTCGCGCCCCGGCGACCCGCTCGCGGAGATCGCCGAAGAGGTGCGCGGTGTCCTGCGCGAGGCCGGGATCCAGGCCGAAGTCCTCATCCGGCCGCGCCACTTCGTCTCCGTGCACCGCGTGTCACGCAAGCGCGGGCCCATGCGCGGCGCGGACTTCGGACGGCTCCTCGTGCTCGTGAACGAGGACGCCGACTGCTACGGCGTTCTCGGTGAACTGCACACCTGTCTCACGCCCGTGGTGTCGGAGTTCAAGGATTTCATCGCGGTCCCCAAGTTCAACCTGTACCAGTCGCTGCACACGGCCGTGGCGAGCGGCGACGGCCAGGTGGCCGAAGTCCTCATCCGTACCCACCAGATGCACAAGGTCGCCGAGGCCGGCGTCATCGCCCTCGGCAACCCCTACACCGGTCCCGCGGAGGAGCAGACGGACGGCGACGGCGAACGGGCGGCGGACGGCGAGCGGGTCGACCCCACCCGCCCCGGCTGGCTCTCCCGGCTCCTCGACTGGCAGCAGGGCGCCCCGGACCCGGACACGTTCTGGTCCACCCTGCGCGAGGACCTCGCCCAGGACCGCGAGATCACCGTCTTCCGGGCCGACGGCGGCTCGTTGGGCCTGCCCGAGGGCGCCAGTTGCGTGGACGCCGCGTACGCGCAGTACGGCGAGGACGCGCACGCCTGTATCGGCGCCCGCGTCAACGGGCGGCTCGCGACGCTGAGCACGGTGCTGAAGGACGGCGACACCGTGCAGCTCCTGATGGGACAGGACCCGGCCTCGGAACCCTCCAGGGAGTGGCTGGAGCACGCCCAGACACCCGCCGCACGGATCGCCATCCAGCGCTGGCTGGCCGCGCACCCCTCGCCCCGCGACGCGGCGCCCCCCGAGGAGCCCGCCGCGGCCCCCAGGCCGGCCGCCGAGGCTCCCGCGGCCCGCCCCGCCGCGAACGCCGTCGTCGAACAGCCGGGCGCCTCCGTACGCCTCGCGGGCTGCTGCACCCCCGTGCCGCCCGACCGCGTGACCGGCTTCGCCGTACGCGGCGGAGTGGTGACCGTGCACCGCGTCGAGTGCGCCGGCGTGGCACGTATGAAGGGCGCGGGGCGCGCGGAGGTCGAGGTGAGCTGGGGCGACACCACCGAGTGCCGCGTCACGCTGGTCGCCGAGTCCTTCGGGCGTCCCCATCTGCTCGCCGACCTCACCGAGGCCATCGCCCTGGAGGGCGCCGCCATCGTCTCCGCGACCGTCGAACCACCCAGCCAGCAGCGCGTACGCCACACCTACACGCTCCAACTCCCGGACGCGGCCCACCTCCCAGGGCTGATGCGGGCGATGCGGAACGTACCGGGCGTGTACGACGTGAGCAGGGCACAGCACGCCGCGGCCGCCGCGCAGTAGCACACGTTCGGGTGGGACCGGAGCGCGTCGCCACCGCGGGAGGGACGACCGCTGGTAGCGGTGGTCCATGCTGCTCACCCCCCGTCCCAGCACCCACCGAACCGGCACGTCGGGCACCCTTGGCGCCACGACACCCGACTCCACCGCCCCCGCCACCACGCCCCCCGGCCCCCGGAACCGCCGCGTCCGGGCGGCACTGCTCGCCGCCGCCGTCTCCGTCTGCCTCGTCGCCGCGAGTGCCCCGTCCCCGGCGACCCCCCTGGGCATCGGCGACCGCCTCTTCCCGCACCTGGGCAATCCCGGGTACGACGTCAGGTCGTACGACCTCTCCTTCGCCTACACCGGCAAGAACACCGAGCCGCTGGCCGCCGTCACCACGATCGACGCCGTGACGTCGCGCCGCCTCGATCGCGTCAATCTCGACTACGCGCACGGCACGGTGGGATCGGTCGAGGTCAACGGGTCACCGGCCGCGTTCACGAGCGCCGGTGACGACCTGGTGGTGACCCCCGCGCAACCGGTCCCCGCCGGCGGCTGGATGCGGATCACCGTGCGGCACCACAGCGATCCGGCGGCCGGCGGCGACCAGGACGGCGGCTGGGTGCGGACCGAGGACGGGCTCGCCATGGCCAACCAGGCCGACGCGGGCCACCTCGTCTTCCCGTGCAACGACCACCCCTCCGACAAGGCGATGTTCACCATCCACGTCACCGCGCCCGAGGGATACACGGCCGTGGCCAACGGTCTGCCCACCGGAGTGGTCCGTGCCCCCGGGGGCACCACCTGGACGTACCGCACGAAGCACCCCATGGCCACCGAGCTGACCCAGGTCTCCATCGGCCGCTCCACGGTCCTGCACCGCACCGGCCCGCACGGACTGCCGGTCCGCGACGTCGTACCCACCAAGGACCGCGAGCGGCTCGAACCGTGGCTCAGGAAGACCCCCGACCAGATCGCCTGGATGGAGCGCAAGGTCGGCCGGTACCCCTTCGAGACGTACGGCCTGCTGATGGCCCAGGCGCGCACCGGCTTCGAACTCGAGACGCAGACGCTCTCCCTCTTCGAGCGGGAGCTCTTCACCCAGCCCGCCTACCCCAAGTGGTACGTCGAGTCGATCATGGTGCACGAGCTGTCGCACCAGTGGTTCGGCGACAGCGTCACTCCGCGTGACTGGTCCGACCTGTGGCTCAACGAAGGACACGCCACCTGGTACGAGGCCCTGTACGCGCAGGAGAAGGGCAAGAAGCCCATGGAGGCCCGGATGAAGGCGGCCTACCGCGCGTCCGACACCTGGCGGGCCGCCGGCGGTCCGCCCGCGGCGCCGAAGGGGCCCAGGCCGGGCCAGAAGATCAGCATTTTCCGGCCGAACGTCTACGACGGCGCGGCGCTCGCCCTGTACGCGCTGCGCCAGGAGATCGGACGGTCCGCCTTCGAACGCCTGGAGCGGGCCTGGGTGGCCGTCCACCGGGACGGCACGGCCTCGACCGCGGACTTCGAGCGGCTCGCCTCCAGCATCGGCAACCGTGACCTGAGCGGGTTCTTCCAGGCGTGGCTGTACGGGAAGAAGACACCCCCGATGCCCGGGCACCCGGACTGGAGGAGTGACGCCCCGAAGGCACGCAAGGGCGCCCGGTAACTCGCATGACGAGACGGGCCGTGCCGTGCGACCATCTCCAGGTCGGCGGCGCGGCCCCCGCGGGGGGCCGACCCGGTGGAATCCGGGAATCTCCCGGTGGTCCCGGACGTTGTTCCCACAGACGGGCGCGGTCCGTCGCCGAACCGGTGTGGCCAGTGACGCACCGGTGCACCCATCGACGTAAGGATCCAATGACCTCCTCTTCTTCCCCTTCCCAGGACGCGCAGAGCCTCGCGCAGAACTACCCCGAAGGTCTTCGGGCCGATGCCCTGATGGAAGAGGACGTCGCCTGGAGCCACGAGATCGACGGAGAGCGGGACGGCGACCAGTTCGACCGCTCCGAGCGCGCGGCCCTGCGCCGCGTCGCCGGCCTCTCCACCGAACTCGAGGACGTCACCGAGGTCGAGTACCGGCAGCTCCGTCTGGAGCGCGTCGTCCTCGTCGGTGTCTGGACCTCGGGAACCATCCAGGACGCGGACAACTCGCTCGCCGAGCTGGCCGCCCTGGCGGAGACCGCGGGCGCGCTCGTGCTCGACGGTGTGGTGCAGCGCCGCGACAAGCCCGACGCGGCCACGTACATCGGATCCGGCAAGGCCAACGAACTGCGGGACATCGTCCTGGAGACCGGCGCCGACACCGTGATCTGCGACGGTGAGCTGAGCCCCGGCCAGCTGATCCACCTCGAGGACGTCGTCAAGGTCAAGGTCATCGACCGTACGGCCCTGATCCTCGACATCTTCGCCCAGCACGCCAAGTCCCGTGAGGGCAAGGCGCAGGTCGCGCTCGCGCAGATGCAGTACATGCTGCCGAGGCTGCGCGGCTGGGGTCAGTCGCTGTCCCGTCAGATGGGCGGCGGCAAGGGCGGCGGCCTCGCCACCCGTGGTCCCGGTGAGACCAAGATCGAGACGGACCGGCGCCGTATCCGCGAGAAGATGGCGAAGATGCGCCGGGAGATCGCGGAGATGAAGACCGGCCGCGAGATCAAGCGCCAGGAGCGGCGCAGGAACAGGGTGCCCTCGGTCGCCATCGCCGGTTACACCAACGCCGGCAAGTCGTCCCTGCTCAACCGCCTGACCGGCGCGGGCGTCCTGGTACAGAACGAGCTGTTCGCCACCCTGGACCCGACCGTGCGCCGTGCCGAGACGCCCAGCGGGCGGATCTACACGCTCGCGGACACCGTCGGCTTCGTACGGCATCTGCCGCACCACCTCGTCGAGGCGTTCCGATCCACGATGGAGGAGGTCGGCGACTCCGACCTGATCCTGCACGTGGTCGACGGATCGCACCCGGCGCCGGAGGAGCAGCTGGCCGCCGTGCGCGAGGTCATCCGTGACGTCGGCGCCACGGGCGTCCCCGAGATCGTGGTGATCAACAAGGCGGACGCGGCCGACCCGCTGGTCCTCCAGCGCCTGATGCGGAACGAGACGCGCTCCATCGCGGTCTCGGCCCGCACCGGCCTGAACATCGACGAGCTGCTCGCGCTGATCGACAACGAGCTGCCCCGCCCCTCGGTCGAGATCGAGGCGCTCGTGCCGTACACGCACGGCAGACTGGTCGCGCGTGCCCACTCCGAGGGCGAGGTGATCTCCGAGGAGCACACCCCGGAGGGCACGCTGCTCAAGGTGCGGGTCCACGAGGAACTGGCGTCGGACCTCGCGCCGTACGTTCCGGCGCCGGCGCTCTAGCTCCACCGAGTTCCCGGGTCCCGGGCCCGGACCCACGAAGGCCCGCCCCCTCACGCAGGGGGCGGGCCTTCGTACGTGCGTCCAGCTGCGGGCACGGTCCCGGGCGATGCCTACCGGCCGCCGTACGTCCCGCTCACGCCCGTCGTCTCACCGCCCCGCGAACTTCTTGCTCACCGAGTCGTACACACCCTTGGCCACGTCGCCCAGATGCGGTCCTGCCAGCCAGCCCGCGCTGACCGGGCCGATCGAGGTGTTGGACACCAGCGCGGGCTTGCCGTCCGAGCCGGCCGCCACCCAGCCGCCGCCGGAGGAGCCGCCCGTCATGGTGCAGCCGATGCGGTACATCGTCGGGTCCGCCTGGGCGACGGAGAGCCGGCCGGGCCTGTCCGTGCACTGGTACAGCTTCTGGCCGTCGAACGGCGCCGCCGCCGGATAGCCCGTCGCCGTGATGCTCGCGACCTTCGGTACGGCCGGAGCGTCGAAGTCCACCGGGAGCGCGGCGCCGACCGTCTCCTCCAGGGACTTGCCGTCGCCGCCCTTCTCGGGCGTCACGTGCAGCACCGCGTAGTCGTACGAAGCGCCCTGACCGCCCGTGGGGCCGCCCTGCTCGATCCACTGGTCCGAGGTCTGCGCCCAGTCGCTCCACCAGACACCGTACGGAGCGACCTCCGTCCGGTCGGCGTTCTGCAGCTCGGCGGACGTCCTGCCGGCGCTGTTGTACGAGGGCACGAAGGCGATGTTGCGGTACCAGCCGCCCTTCTTGCCGGCGTGCACGCAGTGGCCCGCGGTCCACACGAGGTTCGACTTGCCCGGGTGCGCGGGGTCCTCGACCACGGTCGCCGAGCAGACCATCGTGCCTTCGGGGGAGTCGAAGAACACCTTCCCCGCCTCGGGCACGCTGTCGTGGTACGCGGGGCTCACGGCCTTCGCAGCCACCGGGGCCGGGGTCGGATCGGTGACGCCCTGGTCACCGGAGAGGTCGTTCTCGTCGACGCCCTTGTTCCTGTCCGGGTCGTCGGCGCCGCGCATCCGGTCCGGGTTCCACAGCCCCTTGATGATGGGGTTGACGAAGTCGTTGGCCTCGCGCAGCCAGTCGTCCCGGTTCCAGTTCTTCCAGGCGCCGTTCTTCCACTTGTCGATGTCGATCCCGTGCTCTTTGAGCTTGTTCCTGATGTCGTCCGGGATCTTGATCTTGTCGTCGCCGTTCTGGGACGCCGACGTGCTGGGCCGGTCGCTCGCCGTGCTGCTGCTCGAGTCGCAGGCGGTGGCGGTCAGCGCCAGGGTCGCGGCCAGGCCGACCGCGGCCAGCACGGGGGAGGTGGTGCGGCGCGCGCTCCTCCCTCGACGGGCGGTGAAGGGCGGGCGTATGGATGGCATGGTGTAACTCCCCCTGGGCGTAAGAGAACTTGTCAGGAACCGCCGGTCCGGAACCCCTGGCACGGGACCGCGGGCGCCGACCGACCCGCCGGAACCGGCGATCGTCCGGTATCGCTGAACGGCACCACACACTATGCGCTCGCTGTGGGGGACATCCCACGGAACGGCAACGGTTCCGTCACGGCAAGGATCTTCGCCTCACCCGCTTCCCCACGCCGGTCACGTCGTTGGTACGTACGGGGGGCCTGCACCATGCGTTCAGAGCCCCCCGCCAACTCGCCTCTGCACAGCGGGAGGACCTGAAGTCGTGGCGGTGACCGAATCTGCGGTGGTGCCGGTGGGGCGCGAACCCGAAGAGACAGGGGAGGGTTCGCCGGGCGCCTCCGAGGGGGCGCGCGCGGCGCATGAAGGGATTCTGCGGCGCCAGTCGGCGCGCGAATCGGCGGCGCGCACTTACGCGCGCGCCCTGCCGATCGTTCCCGTACGGGCACGCGGGCTGACCATCGAGGGCGCGGACGGCCGCCGTTACCTCGACTGCCTCTCCGGGGCCGGGACCCTGGCCCTCGGTCACAACCACCCGGTCGTCCTGGAGGCGATCAGGAAAGTCCTCGACTCCGGGGCGCCGTTGCACGTCCTCGACCTCGCCACCCCCGTCAAGGACGCCTTCACCACCGAGCTGTTCCGCACCCTGCCCCCGGAGTTCGCCGCACGCGCCCGGGTGCAGTTCTGCGGACCGGCCGGGACCGACGCCGTCGAGGCCGCGTTCAAACTGGTGCGCGCGGCCACCGGACGCACCGGGATGCTCGCGTTCACCGGCGCCTATCACGGGATGACCGCGGGAGCGCTCGAAGCGTCCGGCGGCGCGAGTGACGTCCGGGTCGCACGCCTGCCGTACCCCCAGGACTACCGCTGCCCCTTCGGTATCGGCGGCGAGCGCGGCGCGGAACTCGCCGCGCGCTGGACCGAGTCCGTGCTCGACGACCCCAAGTCGGGCGTGCCGCTCCCCGCCGGGATGATCCTCGAACCCGTCCAGGGCGAGGGCGGGGTGATTCCCGCGCCGGACCCCTGGATGCGGCGGATGCGCGAGATCACGGCGGCCCGGTCCATCCCGCTGATCGCGGACGAGGTCCAGACGGGAGTGGGCCGCACGGGCACCTTCTGGGCGGTGGAGCACAGCGGGATCACCCCGGACGTGATGGTCCTGTCCAAGGCCATCGGCGGCAGCCTGCCGCTCGCGGTCGTCGTCTACCGCGACGACCTCGACGTCTGGCAGCCGGGCGCCCACGCCGGCACCTTCCGCGGCAACCAACTCGCCATGGCGGCGGGCACGGCGACTCTCGCGTACGTCCGCGAGAACCGACTCGCGGAGCGCGCCGCGACCCTGGGCGCCCGCATGATCACCGAACTCCGGCGGCTCGCCGGGGAGTTCTCCTGCATCGGCGACGTACGGGGCCGCGGGCTCATGATCGGTGTCGAGCTGGTGCACCCCGAGACGCCCTCCGACCCGGCCGCCGACCGGCCCCGGCCCGCCGCCCCGGAACTCGCCGCCGCCGTGCAGCGCGCGTGCCTGCGCCGCGGCCTGATCGTCGAACTGGGCGGTCGGCACGCCAGCGTCGTCCGGCTTCTGCCACCGCTGACGATCACCGACGAACAGGCGGCCGCGGTCCTCGACCGGCTGGCGGACGCGGTGGGCGCGGTGGCGCGCGGGGGATCGGGCTGAGGGGGCGCGCCGACCGGTCCGGTCCGCCCGTCCCGGCGGCCTCGTCGCCGCCCCGCACACTGCCCGACCCCGCCTCGACGACCCGCAGCCGTAGCCACCCTCCCGGCCCGACCGGCCGGGAAACGCCGAAGACCCCACGCACCCCGGTCCCGCCCCGGCTCGTGGCCGCACGAGCCCGAACGACCCCACGAGGAACTCTCTTGAACGCCACCCCCGCACCCGACGGCCGTTTCGTCACCCCCGAGCGAGCGGGACGTGGCACGCACATCCCGCTCGTCGCGGATGCCGAATCGGTCCCCCGGCAGAAGGGAGGGACCCAGGAGGCCGAGCGGCCGCGCGGCGCCACCACCGACCTGCTGGAGCACCCTGTCGCCCACACCGCGGCCCAGGCGGCGACGGTGGAGAACCTGCTGCGCTGCTGGGTACGGGAGAACGACCTCGCCGCACCCGTCGACGGCATCCTGCGCATCCCCCTCCCGGCCAGCGGGACGTCCCTCCTGGTCCCGGTCCACTACTGGTCCCCGACGGGCTGGCACCGTTTCGGGCTCCCGCATCTCGCCGCCGCCCCCGAGGGGGCACCGCCCGCCGACGCGGTCACGGTGGCGGCGCTGCTCGCGCGCCAGCCGACGCCGGGCACCGGGACGACGTCCGCGACCGGCTGGGCACCGGAAGAGGACACGGCCCCGGCGTCCGGAACGGACCGTGCCCCGGCGTTCGGTACGGCTCCCGCGCCCATGCCGGGTACGGCCCCCGCGCCCGCGCCGGGTACGGCTTCCGCGCCCGCGCCGGGTACGGCTTCCGCGCCGGGTACGGCTTCCGCGCCCGAGTCCGACCCCGGCCCTGACACGGGCACCGGCATCGCGAACCGTAAGGACACCGCGCTCCCGTACGTCACGGATCCCGTGCCCGCGTGCCACCCCGTCGGTGACGGGTCCGACCTGGTCGGACGGGTCGCCGACTCCGTACGCCGGACCGTGGTGTTCATCAGCGACCGCAGAGAGCGGCCCGCCGACACCCCCGACCTCTTTCTCGCGGCCGAGCAGGCGCTCCTGCTGGGGCACCCCCTGCACCCCACCCCGAAGAGCCGGGAGGAACTCTCCGAGGCCGAGATGCCGTTGTACTCACCCGAGTTGCGCGGTTCGTTCCCGCTGCACTGGATGGCGGTAGCCCCCTCGCTGCTGGCGTCCGACTCGGCGTGGACGGAGCGCGGCCGCCCTGTCTCCGCGCAGCAGCTCACCGCACGGCTGGCCGGAGCCGGCCTGCCGCTGCCCGACGGGTACGCCGCCCTGCCGCTGCACCCCTGGCAGATGGGCGAGGTCAGGCACCGCCCCGGGACCGCGGCCCTGCTCGACGCGGGACTGCTCCAGGACCTCGGCCCGTACGGCTCCCCCTGGCATCCCACGTCCTCCGTCCGCACCCTCTACCGTCCGGGCACCCCCGCGATGCTGAAGCTGTCGCTGGGCCTGCGGATCACCAACTCCCGCCGGGAGAACCTCCGTAAGGAGCTCCACCGCGGTGTGGAGGTCCACCGGCTGCTGCGCGGCGGCCTGTCCAAGAAGTGGCAGGCCGCCCACCCGGGCTTCGACATCGTCCGTGACCCGGCCTGGCTCGCCGTCGACACCCCCGACGGGACACCCCTGACCGGCCTCGACGTGATGATCCGCCACAACCCGTTCGGCGCGACGGACGACGCCGGCTGCGTCGCCGGGCTGGTCTCGCCCCGGCCGCACGCCCAGCCCGGCGCCCGCGCCGACGCCGAGCGGAGGCCCGTCATGCGGTCCCGGCTCGCCGAGATCGTCACCCGGCTCGCCGGCCGCGCCGGCCGGCCCCGCGGGGCTGTCGCCACCGAGTGGTTCCTGCGCTATCTGGAACAGGTCGTCCGCCCCGTGCTCTGGCTCGACGGCGAAGCCGGAATCGCGCTGGAGGCCCACCAGCAGAACACCCTGGTCCTGCTCGACCGCGAGGGATGGCCCGTCGGCGGACGCTACCGCGACAACCAGGGCTACTACTTCCGCGCGTCACGGCGCGCGGAACTCGACGCCCGGCTGCCCGGCATCGGCGTGCGCAGCGACACCTTCGTCTGCGACGAGGTCACCGACGAACGCTTCGCCTACTACCTCGCCATCAACAACGTGTTCGGTCTCATCGGCGCGTTCGGCTCCCAACGCCTCGCCGAGGAGCGGCTGTTGCTCGCCGCCTTCCGCCGCTTCCTCACCGAGGTGGCCGCGGGCCCGGGACGCCTGGGCACGCCACTGCCCTCCCTCCTGCTCGACTCGCCCGTTCTGCGCTGCAAGGCCAACCTGCTCACCCGGCTGCACGGCCTCGACGAACTCGTCGGCCCGGTCGACACCCAGTCCGTCTACGTCACCGTCACCAACCCCCTTCGTTCCTGAGGGACATGACCCACCCCGTCTCCTGAGAGGAGCGTCGCCGTGCCTCCCACCGATGCGAGCGCCGACGCCGGTACCGCCCCCGACACCGATCCCGGCGCGGACCCGTACCCCGACCCGGGCACGGACTGCGAGGACACTCTCGACCTGCGCCTGCCCGACGAGCTGATCGCCCTGTTCGGCGGCACACCCGAGCCGGCCGAGCCCGGCGGCCCGGTCGAGCCGATCGGATCAGCCGCGCCGGTCTTGCCGGTCGAGCCGATCGGGTCAGCCGGATCGGCAGGGTCGATCGGGTCAGTCGGGTCAGTCGGGTCAGTCGGGTCGGCGGGGTCGGTCGGGGAATTCCGGGGAGACGGCCGGTCCGGGGAGGCCGGTGCGTACGCCGGCGCGTCCCGGGGACCCGGCGTGGTCGACGGAAACCCGCCCGCCGAGGTCCGCGCGGGCATGGGCGGAGACCACCGCGGTGCGGGCGCGGTCCACTCCGCTCCCGTCGGGGCCGCCCGTGACGACCTGCTCGGCGGCATCGGCGACTGGGGTCCGACCGCCACGCCCGTGGGCACCTTCCAGCTGGTTCCGGTACGAGTGGAACGCGATCTCCCGCTCGTCACCCGATGGATGAACGACCCCGCCGTCTCGGCCTTCTGGGAGCTGGCGGGACCCGAGTCGGTGACCGAGGAGCATCTGAACCGACAGCTCGACGGCGACGGCCGCAGCGTGCCCTGTATCGGCCTGCTGGAAGACACACCCGTGAGCTACTGGGAGATCTACCGCGCGGACCTCGACCACCTCGCCCGCCACTATCCCGCCCGCCCGCACGATACGGGAATCCATCTGCTCATCGGCGGAGTCGCCCATCGTGGCCACGGTCTCGGCTCGGCCCTGCTCAGAGCCGTCGCCGATCTCGTACTGGACCGGCGTCCCGCCTGCGCACGGGTCGTGGCCGAACCCGATCTGCGCAACATCCCCTCCGTCTCCGCCTTCCTGAGCGGGGGTTTCCGGTTCTCCGCGGAGGTCGAACTGCCCGGCAAGAGGGCAGCCCTCATGATGCGCGACCGGGCCCTGCGCGACTTGATGTAGATCCGTCACTCTCCGTACTCCACTCGTCCCGTTCCGGTTCCCCGTCGAGGAGTCCCCGTGCCGAATCCGTCCGCAAGCCCGGCATCCGAAGGACTGTCCGCCCTGTACGACCCGCCCGAGCTGCGCGAGGACCGCTGGGAGCGGGCCGGCCGCCGACTGCTCGCGAAGATGATCGGGGAGTTCGCGCACGAGGAGATCGTCCGACCGGAACAGGGTCCCCCGCGTCCGTCGGTGCACCGCGACGCGCCGCACCGCGACGCCCCGCACCGCGACGCTCCCCACGCCGACACCCTTCGCCCGTACACCCTCCGGCTCGACGCCGGCGACCGCCTTTCCTTCCGCGCCCGCCGCCTCTCGTACGACAGTTGGCGCGTCGACCCCGCCTCGCTCACCCTCACGGAAGAGGGGAAGGAACCGTGTCCCTTCACCGACCCGCTCGGCTTCCTCACCCGGGCCCGCGGCACGCTGGAGCTGGACGGCGCGACGCTGGGCCACGCCCTGCGCGAGCTCAGCACGACGCTCGCCGCGGACGTGCGCCTCGACCGTGACGCCCGTACGGCCGCCGAATTAGCCGACCTCGGGTACGCCGAACTGGAGGGCCATCAGACCGGCCACCCCTGGATCGTGCTCAACAAGGGCCGCCTCGGCTTCTCCGCGCGGGACGCCGCCGCCTGGGCCCCCGAGGCCCGCCGGGCCACGCCCCTTCCCTGGATCGCGGTGCACACGACGCTGGCCACGTACCGGGGGGTCGGCGGCCTCGACACCGCGGAACAGCTCTACGCACGCGAACTGGCTCCCGCCACCCGTGAGGCCTTCGACGAGGTCCTGCGCACCCGCGGACTCGCACCGGACTCGTACCTCTACCTGCCCGTGCACCCGTGGCAGTGGGACGACGTCGTGCTGCCGCTGTTCGCGCCGCATGTCGCCGCGGGAGCGATCGTGCCGCTGCCCTCCGACGGTGATCTGCGCCTGCCCCAGCAGTCGATCCGCACCTTCCTCAACGTCTCGCGCCCGGACCGGCACACGGTGAAGCTTCCGCTGTCCGTCCTCAACACACTGGTGTGGCGGGGCCTCCCCACGGAGCGCACGCTCGCGGCCCCCGCCGTCACCGCCTGGATGCGGACCCTGAGGGACGCCGACCCGTTCCTGCGCGACACCTGCGGGGTGATCCTGCTCGGCGAGGTCGCCTCGGTCACCGTCCACCACCCCGTGTACGACGGACTGCCCGAAGTGCCCTACCAGTACCGGGAACTGCTCGGCGCGATCTGGCGCGAGCCGGTCTCGCGGCACCTCGCACCCGGCGAGCGTGCCCGCACCCTGGCCGCCCTCCTGCACACCGATCCCCAGGGACGCGCCTTCACCGCGGAGCTGGTCGCCCGCTCCGGTCTCGCCCCCCGGGCCTGGCTGCGCCGGCTCTTCACCGCGCTCCTGCCACCGCTCCTGCACTTCCTCTATCGCTACGGCACGGTGTTCAGCCCCCACGGAGAGAACGCGATCGTCGTCTTCGACGACCACGACGTACCGGTCCGACTCGCCGTGAAGGACTTCGTCGACGACGTCAACGTGAGCGCGGATCCGCTGCCCGAGCACTCCTCCATGCCCGACGAGGTGCGCGACGTGCTGCTGACCGAGCCGCCGGCCTTCCTGACCCAGTTCATCCACTCCGGGCTCTTCGTAGGGGTCTTCCGCTATCTCGCGCCGCTCTGCGAGGAACAACTGGGCGTTCCGGAGGCCGAGTTCTGGTCACTCGTCCGCGCCGAGGTCGTCCGCCACCAGACCCGCTTCCCGGAGCTCAAGGAACGTCACGAGACGTTCGACCTGCTCACCCCGCGTATCGAGCGCCTGTGCCTGAACCGCAACCGGCTGCATCTCGACGGCTACCGCGACCGCCCCGAGCGCCCCCACGCCGCCGTGCACGGCACCGTACCGAACCCCCTCCACACGTCGTGATCACCCGACCCGCCCCCGTCGTCATGACCCGCGCCGCGACCGTCGTCCTGATCATGTCCGTCGTCCGGGCCGTGATCGCCCGGTTGTCGGTGGAGCCCCGTAGGCTGGCATCGCTATGACAGAGCCCTCACTCCCCGAACTCCTGCATGCCGCCGTCACCGCCGTCGGCGGCACGGAGCGCCCTGGCCAGGTGACCATGGCCGAAGCCGTCGCGGGTGCCATCGACGACAGCTCCCACCTGCTGGTGCAGGCGGGCACCGGCACCGGAAAGTCGCTCGGCTACCTGGTGCCCGCGCTCGCCCACGGGGAGCGCGTCGTCGTGGCGACAGCCACCCTGGCGCTCCAGCGACAGCTCGTGGAGCGTGATCTTCCACGGACCGTGGACGCGCTGCATCCGCTGCTGCGCCGCCGCCCCGAGTTCGCGATGCTCAAGGGCCGGTCGAACTATCTGTGCCTGCACCGGCTGCACGAGGGTGTGCCGCAGGAGGAGGAAGAGGGCCTCTTCGACCAGTTCGAGGCCGCCGCGCCCACCAGCAAGCTGGGCCAGGACCTGCTGCGCCTGCGGGACTGGTCGGACGAGACCGAGACCGGTGACCGTGACAACCTCACGCCCGGCGTCTCCGACCGGGCCTGGAGCCAGGTGTCCGTGTCGTCCCGGGAATGTCTGGGCGCGAGCAAATGCGCCTACGGAGCGGAGTGCTTCGCGGAGATGGCCCGCGAGCGCGCCAAGCTCGCCGAGGTCGTCGTCACCAACCACGCGCTGCTCGCGATCGACGCCATCGAGGGCGCGCCGGTCCTCCCGCAGCACGAGGTGCTGATCGTCGACGAGGCCCATGAGCTGGTCTCCCGGGTCACCGGCGTCGCGACCGGCGAGCTCACCCCCGGCCAGGTCAACCGTGCCGTCCGGCGCGCCGCGCGGCTCGTCAACGAGAAGGCGGCCGACCAGTTGCAGACCGCCGCCGAAGGCTTCGAGCGGCTGATGGAGCTGGCGCTTCCCGGACGTCTGGAGGAGATCCCGGAGGATCTCGGATACGCGCTGATGGCACTGCGTGACGCCGCGCGCACGGTGATCTCGGCGATCGGCTCCACCCGCGACAAGTCCGTCCAGGACGAGGACGCGGTCCGCAAACAGGCCCTCGCCGCGGTGGAGTCGGTCCACGACGTGGCGGAGCGGATCACCAACGGCTCCGAATGGGACGTCGTCTGGTACGAGCGCCACGACCGCTTCGGTGCGTCGCTGCGGGTGGCCCCCATGTCGGTGTCCGGTCTCCTCAGGGAGAAGCTCTTCTCGGACCGGTCGGTCGTACTGACGTCGGCCACCCTGAAGCTCGGCGGCGACTTCAACGGAGTGGGGGCCTCGCTGGGGCTCGCCCCGGAGGGCACGGAGGGCGACGACCTCCCGCAGTGGAAGGGCGTCGACGTCGGCTCGCCCTTCGACTATCCCCGGCAGGGCATTCTGTACGTGGCCAAGCACCTGGCACGCCCCGCGCGTGACGGCGACCGCGGCGACATGCTCGACGAGCTCACCGAGCTGATCAAGTCCGCCGGGGGCCGCACACTGGGCCTGTTCTCCTCGATGCGGGCCGCCCAGCTCGCGGCGGAGGAGCTGCGCACGCGCATCCCCGAGTACCCCATCCTGCTGCAGGGCGAGGAGACGCTCGGCGAGCTGATCAAGAACTTCGCGGCCGACCCGAAGACCTGTCTGTTCGGCACGCTCTCGCTCTGGCAGGGCGTGGACGTCCCCGGCCCCAGCTGTCAGCTGGTCGTCATGGACAAGATCCCCTTCCCGCGCCCCGACGATCCGCTGATGAGCGCCCGCCAGAAGGCCGTCGAGGACAACGGCGGCAACGGCTTCATGGCCGTCGCCGCCACGCACGCGGCGCTGCTCATGGCACAGGGCGCCGGCCGTCTCGTCCGCGCCACGGGGGACCGTGGTGTCGTAGCGGTGCTGGACCAGCGCCTGGCCACCGCACGCTACGGCAGCTATCTCAAGGCCTCGCTGCCCGACTTCTGGTACACGACGGACCGCAACCAGGTCCGGAGGTCGCTCGCGGCGATCGACGAGGCGGCCCGGAAGGCGGAGGACGCACCGAACGGGCGGAAGGCGGAGGAGGCGGAGGAGGACCGGAGGGTCGAGGAGGCGTAGCCGCTGCCCGCCGAGGCCCGGTCGGTTCGAGCGGTGCTCGGGGCAGAGGCGAGGAGCGCAGGGTGTCCCGATCGATGGTCACCGTCGAGGGACACCCGCGATGGCCACCGAGGCCCGGGTGCGAAGGCGCGGAACGCCGGGGCGCTCTGCGGGCCGGACGACCTCACCGCGGGTGGCCGCGCGAGAGGACGTGCAGGGCCCCGGAACCGGCGCAGTTGGTCCCGGGGCCCGGTCAGGGGGGGGCGGTCGGTGCCGCCCGGCACGCGCTGTCACACTCGCCGCAGTACGGCCACCACCTTGCCCAGGATGGTCGCCTCGTCGCCGGGGATCGGCTGGTAGGCGGAGTTGTGCGGGAGCAGCCATACATGGCCGTCCTCGCGCTTGAACCGCTTCACGGTGGCCTCGCCGTCCAGCATCGCGGCCACGATGTCACCGTTCTCCGCGACGGGCTGGCGGCGGACCGTCACCCAGTCGCCGTCACAGATGGCGGCCTCGATCATCGAGTCACCGACGACCTTGAGGACGAACAGCTCACCGTCACCCACCAGCTGCCGGGGGAGCGGGAAGACGTCCTCCACGGACTCCTCGGCCAGGATGGGCCCGCCGGCGGCGATACGGCCGACGAGCGGGACGTACGACGCGGCCGGCTTGCCCGCCGTGTCCGTCGGCTGTGCCGAGGACTGGTCGGAGCCCCTGACCTCGTACGCGCGCGGACGGTGCGGGTCGCGGCGCAGGAAGCCCTTGCGTTCCAGTGCCATCAGCTGATGTGCGACCGAGGAGGTGCTGGAGAGGCCGACCGCCTGTCCGATCTCCCGCATCGACGGCGGGTAGCCGCGTCGCTGCACGGAGTCCCTGATGACCTCGATCACCCGGCGCTGCCTGTCGGTGAGTCCCGAGCTGTCTGCGCGGATGCCTGGAGGTCGGCCCGGCAGGGAACGCTTGGGCCCCTCATGGTTCGTGGCTTCGTTCATCGCATGCACCGGCTCGAGTCGGCCCTGGGAGCGGTCCTGGGCAGTGATGGTGGCACTGTCTGCGGTGGTGGTCACGTCGGCCCCTCTCGATGGTCTCCCTGCTGGACAACGGTAGTTGCTTTCGAAAGGTTGCGCCAAACACACGTTCGAGTGAAAAACCGCGGATTGCCCCACGTGATCATGTGGCTGGGTGTATGGCTGATGCCGCGTCCGTCGGACAAAAGGGCTCATTGCTGTACTCTTCACCGCCGAGGCGATGACCGTGCCGACAGATGTGGGCCGCGCCCCAGTCTGCCATCCGGCACCCCGTCCGTCGGGTACCGACCCCCCGTACGCGCGCTGCCCGCGCGGTGACCACGGTATCTCCGCGTGTCCGGGAGCGGCACGGCCGTGCGGCACATGCCCATACGTGCGCGACACGCGCGCCCTGGGCGAATTTACGGGTCGATCCCCACATCTAGTGGTTGGATTGCCGGAGTAGCCCAGAAGTTGTGGTCCCCCGGGTCTTCGAGCCCCCGACCATCGCCTATGCTTGGGGCTGCTCCGAGAGGCCCGTGAGGTCTCGGGGGGTCTATGAGTCGTGCTGTGAAGGAGGGTTGGAGCCATGCACTGCCCCTTCTGCAGGCACCCCGACAGCCGCGTCGTCGACAGTCGTACGACCGATGACGGCACGTCGATCCGCAGGCGCCGCCAGTGTCCCGACTGCTCCCGTCGTTTCACGACCGTGGAGACGTGCTCGCTGATGGTGGTCAAGCGGTCGGGCGTCACCGAGCCCTTCAGTCGCACCAAGGTCATCAACGGTGTGCGCAAGGCGTGCCAGGGGCGGCCGGTCACCGAGGACGCGCTCGCCCAGCTCGGCCAGCGGGTCGAGGAGGCGGTGCGGGCCACCGGAAGCGCCGAACTGACCACCCACGACGTGGGGCTGGCCATACTCGGCCCGTTGCAGGAACTCGACCTCGTCGCCTATCTGCGGTTCGCGTCCGTCTATCGGGCGTTCGACTCGCTCGAGGACTTCGAGGCCGCCATCGTGGAACTCAGGGAGACGGGGCAGTGCCCCGCCGCGGGGAACGAGGGAGGCGCGGGCGCCGCGGACGCGGAGCGCCCGGAATGCGACCGCGGGTCCGGAGAGGCCGTCCAGGTCCCCGTGCCCGCCACCGCCGCCGACTGACGGAAGGCCGGCTCGGGCCGGCCGCTCGGCGGCGACCACAGACCTGCTGCGAAAGGCCGTACGGACGGCGCGCGCAGCATCAGACACACAATGTGCCATGGGAAGAACGTGGCACTTCAGGGCGTTTTAGCCTGATACAGGGAGGCGGCATGACAGAGACGGCGAGCGGTCCGGCACGAGGTTCCCGCGCCAAGGGCACCAAGGCCAGCAAGGGGCTGCGCATCGAGCGCATCCACACCACCCCCGGCGTGCATCCGTACGACGAGGTGGAGTGGGAGCGCCGTGACGTCGTCATGACCAACTGGCGCGACGGCTCGGTCAACTTCGAGCAGCGTGGCGTCGAGTTCCCCGGCTTCTGGTCGGTGAACGCGGTCAACATCGTCACCAGCAAGTACTTCCGAGGTGCCGTCGGCACCCCGCAGCGCGAGGTGAGCCTCAAGCAGCTCATCGACCGCATCGTGAAGACGTACCGGAAGGCCGGCGAGGACTACAAGTACTTCGCCTCGCCCGCCGACGCCGAGATCTTCGAGCACGAGCTGGCGTACGCGCTCCTGCACCAGATCTTCAGCTTCAACAGCCCCGTCTGGTTCAACGTCGGGACGCCGCAGCCCCAGCAGGTCTCCGCCTGCTTCATCCTGTCCGTCGACGACTCCATGGAGTCGATCCTCGACTGGTACAAGGAAGAGGGCATGATCTTCAAGGGCGGCTCCGGCGCCGGCCTGAACCTCTCCCGTATCCGCTCCTCCAAGGAGCTCCTCTCCTCGGGCGGCAACGCCTCCGGTCCCGTCTCCTTCATGCGCGGTGCCGACGCCTCCGCGGGAACGATCAAGTCGGGCGGCGCCACCCGCCGCGCGGCCAAGATGGTCATCCTCGACGTCGACCACCCCGACATCGAGGACTTCATCGAGACCAAGGTCAAGGAGGAGGAGAAGATCCGCGCCCTGCGCGACGCGGGCTTCGACATGGACCTGGGCGGCGACGACATCACGTCCGTCCAGTACCAGAACGCCAACAACTCGGTCCGTGTGAACGACGCGTTCATGAAGGCGGTCGAGCAGGGCGGCAAGTTCGGCCTCACCTCGCGCATGACCGGAGAGGTCATCGAGGAGGTCGACGCCAAGTCGCTCTTCCGCAAGATGGCCGAGGCCGCCTGGGCCTGCGCCGACCCGGGTATCCAGTACGACGACACGATCAACCAGTGGCACACGTGCCCGGAGTCCGGTCGTATCAACGGCTCGAACCCGTGCAGCGAGTACATGCACCTGGACAACACGTCCTGCAACCTCGCCTCGCTGAACCTCATGAAGTTCCTGAAGGACGACGGCAAGGGCCGCCAGTCCTTCGAGGTCGAGCGCTTCGCCAAGGTCGTCGAGCTCGTCATCACCGCGATGGACATCTCCATCTGCTTCGCGGACTTCCCGACCCAGAAGATCGGCGAGAACACCCGCGCCTTCCGTCAGCTGGGCATCGGCTACGCCAACCTCGGCGCCCTCCTGATGGCGACCGGTCACGCGTACGACTCCGACGGCGGCCGTGCCCTCGCCGGCTCGATCACCTCGCTGATGACCGGCACCTCGTACCGCCGCTCCGCCGAGCTCGCCGCGGTCGTCGGCCCGTACGACGGCTACGCCCGCAACGCGCAGCCGCACCAGCGCGTCATGAAGCAGCACTCCGACGCCAACGCCGTGGCCGTGCGGGTGGACGACCTGGACACGCCGATCTGGGCCGCCGCCACGGAGGCCTGGCAGGACGTGCTGCACCTCGGTGAGAAGAACGGCTTCCGCAACGCGCAGGCCTCGGTCATCGCCCCGACCGGCACCATCGGTCTCGCGATGTCCTGCGACACCACCGGCCTCGAGCCCGACCTCGCGCTGGTCAAGTTCAAGAAGCTGGTCGGCGGCGGCTCGATGCAGATCGTGAACGGCACGGTCCCGCAGGCCCTGCGGCGCCTGGGCTACCAGGAGGAGCAGATCGAGGCGATCGTCGCCCACATCGCCGAGAACGGCAATGTCGTCGACGCCCCGGGCCTCAGGCACGAGCACTACGAGGTCTTCGACTGCGCCATGGGCGAGCGCTCCATCTCCGCGATGGGCCACGTCCGCATGATGGCCGCGATCCAGCCGTGGATCTCCGGCGCGCTCTCCAAGACGGTCAACCTGCCGGAGACGGCGACCGTCGAGGACGTCGAAGAGGTCTACTTCGAGGCGTGGAAGATGGGCGTCAAGGCGCTCGCGATCTACCGCGACAACTGCAAGGTCGGCCAGCCCCTCTCCGCGAAGACCAAGGAGAAGGAGAAGACCGAGGTCACCGCCAAGGCCGAGGCGACCATCCGCGAGACGGTCGAGAAGGTCGTCGAGTACCGCCCGGTCCGCAAGCGCCTCCCCAAGGGCCGTCCCGGCATCACCACCTCCTTCACGGTGGGCGGCGCCGAGGGCTACATGACCGCCAACTCCTACCCGGACGACGGTCTCGGCGAGGTCTTCCTGAAGATGTCGAAGCAGGGCTCCACCCTCGCCGGCATGATGGACGCCTTCTCGATCGCGGTCTCCGTGGGTCTGCAGTACGGCGTGCCCCTGGAGACGTACGTCTCGAAGTTCACCAACATGCGCTTCGAGCCGGCCGGCATGACGGACGACCCGGACGTGCGGATGGCGCAGTCGATCGTCGACTACATCTTCCGCCGCCTGGCGCTGGACTTCCTGCCGTTCGAGACGCGTTCCGCGCTCGGCATCCACTCGGCCGAGGAGCGGCAGCGTCATCTGGAGACGGGTTCCTACGAACCGTCGATGGACGACGTCGACATGGACGTCGAGGGCCTCGCCCAGTCCGCGCCCCGTGCGCAGGAACTGAAGGCCGTCGCCGCCCCCGTGGCCGAGGCCGCGGTGGCCGAGCCCGCTCCGAGGCAGGCTCACACCAGTGCCGAACTGGTGGAGATGCAGCTGGGCATCCAGGCGGACGCCCCCCTGTGCTTCTCCTGCGGCACGAAGATGCAGCGGGCCGGTTCCTGCTACATCTGTGAGGGCTGCGGTTCGACCAGCGGTTGCAGCTGACCGGACGACATGAAGGGCGGCACGACCACCGGTCGTGCCGCCCTTCGGCGTTCTTCGGGTCCTACGGAGAGGGCCGTTTCCCTACGAGGAAGGCCGTCTCCCCGCGCGGTGGCCCGTTTCCGTGGTGAGTGGGCCGCTTCCGGTCGGGTGCGGTTCAGGACTCGTGCCGACGGCCCATGATCGCGGGGAACGCCGCCGGGGTCGTGTCGTAGCCGTGGATCCCCGGGTGGAAGGTCCACTCCCCGGAGTCGTCGCGGACGAACTCGCCGACCGTCGCGGCCGTCGCGGCCAGGACATCGCCGAAGTTGTCCTCCGCCAGGACGGTGTAGCCCTCGCGCATGCGCAGACCGGGGTTGAGCACGCCGACGAACGCCTTGTGGCCGGAGCGCTGCTGGATCAGGACGCCGACCACCACGCGTATGTAGCGGCTGTTGAGGCGGTCCAGCTCCAGGGTCATGACCTCGTCCCAGCCGAAGCCCTTGCCGTCCTTGCTGTCCCGGTTGAGGTAGATCGTGCCGTCCGGCGAGCGGCTGTCGAAGTGCACCACGTAGGCGGGACTTCCGTACGGGTCGTCCGCCCCGTAGGTCGCCGCGATGATGTCGAGGTCGGTCGCGGGCTCGCCGACGGGACTGGGGTCCCATTTCACCGCGAGCTCGACCTTACGGATCCCCTTGTTGAGACCGTTCATCCGAATCTCCCCCTCCCCGCATTTCCGTCCGCTTCCTGCCCCAACTGCTGTGCGGTCAGGTTCGGTTGTCCATCGTGCCACGCGCGCGGGAGCGCTCGCGCGGGCGCACTCCGCCGGAGCGTGACCAACGCCACGCTCCGTGGCCTTACGATGGCGCGGTGCTGGTCAACTGGATTCGCTGCACCGTGGTGGACCGCCGCGGTTTCGAGCGCGGGCAGCGAAAGTGGGCGGGGCTTCTGGGCGAGCCGGGATTCCGGGGACAGGGCGGGGGCTGGAGCCGGGGGCGGCCCGGAGTGGCGCACCTCTTCACCTTCTGGGAGAGCCGTGCCTTCTACGACTCCTTCATGGCCCGCTCGCACGATCGGCTCGCCACCGCTCAGGCCGGGACCTTCAAGGACGCGCAGGTCAAGCTCTTCGATCACCGGTTCGATGTGAAGACCGGGTTCGAACCGCGCTTCACGGACACCGACCTGCTGAGGGTGGCCCACTGTCATGTCCACGAGGAACGGGCCGAGCACTTCGCGCTGATGCAGGAGAAGGTCTGGAACCCGGCGATGGCCGGTTCCCCCGGCATGGTGCGGGGCCTGTTCGGCGAGGCGCCGGGCCACGAGTTCCTGATCCTGTCCATGTGGCTGTCGGCCGCCGAGCACGGCAAGTACCGCGCCGAGCGTGTCGAACGGCTCACGTTGCGTGCCCAGACGGAGACCGACGTCGCGGCCCTCGCGGGCGACATAGTGGCGCTGGAACCCGCCTGGACCGTCTGAAGGCGTGGTGACCATGCGTGTCCGAGGTGGGGGACGCGTGTGATCTGCGCCGTATGGAGCCCGTACGAGTGCTCGATCGGCCATCACCCGAATTAGGGTCTTGGCATGGTAAGACCACGGCGCATCGTCCTTGTCCGGCACGGCGAGTCAGCGGGCAACGCGGATGACACCGTGTACGAACGCGAACCCGACCACGCTCTGCCGCTCACCGAGAAGGGGTGGCAGCAGGCCGAGGAGACCGGAAAACGGTTGCGGGAGGTGCTGGGACGGGAGCGTGTCAGCGTGTACGTGTCCCCGTACCGGCGTACGCACGAGACACTCCGTGCCTTTCACCTCGACCCCGAGCTCATGCGGGTGCGCGAGGAGCCCCGGCTGCGCGAGCAGGACTGGGGCAACTGGCAGGACCGCGACGACGTGCGCCTTCAGAAGGCGTACCGGGATGCGTACGGGCACTTCTTCTACCGTTTCGCCCAGGGTGAGTCCGGCGCCGACGTGTACGACCGGGTCGGCGGCTTCCTGGAGAGCCTCTACCGCAGCTTCGAGGCGCCCGACCACCCGCCGAACGTGCTCCTGGTGACCCACGGTCTGGCCATGCGCCTGTTCTGCATGCGCTGGTTCCACTGGACGGTCGCCGAGTTCGAGGCGCTGTCGAATCCGGGGAACGCGGAGATGCGGATGCTCGTTCTCGGCGACGACGACAAGTACACCCTCGACCGCCCGTTCGAGCGCTGGCGTGATCCGGAGCCGTACGGGGTCAGCGGGATAGAGTGGCAGGGCGATGACCGCTGACACCTCTCCCGACGCACGCATGGGCCGCGCCCTGGCCAGCCTGCGCGGACTCGCGGTGGGGGACGCGCTGGGCTCACAGTTCTTCGTGCCGGCGCACTACCCGCTGCTCAAGCGCCGCGACCTTCCGCCCGGCACCTGGCAGTGGACGGACGACACCGAGATGGCCTCCTCCGTGGTGGCCGTCCTGTCCCGGCACCGCCGCATCGACCAGGACGAGCTGGCCCGCTCCTTCGCCGAGCACCACGACTTCGACCGCGGTTACGGCCCCGCCGTCAACCGGCTGTTGCGGCAGGTCCGGGAAGGCGGCGACTGGCGACAGCTGGCCTCCGCCCTCTTCAAGGGACAAGGCTCGTGGGGCAACGGCGCGGCGATGCGGATCGCCCCCCTGGGGGCCTGGTACGCGGACGACCCCGAGCAGGCGGTCCACCAGGCGGAGATCTCGGCGTACCCCACCCACCAGCACCGCGAGGCCGTCGTCGGCGCCATGGCCGTCGCCGCGGCCGCCGCCCTGGCGGCCGACCCGGCGGGGCCACCGAGCCCCGAGGCGCTGCTCGACGGCGTCATCGGGCTCGTGCCGCGCAGCGCCGTGGGCGCGGGGCTGCGCCGGGCCCGGGACATGCTCGACTACGGGGACACCGCGACGGTCGCGGCCGTACTGGGATGCGGGCGGCGCACGACGGCGCACGACACGGTGCCGTTCGCGCTCTGGTCGGCGGCTCGGACCCTCGGAGACTACGAAGCGGCCTTCTGGGCGACGGCCCAGGTGGGCGGCGACATGGACACGACCTGTGCCATCGTCGGCGGGGTGGTCGCCTCCGGGAAGGCGGGGACGCCACCGGGGGAGTGGGTGGCACGGACGGAGAGCCTGCCGCAGTGGATGGCTGTCGCGGCGTAGGCGGGGTGTCCCCATCACCTCCATGGCCCCGTCCCCTGCGCATGGGATGTGAGGCGTCCCCGCGCCCCCTGGATCCGCGCGCGGGCCCCTTGGAACGGTGTCCCGTCCTGTCCGTGATGTACGGGGGTGCCGTGTCGCGGGTCGCCCTGGTGTGAGGGGCTCGGTCCTGCGCTCTGCCGCGAGGTGCGGCGGTTCGGTGTCGTGTGGCCGGTGAGGTGCGGGCGCTCGGCGTCGTGTGCCGGTGATGTGCGGGGGAGCCGTGGGGTGTGCTGCCGTGATGTGAGGCGGTCCCGTGTGGCGTGCTGCCGTGTGGTGCGGTGGCGCGATGTCGTCGTGTGTCCGTGATGCGCGGCGCGTTGCCGTGCCGTGCGCTGCGGAGGCCGGACCGTGGACCGCACCGGTCTTCCCCGGACCGGGCCCGGCCTCCGCGGCTCTCCTCGTCAGACTCCGGCCGGTCCCGCCGTGCCGGCGAGGGCGTCCAGGTCGCTCTTGCGGACGCGGATCACCACGGAGGCGGTGATCAGGGCCAGTACGGCCATCGCGACGGCCGGGACGAAGGCCGTCGAGATGCCGTGGGCGAGCACGTCGTGGCCCCAGGGCGCGGGCAGTTGATGCGTCTTGGCGAACTCCGCCTTCTGTTCCGGCGAGGAGCCGGTCAGGAACTTCGGCACCTGCTTCTTCGCCTCGTCCCGGCTCGCGGAGCCGAAGACCGTGGTCAGGATGGAGAGACCGAGCGAGCCGCCCACCTGCTGCGTGACGTTGAGAAGCCCGGACGCGGCGCCCGCCTCGCGCTGGTCCACGCCGGAGACCGCGGTGACGGTCAGGGTCACGAAGTTCAGACCCATACCGAAGGCGAAGAGCAGCATCGGGCCGAGAATCCCGCCGACGTAGGTGCTGTCGGGGCTCATGAAGGTCAGCCAGCCGAGCCCGATCGCGACGAGGGCGGAACCGGCCATCATGAAGGGCTTGGGCCCCAGCACCGGAAGGAACCGCTGCGAGAGAGCCGCGCCGATGCCTATCGCCGCCGTCACCGGGAGGAAGGCCAGGCCCGCCTGGATCGGGGTGTAACCCAGCACGTTCTGCACGAACAGAACGATGAAGAAGAACATCCCGAACATCGCCGCGGCCAGACTGAGCATGATCACGTACGTGCCCGAGCGGTTGCGGTTGGCGAACATCTTCAGCGGGGTGATCGGCTCCTTCGCCCGGGTTTCGGTGAAGGCGAAGGCCAGCAGCAGGAGAAGTGCCGCGACGAACGACCCGATGGTGAGGCTGTCCCGCCAGCCCTCCGCCGCGGAGCGGATGAATCCGTACACGAGGGTGGCCATACCGGCCGTCGAGGTCAGCGCGCCCGCGATGTCGAACCGTCCGGGATGGCGCTCGGACTCGTTGATGTACATCGGCGCGAGCACGGCTATCAGCACACCGATGGGCACGTTGACGAAGAGCACCCAGCGCCAGTCGAGCCACTCGGTGAGCATGCCGCCCGCGAGGAGCCCGATCGCGCCACCGCCCGCGGAGACCCCGGCGAACACGGCGAAGGCCCTGTTCCGTTCCGGGCCTTCGGGGAAGGTCGTGGTGATGAGCGCCAGAGCGGTGGGCGACGCGATCGCGCCACCCACGCCCTGAAGGGCGCGCGCCGCCAGCAACTGCCAGGGTTCCTGGGCGAGTCCGCCGAGCAGCGAGGCGAGCGTGAAGAGCAGGATGCCGGTCATGAAGACCCGGCGGCGACCGAGGATGTCACCTGCCCTGCCGCCGAGAAGCAGCAGGCCACCGAAGGTGAGGGTGTACGCGCTGACCACCCAGGTCAGGTCGGTCGTGCTGAAATTGAGCGCGTCTTGAATATGCGGGAGGGCGATGTTCACAATCGTCGCGTCGAGTACCACCATGAGTTGGCAGGCCGCGATGACGGCGAGCGCGAGGCCGGGATGTCCTTCCCGACGGGCCGCTCCTGGCTTCGAATCCGGAATCAACTGAGAGGTTGTCACCATGGGTCCCCCACAAGTGCGTTAGTGAACGCTCGCGTTCACTGCCGCGTCAACGGTAGTGAGTCCCCGACAGTGAACGCAAGCGTTCACTGAACTCGCTGCCTCGTGACGTCACTCGGCCGCCCGCAGCGGTACCGAGCTCACCGACCGCACCCGACCGGGGCGGCCCTCCCCCCAGGGGGGTCCCGCCTCCGGCTCCACCTCGGACGGACCCCACCCCAGTCCGCCCGCCTCCTCGCGCAACGGAGACACTCAGATGGTTACTTCGCGTTGGACGGCCGCCCCCGCTCAGGCGGCCTCCCTGCGCCGACGCGGTGCTGTGCTCGAACGCGCGATCCTCGAGGCCACGCTGGAGCAGCTCAGTACGGTCGGCTGGAGCGGCCTCACCATGGAGGGTGTCGCCGCGCGGGCCCAGACCGGAAAGGCCGCGGTCTACCGTCGCTGGCCCTCCAAGGAGGATCTTGTCGCGGACGCGCTGAAGGCCGGACTGCCGAGCCTGACCGAGGCCCCCGACCTGGGGAGTGTCCGGGAGGACCTGCTGGAGCTGTGCCGGCTGGTGCGGGAGGCGATGTACTCGCAGCCCGGATTCGCCCTGCGTTCGGTACTTCACGAATGCGACGTGGCCCAGGCCGAGCGCTTCCACGGCGTGATTCTCGGCGGGGTCATCGAGCCGACGACGCACCTGCTGCAGGACATCGTCCACCGCGGTATCGAGCGGGGAGAGGTGCGTCCGGACGCCGCGAACGCGTACGTCTTCGACGCCATTCCGGCGATGATGATGTACCGCTCCAAGGTGTGCGCGAGCGAATGGGGCGAGCGGGATCTGGAAGAGATGATCGACCAGCTGATGGTTCCGCTGCTGCGGCGCGACGGTGGCTGAACCGGGTGCGAGGCGGAGCCCTGGTCGCCTGGGCAAACCCTGGTGTCGCGAGGGGCTCCGGGCGGCGTAGGCTGAGGGCGCCATGCCGTACGAACCACCCACCCACACTGTCGAGCGCTCCCTCCGCGCCACGACCGGAGCGAAGATCATCGCCGGTGTCGACGAGGTGGGCCGCGGTGCATGGGCCGGCCCGGTCACCGTCTGCGCCGCGGTCACGGGGCTGCGCCGTCCCCCCGAAGGTCTCACCGACTCCAAGCTCCTCACCGTCAAGCGGCGAACCGTCCTGGCCGTGGAGCTCGAGAAGTGGGTGACGTCGTACGCCCTGGGGCATGCCTCCCCGGAGGAGATCGACGAGCTGGGGATGACGGCGGCCCTGCGCCTCGCGGCAGTGCGGGCCCTGGAGACCTTGCCCGTCCGGCCCGACGCGGTCATCCTCGATGGGAAGCACGACTATCTCGGGTCGCCGTGGCGGGTCCGCACGGTGATCAAGGGTGACCAGTCCTGTGTGGCCGTCGCGGCGGCCTCGGTGATCGCGAAGGTTCAGCGCGACAAAATGATGGCCGAACTGGGTGTCGACCATGCAGACTTCGGTTTTGCGGCCAACGCCGGGTATCCGTCTCCCGTGCACAAGGCCGCACTGGCGGAGCGGGGCCCCACCCCGTACCACCGGCTGACATGGGCGTATCTTGATGCGCTGCCCCAGTGGCGGCACCTCAAGAAGGTCCGCGGCTGGGCGGACGGAAGCGGTCCGGAGATCGAGGGGCAGCTCGGCTTCGATTTCTGACGGTTCCGCTCGCACTCATGTGCCACCCGCCGACGCGAGTCGCACCGGCGTTTGATAAAAATCAGCTCATGCCTCTCATTCCCGAGGAGCCTCAGATTCACGAGAGTGCCCAGGGTCCCCGCGCGACTCCGGCCAGTGGCCGTACCGCGCCGACCCCTCGTCCCGTACCCGGTCCCCGTCCCGCGGCTCCGCCGCGTCCCGGACGTCCGGGACCTGTCCGGCCGATGCCGGCCCAACGCACCCCGCGCGAGCCGGTCGTGGCCGCGCCGGGGTCGTCCGTCCCGGCGGCCGCACCCGCTGCCGCCACCCCGCAGATCCAGCTGATCCCGGCCTCGGCCGAGGGTGCGCTGGACGCCGCCGAAGAAGCGGTCGATCTGCTGTTGGAGTCGGGCCGTGCCCCCGGTGAGGTGCTGGTGATCACCACCGGCCAACCGCACCCGTGGGCCGCGCACGAGCTCTCCTTCGGCGAAACCGCCTACTGGGCTCAGCACGACGCGGGCGACGACGTCTTCTACGCCGATGCCTCCGTCGTGGCCCGGGCCACGTCCCGTCCCGTCGTCGTGTTCGCCGTCAACGGCGGGTCCGACGCTGTCGCCACCGCCCTGCCGCTGGCCCTCGGCCGGGCCGGCACCCTGCTGATCGTCTGCGGCGACCCGCAGCAGATCAACTCGGTTCTGGGCGCCGGAGTCTGAACGGATCCCGGAGGCCGTCCGAGGCCGTCCGGGATTCGCTCGGAGGCGCCGCGTCACTCGGAGGCGCCGCATAGTGGTGACGTCGGCGTGCCGACGTCCGCGAGGTGACCGTTTCGGCGTGCCCGCAGATCGCCGTGTGTGCGCCGCGGTCGCGCCGCGATTGCGGTGACGGCTCCCCGGACACCTTTCGCCGTGGTTCCCAGGACGCTTCCGGCTGCGGTTCCGAGGGTGTCCTGTCGCCCGACGTTCCGGATCGGGGGTGCCCGAATTGTGGGTACGCGGGTGTGGGTGCGCGGGTGTGGGTGCCGGGCGTCAGGCGCCAGTTGCCGGTGCGGCCTGCTGGCTCGGGTGTCGGGTTCGCTGTCGAGCGCGGGTCTCGAGTACGGAGTGCTCACTGGCGTACGCCGTTGTCGTGCCGTTCCGGAGACGGGGCGCAGGTCCGTGGAGACCCTCGCGGATGGGGCGCCCCGTGTGTGCCGGCGCCGACCGGTCGACGGGCGGGACGGCGGGCGGCGGCCAGCGGGTCGACCAGAGCTAGTCCGTGTGCGGTTCGCCGACAGAGGGACGCCCACAGGGGCGGCATGTCTGTCGTGGCCGGCGGTTGGCGGCCCGTCCGACATCGGGTACGCCGTCCGACATCCGGTGCGGCTGATCGACAACAACTGCGGTCGACGAACGGACCGTCGGTGGCCCCGCCCGCTCCCAGACGGCTTTCCGTACGTCCTGAGCTGCTCCGAGCTGGCCGAATCATGTGCCGCCGGGCGGTCGCGGTGGCGCGGGAGGGGTGCGGGGGGTGGCCTGCCCGCCCCGGGCGGCGTCCTCCCACGCGGTGACTTCCCATCGAGTGCGCGGCGCCCGGCTGGTGGCCGCCCGTTCAGGAGGCTGCCGGTCAGGCGGCCGATGCCGGGCGACCGACAGCGCGCGGGTGTCCGGCGGCGCGCGGGTGCCCGACGGTGCCGGAGACGTCTGAGGTCAGCGGGCGGCCGCCCGACGCAGCACCTCCGACGCGACGCCTCCGGTGCGCGGCAACGGCGGCGGTGCCTCGGCCAAGGCGAAGGGCTCCGGCGGTGAGTCCGCGTTCGGACGACGTCCACCCCGGCCCTCGCCGAGAACCTGCCAGCCGTCGTGCGTCAGTGTGATGTACGCCCCGCAGCGCAGCCCGTGCAGGGTGCACGCGTCACGCAGCCCCCACATCCACGCCCCGTCCTCCTGTGTCCAACGCGCGTCGCCCTCACGGCAGTAGAGCAGGACCGCCGTACGCACCGGGGTGCGCCGCCGCAGGTCGTGCGGGATGACCCGGCGCAACTGCGCGAGCAGGGCGTTGCGGAACATCCAGCCGTCGGCCGGAGTCGGCCGCCGGACGAACGAGGCACTCGCCCTCAGCCGCTCTTCCGCGTCGAGGACAGCCACGATCGCCGTCGCCGGTCTGGGCCGGTGCCGAGCGTGCAGACCACTGACGACCTCACGGGGATTGCGCAGCAGCGGAATGCCCGCGGCAGCCCATTCGGCGGGTTCGAGCATGCGGGCCAGTGGGTTGGCGGAAGCGGCGGACAGATCGGCAGACGTCGACATGGATGACGCCGAGGACGGAGCGAATCCGAAGGTCACGGTCCTCCCTTCGGCTACGCGCCCGCACTGCGGGCGGGGTCGGACTTGGGGGAGCGCACGTCGCGGCAGAGCCCTACCGGACCACGGGCGAGCCGTGCGGGGAGCGGACTTCAATTCTTCCTGTCGAACTTGGTTGCGGCAACGAGCAATTGGGGCCACCGACCGGATTCTTGCTATACGCCGTTTATATCCTTGCCCTCTGTTGGTGATGACGACACCTGGTTCACGCCTGTACGGCCAGGACCAGCGGCAACACTCCCTGCGCCCCGGACCGGCGGAGGAGTCGCGCGGCGACCGCGAGGGTCCATCCGGTCTCCGTCGCGTCGTCCACGAGCAGCACCGGGCCGGCCCCCGCTCGGAGTGCCTCGGCCAATGAGGGAGGCACGGTCAGTGACCCGTCGAGAACCTTGAGACGCTGAGCGCTGTTGCTCCGCGAGAGCTGCGAGGCCTCGCCGACGTACTCCACGGACCCCAGCAGCGGCAGCCGGCCGATCTCCGCGATCCGTGCGCCCAGCGACTGGATCAGCTGCGGACGCGTGCGCGACGCCATGGTGACGACGCCCACGGGGCGCGGCTGCGCGTCGGGCCGCCCCGACGCCCAGCCGCCGGGCCCCTTCGCCCAGTCGGTCAGCACACCGACCACGGCCTTCGCCACATCGTCCGGCACGGGTCCGTCGGGGGCCTGGCGAGCGAGCAGGGGACGCAGCCGGTTGCCCCAGCCGATGTCCGAGAGCCGTCCCAGGGCGCGCCCCGATGCGGCCTGTTCGCCCGCCGGGATACGGCCCTTCAGGTCGACGCCGACCGCGGGCAGGCCCGTCGGCCACATCTTGCGGGGCTCGACATCGACACCCGCGCGGCTCAGCTCGCCGTTGGCGGCGTCGAGTGCCGACGAGGAGACGGAGGCCTCGAACCGGGCTCCCGCACAGGTGTCGCAGCGCCCGCACGGAGCGGCTCGCTCGTCGTCCAGCTGTCGCCGCAGGAATTCCATCCGGCAGCCGGTCGTCGAGACGTAGTCGCGCATCGCCTGCTGCTCGGCGGCCCGCTGCTTGGCCACCCACGCGTAGCGCTCGCTGTCGTACGTCCAGGGAACGCCTGTGGAGATCCAGCCGCCCTGGACACGTCGTACCGCTCCGTCCACGTCGAGCACCTTGAGCATCGTCTCCAGACGGGACCGGCGCAGCTCCACCAGGGGTTCGAGGGCGGGCAGCGAGAGCGGCCTGTCGGCGCGGGCCAGGACGTCCAGGGTGCGGCGCACCTGCTCCTCCGGAGGGAAGGCGATCGACGCGAAGTACTGCCAGATCGCCTGGTCCTCCTTGCCCGGCAGCAGGAGCACTTCGGCGTGCTTCACGCCGCGGCCCGCGCGTCCCACCTGCTGGTAGTACGCGATGGGAGAGGAGGGGGAGCCCAGGTGCACCACGAATCCGAGGTCGGGTTTGTCGAAACCCATGCCCAGCGCCGACGTGGCGACCAGGGCCTTGACCCGGTTGGCGAGCAGGTCCTCCTCGGCCTGCTGCCGGTCCGCGTTCTCCGTCTTCCCTGTGTACGACGCCACCGTGTGCCCGGCCTGGCGGAGGAAAGCGGTGACCTCCTCGGCCGCGGCCACGGTGAGCGTGTAGATGATGCCGGAACCCGGCAGGTCGCCGAGGTGCTCGGCGAGCCAGGCCATCCGGTGGGCCGCGTCCGGCAACTGCAGCACGCCGAGACTCAGGCTCTCCCGGTCCAGCGGTCCGCGCAGGACCAGCGCGTCCGTGCTCGCACCCGTGCCCAGCTGCTCGGCCACATCCGCGGTTACGCGCGCGTTGGCCGTCGCCGTGGTCGCCAGGACGGGAACGCCGGGCGGGAGATCGGCGAGCATCGTGCGCAGCCTGCGGTAGTCCGGCCGGAAGTCGTGCCCCCAGTCGGAGATGCAGTGGGCCTCGTCGACCACGAGCAGGCCGGTCGCCGCCGCCAGCTTGGGCAGCACCTGATCGCGGAAGTCCGGATTGTTGAGCCGCTCGGGGCTCACCAGGAGCACGTCGACCTCGCTCGCGGCCACCTCGGCCTGGATGGTCTCCCACTCCTCCGTGTTGGACGAGTTGATGCTTCGCGCGTGGATGCCGGCGCGGGCCGCCGCCTCCACCTGGTTGCGCATCAGGGCGAGGAGCGGGGAGACGATGACGGTGGGCCCGGCACCCCGCTCGCGCAGCAGCGCGGTCGCGACGAAGTACACCGCGGACTTGCCCCAGCCGGTGCGCTGCACGACCAGCGCTCTGCGCTTGTCGGCCACCAGGGCCTCGATGGCGCGCCACTGGTCCTCGCGCAACCGGGCCTTGCCCGCCGGGGCGCCGACGAGGCGGGCGAGTACGGCATCGGCCGCGATGCGCAGGTCTTCGCCGGACGTGGGTCGCGGGTCTTCGTTGGTCATGGCCCCATGCAACCCGATGAGTCGGACATCGCGCGAATGAGGCCGCCGCGTTGTGGACAACTTGTGTCGTGGTCATGGCCATGGTTATCCACAGGTCGAAGCGGGATTTCGGGATCCGCGGGATGGTCACGGCATGACGAATCACAGCGAAGCGGCCGGTGCGTCCGGCGACAGTGACATCAGCGGGCGCGGTGGGCACGGGGGAGACGGTGCGCTTGGCGGACGCGATGACGGCGGTGCGCGCGGCGGACATGACGAGTACGGCGCCCACGGCACCCGCGGCGGAGGGTGGGAGAAGCGGTCCGGGCACGACGGACGCGATCTGCCCGTCGGGCACCAGGTCACCCTGCGGACACCGGCCGAGCTGGCGGACGCCCTGCCGTACCTGCTCGGGTACCGGCCGGAGGACAGCATCGTGCTCGCCGCCCTGCACGACGGGGAGAAGCGGGGCCGCTTCGGCGGGCGGGCGCGGCTCGGCATCCCGGCCCAGGCGGACGACTGGCCGTCCGTGGCCGAGCAACTGGCGCACGGGCTGGTGAAGGGGAGCGAGCGCAGAGGTGCCCGGCCCGGGGGCATGGTCGCGTACCTCTGCCAGGAGCCCGGGAGTGGCGAGTCGGGCCGGGACGTCATGGAGCGTCTGCGCCCGCTCGCCCAGTTGCTGCGGACGGCCTGCGGCCGCCTCGACGTCCCGGTGATCGAGGCCCTCTGCATCTCCGACGGCCGCTTCTGGTCGTACTGCTGCCCAGGCCAGGGATGCTGCTCGCCCGAGGGGGAGGCCATGGGCCTGCCCGGCACCTCCGTCCTCGCCGCCGCGGCGACCTACGCGGGCCTTCAGGTGCGCGGATCCCTCCGGGAGCTCACGGCTCGCCTCGTCCCCTGGGAGCGCGGGGCCGCCGTGGACCAGGAGACGGCGCTCGACGCGGCGAACAGGACTCTGATCCCCCGGATCCTCGACGACGAGAGCCGCGCGGCCCTGTCCGAGGAGACTCTCGAACAGGCGCGACGGCTCCTGAAGCGGTTCGCGGCCGCCCCGCCCGTCTCCGGCATCCGTCCGGCCGACCTCCGCGACGACGGACTCCTGACAGCCGAGGAGGCCGCCACCCTGATCCTCGGCCTTCAGGACCGTACGACCCGTGACCGAGCCGCCGAGTGGATGGAGGGCGACGAGGCAGGGCCTGCCCTGCGTCTCTGGCGAGCGCTGGCCCGCCGCTGCGTCGGCTCCTACGGAGAGCACGCCGCGGCCCCTCTCGCCCTCGCCGGATGGGTCGCCTGGTCGAGCGGTGACGAACTGGAGGCCCGGGAGGCCCTGGCCATGGCACTGGGCGCCGATCCCGACTACCTCTTCGCGCGGCTTCTGCATCAGGCCTGCAACGAGGGACTGGACCCCGAGTCGATCCGCCGTTGCCTGCGCGCGGAGCGCACCGGCCGGCCGGGGGCGGAAGAGGGACGGCCGTCGGGAGGCGACCACGCGGCACCACCCGACGCCGCGGAGCCGGCACCGGAATCGGGAGCATCGACTCCTGCCGGATCGTCCGGCGTCACGGCAGGGCCCTCCGGGGCGGCTGCCCGCCGTCGGCGGAGGGCGCGACCGGCGGGGCACGGGGGAACGCGACCGAGCCGCCGCTCTCTCGGGGCGCGCGGTCTGCCAGCTGTCCGGCCCGCCGAGGACACCTCGCCCACCGGGGACGGACCGGCGCGGGCGTTCGGGCGGACGAGTGATCGGGCGCGGGCTCGCCGCGAAGGTGGTCGTCAGGGTGTGGGGGAGGAGACATGAGCGGTCGCTCCGACCGGATCCCTGGAGGAGGGGCGTGCGCTCCCTTGTCCGCCCAGCGAATCGCCGGCGTGTTCCGTCAACCCGTCAGCCTCCCCGTCACGGATGGCGGCCCGCCACGCCGCCATTCGGTCGGCTTCCGGCAACGAGGGCGTGACTCGGAGCAGGGCCGTTCCGTTCACCTGTGTGGCGGTACCCGCGGCCGGGCCGCGCCGCCGAACGCCCCCGACCCTCCGGAGCCCCCGACCCGGCGCCGAGCGCGCCCGCAGCGCACCGACCGCGGAGGAAGCCGCATGCCCATGCCCAACCCGCCCTCCGAACCCGACGTCGACCTCCCGCAGTCACGCGGCCCCGCCCGACACCTCGACCGCCTAGGCGGTTCGGCATCTCCGTTCGCAGGAGCGGAGAGCGCATCGAGTCCCTTCGCGGCGACGGCGGGTGCCTCCACGGCCCGTCCGGCACCCGTTCCCTTTCCGCGCCGGACCACGGACCTGCCTCCCGTGCACACCGCGCTCATCTGCGTGGCCCTGCCAGGACTGGCGATCTCCACGGAGCAGGGACAGCTGACCGGTCGCGGGCTGGACGGGTTCTACCGCGCGGGCCGGCGGATGCTGTCCCGCTGCCAGGTAAAGGTGTCAGGGCGCGAACCGCTCCCCGTACAGGCCCGGATGATCGGCGCCGACCGGGCCCGCTTCGTGGGGACGGTGCGCGCGTCCACCGACTCGGGCCCCGATCCGGACGTGATCGTGGAACGGACGAGGAGCGCGGACGGCACGGAGCGGATCGTCCTGCACAGCGCTGCCTCCCGCACGCTGCGCCTCTCGCTGGAGGTCGCCCTGGGCACGGACCTCGCGGAACTCGCTTCGGTCGCCTCGGGCCGAGCGGGGCCCGAACTGTCCGCCACCGTCCACGACTCGGGCCTCCGGTGGACCTGCGCCACGGGGGACTCGGCCGTCACCGCCGACCCGCCACCCGCCGACGCCCTGGCCTCCGCGGGACTGCTCCGCTGGGAGTTCGAACTGTCGCCCGGCGGCACGCGAACCGTCGAGCTGCGGGTACGGCCCGACGGCGCCTCGCCCCACAGAGCCGTGGGGCGAGGCGCGACGAGCCCGCTGGCCCAGGCACGGGCCGTGGGCGACGACCCCAGGATCCAGGCGCTCCTGCACACCGGCGTGGAGGACCTGCGAGCCCTGCTGCTGCGGGACCCCGCGCATCCTTCGGACGCGCACCTCGCGGCGGGCGCGCCGTGGCGCTGCGGCCTGGCACCGGCCGACGCACTCGCCGCGGCTCGGATGACGCTGCCGCTCGGCACCCGCCTTGCCGCGGGCACCCTGCGGACCCTCGCCCGTACCCAGATCGCCGGCCAGGGAGCGCGGTCCGGCCTGATCCCCGGGCCGCGCCGGGACGCGGGTCCGTATCTGCCGCCGGGATGCACGGCGACCGAAGCGACCCTGCTGTTCCCCGCCCTTCTCGCGGAGGCTCGGCGCTGGGGGCTGGCGGAGCAGGTGACCGAGGAACTGCTGCCCGCAGCCGAGCGGTGCCTCGCCTGGTTGCGGACCACCGTGGGCGACGGCACCTACCTGCCCGACCCGCAACCCGGCGGCCCGTTCCGCTGCGAGACGCAGGCCCATGCCCACCGCGCGGCCGTGCTGGGTGCCGAACTGCTCGACGAGACCGGCCGGCCCGGCGGCCCGGGGCTGCGGCAGTGGGCGCAGGAGCTGCGGGCGGCGTTCCACGAGGACTTCTGGGTCGAGGACAGGGGCGAGGGAAGACCCGCGGCAGCCCGCGGCCCGGACGGGCGCCCGGTGCCGCAGCTCGGCGCGGGCACCGTCCACCTCCTGGACACGGGACTGCTCGGTTCCGGAGCCCTGGCCCCCGGGCTGCTGGACAAGACTCGGACCGAGCGGTTCGCGCGGTCGCTCGCGGACCCCGCCATGGACTCGGGCTGGGGGCTGCGCAGCCTCGACGCCAAGGAGGCGGCGTACAACCCCTTCGGCCACCGCAGCGGCGCCGTGCGGGTCCACGAGACCGCTGTCGCCGTCGCGGGGCTGTTCGCCGCCGGCCACGAGAAAGAGGCGAGCGCACTGTTGCAGGGGCTCCTGGCGGCCGCCGAGACCTTCGGACACCGGCTGCCCGAGATGTACGCGGGCGAGCAGCGCACCCAGGGAGGCGCCCCGGTGCCGCATCCAGCAGCCTGCCGCCCCGCCGCCACCGCGGCCGCCGCCGCGGTGCTGCTCGTCACCGCCGTCGCGGGCATCCGCCCCGACGCCCCTGCGGGGACGGTGACGCTGCGTCCGGTCGGCAGCGCACCGCTCGGTGAGATCGGGCTGACGGGACTGCGGATCGCGGGCGCGCCCTTCTCCGTGCGCGTCAGCAGGCTCGGCCTCACCATGGTCGAGGAGGCCGCCGACGGGCTGCAGTTGGGAGTCTGACCTCGCGGTGGCTCCCTCGGACCGTGGTCGGCGGCCGCCTCCGGAACCTGTCGCGAACGGAAGTGGATCACGGTCGGACGTGGTCGGCGAAGGGCGTGCTTATCGTCAAGGAGACGACTATGATCTCGGCATGCCCTACGACCCGTCTGCCTTTCCGCCCTTTGCCGTGACCGTGGACCTGGTCGTGCTGACCGTGCGTCGCCACGCCCTGTGCGCGCTGGCGGTACGCAGGGGCGAGCAGCCGTTCCAGGGCCGGTGGGCGCTGCCGGGCGGGTTCGTACGGGCCGACGAGAATCTCGCGCAGGCGGCGGCGCGCGAGCTGGCCGAGGAGACCGGGCTGCGTGCCCACGACCCGTCCGTGCCGGCACAGGACAACGGCGCGCACCTCGAGCAGCTGGCGACGTACGGCGATCCCGAACGCGACCCGCGCATGAGGGTCGTCAGCGTGGCCCATCTCGCGCTCGCCCCCGACCTGCCCGCGCCCAGGGCCGGGGGTGACGCCAAGAGCGCGCGCTGGGCGCCCGTGGAGGAGCTGCTCCAACAGGGCGGTTACGGCCGCGACGGCGAGCAGGCGGCGCCACTCGCCTTCGACCACGCGACGATCCTCGCGGACGGCGTGGAACGCGCCCGGTCCAAGATCGAGTACTCGTCGCTGGCCACCGCCTTCTGCCCGACCGAATTCACCGTAGGCGAGCTGCGCCGTGTCTACGAGGCGGTGTGGGGCGTCGCGCTCGATCCGCGCAACTTCCACCGCAAGGTGACGGGTACGCCGGGCTTCCTCGTGCCCACGGGAGGCACGACCACGCGTCAGGGAGGCCGCCCTGCCCAGCTGTTCCGCGCGGGCGGCGCCACCCTGCTCAATCCGCCGATGCTGCGCCCCGAGGTCTGACGATCGGCCCGACTCCGGGGCGGGCCGTCCCGCGACACAGGGGAGGCCTGGCAATGACCGGCCGTCCGGTGCCCGAAAAAACGTAAATGTCGCGCTATCTTGCTGTGAGTGATCCAGGCCATCGGATTGACCAGCAACCCCCGCGGGGAGCTTCGGCCCGCCGTCGACGACGTGTCCTTCGAGGCGCGCGCGGGCCACGTCACAGCCCTCCTCGGAGCTTCGGGTGCGGGCAAGACCACGACGCTGAAGCTCATGCTCGAACTCCGGCCGGGCCGAGGAATCACCTACTTCCGAGGCCGGCCGCTGCACCGGATCGCCCATCCGTCGCGCGAGGTCGGCGTACTTCTCGGTGATGTACCCGGTCATCCCGCGCGCACGGTCCACGGGCAGCTCCGCATGCTGTGTGCCGCGGCCGGTGTGCCGGTACGGCGCGCCGACGAGGTCCTCGAAGTGGTCGGTCTGGTCAGCCTGTGCGACGAGCGGCTGAGCACCCTCTCGCGCGGCCTGGACCGTCGCCTGGGCCTCGCCTGCGCGCTGCTGGCCGACCCGCACACCCTCGTCCTCGACGACCCCGCCGCGGGACTCTCCGCCCGTGAAGGCCGCTGGCTGCACGGTGTCCTGCGCGCGCATGCGAGCCAGGGCGGCACCGTTCTGTTCAGCACGGGCGACGCCAAGGAAGCGGCTTGGGCGGCCGACCGGGTCATCACGCTGCGGGAGGGCCGCGTCGCCGCCGACCAGGAGGTCGCGGACTTCGCCCGCACCCGGTTGCGTCCCCGGGTGGCCGTCCGCAGCCCGCACGCCGTCCGCCTCGGCGCCCTGATCGCCAAGGAGGCCCGGACCGACCAGCGTTCCGTCGAGGTCGTGCGCGAGGACGGCAACCGGCTCTCGGTGTACGGCAGCACCTGTGCCGCCGTCGGCGAGACCGCCTACCGGCACGGCATCCTCGTTCACCAAATCGCCGACGAGACCGGGGACATGGGAACTCCCCCCGACCCGTCCGCCGGTGGCGGCGCTCTCGGAAGTGACGATTCTTCTCGGGCCGAGACGCCGGCCACGGAGAGGCAGCCCGTGCTCCTGCCCCCCATCGCCGTACGCCAGGCACCGAGTCCCCTGCGTCCCCTTCGCTACGAACTGCGCCGCGCCGCCGGTGTCGGCACCGGCTACCTCACCTCCGCCGCCGTGCTGTTCGTCTCCGCCCTCCTGTCCGTGTTCCTCGCCAGGATCGGTCACACCCCCGGCCCGCGACTGCTGGCCGCCTGGCCGCGCGAAAGCCCTCTTCCGCCCGCGGCGCTCGGCGCGGGACTGCTCGGCGCGATCGCCTTCGGCGAGGAATTCCGGCACCCCGCCCTGGCCGCGGACCGCGGAACCGTCCCCCGCCGGCTGGGACTGCTGGCGGCCAAACTCCTCGTCTCCTCGGGCACCGCGCTCATGCTGGCCTTTCTCACCGTGGGCTGCGACCTCGAAATCCTCTATCTCGTGTACGGGCGGGAACTCACCGCAATTCCCGGCGATTGGCTTTCCCTGGGCGCGAGTTGGATCGGCCTCGTGGTGGGCTGCGCCTGGGCCGGGGTACTGGCAGCGGGTCTCTTCCGGTCCACCACCGCAGGGCTCGCCGCCGTTCTCGCCGTTCCGGTCCTCGTCGTCCCGCTCGTACAAAAGGCCTTGTCGGGACCATCCGTGCGGACGGCGGCCGGGTTCCCGGAGCGGCTGCGCGAGCTCACGCTGGTGCAGTGGCCGTTCGGGGGAGCGCGCTATCTGGCGGCCGTGGTGCGGCTGGTCGTCCAACCTGTCGGCGGCGCGCTGACGTTGTCGCTGACCGCACTGCTCTGCGCATTTCTGCTCACGACCCTGCGGAGCCGGGTTCGATGACGACCGTCCGCGCCCTTCCGTTTCCGCGGTGCGCACAACTCCTTGGAGAACGCCCATTTCTTTCCGATAAGGCGTCAATTGCGACGGGGTGAGCGATCACCCTTTCGTGTGCTTTTCACCAAAGACCTCAAGGGAGTTGGAGACAGCGCCGACAAATGATCCGTGAGTACCCTTGCGCACACCATGATGACCGCCGCCCGCTCCACAGACTCCGGCCTGGCCGGCCCGGGCGAACTCGACCGCTACCCCTATAGCGACTCCCGTGGTACCGAGCGCCTCGGCGTCCCCGCGTGGGAGAACGCCGACCAGGAGCTCGGCCGCGTCGGCCGACGCTCCGCGGGCAACCGCGGACGCGGACTGCACGGCCAACTCGTTCAACAGCTGGGCCAGATGATCGTCTCCGGCGACCTCGGCGCGGACCGTCCGCTCGTCCCCGAGGAGATCGGACAGAGGTTCGAAGTCTCGCGCACCGTCGTCCGTGAATCGCTCCGTGTCCTTGAGGCGAAGGGCCTGGTCAGCGCCCGGCCCAACGTCGGTACGCGGGTGCGCCCCGTCAGTGACTGGAACCTTCTCGACCCGGACATCATCGAATGGCGTGCCTTCGGTCCGCAGCGCGACGATCAGCGACGCGAGCTGAGCGAACTGCGCTGGACGATCGAACCGCTCGCCGCCCGCCTCGCCGCCGGGCACGGCCGGGAGGAGGTGCAGCAGCGTCTCGGCGACATGGTCGAGATCATGGGCCACGCCTTGGCGCAGGGTGACTCGCTCACCTTCTCGCGTGCCGACTCGGAGTTCCATTCGCTGCTCATCCAGGTCTCGGGCAACCGCATGCTGGAACACCTTTCCGGGATCGTGTCGGCCGCGCTCCAGGTCTCCGGCGGTCCCGTCGCCGGTTGTGAGCGGCCGACCGAGGCTTCCTTGGTGCACCACGGCCGCATCGTCGACGCGCTGGCCGCGGCCGACGGTACGGCGGCCGAGACCGCCATGCGCCAGCTGCTCACCGTCCACCCCGAGGTGGAGCGCGTGGTGCCCGCGCCGCGCGAGCACTGACCGCGCTCCGAGGGCGGCGCGGTCGGGGGCCTGTGTCCTCGCGTGGCATCGCTCGGCCGGTGAACCCTCTCTCGCCGGACCCCCTCGGATCCTTCCGGGATCCGGTGGGGTCCGGTGATGCGATGAGGTGATGCGCCTGTCGGTTTGAGGTGATGAGTCCATCAGCTGACCTTCTCTGACCGTATCTGACCGCTTTTGGGCTCTTACGGGGTGTGACTCGGGCCACGCAGATTGGGCGTAACGCTCTTCGGAACTGCGCGATGACCTAAGAGGTGACTGCCGAGGAAGGAATACGGACGCCGTTCACGGCGCTGTGAATCTTCCCGGCCCCCGCCCGCGCCGTCGACTCATCCCCAAGTCGGCGGTCGTCGGTCCCTGTCCGCACCGGACGGGGCCGGAAGCCGTTTTCCAACGTTCCGAGAGGTTGTTCGTGTCGGCCAGCACATCCCGTACGCTCCCGCCGGAGATCGCCGAGTCCGTCTCTGTCATGGCGCTCATCGAGCGGGGAAAGGCTGAGGGGCAGATCGCCGGCGATGACGTGCGTCGGGCCTTCGAAGCTGACCAGATTCCGGCCACTCAGTGGAAGAACGTACTGCGCAGCCTCAACCAGATCCTCGAGGAAGAGGGTGTGACGCTGATGGTCAGTGCCGCGGAGCCCAAGCGCACCCGAAAGAGCGTCGCAGCGAAGAGTCCGGCCAAGCGCACCGCCACCAAGACGGTGGCGGCTAAGACGGTGACCACCAAGAAGGCCACCGCCAGCGCAGCCCCGGCCGCCCCTGCCGCCCACGATCCGGCCGAGGACGCGTCCGACGGCCGGGTCGCCGCCAAGAAGACGGTCGCCAAGAAGGCCGTCGCGAAGAAGACGGTCGCCAAGAAGACGGCGGCCAAGAAGACCACCGCCAAGAAGGACGACGTCGAGCTGGTCGACGACGAGGCGGTCGAGGAGACCCCGGGCAAGCCCGGCGCCGAGGAGCCCGCCGAGGACGGCGCCCAGGGCTTCGTGCTGTCCGACGAGGACGAGGACGACGCGCCCGCGCAGCAGGTCGCCGCCGCCGGTGCCACCGCGGACCCGGTCAAGGACTACCTGAAGCAGATCGGCAAGGTCCCCCTGCTCAACGCCGAGCAGGAGGTCGAGCTCGCCAAGCGCATCGAGGCGGGCCTCTTCGCCGAGGACAAGCTGGCGAACGCCGACAAGCTCGCGCCGAAGCTCAAGCGCGAGCTGGAGATCATCGCCGAGGACGGCCGTCGGGCGAAGAACCACCTCCTGGAGGCCAACCTCCGTCTGGTGGTCTCCCTGGCCAAGCGCTACACCGGCCGCGGCATGCTCTTCCTGGACCTCATCCAGGAGGGCAACCTCGGTCTGATCCGCGCGGTGGAGAAGTTCGACTACACCAAGGGCTACAAGTTCTCCACGTACGCCACCTGGTGGATCCGTCAGGCGATCACCCGCGCCATGGCCGACCAGGCCCGCACCATCCGTATCCCGGTGCACATGGTCGAGGTCATCAACAAGCTCGCGCGCGTGCAGCGCCAGATGCTCCAGGACCTGGGCCGTGAGCCCACCCCGGAGGAGCTGGCCAAGGAACTCGACATGACCCCGGAGAAGGTCATCGAGGTCCAGAAGTACGGCCGTGAGCCCATCTCGCTGCACACCCCCCTGGGCGAGGACGGCGACAGCGAGTTCGGTGACCTCATCGAGGACTCCGAGGCCGTCGTCCCGGCCGACGCGGTCAGCTTCACGCTCCTGCAGGAGCAGCTGCACTCCGTTCTCGACACCCTCTCCGAGCGCGAGGCGGGCGTAGTCTCGATGCGCTTCGGTCTCACCGACGGTCAGCCGAAGACCCTCGACGAGATCGGCAAGGTGTACGGCGTCACGCGCGAGCGGATCCGTCAGATCGAGTCCAAGACGATGTCGAAGCTGCGCCACCCGTCGCGCTCGCAGGTGCTGCGCGACTACCTCGACTAGGTCTCGGCGGTACGTCACCGAGGGCCCGACTCCCGCTGGGGAGCCGGGCCCTCGGTCTGTGCGCGGAGTGCGCGTCGTGACGCGCTGGATCACTCTGGGTGTTCCAGGACCGCCCCAGAGTGAGGAGCGCGCATGCGCCGTCCCCTTGTCGCCTCGCTGGCCCTCGCGGCCGCCGCGGCCGTGATACCGCTGGCGTCCCCCGCCCCGGCCGCGACCGGTGGCGTCGTCATCGGAGGTCAACCCGTCGATATCGCCCAGAGCCCGTGGACCGTGGCGCTGTCCAGCCGTGACCGGTTCGGGGGTACGCGGGCCGGACAGTTCTGCGGCGGTGTGGTGATCGGCCCGTCGCTCGTCCTGACCGCGGCCCACTGCCTGGGGCCGCTCGTGCTCGGAGGGCCACCCCAGAAAGTCCGCGACCTGAAGGTCGTCGCGGGCCGGGGGGACCTGCTTTCCACCAAGGGCGAGGAGATCCCGGTCAGCAAGACCTGGGTCAATCCGGCCTACGACGCCGAGGCGAACGCCGGGGACTTCGCGGTGCTCACGCTCGCCTCCCCGCTGCCTCAGAGCTCGGTCATCCGGATGGCTGCCGCCGGGGACGCCGCCTACGCGCCCGGTACGGGCGCCGCGGTCTACGGCTGGGGCGACACGTCGGGTGGCGGCGACTACCCGCTCACCCTGCGGTCCGTGGGAGTGAACGTGCTGTCCGACGCCGTCTGCGAGCGAGCCTATCCGGGAAACGCGGACGGCACCTACAGGGCCGGCTCCATGCTGTGCGCCGGTGAGATCGAGGGCGGGCGGGACGCCTGCCAGGGCGACAGTGGCGGCCCGCTCGTCGCTCAGGGCCGGCTGATCGGACTCGTGTCGTGGGGCAGCGGCTGCGGGCAGCCGGGGAGCCCCGGGGTCTATACGCGGGTCTCCGACGTCGTCAGGGCGCTCGGCTCGCGCCGCTGAGGGTACGCGGGCCGCAGACGGGTCTGTCGGGTCCGTCGGCCGCTCCAGGCGGCTGCTGAGGCCGTGGAGGCTGTGCGGGGGCCGCATGCGGATGCGCGTGTTTTCGGAAGCTGTGCGGCCCTGACCGGCGCACCGGGTGTCTCCGGAGGGGACGCGGGTCGGGGTGCCGGGCATCGAAGCCGTACCGCCCCTGGTGGCCGAAGGGGCTGAAGCGGCACGAACCGGAGCGTTTCGGCGTATCCGGCGGAGCGATCCGGCGAGCGGTACGCATACGGGCGGCCACCCCCAGTAGCAGGGGTGGCCGCCCGTACACCCGGCCTATGCCGGAGCTGGCTCGTCGTTGATGCGAAGTGTCAGCGCTCTTCGTCCTCAGACGTTGCCGGGACCGACGTCAGTCGCTCCGTCTCGTCCTGTATCTCAGCGGCGATCTTCTTGAGTTCCGGCTCGAACTTACGCCCGTGATGGGCGCAGAAGAGCAGCTCACCGCCGCTGAGGAGGACGACGCGCAGATATGCCTGGGCGCCGCAACGGTCGCAGCGGTCAGCGGCCGTCAGCGGGCTCGCGGGGGTCAGAACAGTAGTCACGTCGCCTCTTCTCTAGCTCGACGAGCTGTCGTACCAGGGTCAACATCCAACCAGGCCGAAAACGTTCCCGCTCGTGGCTTTTCCTCGAAAATTTCTCTCCGGGGCGGCTGTCTGCTGCCGGGTGGCGGCGAATGAGCCGTATTGCGTGTCTTCGCGTCTTACGGGTTTCGCGCTGTCTGTCGGGGGGTCGGTCCTCCCGGCTGGCTTGCCGGTTGTTCAAGAGGACGTGCCCGGAGCCTAAATGGTTCATGCCCCGAAGGGAACGTGATATGTACTTCACTCCATCGAGGGATCGAACACCCATGCGACCCTGGACTAGTCTGAGTTCATGCGAGGGTGGCGTTACAACGGCTCTACCAGGCCTCGGTACCCTCTCAGCGGTGACCGAAGCCGGCCCCTTACCCAAAAGGGCCCCATCTGAAATTCAGCGAGGAGCGAACCGCGTGACCGCCGACACGTCCGTGCCGTCCACAGCGTTGCTGACCGGATCAGACCGGGACGGTTCCAACTACACCGCGCGGCACCTGCTCGTCCTCGAGGGGCTCGAAGCCGTCCGCAAGCGCCCCGGCATGTACATCGGGTCGACCGACAGTCGCGGTCTGATGCACTGCCTGTGGGAGATCATCGACAACTCCGTGGACGAGGCCCTGGGCGGCTACTGCGACCACATCGACGTGATCCTGCACGACGACGGCTCGGTGGAAGTGCGGGACAACGGCCGTGGCATCCCGGTCGACGTGGAGCCGAAGACCGGCCTGTCCGGTGTCGAGGTCGTGATGACCAAGCTGCACGCCGGCGGCAAGTTCGGCGGCGGCTCGTACGCGGCCTCCGGCGGTCTGCACGGCGTGGGCGCCTCCGTGGTGAACGCGCTCTCCGCCCGTCTGGACGTCGAGGTGGACCGCAGCGGCAACACACACGCGGTCAGCTTCCGGCGCGGCACCCCGGGAGCCTTCAAGGCGGACGGCCCCGAGGCCGCCTTCGACGCGACGAGCGGGCTGCGCAAGCTCAAGCGGATCCCCAAGACCCGCACCGGCACGCGCGTGCGCTACTGGGCCGATCGCCAGATCTTCCTCAAGGACGCCAAGCTCTCCCTCGACCACCTGCACCAGCGGGCCCGACAGACCGCCTTCCTGGTCCCGGGCCTCACCATCGTCGTGCGCGACGAGTACGGGCTCGGCGAGGGCGGCAGCAAGGGCGAGGAGTCCTTCCGCTTCGACGGCGGCATCAGTGAGTTCTGCGAGTACCTGGCCTCCGACAAGCCCGTCTGCGACGTTCTCCGCTTCTCGGGGCAGGGCAGCTTCAAGGAGACCGTCCCGGTCCTCGACGACCACGGACAGATGACGCCGACCGAGGTCACCCGTGAGCTCGGCGTGGACGTGGCGCTGCGCTGGGGCACCGGCTACGACACGAACCTGAAGTCGTTCGTGAACATCATCGCCACCCCCAAGGGCGGCACCCATGTCGCGGGCTTCGAGCAGGCCGTGGCCAAGACGATGAACGAGGTGCTGCGGGCCAAGAAGCTGCTGCGCGTCGCCGAGGACGACATCGTCAAGGACGACGCCCTGGAGGGCCTGACCGCCGTCGTCACGGTGCGTCTCGCCGAGCCGCAGTTCGAGGGCCAGACCAAGGAGGTCCTCGGGACCTCGGCGGCCCGCCGCATCGTGACCAACGTGGTCTCCAGGGAGCTCAAGGCGTTCCTGACCTCCACCAAGCGGGACGACGCCGCGCAGGCCCGGGTCGTGATGGAGAAGGCCGTCGCCGCCGCGCGCACGAGGATCGCCGCGCGCCAGCACAAGGACGCGCAGCGCCGGAAGACCGCCCTCGAGTCCTCGTCACTGCCCGCAAAACTCGCCGACTGCCGCAGTGACGATGTCGACCGCAGTGAGCTGTTCATCGTCGAGGGCGACTCCGCGCTCGGTACGGCCAAACTGGCGCGGAACTCGGAGTTCCAGGCGCTGCTGCCGATCCGGGGCAAGATCCTCAACGTTCAGAAGTCGTCCGTGACGGACATGCTCAAGAACGCCGAGTGCGGTGCGATCATCCAGGTCATAGGGGCCGGGTCCGGGCGGACCTTCGACATCGACGCGGCGCGGTACGGGAAGATCATTCTCCTCGTCGACGCCGATGTCGACGGTGCGCACATCCGGATCCTGCTGCTCACGCTGTTCCAGCGGTACATGCGGCCCATGGTCGAGGCCGGGCGGGTGTTCGCGGCGGTGCCGCCGCTGCACCGCGTCGAGCTCAGCCAGCCCAAGAAGGGGCAGGACAAGTACGTCTACACGTACTCGGACCGTGAGCTGCGGGAGACGCTGCTGGAGCTGCAGCGCAAGAACGTGCGGTACAAGGACTCGATCCAGCGGTACAAGGGTCTGGGCGAGATGGACGCCGATCAGCTGGCCGAGACGACGATGGATCCCCGGTTCCGGACGCTGCGCCGGATCAACATCTCCGACCTGGACGCCTCTGAGCAGGTGTTCGATCTGCTGATGGGGAACGACGTGGCACCGCGCAAGGAGTTCATCTCCAGGTCCGCGGCGACGTTGGACCGGTCGCGCATCGACGCGTAGGCGCTGCGCGGGCGGCAGGGGGTGGAGCGCGCGTCCGCGGGGTGCGGTGGCGCGTCCGCGGGCGGGCTGTGGCGCGGGCGGGTATCGGCGCCGTGGGAGTCGCGCGGCCTGTGGGGACGTCTGTGGGTGCGACTGTGACTGCGTCTGCGGTGCATGCGCGGGCGGTGGTGAGGCGGGGCCCAGCCGGTACGTCGAGCCCGTCGCCGCTGGATCAGGCGTGGGCCGGGCAGGGGAGCCGTTGTTCGATCCGGGCGTGAGTGACGGGCTGCGACGTACCGGCACGGCCCCTCGCGTGCGTCGTCGGGTGCGGCGAGCTGGGGCGAGATCCATGGGGCCTGGACGGAGTTGAGAACGTCTTGGGCTCCACCCGTGGGTGGAGGCTTGAGGCAGGGGTGGATCCACCCGGGATCCACCCGGGCTCCGATCTGCAGACCTCGCGATTTCCGTAGCGTCGAAGGCGTCGACAGCGCTCGCTGTCGATATCCGCTCTTCCTCGCCCATGGGGGTCGCGATGTCCGGGCTCGTCAACGCCTTGGTGATCTTCGCCGTCGTTGTTCTCGTCGTCGCACGCCAATTCCGTGCGCGCAGGGTCAGCACGGACAGGCGCTGGTGGATCGTGCCGGTTGTGCTGGCCGTGATCGCTCTGCGCGAGCCGGGGCTCATCGACCCCCGTCACCGGACCGCGGCGGTCCTCCTCATCGGGGCAGAGCTCGTCATCGGGCTGGCCATCGGAGCCGCCTGGGCGTGGACCACACGGATGTGGGTGGAGCCGGACGGCACGGTCTGGAGCAGGAGCACCAAGGCAGGCGCGGCCGTCTGGGGCGTGGGCATAGCCGTGCGGCTGGGGCTCTTCGGCATCGGTGCGCTGCTGGGCGTGCGTCAGGACAGCTCCGCACTGCTGCTCGCGCTCGCCGCCACCCTGCTGGTCCGCTCCGGAGTCCTGCTCTGGCGGTCGCAGTCCCTGCGCCCGGCGGGCGTGCTGGGCGCGGCGTACGGTGGCGGCGTGCCCCAGGCCTCGTGGAAGGAGCGCGTGTGACCGAGCATTCCTGGACCCGCTGGCCCTCCCGCGAGGCGCTCTCGCGAGCGGGAGTGCCCACGGCCAAGCGCGCGCTAGCCTGGACGACGCGCCTCTTCGCCTTGGGCGTCCTCCTGTGGACGACCTTCACGAACAGCGATCTGAGCGGATGGGGCACCGCGGCCGCAGCGCTGGGGGTCGTCGCCTGCGGCGCCGGAGCCTGGGCCTTCTGGCAGACCACGCTCCGGCACCGGCTGCTCCCCTCCATGGCGCTGCTCGCGCTGCTGCTCGGCATCGCGGTGGTGGCGGCGGGTACGGGGTTCAGGACTCCGGCCCTCGTGCTGTGGTGCGTGTGCGCGATCAGCGCCATGGAGAGGCTGCCCCTGGTGGCGGCACTGCCGCTCACCACGGTGGCGCTGAGCGCCTACGCGGCGGTCAACAATGACGTCTGGCTGACCACCGTGGTCACCGTGGTGGGGCTCGTACTGGCGGGATACGTACTGCGCCTCGACGCGGAGGCGCGGGGAGGTGCCCAGCGTCTCCTCGCCCAGGAGCGCGCGGCCCGTGCGGCCGAGGCGCAGTCGGCGGCGCTCGCGGAGCGCGCCAGGATCGCACGGGAGATCCACGACGTCCTGGCACACAGCCTCTCGGCGCAGATGGTGCACCTCGAGGCGGCCCGGCTGCTGATCGAGCGGGGCGGCGACCGGGAGACGATCCTCGAACGCGTCGTGGCCGCGCGCGGGATGGCCCGGGAAGGGCTCGCCGAGACCCGGCAGGCGCTCTCCGCGCTGCGGGGCGAGATGTCCCCGGTGGAGGAGTTCCTGGGTGAACTGGTCGCCACGTCCGACGGGGCCGACGTCACCGTCACAGGTGAACGCCAGCTGCTGCCGGCCGAGGCCTCGCAGGCGGTACGGAGAGTGGCGCAGGAGGCCCTGACGAACGTCCGCAAGCACGCGCCGGGCGCCAAGGTCCACGTGCGGCTGGAATACGGCGAACACGAAGTGACCCTGGCCGTAAGGGACTCGGGGGGAGCGCCGGGGGAGCTCGGCGCCGCCGGCGCCGGGTACGGTCTGCTGGGCATGCGAGAGCGTGCCGAACTGCTGGGCGGCTCGTTGGAGGCCGGGCCGGACGAGGAGGGATTCGTGGTCACGCTGAAGGTGCCCGTATGACGGCGGAGGAGACCGGAAGGGCGGCTCGGGTCGTGGTGGCGGACGACCAGACGGTGGTGCGCGAGGGCATCGTGATGCTGCTGGGCCTGCTGCCGGGGATCGAGGTCGTGGGTGCTGCCGGGGACGGGGAGGAGGCGGTGGCGCTGGTCGCCGAACTCGCCCCGGACGTCGTGCTGATGGACCTGCGCATGCCTCGCTGCGACGGCGTCGAGGCGACCCGGCGCATCCGCGCAGAGCATCCGGGGACACAGGTGGTCGTGCTCACCACGTACGCGGACGACGAGTCGCTGTTTCCGGCGCTCAGGGCCGGGGCCCGCGGATATCTCACCAAGGACGCGGGCGGTGACGAGATCGTGCGCGCCGTCGAGAGCGTGCTGTCCGGCAACGCGGGACTCTCACCGAGTGTCCAACGGCGTTTGCTGGAGCGGCTGTCGCAGCCGGAACCGCCGCCGGCCGCGCCCGTGGCGCCGCCCGACGGGCTCACCGCGCGCGAGACCGAGGTGCTGCTGCTGATCGCCGAGGGGCTCACCAACCAGGAGATCGCCCGCAAGTTGCATGTCTCCACCGCCACGGTGAAGACCCACATCAACAATCTCTTCGCCAAGACGGGCCTCAAGGACCGTGCTCAAGCGGTGCGTTATGCCTACGGGAAAGGTCTCGTCCGGCCACCGGTGAATTGAGTCACCTGATGGGGTGAAGTGGGTGGGTAGAAGAGTCCGGGATCTTCCCGATCTGTACATCCTTGGGTACGCGGCCGAAACGGGTCGCGGACAAGGAGAGTTCGGTGGAGAAGCACGACGGCCGCGACACGGGGGAGGTCCGGTTCGACGACCCCTGGTATGACGCGCTCGCCTCCGACTGGGGCGAGTTGGACGGCACGGGGGCGCCCGCGCCCGTCGTCCCGCCCGCGCGCCAGGGGCAGGGAGGCCGCATGGGCGGCACGGCCGAGGTCTATCTGAAGGTGCAGCGCAGCGCGGCCTTCCAGGAGGTGCGCGGCCGGTACCGAAGGTTCGTGGTGCCGGCCTTCGCCGTGTTCTTCACCTGGTACGTCGGCTATGTGGTGACCGCCACGGCGGCGCCCGGGTTCATGGCCCGGTCGGTCGCGGGCGCGGTCAATGTGGGCATGGTGGCAGGGCTCGGGCAGTTCCTCACCACGTTCCTGCTCACCTGGGCGTACGCACGGCACGCACGGTTGCGCCGGGACCGAGCCGCACTCGAACTGCGCTGGGACACACAGGAGTTGACGCGCAACGTCAGAGGGGTCGAGCGGTGACCGGCAACCATCAGACGCTGGCACTGGTGCTGTTCAGCGCATTCGTGGCGGTCACGCTGGCGATCACGACCTGGGTGAGCCGTAACCGGCACGGTTCGGCCGAGGAGTTCTACGCCGGAGGGCGACTGTTCTCATCAATGGAGAATGGTTTTGCCATTTCTGGTGACTATATGTCGGCGGCGTCCTTCCTCGGGGTCACGGGACTCATCGCGCTCTACGGCTACGACGGACTGCTGTACGTCGTGGGATTCTTCGTCGCCTGGCTTGTCGTTCTGTTCCTCGTCGCCGAACTGGTGCGCAACTGCGGACGGTTCACCCTCGCCGATGTCGTCGCGGCGCGGATGAGCGAGCGACCCGTGCGGATCGCGGCGGGAACGGCTTCGGTGACCGTGTCCGTCCTGTATCTGGTGGCACAGATGGTGGGCGCGGGCAGCCTGGTCGCGCTGCTGCTCGGAGGTACGAGCGACGCGGCACGGAACTGGACGGTGATCGGCGTCGGCGCGCTCATGGTGATCTACGTGTCGCTGGGCGGGATGCGGGCCACCACCTGGATCCAGATCGTCAAGGCGGTCCTGCTGATGGGCGGCGCCGTCGCGCTGACCGTGCTCGTCCTGGTGCGCTTCCACGGGGACGTCAACCAGCTGCTGTTGTCGGCCGCCGGGCGCAGTGGGCACGGCGACGCGTTTCTCGTGCCCGGTCTGAAGTACGGCGGGGACTGGACGGCGCGTCTCGACTTCATCAGCCTGGGCCTCGCCCTGGTGCTCGGCACGGCCGGTCTGCCGCACATCCTGTCGCGCTTCTACACCGTGCCGACCGCGCGGGCCGCACGGCGCTCGGTGGTCTGGGCGATCGGACTCATCGGGGGCTTCTACCTGATGACGATCGTGCTGGGCTTCGGCGCGGCGGCGATCGTCGGACCGAAGGCGGTGCGGGAGTCGAACGCGGCGGGGAACACCGCGGTTCCGCTCCTCGCGCTCGATCTGGGCGGCGGCCCCGATTCGACAGGCGGAACGGTGCTGTTCGCGGTCGTGGCGGCCGTCGCCTTCGCCACGATCCTCGCGGTCGTCGCCGGCATCACCCTGGCGTCCTCCGCGTCCGTGGCGCACGACCTGTACGCCTCACTGCGACGCCGGCATGCGAAGGTACGCAGCGAGGTCGCGGTGGCACGTGCGGCGGCGGTGGGCATCGGAGTCGTCGCGATCGCGCTCGGGCTGGTGGCGCGCGACCTGAACGTGGCGTTCCTGGTGGGCCTCGCCTTCGCCGTCGCCGCGTCCGCGAACCTGCCGGTGTTGCTGTACTCGCTGTTCTGGCGGAGCTTCACGACCCGCGGCGCGGTGTGGGCCGTATACGGAGGACTGGTGCCCGCGTTGGCGCTCGTGCTGCTGTCACCGGTGGTGTCGGGCAGCCCCGACTCCCTGTTCCCGGGCGTGGACTTCCAGTACTTCCCGCTGCAGAACCCCGGCCTGGTGTCGATCCCGCTCGGCTTCCTCTCGGGCTGGCTGGGGACGGTCACCTCGGTGGAGCCGCCGGACGAGGCCAAGCATGCGGAGACCGAGGTGCGGTCGCTGACGGGTGCCGGAGCGGTCTGAGCGCACCGGGCCCCCGGGCGACGTGAACGGCAGCGGAGTGAACGGCCCCCGGACTCCCGTGACAGAGGCATGTGGCGCCGCAGGCCCCGGCGGCGCACCCCTCTGTCGCCGGTCCGTGCCCGCGGGGACTCCGCCCCGCGGGGCCAGGGGAGTGTGCGGGCGCCGCGCACGGGACAGCTCTCAGGGCGCCATCCACGCGTACCGATGCTCGGGGCGTCCGGTGTCGCCGTACTTGAGGGACAGGCGCAGGCGTCCCGCCTGTTCGAGGTGGCGCAGGTAGCGCTGGGCGGTGGACCGGCTGAGGCCTGTCTCGGCGGCCACCTCGTGGGCCGACAACGGTTGGTCCGCACGGTGCAGCACACCGCAGATCAGGTCCGTGGTGGGCTCCGAGTGGCCTCTGGGCAGCCCCGGCGACGCCGGTGTGGGCGCGGTGCGCAGCGCGCCGAAGATCCGGTCCACCTGCTCCTGACCCGCCACGCCACGCCCGCCGACCCGGTCGACGGTGCGCCGCAGGGCGGCGTACGAGTCGAGACGCGTGCGCAGTGCGGCGAAGGTGAACGGTTTGACCAGATAGTGCAGGGCGCCCAGACGCATCGCGGCCCGTACGGTCACCACGTCGCTCGCCGCGGTGATCATGATGACGTCGGTGCCGTGGCCCCGTTCGCGCATGTGGTGGACGAGTTCGAGGCCCGTCTGGTCGGGCAGATAGTGGTCGAGCAGGACCAGGTCGACGGGCGCGCGCTCCACGGCGGCCAGGGCCTGGGCAGCGCTGTGTGCGCGGGCGGCCACCCGGAAGCCGGGAACCTTCCCCACGTACCTCGCGTTGATCTCAGCGACGCGGAAGTCGTCGTCCACGACCAGGACGTCAATCATCGGGCCTCTTTCTCTCAAGGCCTGGCGAGCGTTAAGCCCGTGTTTCGGCTCCGCTGTTGTAGCGCGAGCAAAACGAGCACAACAGACTCTTGCAAGCATAAGAAGGCCTTGCGCCCAGAAGACTGATGCTGTGGCCCGCGCCACATCTACCGTCCCGGCCCATGAGCGCAGACACCGGCCCCGCCATCGAGCTACGGGGCGCGAGCAAGATCTTCAAGACCCCGTCAGGGGGACTGCACACAGCAGTCAGGGAGTTGGACCTGACGATCGGGCGTGGCGAGTTCGTCGCCGTCGTCGGCCCCACGGGCTGTGGCAAGTCGACCACGCTGACCCTGGTGAGCGGCCTCGAGGAGCCCACCGAGGGCGAGGTCCTGGTGGCGGGCGCGCCGGTCGAGGGTGTCGGGGACAAGGTCGGTTTCGTCTTCCAGCAGGACGCCACCTTCCCGTGGCGTACGGTCCTGTCGAACGTCATGGCGGGCCCGCGGTTTCGTGGGGTGCCCAAGGCGGAGGCGAAGCGACGGGCCCGCGAATGGCTGGCCAGGGTCGGGCTCGCGGCCTTCGAGGACCGCTATCCGCACCAGCTCTCCGGTGGCCAGCGCAAGCGTGTCGCGCTCGCCGCGACCTTCGTCAACGACCCCGAGATCCTGCTGATGGACGAGCCCTTCTCGGCGCTCGACGTGCAGACCAGGGCTCTGATGTCGGACGAACTGCTGGAGCTGTGGGAGGGCACGGGCGCCTCGGTCGTCTTCGTCACCCACGACCTGGAGGAGTCCATCGCGCTCGCCGACAAGGTCGTCGTGATGACGGCGGGCCCGGCCACCGTGAAGCAGATCTTCGACATCGATCTGCCGCGGCCCCGCAAGGTCGAAGCAGTACGCCTGGAGCCGCGGTTCATCGAGATCTACCGCGAGATCTGGCAGTCGCTCGGCGAAGAGGTCCGCATCACGCGCGAGAGGGGTGCGGCCGATGTCGCCTGACGTCATCCCCGAGGCCGTCCTCGCGCCGACCGACAGCGAACCCGTCAAGCCGGGGCGCGCCCACTCCCGGGCCCGAGCAGCCCGCCGACGCAGGATGATCGTCGCCGCGGCCCGTGCGGTGCTTCTGGTCGCCGTGCTCGGCCTGTGGGAGGTGTTCGCGCGAGCCGAGATCATCGACCCGTTCAACTTCTCCATGCCGTCGAAGATCTGGGACCAGATCTACACCTGGACCACCCACGGGACCGCACTCGGTTCGCTCGGCGAGCAGATCTGGTTCACGCTCCACGAGGCGCTGCTCGGCTGGATCATCGGCGTGGTGTCCGGTGTGGTCTTCGGCATCGCGCTGGGGCGGGTCACCTTCCTCGCCGATGTCCTTGGTCCATACATCAAGGTGCTCAACTCCATACCGAGGATCGTGCTGGCCCCGATCTTCGTGATCTGGTTCGGGCTCGGCCCGGCCTCCAAGGTCGCGTCCGCGGTGGTCCTGGTGTTCTTCCCGGTCTTCTTCAACGCGTTCCAGGGTGCCCGCGAGGTCGACCGCAACCTCGTCGCCAACGCGCGGATCCTCGGCGCGAGCGACCGCCGGGTGACGATTCAGGTCGTCATCCCGTCCGCCACCTCCTGGATCTTCACCAGCCTCCACGTCAGCTTCGGCTTCGCCCTCATCGGCGCGATCGTGGGGGAGTACATCGGCGCCACCAAGGGCATCGGTCTGCTCGTCGCGCAGTCGCAGGGCACCTTCAACGCGGCCGGTGTGTATGCCGCGATGGTCATCCTCGCCGTGGTCGCGCTGCTGGCCGAGGGACTGCTCACCTTCGCCGAACGCCGCATCTTCCGCTGGAAGCCGTCGGACTCCGAGAGCTGACCGACCCGGGGCCCGGGTTTCCGTACCGCCCGGTCGTGGTTCCCACCCGGAGGGCGCACTCGCCGCCCAAGCCCCTCTCCCAGCCCCGTCGCCCCCCGACGCCCCTCTTCAGGACGCCCGTTCCCGGTCCGACGCCCTCTCCAGTACGCCCGATCCCGGCTCAACGCCCACTCCAGGACGTCCGATCCCGGCTCACCGCCCTCTCCAGGGCGCCCGTTCCGCCCGCACCGCCCTCTCACAAGGACGTGACCCATCATGCGCAAGACCGCCAGATACTCCGCGCTGGCAGCCGCCGGTCTGCTCGCCCTCTCCTCGCTCACCGCCTGTGCCAACGACGCGGCCTCCTCCACCGCGGACAGCGGCAGCGACGGAGGTGGCGGCAAGGGTGAACACGTCAAGATCATGGTGGGTGGCCTCGACAAGGTCATCTACCTGCCGGCGATGCTCACCCAGCGGCTCGGCTACTTCGACGCCGAGGGCCTGGACGTCGAACTCCTCAGCGAGCCGGCCGGTGTGCAGGCGGAGACCGCGCTCGTCTCCGGTCAGGTGCAGGGGGCCGTCGGCTTCTACGACCACACGCTCGACCTGCAGACCAAGGGCAAGTCCGTGGAGTCCGTCGTGCAGTTCTCGCACGCGCCCGGAGAAGTGGAGCTGGTCTCCGCCAAGCGCGCGGACGACATCAGGTCGCCCAAGGACTTCAAGGGCAAGAAGCTCGGCATCACCGGGCTCGGCTCCTCCACCGACTTCCTCACCAAGTACCTGGCGGTCAAGAACGGTGTGAAGGTCAGCGACTTCTCGCCGGTCGCAGTCGGCGCCGGACCGACCTTCATCTCCGCGCTCCAGAAGGGCGCGATCGACGGCGGTATGACGACGGACCCGACGGTCACCACGGTCCTGCAGAAGGGCCTGGGCAAGGTCCTCATCGACATGCGTACGCCGAGGGGTTCGGCGGAGGCGTTCGGCGGCCCGTATCCCTCGTCCAGCCTCTACATGCAGACGGACTGGGTGAACGGCCACAAGGAGACGGTCCAGAAGCTGGCCAACGCCTTCGTGAAGACCCTCGCGTGGATGGCCACGCACAGCGCGTCCGAGATCGCCGCGAAGATGCCCGCCGACTACTCACAGGGTGCCAAGACGCTCTACGCCTCGGCCATCCAGAGCACGCTGCCGATGTTCACCAAGGACGGGGTGATGCCCGAGGACGGCCCCGAGACCGTCGAGAAGGTGCTCAAGGCGTTCAACCCCAACATCAAGAACGCCAAGGTGGACCTCGCCAAGACCTTCACCACGGAGTTCGTGAAGAAGGCCGCCGGCTGAGCAGTCCGGACCGTCCACCGCGCACTCACACGCGGGTCGCCCAGACGTAGCGATGCTCCGGGCGGCCCGCGTCGCCGTACCTGAGGGTCAGCCGGGCCCGTCCCGTGCGCTCCAGGAGCTTCAGGTAGCGCTGGGCGGTCTGCCGGCTCAGCCCGGTCTCCTCGGCGATCTCCTGGGCGGACAGCGGCCCCTCGGCGTTCACCAGGGCACGGCGTACGAGCTCGGCCGTCGTGGGGGAGTGCCCTTTGGGCAGGTCCGGCTCGGCGGCCGTCGACAGGGCGCCGAAGATCCGGTCCACCTGGGCCTGTTCGGCCTCGCCCCCGCCGTCGAGGGTGCGGCGCAGAGCCGCGTACGCCTCCAGCTTGGCGCGCAGGCCCGCGAAGGCGAACGGCTTGACCAGGTACTGCAGCGCGCCCTGCCGCATGGCCGCCTGCACCGTCGAGATGTCGCGGGCCGCCGTCACCATGATGACGTCGGTCTGATGACCGCGACGCCGCATCTCCTGGACGACCGTGAGGCCCGTCTCGTCGGGCAGGTAGTGGTCCAGGAGAACCAGGTCCAGGCGCGGCAGTGTCGCCATGAGACTCATCGCCTCGGTGGCACTGTGCGCCTCGCCCGCGACCCGGAAGCCGGGCACCTTCGCGACATAGGCGGCGTTGACCCGCGCGACCCGGGTGTCGTCGTCCACGACCAGCACCTCGATCATCGCGAGCCCTCCTCGGCGCGCGTGGGGGCGGTGGGTTCCGGGAAGGAGACCGGCGCCGCCCATGGTCCCGGTCCGGTTCGGGAGCCCGCTCCGGGGCCTTCCTCCGGATCGGCCACAAGGCCTCCCCCGGGATCGGGCCCGGAATCGGGTTCCGCCGGCAGGTCGGCCTCCGTGAGCGCCTCCGGCAGGACGACCGTGAACTCCGCGCCCCCGCCGCTCGCCTCGGCCACCTCCGCGCTGCCGCCCTGCCGCTCGGCGAACCGGCTCACCAGGGAGAGACCGATCCCGCGTTTGCCGTGCGCCGGCGGCTTCTTGGTGGACCACCCGTCCGTGAAGATCAGCTCCCGTCGCTCCGCCGGGATGCCCGGCCCGGTGTCCCGCACGCGCAGCACGGCCGTACGCCCCTGGACCCGCAATTCGACCTCCACGCGCGCGTGCGACGTACCGGCCACGGCGTCGAGCGCGTTGTCGACGAGATTCCCGACGACGGTGACCAGCCCGCGCGGGTCGACCAGCCGGTCGGGCAGCAGGGTCCCGTCCGAGATCCACAGGGCCACTCCGCGCTCGGCGGCGACGGTGGCCTTGCCGACCAACAGGGCGGCGAGCAGCGGATCGTGGACCTTCTCGGTGACTTGTTCCGCGGTGATCCGGTGGTCGCCGACCACCTCGCCGACGAACTCCACGGCGTCGTCGTACATCTCCAGTTCGAGCAAGCCCAGCAGCGTGTGCATCCGGTTGGCGTGCTCGTGGTCCTGGGCCCGCAGAGCGTCGATCAGGCCGTGCGTGGAGTCGAGTTCACGGCCGAGCTGCTCCAGTTCGGTGCGGTCGCGCAGGGTGGCCACGGCGCCGCCGTCGTCGGTCGGCATCCGGTTGGCGACCAGGACGCGCTGACCGCGCACGGTCAGCAGATCCGTGCCGGTGACCCGTCCGGCCAGCACGTCGGTGGTACGGCCCGGTCCGAGCACGTCGTCGAGCGGCCCGCCGATGGCTGCCGCGTCGAGCCCGAGCAGCCGCTGGGCCTCGTCGTTCAGGAGGCGTACCCGGCCCGTCCGGTCCAGGGCGACGACGCCCTCCCGGATGCCGTGCAACATCGCCTCACGTTCCGCGAGCAGCGCCGAGATGTCGGAGAAGGCCAGGTCACGGGTCTGCCGCTGAACCCGGCGGGAGAGCAGATACGCGGCGAAGGCACCGACGGCCAGGGCCCCGCCCGCGTAGGCGAAGAGGCCCGGGATGGCGTGGATCAGCCGGCTGCGCACACTGTCGTACTTGATGCCGACCGAGACCGCGCCGACGATGTGCCCATGGAGGCGCAGCGGAACCTTGCCGCGCGCCGAGCGCCCCAGTGTGCCGCTGTCGATCTGCATGACGTCCTTGCCGGCGAGGGCCCGACGGGGGTCGGTGGAGACGACTCCGCCGATCTGGGTGATGTCCTTGTGCGACCAGCGCACGCCGTTCGTGTTCATCACCACCACGTACTCGGCCCCGCTGGCCCGGCGGATCCGCTCGGCGGCGGTCTGCACGGGCCCGTTCACGGACGGCAGCGACGTCTGCAGGTCCTCCGCGATGCGCGGCTGGGCCGCCGTGGTCTGCGCGATCGCGAGCGCGCGGCGCATGGCCTGGTCGTCGAGCTGCGCGCTCAGCGGGGCGAGGAACAGCCCGGTCGCGAGGACCGCGACTCCGGCGGCGATCGCCACCTGCATCAGCAGCACCTGCGAGAACACCCGCCGCGGCAGACGGAGGCGCAGTCGTCGTGCACGGGGAGTGGAGCTCATACCCATGACCGTACGGGGGATAGCGCTCCCTGCCGTAGGGGGTGTGGCGTGGATCTCCCGAGCGGTGTGAGAGAGGCGGTGAGGCGGCCGCGGCGCAGGGCTTGTCCCCAGGGGCGGCGTCATGTGTGGATCGACGGTGCGCGGAGCCGGGGGTGCGGACGTCCGGCCCGGGTGGCCGGCGCTGGTGGGCCGCGGTCAGCAGGCGATCGGGATCGGCGTACGGGGCAGCTCCCGCACGGCCACGACGTCCATGCGGGCGGGGGAACCGAGCGCCGAGCCGCAGCTCTCGGGGCGAGGCGGCAGCGAGGCGCCCTGCGCGACGATGACACGCCACACGCGGCCGTCGGTGTGGGCGACGGTCACCTCCCAGCGCGGTGCCGTGCCATGGGTGCGCAGGACCCGGAAGGCGTCCGCCGCGTGCTCTCCGGTGGCCGTGCGCACGGCCAGCTCGGCCGCCTGGCCCGGCCGTTCCCAGGCGGAACCGCCCCGGCAGCCCTCGGTGACGATGCGCCCCTCCCGGACGCCCTGGAGGACCTCCTTGACGGAGTGGGCCGCGGCCCGTCCGTACGCGTAGCCGTACGGCAGGACGAGCAGGGTGGGCGAGAAACGGTGACCACCCAGATGAGTGACCTCCCACGCGCCCTCCACCCCCGAGGCCGCGAGCTCGGCGGCGAGCGGCCGGCCCAGGAGGGCGCAGCAACGGTCGCGTTTGCCGTTGGTGCAGACGAGCGCGAGCGGATCGCCCCGGTGCGGACTGCCCCGCAGCACCGTGTCGAAGGTGTGCGGATCACCCGTGCCGAGCGCGGTGAAGTCCAGGTCGAGCAGTTGCTCGGGCGCGCGGGTCGTGGCGCCGTGCAGCCAGGCGTGTCCGGGAGTGGTGTGGGCCGCGTACACCTGGCGCTCGGCGGGTGTACCGCAGTCGGCATGCCGTCCGGGGCGCCGGATGAGCGCGATTCGTACGCCGGTGCCTTCGGCCGCCGCCTCGAGGGCGCGCCCGAGCTCGGGGTCCAGGTGGCTCGACGTGAGCGCCTTGGCGCCCCAGGGTCCGGACTGCTCGAGCAGCAGCCATGTCCTCGCGGTCGCCGCGGTCCCCGCGAGGGGTTCGTCGAAGTCGCGGGACGCGGTCGTGCACGTACTCACAGAGGTGAGCCTAACCTGACTTCGGTCAGGGCGACTTCCGACCTTGTGCCAGGGTGACCTCCGGTCGTGCGGTCAGGGGCGCACTCTCGGCGCATTCGGCGCGCGGAGGGGCTTCAGGGGGCGCACTACGGGAGCGGCTGAGGTGGCCGCGCTCCCACGTACTGGCCGCTGGGACGCATGCGCAGCGGCCGTTCCCCGTACTCCTCCAAGGTGTGGGCGATCCATCCCGCGGTCCTGGCGACGGCGAAGACCGTCTCCGGGGCGGAGGCGGACATGCCGGAGGAGACCGTGAGCACGGCCAGCGCGAGGTCGACGTTGGCGTGCAGCGGGGTGTGGCGGGCGGTGGTGGTCACGATGTCCCGCGCCGCGGCCAGGGCCGGTGTCGCGCCGGGCACCTCCTCCAGGAGGGCGAACAGGGCACGCGCGCGCGGGTCCTCGCCGGGGTAGAGCCGGTGACCGAGACCGGGGACGCGCCGCCCGGCGCGCAGTTCGTCGGCGACCACCGGTGCCGCGGTGCCCTGGTCCAGTACGTCGAGGAGCAGCCGGTGGGCCAGGCCGCCGGCGGCGCCGTGCAGGGGCCCCTCGAGCACGCCCAGGCCCGCGGACACGGCGGCGTACGGGTGCGCCCGGGCCGACGCGGCGACCCGTACCGCGAGCGTCGAGGCGGCCAGGTCGTGGTCGACGAGGAGGCCGAGTGCCGTGTCCAGTACGCGCAATGACGCCGCGTCAGGTGTCCGGCCGGTAAGGCGCGGCCACAGGCGGTGGGCCAGCGGGCCCTCGTCGCGATGGTCGTGCCGCTTCGGGGGGAGGGCGGCGACGAGGGTGGGGATGAGAGTGCGCGCGGTGCCGAGGACGGCGCTCTCCGACAGGTCGAAGCGCAGCGGATCGGCGGCCGAGGCGGCGATCGCGGCGACGCGCAGCCGGTCCGTCGGGCCGCTGTGTTCGGGCAGCGCGTCGACGGCGCGGCGGGCGGCGGCGACGGTCGCCGCCGGCGCGGTGAACGTGATGCCGGGGCGCAGCTGTCCGGTCCACAGCCATTCGGCGATCTCTTCGTAGGAGTGGCGTGCGGCCAGTTCGGTCGCGTCGACACCGCGGTAGTAGTACCGGTCCTCGTCGATCAAGGTGATGCGGGTACGGACGGACAGCTCGCCGCCCGCGCTCGAACTCCCGCTGGAATCGCGCCTGTTGCGTCGAGCGAGCGCCTCCACCTCCGCGGCGTCGAACGTGCTGCCCCGGCCGCCGGCGTCCCGTCGGCTGCTGAGCTGGCCGCGGCTCACGTACGCGTACACGGTCTCGGACTTCACCCCGAGCAGGTCGGCGGTCTCCCTGGTGCTGAGCCGTCGGTCCGCGTGCGCCGGCGCTCCCGGTTCCTGATCCCTCATGACGACACCGTATCCGTGGATCGATACATTGACGCAATCAATATTGACAGAGATCCAGTCAATCATGGACAGTCGAATCAAGTTCAGGGAGGAACGCATGCCGAACAACCGGGCCGCCACCGCCACCGCGACCGCCGCCCCTGTCGACATACCGCGAGGACTCGCGGGCGTCGTCGTCACCGAGACCGCGCTGGGTGACGTCAGAGGACTGGAGGGCTTCTACCACTACCGCCAGTACTCGGCCGTCGAACTCGCGCGGACCCGCGGCTTCGAGGACGTCTGGCATCTGCTGGTGCACGGTGAACTGCCGGACGCGGCGCGGGGCGCCGCCTTCGCCGCGCGGACCGCGGCGCTGCGCCGGCTGCCGGACGAGGTGCATGCCGCGCTCCCCGCGATCGCGGCGGCGACCGGACCGTCCGGACCGCTCGCGGGCCTGCGGACAGCGTTGTCGCTGCTCGGCGCGGCGTCGGAATTCCGGCCGGTCTACGACATCGACGCGGACCGGCGCCGGGCGGACACGCTGGCCGCGTGCGCGGCCGTGCCGACACTGCTCACGGCGCTGTACCGGCTCGGGCGGGGACTGGAACCGGTGGAGCCGCGCGAGGACCTCCCGTACGCGGCGAACTACCTGTACATGCTGACGGGCTCGGAGCCGGACGCGGCACGGACGCGGGCGGTCGAGCAGTACTTGATCTCCACCATTGACCACGGATTCAACGCGTCAACCTTCACGGCGCGGGTGATCGCGTCGACGGGTGCGGACGTGGCGGCCTGTCTGGTGGGCGCCGTGGGGGCGCTGTCGGGGCCGCTGCACGGTGGCGCGCCGAGCCGCGCACTGGACACTCTCGACGCGATCGGCACCGCCGACCGCATCGACCCGTGGATCCGCGCACGGGTCCTCGCGGGTGAGCGCATCATGGGCTTCGGTCACGCCGTCTACCGCACCGAGGACCCGCGCTCCCGGATGCTCCGTGACATCGCGCGGGGATTCGGTGGCTCCCTGGTCGACTTCGCCGTAGAGGTCGAACACCAGGTGGAAGCGATCCTGGCCGAGCTCAAGCCCGGCCGCGAACTCCACACCAACGTCGAGTTCTACGCGGGCGTGGTCATGGAACTGTGCGGCCTCCCGCGCGAGATGTTCACCCCCACCTTCGCGGCGGGCAGGGTCGTCGGCTGGAGCGCCAACATCCTGGAACAGGCGCAGGACTCGAAGATCATCCGTCCGGCCGCGCGGTATGTGGGGCCGGTGCCGCCGGTGGCGGTTCCCCAAGTGGTCTGAGGGGGCGCGAGGCGCCCTGAGTGCGTTGCGTGAGGTCCGGCACCGGTCCGGTTTCGGACCTCACGAAGGAGTGGCCGAGCGCTACCTGGCGCGGTGAGCGCCGGTGTGCCCGGAGCGGCCCGGTGCATCAAGGGTCGTGCACGGGGCGAAGGCTGTTCATGGTCGCACGGGCCTGCTCGGGTGCCGCGTCCGGAGATCGAGCCTCAACGGGGTGACCGGGGTGTTGGCCTCAACGGTTGACGGAGCAGTCCATGCCGCGGTCCTACGACTGCGTCACTTATCGGGAATGTCGGCCTTGGCGCGTACCAGTGTTTCTCTGCTGACGATCACGATGCGCTCGTAGTCGGCGCGAGCGGCGTCGGAGGGGAGCTCGTTGTCGAGGGCCGCCGTGGCCTCGGTTCCGATGACGGCGAAATTGCCGTCGCTGAGCTCGAAGATGTCCGGGCACGAATCGCCGGACATGCTGCCTCTCTCGCGTGGGGACGCGCCGATGCGACGAACGATTTTCAAGATCCCTGCCCTCGTGTCTAGAACGCCGATGGACCCCGGGTCCTCACGTCTCGACGGCTGAGGGCGGGGTCAGAATAGCGGCATTATTGCCGAGGGTCTGCTCGTTGATGGCCTCGGGTGCCCCCTTGACCGTTTGGTTGACTGATTGGTTGACCGGGTCGCCAGAAGGGGCGAGACGGATCAACTTCGTTCACTCGGTGGGTGGTTCGCCGACCACCCACCATTCTTCCGTGTCGGCCTCGTCCAGATCGAGGATGAGACGGTCCACCATTCGGCCTACTCGTGCTTCCGTCGAGTTGCCCTCAAGGCTCGCCCGATGGGGGCGGTGGGCGTCCCAGTAGTCGCGAAAGATCGGGTTCTGGCAGAACATCCGGAGGTGGCCGTGGAGCTCCTCCCAGGTGACCACCTCGACGCGGTAGGCGAGAAGGGCGTTGGTGTACATGGCGTTCGCGAAGAGATACTGGCGCTGCCGGGTGGGTGAATCCACCTGGACGGTGCTGTACACCGCCGCCAGATCCGCGTCGTCCATGGCCTTGCTCAGCAGATAGTGCTGGGCGCGCTGTTGGTCGAGCATGGCGTTCTGCCGGGCTCCCCGCTCCACTTCCGCGACCCGCAGGCGCAGTTCTTCGTAGCGTTGTCGTCGGGCGGCGAAGACGGCGAGGGCTCCCGCCGCGAAGGCGAGCCCCGCGACGGCCGCGGAACCCCACCCCTGTACCCCGAATTTCCGTGTGGCCATGTCAACCCCCGAATCAGGCGACCGTTCCGCCGGTCGTCGGTTGTGGGGCGACAGGGAGCGGACCGGCGAGCGGTGGGCGGCGCGCTTGCCGCCTCCCAGTCTTGCCGAGCGGCTCTGATCGGCGGGGAGGCGGAGAGGAGGCGCACGGAGGGAAGTGAGGGTTGCGCGTCCCGGCGCCATGCCCAACGTGTGCCCCGCGAGCGCCGCTAACAATCGTTCACTTCGGGGCGATTCCTCCCGCTCGTATCCTGGGACGACAGCCATTCCCCGTACGAGCGCCGGTCCATGAGCCGCCCTCGTCGAAGAGCCGGTTCACGAGCCGGCGCACGCGTCGGTGTGAAAGAGGTCGCCCGTTGAGCCAGCCCAGCCCGCAGCAGGTTCCGTTCGCGCCGGACGGGCGGCCCCCGGCCGGAGACCCGCAGGTTCCCGTCATCGTCCTCGCGGGTTTCCTCGGCTCCGGCAAGACCACCCTGCTCAACCACCTCCTGCACCACAGCGGAGGCAGTCGCATCGGCGCCGTCGTCAACGACTTCGGGGCGATCGAGATCGACGCGATGGCGGTGGCCGGAGCGCTCGGGGACTCCACCGTGTCGCTCGGGAACGGATGTCTGTGCTGCGCCGTCGACGCCAGTGAGCTCGACGACTATCTGGAACGGCTCACCCGGCCCTCGGCCCGCATCGACGTCATCGTCGTCGAGGCGAGCGGTCTCGCCGAGCCCCAGGAGCTCGTGCGGATGGTGCTCGCCAGCGAGAATCCCCGGATCGTCTACGGCGGACTCGTCGAGGTCGTCGACGCGGCCGAGTTCGACGGTACGCGTCAGAAGCATCCCGAGATCGACCGGCATCTCGCCCTCGCCGACCTCGTGGTCGTCAACAAGGTCGACCGCGCCGACGACGGGGAGCGGGTGCTGCGCACCGTGCGGGACCTCGTGGACCGCGCCGCCGTCGTGCCCGCCGCCTACGGCCGTGTCGACCCCGAGTTCCTCTTCGACCGCAGACCCAGCGAGGACCGCGTCGGCCAGCTCTCCTTCGACGACCTCCACGCGCACGACGACGCCGACCACACGGACCACGCCGGTCACGCCGGTCATCTGCACGCGGCCTACGAATCCCTCTCCTTCGCCTCCGAAGTGCCCCTCTCCCCGAGGCGGTTGATGGAGTTCCTCGACAGCAGGCCCGAGGGGCTCTACCGCATCAAGGGGTACGTCGACTTCGGCGCCCACGACCTCCGCAACCGCTACGCCGTGCACGCGGTCGGGCCGTTCCTGCGGTTCCGCCCGGAGCCCTGGGCCGACGGTCCGGAGCCCCGGGGCTCCGCCGGCGAACGCCGCACCCAGCTCGTACTGATCGGCTCCGGCATCGACACGACCGCCCTCGGCAAGGAACTGTCGGCGTGCGAGGAGGACACCCCGCACGCCGACGAGCACGGCATGTGGGGCGTCCTGCGCTACGTACAGGAGCAGAACCCGGAGGGCTGAACCGGCGCTACACCGGACCCGCCACCACCGACACCGTCTTCGCCAGCGACACGCCCGAGCCGTCGCGGCGCGGGTCCATCTCCGGCAGCTCGGCCGGTGTGCCGTTCTTCTGCGCGGCCCGGGCCGGAGCCGCGCCCGCCCAGGCCAGCGACAGGCAGTCCTCGCCCTTCAGGAACCGCTGGCAGCGCACGCCACCCGTGGCGCGCCCCTTGCGCGGGTACTGGTCGAACGGCGTCAGCTTGGCCGTGGTCTGGACGGAGTCGTCCAGCGTGCCGCGCGAGCCGGCCACGGTGAAGACCACCGCGTCCACCGCGGGGTCGACCGCGGTGAAGGAGATCACCTTCGCGCCGTCGGTGAGCTTGATGCCCGCCATCCCGCCCGCGGCCCTGCCCTGCGGACGGACCTGAGAGGCCTGGTAGCGCAGCAACTGGGCGTCGTCGGTGACGAAGACCAGGTCCTCCTCGCCGGTGCGCAGCTCGACCGCGCCGACGATCCGGTCGCCGTCCTTGAGCGTGATGACCTCCAACTCCTCCTTGTTCAGGGGGTAGTCGGGCACCACACGCTTGACGACGCCCTGCTCGGTGCCGAGCGCCAGGCCGGGCGACGACTCGTCGAGCGTCGTCAGGCAGATCACTGTCTCGTCCGCCTCCAGGGAGGACAGGAATTCCGAGATCGGCGCGCCCCCTGAGAGGTTGGGCGCCGACGCGGTCTCCGGCAGCTGCGGAAGGTCGATCACGTTCAGCCGGAGCAGCCGGCCCGAGGAGATGACCACCCCGATCTCACCACGGGCCGTCGCGGGCACCGCGGAGACGATCAGGTCGTGCTTGGTGCGCTTGGCGTCCTCCGCGTCGGCGAGGGGATCGCCGTTGGCCGTACGTGCGAGCAGACCCGTCGAGGACAGCAGCACCCGGCACGGGGCGTCCGCCACCTGGAGCGGAACCGTCGTGGCGGGGGAGCCGGCCGACTCCAGGAGCACCGTGCGCCGGTCGGTGCCGAACTTCTTCGCGACCGCGGCCAGTTCGGTGGAGACCAGCTTGCGCAGCTCGGCGTCGGACTCCAGGATCCCGGTCAGCTCGTCGATCTCGCCGTTGAGCCGGTCGCGCTCCGACTCCAGCTCGATGCGGTCGAACTTGGTGAGGCGGCGCAGCGGGGTGTCCAGGATGTACTGCGTCTGGATCTCGGAGAGCGAGAAGCGCTCGATCAGGCGCTCCTTGGCCTGCGCCGAGTTCTCGCTGGACCGGATCAGACGGATGACCTCGTCGATGTCGATCAGCGCGACGAGGAGACCCTCGACCAGGTGGAGCCGGTCGCGCTTCTTGCCGCGGCGGAACTCGCTGCGCCGGCGCACGACCTCGAAGCGGTGGTCGAGATAGACCTCGAGGAGCTCCTTGAGACCCAGGGTGAGGGGCTGGCCGTCCACCAGGGCCACGTTGTTGATGCCGAAGGACTCCTCCATCGGCGTCAGCTTGTAGAGCTGCTCCAGGACCGCTTCCGGCACGAAGCCGTTCTTGATCTCGATGACCAGACGCAGGCCGTGCGCGCGGTCGGTGAGGTCCTTCACGTCGGCGATGCCCTGCAGCTTCTTGGCGCCGACCAGGTCCTTGATCTTGGCGATCACCTTCTCCGGGCCGACGGTGAAGGGCAGTTCGGTGACGACGAGACCCTTGCGGCGCGCCGTCACGTCCTCCACCGACACCGTGGCGCGGATCTTGAAGGTGCCGCGGCCCGACTCGTAGGCGTCCCTGATCCCGGACAGGCCGACGACGCGGCCACCGGTGGGCAGGTCGGGGCCCGGCACGTACTTCATCAGCGTGTCCAGGTCGGCGCCCGGGTGGCGGATCAGGTGCCGGGCGGCCGCGACGACCTCGCCGAGGTTGTGCGGCGGCATGTTGGTCGCCATGCCGACGGCGATCCCCGACGAGCCGTTGACCAGGAGATTCGGGTACGCCGCGGGGAGGACGCCGGGCTCCTGCTCCTGGCCGTCGTAGTTCGGCGCGAAATCGACCGTGTCCTCGTCGATGGACTCGGTCATCAGTGACGTGGCGTCGGCCATCCGGCACTCTGTGTAACGCATGGCGGCCGGCGGGTCGTCGTTGCCGAGCGAGCCGAAGTTGCCGTGGCCGTCGACCAGCGGCAGGCGCATGGAGAAGGGCTGGGCCAGCCGCACCAGCGCGTCGTAGATCGACGCGTCGCCGTGCGGGTGGAGCTTACCCATGACCTCGCCGACGACGCGGGCGCACTTCACGTAGCCGCGGTCGGGGCGCAACCCCATCTCGTTCATCTGGTAGACGATGCGTCGATGCACGGGCTTGAGGCCGTCACGGGCGTCCGGCAGGGCTCGCGAGTAGATGACCGAGTACGCGTATTCGAGGAAGGAGCCCTGCATCTCGTCCACGACGTCGATGTCGAGGATCTTCTCCTCGTACGAGTCGTCGGGCGGCGGGGTCTTCGTGCTGCGGCGGGCCATCGCTGCTGCGGCTCCTTCACAGTCTCTGCCGGGGCATGAACGGGTTCTGACGCGCACCATTGTGGACCGCCCCACTGACAACGCCGACCGCGACCCGTCCGTAGGGGCTGCGCGGAGCCCCTTTCCGCTCGCTCCCGGCGAGCGGAAGGCCGCCCTCCCGTCGCAGGTGGGTCTCGCTCTCGGCGTACGGGGCGCGGGAACTTCGCCACCTGTCGGCACGCTTGCATACAGTGGCAGGACCGGCAGGAATTCTGCAGTTTCCGCGATCGAAGGGACGTACATGCCCATGGGTCACACGGCCACAGCTGAGACAGGCTCCGGCGGCCTGACAGCGACCGAGCACCGCCTGGCCAACGGCCTGCGCGTGGTGCTCTCCGAGGACCATCTGACCCCGGTCGCGGCGGTGTGCCTCTGGTACGACGTCGGCTCGCGCCACGAGGTCAAGGGCCGTACCGGTCTCGCCCACCTCTTCGAGCACCTGATGTTCCAGGGATCGGGCCAGGTGAAGGGCAACGGCCACTTCGAACTGGTGCAGGGCGCGGGCGGTTCGCTCAACGGGACGACCAGCTTCGAGCGCACCAACTACTTCGAGACGATGCCGGCCCACCAGCTGGAGCTCGCGCTCTGGCTGGAGGCGGACCGGATGGGCTCGCTGCTCGCCGCGCTCGACGACGAGTCCATGGAGAACCAGCGGGACGTCGTCAAGAACGAGCGCAGGCAGCGCTACGACAACGTGCCCTACGGCACCGCCTTCGAGAAGCTGACCGCACTCGCCTACCCCGAGGGCCACCCGTACCACCACACCCCGATCGGCTCGATGGCGGACCTGGACGCGGCGACCCTGGAGGACGCCCGCGCCTTCTTCCGCACCTACTACGCGCCCAACAACGCGGTGCTCTCGGTCGTCGGCGACATCGACCCCGAGCAGACGCTCGCCTGGATCGAGAAGTACTTCGGCTCCATCCCCGGGCACGACGGAAAGCCCGCCCCGCGCGACGGTTCGCTGCCCGAGACCATCGGCGAGCAGCTGCGCGAGGTCGTCGAGGAAGAGGTCCCGGCGCGCGCCCTGATGGCCGCCTACCGGCTCCCCGAGGACGGCACGCGCGCGTCCGACGCGGCCGATCTCGCCCTGACCGTCCTCGGCGGCGGCGAGTCCTCGCGCCTGTACAACCGGCTCGTACGCCGCGACCGCACCGCCGTCGCGGCCGGTTTCGGCCTGCTGCGGCTCGCCGGGGCGCCCTCCCTGGGCTGGCTGGACGTGAAGACGTCCGGCGACGTCGAGGTCCCGGTCATCGAGGCCGCGGTCGACGAGGAGCTCGCCCGGTTCGCCGAGGAGGGCCCCACGGCCGAGGAGATGGAGCGCGCCCAGGCCCAGTTGGAGCGCGAGTGGCTGGACCGGCTCGGCACGGTCGCGGGCCGCGCCGACGAACTGTGCCGGTACGCGGTCCTGTTCGGCGATCCGCTGCTCGCCCTGACGGCCGTGCAGCGCATCCTCGACATCACCGCCGAGGAGGTCCAGGAGGTCGCCAAGGCCCGCCTGCGCCCCGACAACCGCGCGGTGCTCGTCTACGAGCCGATCGCCGACGAAGCCACCTCCGCAGACGAAGCCACCGACGCCGCCGACGACACCGACGAGGAGGCGGCGAAGTGACCGAGCTCGCCACCATGGACTTCCACCCGCAGCCCCAGGCCGGCCGGCCCAAGCCCTGGGCGTTCCCCGCTCCCGAGCGCGGCACGCTGGACAACGGCCTGACCCTGCTGCACTGCGACCGCCCGGGCCAGCAGGTCGTCGCCGTCGAGGTGCTGCTCGCCGCGCCGCTGGAGGCCGAGCCGGCCGGCTACGACGGCATCGCCACGATCATGGCGCGCGCGCTCTCCGAGGGCACCGACAAGCTCTCCGCCGAGGAGTTCGCCGCCGAGCTGGAGCGCTGCGGCGCCACCCTCGACGCGCACGCCGACCACCCCGGCGTCCGCCTGTCCCTCGAAGTGCCCGTCTCGCGCCTGCCCAAGGCGCTCGGACTGCTCGCCGACGCCCTGAGGGCACCGGCGTTCGCCGAGAGCGAGATCGAGCGGCTGGTGCGCAACCGGCTCGACGAGATCCCGCACGAGAGCGCCAACCCGGCCCGCCGCGCCGCCAAGGAGCTCTCCAGGCAGCTGTTCCCGGCGACCTCGCGGATGTCCCGTCCCCGGCAGGGCACCGAGGAGACCGTCCAGAAGATCGACGCGGCGGGAGTCCGCGCCTTCTACGACCGGCACGTACGCCCGGCCACGTCCACCGCCGTGATCGTCGGTGACCTCACCGGCGTGGACCTCGACGGGCTGCTCGCCGAGACGCTCGGCGCTTGGACGGGCTCCTCCGCCGAGCCGCGTCCCGTGCCGCCGGTCACGGCCGACGACACCGGCCGCGTGATCATCGTGGACCGCCCCGGCGCGGTCCAGACGCAGCTGCTGATCGGCCGTGTCGGCTCGGACCGGCACGACCGCGTCTGGCCGGCCCAGGTGCTCGGCACGTACTGCCTCGGCGGCACCCTCACCTCGCGCCTGGACCGCGTCCTGCGCGAGGAGAAGGGCTACACCTACGGGGTGCGGGCCTTCGGCCAGGTGATGCGTTCCGCGCCGGACGGCACGGGCATCGCGATGCTCGCCATCAGCGGTTCCGTGGACACCCCGAACACCGGGCCGGCGCTGGACGACCTCTGGAAGGTGCTGCGCACCCTCGCCGCGGACGGTCTGACGGACGCCGAACGCGACGTCGCCGTGCAGAACCTGGTGGGCGTGGCGCCCCTCAAGTTCGAGACCGCGGCGGCCGTCGCGGGCACGCTCGCCGACCAGGTCGAGCAGTACCTGCCGGACGACTACCAGGCGACGCTCTATCAGCAGCTCGCCGCGACCGGCACCGTGGAGGCCACCGCGGCGGCGGTGAGCGCCTTCCCGGTGGACCGTCTGGTCACCGTCCTGGTGGGCGACGCCGCGCAGATCGAGGAGCCCGTCAAGGCGCTCGGCATCGGTGAAGTGACCGTCGTGGCCGCGGAGTAGAAGCGAGGCGGAAGACGCGAGCCCAGGGGGCCCGGGTGACCGAAGAGTCGCCCGGGCCCCCTTTTGCCCTGACAACACCCTCAATTTGTCCGTATTGATAGGGAGGTTGCCTTTCTTCCCTGTGGCATGCACTACAAAAACCGTGATCCGTTTGTTGTTTGAAAGAGGGCCCGCTTAGCGTCGGTCCGGCTGTTCGTCAGGCAGTGCGCCGCGTCCGCGGCACCGGACAGTCATCGCCGAGTCCCCGTACGGCGCGAGCCAGGGGAGCCGGGGACCCGTACGCAGTCCCTGGGGTGAATCGGACCCCCCTCCCCGCGAGGGCGTCCGTAGGAGACCTTCCTGCTCCGAACCCGTCAGCTAACCCGGTAGGCGAGAGGGAAGGAAAGGACCAAGCCCCTTCATGGCGTTCACCTGTGGCCCCGGGAAACACCGTCGTCCGAGCCGCGTGAAGCGCACCACCTCGAACGCCGTCGGCGTCGCGGCGCTCACCACCACCGGTGTCATCGGAACCCTGGCCGCCCCGGCCTTCGCCGCGGACAGCTCCGTCGAGCAGACCGGGCTGACCCAGGCCGTCACCATCGGCGACACGGTCGCCGCCCAGATCGACGCGCAGGCCGCCGCGCAGCAGCGTGCGGCCGACGAGGCCGCCGCCCGCCGGAAGGCCGAACAGGCCGCGCGCAAGCGGGCCGTCGAGGAGGCCAAGAAGGAGCGCGAGGCCAAGGAGCGCGCCGCCCGCGCCGCCGAGCGCAAGCGTCTCAACACCTTCGTCCTGCCGATCCCCGGCTCGTACGTCTCCACGGGCTACAAGGCCGGCGGCAGTCTCTGGTCCTCCGGCAGCCACACGGGCGTCGACTTCCACGCCGCGTCCGGCACCCCGGTCCACGCGGTCGGCTCGGGCACGGTCGTCACGGCCGGCTGGGGCGGTGCCTACGGCAACCAGATCGTCCTGCGGATGCACGACGGCACGTACACGATGTACGGCCACCTGTCGTCCATCGGTGTCTCCGTGGGCCAGACCGTCACGCCCGGCGGTCAGCTGGGCCTCTCCGGGGCCACCGGAAACACCACCGGACCCCACCTCCACTTCGAGGCCCGCACCACGCCGGAGTACGGCTCCGACATCGACCCGGTGGCCTACCTCCGCTCGCACGGCGTGAACGTCTGACGCCAGGAGGCCGCACTTCCGAAGCCCCGGTTCACCCGAGCCGGGGCTTCGTCGTTTCGAACGGCTGTCTGTCCAAAAAATATCCATGGATTCCGGTCCGCCATCGGAAATTCCGGCCTGCTGCAATAGAGTCGCCGAACGAGCGTCAATCGACCGCGTTTCGCGGGGATTAAGGCGGAGGTCCGGTCATGCGCATTCCCGCGCACTCGGTATGCACGGCGATCCGTGACGACATCGTCGCGGGTGTCTACGAGCGCGGCGGCCGGCTCACCGAGGAACTGCTCGCGCGCCGCTACGGCGTCTCGCGCGTCCCGGTGCGCGAGGCTCTGCGCACCCTGGAGGCCGAGGGATTCGTCGTCACCCGCCGGCACGCGGGCGCGTGCGTGGCGGAGCCCACCGAGCAGGAGGCGGCGGACCTGCTGGAGATGCGCATGCTGCTGGAGCCGCTGGGGGCGTCCCGGGCCGCCCAGCGGCGCACCGAGGCCCACCTCAAGGTGCTGCGAGGCCTGGTCAGACTGGGTCAGGAGCGCTCCAGGAGGGGGAACAGCGAGGATCTGCGCTCCCTGGGCGGCTGGTTCCACGAGACGCTCGCACAGGCTTCCGGGAGCCCCGCGCTGACCTCCACGCTGGCCCAGTTGCGGCACAAGATCGCCTGGATGTACGCGGTCGAGGCGCCCGCCGATCCGGTGGAGTCGTGGGCGGAGCACGGTGGCATCGTGGACGCGGTGGCGCGCGGCGACGGCGAGCGGGCCCGGGCCATCACGGCGCTGCACACCGAGCGCGCGACGGCCGCGCACCGGCTGAGGTTTCCCGGTGGGGGAGAGCGCCCGGACCGTGTGAGGACTTCGCAACGTCCCGTAAACATGACGGGCCTGCGTCATTAACACAGGGGCCGTATACAAAGAGGGGTAATTCGCGGGGGATTATTTCTGCTGCCCGTAATTCGAAATAGCGAAGGGCCCGCCCGATGTTTTCAGGCGAGCCCTTCGATATGCGTACGGGGCGATGTCCTTCGGTACGAAGACCTTCGCCGCCGTCGATTCGGAGCCCCGTGAGGGGGGCGCCTCAGACGGTCTCGGGAAGCTCCTCGAGGCCTTCCGCGACCAGCTTGGCCAGTCGGTCGAGGGCGGCGTCCGCGCCCTCGGCCTCCGAGGCGAGGACGATCTCCTCGCCGCCCTGGGCGCCCAGGCCGAGGACCGCCAGCATGGAGGCCGCGTTGACGGGGTTGCCGTCCGCCTTGGCGATCGTCACGGGGATGCCGGAGGCCGTGGCCGCCCGGACGAAGATGGAGGCGGGACGGGCGTGGAGGCCCTCGGCCCAGCCGACGTTGACGCGGCGCTCAGCCATGTGATGCTGCCCTTCAGGGGTTCAGGGTTGTCTAGACCAGTGTTCCATAGAGTGAAGCGCGTCCGAAGCGGGTGTCGTACCCGCCCCGAACCCGGCTTCGGACCCCGGCCTGGATCCGAATCCGCTGCCCCTAGCCTGCCTCGCGCCGCTGTCGGACGCGAGCCGTACTCTGGGGCCCATGCAGACCTCGTCGGACCGGCACGAGTACCCCTCCCACTGGGAGGCCGACGTGGTGCTGCGCGACGGAGGCACGGCCCGCGTCAGGCCCATCACGGTCGACGACGCCGAGCGCCTGGTCAGCTTCTACGAGCAGGTCTCGGACGAGTCGAAGTACTACCGCTTCTTCGCGCCGTACCCGCGTCTGTCCGCCAAGGACGTCCACCGCTTCACGCACCACGACTTCGTGGACAGGGTGGGGCTCGCGGCCACGATCGGCGGCGAGTTCATCGCCACCGTACGCTATGACCGCATCGGTGCCGGTGGCCTGCCCGCCTCCGCGCCCGCCGACGAGGCCGAGGTCGCCTTCCTCGTGCAGGACGCCCACCAGGGCCGCGGCGTCGCCTCGGCCCTCCTCGAACACATCGCCGCGGTGGCGAGGGAGCGGGGCATCCGCCGGTTCGCCGCCGAGGTGCTGCCGGCCAACACCAAGATGATCAAGGTGTTCACGGACGCCGGGTACCAGCAGAAGCGGCACTTCGAGGACGGCGTCGTCCGCCTTGAGTTCGACCTCGAACCCACCGACCGCTCCCTCGCGGTGCAGCGCGCGCGGGAGCAGCGCGCCGAGGCCCGCTCGGTGCAGCGGCTGCTCGCGCCCGGCTCGGTCGCCGTCATCGGCGCGGGCCGTGCGGCCGGCGGGGTGGGCCGCAGTGTCCTCGCCCACCTCCGCGAGGCCGGTTTCACGGGCCGGCTGTACGCGGTGAACAAGTCGCTCCAGGACAAGGAGCTCGACGGGGTCCCCGCGCACCGCTCCGTCCGCGACATCGGCGAGCACGTCGACCTCGCGGTCGTCGCCGTGCCCGCGCCGTACGTTCCCGAGGTCGTCGCGGAGTGCGGCGAGCACGGGGTGCAGGGTCTCGTCGTCGTCTCCGCCGGTTACGCCGAGAGCGGGCCCGGCGGGCGCGAACGCCAACGCGAACTGGTCCGCCAGGCCCGCACGTACGGCATGCGGATCATCGGCCCCAACACCTTCGGGATCATCAACACCTCTCCCGGCGTGCGCCTGAACGCCTCCCTGGCACCGGAGATGCCGCGCCCCGGACGGATAGGCCTGTTCGCCCAGTCCGGCGCGATCGGGATCGCCCTGCTGTCCCGGCTGCACCGGCGTGGCGGCGGCGTCACGGGCGTCACAGGCGTGTCCACGTTCGTCTCCACCGGGAATCGCGCGGACGTGTCCGGCAACGACGTCCTCCAGTACTGGTACGACGACCCGGACACCGACGTCGCCCTCATGTACCTCGAATCCATCGGCAACCCGCGCAAGTTCACCCGGCTGGCGCGGCGGACGGCGGCGGCGAAGCCGCTGGTCGTGGTGCAGGGCGCCCGGCACGCCGCGGCTCCCCAGGGGCACGCGGTACGGGGCACCCGGCTGCCGCACGCCACCGTCTCCGCGCTGCTGGCGCAGGCCGGGGTGATCCGGGTCGACACGATCACCGAGCTGGTCGACGCGGGCCTTCTGCTGGCACGCCAGCCGCTCCCTCCCGGCCCCCGGGTGGCGATCCTCGGGAACTCCGAGTCGCTGGGACTGCTGACCTTCGACGCGTGCCTCGCGGAGGGCCTGCGGCCGCTGCCGCCGCTGGACCTGACCACGGAGGCCTCCGCGGAGGACTTCCACCGGGCGCTGGAACGGGCACTGGCCGACGACAGGTGCGACGCCGTCGTGGTGACGGCCATCCCCGCGGTGGGGGAGACCTCCGTGCAGGACGCGGCCCTGGCCGAGGCGCTGCGCTCGGCCTCGGCGTCGGCCCCGGCGAAACCCGTGCTGGTGGCGCACGTCGAGCTCGGCGGGCTCGCCGAGGCGCTGTCCGCCGCCGCCAGTACGGCCCCGCAGACCGCCCCCGGGGCCGGCGGCACCGCGGACACCGCCCGGCCCGGAGCGCACGCCGCCCCCGTCGGTCGGCAGGACCCGGAGCGGCCGTCCGCCGGGACCGGGGCACCCGACGAGACACGCCTCATCCCCGCCTACCCCGCGGCCGAGCGCGCCGTCCGCGCGCTCGCCGAAGCCGTGAAGTACGCCCAGTGGCGACGGGAGGCGGCCGAGCCCGGCAAGGTGCCCGAGTACGAGGACATCGACGAGAAGGGCGCCGCCGAGCAGATCGACGCGCTGCTCTCCCGGGGCACCGGGCTGACGCTGGGGGCCGAGGACACCTGCGCCCTGCTCGGGCGGTACGGCGTCGACGTACGCCGGGCGCTGCCCGCACCGACGCCCGGCGAGGCCGCCGCGGCCGCGCGCACCCTGGGCTACCCCGTGGCCCTCAAGACCACCGCCCCGCACCTGCGGCACCGCGCCGATCTCGGCGGAGTACGCCTGGACCTGGCGGACGAGGAGCAACTGCGCAGGGCGTACGCGGAGTTGACCGAGCTCTTCGGGAGGCCTGAGGAGCTGCGGCCGGTCGTCCAGGGCATGGCGCCGCGTGGGGTGGACACGGTCGTACGGGCCGTCATCGACCCCGCGGCCGGTGCGGTGCTCTCGTTCGGCCTGGCCGGAGCCGCCTCCGAACTGCTGGGGGACACCGCGCACCGGTTGATTCCGGTCACCGACCGGGACGCGAGCTCGCTGGTCCGGTCGATCCGGACGGCGCCGCTCCTGTTCGGCTGGCGCGGCTCGGCGCCGGTCGACACCGCGGCCCTCGAAGAGGTCATGCTGCGGGTGTCGCGCCTGGTGGACGACCATCCGGAGGTCGTCGGAGTCTCCCTGGAGCCCGTGGTGGTCGCCCCGCACGGTCTGAGCGTGCTCGGCGCCACCGTGCGGCTGGCACGCGCCCCGTTCCGCGACGATCTCGGCCCCCGGACGCTGCCCGTCGTCTGAGCGGCGGCCCCGCGACGCACCGGTGCCGTCCCGCGTTCGTTCTGATCCGTCCACGACGGAGACCCACGAGCGGTGCCTCGCAGTCAGTGGGCCCCCGTAGGATGGACGTCATGGCCAAGACCAGTACGACGACCCAGGGGCTGCGAGCGGCGATCGAGCGCAGCGGCTACTACCCGGCCCTCGTGGCCGAGGCGGTGGAGGCCGCGATCGGCGGCGAGACCATCCGGTCGTACCTGGTCCACCAGGAGACGACGTTCGACGCCAACGAGGTGCGCCGGCACGTCACCGTGCTCGTGCTGACCGGCAACCGCTTCATCGTGAGCCACACCGACGAGCAGAACGCGGACACGACCTCGCCGACGCCGTACGCCACCACGTCGACGGAGTCCGTGAAGCTCGGCCGGATCTCGTCGGTCGTGGTCAGCCGTGTCGTCGCCAACCCCGAGTCGTACGCGCCGGGCACGCTGCCCCGTGAGGTCGTCCTGACCATCGGCTGGGGCGCGGTCGCCCGTATCGACCTGGAGCCCGCGGCCTGCGGCGACCCCAACTGCGAGGCGGACCACGGCTACACCGGCAATTCGACGGCCGACGACCTGAGCCTGCGCGTCAGCGAGGCGGGGGACGGCCCGGAGACGGTCCGCCAGGCCCTGGCCTTCGCGCAGTCCCTCTCCGAGGCGACCGCGGACCCCACGCGCTGATGGCCCTCTCCACCTGGGAACACCCGGAACCCCTGGCCATCGGGTCCGCGCCCGTCCCCGAGTACGGCGCGGGATCGCTCGCGGACCTGCTGCCCACGCTCGCCGCGGGCATGTCGGTACCCGGCATGACCGCCGCCATACCGGAGCTGACCGGCGCCGACCGCAACTGCGTCTTCCTGATCGACGGTCTCGGCTGGGAGCAGCTGAAGGCACACCCCGACGAGGCCCCCTTCATGGCGTCGCTCCTGGCGTCCTCCCGGGGCGGCACCGGACGGCCGATCACCGCCGGCTACCCGGCGACCACCGCGACCTCCCTCGCCTCCGTCGGCACGGGCCTGCCGCCCGGCGCGCACGGCCTGCCCGGGTACACCGTGCGCAACCCCGGGACCGGCGAGCTGATGAACCAGCTCCGCTGGACCCCGTGGACGCAGCCGCGCACCTGGCAGCCGCACCCCACGGTCTTCGAGCTGGCCGACGCGGCCGGAGTGCACACCGCCCAGGTCTCGTCCCCCGCCTTCCAGAACACCCCGCTCACCAAGGTCGCGCTGAGCGGCGGCACCTTCCACGGCCGGCTGACCGGCGAGGACCGCATGGACTTCGCGGCCGCGCAACTCGCCGCGGGCGACCGCTCGCTGGTCTACACGTACTACGCCGAGGTGGACGGCAAGGGCCACCGGTTCGGTGTCGACTCGGACCCCTGGCGCGGCCAGCTGATGTACGTCGACCGGCTGGTCCAGCGTCTCGCCGAGCAGCTGCCGCCGCGCTCCGCGCTGTACGTCACCGCGGACCACGGCATGATCGACATCCCGTTCGACGAGCAGCACCGCATCGACTTCGACGAGGACTGGGAGCTGCGTGCCGGGGTCGCCCTGCTCGGCGGCGAGGGCCGGGCCCGGCACGTGTACGCGGTCCGGGGCGCCGAGGCGGACGTCCTGACCTGCTGGCGGGAGGTGCTCGGCGAGCAGTTCTGGGTGGCCTCGCGCGACGAGGCGATCGCGGCGGGCTGGTTCGGACCCCATGTCGACGAACGGGTGTACGCCCGTATCGGCGATGTCGTCGCGGCGGCCCGGGACGACGTCCTGATCATCGCGACCGAACGGGAGCCGAACGAGTCCGCGATGGTCGGCAACCACGGTTCCATGACACCGGCGGAACAGCACGTCCCGCTCCTGGAAGTACGTTCCTGACCCTCTCCGTCCTCCCCCCCTTCTCGCCGAAAGGTGCTCAACTCCCCATGCCCGAGCTGGTGTTCTTCTCCGGAACGATGGACTGCGGGAAGTCGACGCTGGCTCTGCAGATCGAGCACAACCGTTCGGCCCGGGGCCTGCAGGGCATGATCTTCACGCGCGACGACCGCGCGGGCGAGGGCAAGCTCTCCTCACGCCTGGGTCTGGTCACTGACGCGGTGGAGGTCGCCGACGACCAGGACCTGTACGCGTACCTCGTCGAACACCTCTCGCAGGGCGGCCGCGCGGACTACGTGATCGCCGACGAGGCCCAGTTCCTGGCCCCCGGGCAGATCGACCAACTGGCCCGTGTGGTCGACGAACTGGACATCGACGTCTTCGCGTTCGGCATCACCACCGACTTCCGCTCCAAGCTCTTCCCCGGCTCGCAGCGCCTGGTGGAGCTGGCCGACCGGGTGGAGGTCCTCCAGGTCGAGGCCCTGTGCTGGTGCGGTGCCCGTGCCACCCACAACGCCCGCACGATAGGCGGCGAAATGGTCGTCGAGGGCGCCCAGGTGGTCGTCGGCGACGTCAACCAGGCGGAGAACGTGGGCTACGAGGTCCTGTGCCGTCGCCACCACCGCCGCCGGATGACGGCGGCAACCGCCCGCGCGGGCGCCCTCTCCCCGGACGTGCTCCCGATCGCCTCCGTCTGACCTCGTCGGGGTCGCCTCCGCGGGCCGTCCACCGGAGCGTCCGGCCGTCCACCGGAGCGTCCGGCCGCCCGATGAACCGTCCGCTCCGGCGGGCCCGTCAGCGGTCGGTGTGGATGACCGAGAACACCGCGCCCTCCGGATCCGCCACCGTGGCCACGCGCCCGTAGGCCGAGTCGTGGGCGGCCCTGAGGACGTGCCCGCCGAGCTCGGCGACCTGGGTGGTGGCGGCGTCGACATCCGTGACCTCGAAGTACGTCAGCCAGTGCGGCCCGCGATCGCGGGGCAGGCCGTGACCGACGCCGTGGATGCCCGCGACCGCGCGACCGCCCGACTGGAGGGTCACATAGTCGAAGTCGGCCGAGACGACGGGCTCCAGCTCGTGCCCGAAGACCCCCTGGTAGAACTTGACGACACTCTCGGTGTCGCGGGTCACCAGCTCGATCCACGCAGGTGTGCCGTGCACCCCGATGATCCCGGTGCCCAGATGGGCCGCCGCCTGCCAGATCCCGAAGACGGCGCCGGTCGGGTCCAGACCGATCGCCAGCCGCCCGGCATCGCCCGCGTCGAGCGGACCCACACCCACGGTGCCACCGCAGTGCCGTACCGATTCGGCAGTCTGGTTCACGTCGTCCGAGGCGAAGTACGGCGTCCAGGCGATCGACAGATGCTGGTCGGGCGGCATCTGGCCGATGCCCGCCACCTCGTGACCGTCCAACAGGGCCCGCGCGGAGGGGCCGAGCTGCCGCGGGCCCGGTTCGAACTCCCAGCCGAACAGCTCTCCGTAGAACTCCTGGGTCGTGTCCATTGCGTGCACCATCAGGCTCACCCAGCAGGGAACGCCGGGCGCGTGCCGAGTGTGCGTTGTGCCGTTCAGGCCGGCCGGCCCCCGTGCCTCGGTCATCGTCACTCTCTTCTCGGCCACTCGCGGTGGCCGTTCACCTTCCGCCTACCAACACGCGTACCGCAGCCGCGCGCGTGCACGCCCCGTGTCGATGCTCGCACTACCCGTCACCCTGCGCGCCCTGGCCGCACCGTCATGTCGCGGTCCACTGCGGGAGGATGCCCGATGTGCCGTTTCCCGTCCGTTTCCGCACCATTGCCGCAGGGTGTCCATCGGCTGTACAGCACGTGCCCGATCCCGTACGCCTCGTGATCGGACCTGTCCGGCCGAGCAGAGTAGCCGGAGCTGGACGCCGGGGCCACCCCGTACGCGAGGATGGTGGCCATGAACGCCATCATCTCCGCCTCCGAACTCGCGAGCGATCTGGCGGGACCGAACCCGCCGGTCGTGCTCGACATCCGCTGGCAGCTCTCCCTGGCCAAGGCCGACGGGGCCGCGCCCTTCGACGGCCGGGCCGCCTACGAGGCAGGCCACATCCCAGGTGCGGTCTACGTCGATCTGGACACCGAATTGGCCGGAAAGGCGGGTGACGCCGGCCGTCATCCGTTGCCCGACCCCGAGGTCTTCGGCGCGGCGATGCGGGCCGCCGGCGTGTCCGAGGACCGCGATGTCGTCGTGTACGACGGCGGTGTCGGTTGGGCCGCGGCGCGCGCCTGGTGGCTGCTGGGCTGGACGGGTCACCCGTCGGTGCGTGTGCTGGACGGCGGCCTGGCCGCGTGGAGCGGGCCGTTGTCCACCGAGGTCCCCCCGCCCGCCGCCGGAAGCTTCGTCCCCGTGCCGGGAGCCCGTTCGCTGCTGGACGCGGACGGAGCCGCGGCGCTCGCCCGCACGGGGCTGCTGCTCGACGCGAGGGCGGGTGAGCGCTACCGGGGCGAGGTGGAGCCGATCGACCCCGTGGGCGGTCACATCCCGGGCGCGGTGTCCGCGCCGACCACGGAGAACGTCACGGAGAGCGGGGAGTTCAGGCCCGCCGCCGAGCTGGCCGACCGCTTCAAGTCCCTGGGGGTGACCGGCACTTCGGAGGTCGGCGTCTACTGCGGCTCGGGCGTCTCGGCCGCTCACCAGGTGCTGGCGCTCGCCGTCGCGGGCATTCCGGCCGCTCTGTACGTGGGTTCGTGGTCGGAGTGGTCCCGGGACGGGAACCGTCCGGTCGCCGTGGGGCCCGACCCCCAGTGACGACGACGGGGCCCGCACCGATCCGGACGCTGATCCGGTGTGGGCCCCGTCGCTCGTACGAGTGACCGGCCGAGCGGCCGGTGGTCGCGTTCCGGCCGCGTCCGGACTCCCGTCCCGCCGCTTCAAGCCGGCTTCTTCATTCAGTCCTGCTTCTTGCGCCGGGTGCCGAAGACGATCTCGTCCCAGCTCGGTACCGCCGCTCTGCGGCCGGGGCGGACGCCGTCGGCCTCGGCCTGGCGGTCGGTCGCGCCGACCAGACGGTCGCGGTGGCTCCCGACCGAGCGGGGCATCAGGACGTCCGCGTAGGCGGAACCGGCGCCGGCCGAGGCGGCGGGAGCCGGGGGCTCCTCCGTCTCGGGCTCCGGGGCGGGCTCCTCCGCGGGCGGGAGTTCCGTGGTGGAGGCCCGCTCGGGCACCACCATGTCGCCCCGGAAGCTGGGCACCGCCTCCAGGAGGCTGGTGAGCGAGTCGCGGTCGCCCGCGCCCTCGTCGACCGGCTCGGACGGCGGCAGGCTCGGCCGCTCCATCTGCCGGTCCAGGGCGCGGTCGAGCGGACGGTCCCGGGGCAGCCGCGCGATGCGCGGCACGAACGGGAAGCTCGGCTCGGGCGCCGCGAGGTCGTCGGACTCGCCGATCAGCGAACGCGCCTCGTCGTCGACGGCCTGGACGAGCCGCCGGGGCGGGTCGTACGTCCAGCTCGCCGAGTGGGGTTCGCCCGCGACCAGGTAGACCAGCAGGACTTCCCAGGTGCCGTCGTCGCGACGCCACGAGTCCCACTGGACGGTGTCCTTCTCGGCGCCCCGGATCAGCAGGCGCTCCTGGACCGCCTCTCCGAGCTGGGGTCCGGCGTTCTCGCCGGGGCGGCGGACGGGAGTCTTCCGGGCACGTTCGGCCATGAAGGCGCGCTCGGCGAGCACGGGGCCCTCGAAACGGCGCACCCGGTCGACGGGGATTCCGGCGAGCTGGGCGACTTCCTCCGCGGAGGCGCCGGCTCGTATCCGCGCCTGGATGTCGCGGGGGCGGAGATGGCTCTCCACCTCGATCTCGATCTGGCCGAGGCGGGGACGGTCGCCGCGGACGGCGGCGCGCAGACGCTCGTCGATCGGAAGCGTGTACTCCGTGCTGTCCGCAGCCTTCAGCACCAGCCGTGTGCCGTCGTTAGAGACGGCCACGACACGCAGTTCCGGCATGGGGACCTCCCGGGTGGTGCCTGCCGACGTCACGTGCGTCGCTGCTTCCGCTAGTCGAGTGTGGCCTGCCCGGGTGCAGCCTGCCACAACCTTGCCGAGTTGCCCGGCGTGTCGGGCACGGGCCCGGGGTCGCCGTTATGGCACGGTTACCTATTCGCAACGCTAAGTGACGAACTCCATCACCCTGTGCAACGAGCCCCCTCCCGGCGGTCCTGTCAGGCCCCGGACACCCTGGCGGGAGTCCGGACCCAGGGCTCGCAAGAGTACTCCATTCGGGCCATGTGCGTGGATCGGCACGCCGCCCAACTTCTAGCGGGGGGTGGTAGTTGGCCGCCCGATGCGCCGTATTCGTGGCCATGAAACGTGGCGTACTTCACGTAAGCGGCGGAAACGGAACTAAAGGTTTCCTTCAGCCGTCCTTTCTCCTGCAGTAGGTCGACCAAGTACGGGAAAGGCAGGCAAGGTCCGGGTATGCGTGGAGTGCCGGGTTCCGGAGAAGATCCGAGTGCCGCAGCGGGGGCCGGGAGGAAACGGCTGGATCTGAGCCTTCCGCAAGTGGCGGGCAGCGCGGTGGCGGCCGTGGTGGCCGCGAAACTCGCCTCCTACTTCGGTGTCTACGGGACGATCCTGGGCGCGGGCCTGGTCAGTGTCGTCGCCACCTGCGGCGGCACGGTCTTCCAGCACTTCTTCAAGCGCACCGGCGAGCAGATACGCGACGTGGGCGTCCAGGCGAAACCGGTGCGGCCCGGCGTCCGGCCCACACCGGTACCGGGGGAGTTCGCCTCGGCCGTGCCGGGGGAGTTCGGCGCGGGGACGGTCTACCGCGCCCGGGTCAGGAGCTGGAAGCGGCCGTTGGTCGCGGCGGCGCTCGTCTTCGGCGTCACCATGGCGGGCGTGACCACGTACGAAATGGCCTCGGGTCAGAGCTTCAGCGGGGACGGGAAGAGCACCACCGTCGGTGACGCCTTCACGGGGAGCGGCCCCGGCAACGGCCCGTCAGGCAGGGGCCCGGACTCCACACCGGAGTCCGGCACTCCCGGTACGACACCCCCCACCGGCTCCTCCCGGCAGCCCTCGAACCCCGGTTCGGATGACGGCTCCGGCACGACGGGCGGCGAGGACGGGGTGACGACTCCCACGCCGACGCCGAGTTCCAGCGCCGACCCGCAGTCACCGGAAGGGACCCCGACGCCGAGCGCGTCTACGAGCCCAGCACCCGACGCAGGTAGTCATTCCCGAAGCGCCGATCCGGATCCAGCCGATCCCGCAACGCCGTGAACTCGCCGAAGCGCGGGTACACCCCGGAGAAGTACTCCGCGTCCCGCGTGTGCACCTTGCCCCAGTGCGGGCGGCCTTCATGCGCCGTGAAGATCCGCTCGGCCGCGGTGAAGTACGCCTGGTAGGGCGTGCCCCGGAACATGTGTACGGCGATGTAGGCGCTCTCCCGGCCGGACGCGGTGGACAGTGTGATGTCGTCCGCGGGGGCGGTGCGCACCTCGACGGGGAAGCTGACCCGCAGGGGGGAACGGTCCACCATCGCCTTCAGCTCGCGCAGTGTGTCGACGAGGGCCTCGCGCGCGACCGCGTACTCCATCTCCACGAAGCGCACCCGGCGCGGGGAGGTGAAGACCTTGTACGGGATGTCGGTGTACGTCCGCGCGGAGAGCGCGCGGCTGGAGATCTTCGCGATCGCCGGGATGGTGGCGGGCGCGGCGCGGCCGAGCAGATTGGCCACCTGGAAGACGCCGTTGGAGAGGAACTCGTCCTCGATCCAGCCGCCGAGCCGCCCGACGGGCCGCTCGGGACCAGCACTGCGGTTGTTGCGCTTGGTGTTGCAGTTGCCGGTGTGGGGGAACCAGTAGAACTCGAAGTGCTCGTTCTCGGCGAACAGTTCGTCGAAGTCGGCGGTGACCCGGTCGAAGGTCATCGGCTCCTCGCGGGCCGTGAGCAGGAACAGGGGTTCCACGGAGAGGGTGATCGCCGTGACGATCCCCAGGGCGCCTATGCCGACCCGGGCGGCCGCGAAGACCTCGGGGTTCTCCTTCTCGGAGCAGGTCAGGACCGCGCCGTCCGCGGTGACCAGCTCAAGGCCCTTGATCTGGGCGGCGATCGAGGCCGAGTCGCGCCCCGTGCCGTGCGTTCCGGTGCTGGTCGCCCCCGACACCGTCTGTTCCATGATGTCGCCCATGTTCGTGAGCGACAGTCCCTCGCGCGCGAGCGCCACGTTGAGACGCTTGAGCGGGGTGCCCGCCTCGACGGTGACGGTGCCGGCCTCGCGGTCGAGGGCGCGGATGCCGGTCAGCAGCTGAGGGCGGATCAGCACGCCGTCGGTCGCGGCGGCGGCGGTGAAGGAGTGCCCGGTGCCGACGGCCTTCACCTTCAGGCCCTCGTCCGCGGCCGCGCGTACGGCGGCGGAGAGCTCTTCGACCGAGGCGGGGGTGACCTCCCGTACGGGACGGGCGGTGACGTTCCCCGCCCAGTTACGCCACGTGCCGCTCTTCCCGCTCACTGTGGTGCTCATGGGTCCCCTCCCGCTGCGGAACCGGCCTGTTCAGCCGGCGATACCCGAGGAAACCGACCGCGACCGCGACGGCCCCGGACACCGCCGGAACCCCGTACCCGGCCTTCGCGCCGGCGGCGTCGATCACCCAGCCGGCCACGGAGGAGCCGAGCGCGACCCCGACCGCGAGTCCGGTGCTCACCCAGGTCATGCCCTCGGTCAGTTTCGCGCGTGGTACGTGCTGCTCGATGAGGGACATCGTCGTGATCATGGTGGGAGCGATGGACAGTCCCGCAACGAACAGCGCCACGGCCAGGAACGGCAAGTTTCCGACCTGTAGGAGGGGGATCATACTCACGGCCATCGCGCATATGCCCAGCAGCCACCGCGCTTCGGGCGCCCCCTTGAACTGCAGCAGCCCGAACACGGCCCCCGCCAGGCAGGAGCCGGCCGCGTACAGCGCCAGGACGACGCTCGCGGCACCCTTGTGCCCCTGTTCCTCGGCGAAGGCCACGGTGACCACGTCGACGGCTCCGAAGATCGCCCCGGTCGCGACGAAGGTGGCCACCAGGACCTGGAGTCCGGCCGAGCTCAGCGCCGAGCCGCGGCTGTGCTGCTCGCGCGGATGGGGCACGGGTTCGGTGGCCCGCTGGGCCGTCAGCCAGAAGACACCGGCCGCCAGGAAGCAGGCCGCGAGCAGCGGGCCGGCCTCGGGGAACCACACCGTGGACAGACCGATCGAGAGGATCGGTCCGACGATGAAGCAGACCTCGTCGACCACGGACTCGAAGGAGTACGCGGTGTGCAGCCGCGGGGTGTCCCGGTAGAGCGCGGCCCAGCGGGCCCGGATCATCGCGCCGATGCTGGGCACGCAGCCGATCCCGGCCGCGCAGAGGAACAGCACCCAGTCCGGCCACTCGTAGTGCGCGGTGAGCAGCAGCCCGGCGGACGCGGCGAGCGCGAACAGGGTGACGGGGCGCAGCACCCGGCGCTGCCCGTACCGGTCCACCATCCGGGAGACCTGTGGACCCAGCGCCGCCGCCGCCAGCGCCATGGTCGCCGACAGCGCGCCGGCGAGCCCGTAGCGCCCGGTGAGCTGGGAGATCATCGTCACCACGCCGATGCCCATCATCGACAGCGGCATCCGGCCGAGGAAGCCCGCGGTGGAGAAGCCCTTGGAGCCGGGGGCGGCGAACAAGGCGCTGTACGGGCTGGGCACAGGGTGTCTCCGGTGGGCTCGGCCCGGCCACCCGGTCACCGCGGGCGTCCGAACTCCGGTAAGGCGTGAAGGTAGCCGATACAGCTTACGGGTTAGGTGACCCTAATGCACTCCTCAGGTCCGCCCCGCCCGTGGCCGATGTCCGGCCGTCAGCTGCGGATGGCAGGATCGGACGCATGCCAGATGCGCTCGATGCCCACCCCTACGACGCCCTGCTCCTGCTCTCGTTCGGCGGCCCCGAAGGCCCGGACGACGTGGTTCCGTTCCTGGAGAACGTGACGCGCGGGCGAGGCATCCCCAAGGAACGGCTCAAGGAAGTGGGCCGGCACTACTTCCTGTTCGGCGGGGTCAGCCCCATCAACGACCAGAACCGTGCCCTGCTCGACGCCCTCCGCAAGGACTTCGCGGAGCACGGCCTGAACCTCCCCGTGTACTGGGGCAACCGCAACTGGGCGCCCTACCTGACCGACACCCTGCGGGAGATGGTCGCGGACGGCCGCCGCCGCGTCCTCGTCCTCGCCACCAGCGCCTACGCCTCGTACTCGGGCTGCCGCCAGTACCGCGAGAACCTCGCCGAGTCCCTGGCCGCGCTGGAGGCCGAGGGCCTGGAGCCGCCCCGGGTGGACAAACTTCGGCACTACTTCAACCACCCGGGGTTCGTGCGCCCCATGGTCGACGGCGTCCTGAAGTCCCTCGCCGAGCTGCCCGCGGACGTACGGGAGGGGGCGCACCTCGCCTTCACGACCCACTCGATCCCGGACGCGGCGGCCGACACCTCCGGCCCCGCCGAGGACCACGGCGACGGCGGCGCCTACGTCGGGCAGCACCTGGACGTGGCACGGCTGATCGCGGACGCCGTGCGCGAGGAGACCGGGATCGAACACCCCTGGCGGCTCGTCTACCAGTCGCGCTCCGGGGCCCCGCACATCCCCTGGCTGGAGCCCGACATCTGCGACCACCTGGAGGAGCTGCACGGCGCCGGGGTACCGGCCGTCGTGATGGCGCCCATCGGGTTCGTCTCGGACCACATGGAGGTGCTGTACGACCTCGACACGGAGGCCACGGCCAAGGCGGCGGAGCTCGGGCTGCCGGTGCGCCGCTCGGCGACCGTCGGTGCCGACCCCCGGTTCGCCGCGGCGATCCGCGACCTCGTACTGGAACGCGCCGCGACCGAGAACGGGCGGCGGCCGGCCCCCTGCGTCCTCGGCACCCTCGGTCCGAGCCGGGACCTGTGCCCGGTGGGCTGCTGTCCGGCCCGCGCCCCCAAGCCCGCCGCCGCGGGCGCCGACAGCCCGTACGCCTAGGGGTGTCGCTTCGATCAGGCCGGCGTCGCGCGGTGCGGCACACGCATCCGCCGCGCCGCCGACCTCGCCGACGCTCAGCGTCGACTCCCTCCTCCGCCTTGCAGCCGCACCCACCACACCCCGCTCGGCTCGGCCACAGGCACCGCTTCCCCCAGCCCGCCTGATCCGAACGACACCCTTCAGAGGAGCCCCGTGATCGAGCCCCTGCACACCGAACTGCTCCAGCTCGCGCACGACGCCGCCCGCCGTGCCGGCGAGCTGCTGCGCGACGGGCGCCCGGCCGACCTCACGGTCGCCGCCACCAAGTCCAGCCCGATCGACGTCGTCACCGAGATGGACATCGCCGCCGAGAAGCTGATCACCGACCTGATCGCCCAGCACCGCCCGCACGACGGTTTCCTCGGCGAGGAGGGCGCCGCCAGCGAGGGGACCAGCGGCATCCGCTGGGTCGTGGACCCGCTCGACGGCACGGTGAACTACCTCTACGGGCTGCCGACCTGGGCGGTGTCCATCGCGGCCGAGCAGAACGGCGAGACCGTCGTCGGGGTCGTCGCGGCACCGATGCGCGGCGAGACCTACCACGCGGTGCGCGGCCGGGGCGCCCGGGCCACCGGCGCCTGGGTCGGCGAGCGCCGGCTGACCTGCCGTCCCTCGCCTTCCCTGGACCAGGCCCTGGTCTCGACCGGCTTCAACTACGTGAGCGAGGTCAAGGCCCACCAGGCCGACGTCGCCCAGCGGCTGATCCCGCTGCTGCGCGACATCCGGCGCTCCGGTTCCGCGGCGGTCGACCTGTGCGACGTCGCGGCCGGTCGCCTCGACGGCTACTACGAGCGCGGCCTCCACCCCTGGGACCTCGCGGCGGGCGACCTGATCGCCCGTGAGGCGGGCGCCCTGACCGGTGGACGCCCCGGGGAGCGGCCCGCGCGCGAGCTGGCGGTGGCGGCCTCACCGGGCGTCTTCGAGCCCCTCCAGCGGCTCCTGGAGGAGTTCGGCGCCTGGCACGACTGACGGCGTCCGAGCGACCCGGGCGCCGTCCCCGCGACGGCGAACGAAGCGGGGCCCCGGTACTGGATCGACACCGGGGCCCCGCTCGCGTACGAACTGATCAGACGCGCGTCGCGCCGACCTCCACACCGTGCTCGGCGGCGAGGCGACGCAGGTCCTCGAGCTCGGCCTGCTCGACCTCCGCGAGGAAGTCGTCGCCCGTCTCGCGAGCCCGCGTCAGGTCGGACTCGGTCGCCTTTATGCGCTGCAGAAGTCCTGCGGTGAATGCGTCCATGCTGCGCCCCCTCGTCCTGGGTCGTGGGTCGATGGCACGGGGGTGTGCCGTTGGGAAGGGGCGATCACGTCTCCAGAGGGTGCCCAGCGCTGCCCGGGCTGGGCGGCGACGGTGCCGGACACCCACGCCCGCTCTGCGGAAGCGGTTGGACGTACCACTAGGTGGCTTGCCACATGCAGAGCGTGATCGCGGGGTGTAAAGCCGTCCTCCCCCCGCTCTCTTCCGTGGAAACCTCAACCCGACGAGAAAATCTCGCATTCCCGGGGCCCCGGACCGCCGCACCGGGCGCCCTCTCACCCGCCTTACAGCCGGTTTATGGCCGAAAAAGGCAGGATGGAGGTCTTACCCGAGACGGACCCCCACCCGCGTGTGCCGAGGAGGCGCTACGCGGGTGGACAGAGGAAGGACAAGCGACGTGCGCGTACTCGTCGTCGAGGACGAGCAGCTGCTCGCCGATGCGGTGGCCACCGGACTGCGCCGGGAGGCCATGGCCGTCGACGTCGTGTACGACGGCGCGGCCGCCCTGGAGCGCATCGGCGTCAACGACTACGACGTGGTCGTCCTCGACCGCGACCTCCCGCTCGTGCACGGGGACGACGTCTGCCGCAGGATCGTCGAGCTGGGCATGCCCACCCGCGTCCTGATGCTGACCGCCTCCGGCGACGTCAGCGACCGGGTCGAGGGCCTGGAGATCGGCGCCGACGACTACCTCCCGAAGCCCTTCGCCTTCAGTGAGCTGACGGCACGCGTGCGTGCCCTCGGCCGCCGTACGAGCGTGCCGCTGCCGCCCGTCCTGGAGCGCGCCGGGCTCAAGCTCGACCCCAACCGCCGCGAGGTCTTCCGTGACGGCAAGGAGGTCCAGCTCGCGCCCAAGGAGTTCGCGGTCCTGGAGGTGCTGCTGCGCAGCGAGGGCGCCGTCGTCTCCGCCGAGCAGCTCCTGGAGAAGGCCTGGGACGAGAACACGGACCCCTTCACCAACGTCGTGCGCGTGACTGTGATGACCCTGCGCCGCAAACTCGGCGAGCCCCCGGTGATCGTCACCGTGCCCGGCTCCGGGTACCGGATCTGACCGCGGTGGCCACGACGCCCGCGCCTTCGACGGCGCCTCCGAAGCCCACCTGGGACCCCCGGCGGGCGGAGCCTCCGTTTCCCTGGCTGCGCCCGACCATCCGCATACGGCTCACACTGCTGTACGGCGGCATGTTCCTGATCGCCGGCATCCTGCTGCTGTCGATCATCTACCTGCTCGCCGCACAGGCACTGAACGTGGGCAGCGAGCTTCCGTTCAGGATCATCTCGGGCCAGGTCGGAAGCAGCATCTGCAACTTCCCGTCCGCGCCGTCGCAGAACGAGCTCAACACCGCGATGAACGCGTGCGCCAACCGGCAGCGCCAGCACGCTCTGGACGACCTGCTCAGCCGTTCCCTGCTCGCGCTGCTCGGCCTCGCGATCATCGCCTTCGCCTTCGGCTACGCGATGGCGGGCCGGGTGCTCTCGCCGCTCGGGCGGATCACCCGCACCGCCCGCGCGGTGGCGGGTTCGGACCTGTCCCGGCGGATCGAGCTGGACGGCCCGGACGACGAGCTGAAGGAGCTGGCGGACACCTTCGACGACATGCTGGAGCGGCTCCAGCGCGCCTTCACCGCCCAGCAGCGGTTCATCGGAAACGCCTCGCACGAACTGCGCACCCCGCTCGCGATCAACCGCACGCTCCTGGAGGTCCATCTCTCCGACCCCGGCGCGCCGGTCGAGATGCAGCAGCTCGGCAAGACCCTGCTCGCCACGAACGAACGCAGCGAGCAGCTCGTCGAGGGCCTGCTGCTGCTCGCCCGCAGCGACAACCAGATCGTGGAGCGCAAGCCCGTCGACCTGGCCGAGGTCGCCTCGCAGGCCGTGGACCAGGTGCACGGCGAGGCCGAGGCCAAGGGTGTGCGGATCCACGGGGAGCGCGCCGCGGCGGTCGTCCAGGGCAACGGCGTCCTGCTGGAGCGGATCGCGCTGAACCTCGTCCAGAACGCGGTGCGGTACAACGTGCCGGAGGGCGGCTGGGTCGAGGTCACGACCCAGGTCCAGCACGGTCACGCGGTCCTGCTGGTCTCGAACACGGGACCGGTGGTTCCCGCGTACGAGATCGACAATCTTTTCGAGCCTTTCCGGCGGCTGCGCACGGAGCGCACGGGGAGCGACAAGGGCGTGGGCCTCGGCCTGTCGATCGCCCGGTCGGTGGCCCGTGCCCACGGGGGCCACATCGCCGCGGAGCCGCGTGAGGGAGGAGGTCTCGTGATGCGAGTCACCCTTCCGATCTGAGAGCATGACCCCCACACGCGAGGATGTTCGCTTTGCGCGGAATTTTCTGGTCGCCCATTCGGGAGGCCCGTGTGTGATCGATCACAAGGGCGATATTCCGGCCATCTACTCTCCGTGGTCGCGCAAGCTGCCGGAAAGCCGGGAAAATCCGGGTTTTCGGGGGTCTTGATCACGGGAAGTACACGGTGGGACGCCTTTGAAGTGCGACCTTCAGACCGTGTACGGTCCGCATCGCCATCCAAGCCGATCACTCTTCAGGAGTCCGGTTGGGTGTCGATTGAGTAACAGACCTTGATGTGAGGCAAAATCTCCGCCTCAGGTCGGGCACAAGTCCGGCCTCTCACGCGTTACGTGCGCTGGAGACACCGCAGACACCCAGAGGGGGAGAGCGACATGGCAACGGATTACGACACCCCACGCAAGACCGACGACGACGTCGACTCGGACAGCCTTGAAGAACTGAAGGCTCGCCGGAACGACAAGTCCACGTCGTCCGTCGACGTAGACGAGTTCGAGGCCGCAGAAGGCCTGGAGCTGCCCGGGGCCGACCTCTCGAACGAGGAGCTGGCCGTCCGGGTACTGCCCAAGCAGCAGGACGAGTTCACTTGCATGAGCTGCTTCCTGGTGCACCACCGCAGCCAGCTGGCCCGCGAGAAGAACGGTCAGCCGATCTGCCGCGACTGCGACTGAGGCAGGGTCGGCCGTGACTGGCTCGACCCCTCCTTGGAAGCGCCGCTTCCCCCACAGGGACGCGGACGAAGGGCCGTCACAGGGCCCTGAAGGCGCGCGTGACGACGAGCGGGGCTCTTCCCGACCAGGATCAGCCTCGCTCGACCCGGCGCCCGCCACAGCGCCGACAGGCGCCTCCACGCAGGCCGGTGACCCATCGCCGGCCGACACCCCCGCACCGGGTGAGGACCAGGTGCGGACGGACGCCCCCGCGCCCGCCGCCGGCGGCCGTGCGGCGGCCGTTCGAACCGGGGTCATGAAGGGCGTCCGCAAGAGCGGCAGCAAGGCCAGGGCGGGCCTGGCCTACCTCGCCGACCGGATCATCGACATCGCGCCCCGTGTCCCTGTACGGGACCTCGCGACCCTTCGCGGTCAGTTCCCCGGCATCGGTGCCGAGGAGCTCGCGGACAAGCTCGTCGCGGGCGCGGCCAACGCGACGTCCACGGTGGGCGCCGGAATCGGCGCGGCCGCCATGCTGCCGGTACCGCCCGCGATGCCCACGGAACTCGCCGCCGAGATCACCGGGGTCGCCGCGATCGAGCTCAAGCTGATCGCCGAGCTCCACGAGGTCTACGGCCTGCGACCGCCGGGCACCCTGCCTCAGCGCAGTACCGCCTACCTGAACTCGTGGTCCTCCGAGCGCGGGATCGACGTGACCAAGCCGTCGACCCTCAACGCCGCGCTGGGCGGCCAGATGAAGCGCGAGCTGCGCCAGCAGATCATGAAGCGCACGGTCCGCGACCTGCCGAACCTGATGCCGTTCATGGTGGGCGCAGCGGTCGGGGCGGTCATGAACCGCCGGGACACCAAACGCCTCGCGGCACGCATCCGCAAGGACCTCCGCAGAAACCAGGTGCCCTGGGACCAGCTGCCCGAACTGCCGCCCCTGGAGAAGCCGGCGGATCCACTGCGGATGGGGGAGATCCCCAAGGAGCTGGGGCCCTGATCGGACCGGCAGCGCCCGGATGTGCCGCGTCGGTTCCGGTGCTGCTCCGCTCCCGGTGCCGCTCCGGGGTCCGGCGTGGCCCGCACCCCGGCGGAGGTGACGCCGCGCGTGCCCCCGCGCGGGCGCGGGACTAGGCCGACGTCCGCGCCGTCTCCAGGGCCGCCCTCAGGCGCTCCGGCTCCCGCGTCGACAGGTACAGGTACGGGGTCGGGTCGGCCGGGTCGGTGACCTGTACGCGCAGGGCCGTGGGGATGTAGGACCGCAGAAGCATGAAGGCGCGCGTGTCCGCCTTGTGCGTACGCCAGGCGCGCGCCTCCTCCTGGTCCAGGATCTCGGCGTCGCCCAGGGCGGCGACCGGGATCCTGGCCTCACCCGCGATCAGTGAGTCACCGACGACACGGATGCGGACCGAGCCGTACGAGCTGGCCACGACGGCCGAGACCGCGGTGCCGCCGACCAGCCCGCCCAGCAGGGGCAGCGTCCCGAAGGGGAGGAAGACCAGGGCCAGCGCGACCCCGACCAGGAAGCAGACCGCCCACCAGCTGCGGGGTGCGGTGAGGCGTTCTTCGTACGGGGAGGCGGAGAGCTGCATGAGGCCAAGCTTGGCACGGTGCGTACGCCCCGCCGACGCGCGGGTAAGGTCTGCGGCTGTGAGTGGTACTTCCGCAGCTCTGAAGCCTCCCCCCGACGCCGTCGTGCCGGTGCGGCACCCCGACGCGCCCGCCCCCGGCGAGCTCCTCGGCGCGCACTACGAACAGTGTTTCGGATGTGGCGGGGAGCAGCCTCACGGACTGCATCTCGCGGCGCGTGCCGGTGAGGGCGTCACCATCACGGCGGAGTTCACCGTACGGCCCGCGCACCAGGGTGCTCCCGGGCTCGCGCACGGAGGCGTGCTGGCCACGGCGCTCGACGAGACGCTCGGGTCGCTCAACTGGCTGCTGCGCGTCGTCGCCGTCACCGGCCGTCTGGAGACCGACTTCGTGCGGCCGGTCCCCGTGGGCACCGTGCTGTACCTGGAGGCCGAGGTCACCGCGGTGGCCGGCCGCAAGATCTACTCGACCGCCACCGGCCGGATCGGCGGGCCCGAGGGGCCCGTGGCGGTCCGCGCGGATGCCCTCTTCGTCGAGGTCAAGGTCGACCACTTCATCGACAACGGCCGCCCGGAGGAGATCCGGGCCGCCATGAACGATCCGGACCGGAACCGCCGTGTCCGTGCCTTCGAGGTGAACCCGTGACCCGTCATCCCGTGGACGTGCTGATCCGGCGCGTAGATCCGGAAGTTCCGCTGCCCGAATATGCGCATCCCGGTGACGCCGGTGCCGATCTGCGCACCACCGAGGAGCGTGAACTGAAGCCGGGTGAACGTGCCGTTCTGCCCACCGGAGTGTCCATCGCACTGCCGGAGGGGTACGCGGCCTTCGTGCACCCGCGTTCCGGGCTCGCCGCCCGCTGCGGTGTCGCCCTCGTGAATGCCCCGGGGACGGTTGATGCCGGGTACCGTGGGGAGATCAAGGTGATCGTGGTGAATCTCGACCCGTACGAGTCCGTGCGGTTCGAGCGCTTCGACCGGATTGCCCAACTGGTCGTCCAGCAGGTCGAGAAGGTCCGCTTCCACGAGGTGGCGGAGCTTCCCGGCTCGGCGCGGGCCGCAGGGGGCCTCGGGTCCACCGGCGGTCATGCCGCCGTGGGCGGCACAACGGGTGGGAATCGATACGCTTCGGTCGTATCCGACCGGGAAGGACAGTGACGTGTTCGGACGTCGCAAGAAGGGCAGTGCCGCCGAGGACGCGGCGGGCGAGGCCGAGCAGGTCGTCGACGGAGTCGACACTGAGACGGACGAGGCGGAGCGGGAGCGCGTGAGGCTCGAGCCGGAACCGCGACCCGACGGACCCTGGGACGACTCGGAAGTGCGGGACCCCGCCGAGGGCCGTGTGGACCTGGGTGGTCTCCTGGTCCCCGGAGTCGACGGCATGGAGCTGCGGGTCGAGGTCGCGGGCGACGCGATCGTCGCGGCCACCGTCGTCCTCAAGGACAGTGCCGTGCAGCTGCAGGCCTTCGCCGCTCCCAAGCGCGAGGGCATCTGGGGCGAGGTGCGCGAGGAGATCGCCTCCGGCATCACCCAGCAGGGCGGTGTCATCGACGAGGTCGAGGGCCCGCTGGGCTGGGAGCTGCGGGCGCAGGTGCCGGTGCAGCTGCCGGACGGCACGGGCGGTTTCCAGGTCGTGCGGTTCGTCGGTGTGGACGGCCCCCGCTGGTTCCTGCGCGGAGTGATCTCCGGGCAGGGCGCGGTGCAGCCGCAGGCCGCGGGGTTGCTGGAGCAGATCTTCAGGGACACGGTCGTCGTGCGCGGCGAGGGCCCGATGGCCCCCCGTGACCCGATCGTCCTGAAGCTGCCGGACGACGCGCAGATGGTGGCCGAGGGCGTCCAGCAGGAGGAGCAGGCCGGTTCCCGCTTCTCCGGCGGCATGGGGCAGCTCCAGCGCGGACCGGAGATCACCGAGGTCCGCTAGCCGCCGCGCTCGCCGAGAACGTACGAAAGGGCCGCATCCCCGGCAGGGGGTGCGGCCCTTTCTCCGTGTGCCGGCGCGGGCCGTCCGCGCACAGCTGTCCGTGGGTGCATGGACACCCCCTTGCGGCGGGTTCTCAAGTTCTCATCCATGAACGGCAGTTGAACTGCGCGTCTTTCTCCAGCCCTTGACGGAAGCCTGGTCCGTACCTATGGTCACCGGCCAGCGCGCGTGTTCAGAAACCAGTGTGTCGTTCACATACGAGAACGGATGTCCCCCACATGCTTGACGCCCCCGCACGTCATCGCCGCCGGCCACGCACCGCCCTCCTCGCCGTCGCCGCGACGGCCGCCCTGGTCTCCGGCCTCCTCACCTGGCCCGCCGCCCACCGCGCCGACGCCGCCCCCGCCACCTTCACGCACCCCGGAGTCACCGTCTCCAAGGGGCAGCTGGACTTCGCCCGCACCCAGGTCAACGCCGGAGCCCAGCCCTGGAAGGGCGCGTACGACCAGATGACGGCGAGCAAGTACGCCTCGCTGACACGCACCGCCAAGCCCCGCGCGACCGTGGAGTGCGGCTCGTACTCCAACCCCAACAACGGCTGCACCGACGAGCGCGAGGACGCGATCGCCGCGTACACCGACGCCCTCGCCTGGTACATCACCCGCGACGACCGGTACGCGAAGAAGTCCATCGAGCTGATGGACGCCTGGTCGGCCGTCATCAAGGAGCACACCAACAGCAACGCGCCCCTGCAGACCGGCTGGGCCGGCTCCTCCTGGCCCAAGGCCGCCGAGATCATCAAGTACACCTACACCGGCACCTGGGCCGACTCCGGGCGCTTCGCGACCATGCTGCGCAACGTCTACCTGCCCGAGGTGATCAACGGCTCCAACTCCAACGGGAACTGGGAGCTGTCGATGATGGAGGCCGCCGTCGGCATCTCCGTCTTCCTGGAGGACAAGACCTCGTACGACAAGGCCATGGCGAAGTTCCGGACCAGGACGGCCGCCTACGTCTACCTCGCCTCCGACGGCGCCCTGCCCAAGACCGTGCCGAGCCAGAACCTCGACACCAAGGCGAAGATCGTCAGCTACTGGCAGGGGCAGTCCACCTTCGTCACCGGGCTCACCCAGGAGACCTGCCGCGACTTCACGCACACCGGATACGGCATCTCGGCCATCTCGCACATCGCCGAGACCAGCCGCATCCAGGGCGCGGACCTCTACGGCACCGACGTCGGCGAGCGACTGCGCCAGGCGCTCGGCTTCCAGTCGAAGTACCAGCTGGGCGAGGCGGTGCCGAGCTCGCTGTGCGGCGGTTCCCTCACCCTCGGGCTCGGCCCGGTCACCGAGGTCGGCTACAACGCCCTGCACAACCGGCTGGGCATCGCCATGACCAACACCCAGAAGCTGACCGAACAGAACCGGCCGTCCGGCAGCAACAACCTGTTCGTCGCCTGGGAGACTCTGACCCACGGGGACAACCCCAGCTGACCCGCCACCCCGTCCGGGCACACGGTGCGACACCGCGCGCCCGGACGTCCTGCCGGGGCGGCGGCAGGCCGGTACGGGAGGGGCATGAGCCAGGTCGCCACGGACACCGTGGTGCGCGTGGAGCACGTGCACCACACGTACGGCAGCGGTGCCGCCGCCGTGCACGCGCTGCGCGGTGTCTCCTTCGAGGTGCCGCGCGGCGAGCTCGTCGTCCTGCGGGGCCGCCCCGGGGCGGGCAGGAGCACCCTCCTCAACCTCATCGGCGGCCTCGACGAGCCGGACGCCGGGCGGATCACCGTCGACGGGCTGGAGCCGGCCGCCCTGGACGAGGACGCGCTGCTGGAACTGCGCCGGGACCGGATCGGCTTCCTGCTCCCGTCCGCCGGACTCGTCCCCCTCCTCACCGTCGCCGAGAACGTCGCCGTGCCGCTGCGGCTGAGCGGGGCCCCGGAGCGTGAACACGCGGACCGCGTCGAGCGGCTGCTCTCCCTCGTCGGCCTGGCCGGTCACGCGGCATCCCGGCCCGGGGCACTGTCCGCCGGACAGCGGCGCCGAGCGGCCCTCGCGCGCGCCCTCGTCCACCGCCCCGCGCTCCTCATCGCCGACGAACCCACCAGCCGGCTCGACGCCGAAACCGGCCTCGGCCTTCTGGAACTGCTGCACGACGTCGTCCGCCGCGGACACGTGACCGCCCTGGTCGCCGCACGTGACGCCGCCCCGGCGGGCCCGGCCGACCGGGTGCTGGAGCTGAACGACGGAAAGCTCGCCGCGCGCTGACCCCGACCTGCGCATCAGGGTTGCGTCAAAGACGGCCACCCCTCGACCTCGCGCCCCATTTGTCGTAATTATGGGCCGTAAGGTCGACGCAGCGTACAGAGCTTTGACAGGAAGACAATGGGGCCATGGGACGCGGCAAGCTTCGGATCTACCTCGGCGCGGCACCGGGGGTCGGCAAGACGTACGCGATGCTGTCCGAGGCGCACCGGCGCATGGAGCGCGGCACCGACTGCGTCGTCGCCTTCGTGGAGCACCACAACCGGCCGCGCACCGAGGTGATGCTGCACGGTCTGGAGCAGATCCCGCGCAAGGACCTCGACTACCGCGGCTCCTCCTTCACCGAGATGGACGTGGACGCCGTCCTGCGCCGCGCCCCGGCCGTCGCCCTGGTGGACGAACTCGCGCACACCAATGTCCCCGGCTCCCGCAACGCCAAGCGCTGGCAGGACGTGGCGGAACTGCTCGCGGCCGGCATCGACGTCGTCTCGACCGTCAACATCCAGCACCTGGAGTCGCTCGGCGACGTCGTCGAGTCGATAACCGGTGTACGGCAGCGGGAGACCGTCCCCGACGAGGTCGTCCGCCGCGCGGACCAGATCGAACTGGTCGACATGTCGCCCCCGGCGCTGCGCCGCCGCATGGCGCACGGCAACATCTACAAGTCCGACAAGGTCGACGCGGCCCTGTCCAACTACTTCCGCCCCGGCAATCTCACCGCGCTGCGTGAGCTGGCCCTGCTCTGGGTGGCCGACCGGGTCGACGAGTACCTGACCGAGTACCGCAGCGAGCACCGGGTCTCCAAGATCTGGGGCTCGCGCGAACGGATCGTGGTGGGCCTGACCGGCGGCCCCGAGGGACGCACCCTGATCCGCCGTGCCGCGCGGCTGGCCGAGAAGGGCGCGGGCGGCGAGGTCATGGCCGTCTACATAGCGCGCAGCGACGGTCTCACGAACGCCTCACCCAAGGAACTGGCCGTCCAGCGCACCCTGGTCGAGGACCTCGGCGGCACCTTCCACCACGTCATCGGCGACGACATCCCCGTCTCGCTCCTGGACTTCGCACGCGGGGTCAACGCAACCCAGATCGTGCTCGGCTCCTCCCGCCGCAAGACCTGGCAGTACGTCTTCGGGCCCGGAGTCGGTGCCACCGTCGCCCGGGAGTCCGGCCCCGACCTGGACGTCCACATCGTCACCCACGACGAGGTCGCCAAGGGACGCGGACTGCCCGCGGCCCGCGGCGCGCGGCTCGGCCGCTCCCGGATCATCTGGGGCTGGCTGATCGGCCTGGGCGGCCCGGTGGTCCTCGCGCTGCTGCTCAACACCATCGACCTCGGCCTCGCCAACGACATGCTGCTGTTCCTCACGGTGACAGTGGCGGCCGCCCTGCTCGGCGGCCTGTTCCCGGCCCTCGCCTCGGCGGCCTTCGGCTCCCTGCTGCTGAACTACTTCTACACACCGCCGCTGCACCGCCTCACGATCGCGGACCCCAAGAACATCGTCGCCATCGCGATCTTCGTCGGCGTCGCGGTCTCCGTGGCCTCCGTGGTGGACCTGGCCGCCCGCCGCACCCACCAGGCGGCCAGGCTGCGCGCCGAGTCGGAGATCCTGTCCTTCCTCGCGGGCAGCGTCCTGCGCGGCGAGACCAGCCTCGAAGCCCTCCTGGAACGGGTCCGGGAGACCTTCGGGATGGAGGCGGTCGCGCTGCTGGAGCGGGCGGGCGACGTCGACCCGTGGACCTGCGCGGGCAGCGTGGGCCCCCGGTCGCCGCTGCGGCCCGAGGACGCGGACGTGGACATGCCGGTCGGCGACCACATGGCGCTCGCGCTCTCCGGACGCGTGCTGCCCGCCTCCGACCGCCGGGTGCTCGCCGCCTTCGCCGCCCAGGCGGCCGTCGTGCTGGACCGCCAGCGGCTCCAGCACGAGGCCGACCAGGCCAAGGAGCTGGCCGAGGGCAACCGCATCCGCACCGCGCTGCTGGCCGCCGTCAGCCACGACCTGCGCACCCCGCTGGCCGCGATCAAGGCCGCCGTGTCCTCGCTGCGGTCCGACGACGTGGCCTGGTCGGAGGAGGACCAGGCGGAGCTCCTGGAGGCGATCGAGGAGGGCGCCGACCGCCTCGACCACCTGGTGGGCAACCTGCTCGACATGTCCCGCCTCCAGACCGGCACGGTCACCCCGCTGATCCGGGAGATCGACCTGGACGAGGTGGTGCCGATGGCGCTGGGCGGCGTGCCCGAGGGCAGCGTCGACCTGGAGATCCCGGAGGTCCTGCCGATGGTCGCCGTCGACGCGGGGCTCCTGGAGCGGGCGGTCGCCAACCTCGTCGAGAACGCCGTCAAGTACAGCCCCGTCGACGACCGGGTCCTCGTCTCGGCGAGCGCCATCGCCGACCGCGTGGAGGTACGCGTGGTGGACCGCGGGCCCGGTGTCCCGGACGAGGCCAAGGAGCGCATCTTCGCGCCCTTCCAGCGCTACGGCGACGCCCCGCGCGGCGCCGGGGTGGGCCTCGGACTCGCCGTCGCCCGTGGCTTCGCCGAGTCGATGGGCGGCACACTGAACGCCGAGGACACCCCCGGCGGCGGACTCACCATGGTGCTCACGATCCGGGCGGTGGACCGCCGTCCCGGGCCGCTCACCTCATCCGCAGTCGCAGAAAGGCAGGTCTCATGACCCGGGTCCTCGTGGTCGACGACGAGCCGCAGATCACCCGAGCCCTCGTCATCAACCTGAGAGCACGCAAGTACGAGGTCGACGCGGCCCCCGACGGCGCCACCGCCCTCCAGCTCGCCGCCGCGCGTCATCCCGACGTCGTCGTGCTCGACCTCGGGCTGCCCGACATGGACGGCGTCGAGGTCATCAGGGGACTGCGCGGCTGGACCCGGGTGCCGATCCTGGTGCTCTCCGCCCGGCACTCCTCCGACGAGAAGGTCGAGGCGCTCGACGCGGGTGCCGACGACTACGTCACCAAGCCCTTCGGCATGGACGAACTGCTGGCCCGGCTGCGCGCCGCCGTCCGCCGCGCCGAGCCCAATGGGTCCGGCGAGGACGACGTCGTCGTCGACACCGAGGACTTCACGGTGGATCTGGCGGCCAAGAAGGTCAACCGCGCCGGACGCGACGTCCGGCTGACCCCCACGGAGTGGCACCTCCTGGAGGTCCTGGTCCGCAACACCGGCCGCCTGGTCAGCCAGAAACAGCTGCTCCAGGAGGTGTGGGGGCCGTCGTACGGCACGGAGACGAACTATCTGCGGGTCTACATGGCCCAGCTGCGCCGCAAGCTGGAGGCGGATCCCTCGCATCCGCGGCACTTCATCACGGAGCCGGGGATGGGCTACCGGTTCGAGAAATGAGCGGTGCTCGAGAGAGGGGCCTCGCGGGTACGACGGTGTCATCGGCCCCGGTACGCTTTCGGTATGAGTGCTGTTCCCCGTTCCGAAAAACCGGCGGGCCGGTTCCGGCGCATGATAGACCGGCTCTCCTCGTCCCAGGAGGACCTGGAGTCCGAGGAGCTGCGCGAGGAAGCCGAGACGACGGGGTGCACCCGTATCGGTGACTGCCACGACCGGCAGATCGTCACGGTTACTGGTACGTTGCGCACGGTCACTCTGCGGCCACGGGCCGGAGTCCCGGCGCTGGAGGCCGAGCTGTTCGACGGCTCGGCGGCGCTGGACGTGGTCTGGCTCGGCAGACGCTCCATCGTGGGAATCGAGCCGGGGCGCAAGATGATCGCTTCGGGCCGCATCTCGATGAGCCGGGGCCGTAGGGTGCTGTTCAACCCGAAGTACGAACTCAGACCGCTCGGACGGGAGTAGCCGGTGACGTCGCTCGACAAGCCGACCGAAGACGCCCAGCAGGACGCGAGGGCGGTGACGGAGGCCGCGCTCTTCGAGGCGTTCGGCGGTGTGCGGGGCATGGTCGAGACCGTGGTGCCCGGCCTGCTCTTCGTCACCATCTTCACGATCAACAAGGACCTGCACTGGTCGGCGATCGCCGCCCTCGGAGTGTCCCTGCTGCTCGTCGTCGTCCGCCTCGTGATGCGCGACACGGTGAAGCACGCCTTCAGCGGCGTCTTCGGCGTCGCCTTCGGCGTGGTCTTCGCGATGATGACGGGCAACGCGAAGGACTTCTACCTGCCGGGCATGCTCTACACGCTCGGCCTGGCCGTCGCCTACATCGTCACGACCCTCGCGGGTGTGCCCCTGATCGGCCTGATCCTCGGCCCGGTCTTCAAGGAGAACCTCTCCTGGCGTACCCGCAACCCGGGCCGCAAGAAGGCGTACGCGAAGGCCAGCTGGGCCTGGGGCCTGATCCTGCTCGCCAAGTGCGCGGTCCTCTTCCCGCTCTACTGGTGGGCCAACACCGCACAACTGGGCTGGGTCCTGGTCGCGTTGAAGATCCCGCCGTTCCTGCTGGCCGTCTGGCTCACCTGGGTGTTCCTGGCGAAGGCCCCGGCTCCCATCGACGTGTTCGCGGAGATGGAGGCGGAGGAGCAGGCCGAGAAGGAGCGCAAGGCCGCCCTCGCGCAGGAGGACACCGAGGCCGCGGCCGGCCGTCACCGCCGCGACGCCTAGTCACCCGTACGAGTCGGGGCGTCCGGAGAATCTCCGGGCGCCCCGACTCGTGTCCGGGCGCCCTCGTCCTGTACCCGTGCGCCCCGCCCCCGTGTCCCACCATCGGGGAATCCGGTGGCCGTGCGGCGGGGCGGGCGTCAGAATCGCCGTTCATGGAGCCTGTCTCGCTCACCACGGAGCGTCTGTTGATCCGCCCGCACGACGCGCGTGACGAGGACGCGCTCCTCGCCGCCTGTCAGGACCCCGAGATCGCGCGGTGGACGGACTTCCCCACGCCCTACGAGCGCCGGCACGCCGCCTTCTATCTGCGGGCGCTGGTGCCGCGGGGCTGGCGCGACGACTCGATGTACCACTTCGCGGTGGAGCGGCGGGACGACGGCGACGGCACCCTCGTGGCGTCCGTCAACGTGCACCGGCAGGCCGACGTCTGGGGCGTCGGGTACTGGACGGTGGCGGAGCACCGGGGCCGGGGCTATGCGACGGAGGCCGTCGGCGTCCTGGCGCGGTGGGCGTTCACCGAGCTGGGTGTGCAGCGGCTGGAGTGGCGGGCGGAGGCGGGCAACCGGGGCTCGTGGGCGGTCGCCCGTAAGGCCGGCTTCGTACGGGAGGGCGTGCTGCGGGCGGCGCAGACCGGCCGGGACGGCCTGCGGGACACCTGGATCGGGGCGCTGCTGCCCGGCGATCTGGGTCTGCCGTTCGCGTTGCCGTACAGCCCGGCGGCCGACGATCTCCAGAGGTCCTGACGAAAGCGGGTGAAGCCTCCGCGGGACTCCCCGCGGAGGCTTCACCGCTGCTTCAGGGTGCCGGGCTAGTTCGGCGCGTCCTCGCGGCGGACCGAGAGCAGGTCCTCCAACTGCTCCTCGCGGGCCTGGGCGGCCACGAAGAGGAGCTCGTCGCCCGCCTCCAGGGAGTCCTCCTGGGAGGGGGTGAGCACCCGGGTGCCGCGGATGATCGTGACCAGGGAGGTGTCCTGGGGCCACTCCACGTCACCCACCTGCGTGCCGGCCAGGGCCGACTCCGGCGGGAGGGTGAGCTCGACCAGGTTCGCGTCACCGTGGCTGAAGCGCAGCAGACGGACCAGGTCGCCGACGCTCACCGCCTCCTCCACCAGGGCCGACATCAGGCGCGGGGTGGAGACGGCGACGTCGACGCCCCAGGCCTCGTTGAACAGCCATTCGTTCTTCGGGTTGTTGACCCGGGCGACGACGCGCGGCACGCCGTACTCGGTCTTGGCGAGCAGCGAGACGACCAGGTTGACCTTGTCGTCACCGGTGGCCGCGATGACCACGTTGCAGCGCTGCAGTGCCGCCTCGTCCAGGGACGTGATCTCGCAGGCGTCGGCGAGCAGCCACTCCGCCTGCGGGACGCGCTCGACCGAGATGGCCGTCGGCGCCTTGTCGATCAGCAGGATCTCGTGGCCGTTCTCCAGGAGCTCGCCCGCGATCGAGCGGCCCACGGCGCCGGCACCGGCAATGGCGACCCTCATCAGTGACCGCTCTCCTCTTCGGGGCCCTCGGCGAACGAGGCCTCGACCTTTTCGACGTCGTCCGTGCGCATCATCACGTGCACGAGGTCGCCCTCCTGCAGCACCGTCTGCGAGGTGGGCAGAATCGCCTCGCCCAGCCTGGTCAGGAAGGCCACACGCACGCCGGTCTCGTCCTGGAGGCGGCTGATCTTGTGGCCGACCCAGGCGGCGGAGGCGTGCACCTCGGCGAGCTGCACCCCACCGGTGGGATCGCGCCACAGCGGTTCGGCGCCGGACGGCAGCAGGCGGCGCAGCATCTGGTCGGCCGTCCATCGGACGGTGGCGACGGTCGGGATGCCCAGGCGCTGGTAGACCTCGGCGCGGCGCGGGTCGTAGATGCGGGCCGCGACGTTCTCGATGCCGAACATCTCCCGGGCGACCCGGGCGGCGATGATGTTCGAGTTGTCCCCGCTGGACACGGCGGCGAAGGCGCCGGCCTCCTCGATGCCCGCCTCGCGCAGGGTGTCCTGGTCGAAGCCGACTCCGGTGACACGACGGCCGCCGAAACCGGAGCCGAGTCGTCGGAAGGCTGTGGGGTCCTGGTCGATCACCGCGACCGTGTGCCCCCGTTGCTCCAGGGTCTGGGCGAGAGCGGAACCCACTCTGCCGCAGCCCATGATGACGATGTGCACCTAGCCCAACCCCGCAGTCCTGGTCATCCCGCTGACCTGCGAAAACACCCTGCTCACTCTTCTCTCTCAGTCTGCCGGGCCCTCACGAGGCAACGGCATGCGGCGTTGCCGGAAACGAGCTTAAGGCGCAACAGCGGTCTTGCCCTCATCGGTGCGGGGATCTCCTGCGCCGATCCCGCGCAGGGTCCCGCCGGTGTACGCGGCGGGATCCTCCCGACGCCCTACGCGCCGGGGTGCGACGGGCGGGGCGGCAGCCCCGGGGGCACCACCCAGGCCATGGGGGAGCGCGTCGGCGCGGCCTCCGCGGAGGCCTCGGAGGCCGCGCCGGCCACCGAGGTCACGGAGGCCGCCGAGGTCACGGAGGCCGGGGATGCCGCCGCGGCGGCGGGGGCCGTGGGGCCCGCTGGACCTGCTGGGCCTGCTGGACCTGCTGGACCTGCTGGGGCAGTTGGGCCTGCTGGGGCAGCTGGGACGGCCGGGCCGGCCGGGCCGGCAAGGGCGCCCATGGGCCGGTCGCCGGTCGTCTCGGCCGGGGCGTTGTCGGGAGCGTCCATACCCCGGACAACGACCTGGACCGGCCAAGGGAACGGAGCCCCTGCCGCGCGGCAAGGTCGCGCGGGAAGCACGCGTGGGACGGAGAGGAAAAGGGGAACGGGGGACGCAGGAAGGAAGAGAGGCAGGATGCCCGGGCAGAGTCGGGTCATCCTTTGGGAAAGTTCAGGAAAAGAGACAAGGACCACAAGGTGAACGGAATCCGTCTCTCCGGTCGCCCGCTCAGCGTCGGCTGATGCTGCGCACGCTGACCAGGGTCAGGATTCCGAGGCCGACGAGTCCCGCGGCTGCGCCGATGAGCTGTGCGGTCGCGTGCATGGAACCTCCATAAATGGACAAAAAGGGAACTTCGTCATATATGCATGCGGCTCTCGGATGTGCGGAATCCGCAACGGGACCTGTCCCCGTTTTCACTCGGAGAGCAGATGGGGAGGGGAAGGTGAGGTGATGCGGCTCGGTGGGTGGGCGACCCCCCGTTCGAACGCTTACGATCCTCTGCGTGTCCAAACTGACCGACGTGCCCAAACGGATCCTGATCGGGCGCGCACTGCGCAGTGATCGGCTCGGAGAGACGCTCCTGCCGAAGCGCATCGCACTCCCCGTCTTCGCTTCCGACCCGCTCTCCTCCGTGGCCTACGCCCCCGGAGAAGTGCTCCTGGTCCTTTCCATCGCGGGCGTGTCGGCCTACCACTTCAGCCCCTGGATCGCGGTCGCGGTCGTCGTGCTGATGTTCACGGTCGTGGCGTCGTACCGCCAGAACGTGCACGCGTACCCCAGCGGCGGCGGCGACTACGAGGTGGCCAACACCAACCTCGGCCCCAGGGCCGGCCTCACCGTCGCCAGCGCGCTGCTCGTCGACTACGTGCTCACCGTCGCCGTGTCGATCGCGTCCGGCATCGAGAACCTCGGCTCCGCCATCCCCTTCGTCGTCGAGCACAAGGTGCTCTGCGCCGTCGTCGTCATCGTGCTGCTCACGCTGATGAACCTGCGCGGGGTCAAGGAGTCCGGAAAGCTCTTCGCGATTCCGACGTACGTCTTCGTGGCGGGCGTCTTCATCATGATCGCGTGGGGCGCCTTCCGCGGGCTCGTCCTCAACGACACCATGCGGGCGCCGACCTCCGACTACCACATCAAGGCCGAGCACCAGGGCCTCGCGGGCTTCGCGCTCATCTTCCTGCTGCTGCGCGCCTTCTCCTCCGGCTGTGCCGCGCTGACCGGCGTCGAGGCCATCTCCAACGGCGTCCCCGCCTTCCGCAAGCCCAAGTCGAAGAACGCCGCGTCCACGCTGGCCGCGATGGGCCTGCTCGCCGTCACCATGTTCTGCGGGATCATCGCGCTGGCCATGACGACCAAGGTCCGGATGGCCGAGAACCCGGCCACCGACCTGATCCACAACGGCGTCCCGATCGGCTCCGGATACGTCCAGAACCCGGTGATCTCCCAGGTGGCCGAGGCCGTCTTCGGCAAGGGCAGCTTCCTGTTCATCGTGCTCGCGGCGGCCACCGCGCTGGTCCTGTTCCTCGCGGCGAACACCGCGTACAACGGATTCCCGCTGCTCGGCTCGATCCTCGCCCAGGACCGCTACCTCCCGCGCCAGCTGCACACCCGCGGCGACCGTCTCGCCTTCTCCAACGGCATCGTGCTGCTCGCGGGCGCGGCGACCCTGCTGGTGGTCATCTACGGCGCCGACTCGACGCGGCTCATCCAGCTCTACATCGTCGGCGTCTTCGTCTCCTTCACGCTCAGCCAGACCGGCATGGTCCGGCACTGGAACCGCCATCTGCGCACCGAGAGTGACCCGGCCAAGCGCAGCCACATGATCCGCTCCCGGGCCATCAACACCTTCGGCGCCTTCTTCACCGGCCTGGTGCTCGTCGTCGTCCTGGTCACCAAGTTCACGCACGGCGCCTGGGTCGCCCTGCTCGGCATGATGATCTTCTACGCGACGATGAGCGCGATCCGTAAGCACTACGACCGGGTCGCCGAGGAGATCGCCGCCCCCGAGGGCCCCTCCGACGACAGTGTGCGCCCCTCCCGCGTCCACTCCGTCGTCCTGATCTCCAAGATCCACCGCCCGACCCTGCGCGCCCTCGCCTACGCCAAGCTGATGCGCTCCGACACCCTCGAAGCACTCAGCGTCAACGTCGACCCGGCCGAGACCAAGGCGCTGCGCGACGAGTGGGAGCGGCGCGGCATCACCGTGCCGCTGAAGGTCCTCGATTCGCCGTACCGCGAGATCACCCGGCCGGTCATCGAGTACGTGAAGGGTCTGCGCAGGGAATCACCGCGCGACGCCGTCTCCGTCATCATCCCCGAGTACGTGGTCGGCCACTGGTACGAGCACCTGCTGCACAACCAGAGCGCGCTGCGCCTCAAGGGCCGGCTCCTCTTCACGCCCGGCGTGATGGTGACCTCCGTGCCGTACCAGCTGGAGTCCTCCGAGGCCGCGAAGCAGCGGGCCCGCAGGCGCCAGGACTGGAACGCCCCGGGTGCGGTGCGCCGGGGTCCGGCGGAGCGGCCGAAGGAGTCCAGCACCCCCAAGGGCTGACGCACTCGTGTCGAACGGCCGGGCACGGTCCACGTAGACTGGTGGGCTGTTGTCCGGCCGTTCCCGTCCGCGGGGGCTGCCGAGACCCCCGATCCTGTCCCCCGTATCACCCCCTTTCGCACCTGGAGTCACCCCGCCATGCAGGCAGAACCGAAGAAGTCGCTGGTGGGGGACGAGTACGAGGTGGAGATCGGTCCCGTCGCGCACGGCGGGCACTGCATCGCCCGTACGACCGAGGGCCAGGTCCTCTTCGTCCGGCACGCCCTGCCCGGTGAGAGGGTCGTCGCGCGTGTGACGGAGGGCGAGGAGGGCGCACGCTTCCTGCGTGCCGACGCCGTCGAGATCCTGGACCCCTCGAAGGACCGCGTCGAGGCCCCCTGCCCGTACGCCGGCCCCGGCCGCTGCGGAGGCTGCGACTGGCAGCACGCCAAGCCGGGCGCGCAGCGTCGCCTCAAGGGCGAGGTCATCGCCGAGCAGCTGCAGCGCCTCGCGGGGCTCACCCCCGAGGAGGCGGGCTGGGACGGCACGGTGATGCCGGCCGAGGGCGACAAGCTGCCCGCCGGCGAGGTTCCGGCCTGGCGCACCCGTGTCCAGTACGCCGTCGACGCCGACGGCAACGCCGGACTGCGCCGCCACCGCTCCCACGAGATCGAGCCGGTCGAACACTGCATGATCGCGGCGCCGGGCGTCAGCGAGCTGGGCATCGAGGACCGCGACTGGGCCGGCATGGAGTCCGTCGACGCGATCGCCGCGACCGGATCCCAGGACCGCATGGTGATCCTGGAGCCCCGGCCGGGCGCCCGCCTGCCCCTCGTCGAACTCGACCGGCCCGTCTCCGTCATGCGCGTCGAGGAGAAGGACGGCGGCATCCACCGCGTCCACGGCCGCGCGTTCGTGCGCGAGCGTGCCGACGGACGCACCTACCGCGTCGGCAGCGGCGGCTTCTGGCAGGTCCACCCGATGGCCGCCGACACCCTCGTCAAGGCCGTCATGCAGGGCCTGCTGCCGCGCAAGGGCGACATGGCCCTCGACCTGTACTGCGGCGTCGGCCTCTTCGCCGGAGCCCTCGCCGACCGACTCGGCGACAAGGGTGCGGTCCTCGGCATCGAGTCCGGCAAGCGCGCGGTCGAGGACGCCCGCCACAACCTCGCCGCCTTCGAGCGCGTCCGCATCGAACAGGGCAAGGTCGAGGCGGTCCTGCCGCGCACCGGCATCACGGAGGTCGACCTCATCGTCCTCGACCCGCCCCGCGCCGGCGCCGGCAAGAAGACGGTCGAACTCCTGTCATCGATGGGCGCCCGAAAGATCGCCTACGTGGCCTGCGACCCGGCGGCGCTGGCTCGTGACCTGGCGTACTTCCGTGACGGTGGGTACAAGGTGCGGACGCTGCGGGCGTTCGATCTTTTCCCGATGACGTCGCACGTGGAGTGCGTGGCGATTTTGGAGCCTACTGCAAAGGGGCTCTGACCTGCGGCATTCTTGTGTTTTCCAGATGTGGTCGGTGGTGCTCGACCTGTTTCCCGAAGTTCACTGCGTGGAGCCTGTTGTAGGTAGCCGCCACGTGGCTCACCTGCGGTTTCGCAGCGGGAGCGTGAGTCCAGAACGCTCTGCTCAACTCCGTCAGAGACGGGTTCGGGAATGTCTTGACGCTCGTTCGACGCTGTTTCTGACGGAGTGTGAGGTGGTCGTCCTGGGACCAGATGGCGCGGGTCAATCGACTTTTCGGGCTCAACCCGTCGAGTAGCGCGTTAGGTCTGTTCTTTGGGCTTGGGCTATACGGCGACAGGTCTCGGATAGACGTGTGCTCATTGCGCTGGCCTCGTTACCCTGTGTCGCAGGGAGCGCCGAGGTACGTGGGGGCGGAGATGAGCACGGGGGATGCGGTGCGTCGAACGGCTGCGGTGGAGCGGGGAATTGCGTCCGCCGATGCGCTCTTCTCCATGGAGGGCATCCCAGAAGGAGCCGTCGTACCGGAGCCGGAGGGTGAGGCGGCGACTGAGGCGGCGGTCGAGCGACTCGGCAGCCGGTTCGCGCGACTGGACGGTCAAGTACGGCACGCGCTGAGACGTACCCGAGATCACGCGGGAAATCTGTCGAGCGACCGTCTCCAGGGACTCTCGGAGATCGTGCAGAACGCCGAGGACCTCGGCGCCACGGACGTACGCATTCTGATGTGGGGACGGGAACTCCTCGTCGCCCACAACGGCAGTCCCGTACGGTTGCCGGACGTTCTGGCCCTGGCGATGCCCTGGCTGACGAGCAAGGCAGAGCAGGCGGAATCCACCGGTAGGTTCGGGATCGGCCTGATGACCCTCCAGTCCCTCTCCCCGCATCTGGAGGTTCACTGCGGGCATTACCGGTTCCGGGTCGGCGATCCTGACATCACCGTGGCCAGGCCGTTCCCGTTGCCTGACTGGTTCGCGGGCGACACCTGGACGGTTCTACGGGTTCCTCTGGAGCCGGGCGTGCTCGGCGCGGACGAGGTGGACGCGTGGCTTGCCGAGTGGGGGGACAGCGCGCTGCTCTTCCTCGGCAGTGTCGGCAGCGTCACGCACCTGGACGAGCAAGGTCGTGTCCGGCACCGGCTGGCGCTCGACCGTGAGACCGGCGAGCCGTTCGAGGCCGTGGTGGGCGGGCAGAGCGCCGACGTGGAGACCGGCGAGGCACGCGCCGGCGACGGGTCCCGGTGGCTGATCTGCCGTACGACCGTTCCCAGCCCCTCCGGGATCACCCGGTCTCACAAGGCGGTGGGGTCCACCACCGCAATCGCTGTGGCTCTTCCTCTCGGACCCGATGACGCCGGGCGGATCTACGCCGGTCTTCCGGTCGCGGACACCGCTCTGTCCCTCTGTATCAACGCCCAGTTCGATCCGATTGCCAGCCGTCAGGCGCTCGACGACACCCCGTGGAACCGCGCATTGAATGAACTGGTGGGCGACCTGTGGAAGGCCGCCGCCCTGTGGCAGTTCCGGCGGGATCCGGCACGGGCCTGGCGCGCCGTGCCGCTCCCCGACGACATGCGCGACTCCCGCGACCCGGTCGCCGCGTTGGAGCGACTACTCCTCGACCGTGCCAGGGCGGGCGTGTCCCACGGTCTCGTCCTGGACGTCCCGGGCTACGGGCCGCTCGGCCTGGATGATCTCGCGGTGGAGGACGAGATGCTGGTGGGCGTGGTCACCGAAGAAGAGATCTCCCGCGTCGCCGAGCGGACCGCCGTGCTGCCCAAGGTGGCGCGGGACGAGGACGGTCGATGGCGCGAGGTGCTGGCGGACTGGGAGAACCACGACAGTGCGGTTCCCGTGACGGTGGACCTTTACGACGCGCTACGCCTCCTCGACAACGAAACCCGGTCGCCGCAGGCGAACATCCGCCTCGCCGCGGTGGGACTTGCCTCGAATATCTACTCCTCCTTGCTGTCGAGCCGCTGGCTCGTGGACAGCTCAGGGGGCCGTCACCGTGTGCCCCGGCCCGCGGAACCAGCGGTGTTCACCGACGCCCCGCGGGGCCTCGGCGCCAGTCTCGGATTCTCCCGGGAAATCCATCCGGCATTCCTCGCCGACACCGACGAGGCGCGGTCGGTGAGGACATGGCTCCGTAAGCGGGAGGCGCTGCTGACCGACGCGGACGCGGTGGCCGTGATCCGGCGCCTCGCGGCCATCGGCGCGGCGGGGAGCAGCGGGCCGAACGTACTGCGGCTGACAGATGACCAGCTCATTGAACTGCGCGACGGGTTCGCACGCGTGCCGGACCACGAGCGTGAGACCTTGGGGCGCGACGTGGGCCACGCGATCCGGCTGCAGGGGCATCGCTACGACCGGGCCGGAAAGCGTGAAGACATCGACGTCGCTCCCGCCCGGGCGTACCTACCCGCCCGACTGGACAGTTCGGAACGCGAGGAGAGCTTCGCCTTCGCCGCCGGTCGCACGGCCGGGCTGGTGTGGCTGCGGCCCCGGTACGCCGAGGTCCTGCAGCGCGGCGGCGCCGGGATGGGCGCCCGTAAGTTCCTGAGGCTCCTGGGCGCGGAGACCGCGCCCAGGTTGCGCAGGCACCCGGGGGCGCGGGAACGCTTCACGCAGAGCCCGAATGGGCTGCCGGCGGAAGTCATTTCGGGGCCTCGAGCACGCACTGATGCCCTGCGCGTTCTGGAAGCGACCTTCACGCTCGACGACTACGAAAGCCCCGACCTACGTGCCGTCGCCTCTGGCATAGCGGCGGAGCAGGACCCGCAGCTCCGCAGGCGCAGGGCGGCAGCGCTGTTTCACGTCCTCGGGCGGGCATGGAGCCGCTTCTCCGACCACGACGAGGTGGATGCCGTCTACGACTACTACGCATGGCAGAACCGGGGCAGGACCGCAGCTTTCTGGCTCTGGCAGTTGCGCGACACACCGTGGCTGGACGCCGGTAACGGCGCACTATCTGCCCCGGCTCGACTCCGCATGCGGACCACCGGCACGGTCGCGGTGTACGGGGCGGACGACGAGCGATTCCTCCATCCCGAGATCCAGCAACTGGTGGGCAGACGCAGTGATGTGCTGCGCGCCCTGGGCATTTCTGCAGAGGCCCGCACGGAGGACCTCGTGGAATGTCTGCAGCGCCTGCGCCGACGGGAGGAAGAGGGCGGCTACAGGGATGTGCCCGCGGCGCTGATCCTCTACCAAGCCCTGGCAGAGCGCGCCTTCGGCCGTGGCGAAAGAGCCTCGGGGGAGATGTCCCTGGGCTCGGTCCTTCGGGCATTCGGCGAGGGGAGCGGCCTCGTCCTCACGGACTCCGGCTGGCGCCGGCCGAGCCAGTGCCTGCGCGGAGCGCCGCTCTTCGGTCCGCTCCGTGCGTTCGCTCCCACGTTTCCAGGCAGCGAGGAGTTCTGGCAGCGGCTCGCAGTGCGCCTGCCGACTGTGGACGACGCCACGGCCGTGATCAAGGAGCTGGCACAGCAGGACCGGAAGCAGGGTCGGGACGAGCCGGACGGGACGACCCAGTCCATCGTCCTGGAGACCCTGAAGATGCTCGCCGCTCTGGGCCGTACTCATCCCGGCGCGTTGACGGCCAAGCGCCTGGGACGCCTCCCACTTTGGACGAGCCAGGGCTGGCGAAGCAAGCGGCCCGTGTACGCCGTCGAAGACCCGGTGGTAGCCGAGGCGCTGGGCCGGGAACGTGCGGTGTGGTGCCCAGGAGCCGAATTGGAGCAGTTCCGACCGTTGATCGGAGCCCTGCGCGTGAGTGAGCTCGCCGCAGAGCATGTCACCGTGTACAGCCCTGGCCCGGCCCCGGCGGACCCGGACGCCACAGCGCTGGTCCGGTCAGCCGTCACCCACCTCCGCGAGGACCTGCAGCGCAACGCCGCGAGCGTTGCGCAGTCCCTGGACTGCTCGTGGGACCAGCTGGCTGACCTGACTGTATGCATCGCCCCTCACCTGGCCTGCTGCCTCGATCTTCCGGACACGGGCGAGACGGTGCACGTGCCCGTGGACGCTGGGATCGACTGGCCCTCGGGCACGTTGTACGTACGTGACACTGCCGCTCTGACACGCACATCCGGGGTGGGCCGGTCGATCGCCGCCCGGTTTCCGGGCAGCCGCCGCGAGGTGGCCCTCGCCTGGGGAGCAGCGTGTGACCAGGCCGAGAAGGGCCGTACGGCCGTACGGCTGAGCCTTGCCGACGACCAGGTGCGGCGCGACCGGGAAGCGGCGGAGGCCGAGCGTGAACGACGGCTCAGAGAACTCGGTAGCGAGGTGGACCAACGCCGCACCGCGACCGAAGCGCAGGCCAGCACAGCGGCTGGTACCCCACGGACGGTAGTGATCCTCCCGCCTGTCCCCAGCGCACCACCGCCCGTAACTGGGCCGTCAGTCCCGCCGGTGCCCCCCGCTCCACCGCGGAGGCTCGTGGACCCTGGCAGACTCCGGCTCGTCGACCCAAGCGGCATCATCACGCCATTGAAGCCCTCGGCCTCGGGCGCGCCCGCCGCACGGTCAAGCGGGTATAGCCCGGGTACGTCCGGCCTGCCGCAGCCCCGCGCCGGATCGGCGATCCCCCAGCAGCACACGCCACCGCGCCCCTACACGGGCACGGAGCAGGAAAAGGTGGCGCTGGACGTCGTGCGCAAGGCACTCGCCACCGACGACGACTGGCTGCGCGACCTGCGGGCCCAACGCGGCCTCGGCGCCGACGCGGTGGACGCACTATCGCGATTCTACGAACTCAAGGCATATAAGGACGCCGAGCCGGACACGGTGCTGCTGACGCCCGCGGAGTTCCAGCGAGCAGCGGAGAACGACGATTTCTTCCTCGTCATCGTCTCGGGGCTGGAGGCCGGAACCGGTCCCGTCTCCGTACGCATCATCCCGCAGCCGCTCCAGCAACTGACTTGCCGTCCGAGCAGTAGCGTGACGGTCACGGGAATCAGAGGGGCGCACAGCCGGGTGTACCAACTTGAGGAGGATAGATAGGCCATCCAGCCGTGGCGTTCCGAGACGTGGCGTCCGAGGCGATCACATCCGCCATGAGCCGTGTGTGTAGTCCGGCGACGGCTCGCGGTCTGGCATATCGGCGCCCAGCCCTTGAATCGGAGGTGGTGCTGTTGAGCAGGCTTTGGCGGGCGATGGTTGCGAGCCTCGCGGACAGCCTGTCCCAGCCGCCCCCGCCCTTCGGACTACTCAGCTCTCTGACGCCGTGGACATTCAGTTTCCGTACTCTCGTAGCACGTCTCTAAGAGGTCCTAACAGAAGTTGTTGATCATGTGACCTTCGGCTTGGACAGTCGTTGGTCCAAGCGTGGGGAAACGTCAGTCGCGGCCGTGGATCGTGTCGGATGAACTGTGGTCGCTCATCGAGCCGTTGCTGCCCGAGCCGGGACCCAAGCTGGTCGAGGGTAGACCAAGGGTGCCGGACCGGCAGGCCTTGTGCGGGATCCTGTTCGTGCTGCACACCGGCATCCAATGGGAGTACCTGCCCCAGGAGTTGGGCTTCGGCTCGGGCATGACCTGCTGGCGGCGCCTGGCCGCGTGGAACGAAGCCGGCGTGTGGGATCAACTGCACCTGGTGCTGCTGAAACAGCTGCGGGCAGCAAAGCAGCTGGACTGGTCGCGGGCGGTGATCGACTCCTCGCACGTGCGGGCGGCCCGGCGGGGCCCAAAAGCGGACCCAGCCCGGTCGATCGCGCGCGGCCGGGCAGCAAACACCACGTCGTCACCGACGCCCAGGGCATCCCGCTCGCGGTGTCGCTGACCGGCGGGAACCGCAACGACGTCACCCAGCTCCTGCCCCTGATCGACAAGATTCCGGCCGTCGCGGGAGTCGTCGGCCGACCCAGACGCAGACCCGATGCCCTGCTCGCCGACCGCGCCTACGACCACGACAAGTACCGGCGCCTGCTGTGGCAGCGCGGTATCCGCCCAGTCATCGCCGAACGAGGCGTCGAGCACGGCTCCGGCCTGGGAACTTTCCGGTGGGTGGTGGAGCGCACCATCGCCTGGCTCCACGGCTTCCGCCGCTTACGCGTCCGCTGGGAACGACGCGACGACATCCATGAAGCCTTCCTCGGCCTCGCCACCTGCCTCATCACCCACAGGCACGTCCAACGCCTTTGTTAGGACCTCTAAGCCCACCACTCCGTAGGCATCTCCCGCACGAGGTAGCTCCACGGATCGTTCCGAAGAGCCGGTGGTGGGTTTTCCTCGTACAGCAGGCGAGAGACCTCCTGGCAGACGAACTGCGTGAGGCCACGGAGGGTCACCCGCAGGTGCTCCCAGCCGTGCGTGTCCTCGACGACTTTCACGAACCCTTCTGGACGACGCGCATCGTTCGTGACGTGTGACAGGGCGTTCCGGCGCGCCCCGAAGCGGCTGAAGTGGTTGTTGAGCTGGGAGAAGACTGGCTGTGAGAGCAAGGGCCGCGATTCCGCTAGCAGTTCCAGAAGTGCTCGGCCGCCATCCCCAGCCCCCGGTTTCAGTGCCTCTGCGATCCCGTAACCGCGCCAGTAAGTGGACGTCTGCATCATCTCGGGCCACGGCTCGGCCATGCCCTCCAGCGCAAGGACGTGGTTGACGAGCCCGAGGTACGCCGCGACGAGGTTATCGTCGTCAGGCATGCTCGCCGGAGCGACGGGTTCGACTGGTACGTCAGTCGAACTCAGGCTGACGACTTTGCCGAGAGTCCACCCGTATATGACCGGGTTGAGGACCGATGGCAGAGGCATTCTTAGATCTGGGACCTCGCTGACCGCACGCCTATGGACGTTCGCCCTGAGCGCCGAACTCAGCGTGTTGTCGTCGCCTGTGTTGCGAAGGCCGGCCAGTACCCAGGTAGCCAGGAGGGCATGCTCGGCACTCCCGACCGAGATGTTCCCGACGCCTTCCGCACCGGCCAGTTCCAGCTGCATCGCCCAGTACTCGTCGTAGGCGTCGGCAGCGGTACTCAGCCACGCGGGGGCGTACCCGATCTCGCTCAGCCGCTCTTCAATGTCGTCGTACCGCTGCTTGTCCGCGGCAAGCAACCGGTACAGCTCGGTGTAGACGAGGGGCGAAAGCGTGCAGCTCATGCGGTCCACAAGACGTGCTCCAATTGGTCCGCCAACCCCACGTCCGGCTCGACGTCTCCTTCGAACTCGAGGGCTTCTGCTGGGATAGGGAATCTCTCGATGTCCGTCCTCCGCAAGGACGGAACCGTCACGCCCCGCAAGAACATGCGCCTCCTGGTCTGCCCCTCGCGCCCGTTCAGGAAGTGCGCGAGCGCAGGTCCTTGTGACTGGTCATGCAGCCGGAGGACGAAGATGCCCGGATCCGCGACGGCCGGGCGTTGTGCGACGGTGGCGTACGAGTACTCGCCCACGCGGGAGATCAGGAGGTCGCCCGGGGTGATGAGGGTGACGGTGGTGGACTGCGGCGAGGCCCATCGCCGGGTCGGACGGCCCCCCAGGACACTTACGTCCACGACCGGAAGCGTGCCCGGCAGTTCCGTCGGCACCTCGAAGCCGCGGGTTGAGCGGGACGGCTTCATCTGCTGTACGAAGGAACCGAGCGGTTCGCCGTCCTCCAGGAGCTCGGGACGAGGAGTGGCGAGCATGATCCCCCAGTCGTCCCGGAGCCGAAGGTCAGCCGTGACCCACCACGTCGACTCCGACGGCTCCTCCTCGCGATGCGTTCCCGCCTCGATCGAAGCCAGCACTCCGTCGAGCCGCTGGACCTCCACAAGGGGCGACAGGGGCACGCCCATCTCCAGTAAATCCGGCATCTTCACGGACGCCATGGTGGTACCTGTCGCCAGCGACGCCCGACGAGCCTGTCCCGCCCGCGAGTTCAACACGGCCCAGATCCACCGGGAAAGCACCGGGTCGAGAGGCCGGAGGGCTATGAATCGGGATGAGAGGAGCGCACCGTTCAGCCGGTCGTCGACAAGAACGGCCGGCCCGGACGGCGAAGGCGGCACCAGGACATCACCACGCCGAAGGCCGCGCGTTCCGACGGTGAATGCCTTGCCTTGGTACTTGGTGCTCCGCCGCCGAATTGCCCCGGTGCGCGCCACCAGGCCGGCGGGCGTGATTACCGGGGAACCAGCGGTCGCGACACTCCCCGCCCGGACAGTGGTAACGAGTTCCCGCAATGGGACCACCGGCGCCGCTGTCGGCCAAGCGAAGGAGGAACCAACCAGGCGTCCTGGATCCCAGTCGGCCTCGCCCCGCAGATCAACTGTCAAGAAGCTGCTCATGAGGGTCCTGCGGTACGTGGCCGGTCGTCTTCTGCGTCGACGAACTCCAGGACGGCATTCAGCCCGGGGCCTTCCGGGCCGAGTTGCGTCTCCCAGTCCTCACCGAGATGGGCGACCAGCGTCTCCGCGGGCTCAGCGCGGTCGATGACGACGAGAACGGAACGGACACCGGTGCCCGTGATCGCTCCTGCCGGAAGCCCGATAAGAGCGGCTACGTGGAAGTTCTCGGCCAGGAACATCCTGTACGCCGCGTACCGGTCCGCGAAGGTGAACGAGTGAGCGATATGCAGGACAGCGCGTCCTCCGGGCTTCAGCGCCCGCACACACTTGTCCAGCGCTGCGACATTGCCGTCGGAAGTGGTCGATCCGTCCAGTAGAAGGTGGCGGTCGGCCAGGGAGAGACCGACAGGCGGCGCCGTGACAACGACGTCGGCTTCCGCGAGGTCCCTCTGGAAGGAGTCGCCCTTCTCGATCACCACGTGCCTCGGCGCGTCCCGACCGATCCCTGCCGCGAGTTCGGCGAGCTGTGCGTCGAACTCGTAGCCGATGAACTCCGCCGCGATGCCTTGCTCCGCAGCACGGTCCAAGGCCGTCCAGAGGAACGATCCGGTTCCGCAGAACGGATCCAAGACGGTGCCAGCCAGATGCTTCTCAACCAGCGCCGAAACGGCGGAGGCAACCACTCGGGGTGAGCTGAACTCTCGGTGTCTGCCACGAGAGGCGAACTCGGTCAGCGCGTCCCGCTTCGCGCGCCAGAGTACGTCTGCCCGAACCGGCACGAACCCACCGTCGGGCAGTTCGATACCCGGCCTCCCATTTCGGGACGACGTCAGGACGTCCCCGGAAGGAAAGTACCGCTCGGCTGAGACCCCGGAGTTGCGGAGACGGTCAGCCTCGAACCACAGACGTTGCACCAGGAGGGAGGTAGCCAGCGACCGGTCGGTGACCAAGCCTTGCGAGCCGTGCTCGGGCGGAGTCGGGCCGTCGACCGGCTGCAAGGAACGGACACCACGGTCGGCCTTGAACCACTGCCCATTGATTACCGCGTAGTGCTCGAGCGTACCCAGCAGGTCCCGGCTGCCCGCCAGGGAGGGAAGGACGAGCTCGGGCTGCCTGAGCTTCTTGTTCTTGTACTCGACAACCGCCCACGGCACGAGTTCCCCGTCGGCATTCGACGCCCACGCCAGTACATCCGGCCGAAGGTTCGACAAGTTTTCAAGCCGCGGCTCGACCTGCAGAATCGTGTAGCCGACGGCACGCATCGCGGCACGAACCTCGGCGATGTCGGACCTGTGACTCGGCATGGGGCTCCCCTCCCTTCTGCCGCCTTCCGCAACAAGGCAGCCCGGCAGGCTATCGCGTCTGATCATGCCCTGCCAACAGAGGCGCGACGGGTACGGAGGCCGGTCCGCGCCTTCGGCTCGGGCACCGGTGTCGAGGCTGGGGCGCGATTGGCCCCCGTGCGGTCTCGGAGACACGAAGTGACACTGGCGTTCGACCTGCACCCTTCCGTCCGGTACATGATTCACGCGGTGGAACTCGTCTGGACGGTCCGGTCAGGGTGATGTGCTCAGTAGGTCGACCGTCCGCTTCAGGCGCTGAAAGAAGAGGGCGTCGATCGCCAAGCCGGTTCGGACCTTGTCAAGCGTCAAACGAGAGCAGGCGGCGGCCGTGCCCGCTTGCTGTCGAAACGGCCTCAGGCAGTGGAGGGGTGGTGCGCGATCAGTGCCCGCGCGATCTTCGACGAGGCAGGGAAACCATTGGCCAACAACCACGTCCCCCTTGCGGGGCCGTGATGACGAAGGTTGAACTGGAACGAAACGGGCGCATTCTGTCGGGGTTCTACGAAGGATACTTCGTGAAACTCCACGACGACTCCGAGGTCACCGGCGGCTACTACATCTACCTGGTCAACGATCTGTCCACACCGACGGACGGGGGCGACTACTGGGTGGCGGACAGGGCGGAGCTCGAGTCGTTCGTTGAGTCCTCCGAGTGGGAGATCGAATGGATCCCTGAGTAGGAACGCAGCCCAGAGGTCCAGAGAGCCCGTCGGCGCCAGTGCCGACCCGTGATGTGATCGCTCATGCAAATCCGAAGCCCCGTCAGGAGTGTCCTGGCGGGGCTTTTGCGTGGGGTGACGGCAGTAGTTGACGGCAACGTCAACGGACGGGCGCTGCACAGAGCGGCGGGTCGTCGCGGTCATCGGACTGGTCGAGGTTGCCGAGGGCATTGCCGAGGAGGTCGATGGCCTGGCGCTGGAGGCGGAGTCGGACGTGTGTGTATATCGTCGCGGTCACCCCAATGTGTGCATGCCCCAGCAACTCCTTGATGACGACAAGTTCCACGCCCTGCTCCAGGAGCAGCGTCGCCGTCGAGTGGCGGAGGTCGTGAAACCGGATCGGCCGCAGGCGGGCTTCGCGGAGCAGGGCGTTGAAGTGCCGGGTGAGGGTGGCGGGCTCGATCGGGTGCCCGTCCGGTCGCGTGAAGACGTGTCCACTGGCCTGCCAGCGCGTGCTCGCCTCCTCCTTCTCCTGAGCTTGCCGGGCGCGGTGCGCGCGAAGCGAGGCGACGCAGGAGGCCGGGAGGGCGATGCGCCGCTCGGAGCTGATGGTCTTGGTCGGCAGTGTGGCCAGGCCACGGCTTGTGGTGCGCTGGAGGGTGCGGCGGATGCTGGCGGTGCCGCTGTCGAGGTCGAGGTCTTCCCAGTACAGGCCGAGGAGTTCGCCCTTGCGCAGGCCAGTGCGCAGGGCCAGCTCGAAGAGCGCGGCGTGCCGGTGGCCTTCGGCGGCGGCGAGGAACTGGCGGGCTTCGTCGGCGGTGAGGGGGTTGAAGCGGCGGGGGCGGGGTGTGCCGGTGCGGACGTTTCGGGCGACGTTGCGCGGGATCTCCTCCTCGCGTACGGCGTGTTCCAGGGCGGACTTGAGTACGGAGTGGATGTAGGCGAGCGTGAGTGGGGAGAGGCGCCTGCGGCAGCACTGGTCGATGGCGCAGCAGCGTGGACGGCGGCTGACCTGTGCATGGGGGTCGCGTCCGGCGTCGATGCCGCGAGCGCAGCACTGACAGACGGTCCGCAGGTCGTTGAGCCAGGTGCGGACGTCCTTGGCGGTGAGCTTGGCGAGCTTCTTCTTGCCCAGGCCTGGGATGAGGTAGTGCTCGACGACGGCGGTGTAGCGGGTGTGGGTGGTCTCGCGGAGGTGGTGGATAGCCACGTTCTCAAGCCAGTACACCAGGTATGTCGCGAGGCTGTCCTGGGCGGTGACGGTGGGGACGCCGCGGTTGCTGACGGCGATCTTCTCGGTCAGTTTGGCCAGTGCCTCTGTGCGTGAGCTGCCGTAGACGCGGATGCGTTTGCGGGTGTTGCCGGGGGCGAGGACGTATCCGGCGGCTTCCCACCGGCTGTCCTTGCGTTGGTAGACGGTTCCGTCGCCATTGGCGCGGGTGCGGCGGGAGGCGGGGGTGTCGCAGGGTGTGCTCATCAGGCGGCTTCCTGGTCGAGGCGGGTGTGGATGAAGTCGGTGAGGGCGTGGGCGGGGATGCGGCGGGCGCGGCCGAGGGTGAGGGAGGCGAGTTGGCGCGTGCGGATGAGGTCGTAGACAGCGGTGCGGCCGAGTTGGAGGCGTTCCATGACCTGCGGGACCGTGAGGAGTTCCGTGCCAGCGGTCACGCGACGGCCCCCGTCCGGACAGCACGGCGATGAGTGGAGTGATCGGCCGGGTGACCGGTGGAGTGACCGGCACGGTCACCGGAGCGCTCCGAGTGCCGGGTTCGGGTCGGTTGCTTGGGTCGGGCCTGCCGCTTTGCGGCCAGCAGGTCGGCGAGGTGTTCGAGTTCGGGCAGGAGGCCGGTTCCGGCGTACTGCCAGTGGGAGATGACCAGCGTCGTGTCCGAGTCCACGCGCTGACCGACGATGTCGGGGTGATCGGGGGTCAGGTCAGTGGGGTGTCCGGCGCGGTCATCGACCGGACTGCTGTCCGTCTGGCCGGCCTGCGTCTGAGTCGACACCGGGGCCGGGGCCGGGGTCTGGGTCTGGGTGTCGGGTCGGCGGGTTCGCCAGGCGGTGCGTTCGGCGCGGAGGTGGGCGAGGGTGGTGGAGTAGTGGCGGGTGCGGGTGGAGAAGTGGCCTCGGAAACCGAGCATGTGGGCCCATTGGCGTAGGCGGAGGTGGGTGTGCTGGGGGCGGGTGGCGAGGTGCCAGGCGGTGTGGATCATGCGGCGGGCGTGGTCGGTGATGTCGTGGGTGGCGAGTTCGGCGAGGAGGCGGAGTCGGCGGTCGAGGGTGCCGGTGGTGGTCTCGGCGCCCTTGGTGGCGTACTTGGCGATATAGGCGGCGACGTGCCGGTCGGTGACCGGGCCGCCGCCGGTGAAGTCGGTGCCGCGGATCGCACGGACGTCGATCTGCCGCCCGAACCGGAACAACAACCGGTCAGCTCGGTCACCGACCGGAGCCCCAGCAGGCTGATACGGCTGGCCCTCGTGGTGGACGCGGGTGCGTGCGGCGGCGGCGCGGACGGCGTGGTCGAGGAGTTGGACGGTGGCCCAGACGGGCGGGGTGCTGCCGGGTCCGGTGGGTCCGTCGAGGCGGATGACGGCGTGGAAGTGGACCTGGCCGCGTTTTTGGTATTCGGCGACCTTGGCGTAGGAGAGGGTGGCGTGGTGCCGCAGCATGCGCTGGGTGAGGCCGGCGGCCTTGGCGATCTCGCGGCGCAGGTGGGTGGTGAAGCGTGCCCAGAGGGCCGGGGCGTGCGCGTTCCACAGGACCGCGCCGGTGTAGTCGTACCGCTCGGGGTCGAGCGGCGTGCCCAACAGCCGGTCGTTGTCGGGGTGGGTGTGGCCGCAGTGGCAGCGGCCGGTGTCGGGCTGGTTGTGGACGGGGCCGAAGCCAGGTGCGGTGAGGGTGGCGAAGACACGGGGGTGGGCGGCGACGCTGGTGGGGACGGTCTTGCCGCCGCGTAGTCCGGCGGCGATGAGTTGGTAGGTGTCGTAGCGGTAGACGGTGGAGCAGGCGGGGCAGCGGGTGGCGCGGCGGTTGCCGCAGCGCACCAGCAACTCGCCCGCCGGGAGCCGGCCGGAATCGAAGTGGTCGAGAATCTCGCCGGTGGCGCTGCCGAGACGGGTGCGGTGCCCGGTGAGGCGGATCGGGTGTGCGCAGCCGCCGAGTCCGGCTATCTGTCGTGCGAGGGGCGCGAGTTGGCCGGTGGCGGCGAGCTTCGCCAGCTTGGCCGTGAGCCGGGCGCGCCGCTCCAGCACCGACCACCCTGCTGTCGTCGAGGCTGTGGCGGTGACTTCCGCCGGGTAGGTCGGCGTGGTGAACGCCGACGACGGACGCGAGGCGGCTGGAGCGGTCGCGGGGTACGGGAGTTGAAGCTGTGCGGGCATGCGGAAGGGGGCCTTTCGGCGGGAGCGCGGAAGTGGTACAGCGCGGGGTGACGTGGGCAGGCCGAAGTGATCGGTTCACAGGGGAACGGGGCGCCTCGGAGTTGGGCGCGAGGGCCGGACCAGTGAGGGCTGGTCGGCGGGGTGCGGTGGTGATCACCGGCGAGGGCGTGACGTTAACATCGCCTCACGGGCGCATTCAAGTGCATCCCTCCTGATTCCTTTCTGGTGGGTGGTGGGACGCGGGTAGTGTGGGGCCGGTTTCCCGGTTTGGGCGGGCCGGAAATAGCTGATAGACGGCACGGAAGGCGGCGGGGTGGCGGGCGTAAAGGCGACGCGGCGCGGGCGCAGGCCGACGGGCGGCGGGGTGCAGTTGACGTTCGAGGTCATCGCCGAGGACCTGCGCGAGCGCATCCGCTCCGGCGGGCTGCGGCCGGGTGACGCGCTGCCGACGCAGGCTGTGCTGATGCGGGAGTTCGGGGCGTCGAGCCTGACCGTGCAGAAGGCCATGGCCCTGCTGAAGCAGGAGGGGTGGGCGGTCTCCCGTCCCGGCAAGGGCGCCTTCGTCGCCCACCACGACAGCGCCGATGACCTCGGTGGCCCGGAGGTAACCGCAGCCGCCGTCGGGACGGCGGCCCGCGTTGAGACGTTGGAACGGGCACTGGCCGACGCCGTCGAGCAGCTGGCCGATCTCCGTGCTCGCGTCCAGGCACTGGAGGCGGGCGGCGGCGAGCCGGGCCGCTAACCCGCCGTGCCGGGACGCTGGTCAGGCCGGTGCGTTCAGATTTTCTCTACGAGGTTGAACGGGCACTGGCCGACGCCGTCGAGCAGCTGGCCGATCTCCGTGCTCGCGTCCAGGCACTGGAGGCGGGCGGCGGCGAGCCGGGCCGCTAACCCGCCGTGCCGGGACGCTGGTCAGGCCGGTGCGTTCAGATTTTCTCTACGAGGTTCAAGGCGGCGCCCGCCCGGCTGAGCTGGCCGAACGTCGCCGACCGACTCGCCGTGGGGCAAGCGGCCGACGCCCGTCCCGGGTACTGACGGGCGGCTGGACCCAGGCGCGAGTGGGGCTCAACCTGGTGCCGCCGGGAGCAGGTTGTGGGCGTGGAGCCCTTGCGTGTCGCACAGCAAGTTGTCGCCTACGACCGTCCTACGACCGTCCTACGGCCGGATCGCAGGCAGGGGTCGACCAGGGGCCGACCCTCACGTCCGTCGCCGGGCCCACCGAGGGCGGTGGCCGGCGTCGCCTCCGGCGGGGAGCACAGCTCCCGGCCCGGCTCCCGTGCTGCCACTGGCCGAGCCGCCGCACGCGGCTTACTCGGCGGCCGACCGCCGAGCCACCGTGAGGCGCCCTGCCTGCCTGATCGACCAAGACCCTTGACGGCAGTAGTGACGGCAACAACCACGAACAACCCCGGCCGAACCCGCACCCCAGCGGACCGATGAATACCGCTTGACCTGCGAAAACGCAGGTAGAGAGGGGTCGCGTAGCACACGTACTATGTGGTGGCGGGGGCCACGCCGGTACTCGTTCATAATTGTCCACGGGTCGTGGGAGGTGCTCCCGGTTCTCGCCCGGGAAAGAATTTCACGCCAGCGGGCAGAAGGATCGTCATAGGGAAGAACATAGAAGAGCATGGCGTCGCGACGTGTGAGCTGTGTGGCACCCAGTTGACCAAACCTGCTAAATCACAGAGCGGCGTAACGCCGCCTGAATCGGACTGGCAGATTGATCACATCGATCCTAAATCTCGCGGCGGTTCCGGTGACCCCTCTAACGGGCAAGCCCTCTGTAGAGTCTGCAACCGGGATAAATCGGATAGTTAGCTATCCTGTCAGCAAAGGTGTCGGTCTTGAATCCAACCGATAGTGAAATTCAATTGAAGATCGGTCGTGATGTCGAAAGTGTGGGATGGTCGTGGATTTGGGTATTTGATCCCGGCGAACCGGCTGTCCCGTCGTTTGCCTACACGATTGGGCTTTTTCGGACATTTTCACATCCTGAAGTTGTAGTCGTCGGTCTTCCTGAATCGACGTCTCATGCGGTACTCGAGGCCGTTTTTGACTCTGTTGAATCTGGTGCAAGATACGCGAGTGGCAGCGTATCGGATGAGATTCTCAATGGGTTTTCGGTGCGATTTGAAGATGTTTCCTCAGTCCTTGCTGAGGAAAATCTGGTACAGGCTTTTGTGTTCAATTCTGGAGAAGTTGAAGTGCTCCAGATGGTATGGCCTGAGAAGAACGGTAAATTTCCCGGGGACGATGGAGCGCCGAGCTGGCTGGAAGAGCGCCAAAAACTACACTCGTGATGTGGGGCTGTCGTGCACTATCGCTGTGCGCGTGCCGAGCTGTGGGCGTGGTTGAACGGTCATGCCGCCGTGCGGGCCCAGCCCGCGCTTGCCGACTGGACCGCGTCGTGCCGAGCCACGGGCATGGTCGGTGGATCACCGGAACTGACCCGAAACCTGCTGGCAGACGCGTTGACGGTGCTCGCGGAACTCCCGGCCCAGGCCGAGCCCCTGCGCGTCTTCGCTGCCCGGGTCCTGAGGGGCGACTCCCACGCACTCGACGACGGTATCCGCCTGTCCACACTCTGTCCTTCGTGCTCTGTCGACTCTTCACGTCACCGCCGCGCCGGAGTCCGCGGCGGACCGGCGCGCCCTGTGGACTCGCGCAAGCATCGCCGACGACGACCTGTCGTCCGCCGTTCTCGTCGCTGGTCTACCCCCGGCCGGTGACGGTCCGCTCGCCCGTGTGGCCAGATCCAGTACCCGCCGTCTACTCCGTTGAAAACCCCCGCATCCCGGCTCTGGCCGTACGCCGCTTCGGTCCGGACTGTCCGCCGCTCGTGTGCACATCCGGCTGGCCCAACAGCGCGGCCATCCACCTCCTCCGCCTTCTCGCGGATCAGGGCGCCATCCTCCGCTACCGCAGCGACTTCGATGGCGAAGGTATCCGTATCGCCGCCTATCTTCTGGACAAGACGCCGGCTCGACCCTGGCGCATGACGGCGGGGGGCTACCGGGCCGCGGTCGCCCGCACACCGCACGGACCTGAGCCCGGCCGACTCACCGAGGCTCCCTGGGACCCAGAGCTGACCCGTGCCATGGCCGAACACGGTACGGCCGTGGTCGAGGAACTGGTGGCCGGCGTCCTGTTGGCGGACCTGATCGAAGCGGCTGGTTGAGTAACCTGGTCCGGCCAGTCGTGACGCTCATTTGACGCTCTGGTCGCCCTCACGCTCCTCGGTGAGCGGAGAAAGCTGCTCTGACCTGGTCTTTTCTACATCTTACTCAGGCTGACACCTTTCCGATGACGCATCATGTGGAGTGCGTGGCCATTTTGGAGCCTGTTACAAAGGGACTGTGAGCTGCGGTTTCCTTGGGTTTCTCAGATGCGGCCGGGTGGTGCCTGACCTGTTTCCCGAAGTCCACCGCGTAGAGCATGGTGCAGGTTCCGGCCACATGTCTCACCTGCGGTTTCGTAGCGGGGCGCGGGTCGAGAACGCTATGCCTCAACTCCGTGAGGGACGGGTTCGGGAACTGTCTTGACGCTCGTTCGACGCTAAGACGATGTCTCAGTTGGCGATCGAGCCCTTCCTACAACTCGTACCAATTGCTCAGCGCGCCAGGTTCCCCTGTCTGGATGAAGTCGAGAACGATGTCCCAGGCATGATCGATGGTCAGCGCGACGTCTGCGGTGAACGCGTGCAGTTCGTCCATGATCACCACTTCGACCTCGGCGCCCGGTGCCGCGGAATCATCGCCTACATGAAGGGACACCCCGCCATGGTTGTCGAAGAGGTGGAGGACAGCATGATCTGCATTGAAGCCCAGAGCCAAGTAGGGGAGATCACCGTCTGGCCGCCGAATCTCAAGGTACCCCTGGCCGAGGCCAGTACTGAGGGCCTTGATGTAAGCCATCAGTTCCTGGACGGTCGAGTGCCGTTCGAGTCCTGAGAACCATCCGGTCTCTAGTGCCGTCGCCGCCCACACCACGCTCACTCCTGCTCCTCCCGTTCCCGTCACGCTACCTGGCCTTTCTCTCTGGCCGTCTTCACGGATGTCCGCCTTGTGCACACCGGCGGTAGCAGATGAGGGCACTGGCCAATCCAACGAAGGCGAGGAAGTGTTCAGCCTTCCGCTCGTAGCGACGATGCAGTCGACGGCAGCCGTTCAGCCACGACATCGTGCGCTCAACCACCCAGCGATGCCGCCCCAGACGAGCTGACGACTCGACGCCGCGGCGAGCAATGCGAGGCACTATCTGTCGTCGCCGTAGCCAGTTGCGCAAGTGGTCGAAGTCGTAGCCCTTGTCTGCGTGCAGTTTGGCCGGCCTTCGGCGGCGCGGACCGAACCGGGAGCGGATCGGCGGGATGCCGCGCATGAGCGGGATCAGAGCCTGGCTGTCGTGGAGATTGGCACCGGAGATGCCCACGGACAGGGGCAGGCCGTTGCGGTCGCAGATGACGTGAATCTTCGATCCCAGCTTGCCGCGATCGGTCGGATTCGGTCCGGTCAAGAGCCCCCTTTGACCGCGCGCACGCTCGCCGAGTCGATCGCGCACCGCGACCAGTCCAGCTCTCCGCTCGCGCCGAGCTGATCCAGCATGACGCGATGCAGTTTGGCCCACACCCGATCCTTCGACCAGTATGTGAAGCGGCGATGGACCGTCTGCCAGGAGGCGCCGAAGACCGGAGGTAGTTGTCGCCAGGTGCATCCTGAGGTGGCTACGAAGATGATCGCGGCCAGCACCGCGCGGTCATCGCATCGACGACGGCCTCCACCCTGCACACGAGTTGGTGGCTTCGGCGCCACGTTCAGGAAGATCTCCCACAACTCATCAGGCACGAGTCGTTCCACTATCCCCATGCCGGAGCAACGACTCAACGCCAATCAAGACATCGTCTAAGTCGACGATGGTGAGGCGGTCCGCCTCACCCCAGTCGCGGGACGGGCCGACGCGGTGGTGGCTGCCGTAGCCCTTGCGCACGAGCTGCTGGCCCAGCAAGAGAATCGAAGTGTTCGACTTGCCGGGACCGAAGGCGCTTCGGCCGGGAAACGCCGGCGGGCCCGGCTTGGGCGTCGTCGACGTAGTGATCGGCCACTTCGGCATAGGGCCCGGGTCGGTGTGCTGGTTCTCGGACGTCTGGCTGCGGCCGTAGTGCCCGCCCTCGGTCTCCCAGGTGTGCTCGCTGCGGTTCGCCTCCAGGTCGGGGAGCCCGTCGGCCAGACGTCCGGAGAACTCCCCAACTCCGCGCCCAGGCAGGAATTTTGTCGAGGCCCTTGGCCGGGGTGTCCCGGGCCGTCGCATACGACATCCCGCTCACGCGGCAGTAGGGGAAGGACAGTGTCTCGACTTGCAGGCACACCCGCCCGGTGCGGTTGGTTCGCGTGCCCCCGGCAGTGTCGCCGACCGACTTCGACCGGCTGTTCGCCGGGTAGAAGTGGGCGATCCTGCCCGTGAAGGGATCCCAGAGCAGGTGCGGGGCGGCATTCTGACCGCTCCTGGTGAAGTACTCCACGAGTTTGTCGAACGGTACGAGGTCGCCAAGCTTGGGGGGGTGCCGTTCTTGTCCCAGGTGATGTGCCAGATCACGCGGGGGTCGTACTGCGTATCGGTGGGTGCGCAGTCGCCGAGCGGGTGTCGCTCAGCCCCGGGCAGCCAGAGATCAGGCATGGCGCGTTCCTAATTCTCCCCCGCGCCAGCTGTGTTGAGCCTGCAGTCCGAGCTTGCCGGTCACGATCGCGACGATCACCCCGACCGCTATCGGGGCGACAAGGGCAGTGACAGCCAACCGCCTGACGCCTCGGGAACCTTGACGCTCTGTCTCTCGTTGGCGCTTCATTGCGGCAATGTCGTCTTCGATGGCTTTGATCTTCAGCTCGTCGGTGCGTCGGTGCGTCGGTGCGTCGATCGGCGTCGTACTGGATCTCTGTCACCATCTCGGCGAGCCTCGCGCCGAGTGCCGCGAAGTCGGCACGTAGGTCATCGCGCATCTGCTGCACAGCCCGCGGCAGTTCCCATGGCGTGGGGTCCTGGCCCTGGGGCTCGGTCACGGCGCCGTCCTCCATCGTGGCCCCGTGCCGCGCTTCCAGTCTCAAGACAGGCCCACAATCTCCATGTCCGGGTTCCCGGCCATGAGGGGCGTGACTCGCTTCGGTTGGGGCAGCCGTGCGGGGCGCCCCAACCGAAGGCCCGCGGGCGCGGGTCAGGAGTAGTCGCCGTGTCCGGCCCGGCGCAGGATGTCGCGTTCCCGGCCGGTCTGGGTGTCGAGTGAGTCCTCGTGGTCGATGACGAGGGTGTCACTGGCCGGTCGGGCTCGTACCTGGGCTCCGTAGGCGTCGGTCGCCTTCACCAGGAGGGCGTCCTGGTGGGCGGCGGGCCAGCTTTGGATCAGGTAGGACTCCACGACGTCGTCCGTGCTCTGGTCGACAGCTGTGTCCCTGCCGAGCGCGTGGATGCGCAGCCGGTAGAGGCCAGGGCCCTGGGATGCCAGAGAGGGGAGATCGGCGGGGTCGTCCGTCATGGGTGTCACCAGCACTTCCCCGGAGGGGGAATGACATGGCATCTCAGCGATCTCTTCCCAGTCCGGAGCGGGGTCGGGTCGCTGGGAGTGCGGCTCGACCGTGACACGGACGCTGCCGGTGTGGATCCCGGTTGTCACCTCGATGGCGCCGCCGGCAGCGGACACGAGCCCGTTCTGGGTTGCGTCGAGGTCGTCGGCCACGGGCCCTTGCGGGTCCGTGATCTGGAAGAGGTGGTACTCAGCGCGTACCAGGGCTGTTGCTGTGGCCGGCTCATCGTTCACGGGGTTTGTCTTCCGGTCTCGTCCGACTGGGGTCTACCTGATCCATACAGGAACCGGTCTCCGTCGAGGACGCGGCTGTAGGTGTAGAAGCCGTTGAGCGCCCGGCCCGCATCCGTGTTCTGCGTGGCGTTGATCATCCGGCGGCTGAACGGACCGCCGCTGTATCGGGCGTCCTGCCACGTGCTGGCGAAGGGATACTCGTCGCACGACTTGCCCGAGGGGCGCGGCAGGCTGCTCGGGCAGGCTTTACTGCGGTTCTCGGTGATCTTCGAGCGGTTCGTGAGCCGCGTCAGGTAGTTCGTCGTGCCGTACTTGCCCGGCAGTCCGGTCGCCTGGGCGTCCTTGATGTGCTTGGCGAGCTCCGGCCACGGCCCCGCCAGGCTGTAGCTGATCACCGGGACCGCGCGGGTATTCACACAGCCGACCTGCCGGGGAGCGCCGGGCATGTCGTTGTCACAGCGGACATAGACAGTGGACAGTTTCGTGGCACCTGACGGCGCGACCCATTCCGGGTTGCTGAACCGCCAGGACGCGATGCTCCTTGTTCGGGCTAATGCGGAAGGGATGCCCGAAATCTGTCGGCGTCGTCTCTTAGATAGGGAGAAAGCTCATCGCCAAGCATGTCGAGTACACCCTTGATGTCTTGGGCGAGCTCTGGTGCGTCGGCCCATGTTGTGGCGTTGCGCGTAAGCACTGCGGTCAACAAGTCATCGTCGAACCAGCCGCCGGCCGTCACTTCTGCAGCCTCGCTCCGCAATACCTCCACTCCCACAGGAAGCAGCCATGGCAGCCCGACACCCTGTCCGATGAGTCTGGCCAATTGCTCCACCGTCAAATCGCTGATCGGACTCTTCCGCAGAGCGTGCACTGCTCGTACAAGCGCCGTGGCATCACTGGGTGGGTCGGGCCACCGACGCCCTTCGAGGTCCTCGATGGAGCGGCTTCGATCAAAAGACAGGTTCATGAGTGGCTCTTCTTGAAGTGATGCAGTGACAGTCCGAGATGGTGAGACGCGCCTCTCGGACTCTATCTGTGGCCGATCGAGGCGAGGAATCCGTTGAGGCGGTCGAGCAACCGAACGGTTTCCTTGTGCTTGCTCACCAGAACATCGATGCCACGAGAGGTGAGTGTGTCCGGCGGGTTCTGGATCTCCGTGTCGAGGACCCTGCGGATCTTGTCGAGGCCGTTCCGGGCCTGCTTGAGGTCCGCGATGTGGTCGAAGGGCGTGCCGTCAGCCTTCCTCGCGACCACCTCACCGTTCGCCTCGCGGCGCGCGGCGTTGTAGTGGTTGTGGTTCGGCTGTGAGTTGATCTCGCCGACAGGATCCTTCTTGATGTTTTCGAGTTTCTCGAGCGCACGCTGCGCGCCGGTACTCAGCCCCAGTTCGCAGGGGTTGAGCCCCAGAGGATCACCCCAGGTGAGGGGGTTATGCACGTAGGTCGAGGGATTGGGTGCAGGGGTCAGCCCAAGAGGATCCAGACTGAGGTAGCGGGCGGTGTCAGGGTCGTAGTAGCGGAAGTAGCTGTAGTGACTTCCTGTCTCCGAGTCGAAATACTGCCCAGCGAAGCGAAGGGGGCAATCCACTGCAGAGTCACTGCCCGTTGGAGCGGAGAGGGGATTTCCCCAGAGTGTGGTCCGTTGTTCCCATGGCACTTGGCCATCCGTGGTGACAAGCTCCGTCGGGCTCCCAGCGGTGTCCGTAATAACGGCATGGAATTGCGGGGTCAGGTGGCCTTCTCCGTTGTCATGCGCGATCTGAGCCAGGAAGGACGTGCCGGAAACACGGCGTTGATGGGTGATCTGCGTGAGCGGAACGTGCGTGCCAGGGGCGTAGTCCCAGGACGTGGCCCGACCACCTGAGGCGAGTTGCTCGCAGAGACGCGCGTCGTCCCAGACGAAATCTGTGCGTTCCGTTTCCGATCCGTCGTCCGCCACACGGTACTTCGCGATACGACGACCGCGCGGGTCGTACACGTAATGCCACTGCTCGCTCGTCGGCGTCGTCAGCCTGGTCAGCCGATCCTGGGCGTTCCAGGTGTACGACCAGGTCAGACTCCGCCCATTGAGGAGCTTACGAATCTTGCGGACCATGCGGCCTTGGGCGTCGTACTCGTATCGAGTCCGGCCCGCACGACGGATCAGCGTTCCTTCGAACACCCGCTCCTCGGATTCCTCGCTGTCCGGAGCTGTGGCCCGGGTGAGGTTCCCTGCGGTGTCGTACGCGTAGGTCTCGGACCAGCCGTAAGCACGGATGCGTGACACTCGACCCATTGAGTCGAGGTCAAACTTCCGGGTACCAGTGGTGAGTTCGCGGATCTCGGTGAGGTATCCGTCGGCGCGGTAGGTGTAGCTGCGATGTTGTAGGAATCGGTAGCTCTCGGAGCTGCCCGGTGCCGCCAGGGTTTGCAGGGTGAGACGGTCGGTCTTGTCCCAGGTCTGGGCAAGGATGAGATCGGCGCCGATGCGGCGTTCGATCTCGCGCCCCGCAGCGTCGTATGCGAACCGCAAGTTGCCATGTGCCGTGCGTAGTTCAATGGGTTGGCTTGCCGCATCGTAGGCCCAGTGAGTGCTCAACCCAGACGGTGTGTCACGCCTGGTACGGCGACCGAGCTCGTCGTAGGCGTACGCGACGGTGTGGTCGTTGACAGACTCTGTCAGAACTTGGCCGAGGTCATCGTAGGCAACGGCAAGTACCGCATCCGAGCTCACAGCGCGGATCAGACTGCCGTCCAGTCCGTATGTATAGGTCGTGGCGCGGCCCGCATGATCGACCTGTTCGGTGACACGCCCCCGTACATCGCGAGTGAAACGCAAGGTCTCTCCCGCTCCGTTCGTACGTGAGCGCAGAGCGCCTGAAGCGTCATGATCGTAGGCGAGGGTCCGGCCATTGAAGTCCGTCTCGGCAGTGAGTCGTCCGGCTTGGTCATAGGTGTACGACCAGGTCAGTCCTTGCGGATTGGTGACGCGGGTGAGGCGTAGCTCAGTGTCGTGGGTGAAGCAATATGTCGCGTCGTCAGGGTCGGTGCGGATGGCGGGGACGTCGAAAACGCCGTGTGCGTGGCGGACGACCTCGCCTGCTTGGTTGGTGTGCGACAGGAGGTTCCCCTCACCGTCCCAAGACCACAGCTCCTGTGTTTCATCCGGGTGTTGGATGCGCTGCGGTTTGCCCTCGATGGACCAGGACAGGCGGGTGCTGTGGCCGAGCGGATCGATGATCTCTGCGATTCGCCCGAATGAGTCCCTGTGGACGATCGTCGTGCGACCCAACTCGTCCGTGAGAGACAGGGGGAGTCCAGCCGGGTTCACGCTCATGGTGCGGGTGTGGCCCAGTGCATCCGTGATGGCGACCAGGTGGCCTGAGATGTCATATGAGTGGTGGGTCTCGGCGCCGAGTGGATCGGTGGTGGTGAGGAGGTTGCCGTGCTCGTCATAGGCGTGCAGCCAGCGAGCTCCCCCGGGCTCGACGACCTCGGTCGGCAGGCCGAGGTCGTTGTAGGACGCTTGCACCGCTGCGTCGTCAGGCAGCGTGACCCGTGTGAGGTGCTCGGCATCGTCGTAGGTGTAGCGGGTGGTGCGGCCGAGCGGGTCAGTAACCGTGAGTGGCTTGGCGCCGTGCTCGTCCCACTCAGTGCGGGTCATGTTGCCGAGCTGGTCGGTCGCCTCCACCACCAGGCCCTCAGCGTTGTAGCGATGGACGCTGGTGTGGCCGAGGGAGTCGGTGTACGTGGTAGTGGATGCGGCGTCGTTGTAGGCAAGGGTGCCGGAGAGGATGCCGTCGATGCCCTCGGTGCGGGTGACGCGGCCGCGCTCGTCGTAGACGTAGGAGAACCAGGTGCCGTTGCGATCGGTCCACTTGGTCATCCGGCCCGCGTCGTCGTAGGCGAAGGTGAGTGGCTGGCCGCTGGAGTTGATGACCTCGCTGAGGTTGCCTGCCACGTCGTAGCCGTAGCGCATCACCACGGTCCCGCCCTCGCGCATAGAGTCCGAGGTGTAGGCGTCGGGGTCCTGGTCGAGCAGGCGCAGGGCGGTGATGCGGGGGCCGTCGGTGTCGACGGCGACGTAGTAGCCACCGGAGTGACGCAGGCCCAAAGGAACGCCGCTCGTGGTGCGTTCGACGTCGATGCGCATGCCATTGCGGTCCGACCAAGCATCGACGGGCAGGTGGAAGGTGCCGAACGATCCGGAGGGGAAGGGGGTGGTGAACGTGCGGCTGACACCAGCGTCAGGATCGGTGACTGTCATGACACCGTCCGGCTTGCCGTCCCACTCGAGAGGCCAGCGCGGGCCGGTCACCGGAAGGGTGGGCACGCCGGGCTCAGGCACCCCGTAGACCAGGCGCATGCCGTCAGCGGCGGCGAACACCACGCCCTCGCCATCGATCTGCACGCACTCGTCCAGCGTCGATATCCAGGTGGGGCCGAAGCAGACGCCGCCGCGGTAGGAGGACAGGTGGGTGCGCTGGAAGACGAGCGGGAGGGTGGCGGGCAGGGTGAGGTCGGTGGCCATCATCAGCATTGCGCCACTAGCCACGTCGATCGGCTCCCCCACGCAGGGGATTCGCTCGCCGTTGCGGGCCGCCGGGCCAAGCTCCACCAGATCAGGGCGAAGCGAGGGCGGGCGCATCAGCAGCTCCGCCTTGGACAGGCTCGGTGACACCCCGGCCCGCAGGACGCCGCTGCCCGCGCCGAGCGCGCCGCCGAAGATCATGCCGTCCTGGGCGGCCTGGTTGACCTCGTCCAGACTGAAGCCCTGTTGCAGGCCGGCGGCCATCTTCAGCGGCTGGGCCACCGCGGCGTCGATGGTCACGTTCTCGACGCCGGCGAAGGCGGCCGTGATCACGGTCTCAGCCGCGATCTCGGCGATCGTGGTGGACACGGCGACACCGAGCGTGGCGCCGAGTTCGATGACGGCGTCCGCGGCCGCCGCGGCTGCTCCGGAGGCGAGACCTGCGGTGAGGAAGGCGACAGCGACCCCGCCGGCGATCACGGCCGCATCGATGGCGATGTGCTCCCAGAGTTTGTGGATGGCGTCATCGATGGCGTCGGCGAACTTGTCCAGGAACTTGGCCATGGCCCGCGCCGAGTCGGCCAGGTCGCCAAGCCAGCCGGCGTCCTTGCCCTTGGCATACTGCGACCAGAACTTGTCGAACGCCTCAATCGACTCGCCCTTGTTGTGGTGGATGAGCGAGCGCGCCGTCGAGTTCGTCGGACCGCGTACGTCGTCGACCGACTCGGCGAACGTCCGCCAGGCCGTCGCCGCGCTGCGCAGCGTTCCAGAGTTGGCGTCGGGCCACCACAGGCCCATCTTCAGGAGGATGTCCTTGGCTTTGTCCTCGATGCTCATCGCTCACCCGCACTGTCGCCACTGCCCTGATGTGGGACCTTCACCTTGGTGAACATGCTCCTGACCAACTCATCGTTGGCGACGTGCCCGTCGGACAGGTCGACCAATGCCTCATGGATGCTCGTGAGGCCGAGCACGAGAATCCCCGCCGCGCTCTCGATCTTCCTCTGCTGCGGCGCGTAGACGTCCTCGAACTCCTTGCCCTGTTTGTCGTCACCCCAGGGCTTGCCCAGTCCGTCCAGCGTCGTGATCAGCGTGGTCAGCGCCTTGCTCAGGTTCTTGGCCTGCTCCTGGAACACGGGGGCCGCGCTCTTGATGTCCGCGGTCCTGATGTGCAGGACCATCTCCGGGGTCTTGCCGCCCCCGCTGTCGTCACTCATGCAAACCCTCCCCGTCGCACGCACATGCGACAGCGACCCTAGAGCCTCGGTCTCAACAGAAGGTCAAGTCGATGCCATGCGTCGGCAATGGGCGGCGGCATAGTGTCTTGTCGGACGCGCCTCAGCGAGGTTTGCCTGCCCGTCGTCGAGCTCGGAAGGGACGGCGTGAGGTCCGACCTCGACGCCGTGCGGATCGGGACCATGCACCGCTTCAAGGGGCTCGAGTTCCAGTAAGTCGTCCTCACCTCCGTGGAGGAGGGCCAGATCCCGCACCAGTTCATCGAATAGGACCGGCTCACCAGCCCCGAGGGGTACCCGCAGGAGGAACTCCGGCCGCGTTCCCTGGTGTTCGTCGGCGCCACCTGTGCCCGGGACCAACTCGTGCTTACCTGGAGCGGAACGGCCAGCCGGTTCCTGCCTCGGGACGCCGACGCGACCGTGTTGCGCGCGACGGACCTGCTGCGCCACGACGGACCGCCGCCTGATGCGGAGCGGAGGCCGCGATCCGCGACAGGTGGGAGTGGGGCAGCAGCGAGCGGCAACGGGGCGGCGAGCCGGATTCCGCTCCTTCCGCTTCGAACACTGCCGCCGTTCCCGCCCAGGTGGTCGGCCTCGGGCCGGGCAGCCGGTCGCCGAGGTGGCAGGGGGCGCCGGTTCGGGCGCGACCGGCCAGAAGTCACTGTGGCGTGAACCCCTCCTCTGCTTCCGCGCCCTCGTCCTCGCCGACCGGACCGGTTCGCGCGCCTCGGGGACTGGGGAAAGCAATGGTCCGTCGGCCAAGCTGTCACCGCAGCAGAAGATTGTGTACGGTCAGCTTGGAGACAGCGGAAATGTAATTCTGCGGACCGATCAACTGGGCAGTTGGGGATTGAAGAGTGGCGATTTGCTCCCGCAGGCTGACGTCAACATGATCCTTTATGGCGGGGCGAAGGCGTGGTAAGGGAGCCGGGAAGCTGGTAGTGCTAGGCGCTGAACCTTATTGCCCACGAGGCGAGGTGAGTGAGAGATGAGCTACGACCTGGCGGTTTGGCAAGGGGCTGCGCCGTCCACTGATCGCGAAGCGGCTAGGGTGCATAATCGCCTGTACGATGAGTATCTTGATGGCGATGAGCTGCTCCCTGCGGTAAGCGCTATCGCTGACTTCTTGGGCGTCCTTACTGAGCGTTGGCCCGATAGGGATATCGGAGACGATACGCCTTGGGCTTCAACGCCGCTTTCCCGAGGGGCCAGTGGGCCGTATGTTTACATCACGCTTGCGTGGGGTAGCGCAGATATCGCTTCTGCCTATGTAGCGCAGGTTGCCAACAGATTTGGATTGATCTGCTTTGACCCTCAGGTGAAGGCGCTTAGGTCAGGCTAGTTTCAACTCCCTTTTGAGGGAATCTGAGGATTCTCAAATTGGGTTATTTTCGATCACGTGAAATATTGGCATATCCCGTATAGCGGTCGATAGTGTCAGCAAACTGAAGCCCCGTCAGCTAATGTCCTGGCGGGGCTTCTGTGCGGGGTGACGGGCGTAGTTATTGTCCTCGGCTCGCCAGGGTGAATCTTGGCGAAGTGGCTGATGGGATTAGAACTGTGCCTGTATCCGGTGGTGTGTGAGATATGGCGATGGCTGACCGCCGAGGGGCGTCGGCGGTCAGGAGTCGGTACGGACGCGGGTGGCCGAGTTGTTCGAGCGGAAGACCAAGGTGTTGTGGCACCAGTTGTGGCGGGACGGTGGCGCCGAGGCTCTGACCTCCCGTGGGGCGAGTGGATCGCGGTGCCGGCTGTCCCCACGCTGTCTGGAGAAACTGGCCGCCTACACCGATGAGGGCCCGGCCGTACACGGCTGGGTGGAGGACCAGGTGTGGACCGCGGCGCGTGTGGCCAGCCTGATCGGCAGGAAGTTCCACGTCTCCTACAGCGTCTCCGGGGCGACGAGGTTGATGCACCGGCTCGGCTTCAGCCCGCAGGTTCCCGCACGGCGGGTCGCCGAGCGCGACGAGCAGGCCGTCACCACGTGGAAGGAGGCGACGCTACATCTGCTTCGAAGACGAAGCTGTTTCACCCGGAAGCCGCCGCGGGGACGAACCTGGGGCAGGCGCGGGCACACCCCGGTCGTGACCGTCAGTGGTCGATGCTCGGGGCGCCTGTCCGTGGCGGGGCTGATCGCGATGCGGCCGGGCTCCCGGACCTGGCTTTGTCACCGTCTGCGCACCCACCCGGCGGGCAAGGGCGAGCGCCGCAGCATGGGCGAGCGGGACTTCATCGCACTTGTCGACGTGGGCTCATTGCCGAGCGTGAGTGGCTGACGGTGTTCCTGCTGCCCGCCTACTCGCCCGACCTCAACCCGTCGAGTGGGTGTGGGCGCACGTCAAGCGACAGCCTGGCCAACCTCGCCGTCGTCGCACTCGACCGGCTCAAGGCCCTTGTCCGCAACCGGCTCAAACGCCTTCAGTACCGGCCCTGAACCGCGCGGATGCGGTGAACTTGGCCCTTGCCGCTGAGTGCGACACCAAGGCTGTGCTCACGCTCGACGGTCGCGGTCTCCGGGCTGCGCGCCCGTGGGCCGGACATAAGGTGCTCCGGGTGCTGCGCGACGACCTTCCGGGCTGAATCGGACGGTGCCTCGTTGTGCCGTCGGATTCCGTCGGTCGTGACGCTCGTATGACGCTCGCGGCCCTCACGGACTCCCCGGCGGGGTGCGAAACCCTACCTGACCTGGAGTTTTTCGGATGCGGTTCCGGCCGACACTTTTCCGATGACGTCGCACGTGGAGTGCGTTGCCATCCTTGAACCGGCCGTCAAGGGCGCCTGACCTGCGGGTTTTGGTGGTGTGCGTTATGTGCCGGGTGGGCGTTACGGGCGATATCTTGAGAGTGGCCGCAGGTCGGGGGCGCTGTGTCGGGGCCGTTCGGGTGGCGTGCTGCCAGCGCCGTCAGCGAGGCGTTCAGCAGCGTGCTCAAGGTCGAGTACGTCCACCGGCACACGTTCGCCACCCGCACCGAGGCCCGGCTCTGGATCGCAACCTGGATCACCGGCTACGCACCGACTACACAGCGTGTGCGGGCATCAGAGTCCGATCGACTACGAGTGCGACCATCGAGCCAACTCCGCCTTGGAGCTGGCTGCTTAGAAGATCTCCACAGTCCGAGGGGATTGACATCGTGAGGCACCCGTCACGGGACGGCTGCCGGAATCACCGCGCCGGCGTCGACGGCACCGGTACCGTTTACCGATGGGCGCGGCCGAATGCCCGGTCGGCCGGAGAGTGATGGGAGCAGCGTGTCACACGGCGTCAGGCTGGCACAGCAACGACGGGACCGTGACCTCCGAATACGTCACCGCGCCGGGTCGGCCCCACTCGCCCCGCAGGATCTGCTGATCATCGGAGTGGGCGGGATGGGCCGTGCTCTCGCATCCATGTGCGTTCAGGACGCCGACGAAGCAGGCACGCGACGCTGGAGGGTACGGGGCTTCATCGACGAGGACACGAAAAGCCACGGCACCTGGTTCGAGGGCTTTCCGGTCCTCGGTGGATTGGAGATGGTCGACCGCTACCCGGGGGCGCGTCTGGTGATCTCGATCTGTCATGTGAATCACCAGGGCGCGCGCCGCAGGATCGTGGAGACTCTGGGACTTCCGCCGCACCGGTACCCGACGATCGTTCATCCCACCGCGGTGGTCGATCCCAGCTGCACCCTGGGACACGGCACGGTGCTGATGCCCATGGTCTGCGCGCTGCCGGGTGTCACGATCGGCGATCACGTGATGGTGCGGCCGCACACGATGATGGCGGTCGATGTCACGGTCCGGAACTACGGCACCATCGCCGCCCAGGTGTTTCTGGGGCGGTGTGCCGTGGTCGAGCAGGACGCGTACGTCGGAGCCGGGGCGAAGGTCAGGGAGTACGGCTCCGTGGGGCCAGGGGCTGTCGTCGGCATGGGGTCGCTCGTCCTCGGCCGCGTCCCCGGAGGGGAGGTGTGGGCGGGAAATCCCATAAGGCGTCTCTCCTCGGCCTCTTCGCTCACAGCCCGCGGTCGGACATGACCTTCTGCTCGGCTTTCTCCACGGTGATCCGGCCCGCCGGATCACCGCCTGCGCGCTCCACGGCACCGCGTACGAGGGCCAGATAGAAGAGGGTCGGCGCGCAGGGAGTCCACCGCTCCTCCGGTTCGTCCGCGATGAACCCGAGCACCGACTCCGGGTCCGCGTCCACGAACTCGAACCGGTCGTGTTCCCACTTGTCGGTCACGCCGCGCGTCCAGCGAAGGCGCAGCGTCGGCTCGTCGAGCTCGGGTACCACCGCACGGAAGAACGCCGCCCACTGGTGATTGACCAGATCCAGCCCGAATCCGAGCAGTTCCACCTTGGTCCTGTCGCCGTCGTACACGGCGAGTTCCTCGAAGAGGGCTCGGCGCGCCACCGCGTGCAGGCTGACCGGGCGGCCGTCCCGGGGCAGATCGTGCTGCTGAGCCATCCCCTCGTTCGCCGAGGAGTTCCACCGCGCGTTGTTCGGTCCGGCGACCTGGGCACTGCGCCGGGAGAACAGCATCTTGCCGTCCTTGCCGGTCTCCAGAGCCACGTTGATCCCGAAGCTGCAGTTCATCCAGGACGGCGCGTCGGCCGGGTCGCGGCCTTCCAGGTATTCCTTGCGCAGAGTGCGGCCGTTCTTCTGCCGGCGGTCCAAGTTGAGCGAGGTGGTGAGGAAGTCGAAGTAGTCGGCGTCCCGCAGGGTGAGGGAGACAACGGGCTCCTCCGCCAGATGCGTACGGGTGACCACCACCCGTTCCACCGCGAAGCGCGCGTTGTTCCAGCGGTGCGGGAGCCCGGCCGCCTCCTTGCGCTCCTCCTCCACCTCGATAGACCTCCGCCAGCCGGCAATCTCCTCGGGGAACTGCACGCGCCTGGGCGTGTACTTGATGCGGACGTTCTTCTCGTCGACGGGCCGGGTGCCGTCGCCCTCGAAGAGATGGCATCCCGTCGCCCGGCCGACCAAAGTGAATCTGTCTCGCATCGCTCTCACCGACTCCACCGTCGAATAAGCTGTGTTGGACACTTATGGGGGGCTGTCGGACTCATGGTACGAGAGAACACGAACGCCCGGCTGGCATCGGTGAAGTCCGAGCGGCGGTCGTCTTCCCTGGTCGGCACGATCGCCGTACCGGAGTACCTCCATCCGAGCGTGCAGGAACGCGAGAAGCTGCGCCGCCCGCATCTGCATGAGGTCCGTGACCGTTTCTCCGCGACCGCGCGGGACAAGCTGGGGTTCGGCGAGACCCTGCGGGCCGACCGGGACGGGGCGAGCCGGCGGCAGGTGTGGTCCGGGCTGGAGGAGTTCCTGGCCGCCAAGGCCGAACGCAAGCTCCTCTATTGGACGGGGCACGGCGTCCAACGCGGCGACCAGGGCTACTTCCTCGCATGCGCCGACTCGTGGCAGACGGGCGAGTTCGACCCCGACCGGGCGGTGTCCCTGCTCGACCTGGTGCGATTACTGCTGCGGCCCGAGTACGAGACGGACACCCTGCTGATCGTCGACGCCTGCTCCTCCCAGAGCTACAACTCCCTGGGTGAGGCGGTGCGGCACGCGGTGGAGCTGGAGCGGGACCCCGATGTGATCCGGGCGTGGGAGAGCCGCCGGAAGGGCTTCGCCGTCATCGGCACCTCGGGGGCGGACGCGCAGGTTTCGGCCGGCCGCTGGGTGACGTGGCTTGAGGAGGCGCTGGCGCAGCCGGAGTTCGTGGCGGACGACCAGGCGCGCCCGTTCGAGTCGTCCGCGCTGTATCTGCCGGTGCCGTATCTCTGCCGCGCCGTGGACGCGCAGGCCGTCGACGACGGTCTGGACGATCCCGCGCAGCGGCCGGACTGCCGTGAGGTCCGGGCACTGCCCAACAACTTCTTCGACAATCCCCACTACCACCAGACCGACCGGCCGCTGTACACGCCGGCCACGCTGACGCGGCGCAGGCCGTGGATCGAGGCCGAGCAGTTCGGTCTCGAGGAAGGCAGCCATCTGCATCACCATTTCGCGGGTCGGCGGGATGCGCTGAGTCGGATCGTGCGCTGGATGGACACGCACCCGATGGGGCTGCTCGCGGTGACGGGGCGGGCAGGCACGGGCAAGACCGCGCTGCTCGGCCGACTGGCGCTCACCTCCCTGCCGAGCTGGCGCGAGACGCTCGGTACGGATCTCGACCCGGCGACGCTGCCCCGGTCGGGCACGGTTCACGCGGCGCTGAGCTGCCGGGGGCAGTCCGCCCATTCGCTGGCCGCTCACCTGCGTGAGGTCCTGGCGGGCATCGACGGGGCGCCGCCGATGCCCGATGAACCCGTCATGTCGGAGACGTTCACCGACGCCTTCGAGGAGCTGGTCGGCCGGGCCGGCGCCGTGAACCTGCTGTTCGACGCGCTCGACGAAGCCCTCCCCGACCAGGCGTACATCATCGCCCGCCATGTCCTCGCCCGCTTGGCGAACATCCCCGGTATCCGGGTGGTCGTCGGTACGCGGGCACAACCCCGCCGCCGTACCACCGCGACGGCGGAAGAGGAGTCGCTGCTGGAAACCCTCGAGCTGAGCGTCGAACCGGTGGTCCTCGAGGACGACGAGGAAGCACGCGCGAGCATCACCGGCATGGTGCTGTCCGTGCTGGACACCGGGCACTCGCCGTATCGGGGGGATGCCGGCCGCGCGGACCGCGAGTGGACCGCCGAGACCGTCGCCGCGCAGAGCCACGGCTCGTTCCTGGTGGCCCGGCTGGCCGCGGCCGGGCTCGTCCGGCGGACCACGGCGGCCACCGAGTCCGAGTTGCTGGGATGGATGCGCCGCGGCGGAGTGGATCTGCACACCCGCCTGGCCGAGGAGACCCACCACCTCAGCAAGAAGCCCGGTGCGGAGCGCGCGCCCGAGGTGCTGCGGGCTCTGGCCGTGGTCCAGAGCCCGGGCCTGGAGCGGGAGGAGACCTGGCTGACGCTCGCGAACGCGCTGCGCGAGGACGGCAGGCCCGAACTCACCGTGGAGGACCTGCGGCAGGTGCGCCGCAGCGCCGACGGCGGCATCGTCGCCTCTCAGAAGGACGGTACAGGGCGGGTCCGCCATCAGCTCGCCCATCCCATGTTCGGTGAATACTTTCTCTCCAGCGCGGGGCTGACTGCCCGGGACGCACATCGCAGGGTGCTCGACGCGCTGCGCCCCCGGGCCGGCGCCGACTGGCGCGGCGCCGACCAATACACCCTCGATTACCTGGGTGCCCACGCCGCACAAGTCGGTCAGGACACCCTGCGGGAGCTCTTCGAGGACGTGGGTTTCCTGCTGCGCACGAACCCCGACGTCATGCTGCCGCTCGCAGCGGGCCTGGCCCGGGACTGCGACGGCGCCGCCCTGTACGGCAGGGTCGCGGGTTCCTTCGTTCGGACATCCGGCGAACCGCCGCCGCCGGTGCTGCTGGAGCGGAAGGCCCTGCTGAGCGCCACCGCCTTCGTCAGTCACCGCGATGGCACGTACCGGACGCTGCAGCGCACCGACGGCTTCCTGCCCTGGCAGGAGTACTGGACCGATGCCCCGCCGGATCCCTTGGAGTGGAGGCGTGCGGGTCCACTGGGCGGCGCGCAGGCGCTGAGCTGGCGGGCCGGTACGGGGGCGGCGGGGCTCGCCCGCACGGACACCTTGACGGCGGGCGGGCTGGGGGAGATCCAGACCCTGAGCCCGGAGTCGGGCGCCCGGCTGCTCACCCGCCGGCTGCCCCGGAATGGCGGGGAGCGAGGGCGCGCGCTCAGCGAGGTACGTGAGGTGGGCGCCGGGAGCGGCTGGGTCACGGTGGCCCGGGACGATCAGGCCGTGTACTTCTGGCGGGCGGGCGTGCGGACGCCGGACCAAGAGTACCGGTGGGGCGGCACCCTGCGGGCGTTGGCGGTGGCGGACGTCGAGGGTGAGGGTGTGGCCCTGGCGGCCGACGGGGACCGGGTCTGGGTCTGGTCCTGGCGTATCGGCCGGCACTTCGACACGCAGCTGCGGGAGGTGCTCACCGCCGACGTCCGGCAGCTCGCGGCGCTCTCCCTGGGGGCGCGGATGTTCGTCCTGGCGGCGGGCGCCGAGCGGGTCGAGCTGTTCGAGGTGCGCCGCACCCGCGACGGGGTGGAGCGTCTGCGCACCTGCCGGACCGACTCCGGGGTGTCCCCGGCGGCACCGACGATGGCTGCCGCGGCCCTTCCGGTTTCCTCCCGGCGAGGATTCCTCGCCGCAGCCGACGGGACCGCTGTGTATGTCTGGCGGTGTGAAGTGGTCGCCGACCGCGAGCCGGTCATGGACCTCGTGGCGACGTATCCGTCGAACGCACGCGGCGTGGCCTTCGGGCAGTACGGCGACGAAGTGCTGCTCGCCGGATACGAGGAAGTAGCCGTCCGTGTCTGGTCGGTCGGGCGACCGGGACGGGAGGCCACGCTCGATCTGAACGCCCCCCGTGAAGGCGCCATGGCGTTCGAGCCGGGCGGCCAGGGTCTGCTCGCGGTCGCCGACGGACCGTACATCCGGGTGGTGGACGTGGTTCCCGCCCTTGACGCCGGCTACGAGATCCAACGACGCGAGAGCAACGAACGTCCCGTCCTCGCCCTCGTCGGCGCCCCGGACGGTCCGGCCCTGCTGTGCCGTGCCTGGCACAACAGGCTTCGGGTCTCCCGGCCACGGCAGGGGGATCCGGCCGGCCTCCTGGCCCGGGAACTCGTCCATGAACGCCCGGTGACGGCGGTCGCCGCGGTGTGTACGGCCGGCGGCTGGACCGTGGCCGTCGCGGCCGGCCGGATCGTACGGCTGTGGCGTCTCGACGACAGCCTGGCGGTTGTCACGTACGAGGACATCCCGCTCGGCGGGGATGCCGGCCAGCCGGCCCGCGCTCTGAGCCTGGTCCGCGACCCGGCCGCCGGCACCCTGCGACTGAGCGTGGCGGATGACTTGCGGCTCGTACGCCACGAGGTCCCGGCCGATGTCTCGTCCGCGGGGAAGCCCGTGCCCGACATCTGGGCCGACCGCGGGTTCTGCGGGATCGACACGAGGATGCTGCGGGACGGTTCGTTCTGGATGGCCGGTGATCTGAGTGATCAGCTGCGGGTCTGGACGGAGAGCGAGCGCGGCGTCGAGCTGTGTGTACGGCTCTCGGCCAATCCCTCGTGTCTTGCCCTCGGGGAGCTGTACGACGACGAGGACGACGCCTCGATGCCCATGCTGGCCTGGGCCGAGCGCGGCAGCGTCTATGTCAAGGACTGCTCCGTCGACGAGAACGGCGAGAGCATGCACCCTCGGGAGCGGCTGCCGGGGAACTTCCCCGACGTGACGTCGCTGGTGTTCGCGGGGCCCGTGGAGCGGCCCGTGCTGCTGCTGTGCACCGCGGAGACCGTGTCCCGTGCGTGGGACCTCTGGTCCCGGGCATGGCTGGGCGGGCCGGGCATTCCCGCGCGGGGGTACACCGTGCACGCTGTCCGCACCGCGACGGACCCGGAGGGCCTGGTGATGGCATTACAGGGGGAGAACCGCTGTGACCTGATCCGTCTGCCGCACACATTCTTCGGCACGGGGACACGGGGAGAGTGAATGGAGCACGATCTGGTCGTCTTCGTCCCAGGGTTCTTGGGCACCCGGCTGCGCCGGGACGGCCTGGACGTCTGGGCGCGATGCAGTGAGCGGCTGATCGATTCGGCGGCCGCGGCGCTCACCGAGGTGACCCTCCCGCCGGGGCTGGGGGACGCGCCGCCCGATGGTCCCTTTCAACTCGACGCCGACGGGTTGCTGCAGGTCCCGGACTCCGTGCCGGGGCTGCTGTCCTGCATGGGCTATCCCGGCATCCGGGCCGCGCTCGGTGACCCGCCCGACGCGCAGTTCGTGCCGTTCGGCTATGACTGGCGGCTCTCCCACCGGCTGGTGGCACGGCGGCTGGCGGCGCGCGTGGCGCGCGAACTGGAGCGGTGGCATGCGGAGGTCGACGCGTACTACCCGGACCGGCCCGACGATCCGCGCGTCATTCTCGTCTGCCATGCGAGCGGCGGGCTGATCGGGCGGCACTATCTGGAGTGCGAGAACGGCCGTGAGACCGCCCGGACGCTGGTCATGCTCGGCACGCCGCAGCAGGGGCTGGCTCAGGCCGCCTGGCTGCTGGCCGGCGAAGCGGTCCCCGGCGCCGCGGGCCCCGGCGCGGACGTGGCCGCCCGGATGAACGAGGCGCTGCGCGACTGGGCACTCACCCTGCCCTCGGTCGCCGAGATGCTGCCGGTGTACCGCGCCGTGCGGGTCGAGGGAAAGAGCCGTGAGCGGCAGATCACCGACAGCCGCTCGCGGGTTCCCGGGCTGCCAGTCGACGCCATCCGCGCGGCGGGCGACTTCCAGGAGGATTTCCGCACGGCCTGCGACGAGCACCGGGGCACCGGCCCTCTCCCGTACGCCGTGCACTGTCTCGCCAGCGTCGACTTCCCGACTCCCCAGGCTCTCGTGCTCTCCTCCGACAGGTCGCGGATAGTGGACAGCCTGTCGGGGACCGGTGACGGCACGGTGCCGTACGAGTCGGCCGTCGCGGACTGGACGGGCACAGATCCCATGATGTGGACCGGCTTCCGCAACGCGGACCTGGCGAGCGGTCCCGCGCTCCGGGACACGATGCTCGCGATCCGTGCGGGACGCTCGCCCGGCGGGACGCTCGCCGGTGGTGAGGGCATCGTCCTGCGCTTTCCCCGGAACCCGGTCGCGGCCGGCCAGCCGTTCATGATCGAGCTGCTCGGACAGGACCTGCTGCGGCGCAATCTGCGGTCGTACGTATGGCGCTCGGGTCGTCCCGACAAGCAACCTGTCGTCTTCCGGCAGTACGCGTCCGACCGTTACCGGGCCGAACTGGAAGTCGCCACCGGGCGCTGGGTGGTCGAGGCATCGGTCGACCGGCCGAAGAGCCGGGACCGGAGGGACGTGACGGTCGTGACGGTATGAGACGGGAGCTGGGATGGCCGGAACCGATTCCCCCGCGTGGCCGCAGTGCGTCCACCTTGACGCGGGGGAGCGCTGTCGAGGGCGCAGAGTTGGCTCGTACACGGCCTGTCTGGCGCATCTCGACAGTGGCGAGCGGGCCGCCCACCTGGCCACGCTGACCCCCGGCGCCGACCTCGATCACCGGGGCACGCCCTTCACCCAGAGCCTGCTCGATGAACTCCTCGCGCCGCTCAGGGATTCGGGGAGCGGGCCGGCCCGGGTGGGTGAGGCGTCGTTCGACGAGGTGCGGTTCAGCGGCGACGCGGAACTCGGAGAGGTCGAGTTCGGCGGGCACTGCTCCTTCTCGTCGGCCGTCTTCGGCGCGGGGATGTACGTCCGTGAGGTGCGGGTCGGGGGTGACCTCCGGCTCGGTGCGGCTCAGGTCGCGGGAGATGTGTGGCTCGATGACACCGTCGTGGACGGTGATGCGTGGTTCTACGGGGCGCGGATCGCGGGGGCGTTGCATTTCGGTGTCCGGGTGGTCGGGCGCAGTGCGGTGTTCAAGGGCATGACGTGCGCAAACGCCTACTTCACGGGTGCTCGGGTGGAGGGCGCCGCTTCCTTCGAAGGGGCGGTCATCGACGGGGAGGCCGCCTTCGACGGCGTGGTCTTCGAGGACGGTGCCGAGTTCACGGGGGTCCGGATCGGCGGGCGGGCTTGTTTCGACGGCGCGCACTTCCACCGGAGCCGGGCTTGTTTCGACGGGGCGGACGTCGGTGGGGACATGCCGTTCGCCGGGGCCCACTTCGCGGCGGAGGTTACGTTCGAGGGTGCTGCGATCGGCGGTGACCTGGCGTTCCACGGGGCCCGGGTGAACGCCGGTGCGGTTTTCCGGCGGACGGGTTTCCGGCGTACCGCGCGGATCGGGCCGTTGGTCTGTACGGGAACGGTGGACTTCTCCGACGCCGTCTTCGAGACCGCGGTGACGGTGGAGGCTGCTGCGGCGGAGGTGTGCTTCCGGCGGACACGCTGGGCGTCCACCGCCGTGCTGCGGCTGCGGTACGCCGGGGTGGATCTGAGCGACGCCGTGCTGGAGTTCCCGGTGACGGTCGTCAGGCGACTCCGGCCTTTCGTCTCGCAGGAAGGCGGGCTCATCGCCGAACCGGGTCTCACCGATGCCCGGGTGCGTGTCACCTCGGTCAAAGGCGTGGACGCCGCCCACCTGGTGCTGGCCGACGTCGACTTGACCGGCTGTCTCTTCGTGGAAACCGTCCACCTGGACCAGCTGCGGCTCGAAGGCCGCTGCGTCCTGTCCCGACCGCCTGACGGGCTGCGCTGGATACGTCGCCGGACCCTCGCCGAGGAACACCACTGGCGGGCGACCCGGTACAGCGGCCTTTGGACGCCCGCGCCACCGGGCGTCGAGACGCATGAACCTGCCGTGCTCGCGCCGGTCTACCGGCAGCTCCGAAAGGCGCTCGAGGACAGCCGGAACGAGCCGGGCGCGGCCGACTTCTACTACGGCGAGATGGAGATGCGCCGGCATGACGCCGTGGCGTCCCGCAGCGAGCGGAGGCTGCTGCGGCTGTACTGGGCGCTTTCCGGATACGGCCTGCGCGCCTCGCGTGCTCTGGCCTGGCTGGTCCTGGCCATGACGGCCACTGTGCTCGCGATGATGCTGTGGGGTCTGCCGCAGTCCGACCCGGACCCGGTCAGCGTGGGGACCAAGGATGGCCACCGAGTGACCCTGACGACCAAGAAGCCGACGCCCGTCAACCCGAGAGGGCCGTACACAAGGCGTCTGTCGACCGCGCGGTTCGAGAAGTCCTTGAGGGTGGTGATCAATTCGGTGATCTTCCGAGCGTCCGGACAGGATCTGACCACCACCGGGACGTACGTCGAGATGACCGCCCGCCTCGTCGAGCCGGCCCTGCTCGGCCTTGCCGTCCTCGCCGTGCGTAGCCGCGTGAAGCGATGACGCGTGCACCGCTCGAGCTCGGCCGTGAAGCGGTGCTCAGCGCGGTCGACGACATCCGGCATTGGGTGCGTCGAGGCCGTGTCGTTCTGCCCGGGATCACGGAGGACCATCTGGGTGCCGCCCAGTCGGTGCGCGCCCGCTATCGCGACCTGGACCTCGCGGACGCGGTGAACGTGGCCCTTGCCGGCGAGTACGACACCGACGCGGTACTCACGCTCGACCGGCGCGATTTCCGGGCTGTGCGCCCATTGGGCCGGCACAGGGTGTTCCGGGTGCTGCCCGACGATCTTCCGATCTGATGCCGGATGATGCCAGGCCGTGCCGTCGGATTCTGTCGGTTGTGACGCTCGTATGACGCTCGCGGGCGCTCGTGGGCTCTCCGGTGGGGCGGGAAAACCTACCTGACCTGCAGTTTCCTGGACGCGGTTCTAGCTGACATCTTTCCGATGACGCATCATGTGGAGTGCGTGGCGATTCTTGAGCCTGCAGCAAAGGGCGTCTGACCTGCTGTTTTCTGATTTCCCAGGTTGTGAGCGGGTCGTGCCGACATGCGTCGCAGGTCCAACGCTTCGAGCGCGCAAGGTCTCCAATACTAGAGGTCTGACCTGGGGATTTACGGCAAAGCGATGGGCCCCATCGGGGTCGGCGACCGGCGCCGCTCACGTCTCCTGACGCCGGATCGACGCTCCGTCCCGTAGGTCCGGGCCAGCCCTTGCATCCTGGCGGTGGTGCGCGGAGACCGCGCCGCTGGTCGCGGTTGGGGAAGATCGGTGATGCGATGCTGGCAGTTGTATAGCTGGCCGACCCCCGGGCCGTCGCTGAACGCGGTCGGCAGGGGATTGACACCGACTGGTGCTGCTCTCCTCCATCCCTGTGGACCCCACCCATGTGCTGGGTCGGCTTCGCTCGCGAGGGAGGCCGGCAGATGGACACCGACCGATGCCGGTAACCGGCGGAGCGGCCCACCCGCATGAGGGTGGGCCGCTCCGCAGGTCCGGGTGGGCGCCGAGAGCTGTGGTGCCTCGCCGGGTGGTGTCCTGTGCTAGGCGTCTGGTCCGAGTGAGGCGAGGTCGTAGGCGTTGCTGATGGTGGTGTAGCCGTCCTGGGTGAGGTTGACGTGGTCGCCGGAGTCGAAGTCGGCGGGGGCGGCGTCGTCGCTCAGTTTCAGTGCTTGCGGATCCGCTGTGCTGGTGGGGTCGGTGACGGACACGATGGCCTCCGCGTCCGTCGAGCTCAGGGTCGGGGATGTGAGGTCGAATTGATCGGTGATCCAGGTGTTCGTGTCGATGCGGTTCTGGTCCACTGTGGTGGTGCAGGCGCTGTAGCCGTCGCAGGGCGTCAGGGTCGTGAAGATGACCTTGGTTCCCCAGCCCTTCAGCTGGTCGCGGAGGAGTCCGAGGGCGTTGTCGATGTCGACATCGGACAGCCACTGGTTGAAGCGTGAGGTGTTGTAGCCCGTGGTGCGGCTGTTGATGAGGCCGTCTCCGAGTACGGACACGGTGGGCGGTGATCTGAGGTGGTGACGTCCACTTCGGTGAGGATGTCGGAGAAGCGGCCGGAGGTGGTGCCGTCCCCTTGAATGCGGTGTCGGCTCCGCCGGCGAACTCACCGAGACCCTCCGTTCGGTGGACACCGAGGTCCAGCGCCTGATCGAACTCTCCAACGCTCTGCTGGACCTGGAGGAACTCGGCACCGCCCAGCGCCTCAGCCGGGCTCCCACCGACCTCGCCGACCTCGTCGGCGCCGCCGTCGCCCCCCCTCGCACGGCACTGGGACCGTCCGCCTCACGGCCGCCGTCCACGAGGGCAGGCTGCGGCTGTGCGTCACGGACGAGGGGAGCGGCTTCCCACCGGAGTTCCTGCCCCGGGCATTCGACCGCTTCGCCCGCGCCGAGGCCAGCCGCACCGGCGAAGGCTCTGGCCTGGGGCTCGCCTTCGTCCAGGCGGTGGCCACCGCCCACGGCGGCACCGCGCACGCCGAGAACACCGAGCACGGGGTCTGCGTCGTCCTCGCCCTGCCCTGCTGACCGGCACACGGGTTCGGTGGCCGCGTACGGTGGGGGCATGGCGCCGCCTCTTCCGGGCCCGCTCGCTCACCTGGCCCCGCTGCTCACCCACTACGGCTACTGGGCCGTCGGCGGTGTCGTCCTCGTGGAGGACTTCGGCGTCCCCGCGCCGGGAGAGACCATCCTGATCGCCGCCGGGATCTACGCGGGGGCAGGAGATCTGAACATCGTGGCCGTGGCGGTCATCGCGTTCGCCGCCGCCGTCGCCGGGGACAACGTCGGCTATCTGATCGGCAACACCGGCGGACGGGCCTTCGTGCACCGCTGGGGCCGCTACGTGTTCCTGACGCCGAAGCGCTTCCAGGCCGCCGAGGAGTTCTTCACCCGCCACGGCGGCAAGATCGTCACCGTCGCCCGCTTCGTCGAGGGACTGCGCCAGGTCAACGGCATCATCGCGGGCACCAGCGGCATGCCCTGGCGTCGCTTCTTCGTCTTCAACGCCCTCGGCGCCGCGCTGTGGGTCGGCCTGTGGGCGAGCGTGGCCTATGTGGCGGGCACTCACATCACCGCGATCTACGACGAGATCAGCCGCTACCAGCTCTACGCGCTCATCGCCCTCGGCGTCCTGGCCGCCGCACTCGCCCTCCGGCACGTACTGCGCCACCGGCACCAGGGCTGACCCGGAAACTGTTCAGCTTTCCGGCTCGGGTACGGCCGGCACCCGGCGACGGCGCACGAGCGGGGCCAGCGCGCCCACCCCGATCACGGCCGCGAGCGCCCCGTAGCCGTAGGTGAGGGTGGCGAGCGAGGCGACGGTGGCGACGAGCAGCGGGCCGCCCGCGTCGCCGAGTTCGCGGCCGAGTTCGGCGGCGCCCATGGTCTGGCCGAGGCGCTCCATGGGCGTGCCGGCGGCCAGCGCGGCGAAGCCGAGTGGCGTGATCAGCCCCGTACCGGCGCCGGTCAGGACGGCGGCGGAGAGGATGCCGGCGAGACCGGGCAGCATGGCGCAGGCCAGGCCGGCGGCGGTGAGCAGCAGCCCGGCGGTGAGGCCGGCGCGCGTCGTCAGCCGCCCCTCGTCCAGAGCGCGCCCAGCTCGCGGCTGGACCAGCGCTGCGGTCGCGGCGAGCACCGACACGGCGGCGCCGGTGGCGACCGTGCCCAGCCCTGCCACGCGGCCGGACACCGGCAGGAACCCGACCCCGACCGACAGCGCCGCGGTGGCCGCCGCGAGCGCGGCGGTCGGGCCGAGGAACACCGGTTCGGTGAGGCGGCGGGCCAGGTCGAGGACCGTCTGCCGGGCCTTGGGCAGCGGCGGTACGACGGGGACGGCGAGCCCGGCCCAGACGGCGACCGTCACGCCGAGCACCGCCAGTACGGCGAAGAGCAGGCGCAGCCCCCCGGCCCACACCAGGACCCCGCCGAGCAGCGGGCCGAGGGTGTAGCCGATCGACTTGTAGAAGCCGTAACTACCGAAGGCCCGGCCGTGCTTGGCGGCCGGGTTGAGGCGGGCCACCAGGGCCGAGGCGGACGGGGAGAAGGCGGAGGCCGCGGCTCCCTGTCCGAGACGGGCGGCCCAGAGCCGGCCGGGGCTGTCGGCGACGACGTACAGCGCGGAGGCGGCGGCGAAGGCGATCAGGCCGCCGAGCAGCACCGGGCGGGCGCCGATCCGGTCGGCGAGGGTGCCGAACACCGGCTTGAGGACCACCTCGGCGCCGTCGTAGAGGGCGAGGAGCCCGCCCAGCACCAGCAGCGAGGTGACCGCGTCCGCGCTGTGGCCGCCGAGGTTGGCGGCGATGCCGTGCGCGCCGAAGGCAGTAGTGAACCCGGCCGCGTACAGCGGCCACATCTGCCGGGCCGGAACGGGCCGCGCGGTCACCGGTCCGCCTCCGGGGTCCGGTGGAGGGCGGCGAAGACCCGCTCGGCGTAGTCCTCGCAGGCGGCGGTGCACTTTTTGAGCCGCTCGCCGGCCTCGGCCGCCTCCGGAGCGCCGAACACGTCGCGTGCGGTCAGGTCACGGTGCCAGCGCCGCAGCCGCTCCAGCGACTGCTCCTCTTCCTCCAGCTCGGCCAGCGTGAACTTGGCGATACGGATCTCCTTGGCCAGCTCCGCCTCGAACTTGCCGCAGTCCGCGAGGAACTCCGCCCAGTCCGCGGACCGCGCGGCCGTGAACATCGCCTGGAAGCTGGCCGCGTCCTCGGGTCCGCGTCCGGACGCGGTCAGGGCCACCGCCTGTCCGCCCGCCTGCTTCGTGAGCGCGATCGCCCGGCCGACACCGCCGGCGAAGACCGGCACGTCCGGAACGGCCCACACACCCTGCCCGAGCGAGAGCGCGCCGATCCTGCGCAGCTCCCGCCAGACCCCGACCCGGTGCCGCGACGGCTCCGCAGGCAGCTTCACCACGAGAACGAGCCACTGCCCCGTTGCCGCCTGCTTAGGGGACATGCGGGACCTGCTGGACTTGCGGGACTGGCTGGACACAGAAGGAAATGTAACGCCTGTTACCTGCCACTGAGTAGCAGTGATTCAGAGAGCGGCGGGTACGGCACCGCTGCCTGCCTGCCTGCCTGCCTGCCTGCCTGCCTGCCTGCCCGGCCGTCAGGCGAACCGGACGATGCCGGCGACCCCGGCCACCAGGCAGTGCACGGCGAACAGGGTGAGCGTGCGCGTGGTGAAGTACCGGGACAGAAAGCGCACGGCGGCGTACGCGGCGATCGCGGCGGTGAAGAAGCCGAAAATCACCTGGCCGTGGATGTGCGCGGCCGCGGGCCCGGCGGGGCTCGGCAGCTTGAGGACGCCGGCGGCCAGGACGACCGGGGTGGCCAGCAGGAACGAGAACTTGGCGGCATCCTCAACGAGAACTTGGCAGCATCCTCGTGGTCCAGGCCGCGCAGCAGCCCGCCGACCATGGTGGTGCCCGACCGGCTGATCCCGGCAAGCAGCGCCAGGGTCTGGAACAGGCCGATGACACCCGCCTCGCGGTAGCCGAGGGTGTCCGGTCGATCCTCGGCCGCCGTGCACCGCTCGCCAAGACCGGTCCGGTACCCCGCCGCGTCGCCGCCCTCCTCGCCCCACCCCTCGGACGCCACCCGGCGCTCACTGCCGCGACCGCCTTCATCCTGACGTCCGCGACACTCGCCACGGCCGAAGCCGCCCCCGATCTCCCCCTGCTGCTGAAGAGCGTCGGCGCCGGATAGAGCCATGCCGTCCCGACAGATGATCGTCGGCAGCGCCATGTGAGCCCGAGGCGTCGACGACTGCACTGAGCTAGGTCGGCACTCGGCCGTCTCCCCCTGTCGGCTCCGCTTCCCGCGTTCCCTGCACTGCGCCCGCCGTAAGGTGTAGCCGTGATGGCCACGCAGCCCGCCCCCGGTACGGCCGGGGCCCGCCACCGCCGAGTGGTGCGGCCCGCCGTGCTGGTCGCCGTGCTGCTCGGGCTGTTCTTCATGCACGGCGGCCCGGCCGCGGCCGACGGCGGCTGCCACGGGACCATGTCCGAGATGGCGGCCGTGCAACCTGCGCCCGCCGCGATGGCCCCGCATAGCTCCGACCACGCCGAGGCGGCGGGGGAGAAAGCCGCCGAGCACGCGGACGAGGCCATGCGGGGCGCGCTGTGTCTGGCCACCGCGCCCCGCTCCGAGAGGCCGCTACCTCCCCTCACCGCGGTCGCCTTCGTTCTCCCGGCCGCACTTCTGCTGCCGTGGGTCCGGCGAGCGTACGGCGACGGCCGTCGCCGGGGGCCACCGGCCGACGGGCGTGCCCTCCTGCTCCAGGTGTGCATCGCACGGACGTGACGAGACCTCCGGGCTCCGGCTCAGCGCCGCGGCCCAGCACAGGTCTCACGTTCACCCGCGCCAGATCACGGCGCCCACCTGGAAAGACACACCCATGTCCCAGCGTCTCCGGACGACTCGCCATGCCCTCGCGGCAGCCACCGCTGCCCTCACGCTGACGCTCGCCGCCTGCGGCGCCGGCACCGGCTCGGACCACACCTCCGGCATGCCCGGCATGAACCACAGCGGCACACCGTCCGACTCGGCCGGCGCCATGGCGTCGATGCCCGGCCAGGCCGGTGCCTCCACCGGCAACGGCCTGGCCGCCGCGAAGGACGGCTACCGGATGACCTCCACGGCCGGCAGCCTCCCCGCCGGCAAGGCGACCGATTACCGCTTCACCATCACCGGCCCGGACGGCAGCCCGGTCACCGACTTCGCCGTCGACCAGACCAAGCGGATGCACTTCTACGCCGTCCGCTCCGACCTCACCGGCTTCCAGCACCTGCACCCCATCAGGGCCGGGGACGGCACGTGGACCGCACCGCTGGCGGCGCTGCGACCGGGCACCTGGCGGCTGTACGCCTCCTTCACCCCGGACAGCGGCAGCGGCAAGAGCAAGGACTTCGTCCTCAGCCGCACCGTGAAGGTCTCCGGCACGGCGATGACCACCCCGCTGCCCAAGGCATCCGGCACCACCACTGTCGACGGTTACACCGTGACGGTGAAGGGCGACCCGATGGCAGGAACGGCCCGCCGGCTCACCGCCACCGTCTCCAAGGACGGCAAGCCGGTCACCGACCTCCAGCCCTACCTGGACACCTACGCCCACCTGACCGCCTTCCACCAAAGCGACCTCGCCTTCGCCCACCTCCACCCGGAGACCAAGGTCGACCGTGACCGCGGTGGCCCGGCGCTGACCTTCCACGCCGAATTCGCCCAGTCCGGAAACTGGCGGCTGTTCCTGCAGTTCCAGCCGGGCGGCAAGCTCCACACCGCTGCCCTCACCCTGCACGTCGGCTGATCACCCGCTGACCGCCCGGCCCGTCCGCCCTGCCGGGGACGGGCCGGGCGGTCGGTATCAGCGTGGGCTGGTGCCCGCGGTGACAAAGGCCGGCAGTGCCAGGAACAACCGATCATGCTCCGCACGGGCACGCTGTCCGGCGATCCAGCCGTCCGCCCGCTCCCGGGAAACGGCACTGGAGGCACGGGCGCCCTCCTGCGGCCGGGGGTGCCGAGTGGTCCAGAAGTGAGACCGATGGGCTCTACATGCCCTCACCGAACGAGGCCCACCATGAACGCGGAAGGTGTGTTTCCGGAACCTCGCAGGTGGAGGTGGGCACGGTGATGTACTGGGATGGCGTCGGCTGGGCGTGGATGGCCTTCATGCCCCTGTTGTGGATCGCGCTGATCGGCCTTGCCGTGTGGGCCGTGATCCGCTTGACGCGCAGCTCGTCCGGGGGTGCTGCCGGCCGCACCAACAGCTGGGAAGGCCATGCGCGGCGCGAGGCCCCGGAGGAGATCCTCGACCGTCGCTACGCCTCGGGAGAGATCGACACGGACACGTACGCAGAGGCCCGCGAGCGCCTCGCCGCGCACCGGCCAAAGTGACAGCGACCGCACTCCGTCATCGCCGGCCGCAGCGCGCTGCCCGTAGCGTGTCCCTGTAAGAGGCCGCCGTCGCCATCCTCAGCGGGCCGGGCGCAGGCCGTCCACCGTGACCCGGACGAGCCGAGCCTGTGTACCGCGTCCTCGGAATCCAGACCGCCCGCCGACCCGAGCGCGTGCAGACAGAAGCCGGTGATCGGCCGATGTGCATGGTGAGGAGGTCCTGCAGTTTGCGGAGATCCTCATCGGTGTCGGTCTCGACCCGCAGGACGAGTTCGCCCTCGGCGGCCCGGAGGGCCCGATCGCGTTCTCCTCGCCGATCTCCACCGCGTCCTGGCCGCCGACAACCGCTTGGAGCACCGCCACGGTTCCAAGGTCACCGGTTCCCGTAGCCCTCCATCAGGTTGCCGATGAGCGAGAGCAGGACGTCGGCGCGGCGCCGGTCCTCGCGCTGGGCGCGCAGGGCCTCGTCGGTCGCCCGGAGACGGGCCAGGGCGGTCGGGTCGCCGTCTTCCACGTCGTAGATCAGCGGCTGGGTGATCAGGTCCAGGCAGTCGGTGAGCAGGCGGCGGGTGGTGTCGCTCGGTGGGGTGGGGTCGGGGTCGGTGTACGCCGTGGTCAGGTAGCGGGCGGGGTCCGTGAGGCTCCAGCCGACGACGGTGCCGTGCTGGACGAGGAGTGCCACGTCCGGGGCGATGCCGATGCCAGTCTCCAACGGAGCGTCGAGGACGGCGGGGTCGCGCAGAGAAGTCAGCACGGCGTCTCCGGGGGCGCGGCACAGGAGCGCGCACATCTCGTGCCGGAAGTCCGTGGCCTCGACCGCGCGCAGTCCGCCCGGGCGCACCGCCAGGGTGAGCGGGAGGCGGGCCGCGTCCTCGGCCGAGGTGGACTCCTTCGGCAACTGGAGCTCGACAGCGACGAGTTGGCGGCTGGCCGGGTCGAAGCGGAAGACGTCGGGCGCGTCCCACAGGCGGTGCTGGCTGCCGAAGGTATCCAGGACGAACCGCTCACGTTCCTTCGCATCCGCGTAGCGCACGACGCGTACGGAGTCGCCGTCGAAGCGGGGGGTGATGTGCAGCGGATCGTCCGTCACCATGGCGTGCCAGCCGCCGTCGAACGACAGTTTCATGGTCATCCTTGCCTCATCTGATCCGCACCGCGGGGGCCAGGTTGCCACCCTTACCGGGAATTCTGCCCTCCACGATGTCCTCGTGCGTCACCGGTGGACCGGGGTCGGTGGGCCTGCCGCCCAGTGCCTGCGCTCCGGAGTCGCCCTTGACACCTGACGGACCGTACGCCGTGACAGCCTGACCCTGGGTGCTGCCGGGCCCCTCGGTCACGACGATGTCCTCGCCCTGCCGGAACGTGAGCCTTCCGGCCGTGCCCGTCGACTGGTACACCGCGTCCGGGTTCTTCAGGATCTCCAGAACCCGTTCGTCGCTCATACCGTGCATCGTGTCCCCGTGGTAGTCGACGTGCTTCCTGACCTCGCCGTTTTGAGCCCTGTCGATGACCGCGTCCACGATCTTGTCGAGTCGCTTCTTGGCCCTCTCCTCCTTCGTGTAGTTGGGCATCAGGCCCAACGGGTCCGACGCGGTGTTCGGGTTGTCCACGTAGCTGACGGGGTTCGGCGCGGGAGCGAGGCCGAGGGGGTCCGGGGAGGTGTAGCGCCCGGTCTCCGGGTCGTAGTGCCGGAAGAAGTTGTAGTGGAGGCCGGTCTCGGAGTCGTAGTACTGGCCGGGAAAGCGGAGAGGGGTGTACGTGATGCCGTCGCGGGCCCATGCGGTAGCGCCCCACAGTGTGGACCGGGAGCGCCACGCGATGCCGCCGGACTCGTCGATCAGTTCGGTGGGGGTGCCGACGAGGTCCGTGGCGATGGCGAAGAAGCGGCGGTCGATCTCGCTCTGCCGGTCATCGGCGGTGAGGATGCGCTCGGTCTGCGCCAGGGGGATGTGGCCGCGGTGGTCCCAGGTGAGGGCCACCGGGTTCGGCTGGTCCATTCCGTGACTGGTCTGTTCGCACAGGGTCAGGCCATCCCAGGTGAAGCGGGTCTCCTCGTCCACACCCGCGCCGTCCGCCGCCAGGCGCTGCTTCGCCGTACGACGGCCCAGCGGGTCGTAGCGGTACCTCCAGCGGGTCCCGTCGGGGGTGGTGACGGAGGTGAGCCGGTTCTCCGTGTCCCACTCGTAGCGCCAGGTGTCGGGCTTGCGGGACAGACGGGTCTTCTGGCGCAGGGTGACGCGGCCGAGGGCGTCGTACTCGAAGCGGACGTCTCCGGCGCGGGTGACACGGGTCCCGTCGTACGAGCGGGGGCCGACCGACTCGCCGCCGGGGTGGCTGTCGGGCCAGGAGGCGGACGTCTGGTTGCCCGTGTCGTCGTACGCGTACCGCTCCGTCCAGGCCGGGGCGTGGACGGCGGTCACCCTGCCCATCGGATCCAGGTCGAACGTACGGGTCCCGGAAAGCCGGTCGGCGACGGAGAGCAGGTGTCCGTCGGCGCGGTAGGCGTAGGCACGGCTGTTGACGGCGCGGGCTCCGGCGGTGAAGTGCTGCGTGGCGAGCCGGCCGGCCTCGTCCCAGGCCGACGTCACGGTGAGCGCGTCCCCGAAGGCACGGGCCAGTTCGCGGCCCGCGGCGTCGTGAGTGAAGGTGATGTGCTGTCCACCCGTGTCCAGTCGGGCGGGGAGGCCGTCGGAGTCGTAGGCGTAGGACGTGACATGGCCGGTCGGGGTGGTCCGACGGACGCGCCGGCCCTGGGCGTCGTAGGAGTAGAGCATCGGGCGGCCGTCCACCAGTTCCGTCTTGACGCGCCCGTCGCGGTCGTACTGGTAGCGCAGTTCGCTGTCGGGTCCTACCGCCTCCAGGAGGCGGCCCGCCCGGTCGTACGCGTAGGTCGTCACCCGGCCGTCGACGGTCTTGCCGAGGACCTGGCCGAGTGAGTCGCGCTCGAAGGAGATGGTGCCGCCGAGGACGTCGGTCCTGGCGGCGAGACGGCCGGCGGCGTCCACCCGGTAGGTCAGGGTGCGCCCGTCGAAGTCGGTCTCGGAGACGATGTTGCCGACCGCGTCGTACTCGTACGTCCAGCTCTTGCCCCGCGGGCCGGTGACCCGGGTGAGGCGGAGGTCGGCGTCGTGCTCGAACTCGTAACGGCCGCCATCGGGACGGGTGGTGGCGAGCGGAAGGTCGAAGTGGGTGTATTCGTGGCGCGTGACGGCTCCGACGGCGTCGGTGTGGGCCGTGCAGTTGCCCTCGCCGTCGTAGGTCCATGACTCGTGCGCACCGTCCGGGCCGGTGCGGCGGGCGAGTCGGCCGTCCGCGTTCCACTCCAGGCGGGTGACGCCGCCCGTTCGGCCGGTCGTACGGACCGGGCGGCCGAGCCCGTCCCGCTCGGTGCGGGTGGTGGCGCCGGACGGATCGGTCACCGCTACGGTCCGTCCCGCCGCGTCGCACCTGACGCGCGTCGTGTTCCCGAGGGCGTCGGTCACCGCGGTGAGCCGTCCGGCGTCGTCGTAGGACATGCGGGTGGTGTGTCCGGCCGGATCGATGAGCGACGTGCGGTTGCCGAGTTCGTCGTATGTGTACGTCCTGCGGGAGCCGTCCGGGCCGACCGTCTCCACCGGCAGCCCGAACGGGCCGCGTACGACACGTAGTTCGCCGCCGTCCGGTCCGGTGACCGTGAGCGGGCGGCCGTCCTCGTCGTACGTGAAGGCGGTGGTGGCGCCCAACGGGTCCGTACGGGACAGCAGTTCGCCGCCCGAGCCGTAGCGGAAGCGGGTCGTGCGGCCGAGCGCGTCGGTGGTGGCCAGGACACGGCAGCCGGGGCCGATCAGGTGCCGGGTGGCCCGGCCGTCGGCGGTGGTCAGAACGGTCGTCCGGTGTCCGGTCCCGGCGTCCGGTCCGGTGTAGGCCAGGGTGACCTGGACGTGCCCGGCCTCACCGCCCTCGGCGACGACGCGGTCGTGGTCGTCGTAGACGTAGTCGTAGCGGTGCCCGTTGGAGTCGATCCAGGCGATGACGCGGCGGCGGTCGTCGTAGAGGAACGTGGTGACGGCGCCGGAAGGCCGGGTGACGGTGGTGAGGTTGCCGCCCTCGTAGCCGTAGCCCACCACCGGCAGGTCCGCGCCGTTCTCGCCCGCGCCGGGCACGGACAGGGCGGTGACCCGCCCGTCGGCGGCCGACAGCCGCAGCTGGTGGCCCGCCGAGTGGACGAGGGCCAGCGGCAGACCGTCCTCGGCGCGGTCGACCGTGACGGTGTGGCCGCCCCGGTCGGTGATGCCGGACAGCCAGGCCGTGCCGTCGCCGCCCGGCTCGCCACCGGCCGGGGCGGTGAAGTGGCGGGTCGGACCCGCGTCGGGGTCGGTGAGCGTGTAGTCGCCGTCGGCGTCCCGGGAGAGGAGCGTGCGGAACCGGCCCGAGTACGGCCGGGTGGGCAGGCCGGGGACCGGATGCGGGTACGGGACGAGGAGTCCGTCGGCGGTGACGTGGACGACACCGATCGCGTCGACCTCGAGACGCTCGTCGACGGTGGACGACCAGGCGGCCCCCAGGAAGCGGCCGGTCGCGCAGCCGGACTCGGTGCGGCGGGTGAAGACCAGCGGCAGGATGCCGGGTATCTCGAGGTCGGTCTGGGGCAGGAACATCCGGCCCGAGGCGAGGTCCACCGGGTCGGTGCCGTCGGTGACGCGCTCGCCGTCCGGCCGGTGGTGGGTCCCGTCCGGGGCGTCGTCGACCAGCCTGCGCAGCCGCGCGGCCTCGGCGGCGTCCTCGGCGACGCGCGCGCCCTTCACCGCGGCTCCGCCGCCGTCGGTGGCCACGGTCAGCACCAGGTCGGGTATGAGCCGGCCGAAGCCCTCGGCCGGGTCCTTCATGAAGTCCTTGACCATCTGGAGGCCGGTGCCGGCCGGGTCGTTGGCGGCGACGACCAGTCCGGCGGCGAGGCTGTTCAGGGACGTGGCGTACTCGGCCGGGTGCGTGAGGTTGTACGGGTCCATCGGGTCGACACTGCGGACGAAGTTGAGCAGCCCCGCCGTGCCCTTGATGAGGCCGCCGCCGACGTGGTCGCCCATGATCTGCAGCTCCTGGAGCCCGTCGCGCGCCTGCTCGGCGTAGGACGGCTTCTCCGGGGCCATGTCGCGGGCGGCGCGGACCGCCGTGCGCGCGGTCTCCGCCGCCGAGTTCCGCTGTCTGCGGGCCTCGGCGAGGAGGTCCTGAGCGTCCTTCATCAGCTTCTGACCGGGGTCGTCGAACGTCGCCGCGGGCTTGGGCGGGAGCGAGGCCGGATCGCGCTTGTCCGCGGGCTGGGCGTTGTAGCGGTCGACGGCGCTGTTGTAGTCGTCGACCTTCTTGCGGTGGGCGTCGGCGGCGCCCTCGGAAGCCTTGACGCCCTCCTTCCACTTGTCGATCGCCGTCTGCGCCTGTCCCTGCGCCCAGGTGACCGTGTCGGCGAACGCCTCGAGCGCGCCGATCGCCTTCACACAGGCTTCGCCGGCGGAGTACCACCTGTGCGGCTGGGTGCCGACCGCGGTGCGCAGCGCGTCGGCCGTTTCGCCCTTGAGCCGGGACGAGTCGAGGCCCCTGAGGCCGTCGCCGGTGTCGTCGAAGGACGACTCGAAGGCGCGGAGCTTCGCGGCGGTGGAGTTGATCTTTCCCGGACTGCCGTAGATCAGCTTGGTCTTGTCCTCGGTCTGCCCGAGGTCCATCTCGTCGACCTCGGCGCCCATCCGGTTGGCGACCGAACGGGACTGTTCACGCACCCAGTCCGCGCCGGACTCCCAGCCGATGTCGTCCAGGCGGTCGGCCGTCCAGTTGCCCGCGTCCTCGACCCGGTTTCCCGCCCACTCGACGCCGTCCTCGACCGCGTTCTCGACCGAGTCGGGCGTGAGGTCACTGATGAAGTCGCCTATACCCACGTTCAGTTCCCCCCGGACTCACCCTGCGGCGGCTGTTCCTGCTGGGCGCGTTCGTCCGGCGAAGGGCCGAAGGTGTCGTCCAGCGCCTGGTTCCACTGGTCGTCGGAGATGCCCAGCGCGTGGTTGAGCACCTCCGACTGCCGGCCGCCCTGGCCCTCGGTGAGAACGGTGCGGCCGGTGTCCTTCCAGGTCTGCTCCATGTCGTGACCGGCCTTGTCGAACGACTCGGGGCTCCAGTCCGGGTTCAGGTAGTCCGGGGTGAAGATGTCCCCCCAGTCCTGCTTGGCGATGTCCTCCTCGCTCGCGTGCGGGTTCCCGCCGAACAGGGAGTTGGCGCCCACCTTGAGGGAGTCCCCGACGTACTGGTCCTCCTCCCACACGGTGCCCGCCGCGAGGCCCAGACGGTTCGCGATCGCGCTCGCGTCCCGCACCAGGGCGCGCACACCCCATTCCCAGCGCTCGCAGAAGTCCTCGAAGTCGACCGAGAGTCCGTGGTGCCCCGCCTCCATCCCGGTCATCGCCAGCCCCGAGAAGCCCTTTCCCGTCACCGCGCCGGTGGGGCCGCCGAGTTCACCGAGCTGGTCGATCGTCGCCCCCATGCCCTGGGTGAACTTGGCGACCGACGCCTTGTCGAGATGCAGATCAGCTTCGTCGCCGCTCATGCCCGTGCCCCCCTCGTATCCGCACCCGCGCCCGCGTCGACGGCCACCGCGTCCGGCACGATGCCGACGACCGGCGGGAAGAACATCGACCCCTCCTCGGTGGCGATGTCGACGGCGAGACCGGCGGGTTCGCCGAGCGCGGGCACGATCTCGTCGACGATGCGCGCGCCCAGCAACGCCGCGTAGTCCATGGGCTGGTCGCCGGACGCGTGGCGCAGGGCGAACCTGGCCAGCGCGATCTCGTCGGTGAACCCGCAGATCCACCGCACTCCGCCCGAACGCACCGACCAGAGACCTCCGTCGGCCACCGGCACGAGAAGGACCGAGCGCCGCATCTCTCCGACCAGCGCACGGGGGTCGTCGCCTCCCGTCCTCCGCTCGGCGATGCGCTCGGCCAGCGCCGCCTTGGGCTGCTGCACGGTTTCCTCCCCGGTCCCGGGTGACAGATCGCAGGTCTTGGGTGACAGATCGCACCATAGGGCGGGACGCGTGGGAAGGAGGGGGCGGTTCTCGTTCTCGTGAAGGCTTGTCAGGTCGGACGAAACCTGTCGCGGCACTAGGTCGTGTTGCGAAAGTCCCGCCTGCCTCGCGGCGCCTGGCACGCCCTCTCGCCGCACCGGGCGAAAACCCGGGTACGTCCAGTACGCGGGCTTCCGCCCGGCACGCCGAGAGCACGCACCAGACGCCGCGAGGCCCGCCCTCCGGGCGGACGACGGGACTTTCGCAACACGCCCTAACGGCCGCTCGCGGGTGTCAGCCGGATGTCCGTGCTGGACAGCGTCATGGGTGAGGCGGAGACCGCCCGCAGGCGGATGCGTACTCCGGTGCCGGGGAGGGTGAACTTGCCGTCGGGCGGCCGGATCTCGTAGCGGGCCGAGGCGTGCCGGCCGAGGGTGGCCGGGCCGGAGGCGATGGACCAGTAGCGGCTCATGCCCTGACCCGTGGTGAGGGTGAAGTGCGGGCTCAGGGCCGCGTCGCCGAGGTTGGTGACGCGCACGGTGAGTGCCGTCACGGCCTTCGTGGCCCGGCGGGCGCCGACGAGCTCCATCCGCAGGGGCGGCGAGCCCGTCACCGCCAGGGTCGTCGCCGCCAGGGCGGGGGCCAGCAGGAGCACGGCCGCGGCGATGCGCGCCCCCTGCCGGCGCGGGCCGCGCAGCAGGGCCGGCCGGGGCTGCCAGGCGGCGGCGAAGGCCTGTGGGGGCGCGGTGACGGCGGCGGCCAGCCACAGCGGGGTCATCATCAGGTAGTAGCCGTCCTGGGAGCGCGTCGCCACGTAGAACGCGCACCAGGGCAGCACCGTGGCCGCGGGCCCGAGCCTTCGTACGAAGAGCACGAAGAGCCCCAGCAGACCCGCGGCCAGGAGCAGACTCGCGTGCGAGTACCAGGCCAGCCGGCCGCTGCCGTCCGTGAAGTAGAGCGAGACGCCGACCAGGCCCTGGCCGTGGATGTTCGCCTTCTGGGTGAGGGGCAGCGTGATCCCTTCGAACCAGGTACGCGGCTCGCTCACGATGAAGTACGCGTTGATCAGCAGCCAGGTCGTGGCGGCCACGCCGACGATCCTGCCCACGGCCACCGCGGCCCCGCGCGGGCCGAGATCGGCTCGGCGCAGGGCGTAGACGCCGGCCAGCAGGAACGGTGTGAGGAACCACGGCAACTGCTGGGAGGCGCAGGCCGCGCCCAGGCACACCGCCCGCGCCCAGTCGCCCCGGCCGCCGTACCCCATGCGCGGCCAGCCGACCACCACCGGGATGAGGAAGGCGCAGGCGACGATCGCCGGGTAGCCGAGCCGGGCGTACGCCGGCAGCAGGCCGAGACCGAGACAGACCAGCGTGGCCGCCGGGCGCCACTGCACGGGCAGCATCCGCCACATCACGATCGTGGCCACGATCAGGGCCGCCGTGCTGACCAGGACCGCCGGAGCCGCCCCGTGCCCGACCCACAACAAGGGTGCGGTGAGCAGCAGGGGAAGCGGCGGATAGCCGTACGTGAAGTCGTAGCCGCCGGTCATCGTCGGGGTGAGGGCGATGCCGTGCTGGGTGAAGAGCCACGGCCACGGCTGCCCGTAGACACGGTGGCCGGCGACGAACTCGCGCGCGGCCTGCGTGGTGAGGAACGATTCGTCACTGCCCCCGTGGTACATGGCGTACCCGCACACGGCGAGCGTCACCGCCGTCACCAGGACGACGAGGTCGAGGCGGGCCAGCGTGCGGGAGCGGCGGGCGACCAGGGCCAGTACGCCGGTCGCCAGGATCGAGGCGTAGCAGACCGAGATGACCGCGGCGACGGGGAGCCGGTGGCTCGCCGCCGCCGTCCACATCGGGCGGGTGCCGATGAAGAGGCTGATGTCGGCGAGCAGGGTCAGCACGCGGTGCCACTGCGCGGGCGCCTCTTCCGAAGGTGCCTCGGTGCGGGCCCGTAGGCGGATGGTCGACGGCCTCATGTCTGCCAAGTACACAGGTTTGGACGGTAATTCCCGCAGTTGAAGGGCGTGATGGCGGACGTGAAGAGTCCGGTGTGAGGGCGGTAAGAAGCGCGTCGGCGGCTCATGCGTTGGAGAGGGAGACCTCGGTGGACTTGATGAGCGCCACGACCGCGGAGCCCGCTGTCAGGCCCAGTTCGGTGGCCGCGTCCCTGGTGATCGCGGAGGTCAGTTCGGCCCCCGCGACCGCGAGCTTGACGCGGGCCATCGCGCCGCCGGTGGCGACATCGGTGACCGTGCCGGGGAGCTGGTTGCGGATGCTCACCCCGTCGACCGGGCCGGTGGCCAGGGACACCTCCGTCGACTTGACCAGGGCGCGGACCGAGGAGCCCTTGGCGAGGCCCAGGTCCTCGACGGCCTCCCTGGTGATGGCCGCGGTCAGGTCCTGGCCGCCGTCGAGACGGAGCCTGACCGTCGCCATCACCTCGCCGGAGGTGACGGAGGTGACGGTGCCGGGGAGCTGATTACGGATGCTCAGGCTCATGGGTGCGCCTCGATTGCGGTCCGGATAGTCGGTTTTCGACAATTATGTGCGCCACGTGTCGTACGGGGTGGACGCCACGGCCCGTGTCTCCGACGCGTCGTGGACGTATCGCCGTATCCAGTCGCATGCAGTCGTATCCAACCGTATGCTCCGGTATCTCCTGTATCCCCTTGCCTCGGCGGGTCCGCCCCGTCAGTACACGTCCCGGACGTACCGCTTGTCCGCCGCGAGCTGTCTGACGTGGGCGGCGGCCTCCGCCTCGCCCAGGCCGCCGTGCGCGACGGCGATGTCCCGCAGCGCCCGGTCGACGTCCTTGGCCATCCGCGAGGCGTCCCCGCACACGTAGAAGCGGGCGCCGCCCTGGAGCCAGTGCCAGAGCTCGGGCCCGTGCTCGCGCATCCGGTCCTGCACGTAGACCTTGGTGCGCTGGTCGCGTGAGAACGCCGTGTCGAGGCGGCTGAGCGTGCCGTCGTCGAGCAGCGCGGTCAGCTCCCGCTCGTAGTAGAAGTCGGTGGCGCGGTGCTGCTCGCCGAAGAACAGCCAGTTCGGTGCCCGGTGGCCGAGCGCCCGCCGCTCCTCGAGGAAACCGACGAACGGGGCGACTCCGGTGCCGGGCCCCACCATCACCATCGGGGTCGTCGCGTCCGCCGGGGGCCTGAAGCGCGGCGACCGCTGGACGAAGACCGGCACTCGCGCCCCCGGCCCGGCATCGGCCAGGAAGGGTGAGCACACCCCGCCGCGCGGCCGGCCGCCCGGATTCTCGTAGCGCACGACGGAGACGGTCAGGGCGAGCAGATGCGGATCGACGAGCGGACTGGACGAGATCGAGTACAGCCGGGGCCGCAGCCGGCCGAACACCCCTGCCCACTCGCGCGCCGAGGCGCGCACCGGGTGCTCGGACACCACGTCCACGGACTGCCGGCCCCACGACCACCGCGCCAGCCCGTCCTTGTTGTCCGTGCGCAGCAGCTTCCGCAACTCCCGTCCGTCGCTGGTCCGTTCTCCGACGAAGCGCAGCAGGCCGGAGGTGATGCGGGTGATGTCCAGATGCCGGAGAAGGGCTTCCTCGAAGGGAATCTCCCCGACGCCCGCGATCTCGACCGGAGTAGGCCCGTGCGCACCGGTGACGTCCAGCCATTCGGCCACGAGGGCAGGCGAGTTGACGGGCCGTATGCCGAGCGCGTCCCCCGCCTCGTACGTCAGCGGGCTCTCGCTCTCCCGGGTGTCGAAGGTGAACCGGCGGACCTCCTTGCCGGCGCCGGGCAGGCTGAGCAGCCGGTTGCCGGTGAGGCGGGCGGTGCCGGCGGCCGGACCGGGCCGGGGCGTCGGGGACGTCCGGGACGTCCGGGAGGGCTGGGGCGGCTCCGCGTCGCCGCCGAGCGCGGGTACGGTGCCTGCGTCGAACGAGGGCACGGCCCCCGCCCGCAGACCCGGTTCCGCCCTGGCCCTGAGACGCGGTTCCGCCCTCGCGCCGAGCGCCGGTTCCGGCCCCGCGCCGAGCGCGGCCTGTGCCTCCGCCCCGAGGGCGGTGAGGATCCGCTCCAGCCAGCCGTCCGCGGACGGCGCGTACTCCGGTTCGCAGTCCGTACGGGGAGCGAGCCGTACGGCGCCCAACTCGTCCAGCCGCGCGTCCAGTCGACGGCCGTGCCCGCAGAAGTCGTCGTACGACGAGTCGCCGAGCGCCAGCACGGCGTAGCGCACCCCGTCCAGGCGTGGGGCCTCCGGCCCGGACAGCGTGCCCCACAGGCCGGACCCGTTGTCGGGTGCGTCGCCGTCCCCGTACGTGCTGGTGACGAAGAGCAGAGCGGCGCCGTGGGTGAGCGAGCCGACGTCCGCCTCGTCCATCCCGACCAGGCGCGCCCGGTGGCCCTTCGCGCCGAGCCGCTCGGCGGCGGACGCCGCGCACTCCTCCGCGTTCCCGGTCTGCGAGGCCCACAGCACCATGACCTCGCGGCCTGCCGGGGGCGCTGCCGGTGTCGGAGGGAGAGCCGACGCCGGTGTCGGTGTGGGGGCGGCCGGAGGCGTGGAGCGGGAGTACATGCCGGCGAGCGCGCCGTTGACCCAGAGCGCGTGCTCGGGGGCGAAGGGAGCGTCCGGCGGGAGGACGGGTACGCCGGGGAGGCCGGGCGGCCCGGAGCCGAGCCCGGCCAGGAAGCCGGTGAGGTAGCGACGTTCGGAGGAGGACAGCACGGGCGGGGGCGCGGGCTCCAGGCCGAGGTCGCGTGGGGACACTTCCCCGAGAAGAGCGCCAGGACCGGGGACAGGGACGGCGGCACTCGCGCGCGCGACGGCGTCCCCCTCCTCGACGGGATCCGCAGGCTCCTCGACCGCGTCCGTAGGCTCCGCGACGGGATCCCCCTGTCCCACGGCGGCTGCGCCGCGCGTCCGCGTCAGCGACACCGCGCACACCTTGAACTCCGGCTGGAACGACACCGGATCCACCGCGTCCCCGGTCACCGCGTTGATGCTCAGGTACTCCCCGAACAGGTCGTTCCAGTGGAAGGGCGCGAACACACACCCCGGCAGCACCCGTTCCGTCACCACCGCCGGGAGCACCGCCCGCCCCCGCCGGGAGGCGACCTCCACGGAGTCGCCCTCCCCGATCCCGAGGGACTCCGCGTCCCGCGGGTGCAGTTCGACGAACGGCCCGGGATTCAGCTTGTTGAGCCTCGCCACCTTCCCCGTCCTGGTCAGCGTGTGCCACTGGTGCGGCAGGCGCCCGGTGTTGAGAACGAACGGGAAGTCGTCGTCGGGCATCTCGGCGGGCGGCAGATGCGGCCGTGCGTGGAACACCGCGCGGCCGCTCGCGGTGGGGAACGACAGCTCCGCACCCTGCCGGTACCGGACCGGACTGCGCCGGGGCCCGTCCGTCCGGGCGACGGGCCACTGCACGGGGCCGTCCCGCAGCCGCTCGTACGAGGCACCCCGCAGGTCCCATCCGGTCTTCGGGTTCCAGGCCCGCTTGATCTCCTCGAAGACCTGCTCGGCGCTCTCGTACGAGAACCCCTCCTCGTAGCCCATCGCGCGGGCGACGGCCGCGATGATGCGCCAGTCCGCCATCGCCTCGCCGGGCGGATCGACGGCCGGCCGGGCCAGGGTGAGCGTGCGCTCGCTGTTGACGAGGACGCCCTCCGTCTCCGTCCACAGCGCGCCGGGCAGGACGACGTCGGCGTACGCGTTGGTCTCGGTCTCGGCGAACACGTCCTGGGTGACGACGAATTCCGCGGCCTCCAGGGCCTCGACGACCGTGCGGCGGTTGGCGACGGAGGCGACGGGGTTGGTGCAGATGATCCAGCAGGCCCTGATGTCACCGTCGGCCATCCTCCGGAACATCTCGACGGTGCCCCGCCCCACCCCGTCCTCGCGGATGGTCCCGTCCGGCAGCCCCCACAGCTCCTCGACGAAGGCCCGCTCGTCGTCCACCAGCACCGACCGCTGTCCGGGCAGCCCCGGCCCCATGTACCCCATCTCGCGCCCGCCCATGGCGTTGGGCTGCCCGGTGAGGGAGAACGGCCCGCTGCCCGGACGGCAGATGGCACCCGTCGCGAGGTGCAGGTTGATCAGGGCGTTGGTGTTCCAGGTGCCGTGCGTGGACTGGTTGAGCCCCATCGTCCAGCAGCTGGTCCACTCACCGGCTTCGCCGATCAGCCGTGCCGCCGTCCGGATGTCCTCCTCGGGGATGCCGGTGATCCCGGCGACCACGGCGGGCGGATAACCGGCGAGGAACGCGGGCATGGCCTCCCAGCCCTCGGTGTGCCGGGCGATGAACGCGTCGTCCGTGTGCCCGTCCTCGTGCAGCAGGTACAGCAGACCGTTGAGCAGGGCGAGGTCGGTGCCCGGCCGGATCCGCAGGAACAGATCGGCCTTCGCCGCGGTCGCGGTGCGCCGCGGGTCGACGACGATCAGCCGGGCACCCGCCTTGACGCGCTCCATGAGCCGCAGGAAGAGGACGGGATGACAGTCGGCCATGTTGGAGCCGATGACCAGGAAGACATCGGCGCGGTCGAGATCGTCGTACGACCCCGGAGGCCCGTCGGCGCCGAGGGACAGTTTGTATCCGGCACCCGCGCTCGCCATGCACAGCCGGGAGTTCGACTCGATCTGGTTCGTCCGTACGAAGCCCTTGGCCAGCTTGTTCGCCAGGTACTGCGCCTCCAGGCTCAGCTGCCCGGAGACGTAGAAGGCGACGGCGTCCGGTCCGTGCTCGTCGATGATCGCGCGCAGCCGCCCGGCGGTCTCGGCGAGCGCCGCGTCGACGGGCACGGGCTTCGCCTCCTCACCGCGCTGCGCCCGCACGAGCGCCGTGGTCAGCCGGCCGGGTGCGGCGAGCATGTCGGCCGTCGTCGCGCCCTTGGTGCACAGCCGGCCCGCGTTCGCGGGGTGCGCCTTGTCGCCGGACGCCTTCAGGACCGTACGCCGTCCGTCGGGACCCGTGCCGATGTCGAGCACCAGGCCACAGCCGACACCGCAGTACGAGCAGACGGTCCGCACCCGCGCGGTGCCGGCCTGCGGACCCTGTGCGGTCACGGACACCCCTCTCGTCTCTCGCCGGCGCGCGACGCGTCGCGCGATGGCTCCCGCGACGCGTCTCTCACCGGTACGCGGTGCGGCCGAGCGTACGAATTGCCCGTTACGTCGATGTCACGGCCCTTGATCGCGAGCGGTTACGCGCGCTGCACAACCGGACGAAGGGCCGTGTGAGGCCCCGGAAATGCGGGTCCGCGGAGTCGCGGACCGTGTCGCTGTTGGGCCGAACGGGTGACCATGCGTAAGAATTGCCCGGTGCAGACAATGAGTGCGAGCCAGGACGGGGTGGGCCAGTGAGCAGCCACGACGTCACCGACGAGCAGTGGGAAGGGCTCGCCCAGGTCGTTCCGCTGCGGGGACGGGACGCGTGGCCCTCCGCGGTGAGCCACCGGTCGATGCCCGAGGCCCAGACCGAGACGCGGCGCCGCTTCGTGGTCCTGCGGGTCAATGTGTTCGCGGACGCCCGCGACGTCGCCGAGACACTGATGTCCGGCATCCCCGTCCTGCTGGACCTGACCGGCGCCGAGACCGAGGTCGCCAAGCGGGTGCTGGACTTCAGCACCGGAGTGGTCTTCGGGCTCGCGAGCGGAATGCACCGGGTCGACCGGAACGTGTTCCTGCTGACACCGCCCGGCACCGAGGTGCGGGGGCTGATGGAGGGCGCGGGCGTTCCCGGGGTCTGAGCCGGGTGATCCGGAGGGCGCGGTTCCCTCGATCGTAGGAAGGTCTTCGGGGTGTAACGGTTCCCCTGGTGGCGGGGTCCTACCGTCCACATATGACCCTGTCATCCCGGGCGGCCGAGGCCCCCGCCCAGGCCGAGACGCCCCGCGCCCAGGCCGAGCCGTACGGCGCCCCCGCGGCGTCGCCCCCCGACCGGCCCGGAGCCACCGAGCTGCGCCTCGCGGCCTTCGCGGCGCACCGGCGCGCCCGGTTCCCGCTCGGACCGTTCACCCTCTTCACGGGGCCCAGCGGCAGCGGCAAGTCCGCCGTCCTGCGCGCGTACGAGGCACTGGCGCGGCTCGGCGGCGGCGCCGAACTGGGCGAGGTGTTCCCCGATCCGGTCGCCTGCGTGCCCGAGCGGGCCCGTCCCGACGCCGAGCGGCGCCGCGGCTTCCGTATCGGCTGCACGGTCGACGGCCCGCAAGGACCCGTACGGCTCGACGTCGCCGTACAGGCCGAGCCCGAACTGCGCATCGTCGGCGAACGGCTCTCCGCCGGCGGGCTGACCCTGCTGGAGACGGCGCTGCGGGACCCGGGGCGCCCCGTGGTCCAGGCGGCCTGGCACACCGCCGGCTCGTCCGCGGTCACCCGGGGCCCGCTCCCCGACGACCGCCTCGGCACCGCCCTGCTGCCGCTGCGCCTCGCCGGCCGGACGGACGGCGAGCGTCAAGTCCTCGCCGCCGCCGAGCAGATGGTCGTCGCCCTGCGGTCCGTGTACGCCTGCGACCCGAGCCCCCGACGGATGCGGGCCGCCACCCCGCTCGGCGCGGGCCGCCTGCTCCGGGGCTGCGACAACCTCGCCGACGTGCTGTGGCGGACCCGCTCGGAGTGCGGCCACCGGTACGCGCATCTGGTCGCGGCGGTCCGGGCCGGATGCACGGGCCCCGTCGCGGACGTCCTGGCCGAGCCGCTCGGTGACGGTACGGTCCGCGCGCTCCTCGACCGCGGTGACGGCGTCCGTACGCACCTCGGGCTGCTCGGGGACGGCGAGTTGAGGTATCTGGCGCTGGCCCTGGTGCTGCTCACCGGACCCGGGGTGCTGGAGGTCGACCCGGTGGGGGAGGTCCCGGCCGCGCTCCAGACGCTGACGGTACTGGCCGACGGTATCGACCGCGGGCTGGACGTCCGGCAGGCCGGTGAACTGGTCCGGCTGGCGGCGCGGATGTGCGAGCGGGGGCACATCCGGCTGGTGGGTGCGGTGAGCGATGCCGTACGGGTGTGCGGAGCCGATGGGCTGGACGGGGTGGAGGGCGTCACGGTGGTAGACCTGACGCCGTGAGCGAGAGCGGAAGTGGAAGCGGAAGCGAAAGCGAAAATCCGGGTGCGGGTGCGGGTGCGGGTGCGGGTGCCGGGGCCGGTACGGGTGCCGGCGGCGGCGGGCTGGACGTGGCGATGCTCCAGTGCCGGCTGGCGGCGTTCGCGGCCGCACGGCACTGGCAGCGGTACCACACCCCGAAGAACCTGGTCGCCGCGCTGAGCGTGGAGGCGTCCGAACTTGTCGAGATCTTCCAGTGGTTGACCCCCGAGGAGTCGGCGCGGGTCATGGAGAACGCGGACACCGCGCACCGCGTCACGGACGAGGTGGCGGACGTCCTGGCCTACCTCCTGCAGCTGTGCGAGGTGCTCGGCATCGACGCGCTGGCGGCGCTCGACGCGAAGATCGACCGGAACGAGCGGAGGTTTCCGGCGCCCGAGGGGCCGTAGCGGAGTGGTCCTGGCAGGGACCCCGTTACGTGTGCGACGACTCCGGGGGACTGTTCCAGGGGGGAGTGCCACGCCCCATTGTCACTCTCCGGAGTCGTTGAGTTGTCTACATTCGATTCTCTGTCCACAGATTTCGGGCTTCCTCTGGCTTTTCGTCGCGTGAGAACTCACTCTGGGTAGTGGACGAGGGAGTTCGGGCGGACGTGCGACCGGCACGTCGGGACAGACGGGGGCAGCGCATGGACGCGGTGCGGCTCATCGTGGCGGGCAGACGTGCCTTGGCCGGGAGCGGGGACACGGACGAGGTGGTGGCGGAGGCGTGGCAGGCGCAGGCCCTCGCCCAGGCCATAGGCAGTCGCTTCGCGGTCTCGGGGCCACCCGAACTGCGGGGCGAGGCCCTCGGGCTGACCGAGCTGGCGGGGCGGGGGTGCGGTGTCCTCGACGCGGCGCCGCGCGACATAGCCGATCTGCGTGCCGCCCGGCTCACGGAGTTGGGTGACGCACGCGAGGCGCTTCTGTGTCTCGGGGGGCTTCTCGCCGAGGTCGGCATCGCCCTCGTGGGTGTCGCCTGCGCGGCGGACGAACAGGGGACGTACTGGCAGTGCATGGAGGCGATCGACGCGGCGGACGAGTCCCGGGACCGGGTCCTGGAGATGCTGAGGCGGCTGGCCGACCGGGATCAGGGGGTGGTGGAGCGGGGGTGGGCGACGGGGTAGCTTCTCGCCCCCGCCGCCCCTACCCTTCCCCAAGCTCTCGACTTCGCTCCAGCAGGAGGGACCCCTATCGTCCCCGGGTCTCCGCCCCGGACCCCGCCAGGGGCGCTGCGGCCCCCTGGACCCCCGCCGTCGCCCGAAGGCCTCGTCCTCAAACGCCGGACGGGCTGACACATATGACCCGGGCGCCAGCCTCCGAGGGCCACCCTCAGCGCGGGCCCGCACCTCCAGCCCGTCCGGACCCATCCAGCGCGGGTCGACATCTCCGGCGCGGGCCCGCACCTCCAGCCCGTCCCGCGTTCGAGGACGAGGCCGTCCAGGCCGAAGTGGGGGTCTGGGGCGGCAGCCCCCAGTGACGGGACGGGGGCACCCCGAAAACCTCAGCCGAGCTGCGGCATCACCGCGGACGCGATCAGCTCCAGGTGGTCCAGGTCGTCGAGGTCGAGCATCTGGAGATACATCCGCTGTGAACCGACGCCCTGGAACTGGGCGATCCTCTCGACGACCTCCGCGGGCGAACCCGCGAGCCCGTTCGCCTTCAGCTCCTCGACGTCACGTCCAATGGCGTCCGCCCGACGCTTCACCTCCAGGTCGGTCCTGCCGACACAGGCGACGAGCGCGTTGGAGTACACCAGGTCGTCCCCCTTGCGCCCGGCCTGCTCGGCCGCCGCCCGTACTCGCTGGAACTGCTGCTCGGTGTCCGCGAGGGAGGCGAAGGGGATGTTGAACTCGTCGGCGTACCGCGCCGCCAGTGCCGGCGTCCGCTTGGCCCCGTGACCACCGATCAGCACCGGCACCCTCGACTGCGCGGGCTTCGGCAGCGCGGGGGAGTCCTTGAGCTGGTAGAACTTCCCCTCGTAGGTGAACCGTTCACCGACCGGCGTGTTCCACAGGCCCGTGACGACGGCGAGTTGTTCCTCCAGCCGGCCGAACTTCTCCTTGGGGAACGGAATCCCGTACGCCTCGTGCTCGGCCTCGTACCAGCCGGAGCCGAGCCCGAGTTCCACCCGCCCGCCCGACATCTGGTCGACCTGTGCCACCTGGATGGCAAGGACGCCCGGGAGGCGGAAGGTGCCGGCCGTCATAAGGGTGCCCAGGCGGATCCGGTCCGTCTCGCGCGCGAGGCCGGCCAGCGTGATCCACGCGTCGGTCGGACCGGGAAGGCCGTCCGCGGACCCCATGTGCAGGTAGTGGTCGGAGCGGAAGAAGGCTCCGTAGTGGAGGTCTTCGGCGGCCTTGGCGACGCGGAGCAGCGTCTCGTAGGTCGCCCCTTGCTGCGGTTCTGTGAAGACTCGAAGATCCATGTATCCATCATGCACCGGTCGCATCAACCGTCCCACCACAACCGTCCCCCCTGCGTCGCCGCCACCCCCGTGACCGACCGTGCCGATCCGGACACGGGGTGCCGTGACCGTCGGCTCCCCGCTCCCCGGGAGCCCGGCGGGGGCCGCCACCAGCGGAAATTCCCGGCTCCGCCGGAGACGTTCGCTGTAGGTTGGGCAGGCGCGCCGAAGGCACCGCATGGCGCGCTCTTCCCCTGCCGCGGTTCACCGTCGTCCGGCACCGGACACCCGGAGCACCCGCACCCGGAGCACGCGTTCCCGGAGTGCGCGGTCACGTCCGTACGGAAACTCCGCGGCTCAGATGACGTTTCGAGGCTGACCCACAGTGTTTCTGACGATCAGCACCACCGGCGACCCGGAACGCCCCGCGACCGACCTCGGATTCCTGCTGCACAAGCACCCCGACAAGGCGCAGGTGTTCTCGACCTCCTACGGCACGGCTCACGTCCTCTACCCCGAGGCGTCCGCCGAGCGGTGCACGGCCGCGCTGTTGCTCGAGGTCGACGCGGTGGCGCTGGTCCGGCGCGGCAAGGGCAAGGGCCGCGGCGGCGCACCCGACGCCGCGCTCGCGCAGTACGTCAACGACCGCCCGTACGCGGCGTCGTCCCTGCTGGCCGTGGCGCTCAGCGCGGTGTTCTCCAGCGCGATGAAGGGACAGTGCGCCGCGAAGCCGGACCTGCCCGCGCGTGCGCTGCCCCTCCGGATCGAGGTGCCCGCGCTTCCCGCGCGAGGCGGCGCCGATCTCGTACACCAGCTGTTCGAGCCGCTCGGCTGGACCGTGGGCGTCGAGGCCGTGGCGCTGGACGACCAGTTCCCCGAGTGGGGCGCGTCGCGGTACGTCCGCCTCGTCCTGGAGTCGGACCGGCTGACGCTCGCCGAGGCGCTGCGCCACCTCTACGTCCTGCTCCCCGTGCTCGACGACGCCAAGCACTACTGGGTGTCGTCCGACGAGGTCGACAAACTGCTGCGGGCAGGCGAGGGCTGGCTGCCGGACCACCCCGAGCAGAAGCTGATCACCAGCCGGTATCTCTCCCGGCGCTGGTCCCTGACGCGTGAGGCGATGGAGCGGCTGGAGCTCGTCCGGCTCGCCGAGACCGACGACACCGAGGTCGAGGACATCGACAACGCGGTCGACGAGGAGACCGACACCGAGGACAGGCCGGTACCGCTCGCCGTGCAGCGCCGGGACGCGATCCTCGCCGCACTGCACGCCCGCGGCGCCGGACGGGTCCTCGATCTCGGGTGTGGACAGGGACAGTTGGTGCAGGCGCTGCTCAAGGACGTGCGGTTCACCGAGATCGTCGGGGTGGACGTGTCGATGCGCGCGCTCACCATCGCCGCGCGCCGCCTCAAGCTGGACCGGATGGGTGAGCGGCAGGCGGCACGCGTACGGTTGCTGCAGGGCTCGCTCGCCTATACCGACAAGCGGCTCAAGGGGTACGACGCCGCCGTGCTCAGCGAGGTCGTCGAACACGTCGACCTGCCCCGGCTGCCGGCCCTGGAGTACGCGGTGTTCGGCTCCGCGCGCCCCAGGACCGTCCTGGTGACCACCCCGAACGTCGAGTACAACGTCCGCTGGGAGACCCTCCCGGCCGGACACACCCGGCACGGCGACCACCGCTTCGAGTGGACCCGCGAGGAGTTCCGGAGCTGGGCGCGCGCGGTGGCCGAACGGCACGGCTACGAGGTGGAGTTCACCCCCGTGGGTCCCGACGACCCCGAGGTGGGGCCCCCGGGATTCCTCCGGGGACACCATTGAAACGATCTTGTATAGATGATCTTTAGGGGTCCTGAAAATGCCCCTCTGACCTGCAGTTTCTCCCCGTTTTTCTGCCGCTCCCGCGATCGCCTTCGAATCCAAGGTTGGGCGCAAAACGGCCCCGGCCGGATGGCATCCGACCGGGGCCCTGTGCTGGCCGCCCCCTCTTCGCCGACGAAAAGAGGCGCCGCACACCGGCGCTGGTCCCGCTACGTCCCCAGCGTCGGGAGTCTCTACCAGGCCGTCTTGGTGTACGGGTGCCAGTGCCCGCCGCCGCCGTCCCGGGGCGGGTGCCCCACGGGCTCGGTGCAGTGGACGGCCTTCTCCGGGTGCTTCTTCCAGCAGTAGTAGCCGCCGAGGCCCTGCGCATGCTTCGGAACGGGTGTGCTCACGGAAGGTCTCCTGTCTGCGACGGGCGTTGTGGACGCTTCGGACAGCGGGGTCCGCACTCGTACACCTCGGTACTGAGGTCGTGAGCGCCGACGCCGCCGCGGGCCCGGCCGGCTGACCTTGCCCCGCCCATCAGTCGGACGCCGCACCAGCAGCAGTTCCAGCCGGAGTACTGGGCGCGGGTCAGGTTGACGGCGAGGGGAGGCTTCGGCCTCCATGTCATGTGCGGTCGGCGAGGGGGATGAGGTGGCGCTGCTCGCGGCAGGGGGCGCACGCCCACAGCGGGACGGGCGGGGCGCTGTTTCGCTCGATCGCGTCGACGATGACCGCAGTCGACGACGGGCCCTTGTGCCAGTCGCACCGGCGGTTGGCGCCTGTCGGGGTGGTGGGTGCGGCCTCGGTCTGCGTATCGTCGTCCATGTCGACTCCAACCAGTCGTCCAAGCCCCGGGCCGTGACAGCGGCCGCGGGGGTTTTTCTCGTGGTCTCGACGCTACGCCGGTTGTCAGGTGTTGTCATGTGACGTCACCTGATGAGAAGCATCGCCGTATGACTCCTACGGTCGATATATGACGCTGGACCTCGACGGACCCGAGCCTCTGTACGAGCAAATCGCCGCGATCCTCGCTGCCCGGATCGCCGACGGGACGTACCCGCCGAAGCGCCGCATCCCCTCCGAGGCAGGGATCGTTGCCGAGTTCGAGGTGTCCCGGCCCACCGCGCGTGCTGCTGTGCAACTGCTCGTCGAACGGGGCCTGGCCGTGACAGTGCGGGGCAAGGGCTCCTACGTGGCGGGGCCGGCCGAGGCCTGACCCCGGACGCACAAAAGCGGCCCCGCCCTCCCACACGGGGAGAGCGAGGCCGCTGTCATCGGGCGAAGAGGGCGACGGCACCGGTCGCGGCGCCAGCGAGACCGGCGAGGACGCCGATCGTAGGCATGGGCCACCGGGCCCGTTCGAGAGTACGGAGACGGCTCTCGTGGTCGGCAACATCCTTGCCGAGTTCAGTGAGGCCCTGGCCGATGCCGTCGAGTTTGGTCTCGACCCGGGTCACGCCATCGCTCAGGGATCTCAACTCCTGGTACATCTGGCCGCTGCTGATGAAGACGCCCGGGTCCGGGACCGGGGTGCCCATCAGGCGCCCGGGGTCTTGCGGTTGGGCACGGCGTAGGTGATGCCCCACGCGCCGAGGACTGCGAGGACGATGGTGACGCCCTCCCCGGTGGTGAGGACGTTGTCCTGCACGGCGGTGACGGCGGCCGCGGATCCGGCCGCGATACCGGCGAGCAGCGACTTGGCGATGCTGGCGATACGCATGGTGAGCCTCACTTCTTCTCGAGCGCGGTGACGCGCTTTTCCAGGGACGTGAGCCGCTCCTCGGTGGTGGGCGGCGCGGAGGTGGCCGGCGACCAGGACGCCGGGTGCTGCAGCCGCTCGGCGACGTCGGCGCGCAGCTGGCCCATGCTGAAGACGAACAGGCCGCGCGTGCCGTAGCCCTCGACCGGCCCCTTCGGGTCGACCTTTCCCTCGACGCTGGTCTCCAGGTGGCCGGCTACCGAGCCCGCACCCCAGCCGTGGTGGCGGCAGATCGCGGCATTCCAGCGGACCCACGCGTCGTACTGCTCGCGGGTGTAGGTGTCGGTGCCGTTGCCGAGGTTCTCGGTCTCGATGCCGTACAGCAGGTCGTTGCCGTCGACAGTCGACGTCTTGTCCTGCCGGGGCAGCTTCGTCTCCGCCGTGAGCGCGGCGATCACGTTCGCGGCGGCCAGCCCGGCGTGGTTGGCGCGGTGGCAGGACACCAGGACGGCTATCCCGGACTTGGGCAGGAACGTGTGGGCGAGGGGAGCGGGCAGGTTCGGCGCCCCGTCCACGGCGACGGCGCGCAGGCTGTTGCTCCCTGCGGTGTGGTGGTTGAGGACGCCGTGGACCGGGCCGAAACTCTTGCCGGTGGCGGCGTCGCGCCCGCGGGTGGTCCAGCTGTCGTACTCGGTGAACTTGACGCCCTCGGCCTTGAGGGCGGCGCGCCACTGTGCGGCGGTCATGGGTGTGGCCATGAGTTCTCCAGGCATAGAGAAAGCCCCGGCCATCTGGCTCGGGGCGGCGGGGCAGGCGGTCAGGCTGTGGGGGTGATCGGCTCGGAGTAGGAGTACAACCGGGTCGCGGACAGCAGTTGGAAGTCCGGCGAGGACGTGATGAGGTCGACGAACTGCTGGACGATCTCCGCCACGCCAGGTGCGTCCGGATTGTCGGTCGTCGCAGTCACGTCGAAGATGACCGGGTACTCACCGACCCGGTCGACGCTGCTCGCGATCGCCGTCCACTGGCTCCGAGACGGTCCTTCCGGGGTGCCGAGGGGCACGAGAGGCCTCCCTAGTTGTCGATGATGAATTCGGCGTGCAGGCGCAGGTTGCGGCCGTTGGCGATGTCGAGGTTGGAGGTCCTCAAGGTGGCGAGGCCGTCCGTGCCGAGGACGAAGCCGCCGAAGGAGGTGCCGTCATCCCAGGCGCCGTTGATGGTGCCGTTGGTGGGCCGCCAACCGACGGGCACGGTGGCACACGTGGTGTCTGGAAGATTCCCGCTCGTGAGGACGATGGCGGCACCGGTGCGCAGCAGGTACAGGTCCAACACGAAGCTGCGGCCGGTCCGATAGCCGCGGAAGTCGTTCACCGTGAACCCAGAGCCCGCCAACAGGCCCGAGTTGGTCGAGATGACGGGCGGGCCGTCGTTGAGCCGGTTGCTCGTGATCCGCATTCCGGGCTGCCACAAGGTCACGGAGGCCTCCTTACAGGGGGGCGATGGCAGGGCGGGCGAGCCGGACGTCCGTGCCCGCGGCCTGCGCCTTGACGATGCCGTTGACCGAACGGACCACGGTGAACTTCTGCGGCGTCAGCTGCTGGAAGGCCGCATACGACGCCACCACGGGCAGGGTGTTGGTGTTGGCGCTCGACAGAATCGACCGGGTACCGATGGCGCCGGCCGCCGCGAACTGGGTGTCGGTCGTGGTGACGGACCAGTCGGCCGGCTCGATGGTGCCCTCCGGCCAGATCTTCGCGGACAGCGTGCTGCCCGTGATCTGGAAGCGGACCGCGAACAGGGCGCCCGCGGCGTGCACGAGGCCGCTGGTGTTCGCGGCCGTCGCCAGCAGGGTCTCGGTGCCGCCGACGCGCTTGCGCAGGGTCAGCGTCACGGTCTGCGTGGTGGAGAGGTCGACGCGCGCCAGGTAGCAGTTGTTCACGTCGACGAACCGGCCCGCGAGGTGCAGGAAGTGCGATCCGCCGGTGGCGAGCTTGTCGGTGCCCATCAGTGCCATGATGTCGAGGTCGGCCGACGCCCAGGGGACGGTGGTCCACCGGGACACGTTGATGCTGCCCATCGACGCCTTGCCCTGCCCGAACACGGCGCGCAGGGCGCCGACGTAGGCGGTGAACGCCTTCGTCCGCTGCCCGCTGTCGCGCATCGACCGGGTCGTGTCGCCGTTCGGGAAGAACGACTCCCGTAGCGCCCTCGACATTTCGAGCTGTACTCCGGCGCTGATCGTCGTCTTGTTGGCGATGTTCGCCGGGTCGCTGCCGTTGATCTCCTGCGCGGCGTTGATGACCCGGAAGCCGGCCTGCGTGAGGGCGGCAGAGATCCTGCCCACCATGAGGGTGTCCAGGCCGCCGATGGACGTCTCCGGCACTCCGTCCGTCCCGGTGTAGCCGTGGAACGACAAGCACCGCTTGGCGGCGGTGACGATCCCCGTGGCGATCGGCTCGTTGAAGTTCGTGCTGGTGACGTGCAGGTCGACGTTGTTGGACGCCTTGATGCCTGCGAACTCGTAGTGGTTCATCAGGCCGGCGCCGACCGCGCGGGCGGCCTCTCCGGAGCCGACCTCGATGCCACCGCCGTGGATCGCGATGGATGACCAGGTGGCCCCGGAGACCGGGACGGTGCGCCGCTCGTAGGAGACGCCCTCGGTCTCGGCGGCCGCCAGTGCCGTGTACGACGCGTAGAGGTCTGCCACGTCATGCCCCCTGCACGCTGTAGTCGGATGCGCTGCCGCCAGTCGTCGTCCACGTCTCGCCGGTCAGTGCGGTTCCCCACCCGTTGGTGACGAGCCGGTTGAAGTCGTCGTCGACAGCGCCGGTGACCGCCGTGACGGTCATGACCTCGCCGCCGACCCCGATGTTGAATGCGGCCTCCCACACCCACAGCGTGCCGTCCGTGACGTTGACCGTCAGGGTGGTGGCGGTGGAGGTGACGGAGGTGGCCAGGCTGGAGGCGTCCGTATCGACGAAGCCGAGCGCGTCGTCCTCGACGATCCCGACTATCCACGGGCCGGCCGGGGTGCAGTTCAGCTGCAGGTCCCAGTCGTTGGGGTGCCCGATGGTCTCCTGCTGGCCCTGCATGAGCAGGTCGATCGGGCCCGGCGGCAGCCACGCCGGCGGGTTGGCGATCTGCGCCCGGTCCCCCGACTCCAGCAGCGTCACCGCATCGACCAGGCCCGGCGCGGCCGCCAGGTTGAGGTTGAGGACCGGATAGCGGGACTCGTCCCAGGTCCCCAGGTACAGCTGCCAGTAGGCGTGCGGCTCGGCCTGGTCGTCGCTGTACAGGTTCTGCGTGACCGCGGTGTCGTACAGGCCGACGCCGTTGGGCGGGTCCTGGACCGACAGCGGGCCCGAGGTCAGCACGGCCCGGCCGGAGGCGCCGCCGTCACGGGTGACGGTGACGTCGTTGCGGACCTTCTGGTCGTCGTCGACGGGCTCCAGCGGCGGGGCCACGTGCCCGGCCACGTTGTAGTCCAGGGCGAGGCCGACAGGCTGGTTGTACATCGAGATGCGGTCGCGGTAGGCGAGGCCGACAGCGTCGCGCCGTTCGTAGAGGATCCCGCCGTCGACGTCCGCGGCTTCCTCGAGGAGCGACAGCAGCGTGTCGATGCGCTGCGGCCCGACCTGCTCTTGCAGGGTCGGTTCGCCCCACTGTCCGAGGCGCACGCCTTCCTCCGAGGCGAGCCGGGACATGCGCTGGCCGGCTGTCTCACCGGTCCACGCGTCGACGGCCTTGTCGAAAGCGTGGGTGAAGTCGGTGTTCCACACCGCGATGTGGCCGATGGCCATGCCGTCGATGTCGGCGGAGTAGCCGTCTGGCGGGGAGGCGACTCCGGTCGGCCGCCCGATGGTGCCGGCGAAGCTGCCGGAGAAGAAGCCCGCGTCGCCGCCGACGTCGGTCCAGGTGATGTTCCAGTTCACGTTCCCGCCGACCTGGAGGATCGCGAGCTTCGCCCTGATCCACTGGTTGTACAGGTCGGTGCTGGTGACGATGTCCACGCTGAAGACGGTGGCGCCGTCGTCGTCCTTGCACAGGATGCGGGTGCTGACGTTGTTCTGCTGGACGTACCACTCGCGGGCGGTGCCGGTGGACAAGACGCGCATGATGGTGCGCAGGGTGGTGTTGACCGTGTCGATCCGGTACATCCACTCGACGGCCCACCGGGTGAGCGTCGTGGACGGGGCGGGCACCCGTCCGTACAGGGTGCACGCGGTCGTCGTCGACGAGATGATCGTGGGCAGGGCATTGGAGCTCACCAGCGAGTCCGCGGCCGCCCAGTTCGCCGGGGCCAACTCCAGCGGCTTGACGCCCGCGATGGGCGAGTAGGCGCCGTTGGCGGCCTTCCCTTCCTCCATCGGCCAGTACGCCATCGGCCCGAAGGACGGGATGCGCCGGCGCAGCGTGGAGTCCAGGCTCTTCGCGCCCTGTCCGAGGCGGCGCAGGATCCCCGAGGCCTCGATGGGCACACGGACGTCCTTGCCGGACACGTCCCAGCGCGACGGCCAGGACGACACCTCACCAACGAACCGGACCCGCCGGTTGCTGATGGACGTGCCCGCCGGGATCGTCCACGTGCGGCCCGCACCGTCCACGAACGAGGTGGCACCCACGGCCTGCGCGGTGAAGACGGGGTTGGCGACCACGGTGCCGCCGATCCCGTTGCGGACCTCCGCGGCGTGGACGCGCCCCGCCGGGAACGTCAGGGCAGCGTTCAGCGCCCCGACCTGCAGAGCGGCCGTGGAGTTGAAGATGGACGTGGTGCCGGCCTGAACGACCGGGTCCCCGAGCTGGGTCCAGGGCCCAGCGATCGTCGGCGCGGTGTAGAAGGTGATGGTGCGGCCGCTGGCGCCGTTGTCGACGTCCAGCGTCGCCCGGACTGCCAGGCGCCCGTTGGCGGGCAGGACCGGCTGTGCGGTCGACTTCACGCCGATCACGCTCGTACCGTCCACAGACCACTCGAGATACAGCCGCTGGTCGCGCACGGCGAACATCCAGGACTTGTTGGCGCTCGCGCTCCCGAGCTTCCCCATCAGCTCCGTGGTGTGAAGGCTGTCGGACGCGTCCAGCCAGTTCGTCAGCAGCGCGTCGATACGGACGTCGATGTCCCCGGTGATGTCCAGGGCTGCCACGTCCGGGGTGGACGCGCAGCCGCCGGGCACCCCCGGCAGGTCCAGGAACGGCGTCCCCGCCTTCACGATGACGCGCAATGGTGTGTTCCGCCCGATGATCCCGTAGTAGGGCGACAGCGGGTTGCGCGGCGAGTACTTCCCGGAGCGGTTGTTGAAGGTCAGCTTGCAGTTGCCGGGGTCGACGTCCGCGCCCTCGTCGGCCCGCCCTCGCGTGATCACAATCTTCTCGTTGACGTAGACGTCGTTGGTGATGTCGACCCAGGCGCCGTTGATCCAGAGATCGATCTCGACGTCGAGGGGCGTCTGGGGAAACACCACGGTCAGGCTCCTTACTGGCCGAAGGCCTTCTCTGCGCTGCCCCGGCCCTTGACCCGGACGATCTTCCGCAGCAGCTTGTGGAGGTCGTCCTCAGCACCCGAGGTCTCGAGCCGGATGACGAGCCCAGCGCCGCCGGGCACGATCGGCGAGGACTGTCCAAGCGCCGGCGCCCCCGCGAGGGCAACGCGGCCGCCCGCCGCGGTCGAGGTGAGCGCGTCGTTCATGGCGGTGCGCGGCTCGTCGGAGCGGTCCCGGATGCCCTGGGCGAGGTTCGACATGAGGGAGTGGCCGGAGTAGAGCGTCCAGCCGCGACCGCTGAACGGCCCCTGTTTCGCGGGGCTGAACGGGAGGTAGCTCCGGGCTTTGGACAGGGCGCTCTTCACGGCCTCCGCCGGCGCGCTGAGCATGGACTTGATGCCGTTGACGAAGCCCTGCAGCAGCGAGCGCCCGCTGCTGTACAGGTAGCTGCCGAGGCTGCCGAGCGCGCTGCGGGCCCGCCCTGGCAGGCCCCGCACCCAGGTGATGGCGGAGTTGCCGCGGCTGACCACCGCCGACCGGAACCGGTTGAACGCTGCCGAGCCGGTGGCGTACAGGCGGCTGCCCAGCGAGGACATGGCGGCGACGGTGCGCCCGGGCAGGCCGCCACCCAGCTCACGATCGCGGTTGCGATGCGGATCGTCCCGGACTTGATGCTGTTCCAGTGCTTGATCACCAAGCCGGGCAGCGTCCAGTTCAGGAAGAAGCTGAGCAGCTTGCCGGGTACGGCCTTCACGAAGCTGACCACGGCGTTCCAGGCGGAGGCCGTGCCCTTCTTCACCGTGTCCCAGTGCTTGATCACCCAGCCCACGGCGAGGCCGATCGGTCCCGCGATGATCCCGAGCAGGTAGGGCCAGTTCGTCTTGATCCAGTCCCAGACCGCGAAGGCGGCGGTCTTGATCCCGCCCCAGGCCGCGGACCAGATCTGCTGGAACCAGGTGGTCTTCGTCGCGATCAGGACGATGACGGCGATGAGGGCGACGATGCCGATGACGATCCAGGTCATGGGGTTGGCGAGCAGGGCGGCGTTCGATTCCCAGATCGACGCATTCCAGATCTTCGTGACCACCGTGCCGATGGTCTTGCCCGCGTTGTAGACCTTCTCCGCTGCGGACACGGCGAGGACGGCCACGGCGACGCCGGCGAGGATCCCGGCGAGCGGCCCGAAGATCTCCTTGTTCTTCATCGCGAAGTTGACGAACGTGCCCGCGACCTGCGTGGCCGTCATCGTCGCGGTCCGCTGGAAGCCCTCCAGCGCGGCCTTCGGGTTGTCGCCGAGGGTCTTGGTCATCTTGTCGGCGGCCCCCGACACGTCCCCCAGCCCCTTCACGGCCTTGGACGGGTCGATGGCGTACAGGGCCTTGGAGAGGTCCTCGGACTGCGTGCCGAGCAGCTGCTGCGCGAGGGCGTACCGCTTCGTCGGGTCCGTGACGCCGCGGAGCTTGTCGGTGATGGTCTGCAGCGCGGCCCGTGCCTTCGGGCCGCCGTGGGCGAACGCCTCTGCCATGTCGTGGGCGTTCAGCCCCAGGCTCTTCAGGCCCTTTGCCGCGGACTGGTCCTGGACGCGGATGTTGAGCTCCTTCATCGCGTCCGCGACTAGGTCGGCGTCCCGGGCGCCGGCCTGCAGGCCCTGCTTGAGGATGCCGGTCGCCGTCGCCCCGTCCAGCCCCAAGTCCCTGAACTGGGTTCCGTATTCGTTCAGGGTGTCCAGGAAGTCGTCGGCTTTGTTGACGCCCTTCTGGAATCCGGCGGTGATGATGTCCATGGCCTGATCGGCGTTCTGCGCCAGGCCGGTCTTGAGCATCTGGCCGACTGCCGCGGTGACCCCGCCGAGGTCCTGGTCGAAGGTGTCGCGCAGGGCGATGACCTTGGTGGTGATGCCCTGCAGGCCGCCCTCCGCCTTGGAGGTGTCGCCGATGTTCTGGTAGACGTTCCTGATCGCGTCGTTGACGTCCTCGGTGGACTCGCCCCACGCGTTCTTGTAGACGTTTGCGGAGACCTTCGCCAGGTTGGCGGCCTCCGCCTGGCCCACGCCGAGCTGCGCGGCCAGCTTGTCGTTGGCGGCCTCCACGTCCATGGCAGACACGAACGACGCGCCCACCCCGACGCCGAGTGCCGCTCCGATCGCCGTGCCCGCGTTGGAGAACTTCTCCTTCATCGAGCCGAGCTGCTCGGACGCCTGGTCGCGGGCCACCAGGTTGAAAACCAGAGAGGTGTCCGACGCCACGGGGAATCACCTCCCAGGTGTTCAGTTGTCGAGCTCCGCGCGGGCTTCGTCGATCTGCTCCTGGTAGTTGTCCAGCCAGCCGAGCAGCGCGTCCGTCTCCTCGACGGTGAGCAGCGCCCATTCCCAGGGACGGATGTGCAGCAGGTTCGCCGCGTTGCCCAGCTGCCTCAGACGGCGATCGGCGGCAGGGCTTTTCCCTCGGAGTCCTCGTCGATGGCCGTCGCGATCTCCCGGTTGATCTGGTCGATCTGCTCCGGGTCGGCGTTGCCGTTCTCGATGAGCTGGTCGCGCATCAGCTCGTACTCCTGCTTGGAGTACTCCAGGCGCAGCTCGTCCCACGCGAAGTCGACGTCCTCGAACTTCAGCGTGGGGTGCTCGCGCTTACGCAGCACCCACAGCAGGGCCCGCCGGCACACCGCGTTGCCGTTCAGGACGCCCTTGGTGAAGTCGGTGAAGTCCATTCGGGAGCGCCGCTCAAGGGCCTCCCGTTCGGCCGACATGAGCTTCTGCGGCTTGTACTGGAACCGCTGCTCCTCGCCGCCGTCCGGCTCGTACACCAGGTACACGTGCGTCTCCTTCTACCGGACCCGGCCGGCGATACGGGTGGCCATGGCTTCCATGGCCTCGTGAACTGCTTGGTTGTACGCGCCCTCGCGGCCGGTGAACGACCGGTCGAACCACTCCAGCTTTCCGCGCTGGTGCGCCCAGTTCTCCCGGTTGCCGTACACGGGGTGGCGCCAGCCGGACGCACGGTTGGTGCGCTTCGGCGCGTTCGGGAAGCCGCGGACGTTCTTCGTCTTGAAGGCCTTCACCCGGGCCCCGGACCAACGGCCGCCGAGCTTCACCTCGGGCCGGATCTTCTTCGCGATGGCGGCCCGCAGTGCCGGGGCCGGGTGGCTGTTCAGCGAGACCATGCCCATGATCGAGCCCTTGGCCTGCTCGGCTCCCGGCCGGAGAGCATCGCGCATGTTCGCGGCGAGCTCCTTGCGCAGCTGCTTGCCGTCTTCCTCGGCGCGGATGGCGCGGACCAGCTGGTCCAGGCCCTCGTGCGTGACGCGCAGATCGAACGGTGGCCCGTCAGCCATCAGGTCGTTCCGCGGGTGACGGCACCCGAGGTCGGGTAGCTGACGCCCACGGACGCCTCGTCGCCGACCGACCCGGAGATCGGGTTCCATGCGTTGATCAGCACGGACCCGGTGTACTTCGGGTTCGAGGTGCCGACCACGGCGTTGCTGGCGCGGACCTCGAACGTGACGACCGTGCCGAGCAGCGGCCACATGATGGAGTCCAGGGCGGAAGCCGCTACGTCCTGGAACAGGTCCAGGGCGAGCTCGCCGGACTTGAGGCCACCGAGCAGCTCCTTCCACCCCTGGCTGCCGTAGGTGGTGACGTCCTTCTCCTCCACCTTCGTGGTGAGCTCCGCCTTCTTGGCGTAGGCGGACAGATCGACGCCGTTGACCGCCACGTACTCGGCGAGCAGAACCATCTTGGGCATGACAAACGCCCCCTTCCAGGGCTAATGACGGCCCCGGTGCGGGCCGGACAGGGTGGGTACTGCGGTGGGGCTACTGGCTGCCGAGCGAGGACACGAACAGGAAGCTGGGCGTGGTCCCCGTGATGGTCCAGGCGACGCGCCACCACGTATCTGTGATGGCCGTCCCGGCGGTGCGCATGATCTGCCCGCCTGCCACGGCGGCCGCGTTGAACGTCAGCCGGGTGGTCGGGCTCGCGAAGGTGTTGTCCACGGACGACTCGACGCGGGCCGTCAGGCTCGGCGTCGTGCCGGCCACCGAGAGCACGTGCAGCGCGGCGTACAGCCGCTTGCCCGCCGCTATGGCGCCGAGCTGCAGGCCGGTGCCGGTACCGGTCGCCGTGCGGGCAGTACCGGGCGGGTGGGCGAACTGGCCGCGTGCCAGAGGCCAGCTGCTCTTGCCGCCGCTGGTCCACGGGGCGATCTCGCCGACCGCATCCAGCAGCTTGTAGTCGCAGCGCAGGGCGTTCGTCAGGTAGGCCAGGTTTCCCACCGCGGCGCCGTTCGGGCCCATCGACCAGGCGCCGACGCTGCCGAGCTGCGCCCAGGCGGCATCATCGACCTTGCTCGGGTCGCCGGCCTCCCACTGGCCCTCGCTGCTGATCTCGGCGGAGCCGAGGCCGCCGAGCAGTTCCTTGTAGCCGCCCGATGCGAAGTTGGTGGCGTCCTTCTCCTCGATCTTGGTGGAGATTTCGACCTTGTTGGAGGCGCTGGTGAGGTCGACGCCGCCGGTGAAGAGGCGCGCGTTGGTCAGGACGAACTTGCTCACTCTGCCGCCTCCTTCTTGGTCCTGCGGCGCGGGGCCGGACTGGTGTCGTCCTCGACTTCCTCGGCGATCCCGGAGGCTACGAGGTGCTGCGCCTCGCCGGTGGTGATGTCCTCCACGGCTCCTTCGTCGGGCCAGGGCACGCCGTTTCGCGTGGCACCCGGCGGCATCTGCACCAGCATGCGGATGCGCATCTCAGCTGCTCCCCTCTCCGATGACTTTGATCATCAGTTCGGCGCCGACGTAGTTGGAGCCGGCGTGTTCGTACCAGCGGTAGCCGCGGACACTCGTGACGTGCAGGTCGTGGGCGAGGCCTCCGAGGGCGTACTCGCCGGGGCCGCCGCGGGCCACCTCGATCGCCGCCTTCAGTGACGCAGGCCCGGAGCCGGACAGCATGGCGTCCAGTAGCCGCTGCGAGGCCCGGTCGTCGGCGGTGGAGACCAGGACTCGGGTGGTGAACGTCAGCTCGTCCAGGCTGCGGCCCATGGCCTTGTCGAAGTCCTGCTCGTACTCGCCGACGAAGAAGTGCGGCGCGATGACGCTGTCGGGGACGTAGCCGGAACAGGTCAGCTTGCCCAGCCCGTCAGGCAGGATCACTGGCCGGGCGGCGTCCGCGATCGCATCACGGACGGAGGAAATCTGCATGCCGCCCCCTATCCAAAGCCGGGCAGGATGTACGGCTCGATCAGCGCCCACACGTCCGGATCCCGGCGGGACAGGTTGCGCACGCCCCACTCGGCCGAGCCGATGATGCCCTCGGGGGAGTCCTTGCGCTTGTAGAGACGGGTGGCCTGGATGAGACAGGCCGATGAAACGTCGTCCGGGACAGCCGGCCATCCGAACTTCGCGGTGACCCGGATGCGAGTAAAGGCCGTGCCCCAGATGCTGTTGGACCGCAGCAGGCCGGTGATGGGGTACCCGTCGGCCAGGGCGTTTTCGGGGGTCGTCTCGTAGCTGCCGGTGATGGCAGCGAACGAGCCGCCCCCGGTTGACGCGCTCTCTACCGTCATGCCGGTGGTGTCGCCGATGTCGTCGACCAGGAGTACGTCACCGTCTTCCTCGCGGACGACACGGGCGTGCAGCCGGTAGGTGCGTGCGACAGGGGTGTCGTCCAGCCAGAAGCGGCGCCCGGTCGCACGGTCGATGCCGCGGGACGCAGACTTGAGCGCCTTGTCCAGCAGGGCGTCCCGGGTGGTGTCGCTCGTCTCGATGCCCAGCTGCACCTTGAGGTCGTCGCGGGTGGCGTACTCAGTGGCCATGTCAGGTGGCCTCCGTGCCTCGCGCCCTGCGGCCCTTGGGCGGCGTCGACCGCGACGACGGCCTGGCGGGCTCGGTCTTCTCGCCGGCGGGCGGTTCAGCGCCACGCAGCCGCAGCTGTTCGTCGACCTGGTCGACGCGGTCCGTCAAACCGCGCTGCACCAGGCCCTCGCGCTCGCGCAGCAGCGCGGCGACCATCGGGTCCTCGGTAGCCATGCCTTGCTCCCTCCCGGGATGAGTGGTGAACCACGAGGGCCCGCCCCAAGCGGGGCGGGCCCTACGCGGCGAGGGATCAGACGCCCGTGAACGTCGGCGTCACCAGGCCGGTGCCGCCGATCTTCCGGGCCTGGGCGTAGCGGGCGTGGGTGTACGCGAAGTAGCCGTACACGACCATCAGGACGCCGAGGCTGGCCAGCTTCGGCTGCTCCGCCCGGATGTACATCGGGGCGCTGGGGTCTTCCCACAGGTGGCACTCGTTGCGGTCCACGAGGTAGACCTCGTCCTCGTTGGTGCCCGCGCCGTAGTTCGTCGCGATGTTGTTGTCGACGATGACCGGAGTGCCGTTGGGCAGCGTGCCGCGCACGCCGCTGCCGTAGGTCGTGCCCAGGTTGGTGCCGGCCATCTGCGCGGCGATGCCCGGCTGGCTGATGAGCGGCCAGGTCGACGACAGGGCGTTCTGCATCCAGTACCAGCGCCGCGAGTGCATCACGGCGATGTTCTCGCCGGACGCCTGGTCCAGCAGTGCGGCCTCGACACCCGACAGGCCCTCCAGAACCTTCGGGTAGAACTCCGTCGCGGTCGGCGTGCCGTCGGTGTACGCCACGGCGGTGGCCACGTTGGTCAGGCCGTTGGTGGCCTGGTTCAACAGCGTGGAGTCCAGCGTCGTGGAGTAGCGGCGGAACAGGTCGTCGAGGACGACGGGCTCGACGCCGGCGCCGCGTTCGATGGCCTGCCGGGACAGCGTCTGCTGGCCCGCGTTGGTCTGCACCGGAATGGTCATCAGCGTGTCGTCGATGTCCGTCTCGGACACGTTGGTGTTCTCCGACGCCTGCAGCGCGGTGCTGGTCGTCGTGGTGATCCGGGACAGGTTGACCGTCATGCCCTGCGCGGGCAGGTCGTGGCCGCGGATGGCGTCCGCGAACGGGCGTCGAGCGGCCGCGGCCGGGGCGTACAGGTCGGTCAGGTACTGCGGGACCACCAGGCCCGCGAACGCGCCCGTACCGGCTGCACGCTGCTCGATCTGGTCCCCGCGTTCGACGCGCTCCTCCTGCATGTGGCGGGCAAGGCGGGACTGGGCCTCGTAGTCGCCGAAGAACGCGGACGCCACGTCCCGCTCGAAGCTGGAACCGCGGCGGTCGTGGTCGGGCCGGTAGGTGCGCTCTTCCTGGCCGACGCGGGCGACCTGGTCGTAGGCCGGGGCCCGGTTGGCCGCCGGGGCGGTGCGGGCGGACAGGGCGGCGATCTCGTCCTCGCGGGCCTGCTCGGCGAGCAGCTCCTCGAGGGCGCCCTGGCGCCGGGTGACCTCGGCGTCGGCGGCGTCGCGGGTGGCGACCCGCGCCGTGACGGCGTCCTCGGTCAGGTTCTCGTCGGAGCGCAGCGCGACCAGCGCGTCCTGCTCCTGCTGTCGGGTGGTGATCGCCGTCTCCAGCGCGGTGCGCGCCTGGGCGATCAGGTCGGCGAGAGTCATCTCGTCCTCCTTGTCGATGGAATCCAGACGCCCCGGTCCAGGTCAGACGGCCACCCGAGGCATGGCGCCGGGTGGTCTCGTGCGCGCGAGCGCAGGGCAGTAGCTCCCGCCGGACGGCGGGAAGATCAGGGGTCAGCGGGCGAGCGCGATCTCCAGGAGCGCGCGGGCCCGGCTGTTCGTCGGCGCGGCCGCGGGCTGCCGCAGGCTCGCACCGGTGTAGGGGTTGGCGCCGTAGCCGACGATCGCGACGTCGCCGCGGTGGATGTCGTACCGGTTGATGCGGTACTCGGTGTAGTCCGGGGACCACTGTCCCGACTCGATGCGGAACGCGAAGGACATCTCGTCGATCAGGCCCGAGCGCAGCTTCGGCGCGATGTACGCGACGTCGTGGTCCGTCGGGTCCAGCTGCGGGGCGCGCACGGACAGGCCGTTGGCGTCCTCAGCGAGGAACAGCGTCCCTGTGGTTGTGCGTGCCAGGCGGCGCAGCTGGTCGTGGCCCAGGACGAGAGGCACGTCGAGGTCCGCGCGGGCCAGGGAATCGGTTCCCGCGCCCTCGGTGACGACCTCGGTGTACGGGCCGAACATGTCCCACATCTCGTAGGCCTGCTCGTACACCGACGCGTGGCCAAGGAACTCCAGCGCGCCCGTATCTCCGGCCTCACGCACCTCGACACCGGACAGGGAAGCGCGCACCGTAGCGCGGGATCCTGCCTGCTCGGCGCTGCGGCGCTGTGAGGGCCGGTCGGCGCGCTGGCGCACGTTCTGGGCTCGGGCCGCCGCGGCCGCGGCGCGCGTGTTTGTGGTCATGACGTAGCTCCCGGTACGGCGGTCGTGGGCTGGGCAGGAACGGACCGCGAGCCGAACAGCCGGTCAAACTCGGCGAGCTGCTCCTCGGTGAACGGCGGCCGCTCCTCGATGGCCCGCGCCTCGGACGGGGCCAGCGTGCGCGAATCGATCTGGGTCTTCAGCGTCTGGGCACGAGCCGCAGGATCCATCCGCAGGAGTGCGTCCGTGTTGAGCTTCACGTAGCGCGGATTGGACACCAGCTTCCGGCTGAACGCGTCCTCGCGTCGGCCCACGGCCGGCCCCAAGTGCATGATGAGGAACTGCAAGTTTCTCTGGCTGATGTTGGCGTAGGTGACGCTGCTGCCCGACACCGCGGCGTCGATCAGGTCGCTGGGCACGCCGAAGAACCGGGCGATGTCGCCCATGCCGAACTGGCGGGCTTCGATGAACTGCGCCTGCTGCGCCACGGCCTGGATCGGCTTGTACTCCCAGTCCGAGCCGTGCACGAACACGTCCCCGTTGGAGACAGCCGCCCGGAACGCCTCCTTGGCCTCCCGCGCGTTCTTCTGGTTGATCGTCTTGCCGACGTTCTTCAGCGTGCCCGATGGGATGATGCCGGCCCCGAACCAGTCACGGGCGAACTGCTGCGCGTTCAGGGACTCCTCGATCGTCCACGCCGCATACGCCACCGGGGACAGGCCGAGCGGGAAGCCGGCGACGGTGTACTGCTTCTCGTGCCACACCTCCCACGGGTCGTACTCGGTGCCGCAGATCTTGAACTTTTTGATCTGTGAGCCGTTGGCGCGGACGGTGACTTCGCTCAGCTCCACCAGGTCGATACGGCCGGGCAGCCCGCGCCCGTCCGGGCCGATCACGCCCGTGCGTTCTGTGATCAGGCCGAAGCAGTTCCCGGCCCGGTCCAGGTCGAACTCGGTGGAGTACATCCACTCCTTGATGCCGACTTCCTGCCCGCCTGGGGTGACCAGGACGGGCGGCTTGGGCACCTCCACCTGCAGGCCCTGCACCTTGCGGTACACGTCGATCGGCATCATCGACACCAGGTCGGCCCGTAGCCGCAACGCCGCCCACACCGCGGAATGCCGCAGCGCTGAGTCGTTGGTGACGTGCACGCTCTTGCCGCCGAGCCGTCCCTCGCGGGACAGATTCAGCAGATCCTCGGCGGTGACGATGTTCGCGTCGCGGGTGACGGCGCGTCGCATCCTGTCCAAGATGCCCATACGGCCTCCCTACGCGAACGAATCGCTGACGTCGTAGTCCTCTTCGACCTGCGGGCCCCGGATGAGCAACGCCCAGCGGGCGAACGTGGCCGCGCACAGGGGGCTGATGTCCACCAGCGAGCTGGTGCGGTCGAGCGTCCAGGCGTCGCCGTTGCGGCGCGTCCGGGCCCCGTTCACGGCCGCAGTGAGGGGCACCTGGTCAAGGTGGGCGATGGTGCCCTGATTCATGGCGTCGGCCAGCTGGCCGCACGCCTCGACGATGTCCCCGTTGCGCATCACGGCCAGGTCGCCGCGTTCCGGATGTTCCTTGTCCTTCGGCACGTCGATGCCTGCGGCGATCAGGTCGTCGATGAGCGATCCGGCCGGCGCCCCAGACGACGCGATGGCCACGGCAACCGGCTTCCACAGGCCGCGCAGGCGGACTACGGCGGGCACCAGCCAGTCCGTGCCCGGTCGGCGGGCGACGACCTCGACGTGCACGCGCCCATCGGCCCGCTTGGACGCGGCCGCGATGGATGCGTAGCTGCGGTCCTGCGAGACGTCGATAGCGAGCGCCACACTGTCCGGCACAGGCTTACTGTCGGCGTCGAGCAGCCCCGGCCACTTGCCCTTCGGCACGTTCGGGTCCGTGGGCGGCGTGGGCTTCCGGGTCCGGTTCAGATAGGCCCGGTCGAACTCGGCCGGGTCCATCTTCTCCAGCTCGGCAGCGATGATGGCCTCGGTCACCGTGTGTCCCAGTGCGGGCAGCGTGGCCCGCCACGTCGCCGGGTTCGCCCGGTCCATATCCTCCGGAGCGAACCACTCGAAGTAGCAGGCCCGAGGCCGGGCCGCCGCGGCGTCCTCGGCGAGCGCCGCCCACAGGGCCTCGATCAGTGCACGGCCCATCTCCCGCTTCTTGTTCAGCCACACGCTCTTCGTCGTGCCGCCGGCCGACGCCCACCACAGCTGGGCCATGGATCGGGTCAGCATCGCCGGGGAGAACGCCTGCTCCAGCCGGTCGTCCTCATGAGCGAACGCCTCGTCGATGAACCCCAGGTCGAGCGGCGGGCCGTGCCCGGCTTTCTCGGTGTTCGCCGTGATGCCCATGCGCGAGCGGGTCGACGGCCACAGGATCGCCTCGTTGCCGTTGCTCTTCCGGATCCTGGCGCGCTTGGCCAGATCGGAGCCGGAGATCTTCTCCCAGAACTCATCCTCCCAGCGCTGCCGCGCCATGCCCCTCGTCTGCGCGGCGTAGACGATGTTCTGCCGCTGCCAGGCCAGCGCGCGGTGCACCTGGGCACCGAGGCACAGCTCGGTCTTGCCCTGCTGCCGGGAGACGGACAGGCCGACCTCGCGGTGCGCGAACAGGCCCGTCTCGGGGTCGATCTCCAGGGCGACGTCCGACACGTATTTCTGCCACGGCATCGGCGGGGCGCCGAGCTTGGCCATGACCTTCCACAGCTTCGGTCCGAGCGACGGCCTGTCCGGGTGGCGCGGTGTCCCCCAACGCGGCGGGCACTCCAGGCCGTACCGCTCGTACAGATCCTCGGCGAACTCAGTCGGGGGAGCCCAGGTCTCCGAGGTCGTCGTCATCGTCAGCGGCCCGCCCCTCCAGCAGCTGGGCGAGCGTCTGACGGAGCTCGCGGGTCAACTGAGGCAGCATCTTGTCGTCCTGGGCGACGGGCTCACCGCACGTCTCGCACGCGCCGGTGGCCGCAGCGTCGATGCGGCCGGCGAGCGTGTACGCCAGCTCCGACAGCGATGGCTCCACGCCGACCAGGTCGCCGAGCTGCTCGACGTCGCTCCGGACGGCGTCCTCCACCGAGCCCATGGCCGCCCCCTTCCATGATCATCCGGTCGGCATTGGCCCGGGGGGAGAAAAATAAAAGCTGGTCGCGGGGTTGAGAAGATGATCTTCCCTAAAAAATCTTGGCCGTCTCGGATCCGAACTGATCTGATCGGTCTGATCGTCGATCTCACGCGCCTCTGACCTGCATGTTTGTCAGGACACTCCGGGCATACGTCCGCCCCGCATCCGTTCCTCGCTGCGCACCAGGTCGGACAGCCAGCGTGGGTCGATGCGGGCCTCGCGGCGCAGCACGTAGCTGACGGCCTCACGGTTGGCCGGGTCCTTCAGCCAGCGAGCGATGTCGTCATGGCTGGGTTCGGCAGGGGGCGGCGGGGGTGGTGCTGCCGAACGTTCAGGCTGTGCCCCGCTGGCCTGATGCATGCCGTCCTCCCTCATCCGACGAGAGGTTCACAGGCCAGTAGTTCCTTGCCGCGTTCCTCGTACCACCGGATGATGGCGGCCTCGACGACTTCGCGAGCCTCAGCGGTGACGTCGTCGGCGTACATCTGCTCGCCGTCCTTTTCGGGCAGGTTGTCGACGGAGTGGACGACCAGGCTCACGTTGAAGCCGGTGCTGGTCTTGCTCACACGTCCTCCTCTACGGTCCGGCGAACCAGTCGACGCTGGTCTGCAGCTGGACGACGTCGGCGAGGGGGCGGTCGCCCTTCTCGTTGTTGCACTTGCGGAGGCAGGTGGGGCAGCCGATGACGCCGTGGATGGGCGCGAGGTTGTCGGGGTCGCGCCGTGCGCCGCCCTTGCTGACGGGGATGATGTGGTCGGCCGTGTCGGCGGCACCGTGGCCGCAGACGATGCACACGTCGGACTCGGCGAGCAGGCGGGCGCGCATCTGCCGGAACTCGTAGCTGGTGAGCTCTGACCGGTCGGTGGCCATGCTCACCTCCAGGTACGCCGAGGCCCGGCCTGCGTGTGCGGGCCGGGCCTGGTCGGTGCAGTGTCAGCGGCGGCGGAACAGGCAGACGAGGGCGACGCGTTCGCCTCCGAGAGTCTTGCTCTCGGCGGCCGCCATGTTGGCGAGCGCCCAGCCTTGGGCCTCGATGGCTTCGATCTGTTCGCCGACGCCGGTCATGGGCGCGGTCGTCATGCTGGTCTTGTTGGCCTCGATGAACTTGTACACGAGGACGCTGCGTCCCTCGGCGTAGGCCTTGCGCGCTTCGTCGGTCGCGCCCTTGGCCTTGGCGTTGTTGATGAACCCCATGGTCCCCCCTTGGACTCTGGTGATGAGGGGCTCAGTGTGGCGCTGCGCGGGTTGCCGGGCGAGCGCTGCGACAGGGTTGTGACACGACGAAGCCCCAGCCGGGGGGACCGAGCTGAGGCTTCGTCGTGCGTTTGTGGTGCCGGTTGAGGGCACAGTTGTACACGCAGATCGTCACACGCCGTCTGACCTGCGGTCAAGCGGCAGCGCGTGCTCGTCGTTCAGCGAGGAGCGCGGCGACGTCCTCGACGGCGTAGTGCGGGTGTCGTTCGGTGCCTCCGACCCGCTTGAGGCGGCCCCGGTAGACGAGGTTCCGGACGCCCCCGGGGCTGGTGCCGAGGGCTCGGGCGACGTCGCGGGTGGTGTACCGGCCGGGCGGGGCGGGCTGCTCATTCATCGGTCCAGTGTGGCGCGGAAGCGACCCGCAGGTTGTACCTCCGACAGTGCGCTTCGATCTCGCCCTGGATGCGGTCGAGGATCTCGCGGCAGGACTGCTCGAACGAGGCGCTGATCTCGTCGCCCTGCTCCTCGGAGTAGCGGCCGCTGTTGACGTCTTCTTCGATCTGTTCTCGGGCGCGGTCGTTGGCGATGTTCTGCTTGCGGTACTTGTCCTGCAGGCGCTGGAGCTCTGCGGTGCCGATGGGTTCCTCTACGGAGCCGAGTTCCTCGGTCATGGTGCTTCCCCTCCCTGTGGTGCTTGCACTGATAGTTCCGATGTTCGCGGTCAGCCATGCCTCGGCGGTCTCAGTTGGCTTGTTCGGGGTCGCTGGCGCCGGCATCAGGGTCTGGGTGCAGGATGCACATAACCCCGTTCGGGTCCAGAGCCCCTCTCGCCCTCTTGAGCCTGCGACGTGCAGCTTCAGCAGATTCGGGGGCAGCCCCTCTCGGTGGGGGAGTGGCTGACGAATCGGACATCCGGCGGGCGGCGCGCCACAGGGCCAGCGCCCCAACTACCCACAGCGCGAGGACTCCCACGGTCACGGAGAGCCGGAACGTCACGGCGACCACGACCCCGGCAAGGACGACCAGGAGGCAGGCGCCGGCCGCCCTGCTCGGCTCCTCGGACTCGGCTTCGGCCTGCTTCTTGCGGGCCATCAGAACGCCCCGTAGACGTGGTCGCCGATCCAGTTCACGGCGAGCGCGAGCGGCACCGCGGCGAACCCCGCGACCCCGGCCGAGGTGCCGAGCGTGATCCCGCACCAGGCGCCGCGCTTGAGGACGCCCGCCTGGTCGTCGCTGGCCTTCTTCACCGCGGCGATGAAGCACGCGGTCAGGATGAGCACCGTGCAGTTCCCCGGGCCGGACAGTGGGACGAACGTCTTCGCGGCGGCGAGCTGGCCGGGGTGCTCCCCGACTCCCCAGAACAGGGCGACGTCCCCCAACCAGTTGGACAGGCCGAGGACGCTGCTGGACGCGGTCCCGATGAGGCCGCCGATGCCGAGGGTGGTGAGGCAGCCATAGGACCAGGACAGCAGCCAGGGCAGGAGCTTGGCCGCGTGCTTGAGGGGGTCTTTCGTCAGGGGCTTGCGGCCGGGCCACCAGGTGATGATCTGCCAGCCGAGGAGGCAGAGGCCGACGGTCACGCCACCGGCGGTGACGTAGTTCATGGAGTGCATCGGGTTCCTAGCGGCAGACGGCCGCGGCGAGCGCGGCGCACGTGAGGATGAACGCGACGGTCCCGGTGATGCGGGGGACGTCGTGGAGCGCGACGGCGCACAGCCCGAAGAGGGCGAGCAGGGCGGACAGCCCGAAGAACGCGGCGAGGATCACGTGTCCTCGCGGGCCTTCCGGAGCAGACGCCGGCCGTAGCCGTCGGAGATTCCGAGTCTGGTTCCGATCTCGGTTCCGGTGAGTTCCGGTTCCGTCTCCAGCCAGTTCCGCACGGTGGTGACGCGGGTCTCGAAGGTGGTGTTCTGGGAGTCCTCGGTCTCGATGTCGGCGGCGCCGGTTCCGGTGGGCGGAACTGTGGGCGGAACTGGTTCCGGTGCCGGTTCCGTCTCGGGTCCGGTCGGTTCGGGGACGATGCCCCAGGTCCGGTACTCGTGCAGGTCGGGGCCTGTTCCGGTGGTTCCGCCTGCGAGTTCCGCCAGGGGGCGCCAGGGGCCGAGGACGGGGCCGACGGGCACCGCGTCGGCGGTCGTGTCTGGAATTCCAGACACCGGTTCCGCCCGCTCGACGGTGATCGGTTCCGCTGGTTCCGCCTCGACCGGAACCGGTTCCGGCGCGAGTTCCGGCGAGGCGGCAGGTGTAACAATTTCCCCGGCCGGTGTTACACCTGCGGGCCCCTCGGAGAGCCGGTGGACGCGCCACAGAACGAGCGGCGCGACCGCCGACACGGCGACGACGAGGAGTACGGATACGGGCAGGAGACTGACCTCGACGAGGTGGCTCGCCGCGTTCACCGCGATCAGCGTGAGCACGACCGTGAAGACGTCACGGCGGGCCCGGAGCGCGGCGAGCGCGTACACGTCGAGTGCGGCCGGCACGCCGGCGGCAACGTACGTCCCGAACCCGCAGGCGACCGCGAGCTTGTACTCGGCGGATGCGAGGACGGTGAGGACCGCGGCGAGCGCGGCCCACAGCAGGGGGTCCCGCTTCACGCTCCACCTCCGAACCGGCGGCGGTCCTTGCGCTCCCAGGCGTCGCCCTTGGCGGACGTCTTGCCGAGGTTGCGGTGGTGTCGCTCCCGGCGCTTGCGGGCCGCGCTCTCGGACGCGGACTCACGGCCCTCGTAGTTCGCGGCGCGCTCCTGGTCGTTGCCGAGGAGGCGGTCGAGGAAGCCCATTACTGGACACCCCCGGAGCGGAGCGTGTCGAGCTGGTCGGCGAGGCCGCGGATGCGGTCGGCGTAGGTGTCGAAAGCGGCGGCGAGTTCGTACAGGCCGACAGGGTCAAGGGTCTGTCCGAGCAGGCCGACCGAGGCACCGAGGCCGCCTCCGGGCAGTTCGGCGAACGGGGCTTCCACGAGTCCGGTGGTGTCGAAGACGTGGCCGTGGAAGACGAGTTCGACGTCTGCGCCCTGGTGGAGGATGTCGGCTCGCCTGTCGCCGGGCGTGGACTCGTGTCCGATGCACCACGAGGGTTCGGGCAGGGTGACGTCGCCGTGGTCGGCGGTGGGCAGGGTGATGGTGCGGGGCTCGCTCACTGGCTCTCCCCGGTGGGGAGGGTGACGGCCTGGGACCAGGTCTTGCCCTGGTTGAGGGCGGCGTCGGCCTGGTCGGCGGTGACGTACCCGGTGATCGGGTGCTCGGCGAGACGTTCGCGCAGGTAGTTGGCGTCCCAGGTCACGCCCAGGTCGGGGGCGTCGTCGCCGAGGACGCTGCGGAGGGCGATCCGGACGTGGGTGGCGCGGGTGGCAAGCAGTCGGACGCGGACCTCGTCACCGCCGATGGTCGCGGCGTGAGGCAGGTCGATCGCTTCGAGGACCGTGGCGAGCAGGTCGCGGACGGGATCGGGGATGACGCTCGGCCCGGCGGGGTTATCCACACTGTGGATAGGGGTGTGGATCACCGGGTCACCTGCTTGGTGCGCACGCGGCGGAGCGCCTCGTCCATGTCCGGGTCGCTGTCGCCCGGTCGGGTGACGGGGGCGGTGCGGAAGCCGGTGGGGGCGGGGGTGTAGTAGCCGCTGGCCTGGTTCATCTCGCGGTCCGCGTATTGCCAGGTGCCGGTGTCGACGGGCACTTCGGCCACGTTCCGCTTCGCGCGGTAGTGGGCGGTGACGGTGTGGCGGGCGAGGGCGGCGAGCCAGTTGTACATCTGGCCGTCGGTGGTGGCCCGGCATTTGTGGAGGTCGAGCCAGGCCCGGTAGAAGGCGTCCGCGGTGAGGTCCTCGGCGAGGTGCTGGTTGCCGCCGCGGACCTCGTGCTGGACGAGGCGGGTGATGGCCGGCTGGAAGCGGGTGTAGATACGGGTGAAGTGCTCGTTGAGCTGCTGCGCCGGGGTGATCTGGGCGCGCGAGGGCGCGCTAAAGTTCTGCTGGTCCATGAAGGAGGTCCGTTCTCCTGACTGGGCAAGCGGTCCCCGGACTGGCGTTGCAGTCGCCGTGCTCCGGGGGCCCACTTGTATGTGGGCCTGCTATTCGGTTGTGTCGGGGGAGTCCGAAGGCGTTGCAGTCGCCCGGCCGTGCTCCCGGATGTACTTCCGTACCGCGCTGACGTTGATCCCGAGTTCTCGGGCGACAGCTGATTTGCTACCGAGTTCCTCGGCGCCGTCTTCGAGCGCTGCGGCCCGCTGTCTGGCTACTTCGGATAGCTCGGCTTGCAGCTCGCTCCGCCGCTGGTCAGCGGCATCAACGCGTGCGCGCCAATGGGATGTTGGCACAGCCACTACTTTATGGAACCCCGGGGTTCCAGTCAAGGTGGTCATGCAGATTCCTTCGGCTGGTAATGCTTCATGAGGAGCCAGTCCTGCTCGGTGGCGTAGGTCGCCGAACACCAGCGGCAGACCACCCGGCCCTGCCCGGGGAGCCGGTTGATTGGGGCGCCGCACACCGTGCCGGTGTCGTCCGTCACCGCGACACACAGACCGACCCGCAGCGGCCGCGGCAGCGGAGCCCCGACGATCGACAGGGCCGCGCTCTCCAGCGCCCACACCTCCCGCGCCAGATCCCCGGCCGCGGGATAGTGCACCACGATCCACTCCAGCTCCATGCCCAGCCACCGGCAGTCCGCAGCCAGCCCAGACCGGGGCGGCGGCGTGTGCTGCGGCCAGCGCACCCGCTGCACGTCCACCCGCCAGCCCTCGACCACGGCCACCATGTGACCGCCGTCCACCAGGTCGAACACGTCTTCGTTCAGTGGTGAGCGGGGCCCGGCGCCGGACGTTGTGACCACCTCGACGGGGCCGGTGCGGCGCGGCACCAGGTGCACGCCGAGTTCCGTGTATAGATCGGGCAGCGCCGTCAGGGACTTCGCCAGCCTGGCGGTGTGCCGTTCGCACAGCATCCGGCCGCCAGTCTCTTCTCCGCACACCTCGCACCGGTTGTCGGGGGCTGCGGCTACGCTGGTGTGGACATTGCAAGCGTCTGCTGGCTGCGACGCTGTGAGCCCCCCGTCCGGCACGCTGGCGCGGGGGGCTCTCGTCGTACTGGGGGTCTCCATCCCGGGCTCCTTCGTGGTCTGCTGGGGGTGGCCGGCCCCGTCTCCCGCAGGGCCGGCCGGTTGCGCACGGACTACGGGGCCGCCCAACCGCCGCCGACGTGCTCGCCAAGGACGGCCTCGATGTCTTCCAGGCCCTGCTCGGTGAGGAAGATCGTCCCCAGGGGCGACGTTCCGGTGATGACGACCGGGCCGCGGATCTTCCCGGCCAGCCCGAGGTGAGTGGCAAGCCGGGTCGCGGCGTTGTTGACGGGGCGCCGGTAGGAGCCGAGCATGCCGCCGGTCTCGTCCAGCCACAGCGCCCACTCGTCGGTGAGGTCGACGGCTTCGAGGCTGCTGCTGTTGGTGACGGCGCGGATGACGACGGCCCGCTGGGCGGGGTCCTCGGGGAGGGTGATGCGGGTCGTGTAGCCGCCGGTGTCCATGAACAGGGCGTTGGGGGTGGTGGCCATGGAAGGCTCCTTCGGGGGCGAGGTGTTCCATTTGGAACACTTGGGATGCTGGGTGGGAGGCCGTCCCGGTTCCCGCGGGGCGGCCCTTGCCGCATAGGTCAGATGCCGGACTCGTGCCTGTGACCGGTGTGGTCTTCGGTTTTGCTGGTCGCCACGGGCTCGCCGTAGGTGGGCGGGATGGCCAGTACGTGGGGCGCAGGGATCACATCGACGGACACCCCGGTCCTCCAGTCGCCATCGAGGCCGCCCGCGTCGTTCTGCCAACGGAACTCGTTGGCGTGCGTGGCCCCGGCGCGCGTGAGGAACATGGGCTCCACCTGGACCTTTTTGTCGCCGCCGTGGAACATAGCGTCGATCAGCGCCCACGCAATCAGCGGGAAGACCTTGGCTTCGTCGCGCTCGATCTCGTTGGTCTTGCGGTTGATCCGCTCAACCTGGGTTCCGACAGACCATCCGTCAGGCGCGGGGATCAAGGAGAGCACCTTGCCCCCGTACCGGGTCCCGTTCTCGTGGGCTTCGATCGCTTCGTGATCGCTGGACATTTGATCCCCTTCGGTTTGGCCCGGCCGCGCCGTTCGGTGGCCGGCGGTATGCGGGTCAGATGGTGCGTCCGCCGTGATGCTCGGGCAGGAGCATGGGCAGCGGTTGGCGCCGAAGACGTTCGATGGCGGAGGTGACGCGTCCGTCGCCGATCGCCTGCCGCTGCGCATCTGAAGCCCTACGCATCCGGCCCCACACCTTGGCGAGCGGCAGGTTGGTCACGGCGATCAAATATCCGGTGGCTTCCCACGGGCCCCGGCAAATGCAGTGCGGATAGCGGTGGAGCACATCGCCGGGCTTGTTCGTGGCGTCTCCGTGACGGTGCCAGCCGGCACACCAGGGGCACCAGGCGAAGACCTGCGCGAAGGCGGCAGGCTCGCCAGGTCTCTTCCCAAGGAAGCCGTACAGGGTCGGTGCGTTGAGCCGAGCGCACGTCATGCAGTCTCCGCAGAAGCAGGTGCCGGGTTGGTGGGGCATGAGATTCCTTTCTTCGCCGGCGAGATCGTTGGCGTGGGTTCGTCCCACCCCCCTAAAGGGGTGTGGGACGCACACACACAAGTGCGTCCGGGACTCACTGGGACGCGCTGGGACGCACTAGTCGCTTTGTGGTGTTCCTGCAGGTCAGGGATGCAGAGAGCGCGTCCCGTGATGGACCATCAGATTCACCATGCATCTTGTTCCAAGATCGGGACGCGCTTACGGTGCCTCTGACCTGCGGAAATGCGAGCCTCCGAAAAGCTGATGCCCCGTCACGGGACGCACTGGGACGCACACGAACCTTCACTGCTCGGCCCCCCTCGCCTCGGCCAGGACGTGTAGTACGGCACCCTTCGGCCCCGGCACGCTCGCGACCTCGCCCGCCTGCACGAGACGCGCCAGGGCCCGCCTGGTCACGGACGCCCTGCCAGGCACCAGATCGCCGATCGTGCGACCGCTCAGCGGCTCCGACGCCTGCTTGAGGGTGATGAGGACCTTCGCCTTCCGAGCCTCGGTCTCCGCCTCCTGCTTGGCGTCCGCCTCCTGCTCGGCCTTCGCCTCCTCTTCCGCCTGCCGCTCGATCGGCGGGTACAGCACCGCCTCGACGGGCCCCGGCCCCGTGGCGTCGACGACCAGGTCGGCGAACCAGAACAGCCCGGACTCGTGCGGCAGCGCCTCCTTTCGGAGCTGGCCCGGCCGATCCTTCGCGATCCTGATCCGGGACCGACCCTTCACCCCGATGCCGAACGGCTGGACGTTCTCCATCAGGTACATCACGCCGTTGAGGCCGTTGAGCTTATGGACGCCGCCGATCGCGTACCGGCCCCGGTTGTCGGTCGACTTCACGACGTGGTCGAGGGTCACGACCGCCGGGCCCGCGTCCTGGAGGGGGCGCAGCACCTTCCGGCCGAAGACCGCGACATCCTTGTTGTCGTTGATGTTGAGCCCATGCAGCGACATTCCCTCGGTGACGCCATCGACCACGGCCAGCGAGGGCCCCAGGGCCAGGATCTCGGCGAGGTCGACCATGTCCGCGAGGCCGAGCGGCTCTTCGGGGCGGACGTAGTGGAAGCGCTCCAGCAAGGCGTCGGCGTCCGCGCCCATCGCCAGGAGCCGGCCGACGACGCCAGCGGCCTCGTCCTCGAAGTCGAGGAAGAGAACGTGGTTGCCACGGTTCAACTCCTGGATGGCGAGGATCATCGCGAACCAGGTCTTGCCCGCCTCGGATTCCGCGGCGACGGTGCTCATGCGCCCTGGGTAGAGCACACCCACGCCGTCGGCGCGCGCCCCTACGGTGGGCGTCGCGGGCTTGTGGGAGCCGTCCACGAAGGTGGTCAAGTCTTGCCCACGCCAAGATCTGCGACCGCCCTGCGCGGCCTCCCCACTCCGCTCGTCCGGCTGGTAGCCGTCGGGCAGGATCAGCCCGACGCCCTGACCCTTCGATGACGTGCGGGGAAGCCACAGCGGCTCGTCGCTCACGCCCCCACCGCCGGGTCTCCGGGGTGCGGGACCGGCGCCCAGACCTGCACGAACTCGGAGTCCTTGTGCCCGGCTGCAAAGTGGTCGGCGGCGTCCTTACCGGTCGCGGCCTGCACCACGTAGATCGTGCTGGCCACGCCCCGGAGTGTCTCGACGACGGCGCGCGCGTGCTTCTCGCCCTGCTCGTCCCGGTCAGCGACGATAGTGACGTCCGCGCCTTCGAGGTACGCGGCGTGGTCGGCCGTCCACTTCCCGGCCCCGGCTGCGTTGCAGGTGGCAGCAAGTCCGTGGTCGACGAGCGCCTGGACGTCCTTCTCTCCCTCGGCGATCCAGATCACACGGTCTGCTTCCTTCGCGACCAGCAGCTCGGGCAGGCGGTACGGGATGAGCGGGACGAGCCGGTTGCCCTCCTTGTCGTTGAGGGACCAGCGGCGCCCAGAGCGGGTGGTGTCGTCCGGCCTCCACTGTGCGAAGCACTTGTGGTCGCAGCGGGTCACGCCGTGGACCACGGCCTTGTTCTCGTTGCGGTAGACGTACTGCGCAACGCGCTTGTGGCCACGGTCTTGGCAGGGGATCCACGTGTCATCGGCGGGCCGGTCGCGGGATCGGTCCAGCGGCTCGTCGAAGAGGTCTGCCTCGGTCCATCCGATCGCCGTGAGGAAGTCGGCGTTGCCGTCGCACTTATGGCAGTGGATGACGACGCCGCCGTTGTTGCCGCGTCGAACGGCAACGGTGTCTGGTGAGTCTCCGTCGTGGCAGACGCCTTGGACGCGGAGGGCGCCGCCGCTGTAGCGGTGTTGCAGGCCAAGGTCGCGGACGCGGTCGGCGAGCTTGTTGTAGGCGATCCCGTCGGTCACGCGGTCACCTCCGGGAAGTAGTACGTGCCGGTCGGGCGGCCGATGCACCGCGAGCGGCGGGGGCAGACGCGCGGTGCGGCGGCGGGGCCGGCGGAGTGGACGTGCTGGCTGTCGCAGAACGGGCAGTCGACGACGAGCAGCGCGCGCTGCTGGCCGTCCTCGAACTGGGTGTCGCGGTATGCGACGAGGCGGGCCGCGGCGGCGGCCATGCCGAGAGCAGGCGAGGCGGGCTGGATCTCCGTCTCGTCGTGCTCGGTGTCCTCCCCGAAGATCGGGAGGACGCTGGTGGTGCTGTTCACGAACGTGCTCTCTTCTACGAGCGGGGCCAGTGGTGTTCGTGAGTGCGCAAGCGGCCCCGGGCCTGGGGGATGGCCCGGGGCGCGGCGCTTCCCTGAGTCAGCTGGTGTTCCGCCGCTTGGCCTTGGCGACCTCGTCGCCCACTGCGATGACGTCGTTGATCCACCTGCGGACGGCGGTGAGCACCGTGACCGGGGTCGGCTGCTCTTCGAGGTGGGCGCGGATGGAGCCGAGGACGATCTCGTGGCGTCCGTGCTCGGCGGCCCGCTGCAGGTAAAGGTCGTCCGGGACCAGGTCGACGGGTTCGTCCACCGGCCACCCGCCGGGACGCTGCTCGGTCACTTGCCGTCCTCCGTCGTGTTGCGCATCGCCAGCCTGTGGCGGAGCAGGTCGAGTTCGTCGAGGACGTTGGACAGGGCGGATGCGTAGACGTTGATCTCCGCTTCCTCGTCGATGGGGCGCCGGATGCCGCTGAGCGCGTCGTGGAGGAGGTGCTCGTCGTCGCCTTCGAGGTACGTCTTCACCTCGGCCGCGGCAGCGTCGAGCCTGGCGGCGCGCTCCTCGTCGTGGAGGCGGACGATGTACGCGACGAACAATCCGTCGAGCGACTGCGCTTGCTGGACCGGGGTGAGCTGCCGCCACGCCTCATAGCCGATCTTGGCTACGTCGACTCCGTGCGGGTGCTCGCGGTGCAGCTTGGCCCGTGCTTCCTGCACGGCCGCGTAGAGGTCGGTGTTGCCGGCCATACCGGAGACGATCTGGTTGAAGTCGTTCACGATGCCTCCCGTACCGAGGGCTGGTGGAACGCGGCGCGGATGATCGCGCGCTGGGTGTCGGTGAGCGGCGGCGCGGCGTCGACGATGCGGTCGATGCGCGCCCAGTACGCGGCGTTCCGTTCGGGGTCCTCGAACCGGACGGGCCGGGCCGGGCGGCCGGAGGTGTCTCCGGCCGCCGCGGTCTTGGCCGGGGCGGTCACTCGCCCGCCTTCTCGTCGAGGGCGCCGCGCAGCTGGTCGAGCGCGTCCAGCGCGGTGATGGCGTGCGGGAGGACGACCAGCCTGGGCCAGACGGTGATCTGCCCGTGCAGCTGGTCGTCAGCGCTCTCGTTCGCTCTCACCACTCGCATGCCGTGGTCCTGTGCGATGGCGGTGACCATCGCGCCGATGCAGACTTCGAGGACGGAGTCGACGTCGTTGGCCTCGCGGAACATGTCGCCGAGAGTGTTGAGGACACGCTCGTAGTTCTCGTCCCAGAGGCCCGCATCCTTGGCGGTCTGCTTGTCGATCTCGATCTGCGCGAGCGCGCGTTCGACATCGGGCGTCAGTGCCGGCTTCGCGGGCTGGCTGAGTTTGGCCACCATGGTGGCGGCGATCTGGTCGGCCTGCTCCGGTGTGCAGAACCCGGTCTCCGCAGCGGCCTTCCGCACGGCGTCGGGGATGGCGTGGAGAGTCTTGGCGCGGCTCGCGGTGAGGATGCGGTCCGTCATCTCGTCGGAGGGGGACTGCTTGGCCGCCGATGCGTGGGGCGGGGTGGGCTGTACGGTTGTGCTCATGAGCGTCTCGCTTCTTACTTGTGGGTAGGTGCGGACTTGCTCGACTGAGGCGACCCGGCTGGACCCCGGGTCGCTTCGTCGTTCCCGGCGGCTGACCCCGACTGGACCTCGGGGCCAACCGCCGCGCTGTGTTCGATGAGGTCGTCGATGCTCAGGCCGTAGGCCTGCGACAGGACGAGCAGAGTCTCAGACGCCGGTTTCGCTACGCCCCTGCGCAGCCGGGACAGCGTGGACTCGGAAATGCCCGTGCGCTTCGCGATGGCGTAGCAGCTCCGATCGCCTTGCGCCGACGCGGTCTCCAAGAGCAGACCGCTCCGGAGCCGGTAGTTCGCCATGACTATCTCCTTGCTCGACAGGTACTACCTGCCGGTGCAGGAAACTTACGCCCCTACTGCCTCAGCTGCAAGTATCTGTCTGGCGAGGCAGCAATGATGCTCTTGCTGGCGGGGTAGGCGCTGACTTACTTGCGCGCTAGCATGTAAGGCATGGCTGACCAAGACGTACTACGGACGGAGCGCTTTGCTGACTTCGTTCGCGACGCCGCCCGCCGGGCCGGCTATGACATCGACTCGCCCCGCGGGGGCGGCAAGACTGCGCTCTCCCGCGACACCGGCATGTCTCCGTCGTCTGTCGGCCGCGTGCTGGCAGGGAAGACCATGCCGGATCCGGCGTATCTGGAGCCGCTCGCCCGAGCGCTACGGGTCGCACTACCGGAACTTCTGGTTCTCTCAGGGCTCGTCTCCCGGGATGTCCTATCGGCACAACAGCCCGCGAGAAGCCTCTCTCCCCGCGAAGCCGCGGCAGATCTGGGGATTAGGGATCCCGCCAAGATCGAGCTTTTCGAAACAATGGTTCGCGCTCTACTGACGGATCAGAATATTTCGTCAGGCGGGCGTTCGAGCGAGGGGGAAGTAGCGTGAGTACAGGACGTCACCGCGGCACAACTCACTGGGGAATTCTGCCGAGGACTGGCCGTGACGTCACGCATTTGCCCTACGACATCTCGACCATCGCATTGAGATGCATGGGCAGCGGCATCGTCTTGGGGATGGTGGCCGGGACCGTCTTGGCATTCACCGACGGGGTCGGTCTCGGCGGCTTGATTTTCTGGTCCCTCATTGCGGCCACCGCCTCACTGTTCACGGTAGGGGGGGGCCTCGGTAAGTACGTGGTCTCAGCGGAGCGCTACTACAAAATGCTACAAGGCGACCTTTGGGTCTATGCGGTGAAGAGGGCCCGCGCGGACTACCTGGCCGCTCGCCAGACGGAACTCGAACTACATATCGCAGACTTGAGGGCGGACTTCGCGGCAGAGAAGGCCGCACTAGAAGATCTCCGCGAAGAGCGAATCGCGCAAGAGCGAATGGCTGGATTCATCGACGGCGTCAGCAAGTCGCCGGAAATGATGGCCTACCTGTCCAACCCCAGGAATCGACTCAGGATCGTTCCGGACTCCGAAGAGAAGTCCGCCTGACAGGGTCGGACCTCATACGGTCGGGACCCGCATCCACACGATTTCCACCGCGTCATAGTCGAAGTACCCGCCATCGGGCATGCGCCCGGGCTGTGGCGTGGACGGGGCTGCCTGCTCACCGCTTCCAGACGATGTGGATCGATCTGAAGAAGTCCTCATCGGATCGCCTCCCACCGCCCAAGGGCAGGATCGTGACGTCCATCAGGGACTTGAGTACCGAGCGGCGCCTGTCCAGCTCCAGCGCCTTCCACGCCTTACCAACGTCCGGAGCGCCCACCAGACTGACCAGAGGGTCCCGCTTGCCTGCACGCTCCAGGCTCTTGGTGATCACGGCGAGCTGCGCTCTGGCGGTGTCCGAGCCCTGAGCGAACTGGGCCATGTCGATGTGACCCGAGCCGAAGAGGGCCGCAAGGTCGACCAGCCGCTGACGGGTCTGATCGCTTTGCAACTGGAGCCCGGCGACGTCCACGTCGTCCGGGCCCGGCTCCAGCAGATCGACGGCGTCAGGCCGGGAGAGCCGCTTCACGATCAGGTCGCTGATGTAACGGTCCACCCTCTCCGCCTGACGCGCGCCGCCGTGGCCTGTGATGCATCGGTAGCCCGGCTGCGAAGTGCTTCCTCCCCGGCCACACTTTGTCCGCTCCGTGCACCCAGGCTGGCCACACCTGTAGATCAGGGAGCCCAGCCACTTCGGCTTGGATCCACGAGCAGAGGTGCGGGCCGGGTTCTTCAGCACAGCCACCACGCCCCGGAACTCGGCTTCGGTGACGATGGGCTCCCAGGAGCCCCGCCCGATCTCCTGGCCCTGGTAGATGGCGATGCCCGCGTTCCTCGGCCGGAGCAGCAGAAGGCGGGTGTCCGTCGGCCGGATCGCGTTGCCCTGGGTCGAGAGAATGCCCTCGTCCCGCAGCCAGCGGGAGAAGCCCTGGATCGAGCCGCCCGACAGGAGCAGATCGGTGCCGTACTTGATCGCGGCGGCTTCCTTGGGCACGGCCTTGTCCATGTCCAGGACCGGGACCTCGATCTCCTCGCCCGTAGCTTTGACGATCTTCTTGCGCGTCTCGCCCGTGGGCATGCCCCATCCGAACGGGCGGATCCCGCCTCCCCATTCGCCCGCCTTCGCCTTCTGCTGGCGTTTGCGGGCCACGCGGGCGCCCTTGTGTTCGGACTCCTGGCGGGCGACGGCGCCAAGGATGCGGGCCGTCATACGGCCGTGCGGGGTGGACAGGTCGATCAGCCCGGCCTGGACGGTGTGGGTCAGGACGGAGCGTTTCTCGGAGAGCGCGATGTACGCCTCAAGTTCCGTGGGGGAGCGGTGGAGCCTGTCGGTATGCCAGGCAAGGACCACCGTGGCGTCGCCATCTCCGAGGCCCTGGAGCATCTCCAGGTAGTCCTTGCGGGGCTTCCCGGAGTATGCCGACAGGTCGTTGTCCTCGAAGACTCGGACGACTTCGTACACCACGTCGGGAGTGGACAGCCGCTTGGCGAGAGCATGGCAGTCCTCGATCTGCCGCTCGGTACCGAGGTGGGCTCCGGTGCGGTCCTGCGAAATACGTGCATAAACGTAGCAACGGACAATCCGCCACGTTGAGTTGGTGGCCGTAGCGGCGGAGGACTTCATACGCTTGCTCCAGGTGGTACCGTACGGTCATGGAGAAGAGGGCATGCTCCGTCGGGAGCTGCGGAAGGCCCATCCACAGTCGCGAGACCGGCTACTGCTTGGCCCATCACGGTCGTTACAGGCGAACCGGTGACGTGCAGGCGTGGCGCCCCATCCGCGAGAACGTCACTGGCGATCCGGAGGCGTCGTTCTGGGCGAAGGTCAACAAGACCGAGACGTGCTGGCTCTGGACGCGCGGGCAGTTCGGCAACTCCGGCTACGGGAGCTTCAGCATCCGTACGCCCGAGGGGACCAAGAGCGTCCGGACTCACCGCTATTCCTACGAGATGGTCAATGGCCCGATCCCGGACGGACTCCACGTCCTCCACCGGTGTGACACGCCCCTGTGTGTCCGGCCGGACCACCTCTTCCTGGGGACCCCTCTGGACAACGCCAGGGACAAGGTCGTCAAGGGGAGGCTCCGAGTCGGCAACGTCAAGGGGGAGAGTCACGGGAAGGCCAAGCTGACGGACGACGCCGTTCGTGACATCCGGGCGCGGGCGGGGGTCCGGGGCAGTCAGGCCGCTCTCGCTCGTGAGTACGGCGTGAGCCCTCAGGTCGTGAACGACATCATCAAGCGGCGGCGCTGGGCCCACATCGAGTGAGTAACAACGGACCACCTTGATCGCGATGTTGAGCGTCTGCATGGCCCTGATTCTGTCATGGTTGTATGTCCTAGGAGAAATGTCGGGCCGCCGACCCAGATGGCCACGTTCTCCCTGAACACAGCCACCCCGGACGCGAAGGAGGAGAAGGCCGCATGAGCAGCGAAGTAACCACCCAGGGGCGGGTCCTGCCCGTCACCGACCTCTCCCTCGTCGTCCTGATCGGCGCGTCCGGCTCGGGCAAGTCGACTTTCGCCCGCAGGCACTTCAAGCCGACCGAGGTCGTCTCCAGCGACTTCTGCCGCGGTCTCGTCGCCGACGACGAGAACGACCAGAGCGCCAGCGGCGACGCCTTCGACGTCCTCCACTACATCGCGGGCAAGCGGCTCGCGGCGGGCCGGCGCACGGTGGTGGACGCGACGAACGTCCAGCAGGAGAGCCGCCGCCGGCTGATCGAGATCGCCAGGGAGCACGACGTACTGCCCATCGCGATCGTCCTCGACGTGCCCGAGGAGGTGTGCGCCGCGCGCAACGCGTCCCGGACCGACCGTGCCGACATGCCGCGCCGTGTCATCCAGCGGCACATCCGCGAACTCCGGCGCTCCCTGCGGAGCCTGGAGCGCGAGGGTTTCCGGAAGGTGCACGTGCTGCGCGGCGAGGCGGAGATCGAGGGCGCCGGGATCAGCACCGAGCGGCGCTTCAACGACCTGACCCACCTGACCGGTCCCTTCGACATCGTGGGCGACATCCACGGCTGCGCCTCGGAACTGGAGACCCTGCTCGGCAAGCTGGGCTACGTCGACGGCGTGCACCCGCGGGGCCGTACGGCCGTCTTCGTCGGCGACCTCGTCGACCGGGGACCGGACACACCCGGCGTACTGCGCCGCGTGATGTCCATGGTCGGGTCTGGCAACGCCCTGTGCGTTCCCGGCAACCACGAGAACAAGCTCGGCCGCCACCTCAAGGGCCGCAAGGTCCAGCACACCCACGGACTCGCCGAGACCGTCGAGCAGTTGGCAGGGGAGAGCGAGGAGTTCCGCGCACAGGTACGGGAGTTCGTCGACGGTCTGGTCAGCCACTACGTCCTGGACGGCGGACGGCTCGTCGTCTGCCACGCCGGTCTGCCCGAGCGGTACCACGGCCGCACCTCCGGCCGGGTGCGTTCGCACGCGCTGTACGGCGACACGACCGGGGAGACGGACGAGTTCGGCCTGCCGGTGCGGTACCCGTGGGCGGAGGACTACCGGGGCCGTGCGGCGGTCGTCTACGGCCACACCCCGGTGCCGCAGGCGACCTGGCTGAACAACACCCTCTGCGTCGACACCGGTGCCGTCTTCGGCGGCAAGCTCACCGCGCTGCGCTGGCCGGAGCGCGAGCTCGTCGACGTACCCGCCGAGCGGGTCTGGTACGAGCCCGCCAAGCCGCTGGCCTCCGAGGCACCCGGCGGCCACGAGGGGCGTCCGCTCGACCTCGCGGACGTGCACGGCCGGCGGGCCGTCGAGACCCGGTACGCCGGGCGGGTCGCGGTGCGCGAGGAGAACGCGGCGGCGGCCCTGGAGGTCATGAGCCGCTTCGCGGTCGACCCGCGGCTGCTGCCCTACCTCCCGCCGACGATGGCGCCGACCGCGACCTCTCGGATGGAGGGCTATCTGGAGCACCCGGCGGAGGCCTTCGCCCAGTACCGGGAGGACGGGGTCGCCCGGGTCGTGTGCGAGGAGAAGCACATGGGTTCGCGGGCGGTGGCGCTGGTCTGCCGGGACGCCGGGGTGGCGCGTGAGCGGTTCGGGGTGGCCGACGGGCCCACCGGGTCGCTGTACACCCGTACCGGCAGGCCCTTCCTCAGCGACGCCGAGGTCACCGAGGAGATCCTCGGCCGGCTTCGGGACGCCGCGGAAGCCGCGGGTCTGTGGGAGGAACTGGGGACGGACTGGCTGTTGCTCGACGCCGAGCTGATGCCGTGGTCGCTCAAGGCGTCCGGGCTGCTGCGGACGCAGTACGCGGCGGTCGGCGCCGCGTCCGGGGCGGTGTTCCCGGGGGCGCTGGCCGCGCTCGAAGGGGCGGCGGCGCGGGGTGTCGACGTGCGGGAACTGCTGGGCCGGCAGCGGGAACGGGCCGCCGACGCGGAGGCGTTCACCGACGCCTACCGGCGGTACTGCTGGACGACGGACGGCCTGGAAGGGGTGCGGCTCGCGCCCTTCCAGATCCTGGCGGTGCAGGGGCGCAGCCTGGCCGCGCTCCCGCACGACGAGCAGCTCGCGCTGATCGACCGGCTCGTGGAGCACGACGGGAGCGGGCTGCTGCAGACGACCCGGCGGTTGTTCGTGGACACGGGGGACGCGGAGTCGGTGCGGGCCGGTGTCGACTGGTGGCTGGAGATGACCGGGCGCGGCGGTGAGGGCATGGTCGTCAAGCCCGTGGAGGCGGTCGTCCGGGACGCACGGGGCCGGTTGGTGCAGCCCGGCATCAAGTGCCGGGGGCGGGAGTACCTGCGGATCATCTACGGACCGGAGTACACCCGGCCGGAGAACCTGGCGCGGCTGCGGGGCCGGTTCCTGAACCACAAGCGGTCGTTGGCGATCCGGGAGTACGCGCTGGGGCTCGAGGCGTTGGAGCGGCTGGCGGAGGGGGAGCCGTTGTGGCGGGTGCACGAGGCGGTGTTCGGCGTCCTTGCGCTGGAGTCCGAACCGGTGGACCCACGTCTGTAGCCGTTCTCCTCGCCCCCGCCGCCCCTACCCGACCCATCCTCCACTGGGGGGCTCGGCCCCCAGACCCCCGCTCCGGCCTGAACGGCCTCGTCCTCAAACGCCGGACGGGCTGGGTATTTCAGCCCTTCCGGCGTCTGAGGACGAGCCCTTCGGGCGATGCGGGGGTCCAGGGGGCGGCGGCACTTTGGCGGGGTCCGGGGCGGAGCCCCGGGGTCGGGTAGGGGCGGCGGGGGCGAGATCCGTCAGGTCACCAACCGCAACCTGACGCTCGCCACCCCCACCCGCACCGTCTGCCCCCACACCAACTCCACCGCATCCCCCTCCATCCCGTCCCCGAACGCGATCAGCCGATCGGACTCGACGGTGAGCGACAACCGGGCGGACGCCCCGAGCTCGCCGGCCACGAGCGACGTACCCGTGACCGGCGACGGCCAGGCCTCGCGGACGAACCAGATCAGCCGTTCGTCCGTGGGCCGGGGCAGCGGCAACTCGCCGCCCCGCCCCTGCCACACCGAGCGGAGCCACCCGCTCGCCCCCGTCCCGGTGCCCACCAGCACCCCGGACGAGGCCTGGGGCTCGACGGCACCCCCGTACTCGTCGAGCCCCAGCCGATAGCGGGCCGTCTGATGGCCCGCGGCTCCCAGATAGATCTCGTTGAGCGCCAGCAGCCGCTGCGTGTCGTCCGCGACCGCCTCGACCATGGTCAGCTCGTCGGCCCGGCCCCCGAGCGCCGACGTGAGCAGGGCGCCCGCGTCCCGGGGCCGATGCCGTACCAGCACGCCCGGATTGCGCCCGGGATCGGTGTCGATCCCGATCACGGGCTGTCCGGAGAGGTACTTGGCGACATTGGCGACCAGCCCGTCCTGCCCCACGACGACCACGACGTCCTCGGGCCCGAACAGGAACCGGTCCAGGTCGCCCCGCTCGACCCTGGCCTGACGCCACGTCAGCGGCACCGCCGACGCGACCTCGGCCAGCGCCCGCCGGTTCCGGCGGCTCCGCTCCGCGACCTCCTCGATGTCCCGGCCGCGGGAGGTGAGGAAGAACGCCGCCTGCCCGTGCGTCCCGTGCCGGGCCACCAACTCCTCGTACTCCGTGGTGCGATGGACGAGCACGACCCGCGGGGCGAGACTCACGCCGGCTCTCCCGGGGCCCCGCCGAGCCGCGAGAGCAGACCGGTCAGGACGTCGGGCGACACGGTGACGCTGTCGATGCGCGGCAGGTTCTCGGCGAGCCGCGTGCCCGTCAGGGCGTGCAGCGTGGCCACGTCCACGTCCGAGTGGACCCGCAGCCAGGCGGCCTGGGCCACGGCCCGCGCCTCGCCGACCTCGCGCGCGGCCTGCGCCTCGGCCTCGGCCAGCCGCACCACACGGGTGCCCTCGGCGTCCGCCAGACGTACGGTCCGTGCGGCCTCCGCCCCGGCCCGCACCGCGTCCGCCGCCGCGTGCTCCTCCGCCTCACGCCGTGCGTTCGTGCCCCGCTGGTCGACCAACTGCTCCTCGCGCCGCGCGAGTTCGATCTGACTCGCGAGCTCGTTCTCGGCGATCGCCCGCTCCCGCTCGACCGCGACGGCGCGCCGTTCGTACGTCGCCCGGTCCGCCTCCTGCTGGATCTGCTCGCGGGCGGGGGTGCGCAGAGCCCGCTCCACCTCGGGCTCGGGGCGCAGCGCCACGACACGTACGGCCACGACCTCGATCCCCGTGGAGGGAAGCCGGGGTTCGGCGGCCAGGCCGCCCGCGATCCGTTCGCGCACCGAGGCGACGCCGTCCACCAGGGCCGCCGCCAGAGGCGTACGGGCGAGGACGTCCAGGGCGTGCTGCTGGGCCGTCTCGGTCAGCAGCGTCCCCAGCTGTTCGAGGGGAGTGCCGCGCCAGGCGCCCGTGTCGGGGTCGATGGAGAAGTCCAGGCGCGCTGCCGCGACCCCCGGATCGCTGATGCGGTAGGTGACGGTGGCCTGCACCGCGACGTCCTGGAAGTCGGACGTACGGGCGTGGAAGGTCATCGCCAACTCCCGGTCGTCGACCGGTACCTCGGAGAGCGCGGCGGTCAGGGAGCGGTACCAGAAACTGAGCCCGGGGCCGTCGTGCACGAGTTGCCCCGACCGGTGGTGGCGGACGTGGGCGGTCGGCGCCCCGCGCAGATGGCGCCAGCCGAGACGCCGGGTGATGTCGGCCATGGGTACCCCCTTGTCACCGGGCGGTCCCGGCGACCCTTCGTTCCTTGTTGTCGTCAGTAAGACGATAATCAGTGTTCCGGTTATCGTCAAGGGGACGAAATCAAGTGGTCCGGGTCGGCCCGATCCGCGGGTGAACGGGCGTCCGGATGGTCAGGATGGAGGCATGGGATTCCACGTCGACTCCGAGGCCGGGCGGCTGCGCCGCGTCATCCTGCACAGGCCTGATCTGGAGCTCAAAAGGCTCACCCCCAGCAACAAGGACGCGCTGCTCTTCGACGACGTGCTGTGGGTACGCCGGGCCCGCGCGGAGCACGACGGGTTCGCGGACGTGCTGCGCGACCGGGGGGTCATCGTCCATCTCTTCGGCGATCTGCTCGCCGAGACGCTGGAGATCCCGGCCGCCAGATCGCTGGTCCTGGACCGGGTCTTCGACGAGAAGGAGTACGGGCCGCTCGCGACCGACCACCTGCGGGCCTCCTTCGAGACGCTGCCCGCCGACGAGTTGGCCGCCACGCTCGTCGGCGGCATGACCAAGCGGGAGTTCCTGGACGCTCATCCGGAGCCCACGTCCGTGCGCTTCCACGCCATGGAACTCGACGACTTCCTGCTCGGTCCGCTGCCGAACCACCTCTTCACCCGGGACACCTCCGCCTGGATCTACGACGGGGTCTCCATCAACGCCATGCGCTGGCCGGCCCGGCAGCGAGAGACCGTGCACTTCGAGGCGATCTACCGGCACCACCCGCTCTTCCGGGACGAGTCCTTCCCCCTCTGGTCGGAGGGGCAGGCGGACTACCCGTCGACCATCGAGGGCGGTGACGTCCTGGTCATCGGCAACGGCGCGGTCCTCATCGGCATGAGCGAGCGGACCACTCCCCAGGCCGTCGAGATGCTCGCGCACAAGCTGTTCGCCGCCGGCTCGGCCCGCACCATCGTGGCGCTCGACATGCCCAAGCGCCGGGCCTTCATGCATCTCGACACCGTGATGACGATGGTGGACGGCGACACCTTCACCCAGTACGCGGGGCTCGGCATGCTGCGCTCGTACACCATCGAGCCGGGCGCGGGGGAGAAGGATCTGAAGGTGACCGACCATCCCCCGGAGCACATGCACCGCGCGATCGCCGCGGCGCTCGGGCTCACGGAGATCCGTGTCCTGACCGCCACGCAGGACGTGCACGCGGCCGAGCGCGAGCAGTGGGACGACGGGTGCAACGTCCTCGCCGTCGAGCCGGGTGTCGTGGTCGCCTACGAGCGGAACGTGACCACCAACACGCATCTGCGCAAGCAGGGCATCGAGGTCATAGAGATCCCGGGCAGTGAGCTCGGCCGCGGCAGGGGCGGCCCCCGTTGCATGAGCTGCCCGGTCGAACGGGCAGCCGTATAGGCTCCGGTACCGCTCCCGCACCCGGCACCCCCAGGCCCCCGCCAGCCCCCCGGGTCACCAGGGCCGGCCTCGCGCACACCGGTCGCCGTACCGGTCGCCGCGACGCATTCCCCATCGGCTCCGTCGGCACGGCCGCCGGGGGTGTGCCGACCGCACCCTCCGTATAGAAATGTTGGACATCGTATAGAATTCCAAAGGTCCTCACCCGCGTCACCCTTTCCGTCCCGCAGCCCCCAGGAGCGCCCCCATGGCGACAGTCCCGACCGCCCTCGCCGGCCGCCACTTCCTCAAGGAGCTGGACTTCACCGGAGAGGAGTTCCGCGGTCTGATCGAGCTGGCCGCCGAGCTGAAGGCGGCCAAGAAGGCCGGGACCGAGACCCCGTACCTGCGCGGCAGGAACATCGCGCTGATCTTCGAGAAGAGCTCGACCCGCACGCGCTGCGCGTTCGAGGTCGCTGCCGCGGACCAGGGCGCCTCGACGACGTACCTGGACCCGTCCGGCTCGCAGATAGGCCACAAGGAGTCCGTGAAGGACACCGCGCGCGTCCTCGGCCGGATGTTCGACGCGATCGAGTACCGGGGCGACAGCCAGGCCTCGGTCGAGGAGCTGGCGGCGCATGCCGGCGTGCCGGTCTACAACGGTCTGACCGACGACTGGCACCCCACCCAGATGCTCGCGGACGTGCTCACGATGACCGAGCACTGCGCCAAGCCCCTCGACGGGATCGCCTTCGCCTATCTCGGTGACGCCCGTTTCAACATGGGCAACTCCTACCTGATCACCGGCGCGCTCCTCGGTATGGACGTCCGTATCGTCGCCCCGCGGGCCTACTGGCCGGCCGACGAGATCGTCGCGCGCGCCCGTGGACTCGCCGGGAGCAGCGGCGGCCGCGTCACCCTCACCGAGGACGTGGGCGAGGGCGTCCGGGGGGCCGACTTCGTCGCCACCGACGTCTGGGTGTCGATGGGTGAGCCCAAGGAGGTGTGGGACGAGCGCATCGAAGCCCTGTTCCCGTACGCCGTGACCATGGACGTGCTGCGCGCCACCGGCAACCCGGACGTGAGGTTCCTGCACTGTCTGCCGGCCTTCCACGACCTCGGCACCAAGGTCGGACGCGAGATCCACGCCGCCCACGGTCTCGACTCGCTCGAAGTGACCGACGAGGTGTTCGAGTCGCCCCACTCGGTCGTCTTCGACGAGGCGGAGAACCGGCTGCACACCATCAAGGCGATCCTGGTCGCGACCCTGGCCTGACCGGCGTCGCCGCAGGCCATATCCTGACCGGCGGTCCGGAGCCATCCCTTCCGCGGCCGCCACGCGACTCCCCCCGGGCCCTCGGCTCCGCCCGAGCGGGGGGACACACCCCACCGTCGCACCCCGCACCACCGGAAATGAGCACCACCCGCATGCCCGCTCCACGCACCACCCGCACGCCCGAATCCCCCCACGCGTCCCCAGCGCCCCGCACCACCACCGATACCCCCGCCGCGACCCGGGTCCCGGACGCCCCCGCACTCCCCGTGCTCTCCGTATCAAGTCCCCCGCGCTCCTCCTCGCCGAATCCGGCGCCGACCGCGAGGGCCACGGCCTCAAGCGCACCATGGGCCTCTTCCAGCTCATCTGCTTCGGCGTCGGCGCGATCGTCGGCACGGGGATCTTCGTCGGCCTCTCCGACTCGGTGGCGCAGGCCGGACCCGCCGTGGTCGTCTCGTTCATCCTCGCGGCGATCACCTGCGTCTTCACCGCGTTCTCGTTCGCCGAGCTCGGCGGCGCGATCCCGGTCTCCGGATCCTCGTACTCCTTCGCCTACGCGGGGCTCGGCGAGGGCACGGCCTTCCTCGTCGGCTGGTGCCTGCTCCTGGAGTACGGCGTCTCCGTGTCGGCCGTCGCGGTCGGCTGGAGCCAGTACGTGAACGAACTGCTGCACAGCCTCACGGGCGCGCAGCTCCCGGCGGCGCTCTCCACCGGCCCCTCCGACGGCGGAGTCGTCAACCTCCCCGCGGTCATCGTGATCGGGCTGGCCTCGGTGCTCCTGATTCGCGGGGTGCGCGAGAGCGCCCGGGCGACCGCCGCCATGGCCCTTCTCAAACTCGTCGTGCTCGTCGTCTTCTGCGCGATCGGGTTCAGCGCCTTCAAGGACGGCAACCTCACCCCGTTCTCGCCCGCCGGCCTCGGCGGCATCGGCGCGGGCACCACGGCCGCCTTCTTCTCCTACATCGGCTTCGACGCGATCACCACCGCCGGTGAGGAGGCCAAGAACCCCCGCCGGGACATCCCGGTCGCCATCCTGGTCTGCATCGGCCTGGTCACCCTGCTCTACTGCGCCGTCGCCCTCGCGGCGATCGGCGCGGTCGGCGGCGACGCGGTCGGCGGCCGGCCCGCCGCGCTCTCGTACGTCGTCGACGTGGTCACCGGCTCCACCGTAGGCGGCGCGGTCGTGGCGTTCGGCGCGGTCGTCGCCATCGCCTCGGTGGTGCTCGCGGTGATGTACGGGCAGACCCGCATCCTCATGTCCATGTCCCGCGACGGACTCGTACCGCGCGTCTTCGAGAAGATCTCGCCGAGGACGTCGACGCCGGTCGCGGGAACCCTGATCGTCGCGCTCGTCTTCGCGGTCCCGGCCGCCTTCGCCTCCCTCGACGCCGTCGTCAACCTGACGACCATCGGCACGCTCGCCACCATGGCCGCCGTCAATGTCGCGGTGATCGCACTGCGGAGGAGGGAGCCGGGTCTCGCGCGTACGTTCCGGGTGCCGCTCTACCCCGTCGTACCACTGCTCGGCGTCGGCTTCTGTCTGTATCTGATGTACGAGACGGGCTGGACGACCTGGATCCAGTTCGCCGGGTTCCTGCTGGCCGGAGTCCTCGTGTACGTCCTCTACGGACGCCGACGCTCGCTGCTCGCCCGTCCGGCGGGGGCTACGCGGGCCGCCGCTGAGCCGGCATCACGGGAAGCCTGAACCAGACCGCCTTTCCGGAGTCGGTCGGGCGGTGACCGCAGGAGGAGCTCAGGGTGCGGATCAGCAGGAGGCCGCGCCCGTGCTCCTGCCAGGGATCGGGCGCCTCGATCGCCCCGGGGACGGTGAGGTTGCCCGGCGGCGCCGGGTCCGGGTCGTGCACCTCGACCTGGCAGCCGGTCGCCATCAGTTCCACGACCAGCTCTATGGGACCGTCCCCCGCGGTGTGCTCCACGGCGTTCGCCACCAGCTCCGCGGTGAGCAGCTCCGCCGTGTCGCTGTCGGCCGAGTGCTCCAGCTCGGCCATCGCGGTGCGGACCAGGGCGCGGGCCACCGGCACGGCCGCGGCGGTGTGCGGCAGCGCGATGCGCCAGGATGCGGGGGCGGGGGTGTCGTGCAAGGTGGGTCCGTTCATGGAGCAGGCTGTCCTGCTTTCAACTTTAGGGATGGTACGGCGCGGCTGGGCAGAGGCGCTCGGCGGGCGCTTGGCGGGACGTTCGGCAGGGTCCTCCCGGGACGTTCGGCAGGTATGAGGTGCGTACCCAGGTCAGCGGCCCGCCTCCCGTGAGCGCCCCTGTCGTTACGGGCCTATCGAGGTTCCGTTACTCGGTGACGGGCGAGGCGCGGGGCGGCGGACGGCGGTCGCTTCACGCCGGGGTTATCGCGCACTCGTGACGACAGTCACAGACTGGTGATAGCTTCGTGAGGGAGCGCGGGCGGTCCCGCCGCGCAGACCGCCGCCCCGCCCGAGGAGGCCGTCCGTCATGAGTCCCTTCACCGGCTCAGCCGCCCGCACCTCCGACTGGCGGCACCTGAGGTGCGAGCTCGCCGACGGGGTCGCCACCGTCACCCTGGCCCGGCCCGAGAAACTCAACGCCCTCACCTTCGGCGCCTACGCCGACCTGCGCGACCTGCTGGCCGAGCTCTCCAGGGAACGGTCGGTGCGCGCCCTGGTGCTGGCCGGCGAGGGCCGCGGCTTCTGCTCGGGGGGCGACGTCGACGAGATCATCGGCGCCACGCTCTCCATGGACACCGCCCAGCTCCTCGACTTCAACCGGATGACCGGACAGGTCGTGCGCGCCGTACGGGAGTGCCCCTTCCCGGTGATCGCGGCGGTGCACGGCGTGGCCGCGGGCGCCGGAGCCGTGCTCGCGCTGGCGGCCGACTTCCGGGTGGCCGACCCCAGCGCCCGCTTCGCCTTCCTCTTCACCCGCGTCGGACTGTCCGGCGGCGACATGGGCGCCGCCTATCTGCTTCCCCGCGTCGTCGGGCTCGGCCACGCGACCCGGCTGCTGATGCTCGGCGACCCCGTCCGTGCGCCCGAGGCCGAGCGGATCGGCCTGATCAGCGAGCTGACCGAGGAGGGGCACGCCGACGAGGCCGCGCGGGCACTGGCCCACCGCCTGGCGGCCGGGCCGGCCCTCGCGTACGCCCAGACGAAGGCGCTGCTCACCGCCGAACTCGACATGCCGCTCGCCGCCTCCGTCGAACTGGACGCCTCGACGCAGGCCCTGCTGATGAACGGCGAGGACTACGCCGAGTTCCACGCCGCCTTCACCGAGAAGCGCCCGCCGAAGTGGCGGGGGCGATAGCCGTGGCCACCCCGCGACAACCGGGCGACCGGGAACCGGTCGGCACCGTTCGGCCGCCCACGGGTGCCGCGCTGGCCGCGCCGGACGTGACCGGACGGCCCGGCGCGCCCCTGCGCGTCGCCGTCGTCGGTGGCGGACCCGGCGGCCTGTACGCTGCCGCCCTCCTCAAACGGCTCGACCCCGGCCGTGAGATCACCGTGTGGGAACGCAACGCCCCCGACGACACCTTCGGCTTCGGCGTCGTCCTGTCCGACGAGACGCTCGGCGGCATCGAACACGCCGACCCGGTCGTGTACGCGGCGCTCCAGGACGAGTTCGTGCGCTGGGACGACATCGACATCGTGCACCGGGGCGTCCACCACACCTCCGGCGGCCACGGCTTCGCGGCGCTCGGCCGGCGCCGGCTGCTGGAGATCCTGCACGAGCGGTGCCGCTCGCTCGGCGTCGAGCTGCGCTTCCGCGCCGAGGCACCGGCGCCGGCCGAGCTGACCCGGGCGTACGACCTGGTCGTCGCCGCCGACGGGGTGCGCAGTCCGACGAGGGAGGCGTACGCGGACGTGTTCGGGCCGTCCGTCGAGGAACACCGGTGCCGCTACATCTGGCTGGCCGCCGACTTCGCCCTCGACGCCTTCCGCTTCGAGATCGCCGGCACCGAGCACGGTGTGATGCAACTGCACGCCTACCCGTACGCGGCCGACGCCTCCACCGTCATCGTCGAGATGCGCGAGGAGGTGTGGCGGGCCGCCGGGTTCGCGGACCTCGACCCGCAGGAGTCCGTCGAGCGGTGCGCCAAGGTCTTCGCCGACGCGCTGGGCGGACGGCCGCTGCGGTCCAACAAGTCGGCGTGGACCACCTTCCGCACGGTGGTCAACGACCGCTGGTCGCACGGCAACCTGGTGCTCCTGGGCGACGCCGCGCACACCGCCCACTTCTCCATCGGCTCGGGCACGAAGCTCGCAGTCGAGGACGCCCTCGCCCTCGCCGCGTGCCTTCAGGAGCGGCCCACGCTCGACGAGGCACTCGCCGCGTACGAGGAGGAGCGCCGCCCGGTGGTCGCGTCCACCCAGCGCGCGGCCCGTGCGAGCCTGGAGTGGTTCGAGAACGTGGGGCGGTACGTCGACCAGCGCCCACGCCAGTTCGCCTTCAACCTCCTCACCCGCAGTCGCCGGGTCACCCACGACAACCTGCGGCTGCGCGACGCGCACTTCACGGCCGCGGTCGAGCGCGAGTTCGGCTGCCCACCCGGCACACCCCCGATGTTCACCCCGTTCCGGCTGCGCGGACTGACCCTGCGCAACCGGGTCGTGGTCTCCCCGATGGACATGTATTCGGCCGTCGACGGCGTCCCCGGCGACTTCCACCTCGTGCACCTGGGAGCGCGGGCGCTCGGCGGTGCCGGTCTGGTGATGACCGAGATGGTGTGCGTGAGCGCCGAGGGCCGTATCACGCCCGGCTGCGCGGGGCTCTACACGCACCGCCAGGCCGAGTCCTGGCGGCGGATCATCGGTTTCGTGCGCGCCCAGGCGCCCGGCACCGCTGTCGGCGTCCAGCTCGGTCACTCCGGCCGCAAGGGCTCCACGAAGCTGATGTGGGAGGGCATCGACGAGCCGCTCGAAGAGGGCAACTGGCCTCTCGTGGCCGCGTCCCCGATCCCGTACGGACCGCGCAGTCAGCCACCCCGCGAACTCTCCCGCGCTCAACTGACCGACATCCGGGAACAGTTCGCGGCCGCCGCCTGGCGTGCCGCGCGCTGCGGCTTCGATCTCCTCGAACTGCACTGCGCGCACGGCTACCTGCTCTCCGGTTTCCTCTCGCCACTGACCAACCGGCGCACCGACGCCTACGGCGGCTCGCTGGAGCGCAGACTGCGCTTCCCGCTGGAGGTCTTCGACGCCGTACGTGCGGTGTGGCCGGAGGAACGTCCCATGACCGTCCGCATCTCCGCCACCGACTGGGCCGAGGGCGGCACCACCGGGGACGACGCGGTCGCCGTCGCGCGGGCCTTCGCCGCGCACGGCGCGGACGCGGTGGACGTGTCGACGGGTCAGGTGGTGGCGGACGAGCACCCCGAGTACGGACGCTCGTACCAGACTCCGTACGCCGACCGGATCCGCCACGAGACGGGCCTGCCGGTGATCGCCGTCGGCGCGATCTCCTCCTGGGACGACGTCAACTCCCTGCTCCTGGCCGGGCGCACCGACCTGTGCGCGCTCGCCCGCCCGCACCTCTACGACCCGCACTGGACCCTGCACGCGGCGGCCGAGCAGGGGTACGAGGGCCCGGGCGTCGCCTGGCCGAAGCCCTACCGCGCGGGCAGCAGACGCCCGCAGACCGGGCGCACCGACGCCCCCAGACCACGCCTGTCACTGGAGCCTTGAGGGCACCCCGCCAGGCACGTCCGGGACGACACCCGGGTGAGCTCTACGCGGGCACCTCGGTGAAGGCCGCCCCCGCGTCGCGCAACCGCTCGTGCAGGGCCCGGAAGACAGCGGCCGAACGGGCCCCGGGCCAGTCCCGTGGCAGCAGCGCGACGGGAAGTCCCGGGTCGGCGTACGGGAGGTGGCGCCAGGTGTCCAGGGCCAGCAGGTAGTCGCGGTACGCCTCCTCGGGAGGGGTGTCCGTCCGCCGCTCCCAGGCGCGCAGCACGGGCGCGTGCCGGTCGAGGAACGCCTCGTGCTCCTTGGCGATCGAACCCAGGTCCCACCAGCGCGCGACCGCGTCCGCCGTCGCCGCGAAGCCCAGGTGCTCCCCGCGGAAGAGGTCCACGTACGGATCGAGCCGCAGCCGCGCGAGGGTGTGCCGCGTCTCCTCGTACAGCCGGGCCGGAGCGAGCCACACCCCGGGCGCGGCCGTCCCGAAGCCGAGACCGGCCAGCCGCGAGCGCAGCACGTGCCGCTTCTGGCGCTCCGGCTCCGGCACGGAGAAGACGGCGAGCACCCAGCCGTCGTCCTCGGGAGGCGTCGTCGCGTACACCCGCCGGTCGCCGTCGTCGAGCAGCTGCCGCGCGTCCGGCGACAGCCCGTACCCCGCCGCGCCCGCCGGGGTTCGGGCCGGCTCGAGCAGTCCGCGACGCTTGAGCCGGGAGACCGACGAGCGCACGGAGGGCGCGTCGACGCCGACCGCGGCGAGCAGCCGGATCAGCTCGGCCACCGGCACCGGGCCGGGCATGAAACGGCCGTACGCGCCGTAGAACGTGACGATGAGGGACCGGGGGGCGCGCTGCTCTGACACATTGATCACTCTAGTGCTCGAAGATCACTTGGAACCGCCGCCGGGGGACAACTCACCCCCGGCGGGCAACTCGCCTCCGGGGGATGCCTGCGCGGGGATGGAGGCACGCAGCCGGAACCGCTGCAGCTTCCCCGTCGCCGTGCGCGGCAGCACGTCCAGGAAGACGAACTCGCGGGGGCATTTGTAGGGTGCGAGCTCGGACTTGAGGAAGACCCGCAGCGCCTCAGGGTCCCGTGGCGTGCCCGGCCGCAGTACCGCGTACGCCACCACGACCTGGCCGCGTGCCTCGTCGGGGCGGCCCACGACCGCTGTCTCGACGACGTCCGGGTGGCGCAGCAGGGCGTCCTCGACCTCCGGCCCCGCGATGTTGTACCCGGCCGAGACGATCATGTCGTCGGCGCGGGCGACATAGCGGAAGTAGCCGTCGGTGTCGCGGACGTAGGTGTCGCCGGTGATGTTCCAGCCGTCGCGCACGTACTCCCGCTGCCGCGGGTCGGCGAGGTAGCGGCAGCCCACCGGGCCGCGTACGGCGAGCAGGCCGGGTTCGCCGTCCGGTACCGGATTCCCGTCGGCGCCGACCACGCGGGCATGCCATCCGGGGACGGGCAGGCCGGTCGTGCCGGGTCTGATCCGCTCGTCCGCCGCGGAGATGAAGATGTGCAGCAGCTCGGTGGCGCCGATGCCGTTGATGATGCGCAGCCCGGTACGGGCGCGCCAGGCCTGCCAGGTCGCTGCGGGCAGGTTCTCACCCGCCGACACACAGCGCCGCAGCGACGTCGTGTCGTACCGGTCCAGTTCCGTCAGCATCGCCCGGTACGCGGTCGGCGCGGTGAACAGCACGGAGACACGGTGATCCGCGATCGCGGGCAACAACTGCTTGGGACCCGCCTGTTCGAGCAGCAGGGAGCAGGCGCCCGCGCGCATCGGGAAGATGACGAGTCCGCCGAGCCCGAAGGTGAACCCCAGCGGGGGACTGCCGGTGAAGACGTCGTCCTCGCGTGGCCTCAGCACATGGCGGGAGAAGGTGTCCGCCGTCGCCAGCACATCGCGGTGGAAGTGCACACAGCCCTTGGGGCGGCCGGTCGTGCCCGAGGTGAACGCGATCAGCGCGACGTCGTCGGCGGCCGTGTCCACGGCCGTGAAGGGCTCGTCGGACGCGCCCGTGATCCGCAGCAGCAGGTCGTCGGGCGCGTCACCGCCGTACGTCGTGATCCGCAGCCCCGGGATGTCCGCCCCGGCCAGGTCGTCGACCGACCGTATGTCGCACAGGGCGTGGGTGACCCGGGCGATCGTGCCCATCGTGGTCAGCTCGTGCGGGCGCTGCTGCGCGAGCACCGTGACGGCGATCGCGCCCGCCTTCAGGACCGCCAGCCAGCACGCGGCCAGCCAGGGCGTGGTGGGCCCGCGCAGCATGACCCGGTTTCCGGGCACCACGCCCAGCTCGGTGGTCAGCACATGGGCGATGCGGTCGACGCGCGCGAGGAGCTGTCCGTACGTCCACAGGTCGCCGGACGGCGTGCGGAAGACGGGGCGCTGCGGATGGCCGCCGCCGAGGAGCTCGGCGGCGCAGTTGAGCCGGTCCGGATAGTCCAACTCGGGTAGATCGAAGGAGAGTCGGGGCCACTGGCCCGGAGGCGGGAGGTGGTCGCGGGCGAAGGTGTCGAGGTGGGCCGAGGTCGTCGGCTCCAGGGTGTCGCCGGGGTCCATGGAGGTTCGCCCCCTTGTCGTGGTGGGCTCGCGGCTCTCAACTCGCGGCTTGTGGCACGTGGTTGGTGGCACATGGTGCGCGGCACGCCGTGCGTGATGCGTGACGGTTGATGCGTGATGCGTGGCGTGCGTGGTCTATGGCTCAGCTCTCGGTTTCGCACAAGGAGCGTATCGTGTTGGTGACGACAGTCAACGTCTCGCGATAACCTGGGGCCCGCAGGGGAGAGGGGACCGGCCGTGACCGTTTTCTCGCTCGACACGGCGCAGAGCGCCTGGTGCGCCGAGCTGCGTACGCTCGCCGCGGAGCGGCTGCGCCCGCTGGCCGAGAAGGGCGAGCCGGGCCACGTCAACCGCCCGCTCGTCGTCGAGCTGGGCCGACTCGGGCTGCTCGCCCGGCTGTTCACCTCCGGCGCGCTCGACCTGTGCCTGATGCGGGAGTCCCTGGCGCACGCCTGTACGGAGGCCGAGACGGCGCTCGCCCTGCAGGGGCTCGGTGCGCATCCCGTGCACGCGTACGGCACCCGGGCGCAGCGCACGTACTGGCTCCCGCGCGTCACGGACGGCACCGCGGTGGCCGCCTTCGCGCTCAGCGAGCCGGCCGCGGGCTCCGACGCGGCGGCGCTGGCCCTGCGCGCCGACCGGGCCGCGTCCGCCGACGAGGGGGACACCGGGGCCGTCGCCGAGGCCGACGGCGCCGGGCGCTGGCGGCTCACCGGGGAGAAGTGCTGGATCTCCAACGCGCCCGAGGCCGACTTCTACACCGTCTTCGCGCGGACCACCCCGGGGGCCGGCGCCCGGGGTGTCACCGCGTTCCTCATCCCCGCCGACCGGCCCGGTCTCACCGGGGCCCCGCTCGACATGCTCTCGCCGCACCCGATCGGCGCCCTCGCCTTCGACGCCGTACCGGTCACGGCGGACGACGTGCTCGGTGAACCCGACCGCGGCTTCCGGGTCGCGATGGGCACCCTCAACCTCTTCCGCCCGAGCGTGGGCGCCTTCGCGGTCGGTATGGCGGGAGCGGCCCTGGAGGCGACCCTCGCGCACACCTCCCGGCGAGAGGCGTTCGGGGGGAAGCTGAAGGACCTGCAGACGGTGGCCCACCAGGTCGCCGAGATGGCGCTGCGGACGGAGGCGGCCCGCCTGATGGTGTACGCGGCCGCGGCGGCGTACGACGAAGGAGCTCCGGACGTGCCCCGGCGCGCGGCGATGGCGAAGCTGCTGGCGACCGAGACGGCCCAGTACGTGGTCGACGCGGCGGTCCAGCTGCACGGGGCCCGCGCCCTGCGCCGCGGTCATCTCCTCGAACACCTCTACCGGGAGGTCCGCGCGCCCCGTATCTACGAGGGTGCGAGCGAGGTCCAACGGGCCGTCATCGCCAAGGAGTTGTACGCCACATGGGAGGAACTGTGAGCACCGAGCGTCTCAATCCGCCCGAACTCTCCCCGCCCACCGGCTTCTCGCACGCTGTCGTCGCCACCGGCAGCCGCGTCGTCTTCCTGGCGGGCCAGACCGCGCTCGACACGGACGGGAAGGTGGTCGGCGAGACCCTCCCGGAGCAGTTCGAGCGGGCGCTGACGAACCTGCTCACCGCGCTGCGGGCCGCGGGGGGAACCCCGGCCGACCTCGCGCGGGTCACCGTCTATGCCACCGATGTCGCGGACTACCGCGTCCACGCGTCCGAACTCGGGCGCATCTGGCGGCGGTTGGCGGGGCGTGACTACCCCGCGATGGCCGTCGTCGGCGCCGCGCGCCTGTGGGACGAACGCGCCCTGGTCGAACTGGACGGCTTCGCGGTACTGGCGTAGCGCGGAGCCGGCGCAGCAGGGGCGGTGATCAGGCGGCGACGCTGAGCCGCTCGGCGAACACGCGGTGCGGAGCGACCACGCTGCCGTCGGGGAGCAGTTCGCCGCTGTCGTCGAAGACGATCGCGCCGTTGCACAGCAGGCTCCACCCCTGCTCGTGGTGGGCCGACACCACGTGCGGAAGCCTGGAGTCCGCGGACGGGCACAGAGTCTGGTGGGAACACATGGCGCACCTCCACGTCGGATGCGATGAGTGCCTGCGGCGCTGTTCGCCGCCTCGCATGTCAAGACCATGCTCCCGCGGCGAACTCATCGGAACCGCCGGCCGAGAAGCGTGACAACACACGGACAACTCTCGGACGTTCCCATGACGCGTGGGGCGGACTCGCCACCAAAGGGGTGACGATCACCGTCCCGGGGCGCGGGGCCGCTACCTGTGGAGCCTTCCACGTCTCAGGAGGTACTTCCATGTCCTTGCGCCAGGTCATCGGCGCGGCCACCGGCGCCGCGCTCCTGTTGCTCGTCCCGTCCGCCGTCGCCGCGGCCGCCGCCGGCCTGCCGGACCCGTACGGGACGGTCACCGTGGACACCACCGGTCACCTCGCGACGGACGGCACCGTCACCCTCTCCGGCACCTACCGGTGTCTGACGAGCACCGGCCCGGTCCTGGTGTCCTCGTCGGTGCGGCAGGGCGACTCCAGGGTGCGTCACGGCATCGGCGGCACCGCGACCGTCTGCGACGGAGCGGCGCACCGCTGGGCCAACTCCGGGAAGCGCGAGCCCGGCACCCTCCGGCCGGGAGCCGCCCACGTCGAGGCCACGCTGATGGAACTGAGCCCCGGCGCGGGCGGCCTGCCGCTGCCGAAGTTCCACGCGGTGCGGCAGCAGGACATCACTTTCATGGAGAGCTGAGACGGCACCCGTCGGGGCCCGCCGGTCGACGCGCGGGCGTCCTCCGGCGGGCCCTGCGCCCGTGCGGCGGGCTCAGATGTCCCGGAACGTCTCGATCTGCGCCCCGAGCGAGTTGAGCCGCTCGGCCAGGTCCTCGTAGCCGCGGTTGATGACGTACACGTTGCGCAGCACGGACGTCCCGTCGGCCGCCATCATCGCCAGCAGGACGACCACGGCGGGCCGCAGCGCGGGCGGGCACATCATCTCGGCGGCGCGCCAGCGGGTCGGGCCTTCCACCAACACCCGGTGCGGGTCGAGGAGTTGGAGTCGCCCGCCGAGGCGGTTGAGATCCGTGAGATAGATCGCCCGGTTGTCGTACACCCAGTCGTGGATCAGCGTCTTGCCCTGCGCGGAGGCCGCGATGGCTGCGAAGAACGGGACGTTGTCGATGTTCAGACCCGGGAAGGGCATCGGGTGGATCTTGTCGATCGGCGCCTCCAGCTTGGAGGGCCGGACCGTCAGGTCCACCAGCCGTGTACGGCCGTTGTCGGCGAAGTACTCCGCCGTCCGGTCGTGGTCGAGGCCCATCTCCTCCAGGACCGCGAGCTCGATCTCCAGGAACTCGATCGGCACCCGGCGCACGGTCAGCTCCGACTCGGTGACGACCGCGGCGGCGAGCAGGCTCATCGCCTCGACCGGGTCCTCCGAGGGCGAGTAGTCGACGTCCACGTCGATGGTGGGCACACCGTGCACGGTGAGCGTCGTGGTGCCGATGCCCTCCACCCGTACGCCCAGGGCCTCCAGGAAGAAGCACAGGTCCTGGACCATGTAGTTGGAGGAGGCGTTGCGGATGACGGTCACGCCGTCGTGGCGGGCGGCGGCGAGCAGTGCGTTCTCGGTCACCGTGTCGCCGCGCTCGGTCAGGACGATCGGGCGGGCGGGGGAGACCGCGCGGTCCACCCGGGCGTGGTAGAGCCCCTCGGTGGCGGCGATGTCCAGACCGAAGCGGCGCAGCGCGATCATGTGCGGCTCGATGGTCCTGGTGCCCAGGTCGCAACCGCCCGCGTACGGCAGCCTGAACTGGTCCATGCGGTGCAGCAGCGGGCCGAGGAACATGATGATGGACCGCGTACGGCGGGCCGCCTCGGCGTCGATGGCCTCCATGTCCAGCTGGGCCGGGGGCACGATCTCCAGGTCGACCCCGTCGTTGATCCACCGGGTGCGGACGCCGATCGAACCGAGTACCTCCAGCAGGCGGTACACCTCTTCGATCCGGGCCACCCGGCGCAGGACCGTGCGGCCCTTGTTCAGAAGCGTGGCGCACAGCAGCGCGACACAGGCGTTCTTGCTGGTCTTCACGTCGATCGAGCCGGACAGCCGCCGTCCGCCGACCACGCGCAGATGCATCGGACCCGCGTAGCCCAGGGACACGATCTCGCTGTCCAGGGCTTCACCTATGCGGGCGATCATCTCAAGGCTGATGTTCTGATTGCCGCGCTCGATGCGATTGACGGCGCTCTGGCTGGTGCCGAGAGCCTCGGCGAGCTGCGACTGGGTCCAGCCCCGGTGCTGACGGGCGTCACGGATGAGCTTGCCGATGCGTACGAGGTAGTCGTCTGCCATGGCGCGACCGTATATCTCATGTGAGATAAAGAGAAATGGAGTGCACCCATCCGAGTGATGGTGGTCAGCGGGGCGCACTCATAGGGGAGTTCGAGCGAGACCGGGAGGAAAGGGAGGTGCCGACTGGTTCCTGCCTTTCCTGCCTTTCGCGCTGTTGATGCCTTTTGGTCGATGCGTCCCTCTCGCGCACGCTGGGCGGTTCGAGGGCGCCGTCCGCCGGCTCCGTGAGGCCGCGGCGCGTCCGCCCGGCCGGCCCTCGGAGCGGACCGGGGCCCGGGTGAGGGCCGCGGTGGGGGGACCGGGCTCGCCCGTCCCCCCACCGTGCGCGTCGTCCGTGCGCGTCACCGCCGTCATGGCGGCCGACCGGCGTGCTCACTCCCTCGCACGGGCGGGAGCGGGCCCGGTGGGGTCAGTGGTCCCGCCGCCGCGTGGTGCGGCGCCAGCCGAAGGGGCCCGGCAGGTCCATCGACGTGGTCTTGCGTCCGGTGCTGCTGTGCGTCTGCCGCGGCCCGTGCCGTCCGCCGGTGGTGATCGACCACGAGTGCCGGTTGATGTTCAGCCGCACCCCGGGAAGGATGCGGAAGCTCTTGCGGAAGGTGAGTGCCATTGAGGGCCCCCTAGAGGTGGTTCGCGACGCCGGGTGCGTCCCGGCTCGGACACCGGGTACCCCGAAATCCGCCCTTGGCCGCCTGCGGATCTGCGGCACTCATGAAATGCCGCCGTCGGTGAACTGCCGTGGACATCGGCCCTGTTCAGGCCAGTGTCTGGGTGCCGAGCACACCGAGCAGCGCGACCCGTTCGGCGTCCTGGCTGCCGGGCTCCGCCGTGTAGACCATGATGCGCAGGTCACTGCCGGCGACGCTGAGGATGTCGCAGTCCAGCGTGAGGGGGCCCAACTGGGGGTGGTCGACGGTCTTGCGCGAGGCCTCCTGGCGGCCCACGGCCCCGGAGTCCCACAACTCGGCGAACCGGTCGCTGCCCGCCCGCAGTTCCGCGACCAGCCGTTGCACCCGCCGGTCGGCCGGATACCGGCTCGCGGTCGCACGCAGATCGCTCACGAGCGCGGTCTCCAGTGTCCGCCGGGCCTGCGGTGTGTGGCGCACCCGGCCGGCCGGACCGAGGAAGGCACGCCACACCCCGTTGCGCTCCTGGTCGCGCCACCCCGACGGGTCACCCAGCAGGGCCGCGTACAGCGGGTTGGCCACCAGCAGCGTCCACGCCGCGTCGTAGGCCGCCACGGGGGTCCCGGTCAGCCGGTCCAGCAGCCGCTGCACGCTCGGCGTGAGATAGCCGGGTACCGTGCCCCGTCCCGGCGGGACCAGCCCGGCGGTGTGGAAGAGGTGCTCGCGCTCGATGCCGGACAGCCGCAGGGCCCGGCCGAGCGCCTCGACGACCTGTTCCGACGGGTGGGCCGCCCGGCCCTGCTCGAGCCGGGTGACGTAGTCGACCGAGATCCCGGCCAGCAGGGCGAGTTCTTCGCGGCGCAGCCCGGCCGCCCTCCGCTGCCCGCCGGCGGGGAGCCCGGCGGCCTCCGGGGAGACCCGGTCGCGCCAGCGCCGTACCGTCCGCCCGAACTCCGTACTCGCCATGCCTCCACTGTGCCCCGCGCGGACCGGACCTGCCTGGTACTGGGAGTCCCAGGAAGACGGGGCTCCTGGCTGGCCGGGGCGCCCGGCCGCAACCTGGAGCCATGACGACAACACTGATCACCGGAGCGAACAAGGGTCTCGGCTTCGAGACCGCCCGCCGCCTCGTCGCAGCGGGCCACACCGTCTACATCGGCAGCCGGGACCCGGAGCGCGGACGCCGGGCCGCCGAGCAACTGGGGGCGCGCGCGGTCGTCCTCGACGTCACCGACGACGCCTCCGTCGCCGCCGCGGCGAAGACCATCGAGGCGGACGGCGGCCTCGACGTACTGATCAACAACGCCGGCATCGAGGGGCGGACGCCGGACGGGGGTGTCGTCGGCGCCGCGGACCTGACGGCCGACGTGATCCGGTCGATCTTCGAGACGAACGTCTTCGGGGTCGTACGCGTCACCCACGCCTTCCTGCCCCTGCTGAGGCGCTCCGCGGCCCCGGTCGTGGTGAACGTGAGCAGCGGACTGGCCTCGCTGGCCCGGGTCAGCACCCCCGACACACCCACCTACGCGTACCCCGGGGTCGCCTATCCGGCGTCGAAGACCGCGGTCAACATGATCACCGTGCAGTTCGCGAAGGCCTTCCCGGAGATCCGGATCAACGCCGTGGAGCCCGGCTACACCGCGACCGACCTGAACGGGAACACGGGCACGCAGACCGTCGAGGAGGGCGCCGAGATCATCGTCCGCACGGCCCAGCTGGGCCCGGAGGGACCGACCGGAGGCTACTTCGACGTGGAGGGCTCCCTTCCCTGGTGACCGAGAGCCCCGGTGACCGCCGATTTCCGGCGCGCTCCACCGAGCTCCGCGGACCCGTCCCCGTCACCCGCGCCGTTTCGGCGGCGGGGGTGACGGGGTCTCCCTTCGTGGGCTGGTCACGAATCCTCAGCCGGGCGGGGCGGTGACCCGGCCAGCGGCGAAGCGTCTTCGTATCGGACCTCGTAGACGCGCTCGGTGAACCTCCAGCCGTCGTCGGTACGCCGGTAACGGTCGTGGTAGACGGCGTAGTTCAGCCCTCCGCGACCGTCGCGGGCACGCCCGACCTCCGACATGTAGGCGCGGCCGTACGCGGTGTCGCCGTCGAGCTGGATCACGCCCGGGTGCGTGTTCTGCACCAGGAAGTCCACGAAGTCGGGCACTCGCCTGCCCCAGGCGCGGATCGGCTCCCGCCCCTGGAGTTCGACGGGGATGCTGGGCATCCGCCATGTGCCGTCCGGTGTGAACAGCAGAGCGATGCGGTCGTAGTCGCGCATCATCACCGCGTCGGTGAACTCACCGCGCAGCGCCTCGATCTCGACGCGATCCGCGATGGCCCGAAAGTCACTCATCGATTTCCTCCCTGTCGCCTTGAACCCGGTGCGCGAACGACAGCGGTCCTCCAGCGGACGGAAGCTCCACGACGGCGGCACGGCGAGGTCCCGCCGAGCGCCCCTGGGTCTCCTGCCCACTGGAGGGTGCGTTCGTCCCAGCAGCACGACGAGAGGGCTCTCGGGAATGTGACATCGGCCCGTCCGAGGGAAGGCGGCCACGGCCTACGGGCCTACGGGCTTGCGGGTCTCCGGGTCTCCGGGCCCGGCGTCCCCGGCTCGCACGGCCGCCGCCCCCAGCAGGGGCCAGCCGTCCACCTCCACGGGCCGCAGCTCCTCCGGTTGCCACCCACGGGCCGGCGCCACGTCGAGCAGCGCCGGACGGCGCCCGGCTCGTGCAGGTTCAGGTTCGCGCCCTGGGTGAATCCCACGTCGCCAGAGCTGAAGGGGACCCCGCCCGGGACGTACCGGCCGGGCCCGTCGGCGAAGACGATGCGCAGCGGGCCACCGGTGCCGGCAGGCTGAGGGGACAGGGTGAGGATCCGGCGGCAGTCCACGGACCGTCCGTCGTGGTCCCTTCGGTGGTTGTGGCGCATCGTCCACAGGTACCCGCGCCCGTCGGCGACCAGCAGGCGGGACCTCTTCGCATGACGTGCCACGCAGGGAAGACTACGCGGCCGCACCCGACACGGTGGCGGACCGCCGGACACGGCAGGTGGCCAGGTTCGGGTCGGCCGTCTCCCCATGGTGGTGATCTCCACTGAGAGGAGGGGACCGGGATCATGGCGCCTTCTCGATCACGGCACGGTGGCGGCTCGAAGGGACCCGGCCGGGTACGCGCAGACATCACAGCCAGTGTCTTTGGACAACGAAGTTAGTCGGTTGCGGGTTGGTGACCTGGGCGGACTGGATTGGTTGGCAAGGAAGTCCTGCGACGTGGACGTCGAGGTTCGCGGTCCTGGACGTATTGCCTGATAGTGCCGTAGGAGATCGAGGTCTCGTGCTCATCCATGAGTTTCACCCAGATATCCCTGGGGCGGCCGTGACCGGATTCGATCATGGAGTCGATGAGGTGCTGGACTGGATCGATGGCGGTCGGCCGACGTGGTAGAGGTTTGCGGGGTCGGGGTTCGAGGCTGTCCAGGGCGGCTCGGACGGTCCGCCAGGTGACGTTGTGCCGTCTGACCAGGGATCTCAATGAGAGCCCTTCGGTCTCAGCGTCGTGCCGGATGCGTCGGTAAAGCTCTCTCTTGTTGGGTTTCTTGACCGGTGTGGGGTTCGGGCCGGGCTTGCGGCGCCGGCGGGGGGAACTGGCATCGGCCAGGACGTGTTCCAGTTGTTCGGGCGGGCGTCCGGTCAGGGCTGCAAGACGTTCGAGGCGGGGTTTCCCGAACCAGTTCGGTGAGCCGGTGAGAAAGCCGTGCAGGTAGCTGGGTTTGAGGTGGTTGGCGCGGGCGAGGCGCCGGATGTAGGAGTCGGTAGGTTCTCCAGGACGCGGCCTGATCTGGACGGGAAGCTGGTGCAGCCGCTGTTCCTGGGCCTCGGTCACCTGCGGGCCGCCTTCTTGAGCGGGGACGCCGCGGTCTCTGCGGCATGATCCAGGGGGATTGCGTCGATCGCTTCCTTCGTCACGCGTTCGGTGCCGCTGAGAATGGCGTCGATCGCGGCCCCGCGGATTGCGTGGGACAGGGCTCCGATCATGCCGTCGGCCCGGTTGTGGAGGTAGCGGTCGAGTTTGACCAGGCTGCCGGGCTGGTGACCGTGCAGCAGCAGGGTGTTCTCCAGGGTGGCGACCAGCCCTTTCCACTCGGCTCCGTAAGGGAACGGGCGGGTGGGCACGAGTGTGAAGCGGCCCGCGATCTGGGCTCCGCGGGTTCCGGCCAGAAGCTCGCTGTCCTCGACGCCGATGCCCGCGTAGACGAACGTCGCGGGAATGCGCTCGGAAAAGTACTTCAGGGTGTCGGAGACTTCGGCGCCGGACCGGGTGGTCTGGGAAATGTTGTGGATCTCGTCGACCAGGACCAGGCCGGTGCGGGTGTCGGTGCAGACGCCGACCACGGCCTCGATGATGTCGGTCATGTTCAGCCGGGACCGGACGGGCAGGCCCAGGAAGCGGGCGAACTCGGCTGCGACCATGCGGGCGGTCGCGGCGGGCGGGACGGTGATGTAGAGCACCGGGATGCGGTCCGGGACGTTCGGGTGCCGGGCCCGGTCGAGGAGTTCGTGGGCCCGGCCCAGCTGGGTGATTGCGATTGTCTTGCCGGTTCCGGGCAGGCCGGAAACAATCAGGCCGCGACGTGCACTGATCGCGTGCCGGTTGAGCAGAACGAGCCGCCGGCCGCAGGTGACCGTCTTCTCGACGAACGAGGTGGCGACCACGAGCATCCGGGCATGATGGTCGAGCCGGTCATCGTCGTAGAGGTCCCGTTCGGTCCGGGACAGACGCCTCAGCGCGTCAGGAGACAACAGAACTGGAGGCGCGGGCGGGTTCTCGATGAACTTCCGCCACCCGTCCAGTGTGGTCAGCTGCCGGTTGGTCTCGGCATCGACCTCGCTCAACGCGGTGTGCCGGACTGCCGGTTGGGAAAGGGTCACGTGCGCCTCCAGGGATTGGCGAGCGGATCGAACAGGCCCAGCGGGATGACCTTCGCGATCTCGGTGCCGGCCTCGTCGTCGGGCACGGGCTCGGCCGCCGTCGGTTCAGGGACCGGCCGATCGGTGACAGTGGCCCGGGTGCGGGCGGCGACGCGCCGGTCCCGCTTCGAGCGTGTGGCCGGGCGGTCATTCTCAGCGGCGGGGCCGTCGTGGGCCCGCCGCAGCAGGGCAGCGGCGGCCTCGGCGATCTGTTCCTCGGTCCCGCCCGGGACCTGTTCGCGAGCGTGGTCCCAGGCCATCTCGCCGAACGGGACGCCGACGCGGTGCAGGTGTTTCCAGAACACCGTGATCCATCGGGCCGGTTCGCTGCGGCGGTCGCGTACCCAGATCCGGGAGACGTCGTAGGGGTCGTAGTGGATCTCCCACAGACCCTTCTTCTCCACCACCCCGGAGTGCTGGCGACGCAACGGGGTCAGCTCACCGTCGTCGTATGTGCGGTGGTTGATCCGGATGCCGTAGGAGTTGATCGCTTGCCAGCGTTCGGGCAGCAACTCGACGTAGTCCTCGCCACTGAACGGGGCCGGAACGTAGCCGCACGACTCCAGCAGCATCGCGTACTTCTCGTTCGGCGTGAACGCGCGCTTCGGTGAGTCCGGATCCCGCAGCGCGTCGTGCGGGCGGTTCTGCCAGATGACGATCCACTCGTCCAACAGACCCTGGAGTTCGGGCAGGGACCACAGCGGTCCGTTCTCCAGGCCCCGCCCCCGGCGGTCCACCGACCGGCCGGTGTAACCCGCGACGAACTGTGCGAACAAGGTGGCCACCGAACCCAGCGTCTTCTCGATCGCACCCTTCTCGAAAGGCGACGCCTTGTGAGTCGGCTGGAGACTGATGCCCAAGTAGCGGCAGGACGCGCGGAAGTTGTTCGAGATGAAGACCTTGCCGTGGTCGCAGACGATCGTGTCCGGCACGATCACCGGCCGCGCAGCTGCGTGCTCCAGCCGCTCGTCCAAAGCCAGCAGCCGACGGTGCGGCATCACCGACCTCGACATCCGCAGGGCATCCGACCAGCCGGGACGCATCATCTCCGGGGTGATGCTCCGGGCCAGAAGGGCAGAAGCGTCGGCAGCCTTCGTCGTCGGCCGCAGCACCGCAGCGGCGAGTGACCTGGTCGCCAGGTCGATCATGGCGGTCAGTTCGACCTTCTCGGCGATGCCGTCGTCGAGACGCACCAGGACGTCCAGCGGCGTGGAGTCGATCTGCATCCACTCGCCCGGCGCGCAGGCCGGCACTTCCCCGAACGGGCCAGCCGGACGCGCGTTCACCGAACGGCGCGTGGTCGCCGATCCCGTCGCATGAGTGCCGGTGGCCAGCCTGTCGAACAGCCGGTAGAGCGTGCGCTCGGACGGCACCTCGACACCTTCCGCGTCCTCGTGCGCGGCCAGGATCTGTGTCGTCCGCCAGACCACGAAGCCGATCGTCTTCGACGACGCCTCGGCGGTCTCCTCGATCGCCTCCCGCATCGCCTCGACCACCGCCGGAGAGATCCGGCCGAAGGACGGCATCTGCTTGGCCGACCGGCCGTCGGCCAGTCCGACCAGCCCGTCGCGCTGGTAGCGCTGGCGCCGCTGCTTGATCCCGCTGGCCGACATCGCGTGCCCCGCCGCCGTCAACTCAGCAGCCTTGGCCCGCTCCCGCTGAGCCAGCGAGTTCCGTTGCGGATCGAACTCCGGCCGTGGCGCCGTCCCCGCAGGAGCATCCGGCGGCAAGCCGTCCAGCACCTCCAGAATGTGCCTCTCCCACCAGCGGGCCTGTTCAGCGGCGGTCTGCGGGAACTCCGCGATCCTGCCCGTCGGAGGCACCCGCCGCCCTCTCCCCGTCACCGGCCACCTCCGTCCGCCAGGCGCACGATGGTCGACGGCCCCAGTAACTCGACCGCCAGTCCCTCGGCGGCCACCTCCTGGAGCCAGAGGAGATGAAACAAGACGGGAAGCGTCTCAAGCCGGTCGCCGACGGCATCGGCGCCGGCCATCAACGGGACCGGAGCCGCGAGAACCTCCCGCAGCCGGTCCACGACCGGGCCACGCAGACACCGCGGGTGCCGGTAGCGCGACAGCCACCGCACATTCGCCAGCAGCACCGCATCCGGCACCCCGACCCGCTCGAAGCCCCATCCGGCCTGGTGGCAGGCCATGCGTGTCGCCTCGAACGCCTCCATGTCCTTCGGGTCGATCCGCTCATCAGCGCGGACATCGACGACCACCGCCGAACCATCCGCGCGGCGCACAAAGTAGTCCGGAGCGTGCCGACGCTCACGCTCGCCGTCGTGCCAATACAGCCAGAACGGCTGCGAGGCGATCCCCACCACCCTGGGATCGAAGTCCATCAGCAGCAGCCGGTCCCGCTCCAGCCATGACTCGAACCCGACATGCCGACCGGTCGTCGCCGCCCAGTACCAGCCCGAGAAGTGACGCTCACCACGCGACCACCGGAACGGCCGTACCGCAGCCACGTCCTCGAACCGGGACGTCGCACAGTCCAGCAGCGGACGTCGCCGACGCTCGCGTACGGCATCCACGTACGACAGCTCGACGTACGGCTCCGCAAGATTCACCCTGACCGGTACGGCCACCCAGCACCCCCAGCACCCCCAGCACGTCACCTCGTACGACTAGGTTCGCTGGCAAGGAAGGCGAAACGACTGGGTTCGCTGTCAAACGCCTCGATTGGATGACAGCGGACAGCCAGCCCGCGCATGACCAGGCCGCCCCCATGTACTAGAGTTATCTCGACATCGAGATATCTGCCGAGGCGCACCGCAGCCGCCATTGGTAAGGCATACCTAACTTAGCCTTACCTTAGCGGATCGGCCAAGAGATCGTGGCGGCAGGATGCGGTGGGAACGCGCACATCAATGAAGGAGACTGTCGTGTCGGCGAACAGCTTCGACGCCCGCAGCACGCTGCAGGTGGGCGACGAGTCGTACGAGATCTTCCGGCTGGACAAGGTGGAAGGCTCGGCTCGCCTTCCGTACAGCCTGAAGGTGCTGCTGGAGAACCTGCTCCGCACCGAGGACGGCGCGAACATCACCGCCGACCACATCCGGGCCCTCGGCGGCTGGGACTCCCAGGCGCAGCCCAGCCAGGAGATCCAGTTCACGCCCGCGCGCGTGATCATGCAGGACTTCACCGGCGTGCCCTGTGTCGTCGACCTCGCCACCATGCGCGAGGCCGTCAAGGAGCTCGGCGGTGACCCGGCGAAGATCAACCCGCTGGCCCCGGCCGAGCTGGTCATCGACCACTCCGTCATCGCCGACAAGTTCGGCACCCACGACGCGTTCGCGCAGAACGTCGAGCTGGAGTACGGCCGCAACAAGGAGCGCTACCAGTTCCTGCGCTGGGGCCAGACCGCCTTCGACGAGTTCAAGGTCGTCCCGCCGGGCACCGGCATCGTCCACCAGGTGAACATCGAGCACCTGGCGCGCACGGTCATGGTCCGTAACGGCCAGGCCTACCCCGACACCCTCGTCGGTACGGACTCCCACACCACGATGGTCAACGGCCTGGGCGTCCTCGGCTGGGGCGTCGGCGGCATCGAGGCCGAGGCCGCGATGCTCGGCCAGCCGGTGTCGATGCTCATCCCGCGCGTCGTCGGCTTCAAGCTCACCGGTGAGCTCACCCCCGGCACGACCGCCACCGACCTGGTGCTCACGATCACCGAGATGCTGCGCAAGCACGGCGTCGTCGGCAAGTTCGTCGAGTTCTACGGTGAGGGTGTGGCCGCCACTTCGCTGGCCAACCGCGCCACCATCGGCAACATGTCGCCGGAGTTCGGCTCCACCGCCGCGATCTTCCCGATCGACGGCGAGACCATCAAGTACCTGAAGCTGACCGGCCGTTCCGAGCAGCAGATCGCGCTCGTCGAGGCGTACGCCAAGCAGCAGGGCCTCTGGCTCGACCCGGCCGCCGAGCCCGACTTCTCCGAGAAGCTGGAGCTCGACCTCTCCACGGTCGTCCCCTCGATCGCCGGCCCGAAGCGCCCGCAGGACCGCATCGTCCTCGCGAACGCCGCCGAGCAGTTCAAGAGCGATGTGCGCAACTACGTCGCCGACGACGACGAGGCGGGCAAGGAGTCCTTCCCGGCCTCCGACTCCCCGGCCGCCACCAACGGCGTGCCCTCCAACCCGGTCACGGTCACGGCCCCCGACGGCTCGACCTACGAGATCGACCACGGTGCGGTGACGGTCGCGGCCATCACCTCCTGCACCAACACCTCGAACCCGTACGTCATGGTCGCCGCCGCGCTCGTCGCGAAGAAGGCCGTGGAGAAGGGCCTGACCCGCAAGCCGTGGGTCAAGACCACCCTCGCGCCGGGCTCCAAGGTCGTCACCGACTACTTCGACAAGGCCGGGCTCACCCCCTACCTCGACAAGGTCGGCTTCAACCTCGTCGGCTACGGCTGCACCACCTGCATCGGCAACTCCGGCCCGCTGCCGGACGAGGTCTCCAAGGCCGTCAACGACCACGACCTCGCCGTCACCTCGGTCCTCTCCGGCAACCGGAACTTCGAGGGCCGTATCAACCCCGACGTGAAGATGAACTACCTGGCGTCCCCGCCGCTGGTCGTCGCCTACGCGCTCGCGGGCTCCATGAAGGTGGACATCACCAAGGACGCCCTCGGCACCGACCAGGACGGCAAGCCGGTCTACCTCCAGGACATCTGGCCCTCCGAGGCCGAGGTCAACGACGTCGTGGCGAACGCCATCGGCGAGGACATGTTCAACAAGTCCTACCAGGACGTCTTCGCGGGCGACGCCCAGTGGCAGGCGCTGCCGATCCCCGAGGGCAACACCTTCGAGTGGGACCCGCAGTCGACCTACGTGCGCAAGCCCCCTTACTTCGAGGGCATGACGATGGAGACCACCCCGGTCTCGGACATCGCCGGCGCGCGCGTCCTCGCCAAGCTCGGCGACTCGGTCACCACCGACCACATCTCCCCGGCCGGTGCGATCAAGGCCGACACCCCCGGAGGCAAGTACCTCACGGAGCACGGTGTCGAGCGTCGTGACTTCAACAGCTACGGCTCCCGCCGCGGCAACCACGAGGTCATGATCCGCGGAACGTTCGCCAACATCCGCCTGCGCAACCAGATCGCGCCGGGCACCGAGGGCGGCTACACCCGCGACTTCACGAAGGAGGACGCCCCCGTCTCCTTCATCTACGACGCCTCGCGCAACTACATCGAGCAGGGCATCCCGCTGGTCATCCTGGCGGGCAAGGAGTACGGCTCCGGCTCGTCCCGCGACTGGGCCGCCAAGGGCACCGCGCTGCTCGGCGTCAAGGCCGTCATCGCCGAGTCCTACGAGCGCATCCACCGCTCGAACCTCATCGGCATGGGCGTCCTGCCGCTCCAGTTCCCGGAGGGCGCCACCGCGGAGTCCCTCGGCCTGACCGGCGAGGAGACCTTCTCCTTCACCGGTGTCGAGGAGCTCAACAACGGCACCACCCCGCGCACGGTGAAGGTCACCACCGACAGCGGCGTCGAGTTCGACGCGGTCGTCCGCATCGACACCCCCGGCGAGGCGGACTACTACCGCAACGGCGGCATCATGCAGTACGTGCTGCGCAACCTGATCGCCAAGTAGCCCCCGCGGCGGGCGATCCGGCGGACCGGATCGGGCCGCACTCCTCACGACGAGGAGTGCGGCCCTCCGTCTTTTCGGCCTTCTGCGCGGAGTCCTTCCGCGGTCGTCCTGGCCAATGTCCCCTGCGGGCAGGGGAGTCGGCGGCACGGTACTGCGGGGGCGCGGCCGGCGCACGGCGCGTGCGGTACAGAGGCCGCCACGCGCGCTCTTCGGACACGACGTCCAAGGCGCGTCGATCGGGACATGTCGTCCAGGACGTGACGTCCGGACACGGCCGCCGGGACACCGACGCCCGGACGCGACGTCCAGGTCCCGGGGGTGATTCCTCCACCACGCCTGCCTGCCGGGCCGCCCGATCCGCTCGATCCGCTCGGGGCGGACCGGGTGGGTGCTGGGAGACCCACCCGGTCCGCGAGCCCGGACCGGCGGGGGAGTGCCGGCCCGGGATGGTGCGTGGCTTGTGACGACCATGGCGTGCGACAACGTTGTCTGATGGTCTGCATATGACTCTACCGTCTCAACAGACAACGATGTCAAGCCTGTTGACCCGAGAGGTGAGTACCGGGCTGGGCCGGCGGGGTGGGAACCGTGCGCGCCTTCCGCGTCGGACGCGGTCTTCCGTGGTACGGGTGGCGCACGTTACTGTCCCTGCGGCTTGTGCGACCCGTGGTGCGCGACCCGTCCGAAGGAGGAGGGGCCGCGTCATGCGTTTCCGTCCGTCAACCGTCCTGCTCGCCGTCGTCCTGGCGGCCGGCGGGATCACCCCCGCGGTGGCCGCCACCGCCGCGCCGCCCGACCTCGTCCGGGACCCCACCACCTACGTCGATCCGCTCATCGGCACCAAGAACGGCGGCAACGTCTTCCCCGGCGCCGTCGTGCCCTTCGGGATGCTCTCCTGGAGCCCGGAGAACACCCGCGGGGACGCCACCCGCACGGCCGCGCCCGGCGGTTACCAGTACGACGCCACCCGCGTCCGGGGGTTCAGCCTCACCCACATGTCCGGCACGGGCTGCGCGGGCGGCAGCGGCGACATCCCCTTCTTCCCGTACGCGGGCGAGGTCACCTCCTCCCCGGCGAGCGACACCAAGGACGCGGTCTACGCCGCCGGCTTCGCGCACGCGGACGAGACCGCCGAGCCCGGCCACTACAAGGTCGGTCTCTCCTCCGGTGTCACCGCCGACCTCACCGCGACCGCGCGCACCGGCTCGGGCCGCTTCACCTACCCGGCCGGCAAGCCGGCCTCGCTGCTGATCCGCACCGCCAACTCCGAGGTGGGCTCGACGGCGTCGGACGTGCGCATCGACCCGGCGACCCGGACGGTCTCGGGCTCCGTCACCTCCGGGAACTTCTGCGGCTACCTCGATCCCGAGGGCCAACGCGCCTACTACACCCTGTACTTCACCGCCCGCTTCGACCGGGCCTTCAAGACCACCGGCACCTGGCAGGACGACCGGCTGAGCCCGGGATCCACGCAGGCGAGCGGCGGTACCGGAGGCTTCTCCCACGGCGGGAATCCCGTCCCGGGCAAGGGAGCCGGCGGATACGTGGAGTTCGCCCCCGGCACCGATCCGGTGAACGTGAAGGTCGGCATCTCGTACGTCAGCCAGGCGGGGGCCGCCGCCAACCTCGCGGCCGAGAACCCGCCGTCCCGTTCCTTCGGCGCGGTCCAGGCCGCCGCCCACCGCGCCTGGCGCGACCGGCTCGGCGCGATCCGGGTCGGCGGCGGCAGCGACACCGACCGCACGACCTTCTACACCGCGCTCTACCACGCCCTCCTGCATCCCAACGTCATCAGTGACGCCGACCGCAGATACCGGGGAAGCGACGACAAGGTCCATGTCGTCGGCCGCGGCCACCGGGCCCAGTACGGCACCTTCTCCGGCTGGGACGTCTACCGCTCCCAGGTCCAGCTGCTGACGCTCCTCAGCCCGGACACCGGCTCCGACATCGCGCAGTCGCTGCTCGAACTGGCCAGGCAGAACGGGGGAGTCTGGGACCGCTGGCTGCACGGCGCGAGCGGCACCCACGTCATGAACGGCGACCCCTCGCCGACCGCGCTCGCGGGCATCCGGGCCTTCGGCGGCACCGGCTTCGATCTGCGGGGCGCGCTGAAGTCGCTGGTCAAGGCGGCGACCGTACCGACCGAGCAGGACCTGTCGTCGTCCGGCAAGCCCGTCCTGTCCGTGGGGCAGCGACCGTCGCTCGACAAGTACCTCCAGCAGCACTACATGCCGTCCGTGTCCAACGCCTGGGGCGGCGCCGCCGAGACCCTGGAGATGTCCGGCGCGGACTTCGCGCTCTCCCAACTGGCCACGGCGGCGGGGGAGAAGCGGACAGCGGCGGACTTCGCCGAGCGCTCCCAGTGGTGGCAGAACAACTTCAACATCGCGGCCGACCGGACCGGCGGCTACATCGCCAACCGCGAGGCCGACGGCAGCTGGGTCACCGGCTTCACCCCGGCCACCGGCAACGGCTTCGTCGAGGGCACGGCGGCCCAGTACACCTGGATGGTCCAGCACAACCCGGCCGGGCTCTTCGCGGCCATGGGTGGCCGTGACAAGGCGCTCGACCGCCTCGACACGTTCTTCCACAACACCGACGGCAGCTGGGCGTTCACGGGGAGCGGCGGCGACAAGTCGGAGCTGGACAACGAGCCGTCGATCAACGTCCCCTACCTGTACGACTACGCGGGCGCCCCCTACAAGGCGCAGGAGACCGTCCGCGCGGCGATGAGCAAGCTGTGGTCGACGCAGCCCGGCGGCATCCCCGGCAACGACGACCTCGGCGAGATGTCGTCCTGGTACGTCTTCTCCGCGCTCGGCATGTATCCGCAGGTTCCCTCCCGCGCCGAACTCGTCCTCTCCTCGCCCCTGTTCAGCCGCGTCAAGATCGAGCGCCCGGGCGGCAACGACATCGAGATCCGGGCGGCCGGCGCGGCGGCGGACGCCCCGTACGTGCAGTCGCTGAAGGTCAACGGCCGTACCAGCGAACGCCCTTGGCTCCCCGCGTCCTTCGTCCGCGACGGCGGCACCCTCGACTACACGCTCTCCGGCACCCCCAACCGCGGCTGGGGCAGCGACCAGGCCGCCGCTCCGCCGTCCTTCCGCGACGGTGAGCAGCCCTACCAGATCGGCGTGGGCCCGACCGCGGCGACGCTCGCGCCCGGCGGCAGTACGCAGATCGACATCCGTGCGCTGTCACTGAGCGGTGGCACGGGCCCCGAGGTCCGCTTCCACGTGGACACGCCGGACGGAGTGACCGCGACCCCCGCGGAGGGAACGGTGACCGACGGCTCCCGGTCGATCACCCTGGCCGCGGGCGACGCGGCCCGGCAGGGCTTCTACGACGTCAAGGTCACCGTGACGTCCGGCGCCACCTCGTACGGGCAGCCGGTGGCGCTGACCGTCGCGGCTCCCGGGTCCCTCCTGGCCGCCTACGACAACACCGGCGTCTCGGACGACGCCGGTGACCACGACGAGGCCGACTACGACGGCGGCGGCTGGAGCTACTCCCGTCAGGCACTCGCGGACGCGGGCCTGACACCGGGCGGCCAGGGCACCGTGGACGGTCTCACCTACACCTGGCCCGACTCGCCCGCGGGCCGCCCCGACAACGCCGCGGCGTCCGGCCAGAGCATCGAACTCGCGCGTCCGGCGACCCAGTTGTCGTTCATCGGCAGCGCGGTGAACGGAAACCAGCGGACCACGGCCACCGTCACCTACACCGACGGCAGCACCGACCAGATCGACCTCTCCTTCACCGACTGGACCGTCGGCGGCGGGGGCGGCACCGTCCAGTACGGCAACGAGACCGTCGCCAGGGCCGCGTACCGCAATGTCGCGGGCGCGGACAAGGACCCCGTCGCCACCTACGTCTTCGCGACGAAGCCCTTCGCGGCTCCGGCGGGCAAGACCGTCAAGAGCGTGAAACTGCCCGACAACGCGGATCTGCACGTCTTCACCCTCGCCGTGAACTGAGCGCACGAGGGCGGCGGTCGCCGGGCTTCGGCCCGACACAGCGGAGCGGGCGCGGAGAGTGATCTCCGCGCCCGCTCCTGTGGGGAGGTCGCGTCAGGCCAGCAGCTCCACCTCCGCGAGCGTCGCCGCGCCGTCGAGGACCAGACGGTAGTGCGCGTACGAACCCGGGTGCGCCACCGAGAACGCCCGCGTCTGCTTGTCCCACGCGAACGACTCGCCGGAACGCCGGTCGAGGTCGGTCCACCTGGTGCCGTCGGACGAGCCCTGCAGGACCCAGCCGGCCGGAGCCTTCGTGTGGTCCCCGGACGACGTCAGGGTGTACTGGACGCCCTTGGCGGAGGCGGCCGTCGGCAGGTCCACCGTCGTGACGGTGGCGTCCGTCGCCGAGGTGTTGTCGAAGAGCGCGCCCTCACCCTTCAGGACGTCCGCCCGCGGTGCGGGCACCTTGTCGTCCTTCGTGATCGACACGGGCGCCGCGTTCCTGCCGCTGCCCCACGAGGACGGCTTGGAACCCATGTCGAACTCCAGCACGCCGCCACGGGAGATGAGCGAGTGCGGGAGCGAGGTGGAGTTCCACTTCTTGCCGTTGAACCGCACGCCCTGCACGTACACGTTCTTCGCGCTGTTCCTGGGCGCCTTGACGACCAGGTCCCGGCCGTTCTCCAGGTGGACCGTCGCCTTGGTGAACAGCGGTGAGCCGATGGCGTATTCACCACTGCCCATCACCAGCGGATAGAAGCCGAGCGAGGAGAAGAGGTACCAGGCCGACTGCTCGCCGTTGTCCTCGTCGCCGTGGTAGCCCTGCCCTATCTCGCTGCCGGTGTAGAGCCGGGAGAGAACCTCGCGGACGTCCTTCTGCGTCTTCCACGGCTGGCCGGCCGCGTCGTACATGTAGGTGACGTGGTGGGCCACCTGGTTGGAGTGCCCGTACATGCCCATCCGTACGTCGCGGGCCTCGGTCATCTCGTGGATGACCCCGCCGTAGGACCCCACGACGTCCTGAGAGGCCGTCTCGGGAGTGGCGAAGTACGTGTCGAGCTTCTGGCCCAGCGCGTCCTGGCCGCCGTACAGATTGGCCAGGCCCCGCGAGTCCTGGGGCGCGGTGAACGCGTACCCCCAGCCGTTCGTCTCGGTGTAGTCGTACCCCCACACGCGCGGGTCGTACTTCGCCGAGTCGACGCGCCAGTCGCCCTGCGCGTCACGGCCCTGGAAGAACCCGGCCTTCTTGTCGAAGAGGTTCACGTAGTCCTGGGCGCGGTTGAGGAAGTACGCGGACTCCTCCTTGTAGCGCTTCTTGCCGGTCTTCTTGTAGAGGGCCTCGCCCATCTTCGCGATGCCGTAGTCGTTGACGTAGCCCTCCATGGCCCAGGAGAAGCCCTCGCCCGTCGCGGTGGACGTGTAGCCGAGGAAGGGGGAGGTCGTCATGCCCTTGCGGCCCACACCGGAGGCCGGCGGGACGACCGTCGCGTTCTTCACCGCCGCGTCGTAGGCAGCCGCCGCGTCGAAGTGCACACCCTTCACGTACGCGTCCGCGAACGCCACGTCGGAGGAGGTGCCGGTCATCAGGTCCGCGTAGCCGGGGGAGGACCAGCGCGAGGTCCAGCCGCCGTCCTTGTACTGCTGCACGAACCCGTCGACCATCTCACCCGCCTGACCGGGCGTCAGAAGGGAGTAAGCCGGCCAGGTGGTCCGGTAGGTGTCCCAGAAGCCGTTGTTGACGTACACCTTGCCGTCGACGATCTTCGCGCCGGTGTGGGTCGGGGTGTCCTGGCCCGGCATCGGGGAGAACGGCGACGCGTACTGGTACTTCGAACCGACCTTCTCGAAGCCGGAGTTGGGATACAGGTAGAGCCGGTACATGCTGGAGTACAGCGTCGTCAGCTGGTCGGGAGTGGCGCCCTGGACCTCGACTTTGCCCAGCAGCTTGTCCCACTGCTTCTGGGCCCGCGCCTTCACGGTGCCGAAGGACGTGCCGTCGGGGATCTCCTGGCGCAGGTTGTCCTTGGCCTGGTCGACGCTGATGAGCGAGGTGGCCAGACGCAGCGTGACACTGTGGTCGGCGCCGGGCTTGAACTTCAGATAGCCCTTGACCCCGGACGAGGCGCCGTCCGTCACCGCCGCGTCGAAGACCCCGTACACGAAGAGCCGGGTCGCGCCCGTCGACAGCCCCGACTTCACGTCGGAGTAGCCGGTGACCACGCCGTTCTCCTTGTCGAGGGTCAGCCCCGCCTGCTCGGTCACGTTGTCGAAGAGCACGCTCGCGTCCGCGCCCGGATAGGTGAAGCGCAGCGCCGCCGCGTGGTCCGTCGGGGCCATCTCCGCCTTGAGCCCGTTCTCGAAGGTCACCCCGTAGTAGTACGGGCGCGCGGTCTCGTTCTCGTGCTTGAAGGCCAGCGCGCGGGCGGTGCGCGAGGTGTCCGGGGTGCCGGACGCGGCCGAGGGCATCACCTGGAAGGTCTGCCGGTCGCCCATCCACGGGCTCGGCTCATGGCTGGCGCTGAACGCCTCGATGGTCGGCAGGTTGTCCGCGTTGTTCGCACGTGCGTAGTCGTACAGCCAGCTCAGCGAACCCGCGTTGGTCACCGGGGTCCAGAAGTTGAAACCGTGCGGCACGGCCGTCGCCGGGAAGTTGTTGCCGCGCGAGAATCCGCCGCTGGAGTTGGTGCCACGGGTGGTCAGCGCGTAGTCCGACAGATGCGCCTTGGCCTTCTCGCGCGCGACGGTCTTGAGCGAGATGTCGTCCAGCCAGCCACGGAACTTGGCCGGGCCCTTCGCGGAGTCGTAGCCGAGCAGGATCCGGTCGACCGTCTTCCCGGCGGCGACGGAACCGATCCGCGAGGCGACGTTGTTCCACTGGTTGACGTAGAGGATCTTGGCCGCGCCCTGTCCCTGCGGCGTGAGCGCGAACCCGTGCGAGTCGACCGGGTTCAGGTCGCTCAGATAGGTGCCGTCCGTGAACGCCAGGTCCACCGACACGTTCGTGGCGTCGTAGTCCCGGTCACCGTCCGCCATCGACGGGAAGATCCGGTACGCCAGTTCGGTGTCGCGCCCGACGGCCACGTTCACGTCGAAGATCTTGTTGTACGAGTACGCCCGGCCGTCCGCCTGATGCGTGCCCGCGTAGCGCAGGGCCCGTTTGCCGGTGAAGCCGGCGCCCGCCTTCGCGGTGGGGGAGCCGCTCGGCCCGCGGTCCACCAGCGAGAGCATGTCCTTGGGCGTCGGGTCGTCGGTGCCGCCGGTGGAGAACTGGACATCGGCGAGCTGGAGGATGTCCCCGCTGTGGTTCTTCGTGATGTCGAGCCGGAAGTGCTGGTACTCCACGGGGCTCGCGATGTCGTACGACTTGGTCTGGAAGCGCTCGCCGAACGACTGGTCCGAGCGCGTGTCGAGGGTCTTCCAGTCCTTGCCGTCCGTGGAGCCCTGCAGCGTCCAGTCGCTGGGGTCGCGCTCGTCGTGGTCGTTGGCCGACGTGAGCGCGTAGGTGACCACCTTCACGGGCGCGTCGAGGTCGAACTCCGCCCAGCCGGTGGGCTCGAAGGTCAGCCACTTGCTGCTCGACTCCCCGTCGACGAGGTTCTCCTTGACCTCACCGGAGCCCGTGTTCTCGGCGCTGGCGCGGACGTCCGTGACGTGGTCGGTGACGTTGCCGGGGATGCCCGTGCTGTAACCGCCGTCGACACCGGACGACCGCTTTTTTCCGTCGGGTCCCGTGTCTACGGTATTGATCCAGTCCGGCGCGGGATCGCCCGATTCGAATGAGGAGGCGAACTGCCGGTCGGCGGAGACCGCTTGGGCCGGAAGGGCAACCGCGGTGCCCTGCGAGGCCACGATCAGGGAAAGCGCTGCCACCCCCATTGTCATCGAGGAACTCCACCTCGGCCGGGCCGAGGAACTTTGTCTGGATCGAGCTCCGTACTGCATCCGCGAGGACCCTCCCTGCTGTTTTGGCGCGTTCGCCTCGGGGCGCTCCAGCGGGATTCGGGAGTGCGGCCGCGCTCGGCCCTCCGGGCCTGCGTGTACTCGCTCTTCCGATACCGGCGCGTCCCTTCGACTCACCCGCATGCGCGTGGACAACGTTGTCAATTCTGCTGCGCAAGGACCAGTAGGGAGTCAAGTTGTCAGCGGTGTCAAGGGTGTTGGATGTGGCATCCGGGGAGAATGTCGCGTGGTGGGGTGCGCATTACTCACATGGCGGGAGATTGACGCCGTGTCGATCTTCTGCCGGGGAGGGGTCGGTCGCCCCATATTTCCGGGAGGTCTCAACTCGGAAAAGACCCGCGGGCAAACCTGCATTCGATCTTGCTCCGCTGGCGGGAAGTGGACTATACCTGTCGGCATCCGCCCAGTCGTTCGACGGCCGCGGACAGGCATGTACCAGGGGGAATCGGGCGTCGGCGGCCGTTTACAAGGGCAGGGATCGCCGCGTTGACCCACTGAATCCCTCATGCACGACCCCAGCTTGACCTAACCGCGGTGCCGGGGAGGATCCGGTTCACCGCCTGAGTCCTGGAGAAGGCGAGGACTTGAGCATGGGATCCACTTCCGCCGAGAACAGCAGCCCCGAAGGTGTCGGCCGGCGCGATCTGATCAAGCGGTCGGCCGCACTCGGTCTGATCTCCGTACCCACGATGAGCTTCCTGTCCGCGTGTGCGAGCGGCGGAGGCGACGACAACTCCTCCGACAAGGGCAAGGAGAAGGGCAAGACCAGCAAGACCAACCCCTTCGGTGTGGAAAAGGGCGGAAAGCTCGACGTCGTCGTCTTCAAGGGCGGCTACGGCGACGACTACGCCAAGGCCTGGGAAGCCGCCTTCGACAAGAAGTGGGGCACCACCAGCGCCCACACCGGCACCCAGGAGATCACCGGCAAGCTCCAGCCGCGCTTCAACGGCGGCAACCCGCCGGACATCGTCGACGACTCGGGCGCCCAGCAGATCAAGCTGGACGTGCTCTACAAGAACGGCAACCTGCTCGACCTGGCCGCGGTCCTCGACGCGCCGTCGATCGACGACCCGTCCAAGAAGGTCCGCGACACCCTCATCCCGGGCACGCTCGACCCGGGCCTGCAGGGCGGCAAGGTCGTGGCCCTCAACTACATCTACACGGTGTGGGGCCTGTGGTACTCGGGCAAGTTCTTCAAGGAGAAGGGCTGGGAGGCCCCGAAGACCTGGGACGACTTCCTGGCCATCTGCAAGGACGCCAAGTCGCAGGGCATCGGCGGCCTCGCCCACCAGGGCAAGTTCCCGTACTACATCAACGTCGCCATCATGGACCTGATCGCCAAGCAGGGCGGTCTGGACGCCATGAAGGCGATCGACAACCTCGACCCCAAGGCGTTCGTCGGCAGCGACGCGGCGGCGGCGGCCATCGACGCGATCTACGAGGTCGTCGAGAAGGGCTACCTCATGCCGGGCACCAACGCCCTGACGCACACGGAGTCCCAGACCCGCTGGAACCAGTACAAGGCCGCGTTCATCACCTGTGGCTCCTGGCTGGAGAACGAGCAGCTCAAGCAGACCCCCACCGACTTCGACATGAAGTTCATGCCGATGCCCAGCCTGTCGGGGGACAAGCTGCCGTTCGAGGCGATCCGGGCCGGCTCGGGCGAGCCCTTCATCATCCCCGCGAAGGCCGGAAACCTGCCCGGGGCCCAGGAGTTCATGCGCTCCATGCTCTCCAAGGAGTGGTCGACGCTCTTCGCGCAGAAGGCCAACTCGCTCACCATCGTCAAGGACGGTGTGAACGCCGGCGTCACGCTGCGGCCGGGTACGCAGTCGACCGTCGAGGCCTCGAAGGCGGCGGGTGACAACACCTTCAACTACCTGTACCCCAACTGGTACAGCGAGATGGACGTCTCCATTCAGAACGCGTCCAACGAGCTGATGGCCAAGCGAATTCAGCCGAAGGAATGGCTGAAGCGCGCCCAGGCCGCCGTCGACAAGGCCGCCAAGGACCCGGCGTCCAAGAAGAACCACCGCGACTGATCACGCACACCCGGAACACCAGGGGCAGGATGCCATGCGAAAAGGGCAGTACCGGTTCGTCGCGGGGTTTCTCCTCGCACCTTTGGCGCTGTATCTGATCTTCGTGATCTGGCCTTACGTACAGACCATCGGTTACTCCTTCACCGACTGGAAGGGCCAGTCCCAGACGTTCAGTTTCGTCGGCCTGGACAATTACAAGGCGTTGTTCCAGGACGACGTGTTCATGGGCGCCATCTGGCACAACATCCTGTTCCTGGTGTTCATCCCGGTGATCACCATTCTGCTCGCCCTGTTTTTCGCCTTCATGGTGAACGCGGGCGGCCGGGGCCGCGCCGGCGGTGTGCAGGGCGTCGCCGGATCCGGCTTCTACAAGATCGTCTATTTCTTCCCGCAGGTGCTGTCCCTCGCCATCGTCGCGGTGCTCTTCGGGGCGCTCTACCGCAGTGACAGCGGCGGTCTGCTCAACGGAATCCTGATCAAGCTCGGTCTGGAGAACGCGAACAATCCGATCGAGTGGATGAACGAGCCCGACCTGGTGCTCTGGTGCCTGATGGCGGTCGTCGTCTGGCACGGCGTCGGCTTCTACCTGGTGCTGTTCTCCGCGGCCATGCAGTCCGTCCCGCGGGACATCTACGAGGCCGCGCTGCTCGACGGCGCGAGCCGCACGCACACCTTTTTCCGGGTCACCCTGCCGCTGCTGTGGGACACCGTGCAGACCGCCTGGGTCTATCTCGGCATCATCGCGATGGACATGTTCGTCCTGGTCTCGACCATGACCCAGGGCACGGGGTACGGCGGCGGACCCGACCACCACAGCGAGGTCATGGCGAACGTCATGATGCGCAACTTCCTCTACTACGGGAAGAGCGGCTACGCCTGCGCCATGGGCGTCATCATGCTCCTTCTCACCCTGGTCCTGTCCGTCGTCACGCTGCGCGCCACCCGCCGCGAGCGCATCGAGTTCTGAGCGGGAGACAGACGACTATGAGCGCACCCATCACCGAGCCGACGAAGGTCGGCGGCGCCGGCGTACCCCCGCAGCGGACGGTCAGGAAGACACCGCCGCGTCCGGGCGACCGGCGCAGCGAGGGCCTGACCCTCAATGTCTTCTCGCACGGGTTCCTCGTCCTGTGGGCCGTGCTGATCATCCTGCCGCTGCTCTGGCTGGTCCTGAGCTCCTTCAAGACCGATGCGCAGATCGGTGGTTCGGCCCTGGGCTGGCCCTCGCACTGGCAGCTCGACGTCTTCCGGCGGGCCTGGAACAAGGGCATCGGCGACTACTTCGCGAACACCCTGATCGTGCTGGTGTTCTCGGTCCCGCTGACGATGCTCCTGGGCTCCATGGCGGCGTACGTCCTGGCCCGCTACGAGTTCCCGGGCAACCGGATCGTGTACTACTTCTTCGTCGGCGGGGCCATGTTCCCCGTCTTCCTCGCCCTGGTGCCGCTGTTCTTCATGGTCAAGCGTCTCGACATGTTGAACACGTACCAAGGGCTGATCCTGGTGTACGTCGCCTACTCGATGCCGTTCACCGTGTTCTTCATGCACTCGTTCTTCCGCACGCTGCCCACGGCGGTCTTCGAGGCGGCGGTGCTGGACGGGGCCTCGCATTCCCGGGCGTTCTTCCAGGTCATGCTGCCGATGGCCAAGCCCGGCCTGCTGAGCGTCGGCATCTTCAACGTGCTGGGCCAGTGGAACCAGTACATCCTGCCGTCCGTGCTGATGCAGCCGCAGACCAGTTCCGATCCGGAGCGATATGTCCTGACCCAGGGGCTCATCCAGCTCCAGCAGCAGCAGGGGTACGCGACCGACCTGCCCGTGCTCTTCGCGGGCGTGACCATCGCGATGGTGCCCATGCTGATCGTGTACCTGTCCTTCCAGCGGCAGGTCCAGGCGGGCCTCACCTCGGCAACGCTCAAGTAACGATCCGTACCTTTCGCGCACCCGCCACCCCCGACCCGGGGGTGGCGGGTGCGTGTCGGGGCGGTAACGGAAACGGAACGGGGCTTGTCGTCCCCGATTTCCCTCAAGGACTTGACTGCGGTAACCCGTTCAGCGGAGCTTGGAGTTCACAACTTGTAAGTGACCCGGGTTCCACTGCTGTGACCCGGATCACACGGGCGGCATCGGGGCCGTCCGGCTGAGGGCAGGAGTGGATGAGTCGATGGAGACTCCGGGGTCGCAGTCGTCGCTGCACCGAGCCAATCTGGAGCGCGTCGTGCGAGCGGTGCGCCTTGCCGGATCGCTCACGCAGGCGGAGATCGCGAGGACGACGGGCCTGTCCGCCGCGACCGTTTCCAATATCGTCCGGGAGCTGAAGGACAGCGGAACGGTCGAGGTCACACCCACTTCGGCGGGTGGCCGCAGGGCCCGCAGCGTGTCCCTGAGCGGCGACGCCGGCATCGTCATCGGAGTCGACTTCGGTCATACGCATCTGCGCGTCGCGATCGGCAACCTCGCGCACCAGGTGCTGGCCGAGGAGTCCGAGCCGTTGGACGTGGACGCTTCGGCCGCGCAGGGCTTCGACCGGGCGGAAGAGCTGGTCAGCCGCCTGATCGCGGTGACCGGAGTGGACCGAACCAAGATCGCCGGTGTCGGGCTCGGGGTGCCCGGTCCGATCGACGTCGAGTCGGGGACCCTGGGGTCCACCTCGATCCTGCCGGGCTGGACCGGCGCGCGGCCCGCCGAGGAGCTGCGGGGGCGGCTCGGCGTGCCCGTGCACGTGGACAACGACGCCAATCTGGGTGCGCTCGGGGAGCTGGTCTGGGGCAGTGGCCGCGGGGTCAGGGACCTGGCGTACATCAAGGTCGCGAGCGGTGTCGGCGCCGGTCTGGTGATCAGCGGCAAGATCTACCGCGGACCGGGCGGCACGGCGGGTGAAATAGGGCACATCACCCTCGACGAATCCGGCCCCGTCTGCCGCTGCGGCAACCGGGGCTGCCTGGAGACCTTCACGGCGGCCCGGTACGTGCTGCCGCTCCTGCAGTCCAGTCACGGCACCGACTTGACCATGGAAGGCGTGGTCAGGCTGGCCCGGGACGGCGACCCGGGCTGCCGGCGCGTGATCGCCGATGTCGGGCGTCACATCGGGAGCGGTGTGGCGAATCTCTGCAATCTGCTCAACCCGAGCCGGGTGGTGCTCGGCGGAGATCTCGCCGAGGCCGGGGAACTCGTCCTGGGGCCCATCAGGGAGTCCGTGGGACGCTATGCGATCCCCAGTGCCGCCCGCCAACTGTCCGTGCTTCCAGGGGCACTTGGCGGCCGCGCGGAGGTTCTCGGCGCGCTCGCGCTGGCACTCAGCGAGATGGGCGATTCGACCCTTTTGGACGGATCGCTGTCCGCAGTTACCCCTGCCTTCACTTAGAGAACGCATGGCACCGTTGCCATCTCGTTAAGTATTTACTTCTTGACGTCGCACGTGTGGCCGAGTTGACTTCCAGCCACCTCGGCCGCAACGACGCGGCCTCGTCAGGGAGGTTTCTGAAGTGAACACGCGTATGCGTCGTGCCGCCGTTGCCGTTGCCGCTGGTGCGATGGCCGTCTCGCTGGCCGCCTGTGGCAGTGCCAAGGAGTCCAGCGACAAGAGCGACAGCTCAAGCTCCGCCAAGAAGGGCGACGCGATCAAGGTCGGTCTGCTGCTTCCCGAGAACCAGACCGCGCGTTACGAGAAGTTCGACAAGCCCCTGATCGAGAAGAAGATCAAGGAGCTCACGAACAACAAGGGCGAGGTCGTCTACGCCAACGCCAAGCAGGACGCCAGCACGCAGAACCAGCAGGTCGACACGATGGTCACCAACAAGGTGGACGTCCTGATCGTCGACGCTGTGGACGCCGCGGCCATCAAGAGCTCGGTCCAGAAGGCCAAGGACGCCGGCATCCCGGTCGTGGCCTACGACCGCCTCGCGCAGGGCCCGATCGACGCCTACACCTCGTTCGACAACACGACGGTCGGCAAGACCCAGGGCCAGGCCCTTCTCGACGCCCTCGGCGCCAAGGCCAAGTCCGGCAAGATCGTGATGATGAACGGCTCGTCCACCGACCCGAACGCCGCCCAGTTCAAGGCCGGAGCCCACTCCGTCCTCGACGGCAAGGTGAACGTCGGCAAGGAGTACGACACCAAGGACTGGAAGCCGGAGAACGCCAACGCCAACATGGAGGGCGCCATCACCGCCCTCGGCAAGAAGAACATCGTCGGCGTCTACTCCGCCAACGACGGCATGGCCGGCGGTATCATCACCGCCCTCAAGGCCGCCGGCATCTCCGTCCCGGTCACCGGCCAGGACGCCGAGCTCGCGGGTGTGCAGCGCATCCTCGCGGGTGAGCAGTTCATGAGCGTCTACAAGCCGTACGCCCCCGAGGCCGACGCCGCCGCCGAGATGGCCGTCGCGCTCGCCCAGGGCAAGTCGCTCTCCACGGTCGCCAAGGACAAGGTCGACAGCCCCACCACGAAGGCCGTCCCCTCGGTGCTCGTCCCGGTCACCTCGCTGACCAAGGACAACATCAAGGACACCGTCATCAAGGACGGCGTCTACACGGTCAGCGACATCTGCACGGGCGCCTACAAGGCGAAGTGCGACGCGCTCGGCATCAAGTAAGCCGCCGCAGGTATCCCACCGTGCAAGGGAATTCGCACCTGAATTCCCTTGCCGGACCTGCGTGATCTAGAACTCCTCCGGCGCCCCGCATCCATCAGCCCCGCAAAGCTAGGGCGGGGCGCCGGACGGAACACTCCACAAACTTCTGCACAACCTCCCGCCGGGTCAGGCGGCGAAGGAGATGGTTCACGTGTCCGCTACGCCTGTTCTGGCGTTGCGCGGGGTCTCCAAGCGATTCGGTGCCGTCCAGGCGCTCACCGATGTCGAGCTTGAGGTCCACGCCGGCGAAGTGGTCGCCCTGGTGGGCGACAACGGTGCCGGAAAGTCCACACTGGTGAAGACGATCGCCGGTGTGCACCCCATCGATGAAGGCGCCATCGAGTGGGACGGCAAGGCCGTCCACATCAACAAGCCGCAGGACGCCCAGGGCCTCGGTATCGCGACCGTCTACCAGGACCTCGCGCTCTGCGACAACATCGACGTCGTCGGCAACCTCTACCTGGGCCGGGAGCTGAAGAAGCGCGGCATCCTGGACGAGGTCGAGATGGAGCGCCGCTCGCGCGAGCTGCTGGACACGCTGTCCATCCGCATTCCCAGCGTCCGTATCCCGATCGCCTCGCTCTCCGGCGGTCAGCGCCAGACCGTGGCGATCGCCCGTTCGATGCTCGGCGAGCCCAAGCTCGTCATCCTCGACGAGCCCACCGCGGCCCTCGGTGTCGAGCAGACCGCCCAGGTCCTCGACCTGGTCGAGCGGCTGCGCGAGCGCGGCCACGCGGTCATCCTCATCAGCCACAACATGGCGGACGTCAAGGCCGTGGCCGACAAGGTCGCCGTCCTGCGCCTCGGGCGCAACAACGGCATCTTCGAGGTCAAGTCGACCTCGCAGGAAGAGATCATCTCCGCCATCACGGGCGCCACGGAGAACGCCGTGACCCGTCGTGCGGCGCGCAGCAATGGGGAGGCTCAGAAGTGAGCATCGACAAGACCTCTGAGACCCCCGAGGACCACGCCGTGGAGAACCCCGAGGCGGCCGCCGCGGCGGTCACCGTGGTCGACCCCCGGCTCCTCGTCCGCGAGCAGGGCCTCGCGGGTTACGTGTCCGAGTTCAAGCGCAAGATGAAGGCCGGCGACCTCGGCTCGATGCCGGTCGTCATCGGTCTCATCATCATCTGGATCATCTTCCAGAGCCTGAACTCCAACTTCCTCACCGCGGGCAACCTGTCCGACATCTCCGTCGCCATGGTCGGCACGGGCATGATCGCGGTCGGTATCGTCTTCGTCCTGCTGCTCGGCGAGATCGACCTGTCGGTCGGCTCGGTCTCCGGTGTCGCGGGCGCGGCCTTCGCGGTCCTGAACGTCACGCACGGCATGAACGAATGGCTGGCCTTCGTGCTCGCCATCCTCACCGGCACGGTCGCCGGCGCGATCCACGGCTTCGTCTTCGCGCGCATCGGTGTGCCGGCCTTCGCCGTCACCCTGGCCGGTCTGCTGTTCTGGAACGGCTTCATGCTCCAGATCCTCGGCAGCAGCGGCACCATCAACCTGGACAGCGAAGGCCTCGTGGCCAAGCTGACCAGCTACTACTTCACCGATGTGGCCGCCGCCTACGTGCTCGCCATCGGCGTCACCGCGGTGTTCTTCCTGACGTCCTTCTACGGCAACAAGCGCCGTGAGGCCGCGGGCGTGCCGTCGCGTCCGCTGAGCGAGACGATTCTGCGCACCGCGCTGCTGGCGATCGTCGCCTTCGCCGTGGCGATCACCTACAACCAGTACAAGGGTCTCCCGCTGGCCGTGGTGATCTTCATCGCGGTGCTGCTGGTCACGGACTTCGTGCTGCGCCGTACCGCGTACGGCCGGAAGATCTTCGCGCTCGGTGGCAGCGTCGAGGCCTCCCGTCGTGCCGGTATCAACGTCGAGATGGTCCGGATCTCGGTCTTCGCGATCTCCGGCACCTTCGCCGCCATCGGCGGTCTGTTCATCGCTTCGAAGATCGCCTCCGCCAACCAGGGCGCGGGCGGCGGTGACCTGCTGATGAACGCCATCGCGGCGGCCGTCATCGGTGGCACCAGCCTCTTCGGTGGCCGTGGCCGCACCTGGAACGCGCTGCTCGGTGTGCTGGTCATCGTCTCGATCCAGTACGGCCTGGCCCTGCAGGGCATCGCCTCGCCGGTCCAGTACATGATCACCGGTGGTGTGCTGCTCGCCACCGTCGTCATCGACGCGGTGACCCGCAAGACCCAGAAGTCGGCCGGGCGCGCGTAGCGGCTGACGGGGAGGGACCGTCGTCGCGGCTCTCCCGGACCTGTGCCCGGCACCAGTGGATGGTGCCGGGCACTGTCGTGTCCGCACCCGGGTACTCCGAACGGGTGACATGGACCCCCGGGGTCGGGCGCCGGGTGAAAAGGCGGAACATTAGACTCGACAAGCCCGGCAAAGCTCGAACAGCTCTACCTGCAAGGAGGCACGGGTGCCGCTGCTGACCCGCATCACGGGACCGCGCGATCTGGACCGGCTCAGCCTGGAGCAGCTGGACCAGCTGGCCGGCGAGATCAGGACCTTTCTCGTCGACGCGGTCTCCAAGACCGGCGGCCACCTCGGCCCCAACCTCGGTGTCGTGGAGCTCACCATCGCGCTGCACCGCGTCTTCGAGTCGCCCAGGGACAGGGTGTTGTGGGACACAGGTCACCAGTCCTACGTCCACAAGCTGCTCACCGGCCGTCAGGACTTCTCGAGGCTGAAGATGAAGGGCGGCCTGTCCGGCTACCCCTCGCAGGGCGAGTCCGAGCACGACGTGATCGAGAACTCGCACGCCTCGACGGTGCTCGGCTGGGCCGACGGCCTGGCGAAGGCCAACGAGGTGCTCGACAGGAACGACCACGTGGTCGCCGTCATCGGTGACGGCGCGCTCACCGGCGGCATGGCCTGGGAGGCGCTGAACAACATCGCGGACGCCAAGGACCGCCCGCTGGTGATCGTCGTCAACGACAACGAGCGTTCCTACGCCCCGACCATCGGCGGCCTCGCGAACCACCTGGCGACCCTGCGCACCACGGACGGCTACGAGCGCTTCCTCGCCCGCGGCAAGGACCTCCTGGAGCGCACGCCGGTCGTCGGCAAGCCGCTCTACGAGACCCTGCACGGCGCGAAGAAGGGCCTCAAGGACTTCATCGCCCCGCAGGGCATGTTCGAGGACCTCGGCCTGAAGTACGTCGGCCCGATCGACGGCCACGACATCGAGGCACTGGAGTCGGCGCTCGCCCGCGCCAAGCGCTTCGGCGGCCCGGTCATCGTGCACTGCCTCACCGAGAAGGGCCGCGGCTACCAGCCCGCCCTGCAGGACGAGGCGGACCGCTTCCACGCCGTCGGCAAGATCCACCCCGACACGGGTCTGCCGATCGCCTCCTCCGGCGCCGACTGGACCTCCGTCTTCGGCGAGGAGATGGTCAGGCTCGGCCAGGAGCGCAAGGACATCGTCGCCATCACGGCCGCCATGCTCCAGCCGGTCGGCCTCGACAAGTTCGCCAAGGCCTTCCCCAAACGGGTGTACGACGTCGGCATCGCCGAGCAGCACGCCGCCGTCTCCGCGGCCGGCCTCGCCACCGGCGGCCTGCACCCCGTCTTCGCCGTCTACGCGACCTTCCTCAACCGCGCCTTCGACCAGGTCCTGATGGACGTGGCCCTGCACAAGTGCGGTGTCACCTTCGTCCTGGACCGCGCGGGCGTCACCGGCACCGACGGCGCCTCGCACAACGGCATGTGGGACATGTCGATCCTCCAGGTCGTCCCCGGCCTCCGGCTCGCCGCACCGCGCGACGCCGACCAGGTCCGCGCCCAGCTGCGCGAGGCCGTCGAGGTCGACGACGCGCCGACGGTGGTCCGCTTCTCCAAGGGCGCGGTCGGCCCGGCCGTGCCCGCCGTGGGCCGGATCGGCGGCATGGACGTCCTGCGCGAGGCCGGCACCGACATCCCGGACGTCCTCCTCGTCTCGGTCGGCGCGCTCGCGCCGATGTGCCTGGAGATCGCCGGTCTCCTCGACAAGCAGGGCATCACCACGACCGTCGTCGACCCGCGCTGGGTCAAGCCGGTCGACGAGGCCATGGCGCCGCTCGCCGAGCAGCACCGGGTGGTCGTCACCGTCGAGGACAACTCGCGCGTCGGCGGTGTCGGTTCGTCGATCGCGCAGGCCCTGCGCGACGCGGGCGTCGACGTCCCGCTGCGCGACTTCGGCATCCCGCCGCGCTTCCTCGACCACGCCTCCCGGGCCGAGGTCATGACGGAGATCGGCCTGACCGCTCCGGACATCGCCCGCCAGGTCACCGGCCTCGTCGCCAAGCTCGACGGGCGTTTCGAGCGCACCGCCGCGCACGCCGTGGACTCGGTGGAACCCGCGCGCGACTGACACCCGGGACACAGACCCATCGGGCCGGTTCCAGCACCCTGTACGGGTGGTGGAACCGGCCCGTTCGCGTGAACCCGTCCGCGCCGGGGCATGCGCCGTACACGCCCCCTCGATCACGTCGAGGACGTCAAGCGTGGAGGTAGGCCCGTGAGCAGCAACCTCTTCAGGACCAAGAAGATCGAACAGTCGATCCTGGACACCGAGGAGCCGGAGCACGCACTCAGGAAGTCGCTGTCCGCTCTGGACCTCACCGTCTTCGGCGTCGGTGTCATCATCGGCACCGGCATCTTCGTCCTCACCGGCAAGGTCGCCAAGGAGAACGCGGGTCCCGGGGTCTCGCTGGCGTTCGTCGTGGCGGGCGTCGTGTGCGCCCTGGCCGCGCTGTGCTACGCGGAGTTCGCGTCCACGGTCCCGGTGGCGGGGTCCGCGTACACCTTCTCCTACGCCTCGCTCGGTGAACTGCCCGCCTGGATCATCGGCTGGGACCTGGTGCTGGAGTTCGCGCTCGGCACGGCGGTGGTGGCCGTCGGCTGGTCCGGGTACGTGCGCTCACTGCTGGACAACGCCGGCTGGCACCTGCCCGACTACCTCAGCGGGCGCGACGGGGCCACCGGGTTCGGGTTCGACGTGCTGGCCGCGGCACTGGTGCTGGTGCTCACCGCCATCCTGGTCATCGGCGTGAAGCTGTCCGCCCGGGTCACCACGGTCGTCGTCGCCGTCAAGGTCACCGTGGTCCTGATCGTGATCATCGCGGGCGCCTTCTTCATCGTCGGCGACAACTACGAGCCGTTCGTCCCCAAGGCGCAGGCACAGGAAGCGGGCAGCAGCCTCAAGGCCCCGCTCATCCAGCTCCTGTCCGGCTACACACCCTCCAACTTCGGCGTGATGGGCATCTTCACCGCCGCCTCAGTCGTCTTCTTCGCCTTCATCGGCTTCGACGTCGTGGCCACCGCCGCCGAGGAGACCAGGAACCCGCAGCGGGACATGCCGCGCGGCATCCTCGGCTCCCTGTTCATCTGCACCGCGCTCTACGTCGCCGTGTCGATCGTCGTCACAGGCATGCAGAAGTACACCCGGCTGTCGATCGACGCCCCGCTCGCCGACGCGTTCAAGGCGACCGGGCACCCCTGGTACGCGGGCGTGATCAGCTTCGGCGCCGCCGTCGGACTGACCACGGTCTGCATGATCCTGCTCCTCGGCCAGACCCGCGTCTTCTTCGCGATGAGCCGCGACGGGCTGCTGCCGCGGTTCTTCTCCCGCGTCCACCCGCGGTTCCGCACCCCGCACCGGCCGACCATCCTGCTCGGCGTGATCATCGCGATCCTCGCGGGCTTCACGAGCCTGAGCGAACTGGCCGAACTGGTCAACATCGGCACGCTCTTCGCCTTCGTCGTCGTGGCGACCGGCGTCGTCATCCTCCGCCACACCCGCCCCGACCTGCACCGCGCCTTCCGTACCCCGCTGGTGCCGCTGGTCCCGGCGCTGTCGGTGCTCGCCTCGCTGTGGCTGATGCTGAACCTGCCCACGGAGACCTGGCTGCGGTTCCTGATCTGGATGGCGGTCGGCTGCGTCGTCTACTTCCTGTACGGACGCTCGCACAGCCGTCTCGGGCTGCAGCGGAAGGCCAGGGAGGGCGAGGCCGGGAAGGCGCCGGGATCCGACCGGCCCTGACCGGCCCGCCAAGGGGTGCCGGGATCCGACCGGCCCTGACCGGCCCGCCAAGGGGTGCCGATTGCTCCGGTGGGGAGCACGGGGCCGGATAGCGTGCACCGTATGCGCGCCGGGCTCCTGGACACACCACGCACCGCCACCGGGTCACGGATGCCGGACGGCTACTGGAGACGGCTGCTGCCCGTCCTCGCGGTACTGGTCGCCGCCACCCGGATCCCCTCCTTCGTACGGCCCCTGTGGAACCCGGACGAGGGCTATCTCGCCGTGCAGGCGCGGATACTGGCGGGCGGGGGAGAGCTGTACCGGACGGTCGTGGACCGCAAGCCGCCGCTCGTGCCGTGGCTGTACGAAGGCGCGTTCGCGGCGTTCGGCTCCGGGTCGCTGACATCGGTCAGGGTCCTGGCGGTGGTGGCCCAGTTGTCGACCGCCGTGCTGCTGGCCTCCCTGGCCCGGCGCCGCTGGGGCGACCCGGCCGGGCGCACGGCGGGCGTGCTGTACGCGTTGGTGTCGATCGGGCTCAACCCCGAGGACGCGCAGGCCGCCACCTTCGAGGTGTTCATACTGCCCTGCACGGCCGCCGCGATGTGGTGCGCCGACCGGCGCCGCTGGGGTGCGGCCGGAGTCGCCGTCGCCGGCTCGTTCCTGGTCAAACAGACCGGCGCGGCCATCCTCGTCCCGGTGCTCTGGCTGCTGTGGCACCACGCGGAGTCCCCCCGAAGAGACCTGCTGCGGACGGGAGTCGGCGCCCTCGTCCCCGTGGCGGCCGTGGCACTGCTCACCGACCCGGCGGGCCTGCTGTTCTGGACCGTCACCGGCTCGGGCGCCTACGCCTCCTTCACCGGCTCGGAACTCCACGTCCTGGGCCGGGGGCTGGTCAACGCGGCGATCCTGGCGGTGGCCTGCGCGGGTCTGATCCCGCCGGTCGTACGGATGCTGCGGGTCGCCCGCAGGGGCTCGGCCGACCTGTGGCTGTGGCTCGGCTCGTCGACGGCCGCCGTCCTGGCCGGCTTCCACTTCTTCGGCCATTACTACCTGCAACTCATCCCGCCCCTGGTCCTGTTGGCGACCGCGGCGCTGCAGCTCCTGCCCCGCGAGCGCGTGCTGACCGCGGCCCTGACCTCGGCCTGCTGCTGTGCGCTGTTCCTGGCCTGGGGCCTGCTCGCGCCGCGCCCCGAACTCGCCCACTCCCAGCGTCTCGCCGCCGCCGTGGCCCACCGCACCCGGCCCGGGGACCGCGTGCTCGTCTGGGGCATACACCCGGAGACGTACTGGCTGGCGGGCCGTGCCCCCGCCACCCGCTATCTGACCGCGGGCCTCCTCACCAACTACAGCGGTGGCCGCGACGGACCGGAGGTCGGCGAGAAGTACGCCGTCGAGGGCGCCTGGCCCGTGTTCCGGGCGGAGTTGACTGCCCGCCCGCCGGTCCTCGTCGTCGACGACTCCCGCGGCCGGCCGTACGCGCCGGACCGGGTGCCGTCGCTGCTCCGGCTGCTGGCCGCGGGGTACGAGGAGGCGGGCACCGTGGACGGGGCGGTGCTGTACACGCGTACGGACGCCCAGGGCTGACCAGGCGCCCTCGCGCGCCGCGCAGGGGCGCCGTCAGGGAGCCGCCGCACCACACGCACGGCGCCCCAGCGCCGACGGGCCGTCAGGGGGCCGCGTACGGGCGTCAGGCGCCATCCGGCAGGCGCCCGGACATCAGGCCACCAGCGGACCACGTACGGGCGTCAGCGGGCCGCGTACGGGCGTCAAGTCGCCGGCGGGGCACGTATGTCGGGCATCAGGGCGCCGCGGGCCACGTACGGGCGTCAGGGCACCAGCGGGCCACGTGTGTCAGGCGTCGGGGCGCCGGCGGCCCGCGTACGGGCGTCAGGCCGCCAACGGGCCGCGCGTGTCACGTGCAGGGCGCCAACCGTCCACGTACCGGCGGCGGGAGCGCAGGGCGGATCCGGTGCCGGACCGCGCCGAGGGCCTGTTCATGATCCGTCCCGTACCGCCCGTGGCCCCGTCACCTCGGCGCCCGCCGCGGTGACCCTGCGCCGCAGTTCACGGTCCGCCGTGACGACCAGGCGCGGGCGGTCACGGGACTCCTCCACCAGCTCCACGATGCGGTCGTCCCCGCTGCCGGGGGCCGCCTCGACCCGTACGCCCTCGACGGACTCCACGTCCCTGGCCGCGCCCTCGACCACGAGGACGAGTTCCACGGGTCCGTCGTGGCCCGGCATCCCCTCCCGGGCGAGCCGGTCCCGCAGCCGCTCCGCGGCGCCCCGGCGGTCGCGCCACCAGCCGTCGGGCACGGAGCCGACGACATTGGCAACGTCGATGATCACGAGCAGGCGGTCGTCCATGGGGCCAGGGTCGCACGCGCCACCGTCGCACCGATGGTGACCGGGCCCCTGGCGAGGGCCACAGGGCCCCGGCTTAGAGTGAACCGGTGAACGGCGAATGGCTCAGACGCGGTCGCGACGGCAGGCTCAGTGCGTACCTGCTGTCGGATGCAGCCGTCCTCTGCCGGGCGGAGCGCGGGCCCGACGGTTCCTGGGACCCCGCGCGCACCGTCGGCGGCGACCAGCGCCTGCACCCCGTGCTCGCGGTCGGCCAGGGCGCCGACGGCTACACCCACCTCGTCTCCTGGCGGCCCACGGTGACCGGGGAGTCGGGGCTCGTCCACTCCACGCACTTCCGGCCCCGGCTGTCCGCCCTGGACTGGACCCCGATCGGACACCCCAACAAGAAGGGCGACCGGACCGGTGCCCCGGCGGTGGCGGTCGACGGCCGAGGCCGCGCCCATGTCTTCGTGCGCAACAAGGGCGGCGGGGTCAGCATGGCCGCCCAGAAGGAGAAGGGCGGCTGGGATCCGTGGCGCGACCTCAAGGGAAGCGCCGTACGGGAGGATCTGGCGGCCGTGACGGGGGAGTCGGGGCTCGTCGAGCTGTTCGCGGCGGTCCCGGACGGGATCCTGCACTGGCGCCAGGAGGAGCCGGGCGCGGTACCGGTCATCGAGGAGGCGCTGGAGACGTCGGTGCGCCCCGGCACCCTGCGGGCGCTCGCCACGTCCGCCGGGTCCAGCACGCTCTTCTACACCGACGAGGCGGGTGAACTGTGTGCCTGGCGGCCGGGTGCCAAGCCCGTCCCGCTGCTGTCCTCCGTCGGACCGGGGCCGGTGTCCGTCATCCGCTGCGAACTCGACGGCTTCGACTGCACGTTGCTCGCGCAGCGCTCCGCGAGCGGACGGACGGCGTTCGCCGCGTACCCGACCGAGCAGGAGTCGGCGGGGGCCTGGTGGACCGAGTCGGGCCCCCGACTGCCCGCCGACGCGACGGTGTCGCTGGCGCAGGACGAGGAAGGGCGGGTGGTCGCGGCCGCCCTCACGCCGGGCACGGGGGAACTGCTGCTGACCCGCCGCAAGGACGAGCCGGGCCTGGCCCTGGAGGCATGGCGCCCGGTCTGACCCCCCTCACCCGACAGCCCGACGAGCCCTTTCCACACGGCCTGACGGCCTGTCCCGTCAACCGGGACGTTCTTGTCCCGCCGGCCCGAACGGCCGCGTCCTCGATCGCCGGACGGCGTGAGTGCCCGTCAGGGGCGCGGGGAACGGCGCGCCCAGCCCCCACCACCCGCACCCGAGGGAGCGGACGGAGGCGGCGCCCGAGCACGAACGACCGGGTGCCCCGCGCACCGGGGAGGTGTACGGGGCACCCGGAAAGAACAGCGGAGCGCCTACGCGGGGACGGAAGCCACGCCCGTCTCCAGGAACCGCTTCCCGTTCACCCGCTCGGAGACACCCTCACGGTCCAGGTACGGAGTGAGACCGCCCAGGTGGAAGGGCCAGCCCGCGCCGGTGATCAGGCAGAGGTCGATGTCCTGCGCCTCGGCGACGACACCCTCGTCGAGCATGAGCCCGATCTCCTGGGCGACGGCGTCCAGGACGCGGTCACGGACCTGCTCCTCGCTGAGGACGACGTCGCCCTGCTTGAGGAGCGCGGCGACCTCGGGGTCGAGCTCCGGCTTGAAGCCGTTCTCGGCGGAGTACACGTAGAAGCCGCGCTTGCCCGCCTTGACCACGGCCGCGAGGTTCGCGGAGACCGTGAAACGGTCCGGGAAGGCCCGGTTGAGGGTCTCCGAGACGTGCAGGCCGATCGCGGGGCCGACCAGTTCGAGAAGGACCAGCGGGGACATCGGCAGGCCCAGGGGCTCCACCGCCTTCTCCGCGACCGCGACCGGGGTGCCCTCGTCGATGACGTTCTGGATCTCGCCCATGAAGCGGGTGAGGATGCGGTTGACGACGAACGCCGGGGCGTCCTTCACCAGGACCGCCGTCTTCTTCAGCTTCTTGGCCACGGCGAACGCCGTGGCCAGAGAGGCGTCGTCGGTCAGCTCGCCGCGCACGATCTCCAGGAGCGGCAGGATCGCGACGGGGTTGAAGAAGTGGAAGCCGACGACCCGCTCGGGGTTCTTCAGCTTCGACGCCATCTCGGTCACCGACAGCGAGGAGGTGTTGGTGGCGAGGATCGCGTGCGCCGGGGCGACCGCCTCGACCTCCGCGAACACCTGCTGCTTGACGCCGATCTCCTCGAAGACGGCCTCGATGATGAAGTCGGCGTCGGAGAAGCCCTCGGCCTTGTCCAGCACACCGGAGACCAGGGCCTTGAGGCGGTTGGCCTTGTCCTGGTTGATACGGGACTTCGACAGCAGCTTGTCGATCTCCGCGTGGACATAGCCCACGCCCTTGTCGACGCGCTCCTGGTCGATGTCCGTCAGGACGACGGGTACTTCGAGGCGGCGCAGGAAGAGCAGGGCGAGCTGCGAGGCCATCAGGCCCGCGCCCACGACGCCGACCTTGGTGACCGGACGGGCCAGGGACTTGTCCGGGGCGCCGGCCGGGCGCTTGCCGCGCTTCTGCACCAGGTTGAACGCGTAGATGCCGGAGCGCAGTTCACCACCCATGATCAGGTCGGCGAGCGCCACGTCCTCGGCGTCGTACCCCTTCTGCAGGTCGCCGTCCTTGGCGGCCTCGATGATCTCCAGCGCGCGGTACGCGGCCGGAGCCGCCCCGTGCACCTTGCCGTCGGCGATGAAGCGGCCGCGGGCGACGGCCTCGTCCCAGGCCGCGCCGCGGTCGATCTCCGGGCGCTCGACGACGATCTCGCCCTTGAGGACGGCAGCCGTCCACAGCAGCGACTGCTCCAGGAAGTCCGCGCCTTCGAAGAGGGCGTCCGCGATGCCCAGTTCGTAGACCTGCTTGCCCTTGAGCTGCTTGTTCTGGTTCAGCGAGTTCTCGATGACGACCGAGACGGCCTTGTCGGCGCCGATCAGGTTGGGGAGCAGCGTGCAGCCGCCCCAGCCCGGGACCAGGCCGAGGAAGACCTCGGGCAGCGAGAAGGCCGGCAGGGCCGCGGAGACCGTGCGGTACGAGCAGTGCAGGCCGACCTCGACGCCGCCGCCCATCGCCGCGCCGTTGTAGTACGCGAAGGTCGGCACCGCGAGCGCGGACAGCCGCTTGAAGACCTCGTGGCCGCCCTTGCCGATGGCGAGCGCGTCCTCGTGCTTCTTCAGCAGCTCGACGCCCTTGAGGTCGGCGCCGACCGCGAAGATGAACGGCTTGCCGGTGACGCCGGCACCGACGATCTCGCCGGCCGCAGCCTCCTTCTCGACCTGGTCGATCGCGGTGTTCAGGTTCGCCAGCGAGGCCGGGCCGAAGGTGGTCGGCTTGGTGTGGTCGAAGCCGTTGTCGAGGGTGATGAGCGCGAAACGGCCCGCACCGAACGGCAGGTCCAGGTGACGGACGTTCGCGGACGTCACGACCTCGTCGGGGAACAGCTCGGCCGCACCCTTCAGAAGCTCAGCGGTGGTGCTCACTTTTCCCCCTCGAAGTGCGGGTTCTCCCAGATGACCGTCGCGCCCATGCCGAAGCCGACGCACATGGTGGTCAGGCCGTAGCGGACGTGCGGCTGCTCCTCGAACTGGCGGGCCAGCTGCGTCATCAGACGGACGCCGGAGGAGGCGAGCGGGTGGCCGTACGCGATGGCGCCGCCGTACTGGTTGACGCGCGCGTCGTCGTCGGCGATGCCGTAGTGCTCCAGGAAGGCGAGGACCTGGACGGCGAAGGCCTCGTTGATCTCGAAGAGGTTGATGTCCTCGATCGTCAGGCCGGCCTGGGCGAGGGCCTTCTCGGTCGCGGGGATCGGGCCGTAGCCCATGACCTCCGGCTCGACGCCCGCGAAGGCGTACGAGACCAGGCGCATCCGCACCGGCAGGTCGTGCTCGCGGGCGAAGTCCTCGGAGGCGATGATCGACGCGGTCGCACCGTCGTTGAGACCGGCCGCGTTGCCCGCGGTGACCCGGCCGTGGACGCGGAAGGGCGTCTTCAGGTTCGCCAGGTTCTCCAGCGTCGTCCCCGGGCGCATCGGCTCGTCGGCGGTGACCAGGCCCCAGCCCGTCTCACCGATCTCCGCGTTGGTGTTGCGCACCGAGACCGGCACCAGGTCCTGCTGGATCTTGCCGTTGGCGTACGCCTTGGCGGCCTTCTCCTGCGAGCGCACCGCGTACTCGTCGGCGCGCTGCTTGGTGATCGTCGGGTAGCGGTCGTGCAGGTTCTCGGCGGTCATGCCCATGAAGAGGGCGGACTCGTCGACCAGCTTCTCGCTGACGAACCGCGGGTTAGGGTCCACGCCCTCGCCCATCGGGTGGCGGCCCATGTGCTCGACACCACCGGCGATGACGGCGTCGTACGCGCCGAAGGCGATGGAGCCCGCGGTGGTGGTGACGGCGGTCAGCGCACCCGCGCACATGCGGTCGATGGAGTAGCCGGGGACCGACTGGGGGAGCCCGGCGAGGATGCCGGCCGTGCGGCCCAGCGTCAGACCCTGGTCACCGATCTGCGTGGTCGCGGCGATGGCGACCTCGTCGATCTTCTTCGGGTCGAGGCCCGGGTTGCGGCGCAGCAGCTCCCGGATGGCCTTCACGACGAGGTCGTCGGCGCGGGTCTCGTGGTAGATGCCCTTCGGGCCCGCCTTGCCGAACGGGGTGCGGACGCCGTCGACGAAGACGACGTCCCTGACGGTACGAGGCACGATGGCTCTCCTCCAGATGCGGGATGGCACTGCTGCGCGGCGCACACGCCTGAGCGCGCGCTCACCTCCCCATGCTACTTACGAGTAACCACCCTGCCCAGTCCCGGCGCCGGGAGCGGCGAACGTCACACGGGAGCGGGGCCGCGCGGGAGCCGTTTCGGCGGCCCGTGGCTCGCGATCGGGACCGTCGCTCCCGTGAAGGGGCCACCCGCCACGACGGGGGGCTCGTCCCTTTCGTCCGAGCCACCCTCCGGAGATCTTGGCGTGATATCGACGCCGGTGTTCCGGTACGTGGGGCCTCTGGAGGCCCACCGGAGGGCGATTTCGGCACGTGGGGAGGCAGCCGGTCGCGCGGCGCGCACGGCGCGGTGGACGGCGTACGCGCGCTGTGGGTGCCCTGAGGGGTGGCCGGGTCGCGTGGCGCGAGCGGGCGGAGGGCGCGCACGCCGCGGAGAAGGCGGCCGGGTGCGTGGCGGCGCGAAGAGGTGGGTGGTGGACGGGCCCCGCGCCCCGGAGGAGCGCGGGCCGATCTCGCGTGCGTCCCGGGCCGTCAGTCCCCGGCCGCCAGCGAGGCCACCAGGACCGGCGTCACCTGTTCGACCTGCCAGGGCCGGGCACCGTATCCGGCGAGCGCGGCGGCCACGGAGTCCGCGTCCGGCGCCGTCGGCGGCTCCCAGCACACCCGCCGCACGGTGTCCGGGGTGATCAGGTTCTCCTGCGGCATGTTGAGCTGTTCGGCCAGTGCCGACACGGCGGCACGCGCGGCGGAGAGCCGGGCGGCGGCGGCCGGGTCCTTGTCGGCCCAGGCGCGCGGCGGCGGCGGACCGGTCACCGGCTGCCCCGGCTGCGGCAGCTCCGCGTCGGGCAGCGCCTTGGCGCGGTCGACCGCGGCCTGCCACTGTTCCAGCTGGCGCCGCCCCATGCGGTGCCCGTAGCCGTTCAGCGCGGACAGGGCGTGCACATTGGGCGGCAGGGAGAGTGCGGCCTCCACGATCGCCGCGTCCCCGAGGACCTTGCCCGGCGAGATGTCACGGCGCTGGGCGACCCGGTCCCGGGTCTCCCACAGCTCGCGTACGACCGCCATCTGACGGCGGCGGCGCACCTTGTGCATCCCGGACGTACGGCGCCACGGGTCCTTGCGCGGCGGCGCGGGCTCGGCCTGTGCGATCGCGTCGAACTCCTGCTGGGCCCAGTCCAGCTTGCCCTGCCGGTCGAGCTCCTTCTCCAGGGCGTCGCGCAGGTCGACGAGGAGTTCCACGTCGAGCGCGGCATAGCGCAGCCACGGCTCCGGGAGGGGGCGGGTGGACCAGTCGACCGCGGAGTGTCCCTTCTCCAGGACGAAGCCGAGGACGCTCTCGACCATCGCGCCGAGGCCCACCCGGGGGAACCCGGCGAGGCGGCCGGCCAGCTCGGTGTCGAAGAGCCGCGTCGGCACCATGCCTATCTCGCGCAGGCAGGGCAGGTCCTGGGTGGCGGCGTGCAGCACCCACTCCGCCCCGGAGATCGCCTCGCCGAGGCCCGACAGGTCGGGGCAGGCGACGGGATCGATCAGGGCGCTGCCCGCGCCCTCGCGGCGCAGCTGCACCAGGTAGGCGCGCTGGCCGTACCGGTAGCCGGACGCGCGTTCGGCGTCGACGGCCACGGGGCCGGATCCGGCGGCGAACGCGGCGATCACCTCGGCGAGCGAGGTCTCGTCGGCTACGACGGGCGGAATGCCCTCTCGGGGCTCAAGCAAAGGGATCGGCGCCGATTCGACGTCGTCCGGAGGGCCGCCTCCGGTGGTTCGCAGTGAGCTGTCTGCTGCGGTCTCTTGGGCGTCGGTCACCTGTCAAGGGTATCCGTGTATGGAGTACGCCCGCCGACGGAACGTTCCGTCGACGGGCGTATGAGGGTCGTAAACCAGTCAGGTCGGTGAAAGATCGCGTTCACGAACGGGTGGACGGGGTGCGGCTGGACGTTCCCGTACGCGGGGTCAGTGGATGATCCCCGTCCGCAGGGCCACCGCCACCATGCCGGCGCGGTCGCCCGTGCCGAGCTTGCGGGCGATGCGGGCGAGGTGGCTCTTGACGGTCAGGGCGGACAGGCCCATCGAGACGCCGATGGCCTTGTTCGACTGGCCCTCCGCGACCAGCCGGAGCACCTCGACCTCACGGCCGGAGAGCTCGCGGTAGCCGCCCGGGTGGCTCGGGGCACCCGGGGGGCGGCGGTGCATACGGGCGGCGGCCGAGCCGATGGGCGCGGCGCCGGGTCGGGTGGGGAGCCCGACGTTGGTGCGGGTGCCGGTGACGACGTAGCCCTTCACGCCGCCCGCGAGGGCATTGCGTACGGCGCCGATGTCGTCGGCGGCGGAAAGGGCGAGGCCGTTGGGCCAGCCGGCGGCCCGGGTCTCGGACAGCAGGGTGAGCCCGCTGCCGTCGGGAAGGTGGACGTCGGCGACGCAGATGTCGCGCGGGTTGCCGATTCGGGGGCGGGCCTCCGCCACGGACGACGCCTCGATGACGTCGCGCACACCGAGCGCCCAGAGGTGGCGTGTGACGGTGGAACGGACCCGTGGGTCGGCCACGACCACCATGGCGGTCGGCTTGTTCGGGCGGTAGGCGACCAGGCTTGCGGGCTGCTCGAGGAGAACGGACACCAGGCCTCCTGGGGTGCGGGACGGGACCGGCTCTGGGGATGAAGCCGGGACGAACCGTGCTTTCAAGGTCACAGACGTCTTCGGCACCAAACCCGTTCTCCTTTAGAGAATGATCACGATTTGGTGAGTAACAATCCGTGCAATTCGGACACGCGATCGATCATCCGAAGATCGAACCGAGTCGTTCCGTGTCACGACACGGCTGAAAGTGGCCGTATCGACAAAGCCTGGGTAACGGACTCGGCAGGAAGTTCGGCGCTCGCACACCTGCCCGCGCACAGCCCGCGCGCGGTTCGCGCACCAGCCCCCACAAGAAAGTGCCGCCCGGCATGGGGGCGGTGAGTGCTCGGCTGCCCGGAGCCGGGCGGAGGGGCGGCGGGGCGGGCGGCGAGGGGAGGGGGCGGCGAGTGGGTGGCGGGACGGCCGGGGGTGCGGTGAGCGGCCCGGTGAGTGCCTCGGCGAGCGCTCACCGCCACGTGCTCAGCGCGACTGGGGGCCCCGGCGCTGCGGGAGCGTCACCACCGAGGCGTCGCCCGGTCCGGCCGGCGGCAGGCCCGCGATCTGGCAGAGCAGATCGCACCAGGCGGCGAGATGCGCGGCCGTGTCCGGTACACCCCCCAGCCCCTCGCGCGGCGTCCAGGAGGCGCGGATCTCGATCTGGGACGCGGACGGACGCTCGGCCAGCCCCCCGAAATAGTGCGAGCTCGCGCGGGTGACGGTGCCGCTCGGCTCCCCGTACGACAGACCGCGGGCCTGCAGTGCGCCGGTCAGCCACGACCAGGAGACGTCCGGGAGCAGTGGGTCGGCGGCCATCTCCGGCTCCAGCTCGGCGCGGATCAAGGTCACCAGGCGGAAGGCGCCCTGCCAGGCCTCGTGCCCCGCCGGGTCGTGCAGGAGGACCAGCCGGCCGTCCGCGAGATCCTCGTCCTCGGCGACGACCGCGGCCTCCAGTGCGTACGAGTACGGGGCGAGGCGCTGTGGCGGACGCGTCGGGTCGATCTCGATCTCCGGCCGCAGCCGTGCCCCCTTCAGCGCGTCGACGGCGGCCCGGAACGGCAACGGAGCAGTCTCCTTCGCATCTTGGTCCCCCTCCTTGGCATCGTCCATTCCCCCAGTGCCGTCCGACAGTCGTCCCTGAGCCGCAGCCATGCGGGGAAGATTAAGGGGAACTGGGCCCGCGCGCAGGGAGAGACACCCGTGCGTGGGACCACTGTCCGGTTCGTGCCACGCCAACCGGTCCGGTACGGGTACCGGGCCGGGGTGCGCGTCCGCCGCGGAGCCCGGCACTTGCGGGTCCGCGGGGCGTGCGAGACTTTCCGTCGTGAGTGCCATTGACCGCCCCGCCGCGGGCCAGCCGCCGAAAGCCACGTACGAGTCCGCCTTCCTCAAGGCGTGCAGGCGCGAGCCCGTGCCGCATACACCGGTGTGGTTCATGCGGCAGGCAGGTCGCTCGCTGCCCGAGTACCTGAAGGTGCGCGAGGGCATTCCGATGCTGGAGTCCTGCATGCGGCCGGAGCTGGTCGCCGAGATCACTCTCCAGCCGGTGCGCCGGCACGGCGTGGACGCGGCGATCTACTTCAGCGACATCGTCGTCCCGCTGAAGGCCATCGGCGTCGACCTCGACATCAAGCCGGGCGTCGGCCCGGTCGTGGAGAAGCCGATCCGCACCCGCGCCGACCTGGCGCAGCTGCGCGATCTGACCCCCGACGACGTCTCGTACGTCACCGACGCGATCAAGCTCCTGACGGCCGAGCTGGGCGAGACGCCCCTCATCGGTTTCGCGGGCGCGCCCTTCACGCTCGCGAGCTATCTCGTGGAGGGCGGTCCGTCCAAGAACCACGAGCACACCAAGGCGCTGATGTACGGGGACCCGCAGTTGTGGGCCGACCTGCTCGACCGCCTCGCCGAGATCACCGCCGCCTTCCTCAAGGTGCAGATCGAGGCGGGCGCGAGCGCCGTGCAGCTCTTCGACTCCTGGGTCGGTGCCCTGGCACCCGCCGACTACCGCCGCTCGGTGATGCCCGCGTCCGCCAAGGTCTTCGAGTCCGTGGCCGGGTACGGCGTCCCGCGCATCCACTTCGGCGTCGGCACCGGCGAGCTGCTCGGTCTGATGGGTGAGGCGGGCGCGGACGTGGTCGGCGTCGACTGGCGTGTGCCGCTCGACGAGGCCGCACGCCGGGTCGGCCCCGGCAAGGCGCTCCAGGGCAACCTCGACCCGGCCGTGCTCTTCTCCTCGACCGAGGCCGTGGAGGCCAAGACCCGCGAGGTGCTGGATGCCGCCGCCGGTCTGGAGGGCCACATCTTCAACCTCGGCCACGGCGTCCTGCCCACCATGGACCCGGACGCGCTGACCCGGCTCGTGGACCACGTCCACACCCAGACGGCGCGCTGACGCCTCACCAGCCGTGCCGCGCCTGTCTGCCCCACAGCAGGCTGCGCGGTTCCGGCGGCGGCGGGGTGCCCCGGCGCAGCGGCCAGGCCAGCAGCATGCCCGCGAGGAAGCCGGCCACATGGGCCTCGTACGCGACGGTTCCGGCGGCGGAGACACCGCCGCCCGACGAGTACACCGCCTGCAGCGCGAACCAGAATCCGAGGACGAGCCAGGCGGGCAGTCGCAGCGGCAGGAAGACCAGGAACGGGACCAGGACCCACACCCTGGCCCTCGGATAGAGCACCAGGTAGGCGCCGAGCACCCCGGCGATCGCCCCGGAGGCACCGAGCAGCGGGTCCGACGAGCTGTCGTTGAGGAGCGCGAAGCCGTATCCGGCCGCGTACCCGCACGCCACGTAGAACAGCGTGAACCGCACATGTCCCAGGCGGTCCTCGATGTTGTTGCCGAAGATCAGCAGGAAGAGCATGTTGCCGAGCAGGTGCAGCCAACTGCCGTGCAGGAACATCGCGGTGAGGACGGAGAGCGGCGGCGACTTGTCGTAGTCCGGCGCGCTGACCAGGCAGCCGGGGCCGTGTGCGCCGGCCCCGACCTCACCGGTGGGCACGAGCCGCGGCATCTGATGGTGGATCAACTCCTGTGGCACCGCGGCGTAGTGGTCCAGGAACGCCTGCAGGTGGCACAGCTGGGACAGCCCGCTGTCGCCCGCCACCGATCCGGCGAGGCCGGGGGTGTAGAGGAACACCAGCACATTGGCGGCGATCAGCGCGTACGTCACATAGGGCGTGCTGCGTACCGGGTTCACGTCATGGACGGGTATGACCACAAGGAAGTAGTGCCCGGGATACGCCGCGGGTATCCGCACGTCCCCGGGGGGCACGCGCGCCGTCACCGGCGGGGCGCGTGCCCCGGCTCGCGCTCCTGCCCGCGCCACTGAACGCTGTCGCGCCCCGGTGCGTATGTCTCGTCAACCGCCCGCGCCGCGACGCAGACGCGACACGAGGAAGACGTGAGGACACAGGCGATGAACGACCGAGTTACTCCTCCGATGCACGCCCTGCCCGACGGTGAGGCGGAGATCGCCCTGGTGGTGCACCTCCCCTGGGAGGACGTGGCCGCGCTCGGCCAGGAGGCCGGACGGCTCGCTGCGCGCCTGCAGCGTCCGGTGACCCTCGACGAGGCCGTGAGCCACCGGCTGCGCTCCGTAAGGTCGGCCGCGCACGCGAAGCCGCCCACCACGCCGCCCGCGGCCGTCACCGCCTCGGGCTCCGTCTCCTCGCTGCCCGCGCGACCGCCGGCCGAGCAGGCACGGCAGGCGATAGACCGCATCAACCAGAACGCCGGTCACGAGTCCGCGTAGGCGGGCAACGGGGGCGCCGTCGCGAGTCCGTGAGCCGCGCCACGGGGGCGACGGCGAGTGCGGCCACCGGTCCCGCCGCCGGTCGCGCGGCCCGCGTCCCTACTCGGCGCTTCGCCGTACCGCCGTGACAGCCTTGCGCGCCGCGACCAGGATCGGGTCCCACACCGGTGAGAACGGCGGGGCGTAGCCCAGGTCCAGGGCCGTCATCTGTTCCACGGTCATGCGCGCGGTCAGCGCCACCGCGGCGATGTCGACGCGCTTCGCGGCGCCCTCGCGGCCGACGATCTGCACGCCCAGCAGCCGTCCGGTGCGGCGCTCCGCGAGCATCTTCACCGTCATCGGGGCCGCGTTCGGGTAGTAGCCCGCGCGGCTGGTCGACTCGATGGTGACGGTCACGAACTGCAGGCCCGCCCGGCGCGCGTCCTTCTCGCGCAGCCCCGTGCGCGCGATCTCCAGATCGCAGACCTTGCTCACCGCGGTGCCCACCACACCGGGGAAGGTGGCGTATCCGCCGCCCACGTTGCTGCCGATGACCTGCCCGTGCTTGTTGGCGTGGGTGCCGAGCGCGATGTGCCGCTCGCTCCCCGAGACCAGGTCGAGGACCTCGACGCAGTCGCCGCCCGCCCAGATGTTCTCGTGTCCGCGCACCCGCATCGCCAGATCGGTGAGCAGCCCCCCGTGGTCGCCCAGCGGCAGCCCGGCCGCCCTGGCGAGGCCGGTCTCGGGGCGCACCCCCATGCCGAGCACCACCACGTCCGCCGGGTACTCCGCGTCCTGGGTGGTGACCGCCCGGACCCCGTCGGCGCCGGTGACGATCCCGGTCACCGCGGCGTCGTCGACCATGGTGATGCCCAGACCCGACATGGCCCGGCGCACCAGCCGGCCCATGTCCGGGTCGAGCGTGGCCATCGGTTCGGCGCCACGGTTGACGACCGTCACCTCGTACCCGCGGTTGATGAGTGCCTCGGCCATCTCCACGCCGATGTAACCGGCGCCGACGACCACCGCGCGCCGGCCGCGCGTCGCGGCCAGCGTTTCCAGGAGCGCCTGGCCGTCGTCGACGGTCTGCACCCCGTGCACGCCGGGAGCGTCCATCCCCGGCAGGTCCGGGCGGACCGGACGGGCGCCGGTCGCGATCACGAGCTTGTCGTACGACGTCCACGCCTCCGCCCCGGACTCCAGGTCCCGCGAGCGCACCCGGGCGCCCGCGACATCGATCTCCGTGACCTCGGTGCGCATCCGCAGGTCGATGTCCCGCTCCCGGTGCTCCTGCGGCGACCGCGCGATCAGCTGGTCCGGCCCGGAGACGTCGCCGCCCACCCAGTACGGGATGCCGCAGGCCGAGTAGGAGGTGAAGTGGCCGCGCTCGAACGCCACGATCTCCAGCTCGTCCGGGCCCCGCATCCGGCGCGCCTGCGACGCGGCGGACATGCCCGCCGCGTCGCCGCCGATGACGACCAGCCGCTCCGTCGCCCCACCGGTCCCGCCCGTGCTGCCGGTGGCGTTCGTCGCGCTCGTACGGTTCATGCTCATGCGAACACGCTACGGGGGCCCGCCCTTTCAGGCGTCCTTGCCACCCTCCCCGCGCACCGGCGGCGCCGCCGGCAGCGAACCGGCGCCCGACACGGCCGGCACCGACGCTCGACGGCGCGGGAGCCGGGAGCGTCCGAACCGCAGCCACAGCACCACGAGCACCGCCGCGCAGACGGCGAACGGGAGCACCGCTCCCAACACCATCGCGATCCAGCGCAGCGTCGTGACGAACGCGTCCCAGCCACCCGCGAGGGCGTCCACGAAGCCGGGATCGCCGGCCTTCTCCGCGGCCTTCCGCACCGGCGTCTCGGAGAGGGACAGCGTGATCGTGGCCAGGCTGGTGCGGTCCTTCAGTGACGACTGCCGCGCGAGCAGTGCCTCGAGATCGGCCTCGCGGCTGCTCAGCTCCCCTTCCAGAGCGACCACATCGCTGAGCTTGGCCGCCCGGTCCATCAGCCCGCGGACCCGGGCCACACTGGCGCGCTGCGACTTGATACGGCTCTCCACGTCGACGACCTGGTCGGTGACGTCCTGCGCCTTGGCCGTCCGCTCCAGGATCTTCCCCGCACCGCCCAGATCGGCGAGCACCTGGTCGTAGCGGTCGGTGGGCACCCGCAGCACGACACGGGTGCGCTCGTGGCCCCGGCCGTCCCGGGTGGTCGTCTCGTCACCGACGAAACCGCCCGCGCCGGTGGCGGTGACCCGGGCCCGGTCCAGGGCCTCGGGGACGTCCTTGACCTGCACGGTCAGGAACGCTGTACGGATGATGCCGCTCGTGTCCAGCCGGGGCGCGGTGGCGGCCCGGGAGCCGCCCGCGCCCGAGGCGGCACTGTCCGAGGCGGCACTGTCCGCGGTTCCCGGAGCCGCCTCCTTGGCACCCGGGCCGGCCTTCCGGTCACCCGACGCCGCCTTGTCGCTCGACGTGCCACCGTCACCGGCGGCGCCGCACCCCGCCAGCGCGAGGGAGGACACGAGCAGGACACCGGCCAGGGCCCGGCCGGTTCGTATGCGGCGTACGGAACGTGGTGTGTGCATGTGGGACTACCCCCGGGGGTTCGTGACGGATGCTGTCTCTTCGACGCCGGGACCCGGCAGGACGTTGGGGTGCTCCGGTCCCGAAGAGGTCACGGTCGGGACTCGCATCGGACACCCCGGGCCCGGCGGACGCGCCGGCGGGGTCTGAGAAAGTGGAGGCATGCGCGCACAGGACAGTCGTACGGGTACGGGGCATGTCGTCGTCGTCGGAGGTGGGATCGCCGGTCTGGCCGCCGCCCACCGTCTCCTCGACCGCGGCGCCCGGGTGACCGTCCTGGAGGCCTCCGGCCGCGTCGGCGGCAAGCTGCTGCCCGGCGAGATCGCGGGCGCCCGCGTCGACCTCGGCGCCGAGTCGATGCTCGCCCGGCGCCCCGAAGCGGTCGCGCTCGCCCGCGAGGCGGGGCTCGCCGACCGCCTCCGGCCCCCCGCCACCGCGACCGCCTCCCTGTGGACCCGCGGCGCCCTGCGGCCCATGCCCAAGGGACACGTCATGGGCGTCCCCGGCACCGCCGCCGCCCTCCACGGAGTCCTGTCCGACGAGGGCCTGCGCCGCATCGAGCGCGACACCGAACTGCCCCGCACGGAGATCGGTGACGACGTGGCGGTGGGGGAGTACGTGGCGGCGCGCCTCGGCCGCGAGGTCGTCGACCGGCTGGTCGAGCCCCTGCTCGGCGGTGTCTACGCGGGCGACGCCTACCGCATCTCCCTGCGCGCCGCCGTCCCCCAGCTCTTCGAGGCGGCCCGCACCCACACCTCCCTGACGGAGGCGGTGCGCGCGATCCAGGCCAAGGCCGCCGCGCACCAGCAGACCGGCCCGGTGTTCATGGGCATCGAGGGCGGCGTCGGCACACTCCCGCTCGCGGTCGCCGAGTCGGTGCGCGCGCGGGGCGGCGAGATCGTCACCGGCGCCCCGGTCACGGAGCTGCGCCGGACGCGCGGCACCGAGCCCGGCTGGCGCGTCGTGGCCGGAGACCGTGTGCTGCGCACCGACGCCGTCGTCCTGGCCCTGCCCGCCCCGGCCGCCGCCACCCTGCTGCGCGCCGAGGCACCCGCCGCGGCCACCGAGCTCGCCGGCGTCGAGTACGCCTCCATGGCACTGGTCACCCTCGCCTACCGGCGCGCGGACAGCACCCTCCCGGAGGGGAGCGGCTTCCTGGTCCCGCCCGTCGACGGACACACCATCAAGGCGTCCACGTTCGCCTCCCGCAAGTGGGGCTGGATCGACGAGGAGAACCCCGGCCTGCTCGTCCTGCGCACCTCCGTGGGCCGGTACGGCGAGAGCGAGGTGCTGGGCCGCGACGACGCCGGCCTCGTCGCCGTGTCCCGCCACGACCTGCGCGAGGCCACCGGCCTGACCGCCGAGCCCGTCGCCACCCGCGTCACCCGCTGGGACGACGGACTGCCGCAGTACCCCGTCGGGCACCACACGCGGGTCGCCCGGATCCGCGCGCACGTCGCCGGGCTCCCCGGGCTCGCGGTCTGCGGCGCCGCGTACGACGGGGTCGGCATCCCCGCCTGCATCGCGAGCGCGTACGCCGCCGTGGACCAGCTCGGCGGGGACCGCGCCGGACTGGACGCGCTGATCAGGAACCCGGTGCAGAGCCTGCACGGCGGCGCGGGAGAATAGGCCCATGAGTGACGACGCCCCCGGCAAGATCCCGAACATCGGCAAGAAGGCCAAGGACCTCAACGAGGTCATCCGCTACACCCTGTGGTCCGTCTTCAGGCTGCGCGACGTGCTCCCCGAGGACCGTGCCGGATACGCCGACGAGGTCCAGGAGCTCTTCGACCAGCTCGCCGCGAAGGACGTCACCGTCCGCGGCACGTACGACGTGTCGGGGCTGCGTGCCGACGCGGACCTGATGATCTGGTGGCACGCCGAGACCGCCGACCAGCTCCAGGAGGCGTACAACCTCTTCCGCCGCACCCGGCTCGGCCGCGCCCTGGAGCCGGTCTGGTCGAACATGGCGCTGCACCGCCCGGCCGAGTTCAACCGCTCGCACATCCCGGCGTTCCTCGCCGACGAGACGCCCCGCGACTACATCAGCGTCTACCCGTTCGTACGCTCCTACGACTGGTACCTGCTGCCCGACGAGGACCGCCGGCGCATGCTCGCCGACCACGGCAAGATGGCCCGCGGCTACCCGGACGTGCGGGCCAACACGGTCGCCTCGTTCTCCCTCGGCGACTACGAGTGGATCCTCGCCTTCGAGGCCGACGAGCTGTACCGCATCGTCGACCTCATGCGTCACCTGCGCGCCTCCGAGGCCCGGCTGCACGTCCGCGAGGAGGTCCCGTTCTACACGGGCCGCCGCAAGGACGTCGCCGAACTGGTCGCGGGTCTCGCCTGACCGCTGTCCGGCGCGGGGCCGGGCGGTCTACGAAGCCCGCCCGTCCTTCGCGTGCGGTGCCCGCGCGCCCGGGGCCGCCGGCTTCGGGCCGGCCGGCTTCGCGGCCGCGGGTCGCGGTTCCGCGCGCGGTGCGCACCGCGCGCGCCATTGCGGGAGGCGGCCCGTCAGCAGATACGCGTCAAGGTGGTCGTTGACGCACCGGTTGGGGCCGCCGGCGATCCCGTGCGTCCCGGCGCCGGTCTCGGTCACCAGGACGGAACCGGACAGCCGCCGCTGCAACTCCTCCGCCCCCTCGTACGGCGTGGCCGCGTCCCGCTCGGCCGCCAGGATCAGGGTCGGCGCCAGCACCCCGGGCAGCGTCCGTACGTCGAGGGGCTTCTGCCGGGGCGCCTGCCAGTACGCGCAGGGCAGGTTCATCCACACGTTGTCCCAGGTCTCGAACGGTGCCCTGCGCGCGAGCCGGGTGTTGTCGCGGTCCCAGGTGCGCCACCGGGTCGGCCAGGACGCGTCGTTGCACTCGACCGCCGTGTAGACGGCGCTCGCGTTCTCCGCCCCGACCGAGGCGTCCGGACGCGCGGCCTGCTCGATCAGCGGCTTCGGGTCGCCCTTCAGATAGGCGGAGAGCGCCAGGGCACGCTGCGGCCAGTAGCCGTCGTAGTACCCCGCCTCCAGGAAAGCGCCCTGCAACTGCGCAGGCCCCACCTTGCCCCCGGCGGGCGACGCGGCGAGCTGCGCCCGCGCCTTCTCGTAGCTGTGCAGCACCTCCTCGGGCGTGCCGCCGAGCCCGTACACCTCGTCGTGCCGGGCGGTCCACGCGCGGAAGTCGGCCCAGCGGCCCTCGAAGGCCGCCGACTGGTCGAGGTTGTTCCGGTACCAGATCTGGCCGGGGGCCGGGTTCACCGCCGAGTCGAAGACCATCCGGCGCACGTGCGAGGGGAAGAGCGTCGCGTAGAGGGCGCCGAAGTAGGTGCCGTACGAGGCTCCCATGAAGGTCAGCTTCCGCTCGCCGAGCGCGGCGCGCAGCACGTCGAGGTCACGGGCGTTGTTGAGCGAGGTGTAGTGCCGGATCGCCTCGCCGGAGCGCTCCAGACAGCCGCGCGCGTACGCCCGCGCCTCCGCGATGCGCTCCTTCTTGTACGACTCCGAGGGGTACGTCGGCGCCTGGGAGGGCCCCTTGACGGAGCGCTTCGGGTCCTTGCAGGACAGCGGGGCCGAGCGGTCGACCCCGCGCGGGGCGTAGCCCACCAGGTCGTACGCCGCCGCGATCCGCTTCCACTCGGGCAGGGAGCCGAACAGCGGGAAGTACATGCCGGAGGCGCCGGGGCCGCCGGGGTTGTAGACGAGGGCGCCCTGCCGCGGCACCTGGTGCTTCGCGTTCCGCGCGTCCTTGCCGGTGGCCCTGGTCCGGCTGACGGTCAGCCTGATCTGCTTGCCGTCGGGGTGCGTGTAGTCGAGCGGTACGTCGACCGTGCCGCAGCGCAGGCCGGCGGGGAGTCCCGTCTCCTTGGCACAGGCACCGAAGCGGATCCCGGCGGCGGCCGCGCGCGCGGCGGCGACGGCGGTACCGCGGGTCAGGGCCGACGCCGTGAGGCCGGCGGGGTCCGGCAGGGCCGGGGCGCCGCCCGCGGGAGCACCGGCGAAGGCGGTCAGGAGCAAGGACCCGGCGGTTCCGCAGAGGACGGCAGCTCTCATCGCGTATCCCTTCAGCGCACGGCAGCGACAAAGGGGATGTTTCGTTCGGGGGTGGGTGAAGTAAAGCACCGGGTGCCGGTGTCGGCCGCAATGACTCCTATGCGCCCCCTCGGGCGCCGGTCAGCGCTGCCGTCCGGCCGTCCGGTCGCGGTGCGCGAACGCCGCGCGCAACCCGGGCTCGCCGACCGCGCGGACGCCGCGTACGGCGACCGAGGTGAGGTAGGTGCGGTCGTCGGCGGTGGCGTCGGTGTGCCGGGCGAGGGTGCCGAGCAGCCGTTGGCCGGCCGGGGAGGCCCAGCGTGTGTAGGGGTGGACCTCGATGCGGGCGATGGCGAGGCAGCTCAGCGTGAGGACGAGCGGGAGGGCGAACCAGACGGCTACCGGCACCTCGTCGGCGCGCGGCTGAGAGGGCATCAGCACGGCCACGGCGCCCAGCGCGAGGACGGCCGCCGAGGCGGCCTGGACCTGGCGGACGGCGCCCGCGACGGTGGTGCGGGCGCCGTCGGGCACGGCGAGGCCGGCGGCGACGAGACGGTCGGCGAGGCGGCGCACCGAGTCCGCGGCGGCCGTCGTCGTCCGTACGGGCGCTATCCGGGACTGCCCCTCCGGGCCTATGGCGCCGAGCACCGAACGCTCCATCTCGTCCCGCCCGCGCGGGTCCACGACCGTCGCCCAGCCCGTGTGCGCGAGCAGCAGGCGGCGCTGGCGGGCCATCGACACCAGGGTCAGATCGGCGACCCTGGCCGGGCCGCCGGAGAGGAACGCCGCCTCGTAGAGCGTGAGGTGGTGTCCGCGCGCCGCGTCGGCGTCGACCGCCGCGGCCCGCACGGCGGCCAGGCACAGCCGGACGCAGGACGTGCCGGCCGCGGCCCAGGCCAGGAGCAGGAGAAGGACCCAGAACATGGCGTGTTTCTATGCGACCCGGGCAGTCCGGCGCCACGGTCTGTTCACGATGTGGACGGAGCGTTGTGGGTCTGTGACGTTCGGGTGCCGCGTCAGCTCCTGCCGCGGGAGGCGGCCGGGGGGAGGGGGTAGTTCGCCGACGGGGTGACGGGGACGGGGGTGCCCGGAGAGTTCGTGGGGCCCGGCGGGGCGGGAGAGGCGGTGAGCGGCGGCGGCGCGGCCGTCGCGGCGTCCCGGGCGAGCGCGTCGAAGTCGACGTACCCGGTGGCTTCGAGGACCTTGATGTGGTCGAGCACCGTGGTGTTGGCGTCGTCGGCGAGCTCCCGTACGAGGGAGTTGCGGGTGTTCGCGCGGACCTGGGCGACGACGGCGAAGACCTTGCCGTGCGCCCTGCGCAGGATGTTCGCGAACTTCCGGTCGTAGTCCGTGCCGTGCGCCGCCTCGAGCGTGGCCAGCCAGCCGCGCTGCTGCGCGTTGGGCTGGTTCGGCAGGGTCAGACCGAGCCGGGCGGCGACGTCGCGGACGCGGGCGTCCAGGAAGGTGTGGCCCTCGACGAGGTGTCCGCCGGCCGTCCGTACGGCCTGGGTGGTGCCGCGTTCCTCGGCCTGCTGGCCCGCGGGCAGTTCCCACAGGCCGGCCAGTCTGACCTTGGTGACGAACTCCCGGTCCAGCCCGGACAGCGGACCGAACCGAGTCGGCACGCTCTGGGTGTTCAGGGAGTCCAGACCGGTGCCGGAGCGGTCCGCGTACGACCAGATCGGGAAGACCAGCGCGATGAGGGTCGCCGTGAGGGCGGCGATGATGAGTCCTGTCCCACTGACCAGTCCGGTGCGGTTGATGGATCGCATGGTGTCTCCAGTTGCGGCACCGCACGCTGGTGCGCTTCGCGTGCGGGTTGGCATGTTACTGCGGGCACTGCGCCAACTTCCGTACGGGAAGAAAGGGTTGACGAACGGGAGGAATGGCGTCGAACGGGACGTGTCGGACAGGGTGCAGGCGGGTCGAAAATCGCGCAAACCCGGCGCGTTGTCCGGCCGGCCGGGGTGCGGTGTTAACCCCGGCACACTCCAGGGGGCGGACCGCGCCGGCGGTGGAGCTGCGGGGTGGGGAGGGACGGATCAGTGGCGCAGCAGCGCCCGGCGGGTGGCGCGGGCCAGCCTGGCCGCCGGCCGCAGTGAGCGGGGTGCCGGACCGGAGCGCTCCAGCCACCAGTCGCGCAGCAGATGCCGTGTCCGCGCGTCCCGCGGGTGCCCGGCGAGCAGCAGGTGCTCGGCGAAGTCCAGCGCGTCGCGCCGGTAGCCACCGGTCATCGGACGGCCCTGCGCGTATCCGAGGAAGGCGGCCCGGTAGCCGTCGCCGAGCAGTTCCGGCAGCTCCGCCGCCACCTTCGCGACGACATCCGCGCGCTTGGCGGCGAGGGCCCGCGCCTGTACTCCCGTCCGTACCCGGTCGAACCCCTCGGGCACCGGGGTCCCCGCGACGAGCGCGGAGAGCAGGGCGGCCTGCGCGAGGGCGAGACGCTGACGGGCGGGCGCGAGGCCGAGGCCGGGGTCGGGGTCGGCAGCGGGAGTGGGGGCGCCGGTGAGGACGGACGTGCCGGACGCGGCCGGCTCGGACGGCGGCTCGCTCTCCGCGGTGCCGCTCGCCCCCGTCGTCGCCCCGGCCTTCTCCAGAGTCCCCCTGATCGCGGCCAGTTCCCTCTCCAGCTCGCCCGGCTCGGGAAAGTTCTCGTCGCGTTCCAGCAGGACCCCCGGTGGGGTCACCCGGGACGCCAGGTCGGCCAGGATGTCGAGGACCGGGCGGGGTACGGGGTGGGCGTGGCTGTCGTGCCAGACGCCGTCGCGTTCGAAGCCGCCGGCGACATGCACGTAGGCGATGGCCTCGACGGGGAGTTCGTCCAGGGCCCTGGCCGGGTCCTCGCCGCGGTTGACGTGGTTGGTGTGGAGGTTGGCGACGTCGATGAGCAGGCGCACGCCGGTGCGGTCCACCAGGTCGTACAGGAACTGCCCCTCGGTCATCTCCTCGCCCGGCCAGCAGAGCAGCGCCGCGATGTTCTCCACGGCCAGCGGGACGGGAAGCGCGTCCTGCGCGATCCGGACGTTCTCGCACAACACGTCCAGCGCGTCCCGGGTGCGCGGCGCCGGCAGCAGGTGCCCCGCCTCCAGCGACGGCGACGCGGTGAGGGCGCCCCCGGCCCGTACGAACGCGATGTGCTCCGTGACCAGCGGCGCACCCAGCAGCTCGGCACGCTCGGCGAGGGCGGCGAGACGCGACTCGTCGGGGCGGTCCGCGCCGCCGAGGCCGAGCGAGACGCCGTGCGGTACCACCGTGACGCCCCGCTCGCGCAGCCGCCGCAGCGACTCGGGCAGGTGCCCGGGACACAGGTTCTCCGACACGGCCTCGACCCAGTCGATGCCGGGCATGTGCTCCACGGCCTCGGCGATCTCCGGCCGCCACCCGATTCCCGTTCCCAGCCGTCCCAGTTGCGTCATGTCCCCTCCTCCGTCACGCCCTGCCCGGTCCTGCCTGTCGTCTCCCCACGACGGAGCCGTCCCGCGGTGTGACGGGGTCATGGCCCCGGGACGGCGGGCCCAATCCAACAGGGCGGACGTTCAGAGCAACATTTGAGGTTCCACCCGGGCCGCCACGGCCTCGGCTACCGCAGCCGGCCGTCCGGGTCGGAAGGCTCCGGACGGGCGGTGTTGACCTGCCCCGGCGCCGCGGGCGACGGGCTCGACGAGGCGGTGACGCCGGAGTCCGGCCGCACCGGCGGCGCGGAGGGCACCGTCGCCCCGGCGGCCGGCGCGGCGGGTCCGGTCGGGCCGGCGGTCGAGAGCGCCGCCGTGTCGTTGGCGATGGCGTCGAAGTCGACGTTCCCGGTCTTCTCCAGCACCGTGATGTGGTCGAGCACGGTCTGGTTGGTGTCCGTGGCCAGCTGCCGGACCAGCGAGTTGCGGGTGCTGTTGCGCACCGCGCCGATCGCCGGGAAGATCTTGCCGTGCGCGGCCCGCAGGAGATTCGCGAACTTCCGCTCGTACTCCTCGCCGGTCGCCGCGGTCAGCTCCTGCAGCCAGCCCTGCTGTTGCGCGTTGGGCTGGTTCGGCAGTTCGACGTTGAGCCGGGCCGCGACGACCCGCACCCGTTTGTCGAGGTCGGTGTGGCCGACGATCAGGTGGTCGCCCGCCTCCTTGACGGCCTTGGTGGGCGCCCGTTCGATCGCCTGCTGTCCGGCCGGCAGTTCCCAGAGACCGGCCAGGCGGACTCGTACGATCAGATCGCGGTCGGAGGCGGACAGGGGCCCCACTGTGTGTTCACCGTCCCCGCCGCCAGATTCGCCTGTCCCGTGCCCGCGCGGTCGGCGTACGACCACACGGGGAACGCGAGCGCGCCGACCGTGGCGACGAGTGCCGCGATGACGAGCGCCGAACCGTTGATACGCCGCAAGATGAGCCTTCCCGGGGGAAACCAACTGGTCGTTGGAAACCTGCACTTGGCCAGCGACATGAGGTAGGTGAGGGACGGCGGGAATGTTCAAGCGCGTCTAAAGCGATGGCTCGGCTACGGTCAAATCCGCTGGTCGTCCTCGTCGGAGAAGGCCGGCGTTCCTGAACCGTCGGCGGTCGAGCCGGCCGGTGCGTGAAGAGTCCGGCGCACGGCGTCGCGGAGCCAGTGGTGGCCTCCGTCGGCCGCGTGGCGCGGGTGCCAGGCCATGCCGATGGTCAGGGGCGGCAGGGGCAGCGGGATGTCGAGGAGGCGCGGGCCGAGGACGGTGGCTACGTCGGTCAGCGGGGCGGGCGCGACGCGGGGGCGGCCGGCCGGTGACCGCCGTCAGTGCGGGAGGGACCTGACGCGGTCCACACCTTCGACCACGACGGTTTCGCCGGGCGCGATCTCCGTGAAGCCCGCGTCGCGGACCAACGGCATCCCGGACACGACGAGTTCACCCCAGCGGTCCTTGTCCGCGGTGCGGACGGCGAGCGGGAGACCTGCGTCGCGCCAGGCGGCCCGTTCCTCGTCCGACAGCTCCCACCAGGCCAGTTGGGCGCCGTGCCCGGCCTGCGCCATCGTCTTGCCGGCGGACATGTCGAGATGGGGGTTGAGCCACAGCGTCGGTGCGGTGGTGTCGGCGTCCACCGGAGGCTCCGGATCGTCGAGCTCCGTACCCGAGACCTGGAGCCGGGCGAGATCCTTCGGCCAGCCGTCCAGCGGGACCGGCGGGAAGACCCGTACCTCGGCCGACTTCCCGGTCACCGTGATGCCGGGCAGCGCCGCGGCCCGCCGCCACTCCGCACCGCGCGCCCGCCGTACGACCTTGCGGATCCGTGCGTCCTGCCAGTCCCGCATGGCCTGCGCCCACTCGCCGTCCCCCAGCGACCGCTCGTCGCCGAGGATCGTCAGGACGGCGCGGGCCGCGGTCTCCAGCGCGTCCGTCCGCGCCGGGGGAGCGGTCTTCTCGATGCGCACGACCATGGGCAGCACGAACTGTGGTGCCTCGTCGCGTGCGATGCGCTCGTCGCGGAAGGGACTCTCGCCGGAGGTGGTGGGGTCGCTGCTCACCTCCCCAGTGTGCCAGGCGGAAGATCCGTTCTTCGGCCCGTGCCGTCCAGGGCCTGCGCGAGGATGACCGCATGACCATCGCTCTACGACTGGCGGGCATCGGACGCCGCTACGGGCTCCGGGGCTCCTGGATCCTGCGCGGCGTCGACCTCGACGTCACCCCCGGCACGCTGATCCGCGTCGAGGGCGCCAACGGCACCGGCAAGTCCACCCTCCTGCGTCTCCTCGCCGGGACCGACGCACCCACCGAGGGCCGGATCACCGGGCGCCCGCGCACGGCCTACGTTCCCGAGCGGTTCCCCGCGGCGCTCCCCTTCACCGCGTCGGGCTACCTCACCCACCTCGGCGCCGTCCACGGCCTGGGCCGCCCGGCCGCCGCACGCGCGGCCGGGGAGTGGCTGGAGCGGCTGGGCGCCGCCGCGTACGCCGGTACGCCGATGGCGGAGCTGTCCAAGGGCAGCAGCCAGAAGGTCGCCGTCGCGCAGGCCCTGCTCGCCGCGCCGGACCTCCTCGTCCTCGACGAGGCCTGGACCGGCCTCGACACGGCCGCCCGCGCCGAACTCGAACGCGCCGTCGCCGAACGCACCGCGGCCGGGGGAGCGGTGGTGTTCGTCGACCACGATCCACAACGGCTCGCCGGGTCGCCGGACGCGACGTACACCGTGGTCGGCGGCGGCCTCGAGCACCGTCCTCGGACGGCCGCCTCGACGCCGGAGGGACCGCACGTCCTCGTCGAGGTCCAGGGGCCGCCGGACACCGCACCGCCGGCCGACGCCGTACGCCTCGCCACCTCGGTCGACGGGACGGCGCCGGGCACGGTGCGGCTGACCGTTCCGGCGTCCCGCTCGGACGTCCTGCTGCGCGCCCTGCTGACGGCACGTCCGCCGTGGCACGTGGTGAGCGTGGCGCCGGGAGGTGTGGAACCGGGAGGCGGGGAGCCGGGAACCGCGGAGCCGGGGTCCGTGGAGCCCGGATCGGTGGAGCCCGGATCGGTGCACGACGCCCCGTGGGACGACGTACCCCCGCTCGGGACCGGAGGCCGCCGATGACCGCCCTCCTGCGCTACCAGACCGCCCTCCTCCTGCGCTCCCAGCGCTGGCTTCCTCCGTTCGTCCTGTACGCGGCCTTCCTCGGGATCGGCGTCCAGAGCGGGCAGCCGGTGCTCGACTCGCTCGGCTACACGGCCGCCGCGGTACTTCCCGTCGCCGCCTGGCTGGTCCGGGTCTGCGCCACCAACGAGCCCCCCGCGGTCCGCGGTTGCACGAGCGCGGCGGCCGGCCCCGGCCGGGCGCACCTCGCCTGTCTGCTCGTCGCGCTGACGACGGCGGTACTCATCGGCGCCGCGGCCACCCTGGTCGTCACGCTGATCAGCGACCCGACGAGCACGGACCACCAGAAGCGCGTGCCGGTGCTCGCGGCGGCCGGCGCCGGACTGCTCGTCGCGCTGGTGTGCGCCCTGCTCGGCACGGCGGTCGGCGCCCTCACGACATGGCCGCTGTTGCGCACGCCGGGACGCGCGGTTCCGGCGATGCTGCTGGTGGTGCTGCTCGCCCTGGTGGCACCGGGCTCACCGGCGCGGGCGGCGCTGACGGACCTGATCAGCGGCTCGCGGACGGGTACGGTTCCCGCTTCGCTGCTGCCGCTGACGGGTGCCGCGCTGCTCACGGCGGCGGCGCTCGCGGCGGCCTGCGCGCTCACGTCACGCCGGTCGCCCTGAACGGACGGCCGCGACCGAGGGGCACCGCACCCAGGCACCTCCGCGACCGGGGCCTCCGCGACCGAGGTGCCTCCGCGACCGAGTGCCTCCGTGACCGGGTGCCTCCGTGACCGGGTGGCCTCCGGCGTCGGCGGTCACGCGGTAGCCCGACGGTCACCCGGAGCGGGCGGTCACATGGAACCGGTGATCATCCGGAGCACGCCGTCCGCTGTGCCTCCTGCCAGGCGCAGACGGGACACAGCGTGATCCCCTTGTACGACTCCGGGTACTCCGTCGGCTTCCGGCACAGCACACACTCGGCGAACGGCGGGCCGGCCTCGGCGGGGGCGGCCGGCCCACCCGGGGTGCTGCGGTAGTCCTCGCTCATGGGCCCAGCGTACGGCGGACGGCCGGGGCACCTACCGGTGCTGGTTCGTCGCCCCGATCAGATCGGACACCTTGACGAAGCGGAAACCCTTCTTCCGTAGTTCGGGGACGATCGTCCGCAGCGCCCGCTCGGTCGCCGGAGCCGCACTCCGCGTGCAGTGCATGACGACGACGGACCCGGGCTTCACACCCTCCAGGACCTGCCGTGCCACCGCGTCGGAGTCGGTGGCGAACGCGTCCCCGCTCACCACGTCCCACTGCACGGCGGTCACCCCGACCGCGCTCAGGGTCCGCAGCGCCTGCTGGTCGTAGCACCCGCCGGGGAAGCGGAAGTACGGCATCGGGTGGGGCACGCCCGCCCTCTTGAACGCGGCGTACGCCTTTTCCACGTCCGCCCGCATCGCGTCCTCGGCGACGGTCGGCAGCCCGTAGCAGTCCTTGGTGAAGGCGTAGTGGCTGTACGAGTGGTTCGCGACCTCGAAGAGGGGGTCCCGCCCGATGGCCCTCGCCTCCGCCGGGTACTGGTCGGCCCAGCGCCCCGTCATGAACACGGTCGCCGGCACCTTGAACGCGCGGAGCGTGTTGATCAGCCGCGGGTTGTCGAAGTGTTCCCCGCCCGCTGCCCGGGACCCCTGGTCCGCCGTCATGTCCGCGTCGAAGGTCAGGGCGACGGTCCTGCCCCGGGCACGCGGGCCGTTCGTGAAGACCGGGGTCAGTCCACTGGGGCCGGGGGCCAGCGTGGGCGGCCGTGAGGGGACGGCGCTGCCGGAGGCCGACGTAGGGGGACCCGGCGGGGCCGGCTTCGGGGTCCCGGGGGCCCCGGAGCTCCCGCAGGCGGCGAGGGCGACTCCCAGGGCCCCGAGGGCGCAGGCCGCGACGATGCGTCGTACTGGAATCATCACAGGACGACGATATCTAGGTAAATGTGACTATCAGGTCATCGATGTGCAAGTCGGACGGATACGGCAGGCAGGCCACCCGTCCGGCTGCCCCGGACCGTCCGGGTGCGGCTCAGCCCTGGGCCAGCTCCGCCACCTGCTGCCACTTCTCCCACGTCGCCAGGCGCTGCTCGTAGTCGGCCTTCGCGATGCCCAGCGGCGCCGTGCCGAAGAAGCAGCGCAGGGGCGGCTCATCTGCATCCACGAGTTCCAGCACGGCCGCGGCGGACGCCTGCGGGTCGCCCGGGGTGCCCACGCGCTCGCGGCGCTGTGCCTGTACCTGCTCGTGGTACTCGGCGTACGCCGGCAGCTGTTGCGACGTGCTCGACGAGGAGCCGGCCCAGTCGGTGGCGAACCCGCCGGGCTCGATCAGGGTGACCTTGATGCCGAACTGCGCCACCTCCTGGGCCAGCGACTGGCTGATCCCTTCGAGCGCCCACTTCGACGCGTGGTAGATGCCGACCAGCGGGAACGCGCTGATGCCGCCGATGGAGGAGACCTGCAGGATGTGACCACCGCCCTGCTCGCGCAGGAACGGCAGTGCCGCCTGGGTGACCCACAGCGCCCCGAACAGGTTCGTCTCCAGCTGCGCGCGAGCTTCCGCCTCCGTGAGTTCCTCGACCATCCCGAAGTGGCCGTAACCGGCGTTGTTGACCACCACGTCGAGGCGTCCGAACCGCTCGTGGGCCTGGCGCACGGCGGCGAAGTCGGCGTCCCGGTCCGTGACATCGAGTCGCAGGGGCAGGAACCGCTCCCCGTAGGCGGCGGAGAGATCGTCCAGGGTGGACAGATCGCGGGCCGTGGCGGCCACCGAGTCGCCGCGTTCCAGCGCCGCGATCGCCCACTCCCGGCCGAAGCCCCGTGAGGCACCGGTGATGAACCAGATCTTCTGCGTCATGGTGTGCTCCTCGTGAAACCCGACGCCCACTCCGTCGAGACGCCGTGGTGCTTCCTGCGCCAGGGAACACCTTGGAGTGCGCTCCATGGCAACTCCGGCCACACGGGGCAACTCCCGAATGCGCCGAGTAGCCCCCGCGGGCGTGGATCAAACGCTCCTCAGCAGCTGTTCCCGGTACTCCGTCACGTCGAAGTCGGCCTTCGGGTACCGCGGGTCCAGCGCTTCGAGGTGCTCCAGGAGCAGCGTTCCGATCGCCCAGTTCCGGTACCACTTGCGGTCGGCGGGAACCACGAACCACGGCGCCGCGGGCGGGGAACAGCGCTCGAGCGCGATCTCGTACGCCTTGCGGTACTCGGGCCACAGCGCGCGGTCCTCGATGTCGCCGGTGCTGAACTTCCAGTGCTTGGCCGGATCGTCGAGACGTCGCAGCAGGCGGCGGCGCTGCTGCTCGTAGGAGATGTGCAGAAAGCACTTCACGACCGTGACGCCGTCGTCGGCGAGGGACTCCTCGAAGCGGTTGATCTCCCGGTAGCGGCGGGCGATCTCCTTGTGCGGAGCCAGCCCACGGACGCGGGCGACCAGGACGTCCTCGTAGTGCGAACGGTCGAAGAGGCCGATCTCGCCCGCTTCGGGGAGCGCCCGCCTGATCCGCCACAGGAAGGAGTGCTTGCGCTCCTCGGGGGTCGGCGCCTTGAAGGCGCGGATACGGCAGCCGGCCGGATTGAACATCCCGGCGACGTGCTTCACGGTGCCGCCCTTGCCGCTGGTGTCCATGCCCTGGAGGATCAGCAGCACCCGCCGCCGGTCGCCCGCCGTGCTCGCCGCCCACAGGCGTTCCTGCAGGTCGGCGAGGGCTTCGCGCATGCCCGCGATGGCGGCAAGACCGGCGGTTTTGCCGTCCTGCCAGGCGGGGGTGGCCCGGGCGTCGTGCGAGGTGAGGTCGACGCCGCCGCCGTCCGGAAGGCGCAGCAGCGCGCTGAGCCGGGCGGGCTCCTCGGCCTCCGCCGGCCCGTTGGCCTCCTCGGGCCCGACCGCCTTCTTCGGCCCGCCGCCGTCCTTCTTGCCCACCGCGCACCCCTTCCGGCCGTGTCCCTCGATGGTGCGTCGGGAGGCCGGGCCCCGCTACTCACGCCGGGGCTTCCGGCGGGGCGCGGCGTGCGACGCGGTGGTCGGCGTGTGACGCGGTGGTCGGCGTGCGACGCGGTAACCACGGTCGAGCGGGCCGGCGCCGCGGGCGTGGACGGTCGCCGACCCGCGCCGCGGTACCTCGTCCGCGGCCCGCGCGCGAGGCGGCGGCCCGCCGAAGAGGCGGCGGCCGTCGCGCGGACGCGGGCGATCTGGCCGGCGGCGGCATCCCGGGGTGTGTCGCCTGTCACCCAACGCGGTTCTATGCGGGGAAAGTTCGCGGTGAGGGGGAGTGGGGCGGCGGACGAGGGCAGGCGGGTCTCAGTGTGTGTGCCGACACTCCGCGGCGCTCGGCGCGGCAGAGGGAGTCGTCGGTCCCGGACCGGGTCCCGGCGCGGAATCCGGGCGCACCTCAATTCCTTGACGGCGCAGGCGAATTAGGGGCGTTGCGATGGCCCGGTTCCTGGGCGCGATCCACCCGTTCGCCCGGTTTGACTTCCCTGTCCCGTATGTCTAGGTTAGATGGAGATCGAACGATATGGGCGCCTTTTGCCTGGTAAAAGGCGGACAATTGCATCTCCGATCGGCGGCCAGATGGTCGCCGAGTTGTTCGACGGACGGGTGCCCCGCCGCGGGGTCCGCTGACGCGGAAGCCTCGGTTGGCCCGATGCCACGCTTGTCGCGTGTGAGTCGACGGCAACTCCCGTTCATTCCATGGCCGATGTACCGGGCCCTTTCGCGGACGCAGCCAGTGCCTCACCGGCGCCGGGGCGGCATCGCGGTCACCAGGACATGGACCCGTCAACGCTCCCTGGAAGGGGAAAGCACCATGCGGGTAAGCAAAGTAACGATCTTCAGGCTGCTTGCCAGCCTGTTCGCCACTCTGGCTCTGGCCATCGGTGGAGCGGGCATAGCGAGTGCCGCGACCACCACCAGCCACACCCAAGCAGTGGCATCCGACTACAACTGGGGCGGCCACGGTGGCGGCGGCTGGGGCGGCGGCGGCTACGGTGGCGGCGGCTGGGGCGGCGGCTACGGCGGCGGCGGCTGGGGCGGCGGCTGGGGCGGCCACGGCGGCGGCTGGGGCGGCCACGGTGGCGGCTGGGGCGGCGGCGGCTGGGGCGGCGGCTGCTGACACCTGAGAGAAACAGCACCGGGAGCCGGAGTCGGCAACGACTCCGGCTCCTGCACGTGCTGAACGGCCCCTGGGCGAACGGTCCTTGGCCGCGTAGTCCGGGCGGGCGCACGGTCTCACGGCAGGGCCGTTGCGACCCCGCGTATCGCCTGCGACCGTATCGCCTGCGTCGATCCCCGTCCGTATCGCCTGCGTCACTCCCCGTCGCGGGTCCCGTCGCGGAGTCCGTCGGACTCGTCGCGAAGTTCATCGGAGTCGTGGTGAGGTTCAGGCGCTGATGCCGAGGCCGGGGCCGGGGGCGTCGCCGGTGACCCCGGCTGAGGCTGGGCCCGCTCCAGGAACCGCAGCAGTTCGACGGGGAAGGGCAGGACGAGCGTGGAGTTCTTCTCCGCCGCCACCGCCACCACCGTCTGCAGCAGCCTCAGCTGCAACGCGGCCGGCTGCTCGGACATCACCCCGGCGGCCTCCGCCAGCTTCTTCGACGCCTGCAGTTCCGCGTCCGCGTTGATGATCCGGGCCCGCCGCTCGCGGTCGGCCTCGGCCTGCCGGGCCATCGACCGCTTCATCGTCTCCGGCAGCGACACGTCCTTGATCTCCACCCGGTCGATCTGCACGCCCCAGCCCATGGCCGGGCTGTCGATCATCAGCTCCAGGCCCTGGTTGAGCTTCTCGCGGTTGGAGAGCAGGTCGTCGAGGTCGCTCTTGCCGATGATCGAACGCAGCGAGGTCTGCGCCATCTGCGACACCGCGAAGCGGTAGTCCTCGACCTGGATGATCGCGTCGGCCGCGTCCACCACCTTGAAGTAGATGACCGCGTCCACCCGCACGGTGACGTTGTCCCGGGTGATGCCGTCCTGCGCGGGCACCGGCATCGTGACGATCTGCATGTTGACCTTGCGCAGCTTGTCCACGCCCGGAACGACCAGGGTGAACCCCGGTGGGCGTATACCACCCCTGAGCCGCCCGAGCCGGAGGACCACGCCCCGCTCGTACTGCTTGACGACCCGGGCCGCGGCCGCGACGTACACCAGCCCCGCGGAACCGACCGCCACCGCGGTCACCAGGATTTCCTGGAGCATGACGACCCCCTTTCGAGTCGCCCGCTGCGCCTGAGCGCACCAAGCCCGATACCCGAATTTTACGCCGGTGGGGCCGGGCGCGATCACGCCGTACCTCCGCGTAGTCGTCACCGCCCCGAGCGGGGTCGACTCCGGGTCACACCCTCGGAGAGGGCTGGAACTACGCCTCCACGAGCCCCTTGGCGTCCCGTGCGAGGGCGGTCAGCCGGGATATCGCGCGGAAGTACTTCTTGCGGTAGCCGCCGTTCAGCATCTCCTCGCTGAAGAGCGTGTCGAAGGGCCTGCCGGAGGCGAGGACGGGCACCTCGCGGTCGTAGAGCCGGTCGGCGAGTACCACCAGCCGCAGTGCCGTCGACTGGTCCTTGACCGGCTGGACGTCCGTGAGGCAGACGGCCCTGAGGTCGTCCGTGAGCGCGCCGTAGCGGCTCGGGTGCACGCGGGCCAGGTGGTCGAGCAGATGCGGGAAGTCGTCGAGGGACGCGCCCGCGGTGGCGTACGCGGCCTTGGTGACCTGCTCGTCGGTGAACGGCGCCGGGGCCTCGGGCAGCCCCCGGTGGCGGTAGTCCTCGCCGTCGATGCGCAGCGGACGGAAGTGCGCGGACAGCCCCTGGATCTCCCGCAGGAAGTCGGCCGCCGCGAACCGGCCCTCGCCGAGCTTGCCCGGCAGGGTGTTCGAGGTGGCCGCGAGCGCGACCCCCGCGTCGACCAGCTTGCCGAGCAGGGTGGAGACGAGGACGGTGTCGCCGGGGTCGTCGAGTTCGAATTCGTCGATGCACAGGAGCCGGTGGCCGGAGAGCGTCTGCACGGTCTTCTGGAAGCCGAGTGCGCCGACCAGGTTCGTCAGCTCCACGAAGGTGCCGAAGGCCTTGAGCGAGGGCTCCGCCGGGGTCGCGTGCCACAGGGAGGCGAGCAGATGGGTCTTGCCGACTCCGTAGCCGCCGTCGAGGTAGACGCCGCGCGGGCCGGCGGGGGTTTTCGGCGTCCTGCCCCTGCCGAAGCCGAAGAGGCCCCGTTTCGCTCCACCCACGGCGTGTGCCCCGCCGAGACCGGCCGCGAAGTCCGCGAGGACGCGTACGGCCTCGGTCTGGCTCGGCTGGTTCGGGTCCGGAATGTACGTTTCGAAGCGCACCGAGTCGAAGCGCGGCGGCGGCACCATCTCGGCGACGAGCCGGTCCGCGGGCACGTGCGGCTCGCGGGCGCACAGGGACAGAGGGGCTGCCTCGGGTATCGGATCGATCCCGGAGGCGGCGGTGGAGGACGACACGGTCAACCACTCTATGCGCCGTGCCACACTGCACGACATGCGACGCCTGTTCCCTGTGACCTACGAAACAGCAGCCCAGGGCGCGGCCGGGGCCTCTGTTACCCCTGGTACGCCCGGTGCGCGCGGTGCGGATGCGACGGACCGCGAGTGGGGGCTCCTGGAGCTGGCGGAGGTGTACGCCTACCCGGGCGCCCGTGCCGACGGTGTCCGTACGCCCTGGCTGCGGGCCAACATGGTCTCCACGCTCGACGGCGCCGCCCAGCACGAGGGGAAGTCGCAGGGCATCTCCAGCGCCGCCGACATGCGGATCTTCGGGGTGCTGAGGGCGCTCGCGGATGTCGTGGTCGTCGGTGCGGAAACGGTACGCCAGGAGGGGTACCGCCCGGCACGCGCGCGTGCGGAGTTCGCGGTCTCACGGGAGGCGTCCGGGCAGGGCCCCGCGCCCGCGATCGCCGTCGTCACGGCGGGCCTGGACCTGGACTTCTCGCTCCCGCTCTTCACCTCGCCCCTGGTGCCCACGCTGATCCTCACGGGGGTCGCCGCGGCGCCGGACCGGGTGGCGGCCGCGGAGAAGGCGGGAGCTGAGGTGGTGTTCGCCGGTGAGGGCACCGGAGTGGACCCCGCCCGGGCCGTACGGGCCCTCGCCGACCGCGGGCTGACCCGGCTGCTCACGGAGGGCGGTCCGCGGCTGCTGGGCCAACTGGTGGCGGCCGGGGTGCTCGACGAACTGTGCCTGACGATGTCCCCGACCCTCACCGCGGGCGGCGCGCAGCGGATCGCCGGCGGCCCCTCGACGGAGGTCCCGGAGCGGTTCGAACTGGCGTCCTTGCTGGAAGAGGCCGGGTTCCTGTTCACCCGATACCGTCGATCCTGACCGGCCGTCGGAAGATCCAGTTCCGTTTAACTTCCGCTGGGCACACTAAATTTCGCAGACCCCGTGCGATCACGGGGCAGGATGGTTTCCGCAGGGGGCCAGGGAGTCCCACGGAGGAGAAGGGCGTCTGTCGTGTTCACAAGCGTATTGATGATCGAGAAGGCCCTGACGTCCGCCGATATCGAATTTGTCACCACCTTGCACGGTGATGAGACGGTCGCGTTCCATGTGCTGCTCCAGCCGCGGGGCGACCAGGCGGACCGGCTGCTGCGGGCCATCGACGACGTGGCGCTGGGCGAGCTGGACGAGGCGGCCCACGAGCGCGAGACCCCGGAGGGCGAGGAGGCGGCCGGACAGGGGCAGCGGGCGCTGGAGGTGTCGCTGGTGGCACTGCGCGCCTCCGGCAGCGAGGCCGAGGGCCGGCTCATCGAGGACCACCCGCTGGACGCGCTGAAGGGGCTGGTCAACGAGATCGACGCCGATGAGGTCATCGTGCTGACCGACCCGCACTACGTGGAGGAGTTCTTCCACCGGGACTGGGCCTCGCGCGCCCGTCACAAGGTCGGTGTGCCGGTGCTGAAACTGTTCTCGCACAGCAAGGCATAGGCTGGGCCCTCACCGGCGTACCGCGCCGGACGCACCGCGGCGGCGGTCGCACGACCCGTCGCACCACTTCTTGTCGCACCACCTGGGGAGAGACACGCATGGCACCCGGCCTTCCTACCGCCATGGACCGACCGCACTTCATCGGGATCGGCGGAGCCGGGATGTCGGGCATCGCGAAGATCCTGGCGCAGCGCGGGGCGAAGGTGGCGGGCAGCGACGCGAAGGAGTCCGCGACCGCCGAGGCCCTGCGCGCGCTGGGTGCCACGGTCCACATCGGGCACGCCGCGGACCACCTGGCCTCCGACGCCACCTGTGTGGTCGTCTCCTCCGCGATCCGCGACGACAACCCGGAGCTGGCCCGCGCCGCCGAGCTGGGTGTCCCGGTGGTCCACCGTTCGGACGCCCTCGCCCGCCTGATGGACGGCCTGCGCCCGATCGCGGTGGCGGGCACGCACGGCAAGACCACGACGACGTCGATGCTGGCGGTGTCGCTCTCGGAACTGGGGCTGCGGCCCTCGTACGCGATCGGCGGCGACCTGGACGCCCCCGGCTCGAACGCGCTGCACGGCGAGGGCGAGATCTTCGTCGCCGAGGCGGACGAGTCGGACCGCAGCTTCCACAAGTACGCGCCCGAGGTCGCGATCGTCCTCAACGTGGAGCTGGACCACCACGCCAACTACGCGTCCATGGACGAGATCTACGAGTCCTTCGAGACGTTCGCGGGCAGGATCGTCCCCGGCGGCACCCTGGTGATCTCCGCGGACAACGAGGGCGCGCGCGAGCTGACGCGGCGGCTGCCGGCCGACGTGCGCGTGGTGACGTACGGCGACTCGGCGGACGCGGACGTCCGTGTCCTGTCCGTCGTCCCGCAGGGCCTGAAGAGCGAGGTGACGGTGGACCTCGACGGCTCGGAGCTCACCTTCACGGTCTCCGTTCCCGGCCGCCACTACGCGCACAACGCGGTGGCCGCGCTGGCGGCCGGCGTGGCGCTGGGCGTCCCGGCGTCCGAGCTGGCCCCCGCGCTCGCCTCCTACACCGGGGTGAAGCGCCGCCTCCAGCTGAAGGGGGAGGAGGCGGGTGTGCAGGTCGTCGACTCGTACGCGCACCACCCGACGGAGATGGCGGCGGACCTGGAGGCGATGCGCGCGAGCGTCTCCGGCCGCATCCTGGTCCTGTTCCAGCCGCATCTGTTCTCCCGCACCCAGGAGCTGGCCAAGGAGATGGGCGAGGCCCTGTCGCTGGCGGACGCCTCCGTGGTCCTCGACATCTATCCGGCCCGCGAGGACCCGATCCCGGGCGTCACCAGCGAGCTGATCGTCGAGGCGGCGCGGGCGGCGGGCGCGGACGTGACGCCGGTCCACGACAAGGCGGAGGCCCCTTCGGTCGTCGCGGGAATGGCGAAGCCCGGTGATCTCGTTCTCACCATGGGCGCGGGTGACGTGACCGATCTCGGCCCCGAGATCCTGGCCCGTCTGTCGAAGTAGTCACAGCGTTTGTAAGGGGTTGAGCTTCATGTCGTACGACATCGAAAAGCCGGACGAGCAGTGGCGCGCGGAGCTGACCCCGGCCGAGTACACCGTTCTGCGCCGTGCGGGCACGGAGCCGGCCTTCACCGGGGAGTACACCGACACCAAGACCAAGGGCGTGTACTCCTGTCGCGCCTGCGGTGCCGAGCTGTTCACCTCCCACGAGAAGTTCGAGTCGCACTGCGGCTGGCCGTCCTTCTACGACCCGAAGGACTCCGACTCGGTCGAGCTGATCGAGGACCGCTCGCACGGCATGACGCGGACCGAGGTGCGCTGCTCCCGCTGCGGATCGCATCTCGGGCACGTCTTCGAGGGTGAGGGGTACGCGACCCCCACCGATCAGCGGTACTGCATCAACAGCATCTCGCTGCGGCTGACGGAGGACGAGGGCTGAGCCCGACTCCGCTCACAGCGTGGGGCCGGCCCGAGTGGCCGGCCCCTTCGTCGTGGGGCCGGAGCGACCGGTTCGGTCGGCCGCCCGCAGGTCCACGCGGAACGTGACCGGTGGGGTCCGTGGCAGGGCCCTGCGTGGCTCGTGGAGTCCTGCCACCCGGCGCGCCACGAACGCCTCCGCGTCGAAGGTGCCGGTCAAACCGGGGCTGTCCGGGGGGAGTTCGGCGACCACGACGGTCTGGGTCCGCTGTGGTACGAGCGGGGCGCCGGCCTGGGCCTGGAAGGTCCAGCCGAAGCCCGCCGGCCCCTCGTCGACGCCCGTGACGACGGGGAGCCGGTCGACACGGCCGGCGCCGCCGGTACGTGTGTGCTTGACGCCCATCCCGAGAAGCCTGGTCAGCGTGGGCCGGAACTCCGAGCTGAAGCCCCGCGTCGCATGGGAACCGGTGTACGTCAGATGCGGACGCAGCAGCATGAGGGGCGGCTGCGCTCGCAGCACGATCCGTACCCGGGCCGTCTCGTAACGGCGCCCCGCGGGCAGTTCGCGCAACATGAAGGTGAACTTGAGCAGTTCGAGCCGTCGCCGCTCGGAGCCGGCCCGTCTGCCCGCCATCGCGGGGAAGTCGGCCGCGGTGACGCGGTAGTTGTCCACCTTCAGCAGCAGCACCCCGCCCTCCTGGACGAAGCGGCTGCGGTCGCCGGGCAGCGACTCGCCGACGAACAGGTCCCGGACGGCGACCGCCGGGCCGTCCGCGGAGGACCCGGCGGACACCGAGCGCCCGGACGCCGGGGGATCGTCGCGCAGGAAACGCAGCCACTCCGGGGAGTCCGCCCCCGTGGAGCCGTCCTCGGTCATCGTGCTCACCCCAGTCCGTACAGCAGGAACGGCGACCACTCGTGTGGCCGGTACCCCTCGGCGGCCAACTCCCGCTGTACCTGGCACAGCGCGAGCGCGGGAGGGTGTCCACCGGCCGCGAGAAGGCGATGGAAGCCGTAGGAGATCTCGAAACCGGCCGTTTCCTCCACCTCGCACAGGGTGAGGACGAGCGTCGTCGGCCCGGCGGCGGGGTCGCGGCGTTCGGCGGCTCACGGCTCGCGGGTGCACGGCTCGACGGCGGGCGGTTCGACGGCGGGCGGCTCCCGGTGACCGTCGCCGTGTAGTGCCGCGGCCGTGGCCACCCCGCCTTCGGGTTCGCCCACAGCCGTACCGTCCCGGTCACGGAGTCGCCGTGCAGCCGGAACTCGGCGGTGCCCGCGTCCGCCTCGCGGGGCAGCAGTTGTCGCGGCACGGGGTCCGGGCCGGGCCACGCCTCGGCCTCGGGCCACATCATCCAGTGCGGCAGCACACCGTCCCGGTGCTCGGGGCCGACCCGGACACCGACCGCGCCCGGCGTGTACCGGACCTCGCCGTCGCCTTCCCACGCCACCATCCAGAACGGTGCCCCAGGGCGGGGTTCACCCTCCGCGGCGAGGGTGAACACCTCTCCGAGGAGCAGTGTGCCGGGGAGTTCCGGCAGCGCCGTCCCGTCCAGCTCCGGCCGGATCAGGACCGTGTACGCCACCTCGGACCCGGACACGCCGTATGCGGGCGGGTTCACCACAGGTCGTAGGGCCGGTCGCCGTCGAGCGTGTCGGCGACCGACGTCTCGGAGGGGGTGTCCGGGCCCCGCTCGTCCGCGGGGGCGGGGCCGCTGTCGCCGCCCGGCACGAAGAGCCAGCCATGGGCCTCGAAGAGCTTCACGCGCAGCAGATGCCGTACGAAGGAGTCACCGGGAATGCCGTGATGGCCGTGACGCAGCACGTCCTGGTAGAGCCGGTCGGCCGCCACGAGGACCAGGTCCGCCGCGGGGTTGCGGCGCAGCGCGTCCCTGACCGGGCCGGCGTCGCACATCCGGAACGCCTCCACGACGGCGTCGCCCACATATCCGTGGTCGGCGCGGTACACCACGCCTTCGTGCAGGGCCATCCGCAGTCTGATCCGGCTTCCCGCGTCCCGCAGACCGTTCACGCCGCCCAGTTCGGCCGTCACCGCCCGCAGGAAGGAGGCGATCAGGCGCGGCTCGTCCACCTTGCCGCCGGTCGGCAGCAGCGCGAGCCCGCCGTCCCCCTGCGGCTGCACCTCGTACTCGCCCGGCGACAGTCCCGCACGGGCACAGGCACCGTCGAGGAGCGCCCGCAGCCGACGCTGCACGTCGAACTGCGCCCCCTGGCCGAGCCCGCTGTACCCCTCCACGTCGTACGCCACGCACACACGACGGTTCCCCGGCGCTTCCAACCCCACTGCCCCCAGGTCCGGTGGTGGAGCAACGGTAGCCCAACGCCCTTCACGCATAGGGGAGTTAGGGGAGTCGGGGGTGCCCGGCGCCGGGCGTCGGTGGCCGGGCCGCTGTCAGTGGTGCGCTCTACTGTGGTGCCGCAGGGGATCCACGGCGAGAAACAGGAGGTTCACATGACCAACCTGCCCGATCGGCCGCACACCGCGCTGCTCGTCATCGACGTCCAGAACGGGGCGATGGCGGGTACCCATGGGCGCGACGAGGTGATCGCGAACATCAACACCCTGGTCGAGAAGGCCCGTGCGGAGGAAGCGCCCGTGGTCTGGGTGCAGCACTCCGACGACCAGCTCGTGCGGGGCAGCGAGAGCTGGCGGTACGTGCCGGAGCTGGTCCGGCGTGACGGGGAGCCGCTCGTGCACAAGATCTACGGCGACTCCTTCGAGAGCACCGAGCTGGAGGAGCTGCTCGCCGAGCGCGGCGTGGGCCGGATCGTGGTCACGGGCGCGCAGACCGACGCGTGCATCCGCGCGACCCTGCACGGGGGTCTGGTCCGTGGGTACGACGTGACGCTGGTCGGCGACGCGCACACGACGGAGGACCTCACGGCGTACGGCGCACCGCCTCCGGACCAGGTGATCGCGCACACCAATCTCTACTGGCGCGAGGCGATCGCGCCCGGCCGTCGCGGAGGGACCGTCGACACGGCCGAGGTGACGTTCGCGGCGTACTGAGCGACGTGGCGTATCGAGTCACGTACCGGCCGACGTGGCGTATCGAGCCGCGTACCGAGCGAACCGGCGTACCGAGCCACGTGCTGAGCGACTACCGCCGGCCCTGCGCGGAGGAGGCGATCAACTCGTCGATCAGGGTGATCAGCACGTCCCGGCACGACTCCCGCTCCCGCGCGTCGCAGAGGAGCACCGGGGTCCGCTCCGGCAGGGCCAGGGCGTCCCGGATCTCCTCGGGTGTGTACGGATGCCGTCCGTGGAAGCCGTTGACGCCCACGACGAACGGGATACCGCGTCGCTCGAAGAAGTCGACGGCGGCGAAGCTGGACTCGGGCCGGCGCACGTCGATGAGGACCACGGCCCCGAGGGCGCCGATGGCGAGGTCGTTCCACATGAACCAGAACCGCTGCTGGCCGGGGGTTCCGAAGAGATACAGGACCAGTTCGGGGCTGAGGGTGATGCGGCCGAAGTCCAGGGCCACGGTGGTCGCCCGCTTCTCCTCGATGCCGTCGAGGTCGTCGACGTCCAGACCGGCGGAGGTGAGGGGTTCCTCGGTGCGCAGCGGGACGATCTCACTGACCGAGCCGACCATGGTGGTCTTGCCGACGCCGAATCCTCCGGCGATCAGGATCTTGACCGCTTCGGGTGCCCGGGGTGGTCCGGGTGGTTCGGCTGCTCGTGGTACGCGCGGTGTTTCGGGTGCTGAAGTCCCTCGCGTGGCGGGGTCAGAGCCGGCCAAGGCCGTCCCTCACTTTCTGCAGCAGGTCCAGATCCGGGGTGCGGGAGACGAGACGCGGCGCCTGGACCGTGATCCGGCCCGCCTCCAGCAGATCGCAGAGCAGGATGACGACGACGCTCACCGGGAGGTCGAGCTGGGCGGCCAGTTCCGCCACGACGACCGGCCGCGCGCACAGCCGCACGATGCGCTGGTGCTCGGGCTGTGACCGGGCGGACCCGTCGGGCGGCGGGTCCACGGCGGTCACCGACGTGATGAGGGTGAAGTCGGCGCGGCTGGGCCGGGTTCGGCCTCCGGTCAGCGTGAACGGCCGTACCAGACGGCCGGCCGCGTCGTCTTCGCTCACCTCACTCGCCGTGGTCGGCGGCGGCGCTGCCCGCACGCGGCGCTGCCCTGAGGTGCTCGCCGATCTTCTTCACCAGCATGTTCATCTGGTAGGCCACCACGCCGGCGTCCGCGCCCTTGTTGGTGAGCACGGCGAGATGGGCGCCGGGTCCCGCGGCGGTGAGGATCAGATAGCTGTCGCGCATCTCGATGAGCGCCTGCCGTACGGGGCCGCCGCGGAAGTCCATGCTGACCCCCTTGCTCAGGCTCATCAGTCCGGACGCGGTCGCCGCCAGCCGTTCGGCGTCGTCGCGGACGAAGGCCGTGGACTTGCTGACGACCAGTCCGTCCTCGGACAGCACGACGGCGTGGTTCACGTCGGCCACTCGTTCCACCAGTCCGGTGAGCAGCTGGTCGAGCTGGCTGTGTGTGGCGGGGCTGGGGCGTGTCATTTCTCAGTCCTTCAAGAGCGGTCTGCGGGCGGAGTCGACGAGCGGTCTGCGGGCGGGCCCGACGAGCGGCCCCCGGGCGGCGGTGACGAAGGGTCCGTGGGTGGCGGTGACGAGCGGTGCGCGGGTGTGGGGGCCGCGGCGGGGACCCGGTCACCCAACTCTCCGGGCGCGTGCTCCGCCTCCCCTTGTCCGCTCGGTTCGCCTCCGTCGTACGGCGCCCCGTCGTCGGTGTCCCGGGCCCGGAGTGTGCCTCGCTGGAAGCCGGCCAGTGAGGAGGCCGCCCGTTCCGGGGTGAAGTCGGTGAGGTCGGTGAAGGCGTCCGCGTCCTGGCCGCCGGTGTCCGCCGGCCCGGCGTCCTCGCGCAGTTCGGTGGCGAGGCTGGTCTGCGGCACCCGGCGTGGGAGCGGGGTGAGTCCATCCCGCCGGACGGCGGCCGCGGCCGGGGCGACGCCGGTGCCGGACCGGGAGGCGGCCGGAGCGGTGCCGGACCGGGAGGCGGCGGGGTCGGCCGTGCGGGCCCGGGCGGCGGCCCGCGCCTCTCCCGTGCGCTCGTGCGACAGGCGGCCCTCGGCGGCAGCGGTGCCCGGGCTCGGCACGGCCCTGGCCGGCGCGGGCACGTCGGCGTCCGCCGGGTCGGCGGGGTCCGTGTCCGGAGCGGCCGGGCCCGGTGTCTCGCACACCACGATCTCGTGCGGGATCAGCACGATCGCGGTGGTCCCGCCGTACGGCGAGGACCGCAGGGTGACGGCGATGCCGTGGCGGGTGGCGAGCCGGGCGATCACGAACATGCCGAGCCGCAGGTCGTCGGCCAGCGCCACCACGTCGAACTGCGGAGCCACCGTCAACTGGGAGTTGAAGGCCGCGTAGTCCTCCTCGGACAGGCCCAGCCCCCGGTCCTCGATCTCCACGGCCAGCCCCTTGGCCACCATCGCGGCCCGCACACCCACCGGGCTGGGCGCGGGGGAGTAGGCGGTGGCGTTGTCGATGAGCTCCGCCAGCAGGTGGATGACGTCCGCCACCGCGGGCGGCGTGAGGTACACCTCGTCGTCGGCGTGCACCTCCACCCGCTGGTACTGGGCGACCTCGCCGACGGCACTGCGCAGGATGTCGATCAGCGCGACCGGTTCGGTCCAGCTGCGCCGGGGCTGCTCACCGCTGATGATGACGAGGTTCTCCTCGTAGCGCCGCAACTGGCTCGCCGTGGAGTCGAGTTCGTACAGGCCCTTGAGGATCCGCGGGTCCTGGTGCTCGCGTTCCAGCGCGTCGAGCTTGCTGAGCTGCAGGTTGACCAGGTTCTGGCTCTGCCGGGCGATGCCCAGGATCACCTTCTGGAAGCCGCGTCTGGTGTCGGCGAGTTCCACCGCGGTGTGCACCGCCGTGCGCTGCGCGGTGTTGAAGGCCTGGGCCACCTGGCCGAGTTCGTCCCCGCCGTAGTCCAGCGGCGGGGTGGCGAGGTCCACGTCCACCTTCTCGCCCCGGTCCAGTCTGGCGACCACGTCGGGCAGCCGCTCCTCGGCAAGGCTGAGCGTGGCCAGCCGCAGACCGCGCAGCCGCCGGGACAGGGAGCGCGTGATGCGCCACGACATCACGACGCACAGCAGCAGGGCGACGAGTCCGCCCGCGCTCAGCGCGGCCGCCTTGAGCAGCAGGCCGTGGGCCTTGTCGGCGCTGCGGTCGAGCAGTCCCGCGGTCTGCTGCCGGATCAGGTCCGAGTACTGGGCGGAGATCCTGGTGAGCGCGGCGTTCCAGCGCCGGCCCGCGTCCGGCAGCTCGACCGTCCGGGCGACCGCGCCGTGCGCCGTCCGGGCCGCGAGCACCTGGTCCTCGACGGATTCCAGGGTCTTCCAGTCCTGGCTCTGCAGGATCCGTTCGACCCGCGTCTTCACGGCGCCGTCCAGGGAGGAGAGGACCTGGCCGCGGAAGACCCAGCGCCGTACGTCGACGAGTTGCGCGAACCGTGTCCACGCCTTCTCGTCGAGCTTCCCCGCGGGCCAGGCGAGTGCGAGTTCGGCGTCCTCCTGGGCGACCAGCTCCGCGCCGCTTCCCAGGGTGATCAGCGGGCCGGCCTGGGAGGTGAGGTCGCCGTCGTCGACCTGGGAGAGCTCCTGGAAGGCGTGGATCTGGCCGTCGATGATCGCGGTGTACTGGTCCAGCGCCTGCTGGGCGGTGATGTCGGTGGGGTGGTCCACCTGTCCCCGGTAGTACTCCAGGCTTCCCACCGACGCCAGGACCGAGTACAGGCGGTCCCCGACCCGGACGGGCGCGTTCTTGATGTCGTCCGAGCGGCGCACCAGTTTCGCGACGGCCTCGTCCGTCCTCCCGCGCTGCCGGTCCAGCGCGGTCCGCCAACCGTGCGGCGAGGCCAGCCACGCCGCCGACAGACTGCGCTCCTGTTGCAGCGCGAGCGTCGCGTCGGTGCCCATGGCGCCGGTGGACCTGCTCAGTTCGGTCTGCGACCGCAGCCGCAGCCCCTCCGAGAAGATCTGTGTGGTCGTCACACCCCACATGGCGCCGAGAGTGACGCTGGGCACCAGCGCCAGCAGGATCAGGGAGAGACGTATGGAGCCGAGACGGCGCCGGGCACCTGTCCGTGGAGACATCGTCGTCCTAGTGCGATCAGCGGGGGGAGGAGCGGTTCGGCGGACGGGCGGGGGGGTGACCGCGGGTCCGGTACGGCACTGGGGGTGCGCAGGATGCTATCCGTACAAGTGCCCGTACGCACCGTGAGTGTCCGAAAACCTTGGGGCCTGTGATGCCGTGCGCGCCGCCGCGGACGAGCGGCGGGACCGGCTCAACGGGTCTCGTCGGCGGCGAACTTGGCGACGGAGGCGACGTTCTCCTTGGTGACGAAGGCCGGTCCGGTGAGCACGGGTGCCGTTCCGCCGCCGCTGAAGTTGCCGTTGGACCTGTAGAGCCAGAGCGAGTCCACGGCGAGATAGCCCTGGAGGTAGGGCTGTTGGTCCACCGCGAACTGCACGTCCCCGCTCTGCACCGCCTTCACCAGGCTGCTGTTGAGGTCGAAGGTGGCGACCGCCGCCCTGCTGCCCGCCTCCTTCACCGACTTCACCGCGCCGAGCGCGAACTGCGCCCCCATCATGACGACTTCGTCGATGCTCGGGTCCTGCCGAAGTCTGGCCGCGACGGCGGAGGCGACCGCCTTCATGTCGGTGCCGTTGACATAGAGCAGGTCGGTATCGCCGGCGAACGCCTTCTTCACCCCGGCGCAGCGTGCCTCCAGGGCGACGTTGCCCTGCTCGTGGATGACGCAGAGGGCGTGCTCGGCCTTGAGCTCGTCCAGCTTGTCGCCGAGCGCCCGGCCCGCGACGCTCTCGTCCTGACCGAAGTACTCCAGCAGGCCCTCGGACCGCCAGGCGTCGATACCGGAGTTGAGGCCGACCACCGGTATGCCGGCGGCCTTGGCCGCGGTGACGGCGCTCTTCATCGCCTCCGGCTTGGCCAGGGTCACCGCGATGCCGTCGACCCGGTCGCGGACCGCGTCCCGCACCAGGCTCGCCTGCCCCGCGGCGTCGGAGTCGCTCGCGTAGGTGAGGTCGATGTCGTCCTTGGCGGCCGCCGCCTGCGCGCCCTTCCGCACCAGTTCCCAGAAGGCGTCTCCGTCGGCGCCGTGGGTGATCAGGGCGACCTTGATGTGGCCGGTGCCCGCCTTCCCCGCCGCTCCGGTGGCCGCGCCGGAGTCCGATCCGCCGGAGCAGCCGGCCAGGAACAGGGTGACGGCGACGGCGACGACCGTGCGGCCCGCGGATCTGGGGGAGTGGTGAGGTGTGGGGGACGTGTTCATCGGAGTGCGGCACCTCGCTGTGCGGCCCAGCAGAAGGACGGGGAGAGGGAACTCGGCGCGGTCATCGGGCTGTTGTGCACCGACTGTCGGACTTTCGTTGGGCCGGAGCCAATCGTGTGTGACGCACGGTCGTCAAGTGAGCGGTCATGAGCGGGGAGTGCGCACGGTCGAGTCCAGGCCTCGCCGGGAAGTGGATCGTCACCCTCTTGACAGGTGACGAACGGCTTGCGAGGATCAGGCGCAACGTTCAAGACGGGGAGGTCCTAATGACGGGTGAGAAGCAGAAGCCGGGTATGGCCGAGGCGGCGGTCCGGCGGGCTCGGTTCGGCGCGCTTCCGGAGCCGATACGCCTGGAGGACACGATCGAGGAACGGCCGGCCACGGTGCCGGATCCGGCGAGGGACGCGTACAACGAGGACGAGTGGCTCGTCCGCACGTGCCTGTGAGACCGCGGTCCGGCCGGTCGGCGCGGACGTCTCCTTCGTACGTACGGCGATCCGTACGAGGCTGAAGGGTGCACGGCGGTCAGCTCCCGGCGAGACCGTCCGCCTCCGCGACCGCCCGCGCGAAGGCCTCGGGCGCTTCCTGCGGCACGTTGTGACCGATGTCCGCCAGAGTGCGGTGCGCGTAGGGCCCCGAGAACCGGGCGCGGTACGACGATCCGTCGCCGGCCGCGGTGAAGGGGTCCTTCCGACCGTCGAGGGTGACGGTGGGCACCGCGACGACAGGGCCCGCGGCCAACTGCCGTTCCAGCCGGTCGTAGCGCGGGTCGCCCTGCGCCAGGCCGAGCCGCCACCGGTAGTTGTGGATCACGATGGCGACGTAGTCCGGATTGTCGAAGGCCTTCGCCGTACGGTCGAACACGGCGTCGTCGTAGTGCCACGTCGGGGAGTTGAACGTCCAGACCAGGCGTGCCAGGTCGGCCCTGTTCTCCTTGAGGCCGAGCCGTCCACGCTCCGTGGCGAAGTAGTACTGGTACCACCACGCCCACTCGGCCTTCGGCGGCAACGGCTGCTTGTTGCGCTCGCGGTCGGTGATCAGATAGCCGCCCACGGAGACCAGGGCCCTGCACCGCTCGGGCCGGAGCACGGCGATGATGTCGGCCGTCCGCGCTCCCCAGTCGAAACCGGCCAGCACCGCCTTCTCGATCTCGAGTGCGTCCATCAGCGCGACGATGTCGAGCGCGACCACCGACTGCTGGGCGTTGCGAAAGGTCCTGGCGGACCGGAAGCGCGTGGTGCCGTGGCCGCGCAGGTACGGGACGATCACCCGGTGGCCGCGCGCCGCCAGCAGCGGCGCGACCTCGACGAAACTGTGGATGTCGTAGGGCCAGCCGTGCAGCAGGACGACCGCGGGGCCGTGGGCGGGGCCGGCCTCCGCGTAGCCGACGCTCAGTTCACCGGCCTCGATCCGCCGGAGACGGCCGAAGGACGCGTGCCCCGGCGAGGGCGTCGGCGAGGCCGCCCCCGTGGGACCCCCGACCGCCCCGTCCGCGGTGGCGCCGGTGTCGGACCACCCGGTGAGCGAAGCCCCTGCCGCGCCCACGCCCACGATCTTGCCGAAGCTCCGTCGATCGACCATGCGAAACCCTTCCGTGGCGGTCAGGGGACCGGCAGCGTCTGCTCGGCCCAGATCGTCTTCCCCGCGCAGGTCGTGCGGGTTCCCCAGCGGTCGGTGAGCTGGGCGACGAGGAGCAGCCCGCGACCGCCCTCGTCGTAGGTGCGGGCCCGGCGCAGATGGGGAGAGGTGCTGCTGGCGTCGGAGACCTCGCAGATCAGGGCGCGGTCGCGGATGAGCCGGAGCTGGATCGGCGCGCCGCCGTAACGGATGGCGTTGGTGACCAGTTCGCTGACGACCAGTTCCGTCACACAGGCGATCTCGTCGAGTCCCCAGCGGGTCAGCTGCTCGGTCGCGTGCCGCCGGGCCTCGGCGACCACCGCCGGATCGGCCGGCAGGTCCCACACGGCCACCTGCTCGGCGTCCAGGGCGCGGGTGCGGGCCAGCAGCAGGGCCACGTCGTCGGAGGGTCGCTGGGGGAGCATGGCCTTGAGCACGTTGTCGCAGACGTCCTCCAGGTCGCCGGCGGTGGGGGTCGACAGCGCCTCGCCCAGGGCGGTGGTGCCCGTGTCCACGTCGAGATCGCGGGCCTCGACGAGACCGTCGGTGAAGAGGGCGAGCACGGTCCCCTCCGGCAGGTCCAGCTCGGTGGACTCGAAGGGGAGGCCGCCGACCCCGAGCATCGGTCCCGCGCTCACCTCGACGGCCCGGACGGTTCCGTCGGGGAACAGGGCGACGGGCGGCGGGTGCCCGGCGGCGGCGACCGTGCAGCGCCGGGACACCGGGTCGTAGACCGCGTACAGACAGGTGGCGCCGATCTCGCCGCCCGTCGCGCCGTCGTCGCCCGCGAGGTGGCCGACCAGGTCGTCGAGGTGGGTGAGCAGCTCGTCCGGGGGCAGATCGACGTCGGCCAGCGTCCACACCGCCGTGCGCAGCCGGCCCATCGTCACGGAGGCGTGGATGCCGTGCCCGACGACATCGCCGACGACGAGCGCGACCCGGGTCCCGGACAGCGGGATCACATCGAACCAGTCGCCGCCGACACCGGCCCGGGACACGGCCGGAAGATAGCGGGAGGCGAACTCGACCGCCGCCTGTCCCGTCATCGCCTGCGGCAGCAGACTGCGCTGCAGGGCCAGCGCGGTGGTGCGCTCCTTGGTGTACCTGCGCGCGTTGTCCACACATACGGCCGCCCGGCCGGCCAGCTCCTGCGCCAGCGTCGCGTCGTCCCGGTCGAAGGGGTCGGGGTTCTCGGCGCTGAGCAGCCGGGCGAAGACCGCCACCCCCAGGGTCGTGCCCCGCGCCACCAGCGGTACGGCCATCAGGGAGAAGGCGCGGTGGGCCGCCTGGTGCAGCTTGGTGGACCGGGAACCGTGCTGCGCGAGCCAGGTGTCGACGCCCGGATCGCCGGTCCCGGCGAGCACCGCACGACCGGTGGCCAGGGCGCGGGCCGGCGGGGAGTAGGACGGATAGACGTCCGCCGCGCCCAGGTCGATCGCGGCCTCCGGCACGCCGGGGGTGCCGGAGTGGTGGGCGACGCGGCGCAGTTCCACCTCGGCGTCCACCGGTCCCACGGCCGGTTCGTCGCCCCGGAGCACCGAGTCCAGCAGGTCCACGCTGGCGAAGTCCGCCAGCTTGGGCACCGTCAGCTCGGCCAGTTCCCGTGCGGTGTGGATCACGTCCAGCTTGGTGCCGATGCAGGTGGCGGCCCTGTTCAGCAGGGCGAGCCGCTGCCGTGTCCCGTACTCCTCGGTGCTGTCGAACGCGGCCAGGCCGACCCCGAGCAGCTCCCCGGCCGGCTCACGCAGCGGCCACATCTCGATGGTCCAGGCACGGGTGCGCGATCCGGAGGGGGAGCGGGTCCAGCTCTCGTAGTGGACCGGCCGTCCGGTCTCGACCACCTTGCGCAGATGATGCAGGAAGCCGCGGCTGAGTTCCGCGTTCTCCACGGTGTCGGGAAAGAAGCGGTGGCGCACCTCGGCCTCCCGGACCCCTATGATCCGGCACGCCGTGTCGTTCACCCGCAGATACCGCTGTTCGGTGTCGAAGACCGACATCGGCGTCGACGACTGGGTGAAGGCCAGCTCGCCCAGTATCCGGCCGCGCTCGTCCGGCGCGCCGGTGATCACGTATCCCCGCTGCTCCCCGTGTTCGCCCTGGAGCGGGCAGACCCGCAGGGCCAGTTCACGGCGCCGACCGTCCCAGTTCCGTACGGCGACGATCGCGGCGTGGCTCGTGCGCAGGATCTGCCAGGCCGCGGCGGCGTCCCCGTCCACCAGGGCCGACACCGGACGTCCGGCGATCTCCGCGGCGGCGTAGCCGGTCAGCAGGCGGGCGCCCTCGCTCCAGCCCCTGACGATGCCGTGGGCGTCGACCACCACCATGGCGTCGCCTCTCGCGGCCGCGCGCCCGGCATCGCCCGGCAATATCACCATATGTACAAGGATGCGGTGATCGGGCAGCCGCATCAACCCAGGGGCCGGAGCGGGCGCCGGGCGCGTTCGGCTCTCCCGAGGGCCGCGCCACGGGCGTCGGCGCCGCCCCGGCCGTCCACGCGTCCTGGCGCCCGGCCGGGGCGGGTGCCGCCACCGGGTCCTCCGGGTCCTCCGGGCTACGCCTTCGTCGCCGTGGTGTGCCGCTGCCGGCGGCCGCGCAGCAGACGACGGCGCGGCTCCTGGTCGGGAAGCCAGCCGAAGGCCATGCAGCTGCCGGCCGCTCCGAGGAGCAGGCCGAGGAAGAAGCCACCGAGGTTGGAGGTGAGCCAGGTGCCGAGCGAGAGAAGGATGCCGAGCAGCGAGTAGAACAGCCGCTGTGCGGGGTTGAAGAGGATCAGCAGACCGCACACGAGCATGACCGCGGGCAGCAGATATCCCGCCACGCCCTGCATGCCGATGTGCATGACGACCTTGAGGGACGCCTTCTCGGTCAGGAGGATCTCCGCCCCGCCCAGGGTGAGCAGCAGCCCGCCCCAGAAGGGGCGGCGCGCGCGCCACTGCCGGAAGCCCGACCTCGGATTCCGGAGCCGGGACATCAGCAACCCGTGCCGCTGAAGCGGAGCTTGAGGCCCGGAAGCTTGAACACGGCGGCGGTGGTGGCGTAGTTGGTCTGCCGCAGGTTGCCGATGTGGACGGTGTCGGCCTGCTGACTGAAGACGCCCTTGTTCCCCTGGACGCCGGCTTTGTCGAGCGTGCTCGCGTCGTTGCCGATCTCGATGTTCCCGAAGGACGCGTCACCCGACAGCTCGGTCGAGTCCGTGGTCAGGTCGGTCGCCTGCACCTTGTCCGAGCCGCCGCCCGCGGTGATGACCAGGTTGGTGCCGCCCAGGTCGACGCTCTGGCACAGCTTGGTGAGCGTCGCGCTCTTGATGGCGGAGGTGACGACCAGGACCTGGCCACCGGTGTCGCCGGCGTTCGGGCTGTCCTCGGCCATGTTGTCGAGGTTCCCGAACTGCTCGAAGCCGGTGCCGTTCAGCTCCGTGGCCGTCACGACGAACGGCATGCCGGAGATGGCGAACTGCACACCCAGGGCGCCCTGGGCGGTGAGGATCATCAGTCCCGCGGCGATCGCGGTGGCAGGCACCGCCATCACCGCGGCGCGGCGCAGACGGACCCGCCCGCGTCGGTCGGAACCGCTCTCGGGGTTCTCGGGGGTGGGACCGGTGGACGCCGTGGCGTCCGAGGACGAGGCCATGTTCTGCTCCCTGGACATAGTCAACGCAGGTGCGGCTTGAGCGGCACGTGTCCTGGCGCGGACAGGGCTGCCGCGTACGCCTCCTCGCAACTCCCGGCGATCGCAAGGGCTTTCTCGTTACGCAGCAGTAGCCTTCCTGGAAGTTACCGGGGGTTACATTCGCGGGTCAAGGGACTTGTGGCAAGCGGATGTCGATTGTGTGGCATCTGTGTGCACGACTTCCCGCCGCCGACCCGCTGACCTCCAACTTCCTTACTGAGCCTTGACGTTGACTATCCATCAGGTCTACAACTCAGCCTTGTTTCCGATGGATCCGTGGCGCCGGGTCCGTCAGCACGGCGCATGTCACCCTCCCGGCCCCGCCCCCTGCGGCGGGGCGTGCGTGACCCCTTTGAACGTCCCGTGCGCATCCTCGTCACCGTCGTCACACCCCCCACGGCACCGGTACGGCCGCCTTCCCCCGTTGGGGCCGCGCCCGGTAGCCCCTCGCCGCTGCCGGTCCGTCGCGTACGGAGAAGACGTCACGGGCCGGCAGTGGCCTCCAGCTCCGTGTCCACCGGGACGGCCAGGACCGTGCCTCCCGGTGAGCCCGGGACCGCACCTCTCTCCGAACCAGGCCCCGCACCCCCCGTCAGATCAGAAAGAGGCTCCCCCATGCGTACGCGATCCCTGTTCGCCCTCGTCGGTGTCGCCGCGGCCCTCTCGGTCTCCGCGATCTCCCCCGCCTCCGCCGACGACACCCCGGTGCTCACCGCGGGCGGCGCCGCCGTCGCCACCGGCGATGTGCTCACCGCCTCGCTGGCGAGCGGCACCAAGGCCACCCTCTACTCCAGCAGCACCGGCACGAGCGGCGTCTCCTGTGCCGCGTCGGCCTTCACCGCCACGGCCACCGACAACCCGACGGCCCCCGGCACCGCCACCGAGTCGCTCACCGGCCACACCTTCGGCAGTTGCACCAGCAACGTCATCGGCGTGCTCGGCGTCACCGGCGTCACGGTCAACAACCTCCCGTACGCCACCACGGTCGCCTCCGACGGGACGGTCACCGTCACCCCGGCCGCCGGCTCGACCATCCAGACCACCGTCGTGCTGCGCACCCTTCTCGGCAGCATCACCTGCGTCTACCAGGCCCCCAGCCTGACCGGTACGGCGAGCAACACCGACAACAGCATCACCTTCACCAACCAGCAGTTCGCCAAGGCCTCGGGCTCGTCCCTGTGCTTCAGCAACGGCTACTTCACCGCCAAGTACGCCCCCGTCACCGACACCACCCAGCCGGGCAGCCCGGCGGTCACCGTCAACTGACCGACCACCGGACCACCGGTCACCGCCGGCGTCGCAGCGTGAGCGCGACGCCGGCGGTGAGCAGGAGGGCCGCCGCTCCCCCCGCCCCCGCGACGAGGGGGAGCGAGCCGCTGCCCCCGGACGAGTTGTCGGCGGCCGGGGTGAGGTGGTCGGGCGCGGACACCTGCGACGCGGACGGTGTGGCCGGCTGCGAGGGCGTCGGTGACTGCCCGGCCGGGGACTTCGTCCCCTGCGTGGCCTTCCCGGTCGCGCGGCGGGGTGCGGTCGTCCGCGCCGCCGGCGCCGATGTCGGCGCGGCCTTGCCACCGCCGCCCGTGCGCCGGGCGGAGGGGAAGACCACGTCCGAGCACGAGTAGTACGTGTCCGTCGTGCTCGTGTTCTGCCAGATCGTGTACAGCATCTGACGGCCGGTGCGGTCGGAGGGCAGCGTGGCCCTGATCCGGTAGGCGCCGTTCACCAGCGCCGGGTCGGTGGCCGTGGCGAACGGCTCAGCCGGCAGGTCGGACCAGGTCAGGGGCTTGGACGGGTCGTAACCCGGCTTGCTCAGATACAGCTTGAAGGTCCCCGTGTGCGGAATCGTCGAACGGTAGGAGAGGGTGAAGGTCGCGCCCGGTGTCATCCGGGTCGAGGGCCAGTCGGCGCGGGCGAGGTCGAGGCCCTTGTACGCGGGCAGGTTCCCGCTGCACAGCTTCCCGTCGGGGATCACCTGCCGGTCCCTGCCGTTGACGCCGGCGACCCGGAGGTTGTCCCACGCGGTGAAGGGCGCGCCGTTCGCCGCGATCGCCGCCTCGCAGGCCGCGGTGCGGTTGTTGCCGCCGCCCTCGGGGGAGCAGGCGAACACCCGGCTGACCGGATCCGTCGGCGCTCCGTGCGCCTGGGCCGGTCCCGCGGCCCACGTCAGCAGGAGCAGCGGGGCCGCCGCGGCGACAGCGGCCGCGGTGGCGGTGCGGTGTGCGGTCATCCGGTGGGTCTCCTCGACGGCTGGGATGCGGGTGCGGCCGTACCGCGCCTCGCGGCGACGGCCACAGGGCTGCGCTGCGTGACGGCCACAGGGCTGCGCTGCATGGTGAAGTACGGGGGCGCGCGGCCGTGTGTTCAGATCCGGAGTACGCCGGAGTACGGGGAACACGGCCGTGTGTCCGGATCCGGGGTGAGGCGGCGACCCGCCGGGTGTCCGGATCCGGGTGCGGGGGTGTGCCGCCAGGTGTCCGGATTCGGTGTGCGAGCGTGTGCCGCCGGGTACGTGAGGGGACAACTCCGGCGGGCGGGCGCCACCGCCGGGCAGGGGTGCCGACGCGCTGCCACGGCCGCCGCCGGCTCGGCCGGTACCGCGGACGCAGCCGGTACGGTGAGCCGCATGCCTGAGCCCGTCGCCTCCGCCGAACCCCCCGCCGCTGCCGGCGCGCCCGTGATCCTCGGCAACGTACCGGGCTCGTTCCCCCGGAGCGTGCTGGCCGAACGGCATCCGGCGCTCATCCGGAAGGTGCGGGACGCCTTCCCGTACGGCCCCGAGCGGCGGCGCGCGCTCGACGCCCTCCTGAAGAACTCCGCCGAGGGCGTCCTCGAACCGCTCGGCGCGCGGGCGCGGGACCGCGAGCAGTGGGAGCTCTGGGGCGGCCGGGAGTACTTCGGCCGGCCCTGGTTCGACGTGCCCTTCCTCTGGTCCGAGAGCTACTTCTACCGCCGACTCCTGGACGCCGTCGGCTACTTCACTCCAGGGCCCTGGCAGGGCATCGACCCCTTCCGGCCGTTCAAGCTCGCCGAACTCGACACCCCTGAGGCGGACGGGGAGCTCGCCGCGCTCGACGAGCTCGCCGACCGGCCCGCGGCGGAACAGGAGGAGGCGCTGCTGCTCGGCTCACTGTGGGGCAACCGCGCCGACCTCGGATTCCGCCTCGCGGCCGCGAACGACGAGCCGGCCACCGTCTCCCAACTGGTCGTGAACGAGGGCGAGTCGCTGCGGTCCCTGTTCGCCGGCGGCACCCTCTGCGTGGTCGCGGACAACGCCGGCCGGGAACTCGTCCCCGACCTGCTGCTCATCGACCACCTCCTGCGCGGTCGTCGCGTCGAACGGGCCGTCCTGCACGTGAAGCCGTACCCGTACTACGTCTCCGACGCCACCACCGCCGACGTGGTCGACGCCCTGCGCCGGCTCAAGGCCGCGCCCGGTGCGGCCGGGGCGTCGGGCCACCGCCTGTGGTCGGCGATGACCGACGGCCGCCTCACGGTCCGGGCCCACCCCTTCTCCTGCGCTCCCCTGCCCTACGCCGACATGCCCGACGACCTGCGCCGGGAGTTCGCGGAGGCCGACGTCACCCTCATGAAGGGCGACCTGAACTACCGCCGCCTCGTCGGCGACCGGAGCTATCCGGCCACCACCCCGTTCGCCGGGACCACCGCCTACTTCCCGGGACCGGTGGCCGCCCTGCGCACGCTCAAGTCCGACGTGGTCGTCGGCCTCGACCCCCGCACCGAGACCGCGCTCGTCGCGGCCGAGGACCAGCGCTGGCGCACCGGCGGCACGCATGCGCTGATCCAGGTGAGGCGCTGAGACCGCGGGCTCATCCCACCAGCACGGGCAGTGACTTGAGGCCGTTGATGAAGTTCGAGACGAGACGGCGCGGGGCTCCCGCCGTGGTCAGGGCCGGCAGGGCGCGCAGCGACTCCTCGTAGAGCACGCGCAGTTGCAGCCGCGCGAAGTGCGCACCCAGGCAGACGTGCGGCCCGTCGCCGAAGGAGACGTGGGGGTTGGGGGAGCGGGCCAGGTCGACCCGGTGCGGGTCGGCGAAGACGCGCTCGTCGTGGTTGGCCGAGGCGTGGAAGACGACCACCTTGTCGCCCGCGCGGATGCGCTGCCCCGCCAGCTCGGTGTCGACGGCCGCCGTACGGCGGAAGGTGAGGACGGGCGGGTGCAGACGCAGCAACTCGTCCACCGCCGTGTCGAGTCCGACCCTCCCGGAGCGCAGGGCGGCATACGCGTCCGGATGCCGGGCGAGCGTCAGAAGACCGCCCGGAGCCGCACTGCGCACGGTGTCGTTGCCCGCGACCGTGAGCAGGAAGAAGAACATCTCCAGTTCCGCCGGGGCGAGTTCGGGATCGGTGGCGAGAGTGGTCAGCACGTCGTCACTCGGATGGGACTTCTTGTGGAGCGCCAGTCCGTGCGCATAGGCGAACATGTCGCGCAGCATGGCCGGGGAGCGCGGATTGACGGGCCTGCCGTTCGCGTCGCGGACGGGCTCGCCCGCCTCGTCGGGGTCCTGGTAGCCGATCACCCGACGCGTCCAGTGCAGCAGCAGGTCGCGGTCGCGCTCCGGTACGCCGAGCAGGTCCGCGAGGTTGAGCAGGGCGTAGTCGTCGGTGACGGAGGCGACGAGGTCGCAGCGTCCGTCACCCGCGCGGGCCTCGCGGACCGCGCCTTCGAGCAGGGCGCGGGCCCGTCCGCGGACGACCGCCGTGAAGTGTTCGATCCGGCGGGGGGGTGAAGGCGCGGCTGACCAGACGCCTCAGCCGGCCGTGGTCCGGGGGATCCTGATTGAGCATCATCCGGCGGATGAACGGCAGGTCGTCCGGGTCGGGATCCCGGATCTGGGTCGCTCCGAGACGCGAGGAGTACGTCGCCGGGTCCTTGAGCACCCGGACCACGTCCGCGTGCCGGGTCACCGCCCAGAACCCGGTTCCGGCGGGCCAGCCGAGCACCTCGGGTTCGTCCTGCCAGGCCACGGGGTGATGGTCGCGCAGCGTGCGATAGGCGGTGTGCGGGACTCCGTCGGCGTACCGCCGGGGGTCGAAGACGTCGGGGACGGGCGGCGTGGTCTCCCGTACGCTCACGCCTCGGCTCCGGTCCTGTCCGCGTCCGCTTCCTCCGCGCGCAGGAAGGACTCCACCACGCCGATCAGGTCGAGCGGGCTCTCGTCCATCGCGTAGTGCCCGGTCCTGGCCAGCTCATGGAGTTCGGCGTCCGGGTACCAGCGCATCCAGGTCTCCCGCATCAGGGTCGCCGACAGGGCGGGGTCCAGGGCGCCCGTCACGGCCAGCGCCGGCACCCGCGCGCCCTCGACCTCGGCGTGGAAGTCCGCGCCGGCCCACGAGTCCAGATAGGCGCGGAACGCCTTCGGGTCGCTGAGTGCCAGCGACCGCGCCACCATCCTGTCCAGCCAGGCCGCGGGCAGGCGGCCGCCGGTCGTGACGTCCATGATGGTCCGCCGGTTCTCCGGCCGGTGCGCCGCGTCCGCGAACAGCTCCCACTGCTCCTCCGGCAGGGACAGCCCCGACGCGGGCACCGGCGAGACCCCGACCAGGCGGCGCAGCCGGTCCGGGGCGAGCGTGAGCACGCGCTGCGCTACGGCGCCCCCCATCGAGTGGCCGATCACCGAGAACCGCGCCCACCCCAACCGGTCCGCCAGTTCGACGACATCGGCGGCCGCCTCGGCGGTCGTGTACGCGCCGGCGACGTCCCTCGCCTCCCCGTAGCCGCGCAGGTCGACCAGCGCGTACTGGAACGCGGCACGGTCGAGGTCGGGCAGCACGGCCGCGTACGCGGACCGGTCGGCGAACCAGCCGTGCACGGCGATCACCTTGTGGGCGCCGTCGCCGTGCACTTCATGGGGAAGCACGAAGGAGGTCATGCGCCCACGGTGACGCCGGGCGCCCGGGTCGGCAAGAGCACCGACGACGCCCGGCACGCGGCCGGGGGGACCCACGTGCGGCCGGGCAGCCCGTCGCCGAGCGCCAGGCGGGGTGGGTGTCGTCACGGACCCGGCTCGACCCGCCGTTCCCGAACCGGCCCGGCCGGACGGCCCGTTTCGTACGGATTCACGCGATGGTGTGATCATGTCCCGGTGGGTGGATGTGCCCCGAGGGGCCTGGGTAGGGCCCGGCCATGACGCAGCCGTTCGAACTCCCGCACTTCTACATGCCGTATCCCGCGCGGCTGAACCCGCACCTCGACGAGGCGCGTGCCCACACGGTCGAATGGGCACGGGGGATGGGCATGCTGGAGGGCTCCGGCATCTGGGAACAGTCCGACCTCGACGCGCACGACTACGGCCTGCTGTGCGCGTACACGCACCCCGACTGCGACGGGCCGGCCCTCTCGCTCATCACCGACTGGTACGTGTGGGTCTTCTTCTTCGACGACCACTTCCTGGAGACCTTCAAACGCACCCAGGACCGCCAGGGCGGCAAGGCCTATCTGGACCGGCTGCCCCTGTTCATGCCGCTGGACCTCTCCACCCCCGTGCCGGAGCCGGAGAACCCGGTCGAGGCGGGGCTGGCCGACCTCTGGGCGCGCACGGTGCCCTCGATGTCGCTGGGGTGGCGCAAGCGCTTCGCGGTCTCCACCGAGCACCTGCTCAACGAGTCGATGTGGGAGCTGTCCAACATCAACGAGGGGCGGATCGCCAACCCCGTCGAGTACATCGAGATGCGCCGCAAGGTGGGCGGTGCCCCCTGGTCGGCCGGGCTCGTCGAGTACGCGACCGCCGAAGTGCCCGCCCCGGTGGCCGGGTCGAGGCCGCTGCGCGTGCTGATGGAGACGTTCTCGGACGGCGTGCACCTGCGCAACGACCTGTTCTCCTACCAGCGGGAGGTCGAGGAGGAGGGCGAGCTCAGCAACGGCATCCTCGTCCTGGAGACCTTCTTCGGCTGCACCACCCAGCAGGCCGCCGAGACCGTCAACGACATCCTCACCTCGCGCCTGCACCAGTTCGAGCACACGGCGCTGACCGAGGTCCCCGCGCTCGCCGTGGAGAACGGGCTCACCCCGGACCAGGTCGCGGCGGTCGCCGCGTACACCCAGGGGCTCCAGGACTGGCAGTCGGGCGGCCATGAGTGGCACATGCGGTCCAGCCGGTACATGAACGAAGGCGTCCTGGAGGAGAACCGGCCGTTCGGATCCGGCGTCCTCGGCACCTCCGCCCTGGACGTCGGTGCCCTGCTCTCGGCCGCCGGGGCGGAGCGGCTGCGCGCGTACACCCATGTCCCGTTCCAGAAGGTCGGCCCTTCACAGCTGCCCGACTTCCTGATGCCGTTCGAGGTGACGCTCAGCCCCCATCTCGACGGGGCCCGGCACCGCCTCACCGACTGGATGCACGCCATGGGCATGCTCCAGGAGGGCGTCTGGGACGAGGACAAGCTGGACGCGTACGACCTTCCGCTGTGCGCGGCCGGCATTCATCCCGACGCCACCGCGGACGCCCTTGACGTCAGCTCGCAGTGGCTGGCCTGGGGCACGTACGGGGACGACTACTATCCGCTCGTCTTCGGCAACCGCCGCGACGTGGCCACGGCCAAACTGGTCACCGCGCGTCTGTCGGCCTGCATGCCCGTCGACGGCGAGGAGGTCCCCGTCCCCGCCAACGGCATGGAGCGCGGCCTCATCGACCTCTGGCAGCGCACCGCCGCCGGCATGGACACCGACGAGCGAAGGCAGTTCAGGTCAGCGGTCGACGTGATGACGGAGAGCTGGGTGTGGGAGCTGTCCAACCAGATCCAGCACCGCATCCCCGATCCGGTCGACTACCTGGAGATGCGCCGGGCCACCTTCGGCTCGGAGCTCACCATGAGCCTGTGCCGGCTCGGCCACGGCCGGAAGGTCCCGCCGGAGGTCTACCGCAGCGGTCCCGTCCGGTCACTGGAGAACGCGGCGATGGACTACGCGATGCTCCTGAACGACGTCTTCTCGTACCAGAAGGAGATCGAGTACGAGGGTGAGATCCACAACGGCATCCTCGTCGTCCAGAACTTCTTCGGCTGCGACTACCCGACCGCGCTCCGCGTCATCCACGACCTGATGACCCAGCGCATGCAGCAGTTCCAGCATGTCGCCGCTCACGAAATGCCCATTCTGTACGAGGACTTCAGGCTCCCCGAGGAGGTGCGCGAGATCATGGAGGGCTACGTCGGGGAGCTGCGGAACTGGCTGGCCGGAATCCTCAAGTGGCACCAGGAATGCCGCCGTTACGGCGCGGAGGACCTCGCCCGCCGCGCCCACGGCTTCGTACCGGACCTGGTGCCAGGGGTGCCGTTCGGTGGTCGGGGATTCGGCCCCGCGTCGGTTCCTGGAGTTCCTTCCGACTTCCCCGCGTCCCCGGTTCCCTCCGCCGCCCCGGTCCCGGTGCCGGCACCGGCGGGGGAGGCCGCGTCCGCGTACCGTCTGCCCGCCGGGGTGGGGGCCGGGAGCATCGGTGACGGCGGGGCGTTCAGGCTTCCCAGGGGCACGGGAGCAGCCGCCGAGTTCACCCTGCCGTCGGATCCCAGGGACTCGACGGGCCCGGCCTCGATGGACTAGACGGACTGGACGGGGCCGACGGGGCCGATGTGTCCGGCGGGTTCGACGGGTTCGACGGGTTCGGCGGGTTCGGCGGATCGGGTGACGGGTCGGAAGGCACCGTCCGCTCCGGTGGTGCCGCGGCCGAGGTGACGACGGCCGTCTCCTCGGCGCGGCTCCGCTCGGCGAACGCCCTGGCCGCGCCGGAGAGGCTCGCGAGCAACTCCGCGGCGGCCGCGGCGACCTCACGGGCCTCCTCCGCGAGCGTCGCGTCGACGGCGGTGGCCCGGGCCAGCGCGTGATGCTCCTGGACGACGTACACGCCGAGATTGGTGTCCCGCCACCACGCCGTCGTGTCGTCGCCGGGGTTTTCCAGGGTGGCGCGCAGCGACGCCAACGTGTGGGCGGCCTGCCCGAAACGGCCCTCCTCCCGCTCCAGCCGGGCGAGTCCGAGGAGGGCCGAGACACGGTCGCGGGCCGTGGTCAGCAGCGGCAGGCGCAGACGCTGGGCGCGCAGGGCCTGGAAGGTGTCGCCCAACTGCTCGAACTCGCGGACGAGGGAACCCAGCGGGTCCGCGAGGCTCCGGCCCGGGGCCCTGCCGTCGCGCCCGGCGGCGTACACGCGCAGGTCGAAGTCGTCCAGCGCGCGGATCAGCGCGACGCGGGCGAGTTCGACCAGGCCCTGCTCGCGGGCGAGGCCGGTCCAGGTGAACAGCGGCTCGTCCGCCGGATCGGTGCCGAAGAACGAGTCGTCGAGATCGCGTGCCCAGCTCAGCATCTCGGCCGATCCCGCGCCCGGCTCGGGCATGCCGCCCAGTCCGCACCAGGTGTCGAAGTCCGTCTCGCGCACCTCCAGCAGCAGCGGCAGATCCTCCGGAAGGCCGTGCAGGCCCACCAGGGCGGCGGCGAGGCGCAGTTCGTCGGTCATGGACGCCTCGGCCTCGTGCCGCAGCAGGTGCCGCAGCAGCGGCAGGTCGCCCTCGCGCCGGTCGAACTGGGCGGCACGCAGCGCGAGCGCGCGCCGCGCCCGGTCCCCGGCCACCTCGTCCCACGCGGCGCCCGTCCGCAGCAGCGCCAGGTCGGCGCGGCCCCGCGCGAGGACCGTCTCCCACAGCGGCGGACGGGGGTGCGGGTCCAGGAGGTCGTGGGCGCCGCCCTCCGCGGCGCCCAGCAGCAGGAAGTCGGGCTCGGTCCGCAGCAGGGCGGTGTGCAGCAGGCCGACGAGCTGAGTCGGGGAGCGCTCGGGCAGGCCGAGTGCGGCCCGCAGTTCGCTCCGCTCGGCGTCGATGCCGTAGTACTCCCGGATCCCCTCGTCGCTCTCGGCGACCGCCGCGAGGATCCTCTCCTCCCCGTCGGCCGGCGCGAGCCGCAGGTGGTCGTGCCAGCCGGGCAGCCCGACCAGCACCTCCAGTGCCTCGTCCACGCTGTTGCCGATGACTCCGGCCGAGCCCTCGGAGTCCGCGTACAGCACGGAGCCGTCCCCGCACACGAAGTACGTTCCCCCCGTGTCGTCGCCCGCTATCGGCTCCAGCGGTCCACCGGAGGCGAGCCGTACGTCCTCGGCGTGCTCCGCCCGGCCGAGGTCGAAGTCGAAGGGGAACGCGGCCAGTTCGGCCAGGCGGGGGTTCTCCCGCAGCAGACGTAGGGCGTGATCGGTCATGTCACCGAACGTAACAGCCTCCACCGACAACGGGACTTCCGGCTTCGGCCGGGCGCGGCTCGGGCGGCGGGACACGCGGGTGATTCGAACGGCGGTGTCAGTCTCACTCGTTCGTGAATCGTCGTGCGCCGGGGCGCAGGGTAGATCAACAGCCGGGGGCGGTCCGTAGAGCAGCTGCCGGAGGCGATCCATGGAACAGACCGCGTTGCGTCCCAAGCCGATGCCCGGTCAGGAGACGGGCGGCGACGACCGTCCGGCGCCCGCCGTCCGGCGCCCGCACGCCGTGCGACGCCGTGGCAGGCGGCTGATGTCCCTGCTCTTCGGCCTCTTCGTCGGGACCGTCCTGGTCCTGTCGGGCGTCGGACTCGGCACCGTGGGCGCCACGGTGATCGGCATGAGCAGACTGGCGGACCTGCAGAAGCAGGCCGGTGACGCCAAGGCAGGGCGGGAGCAGGGACAGGGAAAGGGGCAGGGGCAGGGGCACGAGGGAGGACATGGACAGCGGGGAGTGCGGAGCCCGGGGCCGGGGCCGGATGAGAGCGCGGGGCCCCGGTCCGCGTCCCCGCGTGGAGGTGCCGAGGCGGTCACCAGGGCGACGCTCGGGGTCGAGGCCGTCGACGCGTCCAAGGGTGCCGGCGCGCTGATCACGGGTGTCCACAACCCCGGCCCGGGCTACACGGCCGGTCTGGTCCGCGGAGACGTGCTCGACGCCTTCGGCGGGACCCACGTGGGCTCGGCCGCCGATCTGGCGAGGGCCGTCGCGTCTGCGGATCCGGGGAGCGCGGTGACGCTCGGTGTGCGCCATGCCGGCGGCGGCCGTCAGCAGCTGACCGCCGTCCCGGGCATCGTGACCTGACGCGGGCGCCGGCCGGCTCGCCCGGCTGACGCCCGGCCCATGGACCGGGCGTCGCGCGCGGTCGCGAACCGGTGGATCCGGGATCACAGAGGCATACCATCGTCCATAAGACCCCCGGAACGGCTCCGCGGCCGTCGCGAGCGGCTCGCGAGGACCACGGCGAAGGGGCAGGATGCTGCCCGTGGCCCCTGGGGGAACTCGGACATGCGGAGGCATGGATGACCGGCACGCCCACACCCTTCACCGCCGGTGACTACGAGGCCCGTATGCGGCGCGCGGCCGGGGCCGCCACGGAGGCCGGACTCGACGGCCTCCTGGTCGCCCCCGGGCCCGACCTGGTGTGGCTGACCGGCTACCGGCCGGTGGAGACCGAGCGGCTCACCCTGCTCGTGCTGCGGGCCGGACAGGACCCCGTGCTGGTGGTGCCCACCCTGGAGGCCCCGGACGCGGCGGCCGCGGCACCCACGCTGACCCTCCGTGACTGGACCGACGGCAAGGACCCGTACGAGGCCACCGCGTCGCTCGTCGACGGCAGCGGCCGCTTCGGCGTCAGCGACAACGGCTGGGCACTGCACCTGCTCGGTCTCCAGAAGCGGCTGCCGGATTCCCGCTACGTCGCCCTCACCGAAGCCCTTCCGATGCTCCGCGCCGTCAAGGACGCGGCGGAACTGGAGCGGCTGGCGGCGGCGGGCGAGGCCGCCGACGCGACGTACGAGGAGATCCGGAAGGTTCCCTTCGGGGGACGCCGGGAGACCGATGTCGCCGCCGACATCGCCGATCTGCTCCGGCAGTTCGGGCACTCCCAGGTCGACTTCACGATCGTCGCCTCGGGGCCCAACGGTGCCAACCCGCACCACGAGGCGGGCGACCGTGTGATCGAGCGCGGCGACATGGTCGTCCTCGACTGCGGCGGCCTCAAGCACGGCTACGGCTCCGACACCTCCCGCACGGTCCACGTCGGCGAACCGGACGCCGAGGAGCGCGAGGTCCACGACGTGGTGCGCGCGGCCCAGGAGGCGGGCGTCGCTGCGGTCCGGCCGGGGGCCGCCTGCCAGGACGTCGACCGGGCGGCCCGCGCGGTCGTCGCCGAGGCGGGATACGGAGACCGCTTCATCCACCGCACCGGGCACGGCATCGGCGTCACCACGCACGAACCGCCCTACATGATCGAGGGCGAGGAGCAGCCCCTCGTACCCGGGATGTGCTTCTCGGTGGAGCCCGGCATCTATCTGCCCGGCCGCTTCGGGGTGCGCATCGAGGACATCGTGACGGTGACCGAGGAGGGCGGATGGCGCCTCAACACCACGTCCCGCGAGATGGCGATCGTCGACTGACCGGCCACCGGGAGCACCACGGCGCGACCATGACCCAGGCACCCGCACCGACCGCGGACACCGTCCGCCGACTGGTCCGTTCACTGATCGCCGACAGCGAGCCGGCCGACGCGGGGCCCGAGGTGCGGCCCGTGACCGAGGGCGGCGAGCACTCCACCTGGTGGGTCGGCCGCCGGCACGTGCTGCGGTTCACCCGGGACCGCGAGGCCGCGATGCGCGGACGCCGGGAACTGAGGGTGCGCGACCTGGTCCGTCCGCTGGTCGGTGTCCCCGTGCCGGAGTGCGTCGCGCACGGCGACTGGGCGGTCGGTCTGGCCTACACGCTGGACACCAGACTGCCCGGGCGCTCCGGCGAGGTGCAGGACGTCTCGGCCGTCGGGGAGGCGGACCTGGCCGGTCTGCTCACCGGACTGCGCGAGGTGCCCGTACGGCAGGCGGAGGCGCTCGGTGTGCCCCGTGCCGAGCCGCGCTCCCTGGAGGAGCTGCGGACGGCCGCCGAGGGGGCAGCCGAGCGGCTGGCCGCCGAGGACGAGTTCGACCCCGGGAACCTCGCGCAGCTCACCGCGGCCGCCGCCGTCCAGCTCGCCGCCCAGACCGGGGCCGCCGTCCTCGTGCACCACGCTCTCAGGGGGGAGCACCTGGTGGTGAGCGCGGACGGGCGGGTGCGGGGCGTCCTCGACTGGACCGGCGCGGTCCTCGGGGACCCCGCCGAGGACATCGCCGGGCTCGCCGCGGCCGTCGGGGCTCCCGCCGCGGTACGCGCCGCCACCCTCGCCGGGTACGGCGCCCGCCCCTGCCTGCGCGGCCTGTGGCTGGCCCGCTGCGACACGGTGATCCGGCTCGCCGACCGGCTCGCGGGGCGGGACGACAGCTCCTTGGCCCCGCTGCGGACGCAACTCCACCGCGCCTGGGAGTCGATCCTCCTGGAACGGGTCACGGAACTGCCGGGCGACGACTGAGCCCCCGGCAGCCCGCACGCCGCCGGTCCGCGCAGGCCGGCGTCCGCGTTCTCACGCCTGCGTCAGCACCACGCACGACTCGCCGGGGACGCTCAGCAGTCCGTCCGCGTCCGGTGTCCGCACCGGCTCCCACGCGGCCAGCACGCGTGCCTGGCGCAGGCCGAGCGGGATCCCGGCCGCCTCCTTGCCGAGGTTCACCGCCACCCGGACGTCCCCGCGCCGCAGGGCGAGCCAACGGCCCCCCTCGTCGTGGGCGATCCTGACAGCGGCGAGATCGGGGTCCGAGAGGTCGGGGTGCCGCCGGCGCAGGGCGATCAGATCGCGGTACCAGGCCAGCACGCGCGCGTGGACCGCCTTCTCGGGCTCCGACCAGTCCAGACAGGAACGCTCCCGTGTCGCCGGGTCCTGCGGGTCGGGGACGTCCTCCTCCGCCCAGCCGTGCGCCGCGAACTCCCGGCGTCTGCCGCGTCGTACGGCCTCCGCGAGTTCGGGATCCGTGTGGTCGGTGAAGAACTGCCAGGGTGTGCCGGCGGCCCACTCCTCACCCATGAACAGCATCGGGGTGAAGGGCCCGGTCAGCGTCAGCGCGGCTGCGCAGGCCAGCAGGCCGGGGGAGAGCGACGCCGAAAGCCGGTCACCCTGGGCGCGGTTGCCGATCTGGTCGTGGGTCTGGGAGTAGCCGAGCAGTCGGTGCGCCGAGACCCGGGTACGGTCGAGCGGGCGGCCGTGGTGTCGCCCGCGGAAGCTCGAATAGGTGCCGTCGTGGAAGTAGCCCGACGTCAGCGTCTTGGCGAGGGCCGCGAACGGGGGCCGCGCGAAGTCCGCGTAGTAGCCCTGTGCCTCACCGGTCAGTGTGGTGTGCAGCGCGTGGTGGAAGTCGTCGTTCCACTGGGCGTGCAGCCCGAGGCCGCCCTCCTCGCGGGAGGAGATCAGCCGAGGGTCGTTCAGGTCCGACTCGGCGATCAGGCAGAGCGGCCGCCCCAGCTCGTCGGCGAGCGTGTCCACGGCCGTGGACAACTCCTCCAGGAAGTGCAGCGCGCGGGTGTCGCGCAGCGCGTGCACCGCGTCCAGCCGCAGCCCGTCGAGACGGAAGTCCCGCAGCCACGCCAGCGCGCTGCCGACGAGATACGCCCGCACCTCGTCCGAACCGGGTGCGTCCAGGTTCACGGCCGAGCCCCAGGGCGTCTGATGGGTGTCCGTGAAGTACGGCCCGAACGCGGGCAGGTGGTTCCCGGACGGCCCGAGGTGGTTGTGCACGACGTCGAGGACGACGCCGAGGCCCAGCTCGTGCGCCCGGTCCACGAAGCGCTTCAGCGCCTCGGGGCCGCCGTACGGCTCGTGCACCGCCCACAGCGAGACACCCTCGTAGCCCCAGCCGTGCCGCCCGGGGAACGGGCACAGCGGCATCAACTCGACGTGTGTGACGCCCAGTTCGGCGAGATGCCCGAGGCGCTCGGCGGCCGAGTCCAGGGTGCCCTCGGGGGTGTACGTCCCCACGTGCAGCTCGTACAGGACCGCGCCCGGCAGCGGACGCCCGGCCCACTCGGCGCGCCAGGCGTACCGGTCCTGGGCGACCACCGCGCTCAGCCCGTCGGGGCCGTCCGGCTGCCGCCGCGAGCGCGGATCGGGCAGTACGGGGCCGTCGTCCACCGTGAACCCGTAGCGCGTCCCGTCCCGCGCCTCCGCGTCTCCCGTCCACCACCCGGCGCGCTCCGGATCGCGCTCCAGCGCGCTCGTGGCGCCCTCGCAGTGGAGTGCCACCCGGTCGGCCTGCGGTGCCCACACCTCGAACCGCACTGACGGTTCCCCCTTGTCCGCTCTCCGTGACGTAGCCCGTCCATGGTGCGGCACACGAGATCGATTCGCGCTCCTCTCCACCCATTTGCCGCGCGTTCGCCACGTGATGGACGCGTGGCGGGAACACGTCGGTGGCGACGGCTGTTTCCGGGTCTTCTGGACACCCCGCGCCTCCTGGCCGACAATCACCTGCGTGACGTCGTCTTTCGAGTTCCACACGTACCCCGCGCGGTTGTCCGACGCGGAACGCGACCGGGCGCTGAAGGCCCTCCGTGACGGCGTCGCTCTCGGACGTCTCTCGCACGACACGTTCATCCATCGCATGGAGCTGGCGCTCTCCGCCCGCCGGTCCGACGAGCTCGCCGCGCTCACCGCCGACCTGACCACCGAGGGCCGCTGGTCGAGGCTGGTGTTCGGCACTGTCGAGGCCGTCTCCGGCTTCACCGTACGGGTGCGCAGGGCCTGGCAGGCCGAGCGGCTTCCGAAGCTGCTGCTGCCGCACCCGGGCAACGGCTACCCGTTGCGGATCGGCCGCGACCCCGCCAGCGGACTGCGGCTCAACCACGAGACGGTGTCGCGGATCCACGCGGAGCTGAGCCGCCAGGGCGGCCTGTGGGTGGTGCGCGACCTGGGGTCGACCAACGGGACGACGGTCAACGGACGGCGGGTGATCGGCGCGGCCGTCGTCCAGGACGGCGACCAGATCGGTTTCGGGCGGATGTTCTTCCGGCTGTCGTCCTCCTGATCCGACCGGCCGGCCACCGATCCGACCGATCCGGCCGACCCGGACTGAGCCGCCTGATCCTCCCGATCCGCCTGATCCGACCTGATCTGCCGTGATCCGGATGATCTGCCCGATACTCGCCGTCCGTCCGATCCTCACAACCTCTCGCACGGTCGGACCGAGCTCTGGCCTTGGTTTCACTCAGCGATTTCGTCGCCTTCCCTTGTGTTCCGCGGTGTTGACGTACCTTCACAGTCGTGACTGACTGTGTGTACACCGTGTACATCAGGTGAAGCGACGGCACCACATGTGTGGAGGTGCGCCCTGCCGCCACTCCTCCGCTACCCGACCGTGGACGAGCTGGGTGCCCGTGCCGCCGCGCTCGTCGCCCGCCGTCCGAGGGACGCCCGGCTGCGCCGCGTGGGCACGTCCCGGGCGGGCACACCCCTCTGGCTCCTCTCCGTCGGGCACGGCGACCGCCAGGCCCTCGTCGTCGCCGGACCGCACGCCAACGAGCCGGTGGGCGGCGCCACGGTCCTCCGCCTCGCGGAACGGGTGCTCGCCGACCCCCGGCTGCGCGACGGCGCGGACGCCACCTGGAACCTGCTGCTCTGCCTCGACCCCGACGGCTCCCGCCGCAACGAGGCCTGGCTGTCCGGCCCGTACACCCTCGGCCGCTACTTCCGGCACTTCTTCCGGCCCGGCTTCCTCGAACAGCCCGAGTGGCTGCCCGAGGGCACGGACGCCGTGACCCTGCCCGAGACCCGCGCCCTCCTCGACCTCCAGGACGAACTGCGGCCCTTCTTCCAGTGCTCCCTGCACGGCGTCGACGTCGGCGGCGCCTTCGTCGAGCTGACCCGCGAGCTGCCCGGCCTCGCCCAGCGCGTCGCCCACACCGCCGCGCGGCTCGGCATCCCGCGCGAGCTCGGACCGTACGACACCCTGTACTGGCCGCCCCTCGGGCCCGCCGTCTACCGCATCCCACCGCCGCACCGCGGCGACCTGGCCGCCGCGATCACCGAGGCCGCGGTGGAGTCCACCTGGTTCCACCCGCACCGCCACGGCACCGTCACGGCGGTCGTCGAGGCACCCATGTGGGGTGTGGCGGCCGTGGAGGACGCCACCCGGCCCGCCGACACCGACGCGGTGCTGCGCTCCGTCAGCCACACGCTGCGCCACGACACACGCCTTCTCGAGGGCATCCTCGCGCGCGTGCGTCCCGGTCTCGGCACCGCTCCGGACGCGGCCCGCCTCCTCGCGCCGGTCGACGACTATTTACTGGTCGGCCCCGGCCTCGCGGACTCCTGGGACCCCGATCTGCGGGACTCCGGTTCGCGGCCCCTGCCGTCGCTCGGCACCGCCCGGCTGACGTCCCTGCGCCTCGCCGGGCGCCGGGTCGCCCTGCGCACGGCCGGTCTGCTGCACCAGCTCGTCACCGGTTCCGGGCGCGACCCGCGCAAGGCGCTGCCGGAGCTGGACCGGCTGATCGACGCCTGGTGCGCCGACTACCGCGAAGGCTGCGGGGCACGCTGGATCCCGGTCGCACGCCAGGTCGAGTACCAGGCGCGCGTGGTGATCGCCGCGTTCGAACTCGCCGGGCGGTACGCACCGGTGGGCTCGCCTTCGGGTGAGACGGGGTGGAGTTCACAGGCCGCACTGCCGATGCACCGGGAATGACGAGAACCACCGAAGCGGTGCGCGGCGCGCCCGCCTGCTGGCCTCGGCGGCCCCGCTCACCGCCGCCGCGGCACCGGCACCGATTCCGGCATCGGCACAGGCACCGGCCCCGGCCTCCGCCCCTGCCTTGACCTCGGCCGCCGTACCGACCCCAGCATCGGCCGCCGTACCGAACCGAGCATCGGCCTCCGTACCGGCACCGGTCCCGGCGACGACCCACCGGCCCGTCCCCGGAAATTGGCTCCGCCTCACGGTCACCCGCGGCGAGGCCTCTCCCCAAGCCCTCCCACCCCTGCGAGCATCCGTCGGAGCGCCCGTCCGAGTAGCCGCCCGAGCACGCCTCCGAGCAGAGATCACCCCCGGCACCGGCACCCGCGGCACGCTCCTGCTCTGCGACCCGCCCCAGGGCCACCCCCACGCGGCGGAGGCCTGCGCGGAACTCGCCGCCGCCGAGGGGGACATCGGCCGGATCCCGGTCACGCCGGGCGTCCTGTGCCCCATGATCTACGCACCGGTCAGCGCCGCCGCGCGGCGAGTGGAACGGCCGACCGGTCACCTACGCGCACACCTTCGCGAACTCCTGCGTGATGGGTGCCGCCACGGGCGCCGTGTTCGCGCTGGGGGAGTAGCTCAGGCCACGTCGCGTGCGTGCAGGGCCGCGGCGACCACCGTGCGGGACTGGTGCTCGACCTGATGCTCCAAGGGGACCCAGCGGGCGCCGAAGCGTTCGGCGAAGGCGTCGCTCCAGGAGGCGACAAGACGTTCGAGGCGCGGCGCCGCCCGGTCGTCGACCTCCTGGAGGACGCGCAGCAGCATCGCCGCGGCCCGCAGCGGCAGCCGGCGCCCGAACGCGTCCACGCTGCCGACGTACGCCCTGGTGGTGTCCGCCGGCGGCGTCCGGACCCAGTCGTCGGCCAGCCCCGGCACCAGCTCCAGAGCCCACTTGGCGGCCCGCAGGAGCGGCCCGTCGGGACCGGGCAGCCGCGCCATGACCTCCGTCAGCACGGTCTCCACCTGACGCGCGTCCCGCCGCAGCCGGTGCGCCAGACCCCGCATCGCCGCTGCCGGTGCCGGGTGCGGCGCGGGGTCGGCCACCAGATCGCTGGCCCACATCGGGACCTCGACGACCGCCGTCAGCCCCCCGTACCGGTGCGCGTGGTACCAGGTGCTGTGCCGCGCGTCGTCGGGCATGCTCGGATAGGCCGCGTCCGAGCCGGGGGCCGGCATCACGTGCACCCCGGGCCCGGAGGCCGGCCAGCCCGCGGCGTCCGACGCTCCCGTCTCCACCGGGATGTGCAGCTCCGCCGCGGACTTGGCGAACGGCTCGGCGAGCCCGGGGATGTCCTTGGTCAACTGCACCCAGCTGCCGCCGAGATCGGTGCCGTGCAGGGTCGCCTGGAGGTAGGGCCGCAGTTCGTCGATGACCCGGGTGAGGGCGCGGGTCTCCGGCGGCAGCCGGTCGGGCGGCAGTACGGACGGCGACCACTCCGGCTGCTCGGGTCCCGCCGGACGGAAGAAACCGAGGTGGTAGTCGAGCAGGGTGCGCGGCGCCGGCGTCACATGCAGACTCGCCCCGTCCGGGTCCGCGCAGAGCAGGAAGTGCCAGGAGGTGTCGGACCGCAACTCCACGTCGTACAGGACGCGTTCGGCCAGTGACAGGAGCGTCGAACCACCGGCCGGCTCGTTGGCGTGGGCGCCCGCGACGACGAGGACCGCGCGCCGCGCGTGACCGACGGACAACAGGTGGAGCGGCCTGCCCGCGCGTGAGACACCGATCTGTCTGAGCGTGCACAGGCCGGGCCGGTGGGCCGCCAACGCCCGTGCGGACGCGACGATTTCGGTCACACTGGGGTAGCGCAGCTCCTGCAGGAGACTCACCCCCGACTTGTCCGCCCTGCATCGCTTTCCGCAGTACTCCACGGACTGCGGCACCTGTCAAGCAGAGGCGGGGCGGCGCCGGGCGCGCCAGGTGGCGTCCACCGCCGGCAGCGGGGGCGCGCACCGCCGGAAGAGGGAGGTCGTGCCGGGGCGTTCGTCGATCCTCCCGGGCGGGCCGGGGCCCGGCGGCGAGCCCCGACATCACCCGTACGGGCGTACGGGGGGCCGCGCTCCGTGCCCGGCCCCGGGCGTTCGGCCCGTCGCGGCGGCCCTGATGTCAGCCGCTCGCCGCGGAGCCCGCGGGGCCCGCGGGGCCGTCCTCAGCGACGCGTTCCAGCAGCGCCACCGGCGACCGCTCGAAGAGCTCCGCCACGCGCGCGTGCCCCGTGAACTCCCGTCCCGGAGCGAGCAGGTCCGTCCAGCGTCCCGCGGGCAGCGCGAGACGTGTGTCGCGCCAGCCGCCCTCGTCCGCCAGCCGCAGCGACAGCCGGGTGACGGCCGAGACCACCTCCCCGGAGCGCACGAACGCCACACAGTGCGCGGCACCCGGACCCTCCGCGGTCAGCGGCGCGTACGTGGCCGTGTCGCCGAAGACGTCCGGGCGCCGCCCGCGCAGCCGGAGCGCCGCCGTGGTGAGCGCGGCTTTCTCGGAGACCCCGGCGGTGCCCCGCGCCGACGGCCGCTGCGAGGACGGTCGGGGCGGTGCGAACGGCCTCCGGTTGTCCGGGTCCACCAGCGCCAGGTACTCCTCCTCGGTGCCCTGGTACACGTCCGGCACCCCCGGCATGGTGAGCTGCACCAGGGCGGCCCCCAGGACGTTCGCCCGGACGTGCGGCGCGAGCCCTGCCCTGAAGTCGGCCACGTGCCGCCCCGGCGCCCCGCACGGGCCCGCCGCGACGAACGCCGCGACCGCCGCCTCGTACGCCGGGTCCTGCTCGGTCCAGGCGGTGTGCAGCCCCGCCTCCCGGACGTGCTTCAACAGCGCGCCCTGGACGCGGTCCGGGTCGGCGTGGCCCAGCCCGAACACCGTCTGCCACGCGGCCCACGCCAGCTGGGGATCGGGAACGCCCGCCGCCCCCTCCGGCGTCACCTCGGCCAGGAGGTCGCCCCACCGGCGCGGGCACTGGGTGAGCACGGACAGGGCCGCGCGTACGTCGGCGCTGCGCTTCGTGTCGTGGGTGGACAGGGCCGTCCCGGTGCCGGGCCAGTCGCGCTGCACGCGCGCGCAGTAGGCGTGGAAGTCCTCCGGGGACACGGCGGGCGCTCCCGGGTCGCCGCCCACCTCGTTGGCCGACAGCAGGGGCACGTAGCGGTAGAACGCCGTGTCCTCCACGGACTTCGCGCGCAGCGCGGACGAGGTCTGGGCGAACCGCGCCCGGAACTCCGCGTGCTCCGGCCCGTCCCCGCCGCGCCCGAGCACCAGGTTCCGTACGACGTCCACGGCGTGCGCCTCCTCCGGCACGGTGAAGACCGCGCGGGCCTCGGCGGCGGCCTCCGCGGTGACGACCTCGGAGGCGTCCGTGGAGGGATACGGCCGGTACACGTCGACCCGCACGAGCAGCTCGCGCAGCGCGGTGCCCAGGGCCCAGGGAGCGTGGTCGCGCAGCCCGGGGTCGAAGGAGCGGGCGCACAGGCGCTCCGCCACACGCGTGAGACGGTCGAACTCGGTGGCCAGCTCGTGGGTGATCACCTTGTACGCCGCCCGGCGCACCGTCGCATCCCAGGAGCCGCCCAGGTCGGCCCGTGGAGCCGCGAACCTCCGGTACTGGCCCAGGAGTTCATCCGCCCCTGCCGGGTCCGCGAAGAGGCCGTCGACCTGCCGCAGCGCGTCGTAGCCGGTGGTGCCCGCGACGGGCCAGGCGGAGGGCAGCGGCTCACCGTCCGCGAGGATCTTCTCGACGACCGTCCAGCGTCCGCCGGTCGCCTCGTGCAGGCGGCGCAGATACGCGTCCGGGTCCGCCAGGCCGTCCGGATGGTCGACTCGCAGTCCCTCGACCACGCCGTCGGCCATCAGCTCCAGGATCTTGCCGTGGGTCGCCGCGAACACCTCCGGGTCCTCGACGCGGACTCCGATGAGTTCCGAAATGCTGAAGAAGCGGCGGTAGTTCAGTTCGGTGCGGGCCAGGCGCCACCAGGTCGGGCGGTACCACTGCGCGTCCAGGAGCTGGGGCAGCGGCAGCTCCCGCGTGCCCTCGCGCAGCGGAAACTCGTGGTCGTAGTAGCGCAGTACGTCGCCGTCCATCTTGAACCGGTCGATCTCCGTGCCGAGCCGGCCCCCGAGCACCGGCAGCAGCAGCCGGCCGCCCTGCGCGTCCCAGTCGATGTCGAACCAGCGCGCGTACGGCGACTCGGGCCCCTCGCGCAGTACCTCCCACAGCGGGCGGTTGTGGCGCGGGGCCATGGCCATGTGGTTGGGCACGATGTCCACGACCAGACCGAGCCCGTACGTGTGCGCGGTGCGGGCCAGGGAGCGCAGTCCCGGCTCGCCGCCCAGTTCCGCCCGTACGCGCGTGTGGTCCACCACGTCGTAGCCGTGCGCCGAGCCGGGGAGGGCCTCCAGGACGGGGGACAGGTGCAGATGGGAGACCCCGAGCGAGGCCAGGTACGGCACGGCGGCCTCGGCGGCCGCGAAGGGGAACTCCGGTTGCAGTTGGAGCCGGTACGTGGCGGTCGGCGCGGCGGGAACCATGGAGTCCGGGATCTCCCGTTCGGGACGCTCAGGTGTCATGGAAACCTACGTACCCCTCTCGCCCGGTTTCGTGACATCGGCGCCCGCATCCGGGTCCCTGTGGTGCCGGGTCCCGGACACGGGAAGACCCCCGCGCGCGTGCCCCGCGTCCTCGGCAGGAGCCGCCCGGGAACCGTCCGGACGGGGTCGGACGGAGGGTCGGGGTCGGACGGACGGTCGGGATCGGCCGGACGGCCGGGACGGCGGGACGGTGGGGCGGCCGGACGGCCCCCGGGCACGGTTTCCCGGTCCGCGCCCGCCCGCCCCGCCGTCCGCCGGTCCGGCGCGAAGGGTCAGAGATCCTGGGCGGGCCGTTGCAGCACCGTCACGCTCCGGTCGATCAGCGTCAGCCGGTCGCCGGCCTGGACCTTGGCGCCCGTGCCCGGCACCGGCCCCTCCGGCAGGGCGGTGTCGACCACCACCTGCCACTGCCGTCCGTGGTCGACGGGCACCACGAACTCCAGTGTTCGCGGCGAGGCGTTGAACATGAGCAGGAAGGAGTCGTCGGCGATGTGCTCCCCGCGCGGGCCCGGTTCGGAGATCGCGTTGCCGTTGAGGAAGACGGACAGCGCGTGGGTCTGCGTCGAACCCCAGTCCTGCTGGGTCATCTCGGTGCCCGCCGGGGTGAACCACGCGATGTCGGACAGTTCGTCGTGCGTGCCCTGGACGGGACGGCCGTGGAAGAAGCGGCGGCGCCGGAAGACCGGGTGGTCGCGGCGCAGCCACACCATCGCGCGTGTGAAGTCGAGCAGTTCGCCGCCGTCCTGCGGCCACGGCACCCAGGCGAGTTCGCTGTCCTGGCAGTACGCGTTGTTGTTGCCGCCCTGGGTGCGGGCGAACTCGTCGCCGTGGCTGAGCATCGGCACACCCTGGGAGAGCATCAGCGTCGCGATGATGTTGCGCATCTGACGGGCCCGCAGGGCGAGCACGGTCTCGTCGTCGGTCTCGCCCTCGGCGCCGCAGTTCCACGAGCGGTTGTGGCTCTCGCCGTCGCGGTTGTCCTCTCCGTTGGCCTGGTTGCGCTTGTTGTTGTAGGAGACGAGGTCGTTGAGCGTGAACCCGTCGTGGCAGGTGACGAAGTTGATGGAGGCGAGCGGGCGGCGGCCGTCGTCCTGGTAGAGGTCCGACGAACCCGTCAGCCGGGAGGCGAACTCGGCGAGCGTGCGGGGCTCGCCGCGCCACAGGTCGCGTACGGTGTCGCGGTACTTGCCGTTCCACTCCGTCCACAGGGGTGGGAAGTTGCCCACCTGGTAGCCGCCCTCGCCGACGTCCCAGGGCTCGGCGATCAGCTTCACCTGGGAGACCACCGGGTCCTGCTGCACCAGGTCGAAGAAGGACGACAGCCGGTCCACCTCGTGGAACTGCCGGGCGAGGGTGGCCGCGAGGTCGAAGCGGAAGCCGTCGACGTGCATCTCGGTGACCCAGTAACGCAGCGAGTCCATGATCAGCTGGAGCACGTGCGGGGAACGCATCAGGAGGGAGTTGCCGGTCCCCGTGGTGTCCATGTAGTAGCGCGGATCGTCCGCCAGACGGTAGTACGAGGCGTTGTCGAGGCCGCGGAAGGACAGCGTCGGGCCCAGGTGGTTGCCCTCGGCCGTGTGGTTGTAGACCACGTCGAGGATGACCTCGATCCCGGCCTCGTGCAGCGCCCGGACCGCCGACTTGAACTCCAGGACCTGCTGGCCGCGGTCGCCCCAGGAGGCGTACGTGTTGTGCGGGGCGAAGAAGCCGATGGTGTTGTAGCCCCAGTAGTTGTTGAGCCCCATCTCCACCAGGCGGTGGTCGTTCACGAACTGGTGCACCGGCATCAGCTCCAGTGCCGTCACCCCCAGTTCCGTCAGGTGTTCGATGATCGCGGGGTGTGCGAGGGCCGCGTACGTGCCGCGCAGTTCGTCGGGCAGTGCCGGATGCTGCATCGTGAGGCCCTTCACATGGGCCTCGTAGATCACGGTGTGGTGGTACTCGGTGCGCGGGCGCCGGTCGTCCCCCCAGTCGAAGTACGGGTTGACCACGACCGACGTCATGGTGTGCGGCGCCGAGTCCAGGTCGTTGCGCTTGTCGGGGGACCCGAAGGGGTAGCCGTACACCTCCTCGCCCCAGGTGATCGAGCCACTTATCGCACGTGCGTACGGATCGAGCAGCAGCTTGGCGGAGTTGACGCGCTGTCCGCGCTCGGGCGCGTACGGCCCGTGCACCCGGAACCCGTACCGCTGCCCGGGCATGATCCCGGGCAGATACGCGTGCCGTACGAACGCGTCGCTCTCGCGCAGTTCCACCGCCGTCTCCGAGCCGTCGTCGTGCAGCAGACACAGCTCGATCCGGTCGGCGGCCTCCGAGAAGACCGCGAAATTGGTACCGGCGCCGTCGTACGTGGCACCGAGTGGATATGCCTCACCAGGCCAGACCTGCATGGATACGACTCTCCCAGTAGTGCCGCGCCCCGGGGGGCGACTCCGAAGCGAGTCTCCCCGAAAGTGATGGAACCTCCTATGACTTACGTCCCTCTTACCCGCTGACCAGGCATACCTCGTATGCCGAACCAGTGGTACTCAAGAAGCTCCTAGAGAAACAGGGGGAGTAGGGGGAAATGTGCGCAAGATAGTGCACCGCCATCTGGGAAAAGTGGTGGCGGGTGCGGCCATCGCGGTGGCCGGGACGGCCGTGATGGTCGGGATCACCCTGCCGGGCTCGGCGGGGGCCGACGAATCGGGCCGGGGCCCGGCCGGCTCGCAGCGGGCGGGCTCGGAGCAGGAACAGGGGCAGGCCGCCGCGCGGCCCGGCGTCGTGGAGCAGGCTCCGGCGCAGGGCGACAAGGGCACCGGCCGTGACCCGCTGACCGACGACGAGACGGCACGGGTCGAACGGATCGCGGCGGACCGGAAGTTGTTCGGCTCCAGCGAGAACGTCGAGGGGAACCGCGGCCCGCAGCGCATCGGCGTCGACCTCGCCGAGCCCGAGGAGAACGAACTCGACGACCCCGGAGCGCCGCGCCGCGCGGACGTCACGTTCTACGACTACGGGAACGACACGCTCGTCACCAGGACCGTCAACCTCGACACCGGCAAGGTGGAGAGGACGGACACCCAGCACGGGACCCAGCCGCCGCTGGGCCGTGACGAGATGACCGAGGCGGCCAGGCTGCTCATCGCCGACCCGCTCGGCGCGGGCCTGCGGGCCGACTACAAGGACGCCACCGGCAAGGAACTCACCTCGCCCGACCAGCTCACGCTGAACAGCATGGTCTACCGGGCGACCCCGGGCGCCCGGCCCGGCCTCCTCGCGAAGTGCGGCGAGCACCGCTGCGTGAGGCTCTTCCCGAAGGTCAGGAACGGGTCCTGGATCGACAGCCGTGACCTGGTGATCGATCTGAGTGCCCGCAAGGTCGGCACGCTCGGCTGACGTCCGCGTCCGCCTCCGAGAAGCGGCGCCGCCTTCACCTTCACCCTTTCCAACTCCCTACTTCTGCATGCTTTCGCGAGGAGTCTCTTCGTCATGCGCGTGAACAGGAACAGCCGTGCCCGCAGCCGGACGGCGGTGGGCCTTTCGGCGGCCGCGCTGGCCGTCGGCGCGACGACGGCCGCGGGTCCGGCCGTCGCCCAGCCGAAGTCCGCCCCGGCGGCCGCCAGTTGCAGCACGGCCTACAAGATCGAGCAGAAGCTCTCCACCGGCACCACCTGGCGCATGTGCTGGCACTACGAGAGCGAGGCCGGGCTCGTCCTGGAGAACATCTCGTACCAGCCCAAGGGCGAGGCCCAGCCGATCAAGGTCCTCACCAGCGCCAAGCTCGGCCAGATCCACGTCCCCTACGACGACGGCAAGGCCGAGTACGACGACCTCACGGGCGCCGGGTTCGGCCAGGGCCTGATGAAGATGGCGCCGGGCGAGTGCCCCGGCGGCACCATCAAGAACGTGAAGATCCCCAACGCCTGGGACCCGCAGCACCCGAACGTCAACGGCCTGTGCACCACGACCCGTTCGCGTGGTCACGCCTACCGCATGGAGGCCGACACGGGGAACAAGGTCTACCAGACCCAGGGCAAGGACCTGTTGATCTACACCGTCAACAAGGTCGGCTGGTACGAGTACATCACCGAGTGGCGCTTCCAGGACGACGGCACCGTCAACATGAACATCGGTGCCACCGGCAGCCTCTCGCCCGGCGACTACGACGCGGGCGACGGCCGCGGCTGGCCCATCGGCAAGGGCGCGAAGGCCTACGCCACCAGCCACAGCCACAACGTCTTCTGGCGGCTCGACTTCGGCCTGGACGGCTCCTCCAAGAACAGGATCGAGCAGTACGACTCCGTGGTCAGCCCGCCCCGCAACGGCAACGAGGGCCCGACCAACAAGACCACCCGCACCAAGATCACCAAGGAACTCGCGGGCGACGCCAAGAACATGCGCTGGTGGCGCGTGGTCAGCGACACCGGCAAGAACAAGGACAACCACGCCCGCTCCTACGAGATCGTCCAGGGTGCCACCACCAAGTACCTCGGCCGCAGCTTCACCAAGCACGACCTGTACTTCACCGAGTACAAGAAGTGCGAGCAGTTCGCCAGCAACAACCTGCTCAACTGCGGAGCGGGAGCGGGCAAGTCCGTCGACAGGTACGTCAACGGGCAGACCCTCACCCACCCCATCGTCTGGGTCAACGTCGGCTTCCACCACATCGCGCGCGACGAGGACCAGCAGCCCATGCCGGTCCACTGGCAGGGCTTCTCCATCGCTCCGCGTGACGTCACGGCTATGAATCCGCTCACTCCGCCGGAGCTGGCCGACCAGAACGGGCATGTTGAAAACGGTAGTTGAGAAACGACCTGTCCATCGGGCTGCACCGCCCGCCGCTCCCGGAGTACCCTTCCTTGATCGTTGAGTGGGGCTGACCCCACGGGAGAGCTCGGGGGAGCGGAAGGCGGTGCGCGGGTGGGCTCGGGAGGGCTGGAGTTGCCTCCTGGTGACGAGGGTCACGAGGGAAACTCCACAGATGTCCCACCCGGCGCGGTGTCCCTGGCACGGCCGATGGAGATGGGATCCATTGGACCGGAACTGGACTGGGGCGCCGACGCCTGGCGCGAGGTGCGTACGCGCGCCCAGCGGGCCGGGCGCGCCTACATCTGGCTGAACCTGGTCGAACAGCGGCTGCGCGCGGTCGTGGCCGCTGTTCTGCGCCCCATCTACGAACCCGTCCACGGCGACGACTGGGTGGTCGCGGCGGCCGGCCCCGCCGGGCAGGAGTGGGTGCAGCGCGCGGTCGCCGTACGCGAGGTCAGCCGGCGCAAGGGGTACCTGCTCGACCCCGCCGACGACAACGTGCTCAGCTTCCTCACCCTGCCGCAGCTGCGCGAGCTGATGGTGCAGCACTGGCCGTGCTTCGAGCCCTACTTCGACGAGCGCCGGGACGTCGAACTCGCCCTGGACGAGCTGGAAGTCACGCGCAACGTGGTCTCGCGCAACCGGGCCCTGTCCGAGGCGGTGCTGGGCCAGGCCGAGCGGGCCGCCGCGAAGCTCCTGGAGATACTCGGCGCCGGCAGCGACACTCCCTCCGCGCGGCGGCTGCCCGTCGACGCCGTCGAGGACCTGGTCGGCGACCGGTACGCGGACGTGGTCGGAGTCCACTCCGACCGGGTGCGGCTGCTGCGGCAGTTCCCCGCGGAGGATCTCTTCGGCGGAGCCCGCCGCCTCGACGCCATCGGCATCGGCCTGAACCTGCTGGTGCAGAACTTCTCCGGGCGGCGGCTGGTGCGGCTCGCCGAGTCGGGCTGCCGGGTCAGGCTGCTGTTCCTCAACCCGGCCTCCAGCGCGGTCAAACGCCGCGAGCGGGAACTCGGCATCAAGCGGGGCGAACTGAGCCGGGCCGTCGAGATGAACATCCTGCACATGCGAAGGGTGCGGGCCAGGCTGCGTGACCCGGGCGCGTTCGAGATCCAGGTCTACGACGAGACACCGCGCTTCACGGCGTATCTCGTCGACGGGGACGGCTCCGACGGCATCGCGGTCGTGCAGTCGTATCTGCGTCGCGCCCGCGGCATGGAGGCGCCGGTGCTCGTGCTGCGCGGCGGTGGCCGAGTGGTCAAACCGGACGAGATCGGCGAAGAAGGGCTCTTCCCGACATACCGCGAGGAGTTCGAGGTGGCCTGGGCTGATTCGCGGCCGGTGTCCTGAAGTGTCGCTCTCCCCCGGAAGCGGAACGCGGTCCTCGGGTTGTCAGTGGCTCATGCGATCGTGGAGACCACTGGGGGAAAGCACCACGAAGAAGGGGGGCCGCCGATGGGCTGGCACCAGGAGCTGCTGATCGGCTTCGACCTGGAGACGACCGGTACCGATCCGCGCGAGGCGCGCATCGTCACGGGCGCCGTGATCGAGGTCAAGAGCGGGGAACCGCTGGGGCGCCGGGAATGGCTGGCCGATCCGGGCGTACGGATCCCGGCCGACGCGGTGGCGGTGCACGGGATCTCGAACGAACGGGCGACCGCGGAGGGCCGCCCCGCCGACCAGGTCGCCGACGCGATCGCGGAGGTACTCGTCGGGTACTGGAAGACGGGCGTCCCGGTGGTCGCGTACAACGCCGCCTTCGACCTGACCCTGCTCTCCGCCGAACTGCGCAGGCACGGACTGCCCTCGCTGCGCGAGCGGCTCGGCGGGAGCGACCCCGCCCCGGTCATCGACCCGTACACCATCGATCGCTCCGTCGACCGCTACCGCCGCGGCAAGCGCAACCTCGAAGCGGTCTGCACGGAGTACGGGGTGGAGCTGCGCGCGGCCCACGACGCCTCGGCCGACGCCCTCGCCGCGGCCCGGCTCGCCGGGGCGATAGCCGGCCGGCACCCGAAGGTCGCCGCTCTCGGCCCGGCCGAGCTGCACCGCCGCCAGATCGAGTGGTACGCCGAGTGGGCGGCGGACTTCCAGAGCTTCCTGCGCCGCAAGGGCGACGCGGACGCGGTGGTCGACGGCACCTGGCCGCTGCGGGACCTGGCCGACGAGCGGGTCTGACACCCCGCCCGGACCGCCGGGCCCGAGCGAGGACCCGCGGTGCTCGGACCGAATGCCGGTGCAGGCAGGCGGACACGACGACAGGACGGCCGGAGCGCGAACCCGCGGTGCCCAGAACGGGTATCGGCTCAGACGGGCAGGCGGCGCGGACGGCCGGAGCGGGAACCCTCGGCGTTCGGAACGGGTGCCGGCTCAGGCAGTGGGCACGCCCGAGCACGGGCAGGCCCGCGCGGTGACCCACGGGCTCAGAACGGGTACCAGCGCACCGATTCGTCCCCGTCCCGCAGCGACGCCACCCGCCGCTCGAACTCGGCCAGCGCCTTGGGACTGGCCGGCGCGTGCTGGGCCACCCACGCGCAGCTGGCGGTCTCCCGCGCACCCCGCAGCACGGAACAGCCCTCCCACCCGCGCACGTCCCAGCCGTAGACCCGGGTGAAGGAGTCGTACGCGTCCTCGGGCAGCCCGTAGCGGTCCCGGGAGAGCGCCATGACCACCAGATCGTGCTCGCGCAGATCGGCGGAGAAGGTCTCCAGGTCGACCAGGACCGGGCCGTCGGGGCCGACATGGACGTTGCGCGGCAGCGCGTCCCCGTGGATCGGGCCCGGCGGCAGGTGCGGGGTGAGAGCGGCGGCGGCGGCCGCGAAGCCGTCGCGCCGGGCGCGCAGGAAGGCCGCGTCCTGCGCGTCGATCGCGTCGCCCGCGAGACGCAGCCAGCGCTCCACACCGCCCAGCAGCTCGCGGGGCGGCAGGGCGAAGGAGGGCGAGGGCAGCGCGTGCACCACCCGGAGCAGTTCGGCCAGATCGCGCGGCTCGGCGGGGCGTACGGGCGCGGGCAGCCGGTGCCACACCGTCACCGGATGACCGTCCACCAGCCGCGCCTCGGCCTCCGCCGCCCGCACCGCGGGGACGTCCGCCTCGGCGAGCCAGGCCGCGATGTCCAGCTCCCGCCGGGCACGGTCGAGGAGTTCGGCGTCCCGCCCCACCTTGACCACCAGGTCACCGGCGGCGAACACCGCGTTCTCGCCCAGAGCGAGGAGGGCGGCCTCCCCGGCCGGCCCCGGCAGTACGTCCGCCGCGGCCAGTACGTCCCGCGCCCGTGCCTCGTCCATCCGTCGTCTCCGTCTCCTCGCGCGGTGCCCGCGCGGTCCTCGCGTCCGCGTGGCGCGGTCCGCATCCGGCCCTCGCGCACGGCGTCGCGTTCACGCCATCCGTCGCCAGTCTCGCATTCGCACAGGTCGGGCCGCGTGCACGGTGTCTTGACGGTGCCCGCCGCCTTCACGACCATGACGGGGGCCGCCGGGACGGCCGGATCCGCACGACCCGCCCGAAGGAGCCGTGTCCATGACCTTGGCGAGCGCGACGAGTCGGCCGGCCGGGCACGCGCCCCGCCGCGGCGGGGACGGCCGCCCCCTCGACCACGGGGCCTGGTTCCTGGTACTGCCCGCGCTGATCCCGATCCTGGTGCTCAGCGTCGGACCGCTGCTGTACGGGATCGCGCTGGCGTTCACCGACTCCCAGTCGGGCCGCACCGCCCCCACCCGGTGGATCGGGGGCCTCAACTTCCAGGACCTGCTGCACGACACCCTGTTCTGGGACTCGTTCCGGATCGGTCTGCTGTGGGCGGTCGGGGTGACCGTGCCGCAGTTCCTCCTCGCGCTCGGACTCGCCCTCCTGCTCCACCAGGAACTCCGCTTCCGGTGGCTCGCCCGCGCCCTGGCGATCGTCCCGTGGGCGATGCCCGAGGTGGTCGTCGGCATCATCTGGCGGCTCGTCTACAACCCGGACGCGGGCGTCCTCAACGAGACGCTGCGCGACGTCGGCCTCGGCGACGGCCGGGACTGGCTCAGCGGCCTCGGCACCGCGCTGCCCGCGGTGATCGTCGTCGGTGTCTGGGCCGGTATGCCGCAGACCACGGTCGCGCTGCTCGCCGGACTGCAGAACACCCCGCGCGAACTCCACGAGGCGGCCGCGATGGACGGCGCGAGTGCCTGGCGCCGCTTCCTGACCGTCACCTGGCCCGCCCTCAGACCGGTCGCGCTCGCCATCACGGCCCTCAACCTGATCTGGAACTTCAACTCCTTCGCCCTGGTCTATGTGCTGACCAACGGCGGCCCCGGCGGCCGTACCCGGCTGCCGATGCTCTTCGCGTACGAAGAGGCCTTCCGCTACGGGCAGTTCGGCTACGCGGCGGCGATGGGCTGTGTGATGGTCGCGGCGATCTCGGTGATCCTCGCGATCCGGCTGGCGGTCCGGCTGGGCGGAGGTGAGGAGGCGTGAGGACCGGCAAGGGGGCCCGCGCGGGCCAGTACCTCGCCCTGCTGGGCTACCTCGTCTTCCTGGGCTTCCCCTTCCTGTGGCTGATCTCCACCGCGTTCAAACCGGCCCGCGAGCTGGCCGACCTGCACCCCACCTGGATCCCCCGGCACCCCACCCTCGCCAACTTCCGGCAGGCCTTCGACGAGCAGCCCCTGCTGCACGCCGCGCTCAACTCCCTGCTCGCCGCGCTCGGCGCGGCGGTGATCGCCGTCCTGATCGCGACCCCGATGGCCTACGTCATGGCCCGCGGACGCACCGCGCTCGCGAGGGCCGCCACGGGCTGGGTCGTGGTCAGCCAGGCGTTCCCGTTCGTCCTAGTGATCATTCCACTGTTCCTGATCCTCAAGGACCTCCACCTGATCGACTCCCGCGCCGGGCTGGTCATGGTGTACGTCGTGTGGGCGCTGCCGTTCGCGCTGTGGATGCTGGTGGGCCACGTACGGGCGGTGCCCGCCGAGCTGGAGGAGGCCGCGGCGGTCGACGGGGCGGGACGGCTGCGCACGCTGGTCTCCGTCACCGCGCCCCTGCTCGCCCCCGGCATCGTGGCGACGGCGCTGTTCGCCTTCGTCAGCGCGTGGAACGAGTTCTTCTTCGCGCTCGTCCTGCTCAAGACACCGCAGAAGCAGACGCTGCCGGTCGTCCTGACGCACTTCATCGGGGCGGAAGGGGTCGCGGACCTCGGGCCCCTCGCCGCGGCGTCCTTCCTCGCGACCCTGCCGTCGCTGGTCGTCTTCGCGGTCATACAGAAGCGGATCACGGGCGGCATGTTCGCCGGGGCGGTGAAGAGCTGATGCGGACGAGAACGCTCGTGGTCCTGGCCGTCCTCGGCCTGCTGCTCACCTCGTGCACGGACGGCGGGGGCGGACCGAGAGGAGTGATCACCCTCCGTTTCCAGTCCCTCGCCTGGCAGCAGGAGTCCGTCGCCGCCAACAAGGAACTGGTGAAGGAGTGGAACGCCGCCCATCCGGACGTCAAGGTCGAGTACGTGCAGGGGAGTTGGGACAGCGTCCACGATCAGCTGCTCACCTCCTTCGAGGGCGGCGAGGCGCCGGACATCATCCACGACGCCTCGGACGACCTCGCGGACTTCGCCTACGGCGGTTATCTCGCCGACCTGCGCGGTCTGCTGTCCGAGCGGCTCACGTCCGACATCCCGCGGCGGAGCTGGGAGGCGGCGACCTTCGGGGGAGGCGTCTACGGCGTGCCGTTCCTCCAGGAGCCGCGCGTCCTGATCGCCGACGCCGAGCGGCTGAAGAAGTCGGGCGTCCGCATCCCGACCCCCGAAAGGCCGTGGAGCTGGGGCGAGTTCCGCACGATCGCGAAGCGGCTGAGCGGCAAGGGCACCTACGGTGTCGCATGGCCGCTCAAGGAGCCGGTCTCCGCGACGCTCAACCTCTCCCTCTCCGCGGGCGGCCGGCTGTTCCACCGGGGCCCGGACGGCAAGGTGACCGTGCGCTTCGGCGCGGCCGACGCCGTGGTGCCGAAGACCGTGCACGACGAGGTGAACACGGACGGGAGCGCGTCGGGCGCGACGCTCGGCATGGGCGGCTCGGACACGCTGCCCGGGTTCTTCGGCGGCAGGTACGCGATGGTGCCGCTCGGGTTCTCCTACCGCCAGCAGATCGCGCAGCAGGCCCCCAAGGGCTTCCGCTGGCAGGTGCTGCCCGCCCCGGCCGGCGCGGACGGCCTCACCCAGGGGGTGAGTCCGCAGACCCTGTCCGTCGCGGCGGACAGCCCGCACAAGAAGGAGGCCGCCGCGTTCATCGACTTCCTGCTGCGCCCGAAGAACATGGTCCGGCTCGCGCTCGGGGACTGGATGCTGCCCACGGGGACGCAGGCTCTGCGGGACCCCGCCCTGCACACCGCCAAGGACGGCTGGGCGACGGGCACCGCACTCGCCTCGCACCTCCGCCCGGCGCCCGCCCAGTCCGTGCGCGGCTACCCCGAGTGGAAGGACAAGGTCGCGACCCCCGCCTTCCAGGAGTACTACAGCGGGGCGATCGGCCTGGCCGAACTCCGCAGACGACTGGTCAGGGACGGCAACCTGGTGCTGGCCCGCTACCAGCGCTGAGCTGCGTACCGAGCTGCGTACCCGATCGACGTACCGATCGACGTACCGACGCGGGGCGTCCGGCGCCGCGGGTGATTGAGCTTGCACGAGACGTCTCGTCTCGTCTACGGTCGGGGCATGACCGCTCGACGCGCCCACATCGCCATGTTCTCCATCGCTGCCCACGGACATGTGAACCCGAGCATCGAAGTGATCCGGGAGCTCGTCGCGCGCGGGCACCGGGTCACGTACGCCGTACCGCCCGCCTTCGCCGAGAAGGTCGCCGCGACGGGGGCGGAGCCGAGGACATGGCACTCGACGCTGCCGACCGACGACGACCCGGACGCGTGGGGGACCGAGACGATCGACCACGTCGAACCGTTCCTGACAGATGCTCTGCAGGCCGAGCCGCAGCTCGCGGCGGCCTACGAGGGTGACGAGCCGGACCTCGTGCTGTACGACATCACGGCCTACCCGGCCCGGGTCCTCGCCCACCGCTGGGGTGTCCCGATCGTGCAGCTCTCCCCGAACATGGTCGCCTGGGAGGGGTACGAGGAGGAGGTCGGCAAGGCCGTCTTCGAACCGCTCAAACGGACACCGCGCGGCCGGGCCTTCTACGAGACCTTCGCCCGCTGGATCGCCGGGAACGGCATGGACCTGAGCGTCGAGGACTTCATGGGCCGCCCCGACCGCTGTCTGGTCCTCATCCCCCGGGCCCTGCAGCCGAACGCCGACCGTGTCGACGAGGGGCGCTACACCTTCGTCGGCGGCTGCCAGGGCGACCGTGCCTCGCAGGGCGACTGGCAGCGGCCCGCGGGCGCCGGGAAGGTGCTGCTTGTCTCGCTGGGCTCCAGCTTCACCAAGCAACCCGGGTTCTACCGCGAGTGCGTGAAGGCCTTCGGTGATCTGCCGGGCTGGCACGTCGTGCTGCAGATCGGCAGGTTCGTCGACCCCGCGGAGCTGGGGGAGGTGCCGGGCAACGTGGAAGTGCACCAGTGGGTACCGCAGTTGGCGATCCTGCGCCAGGCCGACGCCTTCGTCACGCACGCCGGTGCGGGCGGCAGCCAGGAAGGGCTGGCCACCGGCACACCGATGGTCGCCGTACCGCAGGCCGTCGACCAGTTCGGCACCGCCGACATGCTCCAGGCGCTCGGAGTCGCCCGGCATGTACCGATGGCGGAGGCGACGGCCGGCGTACTGCGCGAGGCGGTCCTCTCCCTCACCGGCGACCCCGAGGTGGCGCGCCGGCTGCGGGACATCCGCGCACGGATGGCGAAGGAGGGCGGAACACACCGGGCGGCCGACCTCATCGAGGCCGAACTGCCCACGCCCGCGCAGGACGAAGGGATCCCGCACCGGACGGTCGGCAGGAGGACCGGATCGCCTCGGCCCTAGTCGACGAGGGTCTTCTTCGGGCGGACCACGCAGAACTCGTTGCCCTCCGGATCGCAGAGCACGGTCCACGACTCGCTGCCGCTCTGTCCGACGTCCGCCCTGCGTGCGCCGAGGGCGAGGATGCGCTCGATCTCGGCCTCCCGGTCCTCCGCGGCGGTCGTCAGATCAAGATGCAGGCGGTTCTTGACGACCTTGCGGTCCGTCACCGGCATGAAGCAGATGCCCACCGGCGCGGTCTCGTCCGGCCCGATCACGACCTCCCGCTCCCGCTCGGAGAGGATCCGCCAGCCCAGCACCCCGGCCCAGAACCGGGCCAGGGCGGGCAGGTCATGGGCGTCGACGACGAGGTGATGCAGCGAGAGAGGCATGTCGGCCAGTGTGCCCGTCGTCGGCGGGGTCCTGCACGGCGTGGACCGCGTGCCGCACGACGATCCGCCCGGATCACCCGGGCCGCCCGTCCGTTCGGGGCCGCCGCACGCGAAGGGCCCGTCGGTCCCTCCCCGGTGGGGACCGACGGGCCCTGTTCGTGCGGGAGTTACACCCCGGCCCGCTCGTCCTGCCTGGCGGGCGGCAGCGTGGCCTCCGGTGATTCGTCGTGGGTGAGGTCCGGCAGGCGGTTCAGCCACTTGGGCAGGTACCAGTTGCGCTCGCCGAGCAGTGCCATCACGGCCGGCAGCAGCACCCCGCGGATGATCGTCGCGTCGATGAGCACCGCGGCCGCCAGGCCCACGCCCATCTGCTTCATGGACTGCATGGACAGCGTCCCGAAGATCGCGAAGACCGCGACCATGATGACGGCGGCGCTGGTGACGACACCGGCCGTGGTGACCACCCCGTGCCGGATCGCGTCCTTGGTGTCACGCCCCCGCAGCCGCGCCTCACGGATCCGCGAGACGACGAACACGTGGTAGTCCATCGACAGTCCGAAGAGGATCACGAAGAGGAACAGCGGCAGCCAGGTGACGATGGCACCCACACCCTCCGCGCCCACCAGCGAGGCGCCCCAGCCGTGCTGGAAGACGGCGACCAGGATGCCGTAGGCGGCCGCGACCGACAGGAGGTTGAGCACGATCGAGGTGATCGCGATCGTCAGCGAGCGGAACGAGAGGAGCATCAGCAGGAAGGCGAAGACGACCACGAACGCGAAGACCGGGGTCACCGAGCCCACCAACTGGTCGTTGAAGTCGCGTGATCCGGCGACCTGTCCGGTGATCGGCGCCTGCACTCCGTCCACCTTGCCGAGCGTGGCGGGCCGCACCGTCTCGCGCAGCAGCTCCAGGCTCTTCTCCGCCCTGTCCTGGTCGGAGCCGCCCACGAGCGGGACATACACGAAGGCGACGTTCTGCGCCGCGTGCACCTTGATGTCGACGGGGCCGCGGGAGGCACCCGAGGCGATCGCCCGGGTACGGAAGTCGGCGAGCGCGGACCGTACGTCGGCGGCGTCGATGTCGTGCGCCCTGACGACCACCTCGGCCGGCTCGGAACCGCCCGGGAAGGCGTCGTTGACCCGGTTGTACGTTCCGACGATGGGCAACGAGTCGCCGAACTCCTTGTCCAGCGTGAGCTGCTGGGTCTTCATGCCGAGCGCGGGGGAGGCGATGGCGAGCAGCACCCCGGCCGCCACGACCAGGGAGAGCCCGGGCCTGGCGAGCACGACCCGCAGCACGGCGCCCCAGAAACGGCTGCCCTCCTGCCCTGGCCGGCGGTTGCCACCGCGACCGCCCGTGCCCCGCTTGTCCGGGTGCAGGAACGGGATGCGGCCCTTCTCCACCCGCTCCCCGAGCAGCGACAGCAGCGCGGGCAGCACGGTGACCGAACCGACCATGGCGACCGCCACGACCATCAGCGAGGCCAGCCCCATCGCCTCGAACTCGGCGAGTCCGGTGAAGAGCATGCCGGCCATCGCCACGCAGACCGTGACACCGGAGACGACGATGGCCCGGCCGCTGGTCGCGGCGGCGATCCGCAGCGCGGTCTGCGCGTCCCGGCCGGCCTCGCGCTCCTCACGCTCACGGCGCAGATAGAACAGGCAGTAGTCGACCCCGACGGCCAGACCCACCAGCAGCATCACGGAGTTGGCGGTGTCGCTCATCGGCTGCAGATGGCTGACGATGCCCATCAGGCCCATCGTCGCCATGATCGCGGTGACCGCGAGCGCCACCGGGAGCAGCGCGGCCACCAGCGCGCCGAAGGCGATCAGCAGGATGCCGAGAGCGACGGGCACGGCGGAGAGCTCGGCCTTCTGGAAGTCGTCGCCGAACGCGTCGTCGAAGGTCTTCTGCATGCTGGCGCCGCCGATCTCCTCGATCCGCAGCCCCGTGTGCTCCTTCTGCACCCCCTTGACGGCGTCCAGCACCGGCGCGACGCGGTCGCCCGCGGTCTCCGGGTCGCCCCGCATGGCGAACTGCACGAGGGCGCTGTGGCCGCCCTTCGAGATCGTCTTCGTGTCGTACGGCGAGGTCACGTCCGTGACCTCGCCGGTCGCGCCGACGGCCTCGACGACGGCGGAGACGGCGCCGCGGAACTCGGCGTCCGTGGAGGTGACGCTCGCGTCCTTCGCCTGGATCAGGACGCTCTCACTGGAGGGTTCCTTGATCCCGGAGTCCTCGACGATCTTCGCGGCGGTGTGCGTCTCGCCCTTGAGCTGATCGCTCTCGTTGACGTCCACCCGGCCCGCCGCCGAGCCGAGCCCCATCGCCAGTACGACGAACAGCACCCAGATTCCGACGGCGGCCCATCGGTGCCGGGCGCTCCAGCCGCCTGCCCGCGCGGCGATGCCCCGCACCCGTATGTCTCCGTTCGCCATGACGGGCCATCCCCCTCGTGCGCGGTGACAGCCCCCTGCCGTCACCTTTCGTTATGAAGGTATGGCCCGGACAGGACCGTCTCCTCGTACTGCCCGGTGAACCGTCCGGTCCCCGGCTCCTCCCCGCGGACCCCGCGGTCTCCGCACTGGGGAGGATAGAAGCCCCTTACATACAAGGACGGTTCTCGGGGATCCGGGTCAGGGTGCGGGTGTTGGTGCGGATGCGCCGGACGGCCGTCCTATGGTGAACGGATGACGACGACGTACGCGGCGTTGCTGCGCGGGATCAATGTGGGCGGCAACAAGAAGGTGCCGATGGCCGAGCTCCGTACCCTCCTGCAGGGGCTCGGCCACGACGGTGTGGGCACCTATCTCCAGAGCGGGAACGCCGTCTTCTCCACCGACCGGGGCGACGAGGACTCGCTCGCCGCGGAGTTGGCCGACGCCGTCGAGAAGCACTTCGGCTTCACCGTCGACGTGCTGGTCCGCGACCACGCCTACCTGAGGGCCGTCCGGGAGGCGTGCCCGTTCCCGGCCGCCGAACTGGAGGCCAAGCAGGTGCACGTCACCTACTTCTCCGCCCCCGTCGATCCCGGGCGTTTCGCGCCGGTCGACCCGGCGGCCTTCCTGCCGGAGGAGTTCCGGCTCGGCGACCGCGCCCTGTACCTGTACGCCCCCGACGGCCTCGGACGCTCCAAGCTGGGCGAGATCCTGGCCAGGCCCAGGTTCCTCAAGGGCGTCGTCGCCACCACCCGCAACTGGAACACCGTCGTCAAACTTGAGGAGCTGACAGGTGCCTGACCACAATCCCGCCGTGGAGGCGGCCATCGAGGGCGAGCTGAGCCTGCTCGACGCGGAGGTCCGCCGCTCGCCGGAGCGGCTGGGCGCACTGCTGCACCCCGCCTTCCGCGAGTTCGGCTCCTCGGGCCGGCTGTGGGACCGCGCCTCGATGCTCGCGCATCTGACCTCGACGACACGGCCGGGGTCACGGCCCATCACCGCCTCCCGGATGAAGGGCGTCCAGCTGGCACCGGACCTGGTCCACATCACCTTCGACACGGAGGGGGACAACGGGCGTCTGGTGCACCGGAGTTCGCTGTGGCGGCGGACGGCCGACGGCTGGCGGCTGTACTTCCACCAGGGCACCCCGTTCAGCGGCGAGCCCTCGGAGTTCGGCGCGGAGCCCTCGGACGCAGAGTGACCTTCCGTACCCCCTGGTAGGTGGTGTACGAGACGATCTCGTCCGGGACGGTGAGGCGCGGGTCGCGGTACAGGCGTTGCGACTCCCCCTCGGAGCCGGCCGCAGTGACCGTGTCGATCAGGGCGATGTCGTCCTCCGTGAGCGCCGCGTCGTCGAGGATCCCGGGGCCCCAGCCGTCCCAGGGCAGCACCTCGACCCCGTTGCGGGCGGCGAGGTCGCGCAGCACGGCCGAGCGCACGAACCACAGGCCGGTGAGCCCGTCGAGATGACCCACCCCGAAACGCCCCGGTGTCGCCTGCCCGGCCCGGCAGGCCCGCCAGGCGTCGCCCGCCACCAGGAACCGGTCCCTCGGTACGTCCAGCGGGTCGAACGGCACGTCGTACGACGGGTCGAGGATCTGCGCGTCGACGAGCCGGGCGCCACCGTCCGGGAGGCGGTACTCGGTGACCCAGTGGTCGTCGTGGAAGCCCTCCTCGAAGTACGTGGCGAAGCCGCAGCGCACCCGGGCCGGCGTCCCGGTGGCCCGCAGCAGCGAACAGAGCAGCAGGGCGAAGTCCCTGCAGGTCCCGACGAACCGTTCCGCGGGCGTCCGCCGAACGGTCAGCGGGGCGTCCCGGCGTGCCCGCAGCACCCGCAGCAGCTCCGTCACGTACCGTGCCTCGGCGTCCTCGTGCAGCCGCTCCTCGGGGATCACGTAGGCGAAGCGCTCACCCTCCAGACGGTGAATGATCACGTCGCGTACCAGCGAGGCCAGCCGGCCGGGGTCCCGTGGAAGCCCACCGACGTCCAGGTCACCGGGGTCGCTGTACGCGCTCTGCGTCAGGTCGAAGTCCATGTCCACAGGATTCGCCCTGCTCCAGGGGCAAGGTCAACCCAGCGCGCGCATGTCCTCGTCGGTCAGCCGCACCGCGGCCGCGTCGAGGTTCTCCTCCAGGTGGACGAGCGACCCCGTGCCCGGCGTCGGGCAGAGCACCGGGGAACGGTGCAGCAGCCAGGCGAGCGCGATCTGACCCGGCGTCGCCCCGTGCGCGGCGGCGATCTCCGCGTGGACGTGTCCGACGGTGAGTGAGCCGTTGCCGAGGGGGAACCACGGCAGAAAGGCGATTCCGTGCGCCTCGCACAGCTCCAGCAGCGGATCCGAGGCGCGGTCGAGCAGGTTGTAGCGGTTCTGGACCGCGGCGATGCCGGTCAACTCCAGTGCCGCTTCCAACTGTTCGGCGGTCACTGTGTCGAGCCCGATGTGCCGGATCTTGCCCTCGGCGCGCAACTCGTCGAGCGCGCCCAGCTGTTCGGCCATCGGCACCTGCGGGTCCAGACGGTGCAGCTGGTACAGGCCGATCGTGTCGAGCCGCAGCCGCCGCAGACTCTCCTCGCACATCGCCCGCAGCGTCTCCGGTCGCCCGGACACGTGCCACGCGCTGGCACCGGTGCGGACGACGCCGCCCTTGGTGGCGATCAGCAGATCCGCGGGGTAGGGACGGAGGGCCTCGGCGACCAGCTCCTCCGCCACCGACGGGCCGTAGTTGTCGGCGGTGTCGACCAGCGTGACCCCGCGCTCGACGGCCCGCCGCAGTACCGCCACCGCGTCCCGGGCGTCCCCGCGCGGGCCCCAGTAGCCCGGTCCCGTCAGCTGCGCGGTGCCGTAACCGAGCCTTCGTACCGGCAGCTCCCCGCCGAGCGTGAATCGTTGCGAGACCATCCGACGCAGGGTACCTGCGCCGACGCGGGGCGACTGTGCGAGGCTCGTCCCCATGCGTTACGTCATCATCGGAGCGGGAGCCGTCGGCGGGGCCATCGGCGGCCGGCTCGCCGAGGCGGGACACGACGTGGTCCTGGTCGCGCGGGGCGCGCACTACGAGGCGCTCCGCGCAGGCGGACTGCGGCTCATGACCTCGGAGGGCGTCCGCACGCACCGGCTGCCCACGGTCGACGGGCCCGCGGCACTCGGCGCACTGCGTGCCGACGACGTCCTGCTGCTCGCCGTCAAGACGCAGGACAGCGAGGCGGCGCTGGCGTCCTGGGGCCCGGCCCCCGTGGCGGGCGGTGGCACGGCCGCCGAGCGACTGCCCCTGGTCTGCGCGCAGAACGGTGTGGAGAGCCAGCGCCTGGCGCTGCGCAGGTTCCGGCGGGTGTACGGGGTCTGTGTCTGGCTGCCCGCCACCTTCGTCGAGCCCGGCGCCGTGGCGGCGGCCGGCACCCCCCTCACCGGCATCCTGCACCTCGGCCGGTATCCGCACGGCACGGACGAGACGGCCCGCCGGATCGCCGCCGACCTGGAGAGGTCCCGATTCGAGGCGCCGGTCGTGCCGGACGTGGCGCGCTGGCAGTACGCCAAGCTGCTCGGCAACCTCGCGAACGCGATCGAGGCGGTCAGCGGCCCGCTGACCGGCGAGGAGGGCCTGGAGCTCGTCGCACGGGTGCGGGCGGAGGGCGAGGCGGCGCTCGCCGCCGCCGGGATCGCGTACGCGAGCGAGGAGGAACAGCAGCGGGTCCGCGGCGACAGGATCAGCCTCCGGCCCTTCGACGGCGCCCCACGGCGCGGGGGTTCCTCCTGGCAGTCCCTCGACCGCGCCACCGGCACCATCGAGGCCGACTACCTCAACGGCGAGATCGCCCTCCTGGGCCGGCTGCACGGCGTGGCGACCCCGCTCAACGACCTGCTCCAGCGACTCGCGAACGCCTTCGCGCGCGAGCGCAGGGCGGCGGGTTCGATGCCGGTCGCCGAGCTGGCGCGACGGGCCGCGGAGGCTGTCGCGTCCGTACCGCAGGAGCGGCCGCCGCGTCCCTAGCGTGGACGGCCGGACACGCGTACCGGCCGGACGCCGTCGAGCGTCGTCGAGACGCACGGCGACCTCTACGGCAGCACGGTGACGGCTACGGCCGTACGGCGACCTCTGCCGGCCGTACGACGACCTCTACCGGCGGTACGGCGGGTTCCCCGACCCCGTGGCCGTCCCGCCGACGCGCCCGTCGTCACCCGCGCGCCGGCGGCGAGCGGCCGGGATCCGCGACAGCGGGACACCGGCGCGGTGGACCACGGAAAGAGCGTCGAATTGGGCCGGGACCGCGCGCCACCGGACGGCTAGCGTTCCCGGCATGACCCACGAACAGCCCGTCGGACCACCGGTCCGCGTCGACTTCTACTTCGACCCCGCCTGCCCCTTCGCCTGGATCACCTCCCGCTGGCTGCTGGAGGTCGAGCGTGCCCGCCCGCTCGACCTCCGCTTCCATGTCATGAGTCTTCACCTGCACAACCTGGGCAACGAACTTCCCGACTGGTATCGGACGTTGGTCGACCGGTCCGTCGGACCCGTACGGGTCGCGGTGGCCGCCGCCGAGCGGCACGGCGAGAAGGTGCTGCGCGAGCTCTACACGGCTCTCGGCACCCGCATCCACGAGCGCGGCGCGGACGACTTCGACGCCGTGGTGACCGAGTCCCTCGCCGAGACCGGGCTCCCGGCCGAGCTGGCCGACGCGGCCCACGACCCCTCGTACGACGAGGCGGTGCGCCGCAGTCACGACTCGGGCAAGGAACCGGAGTCCGACGGATACGTGGGCACACCCACCCTGCACGTCGACGGGACGGTGTGGTTCGGCCCGGTGCTGCGCGCCGTTCCGCGAGGACAGCGGGCGGCCGAACTCTTCGACAGCTTCCGCGTCCTGGCCGCCGACCCGGACCTCTTCGAACTCAAGCGGACGAGGACGGGAGGACTGTCGTTCGCCTGAACTCGGGCACCGCGCAAGGCCGTTGTTCGTCCGATGTCACCACTCCGCGCCATCCACGTGTCGCCCACGGGGAGCGTCCGCGCGCACGGCGGTCAGGGACTACGCGCCGACCGCGGCCAGCGCAGGCATCCGGGCCTGGTCGTAGCGCTCCAGCAGTACTCGTGCCACCTCCGGCGCCGGGCCCAGCACGTCCGCCAGTACGTCGGCACCGGCCGCGCCCCGGGCGATCCGGTCCGGCAGGAAGCCCGGAGCCAGGACATAGGGCGCGACGGCCACCCGGGCACAGCCGAGAGCGCGCAGCTCGCGCACCGCGTCCTCCGTGCGGGGGAGGGAGGCGGAGGCGAACGCGGGCCGCACGGCGCACCAGCCGGTGCGCCGCCACTCCCGCGCGATGTCCGCGATCACCGCGATCGCCTCCGGGTCCGTGGACCCCGCCGAGGCCAGTACGACCCCGGTCGAGGACTTGTCGGCGGCGGTCAGCCCCGCCTCGTACAGACGCCGCTCGAGCGCGTCCGTCAGCAGCGGTGACGGGCCGAGCACCGCCGCCTGGCGGATGCGCAGCCGCGCCGGGGCCTGCCGCAGCACCGCCGGGATGTCCGACTTCGCGTGGAAGGCGCGGGTGAGCAGGAGTGGCAGCGCCACCACGTCCCGTACGCCCTCCGCCGCCAGCGACTCCAGCGCCCCGTTCACCGACGGGACGTTGAAGTCCAGGAAGCCGGTCTCCACGCGCAGGCCGGGCCGCCGCGCCCGGACCCGCCGGACGAGGGCGTGGACCGTCGCGGCATGCCGCGGGTCGCGGCTGCCGTGGGCGATGACGAGGAGGACCGGGCGGTGCATGAGGGCCTCAGCTCTTCACGAGGAGACCGCGACCGCGCAGCACCCGCCGTTCCAGGGGGCTGAAGACGAGCAGGTCGATCGCGATACCGACGAACAGGATGAGGAAGATGGCGAGGAACACCATCGACATGGAACTGGCGTTGCGGCCGTTCTCCAGCAACTGGCCGAGTCCGACGCCCAGATCGGGCGAGGACGCGATGATCTCGGCGGCCATCAGCGAGCGCCAGGAGAACGCCCAGCCCTGCTTCAGACCGGCCAGATAGCCCGGCAGCGCCGCGGGCATGACGATGTGCCAGGTGCCGCGCAGCCCGGTGGCACCGAGCGTCCGCCCCGCCCGCAGGAACAACGGGGACACCTGGTCGACGCCCGAGACCAGGCCGTTGGCGATCGAGGGGACGGCGCCGAGCAGGATCACGGCGTACATCATCGAGTTGTTCAGGCCCAGCCAGATCACGGCCGGCGGCACCCAGGCCACCGAGGGCAGGGACTGCAGGCCGGACAGGACCGGACCGATCGCGGCGCGTACGAACCTCACCCGGGCCACCAGCAGACCCAGCGGCGTGCCGATCACCAGCGCCAGGAGGAAGCCGAGCAGGCCCCGGGACACGCTGGTCCAGATGTAGTCGAGCAGTGTTCCCTGCAGCCAGGCGTTCTTCGCCTCGTCCCAGACGGCCGAGGGCGGGGGCAGCTTGCTGGGGTCGGTGACGATGTCGAACGAGACCAGCGACTGCCAGACCACCAGCACCAGCGCGACGGCGACGAGGGGCGGCAGGACCTTCGCGACGAAGGTCTGCCGCACGGAGGCCCGGTCCGTGTGGACCGCGGTCTCCAGGGCGTCGAGGCCCGCCAGGTCGTTGTCCTCCCTGACGGCCGCGTCGTCCTTGGTCTCAGTGCTGGCCATGACGGCGGATCTCCCCACGCAGTTGTTCGGTGATCTCGACGGACAGCTCCGCCACGGCCGTGTCCTCGATCCGGCGCGGCTGCGGAATGTCCACGGTCCACTCGTGCGCGACCCGTCCGGGGCGCGAGGAGAGGAGGACGACACGCTGCGCGAGCCGTACCGCCTCGCGCACGTTGTGCGTGACGAAGAGGACCGACAGCCGTGTCTCCCGCCAGATCCGGGTCAGCTCGTCGTGCAGGACGTCCCGCGTGATGGCGTCGAGCGCCGCGAACGGCTCGTCCATCAGCAGGAGCTGGCTGTCCTGGGCGAGCGCGCGGGCCATCGCGACGCGCTGGCGCATCCCGCCGGACAACTCGTGCACCCGCTTGCCGTACGCGCCCTTCAGCCGTACGAGTTCGAGCAGCTCCTCCGCCCTCTCGCGGCGCTCGGACTTCGCGACGCCCCGCAGACGCAGGGCGAGTTCGATGTTCTTGCCCGCGGTCAGCCACGGGAAGAGGGCGTGCTCCTGGAACATCAGGGCCGGGCGCCCGTCGGTCGTGATGCTGCCCGCGGTCGGGGCGTCGAGCCCCGCCACCAGATTGAGCAGCGTCGACTTCCCGCACCCCGAGGCCCCCAGGAGGGTGACGAACTCGCCCGGTGCGACGTCGAGGGTGATGTCGTCGAGAACGAGCTGGGGCCCCGCCGGTCCGGCGAAGGACTTCGAGACGTGCTCGATCCTGGCGGCGTGGTCGACTGCTACGGCGCTGTCCGTTTCCTTGGCGAAGGTCGTGGCCATGGTCGTCACCTCCTGGGAACTCATCGGGATCCGGGCCTACTTGACGCCGAGACCGGCGTCGTCGACGGTGCTCTGCCCCTCGGCCTTGAGGACCTTGTTCAGCAGGGTGAGGTCGTAGATGCCCGTGAGGGTGGGCTTCTCCAGCAGACCGGCCTTCACCGCGTGGTCCGCCTCGGTGTTGAGGGTGGACGCCAGCGGGTCGTCGGTGACCTGGATGGACTTCCAGGCCGGGTCGAGCACATCGGCCGGCAGCGCCTTGCCGGAGTCGGCCTCCAGCTGCTTGTTCGCCGCCGCCTTCGCCTCGTCCGGGTTGGCGTTGATCCACTTGTTGGTGTCGACCGAGGCCTTCAGCACGGCCTCGACGGCCTTCGGGTGCTCCTTGAGGAACTTCTGCGACACGATGATGTTCGTGATCACGAACTTCTTGTCGGGCCACAGGTCCCGCTCGTCGAGCAGCACCTTGCCGCCCTCGGCGACCAGCTTTGACGCGGTCGGCTCCGGCACCCAGGCGCCGTCGATGGAGCCGGACTTGTAGGCGTCCGGGGTGATCTTGTTGTCCGTGCGGACCACCGAGACGTCGCCCTTGCCGCTCTGCGGGTCGACCTTCCAGCCCTGCTCCGCGGCCCAGTTGAGGAACGCGACGTCCTGCGTGTTGCCGAGCTGCGGGGTCGCGATCTTCTTGCCCTTGACGTCCTTCAGGGACTTGATCTTCTTCGGGTCGACCACGAGCTTCACGCCACCGGACGCCGAACCGCCGATGATGCGCAGGTTCTTCCCGGCGGACTTGGTGTAGCCGTTGATGGCCGGCGAGGGACCGATCCAGCCGATGTCGATCGAGCCCGAGTTCAGCGCCTCGATCTCGCTGGGACCGGCATTGAAGATCTGGTACTTGGCCTGCGTGGCGCCGAGCTCCTTCTGGAAGTAGCCCTTCTGGTTGGCCACGAGCGCGGTCGCGTGCGTCAGGTTGCCGAAGTAGCCGATCTTCACGGAGTCGAGGCCGTCGATCTTCTTGGACCCGGCGGCGACCTTCGCCTTCGAGCTGTCGTCCTTGGACTCGGAGCCGTAGCTGCACGCGGCGAGGGCGAGCAGCGGGAGTGCGACGGCGGCGGCTGTGCCACGGCGTGCGAGGGTGGAGCGGATGGCAGGCACGGGAGGCTTTCCTCTCGTTGGCCCGGCGGTCACGGTTTCAGTTCGTGGCCGGGAGGTCGGCAGGTCTTCGGACGCTCAGGCTGTGGGGGGACGGGGCGCGCAGGCAGTGCGCGTACGTCACTTCGCACATCGCGCCACCCCGCCCTGCCCGCTGCCGAGGGCGCCGCTGCCGACGCGGCCGCCCTCCTTGGCGAACGTCGAGTAGAAGTCGGTGGATGTCATGTCAGAAGTCCCACCCGTCGTCGTCGCCCTCGTCCTTGACCGGCTGCGGCGCGGCGAAGGACTCGCCGACCATGCCCGCGGTGAGCGTGGTGCCGTCCGCGGGGTCGATCAGGATGAACGCGCCGGTGCGCCGGGAGTCCGCGTACGAGTCGAGCGGAAGCGGCTCGGCGGTACGGATCTTGACGCGGCCGATGTCGTTGGCGACGAGCCGGCCCGGGTGCGGATGCAGCGAGAGGTCGTCCAGCGTCAGCCGGGACGGGATGTCCTTGACGATCGCCTTGACCGTGCGGGTGCCGTGCTTGAGCAGGACCCGGTGGCCGACCGTGAGCGGCTGGTCCGCCACGTGGCACACCGTCGCCTCGACGTCCTGGGTGGTCGGGGGCGCGTCCTTGCTCGGTACGAGCAGGTCACCGCGCGAGATGTCGATGTCGTCCGCCAGCAGCAGGGTCACCGACTGCGGGGTCCACGCGATGTCGACCGGTGTGCCCAGCAGATCGATTCCGGCGACCTTCGAGGTGCGCCCGGAGGGCAGCACGGTCACGCTCTCCCCGACGCGGAAGGTACCGGCCGCGATCTGACCGGCGTACCCCCGGTAGTCGGGGTGCTCGGCGCTCTGCGGGCGGATCACGTACTGCACGGGCAGCCGTGCGTGGCAGTGCGCCAGGTCGTGGCTCACCGGGACCGTCTCCAGGTGCTCCAGGACCGTCGGGCCGCCGTACCAGTCCATGTTCGCGGACGGTTCCACCACGTTGTCGCCGGCGAGCGCCGAGATCGGGATCGCGGTGATCTCCGGAACGCCCAGCTCGGAGGCGTACGCCGTGAACTCCTCGGCGATCGCCGCGAAGACGGACTCCTGGTAGGCGACGAGGTCCATCTTGTTGACGGCGAGGACGACGTGCGGGACGCGCAGGAGCGCGGCGACGGCGGCATGGCGCCGGGTCTGCTCGATGACGCCGTTGCGGGCGTCGACCAGGACGACGGCCAGGTCGGCGGTCGAGGCGCCGGTGACCATGTTCCGGGTGTACTGCACATGGCCCGGGGTGTCGGCCAGGATGAACCGGCGGCGCGCGGTGGCGAAGTACCGGTAGGCGACGTCGATCGTGATGCCCTGCTCCCGCTCGGCGCGCAGGCCGTCGGTGAGCAGCGCGAGGTCGGGGGCGTCCTGGCCGCGGTCGGCCGATACCCGCTCCACGGCCTCCAGTTGGTCCGTCAGAATCGACTTGGAGTCGTGCAGCAGACGGCCCACGAGGGTGGACTTGCCGTCGTCGACGGAGCCCGCGGTGGCGAAGCGCAGCAGCGTGGTCGCCGACAACTGCTCGACCGACAACGGCTCGGTGGGTTCGGTGGCGCTCGTCATGACTAGAAGTACCCCTCGCGCTTGCGGTCTTCCATCGCCGCTTCGGACATCTTGTCGTCGGCGCGGGTGGCGCCCCGCTCGGTGAGCCGGGAGGCGGCGATCTCGGCGATCACGGCGTCCAGCGTGGTCGCGTCGGAGTCGACGGCGCCCGTGCAGGACATGTCGCCGACGGTGCGGTAGCGGACCTGCCGCTTCTCGACCGTCTCGCTCTCCTTCGGGCCGCCCCACTCGCCGGCGGTCAGCCACATGCCGGCGCGCTGGAAGACCTCGCGCTCGTGCGCGAAGTAGATCTCGGGGAGTTCGATGTGCTCGCGGGCTATGTACTGCCAGACGTCCAGCTCGGTCCAGTTGGAGAGGGGGAAGACGCGGACGTGTTCGCCGGGTGCGTGGCGGCCGTTGTAGAGCTGCCACAGCTCGGGACGCTGACGGCGCGGGTCCCACTGGGAGAACTCGTCGCGCAGGGAGAAGACGCGTTCCTTGGCGCGGGCCTTCTCCTCGTCGCGGCGTCCGCCGCCGAACACGGCGTCGAAGCGCTCCGTCTGGATCTTCTCGGTCAGCGGCACGGTCTGCAGGGGGTTGCGGGTGCCGTCCGGACGCTCCTTGAGGACGCCGCGGTCGATGTAGTCCTGTACGGAGGCGACGTGCAGGCGCAGGCCGTGGGCGGCCACCGTGCGGTCGCGGTACTCCAGGACCTCCGGGAAGTTGTGTCCGGTGTCGACGTGCAGCAGGGAGAAGGGGACGGGCGCGGGGGCGAAGGCCTTCAGCGCCAGGTGCAGCATGACGATGGAGTCCTTGCCGCCGGAGAAGAGGACCACCGGCCGCTCGAACTCGCCCGCGACCTCGCGGAAGATGTGCACCGCCTCGGACTCCAGCGCGTCCAGGTGGGACAGCGCGTACGGGCCGGCGTCCTCCGAGTCGCCGGCCGCCTCGGACACAGTGGCTGCGGTCGTCATGCGAGACCCCTTTCGGTGAGCAGCGCATGCAGCGCGGCCGCGGACTCCTGCACGGACTGGGTGTGCGACTCGATGCGCAGATCGGGCGACTCGGGCTCCTCGTAGGGATCGTCGACGCCGGTCAGCCCCGAGATCTCGCCCGCGGCCTGCTTGGCGTACAGCCCCTTCACATCACGTACCGAACAGACCTCGACCGGGGTCGCCACATGGACCTCCAGATACGTGGTGCCACCGGCCCGGTGCCGCCCCCGCACCGCCTCACGGCTGTCCGCGTACGGCGCGATCACCGGCACCAGCGCCTTGACGCCGTTGCGCGAGAGGAGTTCGGCGAGGAAACCGATGCGCCGTACGTTGGTGTCGCGGTCGGCGCGCGAGAAGCCGAGGCCCGACGAGAGGAACTCGCGGATCTCGTCCCCGTCGAGCACCTCGACGCGGTGGCCCTCCTCGCGCAGCCGGCCGGCCAGCTCGTACGCGATGGTGGTCTTGCCGGCACTCGGCAGACCCGTGAGCCAGATCGTGGCTCCGGTCACTTGGTTCTCCTGGTTCTCCGCGATCTCGGTCATGGTCAGCCGTGCAACCCGCATTCGGTCTTGGAACGTCCCGCCCAGCGGCCGGCGCGCGCGTCCTCGCCCTCCAGAACACGGCGGGTGCAGGGCGCGCAGCCGACGGAGGCGTAACCGTCGGTCAGCAGCGGGTTCGTGAGCACGCCGTGCTCGGCGACGTAGGCGTCCACGTCGTCCTGCGTCCAGCGGGCGATCGGTGAGATCTTGACCTTCTGCCGCTTCTCGTCCCAGCCCACGACCGGGGTGTTCGCCCGGGTGGGGGACTCGTCCCGGCGCAGCCCCGTGGCCCAGGCGTCGTACGACGTCAGGCCCTCTTCGAGGGGCTTGACCTTGCGCAGGGCGCAGCACAGGTCCGGGTCGCGGTCGTGCAGCGCGGGCCCGTACTCGGCGTCCTGTTCGGCGACCGTCCGCCGGGGGGTGAGGGTGATGACGTTGACGTCCATCACCGCCTCGACCGCGTCCCGGGTGCCGATGGTCTCGGGGAAGTGGTAACCGGTGTCGAGGAAGACCACGTCGACCGGACCGCCGTCGGGCCTGGCGCGGGAGGCGAGATGGGCGACGACCGCGTCCTCCATGGAGGAGGTCACGCAGAACTTCCCGCCGAAGGTGTCCACCGCCCACTGGAGGATCTCCAGGGCCGACGCGTCCTCGAGGTCGCGCCCGGCCTGTTCGGCGATGCTCCTCAAGTCCTCGGTGCCGCGGTCTTCCTGAACGGTCGTCATATCTCGTCCCCTCCGCCTTCGTCGCGCCGGGCGTTCCCCGTCCGGGAGGCGCGGTTCACGCCTTGGGCCAGCAGCCCGAGGAACTTCAGCTGGAAGGCTCGGTTGCACGCCGCGCATTCCCACGCGCCGTGGCCCTGTTCGCTGGGGCGCAGGTCCTCGTCCCCGCAGTACGGGCAGTAGAACGGCGCGGCGCGCTCGCTCATGACAGGTCCTCCTCGGAGGCCCGGGAAGCCCAGGTGGCGAAGCGCTCGCCGTCCGCGCGCTGCGCCTGGAAGCGCTTGAGGACCCGCTCGACGTAGTCGGGTAGCTCGTCCGAGGTGACCTTGAGGCCGCGGACCTTGCGGCCGAAGCCGGCCTCCAGGCCGAGCGCGCCGCCCAGGTGCACCTGGAAGCCCTCGACCTGCTCGCCCCGGTCGTCGAGGACCAGCTGGCCCTTGAGACCGATGTCCGCGACCTGGATGCGCGCGCAGGCGTTCGGGCAGCCGTTGACGTTGATGGTGATCGGCTCTTCGAACTCGGGGAGACGGCGTTCGAGCTCGTCGATCAGGGAGGCACCGCGCGCCTTGGTCTCGACGATCGCGAGCTTGCAGTACTCGATACCGGTGCAGGCCATCGTGCCGCGCCGGAAGGGGGAGGGCCGGGCGGTCAGGCCGAGGGCTTCGAGACCCTCCACCAGCGACTCGACCCGGCTCTCCTCGACGTCGAGCACGATCATCTTCTGCTCGACGGTGGTGCGCAGCCGGCCGGAGCCGTGGGCCCCCGCCAGCTCGGCGATCTTGGTGAGGGTGGTGCCGTCCACCCGGCCGACGCGCGGGGCGAAGCCGACGTAGAAGTTGCCGTCCTGCTGCCGGTGCACGCCGACGTGGTCGCGCCAGCGGGCGACGGGCTGCTCGGGCGCGGGGCCGTCGACCAGCTTGCGCTCCAGGTACTCGTCCTCCAGGATCTGCCGGAACTTCTCCACGCCCCAGTCGGCGACCAGGAACTTCAGGCGGGCGCGGGTGCGCAGCCGGCGGTAGCCGTAGTCGCGGAAGATCGAGATGACGCCCTCGTAGACGTCCGGGACCTCGTCCAGCGGGACCCAGGCGCCGAGGCGCTGTCCGATCTTCGGGTTGGTCGAGAGACCGCCGCCGACCCAGAGGTCGAAGCCGGGGCCGTGCTCGGGGTGGTTCACGCCGACGAACGCGATGTCGTTGATCTCGTGTGCCACGTCCAGCAGCGGCGAGCCGGAGATCGCGGACTTGAACTTGCGGGGCAGGTTCGAGAAGTCCTTGTTGCCGATGATCCGGCGGTGGATCTCGTCGATCGCGGGGGTGCCGTCGATGATCTCGTCCTCGGCGATCCCGGCGACGGGCGAGCCGAGGATGACGCGCGGGGTGTCACCGCAGGCCTCGGTCGTGGACAGGCCCACGGCCTCCAGACGGTTCCAGATCTCCGGGACGTCCTCGATGCGGATCCAGTGGTACTGCACGTTCTGCCGGTCGGTGAGGTCGGCGGTGCCGCGCGCGAACTCCTGCGAGATCTCGCCGATGACGCGCAGTTGGTCGGTGGTGAGCCGGCCGCCGTCGATACGGACGCGCAGCATGAAGTACTTGTCGTCCAGCTCCTCCGGTTCGAGGATCGCGGTCTTGCCGCCGTCGATCCCGGGCTTGCGCTGGGTGTACAGCCCCCACCAGCGCATCCGACCGCGGAGGTCGTTGGGGTCGATCGAGTCGAAGCCCCGCTTGGAGTAGATCGTCTCAATGCGTGTCCGCACGTTGAGACCGTCGTCGTCCTTCTTGAACTGTTCGTTCCCGTTGAGCGGGGTGAAGTGACCCACGGCCCACTGCCCCTCACCGCGGTGACGGCTCACCTTGCGGCGGGGCGCGGCGTCGGGATTCTGCGGGGTGGCGGCCATGGTTGATACGTCCTTCGGGACTGCGGGACAGGAAGGAGGGCGCTCTGGGGCACGCGCATGGGCACGTACGGAAGTACGCGCGCACCATTGCGTGGAGAGAGGCGAAGGGGGAATGCCGGCTCGGCCGGGGCTGTCAGCTCACCGGACAGATGGCGCTGGACATGCGGCCGAGGTCGACGTGCCGCCGACTCACCAAGGCAATTCCAGTTCCAGACATGACGGAAGCGTGTCACGGGCATCTCGGGGGAGTCCACCGTCATCCATCATGTGGACAACCTTGTCCCGAGCGATGAGACATGGGTGGTATCGGTCACTCGGTCGGCCCTTCCGGACCCCGCCGCGGCGGGTCAGACCGTCCGCGCTCCGGGCCAGGGGCCGGGGGCGGCCACGTCCGGCTTCTCCTCGACCTCGGTCTCGAAGAGCTTGAACCCGCGCCGCAGGTAGTTGTCCATGGCGTGCTCCCCGTCCTGGCTGCAGGTGTGCAGCCAGACCCGCTTGGTCTCGGCCCGGCCCGGCACCCGCTCCGCCAGGTCCCAGGCCCGCGCGACCCCGTGCGAGAGGAGGTGACCGCCGATGCGCCGGCCGCGGAAGGCGGGGATCAGGCCGAAGTAGACGATCTCCACGACGCCGTCGTCCTGCGGTTCCAGCTCGACATAGCCCGCCGGCGTCCCCCGGTCGTAGGCGACCCAGGTCTCCACGCCCGGCCGGTCCAGGAACCGCTCCCACTCCGCGTACGTCCAGCCCAGCCGGTCGGTCCAGCGGACGTCGGCGCCGACCGAGGCGTACAGGAAGCGGCTGAACTCGGGCGAGGAGACCTCGGCGCGCACGATCCGGACGTCTCCGTCGGGCGCGGCCGCGGGGAGCAGGTCGGTCGGGGCCGTCTGCTCCAGGGACCAGGTGGTCACAGTGACGTTGCTCATGAGGTCAGGGAACCATGGCCGCTCGGCCCCCTCCAAAAGGCGGACCCCGCCGCCCCCGCTGGGGACACCCGGGACGGACGTCGCCCGGTGCGGCCCTAGCCCAGCGAGCCGTCCACCGACCTCAGCGGCACCGCGTAGAGCGTCCGCTCCGGCGTCGTGTCCGTGCCCGCGCCGCTCAGGGTCCACAGCTCGCCGGTCTCCTGCCAGTACGACAGGGAGGCGGTGTGCTGCCCCCAGCAGGCGTACGACTGGTCGCCGCTGCACCGCACCGCCTCGGCGCCGCTTCCGCTCTGCCGCCACAGGGTGCCGTGCCGGCCGCCGCTGTCGGGGGTGTGGCCGACGTACCAGTCGGCTCTGCGCGCCCCGGCGGGCGTGTGCGACAGGACGCCGGACAGGCCGGCGGCCTTGGTCGTGTAGGCCTCGGCCGCGTCGACCCGGCCCCGGGAGTCGCTGCGGAGCAGGCCCTCGCGGCCCGCGACGGCGCTGTACGGGTACCGCCAGATCCGGGTGCGCTCGCCGCCGCCCGCCCCGGACGCCTCCGTGGCGATCAGACTGTCCGGCGTCGACGTGCGGTCCAGCGAGAGCGAACCGAAGCAGGGCACCGTGCCGCCCGCGGACCCGCAGGTCCCGCCCGCCGGGCTGTACGAGCCGACGGCCGGCAGCACGTACTGGTAGCCGTGCGCGGAGTAGCCGCCCCGCACCCTGCCGACCGCGCCGCTGTTCACGCCGGCCTTGAGGATGTGGTGCAGGTCGAAGACGAGCAGCGCGTCGTCCCGGCCCGCGCCGCCTCGCCCGGTGACGATCAGCTTGCCCTGGTACCAGACCATGCCGCCCATCCGGGAGCGGACCGCGTCGAAGTCCCTGCCGCCGTCGCGCGGGGCGACGAGCAGCACCCAGCGGTAGGTGAGAGACCGTGGGTCGCTCGCGTCGATGAGGGCGATCCGGGCCAGACCCCGGTCGCCGGCCGTCGTGCCCGCCGCCCGGTCGTCGTGCGTCCAGCCCGCCATGATGACACGCTGCCCGCCCCACCGGCCGTCGTCGTCGGCGTCGCCGGAGGTGGTGACGGAGCCGGGCCGCCACTGCCGGGTGCGGGCGTCGTCCCCGGCCCAGCAGTACGCCCGCGTGGCGACGGGTTCGAGGGGCAGCGCGCCCCGCTCGGCGCCGGAGCACTCCGCCCGGTCACGCATCACGTGGTCGGTGTCCGCGAGGACGCCCGAGACACCGACGTTCCCGCCCATGCTCCTGGTGAGCGTGGCGAGGGTGTCGCCGGGGACCAGGTTCTCGTACAGCCGGAAGCCGCCGGTCGCCGCCGCGGTGCTGAGCGGGGTCAGTGACCCGGGGCTGTTGCTGCCGGTGGCCTGGGAGGTGCTGATCAGCGTGGCGGCCGCGGTGAGCGCCAGGGCGGTTCCGGCCAGGGTGGCGCGCAGCGCCTGTCCCCTCCGTTGTCGGCGGTGCCTGCCGCGCTGCTTCATGCGTCCTCCCGAGGAAGGCCAACTGCCCCTCATGATCAGTACGTTGACGGAGGGACGGGTGGGGTGGCCTGTGAGGGGATGCTACGGCAGGGAGCGGCGTACCTGGTCGAGGACCCCGGAAGACGGTCCCGAAATACGCTCCTTGTGGTTCACGGCGGACACGGCGGCCCCCGGTGCGGTACAAGGGGGTCCCGCGACGCGCGCCCTGCGTACCGCCGGTGCCGTCGAGTGGGCGAGCAGGTCCCGGGGATCCTCCGGGAGGGCCAACTCCACCTCGGTGTCGTCGCAGAAACGATACGGCCGGTGTTCCAGGAAGGCCCCGAGGTACCGCCGTACCCGCGACATCTCGGCCCGTACGGTCACCGTGCGGCCGGAGTCGCCGAACAGGTCGTCGGCGAGGCCCGCGGCGCTGCGGCCGGCCGGACGGGCCGCCAGCAGATAGAGCAGTTCGGCGTGCCGGGGGGTCAGCTCCTGGCACCAGGTTCCCGCGTCCGAGGTGACCGTCACCGACCAGCGGCGCGGATGCGCCAGGTCCAGCAGGATCCGCGCGGGCCGCCGGGGCGCCGGGTCGTCGGCGGCCCGGACCAGCCAGCCGCCGGGCAGCGGTTCCACCACGCACGCCCCGAGCGTCGGCAGCCAACCGCGCCCGGCGCTCGGCTCCTTGGGCAGCGCGAGCCGGTTCGTGTACGGCATCCCGGTGACCGCGGCGGTCCAGCCGTCCCGGTCGACGGCCACCGCACGCCCCCCGAGCCGGGCCAGCACCGGCGCCGCCACCGCGCGCAGTCGCTCCAGAGAGGCCAGGTGCAGCTCGCGCAGGCGCGCCTCGGCGAGCTTGGCCACCGAGCCGACCAGCGCCAGCGTGGCCGGGTGCAGTGTGTCCAGCGGTCCGCTCACGTCCACCACGCCGAGCAGACTGCCGTCGCGCGGGTCGGTGACCGGAGCGCCGGCGCACGTCCACGAGTGATGGGTGCGCACGAAGTGCTCGGCGGAGAACACCTGTACGGGTTGGCGGGTGACCAGCGGGGTGCCCACGCCGTTGGTGCCGACGACGCTCTCGCGCCAGTCCGCGCCGAGCTCGAAACCGAACCCGTCGGCCTTGCGCAGCACCGACGCGCAGCCCTCGCGCCACAGCACCCGGCCCTCCTGGTCCGCGACCACCGCGATGTGGTGGGCCGCGTCCGCGACCGAGAGCAGCGCCTCGCGCAGCACCGGCAGCACATGCCGCAGCTCCGAGGTCTGTCGCCGCCGCTCCACCTCGTCGCGGACGAGCAGCCCCGCCCGGACGTCGTGGTCGGGGTCGACGCCGCCGCGCAGCATGCGCTCCCAGGACTGCCCGATCACCGGGCGCGGCGTGATGCGGGCCGGATGTCCGGCCAGCGTGGCCTCGCGCACCTCGCCCAGCACACGGGCCGCCTGCGCGGCGTCCAGGGCGGCGAGCCGTGTCACGTCGATCGGCGGGTGCGCCACTGTTCCTCCCGGGCGGACTGCGCACGGTGGCGGACAAGCGGACGCTCGGCCCTTTCCGGCCGAGGGAACTCCGCCCCGTACTTGACTGCGGTTCTCATAGTGCCGTCCGGCGGCGACGGAGGGGCCCGGTCCGGACATACTCCGCGGGAAAGTTGCAACCCTCTGCAACCCTGGCGAACAGCCGTACGGGGTCCGAAACTTGAGCAACGCCGCCCGTGCGGCGTTCGTGCTCCTCGCGACGGGGCCAGAGAGCGGGGGTGGTGCCGTGTCGGCGCAGCACCACCCCCGCGCCGGCGGTTCAGGACACCGGGCGGGCCCGCTCCACCACCGTGGCCAGATCCAGACTGTGCGGCAGGGTGCCGAAGGCCGAGCCCCAGTCGCCGCCCAGGCGTGAGGCGCAGAACGCGTCGGCGACCTCCGGGGGCGCGTACCGGACGAGCAGCGACCCCTGGAGCACCAGGGCGATGCGCTCCACCAGTCGGCGGGCACGCGCCTCGATGCCGTCCAGATCGGCGAGTTCGGCCAGCAGGTTCTTGATCGCGCCGTCCAGCCGGTGGTCGGCGCCACGGGCCAGGCCCACCTCGCGCAGGAACGCGTTCAGCGCCTGCGGTTCGCGCTGGAGCGCGCGCAGCAGGTCGAGGGCCTGTACGTTGCCCGCGCCCTCCCAGATGGAGTTGAGCGGCGACTCGCGCAGCAGCCTGGGCATGCCGGACTCCTCGACGTACCCGTTGCCGCCCAGGCACTCCAGCGCCTCCACCGCCACCGGCGTGCACCGCTTGGTCACCCAGTACTTGGCGGCCGGCACCGCGAGCCGCAGGAACGCCCGCTCCTCCTCGCCGCCGTCGTCGTACGCGGCCGCCAGACGCATCGCCAGCGTCGTGGCCGCCTCCGACTCCAGCGCCAGGTCGGCCAGCACGTTGCGCATCAGCGGCTTGTCGATCAGCTTCCCGCCGAAGGCCTCCCGGTGGGCGCTGTGGTGCACGGCCTGCGCGACGGCCTGCCGCATCAGGGAGGCGGCGCCGAGCACACAGTCGAGCCGGGTCGCCGAGACCATCTCGATGATGGTGCGCACCCCGCGGCCCTCTTCGCCGACCCGGCGCGCCCAGGTCCCGTCGAACTCGACCTCGCTGGACGCGTTCGACCTGTTGCCGAGCTTGTCCTTGAGCCGCTGGATGCGGAACACGTTGCGGGTCCCGTCCGCCAGGACCCGCGGCACCAGGAAGCACGTCAGGCCGCCCGGGGCCTGCGCCAGCACCAGGAAGCCGTCCGACATGGGCGCCGAGCAGAACCACTTGTGCCCGGTCAGTTCATAGGTCCCGTCCTCGGCCAGCGGCCGCGCCTCCGTGGTGTTGGCACGTACGTCGCTGCCGCCCTGCTTCTCCGTCATGCCCATCCCGAAGAGCACTCCGGCCTTCTGGGCGGCGGGCCGCAGCCCCTGGTCGTAGACGGTGGAGGTGAGGCGCGGTTCCCACTCGGCGGCGAGCGCGGGGTCGGTGCGCAGCGCCGGCACCGCCGCGTGGGTCATCGACAGCGGGCAGCCGTGACCGGCCTCCGCCTGCGTCCAGACGATGAACCCGGCGGCCCGCCTCAGGTGCCCGCCGGGGCGCGACCAGGCGGCCGTCAGTCCGGCCGAGACACCCTTGCCGAGGAGCCGGTGCCAGGAGGGATGGAACTCGACCTCGTCGACGCGGTTGCCGTAGCGGTCGTGGGTGCGCAGTCTCGGCGGGTTCTCGTTGGCGAGGGCCCCCCACTCCTGCACCTGCGCGGAGCCGGTCGTGCGGCCGAGCGTCGTGAGCTCGTCCCGCGCCTCGTCGAGAAGCTGTGGATCCAGGTGCCGCTCGACCGCCTCCACGAGGGCCCGGTCGGCGGCAAAGACGTCATATCCGACCAGGGGCGGAGCCTGGTTGGTCACGGTGTGGGTGCTGGCTGCCATACGGATACGGTAAGGATGTGCACCAGGCAAAAGAAACACCTGAACGGCCTCCCTCGGGCCGCTTCCACCGCGCTCGCGCGCTGTACAGGAACGTGTCGAAGCGCAGGACCGCCTGGCTGCTGCTCAAGGACACCGTCAACTCCTGCATGGAGTACCGGATCCTCGGGCTGGCGGCCGAGTCCGCCTTCTTCACGCTCCTGTCCGTGCCGCCCCTGCTGCTCAGCCTGATCGGGCTGCTCGGTTACGTGGACGACTGGACCGGCGCGCACTCGATCGCGAGCCTGGAGTCCAACATCCTGGAGGCGTCCCGCACGGTCCTGACCGACAAGGGCGTGCACCAGATCGCCGAACCGATCCTCCACGACGTGATGAAGGGCGGCCGCCCCGACGTCATCTCGATCGGCTTCCTGTTCGCCCTGTGGTCGGGCTCGCGAGCGGTGAACGTCTTCGTCGACACCATCACCGTGATGTACGGCCTCGACGGCACCCGCGGGATCGTGAAGACCAGGATGATGTCGTTCCTGCTCTTCGTCGTGGCTCTGCTGATCGGCTCGATCGCCCTGCCGCTGATGGTCGCGGGCCCGGACGCGGTGGTGCAGATCGTGCCGTGGTCGGCGACGCTCGTGCAGGTGCTGTACTGGCCCGTCGTCATCGTGCTCTCGGTCGTCTTCCTCACCACGCTGTACCACGTCTCCGTGCCGGTGCGCTCGCCCTGGGTCGAGGACGTGCCGGGTGCCCTGGTCGCCCTGGCCATGTGGGTCCTCGGCAGCTTCCTGCTCCGGATCTATCTGACCAGCACGGTCGAGGGCCCGACGATCTACGGTTCGCTGGCCGCGCCCGTCGCCGTCCTTCTCTGGATCGGCGTGTCCGCGTTCGCGGTGCTGGTGGGCGCCGCGGTCAACGCGGCGATCGACCGGGTCTGGCCGGCCGCCGCCACGGCCGCGGCCCGTGCCGCCAACGAACGGCTGCGCCACGAGCAGGCCGCCGAGTACGTGGCCCGCGCGGCCGCCTCCCTCGCCGCCGACCCTGACCCCGACGACCCGGACATGCCCTCCGAGTTCCCCGAGCGCTGGTCGCGTTTCCTGCCTCCGGAGGACCTGACGTCCCGGCTCCGGGGCCATGTGAAGAGCACGCACCAACCCCACAAGAACCACGACGGCGAGGACGGGCCGCCGGCCGAGTGACCTCACCCCCTTGAGCGACCCGGCCACCACGAGTGACCTCACCGCCGGCCGATCGACCCCGCCCCGACCGACCCCGTCGCCGGCCGCATGCCCTCGGCTCCGACCGGCCCCGCCCCCCGGCTCCGACCGGCCCCGCCCCCCGGCTCCGACCGGCCTCCCCCCGCCCGACCGGCCTCCCCCCGCCCGACCGGCCTCCCCCCGCCCGACTGGCCTCGCCCCCGACCGAACGACCTCGGCCCCCGCTCCCGCCGTCGGCGCGGGCTCCCGGCGCCCTCGGGCCTTCCACACCCCGGCCGCCGCGGCCTCCCGGGCGAAGTCCGTGAAGTCGCGCGGCGCACGGCCCAGGACCCGCCGCACACCGTCGGACAGACGGGCGTTGCGGCCGTCGAGGAGGCTCGCGAAGAGTCCGACGAGGAACTCGGCCTCCTCGGGCGGCACCCCGAAACCGGCCAGGCTGTCCCCGTACTCCCGCGCCGTCACCGGGACGTAGACCAGTTCACCGCCGGTCGCCCCGGCGATCTCCGCGACCGCCTCGCGGAAGGTCAGCAGCCTGGGCCCCGAAACCTCGAGATCCCGGCCCACGTACCGGTCGCCCCTCGTCAGCACCGACACCACGACGTCCGCGATGTCCCGCACGTCGACGAACGGCTCGCGCACCTCGCCGGCCGGGAACACCAGCTCGCCGTGACGGAGCCCGTCCACCAGCGGGCCCTCGCTGAAGTTCTGCGCGAACCAGGCGGCCCGGACGACCGTCCACTCCGCGCCCGACGCCCTGAGCGCCTCCTCGGCCGGGCGGGCCTGCTCCTCGCCCCGCGACGACAGCAGCACCAGCCGCCGCACACCGAGCCCGACCGCCTCCCGCGCCAGGGCGCCGACCGCCCCGGCCGCGTCGGGCGAGCCGATGTCGGTGGGGAACGCGAGATACGCCGCGTCGGCGCCCCGCAGGACGTCCGCCCACGTCGACCGGTCCGTCCAGTCGAAACCCCGGGCGCGGGAGACCGCCCGCACCGTGAGCCCGGCCGCCCGCGCGGCCCCCGCCACCCGGCGGCCGGTACGCCCCGAGGCCCCCGTCACCACCACCGTCATGTCCCGCGTGCTCCGGATGCCCTGATCGTGTGCCCTGTGATCCGTCATGCCGCCAGTCAAGCGCCGCGCCTGCCGGGGTCCCATCGCTGAAGGGCTCATTCCCATAAGCGGGCGTCCACGAGGGCGCGCCGGGGCGGTCTACGCTGACGCCATGGACGCACTCGCCGGCCTGTTGGAGGGCCCCCGGGCGCGCGGGGCCTTCATGATCCGGGCGGCCTTCGACCCGCCCTGGTGCGTGCGCGTCGAGGACCGCGCCCCCCTGACGATCATGCTCGTGGTCCGCGGCCTGGCCTGGATCACGCCGGCCGAGGGGGAGCGGCTCCTGCTGCGCGCGGGCGACCTCGCCATCGCCCGCGGCCCGGACCCGTACACCTGCGCCGACGACCCCGGAACGGACCCGCAGGCGGTGATCCTGCCGGGCGGGGAGTGCACCTACCCCGACGGACGCTCGCACCAGGGCCACTGGGACCTCGGTGTACGCAGCTGGGGCGAGCGCCCCGACGGCTCCACGGTGCTGCTGATCGGGACGCCTAGATGCGGGGCGAGATCAGCGGCAGGCTGCTCGACGCCCTGCCGCCCCTGCTCTCCCTCACCCAGGACATGTGGGATTGCCCGCTCACGCCGGTCCTCGCCGAGGAGATGGCGCGCGACGAGCCGGGCCAGGAGGTCGTCCTCGACCGGCTGCTCGACCTGCTGATGAGCGCCGCGCTGCGCGCCTGGTTCTCCCGTCCGCAGGCGGCGGCCCCGGCCTGGTACCGGGCGCTCGCGGACCCCGTCGTCGGACGGGTGCTGCGGCTCCTCCAGGACGACCCGGCGCACCCCTGGACGGTGGCCGCGCTCGCCGCGAGGGCCGGGGTCTCGCGGGCCGCGCTGGCCCGCCGCTTCGGCGAACTCGTGGGCGAGCCCCCGATGACGTACCTCACCGGCCGGCGCCTCGCCCTGGCCGCCGACCGGCTGCGCGAGACGGACGACACCCTCGAATCGATCGCCCGCCGGGTCGGGTACGGCAGCGCGTTCGCCCTGTCCAGCGCCTTCAAGAGGGTGTACGGGATCAGCCCGCAGGAGCACCGGACCCGGGCGGCGTAGCGTGGCAACCGTGTACGTGGAGCGTGCGTCCCGGTTGCCCGGCGCGGTCGTGTGGAGCCGCGCCGTGTCCACGCCCGCCGAGGCCGTACGGCCCGTGCTCCCGGACGGCTGCATGGACCTGCTGTGGACCGAGGGCCGGCTGCTCGTCGCCGGTCCCGACACCCGCGCGTACGTTCCCGGTGGCGCGCCCGCCGACTGGGCGGGGGTCCGGTTCTTCCCCGGTACGGCGCCCTCCCTCCTCGGAGCCCCCGCGGACGAACTCCGCGACCTGCGGGTGGACCTGGCCGATCTGTGGCCCGCAGCGGAGGTACGGCGCCTGACCGCGCGGATCGACGCGGCGGCCGACCCCGTCGCCGCGCTCGAAGAGGTGGCGCTGGACCGGGCGGCGGGCACCGGACCCCCCGATCCGCTGCTGCGGGAGATCGTGGCCGCCCTGGGCGCCGGGCGGTCGGCGGCGGCCACGGCCGTCCGGCTGGGCCTGAGCACACGCCAGTTGCACCGCCGCTCCCTGACGGCCTTCGGCTACGGACCCAGGACGCTGACCCGGGTCCTGAGACTGCAGCGGGCCCTCGCCCTCGCGTGGGACGGTGTCCCGTTCGCGGAGGTCGCCGCCCGGTCCGGCTTCGCCGACCAGCCGCATCTGGCCCGGGACGTCAAGGAGTTGGCGGGCATGCCGCTGGGCGAACTGCTCGCGCGCTCCTGAGAGCCCCTGAACGGGCGAACGCCGCCCGCCGCGACACGCCCTAGTTCTCCGGGAGCCGTGCGAACAGGTCCACGCCGTTGCCGTCCGGGTCGTGCACGACCGCGTACCGCATGCCCCAGACGGCGTCCCAGGGCTTGAGCTCGCCGTGGTGGCCGGCGCCCACCAGATCCTCGTACACGGCGTCGACCTCCGCCGGGCTGTCGCAGAGGAATGCGAGCGACGTCCGGCCGCCCCCGGAGGCCGCCGGACGCCACCCCGGGTGGAACGACCGGATCGTCTCCTCGGTGTCGATCGCCAGCCGCAGACCGCCGGGCAGTCCGGCCTCGGCATGCGGCTGGTCCTCGGCCCCCTCGGGGAAGACGAGACCGAGGCGGCGGTAGAAGGCGAGCGTGGCGGCCATGTCGGAGGCGACCAGGCCGATCAGATCGAATCGTGGAGTCATGGGGTCACGGTAGGCGGCCGGCGGGGGGCGGGTCTTGAAGGAATCGGACGGTCCGGGACGCCGGGTCGGGGCACAATAGGCTCACCGCCATGACCCACCGCGTGCTCGTCCACACCCGCACCACCGCCTACCGGCACGACTCCATCCCGGCCGCCGTGGCCGCCGTACGCTCCCTCGGCGACGCACACGGGTTCGACGTCGTCGCCACCGAGGACCCCGGCCTCTTCGAACGACCGCTCGACGCGTACGCAGCCGTGGTCTTCCTCTCCACCAGCGGCGACGTGCTGACACCGGCGGGCCGGATCCGGCTCGCGGCGTACGTCGAGGGCGGCGGCGGGTTCGTCGGTGTGCACGCGGCCGCCTGCACCGAGTACGACTGGCCGTACTACGGCGAACTGCTCGGCGCGCGCTTCGACCGGCACCCCGACCTCCAGCCGGGCCGGGCCCTCGTCGGGGACCGCGCGCATCCGGCGACGCGACACCTCCCGCCGGTCTGGGAGTTCACCGACGAGTGGTACGACTTCCGCCCCGGGCCGGACGGTTCGGCGCGCGTGCTCGTCCACGCCGACGAGTCCTCGTACGAGGGCGGCGGCATGGGCGACGACCACCCGCTGGTGTGGTGCCGCGAGCAGGGCGCGGGCCGGGTCTTCTACACCGCGCTCGGCCACACCGCGCAGGCCTACGACGACCCCGACTTCCGTACGCACCTGCTCGGCGGCATCACCTGGGCGGCCCGCGGCCCGGCCGATCCGGTCCCGTCGGGGTCCGGCCGGTCGGACGCCGGCGCGTGCTGACGCGTGCCGGGGATGCCGCGCCGTGTGCGCCGTTCGGGGACCTGGGGACGTACGCCGGACGGCGGCCTCCACGGGATCGGCCGGAAGTGAGGTGATGCTCTGCCGGGAAGGGTGTGCGAGCGGCGAGGAGCTGGTGGTCGGATGGCGGCGGACGCGGTACGGCGGACGGATCCGGTGGTCACCACCCCGTACGGAGCGGTGCGCGGCAGGTACGAGAACGAGATCGCCGTCTTCCGCGGCATCCCGTACGCGGCCCCGCCGTTCGGCCCGCGCCGCTTCCGGCCCCCCGTGCCCCCCGAGCCCTGGGACGGGGTGCGCGACGCTGGCGCCTTCGGCCCCACACCGCCCAAACCGCCGTACTCGGAGGCGTTCGCACGGCTGCTCTCCGATCCCGTCGTGCCCGGCGACGACTGCCTCAACCTGAACGTGTGGACACCGGAACCGGGCCCGGGCGCCCGGCTCCCCGTGCTGGTGTGGATCCACGGTGGGGCGCTGACCCGTGGTTCGTCGGCCGTGCCCGTCTACGACGGCCGCGCCTTCGCCCGGGACGGAGTCGTCCTGGTCTCCCTCAACTACCGCCTCGGAGTGGAGGGTTACGGCCTCTTCCCGGACCGGCCGGCCAACCCCGGCCTGCGCGACCAGCTCGCCGCACTGGAGTGGGTGCGCGCGTCGATCGCGGGCTTCGGCGGCGACCCCGACCGGGTGACCGTCTTCGGGGAGTCGGCGGGCGCCATCAGCATCGGGGCGCTGCTGGCCGCGCCGCGTGCCCGGGGACTCTTCCAGCGGGCCGTGCTGCAGAGCGGGCCGCCGGAGACGGCCGACCGGGACAAGGTGCGCCGGATGGTCCGCAGGATGGCCGCCCGGCTGAAGGTCCCGGCGACGGCCGACGCGCTGGCCGCCGTCGACCGCGGCCTGCTGCTGCGTACGCAGGCCGAGGTGAGCCGGCTCAGCAGCCCTGTGCTCGGCGGGCCCTCGTTCGGCATCGTCGTCGACGGCGACCTGGTCCCGCGCGACCCGCTGGAGGCGCTCCTGGAGGGCGCCGCCCCCGGCGTCGACCTGCTGCTCGGCTGGACGAGTGAGGAGTACCGGCTCTGGCTGGTCCCCGGCGGCCTGCTGGAACGCGTCGACCGGCTCGGTGCTGTCGCCGTCGCCGGTGCCATGGCCCGCTGCCGCTGCGGCCACGAGGTGCCGCGCGGCTACCGCGCGACCCACCCGGCGGCGAGCACCGCAGAGCTCGTCGGCCAGATGGTCACCGACCACCTCCTGAGGGTCCCGCTGCACCGGCTCGCGGACGCCCGCTGCGGGCACTCCCGCTCGTACGTCTTCGAGTTCGCCTGGCCCTCGAACGTGCCCCGTCTCGGCGCCTGCCACGCCCTGGAGCTCGGCTTCGTCTTCGACACCGCCGAGGTGCCCGAGGCGGCGATGCTCGCCGGCGAGGGTGCCCCGCAGGAACTCGCCGACGCGATGCACGCGGCCTGGGTGCGGTTCGCGGTCGAGGGCGACCCCGGCTGGCAGGCCTGGGACACCACCCATCCGGTGCGGATGTTCGGCGCGGGGGAACCGCACACCGTCCAAGGCCCACGCGACCGTGAAATCGCCCTGTGGAAAGCAGAGTTGAGCAAGCCCGCGAGCGCCCGTGGTCCGTTCGGCGGTCCGGAGGCCACACCCGCGTCGCTCCCTCGCGCCGGTTCGCCCGTACGTGCTGTCGCTCCGCTGTCCGCCGTACGCCGTTTCCGTCGCTCCGGCGGCACCCCTCGGCCCTGACGCCGGCCACCCCCGGGTCCGGGGAAGAGATCCGGCCGCCTGCCGGCGGGGTCGCCCGCGCGGGCCTTCACGCGCGGCGGCGGACACGGGGGACTCCCTCGTCCGCCCGGGGCCCGCGGTGCGGACGTCACCGTCCGGACGCGAGTGACTCCCTGATCGTGGTGATCGCACCGGGGCCGACCCGGCAGCAACCGCCGATCAGGCGGGCCCCGCCCCGCCGCCAGCCGGTCACCTGCTCGGCGGTGAACGTCGAGTGTCCGCTCCACGCACGGGCCCCCGCGTCCCACACCTCACCGCTGTTCGGATAGACCACGACGGGCTTGCCGGTCACCCGCGCCGCCGTCGCGACCGCGTCGTCCACGTCCTCGGGCGCGCAGCAGTTCACGCCGACCGCGATGATCTCGTGCGCGTCGGCGGCCACGGCGAAGGCCTCCTCCAGCGGCTGCCCGGCCCGGGTCCGGCCACCGGCGACGCTGTACGACAGCCACGCCGGTACCCCGAGCCCGCGCACCGCCCGCAGCAGCGCCCGGGCCTCGTCGGTGTCCGGCACGGTCTCCAGAGCCAGCACGTCGGGCGCGGCGGCCGCCAGCACCTCCAGGCGCGGGCGGTGGAAGCGCTCCAGCTCGGCCACGCTCAGCCCGTACCGGCCCCGGTACTCCGAGCCGTCCGCGAGCATCGCCCCGTACGGCCCGGCCGACGCGGCCACCCACAGGGGCCTCGTGACGCCCTTCGCCCGCGCGCGCCGGGCCGCCTCGCGCGCCGATCCGACGCTGAGCCGCAGCAGCCCGGCCGCCCGGTCGTGCGGGATGCCGCGCCGCGCGAAGCCCTCGAAGGTGGCCTGGTAGCTGGAGGTGATCGCCACGTCCGCGCCCGCCTCGAAGTAGGCGAGATGGGCCTCGGTGATCGCCTCCGGCCGCTCGGCGAGCAGCCGCGCCGACCACAGCTCGTCGCTCAGTTCGTGTCCGGCGGACTCGAGCTGGTTGGACATCCCGCCGTCCAGGACGACCGTTCCCGACGCGAGCGCGCCGGCGAGGGTGGGGGGTCGGTCGCTGCGGGAGGCGTCACTGGTCATGTCACGACGCTAGTCGATGCGCGGGGCGGCCCCCGCGGGCCCCGTTGACCTCCCCGTACCCCGCCTCTACCTTTTCGGGGTTCCCGCGGAACAGCTCACACGGCACAGAAAGGAAGTCCGCCGATGCCGCCCCTTTCACCGCCGTCGTTCCTCGCACTCCCCGAGGACCGCGCCCTCAGCCCCTACACCGGCTGCACGCGAGCCCACTGGGAGGCGGCCGCCGACTCCCTGCTCGCGGCGGTCGCCCCGTACGCCACCGCCGACGGCGCGCTCTACCATCTGCCCGCGGACCGCACGAGCTGGTCCGGCAGGCTCTCCGACGGTCTGGAGGGCTACGCCCGCACCCTGCTCCTGGCCGCCTTCCGCCGCGACGAGAAGGTCCTGGAACGCTACGCGGACGGCCTCGCCGCCGGAACGGCCGGCGTCTGGCCGCGGGTCCGGGACCGCAGTCAGCCGCTCGTCGAGGCCGCGTCCGTCGCCCTGGCCCTGCGGCTGACCCGGCCGCTGCTGTGGGACCGTCTGGACGACGCCGTGCGGCAGCGCGCCGCGGGATGGCTCGGCGACGCGCTGACCGCCGAACCCTGGCCCTGCAACTGGGAGTTGTTCCCGGTGACGGTGGGCGGGTTCCTGGCGGAGATCGATCACGAGCCGGAGGCCGCGCGCGCCGCCGTCGACCGCGGCCTGGACCGCATCGAGCAGTGGTACCTCGGCGACGGCTGGTACAGCGACGGCCCCGGCCGCGCCTTCGACTACTACAACGGCTGGGCGATGCACCTGTATCCGGTGCTGCACGCCCGGCTGGCCGGCGACGAGCGGCTGCTCGACCTGTACGGCGGCCGGCTGGCGCGTCATCTCCAGGACTACGCCCGGCTGTTCGGTGCCGACGGTGCCCCGGTGCACCAGGGCCGCTCCCTGACCTACCGGTTCGCGACCGCCGCGCCGCTGTGGCTGGGCGCCCTGACGGGACGTACGCCCCTCGCGCCGGGAGAGACCCGGCGCCTGGCGTCCGGCGCCCTGCGCCACTTCCTCGACCGGGGCGCGGTCGACGGCCGGGGGCTGCTCACCCTCGGCTGGCACGGCCCCGACGAGTCGGTCCTGCAGGGCTATTCGGGCCCCGCGTCCCCGTACTGGGCGAGCAAGGGGTTCGTGGGCCTGCTCCTGCCGCCCGACCACGAGGTGTGGACGGCCCGCGAGGAGCCAGGCCCGACGGACCGCACCGACGCGGTCACCTCCGTCGGCCCGCCCAACTGGCTGCTCCAGACGACCGCTTCGGACGGTCTGGTCCGCCTCCACAACCACGGCAGCGAGGACGTCCGCTACGACCCGTACTACACGCGGCTCGCCTACTCGACGGTGACGCGGCCCTCGGCGCCGACCGACTCCGGCGACCCGAACGTCTCCGGCCACCCGGCCGACTCCGGCGTCGGCGGCGACGAGGGTGCCCGGGCCGGCGACAGCGCCCGCTGCGACAACAGCGTGATCGTCGGCGGTGACCCGAGCCGTACGCACATCGAGCCGCTGGGTACCGGGAGCGGCTGGGCGGCGTCCCGGCACACGGCCGCGGACGGCGCCCGGGTCACCAGCCTCGTCCTCGCGCACGGCGCGGTCGAGGTGCGGGCGCACCTGGTGGCGGGAGCGGCTCCCGGGACACCGGTACGCGTGACGGGCTGGCCGCAGGGATCCGCAGCGCGGTCCGAACTCCTCTCCCTGCACGGCCTTCTGGACGGGGCCGGTGCGGTGGGATCCGGTGCAGTGGGGGACGGAGCGACTCTCTTCGTCGCTCTCGCCCGCCTCACCGCCGAACCGGATCCCCGGCCCCTCGCCGAGCTGGTGTCCGTGACGGTGGAAGGGACGTACGACCTGAGCGTGAGCTGGACCTCCGGTCCGTCGGCACGGTTCCGCTTCAGCGCCGCGGACGGGCGTGCCACGGCGTCGTCGTGGTCGGTGGCGCCCCGGTGACCGCTCCTTCGCGCCGGCGCACACGGTTCGGCCGGCGCCGAAGGGCCGTGCCGTTAGCGTGGGGGACATGAACGCCGACCAGGAGCGCCCGTCCCGTCCCTCGGCCCCGCGCACCGAGGGACCGGCACATCCCACGGCAGGCGCCCGGCGCCCCACCTCCCGCGTGAGCCGCTTCGCCGCGCTCCACCACGCCGGCGCCCCGCTGCTGCTGCCCAACGCCTGGGACCACGCCTCCGCCGCCCTCCTCGCCGCAGAAGGCTTCGAGGCGATCGGCACGACGAGCCTCGGTGTGGCGGCCTCCGCCGGGCTGCCGGACGGCGCCGCGGCGACCCGGGACCTGACGGTGCGCCTGGCCCGGCAGCTCGGCACGGGCCCGTATCTGCTGTCCGTGGACGCCGAGGACGGCTTCGGACAGGACCCCGACGAGGTGGCCGGGCTGGCACGTGAACTGGCCGCCGCGGGGGCCGTCGGTGTCAACCTGGAGGACGGGCTCGGTCCCGCCGAGCCGCACGCGGCGAAGATCGCGGCGGTACGGGCCGCCGTCCCCGGCCTCTTCGTCAACGCCCGCACCGACACCCACTGGCTGGGCGACGGCACGGACGAACGCGAGACGCTCCGTCGGCTCGACCTCTACCAACAGGCCCGCGCCGACTGCGTGTTCGTCCCCGGCCTGACCGACCCCACCCGGATCGCCGCCCTCGTGAAGAGCCTCGACGTGCCGCTCAACATCCTCTACTCGCCCTCCGGGCCGTCCGTCGCGCACCTCGCCGACCTCGGCGTACGCAGGGTCAGTCTCGGCTCGTTCCTCTACCGGCGGGCGCTGGGCGCGGTCCTCGACGCCGTGGGGGACGTCCGGGCGGGCCGGCCCGCCCAGGGCACGGCGCCGACGTACGACGAGGTGCAGGCGTTCGGCCGGAGAGGTCCCGACCGGCCCGGTGGGAACGGCTAGTCGTCCCCGGCCGCCCCGGTGAGCAGGGCCGTGAGCCGGTCCGCGAACGGGACGGGGTGCTCGATGACGCCGATGTGACCGCCGGGGAACTCGGCGAAGCCGCCGCCGCTGAGTTCGGCGAGCAAGGCGGCCGTCCGGTACGGGAGCTGGCCCCGTGAGTCGTGTCCGGCGCCGAGGGTGAGCCGGTCGGACCGGGTCCTCAGCGCGGCCAGGTCGGGGGTGTGGGAGGTGAACGGCCCCAGCACACGGGTGAGGAAGACGCCCATCGGGGTGTTCGGGTCCACCTCGGGCACCGACGCGGGCGGGCCGTCCCACCCCCGGCCCACAAGTCCGGCCTGGAGACGGGACATCGCGGCGCCGAGGCCCTGTGCGCGGCCGACCTCGTCCACCTCGACGATCATCGCCCGCTGTTCCACGGCGTCGGGCAGCACGGCCAGGCTGGGCGGCTCGTGGGCGACCACGTGCCGCAGCCGCCGCGGATGCCGGGCCAGCAGATCCAGGGCGACGATGCCGCCGGAGCTGCTGCCGAACACGTACGCGCTCTCGCCGTCGGGAAGCAGCGAGTCGAGGAGGCGGTGGGCGTGGTCGCTCCACACCTCCACGCGCTGCTCGCCGACCGGGTCGTCGAGCGGGCCGAGGGACAGCCCGAGCGGGTCGAACGTCACCACGGTGAACCGTTCGGCGAGGCGCTCGGTGGCGCCCTCCAGTCCCATGGGGTGACCGGCCCCGCCCGGAACGACCAGCAGTACGGGCCCGCTGCCTCGCACGTCGTGATGAGATCGGCGATCAGGCATGGAAGTCATCCTCCGTGGTGTCGCAGGGACCGGGCTCGGACAGCCCGTACGCGCCGAGCATGCCGTAGGTGGTGCCGACCGTGCGGCGGGGGGTGGCCGAGGCCGCGACGAGGGCGGGCTCGAGGGGGCTGCGGGCGGCCCCGTACCGGCCGGCGGCCGTTTCGTGCTGGACGCGGGCAGCAAGGTCCCCGGCGCCGAACTCCGGCCGCTCCTGGGACCGGGGTCAGTCGGCCGCGTCGGCGATGCGGTCGAGCCAGGCCTCCATGAGGCCGCGTTCCGGGGCGGTCAGGGCGTCGGTCCGGGGGAGTACGGCACGCAGGGTGACGGCGGCCGTGACGGGGCCCCGGGCCGCCGTGGCGGGAGCGTCCGTGGTGATCGCGGCGATGACCGCCTCGCGGGCGGTGCGGGACAGTGCCGGGTCGCGGCGGTCCTCTGGGGTGGCGATGAGCGTCAGTGTCGTGCCGGAGCCGGCCGCGTGGACGAGGGCGGCGGCGCGGTCCTCGGGGATGGCCAGCCGGCCCGCCTCGGCGACGCGCCGGATGTGCCGGGCCAGCACCGCGAAGGCGGCGACGGCAGCGGGCGAGGACGTGCCGGGACGGTAGCGGCCGTACATCAGCGTGTACAGGGCCGGGTTGGACAGGCCGAGGCCCACGTGCAGGTCCCAGCCGGCGCGCAGGTCCTCGACCGGATCGTCGGTGGGTTCCCGTGCGGTCTTGCTGGTCAGGTAGGCCGTGAAGCCGTGCGCCACGACCGCGTCGAGCAGGCCCTCCTTGTCGCCGAAGAGCCGGTAGATGGTCGGCGGCTGCACCCCGGCCGCCGCACTCACCGCCCTGGTCGAGACCGCCTCGGGCCCGCCCTCGGCCAGCAGCCGGGCGGCGGCCGTGACGATGCGTTCGCGGTGCCCGTCCGGGGTCGTGACGTCGACGTTCTCCATGTTTCCGACGATAACAGAATCGCGTTAGCACTCCTCTGGTTCCGGTGATACGGTCATGTTGTTATCAATGGAAACAATGGAGGGGTCATCATGATCATCGTCACCGGAGCCGGCGGCGCACTCGGCCGGGCGGTCGTCGAACAGCTGCTGGAGCGCGTACCCGCCCGGCGGATCGGCGTCAGCGTGCGCGACCCGGAGCGGGCGCGCGGTTTCCTGGACCGGGGTGTACGCGTCCGCCGCGGCGACTTCGCCGACCCCGCGAGCCTGGCCCACGCCTTCGAGGGCGCCGCCAAGGTCCTCGTCGTGTCGACGGACGCCACCGGCGAGACGGCCGTCCACCACCACCGCACGGCCGTCGAGGCCGCGGTGGCGGCCGGCGCCGGGCACGTCCTCTACACGAGCCACATGGGCGCGAACCCGTCCTCACCCTTCCCGCCGATGCCCGACCACGCCGCCACCGAGGCTGCCCTGCGGGACTGCGGAGTCGCCTTCACCGCGCTGCGCAACGGCTTCTACGCCACGTCGGCCGTGATGCTGCTCGGCGCGGCGGCGCGGACGGGAGAACTGGTCGCGCCGGAGGACGGACCGGTCGCCTGGACCGCCCACGCCGACCTCGCCGAGGCGGCGGCGCTCGCGCTCACCGGGGAGGACCTCGAGGGGGTGACGCCCGCGCTCACCGGCCCCGAGGCGCTCGACATGGCCGGTGTCGCGGAGATCGCCTCACGGCTGACGGGCCGCCCGGTCCGCCGGATCGTCGTCTCCGACGCCGACTACCGCGCGGGCCTGATCGCCCACGGGCTCCCCGAGCCGACGGCCGACCTGCTCGTGGGCCTGTTCGCCGCGAGCCGCCAGGGCGGGTTCGCGCCCGCCGACCCCACGCTCGGCCGTCTTCTCGGGCGGCCCACGACCTCCCTGGCCGACGTCCTGAAGCCGGCGCTCGCAGGGACCCGCTGACGTCGGCCCGGTCCGCGGGCGTGCCGAGGCCCGCCCCGACCGTCCTGCCGCGGCCCCCGTGCGGGGGTCAGCCATGTGTCTCCGAGAAGATGAAGGTGAATTCCGCCGGGGCGGCCCGCAGTTGGTACCGGGGCAGTACACCGGGGCCGCACGACTGGGAGCCGATGCCCTGCTGGCCGTGGTCGAGGTTGAGCCACACCGTGTCGCCCGCCGACAGATCCGTGAGGTGCCCGGCGGCGTCGAGCTGCTCCGACGTCCAGCGGCGCGCCGTGAACCAGAACTCCGGCTCGCCGTCGACCCGCAGTCCGCCGATCTCCGCCCAGCGGACGTCGGCGCGGGCGCCGTTCTCCTGCGGACGGACGTACGGCGTCTGGAGCTCGTCGACCGTGGACTCCCAACGAGCCACGAGTGAAGCCGACTTGGTATCCGGGTAGCCCTCGCCGGGGCCGCCGCCGAACCACCTCACCAGGTCGGCCGTGCCCGCGAGCCCCAGCCGGATCCCGAGCCGGGGCAGCGGAAGCGTCCAGTCGCCCTCCGGAGCCACGGACACGGTCAGCCGCAGCCGGGTCCCGTCGGACGTCCACCGGTACGCCGTACGCAGGGCCACCTCCGCCGCCGCGGGAGCCACCCGGGTCCGTACGGTCAGCGCGTCGTCGGCCGGCTCCACCGCCTCCAGACGGTGCCGCATCCGGTGCAGGCCCAGCTTCCGCCAGAGCGGGCCGAGGCGCGGATCCGCCTGCCAGGCGGCACCGTCGTCGTTGTCGGTCGGCGCACGCCACACGTCCAGACGCAGCCCGCTGACCCCGACCCTGCCGATCGAACGCAGCGCACCCGTACGGGAGTCGAAGGCGGCCGGGCCCAGGGTGATCAGGCCGTCGCCGCGAACCGGACCCGCACCGGCGGTCAGGGCGAGCGGTGCGCGCGCGGCGACCGGGACCTGGGTCCAGGCCACCTCGTGGTCCTTCGGCCCCCACGCGGTGTCCGCCGCCAGCAGCGCCCGTACGGTCCATCCCGTCTCGGCGCCCCCGGCCCCGCCGCCGTCGGGCCGTTCCGGCAGCTTCACCACGGCCGACTCACCCGGGGCCAGGGCGGGCACCGCGAGCGGGCCCGCCCCGACGGTCTCGCCGTCGACCTGGAACGACCACACGAAGGCCAGCGCGGAGAGGTCCGCGAAGTCCTGGGCGTTGGTGATCCGTACGGTCCCGTCCGCGCCGCGGCCGTCGATCCGGACCGGCTCGATCACCTTCTTGTACTCGACCAGTCCGGGCGACGGCGTCCGGTCCGGGAAGAGCAGCCCGTCGCAGACGAAGTTCCCGTCGTGCAGTTCCTCGCCGAAGTCGCCGCCGTACGCGAACCCGTACCGCTCGTCCTTGACGCCGTGGTCGATCCACTCCCAGACGAAGCCGCCCTGGAGGCGTTCGTGGGAGGTGAACAGGCGCTGGTAGTCGGCCATCCCGCCGGGTCCGTTGCCCATGGCGTGGCCGTACTCGCAGAGAACGAAGGGAAGTCCACGCCGCTTGTGCGGGCCGCCGTCCTCACCCCGGCCGATCCGCTCGACCTCGTCGTGGACGGTGTACATCCGTGAGTACACGTCCGTGTCATGGCAGTCGTGGTCGCCCTCGTAGTGGATGAGCCGCGAACGGTCCCGGCCACGGATCCACTCGGCCATCGCGGTGAGCCCACGCCCGGTGCCCGCCTCGTTGCCGAGCGACCAGACGACGACGGAGGGGTGGTTCTTGTCCCGCTCGACCATGCGGGCCGCGCGGTCCAGCAGGGCCGGGGTCCAGCGGTCGTCGTCCACCGGGTTGCCGCGCCAGGCCTGTGCGGCGAAACCGTGGGTCTCCAGGTCGCACTCGTCGATCACCCACAGGCCCAACTCGTCGCACAGGTCGAGGAAGGCGGGGTGGGGCGGGTAGTGCGAGGTGCGGACGGCGTTGATGTTGTGCCGCTTCATGAGCAGCACGTCCGCGCGCATGGTCTCCAGGTCCAGGGCCCGGCCCCGCTCCGGATGCCATTCGTGCCGGTTGACGCCCTTGAAGAGGACCGCCCTGCCGTTGACCCTGATCAGGCCGTCCTCCAGGGCCACCGTGCGGAAGCCGATCCGCAGCGGGACGCGCTCGCCCGGGGTCGCCAGGACCCCGTCGTACAACCGCGGTGTCTCGGCGGTCCACGGCTGGACCGGCACGGTCGCGGACTCGCCCGTCGCGACATCGATGCCGAGGGCGGCCACGGTGACCCGCCCGTCCACGTCGGAGTCGACGCGCAGGGTCCCGGCGCCGGTGGCGTGGTCGTACGAGGCGTGCACGAAGAAGTCGAGCACCCCGCCCGCCGGACGGTGCAGCAGCGTGACGTCACGGAAGATGCCGGGCAGCCACCACTGGTCCTGGTCCTCCAGGTACGAGCCCGCCGACCACTGGTGGACCCGGACGGCCAGCACATTGCCCGTGGGTTTCAGCAGTTGGCCCACCGCGAACTCGTGCGGCAGCCGTGAGCCCTTGAACTCCCCGACGTAGGTGCCGTTCAGCCAGACCCGGGCGCAGGACTCGACTCCGTCGAAGCGCAGCGCCGCCCCGCCGTCGGAGGGCCAGTCGGACGGCAGGTCGAAGGTGTGCAGATGGTCACCGGTCGGGTTCTCGGTCGGCACGTGCGGCGGGTCGACCGGGAACGGGTAGCGGTGGTTGGTGTAGATCGGCGCGCCGTGCCCCTGCAGCACCCAGTGGCCGGGCACGGACACCCGGTCCCAGTCTCCGGCGTCGTGGCCCACCGCCGCGAAGGAGTCGTCCTGCGCGTCGGCGGTGGGGGACAGGCGGAAGCGCCAACTGCCGTTCAGGGAAAGAGACATGGCGTCCGAGGACGCGTACCGGGCACGCGGCGGGAGTGCTTCGCCGCCGGGTGAGACGTCCTCGACGTAGTCGATGGCGGACGGAGGTTCCTCCGGGCCGGGGGCGGCCGGGAGCCTGGGCGAGGTGGGGAAGGACATGAGTCTCCTGGTTCAGCCCTGGATGCCGGTCCGCGCGGGCCCCGCGCCGGCCGGTGCCGAGAGCGCAGGCACACCCGGATGACCCGGATGGCATCGATGACACGGATGTCGCGGATATCGCGGACACCAGGGGCCGGACGGGTGGGGCGGTGCGGCGGGAGCCTCCCTTCCGGCGTCATGAGGGTGATGCGGAACGGCTTTACGCGGGGGCGGAGCGGCGTACGGCGGTTCTGCCGTGCACGGGTCTGTGTCCCACCGCGTCGAGGGCTCCTTCCAGGGCGAAGGCGGCGGCGCCCAGACAGACCGGGTCGCCGGGAACGGGGGAGAGGACGATTCCGGTGGCGGCCAGCGGCCGCTTCAGGGCGTGCCGGGCGACGGCCGCACGCACCTCGTGCAGCAGCGGCTCACCGAGTGCGGCGGCGACCCAGCTGCTGAGTACCACGACTTCCGGGTTCAGCAGGTTGACGAGGACCGCGATGCCCGCGCCGAGGTAACGGGCCGTCTCCCGGACGACCTTGACGGCCACCGGATCGCCGGCGGCGACGGCGCGCGCGAGCGCGTCGATCGTGGCGGTCTGGTCCCCGGGACGCAGCAGCGGACTGTCCGGGCTCGCCTCCCGCAGGTTGAGCATGATGCCGGGCGCCCCGACATACGTCTCCACGCAGCCGTGATTGCCGCAGTGACAGGGCCGTCCGTCCAGGACCAGCGTCGTATGACCCCACTCGCCCGCGCTGTTGCTGACCCCGCGGTGCAGCCCGCCGCCGAGCGCGAGTCCGGCACCGACCCCGGTCCCGAGATTGACCACGACCGCGTCCCCGCGCCCCCGGGCCGCGCCGAACCACAACTCGGCGACCGTGCAGGCGCGGAGGGGATTGTCGAGGTGGAGCGGGTACGCGAGGTGCTCGGAGAGCAGGTCGAGCAGCGGTACGTCGTGCCAGTCCCAGTTCGGGGCGTACTCGGAGACCCCGGTGTCACGGTCCACCTGACCCGGCACGCTCACTCCGACGCCGAGGACGCGCACGCCCCCGGGACCGGCCTGGGCGACCACCGCGTCCACGGCCGTGACGACATGCCCGACGATCCGCTCCGGGCGGCTCTCGCCGGGGCGCATGTCCTCGGCGGCGCGGGCGAGCACGTTCAGCGCGAGGTCGAACAGCTCCACGCGGACGTAGGTCTCCGCGATGTCGACGCCGATCAGCGCGCCCCCCGACGCGTCGACCGCCACCAGGCCCCGGGGGCGGCCCCCCGCGGAGTCCTCGAACCCGACCTCGGTCAGCATCCCGAGGTCGAGCAGCTCGCCGACGAGCGTGGCGACCGTGGCCAGGCTGAGCCCGGTGGCCGCTGCCAACTCCTGGCGGGAGGTGGGGGACTCGGCGATGATCTGCCGCAGCACCTCGTAGCGGTTCGCGGTGCGGATGTCGCGTGACGTGCGCTTCACGGGCCTTGCCACCTCGGTCCTCCGAACCACGAGCGGGGTCCCGGGCGGTCGTCGCCGACGCGTGACGTGCGGTGCGGACCGGGGCCCGGGACGGGACCCGCGGGCCCCGGCGCGGGGCAAGGCTACGGCCGGGGAAGGACGTTCGACAAGGGGTTAGGAAAGGGGGTGGAGAAAGTCCGAGACGAAGGCGTTGGCGAACTTGCGCGCCGGGTCCGTCGCGCGGGCCAGCTCCCGGAAGTCGTCCAGTCGCGGATAGCGCCCGCGCAGCACGTCCGACGGCACGGTGAACACCTTGCCCCAGTGCGGCCGCGGATCGAACGGCTCCAGCGCCGCCTCGACCCGCCGTACCACCGGCAGTACGGCCGCGGTGTCCTCGACCCAGGTGAAGTGCAGGGCCACGGTGTCCCGTCCGTAGGCGGGGCTCAGCCACTGCCGGTCGGCGGCGACCGTGCGCACCTCGCAGATCTGCAGCAGCGGAGCGATGTTCCCGCGGATCAGGTCGAGCGCGCGCAGCGCGTCCGCCGCGTCCGGGCGCGGCAGCAGGTACTCGGACTGCAGCTCGGATCCGCTGCTCGGGGTGAACTCCGCCCGGAAATGCGGGAGTCGCTCGTGCCACGGGCCGGGGACGCCGAACTGCGCGGTGCAGTTCCCGGCGGGCATGCCCGGCACCGGGTGCATCGCCTCGGTGGCCGGCGTCCCCCACGGGAAGTCCGGGAGCGGCTGGTCGGTGCGCCGCTTGAGCCACGCCTGCCGGAAGCCCGGCCGTCCCCAGTCGGTGAACAGACTCACGCTGTACGCAGTCGCCGCCACCGTCTCGAAGTCCAGCCCGTCCTCGGGGAGTTCGGTGAACACGTGCTGGCTCACCTCGAAGTCCGGCTCCAGGTCGAGGGTGAGCGCGGTGACGACGCCGAGCGCGCCGAGCGAGGTCACCGCCCCGTCGAAGCCCGCGTCCCCGCGGCCGATCGTCAGGGCCGAACCGTCGGCCGTGATCAGCTCCACCTCGCGGACGGCCGAGGCGAGCGAACCGTTGCCGGTGCCCGAGCCGTGCGTGCCGGTCGCCACGGACCCCGCCACCGAGATGTGCGGCAGCGAGGCCATGTTGTGCAGGGCGAGCCCGTGCTCGTGGACCCGGCGCGCCAGCTCCGCGTACCGGACGCCGCCCGCGACCCGGACCGTACGGGCCGTCGTGTCGACGTCCACGACCGGGGGCAGCGCGGACAGCGAGAGCAGGACGCCGTCCTGGCCCGGGTCGGCGATCTCGTTGAAGGAGTGCCCGCTGCCCAGCACCCGCACCCGGGCGCTCTTCGCGACCAGGGCGGCCAGCGCGTCGAGCGACTGCGGCCGGTGCAGCTCCTCGGTCGTGTACGTGATGTTGCCGGCCCAGTTGGTCAGGGGCTTGGTCATCCCTGTCGTCCTTCCCCGGGAAGTCGCCGTTCGTGGCCGTGCGGTGCGCGGTGGCCACTGCTGGAAACTACCTCGTCGCCCCGGGCGTCCCACCGGCCCGTCCATTGACCCTCTCATGGGGCGCCGCCTAACGTAGAGAACGCTTTCCCCCGAGGCCGCCGAGCCGGAAGGCCGACTCCTTGTCCGAGCGCCCCGTCGCGATGTTCGCCATGACCGCGGAGAACGTGCCGCGGATCTTCCCGCCCGGCGTACTGGCCCGGCTGCGGGACCTCGTCGACATCGATCCCGCCCTGGTCGCCGAGGACTTCACCCGGCCCGCCGTCCGCGAGGCGCTGGCCGGGACCGAGATCCTGATCAGCGGCTGGGGATGCCCGCCGCTGGACGCGGCCGCGCTGGAAGCGGCGCCGAAACTGCGTGCGGTGCTGCATGCCGCGGGCTCCGTGAAGGGTTTCGTCACGCCCGCGGTGTGGGAGCGCGGGCTCGTCGTGTCGTCGGCGGCCGGGGCCAACGCGCTGCCCGTCGCCGAGTACACGCTCGCCATGATCCTGCTCGCGGGCAAGGACGTCTTCACCCACCGGGACCGCCTGCGCGCCGAACGGGTCTTTCCTCATCAGGGGGTCCTCCCCGGCATCGGCAACCTCGGCCGCCGCGTCGGCGTCATCGGGGCCTCGCGCACCGGGCGCCGCCTCATCGAACTGCTGCGGCCCTTCGATCTGCGGGTGAGCCTGGCCGACCCGTACGTCGACGAGGCCGGGGCCGCCGCGCTCGGGGTCGCGCTGCTGCCGCTCGACGCTCTGCTCGGCGGCAGCGACATCGTCAGCGTGCACGCGCCGCAGACCGCCGAGACCCGGCATCTGATCGGACGCCGCGAACTCGCCCTGATGCCCGACGGATCGGTGCTCATCAACACCGCGCGTGGCTCCCTCGTCGACCACGACGCGCTGGCCGAAGAGCTGCGGGCGGGACGGATCGCGGCGATTCTCGACGTGACCGAGCCCGAGCCGCTCCCGGCGGACTCCCCGCTCTACGACCTTCCGAACGCCTTCGTCACCCCGCACCTCGCGGGCTCCCAGGGCAACGAACTCGCCCGGCTCGGCCTGGTGGTGGTCGGGGAGGCCGAGCGGCTGGTCTCCGGCCGGGCGCCGGAGTTCCGGGTGGACGAACGGGAACTCGGGAGGATGGCGTGACGGGGGCGTGGCGTCGGTGAGGTGTTCCCCGCGGGCGCCGGGAGCGCTCGTAGGTCGCGACGGATTCCGTCGACAGTGACGTTCAGGATTACTGATTTCGTCGATCGTTAGCCGAAGCTCTGCGCTATCGGTAGCATTCTCCTCATGGTCCACCATCCGCTCCCCGAGACCGACCTCACCCGCCACCGCCGCCTGCGCGAGCAGGGCTCCCTGGACAGGGGCGAGCTCCACGCCATCCTGGACGCGGGATTCGTCTGCCATCTGGGAGTGGTCGTCGAGGGCAGGCCGGTGGTCGTACCGACGGTCTACGGGCGGGACGAGGAGTCGTTGTACGTGCACGGGTCGGTCGCCAGCCGCAGCCTGGCGGCGGGGGCGCCGGTCTGCGTGACCGTCACGCACGTCGACGGGCTCGTCCTGGCGCGGTCCGTCTTCGAGCACGGGGTGAACTACCGGAGCGCCATGATCCACGGCGTACCGCGGAAGGTGACCGACCCGGCGGAGAAGACGGAAGGACTGCGCCGGCTCACCGAGCACGCCACGCCGGGCCAGTGGGCCTACGCCCGTCGCCCCAGCCGCAGGGAACTGGCCGCGACCACCCTCCTCGCCCTCTCCCTGGAAGAGGCCTCCGTGAAGATCCGTACGGGCGCCCCGGACGACGGGGACGGCCCGGACTCGGCGCTCGGGCTCTGGGCCGGGACGCTGCCGCTCACGGCGGTCTGGGGCGCACCCGAGGCCGACCCCCTGCTGCCGCCCGGGCTGGTCCCGCCCGCGCACATCGCGCGACGCGAGGGGACCCGGCACGGCTGACGCGCGGGCAGGGGCATACCGTGAGGAGTCGAGCCACAGGGCTCGGCACGAGCCGGGAGCGAGGAGAACGGGATGGGCGGCAGCCGCACCGCGCTGGTCGAGGATCTGATGGAGCGGTTCCCGCACGTACCGCGGGAAGCCGTCTTCAAGGAGGACCTGCTCCGCGGGGGTGTGGCCTTCGACGCCTCGGCGCTGAGCGACACCACCAACGAGGCGGCCGGTGACGTCAAGCCGAAGTCGTACTTCATCTTCTCCTTCGACCACGGCACCCTGCCCGAGCTCGGCGAGGCGGCCCTGCGGCGTCCGCCCGAGGAGATCATCCTCACCGGCGGCCCGTACGACCTGCGGCGGACGGTCGTGTCCGTGCGCGTCAACCCCTCCTCGCCGTACCGGGTGGCGGCCGACGAGGACGGGATGCTCGGGCTGTACCTCAACGGAAAGCGGGTCTCCGACGTCGGCGTGCCGCCGATGCCCGAGTACTACCGGCACACCCTCTCCAACGGGAAGTCCGTGATGGAGGTGGCACCCACCATCCAGTGGGGCTACCTGATCTACCTCACCGTCTTCCGCGTCTGCCAGTACTTCGGCGCCAAGGAGGAGTGCCAGTACTGCGACATCAACCACAACTGGCGCCAGCACAAGGCTGCCGGACGCCCCTACACCGGCGTGAAGGACGTGGAGGAGGTCCTGGAGGCGCTGGAGATCATCGACCGGTACGACACCGCCAAGGCGTCCACCGCGTACACCCTCACCGGCGGCGCCATCACCTCGCAGGTCGCCGGCCGCGACGAGGCCGACTTCTACGGGCACTACGCCAAGGCCATCGAGGAGCGCTTCCCGGGGCGGTGGATCGGCAAGGTCGTCGCGCAGGCGCTGCCGCGCGACGACGTACAGCGGTTCAAGGACTACGGGGTGCAGATCTACCACCCCAACTACGAGGTGTGGGACCGCCGTCTCTTCGAGCTCTACTGCCCCGGCAAGGAGCGCTACGTCGGCCGCGACGAGTGGCACCGGCGGATCCTCGACTCGGCGGAGATCTTCGGCGCGCGCAACGTCATCCCCAACTTCGTGGCGGGTGTGGAGATGGCCGAGCCGTTCGGGTTCACCACGGTCGACGAGGCCATCGCCTCGACCACCGAGGGCCTGCGCTTCTTCATGTCGCACGGCATCACCCCGCGCTTCACCACCTGGTGCCCGGAGCCGACCACCCCCCTGGGCAAGGCCAACCCGCAGGGTGCGCCGCTGGAGTACCACATCCGCCTCCTGGAGGCGTACCGCTCCACGATGGACGACTTCGGGCTGTCCTCGCCGCCCGGATACGGCCCGCCCGGCCCGGGCAACGCGGTCTTCTCGGTCAGCTCCTTCATGGACAGCCTTCCGGCGCTGGAACCCGCGGTCGCGGACGCGAGCGGGCCCGCCGTTTCGTGAAAGCCGCCTGAGACCGAGACTTACCGGCCTCCCTCCCGTACTACGGGAGGGAGGCCTTCCTCGGTGCCACGAACGGGCCACAAAGGGGGCCGCGAGCGGTGCCTCGAGCGGTGCCGCGACCACGTGCCGCACGAATTGAATGCCTCGCTTGTCAGTTGTGTGGGAACCGTGAAAGGCTCGGGCGCTGTCGTTGAGATGGCTACCAACTCTCCTGTACGGAAGACGAGTTGGCATTTGCGTTCTTTGACGTAGCACATGGAAGCAGTTGATGCAGGAGTCCCCCATGCCCGACCTGCCGACCCCCCAGGACGCCGCCGAGGCCGCGCTGCTCTCGGAGTGCTGGGACGCGGTCCTGTCGTACGCCGATCTGTGCACGTCCGGTTCGGCCGCGGCCACGCAACTGGCGACCGAGGCCTTCACGCACGGCATCACCGAACTGCGCGCCGCCACCGCGGCATCGAAGAACACCGGCACCGGGCGCAGGGTGCTCAGGCTGCCCCGCATTCCGCTGCTGCTGACCTCGGTCCGGGCCGCGGCCGCCGCCTGGGAGGCGGCCGGCCTGGGCCACCGGCTCGACCCCGACCTGCGGCTGTGGCTCAACTCCGAGAAGGCCGCGCGCTACACCGGGCCGCCGCTGCACCGCCCCGTCGCGCTGCGCGGCCTGCAGGACCTGCAGGAGCCGGACGCCGCCCTGCTCTGGCTGGCCGAGGTCGAATCGCTGCCGCTGCCCGCCGTGGCCCGGCGCCTCGGCCTGGACCCGTCGGCCGCGGCCACCGAACTCGCCCAGGTGCGGGCGCTGTTCCGGGACCGTTGCCATCGCAACCACCTCGACACCCCGATGGACGCGGGCTGCCGCAGCTACGCACGGCTGCTGGACGCGGTCACCCGCTCTCCCGGCGCCGAGACCCCCGGCGACCTCTCACGGCACCTCGCGCGCTGCGTGCGGTGTGCGGAGGCGGCCGCCTGCCTGCGGCTGCACGGCGGCGGGCTGCCCGCGGCGATCTCGGGCGGCGTGATCGGCTGGGGCGGCCTCGCGTATCTGGAACGGCGGCGCCGCGCCGCGGAGGCGGGGCTGACCGGCGGCCGTACCGACGCGGCCGTGGACACGGGCCTGGCCGAGGGCCGCCCGGTCCGGCCCCGGATCGGCCGGACCGGGATCCTGGTGGCGGCCGTCGCCGTGTCGGCGCTGGCGCTCACGGTCTCCCTGATGCCCTTCGGCGGTTCCCACGACGGGGCTGCGCCCGCGAGCGGCGCGTCGGGCGAGCGGCAGCCGGTGGCGGAGCCCCTGCCTTCCGTCCCGGCGGACGCGTCGGGTTCGCCCGTCACCGACATCACCGCTACCGCTACCGCCACCGCGGCCTCGACGACACGGCCGGAGGTCAGCTCCGACCCGGAGGCCCAGGGGGAGTCCTCCGAGCCCGCGAACAAGTCGGAGCGCCCGGCGGACGTCACCAAGAACGCGTCGGCGGACTGCGAGGTGAAGTACGAGATCGTCAACGAGTGGCCGGACGGCTTCCAGGCCACCGTCACCGTCACCTCCGCCGAGGCCCTCAGCACCTGGCGGCTCGGCTGGACCTTCGACGACGGCCAGCGCGTCGGCCAGATGTGGGACGGCACCTTCACCCAGGACGACGCCAGGGTCACGGCCACCGCCGCCGACTACAACAAGTCCGTCGCCCCGAACGGCACCTTCGCCTTCGGCTTCCTCGGCTCGTGGAGCGGAGCCAACTCGGCCCCGCACGACTTCACTCTCAACAACGACCGCTGCGACGGGGGCAGTTGAGACGAAGGGTCGCTCCCGGCGGGGCGCGCCGGCCCGCTCCCGGGCGGGAGCGGAAAACCGGTGGCGCCGAGTACCGGCTCTCTATAGGCTGAAGATCGCTTCACGCGGTGGCCGTCGGCCACCGCTGCCGGCTGAGCGATGAAGGAGGTGTGACCGATGGCTGTCACTGAGATGGGCACTGCCCGCATCCAGAAGTTCATCAAGTCCACTTCCGTGGCCGCCGGCTGACCTTCCACCTTCTTCGCGCCCGAGTGCGCGCGCCGGGGCCGCCCTTGTGAAGGGTTTCCCTTGACTTCCTCCGTTTTTCCCGCGGTACACCCCCTCCAGTCGTACGGCTGGGACGACGCCTGGGCGGACGCGTTCGCTCCCTACGACGCCGAAGGGCTGCTGGCCGGCCGGGTCGTCCGCGTCGACCGCGGGCAGTGCGACGTGGTCACCGCCGACGGTGTCCTCCGCGCGGACACCGCGTTCGTGACCCCGCACGATCCGTTGCGGGTCGTGTGCACCGGCGACTGGGTCGCCGTCGAACCCGCGGGCAACCCGCGCTACGTACGCACGTATCTGCCGCGCCGCACCGCCTTCGTGCGCTCCACCTCCTCCAAGCGCTCCGAGGGACAGATCCTGGCGGCCAACGTCGACTACGCCGTCATCGCCGTGTCGCTCGCCGTGGAACTCGAACTCGGCCGCGTCGAACGCTTCCTCGCGCTCGCCTGGGAATCCGGCGCGCAACCGGTCGTCGTCCTCACCAAGGCCGACCTGGTGCCGGACCCCGTCACCCTCGGTCACCTCGTACAGGACGTGGAGACCACCGCGCCGGGGGTCGCCGTACTCCCGGTGAGCGCCGGCACCGGCGAAGGGCTCGACGTGCTGGCGGCCGTCCTGTCCGGAGGCACGACCGTGCTCCTCGGACAGTCCGGCGCGGGCAAGTCGACCCTCGCCAACGCCCTGATCGGCGAGGACGTGATGCATGTGCAGGCCGCGCGTGTGGCGGACGGCAAGGGCCGCCACACCACGACGACCCGCAATCTCCTCGCCCTCCCCGGCGGCGGCGTCCTCATCGACACACCCGGTCTGCGCGGCGTCGGCCTCTGGGACGCCGAGTCCGGGGTCGGGCAGGTCTTCGCGGAGATCGAGGAGCTCGCCGCGGACTGCCGCTTCCACGACTGCGCGCACATCGCGGAGCCCGGCTGCGCCGTACTCACCGCCCTCGAGTCCGGCGCCCTGTCCGAACGACGCCTGGACAGCTACCGCAAGCTCCTGCGTGAGAACCAGCGCATCGTCGCGAAGACCGACGCGCGGTTGCGGGCGGAGATCCGGCGGGACTGGAAGCGGAAGGGGGCGGAGGGGAAGGCGGCCATGGAGGCCAAACGGGGGCGTTGACACTTGGTCTGGGCAGGGGGCGTGGGGTTCGGGTGCCGCCGTGACCGGTGGCTCCGCCCCCGGGCCCCCGCCAGGGGCGCTGCGCCCCCTGGACCCCCGCTTCGCCCGAAGGGCTCGTCCTCAAACGGCGGTCGGGCTGACATGCATGACCTGGGCGTCAGCTTCCGGGGGCGCCCCATCAGCGCGGGCTCGCATCTCCAGCCCGTCCGGCGATTGAGGACGAGGCCCGCCAGGCCGAAGCGGGGGCCTGGGGGCGGCAGCCCCCGGCAACGGGCCCGAGCGTCACGTCCGATTCCCGCCAGCCCCGGCGGCAGCCGCCCCGCACACTGGGACACGTGATCGATGAAGAGACCAGGTACGAGGCCGTGCGGAGCAGGGACGCCCGGTTCGACGGGGAGTTCTTCTTCGCGGTGGAGACGACGGGGATCTACTGCCGGCCGAGCTGCCCCGCGGTGACACCGAAGCGGCGGAACGTGCGGTACTACACGACCGCGGCGGCCGCCCAGGGCTCGGGCTTCCGGGCCTGTCGCCGATGCCGCCCGGACGCCGTGCCGGGCTCCGCGGAGTGGAACGTGCGGGCCGATGTCGTGGGTCGCGCCATGCGGTTGATCGGTGACGGTGTGGTGGACCGTGAAGGCGTCGGCGGCCTCGCCGCACGGCTCGGGTACAGCACCCGCCAGGTGCAGCGGCAGCTCACCGCCGAGGTCGGCGCGGGCCCCGTCGCACTGGCCCGGGCCCAGCGCGCCCACACCGCGCGGGTCCTGTTGCAGACCACCGGACTGCCGGTCACGGAGATCGCGTTCGCGGCCGGGTTCGCCAGTGTGCGGCAGTTCAACGACACGGTCCGCGCGGTGTACGCCTCGACGCCCAGCGCACTGCGCGCCGCGGCCTCGCGCGGGGGGCCCGGCGCCCGGCGCGCGGACACCCCGGCCGCCGGGATCCCGCTGCGCCTCGCCCACCGGGGTCCGTACCGGGCGACGGCCGTCTTCGACCTCCTCGCCCGCGAGACGGTCGCGGGGGTGGAGGACATGAGCGGCACCCGCGGTCGCCGTACCTACCGGCGCACCCTCCGCCTCCCGTACGGCCCCGGGGTCGTCGCGGTGAACGAGTGTCCGGACGGGCGGGCGTCCCAGCCGGGTGGCTGGCTCGACACCCGTCTTCACCTCACCGACCTGCGTGATCTGACCACCGCCGTCCAGCGGTTGCGGCGGCTGTTCGATCTCGACGCCGACCCGTACGCGGTGGACGAGCGGCTGGCCGCCGATCCACGGCTGGCGGCGTCGGTCGCCGCGCGGCCCGGCCTGCGGTCGCCGGGTGCCGCGGATCCGGACGAGCTGGCCGTGCGCGCGCTGGTCGGCCGGCCGGCCGCGGAACGGCTGGTGCGCCGATACGGCAAGGCGCTGGACGCCCCGCACGGGACGCTCACCCATGTGTTCCCCGAGCCGGCCGTCCTCGCGGAGGCCGAGCCGGACGGCCCCCTCGGTTCGCTCACCGCCGCCCTCGCCGACGGCACACTGCGGCTCGACGCGGGTGCCGATCGCGACGCGGCGGAGGCGGCCATGTTCGCGCTCCCGGGTCTGGACGCGCACACGGTCGCGGCTGTCCGGACCCGCGCCCTCGGTGACCCCGACGTGGCACCACCCGATGGGGAGGTCCCGGAGGCGTGGCGCCCGTGGCGTTCGTACGGGGTGCGACACCTCAGGGCCGAGGAAGAGGAGGAGGCGGCGCTGGGCGAGGGGCGGTGAGCGGTCAGTCCTCCAGGCCCCAGCTGTGGATTCGCCGCGGGTGGACGCGGATCAGCTCCTCGCTGAAGTGGGGACCCAAGTCGTGGGGGCCGCTGAGCAGTTCGGCCTCGCCGCGGATGTCGATGCCGCGTACCTTCCACGGCCGGAGACTGACGACGTCGTCGACGACCAGGGCGACCTTCGGGTTCTTCTGCAGGTTGCGCCACTTCTTGGTGGTGCCCATCGCATGGCCGCCGATCAGGATCGTCCCGTCGTCCCGGGGGAAGAACCCGACGGGGTTCGCCTGCGGCTGGCCGTGGGCGTCGACGGTGGCCAGCCGCCCCAGCCGCTGCGACCTCAGATACGCGCGCTCGGCCTCGCTGAATTCGGTCATGGCAGCAGCCAAACACGTCGGCGCCGGGCACGCATCGGGCCGAGGACCCCGGTCCCGGGGAGGAGCGCGGGTGACGGACGCGGGTCAATGCCCTTGCATCGGAGTGCGGCTGACGGTGTGACATTCCGTTGGGCGCGCCGGTGACCGGGGAAGCCATGCCGCATGACCCGCGTGATCATGGTCCGGCACCTCGTCGCCGCCCTGGCAACCGTCCTGACGCTCGCTACACCGTGCGCGAGAGCCGACACGGGGCCCGGCCCCGCCCCGGGAGGTGCCCCCGCCCTCGACCGGAACTGGACCGGCACCTGGGAGGCCGCCCCCTCCGGCACCGCCCCGGCCCGGCCCGGCGCCTCGATCCGCAACGTCGTGCACACGAGTGTCGGCGGCGAGGCGGTCCGCGTCCGGATCTCCAACCGGTTGGGCACCGCACCCCTGCGACTCGGGGCCGTCACCGTCGCGTTGCAGGAACCGGGGGAGCCCGCAGGACCCGACGCCGTCCCGGGATCGATGCGGACGGTGACCTTCGCCGGGGCCGGGTCGGTGGTCGTCCCGCCGGGCACGGACCTGCTCGGCGACCCCGTCCGCCTGCGGATCCCCGCCGACGCCAACCTCCTGATCTCCGTCCACACCCCGGCCGACTCCGGCCCGGCGACGTACCACCGCTCGGCTCACCAGACCAACTTCCTGGCCCCTGACGGTGATCGGACCGCGGACGAGCGCGGTACCCGGTACACGGTCGGCCTCGGCAACTGGTTCTACGTGACCGGCGTCGACGTCCTGGGCGCCGGCGCCGTGGGCAGCGTGGTCGCGCTCGGGGACTCCATCACCGACGGGAACGGTTCGACCCCCGACACCAACCGCCGCTGGCCCGACCGGCTCGCCGCCCGGCTGCGCGACCTCCCGCCGTACCGCCGGCTCGGTGTCCTCAACGCGGGGATCTCCGGGAACCGGCTGCTGCTCGCGGGCAGCGGTCCCAGTGCTCTGGACCGGCTCGACGCCGACGTGCTCTCCCGCGCCGGGGTGCGGGCGGTGATCGTGATGGAGGGCATCAACGACATCAAGGGCACGCCCGAACAGCGGGACCCCCTCGCCCTGGAAGACGCGTACCGCCGGATCGTGGCGCGTGCCCACGCCCTCGGGATCCGGGTCGTCGGCGCCACGATCACGCCGTACGGCGGCCATCCGGCGTGGACCGAGCCGCGCGAGGCCGTCCGGCAGGAGGTCAACGCCTTCCTCCGCGCGGGCGGCCTCTTCGACGCGGTGGCGGACTTCGACGCCGCCGTCCGCGACCCGGCCGACCCGTACCGCATCCGCCCCGCCTACGATCCCGGCGACCACCTCCACTTCAACGACGCGGGCATGCGGGCGATGGCCGACACGGTGGATCTGGGAACGCTTGTTCCCTAGGGGAGGTTCAGGGAGCTTCAGAGAGGCCCAGGGGGGACAGGAGGTCCAGGGGGGAGACAGGAGGCCCAGGCGGCTCCAGGGGCCCAGGCGGCCGGGGAGGACCGGGCAGATCCAGGGAGCCCGGGCAGGCCGGGGAGGAGGCCCGGGGGTGCGTCAGCCCCAGACCACCGCGCCCAGCCACGCGCCCGCGATCAGCAGACAGGCGAACAGCTCCGTCAGGATGCTCCAGCCGCCGGACCGCATCAGGGTCCGCACCGTCGACCAGGCCCGCTCGTGCCCGCCCACGGCCAGCCGCTCATGGAGATAGATCCCGCCGAGGAAACCCGGCACCGCGCCGATCACCGGCAGCAGACAGAAGCCGAGCAGCGCCCCGGTCCCCGCGTACAGCCCCGTACGCGGGGTGGCGCCGCCCTCGCGGAGCCGCCGGGGAGGCAGCGCCCAGCGGATCGCCTGGGCCAGCAGCAGGACCAGGGTCGCGCCCACGAGCACGGCCCAGGCCAGCGCCTGCGGGGCGCCCAGCGCCCACCACAGGACCGCGGCCCAGACGAGCCACGACCCCGGCACGCCGGGCACCAGCACTCCGCACACGCCGAGCGCGATCACCACGCCGACCAGGAGGAGTTCCCACGCTCCCATCTGTCAAGGGTGCCGGAGCGGACGGGAGGGCGCAGGTCAGTCCCGGGCCACCCAGCCCTTCTCGTAGGCGTGCCAGCCCAGCTGCAGCCGGGTCGTCACGTCCGTCAGCTCCATCAGCCGCTTCACCCGGCGCTGCACGGTCCGCAGGCCCAGGTCGAGCTGCTTGGCCACGCTCGCGTCGGTCAGCCCGGCCAGCAGCAGCGAGAGGATCTCCAGATCGGTGCCGTCCGGGCCGTCCGGCCCCTGTTCCACGAAGCCCCGGCTGCCCAGCCGCAGCGGCAGCGCGTCCCGCCACACCGACTCGAACAGGCCCGACAGCAGCTCCAGCAGCCCGCTGGCGTGCACGACCAGCGCGGCGGGCTGGGCGGTGTGGGAGGTGAGCGGCACCATGGCGAGCGTCCGGTCGGCGATCACGAGTTTGGTCGGCACCTCGTCCACCACCCGCACCTGCTCCTCGCGGCTCAGCGCGGCGGACAGCTCGGTGACGCCGGTGGGCTGGTCGAGTACGGCGCGTTCGAGGACCACGCGGTACCGGACGCCGCGCCCTGCCGCCTGCTCCTCCGCGTCGTTGTCCATCCCGGAGACCGCTATCGGGGTCCCCGTGACCAGTGCGCACACCTCCTCGCTCGCGCCGAGCTGGAGCTGCAGGAACCGCTGGGTGACCGCCGCCGCGCCGATCACCACCTCGACCAGGTCGTGCACGGCGGGTTCGGTGGCCTGGGCGCGGTACTCCTCGGCGAGCAGCGCGGCCGCCAGCTCCGCCTTGTCCAGCTCGTGGCGCTGCTGGGTGAGCAGCGCGCCGAGGGCGACCCCCGGGGGCGCCGCGACCCAGCGGCCCGGCCGCGCCGACGACTGGGCCGCGAGACCGTGCCGTTCGAGCCGGCGCAGGGCGCGTTCGGTGTCGTACTCGCCGAGCGTGAGCCGGCGTGCGAGATCGGGCACGTCGGCGGCGCCCACGGACACCAGTGCCCGGTACGCCGACTCGTGCGTCTCGTCCAGACCTATCGCTCCCAGCATGCGGCGATGCCCTCCCCAGGTTTCGTTCCGGCCGGGCCGTGGCGGAAACCGGCCACGGCGCAAACCCGCCTCGGCACATCATCGCCGCAGCACCCGCAACTCTGCCAAGCTCACGGCACCGGGGCACCGGTCACCGCCGGTGCAGGCCCGCCGGGCATCCTGGGGAAATTTCGGGGAAGTCCCGGGGACGTCCCAGGGAAGCGGGTCGCGCTCAGGGGTGAATCGGCCGACGTGGACGGCGCGTCGGCGGCCCGGACCGTGGCGCGGGCCCGCGCGGCGCGCGAGGTGCGCGCGTGCGCGAGGCCCGGTCACCGAGGCGCCGCCGGGCGGTTCTCCCGTGGGGGGTGGGATCGTCCGGCGGCTTCTCCCGAACCTCCTTTGTCCGCGGCGTTGTTCGACATGTCGGAGGCCGGGCGTTCAGCGGACCGGTCCGGGTGGCCGGATTTCCGGATGCCCCGTTTTCAACCGGCTCCCGCGGTGACAATTAGGGGCATGAGCCAGCAGGGGGAGAGCCACACCGGTCACGAGGACGATTGGTGGGGGCAGTTGTACGACGACTCCACCCAGGACACCGGGCCGGCCGCCGCGCCCGATTCCCTCGACGACCGGTTCGCGTCGGCCGCGGGGACGGTCGGGGCGGACACGGCCGGGGCGGAACCGGCCGGGGCGGAACCGGCCGGGCCGGGGTCCGCCGGCCGGTCGCAGGCGCCGGAGCGCGACGCCCCGGCGCCACCGGGGGAGCCTCCCGCGCCGCCGGAGCAGCGCGTCGGCGGCCCGGGGCCGTGGCACGGCGCCTCCCGCCGCGGCATGGCCCCCGAGCCGCTCCCGACCCCGCCGCGCCGGGACGACCCCGTCCGCCGGCGGGCCCCCTGGGAGCCGCCGCCGGCCGATCCGCCGACACCTTTCGCACCGCCCGCGCCCGCCGGGCCATGGACGCCCGCGAACTCGTCCGCGCCCGCTGATCCGCCGAGGCCGGCCGCTCCGCCGACCTCTGCCGGGCTGTCCGCGCCCGCTGCCCCGCCTGTGTCCCCCGGGCCGTGGGCACCCGCCGATTCGCCGGCCCCCGCCGGTCCACCGGCACCGCCCCCTCCACCGACCCCCACCGCTCCACCGACCCCCACCGCCCCGCCGTCGCCCACCGCCCCGCCGTCGCCCACCGCCCCGCCGTCGCCCACCGCCCCGCCGGCGTCTGCCGGCCCGTGGGCAGGTGCCGGTTCGCCTGCGGCCACCGGTTCGCCTGCGGCCACCGGGTCATCTGCGTCCGCCGGGTCCGCTGATCCGGCCGCGGCCGCTGGTCCGTCCGGGCCCGCCGGTCCGCCGGTGCAGGCCGGTCCGCCGAGGCCCGCTGATCGGCCTGCGTCCGCTGGGCCGTGGGCGGGGGCCGAATCGTCGGCGCCCGCCGGTCCCTCGGCCTCCGCCGGCCCGTCCGCGCCCGCTGATCCGCCGGTGCAGGCCGGTCCGCCGAGGCCCGCTGATCGACCTGCGTCCGCTGGGCCGTGGGCGGGGGCCGAATCGTCGGCGCCCGCCGGTCCCTCGGCCTCCGCCGGCCCGTCCGCGCCCGCTGATCCGCCGGTGCAGGCCGGTCCGCCGAGGCCCGCTGATCGGCCGACGTCCGCCGGGCCGTGGGCAGGGGCCGAATCGTCGGCCCCCGCCGGTTCCACGGCTCCCGCCGGTCCGTTCGCGCCGAACGATCCACCGGTGCCGGACGATCCGCCGGTGCCCGCCGATCCACCGAGGCCCGCCGCCGCACCGACCCCCGCCGGTCCGTCCGTGCCCGCGGCCTACCCGCCCGGGCCGACGCCTCCGGGGTACCGCGCCGAGGTTCCGCGGAGCTCCGTGGCCCCGCCCGCACCCCCGCCCCCCACGGCGTCGCCCGCGTCGGCCGTCCCGGCCGGTGCTCCGCCGCGGCCCCCCGGGGCCCCGCTGGACAGCCCTGCCGCGCTCCCGCCACCCAAGGTCGCCCCGGCTTCCCCGGCCACCCCGGGCGCCGCACGGCCCGACACGTGGGCCCCGCACGCCCCGGCCCCTGGGACCCCGGACGCCGCTCCGCCGCCCACCCGCCCCGACCTGTCCGTCCTCGCGCCGTACGAACCCCTGCCCGCGGCTCCCCAGGAGCGGCCCTCCGTGGCCCACGTGGGCTCGGGCCCGCCCACCTACGACGCCGAACCCACCGCGCTTCCGCCCGCCGACCCGGACGGCCTCGACGACCTGGTCTCCGACACCGTGCTGGACGGGGCGCGCTACGGGACCAGCACCCTGCGGGCGGTCTCCGTGCGCGGGGACTCCGCGCGCTACCGGGGTGAGCCGCGCCGCGACGCCCTGTTGACCGCCCGCTTCGGGACGGCCGAGGAGGCGCTGGTGCTGGTGGCGATGGCGACCGGTGCCCGTGCCACCCCCGGCGCGCACCGGGCGGCCGCCGAGGCCTGCCGGTGGATCGGGCGGGCCGTCGGCCGCAGTCACGCACGGCTGGCCGAGGACATCCGAGCCGCCCGGCGCGGCGACCTGAAGTCGGGACTGCACCGGCTCACCGACCGCAGCCTCGGCAAGCTGCGCGCGAGCGCGGCCGAGCAGGGCGTCGAGCCCGAGGACTACACCGCGAGCCTGCGCTGCCTGCTGCTCACCGCGGATCCCGAGTGCCGTACACGTGTCTTCTTCGGCGTCGGTGACGGCGGTCTGTTCCGGCTGCGGGACGGCGAGTGGCAGGACATCGAGCCACGGACCGGCGACACCACCGGAGAGCCGGTGGTCGGCTTCGGATCGCTGCCCCACGAGACCCCCGAGGGCGACCGGCTCACCATGGACCTGGGCATCGCGACGCCCCCGAGCCCGTACGAGCCCGCCCCCGCACCGCCGCGTGCCCCCTTCCGCTTCCGTGCCTCCATCGCCCGGCCGGGTGACACGCTCCTGCTGTGCACGGGCGGCCTCGCCGATCCCCTGCGCGGCGAACCGGGGCTCTGCGAGCACCTGACGACCCGCTGGTCCACGGGCGGCCCGCCGGGGCTGGCCGCGTTCCTCGCCGACACCCAGGTGAGGGTCAAGGGCTACGCGGACGACCGGACCGCGGCGGCCGTTTGGGAGGCGTAACCGCGTTCCCTGTGAATTCATGGACCCCAGAGGACGGACTCAAGGGTTCCAGGACCACTAAGGGGTGCGTGCAGCATGGCCAAGCAGAACGTCGCCGAACAGTTCGTCGACATCCTCGCCCGCGCGGGGGTCAAGCGCCTGTACGGCGTCGTCGGTGACAGCCTCAACCCCGTCGTGGACGCGATCCGGCGCAATTCCGCGATCGACTGGATCCACGTCCGGCACGAGGAGACCGCCGCCTTCGCCGCGGGCGCGGAGGCCCAGATCACGGGCAGGCTCACCGCCTGCGCGGGCTCCTGCGGCCCGGGCAACCTCCATCTCATCAACGGTCTGTACGACGCCCACCGCTCCATGGCTCCGGTGCTCGCCCTCGCCTCGCAGATCCCCTCCAGCGAGATCGGCCTCGGCTACTTCCAGGAGACCCACCCCGACCGGCTCTTCAGCGAGTGCAGCCACTACAGCGAGCTGATCTCCAACCCGAAGCAGATGCCCAGGCTGCTGCAGACCGCCATCCAGCACGCGATCGGCCAGTCGGGCGTCAGCGTCGTCTCCCTTCCCGGTGACATCGCCGCCGCGCCCGCCCCGGACAAGACCGTCGAGACCGCCCTCGTCACCTCCCGGCCGAGCGTCCGCCCCGGCGACGCCGAGATCGACAAGCTCGTCGCGCTCATCGACGCGGCCGACCGGGTCACCCTCTTCTGCGGCAGCGGAACGGCGGGGGCGCACGCCGAGGTCATGGAGTTCGCGGAGAAGATCAAGTCACCGGTGGGACACGCGCTGCGCGGCAAGGAGTGGATTCAGTACGACAACCCGTTCGACGTCGGCATGAGCGGTCTGCTCGGCTACGGCGCGGCCTACGAGGCCACGCACGAGTGCGACCTGCTCATCCTCCTCGGCACCGACTTCCCCTACAACGCCTTCCTCCCCGACGACGTGAAGATCGCTCAGGTCGACGTCCGCCCCGAACACCTCGGCCGGCGCTCGAAGCTGGACCTGGCGGTCTGGGGCGACGTCAAGGAGACCCTGCGCTGTCTCACCCCGCGGGTGCGGTCCAAGGGGGACCGCCGTTTCCTGGACAAGATGCTGAAGAAGCACGCGGACGCGCTCGAGGGTGTGGTGAAGGCGTACACCCGGAAGGTCGAGAAGCACGTGCCGATCCACCCCGAGTACGTGGCCTCGGTGGTGGACGAACTCGCCGACGAGGACGCGGTGTTCACCGTCGACACCGGGATGTGCAACGTGTGGGCGGCACGCTACATCTCGCCCAACGGCCGCCGCCGCATCATCGGTTCGTTCTCGCACGGCTCGATGGCCAACGCGCTGCCGATGGCGATCGGCGCCCAGTTCAGCGACCTCGGACGCCAGGTCGTGTCGATGTCCGGCGACGGCGGCTTCTCCATGCTGATGGGCGACTTCCTCACCCTCGTCCAGTACGACCTGCCCGTGAAGGTGGTCCTCTTCAACAACTCCTCCCTCGGCATGGTCGAGTTGGAGATGCTGGTCGCCGGGCTTCCGTCGTACGGGACCACCAACAAGAACCCCGACTTCGCGGCCGTGGCCCGGGCCTGCGGCGCCTACGGGATCCGCGTGGAGAAGCCCCGGCAACTGGCCGGCGCCCTGAAGGAGGCCTTCAAGCACAAGGGCCCCGCCCTCGTCGACATCGTCACGGACCCCAACGCCCTGTCCATCCCGCCGAAGATCAGCGCGGACATGGTGACCGGGTTCGCACTGTCGGCGTCGAAGATCGTCCTCGACGGCGGAGTCGGCCGCATGCTCCAGATGGCCCGCTCGAACATCAGGAACGTGCCGAGGCCCTAGCCCTACCGACCACGAGCGCTGTCGACACCCGGTGCTGTCGCGGCCGGACCGGGTGCCCCCGTCGAGTACGGCCGGACACGCAGCCGAGAGTCGGTAGATGGACCGAGCGCCCGCGCGCGGTACGCCGTTCCGCACAGGAGGCTCCGGGTGGTGTGCCATCGTCGGACGCGCCGCCGTCGCGAGCCGCCCGCGCTCCGGCTCACCTCCCCCACGCGCTCCACGGGGGTGGCGCGCGGCGGGGGTGCGCGGCGGTGGGGGAGAGCGGAAACCGGGGTGCCCGGGGCCTGTTCCTGAACGGGCAGCACGTTCCCTAACGAGGGACAGGGCGGCGCACCCGAGCGGGCGGGCCGTCCGTCCCGTGGCGGATTCCCGCCCGCCCACCAGGGCTTTCGCGCCGGATCAGGCACGACCGCGACGACCGCGGCGGGCTCGTACGCGGCCCGGAGCGCGCGCTTCACCGGTCATCGGAGCCGGGAGCGGCCGCCGTCCGTACGGCACCGACGGCGTCCGGTCCGGGTCCCGCGCCGGCCGGCCGGATCGCCCTGGCGGGTGTGCGCCTCACGCGGGCGGCCGCCGGTCCCCGGAGCGTGGGCGGACGCCTTCCGGGGGCACCGGGCCTGTCACGCCGCCGCGCCTTCGCTCCCGCATGGCGGAGGGTTGACGAATCGACATGACTGCCGTCTCGCGTAGGAGGGCATGGATTCCCGTGAACATGTTCGATCACGAGGGGAATCGGCATCGGCATGCAGGCGGGGGTCATGAGAAGGCAGGTTCGAGGGCGCGGTCCCGTGGCGATCGGGGCCTCCACGGCAAAGGCGATGATGGAGGAGACGTCCGGGAGTGCGGCGGATCAACCCACCACCGCGCAGCTCAGGCGCAGGCTGGCAAGGGCGGACCTGCGGGCGGTGCCCGAGGCCCGCAGAGCGCTGAGGGAACTCTTACGGCACTGGGGGAGGCCGGGAAAGTCCGAGGTGGCCGAGCTGTTGACCAGCGAGCTCGTCACCAACGCCCTCATCCACACCGATCACGACGCGATCCTGACGGCCACCGTCCGGCCCTCCGGACTCCGTGTGGAGGTGCGGGACTTCGTGGGACGCAGGCCGAGGCCGCGGGTACCGGACGCCGACGACGGTACGCACGGCAGAGGACTCGTCCTCGTCCAGTCCCTCGCGGACGCGTGGGGTGTTCGGGCCCACGGCGTCGGCAAGTCGGTCTGGTTCGAACTGGACGGCGGCGCGGTGTAGTCACCGCGCCGCCGTAATTCCTGTCCGGACGGAATTCCCGTCCGGGCGTCACCGTGGTCCGGGCAGAACTCCCGTCCGGGCGTCATTCATGTCCGGGTCCGGCCGGATTCCGGCCGGACCAGCCGGACTTCACTCCCGTCCCGTCCGACGGGACGTCAGCCGAACTGCTGCTCCAGGTCCTTGAGCTTGCGCTCCAGGGAGTCGAGCCGCGGCAGGGCCATGGTGTCGTCCTCCGCGGTGAGATCGACGGTAATCGGGTCAGCGCTCTTGCGGACCGGCTGAAGGGAGGGCCGCGAACGTGCGGGCAGGGGCTCCGGCCCCGATAGAGCAGGCTCCGTAGAGGCCTGAGCGGGAGCACGCTCCACGGTCGTCTCGAGCTGTGCCCGTGCGCTCGCGCGGCCCGGCAGGCCCCGGTGACCGCGGCTGAGCGCCTTCAGGTGCGCGCGCTCGACCCGCTCCTCGTTGCGGCGGCGCAGACGCGTCTGCTCCTTCTGACGCTTGTCCTCGCGGACCTCGTCCACGGCCTCGTCCAGCGTGCGGACGTTCTCCAGGAGCATCAGCGACCAGGCGCTGTACGTCTCACGGGGAGCGCGCAGCCAGCGGACTATCCGGATCTGCGGCAGCGGGCGCGGGACCAGGCCCTGCTCGCGCAGCGCGGCACGGCGGGTCTGCTTCAGCGCCCGGTCGAACAGCACGGCGGCCGACAGGGACATGCCCGCGAAGAACTGGGGAGCGCCCGAGTGGTCCACGCCCCGCGGCGCGTGCACCCAGTTGAACCAGGCCGCGGCACCGGCGAAGGTCCACACGAGTATGCGCGAGCCGAGCGCCGCGTCGCCGTGGCTGGCCTCGCGCACGGCGAGTACGGAACAGAACATGGCCGCGCCGTCCAGGCCGAACGGGACGAGGTACTCCCAGCCGTCGGTCAGACCGAGGTTCTGCTGGCCGAAGCCGACCAGGCCGTGGAAGGACAGCGCGGCGGCAACCGCGGCACAGCAGAACAGCAGCACGTAGGAAGCCGTGCCGTAGACGGCCTCCTTGCGCCGGCGGCGCTCCTCGCTGCGCTCCCACGATTCGTCGTTACTGCTGCCCGCGCCGTCCCCGGACCGCTTGCCGCGCGCGAGCACCGCCACCGCCGCCAGCAGTCCCAGGAGCAAAACGGCGCCCGGAAGCAGCCAATTCAGCGATATGTCGGTCAGTCTCATCTGGGGTCCCTTGCATTGGGATAGGGCGTAACGCCCGCCATATTGGCCCAAGCCCGTCGCCCCTCAAGGGATTTCGCGGCAAGAGGCCGCCAAGGGAGTGCCAAGGGATGCGCAGGGCGACATTCTGCTCGAACTGCCGCGCGAGGGACGGGAGCTGAGTGCGAATGAGATTACCCGTACGGATGGTTCAACGGAAAGTTCCTGCGCCAAGTGAGGAAGTTGTGAAGCACCTGTAACCCGAGGGGTGTCCCAGTCGCAGTTGATCTTAGAGCACCCGGAACCCCCCTTGCCGCGGGGGGCCTCAACCGGTGGGGCCGGCCGTCGACTTGGCGACCCGCTCGGCGTCGCAGACGCGTGGGCAGGTGGGGCAGGCGTCGTCGGGGCGCAGTGTGTAGAAGAGACAGCAGCTCGCGCGGTCGCGGGTGGTCAGGGTTCGGCCGTCCGGGCCGGTCAGGTCGCGGAACGCTGCGGACCCGACGTAGGGCCGCGTCGCCCCCGGCAGCAGTAGCTCCAGTTCGCGCAGCGCGCGCTCCTCCTCGCCGAGGAGGCCGGCGACGTACCAGAGGCTCTCGACGATCTCGTCGGTGGCCATGCCCCACAGGGCGCGGCCACGGCGTCGCATGCGGGGCCCGAAGCCGCTTAGGACCGGCTCCAGGTGCTCGGCCACCGCGGCCCGCACCTCGGCCCGCAGGGCCTCCTCGTCCGGTACGACGCGGGCGCCGGCCAGGGTGGCCGCCGGGTCGTCCGGCAGACAGGCGAACTCGCCGGTCCGCACGGCCATCCGGCCGAGGGTGCGCTGGAATGTGACGTGCTCCACAGGAAAGCGGGGCACGCGGCGCTCCAGGAACCACGGGACGGTGATCAGGAGACAGGCCGGCCAGGCGTACCGGTGCAGCCCGAACGTGGCGACGACGTCCGGGCGTGCCTGCTGTCCGTAGTCCCGGGTGATCTGCGCCTCGTCCCAGGCGAGGAAGGTGTCGAGCTCCGGGCCGCCCGCCGCGAGCCGGGCCGCGCCGACCCAGCCGATACCCTGGGGGGCCGCCTCGCCCGGGTGCAGCTCCGTGACGCTCAGCCCGGGAAAGGCCTTGGCCAGCCGGGTGTAGGCAGTCGTGACGGCCGAGGGTGCCGGGAGGGCGCCGGGGCGGGCCGGGACGCCTGCGGTCAGGGCAGGAGCGGACATCCGGTGACCACCGCTTCACGATCGTTGACAGGTAAGCCTTACCTTACCCGTAATGCCGGATGTTTGAACTGGGGCCGTGTGCGCCTATGGTGCTTGACGGACGGGTGACAACCGCCGCATTGACCCCCAAGTACCACCAAGCCCGGAGGAGGCCCCGTGGAGCAGGCCGGTTCGCTGGGCACGCACGGCTCCACCGGGCACGGCGCCCCGGACATGCGCACGGCGGCGGTCCGGGTGCCCGCCCAGTCCCGGGTGCCGGAACGGCCCCGGGAGGGGGAGCGGCGCCGGGAGCGGGACGTCGCCGTGGACGCGTCCACGGTCGGTGCCGCGGCCCGCGGTGAGCACACGCACAGTGAGGTGCCCCTCCCGTGTCCTCCCGTGGAGAACCCGCCGCCTCGCGCGGAGGCCGCGCGTCCGGTGGTCCAGCGCGCCTCGGTCCGCGGGCAGATCCTCGCCGCCCTGCGCACCGCTCTCGTCGAGGGAGAGCTCGCCCCCGGCGAGGTGTACTCGGCGCCCGTGCTCGGCGAACGGTTCGGGGTGTCCGCCACGCCGGTACGGGAGGCGATGCAGCAGCTGGCCCTGGAGGGCGCCGTCGAGGTCGTGCCGAACAGGGGTTTCCGGGTCGTCCGGCGCGGGACGCGCGAGCTGGCCGAACTCGCCGAGATCCGCGCGCTCATCGAGATCCCGGTGATGCTGCGCCTCGCGCGCACGGTGGCCGCCGCGCGCTGGGCCGAGCTGCGCCCGCTCGCCGAGGCCTCGGTGCGGGCCGCGTCCACCGGCTGCCGCGCCACCTACGCCGAGTGCGACCGGGCCTTCCACCGTGCCGTCCTCGCCCTCGCGGGCAACGACCAGCTCGTACAGATCGCCGAGGACCTGCACCGCCGCGCCCAGTGGCCGCTGGTCGGCGGCCCCGTCTCCCGCGGCCGTGCCGACCTGGTGGCCGACGCCGCCGAGCACACCGCCCTCCTCGAGGCCCTGATCGTCCAGGACCTGCCGGTCGTGCAGTCCCTCGTACGGGAGCACTTCGCGGGCGCCTGAGGGCTGTGTGCGCCGACTTGGAAGGCCGGTGGCCCGGGTCGGCCGGTATGTGGCGTTCCCGCCCTGGAGGTAACGGCTTCGTACGGGGCCGGCCGCGGGACCGGGTCGACGGGAACCCGGGCGGCCGGGTCCGCGTGCCCACCGGTACACGGCGCGAGCCGACCGAAACCGGGGGGAGACACCGATGCCCGACCCGTCCTGGCAGGCGATGCAACTGGCCCAGCGGGCCCAGCAGATCCATCGGAACCACGTACGGCACCACCGCGACCTGCACCACATGGCGCACGCCCGCCACACGGGCGCGCCGCATCCGCACCGCCCCGTGTCCCGCGGCTCCGTCCGGGGCCGCGGTCTGGTCGGTTTCCTGCTCCTGCTCCTGCTCGTGGCCGTGGCCGCGGTCGTCCACGTGGCCCACGACCCCGAACTCCGCACCACCGTCGAGACGTTCGCCCGCGACCTGCTGTCGAAGGCGCAGAGCGGCTAGCGGGAGCGCCGGCGTCGATCGACGGCGTGCGACGCATCCGACGGCATCCGGAAACCGGCAACCGGCAACCGGAAACCGGCAACCGGCAACCGGTGGACGCGGGGAGCGGCCGTGGCCCCGCGTCCGCGGGCCGTCTCAGGCGGTGGCGGCGGGCGGGGACAACTGCCGGGCCAGCCAGGTCGGTACACCCCCGAGGAGCCGGAACAGCCGTCCCGCCTCCGCCCGCAGCCGGGAGGCCTCCGGCTCGGTCTCGGCGTCGGCGAGGGACGCCAGCGCCGGCGCCGTGCCCACCAGATAGCCCAACTCCTCGCGAATCCGGAGGGATTCCCCGAACCCGTGCCGGGCCTCCGCCAACTCGCCGTCCCGCAGGGCGAGTCCGGCCAGGTGCCGCCAGGTGAAGGACAGCAGCAGCGGGTCGCCCTGGGCGGACGCGCCCGCGTGGGCCCGGCGGTAGGCGGCACGGGCGGCCTGCGGGGACTGCGCGAGGTTCTCGGCGAGCAGCCCGCGCCGGAAGTCCAGTAGCGCGCGCCCCGGCGCCCCGGGTGCGATCAGGGCGGCGGCCCGGCCGAGTGCGGCCCGCGCCTCGTCCGCGCGGTCACGTACCCCGAGCAGGGTGGCCGCGTAGGCGAGTTGTCCGCGCTCACAGGCCGCGGCGCCCCGCTCGTCGTCGCTGCGGGCCACCGCCTCCGCCGTGCGGAGCGCGTCCTCGGCCTCCGCCCAGCCCTGCTCGGTGTACAGACACCGCTCGACGAGGAGCGATGCTCTCTGCAGCGACGCCTGTGCCGTCCGGGGCTGGATCAGCGCGGCCGCGTCGGCCCAGCAGGCGCGCGAGCGCAGCCGCCATACCGCGGTCTGGAGTGGATCGTCCCCTGCGTTCGTTCCGGAACCAGACATGGCGGTATGCGCCACGTTGCCCTCCCCGAGCACGCCATTGAGCTGTTGAGTGGTGGCATCTCAGCACGGATCAAGGCACCCGGCCAAGGGGCTGGGTGAAGGATTTCACAAAGTCGTGCGACAGGGGCGCCACTTGGCGACACGCCCCTCACCGCCCCGTGACCTCAACTCATGCGCAGGGCCAGGAAGAAGTCGAGCTTGTCCTCCAGGCGGGAAAGGTCCCGGCTCGTCAACTGCTCGATACGCCCCACCCGGTAGCGCAGTGTGTTGACGTGCAGGTGGAGACGGGCGGCGCAGCGCGTCCAGGAGCCGTCGCAGTCGAGGAAGGCCTCCAGGGTGGGGATCAGTTCGGCGCGGTGGCGGCGGTCGTAGTCGCGCAGCGGGTCCAGCAGCCGCGCGGTGAAGGCCCGGCGCACGTCGTCCGGCACGAAGGGCAGCAGCAGGACGTGGGAGGCCAGTTCCTGGTGTCCGGCCGCGCAGACCCGGCCGGGGCGTGCGGCGGCGACGCGGCGCGCGTGCCGGGCCTCCTCCAGGGCGCCGCGCAGTCCCTCGGCCGAGTGCACCGCCGCGCTGACGCCGAGGGTGAGCCGTCCGTCGTCGTTCAGGCCCGCCGTCAGCGGATCGCGGACGGCGGCCAGGAGCGCGTCCGCGATCAGCCCGGTCTCCGAGCCGTCGTGCTCCGAGGAGACCGCCGGAAGGGGGACGAGCGCGATCGCCTCGCCGTCCGTGTGGGCGACGGCGATGCGGTCCGCGTGCTCGGGGCCGGCCGTCAGCGGGTCGACGAGCATCTCCTCCAGGAGCGACTGCGCGACCGGCCCGCCGTCCATCTCGCCGCCGTCCCACTCGACGCGGGCCACCACCACCTGCCAGTGCGGGGCCGCCCCGAGTCCGGGCAGCAGCACCGGGGCGGCGACCCGCAGCCGGGCCGCGATCTCGGCGGGCGCGGCCCCCGACTGCACCAGTTCGAGGACCTCCTGCGCGAGGCGCCGCCGCACCGTGCGTGCCGCGTCCCGGCGGTCCCGTTCGACGGCGATCAGCTGGGTGACGCCCTGGAGCAGGTCGAGCCGTTCCGCGGGCCAGTCCCCGGCGTCCGCCTCGACCACGAGCAGCCAGTCGGAGAGCACCGTCTCGCGCACGTCGCGCCCCGCGCCCGTGGAACGCCCGGACGACCGGACCGCGAAGAGGGAGTACGCCGTCGTGTCCACCACGACCCGGTGCGGCCCGCGCCGTCCGGTGCGCACGGCCGCGAGGTGCTCGGCGGCCAGCCGGGCGCACACGTCGGCGGGCAGCGCGGCCCCCGCGAGCTTCGAGCCCGCGACGGGGCGCCCGGTGGGCGAGAGCACCCAGGCCCGCAGGTCCAGGTCGGAGCCGAGCAGGTCGAGGACCACGTCCGGGCCGCCGCCCGCCGGCCCGGACGTCATCATCCGCCGGTGCCGGTCCACCACGGCCGCCAGGTCCCCGGCGCGCTCGCCCGAGACCTGCCGTACGACGTGTTCGGTGATCGTCGCGAAGGCCACCGACTCGTTCACGGCGAACAGGGGCATCCGGTGCCGGGCGCAGGCCAGGACCAGGTCCTCGGGGACGTCACCGAGTTCCGCCTCGCCCGCGGCGAGGGCCGCGACCCCGGCGCCCGCGAGGATGCGTACGAAGGGCTCGGAGTCCGCGGCGCCGTGCCGCCAGGCGAGACCGGTGAGGACCAGTTCGCCGCCGGAGAGATAGCGGCTGGGGTCCGTGAGGTCGGTGGTCATCACACCGCGTACGGTGCGGTCGAGCTCGCCCTCGCCGCCGAGCAGCCGCAGGCCCAGCGCGTCGGTGTCCAGCAGTGCGCGCAGCCGCATTCTCGTCGCCGCCGTTCTTGTCTCGAAAACTACGATGGATCTGAAGGTGGGCCCCGGACGGACGCGCCCGTGAGCCGTATTCCCAGGTCCCGGCATGTTCTGGGTGTTTCACTGGGAAACCGGAGAGGTTACTGACCCCTCCCGTTCATATGAATCTACAAGATGAGTGCCCTGGCCAGCCAACTCCTTCATGGTTTCGGTGACTGACCCCGGTGGAGGACAGCGCTGTGTACTGGCCTCGATCCGCGTGAACAACTCATGAACGAGCCGGGGCCGCCGCACACGATCTGGCTTGATCGATACGACCTTCGACGAAGAAGAAGAGAGCCACTCATGGACTTCCTTCGCCCCGCCGGCTGGGAGGAGGCGCTCGCCGCGAAGGCCGAGCACCCCACCGCTGTGCCGATTGCGGGAGGCACCGATGTGATGGTCGAGATCAACTTCGACCACCGCCGGCCCGAGTACCTCCTCGACCTGAACCGCATCGGTGAGCTGAGCGAATGGGAGGTCGGTGAGGAGAGCGTGCGCCTGGGCGCCTCCGTCCCGTACACCCAGATCATGGAGAACCTGCGCGGCGAGCTGCCCGGCCTGGCCCTGGCCTCCCACACCGTGGCCTCCCCGCAGATCCGCAACCGCGGCGGCGTCGGCGGAAACCTCGGCACCGCGTCCCCGGCCGGTGACGCCCACCCGGCCCTGCTCGCCGCGGGCGCCGAGGTCGAGGCCGAGTCGGTACGCGGCACCCGGATGATCCCGATCGACGCGTTCTACACCGGGGTGAAGCGCAACGCGCTCGCCCCCGACGAGCTGATCAGGGCCGTCCACGTCAAGAAGGCCGACGGCCCGCAGCAGTACTCCAAGGTCGGCACCCGCAACGCGATGGTGATCGCGGTGTGCGCCTTCGGTCTGGCCCTGCACCCCGCGACCCGCACGGTGCGCACCGGCATCGGCTCCGCCGCGCCGACCCCGGTCCGCGCCAAGACCGCCGAGGAGTTCCTGAACGCGGCGCTCGACGAGGGCGGCTTCTGGGACAACGGCAGGATCATCACCCCGTCGGTCGCCAAGCAGTTCGCGGACCTGTGCTCCGCCGCCTGCAACCCGATCGACGACGTCCGGGGCACGGCGAGCTACCGCCGCCACGCGGTCGGCGTGATGGCCCGCCGCACCCTGACCTGGACCTGGGAGTCGTACCGCGGCACCGCCGCCACGGAGGGAGTCGCGTAATGCGCGTCAATTTCACGGTCAACGGCCGTCCGCAGGAAGCCGACGACGTGTGGGAGGGCGAGTCCCTGCTGTACGTACTGCGGGAGCGACTGGGCCTGCCCGGCTCCAAGAACGCCTGCGAGCAGGGCGAGTGCGGTTCCTGCACCGTCCGCCTGGACGGCGTGCCGGTGTGTTCGTGCCTGGTGGCGGCCGGTCAGGCCGAGGGCCGCGAGGTCGTCACCGTCGAGGGGCTCGCGCAGTACGCCCAGCAGCGTTCCTGCGGGACGGGCTCGTGCGGGACGTCGCTGGACGAGGCCAGGCGCTGGGGCGCCAAGGGTCATGACTCGCAGACCGGCGAGGGCACCGAACTCTCCCCGATCCAGCAGGCGTTCATCGACGCCGGCGCCGTCCAGTGCGGGTTCTGCACCCCGGGCCTGCTGGTCGCCGCCGACGAGATGCTGGAGCACAACCCGACTCCGACCGACGCGGACATCCGCGAGGCGCTCTCCGGCAACCTCTGCCGCTGCACCGGTTACGAGAAGATCATGGACGCGGTCCGCCTCGCGGCCGCCCGGCAGTCCGAGGCGGTCTGACCATGGGAACCACCGGCACACCCACCAAGATCACCCAGGGCACCGAGTCCAAAGGCGGCATCGGCGAGTCCACGCTCCGCCCGGACGGCATCCTCAAGGTCACCGGCGAGTTCGCGTACTCGTCCGACATGTGGCACGAGGACATGCTGTGGGGCCAGATCCTGCGCTCCCCGGTCGCCCACGCCGAGATCGTGTCGATCGACACCTCCGAGGCCCTCGCGCAGCCCGGCGTCTACGCGGTCCTGACGTACGACGACCTGCCCACCGAGGTGAAGACGTACGGCCTGGAGATCCAGGACACCCCGGTCCTCGCGCACGGCAAGGTCCGCCACCACGGCGAGCCGGTCGCGATCGTCGCCGCCGACCACCCGGAGACCGCGCGCCGCGCCGCCGCCAAGATCAAGGTGGAGTACAGGGAGCTGCCGGTCATCACGGACGAGGCGTCCGCGACCGCGCCCGGCGCGATCCTCGTCCACGAGAGCCGCGACGACCACCACATCGGGCACGTCCCGCACCCGAACATCGTGCACCGGCAGCCGATCGTCCGAGGCGACGCCGAAGCGGCCGCGAAGAAGGCCGACTTCGTCGTCAGGGGCGAGTACACCTTCGGCATGCAGGACCAGGCCTTCCTCGGCCCCGAGTCCGGCCTCGCGGTACCCGCCGAGGACGGCGGCGTCGAGCTGTACATCGCCACCCAGTGGCTGCACTCGGACCTCAAGCAGATCGCCCCCGTCCTCGGCCTGCCCGAGGACAAGGTCCGGATGACGCTCTCCGGCGTCGGCGGCGCCTTCGGCGGCCGCGAGGACCTGTCCATGCAGATCCACGCCTGCCTGCTGGCCCTGCGCACCGGCAAGCCCGTGAAGATCGTCTACAACCGCTTCGAGTCCTTCTTCGGACACGTCCACCGCCACCCCGCGAAGCTGTACTACGAGCACGGGGCGACCAAGGACGGCAAGCTCACGCACATGAAGGCCCGTATCGTGCTGGACGGCGGCGCGTACGCGTCCGCCTCCCCGGCGGTCGTCGGCAACGCCTCCTCACTGGGCGTCGGCCCGTACGTCGTCGAGGACGTCGACATCGAGGCCATCGCGCTCTACACCAACAACCCGCCCTGCGGAGCGATGCGCGGCTTCGGCGCGGTCCAGGCGTGCTTCGCGTACGAGGCCCAGATGGACAAGCTCGCGGACGCGGTCGGCATGGACCGGGTCGCCTTCCGGCAGCTCAACGCGATGGAGCAGGGCACCCTGCTGCCGACCGGACAGCCCGTCGACTCGCCGGCCCCGGTCGCCGAACTGCTGCGCCGCGTCAAGGCGATGCCGCTGCCGCCGGAGCGCCAGTGGGAGAGCTCCGAGGGGGCCGACGTTCGGCAGTTGCCGGGTGGCCTGTCCAACACCACGCACGGCGAGGGTGTCGTGCGCGGTGTCGGCTACGCCGTCGGCATCAAGAACGTCGGCTTCTCCGAGGGCTTCGACGACTACTCGACCGCCAGGGTCCGCATGGAGGTGGTGGGCGGCGAGCCGGTCGCGACCGTGCACACCGCGATGGCGGAGGTCGGCCAGGGCGGCGTCACCGTCCACGCGCAGATCGCCCGCACCGAGCTCGGCGTCGCGCAGGTGACCATCCACCCCGCCGACACCCAGGTGGGCAGCGCCGGTTCGACGTCCGCGTCGCGTCAGACGTACGTCACCGGCGGCGCCGTCAGGAACTCCTGCGAGCTGGTGCGCGAGAAGGTCCTGGAGAGGGGCCGCCGCAAGTTCGGCACGTACCACCCGGCGTGGGCGACGGCGGAACTGCTGCTGGAGGGCGGCAAGGTCGTCACCGACGCGGGCGAGGTGCTCGCCGATCTGGCGGACGTGCTGGAGGACGAGGCCGTCGAGATCGAGGCCGAGTGGCGGCACCGTCCGACGGAACCCTTCGACCTGCGCACCGGACAGGGCTTCGGCCATGTCCAGTACTCGTTCGCCGCGCACCGCGCCGTCGTCGAGGTCGACACCGAACTCGGCCTGGTCAAGGTCATCGAACTGGCCTGCGCCCAGGACGTCGGCAAGGCGCTCAACCCGCTGTCGGTGGTCGGCCAGATCCAGGGCGGCACCACCCAGGGCCTCGGCATCGCGGTCATGGAGGAGATCATCGTCGACCCCGTCACCGCGAAGGTGCGCAACCCCTCCTTCACGGACTACCTGATCCCCACGATCCTCGACACGCCGACCATCCCGGTCGACGTGCTCGAACTCGCCGACGACCACGCCCCGTACGGGCTCCGTGGCGTCGGCGAGGCCCCCACCCTGTCGTCGACCCCGGCCGTCCTCGCGGCGATCCGGAACGCGACGGGGCTGGAGCTCAACCGGACGCCGGTACGGCCCGAGCATCTCACCGGCAAGTAACCCCCAGGGGCCGGGCGGGACTTGCTCCCCCTGTAACCCCTTCGTTCGTCTCGGGCCGTCCCCCGGGTCGTGCACCTTCCCAAATCCCGCAGCCGCAACGGCGGTTGACCTCTGCTGCCACCGGCGGCCGACGCGGGTGCCCCTGTGAACCTTGGGAGTTGGCACCATGACCCACCAGTCAGTGGAGCCCAGGACCGTCGCCGACGACGCGGGTGCGGGTACCCGCGTCCCGGCCGGACGGTCCTGGCTGGACCGCTACTTTCACATCAGCCGGCGGGGATCGACCGTCGCGCGCGAGGTGCGCGGCGGCGTCACCACCTTCATGGCGATGGCGTACATCCTCCTCCTCAACCCCCTGATCCTGTCCGGCAAGGACGCGGCGGGGAACACGCTCGGCCAGCAGGCACTGATCACCGCGACCGCGTTCGCCGCGGCCTTCAGCACCCTCCTGATGGGCTTCGTCGGCAAGGTGCCGCTCGCCCTCGCCGCCGGACTCTCCGTCTCCGGAGTGCTCTCCTCCCAGGTCGCCCCGCAGATGACCTGGCCGCAGGCCATGGGTATGTGCGTGATGTACGGCGCGGTCATCATGCTGCTCGTCGTCACCGGCCTGCGCGAGATGATCATGAACGCGATACCGCTCGCGCTGAAGCACGCGATCACCATGGGCATCGGCCTGTTCGTCGCGCTGATCGGCTTCTACAAGGCCGGCTTCGTGCACCAGGGCAAGGCCACCCCGGTCACCCTCGGTGCGACCGGGGAACTCGCAGGCTGGCCGGTGCTGCTCTTCGCGGCGACCCTGCTCGCCATCTTCATGCTCCAGGCGCGCGGCGTCCCCGGTGCCATCCTCATCGGCATCGTCGGCGGCACCGTACTGGCCGTGGTCCTCGACACCCTCGGCGTCATCGCTCCCGGGCAGTGGGCGAGCGGCGCCCCCGAACTGCACGGCAGCGCCGTCTCGATGCCGGACTTCTCGCTCTTCGGCAAGGTCGAGTTCGGCGGCTGGGGCGACGTGGGCGCGATGACGGTCGGCATGATCGTCTTCACTCTCGTCCTCGCCGGGTTCTTCGACGCCATGGCCACCATCATCGGGGTCGGCACGGAGGCCGGACTGGCCGACGCGAAGGGCCGGATGCCGGGCCTGTCCAAGGCGCTGTTCATCGACGGCGCGGGCGGAGCGGTCGGCGGCGTCGCCGGCGCCTCCGGCCAGACGGTGTTCGTCGAGTCCGCGACGGGGGTCGGCGAGGGCGCGCGCACCGGCCTCTCCTCCGTCGTCACCGGCCTGTTCTTCGCCGCCTGCCTCTTCTTCACCCCGCTGACGGCGATCGTCCCCGGCGAGGTCGCGGCGGCGGCGCTGGTCGTCATCGGCGCCATGATGATGATGAACGCCCGGCACGTCGACTGGGCCGACCGCGCCACGGCGATCCCGGTCTTCCTCACCGTCGTGATCATGCCGTTCACGTACTCCATCACCGCGGGCGTCGCGGCCGGAGTCCTCTCGTACGTCGCCATCAAGATCGCCCAGGGCAAGGCCCGGGAGATCGGGGCATTCATGTGGGGCCTGACGGTGATCTTCCTCGTCTTCTACGCCCTCCACCCCATCGAGAGCTGGATGGGCGTCCACTAGGTCGTGTTGCGAAAGTCCCGCCTGCCTCGCGGCGTCTGGCACGCCCTCTCGCCGCACCGGGCGAAAACCCGGGTACGTCCAGTACGCGGGCTTCCGCCCGGCACGCCGAGAGCACGCACCAGACGCCGCGAGGCCCGCCCTCCGGGCGGACGACGGGACTTTCGCAACACGCCCTAGCCCTCCCCGCAACCGCTGCCGAAGGAGACCGAGACATGCTGGACATCGCCGAGGAGCTGCACCGGTGGGTCGGGCAGGGACGCGACTTCGCCGTCGCCACCGTGGTGGCCGTCGGCGGCAGCGCACCCCGCCGGCCCGGCGCCGCGCTCGCCGTCGACACCGACGGCACGGCGGTCGGGTCGGTGTCCGGCGGCTGCGTGGAGGGCGCGGTCTACGAACTGTGCCGGCAGGCGCTCGAGGACGGCGAGACCGTCCTGGAGCGCTTCGGCTACAGCGACGAGGACGCCTTCGCCGTCGGTCTGACGTGCGGCGGCGTGATCGACATCCTCGTCACCCCGGTACGGGCGGGCGGCCGGGCCCGGGAGGTGGTGACAGCCGCCCTGGACGCCGCCGTGAAGGGAGAGGCCGCGGCCCTCGCGCGGATCGTGAGCGGCCCCGCGGAACTGCTGGGGCGCGCGCTGCTCGTCCGCCCCGACGGCTCGTACGAGGGCGGCCTCGGCGCCCACCCGGAACTCGACCGGACCGTGGTCGGCGAGGCGGGCGCCCTCCTGGACGCGGGCCGCACCGGGACCCTGGAGATCGGTGAGCAGGGCTCTCGTTGCGGAGCACCGCTCACGGTTCTGGTGGAGTCCTCGGTGCCGCCGCCCCGGATGATCGTCTTCGGCGCGATCGACTTCGCGTCGGCGCTGGTCCGCATCGGCAAGTTCCTCGGCTACCACGTGACGGTCTGCGACGCCCGCCCGGTCTTCGCGACCGCCGGCCGCTTCCCGGACGCCGACGAGATCGTCGTGGAGTGGCCCCACCGATACCTGGAGCGCGCCCAGGTCGACGCACGGACCGTCCTGTGCGTCCTCACCCACGACGCCAAGTTCGACGTGCCCCTGCTCCTGCTCGCGCTGCGCCTGCCGGTCGCGTACGTCGGCGCGATGGGATCCCGGCGGACGCACCTGGACCGCAACGAGCGGCTGCGCGAGGTCGGCGTCACGGAGCTGGAGCTCGCCCGCCTCCGGTCGCCCATCGGCCTCGACCTGGGCGCCCGCACCCCCGAGGAGACGGCTCTGTCCATCGCCTCGGAGATCGTGGCCGGCAGGCGCGGCGGCAGCGGCGTCTCCCTCACCGGGGCGCACACGCCGATCCACCACGACGCGACGCCCGTTCCGGGCCGCCGGGTCGGGTCGGTCGCCTGACGGGGCCGGTGACCCGGGCGGTCACGGCGAGGGCGGCTCCGGGGGCCGGCGCGGGACGGGCTCGCGCAGCAGCCCGTCCACCGCCCGCCCGAACATCCACCGACCCGCCCATGCCAGCGGGCGGTCGCAGATCCCGGGCAGCCCCCGCACGCGCAGATCCTCCCGCCACAGCACCCGTGAACCCCCGCCGGCCGCCGGACGCACCTCGATCTCGGCCCACCCCGTGACGAACGTGCCGTGCTTGACCAGCCGGCACCGCCCCGCGTCAAGTCCCCGGGGCGGCTGCCACGTCACCACCTCCATCGGGTCGTCGAACGCCACCGGCCCCACCCCCGACCGGGCGACGAACACCGTGCCCTCGCGCGTCGGCGGCGGGGTGACCACGCCGACCCGGGTCAGCGGCACGACCTCCGCGTGGCGGGGCCACTCGGTGAGGCGGCGCCAGGTCTCGGCGGGGGGAGCCGGGGACACGCGTTCCAGCAGGAAGAGGACCACGGGGCGATCGTAGGCGGCCGCACGCCGGGCGCATTCCCGCGCAGCAGGACGAAAGCGGACGCCGTGGTCCTACCATTCCCTCACGCACGGCCAACCGCAGTGTCTCCAGGGGGAGTTGACCGACATGCCAGTGAAGGCCTACGGCGTACTGATCACCCGGGCGGTCGACGCCCGGCGCGAGGGCTCCACCGACACCCCGCACTACCAGGTCCACCTGACGGACGACCGGGGAACGCACTACCGGGCAGCGGTCAACGTGCGGTCCCAGGAGGAGCCCTCCGAGCTGCTGTACCTGGTCGCCGACGACCTCCGGCATCCGGTCACGGGGGGCCTGGAGGGCCTGGCGTCCGGCTGGAACAGCCTGCCGCCGGGGCCGGGCGGCCCGAACCTGGACTTCGTGCGCGGCAACCTCTTCGACCCGGCGGCGATGCGTTCGCTGCCCCCGGACGCGCAGGGCCCCGACAACGACCTGGCCGACCTGCTCGACCACTACGTCCGGCGCGCGGTGGCCGATCCGGGGGCCCGGATGTACGTGTTCGGCGAGCGCTTCGGGCCCGAGCCCGCCGTCCGCGACAAGGTGTTCGGCTTCCTGCCCGGAAACGGCGTCCACGACATCCATATGAACCAGGGCAACAGCGCGCGCTTCCAGGGCGACGACGGCGTCCGGCAGGACGGCGGGCTGCTCCTCCACTTCCCGGCACAGTCCCGGTGGGTCGGTATCTTCCTCGCCTTCCAGAGCCAGTCCTGGCACACCGACGACATCACCGGGCACACCCTCCCCGTGGACGGCTCCCGTCCCGATCCGGACGCCGGGCCGGTGCGCATCCTGGCGGCCCTGGTCGACCCGAGGGGGCCGGCCCCCGAGTCCGAGACGGTCACACTTCTCAACGCCTCGCCCGATCCGCTCGACCTCACCGGCTGGCGCCTGACCGACCGGCTCGGCCACGGCTGCGCGGTGCCGTCCGGCCCGCTGGCCCCCGGCGCGTGTCTGGTGGTTCCGCTCACGGACGGCGTCCAGCTGGGCAACCAGGGCGGCGTGATCACCCTGCTCGACGCGCACGGCCTCAAGGTCCACGGTGTCTCGTACACGGCCCGGCAGGCCGGGCGCGAGGGGTGGACCGTCGTCTTCTGACGGCCCCTCCCGTCCCGTTCCGTACGGCCCCGAACCGTAGCTCCGTCAGGGTCGGTAGACCGTGCCGGGCTTCGGCTTCCCGGGCGCCAGCAGCTGGGGCACGGTCACGAACACGTACCCCCGCTCCTTGAGCGCGTCGATGATCCCGGGCACCGCGGGCACGGTGCCCGGGTAGAGGTCGTGCAGCAGGATGATGCCGTCCCGGGTCGACTGCTTGAGGACACGCTGCTGTATCACCTTGGGGTCGAACGTCTTGTAGTCCTTGGCGGTCACGCTCCACAGCACCTCCGAGAGACCCATCTCCCGGCAGATCTTCTGCACGGTGTCGTCGGTCCGTCCCTGCGGCGGCCGCATGAGCGTGGGCCGGCGCCCGGTGAGCTTCTCTATCGCGTCGTTGGGCCGTCGCAGCTCCGCGCGTATCTCGTCGGGTTTGATCCGCGTAAGGATCTTGTGGTCCCAGGTGTGGCTGGCGACCTCGTGCCCCTCGGCGGCCATCCGCCGGACCAGCTCCGGATACTTCTCGATGTGCCGTTTGCCGAGCAGGAAGAAGGTGGCCGGGACCTTCTTCTCCTTGAGGATGTCCAGCAGCCGGGCCGAGTGCTCGCTCGGCCCGGCGTCGAAGGTCAGCGCGATGCACTTGGCCTCACGGCAGTCCACGGTCCCGAACCGGCCGGCCGCCTTGCCGTCGGACACGGTCTGCGCGCGGGCGGCCGCCGGTGCGGTGGCGCGGACGGTGGTGCACCCCGCCAGCGGCACGGCGAGCGCGGCGGCCGTCACGAGGGCGGCCGCGGAACGGAACCCGAGGCCCGATCTCTTCGTCTTCCTGGTCAGAAAAGGCATGCCGTGACTGTACATATGGTGTATACGCGTGATGCATAGAGGGTGGGGGTGCTCATCACGGGGCACTCGCCGCCGGTATGCCGGCCTACGTACCGGCTGACGCCGCGCCGACCGGACCGGCCGGCGGGCGCGCCGGGGGCTCGGCCGCCAGCAGCTGCGTGGCTGCCAGTTCGCGGTAGAGCGCGTCGTCGTCGAGCAGGGAGTCGTGGCTGCCCACGGCGCGGACCTCGCCGTGTTCCAGGACCACGATCTGGTCGGCGTCGGTGACCGTGGAGAGCCGGTGGGCGATCAGCAGCACCGTGCACCGGCCCGCCGCGCGCGCCACGAGCTCGCCCAGGGCCTGTTCGTTGCGGGCGTCGAGCTGGGCCGTCGCCTCGTCGAGCAGCAGCACCTGAGGGCGCCGCAGCAGGGCACGGGCGATGGCGAGGCGCTGGCGCTCACCGCCCGACAGGGTCACGCCGCGCGGGCCTACGGGCGTCTCCACCCCCTGCGGCAGGCGCGCGACCAGAGCGTCCAGACGGGTCAGGGCCAGCACCTCCGCCAGCTGCCGCGGGGTCGCCGAGGGTGCCGCGTACACCAGGTTCTCGCGGAGCGTGCCGGCCATCACGGGGGAGTCCTGCTCGACGTACGCGATCCGGCGCCGCACCTCGGCGCGCGGCAGCGTGGAGATGTCCTCGCCGCCGATCCTGATGGTGCCCGCGGTCGGTTCGTAGAACCGCTGGAGGAGCGAGAAGAGAGTGGTCTTGCCGGCCCCCGAGAGACCGACGAGCGCGGTCCGGGTGCCGCCGGCGACGGTGAAGCCGACACCGCGCAGGGCGGGCGCCCGGCCCGGGTAGGCGAACTCGACCCCGCTCAGCTCGACGGCGGGCGCGACGGCGTGCTCCGGGCCGGAGGCGGGCGGCGCCTCGATGTCGTCCTCGGCCGGCAGCCCGTACGCCTCCTGGATCCTGCCCACCGCGCCCAGTCCCTGCTGGAGTTGGGCGGCCCCGCCGACCAGTTGCGAGACCGGGCTCGCCAGGAAGAACACGTACAGGAGGAAGGCGATCAGTTCGGAGACCGACATCGAGCCGTTCGCGACGAAGGTGCCGCCCACGCCCAGGACGACCAGGAACGCGGTCTGGATGGCGGCGCCGCCCACCATGGCGACGAGGGCGCCGTAGCGGGCGCCGGCCAGCCCTGCCGCGTACGCCTCCTCGACCGCGTCCTCGGCGGCGCGCGTCTCGCGGCCCTCGGCGCCGTTCGCCTTGACCGTGCGGGCCGCGCCGAGAGTGCGGTCGAGGACGGCGCCGACCGCGCCGACGGACGCCTGGGAGCGGGCCACGGCGGCCCTGATCCGGGGCAGTACGCCGGTGATCACGACCGCGACCAGGGTCAGTACCAGCAGGGTCACGCCGAGCAGGCGCACGTCGAGCGTCGCCATCATGAACAGCGCACCGGCGAAGGTCAGTACGCCGTTGACCGTCATGATCAGGCCCTCGGTGGCGGCACTCTTGAGCAGGGTGCTGTCGGAGGTGACGCGGGCGATGAGGTCGCCCGGGGCCCGCCGGTCCAGCTCGGAGACCCGCAGCCGGATCAGCCGGTGCACGAGACCGCGCCGCACCTGCCGTACCACCCGCTCCGAAGTGCGTTGCTGGAGCCAGGCGTTGAGGCCGGTGAGCAGGGCGCCCGCGACCAGCAGCGCGGCGAGCAGCGCGACCGGCGCGGCGACGCTGCCGCCGTCGTCCAGCCGGTCCAGGATCGCCTGCGCGAACTTCGGCTGCGCCAGCCCCGACACCCCGGCCAGCAGCGTGAGGAACAGGGAGAACAGCAGCACCCGCCAGTGCGGTCTCGCGTAGCCGACGAGGGTGGACAGCGAGCCCGGGGGAGTGGCGGGCAGGTTCTCGACGGTCACGGGACGCGCACCTCGCCGTCGGTGCTTCGGGTGTTTCCGGTGGACTCGCTGGACCCGGCGGACTCGGTGGTTCCGGGCGGTCCGTCAGGTCTGATGATCCCCGTGATCCCGGTGGCCCCCGTGGCCCTCGTAGCTCGGGTGGCCCCGGCCGCCACTGCCTCGAGGCGGTCCGCGGCGGACGCGCTGCCGCCCGCCGCCCGGAACGACTCCCCGACGGCCGCGGCCGCTTTGCGGTGGCCCCCCGCCGGATCGAGCACGGCGTCGACGGCGGCGCCGATCCTCGCCGCGTCGGCGCGCCCGAACCGCAGCCGCACCCCGGCGCCCGCGTCCACGACCTGGCCGGCCACGATCGGCTGGTCGTCCCGGATCGGCGCCACGACCAGCGGGACACTGTGCCACAGCGCCTCGCACACGGTGTTGTGCCCGGCGTGACAGACGACCGCGTCGACCCGTTCCAGCAGGGCGAGTTGAGGAACGTGCGGGCGTACGAGGAGGTGGTCGGGGAGCCGGCCCCCGACGAGCCCGCCGGGATCGACGAGGACGGCCCGCACCCGGTCGCCCATGGCGCCCAGCGCCTCGGCGGCCGCGTTCAGGAAGCGGGCGCCGGCGTCGTTGTTGGCGGTGCCGAGACTGACCAGGACGGTGGGCGGGCCCGAGCCGTCCAGCCACTCCCAGGGGAAGTCGTCGTCGCCGCCGGCCGGACGGGCGGCGACGGAAGGGCCCACCAGCCAGACCCGGTCGGGGAGTTCGACCGGACCGAGCAGCGCGCGGGTGGTGTACGCGAGCACGCCGTGCGGCGAGAACCTCGGATCCGCCCCGCCCGCCGCGCCGCCGACCCTGCCGCGCAGCCCCGCGAGCAACTCGTCGAGCCAGGCGGCCACCTTGGGCATGGCGGCCAGCGGGTCGACCAGTTCGGCGGAGGTGGTGGCCGACGTCACCCAGGTCCGCCCGAGCGACTCGGCGACCAGCGCGCCCGCCACCGCCTGCTGGTCGCAGACGACGACGTCCGGGTCGTACGTCCGGATCGCCGTACGCACCCCGGGGGCCATGGCCTCGGCCAGCGGGACGAGGAAGCTCTCCCAGAGGAAGCGGAAGGCGGCCGGTCCCTTCAGGTCGGCGGGCCGGGGCGGCAGGTCGCCGGGGAGCGCGCACGGGTGGACGACGGCGTCGGCGCCCGCGAGGCTCCGGACCAGCTCCGGACGGCCCGCCCAGGCGATGTCGTGGCCGCGGGCCGCGAGCGCGGCCGCGGTGCCCACGGCCGGGTTCACGTGCCCGACCAGCGGCGGCACCACGAACAGGAACCTGCCCATCTAGCGGGCCTCCCGCAGCGTGTGCGCCTCCTGGCGCAGCAGCCAGTCACGGACGAGGACGTACGTCTCCTCGGTGGCCTCCACCAGCACCGAGTGGCCGCGGCCGGGCAGGACGACCGTACGGCAGTCGGCGAGCGAGGCCTCCAGCATCCCGGTCTGCGCACTGAGCCTGGACGCACCGCCGAAGACGGCGAGGACCGGACAGCGGATCGCGGACAGGTTCTCGTCGAGGAGCCCGCTGAGCGGGATCTCCCGGGCGAGCGCCGTCTCGTCGAGCACCTTGCCCGCGGCCCGGAACGGCCGGGCGTTGCGCTCGCCCGGGTTCTCCCGCAGCCACTCGGTGACCTCCTGGACGACCTGGCCGCCCTGTTCCCCGACGAGACCCTCGTACATGTTCTCCGCCCAGGCGCGGGCCGGTGGTTCGGCCTCGATCGCGACGACTCCGGCGACCCGGCCGGGGTGCGCGGCGGCCATGGCGTAGGCGACCGCGCCGCCGAAGGAGTTGCCGACCAGCCGCACCGGGCCCTCGACCGCCAGCGTGTCGAGCAGTTCGTCGAGGTCGCGGACGAAGTCCTCCATCCGGTAGCCGGTCGGCGGCCGGGACGTCCTGCCGTGCCCGCGCAGGTCGTACATGACGACGTCCATGCCCTCCTCGGCGAGCCGCGGCGCGAGGCTGAAGTAGTAGCTGGCCAGGCTGTCGATGAGCAGGCCGTGGATGAGCACCACGACCGGACGCGGGACGTCGGGGTCGTGCCCCAGCCGCTGGACGTGGACGTCGATGCCGTTCACCCGGAGCGTGGTCACGGTCGGCGCACCTCCGCGACGGCGAGCGTGTCCACCACATGGCCGACGAGATCGCCGACGGTCAGCTCGATGATCTCCTCCAGCCCGCGGTCGGCGATGAACGCGGCGAAGTTGACGCGCTCGCCGTAGAACTCGCGCAGCTGGGCGGAGAGGGTGACGAGGTCGATGCTCTCCAGCTCCAGGTCGTCGTGGAAGGACGTCTCCATGGTGATCTCGAAGTCGTCGAGCCCGTACTCCTCCAGCACGACGCGCAGGATGGCCGAGATGTCCGCGAGGACGGTCGCCGCGTCCGGCGCCGGACTCCGTGCCGGCCGCGTGTCCGGGCGGGAGCCTTCGAGTTCAGTGGTCATCTTCGCTCTCCTGATCGTTGACGGCCGTCCAGGCCACGACGTACTCCGTGCCGGGCCCTGTGGACGGCTGGGGGGCGGTCAGCGCGCAGTGCCGCACGCGGTGGTCCTCGCCCGCGGTGCGGACGGTCAGGCGGGTGTCGTCCGCCGCGGTGACCTCGAACCGTTTGGGCTCGCCGCCCAGTCCGGTGCCGCGTGCCTTCGCGACGGCCTCCTTGGCGGCCCAGAAGCGGGTGAACCAGAGCCGCTCGGCACCGGCTTCGGCGCCGGGCTCGTGCCTGGTCCCGGACTTCTGGACGAGTGCCCCGAGCAGTTCGCGCTCGCGGGTGGTGAGGGCGACGGCGAGGGTGGCGTCGGGACGGTCGGTGACTTCCTCGATGTCGATCCCGCAGGGCCCGTCGGTCCTGGCCATCGCCACGGCGGTCGTCCCCCGGTGCGCGATCGAGACGTGCAGCGCGGGCAGTGCTCTGCCGTAGCCGCCGGTCACGTGGGGCCGGCCGGTCGGCTCGTTGCCCACCCGAATCTCGGCGGGGTAGACGGGGCCGGTGCCACGGCCCCACAGCAGGTGGCGCACCGCGTCCTTGACGGCGATCCGGCCGAGCAGCCACTGCCGCCGGCCACGAGGTGCGTGCGCCGCGTACTGCTCGCGCTCCTCGCCCGCCAGGATGTTCCGCATGATCAGCTCGCGGGTGGCCAGATCGGGCCACTCCTCGTGGAGCAGGGCCCAGCCGCCGGGCCGCATCCGCGACAGCGTGTTCCGCTCGGGCTCCCGGTCGACCGCGCGGATCCACGGGTTGCTGTCGAACCGGCGGTCCTGCCAGCCGCTGAACTCGGCCCACACCCTGCCCCGGTGGACCAGTTGCATGTCGGCTTCGAGGGCGCTGTCGGTGACGGACGTGATCCGGATCAGACACTCCAGCCGCTCGCCCGGCGCGGGATGCGGGCCGTGGAAGCGGATCTCCCTCATCCCCACCGGGAACACCGTGGTGCGCACCGGCAGCCGGGACATGATCCAGAAGCCGAGGAGCTGTCCCACGTTGTCCAGCAGGGCACCGGGCGCCGGCGGTGTGACGAGCACTCCGCGTACGTGCCGGTCGCCGACCGCGGTCAGTTCGCTCAGGCCCTGGAAGAGGGGACCGTGGAACATCCAGCGGCGCGTGTAGAGCTCGGCGGCGGTGAGTTCGGGCCGCTCCTCCTCGGCCGCCGGAAAGGTCCAGGGCCGCACGGGCGCGAACCGCCTGTATTCCGGGGAGAGTTCGACGCCGGCCTGGGCGTAGGTGCCGAGCGAGGCGGCCACCCGGTCCGGGCCCTCGGGCACGATCCGTACGGGGATGTCGACGGCCGGGATCGCCGTGACCCACTGGTGCAGCCGTACGTCGTGGACGGCGACGGCGCGGCGGCCCGGGGCGGCCCGTTCGGCGTGCTCCATCAGATGGGCGATCACGGTGGTGCCGGGGACCACCGGCCATCTGTCGGCCGGGTCGGCCTGTGCGGGCTGTCTGAAGAAGCAGTGGTCGAGGAGGTACGGCATGGTGTCGACGGAGACGCGCAGGGTCGCTTCGAGCGGCCGGGGCCCCGGGGGCGGGGTGGTCGTACGAGGGACGGGTGCGCCGGTGTCCCGGGCGGCCGGCGGGGACCCGCGGCGTGCCGTGCGGCCCGCCGTCACCACGTCCGAGGCGAACGCCGTCGTGTCCCGCAGCAGCGCGGACAACTCGGCGCCGAGCAGACCCTGTTCGTCCAGGACGCCCAGTTCCCCGGGCACCGCGGCCGGGATGCGGTGCCGGGTCAGCGCGGCGGCCACCTGGTCACGGGTCGCCGGGTCCAGGGAGACGTTCGCACCGCCGAGGTCCAGCCGGACCGGACGGGCCGCCCGGCGAACGGAGCGGGCCGTTGCGGGGGCGGTCCCTGGCGGGCCGCCGAGCAGCGGGGCGAGGTCCGGCGACGCACCTTCCGCCCACAACGCGCTCGCCACCCGGTGCAGTTGGGGAAGACCCGAGCGGTGCGGGGAGTGCGCGGTGACCACCAGGTGGTCACGGCCGTGCAGGGTGTCTCCGATGAGGGAGCCGAGCTGTCCGGCGCCGAGCTGGACGAAGGCGCGGAAGCCCGCCGCGTACATCGTGTCCACCAACGGCCGGAAGCGGACCGGTTCCAGCAGATGGCGGACGAACAGCTCGCGTACCGCGTCCGGTTCGTCCGGGTACGGGGCGACGGTCGTCGCCGACCACAGCGGCAGCGCGGCCGGGCGCAGGGTGTAGGCCTCGGACGCCTTCCTGATCGGGTCGAGGTAGGGCTCCAGCATCGGGGTGTGGAAACCGGAACGGAACGGCAGGATCTGCGAGACCAACGCCCGGGAGCGGAACACGCCGACGAGTGCGGCGACGGCGGGCTCCGGGCCGCAGATCATCGATTGGTTGGGGGCGTTGTCGTGCGAGAGGACCACGTCCGTACGGCCGGCCAGCTCCGCCAGCACCTGGCCGGCGGGGGCGCCGATCGCGGCGAACGCCAGCCCGGGCACGCGCAGCGCGTCCGGGTCGAAGTCGGCGAGGAAGGCGTCGACCTCGTCGGGCGGATGGATCCCGGCGACGGCCATCGCGGTCCACTCGCCCAGGCTGTGCCCGGCGAGGGCGTCCGGTACCACGCCGAGCCGGCGCAGCGCCGCGTCCAGGAGCCGCCCGAGCTCGAAGACACCGGTGCCCTGCCGGCCCACGTGCCCCACGGTGGCGTCGGTCACGGCCGTGGACCAGGGCAGCCCGAAGTGGGCGGCGATGTCGCCGGAGTTGGGCGCGAACTCGGCCTCCAGGCCGGGGAAGACGAACGCGAGCCGGCCGCCGCCCGGGCCCAGCAGCGGCCGTGGCACGAACCACACGTCGTTGCGTCCGCGCCACCCCTTGCCCTTGGCGACCGCCTTGCGGGCCAGGGCCAGTCGTTTCGCGGTGGGCCCGACCACGGCGAGCCGTACCGGATCGGCGGCGGGCGCGGTGGTCCGTTCGTCGAGACCCGTGGCGAGCAGCGCCGAGTCGGAACGGTCGAGCAGCGCGGCCATCGCGGCGGGTGTCGGCGCGGTCAGCCGCAGCACCCGCTCCGGCTCGCGCACCTCGTACGCCGTGGCCGCTTTTCGGACCGCCGCCTGTTCGAGCACCACGTGCGCGTTGATGCCGCCGAAGCCGAAGGCGTTGACGGCGGCCCGGCGCACCGGCTGCCGGTCGTCGGTGTGCCAGGGGCGGGCGGCGCCGATGGGGGCGAACCGGGTGCGGGCCAGGGCCGGATGCGGTTCGTCGCAGTGCAGGGTCGGCGGCAGCACTCCGTGGTGGACGGCGAGTGCGGCCTTGATCAGCCCGGCGATCCCCGCGGCGGGCATGGTGTGCCCGATCATCGACTTCACCGACCCGATGACGGCGCGCGGGCCGCTGGGCGGACCGTGGGGCGTACCGCCGGCCGGGCCATCGTGCGTACCGCCGGGGGACCCCGTGGGAGGTGGCCCCTCGGCGGCCGGTCCGGGACCGGGCCCCCTACCGGCTGCTCCCGGGCCGCCCCGCTCGCCCGGTGGCGGTCCGAACACCTCCGCGAGGGTGGTGAGTTCGGCCCCGTCGCCGGCCGGGGTGGCGGTGCCGTGCGCCTCCAGGAGCCCGATCGAGCCGGGTGCCGCCGGGTCGAGCCCGGCGGCCTCCCAGGCCTGGCGGACCGCGCGGACCTGGCCGCCCGAGTCGGGCGCCATCAGACTGGTGGTCCGTCCGTCGGAGGCCACACCGGTGCCGGTGATCACCGCGTAGACCCGGTCGCCGTCACGCTCGGCGTCGGCGAGCCGCTTGAGGACGACCACCCCGGTGCCCTCTCCGATCAGCACCCCGTCCGCGTCCTTGTGGAAGGGCCGGATGCGCTCGCTCGGGGAGAGCGCGCCGAGCTGGCTGAACACGCTCCAGAAGGTGATGTCGTGGCAGTGGTGCACCCCGCCGGCCAGCATCACGTCGCAGCGCCCGCTGCCGAGTTCGCGCACCGCGTGGTCGACGGCGATGAGCGAGGAGGCGCAGGCCGCGTCCACGGTGTAGGCGGGGCCGCGCAGGTCGAGCCGGCCCGCCAGCCTGGACGCGGCGAGGTTGGGCACAAGACCGATCGACGACTCCGGTGCCTCCGGACCGAGCCGGTCGGTGAACGCCTGCCGCACCGACTCCAGTTGGGCGGCGTCGAGATCGGGCAGCAGCTCGCCGAGGGTCCGTACCAGCTGGCTCGCGGTCCGTACCCGCTGGTCGAGCCGGACCAGGCCGGGGGTGAGGTAGCCGCCGCGGCCGAGCACCACGCCGACCCGGTGCCGGTCGGCGGGCAGCCGGTCCGCGCCGCCCGCGTCGGCGAGCGCCTGCGCGGCCACCCGCAGCGCGATGAGCTGGTCGGGCTCGGTGGCGGGCACCGCGGCCGGCATGATCCCGAACTCGGTGACGTCCAGCTCGGCCAGTTCGTCCACGAAGCCGCCGCGCCGGCAGTAGACCCGGTCCGCGCGGGGCTCCGCGCCGGGCGCGTAGTAGTCGTCGGCGTCCCAGCGGCTCTGCGGCACGTCGGTGATCGCGTCGACGCCGGAGACCAGGTTGCGCCAGTACGCGGCGAGGTCCGGGGCGCCGGGGAAGAGCACCGCCATGCCGACGATGGCGACGGGTTCGGCGCGCGTGTTCGGCACGCCGGTCACCAGCCCGAGGCGGTGTAGACGACGGCGGTGTCGGCCGCGGGCCCCCACGCCAGCTCGCGCAGCAGGCTGCCCGTGCCCTCCTCGGGGTCGATGAGCCGGATCCCCCGCCCCGCGTAGTGCCGCATCAGCTCGGGTGTCACCATTCCGTGGTTGCCGTCGCCGGTCGGCGCCCAGGGGCCCCAGTGGACGGTCAGTCCCCGGCGGTCCGTGCCGGACGCGGCCCAGCGGGCGCCGAGGGACTCCAGGGCGTCGTTGGCGGCGGCGTAGTCGCTCTGGCCGCGGTTGCCGAGGGTCGCCGCGATACTGCCGAACAGCACGGCGAACCGTGGACCGTCGGGCAACTCGCGGACCGCGTCGAGCAGTTCGCGCGCGCCGTCCACCTTCGTACGGAACACCCGGTCGTAGGACGCCGGGCTCTTCTCCGCGATCAGCTTGTCCTCGATCACGCCGGCCGCGTACACGACACCGTCCAGGCGGCCGTGCTCGGCGTGGATCTCCTTCACCGCCCGGCGCACGGCGTCGCCGTCCAGCGCGTCCACGGCGCGGTAGCGGACCTCGGAACCGAGCGCGGCGAGCCTGCGCAGGGTGGAGCGCACCTCGCGTTCCGCCTGGATCCGGCCGATCGCCCGCTCGATCTCGGCGGGGACGCGCAGACCGCCCGCGATGAGCGCCGACCGCAGTTCGTCCGTGCCGTGCGCGGCGGCGACGGCGGGGTCGTCCTCGCCCTCGGTCAGGGCGGTGCGGCCGAACAGCTCGATCCGGCAGCGGCTCGCGGCGGCCAGGGTCGTGGCGAACCGGGCGGTGATGCCCCGGGCGCCGCCCACCAGCAGGACGACCGACGTGGTGTCGAGGCCGAGCGCGGCGGCCTCGGCCGCACCGTCCCCGGCCGGGCCCGCGCCCGTGGACCCGAGCAGGCCGAGGCCCTCCTCGGTCATGCGCAGTCCGCGCCGGGCTCCGGGCGAGCGCAGCACGACCGGTTCGCGGTCGGGGGCGGTGAGTTCGGCGACGAGATCGGCGGCGAGGTCCTCGGGCGCGGTACCGGGGGTGTGCTCGACGACCCGGGCCACGGTCTCGGGGTACTCGCGCGCGAGGGAGCGGAAGAAGCCGCGCAGCCCCGCCGCGGCACCCGCGGCCAGGATCCAGCGCGGGTTGCCGGCCAGCACCTGCCGGTACACCGGGTAGGCGTCCGGCAGGACGGGTGGGGAGTCCGGGTCGACGAGGTGGACGAGACCGTCGAACTCCGCCCCGGCGGGCGGCTCGTCGGCGGTCACCGCGTGGGCGCCGTGCGCGGTCAGCCGGGCGGTCAGCGCCTCGGCGACCGGTCCGCTGCCGAGCAGCAGGAACCTGCGCCCCGCCAACCGGTCGTCGGTGGACGCGGATTGGGCGGGGCCGAGGTCGAACTCCCGCATCACGAAACGCCGGGGCGCCACGACGACGGGTTCGGCGGAGACCGGGCCGCCCTCCGCGAGGCCGGGTCCGGCCGCCTCGTCCCGGACGCCCGCGACCAGCGCGGCGATGCTCGCGGCCGTACGGGCCTTCGCCAGCTCTTCGATGTCGGTGCCGGTGTCGCCGGTGGTGGTGAGTCCGAGGCGGCCGGCGAGTTCTCCGGCGATCTCGGCTCTCTTGATGGAGTCGACGCTGAGGTCGGCTTCGAGGTCGAGGTCGGGCTCGATCATGTCGACGGGGTAGCCGGTGCGCTCACCGATCACTTCGAGTACGAGGGCGAGGACGGTCTCGGCGGTCGGGGCCGTGTCCGCCCCGGCGCCGGCGGGAGCCTGGGCCGGGGCGGGCCCCCGAGCCCCGCGCTTCCCGGTCACCCGTTCCACCAGGGCGGTGATGGCAGCCGCGGTACGGGCCTTCGCCAGCTCTTCGATGTCGGTGCCGGTGTCGCCGGTGGTGGTGAGTCCGAGGCGGCCGGCGAGTTCTCCGGCGATCTCGGCTCTCTTGATGGAGTCGACGCTGAGGTCGGCTTCGAGGTCGAGGTCGGGCTCGATCATGTCGACCGGGTAGCCGGTCCGCTCACCGATCACCTCCAGCACGACGGACAGCACCGAGCCGTCCGCCGCCTCGACGGCCTCGGCCGGCGCGGGGACGGCGGCGGGCAGCGCGGTCACCGTGACGGGAGCGTCGGCGTACGTGACCGGGGTGGCGGCGGTGGGGTACGCGACCGGGACGGGGGCGGCGGGTCTCACCCCCGGGTCAGCGCCCAGATACCCCAGCATCACGTCCCGTTGCGCCGCGATCATCTCCCGGCTGGTCCGCAGGAACTCGCTGATCAGGGCCTCGGAGCCGGTCACGGCCGCCGTTCCGTGCGAGGTGCCGCTGCTGGTCATGAGGGCCTCCGGGACGCGCTCGGCGGGGTGGAGTGCGGCGGCGGGGATCACACCGTCCGCGGTGCGGAGCAGGTGGCCGTCCACGGTCCAGGCGGCGCGTCTTCGACGCGTGGCGCGGGCGGCGTCGAGCGCGTCCCGGTCCTGGAAGAGCCACCCGGTCCTGACGTCCACCCCGGCGACGGCCAGCCGGGCGAGCGCGGTGAGGAACCCGGTGAGCCCGGTGCGGCGGCCGTCCTCCAGGGCGACCGTGCGGTGCGGCCGGTCGCCGAGCACCGCGCCCACCAGCCGGGTCAGTACCGAACCGGGGCCGGCCTCGACGAAGACCCGGGCCCCGGCCCGGTACATCGCCTCGATCTGGTCGGCGAACCGGACCGGCGCGCCGATCTGGGCGGCAAGTTCGGCACGGATCGCCCCGGGCGTCCGCGGGTAGCGGTCGGCCGTACGATTCGACCAGACCGGGAAGTCGGGCGCGCCCAGGGGGACTTCGGCGAGCGCCTCGGCGAACCGTTCGCCGGCGGCCGCGACCAGCGGGCTGTGGAACGCGCAGGCCACCGGGATGCGCTGGGCACTCAGTCCCCGGGCGCGCAGCCGCTCCACGGCGCTGAGCACGTCCTCGGTGGGTCCCGAGATAACCGTCTGGCGGGGCGAGTTGCGGTTCGCCGTCACCACTGATCCGTCGAGGCCCGCCTGCGCCAGGGCGGTCGCGACCTCCGGTTCGGGCGCGGTGACGGCGGCCATGGTGCCCGGGTCGCCGCCGCCGGTGGCGCCGAGGATGGCGGCGGCCCGGTCGTGGCTGGCCCGCAACAGGGCCCCGGGCGCCAGGACACCCGCCGCGGCCAGTGCGGCCAGCTCACCGTAACTGTGTCCCGCGGCCATCGCCGGGCGTATCCCGGCCCTGCTCAGGAGCTGGAAGGCGGCGAGTGAGGTCAGACCGAGCGCGGGCTGCGCGAGTGTGGTGTCGGTGATCCGCTCCCGCTGTTCCTTGCGGCTCGACTCGTCGAAGGGGGCGGGCGGGAAGAGCACGCGGGCCGTCGCCTCGTCGAGCCGCAGATGACGCTGCAGCTCGGGAAAGGCCACGAACAGCTCCGCGAACATTCCGGGCCGCTGGCTGCCCTGCCCGGGGAAGAGCATCGCGACGCCCGCGTCACCCGGTACGGGGCCGGCCGCGTCACCGGCCGGACCGGACCGGTCCGCGGCGGCCCCCGGGGCGTCGGCGGCGCCCGGGGCGTCGGCGGAGTCCGGGGCGGAGGCGGACAGGCCGGCGTCTGGGGCGGAGGCGGACAGGCCGGCGTCTGGGGCGGAGGCGGACAGGCCGGCGTCTGGGGCGGAGGCGGACAGACCGTCGTCCGGGGACGCGGTGAACGGACTGTCGTCCGGTGTCGCGGTGAACAGGCCCTCCTCCGGGGCGTGTTCGCCCGTCACCGCCCGCCCCAGCAGGTCTCTCAGCTCGCCGGTGGAGGCGGCGACCAGCGCGATGCGTACGGGGAGGCCACGGGGAGCGGCTGCCTCGGCCCGCCGGGACGCGGCGAGGGCGAAGTCCCGCAGCCGCCACGGCTCGTACGGGCCGGGATCCGCCTCGACGAGGGCGAGCAGCTCGGCGGCGGCACGTTCGGCGGCCGCCCGGTCCGCGCCACGGAAGGTGAACAGCTCGGCGGGCCACTGCTGGGCGGCGGTGACCGGCGGCGGCCCGTCCTCGTGGGCCCGCAGCACGACGTGGAAGTTGGTGCCGCCGAAGCCGAAGGCGCTGACACCGGCGACGCGTTGCGCGGGGGCGGCGGCCCAGGGCCGGGCCTCGGTGTGGAAGGCGAACGGGCTGCTGCCCGCGTCCCAGGCCGGGTTCGGTTCGGTGAGGTGCAGGGTCGGCGGTCGTACGCCGGTGTGCAGGGCCAGCGAGGTCTTGATGAGTCCGGCCAGCCCGGCGGCGCACTTGGTGTGACCGATCTGCGACTTCACCGACCCCAGCGCACAACTCCCCGGCTCGGCACCGGCCTCCTCGAACACCCGGGTGAGCGCACCGAGTTCGGTGCGGTCGCCGACGACGGTTCCGGTGCCGTGCGCCTCGACGAGCCCTACCTCGGCGGGCGAGACACCCGCGTTGCGGTACGCCCGGGTCAGCGCGTTGTACTGGCCCTCGGGCCGAGGAGCGGTCAGCCCCAGCGCCCGTCCGTCACTCGCGCTGCCGACGCCCTTGATGACCGCGTACACCCGGTCCCCGTCGCGCTCGGCGTCGGTGAGCCGTTTGAGGACGACGCACCCGACGCCCTCGCCGAGCGCGATGCCGTCGGCGGCGCTGTCGAAGGGCGCGGAGCGGCCCGAGGGCGACAGGGCGTGGGCGGAGGCGAAGAGCAGGAAGTCGTTGATGCCGTTGTGCAGATCCGCGCCCCCGCACAGCACCAGGTCGCTCGTCCCGGCGGTCAGTTCCTTGCACGCGACGTCGACCGCGGTGAGCGAGGAGGCGCAAGCGGCGTCCACGGTGTAGTTGGCGCCACCGAGGTCGAGACGGTTGGCGATCCGGCCCGCGATGACGTTGGCGAGGATGCCGGGGAAGGAGTCCTCGGTCAGGCGCGGCAACTGCGCGTCCAGGGCGGGCGGCACGGCACCGAGATAAGAGGGCAGCACGGACCGGAGGGTCATGGCGTTCGACAGGTCGCTGCCCGCCTCCGCGCCGAACACGACCGAGGCGCGGGCCCGGTCGAAGGGCCGGCTCCCGTAACCGGCGTCCTCCAGGGCGCGGCGCGCGGCCTCCAGGGCCAGCAGCTGCACGGGTTCGATGGCGGGCAGCGAGGCCGGTGGTATTCCGTACCGCAGTGGCTCGAAGGGTATTTCGGGGAGGAACCCGCCCCATCGGGACGGGGTCCTCTCGCCGGTTCCGGAGCCGTCGGCTGAGTGGTAGAGGCCGGTGTCCCAGCGGGTCGCGGGCACCTCGGTGACGGCGTCCGCGCCCGCCAGCACATTGGCCCAGAAGGTGGCGAGGTCGGGGGCGCCGGGGAACATGCAGGCCATGCCGACGACGGCGACGTCCAGCGGTTCGGGGGAGGGGGCGGTGGCCGGTTCGCCGAGACCGAGGGCGGCCAGCCGGTCGGCCAGGAAGGCGACGGCCCCGGTGGTGACCGAGGCGTGCAGGGCGGCGACGGTGGTGACGGCCGAGCGCAGCACGGCCACCTCACCGGCCATGAACATGCCCTCGGCGAGCTGTCTCTCCTCACCCACCTCGCGCAGTTCGCCCCCGGCCCGCTCGATCCCCTTGCTGGCCAGTCGCAGCCGGCCCACGTTGAGCCGCTCCAACTGCTCCCAGGCCTCGCGACCGGGCACGTCACGGGCGGCCAGGTCCTCCTTGACGGCGGCGAACTCGTCGGTGAACGGGCTGCGGACGCAGCGGGTGGCGTGCCCCGGGGCGGTCTCCAGCAGGTCCGTGCGCTCGGCGGCGACCACCTGGCGCTGGAACAGCGGCAGCACGGCGCCCGCGCTGACCGCCTCCTCGGTGAACAGGTACGCCGTGCCCATCAGCACGCCGACGGCGGCACCTCGGGCGCTCAGCGGCGCGGCGAGGGCGGTGACCATCGCGGTGGACCGTTCGTCGTGCACCCCGCCCGCGAACAGCAGCTGCAGTTCGGCCGCCGTGCCGTTCCTCGCGCCCGCCAGGAAGTCGTCGAGTACGCCGAGCTGCGCCTCCCACAGCGGGAAGCTGTTGCGCGGTCCGACGTGTCCGCCGCACTCGGCGCCCTCGAAGACGAACTTGCGCGCGCCCGCCTCCAGGAACTGTTTCAGCAGGCCCGGGGACGGCACGTGCAAGAAGGTGGAGATGCCCGCCTCCTCCAGCGCGGCGGCCTGTGCGGGACGGCCGCCCGCGATGATCGCGTGGGAGGGACGGATCTCCTGTACGACGGCGAGTTGGGCGGCCTTGATCTCCTCGTCCGCGAAGCCCAGGACACCGACGCCCCAAGGCGCGTCCCCCAGCGTGTCCCTGGTCCGCTCCAGGACCGCGCGGGTCTGCTCGGCGCCGGAGAGCGCGAGCGCGACGAAGGGGAGCGCGCCGTGTCCGCTCACCTCGGCGGCGAACGCGGCCTGGTCGCTCACCCGGGTCATCGGCCCCTGCGCGACCGGGAGTTCGGTTCCGAGGGCACGGCTGCCCGCACTGGCGGTGCCGAGCGCGGGACCGGCGCCCTTCAGCGCGTCGAGGACGGCGTCCCGCACGCCTCGCACGGCCGCGCGGACGGTGCCCCAGCGCTCCTGGAAGCGGGCCGCGAGGAAACCGTCCTGACCGATCTCGGAGGCCGGGGCGCCCTCCGGGGCTCCCCGGCGGCGTACGACGCGGCGGCCCGCCTCCAGGGTGGTCTCGGAGCCGTCGAGCCCGGCCAGCAGGGCCCGGGTCCCGGCGGGCAGCCCTGCCTCGGCCTCGTCGAGCAGGGCGAGCTGGGTGTCCAGGACGACCCCGGCGCCGCCGCCCGCCACGACGGCCGCCGCGGTGTACGGTCCGGCGCCGCCGCAGGCCCAGACCGGCAGGTCGAACGTCTCGTCGCCGAGCAGCTGTTGCACCAGGACGAAGGTGCTCAGCTCACCCACCGGGCCGCCTGCCTCGTGGCCCCGGGCGATCAGCCCGTGAGCGCCGGCCGCGGCGGCCCGTAACGCCTGCTCGTGGCCGGTCACCTCGACGAGCACGCGACGGCCCGGGAAGTCCGCGGGGGTGCAGGAGGCCTCGTCGGTCAGCAGGACGGTGTGCACAACGGCGGGGAGTGCCCGCGCGGGAAAGGCAGCGTTGTCGCGGAGCCGTACGCCGAAACCGGCGGGCGACCATTCCCCGGCGAGCGCGAGTTCCTCGGCTGCCCGGCGCCCACCCGAGGTGAGGTCCAGCACGCCCAGACCACCGGCGCGCACGGCGGCGGCGGTGACCCGTGCGGACGGGACGGCGAACGGGTTCACGGCGATGACGATGTCGTCGACAGCAAGCAGGCCGGAAGTTTCGATATTCGGCACAGGCACGCGAACGCTCCAATGTCACACGGGAGTGAGGAATGGTGGGGGAGAGCGGAGAGCGCTTGCGCTTCACAACAAGCCGCGGCCGATGCGAAGCACGCTCATGCTTATTGCGCATCCTGGTGAAAGTCAAACTCTCAAGGAGGCAGGTCTTACCGGACGTAACACTGCTGACACGGCGGCTTCGGATTCCCGCGTGGTCGGGCAACAGAGGCTTTGTTCCTGGGCAGTTGAGCGGCTGGTCGACCGCTGTTCGGGTGCTGGTCGCCCACCGGGGCGGCCTGCGGAAATGGCTCCTGACGAAAAGTCAAAGCGGGGCGTGCGAGGGCTCGCGCGGAAACGTATTGTTTCCCTCGATGTAAATTGAATCCTTCAACAGTTCCGGCTCGCATAATCGGAATTCACGCCGGTCAAAAGGGTGGGATTCGCCACTTGGGTGTGAATAGCCGCGATTGGTACTCGCCAGTAGGTTGGCTCGTAAGGCACCGTCCACGGCCATTTGGATCATGTTCTTTCGGCAGCCCGGCGCGGCAGTGCGGGCGACCGGCCCCCGGCTGGATCCGACGGCCGCCGGGGGAGCGGCGGCCAGGGGGACGCGTGGGGCGTTCGTCGCCGGGTGCGCCACCGGCTGCCCGTGCCGTCCGGCGGGCGGACCGGCGGGGACGCACGCGTCCGCCGTGCTCGGCGCCCGTCGGACCAGCGCACCCTTGCCGGCGAGGGGCGTTCCCGCCCGGATCTCGTCGAGCGGGGTGATGCGGACGGCCCGGGGCGGAAGGAGCCGGCCCTGACCGCCGGTCCCCAGGGCGACTTCCGCTCAGGTCCGCCGGGAACCAGGCCTGTGCGGGCTCCGCGGCCCGCTCGAAGAACGGCGCGAACTCGTTGCCGTCGAGCGTGCGCGGGATGGGGTTTCCGGTCATCGGTGGGAGCGGCCGACGCCGGCACGGCGCTGTCGACGTACTCCGAGGACGCCCAGGTGCACGGCACCGTGGAAGCGGCGGCGTCCCTGCGGCCCTTCGCTGCCGTGTCGACGTACTGGGCGGCAGGGCGGCAGGGCGGCAGGACGGCAGGACGGCGGGGGCAGTACGGCGGGGGGCAGGGCGGCACACGGGGGTGCTGCGTGAGACCGGCTACGTGCCCGGTACACCACCGAACTCGCCTCAGCCACCGAGACGTTGCCGATCGGTGGCGACGCGGACGTGCGGCGCGTCGTGCATGTCGCGGACGAGGACACACACAGGCCGCGCCCCCGCGAGGCCGGGCGCGGATCGTTCCCGTCGCGCCTGCGCGGGACGCGCGGGGAACCCGGCGCCGGCTGATCACGGTCCGGGGTGTCACGTTCGCGCTCGCCGTGCCGGGGCTCGTCGTGTTCGGCGGGGCCGATCTGCGCCGTGGCCTGAAGCCGTTCGACGTCATGGCCGGTACGGCACCTCGGTGGAGCGCGTCGACGACGGGGCCGCCTCGCGCGCCGCACGCGAAAGGCGGCCACGCCGAAAGGCCGGCGTGGCCGCTGCCCGCGTGCGGTCGGGCCGCGTGGGCGTCCTCCGGGGGTGTCCGCCCACGCGGCTGTCCGCGCCGACCGCCGTCCGCGCGGTCGCGCCGTCCGGTCAGCCGGTCGCGCGGATCGCGTCCAGGATCAGGTCGGCGACGGCCTTCGGCTGCGACACCGCGACGGCGTGGGAGGCGCCCTCGACCTCGACGACGGTCGCTCCCGCGCGCTGGGCGCCGAAACGCTCCACCTCGGGGTTGATCGCCCGGTCCGCGCCGGCCACCAGGGCCCAGGAGGGCTTGGTCCGCCACGCGGCGGCGCCGGCCGGTTCGGTGAACGAGGCCGCGGCGAGCGGACGCTGCGCCACCGCCAGCACCTTGGTCACGTCCTCGGGGACGTCCGCGGCGAAGACGGACGGGAACGCCTCGGGGACGATGGAGACCTCGACGGCGGGCTCGGCGCCCTCGACGGGGTACGTCGTCTGCCGCAGGCTGCTGCCCAGCGGCGAGTCGGGGAAGCGCCCCTGCAACTCGCCGAGGCTCTCGCCCTCCTCCAGCACGTACGCGGCGACGTAGACCAGGCCCACCACGTTCTCGGCGGTGCCGGCGACGGTGATGACCGCCCCGCCGTAGGAGTGGCCGACGAGCAGGACGGGACCGTCTATCTGCGCCGCCACCGAGGCGACGTACGCGGCGTCGGTGGCGAGACCGCGCAGCGGGTTGGGCGGAGCCACCACGGGGACGCCGTGGCTCTGCAGCTCCGCGACGACCCCGGACCAGCCGGCGGCGTCGGCGAACGCGCCGTGGACGAGGAGAGCGGTGGGAGTGGAGGTGGGGGACATGAGTCGGTTCCTCTCGTCAGCCGGCGTGCAGGGCGGCACGCAGGGTGCCGGTGGCCAGGGCGATGGCGGCTTCGGCGGCGTGTGTTCCGCGCAGGGCGTTGAGCATCACGAAGTCGTGGATGATGCCCTGGTAGCGGACGGCGGTGACGGGGACGCCGGCTTCGCGGAGCTTGTTGGCGTACGCCTCGCCCTCGTCGCGCAGGACGTCGGCCTCGCCGGTGATGACGAGGGCCGGGGGCAGGCCGGTCAGTTGTTCGGTGGTGGCGCGCAGCGGGGACGCGGTGATCTGGGCGCGCTCGCTCTCGTCGGTCGTGTACTGGTCCCAGAACCACTGCATGCCGTCACGGCGCAGGAAGTAGCCGGTGGCGAACTGGTGGTAGGAGCCGGTGTCGAAGTTCGCGTCGGTGACCGGGTAGAACAGCACCTGCTGGACGAGCGGGACGTCGCCGCGCTCCTTGGCCATCAGGGTGAGCGCCGCGGTCATGTTCCCGCCCACCGAGTCACCGGCCACCGCGATACGCGACGCGTCCAGACCCTTCGTCGCGCCCTGTTCGACGACCCATCGGGCCACCGTGTAGTTCTGCTCGATGGCCACGGGATAGCGGGCCTCGGGCGAGAGGTCGTACTCGGGGAAGACGACGGCCGCCCCGGCGCCCACGGCCAGCTCACGGACCAGGCGGTCATGGGTGTGGGCGTTGCCGAACACCCAGCCCGCGCCATGGATGTAGAGGATGACCGGCAGGGTGCCCGTGGTGTCGGCGGGCTTGACGATCCGGGCACGGACGCTGCCCGTCGGACCGCCCGACACGGTGATCCACTCCTCGTCGACCTCGGGCGCCGCCATCTCGCCGGACTGCACCTCGTCGACGGCCTTGCGACCCTCCGCCGGGGCGAGGTCGAACAGGTACGGCGGATTGGCGGTGGCTTCCGCGAAGGCGGCTGCCGCCGTTTCCAGCACCGGCCTTACGGGCTCTACGGTGTCGGACATGCAAATCTCCTGAAGTGTTGTTCTCCGGCACGCCGGACCCTCCGGCGAAACGACACCGCGTCACGGGGCGATGCCCCCGGCGTCGTCCTCACGCTAGGGACGTGACGCGGGCGTGCATGGTCCGGCAGCGCACGGCTGTTGTTCCCACAGCGCACGGAACGGGATCCGGGACCGGCCGGAGAGAACCCCCGCCCCGCCTCGGGCCTCATCCACGGCCCGGTCGCGCACCCCGGCCGGAGCTCTCCCGCCATTCGCTCGGCGACATCCCGTACGCGGCCCGGAAGACGCGGCTGAAGTGCGTGGCGCTCGTGAACCCCCAGCGGTTGGCCACCGCGCCGATGGTCCGCTCGCCCCGGCCCCGCAGCATCAGGTCGCGCCGGCATTCCTCCAGCCTGCGCCGCTGGACCCACCGGCCGACGGTGGTGCCCTCGTCCTGGAAGAGCCGGTGCAGATAGCGGGCCGAGATGTGGTGGGCTCCGGCGATCGCGTCGGGGGACAGGTCACCGTCGGCCAGATGCAGGTCGATGAACCTCAGGATCCCGGCCATCAGCGGGGACCGGCCGTCGGGTGCGCCGTTCGCGTTCCTGCCCAACTGCTCGGCGGCCAGGGTCGACAGCACGTTCACGGCGTTCCAGGCCAGCAGTTCGCCGACCGGGGACCGGGACGAGGAGGCGGTGTCCGCGAGGTCGGACAGAAACGGGGACAGCAGGCCGCCGAGCCGGGAGTCGCGGGCGACCGCGGTGCACGCGATCCGGCGCACGTCGAACGCGTCGAGCCCGAGGGACTCGCACGGGACCAGGAACACCTTCGTCCGGAAGCGTCCGGGGATGTCGAGCGCCGGCGGCCGGCGCGCGTCGTAGAAACAGACGTCCCCCGGTTCGAGGTGAAGTTCCGCGGGCTCCCGCGGGCCGCTGGTGACGCGACCGCCCCGCAGACCGACGAAGAGGTACTCGCCGTCGTCCCGGGCGACCAGCCGGTGGTGTCGCCGGGCCGGCGAGGGGCGGCCCTCGTGGGGCAGTTCCGCGGGCACCGTGTCCGCGATGACGATGTCGAGGCCCATGGGCATCCGACACGTGCCCGTCTCACCGTGGTCGGCCCTGATGGTGTCGATACCGGACGTCATCCGCTGTCGCCTCCGTGCCCTGCTCAACCGTTGCGAGGAGCGGCGACGCACTGCCGGACGCCGATCCTCCCCGGTCACGGTCGCGCCGTGCGGGCCGCGGTCCTGTCGTCCACTCCGTCTGGAGCGTAGGTCGGCGGGAGTTCAAAAAGAGTGACACGGCAGTGACAGGGGCTCCGTCCTGGCGAGTTCGGCGGCGAACGCGCGCACCAGTTCGTGCACGCCGTAGCGGCCCGGGGCGTGCTCGCGGATGAGATGGGCGTCGGCGAGTCCGCCGAGGCCCCGCAGGGCCGCGCGGGCCGGCAGACCCGCGAGTTCGGCCATCGTCGTCGCGCAGATGCCGGGGCCGGGGTGCAGGGCCAGGAGCCGGAACAGCCGGGCACCCTCGGGCGGCAGCAGGCTGTAGGAGGAGGCGAACGCGGCCCGGACGTCGGCGACCCCGCCGACCCCCGTGAAGGCGTCGAGACTGCCGCGCGCGGCCCGGAGTTCGGCGGCGAGGGCGGCCAGCGGGAAGTCCCGGCGGCTGACGGCCCGCGCGGCGACGATGGCCAGCGCCAGTGGCAGCCGGCCGCAGCAGGTGACGATCTCCTCGGCCGCCGCGGGCTCGGCGGCCAGCCGCTCCGGCCCGACACGCAGGGCCAGCGAGGCACGGGCGTCCGCGGCCGACGGCAGGTCCAGGGGGAGCGGACGGGCACCGGAGGCGACCAGGCCGGGCAGCGCGTTGCGGCTGGTGACCAGCGCCAGACAGCCCGGCGAGGCGGGCAGCAGCGGACGCACCCGCTCGGCGTCGTCCGCGTCGTCGAGCAGCACGAGGACCCGGCGGCCCGCCAGCAGCCCGCGGTACAGGACGACGAGTTGATCCAGGTCGCCCGGCAGCCGCCGCGGAGACGCGCCGAGCGCCACGGTCAGTCCGCGCAGCACCTGCGCGGGGTCCTGCGGCGGCCGGCCGGGATCACAGCCGCGCAGTTCGGCGTGGAGCTGCCCGTCCGGGAAACGATGCGCCGCCCGATGGGCCCAGCGGACCGCCAGCGCGGTCTTCCCGATCCCCGGCATGCCGCTGACCAGGACCGTCGTGGGCGCTCCGGAGGAGAGCGCGGGCTCGGCGAGAGCGGTGAGGGCGGCGAGTTCGTCCCCGCGGCCCGCGAAGACCGTCAGGTCGGGCGGCAACTGGGCGGGTCGGGCGAGCGGCCGCACCGGACCGGCGGGGACCGCGAGCCGCTCCCGGCCGGGCGGGGGCACGGGGGCCCGCAGGTCCTGCCGGAGCACCCGGGTGTGGGCGGCGTTCAGCTCCGCGCCCGGCGCCACCGACAGCTCCGCGGCCAGCCGGCGCCGGACGTCGTCGTACGCCACGAGGGCCTCGGCCTGCAGTCCGCAGGCGGCCAGCACCATGACGAGCCGGGCGTGCAGGGCCTCGTTCAGGGGATCGAGTCCGACGGCCCGGCGGAGGCTGGGCAGGATCCGTTGCGCCCCGCCGCTCAGCAGGGCCGCGTCGGCCGCCATCCGCGTCGTCCGCACCAGTTCGCGTTCGACGGCGCCGAACACGGCGTGCTCCCGCACCGATGCCGGGATCCCCATGGCGACCGGGCCGCGCCATTCGCCCAGGGCTCCCGCGAAGTGCCGTACCGCCTCCTCGGGTCTGCCGGTGGCGGCGGCCCGCTCACCCTGCCGGGTGAGTTCGCGGAAGCGCAGCAGATCGATCTCGTCCGTCTCCGCGTCCAGGAGGTAGGCGCCGGTGCGCCGGAGCAGACGGCGGCCGGGTGCCCGGGGCGGCAACCCTGGTTCCAGAAGCCGGCGCAGTGACCCCACATAGCGGCGCACCACATTGGTGGCACTGGCCGGCGCATGGCCCGCCCACAGTACGTCGACGATCTCGGCCACCTGCACCGGCCGTCCCGCTCGCGCCATGAGCAGGCCCAGGAGGGCACGCTGCTGGGGGAACCCGAGATCGAGTTCCGTCCCGGCCCCCCGGACCCGCAGCGGGCCCAGCAGTTCGAAGCGCATCACGTCGCCGTCCGTCCCGTCACCGTGCACGTCTCCCCTGTATCCCCCGTCTCCCCGGCGTCGGCGAGGTGCTCCCCGTACCTCGTCGGGCGGACATCGTGTGACAGGCCACGTGCTCGCACGGGGTCTTCGTCGTCGTAACAACGGATCGGCCGGATCGGCCGGATCGGCGGATCGTCCCGATCACGGATCGGCCGAGCTCCCCGGCGAGTTCGCGCATCGGCGACCGCGGCGCGTCACCGGCGACGCGAGCGCGTGAAAGGCGTCCGGTCGACGGGGAGTTCGTTCGCCCGGGAGATCCCCTTCCGCAGACCGTGAATCCGCGGGGGCAGGTCTTCAGCACGGCGCGAGGCCGGGCTGCTCGTCCCGTTCGCGCAGCCGGTCCCGTACCTGGCCGGCGTCGGGGTGGCCGAGCGCGGCGAGGATGGTGAGGGCCTCGCGCCAGCAGGTCCGGGCGGCCCCGTGGTCGCCCATCGCGAGATGGGTGTCGCCGAGCCGGGTGAGGGTCTCGGCCTGCGGATACGGCACTTCCAGCTGCCGGTAGAGGGAGAGGGCGTTGCGGAAGCCGAGCAGGGCGTGCGGATGGCGGCCGAGGTGCTGGTAGGCGTAGGCGACGCTGTCCCAGGTGGCGGCCTGGCCGTAGCGGTCGCCCAGGTCCTGCAGCATGGGCAGGGCCTCGAAGCAGTGGCTCAGCGCCTGGCGGTGGTCGCCGAGCAGGGCGTGGTACCAGCCGACCGAGTTGAGGACACTGGCCTGCGCGGCCACCGCACCGGCGACGCGGACGAGATCCAGGGCCAGTTGGTTGTGGCGCAGGGCACCGGGCAGGTCACCGTTCTGCTCGCACACCCAGCCCAGACTGCGGTGGGTGCCGGCCCGGCCGGTGTCGTCGCCCAGGCCGGTGAAGAGTTCCAGCGCGCGTTCGAGGCGGCGGCGCGACCGGTCGTGGTGGCCCAGCCGGCCCTCCACCCGGGCCAGCGCGCGCAGCCCGTGGGCCTCCATCGCCGGATCGGCCGACCGTCGCGCGGCGTCGAGGGCGGTGCGCGCGGCGCCGGCCCAGTCATGCCAGGTCCCGCGCCGGTCGAAGAAGGGTTCCATGGACCAGGTGAGCAGGCAGGCGAGCCGGTCGTGGTCCGAGCCCGCCGCCGCCCCGATGACCGCGAGCAGCCCCGCGTACTCGGCCGTGAGCCAGGCCAGCGCCCGTCCGTCGTCGGCCGGTGACTCGGGGACGCTGCCGGGTACGGGGGGATCGAGCGGCATCGAGTCGGTGTGCGGTGCGATGCGGCGAGCGGCGGCGCGGGCGGTGTGCAGACAGTGGTCGAACAGCCGGCGGACGGCGGCTCGGCGTTCCGCCTCGGAGTGCTGGGCGTGGACGAGCTGGGCGGCGTGGGCGCGCAGCAGATCGTGGAAGGCGTAGCGGCCGGGGGCGTGTTCGTCGATCAGATGGACGCCGGTCAGCTGGGCCAGCAGCCGGCGGGTCTCGCGCACCGGACGTCCGGCGAGGGCGGCGGCCGCCGGTACGGAGCTGTCCGGGCCGGGGTGCAGCGCGAGCAGCCGGAAGAGCCGCGCGGCCTCGGGGGAGACGGCTCCGAGTGACCAGGAGAACACGGCGTCGATGTCCGCGGGGGCGCCGGAGCGGCCGAAGGCGTCGAGACTGCCGTGGGCCTCGCGCAGTTCGGCGGCGACGGACGAGAGCGGGACGTGCGGTTGGGTGGCCGCCCGTGCGGCGACGCAGGCCAGGGCGAGCGGCAGCCCGCCGCACCGCTCGACGATCTCGGACACGGCCCGGGGTTCCGCCTCGGTCCGCGCGGCCCCCAGCCTGCTGACGAGGAACGCCCGCGACTGGCCGGCGTCGAACGGGCGCAGGGTCAGCGAGTGGGCTCCGTGCGCCGCCACGAGGCCGGAGAGTTGGTTGCGGCTGGTGACGATGGTGAGACACCCCGGACCGCCGGGCAGCAGCGGCCGTATCTGGTCGGTGTCGCGCGCGTTGTCCAGCAGGACCAGGAACCGGCGTCCGGACAGCAGACTGCGGTAGAGAGCGGCCTGGGCGTCCACCCCGTGCGGAACGCGTTCGGGCGGCACCCCCAGCGCGTCCAGGAATCCGCGCACGGCCTCGCCGGGGCTCATCACCGCTCCCGACGGGTCGAACCCCCGCAGGTTCACATGGAGTTGCCCGTCGGGGTACCGGTGGGCGACCTGATGGGCCCAGTGCACCGCCAGGGTGGTCTTCCCGATCCCGGCCATGCCGCCGATGGCGCTGATCACCACCGTTCCGTCAGGTCCCGCGTCACGCGTCAACAAGGCCAGCCCGTCCGCGAGTTCGGTTTGCCGTCCGGTGAACGTCGCCAGGTAGTCCGGGAGTTGCGCGGGCGCGACGACAGTCGGTGTCCGCGGACCGGAGGTGGCCGCGGCGTGTTCGCCGGGTGTCCGGGGCGACGCGTCGGCCTCCGCGGACGCGGCGGAGGTGCGCAGCAGCGCCGTGCGGTGCGCCTCGTGCAGTTCGGGGCCGGCGTCGATGCCCAGTTCGTCGCCGAGCCGGGCGCAGGCCGACCGGTAGGTGCCGAGCGCCTCGGAGCGACGGCTGTCGGCGGCCAGCGCGAGGATCAGCCTGGCCAACAGAGGTTCGTCCAGCGGGTGTTCGGCGGCGGCCTTCTGGAGCTGGGGCAGCACCGTGGCCGGGACGTCGGCGCGCAGGGCCGCGTCGGCCGCCTCGCGCACCGCCGCCACGTACTCACGGCCCAGCGCGGTGAACGCGGCGTGGGCGCGCACCTCGGCGGGGATCCCGGCGGCGACCGGTCCCCGCCGGAGGGACAGGGCCTCGCCGAACAGTCGCGCGCCGCGTGCGGGGTCCTCCTCGGCGACGGCCCGCCGGGCCTCGTCGCACAGCTCGCGGAAGCGCAGCAGGTCCAGGGAGCCGCTGTCGGTCAGCAGCCGGTACCCGCCCGCGTCCCGGACGAGCCAGTGGCCCGCCGTGCGCGCGGGCAGACCGGGCTCCAGCAGGCGGCGCAGCGCACCGACGAGGCGGCGCACCACGTTGACCGCGCTGTGCGGCGGTCGGTGGTCCCACAGGGCGTCCACGATCTCGTTCAGGCCGACCGGCTGATCGGCGCGCGCCAGCAGCAGGGCCAGCAGCGCCCTTTCCTTGGGACGCCCGAGGTCCAGCTCGGTCTCCCCCCGCCAGGCGCGGACCGGGCCGAGCACCATGAACCGCACCGGCTCCAGAGCCAACGGGACCCCCTCCTGATATGCCACCCCAGACATTTACTCTACGTCACGGACCTTGTTACCCCGCGTTACAGGCAGCCCTCCCGGGCCCGTGCCCCCACCGGTGCCCCACCCGCGTGCCCGGCCCTGACCGAGCCCCTGTCCCAGCGCCTGGCCCAGCCTGTTTTTCGCCCCTGTCCCAGCCCCTGCCCCTGCCTCTGTCCCCGGCCCGCGCGGCCAGCGGGCCCGGCCGGGGCCGAGTGCCGGCCGGCGGATGTGTCGCCGCAGGTCAAAGGAGTGCTGCCGAAGATGACAACGGTGACCGGTGCAGCCTTTGCCGAATGCCCGGCCGTGCGTTTCACTTCGATCGAGGCACTCTACGCACAGGGGGAACACGGACAGCATGAGCGATCACGGTCATGACCACGGATCCGAGCACGCGCAGCGGCACGAGCACGGCCCGGGGAGTCATGGCGGCCACTCGCACGGTGTGTCGGCGGGCGCCGACGGCCGCTGGCTGGCGATCGCGCTCGGCCTCATCACCGCGTTCATGGCGGTCGAGGTCGTCGTCGGTGTCCTCGCCGGTTCACTGGCCCTCATCTCCGACGCCGCGCACATGCTCACCGACGCCGCGTCCATCGTGCTCTCCCTGATCGCCATGCGGCTCGCCGCGCGTCCAGCCCGTGGCGGCTTCACGTACGGCCTCAAGCGGGCGGAGATCCTCTCGGCCCAGGCGAACGGCCTGACGCTGCTGCTGCTCGGGGCCTGGCTGGCGTACGAGTCCGTGCGCCGGCTCATCGACCCGCCCGCGGTCGAGGGCGGGCTGATGCTCATCACGGCCCTCGTCGGCATCGCCGTGAACGTGGCCGCCACCTGGTGCATCTCCCGGGCCAACCGCTCCTCGCTCAACGTCGAGGGCGCCTACCAGCACATCCTCAACGACCTGTTCGCCTTCGTCGGCACCGCGGTCGCCGCGCTGGTGATCGTCCTGACCGGCTTCAGCCGTGCCGACCCGATCGCCACGCTGATGGTGGTGGCCCTGATGGCGAAGGCGGGGTACGGGCTTCTGCGTGATTCCGGCCGCATCTTCCTGGAGGCCGCGCCCACGGACGTCGACCCGGACGAGCTCGGCGACCGGCTCGTCGCGCTGGCGGCCGTCGTCGAGGTGCACGACCTGCACGTCTGGCAGATCACCTCCGGCCAGGCGGCCCTGTCCGCGCACGTTCTGGTCGAGCCCGCCGGCGACTGCCACGCCGTCCGCCGGGACCTCGAGGAACTGCTGCGCCAGGACTACGGCATCACGCACACCACGCTCCAGGTCGACCACGCCTCGGAGCAGGTGTTTCAGGTGGCGCTCCCCGGGGACCGCAAGCTCCTCGACGACCCGGGGCACTGCGAGGACGCGCACGGGCCGGTCCACCGGGACGAGCCGCACGAACACTGAGCGGCGGGCAGGGCGGGCAAGACGGCTACGACAGGCAGGGCGGCTACGGCGGACATGGCGGCCGGTTCCGGCCGAGGTGTGATCGGCCTGCGCCTGGCCGACTCATGTGTGGTCGGCCCTCATGTGTGGTCGGCCTGTGTGTTGGCCTCGAATGCGGTCGCCCCGTGTGCGCTGGTTCCACGTCGGGTGGGACGGTGCGCCGTGGGCGGGCGCCGGACCATCCGACGCGTGACCCCCCGACGGGTGATGCGCGGACGTGTGATCCCCGGACGTGTGATGCCTCGACGTGTGATCCGCCGACGTGTGATGCCTCGACGTGTGATGCGCCAACACCAGGTGCGGATCGGCCTCGCCGGGGGAGGTTGCCGGATCGGCGTGCACCAGGGCGGCGTCGAGCTTGGGCACCGTGTGCAGCAGGGCGTGCTCGCACGCGACCGCGACCGCGTGTGCCGCGCGTACGGACAGCTCCCCGTCGACGACGACGGCGACCTCGGCGCGCAGCCGGTGGCCGATCCAGCGCAACCGCAGTTCGCTCACCGCGCGTACACCGTCGACCGTCAGCAGCGCCGTCTCCGCGGAGTCGACGAGGGCCGGGTCGACGGCGTCCATGACCCGCCGGAAGACCTCGCGGGCGGCGTCCCGCAGCACGAGCAGGATGGCCGCCGTGATCAGCAGTCCGACGATCGGGTCCGCCGCCCGCCAGCCGAGCGCCGCGCCACCGGCCCCGAACAGGACGGCGAGCGAGGTGAACCCGTCCGTACGGGCGTGGAGACCGTCGGCGACCAGGGCTGCGGAGCCGATCTCCCGGCCGACGCGGATGCGGTAGCGGGCCACCCACTCGTTGCCGACGAACCCGGCGACGGCCGCGGCGGCCACCACCGGGACGTGCTGGATGTCGCGGGGGTCGAGGAGCCGCTCCACGGCGGCCCAGGCGGCGAAGACCGCGGACGCCGTGATCGTCAGCAGGATGGCGATGCCGGCCAGGTCCTCGGCGCGTCCGTAGCCGTAGGTGAAGCGACGGTTGGCGGCGCGGCGGCCCAGGACGAAGGCGATACCGAGGGGAACGGCGGTGAGCGCGTCCGCTGCGTTGTGCACGGTGTCGCCCAGCAGCGCGACCGACCCGGAGACCATGACGATCACCGCCTGGACGAGCGCCGTCGCGCCGAGCACGGCCAGCGAGACCCACAGGGCCCGCATGCCCCGGGCGGAGGACTCCAGTGCGGCGTCCACCTTGTCGGCCGCCTCGTGCGAGTGCGGCGTCAGCAGATGCCGCAGCCGGTGATCGAGCCGCTGCCGTCGGCGGGCCTTCGGCCCTGGAACGCCGGGAGCGTGCCCGTGCCCGTGCTCTTGCCCGTGGCTGTGTTCCTGCCCGTGCTCGTGCTCGAGCCCGTCCTCGTGGCTGTGCGGGTGTGCGTGACCGTGCGCGTGGTGGTGGCTCACGTGGGTCCCCTTTCCGGGCCGTCCGGTACGCGGGCGGGAAGGCGGCGCGGCAGCGGTGGACACGTGGGTGCCCACCGCTCCATTATGTGCATATGAGCGCACGCATGCATCTGTCACCTGCCACCGATGCGCACCCGCGCACACCCGGCGAGGAGCAGTTCGCCCTCGCCGCCGAACTGCTCGCCCTCCTCGGTGACCGCACCCGCCTGGTGCTGCTGCACGCACTGGCCGAGGGCGAGGCCGACGTCACCACGCTCACGGAGACCTGCGGGGCCGCCCGTCCCGCCGTGAGCCAGCACCTGGCCCGGCTCCGTCTGGCGGGACTCGTGACCACCCGCAAGGAGGGCCGCCGGGTCGTCTACGCCCTGCGCGACGGCCACCTGCGCCGGGTGGTGGACGAGGCCCTCAACCTGGCCGACCCCAGGATCAGCGACCGTCCCGCGCACGACTGACACGACGGACACGACCGACAGGGCTGGCAGGGCCGTCAGGGCCGACAGGGCTGAGGTGTCCGAAGCGACGTTCGCGCGTGCCGCCTCCACGGTGACCCGGTAGGTTGCCGCCACATGTTGAACCCACCGACGCCCGCGCGAAGGGAAAGGGAGATGTCCGAGGCCATGGGCACCGAGGTGACGGAGAGCGAGCTGGAACTGGCCGGCGGGCGCAGACTGCACGTCTACGACACCGGCGCCGCCGGATCCGATCGCCTCGTCGTTTTCTGGCACCACGGCACGCCCAACATCGGAGCGCCGCCCGAGCCCCTCTTCGCCGCCGCCGAGCGACTGGGCCTCCGGTGGGTGTCGTACGACCGCCCCGGCTACGGCGGTTCGACCCCGCTGCCGGGCCGGAACGCGGCGTCGGCGGCCGCCGACGTCACCCGGATCGCGGACGCGCTGGACATCGACCGTTTCGCGCTCATGGGCCACTCGGGCGGCGGAACGCACGCGCTGGCGTGCGCGGCCCTGCTGCCGGAACGGGTGCTCGGCACGGTGAGCGTGGCGGGGCCGGCCCCCTTCGGCGCCGAGGGGCTCGACTGGTTCGCGGGCATGAACGAGTCCGGTCGGGCGTCGCTGACCGCGGCCGTCGCGGGTCGCGAGGCGAAGGCGCGCCACGAGGCGCGAGCGTCGTACGACCCGGACATGTTCACCGCGGCCGACCACGCCGCCCTCGCCGGTGAGTGGTCCTGGTTCCACGATGTCGTCGGTCCCGCCGTCGAAGCGGGCCCGGGCGGCCTGATCGACGACGACCTGGCCTACGTCGGCGCGTGGGGATGCGATCCACGGTCGATCACGGGCCCGGTGCTCCTCCTCCACGGCGGCGAGGACAGGGTCGTCCCCTCGTCCCACAGCCGGTGGCTCGCGAGCCGGTGCCCCCGCTCGGAACTGGGTCTCCACCCGGCGGACGGTCATCTCTCCGTCCTGCGCCATGCCGTCGCCGCGCTGGAATGGCTCGCCCGTCTCCGTCGCTGAACCGGGCTCGCCGCCCCGGGAAGGGTGCGGCCGGGCCAGGACGTGTCACCGGCTCCGCGGCCGGGGTGACGGTCGCGTCGCCGCCGGGCGCACGGACGGGGACGCGGGCGCGTCCGCCGCGGCACGGCCCCATCCTCGTGGCGACACCCCCGGCTTGCGGTGAGTTCTCCGATCGTTCGTCATCGCGCGCCATCACCTGTGATGATGTGGATCACGGGAACGACCGGTGAGGTCATGAGGTCCGGGGGGATCGATGAGCAGTACGGCGTCGGCGCTGATACGGCTGAAGTCCGCGCAGAAGAGCGCGAAGGGGGTATCCCTGTATTCGCGGTTCGTGAACCGGCCCGCGGGCCGGTATCTCGCCGCCGGGGCGTACCGGTTGGGACTGACGCCCAATCACGTCACGTTGATCAGTGCGGCGTTCAGCTTCGCGGCGGTCGCGGTGGCGGCGCTCGCCGTGCCCACCTGGACCGCCGGTCTCGTGGTGTGGCTCGGGCTCGCCGTGGGCTTCGCCTTCGACTCCGCGGACGGGCAGCTCGCCCGGTTGCGCGGCGGCGGCAGCGCGGCGGGCGAATGGCTCGACCACGTGGTCGACTGCGCCAAGATCACCGCTCTGCACACCGCCGTGCTGCTCACCTTCTACCGGCACCCCGGTCACTTCGGGACCGAGGCCGACGGCTGGCTGCTGGTGCCGCTCGGCTTCCAACTCGTCGCCGTCGTGACGTTCTTCGGCGGGCTGCTGACCGAGCAGCTCAAGCCCAAGGCGGCCCCGGGCGACGGGGGCCCGCCCTCCGCGGCACGCGCGGTGGCTCTGCTCCCGGTCGACCACGGGGTGTTCTGCCTGGTCTTCCTGCTGCTCGGCGGCGGCAGCGACTTCCGGTGGGCCTACACCGTCCTCGCCGTCGCCGCCGCGCTCTTCCTCGTCGCCTTCCTCACCAAGTGGTTCCGGGAGCTGTCCGCAGTTCGTCGTTGAACCGCGTCCCGTCCAGGGCGTCGATGGCGCGTCGCAGCTGGGTGCTCGACGTGTGCACGGTGTACGGGAAGTAGACGACGTCCACCCCCACGGCGGCGAAGTCCCGCTCCAGCCGCTCCCCCTTCGGCGTGTCCCTCCAGTCGTCGCCCTTGAACAGGACGTCGAAGCGGACCTGCTTCCACGTCTCCAGCTTGTTCGGCACGGTCTCCACGAACGCGGCGTCCACGTACTTGATGCTCCGGACGATCTCCAGCCGCTCCACCAGCGGGATCATCGGCAGCCTCCCCTTGGCGTTCTCGGCCATCTCGTCCGAGACCACGCCGGCCACCAGGTAGTCGCACTGGGCACGTGCGTGCCGCAGGATGTTCAAGTGCCCGATGTGGAAAAGATCGTAGGCGCCCGGCGCGTAGCCCACGCGGTACGGCTTGCTCGATGGCACAGATGCCCCCCTCGATCGATACTGTCCCCCAATGCGCACCCCTTTGCGCGGGATGCACGGACTTTGACGATAGCGTTCATGCTAGGTGCAGGAAGGGTGAACAATTAGGGTGCGTCCTGGTTCACTTCTGATGAGTGTGTGAAACCCGGGGCCCGTTGGGCGCGGACACACAGGGGAGGCCGCGCAGTCGGCCGGGGGAAAGGTTTCGTCGCGTGACAGAGACCCACGACGGGCGCAGCCGTCGGGACGGGCGCGGGACCGCTCACGCAGCGGCCTCGATACCGGAGCAGCGCACCAGCGAGCCGGACGGCCTCGCGCTGACCGGCAAGGAGAGCGAACTCGCCTCCTCCAGACGCCGGCTGCTCCTGGTGTCCACCAACTACGCGCCCGAGCACACCGGTATCGGACCGTACGCGACCGGCATCGCCGAGCACTGGGCGAGCCGCGGGCACGACACCCACGTTCTCGCGGGTCTGCCGCACTACCCCTCCTGGCGCCTCGACCCCGCCTACCGCCGGGTGTGGCGGGCCACCGAACAGCGTGCCGGAGTCACCGTGCACCGTCGCCGGCACAGCGTCCCACCGCGGCAGAGCGCCCTGCGCAGAGCCCTGTTCGAGAGCTCGATCCTCGCGCACGGGTTCTTCGCTCCACCCCGCACCGGCCGCCTCGACGCCGTGCTCGCCCAACTGCCCAGCCTTGCCGGGGGAGTGCTCGGCGCGCGGATCGCCGCCCGGTACCACGCGCCCTACGTGCCGGTCGTGCAGGACCTCATGGGTGCCGCCGCCGCACAGTCCGGCATCCAGGGCGGCGGCCGCGCCGCCGAGCTGGCCGAGCGTGCGGAGTCGTGGGTACTGCGGCGTGCCACCCTCGTCGGCGTCATACACGAGACGTTCGTCGAGCGGGTGCGGGCCATGGGAGTCGATCCCGGACGTATCCGCCTGGTGCCCAACTGGTCGCACATACAGGCCCCTTCGGCACCACGCGCCCGCACCCGTGAGCGCCTCGGCTGGCGGCCGGAGCAGACCGTGGTGCTGCACTCCGGCAACATGGGCCTCAAGCAGGGGCTGGACGTACTGGTGGAGGCGGCCCGCCGGGACCCCGCCACCCGGATCGTGCTGATGGGCGACGGCAACCAGCGCGAGCACCTCGCGCGCGGCGCCGGGGAGCTGCCCAATCTGGAGTTCCTGCCTTCCGTGGCCGACGCGGACTTCCCGGACGTGCTGGCCGCGGCCGACGTGCTGGCCGTCACCCAGCGGGCCTCCGTGCTCGACATGAGCGTCCCCTCCAAGCTCACCTCGTACTTCGCGGCCGGCCGCCCGGTGGTCGCTTCTGTCGCGGCCGAAGGCGGCACGGCCCGCGAAGTGCTGCGCTCGGGTGCCGGAATGCTCGTGGAACCGGAGAATCCCGATCAGTTCCTGACAGCAGTGCGTAGACTCGCCGAAGATCCGGCGATGGCGGACGAGTTGGGCGCGGCGGGACCGCGTCATGTGGCTGCTCATCTGTCACGGGAGGCGGGTCTCGCGCGGATCGACGCGCTGATCGACGAAGCTTTGGGGGGACTCGGCAGGTGAGCGACACACACGTTCCCGTACGGGGGGAGGACGAGCCGGAGCAGTTGCGCGAGCAGTTCCGTCAACTCCTGCGTTATCGCTGGCTGATCAGCGGTGGCGTCGGTGTCGGACTGCTGGCCGGCGCCTGGCTCGGCATCACCGGGGCCGACAGCTACGCCGCCACCACCGACATCGTGTTGCGCGCCCCCACCAGCGATCCCTTCGCACCGACCCTGTCCAGCGACAAGGCGATCAACATGGGGTCCGAGCGGCAGACGGCGCTCAGCCGCAAGGTCGCCGAAGGCGCCGCGAAGCGGCTCGGGATCGGCGCGGCCGAGGTCGACCGGCTCCAGCACGGACTCCAGGTCACCAACCCGCCACAGACCCTCGTGCTGCACTTCACCTACACCGCCTCCGACCCGAAGGAGGCGGCGCGCCGCGCCAACGCCCTCACGCAGTCCTACATCGACCTGCGCAAGGAGCAGTGGGAGGCCGTCCGCGGGTCGATGCTCAAGAGCCTGCAGGAGCAGCTCAATCCCGTCGCCAAGCAGAACGACGAACTCGCCAAGCAGATCAAGGCACTGCCCGACGGCTCCGCCGCGGACTCCGCCTACGCGGTGCAGGCCAACCTGCTCAACCGCATCACCGACCTGCGGGGCAAGATCACCAGCCTGAAGGCGCTCGACATGACGCCCGGCAACGTGATCCGCAACGCCGCTGTCCCCCCCTCGTCCGACGGGCCGGGCCTGCCGCTCTCGCTCGGTCTGGGAGGCCTCGCCGGCGTCGGCCTCGGCCTGCTCGGTGCCTGGGTGCGCCTGGTCTTCGATCCCGCGCCGCGCTCGGCGGGCGACGTGGCCCGTGCGGTGCGCGGCCCCGTCCTCGGCGCGCTGCCGCGCGGTTCGGCGGGGACCCTGGTGGTCGGCCACACCGACTCCCGGGCGGCCGAGGAGTACCGCTCGATCGCCTTCCGGCTGGCCTACGACGAGAGGTTCGCCGACCGGCGCCGCCTGCTCGTCGTCGCCCCGCGTGGCTCCATGGAGTCGAGTGTCGCCGTCGCGGTCAACCTCGCCGCGTCCTTCGCGGAGACCGGCAAGAACGTGCTGCTGGTGGAGGCCGATCTGCGCACCCCGTCCCTCTCCGAACGGCTCGACGTGTCCGCCGCCTTCCGGCCCCATTGGAGCCGCACCAGCGAGCACGCCGAGGGAGAGTGGCCCGCTCGCGGCCAACTCGTCGTCGACGCGGGCGAGTCGGGGTCCTTCGGCCTCGTCGCCGGCGAGCGCGTGCGCAACGTCCCGCGCGCACTGACCTCCGCGCGGACCAGCCGGTTGATCGCCGAGGCCGACGATCCCGATGCCACGGTCGTGGTCGTCGCCCCGCCCGTCCTCGCCTACGCCGACGCCCTCGCCCTGGTCGACCGTGTCGACGGAGCGCTCATCGTCTGCGACCCGCGCACCGTGCACCGCGCCGACCTCGTCCGCATCCGCGAGCTGATCGTCGGCGCGGGCGGCACCGTACTGGGCGCGGTGACACACACCGAGTCGAAGCGGGGCGACGCGGGGGCCCCCGCCCGCCGCGGCAACGGCCGCCGTCCGGACCGGAGCCCGGCGGCCAGGACGGCTCCGCCCACCCCCCGGCCGGAGCCGGAGCGGCACCTCGACGGAGACGGCAGCGACACGGTCGCGCTGCGTACCCTCCGCTCGGGTGACCGGTGACCACGCCGGGACAACAGCCGCCGACGTCCGAACCGCCGCGCACACCGCGGCGTTCGACGGCCGCTGTCGCCTCCGTGCTCGACCAGGCGGCGTCCAGCCTCACCAACATCGCCGTGCTGGTCATCGCCGCCCGCGTCTCCACCGCGCACGGGTTCGCCACCTTCTCGATGGTCTACCTGACCTTCACGGTGCTGCTCGGTCTCAACATGGCGTACGTGGGCCAGGCCGTCGTCCTCACCCGGGGCGACACCGCTGCCGTCGGGGCCGCCTGCCGGTCCGCGACGGCGTTCACCGCGCTGGCCGCCACCGTCGGCGGCGTACTGCTCGCCGTCGCCGGCTCGGTCGCCGCCGCCGTCACCGGCGGCTGGGCCGGTCCGGGCGGAGCCTTTCTCGCCCTGGGACTCGTCCTGCCGCTGGTGCTGGTGCAGGACGAGCTGAGGTACGCGTTCTCCACCCTGCAACGCCCGGGCCTGGCGCTGGCCGCCGACAGCCTGCGCCTCGTGTGCGTGGTGCCCGCGCTGCTGTTCCAGCCCCGGCATGCCGCCCCGGGTCTGCTCGTGGCCGTCTGGGGACTGTCGGCCGTACCGGCGCTGCTGCTGGGCCTGCGCCTGCTGTGGCCCCACGTGCGCGGCGCGCGAGCCGACCTGCTCCCCTATGTACGCCGGGGCCACCTCGGACAGCGCTTCGTGGTGGAGTTCGCCGTGGGCAACGCCTCCAGCCAGATCGCCGTGCTGGGCCTCGGACTGTTCGCCGCCCCGCTGGCGGTCGGAGCACTGCGCGGGGCCACCACGCTCTTCGGCCCGCTCAACGTCCTGTTCAACTCGGTCAACGCGTTCGGTCCGCCGCTGCTGGGGCGTCTCGGAGGCCGCCGGGCAACGGCCCGCGCCGCCGCCGCGCTCGGCCTCGTGCTCTGCGTCGTCGGACTCGCCTGGGGGCTGGTGCTCTACGCGCTGCCCGACCACGTGGGACGCCAGCTCCTCGGCGCCACCTGGCCGTCGGCGGCCGCCCTGCTGCCCGCCTCGGGTGCCCAGTACGCGGTGATGGGCCTGGGCACCTGTGCCCTGGTGACCCTGCGGGTGCTCAGCCCTCGTGCCACCCTGTCGGTGCAGGTGGTGTTCTCGCTGCTCTCGGTCGTCCTCATGCTCGTCGGATACCTGCTGACCGGATCGGCACTGGGCGCTGCCTGGGGCCTGGCCGCGGGCTCCGCACTGAAGGCGGTGGCGGCCTGGACACGCGTCGCCCGCCTGCGCGTGGAGGAGCGGCCCACGGCCGCGCCCGTCCCGGCGGTCCCCGCCGGCTGACAGCCGGCGGGCCCGGCAGCCCCGTTCAGCGCAGTCCGGCCGCCCGGTCCTGCCGGAACGTGGTGATCAGCGCGATGCAGCAGGCCGCGATCGCCACGCGCCCCGACGCCTGCAGCAACGGCCCCCGCAGCAGGATGAAGGAGTACCCGGAGACCAGGGGCACGACCAGGGCGATCAGGCTGCCCGGTGGGGCCCGGCGCACCGCACGGCGCGCATAGCGGCGGTCGACCCGCGCCGCCGCGTACCCGAGGGCCGCGAACCCGGCCGTCATGCCGATCGGGCCGAAGTCGATCCACAGCTCGGCCCACACCGGAGACGAGAGGTTGGTGTTGGTCGCTCCCATCCACTGGCCGACGACCACGCCGGTGTCCATCGGCTTGCCCGGCCACACCGACCGGGGCACTGCGAACAGCACCGAACCCGCCAGCTGCCGGCCGTAGGTGTGACCGCGCCCCGACCGGACGTAGGTGATGGTGTTCGCGAACATGCCGACCTGGTCGTAGTCCTTGAGTGCCAGCGGCTCCAGGGGAGAAGTCGTCTGCACAGGGCGGTAATTGGCGTCGTCGTAGCGGAACCGGTCCGCGAACGGGAAGACGATCAGTGCCACCACCACACCCAGGCTCAGCGCGATCCTGTACATCGCCGCGCTCACCGGGAAGACGGTGAACAACAGCGAGAAGAAGACCGTGAGAAACCAGAAACGCGGATTGGAGATCGGGTTGTTGACCACCGTGTTCAGCGCGGCCAGCGCCAGCCACACCGTGATGACCACCACGGAGCGGCGGGCCCGCCGCGAGGTCACCAGCCACCGGGTGTACACCAGCCAGGCGATGAGGGCGGGCACGGTGCCGAAGCCGCGCACGATGGCCTGACCCGCCTGCGAGTCCGCCTGGGAGAGACCCGCCTCCTGGACGCTGCTGATGATCTCCTGGCGGCTCGTGAAGAACACCGCCGGGCCGCCCAGTTTGACGACAAGGAGCGCCGAGCCGACGAAGGCGACCACGGTCAGCAGGTACAGGCGGCGTCGGTGCACCAGCGCCGGGCGCAGCCCCTCGTCCCGCTTCCGTTCGGGCCGCTGGCGTGCGAGCAGTGATCCGATGTCGAAGGCGACACAGCCGATGAGGACGAGCGCGACGGCTTCGGTCAGATCGGTGCGCGCCCCCACCACCGGCGTCGGTGTGCGTCCGAGCACGGCCTGGGCGAGCGGCGCCACCCCCATCGCCATGTAGACGAACAGCCAGAACGAACCGGCGAGCAGCTTGCGGCGGCTGGTCAGGATCATCGCCGACAGCCGGATGCCCGAGTACATCGCCAGCGCCAACTGCAACCACAGCGCCGAGTCGTGCAGGCCGGTGCCCGGCTGGACCAGGACCAGCAGGGGCAGGAACACCGAGAATCCCAGGACGAGCGGGACCGACAGCGCGCGCGAGAGCAGCGTGCGCGGCGAGAAGGCCGGTAGCGCGGTCCGCTCCTGCCAACTCTGCGGCGGCGCCACGGGTTCCGCCGTCGCGCTCCGGTCCGTCTGCTGCGTCATGGCGCCCCCGCCCCCGAAAGAGATCCCCGGCGCAGTCTACTGAGGCTTGGCCTGCGGTGAACGCTCAGCTACTAGAGTGTGGCGAAGTAGCGTCCGTGAGGACGCTGTTGGGGGGATGGATCGATGCGTGATCTCCCGGCCTTCACACTGGCCGGATACGACAAGGGACGCGGAGTGGTCGTTCAGGCGCTCTGGTTCGCGGTGATGAACACGGTCTTCATGGCGTGGTTCACCCCGGCCCGCGTCAGGACCGCCCTGCTGCGGGCCTTCGGTGCCGAGATCGGTACGGGGGTGCTCGTCCGGCACCGGGTGCGGGTCCTGTGGCCGTGGAAACTGACGGTCGGAGACCACACCTGGATCGGCGAGGGGGCCTGGATCCTCAACCTGGAACCGGTCACCCTCGGCGCCCACGTGTGCGTGTCGCAGGACGCCCTTCTGTGCACCGGCAGCCATGACCACCGCGCCGCGGACTTCCGTTACCGCAACGCGCCGATCACCGTCGACGACGGCGCGTGGATCGCCACCCGCGCCACCGTCCTGGCCGGCGTGAAGGTCGGCCGCTGCGCCGTGGTCGGCGCGGGCGCGGTCCTCCACAAGGACCTGCCCGAACTGACGCTGCACACCGCCGACAACCGGCGCCGACCCGTCGAGGAGCCGGCGTGAGAGTGCTGCACGCGGTCACCCTGCACAGCACCACGCACGCCTTCGGCGGTCCCGTCCGGGTCGCCCTCAACCTCTGCGGAAGCCTGCGGGAACGGGGACACGACGTCCGCCTCACCGCTCTGGCCGACGGCTTTCGGCGCCCGCTTCCCGAGGAGGTCGAGGGGGTGCCCGCCCGCCTCCATCAGGCGCGCAGAGTCCTGCCGTTGGGCTTCAGCGGCCTGACCTCCCCGTCCCTGCTCGCCGGCGCCCACCGCCTCGTACGGCAGGCCGACGTCGTCCATGTGCATCTCGCGCGCGACCTGGTGACGCTGCCGGTGGCACTCGCCGCGCTGCGCGCCGGGCGGCCCCTGGTCCTCCAGACGCACGGCATGGTCGACCCGAGCGAGCGGCTGTCGGCCCGGCTCCTGGACGCGGTCGCGGTGCGCCGGGTGCTGCGCGGCGCCGCCGCTGTACTGCACCTCACCGCGCACGAACTCCGCGACCTGGACGCCGTGGTGGGCGGAGCGGGCCTCGACCGTGCCGTCCGCCTGGTCAACGGCGTACCCGCGCAGCCCGAGGGCCCCGCCCCCGAGGGACCGCCGCGCATCCTGTACGCGGCCCGGCTCCAGGCCCGCAAGCGCCCCGTGGACCTGGTGGACGCGGCGCCCGCGATCCTGGCCCGGTATCCGGAGGCGACCTTCGTCGTGGCAGGCCCGGACGAGGGCGAACTCGCCGCCGTGCGGCGCCGGATCGACGGACTGGGACTCGCGGCGAAGGTGAGCTGCCCGGGCCCGCTCGACGCGACGCGCATGACCGAGGAACTGCGCAAGGCGCACGTCTACGTGCTGCCCTCGGTGGACGAGCCGTTCCCGATGTCGGTCCTGGAAGCGATGGCGGTCGGCACCCCGGTCGTGGTCACCGACTCCAACGGCCTGGCCCGCGACGTGGACCGGGCCGCGGCCGGGCGCGTGGTGTCCGGCCCGGACGGGATCGCCCCGGCGGTGCTCGACCTGCTGGAGCCGTCCGTACGCCGGTCCGCGTCGGCGGCGGCCCGCAAGCTCACCGCCGAGACGTTCGCGATGGACGCGGTCGTGGGCACACTGCTCGACGTGTACGAGCGGGCCTACACCGGAAGCCAGGCGTAGCAGCCGGACGAGACGAAGGTACGGGTCCCGGCCGGGATCCTGGCGGTCACGTTCTTGTGGTCGCCCGGGCCGGGGCCGGACGCCAGCACCTTGTCGTCCGCGCCCAGCGCCTTCCACGTGCAGCCCTTGGCGGTGGTCAGCGACCGGTACGTGCCCGGCTCCGGCTTCTTGCGCGTGCCGTCGGGGAAACCGGTCGCGGCGGTGTCCAGCAGGGGTTTCTGCTTCGGGCACAGCTGGCCGATCGCGTCGTCGGCGGACGGGAGGTCCCCGGCGATGAGCGCGCCGATCGCCGCGTCCTTGTCGTGGGCGGCGGTGCGTTCGACGCGCTGGCAGGTCTCCTGGCCGACCTGGAGGACGGCGGCCGGGTCCATGTTCTGCGGCACGCGCCCGTGCAGGTACTTCTTCTGCTTGGCGGTGAAGGAACCGGTCGCCGGGGTGAGCTTCGCGTCGGGCAGGACCGGGCCCTTGGAGGGGGTCGCCGAGCCCTCGGGAGCGGGGCTGGCCTGGTCGTCGGGTACGGCGGCGGCCTGGTCGTCCGAGACGTGCTGCGGGGACTTCGGCTTCGCCTCCGGGCCGCTGTCCGAGCTGCAGCCGGAGAGCGCGAGGAGCGCGGTGAGGGCGCCGGCTGCGGCACCGCGCCGAAGAGAGCGAAGGGTACGAGTGTGCATGGTGGCTCCTGCGGCCCAGCGGGCCTGGGTATGGATGCGGGCCCGCACAGGGTGCGGGCCCGGGGGTGTGCGGGGCGCCGGGCCAGGACCCGGCGCCCCGCACAGGGGACGCCGTGAGGGTTACGGCGCCCCGAAGGTCAGCACCAACTGCGGGGTGTTCTCCGCGGTCGACGCCTCACCGGACCACAGCCACAGCGCGTCCGTCCCGGTGCTGGTGAGCGCCAGGTCGTAGCTGCCCCCGAGGGCCGGGGAGAGCGCGCCGGTGTCGAGCGCCGCCGAGTAGACCGTCGACAGGTCGGTGGCACCGCTGAGGGTGCCGACCACGGTCGAGGACAGGGCGGGCTTGGTGGCGTACGTGGTTCCCGCCTCCGTCCAGCTTCCGGTGACCGGCCGTACGGCGATGTCGTCCGTGCTGCCCGCGCTGCTCAGCGTGGTGGTCTTCACCGCGAGCCGCGCGCTCTTGAGCACGGTCCCGGCCGGCGCCGACGGCAGGCTGAAGCGCAGGTACGTCTCGTACGCCGCGCTGCCGCGTACCGCCAGCGAGGTGGAGGTGCCGTAGTTGGTGCTCGCTGCGCCCGCGTTGACGTACGTGTCGTCCACCGCGCGGACGGTCTGCACGCTGTCGGCCGGAGCCGAGGCCAGGGTGTAGTGGCTCTGCACCTGGGCCGCGCTCAGCACCGACGGATAGATCGCGGTCTCGTCGATCTGTCCGGCGAGGTAGTTGCTGGAGGGCTGGTTCGGCCAGCCGTTGAGGTTGTCGCCACCGACGTGCCAGTAGCCGCTGTAGCTCTGGCTGTTGGGCTCGGCGAGCGTGCCGATCTGGGTGCCGTCCACGTACAGCGCCATCCCGGAGGAGCCCTGGGTGGCGACGACGTGGTGCCAGGTGCCGTCGTTGTAGCCGGCGGACGAGGTGATGGTGCGGGCGCTGCCCGTCCACACGCCGAAGACCAGGCGGCCGTCGTTGCGCATGTAGACGTGCTTGTCGTAGTTGCCGCTGGCCTGCGTCGTGTTGCTGCCGAACCCGACGAGCTTTCCGCCACTGGTGGTGGTCGTCTTGAACCAGGTCTCGATCGAGTACTGACTCGGCACCGTGGTGCGCTTGTCGCTGTAGACGATCTGGTTGCTGCCGTTGAACCCGATGGCGGTCGACGGACCGGTCACGGCGGCCGGAGTCTGGCGCAGCGAGGGCCCGTTGAGGTGGATGCCGCTCTGGTCGCCCGGCGAGCTGTCGCCGACGAACGGGGTGGCGGACTCGTCATAGCGCCAGTAGAGACCGGCACCGTCGTCGAGCACCTTCGCCGCGTACTTCTGGGCGGAGGTGGGCACCGTCACCGTGGCCGTGGAGGACAGCGCGGAGGTGTTGCCCGCACCGTCGGTCGCGGTCACCCGGTAGCTGTACGTGGAACCGGCCGTGACGTTGGTGTCGGTGAACGACAGCTGCGGACGCGACCACTCCACGGAGTCGCCGTCGACGGTGTACACCGGCGTCGAACCGCCGTTGCGGTAGACCTTGTACGTCAGCCTGGTGTCGTCCGTGTCGAGGCTGGCGCGCCAGCGGACGTGGGCCTCGGTCGGCTTGACGGACTCGGCGCCGACCGACGGCACGGTCGGCGCGCCGACGTCCGGGGACGACGCGAAGTGCGTCAGGCCCTGGGCCGCCGATCCGTTGACGGTGGTGAACTCGCCGCCGACCCACATGTACTTGTTGTCGGAGGTCTCGGATACCGCCATGGCGCGCGGGCCGATGCCCTCGCCCAGACCGTCGTTGGTGTCCGGGAACCAGCCCAGCTTGTTGGTGCCGGTGGTCGGCTCCGCGAGCAGGTGGTGACGGCGTCCGTCGGGGTACTCCCCGACGCTGGAGCAGTCGTGCGCGTGCGAGGCGCTGTACACCACGTTCTGGTACGACTTGACGGCCTGGGTGGCGCCCAGGCAGGTGTCGCGCCAGCGCTGGTCCAGGGTCGACAGGTCGAGTGCGATACGGCCGTCGAAGACGCCGCCGCCGGTGCCCTCGTTGCCGGTGTAGAAGCCGGTGGCGTCGGTGTCGAGCGCCTTGACCACCGAGTTGTTCTCGATGAACCCCGGGTAGGTGCGGACGTTGCCGCCCGTGGTGGCGTCCACGACGGCCAGGGCGTGCGAGTTCGCGCCGTTGACGGTGAAGAAGTCACCGCCGAGGATCACGTTGCTGCCGTCCGGGGTGACCGCGACGGCCCGGCCGGGCTCGTCGACGTCGGCCTGGAACGGCTCGACCGCGCCGCTGGTGGCGTCGACCGCCGCGTACCGCGCGTGCGCGCTGCCCCCGACGGAGGTGAAGTCGCCGCCCAGGTACACGGTGTCGTTCGTGACAGCGAGCGCCCGCACCGTGGCGGAGACGCTGGGGTGGAAGTTCGCCTTGGGCGTGCAGGTGGCGATGTCGATGGCGGCGAGGCTGCTGACCTGCGTGCCGTTGACCGCGCCGAAGTAACCGCCCGCGTAGAGCGTGTTCTTGTCCGGCGAGACGGCGAGCGCCCGCACGGTCGCGGTGCCGCTTCCGATGGTGAAGGACAGGTTGCAGGACGTGGGATTGCCGGTCGCCGCGTTCAACGCGACGAAGTTCACCGCGTTCTGCGCGGTGCCGCTTCCCCCCTCGGGCGGGCGCACCTGGGAGAAGGTGCCGCCCGCGAAGACCGTGCCGCCCGCTTCCGCGAGCGCCCACACGATGCCGTTGGTCTGCCAGGTCGGCAGGTCGTCGGCGGTGAAGGCGACGGGCGCCGTCAGCGCGGCCGCCGGTTGCGGCAGGGCCACCAGGCCCAGGCCCGCCGCGGTGGACAGAACAAGGGCGGCGCTGAGCCCTCTGGATCTTTGCATGAACCCCCCGGCTTCCGGGCCCGTTGCGGACCCATTGCCTCGGCGTGCCCGTCCGTGATTCCCCTGATCCGCACGGGCCGCGTGAACTGTTTGCTCGCGAACCATACGAGTACATGACACGTCATGGAACGCACTTGACTCATCTAGTGGGAAATTTCGATGTGTTCACGGCTATCTCACGACGCTCCGCGTCCACATCCGTCTCCGCGGGCGTCGCTCCGCGGCCGACCGGCGTCAGCGGTCGATGCGCACGACGGCACCGGCGAGTTGCTTCTCCACCTGCCGCACATCGGCGTCGACCATGATCCGCGCCAGCTCCTCGACCAGGACCGTGGGCCGCCAGCCCAGCGTCTCGCGTGCCTTGGACGCGTCACCGATCAGTGCGTCGACCTCGCTGGGGCGCTCGTACTTGGGGTCGTAGCGCACGTGCTCGTTCCAGTCGAGGTCGGCGTGGGCGAACGCGGTCTCCAGGAACTGCCGCACACTGGCCGGGACTCCGGTGGCGACCACGTAGTCCGTCGGCTCGTCGTGCTGGAGCATCCGCCACATGGCCTCGACGTACTCGGGCGCGTACCCCCAGTCGCGGACCGCGTCGAGATTGCCCAGGTAGAGACGGTCCTGAAGGCCGGCTTTGATCCGGGCGACGGCGCGGGTGATCTTACGGGTCACGAAGGTCTCGCCCCGGCGCGGCGACTCGTGGTTGAACAGGATGCCGTTGACCGCGAACATGCCGTACGCCTCGCGGTAGTTGACGGTCGTCCAGTACGCGAAGACCTTCGCGGCGCCGTACGGGCTGCGCGGGTGGAAGGGAGTGTCCTCGGTCTGCGGGGGCGGTGTGGAACCGAACATCTCCGAGGACGAGGCCTGGTAGATACGGGTCTCGACCCCGCTCGCCCGGATGGCCTCCAGCAACCGCAGCGTACTCAGTCCGGTCACGTCGCCGGTGTAGAGCGGCGCGTCGAAGGAGACCCGCACATGGGACTGGGCGCCCAGGTTGTACACCTCGTCCGGCTGTATCTCGCGCAGCAGGTTCACCAGCGCCACCCCGTCCGCGAGGTCGGCGTGGTGCAGCACGAAGCGGCGCTCCGCCTCCTGGGGGCCCTGGTAGATGTGGTCGATCCGCTCGGTGTTGAAGCTGGACGACCGCCGCACCAGGCCGTGCACCCGGTATCCCTTCGACAACAGAAGCTCCGCCAGGTACGAGCCGTCCTGTCCGGTCACGCCGGTGATCAGCGCGGTCTTGGTCATGCGGGGTTCCCCTCCCTGCCGGACCCGCCGAGGGGACGGATCCGGTCCGTACGCCCGCGAAGCACGGGTCGTATGTCATGAATTGTTGTAAATATCACCCGAGTTGGCGATACGGGCGTACTGATCGCGCGGTCCCTGGCATGATCCGGCTCATGACCGCATCGCTCCTGCCCGAACGCGCCCGTGTCTTCGTCGCCGGCCACCGTGGCCTGGTGGGCTCCGCCGTGGCCCGCCGGCTCGCCGCCGAAGGACACGAGGTGCTCACCCGTACCCGCGCCGAACTGGACCTGCGCGACGCCGCGCGCACCGCGCTCGAACTCGCCGCCCTGCGCCCCGACGCGGTGGTGCTCGCCGCCGCGAAGGTCGGCGGCATCATGGCCAACAGCACCCAGCCGGTGCAGTTCCTGGAGGAGAACCTCCAGATCCAGCTCAGCGTGATAGCCGGGGCCCACGCCGCCGGCGTGGGCCGCCTGCTCTTCCTCGGGTCGTCCTGCATCTACCCCAAGCACGCCCCCCAGCCGATCAGCGAGGACGCGCTGCTCACCGGTCCTCTGGAGCCCACCAACGAGGCGTACGCACTCGCCAAGATCGCGGGCATCGTCCAGGTGCAGTCCTACCGGCGCCAGTACGGCGCGTCGTACATCAGCGCCATGCCGACCAATCTCTACGGGCCCGGTGACAACTTCGACCTGGAGACGTCGCACGTCCTGCCCGCGCTCATCCGCCGCTTCCACGAGGCCGCGGCCGAGGGCCGCGAGGAGATCGTCCTGTGGGGCAGTGGCACCCCGCGCCGGGAGTTCCTGCACGTGGACGACCTCGCCGCGGCCTGCGCGGTGCTGCTGCGCTCCTACGACGGTGACGAGCCGGTCAACGTCGGTTGCGGCAACGACCTCACCATCAGCGAACTGGCCGCGACGGTCGCCGAGGTCACCGGCTTCACCGGCCGGATCGCGTGGGACACGAACCGGCCCGACGGCACCCCGCGCAAGCTGCTCGACATCTCGCGGATCGCGGAACTCGGCTGGAAGCCGGCGATCCCGTTGCGCGACGGCATCGCCGCCACCTACGCCCACTGGCGCGACGGCGTCGACGGCTGACGGACCCGGCTGCTTCACGGGCCCCGGCGCGCGGCGCGCGCCGGGGCACTCTGCGGTCACGGGCGGCGCTCTCAGTAGGCCCCGCGGCCGTCGACGACGGCGCGGAACGTGCGGGCCATGACGTCCACATCACTGGTGAACGACCAGTTGTCGACGTAGCTGAGATCCAGCTGAATCGTTTCGTCCCAGGAGAGGTCCGAGCGTCCGCTGATCTGCCACAGACCGGTCATGCCCGGCCGTACGGACAGCCGGCGCCACTCGACGGGCGTGTAGCGCGCCACCTCCTCGGCGAGCGGCGGACGGGGACCCACCAGGGACATGTCACCCTTGAGGACGTTGACCAGCTGGGGCAGTTCGTCCAGCGAGGTGCGGCGCAGCAGTTGCCCGACCCGGGTGACCCGGGGGTCGCGGCGCATCTTGAACATGTGCCCGTCGCTCTCGTTGTCCGCGGCCAGGTCCGCCTTCTGGCGGTCGGCGCCGACCCGCATGGTGCGGAACTTCCACATCACGAAGGGGCGCCCCGCCATGCCGACGCGCTCATGGAGGTAGAGCACCGGCCCCGACGAGGACAGTTTCACCGCGGTCGCGACCACCAGCAGCACCGGCGCCAGCGCGAGCAGGCCCAGCAGGGCGACGCCGCGGTCGAGAATCCCCTTGAGCAGCGGCTGCATGCCCTCCCGTACCGGCGGGGCCACTCGCAGCAGTGACATCCCGCCGGCGGATCCGGTCTCCAGGCGCTTGACGGACACCTCCACCAGACCGGGCGCGATGAAGAGTTCGATGCCGGCGTCGTGCAGGCCCCAGGAGAGACGGCGCAGCCGCTCCCCGGAGGTCGCGGCGCCGGGGACGACCAGCACCAGATCGGCGCCGAGCCGGTGCACCGCGCTGATGACCAGGTTGGCGTCCTCTCCGGGAGCCTCCGGCGGGGTGGCGGCGAGCCGCTCCCCGGTCCTGATCCCCGAGGCGAACGGGCCCGGGCCCACGGGGACGGCGCCCACCGCCACGTACGGATGATCGGTGCGCGCGGCGAGATGCGCGGTGACCCCGTCCGCGGCGGCGGCCTCGCCCACCACCAGGACCTTGATCACGGCCTGCGCCCTGCGGCGCACCGCCGCGAGATGACGGTGCACCGCCTTGCGGCACAGCAGTGTCAGCACCAGAGCCGGCAGCAGCGCCGCCAGACACAGCGGCGCGCGCAGCCGGACACCCGCCGCCGCGTGCCCCACCGCGAGCACACCCAGCAGGATGAACCAGTCGTGGAGCACCGGCAGCGTGCCCCGGCTCTCGCCGATGGACCGGGCCGCGTAGCGCGAGCGGAACAACTGGACACCCGCCCACGCGAGCCCGGCGACGATGCCGGTCGGCACCGCCCACGGCTGGTGCGCGGTGAAGAACGTCAACGCGACCGGCACGCCGGCGCCGACGAGGTCGGTGATCAGCGATGCGGGTAGATACCAACGGGACTTGCGTCCCATCCAAAGCGAGGAGCGCGCCCGCGAGCGCGCCCTGCGTGATCTGTCGGAATCAGTGGCCTGAACATCCCACATGTACCCCCCCAGGCACATTCAGCAGCACGAGTTACCGAACGTCGCGAACACCTATTCGTCGAACATGCGGCACGATGGTGAACAGTACGGCAAACTTGTGTACGCATGTGAGCGTTTGCCTGAACGTCATGGAGAAGTGCCGAGGCGTATGAAATCCCGCGCAGGCCCCGCCGGTTGATCTCGCGGGTGCCCGTCTGACGAAAAGTTGTACGAACATCGAACGTGCTGGCTACAGTGTGCGCCCGGTACGGAAGGGGCCGTACCGGGCTGATGTGGGGGTGCGTGGTGGGGGACAAGAACACGACCGAGGCCGACGTGGCGGGCCGGGACGAAGTCGCGGACCGGGAGGAAGAGGCGAGCGGATCCGGCTCGCTGATACCCGGCCCGGTGAACGTCCGGGAACCGGCGAACGACCCTTCGGACAAGGAGGTTGACGCCCCCGCAGGCCCGGGTGCGCCGCCGCGTCGGCGCAGAAGCCGCGCACGTCGAGTCCTCCTCGGGGCGCTCGTACTCTTCGCCGTGGGCCTGCTCATGGTGGGCGGAGTCGCCTGGTGGGCCGTCAAGCACTACACCGGGAACGTCGACCGCATCTCCGGAGTCTTCCCGACGCAGGTCCCCGCCGCGGCGCAGCCGGCACCCTCCGAGGGTGGTCAGACCTTCCTCCTCGTCGGCGTCGACAGCCGCTCCGAGCTGCCCACCACGGGCCGGGACGCCAAGGCCCCCGAGTGGAAGTACGGGGCCCAGCGCAGTGACACGATGATGCTGGTCCACCTCCCGGCCGACCACTCCGGCGCGTACGTCGTCTCGCTGCCCCGTGACGCGTGGGTGGACATCCCCGGACACGGCAAGGCCAAGCTCAACGCGGCCTTCTCCTGGGGCGGACCTCCGCTGCTCATCGACACCGTGCAGCGGCTGACCAAGGTGCGCGTCGACCATCTCGCCGTCATCGACTGGGACGGCTTCAAGAACCTCACCGACTCCCTGGGCGGAGTGGACCTCGTCGTGGACGGCGCCGGCCGCCACATGAACGGCACCCAGGCCCTCACCTACGTGCGTGAGCGCCACCACCTCGCCCGCGGCGACTTCGACCGGACTCACCGTCAGCAGTACTTCCTGCGAACGGTGTTGGCCAAGGTCATGCGCCCCTCGACCTTCACCAACCCCGTCAAGGCCGGCAAGGTGCTGGACGACCTCACCGCCGCCGTGAGCGTCGACGACCGGCTCGGCGACGGCGACCTGCGCGACCTGCTGTGGGACAACAGGAACGTGCGCCCCGGGAACATGGTGTTCATGAACGCTCCCGCCAAGGGGACCGACATGATCTCCGGCCAGTCCGTGGTCCTCCTGGACGCGGGGGCCGGCGCCGACCTGTGGCGGTCCATGCGCAAGGACACCGTCGACGACTACCTTCAGTCGCACGACGTCGACCGGCTCGGTGCCACGACATCCTGACACGACGGCGACGATCACCCAAGGTTCCCGTCCGATGACATCTGGTCACCCAGCGGGCCGCCCGTACAGTACAGTTCGCCCCGGTGGCCCATCGGCGTCCGCGGAGGACACCCATGACGGAACAGCCCGCTCGTCCAGCGCGCCGGCACCGTAAGACGTCAGGCCGACGACGGCGCACCGCACTCGGTGCCGTTCTCGGCCTGCTCCTGATCGGGCTGATCGCCGGCACCGGGCTGGCCCGCGACCGGGAGGACCCCGCGCCCCGCGCCGAGCGGACGAACACCGCGGCGCTCCCCTTCGACCTGCCGGCCGCCGGTACGCTGCGCGCCGGCCCGCACAAGGTCTTCGCGCACTACTTCCCGCCGTATCCGCTCTCTCTCGACAACCAGCCCGCCGATCGCGACTACTACACCCGCAACTACCTCACGCCACAGGGCGAACAGGGCAAGCACGCGGCGTACGGCGGACTGCTGCGCGACCGGCCCCTGCCCGTGACACCGTCCGGCGGGGACTGGCAACTCGCCAATCTGGAACGAGAGGTGAGGACGGCCCGTGACGCCGGGCTCGACGGATTCACCGTCGACATCCTCTCCCTGACCGGCGCCAACCGTCAGCGCGTCGACCTGCTGCTGCGCGCGGCGCGGCACGTCGATCCCGGCTTCCGGATCGTGCTGATGCCGGACATGACCTCCCTGCGCACCGACCCGCGCACTCTCGCCGACCAGTTGGCCCGGCTGGCGGCGTCCCCGTCCGCCTACCGGCTGGCCGACGGGCGCCTCGTGGTCTCCCCGTTCAAGGCCGAGGCCCAGGACCCCGCCTGGTGGGGCCAGGTCACCGCCCGGCTGCGCGACCACGGCGTCGGCACCGCGCTCGTACCGGTCTTCCTGGACTTCCGTGCCAACGCCGAGAGGTTCGCTCCGATCAGCTACGCCTTCTCGTCCTGGGGCAACCGCAGCTACACCCGCCAGGACAACGTGCCCGGCGACATCAAGCTCGCGCATGCGCTGGGGAAGAAGTGGATGCAGGCCGTGTCCGTGCAGGACGCCCGGCCCAACCAGGGGATCTACGACGAGGCCGGCAACACCGCCACCCTGCGGTCGACCTGGAACCACGCGATCTCCGACGGTGCGGACTGGGTGCAGCTCACCACCTGGAACGACTACTCGGAGGGCAGCCAGTTCGCCCCCTCGCTGCACAACGGCCGCACCTACCTGGACATCTGCTCGTACTACCTCACCCGATTCAAGACGGGGGCCTGGCCGCAGATCGTCCGCGACACCGTGTACGTCACCTCCCGTGTCCAGTTCACACAGGACGGCACCGCCTCGCTCCAGCCCCGCCTGATGCGCCCGCGTCCGGGCACCGCTCCGCCCCGCGACCAGGTGGAACTGCTCACCTACCTGACGGCACCCGCCGAGGTGTCCGCGCGCGTGGGCACCGTGCCCCACGCCTACCGAGCTCCCGTCGGCGTGTCCGCCCAGGACCTGCCACTGAGCCCGGGCCGAACCGAGGTCGTGATCCGGCGCGCGGGCGACACCGCCGCGGCCGTCACGACCCGCTATCCGGCACGGCGAACGGCCACGGTGCAGGACCTTCAGTACTACGCGGTCTCCAGCGGCCGGTGAATCGGCGGGCGTAGGCGCCGGTGACCGGCTGTCCCGGCGATGTCGGGCCCTCCCGGGCCCTGCGGAACCGGGGCAGTGGCTGGCGGTCGGGGCGCTGGGACAGCGGGCGTGAGACCCGTCGGGAGCGGGACGCGGACCCCCCCGCTGCAGGGCCTGGTCCGCGTCGCCGCGGTACTGCGTGTGCAGCCGGCCGAGCTGCTTGGGCAACTCCTGCCGGAGGAGGCCGCAGGTCGGGCCCGGTACGCGGCCGACGTCGCCGCGGTGTGGTCCCGAACTTCTCTCGCGGCGACTTCTCAGAGCCAGTCCTTCCGCTTGAAGATGACGTACAGACTGGTGCAGACGATCGCCATCAGGATGATCGCGAAGGGGTACCCGAGCACCCAGTGCAACTCCGGCATGCTCCGGAAGTTCATCCCGTAGATCGTCCCGACCAGTGTCGGGGCGAACAGGATGGCCGCCCATGAGGAGATCTTCTTGATCTCCTCGTTCTGCTCGAAGCCCGCCTCGGCCAGGGCGCGCATCTCGGCGTTCTGCTGCTGGGTGACCAGGGTCGCGTTGACGGTGAGGATGTCGGCGAGGGCCTGGCGGAAGCCGTCGACGCGTTCGCTGGTGTGGGTGACGTGGTCGGCGACGTCGCGGAGGTAGCGCTGCAGTTCCTCGTCGGTGCCGTACTTGGCGAAGCCGGCCATCAGCGCGTGCAGCATGCCGACCAGGGGACGGGTGGCCCGCTGGAACTCGACCATCTCGCGGGAGAGTTCGTAGATGCGGCGGGAGACCGCGGGGTCGCCGCGGAACACCTCCGTCTCGATCTCGTCGATGTCGTTCTGGACACCGGAGACGACGGGCACGTACCCGTCGACGACGGAGTCGAGGATCGCGTAGAGGACGGCCTCCGGGCCGAGCTTCAGCAGCTCCGTGGTGTCCTCCATCCGCCGTCGCACCGCGGAGAGGTCCGGCGCCGCGCCGTGCCGGACCGTGATCAGGAAGTCGGGGCCCACGAACACGTGCAGCTCGCCGAAGTCGACCTCCTCCAGCGCGTCCAGATAGCGCGCGGCGCGCAGCACGACGAAGAGCGTTTCGCCGTAGCGCTCCAGCTTCGGCCGCTGGTGTGCCTCCATGGCGTCCTCGACGGCGAGCGGGTGCAGGTCGAACTCGGCGGCCAGGGAGAGGAGTTCGGCCTCCGTGGGCCGGGCCAGGCCGATCCACGCCATGCCGTCCGGCTGGTCGCGCAGTTCCCGGAAGGTGTCGGCGAGGGACGCGGGCGTCGAGACGCGTACGCCGTCGCGGTACAGGGCCGCCTGGACGACGCTGCCGGTGTCGGAGAGTTCCGTGGCCGGCGGGTCGGGGCGGGGCGCCGGGGGTGCGACGGGGGGCGCGGCCGGTGGGTTGAGGGCGCGCCGCCAGACGGACTTCTTGCCGTTCCTGGCGGCCGGGCGGGGGCGTCGCTCGGACATTGCGGCTGCCTCCCATGTCGGTCCGTACGTGTGTGTGATCACGGAGCAGGATATACGGGTCAAATGTCACGGGAAGGGGGCGGGCGTACCGACCGGGCACAGCTTCGCCGGGAATCGCGGACCGGAGCTGTCCGCAAGCCTCGTTAGCGTGCGGGGCATGACGAGGACGAACGGCACGACGGCGGACTCCCCGGAGGCACGCGGCGCAGAGGCGTACGGCGGCGGTACGCAGACGGACGCGCAGGCGAAGGCGTGGACGGACGCGCAGGCGAAGGCGCAGGTGGGCGCAGATACGAAGGCGTATACGAAGGCACACGCCAGGACACAGGCGAAGGCGCGCGCGGGCCAGGCTTCCCCCGCCGTGCCCGTGCTCGGCCCCCGTGCCCTCAACCGCGCGACGCTGGAGCGCCAGCACCTGCTGCGCCGGTCCGCCGCTCTCACCGCCACGGAGACCGTCGGCCACCTCGTCGGTCTTCAGGCGCAGAACGTGAGACCGCCGTACTACGCCCTCGCCGCCCGCCTCGAAGGGTTCCGGCCCGAGGATCTGTCGACGGCCATGGCGGACCGTGCCGTCGTCCGCATCGTCACCCTGCGCTCCACCATCCACACGCACACCGCCGACGACGCGCTCTCGCTGCGCCCGCTCGTGCAGGCCGCCCGGGACCGCGAACTCAAGGCCTTCCGCAAGGGGCTCGTGGGCGTCGACCTGGAGCGGCTCGCCGTGATCAGCCGAGAGCTGGTGGAGTCCGAGCCGCGGACCATGAAGCAGCTGAGGGAGGCGCTGCTCGCGCAGTGGCCGGACGCCGACCCGTTCGCGCTCTCGGTCGCCGCGCGCTGCCGGCTGCCGCTCGTCCAGGTCACCCCGCGCGGACTGTGGGGCCGCAGCGGTCAGGTCGCGCTGACCACGGCCGAGCACTGGCTCGGCCGCCCCGCCGAGCCCACGCCCGCTCCCGACGCGACCGTGCTGCGCTATCTGGCCGCCTTCGGGCCCGCCTCCGTCAAGGACATGCAGGCCTGGGCGGGGCTGACCCGGCTCCGGGAGGCGTTCGAGCGGCTGCGGCCACGGCTGGTCACGTTCCGCGACGAGAAGGGGGCCGAGCTCTTCGACCTTCCGGACGCGCCCCGCCCCGACGCGGACACTCCGGCCCCGCCGCGTCTCCTGCCCGAGTTCGACAACCTGCTCCTCGGGCACGCCGACCGCTCCCGGGTGGTGCCCGCCGGCCTCAAGGGGCGCACCTGGGCGGGCAACCAGGCGTACCGCACCCTGCTCGTCGACGGATTCCTGGCGGGGGTGTGGCGGCAGGACGGGAACGTCCTCACCGTCGAGCCCTTCGGCGGGCTCGCGAAGGGGCAGCGGGACGAGGTGGTGGGAGAGGCGGAGCGGATGCTCCGGGTGATGTCCGGCGACGGGTCGTACGACATCCGCTTCGGGACCGTCACCGGGTAGGACCGCCTCGGATGCGCCTGCCGCATCCGCCCGTACCCCTGTGTCGTGGCACGGGGGGCGTTGGAACAGGGGGCGTTGCGGGCCGCTCGTGGAGGCCCGCAACGCCCCCTGGTATGGCCCTGAGCGATGCTCAGGAAGTTTTCGGTGACTACGAGTTGATCTGCGTCTTCACCAGGTTCGAGAAGGTCGTCAGGCGGGTGTACACGCCGGGGTAGCCGGCCTCCGCGCAGCCGTTGCCCCAGGACGTGATGCCGGCCAGCACACCACCGATGAGCAGCGGGCCGCCGCTGTCGCCCTGGCAGGTGTCGGTGCCGCCGTTGGTGTAGCCGGCGCAGACCATGTCGGAGGCCACGTAGTCGGAGCCGTACGAAGTCCTGCAGCTGGAGTCCGAGACGGTCGGGACGGTCGCGGTGCGCAGCTGGTTGGAGGAGCCGCCGTTCTCCGAGGTGGTGCCCCAGCCGACGATGCGGGCGGTGGTGCCGGCGGCGTACACGCCGGTGTTCGTGGAGGCGACGTACGACGCCGGGGTGTACGACATCGACGTCGACAGGGTCAGCACGGCCACGTCGTCGCCGTTGGTGGCGTCCGTGTAGCCGGGGTTGATCCAGATCTTGCTGACCTTGCTGACGGTGCCGTTCGTACCGTTGAGGTACGTTCTGCCGCCGACGGCGCGGACACTGCTCGTCGTCTCGCCGACCATGCAGTGGGCAGCGGTGACGACCTTGTTGGCCGCGACCAGGGTGCCGCCGCAGAACTGGTTCTGCGAGGCGTCCGTGATCTGCATCATGAACGGGTACGCGGTCGTGGTGGTCGTGGTGCCGCCGACGATCGGCTGGGGGGCGGCGACGGCGCCCGGTGCGCACAGGAGGGCGGTCGCGGCGGCGGCGGCCGCCGTACAGAGAGCGGCTGTCTTCGTGGCGCGGTTGAGCCCGAACATGGATCTCCTCAGAAGTTGCCGGTGGGGGGACGCACGGGTGTGGGGGGTTCGACACGGCGTCCGTGGGCGGACGACGTGTGCCCGAGCGAGCGGCACGACGCTCACGCTAGAAGCGCGAGCGTTCCGCTTCCAAGAGGGGAACCCCCTACCGGAGTTGGGGGAGGGAAAACCCTTGGCGGCAGGGACCGGGGTTTAGCGTAAGGTCCGCCCCTCCTGACGGCCCGCACCGCCCTGCGCGGCGTCACCCACCCCCACCGGACGGCCCGACCGGCCCTGGTCCAGGGGTTGGTGACGGAAGGTCAGGGACGGCGTGCGACGCCCCGGGGCGACCCGACCGCCGAGGCGTGACCCCGTACCCGCCTTCACCCGTTCCGGCGCCGCGCCGCCAGCCGGACGATGTCCACCCGCGACCGGATCCCCAGTTTCCGGTACACCCGGGTGAGCGTGGCCTCCACCGTCTTGACGCTGATGAACAGGCGCGCGGCGATCTCGCGGTTCGTGGCGCCCTCCATGACGAGTGCGGCGACCTGACGCTCCGTCGCCGCGAGGCTGTCGAGCGCGGCGGGGGCCAGCGCGGCCGGCGTGGGCCCGGTCGCGGTCGCCGCCGTCGCGGTCGCCGTCTCCACCTGACGCAGCCAGGGCAGCGCACGGCAGCGGCGGAACAGGCGGGTCGCCTCGTCGTACGAGGTCGGGCCCGGCGTGGGGGTCACCCCTGCCCGCGCGAGGCCGAGAGCGTGCGGGAGGGTCCGCACACCGGCCAGGGCGTACGCGGCGCGGGCCTCCTCCAGCCCGTAGCCCAGCTTGCCGAGCCGGTCCTGCGCCGCGGTCAGCTGCCGTACGGCGGCAGCCTGTTCGCCGCGCGCCGCCCGGACCAGCGCCTCGGCCCGGTCGAGCACCGCGAGCACGCTCTCGCGGCCGAGCCGCAGGGCCCGCGCCCGCGTGGCGTCGATGACGTCCTGCGCCTCGACCGGCTCACCGATCCGCACCAGCGCCTCCGCGAGGTCGCCGTGCCAGCGGCCGCGGGCCGGGTCGGTGACCCCGAGCCGCTCCTCCAGCTCCCGTACCCGGCGCAGGGACCGGACCACCGCCACGAAGTCCCCGGCGACCAGCTGGGCGTGCCCGAGGGCGCCGAGGGCGCGCGAGAGATAGACCAGGTCGCCGTCCTCCTCGGCGCGGTCCACGGCCTCGCGAGCGAGCGCGAGCGCCCGGTCGACGTCACCGCCCGCGGCCTCCGCGAGCGAGGTGAGCATGGCGGTCGCCGCCTCGCCGATCCCCGTGTCACGGGCCAGCCGCAGGCTCTCGCGGGCCAGGTCCAGTGCCCGCCCGCAGTGCCCGGAACGCAGCTCGGTCTCCGCGAGCCCGCGCAGGAAGTGCAGCTCGCTCTCGACCATCCCGCGCCGCCGCACCTCGCGCAGCAGCGCGGTGATCGTGGTCCGCGCCTCGGCGAGCTGGTCGCCCATGATCAGCCAGCGGAAGCGGACGGCGCCGGCGCCGTTGTGGTCGCACGCCACCCGGGGGTCCTGCGGCTCGCGCAGCGCCCGCTGGATGGTCGCGGGTGCGGCCGGGTGCCCCATCAGGGTCTCCATCTGCGCCTGGAAACCGAGCGCGAGGAGTTCGGTGGGCCGGTCCCCGGCGCGGGCGGCGAGCTGCGCCGCGATGGCGGCCTCCTCACGGCCCTTGGTCATCTCACCCTCGACCAGCAGGGCCCGCCAGGCGAGCTGGTAGCGCACGAGCGCGAGCAGCCGCGGGTCGTCACCCGCGTCCGCGAGCGCCTGCGGGAAGACGGCGTCGACCTCGGCCATGGCCTGGCCCGCCGCGTCGATGACGACCATCCAGGCGCGTACGCGGTCGGCCGCCGCGGTGACCCGGCGCAGCGTGTCGCGGGCGATGTCCCGCGCGAGGTCCGACTCCCCGGCGGTCAGCGCGTCCTCGGCCGCCTGCAACCGCCGCTCGTCCGGGCCGGGCTCGGCGTCCACGGGGGTGTGCCGGGCGGCGAGCAGTCCGAGTCCGGCGGCGATAGACGGCGCGCCGCGATCCCGGGCCGCGGCCGCTGCCTCCCCGAGCCGCGCCGCGACCTGCGGATCGGTGCCGGTCGTGGCCAGGGCGAGGTGCCGGGCCCGCTCGATGGGGTCGGAGGCCGCCGTGGAGAGCGCGACGTGCGCGGCGCGGCGCTCGGCGGCGCTCGCCTCCGCGTACAGGGCGGCGGAGATGAGGGGGTGCGCGAAACGGATACCGGGTGTCTCGCGCTCGGTCGCGAGCAGTCCGAGGGAGGCCGCGTGCGCGGTCTCCGCCTCGGCGTCCTCACGCCCGGCCGCGTGCAGCAGCGCCAGCGTGGGGCGGGCGCCCGCACTCGCGACGAGCAGGGTGCGGCGGGCCTCGGCGGACAGCATCTCCAGACGGCTGAGGACGAGCGCGCGCAGCGAGGTCGGTACGGGCAGCGCTTCCCCGGGGCTCGGCCGGGTCGGGCTCTCGGCGAGCGCGCGGCCCAGTTCCAGGGCGAAGAGCGGGTTGCCGCCGCTGGTGCGGTGGATGTCCCGGACGGTGGACCGCGACAGCCCGGTGTGGCCGCGGTGGCCGAGGAGTTCGGCGGTCTGCGCCCGGGAGAGCGGGTTGAGCCGCACGGCCAGGGTGTTCGGCGGGGACGCGCGTAGATAGGGGTCGTGCTGTTGGTCCTGCGGATCCGTGTCGGTACGCACGGCGGACAGCATCCGTACGGGCATGTCGCCGAGCCGGCGGGCGGCGAAGCCGAGCAGCTCGGCGCTGGCCGGGTCCAGCCACTGCAGGTCGTCGGCGACGATCAGGACGGGGCCCCGCGCGGCCAGCGCCCGGAGCACGGAGAGGACCGCGAGCCGCAGGGCGAGCCCGTCCCGTTGCAGGGTCGACTCCCCGCGGCCGGTGAGGGCCGACTCCAGGGCGGTGCGCTGCGGTGCGGGCAGCCGGTCCGAGACCGTGTCCACCACCAGACCGAGCAGGTCGGTCAGCGCGAGGAAGGGCAGATGCGATTCGGACTCGGTCGCGGAGCAGCGCAACACGGTGTGCGCCGATTCGGCGCTTTCCGCGGCCAGCGCCCGCAGGACGGTCGACTTTCCTATTCCGGCGGGGCCGTGCACCAGCAGGCTGCCCCCGCCGGCGAGCTGGTCGCGTGCCGCAGCGAAGAGCTCCTCCCGGCCGATGACCAGGTCGGGGCGGGGTCTCGCAGGTTCCTTGAAGTCCCCTCGCACGCTCACCGCTCCCCTCGCATGTCGTGTCCGGGCCAATGTTAGGCAATAACTCTTTGAATTTCGGACTCTCGGGGTGGTGAGGGAAATAACAGGAGCTATGCATGGGGTATTTCAGGCCGTGTCCGATTGAATGGAAAGTCCCGGTCGGCCGCCGCCGGACGCCCGCCGTCCGCGTGGACCCGCCGCCCGGACAACGGCTCTTCCTACGGCAGCAGTCCGGCGCGGCGGGCCGCGATCACCGCCTCCCACCGCGTGTGGGCGCCGAGCTTGCGCATCGCCGACCGCAGATATCCCTTGACCGTCTCCGGACGCAGCCCCAGCCGCTGTGCCGCGCTTCCGTTGGTGGCCCCGGCCGCGACACAGGCCAGGACGTCCACCTCGCGCGGGGCGAGCCCGACGTGCGGGCCGCCGGGCTCGGGGGCCGCCGCCCCGGCCAGACGCCCGCACGCGTCGAGGAGTTCGGCCCGCAGCGCCGGGTCGCCGATACGCGGTGCCAGCGCCCGCAACGCCCCGTGCGCCTCCCGCACTCCCTCCCACGCGGCGCTTCCCGCCACCGGCTCGGGCTCCCGCGCGACGGCCAGCAGACCCCGCGCCTCGTCCCGTACGACCAGCGCCTGCTCCACGTCCCGGGCCGCCGCCACGGCCGCGCCGAGCGTGCGGTCACCCAGGGGCTGCGCCGTCCGCAGGGCGCCGTACAGCACGCCGCGCACCCGGCGGCGTACGACCACGGGCACCGCCAGCACCGAGCACAGCCCCTCGGTGGCGACCGCCATGTCGTACTCGTGGCTGATCTGCCGCGAGGCCGAGTAGTCCGTCACCGCGCAAGGCCGCGCGAGGGCCACCGCCTTGCCGCCCAGACCATTGCCCGAGGACACCGCGAGCGCGCTGAGCGCGGGCGTCGCCGTGCCGCTGAGTTCGCTGATGCGCACCTGCGCGCGCCCGGGCTCGACCAGGCCGCCGAACGCGACCGGCAGTCCCGTGGCGCGCCGCAGCCCTACCAGCGCGGCGCGCATCTCCACCGCGTCGGCCGCTTCTGCTGCCACCTGTTCGCCCCTTCGTCGCGGCGCACCCCCGTTCGGGGGTAGTGAGACCTCCCTAACGGAATACACGATGTTAGGCGGAGGTCCGGCAACGAGGAGGACACATGACGGTGACGACGGGCGCGACGGAGCGATTCCGCGCCGCGCGGGACTTCCTGCTGGAGCACCGGGAGGACTACGCGACGGCGTACCAGGGCTTCGAGTGGCCGCGCCCGGACACCTTCAACTGGGCACTCGACTGGTTCGACGTCATCGCGCGGGACAACGACCGCACCGCCCTGCACATCGTCGAGGAGGACGGCGGGCGCGCCGAGTTCTCCTTCGCCGCGCTGTCCGAGCGCTCCGACCGGCTGGCCAACTGGCTGCGCGCGCGGGGCGTCCGCGCCGAGGACCGGATCCTCGTCATGCTCGGCAACCAGGTCGAGCTGTGGGAGACGGCCCTCGCCGCGATGAAGCTGCGTGCCGTCGTCATCCCGGCGACCACCTTGCTCGGCCCGGCCGATCTGCGCGACCGCGTCGAGCGCGGCCGGGTCCGGCACGTGATCGTGCGCGCCGAGGACACCGCGAAGTTCGACGAGGTGCCCGGCCGGCACACCCGGATCACGGTCGGTGGCCCACGGCCCGGCTGGCACTCGTACGAGGAGGCGTACGCCGCCGACGCGTCGTTCGAGCCGGACGGTGTGACCCACTCGGACGACCCGCTGATGCTCTACTTCACCTCCGGCACCACCGCCCGCCCCAAACTCGTCGAGCACACGCACGCCTCCTACCCGATCGGCCATCTGTCGACGATGTACTGGATCGGGCTCAAACCCGGCGACGTGCACCTGAACATCTCCTCGCCGGGCTGGGCCAAGCACGCCTGGTCCAACCTCTTCGCGCCCTGGAACGCGGAGGCCACCGTCTTCATCCACAACTACACGCGCTTCGACGCGGGCCGGCTGCTCGCGGAGATGGACCGGGCCGGGGTCACCACCTTCTGCGCCCCGCCCACCGTGTGGCGCATGCTCATCCAGGCCGACCTGGCACAGCTGCCGACGCCGCCGCGTGAGGCCGTCGCCGCGGGCGAGCCGCTCAACCCTGAGGTCATCGAACAGGTGCGGCGCGCCTGGGGCGTCACCGTCCGGGACGGTTTCGGGCAGACCGAGACGGCCGTCCAGGTCTCCAACAGCCCCGGGCAGCAGCTCAAGACGGGCTCCATGGGGCGGCCCAGCCCCGGCTTCCGCGTCGAGCTCCTCGACCCGGTCTCCGGCGCGCCGGGCGCGGACGAGGGGGAGATCGCGCTCGACCTGTCGGGCAGGCCGGTGGGTCTGATGACCGGCTACCACGGCGACCCCGACCGCACCGCGGAGGCGATGGCGGGCGGCTACTACCGGACGGGCGACATCGGCGCACGCGACGCCGACGGCTACATCACGTACGTGGGCCGGGCCGATGACGTCTTCAAGGCCTCCGACTACAAGATCTCGCCCTTCGAGCTGGAGAGCGCGCTGCTGGAGCACGAGGCGGTGGCCGAGGCGGCCGTCGTCCCGGCCCCCGACGCACTGCGGCTCGCCGTCCCGAAGGCGTACGTCGTCCTCGCGGCGGGCCACGAACCAGGCCCCGACCTCGCCAAGGTGCTCTTCGAGCACTCGCGCACGGTCCTCGCGCCCTACAAGCGCATCCGGCGCCTGGAGTTCGGCGAGCTGCCCAAGACGGTGTCGGGCAAGATCCGCCGGATCGAGCTGCGCGAGGCCACGGCCACGGGCTCGGACGCCGAGTACCGCGAGGAGGACTTCCGGTGACAGAACTCGCCTACACGCACGGCACGAGCGGGACCGCCCTGCTGGGCGACACGATCGGGGCCAACCTGGACCGGACGGTGTCGGCCTGGCCGGACCGGGAGGCCCTCGTCGACGTGCCGTCCGGGCGGCGCTGGACGTACGCCGAATTCGCCGCCGACGTCGACCGGTTGGCGTCAGCGCTGCTCGCCTCCGGCATCGCCAAGGGCGACCGGGTCGGTATCTGGGCGGTCAACTGCCCGGAGTGGGTGCTCGTCCAGTACGCGACCGCCCGCATCGGCGCGGTGATGGTGAACATCAACCCCGCCTACCGCACCCACGAGGTCGAGTACGTTCTCCGGCAGGCCGGCATCTCGCTGCTCGTCGCCTCCCTCCGTCACAAGACCAGCGACTACCGGGGGATGGTCGAACAAGTACGGCGCAACTGCCCGCAGTTGCGGGAGACCGTCTACATCGGCGACCCGAGCTGGGACGCGCTGACCGGGCGCGGCACCGCCGCGTCGCGCGAGGAGCTCCGGACCCGCGGGAGCGAGCTGTCCTGCGACGACCCGATCAACATCCAGTACACCTCGGGGACCACGGGCTTCCCCAAGGGGGCCACGCTCTCCCATCACAACATCCTCAACAACGGCTATTTCGTCGGTGAGTCGATCGCCTACACCGAGCAGGACCGCATCTGCGTCCCGGTGCCCTTCTACCACTGCTTCGGCATGGTGATGGGAAACCTCGCGGCGACCTCGCACGGCGCGTGCATCGTCGTCCCGGCCCCGTCCTTCGACCCCGCGGCGACGCTGCGCGCCGTCCAGGACGAGCGCTGCACCTCGCTGTACGGCGTCCCGACCATGTTCATCGCGGAGCTGAACCTCCCCGACTTCGCGACGTACGACCTGTCCTCGCTCCGTACCGGGATCATGGCGGGCTCGCCGTGCCCGGTCGAGGTGATGAAACGGGTGGTCGCCGAGATGCACATGGCGGAGGTCTCCATCTGCTACGGCATGACCGAGACCTCGCCGGTCTCCCTGCAGACCCGCCGGGACGACGACCTGGAGCACCGCACCGGCACTGTCGGCCGGGTGCTTCCGCACCTGGAGGTCAAGGTCGTCGACCCGGTGGACGGCGTGACCCGGTCCCGCGGAACCTCGGGCGAGTTGTGCACCCGGGGCTACAGCGTGATGCTCGGTTACTGGAACGAGCCCGAGAAGACCGCCGAGGCCGTCGACCCCGGGCGCTGGATGCACACCGGGGACCTCGCCGTGATGCGTGAGGACGGGTACGTGGAGATCGTCGGCCGCATCAAGGACATGATCATCCGGGGTGGCGAGAACATCTATCCGCGGGAGATCGAGGAGTTCCTCTACGCCCATCCGAGGATCGCCGACGTCCAGGTGGTCGGAGTGCCCCACGAGCGGTACGGCGAGGAGGTGCTCGCCTGCGTCATCGCCCGCGACCCGGCCGACCCGCCGACGCTGGCGGAACTGCGCGCCTTCTGCGAGGGCCGGCTGGCCCACTACAAGATCCCCAGCCGCCTGCGGATCCTGGAGGCCTTCCCGATGACGGTGTCCGGCAAGGTACGGAAGATCGAACTGCGCGAGACGTACGCCGACCGGGACTGAGGGCTGTCCCACGACCCCGGTGGCCGTCCACCGGTCAGGCCCCCGTGGTGGTGAGGTCGTCCGCGGGGGCGTTGACCGGCTGGGGGGTGCCGGTGAGGTCGAGGACGAAGAGGGGGATCCCGAGCAGGTCGGCACGGGAGCGCGCGTCGTCCGTGTAGCCGGCGAGCGAGAAGTAGACGCACCGCGTGGACTCGCTCATCGCCGTCAGCCACAGGCACTCCACGTCGCGCAGCGAGGCGGGGCGGACCGTCGGGTCCACCTGGGCCATGACGCCCCGGCCAGCGAGCCCGATTCCCGACGGCGGTCGCTGATCAGCCCCGCGGATGTCGCGGTAGCCGAGCCATCGCAGATACAGCGCGGCGGCCGTCACGGCGTCCCGCGCGGTGCGGATGGTGACCGGCTGGAACGCCGGACGGGGTGTCGGGGCGGCGTCGGGAAGCCGGGAGCGGCCGGGGGCGGCGGGCGCTCCTCCGTCCGGGGGCGGGTCGCCCGCGTGACGGCCGCCGTCCGCAGCGGGGCCACCGGCCGAGGGGGCGTCGACGGACCGCGCCGGCCCGGCGCCCGCGCCGGGTGCCGACGACACCTCGGCGGCCCGCGGGGTCGTTGTCCCGGCTCCCTGTGAGGCAGGCGCATCGCTGGTGTGCGGGGCGTGGGCCCCGGTCGTGTGCGGTGAGCGCGCGGGGGTCCCGTCCCGGTCGGGGTCCGGCTCGGCGGCGGTGTCCGGCGCGATCTCGGCGCGCGGCGGTCGCCGCAGCCCTCCTGGCCGTACCCCTCGTACCGGAATCCGCAGCACGGTCCCGCACGCGCAGCCCAGTTCCGGATGGGGCCACTCGTCCTCGCGGCCGCAGGCGTCGCAGGGCACCGTCACCCAGTCGTCGTCCCAGACGCGGTGCGTCACGGGTACGGGATCCGCGAGGCGGTCGAGCGGGGGAGTGACGGGGGCGCCGCAGACGCACGGGTACGACGACGCGGCGAAGAGGTGCTCGCGGCGGCAGGCCGGACACCGCACCGGCACGCTCTCGGCCATGGCCCACTCCAGGACGTCACGTCGGGACAGCGCGTCCATCGTCCTCCAAGGAGGGGGCCGCCGGCAGCGAAACGACCCGACAGCCTCGAGGCCTTCCGCCCGGCCTCCTCCCGGCCTTCCTCCGGGGGCCTGTCCCAGGGGATCGCGCCGGGCGCCCGCCCTTGACGCCTTCTGGCACGCCACCTACATTGTTTCCAGATAGTAGAAGTTAGTTTCCGTAATGCGGAATGCGGTGATGGCGGCACGCGGAACGGAACGCGAAGTCATCCACGGACCACCTACGGAATCACCAGCTCTCCGCGGGGCGCGACGGAGCGCGAATCCGACAGCCGAAGCAGGAGTACTCCATGGCTCGTATGACCGCTGCCCGCGCGGCAGTCGAGATCCTCAAGCGCGAGGGCGTCAGCAACGCGTTCGGCGTCCCGGGTGCGGCGATCAACCCCTTCTACGCGGCCCTGCAAACCGCCGGAGGGATCAGCCACACCCTCGCCCGGCACGTCGAGGGCGCCTCACACATGGCGGAGGGCTACACCCGGACCCACCCGGGCAACATCGGCGTCTGCATCGGCACGTCCGGACCGGCCGGCACCGACATGATCACCGGGTTGTACTCCGCCATCGGCGACTCGATCCCGATCCTGTGCATCACGGGCCAGGCCCCGACCGCCGTGATCCACAAAGAGGACTTCCAGGCCGTCGACATCGCCTCGATCGCCAAGCCCGTCACCAAGATGGCCGTCACCGTCCTGGAGGCCGCGCAGGTCCCCGGCGTCTTCCAGCAGGCGTTCCACCTGATGCGCTCGGGCCGCCCTGGCCCGGTCCTCATCGACCTGCCCGTCGACGTCCAGCAGACGGAGATCGAGTTCGACCCCGAGACGTACGAGCCGCTGCGCGCGTACCGGCCCACCGCCACCCGCGCCCAGATCGAGAAGGCACTCACCCTCCTCAACGGGTCCGAGCGCCCGCTGATCGTCGCCGGTGGCGGTGTCATCAACGCCGACGCCTCGGAACTCCTCGTGGAGTTCGCCGAGTTGACCGGTGTTCCGGTCGTCCCGACCCTCATGGGCTGGGGCGTCCTGCCCGACGACCACGAGCTGAACGCCGGCATGGTGGGTCTGCAGACCTCGCACCGCTACGGCAACGCGACCTTCCTGGAGTCCGACTTCGTCCTCGGCATCGGCAACCGGTGGGCCAACCGCCACACCGGCAGACTGGACGTCTACACGGCGGGGCGCACGTTCGTCCATGTCGACATCGAGCCCACCCAGATCGGCAAGATCTTCGCCCCGGACTACGGGATCGCCTCCGACGCGAAGGCCGCGCTGGAGCTGTTCGTCGAGGTGGCGCGGGAGTCGAAGGCCGCGGGGAGGCTCCCCGACCGGTCCGGGTGGGCCGCCGCCGCGCAGGAGCGCCGGGCCACCCTCCAGCGCCGTACGCACTTCGACAACATCCCCATCAAGCCGCAGCGCGTCTACGAGGAGATGAACAAGGCCTTCGGACCGGAGACCCGGTACGTCTCCACCATCGGCCTCTCGCAGATCGCCGGCGCCCAGATGCTGCACGTCTACCGGCCCCGCCACTGGATCAACTGCGGCCAGGCGGGCCCGCTCGGCTGGACCGTGCCGGCCGCGCTCGGCGTCGCCACGGCCGACCCGGAGGCCTCCGTGGTCGCCCTCTCCGGCGACTACGACTTCCAGTTCATGATCGAGGAACTGGCTGTCGGCGCCCAGCACCGGATTCCGTACGTCCATGTCCTGGTGAACAACTCCTACCTGGGTCTCATCCGGCAGGCACAGCGGGCGTTCGACATCGACTTCCAGGTCAAGCTGGAGTTCGAGAACATCAACTCGCCCGAACTCGGCGTGTACGGCGTCGACCACGTCAAGGTCGTCGAGGGACTCGGCTGCAAGGCGATCCGGGTCACCGACCCGGCCGACCTGGGCGCCGCCTTCGAGCAGGCCAAGAAGCTCGCCGCGGAGTTCCGGGTGCCCGTGGTCGTCGAGGCGATCCTGGAGCGGGTCACGAACATCTCCATGTCGACGACGAACGACATCGGCAACGTCGTCGAGTTCGAGGAGATCGCGACCGAACCGGCCCACGCGCCGACGTCGATCAGGACGCTGAAGGTCTGACACCGGCGCGTCACCCGACGCCGCGCGGACCGTACGGCCCCGCCTCCGTGTCCGGAGGCGGGGCCGTCGCCGTCGTCACCTCCGACGGATGAACCCGGCTTCGTACTCGGGACGTTCGTACGGCTCCTCGGCGGCACAGGGGTGCGCGACGCACCCGACGCGTTTTCATGAACAGCTGCGGCAGGGGGAGTTGCGCCACACGCACTGGGTGCCGCGCTCCCGGTCCTGTCCCTGTCTCCATCCCTGGCCCGATCGGCCCGGCCCGGTCAGCCCGGTCAGCTCGATCAGCCCGGTCCCGAGTCCGAGCCGCCGCCGTCGGTGTAGTTCCCGCCGCACCCGCCGCCCCAGGAATGCGGCAGGAGCCCCTTGTCGGCCGTGCCGCCGCGCCCCACCAGGCCCGCGGCCACGGCGAAGCGCGGCTCCAGGACGGTGAGGGCCCCGGCGCCGTGGAGCGCGACCGCGAGGAGCACGTCGTGCGTCGACAGGCCCTCCCTGCCGGTGGGCACCGGCCGTTCGGCCCGTGCCCGTCCGAGGTGACGCCGGGCGCCGAGCGTGGGGCCGGGAGGGAAGGTCCGGAACGTTCCGGCCTCGGTCAGCTCGGACCGCAGCCGTGCGAGTGCCTGTCGTACGCTCGTGCGCCGCAACAACTCGCCCATGCCCGCGGGGCGGTAGAGGGAGCCGTGCACCGCCCGCTCCAGCGGGTGCACCGCCCGTTCCAGCGGGTGGTCCGCGAGGGCGATCGCCCGTGACGTCCGCATCGTGCCGGGCCGGCCGGCCTCGACAGCGCCCCGCAGACGCAGGGCGAGCACGGCGACCGTCACGGCGGCGCGGGGCCCGCCACGCACCAGGGCGACGGCATACGGATCCGGTTCCTCCGACATGCCGTCGCCCATGACCGCCCCCCGTGTCACTCCGGTCATGAGGCCCGCCGCCCCCGTGTCGGCGGGCCTCATGTGCCGAGAATGTGCCCTCGTGCGGGGTGGCGTGAAGCCTCCGGAGCGTTGTTCAGAGCTTGATTTGAGGGTTCCGTAGGCGATGTACGCCCGGTGGCGTACACCGGGTGCGCGCGGGGCCGGTCGTCACGGGGGCGGGTGCCGACGGCCCCGGCCAGGCGTCACTGGGACGGGTGCTCCGACAGCCCCGGCCAGTCGTCCGGGCCGCCGCCCTGCCAGTCGATGATGTCGCTCTCCTCGACCTCGATCTCGTCGAGGTCCGCCAGCCGCAGGATCTCGACGACGTCGTCGAGGTGATAGGCGATACCGAGCGTCTCGTCCCCGACGGTGACCCGCCGTGACCCGTCCAGCCCTGGGGCGTGCACAACAATACTGGGATAGTCCATGCCCTCAGGCTGCTGCCGGCGGGGCGGATGCGCACGCCGACGCACCCAGGAGCGCCGGATACGGACGACGGTCCGGTATCCGGCGCTCCTGGCCCGGTGCGTACGAGGTGGTGGCCGTCCGACGGCGCGGTCGCGCCGCCGGACGGGGCCAGAGCGTGTCTCTTCGATCGGTTGGTCAGCTCTTGTCTCCGCAAACGCCAAGGGGGTTCGTGAAGGCAAGCCCGTAGACGGTTCCGGCCCCGTAGGCGGCGATCACTGCTGCGCTGCGGATCACGGCCCAGCTGCATACCTCTCCGGGGTCGGGCAGGAATCGCAAGCGCTGCGGCGTTCCGACGGCACGCGTCGAGGGCGGGAACAGGCCCTCATCCGGGTCCTTTCCAGGCCGCCGCGGGACCAGCCCCGCACGCGCGGGGCTGGTCCCGCGGCGTGCCCGCGCACGTCCGCCGAGCTGAGCTGCTCCCCGCATGCAGAGGAAGCGGTAAGCGGTGGCGACGACTGCCCCGATGAACTTTGGAGCTGCACGTCAATATGACGGGACTGGAACGATTCGGGAACTTCACGGACGCTGCCGAGCGCGGCCTGCCGGCTGGTGAAGCCGACCATTCCACAGACTACGAGATGTCCTTGATCGCGAGATCCGTCGCCAACGGTCGGATCTGTCAAAGTTGGGGAAGCTTGAGCCCGTAGACGGGGGCAAATTCGGGTACTGCCACCACTGTTAAGGAATCTGATGAATATGGACGCCCACCGGAAAGACCTGTACCCGGACGTGACTGCTTCGGGTGGCCTTGGGCCAGCCATGCGAGAGGCGGCACAGCTGCGCGGGTGCGACACCGGGCTGGGACCGTGGGCCGTCGACGTCGTCAGCATCCAAACGGCGCGGGGATTCCTGTCGGTCGATCCTGCGACCGAGGAACGCCTTTTCCGGTTGAGTGTCGGCATTCCTGGGTTCGACTGGGAGATCGGCTCCACGGGGGATCTCGGATCGCTTGTGGAAGCGGTCGCCGCATGGCGGGAAGGCATACCGCTCGACGAGCTGCAGGAGAGATTCGAGTTCATGGAGCTCGACGAATTCGTCCGGGCGCTCGAACGCGGAGAGCCACCTCTTCGCAGTGGGCTGAACTCCTGTCGTCCGACTTCAACCGGCGCCAATGGAAACTCCTGCGCCGCCTCCGTGCGGATGAGGGTCTGCGGGACATGTTCCCGACCATCTCGCACGGTGCCGTGCGCCTGCGCGTGGATGCGATGGACGGAAGGAGCCGTCAGGTTCTGGTGGACGAGGTGAACGGGGAAGTCTATGAGGTCATGCGCGTAGAGGTGCCAGGAGCCAGCTGGGTCGAGGTGCCGGCCGGTGATCTGATCGCCTACCTGCGAGCTGCCTTGAACGAAGAGTGATCTCGACAGATCGACGAGGTCGGACCCTTCAAACGGGCAGGCGGTTCTCCCGCACCCGGCTTTCCAACATCGTTCACCGCCGTGCATGCGCCGTTGCCCCGCGTACGTTTCCGGGATATTCGACTTTGAGCGGTGCGGGTCGGCTCATACACTGACCAGTCGTCACGGTCTGTGCCCAGTGGGTTGGTTGGACCCTGGATGCAGGACGCCCGTGGTCCTGACGATCACCCCATTGGGACTCCCGTTCGACGCGCATCCCTCAAGATCGGAACGACAGCAGCTACATAAGAGTGGCTCAGCTCCAGCTCGGTGTGGTCCTGGGCCACTGGCCGTATGGCACCGGTCGGCCGGTGTAGGCGTCCAGAAGAATGCGGTTGCCGACCGGCCGGTCCAGCTTCACCGTCGCTTCGTCACCGCGCATTTCGCCGGTGCACTTGCCGTCCTCCGCCCCGATGGCGGATGCGGACAGCACCTAATGGACCTGCCATCTCAACCAGCCCGCGAAGCGGCGCGAGCACGTCGGTGGGTACTTGCGCCGCTGACGGCAGCCCGCTTGAGTGGCCGCCCTCCGGGCGACGACGGAAAGTGTCAGACAGGCCCTACGGCCCCAACGTGACCCAGGGCCGTGGAAGGTGGGCGGGGACCGCGGCGGATGCGACGGGACCGGGGCTTCCTTCCCTCAGGTCGAGAAGGGGCTCCGGAACCTTGACCACCGCACTGGCTCGCAAGCCGCCGCGGTCCCGGTCCTGCCCGGACAGCGCTGGACCACCCCTCATCCGGGTCCGACGCCGCCTCGGGCGGCTGGAGTAGAGGCTCAGTCCTCGCGCAGGGCGCGGACCGCCTCCGCCACGCGGTCGCCGTACGACGGGTCGGCCGCGTGGAAGTGGGCGAGGTTCTTCTCGACGACGTCGTCGCGGGAGACCTGCGCGAGGCCGCCGGCGATGTTCGCCACGAGACGGGACTGCTCGTCCCGCGACATCAGCCGGTACAGCTCACCCGCCTGGAAGAAATGGTCGTCCTTGGTGTGGAGCGGGGCCTCGTGCGTGCCCGTGTGGCCGTGCACGGCGAGCGGGGCCGACAGCGGGCGGCCGGTCTCGGCCGGGCCGTCGTAGGAGTTGGGTTCGTAGTTCTTCGCCGCGCGGCCCTGGTCGTTGGAGGCCATCAGGCCGTCGCGGCCGTAGTTCTGGGCGGCCGTCGCCTTCGGGGCGTTCACCGCGAGCAGCGTGTGGTTCACGCCCAGCCGGTAGCGGTGGGCGTCCGCGTACGCGAACAGGCGGCCCTGGAGCATCTTGTCGGGAGAGGGGCCGATGCCCGGAACGAAGTTGTTCGGGGAGAAGGCGGCCTGTTCGACCTCGGCGAAGACGTTGTCGGGGTTGCGGTCCAGGACGAGTCGTCCCACGCGCCGCAGCGGATAGTCCCCGTGCGGCCACACCTTGGTGAGGTCGAAGGGGTTGAAGCGGTAGTCGGCCGCCTCGGCCGCGGGCATGATCTGCACGTACAGCGTCCAGGACGGGTGCACGCCCCGCTCGATCGCCTGAAGCAGGTCCGTCTGGTGGGAGTTGGGGTCCGTGCCCGCGATCTCCCGCGCCTGCTCGCTCGACAGCGAGCGCACGCCCTGGTTCGTCTTGAAGTGGTACTTGACGAAGAAGGCCTCGCCCTCGGCGTTCGTCCACTGGTAGGTGTGCGAGCCGTAGCCGTTCATGTGGCGGTACGAGGCCGGGATGCCGCGGTCGCCCATCAGCCAGGTCACCTGGTGCGTCGCCTCGGGGGAGTGCGCCCAGAAGTCCCAGACGTTGTCCGGCTCCTGCTTGCCCGTGAACGGGTCGCGCTTCTGGGAGTGGATGAAGTCGGGGAACTTGACCGGGTCCTTGACGAAGAAGACGGGCGTGTTGTTCCCGACCAGGTCGTAGTTGCCTTCCTCCGTGTAGAACTTCACCGCGAAACCGCGGGGGTCACGGACCGCGTCCGCGCCGCCGAGGTTGTCGGCCACGGTCGAGAAGCGCAGGAACACCTCGGTGCGCTTGCCGACCGTGCCGAGGAAGTCGGCGTACGTGAAGCCCGTGACGTCGTCGGTCACCTCGAAGTGGCCGTACGCGCCCGAGCCGCGGGCGTGCACCACACGCTCCGGGATGCGCTCGCGGTTGAACCGGGCGAGCTTCTCCAGCAGGTGCTGGTCCTGGAGGAGCAGCGGGCCGCCGACGCCTGCGGTGGCGGAGTTCTGGTTGTCGGCGACCGGGGCGCCGGACTCGGTCGTCAGCACGCGCTTCGACATCGTGGACCTTCCGTACGAGAGGGCAGCGGGGCCAGCGGAAACGTACTTCCGCTATGTGGACCGACCGCTTCGTGGAGCCTAGGTTTGGGGTCTGTGGACGTCAACAGTTTGTTGAAGTCGATTCCGGACGGTGCCACCGCCTGGGCGCGACAGGACAGGTGTCGGCGGCGGCACCGCCCGGAAGTCTCAGAGCTGCGCGCCGGAGAGCCGCTCGACGGCCCGCAGCAGGGCGGAGTGGTCCAGGCCGCCGTCCCCCTGCGCGCGCAGTGAGGCCACCAGTTGGGCGACCACGGCGCCGACCGGCAGTGCGGCGCCCACGGTGCGGGCGGCGTCCGTGACGATGCCCATGTCCTTGTGGTGCAGGTCGATGCGGAAGCCCGGCTTGAAGTCGCGGCTGAGGAAGTTGTCCTTCTTGCGCGTCAGTACGGTCGAGCCGGCCAGGCCGCCGTTCAGCACGTCGAGCGCCGCCCGCAGGTCCACGCCCGACTTCTCCAGGAACACCACGGCCTCGGCGCACGCCTGGATGTTCACGGCGACGATCAGCTGGTTGGCGGCCTTCACGGTCTGACCCGAGCCGTGCGGACCGCACAGCACGATGGTCCGGCCGAGCGCCTCGAAGATCGGTTCGGCCGCGTCGAAGTCGGCCTGTTCCCCGCCGACCATGATGGACAGCACGGCCTCGACGGCACCGGCCTCACCGCCGGACACCGGGGCGTCCAGGACCCGGACGCCCTTGGCCGCGGCGGCCTTCGCGAGGTCCACGGAGGTCTGCGGGGTGATCGACGACATGTCGACGAGCAGCGCTCCGGACCGCGCGTTCTCCAGGATGCCGTCGGGCCCGTACGCGATGGCCTCGACCTGCGGGGAGGCGGGCACCATCGTGATCACCACGTCGGCGTCGCGCACCGCCTCGGCGATCGACCCCGCCGCCGTGCCGCCGGCCGCGGTGAGCCGCTCCAGCTTGTCCTGCTCCAGGGTGAACCCGGTGACGTCGTACCCGGCCTTGATCAGGTTCTCCGACATGGGGGAGCCCATGATGCCGAGCCCGATCCACGCGACCTTGGGGAGTTTGCTCATGAGGGTGCCTTTCTGACTTGTCGTCGTGGGGTGCCGGGTCAGCGGGCGGCTCGGGCTTCGGCGGGCAGCCAGTCGAAGGCCTCGGCGCTCGGGCGGTCGCCCGGCTTGTACTCCAGGCCGACCCAGCCCTGGTAACCGGCCTTGCGCAGCTGCCCGAGCAGGTCCTCCAGCGGGAGCGTGCCGGTGCCCGGCGCGCCGCGGCCGGGGTTGTCGGCGATCTGCACATGGCCGGTCTTCCCGGTGTACGCGGAGATCGCCTGCGGCAGGTCCTCGCCGTTCATGGACAGGTGGTAAAGGTCCATGAGGAACCTGGCGTTGCCGAGGCCGGTCGCCTCGTTGACCCGGTCGACGACGGCGACGCCGGCCGCGGAACTCACCAGTGGATAGTCCGGTGACTCGGGCCGGTTGAGCGTCTCGATCAGCAGGATCGCGCCGATCCGGTCGGCCGCCCGTGCCGCGAGGACCAGGTTCTCCAGCGCGAGCGCGTCCTGCTCGGCCGGGTCCACGCCCTCGACGCGATTGCCGTACAGGGCGTTGAGGGCCCCGCAGCCCAGCGACCGCGCGAAGTCCGCCGCGACGTCGATGTTGGCGCGGAACCTCTCCGACTCCTCGCCGGGGATCGACAGCGCGCCCCGGTCGGGACCGGGCAGTCGTCCGGCGTAGAAGTTGAGACCCGTCAGCTGGACGCCCGCGTCCTCGATCGCCCGCTTCAGGGCGTCGAGTTCGGCGGGTGCGGGGGTGGGGGTGTCGACCCAGGGCCACCACAGTTCGACCGCGGTGAAGCCGGCCGCCGCGGCGGCCGCGGGGCGCTCCAGGAGCGGGAGTTCCGTGAAGAGGATCGACAGGTTGACGTTGAAGCGCTGCTCTGCGGCTGTGCTCGATGCAAAACCGGTCATGGACTCGGCGCCCCCTTCCGTATCGACAGTCCGGCCGGTGTTCGCTCCGGCTCACTCAATTCCGCATAGTGGAAGTTCGTTTCTGCTTAATGGAAGATTGCCGCCGGGTCGCGGGGCTTGTCAAGAGGGGGCTGCCGGAAAATCGACGCCGAGCAGTAGGTTGAGCGGGTGCGATTGAGAGTGGAGTTCACGACCGAGCCCTTCGACCTCGACGAGGCACCCCCGCACGCGCTGGTCGCCCGCGAGGTCGTCGAGGCGGCCGCGCTGGACGCCGTGGACGTCGGCCCGTTCGGCAACACCGCGGAGGGCGGCGCCGACGCCGTGCTCGACGCGGTCGACGCGCTGCTGCGCAAGGCCCTGGCCGCGGGCGCCACGCGGGTCTCGCTGCAGGTGAACGTGGTCGGGGAGGGCGATAAGTGACCGGTACCGGGGACGATCCCTTCGTCGCGGCGGTCAAGCCGCTGGTCGACGCCATGGGGGGCGAGATGCTGGCGCCCGGCCAGGCCGGACCCGACGACGTCGTGCTGTCCTGGGAGGGCGCGGACGTGGTCGCCGTACGCCTGCCGCAACTCGCCGACTCGCTCGATCACATCCTGGCCGCCCTGGAGCGCAAGCAGGGCAAGCCCCTGGCCGACCTCGACCGCAAGGCCAAGCAGGAGGTCGTACGGGTGCTGGAGGCGCGCGGGGCGTTCTCCGTGCGGCATGGCGTGGAGACCGTGGCGAGCGCGCTCGGGGTGAGCCGCTTCACCGTCTACAACTACCTGAACCGCGAGAAGCAGGTCTGAGGGAGACCCGGAGGGTCCGACGGGGGCTTCGAGGGGGGTGGGGGGTTCCGAAGAGGGATGCGCCCCGGCCGGCGAAGACGCGCAGGTCCGGGGTCTGCCGGACCCCCCTCCTCCGGCCGGCGGGCCCCCCGTGGGACCGCCGCCGTCCGGATCACCCGGACGGCGGTTTTTGTTACCCGGATTTTTCAACAAAGTGTTGACGTGATGTTTTCGAGGGCGTTAGCTGTCCGCAGCCCGTCCAGCACAAGGCCACGGAGGCATCCCGTGACGTCGAGTACGACACCTGGCGCTCTCGCCCGGTTCAACGCCCTGGAGGAGCGGGCGGCCCGCGCCGCACTCCTCGAGGTGTGCGCCTCGGCGGCCTGGGTGCGCGGCCTGCTCGCCCGGCGCCCGTACGCCACTCCCGACGCCCTGTTCGCCGCGAGCGACGCCGCCATGGCCGAGCTGTCCGCGGCGGACCTGGCGGACGCGATGGCCGGGCACCCGCCGATCGGGCGGCCGAAACCCGGCGACCCGACCTCCTCCCGGGAACAGCGCGGCATGGCAGGCGCCTCCGAGGAACTCAGGGCGGAGATGCTCGAACTGAACCTGGCCTACCAGGAGAAGTTCGGCCATGTCTTCCTCATCTGCGCCACCGGCCGGACCGGCGAGCAGATGCGCGACGCGGTCGAGGAACGCCTCGGCAACACACCCGGGCAGGAGTACGAGATCGTCCGCGTCGAACTGACGGCGATCAACCGCATCCGCCTCGCCCGACTCCTGGAGGAAGAAGAGGCATGAGCACCGACACCACGGCTTCCGTGTCCACGCACATCCTGGACACCAGCGCCGGCCGCCCCGCCGGGGACGTCGCCGTGCGGCTGGCGGCCCGCGACGGCCGCGACGCGGACTGGCGCCCGCTCGGCGGCTCCGCGACCGACGCGGACGGCCGGTGCAAGGACCTGCCGGCGCTGCCGGAGGGGACGACCCACGTACGGCTCGACTTCGAGGTCGAGGCGTACTTCGAGAAGAAGCAAGCCGATGCGCAGCAGGACGCCCCCGCGAACCGGGACAGCGGTACGAGCGGAGTGTTCTTCCCCGAGGTGGCGATCACCTTCGCGGTGACGCCGGGCGAGCACTACCACGTACCGCTGCTGCTCAACCCGTTCGGCTACTCCGTTTACCGAGGGAGCTAGCAGACAGATGACGGACAACTCCCGACCCGCGCGCCCCGTGGTCCTGGGACAGAACCAGTACGGCAAGGCCGAGAACCGGGTCGTCAGGATCACGCGCGACGGCGACACCCATCACATCAAGGACCTCAACGTGTCCGTGGCGCTGAGCGGCGACATGGAAGAGGTCCACTACTCCGGCTCGAACGCCAACGTCCTGCCGACGGACACCACCAAGAACACGGTGTACGCCTTCGCCAAGGAGCACGGCATCGAGTCCGCCGAGCAGTTCGGCATCCACCTCGCCCGGCACTTCGTGACCAGCCAGGAGCCGATCAGGACGGCGCGCATCAGGATCGAGGAGTACGCCTGGGAGCGCATCGAGACCTCGGACGCCAACTCCAGGTTCATCGGCGCCGACGAGGTCAAGCACTCCTTCGTGCGCAAGGGCCAGGAGACCCGGGTCACCCAGATCACCTTCGACGGCACGACCTGGGAGGTCGTCTCCGGCCTGAAGGACCTCGTCGTGATGAACTCGACGAACTCCGAGTTCTGGGGCTTCGTCAAGGACAAGTACACGACGCTGCCCGAGGCGTACGACCGCATCCTGGCGACCGAGGTCTCCGGCCGCTGGCGCTTCAACTGGACCGGCGACGAGCAGAAGATGCCCAACTGGGAGAAGTCCTACGACCAGGTCAGGAAGCACATGCTCCAGGCCTTCGCGGAGACGTACTCGCTGTCGCTGCAGCAGACCCTGTACCAGATGGGTGCGCGCATCATCAACAACCGCGGCGAGATCGACGAGGTCCGCTTCTCCCTCCCGAACAAGCATCACTTCCTGGTGGACCTTCAGCCGTTCGGGCTGGAGAACGACAACGAGGTCTACTACGCGGCCGACCGCCCCTACGGGCTGATCGAGGCCACCGTCCTGCGTGACGGCTGCGAGCCGCGCATCCCCGTGGACCTCACCAACCTCTGACCTCCGCCGGTGCCCCCGGCGGCCGGGGGCACCTCCCTCCATCGGCACCCGTGGCGTCAACGGCCGCGGCACTCAAAGCTCCTGGGGTCCTGCCGTGCCCTCTCCACAGAGCGAAAAGGACGCATCATGGCAGCAGCCCAGCGCATCGTCATCGAGAACTGTTCGATCGCGACCGTCGACGCCGCCGACACCGAGTACGCCACCGGGCACATCGTCGTCGCCGGCAACCGCATCGAGTCCCTCGGCGCGGGCAGCGCCCCCGAGGGGCTGGAGAACGTGGTCCGCCGCATCGACGGCACCGGCCACCTGGCCACACCCGGCCTGGTCAACACCCACCACCACTTCTACCAGTGGATCACCCGCGGGCTGGCCACCGACCACAACCTCTTCAACTGGCTCGTCGCGCTGTACCCGACGTGGGCGCGCATCGACGAGCAGATGGTGTACGCCGCCGCACAGGGTTCCCTCGCGATGATGGCCCGCGGCGGTGTCACCACCGCCATGGATCACCACTACGTCTTCCCGAAGGGCTCCGGGGACCTGTCCGGCGCCATCATCCGGGCCGCCCGTGAGACGGGTGTCCGCTTCACCCTGGCCCGCGGCTCCATGGACCGCAGCGAGAAGGACGGCGGCCTGCCGCCGGACTTCGCCGTCGAGACCCTCGAAGGCGCCCTCGCCGCCACCGAGGCGACCGTCGACGAGCACCACGACGCCTCCTTCGGCGCCATGACGCAGATCGCCGTCGCCCCCTGCTCACCCTTCTCCGTCTCCACCGAACTCCTCACGCAGGGCGCGGAACTGGCCCGGCGCAAGGGCGTACGGCTGCACACGCACGGCTCGGAGACCGTCGAGGAGGAGCAGTTCTGCAAGGAACTGTTCGGGATGGGCCCGACCGACTACTTCGAGTCCACCGGCTGGCTGGGCGAGGACGTGTGGATGGCCCACTGCGTCCACATGAACGACTCCGACATCGCCGCCTTCGCCCGGACGAGGACGGGTGTCGCCCACTGCCCCTCCTCCAACGCCCGCCTGGCGGCCGGAATCGCGCGCGTCCCCGACATGCTCGCGGCCGGCGTCCCGGTCGGCCTCGGCGTCGACGGCACCGCCTCCAACGAGTCCGGCGAACTCCACACCGAGCTGCGCAACGCCCTCCTCGTCAACCGTCTCGGCGCCCACCGGGAAGCCGCCCTGAACGCCCGGCAGGCGCTGCGTCTCGGCACCTTCGGCGGCGCCCAGGTCCTCGGCAGGGCGGCGGAGATCGGCTCCCTGGAGCCGGGCAAGCTCGCCGACCTCGTGCTGTGGAGGCTGGACACCCTGGCGCACGCCTCGATCGCCGACCCGGTGACCGCGCTGGTCTTCGGCGCGGCGGCCCCGGTCACCCTCTCCCTCGTCAACGGCCTCCCGGTGGTCGAGAACAGCCGGCTGCTGCACGTGGACGAGGACGCCGTCGCCCGCTCCACGCGGGCGGAGGCACAGCGCCTCGCGCGGATCACCGCGCAGGCCTGAGCAGTCCGAAGATCTCCGGCCGAGGGGGACGGCCCTCGGCCGGAGGCCATGGACCCGAGCGGGGTCCATGGCGGCCGTCTCCGGTGGGCGCGCATGGACGTGCGCGCCCACCGGAACGGTCTCCGTCACCCGGACGCCCTGCCCCCTGACGGTCTCCGCCGTCCGGACGGGCTTCCTCGTGACGGCCATCGTCCCGGTCCCGCACGACCGCGCATCACCTCCCTGATACCCGCGTCAGAGCCGACGCGTAACCGACCGGAGGAGCCGCCGTGGCCGCCCCATCGACGTCCAGCAACGAGGCAATACCGCACAACGAGTCGAAGCACCCGGTCGACGAGAAACTCCCGCCGCTGAGAATGGCCGCCAGCGGCCTCCAGCACGTCGCCGCCATGTACGCGGGAGTCGTCGCCCCACCTCTGATCGTCGGAGCCGCCGGGGGCCTCTCCGGCAGCGAACTGACCTTCCTCACCGGCGCGTGTCTCTTCACCGCGGGCCTCGCCACCTTCCTCCAGACCCTCGGTTTCTGGAAGATCGGCGCCCGGCTGCCGTTCGTCAACGGGGTCACCTTCGCCGGCGTCGCCCCCATGACCGCGATCGTCGCCTCGACCAAGGACAAGGGCGACGCGCTGCCGGTCATCTTCGGCGCGGTCGTCGTCGCGGGCGTCCTCGGCTTCGTCGCCGCCCCCTTCTTCAGCAAGGCCGTCCGCTTCTTCCCGCCCGTCGTCACCGGGTCCGTCATCACTCTCATCGGCGTCTCCCTGCTGCCGGTCGCCTTCGGCTGGGCGCAGGGCCCCGACCCGGCGGCGCACGACTACGGTTCGCCGACCTTTCTGGGCCTCGCCGCCGCGACGCTCGTGATCGTGCTGCTGCTGCGCCGCTTCACCCGCGGCTTCGTCAAGCAGATCGCCGTGCTGCTCGGCCTGGTCGCCGGCACACTCGCCGCGATCCCCCTCGGCATCACGGACTTCGCTCCGGTCGCCGACGCGGACGTGGTGGGCTTCCCGACCCCGTTCCACTTCGGCGCCCCGCAGTTCCAGCTCGCCGCGATCCTCTCGATGTGCGTGGTCATGGTGGTCTCGATGACCGAATCGACCGCGGACATGCTGGCGTTGGGCGAGATCGTGGAGCGGCCGGCCGACGAGCGGACCATCGCGGCGGGACTGCGGGCCGACACGCTCGGCTCCGCGCTCAGCCCGCTATTCAACGGCTTCATGTGCAGCGCCTTCGCGCAGAACATCGGCCTCGTCGCGATGACCCGCATCCGCAGCCGGTACGTGGTCGCCACGGGCGGCGGCTTCCTGGTCCTGATGGGCCTGTGCCCGATGGCGGCCTCACTGATCGCGGTCGTACCGCGTCCGGTGCTCGGCGGCGCGGGCGTGGTCCTGTTCGGTTCGGTCGCCGCCAGCGGCATCCAGACCCTCGTGAGGGCGGGCCTGGACAAGGACAACAACGTCCTGATCGTCGCCGTGTCGCTGGCCGTCGGCATCATCCCGATCACCGCGCCGGACTTCTACCACGCCTTCCCGCAGACGGCGCGGATCATCCTGGACTCGGGGATCTCGACGGGGTGCCTGACCGCCGTTCTCCTCAACCTCGTCTTCAACCACTGGGGCCGGCGGCGGGACGCGGGCGAGGTCACCCACCCCATGGAAGCCGGCGAGGACCTGAAGGCCTTCCCGGTCTACTGACCCCGGGGACGTCACCCCGGGGCACGGAGACATCCCGGCGACGCGCGCGGGGCGCGGCACATCATGAGTGCCGCGCCCAACGCCGTCGTGCCGGGGACCGTCAGCCGATGTGGTAACTGTCCCCGTACACCTTCCAGTCCAGCGGGGTGTTCAGGTTGAGGTTCCGGTTCTTGACGAACACCCGCTGCTCGGTGTCGACCCGGCTGGTGTCGGAGTGCGCCTCCTCCTGCTTCATCGCCCAGACCCGGGCGTCGAGGAAGGCGTTCAGATAGGTCACCTCGTCGCCCCCCTGGGCCGGGGGCTTCGCCTTGGCCAGCGCCCGCCTGCGGATGCTGCTGAAGCTGGTGCTGTCCGTGCCGTCGCCGTGCATGACGATGGCGTCGTAGTAGGTGAACTGGCCGAGCACACCGATGCCGTCGGTCTTGCCCTGCTGGACGGCCGGGTTGAAGTAGACCCGGTCGCGCTCGTCGTTCTGGGCCTGCTGGAACGCCGTGTCCTGGGCGGCCTTGCGCCAGTCGGCGGGGAAGCCGGGGTCCAGGCCCTGGTGCGAGTCGCTGCCGTCCACGTCGCGCAGCGCGGGCAGGTACTTGGCGAGGACGTTGCCGGGCTTGCGCTGGGTGTACAGCTCGACGAGGTCGAGCATGTCACCGGTGCCCGAACAGAAGCCGATGATCCCGGCCGTGTAGCCGCGGCCGTCGCCGATGTCCTCGATGTACTTGTACTGGGCCTTCCAGTCCAGCGAGGAGTTCTCCGCGCTGGAGACCAGCTTCATGGCGATCTCCTTCTTCGCCGGATCGTCCAGGCCGACGGCCGCGGCACCGCTCGCGGACTGCGCCGCGAGGACCGGACCCGCCACCAGTGAGGCTCCTATCAGAGCGAGCAGGGTGCGTCGTGAGGTGTGGATGTGGGGGGTGTGCACGGTACCTCCGATGAGGGGAGTGAGGCGTCCACTTACTGTTAGGAAGGTTTCCTACCAGAGATTGGACGTGGCGGATACCCGTCAGGAGGAGATGAGTTGGCGATGCTTCTCGGCCAACAGGCCCTAAAGGCAGGCACTTTGGGCATTCAGCGGAAGGTCGCGAGGGGGAGTGGGTGCCATGGGCGGGGCGGGCATCCGTCACGGGTGTGAAGGAGGCGCGTGCCGGACGCAGGGCGGTGGCCGCCAGGAGCAGGGCCGCCGCCGCGAACGCCGTGGCCACCGTGAACGCCAGCCGGTAGCCGTCCGCAGTCGCCGTGACGAACGGCTCGCCTCCGCCGGTCAGGCGCTCCGTGCGGCTCGCCGCCAGCGTGGTGAGGGCTGCGAGGCCCAGGGAACCCCCACCACCTGCGTGGTGTTGAACAGGCCGGAGGCCAGTCCCGCGTCCTCCTCGCGGGCGCCCGCCATCGCGAGTCCCGTCACCGCGGGCATCGCGGCCGCGAACCCGGCGGCGAGCAGCAGCATCGCGGGCAGCACGTCGGCGGCGTACGTGCCATGGACCGGGGCCCGGCTGAGCAGGGCCATGCCCGTCGTGACGAGGGCGAGCCCGAGAAGCAGGACCCGGTACGGGCCGAAGCGGGCGATCGTCCGCGCGGACAGGCCCAGCATCAGCGCCCCGATCGCGACCGGTGCCGGCAGGAATGCGGTACCGGTCAGCAACGCGTCGTATCCCAGCACTCGCTGGAGGTAGAGGGCGCCGATGTACTGGAAGCCGTACATGCCCGCGATCATCAGGATCTGGACCGCGTTCGCGCCCGACAGCAGACGCGAGCGGAGCAGCCGCAGGCGCAGCAGTGGACGGGCGGCCCGTGTCTGGCGGACGAGGAACCCGGCGTGGAGCGCGACGGCGAGCCCGGCCAGCGCGAGTGTGCCGCCCGCACTCCGGTCACCGGTGCCGACGATCGTGTACACCGTCAGCATCAGCGCGGCCGTGATCAGTGCCGCCCCGGGCCAGTCGGCACCCCTGCCCAGCCCGACTCCTCTCTCCGGCGCGAGGATCCGCACCGCGGCCACCCAGGCGGCCACCCCGATCGGCAGATTGACCAGAAAGATCCAGTGCCAGCCGACCGCCTGCGTCAGCGCCCCGCCGAGAAACGTCCCGAGTGCCCCGCCCGCGGCGCCGACCGCGCTGAACGCCGACTCGTCACGCGTACCGTCCACCCGACGGTTCCGCCCAAGGTCGAGTACGAACTGACGCCGGTGGCCCGGGAGTTGCACGTGACCCTGCTGTCCCTGACGGACTGGGCCGAGCGGCACCGCGTCACGATCGCCGAGTCCCGCGCGGCCTACGACGCCCAGCACCGGCCGGAGCTGCTGGACGCGTAGACCGCGGCGCGGCTCGGCTCAGAGGCCGAAGACCCCCGGATCGGTCGCCAGTGCACGGAAGTACTCGCGCGGGTCGGCGACGAGCCTGCGCTCCCTGAGGTCCAACAGCCCGCCGACCGCGACGAACTCGGCGGACACCGTGCCGTCGGTCCGCCGAATCTGCTGCTCCACCCGGTAGGTCTTGCCCGCGCCCCAGGTGAAGGCGCACGTCACCTCGGTCTCGTCACCGGCGCGCAGCTCTCGCAAGTACCGGATGGTCGTCTCCAGGACCACCGGTCCCACCCCCTTGGCCATCAGGGCCGCCTGGTTGATCCCGGCCTTGTCGAGTAAGCACCAGCGGGCGTGTTCGGCGTACTGCAGATAGACGCTCTGATTCAGATGGCCCAGGACGTCGGTCTCGTACCCGCGGACGGTCACCGGGACGGAGAACGGTTCAGCCATGGCGTTCCTTTCTTCGATCGTATGTACGACGGTCGGAACGGACGTCACCCTACTGAGCGACCGGCGGGCTCAGACACGCCGGGGAGACGCCAGTACGTAGCGCACACCCGTACGCGGCTCCGTGTGCTCGCCGGTCTGCCAGCCCGCTTTCTCCAGCGTGGCGGCGCAGGCCCGCAGCGCCTCGGGATCGGGTTCGCGGACGGCGACGGCCTCCGGCTGCGGTGTCGCCCGCACCCGGTATCCGCTGTCCCCGGGGCCCGCACCCGCCGGGTGGTGCCCGGCGGCCTCCAGGGCCAGCGCGGCGGCCTGCACCAGATGCGTACGCTCCCACCCGCACGGCCGGTCCACGGCGCCGTCCGGACGGGTCATCCGGCGCAGCTCCAGAAGCCCCTGCCAGGCGCTGCGCACCTCACGCGGACGGGAGGGCCCGCCCACCGGGGCGTCCTCGCCGCCGATCCGCGCGGCGAACACCCCCGCGTCGACGGCCGGGGGAGCGGGGGTCCCCGGGACGGCTTCGGGGGTTTCCGAGAGCGTCTCAGGGGTCTCCCGCACGCGATGCCCGGCGGGCGTCAGGAAGTGGTCGTGCGGCGGACGCGGGTGCCGGAAGGCGAGACCGCGCTTCACCAGCGCGGCGAGCTGGCCCTCCGTGCCCTTCAGTCGGCCGGTCACGGGCTCGGCGGCGTCGATCACCCGCCGCTGCGCGGCAGTCGGCGGTCGTGTCATGGCGCACCCCTTCCCCTGGGCCCGGCCGGCGGTGACCCACTCGAAGACTACGAGGCGGGTCTGACATTCCAGCCGGCCACCACATGCCGGCGGTGCTCGGTGCTCAGCCGGCTCACGGTCCCGGTGGCGAGCTGGAACAGGGCGGCGGCCTCGATGGGCAGCCCCAGCCGCCGCACCGTCAGCACCCGCAGGAAGTGCCCGTGGGAGAAGACGGCGACATCGCCCTCCGCCTCGGCGAGAGCCGCGTCGATCTTGGCCAGCATCCGTTCCGCGCGCGCTTCGACCTGCTCGGGGCTCTCCCCCGGATGCTCCGGCGGTCCGGGCGCGACACCGTCGTCGAAGAGGAACCAGTCGGGCCGGGTCCGGTGGATCTCCACCGTCGTGACCCCTTCGTATCCGCCGTAGTCCCACTCGCAGAGGTCCGCGTCGACCCGCACCCCCTCGACCCCGGCCAGCCGCGCCGTCTCCCGCGCGCGCTGCATCGGGCTGACGAACGCCGTGGAGATGTGGTGCGAGGCGATCATCGGGGCCAGTCGGCGCGCCTGCTCGCGGCCGTTCTCGGTCAAGGGGATGTCGGTCGATCCGGTGTGCCGCCCGGACAAGGACCACTCGGTCTCGCCGTGCCGCACGAGAAGGAGGTCGCCCATGCTTGTGGTTCCTCTGCTCGCCGAAGGTTCACGCGGGCCGAACGGTCCGACGCGGCGGGGCTGCGCCCGGCGGGCCGGGACCACGGCTCCGTCACAGGCTACGAGCCCCGATCTCCGACTCCGCGGACGCGCGCGGGTGGGGCGTGGCCGTCAGGAGGGTGAGGAGGCCGCCGCGAAGGTGACGAAGGCGGTCCAGTGGTCCGGGGTGAAGTCGAGGCGGGGGCCCTGTTTGTTCTTCGAGTCGCGTATGTGCACAGCGCCGGGCGTGGTCGCGACCTCGACGCAGGCCGGACCGTCGTCGGTGCTGTGGCTGCTCTTGAACCATTCCAGGTCGGAACTGTTTATGGTCATGTCTCCCTCAGCGCTTTCTCGATGAAGGTCAGAGACTCCCCGGGCGCGAGAGCCTGGGCTCGGATGATCCCATAGCGGAGTTCCAGGATCTGGATCTCCTTGGGGTCCGAGATCAGCCGGCTGATGAGCTGAACCTCGTTGTGCCCCACGGTGGCGCCTTCTTTGAGCCGCAAAAGATGGAAGGGACCGCCGAGGCCGGCGTTGTCCTCACGATCCAGTGGCATCACCTGGATCTCCACGTTCCGCAGTTGCCCTACTTCCAACAGTCGTTCGAGTTGTCGGCGCAGTACCAGTCTGCCTCCGATCGGTCGGAGCAGGGTCGCCTCATCCTGGACGAAGCTGAACGCCGGGAGGGTGCGCTCGCGATCGATGATCGTCTGGCGTGCCAGGCGGGCGGCAACGCGATGCTCCAACTCCTCCTCGGAGAACGCGGGACGCCGTGAGCCGAACACGGTGCGCATGTACTCCTCGGTCTGCAACAGCCCGTTGACGACCGAGTTGTCGTAGGCGCAGATCTCTACCGACTCACCCTCCAGCTTCGCCAGATCCCGTACCTTCTTCGGGTACCGGGCCTCCTCCACGTCCTTCGCCAGCCCGGCGATCATTCCGGCCGCCCCGAGCGCCTGATCCGCCGCTTCGAGGAACTGCCTTCTCGGCGCCCGTCGTCCGCGCTCGACGGACGACACCTGTTCCTCGCTGTACCCGATCGCGGTGCCCAGTTCGGACTGCTTGAGCGCCGCCCGTTCGCGCCACATCTTGATGACCTTGCCCACCGTGCGCAGCACGGCCGCAGAGTCGTCGTCGTTGCCGTCGGCCGGCCGCGGCTCGTTGGCCGTGACGTCCATGTCCCCCACCTCCACGCGGCGCGGGCCGGACAGCGCCGGACCGCGACCGGACAGTGACCCCGCGTACCGCCGATGTCGCTGTTGAGCGTAGTGACGATCGACCACGCTGAGTGACATGAACGTGGATATTGCCGCCCCCGCCCGCGACTTCACCCTCCAGCTGTCGGCCACCCGCAGAGGCGCCCGGCTGGCCCGCCTCCTCGCGTCCGACCAACTGCACAGGTGGGGCTGGCCCTACGGCTGCGAGGGGAACCGCACCGCCGCGCTGCTGGTGGCGGAACTGGCGTCGAACGCGGCGCTGCACGGCCGGGAGAGGGGACGGGACTGCCGGCTCGCCCTCACCGCCCGAGCCGACGCGACGCTCCGTATCGAGGTGACGGACCCGCGCCCGGACCGCCGTCCGCCCGAGCCGGGTTCCCTCCGGCAGGCCCCGCCCGAGGCCGAGTCGGGCCGGGGGCTCCTTCTGGTCGAGGCGCTGGCCGCGCACCGGGGGGACGACGTGCGGTGACCCGTATACCAAGACGGTGTGGTGCGAGGTCGGTCTGGGGTGAACGCGGGCGTCGGGCGTCCGCCGCTACTGCCGGTACCCGCTCAGGAACCGGCCGATCCGGCTGATCGCCGCGTCCAGGTCGTCGGCGTGCGGGAGGGTGAGGATGCGGAAGTGGTCGGGCCGGGGCCAGTTGAAACCGGTGCCCTGGACGACCTGGATCTTCTCGCGGAGCAGCAGGTCCAGGACGAACCGCTCGTCGTCGTGGATCCGGTGCACCTCGGGGTCGATGCGCGGGAAGGCGTACAGCGCGCCCTTCGGCTTGACGCAGGAGACGCCCGGGATCTCGTTGAGCTTCTCCCAGGCCCGGTCGCGCTGTTCGCGCAGCCGGCCGCCCGGCGCCGTCAGTTCGTGGATGGACTGGCGGCCGCCGAGCGCGGCCTGGATGGCGTACTGGGCGGGCGCGTTGGCGCACAGGCGCATGGAGGCGAGCATCGTCAGCCCCTCCAGGTAGTTGCGGGCGTGCTGCTTGGGGCCTGTCACCACCAGCCAGCCCGAGCGGAAGCCCGCCACCCGGTACGTCTTCGACAGACCGCAGAAGGTCAGGACCACCAGGTCGGGGGCGAGCGCGGCGGCCGAGTGGTGGACCGCGTCGTCGTAGAGGATCTGGTCGTAGATCTCGTCCGCGAAGACCATCAGTCCGTGCCGGCGCGCGAGGTCGAGGATGCCCTCGATGATCTCCTTGGGATAGACGGCGCCGGTGGGGTTGTTCGGGTTGATGATGACGACGGCGCGTGTCCGGTCGGTGATCTTCGACGCCATGTCGGCGAGGTCCGGGTACCAGTCCGACTGTTCGTCGCAGAGGTAGTGCACGGCCTTGCCGCCCGCGAGCGTGGTGACGGCCGTCCAGAGCGGGAAGTCGGGTGCGGGGATGAGGACTTCGTCGCCGTCCTCAACCAGGGCCTGGACGGCCATCGAGACGAGTTCGGAGACGCCGTTGCCGAGGAAGACGTCGTCCACGCCCACCTCCAGACCACGGTCCTGGTAGCGCTGGGCGACGGCCCGGCGGGCGGAGAGGACACCGCGCGAATCGGTGTACCCGTGTGCCTGGGGGAGCATCCGGATCATGTCCTGGAGGATCTCCTCCGGTGCCTCGAAACCGAAGAGCGCGGGGTTGCCGGTGTTGAGGCGCAGCACGCTGTGGCCGGCCGCCTCCAGTGCGTCGGCGTGCTCGATCACCGGGCCGCGGATCTCGTAACAGACCTCGCTGAGTTTGCTGGACTGCCGGAACTCCATGCGCTGCGCCCTCCGGTTCGTGGTGTTGCTTGGTTTTACCAAGTAGGTGCTTGGAAAGTCCAACAACGTGTCTAGACTGCGTCGCATGTCACCTCGCCGAAGCTACGACCAGTACTGTTCCGCGGCCCGCGCGCTCGACGCCGTCGGTGACCGCTGGACCCTCCTGATCGTCCGCGAGCTGCTCGGCGGCCCGCGCCGCTACACCGACCTGCACGCGGATCTGCCCGGCGTGAGCACGGACGTCCTCGCCTCCCGGCTCCGGGACATGGAGCGCGACGGGCTGACCACCCGGCGCAGGCTGCCGCCGCCCGGCGCCGCCTACGTCTACGAACTCACCGACCGTGGGCGCGAGTTGCTCCCGGTGCTGCAGGCGCTCGGTGAATGGGGCGCGCCCGCCCTCGGCGAGCGCCGGGCCACCGACGCCGTACGGGCGCACTGGTTCGCGCTGCCGCTGCTGCGGGGCCTGGCGGAGGAGGGCGAGGGACTGGTCGAAGTCCGGCTGGACGAGGGTGAGTTCCATGTACGACTGGGGGTCCAGGACGGCCCGGTGTACGGGGACGGGCCCGCCCCGCAGGAGCCGGACGTCCGGCTGTCGCTGGACACCGTGACCTGTACGGCGGTGAGCCGCGGGACCTCGACCGTCCTGGAGGCGGTGCGTGAGGGCCGTATCGGGGTCACGGGGGAGGGCACCCTCGCCAAGGTGCTGCGCGGAGAGTGACACCGGTACGCCGCCCGCGCGTCCGGTGGCCGACGCGTACTCCCTGGCGGTGCCGTGCCGCCCGCGCCAGACACTTCCAGGGCGTTCGAAAACATTGCGGGCGGCGGGGCGGCGACCGCAGGGTGGCAACCCCGGGTGGTTCGACCGCCGTTACGACGACGGCGGGCCGCACGAGCGTGGGAGCGTCCCGCACGCCACCTGCCCGCACGGGGGACGGGCTGAACGGGGGACGGGGGCCCGCCGTGCTGTGGGGGGAGCGCGGCGGGCCCTCGCCGTCGCAGGGGCGTCCACGCCGAACGTGCGGACGTCCACGCCCCGTACGGCACTAGGTCGTGTTGCGAAAGTCCCGCCTGCCTCGCGGCGCCTGGCACGCCCTGTCGCCGCACCGGGCGAAAACCCGGGTACGTCCAGTACGCGGGCTTCCGCCCGGCACGCCGAGAGCACGCACCGGACGCCGCGAGGCCCGCCCTCCGGGCGGACGACGGGACTTTCGCAACACGCCCTAGACGCCCGGGGGCACCCGGGAGGGCCGTCCCGACCCACGGGTCAGCGCGTAGCCGCCGATGCCCGCGAGCGCCGCGAGGATGCCGCCGATCGCGGTCCACACCCAGCGGTCGGACCACCAGCCGGAGGTCCAGCCGTCGTCGGGCTCGATCGACGACAGCGCGGTCTTCGACGAGCCGGAAGCGGAGTCGGACTCCTTGGCGCTCGTCGCGATCCCCGGCACCAGCGGCTTGCCCAGCGAACCGTCCACCGCCGCCGCGCCGCCGATGTCCTTGGAGTCGACCTTCACCTCCGCGCCGACCGGAAGGCCCAGTTCGGACGCCGGCAGCCCGGTGGCCGTCAGCCGGATGTAGTACGTGCCCGGCAGCGGGTCGTCGGCCCAGGTCTCCGACCACGCGCGCACGGTGCGCAGGGTGCAGGACAGCTCCACACCGGCCGCGTCCTGCGCCGCGGTCCGCGTCTGCGCCCCGTACTGGCACGCCTGACGCCGCCGCAGCCCGTCGTACACGTCGACCTGCCAGGTCTCGGCGGCCCCGCGCGTGGAGGCCTCCGGGAGCTTCACCGTGGCCTTCACGGTGGGCCGTTGACCGGCGTCCGCGGGGAAGGACCAGTACAGGTAGTCGCCCGCGGACCCGCTGGCGGTGGCCTGAGAGCCCTGCTCGATCTCGGTCGCCGTACGGAACGACGTACCTGCCCGGGTGGGCGCGCTGTCATCGCCCGACGGGCTCGGGGAGGGGGAGGAGTCGGCGACGGCGGGTGCCGCCGCGGCCCCGAGCAGCAGCAGAGCCGTACTCAACACATGTCCGAAACGCATCAGTTGGTCCTCCAGACCGCGATCCGCAGGCGCGAGATCCAGCCCCACAGCACACCCGCGAGGAAGCCGATGACCACGAGGGCGCCGAGCAGCCACCAGCCGCGCCCGAGGCCGAAGGAGGCCACGTCGCTCGCCTGGTCCGGGCCGTCGACGACGTCGACCGTCAGTTCCAGCGGCATGCCGGGCGTGGTCTTCACACCGCCGGTCGCCGAGAAGGAGTTGGACACCTGGAGGCACACGGTCTCGGCCGGGGCGGCATCGTCGTCGCTCTCCGCCTTCGGATAGCGCAGACCGGTCGAGATGACGTCGGTACGGCCGTTGCCGGCCGCCTCGCCCCGCACGATCTCCCGTCCGTGCACCGTGACGGCGCGCAGCAGCACCCCGTAGTCGGGGTTGACCGCGCGGTCGGCCGCGACGCTCACCGAGGCGCGCAGCTCCTTGCCCGGCTCGACGTCCACCCGGTACCAGCGGTGCTGCGCGAACTCCTCACGGTCGGTGTAGAGCCCGGACTTCAGCGCCGGGGCCTCGGCGCAGGCGTCGGCGCCCTCGACGGCGACCGGCGTCGCCACCGGATCGGCCGCCCGGTCCACCAACTGCCCGACCCGGTCGGTGAGTTCCTCCTTGTGCTGGACCGAGGTGTAGGTGCCCCCGGTCGCGTCCGCGATACAGCTGAGCTGGTCGCGGGTCTTGGCGTCGGGCACCAGCCCGAGGGTGTCGATGGTGAGACCGACCCCCTTGGCGGCGATCTCCCGGGCCACCTCGCAGGGGTCGAGCGGCTGGCAGGTGTCCTCGCCGTCGCTGATGAGGACGATGCGCCGGGTGCCGTCGCCGCCGTCGAGGTCGTCGGCGGCCTTGAGCAGCGCGGGGCCGATCGGTGTCCAGCCGGTGGGCGTCAGGGTCGCGACGGCGGTCTTCGCCTCCGTGCGGTCCAGCGTCCCCACCGGGTACAACTGGGCGGTGTCCTTGCAGCCCGTCTTGCGGTCGTTCCCGCGGTAGTTGGCGCCGAGGGTGCGTATGCCGAGCTGGACCTCCTCGGGTGTCGCGTCGAGCACCTCGTTGAACGCCTGCTTCGCGGCGGACATCCGTGATCCGCCGTCGATGTCGCGCGCCCGCATCGAACCGCTGACGTCCAGCACGAGTTCGACCTTGGGGGCGGCCTGCGCCGCCGTTTCGTCGGCGACCGCTCCGGCCGGGAAGGCGATCCCGGCCGTCAGGGCGGCGAGCAGGGCGCAGACTCCTGCCGCCAGCCGTTGTCTTGTGATCATCGCCGGATCCTATTGATCAAAGGTACCGGGCTTCAAAACGATCTTCAGGAAGGGCGGTCGGTGAGCGGGTTGGGAAGCTGTGCCCAGATGTCCCCGGGAGTCTCCGGGGAGAGCCTCATCAGGGTCAACGCCTTGGTCGGCAGGGGCTCGTCGAGCAGCGCCGCGAGGTCCGGGGTGCGGGGCAGGTCGTCCACCACGGTCCCCAGGTCTTCGCGCAGCACGGCCGAGGAGCCCGCCGTCGCGCCCAGCGCGCCGGCGACCAGGGAACCGAACAGCTTCCGGCGCAGGGTGGTCTCGTCGTCCGTGACGATCCGTCCGGACAACGCGGGGGCCGCGATGCCGTGCCGGGCGAGCCGGACCGGGCTGACGCGGATGTCCGCCAGGTCGCGGTAGACGAGCCGCAGCGGCTCATCGGAGGCGGACAGCACGACGAGGAGGTTCTGTCCGTGTGCCTCCAGGGCCACCCCCAGGTCGAGCAGCCGCAGCCCGACGGTGAGCGCGAGACGGGTGAACCGCGCCGTCCAGCCCGGGGACCGGGGGAGCCCGCTGGCCGCGAGGGCTGCCACCGGGACGACACGCTCGCCCGGGCGGGCATACAGGTCGGGGGACTCGCGCAGCACCGCCGCCAGAGCGGGGGAGTGGGCGGAGACGGCACCCAGGGTACGGGTCACGTGCAGCAGACCGTCCGTGCGCGCCGCGATCTCCGCCGCGAACGCCGAGACCGTCTCCGACGTCTCGATCGAGTAGACCGAGATGTCCCGGACGGAGGACGTCAGCCGGGCGCTCAGGGCCGTCTTGACGTGCGGGCCGTCCGGCAGCGCCAGCGTCCGCAGCGACATCAACGGATGTGCGGGGAAACCCTCCAGGTCACGCCGGTCGAGGACGTGTGCCGCCTGCCAGGGGTGCACCGGGATCAGCACACGGTCCTCGTCCCGTAGCCACTTGGGCCACTCGCCGCGCACGAGGCAGTCGTCCACGGCGACCAGCCCCAGCTCCACGACCGGCCGGTGCTCCGGCCCGTACGCGAGTTGCTCGGCCGCCGAGAACCCGGGACGGGAGCGGCAGTTGGGGTGGTAGGGATGCCCGTCGACCACCCGCTGCTCCCACTCCCAGCTCGCCGCGGGTTCGCGCCCGGCCGGGGCGGGCCGCGCCCGGGACAGGGCCAACGAGGCCGCGCTGTGGGCGAGTTCGGCCGCGAAGGCGGGGGCGTGCGGGACCGCCAGGGCCGTCATCAGCCGGTCCGGACGGTCGTACGACCGGTCGTCGAGCCGCAGCTCGGTGACGTACGCCGTGGTGGCGTACGGGTCCGCGTGCGGGCCGTGCAGCCGCCGCCCGTCGGCGAGGTGCAGCGTGAGACCCTCGCGCCCCCGCTCGCGGCGCGCGATCCACGGCATCGGCTCATGGGCCAGCGCCCGCCACAGCCGGGTCAGCACGGCGGCCCGGGCGCCTGGGAGGCCGGCCGCGTACGGCGCCGACAGGTCCGGGCGCACGGTCCTCAGCTCGTCGGCGAGCGCGGCTTCGGCCTCGGGCCTGGGGAGACGGTGCACGGTCGGGCTCCTTGGATACGGGGACTGCGTCGCGGTCGCCCGCGCCGACAGACATAATGATCACCAGTGCACCGTAGGGAACGAATGGATCGCGTGGATTCCATGCCGCCCAGACTGCCTCCGCCCGCCGGGAGCGACGGAGAAGGTGAAGACACCGCCGACGCGTACGCCGCGGCGCCGCTGCTCAATTGTCTGCTGCGGGAGGCGGCGGAGCCCGCCGGGGACCCCGGTGCGTTCCGGCTGCGGGCCAGTGGCCGGCTGCTGCGTGTGCGGGGCACACGACGGCCCCGCGCCCCCGAGGTGTACGCCGACGGCGCCTGGCAGCGGCTCGACCACACCGCGCTGGTCAAGCTCACGGCGGAGGAACTGCGCCTCCTCACGCACCTGTCCAACTCCGAGCTGCCCGCGGAGATGAACGACAGCCGTGACACGGTGGCCGCGCTGCTCGCCGCGCGCTCCGCCGCGACGCCGCCGGCCGACCCGTACACGCGCTCTGAGCAGTCCCTGATCACCGGGCATCCGTACCACCCGGCGCCCAAGGCGCGCGGCGGCGGCCCCGTCGCCGGCTGGCTGCCGTACGCGCCCGAGGCGTACGCCCGCTTCCCGCTGGAGCTGCTCGGCGTGCGCGAGGACGCGGTCGTCGAGGAGGGCGACACGACGCCGCTCGACGTCCTCGGACAGGCGCCGGCCGGCTACCGGCTGCTGCCGGCCCACCCCTGGCAGCTCGACCTGGTCGGGTCCCGTCCGGAGATCCGGGCCGCCTTCGCCGACGGCCGGCTGGTCCGCCTCGGCCGCACGGCGCGCCCGCTGTGGCCGACGGCCGCCATCCGCACGCTGTACGCCCCCGAGGACGACCTCTTCGTCAAGTTCAGTCTCGACGTGCGCATCACCAACGACATCCGCCGGCTGTGGCGGCACGACCTGCTGAAACTGCGCCGCACGGACGCGGCGACCGCGGCGGCCTTCACCGCCATGAGCAGCCCGGCGAGCATTCCCACGGACCGCCCGGACCTTCCGGACCGCCCGGACCTTCCGGACCGCCCGGACCTTCCGGCGAGCGCCCACACCGATCCGCCGTCGTGGACTGCCACGGACCGCACGCCGGGCAGCCGCGCCGCGTGGCTGAGCGACCGCGGCTACCGCACCGCCGACTTCGCCTTCGAGGAACTCGCCGTCCTCGTCCGCGACGGGCTGCGCCGGCACGTCGCCCCCGGCACCACACCCCTGCTCGCGGCCGCCCTGGTGGAAGGCTTCGACGGCAGCCCGCTCGACGGTCTCGGCGATCCGTCCGCCTGGTGGACGGCGTATCTGCGTGCGGTCGTACCGCCGGTGCTGGAGGCGTTCGCGCGCCACGGCGTCGTCCTGGAGGCGCACCTCCAGAACACCCTCGTCGCCGTGGACGCCGCCGGCACACCCGCCCAGGCGCTGTTCCGGGACGCGGAGGGCGTGAAACTCCTGACGGACGTGGACCGGGCCGCGGGGTGGGAACGGCTGGTCTACTGCCTGATCGTCAACAACGTGCTCGAGCTGGCCGCCCTGCTCGCGGAGCAGCACTCGGGCTGGGACCCCTGGCCCGCCGTACGGACCGCACTGGCCGGGCACGGCCTGCCCGGGATCACGGACGAGATCACCGACCTGCTCACCGCCCCCACCCTCCCCGGCAAGACGAACCTGCTGCTCCGCTGGACCGGCGCGGACGGTGCCGACGCCCGCTATCTGCCGCTGCCGAACCCGCTTGCGCGCGCCTGACCGGCCCGCGCGGACCGCCACCGCCACCGGCTGTCGCGGGGCTCGGCGGGGCACGGCGTGGGACGGCGGGGCACGGACCGAGCGGGCCTCCTCAGGGGGTCTTCGACACGTAGTCCCCGAGGGAAAGCGGGACACGGGATACGCGACACGGGTGCCGTACGCCGGTCGGATTCGGCCTAGGGCGTCGCGGGAACCGGGGTGTAGGTGACGGGCAGGCTGACCGGTCCGCGCATGAGGCCGACAGGTATCAACGGAATGTCGGCCGGCGGCACCGCCGTGGTCAGATCCGGGAAGCGGCGCAGGAGTGTCCCGAGACCGACCTCCGCCTCCAGCCGGGCCAGCGGCGCGCCGAGGCAGTGGTGGATGCCGTGTCCGAACGACAGGTGACGGACGGCGGGGCGGCTCACGTCGAGGACGTCGCGGTCCCTCTCCGTCATGGCGGGGTCGGCCCGCCCGACCGAGGTCGGTGCCACCACGACGGCACCTCCGCGCGGGATCCGGGCGCCACCGAGGGTGATCTCCTCGGCCGCGTACCGCATCGGTGTGAACTCGACCGGCGGATCGAACCGCAGTAACTCCTCGACGGCGCCGGGCAGGAGCTCCGGCCGCTCGCGCAGCCGCCGTGCCTGCTCGGGGTGGCGTAACAGCGCCACCATGGCGTTGCCCAGGAGGTTCACCGTCGTGTCGTGACCGGCCACCACCAGGAGGTTCGCGGTGCCCACCAGTTCGGCCTTCGACAGCCGGCCCTCCCGCTGGTCGTACACCGCGGTGAGGGCGGACAGCAGGTGGTCACCGGGCGAGCGCTGTTTCTCCGAGACGAGTTCGGCCAGATAGCCGTTGAGCTCGACGAAGGCCTCCCGCTGCTTCTCCGACGTCGAACCCAGGGCCTGGGACGTCCAGGCGCGGAACGAGGCGCGGCCGTCCTCCGGCACGCCCAGCAGTTCCGAGATGACCTGGACGGGAAGCGGGCCGGTGAACGACCGGACGAGGTCGGCGGTGCCCAGCGGCGCCATGGCGTCGGCGAGGCTCTCGGCGATCTCCGCGACGCGAGGCCGCAGCGCCTCGATCCGGGGTCTGGTGAACGCGGCCGCCACCAGACCGCGCAGCCGGGTGTGGTCGGGCGGGTCGGCGTTGAGCATGTTGACACCCAGACCGGACTCCGGCCGATGCGCGGTGAATCCGACCGCTTCGAGGGCGTCGGCGGCCGGCGTCGCGTCCTTTGAGCAGAGCGGGGTGGGTCAGAGCGACCTTCGCCAGTTCGTGGTCCACCACCACCCAGGTGTCGAGGCCGCGCAGGATCCGCACCTTGTGGATGGGACCGCGGGCACGCAGTTCCGCGTACCGGTCGTGCGCGTCGGCCTTGAAGGCGTTGTCCAGCACGGTGATGTCGTCGTGGTCGGTCGTGGTCATGTTCGTTCCTCCTGTCCAAGTGCGGTGTGTCTGCCGGGGCTTGGGACCGGGGCGTGCCACGGGCATCGGTGGCGGGTCGGCGGGGGAACCGTCGGTGACCGCGACGGACGCCCCGTCGGCCGCACGGGCGGCACGAGGCCGGCGTGCCGGTGCCGGCGTCCACGAGCCGGCCGGGGTCCTCCCCCTCGACGATCACACTCGACCACTATGGTCACCTCACGCCGGAGGGGGAGGCCCATCCGCCAGATAGCCTGGGAAAATGCTCACGGACGGGACTCCGACCGGGCCGGCGCGACTGCCTCCCGGCCCCGACACGTCGGTCCGCCCTCGTGTTCGTGATGTCGAGGCCGTCGCCTCCGAGTTCGGTGTGGAGACGAAGACGTCGCGCCGCCGTCAGGGCCTGCCCGGCGGATCGTGCCGGACAGGCCCGTGTCCCGAGGTGGGCTCAGCGCTTGAGCGTGAAGGTGAAGTCGCCGGAGAGCCTGCCGCTCAGCCGGACCGCCGAGACGACTTTCCCCTCCGTGATCAGTCTCTCCACCTCGGCCCGTGAGAGACCGCAACCTTCAGCGATCAGTCGTACGGGCCGGACAGGGATCCGCGCCGCGAGGCGGACCGAGACGTCGATCGCCTCGCGGTCCAGGTGAGCCGATCCGCCGGTGTCCAGGCGCCAGGCGTTGTCCCAGTCGAGGGTGATGCGATTACGGCGCTGCACGACCGGATCCTGGAGCAGCTCAGCGGTCAGGCCAAGGTCGTTGTCATGCAGCCGGTCGAGCAGCTCAGATCGTACGGAGCGCACGTTCATCCGCTCCAGGACCGTGAGTTTCGTGGTGTCCCCGCAAGTGGTGCAGAGCGCGAGGAGCCAGGCGTCGATGAGCTTGTGGTGTGCGTTGACGCGAAATTTTCCGCTCGCCCGGAAGCGCTCGGACGCGCACGCGTGGCAACGGCGGCGAACGAGCGGCAGGCAGGTGGGAACGACCACCCAGTTTTCGAGCACAGAAGTACACCGGTTTCAGTGAGAAGTCCGCAGCAAAAAGGAGCGCGGCGCACATGCGCGACGCGCGACAGATCAGCGCTCGGGAGGTCTCACAGGGTGTACAACGGCACGTCCTTGACCGACGACTTGGTTCGGCAGCACGGTAATGGCGCGCAGCGGCGTCCCTCCACCGGTTTTCGAGCGCCTCACCGCCGCTGGGGCCAGGATCGAACCGCGCGTGAGGGAAGGCGAGTTCGGAGCAGTCGAGAGCTCGCCCCGTGAAGGCACGAGTGGTCGGTCGGCGCGGGTCGCGGCCGGTCGGTCAGGTGGGTGGAGAGCCGCGGTCCCTGCCTGTCCACTTGCCGATCCGATGCACGATGACCAGCGTGACGATTCCCGCGGCTACGCCGATGGCGGTGTCGGCCAGACGGAGGAGCGGCTGTTTCCAGGCCTCGTGCGGGCTCAGTCCCGCGACGACCATGACGACAGTGGTGGTGATGGCGGCGGTCGCCTCGTCACCCGGCCGTCCGACCAGGCCGGGCACCAGGACGCTCAGGCTCACGAGCAGGGCGAGGCCCCAGATGTGGAAGGGCAGGAACACGAGGTAGACCAGACACAGTGCGAAGCTGACGAGCGTCGCCGACATACGGGCGACCGCCGCCGCAAGGCTCTTCCCTTCGCATTCCCGGCACACGAAAATCGCGGAGATCGCAGCCCACATGCCGCCGAGTTGGACGTCCTCGTACGACTGGTGGGCGCCCGACCAGATGTTGGTGGCCGCCCAGTAGCTCAGCAGACCGGCCAGGCCGACCTCGATCGCGTACGTCAGCAGCTTGGCGTTCCCCGCCTTTGGCGAACCCGCGCTCACCGCCGCCCTCCGACCGCCGCCTCAGGATCCACCGGGTGCCTCGCTCTCACCGGCGAGCGGAAAGCGGCTCGGGTCGGGTAGGTGTGCAAAGAGGTGAATTACGGTGTTTATCGTGTGAATCTACCATGAAGGCATGCCCCGTGCCCGTGTCGGCCTCGCCGCCCGACCCCTCCTGGCCGAAGTGCCGCGAGCGTCACCCCGGCGCGACCACTGCCGCGTCGGGGGAGGCGTCCGCCGCGACGCCGTTCCCCGACCGCCTCGACATCATTTGACGGAGGGCTGCCGGCAGAGGGCCGCGTCCGACCGGGGAGAACGAGGGTGTGTGCTGCCGGGCCGTCCCCGGGTGCCGTGGAAGGATCTCGGCGGGCCCGACGGCCGACCAAGAGCGGATCGAGAACACGGTACGTGGGAGAAGAGATGTCCCATCCGGACCCGGGGCGGGAGGCCGAGGCCGCGGCGGCCATGGGCTTCGATCTCGGCGAATGCGTCCAGGAGCCCATTCATCTGCTGGGCAGGATCCAGTCCCACGGCACCCTGCTCGCGGTGGAGGCCGACACCGGCACCGTGGACACCGCGGCCCTGAACACCGGTTGCCTGCTGGGGATCGAGGCCCAGGAGCTGGTCGGGGGACCCGTCACGCGGGTGCTGTCCCCCGAGGACTGGGCCGAGGCCCTTGAGGCCGGCGCTCAGCACGAGGCAGTGAGCTTGGTTCTCCCTGTCTCCATCGACGCGGCCGGCGACCCCCGGATGTTCGACGTGACCGCACACCGGCAGGGGCCTCTTCTGATCCTGGAGTGCGAGCCGCGAGCCGTTGCGCTGCCGCACTTCGCGCGCTACTACCAGGGGGTCAGGCGAGCCCTGACCCGGCTCCGGTCGTCGACGTCGGCCATCGAGTGCTGCCAGGCGGCCACCCGTGAGATCCGGGCGCTGACCGGCTTCGACCGTGTCGTCGCCTACCGCTTCGAGGGCGAGGACGGGCCGGGCGAGGTTGTCGCGGAGGAACTCACCGACGGCCACGAGCCCTGGCTGGGACTCTGGTTCCCCGCCAGTGACATCCCGCCCCAGGCGCGGCGGCTCTACCGCGACAACTGGATCCGGGTGATCGCCGACGTGGACGACGTCAGCGTGGGCCTGCACCCCCCTCGACAGGCCGGCTCGGGCCTGCCACTGGACCTGTCGAACTCGGTCCTGCGCACCGTGTCGGGCTTTCATCTGGAGTACCTGCGGAACATCGGTGTGAAGTCGTCGATGTCGGTGAGCGTCCTCCGGGAGGGCGGGCTCTGGGGGCTGATCGCCTGTCATGGTGACACCGCCACCACCGTTTCCCCGGAACTGCGGGCGGCATGTGAGTTCTTCGGTGTCGCGTTCTCCCTGCAACTCGCGGCCATCGAGGAACGGCAGCAGGCCGAAGCGCTCGCCGCGTCCCGCGAACGGCTCGACCGGATCGTCTCCCGGGTCACGTCCGATCTGGGGACCTCGCTCCTGACGGGCGACGACGCCCTCAGAACACTGCTGGACGCCGATGGCGCGGCGCTCTGCCGGGGCGGACGCGGCCACTTCAGCGGGATGACCGTCGCGCCCGCTCTGCTGGAGACCCTCCAGGCGCACGCGTCAGGGCTGTCACCGGGCACGGTCTGGAGTACGGACCGCCTCTCCGGGGAACCGGACCGCCCCGGCGGCGACCTGACGAGCGGTCCGGCGGGAGTCCTGATGGTGACGCTGAGCCGCTCGGGCGACTTCCTCGCCTGGTTCCGCAGGGAGCGTCCCACCGCCCGCCAATGGGCCGCCGACCCTTCCAAACCCGTCCAGGCCGGCCCGCGGGGCGAGCGGCTCACCCCTCGTGGATCAGGTGCCGTCTTCCGCGCGGTGGTACGTGGACAGAGCCCGCCCTGGACGCCGGCCGACCGTGCCACCGCGCAGGAGCTCTGGCGCGCGCTGACCGGTCTCGTACTCCGGCACGAGGCCGAACTGAGGGCGCTCAACGACCAGTTGCGCGTCGCGAACGCCGATCTCGACTCGTTCGCCCATGCGGCAGCCCACGACCTCAAGGAACCACTGCGGGGCATCTCCAACGCCGCGGCCTTCGTCGTCGAGGACGCGGCGGCGGATCTCGACGCGACGACCGTCCGGCGGATGCACACCATGCGGCGGCTGGCCGGCCGGATGGACGAACTGCTCGACTCGCTGCTGCATTTCGCCCGGCTGGGCCGGGGCGGCCTGCACCGCGTCCGTGTCCCACTGGACCGGGTGCTGGACTCCGCGCTGGAGGTGGCCGGGGAGCGTCTGGCCGAGGCCCGGGTGCGGGTCATCAGAAGAGATCTGCCCGAGGTGTACGCCGATGAGCACCGGCTCTACGAGGTCCTGGTCAACCTCCTGGTGAACGCGGCCAAGTACGCCGCCGACCAAGGAGATCGCACCGACCGCACCGTCGAGGTTCTCGTCGACACCCTCCGCACCCCGGCAGGCGGAACCCCCCGGCAGACCGTCGTGGTCCGCGACAACGGCATCGGCATTCCGGCCGACCGGCAAGCCGAGGTCTTCGAGCTGTTCCGCAGACTGCACGGGCCGGACGAGCGTGGTGGAGGCGCCGGCGTGGGCCTCGCGATCGTCAAACGGATCATCGAACGGCACGGCGGCGAGCTGTGGCTCGAAAGCGAACCAGGCCGCGGGACCAGTTTCTGCTTCACCCTGGGTCAAGGCGGCGGCGACTGAGCCGCCGGGCCCTCGTCCTCGCCCCGCGCTCTCTTCTGCCAGTAGTCCACGGCCCCCTTCAGAACGGTGCGGAAGAGCTCGAAGTTGACCGGCTTGTAGATGTAACTGTCGGCCCCCGCCGCGTAGGTCGCGTCGACCTCGTCCGGCGCGGCGGACGACGTGAAGACAACCACGGTCACGCGGTCCAGTTCGGGCATGGAGCGGATCGACCGGAGCACCGCGGCTCCGCTGAGGCCGGGCAGGTGCAGATCCAGGAGGACGAGCCCCGGTCGCCGGGTGGCTTCCCGCAACCGCTCCGCCACTCCGGCACCCCTGTCGGTGAATTCCAGCGTCAGACCCGGATGAGTGCGACCGAGCGCCCGCTGAATCGCCTCCGCGTCCTCCGCCGAATCCTCGACCACCCAGACGAAGTCGTGATCGATCCTCGGATCCCCGGACGACCCGCTCACGCGACCGCCTCCGCCTGTGCGACGAGCACGGCGATGTCGTCCGTACCCGCCGCCCGGAATTCCACCACAGCCGCCGCCAACCGTTCGGCGAACCCCTCGGCCTCACCGGCCCCCTCCCGCGTCACCGCGTCCCGCAGGCAGGATTCGAAGAACGTTCCATCGGCCGCTCTCGCCTCGGTCACCCCGTCGGTGAACAGCACCAGCGCGTCCCCCGGCGCCACGTGCGCCGATCCGGATCCGTACTCGATCTCCTCCAGCACACCGAGCAGATCCCCGTGGGCCGTGAGCTCCTCCACAGTGCCGTCCCCACGCCGCACCAGAGGCGCGGGATGTCCGGCACTCCAGTAGCGCAAGCGGAATCCCTTTCCCTCCGACACCAGCACCGCCACGAGCGCTGTCACGAAGCGGGACGTGCCCTCCCTGAGCAGCGCCCGGTTCAGTCGTCCCAGCGCGTGCTCGGGCGTACTGCCGTCCTCGAGCAGGGTGCCCAGGGTGTGGCGGGCCAGACCGGTGAGTGCCGCAGCCTCCGCCCCGCGACCGCACACGTCACCGACAAGGAGCGTCACACCGCCCTGTGCCCCCGGGACAGCGTCGTAGAAGTCACCGCCCACGTCGAGCGAGACGTCGCCCACCGCGTACGCCGAACTCAGAGCGAGCCCCGAGACCCGCGGCAGCTCTCTCGGCAGCAGATACCGCTGGAGGGAGATCACGTGCTGGCGCCGCTGTTCGTACAGGGTGCTGGTGTCGATGGCCAATGCGGCCCGGTCCGCGAGACCGGCGAGGAACCGCGAGGTCACCTCGGCGATGTCCCCCCGGTGGTAGAGGAACGTCAGCGTGCCCAGAGACCGGCCCCGGGCCTTGAGCGGATTCACACTGAGCGCTTGAACGGCCCGCCCCGTCCCGGACGAGGCGGGCCCGAAGGGTCCGCCGGCCAGCTCGACCCCTCGCAGCACCAGCCCCTCCCCGCGGCTGACGACGTGCTCCAACAGATCCGTGAGCCAGTGGTCCTCGGCCGCGATCGCACCGAGCCACCGCTGCTCGCCCGCGTCCACATGTGAGAAGGCCACGGGAGTCAGTCCGCCGGAAAGACGCAGATGGAGGACGCACCCCTCGGCGACAGCGGGAACAGCCGTCCGTGCCACCCGTCGCACGGTCTTCTCCACATCGAGGCTCGAATCCATCTGCAACGACGCCTCCGCCAGGAAGGCGTCACTCACCTGGCGCAGCTCATCCTCCCGCCGCGCCATGATGCGCCTGTCGGTGACCATGGTGACCTCGGCAACCTGCTTCAACCGGGCCCGTAGCGTCGCGTCGACCGTGTCGCTGTCCGCGGTGCCGACCATGAACGACGCCCAGTCGCCCTGCCCCATCGACACGGAGCACAGGGCCACGCTCCGCGCGCCCGCTGCCGCCAGAACCCGGACATACGGCATGGCGCCGTCGAGACCCGACACCTCGTGAACCGTGACGGTCGGATCGCCGTCCGGAGCCCCGGCGGCGGCAGCGTCGCCAAAATCCTGTTCGAATTCCACGAACGACAGCGTCGGCTCCGCCAGGGTGGCGCTCCGCAGACTGTGCAGCAGCCCACCGCTCCAGCGGGTGCCCACGACGGCCAGCACACCGGGCATACGGAGCAGCATGTCGTAGAGGGAGTCGGCCAGCCCTGTCACGTCATGCGCCCCGTCGGCGACACGCCAGAGCTCATGCAGACGGCCGGACCACCATTCGTCATCCGCCTGGCAGAAAGCCCTGTCCTCGTGCTGCTCCACCGCTGATCCGCCGTTCCGTATCACCGCTGCCGGCCCCGGACCACCAGGGAAACGCTATGTCACACGGCGGCTGAGCGCCTCCAGGCGCCGTCTCGGCGGTGGCGCCGCGCGGGGAGACGTGCGAGGCCGGAGGCCGCGTCGTCTCGTCCTATTCCTCCGGCTCCCGCGCGCGGAGCAGGTCGAGCGGACCCGCGACTCCGTCGATCCGCGGAGAGTCCACCGGGATACGGCCGTACACGAAGAGGACCAGGTCACTGGCCCTGCCGCACCTCACCCGGCAGCGGCTCCGGGGCACCCGCGGTGACCGGGGCGTCGTAGGTGCGCCGCGATCTCCTGGAGCTGGTGCCGGGCGACGGCGCCACAGGCCCGCGGCGACTGCGACGCACCCCACCACGTCCAGCAACCGCGATCCGGGCCGGCCTCCCGCAGCGTGTCCAGCAGCCTCTGCGTCGACGCGGCCAACCAGGCGGACACGGCCTCGCGCTCCCGGGGCGCGGCCGGAGCGCCCTTCGGCGCGGACTTGGCCGGGCGGCAGGCTCCGCGGCGACGGTGGCGGCCCAGGAACGGCGCCCCTCGCCCAGGTGCCGCACCAGATCGAACAACGTCCACTCCGGGCGGGTCGGCACCCGCACGTCGGGACCTGGCGCGGCGGCGACCGCGGCACGGAAGGCGGCCGACCGTTCGTCGGTCAGTCGCAGGAGAACGGGGAACGCGATCGTCGCCGTCACACGGACTCTCTCTCACCGCGTTCCGAGCACGGACAGGGATTTTCACAGGGCGACAGGTGTCAAATCAGACGGAACGTCAATTTCCCCTGGAATCCGCGGAACTGACGACATGCAGCGAACAAACGGAAGCAGGACATCGCCATGGCGGATACGAGTCGTCTGCCGTTCCGTGACCGTTCAACTCGCCGTCCCTGACTTCGATGTAGGTCACACCTAGGGTCCTTGAGGGCTTCTGAGGAAGGGACTCATGGACACTCTCCCCGCAATCCGGGCGCGTGAGATCACCAAGTCTTTCGGCGACGTCGTCGCACTCGACGGCATCGATCTGGATGTGACGCAGGGACAGATTCACGGCTTGGTCGGACCGAACGGCGCGGGCAAGACGACCCTGCTCGGCCTCCTGCTGGGTCTGGCCGTCGCCGAGGGCGGCCGACTCGAGATCCTGGGTACGCCGGTCGGGCGCGCGCTCGCGGCCCCCGAGGGTGTCGCGGGCTTCGTGGACGGGCCGGGTCTCTACCCCTCGTTGACCGCACGGCAGAACCTCGCCGCGCTGGCCGCCCTGCGCGGCCGGGAGGCGCGGACGGCGGGGATCGACGACGTACTCGATCAGGTCGGGCTCACCGACGTCGCCGACGACCGGGTCCGAGGCTTCTCCCTGGGGATGCGCCAGAGGCTGGGTCTCGCCGCCGCTCTGCTCACCAAGCCGCGGCTCCTCCTGCTGGACGAACCGTCCAACGGTCTCGATCCAGCGGGCAAGAAGCATGTCCACGGTGTCCTCGCGCGGCTCGCGGCGGAGGGAACCAGCGTGGTGCTCTCGAGTCACCGTATGGACGATCTCGAGGCCCTGTGCTCCGAGGTCACCATCCTCGCGACCGGGCGGGTCGTCTTCTCCGGTCCGCTGGGCAAGCTGGCCGCCGAGAACCGTGAGCTCGACTACCGGGTGCTCACCTCCGATCCGCAGGCCGCCCGTCGGCTGGCCGCCGAGACCGCCGGGATCCAGGTCGTCGGCCCTGCCGGGGCGCAGCGCGCCGCGGAGGTGCTCGTGGTGCGCGGGCTGGTGCCCGCCATGGATGAGCTGGTGGTACGGCTCGTGCGCGCGGGGATCGCGTTGCGCGAGCTGGCCCCCGTGGTGTCGCCGCTGGAAGCCGCGTTCCTCGCCCTCACCGAGCAGCAGGAGGCGGCCCGATGACCGCGACCCTCACTGAGAACGTCACCGTCGGTGCCCCGCGGGTGTCGGTGGTACGCGGCTACCGCTTCGAGCTGGTCAAGCTCCTCTCGCAGTGGCGGATCCGCCTGGTGATCCTCGCCTGCTGGATCGCGCCCGCGCTCTTCGTCGCCGCGGTGAGTCAGCAGGACTCGCTCCCCGTCGACACCCTCTTCGGCCGCTGGATGCACGCCACCGGGTGGGCCGGACCGCTGGTGGTCCTCGGATTCGCGGGCACCTGGGCGCTCCCGCTGCTGACCTCACTGGTCGCCGGTGACGTGTTCGCCTCCGAGGACCGTCTCGGTACCTGGCGCCACCTTCTGGTGGCGGTCCGGTCACCCCCGCGGATCTTCGCGGCGAAGGCCCTGGCCAGCCTGACCGTCATCCTGTCGCTCGTGGCCGGGCTGGTGTGTTCCAGCGCGGTCGGTGGGGTGGCGGCGGTCGGCAACCGGCCGCTGGTCGGCCTCGACGGTCACCTGCTGACGGCGGGGGACGCCGCCGGCAAGGTCTTCCTCGCCTGGGCCTGCGCACTCGCCCCCACGCTCGCCCTCGCGGCGATCGGACTGCTCGGGTCCGTCACGCTGGGCCGTTCCCCGATGGGCCTGCTGCTGCCGGCGCTCGTCGCGCTCGCGATGCAGATCGCCCAGATGCTGCCGTTGCCCGTCGCCGTGCGCCTCGCGCTGCCCGGGTACGCCTTCATCTCCTGGAACGGCCTGTTCACGGGTACGGCGCAGTGGCGTCCGCTGCTGATCGGCATCGTCGTCAGTGCGGTGTGGGCCGTGGTCGCGACGGGGTTGGCCTATCTGCTCTTCCTGCGGCGGGACTTCACCAATCTCACCGATGACGGGTCACCCCGCCGCGCTCTCGTCGCCGGAGCGCTGCCGCTCGCCGGGCTGCTCGCCCTGACGGTCGGGGTCGTCGCCGGGGCGACCGGGGCGATGGGCTCGGGAATCGAGCAGACCAAGGTGCAGGACTCGGTGGCCGTGGCGTTCGCCCACCTCTATCGCCAGCAGGCCGAGGAGCTCAACCGCCCCGCCGTCACCGAAGCACAGCTGCACGCCTCCGCGGCGTGCACCAAGGGCGACGTCGCGGACGGTGCGCAGGGGGCGGGCAACGACTGGCGCTGTGTCGTGTCCTGGCATCTTCCCGACGTCGTGGCCACCGGCACGGCCGTCTACCAGCTCGACGTCACTCCGGACGGGCGGTTCGTCGCCGACGGCGACGGGCCGAAAGAAGTGAACGGCTACTTCCTGGTGCGCACCCCGATCGGGGACGCACCGAATCCGCTCTGGCAGTTCGACGGCAATGTCGCACTGCTCGGCACCACGAAGGGATGACTCCATGCAGGTAACACGCCGCAGACGTGTCGGGGGGGACCGTCCGGGCCTTCTCGGCAGACGCATCGGCCGCATACCCCTGGTGACGGCCGGCATCACCGTCCTCGCCGTCGCCGCCGCCGGCACCGCTCTCGCCCAGACACGCCAGTTCGGCACCGAGCAGGTCGGCCAGACCACTCGTCACGGTCAGGTCGTCTCCAGCGACCAGTACATCGCCCCGTACGGCGACCGACTCGTCATCGGCAACGGCAAGATCATGTCGTCGTCGGTCAGCCCGGACGGCACCCATCTCGCGGCCTCGGTCACCGATGGTGGTGCGGCGCTGTCGATCGTGGACCTCAAGAGCTGGAAGGTGCAGCAGCTCGTCGGCAGCGCCGCGTCGTCGGTTCCGCGCATCAGTGGCAACGACGTGGGCCAGGAAGGGCCCACGTACTCGCCCGACGGCAAGCAGTTGTGGCTGGGCCGGACCGACGGCTACACCAGGTTCAGTGTGAACCCGGACGGCAGCGTCACGGGCCCGGTCAACATCTCGATCCCGGCGGACGGCCCCAAGCACGCGCTGGTCGGTGCCGCGGTGTTCTCACCCGACGGGGCCACCGTGTACTCCGCGGTCAACGGCCAGAACCGAGTGGTCGCCATCAACGCGGCGACGGGCGCCGTCCAGCAGAGCTGGGCCGTGGGGAACGCGCCGCGCGGCGTGGTCGTGGCCGGCGGCAAGCTGTACGTCAGCAACGAGGGCGGCCGTCCGGCGAGGCCAGGCGAGACCACCATCAACTCCTACAACACACAGGTGCCCGCCGACCCGGTGACCGGCGCCACCACCACCGGCACGGTCACGGTCATCGACCTGGAGAAGCCGGCCGCCGCCGTCAAGACCGTCAACGTCGGTCTGCACCCGACCGCGTTGTACGCGAAGAAGGGCGCGGTGTTCGTCACCAACACGGCCACCAACGACGTGTCGGTCATCAGGACCGCCGACGACAAGGTCGTGCAGACCATCGCCACCCAGCCGTGGCCGGAGGCGTCGGTGGGCTACGAGCCCGACGCGGTGACGCTCACCGACGACGGTCATCTGCTGGTGACGCTCGGCCGCGCCAACGCGGTCGCCGTCTACCGGTACACGAGCCCGCAGGAGCCGGTCAGTTACGTCGGTCTGCTGCCGACGGACTACTTCCCCGCGGAGATCGCCACGGTCGGCGACCAGGTGGTGGTCTCCAACACCCGTGGTATCGACGCCCGCCGATCCACCACCAGCGCCGGGCACGGCACCCACGACACCACGTCGAGCCTGACCCGTTTCACGTTGCCCAGTGACAGGACCATCAAGTCCGAGACGGACAAGGTCTTCAAGCAGAACGGCTGGACCGCCAACTCGGTCAAGCTCGCCAAGGGCAGGAGCAAGGCCAAGCCGGTCCCCGTCCCGGTGAAGCTCGGCGACCCTTCGACGATCAAGCACGTCTTCATGATCGTCAAGGAGAACCGGACCTACGACCAGGTCCTCGGTGACATCCCGCAGGGTGACGGCGATCCGACGCTGACGCAGTTCGGCGAGAACGTGACTCCGAACCAGCACGCGCTCGCGGAGCAGTTCGGGCTCTACGACAACACGTACGACATCGGCACGAACTCCGCCGAGGGACACAACTGGCTGATGCAGGCCGACAACCCCGAGTACACCGAGTCCTCGGCCGGCGAGTACCTGCGCAGCTACGACACCGAGGACGACGCCCTCGGCCACCAGAAGTCCGGCTTCCTCTGGACCGGCGCGCAGGCGGCCGACAAGACGGTTCGTGACTTCGGCGAGTTCCACCAGTTCCTGACCAAGCCGACCGGTTCGACCTGGCAGAACCTGTACTGCGACGCCAAGAACATGGGCGCGACGGGGCAGCCCTCCGCGTACTCCCTGGTTTCCTCGTCACCGATCCCGTCGCTCAACAGCGTGTCGGTTCCCGGCTTCCCGAAGTTCGACACCAGTGTCCCGGACGTCTACCGGGAGGAGATCTGGAAGCAGGACTTCGAGAAGAACGGCCCGGCGAACCTGAACATGTTCTGGCTCTCCAGCGACCACACGGGTGGTCCGGCGAGCCCGGCCGCCCAGGTGGCGGACAACGACCTCGCGGTCGGCAGGATGGTCGACGAGATCTCGCACAGCGCGTACTGGAAGGACTCCGCGATCTTCGTCGTCGAGGACGACTCCCAGGCCGGCCTCGACCACGTCGACGGTCACCGTGCACCGATCCAGATCATCAGCCCCTATGCCCAGCACGGCGGCGTCGACAGCCACTACTACTCGCAGATCACGATGATCCGCACCATCGAGCAGATCCTCGGGATCCACCCGATGAACCAGAAGGACAGCGCGGCCACCCCGATGAGCGGGGCGTTCACCAAGAAGGCGAACCTCAAGCCGTTCAACGCCCTGGCCAACCGCACCTCGTTGACCGACGGCCTGGCGACGCCGCCGTCCTGCGGCACGGACACCCCCGCGCCGCAGGACCCTGAGGCGGCGGCGGTGCCGACGGCGAAGGTCCCGGCCGGCATGCGGTCGCTCGCGTCGCAGTGGGACACCTGGAAGTCGCGGCAGCGGCTCACCGGGCCCCATGCCGTGCCCGACTACGCCAACCCCGCACAGATGAACCACCTCACCTGGTACCAGACCCACAACTGGAAGCAGCCGTACCCCGGCGAGAAGAAGATCTTCGCGCCCAAGGACGTGCCGGGCGCCTACATCCCCTCGGCCGAGTCCGACGGCTGACCCCGGCAGATCAGGTGAAGGGGCTCCTGGCCGGCATGACCGCCGGCCGGGAGCCCCTTCCCGCTCCCGGCGGCCTTCCGCCGGGGGAGCGACGAACCCGCAGGGTCGGTGAACCGGCAGGGGGCGGCGGCGCCGAAGGACGGCTTCCACGTGCTGCGGCCCACCCGCGCCTCGATCATGCTGGGGCGGGGGGGTCCGTGGTGACCACGGCACGGCGGCCCGGGCACTTGCTCCCCGGCGATCACCCTCGGTCACTGTGCTCACTTCGTGCCGAAGCGGATTCTCCCCAGGGCCGACGGCGGGCACATCCCGTTGTGCGGCAGCTCCGGAGTCGGTCGTGGAGGGCAAGGTGGATGGGACAGGTGACCTGAGGAGATGCTGAGAGAGGTCACCACGACCCGTTACCTCGTGCCCCCGCACGAGGGCGGTTCGCTGCCGTGACTCGTCGAGGCCGACGACCTGGGCACGTACGTCGTGGAGTCGTGTACCGGGTCGCCCTGACCTGCGATTATGGGCCTCGGTAGTCCTCGCATGGAGGCGACCGGCGCACGAGTGGTGGCGGGTGCGCCCGGCCGTGGTGAGGTCAGGACAGGAGCCGGAGGGACACCTCCCACATGCGTTCCGCGTTGGCGGTGTCGAGTGCGTAGGGTGCGACGCCGCTGGCCCAGCCGTTGCCGTCGGAGACCGGGACGGCCTCGTTGCAGTCTTCGAAGTAGCGGCCGCCGAGGCCTTCCAGCTGAGGAGCGGTGGCGAGCAGCAGGGAGGTTGCGGCGCCCTGCTGGGGGGACTTGCGGCGCTCGGGCGGGGTTTTGAGGCCGCCGGTGTGGCGCTGGAGGCTGGTGGCGATGGCGCCGGGCATGAGGGCGTTGGCGGTGATCCCGTCGGCCGCCCAGCGGCGGCTGGCCTCGACGGCGAAGAGCACGGTGGCGGTCTTGGACTGCCCGTAGGCCACCAGCGGGTCGTAGGGGCGGTAGTGGAAGCCGATGTCGTCGAAGACGACCGGGGAGATCAGATGTCCGCTGGAGCTGACCACCACGACGCGTGCGTTGCCGTCGGCGGCCAGTGCGCCGTGCAGGCCGGTGGTCAGGGCGAAGTGGCCGAGGTGGTTGGTGGCGAACTGCATCTCCCAGCCCTCGGGGGTGCGTTCGAGCTCGGGGGTGGCCATGATCCCGGCGTTGTTGACCAAGAGGTGCAGCGGACCGTCCCAAGCCTGCACGAAGGCGTTTACCGAGGTCCGGTCCGAGATGTCGAGGCGGGCGACGTGGATGTCCTCGTTGCCGGTGGTCGCGGTGATGTCGGCAGCGGTTGCTTCACCGGCTGCCGTGTTGCGTACGGCCAGCGTCACCTGGGCGCCGGTGGCTGCCAGGGTCCGGGCGGTCTCGACGCCGATGCCGGAGGTGGCGCCGGTGATGATCGCGCGCCGTCCGGAGAGGTCGATGCCGTGGGCTACTTCGTCAGCGGTGGAGGAGAAGCCGAAGGACGTCGTGAGGCGAGTCATGATCAGATTTCTTTCGCGAGGGTGCGTGGGAGTGGAAGTTCGGGGTGCCGGTGCGGGGAGCGGCGCGGTGGGCCTCAGACGGTGAGGGGGTCAGGCCGCGTGGCCCCGTGCGGTTGCAAGGGCGACCGCCTCCATCAGGCCGTCGGCGCCGGCCAGTGCACGGCGGCGCAGTTCCTCGGGGTCGATGCCCCGGGCTCTTACGGCATCGGCGAAGTGCTCGATGTCCTTGCGCATCAGGCCCTGCAGGTGGGGGGCGATCTCGGGGGTGATGACGGTGCCCAGTGCGCGCAGTGATGCGCTGCCTCCGCTGCTGTCGGAGATCACGTCGAGGACGGCCGGGATGTCCACGTTGAGCTGCTGGGCGAGGCGGACCAGGTCCACGGCGTTCTTGAGGTTCGACATCGTCATGGCGTTATTGAGGAGTTTGGTCATCTGACCGCTCCCGACCGGGCCCATGCGGCTGACGCGGGTGGAGAAGGTGGCGAATACCGCTCGGCACCGCTCGAAGGCGCCCTCGTCGCCGCCGACGAATGTGGTCAGGGTGCGGGCCTTCGCCCCCGGGCCGCCGCCGCTGACCGGAGCATCCAGGTAGGAGGCGCCGAGGCTGCGCAGAGACTCGGCGATCTTCACGTTCTCGCCCGGATCTCCGGTGCCGTGATTGACGACTACCGTCCCCGGCCGAAGGTGCTCGCGTACCCCCGGGGTGTTCAGAACGTCCCAGATGTCGTTGTCGTCGCGCAGGCACAGCGCGAGAATGTCGCTGGCGGCCACGAGATCGACGACCGTGGTGTGAACGGTATGCGGGACGTCTGCCACGGCGTCCAGCGACGTCGGGCGTCGGGCCCACAGGTGAAGGTCGAGACCACGGTCTCCGATCGCCCGGGCCATGGGGGCGCCCTGGTCTCCCAGTCCGATGAAGCCGACGGCCAGACGTTGCTGTTCAGGGCTGCTCACTGCGGCCACCTTCCAGATGGGGTCACGTATACGGGGAACCGGAACATTCCGTATTTCTTGTCCCCGTCATCGTTGCTGTGCGCCTCGATCCCAGCCAGGGCCGTATCAACACTGGTAGTGCCAGGACCAGGGAGCCGGGCCACAGATCATCAGCCGACGGAGGCGACCCGCGTGGGCGCGGAATGCCTCGTACCGTGGAGCACGTGAGCGCCAACCATCTCGGCACCTACCTGCGAGCGCGTCGTGACCTCGTTGACCCCAAGGATGTCGGCCTGCCCGGCGGGGGCCGCCGCCGCGTGCCGGGCCTGCGCCGCGAGGAGGTCGCCCTGCTCGCCGGCATCAGCAGCGAGTACTATCTGCGCCTCGAACAAGGACGCGACCAAAACCCCTCACCAGCCGTCCTTGATGCCCTCGCTCGCGTCCTCCAGCTCGACCTGGACGCAACACGGCACCTGCACGCCCTCGCCACCCCCGCTCCGCGACACGGCAGTCCGTCCCCCGGCGACGAGCGGATTCCTCCCGGCATCCAGCAACTGATCAATACATCCTGGGCGAGCACCCCTGCCGTGATCTTGAACCGCTACATGGACGTTCTGACGGCCAACCCCCTCGCCATCGCGCTGTCGCCCAGCAACCAGCCCGGCACGAATGCCATACGGTCCGCACTCCTCGACCCGCGCATGCGCTCCCTCTACCTCAACTGGGGCGAGATGACCGTCCGTGCCGTCGCCAGCCTGCGCGCCCTCATCGGCCCAGATGGCAGTGATCCACGCATCGTCGAGCTGGTGAACGAACTCTCCGCAGACAGCGAGACCTTCCGCCGTCTGTGGTCCCGTCACGACGTCAGCCCCCGGGGCGCCGGCGCCTCACAGATAGACCACCCGCAGGTGGGGCGGCTGGAGCTGCGCTACGAACGACTCCTGCTCGCCGGTACCGACGGCCAACTCCTCGTCGTGCACCATGCCCTTCCCGGCAGCCCATCCGCCCAGAAACTGGCCCAACTCGCCGACGCCCTCAGTACGTAGCGAACCAACGCTGCTCCCCGACCAGCCACCGTCCTAACCTCCATGGACAGCCCTTAGTGCCGCGGCAGGCAACGTTTGGCCTTCGGGGAGCGGCGTGCGCTGCCACCAGCCGTGAAAATCAGGAGTCAGTGGGCACGCTACGGCAGGGGGAACCCCGGCGGGTGCTCCGGTGGCCCGTTCGCAGTGCTGGTGGTCTCCTGGAACTACGGGTCTGTGCCCAGGCCAGCCTAGATGTGGCTACGCCAGAACCCGTTCCCATCGTTCTCTCTAGCGTCCTGGGAGCAGTTATGTTCGTAAAAAAGCTACATGAGGCCGGGATGACCAGCGAGCATGCCTATACTGCGGGGTTTGCGTCCATCGGTCTATCTGTTGTTTCCTGGTTCGCTTCAGTGAAGGCCGAGGCTCGCGGCATCGAGCGAGCCGACCGCTGGGGAATCTTCGTCGGCGAATGGGCGGCCACATTCTTCGCCCTCGGCCTCGCTCTCCACACCTACGAGCGCGATGCTCTCATCACCCCCGAAAAGATTACTGGCGAGACGGTCCACACCTGAAAACCGAAGAGCCGTGGCGGCATGACTGCGGCCCGCCGCGTCGCGGCCTTTCTCGATACCGATCGGCACGCCTCGACAGCAGTTGCCGCGTGCGAGGACTTCTGCAGGGGACGTTTCGGCAGAGCTCATTGACGCGCACGGCGCGGTGCCTCCGGTTGAGGTAGATCGGGTGTGCCGTCAGCGGGGTGGGTGTTCCCTTCCAGGTGTAGTTGGCGCAAGGTGCTTTCTGTCTCGTGCCTGAGGTGTTCGGGAGAAGCCAGACGCTGCCACAGCGGGTCCGGGCGGCAGGGGACGGTGGCGCCGCGGGCGGCCCACTCCTTGGCGAGCTGTGTGTACACGGGTGTGCCCTGGTCCGGGGCTTCTGCTGGGGTCTGGCCACGGGCGTGTGCGGGGTGCCTTCGGCGCGTTTGTCCAGGGAGACGGGCGTCGGCTCTGCGTTTGCCGCTGCCTGCCTGTGGGCCCTGGCTGGAGGTCATCCAATGATCATCCGTCACGTTCGTCAAAACGATCCGGCCGCCCTCTTGGACACCGCTTCTGGTCCGCTGCGACGAACTCGGCCACGGCCCTCCTTCAGCGAGGTGCGACACCGTTGGGCTGCCCGGCCGTAAACCGGTTGGTCCGTCTGGTCGTTGGGTGGTCCGGGATGAACTCCCGACCCGGGGTATTTCCCCGAGCGTCCGCGGGGCGGGGCCCCGCCGGCCTGGCACCTGAATCCGCTCCGCCCCGCGCCGTCGCGCCGAGCGGGATTGCGTGGAGCGGGAAGTTGCCTGCGCGGCGCAGAGAACGGGCGGCCGGCCGGCGCGTTCTGCGTCTGCGCTCCGTCTCTCTCAAGGCGCTTGCCGGCGGTGGTCCGCTTCCTGGAGGGCACCCTTGTATGTCTCCGCGGCTTCGGGGGGCCGGCCCGCGCGGGCGCCGAGGTCGGCCGCCAGCAGCCTGTTGAGGGCGCTGGAGTTGCTGCTTTCGGCGTACTCGAGCATGTGCAGGAGGGCTGTGAGCTCGCCCTGGCGGAGGTGCAGATGGGTCAGGGGGTCGGAGGCGCGGGAGACCAGTGCCCGCCGCACGCGGTCTTCGTAGGCACGTCTGTGCAGGTCGGCGAAGCGGATCTGGGGTTCCTCGAACAGGTAGGGCTGGGCGGGAAGGTAGGGGGCCAGGCTGTCCAGCAGCGTGGGGATGTCCTGGCCCTCCTGTCGGTAGGACGGCTGTTCGCCGCTGCCGGCCCCGCCCGGGTCGAGACGGAAAGCGTCGACGAAGGCCGTGACGAGCCGGGGCTCGGGAAGCAGGCCGGCCCCGGGCCACCGGACACCGGACAGGTACCGGTCCTCTTCGTCGGCCGTGTAGAGACACCAGCCGGACGTGCCCGCCCAGTGGAGCCCGCAGTCGCCCCCGCCATGCCGGTCCTGGAATGCCTGCGTGAACGAGATGCCGGCCTCGACGTCGAGGTACTCGCCATCCTTGTCGCGCCAGGGACCGCAACTCTGAATCCCGGTCACCGGCAGACCCGCTTCCAGGAGGCACTCGGCGACAGCAGCGGCATAGTGGCCCGCCCGCCTCGCGAGCTCAGCTGACATCTGGGGGCTCGGTTCGCTGGCCACGGAACTCTCTCTCCGCTGTCGGGATCGGACGGTGACGTCGCCGTAGGCCGTGCCGGGCCGGATCGGCGTCCGCCGCAGCGCGTGCAGCAGCGCGTCCCGGCTCGCGTCCGCGGGGTACGACGGCTGGTGATGGTACCGACCCGAACTCGGAGCGGCCGGCACTGCTCCCTGTGTTGCGCCGCGGCGGTGCCGGGGGAGCGGCCGTGGTTGTTCGAGCTCGATTACCTTCTCACGAGCCATGCGGAAATCTATGTTGGCTGGAGTAGACATTGGGCGGTGGCTTGGTTATGGTTTCTCTCGTAGCCAGGAAGAGAGCAGGACCCGGCAGACACGAACTGCCAGGTAGCAGCATGTAGTTGCAGTGCGCAGGACGGTGCGGTGGTGGAGTTTCGAAGCCATTTTTTTTGCAGGACGGCGACGGGACTGACGACCGGACCGGGTGGCCCGCAGTGATCAGGGGCCACCATCAGTAGGACCGCAGGTATTGCGGTGGCAGTACCGGCAAGTGCAGTACGCAGTACCCAGCAGTGGAGTCAGTGAGCGGTACCTCGGTGAAGGCGTCGGCTGCGGGCGCGCGCACCGGGAGGTTCGGCAGTGGGGTTCTAAGCCAGAGCAGATGCAGGACGGGCGACGGGGCTGGCTGCCGAAGAGTGGCGCTGTGACAGGCCACTGTGCGGTTCGCATCACCAGCAGTACGCAGTTCCCGTTTGGTAAGTGATTGATCCCAGAGGGAAAGAACGGAGGGACCGAGCGCCATCAGGATCGCCCGGGCGTGAGTAGTGAGCCCGGGTACCGCAGGACATCGATAGTGAGGTGGTCTCCGGTCGAGCAACCGCGATCCCCGCATTCCCCGTCCTCTCCCGGGCGGGCGTGCGGACACAGAAGGCCGGCGCGATATCAGGGCCGGCAGATGGTGTAGCAGTTCCTTCGGGGCCCTGGTGCCAGTACGGCACCAGGGCCCCTCGACGCGTTCCACAGAGAGATCAGATGACAGCAGACGATTCGTTCAGCCGTCCCGATGACGGCGATCACCCCGCCTGCACGCTGGGCCGCGCCGCCGAACAACCGCCCGGAACCGTCAGGCGGCCTGGGTGAGTTCGGCGCGGCCGAACAGCAGCGCGTATCCGGACGGGAGCCGGCCGAGGATGCGGTCCATGAGGCCAGGCCCCGCCAGGTGGGCGACGACGGCGAGGACGGCTCCGGTGTCCCAGCGTGCGACCGCGGGGGTGACACCCGCGTGTGTGGCGAGGTCCTTGACGAAGCCCCAGCCGGTGAGCGGTTGGAGGTCGGGGATCTGGCTGGTGAAGACGAGGGCGGCCTCAGCGGGCAGGCAGGCGGCGAGGTCGACGCGCTCGTCGCCGGTGAGCTGACGGCCCAGGGCCTCCAGCACGCCACGTGTGACGTCCTCGGCCCGCTCCCGGGTGGGATATGCGCCCTCGTACCGGACTCTTTCAAGCATCTGCCGAAACGTCATGCTGGGTCGGGCAGTGGCCGGTTCACGCAGCGGAAGCATGGGGGAGTGGTTGCCTTTCTCGTGCGACGGCGTTTTCTCCGTTGGGCAGGGCCGGCCGGGTGGGTCCCGGCCGACCCCGCCGATGTGATGAGCGGGTCGCGCTTTCCTGGGTTCAGGCGCGCTCGGGACGGCCGAAGAGGAGGTCGTAGCCCGGGGGGAGCTGGAGCAGGATGCGGCCGGTGAGTTCCTCGCCCGCCGCATCGGCGGCCACGCTCAGTACGGCGCTGACATCCCAGGCCGCCGTCTGTTCGGTGGCTCCCTCGATCCACGCCGCGGTCGCTCGCAGGAACCGCTCCGGCGGGAGCGGTTCGGCTGTCTGCAGCGGGTTGAGAAGAACCAGGGCGAAGGTCTCCGGGAGCCGGGCGGCCAGCTCGGCCCGGACCTCACCCACCAGATGCGCGCCCAGCAATGCCAGAACGGTACGCGCAGCCCGTTCGGCTTCCTGGGGTGTGGTGTACTCGCCGCGTTCTTGAACGTGGTCGAGGAATGCTTCCCATCGCATGGCTACCACTGCCTCTTCACGTCGTTGTGTGACGGACGCGGGGCGGAGGACGGGACCAGAGAGGCGGAACGATGCCCGTCCTCCGCCGTCGGCGCGGCCGGGGAACCGGCTCCTCAGCCGCCGAGTTGCTTGCGGTCGGACTCCCCGCCGATTGCGATCTTGCGGGGCTTGGCGCGCTCGGCGATGGGGATCCGCAGCGTCAGTACCCCCGCTTCGTAGTCGGCCGTGATGCGCTCGGTGTCCAGGGTGTCGGCCAGGACCAGCTGGCGGGAGAAGACGCCCAGGGGCCGCTCGGAGAGCTCCAGCTGTACGTCGTCGGCCTTCGCGACCGGACGCCGCTCGGCCTTGACGGTGAGCATGTTCCGCTCGACATCGACATCGATCGCGTCCTTCGCGACACCGGGCAGATCGAGGGCGATCACGTACTCCTCGCCCTCGCGGTAGGCGTCCATCGGCATGGTCGAGGGCCTCGTCCAGGTGCCGGCCCCACCCGTCAGCTGCTGAGCAAGACGGTCGAGTTCGCGGAAGGGGTCAGTGCGCATCAACATCGCGAAAACACCTCCAAAGGTCTGGCATGAACTGCCAATGCGCTTGGTCTGACACCGTTGTAACATGTCATCCAAACGATGACAACTGAAGGCGTCATCGAAAGGGTGACACCCGAGAGGATCTTCATGAGCGCCTCCTCCGAGCCGCATGACCCCGCCTCGTTCCTCGCCGCCGCGACAGCGCTGAACACGATCAGTGAGGCCGTCCGCACCGCTCACGACCCACCGACCGCAGCGCCCTCCCAGGACGGACCGGTCAGTGTGGACCAGGCCCTGACCGCACTCCTGCTGTTGCGAGAACTACGCGACGAACTCGCACGCTGGGAACCTGGACTGATCGAGGCAGCCCGCGCCGCAGGCTCCAGCTGGGCGGACCTCGCCCACCCCCTGGGCGTCGCCAGCCGCCAGGCCGCCGAGCGCCGCTACCTGCGCGTACGCCCCGGAACACCCGGCACCACCGGCGAACAGCGCGTACAGGCCACCCGCAACCGCCGGGCCGCCGACCGCACCACTACCACCTGGGCCCGGGCCAACGCCGCCGAACTGCGCCAGCTCGCCGGCCAGGTCTCCGCGCTCACGGACCTCCCGGCTCGTGCCCGCACGCCGCTGGCCCGGCTCGCAAACGCCCTGGCCGACAACGACGCCGCCCACCTCATCGATCCACTCGCAGACACCCACACACACCTCGCGGCCACCCACCCCGACCTCGCGGCCCGCATCGCCGCCATCACCCACCACGCCGACCAAATCCGCCAGGCCGGTGACGACCCCCACTGAACACCGGAGCACTCCCGATTGGCGGTTGTGCTCCGGTCTGCGGCACTGATGCCAGAAGCCGGTCGCCCTGGAGTGGGCGGTGGCACGGATGCGCTGGTCGGGCACCCGTCCACGCAATCCTTGGCGGAGCTGGAGAAGTGTGTGAGGCAGGCACACACATCAGGAGCCGGCGCTCTGACCGAGCCCCAAGGCTGGCATATCGTCATACGTCAGAGCACGGAACACTCGTTGGCCACGGGTCTCGTCCGGCATGATCGGACTCTGGCGCCGTCCGACGACGTGCGCATGACCCTGGTCAGGGACCAGGCCCGCGGATGCATGACACATGACCGAGCGGCGCCAGCCCCGTTTCGACCCCGTCCGCGCCGCGGCCGGCCAGGCCGGCAGCATCGCCGAACTCCTCGACGTCATGTGCGAACAAGACCACAACGACGGCCCGCCTCCGTATGTCTGTGTCTCCCAGTTGCGTGTGACGCACATCGTCGACCGCGAGAGAGGGATCCGCGTGCGGGCGCTCACCCGGCTCCTGGGCGCATCGCCGCCCTCGGTCCGCCGCTTGGCCGACCCGCGCCGACGCCACGAGAGACACTTAGCCCGGCCCCCCGGCATGCCGGTACACCGATCCCCCAGATCTGTCCGCCCAATGATCCACACGTGAGGTGGAGGAAGGCGCCCTCACCGACATGCCGTGACGCGAACCGGCGGTGCCTCCCTCCCTGGTGGAGGAGGGAAACACCACCGGTTCGCTGCGGTCAGCTCGTGGTCAGCATGCCTTCGCGAAGCTTGGCGAGGGTGCGGTTGAGCAGACGGGAGACGTGCATCTGGGAGATGCCGAGGTGCTCGCCGATCTGGGCCTGGGTGAGTTCCTCGACGAACCGCATGTGGATGATGCGCCGCTCGCGGTCGTCGAGTTCGGCGATCAGCGGGGCGAGGGCGTTGAAGTCCTCGACGAGTTCGAGAGCGTTGTCATCGATGCCGATGAAGTCGGCCAGCGCCGCTTCGCCGTCCTCACTGGAGCTGATGGTGGCGTCGAGGGAGGAGGAGTTGTAGCCGTTGGAAGCCAGGCGCGCTTCGTTGACCTCCTCCTCGCTCAGGCACATGAGCTGCGAGAGTTCCTTGACGCTGGGCATGCGCCCCAGTCGGCTGCGGAGTTCCTCGGTGGCTTTGGCGAGCTGGATGCGCGCTTCCTGCAGGCGGCGGGGGACATGGACCGCCCAGGAGGTGTCGCGGAAGAAGCGCTTGATCTCACCGACGATGTAGGGGACGGCGAAGGAGGTGAACTCGACCTCGCGGGACAGCTCGAACCGGTCGATGGCCTTGATCAGTCCGATCGTGCCGACCTGGACGATGTCCTCCATCTCGTCCTGGCCCCGGCTGCGGAAGCGCCCGGCCGCGTACTGGACGAGGGACATGTTCATTTCGATGAGTGTGTTGCGCGCGTACTGGTACTCGGGTGTGCCCTCTTCGAGCACGGCGAGCTGGTCGAAGAACAGCCTGGACAGTTGCCGGGCGTCCTTGGGCGCGACCTGCGAAGGGTCCGCGATCTCGGGCAGCGCCGCGGTCCGTGCCTCTGCCGTCTTCGTCACTGTCATGTCAGGCCCCTCCTGCGCGATTCAGCTTTCGTGTCACCGGCCCCTTGTGTGGCGGCAACAGACGGCGTACCCGAGTTCGAAGAATGCATGCCAGGTGATTTTACTGCGCACCCGGCCTTCGCCCAGTGGGCTGGTCCGGGCCACGAGAAGTGGGGCCCGCCGGAGACGTTCCGGCGGGCCCCACTTCTGGGCTGGTGCGTGATCTCAGACGCCTCGGTGGTTCTGGTAGTAGCCGCCGACCTGCTCGTGGTAGCCGACGTCGCCGACGTGCTTGTCCTTGTCGAACTCGGGGGAGCCCTTGATCTGGTCCTTCGTGAGGTCGACGTAGATCTTCCGCGCGGTCAGGTCGACCGTTTTCACGGTCCCGGCCGGCAGCAGAACGTGCTTGCCGAAGATCCACACGCCGGTGTCGACGACAAGGTACGAGGAGCTGACGTCGTCCGAGTGCTTGTCGACCTTCCCGATGCTGCCGTCGGTGGCCTCGACCTTCCATCCGGTCAGGTCAGTGCCCGCGGTGTAGCCGGCGGTCGGCTGGTAGCCCCAGATGCTGTCACTCATAAAGAACGGCTCCTTTATCGAGATTCCTTGCTGCTGCCGCAGCAGAACTGCGGAGTTACCGGCGTCATCGAATTCGGTGACGCTTCCTCAGCAAGCCGGGTGCCCCGGCCTCCCGGACCCCACACATTCATGCCGAGAAGAAATGCGGATGGCCGGAGGTGCCGTGCTGGAGGCCACGGTTCCTGGCGTCACGGCCACCTCCGGTCATGACCTCCAGGTACCCCGAAGCGGAAGAATCACCACTTTCATCCCTGAGGTAACAGGAAACGGGTGGGGCCCGACGCCAAGGCGTCGGGCCCCACCCGCATGGGTGCGCTGGTCAGACCGCTTACCAGCGGTACCAGCGGCCGCGCTTGCCACCGCTTGCTGTGGGGCGGATCACGAAGCCGAGGACCCACACGATCAGCACGATGACGGCGATCCACCACAGGGCCTTGAGTGCGAAACCCGCACCGAAGAGGATCAGGGCGAGCAGAAGAACGAGAAGAATAGGAACCATAGTTATCAACCTCCGCCGCCTCGTGTGCCCCGCGTGGCGATCTCCATTCCTGGGGACCTCGCGTACTTCGGAGAGATCCCGGAGCCGCGAGGAGCCCGTGCGGCGGCCTTCCGGTTTAAGAGTGGAATCCAGGGCGACACGGGGGTGAAACTTCCTTCGAGCGAGACAGGAGTGAGTGGTTGTGGCTGCGGACGAGAAGGCTCAGGCCAAGGGCGAGCAGGCCGAGGGCAAGGTCAAGAAGGTCGTCGGCGACGCGGTCGGCAACGAGTCCCTGAAGGCCAAGGGGCACGCCGAGGAGTCCAAGGGCGACCTGCGCGAGGCCAAGGAGAAGGCCAAGGACGCCGTCAAGCCCGAGTAGAGGCACCACTTCTGATCCCGGCAGTCACGTCCATGGGCTGCCGGGATTTGTGCTGTCCTGCCCCCAGCAACCGGACTGAACCGCTTGGCGCACGTGATGAGTTCGGGTCCGACGCTCACCCGTGCAGGGGGCGCCGAGTCGACGCCGTGATGACGTGGAGGTCACGCGGTACTGCTGCCGCCTCGGATGGTGAAGACCTGGTCCAGACCGACAATGGTGAGGATGCGCAGGGTGTTGGCGGGGACGGCGGCCAGAGCCATGTCTGCGCCGGCGGCTTGGGCGCGTTGGCGGGCGGCGAGGAGAGCGGTGATGCCGGTGGAGTCGCAGTACTCGAGGGCGGACAGGTCGATGACCAGGTCCTGGCCCGGGCTCAGGACGAGGCGTTCGAGCTCTTCGCGCAGGGCGCCTGCCGTCGCGTAGTCGAGTTCGCCCGCTACGCGCAGGACCGGCCCGGCGGCGGCATGGTGGTGGGTGATGTTCAGGGGGCTCATAGCGGTGGGTTCGTTGCCGGGCCGGTGGTCGGATGCGTTGCGGGGACACCGAGCGCGAGCAGGGCGGTGTCGTCGTCCAGGCCGTCGCCGAAACTTTCCAGCAGCCCGGTCAGTGCGGTGATCACGCCCTGGGGCGTAGTGGGGGCATGGTCGGTGGCGAAGGCGCGCAGGGCGGTGTCGCCGAAGAGGTGCTTGCGGGTGGGGCCCGTACGGGCCTCGGTGAGGCCGTCGGTGTAGAGCAGGAGCGTGTCGCCGGGGGTGAGGATGGTCTCCGCGGTGCTGAAGGGGGCCGTGGGCAGAGCGCCGACGAGGAGTCCTCCCGGGGTGGGGAGGTAGTCGGCGCGGCCGTCGGCCCCCATGACCAGCGCCGGGGGGTGTCCGCCGGAGGCAAGGCGGATGGTGGTGCGGCCGTGGTCGGCGTCGGGTTCGATGACGCCGAAGATGACGGTGCAGTAGCGGGGGTCGCCGCCGGCGGCGTACCGGTCGTGCAGGACGGCGTTGAGCGTGGTCAGTGCCGCGGTCGGCTCGGGGTTGTGCATGGCCGCCGCGCGCAGCGTGTACCGGGTCAGTGAGGTGAGGGAGGCCGCTTGGGGGCCTTTGCCGCACACGTCGCCGAGGAAGAACGCCCACCGGCCCTCGCCCACCGAGAACAGGTCGTAGAAGTCGCCGCCCAGCCTGTCGGAAGAGGCGGTGTGGTAGTAGCCGGCCGCCTCCAGACCCGGCACGGCGGGCAGCGAGGAGGGCATGAGTGATCGCTGCAGTACAGCGAGCGCGTCGGCCAGCCGTTTCCGGTCGGCCTCGGCCTGCCGGCGGGCCTGCTCCGCCTCCGCGTGCGCACGCTCCGCTTCGGCACGTGCTCGTTCGGCTTCCTGGCGGCGGGTCAGTAGTTCCTGTTCGTAGGCGCGTCGGTCGGAGGCGTCGAAGACGGTGGTGCGGATCAGCAGAGGCTCGCCTTCGCTGCCGTGTTTGACCACGGAGGAGACCAGCACTGGCAGGCGGCGCCCGTCGGCGGCTTTCATCTCCAGGGCGATACCGTGCAGCCCGCCCTGCATGCGCAGCAGCGGCGCGAAGTGCGTCTCGTGGTAGAGCTTCCCGCCGACGGTGAGGAGGTCGGGGAAGCGGAGTTTGCCCACCACCGTCTCGCGTGCCAGGCCGAGCCAGTCCAGCAGGGTGGCGTTGATCTTGGCGATGGTGCCGTCCATCAGCGTCGACAGATACCCGCAGGGCGCCGCCTCGTACAGGTCCTCGGCGCTGTCCTCGAGCAGCGCGGTGAACGAGGCGTCCGTGTCGGGCCCGTGCCCGACGCGCGCCGGCTCCGGTCCCTCACCCGACTCCTCGCCGGTGCGGCACATCACCGCAGGACTTCCAGGAACTCGAGGATCGCTTCGGTGGTGGCCTCCGGCGCGCTCAGCTGCGGGCAGTGCCCGGTGGCGTCGAGGGTGACCAGGCGGGAGGAGGGGATCGCGGCGTGGACATACGCGCCGACCTCGCGGGGCGCGATCACGTCCTGAGAGCACTCCACCACCAGCGTCGGTACCGTCACGCTCTTCAGGTCCTCGCGGCTGTCGGACAGGAACGTGGTGCGGGCAAAGACGCGGGCCATGTCAGGGTCGGTGGCGCAGAAGCTGTTCGTCAGTTCCTGCCCCAGCTCGGGCCGCTCCGGATTACCCATGATCACCGGGGCCATCGTCGAGGACCAGCCCAGGTAGTTCGACTCCAGCGAATCCAGCAGCTCATCGATGTCCTGCGCGCTGAAGCCACCGCGGTATCCGTCATCGTCGATGTAGCAAGGAGACGGGGCCACCATCACCAGCGCCCCGATCCGCTGCGGCGCCATCCGCGCGGCCAGCACCCCCACCATGGCGCTGACCGAATGCCCGACGAACACCGCCTGCCGCAGGTCCAGCTCCTCAAAGATCTCCACCACATCCTGGGCATAGCCATTCAGCGAGGAGTACCGCTCGGGGCTGAAGGCCGACGGATCCGAGCCGCCGGAGCCTACGTAGTCGAACAGCACCACCCGGTACCGCTCGGCCAGGGCGGGCACGGTCAGCCGCCACATGTTCTGATCACAGCCGAATCCGTGCGCCAGCACCACCACCGGCCCATCAGTGGCCCGGCCGGTGACCGTCACGTTGTTCCTGCTGCGGAGATCCATACCGCCATACTCCCACCCAGCCGCAAGCGGCTTTCGTCCGCCGTCGGACCGGGCACCTGGTGTTCGCCCCTCCCGCTTCCGGCGTGCCTCGGCGGCCGGTCGGTGCGGCCGGGCGATCTGCGCGCGGCCAGGGAGAGGGCGTAGGACGCGATCAAACCCAAGTGGGCGAGCCACCCTGATCGACGCTGACGCTCATCGTGTCCATCAGGTCCCCCCGGGTCTTGAGATCGTCATGGCCGTTCGTGTGCGCGGGGCTCATGTCCTGGTCAGCGGCCCGTTAACCCGGCGCATGACGGCTTCACTCACTCTGCCTTCGCTGCACGGGGCCGATTACCTCGTTGTCGAACGAACGGAAATCTATGTTGGCTGGAGTAGACATTGGGTGATCGACTGGCTATGGTTTCTCTCGTAGCCCAGAGAGACAGCAGGGCCCGGCAGACACGAACTGCCGGGCAGCAGTGCGCAGGACGGTGCGGTGGTGGAGTTTCGAAGCCAGGGTGGTTGCAGGACGGCGACGGGACTGACGACCGGACCGGGTGGCCCGCAGTGATCAGGGGCCACCGTGAGCAGGACCGCAGTTGATGCAGTGGCGGTACCGGTAAGTGCAGTTCGCAAGTCCCAGCAGTGAAGAGAGTGAGCGGTACCTCGGTGAAGGCGTCGGCTGCGGGCGCGCGCACCGGGAAGTCCGGCAGTGGGGTTCCAAGCCAGAGCAGACGCAGGACGGGCGACGGGGCTGGCTGCCGGAAAGTGGCGCTGTGGCAGGTCACTGAACGGTTCGTAATACCAGTAGTACGCAGGAGAGCAGTACCAGCAGTTAGTTGATCCAAGAGGGAAAGAACGGAGGGGCCGAGCGCCATCAGGATCGCCCGGGCGCAAGTCGTGAGCCCGGGTACCGCAGGACATCGATAGTGAGGTGGTCTCCGGTCGAGCAACCGCGATCCCCGCACACGCTCTCCTTCCGTGTGAGCCGGTGCGGACTCAGAAGGCCGGCGCAGTATCAAGGCCGGTAGATGGTGTAGCAGTTCCTTCGGGGCCCTGGCGCGCATAGTGCCAGGGCCCCTCCACGCGTTCCATGAGAGAGGTGCAATGACAGCGGATGACTCGTTCGGGCGTCTCGATGACGACGACTACCCGGCCTACACGATGGGCCGGGCCGCCGAGCTGCTCGGTACCACCCAGGGTTTCCTCCGTGCCATCGGCGAAGCCCGCCTGATCACACCGCTGCGCTCCGCGGGCGGCCACCGCCGCTACTCCCGCTACCAGCTGCGCACTGCCGCTCGCGCCCGGGAACTCGTGGACCAGGGCACACCCATCGATGCCGCCTGCCGGATCGTCATCCTCGAAGATCAGCTGGAGGAGGCGCAGCGCATCAACGCCGAATACCGCCGCGCCGCCGGATCAGTGAACCCAACAGCCGCCGCCTGAGCCGCTAGTCGCAGCACACTGAGCGTGCGGCGTTCCACGAGCGCCGGGCCCACCTCGGCTCCGCAGATGCCGCGGCCCGGTGCGTCCCTGGCGGCCAGTTCGCGACCGGGTTTCCGCGCTTCCGGGTTGTGCCCGTGGGGGGGTGCTCGATGGGGACGGTACGGGGGCCACGTCTCGCAAGTCACACGGCCGCCGGCCGACCGGCGGCCGTCGCCGTGAGCGGACGTGAACGGGTGGGACCGGTCCGGTTATGCGGTGGCCGTGGTGAGGGCGATGTCCGCGGTGATGCGCTTGCCGAGGGGTGTCTGCTCGACGGTGACGGTCTGGGCGAGTGCTCTGACGATCTCCAGGCCGTGCCGGCCGATACGTTCGGGGTCTTGGGGCTTGGCGGCCGGTACGACGGGATTGCTGTCGCAGAGGTCGACTCGGACCACGGCACCGGTGACCCGCAGGCGCAAAAGGGCCGGTCCCGGCGCGTACTTGCGGGCGTTGGCGACCAGCTCGCTGACGATCAGCTGGACGATCTCGACCGTGGCGGTCACCACCGGGATGCCGTGGTCGTCTCGCGCCGTCGTCAGGAAAGCCGATGCCAGATGGCGGGCCTGGGCTATGCGGGAGCTGTCCAGCGCGAGCGATGCCTCCAGCAGCGAGGCCGCCCCGCCGCCGTCGGCCTCACTTGTCTCGTCCATCCGTGCCCGCTTCCCTCTCCCCACCCGCTCCCCCTTAGGGCCGGGTCCCCCCCGGAGCGTTACCCGCCAGCACAGTTACACGGGGGCAGTGCCCTTGTGGGGTGTGGCGCTTCCGATTCCCTCTTTGGGGGCGTTGGCGGTGCCGCAGAGGATCGTTGAAGGACGCGTGTCAGACACGCACGAGACAGCCGGGCAGGGCGCCCGGCCTGTGTTAACCGTTGTTGAAGGCGATCCCTCGGACGGCGCACACGTCATAGCGCCCTGGCGGCCCTGGTAGCGGATGACGACTCAGCTCCTTTTTTCGGAACGTTGCACTGCGAGGGAGTCAATATCTGTGTTCTTGAGGTGAGAGTTTGCCGGGCCATGCTGTGAGGGATTGACGGACGATGCGGTGAGAGTTTTTGCTGCAACGAGCGGGTGGAATTACTTATCCCGACGCGGGCCCTTGCGGCGTGCTACTGTCCATCTCAGTTGCAGTTGTGGTTCCCGAAACTTCAAGTGCTCCCACTCGGCTCCTGCCGGGGAGAGCGCTTTTGTATTTCCGGTCATTTTCCGGCGGGGTAATCATCGCGGCGACACGGTGTCCGCACAGTGCGGACGCCGGTGTACTGCCCCAAAGGAGATATGACATGGCTGCTGGTACCGTGAAGTGGTTCAACGCGGAAAAGGGTTTCGGCTTCATCGAGCAGGACGGCGGCGGCGCTGACGTGTTCGCCCACTTCTCGAACATTGCCGCCCAGGGCTTCCGTGAGCTGCTCGAAGGCCAGAAGGTGAACTTCGACATCGCGCAGGGCCAGAAGGGCCTGACGGCCGAGAACATCGTTCCGGCCTGACAGACCTGTAGCTGGGGCCCGCATCCTTCGGGGTGCGGGCCCCAGCTGCAGTCATTTTCCGCGGCGGTTTCACCCGCGGGACGTCTCGGAGGAATCCGCAGTCTCGCCACATGCGGCTCCTCCTTCGGGATGTAGGCGCATCCTGTAGAGCTGCACCGCAGTCGACGCCCCGGATTTCACGTCCCCACTGCGTCACCTATATCGGCATTTACGCCCGCGTGGATTCACGTCGGCTGCATTTGCTTAGACATCGGTCCATATTTTGTAATTCCGTGCTGCTCATCGCTTGCGGGAATTCCTTGATATGCGCCACATCGAGGAAGGTTCCGCATGAACCGCACACGTACGAACGACCGCTCCGCCCGCACCCGTAAGGGCGGTGCCGACGCGGGGAAGGGCGGCAGTCGCTTCGGCTCGCCGGCGCCGCGCCGTTCCGGCGGTCCGGCCCGTTCCGGCGGTTACGGCCGTCGGCCCGCCGCGGTGCAGGGGGAGTTCGCCCTCCCCAAGACGATCACCCCCGCGTTGCCTGCCGTTGAGGGCTTCGCCGATCTCGGTATGCCCGAGCAGCTGTTGGCCGAACTCGGCAAGCAGGGCGTGACCGCGCCGTTCCCCATCCAGGGCGCGACGCTGCCGAACTCCCTGGCAGGCCGTGACGTCCTGGGCCGCGGGCGCACCGGTTCCGGCAAGACCCTCGCCTTCGGCCTCGCCCTGCTCGCCCGTACCGCCGGGCGGCGTGCTGAGCCCCGCCAGCCGCTGGGGCTGATCCTCGTACCGACGCGTGAACTGGCGCAGCAGGTGGCCGACGCGCTCACTCCGTACGCCCGATCCGTCAGGCTGCGGCTGGCCACGGTGGTCGGTGGGATGTCGATCGGCAAGCAGGCCGGCGCGCTGCGAGGCGGAGCCGAGATCGTCGTCGCGACCCCTGGCCGGCTCAAGGACCTCATCGACCGTGGCGACTGCCGGCTGAACCAGGTGGGGATCACGGTGCTGGACGAGGCCGACCAGATGGCCGACATGGGCTTCATGCCGCAGGTCACCGCGCTGCTCGACCAGGTGCGTCCGGAGGGGCAACGGATGCTGTTCTCCGCCACCCTGGACCGTAACGTCGACCTGCTGGTGCGCCGCTATCTGACCGACCCCGTCGTGCATTCGGTCGACCCCTCGGCCGGTGCGGTCACGACGATGGAGCACCACGTCCTGCACGTCCACGGCGCTGACAAGCACGCCGCCACGACCGAGATCGCCGCTCGCGACGGTCGGGTGATCATGTTCCTGGACACCAAGCATGCCGTCGACCGGCTGACCCAGGACCTCCTCAACAGCGGGGTACGGGCCGCCGCGCTGCACGGCGGCAAGTCGCAGCCGCAGCGCACCCGCACGCTGGCGCAGTTCAAGACGGGGCACGTCAGCGTGCTGGTGGCGACCAACGTCGCGGCGCGCGGCATCCACGTCGACAACCTCGACCTCGTCGTCAACGTCGACCCGCCGACCGACCACAAGGACTACCTCCACCGCGGCGGACGCACCGCCCGCGCCGGCGAGTCCGGCAGCGTCGTCACCCTCGTCACACCGAACCAGCGCCGCGACATGCTCCGCCTCATGTCGGACGCCGGGATCCGGCCGCAGACCACCCAGATCCACTCGGGCGACGAGGCCCTGCACAGGATCACCGGCGCCCAGGCCCCCTCCGGCATCCCGGTCGTCATCACCGCACCGGTGGCCGAACGCCCCAAGCGCGGTGCCTCCTCCCGAGGCCGGCGCCGCCCCTCTTCGACGACCCGGCGCGCGCCCGTACGCCAGTCCGTCTTCGATGCGGCGGCCTAGAGCCTTCGTGATCAGGAAGCTGACCCATCTCTGCAGGAGGCACCTTTTGACGCTGGTTCAGATGCAGCCCCGCCCGGCGAGCGCCAGCCCCGTGCACAGGACGGTGGCGGAGGTCATGGATGCGGCCGGACCACAGGTCTGTGACGACATGAGCGTCGAGGTTGCGCTGTCCGTCATGGCAGCCGCCCGCACGGGCCGGCTGGTCGTCTGCGACCAGGACGGCCAGTGCACCGGACTGGTCACCCGGACAGAACTCACCGGGGTCCGTGACGGCTCCGCTTATACGGACCGCGTCCGCCTGCGCGACGTCCTCGGCGACCCCGGCTCGTTCGCCTCACCCGTGACCACGATGGCCGAAGCCGAGCACGCGATGCGCTCCCGCCGGCTCGGTGCCCTGCCGGTGGTCGACGGGCAAGGCAGCGCCCTGGGCGTCCTCGCCCTCTCCCGCTGAACCGCCTCACCCCGGTCGGATCGTTCTCCCCTCCTCCCTGTTCTCCCTGTGAGGCCACATGCGCTGCGTCATCGCCCGCTTCCCCTTCGAGCTCACCAAGACCGGCGTACTGGAATCGATGAAGGGCGTCAAGCCCGAACCGGTCGCCGGCGAATCCGTGATAATCGGCCGCCGCCACTACCCCGTGAAGCAGGTCGGCCAGGTCATCACCCGCCAGGACCGCCGTGACTTCAGCGCCGGCGAAGTCCTCCGGGCCATGACTCAGCTCGGCTTCACCTGCCGCACCCTCCCGAAGGCCGCCCCCGTCCGCATCCTCAGCTCGCTCCAGCAGGCTTCCGCGATGATCGGCACTCCCGTGTCCGTCTGACCGACGGGACGGGCAACGAGCCGACGCTTGGACAGCAGTGTGGGCCCGATCGGCGCGCGCCGATCGGGCCCACACTGCTTGCGACGGGTTCCCGTGGCAGTGGTTGCTCAGTGGTCGGAATAGCTGAAGTCGCCCATGGTCCAGGCGCTGACGTCGTTGATCGCCACACGGTACATCCCGCCTGTCTCCGGGATCCCGACCGTGCCCTGCAGGATCCGGGCGACATGGAAGTGCAGATGAGTGGGCGGTCCGTCCTTCTTCGCGGGGGTGTCGAAGACGGCGGAGAACTCTCCCAAGCGGGTGGAATCCGTCAGCACATCCGACACCCTCTGCCTCCACGCTGCCTCGGGAGCCAGCCGACCGGTGATGACAGCACCACCGGTGACCACGGTCAGGGACATCTGGTTGCTCTGCCCGGACTCCACCAGGGTGGCGACGTCAACGAGCAGTTCGTCAGGCTTCGACATAAGGCAGATTATATTTACTGGCCACCCTGCTCCTGACGGGTGGTGACAGCGCGGGCGGAGGGCGTTCACGGGCGTGGCGCTGATGACCAGGGTGACCGCGGTGGCGCGTGCGAGGCGGTCAAAGATGCTCAGCCGAACCCCCGGCGCTGCCGCCGTTCAGGGCAGGGGCGCGCCGGTGGCGGACGATCTGGCGGTTTATGGCCCGCTGCGCGGCTGGATCAGCGACCGCGAGCACACCTCGTAGGCGACATCTGCGGGGTCTGCCGCTGATGGTGATGGTTACCGAACTCCCTGGGGGTGTCCCAACTGGTCAGCGTCGAAGAGCGTCGAAGAGCGGGGCAGATCGTAAATGAGCAGGCCGGGAACTGGAGCTTCCTCACCAACCACGCCCGAGTGCTGATCGTCATCGCTCGCGACGCTGCCAGCCGTGTTCGCGAGGTCGCCGCGGCCTGCCACATCACCGAACGCACCGCTCAGAGCGTCGTCAAGGACCTCGAAGAGGCCGGCTACATGCGCCGCGAGCGCAGCGGACGGCGCACGCGCTACACCCTCTGCCTGGGCGGCATCCTCCGACACCCAGCCGAGGCGCACGTGCCCGTCCGGGGACTGCTGGAGCTCACCCCTCACGGCGGCGAACGCTGAAGCCTGGGCCCGCCCCCTGGCGCACTGCGCAGCTGTCGGTACCGCACACCACTGGTGCGTCTCTGTCAGCCGTGGGCCGTATGACAAACACCCTCATCACACGCTCGTCCAGGCGTCGAGGAAGGCTTTCCGTCCAGCGGGATCGTCCGATCTGTGGTCTGCGTGCAGGACGCGCCAGGCGGTGAGCTCGAGATCTCGCAGCCACAGTTCTCCGATGACCTGTGTCTTGAGGTCGGGAAAGTGGTCGGACTCGGCGAGGGCTTGACCGATCACCTCCCCGGCTGCGACGCGCTGGGGAGGGGTCATCTGATCGACGGCCGACAGGATTTGTCGGGCCAGGGCGGTTCCTTCTCCTGTCAGGGAACGCAGCACCAGGGCCTTGATGTTGGCGGGAAGCAGGTACGCGGTGCCCGAGGTCCTCCACAGCTCCGCCCAGAAGCGTTCTCCCGCCTTGGTAGGGGCAGGGAGTGCAGCCAGCAGCCCGAGGAGATGGCCGGTGGCCGCATAGCCGTCGGAGTGGGCGGCTGCGACGACTGCGATGCCGGCGACGCGCTCCACATCGAGATGGCCCGCTTCGAGATGCGGAGCCAGGCCCAATTGGTGTTCCACCTGGTGTGCGAGGGGGGCGGATACGTGGGGGCGGACCTCAGGAAGCATCGGCGATCCTTGCGCGTAGGCGGGCCCAATGCCCGTTCGGAAGTCCTGATCGTTCCCATGAGCAGCCGGTCTACTCGGCTTCGGCGGGCCCAATTGACGCCAGGATCAACGAGGTCGGAGTTCAAACGGTTGCGGAGCACACACCGACGACGTGGGCGTGGTGGTCGCGACCGGACTCCTGGAGTGCCGTCCGGGCGTCGTCTTCTAGCATGGCCCCGTGATCACCGGTGACGCCCAGGAGTCCGAGGGAGGACGAGAAGCTGTGTCCCGCGACGCCGCAGAAACCGAATACAGTCACGCCGCCTCAAGGGGTGGAGCGGGTCGTGAAGACGGGTCGCCCGCCGGATCACAAGCCGACGAAGCAGAAGAGGAAGCGCACCCGGTTGCCGCTCTGGTGGAGCGGGCGGCCGGCCTGGCCGAACCGATCAAGCCGAGGCTGCGTGGCTGGCTCCATGCCGGAATGGTTCCCGCCGCACTGATCGCGGGAATCGTGCTCATCTGCCTGGCTCGCACCCCGCAGGCGGCTCTGGCCTGCGCCGTGTACTCGGTCACCGCCTGGCTGCTGTTCGCGACAAGCGCCATCTACCACCGCGGAACCTGGGGGCCGCTCGGCGAGGCTCTCCTGCGACGTCTCGACCACGCCAACATCTTCCTCATCATCGCCGGCACCTGCACGCCCCTGGCCGTGCTCCTTCTCTCGCCGGACCAGCGGTCCGTGCTGCTGTGGGTCGTGTGGGCGGGCGCATTGGCCGGCATCGTGTTCCGGGTCCTGTGGGTCGGAGCGCCGCGCTGGTTGTACACCCCGTGCTACCTGGCACTGGGGTGGGCGCCAGTGCGCTACCTGCCCGACTTCCTGCACACCGGCGGAGCAGCCGTACTCACCCTGATCGTGGCCGGCGGTCTCCTCTACAGCGCGGGCGCGGTCGTCTACGCCCTTCAGCGACCCGACCCCTCACCCCGCTGGTTCGGCTTCCACGAGGTGTTCCACGCCCTGACCGTGGCAGCCTTCACCGCGCACTACATCGCCATTTCCCTGGCCACCTACTGACCCCGCGACAGGTGGTCCGGCCCGCGCGGCTCACCGCCCGCGCTGCCGCGCTGGACCGCGACGGGCCGGACGGTCGCAAAGGCGCCGCACCACGCGCGGATCGTCCGCCGTCGGGGCCGCAAGTTGGCTGCTCTCCAGGGTGTGACCCTCCGAAGGAAGGTAAGGAGGAAGGAGCGAGAGAGCGACGACAGCGGTCTTCAGCTGACCTGCGACAGAGGGGGCCCCGTGTTCGAGGCGCAAGACATCAGGGAATGGCGAGGCCACGACGTGGTCGACCACGAGCGGCACAAGATCGGCGTCCTGGAGGCGATCTACGTCGACACGGCCACGGACCAGCCCGCGTTCGCGACGGTCACGGTCGGCCTGCCGACCCGGCACCGGCTGGTGTTCGTCCCCCTGGGCGACGCGACGGTCGGTCCCGGTTATGTGAAGATCGCCTACGACAAGAAACAGGTCAAGGAAGCGCCCTCGATCGGCACGGACGGCGAACTGCTCGCGGAGGAAGAGAAGTCGGTCTTCGCGCACTACGAGCTCGCCTACCGAACGGGTGCGGGCGGCGAACGTCGCCTCGCCCGCCGCTGATGCCCCGACCGACGTCTCCCACCCTGAGGTGACACCAATGGCTCTCTTCCTCCTGCTGGCCATCGTGGCCATCGTGCTCGGCATCATCGGTGTGGTGGCGAAGGGCCTGTTCTACCTGTTGGTCATCGGCGTGGTGGTTCTGGTCGCCGACTTCGTCCTCCTCGGCCTGCGCCTGGGCCGCCGCCGCAGGCACCTTCCCAGGTGACGCGGTCAGCCGGGGAAGCGCCCCCGGGCCGCCCGCCCGGGAACCGGACGTAGCGCGGTGCCGAGACGTCGTCGAGTCATCGCCCAGGAGTGTTCCGCCCCGTCCGCGACGGGACGGAGGCAGGGGAGGGCAGGATCGCGCAACGTACGCGGTCATCTTCTCGTAGTAGTCGAGATACACGCCCGTCTCGACCGGCTTGCTGGAGAACGTGAACGTCGTCCGCACCCCGGCCAGGACTCAGAGGGCATCGACTACGCGCGAGGCGTCATCCACGGCCGCCGTCACATCCAAGCGATCCATGGAAGGTTGTACTTCACCCTGCCGACGGGGAAGAACACCTGGAACACCTACACCTGGAAGCCCGCGCCGGCCGGGGCCGGCGTCATCCCGCCGCGCGCCGAGGGATCGAAACCCTGGCAGTGGGCGGCGGCCCCGAAGGACGGCTTCCACGTGCTGCGGCACACCTATGCCTCGGTCATGCTGGAGGCCGGAGAGTCCGTCGTGACCTTGGCGCGGTGGCTCGGGCACTCCTCGCCCGCGATCACCCTCGGTTACTATGCTCACTTCATGCCGGAGGCCGGAAGCAAGGGGCGCGCCGTGATCGACGGACTGCTCGGGGAGCGGGGAGATCGGCCAGCCGAAACTCCCCGGATTCTCCCCAGGCCCGTTGACGGGTGATCCCTACTGCCGACACCCCTCCACAATTGATCGTGGATTGCAAGCTGGATGAGACGGGTGGCCTGGGAAAATGCTGAAAGAGGTCGCCGTGACCCGCTATATCGCGCCCCTGCGCGAGGGTGGTTCGCTGCCGGGACTCGTCGAGGCCGACGACCTGGGCACGTACGTCGTGAAGTTCACGGGCTCCGCGCAGGGCCGCAAGGCGCTGGTCGCCGAGGTGATCGTCGGTGAGCTCGCGCGCGCCCTCGGGCTCCGCTTCCCCGAGCTGGTCCTCGTGCACTTCGACCCCGCGGTCGCCGAGCACGAGCCCCACCAGGAGGTCCAGGACCTGCTGCGCGCCAGCGCCGGCGTGAACCTCGGGATGGACTATCTGCCGGGCGCGCGGGACTTCACCCCGGAGGTGGCCAGGACCTTCGCCGTCGACCCGCTGGAGGCGGGCGGGGTGATCTGGCTGGACGCCCTGACGGTCAACGTCGACCGCACGGTGCACAGCTCGAACCTGATGATCTGGCCCACCTTCGGTATCGCGCCGCCGCGGCTGTGGCTGATCGACCACGGCGCCGCCCTCGTCTTCCACCACCGCTGGGACGCCTCCGCGCCGGAGAAGGCCTACGACTTCCGGCACCACGCGCTCGGCGGCTGCGCCCCGGACACCCGGGCGGCGGACGCCGAGTTCGCGCCCAGGGTGACGGAGGCGCTGCTGCGGGAGGTCACGGCCCAGGTGCCGGACGCCTGGCTCGCGGACGAGCCCGGTTTCGCGACCCCCGACGAGGCCCGGGACGCGTACGTCGGCTACCTCCTCGCCCGGGTGAAGGCGTCGGCGGCCTGGCTGCCCACGGACTTCCCGAGCCGCGAGCAGCTCGCCGCCGAGGACGCGGACCGGGCGGCGCGAACCGAGCGGGGACGTCCGAACTGGCTCAAGCGGGTGCCGGACCTGCACGGCAGACCGGCGGCGGAACAGGATTGGTCGGTGCACCTCGAATGACCACGACGCCCTCGGCGAGCGCTCACCGCGTGCAGATCGAGTACTGCACCCAGTGCCGCTGGCTTCCGCGCGCGGCCTGGCTGGCGCAGGAGCTGCTGACCACGTTCGAGACCGAACTCGGTGAGCTGTCCCTCAAGCCCGGCACGGGCGGCGTCTTCGTGGTCCGGGTCGACGACGAGGTCGTCTGGGACCGCCGTGAGCAGGGCTTCCCGGAGCCCACGGCGGTCAAGAGGCTCGTACGCGACCGAGTGGCCCCGGGCAGGTCCCTGGGCCACTCGGAGAGATGACGTCTCGACGGCTCAGCCGGCGAGCTGCTCGTAGGCGGGCAGCGTGAGGAAGTCCGCGTAGTCCTCGTCCAGGGACACCGTCAGCAGCAGGTCGTGCGCCTGCTGCCAGTTGCCCGCGGTGAAGGCCTCCTCACCGATCTCGGCGCGGATGGCGGCCAGTTCCTCGGCGGCGATCTTCCGGGCGAGCTCCGGGGTGGCGCTCTCGCCGTTCTCGAAGACGACGCCCGCGTTGATCCACTGCCAGATCTGCGAGCGCGAGATCTCCGCCGTCGCCGCGTCCTCCATCAGGTTGAAGATGGCGACCGCGCCGAGGCCGCGCAGCCAGGCCTCGATGTAACGGATCCCCACCTGGACGGCGTTGACCAGACCGCCGTACGTGGGTTTGGCGTCGAGCGAGTCGACGGCGATCAGGTCACCGGCGGCGACCGACACGTCCTCGCGCAGCCGGTCCTTCTGGTTCGGCCGGTCGCCGAGCACGGCGTCGAAGGATGCCATCGCGATCGGGACGAGGTCCGGATGGGCCACCCACGACCCGTCGAACCCGTCGCCCGCCTCGCGGTCCTTGTCGGCCTTGACCTTCTCGAAGGCGACCTTGTTGACCTCCTCGTCGCGCCGCGACGGGATGAACGCCGCCATACCGCCGATGGCGTGCGCGCCGCGCCGGTGGCAGGTGCGGACGAGGAGTTCGGTGTACGCGCGCATGAACGGGGCCGTCATCGTGACCGCGTTGCGGTCCGGCAGCACGAACTTCTGCCCGCCGTCACGGAAGTTCTTGACGATGGAGAAGAGGTAGTCCCAGCGGCCCGCGTTCAACCCGGAGGCGTGGTCGCGGAGTTCGTAGAGGATCTCGTCCATCTCGTACGCGGCCGTGATCGTCTCGATCAGGACGGTCGCGCGGACCGTGCCCTGCGGGATGCCGACGTAGTCCTGCGCGAAGACGAAGACGTCGTTCCAGAGGCGGGCCTCCAGGTGCGACTCCGTCTTCGGGAGATAGAAGTACGGGCCCTTGCCGAGGTCGATCAGCCGCTGCGCGTTGTGGAAGAAGTACAGGCCGAAGTCGACGAGGGCGCCGGGCACGGTCGTGCCGTCGGCGGCGACGAGGTGACGCTCGTTCAGGTGCCAGCCGCGCGGCCGCACGACGACGGTCGCGAGGTCCTCGTCCGCCTTGAGGGCGTACGACTTGCCGGACCCCGGGTCGGTGAAGTCGATGTTCCGGGTGTAGGCGTCGGTCAGGTTGAGCTGGCCGAGGACCACGTTCTCCCAGGTGGGCGCGGAGGCGTCCTCGAAGTCCGCGAGCCACACCCGGGCCCCGGAGTTGAGGGCGTTGACGGTCATCTTGCGGTCGGTGGGGCCGGTGATCTCCACCCGGCGGTCGTTCAGGGCCGCCGGGGCCGGGGCCACCTTCCAGGAGTCGTCCGCGCGGATCGCGGCGGTCTCCGGGAGGAAGTCGAGCGTGGAGGTGCGGGCGATCTCGGCGCGGCGCTCCGCGCGGCGGGCGAGGAGCTCGTCACGCCGGGGCGTGAACAGCCGGTGCAGCTCGGCCACGAAGGCGAGGGCCGCGTCCGTGAGGACCTCTTCCTGCCGGGGCAGGGGCTCGGCGTCGACGATGGCCAGCGGGGACGGCGCTGGTGCGGACATGAGCTGTCACTTCCTTCAGCGAGCGTGGCACCGGGTGCCAGACGACCCGGGCAGGGCAGTGAGCGCCTGGAGAGCAGCACGGCGCTTCTGAACAGTGGATAGTAGTTTCCTCATGGTGGAAGTTCAATGATTTGTTGATATCGAGATTCTCCGGGTCGAGGCACTATGGCGCTCAGTGCCACGCCGCTCACTCAAGGTGTCCCAGATCGTCCTCCGTGTCGATGTCGTACGGTCGCGCCACGTCCCCGCACTCGACGAGTGTGATCGCCGCGTCCCGCTCCCCGAGGTAGGCACGTGCCCCGCGGTCGCCGGTCGCACTCGCCGCGACGCCCGCCCAGTGGGCGGCGCCGAAGAGGACGGGATGGCCGCGCGTGCCGTCGTACGCGGCCGAGACCAGGGAGGTCTCGTCCCGGTACGCGGCGAGCACCCGGGCGACCGCCCGGGGCCCGATGCCGGGCTGGTCGACCAGCGAGACCAGCGCCGCCCGCGCGCCCGTGCCGGCGAGCGAGCCGAGCCCGGCCCGCAGCGACGAGCCCATACCGCGCTCCCACTCCGGGTTGTCGACGAGCACGCAGCCGTCGAGGCGTGCGCGCTCCCGTACGACGGCGGCGTCCGCCCCCAGCACCACGTGGACGCGTGTGCATCCGGCCGCTCGCAGCACTCCCGCCGCGAACTCCACGAGGGGTCGCCCCCGGTGTTCGAGCAGTGCCTTGGGCCGCCCGCCGAGCCGTCGTCCCCCGCCCGCCGCGAGGAGCAGCCCGGCGACCTGGTCTTCCCTGTGCGTCATACCTCCTGCATACCTGACCGCGCGTCGACCGCACGGTTTCGGGAGGCTGAATTTCGGTCCGTGCTGTGGCGCCCACCTCACCGGGTGGCGTTTACTGGCCCGCGTCCCTCGGTGCCCGACCGACGCCCTGGGGCGCAGGACATGCGGGCGCGCGGCCGAGACGACCGCGCGCCGGGGTGGCGAGTGGGGAGAGAGCTGTGTTGCGGAGCTTGGGGCAGAGGTCAGTGACCGGCAGCGACGAGGACCCGAGAGTGGCGGAACTGCGGACCGCCGTCTCCCGGCTGCGCCGTGAACTCGCGGTGCACCCGGTGGAGTTCCCCGACCGGGGCATCGCCGAGGACGAACTCGCGGCGCTCGCCGCGATGGCCCTCAGCGGCGCCCCCGAGATCCCGCGACTGCGTCGCTCCCTGCTGCTGATCGCGGGCGCGATCGGCTCGGTCAGCGCGCTGGCGACGGGCCTCGCGGAGGTGCGCAGCGCGGTGGAGCTGTTCGGACGGCCGCCCCTGCGGTAGCCCGACCCCGCGCGGTCAGGCGACCCAGCGCGGGCGTCCGGTGTCCGCGCCGGCCGCGTCGAGACCGCCGTCCAGGGCGGCGGCGACCCGGCCTACGGCCTCCTCGAGCACCTCCGGCGCCAGAGTGTAGGGGAAGCGCAGCCGGGACTCATGGGTGCCCGGGTCCGCGCCGAAGCGGGCGCCACCCTCGATGCGTACGCCCTTGGCGAGGGCCGCACGGGCCAGCGGCGAGGCGATCGGACGCCCCAGGTCGACCCACAGGGACAGCCCGCCCGGCGGCAACTTCCAGCGCCAGTCGGGTAGATGACGGCCCAACGACGCGGCGAGCGCGTCCCGCTGGGCCCGCAGCCGCGGCAGCCGCTCGGCCAGCACCTGGTCCGTGCGTGCCAGCAGACCGAGGGCGACCAACTGGTTCAGGACCGAACCGCCCATGTCCACCGGCACCCGCGCGGTCGCCAGTTCCGTGATCAGCCGCGACCCCGCGCGCACCCAGCCGAGCCGCAGCCCGCCCCAGTGCGTCTTGCTCAACGACCCCACGGTCACGATCTGTTCGCCCGTCCCGCGCGGGGCGAGCGAGGCGAACGGCACGGCTGAGGGCACCTCCAGCGCGATGTCCGTCATCGTCTCGTCGACCACCAGCCAGGTACCCGTCGCGCGCACCGACTCCAGTACGGCCAGGCGCTGTTCGGGCGGCATCAGACGGCCCGTCGGATTGTGGAAGTCGGGGATCAGATACGCGAGCCGGGGTGCCGCCTGCCGCAGCGCGCAGTCGATCAGCCCCGGGTCCCAGCCGTCCTCCGTGACGGGAACGGGGGTGGTGCGCAGTCCCGCGCGCCGCATCGTGTCGAGCGCGTTCGGATACGAGGGGTTCTCGACCAGGATCCGGTCACCGGGCCGCCCGAGCAGTCCCAGCGTCAGCGAGAGGGCCTGCTGCGCCCCGTTCGTGATGAGGATCTGGTCCGGCAGGGTCGGCAGGCCGCGCCGGGTGAACCGCTCCGCGACGGCGGCCCTCAACTCCGTTATCCCGTAGGGGTGGTAACCGGGGGTCGAGGCCCGCACGGCCAGTAGTCCGGCTGCCTCCGTGAAAGCCTCCGCGAGCTGCGTCCCGGGCGCGCCGGGCGCCGCGATGGCCAGGTCGATCACCCCGTCGTCGGCCGGGAAGGAAGCCACATTGGCCGGGCGGTGGCCGTCGGGCAGCTCCGTCCACGTCCCCGCCCCCCGCCTGCTGCGCGCGAACCCGTCCTCCCGCAACAGGTCGTACGCCGCCGTCACCGTGGCACGGCTGATCCCGAGTGTGGCGGCCAGTTCGCGCTCCGCGGGCAGCCGCACGTGCAACGGGATGCGGCCGTGCAGGAGCAGTGTGCGGACCCCGTCGGCGAGGGCGCGGTATCCGAGGCGGCCGTCGGTGCGGGGCGCGGCGGACAGCAGCCCGGCGAGCCGGCGGCTTCCCAGCGTCCTGTCCATTCCGTGGACGATCGGTCCGTTCGCCATGCCAACTCCCTCGCATTGGCCCTGTGGGGCAGGCCAATCAGCCTACAGACTTCGCAGACGCGGCGGGAGTCACGGGGAAGTGGCCCACGCATGGGTGCGGGAAGGGGAACGGAGCGATGCCGATCGACACCGGAGACGTCTGCGGGAAGGGGAGCGGAGGCGATCGCCGCTCCACCGATCACCGCTTCACCGATCGCCAGGAGCGGGAGATGCAGCGCCGCGCGGAGGAGCGGATGCCGGGGGTGCCGCTGGGGGAGTGGATGCGCAGGCGGGCCGCCGGGCGCGGCGCCGGCCGTCGCGGGCTCGGGCTGCGGTGGCGCTACAGGGAAGGGGCCTGAGAGGGTCTGGGTCGTCACCGAGCGGCGGGTTCCGTCAGGCGTTCGGGCCCGAGCTCGCCAGGGCCTCCGACAGCTCCACGGCGACCTGCTGCAGCACCGGCACGATCTTCTCCGTGGCCGCCTCGGTGACACGGCCCGCGGGGCCGGAGATCGAGATGGCGGCCGCGGTGGGGGAGTCGGGGACGGAGACGGCGAGGCAGCGGACGCCGATCTCCTGCTCGTTGTCGTCGACCGCGTAGCCGAGCCGGCGCACCTCCTCCAGCGCGGTGAGGAAACCGTCCGGCGTGGTGATCGTCTTCTCCGTCGCGGCGGGCATGCCGGTACGGGCGAGCAGCGCGCGCACCTCGTCCGCCGGGGTGTTCGCGAGCAGTGCCTTGCCCACGCCCGTGGAGTGCGGCAGTACCCGGCGGCCCACCTCGGTGAACATGCGCATCGAGTGCTTGGAGGGCACCTGCGCCACGTAGACGATCTCGTCCCCGTCGAGCAGCGCCATGTTCGCCGTCTCGCCGGTCTCCTCGACCAGACGGGCGAGGTAGGGGCGGGCCCAGGTGCCGAGCAGCCGGGACGCGGACTCGCCGAGCCGGATCAGCCGGGGGCCGAGCGCGTAACGGCGGTTCGGCTGCTGGCGTACGTAGCCACAGACCACCAGCGTGCGCATCAGCCGGTGGATGGTGGGCAGCGGCAGCCCGCTGCTGGCGGAGAGCTCGCTCAGACCGACCTCGCCCCCGGCGTCGGCCATGCGCTCGAGCAGATCGAAGGCGCGCTCGAGGGACTGGACACCGCCGCTCGGCGCGGGCGACTTGGCGGAGGCGTTTTGCGCTGGGGCGTCGCTGGCGCGGGACGTCGGCACGGCGCGGTCCTTTCGAGGCTGACAGGCAGTGATGCAGCCTACCCGGGTGTCGGTTGACTCCTCGGTGGCGCATGACTACGTTCTGCTTTGTGGAAGTCTATTTCCATTCTGTGGAAACATCCAGAGGGTGCACACCCGAGGGGGAGGGTGGAGTGTGCTCTTGACGGCGGGAAGGCGGGAGTGAAGACTCCTTCAACAGAACGTTGAATTCCGTTACGTGCATGTGAACAGCGGTATCGGAAGGCGACAGCGGCGGAGAGAGGGGTCCGGGTGTCCGAGGTCGGAGGGGTCGAGCTGATGCTGCGCTCGACGCGTGTCATCACTCCCGAGGGAACACGCGCCGCCGCGGTCGCGGTCGCCGGGGGCAGGATCACGGCCGTGCTCGCGTACGACGCCGAGGTGCCGCCCGGTGCCCGTCTGGAAGACTTCGGCGACGACGTCCTCCTGCCCGGCCTCGTCGACACCCACGTGCACGTCAACGATCCGGGCCGCACGGAGTGGGAGGGCTTCTGGACGGCGACGCGCGCCGCCGCGGCGGGCGGCATCACCACGATCGTCGACATGCCGCTCAACTCCCTCCCGCCGACGACGACGGTCGGCCACCTCCGTACGAAGCAGAACGTCGCGCGCTCCAAGGCGCACATCGACGTCGGCTTCTGGGGCGGCGCGCTGCCCGACAACGTCAAGGACCTGCGCCCCCTGCACGACGCCGGCGTGTTCGGCTTCAAGGCCTTCCTGTCACCGTCCGGCGTGGACGAGTTCCCGGAGCTCGACCAGGACCGGCTCGCCCGGTCCCTCGCCGAGATCGCGGGGTTCGGCGGCCTGCTGATCGTGCACGCCGAGGACCCGCACCACCTGGACGCAGCCCCCCACAAGGGCGGCCGACGGTACGCCGACTTCCTCGCCTCACGCCCGCGCGACGCCGAGAACACCGCCATCGAGAACCTGATCGCGCAGGCCCGGCGCCTCGACGCGCGCGTGCACGTGCTGCACCTGTCGTCCTCCGACGCGCTGCCGGGGATCGCCGCGGCGAAGGCGGAGGGCGTCCGGCTCACCGTGGAGACCTGCCCGCACTACCTCACGCTCACCGCCGAGGAAGTCCCGGACGGCGCCTCCGAGTTCAAGTGCTGCCCGCCCATCCGCGAGGCCGCAAACCAGGACCTCCTGTGGCAGGCGCTGGCGGACGGCACGATCGACTGTGTCGTCACCGACCACTCGCCGTCGACGGCCGATCTCAAGACGGACGACTTCGCGACCGCCTGGGGCGGCATCTCGGGTCTGCAACTGAGCCTGCCGGCCATCTGGACCGAGGCCCGCAGGCGCGGCCACGGACTGGAGGACGTCGTCCGCTGGATGTCCACCCGTACGGCGCGGCTGGTCGGCCTCGACCACCGCAAGGGGGCCATCCGGGCGGGCCACGACGCCGACTTCGCCGTCCTCGCGCCCGACGAGACCTTCACCGTGGACCCCGCCGCGCTGGAACACCGCAACCGGGTCACGGCCTACGCGGGCAGGACCCTCAGCGGCGTCGTGAAGTCCACCTGGCTGCGCGGCGAACGCGTCATGTCCGAGGGCCGGTTCACCGAGCCGGCCGGCGAACTCCTCTCCCGACACCCGCAGCTTCCGTAGCCACATGGCTTCCGTGGACACCCGTGGCCCCGTAGCCCCGTAGTCATCCGAGGCCACGCGTCGTACCCGCACCCGCTGTTCCGGCACCCGCACCCGCACGTGCGCCCGCACCGGCCGACTCCCGAAAGGCAGACCTGATCATCGTGACGGCGATTCCCCGCTTCACCGGCGACGCGAACCCCTACGGCGGCGGCGACCCGTACGCCGACTACCGCACCGCCGAGTTCCCGTTCGCGCAGGACGCCGACCTCGCGGACCGCCGGCTCGGCGCGGGTGTCGTCGCCGCCAACGACGAGTTCTTCGCCGAGCGGGAGAACCTCCTGGTGCCCGGGCGCGCCGAGTTCGACCCCGAGCACTTCGGCCACAAGGGCAAGATCATGGACGGCTGGGAGACCCGCCGCAGGCGCGGCGTCTCGGCCGACCACCCGTGGCCGACGGCCGAGGACCACGACTGGGCGCTGGTCCGCCTCGGCGCGCCCGGCGTGATCAGCGGCATCGTCGTGGACACGGCCCACTTCCGCGGCAACTACCCGCAGGCCGTGTCGGTCGAGGGCGTGTCGATGCCCGGCTCCCCGTCGCCGCGGGACCTGCTGGCGGACGACGTGAAGTGGACGACCCTCGTCCCGCGCACAGCGGTCGGCGGCCACGCGGCCAACGGATTCGCCGTCGACGTCGAACAGCGCTTCACGCACCTGCGCGTCAACCAGCACCCCGACGGCGGCATCGCGCGCCTGCGGGTCCACGGCGAGGTCGTCCCCGACCCGGCGTGGCTCGCCGCGCTCGGTACCTTCGACGTCGTCGCCCTGGAGAACGGCGGCCGGGCCGAGGACGCCTCCGACCGCTTCTACTCGCCCGCCACCAACACCATCCAGCCGGGGCGCTCCCGCAAGATGGACGACGGCTGGGAGACGCGCCGCCGTCGTGACACCGGGCACGACTGGATCCGCTACCGGCTCGTCGCCCGGTCCGAGATCCGCGCCCTGGAGATCGACACGGCCTGTCTGAAGGGCAACAGCGCGGGCTGGGCGTCCGTGTCGGTACGGGACGGTGAGGACGGCGAGTGGCGGGAGATCCTCCCCCGCACCCGTCTCCAGCCCGACACCGACCACCGCTTCCCGCTCACCGCGCCCGCCGTCGGCACCCACGCGCGCGTGGACATCTTCCCGGACGGCGGCATCTCCCGGCTGCGGCTGTTCGGCTCGCTGACGCAGGACGGGACGGCGGGGCTGGAGGCCAGGTACCAGGAGCTCGGCGGCTGAGGCCTGAGGTCAGGTATCAGGAGCCCGGCGGCTGAGGCCTGAGGTCAGGTACCAGGAGCCCGGCGGCCGAGTACCGCACGTCCGGCGACCCGCGACGCTCCGTGCGGCGTGCGGCGTGCGGCGTGCGGCGGTCGGGGTCCGGCGTCCGGCGGTCGGGGTCCGGCGGTCGGTGCCTGGGGCGGTCCGCCGTCCGCGGCCCGCCGCGCCGACGAGCGGGGCGTCAGAGCTGGTCGTCGGCGGGGCCGCGGGAACGGCCGCCCCGGAGCTGCCGCCAGTGCGTGCGGTACAGCACGTAGTAGAGCGCGGCGACCACGGAAGCGGCCTGCAGGCCCAGACCGAGCGCCAGGAAGGAGTCCTTGCTCGACAGGCGGTTGGTCAGGAAGGTGAAGTTCATGCCGAAGAACCCGGTCAGGAACGACAGCGGCAAGAAGATCATCGAGACGACGGTGAGTCTGTTGATCACGAGGTTCTGCTGATCGGCGACGATCGACGCGTAACTGCTTGCCGCCCGCCGGGTCGCGTCCCGCAGCGACTCGATCTCCAGCAGCACCAGCTGCACCGTGTGCTCGTGCAAGCTGTTCATCGCCCGCCGCTCCTCCGGGATGCCGTGAGCGGTCATCCTGCGGCGGAGGAGGATCTCCTGGACGACCGAGGCGTACGGCAGGAACACGCGGTGCAGGTGGGCCGCGCGCCGCCGCAGCCGGGCCAGCGCCTGGGCGTGCTGCGGCTGCCGCTCCTCGAACATCGCCTCCTCCAGGTCCTCGACCTCCAGATGGGCCAGCGTGACGGCCCGGCGGAAGCTCTCCAGGACACCCTGCAGGATCAGATACAGCGCGGTGACCGAGTCGGCGGGCCGGTCGTGCCGCAGCCGTTCGACGAAGGTGTCGATCAGCTCCACGGGCCCACGGTGGACCGTGATCACGTGTTCCTCGTCGGAGTGGATCTGGACGTAGACGATCCGGTCGCCGCAGACCACGGGGACGACGCCCGCGGCCACCCCCGCGTGGTAGTCGGCGCGCGCGTGCTCCTGCCGCTCGCCGAGCCACTCCCAGATCTCGTCGTCCAGTCCGAGCCGACGTGACAGGGGCCGGTCGTCGTCGGGCGGGGACTCTTCGCCCAGATCGATGTCCACGATCACGAATCCGGAGGCCGTCAGACGCTCGCGGGCCCCCTGCAGGTCCGTGCGCACGACGACGCCCTCCGGCATCGACACCACCGATACGATCATCGTCCCTCACCGTGGATGACGTGCCCGATCACGGCGCAGGACGCCTCGGCATGTGCAAACTGCAACGTCCCACCGCACACTACCGCCGAAGGCCCCGCGCGCAGCCGACCGGAGAGCCTGCCGTGTCCCCGCCGGCCCCGCGAAACCTGTAGCCCTCACGCAGGTCCGCCGGTACGGTGATCGTCCCCCCCCCGTGAGAGCCGGTGCCGTCTCCACGCCCGCGCCCGTCCGCCCCGCTGGAGACCGCTCCGATGTCGACGATCGCCGTACCCGGCGCGCTCGCACCCCGCCGCGCCTGGCTCACCGACCTGCCCCTGCTGCTCGTCGCGGCGGTGTGGGGAGCCAGCTATCTCGCGGCCAAGGACGTCACCACCGCACGGACGGTGATCGCCGTGCTGGTGCTGCGCTTCGCCGTCGCGCTGCCGGTGCTGGTGGCGGCGGGATGGCGTTCCCTGCGCGCGCTGACCGCCGCGCAGTGGCGCGGGGCCGCCGTGCTGGGCCTGATCCTGAGCGGGATCTTCCTGTTGGAGACGTACGGCGTCGTGCACACCTCGGCGACCAACGCGGGCCTCGTCATCAGCCTCACCATGATCTTCACGCCGCTCGCCGAGGCGGCCGTGAACCGTGTCCGGCCCGCCCGCGCCTTCCTCGCCGCGGCCGGAGTCTCGGTACTCGGCGTGGTCCTGCTGACCCAGAGCGGTGGCTTCACCCGCCCCTCGCCGGGCGATCTGCTGATGCTGCTCGCGGCCGTCGCCCGGACCGGGCACGTACTCGTCATGTCCCGCAGCAAGGCGGTCCGGGGTGCCGGCGCGCTGCCGCTGACCACGGTGCAACTGGGTACCGCGGTGCTGGTGTTCGCGCTGCTGTCGGCCGGCGCCGACACCACGCCCTGGGCCGCGGCCGCGGACTTCGGGGCGCGGGAGTGGGCCGGGCTGCTGTTCCTCGCCGTGTGCTGCACGCTCTTCGCCTTCTTCGTGCAGATGTGGGCCGTGCGCCGGACCTCGCCGTCCCGGGTCGGCCTGCTGCTCGGCACCGAGCCGCTGTGGGCCGCCGCCGCGGGCATCGCGCTCGGCGGCGAACGGCTGGGCGCGGTGGGCCTGCTGGGCGGCGTTCTCGTCATCGCCGGGACCGTGTGGGGACGCCGGGCGGCAGGTTAACTCGCGGATAACTCATCGGACTCGACGGGAGAAATCATCGACCTTGACATTGACATGTCACTGTCTACGCGCGTCATCCTAGGGCCATGAGATTCCCCCCACGAATCACTCGCATCGGTTCCCTGGTCGCTCTCATGTCCGCGCTGCTCATCGGCGGGAGCACGGTCGTCCCCGCCAACGCCGCGGCGACCGCCGTCGGCAGCATCTGTTACGGGCAGCTGCCGTCGCAGGCGTACGACACGCTGGACCTGATCGCCTCCGGAGGCCCCTTCCCGTACTCGCAGGACGGGGTCGTCTTCCAGAACCGCGAAGGTGTCCTGCCCACCCAGTCCACCGGCTACTACCACGAGTACACCGTCATCACGCCGGGCTCCTCGACGCGGGGCGCCAAGCGCATCGTGACCGGCAAGAAGACGCGGGAGGACTACTACACCTCGGACCACTACGTCACGTTCAAGCTGATCAACTTCGGCTGCTGATCCGAGGGTGACGCGGTTGCCCGGGAGTCCGGTCCGTGTTCAGCCGGACTCCCGGCTCCCGGCGGCGGCGAACAACGCGAACGAGAGGACGAGGAGCGCGACGCTCGTGCAGCTCTCGTAGCCGTCGAGGACGCCGAGCCGCCGTACGAGGCCCCACCCTCGTAGGCGGCCGGTCGTCCCGTGCACCAGGCCGAGAGCGCCCTGCACCAGCGCGACGACACCCAGCGCCTCCAGGAACCGCTTCACCGTTCGCTTCATGGCAAGACCCTCGCCCCGCGGACCCCCCACGTTCATCGGCCGCGGGGCGGGGCATGCCGGTCCGGAGTTCCGTCCCGGGGCGAGAGGGAGGGACGAAAGTCCTCGCCCTTGCGACTTTGGTCGGAGATGGCGGGCGGGAAGACCTCACGACGGACCCGACTGCGTAGATTTGTCGACCGTGAGTGCTGACCATCCCCCGCCCATACCGGGGAACCTGTCCGCGCCGGGCCTGCCGGTGTCCCCGGCGCTGCTCCTGCCCGGGCCGCGCTGGCTGCTGCCGTCGGCCGTGGCGGCCGAGCTCGACCCCGGACAGACCGGCAGAGGCGGGCGGCCCCGGCGTACCGTGCGCGACTGGATCGTCGACTTCGGCTGGTTTCTGCTGGCCGTCGTCATCGGAGTGCTCGCCGCGGACACGCTGACGGGTGACCCGAACACCCCGCACGGCCTGGCCGTCGCCGACCAGTGGATCGGCGCGCTCGCCTGCGCCGCGGTCTGGCTGCGACGGCGCTGGCCGGTGGGGCTGGCCGTGGCGATGATCCCCGTCGGACTGGTGTCGAACACCGCGGGGGGTGCCGGGCTGGTCGCCCTCTTCACCCTCGCCGTGCACCGGCCCTTCCCGTACGTGGCCTGGATCGCCGGCAGCCAGCTCGCCCTGCTCCCCGCCTACTTCTGGCTGCGCCCCGACCCCGATCTGCCGTACCTCGCCGCGGTGCTGGTCACCGCGCTGCTGACCGCCGCGGTGGTCGGCTGGGGCATGTTCGTACGGTCCAAGCGGCAGCTGATGCTGAGTCTGCGGGACCGGGCGCGGCGGGCCGAGACGGAGGCCGCGCTGCGGGCCGAGCAGGCGCAGCGGCTGGCCCGCGAGGCCATCGCGCGCGAGATGCACGACGTGCTGGCCCACCGGCTGACGCTGCTGAGCGTGCACGCGGGGGCGCTGGAGTTCCGGCCGGACGCGCCCCGCGCGGAGGTCGCGCGGGCCGCCGGGGTGATCCGGGAGAGCGCGCACGAGGCGCTGCAGGACCTGCGGGAGATCATCGGCGTGCTGCGGGCGGGGGACGCCGACGACGCGGGGCGGCCGCAGCCGACGCTCGCCGCGCTCGACGCGTTGGTCGCGGAGTCGCGGGAGGCGGGCATGAGGGTGGTCCTCGATCTGGTCGTCGCGGACCCTGTGGGCGTGCCCGCTTCCGTCGGCCGAACCGCCTATCGCATCGCCCAGGAAGGGCTGACCAACGCCCGCAAGCACGCGCCGGGCGCGGAGGTCACCGTCCGGGTCTCGGGTGGGTTCGGGGACGGTCTGACCGTGTCCGTGCGCAATCCGGCACCGTCGGGGGAGGTGCCGCACGTGCCGGGGTCCGGGCAGGGGCTGATCGGACTGACCGAGCGTGCCGCCCTCGCGGGTGGGCGGTTGTCGCACGGGGCCGAGCGGGACGGGGGGTTCGAGGTGCGGGCGTGGTTGCCTTGGGGCGGGTGAGGGGTGGCCCTGGGCGGGCGGTGGTGGGGCGGGGCCGTGCTGGTACGTCGGGCCCGTCGCCGCCGTATGTGGGCGGCGTTGGGCGGGCGGTGGGGGCGGGGCCGTGCCGGTACGTCGAGCCCGTCGCCGCTGGATCAGACGTGGGCCGGGCAGGGGAGCCGCTGCTCGATCCGGGCGTAAGCGACGGGCTGCGACGTACCGGCACGGCCCCTCGCGTGCGTCGGCGGGTGCGGGTTCGGGGTGTGGTCGGCTTGTTCGGGCGTGGGTTGGGGGTTGCGGTGGTTTCGGGGCGGGGCTCAGTGCGTGCGGGGGATCACTCGGTGGCCCGCCGTTCCGTACACCCATGCCGATGTCTCGTCGATGAAGTCGGTCGGGAAGCCGGTGCGGAAACCGGTGACCTCCTCCAAGGTGGTCACCAGCTCCGTGGGCAGGGTCAGTTCGGCCGCGCCGAGGTTGTCGACGAGCTGGGTGACGTGGCGGGCGCCCACGATGGGGTGGACGGCGGGGGAGCGGGCCATGGTCCAGGCGATGGCGACCTGGGCGGGAGAGGCGCCGAGTTCGTCGGCCGCCGTCTGGACGGCCCCGGCCACGGTCCGCTCCAGTTCTCCGATCGCCTCCGGGGAGAGCCGGGTCGCCTCGCCCGGGAGCACCCCGCCCGGCCGGGTGTACTTGCCGGACAGGATGCCGTTCTGCAAAGGGCTCCACGCCGCGACCGACATGCCGAACGCCTCGGCCATCGGCAGGAGTTCGCGCTCGGCGTCCCGGCTCAGCAGGCTGTACGGCACCTGGAGCGCCGAGAACGGTGACCAACCCCGCCACTCGGCGAGCGTGTTGGCCCGTGACACCACCCAGGCCGGGGCGTCCGAGATGCCCACGTACAGGACCTTCCCGGACCGTACGGCGTCGTCGAGGGCACGCATCGTTTCTTCGACCGGGGTGTTCCGGTCCCAGATGTGCACCCAGTAGATGTCGATGTAGTCGGTTCCCAGCCGCCGCAGGCTCGTCTCCAGGGAGAGCGCGAGGTTCTTGCGGTGGTTCCCGGCGGCGTTCGGGTCCGCGCCGTCACGGGATATCGTGTACTTGGTGGACAGCACGAAGCGGTCGCGGCGCCCCTTCAGCAACTCGCCCACGATCTCCTCGCTGGCCCCGCCACGGTAGTTGACGGCGGTGTCGACCACGTTGCCGCCGGCCTCCGCGTAGGCGTCGAGGATCCGCGCGCACTCCTCCTTCGGCGCGCCCACCCCGTCCTGCTCCCCGAACGTCATCGCACCGAGGAACAGTTCGGAGACACGAAGGCCGGTCCGACCCAAGAGCCGATAGCGCACTGGGAAACTCCTCCGGAGGTCTGCTGTCACAACGTCACACGGTCGGCCGGCGTGGTGCGCCGGCTCCCGGTCAACCGACCGTAGTCGCCGGACGCGGGCCGGGGGGCGGAATCGTCACGCCGGACGCGCCGCGGCGGAATCACTACGGTAGGCGGCATGAAGGCGATCCGACTGCTTCTGGTCGACGACGATCCGCTGGTGAGGGCCGGCCTGTCCTTCATGATGGGCGGCGCCGACGACATCGAGATCGTCGGTGAGGCCGCCGACGGCAGCGAGGTCGAGGCGCTCGTCGACCGCACCCGCCCGGACGTCGTCCTGATGGACATCCGGATGCCGACGGTCGACGGCCTCGCGGCCACCGAGCGGCTGCGCGGCCGTCGGGACGCCCCGCAGGTCGTGGTCCTCACCACCTTCCACGCCGACGAGCAGGTACTGCGGGCGCTGCGCGCGGGCGCCGCCGGGTTCGTCCTCAAGGACACCCCGCCCGCCGACATCGTCGACGCGGTCCGCCGGGTCGCGGCCGGCGACCCGGTGCTGTCACCCACCGTCACCCGCCGGCTGATGGAGCAGGCGGCCGGCGGCCCCGCCGACACCCGCCGCAGCACCGCCCGCGACCGGATCGCCGTCCTCAACGACCGCGAACGCGAGGTCGCCGTCGCCGTCGGCCGCGGCGCCTCCAACGCGGCGATCGCCACCGAGCTCTACATGAGCGTGGCGACCGTCAAGACCCATGTCTCCCGCATCCTCGCCAAGCTCGGACTCAACAACCGTGTCCAGATCGCCCTGCTGGCGTACGACGCCGGGCTTCTGGAGGAGGACGGGCACCGAGCGCGGACCCCGCGCGTTGTCCAGGGCAACGGGAGGGCGGAGCCATGATCGACCTGGGTGAGTACGGCACGCGGTTCATGAAGGACCCCTATCCGGTGTACGCGGAGCTGCGCGAGCGGGGCCCCGTCCACTGGGTGCGCATGCCGGCCCCCGGCGCGTACGAGTGCTGGCTCGTCGTCGGGTACGACGAGGCGCGGGCCGCCCTCGCCGACCCGAGACTGTCCAAGGACAGCACCAAGACGGGGCTGACCTCCCTCGAGGACGAGCTGATGGGCCGCCATGTGCTCGTCACCGACCCGCCCGAGCACACCCGGCTGCGCTCACTCGTCGCCGGCGCGTTCACCATGCGCCGGGTGGCGGCGCTGCGGCCCCGTGTCCAGCGGATCACCGACGACCTGCTGGACGCGATGCTCCCCGCGGGGCGCGCCGACCTCGTGGACTCCTTCGCCTATCCGCTGCCGATCACCGTCATCTGCGAGCTGTTGGGGGTGCCCGACATCGACCGGGCCGCGTTCCGCAGGATGTCGAACGAGATCGTGACCCCGACGGACGGCGTCGGCGAGTTCGCCGCCGTGAAGGAACTGGCCGGGTATCTGGACGAGTTGATCGAGGACAAACGCTGCACGGCCCCGGCCGGCGATCTGCTCGGCGACCTCATCCGCACCAGGGCCGAGGACGGCGACCGGCTCTCCCGCGGCGAGCTGCGCGGGATGGCGTTCATCCTGCTGGTCGCGGGCCATGAGACGACGGTCAACCTGATCACGAACGGGGTGCACACGCTGCTCGCCCACCCGGGCCAACTCGCCGCGCTGCGCTCCGACATGACCCTGCTGGACGGGGCGGTGGAGGAGGTGCTGCGCTTCGAGGGACCGGTCGAGACGGCGACCTACCGCTACGCGGCGGAGCCGATGGAGATCGGCGGCCGGGCCATCGCGGTGGGTGACCCGGTGATGATCGGACTCGACGCCGCCAACCGCGACGGGGCGCACTGCCCCGACCCGCACCGCTTCGACATCCGCCGCGCCCCGCGCGGCCATCTCGCCTTCGGGCACGGCGTCCACTACTGCCTGGGCGCGCCGCTGGCCCGGCTGGAGGCGCGGGTCGCGCTGCGCTCGCTGGTCGAGCGCTGCCCGGACCTCGCTCTCGACGGACCCCCGGGCGAGCCGCTGCCCGGGATGCTGATGCGCGGCGTACGCAGTCTGCCGGTGCGTTGGTGAGGGCTCCGGTCGTCCCGGTGCGGCCCGGACCGGGAGCCGCACCGCACGCGCCGGGCTCGGCGCACCCCGGATTCAGCGCACCCGGGGCTCAGTCCCGTCCGGCGGGGATCTCCGCCAGCCGCACCGGGCGGCGCTCCAGCCGCGACAGTTCGCAGGCCTCCGCGATCCGCAGCGCGTGCAGGGCCTCGCGCCCGTCGCACGGGTTGGCGCGTTCACCGCGGACGACCTCGACGAACGCGGCGAGCTCGGCCTCGTACGCGGGGCCGAAGCGTTCCAGGAAGCCGGTCCACGGCTTGTCGGCGGGCGGTGGCCCGGCCGGTTCGGTGGAGGCGATCGGCGTGCGGTCGTCCAGGCCGACGCCGATCTGGTCCAGGTCACCGGCCAGTTCCATGCGGACGTCGTAGCCCGCGCCGTTCATCCGGGTCGCGGTCGCCGTGGCGAGGGTGCCGTCGTCGAGGGTGAGGACGGCCGCGGCGGTGTCGATGTCCCGCGCCTCGCGGAACATCGCGGGACCGGCGTCGGAACCCATCGCGTACACCTCGACGACCTCGTGGCCCGTCACCCAGCGCAGCATGTCGAAGTCGTGGACCAGACAGTCCCGGTAGAGCCCGCCCGACAGCGGCAGATAGGCGGCCGGCGGCGGCGACTGGTCGGACGTCATCGCCCGGACGGTGTGCAGTCGTCCGAGCCGCCCCGACCGCACGGCCTCGCGCGCGGCCGTGTACCCCGCGTCGAAGCGGCGCTGGAAGCCCAGTTGCAGGACCGTTCCGGCCGCCTCGACCTCGGCGAGCGCGGCCAGTGTGCCCGGCAGGTCGAGGGCGATGGGCTTCTCGCAGAACACCGGGAGTCCGGAGCGCGCCGCCCGGCCGATCAGTTCCGCGTGGGCGGAGGTGGCCGCGGTGATGACCACGGCGTCCACGCCCCAGGTGAAGATCTCGTCCACGGTGGGTGCCGCGGTGGCGCCGAGACGGTCCGCGAGCTCATGGGCGCGCGCGGGGTCCGCGTCCGTGACGATGAGGGAGCCGACTTCGCGGTGGCGGTCAAGAGCGGTCGCGTGAAATGTGCCGATACGACCCGTTCCGATAAGTCCGATGCGCATGGGAACAAACTGAGGGCCCACCAGGCACTGTGTCAATGGTTTGTCCGGACAATCGAACTTCACAACTTCCCGTCAACATCTCCCGGAGCTACGCTCGGCGCGTGCCGAAACCAGATGTGGATCCGACCGTGTCGCTCCAGCTCAGCGTCGACCGCAGCAGTCCGGTCCCGCTGTACTTCCAGTTGTCCCAGCAGCTGGAGGCCGCGATCGAGCACGGAACCCTGACCCCGGGCAGCCTCCTCGGCAACGAGATCGAGCTCGCCGGACGACTCGGCCTGTCCCGGCCGACCGTCCGTCAGGCCATTCAGTCCCTTGTCGACAAGGGACTGCTGGTGCGGCGCAGAGGCGTCGGCACCCAGGTCGTGCACAGTCAGGTCAAGCGGCCGCTGGAGCTCAGCAGCCTGTACGACGACCTGGAGGCGGCCGGGCAGCGCCCCGCGACCCGGGTGCTCGTCAATACCGTCGTGCCGGCGTCCGCCGAGGTCGCGGCCGCGCTGGGCGTGGCCGAGGGCAGCGACGTCCACCGGGTGGAACGCCTCCGTCTCGCCCACGGGGAGCCGATGGCGTACCTCTGCAACTACCTGCCGCCCGCCCTGCTGGAGTTGGACAGCGCCCGGATGGAGGCCACCGGGCTGTACCGGCTGATGCGTGCCGCGGGCATCACCCTGCACAGCGCCCGTCAGTCCGTCGGTGCCCGCGCGGCCACCGAGGAGGAGGGCGAGCGGCTCGGCGAGCCCGCCGGGGCGCCGCTGCTCACCATGCAGCGCACCACCTTCGACGACACCGGGCGCGCCGTGGAGTTCGGCACCCACACATACCGTGCCTCCCGCTACTCCTTCGAGTTCCAGCTCCTCGTACGCCCGTGAATCCGCTTATACCGGTGAATCCGTGTACGGCGGTGAATTGTCGTACGGCCGTGAATCCCCGTGCCGATGTGAATGTTTGGATCTTCATGGGGCGGTGAATTCCACTCGTGATCGGAAAGTGCCTGGTGGGGGAGTGAACCGTCGGGGCGTGGCCGAATCTCAATCGTAAGAATGTTCTGACAAACCCATTGACTGGTGTGCGGACCCGGAGCTAGAACTCCCCTCAGCCGCGAAGGAGCGGCGGGAGAGAGGGTGGTCCCACCATGCGTACAGCCCGAACAGCAGCAGCGGTGATAGCTGTGATCGCGCTCGCGGCCGGGTGCAGCAGCTCCGGCGGCAAGGACTCGGAGGACAAGGCGAGCGGCAGCGGGAGCGGCGGCGGCAAGGCCGCCGGTACACCCCGTCTGAAGATCGCGATGGTGACGCACTCCGGCGAGGGCGACACCTTCTGGGACATCGTCCAGAGCGGCGCCAAGGCGGCGGCCGGCAAGGACAACGTCGACTTCCTGTACTCGAACGACAAGGAAGCCAACGGGCAGGCCCAGCTCGTCCAGGCCGCGATCGACAAGAAGGTCGACGGAATCGTCGTCACCCTGGCCAAGCCCGAGGCGATGAAGGACGTACTCGCCAAGGCCGAGGCGGCAGGCATCCCGGTCGTCACGATCAACTCCGGCGCCGAGTTCTCCAAGCAGTTCGGGGCGCTCGCGCACTTCGGCCAGGACGAGTCGGTCGCCGGTGAGGCCATTGGTGACGAACTCAACAAACGCGGTCTCAAGAAGGCCGTCTGTGTCATCCACGAGCAGGGCAACGTCTCCCTGGAGCAGCGCTGCGCCGGCGTGAAGAAGACCTTCGACGGCTCGGTCGAGAATCTCAACGTCGACGGGACCAACGCCCCCGCCAGCCAGTCCTCCATCGAGGCGAAGCTGCAGGCGACCAAGGGCATCGACGCCGTCATCACGCTGGGCGCCCCGATCGCCGCCGTCGCGGTGAAGGCCAAGGCGGACGCGGGCAGCAAGGCCGAGATCGACACCTTCGACCTGAACGCCGAAGTGGTCAAGCGGCTCAAGGCCAAGGAGGTCGGCTTCGCCGTCGACCAGCAGCCCTACCTCCAGGGCTACGAGGCCATCGACATGCTGTGGCTCTACAAGAACAACGGCGACGTGCTCGGCGGCGGCAAGACGGTCCTCACCGGCCCGGCCATCGTCACCGAGAAGGACGCGCCGCAGCTCGAGAAGTACACCGCGCGCGGGACCCGCTGATGGAGTGCATGCTCCCCGTGTTCGATACTTGGGCGTTTGGGGCCGGCGAGAGGCCGGCCCCCGGGGCCTACGGAACGGCCCGCCGGGCCGCTCCGCGGGCCCCGGCGCACCAAGGAGCACAGCAAGAAGGGCACGGCCTCGTGGCACGGACTCGGACCTGGGTAAGCATCGCGCTCGCAGGGGCGCTGGGAGCGTCCCTCGCGGGATGCAGCAGCACCGGCGGGAAGCGGGCCGAGGATGCCCGCAAGGCGGCGTCCGCCCAGGGCAGGGCCGCGGTGAACACGCCCAGGTGGACCTTCGCGATGGTCACCCATTCGGGCGATGGCGACACGTTCTGGGACATCGTGCAGAGCGGCGCCAAGCAGGCAGCCGTCAAGGACAACATCAACTTCCTGTACTCGCACAACGCCGAGGCGCAGCAGCAGGCGCAGCTCGTCGACGCCGCTGTGGACAAGGGGGTCGACGGCATCATCGTCACGCTGGCCAAGCCGGACGCGATGAAGGCGGCCGTGGCGCGCGCGGAGAAGGCCGGGATCCCCGTGATCACGGTGAACTCCGGCTCCGGGCAGTCCAAGGCGTTCGGCGCGCTCACCCACATCGGCCAGGACGAGACCATCGCCGGCGAGGCGGTCGGCGACGAGCTGAACAAGCGGGGCCGCAAGAAGGCCCTGTGCATCCTGCACGAGCAGGGCAACGTCGGTCACGAGCAGCGCTGCGCCGGCGTCAAGAAGACCTTTCACGGCACCGTGCAGAACCTCTACGTCCAGGGCACCAGCATGCCGGACGTGCAGTCCTCCATCGGTGCCAAGCTCCAGGCGGACAAGTCCATCGATTCGGTCGTCACGCTCGGTGCCCCCTACGCGGACACCGCGGTCAAGGCCAGGAAGGACGCCGGCAGCGACGCCGAGGTGGACACCTTCGACCTGAACGCGAAGGTGGCCGCGGAGCTCAAGGACGGCACGCTCGGCTTCGCCGTCGACCAGCAGCCGTACCTCCAGGGATACGAGGCCGTGGACCTGCTCTGGCTCTACAAGTACAACGCCGATGTCCTCGGCGGCGGCAAGCCGGTACTCACCGGACCGCAGATCATCACCAAGGATCAGGCCGCCGCGCTGGAGGAGTACACGAAGCGGGGGACCCGATGACCGCGACCGCACCTGCACCCGCACCCGCGCCGTCGCCCGGCACCAAGGTCGACGAGCGCCTCGTGAAGACCTCGCCGCTGCGCAAGCTCATGGGCCGGCCGGAGCTCGGCTCCGTGGTCGGCGCGATCGCGGTCTTCCTCTTCTTCGCGATCTTCGCGGACAGCTTCGTACGGGCCGCCAGCCTGAGCACGGTCCTGTACGCCTCGTCGACCATCGGCATCATGGCCGTACCGGTCGCGCTGCTGATGATCGGCGGCGAGTTCGACCTCTCCGCGGGCGTCATGGTGACCAGCTCCGCGCTGATCTCCTCGATGCTCAGCTACCAGATGACGGCGAACGTCTGGGTCGGCGTCCTCGTCTCGCTGGTCGTCACGCTCGGCATCGGCGTCTTCAACGGCGTCATGCTGACCCGCACCGACCCGCCCAGCTTCATCATCACGCTCGGCACCTTCCTGATGCTGACCGGTATGAACCTCGGCTTCACCAAGCTGATCAGCGGCACGGTCTCCACCAAGTCGATCGCCGACATGCAGGGCTTCTCCTCGGCCAAGGACGTCTTCGCCTCGACGATCACGATCGGCGGCGTCGACTTCAAGATCACCATCCTGTGGTGGCTGGCCCTGGTCGTCGTGGCCACCTGGATCCTGCTGCGCACCCGCGTCGGCAACTGGATCTACGCCGTCGGCGGCGGCGAGATGGCCGCCCGCGCGGTCGGCGTACCGGTCAACAAGACCAAGATCGGCCTCTACATGGGCGTCGCCTTCGGCGCCTGGATCTCCGGTCAGCACCTGCTGTTCTCGTTCGACGTCGTGCAGTCCGGTGAGGGCGTCGGCAACGAGCTGATCTACATCATCGCGGCGGTCATCGGCGGCTGTCTGATCACCGGCGGCTACGGCTCCGCGGTCGGCGCGGCGGTCGGCGCGCTGATCTTCGGCATGGTGAGCAAGGGCATCGTGTTCGCCGAATGGAACCCGGACTGGTTCAAGTTCTTCCTCGGAGTGATGCTGCTCCTGGCGACCCTGCTCAACCACTGGGTCCGCAAGCGCGCGGAGGTGACGAAATGACGACGGACGCGGAGAAGACGGAAGCGGCCTCCACGGAGGGCACGGCACTCGTCGAGCTCGACGACGTCAGTAAGTACTACGGCAACATCCGCGCCCTCGAAGGAGTCTCGCTGGTGGTGCACGCGGGAGAGATCTCCTGCGTGCTCGGCGACAACGGCGCGGGCAAGTCCACACTGATCAAGATCATCGCGGGGCTGCACCAGCACGACGCGGGCACGCTGCGCATCGAGGGCGAGGAGACCCGGCTGTCGTCCCCGCGCGAGGCGCTGGACCGCGGGATCGCCACGGTCTACCAGGATCTCGCCGTCGTCCCGCTCATGCCGGTGTGGCGGAACTTCTTCCTCGGCTCCGAGCCGTCGAAGGGCACGGGACCCTTCAAGCGCATGGACGTCGAGTTCATGCGCAGGACCACCCACGCGGAGCTGCTGCGCATGGGCATCGACCTGCGCGACGTGGACCAGCCCATCGGCACGCTGTCCGGTGGTGAGCGCCAGTGCGTGGCGATCGCCCGCGCCGTGTACTTCGGCGCCAAGGTCCTCGTCCTGGACGAGCCCACCGCCGCGCTCGGCGTGAAGCAGTCCGGCGTCGTCCTCAAGTACGTCGCCGCCGCCCGGGACGCCGGACTGGGCGTCGTCCTGATCACCCACAACCCGCACCACGCCTACCTGGTGGGCAACCGCTTCGTCCTCCTCAAGCGCGGCACCATGTTCGGCAGCCACACCCGCGAGGAGATCACCCTCGACGAGCTCACCCGCCAGATGGCGGGCGGCAGCGAGCTCGACGACCTCCGCCACGAACTGGAACGCACGACGTAGCCGACACGTCAGCTCCCCTCGCCCCCGGCCCGGCCCAGTGACAAGGGGCGGGGGCGAGGGGAGGCGCCCCTTCTCGGACGGGGCCGGCGGGTCCTTCCTCGGGCGGGCGTGGCAACTACGACGGGGCCGGCGGGTCCTTCCTCGGGGGCGCGGGGAACTGCGCGACAGGCCACATCGGGCCGGCGCTGGGGGACGGCCCGCGGTTTTCGTCGGGCGGGCGTGGCATCTACGACGGGGCTGGCCCGTCCCTCCTCGGGGGCGCGGGGAACTGCGCGACAAGCCACATCGGGCCGGCGCTCGGGGGACGGCCCGCGGTTGTTCGTCGAGCGCCGCCGCCCACCCCACCGCCCCGGCCGGGCCCGCGGGGAACCGCGCGACAAGCCACAACGCGCCCCCGCCTCACAGACCGCCACCGAGGGTAACCGCACGCAACAGCCACCCCCCGCTCCCCACGCCTCCCCGGCGAAGCAAAGCACGGCGGCGTGAGGCAGAATCGGCCCGATGAGCACCTACCGCGACCTCGCACACCGCGGCTCCGCGCGGGCCACCGTCCTGCGGACCGTCGGGACGCGCGAGCGCCGTTCCCACCTGACGGCGCCCCGCGTCCCCACCGTCGGTATCGACATCGGCGGTACGAAGGTGATGGCGGGCGTCGTCGACGCCGACGGCAACATCCTGGAGAAGCTCCGCGCCGAGACGCCGGACAAGTCCAAGAGCCCGAAGGTCGTCGAGGACACCATCGTGGAACTGGTCCTGGACCTCTCCGACCGGCACGACGTGCACGCGGTCGGCATCGGCGCGGCAGGCTGGGTCGACGCGGAGCGCAACCGCATCCTCTTCGCCCCCCACCTGTCCTGGCGCAACGAACCCCTGCGCGACCGCCTCGCCGGCCGCCTCGCCGTACCGGTCCTCGTCGACAACGACGCCAACACCGCCGCCTGGGCGGAATGGCGCTTCGGCGCGGGCCGCGGCGAGGACAACCTCGTCATGATCACACTCGGCACCGGCATCGGCGGCGCGCTCCTCGAGGACGGCCAGGTCAAGCGCGGCAGGTTCGGCGTCGCGGGAGAGTTCGGCCACATGCAGGTGGTCCCCGGCGGCCACCGCTGCGCGTGCGGCAACCGCGGCTGCTGGGAGCAGTACAGCTCCGGCAACGCGCTGGTCCGCGAGGCCCGCGAACTCGCCGCCGCGGACTCCCCGGTCGCGTACGGGATCATCGAGCACGTCAAGGGCAACATCGCCGACATCACCGGCCCGATGATCACCGAGCTGGCCCGTGAGGGCGACGCCATGTGCATCGAGCTGCTCCAGGACATCGGCCAGTGGCTCGGCGTCGGCATCGCCAACCTGGCGGCCGCCCTCGACCCCTCCTGCTTCGTCATCGGCGGCGGCGTCAGCGCGGCCGACGACCTCCTGATCGGCCCGGCCCGCGACGCCTTCCGCCGCCACCTGACCGGCCGCGGCTACCGCCCCGAGGCACGCATCGCCCGCGCCCAGCTCGGCCCCGAGGCCGGCATGGTCGGCGCCGCCGACCTCGCACGCCTCGTCGCCCGCCGCTTCCGCCGCGCCAAGCGCCGCCGCGTGGAGCGCTACGAGCGGTACGAGCGCTACACCGAGTCCCGTCGCACGACCCAGGGCACGCCGTGACCGCCTCGCTGCCGCGCCAGGCGTCACCGCCGGACGAGCCGCGGCGGCCGCCGGAGGACCCGCGCCGCAAGTTCCGCCGCCGGGCCCTGACCCTGCTGATCATCGTGCTGCTCATCGGTGTCCCGGCCGGGTACCTGGTGATCTCCGCCAACCAGAGCCGCGACAGCGGCAAGCAGAAGGAGGACAAGTACTCGGCGACCGGTCTCACGGCAGGCTGGCCGTCGAAGGTCCAGCGCCGTCTCTACCAGGTGGAGATCCCGCACCCGGCCGCCAAGGTCGCGTTCTACGAGACGAACAACTGGAAGACCAGCCGCCTCTACGCGCAGTTCCAGCTCACCAACGCGGGCCTGGACACCTTCCTCGCCAGCCTGGGAGCCGACCGGCAGGCGCTGACGAAGGACGACATCGCCATCAGCGCCCGCGACCAGAAGGTCACCGGCTGGAAGTTCTCGGTCCCCGGTCAGTGGTGGGGGCTCACCCGCAAGCAGAAGGACCCGGCGCCCACGCAGGACGTCGTGGTCAACCTGACCAATCCGACGTACCCCATGGTGTACGTCGTCTCGCGCACGGTCCCGTGACGAGCTGGTCCCGGCCTTCACCGGGACCCGTTGTCAGACCCCGCCCGTAGAGTCGAAGACAACTGATTCGACCGAGGGGCGGGAGGTGACCGGACGTATGGGCGAGGGAGTCCCGAGGACCGACATGACCGTGCCGGTGCGGCTCGCCGCCGTGTTCCTGCCCGCACCCCTGCCGCGTGACGGACGGATCGCTTTCTGGGACCCGGACGGCGGGTCCCTGCCCGCCCTGGACGGCGGACCGCAGGCCTCCGCGGACAGGGGACCGTCGGCTTCCCTGGACAGGGGATCGCCCGCCTCCCCGGACACGACGGGAGCCCCGGCCTCCGCGGCCGGCCCCGCGAGTGAGCCGCCGCACGACCCGACCCGGCTCACGGTGGTACGACCGCATGGTTCCGGGGTCCGCCGGAGCACCGTCCCCGCGCTCACCCTGCCGATCGCCGACGCCCTCCCGCTGCTCGCCGGAGCCCGCCGCGACCGCGCCGCCCACCCCGCCACGGCCTGCTGGGGCGCGGCGACCCTGCACGCGCTGCGCCTCGTCGCGCGGGGCCGGCTGCTGCCCGGGCTGACACCGGAGGGCCTCGACGCCTGGCGCGCGGGCCCCCTCGACCCGGACGACATCGCCCACCTCCGCGCGGTGGCCGCAGCGCTCCCGTACGAGGGGCACGCCGCCCCCCTCCCCGGCAAGGGCCCCCTGCGGCTGCCCGAACCGGAAGCGCTGATCCGCGCCTTCCTGGACGCGGTCGCCGACACCCTGCCCCGTACCCCCGCGGCCCCCCACACCTCGGGGAAGCCCTTCGCGGCCCGCGAACCGCAGCGGCTGCCCGCCGCCCACGACTGGGCCGCAGAGGTCGCCGCGGGCATGGACGCGGGCGTACGGATCTCGCTCCGCCTTGACCTGTCCGCGTACCAGCTCTTCGACGACGGCGGGGGAGCGCGCCGCGCGGGCGCCGCCGTCGTCCAGGTGCACAGCCTCGCCGACCCCACGCTCGTCGTCGACGCCGCGGCGCTGTGGGCGGGAGAGGCCGACGCGGCCTTCGGCCCCCGCGCCCGGGTGGACGCGGCACTCGCCGTACGCCGCGCGGCCCGCGTCTGGCCACCCCTGGACCGCCTCTCCGAACAGGACGTGCCCGACGTCCTCGCGCTCTTCGAGGAGGAGCTGTCCGACCTGCTCGGCGTCGCGGCGACCCGCCTCGGCGCGGCCGGCGTCGCCGTGCACTGGCCCCGGGACCTCGCCCACGACCTGAGCGCGGCCGCGGTGGTGCGCTCCGCCCCCGGGTCGGCCACGGACGGCACGGGGTTCTTCGAGAGCGAGGAACTCCTTCAGTTCCGCTGGCAGTTGGCGCTCGGCGGGGATCCGCTCACCGAGGCCGAGATGGACGCGCTCGCCGAGGCCCACCGTCCGGTCGTCCGGCTGCGCGACCAGTGGGTGCTGGTCGACCCGGCCCTCGTACGGAAGGCCCGCAAGCGCGAACTGGGCCTGCTGGACCCGGTCGACGCGCTCTCCGTGGCGCTGGCCGGCACCGCGGAGGTCGACGGCGAGACGGTCGAGGCCGTACCGGTCGGCGCGCTCGCCGTGCTGCGCGACCGCCTGACGGCCGGCATCACCCCCGTGGAGCCGCCACCGGGTCTCCGGGCGCGCCTGCGGGACTACCAGCTCAGAGGCCTGGCCTGGCTGGATCTCATGACCTCGCTCGGCCTCGGCGGCTGCCTCGCCGACGACATGGGGCTGGGCAAGACCATCACCGTCATCGCCCTGCACCTGCGCCGGGCCCACGCCGAACCGACCCTGGTCGTCTGCCCGGCCTCCCTGCTGGGCAACTGGCAGCGGGAGATCACCCGCTTCGCCCCGGGCGTCCCCGTCCGCCGCTTCCACGGACCCGACCGCACCCTCGACGGCCTCGACGGAGGCTTCGTCCTCACCACCTACGGCACGATGCGCTCGGCCGCGCCCCGGCTCGCCCAGCAGGCCTGGGGCATGGTCGTCGCGGACGAGGCGCAGCACGTCAAGAACCCCTACTCGGCGACGGCGAAGGCCCTGCGGACCATCCCGTCCCCCGCGCGGGTCGCCCTGACCGGCACCCCCGTGGAGAACAACCTCTCCGAGCTGTGGGCCCTCCTGGACTGGACGACCCCCGGCCTGCTCGGCCCCCTGAAGTCCTTCCGCGCCCGGCACGCACGCGCGGTGGAGAACGGCGAGGACGAGGAGGCGGTGGTCCGCCTGGCCCGGCTGATCCGCCCCTTCCTGCTCCGCCGCAAGAAGTCCGACCCCGGGATCGTCCCCGAGCTCCCGCCCAAGACGGAGACGGACCATCCGGTGCCGCTGACCCGTGAACAGGCCTCCCTCTACGAGGCGGTGGTCCGTGAGTCGTTGCTCGCGATCGAGACCGCCGAGGGCATCGCCCGGCGCGGCCTCGTCCTCAAGCTGCTGACCTCCCTCAAGCAGGTGTGCAATCATCCGGCGCTGTTCCTGAAGGAGGACGCGCAGACCGCCGCCCACGGGCCCGCCGCCCGCTCCGGGAAGCTGGCCCTGCTCGACGAGCTCCTGGACACCCTGCTCGCGGAGGACGGCTCGGCACTCGTCTTCACCCAGTACGTGGGGATGGCCCGTCTGATCACCGCCCACCTCGCCGCACGCGCCGTCCCGGTGGAACTCCTGCACGGCGGCACCCCGGTTGCCGAACGCGAACGCATGGTGGACCGCTTCCAGAGCGGCGAGACCCCGGTCCTGGTGCTGTCCCTCAAGGCCGCAGGCACCGGTCTGAACCTCACCCGGGCCGGTCATGTCGTCCACTTCGACCGCTGGTGGAACCCCGCGGTCGAGGAGCAGGCGACCGACCGCGCGTACCGCATCGGCCAGACCCAGCCCGTCCAGGTCCACCGCCTCATCACCGAGGGCACGGTGGAGGACCGCATCGCCGAGATGCTCGAAGCGAAGCGGGCGCTGGCCGACGCGATCCTCGGCTCCGGAGAGGCCTCCCTGACCGAGCTGACCGACCGCGAGCTGTCGGACCTGGTCTCACTCCGGAGGTCCGAGTGAGCGCTTCCACGGACGAGGGGCGACCGGAGCCGGGAGGACCGGACGATCGGCTCCGGCAGACCGGGGCCCCGGACGACACGGGCGCGGTGAGCGCACCGGCCGGCCCTGACGGACCGGCGGGATCCACCGGATCCACCGGATCCACGGGATCGGCGGGACCGGCGGAGCCTGAGACGCCGAGCGGATCGGCGGGACCGGCGGGGCCTGAGACGCCGGGCGGATCGGCGGGACAGGCGGGACCGGCGGAGCCTGAGACGCCGGGCGGACCGGCGGGACCGGCGGGACCGGCGGGACCGGCGGGGCCTGAGACGCCGGGCGGATCGGCGGGACAGGCCGAGACCGCGGGAGCGGACGGACCGGGAGAAGCCCGCGCCGGAGGATCCTCACGCCCCGCGATCGAAGGCGCGCGCCCCGCCGACGCGGCCCGCCGTGCCCTGCGGGCCGCGCGGGAGCGCGAAGGACGGGGCGCGGCGGCCGGGGACGAGCCGGGCCCGCCGACCGAGGCGACTGCGGTCACCCCGGTCACTCCGACCGGCCGACCGGGCGACGCGGCCCGTCAGGCGCTGCGCCGCGCCGCCGCCAGGGGCAGCGTCCCTGGTGCCGGTGCCGGTGCCGGTGCCGGTGCCGGTGCCGGTGAAGCGTCGGCTGCCGAGGGCACTTCCGGGCCGACCCCGGAGCCCGCGGCGGCGGAGCCCACGTCCGGTGAACAATTTGCGGTGCGTGGGTCCACCGCCACGGACGCGACCGGACCGGACGGCCGGATCGGTACGGCCCCGGGCGGCACGCGTCCCGGTGATGCCGCCCGCCAGGCCCTGCGCGCCGCACGCGGCGAAGCACGGCAGGCGCGGACGGAGGCCGAGGGCGAGGCGGCCAAGGCCCGACGCCGGTTCGCCGACCGCACACCGCCGACCGGTTCTCCGGCCCGGCGGACCCCGCCTGCCCACGACCCGGGAGCGCGGACCCGGGACGTACGGGACCTCCTCGCCGGAGCCTTCGAGCTGCCCGACACCGATCCCCGACCCCGTACGACGCGACCGCCGAGCCGCGACGCCACGCAGCTGCCCGGCGTGCCTTCCGCCGCGCGTCCGGAGACGCCCGACGCAGGGACGCGAAACCGCCGGCCCGCGCCCTCGGCAGCCCCTCGGGAGGACATCGCGGGGGTCGAGCCCGCGGGGCCTGCCGAGCCCGCCGAGGACACGGAGGCCGCCGAGAACACGGAGGCCGCCGGGTCGACCGCCCCGGCCACGGAGACCGGTGGGACGACCGCGGAGAGCACACGGCCCACCCGGGCGATCCGGGCGACTTCCCGGAATGCGCGGGCCTTCGCGACGACGGAGCCCCCCGAGGGCGATTCCGCCGTGCCGGGGGAGCGGAGCGCCCCCGGCACGGGCCGGCTGCCGCGGTCCATGGGGTCCCCTGGGCGGGACGGGGAGCTGCGCCGTACGTTCCCCACCCTCCCGGCACGTACGCCGGACGATGAGGCGTTCGCGCGGACGTGGTGGGGCAATGCCTGGGTGAGCGCCCTGGAGGATGGCGCGCTCGACGCGGCTCGGCTGGCGCGGGGGCGGGCCTACGCGGACAAGGGGCGGGTCGACGCCATCACGGTCACCCCGGGGCTGGTGCTGGCGTACGTGCACGGGAGCCGTCCGCGGCCCTACCGCGTGCAGGTGACCCTGCGGACGCTGGACGACGGGGACTGGGACCGCTTCCTCGACGCGGCCGCCGAGCGGCCCGGCCACATCGCGGCGCTGCTCGACAAGGAGATGCCCCGCTCCCTCGCCGACTGCGGGATCGACCTGCTTCCCGGCCCCGGCGACCTCGCACCGCACTGCAGCTGCCCCGACTCCGGCCACCCCTGCAAACACGCGGCGGCGCTCTGCTACGAGACGGCACGTCTGCTGGACGAGGACCCGTTCGTCCTGCTTCTGCTGCGCGGCCGGGGCGAGCGTGAGCTGCTCGACGGACTCTCCCGCCGCAACGCGGCCCGTGCGGCCCGCGCCGCCCAGGAGCAGGAGCCTGCGTCCCTCCCCGGCGTACGAGCCCGGGACGCCCTCGCCCGCCGGAGCCTGCCGCCCCTTCCGGCCCCCCTCCCCGCGCCCGCGCACCCCGAGCAGCCGCCGACCTACCCGGGTGCACCGGGCGGTCCGGACCCGTTCGCGCTGGACCAGTTGGCCACGGACGCGGCGGCCCGCGCACACGCGCTGCTGACCGCGGGCCGTGACCCGGTTGCGGAGCTGACCCTCTGGCAGGACGCGGTTCGGCTCGCCGCCGCCCGCCCCGGTTCCGGACTCACCGCGGCCACGCGCGCCCTCTACTCCTCGCTCGCCTCGGCCGCCGGCCGCACCCCGGCCGACCTGGCGCGTGCGGTCGCCGCCTGGCGCCAGGGCGGACTCGAGGGGCTGAGCGTCCTCGAGGAGCCGTGGGACCCGCCCGCGGGCCGCTTCGACCGAGCCCGCCCGCTCCTGCTCGCCGCCGACCTCCCCGCCTTCCGCCCCTGGCGCAACCACCTCACGCACCCCCGCGGCCACGCCCAACTGCGCCTGGGCCACGACGGTCTCTGGTATGCGTACGAATCGGAGCCCGGTCAGGACGACTGGTGGCCGCGCGGCACCCCCGACCTCGACCCCGTCGGCGCCCTCACGGGCCTCGGCGCACCCGGGGAGTTCTGACGCGAACCCGCGCGAGGCCGTCTCCCAGGCGGCGGCCTCGCGGGTGGAGCACTCACGCCGGAGTGGGGCGTGCTCGTCGCGACTCAGGTCCGCACGCACTGTTCGATGATCGAGGCGACGTGCTGTACCGCGGGTGGGTTGCGGTGTGCCCGGCGGGCCAGGACGAGGTCGATGGTCTCCGTCTCGGCGAGCGGCACGTAGGTCACGCCGTCGAGCCGCAGGCTCCGCACCGACTGCGGCACGAGCGCGACGCCGTGCCCCGCGGCCACGAGGACGACGAGGGTCGCGGTCTCGCCGACCTCGATGAGGGACGAGGGCTGGAAACCGGCCCGGGCGCAGGCTGACAGGACGCGGTCGTACATGGCGGACCGCGGCTGCGAGGGGTGGACGACGAAGGGCTCGTCGGCCAGCGCGCTCAGCGCGATGCGCTGGTCGGCCGCGAGCGGATGGTGGGCCGGCAGCACGGCCATCAGGGGTTCGGTGCGCAGTGGCGTGATGCGCACCCCTTCGGCCCCGGCCGCGCCCGCACGGGACACGGCGAGATCGTAGACGCCGGTGAGCAGGCCGTCCACGAGCTCCGGGGTGATCAGTTCACCGCGCAGGTCAAGGGTGAGGCGAGGCAGCTCGGACCGTACGGTGCGGGCGACACGGGGCAGGACGTCGTAGGTGGCGGTTCCGATGAACCCGACGGAGACGCGGCCGGCGTGGCCGGTGGCGAGCTCCGCCATGTGGACGCGTGCGCGTTCGGCCTCGGTGACCAGCGTGCGGGCGTACGGGGTCAGGTGACGGCCCGCCTCGGTGAGTTCCACGTGCCGGGTCGAGCGGTGGAAGAGGGCGATGCCGAGCTCGCGTTCCAGCGCCTTGATCTGCTGGGAGAGGGCCGGCTGGGCGACGTGCAGGCGGGCCGCCGCGCGCCCGAAGTGGCACTCCTCCGCGAGAGTGAGGAAATAGCGGGCCTGACGCAGTTCCATGGACCCCAGCTTATAAGGCCACCTTATTAATCGCTCGATACTGTGTCTTGGACGCGATGAAGCGGGCGACCTACCGTGAAGACGTGACCGACAGTTATGTGTACGCAGCGGCAAGGACACCCTTCGGACGGTTCTCCGGCGCCCTCGCCGGCATCCGGCCCGACGATCTCGCGGCGCTCGCCGTGAACGGCGTCCTGGCCAAGGTGCCGGGGCTCGATCCGAGCGCTATCGACGACGTGGTCTGGGGAAACGCCAACGGCGCCGGCGAGGACAACCGCAACGTCGGCCGGATGGCCGTGCTCCTGGCCGGGCTGCCCACCTCGGTGCCCGCCACGACCGTCAACCGGCTGTGCGGCTCCTCCCTGGACGCGGCGATCATCGCCTCCCGGGCCATCGAGACCGGTGACGCCGACATCGTGCTCACCGGCGGCGTGGAATCGATGACCCGGGCTCCGTGGGTGCTGCCCAAGCCCGAGCGCGGCTATCCCGTCGGCGACGTGACCGCCGTGTCCACGGCGGTCGGCTGGCGGCTGGTCAACGAGCGCATGCCGAAGGAGTGGACGGTCTCCCTGGGCGAGGCCAACGAGCAGTTGGCCGACCGTTTCCACGTCCCGCGGCAGCGGCAGGACGAGTTCGCCGTCCGCTCCCACAACCTCGCCGACGCCGCCTGGGAGGCAGGCTTCTACGACGACCTGGTGACGCCGGTCGCGACCGACGGCAAAGGCGGCACGCTCGCCCGCGACGAGGGCATCAGGCCCGGGTCCACGATCGACAAGCTGGCCGCTCTCAGGCCGGCCTTCCGCCCCGACGGGGTGATCACGGCGGGCAACTCCTCGCCGCTGAACGACGGCGCCTCCGCCGTGCTGCTCGGGTCAGGGGCCGCCGCCCCACGTATCGGTGCCGATCCGCTGGCCCGCATAGCCGGGCGCGGAGTGTTCGCACTGGATCCGCAGATGTTCGGCTTCGCGCCGGTGGAGGCGGCGAACCGGGCCCTGAAGAGCGCGGGCATCACCTGGTCCGACGTGTCCGCGGTCGAACTCAACGAGGCGTTCGCGGTGCAGGCGGTGGCCTGCGTGGACGCCTGGAAGATCGACCCCGCGATCGTCAACGCCAAGGGCGGGGCCATCGCCCTCGGCCACCCGCTGGGCGCTTCCGGCGGCAGGCTCCTGGGCACGCTCGCCCACCGGCTGAAGGAGTCCGGCGGGAGATGGGGCGTCGCGGCGATCTGCATCGGCGTGGGCCAGGCGCTCACCGTCGTCCTGGAGAACGTCACGGAGACCGGCCGATGACCATGCGGGTGTGTGACCACGCCGACGAGGCCGTCGCCGGGATCGAGGACGGCTCGACGGTGCTCGTCGGCGGCTTCGGGATGGCCGGAATGCCGGTCGATCTGATCGACGCGCTCATCCGCCAGGGCGCGAAGGACCTGACGGTCGTCTCCAACAACGCCGGCAACGGCGACACGGGGCTGGCCGCGCTGCTGGCGAAGGGACGGGTCCGTAAAGTCGTCTGTTCCTTCCCCCGACAGTCCGACTCGTACGTCTTCGACGGCCTCTACCGGGCCGGCAAGCTGGAGCTGGAAGTGGTGCCGCAGGGCAACCTCGCGGAGCGGATCAGGGCGGCCGGTGCGGGTATCGGCGCCTTCTTCTGCCCCACCGGTGCCGGGACCCTGCTGGCCGAGGGCAAGGAGACCCGCGTCATCGACGGCCGTACCTACGTCCTGGAGTACCCGATCAAGGGCGACGTCGCGTTGATCGGCGCCCACCGGGCCGATCGCATGGGCAACCTCGTCTACCGCAAGACCGCCCGCAACTTCGGGCCCGTCATGGCCACCGCCGCGACCACCGTGGTCGCACAGGTCCGCGAGATCGTCGACACCGGCATGATCGACCCCGAGACCGTGGTGACGCCGAGCATCTATGTCGACCGCGTGGTGCAGGAGGCGACCGCATGAACCCGATCCGACGCACGACGGACAGTGAGCGCGGCCCGCTGGACAAGTCCGAGATCGCCGCCCTGGTGGCCCGCGACATTCCCCACGGCTCGTTCGTCAATCTCGGCATCGGCCAGCCGACACTCGTGGCCGACCACCTGCCGGCCGACTCCGGTGTGGTGCTCCACACCGAGAACGGCATGCTCAACATGGGTCCCGCCGCCCAGGGCGAGGAGATCGACCACGACCTCACCAACGCCGGCAAGGTTCCCGTGACCGAACCGCCCGGAGCGGCCTACTTCCACCACGCGGACTCCTTCGCCATGATGCGCGGCGGACACCTGGACATCTGTGTCCTGGGCGCCTTCCAGGTCTCCGCGGCCGGAGACCTCGCCAACTGGCACACCGGCGCGCCCGACGCCATCCCCGCCGTCGGCGGAGCCATGGACCTGGCGATCGGTGCCAAGAAGGTCTTCGTCATGATGACGCTGTTCACGAAGAGCGGCGCCAGCAAGCTGGTTCCCCGGTGCACCTACCCGCTGACCGGGCTGGGCTGCGTCGACCGCGTCTACACCGACCTCGCGGTCTTCGACATCACCCCGGCGGGCGTCGCGGTGCGCGAGACCTTCGGCATCACCGTCGACGACCTCGCGGGCCGCCTCGAACTGCCGCTCCTGCCCGCCGCGGCCTGACGCCCACTCAAAATCCGTACGACGCCCGGCTTCCGGGTCGGATCCGGCTGCCCCGGCGGTCCTGGCCGGCCGGTGATCCGAGCCGGAGAACACCGTCTCCGCCGGCCCCCACCGCAAGGCCGTGTTCGGGGGCGGCGGGGCGGACAGGGACCTCTCCGACACGGACCCGACACGGACCCGACGGACTCGGCGCGGACCCGACACCGACCGGAACGGACCCGACACCGACCGGCGCGGACCCGGCGCGCCCGCGGCCCGCCGGTCCTTCCCGAATCCGCCACTCCTTGGCATTCCCGCCGACATCGCCGCACGCCATTCCGTGCCCGCCCGCCCGGTCCCACACTGACGTCTCCGGCAGTGCCGCCGGATTCACGAAAGGCCATCACGAACATGCCGGAATTCAACGACGGGACCCCAGAGACCGAACTGCCCTCCGACTCCATCGTGACCACAGAGGTCGTCGTCGTAGGCTCCGGGCCGGCGGGCGCCTCCGCCGCACTGCTGCTGTCGACACTGGGCGTCGACACCATCATGATCACCAAGTACCGGTGGACCGCGAACACGCCCCGCGCGCACATCACCAACCAGCGCGCCATGGAGGTCTTCCGCGACCTCGGCATCGAGTCCCAGGTCCTCGCGGACGCGACCGAGCACGGCCTCGTCGGGGACACCGTGTTCTGCACGAGCATCACCGGAGAGGAGATCGGCCGCATCCACACCTGGGGGACCCGCCCCGACCGTGAGGCCGACTACCGGCTCGCTTCCCCCTGCCTGACCGTGGACATCCCCCAGACCTACCTGGAACCGATCCTGGTACGGAACGCGACACAGCGCGGTGCCCACACACGGTTCTCCACCGAGTACCTCTCCCACACCCAGGACGCCGACGGCGTCACCGTCGAGGTTCTCGACCGTCTGACCGGCGCGCGGTACAGCATTCGCGCCAAGTACCTGATCGGCGCCGACGGCGCCCGCTCGAAGGTGGCCGCCGACATCGGTCTGCCGTTCGAGGGCGCGATGGACATCGCCGGATCGATGAACATCACCTTCAAGGCGGACATCTCCCGGTACGTCTCGCACCGGCCCTCCGTCCTGTACTGGGTCGTACAGCCGGGTTCCGACGTGGGCGGCATCGGCGCGGGCCTGGTTCGCATGATCCGCCCCTGGAACGAGTGGCTGATCGTGTGGGGCTACGACATCGCCGACGAGCCCCCCGTCGTCGACGAGCGGGCGGCGATCCAGATCGTACGGAATCTCCTCGGCATGCCGGACCTGGACGTCGAGATCACGGGCACCAGCCTCTGGGGCAACAACGAGATGTACGCGACCCGCCTGCACCTCGGCCGGGTGTTCTGCGCCGGCGACGCCGTGCACCGGCACCCGCCGAGCAACGGCCTGGGCTCCAACACCTCGGTCCAGGACGCCTACAACCTCGCCTGGAAGCTGGCCGCCGTGCTCAGAGGCCAGGCCGCTCCGGCGCTGCTGGACACCTACACCGACGAACGCGCCCCCGTCGCGGAACGCATCGTGAAGCGGGCCAACCGGTCCGGCCGGGAGTTCGTGGACATCTTCCGGTCCCTCGGCGTCCTCGACGCGCGGACCGAGGCGGAAATGACCGCCGCGATCGAGGAACGCAAGGACAACACCCCCGCCGGCGCCGCCAAACGGGCCGCGCTCGTACGAGCCATGGACCTGAAGAACTACGAGTTCAACGCGCACGGCGTCGAACTGGGCCAGTTCTACGCCTCCTCGGCCGTCCTGTCCGACGGGTCCGCTCGCCCCGCCCCCACCCGGGACACCGACCTCTACTACGAGATGTCCACGGTTCCCGGCTCCCATCTGCCGCACGCCTGGGTCGGCGACAGCAGCCGCCGCCTCGCGCTGATGGACCTGGCCCCCTACACCCGGTGGACACTGCTCACCGGCATCGCCGGCGAGGCGTGGTCACAGGCGGGCGAGAAGATAGCCCAGGAACTCGGCGTCCCGCTCGAGACCGTCGTCATCGGGCCGGGCCGTGAGGTCACCGACCTGTACTACGACTGGGCGAAGCTGCGCGAGGTCGAGGAGAGCGGAGTGCTGCTGGTGCGCCCGGACAAGCACATCGCGTGGCGCGCCACGACCCTGCCCGAAAACCCCGAGGACCAACTGCGACAGGTCCTGCTCTCGATCCTGGGAAGGGACTGAGCCACGATGCGTTTCCACCACGACACCCTGCCGCAGAGGGTGCACTTCGCCTCCGGCGAGGCGGCGGAGAGCCTCACGGACGAGATCGCCTCCCTCGGCGCCCGCCGCGTGATGGTGATCGCCGGCGCGGGTGAGCGCGAGATCGCCGAGCGCGTCACGGGCGGCCTGCCCGTCGTCCACCGGCACGACGACGTCGTGATGCACGTCCCCGTCGAGGTCGCCGAACGAGCCCGCGAGGCAGCCGCCGCGCACGACGCCGACGTCCTGGTCAGCATCGGCGGAGGCTCGACCACCGGTCTGGCCAAAGCGGTCGCGCTCACCACCGGGCTGCCGATCGTCGCCGTTCCCACCACCTACGCCGGTTCCGAGGCCACCCCCGTCTGGGGACTGACCGAGGGCTCCGCCAAGACCACCGGCACCGACCACAAGGTCCTGCCGCGTGCGATCGTCTACGACGCCACGCTGACGCTGACCCTGCCCGCCGGCCTGAGCGCCGCCTCCGGCCTCAACGCCGTGGCGCACTGCGTCGACTCCCTGTGGGCCCCTCGCACCGACCCCGTCAACCAGACCCTCGCCGCCGAGGGGGTCCGGGCGCTCCGCACCGGACTGCCCATGGTCGTCAAGGAACCCGACGCACTGCCCGGCCGTGAGCAGGCGCTCTACGGCGCCTACCTGTCGGCCCTGGCCTTCGCGTCCGCCGGATCAGGGCTCCACCACAAGATCTGCCACGTACTGGGAGGCATGTTCAACCTCCCGCACGCCGCCACCCACGCCGTCGTCCTCCCGTACGTCCTCGCCTTCAACGGGGCCGCGGCCCCCGAAGCCGAGACACGCCTCGCCGCGGCCTTCGGCACACCCACCGCCCGGGAGGGGCTCGCCCGGCTGCGCGACCAGCTCGACGCACCGCGCTCGCTGCGCGACCTCGGCATGCCGTCCGGCGGCATCGCCTCAGCGGCCGAGGCCGTGGTCGCCGCCGCCCCGGCCGGCAACCCGAGCCCGGTCACCCTGCCGGCGATCACCGACCTGCTCCGTACGGCCTGGGAAGGAGCCGAACCGCGATGACCCACACCCCCGACACCACCGAAGACGTACCCGACGACAAGCAGCAGGGCATCGAAGCGGAGGTCACACGCCGAGTCCTGGAGTCCTTCGCCGACTGCACCGACCCACGACTGCGTCAGGTGCTGGAGTCCCTCGTCCAGCACCTGCACGCCTTCGTCCGGGACGTCCGGCTCACCGAGAGGGAATGGGACCTGGGCATCGACTTCCTCACCCGCACCGGCCACATCACCGACGACCGGCGCCAGGAGTTCATCCTCCTGTCGGACGTCCTCGGTGTCTCGATGCAGACCGTCGCCGTCAACAACGAGGCGTACGGCGAGGCCACGGAAGCCACCGTGTTCGGGCCGTTCTTCGTCGAGGACAGCCCCGAGATCGAGCCGGGGGGCGACATGTCCTTCGGCGCGGGTGGTGAACCGTGCTGGGTCGAGGGCACCGTGACCGACACCGCGGGCGCACCGGTCCCCGGAGCACGCGTCGAGGTGTGGGAGGCCGACGAGGACGGCTTCTACGACACCCAGTACGACGACGACCGCACCGCCGCGCGAGCCCACCTGTTCACCGACTCCGACGGGCGCTACCGCTTCTGGGGCCTGACCCCCACCCCGTACGCCATCCCCCACGACGGCCCGGTGGGGCAGCTCCTGGCAGCGACCGGCCGGTCACCCATGCGTGCCTCGCACCTCCACTTCATGGTCAGTGCCCCCGCTCAGCGCACCCTCGTCACCCACATCTTCGTCCGCGGCGACGAACTCCTCGACAGCGACGCCGTCTTCGGTGTGAAGGAGTCCCTCGTCAAGGACTTCCACACGCAGGAACCGGGCAGTCCGACACCCGACGGACGTGACCTCGGGGACCGGGTCTGGTCCCGTGTGCGGTTCGACATCGTGCTCGCCCCCGACGGCACCTGACCGTCCCGGACGGCCCGGGGCGGACCGCTCCGACCGGTCGCCGGCACTCCTTGCCGGCGGCCCGGTCGCGTTCATCCCCCGACGCGTCCGCCACGCAGGACATCAGCGGCCCCCACGCCGTGTCGCTCCTTGAACCGGTGCGAGAAATAGGAGGCCGACCCGAACCCACAGGCCGCTCCCGCCTCGGCGACGCTCCCGGTCCATCCCGCGGCGAGCATCGAGCGGGCGCGGTCGAGACGGCGGCCGAGGAGGTACTGCGGAAGGCTTTCACCGCCGTGGGCGAACACACGTGACAGATGCCGCTCGCTGACCCCGATCCCCCGGGCGACGTGCGCCGCTGACAGCCCCGGCTCCGTCAGGTGTTCGTCGATGTAGGCCCGGGCGGTCGCGAGGTGAACGGCCGCCGTGGTCGGCGGGCGCCCCGACACCACGCTGCCGAGCAACTCCAGCACGATGTCCTCCTCCACGGCCTCGGACGACTTCGGCAGCACCGCCCGGTCGACCATCCGGGCCAGAACCCTGGCCTGTGCGGCGCCCTCGTCGACGTCGAAGACCATGGGCTGGGAGAGCTGCGGGCCGCCGAGATCCCGCCAGACCGACCGGGGTACCTTCACGGCCAACTCTTCCAGCCCCTGCGAGAAACCCCGTATGAAGGGCCGGTCCGCGTCGCAGACGATCAGCTGTCCCGGGTGCAGCACCCGTACCCCGTCGTCGTGGTAGAAGAAGGCGTCCCCGGTGAGCGCGAAGTAGCACGCGATCGCATCCGACGGCAGGTTCCGGACCACCGAGCGGGACCGTTCCACGACATGGGGACTGCCCGCGACACGGGCCAGGTGGACGTGGGGCAGCTGGAGGTTGATCTCCGTCGCCTCGAGCGCGTCATCACGCAACGAGCGACAGTGCACGCCTATGAGGGCTGCCGCGTTGTGCGCCTCCCACAGGGCGACTCGCTGGCCCTCCGGGAGGCCGACCGTGCTGAACAGAACAGGGCCGGTTCCCATCCCGCTTGTCATCCCACCAGGGTAACGGCGTTCCAGGCAGAAGCTCAGGGCCGCCGGAACACTGTTCCACCGCGCTGGACGACGGAGTGCCGTCCGGCTCCGGCGGCGGCCGAGCGCAAGGGCGGCGCGGGCGCCGGGGGAGGCGGGTGGGGGCCCCACGATGGCCGGTCTGCCGGTCTGCCGGTCTGCCGGTGAGCCCGGTCAGTCCGTCGGCCGGCCGGTCCGTCAGCCGGTCAGGGCGGGGTAGTCGGTGTATCCGGTGGCGTCGCCGCCGGAGATGACCTCGGGCCGCAGTTCGTTGAGCGGGGAACCGTCGGCGAGGCGGCGCGGCAGGTCGGGATTGGCGATGAAGAGGCGCCCGAAAGCGATGGCGTCGGCCCAGCCCGCGCGCAGTACGCGGGCGCTCTTGTCGGGGGTGTAGTTGCCGGCGGCGATGATGACGCCGTCGAACGCCTCGCGGAGTTTGATGCGGAAGTCGTCGTCGAGTTCCGGGCCGCCGACCCAGTCGGGCTCGCACAGGTGGAGGTAGCCCAGCTCACGCCGGCCGAGTTCACCGGCGATGTGCAGGCCCATCTCCAGGCCGTCGCTGTCGTCGAGGCCACCGACTTTGATCAGCGGAGAGATGCGCATGCCGACGTGGGCCGGATCCCAGGTCTCCACAACGGCGTCGACGACCTCCAGGGGGAAACGAGCGCGGTTGTCGACGCTGCCGCCGTACCGGTCCTCGCGGTGGTTGCTGCTGCTGGACATGAATTGCTGGAGAAGGTAACCGTTGGCGCCGTGGATCTCGACCATGTCGAAGCCCGCGGCACGGGCGTTGAGGGTCGCCCGGCGGTAGTCGTCGAGGACGCGGGGCAGTTCACCGGCGGCCAGGGCACGCGGGGTGGGTGCCTCGACGGGCACGAGGCCGCCGTCGGGGCCCTGGATCCTGGTGGCGCCCTCGAACGGCAGGGCGCTGGCCGAGACGCCCGGCTCACCGCCGTGGACGGCAGGGTGGGTGATGCGTCCGACGTGCCACAGCTGGAGGACGATCCTGCCCCCCGCCTCGTGGACGGCGTCGGTGATACGGCGCCACCCGGCGACCTGGTCGTCGGAGTAGATGCCCGGGGTGGCGTGGCAGCCCTTGCCTTCGGGGCTGATCTGGGTGCCCTCGGTGACGATCAGGCCCGCGCCGGCGCGCTGGGTGTAGTGCTCGCGCATGAGGTCGGTGGGGACGTCGCCGGGCTGGGCGGCGCGCATGCGCGTCAGGGGCGCCATGAACACGCGATTGCGGGTGGTGAAGGCGGGCAGGGCAAGGTGATGGGTCAGACGGGGCATGGTTGTCCCTCCTGCCGGCAACGACCGGCTGTGATCGGGTGTTCTCGTGGACGTGCCCGGCGCCGGGCGACGGGTCTGCTTCAGTCGATGCCGTGCGTGGCCAGCAGGACGTCGACCGCCTTGCCCACGGAGTCCGGGTAGCGCCGGGTGCGCAGGACGTGATCGGCCGCGCCGGTGTACAGCATGACGAGCTGCTCCGCGAGCGCCTCCGGCTCACGCGCCCCGGCGCGTTCGGCCTGGCGGCACACGTAGCCGTACAGCCGGTCCTTGTGGAAGCGCGCCTGCCGCGCCCCGGGGTACGTCGGGGCGCGGAACTCGCCGGCGATGTCCACCGAGAAGCCGCCCGGGGACTCGGGAGCCTCGCAGGAGAGACGCTGCGCCTCGAAGACTCCCTGCAACCGCTCACGTGGTGTGGCGTCGTCGGTCTCGTCGGGGAAGTCCTGCACGTCCCTGTCGCGGCGGTTGCGGGTTTCGACGTCCTCGGGGCTCAGGACGCGGCCGTCGTGGGCGCGCAGTTCGAGGCGGGCCACGGGCAGGCCGTCGCGCTTGTCGACGAGGCCGAGGCGTTCCTCGGCCGCGTCGAACAGGTGGTCCTCGCCCCACTGGCGCAGCGCGACGAGGGGTACGCGCAGCGTCTTCCCCTTCTCGGTCAGCCGGTATTCGGTGTAGGCGCTGCCGTCGGATGCCGGAGCCACGGCGAGGACGTCGCGTTCGACGAGCTTGGCGAGGCGGGCGCTGAGGATGTTCCTGGCACAGCCGAGGCTGCGCTGGAACTCGCTGAACCGGGTCATGCCGGACAGGGCGTCCCGGACGATGAGCAGCGACCACCAGTCGCCGATGTCACTCAGTGAACGAGCGATGGGGCAGGAGGCCCCGCTGAGATCTGTCTTGCGCACCTGCGTCCTCCCTCCCGACCATTGGTTTCATTATTAAACCACCTGGCTCGAGTGTGGCCACGTATAGGCCGTAACGCCGCACGTTACATGTATGGTACCCCTATATTGGTTGCATTATGAAACCGTGGCTGGCCTGCCCTGCGGCGGCCGACGAGTACCGACCAGGGATGTCCGGGGGCTTGCCTGGACTGGAGGCGCGAACGATGACAGAGCTCATAGGTGATGGCCTGCTGCCCAGCGGCCGTCTGTCGGGGGAGGTCCGGAGTCGACGGGACGACGAGCACCGGCCGTCCGGCTCGGCGGCTCTGCTGACTGCCATGTGTCTCGGCCTGCTGCTGTCGATGTTCAACGCGACAGTCGTCAACGTGATGCTGCCCACCATGCGCGGGGCACTTCACGTCTCCGGGACCAGTCTGCAGTGGGTCGCCGCCCTGTTCACACTCTGCAACGCCGCGCTGCTCCTGGCCGGCGGCGCGCTCGGTGAGCTGATCGGCAAGCGGATGACCTTTCTGAGCGGGGTCGCGGTGTTCACCGTCGGATCGGCAGCCTGCGCCGCAGCGCCGAGCCTCGGTGTACTGCTTGCCGCTCGTACGGTCCAGGCCATCGGCGTGGCGGTGACGACGCCCCAGACCCTTTCGATCCTGGTGACCGAATACACGGACCGGACGCGCCGGGCGCGCGCGGTCGGGATCTGGGCCGGCATGGCCAGTCTCGGGCTCGCCGCGGGTCCCGTGGTAGGTGGCGTGGTCATCGACGTGGGCAGCTGGCGCGGCGGCTTCATGGTGAGCGCCGTCCTCGGCGCGGTCACTCTCGTGCTCGGCCTCCGCGTCATCTCCCGCGCCCGCTACGGCCGGCCCGCCCACGCGCCGACACCTGACTTCGCGGGGGCGGCGTTGTCGGTGCTGGCGCTGGCGGCGCTCGTGTTCGGTCTCATCGAGTCCGCCACGCTGGGCTGGAACTCGCCGTTCATCGTCGGCGCCTTCGCCCTCGCGGCGTCGGCCACCGCCGCGTTCGTCCTCACGCAGCGCGCTGCGAGCGGCCGCGGCCGCTCGCCACTCATGCCGCTGGAACTATGGCGCAGCCGCGGCTTCGTCGCCGCGAACACCGCCGGACTGGCCTATTTCTTCGCACTGTTCGGAATCCTCTATTTCTGCAGCGTCTACTTGCAGCAGTACAGGAATTTCTCGACGCTGGAAGCGGGCCTGACGTTCCTGCCGATGACGATCGTCATGGCGCTGGTCGGCCCGGTCAGCGGTCGGCTGTCCGCCCGGTTCACCACGACATCACTCACGGTCGCCGGGCTTCTCGTGGCCTCGGCGGGAACCTTGTCGCTGGCGCTGCTGGCGGCAGGCGGGGCCGTCGGCGTGGTGTGCAGCCTCGCCCTCTTCGGACTCGGTGCCGGTCTGATGAGTTCGCCCATGAGCAACATGGCGGTCTCCAGTGCGGCTGCGCGTCACAGTGGGGCCGCGTCCGCGACCCATAACGCGTTCCGGCAGATCGGCAGCACCCTCGGCGTCGCCGCGCTGGGCACCATGGTCGTGGCCGGACACCATGCGGCAGGTGAAACGAAGGCGGCGTTCAGTACCGGACTCAGCCATGCCATGGTGGCCGTCGCCGTCGTTCTCGTCGTCTGCGCGATCGCCGTCGCCATGCTCGGAAGGCGTCGACGCGGCTTCACGCCGGAGGCTCTTCGACTGGTGCCGCGGCGTCGATGACGAGGGCCCGCGAGGCCGCGATGTGGGCGTCGAAGGCGTCCCCGCCGCAGACGGCCGTCCGGCCGCTACCTGGAAAGGTCGTGAACGAGTGACCCGTGTGCTGACCCGCAGCGACCTGCAGACCGTGCTGGAGCCGGGGCCTTGCCTCGCCGCGCTGCGCGACGGCTTCCGCGCCGCCCTCGACTCCCCGGTGGCCGGCCAACGGATACGCACCGACCTTCCGTTCCCCGGAACGGCCACGGCCCTGATCCCTGGTGTGCTGCCTGGCATCGAGGCGTACACGGTGAAGGCCAACGCCAAATTCCCGGGAGCCAGACCCGCGCTGCGCGGAGTGATCTGCCTTCACAGCGGTCACGACGGCGAGCTGCTCGCGCTGATGGATTCCGCCACCGTCACCGCATGGCGTACCGGACTGGCTGCGGCCCTGGGAACCCACCTGCTGGCCGGCCCCGCGCCTGCGGAAGGCTCGGTGCTCGGAGTGATCGGCGCGGGCGCGCAGGCCGAGCTCATGGTGCGAGGCCTGAGCACCCTGCGACGCCGTCGCGAGCTCGTGGTTCACGACCTGGATCGGGACCGCGCCGACGCCTTCGCGTCACGCCACGGTGGTCGTCTCCTGACGTCTGCCGCGGAGGTCGCCGCGGCAGCCGACATCGTCCTGCTCGCCACCTGGTCACGCTCACCGTTGCTCAGGCTGGCGGATACGCGGCCGGGGCAGCATGTCACGAGCCTGGGAGCCGACGAACCCGGCAAACAGGAACTCTCCGCCGACTTGCTGGAATCCTCACTCCTGGTCGTCGACGACCGGGAACTCGCCGCGGCCATGGGCGCTCTGGCGGCCGCCGGCCTTCCGGCCTCGGCTGCCGAGACCACACTCGGCGAGGTTCTGCACGGCGCCCATCCCGGACGTACCAGCGCGACCAGCCGCTCCGTCTACGCACCGGTCGGACTTCCCTGGCAAGACCTCGCGCTGGCCTGGATCGCCTACCGGCAGGCAGAGCGGCATGACATCGGCCAGAAGATCGACCTGCTCTCCTGACTCCTACGCGACCCACGCGCTGCGCGGGAGGGGCTGTGGACGCCGGCCGCGCGGTCAGTGAGGGCGTCGACGACGAGGGGGCGGTGCCGGTGATCGCCCACTGAGGCACCGGGCCCGTCCCCCGACATGTGGAAGCTACTGGGCGACGGCACCGCCGGGGCAGTCCTGCTGCTCCCGGCGGTCGATCCTCTCGCTGATCTTCTCGGCGGCGGTGCGCAGACTGTCCAGTAGCGCGGGGTCGAGAACGTCGAAGACGAGGTCGCGCACCCGGGCCACGTGTCCTGGGGCGGCCTCGACGAGATGGGCGTGGCCGGCTTCGGTCAGGATCGCGTGGGTGTAGCGGCCGTTGGTGGGGTCGGGCTCGCGGCGGACGAACCCCCGGCGTTCCAGCCTGCTGATCAGGTGCGAGAGCCGGGACAGCTCGGAGTTGGCGAGGACGGCAAGTTCGCTCATGCGCATGCGGTGTCCCGGCTGGTCGGACAGCCCGGCGAGAACGTAGTACTCGACGTAACGCAGGCCCGAGTCCTGCTGCAGCTGCGTCTCCAGGGCGGTGGGCAGCTTGTGCAGCATCAGGCTGAATCGCTGCCATGCCTCCAGCTCCACGGGGGTCAGCCAGCGGTGCTGATCGTTCGGGTGCGGAGGCTGCTCAGACATGTACCGAGTCTATCCGGCGTGAACGTTCATGCGTCGAGGCTCACACTTGAATCTTCATGAGTGTCGTTCTAGGGTGGGACATGAAGGTTCAAGCGAAAGGGAGTCCTGCGTGACTGCCGAAGGTTTCCCCCAGGGCGAGTACGTCATCGACCCGTCCCGTTCCAGCATCGATTTCTCCGCCAGGCACCTGTTCGGCCTGGGTGGCGTCCGCGGCAGCTTCGCGCTGCGCTCGGGGGCCGTCTCCATCGCCGAACCCGCCACCGACTCCCACGTGGGGGCCGTCGCCGACGCGACCAGCTTCAGCAGCGGTAGCGCGGCGCGTGACCGGAAGGTGCTGTCGCGGACGTTCCTGGACACCGACAGCCACCCGGACATCACCTTCACCTCGACCGGCGCCCGTCGCGACGACCACGGCACGTGGCGGCTGGACGGCCTCCTCACGGCCCGCGGCGTCCGGGCCCCGGTCGTGTTCACCGTGACGCGAGCCCAGATCCTCGACGAGGAACTCGAGCTGACGGCCACGGCGACGGTGGACCGATACGCGCACCACATCACCGCCATGAAAGGCATGGCAGGCCGGTACCTGTGGCTCAGCGCCACGATCCGCGCCCGCCGCGCACCCGCCGGCCCGGCCTCGGACCGGCCGGCCCATCAAGGAGAAGACCTCATGAGTGATCTGAAGATCGCCGTCATCCTCGGCAGCACCCGGCCCGGCCGCAACGGGAAGGCTGTCGCGGACTGGGTGGTGGACCGGTCCGGCGCCCGCACCGGCGTCGAGTACGAGCTGGTCGACCTGGCCGACTACCCGCTGCCCCACCTGGACGAGGCCATGCCGCCGGCCATGGGTCAGTACCAGGGTGAGCACACCAAGACCTGGGCGGCCAAGATCGCCGAGTTCGACGGGTACATCTTCGTGACGCCCGAGTACAACCACTCCACCTCCGGTGTGCTCAAGAACGCGATCGACTACCTGTACGGCGAGTGGAACAACAAGGCCGCCGCCTTCGTCTCCTACGGTTCTCTCGGCGGTGCGCGGGCCATCGAGCACCTGCGGGCCGTGGCCAGCGAACTGCAGCTGGCCCATGTGCGTCAGCAGCTGTCCTTCTCGCTGTTCACCGACTTCGAGAACTTCTCCGTCTTCAAGCCGGGTGAGCAGCACGACGCTTCGGCGACCGCGCTGTTCGAGCAGCTGGAGTCCTGGGCCCGCGCCCTCAAGACGGTCCGGGTCTGACACCCCGGCCCTCGCTGGACGGGTGACGGGCGACAGGCGTCGCGTCGGGCATCGGGCGTCGCGTCGGGAAGACCGCCCACCTGAGGTGAGTCCCGGAACGGGCTGCGGTCAGGTTCCGGGACCACGTGCACCCCCGGGCCGGGTGGGGTTCCTCCTGTGTGGAGAGGGACCCCACCCGGCCGAACGGCCCGCGCCGGAGCAACCCCGACACCCGCCCCCGGAGCAGCCTGAACTCGCTGGGTCCTCGCGTCACCTTCGCCAGAACAGGTGGTGCGTCACACCGCTCGGGCTGGGCACGACCTCCAGGTGGAACCGGTCGAGCAGCTCGTCGGGGGACTCCCAGAGTTTGAGCCCGGGCCCGAGCTTCACCGGCGAGACCGCCACGTGCATGGTGTCGACGAGGCCGGCATCAAGGAACTGCCGGATGGTGGTGACCCCGCCGCCGAGCCGGACGTCCTTGCCCTGTGCCACTCCACGCGCCGATTCGAGGACCGTGGCAGGGTCGTCGTCGACGAAGTGGAACGTGGTGTCGGAGAGCGTGAACGACGGACGCCCGTGGTGAGTCATGACGAACACCGGCGTGTGGAACGGGGGCTCCTCCCCCCACCAGCCGCGCCACTCATGGTCCTGCCAGGGCCCGCGCTGGGGCCCGAACTTGTTGCGGCCCATGATCTCGGCACCGATGTTGTGTGCGAAGTCCCGGGTGAAATAGTCGTCGAGGCCCCGGCTCCCCCCAGGATCCGTGCGCATGGGCCAGCTCGCCGTCGCTCCGGCCCAGGCGAACAGTCTCTCGGGATGGTCGTAGCCGAACGGTCTCTCGAGACTCTGGTGCTCACCGGCAGCGATTCCGTCGCTCGAGACGTTGAAGTTCATGACTCTGAGCAGTTGATCCATGTGTTTCCTCGTCAGGTCCTGTCGCGTCATCGTGTGGCGAGGTGCCCCACATCATGACGTCGAACGGGACGCGGCCGGATCGACAGCGGCCCCAAATTTTTCCAAGGCGCGTCGCGTCCGCGCCGAGCCGCGCTGCGGGCCGTACCGCTCACAAGGTCCCCGCCCCGTCGGCCGCCCACGGCGGCGCGCGGCGGGATCGGTGAGGATTCCGCCGCGCGCCGTCATCCGCTGAGCGGATTCACTGCGGGGTGTCGTCTAGCCCTCGTAGCCCTTGGCGTGGTCGAGGGCGGCCTCGCGGCCGTGGGGGACGTCGGCGTAGCCGTAGTTCTCCTCGGGCTGCTCGCCGTAGGAGGGCTTGCCGTGGTCCATGTCGTGCCCGTGCTGGGGCTTCTCGCCGTGGTGGGGCTTCTCGTCGTGGTGGGGCTTCTCGTCGTGGTGCGGGCGGGCGGGCTTGTTGTGGTGGTGCGGCTTTTCGGGTTTTCCGCCGTGTCCGGATCCGCCGGTGGTGTTGCCGCCGACGGTGTTTCCGGCGGTGCCGTTCCCGGCGGTGTTGCCCTGGGTGTTCCCGGAGGTGGTGTTCCCGGCGGTGTTGCCCGCGGTGTTCCCGGACGTGTTGCCGGCGATGTTGCCCGAGGTGTCACCGCTGGTGACGCTGCCGACGGATCCGCCCAGGAGGCCGCCACTGACCAGGCCACCCGTGACCAGACCACCGCTGGTGGTCGTGCCGGTGGTGGTACCGGTCGTCGTGCCCGTGGTGGTACCGGTGGTGGTGCCCGTCGTCGTGCCGGTGGTGGTACCGGTGGTGGTACCGGTCGTCGTGCCGGTGGTGGTGCCGCCGGTGGTGGTGGTCGCGCAGTTGTTGAGGAAGATCTTGTTGCTGTCCAGGGTCACGGCGCCGTTGCGGGCCAGGGCCCGGCCCTCGATGTTCGTGCCGGTGGTCACGCTGATCGAGGTGAGGGCCATCAGGGTGCCCACGAACGTGGAGGTGGTGCCGAGGGTGGCCGAACTCCCGATCTGCCAGTACACGTTGCAGGCCGATGCGCCGTTGGTCAGCAGCACGCGGCTGGACGATGCCGTCGTGAGGGCTTCGGGGATCTGGAACACCCAGACGGCGTTCGGGTTTCCTCCGGCGTCCAGGATCAGGTCGCCGGTGAGTCCGACGCCGGACGTGGCGGTGTAGACACCCGGGATCAACGTGGTGCCCGTGGTGATGGCCGCCGGCAGTGCGAAGTCCGTGGCCTGGCCGGCCGCCTGGTTGTAGGCCGTCACCAGGTCGGACTTGGCCTGGAGCGCGACAGCGTCGGCGGGGTGCACGGCGCCGAGTACCAGGCCGGGCGGGAATCCGGTGATGGCCGGGTTCGGGCTCGTGCCGAGGTCGTGGCTGAGCACCGACGGGCCGGTGTTCATGACGCCCTGACCGGAGAGGACGGAGAAACTCGCGGCGGTGGCCAACGGCACGGGTGTGGCAATGGCCATCGCCTGTGTCGGGGTCAGGGCGACCATCGTGGCGGCAACCGTCGCGGCGAGAGCCGAGGCCAGCAAGCCGGACAAATTACGGCCGCGAGCCGCTTGAGGGAACTTCAGCTTCATCTAGGGGCCATTTTCTGTGGGGGCCGTGGCGTACCGGGCCCTACCGATCGCCCGGGAAGCCATGTTGCTGATGTGGCATATTACGCAGGAAAATCAGCCCGGAAGCTATGGAGAGGGTAAGGGAAGTGCTTACCCTTCGGATGGCGCAATGAGCAGTTGAATAATTCACCTTCTCGATTCAGATCATCCGACATTCTCTCTGAGTGCATGCCCATGATTGCGCGTCATAGGGGCGTCGAACAATTCGCATCAAATTTATTCTGCTCGGACAGGGGGAGGTGGCGATATCGCCTTTGTGGGTGCCCCGCGCAATGCCGCACTCTCGTTGGAATTCCCGGCATGCGAGCGGGGCGGTGTCCCGTAATCCCCGGTGGACCGGTGCGCGGCGTCAGATGCGGTGTCTTCGCAGGCCCCTTGAGAGCAAGTGCTCCAGAAGTATCGGGGCCCTGGAGGGAGCGTTGGAGCTCCAGGGCCCCGACGGGCGGGAGCCATGCGCATCACGATATAGCTCGCGCGCTGCGACGACTCGCACCGTGGGCGGGAGTGTCATCCATGGTGCTCCGGCGAGGACCAGTGCGGAGGGGGCCGCCGAGAGGGGCATGGTGGGAGCCGCGGATCGCGGATCGCTTGGGAAGTCGTGGACGGCCCGACCGCCTCTCGCATGGCGCGAAGCGCGCATGCACCCTGGAAGAGGAGTATCAGCAAAGGGCAGGCGAAGGGAAATTCATATGTGTGCAACGCTCCCGCGGCGAAGGCGTAGCGGCACCGAGCCGAGTACCGCCCGCAGCGCCCTCAAGCTGCGATTCCTTCTCGCGCTGACCTTTACGCCGTTGTTCGCCGCGGCCACCATCGGGTTCGCCCTCTGGGCTTCTCACGCTCACTCCGGAGACACCGTCGGCCCCACCACCCTGGCCGTCCTGGCCGCGCTCTTCGGGCTGCTCACCGCGATTGCCGCAATCGACCTGTGGGTCGTCGTACGCCGACGCCGCACCAATGTCTGAGCCGCCGCTCCATATGTGAGCCGCCGCACCGACAGGTGAGCCAGGCGGACCGGAAGCAGGTGCCCGCGGATCCCGTGTGGCGCCCGTGGAGAGCGCCACGCAGGCGTTGTCGACGTCCGGGGTCAAGTCGACCTGGATGGCTCCGATCGTTCGGCTGCCGGGGGCCCGAGGCCCGGGCCGCGCAGGACGGGTCAGCGGTCGTAGCGCCCTGGGGTCATGGTGCGCCCGTCGTCGGGGCTGGCGGTGCCGTGGCCGGTGCGGTCGTGCGCTGTGAAGGCGGCGGCGACGGCGATCAGGGTCGCTACGGCGCCGGCGATCAGGTTGCTGGTGATGGAGCGGGTGTGGGCGACGTCGCCGGCGACGACCCAGGGGGCCACGCAGGTCCAGATGCCGATGACGGCGGCGGCCCAGGCCATGGAGTGGGTGCGCTCGTAGGAGTTGCCGAGGCCTCCCAGGAGCAGCATGTAGGCGATGCCGACGATGAGGTTGGTGACGGCGAGCTGGGTGGCGCCGAGGAAGCCGCATATCCAGGGGGACGCGGCGATGTACAGGCCGGCGAGGAGGGCCAGGGCCTCGATCATCTGGGCGCGTGGGGTGGTGGCGGCGCGGTCGTGCCGGGCGCGCAGGCCCATCAGGTCGGGGTGCTCTTCGATGGGTGCGCGGTGGGTTGACGCCATGATGGCCTCCGAGGAGAGATGTCTGTCCACTACCTACCTATAAAGGGTACATAAACACCCATAGGGCGTACTGATGTGCTAAACGGTGCGGCGGGGGCTCGGGTGGGGTGGCGGCTCCGGTGGGCCGGCGGATCGGGCGCGCATCCATGGTCTGTCGTGCCGTGGTGCCGCGATCCGGCGCACGGGCGGCGAGGCCGCACTCGGTCGGTCACCCGATTGCCGTATGCAGGGCTCACCCTTCGACGCCGATATTGCGGTGATGCAGGCACAACCCTCAGCGCTGGGGGGCCGCCGTTCACCTGGCGCGCGCGACTCCTCCCGCCCGGCCGTCGGACCCACCGGGACGGACACCTCATGGGGCCCGCCCATGGACGAACACCATTACCTGTTCCGCGTCGTCGAGGAACTGTGCACCCGCGGGCTGCTCGCGTCGGTACACGTATACCCGCCGACCGCTTCGTGACGGACCTCGGCCCGCGAACACCTCGCGGGTGCTTCTCCGTCGCGTTGTTCCGGGGGAGAGCGCCGGTGTGTGCGGCTCGTCGCGCCGCTCGGTGCCCTCGGTGCCGTCGGCTCAGTGCCCTCGGCGGCAGCGTTCCTATTCGGCGCGGTGCGCCTTGTGCCTGTCGATGTGCAGGTGTGCCTGGGTGGGCAGGTGGGCCAACCCCGTGGACTGGCGTGCGTGTGCCACCGGGCCTTGACACAGGGCTCGTAGGACGGGGGCGGGAAGTCCGTGATCCGTCAGCGTGAGGGCCACGTGGAGCCGGGGACCGGTCGCCCGTCCGGTGAGGCGGGCGCTGGCCTGCTTGACGTCGGGCAGAGCACGCGCTTCGGAGGTCACGGCATCGCTCAGGGCACGGCCCCGCAGTTCGACACTTTCGGGCGGGGGCGTCCCGCCCAGGTGTACCGCGCCGGGACGGTGGCGCAGCTGGGTGAGAAGCCACATGAGGGCCAGGACGGCCGCCAGCACCAGGACGGCGATGACGGCGGGCCACCACCACCAGCCCTGGTCGCTCCAGCGGAGGCGGTCGGCGTTGCTGACGAGGACGTCGTGGGGCGTGGCCACGGGCCACCCGGCGGGCGGGATCACGTCGAGCCGGCGATAGAGGTCGAAACCGGCGAAGAGGATCAGCAGGCCGCCTCCCAGCAGCACGAGGCCGCAAAGAGCCAACAGGAGACGGTTGAGAGTGGATCGACCGTTCATGGCGAGCTCCCGGGCCTGTCAGTGGGTGTGGTGTCGTAGGCGGACCGTCAGCCGCGGGGTGTGCGCCAGGGCGAGCTGACGGCACTGCTCCTGCAGGGCCCGGGTGAGGTCGCTGCGGACGGTCGCGGTGTCGCGGAAGCGGACCTCCGCGCGGGCGATCACGCGGCGACGTCCGACCCGGACCACGGCACGGCTGATGCCGGGGACCCGCATCGCGGCATCGCGCAGCACCATGGCGGCACCCTTGCGATCCAGCCAGGCCCCTGTCTCCGTGGACTCCTCGGGTGCCCGCAGCGGCAGGAGCCGGCGCAGTCCGGGCGTGAGGGCGAGGATGAGGAGCCACAAGCCGAGAACGACGGCGACGGCGCCCGTGGCCAGCAGCCAGGGGTCGTCGACCGGGCGGGCGGTCACCTCCTCGGCGATGCGGGTGCGCCATGCCTCGGCGCGGTGCCCGGCGCGCACGGCGATCACGTCGTACAGGAGCGCTCCGACGGCGCAGAACGCCACCAGCGCGACCAGGGCGGCCGGGACGCGGCGCTCCGACCACAGGCGCGGTGATCTCGCCCCCCGTTCCTCGTGCCTCGGAGGCTTGGTCGCGGGGGCGCGGCTGTCGGGCCGGTCCGTTCCTGTTGCCTGCTCGGTCGAGGCGGCCCGGTGTGAGAGTGCCATGGTGTCCGCCCTCCGTCGTCGGTCGGTGGGGTTTCGCCGGCCTCGGTCACGGCCGGTGCTGTGCTCGGTGCGGGTGGCTCGGGCTGGGGGGTCAGCGGACGCGTCCTGGCTGACCCGCGACGACCAGACGCCGTACCGTCAGCATCACCTCGCTGATGTCCAGGCCGGTCAGGCGGGCCACCTTCTCGGTGACCTCGTGTTGCAGTTGCCGGCAGGTGGCGGTGATGTCCGTGGGATAGGGGAGGTCCACGGACAGCGCCAGTCGCGCGGTCCCGTCGTGCGTGGTCGCGCGGGCGCCGGGTGCGGCCAGATCAGTGAGTTGCTGCCGCGGACCGGTGATCCGGTGCAGTGCTGTGCCGGCCGCTCGCGCGGCGATGCGGGCCACGACCCGGTCAGGTATCACCGTCGCGCCGCGTTCCGCGGGCGGTGGGGCGCCGCGTGCGTCGTTCGCACGCCCGTCGCCGGGGCGCTCGGTCGAGTCGTCGGTACGGGCGTCGGGGCTCACCGTTGCCGCCGGGTGAATATGTCGGCGTCGCCCTGCAGGATGAGACCTAGGACCAGGCCCACCGCGCCCAGGACCGCCACGAGGAGGAAGGCCCAGAAGCCGCCGAAGTATCCGGCGAATCCCAGTGCCATTCCGGCCGCCAGGCCTACTGTTGCTGTGTTCATCGCTCACTCACTTGTCCCTCGGGGTGTTCTGACACCTCGGGCGCGCGTCGTCCCCGGGGGGAGCGGAGCGCTGCCCGCGACCGGGATTCATTGGACGCGGCCCTCTGCCGGCTCCTCGTCGTCATCGTCGGGCAGGTTCACGTCGTCGACGACGAGGTTGACCTCGACGACCTCGAGCCCCGTCATGCGTTCCACGGCGGAGATGACGTTGACGCGCACCTCGGCCGCCACATCGACGATGGCGAAGCCGTACTCGACGACGACGTCGATGTCCAGAGCGGCCTGGCGTTCGCCCACCTCGACCTTCACACCGCGGCTGACGCCGCCGGTCCCACCACCCGGGACGCGCTCCCGAACGGCTCCGATGGCACGGGTCATGCCCGCGCCGAGGTTGTGGATACCGGGGACCTCGCGTGCGGCCGTCCCCGCGATCTTGGCTACGACGCCGTCGGCGATGGTGGTCTTGCCCCGCGTCTCGGGAGAGGTGCCGGCACCGGTCGGCCCCTTCAGCATGGTCGCGGGTTCAGTCGGGCCGTCCTGTCCGGAGGAGGGACGGGCGGTGGTGTCCGTCATGACAGTCACCTCGATCACTCGATGCGGGCACCGGCGCAGTGCCCGTCACAGGATTCGACACACCTGGGCGGCGAATCGTCACATAATTCCGCGAAACGACATCAGATATCTCAGGCCGGGCACCCGTATCACGGCAGGGAGGAGGTGCGGTCGTGCAACACATCGCCGGCCCTTCCCCGCCTCGGGCGGCCCGCCGCGACCCCACTCCCGGAGCCCCCGTCTGCGACGGATTGTTCACCGCACCGGACGGACTGCTGGCGACGCGCGCCGGTGAGGGCGACGAGGAGGCCTTCACCATCCTCATGCGGCGCCACAGCCGCCCCCTGCTCGCGCTGGCCCTGCACACTCTGGGCAACCTCCCGGACGCCGAGGACGCGGTCCAGGACGCCTTCATCAGCGCCTGGAGGCGCCTTCCCGAATTCCGTCACGCCTGCGCGTTCAGCACCTGGATGTACCGCATCACGGTCAACCGCTGCCTGAACTCCCTGCGCCGCCGGCCGGCACCGGTACCGTTGAACGCAGTGGCCGAACCCGCCGCCGAGGTGGACAGCTCGCCGGCACAGGCGGCTGAAGAGGACGCCCTCGCCGACGCCCTGGCCGACGCGCTCGGCGCTCTCGACCCCGGTCAGCGGGTGTGCTGGATCCTGCGGGAACTGCACGGCCTGCCTTACGAACAGATCGCCCAGGTGACCGGCACCTCCGAGCAGACGGTCCGCGGAAGGCTGTACCGGGCACGCCGATCCCTGAAGGAGATGATGGGCCCGTGGCGCTAGACGACCAACCCGCCCGGCCGCCGCCCCCCGACCGTCCGCACATGCCGTCCCACCGGCGGCCCCCGGACGGGAGCCGTCGGCCGGAAGAGGCAGGCGGCACCGGTCCGGCCGCCGGCCATCACGTCGCCTGCCCCTGCTGTCGCGACACCTTCGAAGACCCGGCACTGGACACGGCGACGGAGGCCCTGCAGAACCGCGAACCACCCAGCACGCAGTGCCTCGTGGCCCGCGTCATGACCATCGTCCACGACCAGATGTGGCCAGGGCCGACGCTGCCCTTGGACGATCCCACGCGCACCCTGCACATAGTCGAGCGCGCCGCGTCCGCCGTACTGCGGCGCGCGGCGGACGAGGTGCCCGGTGTCACCGCCGTCAGTTGCCGCCTTGCCCGATCCGACCACCTCACGGGCGTGCGAGTGAGCATGACCCTGACCGCCGGTATGAACCGTCCCCTGCCGGAGACGGCCGGACTGGTGCGCCGCTCAGTAGTGGACATCTCCGGCCATGACCTGGGCCTGGCGGTGACCGCCGTCGACATCACGGTGATCGAGGCCCACCACACGTCCGGGTAGCCGTCCCCACCGCGCCGGACCAGGCGGCGTCCCATGCCCATGCCCGCGTGGCCCCTCCGCCCTCCGCCCGATGTATACGCCGTCTGCTCTGCTCGACGTGCGCTATGGCTGAGATTGATCAGACTTGTAGGCATGGCAGAAGAACGTCGGCCGCGCGCCGGGAAATCCTCGACGACAGCCGCTCGCCGCCCACCACCCGTGCGGGGGGCAGGCCAAGCCGCGAAGGCTGCCTGCCGGAGCCTGGAGGGGCTGATCGGCCATCCCACGGAGGGCGTGTCAGCGGTGAAGCGTGTCGATGACGGCTGGTGTGTCGTCGTGGACGTCCTTGAGCTGCCCCGGATTCCGGACACGACGAGCCTTCTCGCCTCGTACGAGGTCCAGCTCGACCAGGACGGCGAACTCCTGGAGTACTGCAGGGTCCGCCGCTATCGGCGGGGGTCCGCCGATGAGTGACCCAGGTTTGCCGACGATCGGAAGGACGCCACATGCCTGCGACCACCTACTCCGATGAGGTAGTGGCGTGCCCGCCGCGCGCCGGCACGTTGTACGACGTGCTGGAACTCATCCTCGATCGGGGCATGGTGATCGACGTGTTCGTCCGGGTCTCCCTGGTCGGCATCGAGATCCTCAAGATCGACGCGCGCATCGTCATCGCGAGTGTGGACACCTACCTGCGGTTCGCCGAGGCGTGCAACCGGCTGGACCTGGAACGGGACTCCGGCAGCACCACCGTTCCCGAACTGCTCAGCGGCAGTGCTGCCAAGTCCATCGGGAAACGCAAGGTCCGCAAGGCCGCGGAGAGCGTGGGGGACACCGTACGCAAGGCAGTCGGGGGCCGCAGCGACGACTCCGACGACCACGACGAGGACGAGGACGAGCAGCAGGAACGACCGAGGAAGCGGCGTGCTCCTGCCCGAAGCCGCACGAGTCGACGACCGGTGGAGGCCTGAGTCGTGGCAACCGACGGGGTGTACGTGTACGCGATCATCCGGGCGGGGAATCCGTTGCCGACAGACACAAACGGTGTGGGCAGCCCCGCCGCCCCGCTGCGAACGGTCCGGCAGGGCCGGGTCGCCGCCGTCGTCAGCGAGGCGCCCCCGAACCTTCGCGCCAGACGACGGGACCTTCTGGCTCACCAGGAACTGTTGCTGCGCCTTTCGGACCAAGGCCCGGTCCTGCCCATGCGATTCGGGATGGTGGCACCGGACGAGGAGTTGGTGCGCGGTCAACTGGCGGCCCGCGAGGCGGAGCACCTGGCTGTGCTGGAACTCCTCGACGACGGGGTCGAGGTCAACGTCAAGGCGTTTCCGGCACAGAACGCGCTGGGAAGCCTCGTCGCGGAGGACAAGCACGTCCGGCGGCTGCGGGACGAGGCACGTCGAAGGCCCGGTTATGAAGCCAACGTCCGATTGGGCGAAGCCGTCGCGACCGCTCTGGACAGCAGGGCCGCCGAAGCGGGCCGGCGAGTACTGCGTGAACTCACACCCAGGGCGCGCGCCGTGGCCACCGGACCGGAAGTCCAGGGATGCGTGCTCAACGTGTCGTTCCTCGTCGATCGGGCCGACAGCGACGGCTTCCTAGACGCGGCGGAGAAGTTCGCCGAAGCACACCGCGACCGCGTCGAACTGCGCATGGCAGGCCCGCTGCCCTGCTACAGCTTTGTCTCCGCCGAAGGCACCTCTGTGCGGACGGCGGGAGTCTGACATGGGTCTGATCACCGGAATTCTCACACTCCCCATCGCACCGGTCCGTGGCGTCATCTGGGTGGCAGAAAAGCTCAATGACGCGGCCGATCGCGAGTTGCACGACCCAGGGGTGCTCCGCGCCCAGTTGGCTCTGCTGAACCGCGAACTCGAGGACGGGGACATCAGCTTGGAGGAGTTCGAACGAGAAGAGGAACGACTGCTCGATCGGCTGTATGCCACACAGGTCGCTCCCGCACCGAATGACCGAAGGGGACACGCTCATGGATGAGAAGGAAAAGGTCACCCTCGCAGCCGCTGTGGTGGGCGGTTATGTGCTGGGCCGAACGAAGAAGGGCCGCCTGGCTCTGTCCATCGCGACCTATCTGGCGGGCCGACGATTCGGCCTCGAGCCTCGCCAGCTCGCAGCCGAGGGTATGCGGAGACTGGGGGAGATTCCCCAGTTCGCCGAGTTGCAGGAGCAGTTGCGGGGCGAAGTCCTCCAAGCGGGACGTAAGGCAGTGGCAGCCGCTGCCGACCGGGGGATGAGCACGCTTGCCGACGCCATCAGCGACCGTACGGCCCGGCTCGGTGAGGTCGCGGGCGAGGACGAGGAGGAAGAGGAGGAGTACGCGCCGGAGGACGAAGACGCCGAGTACGAGGAAGAGGAAGAGCCGGAGGCCGAGGAGGAAGAGGAGGAGGAAGAGGGAGAGCCGGAGGCGGAGTACGAGGACGAGGAAGAAGAGGACGAGCCGGAGGCCGAGGAGGAAGAGGAGGAGCCGGAGGCCGAGGAGGAAGAAGAGGAAGAAGAGGAAGAGCCGGAAGAGCCGGAAGAGGGGCGGCCGCAGCCGCGACGCAGCCCATCCCGATCGGCACGGTCCCGCAGGGCATCCGCACCGGCGACACCCAAGAAGACAGCTCCCTCCCGCGCGGAGAAGAGGAGCCGGACGGCCAAGGCCGCGCCTCGGAAGGCCGCGCCGGCCAAGAAGGCGGCGGCGAAGAAGTCCGCCCCGGCGAAGAAGTCCGCACCGGCGAAAAAGGCCGCGCCGGCCAAGAAGGCGGCGGCAAAGAAGTCCGCCCCGGCGAAGAAGTCCGCGCCCAGGAGCGCGACGGCGAAGAAGTCCGCACCCGCCAAGAAGACCGCGGCCAAGAAGACGACGTCATCGAAGCGAGCAGGATCCAAGCGCGCCGATCGTCGGAGGTAGCCAGCCATGACCAAGACGGAGAAAGATCAACCCGCCGAGGAAACCTCGGGTATGGACCGGATCCGCGAAGAGCTGTCCAAGTTCCTCTCCGCGCAGGTGGAGAATCTCGCCGAGAAGGCGGGGGAAAAACTGACGGACGTCACCGGAAAGCTTTCCGAAGCGTCCGAGTCCGGCTCACTTCCGGCGATCGGGTCGCGCATCCTGCAGGGTGACTCCCCGCTGAAGGCCTTCGTCTCGGAAAAGGCCAAAGGCGTCAAGGACAACGTCGTAGGGAAGGTCAAGGACGCGTTCGGCGGGGGGAAGGGGAAACGCAAGTCCAGCGGCGGCAAGGTCATGAACATCATCGAGGTCCTCGATGTCGGCGTGCCGCTGCGCGATGCTTACGACTACTGGACGCAGTACGACCAGTTCAGCAGCTTCGCGAAGGGCGTTCGCGACGTCTCGAAGACCGACGAGGTCGGGAGCGACTGGAAGGTCAAAGTCGGTCCTTCTTCGCGCAGTTACAAAGCGACTGTTCAGGAACAGATTCCCGACGACCGCATTGTCTGGACCTCCGAAGGAGCAAAGGGCACCACTCGAGGCGCGGTCAGTTTCCATGAACTGGCACCTACCCTGACCCGAATCGTCCTGGTCGTGGAGTACTACCCGTCCGGGTTCTTCGAGAAGACCGGCAACCTGTGGCGGGCCCAAGGGCGCCGCCTGCGACTGGACTTCAAGAACTTCCAGCGGTACGTCAGCCTCACCAACGAAGAGCCCGAAGGCTGGCGCGGTGAAATCCGCGACGGTGAAGTCGTCGTGTCCCACGAGGACGCCATGGAGGAAGAGGAAGCCGAGCAGGAGGAGTCGGAGGGCGAGGAGCCCGAGGGCGACGACGAGGACGAGGCCGCGGAAGGCGCCGACTCCGCCTACGAGGACGAAGCCGAGGACGCCTACGAGGACGAGCCCGAGGACGAAGAGGAGGACGAGGAGGAGGAAGAGGGAGCGGAGGACGAAGAAGGCGAAGGCGCGTACGAGGACGAAGAGGAGGACGGCGAGGAGGATGAGGACGCGTCCGCCTCCAAGAAGCGGCGAGGGCAGAGGCGGCGCCGTGACTGACGTCGACTTCCGGCAGAGGTCCTATCCCGTATCCGGCCCCCAGACCACCAACCTTGCCGACATCCTCGAACGTGTTCTCGACAAAGGGATCGTGATCGCCGGGGACATCAAGGTCGACCTCCTCGACATCGAGCTGCTCACCATCCGGATCCGCCTGTTCGTGGCCTCCGTGGATACCGCGAAGAAGGCGGGAATCGACTGGTGGGAGACCGATCCGGCACTCAGCTCGCGCGCTTCCCGCAACGCCCTGCAGGACGAGAATCGCGCGTTGCGTGAGCGTCTGGAGGCGCTCGAATCCAAGACGGAGGACGACTCGCCCGAGCGGTGACCCCAGAGCGGCAATCCCGCCTCACCCACTCCATCCACCTCATCCATCGCATTCACCTCATCCAGCAAGGACCAAGGAGAACCGAGGAACATGACGGAGCGCGGCCCTGGGCATTCGGACGCCAACGCCACCTACGTGTTCGCCGTCTGCTGGAACCCGGAACCGTCGGCCCTCGTCGGTCTGCGAGGGGTCACCGACGAGGCGCCCGTGAGCACACTGCCGCTGGAGACGCTGACAGCGATCGTCCAGACCGTCCGAGCCCGCGACTTCACCGACGAGGCATGGCAGGCACGCCTGTCCGACCAGCGGGAACTCGAACGTTACGCCCGCGCCCACCACGATGTCGTCAGCGCGGCTGCCGCCTGCTGCCCCACCGTCCCGCTGCCCATGGCCACGCTGTACCACGGTGAGCAGAGGGCGCGGGACGCGCTGAGCAGCGAGGCCGACCGGTTTCATACGGCGCTCCAGCGCATTGCTCACCATGCCGAGTGGGGCGTGAAGGTGTACGCACCACCCTGCCCACCGGACGATTCGATCCGCAGTGCCACCCCGGCAGGCCGGTCCCGCCCGGCACCCGGAGCCGGCCTCGCCTACCTGGAGCGCAAGCGCGGAGTGCAGGAGCGTCGCGAGCGGAGCCAGGACGAGGCACTGCGGGTCGCCGAATCGGTGGATGCCGAAATCAGTCTCCTCGCCGCCGCGTCCCGCAGGTTGCGACCGCACGGTCAGCAGCTCTCCGGGGAACGGCGGATCCAGGTCCTCAACGCAACGTATCTGGTAGCGGAGCACCGCGCCGGCGAGCTCACCCTGCTGGCACAGTCGCTGCGCGAACGGACCGGGGTACAGATCGAGCTGTCCGGGCCGTGGGTGCCCTATTCCTTCGTCGGCGAGGTGTAGACCGTGACACGCGACGTGGTGCCTTGGGACAACCCCGGGCCGCTGCAGGGCCCCATCGGGGTGCCTCTCGTCGACCTGCTGGACCGCGTCCTGGCCACCGGGGTGGTCATCAGCGGTGACCTGGTCATCGCCATCGCCGACGTTCCGTTGGTGCGGGTGTCGCTTCATGCTCTGTTGTCGTCCGTCAACGAACGCGTTCCCGCTCCCTGGGCGGACGGAGGCCCACTGTGACGCGATCCCGGGTCGACCTCGACTCCGAGAAGATGGGGCGTGACCTCGTCGCCCTGGTGCTCACGGTGGTCGAGCTCCTCAGGCAACTGATGGAGCGGCAGGCGATTCGCCGTGTCGAGCAGGGCGATCTCAGCGATGCGCAGGTGGACGAGATCGGGACCACTCTGATGCTGCTGGACCAGCGGATGACCGAGCTCTGCGAGCAGTACGGAGTCCGGCCGGAGGATCTCAACCTCGACCTCGGGCCCCTCGGAACCCTTCTGCCGCAGAGCTGATACGGCAGGCCTGTAGCAGGGCGTCGCGCGATTCGACACAGGACCTGGTCGCTCAGGATGACGCAGGACCTGGTCGCTCAGGAGGGGTGGCTGGGCGGGCGCCGCTCGCCGGAGCGGGCCGAGAGTGGCGTGTGCGGAAGCTCCTGGGCGGCAATGTCGTGGTTGCGTCAGCGCTTGAAGGTGCCCTTGGAGCTTTCCTTCGCACCCCGCATCATGCCTCGTGCTTCGAGGGCGGCACCTTTTGCCGCGAGGGTTTCCTTGTGTGCCGCGTGGGCCGCCTTGCGAACGGTCTTCCCGATGACCTGTTCGGCCTTTGCCTTCGCTCTTTCTCCGGCAGTCATCTCGGTACCTCCACGGAGTCTCACTGATCGTGTGCCCGCGAGGCAGGGAGCAAAACCACAACCGTCACAGGGGCCCCGCAGGTCCCCCCAGAAGCATCCGCCGACGAGTCACGCCATGCCGCAGGTCGGACGGGTGCCGCGACGCGAAGAAGAACCCCGTGACGGCGGTTACCGACAAGATCCAGAAAGTCGTCCATCCCGGTAACGAGATCCCGGGCGCGCCGGGCCCGGTGCCGCCACCCGTCGACGAGCCGACCGAGCCGGTCGAGCCGCTGCCACCCAAGCCCGACCAGCACGGCCCGGACACGTACAGCCCCACAGGACAGGCGACGGGCGTCCCTCAGGACAAGGTCGTGCAGGGCGGTGAGTACCTGACCACGGCTCAAGGCACGCGACTGTACGAGACCGACCACTCGCTGAAGGCCGGTGCCTGGGCCGGGGGAATGGACGTGTTGGAAGCCACCGGCATCGTCCCCGACGCCCCCGGTGTGGTGACCGCCGACAGCGCCGACGTGACCGTGCAAGGCGTCACCGACCTGCCGGCCGGCCGCCGCGCACGGACCGCTTCACCCCGTCGGTCTGATTCCCGGCCCCGCGGATCCCGCCTGCGCTGGGCAGGAGCCGCGGGACGGCCGACGTGTCCCACCCGCCACCCCTCAGTCGCCCGGCACCAGGCCGGACGCGGGACGAAGCTGTTGGCCACCGCATCCGCTGATGCGCCGCAGGCGGCCGACCCCGAGTATCAATGGGCCGGCGCACCCGTCCTACGCTTGCCCGCCCCAAGAACGGCAGCGGAGTCACCGGTAGCAGTACTTGGCAGGTGAGAGTGGCGTTGAGTGCTCGGTAGCTCATGCGCCGGATTCGACGCCGGGGGATTCGATGTACTGCTTGAAGCTCTTGAGGTCGCCGGTGACTCGCCGCTTGACGAAGCCGAGCCGGTCGCCGAGGGTCTCGCTGAAGCCGGTGGGTTCGTAGTCCAGCCGGAGCGTGACCTTGGACTTGACGTCGTCCAGGTGATCGAAGGTGACGAGGCCGGCCCACTTCGCCTCACCGCCGACGGTCGTCCAGGCAACGCGCTCGTCGGGGATCTGCTGGGTGACCTCGGCATCGAATTCCCGTTCGACCCCGGCGACCCTCGTCTTCCAGTGGGTGAGGGTGTCGTTGACCCGAGTGACCCTCTCAACGCCTTCCATGAAGTGAGGGAACGTCTCGAACCGCGTCCACTGGGTGTAGGCGGTACGGAGGGGAACGTCGACCTCGATGGACTTCTCGACCTGCGACACGTGACGACCCTTCTCCTCGCATGGCCACACCGGCGGGAACCAGGTGCTGGGGACGGTTTCATGAATGCCCCTCGCCCCGATGCCGAGCACATCGGCGCAGTTCGTGCCCCTCGAACGGATGCCTGGACTTCGCACGGGAACGGTGCGTGACGACAACGGGCCGACGCGGGAGCACACGCTTCCGCCGGTGAATGGAACGAGATGTAGCGGTGTGTGACACTTTGGTTTCAGGCCTGGTCTGTCGCTACCCCCTTCGTGGCGGACCAGGCCTCATCGCGTACCGGCAGTCGGCGTGTTCGCCGCTGTCGCGGGTGAGGCGCCGGGTGGCCCGGTCGGTGGGGCGAAGGGCATCGGCGCGCGGTGCGATGCTGCCGAGTACCTCGCTACCCGGGCCGAGGACCTGAAGGACGTCTGGTGGCGACCGCCGATGAGGGCACGATTCGTGCTGCGGCCGGCCGATCGATAAGGTGCCGGATCACGACCGCACCCGTTGCACCCACGGGCCGGTCAGGGCTCTGCCGCAGTGTGTGGCACCTCCACGGCTGCCTTGCCGACCCCTGCCTGCCCGGACCCTGGGACACGGGGGCGATCTTCACGGCGGGGCAGCCGGGCCCCGGCCGACGGTCAGGAGGAACGAGTGGCACAGATCATCGCCGAGGTCTCACGGACGTTCAACGAGTTTCTGCTCCTGCCCAACCGGACCCGGACCGACTGCTCGCCCGCGACGGTCGAGCTGCGCACGCCCCTGGTGCGGCACATCGCGGGCGAGCCGTCGGCGATCGAACTGCACTCCCCGTTCACGTCCGCGATCATGCAGGCCGTCAGTACTCCGGAACTCGCGATCGCGCTCGCCCGCAACGGCGGTCTGAGCTTTCTGCACCACAACCAGTCGATCCAGGACCAGGTCGCCGCGGTCTGCCAGGTGAAGAACTTCAAGGCCGGATTCGTCACCAGCGATACGAACGTCCGGCCTGACGACAGCCTGGGTCTCCTGGTCGACGTCATGCGACGCACAGGTCACAGCACCGCCGCGGTCACCCACGACGGGACCGCCACCGGACGCCTGCTCGGCCTGGTGACCTCCCGCGACTTCCACCCGCAACGCCACGACCTGGCCGAACCGGTCGGCGAGCGGATGACCACCATCGCGGACCTGCCCCATGCCGGGCCTGACGCCACGCTCTCCGAGGCCAACGCCCGGCTGTGGGACGAGCGGCTGGACTGTCTCCCGGTGCTGGACGGCGCGGGCAACCTGCAGTATCTGGTGTTCCGGTCCGACTACACGGACAACAAGCGATTCCCGAACCAGGTCGTGGACGCCGCCAAGCGCCTGCGCGTGGGCGCGGGCGTCAACACCCATGACTACCAGGAGCGGATCCCGGCCCTGGTGGAGGCCGGCGCGGACGCGTTGTGCTTCGACTCGTCCGACGGCTACAGCGACTGGCAGGCACAGGCCCTGACTTGGGTGAAGAAGCACTATCCCGAGGTCCCGGTCGGCGGAGGCAACGTGGTGGACGGCGAGGCGTTCACCTTCCTCGCCGAGGCGGGGGCGGACTTCGTCAAGGTCGGTGTGGGCGGAGGGTCCATCTGCATCACTCGTGACCAGAAGGGCATCGGCCGTGGCCAGGCCAGCGCTGTGCTGGACGTCGCGAGGGCCCGCGATGCCTTCCGCGAGCGCACCGGTGAGTATGTGCCGATCTGCTCCGACGGCGGTCTGGTCCACGACTACCACGTGGCCCTGGCGCTCGCGATGGGGGCCGACTTCGTCATGATGGGGCGCTACTTCGCGCGCTTCGACCAAGCGGCCGGCGCGAAACTGCCCACCCGCGACGGCTTCGTGAAGGAGTACTGGGGTGAGGGCTCGAACCGCGCCCGAAACTGGCAGCGCTACGGGCAGGGCGGTCAGGGGCTGGTCTTCGAGGAAGGCGTGGACGGTTACGTCCCCTACGCGGGCGACCTCGACGAAGGGCTCGCCCTGACGGTCGCCAAGCTCAAGACCACGATGGTCTCCTGCGGTTCCGCCACCCTTCCGGAGTTCCAGTCCACGGCCCGGCTGACGCTCGTCTCGGACCAGAGCTTCCAGGAGAGCCACGCCAACGTCACCCCGCGGGACACCCCGACGACGGTCTCCTGACAAGCCGTCGAGGCCCAACGAGGACTACTGTCCCGGCACGTGATCGACGTACCCAGGTACCCGCCGGCGGTGCGCCCGTCGATCATTCGCCGGGCGCCCGGTGGCGGGTGGCGGGTGGCCGGCCGCCGTGGCTGCCTCGTCGCGGCGACCTGTGCGCCGCGGCCGGTGCGGTCCGAGTGATGCGTCAGCCTGCCTGCGGTGCCGGTGTCAGCTGCTGGGCGGCGCTGAACTTCCGCCGCCAGGCCAGGGAGACGTGGACGAGCGCGACCAGGACCGGGACCTCGATGAGCGGGCCGACGACGCCGGCGAGTGCCTGGCCGCTGGTGACTCCGAAGGTGGCGACGGCGACCGCGATGGCCAGCTCGAAGTTGTTGCCCGCGGCGGTGAAGGCGAGGGTGGCGGTGCGTTCGTAGGCGAGGCCGATGACCTTGCCGAGGGCGAAGGTGCCGAACCACATGACCGCGAAGTACACCAGCAGCGGCAGGGCGACGCGGGCCACGTCCAGCGGCTGCGAGGTGATCGTCCTCCCTTGCAGGGCGAAGAGGATGACGATCGTGAAGAGCAGGCCGTAGAGGGCCCACGGGCCGATCTTCGGAAGGAAGCCCGTCTCGTACTTCCGGCGGCCGAGCCTGCGTTCGCCGAAGCGGCGGGTGAGGAAGCCGGCCAGCAGCGGGACGCCGAGGAAGATGACGACGTTCAGGGCGATCTTCCACAGGGGGATGTCCAGGTGCCGGCCGTCGCCCAGGCCGAGCCAGTTGGGCAGCAGGTCGAGGTAGAACCAGCCGAGCAGGCCGAACGCCAGTACCTGGAACACCGAGTTCAGGGCGACGAGGACGGCGGCGGCCTCGCGGTCGCCGCAGGCCAGGTCGTTCCAGATGATGACCATGGCGATGCACCGGGCCAGGCCGACGATGATCAGGCCGGTACGGTACTCCGGCAGGTCCGGCAGGAAGATCCAGGCCAGCGCGAACATGACCGCCGGGCCGACGAGCCAGTTGATGACCAGCGACGAGACCATGAGCCTGCGGTCGCCGGTGACGGCGTCGAGTCTGTCGTAGCGGACCTTGGCCAGGACCGGGTACATCATGATCAGCAGGCCGACGGCGATCGGCAGGGAGATACCGCCGATCTCGACCTTCGCCAGGGTGTCGCCCAGACCGGGGATGAGCCTACCGAGCCCCAGGCCGACGGCCATCGCGACGAGGATCCAGACGGCGAGGTATCGGTCGAGCGTCGACAGCCTCGCGACGACGGAGGACTCCTCGGCGGTCGCGGGTGACGGGGTGGGGGTCACGGGCAGGCCCTCTTGTTCTCGGCGGTGTTGCGAGCGGACTCGGCCAGGTCGGCGAACTGCCCGGCGAGGCGGGCGATGACATCGGCACGCAGCTTGTAGTACGTGAAGCGGCCGCACGGCTCCGTTTCCACGACCCCGGCCTCGCGCAGCACTCTCATGTGGTTGGAGAGGTTGGTCTGCTTCGCCCCCGTCTCCTCGATGAGGTGCGTGGTGCAGAGGGTCTCCTCGGCCAGCAGGGAGACGATCCGGAGGCGGAGCGGGTCGGCCAGAACCCGCATCAGATCAGCGTCGACTGACATCAGCATGGGCTGATATTGTCACATCAGTCCGAGCTGATGCCAGTCCGGCTGATCCCTGGACCGCCGGTCACGGACCCCGAGGGCGTGCCGCCGACCGCTCCACCTGCTCGTCCACTCGCAAAGGAAGAACCGATGGCTTCGAGCCCTCTCGCCTCCGTACTGTTCGTCTGTGTCCACAACGCCGGGCGCTCGCAGATGGCCGCCGGATTCCTCGACCACCTCGCGGGCGACCGGATCGAGGTCCGCTCCGCGGGCTCCGTCCCCGGCGAGCGGGTCAACCCCTCCGCCGTCGAGGCGATGAAGGAAGTCGGCGTCGACATCGCCGACCAGAAGCCGAAGATCCTCACCACCGAGGCGGTTCAGGCGTCCGACTACGTCATCACCATGGGCTGCGGCGACGCCTGCCCCGTCTTCCCCGGCAAGAAGTACCTCGACTGGGACCTGGAGGACCCGGCCGGCAAGGGCGTCGGGGCCGTCCGCCCCATCCGCGACGAGATCCGGACCCGCATCGAGGCCCTGATCGCCGAGATCGACGCCCAGCAAGGGGCGTGACCTCCGGGACGGACAACCGGTACGCGCGAGGCGGTGTCCGGTGCGGAGCGCGTGCCCCCGCGCCGTCCTACGCGCCTCGCCGGTGCCGGACTGCCTTCTTCGCCGTCGCGGTCTTCTTCGCCGCCTTCTTGGCAGGCGCCTTCTTCGTCGTCTTCCTGGCCGTCTTCTTCGGGATCTCGTGGACCGTGGCATCCTTCGCGTCGTCCTCGCCGCGTGCGGACCGTGCTTTGCGGACACTCTCCTGCAGGGCGGCCATCAGCTCGACGACCTGCCCGCTCGGCTCGTCGTCGCCGGTACTCGGCTTCGCCGGCTGCCGCCCCCCGGATTTCGCCTCGATCACCGCTTCCAGGGCCTCCCGGTAGGTGTCCCGGTAGCCGGAGATGTCGTCCGTCGTCATCGACTCGACCAGGTGCACGGCCGCGTCGATCTCGGAGTCCGTGACCTCGATGTCCTTCGGGGCGAGCTCGGCGGGGTCACGGATCTCGTCGTCCCACTTGAGCACGTGCGCGATCAGCGCCCCGTCCCGCACCCGCAGCAGCACCAGGCGCTCTCGCCCGTGCCAGGCCAGCTTCGCGACGGCCACCTTCGTGTTGCGGGCCAACGCCTTCGCGATCAGGGCGTACGGTTTCGCCGCGACCTGGCCGTCGTACTGCAGGAAGTAGCTGTCACCGCTCAGCCGCACCGGATCGATCGAGGCGGCCGGCACGAACGCGACGATCTCGATCGCTTTCGCGGTCGGCAGCGGCATCTCCTCCAGCTCCGCGTCCGTGACCGCGACCAGCGTGTCCTTGGAGACCTCGAAGCCCTTGCCGATCTCGCCCGCGGACACCTCGCGGTCCTCCGCCTCGCAGTACTTGCGCACCCGCACCCGGCTCAGGTCCTCGGTATGGATCTGGTGGAAGTGGACCGAACGGTCCTCGGTAGCGCTCACCAGCTTCACGGGAATGGTCACCAGACCGAAGCTGATGGCACCGCTCCACAAGGGTCGGGGCATGACGGACCTCCATGAAGGCCCCGAGCCCCACCAGCTGCGGGACCTCAGGGATCACTTCACATTCTCAGCGGCAACTGCGTGGCCGCACCACTTGTGGAATGACACGGGGCTGCCCAGCAGGTACATGTCGCGGTCGATGAGGTCGCGGATCTTGCGGGCCATGACCTCGGCGTCGCCGACCTTCAGGGTGGTGGGATCGCCGTGGTAGTAGCTCTCGCCAGGCCCGGAGAAAGAGGCGAGCAGCACCCGGCTGGTTCAGAGATGAGCCCTTCGCGAGTGGTCCGGAAGGGGAAAGGGGCGAGCGACGGCCGGCGGCGCGGGCTGTCGCTCGCCCCTCAGACGGACGTGAGGAGCGGCATCTCGACGCCGTTGTTCAAGGTCACGTACTGCACAGGGGTGTTCCTCTGTTGTGCGGGTGGCGGTCAGGGGGGATGAAGGCCTTGAGGACCTGGCGGTCGACCATGGCGCGGTAGGCGTCCGACGCCTGGTCGAGGGGGAATTCCTGGTCGAAGACGCGGCCGGGGGCGATGGTGCCGTCGAGGACGTCGGGCAGGAGCTGTTCGATGTAGGCGCGGGCGGGGCTGGCGCCACCGGTCAGGGTGATGTTGCGCATGAACTCGGCGGGGCCGATGGGGCTCTGCTCGTACTGGGGAACGCCCAGGCGGCTGACCGTACCGCCGTCCAGGACCGCACTCAGGGCGGTGTCCAGGGCCGGGCGGGTGCCGACGGCCTCGATCACCTCGTCCACACCGCCGGTCAGCTCGTGGATGCAAGGCGACGCAGGTGTTGTCGCTGCAGGTGAACGGGGCGACGACCAGATCGCCCGCCTTGAGGCTGGTTACGTCCGCGCCGGTCTCCTCGACGACTCGGAGGAACTCGTGCTCCATGGGGCGGCCCGTGTCGGTTGGCGGGCATCGACCCGTAGGGCCACGGGTCGCTGCCGCACACGCAGGCGGCGAGGACGCGGACCACGGCGTCGCCGGGCTTCGCGATCTTCGGGTCGGGCCGGTCCTCGACGCGGACGTCTCCGGCTCCGTACATCGGTGCTGCACGCATCAGAGGTGCTGCTCCAAACGGCGGTGCGGGTCGGTGCCGGGGGTGCGGGAGGTCAGCGTTCGAGCATGCGTGCCTGGGCCTCGGTGTGGGTGTCGCCGGCGGCGGGCGGCAGGCTGGAGAGCTGGTCGAGCTGCGCGGCGGTCAGGGTGACGGCATCGGCGGCGGTGTTCTCCTCGACCCGGCTGACGCGCTTGGTACCGGGGATCGGCGCGATGTCGTCGCCCTGGGCGAGCAGCCAGGCCAGCGCGACCTGCGCGGGCGTGGCGCCGACCTCGGCGGCCAGGGTCCTGACCTCGTCGGCGAGGGCGAGATTGTGCTGGAAGTTCTCGCCCGTGAAGCGCGGGTTGTCGCGGCGGAAGTCGTCCTCGTCGAACTGGTCGGTGGAGCGGACCGTGCCCGTCAGGAAGCCGCGGCCGAGCGGGGAGAACGGCACCAGTCCGATGTTGAGCTCCCGCAGCACCGGCAGGACGCGCTCCTCGATGCCGCGGGTGAACAGGGAGTACTCGGACTGCACCGCGGTGACCGGCTGGACGACGTGCGCCCGGCGGATCGTGTCCGGCCCCGCCTCCGAGAGGCCGAAGGCCCGCACCTTCCCCTCCGCGATCAGCTCGGCCACCGCGCCCGCGGTCTCCTCGATGGGCGTGCTCGGATCCACCCGGTGCTGGTAGTACAGGTCGATGTGGTCGGTGCCCAGTCGCTTCAGGGAGCCTTCGACCGCGGTGCGGACGTTGGCCGGGCTGGAGTCCAGGTTCCAGGCGCCGCCGCCGCCGTGCGAGACCAGGCCGAACTTGGTGGCCAGCACCGCCTGATCCCGGCGCCCCTTCAGCGCTCGGCCCAGGAGCTCCTCGTTGGTGTACGGGCCGTAGATCTCGGCGGTGTCGATGAGCGTGACGCCCAGGTCCAGCGCACGGTGCACGGTCCTGATCGACTCCGCGTCGTCGGTGCCGGAGCCGGTGTAGCCGTGCGACATCCCCATCGCGCCCAGGCCGATCCGGGAAACCTCCAGGTCATGCAGCTTGATGTAACGCATGTCGTCCTCTCCACGTCGTGGCGCCGCCCGGCATCTTCACTCCCGCCGGCCCGGTAGGTCGTGTCCGCGGTGGCCGCCGGGGCGCCGGCGTCCTGTCTCCTTCAGCCTCGCCCGGATCACGGCGGTGTGGCAGGGCGGGCTCTTCGGGGGTAACGACAGGGCTCCCCTCGGCGCCTGCGCCCGAGGCCATGTGCGGGTGAGACTGGAGTCATGGCATCCGAGAGCGCGCACAGTGAAGGCGCCGAGCTGGGCCGCTATCTGCGTGCCCGCCGCACCCAGACCAGCCCCGCACACGTCGGCCTCACCGTCGGCGCCGGAATCCGCCGCACCCCGGGGCTGCGCCGCGAGGAACTCGCCACGCTCGCCGGCATCAGCATCGACTACTACGTGCGTCTGGAGCGCGGCAAGGAGACCCGTCCCAGCCCCGCCGTCCTCGATGCGCTCGCCCGCGCGCTGCACATGGACGACCAGGAGCACCAGCACCTGCGTGAGCTCGCCGCCCGCGCCGCCCGTTACGCCCCTGAGCCGCCGCCCGCCCCCAGCCGTACGGTGCGCCCCCACCTCAAGCTGCTGCTGGAATCGCTCCGCCCGAACCCGGCGTACGTGATCAGCCGCAGCATGGACGTGCTGGCCTGGAACCCCGGGGGTCTCGCCCTGTACGCGGGCTTGGAGGACTGGCCGGCCAAGCACCGCAACCTCGCGCGCTACCTGTTCCTGCACCCGGCCGCCCAGGACCTGTTCCCCGACTGGGACCGTCAGATCACCACATGCGTCGCCCGCCTGCGTGCCGTCGCCGGCACCGCCCCCGACGCATCAGACCTCACCCACCTGGTCGGCGAACTCCTCCTCAAAAGCCCGGACTTCGCCGGCCTCTGGGAACGCTACGAAGTGACCGGACGCAAGCCCGCTCAGAAGACGTTCCAGCACCCGCAGGTCGGCACGCTCACCCTCACCTCCCAGTCCCTGCACGTGGAAGGCACCCCGGGTCAGCGCGTCGGCGTCTACACCGCCGAGCCCGGCAGCCCCGACCACGACGCCCTGCTCCTGCTCGACATGACCGCACCGCAGCCGGCGGAACGCCCTGCGTCTGCCCCGGAGGCCACTGGTCGGCAGACCCGCCGGGACTGACTGGCCGGCCGCCCAGGAGGCAGGGATCCGCAGGCTGTCGCGGGCGGGGAGGGGGAACGTGTCCTCCGCCTTCAGTCGGCACCTGGCACCAGGGGAGCGGAGACACCGGACAGGGACATGTCGTGAGACACGTCCGAAAGGTCCCGGTCAGAGCCATGCTCCATGCCATGAGTCGCGAGATCCCACGCCAGCCCGGAGCCCCGGACGCGGTGTGCCCGCTGAAGTGTGGCCGAGCGTACGGACCGGCCCGGCGCCCCCGGAGCCCCTTTGCAGTTCGCCGGTGACCAGGACCGCGGCAGGGTTGAGAAGGACAGGGAAGGGCTACCCGCTTGGCATCGGGGTTCGGACGACAGCCCCGTAGGACTCTCCGAGGCGACGTTCGTCTCGGGGAGCCCTGGCGCCAGGAGACGTGGCGATCATGCCTCTCCTGGTGAAAGCCCGACGAAACTGCCGGGGCGGGGTCGGCTGGTCCACCTGGGTGCCGTCTGGTCGCCGGTATCCGGCCCAGCGGGTGTGATGGGGGGGTGCGGTCCTCCGTCCGTGCAGCGGACGACGCCCCAGTCTTGGGGTCGAGCGCAGCGGGGTCGCCTGCGAAGCAGAGTGCGATGAAGCGCGCCGGCCGCTGCGAAGGCGGCGCCCGCGGAAGGAGTCACTGTGACAACGCCCCCCTCCGACGGCCCCGACCGGCCATATCGCGATGTCAGCGGCGCCGACCACGGTGGCGGTCACCGGCGCCTGAACGGTGACAGTGGCAGCATGGATCGCCCGCCCCCCGACCGCGTGGGTGGCGACGGCCGCGACACCAGCCGTCCGGCCCGGAAGGGTGCCGGGGACGGTGATTCGTTCAAAGGCGTCGTGAAGCGCACGCTGCGGGAGTTCAAGGAGGACAACCTCACGGACTGGGCAGCCGCCCTGACCTACTACGGGGTCCTGGCGATCTTCCCGGCCCTGCTGGCCCTGGTGTCCATTCTGGGGCTGCTGGGCCCGTCCACCATCGACTCGCTGATCAAGAACCTCTCCAGCATGTCGCCCGGGTCGGTACGGGATCTCCTCACCACCGTGCTGGAGCAGCTCAAGGGCGGCCAGGGCAAGGCCCTGCTCGCGTTGATCATCGGTGTCGTCCTGGCGCTGTGGTCGGCCTCCGGCTACGTCGCCGCCTTCATGCGGGCGTCCAACATCGTCTACGACATCGGCGAGGGCCGGCCCGTCTGGAAGACGCTACCGGTCCGTCTCGGCATCACCGCGGCCGTGGTGATCCTCCTGGCCCTCACCGCGGTCGGCGTCGTCTTCACCGGAACGCTGGCCGAAAAGATGGGCTCCGTCCTGGGTCTGGGCGACACGGCGGTGACCGCCTGGGACATCGCCAAGTGGCCCGTCATGCTCCTCCTGGTCGTCGTGATCATCACGTTGCTCTACTGGGCCGCGCCGAACGTCAAGCGGCAGATCAGGCGGGTGATGCCGGGCGGTCTCCTGGCCGTGGTCATCTGGCTCATCGCCTCCGCGTTGTTCGCCCTCTACGTCGCCAACTTCAGCAGCTACAACAAGACCTACGGCGCCTTCGCCACCCCCATCGTCGCGCTCATCTGGCTGTGGATCACCAATATCGCGATCCTGCTCGGGCTGGAGTTCAACGCCGAACTCGAACGCGGACGTGCCATCAACAGCGGCCAGGCCCCGGGGGACGAGCCCTACGCCGAACCCCGCGACACCCGCAAGCTCTGATCACGACCGGCACTTCGGTGCGGCGCTTGAATCGCTGTCGGGACGCGAGCCGAACGCGGTGGTGGGCCGCCGGTCGAGGGCGTCATGGTGACCGGGCGGCGGCAGGTGCGTCAGTGGGCCGGACGCTGGCGGTGCAGTACCGATCTCACGGCGAGATAGAGCACATCGGCGATGAGGAGCAGTACGCCGGCGGAGAGCAGGTAGAGCATGCCTTCAGTGGTCGCGCCGACGACGACCAGCGCGATCGCGGCGAGTAGCAGGAAGTAGAAGAGGATCATGGCGTGATGCCTCGGTTCGCGTGCGGGAGGGCGCGGCTGGGTGATCGTGGCGGGATGCGGGATGCGGGATGCGGGATGCGGGATGCGGGATGCGGGATGCGGGATGCGGGATGCGGGGTGTTGCCGTGGTCGGCGGCGAGCGGCTTGCGAGGACGCGCGGCTACAAGGCGATGCCAGTGACATCCGGTACGTCCCGCGATCCGGTGGGGGATCGTGGCATTTCCAGAGTAGATCTCCTCTTCGTGTGGAGCGTGTCCATCTGGACGGCCTGGCAGTCCCTCGGCAGCCGGCAGATGAGGGTCTCCGCTCTCCTCTCCACCGGCTTCACCACGGTCCGCCGGGGCCCGTGCCGAAAGTGGGTGGTTGGGACTCTGTGGCCCGTGTTTCTATTCCGGTGTGAACATCGAGAGCTCCGGAATGTCTGATGAGAGGCCGGGTCTCTGCGTCCGGCAGAGGGCTGATGGCGATGTCGAGGAGTGCGTGCGGGTTCTCGCGGAGGTCCATCAGCTCGACGGCTATCCGGTGAACTGGCCTGATCAGCCCGGCGAGTGGCTGTCACGCGGTCCGCTGCTGGGCTCCTGGGTCGTCGAACTCGAAGGCCGCCTGGTCGGGCATGTCAGTTTGTCGCAGAGCGGCGAAGGCGATCTGGCCCCGATGCTGTGGAGCGAGCGGAACGGGGCGACGCGGGGGATGACCGCCGTGGTCGGCAGACTGTTCGTTGCCCCGCAGGCGAGGGGACATCGGATCGGCGCGCTGCTGATCGGCCAAGCAGTGGACGAAGCGCGGCGTCGCGGGCTGCACCCGGTGCTCGACGTCGTCACCTCCGACACTGCCGCGGCAGCCTTGTACGAGCGGCTGGGCTGGGAGCTGATGGCCACGGTCGAGCAGGAGTGGAGCCCGCACCAGACGGTGGCGGTTCGTTGTTACGCAGCGCCCTGCTGACGTGACCAGTCCAGTGCTCGCCGATCCGGGCCTGGGTGAGTTCGTCGACGCCACCAGGTGCCGAGCGCTTCGACCGGCCTGGGGGCGATCTCCACGCTTGCGGATCTTATGCATCTTTTAAATGGGTCAGGCGGCGGAAGTCCCGGCGGCAACCTTTGCGTTTGAAAATGGACTATGGGGTTACTCGAGGAAAACAAATCGTTTTCGAGCGAGACAGGGGTGAGTTGTCGTGGCGGGCAAGGGAGATCAGGCCAAGGGCAAGGTGAAGAAGGTCGTCGGTGGTGCGGTCGGCAACGAGTCCCTGAAGGCCAAGGGAAAGGCCGAAGAGCGCAAGGGCGACCTGCGCGCGGCCAAGGAGAAGGCCAAGGATGCGATCAAGCCCAAGTAGGGCGCACCACTTCTGATCCCGGCGGCCCGTTGGCCGACCGGGATCAGTGCTGTTCGGTACCCGCGACGCGCCCCCGCCCGCAGCTGAACCGACGCGCCGCACCGCCTTGCCGCCCTCTCGCAACGGGCGCTCACCGGCGCACGAGAAGTGGGGCCCCCGGAGAAGCTCCGGGGGCCCCACTTCTGGGATGGCGCCGAGGTCACACGCCTCGGTGGTTCTGGTAGTAGCCGCCGACCTGCTCGTGGTAGCCCGCGTCGCCGACGTGCTTGTCCTTGTCGAACTCGGGGGAGTCCTTGATCTGGTCCTTGGTGAGATCGACGTAGATCTTCCGTTCGGCCTGGTCGACCGTCCGAACGGTGCCGGCCGGCAGCAGCACGTGCTTACCGAAGATCCACACGCCGGTGTCGACGACGAGGTACGAGGAGTTGACGTCGTCCGAGTGCTTGTCGACCTTGCCGATGCTGCCGTCGGTGGCCTCGACCTTGTAGCCGATCAGGTCGGTGCCCGCGGTGTGGCCGGTGGTCGGCTGGTAGCCCCAGATATTGTCACTCATAAAGAACGGCTCCCTCATCGAGATTCAGTGCTGCCCACGGTCGAACCGTGGGGAATTTTGCGGGATCGGCGAATTCGGCGAATTCGGTGACGTTCCCTCAGAAAACCGAGTGCCCCGGTTCCTGGAGCCCACACATTCGTACGGCGAAAATGTCCGGGTGGTCGGAGGAGGGGTGCCGGACGCCCTGCCTCCTGGTGTCACGGTCACCCCGGCCATGACCTCCGAGTTCCCCGAGTCGACAGAATCACCACTTTCGTCACCGCGGTGATTCCGAGGCGCGACACGGGTGGGCCCCGACGCCTCGGCGTCGGGGCCCACCCGTGCGAATGCCCTGCTCGGGATCGTTTACCAGCGGTACCAGCGGTACCAGCGGCCACGCTTACTGCCGCTCGCCGTAGGACGGATCACAAATCCGAGGACCCACGCGAACTTGATGCTGTCGTAGCCCCGGTCGAGGTTGACGTTCACGGTGTCCGGCAGCATGCCGACCTGCTCCTGCGCGGCGTCCAGGGTCAGTCCGAGCAGTGGCGAGTCATGCCTATTGGCCCCCTCGGAGACGATCCCCAGCGGGACGCCGCGGGCGTCGCAGGCGGCGGAGCGCTTCAGCCCCTGCTTGCCCCGGTCGACCGGCGAGCGGCCGGCCTTCTCCCCGCCGGACGGGGCCTTGGTGATGCGGCCGTCCACCGAGATCTCGCCAAGGTCGAGGCCGATCATCCGGTCGTAGGCGTTCGGGGCGAGCGTGCAGCGCTTTTGAAATCCCCTGCTGGGACCACTCTTTGAGTCGTCGGCGGATGGTGCGGTCCGAGCATCCGGGCGTGGAGATCCGCTCGTGTGACGATGACGGGGTTCGGCGACTTGCGCAGCAGCGGGAGGAAGGCGTGCGTGACGCGTACGATCCCGACGACGTTCACGTCGAGCACGGCGCTCACGTCGGCTCCCGGACGGGGCGCAGCGCGGCGAACTGGTCCCACAAGCGTTCGAGCAGGCAAGCTGGCAGCGCGGGCACGGCCGTCCTTCGTGATCACTCTGCGCAGAGATTAGGAGCGTGAGGTATGCGCAGGGCGGCGGGTCGACCGACCCTGAGCTCAGGGCAGGTTCACCACGGGAGGTTCCCGGATCGGTCGATGAACTGTCCCGTCGGCCCGTCCGGGCCGATCGTCGCGAGGGCCACGATGGACTCTGCGCCGTCGGCGACGCTGTCTCCGAGGCCGCCGGTGAAGTCGGTCGCGGTCTGCCCGGGGTCTGCGGCGTTGACCTTCACGTCCTTCAGTTCCTTGGCGTACTGCGTCGTGAGCATCGTGACCGCGGCCTTCGAGGCGCTGTAGAGGGGCAGGGCATACCGCGACTCGATCCGCGCCGGGTCCTGGGTCATGCCGAAGGAGCCCATCCCGCTGGACACGTTGACGATGACGGGGTTCGGCGACTTGCGCAGCAGCGGGAGGAAGGCGTGCGTGACGCGCACGATCCCGACGACGTTCACGTCGAGCACGGCGCTCACGTCGGCCGCGGTGTACTCCTCGACGGGGCCGACCTTGCCGAGGACGCCGGCGTTGTTGACCAGGACGTCGATCGTTCCCTCATGCGCGGCGACATCCGCGGCCGCGGCCTGGACCGAGGCGTCGTCGGTCACGTCGATCTGAACGAACCGGGCGCCGAGCGACTCGGCCGCGGCCCGACCGCGCTCGCGGTGGCGGGCACCGAGGAGGACGGTGTGCCCCGCCTCGACGAGGCGACGAGCGGTTTCAAAACCGAGGGACTTGTTGGCCCCGGTGATGAATGTGGTGGTCATGCTGGCTCCTCCTGGTCCGAACGGCACGGTCGTGCGCTGTTCACGCACTCCATGCTGGGTTCCCGGGAGGGTTGGCGGGAGCTACGGAACTTCCTGGTACCGCGCGTACCACCCAGCAGCCTGGTCCACCGGACGAGGCGGAACGAGGGCCTTCATTTCTGAGGAGACATCCTCTGGACCCCAATGGCCGCAAGGAATTCGAGTTTGCTGCGGGCGTCGGTACCTGGCTGCGGCGTGTACACCACGAGTCGGAGGTTCGTGTCCTGGGTGTTGAGGATGTCGGAGTTCATGGCGATGTCTCCGACATCCGGGTGCTGGACGAGTTTGTGCGCACTCTGGTGACCGCCCACCGCTCGGCGGCTCCACAACTCGCAGAACCGTGGGCTGAGGTTCAGCCTCGATACCAACGCCGCGAGGTCGGGATCGTCGGGGTACCGGCTCGTCGTCGCGCGCAGGTCGGCGACGAGGGACTCCTCGAACGCCGCCCGCTCGGCCGCTGCCTGCCGGACCCGGGGCAGCTCACCCAGGAACTGCCAGACCAGGACGTTGCGATCTCCCACACCGCGGACCGTGGGATCGCCGAACGTGGCCGCGAACAGCGGATTCCAGTGCAGCAACTGCCAGGTGGCGTCGTAGATCGCCAGCGGGTTGCCGGCGAGCTGGTCCACGATCCGGTACAGGCTCCCCGGGATCATTCGCGGAACCCGGGTCGGATCCGCTGCATGACCGGCCATGCGCAAAAGGTGAGCATGCTCGTCGTCGGACAGGTGCAGGGCGCGGGCCAGGGCCGAGCAGACCTGCGCCGAGGGCGTCGCCACCCGTCCCTGCTCCAGCCGGACCACGTACTCGACCGAGATGCCGGCCAGCGTTGCCAGCTCCGTGCGTCGCAGACCGGGGACCCGACGGGGTGAGCGGTGTGCGAAGCCCACCGTCACGGGGTCCAGCCGGTCCCGCCACGCACGCAGCGCGGCGCCGAGTTGATCCATGCACACCATCCTCCCGCACACCCTGCCCCGCTGGGTGGTGCGCGCTGTACCACGAAGCCCCGTAGCTCCCGCCGACGCTCCCCGGGGCTCAGTGTCGAGTCGTGAACGGCGCACAACGATGCTGTTCGGAGTCAGGAGGAGCAAGCATGACCACCACGTCGAACCACTACGTCACCGTTGCCTGCTCTGCATCCTCCCCCACACCCGATGCCTATTGCCGGTCGTTCTTAGCCTGGGGTTTTCGCGAGGTGGGCTGTCCCGTAATCCCCGGCGGGCGCACGACGACAGTTACGGCACCTCGCCGCGTTGCCGGATCGCCCGGATACGCCCAGTACGAGGACGACCCTCCGCCTTGCGGTGCACCGCATCCGACGCCGCGCGCTGATCCACCGGGGATTACGGACAGCCCTCAGCGGTCGCGCTGGGCGGGGACTGCCTGCCTGATGTCGGGATGCTGCGGGCCGAGCCCGGCGTGTTCGGCCCGGTGGCCTCCGACCCGACCGTCTCCCGCCTCATCGACACCCTGGCCGCGGCCGGCCCGAAGGCCCTGACCACGATCCGATCAGCACGAGCCGAAGGGCGCAAACGCGTCTGGAAGTTGGCCGGGGGATCGTCGCCGGACACCAGCGGACAGGTGACCGTGGACCTGGACGGGGTGCTGGTGTTGGCCCACTACGAGTCCAGGTTCGATAGGAAGCCGTCTGCGAATGTCAGGGACTGACGGCAGCCTTGAGAAGCAACTCGCAGAGCTCGCCGGGCATGGTGACCATACAGTCGTGGCCGGTCGGCAGTTCCCACACCCGCGCCGGAGAACCGTTGGGCTGGACCGCGGGGACGGGCGGCAGAGTGAAGCCTTCCGCGTTCCCGCCGTCACAGCGGATGTGGGTGTGCGGGATCGCGTTCGCAGCCGGGTTGTCCAGCCGGACCGGTTGCTGGACGCAGCGCACCGGGTGATCCGAGACCACCGTGCGCAGCCACGCGACATCGGCCGGGTCCGTCACTCCGAACAGGCCGAGCGGGGGCGGCTGTTCCGGGGGCGGCGGAATGAGCCGCGGGCTATCGGATTCCGCGGCCAGGTCGATCAGGCCCTGCAGTTCGGGCAGGGTGTCGACCGGGGTCTCGCCGTCCTGCGGAACCATCGAGTCGACCTACACCAGGTGCGCGATCCGGTCCGGCACCTGGTTGGCCGCGGACGTGATGACCGCCCCCGCGTAGCTGTGCCCCACGAGCACGCTTTCTCAGGGCGTCGAGGCATCGAGATATACGGAGTAAAACAGCGGTTACCATTCGCATCCCGGTTCCCTTTGGGAACCGCAATCATCATGGTGTGCCCGAAACGGGCCGGGCAATAGGGCACTTTTCGGTGCCATGGTTCCCTGGAGGTAACGATGACCGTGACGGACAGTGAGTCAATTCCGGAGCAGCAGGACGCGAGTCGGCTCCGCGTCGTCCTCGCCATGGTCGGGGACAAGTGGTCGCTTCTGGTCGTGTGCAACCTGAAAGAAGGGCCGCGGCGCTTCTCCGAACTCAAGCGCACCATCGACGGGATCAGTCAGCGCATGCTCACCGTCACCGTGCGCAATCTGGAACGGGACGGCATCCTGACCCGCACCGTCCACAACGTCATGCCGCCCCATGTCAGCTACGCGCTCACCCCGATGGGCAGCACGCTTTGCGAAGCCGCCTTGCCCCTCCTGGAGTGGACTGCCGAGCACCTGGCGCTCATCGACGACGCCCGCGCGGAATACGACACTCGCGCCGACACCCCGCCCGCCGGGTCTGTCGGGAATCACACCTGATTCCACGACGAGCGGGCGCTGCGCCCTCCGCTGCTGCTGCAGGGCGACGGCCGGAGGCATCCCGGTGATCGAGTCGGCATCGGGGGCGCCGGCCTGGTCGATCAGACGCCTGGCATACGGAGCCACCGAGTCCAAGGAGCGCCGCTGCGAATCCGCGTAGAGGGTGGTGCCGAAGGCGAGGGAAGACTTGCCCGACCCCGAGACGCCGGTGAAGACAGCGTTGCGTCGCGCGGGACCGTCAGGTCCACGTCCTTGAGATTGTGCTCGTGAGCGCACATCACCCGGACGTCGGCCTGGACGGGCGAGGGCTTCTGGGGAGCGGGCGCTGCTGCGTCGGTCATCCCTCAAAGCCAACAACGCGCGGACCTGCCCAGATGGAGATAACGTGCTTGGCCGGGGGCGTGGCGCGCAGCGTTAGTGCGATGGCACGCGGGCATAGAGGGTCCGAATTCCGGCATGCATACGTTGGGCGGCAGCCCTACGTTGGGAAAGCCGAGATCGCAAAGCCACCGAAATGACCGCCGGCATTTGCACGGCCGAGTCGCCCTGGATCAGCAGAGGAGATTGTCATGGCAAGCAGCAACCGCGCCGTCGTCTTCCAGAACCCGAGAGACATGCGCGTCGAGTCCCTCGACTTCCCGAAGCTTCAGATGCCGAACGGGAAAAAGGCCCCGCATGGCGCCATTCTCAGAATGGTCGCCACCAACATCTGCGGTAGCGACCTGCACATCTACCGCGGGTCCTTCCCGGTGCCCCAGGGCATGGTGATGGGGCACGAGATGACCGGGGAGGTCATCGAGGTCGGCCCCGACGTCGAGTTCCTCAGTGAGGGCGACCTCGTCTCCGTCCCGTTCAACGTCGCCTGCGGCCGATGTCGCAACTGCAGGGCGCGCCGGACCGACGTCTGCGAGACCACGAACCCTAAGGTGGCCTGCGGAGCGTACGGCTTCAACCTGGGCGACTGGGCCGGCGGCCAGGCCGAGTACCTGTTCGTCCCGTACGCCGACTTCCAGCTCCTGCGCTTCCCTGACAGGGACCAGGCCATGGCGAAGATCCGTGACCTGGCGGTGCTCTCGGACATCCTGCCCACCGCGTTCCACGGTCTCATGGAGGCCGGTGCCAAGCCGGGCTCGACCGTGTACATCGCCGGCGCCGGCCCGGTCGGCCGCTGCGCCGCGGCAGCGGCGCGCCTCCTCGGGGCGTCCTGCATCATCGTCGGCGACTACAACAAGGACCGCCTGGAGCTGGTGAAGAAGAACGGCTGCGAGACGATCGACCTGAGCCAGGACGCAGCGCTCACCGACCAGATCGAGGCCATCCTGGGCGAACCCATGGTCGACTGCGCAGTCGACTACGTCGGCACCGAGGCACACGGCATCGGCCGCGAGGCCGAGGACATGGACCCGGCCTACGCCATCAACCAGGTGATCGACGCCACCCGCGCGGGCGGAGCCACCGGAGTCATCGGCGTCTACGGCCCCGACCCGCTCGCGAAGTCGAAGGCCGAGCAAGAGGGAACGTACCCGATCGACTTCGGCAAGGCCTGGATCAAGTCGCCGCGGATCGCCGCCGGGCAGGCACCGATCATGCACTACAACCGCGAGCTGATGATGGCGATCCTGTGGGACCGCATGCCCTACTTGAGCGCCATGCTCAACACGAAGGTGATCAGCCTCGACGACGCCCCCGACGCCTACGCGACCTTCGACACGGGCGTGCCCCTCAAGTTCATCATCGACCCCCACGGCCTCATTCCCGCCTGAGGCCCGCCCTCCCCGGCCCGCAGTCCCCGTTCGGGGAGGCTGCGGGCCGGACCCCTGCCTTGCCGACGCATCGGTCGGCGAAAGGCCCGGGAAGATCCCTGCGGCGTACGCCGGGACAGGACGCCGTGAGCCTCGGGCAGATTCGTGAACCTCGCGCAGCGCGAGGACGGGGACCGCCTCGGCGCGCACCGCCTCGAGTCCAGGCATCCGCGCTGGGAGCATCGCTCATCGGCCTCCTCGCCCGGTCAGTGTGGGATGTCCGAGTCGCTGCGTCGCGGCGAGGCGCCGGCCTGCATGCGCGCGCATCTGGCGGACCCCGACCTGGACCCCGAGGGCATCGCCGCGGGCCTGCACGTCTCCCGCCGCACCCTGTTCCGCCTCTTCGAGCGCACGAGCGAGTCCGCCATGGCGCGCCTGCGCTCCCTGCGGCTCGAGCGCGCCCGGCTGATGCTGCGGACGCATCCGGGCAAGCAGATCTCCACGATCGCGCTGGAGACGGGTTTCTCCAGCGCGATGCAGCTCTACCGCGCCTTCCGCGCTGTGACTGGCATGACCCCCAGCGAGTACCGGGAGGCTGGCGTCGCGGCGGTTCCTCAAACTGACCATGTAGACACGGTCTTAGACGGGTGAGGGCCACGTAAGTCCCGTGAGTCCGTGGGGCAGCCCGCCGGTTTGAGGGTGGAATCCGGGGTGACACGGAGGAGCGAACCTATTTCGAGTGAGACAGGGTGTGAGTGGTTGTGGCTGCGGACGAGAAGGCTCAGGCCAAGGGCGAGCAGGCCGAGGGCAAGGTCAAGAAGGTCGTCGGTGGTGCGGTCGGCAACGAGTCCCTGAAGGCTGAGGGGCACACCGAGGAGTCCAAGGGTGACCTGCGCGCGGCCAAGGAAAAGGCCAAGGACGCCATCAAGCCCAAGTAGGCGCACGACTCCTGATCCCGGCAGCCGTCACGGCTGCCGGGATTCGTGCTGCTCCGCACGCGACGCGGCGTTGGGCACAAGGTCTCGCGCTCGGCTCTCTCGGGCCGCCCAGGGAAATGGCCGGCTGGGGCGGGGCCCGGTGGCATAGGCCTGTCGACTGGGGGCACATGAAGTCCTGCCTGACGCCGGCTCGGTGCTGAGTGCGGTGCCAGATGGCATACATGCGACCTGTTTCTCGCGGTGTCGGTCAGCTGTCACGCGAGCTGTGTTCTGGGGAGAGGAACCATCATGATCCTTCCGGCGGAGAGGGAACTGCGCGCGGTACTGGCCCGGTTCGCGCAGACGCGCATCGATCACGATGTCCGCCCCACCGGCCGTACCAGCCGGGCACTGGACGACGTGACGTACACGCTGTGCGTGATGACCGGGGCCCGGACGGCGGAGCAGGCTCTGCTGGCAGCGGACGCCCTGCTGGAGCGGTACGGCACCGACCGTGAGGGCGGCACGCAGGCGGACGAGACGCTGGCCGCGTAGCAGCGGTAGCTGTTGGCAGGGCAAGCGGTTGGGCGCGCTCCTGCGAAGCCATCACCAACTCCGCCGCCCCGGAACCGAACCGGGCGCCGGAACCGTGAAGGCCTCCGCCGCCATGGGGGAGCCCGCAGGCCGTGAGAACCAGCGCCATCGCCGTCATCGCAGCGGGTGCTCAATTCTGAACAGGCGGTCGGACAGGCTCTTTTGACCACCGTGTGGGTCTTCGGCGCGGTCGCGGCGGCCGCGATGTCGGCCGTCGCGTCGGGCCGCAGCTGACGGCTCCGCGTGATGGCGTACTTCGCTCCAAGTCGGTGCGCGGGACGAATCGCGCGGCGAGATCGTCCGGGCCGGGGGAGCCTGGGGCGGGGGAGCCTGGGGCGCGGCTCTGCCGGAACGCGGCATCCTGCCCCTTCTCCGTGAGGCACACGCCCATCCTGGCGCGGCCTCGTACGACCACCCCGTCAGCCGTATTCCGCTGCCCGGCCAAAGCCGTCCGGGCTTCAGCGGTCCGGACGGTGGCCCGGCCGCAGGACCCGGGTTCACGGGACCGGATTTCACCAGCCCCGACTTCGGGAGACGGACGTGCCCACCGCGCTCTCCCGGGTGCAGGAGGCACCACCCCGCAGCCGGACCGACCACCCTTTCGACGCGAGGGGGAGCCCGTGCGGAGAAGGAGACCAGGGCCACCCCCACACCCACGTGAACACCAGCGGTGATCACGATCAGTGATCTCCCGGGATGCGCGGACCTGAAGTGGCTGCTTCGCTGATGAGGCCCGCTCTCCCGTTCACAAAGGAGTGACCATGAGCGCAACAGACCCGTCCCGCGACTCTGCCCAGCAGATGCGTCAGAAGGCCCAGAAGATGGAAGAGGCCGCCCAGAGCGCCTCCGACCCCCAGGAGCGCGAGAAGCTGCAGGCCAAGGCCCGCAAGCTGCGCGAGCAGAGCCAGCAGCAGGGCGGTGCGTCCGAGGGTCTTGACCCCATGATCTGACACCACCCCCGCACGAAACCGGCCGGCAGGACGTCGCGTATCCCCCGCGACGGACTGCCGGCCGGCCCGCGTAACGGCCGTGCGCCGTGTCCGTCTCCGCCGACTCCGTCCCCACGACGCTCGTTCGTCATGCCACAGGTACCTGGCCGACAGCCGCGTGCCGGGTCACGTCCTCGCCCGGTGGGCAGGACACACGAATGTGAAGACCACCGGGGAGTGGTGCGTGAAGGCGGTGGTGAACGTGAAGGCGGGCGTGGAGGATCGTCACTGAGCCGCCCCACGGAATGGCCCGCACGGCGTTGCGACGGGGGGCAGGCGTGAGCCACGCGGTCCGGCTACGGCCGAGTCTTCTACCGGGGGAGGACGGATCTTTCACCGTGTGGTGTTCAAGCCGCTGGTGGGGGAGATTCCGGAAGGTTTCCAGGTGGGTCGTGTCGAGCCGCGTCGGTGCCCTCACAATCGATGCTGGAACCCGAACCATCCGGAACCCGAACCATCCGGAAGCCGTGACCGAGGAGGAATCCCTTGCCCGTAGGAACTGGGAAAAGACCCGGCAGGTTCGCCCCGGCGACGTGAGACTTCGTGAACATGAGAGGGTCTGACGGGTGAGCGAGACACCACCGAACACCCTGCAATACCGCTTTGACGGGCCGGAAGACGCCCCGGTCCTGATCCTGGGCCCCTCACTGGGTACCACCTGGCACATGTGGGACCGGCAGATCCCCGAGCTGGCGAAGAACTGGCGGATCTTCCGCTTCGACCTGCCGGGCCACGGCGGGGCCCCCGCCTATCCCGCGGGTTCGTTCGCCGAACTCGCGGGGCGGCTGCTCGCCACACTCGACGGGCTCGGGGTGCAGCGCTTCGGCTACGCGGGCTGCGCGTTCGGCGGGGCCCTCGGGATCCAACTGGCCCTGCGCCACCCGGAGCGGATCGCCTCCCTCGCGGTGATCGCCGCCTCGCCCCGCTTCGGATCGGCCGACGAGTTCCGCCAGCGCGGCGTGATCGTGCGGACCAACGGACTCGACCCCATCGCCCGCACCTCGCCCGAGCGCTGGTTCACGGGCGGGTTCGCCGCGGCCCAGCCGGCCATCACCGAGTGGGCCGTGCAGATGGTGCGCACCACCGACCCCGGGTGCTACATCGCCGCCTGCGAGGCGCTCGCCGCGTTCGACATACGGGCCGAACTGGGCCGGATCGGTGTCCCCACCCTCGTGCTCGTGGGCTCCGACGACCAGGTCACCGGGCCCGCCGAGGCCCGCACACTGGTCGCCGGGATCCCGGACGCCCGGCTCGCGGTCGTGCCCGGTGCCTCGCACCTGGTCCCGGTGGAGCAGCCCGCCGCGGTCACCGACCTGCTGGTACGGCACTTCTCCACCGCCTGGCAACCCGCCTACGACTCGTCGACCGGCCAGGTGGCGATCCCGGCGGCCCCGGTGAAGCCGGCGCTCACCACGCCCCCGCCCCTCGCGCCCGTCGCCGAGATCGCCCCGCCCGTCCTCGCCCAGCCCGGGATCCTGGGCAGGCCCGACCCGTACGACGCGGGGATCAAGGTCCGCCGCGAGGTGCTCGGCGACGCGCACGTCGACCGGGCGCTGGCCTCGGCGGACGCCTTCTCCACGGACTTCCAGGAGTTCGTCACCCGATACGCCTGGGGCGAGATCTGGGACCGGCCGGGCCTCGACCGGCGCTCGCGCAGCTGTGTCACGCTCACCGCGCTGGTCGCGGGCGGCCACCTCGACGAACTCGCCTTTCACACCCGTGCCGCCCTCCGCAACGGCCTCACCCCGGTCGAGATCAAGGAAGTGCTCCTCCAGGCGGCGGTGTACTGCGGTGTCCCGGCCGCGAACAGCGCTTTCAGGGTGGCGCAGGCGGTGATCCGGGAGGAGACCACGCCCCAGGAGTGATCATCCTGGCAGTGGAAGCACCAGGCTGAGCAGGCCACGGGCCGCCCGGCGGGGGCAGGATGGGTCCATGAAGCTCACGAAGAAGTCGCATGCCTGCATCCGTCTGGAGAAGGACGGGCGCGCGCTCGTCATCGACCCGGGCGTCTTCAGCGAGGAGGACGCGGCCGTCGGCGCGGACGCGATCCTGATCACGCACGAGCACCCCGACCACTTCGACGAGGAGCGGCTGCGGGCCGGCCTGGAGGCGGCCCCCGCGGCCGAGGTCTGGACCCTGAAGTCGGTCGCGGACCGGCTCTCCGCCGCCTTCCCGGGCCGGGTGCACACCGTCGGCCACGGCGACACGTTCACCGCCGCGGGCTTCGATGTCCAGGTGCACGGCGAACTGCACGCCGTGATCCACCCGGACATCCCGCGCATCACGAACGTCGGCTATCTCGTCGACGGCGGCCGCGTCTTCCACCCGGGCGACGCCCTCACCGTCCCCGACCTGCCGGTCGAGACGCTGATGCTCCCGGTGATGGCCCCGTGGAACAAGATCGCCGAGGTCATCGAGTACGTCCGCGAGGTCAAGCCCCAGCGCGCGTACGACATCCACGACGCCCTGCTCACGGATCTCGCCCGCCCGATCTACGACCACCAGATCGGCGCCCTGGGCGGCGCCGAGCACCTGCGGCTCGCGCCGGGGACGTCGGCGGAGGTCTGAGCGCGGGGCGGGTCCGGCCGGAGCGGGCCGCGGGGACCCGTTGTCGTACCCGCCCGGTAGGTTGTCGGGTATGCGCATCGCGACCTGGAACGTGAACTCGATCACCGCCCGCCTCCCCAGGCTGCTGGCCTGGCTGGAGAGCAGCGGCACGGACGTGCTGTGCCTCCAGGAGGCCAAGGTCGCCGCCGAGCAGTTCCCCGTCGACGAGCTGCGCGAGCTGGGCTACGAGGCGGCCGTGCACGCGACCGGCCGGTGGAACGGCGTGGCGGTGCTCTCGCGCGTAGGCCTGGAGGACGTCGTCAGGGGACTGCCGGGCGGCCCCGGCTATGAGGGCGTCGAAGAACCCCGGGCCGTCTCCGCGACCTGCGGCCCGGTCCGCGTCTGGTCGGTGTACGTGCCGAACGGCCGCGAGGTGGGCCACCCCCACTACGCGTACAAACTCCAGTGGTTCGAGGCCCTCAAGGCGGCGGTCGCGGGCGACGCGGCGGGCAGCAGGCCGTTCGCCGTCCTCGGGGACTACAACGTGGCGCCGACGGACGACGACGTCTGGGACATCTCCCTGTTCGACGGTGCCACGCACGTCACCCCGGCCGAGCGCGCCGCCCTGACCTCGCTGCGCGAGACGGGCCTGTCGGACGTGGTCCCTCGCCCCCTCAAGTACGACCACCCGTTCACCTACTGGGACTACCGCCAGCTCGGCTTCCCCAAGAACCGGGGCATGCGCATCGACCTGGTGTACGGCAACGAGGCGTTCTCCAAAGCCGTCGGCGACGCGTACGTCGACCGTGAGGAGCGCAAGGGCAAGGGGGCCTCGGACCACGCGCCCGTCGTGGTGGACCTCGACGTGTGACCCGCGCGGACGGGCGGGTGCGTTCCGGGGCGCGCCTGTGGTGTGTCGGACGGAGGGAATGACACGCTGGGCGTATGAACATCCCTTTTTTGGGCACCTGGCGCAAGAAGCACGGTCTCGCCTTCGGGGTGGCCGTGTTCACCGAAGGCGACCACGATCCGGCGGGTATCGCCGAACTCCTCGCCGAGTGCGAGCTGCTGCGCTCGCAGGCGCATCAGGCGGGTGTCGAACTCGACGACTCCGCCACCTCCTTGGAGGCGCTGGACCAGCTGCTGCCGCGCTGGCGCGACGACGAGGAGAGCCTGCCCTGGCTCGGCAACGACGCGGGCCTCTACCTCGGTTCGGTCATCGTGCGCACGGTCTCCGGCGCTGCCTGGGAGATCTGGCCCAACGGCCAGCCGGTCGTACGACTGACCTCCGGCCGCGAGATCGACGTCGTCGCCTCCGGTCACACCTGGGCCTCCAGCGGTGCTCCCGAGCTGTCCCAGCTGTACGCGGAGGTGTCGGAGGGGTGACCCGGCGGCTGCCGTTCCCCTCCCGAACCGGCGCGCTGTAAACCTGAAACTTGATAAATACGGCTAATGCCCGAAAAGTGCGTGTCGCGCATTGAGCGTCATCTTGCCCGGATAGTTTGCGGCAACTGCGACACAGCTGAGAGTGGGTAGGGCCGGGCATGGCTGTCGATCCTCTGATCGAACTGCAGGGCGTGAACAAGTACTTCGGCGAGCTGCATGTCCTGCAGGACATCGACCTCACCGTCGCCAAGGGGGAGGTGGTCGTCGTCATCGGCCCGTCGGGGTCGGGCAAGTCGACGCTGTGCCGAACGATCAACCGGCTGGAGACCGTCCAGTCGGGGGTCATCAGGCTGGACGGCCGGCCGCTGCCGGACGAGGGCAGGGCGCTCGCCGGGCTCCGTGCCGAGGTCGGGATGGTCTTCCAGTCCTTCAACCTCTTCGCGCACAAGACGGTCCTGCAGAACGTCTCGCTCGCCCAGATCAAGGTCCGCGGCCGCAAGAAGGAGGAGGCGGACCGGCGCTCCCGTGAACTCCTGGACCGCGTGGGCCTCGCCGCGCAGGCCCCCAAGTATCCGGCACAGCTCTCCGGCGGCCAGCAACAGCGCGTCGCCATCGCCCGCGCCCTCGCCATGGACCCCAAGGCACTGCTGTTCGACGAACCGACGTCGGCCCTCGACCCGGAGATGATCAACGAGGTGCTGGAGGTCATGCAGCAGCTCGCGCGCGACGGCATGACCATGGTCGTCGTCACCCACGAGATGGGCTTCGCGCGCTCCGCCGCCAACCGTGTCGTCTTCATGTCCGACGGCCGCATCGTCGAGGACCGCGCCCCCGAGGAGTTCTTCACCAACCCGCGCAGCGACCGCGCCAAGGACTTCCTCTCCAAGATCCTCAAGCACTGAGCGGGGAGTGCACCGCATGTTCCGTACCACACGTGTGCGCCTCGCCCTGGTGGCGATCACCGCGCTGCTCGCCACCGTCTCCGGCTGCGGCAAGGAGGGCAGCCCGCCCACCAAGGGACCGGCCGCCGAGAAGCTGCCCACCTACGAGGTCGCGAAGGGCTTCGAGCTCCCCGACTCGCCCACCTGGGAACGGGCGCGGAAGCGCGGCTACTTGAACGTCGGCGTCAAGGAGGACCAGCCGTACCTGGGCGAGAGGGACCCGGCGACCGGCACGTACGCCGGCTTCGACATCGAGATCGCCAGGATGATGGCGGCCTCACTCGGCTTCGACCCGAAGACCGTCAACTTCAGGACGGTCGCCTCGGCCAACCGCGAAACCGCCCTGCAGAACGGCCAGATCGACTACTACGTCGGCACCTACACCATCAACGACCTGCGCAAGAGGCTCGTCGGCTTCGCGGGCCCGTACTACATGGCCGGCCAGTCCCTGCTGGTCCGCAGGGACGAGAACGACATCCACGGACCCCAGGACCTGGCCGGCAAACGCGTCTGCTCGGCGGCCGGTTCGACGCCGTACCAGCGCATCAGAACGGACTACCCGAGGGCCACACTCGTCGCCTACGACACCTACTCGGTCTGCGTCGACAACCTGCTCACCTACCAGGTCGACGCCGTCACCACCGACGACGCGATCCTGATCGGCTACGCGGCGAAGGTCCCCGACGAACTCAAGGTCGTCGGCAAGCCGTTCTCCAAGGAGCCCTACGGCATCGGTGTCCCGCGCGGGGACAACGCGTTGCGCTACGCACTCGACGACGCGCTGGAGGCCCGGGAGAAGAACGGCGACTGGAAGAGGGCGTACGAGGCGACGCTCGGGCTCTCCGGAGTACCCGCGCCCGCCCCGCCCGCCATCGACCGCTACCCGGCGAGCTGAACGAGGCCGACGTGAACGTACTGACAGACAACTTCTCCACCTTCGCCGAGGGCTTCCTCGGCACGGTCGAACTCACCGTCTACGCATCGGTGCTGGCGCTTCTGCTGGGCTTCCTGATGGCCTCGTTCAGGGTCGCGCCGGTCGCCTCCCTGCGGGTCCTCGGCACGGCCTGGGTGGCCGTGCTGCGCAACACCCCGCTCACTCTGCTGTTCTTCGCGGTCCTGCTCGGCCTGCCGCGCTTCGGACTCGTGCTGCCCTTCCAGGTGTTCGCGGTCCTGGCACTCGGCTGCTACACCTCGGCGTTCATCTGCGAGGCGCTGCGGGCCGGCATCAACACCGTGCCCAGGGAACAGGGCGAGGCGGCCCGCAGCCTCGGCATGACGTTCCGGCAGACGCTCTCGCTCGTGGTCCTGCCGCAGGCCTTCCGCTCCGTGATCCCGCCGATCGGCTCCACCCTCATCGCGCTCGCCAAGAACTCCGCCATCGCCGGGGCGTTCAGCGTCACCGAACTGCTCGGCACCTACAAGACCCTCAGCGAGCTCGGCTACAACATCGTCTGGACCTTCGTCTGGATCGCCGTCGGGTACCTGATCATCACCCTCGCCATCAGCGCGATCTTCAATGTCCTCGAAAAGCGCTGGGGAGTCGCCCGATGACCGCCACCGCCCCTCGGTCACCCGCCCACCGGCCCAGGGCCCGCCGGTCCACCGGTCAGCGGTCCACCGCCCTCTACGACGTCCCCGGGCCGAGGACCCGGCAACGGCACCGCATGTACGGGGTCGTGTCCACCGTCCTGATCCTCGCCCTGATCGGCTGGGTCCTCTATCTCCTGTTCGACACCGGCCAGTTCACGCACACCAAGTGGATGCCCTTCGAGTACAAGGGCATCCAGGAACTTCTGCTGCGGGGACTGGGCAACACGCTCAAGGCCTTCGCGCTGGCCGCCGTGTTCTCGCTGGCGCTGGGCGCGGTGCTCGCCACGGGACGCCTCTCCGACCATGGCCCGGTGCGCTGGATCTCGACACTGGTCGTCGAGTTCTTCCGCGCCATGCCCGTGCTGGTGATGATCTTCTTCATCTTCGTGGCGCTGAAGGTGCAGCCGCTGCCCGCGCTGGTGGCGGGACTGACGCTCTACAACGGCTCGGTGCTCGCCGAGGTCTTCCGCTCCGGCGTCAACTCCGTCGACCGCGGGCAGCGGGAGGCCGCGTTCGCGCTCGGCATGCGCAAGACCCAGGTCATGTCCCATGTCCTCGTACCGCAGGCCGTACGGGCCATGCTGCCCGCCATCATCAGCCAGCTGGTGGTGGCGTTGAAGGACACCTCGCTCGGTTTTCTCATCACCTATGAGGAGTTCCTCCACGCCGGGAAACTGATCGCGTCCAACCTCGACTACGATTTGCCGTTCATCCCCGTGGTGATGGTGATCTCGCCGATCTACATCGGGATGTGCATGCTGCTCTCCTGGTTCGCCCAGCGGGTGTCCCGGTGGGAGCGGCGCAGTCCCAAGACCGAGGCCGTGAAGGTGGCACCGGCCGAACCAGGGACGCTGCTGCCGGGTGGGGGGCTTCCCCCCACCGCCCCGAGACCGTAGGGGGAGCAGCAGCTCACAGGGCCAGACCCGGCCGGCGGCAGCCGGAGATCACTGCTCGCGCAGGGGAATCGACACGTAGGACGGGTCGTTCGCCGGTGAGGAGAAGGTCAGCTGCGCGCCGGACGGGTTGTGCTCGATGTAGAGCGGGTCGACCGTGTCGACGACCAGGGCGAGCCGGTGCCCTGCCGGGACGTCGTAGGCCGTGGAGTACAGGTCCAGGTCGACGCCGAACGGCTTGCCGGGCGTCTGCCCGTGGAAGGTGTACGGCGCGTTGCTGACCAGCTTGCCGAGGCCGAGCGGCCCCACGTCGTAGAGATAGGCGACGAGGGTGCCGCTCTCCTTGGTCGGGGTGAGGGTGGTGTGCAGCCGGGCGGTGCCGCGCACCTGCTGGGCGCTCGCGTACCGCTCCGACTGCCAGACGGCCGCCCAGCGGCGCGGCAGCAGCGGGATGGCGGCCGTCGGGGGGACCCGCGCCAGCTGGTCCAGGACGCTGGAGAGGAAGATGATCCCGCCGTCCGCGCCCGAGTCGACGTTCGTGTGGATCGTGGTGGTGCCCGCCAGCGCGATCTTCCTCGTGGTGGCGCCGACCGACTTCCAGTCCGGGTAGCCCTCGTAGCCGCCGGTGGAGCGGGACTTGAGCTGGACCGGCTGCTCGCGGTCGATTCCGTTGTCCTCGCCCCTGAGGTAGTGGTCGAACCAGCGGCCGGTGTCCGTCCACACGTCGTTGGGGACACCGAACAGACCGGGCAGCTCGGCGGTGGCGTGGTCGCCGGGGCGGAACTCCAGACGCTTGGGTCCGGTCAGCTCCTCGTAGAAGCGGGCGTACTGGTTGGGCGGGAAGATCGTGTCGCCCCAGGCGTTGGCCATGAAGACGGCCGGCCTGTTCTTGTCGAGCTGGTCGACGTAGGTCTCGGGGGAACGTTTCCTCCCCCAGGCGATCATCTCCTGTTCCTTCGAGAGGTCCGAGGAGAAGAAGCCCTCCAGGGTCTGACGGAGTTCGGCGCTGGGGCGGCCGGTGAGGGCGCCGACGCCGCCGAGCAGCGCGGTGGCCTGGCTGTGCTGGGTGCGGCCCGAGTAGATCGAGTCGATGAGATCGGCCCAGCCGCTGAGCGCGGCGACCGCCTTGATCCGCTTGTCGTGCTCGGCGGCCAGCAGGCTGATCCCGGCGCCGTACGAGACACCGGCCACACCGATCCGCCGCGCGTCGGCGGGGGTGTTGGCGAGCGCCCAGTCGATCACTTTGGAGGTGTCGGCCACGTCGGGCGGCCCCGCCACTTCTATCTCGCCGCCGGACTGCCAGAAGCCGCGGACGTTGTAACCGACCACCACGTAGCCGGAGTCGGCGAGTCTCCGGGCCTGCGCGAGGTACTCGACCTGGGGCAGACCCCAGCTCGTGGGCAGCACGATGAGCGGGTAGGTGCGGGTGCCGTCGGCGTCCGAGGGGGTGACGACGTTGCCCTTGAGAACCGTGCCACCGTCCCCGGTGATGTCGACGAAGCGGACGCCGCCCGTGGCCGCCCGGGCGGTGGGGGCGAGCCCGAGGGTGCCGCCGGTGATCAGGGCCGCCGAGACGGCACCCACGGCGGTCGTGCGCAGGGCATGGCGATGGAGTCCCACGGGCCACTCCTCACTCGTGTCGGTGGAAAGTGACCCGACGGTAACCTCGCGCGCTTACCGGAAGTAACCCGTCGGTAAGTTACGCGCGGGTAAAGGTTCCGGGAAGGTGCCGGAACCTACGAGGCGCGGTGCGAGCTGCGTGCCGGTGCCGGTGCCGGTGCCGGCGTGGGCGCGGGCGGCGGGGTCCTGGCGGCGCGGGTCACGTCCGCGACGACTTCGACCACATCGGGGCCGTAGGCCTGCGAGTTCACCACCTTCAGGAGCAGGACGAAGGAGTTCCCACCGTGTTTGCGCGCCAGGCGCTCGTGGTTGCGGGCGAGGTAGCGGGTCGCCGCCTGGTTGGTGATCGCGCGCTGGCCGCAGAAGAGGAACACCGGACGCGTCCCGCGCTCCTGGCCCGCGACCAGCCGGGCGAGGATCACGTACTCGCCCTTGCCCGACTCCAGGAGGTAGCGCTCGCTGCCGATCTGGAACGCGCCGCGGTTCGGGCCCGGTTCCGAGTCGACGTTCACGTCGACGCCCGGCAGCAGCGAGTGCAGATGCGCCGCCATCCGCCGGTTGGACGAGGGGCCTCCCACGCAGAACTCCGTTCGCTCCCCGAAACCCTGCTGCGTCGCGTCGTGCGCGATAACCTGGGCATGCGCGCCGCAGTCCTTGATCAGGGCGGACAGTTCGAGCAACGCGAACACGTCGTGCCGCATCACGGTGAGCTCCGGGCCGCCCGCCTCCCGGTTGACCACCAGCAGCGACTCGGAGTTGTCGGGCAGTCCGAAGAACGCCTGCTTGCGCCGGAGTCTGCGCTTCCACAGGTACGTACGGGCGAGCCAGCCGAGGGTGGCACTGACGCCTGCCGCCAGCACGCCGAGGACGATGTTGCGCACGTCGTCATTCATGGGCGCGCATGCTAGCCGGAATGCGCAACGGTGTTCGAGGGGGTCCTGACGGAAGGGTGGAGGTGCGGTTACGCTGCGCGGACGGCTGTTGACTGGAGGTACGGATGCGTCGCCCTGTTGCGCGGAATCTGGCGGTCTTGGCGGTTTCGGCCGCGGTGGTCTCGGTCGGTGCGGCCGCGCCTCCCGGCGCCGGGAAGGCGACCGTGTCCGCCGTCGGCGGCGCGTCGCCGAAGGTGCCGGTCGCCGTCGGGTACGGCGGCGCCGTGGCGAGCGTCGACGCCGACGCCTCCGCCGCGGGTATAGAGGTCCTCAGGAAGGGCGGCAACGCGGTGGACGCGGCGGTCGCCACGGCCGCGGCCCTCGGTGTCACCGAGCCCTACTCCTCCGGCGTGGGCGGAGGCGGCTACTTCGTCTACTACGACGCCAAGTCCCGTACGGTGCACACGATCGACGGCCGTGAGACGGCGCCGCTGAGCGCCGACTCGGGGCTGTTCCTGGAGAACGGCAAGCCGCTCGCCTTCGCGGACGCCGTCACCAGCGGACTGAGCGTCGGTACGCCGGGCACGCCCGCGACCTGGCAGACGGCGCTGGACAGCTGGGGCAGCAGGCGGCTGAGCAGCGTCCTCAAGCCCGCGGAACGGATCGCGCGCGACGGCTTCACGGTCGACGCGACCTTCCGCTCCCAGACGGAGTCCAACGAGGCCCGCTTCAGGAACTTCCCGGACACCGCCAAGCTGTTCCTGCCCGGCGGCTCGCTCCCGGCGGTCGGCTCGACCTTCACCAACCCCGACCTCGCCCGCACCTACGAGGAGTTGGGTCGCAAGGGCGTCGGCGCGATCTACCACGGCGACCTCGGCGAGGACATCGTCGCCACCGTGAACAAGCCGCCGGTGGAGACCGGTTCCGGCTACAACGCCCGGCCCGGAAAGCTGTCGCTCAGGGACCTGGCCGCCTACCGGGCGAAGAAGCAGGCGCCGACGGAGACGGCGTACCGCGGCCGGAAGGTCTACACGATCGCGCCCTCCTCGTCCGGTGGCACGACGGTCGGCGAGGCCCTCAACATCCTGGAGCGGACCGACCTCTCCAAGGCGAGCGACGTGCAGTACCTGCACCACTACATCGAGGCCAGCCGGATCGCATTCGCCGACCGGGGGCGCTGGGTCGGCGACCCGGCCTTCGAGCACGTACCCACGAAGGAACTGCTGTCGCAGAAGTACGCCGACTCCCGCGCGTGCCTCGTCAAGGACGACGCGGTGCTGACCAGTCCGCTCGCGCCGGGCGACCCGCGCCACCCGGCGGCCTGCTCCACCGCGGGGACCGCCGCCCCGACGACGTACGAGGGTGAGAACACCACGCACCTCACGGTCGCCGACAAGTGGGGTGACGTCGTCTCGTACACGCTGACCATCGAGCAGACCGGCGGCAGCGGCATCACCGTCCCGGGCCGCGGCTTCCTCCTCAACAACGAGTTGACGGACTTCTCCTTCACCCCGGCCAGTCCGGCCGTGCACGACCCGAACCTGCCCGGCCCCGGCAAGCGGCCGCGCTCGTCGATCTCGCCGACGATCGTGCTGGACCGGCACGACCAGCCGGTGGTGGCGCTCGGTTCGCCGGGCGGCGCCACCATCATCACCACCGTGCTGCAGACGCTCACCGGATTCCTGGACCGCGGGCTGCCGCTCGTCGACGCGATCGCCGCGCCGCGGGCCAGCCAGCGCAACGCGGCACAGACGGAACTCGAACCGGGCCTGTACGACAGCGCGCTCAGGACCCGGCTGGAGGCGCTCGGACACTCCTTCAAGCCCAACCCCGAGATCGGCGCGGCGACGGGCGTCCAGCGCCTTCCGAACGGCAAGTGGCTGGCCGCGGCGGAGACGGTACGGCGCGGGGGCGGATCGGCGATGGTGGTGCGTCCCGCGTCCTAAGGGCTGTCCCGTGATCCCCGGCGGGCGCACGACGACAGCCACGGCACCTCGCCGCGTTGTCGGATCGCCCGAATACGCCCAGCATGAGGACGACCCTCCGCCTTGCGATGCACCGCATCCGACGCCGCGCGCTGATCCACCGGGGATTACGGGACAGCCCTTAAGCGCCGCGGCAGGCCGACGGACGGATCGCGCGGCCCGGCCGGGCGTGAGCGGGTGAACGGCGCGGGACGCCGCGCCGTTCACGGCACGCTGGCGCGGGCCCGGTGTCAGCGCGCCGTCAGGACGCGGGGCCCCGAGTCCGTGATGGCCACCGTGTGCTCGGCGTGGGCCGCGCGGGAGCCGTCGTCCGTACGCAGGGTCCAGCCGTCGGGCGCCGCGTGGAAGCCGTCGGTGCCGCCGCCGATGAGCATGGGCTCGATGGCGAGGACCATGCCGTGGCGCAGCGGCAGGCCGCGGCCGGGACGCCCCTCGTTGGGAACGGGCGGGTCCTCGTGCATACGGCGGCCCACGCCGTGGCCGCCGAAGCCGTCCGGGATGCCGTACCCCGCCGCGCGGCAGACCGTGCCGACGGCGTGCGCGATGTCCCCGATGCGGTTGCCGACGACGGCCGCCGCGATGCCCGCCGCGAGGGCGCGGTCGGCGGTCTCGACCAGGCGGACGTCGGCGGCGCGCGGCCGGCCGACGACGAAGCTGATCGCCGAGTCGCCGACCCAGCCGCCCAGTTCGGCACCGAAGTCGATGGAGACCAGGTCTCCGTCGCGCAGCCGGTAGCCGGTGGGGATGCCGTGCACGATCGCGTCGTTCACGGAGGCGCAGATGACCGCGGGGAACGGGGTGGGTGCGAATGAGGGGCGGTAGCCGAGGAAGGGGGAGCCGGCGCCCGCGTCACGCAGTACCTGGTGGGCGACCTCGTCCAGCTCCAGCAGGGAGACGCCCACGGCGGCCGCTTCCCGCACGGCCGTGAGCGCCCTGCCCACGACCTGTCCCGCCTCGTGCATCGCGTCGATCGATGTGTCCGTCTTGAGTTCCACCATGCCAATTACTATACCGGTATTAGAATGGGCTCATGGTGCGTACCCCGCTGACCCCCGAAGAGCGCGAACGCGGCGAGCGTCTCGGGCAGTTGCTGCGTGAGGCCCGCGGCGTCCGGAGCATGGTGGAGGTCGCGGCGACCGCCGGGATCTCGGCCGAGACCCTGCGCAAGATCGAGACCGGCCGGGCTCCCACTCCCGCCTTCTTCACCGTGGCGGCGCTGGCGAGGGCGCTCGGGCTGTCCATGGACGACCTCGATCACCGGACTCCGCTCCCGGCCCGAAAACTCCCCGTAGCCGTTCCGTAACACGGAGGGTGTTTTCTACCGGACCGGAGTACTCCAGTCGGGTGGGGGGTTGCGTGATGGCTGTGGATCAACTCCCCGGCGAGGTGCGGGAGTTCGCGTGCTATCTGGACGGGCTGATGCGGCGGCTCGACCAGGGCGGCGGCTGGTGCGGGGTGTTCTGGCAGCGTGACCCCGACGGAATGCGGGCCTGCCTGGACGGCTGGGAGGTGCCTCCCTGGGACGTGGTCGAGGCGCTCCTGCAGGACCTCGGCGCGGAGTACGGCGGCGGGGCCGCGGCGCAGGAGGCCCCGCGGGCCCGCTCGCTGCACGGCGCCTCGCTCGCCGCGTTCGACGCCCGGCCCGGCGGGCGCGACGCGCTCGGCGACCGTCTCGACGTGATGCTCCGCGAACAGCGCTACGCGGCGGAACGCCGGACCGAGCTGAACCGGCTGCTGGGGGAGGCCGCCACCCCGCAGGACGCCGACTCGGTCCGGCTGGACCTGGCCTGGGCCCGGGACGACCACGAGCGGGCCACGGCCCGCTGTGTCGAACTCCGCCACCGCATGGAAGACCTCGACCGGCGCGCCCTGCGTACCCACGCATCGGGCGCGCTCGGCTTTTCGGGGGCCGCCGGGGGCGTACCCCGGGCGTCGGACGGCGGTGAGCGCGGGAACCGCGCGGGCGAGACGTGGGCCGAGGGCGGATGGGCCGAGGCCACGGGGACCGCGCCCACGGGGACCGCGCCCACGGGGACCGCGCCCACGGGGACCGCGCCCACGGGGACGGCGCCCACGGGGACGGCGGCCGGCCACCGTGCGGCCGTTCCCGGGCGGACGGGACGACGCTCGCCGTTCGCGGACCCCTCGGCGCCGGCTCGGCCCGAGACCGCCGATCCGGGCCCGTACGACCCGTCGGCTCCGGTGCCGGGCCCCGAATCCTTCACCCGCACCGGTCCCGGCGTGCCAGGCGCCTCGTCCGCTCCGAGCCGTCCTGCCGCTGCCGCGCCCGCCGGACCCGGTGGGCACGGCGACGCCTTCGGTCCTGGGGGTCACGGCGCCCGGGACGACGCGCGCGACGCCGGCCGGCCCGGGTCCGGTGAGGCCCTCGCGGAGGCCGGCGCCGCTGTGCGCGGGGACGGCCCCGGGCCCGGCGCTCCCGCTTCCGGCCCCGGGCACGACGGGTACGACCCCGGCTCCCGGCCGGAGGCCGCCTCCGGCGCCGTACGGCCCCACGACGGGCCCCCGACGCCGGGCTCGGGGTCCGCGGCCCCCGAGCCCGCCCCGGCCCCCAGACAGCGCTTCAGGCGCCGTCCCCGGGGAAGCGCGCGGTTCGCCGGGATGATGGAGGCCGACGCGGCCCCCGTGCCCGCCCCCGGGACGCCCGCGCCGCTGCCCGCCGGCCCGGCCGCGCCGAACCGCCGTACGTCCCGCGGCGCGCGTTTCGCCGGGGCCGCAGAGGAGCGGGCGGAGCCACGGACGGAGCCCCGGGCGGAGCCCCTGGACGGGGACGCCCGGCGAGCCACCGTGGAAACCGTCCGGACACTGGTCCGACTGCGTGCCGAGGGCCGCAGTGGCGAGGCGCACGCCGCACTCGTCGAGGCCGCGTACTGGCCCGCCGCCCGCTTCCCCCTGCTCGCCGCCGAGTTGCACGACGCGGGCCTCGACGCGGACTGGGCCACCCTGCTGTGGGAGGCCGCCTCGCTCCCCGCGGACCGGCTGGTCGCCGCGTCCGACGCGCTCGTCGCGGCCGGCCGCACCACCGACGGACAGCAGATGCTGCGCCAGGGCGTCGGCCGCCCCGCACCGGAGATCGGGGCCGCCGTGCTCGGCCTCGCCGACGAGGGCCGCAGCCGCGAGATCCGCGCACTGCTCGACGCCTATGTACGGGTCCGTGCCCCGGAGGAGGCCGCCCGCAGCGCGGAGAGCGATCCGGCGCGGCTCGTGCCGCTCCTGCTGGACGCCGCCCGGGGAATCTCGGAGGAACGCCACTGGGACCTGGTGCACGCCCTTCGGGTGGCGGGCTTCGCCGCCTGAGTCACCCGGGCGGCCCACAGCCCGGTCAGCCTCTCACCCGCAGGGGTGTGAAACGTGATCGACTCAGCGGGTTAACCCCGATGGTCTTGGCAAGGCTGTCCAGGGGGCTTACTTTCGAGCCTCTACCGCCTTTGTCTACGGGCGTAGAGGCTCTCTGACGTCCCGTCGAAGGAGCAGCTCATGGCCAACGTCGTACGCGCCGCTCTGGTCCAGGCGACCTGGACCGGCGACACCGCATCCATGGTCGCCAAGCACGAGGAGCACGCCCGCGAGGCGGCCCGGCAGGGCGCGAAGGTGATCGGCTTCCAGGAAGTCTTCAACGCCCCCTACTTCTGCCAGGTCCAGGAGCCCGAGCACTACCGCTGGGCGGAGCCCGTGCCCGACGGGCCCACGGTGACCCGCATGCGGGAACTCGCCCGCGAGACCGGCATGGTCATCGTCGTGCCCGTCTTCGAGGTCGAGCAGTCCGGCTTCTACTTCAACACCGCGGCCGTGATCGACGCCGACGGCACCTTCCTCGGCAAGTACCGCAAGCACCACATCCCCCAGGTCAAGGGCTTCTGGGAGAAGTACTACTTCAAACCGGGCAACCTCGGCTGGCCCGTCTTCGACACCGCGGTCGGCCGGATCGGGGTCTACATCTGCTACGACCGCCACTTCCCCGAGGGCTGGCGCCAACTCGGCCTCAACGGCGCCCAGCTCGTCTACAACCCCTCCGCCACCTCCCGCGGTCTCTCCGCCTACCTCTGGCAGCTGGAGCAGCCCGCCGCGGCCGTCGCCAACGAGTACTTCATCGCCGCGATCAACCGGGTCGGGCAGGAGGAGTACGGGGACAACGACTTCTACGGCACCTCGTACTTCGTCGACCCGCGGGGGCAGTTCGTGGGGGAGACCGCCGGCGACAAGGCCGAGGAACTCGTGGTCCGGGACCTCGACTTCGACCTGATCGAGGAGGTGCGTCAGCAGTGGGCGTTCTACCGCGACCGCCGGCCCGACGCGTACGAGGGGCTGGTGCAGCCGTGAGCGACCTGTACGCACGGCACAAGGCGGTCCTGCCCGACTGGCTCGCCCTCTACTACCAGGACCCGCTGGAGATCACCCACGGCGAGGGCCGCCACGTCTGGGACGCCGACGGCAACAAGTACCTGGACTTCTTCGGCGGCATCCTGACGACGATGACCGCGCACGCGCTGCCCGAGGTGACCAAGGCCGTCAGTGAGCAGGCCGGGCGGATCATCCACTCCTCCACGCTCTACCTCAACCGGCCGATGGTCGAACTCGCCGAGCGCATCGTCCAGTTGTCCGGCATCCCGGACGCCCGCGTCTTCTTCACCACCTCCGGCACCGAGGCCAACGACACGGCGCTGCTGCTCGCCACCGCCCACCGGCGCAGCAACCAGATCCTGGCGATGCGCAACAGCTACCACGGCCGCTCGTTCAGCGCGGTCGGCATCACCGGCAACAAGGGCTGGTCGCCGACCTCGCTCTCCCCGCTGCAGACGCTGTACGTCCACGGCGGTGTCCGCACCCGCGGTCCCTACGCCGGCCTGTCCGACACCGAGTTCATCTCGGCCTGCGTCGAGGACCTCAGGGACCTGCTCGGCCATGTCCGGCCGCCCGCGGCCCTGATCGCCGAACCCGTCCAGGGCGTCGGCGGCTTCACGATCCCGCCCGACGGCCTCTACGCGGCCTTCCGCGAGGTCCTCGACGAGCACGGCATCCTCTGGATCGCCGACGAGGTGCAGACCGGCTGGGGGCGCACCGGCGAGCACTTCTGGGGCTGGCAGGCCCACGACGCCGCGGGCCCGCCGGACATGCTGACCTTCGCCAAGGGCATCGGCAACGGCATGTCCATCGGCGGCGTCGTCGCCCGAGCCGAGATCATGAACTGCCTGGACTCGAACTCCATCTCGACCTTCGGCGGCTCACCGGTCACGATGGCGGCGGGGCTGGCGAACCTCACCTACCTCCTCGAACACGACCTCCAGGGCAACGCCCGGCGCGTCGGCGGTCTGCTCATCGAGCGGCTGCGGGCGATCGCCGCACAGGTCGACGGCGTACGCGAGGTCCGCGGTCGCGGGCTGATGATCGGCGTCGAACTGGTGAAGCCCGGCACCGACGAGGCGCATCCCGAGGGCGCCGCCGCCGTGCTCGAAGCGGCCCGCGAGGAAGGCCTGCTGATCGGCAAGGGCGGCGGTCACGACACCAGCGTGCTGCGCATCGCGCCGCCACTGTCCCTCACCGTCGCGGAGGCGGAGGAGGGTGCGGCGATCCTCGATCGCGCGCTGAGGTGCACCCGGTAAGAGAACCTGAGCAAGGGAACGTCGCCATGACCACCGCCTTGGACACCGCCCTGTCGGTACGCCAGGTCCTCACCCTGGAACGGGTGCTCGCCGGAGAGCCCGAGGTGGTGGCGGGCGCGGGCCACCTCGACCGGCCCGTGCGCTGGGTGCACGTGGCGGAGGCCGCCGACGTGGGCGTGATGCTCAGAGGCGGTGAAATGGTGCTGACCACCGGTGTGTTGCTGGCCGGCGACCCGGACGCGCAGGCCGAGTACATCCGTTCGCTGCACCGCGCGGAGGCCGCGGCCGTCGTCCTCGGGCTCGGCCGGGCCTTCCCCGCACCGCCGGACGTGATGCGCCGGGCCGCCGAGCGGTGCGGGCTGCCCATGGTCGTGCTGCACCGCCCGTTCCCCTTCGCCGAGTTGACGGAAGAGGTGCAGTCCCGGCTGGTCTCCAGCAAGTTCGCGGCCGTGAGCCTCTCCGAGTCGGTACGCACCGCGCTCACCGGCCTCATCACCTCGGGCGCCCCCATGCAGCGGATCCTCGACGAGATCGCGGGCCACGCGGCCTGCCCCGTCGTCGTCACCAACCTCGCCCACCGGGTCCTCGCCACGGCGGGGGAGCGGTCCGCGGTGGACGATGTGCTGCGCGACTGGGAGCGCATCGCCCGGCAGGCGGGCGGCAGCGAGGGCGACGGGTGGATCCGGGCCGAGCTGGGCGGCCGGGGCGAGCGCTGGGGCCGCATCGTGCTGTGCGGTCACCGCGGCGCCCCGGTGACCGGGCGGCTGCTCGCCGACCGGGCCGCCGAGGCCCTGGTCCTGCACCGGATGCTCGCCGGCTCCGCGCACACCTGGGAGGAGGAGTCCGCGCAGAGCCTGCTCACCGACCTCGTGAGCGGGGTCGTACCGGCGCGGCAGCTCCTCCCGCGAGCGCGCGCCGCCGGGCTGCCCGTGAACCGGCGGTCCTTCGTGCCGCTGGCCGTCCGGAACGGCGACCCGGCCCAACTGGACCGGGTGCTCAGGCTGCTCGGCCTGTCCGGACTCGTCGCCGAACTCGCCGACGGGGCCACCGCCGTACTGCTGAGCCTCGCCCGGGACCAGGACGCCGAGGCGCTGGCCGCGCACTTCGCCACCCGGCTGCGCCACGAGACCGGCGCCCCCGCGACCGTGGCGGCCGCCTCCGCACGCCACGCCTGGGACGACGTCCCCGGCGGCCTGCGGGAGGCCCTGCACGTCGCCGAGGCCGCCGCCGACACTCCCGTCGGCCAGGAGGACCACCCGGTGCTCGTACGGCTGCGTGACGTCCATCTGCGCGGTCTGGTCCGGCTGCTCAGGGACGACCCGCACGTCCAGTCCTTCGCCGAACGGGAGCTGGACGGGCTGCTGTGCGGGGCCGACGCGGAGTCGGAGCTGCTGCCCGTGCTGCGTACGTATCTCGCGACGGGCCGCAACAAGTCCCGCACCGCGCGGCTCCACCACGTCAGCAGGCCCGCGCTCTACCGCCGGCTGGAGGCGATAGAGGCACGCCTCGCCGTGAACCTCGACGACTTCGAACAGGCGGCCTCCGTGCACATCGCGCTGCTCGCGCACGACGCCCAACAACGGTGAAACACCGGATGACTCAGGTGAAACATGCGACGACGCGGGGGTGACACCGTGGAACGGCAACGCACCTCAGACGTGACACGGTGCACCTCAAAGCCGCCTGCCGGGCTTTCTAGGCTCCTCGCACACCGAGCGACCGGAGGTCCCGATGAGCAGAGTGATCCGCGCCGCCGTCTTCCAGACCGCCTGGACCGGCGACAAGGAGTCGATGATCCAGGTCCACGAGCAGGCGGCCCGAGACGCCGCCGCGCAGGGCGCACAGGTCCTGTGTTTCCAGGAGCTCTTCTACGGGCCCTACTTCTGCCAGGTCCAGGACAAGGCGTTCTACGAGTACGCCGAACAGATCCCCGAGGGCCCGATCGTCCGGCGCTTCCAGGCACTCGCCGAGGAACTGGGCATCGTCCTCGTCCTGCCGATGTACGAGGAGGAGCAGCCCGGAGTCCTGTACAACACCGCGGCGGTGATCGACGCCGACGGCTCCTACCTGGGCAAGTACCGCAAGACCCACATCCCGCAGGTCGAGGGGTTCTGGGAGAAGTTCTACTTCCGGCCGGGCAACTCGGGCTGGCCGGTCTTCGACACCGCCGTCGGCAGGATCGGTGTCTACATCTGCTACGACCGGCACTTCCCGGAGGGCTGGCGCGCGCTGGGCCTCGCGGGTGCCGAGATCGTCTTCAACCCCTCGGCCACCTCGCGCGGCCTCTCCGGCTACCTGTGGCAGCTGGAACAGCCGGCCGCGGCCGTCGCCAACGAGTACTTCGTGGGCGCGATCAACCGGGTGGGCGTCGAGGAGTACGGCGACAACGACTTCTACGGGACGAGCTACTTCGTCGACCCGGAGGCCCAGTTCGTCGGCGAGGTGGCGAGCGACAAGGAGACCGAACTCGTCGTCCGCGACCTGGACATGGCCAAGCTCCGCGAGGTGCGCGACCGGTGGCAGTTCTACCGGGACCGCGCCCCGGGGGCGTACGGGCCGCTGACGGCTCCCTGACGGACGGCCCCTGGTGGGCCCGGCCGGCGGGGGCCGGGCCCACGGGCCCTCCTTCCCCACAGGCCTCCCCGGAGGAAACAGCGTTGACCCCAGTCCCTGACAGCTTCGGAATTCCCCCAGTGCACGCACGACCGGAAGGAGAGGGAGCATGAGCCGTACCGTCATCCGCGGTGGCCTCGTCATCACCGCGTCCGACGAGATGCACGCCGACGTCCTGATCGAGGACGGCCGGGTCGTCGCGCTCGCCGCGTCCGGCACCCCGACGGCCGAGTCGTGGACGGCCGAGCGGACCATCGACGCCGCGGGGAAGTACGTCATCCCGGGCGGCGTCGACGCCCACACCCACATGGAGCTGCCGTTCGGCGGCACCTTCGCCTCCGACACCTTCGAGACGGGCACCAGGGCGGCGGCCTGGGGCGGCACCACCACCATCGTCGACTTCGCGGTGCAGAGCGTCGGCCACTCGCTGCGCGAGGGCCTCGACGCCTGGAACGCCAAGGCCGACGGCCAGTGCGCCATCGACTACGCCTTCCACATGATCGTCTCGGACGTCAACCAGGACACGCTGAAGGAGATGGACCTGCTGGTCCAGGAGGGCGTCACCTCCTTCAAGCAGTTCATGGCCTACCCCGGCGTCTTCTACAGCGACGACGGCCAGATCCTGCGCGCCATGCAGCGCTCCGCCGAGAACGGCGGCCTGATCATGATGCACGCCGAGAACGGCATCGCGATCGACGTGCTCGTCGAGCAGGCGCTGGCCCGGGGCGAGACCGACCCGCGCTTCCACGGCGAGGTCCGCAAGGCGCTTCTGGAGGCCGAGGCCACCCACCGCGCCATCAAGCTCGCGCAGGTCGCGGGGGCACCGCTGTACGTCGTGCACGTCTCGGCGCAGGAGGCGGTCGCCGAGCTGGCGCGGGCGCGCGACGAGGGCCTGAACGTGTTCGGCGAGACCTGCCCGCAGTACCTGTTCCTGTCCACGGACAACCTGGCCGAGCCCGACTTCGAGGGCTCGAAGTACGTGTGCAGCACCCCGCTGCGACCCGAGGAGCACCAGGCCGCGCTCTGGCGGGGCCTGCGCACCAACGATCTCCAGGTGGTGTCGACGGACCACTGCCCCTTCTGCTTCGTGGGCCAGAAGGAGCTCGGCCGCGGCGACTTCTCGAAGATCCCCAACGGCCTGCCCGGCGTCGAGAACCGCATGGACCTGCTGCACCAGGCCGTCGTTGACGGACACCTCTCCCGCCGCCGCTGGATCGAGATCGCCTGCGCGACCCCGGCCCGGATGTTCGGCCTGTACCCGAAGAAGGGCACCATCGCGCCGGGCGCCGACGCCGACATCGTCATCTACGACCCGCACGCCGAGCAGGTCATGTCCGTCGAGACGCACCACATGAACGTCGACTACTCGGCGTACGAGGGCAAGCGTGTCACCGGCCGCGTCGAGTCCGTGCTCTCGCGCGGCGAACCGGTCATCACCGAGCGGGAGTTCACCGGACGCGCCGGGCACGGCGTCTACACCCCCCGCTCCACCTGTCAGTACCTTCTCTGAGTGCCTAGGAGTGGCGCCATGGACTTCGGACTCGTCCTGCAGACCGACCCCCCGGCCTCCCGCGTCATCGAGCTGATGAAGCGGGCCGAGGGCAACGGCTTCACGTACGGCTGGACCTTCGACTCCGCCGTGCTGTGGCAGGAACCCTTCGTGATCTACAGTCAGATCCTCGCGAACACCGAGAAGTTGACGGTCGGACCGATGGTCACCAACCCGGGAACCCGTACCTGGGAGGTCACCGCCTCCACCTTCGCGACACTCAACGACATGTACGGCAACCGCACGGTGTGCGGCATCGGACGGGGCGACTCGGCGATGCGCGTCGCCGGACGCAAGCCGAACACGCTCGCCCGGATCAGCGGCGCGATGAAGGTCATCCGGGCGCTCGGCCGAGGCGAGGAGGCCGACCTCGGCGGCACGGTCGTCAAGTTCCCCTGGGTCAGGCCCGGTGCCGAACTCCCGGTGTGGATGGCCGCGTACGGCCCCAAGGCACTGAAGATGACCGGTGAGGAGGCCGACGGCTTCATCCTCCAGCTCGCCGACCTCTATCTGACGGAGTACATGGTCAAGGCGGTGAAGACCGCGGCGGCCGAGGCGGGCCGGGACCCGTCCGAGGTCACGATCTGTGTGGCCGCGCCCGCCTACGTCACCGAGGACGACTCACCGGAGGCGATCGCCCACGCCCGCGAGCAATGCCGCTGGTTCGGCGGCATGGTCGGCAATCACGTCGCCGACCTCGTCTCCAAGTACGGCGAGCACTCCGCCGCGGTGCCCGAGGAACTCACCGACTACATCAAGGCCCGCGAGGGGTACGACTACTCCCACCACGGACGCAGCGACAACCCCGACACCAGGTTCGTGCCCGACGAGATCGTCGACCGGTTCTGTCTGATCGGCACGGCCGAGCAGCACGTCGAGAAGCTGAACGCGCTGCGCGAGCTGGGCGTCGACCAGTTCGCCCTGTACGACATGCACGACGCGCAGGAGGCCACCATCGACGCGTACGGGTCGAAGGTCATCCCGGCCGTCAACGGCCGATGACCAGCTGAAGGACGGTCGGACAAGGGGTCGTCGAGGCACCGCGCCGCTCGCCCGCCGACCCCGCCGCTCCCAGTACCTCCCCTTCCCGCCGTCCCGGGAAGGGGACCAGGGCGCTCTCCCCGCGCACCCCCCCATGACGCCACCCGCACGGCCTTTCCCGACACTCCTCACCTGATTGGCCTGCCCATGATCGAGCCCGTCCCCACCGACAGCCCACCGGCCGCCCAGGTCACGCTCCCCGACGGCCGGGTGGAGATCGCCCCCGACGCTACGGCTCCCACCGGTCCCTACGCCAACGAGGACCTGCTGCCGGTCCCGGTCGCCAGACGGACCTGGACCACGTACAACTTCTCGGCGCTCTGGGTCGGCATGGCCCACAACACCGCCTCCTGGACCCTGGCATCCGGTCTGATAGCCGTGGGCATGGACTGGAAACAGGCCGTGTTCACCATCGCGCTGGCCAACCTGATCGTGCTGGTCCCGATGCTGCTCACCGGGCACGCGGGACCCAAGTACGGCATCCCCTTCCCGGTCTTCGCCCGCGCCTCCTTCGGGGTCCGCGGCGCCAACCTCCCTGCCGTGGTGCGGGCGTTGGTGGCCTGTGGGTGGTTCGGCATCCAGACCTGGATCGGCGGCGAGGCGATCTACTTCCTCGCCGGGAAGCTCTTCGGCGACAGCTGGGCGAACGCCTCGCACCTCGGCGGCTACGCCTGGACGATGTGGGTGTCCTTCGCGATCTTCTGGGTGCTCCAGGTCGCGATCATCTACCGGGGCATGGAGACGATCCGCCGCTTCGAGAACTGGGCGGCGCCCTTCGTGCTCGTCGGCGCCGGGGTCATGCTGTGGTGGATGAGCAGCAAGGCGGGCGGCTTCGGCCCGTTGCTCGACCAGCCCTCCAAGCTCGGCTGGGGCGGCGCCTTCTGGAAACTGTTCTGGCCGTCGCTCATGGGCATGATCGGCTTCTGGTCCACCCTGTCGCTGAACATCCCCGACTTCACCCGCTACGGCAGGAGCCAGAAGGCGCAGACCTGGGGCCAGGCGCTCGGCCTGCCCACCACGATGACGCTCTTCGCCTTCCTGTCCGTCATGGTCACCTCGGGATCGCAGGCCGTGTACGGCGAGGCGATCTGGGACCCGGTCAAGCTGGCGGCCAAGACGGACAACGTCGCCGGCATCGTCTTCGCGCTGGTCACCGTGCTGGTCGCGACCCTGTCCGTGAACATCGCGGCCAACCTGGTCTCCCCGGCCTTCGACTTCTCCAACATCGCGCCCAGGAGGATCAGTTTCCGGGCCGGCGCCATGACCACCTGCGTCCTCGGTGTGCTGATCTTCCCCTGGAAGCTGTACTCCGACCCGCAGGGCTACATCTTCACCTGGCTCGGCCTGGTCGGCGGTCTGCTCGGCACGGTCGCCGGCATCCTGATCGCCGACTACTGGATCCTGCGCCGCACCCGGCTCGACCTCACCGACCTGTACCGCACCGGCGGACGCTACTGGTACGCCGGCGGCTGGAACTGGCGGGCCGTCGTCGCCTTCGTCACCGGCGGTGTCCTGGCCGTCGGCGGCGCCGACCTCCACCCGCTGATCGACGGGCGCCCGATCCCGGCGCTGTCGTCGCTCGCCGACTACGGCTGGGCGGTGGGTCTGGGGACGTCGCTGGTGCTCTACACCGGTCTGATGCTGCTGCGGGGCCGGCCGGAGGCCGCCGCCTGAACCACGGCCGCGCGAGGGAGGACGGTCAGCTCTTCCGGCCGTTCTCCAGCGTGGCCACCACTTCCTTCGCGGCCTTGATGGCGCCCTTGTTGATCTCGTCGGTGCTGGGCGCCTTCTTCGTCTCGAAGTCGCTTCCGTTGTAGGTGACGGCCACCAGCGCGTTGGACACGCGGGCGATCACCACACCCTCGCGGGTCTGCTGCTTGTCCTCGGTGGTGAGGTTCACGACGGAGTAGCCCCCGTCGCCGAGGCCGGGCACCGTGCCCCCGCCGCTCTTCTTCGTCACACGCTCCTGGTAGGACTTCTGCGCCGCCGCGTCCGAGCTCATGATCTCGTAGGACACGTCGAGCCAGCGGTAGTCGAACCCCTTGAGCGCGTTCCAGGAGCAGGTGCGGCGTACGGACCTGTCGGTCGAGGCGATCTCCTGGCCGGCCGTCTTGGTGCCCGGGACCAGAGACGTGATCGTCTTGGTCGTGACGCTGGTGCACGGCGCGGGCGCGGCCGTGTACGTCTTCGCGACCGCCGTCGTCGACGGCTGGGTGGGGCTCTGGGTGTCCTGGGCCGACTTGTGCTCGGCCCCGGTCGGAGTCGTGGGCGACGAGGACGAACCGGACGACATGACCCAGCCCGTGCAGGCGAGCACGGCGACCGGCAGCAGGCGCGCGGTGAGGGCGAGCGGCAGAGGAAGAGAACGCACGGCGCACTTCTCGTGGGGGACGGTGCGGAGGAGTCCGCACTGCGGACGGGACGACAGTGTCACATGACTCTCTGTGGGGCGGAAGGGCGAACTCGTTCCGTGCCTGTGCGGTGACTGTGGTTCACGGCCGGACGCCAGGGCTCCACTTCGCCGTCACCCGCCACACCGCCGCCCGCAGTCGCACGCCACGATCCGTCTCATAAGGGCGCAAAGTGTCCTCCAGGATCTTGCGAGTGGCCATGTCGACCACCCGTCCGGGCGTACGCGAGAGGACGAAGCCGACGGCGTCGGCCGCGTCCCGCCCCCACACCGTCTCCGTGCCGACCGGCGTCACACTCACCTCATCCCATCCGTCCAGCACCTCGCGGATGTGCGCCGGGTCGGACAGGGAGGCCATCGCGGTCTGCGCCGCTACGGTGTGGCTGTCCGGCGCGTCGAGGAACTTCGCGAAGAGACTCAGGGCGCGCGACTCCTCCAGATGCGGGCCGGCCGGCTGCGGGCAGACGAACGCGAGGCGCCCTCCCGGTCGCAACGCCCGTGCCAGGTTCCGGAACGCGGCCGCGTGGTCGGCGAAGAACATCACCCCGCCCCGGCTGATCACCACGTCGTATCCGGCGGCCGGGAAGCGGTGGGTCTGGGCGTCGCCGAGTTCGTACGCGACGTTGGTGACGCCCTCCGCGGCGGTGGCCGCCCGCGCCCGGTCCAGCAGCGGCGCCGAGATGTCGACGCCGACGGCATGCCCGTGCGCGGCCAGCCGGCCCGCGGTCCTGGTCGTCGCCCCGGCCCCGCAGCCGACGTCCAGGACACGGTCGCCCGCGGCGATCGCGGCACCCTCGAAGAGCGCGTCGTCGAGACCCGACACCAGGGCGTCGTAGCGGGCGTGGTGGGTGGCCCAGTGGCTGCCGAGAGGCCCGTTCCACACCTGCGCCTGCACGGAGTTGGCGATCCGCGTCATGAGGCCTCCCTCGCCGTGCGCACGGGCAGCGCGCTCTCGATCCGGTCCACGGCGGCGAACGCGCCGTACGCGACAAGTCGCACCAGACAGGCGTCGGTCCGGTCGGGGGTGCGCCACGCCGCCACGTCCTCCTCCGTGATCCGGTACGGCGCGAGCGCGGCCAGCAGCGCCAGGCGAGCCCCGGGGCGGCCACGGCCGGGAATCCCGTCCCACGCGAGCGGCGGATGGGCGCCGTCCCAGGCGCCGAGCGTCTCCCGTACGAGGGTCCGGTCGGCGGCGTCGAGAAGTCCCCCGCCCTCGCCGGCCGCGGCGCGCAGCGCGGCGTAGGCGGGGCCGACGGTGGTCGCGCCCGCCCAGTCCGGGCCGGGACCCGCGTGGTCGAGGAGGGGCAGACCGGCACCGTCGAGGAGGGTCAGACCCGCGCCCGGGGCGGGGTGGCGGCGCACCGTCCGGGACAGGGACCGGCCGCCCAGGCTCCGTACGGCCCGGAACCGCTGGACGTTGCCCGGCAGCAACTGCTCGGTCAGCAGCGCCGACACCACACGGTTGATGAAGTGGAAGGCGAGGGCGGTGCCGATGTACGCGGGGGCGTGCGCGGCGGGGAAGGGGTACGGAGTCAGCTCCGGTGCCCCGGGGATCCGGGTCGCCCTGCCCCACGCCAGCACCTGCGCCTGCTGCTCGTCGGCGGGCGTCTCACCACGGGCCACCCTCTCCGCGAGCGCGTGGTCGCCGGTCGCGTGCAGCAGCATCCGGTGCGCGTCCACGCAGAACGGGCACCGATTGGCCTCCGACACCCCGAGCGCCGCGAGTTCCTTCCCGGTCCTGCCGCCGTCGCCCGCGATCAGCGACTCACGCATCAGCGCCCAGGCGGAGGCCATGATCCCGGGCGTGGAGGACAGCACGACGAAGGTGGACGCCCGCGTGATGCCGAAGTCCCTGGCGAGCTGGGAGTAGACGGCGCGGACGGGCCCGACGGCGGTCGCGGGCTCGGGTGGAGTGGTGTGGCGGTAGGGACTGGACACGGGGTTCGCCTCCCGGTGGGTGAGGTGCGGTGCGCCGACGGCCACCGACAGGGCAACCCTGGTCCACAGGGGGGTGCGCGGGCGTCGTACGGCCGAAGGCACTCCGGGCTACCCCAGTCGGTCCGGGCGCGGCCCGGCCTACTCCGCCAGGAGTAGTCCGCGCGCCCTCCACAGGTCTGACGCGACCGGCCGAACAGCCGTCTATCGTGCGGGACATGACGCTGGACCGGGCCACGCGCCGACAGCTCGCCGACACCGCCCTCGCGCTCGTCGTCGGCGCCCTCGTCATGACCGCGGCCGCCTTCGACGACGGCACCGCCCCCGCCGACTACGCCCTCATGGCCCTCGCCTCCCTGGCCCTCGCGGCCTACCGCCGGGCACCGCGCGAGGTCCTCGCGATCAGTACGGTCACCACGACGGCGTACGTACTGCACGCACACCCCGGGCCCCTCGCCGCCCTGCCCGTCCTGGGCGCCGTCCACACGGCCGCGCGCGCCGGCCACCGAGGCGTGGCCGCGCTCGCGAGTGCCGTGTTCCTGGCCGGCTTCGTCGCGACGGGCCCCACCCGGCAGGAGATCGTCGAACGAACCCTCCTGCTGGCGGGCTGGTTCCTGTGCGCCCTGGTGACGGGCCTCGCCGACCGCAACTGGCAGGCGTATCTGCGCCAGACCGAACAGCGCGCGCTGGAGGCGGAACGCACCCGCGAGGAGGCCGCCCTGCGCCGGGCGGGCGAGGAACGGCTGCGGATCGCACGTGAGTTGCACGACTCGCTCACCCACAGCATCTCGATCGTCAAACTCCAGGCCGGAGTCGCCGTCCACCTCGCCCGAAAACGCGGCGAGGAGGTACCGCCCGCGCTGCTCGCCATCCAGGCGGCGGGCGGCGAGGCGATGCGCGAACTGCGCGCCACGCTCGAGGTGTTGCGCACCGACGAGCCGACCGGCACCCCCGCGCTGCTCGTGGAGCGGGCCCGCGCCGCGGGGCTCGCCGTCGAGCTGTCGGTCAGCGGCGACGAACGACCGCTGACGGCGACGGTGGACCGCACCGCCTACCGCATCGTCCAGGAGGCGCTGACCAACGCCGCGCGCCACGCGGGCCCGGCCGAGGTGACCGTCCGGCTCGACTACTCGGCGGCCGAGCTGGCGATCTCCGTGGACGACGACGGCGGCGCCGACCCGTCCCGCCCGCCCGAGCCCGGTATCGGTCTCACCGGCATGCGGGAACGCGTCACGGCGCTCGGCGGCACCCTGCGTGCCGCCCCACGCGTCGGGGGCGGCTTCTCCGTCCACGCCCAACTGCCCCTGGGAACACCGGAGGACGTGTCGTGATCAGGGTCGCGCTCGTCGACGACCAGGCCCTGATGCGCGCCGGATTCCGCGCCCTGCTGGACGCCGAGGACGACATCGAGGTGGTGGGCGAGGCCGCCGACGGGCAGCAGGGGCTCGCGCTGGTGCGCGCCCGGCGGCCGGACGTCGCCCTCGTCGACGTGCAGATGCCGGTGATGTCGGGCATCGAGGCGACCCGGCGGATCGCCGCCGACCCGCAACTGTCCGCCGTACGCGTCCTCATCCTCACCAACTACGGCCTGGACGAGTACGTCTTCGAGGCACTGCGGGCCGGGGCGAGCGGTTTCCTGCTCAAGGACACCGAGCCCGCCGACCTCCTCCAGGCCATCGAGGTCGTCGCACACGGAGAGGCGCTGCTGTCCCCGTCCGTGACCCGCACGCTGATCGGCGAGTTCGTGTCCCGTCCCCCGGACCGGGCCACCGCGCCGGGCCTGGAGTGCCTCACCCGCCGCGAACGCGAGGTCACCGCGCTCGCCGCGCGCGGCCTCAGCAACGAGGAGATCGCCGCGCACATGGTCATCAGCCCGTTCACGGCCAAGACGCACATCAGCCGCGCCATGACCAAGCTGGGCGCCCGCGACCGGGCCCAACTGGTCGTGTTCGCCTACGAGTCGGGGCTGGTGACGGCCAGAGGCGGCACCCAGTGGGGCGTGCGATGATCGGCGGATGACCGTGCCGTGCCCGGGACCGCCGTGCCCGAGACCTCTTCGTAGCGCCGTCCTCGCCGGTGCGCTGGCGCTCGCCGTGAGCGGCTGCGGCTTCTTCACCGAGCCGGACCACAGACCCGCGCCCGCCCCCTCGCCCGCCGTCGCGGTCCCGCCGGCCGTCGACTGCCCGCCCGCCGGAGTACGCGTCGACGCCGGCCGTGTCGACGGGGCCATGGGACTGCGGGCGATGACCCTCACCCTCACCAACTGTTCCGAGCGGCCGTACCGGGTGGACGGCTACCCCTCCGTCCGTGTCCTCGACGAGAAGGGCACCCCGCTCACCGGCGTGCGCACCGTCCGGGGCACCGACAAGGTCCCCATGGCCCCGGAGGACCCCGGGGCCGAGCCGTTCACCCTGGACCCGGGCGAGAGCGCGCAGGCGGCCCTGTACTGGCGGATGGCGGCCGAGAACGGTACGTACCTCCGGGTCGTCCCGCAGAAGGGACGCGCCGCGGTGAACGTACGGCCACCGGAGACCCTGGACATCGGACCCGAGAACACGCTCGGCACCACGGCGTGGGCGGCGTCGCCGTCCTGACAGCTTCCCGTCCGGCAGTTCCAGTTCCTGACAGCTCCTGGTCCGGCCGACTTCCGGTCCGCCGGCTCCCGGTCCGGCCACGGGACCCTGTTCCCAAGGGCTGTCCCGTGATCCCCGGCGGGCGCACGACGACAGCTACGGCACCTCGCCGCGTTGTCGGATCGCCCGAATACGCCCAGTATGAGGACGACCCTCCGCCTTGCGATGCACCGCATCTGACGCCGCGCGCTGATCCACCGGGGATCACGGGACAGCCCTTAGGGCACCCGGGCCGTCCACTCGGCCGACCCGAACTTCGAGCGCGCCAGCTCCTCGGCGCGGGCCAGTTCCGCGGGTGTCACCCCGCCGTCCGTGAGCCCGTAGCGGCCGCGGAAGGAGTCGATCATCCGCCCGATGACCTGCTCGCGGGCGAGCCCCGTCTGCCGGCGCAGCGGATCCACCCGCTTCTTCGCGCTCCTGGTGCCCTTGTCGGAGAGCTTCTCCCGGCCGATACGCAGCACTTCGAGCATCTTGTCGGCGTCGATGTCGTACGACATGGTCACGTGGTGGAGCACGGCACCGGCGCCGCCGCCCGGACCGACCACCCGCTTCTGGGCGGCTCCCGCGATCTTCCCCTGCTCCGTCGCGATGTCGTTCAAGGGCTGGTACCAGGCCCTGATCCCCATGTCCCCGAGCGCGCCGAGCACCCAGTCGTCGAGATAGGCGTAGCTGTCCTGGAACGACAGGCCCTGGACGAGCGCCTCCGGCACCGAGAGTGAGTAGGTGATGGTGTTGCCCGGCTCCACGAACATCGCCCCGCCACCGGAGATCCGGCGCACCACCTCGATGCCGTGGCGCGCGGCACCCTCGGGGTCGACCTCGTTGCGCAGCGACTGGAAGCTGCCGATGATCACGGAGGGGGCACCCCACTCCCACACGCGCAGCGTCGGCGGGCGGCGGCCCGCGGCGACCTCCGCGGTCAGCACCTCGTCCAGGGCCATGTGCAGCGCGGGGGACTGCGGCCCCTCGTGGATCAGCTGCCAGTCGTAGTCCGTCCAGTCGGTGGCGTGCGCGAGCGCCCTGCGCACCGCGATCCCGATGCCTTCCGAGGTCAGGCCGTACATGACCGTGCCCACGGGCAGCGCGGCGTCGACACGGGCCGCCAGGCCCGCCGCGTCGGTGTCGGCGGGAGCGCCGTCCAGCGCGTGGTTCACGGCGTCCAGCGCCTCGTCCGGTTCGAGGAAGAAATCGCCCGCCACGCGCGCGTGGCGCAGCTCCCCGTCCTCGACGTCCAGGTCCACCACGACGAGCTTGCCGCCGGGGATCTTGTACTCACCGTGCACCGATCCGCCTCCGTTCGTTCCACCGGCACCAACGCCGACCTGCGGTGATTGATTCCGGTCGGTCAAGGGGGCGGTGCGTGGCGCGTTGTCGGGACGGGGCGCCCTGCCCTCCGGGGGATCGCGAGTGCCCTGGTCGGGCCCGAGGCTGATCGTTCCGCACAGCGAGGCGACACGGCATGTTCACGACCCGACCGACTCTCCAGGGCACCGTCGGCACGGAGGGGCCTCGGCGGACGGCTCGCTCGACTGCGGCTGCGGCTTCGGGGTGGCGAGGAGTGGCTCCAGGAAGAAGCCCGTGGGGCGACGGCAGAACCTGGCCACGGCGCTTGCCGGTAGGCCATCGCCCGGCCGCGGTGCCGGATGGCTGCCCGGGACCGCGGTGTTCGCGTCTCAGCCGCTGCTCTCGGTGCTTTCACTCGTCTCGCTGATCAATGTCCTTGCTCTTCACACCGGGGAGTTCGATCTCTGTGTGGAACGCGTCCTCGGACTCCGGCACGTCCGCGAGAGGCGTCCACGCGCCCGCCGGTGTCGCGCCCACCGCCGACTCCAGCAGGCCGCTCATCTGGTCGAGCGGTTCGTCGAACTCGACCAGGGGACCGAGGGGGCGGGTGCCCGGACGGGCCTTTCCCGCAGACCGCCACCGCGGTGGCACCGGACGGGCCGGCCACCGCCCTCGCCTCGTTCTTCCCCCTCGTGGTCTCATCGCCCGCCATTCGTCATGCGAGCCATGCGGACTCCTTGTGACGTAGGCGTGGGGAGACGTCCGAGCCGCCCGCGGCAGCGGACGTGCCCGTGGTGCCGGGTGCGGCCGAGTGCCCCAGGTGCCGGTGCACGAAGTGGATGGCCATCGCCCCCTCACCGGCCGCCGAGGCCACCCGCTTCACCGAGCCGCTACGGACGTCCCCTACCGCGAAGACCCCGGGCAGGTTGGTCTCCAGGGGCATGCACGAGCGCCCGCGGCCGTGCCACACCTCGGGGTAGGCGCAGGCCTCCTGGGCCTCCGGGCCGGTGAGGACGAAGCCGCGGGAGTCGAGGGCGGTGATGCCGGCGAGCCACTCGGTGTGGGGGTCGGCGCCGGTGAAGACGAACAGGCTCCGTACCGCGAGTCGGTGGTGTACGCCCGTGCGGTTGTCGACCACGTCGAGCTCCTCCAGCACCTCCTGGCCGATGACCTCGGTGACCTCGCTGTGCAGCATGACCTCCACCCGCGGATGGCGCTCGACCTGGTCGATCAGGTAGCGGGACATGCTGGCCTCAAGGCTGGGTCCTCGGACCAGCAGGTGCACCTTCGGCGCGTACCCGGCGAGGAACAGCACCGCCTGGCCCGCAGAGTTGCCTCCGCCGACGACGGCCACCGGGTCGGTGCGGCACTGCTTGGCCTCGTAGAAGGTCGCCGAGTAGTGGACGCTCGTTCCCTCCAGACGTTCGATACCGGGCACCTGGAGCCGGCGGTAGCGGGCACCCGTGGCCAGGACGACGGCGCGGGCGGCGATCTCGCTGCCGTCGGCGAACGCCACCACGTAGTGGTCCTCGTCCTTGGGGTGGAGACCGGTCGCCTCCACCGGAATGCTGATCCTGGCGCCGAACTTGTCGGCCTGGAGCACGGCGCGTTCGGTCAGTTCGGCGCCGGAGATGCCGGCAGGGAAGCCGAGCAGATTCTCGATGCGGGACGACGTGCCGGCCTGGCCGCCGGTGGCCATCGCCTCCACCACGGTGGTGCTCAGGCCCTCGGAGGCGGCGTACACCGCGGCAGCGAGGCCGGCGGGTCCGGAGCCGACGATGAGGACGTCGCCGTGACGGTTTCCGGCGGGCAGTGACGGCAGGCCGATGAGCCGGGCCAGTTCCGCGTTGCCGGGGTTGCGCAACAGGGTGGTGTCCCGCCAGATGACTAGCGGTGTCTCCTCCGGGCCGACGCCGAAGCGGCGCAGCAACTCCTCTGCCTCCTCGTCGGTCTCCAGGTCGATCCAGCGGTGCGGCAGCCGGTTGCGGACGGCGAACTCGCGCAGCCGCCGGGTGTCGGGCGAGTAGCGCGAGCCGATGATGCGGAAGCCGGCGCCCTGTCCGACGAGCAGCGCGCGACGGCCCAGACAGGCGCGCAGCACGACGTCCCCGATGGTGGAGTCCTGGGACACCAGGTGGCGCAACTGGTCCAGGGAGACGACGAGGACCTCGCCCGGCTCCCTGGCGACAGCGGTGTAGAAGGCCACCTGTCCGTGCAGCAGCCCGAGTTCGCCGATGAAGCGGCCGGGGCCGTGCACGCGCAGCAGGCGCTCCTCGGGAGTGCCGTAGTCCTCGACGACGGCGACGGTACCGCTGAGGACGACGAAGAACGTCTCGCAGCGCTCCCCCTCCCGGAGCAGCACGTCGTTCGGAGCCATGCTCCGGCGTTGCCCGTGCTCCGCCAGACGTGCTATCTGGTCCTCCGTAAGGCGCGGATACGCGCCGCAGGCGTCCGGGGTCTCCCAGAAGACCGCCTCGCCCGCTTCCTCCGGCACCGGTTCGCCGCCCGGCAACGACTGGTCGCCGGACATCAGACGAACGCCTCGTGAACGTAGCACCAGCGCCAATCCTCGCCGGGCTGGAACGACTGCACGATCGGATGGGCGTCGGCAGCCGCGTGCCTACGCGCGTGCTTGTTCGGCGAGGAGTCGCAGCAGCCGACGTGCCCGCAGGTCAGGCAGAGCCTCAGGTGGACCCACGGGGAGCCGAGCAGCAGACACTCCTGACACCCTTCTGGGGTCAGCGGCTGGACCAGCCGGACAAGGGCGAGGTGGGGGTCTGCGTGCAGGGTCATCCGGATCACCCTTCCCGGGCCGTGATCGACTGTTCCACCCACTGGCGCAGAGCGGGGGCGGGCGCCGCCCCCGCCTGCCGGGCGACCGTCTCGCCCTGGTCGAGGACGATCAGTGTCGGTACCGCCTGGACCTTGAAACGCTGCGACAGCCGCGGGTTCTTGTCGACGTCGACCTTGACGAGTTTGATTCGGCCGGCGAGATCGGTTGCGACCTTCTCCAGCGCGGGGCTGACCATGCGGCAGGGGCCGCACCAGGTGGCCCACAGGTCGACCACGACGGGGACGTCGGCCCGCTCGGCGACCTCGGTGAAGTCGTCGTCGCCCGCGTCCACCATCCACGGTAGGGGCTGCTCGCAGTGGCCGCACTTGGGGCGGCCCTCCGCGGCCACGGGCACTCGGTTGGTGCGCCCGCAGTTCGGACAAGTGACGGTCGTCGCCTGCATCGTGCTCATGCCGCCCGCGCTCCCTTCACGTCCTCGGGCTGGTCGTAGGTGACCACCAGCTCTCCGTGTTCGGCGTCGACGCGGACCGTCGCGCCGTCCTGGACGTCGCCGCGCAGCAGGGCGCGTCCGACCAGTGTCTCGACCTCGTGGGAGATGTAGCGGCGCAGTGGCCGGGCCCCGTACACCGGGTCGTAGCCCTGATGGACGATCACTTCCCGGCCGGCGTCGGTGAGTTCGACCGTGATGCGGCGTTCGGCGAGCCGCTGCCGCAGTTCGTCGAACTGCAGGTCCACGATCCGCTCGATCTGCCGCTCGCCGAGCGGCTTGAACAGGACGATGTCGTCGACGCGGTTGAGGAACTCCGGGCGGAAGTGCCCGCGTAGCTCGCCCATCACGAGGGCGCGGGCGTTGGGCTTGATCTCACCTTCGGCGGTGGCGCCGTCGAGGAGGTGCTCGGAGCCGATGTTGGACGTCATGATGATCACGGTGTTGCGGAAGTTGACGGTGCGGCCCTGCGCATCGGTGATGCGGCCGTCATCGAGGATCTGCAGCAGGGTGTTGAAGACATCGGGGTGCGCCTTCTCGATCTCGTCGAACAGCACGACCGAGTACGGCTTGCGGCGTACGGCCTCGGTGAGCTGGCCGCCTTCCTCGTAGCCCACGTATCCGGGCGGTGCGCCCATGAGCCGGCTGACGGTGTGCCGCTCCTGGTACTCACTCATGTCGAGGCGGACCATGTTCTCCTCGGAGTCGAACAGAGCCCGGGCGAGCGTCTTGGCCAACTCGGTTTTCCCGACGCCGGTGGGCCCGAGGAAGATGAACGAGCCGATGGGCCGGCGTGGGTCGCGGATGCCGGAGCGGGCGCGGATGATGGCGTCGGCGACGAGTTTGACGGCTTCGTCCTGGCCGATGACGCGCTCGCGCAGGATCTCGTCGAGGCGCAGCAGTTTCTCGCGTTCGCCCTCCTGGAGGCGGGCGACGGGGATGCCGGTCCAGGCGGCGACGATCTCGGCGATCTCCTCCTCGGTGACGACCTCGCGCAGCAGCCGGTTCTGCCCTTGTTTGGCGGCCAGTTTCTCCTCTTCTGCGGCGAGTCGGCGCTCCAGGTCCTGGAGGCGGCCGTAGCGGAGTTCGGCGGCGCGGTTGAGGTCGTAGGCGCGTTCGGCCTCCTCCGCCTCGTGGCGGACCTGCTCCAGTTCCTGGCGCAGTTCCTGCACGCGGCGGATCGCCTGCCGTTCGGCTTCCCACTGGGCGTGTTTGGCGTCGGCCTCGCCGCGCAGGTCGGCCAGTTCCCTGCGCAGCTCCTCCAGGCGTGTTTTGCTGGCGGTGTCGGTCTCCTTGGACAGGGCCGCTTCCTCGATCTCCAGGCGGGTGACGCGGCGGGTGATCTCGTCGAGTTCGGCGGGCATCGAGTCGATCTCGGTCCGCAGCCGTGCGCACGCCTCGTCGACGAGGTCGATGGCCTTGTCGGGCAGGAACCGGTCGGTGATGTAGCGGTGGCTGAGGGTGGCCGCGGAGACCAGCGCGGTGTCCTGGATCTTCACGCCGTGGAACACCTCAAGGCGTTCGCGCAGTCCGCGCAGGATGGAGATGGTGTCCTCCACGCTCGGCTCGTCGACCAGGACCTGCTGGAAGCGGCGTTCGAGGGCGGCGTCCTTCTCGATGTGCTTGCGGTACTCATCGAGGGTGGTGGCGCCGATCATGTGGAGTTCACCGCGGGCGAGCATCGGCTTGAGCATGTTGCCCGCGTCCATGGCGCCCTCGGCACCACCGCCCGCTCCTACGACGGTGTGGAGTTCGTCGACGAAGAGCAGGATGCGCCCCTGGGCGGCCTTCACCTCGGACAGCACGGCCTTGAGGCGTTCCTCGAATTCGCCGCGGTACTTGGCACCGGCGACCAGGGAGCCCATGTCGAGGGCGAACACCGTCTTGTCGCGCAGGCCCTCGGGGATGTCGCCGCGCACGATGCGCTGGGCCAGGCCCTCGACGATGGCGGTCTTGCCGACGCCGGGGTCGCCGATGAGGACGGGGTTGTTCTTGGTCTTGCGGCTGAGGATCTGGGTGACGCGGCGGATCTCCGCGTCACGGCCGATGACCGGGTCCAGCCGCCCGGACCGAGCCTCGAGGACCAGGTCGCGGCCGTACTTCTCCAGAGCCTCGTAGGCCACTTCGGGGTTTGCGGAGGTGACGCGCTGGTTGCCGCGGACCTGGGTGAGCACGCTCAGGAACGAGTCCCTGGTGATGCCGGCCTGTGTGAGCAGTCGCCCGGCGGCGGTCGAAGATCCCTCCTCGGCCAGGGCGAGCAGGAGGTGCTCCACGGACACATACTCGTCCTTGAGGTGTTTGGCCTCCCGCTCGGCGGCGTCGAGCAGGCGGCCGAGGCGCTGGGTGACGAAGACCTGGCCGGGTGCCGCGCCTGGGCCGGTGACCTTCGGGCGGCGGGAGAGTTCCTCACGCACGGCCGCGCGCAGTTCCTTCGGCTCGGTGCCGGCCTGCTGCAGCAACCGCGGGATCAGACCGTCCTCCTGATCGAGAAGTGCGAGCAGCAGGTGTTCCCCGTCGACCTCGGTGTGCCCCATGCGGACGGCCGCTGTCTGGGCCTCCTGGAGGGCTTCCTGGGACTTCTGGGTGAGACGGTTCATGTCCATGGGGGTGTTTCACTCCTCGTGCCGCGGCCGCGCGGGGCGGCTTCGAGCAGGCTGTCGGGTCGAGCAGGTCGAGCACCACGCCGATGGACGCGTAGGTGAGGCGGAGTCCGGTGCGCAGCCGCTGGATGCGGGCGACAACCGCGACGCCGCGGGGCACCTGGTGTTCGACCCCACGGCCCCGGCGGCTGGAGGCTCTCGAGCACTTCCACTCCCCAGGGTGGCGAACCGGGTGGCTCCACGCCTGCGCCTGGCGAGTCAGGAATGCACGAGTCCGGTCGCCCCACGAGTACGAGAGAAAAAATCCAGACATCTCGGATAAGTCGGGCACGGAGCGGGTACACGAATCACCGCTCGCCTCCCTGAAGGCTCAGGGAGAACGGAGTGATCGCATGGCCGGCGGTCGGACGCACAGCCCGTACCACCGCTGCCCTGACCGGGCGGGCAGCCCTTCGCGGGGCAGCGCCCGGTGGCACACCAAGGCCGCGCGCGGACAGCCACGCCCACCCGCTCGCGCCCCAGCCGACCATGACCCCCGCGACCTGATGGTGCTTCCCGCACCCTGTTCGACACCCCGGACGAAGACGAGATCCTGCGACTGGCCATGGACCACATCGCCGCCGCGGGCCATACCGGGCCGAGGCCGGATATCTCAAGGTGGGCGGCGACCTGGTCCCCAGCCCGGGGAACGGACAGAAGCATGCCTCGGCCGTGGGCCGGAGGGTGCGGCAGCCGGCTGGGCAGGACGGCCCTGCGACCGTACCCGGCAGGCCCTGGGGCCGGGCCCTGGGGCTGCGCGGACTTGAGGGACTCCACGGCTACCTCGTGGTGACGTCCCGCTCCCGGCGGCCGAGCGATCCCTGCTCGCCACACTCGTCCGGCACACCGCTGCCGCACTGTCAGTCGCCTTCGCACACCGCCGCCGACGCGAGGACGCGCCGGAGCTGCAGCGACTGAGAGGCGAACGCACAGCCCTCCAGCGGCAGCTGATCCGTGTCGGGGCCGAGCTGGGGTACCAGCGAGCCGTTCACGCGCTCATGGCCGACGTCGCTGCCTCGAGCGGCACCGAGGAAGCCATCACCCGCGCACTGCACAGGCTCACTGGACTTCCCGCGCTGGTCGAGGACCGCTTCGGTCGGTTGAGGTCCTGGACCGGCCCCAGCCGCCCCGACCCCTATCCCGAACCGGACCCCGTGCGCCACGCCGAAATGCTGCACGCCGTCGCCTGTCAAGCCGGGCCGGTGCGGATAAAGGACCGGCTGATCACCCTGGTCCGCCCGCACGGCGAGATCCTGGGCGTGCCGGCCCTGGTCGATGTCCGGGGCGAGGCCGACGAGCACACCGTGCTCGCGCTGGAACACGCCGCCGCGTCGCTCGCGCCGGAGCTGACGCACCTGCGCGATCTGGCCGAGGTGGAGCTGAGGCTGCACCGCGAGCTCGTCGACGACCTCGTGGCAGGGACGGACGAGGCGAGCGCCTACGCCCGGTCCGAGGCAGTGGGACACGACCTGCACCGCAGCCACTACATCGTCGTGGTGCAGTGGGCCGAACAGGACTGCGGACGATTCCTTCGCGCAGACCGTGGGACGGGCGGCCTTTCGTGCGATCGGTGTCCGCAGCAGGTGGGCGGGCTGCCCTGTTACCTGCAGGGGGTGGGTGGCCCAGCCTCGAAGGGGCAGAGAAGGTGTCCGACGCCGCCTACGGACGACGGCAGCCTGAGCGTCAGCGATGCTGCGGCAGATGTCGCGGCCGGAGCGAGCGCAGGGGGCCGGACACCACCGATGGGAGACGCCCGGGCCGCGGCCCGGCGTCACAGGGCGATGACGTGGAGGTCGACCAGGTCGAGCAGCGCCCGCAGGGCCGAACTGGGCCGCCGGGTCGACGACGTGCCGAGATGCATGCTCCAGCGGAGCATGGTGCCGTCGACGTCCAGGACGTGCAGGCCGGGGGTGCGGGCAACGGCGAACGCGGGCAGGAAGGCGATGCCCAGACCGTGCCGGACCAGTGCCGCCCCCATGTCGATGTCGGGCACTTCCAGTGCCACCCGGCGTCCGACGCCCGCCACCGCGAACGCCCGGTCGACCACCTCGCGGTTGCCGTAGCCCGGCGGGAAGTCCACGAAGGGCTCACCCGCGAGGTCCGCAAGTGCCACCTCCCCCCGCTGCGCGAGCGGATGAGCGGCGCTCACCACCAGGACGAGCGGCACCGTGGCCAGCTCCCGTGCGTCGATCCCGGCGGGTTTGTGCTCGGGCAGCGACAGGAAGGCCACGTCCAGGTCCCCGCTGAGCAGTGCGTGCGCCAGTCCCGCCGATCCGGTCGTCGCCAGCCGCAGTCGGACGTCGATCGCCGGATGCCGCGCGTGCAGCTGTCCGAGGAGCGCGGGCAGGTCCACCACCTCGACCGAGGCCATGGCGCCCACATTCACCGTGCCGTGCAACGTGTCCTGTGCGTCGCGCACGGCGTCCTGGGCCACCTGGGCGGCGTGCAGGGTGGCCCGAGCCTCCGGCAGCAGCGCCGCGCCCGCCCCGGTGAGCCGGACCTGCTGCGACGTGCGCTCGAACAGCGCGCAACCGAGCTCGCGCTCCAGGGAGCGGATCGCGGCGGACACCCCGGACTGCACCACGTGCAGCCGCCGGGCGGCACGCGTGAAACTGAGCTCCTCGGCGACCGCGATGAAGTGCTCCAGCTGACGTAGCTCCACACGAGAAGTATCACTCACATTGCTCGAGCCCAGCAAAAACATTCGTTGGCACTGATCCCGGCTGGTGAGGAAGATGGAAAACGCCATCCACTTCCGCCCGAGGAGGGGTTACCCCTGCCTGCCGTTCCGACGCCGCTGAGCCGTCCCACCCCCGACGCTCCCGACGACCCGACCCTTCCGATCCATCCGATCCCAGCACCCGCTCCCGCCGGCCTGCCGCCTCGCGCCCCCGCCCTGCGCCGTGCCTCGCACACGACCGGCTTCTGGTTCGTGGCGGTGGCCTTCACCGTGCTGATGGCCTTCGGTACCGCGCCCACCCCGCTGTGGCCGCTGTACGAGGCCCGGGACCACTTCGGCGCGACCACGGTCACGGTGGCGTACGCGTCGATGGTCGTGGGAGCAGCGGCCGCCTTCCTCGGACTGGGACACCTGTCGGACCGGCTCGGCCGCCGGCGCGTCATCGTCCCGGCGCTGCTGGTCGGCATCGTCGCGTCGGTCGTACTGATCCTGTGGCGGGACCTGCCGGGGCTGATCGCGGGCAGGATACTGAACGGTGTCGGACTGGGGCTGATGGCCTCGACCGCGACGACGTACCTGCACGACCTCCACCACGAGGCCCGTCCGGAACGGACGGGTTCGGTGCTGCCCGGCATCGTGGCCACCGCCGCCAACCTCGGCGGCCTGGCCTCGGGGCCCCTGGTCGCCGGAGCCGCCGCGCAGTGGCTTCCCGCGCCCCTGATCACCACCCAGGCGATCTTCACGCTCGCCATGGCAGTGTGCCTGGTGCTGGTGCTGTCCACCCCGGAGACCGTGGACCTGGAGCTGCCCGTGTCCGCACCGTCCAGCAGGTTCGTCCTGCGCCCCGGCGGCGGGCGGACGTTCGGCGCGGCCGGAGCGCTGGGCGCCTTCGCCTTCGCGATCCTCGGGCTGATCTCCTCCCTCGGGGCGAGCGTGCTCCATGGCACTCTGCACACCGACTCGCACCTCGTGGTCGGCCTGGCGGCCTTCCTCATGTTCGGTTCCGCTGCGGCCGCCCAGCTGGTGCTGGGGCGCCTCCCACTGCCCCGGGTCCTGACCGTGGGGGCAGTGGTCTTCCCGGTCGGCCTGGTCCTGTGCGCCGTCGCCCTCTACCACCCGGCGCTCTGGCTCTACCTGGTCGCCGTGTCCCTGTCGGGAGCCGGCTCCGGGCTGCTGTTCAAGGGAGGCGTCGAACGTGCCGTTTCCGTGGCCGAGCCCGCCTCGCGCGCGGGGGTCCTCGCCGTGTTCTTCGTCGTCGCGTACCTGGGAATGGGCCTGCCCTCGGTCCTGTTCAGCATCGCCCTGCGGCATTTCGCCGTGCAGACCGCGATGATCGGCTTCGCGGCGGTCCTCTCCTGTGGCGCCGTCGTGTCGGTCGCCGTCGCGTTGCGCGACCGCGCACCCGGTCCCGGCACGCTCTCCGCGCGGTCCGCTCGCCCCTCCTGACCTCCCCGCGGCGCATGCGACACCGGTTGTCTGGGAGGCGTGGACCCGGGGTACTCGTCCCGGGCGCGCGTGACACGGATCCGCGGCAGACGGGAGGCCGAGATGTCTGTGGAATCGGCCAGAACGATCGCGCTCCCCTCCGGAGAGGAGATCGCGGCGCTCGGACAGGGCACCTGGTACCTGGGCGAGGAACCGGCCCGGCGTGAACAGGAGATCGCCGCGCTGCGGCTGGGCGTGGACCTGGGCATGACCGTCGTGGACACGGCGGAGATGTACGGCGACGGCGCAGCCGAGGAGCTCGTCGGGGAGGCGCTGCGGGGACGCCGGGAGGAGGTCTTCCTCGTCAGCAAGGTGCTGCCCGGCCACGCCGACCGGAAGGGCACCGTCGCCGCCTGCGAGGGCAGCCTGCGGCGGCTCCGTGCGGAACGGCTGGACCTCTACCTGCTGCACTGGCGGGGACGGTGGCCCCTCGAGGAGACCCTTGCGGGATTCACCGACCTGATGGAGGCGGAGAAGATCCGTTACTGGGGCGTGAGCAATCTGGACGTCGCCGACATGGCCGAGCTGACCGCCCTTCCCGGCGGCGACGCGGTGGCCGTCGACCAGGTGCTGTACAACCTCTCCCGGCGCGGCGTCGAGTGGGATCTGCTCCCCTGGTGCCGTGAGGCCGGGGTGACGGTCATGGCCTACTCCCCGATCGAGCAGGGGCGGCTGCTGAAGTTCGAGGCTCTGGGTGCCGTGGCCCGGGCCCTCGGAGCCACGCCGGTCCAGGTGGCACTGGCCTGGGTGCTGGCACAGGGGGCGGCCGCGATCCCGCGTTCCGGATCGCCCGACCACGTTCGGGAGATCCGCGGCGCGGTGGACCTCCACCTTCCCGCCGAGGCGCTCGAGGCCCTCGACGAGGCGTTCCCGCCGCCCAGCGGGCCCACGCCCCTGGAGATGCTCTGAAGGAGCTGAAAGGATGGCGCGCCCCCACCCGCTCACGTCGGCTCACGTCCGCAGGGCCCCGCTCCGCGCCACCCCGGGCACGGCGACGAGATCGATCGGCCGCAGCCCCGCTTCTGCTCGACCTCGTCACCGTGATCACTGTGTTCATGGGCATCACTGCCTCTGCGCCGCGCTGTTCCTGCGCGTCCGTGTGACTGCGGCGTTCCTACACCGCCGGCGGCGAAGGCCCCGGGAAGGGTGGTCTCCGGCAGCAACGCCACCAGCAACGCCACCCTGTCGGCATCCGCAACAGCGGCGTGTGCGCCGCTTCAAGGCGTGTGTCGAAAATGGATCCGGGCCACTCAGGACGCTCGTGTGAGCGAGGCCCGGTGACGGCGCCTGTCGCGCGGTTCCCGGCGAGATCAGGTAATCAGGAACGGTGAACAAGGACGCGACCGACCCCTTCGTGCATGTCCGGGGCGCCAGTGAGAACAACCTGCGGAACATCGATGTCGACGTTCCGCGCGACGCGATGGTCGCCTTCACCGGCGTCTCCGGTTCGGGCAAGTCCTCGCTCGCCTTCGGCACGCTCTACGCGGAGGCCCAGCGGCGCTACTTCGAGTCCGTGGCACCGTACGCCCGAAGGCTGTTGCAACAGGTCGGCGCACCACACGTGCAGGAAATCACCGGACTGCCACCGGCCGTGGCCCTGCAGCAGCGGCGCGGGTCGCCCAGCTCGCGCTCGACGGTCGGCACCATCACCACGCTGTCCAATCTGCTGCGCATGCTGTACTCCCGCGCCGGCACCTATCCGCCCGGGGCCACACGGCTGGAGGCCGAGTCGTTCTCACCCAACACCGCGGCCGGCGCCTGCCCGGAGTGCCACGGACTGGGCGTCGTGCACGACGTCGCCGAGGACCTGCTCGTCCCGGACCCCTCGCTGAGCATCCGCGAGGGGGCGATCGCCGCCTGGCCGGGCGCCTGGCAGGGCGCCAACCTGCGCAGTGTCGTGAACGGCCTGGGGATCGACATCGACCGACCGTGGCGCAGGCTCAGGAAGAAGGACCGGGACTGGCTGCTGTACACGGACGAGCAGCCCTCCGTGTACATCGAGCCGGAGGAGGACCGCGTCGACTACGGCTACCAGGGCAAGTTCTGGAGCGCCCGCAAGCACGTCATGCACGTCCTCGCCGACTCCAAGAGCGAGAAGATGCGCGAACGGGCGCTCCGGTTCGTCAGGAGTGTGCCCTGCCCCGAGTGTCACGGCAGCGGACTGCGGCCCGAGGCGCTCGCCGTGACCTTCGCCGGACGTTCCATCGCCGAGATCAACGCGATGCCGCTCACCGAGGTCGTGGCGCTCCTGCGGCCCGTCGCGGGGCGGTCCGAGGCCGACGCCACCACGTCGACCGCCCGATCCGGGGAGACGACCGAGGTCGCGGTCCGGATCTGCGGCGATCTGGTCGCGCGGGTCGACGTACTGCTCGACCTGGGCCTCGGATATCTCAGCCTCGGGCGCCGCTCGACGACCCTGTCGCCCGGCGAGGCGCAGCGCCTGCGCATCGCCACCCAGCTGCGCTCGGGGCTCTTCGGCGTCGTCTACGTCCTCGACGAACCCTCTGCGGGCCTGCACCCGGCTGACGCGGAACCGCTGCTGGACGTGCTGGACCGCCTCAAGGCGGCGGGCAACTCGCTGTTCGTCGTGGAGCACGACATGGACGTCGTACGGCGGGCGGACTGGGTGGTCGACATCGGCCCCGGCGCGGGTGAGGGCGGCGGACGCGTGCTGTACAGCGGCCCGGTCGCCGGTCTTGAGCGGGTCGCGGAGTCGGCCACGAGCCAGTACCTGTTCGGGCGTGCCCAGCCGCTCGATCACCGCCCGCGCACACCGCACGGCTGGCTGCACCTGAGCGGCGTCTCCCGGCACAATCTGCACGACGTGTCCGTCGACGTACCGCTCTGTGTACTGACGGCGGTGACGGGCGTGTCCGGTTCCGGAAAGTCGACGCTGGTGACGCAGGTGCTCGCCGAGGTCGTCCGCGGCCACCTCGGACTCGCACCCGAGGAGCCCGACGAGGCGCAACTGGAGGTCGACGTCCAGGACGCGTCGGGGGTCGAGTCGTTCGACCGGCTGGTCCGGGTCGACCAACGGCCCATCGGCCGAACTCCCCGGTCCAACCTGGCCACGTACACGGGGATGTTCGACGCGGTGCGCAAGCTGTACGCGGCGACGGACGAGGCCAGGGCGCGCGGCTACTCGGCCGGCCGGTTCTCCTTCAACGTGCCCGAAGGGCGGTGCGAGACCTGCCAGGGCGAAGGATTCGTCGCGGTGGAACTGCTGTTCCTGCCCGGCACCTACGCGCCGTGCCCGACCTGCCAGGGCGCCCGGTACAACGCCGAAACGCTGGAAGTCACCTACCGCGGCAAGAACATCGCGGAAGTACTGGCGCTGTCCGTCGACGCCGCCGCCAAGTTCCTGTCCGCCGTCCCGGCCGCCTCCCGCAGTCTGGAGACGTTGCGCGAGGTGGGACTGGGGTACCTGCGGCTGGGCCAGCCCGCGACGGAACTCAGCGGGGGTGAGGCGCAACGCATCAAACTGGCCACCGAACTCCAGCGAGCCCGCCGCGGGCACGCGCTCTACCTGCTCGACGAGCCGACGGCGGGGCTGCACCCCTCGGACATCGCGCTGCTGCTGCGACAGCTGCACCGGCTCGTCGACGCCGGCAACACGGTCGTCCTCGTCGAGCACGACCTGGACACGATCGCCACCGCGGACTGGGTGATCGACCTCGGGCCGGGCGGCGGCGACGCGGGCGGGCGCGTGGTCGCGGCGGGCCCGCCGGCCAAGGTGGCGAGGGCCCGCCGCAGCGTCACCGCGCCCTATCTCGCGGCCCGGCTCGCGCGCTCCTGACGACGGCGCGAGGGGCTGAGCACCCGTCAGCCGGGTCCGGGGCGCAGGGTCGCGCGCGTCGCCATGCTGCGTTCCAGCTGGTGGCGGATACCGCTCGCGAGGTGCCCCGCGCGGGTCCGTTCCGCGCGGTCAGCTGGGCATGGGGTGGTGCGCCCGGGCGAACTGTTCCACGATGGCGGCGCAGAAGGCGGGCAGGTCGGCAGGGCTGCGGCTGGTGACCAACTGTCCGTCGACGACCACCTCCTGGTCGACGACCTCCGCGCCGGCGTTGCGCAGGTCCGTGCGGATGCTGGGCCAGGACGTCAGACGGCGGCCGCGCACGGCGTCGGCTTCCACCAGGGTCCACGGGCCGTGGCAGATCGATGCGACCGGTTTCCCGCTGGCCATGAAGTCCTTGACGAACTGCACCGCGTCGCGGTCCATGCGCAGTTGGTCGGGGTTCATGGTGCCGCCGGGCAGGAGAAGGGCGTGGTAGTCGTCGACGGAGGCGTCGGCGACCAGGCGGTCCACGGGGAAGGTTCCGGCCGCGTTGAGGTCGAACTGGCGGGCCTGGATCTCGCCGGGGTGGAGCGAGACGATCTCGGTCTTCGCGCCTGCGCCCTGCAGCGCACCGCGCGGTTGGTCGAGTTCCACGCGCTCGACGCCGTCGGTGGCCAGAATCCCCACCCGCATCCCCTGGAGTTCCTGTGTCATGGTAAAGCTCCCTTCACGAGTCGCTGGTTGTGACGTGAGCGGTAGGGACACCCGGCCACTAGGGCGCGACCGCTACAGCAGCCGGTCGAACACCGCGGTCACGCCCTCCCAGTGACTGGTCTGCGGGTTCTTGACATCCGGATACATGATTTTGAACGTCTCCGCGAGGGCGACGCTGAGACCGCCGATGATCTCGGGGTAGCGCTCTTCGGTCTCCTGGGTGGGTGTCCTGTCGAGGGGAGGATGCGCGGCGAGCTGTTCCAGGATCGGCTTCAGCTCGACCTCCTCGTCGAGCCGCCGGAACCGGTGGATGCTCTCCTGGAGGCCCTTGGTCATCGGTAGATCCCACGGTTCGACGGTATCCCTGCCGTTGGCCTTGGCCGACGCCTGGCCGGCGACCAGGAGGTCGTAGAGCTTGGCGTCGACGAAGTCGCCGTACCGCTTCAGGTCGTTCTTGTCCACGTCGAGGCTTGCGGCGGCGCGGAAGAACCTCTCGAACTTCGACACACCCATCACGGTCATGCCCTCTCGCCTCCTCACCGGAACGGACGGCGTCGCTCCTGCCCGCGCCGCCATCGGCTGTTACCCGGTCGAGATTCGCAGAGCCCCCCGCTGAGCGCCTCCGCACCCCAGGCCGAAAAGGGGTGCCCCCTCTTCCCCTGGCAGAGCAGCATGAAGTGCGCAGGCATCCGTCGGCCAGCCGTGCGGCCGTCCGTCGGCAGGAGACTGCACGGCGTTGTCACGTCTCGCATTGCTGACCAGACGACACGACCAGCCCGGAGGAGCGGGACCGTACAGGGCACCCAGCCGGGACTGGAACAAGGCCGGCCTCGGCGCAGGGGCCGGTCTGAAGAGTAGGCAGCGGCAGCCGTTCTTCTCCGGACTGCGAGGTGACTCATGAGACAGCGGCGACCGAGCTGCCCCACTTGCCGCCAGGCCATCGACGTGTTTCCCGCGAAACGATCCACGCAAGGCTGGGTGAAACGACCCCATGCGTGCGCACGCAAGGTAGGGCGCCGGCCTCTGGCCTCCTGGGGCCCGAAGCTCGAGGACGGCTGGGATGAAGGCGTGGCGACCGTGAGGGAGGCCCTTGGCTGCGCGCCGCACACCGGGACCGGTCACGGCGCGTCGGCCGGTCGGAAGAGGCGGCCGGACGGGCTGGTCGCGGTGGCGCGCGCAACGTGGCCCGGTGGTGGAGCACGCCCCGCGCGGGGAGGACGAGGAGATCCGACCGTACCGCCCGCACCTGTCGGCAGGGGCCAGCGTGTCACGCGGCGTCGGCGATACCTCGGGGGCATCCTGTGGGCACGGGCGGTCGGGGGGCAGCCGACGAGAAGGAGTCATGCGGGTGTCGTCTCAGGGCGTTACGGTCGTGGCTCTCCTGGCGGATCCCGACGCGCCCACGGAGATCGCGCAGCGCATTGCCCGGGTACTTCCCACTCGGCTCGCCGACAAGTCAGGCCAGGGGCGGAAGTTCGACGTCGAGGTGGTCAGTGAGCCCTTCACCGCAGGGACCGATGACCCGCCCACCTTGATGCGCCGGATCATGGACCGCGGAAGAGCGGAGAGTTGGGACATCGTCGTGGCCCTCACCGACCTTCCGCTGCACTCACACGGGCGCAAGCTCGTGGTGGATCTGAGCCACGAGCACGGCTTGGCGCTGCTGTCCCTTCCTCCGCTGGGGGGCTTGCGTCTGCAGACGAGGGCCCGGCGGGCCGTGGAAGAAGCCGTGCTCAGCTTGGCGGGCCTGCGGGCCACCGGGGCTGAGGGACCTCCACAGAGTCAGCCGCTCCTGGGGCCTTTCGTCAGTCGTCTCGCGCCTGTTCACCCGGGCCACGTCGGTGAGGAGGAGACCGCTGATCTCCGGTACGTCGTCAGCGGACCGCGCGGTTACCTGAGGGTGCTCGTCGGTATGGTTCGCGCCAACCGGCCGTGGCGCTTGGTGCCGGGCCTGTCGAAAGCCCTGGCGGCCGCACTCGCCACGGGAGCGGTCGCCACCGTGAACTCCACCATCTGGAGCCTGGCCGAGTCCCTGAGCGCGCCACGCCTCGTGATCGCCACGGTCGGGTCTGTCGCGCTCATGGTCGGCTGGCTGATCGTCGACGCGCAGCTGTGGCATCGATCAACAGAGGTCTCGCCGGAGGCGAGGCAGAGGGCGAGGCTCTACAACGCCTCGACGGTCATGACCGTGGGTATCGGGGTGCTCGTCTGCTACGGCGGTTTGATCGTCATCAACTTGGCGTGGGCTCTGTTCATCATCAACGGCCGAGTGTTCGCTTCCGTGACACACACCCCGCTGCACGCCGCGGAATACATGACGTTGTCATGGTTCGTGGCTTCGGTCGCCACCGTGGGTGGCGCGCTGGGATCAGGCCTGGAGAGCGACGAGGCGATCCGGGCAGCCGCCTACTCCAAGCGCGAACAGGAACGTCGCCACATGCTCCAGGACGACCACGATGACTAGCTGGTAAGGTGAGTTGGAGATGCGTCGTTGAGTGGTGGTCGTCCGAGTCCGAAGCGTGCGTGGCCGATTCACGTCGAGGGCCCACGGGGATTCGGACGGTATGCCACCGGAGCGCCGGGACTCCGCCTGACGGCGGTGGCACCGCCTTTCCGCCTGGACCGGGTGACCCTCCCCAGAGGCATGCCGGAGCCACGGAGTCCGTCGCACCCACTCCCCGGAGTCAGGCTCCTTACGCCGTCTCCATCCCCTGCCGTGCTGCGGTCATGCCGCGGCACAAAGGAAGCCATCATGAAAGCAGCGGTATACGAAGGCCCGCGAACGGTCACCGTGAAGGACGTACCGGACGCGAAGATCGAACACCCATGCGACATCATCGTCAAGATCACCACTACCAATATCTGCGGTTCGGACCTGCACATGTACGAGGGCCGAACCTCGTTCGAGTCCGGCCGCACCCTGGGACACGAGAATCTGGGGCAGGTCGTGGAGGTCGGCTCGGCTGTCCGCAAGGTCCAGGTCGGCCAGTATGTGGTCCTGCCCTTCAACATCGCCTGCGGCTTCTGCAAGCAGTGCGAGCGGGGTCTCACCAATTACTGTCTGACCATGCAGCCGGAACCGGCCCTCGCCGGAGCCGCCTACGGATTCGCCGACATGGGCCCCTACCAGGGCGGCCAGGCGGAACTGCTGCGCGTGCCCTACGGCGACTTCAACGCGCTGCGTCTGGGTGAGGACGCCGCCGAGCGGCAGACCGACTATGTGATGCTCGCCGACATCTTCCCCACCGGCTATCACGCCACCGAGATGGCCCACGTCAAGCCGGGCGACCAGACGATCGTCTTCGGAGCCGGTCCCGTCGGGCTGATGGCGGCTTACTCGGCCCTCCTCAAGGGCGCCGGCCGCGTCTGGGTAGCCGACTACCAGCCCGACCGGCTGCGCAAGGCGGAGGAGATCGGGGCCATCCCGATCAACACCGCCGAGCAGAAGCCGGCGGAGGTCGTCAAGGAGGCCACCCTCGGTCTGGGCGCCGACAACGGCTGTGAGTGCGTCGGCTACCAGGCACACGACCCCGAGGGACACGAGGACGCCAGTCTCACGCTCAACGGACTGATCGACTCGGTCAGGTTCACGGGCGACATCGGTGTGGTGGGCGTGTTCCTGCCGGAGGACCCCGGCGGTGCCGAGGCCCAGGGGGAGCTGGAGGCGCACGGCAAGGTTCCGATCGACTTCGGCATGATGTGGTTCAAGGGCCAGCACATGGGCACCGGGCAGGCGCCGGTGAAGAGGTACAACCGGGCGCTGCGGGACCTGATCGCCGGCGGGAAGGCGAAGCCGAGCTTCGTCGTCTCCCACGAACTCGGCCTGGACGAGGCCCCCACCGCCTACGAGCACTTCGACGCCCGTGACGAGGGCTGGACCAAGGTGGTCCTGCATCCGAACGGACACGGGAACGGTCACAAGCGGTAAGAGACCCGGGGCCGCCGTCCCGCCTGTTCCTCCCGGGCCGGTCCGGGAGACGGGCGGCGTTCTGCCCGTCCCCCGGCCGGAGCTGTGGGCAATCGCCCGCGCTCCGGTCGGACCTGAACCAACGAGTCTGTTCGCGCGGGGCGTGTGGGAGGCTTCCTTGGCCGACGGCTGCCGCACCTCAACCAGGCCGACGCGACCCGGCAGGGTGTTCCGACTAGGCTCACGCCCGTGACGTGGCTGCGGGCCTTCGGGGAGGTCGTGCGATCCGGGCTCACGATCGAGGAGACGCGGCTGGAGCCCCTGCTCGCGCTGCGCACGGCAGTTGGGGTGGCGATCGTCGTCGGACCGACTCTGTGGCTGGTCTCCCCTGCGTATGCCGCGTCCGCCGCCCTCGGTGCCTACTCCGCGGGTGGGGCCACCTTCCAGCGCACCTGGCGGCCACGCAAGGTGATCGCGCTCGGCGCGGGCGTGGGTCTGGCGCTCAGCACCTTCGTGGGCTACCTGGCGGCGGGGCGGCTCGTGACGTTCCTCCCGCTGCTGGCCGTATGGGCCTTTGCCGCGGGGATGGCGTGGGCCCTCGGATCGACCGCTGGGATCGTCGCAGCGACGACGGTCGGCAGCATGCTGGTGACCATCACCCTTCCCACGAGCGTCGGGCGAGCCCTGGAGCACGCGGGGGTCATCGCACTCGGGGGCGTGGCGCAGGCCCTGCTGATCCTGCTGTTCCCGATCCGCCGTTGGGGGGCGCATCGTGACGCGCTCGCCGACGCCCTGGCCGCCGTGGCGGACTACGCCCGCCGGCTGCGGCACGACCCGACCGCCCCGTTCGACCCGGAACCGTTGATGACGGCCCGGGACGCGGCCGCCGTGACGCCATCACAGGCCCGCACCCGTCCCCCCGTCCTGCACGGCCCCCGGGGACTCGCCGAGCGCATTCGGCCGGTCGTCGCCGCACTCGCCGACCCGGACGTCGGCGCCCCGGCGGAGGGCCCCGGGCGGGACCGCGCGCGGGAGTTGCTCGACGCGGCCGCCGACGTCCTGGATGCGGCCGCCCGTGCGATCCGCCGCGGCACTCCCGCCGAGGTGCCGCCCAGGAGCACGGACGTCCTGCGCGTCGACGAGGAGCACGAGGTGCTGGAGGGGCCCGCGCGGCAGGCCGCCGAGCGGCTCGTGGAACTGCTCGGCGAGGCGTTGGAGATCGCCGGGAGCGGCGGCGAGCGCGGGAGGACGCCCACGCCGCCCGGCCCCGCGGACGCCCAGTTCCTGGTACGCCCGACAATGTTCCGGCTGGTCCCGGTCGTCGTCCGGGCGGTCCGCCGTGAGCTCCGCCGGGACTCGCCGGTGTTCCGGCACGCCGTCCGCGTGGCGGCGGTGGCCACGCTGGGCTATCTGATCGCCGCCCGGCTCCCCCTGGGCCACGGCTACTGGGCGCCCATCGCCTCGGTGATGGTGATGCGGCCGGACTTCCACCGGACGTACGCGCGTGCGGTGGCCCGTTTCGCCGGGACCCTGGCGGGGGTCGCGCTCGCCACCGGGATGGTGCGGGCCCTGGGCCCGGACGCCCATGTGTCCGGCGCGCTGGCGGTGGTCTCGGCAGGTCTGTCGTACACGCTGATCCGTACCGGCTACGCCTACTCCCAGTGCTTCACTGCCGCGTACGTCGTCTTCCTGCTCGGCATGGGCGGCCAGGCATGGGAGCAGACGGTCCCGGAGCGGGTGGTGCTCACCCTGCTCGGTGGGGCCCTGGCGATGCTGGCGTACGCGGTGTTCCCCGCATGGGAGACACCCCGGCTGCCGGGCCGGCTTGCGGACTGGCTCGCCGCCAACGGCCGGTACGCGGCCGCGGTGCTCCGCAGCTACGCCGAACCGACCCGGGAGCATCACGCCGACATGCGCAGGGCACTGCTGGCGAGCAGGGAGGCGCGTGCCGCCTGGCAGGAGGCGTACGACAGGGCAAGGCAGGAACCGGGGCGCCCCAGGGGTCTGACGTCGCGCGAGGTGGAGGAGGCGCAGGAGGCGCTCAAGGGGTTCGGCCGGGCGGCGATGCTCATGGAGAGCCACGTCCCGCGGGCCGACAGCCGTTTCGTCCCCGAGGCGGAGCGGTTCGCCGACGCCCTGGAGGCGGACACCGCGCAGGCGGCAGCCGACGTGCGCGAGCACAGGAATCCGGACTGGGGGCGCGTGCAGGAGGCGCTCCACGCGTGGGAGGGCGCCGCCGCCGGGGACCGGAGCCCGGTGGTGCGGCGCGGGGCGGAACTGCAGAAGCGGGCCTTGGAGGACCTCGCGACAGCCGTGAGCCGCACACCCCTGGAACGGGACGTCTGTTCTGCTCGCGAGGAGCAGCGGGTGCGGGCGGCCGTGGCGGCGGAGGGTGACGGATCAGGAACCGCGCCCGCGCACCGGGGTGGGTGACGACTCCGGCGACAGGGCGCGCCGCGCCTCCTGCAGGGGAGCCGTTGCCGGCGGCTGGTGCCACAGCCCCTTGCGAGGTCTCGGGCCACGGCCGGGACGCGTCAGTGAACGACGACACCACCCGGCCTTGCGGAATCTCTTCGGGGCCGTCGTCTCCGGCAGGCGGCATCGCGCTGGGGTCAGGTGGCCCGCCACACATCCGTCCGGCCACCCCGGTCCGCCTGTCTGCCGCGTCTCTCCCGCGTCCGTGCCCGGCTTTGGTGAGCGGGCGGCGCGTACCGGTCGGGGGACCCGAGTCGTGACGGCGTCGGGCTTCCGCCGATCCGGTACTGCGCGGACGTGCAGGCCGGACCCGCGGGGCGTGGCTTCACGAACCTTCATCTTCTCCTCTACGTCTTCACATGGTGCGGCGGCCCGCTGATGCCGAGCCGTACTGCGGTGAAAAGGATCACGTTCGCCGCGTTGACCTGCCACTTTCGGCGTCTGTGGTGGCGATTCGCCTGTGGTGCGAGGGCACGGGGCGGGCTGCGGATGACTCATACGCTGTTCGGAGTGAGACTCGGCCGGGGGGCGGGTTGCCAGCGGAAGGCACGGTGCAGGATGGTTGCCGCAGGGCAACAATTCTTCGACCGGATGAGGTGAGGGGTTCGCGTAGCGGGCCTTCCTGTTTGTGACTTCCACCCAGCACGGACATGCCGTGAGCGCTGTTGCTCCGGCCCACGAGGCATTCACGTCGGTGCCCCACCCAGTTCTGGTCGTGGACGGCGCCGGCGTCGTATGTCACGTCAACCCGCAGGCGGCTGCGCTCTTTCCCAGCCTCTGCCGCGGTACTGCTCTTTCGGACGGCGTTCCGGCCTGGCTGGCGAACGCCCACGCCCGCCGGACGGCCGACAGGCGCCAGGGCGACACTGCTGCCGTCCCGGGGCTGGTGGGGGAGCGGAGCTTCGAGGCGCATCCGACCGTGCAAGATGACGGGAACGTGGTGTGGTGGCTGGTGGACGACACCGATCACCGGCTGGCCCGCGAGGCGCTGCGGGAGGAACGCGAACGCACAGCGTTTCTCACCGAGGCGTCCAACACGTTGCTGTCGTCACTGAATCTGGAGCGGTGCATGGACGTGACCGCCCAACTGGCGGCTGAGCATCTCGCGGATGCTGCCGTGGTCATCGCTCCCCGCAGCGCCCGCCGCCTGCCCGTCGTCCTGTGCCTGCGCGGCGGACGCCCACAGCGCTTCCAGTGGGACGTCGACCCGTCCGAGGTTCCCGGGCTGGCGGAGGCGATCCAGGGCTTTCCGCCGGTGCCGTCACGCTGGATCGATCCCGCGTCCGCTCCCGAGTGGCTCGTGCCGGAAGGCTTCGGGACGGTCGGGTCCATCGTCGTCACCCCACTGCCCGGGCACGGTGTACCGGCCGGCGCTCTGGTGCTGCTGCGACGCAGCGGAGAGACTGCGTTCAGCGACGGGGAGGAGATCTTCGCCCGGCTGTTCGCGGCCCGTTCAGGCGCCGCGATGTCCGCGGCCCGCCTCTATGCCGAGCAGTCGTCGTTGACGCAGACGCTGATGCGGGACCTGCTCCCCCCTGCCCTGCACCAGATCTCGGGTGTGGACTTCGCGGGCGGCTACCGCGCCTCCCGGGATCACGAGCGCATCGGCGGCGACTTCTACGACGTCCACCCCGCCTCCGTCGAAGGGGAGGAGTCCTTCGCGGTGCTGGGCGACGTGTGCGGCAAGGGAATGGAAGCCGCCGTCCTGACGGGGAAGATCCGCAACACCCTGCAGGCACTCCTGCCGATGGCAGGCGACCACCAGCGGATGATCGACCTGCTCAACGGCGCGCTCCTCAATTCCCACCACACCCGCTTCGCCACCCTGGTGATGGCGTCCGCCGTGCGCGAGGCCGGTTCCGTACGCCTGCGCGTGACGAGCGCCGGGCACCAGCCCGTCCTCATCGTGCGGCACGACGGCACGGTGGAGGAAGGATCCTCCCGCGGCACCCTCATCGGAACCTTCCCCAAGGCGCCGGCCACGACCATGCACGAGACGCTGGCGCCGGGCGAGTTCTGCATGCTGTTCACGGACGGCTTCACCGAGGCCAAAGGCGGCCCGCTGGGCGACGAGTTCTTCGGTGAGGACCGGCTCAGGGCAGCGCTGTCCCAGTGCGCGGGCATGCCGGCGGAAGCCGTCGTCGAGCACGTGCAGATGCTCGCCTCCCAGTGGGTGGGGAGCGGATCGCACGACGACATGGCCGTCATAGTGATCGCCTCGCCCCGTTCCCATCATCTGAGTGCGGTGGACGGTCATACCCGGGGCAGGTTCACCGCATGAGTACCCTCACCGCTGTCTCCTTCGAGGACCGGACCGATCAGCTGTGGCGGGCGGTCGCCGCCGGCGACGAGCACGCCGCCACCGCGGTGGTCTTCGACGCCCTCAAGGACGGCGTCACCGCGGAGCGAGCGCTCCTGGACCTCATTGCCTCCGTGCAGCGCAAGGTGGGCGAGGAGTGGGCCGCCAACCGCATGACCGTTGCGCAGGAGCACGCCGCCACCGCGATCAACGACCGGGCCGTCTCCGCGCTCTCCCACCACTACGACGCTCACACCGCTCAGGCCCGCGGCCGGGTCATCGTGGCGTGCGTGGACGGCGAATGGCACGGCCTGCCCGCCCGCATCCTGGCCGAGGTCCTGAAACTCCGAGGCTGGACGGTCGACTATCTCGGCGCGCAGGTTCCCCCCACCCACCTGATCACCCACCTCCACCAGACCGGACCCGACATGGTGGCCCTCTCCAGTTCCATCGCCACCCGCCTGCCGACCGCGCATGCCGCCATCACGGCGGTTCAGGCGACGAACACGCCTGTTCTGGTGGGCGGGGCGGCCTTCGGCGTGCACGGCCAGTACGCTCGCATGCTCGGTGCGGACGCCTGGGCGCCCGATGCGGCCGCGGCCGCGGACCGGCTCGATCAGGGACCGCTGCCGCAGCCCCGGCCGGCGCATCAGCCCATCGACGATCTGCCGCACCTGGCCGACCAGGAATACACGATGGTCGCCCGCACCCACACCAACCTGGTGCGCACCGTCATGAACGGGCTCGAGGAACGCTTTCCGGCGATGCGGGATTACACGGCCTTGCAGCGTCAGCACACGGCTGAGGACATTGCGCACATTGTGCATTTCCTGGCTACCGCCCTCTACACGAACGACGCCGAGCTCCTCACCAGCTTCCTGACCTGGACGGCCGGGATCCTCACGGCCCGCGGCGTTCCCGCCCGCTCCCTCATTCCGGCTCTGGACATTCTTGGCGAGCAGCTCAAAGACTTCCCCCGGGCCACTCTCATGCTCACCGAGGCAACCGACCATCTCACCGGGACAAGGTCCGTGAACGCCTCCGACTCCAGGAACAGTGGATGACGCCGCCGGCCGGAATAGAACTCATCACCACCCCCAGCGGCGACAGGACTGCGGTGCATCTGGAGGTGCACGGGTTTCTGGACTACGACTGCGCCGACCACTTCCTGGCCCTCGCCTCTCGGCAGCTCACCGACAACCCGGACCTGCGTGTCCTGCGCCTGGACTGCGGCCACCTGGGGGGTCTCGACTCGATGGGGCTGGCCGTGCTGCTGATGCTCCACCGCCGCACCAACGCGGCAGGCGTCACGCTGTTCCTCGACAACCGGCGTCCGACTCTCGAGCGGATGCTGGACATCACCGGCGCACTCGCCCACCTCATACCCGACCATGCGGATTCGCCCGACGTGTCGGCCGAGTCCCAGGGCATGGCATATCGTCATACGTCCGAAGGCGGCACGTCGGTCGACCGCACGAGTCGCCCAGCGGGACCGGAGGTCGGCGGCTGACTTGTCCACCTGCGTGCATGACCGGCATCAGGGACCAGGCCCCTGGAGGGGGAATCGCATGACCGACCGCCTCCGGCCCGACCTCGATCACCTCCGCGACGCTGCCCGGCAGGCCCGCAGCATCGCGGAACTCTTCGACGTCATGTGGGAGCAGGACCGCAACGGGGGCCCGCCCCCCTACATCCGCGTCTCCCAGCTGCGCGTCATGAACATCGTGGATCGCGAGGACGGCATCCGCATGCGCGCCCTTACCCGACTCCTGGGCGCGGCACGCCCCTCCGTCTGCCGCCTGGTCGACCGTCTCCAGGCCCTCGGCTTCGTCGAACGCCGGCCCTGGCCCGACAGCGGCCGCGAAGTCCTTCTTACCCTGACCCCCTCCGGCCGCCGGCATCTGGCGCAGCTACGTGAACGGCGCGAGGAACTCCTCCTGGAAGCGCTCGCCACCATGCCCGCCCATCAGCGCACAGCGATGGCCGAAGGCCTCGCCCACCTGCAGAGTGCGCTGGCCGACCAGCCCAAGCTCCGCCTTGCTCCTGAGGACGCCCCTCTCGTCTCCGTGGCACAAGGGCAGGCGCGATCCGCCTGATCAGCCGCCTCACCGGCAAGGCAAGGCCCGGTGGCCCGCTGCGCTACGTGGTGGTCGTGTTGAGCGCCATGTCGGCGGTGATGCGCTTGCCGACCGTGGTCGGCTCCACGGTGAGGGTCCGATCGAGACTCTTTCGCCCTTTCCCGTGAGGCCCCTTGCCCTGCCCCCAGGGGAGGAGTGGGGGGCAGGGCAAGGACGGCAGGAAAGGCGGCCAGGGTTGTGACGTACGGGATGCGACGGCGGTTTCGCGGACCCATGCCTGCCACGGCCTTGGGCCGGGCGGAACGACGCCGTGTCGCAGGGGCTTTCCGACTGGGGCCGGGTTCAGCCGGCGAAGAGCAGGGAGTCGTCTTCGGGCCGGGCGCCGGGCAGTTGGTGGCGTGCGGCTATCAGGGCGGCGTCGATGTCATGGGTGCCGGTGGACACGCACAGGGTGTAGGCCACGTCCTGCATGCGCTGCTCCGTGTTCGGGCTCCCGTTCTCCGCGTGCAGGTCGCGCAGCGTCTCGTACTCGGCGACCAGTCGCTGCAGAACCACCGGGTGAGCCATCAACATGAGTGTCTCCTCTACCAGCCACACCAATACCGATAACCCGGATACCCCCGCCCAAGGCCCCCACGCGGTGACTGTTTCGGACACATCGCCGACTCCCAGCCACGTGTCCGCAGAGTGGTGCCCGGGACGGAACCGGGTTGTGGACCCTGACCGGGGGCGGGACGCGGGGGCTCGCCAGGTGCGTGGTGGGGGCTGTGGTGAGGCCTCACCACAGCCCCCACCGGTGCAGTCGCCTCGGTCATACGCGGTGGTGCACCGGTGATCTGAGCAGTCGGGGACGGCCTGGCCTACGTTCTTCCAGCTGTCGGAGACGAGGTCTCGCCGCCGCCGATGACATGTCGGTCTTCCGCGACCTGCTGGTTCTCCGTTGTCCCACCGCGATGCCACCCGGGATCAGTCTCGGATCGATGTCATTTCCTCGGCGGACGAGGAGTCTGCGGCTGAGTCACCGCGTACGAGGACCACATGTGAGCTCGGATCGCGCACCGATGAGTTTCCCGCGCCGCGCCGGTCTGTACGCGTGAGACCGACTCACGGAAGGCCGGCGCCATGCGGAAACTGATCTACGGCATGAACCTGACCCTGGACGGCTACATCGCCGCGCCCGGCGACGACATCGGCTGGAGCGTGCCGAGCGACGAGCTGTTCCAGTTCTGGTCCGACCAGTTGCAGGCGACCGACCTGTCGCTGTACGGGCGCAAGCTGTGGCAGACGATGAGCTCCTACTGGCCGACCGGCGACCAGCAGCCCAACGCCACCCCGGCGGAGATCGAGTTCGCGCGCCGCTGGCGGGACATGGCGAAGGTGGTGTTCTCCTCGACGATCGACAAGGTCGACTGGAACACCCGCCTGGTCACCGGCGACGCGCTCGCCGAGATCACCCGGCTCAGGGCCGAGGACGGCGGCCCGATGGACATCGGCGGCGCGACGCTCGCCGGGGCGGCCATGCGGGCCGGGCTGATTGACGAGTACGTGCTGGCCACCGCGCCGGTCCTGGTGGGCGGCGGCACGCCGTTCTTCACCGCGCTGGACAACTGGGTGAACCTGAACCTGGTGGAGACGCGCACGTTTCCCTGCGGCGTGATCCTGACCAGGTACGAGACGAGGCGCTGAGGGCCCGTCCGGGAGCCACGGGTCATGTGCTCCACGGGTGACACCCCCTGGGTGACCCGGACCACCGCCCGAGCCTCCCCACCGAGTGAAGCCCCTGAGCTGCAAGTCTTCGTGCCCACTTCATGCCGGAGGCGGGGAAGGAGGGGCGCAGGGCGATCGACAGGCTTCTCGGGGAGCGGGAGAAGGAGATCCCGGCGCAAACTCCCACCACAGTGGTCGGCGTCTTTGGGGCCGGGGGCGGCGACGCGGTCATTACGGATGACGGTGCCGTCCAGGGTGTAACCGGCGGCCGCCGCCCGTTCCAGCGCGGTGGACAGACCCGGGGGCGGGGTCGGCGAGCACGGTCAGCCCTTCGTGCAAGTAAGCGGTACGTGGTGGGCACTGAGACCCCGTTGTCCCGGGCGAGCTGGGCCAGCCGAGCCCCGTCGACGAACCACGCCTGGCCGGCCAGGAAGATCGCGGATCTGTCGGACGGGCGGCACGGGCCAATACTCTGAGTCCCGTCCGCACTATCCGGGAGAGTCATGGCAAGTAGGTTCACCGAGTTGGTCGTTGACTGCCACGATCCGGAGAGGCTCGCGGCCTTCTGGTGCGAGGTCCTGGACTTCAAGGTGATCGACCGGAGCGAGGGCAAGGTCGAGATCGGCTCCTGGATGCCGACCGTCGAGGATGTTCGGGCCCGCCAGATGCCGCCCACCCTGGTGTTCATCCAGGTGCCCGAGGAGAAGACTGTGAAGAACCGGCTTCACCTCGACGTCAGCCCGATCGACGGCAGCACCGAGGACGAGGTGACCAGATTGCTCGGCCTCGGCGCCACCAGGGCGGACGTGGGCCAGGGCCCAGACCGAAACTGGGTGGTCATGGCAGACCCCGAAGGCAACGAGTTCGACGTCCTGCGCACCCTGGCACCGCAGACCTAGGCCGCGGGCACCCGCACCCCGTCACACACCGCAACCGCCACGTTGCCGAGAAGACCTCAGCGAAGTGAGAGGCTCCGTGTTCACGACCCGACCGACCCTCCAGGGCACCTTCGGCATGGTGTCCTCCACCCACTGGCTCGCCTCGCAGTCCGCCATGGCCGTCCTGGAGGACGGCGGCAACGCGTTCGACGCCGCCGTCGCCGCGGGCTTCGTCCTGCACGTCGTCGAGCCGCACCTCAACGGACCCGCGGGGGAGGTCCCGATCATCCTCGCCCCGGCGGACGGCGCGGTACGGGTGCTGTGCGGGCAGGGCGGCGCGCCCGCCGGGGCCACGATCGCGCACTACAGGGGACTCGGTCTGGATCTCGTACCCGGCACCGGCCCGCTCGCCGCGGCTGTTCCCGGCGCCTTCGACGCGTGGATGCTGCTCCTGCGCGACCACGGCACGAAGTCCCTCGCCGACGTCCTGAAGTACGCCATCGGATACGCCGAGGACGGGCACGCGCCCGTGGAGCGTGTCGGCGAGACGGTGGAGGCCGTCCGCGAACTGTTCGAGACGGAGTGGACGTCGTCCGCGGAGGTGTACCTGCCGGGCGGGACGGCACCGCGACCCGGTGAGCTCTTCCGCAACGCCGCACTCGCCGCCACCTGGAAGCGGCTGCTCGCCGAGGTGTCCGCGGCGGGGGACCGGGAGGCCGAGATCGAGGCGGCACGGGAGGTCTGGCGCACCGGATTCATCGCCGAGGCCCTGGTGCGCCAGGCCGGGCGGCCCACGATGGACACCAGTGGTGAGCGCCACGCCGGCACCCTGACGGCCACCGACCTCGCCTCCTGGTCCGCGGCCTACGAGACGCCGGCGACGTACGACTGGCGGGGCTGGACCCTGTGCAAGGCGGGCCCCTGGAGCCAGGGCCCGGTCCTCCTGCAGCAACTCGCCCTGCTCCCGCCGGAGCTGCCGCCGCACGGCTCCGCCGACTACGTCCACCTGCTCGTCGAGGGCTGCAAACTCGCCATGGCCGACCGGGAGGCCTGGTACGGGGACGCGGCCGAGGTGCCGCTCGGCGCGCTGCTGTCGGACGAGTACAACACCGCGCGCCGCGCCCTCATCGGCGACGAGGCCTCGTACGAGCTGCGCCCCGGCGCTCCCGGCGGGCGCACCCCGAGGACGAGCCGGCACGCCCGGCTGGTGGCCTCCGGGGAGCCCGGATTCGACGCCCTGGCCGCGCCCGGCGCGGGCGAACCCACCGTGGCCCGGGCGGCCGCCGAACCCGAGGTGGCACCGGACGGTTCCACCCGCGGCGACACCTGTCACCTCGACGTCGTGGACCGCTGGGGCAACATGGTCGCGGCCACCCCCAGCGGTGGCTGGCTCCAGTCCAACCCGGTCGTCCCGGAACTGGGCTTCCCGCTCGGCACCCGGCTGCAGATGGCCTGGCTGGAGGAGGGACTGCCCAACTCCCTGACGCCCGGCCGCCGTCCGCGCACCACCTTGACGCCTTCGCTCGCGTTGCGCGACGGAGTACCGGTCATGGCGTTCGGCACCCCGGGCGGCGACCAGCAGGACCAGTGGCAGACCCACTTCTTCCTGGCCGTGGCGCTGCGCGCCGAAGTACGCGGCGGGCTCGACCTCCAAGGGGCGATCGACGCGCCGAACTGGCACAACGACAGCTTCCCCGGCTCCTTCTACCCGCGCGGTATGCGTCCTGGCAGCCTCACCGTCGAGTCCCGCACCGACTCCCCCGTCGTTGCGGAACTGCGCCGCCGCGGTCACGACGTCCAGGTCGCCGACGCCTGGTCGGAGGGCCGGCTGTGCGCGGTCGCCCGGGACCCGCGCACCGGGGTGCTGTCCGCCGCGGCGAATCCGCGAGGGATGCAGGGGTACGCGGTCGGACGCTGAGCCGGGGGCCGCGGGGGCCGGTCCGAGCACTCCGGTCCCCGCCGGGCGTCCCCGCGAATTCACCCCGAATCCACCTGAAGTGCACTGGGCGGGCGGGGATTGTCAGCGGCGCGTGCTGTCATGGAGCCATGATCGGACACACCGAAACCATCGACGAGTTTCTCGCTCACCGCACGACCGATGTCGAAGAAGCGGTCCGCCACGCGGCCGCCGCAGAGATCATGCCCCGCTTCAGGCAGCTCGCCGCGCACGAGATCGACCAGAAGAGCGGCCCGCACGACCTCGTCACGGACGCCGACCGCAAGGCCGAGGAGTACCTCACCGAAAAGCTCGCCAAGCTGCTGCCCGGCTCGGTCGTGGTCGGCGAGGAGGCGGTCCACGCCGACCCGGCGACGTACGACGCGATCCAGGGCCCGGCGCCGGTCTGGATAGTCGACCCGGTCGACGGCACCCGCCAGTTCGTCCGCGGCGAGGCCGGTTTCTGCACGCTCGTCGCCCTCACCCTGGGCGGCGTCGTCCACGCCTCCTGGACCTACGCGCCGGCCCGTGACCAGCTCGCCGTCGCCCTCCGCGGCCGGGGCGCCCGCCTCGACGGACAGCCGCTGCGCTCCGGCTCGCCCGCGCCCGGCCGCGACCTGGAGATAGCCACCTCGCACCCCGACTACACGACGGACGAGCAGAAGCGCGCCCTGCTCGGACTGGACACCGAGGGCGTCCGGCCGCGCCCGTGCGGCTCGGCCGGCCTGGAGTACCTCGCCGTCGCCCGCGGCGAACTGGACGCGACGGCCTTCTCCTGGGAGGCGGCCTGGGACCACGCGGCGGGTCTGCTGCTGGTCGAGGAGGCGGGCGGCACCCACCTGACACTGACGGGCGAGCCGTTCCGCGTCACCGGCGGCAACGCGCTGCCGTTCACAGCGGCCCGGGACGAGGCGACGGCCCGCCGGGTACGGGAGCTGCTGGCCGCCGGAGCCTGACCGGGAGCCGCGCGGCGCCGCGTGCGCTGTCGTGAGGTTCGCGTCCTGCGTGGTCCGTGAGGTTCGCCTCCCGTGTGGTCCGTTGCGCGGTCCATCTCCGCGCTGCCCCACCTCCGCACCGCCGTCCATCCCCGTTCCGCCGTCCATCGTCGCGCCGCGACGATCCGGATCAACAACCTCAACCCGGACACCCCACCTACCTGGACGTCGCCGCAGTCGAAGCCGGGGCACCCTCGTGCCCCGGCTTTTCGGGTTCCCCCTCTCGCACGCGGCGCACTCTCCCGTGCCGGTGTTCGATCGACCCCTGCTGTGCACAGCGAGGGTGTGACTCGGTGACGGTCGCGACGAGCCGTGCCCCTGCGGACGTCGATGTGAAGGGGTGCGGGCCCGGCGGCTTCCGTGGGGTGTGCGGAAGGTGGATGGCCTCGGAAAGTTGCAGTTCAGTGGCCATTTAATGATCCTGTTCCGGCTCTTCGGGCCGTGCGGAGAAACCTGAGAGTTCCGTCTTCCTCCCGGGTGGAGGCAACCTCTCGTTCACGGGGACGTCGCCGGGGGACGGCTTGCTATGGAGCGAAGTTATCTAGACAACTTTGCTCCCCTGGGTGTCGCCGCGGCGGTGCCCGGGGCGGAGAGGACCCAACACCGTGTCATCCCTCTCACAGGCCGCCGCGTCCGGGAGCAGCGTCGCGATCGGCTCCCCGACGCCCCCGCCGCGCGGCACCGAACTGACCCTCACCTGGGCGACGGACGCCCCCGACCCCAAGAACTGGATCGGCGTCTACCCCGCCGACCGGCTGCCCGCCGGCGGCAGCAGCTCCCTCGTGTGGGCATACGTGCCCGGCGCGTCCGGGCAGACCACCCTCGACACCTCCGGCCTGAGCGGCGGGCCGTACATCGTGTACCTGCTGGCCAAGGACGGCTACGGCGTCCTCGCCAAGACGGAGCCGTTCAGCTTCGCGGGCGCCCCCGTCGGCGACTCCGTCAAGCTGACGACCCCCGCCCCGCACGAGGGCGACAAGGTCTCCTTTCACTGGACGACCGGCACACCCGACCCGAAGAACTGGATCGGGGTGTACGACGGCGACCGGCAGCCGGGTCACGGCTCCTCCCTCGCCTGGGAGTACACCCCGGCCGCCACCGGGGACATCACCCTGGACACCTCCGGCCTGAGCGGCGGGCCGTACACCGCCTACCTGCTGGCCAAGGACGGCTACGGCATCCTCGCCGAGACCGCCGCGTTCAGCTTCGCCGTGCGCCCCGAGATCCCGCGCCCGCACGCGGCCGTGGACGCCGTCACCACCGAGCCGCAGACCGCGGGCAGGGACTTCTCGGTGAAGCTGGGCGGCCTGTGGATCAGGCCCGAGGGCAACGCCGCCGGCAGCGCGACCTTCAAGCGGATCGGTGGCGACTCCTGGCTGACGGTGGCCACCGACGGCACGGTCAGCGGCAGGGCCCCGCTCTCGGCGCCCCGCAGACCCGGCCGAGTGGTCGCCGCCGTCACCGACAGCGCCGTCGGCAGCGACACCGTCACCGTCCAGGTGCCGGTGCGCACCTCCCGGGAACGGCTCCGGCTGAAGGTGGCCACGCTGAACCTCTGGGACGCCGGCACCCACGTCGACGGCTTCCTGGAGAAGCAGCTGCGGCTGGTGCTCACCCAGGGCCTGGACGTCGTGGCGCTCCAGGAATGCGGTGACAAAGCGGCCGAGGCCCTCGCCGGGGCGCTCGGTTGGCACGCGCACCAGGCCGGCGGCCTCGGCATGGTGAGCCGCTACCCGCTCGGCGACGTCGTCGCCCCGACCGCGGCGCTCCCGGCCGCGGCGGCGACGCTGCACCTGCCCGGCGACCGCACGGTACGCCTGTGGACCGCCCAGTTGGACGAAGCCGACTACGGGCCGTACGCGCTGTTGTCGGGCCGGACGCCCGCGCAGGTCGAGGCGGCGGAGAAGGGGACGGCCCGCTACCGGCAGGCGCGGGCGCTGGTCGCCGCCCTGCGGCCGGAACTCGCCTCGCGCACCCCCGTCGTGCTGGCGGCCGGACTAGCCTCGCCGTCCCACCACGACTGGACGAGCCGGACCGCGTCCGCGCACGGGGGAGCGGGCCGGGTCCGCTGGCCCGTCACCGAGGCGCTGGAGAAGGCGGGTCTCGTCGACGCCTTCCGCGACGCCCACGCCGACCCGAAGAAGTCACCCGGCATCACCTGGTCCCCCGTCAGGCCGCAGCGCGAGAGCGGTGGCGGGGCGGAACCGCAGGACCGGATCGACCAGATCCAGTACGCGGGGCGGCTCAAGGTCCTGGAGGCACACAGCCTGTTCACCGGCTGGCCCCGGCCGGTCCCGGACACCGCCGCCAACGGCTGGCCCTCCGACCACGCCGCCGCCGTCGTCACCTTCTCCCTGTCCGCCCGCGGCTGACCGCGAACGATCCGAAGGACCTTCCTCCCATGACCGAGATCAGCCGCCGCACCTTCATCGGCACCACTGCGGCCGGAGCCGCGATAGCGGCCGGACTCCCCGGCACGGCGGAGGCCGCAGGGCGCGGCACCGGCCACGGCAGCATCGACGACGTCAAGCACGTCGTCGTCCTGATGCAGGAGAACCGCAGCTTCGACCACTACTTCGGCACCCTGAGCGGGGTACGAGGCTTCAGCGACCGTCAGGCCACCGTCCTCCCGGGCGGCGACCCGGTGTTCCGCCAGCCCGCCGGGGGCCGCGCGGAGGGCCACCTCCTGCCCTTCCGCATGGACACCACGAAGTACAACGCGCAGAACGCGGCCGGCCTCCCGCACGACTGGGACAGCGGCCACTCGGCCGTCAACGGCGGCGCCATGAACAAGTGGGTCGCCGCCAAGGGCGAGCGGACCATGGGCTACTTCACGCGCGCGGACATCCCCTACCAGTACGCGCTGGCCGACGCCTTCACCCTCTGCGACGGCTACTTCTGTTCGCTGAACGGCCCCACCGACCCCAACCGTCTCTACCTGTGGACGGGCACCGCGGGCCCCGGCGTGGACGGCACCACCGGCCCGTGGACCGACAACACGCCGGTCACGGACAACCCGGTGGCCGACTGGACGACGTACGCCGAACGCCTGGAGCAGGCCGGCGTCACCTGGCGCGTCTACCACAACCCCGACGGCTCCGACGACCGTTACGGCGACTACGACGACAACGCCCTGTCGTACTTCAAGCAGTTCCACGAGTTCCCCAAGGACGACCCGCGGTACGTCAACGCGATGACGAAGTGGGACCTCACGGCGTTCGACAAGCACTGCAAGGACGGCACCCTGCCCACGGTCTCCTGGCTGGTGGCGCCCTACCTGTTCTGCGAGCACCCGAACGCCAGCCCCGACTACGGCGCCCACTGGGTCGACACCGCACTGAAGTCGCTGTTCTCCAACCCCGACGTGTGGAAGCACACCGTCTTCCTGGTCATGTACGACGAGAACGACGGCTACTTCGACCACGTCATCCCGCCCTTCCCCGAGCCCGGCACCAAGGACGAGTTCGCGGGCGGCAAGCCCATCGGTCTGGGCAGCCGGGTGCCGCTGTGGGTCGTCTCACCGTGGTCGCGCGGCGGCTGGGTCAACTCCCAGGTGTTCGACCACACCTCGGTGGTCCGCTTCCTGGAGCACGTCACCGGCGTGCGCGAGCCCAACATCTCCGACTGGCGGCGCACCGTCTGCGGCGACCTCACCAGCTGCTTCGACTTCAGCAAGCCCGACTACGGCATCCCCGAACTGCCCGACACCGTCGCCCTGATGGCCAAGGCGGACGCCGGCAGCTCGCTGCCGCCGGTCAAGGTGCCGGACCAGCAGTCCATGCCCGCGCAGGAGGAGGGCCACCGGCCGCACCGCGCCCTGCCGTACCGCCCGTGGGCCGACGTGAAGGTCGACCGGACCACCGGCAAGGTCACCTGCACCCTCACCAACGACGGCAGCGTCGGCTACCACTTCACCGTCCTGCCGAACACCGCCCTGCCCTTCGCCGGCACGCCCTTCACGGTCCCGCCGCGCTCGTCCCGCACCTATGTGTGGGACGCCGCCGGCACCGACGGCCGCTACGACTTCTCCGTGTACGGCGCCGACGGCTTCGTCCGCCGCTTCTCCGGCACGGTCGCCCGCACGGGCCAGGACGACATGGCGGTGCCTTCGGTGACGGCGACCCTGCGGCACTCCGGGCGCGCGGAGAACGCCTCGGTGGAGCTGGACCTGCGCAACACCGGCGACACCGAGGCGGCGTTCACGATCACGCCGAACGACTTCGCCGGCGAGGAGCGGACCGTATGGGTCGGGGCGGGCGACCGCACCCGGCTGACGTGGCGCACCGACGCGGGACGGTACGACTTCACGGTCACCGCGGGCACCGGCACCCGGTTCGTCCAGCGCTACGCCGGAACCGTCCACACCGTGTGAGCCACCGCCGGCCGGGACCGGGCGCCGACGACGCGGCACGCCCGGTCCCGGCCGGTGCCCGGGGCCCGCTCGCCCCGCGCGGTCCGCCGCCTCCGCCTCCGCGCGACCTGCGGTCGTGACCACGTGGGGTCCGGCGGTCACAGCCCCCGCGGTTCGTGGATTCCCACCCCGCGCCGCCGGGGTCGTCGGCTCTGCGGCATATCCTGGTGGTCAGTGGCCGTCGGCGACAAAGGAGTCCGAAGGTGCCGTCGATGCTCGATGTCGTCGTCGTGGGTGCGGGGCCGAACGGGCTGACAGCTGCCGTGGAACTGGCCCGCCGGGGCTTCTCCGTGGCCGTCTTCGAGGCGCGGGACACGGTGGGTGGCGGCGCCCGCACCGAAGAGCTGACCCTGCCCGGATTCCGGCACGACCCCTGCGCGGCCGCGCATCCGCTCGGTATCAACTCGCCCGCGTTCCGGGCGATGCCCCTGGAGCGCTACGGCCTGGAGTGGCTGCATGCCGAGCTGCCCATGGCCCACCCGTTCCCGGACGGCACGGCCGCGGTGCTCGCGCGCTCCGTCGCGGAGACGGCCGCCTCGTTCGGACCGCGCGACGCCGGCACCTACCGCCGACTGGTCGCCCCCTTCCTCCCCAAGTGGGACACGCTGGCCCACGACTTCATGTCCCTGCCCGCGACCGCACTGCCCCGCGACCCGGTCACCCTGGCCCGATTCGGCCTCACCGGGCTGCCACCCTCCACGTGGCTGATGCGGCGCTTCCGTGACGAGCGCGCCAAGGCCCTGTTCGCCGGCCTCGTCGCCCATGTCATGGCCCCGTTGGGCGGCATCGGCACCGGCGCCGTCGGCCTGGTCTTCGCCCTGGCCGCGCACGCCCGCGGCTGGCCCGTCGCGCGCGGCGGCTCCCAGGCGATCTCCGACGCGCTCGCCGCCTACCTGCGGGACCTCGGGGGAAGCGTCCACACCGACTACGAGGTCAAGCGCCTCGACGACCTGCCGCCCGCCCGCGCCTACGTCTTCGACACGTCGCCCACCGCGCTGTCCCGGATCGCGGGCTTCGGCCGCTACTACGAGAACTACCGCTACGGGGCAGCCGTCTTCAAGGTCGATTACGCGCTGGACGGGCCCGTGCCCTGGACGGCCGAGGAGGCCCGTACCGCCGGGACCGTGCAGGTGGGCGCGAGCCGCGCCGAGATCGGTGCCGCGCTGCACGCCGCCTCGCGCGAGGGCCGGGCGCCGGACGCCCCCTTCCTGATCACCGTGCAGCCCAGCGTCGTCGACCCCTCCCGGGCACCCGAGGGAAAGCAGGTCTTCTGGGCGTACGGGCACGTCCCCAACGGCTGGACGGGAGACCTCACGGACACGATCGAGCGCCAGCTGGAGCGGTTCGCGCCCGGATTCCGCGACCGTGTCCTGGCCCGCGCGACCGCCGGCCCGCGCGAACTCGCCGCGCGCAACGCCAACTACGTGGGCGGCGACATCGCGTGCGGCGCCGCGTCCGGACTTCAGCTCCTGCTGCGTCCCAGGCTGTCCGCGTCCCCGTACAGCACTCCGCACCCGGCCGTCTTCATCTGCTCCTCGGCCACCCCACCGGGACCCGGCGTGCACGGCATGTCGGGGCACAACGCGGCGAAGGCCGTGTGGCGTCGCCTGCGACGGTCCTGACCGCGAACGCGGCACGGGACGGCGGCGGGTCGGCGGCGGCCGGGGGACAATGCGGTGAGGAGCGTCCACGAGGAGGCCGAGCCGTCATGACCGTCATCACCCTGGTCCGGGGCGACATCACAGGGCAGAGCGTCGACGCGATCGTCAACGCGGCGAACTCCTCGCTGCTCGGCGGCGGGGGCGTGGACGGGGCCATCCACCGCCGCGGGGGCCCTGCCATCCTGGCGGACTGCCGCAGGCTCCGCGCCTCGCACTACGGCAAGGGCCTGGCCACCGGCGAGGCGGTCGCGACCACCGCGGGCGACCTGGACGCGCGGTGGGTGATCCACACCGTGGGCCCGGTCTTCAGCGGCACCGAGGACCGCTCGCACCTGCTGGCCTCGTGCTACCGCGAATCACTACGGGTCGCCGACGAACTCGGCGCCCGCACGGTCGCGTTCCCCGCCGTCTCGGCCGGTGTGTACGGGTGGCCGATGGAGGACGCCGCACGTGTCGCGGTGCGGACCGTGCGGGACACGGAGGCGGCGGTCGAGGAGGTCAGGTTCGTCCTCTTCGACGAGCGGGCGTACGAGGCGTTCGCCGCGCAGGTCGGCTGACGGCCGACGGCTGCCGAAAGCCCCGGCCGCCGGTGCCGCGCCGACTCCGAAGCCGGGTGGGGCCCGAGGTGGGCCCGAGACTGGGCATGGTGTCGCCGGCAAGCGGACTCGTGCCGCGCGGGCGGTGGACCCGAAGCGCACGGTGAGCGGGTAGCAGGCGGTGGCCCGGAGCGGGCGGTGGGCCGGGGTGGGTGGCGAACCGGGCGCGGGCGGTGGACCCGGGCAAGTGGCGAACCCGGGCGAGTGGCGAACCCGGCTCGGGCCGTGCGGACCCGGCGCAGAAGACGAGGTGACCTCCTGAACCGGGTTCACGGCCTGCACCGGGTTCGCGCGGCCCGTGCACGGCCTGCGCCGGGTTCCCGGCCGCCCCGAGCAACCCCGCCGCACCGGGCCCGCCGGTCGTAGCCCGGCCGGTTTCCGCGCCGGAGGCGGCGACGCGCGGGTGACGGGTGACGGGTGAGGGGTGTGGGGTGTGGGTGTCGGGTGACGGGTGTAGTGCCGGTCGCTCAGGCGGAGGCGGCGCGCAGTTCCGCCAGGGTGGCCGCGGTCAGAGGCCGGGGCGCGCTGCCGGGGTCGACGAGGACGACCGTGCAGGCCGCGGTGTGCGTGAGCGCGCTGGTGAAGCTCCCGTCGGCGAACTGTGCCAGCGGACCCCGGGGAGAGCGGCCTACGGCGACGGTGCCGGCGTGGACGTCGGCGGCGTGCTGGGCCAGGGCCCGGCCCGCGGCGGCGTGGTCGCCGACGCTGGTGAGTATCTGGCCGACGGCGGGGATGCCCTGGGCCGCGAGCCGGTCGAGGTGGGCGGTGACGGCGGAGCGGGCCTGGTCGGCGGTCTCGACGTCCACGGCCTGTTCCTCGACCACCGCGGTCTGCTGGACGTGGACGACCTCCAGGGCCGTACCCGAGTCATGGGCGAGCCGAGCCGCGGTGTCGACGATGGCGGCGGCCCTGTCGTGGGCGCCGACGGCCACGATGAGCGGCGGCCCGTCGGTGGCCGGCGCGGCGCCGACCGGCGTGAGCGTGGGCGCGACGGGCTCGCCCTGGCCTGCCCCCTGTTCGGCCCGGCGGAGCAGACGGTGACCGCTCGCCAGTACCGGGATGGCCACCACGAAGGTCCCGGCGCCCAGGTAGAACGGGACGCTGAGATCGGTGGCGTCGGCGAGCTTGCCGGCGACATACGGGGCGAGGCCGCCGCCGATGAACCGGAGGAAGCCGTAGGCGGAGGAGGCCACCGGCCGCTCGACGGGCGAGACGAGCATGACGGCCTGGGTGGTGAGGGTGTTGTTGATACCGATGAAGGCGCCGCTGACGACGACCGCCACGATCACCACGCCGGGCGAGTCGACGCCGGCCGCGATGACCGCCATGACGATTCCCAGGCCGAGCAGGTTGGCGTACAGCACCGGGGCGGTGCCGTACCGGGCCTGCAGGCGCGGGGCGAAGAACACGCTGAAGGCCGCCACCAGCAGGCCCCACCCGGTGAAGACCAGTCCGAGCTGGTGCGCGCTCAGCTTCATCGGGTAGGGGGCGTACCCCAGCATCGTGAAGAAGCCCCAGTTGTAGAGCAGGGCCATGATGCCCATGGTCAGCAGGCCGCGGTGGCGCAGCGCCTTGAGGGGGGCGAGCGGCGAGGTGGGCCGCTGCGGCTTGGGGAGTGCCGGCACGAAGGCGAGTGTCGCGGCCAGGGCGACGGCCATCAGGACGGCGACGCCGAAGAAGGGGCCGCGCCAGCTGATGGCCCCCAGCTCACCGCCGAGCAGGGGACCCACGGCTATGCCGAGGCCGAGGGCCGTCTCGTACAGGATGATCGCGCCGCCGAAGCCGCCGCTCGCGGAGGCGACGATGACGGCGAGCGAGGTGGCGATGAACAGCGCGTTGCCCAGGCCCCAGCCGGCCCGGAAGCCGACGATGCCGTTGATGGAGTCGGTGGTGCCCGCGAGCGCCGCGAAGACGACGATGACGGCCAGACCCACGACGAGGGTGCGCTTGGCGCCGATGTGGCTGGAGACCCAGCCGACGAACAGCATGGCGACCGCGGTGACGATCAGATAGCTGCTGAACAGCAGGGAGACCTGGCTGGGTGAGGCGTGCAGGCCCTCGGCGAGGGCGGGCAGGATCGGGTCGACCAGACCGATGCCCATGAACGAGATGACGCAGGCGAACGCGACGGCCCAGACGGCCTTGGGCTGCTTGAAGGGGCTGGCGGCCCTTCCGTGCGGTGCACTCATGTGCGGTTCTCCGTGGTGTCGCAGGAACGGGGTCATGAGCGGGAATGGCGGTCGTCGATGACCCGGGCCAGGGCGGGCAGCGCGACCTGGACGGCCCGCTGTTCCGGTTCGGTCAGGTCCTCGATCAGCTGCCGCAGGGCGTCCGCGCGCTCGGCCCGGCGCCGGCGGAAGACGTCCAGGCCTTCGTCGGTGGCTTCCACGAGCACGCCCCGGCCGTCGCTGTGGTCGGCGGTGCGCCGGACCAGGCCCGCGCGTTCCATCCGGGTGACCAGCTGCGTCATGTTCGGCTGGGAGACGTTCTCGGCCCTGGCGAGCTCGGTCAGCCGCTGCGGCCCCTCCCGGCCGAGTCGGCTCAGTGCCGAGGAGGCCGCCGTGCTCAGGCCACCGGTGACGGCGCTGCGACGGACGTAACGGACCAACCGCTCCACGGCGATCATCAGGTCCTCGGCCGGCGCCGGTGTGCCAGTGTTCATAACCCGCTTATGCATAACCGCATTATGCATCCAGGTGTAGATGGAAACAACATTGCGCCGTGGGCGCGGGCTCGTGTGCGAGCGCGGGCACATCAGTGGTGCCGGCTGCTCCGTGGGCGCCGGCTCCTCCCGGAACGCGGGCGCGGGCGCGGGTGTGTTCGCGGCGCGGGTCCGCGCCGCCGTCGGTCCGCCGCGGGTGACGCCGGAAGGCGCCCACCGCGGCGGACCGGTCGGCTGTCAGCCGTCGATGCGGTGCTGGGTCCAGAACGAGGTCAGGTCCGTGGTCGTGGCGGCCTGGGCGGCCGCTTTGAACTCGGACGTGGTCGAGACGCCGTACCAGTGCGAAGTGGCGTAGTCCTTCAGGAGTTTGGCCATGGCCGTGTCACCGAGGACGCGCCGCAGGTCGTGCAGGGCGCACTTGCCGTAGCCGTACACGACCGTGGAGTAGCGGGACGAGTGGGCGTCCCAGTAGGCCATCGAGTTGGTGATCTTCTCCGCGGACGAGGCCCAGGAGACGCTGTTCCAGCAGTTGGTGCCGGTCTTGTTCTGCGCCAGGTCGGTGGCGTAGTCGGTGAACGCCTCATCCAGCCAGGGGCTGTTGTACTCGTCGTCGCCGACGATCCCGTAGAACCACTGGTGACCGATCTCGTGGGTGAGTGCCGTGGTGCTGACCAGGTCGAGGACGAAGCCGGGGTACTCCATGCCGCCGAACCAGTAGTTGTTGTCGATCACCGCGTCCAGCTCGCCGTACGGGTACGCGCCGAAGCGTGCGGCGTGGGCGTCCACCGCGGACTTGGCGGTGGAGAGCATCGACTGGGAGTCGGAGGAGCTGATGCCCGAGACGGAGTAGATGTTGATCGCGGTGCCGGCGGGGGAGGTGCCGGAGATCTTGCTGAACGGCCCGGCGGCCCAGGCGAAGTCACGGACCTTTGAGGCCGTGGCCGTGGTGACCGTCCGGCCGCTCGATCCGGCGCTGTCGACCGAGGTGCCGGTGGCCGGGACGAGGAGGCTCGTCGGGTGGTCGAGGGTCACCTTGAAGTCGGCGGCCAGTGAGTAGAAGGACTCGCCGTTGTTGGTGTACGGGTCCAGGTGCCAGCCGGCCGCGTCCTTGACCGCCAGTACGGGCAGCGCGTTGCCGATGTTGACGAAGGCGCCGTCGTAGCCGAAGCGGTCGGCGCCGCTGGGAACGGTGATCCCCAGGTCGAAGCCGATCGTGGCGCTCTGACCCTGTGCCAGGGGCGCCGACAGGTCGATCTTGAGGGCCGTGCAGCCCACCGAGAGGGCGCCCGCGGTGCCGCCGGTGACGTTGCTGACCACGATCGGCATCGCGGAGCAGGTGCCGTGGTAGTTGTCCCACAGCCTCAGGTACACCTCGCTGAGCGCGGTGGAGGAGGCGTTGGTGAAGGTCGCGCTCTCGTGACCGGTCCAGCCGGTGCCGCTGGAGTTGCTGCTCAGACTGACGGTGTACGAGGGTGCGGCCGGCGTCCGGGTGGAGTCCGCGGGCGGGGTGGTGGTGCCGGAGGTGTCGAGGGCGACGTCGTCGAGGACGAAGCTCGTCCGGAGGCTGGAGTCCTCGGTGCCGGTGAAGGCGACGGTCACGGTCTGGCCCGCGAACGCCGAGACGTCGAAGGACTTCTGCGCGTAGCCGGTGTTCTTGTTGAGGTTGGAGTACGTCGCCAGCGTCGTGCTGCCGATCTTCGCCGTCAGCTTGTCGTACGCGGTGGACGTCGTCGTCTCGGTGGTGTCGATGTGCAGCCAGAAGGTGAGCGTGGCGGAGCTGCACCCGGACGGGATCGTCACGCTCTGCGAGAGGGTGTCGGTGTGCGTGCTGCCCACACCGTCCAGCCAGGCGAAGGAGGTGCCGCCGTGAGCGGTCTGGCCGGCGCGCGAGGTGATCACGCCGGTCGACGACTGGGTCCAGGGCGAAGTGCCGCTCTCGAAGCCGCCGTTGGTGACCACCTGGGCAGGGGTGCAGGCGTCGGCCGAGGGGGCGGTGGGCGGCGCGGCCGACGCCGGGGCTCCGGGGAGCAGGGCGGCGGCCAGTGCGACGACGGCGAGTGCGGCCGTCGCGAGGGCCTTGTGGGGGGTCGGTCTCACACGAACTCCTTTGAGGCGGCCGGGATTCCGGCCTGCTCGGTGGCCGTCCGCCCGGCTCGGGTGCGCCGGAGGACAGCCGGGGGCTGCGCGGATCGCTCGCGCGACCGCGGGGGTGAGATTTCTGCCGCGTCCCCTGGGGTCAGGGCGACGGCTGCCGGAAGCCTGGCAGATTTGACCAGGGCATGCCATCCGAGATGAGTAAAAGTGTGGGGACCGGGGCCGGTCGCGGCGCGGAGGGGACGCCGGAAAACGCGAATGCACCGTCCTGCCTGCCCGACAGGACGGTGCACCCGTGCCTCGGACCCGCGCCGGCGAGCGCCGACGCGGGGTCAAGGACGGTGGGGATCAGGGAAGTTGCGAGACCTGGTAGTGGCCGATCCGCCAGCCCTCGTCCGTGCGCTCGACCAGTACGCCGAGGGTGAGGCCGACGGTGGGCCGGTCCGCGAAGGAGAAGTCCACCGCCAGGTAGCCGAGTACGAGGTGGTCGGCCGGACGCCGGGTTTCGAGGATCCGGTACGCGGCCGCCATCCCGAGCGGCTGGGAGCCGTAGTACGCGGCGATGCCCGGTCTGCCGACGCTGTAGGGGCGCAGTCCCTGGAAGATCGCGTCTTCGGTGAACTGGGCGGCCACCTGCTCCGGTTCGTGGCTGTCCACGGCGGCCTTCCACCGGTCGAGGACGTCGCGCAGGATCGCCTCGTTGTCCGTCGTGCTGTTCATCGGGGTCCTTCCCTCGTGGTGCGGACTCAGTGGCCGGCGCTCATGCCGCCGTCGACGTGGAGGATCTCGCCGGTGACGAAGGGGGCGTTCTCGAGGTAGATGACGGCGTCGGCGATGTCGCTCTGCTCGCCCATGCGGCCGACGGGGTGGAGGGAGGCGAGGACTTCGTGGGTCTCCGCGGGGTGCATGGGCGTCTTGATGGTGCCGGGGGAGACGGCGTTGACGCGGATGTTGCGGGTGGCGTACTCGATGGCGAGCGACTTGGTGGCGGACTGGATGCCGCCCTTGGTCAGGGAGGCGAGTACGGAGGGAACGTTGGAGTCGGCGTTGTCGACGAGGCTGGTGGTGATGTTGACGATGTGGCCGCCGCCCTGGACGAGCATGTGCTCGACGGCGAGCTGGGTGAGGCGGAAGAAGCCGGTGAGGTTGATGCCGACGACGGTGGCGTAGTCGTCGGCGGTGTAGTCGGTGAAGGGCTTGGCGACGAAGACGCCGGCGTTGTTGACGAGGGTGTCGATGCGGCCGAAGCGTTCGATGCCGGCGGCGATGACGCGCTCGGCGGTGGCGGGGTCGGCGATGTCGCCCTGGACGGTCAGGATGCCCGCGTCGTGGGAGGGGGCGATGGTGCGCGAGGTGGCGACGACGGCGTAGCCGAGCTTGCGGTACGCCTCGGCGATGCCGGCACCGAGGCCCTGTGAGGCACCGGTGACGACTGCGACCTTCTGGTCCTGAGAGCTCATGATGACTTCTCCGAAAGGTGTGGTGAGGGTTCCTCGACCGATCCCGACTGCCAGCTTGCTAGCCGACCGGTCGACTATTTGGACCGTAGGGTGCGCGGAGGGGGAAGTCAAAGGCCCACGGGGCCCTGGCCGGGACGGGTTTCCTCCCAGGTGGTAGGCGCAGCCTCCCAGCCCGGTCGGCGGGAACGGCGGGCCTGGCCTCAGTGCCGGTGCGGATCGCCTTCGGGCAGCCAGGAGTCCGGGGTGTCGAGGCCGAGGTCGCCGACGTCGGCGCAGAGGGCTTCGGCGGCGGCCAGGACCGCGGGGCGGTCCTCGTTCGCGCGCCGGACCAGGGACCAGGTCCAGTGGATCCGCGGTGCTACGACGGGGCGCTGGACCAGGTCGGGCGGCAGCGGAGTGGTCTGGCCCTTGGGGGAGTTGACGACCGGACGGCCGCTGCGGCGGACGTGGTCGAAGAATGCGGGGCCGGTGATGCCGCCGTCGGAGATCCGCACCGCGCGGGCCCCCGTGTCCCGGGCCAGCAGTTCGGCGTAGACGTTCCAGGACGACCAGGAGGTGGTGTCGCCGTCGAGGAGGACGGCGGTGTCCCGCGCGGCCACCTCGCCGGTGTCGTCCCCGGCGGAGACGGCGTAGAGCCGGTCGGCGCCGAGGAGACGGGCGTGCAGGCCGCGTTGCTCCAGGTCCTCGGTCCGCACCCAGCACACCGCGAGGTCCAGGCTGCCGTCGGCGACCCGGGCCGCCTGGGTGTGCGAGGGGGCGATCCACGCGTCGAGGTGGAGCCGGGCCACTCCGGTGGTGCGGGCGGTCAGGTCCGGCGGGAGCCAGTTGACGTAGCCGAGCCGCACCGATTCCGACCCGGAGAGCCGCTCGGCGCACCGCTGGAGGTCCTCGGCCCGTTCCAGCAGCGCGCGGGTGTGCGGGAGCAGGGCCGCGCCGGCCGGGGTCAGGGAGACCGAGCGACGGTCGCGATCGAACAGTCGTACGCCCAAGTCGCGTTCGAGTGCCTTGATCTGCTGGGACAGGGAGGGACCCGCGATCAGCAGGCGCTCGGCGGCCCGGCCGAAGTTCAGTTCTTCGGCGACGGCGACGAAATACCGCAGTTGACGCAGCTCCACGTCCGTCATGCTACGTCGCTGCGAGGCCCCGCCTCCCAGCGGGGAGGAAGCCGGTCGTGGCGTCTTCCCGGTGTCGGACGGAGGATGGGTGCAGGGACGTCCACGGATCCTGGAACCACGGGCGTCCCTCCATCCATGGCGTTCCGGTACCCGCCGGACGCCCCACCGAGCGGAGCGGGATCATGCGAGAGTTCCTGGTCGAGATCACCACCACGATCCCCGAGGGCACCAGCCAGGACGAGGTCGACCGCCGGCGCGCCGCCGAAGCCGTCCGGGCCCGGGAGCTGGCCGCCACCGGCCATCTCGCCCGGCTGTGGCGGCCGGTCGGTGAGCTGCGCAGCCTCGGCATCTGGCGGGCCGCCGACGAGGACGAACTCCACGTGAAGGTGCTCGGCACGCTCCCGCTGCGCTCCTGGATGACCCTGAACGTCACCGCGCTGGAGTCCCACCCGAACGACCCCGGGCGGGCCGCCACCGAATCCTGACGACGCCCGCCACCGCGCCCACGGGGGCGTTGACGCCGTGACGGGTACCGTGGCCGCGGCCGTGCTGCGTGTCGCCTTCCCGCACCACATGGTGGTAGTACGGGATGCCGCACCGTACGGGCGGGCAGGCTCGCGGACCTCGTGCCGGAGCCCGGCGGGCGCGGTTCCCTGGGGAACCGAGCCGTGGCCGGGCCGGCGCAGGTGCGCCACCGGCGCACGCGACCCGCCACCGATGTCTCCGACGTGGAGTCCGACATGACCACACCGCAGGACCTGCTGATCATCGCCACGGACGTCACGTCCAGCCGTGACATCGGGCAGGGCGACCTGTCGCTGGCCCTCGCCGGGGCCGAGCTGGTCGACCTCATCGAGGCAGGGGCCCTCACCCTGGACGACGACCTCATCGTGCCCGGCGCACCGTGGACCATGGACGACGCCCTGCTGTCGGAGGCGGTGTCGTCGCTCGTCCGGCAGGAGCCGTACGAGTCGGTGGAGGACTGGCTGTGGCGCCGGGGGCGTGACCTGTTCGCGGCCTACCGGGCCGCCGTCGAGGCACAGACACCGGTCGCCCCCGGGCGCCGTCGCTGGAATCCGCTGCGCGGCGGCCCGGCGGAACGGGTCGACTCGCCGGCCCGGCGCCACGCGGAGGACCGCTGGTCGAAGGGTGATCCCGTCCTGGTCGGGCTGGCGGCCGCCGTGGGCATCGAACACCCGGACGGCGAGGGTGCCGCTCCCGCCGACGAAGCGGTCGGGACCGTGCTGGACGCCGTGCACGACGCGGAGACGGAACTCGAAGCCGTACGGCAGCGGCGCAGCATCGAGAACGCGGCCTTCGACAACATCTGGCGGGCACCGTGACGGCACGGTGGCGAAGGGCGATCAGCTGAAGGCCGGTACGCCGAGGGAGCGGCCGGCGGATCCTTCCGGGAGGCCCGCCCGCCCATCGGCAGGCGTGCGCGGTCAGACCGCGGCCACGGCCTCCCGCGGCGGACGCGCGCCGAGCAGGGCCAGGCAGTTCGCCCACAGCGCGCCGAGCCGGTGCGTGTTGTTGTAGAGCTTGGCGAACAGCACCTGCCCCTCCAGCTGGGCGACCACCGCCCGCGCCGCTTCCCGGGCGTCGGCCACGGCGACCTCCCCGCGCCCGAGCGCCTCGCCGACGACCGCGGCGACCATCTCGACCTGTTCGTCGAAGATCTCCTGCAGCCGGGTGCGGATGGCCTCGGTGTGGTTGCTCATCTCCAGGGTGAGGTTCCCGAACAGGCAGCCCGAGACGGTGCCGCAGCTCTGCTGCCCGGCGAGCTGGCCGGCCTCGGTCGCCTCGAACAGCAGCCACAGCCGGCGCAGCGGTTCCTCGCCGCCGTTCAGGATCTGCGCCCAGGCCCGCCGCTGGCCGGTCCAGTGCTCGTCGATCACGGCCAGCGCGAGAGCTTCCTTCGACTCGAAGAAGTAGTAGAAACTGCCCTTGGGCACACCGGCCGCCTTGCAGATCTCGGCCACGCCCAGGGCCGAGTAACCGCGCAGCTCGATGAGCGCTTGCGCGGTGCTGAGTATCTTCTCGCGAGCGTCGCTGGTCCGTCCCATGAGGTCAGTGTACGACCGGTCGTCTACCCCGGTCCCGGGCCTCCCCGGGCCGGGGTCACCAGCCGGTCAGCAGCAGATGGTTCAGGAGCAGCGCGAGGGCGGCCTGCGCGGCGAGCCAGGCACGCGGCCGGGGCAGCAGGGCGGCGGCCGGGAGCAGCCACATCGCGAACGGCAGCCAGATGCGTTCCGTCTCCGCCTTGCTCATCCCGGAGAGGTCGGCGGCGAGGAGGGCGAGCAGGGCGGCGAGCGCGAGCAGGGCGAGGCGGGGTTCGGCGGAGGGCGGGCGCAGAAAGCCGCGGACGCCCCCGCGCACCGGGGCGGCGCCGGCCCGCCGCAGCCCTGCCACCGTCGCCGGGCCCACGATCAGCACGGTGCACGCGAGGTTCGCCCACACCCAGTAGCCGTACGGTCTGACCCCGCCGACCCCCTGGTAGTAGCGCGTGACCAGCAGACGGTACGCCTCCCACCAGTCGAAGCCGAGCAGGGTGAACACCACCGGCACCACGGCCGCTCCGGCGACGACGTAGGGGAGGGGACGCAGCCGTCGGGAGCCGAGCAGCAGGACGGCGCCGGCGATCACCGCGTACAGCACCAGCCCGTACGAGAGATAGGCGGTGACGCCGAGCAGGAGCCCTGCGACGAGTCCGGTCGCCCGCGGGCGGGAACCGGTCACCGCGAGGGCGAGGAACGCGACGGCCCAGGTGGCGACCGCCGCGAAGTACCCGTCCGCGGAGGCGCCCACCCACACGGCGGCCGGCGCGAGGACGAGGAAGGGGGCGGCACGGCGGGCGAGGGCCTCCCCGGCCAGCACACGCACGGTGACCAGGACCGCGACCGCGGCCGTCGAGCCGACGGTGACGCACCACATGCCGGCCCAGCCCCCACCGCCCAGACCGATCCGGTCCAGCAGGACGAAGGTGAGGGTGGCCCCGGGCGGGTGTCCGGCGATGTGCGCGGGCCAGGGGGCGGGGGACTGGCTCACGATGTGGTGGGTGAAGTCCCGCAGCGTGGCGGGGATGTCGTGGAAGCGGTCGACGACGGTGAGGTACTCGTTCGTGGTCGTCAGCCGTCCGGCGATGCCGCGCTGCCAGCCGTCGACCAGGCCGAGGGAGAACGTCCAGGCCGTCGTGGTGCCCCAGGCGAGGCACAGCAGCGGGCGCCAGGGCAGGCGCGCGGCGAGGAGCGGTCCGTACGCCACGACGGCGACGGCGACCACGAGGGCGGCCGGGGTACCGGGTCCGACGTGCGGCTCCCACTGCGCGAACAGGGGAGGCCACCCTACGAAGAGCGAATGGTCACGGCGTTGGACGGCGGTGCCGACCAGGGCGGCCGCCGTGACGAGCAGTGCGGCGGCGAGGACCGCCGACAGGTCGAGGAGAAGATCGCGGAGCGAGCCGCGGGGGAGGTCGGGGGAGAGATCGCGGGGACGGTCGCGGAGAAGATCGCGGTTCACACCGGCACGCTAGGCCGCGATCCCCCCTGAGGCACCGCCACCGGGACGGACGTCAGGGTTTCGTCATGGTTCGAAGACCCTTTTGGGGGCCTTCTCCGCCCTACGGTCGGGGCATGCCACGGCCTCCCCTCCTCCCCACCTCGCCCGCGTTCTGGCGCAGTCCCGTGCGCGGCCCCTGGTTCACCTCCGTGCTCGGCATCGTGCTGCTCGGCGGGATCACGGTGCTGTTCCTGACGGGACTGCTGTCGTACGCCGCCTACAACCCGGACCTGGCCCCGGTGAACGACCAGACTCCCGACAAGGGGCTCCTCGGTTTCTATCTCTTCTCCTGGCCGACGCACCCGTCGTGGCTGTACCGGCTCACCCAGGGCGTCCACGTCACGCTCGGGATCACCCTCGTCCCCGTACTCCTGGCGAAACTGTGGTCGGTCGTCCCCAAGCTGTTCGTGCTGCCGCCCGCCCGGTCCCTCGCCCACGCGCTGGAGCGGATCTCGCTGCTCCTGCTGGTCGGCGGCGCGCTCTTCGAGTTCACGACGGGCGTGCTGAACATCCAGCTCGACTACCTCTTCCCCGGCTCCTTCTACCCGCTGCACTTCTACGGGGCCTGGGTGTTCATCGCCGCGTTCGTCGCGCACGCCGTACTGAAGACACCCGCGGCCCTGCGCAACGTGCGCCGGATGCGCGCCGAGAACGGCACCCCCGGTGCCGGTATCGGTGAACTCCCCCCGGAGCAGGATGAGTTGGTGTCGCCCGACCCCGCCGAACCCACCGTGTCACGACGCGGCGCCGTGGGGCTGGTGGGCGGCGGTTCGCTGCTCCTGTTCGTGACGACGGCCGGGCACAGCTTCGACGCGCCGCTGCGGCAGACCGCCGTGCTCGCCCCGCACGGCGGCCCCGAACCGGGCTCGGGGCCGGGCGGGTTCCAGATCAACAAGACGGCCGCCTACGCCGGGATCGACGCGCGCGAGACGGATGAGGACGCCTGGCGGCTCGTCGTCGTCGGCCGCACCGGGACCGTCCGGCTGAGCCGGGCCGACCTGTTGCGGCTGCCCCCGCACAGCTCGGCGCTGCCCATCGCCTGCGTGGAGGGCTGGTCCACCTCCGACCAGTGGTGGCGGGGGGTGCCGCTGCGGGATCTCGCGACGCTCGTCGGGTACGAGCACGGCACGGCGCCCGACGTGCTGGTGGAGTCGCTCCAGCGGCACGGGGCGTTCCGCCGGGGCGCCCTGCGCCACAACCAGGTGCGCGACCCGCGTTCCCTGCTCGCCCTGTCCGTCAACGGCGAGGACCTGACCCCCGACCACGGCTACCCCGCGCGCGTCATCGTTCCCGCGGCGCCCGGCGTGCTCAACACCAAATGGGTGGCCCGGATGACGTTCGGAGACCTGTGATGAAGCGATACGTGTCTCTCGCCGGCCGGCTGCCCGCGCTCCGCCGGCCGCCTCTGGGCAGTCCGCTGCAGATCCTCCTGCCGGCCTGCTCCTTCGCGCTCGCCGGGTACGCGGGGGTGCGGTTGCTCTCCGGTGACTGGTTCGGCGTGACGCTGTGGTTCGTCGGCGCGGCGCTCCTGCACGACCTGGTGCTCGTGCCGTTGTACGCGGGCGCGGACCGGGTCCTCACGCAGGGGCTGCGCGCGGTCGGCCGCCGGGAGTGGACGATCTACGTCCGGGTCCCGGCGGCCTTCTCCTGCCTTCTGCTGCTGGTGTGGTTCCCGCTGGTCAGCGGGCAGATGGCGGACCGCTACCAGTCCGCCACCGGCCTGTCGGGCGACGGCTTCCTGGCCCGCTGGCTGCTGATCACGGCGGTGCTGTTCGGCGGTTCCGCCGCGCTGCTCGCGCTGCGGCTGCGCAGGGCGACGAAGGAGCGGCCGCCGGTCGACCACTGACCGTCGGCGTGCCAGCCGGCGCGCCGCGCGTGCCGGAGCAGCGCCGGGGTGCCCAGGCGGGCCCAGAGGAAGGGCGTACCGGCGGCTCCCCGGCCGTCGGCGACGCGCACCCGTACCCGTTCGTCGACATCGACGGGCACCGTCTCGACGATCAACAGACCTCCAGGTGACAGGAGTTGGTCCACCCGGTCGAGCAGGGCCGCCGGGTCGCCGCCGATCCCGAGGTTGCCGTCGATCAGGAGCGCGGTGCCCCAGCGGCCCTCTCCCGGCACGGACTCGAAGACCGACCGGTGCAGTGCCTGTCCGCCGAGCCGGACGGTGTGCTCGACGGCGGCCTCGCTGACGTCGATGCCCAGGGCCCGCCGCCCCTGTGCGGCGAGTGCCGCGATCAGCCGGCCGGGTCCGCATCCCACGTCGAGCACGGCTCCCTCGCAGCGCCGCAGCACCTCCAGATCCGCGGTGTCGGCCCCGGCACACCACCGCTCCACCTCCAGCGGCAGCAGCCAGCCGTCGGTCCGGCGCAGATAGAGGGGGCCACGCCCGACACGCAGCGCGTCGGCGTACGGGTCGCTGGACCAGGGGGCGGCCTGCTCGCCGGCCGACGACGCGGGCGGGACACCGGGCACGGCCCGCCGTCCGGGGCGCCGGGCGGGGTGCCCGGCGGGGCCGGACTCGGGGTGCCTGGCGGCGCTGGACTCGGGGTGCCTGGCGGGGGTGGGCTTGGGCTGCCGGCCGGCGGTGGGCTCGGAGCGCTGGGCGTGGGTGGGTTCGGGGTTCCGGGCGTGGGTGGGTTCGGGGTGTTGCGGCAGGTCCGGGTCGGGGTGCCCGGCCGGGTCGGGTTCGGGGAATGGTGCGAGGCCCCGCCCGGGGCGTCGAGCGAGCGCGGGTTCGGACCGTCCGGTGAGGTCCGGTTCGGGCCGCCCCGCGAGGTCGGGTTCGGGGTGGCCCGGCGCGCCGGCCGGCGCCCGGTCCGCGGGAGCCGTTCTGGCAGGCGTGCCGCCCGTCGCGCCGCGCGCGGGCGCGGGCGCGGCCGCGGTCGTCGCCGACGTCCGGCCCGCGCGGCCCGTGGTCCCTCCACCTGTGGGGCCGGTGGTGGGGCCTCCTGTGGGGCCGGTGGTCCGGCTTCCTGTGGGGCCGGTGGTGGGGCCTCCTGTGGGGCCGGTGGTCCGGCTTCCTGTGGGGCCGGTGGTGGGGCCTCCTGTGGGGCCGGTGGTCCGGCTTCCTGTGGGGCCGGTGGTGGGGCCTCCTGTGGGGCCGGTGGTCCGGCTTCCTGTGGGGCCGGTGGTGGGGCCTCCTGTGGGGCCGGTGGTCCGGCTTCCTGTGGGGCCGGTGGTGGGGCCTCCTGTGGGGCCGGTGGTCCGGCTTCCTGTGGGTCCGGAGGCGTGGCCTCCCGTGGGGCCGGTGGTCCGGCCTCCCGTGAGGCCGGCGGTCGGGCCTCCCGCAGGGCCGGGGACGGAGGCGCGTCCGCGTGCCGCGCTCATCGCTGGGCCCCGGCTTCGAGCCGGGCGAGTTCGGCGGCGAACCGGCCGCCCGGTGCCGCGGCGGCGACGAGCCCGGCGTCGTACGCCGTGTCGACGTCCCGCAGGCGCGGCAGATCGCGGACACGCAGCCCCGCCGCGGTCAGCCGCTCCCGCTGCGCCGCGCCGGTGGTGGCCGTGGACATCGGTACGCCCCGCACCAGGTCCGGGTCCGGGACGGCGAGCCCCAGCGCCCAGAAGCCGCCGTCCTCGGCCGGTCCGAAGTACGCGTCGCAGTCCGCGAAGTCCACGGTGAGGAGTTCCGGCGTCACCTGTGGGGTGTCCATACCGATGAGCAGGGCGGGGCCGGCGCAGTCCGCGAAGGCGGCGGCCAGCCGTTCGTCCAGGTCGCCCGCACACTGCGGTACGACGTCGATGCCGGGCGGCAGCCAGGGACCCGGCACGCCGTCGAGCACCAGCACCCGGCGTCGCGCGGGCGTCGCCGCCACCGCGAGCAGGGTGTCCATGAGGGCCGCCTCGGCGAGCGTCGCCGCCTGGCCGGGCGTGAACGGCGGAGTGAGCCGGGTCTTCACCCGTCCCGGCCGCGGTTCCTTGGCGATGACGAGCAGGGTGCTCACGGGGTGGTTCCTCCTGGGGACGGGGCGGGGGCTCGGGACGGGACGGGCGGCTCGGCCAGCACGCGGCGCATGTCCCGTACCGCCTGCCAGGTTCCGCGCCAGGTGCCGGTGACCTTGGAGGCGCCGGTGCGCGGGAGATACGGCACGTCGTGCTCCGTGACGCGCCAGCCGGCGTCGGCGGCACGCACGACCATCTGCAGCGGATAGCCGCTGCGGCGGTCCGTGAGACCGAGCGCGAGCAGCGGTTCGCGGCGAGCGGCCCGCAGCGGGCCCAGGTCGTGCAGGCCGAGTCCGGTACGGCGGCGGAGCATCCGGGCGAGCGCGAGGTTGCCGGCCCGGGCGTGCGCGGGCCACGCGCCCCGCCCCTGCGGGCGTCGGCGCCCCAGCACCAGGTCGGCCGTGCCGTCGCGCACCTCGCGTACGAAGGGCACGAGCAGGGAGGGGTCGAGGGAGGCGTCGCAGTCGCAGAAGCACACGATGTCGGCGGTGGCCGCGGTCAGCCCGGCGTGGCAGGCGGCGCCGAATCCGCGGCGCGTCTCGCGCACGACGGTCGCGCCGAGACTGCGGGCCAGTTCTGCCGAGCCGTCCGTGGACCCGTTGTCCACGACCAGCGCGCGCCAGCCGGACGGAATGCGGGCGAGCACCCAGGGCAGGGCCTCGGCCTCGTTCAGACAGGGCAGGACCACGTCGACTACGGGGTCCGCCGGGGGAGAGGTCGTCACGGCTCTCACCCTACGAACGCGAAAGAGACATATCGGTCTTCGGCTCCTTACGAAACGCGGACGTCGCGCGGGGGAGGGCCGCACGGAGCCGGAGCCGGTGGGAGGCTGAAGCCATGCATGAGCCGTACGAATCCGCAGCTACCGGACCCGAGGCCGTACCCGGCGCCGCAACCGCCCCGGGCGGCCACGGGGGCACAGCGCGTGTCCTCGTCGTCGACGACGACCCCACCGTCGCCGAGGTCGTCTCCGGCTACCTCGACCGCGCGGGCTACCTCGTGGACCGTGCCGCGGACGGGCCCGCGGCGCTCGCCCGTGCCGCCGCGCACTGGCCCGACCTGGTGGTGCTGGACCTGATGCTGCCCGGGATGGACGGCCTCGAGGTGTGCCGGCGCATGCGCGGACGCGGTCCCGTGCCTGTCATCATGCTCACCGCGCGGGGCGACGAGGACGACCGGATCCTCGGTCTGGAGGTGGGCGCCGACGACTACGTCACCAAGCCGTTCAGCCCCCGGGAACTGGTGCTGCGCGTGGAGTCCGTACTGCGCCGCGCGCGTCCCGCCACCTCGGCGCACCCGCTGCACGCGGCCGGTCTCGGCCTCGACCCGGCCGCCCGTCGCGCCACCAAGGGGAGCGTCGAACTCGCGCTCACGACAAGGGAGTTCGACCTCCTCGCCTTCTTCCTCCGGCACCCCGGGCGGGTGTTCAGCCGCGAGGACCTGATGCGTGAGGTCTGGGGCTGGGACTTCGGCGACCTCTCGACGGTCACCGTGCACGTACGGCGGCTGCGCGGGAAGGTCGAGGACGATCCGGCGAGGCCCCGGTTGATCCAGACGGTGTGGGGCGTGGGCTACCGCTTCGACGCCACGACGTCCGCGGAGGCGGTCTGACCATGCGTGACATCCTGCTCATCGCCCTCTTCGCCTTTCTCGGCGCCGCGGGGGCCGGTCTGCTCGGCGCGGGCACGCTGTGGCTGATCCGGCGACGTTCGCTGACCGCGTCCCTCGCCGTGGTCGCCGCCGTGGGGGTGACCGCGATGCTCGCGGGGACGCTCGCCGTGGCGTGGGCGATGTTCCTGTCCTCGCACGACCTGACCGTCGTCACGACGGTGGTGGCGATGGCGGCCGTCGTCTCGCTGGCCACCGCGCTGCTCTTGGGCCGATGGGTCGTGGCCCGCAGCCGGGACCTGACGCTGGCCGCCCGCTCCTTCGGCGACGGCGGTGACTTCGCGGCCCCCGACGGTCCGGCGACTGCCGAACTCGCCGCGCTGGGGCGTGAGTTGGCGGCCACCAGTGTGAAGCTCGCCGAGTCACGGGACCGCGAACGGGCCCTGGAGACCTCACGCCGTGAACTCGTCGCGTGGATCTCGCACGATCTGCGCACCCCGCTCGCCGGGCTCCGCGCGATGTCGGAGGCGCTGGAGGACGGCGTCGCCGCCGACCCGAACCGCTATCTGCGGCAGATGCGCACCGAGGTCGAACGGCTCAACGACATGGTGGGCGATCTCTTCGAACTCTCCCGCATACACGCGGGGAGCCTGGCCCTGTCCCCCTCCCGTATCTCCGTGTACGACCTCGTGGGCGACGCCCTCGCGGGCGTCGACCCGCTCGCCCGCGAGTACGGGGTGCGGCTGGTCGGCGACCGCGTCGAGCCGGTGCCGGTCGAGGTGGACGGCAAGGAGATGAGCCGTGTCCTCGGCAACCTCCTCGTCAACGCGATCCGGCGGACACCGGCCGACGGCACGGTGGCGATCGCCGCGGAGCGGTCGGACCAGGGTGTGGTGCTGTCCGTCACCGACGGCTGCGGGGGAATCCCCGAGGAGGATCTTCCGCGCGTCTTCGACACCGGCTGGCGCGGCAGCCACGCGCGCACCCCGCCCGCCGGGGCGGGTCTGGGCCTGGCGATCGTCCGCGGCATCGTGGAGGCCCACCAAGGGCGGGCCGCCGTGCACAACGTCCCCGGCGGCTGCCGCTTCGAGGTCACCCTCCCGCTGGCCGGCCCGGCCCTGTCGGCGCGGTGACACGCTGTGGTCTCCGGTGGCGCCGGGCCTCGGTCGATCCTCCACCGAACGCCCCGTCGGGCACCGCGAATACCGGATGCGCCCAGCCGGGCGGCGCTGCGACACTCACAGCATGTCGATCACTGAAGTCGCGCCCGGAGTGTCCCTCGCGTACGAGACGTTCGGCGACTCCTCCGATCCGGCAGTCCTGCTCGTGATGGGCCTCGGCGCCCAGATGATCGCCTGGCACGAGGACTTCTGCCGTGCGCTCGCGGAACGTGGACGCCATGTGATCCGGTACGACAACCGCGACTGCGGGCTGTCCACCAGGTTCGACGAACACCCCGTGGACATGGGCCGGTTCATCGACGCTGTGAGCTCGGGCGACATCGCGTCCGCCCTCGCGATGGTGCCCTACACGCTCCAGGACATGGCCGACGACGGCCTCGGCCTGCTCACCGCGCTCGGAATCGAACGCGCTCACGTGGTCGGATCCTCCATGGGCGGCATGATCGCCCAGACGATGGCCATCAGCCGTCCCGCCCGCGTACTGACCCTGACGTCGATGATGTCCTCGACCGGCGAGCCCGACTACGGCCGCCCCGGCGACGAGGCCCAGGCAGTCCTCTTCGGCCCGAAGCCGACAGACCGGGAAGGGTATGTCGCGGCGGCGGACAGGGAACTGGTCTGGGCGTCCAGACGCTACGGCGACGCCACACTCCTTCGTGAGCTGGCTGCCGAGAGCTACGACCGCGGCTACCACCCCGCCGGTGCCGGGCGGCAACTCGGCGCGATGATCCTCGGTGGCTCACGCGCCGACGCCCTCCGCGACCTTCGCGTACCGACGTTGGTGATCCATGGCCTGGACGACACCCTGATCGATCCCAGCGGCGGAAAGCGCACGGCCGACCTGGTGCCCGGAGCGAGGCTCCTGCTGCTCCCCGACATGGGACACGACCGCCCCCGCGAACTCTGGCCCGAGATCATCGCCGCCCTGGACACGCACACGAGCTGAGCGCGCTCGGTGGCGCGCCACGAGGAACCCGCTGTCCGTCATGGCGCAACCGACCCGGTCGCGGCTGTCCATGAGTGGCTGTCCACGAGTGGCTGTCAACGAGTGGCTGTGCCCAGCACGTTCACCAGAGGCGCGGAGGGCGGTCAGCGATGGCCCAGCACATTGACCACCCGTCCATCGGGGTCGCGAACGAAGAACCGCCGCACGCCCCACTCCTCGTCCTGCAAGGGATGGATGATCTCCGCACCGCTCTCCCGCATGACCGCATGAGCCGCGTCCACGTCGTCCACCTCGACGCTCATGTCGGGAACGACAGGTGCGGTCTTGTCGCCGGTCATGACGCTGACCTGCGCCGCCGGACCGGACGGCGAGGCGAGCGTCATGATCCAGCCGTGGTCATGACCTCCTGGAGGCCCAGCAGGCCATAGAACTCCCGGCTCTCCTGCGGGGTCTTCGACCGGATGCCGGGCGCGACTCGGCGAACGGCCATCGATGACTCCGAACGAGAACGACCCTGTCTTTGCGTCTCCCCAGGAGTACTACGCCACGTCCACCGCCGCAGGCGCCTTCGATACGCCCTAGTACGCCAGTGACTCGCCCAGCAGGCGCAGCAGATCGCCGGTGGCGTCCAGCGCGCCGAGCGCGGACAGGGCGGCGAGTGCCAGCACGGCCACGCCGATGGACCACAGGTTGGGAGGCGGAGCCGTCTGCAGTGCGGCGATCCGGCGGGTGACGGCGTGTTCGGAGAAGTTCAGGGCGCAGCCCGGCCGGGCCCGCTGGGACACGAGGGCGGCTCGGGCGAGGGCGCGCGCGGTGGTATGCCGGTCGCCGACACTGCGCGCGGCTTCCTCGTCGGCCCAGCGCTCCACGAGGAAGGTGACGGTGATGCGCACCGGCTCCAGCACCGGGTTGGCCGCGGCGGCCAGTGTCACGGCGGTCGACAGCATCGAGTGCCGGTGGGCGAGATGGGCGCGCTCGTGGGCCAGCAGGACCCGCCGCTCCGCCGGTTCCAGCGCGCCGAGCATGGCGGACGTGACCAGGATCCGGCCCGGCGTCCCCGGGATCGCGAAGGCCCGGGGGGTCGAGGACGCGGCGACGACGAGTTCGCTGTCCGGGGGGTGTCCCTCGCACAGCCGTTCAAGGACGCGGCGGGTCGCCCAGTGGGCGCGCAGGGTCCGTACGAGCCGGAAGGCGATCAGCCAGAGGAGGGTGATCGCGGCGACGGCGATCGCCACCGGCACCGGTTCGGGCAGGCGCCGGCCCGTCTCGCCGGTCTCGGTGGCCACGAGCGGCGCCTCGTCGACGAGGGTGGCGGCGAGCAGGAGCAGCGCCCAGGTGGAGGCGGCAGCCGTCAGTACGGCCGCGACGGTGAGGACGCGGGCGGCCGGCGCGGGGGAGATCCGCCGGCCCACCTGTGCCGCGGCGGCCGTCAGCAGCAGCGGCAGGAAAAGGGGGATGTAGACGTTGATTCTCACGGTCCGCTCCCCCCGAGGAGGTCGCGCAGGGCTTCTTCCTCCCGGGGGCTCAGCCCGGTGACGAACTGCTGGAGGGCCGCGATCGGGTCCGGCCCGCGGTCCAGTGCCTCGTGCATGGCCTCGGCGGTGAGTTCGGCCGCGTTCTTGGCGGGCCGGTACGCGCCGCGCCGGCCGTCGACGTCCCGCAGCACCAGACCTTTGTCGTACAGGCGCTTGAGGATGGTGTGCACGGTGTTGTAGGCGAGACCACCGCCGATCTCACTCTGTATCTCGGCGGGGGTGAGGGCTTCGTCGGTGGCCCAGAGGGCGGCGAGGACCTCGCTCTCCAACGCGCCGGCGCTGCGCCGTTCCGCCCTCCCGTGGGGGCCTGTGCCAGCCATGTTCGCCACCTTACAGCGCGTAGTGGTGCGGACGGTGGTGAGGACCGACGGAGAGCGCCCCCACCCGTTTCACTCCGATCCGACCCATTTTTCCTGCGACTTCGACCTCGGCGCCCTACGTCTTGTAGGGTGTATAACCCTACGCTTTGTAGGGTGAAAGGTGGACGATGGTCAAGACCGTGAACCCGCCGCTCGCCGGCGCCGCACCCGTCGTGCGGGCCGGACAGCGGATGCCGGTCGAGGTGCCCACCGCGCCGGGCGGCCATTCATCCGCGTACGCCCGTACGGGGCGACCGCACACAGCCGGCCGCCGGCGCGTACGCCTCGCCCCCGCCGTCCAGGGAGGCTGAGCGGCATGGCGTCGTCCCTCCCGCCCGGCACCACCACGACACCCCTGAACAGGCGGGCCCTCCTGCACGCCGCGCTGACGCTCGCCGTCCTGGCCGGCGCCGCTTATCTCGCGCGGCACCACTGGCCGGTGATCGAGACCGGGACCGACCGGCTGGCCGTCGCCGACCACGGCTGGCTGTTCGTCGCGGCCGTCGCCACCGGAGGGACGTGGGTGTGCTCGGCCCTCGCACAGCAGGGCGCGGTGACCCGGCCCCTGCCCGCCGGACGGCTGGTCGCCGCGCAGTTCGCCGCGTCCGCGGCCAACCACGTGCTGCCCGCCGGCCTCGGGGCGGGCGCGGTCAACCTGCGCTTCCTGACCCGGTGCGGACTGCCGGTCGCCCGGTCGGCGACCGCGCTCGGGGTGAAGGCCACCGCCGGAGCCGTCGCGCGCGCCTTCCTGATCGCCGTCCTCGCGTCGGCCTGCCCCGGTGTACTGCGTCTGCCGGACCTCCCCGTGACCGCCGTCGCGGTCTCGGGCGTGGTGGCCGCGACCGCCGTCCTGCTCCTGCGGGGACCGGCGCGGCGCGCGGTGCGGGCCGTCCTGGCGGACGTGCGCGCCGTGCACGAGATCCCAGCGCGCGCGGCCGCGTTGTGGGGTGGCTCGCTGGCCTTCGCGGCGCTGCACGCCACCGTGGTCGTCGCGGTCGCCCAGGCCCTCGAACTCCCGGTGCCACCGGCCCGGGTGGCGCTGGCCTACCTCGCCGCGAGCAGCGCCGCCGTGCTGCTGCCCACCCCCGGCGGAATCGGCTCGCTGGACGCGGCCCTCGCCCTGGCCCTCACCCTGACCGGAGCGCCGGGCGGCGCGGCGGCGTCCGCGGTCCTCGGCTACCGGCTCCTGACGGTGTGGCTGCCACTGGTGCCGGGCCTGGTCGTGCTGGCGGTACTGGCGCGTCGCCGGGTGCTCTGAACGAACGGGGCCGCTGTCGGCCGGCCGGGGTTCGAGAAGCCGGCCGTGCCGCCACCGGGTCGTGGGCCGCGGACTCCGGGAGGGCGCGAACCGGCGCGGGGCGGCCGGAGCGCGGCGGGGTGGTGCGGGGCGGAGCCGGGTGGCGCGACGCGATGCGGGGCGGAGGCGGGTGGCGCGACGCGATGCGGGGCGGAGCCGGGTGGTGCGGGGCGGTGCGGCGGGCCGCCGCGTGGTCAGGATGTGTTCAGGATCCCGCTGGCAGGGTCGGGCCCCATGACTGAGACTTCCGAGACGACCGGGGCGTACGCGCACACCGGTGCCGCCCCCGGCCACCGCCTGCGCTGGAACAAGGTTCCCGAGGTCACCGCGTACTTCTGGATCATCAAGGTGCTCTGCACCACGGTCGGCGAGACCGCGGCGGACCTCCTGAACGAGAAACTGGGCATGGGCCTGACCGGCGTGTCGCTGCTGATGAGCGCGCTGCTGGCGGCGGTGCTCGTCGTCCAGTTCCGGACCAAGGCCTACCACCCCGGCGTCTACTGGCTCGCGGTGGCCCTCATCAGCGTCGTCGGCACCCTGATCAGCGACAACCTGACTGACAACCTGGGCGTACCGCTGACCACCAGCACCGCCGTGTTCTCCGTCGCCCTCGCGATCGTCTTCGCCGTCTGGTACCGCCGCGAGCGCACGCTGTCCATCCACAGCATCGACACCGTGTCCCGCGAGGCCTACTACTGGCTGGCCGTCCTGTTCACCTTCGCGCTGGGCACCGCGGCCGGTGACCTGGTCGCCGAGAGGATGGCCCTCGGATACTGGGTCTCCGCCGTCCTGTTCGGCCTCGCCATCGCCGCCGTGGCCGTCGCCCGCTTCGCGCTCGGTCTGAACGCCGTCCTGGCCTTCTGGATCGCCTACGTCCTGACCCGGCCGCTCGGCGCCTCGATCGGTGACTACCTCTCGCAGCCCACCGGCGACGGCGGCCTGGGCTTCGGCACCGTGATCACGAGCGTGCTGTTCCTGGCCGTCATCCTGGCCCTGGTGGTGTACCTCGCGACGACGCGCAAGGACGTCGTCGCCGAGCCCGAGCGAGCGCTCGGCCCGCGGGAGGGCTGACCCGCTCGGCCCGCGCGAAAGCTGAACCGCGCAGCCCGCGCGAGGGCCGACGCTGCGTGTGGGTGCGGGGAAGGCGGCCGACGGGCTCGCGGGAGAGCCGAGTGCTCGGCCCGTCGTGAGGCGATCGTTCTGCGTCGGGAAGGCCCGGCCCGCGTGCGGGGAAGGCGACCGATCGGCCCGCGGGAGAACCGGGACCGGGTGCTCGGCCCGCGGGAGAACCGGGACCGGGTGCTCGGCCCGCGGGAGAACCGGGACCGGGTGCTCGGCCCGCCGCAAGGCGCCCGCTCAGCCCGCGGGCAGGCTGACCACGAACGCCGCGCCGGGGGTGTGCCGCGGATCGTGGTGCACCTCCCCGCCGGCGGACCGGGCCAGACGTCGCGCGAGCGGCAGTCCCAGGCCCGCTCCGCCGTGTCCGTCCCCCGGATCGCCCCGACGGCCGGGCTGGAACAACTGCGCCTCGAACGACGGCGGTACGCCGGGACCGTCGTCGGTGACCTCGACGCGTACGCCGCCGGGCTCCCCCTGGGCCAGGATCCCGACCCTGGTGCGTGCGTGCCGCAACGCGTTGTCGAGCAGGGGGCTGACGATCCGCTCCAGGAGGGCGTCCGGCGCCCCGGCCGTCAGCCCGGCGTCCGGAACGGTGACGACGACCTCCACCCGCCCGCGCGCACTGCCGAGGCGGTCCACCAGGCGTCCGAGCACGGGCCCCACAGTGGCCGTACCGGGCGCCGTGGACGCGCTGTCGCGGGCCTCGTCGAGCAGGGTGTCGCAGATCGTGCGCATCGACAGGGCCGCGTCGGCGATGGCCGCGTGGACGGCCAGGGTGTCCTCGGCGGCGCGCGGACGGGCCTGCCACCAGTCGAGCTCGGCGACGATACGGGCGAGCGGATTGCGCAGCTCGTGCGACAGCTCCCGGGTGAGCTGACGCTCGTGGCGCAGCAGTGCCCGGATGCGGTCGAGGAGCGCGTCCAGCGAACCGCCCAGCCGGGCCAGTTCGGTGGGGCGGGCCACGCCGCCGAAACGTTCCTCGGAGGTGATGGCGCTCCACTGGGTGGCCTGCTCCGTCATCGTGCGTACGGGACGCAGCGCGCGTCCCACCGCCAGCCGGGTCAGCCCGTAGGTGCAGACGAGCATGGCTGCGTCGAGGACGAGGGAGGCGAGCAGCAGGGTGTCGGCCGAGCCGCGGTAGGGGGACAGGTCCAGCGCGGTGACGACGGCCGTGCCGTCCCTGCCGCCGGGCACCGGCTGTGAGCACAGCCGGACGGCGTGGTGACCGGGGGCGGTCACGCAGTGCCGGCCGCCGCGCCCCGCGAGGCGGCCGGCGGCACGGGTCAGGGGGCCGGTGCCGGTGGCGGACGGAGGCTTTTCGAGCAGCCTGCCGCCCGCGTAGATCCAGACGTTCGTGTCGAGGAGCTCCTCGCCCGGGGTCTCCAGGACCCGCACCCGCGAGGCGCTGGTGTCGACGGTCGCCGCGACGGCGGCGGCGCGGGTGCGCAGTTCGTCGTCCGCCTGGTGCTGGAGGTGATGTCGTACGACCGTGTTGAACGCGACGGTGAGGATCACCATGAGGAGCGTCGCGGTGGTGAGCGCGACCAGCGAGAGCCGGCCGCGCAGGGTGCGCGGCCACCACCGGGCTGCGAAGGCCCTCATGACAGGCGGTGGCCGATGCCGCGCGCGGTGGTGACGGTCAGCGTGCTGCCGCCGTCCCGGAGCTTGCGGCGCAACCGGGTCAGATACTGGTCCAGGGTGTTGTCACTGACCTGGGCGCCCTCGGGCCAGGCCGCCCTGATCAGCTCCCGCCGGCGCACGATGTCCCCGGAGCCCGCCATCAGCGCCGCCAGCAGCCGGAACTCGGTCGGGGTGAGGGCGACCCGGTTGCCCCGCACGGTGAGGCCGTGCCCGACCGGGTCCAGGACGACGTCACCGGTCGTGGCGGACGGGAGCGAACCGCCGCGTCTGAGCGCCGCTCGCAGCCGGGCGGCCAGCTCCGTCGGATGGAACGGCTTGGGCAGATAGTCGTCGCCACCGGCCGCGAAGCCCGCCAGCCGGTCTGTCAGGTGATGGTGGGCCGTCAGGAAGATCACGGGCGAGAGAAAGCCGTTCGCCCGAAGCGCCTGGCACACGTCCCGCCCGTCCGCGTCGGGCAGCCCGACGTCGAGCACGGCCGCGCCGACCCCGGCCCCCGCCAGCCGCAGCGCGGTCGCGCCGTCCGGGGCGGGCAGGGTGTCGAAGCCCTCGTCGTGCAAGCCGCGCAGCAGGACGTCCCGCAGGGCGTGATCGTCCTCGACGACCAGGATCGTGTGGCGCATGGTCCTCCTCCAGCCGTTTCCGTACTGCCGGCCCTGCCGGCCCTGCTGGCCCTGCCGGTTCCGTTCCCGTACGGCGTCACGGTGTCACGGCCTCACGGCGGTGCGGCGATGCACGGGTGTCCGGCGGGGTTACGCCGGTGCCGGTGCCGGTCCCGTCCGTCCGACAGTGCTACGCCGGGGCCAGCAGCGGTCGGAGCCGGGATCGCGTCAGCCGGCTCGCCAGCGGGTCGGAGACCCTGCCGAGGGACGTCGTCAGCGCCCTCGCGATCAGCGTGCCGACCAGGAGGCCGGCCGCCACGTCGTGCGGGTAGTGGGCGCCCACCCAGACCCGGGCTACGGCCATGGCGCACGCTGCCACCAGGGCGACGGTGCCGAGCCGGCGGGAGACGCAGAGCAGGGCGACCGCGGCCGCGGCGGCGATGACGGCGTGATTGCTGGGGAACGACCAGTCGCCCGGCGCCGGACACGCCTCCAGCGTCCTCACCCGCAGGCTCCGACAGGGCCGGTCCTCGCGGACGAGCAGCTTGAACACCGAGTTCACCCCGTACGCCACCACGACGATCGCCGGCACCATGAGCGCGATCACCGCGGCCCCGGCGCTGTGGTGCCGCGCCTGCCACCAGCCCACGAGCATGAGGACGGCGAAGACCGCGAGACCGTACGTCGACCAGGCCCGCACCAGTGTGTCCAGCCACGACGGTGCGTCCTGGGCGAGGCCCACGACGTAGGTGTAGGAGGAGCCGTCGATCGACGACCCGTCGAACGCGAGCGTCATCCCTGTGCGCCCCTCTCCGCGGCGGCGGCCCTGCGCGAGCGGCGGAGCTCGGCGGCCAGCGGGATCAGCGACACGACGACGATCACGGCGATGATCGGCAGGAGGTACCGGTCGACGTTCGGAATGGACGAGCCCAGCGCGTACCCGGCGAGGGTGAGGCCGAGGCTCCAGACCAGGCCGCCGACGATCTGCCACACGGTGAACGTGCGGACGGGCACCTGGAGCGCGCCCGCCATCGGGTTCAGCACGGTACGCACCACCGGCACGAAGCGGGCCAGCACGATCGCCTTCGCGTGCCCGTACCGGTCCAGCAGCTCCTCCGCGCGCTCCGCTCCCGCGTGCAACCGGGGCGAGCCGCTGCGGGCCAGCAGGGCGCCGCCCGCCTTGCGCCCGATGAGATAGCCGCACTGGGCGCCGGCCAGCGCACCGACCGCGGCGGCGACCAGCAGCGCGGGCAGCGACAGCTTCAGACCGGCCTGGCCCGACCCCGTGCAGAGCAGGCCCGCCGTGAACAGCAGCGAGTCACCGGGCAGGAAGAAGCCGATCAGCAGGCCCGTCTCCGCGAACATCACCACGCCCACCCCCAGGACGCCGAAGGCGGCGAGCAGGGACTGGGCGCTGAGCACATTCACCGCGAGCTCGGACCCGAACCGGGATCCGAGGTCCGCCCCGACCTGTGATCCGGCCTGTGATCCGAGATGTGTCGCGAGCTGTGATGCTGCGAACAAAGGTGCGGCCATCGTCGCGAGCCCTCTCATACTGGACAGGGACGGGTGTGGTCGTGACGACACCCGACTGACTACAATGTTGTAGACGGTCTACTGAACTGTAGACGATATCGGGGTGAGGATCGTTCCCATGACCAGCGCGAAGGACGAACGCCGGCCGGCGGGTGAGCTCGAGGCCTCCGTCATGGCCGCCCTCTGGGCCGCCGACGCACCCCTCACGCCGGGCGGGGTGCAGACGCGGCTGGGGACGGGTCTGGCCCGCACGACGGTGACGACGATCCTGTCCAGGCTGCACGAGAAGGGGATCGTCGGCCGGGAACGACAGGGCCGCGGCTTCGCCTACTACCCCGTGCAGGACCCGCACGGGCTCACCGCTCGCCGTATGCACACCGAGCTCGACCGGGACGAGGACCGCGAGACGGCGCTGGCCCGGTTCGTCGCCCAGCTCAGCCCCGACGACGAGCGTCTCCTGCGCGGCCTGCTGGAACCGGACGGGCATCCGGCATCGGACGGGCAGCCGACACCGGACGGACGGCCGGCATCGGACGGGCATCCGGTATCGGACGGGCATCCGGTATCGGACGGGCATCCGGCACCGGACGGGCAGCCGACACCGGACGGACGGCCGGCGTCAGATGGACGACCGGAACGCGGACGCGGCGAGCAGGACCAGTAACCGGAACCTGGCACGCAACTACGATCGGTGGGTCATGACCGCTCTGCTGCTCATCCCGCTCCTGGTGCCCTTCGCGGTACCGGTGGCGGCCCGGCGCTGCCTCGACCGGATCACGCCGGTCGCGGCGCTGTGGACGCTGACCCTCACGGTCCTCGTGCTGGCCGGCTCCTCCGTGGCCGCCCTCGGCGCACTGGTCCTCACCGGCCTGCTCAAACTGCCGTTCCTCGCGGGCCTCGGCGACCTCGTCCGGCCGCTGCGCACCCCGTCCGACCTCGTCGTCCTCCCCCTGGCGACGGCCGCCACCGGCCTGCTGACCCTCGGCGCCGGCACACTCGTCCGCTCCGCCCTGCGGCAGCTGCGCGCCTTCCGCGCGGCCCGCACCGAGGCCGACGGCCGCCCCGCCGCGGGCGACCTGTGCGTGATCGAGTCGCCCCACCCGGACGCGTACGCGCTGCCCGGCCGCCCCCACCGCATCGTCGTCACGACGGGAATGCTCCGCAGCCTCGGAGCCGACGAACGCGAGGTGCTCTTCGCCCACGAGCGGGCCCACAACGCCGGCGGCCACCACCGGTTCCTCGTCCTCGCCGAGCTTGCGGCGCACTGCCATCCCGGGCTGCGCCCGGTCCGCGCGGTCATCGCGCTCGCCGCCGAACGCGCCGCCGACGAGGCCGCCGCCGCCGTGGTGGGGGACCGGCGGCTGACCGCGCGCGCCATCGCGCGTGCCGCCCTCGCCGCCTCCTCCGCCCGCTCCGGGCGCCCCGACTTCGCCCCCGCGGCCACCACCGGGCCCGTGCCCCAGCGGGTCGCGGCCCTCCTCGCGGCTCCCCGGCAGCGCCGCCGTGCCGCCCCATGGATCGCCCTTCTGCTGGCCGCCTGCGCGACCGCCTCGGCCGGCACGGCGGCCACCGGCGTCCTCGCCTTCCACCACGAGGTGGAGGTCGCCCAGGGCGAGGAGCCCCGCTGACGGTCCCGGCCACGGACGCCGGTGCAGCGTGTCGAGCCGCGGACGCCGGTGCAGCGTCGGGGCCCGGGGCGGGGGTGCGTCGCGCAGAGCGGGAGCGCGTACGGTGGCCGGTGGACGGGGCGGCCGGGGGGGGAAGGTCCGTCCGAGGCCCCGCGAGGCTGATGTCGGATTCTCGCCAGCCCCACCCTCGCCCGTGCCCGATCCTGGAGACATGCGGAACGGGATGCACACCGACATCGAGCGCTGCGTACGCGCCGTCCAGTCGAAGGACGCGCGTTTCGACGGCTGGTTCTTCACAGCGGTCCTGACCACCCGGATCTACTGCCGGCCCAGCTGCCCGGTCGTGCCGCCGAAGCCGGAGAACATGACGTTCCACCCGAGCGCGGCGGCCTGCCAGCAGGCCGGTTTCCGGGCCTGCAAGCGCTGCCGCCCGGACACCAGCCCCGGCTCGCCCGAGTGGAACCAGCGCGCCGACCTGGTGGCCCGCGCGATGCGGCTGATCGGCGACGGCGTCGTGGACCGCGAGGGCGTCCCCGGCCTGGCCGGCCGGCTCGGCTACAGCACCCGCCAAGTAGAGCGGCAACTGCTGGCCGAGCTGGGCGCCGGGCCGCTCGCGCTCGCCAGGGCGCAGCGCGCCCAGACCGCGCGGCTGCTCATCGAGACCACCCCGCTCCCGATGGCGGAGATCGCCTTCGCGGCCGGGTTCTCCTCGATCCGTACCTTCAACGACACCGTGCGCGAGGTCTTCGCCCTCTCACCGAGCGAACTGCGCGAACGTCTCCCGAGGAAACGGGCGGCTGCCGTCACGAGGGCGAGCCGGGGAGCGACGACGGTCGGGGAGGCCGGAGCGAAGACGGGCGCCGGAGCGACGACGGGCGGGGGGACCGGGGCGGGCGCGACCGCACCGGCCGTACTGTGCCTGCGCCTGCCTTTCCGCGCCCCCCTCAACCCCGACAACCTGTTCGGCCACCTCGCGGCGACGGCCGTGCCCGGTGTCGAGGAGTGGCGTGACGGCGCCTACCGGCGCACTCTGCGACTGCCCTACGGCCACGGCATCGTCGCGCTCACCCCGCACGCCGACCACATCGGCTGCCGCCTCACCCTCAGCGACCTGCGCGACCTGACCGTCGCCATCAGCCGGTGCCGCCGCATGCTCGACCTGGACGCCGACCCGGTCGCCGTCGACGACCAGTTGCGCACCGACCCGCTGCTCGCCCCGCTCGTCGACAAGGCGCCGGGGCGCCGGGTGCCGCGCACGGTGGACGAGGCGGAGTTCGCGGTGCGGGCCGTGCTCGGCCAGCAGGTCTCCACGGCCGCCGCCCGTACCCACGCCGCCCGTCTGGTCACCGCGCACGGTGAGCCGGTCGAGGACTCCGAGGGCGGCCTCACCCATCTCTTCCCTTCCCCCGACGCATTGGCCGCGCTCGACCCCGAGTCCCTCGCCATGCCGCGCACCCGCCGCACCACGTTCACCACACTCGTGGGCCAACTGGCCGACGGAACAATCCACTTGGGGGTGGAGAGCGACTGGGTGGAGGCACGGGCCCGGCTCCTCGCCCTCCCCGGCTTCGGTCCCTGGACGGTCGACGTCATCGCGATGCGCGCCCTCGGCGACCCCGACGCGTTCCTCCCCACCGATCTCGGAGTCCGGCGAGCCGCCCAGGAGTTGGGCCTGCCCTCCACACCCGCCGCCCTCACCGCCCGCGCGGCAGCATGGCGCCCGTGGCGGGCGTACGCGGTCCAGTACCTGTGGGCGACGGACAGCCACCCGATCAACTTCCTTCCCGTATGAGCCCGTCACGGGCCCGCACCAAGGACACGCAGTGAAACGACACACGGTCACCGACAGCCCCTACGGCCCCCTCACCCTCGTCGCCGACGACGGCCTCCTGTGCGGCCTCTACATGGTCGGCCAGCGCCACCGCCCGCCCCAGGAGGACTTCGGCGAGCGCGACGACACCCTCCTGGCCGAGCCGAAGCACCAGCTCGCCGCCTATTTCGCGGGCGACCTGAAGGAGTTCGACCTGCCGATGCGCCTCGCCGGCACGCCCTTCCAGCGCAGTGTGTGGGACCAACTGGCCCGGATCCCCTACGGCGAGATCCGCTCGTACGGGGAACTCGCCGACGCCCTCGGCAACCCCAAGGCCTCCCGCGCGGTGGGCCTCGCCAACGGCAGGAACCCGGTCGGCATCATCGTGCCCTGCCACCGAGTGGTCGGCGCCGACGGAAGCCTCACGGGCTACGGCGGCGGCCTGGACCGCAAGCGGCGCCTGCTGGACTTCGAGCGGGGCTCCGCCCTGTTCTAACCCGGCCGCTCCCCGGCGAGCGCGCCCAGCAGCGCCGGCAGCGCGGTGCCGATCGGCTCCCGTACGACCTGATCGGCGCGGTCGTCGTACGGGGTCGGTTCGGCGTTGACGATGATCAGCCGGGCGCCGTGGTCGGCGGCGACCCCGGCGAGTCCGGCGGCGGGCTGCACCTGGAGGCTGCTGCCGACGGCGATGAACACCTGGCTGGCCTTGGTGATCGCGACGGCCTCGCCCAGCACCACGGGGTCGAGCCGCTCGCCGAACATGACGGTCGCCGGCTTGAGGATCCCACCGCACTCCAGGCACGCCGGGTCGTCCTCGCCGGCATCGACCCGTGCGAGAGCGTCCTCCATGGACCCGCGGGCATGGCACCCGGTGCACACGACACCGCGTGCGGTCCCGTGCAGCTCCAGCACCTTGCGTGCGGGCATCCCGGCGAGCTGGTGCAGCCCGTCCACGTTCTGTGTGATCACCCGCACGGGCACCCCGGACCGCTCCAGCTCGGCCACGGCCAAGTGCGCGGCGTTCGGCTCGGCTTGGAGTGCCTGGTTCCTCCGCCGCAGCTGCCATGCCCCGCGCCTGATCTCGGGATCACCCATGTAGTACTCGTACGTCACGAGCTTCTCGGCCTCGGGGTCCTTCCGCCAAAGTCCGTGGGGTCCGCGGTAGTCGGGGATGCCGGAGTCGGTGGAGATACCCGCACCGCTGAGGAGGGCGACGAGAGGCTTGGTCATGATGCCGAGAGTAGGTCGGCCGCCCGTCCGCTGCGAGTGCATATAGGGTGCGCCGGAGCGAGGGGTCGCGGGGCCGCGAGGCCGTGATCCATCGGCCGACGCGTATGAGGCCGCTGTGAATTCCCGAGGCACTTGAACGCACCCGGGCCCCTCTACGTATGGCAGGGGGGATTTCCATGCCGGGCCTGTTACGAGGCGTAGGAGTACACACGTGAGACGGAACACGCGCAGACGCCCCACAGGGGCACGGCGTGCGACATTTGCCGCAGCCGCGCTGATATTGGGCGGAGGTGGGCTGGTAGCGGTGAACGTCTACGCGTCAGCCACCGAGAGCTGGGGCGGTGGATCCGGGCAGCCGAACGAGACCAAGGCGGCGGGAGCCGCCACGATCGACTGCCCGGACGTGGGCAGCAAGCTCACGGAGGTGCCGGAGGCTGCGAAGGCGGAGGTCGACAAGCAACTCGCCCTCCTCGACCAGCAGATCTCCGAGGCGTACGCACGCCTCGCCTCGGCGGAGCAGGCCCAGAAGCAGGACCCGAGCTTCGTGCAGAACGCGGTCCTCGGCCCGCTGAAGGAGAAGCGGGGCGCGGTCATCGACCGCATCAAGATCGGTTTCAAGAACGCGGGCGCCGAGGCCCCGAACATGCTCGACGGTGCCGCCACCTGCACCGCGGTTCCCGCCACCCCGGTCCAGAACAACACCGGTGACCAGAACGGCGACGGACAGCAGCAGGGCGACAACGGCGGCGGCCAGCAGCAGAACAACAACGGCCAGCAGGGCAACGGCCAGCAGGGCGGCGGCGCTTCGCCCGTCAGCGGGCCCGTCGCCGCGGACTTCGTGGACATCACGACGGTCCAGCCGAACGTGCAGCAGAAGCCGGGCAACGGCGGCGGCGCCTCGACGGGTACGTTCACGAGCACGTGCGGGGTGAACGAAAACAAGAAGTTCAACACCGACAACGTGATCGTCGCCCCCGGTGTCGCCAATGGCGCCCACCACCTGCACGACTACGTCGGCAACCAGTCGAACGACGCGTTCGCCAGCAACGACGACCTCGCGGCCGGCGACACCACCTGCAAGAACCAGGGTGACAAGTCCACGTACTACTGGCCGGTGCTCCGTGTGCAGGACGGCACGCAGGAGTTCGACGCCGACCGCAACGGCGGTGGTCTGGAAGGCAACATCGGCAAGGTCCTGCAGGCCAAGCAGGCGCAGATCGAGTTCGTGGGCTCTCCGCAGAGCAAGGTCGTCGAGATGCCGACCTTCCTGCGCATCATCACCGGTGACGCGAAGGCCTTCGTCAACGGCCCCGCGAACGCCAACGCGCACTGGAGCTGCACCGGGTTCGAGGACAAGGTGCAGTTGACGGACAAGTACCCGATCTGCCCCCAGGGCAGCAGCGTGATTCGGAAGTTCGCCTTCCAGAGCTGCTGGGACGGGCAGAACATCGACAGCGCCAACCACCGCACGCACGTGGCCTTCGCCGACGCGAACGGCAACTGCGCGGGCGGTTTCAAGGCGATCCCGCAGCTGACGATGCGGCTGGTCTACGACGTTCCGCAGCCGACCATCGAGAACGGCCAGGTGAAGAACCCGTACGCCGTGGACGGGTTCCCCGAGCAGCTGCACAAGCCCATCACCGACCACGACGACTTCATCAACGTCTTCGACGCGAACCTGATGCGGGAGATGGTGGACTGCATCAACACCGGCAAGCAGTGCGTCGACGGTGCCGGTGACGGTGGCGGCGACAACGGCAACGGTGGTGCGGGCGGTGCCGGCGGCGACAACGGCAACGGTGGCAATGCCGGCGGCAACGGTGGTGCCGGTGGCGACAACGGCGACGCCAACGGTGGTGCCGGCGGCAACGGTGGCAATGGCGGCAACGCCGGCGGCGGCTCCGGTGAGCCGACGAAGGACGCCCCGACCCCGAGCGCCGATCCCACCTCCGGTGGAGACGCCGGGTCCGACCCCGGTACCCCCGCGGCGACGCAGCGGCCCAAGCCCCCGGCCACCACGCGCGGTGCCGAACCGCAGGACGGCGGCTCGGGCGGCGACCAGGGCGGCGTCGTACCCAAGGCGGACACGACGACTCCGGCCGCGGGGAACGACGCGCCCGGCGCGGGCAAGGACGACGACCAGGGCGGCGCGGTCGACGCCGGGCAGACGCCGGCCACGATTGGGGACGCCCCGTCCGCGCAGGTGTCGTCGCAGGCCCAGGCGCAGACCGAACCGCAGACGGTCGCGAGCGGCGACCTGGCCGAGACCGGCACGACCCTGTGGCCGGCCGCGGGCGGCGGGGTGCTCGTGATCGCGGGCCTGGTGCTCCTGCGCCGGATCAGGCGCAGCACTGTGTGACATCGCACCCCGCGTGACGCACGGGACGACGCCCGTACCCGCAACCCCGCGGGTACGGGCGTCGTCGCCGTCCTGGGCGTGCGCCCAGCCATCCGGCCCTCGGCGGACCCCGGCCGCAACGCCTGGCACCAGGGCCGGCGCCACCCGGCCGCCAAGGCGCCGCGCCCCGGCGTCACCTGCTCCCGACGGTGATCCCGACGGCAGGCCCTAGCCCACCCGGTGCCCGTTCTCGAGTTCCGCCGTCCCCGAGCCCTCGGCCAGGACGTCGAGCGCGACCAGTACCCGGCGGCCGAACGCGCCCGACAGGTGGTCGGCCAGCTCCTCGCGCGACACCAGGCGCCACGACAGCAACTCCTCCTCCTGCAGCCGGATCGCCTTGAGCTGCCCCTCGTCGAGGACCCCGCCGTCGTACAGATAGGCGACCAGCGGGGGCCGCCCGGTCCCGTTCACCCAGTCGACCGTGAGCAGCCGGCCCGGTTCGATGTCGAGTCCGATCTCCTCCGCGGTCTCGCGGCGGGCACCCTGGCGCGGGGTCTCCCCGTCGTCCGACTCGACGGTGCCGCCCGGAAGGGCCCAGCCCTCACGGTAGTTGGGCTCGACGAGCAGGATCCGTCCGTCGGCGTCGCGGAAGAGCACGGCGGCACCGGCGAGGACGCGGGGCAGACCCGCGATGTACGTGGCGAAGTCCGGAGTGGTCATCCACGAAGCGTAACGAGCGCACGCGTTCGCCCGTCGGACGCCCCGGCCGCTTCGGACCCCCGACAGCCTCCCTCGGCTCAGGACCCGGCTCAGGACCCGGCTAAGGACCCGGCTCAGGACCCGGTTCCGGCCTCCGCGAGCGTGACCGTGCGCGCGGCCAGTTCACTGATCCGTACACCGTCGAAGCCGAAGACCGCGCTGCGCACCGTGTCCTCCAAGGGGTCCTTCCACTGCGCGGGAACGGCCTCGGCCCCGCACAGGACCCCGGCGACCGAACCCGCCGTCGCCCCGTTCGAGTCGGTGTCCAGGCCGCCGCGGACGGTCAGCGTGATGGTGCGGGTGAAGTCGCCGTCGCCGTACAGGAGTCCGGCCGTGAGGACGGCGGCGTTCGGGATCGTATGGATCCAGCCGAGCCCGGCGGTCTCCTCCGACACCGTGCTCAGCGTGTCCTCCCAGGTCATCCGGGTCTCGTGGAGGGTGAGCACCCGGCGCACGGTGCGGGCGAGGCGGCTGCTCGCGGGGATCACGGTCAGCGCCGTGTCCAGCGCCTGCCGCACGGTGGGCGCGGTGAAGGCGGCGGAGACCAGCGCCGCCGCCCACATGGCGCCGTACACGCCGTTGCCGGTGTGGGACAGCACGGCGTCCCTGCGGGCCAGGGAGGCCGCCCGGCGCGGCACCCCGGGACAGGTCCAGCCGTAGATGTCGGCGCGGATCAGGGCGCCGATCCACTCCTGGTACGGGTTGTCGTAGGTGGCGGTGAGGGGCGGCTTGATGCCGGCCGCGAGGTTGCGGTACGCCGCTCGTTCCGCGGTGAAGGTCTGCAGGTAGGGCAGCCGCAGCAGCCACAGGTCGCCGACCTGCTCGGTGCTGAAGCCGAAGCCGTGTGTCTCCAGCAGGTCGAGACCGAGGATCGCGTAGTCGACGTCGTCGTCCCGGCAACTGCCGTGGATACGGCCGCGCACGCACTGCCGCCACTCGGGCCGCAGCGCGAACTCGTCGCCCCCGCCGTCGTCGCTGTCGGCGGGACCGGGAAGGTAGTCGGTGAGCGGCAGGGCGGCGGCCCGTCGCAGATAGCGGTCGATGCGGTCCCGCGTCCAGTGGTCGCCCTGCTCGACCGGTTTGCCGAGCATGTTGCCCGCGATCCGGCCCAGCCAGCCCCCGAGGACGCGGTCCGCGAGCTCAGTGCCCACAGGGGTCATGGTTCCGGTCTACCCGATTCCGGCCGACACCGTGCGGTGTTCCGGGGGCCGGTCGGAGCATGACGGCGGGGTCGTCCTCCGGTTAAGGTCGCAGCGGCGCGACTGCCTCGACGTGTGCGAGGCCGGAAAGCAAGGGGAAACGCAAGGTGGCGGACTCTGCCGAGAAGACGACACGCACGGGCGACCGGCGTGATCCGCGGGTGCTGATCGCCGCGGACAAGTTCAAGGGCTCGCTGACCGCCGTCGAGGTCGCGGAGCGGGTGACGGCCGGGCTGCGCCGGGTGGCGCCGGCCGCCGAGGTCGAGTCGCTGCCGGTGGCCGACGGCGGCGACGGCACCGTCGACGCGGCGGTCGCGGCCGGTTTCGAGCGCCGCGAGGTACGGGTCGCCGGGCCCCTGGGGGACGAGGTCACGGCCGCCTTCGCGCTGCGCGGCGACACCGCGGTCGTCGAGATGGCGGAGGCCAGCGGGCTGCAGCGGCTGCCCGCCGGGACCTTCGCACCGCTCACCGCGTCGACGTACGGCTCCGGGGAACTGCTGCGCGCCGCACTGGACGCCGGAGCGCGCACGATCGTGTTCGGTGTCGGCGGCAGCGCCACGACGGACGGGGGCGCGGGCATGCTGGCCGCGCTGGGGGCACGCTTCCTCGACGCGGACGGCGAGCGGGTGGCGCCCGGTGGCGCTGCGCTCGGCGACGTGGTGACCGCGGACCTGTCAGGTCTGGACGACCGGCTCTCCTCGGCCGACCTCGTCCTCGCCAGCGATGTGGACAACCCGCTGACGGGTCCCAAGGGCGCCCCGGCCGTGTACGGCCCCCAGAAGGGCGCGAGCCCCGACGACGTGGTGGTCCTGGACGCCGCGCTCGCCCACTTCACCACCGTGCTGGAGAAGGCGATCGGTTCGCGGGCCGCCGAGTGCGCGGCCGCGCCCGGCGCCGGAGCGGCGGGCGGCATCGGGTACGGGGCGCTCGTCGTCGGTGCGCGTTTCCGTCCCGGCATCGAGGTCATGCTCGACGTCCTCGGCTTCGCGCCGGCCCTCGACCGGGCGGACCTCGTCATCACCGGTGAGGGCTCGCTCGACGAGCAGACCCTGCACGGCAAGGCCCCGGCGGGCGTCGCGGCCGCCGCGCGTGCGGCGGGCAAGGAGGTCGTCGCGGTCTGCGGGCGGCTCGCGCTGCCCCCGGAGGCGCTCGGGCGGGCCGGTATCCGACGGGCGTATCCGCTCACCGACGTCGAGCCCGACGTCGCGAAGTGCATCGCGGACGCGGGTCCGATCCTGGAGCGCGTCGCGGAGAACCTCGGACGCGACTTCCTCGTCTGAGCGACGGGACCTGCTCGAGCGACGGGACCCTCTCGGCCGGCCGGGGCGACGTCCTCGCCCGACCGGCGGGGCTTCCTCGACTCGGCCGAGCCGACGGTCCTTCGAGGCCGCGTGCGGGGCCCCGCCGTGGAGGCAGCGCGGGGCCCCCGCACCGTACCGCCCGCCACGGTCCCGCCCGCCCCCTCACCCCGTCGTACCGCCCCCCGACAACCGGTACGCGTCCAGGGCAAGCGTCATCTCGATCAGGTCCCGGGGCCGGGCCAGGGACCGCGACGTCAGTTGTTCCAGCCGTCGCAGCCGGTTGAAGACCGTGTTGCGGTGGCAGTACAGCCGCCCCGCGGCCCGCCCGGCGGAGCCCTCGCACAGCAGCCACACGTCGAGGGTCTCCAGCAGCACCGCCCGGTCGGCCGGCTCCAGTTCCAGCAGCGCCCCGAACACGTCCGCCACCAGCCGCCCGGCCAGCTCGGGCTGGGTCACCACGAGCGCGGTCGGTATCCGCTGGTCGAGGCGTACGACCTCCGTCGAGTCCGCCGTGCAGGTGCGCAGCGCCAGCTCGGCCAGCCTCCGCGCGCGCCCCAGTTCACCGAGGCCCGCCACCACCGGACTGATACCGCCCGGCCCCGAGCACCGGCCGTGGAGCAGTCGCACCACCCGGTCCAGATCCCCGTCGGCACCCAGTGCCACCACGCCGACCTCGCAGTCCGCCCGCATCCGCCAGATGAAGCGCAGCCCCCCGCTCTGTACGGGCCGGGGGACCGCCTCCCGTAAGTCCCGGCGCTCCGGGCGCAGGACCACCACGGCGTACGGGGCCTGTTCGGGCAGGTCGAGCCCCGCCGCGGCCCGCGCCGCGAGTCCGGGTGCCTCCTGCCCCTCAAGCAGGGCGTCGAGCAGTGCCTGGAGTTGTTCGTCCGTGCGCCGCCGCAGCTCCCGCTCGGTGGCCCGGTACGCCTCCGACGCGGCGACCGTCTGGGCGTCCACGGCCGACCACACCATCGTCGCCGAACGCATCAGGACCGCCAGCCGCTCCGGTTCCCGGCCCACCGGTCCCTCCAGGAGCGCGTCCCACACGAGATAGCCCGCGGCGCGGTAGGCGTGCACGAGCAGTTCCAGCGGCAGCCCCTGCAGGGCCCGCCGGCGCCCCGCCTGCTCGGCGTGCTCCAGATCGCGGCGCGGCGAGGCCCGTGGCGCGGAGATCGTCTCGATGCCGATGCGCATGGCCGTCTCCGCCTCCCGCCACTGCTGGTCCTGCGGCAGCACCTGCGCGTAGACGGGCGAGTACTCGGCGAGCTGTCGCAGGTGCTGGTCGACGAGCTCGGGCAGTCGTTCCAGCAGAGCCTTGCAGGACTCCGCAAGCAGCTTCCAGTCATGACCGGTCCGCGGTCTGCGCCCTCCCATGGGCGGAGGATGCCATCCCGGCACCGCCCCGCACAGGCCCCTGACACGCAGCGTTGTGCGCGCGCACAACGGGCGGCCACGACCTCTGGGCACCCGCCGCGATTCGCCCGCCCCCCGTGGACGGACGCTCCCCGCCGGTGCTGAGGTGAGCGCCACACCGAGCGAGAACTACCGAGCCAACCGAGCAAGGACAACGGACCGAGCAAGGACAACGGACCGAGCAAGGACAAGGGAGGTGCCATGGGCGGTTCCGCCCTGCTCGTACGGAACCTGTCGGTCGGATACGGACCCGTGCGCGCGCTGCGCCAGGTGTCGCTGGACGTACCGGAAGGTGCCGTGGTCACGGTCCTGGGCAGCAACGGCGCGGGCAAGTCGACGCTGCTGCGTGCCGTGTGCCGGACCCTCTCCTTCCACGGAGGAGCGGTGACCGAGGGATCCGTCAGCCTGGGCGGCCGCCCTCTCGACCGGCTGCCGCCGGACCGGGTGGTCGCCGCGGGAGTGTCCCAAGTACCTGAGGGCAGGCGGGTGTTCGCCCGGATGACGGTCGCCGACAACCTGCGGGCCGGAGCGCTCGGCGCCACCGGTGGCCGGGCGGACCGGGCCCGGGCGCTGCGCCGCGTGCACGACCTGTTCCCCGTGCTGGCCGAGCGCGCCCAGCAGCGCGCCGGGCTGCTGTCGGGCGGCGAGCAGCAGATGCTCGCGGTCGGACGGGCCCTCATGGGCGCCCCGAAGGTGCTCCTCCTCGACGAGCCCTCGCTAGGACTCGCCCCGCTGATGGCGGCCCGGATCGCCGACACCGTACGGGAGATCAACGAGCAGGGCACCTCCGTCCTCCTCGTCGAGCAGAACGCCGCCCTCGCCCTCCGACTCGCCACCCACGCCCATGTCCTGGAGGTCGGCGAGGTGACCCTCTCGGGCCCCGCCGCCGAGCTGGCCGCCTCCGACGAGGTGCGCCGCCGCTATCTGGGCGTGGTGGACGAGGACGCCGCGGCCGACGCGTCACGAGCGCGCGGCGCGCTGCCGGCCCTGCCGCGCTGGAAGGGGTGAGCAACGTCGTGGACAGACCCGAAACCGTGCCGACGGCCCCCGAAACGAACGGACTTGGCGAAGACTCCGCCGTACCACCGCTCCACATAAGGGAGTTGACGGTCCGCTTCGCCGGACTGACCGCGCTGGACGCGGTGGGTCTCACCGTGCGCCCCGGCACCGTGCACGCCCTCATCGGACCCAACGGCGCCGGAAAGTCCACCTGTTTCAACGTCCTGTCCGGTGTCTACCGGCCGACGTCGGGAAGCGTCCGCTTCGGCGAGCACGAACTGACCGGCCTGCCACCGCACCGCATCGCGGCCCTCGGCGTCGCCCGGATCTTCCAGAACCTCGCCCTGCCGCCCCGCGTCACGGTCGAGGACAGCCTGCTGCTCGGCCGGCACCGGCTGACCCGTACCGGATTCCTCGCCGCGGGACTACGGTTGCCCGCCGCCGCCCGCGAGGAACGCCGGCACCGTGAACGCGTCCGTGAGATCGCCGCGTTCGTCGGTCTGGAGCGGCAGCTCGACCGGCCGGCCGGCTCGCTCCCGTACGGGCAGCAGAAGCTCGCCGAACTCGCCCGTGCCCTGTGCATGGAGCCCCGGCTCCTGCTGCTGGACGAACCCGTCGCGGGCATGACCGCCGACGAGCGGCGCCGTACCGCCGAGGTGATCGCGGGCGTCCGCGACAGCCTCGGCATCTCGATCGTGCTGGTGGAACACGACATGGGGGTGGTGATGCGGCTCGCGGACGCGGTGACCGTACTCGACTTCGGACGCCGCATCGCCGACGGCGCCCCCGCCGACGTACAGAACGATCCCGCGGTCGTCCGCGCCTATCTGGGCGAACGCCCCGACGCAGAGGAGACCGACCGATGAGCACGTTCGCCGAGCTCCTCCTCAACGGAGTCTCGCTGGGCTCCGTCTACGCCCTGATCGCCCTCGGCTTCGTCGTGATCTTCCGGGCCACCGAGGTCGTCAACTTCGCCCATGCCTCGCTGCTCCTCGCGGGCGGCTACATCACCGCGTCCCTGCACGACGACATCGGTTTCTGGCCCGCTCTGCTCGTCGGCATCGCAGGCGCCGCTCTGGTCGGTGCCGCCGTGGAGTTCCTGGTGATGCGCCGCTACCGGGGCTCCGACCACAGTGTCCTCGCCATCGTCACCATCGGCGTCGACATCCTGCTCACCACCGAGCTGACCCGCCGTATCGGCACGAACGTACTGAGCCCCGGCGATCCGTGGGGGGACGCCGTGCTCACCGTCGGGCCGGTCTCCCTCGCGCACACCCGGATCGCCGCGTTCGCCGCCGCGGCCCTGCTCATCACGGTCTTCCTGCTGGCCTTCCGCTACACGTCCTGGGGCGTGGCGATGCGCGCGGCCGCCGAGAGCCCCGAGACCGCGGCCCTGATGGGCGTCCGACTGGGCCGGGTGTCGCTCGGGGCCTGGGCGGTCGCCGGGGGACTGGCCGCCGTCGCGGCGCTGTTCCTCACCGTCTTCCCGACGCCCGGCCTGGAGCGCGCCACCTCCCTCGCCGCGCTCAAGGCGTTCCCCGCGGCGATCCTCGGCGGCCTCGACTCGACGACGGGCGCGCTGGTGGGCGGCCTGCTCGTCGGCGTCACCGAGTCCCTGGCCACCGGCTACCAGAGCGATCTCAGCTTCCTCGGGCGCGGTCTCGGCGACCTCGCGCCCTACCTGGTGATGGTCGCGATCCTGCTCATCCGGCCCGCCGGGCTGTTCGGTACGAAGGAGCTCGCCCGTGTCTGAGGTTCTCGCCCGCGAAGAGACGGCCGGTGAGCCGCGGCCCACGCGGCGCCGCGCCCTGCGGCTGCCGCACGGCCGCGTGTACGTCCGGGCCGTATGCGCCGTCCTGCTGCTCGGCCTGCCCTTCTACCTCGAGCGCTTCTGGCTCCAGGCGGGCCTGTTCGCGATGGCCGCGGCGATCGGCGCGATCGGCCTCAACCTGCTGACCGGCGCGACCGGACAGCTCTCCATGGGCCACGCCTTCTTCCTCGCGGTCGGCGCGTACGGCTACTGCGTGTTCGCCGCCGACGGGAGCGACGGGCTGACCGGTCTGGGACTGCCGACCTGGCTCGCCGCCGTGCTCGCCGTCGGCGTCTCCGGCGTCGCGGGAGGCCTCTTCAGCCCCATCGCGGGACGGCTGCGCGGCGCCTACCTCGGCATCGCCACCCTCGCCCTGATCTTCATCGGCCAGCACGTGCTGTTCAACGCGCGCGACCTCACGGGAGGCTTCAACGGCCGTGACGTCCCGCCGCTGAGCCTGTTCGGCCTCACCTTCGACGACCGCGAGACCGTCGTCGCCGACGTTCCCTTCGGCTCCGCCGAGAAGCTCTGGTACGTGGGACTCCTCCTGCTCCTCGGAGGTGCGCTGTTCGCCCGCGGGGTGCTGCGCGGCCGTCCGGGCCGGGCCCTGAACGCGATCCGCGACCACCGGATCGCGGCCGGGGTGATCGGGGTCCCGGTCGCCCGGTTCCGGGCCGGGGTCTTCGTCCTGTCGTCGATGTACGCCGGCCTGGCCGGGGTCCTGCTCGCGCTGATCTTCCAGCGCACGGTGCCCGACTACTTCGGGATCACGCTCTCGCTCGACTACCTGGCCATGATCGTCATCGGCGGCCTCGGCTCGGTCGCCGGGGCGGTGGTCGGGGCGGCCTTCGTCTCCCTGCTGCCCCAGCTGCTGACCCACTACAGCGACGCCCTGCCCCTGGTCTCGGACCCGGGCACCGGCGGCATCGCACCGGGCGAGGCGGCCCGGTACCTGTACGGCGCCGCCGTCGTGGCGGCGGTGCTCTTCCTGCCCGGCGGTCTGGTCAGCGTGGCCGCCCGGCGTCGCGGCAGGCCCAACCCAGGGGAGGAAAGATGACCATGCGCATGGTACGGAGGCCGGGGGCACCCGCGGCGAAGGCGGTCGCGGGCGCGCTCGCGGTGCTGCTCGTGCTGGCCGGGTGCAGTTCCAAGGCCAAGGACGGCAAGGAGGGCGACAAGGAGGCGGCGGGTGGCGTCAAGACCGGCGTGGGTGTCTCCGGGAAGACCATCGAGCTCGGGGTGCTCACCGACATGACGGGGGTCTACGCGACCCTCGGCAAGAGCGTCACGCAGGCCCAGCAGCTGTATGTGAAGCAGACGAACGCCGACGGCGGTGTGTGCGGCCACCAGCTGGCGCTCACCGTCCGCGACCACGGCTACGACCCGCAGAAGGCGGTCGCCGGCTACACCGAGCTGGAGCCGAAGGTGCTCGGCTTCACGCAGTTCATCGGTTCGCCGTTCGTGGCCGCCGTCAAGCAGCGCGTGGACGGCCGGGACAAGGGCCTGGTGCTGCCCCAGGCCTGGTCGGCCAACCTGCTCGGCAGCCCGTACATCCGCGTCATCGGCTCCACGTACGACATCGAGACGATCAACGCCCTCGACTTCCTGATGAAGGAGAAGGGCCTGAAGAAGGGCGACAAGGTCGGCCATGTGTACTTCGAGGGCGACTACGGCGAGAACGCCCTGGCCGGTTCGAAGTACATGGCGAAGCAGTCCGGGCTCACCGTCGTCGAACAGAAGATCAAACCGACCGACAACGACATGACCGCCCAGGTCGCCGCCCTGAAGCAGGCCGGCGTCAAGGCGATCGTGGTCAGCGCGGGCCCGCGCCAGGCCGCCTCGCTCGTCGGTGTCGCGGCGGCGGGCAGGTTCGACGTGCCCGTCATCGGCAACAACTCGGCCTTCGCGCCGCAGCTGCTCGCCACCCAGGCGGGTCCGGCCCTGATGAAGAACTACTACGTCGCCTCGCCCTCGCTGCCCATCGGCGCGGACACCCCGCAGGCCAGGAAACTCGTCGAGGACTACAAGGCCGCCTACCCGAAGGACTCCCTGGACAACGGGGTGGTGGCCGGCTGGACCGCCGCTCTCGCCTTCGGGGAGGCCCTGAAGAAGGCCTGCGCCGGCAAGGACCTCACCCGGGAGGGCGTGGACAAGGCGCTGCTGACGATCAACGCCTTCGACCCGGGCTTCGGGGTCACCCAGGACTTCACCGACCCGAAGGCCCCGTCCTCGAAGGAGAGCGTCATCCTGCAACCGGACAAGAACGCCGTGGGCGGGATGAAGGTCGTCCGGCAGGCCGCCGCCTCGGCCGTGGCCGAGAGCTACACCCCGGGCGGCTGACCGCGGCCGCCTACGCCGAAGGGCCCCGAACCGTCCGGTTCGGGGCCCTTCGGCGTCGTACGGGGCTTTACGGCAGCTGTGCCGCCCGCGCCTCACGCCGGTTGTCGCGGAAGTTGTTCACCCTCCGGGCCGTGGCGAAGAGGGGAATCACCGCACCGAGGACCAGCTGCAGCGCGCACCCGGTCTGGAGGAGGAGCTGCCCGCCCGGAGCGTCGAAGGCCCAGGCCGCCAGCATGCCCATGCTCAGGACGATCCAGGAGAGCATCGCCACCGCGAGACGTCCTCGCGGCTTCGGATACTCGACCCGGCTGACCATGAGCCACGCGGTCCCGATGATCGCCATGAGCGTGGCGACGAAGGGAAGCTCGAGCAGCACGATGGAGACCACCGTCAGCGCGCCGAACGGCGATGGCATGCCCTGGAACGTGCCGTCCTTGACCGTCACGCAGGAGAAGCGCGCCAGCCGCAGCACGACCGCCAGCAGCACCACGATCGCGCCGACCGCGGCCACTCTCTGGTGCGCGTCGTCCGCGACCATGCCGTAGACCAGCACGAAGTAGGCCGGAGCGAGGCCGAAGCTGATCAGGTCCGACAGGTTGTCGAGTTCCGCGCCCATGGGGGAGGAGCGCAGTTTTCTCGCCACCAGGCCGTCGAACAGGTCGAAGACCGCGGCGCAGAGCATCAGGATGACGGCCGTGGCGGCGCTGTGCCGCGCCATGCCCGACTCCTGGCTGCCGGTGAGGTGCGGGATCAGGATGCCGGTGGTGGTGAAGTACACCGCCATGAAGCCGCACGTGGCGTTGCCGAGGGTGAGGGTGTCCGCTATCGAGAGGCGGAGAGAGAGGGGCATCTCCTCCTCGTCGTCCACCTCGTCGGCCTCCGGCACCCAGCCGGCCTGTGTCTCAGGATCAATCACGGTCAATTCGAGTCACCCCAGCCACGGTCTTCTGACCGACTTCCACATCGACCTCGACACCCTCGGGGAGGTAGATGTCGACGCGCGAGCCGAAACGGATCAGGCCGATCCGGTCGCCCTGCTCGACCTTCGTGCCCCGGGGGATATAAGGAACGATACGGCGGGCGACGGCGCCGGCGATCTGGATCATCTCGATGTCGCCGAGCTCGGTGTCGAAGTGCCAGACGACACGCTCGTTGTTCTCGCTCTCCTTGTTGAACGCCGGAACGAACCCACCGGGGATGTGCTCGACCGAGGTCACGGTGCCGGAGAGCGGCGCACGGTTCACATGGACGTTGAGCGGACTCATGAAGATCGCGACGCGGGTACGCCCGTCCTTCCACGGCATGATGCTCTGCACCACACCGTCGGCGGGCGAGATGACACGGCCCTGGGCGATCTCACGCTCGGGGTCGCGGAAGAACCACAGCATGCCCGCCGCGAGCGCGGTGGCGGGTACGGCCACGGCCTTGGCGGCGCCGGAGCGGCGCGAGCGGGCCAGGCTGAGTGCTGCGGTGGCAACGGTCGGGAGAAGCCACGGCGATGCTCCGCGCGCAAGGCGTACGCCGACCAGGCTGTCGCGAGGTGCAGAGGTTTGGCTGTGGGGCATGGATGACCTTCGTAGCGGATGATGCCGCGCTGGAACGGGGGACGGCGGCTTTCCCGGGATCGTACCGGTCGTGGGCCACAACTGGGCAAGCCAGGAAGCCGAGTCGGCGGCCGAAGAGTGTTGACGGGGTGTGATCTTCTTCTCGAAGAAAACACCCCGAACCAGGACATCCAACCCCGGCTAGCCCTGGAGTCGATACTCTTCGAGCAGTCGGCGCCCGATGATCATTTTCTGGATTTCGGCGGTACCTTCACCGATCAACAGCATCGGCGCCTCGCGGTAGAGGCGCTCGATCTCGTACTCCTTGGAGAAGCCGTAGCCGCCGTGGATCCGGAAGGCATCCTCGACGACTTCCTTGCAGTATTCGGACGCGAGGTACTTCGCCATCCCCGCTTCGAGGTCGTTTCGTTCACCGGAGTCCTTTTTGCGTGCCGCGTTCACCATCATCGCATGGGCGGCCTCGACCTTGGTGGCCATCTCGGCCAGCTTGAACTGGATGGCCTGATGCTGCGCGATCGGCTTGCCGAAAGTGTGACGCTGCTGGGCATACGAGACACCGAGCTCGAAGGCACGCTGAGCGACACCGCAGCCACGGGCCGCCACGTTCACGCGGCCGACCTCCACTCCGTCCATCATTTGGTAAAACCCTCGGCCGGTGGCGCCGCCGAGCACCCGATTGGCCGGAACGCGCAATCCGTCCATGATGAGCTCGGTGGTGTCGACACCCTTGTAGCCCATCTTGTCGATCTTCCCGGGGATCGTGAGGCCGGGGCGGACCTCGCCGAAGCCGGGCTCCTTCTCGACCAGGAAGGTCGTCATCGACTTGTGCGGCGCCGTGCCCTCGGGGTGGCCCTCGTCGCTGCGCACGAGCACGGCCACCAGAGTCGACGAGCCGCCGTTCGTCAGCCACATCTTCTGACCGTTCAGGACGTACTCGTCACCGTCCCGGACCGCCTTGGACGAGATCGCCGACACGTCCGAGCCGAGCGCCGGCTCCGACATCGAGAACGCGCCACGCACCTCGCCCAGCGCCATCCGGGGCAGGAAGTGGTCCTTCTGCTCCTGGGTGCCGTGCTGCTTGATCATGTACGCCACGATGAAGTGCGTGTTGATGATGCCGGACACCGACATCCACCCGCGGGCGATCTCCTCGACGCAGAGCGCGTACGTGAGGAGCGACTCCCCCAGACCCCCGTACTCCTCGGGGATCATCAGGCCGAACAGGCCGAGTTCCTTCAGGCCGTCGACGATCTGCTGCGGGTACTCGTCGCGGTGCTCCAGCTCGGTGGCGACCGGGATGATCTCCTTGTCCACGAAGTCGCGGACCGTGGAGAGGATCTCCTGCTGGACGTCGGTCAGACCGGCGGTCTGGGCGAGTCGCGCCATGGCTACTTCTCCGTCTTCTTCTCCGCGGGTGCGGTCGGCTCCGGGCGGCCGGGCTGCTCGCCGCCGCGCTCCTTGATGTACGTCTCGGTGGGGACCATCACCTTGCGGCGGAACACGCAGACAAGCGTGCCGTCCTGCTTGTAGCCCTTGGTCTCGACATGGACGATCCCGCGGTCGCTCTTGCTCCGGGAGGGCGTCTTGTCGAGGACGGTCGTCTCGCCGTAGATGGTGTCGCCGTGGAAGGTCGGCGCCACGTGCTTGAGCGACTCGATCTCCAGATTGGCGATCGCCTTCCCGGACACGTCGGGGACCGACATACCGAGCAGCAGCGAGTAGACGTAGTTGCCCACGACGACGTTCCGGCCGAAGTCCGTCGTCCTCTCCGCATAGTTCGTGTCCAGGTGGAGGGGGTGGTGGTTCATGGTCAGAAGGCAGAAGAGGTGGTCGTCGTACTCGGTGACCGTCTTGCCGGGCCAGTGCTTGTAGACCGCGCCGACCTCGAACTCTTCGTACGTGCGTCCGAACTGCATGGTGCTCAGGCCTCCGGAGCTTCGAACTTGCTGGTGCGCTGCATGCCGGCCGCCCGGCCCTTGCCGGAGATCACCAGTGCCATCTTGCGGCTGGCCTCGTCGATCATCTCGTCACCGAGCATCGCGGAGCCCTTCTTGCCGCCCGCCTCGGACGTGTAGTACTCGTATGCGTCGAGAATCAGCTCGGCGTGGTCGAAGTCCTCCTGCGAGGGCGAGAAGATCTCGTTGGCCGCGGCCACCTGGTCCGGGTGCAGCACCCACTTGCCGTCGAAACCGAGGGCGGCGGCGCGTCCCGCGACCTCGCGGTACCCCTCCTGGTTGCGGATCTGCAGGTAGGGGCCGTCGATCGCCTGGAGGTCGTGCGTCCGCGCGGCCATCAGGATGCGCATCAGGATGTAGTGGTAGGCGTCCGCCGGGTATCCCGGGGGCTGCTCGCCGACGACGAGCGACTTCATGTTGATCGACGCCATGAAGTCGGCCGGGCCGAAGATGATGGTCTCCACGCGCGGCGAGGCGGCGGCGATCTCGTCGACGTTCACCAGGCCCTTCGCGTTCTCGATCTGCGCCTCGATGCCGATCCTGCCGACCTCGAAGCCCATCGTCTTCTCGATCTGGGTCAGCAGCAGGTCGAGGGCCACGACCTGCTGGGCGTCCTGGACCTTCGGCAGCATGATGCAGTCGAGGTTCTGGCCCGCGCCCTCGACGACCGTGACGACATCGCGGTACGTCCAGTGCGTCGTCCAGTCGTTCACCCGTACGACCCGCGTCTTGCCGGTCCAGTCGCCCTCGTTGAGGAACTTCACGATGGTGTGCCGGGCGTCGGGCTTGGCCAGCGGGGCGCAGGCGTCCTCCAGGTCCAGGAAGACCTGGTCCGCCGGGAGCCCCTGGGCCTTCTCCAGGAAGCGGGGGTTGCTTCCAGGAACGGCCAGGCAGGAGCGCCGCGGACGAAGGCGGTCGACCTGGGGAACAGGGCTGGTCATGCGGGGACCTCCAGGGGGTCGAGCTTGTTCGCTTTCCGGATCTCGTCGACGATACGGCCGATGATTCCCGTGATGTCGAAGTCCTTCGGGGTGAAGACCGCGGCCACTCCGGCGGCGCGCAGCTGTTCGGCGTCGGCGTTCGGGATGATCCCGCCGGCGATCACCGGGATGTCGGCCGCGCCTGCCTCGCGCAGCCGTTCGAGCACGTCCGGCACCAGTTGGGCGTGCGAGCCGGACAGGATGGACAGGCCGACGGCGTGCACGTCCTCGGCGATCGAGGCGTCCACGATCTGCTCGGGCGTCAGCCGGATGCCCTGGTAGACCACTTCGAACCCGGCGTCGCGGGCCCGCACGGCGATCTGCTCGGCGCCGTTGGAGTGCCCGTCCAGACCCGGCTTGCCGACCAGGAACCGGAGCTTGCCCACACCGAGGTCGCGGGCGGTCTCCTCGACCCGGTGGCGCACCTGTGCCATCGCGGTGCCCTCCTCGGCGGTGACCGCGACGGGCGCCGAGGAGACGCCGGTCGGGGCGCGGAACTCGCCGAAGACCTCGCGCAGGGCCTCCGACCACTCGCCGGTCGTGACCCCGGCGCGGGCGCACTCCAGGGTGGCCTCCATGAGGTTGTCGGTGCCCTTGGCCGCCTCCTTGAGCCGCTCCAGCGCCTTGCACGGACGCGGGTGGTTGAACGGCGGCTGGTAGCGGGTGTCGCGCCACTGCTGGAGCGCGGCGACGACACGGGCCTCGACCGCCGGGTCGACGGTGTGGATCGCCGCGTCCAGATCGGCGGTGAGCGGGTTGGGCTCCGTCGACTCGTAGATGTTGACGCCGACGATCTTCTCGGTGCCGCCCTCGATCCGGGCCCTGCGCTCGGCGTGCGAGGAGACGAGCTGCGACTTGAGATAGCCGGACTCGACGGCGGCCATCGCCCCGCCCATCTCGTCGATCCGGTCCATCTCGGCGAGCGACTCCTCCACCAGCGAGGCCACCTTGGCCTCGATGACGTGCGAGCCCTCGAAGATGTCCTCGTACTCCAGCAGGTCGCTCTCGTGGGCCAGCACCTGCTGGATGCGCAGCGACCACTGCTGGTCCCAGGGCCGGGGCAGACCCAGCGCCTCGTTCCAGGCGGGAAGCTGCACGGCACGGGCGCGGGCGTCCTTCGAGAGCGTCACGGCCAGCATCTCCAGCACGATCCGCTGGACGTTGTTCTCCGGCTGGGCCTCGGTCAGACCGAGGGAGTTGACCTGGACGCCGTAGCGGAAGCGCCGCTGCTTCGCGTCCTGGATGCCGTACCGCTCGCGCGTGACCTCGTCCCAGATACGCCCGAACGCGCGCATCTTGCACATCTCCTCGATGAACCGGACGCCCGCGTTCACGAAGAAGGAGATCCGGGCGACGACGTCCCCGAACTTCTCCGCGGGCACCTGCCCCGAGTCACGGACGGCGTCCAGCACCGCGATGGCCGTCGACATCGCGTACGCGATCTCCTGGACCGGCGTGGCACCGGCCTCCTGGAGGTGGTACGAGCAGATGTTGATCGGGTTCCACTTGGGGATGTGGGAGACCGTGTAGGCGATCATGTCCGTCGTCAGACGGAGCGAGGGCCCCGGCGGGAAGACGTGCGTCCCCCGCGAGAGGTACTCCTTCACGATGTCGTTCTGTGTCGTCCCCTGGAGCGTGGTGATGTCCACACCCTGCTCCTCGGCGACGACCTGATAGAGCGCCAGCAGCCACATGGCGGTGGCGTTGATGGTCATCGAGGTGTTCATCTGGTCCAGGGGGATGTCCTGGAACAGCCGGCGCATGTCACCGAGGTGCGAGACCGGAACCCCGACCCGGCCGACCTCGCCGCGGGCGAGGACGTGGTCGGGGTCGTAGCCGGTCTGCGTCGGCAGGTCGAACGCGACCGACAGACCGGTCTGGCCCTTGGCGAGATTGCGCCGGTACAACTCGTTGGACGCCTCGGCCGTGGAGTGACCGGCGTACGTGCGCATGAGCCACGGCCGGTCCTTCTGACGCTGACGCTCTGTCATCTGTGGACCTCAGACGTTCCGGAAGCGGTTGATGGCGTCGATGTGCTGCGCGCGCTTCTCCTCGTCGCGCACACCCAGGCCCTCACGGGGAGCCAGGGTGAGCACACCGACCTTGCCCTGATGGAGGTTGCGGTGCACGTCGTACGCGGCCTGTCCGGTCTCCTCCAGGGAGTACACCTTGGAGAGCGTCGGGTGGATCTTGCCCTTGGCGACCAGCCGGTTGGCCTCCCAGGCCTCGCGGTAGTTCGCGAAGTGCGAGCCGACGATCCGCTTCAGCGACATCCACAGGTAGCGGTTGTCGTACTCGTGGTGGTAGCCGGAGGTCGAGGCGCAGGTGACGATGGTGCCGCCCTTGCGGGTGACGTACACGGAGGCGCCGAAGGTCTCGCGGCCCGGGTGCTCGAAGACGATGTCCACGTCCTCGCCGCCGGTCAGCTCGCGGATGCGCTTGCCGAAGCGCTTCCACTCCTTCGGGTCCTGGGTGTGCTCGTCCTTCCAGAACTTGTAGTCCTCGGCGTTGCGGTCGATGATCGCGTCGGCGCCCATCGCCCGGCAGATGTCCGCCTTCTGCTCGCTGCTGACGACACAGATGGGGTTGGCGCCGCCGGCGAGCGCGAACTGGGTGGCGTACGAGCCGAGGCCGCCGCTCGCGCCCCAGATGAGGACGTTGTCGCCCTGCTTCATGCCGGCGCCGTTCTTCGACACCAGCTGGCGGTACGCGGTGGAGTTGACGAGACCGGGAGCCGCGGCCTCCTCCCAGCTCAGGTGGTCGGGCTTGGGCATCAGCTGGTTCGACTTGACGAGGGCGATCTCGGCGAGCCCGCCGAAGTTGGTCTCGAAGCCCCAGATGCGCTGCTCGGGGTCGAGCATCGTGTCGTTGTGCCCGTCGGAGGACTCCAGCTCGACGGAGAGACAGTGCGCGACGACCTCGTCGCCGGGCTTCCAGGCGTTGACGCCGGGGCCGGTGCGCAGGACCACGCCCGCGAGGTCGGAGCCGATGATGTGGTACGGCAGGTCGTGGCGCCGCGTGAGGTCGGAGAGCTTGCCGTAGCGCTCCAGGAAGCCGAAGGTCGACATCGGCTCGAAGATCGAGGTCCACACGGAGTTGTAGTTGACCGAGGAGGCCATGACGGCCACCAGGGCCTCACCCGGGCCGAGCTCCGGCACCGGCACGTCGTCCAGGTGGATCGACTTGCGGGGGTCCTTGTCGCGGGTGCTGAGCCCGGCGAACATCTCCGTCTCGTCCTTGTGCACGGTGATGGCACGGTACGACTCGGGGAGGGGAAGAGCGGCGAAGTCGGCGGACGTGGAGTCCGGCGACTGGATCGCGTCCAGGATTTCCTTCACGGTGTTGCCTCCGGCGATGCGCGTCCGAGGGAAGACGCTGAGGGTTACGTCGGTGCTGCTGCTGAGGTGAGGGGTGTGCCGTCGGTTCGGCGGAGGTGGTGCTGTGGCAGCGCTTTGTCGGCGCGGGAGGGTGCCTGTGACGCAGGCGTCCGGGCGCGCTCACCAGTGGTGGGCGGGGACAGCCGGCGTACGAGGGATCTCTGCACGCCGGCCGCCCGGACAACATCAACGTATGGCACGGCGTGTCACCTGGCAAGGCACGGAGTGCCATGAGTTGCGCTCAGGTGAAATCTTTACGTAACACGTGAGCGATGATCGATCAGAAGGGCCGATGATCGATCAAAAAGCCCTGCTCGGAGGGGGTGCGGCGGGAGGCCGCGCGCGGGGCGGCGAGCCCCGGGAAGTGGCGGGGAGGTGGCCGGAGGGTGGTCCGGCGAAGCCGGAGCGCGACCAGACGGGCACGGGGAGTGCCCTGGAGGGGCTGGGAGTGCCATGGAGGGCCTGGGAGTGCCACGAACGGGCCGGGGGCGTCCGGGGGAGCGTCCCGGGAGGAGGGCGGCGGTGCGGGGCACGCGGCCACGTCCGGTGGGGCGGGGTATGAGGCCACGTCCGGCGGACGAGAGGGGCATGGGGCGCGGGTCCGGTCCGGGCCCTGATCGCCTGTGCCGGCCGCCGCCAACGGCGTCCCGGCTCCCGGTCCAGCCCTCCGTCAATCGGGTGACGGAGTCACGGGTCACGGGTCACGCGTCGATGGCGGAAGCCCGCCGGGCCCCTGTCGGGACCTCTGCCGCAGGTCCTACGGGCGGTCGCGCAGCGCCTGCTCGATCGTCCGCATGACCTGGTCGAGCGGGGCGTCGACCCGGGCCACGGTCACCAGGACGTCCCCCTCCGTGAAGGTGGACGCGGGCGGCGTGCGCGGAGCGGCGTCCCGCCCGGCACCGATCCCCGTCCCGAACGTCCTGCGGACGATGGCGAAGGCGTGGTCGAGCTGGGCCTCCACGTCCCCCTGGCCGCCGGCCCGCAGCCAGCGCCGCAGGACGTGGTTGTGCGCCGTGACCACGGCGGACGCGGCGACCTCCGCGAGCAGCGGATCGTCGTTGGCGTCGTCGTCGTGCGCGTGCTCGTCGAAGTGCCCGAGGAGGTAGCGGGTGAAGAGCCGCTCGTACCGGGCCACCGAGGCGATCTCGGCCTCGCGGAGCGTGGGCACCTCACGGGTCAGCTTGTAGCGCGAGACGGAGATCTCGGGCTGGGCCGCGTACATCTTCATGACTTCCTTGATGCCGCGGCACACCGTGTCGAGCGGATGCTCGTGCGCGGGCGCCGCGTCGAGGACCGCCTCGGCGCGGATCAAGGTGTCGTCGTGGTCGGGAAAGATCGCCTCTTCCTTCGAACGGAAGTGGCGGAAGAAGGTGCGGCGGGCGACCCCGGCCCGGGCCGCGATCTCGTCGACCGTGGTCGCCTCGTACCCCTTGGTCGCGAACAGCTCCATGGCCGAGGCCGCCAGTTCCCGTCGCATCTTGAGCCGTTGCGCGGCGGCGCGACTGCCCGCGGCACTCTCCGGTGCGTCGGGCGTGGCCGGTGTACGTGAGGACTTGGCGGGCTGGGACATGACCCGAACGTACTGCATCTGCGCAGGAGAACGTGCAAGTCCGGGGATCCCCCCACCCTCGACGGGCGGGGGGTTTCCGGTCGGGTCGAGCAGTCCGCCCCAGTCGGCGCTGTCCTCGGACCGGTCGCCGGGACGCTCAGCGGCGGGCATATTCGCGGAAGCCGCGCCCCGTCTTGCGGCCGAGGCAGCCCGCGGCCACCAGATGCTCCAGGAGCGACGCCGGGGCGAGGCCCGGGTCGCGGAACTCCCGGTGCAGCACCTTCTCGATGGCCAGGGAGACGTCCAGGCCCACCACGTCCAGGAGTTCGAAGGGCCCCATCGGGTACCCGCCGCCCAGCTTCATCGCGGCGTCGATGTCGTCGAGCGTCGCGTAGTGCTCCTGGACCATCTTGATCGCGTTGTTCAGGTACGGGAAGAGCAGCGCGTTCACGATGAATCCGGCGCGGTCGCCGCAGTCCACCGGGTGCTTGCGGATCTTTTCGCACAGCTCGCGGACCGTGCCGTGCACGTCGTCCGCGGTCAGGACGGTCCGGACCACCTCGACGAGCTTCATCGCCGGGGCCGGGTTGAAGAAGTGCATGCCGATCACGTCCTGCGGGCGCGAGGTGGCACGGGCGCAGGCCACGACGGGCAGCGAGGAGGTGGTGGTCGCGAGGATCGCGCCGGGCTTGCAGACCTTGTCGAACACCGCGAAGAGCTGCTGCTTGACCTCCAGGTCCTCGGCCACCGCCTCCAGGGCGAGATCGACCTCGGCGAAGGAGTCGTACGAACCCGCCGGCGTGATCAGGTCCAGGGTGCTCGCGGCGGCCTCGGCGGTCATCCGGCCCTTGTCGACCGACCGGGCCAGTGACTTGCCTATCCGGGCCTTGGCGGCCTGTGCCTTCTCCTCGCTGCGGGCGGCCAGGACGACCTCGTACCCGGCCTTCGCGAAGACCTCGGCGATGCCGGACGCCATCGTTCCGGAGCCCGCGACGCCGACCGAGCGCACCGCACGGCCAGGGGTGCCGGGGCCGCCGGAGAGCGGTGTCAGCGCGTCCCGCACGACGCTCCCGCTGCCGGGAGCCTCGTAGGAGTAGAAGCCGCGCCCCGACTTCCGTCCGGTCAGGCCCGCTTCGCTGAGCTGCTTGAGGATGGGCGCGGGGGCGTGCAGCCGGTCGCGGGACTCGACGTACATGGCCTCCAGGACCGTACGGGCCGTGTCGACGCCGATCAGGTCGAGCAGGGCGAGCGGGCCCATGGGCAGGCCGCAGCCGAGCTTCATCGCGGCGTCGATGTCCTCGCGGGAGGCGTACTTCGCCTCGTACATCGCGGCCGCCTGGTTCAGGTAGCCGAACAGCAGTCCGTCGGCGACGAAGCCGGGACGGTCGCCGACCGCGACGGGCTCCTTGCCGAGGTCGAGGGCGAGGTTGGTGACGGCGGCGACCGCCGCGGGCGCGGTCAGCACCGACGAGACGACCTCGACGAGCTTCATCGCGGGCGCCGGATTGAAGAAGTGCAGGCCGAGGACGCGCTCGGGGCGGGCCGAGTCGGCGGCCAGACGCGTCACGGAGAGGGCGTTGGTGCCGGTGGCCAGGATGGTGTCCGGGCGCACGACGCCGTCCAGCGCGCGGAAGACCTGCTGCTTGATGTCGTACGACTCCGGGGTCACCTCGATGACCAGGTCGGCGTCGGCCGCGGCCGTGAGGTCGGTGGAGGTGCGGAAGCGGGCGAGGATGTCGTCGCGCTCCTGCCCCGTGAGCCGCTCGCGCCGCACGGCGCGGGCGGTGGAGGCTTCGAGCGCGGTGACGGCCTGGACGGCCGCGGCCTCGCTGATGTCGATGCCGACGACGTCACGGCCGGCCCGGGCGAGCACCTCGGCGATGCCGGTGCCCATGGTGCCGAGGCCGACGACGGCGACGGTCTTGAGAGGGGACAGAGGGATGTCGGACTGGGGAGCGGCCATCGCGGGACTCCAGGAAGAGGGTGACGACTGAGGAGGGCACACGGGTGCGCCAAGGAGCGCACGGGGTGCGGAGCATTGCGGGTGTTGCCGGGCTGACGAGCGCACACGCCCGGTGCCGTCCGGGCCGGGAAGCGCGCGAGGGCGTACCCGGTGAACGGTGAAGCCGACCGGCTCTGTCCCGGAGCCGTGTCGTACTGCGGTGCCTGAAGCACCGAACCGACTGCTCTCACGGCGGCTGCGTCACCAGGCCGCCCTGAGGAATACGCGAGTGGGTAACTCGCTCGTCTGAGCTTAACCCGCCGGTAACGAGCGCGCCAGCCCCCGAGTTCGTGATGTACGTCCCCACGTCCCGGAGCCGCATCTAGGCTCGGCGGCATGGACGAGGAGTTGCGATCACTCACGGAGCGTTTACGGAACGAGGCGGGGGCCTCGCCGGCGTACGACCGACTCGTGGCGACCGAGGACCTCGACGTCCTGGCTGCGGCGCTGACCGCACCGGGGCAGCCGCTGTGGGCACGGGAGCTGGCGGCCTTCCGGCTCGGGGTCGCCGGGGACGGGCGGGCCTTCGAGGCACTCGTCCTGCTGCTCAACCACCGCGAGCCACGGCGCTGCGCGTCCGCGGCGTACGCCCTCGCGCGGCTCGGTGATCCGCGGACGGCCCGCGCGGCGGCCGCGCTCGCCACCAACGAACTGCGTGTCGCCTACGCGTTGCATCCGGTACGGCTGCTGGTCGAGCTGCGCGCCCCCGAGGCCGTCCCCGCGCTGATCACCACGCTCCGGCGCAGGCTGCGCCCGCACGATCCGTACCGCACCGTCGCCCTGGCCTGTGTGGCGGGGCTGGGCGCGCTGGGCGACGTCCGCGCGCGACCCGTACTGAACGACGCGCTCGCGCATCCGGTCCTCGCGGAGGAAGCGGTGCGGGCGCTGGCGCGACTGCCGCGGTGACGCCTGCCCCGCCGTCTGCCCTCTCGTCCGTCCGGAGCGCGCGACGCGGCCCACGCGCCACGCCCGCGGAGCCGCCTTTCCGGGACGCCCCGCCGGACCGCGCCCCGTCAGACCGCGGACGCCCCGGCCCCGGCACCGGTGCGAGTAGTCACAGGAGAAGGGGGAGGGGTGGCAGGGGTGTCGGTGAGCGCGCGGACGTAGCGGACCTCGGGCACCTCGACGCCGCCCGCCTCGAACGGCTCCTCGGCGCCGTCGGGGCCGAATCCGGCGTGCTCGTAGAATCCGCGCGCCCCCGTGTTCTCCTTGAGCACCCACAGCAGCATCCGCTCGTACCCGGCGGTGGCACAGCGCTCGGCCGCCTCCCGCAGCAGTGCGCGCCCCACCCCGGCGCCGGTCCGGTCGGGGTCGACGTAGATCGCGTACAACTCGACGTCCGTGGCGCGGACTTCGCCGTCACGGTACGGGCCGTGGCAGGCCCAGCCGACCACCTCGCCCGCCCGCTCCGCGACCAGGTTCACCACCGCGCCGCCGCCCTGCCCGAAGCGTCCGCGCCGTCGTGCCGCGTCCTGCTCCGTACTGAGCGAGTCGAGGTACGACTGGGGCATCAGGCCCTTGTACGCGGCCTGCCAGCCGCGGACGCGGATCTCCGACACCCGGTCGCAGTCCGCGAGGGTCATCTCCCTGACCCGGACGCCGCTCATCCGCCCAGCACGGCGTACGCCTCGATCTCCATCAGGAACTCGGGGCCGACCAGGGCGGCGACCTGGACCGCGGAGGCGGCCGGCAGGCGGTCCGCGGACATGTGGACGTCCCGGGCGGCGCGGATGGCCGGCATATGGGCCATGTCCGTGACGAAGAAGGTGAGTTTGACGACGTCGTGGAAGGTCGCGCCCGCGGCGGCCAGGCAGCGGCGCAGGTTCTCGAAGACCTGACGGGCCTGCGCCGCCGGGTCGCCCTCGCCGACGAGCCTGCCGTCCTCGTCCAGGGCGAGCTGTCCCGAGACCGCCACGAGGCGGCCCGTGCCGAGGACGACATGTGAGTACGCGGCGGCGGGGGCGACTCCGTCGGGGGCGGAAATGCGGGTCAGTTCACTCATGCGTCCATGGTGGACCACGGGTGTGACAGCGCCCCCGACGGGCGTCCGGGTGTGCTCAGCCGCGCGGGCCGAGCAGCCCGTGCAGGGTCGAACCCTGCGAGGTGGCGGACATCGACCTCGTGCTCAGCGGCTCCGGGTCGGGCACCTTCTCGCACACCGCGTCGGCCTCGCCGCTCCCGTGCGGCACCTTGCCGTTGGTGAGATAGGCCGCCAGGTACTTGTCCAGGCAGGCGTTCCCGCTCAGCGTGATGCCGTGGTTGCCACCGCCCCGCTCGACCACCAGGCTGGAGCCGAGCAGCTGGTGATGGACCGTCACGCCACCCTGGTACGGGGTGGCCGCGTCGTCGGTCGCCTGGAAGACCAGTGTCGGCGGCAGAGCCGTGTTGGAGATGTCCACCGGCCGCAGCGTGCTCGTCGGCCAGAACGCGCACGGCGCGTTGTACCAGGCGTTGTTCCAGACCATGAAGGGCGCCTTGCCGTAGGCGGCCCAGTTGTCCTTGCGCCACTGGTTCCAGTCGCGCGGCCAGGACACGTCACGGCACTGCACCGCGGTGTAGATGCTGTAGCCGTTCCCGTCCGAGGCGTCCTTGGAGCCGATCTTCTTGTACGCCGCGAGGAGCGGGGTCGTCTCCTTCTTGTTCGCGTACGCCGAGAAGGCCTCGGCGAGACGGGGCCAGTAGCCGTTGTAGTAGCCGCCCGGGATGAAGGTGTCCTCCAGTTCGGAGGCGCCCACCTTCTCTTCGGCGGGCTTCCGGGCGAGCGCCCTGCGCATCGCGTACCACTTGGCCTCGACCCTGGCCGGGTCGGTACCGAGCCGGTAGGTCGCGTCGTGCTTGGCGACCCAGGCCAGGAAGGCCAGATGACGGTCGTTGAAGGCGTAGTCCTGCCCGATGTTGTCCTCGTACCAGACGCCGGTGGGGTCGACGACGGAGTCGAGCACCAGCCGGCGCACGCGCTGCGGGTAGAGCTTGGCGTAGACGGCGCCCAGGTAGGTGCCGTAGGAGTACCCGAAGTAGTTGATCTTCTTGGCGCCGAGCGCGCCACGGATCGAGTCCATGTCGCGGACCGCGCTGATCGTGTCGATGTACGGCAGCAGGCTCGCGTACTTCTCGCCGCACGCCTTCGCGAAGGACCGGGCGCGGTCGAGGTTGGCCCTCTCGATCGCGGGGGTGCCGGGCACGGTGTCCGGGCGGACCGGCGCGAAGTGGCCGGGCCTGCAGTCCAGCGCGGGCCGGCTCGCGCCCACGCCGCGCGGGTCGAAGCCGATGACGTCGTACTGCGCCGCCACCGCCTTGGGCAGCGCGGAGGCGACGAATCCGGCCATCGTGATCCCGCTGCCGCCGGGCCCTCCGGGGTTCACCAGGAGCGGTCCCTGATACGTCTTCGCGGTGTGCCGGATCCGCGAGAGCGCCAGCGTGATGAGCCGGCCGTCCGGTTTCGAGTGGTCCAGCGGCACCTTCACGGACGCGCACTGGAGCGCCGGGTAGGTGCTGGTGCCGCACTTCTTCCAGGTGGGCTTGGCGGTCCGGACGGTGCGCGGTGCGGTCGCGGAGCCGGCGCTCGCGTCGGCGGGGATCGACGTGATCATCCCGGCCACCACGGCGGCAGCCCCGCACAGAGCAGCTGCGCGTTTCTTCACAACGCCTCCCAGGACGGAGGATTTTGAGCCGTGCACGCCACGGCCTTCGCCGCATCGTCCCGGGGTGGGGGCCCGGAAGAACCCGTTCTGACAAGACTTGACCCGATTGGGTCGCCGGATGCGCTCGGATGACGTCAGAGAGGTTTCGGGCAGCGCGGTCCCGAAAAGCGGGAGTTCGAACACTCGTCAGAGCAGGGTGAGCTGTGTCGGCTCGGGCGCGGCCGGTTCGGCCGCGACGGTCCCGGGGGCGGCGATCCTGCGCGGCGCGCCCCCGTGGGCGGGACCGATGCCGTACTCCTGGGCGAGCTCGTGGACCTGACGGGTGATCCGGCGCTGGTACCACTTGGGGGCGTACGCCCCCTCCGCGTACAGCCGCTCGTAACGGCGGACGAGATACGGGTGGTGGTGTTCCAGCCAGGCCATGAACCACTCCCGGGCGCCGGGCCGCAGATGCAGCACCAGCGGGGTCACGGAGGTGGCCCCCGAGGCCGCGATCGCCCGCACGGTGGCGCGCAGTTGGGCCGGGTGGTCGCCCAGGAAGGGGATCACGGGGGCCATCAGGACCCCGCAGCCGATGCCGTGGTCCGTCAGGGTGCGGACGACGTCCAGGCGGCGTTCGGGCGCCGGGGTGCCCGGTTCCACGGTCCGCCACAGCTCGGTGTCGGTGAAGCCCACGGAGACGGAGATGCCGACGTCGGTGACCTCGGAGGCCTGCTTCAGGAGGTCGAGGTCGCGCAGGATCAGCGTGCCCTTCGTCAGGATCGAGAAGGGGTTCGCGTGGTCGCGCAGGGCGGCGATGATTCCCGGCATCAGCCGGTAGCGGCCCTCGGCCCGCTGGTAGCAGTCGACGTTGGTGCCCATCGCGATGTGCTCGCCGTGCCAGCGGTGGGAGCCCAGGTGGCGGCGGAGCAGGTCCGGCGCGTTGACCTTGACCACGATCTGGGAGTCGAAGTCGAGACCCGTGTCGAGGTCCAGATAGCTGTGCGTCCTGCGGGCGAAGCAGTACACGCACGCGTGCGTGCAGCCCCGATAGGGGTTGACCGTCCATTCGAAGGGCATGCGGGAGGCCCCCGGCACCCGGTTCACGATCGAGCGGGCCCGGATCTCGTGGAACGTGATGCCGCGGAACTCCGGGGTGTCGAAGGTGCGGGTGGTCACGGCGTCCGCGCCGAACAGCACGGCGTCCCGGGCGCGGTCCCCGGCGGGGTCCGCTGTGAGGTTCTCCCAGCGCATGAGGCCTCCTCGGTAGCACTGACCACAGAATAGAACACATGTTCCCTTGATCGTGCGACCCGGTATCTCGAGCTTCGTGGCGGACCCCCTCCGACCCCTCGTGGCGGACCCCCTCCGACCCCTCGGGGCGGCCCCTTCCCGGCCCTCGCCGCGGGACCCTCGCGCGCCCCCGCCGCGGGCCCCTCCCGCGCCCTGCGGGGACCCCGATTTGAGGGGGTGGCCCGCGTGGTGGTTGGCTTGCCGCACACCCCGAGTCACCAAGTGCTGGAGGAAGTGCCATGGCGCAGGTCGAGGCCACGACGGAGCGGGTCATCGCGGCGGACGCGGAGGCGGTGTTCGACGCCCTGGCCGACTACACCGGCACCCGCGCGAAGCTGCTGCCCGAGCACTTCAGCGAGTACGAGGTGCGCGAGGGCGGCGACGGCGAGGGCACCCTCGTCCACTGGAAGCTCCAGGCCACCAGCAAGCGCGTCCGCGACTGCCTGCTCGAGGTCACCGAGCCCACCGACGGCGAGCTCGTCGAGAAGGACCGCAACTCCTCCATGGTCACCACCTGGCGGGTCACCCCGGCCGGCGAGGGTAAGTCGCGGGTCGTCGTCAGCACCGTCTGGAACGGCGCGGGCGGCATCGGAGGCTTCTTCGAGAAGACCTTCGCGCCCAAGGGCCTCGGCCGGATCTACGACCTGGTGCTCGAGAAGCTCGCCACCGAGACGGAGAAGTAGCCCCGAGGGGGGCCTCCGCCGGTCCGCGGGCCCAAGAGGCGGCCCTCCAGGGTGCGTTGCCGCCCTCACCGGTTCGAGTGCATCTCCTCGCGACGCGACGGTACGCCGTAACTCGTCGCGCTTGCTCGCAGTTGTCGCGATAAGCGGGAATTGTGCAGTGGGTGCGACGAGGGGAACGGACCGTGGGCGGGATCACTCTGGTACAGGACGAACCGGCTGCCGCACCCCCGCAGCCCGCCGTTCTGGAGGTGATCGGCCCCACCGGCCCCGACCGGCTCGGCCCGCGCCAGGTGCGGCTCGTCTTCCTCGGGCTCATGCTCGCGCTGCTGCTCGCCGCGCTGGACCAGATGATCGTCGCCACCGCCCTCCCGAAGATCGTCGGTGAGCTGCACGGTCTGGACAGGATGTCCTGGGCGATCACCGCCTATCTGCTCACCTCCACCATCGGACTCCCGGTCTACGGCAAGGTCGGCGACCTCTTCGGCCGCAAGGGTGTCTTCCAGTTCGCGATCGCGTTCTTCGTCATCGGCTCGGCGCTCGCCGGACGCGCGCAGACCATGGACCAGCTGATCGCCTTCCGGGCGGTCCAGGGCGTCGGCGCGGGCGGCCTCATGATCGGCGTGCAGGCGATCATCGCGGACATCGTGCCGCCCCGGGAACGCGGCCGCTTCATGGGCCTGATCGGCGCCGCGTTCGGCCTCGCCTCGGTCGCCGGGCCCCTGCTGGGCGGCTACTTCACCGATCACCTCTCCTGGCGCTGGTGCTTCTACGTCAACGTGCCCTTCGGCCTGCTGACGCTGGCCGTCGTCACCGTCGTCCTGAAACTGCCGAAGCCCGCCCGCCGGGGACGCGTCGACGTGCTCGGGGTGCTGCTGCTCGCCGCCGCCTCGACCTGCCTCGTCCTGCTGACCAGTTGGGGCGGTACGGAGTACGCCTGGGGTTCCCGGGTGATCCTCGGGCTCGGCGCGGGCGCCCTCGCCACGACCGTCCTGTTCTTCGTCGTCGAGCGCTTCGCCGCCGAACCCCTCATCCCGCCGCGGCTGTTCAGGGACGGTGTCTTCAACATCACCGCGCTGGTCGGCCTGGTGATCGGCGTCGCCCTCTTCGGAGCGGCCAGCTACCTGCCGACGTTCCTGCAGATGGTCGACGGGGCCAGCGCCACCGAGTCGGGGCTGCTCATGCTCCCGATGATGGGCGGCATCGTCGTCGCCTCGGTCGTCTCCGGCCAGCTCATCAGCCGCACCGGCCGCTACAAGGTCTATCCGTTGCTCGGCGGCGCCCTGTCGGCGCTCGGCATGTGGCTGCTCTCCCGGCTGGAGGTCGACACACCCCGGCTGACCTACAGCGTCTGGATGGCCGTCCTCGGCGCCGGTATCGGCATGGTGATGCCCGTGCTGGTCCTCGCCGTCCAGAACTCCGTGCGCCCCGCCGACCTCGGCACCGCGACCAGCGCCAACAACTACTTCCGGCAGATCGGCGGCAGCGTCGGCGCCGCGATCTTCGGCACCCTGTTCGCCAGCCGGCTCGCGGACGCGCTCGCCGAACGCGTCCCGGCGCGGGCCGGCACCGCCCTCCCGGACCCCGAGTCCCTGACCCCGCAACTCGTCCACGCGATGCCCGCACCCGTGCGCGACGCCTACATCGCCGCCTACGCGGACGCCATGCCGCGGATCTTCCTCTACCTCGTGCCGGTGCTCGTCCTCGGCCTGTTCATCGCCTTCTTCCTCAAGGAGAAACCGCTGGTGTCCCACAACGCCCCCACAGCCGACACCGAATCCGTGCCCCTCACCCAGGTCCCCCCGGCCCGCACCACGTACGCCGCCGGGATCCCGGTCTGCGGCACCGTGCAGCACCCCGACGGAACCGTCGTGCCACGCGCCGCGCTCACCCTCATCGACATCGGCGGACAGCAGATCGGACGAGGCGCCAGCGGCGAGGACGGACGGTACGCGCTGTCCACGCCCGGATCGGGGTCGTACGTCCTGATCGCCGCGGCCGGCGGCCACCAGCCGCAGGCCGTCTCCGTGACGGTCGGGGAGCGCCCCGTGGAACTGGACGTCGTGCTCGGCGGCGCCGGCCGCCTGGCCGGGAGCGTGCTGACCGCGGACGGCACCCCGGTGCGCGACGCCACCGTCACGCTGACCAACGTCCACGGCGAGGTGGTGGCCACCACCCGCAGCGGACGTGAAGGAGGCTATGTCATCACCGAGTTGGTCGCGGGCGAGTACACCCTCGCCGGCAGCGCGCCCGCGTTCCGGCCGGCCGCGCTCCCGGTCAGCGTGCAGGCCTCCCGCGAGACCCGCCAGGACGTCGAACTCGCCGGTGGCGCCGTCCTGCGCGGCACCGTACGGGCGGGCGGCGGACGGCCCGTGGAGGACGCGCGCGTGACACTCCTGGACGCCGCGGGCAACGTCGTGGACACCCTCACCACCGGCGCCGACGGCACCTTCCGCTTCGTCGACCTGTCCTCCGGCGAGTACACCGTCATCGCGGCCGGCTACCCGCCGGTGGCCACCGTGCTCCAAGTGGCCGGCGGGGGACGCACGGAGCGCGATCTGCAGCTCGGCCACGAGGACTGACCGGGGCCACCCGCCGCACCGGGGACGGGTGGCGCGCCGAGCGCCCCCCGGAAAGGTCAATTCCCCTGTTGCCGCACATGGCGGCGGGCCGCAGTCGTACGGTGGTGGGTGCGGCACAGATCTTGCCGAGCCGCGGGGAGAGGGGCCTGGGCCATGGAGAGCGGCACTTCGCGTGGCACCGAAGTGAGCACACCCCTCGGCCGCACAGCCGGGAACGGCGTGGCGGAGTACGCCGACGCCGGGCGTGTCCCGCTGGCCGTGGTCGCGGTGGACCGTGACGGCCTCGTGTCCCACTGGAGCACCGGCGCCCGACGTCTGTTCGGCGTGTCCAAGGAGGACGCGGTGGGCCACCCCGCCGTCGACCTGCTCCCCGTCTCCGGTGTGCTCCCGGAGGAGGACGAGACGGCGCCGTACGGGGCGTACGCGGCGTACGACGGGCTCGGCCCCGACCTGGAGTCCTCGATCGACGGACGGCTCTCCTACCCGGCCGCCGGGCGCGCCCGGCTCACGGTGCCCGGCCGGGAGCACGAAGCGGACGACGGCAGCGGCCGTGCCCGTGTCGACGTGTTGTGGTGGGCGTACCCGCTGGTGGGCCCGGGGCGGGAGCGGCTGCTGGTACTGGCCGCCGACGCGGGCGCGATGCGCCACGCCGACGACCGGGTGGCCGTCGAGCGCATAGCACCCGCCTTCGCGCTGCACACCGACTTCCCCGGCGCCGAGGAACTGGCCCGCAGACTGCCGGAGATCCTGCCCAGCATGAGTGTGGACGAAGGCGCCCGCGTCGTCGCGCAGGTCCTCGAACTCGGTTACCCGGTCATGGAGTTCAGTCAGAACGACCGGGTGCCCGTCACCCCGGACTGGGGGGTGCCCCGGCGGATCGGGCGCAAGGCCCGCCGCGAGCGGGCCGCCGGGGCCGCGGCGGCCGGCCTGCCGCTCCCGCGGGACGCACAGGGCGCACGGGACACCGCCGACGCGGAGGACGAGCGCGAGGACCTCGAGTACGTCGCCGTGCGCGAGCGCCTGGAGTTCCTCAACGAGGTCAGCGGACGCATCGGCACCTCCCTCGACCTGGCGCGGACCGTCCTGGAGGTGAGCCGGGCCGTCGTGCCCCGCTTCACGGACGTGGCGGGCACCTATCTGCGCGAACAGGTCGTCGCCGGTGAGGGGTTCCCCGACGGGGTGCCCGACACCACCACCATGTGGCACCGCGTCGCCCTCGAGCACACGGACGAGCCGGGCCGCTGGGACGACGTCGTGCCCGTCGGCGAGGCCATGCCGTTCCCCGCGCACACCCCGTTCTTCCAGTGCATGACCACCGGCGAGCCCGTCCTCGTGCCGCGCATCAGCGAGCGGATGGGCCACATGATCGCCGCGCAGTTCGAGAAGCGCGACATCCGGCCGCTCATCACCGACCGTTCCATGCTGGTCGTGCCCCTGAAGGCCCGCAACGTGGTGCTCGGCTTCATGGTCCTGCTGCGTCACCCGGAGCGTGTCGAGTTCAACGACATGGACCGGGCCACCGGCGCCGAACTCGCCGCCAGGGCCGGGCTCGTGCTCGACAACGCCCGTATGTACACGTACCAGGAGAGCGTCGCCGAGACCCTCCAGGACAGCATGCTGCCGCAGATAGCGCCCCGCATGGCCGGCTGTGACATCGCCACCCGCTATCTGCCCGGCACGCTCCTCGGCCGCGTCGGCGGTGACTGGTTCGACTCGGTGAAGCTGCCCGGCTCCCGTACCGCCCTCGTCGTCGGCGACGTGATGGGACACGGCCTCAACTCGGCAGCGATGATGGGTCAGTTGCGCACCGCCGTGCAGACCATGGCGGCGCTCGACCTGCCGCCCGCCCAACTCCTGCGCAACCTCGACGACCTGGCCCAGCGGCTCGGCGAGCACTACCTCGCGACCTGCCTGTACGCGATCTACGACCCCATCGCCGGCGAGCTGCACATCGCCAACGCGGGCCACATCCCGCCCGTCCTGGTCCGCGCCGAGAACGGCCACAGCGATCTGCTCGACCTGCCGACCGGCGCGCCCATCGGGGTCGGCGGTGTCCCCTTCGAGGCGGTGCGCGTACCGGTGGCGCCCGGCGACCGGCTCGTGATGTGCACCGACGGCCTGGTCGAGGTGCGCGGCGAGGACATCGGTGTCGGCCTCGCCACGCTCTGCGAGTCCGCCGCCCACCCGGCCGCGTCCATGGACGACGCCTGCGACACGATCATCCGGGCCCTCAACACCCGCGGCGGACGCAAGGACGACGTGGCCCTGCTGATGGCCCGGCTCAACGGCATCGAACCCGAGGACATCGCCGAATGGCGGCTCGCGTCCGATCCGGCGGAGGCGGGCCGGGCCCGCGCCGCCGTTCGCGAGCAGCTGCACGACTGGGGGCTGTCCCGGCTGGCCGACCCCGCCGAGCTGATGGCCGGCGAGCTGGTGGCGAACGCCGTACGGCATGCGCACGGCCACCGGGTCGGACTGCGCCTCGTGCGCGGCGACACCCTGCTGTGCGAGGTGGCCGACGACGACCACACCCTGCCGACGCTGCGCAGCGCGGGCCGCGACGACGAGTCCGGACGCGGTCTGCGCGTCGTCAGCACGCTGGCCCGCGAGTGGGGCACGAGCCGCACCAGCGGCGGCAAGACCGTGTGGTTCGAACTGACACTGCCGCGGCGCTGACACACTCCCGCCGCTCCCGTGCACACTCCCGGGCTGAGGGGGCTCCCGGGGGCGCAGGGGGCGCGCGACGGCGTAGACGGACCGAAATGGCCGGTGAAGGAATGCGCCGTACACTTGTCGCCGCACTCCAGGCGCGATAGACCGATCTCGCCCGTCATGCTCGGCGGGCGGCGGCGCTACCTGGGGAGCGGGCATGAGCGTGACAGGTCGGTACAGGGGAGCCTGGGAGGGCTTCTGGCGCGAGGCCCCCGACGAGCAGGGAGCCGTCTTCTGGGATGCGGAGCCCGCCCTGACCGCGGGCGTCCATCTCGCTCTCTTCGAACCGTACGTGACGTTCCACGGGCTGCCTCTCGTCGACCTGGGTTGCGGCAACGGCACCCAGACCCGGTTCCTCGCCGACCGCTTCCCGCACGTCGTCGGCGCCGACCTCTCGGCCGCGGCGCTCGACCACGCCCGCCATGCCGACGCCGCCGGGCAGGCGACGTACCGGCTGCTCGACGCGTCGGAGAAGAGCGAGGTGCAGCACCTGCACGCGGAGCTCGGCGACGCCAACGTCTATGTGCGAGGCGTGCTCCACCAGTGCGAACCGGACGACCGCCAGCCGCTGGTGGACGGCATCGCCACTCTGCTGGGGGAGCGGGGCCGGGTGTTCCTCGTCGAACTCTCCGAGGCCGCCCGCCCCGTCCTGATGGGACTGGCGCAGGGCTCCGACGGCCCTCCCGCGAAGCTGGCACCCGTCTTCCGGCACGGCATCGCCCCCGGCGAGATCTCCGACGAATCCGTCCCCGACCACCTCGGCGCGGCCGGCCTCACCGTCCTCGCGAGCGGTGAACTCCCGCTCGTCACGTCGGAGTACACCGCGCTCGGTACCCGGATCGAGCTGCCCTCGAAGTGGCTGGTGGCGGGCCGTACCGCAGGCTGAGCCGTGGCACGGGTACGGCGTCACCGGCCGGCCGGTGACGCCGTACCCCTCTCAGTGGCCCTGGTCGAAGGCGCGATGGCCTCGGCCGACGGCCTTGCTCGACGGCCTCACGCACGCGCCGCGCCACGGCCCCGCGCAACGATCACCGTCAACGGTGTTCGCTGACGTCGTTCGCCGAGATCGTCGCCAACGGCCTTGTGAGGTTGCCTTGTTCAGTGGCCGGGCCAGCCGTCCATGTGGCGGTGCACCGCCACGGCCGGCTGGTCCGCGGCCTTGGGTGCGTTGGCCACCGCGTCGTGCAGGACTCCGGTGACCTCGGCGGCCAGCGCGTCGACCTTCGTCTTGAGGTCGACGGCCGGGATACCGGAGCGGCTCAGGGCGTCGAGCCTGCGGTGGATGTCGTCGAGCCGGCTCTTCGTCGCACGGTCCAGAGTGATCGGACGGGCGGTGGAGACCACGAACTGGTAGGCACCGGCCAGGGTCTGGCATCCGTCACAGTGCTGGTTCGCCGCGTCGCTGAGGTTCACCGCGTTCAGGTGCGTGTGCTGGCCCGCGAGGGTGACGATCTGGAAGGACAGGGCCACCGACCGGCAGTGCGCGTCGACCGAGCAGCCGACGGAGACCGCGTTGGCCTGGTTGCGGATGCCCGCGGAGGCCACCGTGCCGAACTGCCGAACGGTGAAGGAGTCCTTGACCTGGGTCGGATGGGCCCGGTCGGCGTGGCTGAAGGTGTGGTCCTCGGCGACGGCGGCGTTACGGCCCATGGTGCCCGCCGCGGCCGTGGCGGCCTGAGCCGGTACGGCGGTGGCGATACCGGCCGCGCCGGCCGCGAACAGGCCTATGCGCATGGCCTTCCGGCCGAGGGACTTGCCGACGGGATTCGGCTTTCGATGGGCGTTGGCGTGTGTGCTCACATGGTTCTCCTGTGGTGTCGGTGCAGGGTGCGGCCGGTCACGGTGTGGCCGGGGGCGGTTCGCCGGTCGCGCTCGGGCTGTCGGTCGGGGCGGGCGGATCCGAGGTGGGAGCCGTCGAGGTCGGTGGCTCGGACGGCGACGGCTCGGCGGGTCCCTCGGAAGGACCGGTGGGCGAACCCGCCGGGGCCGAACCCGTCGTGTTCTGGCCTCCGCCGGGCTCGGCCGGCTTCTTGGACGGGCCCGCGCTGGGCGACGCGGAGGCCCCGGCGTCCGCGCTGGGCGAGGCCGAGGCACTCGCCGAGGCGGTGCCCGAGGCGCCGGGGGACGCGGCGCCGGACGCCGGGACCGCTGAGGAGCCGGACGGGGACGCCTGCGGTCCGGGTGCGGACGCGTGCCGGGCGGGCGGCTCCGCCGTGGAGACGCCGGGCTGGAGGATCGGGGCGATCGGCGGCCGCTTGGGCAGCGGCTCGGGCGTCACGCCGGAGACCCACGCGTAGCTCAGCGTGCCCAGGCCGACCAGGGCCAGCGCGCACAGCGCCACTCTCAGCCGCGGCTTGCCGTCGGTCGAGCGCTTGGCCGCGCGGAAGACCCGGCCGCCCATCTTGACCGACAGGTAGACCACACCGGCCATCGGGCACAGCAGCATGAAACAGCCGACCACACCGATCAGCCCCGCGGCGATCTCGCCGTTGACGAAGGCGTCGCCCGTGCCCACGACCTGCGCGCTGAGCGAGCGGACCATCGTGGCGACGATCCGCGGCAGGTTCCACAGCGCGTACCCGAGTTCACCGATCAGCAGCGGCACCATCGTGAGGACCCACGTGGTGATGATGGTGCGGGAGGACTTCTTCAGCCCGACGACCTCGGCACGCGCCGCCTTGCCGCGCCGTCCGGGCACCGTGCTGAGCAGGATCGGTTTGATCTTGCCGTAGAGATCCGGGACGCCGGCCAGGTCGCCGAGGATGTAGTAGCCGTCCAGGCGGACGGCCGGCATCAGCTGCTCCAGGATCTCGAAGTGCCCGAGATACACGGTGGCCAGGAAGAACTGCTGGCCGGTGGCGAAGTACGCGGCCGTCATGCCGAGCATGAAGACGAGGTTGAAGTACACCCCGCCCAGGTCGGTGCGGAGCCGTCCGGCCCGTCCGATCCGGTAGATGTCCGTGACGTCCGTGTACATGGACGGCCAGATCAGGAAGAGCCCGCAGCCGATGCACCCCGGTCGGGCGCCTCCGTATCTGCAGGCCGAGGCGTGACCGAACTCGTGGAAGACGAGCGAGGCCACGGTGAGGCCGAACACGACGAGCATCAGCACCGGCTGGTCGAGGACCTGCAGCACGGGTTCGACCGCGCCGAAGAAGCCGAACAGCCAGACGTCCATGGCCACGGCCGCCGCCAGCATCAGCACGACCACCGTGGGGCGGTGCAGCCAGGCCAGCGAGCGGGCGATCCGGCCCGCCCGGCGCTCGTTGAAGATGATCCGGTGCCCCTTCAGGGCGAGCAGCAGATCGGACCGCGGCGCGGTGATCTCCTCCTCGTCCTGTCCCTCCGGCACCGTGACGCCCAGCGGGTCGAGTTTCTCCTCGACCAGGTAGCGCACGTTCTCCGCGCTGAGTTCCCGCCCGTAACGGGCGCTCACCCGGTGCGAGATGGTCTCGATGTCGTGTACGCCGTCGATCGCGGAGGCGACCAGGTACAGCAGCCGGGACAGCTGCACGACCTGGCCGTCTCCGCGGCGCGCGATGTACTTCGGGTCGGTGAAGCCCGACCCCTGATACTCCCCGTGCAGTTTGAGCCCGGAGCTGAGTCGGGGTACCGGCAGTACCTCGACGCCGAGGCCGACGACCGGCAGCGTCCCCGTGGCGAACTGCTCGTAGGTGACCGGGATTCCTCCCGGCCCCGGCACCGGCGACCCGGTGTCGTACAGCAACGCGGGCCCGTCCCCCAGTGCCGTCATGTGTGGTCCTTCCCCCCCCAAGGGCGGACCGCGCCCGCCCCGGGCGCGGTCCGCCGAACAGCCGTTGCGCGGCGGGTGTTACTGCGAGACGTTGATCGCCTGGCTGGCGCTGGACTCGGCCACCGACCAGCTGGAGTGGTCGTTGAGCGCGGCCGACTCGTTGTGGGCGCTGATGTTGGCTACGTGCTTGGTCACGTTGGTGGTGCGGCCGAAGCTGAACTTCAGGCGTCCGAGGGCCTCGCGACCGGGGAGCAGCTCGGCGGACTCGGACTGCAGCTCGTTCATGTCCATGCTCATGGGATGTCCTTTCGGGACGTGGTTCGTTGATGTGGTCGTGCTGGTGACGCGAAGACGGACGCGGGCGTGGCGTCCGGTACCGCGGAGGTGGGCAGGGACGCATGCGGGCGTCCCGTGCCGGACTACTGCGAGACGTTGATGGCCTGGGCGGCGCTGGACGACGCGGCCGACCAGCTGGAGTGGTCGTTGAGCGCGGCCGACTCGTTGTGGGCGCTGATGTTGGCGACGTGCTTGGTCACGTTGGTGGTGCGGCCGAAGCTGAACTTCAGGCGTCCGAGGGCCTCGCGACCGGGCAGCAGCTCGGCGGACTCGGTGTCGAGTTCACGGTTGTCCATCATGATCAATTCCCCCTCAGGGATAGACATTTCCGATCGAACGAAGGCAGGTTCCCCCCAAACTTCGTCCAATCTTGTCGGACGTTCTGTCCAACGAGATTGGACAGTAGTGGCCCCGGAGCTCGCCGCGCAAGCGGTTCGGGGAAAGACTTCTGGGGCCTGAGCGAAGCCCCACGTAGAATCGATCCCGCTTGGAAGAGTTCCGCCCGGCGGCGAGCAGGAAGTGACCATCGGTGGCCAACGCACTGCAGCAGATCATCAGAGATCGCCTCGACCGTGAGGGCTGGTCCTACGGAGAGGTGGCACGTCGGGGCGGCATTCCGCGCTCCACGGTCCATCACCTGGCGACGGCCGAGCGCGTGGTGCGCATGCCACAGCCCAGCACGCTGGAAGGGTTGTCCAAGGGCCTTGGACTGTCGTTGGACACGGTGCGCCGTGCCGCCGCGGAGGCCTGCGGCATTCACGTGTACGCGGCCGACCCGGCGTCCGCGGTGGTGGACGCGGGTGCCTCGGCCGACCCCGAGGTGGACCTGCTCATCGCGAGCGTCCAGCAGCTCTCCGTCGACGACCGGCGCCATGTCGCCGCGCTCGTGGAATCCCTCCTGGGCCGCGACGCCCACCGGGGCTGACTGTTGCGTGACGCGTGACGCGTGACGCGTGACGCGTGAGGTGGGAGGCGTGACGCGTGAGGTGGGAGGCGTGACGCGTGAGGTGGGAGGCGTGAGGTGGGACGTTTCACGCGGGACGTCCGACGTCCGGCTCGGGGCCGGCGTCGCGTCGGGTGGGCAGGGAGCCGTCAGGGTGCGGGTCCCGGTGCGGCCCGGACGTACTCCCGGCCGCGGTGCGCGTCAGGCTTCGGGGCGGTCGAGGGCGTACGTCGTAGACGTCCGGACGCCCGCTCCGGTTCCCCTTCCCGGGGATCCCGGTAAAAGAATCCAGAACCGCCGAAACCGGCAAGATCCACAGCTAGTCTCTCATTCTGCTCGGGGCACGTGAGCCGCACGACCCCTGTGTCACCCAGGGGGACATGTGCTGTTCGTGCACGGAGGACCCACCACCGCCGTTGTCCGGGGCAGTACCGGCGAGTCCGTCGTCCTGCTCTCCGGTGAACTGCCCGACATACTGACCGAGACCGCGCTCGCCGAACTCCTCGACCTCGCCGCCGCCGTCCTCAGCGAGCAGGAGCTGAAGCTCTTCCGGCGCTGCCTGGACGCCCTGGTGCGAGGTGAGGGCGGGACGCCGCGCCGCATCGAGCTGGACGGCGTCGTCCTGACCGTCTACGAGGACTGATCCCGGCCGCGTTCGCACATCGTGCCGAACCCCGGAACCCCATGGAACCTCGGAACCGGCTCCGGACCCCGGACCGCCCCGACACCGACGTCCCCACCGACGTCCGCCGAAGTGGCCCCCTCCCGCAGTTCCTCGCGGTCGTCGTGAAACCCTGACCGCCGGACGGTCGCGAAGCGTGCGACGGGACCGGTTCGGGCCGCTATGTCCATGCATGGCGTCCTGGCCCGGCGCCGCGTCGCCGCGTAGCGTGACCCGACATGAAGAATGCCGCTGACCTGTGCGAAGAGGGTGTGTCGTGAAGATCCTCATCAGCGCCGACATGGAGGGCGCCACCGGGGTGACCTGGCCTGCCGACGTGCTGCCGGGGACGCCGCAATGGGAGCGCTGCCGCTCGATGTTCACCTCGGACGTGAACGCCGCCGTGCTCGGCTTCCTCGACGGTGGTGCGGACGAGGTGCTGATCAACGAGGCGCACTGGTCCATGCGGAATCTGCTGCTCGAACGACTGGACGAGAGAGCCGAGATGCTCACCGGCCGGCACAAGTCGCTGTCCATGGTGGAGGGCGTGCAGCACGGCGACGTGGACGGGATCGCCTTCGTCGGCTACCACACGGGCGCCGGCATGGAAGGCGTCCTCGCGCACACCTACCTCGCGAACTCGATCACCGGAGTGTGGGTGAACGGCGTACGGGCCAGCGAGGGACTGCTCAACTCGCACGTCGTCGCCGAGTACGGCGTACCCGTCGTCCTCGTCACGGGCGACGACCTGGCCTGCGAGGACGCGCTCGGATACGCGCCGGAGGCGCTCAAGGTCGCCGTCAAGGACCATGTGTCGCGGTACGCGGCGGTGTGCCGTACGCCGTCCCGGACCGCCGCCGACATCCGGGCCGCCGCCAAGGAGGCGGCAGCGCTGGCCGTACGGCACGAACCGGTGGTGGGCGGCCCGTTCACGGTGGCGCTCGAGTTCGACGCGGAGCACCTGTCGATGGCGGCCACCGTCGTGCCGGGCGTGGAACGCACCGGAGAGCGCAGAGTGGCCTACACCAGCGACACCATGTACGAGGGAATCCGCACCTTCAAGGCGGTCACCACGATCGTCTCGGCTGCGGTGGAGGAGCAGTATGGCTGACGAACAGGCACTGGACGAGGTCGTACGGTTCACCTCCGACCTCATCCGCATCGACACCACGAACCGGGGCGGCGGCGACTGCCGGGAACGGCCGGCCGCTGAGTACGCGGCCGCGCTGCTGGCCGAGACGGGCCTGGAACCCGTCCTGCTGGAACGCACCAAGGGCCGTACGAACGTCGTCGCGCGGCTGGAGGGCACCGATCCCTCCGCCGACGCGCTGCTCGTCCACGGTCACCTCGACGTGGTGCCCGCGCAGGCCGAGGACTGGAGCGTGCACCCGTTCTCCGGGGAGATCCGCGACGGCGTCGTCTGGGGGCGCGGCGCGGTCGACATGAAGAACATGGACGCGATGATCCTCGCGGTCGTACGCGGCTGGGCGCGCCTCGGTGTGCGCCCCCGGCGCGACCTCGTGATCGCGTTCACCGCCGACGAGGAGGCGAGCGCGGAGGACGGCTCCGGGTTCCTCGCCGACCGGCATCCGGAGCTGTTCGAGGGCTGTACCGAGGGCATCAGTGAGTCCGGGGCGTTCACCTTCCACGACGGCAGCGGCCGGGAGCTCTACCCGATCGCGGCGGGGGAGCGCGGCACCGGGTGGCTCAAGCTCACGGCACGCGGGCGCGCGGGCCACGGCTCCAAGGTGAACCGGAACAACGCCGTGACCCACCTGGCGGCCGCGATCGCCAGGATCGGCGCGCACGAGTGGCCCATCAGGCTCACGCCGACCGTCCGCGCGGCCCTCACCGAACTCGCCGCGCTCTACGGGATCGACGCGGACCTCGACGATCTCGGCGACGTGGACGAACTGCTGCGCAAGCTCGGTCCCGCCGCCGCGCTCGTCGAGGCCACCGTGCGCAACAGCGCCAACCCGACCATGCTCAGCGCCGGTTACAAGGTCAACGTGATCCCCGGGGAAGCGGTCGCGTACGTGGACGGCCGCCATCTCGCGGGCACCGAGGACGAGTTCCGTGCCACCCTCGACCATCTGACGGGACCGGACGTGGAGTGGGAGTTCCACCACCGCGAGGTCGCCCTGCAGGCGCCGCTGGATTCGGTGACGTACCGTCGGATGCGGGCGGCGATCGAGGAGTTCGCGCCCGAGGGGCACGTGGTGCCGTACTGCATGTCCGGCGGCACGGACGCCAAGCAGTTCTCGCGCCTCGGCATCACCGGTTACGGATTCGCGCCGCTGAAACTGCCCGAGGGTCTCGACTACCAGGCACTCTTCCACGGTGTCGACGAACGCGTCCCCGTCGAGGCACTGCACTTCGGCGTCCGCGTTCTCGACCGCTTTCTGCGCACGGCCTGAGGGGGACGGAATGCGGACACTGTCATACGGATCATGGCCCTCGCCCATCGACGCGGCGCTCGCCGCGGCACACGACGGGCACCCCGAGTTCGCCGGGTTCGTCGGCGACGAGGCCTGGTGGACCGAACCCCGGCCCACCGAGGGCGGCCGGCGTACCCTCGTGCGGCGTCGCGCCGACGGCACGCAGGAGTCGGTACTGCCCGCCCCGTGGAACGTCCGCAGCCGCGTCATCGAGTACGGCGGACATCCCTGGGCGGGAGAGATGCGCCCCGAGGGGCCGTTCGTGGTGTTCGTGAACTTCGCCGACCAGCGGCTGTACGCGTACGAGCCGGGCGCCGAGCCCCGTCCCCTCACGCCCGTGTCCCGTGTCGGCGGCGGACTGCGCTGGGTGGACCCGCAGTTGCACCCCGAACGGGGTGAGGTCTGGTGCGTGATGGAGGAGTTCACCGGCGACGGGCCGACCGACGTACGACGGGTCGCCGCCGCGGTGCCGCTCGACGGATCGGCCGCACAGGACCGGGGCGCCGTACGCGAACTCACCGACGCACGCCACCGGTTCGTCACCGGACCACGGCTGTCTCCCGACGGCGGCCAGGCGGCCTGGCTCGCCTGGGACCACCCGCGGATGCCCTGGGACGGCACGGAACTCGTCCTCGCGGACGTCACCGAGGACGGCACCCTGCACGCCCCGCGGGTGGTCGCGGGCGGACCCGAGGAGTCGATCGCTCAGGCGGACTGGGCCGCCGACGGCGCCCTGCTGTACGCCGGGGACCGCACCGGCTGGTGGAACCTGTACCGGCTCGGACGGGAGACGCCCGTCTGCACCCGGGAGGAGGAGTTCGGCGGCCCGCTGTGGAAGATCGGGTACCGCTGGTTCGCGCCACTGCCGAGCGGGCTCGTGGCCGTCGTGCACGGACGGGGCGCCACCGCGCTCGGGATACTGGACCCGGAGACCGGCGAGGTCGTGGATGCGGCCGGCCCCTGGACCGAGTTCACGCCGACTCTCGCCGTGCACGGCAGCCGCGTCCTGGGCGTCGGGGCCAGCCCGCGCAGCGCCTACGAGGTCGTCGAGCTGGACTTCCGTACCGGACGTGCCCGGGTGGTCGGCGCCGCCCACGACGACCCGGTGGACCCCACGTACTACCCGGAGCCGCAGATCCGGACCTTCACCGGCCCCGCCGGCCGGGAGATCCACGCCCACGTGTATCCACCGCACCACCCCGATCACGTGGCCCCCGCCGACGAGCTGCCGCCCTACGTCGTCTGGGCGCACGGCGGCCCCACCGGCCGGGCCCCCCTCGTCCTCGACCTGGAGATCGCCTACTTCACCTCGCGCGGCATCGGTGTCGCCGAGGTCAACTACGGCGGTTCGGCGGGACACGGCAGGGAGTACCGCAACCGGCTGCGCGAGCAGTGGGGCGTCGTCGACGTCGAGGACTGCGCTGCCGTCGCCCTCGCCCTCGCGGAGGAGGGCACCGCCGACCGGCGACGGCTCGCCATCCGCGGCGGCAGCGCGGGCGGCTGGACCACCGCCGCGTCCCTCACGGCCACCGACGTCTACGCCTGCGGCACGATCCTGTACCCGATCCTCGACCTCACCAGCTGGGGTTCGGGGGAGACCCACGACTTCGAGTCCCAGTACCTGGAGTCGCTGATCGGTCCGCTCGCCGAGGTGCCGGGCCGCTACGTGGAGCGTTCACCCGCCGAGCACGCCGACCGGATCACCGCGCCCTTCCTGCTCCTCCAGGGACTCGACGACGTCATCTGTCCGCCCGCGCAGTGCGAGCGGTTCCTGTCCAGGATCGAGGGGCGCCGCGTCCCGCACGCCTACATCGCCTTCGAGGGCGAGGGGCACGGATTCCGCCGGGCCGACACCATGGTGCGCGCACTGGAGTCCGAACTCTCCCTGTACGCACAGGTCTTCGGTCTGAACCCGCCCGGCATTCCCACCCTGGAGCTCCTGAAGTGAAGTCCCTGACCCGTCCCGACCGCCTCGCACCCGGGGCCCGCGTCGCCGTCGTCTCGCCGAGCGGTCCCGTGCCCGAGGAACGGCTGGAGGCGGGCCTCGACCTGCTGCGCGGCTGGGACCTCGATCCCGTGGTGGCCCCCCATGTCCTGGACCGGCACGCCGAGTTCAACTACCTCGCGGGCGCCGACGCCGACCGCGCCGCCGACTTCCAGGCCGCGTGGTGCGACCCCGAGGTGTCCGCGGTGTTCTGCGCCCGCGGCGGCTACGGCGCGCAGCGCATGGTCGACCTCCTCGACTGGGACGCGATCCGCTCCGCGGGCCCCAAGGTGTTCCTCGGCTTCAGCGACATCACCGCACTGCACGAGGCGTTCGCGACCCGCGTCGGGCTGGTCACCCTGCACGGACCGATGGTCGCGGCCCTCGACTTCCTGAAGAACGCGCGGACGCAGGAGCACCTGCGGGCGACGCTCTTCGAACCGGAGACCGTGCGAACCCTCACGTCCGGCACGTCCGAGACGGGGGGCGCGCTGGTGTCGGGGCGGGCCCGGGGTGTCACCCTCGGCGGCTGCGTCAGCCTGCTCGCCGCCGACCTCGGCACTCCGCACGCCCGAGCCTCCGCCGAGGGCGGCCTGCTGCTGATCGAGGACATCGGCGAGGAGGCCTACCGGCTGGACCGGATCCTCACCCAGCTCCTGCGGGCCGGATGGCTCGACCGGGTCGCCGGGATCGCGCTCGGTTCGTGGGTGGACTGCGGCCCCTACGAGAGCCTGCGGGCCGTCTTCGCCGACCGGCTGGGCGGCCTCGGGGTGCCGGTCGTCGAGGACTTCGGATTCGGCCACTGCGAAGGGGCCCTCACGATTCCGTTCGGGGTCGGGGCGGAACTGGACGCGGACGCGGGGACGCTGACGCTGGACGAGCCCGCACTCGCGTAGATCCTGTCGTCGCCCGTCGCCCGTCGCCCGTCGCCCGTCGCCCGTCGCCCGCGGGGGTGCGGGGGTGTCACGTGCGGGGTTGCTCCCCTTCGGGGCGGAGCCGGGAGCCCGGGGCGTGCGGGTGACCGGGGCGGACGGGAAGGGGGGACGGGGTCCCGCCGGTCACCCGGAGGAACCTCCCACCGAGCGGGCCGCCGTCCCGCGGCCCATGCTGGGCGCATGAGTCCGAAGACCCCCGACGCCTCCGGCACGAGCGGTGCGAAGAGCCGCGCCGGGCTGATGACACCGGGCAGGACCACCGTCATGGCGATGGTCCTCCTTGCCCTGGTCTTCGTCTTCGAGAACACCCGGAGCACGAAGATCCGGCTGCTGATCCCGGAAGTGACCACGCCCCTGTGGATGGCACTGCTGGGCACCGGGGCGATCGGCGCGCTGTGCGGGGCGTACTCCACGAGGCGACGGCCGTGAGAGTGTGGAGACCACGGGGCCGCAGAGCCGCGGCGGCGTACTGTGGCCGGATGCCTGAGATCGACTCCCCCTACCTCGCCCAGGGCCCCCGCGCGGGCATACGTCACTTCACGTACGAGGACGCGGCCGAGTTCACCGCGCGGGCCCGCGAGAGCAAGGCCCTGCACCAGCCCTGGCTCTTCCCGCCGGGAAGCCCCGACGCCTACGCGGCGTACGCGGGACGGCTCATCAAGGACCCCACGAAGGCCGGATTTCTCGTCTGCGAGCGGGACGGCGGTGCCATCGCCGGCTTCATCAACATCAACAACATCGTCGAGGGCGGCTTTCTGAGCGGAGCGCTCGGATACGGCGCCTTCGCGCACGCCGCGGGGCGGGGGCTCATGTCCGAGGGGCTCGGGCTCGTGGTCCGGTACGCCTTCACGACGATGGGGCTGCACCGGCTGGAGATCAACGCCCAGCCCGGGAACGCCGCCTCCATCGCGCTGGCGCGGCGCTGCGGATTCCGGCTGGAGGGCTTCTCGCCGGACTTCATCCACATCGACGGGGCCTGGCGCGACCACGAACGCTGGGCGATCACCGCGGAGATGACCTCTTCCCCGTGACCCGTCCGCGCCCGCACGGTCCCCGGCCGCCGGGGACCCGGCGGCGCCCCCGGGCCGGGCGTCACGCCCGCCTTTGCGCAATCCTGACCGTATCCTGACGAGCGGAACCCCTGGTCAGGTGGGCGATGTCGCTGTTCCATGGTCGTCGTGACGACGATCCGACGTGACGTACTGACGCTGCCGTCAGCGGAGTTGGGCCCCAGCAACCCCCTGCCGCCCCTGCGGCCGCTCGACGACGCGCACCGCATCGACGACCGGGACCGCGAGGGACTCCCTCGTGACATGGCCCGGCAGATCGGCTACGAACCCCTGCGCGACGTCCTGCCGGAACGGGTCCGCGACGGCTACGACAGACACCGCACGCCCCGCGCGACCGACACCATCGTGATCGAGAACGACCGGCTGCGGGTCACCGTACTGCCGTCCCGCGGGGGCCGTGTCGCCTCCCTCTTCCACAAGCCCTCGCAGCGCGAACTCCTGTACCGTAACCCGGTGTTCCAGCCCGCCTGCTTCGCACTCAACGGCGCCTGGTTCTCCGGCGGCATCGAGTGGAACATCGGCGCGACCGGTCACACCACCCTGTCCTGCGCGCCCGTCCACGCGGCCCGGGTCACCGCCCCCGACGGCGGTGAGATGCTCCGCCTGTGGGAGTGGGAACGGCTGCGCGACCTGCCCTTCCAGGTCGACCTGTGGCTGCCGGACGGCTCCGACTTCCTCCACGTCGGCGTCCGCGTCCGCAATCCGCACGAGAAACCCGCCCCCGTGTACTGGTGGTCCAACATCGCCGTTCCCGAGCGGCGCAGGGTGCTGGTCCCGGCGGACGAGGCCTGGCACTTCGGCTACGAGCGGCGGCTGCGCCGGGTGCCGGTACCGGAGCACGAGGGCGTCGACCGCACCTACCCGCCGCGCGCCGACTTCCCCGCCGACTACTTCTACGAAGTGCCCGACGGGCAGCGCCGCTGGATCGCCGCGCTCGACGACGCGGGTGAAGGGCTCGTCCAGACGTCCACCGACGTGCTGCGCGGACGCAAGCTGTTCGTCTGGGGTTCCGGCGCGGGCGGCCGGCGCTGGCAGGAATGGCTCACCGAGCCCGGCACCGGCGGCTACTGCGAGATCCAGGCCGGACTCGCCCGCACCCAGCTGGAGCATGTGCGGCTGGACGCGGAGGGCGAGGTGACATGGCTGGAGTCGTACGGGCCGCTGACGGCGGACGACGCGAGCGCGCGGACGGTCCACGGAGCCGACTGGGCCGCGGCGCGGGCGGACGTGGAGGGCCGCCTGGAGCGTGCCCTGCCACGGGCCGATGTCGAGGCGGCGTACGCGGCCTGGCTCCCGCACGCCGACACCGAACCCGGCGAGGTGCTCCACGTCGGGTCCGGCTGGGGAGCCCTCGAAGTGCTGCGCGCCGGCTACAAGTTGGCGGGGACGCCGTTCGAGGAGTCCACGCTCGGAGAGGCGCAGGCGCCGTGGGTGGAGCTGCTCAGGACCGGTGCCTTTCCCGAGCCACGACGGGTCGGGCCGCCGGGCGAGACGCTGGTCGCCCCGCACTGGCGGGACATGCTGGAGACGGCGCCCGCCAAGCCGCTCGCCGAGTACCACCTCGGCGTCGCCCAGTGGCATGCGGGGGACATGGCACAGGCGGTGCGCAGTTGGGAGCGGGCACTCGAACTCGCGCCGTCGCTATGGCCGTTGCTGCGCTGTCTGGCCGTCGCGGACCAGCAGGCGGGCAACCGGGAGCGGGCCGCCGACCGGTACGCCGAGGCCTTCGACGACCTGTGCCAGGAGCGCCGTGACGACGGTGCGGCGTGGACCGCGGCCACCGCCGCGCTCGGGCGGGAGGCCATGGCCGCGCTGCTCGCGGTGCGGCGGACGGCGGAGGCGCGGGCGGTCTGGGAGCGGCTGCGGCCCGTGACCCGCGAGCGGGGCCGATTCCGGCTGATCGAGGCCGAGTTGCTGCTCGCGGAGGGGGACCGGGAGGCCGCGCGGGCCGTGTTCGACACGGGGTTCGAGGTCGCCGATCTGCGGGAGGGGGCCGAGGCGGTCGGTGCGCTGTGGGCACGGCTGACCGACGAGGCGCTGCCCGGACGGTACGACTTCCGGATGCGGCCGCCGGCGACGGAGTGGCGCGTCGATCCGGACTGAACGGGCCCCGCCCGCGTCGTGCCGGGAAGCCGGGCGGACCAGCCCGCCGCCCCGGCGCACGAGGGCAGGGACCCCGACCGGTTACCGGGCCGTCCCGCGGTCCACGTACTCGTACACGGCCCCGTCCGGATGCATGGCGATCAGGTTGCGGCCCGCGGGTGTCCCCACGGGCCCCGCCAGAATGTGCGCACCCAGCTCGCCGAGCACCCGATGGGCCTCCTCGACGTCCTTGACGGCGATGGTCGCGGTGACCTTGCGCAGGACGTCCAGCTCGGCCTCCGGTCCGCTCATCAGCAGGAAGCAGCCCACCGCGGCGACCGACACGCCCCCGCGCTCGAACCGCAGGGCGCGGCCGCCCGCCAGCCTTTCGTAGAAGGGGACCGAAGCCTCCAGGTCGTCGACGCAGATACGCAGCGTGGTTCCCAGAATCTCCATGCGGACGAGCCTAGTTGGGGCAGTCCCGGAAGGAGATCGTTTCGGACGCATCGCCGGGCGGGCGGTTCGCCCGGCCTCGAGCGGGGCGGTTCACGCGTCCTCGAGTGCGTGGGTCACACGTCCTTCCGGCAGAGGATCTCCCCGTGCAGCACGGAGAACCAGCCGTCCTCCCGCCGCCCCCACTCGCGCCACGCCTCCGACACGGCCCGCAGTTGCCCGGTGGTCGCGTGCCCGCCCTCGGTGGCCCGGTCCGCGTACGCCGAGGCCAGGGTGCGATCGGCCCACAGCCCGCTCCACCACTCCCGTTCCGCCTCGGTGGCGAAGGTCCAGGTGCTCGACGTCGCGGTGATGTCCGTGAGCCCGGCGGCCAGTGCCCACGACCTGAGACGGCGGCCCGCGGCCGGTTCGCCCCCGTTGGCGCGCGCGACGCGCAGATACAGGTCCTGCCAGTCGGTCATCCCCGGTACCTCGGGATACCAGGCCATGGCCGAGTAGTCCGCGTCGCGGACGGCGATGAAGCCACCCGGTCTGGTCACCCGGCGCATCTCGCGCAGCGCCCGCACCGGGTCGCCCACGTGTTGCAGCACCTGGTGGGCGTGGACGACGCAGAAGGTGTCGTCCGGGAAGTCCAGGGCGTGCACGTCCGCGACCCCGAACTCCACGTTGCGCAGACCGCGGTCGGTCGCCGTGGCGCGGGCCCGGTCCAGGATCCCGGGTGCGTGGTCGACGCCGGTGACCTGTCCGTCCGGAACCAGTTCCGCCAGGTCGGCGGTGATGGTGCCCGGGCCGCAGCCGATGTCCAGGATCTTCATGTGGGGCTTGAGCGAGTCGAGCAGGTAGGCCGCGGAGTTGGCGGCGGTGCGCCAGGTGTGCGAGCGCAGTACGGACTCGTGGTGGCCGTGCGTGTAGACGGCGGTCTCCTGCGGCTTCGGCATGACCGTTCCCCTTCGTCTCTTCTCGTCGGTCATGGATCACCGTACGCCCGCGTGTCGGATGGTGAGACCTGCGTCTTGCCATATGGACAAGCCCTTTCAGGGGCGGCCGACCTTCGGGAGCAGGCCCCGTACGGCGTACGCGGCGGCCGCGCCCAGCGCCGCTCCCGCGAGGACGTCGCTCGGGAAGTGGGCGCCGGTGTAGACACGGGACAGGGCCACCGCGGTGGCCAGCGGCGCCACGGCGGCGCCCCAGCTGCGCGACTCCAGTGCCACACCCGTCGCGAAGGCGGCGGCCGACGCGGAGTGGCCCGACGGGAACGAGGTGGTGATCGGCTGGCGCTTGAGCCGGCGAGCCTGGGGGACCGGGGCGAGGGACGGACGGGGGCGGCGCACCGTGCGTTTGCCGACGGTGTTGATCGTCGCGGAGGCGAGGCTCAGTGAGGCCAGCCCCCTCGCCGCGGCACGGCGTGCGTGAGGGGTGCGGGTGGCGGCGAGGGCCGCCGCCGTGGCGAACCACAGCAGGCCGTGGTTCGCGCTGTGGCTCAGTTTCGGCAGGAGGCGGTCACCGCCGGGCCAGTGGCGGGACGCGACGGCTTCGAAGAGGCGGGAGTCGGCCGTCAGGAAGCGGCTCCGGAGAGGGTGAGGGCCCGGGGGAGCGGTGGTGAGGTCGATGTCAGGCGTGGTGGTCATGGGGTGCGACTACCCGCGCCGGCGCGTTTTCCGCCCCCGTGACCCGGACCGCCCCCGCCCCGGTCGGGCCACGGGGACCGGGAATCACCGGGTACCCCCGTGCGGGGCCGGGGATGCGGATCCGCCCTTCGGCGGGTGTACGGGTGCACTGGACCTGTCCGGATGCCCACCCGTCGGATATGGGTTTGCCGGGCGGCCCCGCCTCCACGGAGAATGCCTCACCATGGGACACCTCGAAGCCGCACATCTTGAGTACTACCTTCCCGACGGGAGGGCGCTGCTCGGCGACGTGTCGTTTCGGGTGGGGGAAGGGGCCGTCGTCGCCCTGGTCGGGCCCAACGGAGCGGGCAAGACCACACTGCTGCGGCTGATCTCGGGGGAGCTGAAGCCGCACGGGGGGACCGTCACCGTCGGTGGCGGCCTCGGTGTGATGCGCCAGTTCGTCGGCTCGGTACGGGACGAGACGACCGTACGGGACCTGCTCGTGTCCGTGGCACCGCCCCGCATCCGGGAGGCCGCGAAGGCCGTCGACGCCGCCGAGCACGACCTCATGGCCGTCGACGACGAGGCCTCCCAGCTCCGCTACGCGCAGGCCCTGTCCGACTGGGCCGAGGTGCGTGGATACGAGTCCGAGACGCTCTGGGACATGTGCACCACGGCCGCGCTGGGCGTCCCGTACGAGAAGGCGCAGTGGCGTCTGGTGCGGACGCTGTCCGGCGGTGAGCAGAAGCGGCTGGTGCTCAAAGCCCTGCTGCGCGGCACCGACGAGGTCCTGCTCCTCGACGAGCCGGACAACTATCTCGACGTACCGGGAAAGCGCTGGCTGGAGGAGCGGCTCGAGGAGACCCGCAAGACCGTCCTGTTCGTCTCCCACGACCGGGAGCTGCTGGCGCGCGCCGCCGAGAAGATCGTCAGCGTCGAGCCCAGCCCGACCGGCGCCGACGCCTGGGTGCACGGCGGCGGCTTCGCGACGTACCACGAGGCCCGCCAGGAGCGCTTCGCCCGCTTCGAGGAACTGCGCAGGCGCTGGGACGAGAAGCACGCCCAACTGAAGAAGCTGGTGCTGAACCTGCGTCAGGCGGCCTCCATCAGCCACGAGTTGGCCTCCCGCTACCAGGCCGCGCAGACCCGGCTGAGGAAGTTCGAGGAGGCCGGCCCGCCGCCGGAACCGCCGCGCGAACAGGACATCCGGATGCGGCTGCACGGCGGACGGACCGGTGTACGGGCGATCACCTGCCAGGGGCTTGAGCTCACCGGCCTGATGAACCCCTTCGACCTGGAGGTCTTCTACGGCGAGCGCGTCGCCGTGCTCGGTTCCAACGGCTCCGGGAAGTCGCACTTCCTGCGCCTGCTCGCCGGGGACACCGTCGCGCACACCGGCGCCTGGAAACTCGGCGCGCGGGTCGTCCCGGGTCACTTCGCGCAGACGCACGCCCACCCCGAGCTGGAGGGCCGCACGCTCCTCGACATCCTGTGGAGCGAGCACTCCCAGGACCGCGGCGCCGCGATGTCCCGGCTGCGCCGCTACGAGCTGACCGCCCAGGCCGAGCAGCGGTTCGAGAAGCTCTCCGGCGGCCAGCAGGCCCGCTTCCAGATCCTTCTGCTGGAGCTGGAGGGCTCGACCGCCCTGCTGCTGGACGAGCCGACCGACAACCTCGACCTGGAGTCGGCGGAGGCACTCCAGGAGGGCCTGGAGGCGTACGAGGGGACGGTCCTCGCGGTCACCCACGACCGCTGGTTCGCCCGTTCCTTCGACCGCTACCTGGTCTTCGGTTCCGACGGCCGGATCCGGGAGACGGCGGAGCCGGTCTGGGACGAGCGGCGCGTGGAGCGCGCCCGCTGAGGGCTGTCCCGTCGTCCCCGGTGGGCGCACGCCGACAGCCGAGCGCCTCGCCGTGTTGTCGGGTCGCCCCGACACACCCGGTACGAGGACGGCCCTCCGCCCTGCGACGCACCGCATCCGACGCCGCGCGCCGATCCACCGGGGAGGACGGGACAGCCCCTGGACAGGGCCCGGGGCGCCCGTGGAATGCCCGGTTCCCCGGATGTTCGTAGAGTGGAGGGAGGACGGCGAGATCCATGGTTCCCTCCCGGACGTCGCCCGGGTGCCGCTCGCGGGAGTGTGTGCCCGGCGGGCACCCGGACCACGCCGCAGGACACGACGAGCGGGGTACCACCATGACCGGAGTCGACCCGGACCGGCTGGACGACCAGCAGCTGATGAGAGAGCTGGAGACGATCCACCGGACACGCCACGACACGCTGCTCCACGGCTCGAACGACGCGCTGCGGACCCACAACGTGCGCATGGCCCAGCTGGAGGGCGAGTACCTGCGCCGCCACCCGCGCCGTCCGGTCGCCCCGGGCCGGACACGCGACGGGGCCCGGGACCGGGTCTTCGGAGAAGCCGTCTGAAGGCTCCGTGACGTCGCAATGGCCGACCTGCCGGGCGACGCCGGGTTCCCGGCTGAGCGGGGCGGCGGTGCGGCCGGAGCCGAAGCACCCTGTGCGTCCGCCCCTCACACCGGTTGCGGCCCCGTCGTGCCGCGCCGGGGACCGCCGCCTCCGACCACACCCCCACGGCCGCGCCCGGCCTCTCCCGACCTGGCGGCCCCTGCCGTCGACCGGCACGCCGTCGCTCCGCGTCCCCGGCGGGGGCCCGGTCGCTCCCCTCGCACTCGCGACCGGACCCCCGCCGCTCCGGCGCCGTCGCTGACACCGGCGCCGAGTCCGGCCACCCCGTTCGCGGTTAGGCACGACTGACGTCGGCGAGCGCCGAGCCGGGGATCCCGGACACCGCGAGGTCCCCGAGACCGACCACCCCGGGCTGACCGCACTTGCCGCACGGATCGGCCATGGCCATGGGCCTGATCGGCCATGGCCATGGGCCTTTTCCGGGTTCGCGGCCGCCGGGGCGCGGGTGCATCAGCAGTACCCCCGAGACCGCGGTCCATGCCCGACGGGCGAGTGCCAACCCGCTTGGCGCGTCAGGGGTTTGCCCCGACTGCGCGGGGGCAGGCGGAATTTCAGTGCTTCGGACAGGAGGCACGTCCGTGGGAGCCGTCAGGTTCTCGCCACGGGTGTGCCTGTCCGGCGCACCCCGCGCTCCCACGGTGACCGTCCAACCCAAGGCACTTTCAAGGGAGTTGCGACGCACTATGGGAAACCAAGTGAGCGCGAAACGCCACCCGCACGATGACGCCCCCGACACCACGGAGGCGTTCCGAAGGCTCGCCGCGCTCCCCGCGGGGGGAGCGCGTGACGCACTCCGTGAGGAGATCGTCGAGGCCTGGCTGCCCATGGCCGACCGGCTCGCGGGCCGGTTCCGCAACCGTGGCGAGAACCTGGAGGATCTGCGGCAGGTGGCGGCGCTCGGCCTGGTCAAGGCCGTCGACCGGTACGACCCCGAACTCGGGAACGCCTTCGAGAGCTACGCCGTGCCGACCGTGACCGGTGAGATCAAGCGCCACTTCCGCGACCACATGTGGACCGTCCATGTGCCGCGCCGGGTTCAGGACCTGCGCAACCGTGTGCGGTTCGCCCAGCAGGAACTGTCGGGGACCGTCTCGGGCCACGGGCCCACTGTCGCCGAGATCGCCGCGCACGCCCGGATGAGCGAGGAGGACGTCCGGGCCGGTCTGGAGGCACTGGAGAGCTTCAGCGCGCTCTCCCTCGACGCCGAGCTCCGGGGCAGTGACGACGGGTACTCGCTCAGCGACGCCCTCGGCTCGGCCGACCCCGCCCTCGACGTCGTGATCGACCGCGAGGCCGTCAAGCCCCGGCTGCGGGCTCTGCCCGAGCGTGAACGCACCATCCTCTACATGCGGTTCTTCGGCGATATGACGCAGAGCAGCATCGCGGAGCAGCTCGGCATCTCGCAGATGCACGTCTCCCGGCTGATCAGCCGTTGCTGTGCGCGGCTGCGGAACCAGGTCCTGCGCGACGCGGCGTAGCCGGTCCGCCGGGCGCGGCCCGTCCGGACGAGGCGGTGGGGCGGCGCGGGTGGGGGTGACCGGGCACGCGGGTTCCCACGTGCCCGGCAGACGGGTCGTCATGGTCCGTCACGCGCGGCCCATGGCCAGGGCGACACGGCGGGACATCATGTCCATCGCCTGGGCCTCCGCCATCGAGAAGACCGGGGGGCGTCGCCCCGGAACAGTGTCGGCACCCCGCGCGCGGGGCCGGCACCACGGATCAGGGGGACGCAGAGCAGCGAGGTCACGTTCGCGCGTACGAGGACGGGGGCGCCCGAGACGTCACGGCCGAAGGCGTCTGGGTCGGTGGCACGTACCTGGAGCGCCGTCACTCCGCCGCGTGCGGCCTCGACGACGAGAGGTCACGCGGGGGGATCCTGCCCGGCCATGGCACTCGCTCCGTCGTCGGCGGGGGCGAGGACCGTCGTAAGCGACAGCCGCCCGGGACCCGTGTCGGCCGGCTGCGCCGCATCTCGCAGGGGAGTCGGCGCAAACTGGCCGACGTGGCCTCGGCCGTCGTGGACAGGCGTGGCCGCTGTCCGGAACGGGATATGTACTTCCTCTCGAACTGGCGGGCGCTTCGCCGCTGTCACCCGCTCGGGTGCCCCCGTCCCGCGAATGGTGCCCGGCCGCGCGCGCCCCGGGGCCGGGCGGGCTGTGATGGGCTCGGGGAGCACGACGGCCGTGCCCCTTCAGACGGAGCCCTTCCGAAGGAGCCCACCCGATGCGCCGTACCGTCCGTGTGCTGTCCGCCACCGCCCTGGCCTGTACCGCGCTGGGCGCGGCCGCCTCGGCCGCGTCCGCGGATCCGGGCGCCCAGGCCGTGCCGCGCTCCCTGAGACCCGGGGAGCGCGTCACCGTCTCCGTCTCCTGCGACGCGACGGCCGGTGCACCACCCGAGTTCGTCGACGCCCGTACCAACGGCTTCGAGGGGAGAGAGGTCCGGTTGCACCGGGTGAGCGGGGGCGCGGACACGAAGGCCGTCATCTACCGCGGCACGGTCCGCGTGCCGTCCGGTGCTTCGACGCGCGGAGGTTCCGGCGGCGGTAGTACCGGCGCCGCGAGCCACACAGCGGGTTCCGGCGCCTCACGCGGGGTCGGCGAGCCGGCCGTCGTGCGGGCCGTCGAGGGGATGTGTCCCGTCGGGCCGGGCGGCCGCGCGAGGCCGTGGAAGGCCTCGTACAGCGTGGCCCACGACGCCCCTGACACCGCGCTCGGCACTTCTCGGGAGGTCCGGCCTAAGACCCCGGTGGCTTCTTCGGAGGTCCCGGGCAAGGCCCCGGTGGCTGCTCCGGAGGTCCCGGGCAAGGCCCCGGTGGCTGCCCCGGAGGTCCCGGGCAAGGCCCCAGTGGCTGCCCCGGAGGGCCCGAGCAAGGCTTCGGCGGCTTCTCCGGAGGCCCGGCGCGAAGCTCCGGTGGCTTCTCCGGAGGTCCCGCGTGAAGTCCCGGCCGTTCCTCGGGAATCTCCGCGCGAGGTGCCGGGCACTTCTGGGAGCGCCGCTGTTGGTGGGGGTGTGCCGAAGGGTGTTTCCGCGGGGGCGGCTCGGGACAGTGCTCCGGTTGTTCGCGGGGACGCGGCCGGTGAGGGTGTGTCGGCTGTTCCCTCGCAGGCTCCGGGCGAGGTGCCGGGCACTTCTGGGAGCGCCGCTGTCGGTGGGGGTGTGCCGAAGGGTGTTTCCGCGGGGGCGGCTCGGGACAGTGCTCCGGTTGTTCGCGGGGACGCGGCCGGTGAGGGTGCGTCGGCTGTTCCCTCGCAGGCTCCGGGCGACGTCCCGGTCGTTCCTGGGAGCGCCACTGCCGGCGAGGGTCTCCAGGACGTACCCCCGGGCGTCGCAAGCGACAGCGCCCCGGTCCTTCCCGAGAACGCGGCCGGTGCGGGTGTCCAGGGTGTCCCTCCGGGCACGGCACGCGACACCGCCCCGGTCGTCCCTCAGGACGCGGCCCCCGGGGATGACCAGGACGTACCTGCGGGTACCGCTCGTGAGGGTGGTCAGGACGTACCTGCGGGTACCGCACGCGAGGGTGGCCAGGACGCACCTGCGGGTACCGCCCCTGAAGGCGGTCAGGACGTTCCTGGTGGCGCGGGTCGCGACAACGCCCCCGGCACCTCCCAGGCCACCCCTCACGACAGCGCTCCGGACTCCCCGAACGCCGCGGGGCGCGACACCACGCAGGAGTCCGGTCGCGACGGTGAGGGCGACACGGCGGACCGACCCACGGGCGCCCAGCACGGCGTGGAGGCCGGCGAGGGCGGCGCCTTCACCGAGTCCGTTCCGGCCCTGATCGCCGGAGCACTGCTCATCGCGGGCGCCCTGGGCGCGGCCGGACACCGACTGTGCCGCGAGCGCCTCTCCGCCGGCCGCTGACGATGTGACGGGCGCAACCCGGCGGGCGCCCATGGCGGAACCGAAGCGTGGGTACGGAGTCACCGGAGCGGATCACGGGCGGCGGACCGTACGGCAGGGGCGGCGGATACAGGGCACGGCATCACGGACTGCGCGGAGGCACGGATGCGGCGGACGGTTCCGGAGGGGCACGGTCCGGTCCGCTACGGCCCGCCGCTCCCCGATCAGGGCCTGCCGGTGCTGCCGGAACTGCGCGCCGTCCTCGCCACCGCCGCGGACCGCACCGAGGCGGAGCCCCCCGGAGGCGGCCCCGACCTCCTCGACGCCGCCCGCGGCTACTGGAACCGGCGCGGCCTGGCCGCCGCACGCGATCGGATGGCCGCCGCCCCCGGCGCCCCCGCGCTGCTCCTCGCCCTGACCGGCGCGCTCGGCGGTGACGTCCTGGTGCCGAGGCCGTGCGCCGCCTGGTGGGCGCCGCAGGCGCGGCTGCTGGGCCGATCCGTGTTCCATGTGGCGACGCCCGCGGAGTGCGGCGGCCTGCCGGACCCGTACGCGCTGCTGGAGACGGTCCGCAGGGTCCGCGGCGAGGGCGGCGATCCACGGCTGCTCGTCCTCTCCGTCGCCGACGACCCCACGGCCACCGTCGCGCCGCCCGAGGTGGTCCACGAGACCGTCGAGGCCGCCGTGGCCGAGGGACTGCACGTGGTCAGCGACGAGACCTGGCGCGACACCCTGCACCGGCCGCACGACACCGTGCTGCTCAGCCCCGCCGAGATGCTTCCCGAAGAGGTCACCGTCATCGCGGACCTCTCCGGGGCCTTCCTGCCGCAGGGCTGGCCCGCCGCCGTGGCGCGCTTCCCGCTCACCGACGAGGGCGTCCGGCTGCGCGCCCGCGTCCTCGACGTGCTCACGGTGCTCGGCGCCCGCGTCGCCCGGCCGGTCGCCGTCGCGGCCTCGTACGCGCTCGACGAGCCGGACGCGGTCACCGAAAGACTCACGGCGGCGGTACGTCTGCACGCGTGCGTGGCCGACGCCGTGCACCGCGCGGTGACCGGCGCGGGTGCCCTCGCACGGCCGCCACGGGCCGGCAGACATCTGTACGTGGACCTCGGCCCGCTGCGCGCCGCGCTCACCGCGCACGGCGTCGGCGACGCGCAGGAACTGGAGGACTTCCTCACCGCCCGGCTCGGCATGCCCGCGCCAGGCGGCCACCGCTTCGGCGACGACCTCGGAGCGCTGCGGGTGCGGCTCGGGACCGGACCGCTGTTCGGCGCGAGCGACGAGGAGCGGGCGCAATGCCTCAGTTCACCCTCGCCGCTGGAACTGCCACATGTGCAACGTGCGTTGACCCTCTTGGGGTCGGCCTTCGACGATCTCCGCGACGACGCTCAGCGATGGGAGCCTCTTCGATGACGCAGCAGTCCCAGTCGACCACGAGCACCGACACCAGCGCACCCGACACCGACGAGCCGACGCCCGCCTCGACTCCCGCGGCGCGTTCCTCGCCCGCCGCCCCCGAAACCCCGGCAGTACTCCTTCCCGCCACCCCACCCGCCCCACCGCTCCGTCCCACCGTCCCGCTCGCCGAGCCCCGACCGCTCGGCGAGCGGCGTGTCTGGCCCGGATCGTTCGTCGACCGGCTGACCGCGCCGCTGCCGGGGCTGCGCGCCTTCGCCCGGTTCGCCCGGGAGGGCGCGCTGCGGCCCCGGCCCGAGGGGCTCGCCGACATCCCCTCCTTGCCCTTCGAACCAGGACCGCTGCCCCGGGTGGGCACGCGCACCGTCGCCGTCTCCTGGGCGGGGCACGCGAGTTGGGTGATCCGCACAGGTGGGCTCACCGTCCTCACCGACCCGGTCTGGTCCCGCAGGATCCTCGGCACCCCGGCCCGGATCACACCCGTCGGGGTGGCCTGGAGCGCGTTGCCGCGCGTCGACGCGGTCGTCATCAGCCACAACCACTACGACCATCTGGACGCCCCGACCCTGAGCCGTCTCCCGCGCCACACACCGGTGTTCGTGCCGGCCGGACTCGGGCGCTGGTTCCGGCGCCGCCGGTTCACCCGTGTCACCGAGCTGGACTGGTGGGAGGCGGCCGAACTCGGCGGCGTGCGCTTCGACTTCGTCCCTGCCCACCACTGGTCCAAGCGCGGTCTCACCGACACCTGCCGGACCCTGTGGGGCGGTTGGGTCCTGACGGAGCCCGGGGGACAACGGGTGTACTTCGCGGGGGACACCGGGTACGGCCACTGGTTCGAGCACATCGGCCGGCGGTATCCGGGCATCGACCTCGCCCTGCTGCCCATCGGCGCGTACGACCCCCGGTGGTGGCTCAGCGACGTCCACTGCGACCCGGAGGAGGCCGTCCGGGCCGCCGCAGACCTCGGCGCCCGCCGGATGGCGCCCATGCACTGGGGGACGTTCGTGCTCTCGGCGGAGCCGGTGCTGGAGCCCCTGACCAGGGTGCGGGCGGCCTGGGAGCGGGCGGGACTCGAGCGGGTGGACCTGTGGGATCTGCCGGTGGGGGGTTCCCGGGTGCTCGGGTGACGATGCTCGGGTGAGGGCAGGGGGTGACGGTGCCCTGACGAGGACGAAAGGCGAGGACCAGGACTAGGAACGAGGACGAGGGCGACGGGAGGGCGCCCGGGCGCGGGCCGTCAGCGGTTGCCCGGGTCGCCCGCGGGGTTCTCCGTACCCTTGCCCGGACGCTCGCGCGGCTCCGTCCCGCGCACCCGGCGCCACAAACCCGGCGCCAGGCTGAGAGCCACCGTCAGGACGACCGCCGCCACCACTCCCTCCCAGGGTTCGTCGAAGAGGGATCCGCCGAGTATGCCGATGACCTGGTAGGTGGCCGCCCAGGCCAGGCACGCGGGTATGTCGCCGCGGGCGAAGGCGCGCAGCGGCATCTTCGCCAGCAGGCAGGCCAGCATCACCGGTATGCGGCCCGCCGGGACCAGCCGGGACAGCACGAGGACGGTGGCGCCGTGGTCGCGCAGCTTCTCCTGGGCCTGGGCGAGACGGTCCTCGGGGGCGCGGACCCGGATCGCCTCCAGCCAGCGCGAGCCGTTCCTGGATTTCATGCCGCGCCGGCCGAGCCAGTACAGCGCCACGTCACCGAGGAACGCGGCGAGGGAGGCCACCGCGAACACCAGCAGCAGCGCGAACGGCGTCGTCTGGTGGAAGGCCACCACGGCCGCCGAACTCACCAGCGCGCCCGTCGGCACCACCGGCACCAGCGCGCCGATCAGCACCAGCAGGAACAGCGACGGATAGCCGATCGCCTGCTGCGTGGTCTCCGGTGTGACGGCCGCGCCCGTGGCGGCGAGGAACACCGTCGCGGCGCTGTTCCTCGCGGACAGGAACAGCATCGGGGTGGTGCCCGCGGCGGACAGCGACATCACCGCGCGACCTCCGGCCGAACGCTCTGGCCGTGGTCGAGCCGGTGCACCGCCACCTCGGGCGCGGACTCGGCGGCCAGGCGCACGAACTCATCACCCGGCGCATGGAATTCATGGGGGCGCACACCGTCCATGCCGATCGGCCAGTATGTGCCGTAGTGCACCGGCACGGCGCTGCGTGGCATCAGACGGGCCAGCGCCTGCGCCGCCCGCCCCGCGTCCAGATGCCCCTCCCCGAGGAAGGGGCCCCAGCCGCCGACCGGCAGCAGCGCCACATCGACCGGTCCGACCTCCTCGGCCATCGAGTCGAACAGCCCGGTGTCCCCGGCGAAATACGTCCGCGCCTCGCCCTCGACCACGAAGCCCAGCGCGGGCGAGCGGTGCGGTCCGACCGGCAGCCGTCGCCCGTCGTGCCGCGCCGACACGGTACGTACCACCAGGTCACCGACCTGGATCCGATCCCCGGGCGCCACTTCGGTGAGCCGCAGATGGTCCAGTCCGCGCAGCGCGGGCACCGCACGGCTCGCCCCCTCGGGGACCAGCAACAGCGTGCCCGGCGCGAGCCGCCGCAGCGAGGGCACGTGCAGATGGTCGGCGTGCAGATGCGAGACCAGCGCCACCTCCGCGGCCGCCGCCTCGGGAGGGGGCGGCGCCCCGCGCCTGCGTCGCAGATGCGCGAGCCGGCGCGCGAAGAGCGGATCCGTGAGGACGCGTGTACCGGAGTCCTCCAGCGTGCAGGTGGCGTGCCCCCACCAGGTGATCTCCACCGGCACCTCTTTGCCTCCTTCGCGCGACTCCCCCCGAGCCTACGGGCAGGAGTAGGGTCGGCGGCGAAACCCGGAGGTGAGGGGGACGCCATGGGAAACGCGCGCAGTGCCTCCGCCGTGCCGAGCACGGTGCGCGTCACGGCCATCGCGAGCCTGACACCCCTGGAGGAGCTCGAAGCGGACCCCTTCCTCGTCGACTCCCGCAGCCAGCACGCGATGTGCGCCCGCTGGGCCGCCGAGCGCGGCTACGTCGTCACCCGCGAGCTTCTCGTCCGGGGACTGCGGCCCGACCATCGCACCCTGTGGACCGATGTCGAGGCGGGCCTCGTCGACCTGTTCGTCGCACCGAGCCACCGTGTCCTGGAGCGCGCCCTCGCCTCCGTCGACGAGTTCACCGCCGAGTGCGCCCGCCGGGGCGTCCGGATCGAGACGGTGGGCAGCGCGGAACCCTCGTACGACGCCCAGATGAAGGCCCGGGTCCACCGCCGGCTGTCGATGCCGACCGCGGGGTACGACGGCCGCTGACCGGCGCACGACGGCCGCCGGCCGGCGCTCGCGACGGGACCGCGATCGAGGAGACGGGCACATCCGGCCGTGTCCGCCCGTTGTGACAGGGTGGGAGCAGGCCTCGCGGACCGGGCGGGCCCGGGACGTGAGGTGGGACAGGGCGTGGGTGGCGGACGGTGGCGACGGGTCCTCAGCGGGGTCTGGCGGAGCATCGCGGTGTGGGCCGTGTCCACGGTCACGATGCTGGTGCTGGCCGGCGCGCTGCCCGACTTCCAGCTGCAGTCCGACAACGGGGACAGCGCCACCCGCATCGCCGTCACGGCGGCGGCGGGCGCGGGTGTCTTCGGTCTGCTGTCGTCGCTGGTGTGGCCGCTGCTCGTGCGGGCCCTGCTGCTCGTGCCCGCGCTGATACTCGGTCTGCTCGTCTTCTTCCTCAACGGGTCGCTGCTGCTGCTCGCCCTGCGCATCAACCCCTCCGGACAGGGTGAGGCCGCGCCGGAGACCGCCGTGGTCGTCGCCGCCGTGATGTCCGCGGTCGCCTCCGCCGCGGGGGGCGCGCTCGCCGTCCGGGACGACGACGCCTACCGGCGCAGGCTCTACCGGCTCGCGGCCCGCCGCCGGAGCCGCTCCGACGGCCACCTCGGGCCCTCGACCCCCGGCATCGTCTTCGTCCAGCTCGACGGCGTGGGCCACGACGTGCTGGAGGAGGCGGCGGGCAAGGGACTCATGCCGGCCCTCGCGCGGTGGCTCGGCACCACCCACCGTCTCACCCCCTGGCGTACCGACTGGTCGAGCCAGACCGGCGCCAGCCAGCTCGGCATCCTGCACGGCAGCAACCACGACATACCGGCCTTCAGGTGGTACGAGAAGGAGAGCCACGAGGTCATGGTCTGCAACCGGCCCAGCAGCGCCGCCGAACTCCAGCGCCGGGCCATCGGGTACACCGGCGACGGGGGACTGCTCACCGTCGACGGGGCCAGCCGCGGCAACCTCTTCAGCGGCGGCGCCGACGAACTGGCCCTCGTGCTGTCCATGGCGGCGCGCAGAGGCCGGGAGAACCGTTCCCGCTCGGGCTACTTCGCGTACTTCTCCGACCCCGCCAACGCCGTCCGTACGGCGCTGTCCTTCGTCGCCGAGGTGCTCCGCGAGATGGGCCAGTCCACCCGCGCCCGGTTGCAGAAGCGGCGCCCGCGGGTCGGGCGCGGCGGGCTGTATCCCTTCGTCCGCGCCTTCGCGACCGTCGTCGAGCGGGACGTCGTCGTCGCCGCGGTGATCGGCGACATGCTCGCCGGGCGCAACGCGGTCTACGCGGACCTGGTGGCGTACGACGAGGTGGCGCACCACTCCGGGCCGCGCGGCCGGGACACGGAGAAGGTCCTTCAGCGCCTCGACCGCTCGCTCGCGCTGATCGAGAAGGTCGCCGAACACGCCCCCCGGCCCTACCGGATCGTCGTGCTGTCGGACCACGGGCAGAGCCCCGGCGAGACCTTCCTGACCCGCTACGGCCTCAGCCTCGGCAACCTGGTCCGGGCCGGCTGCGGGCTGCCCGTGCCGCGCCGGGCGCGGGGTACGCACAGCGGCGCCGAGGCCCGGGCGGCGGTCCGGGCCGCGCTGCGCCGACCCGTCGAGGAGGGCGGCGAGCGCCACCGCCCCTCGCGCCGCTCCGAGCCGGTCGTACTGGCCTCCGGCAACCTCGGCCTCGTCTCCTTCCCGGACATGCCGCACCGGATGAGCCGCGAGGAGATCGACCGCCGCCACCCCGCGCTGCTGTCCACGCTCGCCAACCACCCCGGCGTCGGCTTCCTGCTGGTGCGCAGCGAGGAGCACGGCGGGCTGGTGCTCGGCGCGCACGGCGCGGAGGCGCCCGTCGACACGCTCGACGACGAACACCCGGGCCCGCTCGCCGACTTCGGCCCCGGCGCCGCCGACGCCGTACGGCGCACCCACACGTTCCCGCACACGGCCGACATCATGGTCAACTCCTGGTACGACCCCGAGGAGGGCGAGGTGCTCGCCTTCGAGGAGCAGATCGGCTCGCACGGCGGACTCGGCGGCGCCCAGGGGCATCCCTTCCTGATGTCGCCGCTCGCCCTGTCCGAGCCGATCGACGACGGCGCCGACCTGGTGGGCGCGGAGCGGGTGCACCGCGTCCTGCGCGGCTGGCTGCGCGAGTGCGACGGACCACAGGTGCCGCTGCCGGCGGCCGAGAGCGAGCGCGCCGCCTGAAAAATGGGCTGCGGTGCACGGACTCGCGCGCACACACTGGTCGTTCCGGACACCGCGCAGCCGCGCGCTCCGCTCCCACACCTCCCAGGAGTCCGTGCGTGCACGCAGCCGTCACCGTCACCCCCGCCCGCCTCCCGGAGCTGCTGCTCGGTCTCGCCACCGTGCGGCCCGTCTTCATCTGGGGCGCGCCCGGCATCGGAAAGTCCTCCCTGGTACGGGAGTTCGCCGACTCGCTGGGACTGGAGTGCGTGAGCCTGCTCGGCACCCAGCTCGCCCCCGAGGACCTCATCGGTGTCCCGCAGATCCGTGACGGACGGTCCGTCTTCTGCCCGCCGGAGGCGATCGCCCGCGACGAGCCCTACTGCCTGTTCCTGGACGAGCTGAACGCGGCGACGCCCGACGTCCAGAAGGCCTTCTACTCGCTGATCCTGGACCGCCGCATCGGCACCTACGAACTGCCCGCCGGGTCGATCGTCATCGGGGCGGGCAACCGCGCGACCGACAACGCCCTGGCCCGCCCGATCGCCTCCGCGCTCGTCAACCGCCTCGCCCATGTGCACCTGGCGGCCTCGCCGAAGGACTGGCTGGTCTGGGCCGCGGGCAACGGCATCCACCCCTGGGTCCTGGACCACCTCACCGACCGCCCCGACCACCTGTGGTCCAAGCCGCCCAAGACGGAGGAGCCCTTCTCCACGCCCCGCTCCTGGCACATGCTCTCCGACGCGCTGCACTCCTTCGGTCCCGCCCTCGACGAGGCCACCCTGGCCGTCATCGCGCACGGCACGCTGACGCCCGCGCACGCGGTCGCCTTCAGCGGCTACGTCAAGATCGTGCGCAGCCGGTTCGGCATCGAGGCCGTCCTCAAGGGCGACGCCCGCTGGCCGCACCGCCCGGAGGACCGCGACCTGCTCTACTACCTCGCCGAGTCCTTCCGCGGACGTCTGGTCAAGGAGCTGCCCGCGAGCAAGGACCACCTCTCGGCGGCCGGACAGCAGACCGCGTTCCGTGCCAAGTCGCTGCTCGTGCAGCTCGCCGAGATCTCGGTGGAGGTGGCGCAGAGCGTGATCTCGCCGGACACCGACGGCAATCCGGTACTGCCCGCGTGGTTCCTGGTCGAGGCGGCCCGGGACATGCCCCGGCTGGTGGAGGCCCGCCGGTGAGCCGCGGGCGCGGCCGGGACCGGCCCAAGAAGGATCTGGCGGGGGAGGCGTTCGCGGAGGGCATGCGCATGGTCCGGGCCAACCGCGCGCTCGCCGCCATCGGGTTCAGCACCTGCCGCCAGGAGGACTGCGCCGCGTCGCCCCGCGAGGGCCTCGTCCGTGTCGACTCCGACGGCGTGCTGCACGTCCACCCCACCCGCCGGGCCGAACCCGCCGAGTGGGCCTGGGCGGTCGCGCACGGCGTCATCCACCTCGGCTTCGGCCACGTCCCCGCGGCGACGGGCCGGCGCGAGCAGCCCGATCGCCACGACCTCGCCGCGCGCTGCGCCGTGGTCAACCGCTTCCTGCTCGGCTTCCCGGTCGGCAGCACTCCCGAGGACCTGCCGCCGTCGTACCCCGACGGCGACGAGGAGCAGCTCGCCGCCCGCTGGCGCCGCGACGGGATCCCGGCCGCGTACGACCGCTGCGGTACGGCCGGCTCCGACCCGGACCAGCTGCTGGTGCCCTGGGACACCTGGAAGGGGGGCACCGCGCCGGACTGGCAGCTCGCCTTCGCGCACGCCCTGACGCGCACCGTGGCCACGGCGATGGATGTGGCAGGCGGCCGTCGTTCCTCGATGCGCGGCGGACCCACCCGGCTGCAGCCCTGGGAGCGGGCGCTGAGCTGGTTCATCTCCTCCTACCCGCTGCTCGGCGGCATCGCGGCGGGCATCACCCTGGTCGCCGACGCCGAACTCGCGCGCGCCCACGACATCTCCGTCGCGGCGGTCGACGCGGAGGCGGGCGAGATCTACATCAACCCGCTGCGTGAACTCGACGACGAGGAATGGCGGTTCGTCCTCGCCCACGAGATGCTGCACGCCGCCCTGCGCCACGGCGACCGGTGCGGCACCCGCGACCCGTACCTCTTCAACGTCGCCTGCGACTACGTCGTCAACGGCTGGCTGTGCGCCATGCAGGTCGGCACGATGCCCGACGGGCTGCTGTACGACGCGCAGTTGACGGACCTGTCGGCGGAGGAGGTCTACGACCGGATCGCGAGCGACCTGCGCCGGATGCGCCGCCTGTCCACGCTGCGCGGCAAGGGCGCCGGCGACATCCTCGGCGGCCCGATCGGCTCGCCGCGCGACTACGTCGACCTCGACGAGCTGTACCGCCGCGGGCTGGCCCGGGGCCTCGACCTGCACCAGCACCAGGAGCGGGGCTTCCTGCCGGGCGGTCTGGTGGAGGAGATCCGTGCTCTCAGCCATCCGCCGCTGCCCTGGGACGCCCGACTCGCCCGCTGGTTCGACGAGTTCGTGCCGCGCCCCGAGCCCGTACGGACGTACGCGCGTCCGGCGCGGCGGCAGGCCTCGACCCCCGACATCCCGCGCGCCGGACGGTACTTCCCGCCCGAGGAGATCGCCCGCTGCACCTTCGGTGTCGTCCTCGACACCTCCGGCTCCATGGACCGCACGCTGCTCGGCAAGGCGCTGGGCGCGATCGCCTCGTACGCCGAGGCCCGTGACGTACCCGCCGCGCGCGTCGTGTTCTGCGACGCCGCGCCGCACGACGCGGGTTATCTGCCGGTCACCGAGATCGCCGGACGTGTGCGGGTGCACGGCCGCGGCGGTACGGTGCTGCAGCCCGGCATCGACCTGCTGCACCGCGCCGACGACTTCCCGCCCGGGGCGCCGGTGCTGGTCATCACGGACGGCTGGTGCGACGTGCTGCGGGTGCGGCGCGAGCACGCGTATCTGATCCCGGACGGCGCGCGGCTCCCGTTCACGGCGCGCGGGCCGGTCTTCCGCGTGCAGTGAGCTGTCATTCTGGGTGAGCGGCGTGCGGGTGTGATCGGATGGTGCGCACGGGCCCGGGAAACGGGACCCGATCGCCCCATCGAAGGGAATCATCGTGGCAACCACGCGCACCGCGCACACCGTGTGGGAAGGCAACCTGCTCGAGGGCAGCGGCGTCGTCACCTTCGACTCCTCCGGCATCGGCGAGCAGCCGGTGACGTGGGCGTCGCGGGCGCAGGACGCCAACGGCAGGACCAGCCCCGAGGAGCTGATCGCCGCGGCCCACTCCAGCTGCTTCTCCATGGCGCTGTCGCACGCCCTCGCGGGCGCGGGCACCCCGCCCACCAAGCTGATCACCAACGCCGACGTCACGTTCCAGCCCGGTGAGGGCATCACCGGCATCCACCTCACCGTCGAGGGCACGGTACCGGGCCTCGACAACGACGGCTTCGTGGCCGCGGCCGAGGACGCCAAGAAGAACTGCCCGGTCAGCGCGGCCCTGACGGGTACGACGATCACCCTGACCGCCAAGCTGGCCTGACACCCCGTACGCCACGGTGCCGCGGTCCCACGGGGGCCGCGGCACCGCTGTGTCCGGACCCGCCGGAGAAGCACGCCCCATTGACAAGACGGCACTCAAGTTTTGTGCTGGAGGCCGGGCAGCACCCCGGCGGAAGGGGACGGACATGGCACGTGCGGTCGGGATCGACCTCGGTACGACGAACTCGGTGGTGGCCGTCCTCGAGGGAGGCGACCCCACCGTCGTCACCAACGCGGAGGGCGCGCGCACCACACCCTCCGTCGTGGCCTTCGCCAAGAACGGCGAGGTGCTCGTCGGCGAGGTCGCCAAGCGGCAGGCCGTGACGAACGTGGAGCGCACCGCACGGTCGGTCAAGCGGTACATGGGCGACGCGGACTGGCGCTTCCCGGAGCACGGCTCCGTCGACGGCACCCGCTACCGTGCCCAGGAACTGTCGGCGCGCGTGCTGCAGAAGCTGAAGCGGGACGCGGAGGCGTATCTCGGCGAGGACGTCACGGACGCCGTGATCACCGTGCCCGCCTACTTCGACGACGCCCAGCGCCAGGCCACCAAGGAGGCCGGCGAGATCGCGGGCCTGAGGGTCCTGCGGATCATCAACGAGCCGACGGCCGCCGCCCTCGCGTACGGGCTCGACCGGGGCGAGGAACAGACCGTCCTCGTCTTCGACCTGGGCGGCGGCACCTTCGACGTGTCGCTCCTGGAGATCGGCGACGGCGTCATCGAGGTCAAGGCCACCAACGGCGACACCCGGCTCGGCGGGGACGACTGGGACCAGCGGATCGTCGAACACCTCGCCCAGCGCTTCAAGGGCTCCCACGGCATCGATCTGGGCCGCGACAAGATGGCGCTGCAACGGCTGCGCGAGGGCGCCGAGAAGGCCAAGATCGAGCTGTCCAGTTCCTCGGAGACCACCGTCAACCTGCCCTACATCACCGCGTCCGCCGAGGGGCCCCTGCACCTGGAGGAGAAACTGACGCGCGCTCAGTTCCAGGAGCTGACCGCCGATCTGCTGGACCGCTGCAAGACGCCCTTCCACCGGGCGGTCAAGGACGCGGGTGTGCAACTCGCCGCGATCGACCACGTCATCCTGGTCGGCGGCTCGACGCGGATGCCCGCGGTGACGGACCTGGTCCGCGAACTCACCGGCAAGGACCCGCACAAGGGCGTCAACCCGGACGAGGTGGTGGCGCTCGGAGCGGCTCTCCAGGCGGGTGTCATCCGGGGGGACGTCAAGGACGTCCTGCTGCTCGACGTCACCCCGCTGTCGCTCGGCATCGAGACCAAGGGCGGCATCATGACCAGGCTCATCGAGCGCAACACCACGATCCCGACGCGTCGTTCGGAGATCTTCACGACGGCGGCCGACAACCAGCCGTCGGTCGGCATCCAGGTCTACCAGGGTGAGCGGGACATCGCCGCGTACAACAAGAAGCTCGGTGTCTTCGACCTGACCGGGCTGCCGCCCTCGCCGCGCGGGGTCCCGCAGATCGAGGTCGCCTTCGACATCGACGCCAACGGGATCATGCACGTCTCCGCGAAGGACCTGGCCACCGGGCGCGAGCAGAAGATGACGGTCACCGGCGGCTCCGCACTGCCCAAGGACGCCATCGACCGGATGATGCGCGAGGCCGAGCAGTACGCCGACGAGGACCGCGAGCGCCGCGAGGCCGCCGAGACCCGCAACCAGGCCGAGCAACTCGTCTACCAGACCGAGAAGTTCCTCCGCGAGAACGACGAGCGCATACCGTCCGACACCGGGCCGGAGGTCGAGAGCGCGATCGCGGACCTCAAACGGCTTCTGGTGGACTCGGCCGACGACACGACCGCCCTGCGGGCCGGCGTCGAGAACCTGGCCTCCGTGAGCCAGCGGATGGGCCAGGCGATGTACGCGCAGGCCGCGCAGACCCCCCGGGACGAACCGGCCGACGAGCACGCCCCGGCCGAGGAGGACGGCGTGGTGGACGCCGAGATCGTGGACGACGACAGGGAGGCGAGGGGCGGCGCGGCCTGAGGCCTGTCGGCTGGATCACATGGCGGGACGCGGGGGAGTTCCGCGTGCGGGCACGCATGTCGGTCAGGGGCAGCGATACATGCCCGCCGGGCCCGAACCCGAACCCGGGCCCGGACCGGTACGGGGAGTGGTCAGCGCCCTTCGTAGTCCATTTCGTGGTCCGGGCCGTCCGCCAGGAACGCCGCGACGGCGCGGCGATGGTCAGTGGTGCCGGCGACTTCGGCGGCGACGGCCGGGAGGGCGGAGTCCGCCGCCGGCACGCCGCCGGCGAGGTACCGGCGCACGATGTCCTTGCTGGCCTCGTGGGCGCGGGTGGGGCCGGTGGCGAGGCGCATGCCGTAGGCGTGGGCGTCGGCGTGGAAGGAGGCCGGCGGGAAGAGGGCGTTGACGACACCCCAGTCGGCGAGCACCGTCCCGCGATAGAGGTCGCCGGTCATGACGAGTTCACGGGCGCGGGACGGACCGACGCGCTGAGCCAGGCGTTGGGTGCCGCCCATCGCCGGAGTGAACCCGATCTTCCGTTCGACGAGGCCGAACCGGGCCTGTGGTGTAGCCACCACGAGGTCGCAGGCCAGCGCCAGTTCGAAGGCCGCGGTGAGGGTCAGCGAGTGCGCGGCGAACACGGTGGGACAGGGCAGGGCCTCCAGGGCCTGCGTGATACCCAGCCGGCTGCCCCAGAAGGATGCCGCGTCCGCCGCGTCGAGCCCGGCGAAGACGCGCACGTCGACACCCGCGCTGACCACCCGCCCCTCGGCCCGGACCAGCAGGGCGCGGGGCGGACGGGCGGTCAGCCACTCGACCGCGTCCGCCCACGCACCCCACATCGCCTCGTCGAACAGGTTCATCGGCGCGCTGTCCATGGTGAGGACGGCGAGCGGACCGTCGAAGGTCAGCCGCAGCACCGACGTCGCGCCCGCGAGGGACGAGGGGAGTGTCATGAGACGTTCCGGAAGATACTGATCGCGTTGTTGCCGCCGAAGCCGAAGGCGTTGTTCTGGACGTGGCGCAGATCCGGCAGGGACAGCGGTTCTCCGGTGACCAGGTTGATGTCCAGCTCGATATCGTCGGGATCGACCGCGGTGGGCGGCACCAGACGGTGACGCAGCGCCAGGCATGCGGCCACGGCGCCGGCCGCGCCGGCCGCGCCCATCAGATGCCCGATGGTGCTCTTGATCGCGGTGACCGCGGCTCGCGGGTACCGCTCCGCGAAGATGCCGCCCTCGATGGTGTCGTTGGCCCGGCTCCCCGTGCCGTGCGCGAAGATCACGTCGATGTCGTCGGCGTTCAGTCCGGCTTCGTCGAGCGAGCGTCGGTGGCAGGCGGCGACGCCGTCGCGGTCGGGGGCGGTCGGGTGGCTCGCGTCGTTGCTGACGGTGGTGGCCAGCACCTCGGCGTACGGTGTCGTCCCCGGGCGCAGGGCGCGCTCGGTCTGCAGGACGTACATGCCCGCGCCCTCCGACGGCGTGACATGACGCCGGCTCCTGGTGAAGGGCTTGCAGGGCGTGCGGCCGATAGCCTGCAGGGTGTTGAACCCGATGATGTTCTTCTCGGAGTACGGGTCGCAGCCCCCGACGACGGCGGTGTCGGCGATGCCCGCGCGGAGCATCTCCAGGGCGCAGGACAGCGCGACGTTCGCGGAGGCGCACGTGCTCTGCAGCAGGAAGGCCGGGCCGTGGGCGCCCACCGTGCGTGCCACTCCCTGGGCGATGGAGTAGCTGGAGAAGCCACCGGTCTCGGCGATGTCCCGGCGCCCGGCGACCACGTCCTCCAGCGCCTCGGCCTGCCCGTCGCTGCTGCCGACACAGACGACGGCGTTCCGCAGCGTGTCGTCCCCGGGGGCCAGCCCGGCGTCCCGCAGCGCCTCCAACGCGGCGAACTCCGCGAAGAGCGAAGCAGCCCGGGGGCGTTCCCGGGTTACCGCGTCCACGCGGGCCAGGGCGATCTCGCGGGCCTTCTCGGGCACGCGTCCACCGAGGATTCCGGGCTTCATGCCGGCGTAGAGCGGGGGCAGTTCCTCGAAGCGGCTGCGGCCCGCGCACAGGTCGTCCCAGAAGGGCTCGACGCCCGCACCGGCCGGCGAGATGACGCCGAGCCCGGTGATGAAGACCCTTGCTGTTCCCTGGTTCACCAGGACCTCCCGTTGGTGCTGCTCGCTTGCCGCCGGGTCACCGTCACGGTGGCGTGACGGCCGTCCGGGGCATGGCATTCGAGGACCGCCCGCTCGGCGGGCGCCAGGGAGTGGACCAGGTCCAGGAAGGCGCGGGTGGCGAAGGCGCTGTTGCGCTCCGCGAAGGCGATGGGCTCCGCGGTGACGGGCCGGCCGTCGGGGGCGCCGATCCCGCACACGGTACGCACGGGGCCCGGGTGCGGGGCGTCGGTGGTGCCGAAGCCGAACTCGGCGGTGAAGTCGGCGCCCTTGTGCAGGAAGGCGTGGGCGACGCCGTCCCGGCAGGACACGTTCCGGGTGTCGAGCGCCGCGTCCTCGACGGCCTCCGGCGCGTAGATATCACCGATGAGGAGCCGGCTGACGGCGGAGCGCTCCTGTTCGAGGGCCGACAGCGCCTGCCACAGGGCCATGACCGGGGTGAGCACACCCGCGTTGATCGTCATGTTGCGTCCGGTGGCCCCGACGCGGAGGTTGACGAACGCCGAGGCCGAACTGGACGTGGCGTTGGGGAAGTGCTGGGCGGACAGCAGTTTCCCCTTGGTCGCCGCGTCGCGCTGCAGGCGGGCCAGCGCGGCGGTGTTGCCGTACTCGGTGCCGATCACGATGGTGTCGTCCGTGCGTTCTTCGGAGGTCTCCGCCGAGCTGAGGACGAGGTAGAGGCAGATCCGCGTGAACGCGTCGCGGAACTGGTCGCCGACGGTGCCGATCACCTCGCGCAGATCGGGTGGCAGGCCGTCGTGTCCGTTCTGGCCGTCCGTCGGCCCGGGGGCGCACAACGCGACCGAGCCAAGGGTGAACTCAAACAACACAATTCTCCGTGGCGCTGGAATCGGGTGGGCAGGGCACGCGGTGCGTCAGCCGCTGATCTGCTCGCTCACGTGTCGTTGCAGGTCCCCCACGGTCACGAGGTCGCGCGAGAAATCGTCACCGAGCTCGATGTCCAGAGCCGCCTCCACCTGGACGACGACATCGATCAGTTTCAGGGAGTCAATATCCAGGTCGGCCCTGAGGTCCTGATCGGCTGAGATCTCGAAGGAATCGGGAAGTTCGGCGATCTGCTTCAGTATCTCGGAAATTCGCCCGTCGATCACGGTGGTCGACATTCTTTTCCCCCATTTTTTCAGGATTCTTTCGATCAAGATAATCGTGGGGTGAACGACATGTCAACGAAACGCCCGTGAAACATTTCATCCCTGGGTGTGCAGAGCGTCCCGTTTTCGACCGTCTTTCAATATGGCCGAAAACGGGCGCCCGATGGGCGTCCGATCGGCAGATTCGGCCAAAGGCACGAAAAATCGGCGCCTTTTCAGTCAGGAAGGCGATTTTTTTCTGCCAGTCGGACAGCTTGGCCGAAAATGTTCGTGACCTTTATTACATTGCGCTGCTGTATCCGTTCAACTAATCTCTGGCTTTCGAAAGGCTCATTTGCAACGGGGGGATTTCTGCTGTGCCCGAAAACATTTCGACTCTCGCGCGCCAGGGGTACGACCGCTGGGATCTCGGTACGCATTTCGGTGTCGACGAGGAAAGCGCGGTCTACAAGGAACTCAAGGCGGCTTACGAGGATCTCCCCGAGGATCCGTACGCGATCGGCTCGGGCCGGTACCGCCGATACGCGCGCGGCGTGTTCCTGCCCTGGTCGAAGGAATTCTTCTGGATGCCGGCCACGGAGAGCCAGGCGCGTGAAGGGATGAACGGTTACTACCAGGGCGACAACAACCCCGAATACGTCAACGTCACCCGCGACCTTCCCGCCATCAGTGACGAGGTGTGCAACAACAAACTTCTCCTGGACCTGATCCAGTTCGACTTCTCCCAGACTCACTGGAGCGAGGACGACGCGGTCTGGCCGCTCTACGTCGGGGTCCACCTGATCAAGCTGCACATCGCGGACGACGGCCACGAGGCCGTGTCGTCCCCCAACGAGCTGCACCAGGACGGCGAGCCCTACGTCTTCGCCCACCTGATCCACCGTCACAACGCCGAGGGCGGGGCGAACCTCATCGCCACCCCCGAGTACCGCGGCAAGCAGCCCGAGGACGTGCCGCCCGCGGACCGGCTCGCCGAGTTCGACATGCGGCGTCCGCTGGAGGCGTACGCCATCACGGACGACCTCGTCAGCCACTACGTCGGCCCCATTCGCAAGGGCAGCGCCCAGGAGCCTGGCGAGCGTGCCATCCTCCTGGCCGACTGGGTCCCCATGCGCCACCGCATCTGAAAGGGCACCACGTGACCGGCGTGCGATACCGCTACGAGCGCCCGGTGGACGCCGGGGCCGCTGACGAACTGCGCAAGGCCCTGGCGTTCCACTACGGCGACGTCACCGTGGAGCGGCTGGACAAGGGCGTCGACGTCGTTGTACCGGCCGGCCCGACCGAGCGGGAACTGGGCGAGATGGTCCGCCACTTCCTGCGGGGCCACCGGGAGGTGGCGGCCACGGTCATCACCGAGCACCCGGGGCGCCCCGGCCTCTCCTGCGCGCTGCCCGACGACGACCGGATCGCCGTGGCCAGGGGCGCCTATCTGCACGGGCCGGAGTGGACGGCGGCGATGGACCACGTGCGCCGACTGTGCCGGGAGCGGTTCGCCGAGACGTTCGGCGCACCGCTGCTGGCCGGATCGGCTCAGATCGCCCGCGACGTCCTCGTGCGGGCAGGCTACTACCAGAAGTTCCCGAACCTCGTGAACGCGGTCGCCCGCATCCGCGACCGCTACTGGGACGGCGTCACCGTCTCCCAGCTGAGGCCCAACCAGACCGAGGCGCTGGACTCCTTCTACGCGCCGGCCGACACCGTCCTCACCCCGGTCACGTGTTACCACGTGTACGCGAACGCGGCCGAGCTGAAGGACCGCTACGACACCGGGCTGTTCGCCATCGACGGGCCGGTCTTCCGGCACGAGTCGCACAACCACAACGCCACCCGGCTGGGCGAGTTCAGGATGTTCGAACTCGTCCGGATGGGCAGCGCCGAGGACGTCGCGTACGACTACGAGCGGATCCTGAAGGCGTTCACGGCGTTCTTCGCGGAGCTCGACGTGCCGCACCGCATCGTCAGCGCCTCCGACGCGTTCTTCGGTGACGCGCCGACCATGACCCGCGAGGCTCAACTGCTCAACAAGAGCAAGTTCGAGGTGCGGGTGCCGCTCGGGGACGGCGAACTGTCCGTGGCCAGCGTCAACGCGCACGGCGAAGTGTTCGCCGACGCGTTCGGGCTGCGCGACCTGGGAACCGACGCGACCTGCTGCGCGGGGATCGGACTCGACCGGCTCACCTACGCCCTGCTGTCGTACGGCCTGCTCGGCACATCGGTCTGATCGGCCGCCTCCCGCACCCCGACCCATCGAGGGAATGAATTCCATGCAAGACCTGAGGAACGTCGTCGACGACCTGCTCCGGCAACTCGCCGCCGCGCGGGATGTCCCGGCCGACGCCGAACTGTCGCAGATCATCATCAGCTCGCTCGACCAGATGCGGTTTCTGGTCGGCCTGGAGGAGCGGCTCGACGTGATGCTGGACGTCGGCGACGTGCTGCCCTTCGACCTGTCCGACCGCGACGCTCTGCTCAAGAGCGTGCGGGAACTGCTGGTGGAATCCGGAGTGGCCCTGTGACCGGCGCCCGTCCGTCCGCCGCGCTCCGGCGCGGCGGGCACCCCGGCCGCGGTGGCCACCGATGAGCGCTACCCGGGCGCGGTTGCTCGACCTGGACACGGTGCGCGAGGTCGTGCGCGTCTCGGTCCCGCTGATGTTCGGCATGCTCGGGAACCTGATCCTGCTGCTGGTCGACCGGATCTGCCTGGCCCGCTACTCGGAGGACACCCTCACCGCGTCCGGCCCCGCCGTCTTCACCGCGACCACGGTGATCATGGTGACCACGGGGGCGGTCGGCATCACCCGCTCCTACGTGGCGCAGGCCCGCGGCCGCGGGGAGAAGCGCGAGGCGATGGACGAGGGCGCCAACGGCTTCGTCCTGGCCCTGCTGCTCTGCGCGCTGCTGTTCGCCTCCACCCCGCTGCTGATGTGGGTGCCCACGCTGAGCGGGCAGCCCACGCACATCCAGGAGCTGGAGGCGCAGTTCCTCGGCCTGTCCACGCTCTACGGCGCGGTCATGACCCTCAACATGGCGCTGTCCTCCTACTTCAACGGCATGGGCCGGACCCGGGTGCCGATGGTCGTCGGCATCCTCGGCCAGATGGTCGGCGTCGTGATGACGATCGGCCTGGTCTTCGGCCGCTTCGGCCTGCCGGAGCTGGGCATGCGGGGCTCCGCGCTCGGCACGCTGAGCGCGGTGTCCGTCATGTTCGTCGGCTACGCCGTGTACCTGCCCAAGGGGTACGCCGCGGGCTTCGGCCGGCTCGTCCGCCAGGGCGGCCGCCGGGCCGCCGGGACGCTGTGGCTGCGGCTGCGGCGCGGCGCCCCCGCCGGCGGCTCCCTGAGCCTGGAGGAGCTGGGGCAGACCGCGTTCGTGTGGCTGGCCGGCGTCCTGGGCCCGGTGGCGCTCGCCGCCAACAACGTGGCGCTGGCCCTGAACTACGCGGCCGTCATTCCCCTGATCGGCCTCGGCATGGGGTGCAACATCCTGTGCGGCAAGGCCGTCGGCGCCGGAGCGCACCGGAACATTCCGCACATCATGCGGGTCACCCTGAGCATCTCGGGCCTGTACGTGGCCGTGGTCGCGCTCTTCCAGATCGTCACCCCGACCCTGCTGCTGAGTCCGTTCGGTCTCGACGGAGCCGACTCCGCCGTCACCGCCCACGCCGTGGCCACCTCGCGGGTGCTGTGGACGTACTCCTTCGCGTTCATGTTCTCGATGGTCGGTTCGGCGGTCCTGGAGTGTCTCGGCCTGGCCCGCTTCGGGTTCCTGGCGCGCGTCGTCCTCATGTGGTGTCTGTGCGTTCCCACGATCATCGCGTTCGTGCTGCTCAACCGTGATGACGCGGACATGCTGCCGGCGATGTGGGTGATCTTCTCGGCCTTCGAGGCCGCGATGGCCGCGGTCTGCCTGTGGCGCGTCAGGCAGGCCGTCGCCAACGAGGAGAACCGGCTCCACCACACCGAACCGGTCCAGCAGACGATCTGACCGACCACCCGACAGAGAGTGTGGCCTTTTCCGTGAACGTATTGATCCTCGGCCGCGAGGAAGACTGCCGCGACTACCTCGACTACGCGCACCAACGAGGCTTCACCGTCCGGTTCTTCGCCCCGCCGCGGCTCACCGCCGACGACCGGGCGAACTGGCAGCGGACCGTCGCCGACGCCGCGCGCGAGACCGTGGACCTGAGCACCGTCGACGACATCATCTCCTTCCACGACAGCCACCAGATCCAACTGGAGCTGCTGCGCGGCGAACTGGGTATGCCCACTCGCGACATCGACACCCTGCTGTGCCTCGCCGACAAGACCCGGTTCAAGGCGCACCCGGCGGTCCGTGACCACATCACCCGCCACATCGAGCTGGACACGTCGGCGAAGGCGCCCGCGGCGCTGGCGGCCGTCGACGCCGCCCTCACCTTCCCGGTCGTCGTCAAGCCGTCGAACGGCTTCTACAGCGCGGGCGTGGTGAAGGCCGCGACGCCCGAGGAGTTCCCCAAGGCGTTCATCCAGACCAAGCGGGTCTGCACGGTCCTGCGGGAGAGCTCCGGCGAGTCGCGGATGCTCGCCGAGGAGTACCTCGAGGGCAACGAGTACGCCATCGACGGCATGGTCAGCGAGGGCCGGGTCATCCCCCTCCAGATCCACCGCAAGCTGCCGCCCCTGGTCGGCCCCCTCTTCCATGAAGTGGCCTACCTGACCGAGCCGTTCGACGCGGAGCTGGGCCGCGACTTCACCGCCCTGCTGGAGAGCATCGTCCCGGGCGTCGGCCTCGACAATTCCCCCTTCCACGCGGAATTCCGCTTCGACGGCCAGGGCCGGCTGCGCGTCCTGGAACTCGCGCCGCGGCTGTGCGGCGGCGGCACCACCACCTATCAGCAACTGCGCATCTGCACCGGCCTCGACGCGTACGACCTGCTGCACCGGCTGGGCCGTGAGGCCATCGCCCCCGAGCCGCTCTACCACCGGGTGGCGCTGGAGTACGACGCTCCCATCGAGAGCAGCGGCTTCCTGAAGAACACCGCCCGCGCGGTCGAGGTGTGCCACAAGAACGATGTCACCACCGTGCATCTGCACCGCCCGGACGGCCAGTTCGTCCTCGCCCCGCCGCTCAACTTCGAGACGGTCCTGACCGCCTACTTCGCCCGCGACACCCGCGAAGAGGCCGAGGCACTGCTGGACGTCCTGATGATCGACTGCACGATCGACACCGAAAAGGAAAAATCCTCATGAGGCCGGAAATCAAGCGCGCCCAGCACGTCATCCCCATCGGCGCCAGCTCGCCGCTGCGCGCCTGCCGCAACGTGGAGACCGACCCACTGGTCGTCGCCGAGGCACACGGCCAGTACCTGCACGACATCGACGGCACCCGGTACGTGGACTTCATGTACGGGTTCGGGCCGTTGATCCTCGGACACGCGCCACCGGCCGTCAGCTCCGCCATCGCCCGGCAGGCCGCCAACGGCACACTGTTCGGCACGTACTCCACGCAGGAGATCGAGCTCGCCGAGCGCATCGCCGAGACCGCCGAGCACCTGGAGCAGCTGCGTTTCGTGTGCAGCGGCACAGAGGCCGTGATGTCCACCCTGCGGCTGGCCCGCGCCTACACCGGGCGCACCCGCGTGCTGCGCTTCAACGGCGGCTACCACGGCCACTTCGACCTGGTCCAGAACAAGGACGAGGCCCGTATGCGCGACGCCGGCCTCGACCCGGACGCCATGCGCTCCAACGTCTTCGCGGAGTACAACGACGCCGAGAGCGTCGAGCGGGCCTTCGCCGACCACCCCGGCGAGATCGCGGCAGTCGTCGTCGAGCCCGTCGCCTGCAACATGTCCCTCGTCCTGCCCGAGGAGGGGTTCCTCGCCGATCTGCGGCGCATCTGCGACCGCGAGGGCGCCCTGCTCGTCTTCGACGAGGTCATCACCGGCTTCCGGCTCACCTACGGCCCGGTGAGCAACCTTCTCGGCGTCTCTCCCGACCTCACCGCCTTCGGCAAGATCATCGGTGGTGGCACGCCCGTCGGCGCGTTCGGCGGCCGCCGCGACATCATGCGGCTGCTCGACGAGGAGCGGGTCCTGCAGGGCGGCACCCTGGCCGGCAATCCACTGACCATGGCGGCCGGTCTGGCCACCCTCGACGTCCTGGCGCAGCCGGGCTTCTACGAGGAGCTGGAGCGCAAGGGCGCCCTCCTGCAGGCCGCCGTGGAGCGCCACCGGGCCGAGCAGGGACTCGACTTCACCTTCACCCGGACCGGCAGCATCTTCGCGTTCATCTTCGTCCCGCAGCGCTCGCCGATCCGCGTCAAGGCGGACGTCGCCGCGCAGGCGCACTCGCCGTACACCACGCTGTACGCGGGCATGCGGCAGGCCGGCTACCACCTGGCGCCGGACATCGAGGAGCCGATGTACGTGTCCGCCGAGACGACGGACGAGACGATCGAGGACTTCGCGGCCCGCGCCGTCGCGCTCCTCGCCACGGACCCGAACACGCCGGTGGCCACCGCGGCCTAGTGCCGCCGCACCAGCCCGCGTTCGACCCTTCGTGCCGCTCAGCGGGTGCCGTCCGGTGCCGTGCGTCGCAAGACGGAGGATCTCCCGCGTACCGGGCGTACTCGGGTGATCCGACGACGCGGCGAGGCGCCGTGCCGGCGCCGACCGTCTGACCGGAATCGTCAGGAACCAGCCCCGTCCACGGGCCGTGCTCCTCGGAGCGCGGCCCCCACCGCCCCGCACCGCCGTACGGCCCCGCGTCACCGCACGGCACGTGCGGGCCCTCCGCCGCCCGGCCCATGCCGCCCGCAACGCCGGACCTCCGCGCTGCCCGCCCCCTGCCGACGGGACTCCACCATGAACGACGAGGCCAGGAACCTCCCCCTCCTCCCTGCCCAGGAGAGCATGCTGTTCGCCGAAGCGGCGCACGGCCGACCGGGCACCCACAACCTGGCTCTGGCGCTGCGGCTCACCGGGCCGCTCGACCGGCGCGCCCTCGACGCCGCACTGCACGCCCTGACCGAGCGGCACGAGGCGCTGCGGGTGAGCATCACCGAGCACGAGGGCGTGCCGCGGCAGACGATCGCCGCCGAGGTGAGCGTCACCGTCGAGGAGGCCGACCTCACCGCCCCGGACCCGGACACCACCGACCTCGACGGGCACTTCGCCGCGGCGCAGGACCGCCCGTTCCCACTCGACCGGGCGCCACTGCTGCGGGCCACCGTGTTCCGGCTCGGCGAGCGGCAGCACGTCCTGCTGCTCGTCGCGCACCACAGCGTCGCCGACGGCCACTCCATGGACGTCCTCGCCCGCGAGTTCGAGACGCTCTACGAGGCATTCGCCGAGCACCGGCCGAACCCGCTCGGGCCACCTGCCCTGAGCTACAGCGAGCACGTCGCCGCCACCCTCGCCGGCGTCTCCGACCGCCGCCGGGCCCGGGCCCTCGACCACTGGCGCACCGAACTCGACGGCGCCCCCGCCACCCTCGACCTGCCCATGGCCCGACTGAGCGGCACCACCCGCCGACACGCGGCCACGCACCGCCGTGACCTGCCCAGGCCCGTCGTGGCCCGGCTGCGCGAGCTCACCGGCGAACACCGCACCAGCCTCTTCGCGGGGCTCGCCGCCGGCGCCTTCGCGCTGTTGGGCCGCTACACGGGCGAGAGCGACCTCGTGCTGGGCGTACCCCTGTCCACCCGCACGGAGGCGGGCTCGGAGAGCGTGGTCGGGCTCACCGTCAACACCATGCCGCTGCGTGTCGGATACGACGCCCGTGAGGGCTTCCTGCCCCTGCTGCGCCATGTCCAGGGCCGCACCTTCCAGGCGATGCGCCACCAGAACACTCCTTTCCACGAGCTGGTCCAGGCGCTCAACCCGCCCCGCTCCGCGCACCGTCAACCGGTGTTCCAGCTGGGCCTCAACCACGTACGGACCGGCCCCGCGGCCACCCCGCGGGCCGGGCTGCTCATCGAGGCGATGCCGATCGCCAACGCGACGGCCGCGTTCGAACTGATGCTGACCTTCGTGGAGTCGGACGACGACGTCCGGGTGTACGTCGAGTACGACACCGAGCGCTTCGACGCGAACGCCGTCCACGCCCTCGCCGACCACCTCGCGAACCTCCTCGCCGGGGTCTCCGCCGACCCCGGCGTCCCGCTCGCCGACATCGAGCTGATGGACGAGGAGGAACGGCAGCGCGCCCTGCACCTGTGGAACGACACCGCAGCGCCCCTCACCGACGACACCGTCGTGTCCCTGTTCGCCCGGCAGGCCGCCCGGCGCGGTGACGCCACCGCTGTCGTCTGCGGCCAGCACAGCCTCGGCTACGACGCCCTGGACCGGCGCTCCGCACGCCTGGCGCGGCTGCTCGCCGAACGCGGCGTGGGACAGGGCGCCTTCGTCGGCATCTCGCTGCACCGTTCCACGGCCACCGTCGTGGCCGTGCTCGCCGTGCTCAGAGCGGGCGCCGCTTATGTGCCGCTGGACCCGGCCTACCCCGCGGAACGGCTGGCGTTCATGGTGCAGGACGCCGCCCCCGCGCTGGTGATCACCGAGTCGTCGGCCCTCGGCAGCTTCGGTGCCGGTCCCGGCACGCCCCCCGTGCTCCTGCTGGACGACCCCGCCGTGCAGGCCGCCCTTGACGCGTACGACGACACGTTCGAGCGGGAGGTGACACCCGACCACACCGCCTACGTGATCTTCACCTCCGGCTCCACCGGCCGGCCCAAGGGTGTCCGCGTCACCCACCGTAACGTCGCCAACCTCACCGCGTGGGCGGCGGCCGCCTTCGGCGACGGGCTGCAGCGGGTGCTCGCCGCGACCTCCCTCAATTTCGACGTCTCCGTGTTCGAGATCCTCGCGCCGCTGCTCAACGGCGGCAGCGTCGAGATCGTCCGCGACCTCCTGGAGATAGGCGAACGCGGCGGATGGCAGGGCACGCTCGTCAGCGGCGTCCCCTCGGTGCTGGCCCGGCTGATCGCCGACGGTGCCCTCGACCTGCGCGTCGACCACCTCGTCCTCGCCGGCGAGGCGCTGACCCCGCAGGTGGCCGGGCGGCTGCGGGCCGCCGTGCCGGGGGCCCGGCTCGTCAACGCCTACGGGCCCACCGAGACCACCGTGTACGCCAGCGCGTCGGCCACCGGCAGCCACGGCACGGACGTGGCCGAGGAGGACACCCCGCCCATCGGCAGCCCCCTGCGCAACACCCGTCTGTACGTGCTCGACGACCGGATGCGGCCCCTGCCCCTCGGGGTGCCCGGCGAGCTGTACATCGCGGGTGCCGGCGTCGCCCAGGGCTATCTGCACCGCCCCGACCTCACCGGATCCCGCTTCGTGACCGACCCCTTCGGGGCGCCCGGCGAGCGCATGTACCGCTCCGGCGACGTGGTGCTGCGCCGCTTCGACGGACAGCTGCAGTACGTAGGCCGCTCCGACGACCAGGTCAAGCTGCGCGGCTTCCGCGTGGAGCCCAGCGAGGTGGAGGCGGTCCTCGCCGAGCAGCCCGAGGTCGCACAGGCCGCCGTCGTGCTGCACGAGGACCGGCACAGCGAACGCCGGCTCGTCGCGTACGTCACTCCCGTGCCCGGCGCCACACCCGACCCGGCACGGCTGCGCGCCGCCGCCGCCCGGCTGCTTCCCGAGTACATGGTCCCGGCGGCCGTCGTACCCCTGGACGTACTGCCGCTCTCGCCCAGCGGCAAACTCGACCGCGACCGGCTGCCCGGCCCCGGCTTCGGCACCTCCGCCGGCCGGCCGCCCGCCACCCCCGACGAAGTCGCCCTCGCGACCCTGTTCGCCGACGCGCTCGGCCAGCCCGACGTGTCGGCCACCGACAGCTTCTTCGACCTCGGCGGCCACTCCCTGATGGCGATCCGGCTCGTGGAGCGCATACGCGCGGAACTGCGCACCGAACTGACCGTGCGCGACCTCTTCGAGACACCGACCGTCCAGGGCCTGGCCCAGCGGCTGCGCCCGGACGGCACCGTACCCGAGAACACGCCGGCCGCCGGCAGCCCGGCCGACGACTTCGCGGTCCTCCTTCCGCTGCGCACCCGGGGCAGCAGGCCCCCACTGTTCTGCTTCCACCCCGGATTCGGGCTCAGCTGGAGCTACGCCGCACTGATGCGCAGGCTCGACCCGGACCAGCCGGTGTACGCGCTGCAGGCGCGCGGTGTCGCCTCCGGTGAGCAACTCCCCAGCACCTTCGAGGAGTTGCTAGAGGACTACGTGCGGCACATCCGCGCGGTCCGCCCGCACGGACCGTACCGGCTGCTCGGCTGGTCCTTCGGCGGCCTCGTCGCCCACTCGCTGGCCACCCGGTTCCAGGCCGAGGGCGAACAGGTCGAGCTGGTCGCGATGCTGGACACCCTGATGGTCGGCACCGACGAGGAACTCGATCCGCAGGAGATGCGCCGGCTCATCGAGTCCGAGACCGCCGCTGTGCGCCAGGTCGTGCCCGACGCCCGGCGGTTGCTGGCGGTCATCGAGAACCTGATCCGGCTCCGTGGCCAGTTTCGTCCCGGACGGTTCCGGGGCGACGTGCTGTACTTCACCGCCGCGCACGAACCGGGCCGGTCGGAGTCGGTCAGCGAACCGTGGGAGCCGTACGTCGAGGGGCGGCTGGTGGAACACCGAGTCGCCTGCGCCCATCTGGAGATGATGAACGCCCACCCCGCCCGCGAGATCGGCAACGCGGTGAGCAAGGCACTGGACGCGCTCGGAGGCACCGCACCGGAGCAGGACGCCCGCGGCACCGGCGCCCCCACCGCGTGAACACCACCGGGACGACTCACGCACCAAGCCCTGGAAGAACGACGAAGGAACCTCACATGCCCCGTACTGCCCTGGTCCTCGGTGGGAACCGCGGCATCGGCCTGGCCGTGGCGCGCCATCTGGCCGCCCGCGGCGACCGGGTCGCGGTCAGCCACCGTACGGGCGAGCCGCCCGAGCAGCTGTTCGGCGTGCGCTGCGACGTCACCGACGCCGAGGCGGTGACCGCGGCCTGCGCGCGGGTCAAGGAGGAACTGGGCCCGGTGGAGGTACTCGTCCTCAACGCCGGCATCACCCGCGATCGGCTGTTCGCCGTCATGACCGCCGAGGACTTCGAGGCACCGCTGCGCACCAACCTGCTCGGCGCGTTCCACGGGGTCAAACCGGTGCTGCGGGGCATGATGCGCGCCCGGTGGGGGCGGATCGTCCTGATGTCCTCGACCGTGGCGCTGTCCGGCGCGACTGGCCAGACCAACTACGCGGCCTCCAAGGCCGGTCTCATCGGCTTCGCCCGGTCGCTGGCGCTGGAGGTGGCCGCCCACGGCATCACCGTCAACGTCGTCGCTCCCGGCTACACGGACACTGACATGGTCGCGGCCATGCCCGAGGAGCAGCGCAGAAGCCTGCTGGCGACCGTCCCGATGCGCCGGATGGCCACCTCCGACGAGATCGCGGCCGCGGTCGGCTATCTCACCGGCGAGGACGCGGGCTACGTCACCGGCACGGTCCTGCACGTCGACGGCGGCATCGGCATGGGCCACTGACCCGGCGCGCTTCCCCGCACACCACCCGGCGCCTCACCTCAGGCGGCCGGACGAACCGACACACGGAGGGACCGCCAGTGCTCACCCGACCGCCGCAGCCACCGCGCACCGGCCCCGGCACGCCCACAGACGCGCTCACCCGACCGGCCGCCGCGCCGTCCCCCCGGTCCCCTTCGCGGCCGGCCGGCCACCTGCCGTACGACGCCCCTCTCGTCATGTTCCGCCCCACCGCGGAGGTCCTGCGGCTCATCGGCTCGGTCACTCTCGCCCCCTACGAACAGCAGCGCGCCGCCCGGCTTCCCGTCGGCCCCCACGAGGACTACCTGGCCGCGCACATCCTGGTCCGGCTGTGCGCGGCACGCCTCACCGGCGTACCCCTGGCCACCCTGGTCCTCGGACAGCTCTGCGGCGACTGCGGGGGAGAGGACCACGGCAGGCCCTTCCTCCGGGGCCGTCCCGGCATCCAGGTCAGCCTCTCGCACGCCCGGGGCGCGGTCGCCGCCGCCGCGGGCGCGGACCCCGTCGGCGTCGACGTGGAGGACGTCGCGACCGCGGCCTTCGACCCGCGGGTCGCCGCCCGGGTACTGGCGCCCGCCGAACTCGACGCCGTCCGCGCCGACCCCGACCCCGCACGGGCCTTCCTGTGCCTGTGGGTCCGCAAGGAGGCCCTGGTGAAGGTGGGCGTCGCGACGCTCGGCCGACTGCGCGATCTCGACCTCACGGCCCCCGGCGCGCTGCCCGGCTGGCGGTTTCTCGAATGGAACAGCCCGGACGGCGGCGTCACCGCCGCCGCCGTCGCCCGCACCACGCCGGCCGCCGACGGCGCCCATGACCTCGGCCCCTCTCGTTTCCCCTACCAAGGAGAGCAACAGACATGACTGCGAACCAGTCCGTCGCACACGACAGGACCCGCACGGCGACCCCGCGCCGGCTCCTGATGTGCCCTCCCGACCACTTCGACGTCACCTACTCCATCAACCCGTGGATGCACCCCGGCAAACCCGTGGACGGCGGCCTCGCGCTGCGCCAGTGGGAGGGGCTGCGCGCCCTGTACCAGGAGCTGGGCCACACGGTGCTGGAGATCGACCCCGTCCGCGGGCTGCCGGACATGGTCTTCGCCGCCAACGGCGCGACCGTCGTCGACGGCAAGGTGTTCGGCGCCCGCTTCCGCCACGTCGAGCGCACCGCGGAGGGCCCCGCCTATCTGGAGTGGTTCCGGCGCCAGGGGTTCGAAGAGCTCTACTGGCCCGAGCACATCAACGAGGGCGAGGGGGACTACCTGGTCGCCGGCCGCCGACTGCTCGCCGGCACGGGCTTCCGCACCGACCAGCGCTCGCACTTCGAGGCCCAGGAGTTCTTCGGGCTGCCCGTCACCGGCCTCCGGTTGGTGAACTCCTCGTACTACCACCTGGACACGGCGCTAGCGGTGCTGTCGGCCGACGAGGTGGTGTACCACCCCGAGGCGTTCTCCGAGGGCAGCCAGGCGGTGCTGCGCGAGATGTTCCCGGACGCGATCCTGGCGAGCGCCACGGACGCGGCGGTGTTCGGGCTGAACATGTTCTGCGACGGCCGGCACGTGCTGCTGCCCAAGGCGGCCACGGGGCTCGCGCGGCAACTCGCCGAGCGGGGCTTCGAGCCGATCGGAGTGGACCTCACCGAACTCCTCAAGGCCGGCGGCAGCGTGAAGTGCTGCACGCTCGAACTGCGGGGCTGACGCCGATGAACAGCCACATCCTCGAGCGGTTCGAGCAGACGGCCGTCAACTGCCTGACCGGAAGCTACTCCGTCCTCGCCGGCATCGCGGGCCGCACGGTCGAGGAACGGGCCGTCTTCGAGCGGGGGGACGGCTACCTGTTCCAGGCGGGCCTGGACGAGTCCGGGTACCCGGAGTACATCTTCCCGGTGGAAGAGGCCGGCGCGCTCGGCATCACCCGGTCTGCCTTCACCGTGCACAAGGAACCCGTCGACTTCGACGCGACGGGCCCGCAGCTCGCCGCGCTCCTGAAGCGGTACCGGGCGGTCATCGTCTGGGTCAACACAGCCCACCTCAACTACGCCGACGTGTACCGCGACAACGCCCCGTATCTGCACGCGGTCGTGGTCGACAAGATCGCCGACGACCACAGCCATGTCGAGGTCCACGACTCGCTCGTCGTCGACCTGAAGCCGTTCAGCTGCCGGGCCGTGGTGACCCTCGACGACCTGGTCCGGTCGGCCGCCGACCGGATCAGGAGCGAGGCCCACGACGCCATGGGCTTCTTCTACGCCATATCCGACGACGCGACCGGCCTTCCCGGCGAAGGACGCCCGGACGAGGCGGCGTTGAGCGGCGCACTGACCCGCCAGGCGGAGCGCTTCTTCGCGGAGGACCGCTTCCGGGAGGCCATCCGCCGCTACCAGGCGCTGTGCGAGGAGTGCTTCGCGGGCTCACCCGAGCGCGCCGCCCGCGGCGCCCGCCGTCTGTTCCACCACGCCTCGGTCCTCTACGCGGTGCCCAGCCTGAAACTGATGGCCGAGTCCCTGCACGCCGCAGGCGCGTCGGCGGACAGCCTCGCCCTGCACGCGGCGGCCACGCGGCACTGGGAGGCGATGGGTGTGCTCGCGCTGCGTCATGAGGCGACGTCCTCTCCGGCGGTGCTGCATCGGATGACGCAGCGATTCGGTCTGCTGGACGAGGTGACCGTGAAGCTGTGGGAGTCCGTCGCGGCGGACACCGGGGCGCGCGACGACGCACCCGGCGCTCCGACACGGACCGCCGGGCATCGGACGGCGACGACCGGGACACCGCAGGGCGCGGGACTCCCTCCTGGACAGGGGCTCCGTCAGTAGGAGTCGCGCAGTTCCCGCAGGATCTCCTTCGTGCGGGGGACGGAGGCGGCCTGGGCCGACATGTGGTCCAGGACCTCCAGATGCGTGGCCACCTCGCGCCGCGAGTCGAGATAGACGGCACCGGTCAGGTACTCGCTGTAGACCATGTCCGGCAGTTCCGGCTCCGCGAAGCGGAACAGGGCGAAGGACGTGTACGTCCCCGGATGCGGCCCGCTCGCGTACTCGGCGACCTGGAGGGAGATGTCGTCGCTCTCCAACTCCCTCAGGAGCCGGTCGATCTGGTGGCGCATCACCTCGCCGCGGATGCTCACGGGCCGCCGCAGCGCCGTCTCGTCCATGATCACCCAGAGGTGGGGCCGGTTCTCCCGTCCCAGCAGCAGTTGCTGCCGCGTCATGCGCAGCGTGACATGCCGCTCGATGGCCTCCGGACCCCTCTGCCCGACCGTCCCGGCCTCCAGCACGGCCCGCGCGTACTCCTCGGTCTGCAGCAGACCGGGCACGAAGTGTGGCTCGTACGAGCGGATCATCCGGGCGGCGCCCTCCAGACTGACATGCAGGCTGAACCAGTCCGGCAGTACGTCGTGGAACCGCTGCCACCACCCCGGCCGGTTCGCCTCCTCGGCCAGCGCGACGAAAGCGGCGACCTCTTCGTCCGCCACCCCGTACGTCGTCAGCAGCACCTGGAGGTAAGGGATCTTGAGGGCGACCTCGGCCATCTCCATGCGCCGCACGGTCGCCGGAGCCACACGCAGAACACGCGCGGCCTCCTCCCGCCGCAGACCGGTCGCCTCCCGCAACTCCTGCAGCCGCCGTCCGAGCACCACTTGCCCCACGGTGGGCGCAGCCCGCCGTTCACTCACGCCACGCCCTCCCCACGCGCCGAAGCCCCCCGAGCAGTGTGTCATGCGCCCCGGGACCTCCATGGGGTCCGACAGGACGAGAATGACTCAAACGGATCGTTGACCGTTCGTCAAGACGCAAGTGACTGAAGGTATTTGGCTGTGGCCGGGTCGGCGGGCAGGAACGTCTCGATGGCCAGCTCGGCTACCGTCACGTCCATCGGGGTGTTGAAGGTGGAGATGGACGAGACGAACGACAGGATCCGGCCGTCGTGTTCGATCCGCATCGGCAGCGCGAAGTACGGAACCGGCTCGGCGGCCTCCGCGCCGGCGGGCTCCGGATCCACGGGCGGAACCGGGTACGCGGCCACCTCCTCGTACAGCGCGCGCAGCGGCTCGGAGCGGCGCAGGGCGATCTGACGCTCCATCTGCGCGAGCAGGTGCTCACGCCATTCCCGCAGGTTGCGGATGCGCGGAGCCAGGCCCTGGGGGTGCAGGGTCAGCCGCATCGCGTTCAGCGGCGGCGCGAGCAGCGACTCGGGGACACCGTCGAGGAACATGGCGACGCCCCGGTTCGCGGCGAGCACGGTGTACGTGGCGTCGACGACCAGCGCCGGGTAGGGCTCGTACCCCTGGATCAGCCGCTCGACGCCCTGACGCACCGCGTCCATCGCCGGGGCGTCGAGCGGGGTCTCCGGGTAGTGCGGGGCGTAACCGGCGGCCAGCAGCAGCGCGTTGCGTTCGCGCACCGGCACGTCGAGGTGTTCGGCCAGCCGCAGCACCATCTCCTCGCTGGGACGGGAGCGTCCCGTCTCGATGAAGCTGATGTGCCGGGCGGAGGAGTCGGCCCGCAGCGCCAGCTCCAGCTGGCTGACCCGACGCTGCTCCCGCCAGCCGCGCAGCAGCGGGCCGACTCCCGCCCCGGCCCGGGGGATCGGGGACGTGCTGGAACCGGACGTGACCATGGGCATACGCCGACCGTAGTCCAGGAGCGGGCGTCTACGACAACTTGAACCGGGGCCCGCCCTGGGAGACCGCGACCGTTTCCTCGTCCCCGCCGTCCCCGCCGTCCCCGCCGACCCGCTCAGACCTGGGGGGGCTCGGCCCCGGACCCCCGTCCGGCCTGAACGTCCTTGTTCTCAGGCGCCGGACGGGCCGGGACGGCTGGGCCCGGCCGGCATCTCCCGCCGGGATCGGAGACGATCCCGCCCGGCCGGAACCATCCGGCGCGGGCCCGCATCCACAGCCCGTCCGGCGTTCGAGGACGAGCCGTCGGGCGCGAGGCCGGTGCGTTTCGAGGGTCACCGCCGCGTTCGAGGCCCCCCTGGGCCGGAAGAGGCGAGGCGGCGGCACGGGGGTTCAGGGAAGGAGGACGACCTTGCCCTTGTTGCGGCGGGCCTCGATGTCCCGGTGGGCGATGACGGCCTGGTCGAGCGGGTACGTACGCCACACGGGGATGTCGAGTCCGCCGGCCGCGGCCAGCCGTACCAGCTGGGGCAGGGGGTCTTCGGCGTGGTCGGCGCCGCCGGCGCTGAAGCGGACACCGTGGTCGGCGGCGGACAGGTCGGCGATGGTGATCACGCGTGCGCTGTCGCCGGCCAGGGCGACGGATTCGGGGAGGACGCCGGCGCCCGAGGCGTCGAGGACGAAGTCGACTCCCTCGGGGGCGGCGGCCGTCACCCGGTCCGGCCATCCTTCGCCGTAACGGACCGCGGTGGCGCCCAGCGCGGTGAGGCGCTCGACGTCGTGCTCGCCGACGGTCCCGACGACGGCGATCCCGCGGGCGACGGCCAGTTGCACCGCGATGGTGCCCACACTGCCCGCGGCGCCGTGGACGAGCAGGGTCTGCCCGGCCCGCGCACCCAGCTGGCGCAGGACGCGGGACGCGGTCTCGCCGACCGTGACCAGCGAGGCGGCGACCTCCCACGACAGGGTCCGGGGCCGGGGCACCGGCCGCTCCAGCAGGGCGTACTCGGCGTAGCTGCCGCCGACGGCGGCACCGAGGACCTCGTCCCCCACGGCCGCACCGGCTCCCTCACCGACGGCATCGACGACACCGGCCGCGTCCAGGCCGGGGACCACGGGGAAGCGCGCCGGGACGGCCTTGGCCATCAGGCCCGACCGGATCTTGAGGTCGAGGGGGTTCACGGAGGCGGCCCGCACCCGGATCCGGACCTGGCCCGGCGCGGGCTCCGGCGGGGTGACCTCGGACGGCCGCAGCACATCGGGCGCGCCGTACTCGGAGAAGGTGATCGCTTTGGACATCGGAAACTCCTGGTCGGATTCGAGAAGGGTGGCAATCGCACGCGCCACGGCTCACGGTGCGGCTGCCTGGGGGCGGTCGCCGCTCAGGCGGTGAGGGTGGGGTAGTCGGTGTAGCCGCGGTGGTCGCCGCCGTAGAAGGTGGCCTGGTCGGGGTCGTTGAACGGGCCGCCGGAGGCGAGGCGCCGGGGCAGGTCGGGGTTGGCGAGGAACAGCGCCCCGTAGGCCACCATGTCCGCGCTCCCGTCCTCGATCAGACCCAGCGCGTCGGGGCCGGTGACGTCGGGATAGGTGAACGGGTTGATGACGAACGTGCCGGGCCAGACCTTGCGCAGCCGCGGGGTCAGGTCGCGGTGCGGGCCTTCCATCAGGTGCAGGTAGGCGAGGTCCAGGCCGGCGAGCCGGTCCAGCAGGGCGAGATAGACCTCGTCCGGGGTGTCCTCGGAGATGTCGTTGAACTGGTTCCCGGGTGAGATCCGCAGCCCCACCCGGTCGCTGCCGATCGCCTCGGCCACGGCGGTGACGACCTCCACGGCGAAGCGGATCCGGCCCTCGGTGGTGCCGCCCCACTCGTCGGTGCGGTGGTTGGTGTTGGGCGCGAGGAACTGGTGGATCAGGTAACCGTTGGCGCCGTGCAGCTCCACGCCGTCGAACCCGGCCTCGACCGCGTTGCGGGCGGCGTCCGCGAAGTCGGCGACGGTCTGCCGGATCTCCGCCCCGCTCAGCTCCTTCGGCGTGACGAACTCCTTCGGCCCCGCGTGGGTGTAGACCCGCCCCTCGGCGGCCACCGCCGACGGCCCCACCGGCACCAGCCCGTCGGGCAGCAGGCTCGGGTGCCCGATCCGGCCGGTGTGCATCAGCTGCGCGAAGATCGCACCGCCCTCCCGGTGCACGGCGTCGGTCACCGTCCGCCATGCCCGTACCTGCCCGGGCGTGTGCAGCCCGGCGGTGTCGGGGTAGCCCTGGCCGAGGGGTGAGGGCTGGATGCCCTCCGTGACGATCAGCCCGGCGGTGGCGCGCTGCGCGTAGTACGTCGCCATCAGCTCGGTCGGCTCCGCGCCGGGACCGTGGGCACGGCTGCGGGTCATCGGTGCCATCACGAGGCGGTTCGCCAGGCGCTTGCCGCCCAGGACGATCGGATCGAAAGCGGTGGTCATGGTTTCTTCCTCCGGGGGAGTGGTGCTCCGTGGCAGCGCGCTCACGAGCCGCACCAGTGGATGCCTGTCCGAACAAGTAAATCACCTGTCCGAACAGGTAATCACCCGGAATGCATTCCCGCTCCCCTCTGTGAACCACGCAACATGGTGCTGGCTGCTCTTATGTGCCCTGGTGGTGGCGCAGGTGCCGCCAGGTGTCCCTTGGGAGGTAGGCTTATCCTGCCCAAGCAGGAAAGTGAGGTTCCGATGACGCAGTCCACGCCCGGCCTCGGGAAGGGCCCCGCGGAGCAGGAGGTCACCGTCCCGGTGCCGGCCGCCGCCGGCAGCGGGCCGGTCAGTCACGCGATCTTCCGCCTGGCCCGCCTGCACCGCATGTTCGCCGGACAGCTGCTGCGCCGGATCGGGCTCCATCCGGGCCAGGAGCTGGTGATGATGCACCTGTGGGAGCTCGGCCCCCAGAGACAGGCCGACCTGGTGCGGCTGATGGACTCCGACGCCGCCACCATGACCCGTACCGTCCGGCGCCTGGAGCAGGCCGGCTTCGTCCGCCGCCGCCCCTCGCCCACCGACAGGCGCGCCTCGCTCATCGAACCCACGGCGGCCAGTCATGCCCTGCGCCGCGAGGTCGAGCAGGTCTGGAGTCACCTGGAGGACCTCTCCACGGCGGGCCTCTCCGCCGACGAGCGGACCGCCGCCCTGCACACCCTCGAACGCCTGGAACAGAACCTCGTCCGGGCTGCCGCCGATCCCGACGGAGCGTGCGGGGAGAACTAGTGCCGCGGCAGGCAACGTTCGCCCCGTCGCGACGCCCGGCACGCACTCTCGCCGCACCGGCCGAAAGCCCAAGTACGTCCAGTACGAGGACTTCCGGCCGGCACGCCGAGAGCACGCACCGGACGCCGCTCCTCGAAGGGCGAACGTTGCCTGCCGCGGCACTAGCACCTCGACGGCTCCCATGGCGGTAGAGCCGGTGCGGGCAAAGGAGACTGACCATTGGTCAGTGGCCGCCCGGGCTGTCGTCGGCGCCCTGGGTCGGGTAGGGGCGACGGGGGCGCGGAACCCGGGTGACGAGAGCGGACACAAGGACTGTGGCACGCTGAGAATCGGCCCCGCCCAAGGACACCCCCGCCGTACCGAAGGAGCAACGTCATGCCCGTCGAACCCCTGTCGCAGAAGGAGATCGAGACGCGCCTGGCGGACCTGCCCGGCTGGTCGCTCGACGGCGACCACCTCACCCGCTCCTACCGCCTCGCCTCCCACTCCGCCGCGACCGCGATGGTCGTGCACATCGCCCAGGTGCAGGATGAGCTCGACCACCACTCCGACCTCACACTCGGCTACAACACGATCACCCTCACCGTGAACACGCACAGCGTCGGCGGCGCCGTCACCGACCTCGACCTCGCACTCGCCCGCAGGGTGGAGAACCTCGCCCCGGGACACGGCGCGGCCTGACCCGCATGCTGGACTACGAGAAGGAAGCCGCCGCCTACGACGCCAGCCGCGGCGGTGAACCCCGCGCCGAGGCGGCCGCGACGGCGGTGCTCGGCCTCGTCCCCGAGGACGCGCGCAACCTGCTCGACACGGCCTGCGGCACCGGAACGGTCACCCGCCGACTCGCCGTCGCACGCCCCCGGCTGCGGGTGACAGGCGTGGACGCGGCGCACAGCATGACCCGGATGGCCGCGGCACGGCTCCCCGGCCGCGTGATACGCACCGACAGCCGCCGACTGCCTTTCGCCGACGGCTCGTTCGACGCCGTCGCCAGCGTATGGCTGCTGCATCTGGCCGACAGCGGCGCGGACGTCCGGGACATCGTCGCCGAGTGCGCGCGGGTGTTGCGCCCGGGCGGGGTGTACGTCACCACCGTCGACAAGGCCGCCGCGCACGACGTGGGCAGCGACATCGACGCCGTACTCGCGCCGCGCCCGCGTCGATCCGCCCGGGACGCGGCGGACCAGGTGACGGCGTACGCCGGCGAGTACGGCCTCGTCCCGGCCGGCCGGAGCCGGTTCCGGGGCCACGGACAGGGCCGCAGCCCGCGCAGCACGGTGGCGGACCTGCGACGCGGCTGGTTCACCCGGCTGGCGCCCGGCGATCCGCTGACGGAGCACTTCGTCACGCTGCTTGAAGCACTGCCCGGTCAGGAAGTCCCGCGCCCCGAACCCCGGTTCGCGCTGCGCGCGTTCAGGAAGGCGCCGGCCGGGTGAACTCCATGACCCAGTTGGTCACCCAGGTTCTCTCCCCGTCCACGGAGAAGGCCTGTTCCCAACGGGCCGTGGTCGCCGAGATCCCCGACCACACGAACCGCACCCGAACGTCCTTCCCGTCGTACGTGTCGTCGCCGAGGAACACCCCGCGTCCATCGCTCCCGAACGCCCCGGTCACCGGCGGGTACAGCTTCCCGCTGCGGCTGGAGGACCAGTTCAGCGACCACGCCCGCGCCACCGGGTCGAACAACCGCAAGGTGAGTCCCTTCCAGCCCTGACCCGGTACCGCCATCTCGTCGATGTTCGCGGCCGCGTCGAACAGACTCCAGCAGCGGCTCGTGGCCGGGAACTCCTCCCAGCCGCTCTCGTCGTCGAGGAAGTCCGCCCGGCGCCGGTTGCGGACGTTCCAGTCGCCGTGCAGGAAGTCGAAGTCGTGCGGGCCGCTCATGAACGGTCTCCCGTGGTGCCCCCGGGAAGCGAGTCGGCGAGATAGGCGGCGAGGTCGGGGACCGCGGGCGAGAGCAAGTGCCGTACCCAGGCGTCACGTTCGTGCAGGATCGGTGGCAGTTCCCAGACGCAGCCGATCCAGGGCATCGCGAGCGTCCCGAAGTGGGCGGGGTCCCGGTCCGGGCAGCCCAGGACCGGCTGGCCCGCCGCCGCGCCCCGGAAGTGCAGGACGTTGTCCCACACCCAGCTGTAGGCGTTGAGGTAGGCGCCGTCGTCCCCGCCCCGGTGCAGGACGACGAACGTCGCAGGCGGGGTGCCGTCCGGTTCCGGCAGCAGGGCCGGCAGCAGCGCGTACGCCGCCTCCTCGACCTCGGGCGCGATGCCCGCCGGGTCGGCGGTGACGTGATACCGCTTGATCCACCGTCCCGCCACCTCGATGGGCGGCGGTACGGTCAGCAGCTTCTCCTTGAAGCCCGTGGGGGCCGCGGCGTCCGCGGGCGCCGCGCGGGACCCGGATGCCGCCGCGCGGGTCGCGGCCGTCGTGGACGTCGCCGCGGTCGTGGCGATCGGAGGGCGCGCCGGTGACAGGGGATGCGCCGGACTCGTCGAGGTGCTCGGATTCGCTGGGGTCGTCGAGGTCATGGCAGGACGGTAGAGCCGCTCCACTGACATCCTGTGTCAGTGAAGTCCAGCCGCCTGGTGTCCATTCTTCTGCTGCTGCAGACACGCGACCGGATGACGGCCGCCCAGCTCGCCGAGGAACTGGAGGTGTCGGTGCGGACCGTGTACCGGGACGTGGAGTCGCTGCACGCGGCCGGCGTGCCGCTCTACGGAGACGCGGGCCACGCGGGCGGATACCGGCTCCTGGACGGCTACCGCACCCGGCTCACCGGACTCACGGCCGGCGAGGCCGAGGCGCTGTTCCTCGTGGGCGTGCCCGGCCCCGCCGCCGAACTAGGACTCGGCCGGGTCCTCGCCGCCGCCCGGCTGAAGGTCCGCGCCGCCCTCCCGCGCGAGCTGCGTGCGCACGCCGACCGGATCAGCGACCGCTTCCACCTCGACGCGCCGGGCTGGTACGCGGACGCCGACGACACCCCGTACCTGCCCGCCGTCGCCGACGCCGTCTGGAACGGCCGTGTCCTGAGCGTCCTGTACCGGCGATGGCGCGAACCGACCGATGTGCGGCGCCGCCTGGAGCCGTACGGCCTGGTCCTGAAGGCCGGGCGCTGGTACGTGGTGGCGGGACCGGGGCCGCGAACCTTCCGCGTCGACCAGATCCTCCGACTCGACCCGACGGGGGAGGAGTTCGCGCGACCCGAGGCCTTCGACCTGGCCGCGTACTGGACCGCGTACCAACGGGACTTCCACGACCGGCTGCACCGGGGTGAGGCGGTGATCAGGGTCGCGCCGGGAACCCGGCTCACCGGCGTGGCGGGCGACGCCCTGGCGGACAACGGCACCAGGGAGGCGGACGGTTGGACCCGGGCCACCGTCCCGATCGAGTCCGTCGACCGCGCCCACGACGAGTTCCTCGCCCTCGGAGCCGGAATCGAGGTGCTGGAGCCCGCCGAACTGCGGAACCGGATCGCGCGGACGGCGACCGCGCTCGCCCGTCTTTACGCCTAGAGCTCGCTTGAACCGGGCGCATGTCCTGGTTCCTCCCTGCAACGGAACACCGGCGGCCAGTGGTTCGGGCGGCTTCGGCTTCAACGCCTCCTACGGCGGCACCGACGCCCTGCCCACCAGCTTCACCCTCGACGGAGTGACCTGCAACGTCGACGACGGAGGGGGCGGCGGAGGCGGCAGCGACCCGTCCGGCAGGGTCGACAACCCGTACGCGGGCGCCAAGGTGTACGTGAACCCCGAGTGGTCCGCGAAGGCCGCGGCCGAGACCGGTGGCGGCCGTGTCTCCGGCCGGCCCACCGGAGTCCGGCTCGACCGGATCGCCGCGTTCCGGCGTGCCGGAACCCGTCGACTGGAACCGCCACGTCGACGAGCTGTCCTTCGGACACTGGATCCCGGCGCAGTTCCAGCAGCTGCTGACGAACGCGTATCCGCCGCTGTAGGCCCTGTGACCCGGTGATCCGCCGGAGGGTCAGGCCTTCTTGGCCAGCCCCCGGCGGATCGCCGACTCCACCGCCGAGTAGCCGCCGTCCGCCCGCTCCAGCTCGTGGGGCACCGCCGGGTACAGCGGTGGCTGCGCCATGAGACGCGGGCGCGTGCCGTGGTGCGGCTGCGCCGCGTGCACCAGGAACGGGTGGCAGAGGTACACGTCGCCGGGGCGGCCGGTGGCCAGGGCGAGCGGGCGGTGCGCGGACGCGCCGGCCACCTTCGGACCGAGTTCGAGGAAGGAGGCACCATCCTCGCCGTACGGCTCCAGGACCGGCGGCACGTCGAGGTGCGAGCCCACCCTGATGCGGGTCGGGGCGTCGTCCTCGGTCACCTCGCTGAACAGGAAGAGCATCAGCAGCGCCCGGCCCCGTGAGGAGAGGTTGGAGTGGTACAGCGACTGGCCGTCGGGGAGATAGCTCCCCTCGATGTGCCAGCCCGCGTCGTCCGGCTCGTCCGGGTGCGGGAACCGCAGCGGGAAACTGCCCAGCGCGTAGCGGGGCTGCCAGCGCCGCTCGCCGACCAGCAGGTCGAAGGCGCGGTGCAGCGCGGGGGAGTTGGCCGCGGCGGCGAACGGGCCCTGCGCCATGCTGCTCACCCAGCGCACGGGGTCCTCCCAGGTGCCGGGGTCGTCCGGGTCGTATCCCGTCTCCTTCCACAGCAGCCGCGCACCGTCCTCGGCGACGCGGGGCGGGAAGGCGCCCTCGATCCTGACGAACCCGTCCTCGACGAACCGTTCCACCATCTCGTCGTCCATGGGGCCATGGTCGGGGACGGGCCGCCCGGGCCGCACCGGATTTTCCCGGCGCGGTTTTGCTGTTCGAGCAACACGATTGGCCGTTTCCGGGATCCGTGGAGCACGCTGTGCACCAACCCGGACGAGAGGCCGACCACCATGGCGCACGACCACGACCACGAGAACACCCATCGGCACGACCACGCGAGCACTCCCCGGCACGCCCACGACCACTCCTACATGGACTTCGCCGACATGGTTCCCATGCTGGAGCAGGAGGCGGAGCTGTTCAGCCCGCTCTACGCCGAGGCGGCGGCCTGGCTGCGGGAGCAGCGCCCCGGCTCCGGGCTGATAGTGGACGCGGGCAGTGGCCCCGGCGTCATCTCCTGCCTTCTCGCGGGCGCCTTCCCCGCGGCGCGGGTCGTCGCCGTGGACGGTGTGGAATCCCTGCTGGAGCGCGCCCGCGCCCGCGCCGGCCGGCTCGGCGTCGGCGACCGCTTCAGCACGGTGCGGGCCGACCTCGCCGACGGACTGGGGGACGTGGAGTACCCGGCCGACCTGCTGTGGGCCAGCAGGTCCCTGCACCACGTCGGTGACCAGGGCGCCGCACTGGCCGGGTTCGCGCGCGCCCTCGCGCCCGGCGGCATCCTCGCGCTCCTGGAGGGTGGTCTGCCTCCTCGCTACCTCCCGCGTGACATCGGCATCGGCCGTCCCGGTCTGCAGTCCAGGATCGACGTGGTCCACGACGAGTTCTTCGACCGGATGCGCGCCGAGCTGCCCGGAGCGGTGGCGGAGACCGAGGACTGGCCCGCGCTGCTGACGGCGGCCGGTCTGCGTCACACGGCGACCCGCACCTTCCTCGTCGATCTGCCCGCCCCGCTGTCGGAGGAGGCCCGCGCGTTCGTCGTCACGGCCCTCACCCGCCTGCGCGATTCCCTCACCGACGGGCTCGACCCGGACGACCTCGCCACCCTCGAGCGGCTCCTCGACCCGGAGGACAAGGCGAGCGTGCACCGGCGCCCGGACGTGTTCCTGCTGACGGCGCACACGGTGTACGTCGCGGAGAAGCCGGAGTAGCCCGGGCCGGCGGGCACGCGCCCGGCGGCCCGGTCCACCGACGTCCAGGGCGGTCCGCCGACGTCCAGGGCGGTCCGCCGACGTCCAGGGCGGTCCGCCGACTGCCGAGTCCGACCGCCCCGCTCGCCGTGCCGCCGCGGTCGTCCTTGACTTCGAGAGCGCTTCAAGTGATGTACTCCCGCGGTCGACCGGATGCATACGGGGGTACTCATGAACGACTCGCCTGTCGCGCTCATCACCGGTGGCGGCAGCGGTATCGGTGCCGCGGTCGCGCGACAACTGCTCGATGCCGGGCACCGGGTCACGGTCACCGGGCGCGGTGCGGAGCGGCTGCGGGCCTTCGCCGAGGAACTCGGGCGTCCCGAAGGGCTGTTGACGGTCGTGGGGAACGCGGCCGAGTACGACCAGGTGCGGGCGGCCGTCGAGTTGACGCTCAAGGAGTTCGGCCGCCTGGACACCGTCGTCGCCAACGCCGGTTTCGCCACGCACGATTCCGTGGCCGGGGGCGACCCGGCCGGCTGGACCGAGATGGTGCTGACCAATGTGCTGGGTCCGGCGCTGCTGATCAGGGCCTCGATCGACGCCCTGAAGGAGACGCGGGGCCGGATCGTGCTGGTCGGGAGTGTGGCGGGCCACGTCCACACGCCGGGCAACATCTACGGGGCCACCAAGTGGGCCGTGACCGGGCTCGCCGAGAACGCCCGCCGGGAGGTGACCGAGTTCGGTGTCGGCGTGACCCTGATCTCGCCGGGCCGGGTGGAGACCCCGTTCTGGGACAGCTACGGGAGCCTTCCGCCCGGCGACCTCCTGACGGCCGATCAGCTCGCCCAGTCGATCGTCTGGGCGATCGGCCGGCCGGCCGGCGTCGATGTGAACACCGTGGTGGTACGGCCGATCGGTCAGCCCAACTGACCTGCCCCGTAGGCATCTTTGGGGTGTGGGCCGGTGAACTGTGTGCTTCGGCGGGTGGGCGCCGCACCGGCCCACGACGACCCGCGCCCACCCGCCGAACCCGCGCGCGCCTCAGTTGCTCTGCAGGAACTGCTTCGCCAGGGAGTCTCCGAGCGACACGGCCGCGGTGTGACTCTCGATCGGCGACACCTGTGAGTTCTTGAACAGGATGTACGTCACGCCGGAGTCCGCGCCGCCGGTCTCCGGGTCGGGGTCGACGCCGAGGGCCTTGGCGGTGGCGTACGAGGCCTCACCGATGATCTGTGTCGGCCCTGTGTCGCCCACGACGGCGTACTCGACCTTGTTGTTGTAGATCACCGCGACGACTCCGCCGCCCTTGATCCCGTAGCTCGTGTACTTCCAGATGCTGCTGGTGCTCGGCACCACGACGTACGGCAGCGACTCGGCCCGCAGCGGCTTGCCGTCGGACTGGTGGAAGGCGGTGTCGTCCTGGAACCAGGGGTCGGTGTCGCCGTTGCACTGGGTGGTGACCTGGCCGTCGCAGTCGATGTCCATGTCGGCCTTCCAGAACACGGCACCGTTCTTGCCGCACACCGGGATGGTGGCCGAGGTCTCGTCGTCGGTCTTGTACTTCCCGCTCGATATCTGCGAACAGGACGTCACCTTGGCGAGCAGGTCGGCCGCGCTGACCGAGCCCTCCTGGGCGGACGCAGGGGTTCCGGCGCCGGACGGGGCGGCGGTGGCCGGGAGTGCGGCGGTGGCGAGGAGCGCGGCACCGGCGACGGCCGCGAGGGTCAGTGTTCGAGAACGCATGTGGGGGATCCCTCTGGTTAGGAAAGTTTCCTTACCGGGTTGCCGTACAAGGTGGCCCCGTTTACATGACCCCGTCAAGACCTTCGGCGGAGTTGGTCCGGTCCAGGAATCGGATCACGGTGCGTTCCGGGGGCTGACGCCGGTTCAGGGGGTCGGAAAGCCGCCGGCCCGGCCACGCAGGGCGTGTCCGGGCCGGCGGATGGGTCGGGGCTGGTCAGCCCACGTCGAAGGTGGCCGGGTCGGGACCGATGCGCCGGTCCTCGTTCAGTGCGCTGATCGCCGCGATGTCCTCGGCGTCCAGGGAGAAGTCGAACACGTCGATGTTCTCCGCGATCCGGGCCGGGGTCACGGACTTGGGGATCACGACGTTGCCCAGCTGGATGTGCCAGCGGAGGACGATCTGCGCCGGGGAACGGCCGTGCTTCTGGGCGATGGCGACGATCGCCGGGACCTCCAGCAGGCCCTTGCCCTGGCCGAGCGGGGACCATGCCTCGGTGGCGATGCCCTGCTCCGCGTGGAACTCGCGCGCCGCGCGCTGCTGGAGGTGCGGGTGCAGCTCGATCTGGTTGACGGCCGGGATGACGGACGTCGCCTCGATCAGCCTCTCCAGGTGTTCCGGAAGGAAGTTGGAGGTGCCGATGGCCTTGGCGCGGCCGTCGGCGTGGATCTTCTCGAAGGCCTTGTACGTGTCGACGTACCGGTCCCGGGACGGCAGCGGCCAGTGGATCAGATACAGGTCCACGTATTCCAGGCCGAGCTTCTCCAGGGAGACGTCGAACGCGCGGAGCGTGGCGTCGTACCCCTGGTCGCTGTTCCAGAGCTTGGTGGTGACGAAGAGGTCCTCGCGGGCGACACCGGAGGAGGCGATCGCCTTGCCGGTGCCCGCCTCGTTGCCGTAGATCGCCGCCGTGTCGATGCTGCGGTATCCGCTCTCCAGCGCCGTGGCGACGGCTCGCTCCGCCTCGTCGTCCGGGACCTGCCAGACGCCGAAGCCCAGCTGCGGCATCTCGACGCCGTTGTTCAGGATGATCGGGGGGACCTTGCTCACGAGCTCTCGATCCTTCAGTCGTCGGGTGGTACTGCCATCGTCAACGATCATCGGCCCTGATGCATTCCTGACCGGCTGATTCCCGGTGGATTGACGGCGGGTCCCGGAGATTGGCCGGAAATGAGCCCGGCCGTGCCGGTGCGGGCGTCGACGGGGTCGAGGGGGGCAGGACGCTTCCGGTCGGAGGTGTCAGGTCACCGTGGGACGGAGGCGTCGGGTCGCTCGGGTCGGGTGCGGGAGGGCCGGGATCCCTATGCCTGGTACAGCGCCTCGACCTCCGTCGAGTAGGCGTTCTCGATCGCCTTCCGCTTCAGCTTCAGCGAAGGCGTCAGCAACCCGTGCTCCTCGGTGAACTGGTGGGCCAGAATCCGGAAGGTGCGGATCGACTCGGCCTGCGAGACGAGGGTGTTCGCCGCGACCACCGCGCGCCGCACCTCGGTCTCCAGGTCGGGATCGCGTACCAGGTCGGCGCTGGACAGCGGGGGCTTGCCCCGCATCTGGAGCCAGTGTTCGACGGCCTCCCCGTCGAGGGTGACGAGCGCCGCGATGTACGGCCGGTCGTTGCCGACGACGATGCACTGCGCGACCAGCGGATGATCGCGCACCCGCTCCTCCAGGACGCCCGGCGAGACGCTCTTGCCGCCGGAGGTCACCAGGATCTCCTTCTTGCGCCCGGTGATGGTGAGATAGCCGTCCTCGTCGAGGGAGCCCAGGTCGCCGGTGGCGAGCCAGCCGTCGTGCAAGGTGGCGTCGGTGGCCTTGGGGTCGTTGAGATAGCCCTGGAAGACGTTCCCGCCGTTCAGCCAGACCTCCCCGTCGTCCGCGATGTGCACGGTGGTGCCGGGGATCGCCTGGCCGACGGTGCCGAACCGGGTGCGCTCGGGCGGGTTGGCGGTGGCGGCCGCGGTGGACTCGGTGAGTCCGTACCCCTCGTACACGACGACACCCGCGCCGGCGAAGAACAGTCCGAGCCGCCGGTCCATCGCCGAACCGCCCGACATCGCGTGTCTGACCCGGCCGCCCATCGCGGCCCGCACCTTGGCGTACACGACCTTGTCGAAGAACTGGTGCTGCACCCGCAGGGCCGCCGAGGGGCCGGGTCCGATGCCCCAGGCCTTCTCCTCGACCGCGTCCGCGTAGCGCACGGCGACCTCGACGGCCTTCTCGAACGGCCCAGATCTGCCCTCTTTCTCGGCCTTGCGGCGGGCGGCGTTGAACACCTTCTCGAAGATGTACGGCACCGCGAGGAAGAACGTCGGCCGGAACGCGGCCAGGTCGGGCAGCAGGGCCGCCGCGTTGAGCTGCGGCTGGTGGCCGAACTTGACCTTCCCGCGGAACGCCGCGACCTGCACCATCCGTCCGAAGACATGCGCGAGCGGCAGGAACAGCAGGGTGGCCGCCTGGTCACCGCGCCGTGAGTGGAAGACCGGCTCCCAGCGCTCGATGACGGTGTCCGCCTCGAACATGAAGTTCGCGTGCGACAGGACACAGCCCTTGGGACGCCCGGTGGTTCCCGAGGTGTAGATGATCGTCGCGATGGACTCGGGCGTGACCGCGCGCCGGTGCCGGTGCACCACCTCGTCGTCGAGGTGCGCGCCCGCTTCGTACAGCTCCTGCACCGCGCCGGCGTCCAGCTGCCACAGCTTGTGCAGCTGCGGCAGCCGGTCGACGACGGTGGCGACCGTCATCGCGTGGTCCTCGTGCTCCACCATGACCGCCGACACCTGGGCGTCGTACAGCATCCAGAAGACCTGCTCGGCGGAGGAGGTCGGGTAGATGGGCACGACCTGGGCGCCGATCGTCCACAACGCGAAGTCGAAGAGCGTCCACTCGTAGCGTGTGGGGCACATGATCGCGATCCGGTCACCGAACCGGATGCCGTGGGCGAGGAGCCCCTTGGCCAGGGCGAGGACCTCGTCACGGAACTCGGCCGACGTCACGTCGCGCCACTGTCCCTGCTCGTCCTTGCGGCCGAGCGCGATGTGCAGCGGATCCTCCCGGGCATGGTCGAACACGACGTCGGCCAGGCCGCCCACCGGCGGCGCCGACGCCAACGGAGAGTTGGTGAACTCGCGCAATCCCGCTCCTAGTGGTGCTCCGCACAGCGCCGTGAAAGCTACCCCACCGGGCCGTCGGACGGGAGGGGCGCCGGAGTGGGGGAGCACGCGGCGTCCGCACAGGTCAGTCACGGAAATGCCCGCACATGGGGAAGGGTCGGACAGAATCCCTTACGGCTCCGTAGGTTTCGATCCCGTAATCTCCACGGAATCTGTACGACCGAGCTGGCCCCGGCGGCGGGATGCCGGGTGCCGGATTTGTCGGCCTCGCGCACCGGCGGGAACGCGTGCGACGGCCCCCGCCGGGCGGCCGCGGCGAACGGCCGGGCCATGGTCAGGGGCGGTCTACCCCTGGAACTCCGTCAGGTCGATCCCGAACACCCGCAGGTCGTGCCCGTGCACCGGATCCACCGCGGTGCCCTCCGGCCGCATGTCGAGCTTGCCCAGCACGTTCGTGGACGCGGTGTCCGCGGTCCGGCACACGGCGACGACCCGGTCGAGGCCGCGGTCCTGCAGGGCGAACTCCAGCGCGCCGTGGGCCGCCTCCGACGCGTATCCCTGCCCCCAGAACGCCCGCCCGAGCCGCCAGCCGATCGCCACCTCGCCCGCGATCCCGGGCGGGGTGTCGGCCAGGTACAGTCCGACCGCCCCGGCCAGCTCCCCGGAGCCCAGGAGCTCCACGGCGAAGATCCCGAAGCCCTCCTCGTCCCACTCCTCCTCCCACGCCTCGATGTCCTCGGCCGTCTCCTCCAGGGAACGCGGCGTGCCGTCGCCGATCCACCGCATCACCTCGGGGTCGGCGTGGATCTCGGACAGGGGGACAAGGTCGTCGTCCAGCCAGCGGCGCAGGAGAAGACGGGGGGTGTGGATCTCGCTCATGGCCCCCATCCTGCCGATCCGCGGACGGGAGGGCGAATGACAGCGGAATCGGATCGAGGCTGCGGGATCATCCAGGTGGCGGCAGCGGGCGGCCCCGCGGTCCCGGCTGTCCCCGGTGCAGCCGGTCCCCGCCGCCCAGGATCGCCGCCGCCAGCGCGTCCGCCGCCTCCTGCGCGGACGCCGGCCGCTGTCCGTGGACCAGGACGAAGTCGACCCCGGCGAGCTCCGGCAGTCCCGCCCGCTCCGGGACCGTGACCAGGCCGGGCGGTACGAGTCCCCGGGAGTGGGCCATCACGCCGAGGCCCGCGCGGGCCGCCGCGACCAGGGCGTTCAGGCTGCCGCTGGTGCAGGCGATGCGCCAGGGCCGGCCCTGGCGCTCCAGTGCCTCCAGGGCCAGGGCGCGGGTGATGCCCGGGGGCGGGTAGACGATCAGCGGGACCGGGCGGTCGGGGTCCAGGCGCAGGCGTTCCGCCCCGATCCAGACCAGGCGGTCGTGCCGGACCAGCTCGCCGCGCGGGTCCTCGGGCCGCCGCTTGGCCAGCACCAGGTCGAGTCTGCCCGCCGCCAGCTGCTTGTGCAGCGTGCCGGACAGCTCGACCGTCAGCTCCAGATCCACTTCGGGATGGTCGTACCGGAACCCCTCCAGGATCTCCGGCAGCCGGGTGAGCACGAAGTCCTCCGAGGCGCCGAAGCGCAGGCGCCCGCGCAGCCGGGTGCCCGTGAAGAACGCGGTCGCCTGTTCGTGCACCTCCAGGATGCGGCGCGCGAAGCCCAGCATCGCCTCGCCGTCCACCGTGAGCTCCACGGAGTGCGTGTCGCGCGAGAACAGCTGCCGTCCGGCGGCGTCCTCCAGCCGGCGCACGTGCTGGCTGACCGTCGACTGGCGCAGCCCCAGCCGCCTGGCGGCCTGGGTGAAGCTCAGGGTTTCTGCCACCGCGAGGAAGGTACGCAGCTGGGACGGGTCGTACATAGCCACAGGTTATCGCGCGTCATGATGGCAGTCAGAACGGTATGACGGATTCCCGATCACGGAGAGGAGGAGGACGATGGAGAGGGCACGACCCGCCCCCGGCGGACGATCTACGACAAGCGAGCAGTGGAGCACCGTGAAACGCCTGCAGTGGCCGAGTTGGATGCCGATCGACCCCTACATCCTGCTGTTGCTCGGGACGGTGGGTCTCGCGGCCCTCCTCCCGGCGCGGGGCACGGGCGCCGATGTCGCCTCGGGCGGGTCCACGGCGGCGATCGCCTTCCTCTTCTTCCTGTACGGTGCCCGGCTCTCCACACGGGAGGCGCTGGACGGGCTCAAGCACTGGCGTCTCCACGCCACGGTGCTCGCCTGCACCTTCGTCGTCTTCCCGCTGCTCGGCCTCGCCGCCCGCGGACTCGAACCGGTGTTCCTGACCCACAACCTCTACACCGGGCTGCTCTTCCTGACGCTCGTCCCCTCGACGATCCAGTCGTCGATCGCCTTCACCTCCATCGCCCGTGGCAACGTGCCCGCCGCGATCTGCGCCGGATCCTTCTCCTCGCTCGCGGGCATCGTCGTCACCCCGCTGCTCGCGGCGGTCCTGCTCGGCAACAGCGGCGGTGGGTTCTCCGCGGACTCGCTGATCAAGATCGTGCTGCAACTGCTGGTGCCGTTCCTCGCCGGGCAACTGCTGCGGCGCTGGATCGGCGGGTTCATCACACGGCACAAGAAGGTCCTCGGGTACGTCGACCGCGGCTCGATCCTGCTGGTCGTCTACACCGCGTTCAGCGAGGGCATGGTGCAGGGCATCTGGCACCAGGTCAGCGCGGTCCGGCTGGCCGGGCTGCTGCTCGTCGAGGCCCTGCTGCTCGCGGTGATGCTGGTGTTGACCTGGTACGGCGGCAAGGCCCTCGGCTTCGGCCGGGGCGACCGGATCGCGATCCAGTTCGCCGGGTCGAAGAAGTCCCTCGCGTCCGGGCTCCCCATGGCCAGCGTGCTGTTCGGCGCGCACGCCTCGCTCGCCGTGCTGCCGCTGATGCTCTTCCACCAGATGCAGCTCATGGTGTGCGCGGTGATCGCGAAGCGCCGTGCCCGAGATCCCGAGGCGATCGAGGCCGCCGGAGAGGCGGGGGACGCCGGGGACGCCCGGACGGGCCGGCCGGGCACGGATCGGAACCGGGGCGCGGGCTCACGCACCGCGGTCGGTACAGCACGACGTTCCGACTGAGATCCCCCTGCGCCGCCGGGGGCGGAGCGTACGGCCGTGCACGCGCCGCCGCCCTCCCCGTCGTCGTGGGGGAGGGCGGCGGGCGGCACGCCGAAGCCGGCCCCGGGCCGCCGTCGTGCGTGTGCGTCGTGGGCGGGGACGGGACGTCAGTGGCCCCCGTCCACATGGTCCAGGGGCAGATACACCACGGTGTCCCGGGTCACCTTCCGGTCCGGTGCGGCGGACAGTTCCGCGTCGCTCAACGCCCGGTCGTAGACCCGGACCTCGTCGATCGCTCCGGTGAAGTAGGCCCGGCTGTCCATCCGCTGACCCACGTGCACCCCGAACGGTGAGTTGCGGCTGACCGATCCGGGCACGTCCGGCGTGCTCACCGACGTACCGTCGACGAAGAGCGTGAGCAGCCCGGCGCCCTGGTCGCGGCGCAGCACCAGATGGTGCCACTGGCCGTCGTTGCGGGCGCCGGGGACGCGTACCGACGCGGTGGCCGGGGCCGTCGCGCCGTCGCGGGTGGTGATCAGCGCGGTGATCCGGTCCGACGCGGGCTCGGCGCGCATCCACACCTGCGGCTGGGTGGTGCCGATCCCGCCCATCCACAGCAGCGGCTGCTCCCCGGTGGTGGCCGTGTAGCGGAACCACAGGGACGCCGTGAAGTCCTTCGTCCCGAGCGGGAGGCGGTCCTGGTACGGCAGTCGTACGGCGTCGTCGGTGCCGTCGAACTCCAGGGCGCCGCCCAGGACGCCCGCCGCCTCGTGGGCGCCGCCGAGCACCGCGGCCCGTGCGGTGCGCGGGGCGAGGTCGACTGTCGTCGGGTCCGGTCCGCGGCGCGGCGCGAGCCAGCCCTCGGTGAAGCGGGCGAAGCGGATCTCGTCGCGCGCGTCGACCGCGCCGCCCTCGTACAGCAGGCCCACGGTGTCGCCGTCGATCCGGGCCAGGTCCGAGTAGCCGGACCAGTCCGTGGTGACGACCGTGCCGCGGTCCACGCTGTCCCAGGTGCGGCCGCCGTCGTAGGAGGAGCGGATCATCATGGTCCTGCGCCGGTCGGGATCGCCGGGGCAGGCCAGCAGGATCCGGTCGTCCAGGCGCAGGACGGAACCCTGGACCTGGGGTGCGTAGAGGTCCGGGAGGTCGCGGAAGGGGGCGGTGAAGCTGTCGCCGCCGTCACGGCTGACGGTCTGGGTCCTATGGCCGAGATCGGTGCCGTCCTGTTCGCGCCCGCTCACCAGGACGGCGCCGTCGGCGCGTTGGGTGAGCGTGAGCTCGGACGGCTTCTGGCGGAAGGTGCCGTCGTCGGCGATCGGCCACGAGTCCGTCGCGCCGATCCTCCAGTGGTCGCCGCCGTCGTCGCTGGTGATGAGGGCGGCGTTGTTGGCGGTGACCCGACTGCCGTTCCAGGTCTCGGTGTTGACGCCGAAGACGAGACGTCCGGGGTGCCGGCCGCGGGTCAGCTGGATGCCGTGCACGGGCCCGGTGGCGTACCAGGAGTTCCAGTTCGGAGGAAGGATCTCGTCACTCAGGTCCCGCGGCCGGGACCAGCTGAGACCGTCGTCGTCGCTGTACTGCAGATGCGGGGTGCGGTCACAGGGGACGTCGCAGCTGCGGCCGTCCGTCCGGCCCGTGTTGTACGTCTCCGCCAGCACCACGCGGCCGGTCTCGCGGTCCACGACGGGCGCGGGGTTGCCGTGCGTGTCGCCCGCGCCCTCGTTCACGACCTGGAGCGGGCCCCAGCTGCGGCCGCCGTCCGTCGACCGCTTGACGACGATGTCGATGTCGCCCGCGTCGCCGCAGTCGTGGACGCGCCCCTCGGCGAACGCCAGCAGGGTGCCCCGCGAGGTCCGTACGACGGCGGGGATGCGGAAACAGGCGTAGCCGGGGTCCTGGGCGGCCTTGAAGAGCACCTGTTGCTCGAACTCGGCCGGGGCGGCGGCCTGTTGGGCTCCGGCCGGGCTGGGCAGTGCGATCAGCGCGGCTGCGGTGAGGGCGGCCGTGAGAACGGCTGCCGCGGTGGATCTCAGACGTGCGCGGAGGCTTGACGGCATGGTGCGACCTGCCCTTCATGCGTCTGGGCGACCTGGGTGTGGTGGAGGTCGGACATCCGACATCCGACGTCCGATGTGCGGGCCACAGACGCTACTTGGGCTCTCAAGCACCCCACAAGGAGCATGCACCGGTCGTGTTCGCGCCAGATTTGCGGAGCTCGTGCCGCACCGTTCGCGGGCTGCGCGGGTACGGGACGCACCGTCGACCGGGCCGCGGGCGACGGACCGGCGGTGCGAGGCGAACGGCGTACTGCCCTCGCCGCTGCTGACGGCCGAACGGGCTCAGTTCATGGGTTTGTTGATCCGGATTTCCGGTACGGACGGCTGAGGACGGCTAACGTTCCGTCATGACCGCACCTGAAACCGCACCCCGCCTCGCCCTCGATCCCGCGCGCACCGCCCTGGTGCTCGTGGATCTGATGGACCGTATCGTCGGGCTGCCCGTGGAACCCCGCGACGGCACCGCAGTCCTCTCCGCCGCCGAGGAGCTGGCGACCGCCTTCCGCAAGGCGGGCGCGCTCGTCGTCCTGGTCCGGGTCGAACGGCCCGGGGCGGCCGAGCAGCCACCCGGCAGCGGCCTGGTCGCCGGACTCTCCGCGCAGGGCGACCTGGAGATCGTCAAGCGGTCCATCGGCGGATTCCAGGGCACCGGTCTGGACGCGCGGCTGCGGGAACGCGGCATCTCCACGCTGGTGTTCGGCGGGATCGCCACCAACCTGGGGGTCGAGTCCACCGCCCGCGCCGCCGGGGACCTCGGCTACGACCTGGTCTTCGCCGAGGACGCGATGGCCGCCCTCACCGCGGCCGAGCACGAGGCCTCCGTCCGCCTCGACTTCCCCCGGCTGGGCACGGTCGTGACCGCCGGGCAGGTGCGCTTCAGCGCCGGGTGAGCGAACCGGGGGTCCCGGCACGTGGCCCGGCGCGTCCCGGAGGCGGCCGGGCAGGACACAGCGGGACCCCTTCGGCGCAGGGGGCGCTCCCCGCCGGTCGGGGCCCCGCCGCCGTGTCGCGGGGAGCCGGTCAGCCCTGGGCGGCCGCGGCCCGCAGGGCGATGCGGTGCTCGCCCGCGTACACGTTCATGGAGGCGCCGCGCAGGAACCCGACCAGGGTCAGGCCCGACTCCGCGGCGAGGTCCACGGCGAGGGACGAGGGGGCCGAGACCGCCGCGAGCACCGGGATGCCCGCCATGACAGCCTTCTGCGCCAGCTCGAAGGAGGCCCGGCCCGACACCAGCAGCACGGTCCGGGAGAGCGGGAGCCTGCCGTCCTGCAGGGCGCGCCCGACCAGCTTGTCGACCGCGTTGTGCCGGCCCACGTCCTCGCGTACGTCGAGGAGCTCGCCGTCCTCGGTGAACAGCGCAGCGGCGTGCAGACCCCCGGTCCGGTCGAAGACCCGCTGCGCCGCACGCAGCCGGTCGGGGAGGACGGCGAGGAGTGCGGGCTCCAGCCGGACCGGGGGAGCGTCGTCACCGTCGTCGATGGTCCAGCGCGCCGTCGTGCGGACCGCGTCCAGGCTCGCCTTGCCGCACAGACCACAGGACGACGTCGTGTAGACGTTGCGTTCGAGGGTGATGTCGGGCATGACGACGCCGGGCGCCGTCCGTACGTCCACGACGTTGTACGTGTTCGAGCCGTCCACCGTCGCTCCCGCGCAGTAGACGATGCTCTGCAGCTCGTCCGCCCTGCCGAGGACCCCCTCGCTGACCAGGAAGCCCGCCGCGAGCGCGAAGTCGTCGCCCGGGGTGCGCATGGTGATGGCGAGCGCCTTGCCGTTGAGGCGGATCTCCAGGGGTTCCTCGGCGACCAGCGTGTCGGGGCGGGTGCTCTCGGCCCCGTCCCGGATGCGGATCACCTTGCGTCGTTCCGTGACTCGTCCCATGTCCTGATCAGTCCCGGTTCTGTACGTGCTGGTAGCCGAAACGGCCCTTGATGCAGAGATTGCCGTGGGTCACCGGGTTGTCGTGCGGAGAGGTGACCTTGACGATCTCATTGTCCTGCACGTGCAGCGTGAGGTTGCAGCCCACACCGCAGTAGGCGCACACCGTGGTCGTCGCGGTCTGCGCCGACTCGTCCCACGTACCCGCCTCCCGCATGTCGAACTCCGACCTGAAGGAGAGCGCGCCCGTCGGGCACACCTCGATGCAGTTCCCGCAGTACACGCACGCCGAGTCGGTCAGCGGGGCGTCGTGCTCCACGGCGATCCTGGCGTCGAAGCCGCGCCCGGAGACCGAGATCGCGAAGGTGTTCTGCCACTGGTCGCCGCAGGCGTCCACGCACTTGTAGCAGAGGATGCACTTGTCGTAGTCGCGCACGTACAGGGTGTTGTCGATCCGGGGTTCCTCGTCGACGCGGGCGGCGTCGGGGCCGAACCGGTCCGGCTCGGCCCCGTACTCCTCGATCCACTCCGCAACCCGCGCGGTGGTCGAGAGATCCACCGAGGAGGCGAGCAGTTCGAGGACGACACGGCGACTGTGGCGGACGCGCTCCGTGTCCGTCCGCACCCGCATGCCCTCCTCCGCCTTCCGCGAGCAGGCCGGAGCGAGGGTGCGGGCGCCCTCGACCTCGACCACACAGACCCGGCAGGCGTTCTTCGGGGTCAGCGTGTCGCCCTGGCACAGGGTCGGGACGTCCTTGCCCGCGGCACGGCAGGCGTCGAGGACCGTCGATCCCTCCGGTGCGCGCACCGGTTCACCGTCGAGGGTGAATGCGAGCAGCAGGCGGGGAGTCCCGAGCGGTATCGCGGTCATTCGTACGCCCCCAGACGGTCGATCGCGGATTCCACGGCGTTCCACGCGGTCTGCCCGAGACCGCAGATCGAGGCGTCCCGCATCGCGCGGCCGACCTCCCTGAGCAGGGCGACGTCGTCCGCCGCGGCCGCGCCTGCGCGCTCGGCGATCCGGTGCAGCGCCTCCTCCTGGCGCACGGTCCCGACCCGGCAGGGCACACACTGCCCGCACGACTCGTCACGGAAGAACGCGGCGATCCGCAGCAGCAGACGGGGGAGGGGGACCGTGTCGTCGAAGGCCATGACCACACCCGAGCCGAGGGTCGTGCCCGCCTCCCGGGTGCCCTCGAAGGTGAGCGGGACGTGCAGTTCGTCGGGCCGTACGAAGCCGCCCGCCGCGCCGCCGAGCAGCACCGCCCGCAGACCCTCCCGTACACCCGCCAGTTCCAGCAACTCGCCCAGCGTCGCCCCGAAGGGCAGCTCGTAGACGCCGGGCCGTTCCACGCTCCCCGACACGCAGTACAGCTTCGGGCCGGTGGAGCCAGGGGTGCCGATCGCCGCATACGCCTCGGCTCCCCCGGTCAGGATCGGCAGGACGTTCACGAGCGTCTCGACGTTGTTCTCGGCGGTGGGCCTGCCGAACAGACCCTTCTCCACGGGGAAGGGCGGCTTGGAACGCGGCTCGCCCCGGTACCCTTCGATCGAGTTGAACAGGGCGGTCTCCTCGCCACAGATGTACGCGCCCGCGCCGCGCCGGATCTCGATGTCGAAGGCGTATCCCTGCCCGAGGACGTCGTCGCCGAGCAGCCCCCGCGCACGTGCCTGGCCGATGGCGTGCTCCATCCGGCGCAGGGCGCGCGGGTACTCGCCCCGCAGATACAGATAGCCCTTGTGCGCGCCGATCGCGTACGCCGCGACGGTCATCGCCTCGACGAGCGCGTACGGGTCTCCCTCCATGACCACCCGGTCCTTGAAGGTGCCCGGCTCGGACTCGTCGGCGTTGCACACCAGGTAGTGCGGGGTGTCGGGCTGGGAGGCCGTGGCCTGCCATTTGCGGCCGGTCGGGAAGGCGGCCCCGCCACGCCCGACCAGGCCCGCGTCGGTGACCTCGCGGATCACCCCGGCGGGCCCGAGCGCGAAGGCCCGCCGCAGCGCGGCGTACCCGCCGTGCGCCCGGTAGTCGTCCAGGTCGGCGGGGTCGACCACGCCGACACGGCCCAGCAGCATCAGGGAGGGGTCGCCGGCCTGGGGGAGGGCCCGCGCCGCGGGCGGCTCCTCGGCCGCCGAGCCGGGCGCGCCCGCCGTCAGCACGGCCCGTTCGACGGTGGCGGGCGCCGCCACGGCCGTACGCACCGGATCGCCCGCCCTGACCGCGAGCGCGGCCGGAGCCCGTTCGCACAGGCCTAGGCAGGGGCCGCGCTCCACGGTCACCCCACTGCCGGGGCCGAGCCGGGACTCGACCCCCTCGCACAGCTCCGGGGCCCCCGCCGCCATGCACGCCAGGTCCGTGCAGACGTGCAGCACGGTCGCCGGGCGCGGCTTCACCGAGAACATCGCGTAGAACGTCGCGACGCCGTACGCCTCCGCGGGCGGTACGGTCAGCCGGCGGCACAGATAGCCGAGCGCACCCTCACTGATCCAGCCGACCCGGTCGTTGACGGCGTGCAGCCCCGGCAGCAGCAGGTCCCGGCGCGCGCGGGCCTCACGGCCACCGCGCGCCCACCTGAGGTCCGCGTCGGACCGGTCGGCGCCCTCCCACGAGGACTCCGGAGGGCCGAGCAGCGTGTCGACGGCCGCCCGCTCCTCGTCCGTCGGCTTGCTGTCACCGAAGTGCAGATCCATGTCCCGCCTCAGCTCCTCACGGTCGTGGCCGGCAGCTTGTCGATCCGGATCGCCGACGCCTTGAACTCCGCCGTCCCCGCGATCGGACAGTTCGCCTCGATCGTCAGCCGGTTGGTGTCCACGTCGTCGGGAAAGTGCATCGTCATGAACGCCAGTCCGGGGCGCAGCGCGGTGTCGATCCACACCGGCGCCAGGACGGAGCCCCGGCGCGAGGAGATCCGGACCTCCTCGCCCACCACGACCCCGTAGCGCTCCGCGTCCTCGGGGCACAGCTCGACGTACTCGCCGCGCCGCAGCGGTGAGGCGAAACCGCCGCTCTGCACACCGGTGTTGTAGGAGTCGAGCCGCCGCCCGGTGGTGAGCCGGATCGGGTACGACTCGTCCGTGAGGTCCACCGGCGGGTCGTGCCGGACGAGCCCGAAGGGTGCGCGCCGACCGCGCTCGGCGGGGTCGGCGGCCCACAACCGGCCGTGCAGATAGGTGGGTTCGATCCGGTCCGGGGCCGGGCAGGGCCACTGGATGCCCTGCTGCTCCTCCAGACGCGCGTACGTCATCCCGTAGTGGTCCGGGGAGAGCGAGCGCAGTTCGTTCCAGACTGCCTCGGAGTCGGCGTACTTCCACTCGTGTCCGAGGCGCGCGGCGAGGTCGCGGAGGATGTCGATGTCCTCCCGGGCCTCACCGGGCGGGGTCACCGCCGCACGCACCCGCTGGACGCGCCGTTCGCTGTTGGTGGTGGTGCCCTCCGTCTCCGCCCACCCGGCGGTCGCGGGCAGCACCACGTCGGCGAGTTCGGCCGTCCTGGTGAGGAAGATGTCCTGGACGACGAGGAAGTCGAGGGCGCCGAGCCGCCGGACGGCCTGCTCGCTGTCGGCCTCCGACTGCGCCGGGTTCTCCCCGATGCAGTAGACCGCCTTGAGGGTGCCCTCCTCCATCGCCTCGAACATCTCCGTCAGGTTCAGTCCGTAGTGCGGCTCGATGACGGTGTCCCAGGCGGTCTCGAACTTCAGCCGCGCGTCCGGGTCGAGGATGTCCTGGAAGCCGGGGAGCCGGTTCGGGATGGCGCCCATGTCGCCGCCGCCCTGCACGTTGTTCTGGCCGCGCAGCGGCTGCAGCCCGGAGCCGTGGCGGCCCACGTGGCCGGTCAGCAGGGACAGGTTGATCAGCGCGCGGACGTTGTCGGTGCCGTTGTGGTGCTCGGTGATGCCGAGCGTCCAGCACAGCTGGGCGCGTTCGGCGCGGGAGTACGCGTGGGCCAACTCCCTTATGGCGGACGCCGGTACGCCCGTCACCTTCTCCGCGAGGGACAGCGTCCAGGGTTCGACGAGCCGCTCGTACTCGTCGAACCCGCTGGTCGCCCTCCGGATGAAGGCGTGGTTGGCGAGGCCCGCGTGGATGATCTCGCGGCCGATCGCGTGCGCCATCGGGATGTCGGTGCCGACGTTCAGGCCGAGCCAGCCCTCGGCCCACTCGGCCGTCGACGTGCGGCGGGGGTCGACCGCGTACATCCGGGCCCCGTTCCTGATGCCCTTCAGTACGTGCTGGAAGAAGATGGGGTGCGCGAAGCGGGCGTTGGAGCCCCACATCACCACGAGGTCGGTCTCCTCGACCTCCGCGTACGAGGAGGTCCCGCCGCCGGAGCCGAAGGCCGCCGAGAGACCGGCGACGCTCGGGGCGTGACAGGTGCGGTTGCAGGAGTCGACGTTGTTGGTGCCCATGACCACCCGCGCGAACTTCTGGGCCACGTAGTTCATCTCGTTGGTCGCACGGGCGCAGGAGAACAGGCCGAACGCCCCGCGCGCGGCACGCAGCCCCGCGGCGGCGCGGCTCAGTGCCTCGTCCCAGGTGGCCTGCCGGAAGGGTTCGTCGCGGCTGTCCCGCACCAGCGGATGCGTGAGCCGGGTGTAGATCCTCGGGTCGCGTTTCCTCATGCGGCGGTCCTCGATGCGAGCAGATCGGAAAGGGCGTGCACGGTACGGAGGGTGGGGACCGGGACCCCGGTGATCTCCGCCAGTTCCACGACGGCCGCGAGCAGCACGTCGAGTTCGAGCGGCTTGCCGCGCTCCAGGTCCTGCAGCGTGGAGGTGCGGTGGTCGCCGACGCGTTCGGCGCCGGCCAGCCGGCGTTCGATGGAGACGCCGACCTCGCAGCCGAGGGCCTCGGCGACGGCGAGCGTCTCGGCCATCATGATCTCGATGACCTTGCGGGTACCGCCGTGCAGACACATCTGCCGCATGGTCGCGCGGGACAGCGCGCTGATGGGGTTGAAGGAGATGTTGCCCAGCAGCTTCAGCCAGATGTCGTTGCGCAGGTCCGGCTCGACGGGGCACTTGAGGCCGCCCGCCCGCATGGCCTCGCCGAACGTCCGGCAGCGGGTGGAGAGCGAGCGGTCGGGCTCGCCGATGGAGAACCGGGTGCCTTCCAGGTGGCGGACGACTCCCGGTCCTTCCAGTTCCGTCGCGGCGTAGACCACGCATCCGACGGCCCGTTCGGGCGCGAGCACGGCGCTGACGGCGCCGTCGGGGTCCACGCTCTCCACACGGTGGCCGTCGTGGGGGCCGCCGTGCCGGTGGAAGTACCACCAGGGGATGCCGTTCTGGGCGGCGATCACCGCCGTGTCCCGGTGCAGCAGGGGCTCGATCAGCGGCCCGCACGCCGCGTACGAGTTGGCCTTCAGACCGAGGAAGACGTAGTCGACGGGCCCGACGTCGGCCGGGTCGTCGGTGGCATGGGTGCGCGCGGTGAAGTCGCCGCGCGGGCTGCGTACATGGACTCCGTGCCGCCTCATGGCCGCCAGGTGCGGTCCACGGGCGATGAGATGCACATCGGCGCCTGCGCGGTGCAGCGCGGCCCCGACATAGGCGCCGATCGCACCGGCGCCGAGAACGGCGACTTTCACTGTGGCTCGCTCCGTTCGGTCGAGGGTACCGAGGAACTGCCGAACTCTGTCGACGAAATATTGTCTACAGTATGGAAGTTGGTGCGGCAAGGCTTCGCGCAGCACCCGGGGCGGCCGCGGCCTTGTGGAGAGCGGGCCCCGCTCCGACGAACCGCTGGCGGACGCCCTCGTCGCCCCGCTAGAATGACGGGAATCAAGTGAGCCTTCTCGGCGCGGACCGCCATCCGCCGGAAGGCTTTTTTCATGCCCGGAGCCGGCCTGCCTCCGGAGCCGGCCCGCCCCGCCTCGGCTCAGGCGCAACCGCCTCGAAGGCAGTCGCCCCGCCGGGCGGCCTGAACGGCCCGCGCCGCCCACCGGTCGCGCCTTCCCAGCCCCGCAAGAGGAGAGACCCCTGTCATGAGCGCACGAACGAAACCCGCAACGGCCGCCGGTACATGGCGACTCGGTGACCTGACCGTCAACCGTCTCGGGTTCGGCGCGATGCGCCTGACCGGTACCGCGCCCTTCGACGGCGGTGTGCCGCGCGACCGTGAGCGGTCGATCGGCGTGCTCCGGCGAGCGGTGGAGCTCGGCGTGAACCACATCGACACCGCCGCGTTCTACTTCTCGGCTGCGCGCTCCGCCAACGAGCTGATCAACCGGGCGCTGGCGCCGTACCCGGAGGACCTGGTCATCGCCACCAAGGTCTGGCCGGGCCGCGATCCCTCGGGCGCCTGGTGGTGGGCCACCCCGGCACAGCTGCGCGGCCAGGTCGAGGAGAACCTGCGCCAACTCGGCCGCGATCACCTGGACGTGGTGAACCTGCGCGTACCGCCGAGCCGGCGGACCGGCTCGATCGGCGAGCACTTCGGCGCGCTGGCCGAGCTGCGCGAGGCCGGGCTGATCCGCCACCTCGGTGTCTCGCACGTCACCGCCGGGCAACTGGCCGAGGCCCGGGCCATCGCTCCGGTCGTGTGCGTGCAGAACCCCTACGGGATCGGTGCGTCGGGCGAGGACAGGTCCCTCCTGCGGCTCTGCGGCGAACTCGGCCTCGCCTTCGTCCCGTTCTTCGCGATCGCCGGTTCCGGACGCGAGGCGGGTCCGGCCGCCCGCGACAGCGAGACGGTGTACGCCGTCGCCCGCGCCCACGACGTGTCCGTCGCGCAGGTCCGACTGGCCTGGACCCTCCAGCAGGGGCCGCACGTGCTGGCGATCCCGGGCACCGGCGATCCGGACCACCTCGCGCAGAACACGGCGGCGGCCGCCCTGCGGCTCTCGGAGGACGAGTCGGCCCGCCTCGGCGCGCTGGGACGCCGACGGGCAGCGGCCGTTCCGGAGCCGACCGGCCCCTCCAGGTGAAGCCGCCTCCCCCGCCCCGCTGTTGACCGGCGGGCCGAGCCCGCCCCCCGCCCGCTGGAGCGACCGCTCTCCGTCGTCACCGTCCGGGGGACGAGGGTGGGACCGTGGCTCGGCACGACGGTCGTGAGGCCCGTGCGCAGGGCGCCCTGATGGTCCGGTTCCGGCCGCCGCACGCTCCCGGCCGACCGTTCGTCGCACCACGGATACCGTTCACCGCATACGGTCGACGAGTTGGTGCCGTACGGCTTCCCAACCGGACAACCGCTTCCTATCGTCCGGGATCATGAGTCCCCCTGTCGCGCCACCCGGCTGGAGCCGCTGGCTCGTCCCGCCCGCCGCCCTGTCGGTCCACCTCTCCATCGGCCAGGCGTACGCCTGGAGCGTCTTCAAGCCACCGCTCGAATCCGCGCTCGGCCTCAGCGGCACCCAGAGCGCGCTGCCCTTCCAGCTCGCCATCGTCATGCTCGGGCTGTCCGCCGCGTTCGGCGGCACCCTGGTGGAACGCAACGGGCCGCGCTGGGCGATGACGGTCGCCCTGGTCTGCTTCTCCACCGGCTTCCTGATCGCCTCGCTCGGCGCCGCCACCGAGCAGTACTGGCTGATCGTGTTCGGCTACGGCTTCGTCGGGGGGATCGGCCTGGGCATCGGCTACATCTCGCCCGTCTCGACCCTGATCAAGTGGTTCCCGGAACGGCCGGGCATGGCCACCGGTATCGCGATCATGGGCTTCGGCGGCGGCGCGCTGATCGCCTCGCCGTGGTCCGCGCAGATGCTGAAGTCCTTCGGTTCCGACTCCTCCGGCATCGCCCTCGCCTTCCTCGTGCACGGCCTGTCGTACGCCGTCTTCATGACGCTCGGCGTGCTGCTGGTACGGGTGCCGCGCAGCGAGAAGCCGGTCGAGGCCCGCCCCGGGCCCCTCGACGGGGTACAGGTCTCGGCGAAGAACGCCGTGCGCACTCCGCAGTTCTGGTGCCTGTGGCTCGTGCTGTGCATGAACGTGACCGCGGGTATCGGCATCCTGGAGAAGGCCGCCCCGATGATCACCGACTTCTTCGCGGACACCTCCACCCCGGTGTCGGTGTCGGCCGCCGCGGGCTTCGTGGCGCTGCTCTCGGCGGCGAACATGGCGGGCCGGATCGGCTGGTCCTCCACGTCCGACCTGATCGGGCGCAAGAACATCTACCGCGTCTACCTCGGCGTCGGCGCGCTGATGTACCTGCTGATCTCGCAGTTCGGGGACTCCTCCAAGCCCCTGTTCATCATCTGCGCGCTGGTGATCCTCTCCTTCTACGGGGGTGGCTTCGCGACCGTCCCCGCGTACCTCAAGGACCTCTTCGGCACCTACCAGGTCGGCGCGATCCACGGCCGGCTGCTCACCGCCTGGTCCTTGGCCGGTGTCCTCGGTCCGCTGATCGTCAACTGGATCGCGGACCGGCAGAAGGACGCGGGCAAGCATGGCGCCGCGCTCTACGACACCTCCTTCCTGATCATGATCGGGCTGCTCGTCGTCGGCTTCGTCGCCAACGAGCTGATCCGCCCGGTCCACGCCCGCCACCACATCCCCGCACCGAGGGAGGCCGCCGATGACGACTCCGTCCAGTCCCAGCAGTCCGCCTGACCGACGGCCCCTGATCGCCTTCTCCTGGCTCTGGGTGGGGGCACCGCTCTGTTACGGCCTGTACGAGCTCGTTCTCAAGGTCAAACAGCTGTTCACGGGGTGAGACCCGGGCGTCCGTGCGGACCGTGCTCGCGCGTCCGAGGGTCTGACAGAAGCCGACAAGCCTGGCGTCGCTTTCCTGTGGCATCACCTGACGTCGTACCCATGGGTCACTGATCAGACTGGAGGATCTCGCTACCCAAGGCAACGAGGGAGACCCCCCATGAACGGCTCACGCATCGCGGCCGTCGGCCACTACCAGCCCGCCAAGGTCCTCACCAACGAGGACCTGGCGGGCCTGGTCGACACCAGTGACGAGTGGATCAAGAGCCGGGTGGGCATCCGTACGCGCCACATCGCCGGACCCGACGAACCCGTCGACGAGCTGGCCGGGCACGCCGCCGCCAAGGCGCTCGCGGCCGCCGGACTGGCGCCCGGCGACATCGACCTGGTGCTGGTCGCCACCTCGACGGCCGTCGACCGTTCCCCGAACATGGCCGCCCGGGTCGCGCACCGCCTCGGCATCCCGTCTCCCGCGGCGATGGACGTCAACGTGGTCTGCGCGGGCTTCACCCACGCGCTCGCCACGGCCGACCACGCCGTGCGCGCGGGGGCCGCGACCCGGGTCCTGGTCATCGGCGCGGACAAGATGTCGGACGTGACGGACTGGACCGACCGCACGACCTGCGTCCTGGTCGGGGACGGAGCGGGGGCCGCCGTGGTCGAGGCCGCCGCGCCGGGCGACGAGCCGGGGATCGGGCCCGTGCTGTGGGGCTCGGTGCCCGAGATGGGGCACGCCGTACGCATCGAGGGCACGCCGGCGCGGTTCGCGCAGGAGGGCCAGAGCGTCTACCGCTGGGCGACGACCCGGCTCCCGGCGATCGCCCGGCAGGCCTGCGAGCGGGCCGGACTCACCCCCGAGGAACTGGCCGGAGTCGTCCTGCACCAGGCGAACCTGCGCATCATCGAACCCCTCGCGCAGAAGATCGGCGCCGTGAACGCGGTGGTCGCGCGCGACGTGGTGGACTCCGGGAACACCTCCGCCGCCAGCATCCCGCTCGCCTTGTCGAAGCTCGTCGAACGCGGTGAGATCGGCACGGGCGACCCCGTGCTCCTCTTCGGCTTCGGCGGCAACCTGTCCTACGCGGGCCAGGTCGTCCGCTGCCCCTGAACCCCGTGACCTGCGGCGGAGAACCGATGTGACGCGCACGACCGCCCCACCCCCTGGCTTTTGTGCGCCGTAGACTGTAGACGAAAGACAATTGATACTGGCTTTCCGAAGAATCTGGCTCACCGGAGACCGCGGTTCCGGCGACGAAGACGTTCCGGCGACGGAGACGCTTCCGAGGCGGAGACGTTCCCTGGACGGAGACGTTCCGGCCGCTGTGTCCACCGCTGCCCAGGAGGGGGACCGCGATGTTGTCGACAGGACTGCCGCAGGGGGCGGTGCCCAGGCTCGAGCGGCCCGGCCCGCTGCGCGACCGCGTCTACGAGGCGCTGCTCGAACTCATCACGACACGCGCCCTCCAGCCGGGCCAGCACCTGGTCGAGAGCGAACTCGCCGGGCACCTCGGTGTGTCCCGGCAACCCGTACGCGAGGCGCTGCAGCGGCTGAACACGGAGGGGTGGGTCGATCTGCGGCCCGCCCAGGGCGCGTTCGTGCACGAGCCGACCGAGGAGGAGGCCGACCAGCTCCTCACGGTCCGTACGCTCCTGGAGGCCGAGGCCGCCCGGCTCGCCGCCGCCAACACGGGCTCCGCCGGCATCACCGCCCTGGAGGAGCTGTGCGCCGAGGGCGAGCGCGCGGTCGCCGCCGACGACGTGGACGGCGCGGTCGCGATCAATGCCCGCTTCCACGCGAAGGTCATGGAACTGGCCGGGAACACGGTCCTCGCCGAACTGGCCGCTCAGGTCGACCGCCGGGTGCGCTGGTACTACACACCGGTCGCCCGGCAGCGCGGCGGACAGTCCTGGATCGAGCACCGCGACCTCATCGCCGCCATCGCCGACCGCGACGAACCCCGCGCCACCCAGGTCATGCGCGACCACACCGAGCACACGCGCAAGACGTACCACGAGCGCGAGAAGTAGCCGGCCCGCCGACGCCGGTCCGGAACGCCGACGCCCATCGGGAACACGCCCTGAGTTCCACACGTCCCGCTCTTTGTCCTCTCAGTGGAGAAAGTTGACGGCAATCTCTGCGCGACTTCTTCCCACTCCCGGCAGCCACTGCTACGTTCCCCTCGAAAGCAAGCCACGGCGATGTGGCCAAATCCCGTTGGACACAGGCCGATCGAGGCGGGGAGGGGCTCGTGAGACGTATGACGGCTCGACCCGCGAACGCACACCAGGCACGACTGCTGCGCCTGTTGCGTGACGGCGGCCCCAACTCCCGCGCCCAGCTCGGCGATCAGGTCGACCTCTCCCGGTCGAAGCTGGCCGTCGAGGTGGAACGACTCCTGGAGACCGGGCTCGTCGTCGCCGACGGACTCGCCGCATCCCGCGGCGGCCGCCGCTCCCACAACATCCGGCTCGCCCCTGCGCTGCGCTTCCTCGGCGTCGACATCGGGGCGACCTCGATCGACGTGGCGGTCACCAACGCCGAGCTGGAGGTGCTCGGACACCTCAACCAGCCCATGGACGTCCGTGAGGGCCCGGTCGCGGTGTTCGAGCAGGTGCTCGCCATGGCGGCCAAGCTGAGGTCCTCGGGGCTCGCGGAGGGATTCGACGGCGCCGGGATCGGTGTCCCGGGGCCCGTCCGCTTCCCCGAGGGCGTCCCGGTCGCACCGCCGATCATGCCGGGCTGGGACGGCTTCCCGGTCCGCGAGGCGCTCAGCCAGGACCTCGGCTGCCCCGTCATGGTCGACAACGACGTGAACCTGATGGCGATGGGGGAGCAGCACGCGGGCGTCGCACGCTCCGTGGGCGACTTCCTCTGCGTCAAGATCGGTACCGGAATCGGCTGCGGCATCGTCGTCGGCGGAGGGGTCTACCGCGGGACGACGGGCAGCGCGGGCGACATCGGGCACATCCAGGCGGTGCCGGACGGCCGCCCGTGCGCCTGCGGGAACCGCGGCTGCCTGGAGGCCCACTTCAGCGGTGCCGCACTCGCCCGGGACGCCACGGACGCAGCCCAGCAGGGGCTCTCGGCGGAACTCGCCGCAAGGCTGGACGCGGCGGGCGCTCTCACCGCCGTCGATGTCGCCGCCGCGGCCGCGGCCGGCGACGCCACCGCCCTCGACCTGATCCGTGAGGGCGGCAACCGCACCGGCCAGGTCATCGCCGCTCTCGTCAGCTTCTTCAATCCGGGCCTGGTGGTGATCGGCGGTGGGGTGACGGGCCTCGGCCACACCCTGCTCGCCGCGATCCGCACCCAGGTCTACCGTCAGTCGCTGCCGCTCGCGACGGGCAACCTGCCCATCGTCCTCGGGGAGTTGGGCCCTGCCGCCGGAGTCATCGGCGCGGCGCGGCTCATCAGCGATCACCTCTTCTCGCCCGCGTAACCGCACCCCCAGCCGTACCTGTATCCGCATCCGCGCCACGCGTTCCGCCGCTGCACCGCTCCGGTCCGCCCTGCCCTGCTCTCCGCGCTGCTCCGCCCTGCCCTGAAACCGGCCCGCACGCCCGCCAAGGGGAACCGTCATGGCACCAGAACCACCGCTGCTCACCATGTCCGGCATCACCAAGTCGTTCCCCGGCGTCCGCGCCCTCGACGGCGTCGACCTCGACGTACAGGCCGGCGAGGTCCACTGTCTGCTCGGCCAGAACGGGGCCGGCAAGTCCACCCTCATCAAGGTGCTGGCCGGCGCGCACCAGCCCGACGACGGCACGATCGGCTGGCGCGGCGCACCCGTCGCGCTTCGCTCCCCGATCGCGGCCATGCGCCTCGGCATCGCCACCATCTACCAGGAACTCGACCTGGTGGAGGGCCTGTCGGTGGCCGAGAACGTCCACCTCGGACACGAACCCACCTCGGCCGGCTTCGTCGTACGGGGAAAGGCGGCGCGCGCGTCGACGGCCGCGCTCCTCGAACGGCTCGGACACCCCGAGATCGATCCGGCCCGGCTCGTCGGTGAACTCTCCGCCGCCCAGCGGCAGATCGTCTCCATGGCACGGGCGCTGTCCCACGAGGTACGCCTCATCGTCATGGACGAGCCGTCCGCGGCCCTCGACCCCGACGAGGTCGACAACCTCTTCCGCATCGTCGCCGGCCTCACCGCGGACGGCGTCGCCGTCGTCTACATCTCGCACCGGCTGGAGGAGATCCGGCGCATCGGCGACCGCGTGACCGTGCTCAAGGACGGGCGGGCGGTGGCGGTCGGACTCCCCGCCAAGTCCACCCCGACCCGCGAGGTCGTCGCGCTGATGACGGGCCGCAACGTGGAGTACGCCTTCCCGGACCGGCCCACACGGGAGTCCACGGCCGAGCCCGTGCTACGGGTCCGTGGCCTGGCCCGCGCCGGGGAGTTCGCGCCGCTGGACCTCGATCTGCGCCCCGGCGAGATCGTCGGCCTGGCCGGGCTCGTCGGCTCCGGACGCTCCGAGATCCTGGAGACGATCTACGGCGCGCGCAGACCGACCGCCGGCCAGGTCCATGTGGACGGACGCCCGTTGCGGCCCGGCAGCGTCCGCGCCGCCGTCCGCGCCGGACTCGGGCTCGCCCCCGAGGAGCGCAAGGCACAGGCCCTGCTGATGCTGGAGTCCGTCACCCGCAACGTCTCCGTGTCCTCCATGTCCCGCTTCGCCCGCGGGGGCTGGATCGACCGGGGCGCGGAACGGGGAGCGGCGCGGGCGGCGACCCGCGAACTGTCGCTGCGCCCCGACAACCCGTCGGTCCCGGTCCGCACACTGTCCGGCGGCAACCAGCAGAAGGCGGTCCTGGCGCGCTGGCTGCTGCGCGGCTGCCGGGTGCTGCTGCTCGACGAGCCGACCCGCGGTGTCGACGTCGGCGCCCGCGCCGAGCTGTACGCGGTCGTCCGCCGCCTCGCCGAGGAGGGCCTGGCCGTCCTGCTGGTGTCGAGCGAAGTGCCCGAGGTGCTGGGGCTCGCCGACCGTGTGCTGGTGCTGCGCGAGGGCCGGGTCGTGCACACCGCCCCCGCCCGGGAGCTCGACGAACACCGTGTACTCGACCTCGTCATGGAAGGAAGTCCGGCATCATGACGCAGCCCGTGTCCCCGCCCCGGGACAGCACCGGCAAGGTGCCACCGATGGGTGAACTGCCCGCCTGGCGCACGCTCGGAGCCCGCGCCGACGTGCGCACCCTCTCGCTCCTCGGCGTGCTCGTCGCCCTGATCGTCATCGGCGGGATCACCAAGCCCGACGAGTTCCTCGACACCCGTAACCTCCAACTCGTCCTCACCCAGGCCTCGGTGATCGGCGTGGTCACCGTCGGCATGACCTTCGTGATCACCTCGGGCGGCATCGACCTGTCGGTCGGCGCGATCGTCGCGCTCTCCTCGGTGTGGGCGACCACGGTGGCCACCCAGGAGTACGGCTTCGCGGGCATCCTCTTCACCGCGGTGCTGGTCGGTGTGGGCTGCGGTCTGGTCAACGGTCTGCTCATCGCGTACGGCGGCATGGTGCCGTTCATAGCGACGCTCGCCATGCTCGCCTCGGCCCGCGGCCTCGCGCTCCAGATCACCGACGGCAGGACCCAGGTCGTCACCGTGGACGGGATCCTGAACCTCGGCGAACGCGACTCGTACGTGCTGGGTGTTCCCCCGCTGGTACTGGTCTTCGCCGTCGTCACGGTCATCGGCTGGCTGATCCTCAACCGCACCACCTTCGGCCGCCGCACGGTCGCGGTCGGCGGCAACGCGGAGGCGGCCCGGCTCGCCGGCATCGACGTACGACGCCAGCGGCTGTATCTCTACCTGCTCTCCGGGCTGTGCTGCGGCATAGCCGCCTTCCTGCTGGTCATCCTGTCCGGCTCGGGCCAGAACACCAACGGCAACCTGTACGAACTCGACGCCATCGCGGCCGCGATCATCGGCGGCACGCTGCTCAGCGGAGGCCGCGGCACCATCACCGGCTCCGTGCTCGGCGTACTGATCTTCACCACGATCACCAACATCTTCGCGCTGAACAACCTGCAGAGCGACGTCCAGCAGATCGCCAAGGGCGCGATCATCGTCGCCGCGGTCCTGGTCCAGCGGCGCACCGCAAGCACGACCTGACACGGGAAGGGTTCACCGCCATGCCAGCACCCACGCACGTCACCAGCCGCCGAGGACTGCTCCTCGGGACCGCCGCCGTCTCGGCCGGCGCGCTCCTGACCGGCTGCACCAGCAACGACACCAAGGACGAGAAGCCGGCCTCCGACGACCGGCCGGCCGCCGACGACAAGCCCGGCAAGCACGTCACCATCGGCTTCGCCGGCCCGCAGGCCGACCACGGCTGGCTCAACGCGATCAACGACAACGCGAAGAGCCGCGCGAAGAAGTACTCGGACGTGACCCTGGAGATCACCGAGGGCTCCAACGACACCGCCGCGCAGATCGGCCAGATCGAGACACTGATCAACAAGAAGGTCGACGTCCTGGTGGTGCTGCCCGCCGACGGCAAGGCGCTCACCCAGGTCGGACTGAAGGCGATGCGCGCCGGAATCCCCGTTGTCAACCTCGACCGGATCTTCAACACCCCCCAGGCGTACCGCTGCTGGATCGGCGGCGACAACTACGGCATGGGCCTGAGCGCCGGTCGCTACATCGGCGAACAGCTCAAGGACAAGCAGGGCGCCCGGGTCATCGAACTGGCCGGGCTCGACAACCTGGAGCTGACCAAGCAGCGCACCCAGGGCTTCGACGCGGCCCTGAAGAACTACCCGAACATCAAGAAGGTGGCCCGCCAGGCCGCCGAGTTCACCGTGGAGTCCGGTCAGGCCAAGATGTCCCAGCTCCTCCAGGCCCAGCCGAAGTTCGACGCCCTGTGGAACCACGACGACGACCAGGGAGTGGGCGCGCTGCGCGCGATCGAGCAGGCCGGCCGTGACGACTTCCTGATGGTGGGCGGCGCGGGCGCGCTCTCCGCCTTCCAGGCCATCGAGGCCGGCAACAGCGTCCTGAAGGCCACCGTCCTGTATCCGCCGACCATGGCGGCGTCCGCGATCGACCTGGCCCGCGCCCTCGGTCAGGGCAAGGGGGTGGGCGGCCTAGCCGAGTTCGAGATCCCGGCCTCGATCACGCTCTACTCCGCCGTCGTCGACAAGGACAACGTCGGCCAGTACATGTCCACCGGCTTCAAGTGATCCGCCACGTCCACAGCCCCCACAGCGTCACGACGACTCACGACGACGAGGAGGACATCCGCATGGGAGAGCCGCACCAGGGCGAGCCGGCCGGGGCGGAGGCGGCCCGAGTGGATCAGGCCGGGGCGGCGGCACCCGCGGGGGACGCCGCCGTGCGCGAGGCGGCGGCACCCGCGGGGGAGGCGGCACCGGGGGAGATCCCGGTGCGGGGGACGCCGGCAGGGAGCACCGCGGTACGGGGGTCCGGGGTGCGGGAGGCGGACAAGCCGGTGCTCGGCGTAGGCATGGTCGGGTACGCGTTCATGGGCGCCGCCCACTCCCAGGGCTGGCGCACGGTGGGCCGCGTCTTCGACCTGCCGCGCCGCCCGGTCCTCGCCGCGGTCTGCGGCCGTGACGCGGAAGCCGTCCGCGCCATGGCCGACCGGCACGGCTGGGCGGCGGCCGAGACCGACTGGCGCGCGCTGATCGCCCGTGACGACGTCGACCTCGTCGACATCTGCACCCCCGGCGACAGCCACGCCGAGATCGCGCTCGCCGCCCTCGCCGCCGGCAAGCACGTGCTGTGCGAGAAGCCGCTCGCCAACACGGTCGAGGAGGCGGAGGCGATGACGGCGGCCGCCGAAGCCGCCACCGTCCGCGGCCAGGTGGCCATGGTGGGCTTCAACTACCGCCGGCTGCCCGCCACCTCGCTGGCCCGGACCATGGTCACGGAAGGGCGGCTGGGAACCCTGCGGCACGTACGGGTGACGTACCTTCAGGACTGGCTGGTGGACCGGGAGTTCCCGCTCACCTGGCGGCTGCGCAGGGAACGCGCGGGGTCGGGCGCGCTCGGCGACCTCGGGGCGCACATCGTCGACCTCGCCCAGTACCTGGCGGGCGAGCCGGTCGTCGGGGTCTCCGCGCTCACCGAGACCTTCGTACAGCAGCGGCCCCTTCCCGCCGCCGCGTCGAGCGGACTGTCCGCGGTGCCGGACGCGGCCGGTCTCGGCACCGTCACCGTCGACGACGCCGCCCTCTTCACCGGCCGATTCGCCTCCGGCGCCCTCGCCTCCTTCGAGGCGTCCCGGTTCGCCACCGGACGCAAGAACGCCCTGCGCATCGAACTCAACGGCGAGCGCGGCTCGTTGGCCTTCGACCTGGAACGGCTCAACGAACTCTCCTACCACGACCACACCGAGCCCGGCACCCACGCGGGCTTCCGCCGCATCCTCGTCACCGAGCCCGACCATCCCTACCTGGACGCCTGGTGGCCGCCGGGGCACGGCCTCGGCTACGAACACACCTTCACCCACCAGGCCCACGACCTGGTGCAGGCCGTAGCGGCGGGCCGGCGGTCCGTGCCGTCCTTCGCCGACGGTCTGCAGGTACAGCGCGTGCTCGCGGCGGTCGAGGAGAGCGCCGAGAAGAACTCCGTCTACACCCCGGTGGCCGTCACACCCGTGACAGTCGCGTCCCCAGCGGTTCGAGGAGACCTCTAGCCATGCCGCGCACCTTCACGCTCTTCACCGGCCAGTGGGCCGACCTGCCGCTCGAGGAGGTCTGCCGGCTCGCCCGCGACTTCGGCTACGACGGGCTCGAACTCGCCTGCTGGGGTGACCACTTCGAGGTCGACAAAGCGCTCACCGACCCCGCCTACGTCGAGTCCCGGCACGCACTCCTCGACAAGTACGGCCTCAAGTGCTGGGCGATCTCCAACCACCTCGTCGGCCAGGCCGTCTGCGACGCCATCATCGACGAACGCCACCGGGCCATCCTGCCCGCCCGCATCTGGGGCGACGGCGAGCCCGAGGGCGTCCGGCAGCGGGCCGCCGCCGAGATCGCCGACACCGCGCGCGCCGCAGCGGCCTTCGGCGTCGACACCGTCATCGGCTTCACCGGTTCTTCCATCTGGCACCTGGTCGCCATGTTCCCGCCCGCGCCCGAGTCGATGATCGCCCGCGGCTACGAGGACTTCGCGACGCGCTGGAACCCGATCCTGGACGTCTTCGACGCGCAGGGCGTGCGGTTCGCGCACGAGGTCCACCCCAGTGAGATCGCCTACGACTACTGGACCACTCACGAGGCCCTGAAGGCGGTCGACCACCGGCCGGCGTTCGGGCTGAACTTCGACCCCTCGCACTTCGTGTGGCAGGACCTCGACCCGGTCGGCTTCCTCTACGACTTCCGCGACCGCGTCTACCACGTCGACTGCAAGGAGGCCCGCAAGCGGCTCGACGGACGCAACGGCCGCCTCGGATCGCACCTGCCCTGGGGCGACCCGCGCCGCGGCTGGGACTTCGTCTCCGCGGGCCACGGCGACGTGCCCTGGGAGGACGTCTTCCGCATGCTGCGCTCCATCGACTACACGGGTCCCGTCTCGGTCGAGTGGGAGGACGCCGGGATGGACCGGCTCCAGGGCGCACCCGAGGCCCTGACCCGCCTCAAGGCCTACGACTTCGAGCCGCCGTCGGCGTCCTTCGACGCGGCGTTCGGCGGCAACGACTAGAGCCGCAGGCGGCGTTCGCCCCGACGGGCGAACCCTGCCCGCCGCGGCACCGGACCGCGGCGCACGGTTCACATGCTTCCGGGGTGACGGCGCACCCCGGCGTACCGCACCCGCCCGTACGACCAGCCCCTTCATGGAGGCATTTCGTGCACCCGAACGACCGGAACAAGAGCCGCACAAGCCACTTAAGACGTCCGAGGCTCCGCGGAGCACTCGCCCTGGTGAGCGGCGCGCTGCTGGCAGCCGCGTCCCTCACGCTCACCGCCCCCGCGGCCGGCGCAGCCGTCGCCGGTCCGGGTGAGGCTGCCGCCGATGACTTCCAGCAGGTCACCCTCGCCAAGGGCGAACCGGAGGTCGGCGAGCCCATGTCGCTCGCCGTGCTTCCCGACCGCTCGGTCCTGCACACCTCGCGCGACGGAGAGCTCCGCCTCACCGACGCCGCGGGCAACACCAGGCTCGCGGGCAGACTCGACGTCTACACCCACGACGAGGAAGGCCTCCAGGGTGTCGGCGTCGACCCCGGCTTCGCGACCAACCGGTTCGTCTACCTCTACTACGCACCGCCGTTGAACACCCCGGCGGGCGACGCGCCCGAGACCGGGACGGCCGCCGACTTCGCCCCCTTCGACGGGGTCAACCGGCTCTCCCGCTTCGTCCTGAAGACCGACGGCACGCTCGACAACGCGAGCGAGAAGCAGATCCTCGACGTCAAGACGTCCCGGGGCATCTGCTGCCACGTCGGCGGCGACATCGACTTCGACGCGGCGGGGAACCTCTACCTCTCCACCGGCGACGACTCCAACCCCTTCCAGTCGGACGGCTTCACGCCCATCGACGAGCGCTCCGACCGCAACCCGGCGTTCGACGCGCAGCGTTCGGCCGGCAACACCAACGACCTGCGCGGCAAGATCCTGCGCATCAAGGTGAACGGCGACGGCTCGTACTCCATCCCCGACGGCAACCTCTTCGCGCCCGGTACGGACAAGGCACGCCCCGAGATCTACGCGATGGGCTTCCGCAACCCGTTCCGCTTCAGCGTCGACAAGCAGACCGGCATCGTCTACGTCGGTGACTACGGCCCGGACGCGGGCACGGCCGACCCGGCGCGGGGCCCCGGCGGCCAGGTCGAGTTCGCCCGTGTCACCGCCGCCGGCAACTTCGGCTGGCCGTACTGCACCGGCAGGAACGACGCCTATGTGGACTACGACTTCGCGACCGGAACCTCCGGCGCGGCCTTCGACTGCGCCGCCCCGAAGAACACCTCCCCCCACAACACCGGCCTCACCGACCTGCCCCCGGCCCAGCCCGCCTGGATCCCCTACGACGGCGCGTCCGTCCCCGAGTTCGGCGACGGCTCCGAGTCCCCGATGGGCGGCCCGGTCTACCACTACGACGCCGCGCTCGACTCGCCGGTGAAGTTCCCGCAGGCCTACGACGGGAACTTCTTCGCCGGGGAGTTCGGCCGCCGCTGGATCAAGCGGATCGACTCCGACACCGACGGCACCGTGCGGTCCGTCAACTCCGTTCCGTGGACGGGCACCCAGGTGATGGACATGGCCTTCGGTCCGGACGGCGCGCTCTACGTCCTCGACTACGGCACCGCCTGGTTCGGCGGCGACGAGAACTCCGGCCTCTACCGCATCGAGAACGCCACCGACGGACACTCACCCGTCGCCCAGGCCGCGGCGGACCGTACCTCGGGACAGGCGCCGCTCAAGGTCGCCTTCTCCTCCGCCGGTTCGACCGACGCGGACGGCGACGCCCTCACCTACAGCTGGGACTTCGGTGACGGCGGCACATCTACGGCAGCCGACCCGTCGCACCAGTACAAGAGGAACGGCACCTACACGGCGACGGTGACCGCCAGGGACAGCACCGGGCGCACGGGCGGCGCGAGCGTACAGATCGTGGTCGGCAACACCGCGCCCAAGGTGACCGTGGAACTGCCGGGTGACGGGCAGCTGTTCGGCTTCGGCGACGCCGTGCCGTTCAAGGTGAGGGTCACCGACCCGGAGGACGGCCGCGCGATCGACTGCGCCAAGGTGAAGGTGACCTTCGTCCTCGGCCACGACAGCCACGGCCATCCCCTCACCTCGGCGAACGGCTGCTCCGGCACCCTGCAGACCAGTGCCGACGGCGGCCACGACGAGGACGCCAACATCTTCGGGGTCCTCGACGCCGAGTACACCGACGGGGGAGGCGGCGGGCAGGCCGCGCTGACCACCCACGACCGCAATGTGCTCCAGCCCAGGCACCGCCAGGCCGAGCACCACGGCGACGCCTCCGGCATCACCGTCCAGTCGAAGGCCACCGCGCACGGCGGGAAGACCGTCGGCGACATCGACAACGGCGACTGGATCTCCTTCACGCCGTACGTCCTGGGCGACGCCGAGAAGATCACGGCGCGTGTCTCGTCGGCCGGCGCGGGCGGCACCCTCGAGGTCCGCGCGGGTTCCCCGACCGGCCGCGTGCTGGGCAGGGCGACGGTCCCGGTCACCGGCGGCTGGGACACCTTCCAGGACGTCAGCGCGGACATCTCACGCGCTCCGCGCGGCACCACCACGCTCTACCTCGTCTTCAAGGGAGGCGCCGGCGCGCTCTACGACGTGGACGACTTCACCTTCACCACGGGCTGACAGGAGGAGCGACGGTCATGCGCACATCGGCACGGATAGCGACCACGGGTGCCGCTGCCGCCCGGCTCCTCGGGTGCGTGTCGGGACCGGCCGCGTCGAAGGGCGCGGCCGGCCCCGGCGGGCGCCGGGTGCTGGTCTTCTCGAAGACGGCGGGCTTCCGTCACGACGCCGTACCCCAAGGGATCGCGGCCGTGCGGGAGCTGGGGGCGGAGAACGGCTTCACGGCCCACGCCACCGAGGACGCGGGCGCCTTCACCGCACGCAACCTCGCGCGGTACGACGCCGTGGTGTTCCTCTCCACCACCGGTGCCGGTGCCCGGATCAACGATTTCACCCATACCGATCCGGGCCGGAGCCTGCGCGACGGGCACATCGGCGTCCAGAACCACGGAGCCGACGACCAAGTGTCGTTCCGTGACGTCCGGATCAGGGAACTGCCCGCGAAGCCCGTGGCACACACGGTGTCTCCGGGCGACTGAGCGGCGGCGGGCGGGGGACGCCGGACCCCCGCCCGCCGTCTTGTCCGCACCGCACCCGTCTCCGGCGGCACCACCCCCGCACCACCCCCTCACCCAGCTCCGCCCTGACTTCCCTGACGTCCCCTGACCTCATTCCTCTCCTCCGTCTCTCCTCTGTGGCGGACGTACGACCAGGAGGCTGCCCATGTCCGCGTCCTCTTCCGAACCCCGGGTGGGTGTGTGGCTGATCGGAGCGCGCGGTTCCGTCGCCACCACCGTCGTCGCGGGCTGCGCGGCCGTCACCGCCGGCCTGCACCCTCCGACCGGCATGGTCACCGAGACACCACTCTTCGCCGGGTGCGGCCTGCCTCCGCTCTCCTCCCTCGTCTTCGGCGGCCACGACACCGTGGACTGCCCGCTGCCCAAACGCGCGGAGGCCCTCGCCTCGGGCGGTGTCCTCCCGACCGGGCTGCCGGCGGCGGTCGCGGCCGAACTGGAGGCCGCCGACCGGGAGATCCGGCCGGGCGGCCCGGTCCCCGGCGGCACCCAGGACACCGCGGACCTGGTGGACGGCTTCGCCGCCGACCTGCGGGACTTCTTACGGCGACGGGGGCTGACCCGGGCGGTCGTGGTGAACGTGGCCTCCACCGAGCCCGCACCCACCGGCACCGCGCTGCCCCCGAGCTCGCTGTACGCGGCGGCGGCGCTCAAGGCCGGATGCCCGTACGTGAACTTCACCCCGTCGACCGGCCTGCACCACCCCGCGCTGGCCTCGGCGGCGCGGACCGGCGGCGTGCCGTACGCAGGCCGGGACGGAAAGACGGGCCAGACCCTGCTGCGGTCGGTGCTGGGCCCGATGTTCGCGCAGCGTGCGCTGGAGGTCCGCGCCTGGTCGGGCACCAACCTGCTCGGCGGCGGTGACGGAGCCTCCCTCGCCGATCCCGCCGCCGCGGCCGCCAAGAACGCCGGCAAGGAGCGGGTGCTCGCCGACACGCTGGGCACGGCCCCGCAGGGCGAGGTGCACATCGACGACGTACCGGCGCTCGGCGACTGGAAGACCGCCTGGGACCACATCGCCTTCGACGGCTTCCTCGGCACCCGGATGATCCTCCAGACCACCTGGCAGGGGTGCGACTCCGCACTGGCGGCGCCCCTCGTCCTCGACCTCGCACGCCTGGTGTCCCGCGCCCACGAGGTGGGCCTGTCGGGGCCGCTCGACGGCCTGGGCTTCTACTTCAAGGACCCCCTGGGGGAGGGGCCGGCGGCGCTCGGCGAGCAGTACGCCGCGCTGGCGCGGTTCGCGATCCGGCTGCGGACACCGCGCCCGGGACGCCGGGAGCCGCACCCCGAACACCGCGCGCAGCAGCCGGGACGACGGAACCCGCAGCCCGAGCGGCGGCCGTCGCACGCGCCCCGGGAGGAGCGGTGACGAACCCTCGCCCGGACGCGGGAGCGACCGGTCCCGTGCCGCCCGCTGCCGGTCCGCATCTGCTCGCCTGGGCCGAACTGCTGCGGCTGCCCGCCCTGTTCACCGTCCCCGGCGACGCCCTCGCGGGAGCCGCTGCCGTCGGCGGCCGCCCCGGACCGCGCACGCTGCTCGCCGTCGGCTCCTCGCTGTGCCTGTACGAGGCGGGCATGGCCCTCAACGACTGGGCCGACCGGGCCGAGGACGCCGTCGACCGCCCGCACCGCCCGCTGCCGTCCGGCCGTGTCCGGCCGACCGCGGCCCTCGCGGCGGCGGGCGCCCTGACAGCGGCCGGCCTGGCCCTCGCCGCCCGCGCCGGCCGAGGCACCCTCGCCGTCGCGTCACCCCTCGCGGCCACCGTGTGGGCGTACGACCTCGTGCTCAGGCGAACTCCCGCGGGGCCGGCGGCGATGGCGGCCGCCCGGGGCCTGGACCTGCTCCTCGGTGCGGCGGCGTCGGGCGGCAGCATCCGCCCCGCCCTGCCCTCCGCCGCCGCCCTGGCCGGCCACACCCTCGCGGTGACCGTGGTCTCCCGCGGTGAGACCCGGGGCGGCTCACCGGTCGCACCGCTGGCCGCGCTCGCCGCGACGGGGGCTCTGACCTGGGCATTGACGCGCGGACCGGCCTCCGCCCGCGCTCCGCGGGACGCCGCGCACGTCCTGTGCGGGGTTCTCACGGCCGCCTACGCCGCTACCTCCGCCCGCCCCCTCCTGCACGCCGCTCTCAACCCCTCGCCCCCACTCACCCAGCGAGCAGTCGGCGGCGGCATCCGCGCGATGATCCCGCTCCAGGCCGCCCTCGCGGCCCGCTCGGGCGCCCTCACCTCCGCACTCCTCACCGCCGCACTGGCTCCCGCGGCCCGCAGGTTCGCGAAGAAGGTGAGCGTCACATGAGCCCCACGCCGCGCTCTGCGGCCGCCGCACCGCGTTCCACGACTCCGGTGCCGCGTTCCACGGCTCCGGTGCCGGGCTCCGCGGTTCCCGTGTCGGGTTCCGCGGCTCCGGCGCCGCGTTCTACGGTCGCCGTGTCGGGGTCCGCGGCTCCCGCGCTGCGTTCCGCGGTTCCCGTGTCGGGTTCCGCGGCTCGGGCGCCGCGTTCCACGGTCGCCGTGTCGGGGTCTGCGGCTCCCGCGCTGCGTTCCGCGGTTCCCGTGCCGCGTTCCGCGGTTCCCGTGCCGCGTTCCGCGGTTCCCGTGTCGGGGTCTGCGGCTCCGGCGCCGCGTTCCACGGTCGCCGTGTCGGGGTCCGCGGCTCCCGCGCCGCGTTCCACGGCTCGCGTGCCGAGGTCCGCGCCCCCCGCCCCGCGCTCCGCGCCCCCCGCACCGCACCCTGCGACCTCCGCGCCCGACCCCGCACCCCCACCCCCCAACCCCCTGCGCTTCGGCTACGGCACCAACGGGCTGGCCGACCTCCGCCTCGACGACGCTCTCGCCCTCCTCGCGGACCTCGGCTACGACGGCGTCGGTCTGACCCTCGACCACATGCACCTCGACCCGATGGCCCCGGACCTCGCCGCCCGGACCCGGAGGGTGGCCCGCAGACTGGACGCCCTCGGTCTGGGCGTCACCGTGGAGACCGGCGCCCGCTACGTCCTCGACCCGCGCCGCAAACACGGACCATCGCTTCTCGACCCGGACCCGGCGGACCGGGCGCGCCGCGCCGGCCTGCTGCACCGCGCCGTGCGCACCGCCGCCGACCTCGGCGCGCACGCCGTGCACTGTTTCAGCGGCGTGCCCCCGGCCGGCACCGACGAGGACACCGCCTGGAAGCGGCTCGCCGAGGCGCTGGCCCCGGTGCTGGACGCGGCCACCCGCGCCGGTGTCCCGCTCGCCGTCGAACCCGAACCGGGCCATCTGCTCGCCACCCTCGACGACTTCCACCGCCTGCGCCGCATCCTCGGCGACCCGCCCGCCCTCGGCCTCACCCTCGACATCGGCCACTGCCAGTGCCTGGAACCCCTCCCGCCCGCCGACTGCGTACGTGCCGCCGCCCCCTGGCTGCGGCACGTCCAGATCGAGGACATGCGCCGCGGCGTCCACGAACACCTCCCGTTCGGGGACGGGGAGATCGACTTCCCGCCCGTGCTCGAAGCCCTGGCCGCCACCGGCTACCAGGCCCTGACCGTCGTCGAACTGCCCCGCCACTCCCACGCGGGCCCCCACTTCGCCGAGGAGTCCCTCCCGTTCCTCCACCGCGCGGCCCGGGCGATCCCCGACAGCGCCGAAGGGAGCACTTCGTGAACCACCACCCGCGCGCACCCCACGGCGCCGGCACCCCACCCACCGCCGCTCCACCCACCACGGCCGCACCCACCACTGCCACGCCCGCCCTCGCCTCCGTGCGGGCCCGGCTCGACTCCCGCCTCGACGCCCCCGCCCGAGCGTGGCTCGACCGAGCTCTCACCGAAGCCGCCGACCACCCCGGGACCCACGGGCCGATCTCCGTCTGGGAGCTGCGGATCGCGGAGGCCGGCCGGCGCTGCGGCCACGAGAACGCCGACGGCGTCCGCGTCCTCCTCCTGCACGCCGCCCGCGCCGATCCCCAGGCGCTCTCCCGTGTCTACCGCCAGGGCACCGCCGCCGAACGCAGGGCCGTCCTGCACGCCCTGCCCCACCTCGTGCCCGGCCCCGACGCCCTGCCCCTCGTCGAGGACGCCCTGCGCACCAACGACACCCGCCTCGTCGCCGCCGCCCTCGGCCCGTACGCGGCCCGCCACCTGGACGCCCACAACTGGCGGCACGCCGTCCTCAAGTGCCTGTTCACCGGCGTCCCCGTCGACGCCGTGGCCGGGCTGGCCGAGCGCGCCCGCGCGGACGCCGAACTCGCCCGGATGCTCGGCGACCACGCCGAGGAACGCACCGCCGCGGGCCGTCCCGTCCCCGAGGACCTCCGGCGCGTACTGGCCCTGACCGAGCCCGCCGCCACCCCCACCGGCATCCCCGGCCGATCCGGCAAGGAGTCCTGATGCGCATCTTCGACCCCCACATCCACATGACGTCGCGGACCACCGACGACTACGAGGCCATGCACGCCGCGGGCGTCCGCGCCGTCGTCGAGCCCGCCTTCTGGCTCGGCCAGCCCCGCACCTCGGCCGCCTCCTTCCTCGACTACTTCGACTCCCTGCTCGGCTGGGAACCCTTCCGCGCCGCCCAGTACGGCATCGCCCACCACTGCACACTCGCCCTCAACCCCAAGGAGGCCAACGACCCCCGCTGCGTCCCCGTCCTGGACGAACTGCCCCGGTATCTCGTCAAGGACCAGGTGGTGGCCGTGGGCGAGATCGGCTACGACTCCATGACCCCCGCCGAGGACAGCGCCCTGTCCGCCCAGCTCCAGCTCGCCGCCGACCACGGTCTGCCCGCGCTGGTGCACACCCCGCACCGCGACAAGCTCACCGGCCTGCGCCGCACCCTCGACGCCGTCCGGGAGTCCGCACTGCCCCCGGACCGTGTCCTGGTCGACCACCTCAACGAGACGACCGTCAAGGAGGCCAAGGACAGCGGCTGCTGGCTGGGTTTCTCCGTCTATCCCGACACCAAGATGGACGAGGAGCGCATGGTCGCGATCCTCCGCGCCCACGGCCCGGAGAAGGTTCTCGTCAACTCGGCCGCGGACTGGGGGAGGAGCGACCCCCTCAAGACCCGCCGGGTCGGCGACGCCCTGCTGGCCGCGGGGTTCACCGACGACGACGTCGACCGGGTGCTGTGGCGCAACCCCGTCGCCTTCTACGGACTCAGCGGACGTCTCTGCCTCGACCTGACCGGCACCGACGCGACCCACGAGGGCAACTCCGTCCTGCGCGGCGGGGAGTGAGCGATGCGCTTCCGCCACCCCGACGGCTCCACCGTCCACCTCGCCTACTGCACCAACGTCCACCCGGCCGAAACCCTCGACGGCGTGCTCGCCCAGCTCCGCGACCACTGCGAACCCGTCCGCCGACGCCTCGGCCGCGACCGCCTCGGCATCGGCCTGTGGCTCGCCAAGGACGCCGCCCACGCCCTGGTCACCGACCCCGCCGCGCTGCGCGCCCTGCGCACCGAGCTCGACCGCCGCGGCCTCGAAGTCGTCACCCTCAACGGCTTTCCCTACGAGGGCTTCGGCGCCGAAGAGGTCAAGTACCGCGTCTACCGCCCCGACTGGGCCGACCCGGAACGCCTCGTCCACACCACCGCCCTCGCCCGCGTCCTCGCCCGGCTCCTCCCCGACGACGTCACCGAAGGCAGCATCTCCACCCTGCCGCTGGCCTGGCGCACCGCGTACGACGACGACCGCGCGGCGACCGCCCGGGCCGCGCTGACCACCCTCGCGGAACGCCTCGACGCCCTCCACGAACTCACCGGACGCTCGCTGCGCGTCGGCCTGGAACCCGAACCGGGCTGCACCGTCGAGACCACCGCCGACGCGATCGCCCCGCTCACCGCCATCGGCCACGACCGCATCGGCGTCTGCGTGGACACGTGCCACCTCGCCACCTCCTTCGAGGACCCGCACACCGCCCTGGACGCCCTCGCCGAGGCCCGCGTCCCGGTCGTCAAGTCCCAGCTCTCCGCGGCCCTGCACGCCGAACACCCCCGTCACTCCGATGTCCGCGCGGCCCTCGCCGCCTTCGACGAACCCCGCTTCCTGCACCAGACCCGCACCACCACCGCCACGGGCCTGCGCGGCACGGACGACCTCGGCGAAGCCCTGACCGGCGACGCGCTGCCCGACACCGCCCCGTGGCGCGCCCACTTCCACGTCCCGCTGCACGCGGCCCCCGCCGCACCCCTCACCTCGACCCTCCCCGTCCTCAAGGCCGCGCTGACCCGTCTCGTCGGCGGCCCGCACCCGCTCACCCGGCACCTGGAGGTCGAGACCTACACCTGGCAGGCCCTCCCGCCCGAGCTGCGCCCCCGTGGCCGCGCCCAGCTCGTCGACGGAATCGCCGCCGAACTCACCGTCGCGCGCGATCTGTTGACGGACCTCGGCCTCAAGGAGCTGCCGTGACCCACCCCTCGCGCGAGCGTTCCGGGCCCACCCCCCTCCTCGTCCTCGACGTCGTCGGCCTCACGCCCCGTCTGCTCGACCACATGCCCCGCCTCAAAGCGCTCGGCCGCTCCGGTTTCCGCGCCCCGCTCGGCACCGTCCTGCCCGCCGTCACCTGCGCCGCCCAGTCCACCTTCCTCACCGGCACCCACCCCGGCGAGCACGGCATCGTCGGCAACGGCTGGTACTTCCGCGAACTCGGCGACGTACTCCTGTGGCGGCAGCACAACGGCCTGGTGTCCGGCGACAAGCTGTGGGACGCCGCCCGCCGCGCGCACCCCGGCTACACGGTCGCCAACATCTGCTGGTGGTACGCCATGGGCGCCGACACCGACATCACCGTCACTCCCCGTCCCGTCTACTACGCCGACGGCCGCAAGGAACCCGACTGCTACACCCGGCCCCCGGCCCTGCACGACGAACTCACCGGGAAACTCGGCACGTTCCCCCTCTTCCACTTCTGGGGCCCCGGCGCCGACCTCGTCTCCAGCCGCTGGATCATCGACGCCACCCGGCACATCAACCGCACCCGCCGTCCGGACCTGACCCTCTGCTACCTCCCTCACCTCGACTACGACCTGCAGCGCTTCGGCCCCGACGACCCACGCTCCCACCGCGCGGCCGCAGACCTCGACGCGGCCATGGCACCTCTTCTCGACGAAGCCGAGGCGGAAGGCCGCACCGTCGTCGCGCTCTCCGAGTACGGCATCACCCGCGTGGACCGTCCCGTCGACATCAACCGCGCCCTGCGCCGCGCCGGCCTGCTCGACGTGCACACGCAGGACGGCATGGAGTACCTCGATCCGATGGCCTCCCGTGCCTTCGCGGTCGCCGACCACCAGATCGCCCATGTCTACGTGCGACGCCCCGAGGACCTGGAGGCCACCAGGGCCGCGCTGGCCGGCCTGCCCGGCATCGAGCGGCTCCTCGACGACGAGGGCAAGAAGGCCCACCACCTCGACCACCCGCGCTCCGGCGAACTCGTCGCCGTCGCCGAACCGGACGCCTGGTTCACGTACTACTACTGGCTCGACGACGCCCGCGCCCCCGACTTCGCGCGGCTCGTCGAGATCCACCGCAAACCCGGCTACGACCCGGCCGAACTGTTCATGGACCCCCTCGACCCCTACGTCAAGGTGAAGGCCGCCACGGCGCTGGCCCGCAAGAAACTCGGGATGCGCTACCGCATGGCGGTCGTGCCCCTCGATCCCTCGGCTCTTCGCGGCAGCCACGGCCGCCTTCCCGCGAGCGACGACGAAGGTCCGCTCCTCATCTGCTCCACCCCCCGCACCGGCACCGGCCGCATCGCGGCCACCGAAGTGAAATCCCTGCTGCTCGGCCTGGCCGGTCTCGCGTGACGCGGCCGGACGAGCGACCACGGAAAGTGAAACACGCGCCACTGACAACGCCCCGGCACCGCTGAACACCGACCCGAAAGAGAGAACCGTGACCGCGTTCAACGACGAACCCGTGCGCAACGACGAACCCGCGACCGGCGAAGCCCTGCGTCGCACGCTCGGAGTCGGCCGCCGCCGCTTCCTCAGCACCTGCACCGCCGCCGCGACCGCGGCGATCGCCGCACCTGTCCTCGGCGCCTCCCCCGCCCTCGCCCACGACCGGGGCAGAGGCCACGACCACGGCCACGGCGGTGACGTCCTCGTCCCCGCGAACCGGCGCGGCATCATCCTCTACACCGTCCGTGACGCGACGGGCCGTGACCCGCTCTCCACCGACCTGCCCTCCGGCTTCCTCGAGGTCTTCAAGCAGCTCTCGCGCTACGGCTACCGGCAGGTGGAGTTCGCCGGATACGGCCAGCACGCCAACGCCCCCGGCGGAGCCGACCTCGAGTCCGTGGCGGGCGCCAGACTGCTGCGCTCCTGGCTCGACGACCACGGACTGCGGGCCCAGGGCAACCACGGCTTCATACCGTCGTCCTGGCCCCTCACCACACCCGACCTGGACACCTTCAAGAAGCACCTGGAGATCGCCAACATCCTCGGCATGGCGCACGTGGGCACCGGTGGCGACCCCACCGGCAGCGTCTACCGCGCCGACTGGGACGTCGCCGCCGACAAGTGGAACGCGCTCGGCGGGATCGCCCGGCGCGCCGGCCTCAAGCTGTACACCCACAACCACGACGCGGCGTACGGCTTCCTGCTCGACGGGGGCCCGCTGGACGACCAGGGCCGGCCGACCCGCAGTTCGGGCATCCGCAAACTGGAGTACTTCCTGAAGGTCACCGACCCGAAGGTCGTCTGGCTGGAGATGGACGTCTTCTGGGCGCACGTGGCCCAGTACAAGTTCCACACGTACACCGCCCACGACGGCTCCACCCGGGAGAAGATCTTCGACCCCGCGGGGCTCGTCGTCCGCAACAACAAGCGCTACCCGCTCTTCCACGCCAAGGACGGCAGCGTCAACACCACCAACGGCATGGGCTACGACATGGTGCCGTTCGGTACCGGCGTCATCGACTACACCACGTTCTTCTCCCGTGTCGGCGACCGGACTTACCACAACCCGATGGTCGAGCAGGACAACGCCCCGAGTGCCACCGACCCCGGGCAGTCGCTCCAGCACGCGAGGATCGGTTACGACCACCTCGCCGCTCTCCGCGAGAAGTGCCACTAGATCCGCGGCGCCACGTCAGGCGGCCCTCCCCACACGTGTCACGTGGGGAGGGCCGCCTGATGTCCGTGCAACCGTGGGCGTTCCGTGCTGTTCTGCTCCGTCCCGCCCTGTCAGCCGGCCGGCTGCGGCCGCGGAGCCCCGCCCAACTCGCCGTCGCGTCCCGGCTGTTTCAGCAGCAGCGCGATCGCCGCGGCCGCCATCGAGATGCCGCCGGCCAGCGCGTACGCGCCGTTGTAGCCCCAGGCGGCGACCACCATCGAGCCGAGACCGCCGCCGAACAGACCGCTGACCAGCTTGCCGCTGTACACCAGCCCGTAGTTGGTGGCGTTGTAGTTCTCGCCGAAGTAGTCCGGGGTCAGGGCCGCGAACATCGGGTAGAAGGCCCCGCCGCCGAACCCGGAGAGGAAGGCGAAGAACAGGAAGAGCCACTCGCTCTTGACGTCCCCGGCCCAGATCACGCCGAACTGCGCGAGCCCCAGGACGACGATGACGAACACCAGGGTCAGTTTGCGTCCCCAGGTGTCGGACAGCCAGCCCACCACGGCGCGGCCGATCCCGTTGATGACGGCCATGATGCCCATGGAGGACGCCGCCACCAGGGGACCGAAGCCCACCTCCTTGGCGAAGTCGACCTGGAAGGAGATCCCGAAGATGGACACGCCCGCGGTCATCACGAGGGTGACCCACATCAGGGGGAGCACGCCCGTCCTGACGGCCTCCTTCGGGGTGTACTGCTTCACCGCGGGCGGGTTCTTGGCGAGACTGGCCGCGGTCTTGGTGTCGCCGCCGTGGGTCAGCGGGTCGATGTCCGCCGGCCACCAGTTCTTCGGCGGGTCCTTGAAGAAGAACGCGCAGGACAGCACGACGATCATCACGTAGCACCCGATGAGGTCCAGGACGCGATGGTAGTTCCCGGTGTCGAACGCGTAGTTGAAGATGAAGATGAAGGGCAGGGAGCCGTAGGCGAATCCGCCGTTGACGAAGCCCGTCCTGGCGCCCCGCCGTTCGGGGAACCACTTGCCGACCATGTTGATGCAGGTCGCGTACACCAGGCCGGAGCCGAGGCCGCCGATGACGCCGAAGCCCAGGATGGCCAGCAGCACGTTGCTCAGGTGCGACAGGGCGAGGAAGCCGAGTACGCACATGACCGCGCCGACGTACATGGCCCGGCGGGCGGTGAGGATGCCCTTCTCCCGCATCCAGCCCGCAGGGAAGGCTATGCCGGCCTGGAAGAAGACCCAGACGCTCAGGATCCAGAAGGTGTTGCTCTGCGTCCAGCCGTGCGCGTGGGACAGGGTGTCCTCCGCGGAGCCGTACGCGTACTCGAAGACGCTGATGGCCATCATGGCGATCCACGGCAGGTACACCATGAACTTGCGTGAGTGGCCCAGGATGTCCCGGTCCGTCTCGCCGATCCGGTAGACACGGCCCCGGGTGTCGGTGACTTCGCGGTACGAGCGGTTCGGGGCGCCGGTTCCGGCCGACGCGCCCTCGGTGGCGATGGGGTCCGCCGTCATGTCACGCCATCTCCTCGCCGAGCGGTTGCGGGTTGGGGACGATGCTCCGGGCCTTGGGGGAGCCCGGGGATTTCAGGAACAGCGCCAGTACGGCGGAGGCCAGGCCGATGGAGCCCGCGAGCACGAAGGCGCCGTGGTAGTCCCACGCGCCGACGACGACCGCCCCCATGCCGGAGCCCACCAGGCCCGAGATCAGCTTCGAGCTGTAGACCATCCCGTAGTTGGAGGCGTTGTTGTTCTCGCCGAAGTAGTCCGCCGTCATGGCCGCGAAGAGCGGGAAGATCGCCCCGCCGCCGAAACCGGAGACCATGGAGCAGAACAGGAAGAACGGCATGCTGCCCATCTGGCCCGAGACCAGCACGCCGAACTGCGCGGAGCCCAGCACCAGACAGACGATGATCAGTGTGTTGCGGCGCCCGAAGCGGTCGGATATCCAGCCGATCACCCCGCGCCCGGTGCCGTTGACGATCGCCTTCAGGGACATCGCGGTGGCCACGATCCCGCCCGCGAAGCCCATGTCCTTGCCGAACGGAACCTGGAAGGCGATGCCGAAGATGTTGATGCCCGCGGTGCACAGCAGGCAGAACCACATCATCCACAGGACGGGTGTGCGGGCGGCCTCCCTCGGGGTGTACTGCTTCACCGCCGGCGGGTTCTTCTCCAGTGCCCGCCGGATCCTGGGATCGGACGACACCTTCAGCGGGTCCACGTGCGGAGGCCACCAGCCCTTGGGCGGGTCCTTGAAGAACCAGCCCGCGAACGCGACCACCGAGCAGCAGACCAGGCCCACCATCACCAGGACGGTCCGGTAGTTGCCCAGGTCCATGTACGAGGTGAACAGGAAGACGAAGGGCACCGAGCCATAGGCGAAACCGCCGTTGACCAGGCCGGTCTTGCCGCCCTTGCGCTCCGGGTACCACTTGCCGACCATGTTCACGCAGGTCGCGTAGACGAGGCCGGCGCCGATGCCGCTGAACATCCCGAAGCCGAGGTACGCGACACTCACGTGCGGTGCGAACGCCAGCGAGAGATAGCCCAGCACCGTGCCCAGCGCGCCGAGCATCATGGCGTACCGCGCGGGCAGCCGTCCGCTCTCGCGCAGTCGCCCGGCCGGGAAGGCCACGGCCGCCTGGAAGAAGATCCAGACGCCCATCAGCCAGAAGATGTGCCCACTGCTCCACAGGTGGGCGTCGTGCAGGGTGTCCTCGGCGGAGGTGAACGCGTACTCCGAGGAACTGATGCCCAGCATCCCCATCCAGGGGAAGAGCACCATGGTCCAGCGTGGTCGCCCCATGATGTCCCGGTCGGTCTCACCGATGCGGTACAGGCGGCCGTTGCGATCCGTCACCTCCCTGTAGGGGACGGATGTCGATAGGTCGGTGGTCGTCATGTCGGTTCAGCACCCCTTGCGTCGAAAGATCTGGCCAGCGCCCCCTGTCCAAATGCCTTTCGTGTGCGCACGGGTCCTGGGGGCGGCCGACGCGCACCGTCGGCCGCTCCCGCCCTGGTTCACCTCATGAACCGCCCCCCAACAGGCCGGCCGCGCGCGCCCAGCGGTACTTGGCGCCCAGGACCGCCACCGGCGTCTCCGTCGTGTACGGGTACGCCACGACCCCGCGCTCGTACAGGTACTGGCAGGCCTCCTCGACCTCGACGTCACCCGCGAGCGACGCCACCACCGGCTTCTCGACGCCCCGCTCCCGGAACTCGGCCACCACGCGCGCGGTGAGCTCGGCGAAGACCATGGGAGGGGTGACGATGGTGTGCCAGTAGCCGAGGACGAGGGCGTGGACGCGCGGATCCTCCAGGCCCAGCCGGATCGTCGCCTCGTACGTCGACGGCGGCTCGCCGCCCGTGATGTCGACCGGGTTGCCCGCGGCTCCGAAGGGCGGGATGAACGCCCTGAAGGACGCGTCCAGGTCCGGCGGTATCTCCATCAGGGTCAGGCCGTTGTCCATCACGGCGTCGGAGAGGAGGACGCCGCTGCCGCCCGCGCCCGTGATGATCACGACGTTGTCGCCCCGGGGAGCCGGCAGCACCGGCAGTCCGCGCGCGTACTCCAGCATGTCGCGCAGCCCGGGAGCCCTGATGACGCCGGCCTGTTTCAGGATGTCCTCGTACACGGCGTCGTCGCCCGCGAGCGCGCCCGTGTGCGAACCGGCGGCCTTCGCCCCGGCGGCGGTACGGCCCGCCTTCAGGACCACGACCGGTTTCTTGGGGACCGTCGCGCGAGCGGCCTCGACGAAGGCGCGGCCGTCCTTGAGGTCCTCCAGGTGCATCGCGATGCACTCGGTGTGCGGGTCCTCGCCGAACCAGGTCAGCAGGTCGTCCTCGTCCAGGTCCGACTTGTTGCCGAGCCCGACGATCGCGGAGACGCCCGTCTTTGTGGTGCGCGCGAAGCCCAGGATGGCCATGCCGATGCCGCCGGACTGCGAGGTCAGCGCGACACCGCCCTTGACGTCGTACGGCGTGCAGAACGTGGCGCAGAGGTCCTGCCACGTCGAGTAGTAGCCGTAGATGTTCGGCCCGAGCAGCCGGATGTTGTGCCGCTCGGCGATCGCCACGATCTCGTCCTGGAGCGCCTGCTCACCGGTCTCCGCGAATCCGGAGGGGATCAGTACCGCGTTGGGGACGCCCTTGCGTCCCACCTCCTCCAGGGCCGAGGCCACGAACTTGGCGGGGATCGCGAAGACCGCCACATCCACCTCACCGGGAACGTCCGTGACACTCTTGTACGCCTTGCGGCCCAGGATGTCGTCGGCCTTGGGGTTCACCGGGTGGATCTCGCCGGCGAAGCCGCCGTCGACGAGGTTGCGCATCACCGAGTTCCCGATCTTGCCCTGCTCGTTGGAGGCGCCGATCACGGCCACCGAGGAGGGCTGCATCAGCCGGCGCATCGAGGTGAGGATCTCCTCGCGGGTGTACTTGCGCCGCTCCTTGGGGAGCGACTCGGCGAGGATCACCCGGATGTCCGCGGCGACGGCGCCCTCCGGCGTGGCGATCACCGGGTTGAGGTCGACCTCGGCTATCTCCGGGAAGTCCGCGACGAGTTCGGAGACCCGGCGGATCTGTTCGGCGATCGCCCACCGGTCCACCGGCGGCGCGCCGCGCACCCCGCGCAGGATCTCGGCCGCCCGGATCGAGTCCAGCATCGACAGCGCCTCGTCGGCGTCCACGGGGGCGAGCCGGAAGGTGACGTCCTTGAGGACCTCGACCAGGACGCCGCCGAGCCCGAACGCCACCACCTTCCCGAAGGTCGGGTCGGTCACCGCGCCGACGATGACCTCCTGCCCCTGGGGGAGCAGTTCCTGCACCTGGACGCCCTCGATGCGGGCCCGCGGGTCGTACGCCTTCGCGTTCTCGACGATCCGGTGGAAGGCCGCGCGCACGTCCGTCGCGCCCTCCACCCCGACGACGACACCGCCGGCATCCGTCTTGTGCAGGATGTCCGGGGAGACGATCTTCATCACGACGGGGCCGCCGAAGCGCGCCGCGTACGCCACCGCCTCGTCGACGTCCCTCGCCAGTTCCTCGCCCGGTACGGCGATCGCGTACGCGTCGGCGATCACCTTGCCCTCGGGCGCGGTGAGCGCGCCGCGTCCCTCGGCCCGTACGGCGTCGAGGAGCGCACGCACCCTCAGCACCCGGTCTTCGGCCATCACTCAGATCACTCCGTTCGACTTGAGCAGGCGCAGTTCCTCGTCGCCGAGGCCGAGCTCGCCGATGTAGACCTCTTCGTTGTGCTCGCCGAGCAGGGGTGAACTGGTCACGTCCACGGGGGAGTCGGAGAGCTTCAGCGGACTTCCGACCGTCACGAACTCGCCCCGCTCGGGGTGCGGCACGGTCACGACCATCTCGTTGGCGACCAGGGATTCGTCCTCGACGATCTCCTTGGTGGACAGGATCGGGCCGCAGGGGATGTTGTGGGCGTTGAGCTTCTCCAGCACCTCCCACTTGGGGAGGGTGGCCGACCACTCCTCGATGAGCTGGAACATCTTGGTGAGCTGGGGCAGCCGGGCCTCCGGGGTGGCCCACTCGGGGTCGTCCGCCAGCTCCGGCCGCCCGATCAGCTCGGTGATCGGCTTCCAGCCGACCGGCTGCACGATGACGTACACGTAGTCGTTGGGTCCGCCCGGCGCGCACTTGACCGCCCAGCCGGGCTGACCGCCGCCGGACGCGTTGCCGGACCGGGGCACCTCGTCGCCGAAGTCCTCGTTGGGATATTCGGCCAGCGGCCCGCGCGCCAGGCGCTGCTGGTCCCGGAGCTTGACCCGGCAGAGGTTGAGCACCGCGTGCTGCATCGCCACGTTCACGCGCTGCCCGCGTCCCGTGCTCTCCCGCTGGAACAGGGCGGCGAGGATGCCCGCGACCGCGTGGACACCGGTGCCCGAGTCGCCGATCTGCGCGCCCGTCGCCAGTGGCGGCCCGTCCTCGAAGCCGGTGGTCGACATCGACCCGCCCATGGCCTGCGCGACGACCTCGTACGCCTTGAAGTTGGTGTACGGGCCGTCCCCGAAGCCCTTGATGGAGGCGTAGACGATCCGGGGGTTGATCTCCTGGATGCGGTCCCAGGTGAAGCCCATGCGGTCGACGGCGCCCGGCCCGAAGTTCTCGACCATGACGTCGGAGCGCCGGATCAGTTCGGTGAGGATCTCCTTGCCGCGCTCGGTCTTGGTGTTGAGGGTGATGCTGCGCTTGTTGCAGTTGAGCATCGTGAAGTAGAGGGAGTCGACGTCCGGGAGGTCGCGCAGCTGCCCCCGCGTGATGTCGCCGGTCGGCGCCTCCAGCTTGACGACGTCCGCGCCGAGCCAGGCGAGCAGCTGGGTGGCGGAGGGGCCGGACTGGACGTGCGTCATGTCGAGGACGCGGATTCCTTCGAGAGCCTTGGCCGACGTTCCCGGGCTCGGGGTCGTCGCGGTCGTCGGTGTCATCGGGGGCACCTCACTTGTACATCGTCTGGTTCATGGTTCCGGGGGCGTACGCGTCCGGGTCGACCCAGACGTTGATGAGCGACGGCTTGCCCGACTCGCGGGCGCGCCGCAGCGCGGGGCCGATGTCGGCGGGGTCGCGGACCTCCTCGCCGTAACCCCCGAGCATCTGCGCGAACTTGTCGTAGTGGACGTCGCCGAGGGTGTTGCCCACCCGCTCGCGCTCCAGGCCGTACTTCTGGGCCTGGCCGTAACGGATCTGGTTCATCGAGGAGTTGTTGCCTACGATGCCGACGAAGGGCAGGTCGTAGCGGACGAGTGTCTCGAAGTCCCATCCGGTGAGGGAGAAGGCGCCGTCGCCGAAGAGGGCCACGACCTCCTTGTCGGGGCGCGCCTTCTTCGCCGCGAGGACGAAGGGGATGCCGACGCCGAGGGTGCCGAGCGGGCCCGGGTCCATCCAGTGGCCCGGTGACTTGGGCTGCACGACCTGCCCGGAGAAGGTGACGATGTCGCCGCCGTCCCCGATGTAGATGGAGTCCTCGGTGAGGAAGTCGTTGATCTCGCTCACCAGGCGGTACGGGTGGATGGGCGAGGCGTCCGACCGCAGACTGGGCAGCCGCTTGTCGAGAGCCGTCTGTTCGGCGGCCCGCAGTTCGTCGAGCCACTCCTTGCGCCTCGACGCGCCCCCGTTGATGCGTCCGGAGGCGGCGTCGGCCACCGACTTCAGGACCAGCCCCGCGTCCCCGACGATCCCCAGGTCGATGTCCCGGTTCTTGCCGACGGTCCGGTAGTCGAGGTCGATCTGTACGACGGTCGCGTCGGGGGAGAGCCGTTTGCCGTAGCCCATACGGAAGTCGAAGGGTGTGCCCACGATCACGATCACGTCGGCGTGGGAGAACGCGTACCGGCGCGAGAGCTGGAAGTGGTGCGGGTCCCCGGGCGGCAGGGTGCCGCGACCCGCGCCGTTCATGTACGCCGGGATGTTGAGGGCGCGTACGAGGTCGATGGCCGCCTCGGTGCCCCGGGTCGTCCACACCTGGCTGCCCAGCAGGATCGCGGGCTTCTCGGCGTGCACGAGCAGATCGGCGAGCCGCTCGATCGCCTCGGGGTCACCGGCCGAGCGGGTGGAGGCCCGGTACCGGCCGGCGGCGGGGATCCGCGCCTTGTCGACCGGCACCTTGGCGTCGAGGACATCGCGCGGGATCTCCAGGTAGGAGGGGCCGGGTGCGCCGTGGTAGCACTCCCGGAACGCCATCGACACCATGTCGGCGGCGCGCGCCGTGTCCGGGACGGTCGCGGCGAACTTGGTGATCGGCGTCATCATGTCGACGTGCGGCAGGTCCTGGAGGGACCCCATCTTGTGCTGGGTGTGCGCTCCCTGTCCGCCGATCAGCAGCATCGGGGACTCGGCGCGGAAGGCGTTCGCGACGCCCGTCACGGCGTCGGTGGTGCCCGGCCCGGCCGTGACGACCGCGCATCCGGGTTTGCCGGTGATCCGCGCGTAGCCGTCGGCGGCGTGGGCGGCGACCTGCTCGTGACGTACGTCGACGACCTCTATGCCCTCGTCGACACAGCCGTCGTAGATGTCGATGATGTGGCCGCCGCACAAGGTGTAGACGACCTCCACGCCTTCCGCTCTGAGTGCCTTGGCGACCAGGTGCCCACCTGAGATGAGGGTCGAGTTGGTGTCGCTGCTGCCGTCGGGCATGGCGAAGTCCTGTCCCTTCGTAGGGGGTTGGAACGCTCTCGCGTACATTGCATACAGTCGACGAATACTGTATGAAGCTTGTTATCCCGCATCCGGTGGGTGGTGTCCAGGGGGCGTGCGGCACTTTTAGACAGGAGCCGAGGTATGGACCTGTACGAGCACCAGGCAAGGGAACTCTTCGAGGAACACGGCATCTTGGTACCGAGGGCCGAGGTCACCGACTCGCCCAAGGAAGCCCGCGGGATCGCCCGCAGGCTCGGCGGCCGGGTGGTCGTCAAGGCACAGGTGAAGACGGGCGGGCGCGGCAAGGCCGGCGGCGTGAAACTCGCCGCGGACCCCGCCGCGGCAGAACTGACGGCGCGCCAGATCCTCGGCATGGACATCAAGGGCCACACCGTCCGCAAGGTGATGCTGGCCCAACCCGTCGACATCGAGAGCGAGTTCTACGTCAGCTACGTCCTCGACCGCGCGGCGGGACGCTTCCTCGCCATCGCCTCGGCGGAGGGCGGCATGGACATCGAGGAGGTGGCCGCGACCCGCCCGGACGCCGTCGCGCGCATCCCCGTCGACCCCGCCGAAGGCGTCACCTCGGCCAAGGCGGCCGAGATCGCCGAGGCCGCCGGCCTCCCCCAGCGGACCGTCGACGTCCTGGTGCGCCTGTGGGAGGTGCTGACCCGCGAGGACGCACTGCTCGTCGAGGTGAACCCCCTCGTACGCACCGCCCAGGGACAGATTCTCGCGCTGGACGGAAAGGTCACCCTCGACGACAACGCCCGCTTCCGGCAAGAACGTTGGGGAGAGAAGGACGCCCCGCACGACGACCCCCTGGAGGCGGCCGCCGCGGCCAGGGGCCTGAACTACGTCAAGCTGGACGGCGAGGTCGGCATCATCGGCAACGGCGCGGGCCTGGTCATGTCGACCCTCGACGTGGTCGCCGGCTGCGGCGCCCGCCCCGCCAACTTCCTCGACATCGGCGGCGGAGCCTCCGCCCGGATCATGGCCGACGGCCTGTCCGTGGTCCTCTCCGACCCGGCGGTGAAATCGGTCTTCGTGAACGTCTTCGGCGGCATCACGGCCTGCGACGCCGTCGCCGACGGCATCGTGCAGGCCCTGGAGAGCGTCCGGTTGACCAAGCCGCTCGTGGTCCGCCTCGACGGCAACAACGCCGTACGCGGCCGGGCCATCCTCGACGAGCGCGCGCACCCCCTGGTCCAGCAGGCCACCACCATGGACGGCGCCGCGCGCCGCGCCGCCCGACTCGCCACCGCCGACTGAAGGAGTGGGACATGGCCGTCTTCCTCAGCAAGGAGAGCAAGGTCCTCGTCCAGGGCATGACCGGCGGCGAGGGCATGAAGCACACCCGGCGGATGCTCGCCGCCGGCACGGACGTGGTCGGCGGCGTCAACCCGCGCAAGGCGGGCCGCAGCGTCGACTTCGACGTCCCCCGCAGCCCCAGCGGCCGAGGCGGCACTCCCGTCACCGTGCCGGTCTTCGGTTCGGTGCGCGAGGGGATGGCGGCGACCGGCGCCGACGTCACCGTCGTCTTCGTGCCGCCCGCCTTCGCCAAGGCCGCCGTGCTGGAGGCCGCGGACGCCGGGATCGCACTGGCCGTCGTCATCACCGAAGGCATCCCCGTGCACGACGCCGTCGCCTTCCACGCGTACGCCGCCGCGCAGGGCACCCGCGTCATCGGCCCCAACTGCCCCGGCCTGATCAGCCCCGGCCAGTCGAACGCGGGCATCATCCCCGCCGACATCACCAAGCCCGGACGCATCGGCCTGGTCTCCAAGTCGGGCACACTGACCTACCAACTCATGTACGAGCTGCGCGACATCGGCTTCTCGACCTGCGTGGGCATCGGCGGTGACCCCGTCGTCGGCACCACACACATCGACTGCCTGGCCGCCTTCCAGGACGACCCGGACACCGACCTCGTCGTCCTCATCGGGGAGATCGGCGGCGACGCGGAGGAACGAGCGGCCGCCTACATCCGCGACCACGTCACCAAGCCGGTCGTCGGCTACATCGCCGGGTTCACCGCGCCCGAGGGCAAGACGATGGGGCACGCCGGCGCGATCGTCTCCGGCTCGTCCGGCACCGCGCAGGCGAAGAAGACGGCCCTGGAAGCGGCCGGGGTACCGGTGGGAGGCACCCCGACCGAGACGGCCCGGCTGGTGCTGGCCCGGCTGGAGGCGGAGCGTGTCGCCACCGGCGGGTGAGGTGAGACGTCACTCATAGTTGAGGTGCGGTGACTGTCACAAGCGGACCCGCCTCAGTACCTTCCTCGTACGGACGCGGCCACCCTCCCGCGTACGCACCCCGTCCACCCTCCTCCGTACGGACCCGACCACCGTCGTCCTCCGTACGGACCCGACCACTCCTCGTGCGAGCCGATGGACCATGCAGGTCCGGCACGAGCCAGGCACCTCCCGCCCCCGACTGTGCACCGAGAGCGGAGACATCCGAATGGCATCCACCCCCAACACCTCCCTGGTCCTGAAGCCCGGGACGTCCTGGGCCGACGCCTGGCAGCGCTGCCTCGCCGTCGCGCCCGAGGCGTTCCAGCAGGACCGGGTCCTCAACCTCTGGGACACCTCCTGGCGACCCGACGGCCGGGCACTGCCCGCCACCAGCCCCGTCGACGGAAGCCCCATCGCGGGCCCGCCCCGCCTGGACGGCGCCACCGCCCAGCAGGCCGTACGCGCCTCACTCGACCAGCACCGGGCCTGGCGCCACGTCCCCCTGCCCGAACGCCGCGCCCGCGTCGCCGCCACCCTCGACGCGCTCACCGAGCACCGGGAACTGCTCGCCCTTCTCCTGGTCTGGGAGATCGGCAAGCCCTGGCGGCTCGCGCAGGCCGACGTGGACCGGGCGATCGACGGCGTCCGCTGGTACGTCGACGGCATCGAACCCATGGTCGAGGGCCGGGCCCCGCTGGACGGCCCGGTGTCCAACATCGCCAGCTGGAACTACCCGATGAGCGTCCTCGTCCACGCCATGCTGGTCCAGGCCCTGGCAGGCAACGCGGTCATCGCCAAGGCCCCCACCGACGGCGGCGTCGCCTGCCTCACCCTGGCCTGCGCGCTCGCCGCGCGCGAAGGGATCCCCGTCACCCTCGTCAGCGGCAGCGGCGGCGAGCTGTCGGAGGCGCTCGTGCGCGCACCCGAGATCGGCTGCGTCTCCTTCGTCGGCGGCCGCGACACCGGCGCCGCGGTGGCCACCGCCGTCGCCGACCTCGGCAAGCGCCACATCCTCGAACAGGAAGGCCTCAACACCTGGGGCGTCTGGAACTACACGGACTGGGACGCGCTCACGGCCGTCGTCCCGAAACTCTTCGACTACGGCAAGCAGCGCTGCACCGCCTACCCGCGCTTCGTCGTCCAGCGCGCCCTGTTCGACGAGTTCCTCGCCGCCTACCTGCCGGCCGTCCGCACCCTGCGGATCGGCCACCCGCTCGCGGTGGAGAACCCCGACGACCCCTTTCCCGCGCTGGACTTCGGACCCGTCATCAACGCGGCCAAGGCGAAGGAGCTGGACGACCAGGTCGCCGAGGCCATCAGCCGCGGCGCCGTCCCCCTGCACCGCGGCAAGCTGTCCGACACGCGGTTCCTGCCCGGCCAGGACACCTCGGCGTACGTCCAGCCCGTCACGCTGCTCAACCCGCCGCCGTCCTCACCACTGCACCACGCGGAGCCCTTCGGCCCCGTCGACACCATCGTCCTGGTCGACACCGAGGCGGAGCTGCTCGCCGCGATGAACGCGTCGAACGGCGCGCTCGTGGCCACCCTGTCCACGGACGACGAGGCGACGTACACGCGACTGGCGCCGCAGATCCGCGCGTTCAAACTGGGCCGCGGCAAGCCCCGTTCGCGCGGTGACCGGGACGAGCTGTTCGGCGGGCTCGGCGCGTCCTGGCGCGGGGCGTTCGTGGGCGGCGAACTGCTCGTCCGCGCCGTCACGCAGGGTCCGGCGGAGGAGCGGCTGCCGGGCAACTTCCCGGAGTACCAACTCGTTCCGTGACCCGCGGACAGCCGCTGTCTCGGTGACACCGGGGTGGCGGCTGTCTCCGTGACGGAGGGAGCGGCACCTGTCTCCGTGACGGAGGAGCGGCAGTTGTCTCCGTCACGGGGGAGCGGCAGTTGTCTCTGTGGCGACGGAGTGGGCGGGCTCGCGGCCGGTGGTTGCCCGGTCAGGGGCGCCGCCCGCTCTCCGGCACCTCCGCCGGCACCCGCGTGATGATCTCGTCCACCAACCACCGAGCGACCCCCGGCGGGTAGGGCTGGGGCAGGCTGAGCACGACGTGGTTGGTGCCGACGCCGATGAGGCCGGTGACGGCGGTCCGGGTGGCGGCGGGGTCGTCGTAGGAGACGACGACCTGCACCGACCGGGTGATCTCACGCGGGTCGCGCCCGATCTCCGCGCAGTGCGCGTCCAGTACCCGGCCGCGCTCGGCGACGAACTCCACGCCGTTGTGCGGTGGTCCGGGGATGTTCCAGATGTCGGCCCGCTCGGCGACCAGCCGCAGCAGCCGCGTCCCCCAGCCTCCGATCAGCAGTGGAGGTCCCGGCCGCTGCACGGGCTTGGGCTCGTTGCGCGTGCCCCGGAGCCGATAGAGGCGCCCCTCGAAGTCGAAGACGTCCTCGGTCCACATGCGCTTCAGGATCTCGACCGTCTCCGCGAGCCGGGCGACGCCCTCACCGGGCGGGACGAGCGTCAGCCCGTACGCCGCGTACTCCGCGACCGCCGGGTTCTCGCCGCTGACCCCGCCCGCCCCGGGCGGCTGACGGGTGCCCCCCACGCCGATCCCCATGACGAGCCGTCCGCCGGAGATCACGTCCACGGTCGAGGCGATCTTCCCGAGGACGGCGGGCGGGCGGACGCGGTTGCTGGTGACGAGCAGCCCGAGCCGCAGCCGCTCGGTCTGCGCGGCGAGAGCGCTGAGCAGCGTCCAGCCCTCGTGTGTCCGGCCGTCCTTGGGCCCGCGCAGCGGAAGCAGATGGTCCCAGAGCCAGGCGTCCTCGATCTCGGGGAGGGTGTCGGCCTCCTGCCAGACACGGCGGATGTCCTCGTAGGAGACGTGCATCGGGGTGGTCTTGATACCGAAGCGCACACGCTGTTCGCTCATGTCGATCAGCGTAGCGAATCATCAGGGGAGCTGACAATCAGGAGTGGGTACAGTCCTGACATGACCGGCGAGCAGCCCTCTGGGTCCCCCGTGCCTTCCACGCCCCCTGTGTCTCCCGCGGCCCCCGTGCCCCTCGAGGCCCGGCTCGGCTATCTCCTCAAGCACGCCCAGCAACGGCTGGCACGCGCATCCGCCGAGGCGCTGGCGCCCTTCGGGATAGACGGACACGAGCTGGCGGTCCTGGCGGTGCTGGCCGCCGAGTACCCGCTGTCGCAGGTCGAGGTGGCGGGACGGCTCGGCGTCGACCGCACCACGATGGTCGCGCTCGTCGACGGCCTGGAGGACCACGGGCTCGTCGAGCGCCGCCGCAGCGCGCAGGACCGGCGCAAGAACATCGTGGAGCTGACCGCGACGGGCCACGACTGCCTGCGGCAGGCCGAGCTGGCCCGCCGGGAGACGGAACGGCGCTTCCTCGCTCCGCTGGGTGAGGAGGCGGGGGCCGCGCTCGTGCGCGCGCTGCGGGTTCTGGTGGTGGAGCGAGGGGGAGGAGTGACGGCTTGAGGGTTCGAGAGGGGGGGCCGACGACCGTGCCTGACCGGCTCGCCCGGCGAGCCGCAGCGACCCTGCGGACCCTCGGCGACCGTTCCCTCACCCGGGGTATCCGACCGGATCTACCCGCGTCCGGCCCCGCGCAGCCGCTGTCAGGCCCCGGATATGCAGGTGAAAGGCACCCTGAAACCTTGGTATTGTTGTCCATGTCGCCGCGGGGAACACCCCCGGCCAGGCGGCAGACACCTGGTCCGGGTGGCGGAATGGCAGACGCGCTAGCTTGAGGTGCTAGTGCCCTTTATCGGGCGTGGGGGTTCAAGTCCCCCCTCGGACACAACCAAACAACCACAACCACTGACGATACGGTGATGAGGGCCTCGACCTGACGGTCGCGGCCCTACCTGCGTGCTCGTAACTGATCGTGATCCCGGGTGCTTCGTAGAGCGGCGCCACTGGACGATCCGTCGCTGGGGGCCGGGTGCGGGTGCACTTTTTCCGGCGCTGTCACCGGTTCCCGGCCCGCCTGCCGTCCAGCAGTCCGTGCAGGTGCGCGGCGGCGTTCTCGATGTCCGCGTATTTCTGCTGTCCGGCGCGCACCTCGGCGGAGAGCACACCGCAGCGGTGGACGCGCTCGAAATCGCCGTAGGGGAACTTGTACCGGCCCTTGGTCTCCTCTCCCATCTCGTCGTCGATGCCCAGGTACCACCCGGCGTACTCGTTGAATCCGTGCTCCTCGAGGTAGGCATTCTCGTCCGCTGCCGAAGGCCGGTGCTCGCTCCACTCGCCCCGGTCGTCCAGGACGATCCGGCCCTCTTCGGTCAGTTTCTTTGCGTGGTCGAACGCCATCGCGTTCAGTTTCACCGTCATGCCGTTTACCGCCGCATCGACCGTTGGGTTCAGATGTCGGCTGCTGCCGCCCGGATATCCTGCCGAGCCTGCCCCATCAGCTCGTCCAGGTCGACGACCTCAGGGTTGAGTTCCCGCGCCCGTGGCGCGATCTGCTGCAGCCATGCCGCTGTGGCCAGGGCCAGTTCGACGGCCTCCCGGGTCCGCTCCTCGCTGAGCAGTTTCTCGACCTTGAAAGCAATGCTCGCGAGTGTGGCGTCATCGGTGGCAGGCACCAAGTAGGGCTCCAGGCCCGGCGGATACGGTGTCCGCTCCCGGTACTCACGCATCGCGGTCACGACCGCGGGCACCGCGCTGTACCAATCGAGGAGGCCCATGAAGACGTACAGGCGTGCCACCAGCCGTGGCAGGCCGGGGTGCCGATCCAGCCAGGCCATCAGCTCACGCTGATCACCGAAGTGGTCCATGATCTGCGACATCGCCTCCGCGACCCGGTTGGGCCAGGTCCAGTGGAAGGGCAGCAGCCGCGCCACCTGATGGGCGAGCGCCGCCTCGCCCTCCGCGTCCAGCGTGCCGGCGACGAATTCGGCGACCTGCCCGTGGTCCAGTCCGTAGCCGGCCGGCGCCACCCGGTCCTGTGAGCTCTGCGACGAGTCGTGGCGCAGACGCAACAGCCGTGTGCCGATCTTGCTCAGTGTCCGGTTCCGCATTGCTCCTCCAGGCTCGCGATGTGTTCTTCATCGTCCGGAGCGGCCGAACGACCAGCTCCTGCTCGCCTCCATGCGATCGCCCCACCACCCCCGCAGTTCGCCGGACCGCGCAGCATCCGCTGACGCTCGGGCTGCCGTCGTCCACAGGCGGTGTCTGACACCTTCTCGGCCCCTTCGAGGCCGGTGCCGAAGGCCCCGCCGATCATCGCAATGGCGGTGATGAACCAGGCCAGGAAGAGGTAGTCGCCGACGCCGACCTGCCGTCCGATGAACTTGCCCAGGACGGACGCGTCCAGCAGCAGGAAGGAGACGGCGACCAGAGTTGCGAACAGGGCCGTGCCCAGCACCACCACCGCGAGCGCGACGGTGACCAGGTTGCAGGGGTCCAGGGCACCGCGCTCCCGGAGCGGCCTGCCGCACCCGGCGTCGCAGGCGGCGGCCCCAAGGGCGGGAAGGGGGCGGGAAGGGAGACGAGCGCGGCCCGGAGCGCGGTGTCGACCTCTGCGCTGATCGGGCAGAGCCGGACCCGCCGCGGAAGGCCGGTGCGAAGGATCGCCATGTCCCATTCGGCACCGTCCAGGTGGCTTCTGACGGCGTCGGCGATGTCGGAGACGTCGGCCTGCTCGCTCACGCTGAGCGGGGCTGTCATCGTGCCGACCTGCCCTCTGACCCGAGCACGGACCGCCCGGCGGAGATGATCGTGCAACCGGGGGCGCGAGAGCCCGGGCGATCTCCGACGGCAGGCCGGGGTCGGTCACCAGCACGACGCACACGGCAGCGTCCGGGCCGCTTGCGCCGTGGCGCGGTTGGTGTGCCGAAGGATCCGGGGTCACCCGGCGGATTCGAGGGCCTGGGAGAAGTCCGTTCCGAGCTGCGACATCAGGTCGTTGAACTCCTTCTCGCTGATCGCCTCCCGGAGCAAGGCCAGTACAGTCCGCACACCCCGGTCGGCTTCCTCCTCCTTGAGCATGGTGCGTTCGGCCACGCGCCGCACGGTGTCGTGGTGGCCGAAGCGCTCGATGCGGTCGGTGGTTCCCCGGCGCACCGCCTCCGCGAGGTCCTCGGGAAGCTCGGTGATCAGGTCCCTGGCCTCGCCCCGGCTCAGCCGGTGGGCCAGCGTCTCGAGCGTGGCCCAGGTGAGGTCCGCCGCCTCCTGCCGGCTCAGTCCGGTGCGCTCGGCGACGGTACGGACGAATTGGTTCTGATCCATGCGTCGTACCCCTTCGCTGCTGTGTTGCGACGAACGGCGCGGTCCCCCCCTGCAAGCCTGCCACGCCGACCCGGCCCGTGCCCGCGCACGGACGGCGGTGACCACGACCACCCACAGCTTGACGCCTCCGTGCACCGTGGTGCGCAGGGCCTCACCGGCCAGGACGGTGTCGAAGACGTTGAATCCGGCGCATGGCACAGAGGCGAAGAGCCACACCGTGGGGCAGGACGATATGGTCTCCCACTCACCCCAGGGCCTGCGGCTGGGGCTGCCCCAGAGGATGCAGTCGCTCGAACACCTCACCCGACTGCTCCGGTGCCGTCTCGCGAGAGGCCGGATTCCTGACCCATGCGCGGTGCATTGCTGACCTTCCGAGAACTGCCGGCTCGTCCGCGGAGTCTCAGCCCGCCGGGTCGATTCCGACCGCCCGATTTGGTCACCGTGCACCGATGCCGATCGCATACCCGGCGCGCAGCATGGCATTCGTCGACCGCCGAGTTGATCGCCGCGTACTCATGCCGATGCCGGCCCCGGTGAGCTCATCCCGGCCCGCAACCGCGGACAGGTCGACCTGACCGTCAACAGCAGCTACTGGGTCGGGGACGCCCGTCGGGAGCTGGGTGCACTCGCCCCGCTGAACACCGCCTGGTTCCCCGGCGGACGTCGGCTGACGGGTGGCCTTCGGCAACGGCGGCTTCCTCGGACTGGGGACCATGCTGGTCCGCCGCAACGTTGCTGGGAGCCCTCGTTGGCCGTTCATCCACGGGCGCTGCTGGGCCTGGCCCTCTTGGTCGGGCAGGCGTTCCTGTACAACGCCGTGCGCTTCGACCTGGGCACCTGAAGGACACGGTCGAGGAGACCTGGGCGCAGCGGCTGTCCTCCGGTGCCTCTACCCGGCCGGCCCGGGCCGGCCGCTGACGGGAGGGATGTGGAAGATGTCCGACGATACGTGCACCCGGCCCGCGGCGTTTGTCTTCGACCTGGACGGGACACTCGTCGACAGCGTCTACCAGCACGTCATCGCCTGGCAGCAGGCGTTGAGCGAGATGGGCATCGGCCTGGCGGTCTGGCGGATCCACCGGAGGATCGGGATGAGCGGTGGCCTGCTCGTGCAGGCCACGCTGCGCGAGACCGGCGTACGGCTGACGCCGAAAGAGGCCGACGAACTGCAGAACGCCCATCACCGCCACTTCGAAGGCTGGACGAACGCCATCCGGCCGCTGCCCGGAGCCGCCGAGCTTCTCCGGACGCTGACGGACCGCGGCGTCCCCTGGACGATCGCCACCAGCGCCCGCCGGGACGACGCGGCACCCATGCTCGCCAGGCTCGGCGTGCCGCCCGACGTGCCGACGGTCACCCGTGAGGAAGTCAGCCGCGCCAAACCCGACCCCGATCTGTTCCTGGCGGGCGCGGCGCGGCTCGGCATCCCCGCCCGCGACTGTGTCGTCGTCGGAGACAGCGTGTGGGATCTGCTGGCTGCGCGGCGGGCGGGGGCACTCGGAGTGGGGCTGCTGTCCGGAGGATACGGGCAGGACGAACTGGAGCGGGCCCAGGCGTTCCGGGTGTACACCGACCCCCTCGACCTGCTGGGGCACATCGACGAACTCGGCGTCCGGGACGCGCACGGCGCCTGAGCGCGACGCATCCGTCGCCGGGCGGTCCGGCACCCGGGGACGATGAGGATGGCGGCACTGCTCAGGAGGCCGGTGCGGTTCCGCCGCCGGCCACGCTGGTCTTGACGCGGACCACCACGTCTTCCGCCTCTTCCATGCTGTGGTCCAGGTTGTCGAAGAACCACTCGTGGTCGGTGCGGATGCCCCTGAGCGTGTCGGCGTCGAGGCCGTCGCCGATCTCATCGGCGAAACGCTCTGCCGCGCGGGCGGCCGCCGCCCTGGCCGCGACGGCGAACTCCCCCTCGATTCATTCAGGAGGCGTTGCGGAGTGTGACCATCGTGCCCGGTCCGCACGGCTGACGGCAGCCCCGCCATCAGCCGCCACAGCACGCGGCCGGTGCTCACGGCCTGACCGCCCAGGGCGATGAAGGCCTCGGACAACGGTCCTCGGGCGGTCAGCTGCTCCAGGCGGCGATTGAGCTCGTGGATGTGGTCATCGACCTCCTGGACGTGGTCCTCCAGGGTCTGCCGGTGGTCCCTCGCGGGTTCGGCGGCCAGATCCGCCCGCAACTGGCCGACGACCGGTTCCTCGGCATCGCGGACGTCGCGCAGCAGCGGGATGACCGCTTCAGTGGTGACTGCCATCAGGACTCCTCACCCGCGCCGGGGCTGCTCCGCGCGGCGCTCAGGTCCAGGTCGGATGTCGGGCCGACGCGCACCGACCTGGCCACCTCATCCCGGTTGCCGTAGTCGTCCGGGGGATCGGCGCGAAGCGCCTTGACCACTTCCTCCGGCGTTCTCGGCGGCCTGGACCAGTTCCTCTTTGCCGGCAGGGAAGTCGTCGTCCTGCAGCGGGTCCAGTACGTCCGTACGCTTGTGGAAGACGTATCTCCTCCTCAGTTTTTGTCCCGGGACACTTCGTCTCGTGCCCTACCAGTGGCATTCCCGGCAAAACCGGCTGCTGGCGATGCCGAAGCACTCCGGGGAATCCTGTGCCCGCCAGCCGAGTTCATGGGAGATCACATGCCCGGCAATATCGAACGTGCCGCGCTGCGCGCCGCGGCTCAGGCCGCCGAGCAGATCCTGGCGAACGCCGCCGAGCGGGCCGCGCAGGCCGAGCCGCAGGATCCGTACGCGCAGCGCGTCGCCGAGCTCGGGATGGTGACCGGTGCGTTGAGGGCCCTGCTGGACGCGGTGCGCCCCTTTACCGAGGAAGGCGAAGAGGACGGGCGGTGACCGGCGCGCCGGCATTTCGATCACTGTTGGGGGCAGTGCATGCGGGGTCCCCGTGACGGGCTGCAGGATTGGAGGCGCCATGGACAGCGACGAGTTCGTCCGGCTCGTCAGCCGACGGGCCCACGTGCCCCAGGAGCAGTCCAGGGAGCCGACCCGGGCCACGACGCTGACGCTGGCCGAGCGGATCACCGGCGGCGAGGCCAGGCACTTGGCCGGCGTCCTGCCCACCGAGATCGCCCCTGCCCCTGGTCCCATCGGAGGATGCCGCCCCGAAATTCGGCGTTGCCGAGTTCGTCCGGCGAGTGAGTGAGCGTGCGGGCGTCGATGAGACCGTGGCGCGCAGGGGCGTTGCGGCGGTTTTCATGACTCTGGGAGAAGCCGTCCCCGCCACGGAGTTCCAGGATGTGATGCCGCAACCGCGAACGAGTTCCAGATTATCTAGCGTCGGACATCACGGCGCCCCGAACACGGATGCGCGCACCCCATGAGAACCGCTCGCAAGCGCTTGAGACTGGCGAGCGCATCGACGTCCGCCGCCGACGCCCTGGAACGGTGACTGCGCGAGCACCCCGGCGTCGAGATCGTCTGCCGCGACGGCTCGGGCCCCTACGGTGAGGGCGTTCGCAGGGCCCTGCCCGAAGCGGTGCAGGTCAGCGACCGCTGGCGCCTGTGGAAGAACCTCTGCGACAAGGCGCTGGCCGAGGTCCGCTCCCACAGCGCCTGCTGGGCCACCGCCAAGGGGTCGCGCATCGTTGACCTCATGGCAGGCCCGGATCGCCGCCACGGCCGTTCGAGGCGAGCACGTCGTGTTGCCCGACGCGGGCCACTACATACACGACAGCCGGCCTGAAGCCGTCACGACAGCGGTCCTCACCGTTGTCGATCTGGCACGGGGCAGCCGGGCCTCGTAATGAGGAACGCCTCCATGACGCTCGTCCCGAGGGGAAGCCACGCCGGAGTCCGGTCACGGATCGGGTCAAGGACGCATGACGGGGCAGGCGGAGCGGACCCCCGGTCATCACCTGACGCGGAGAATTTCCCTTGGTCGAGTGAGGCGTGCCGGCCCGCCACCATCGCCTGATCCGGTACCTATTGGCGGTCTCACCGGGTGCTGGACGCCGTGCAGAGGCGGCGTTGCTCCTGGAGTTCGGTGGTGTCCGCGTCCGGCAGGGTGAGGGCCTGGTCGAAGTCCCTGAGGGCCAGGTCGGGGCGGCCGTCGGCCAGGTGGGCGATGCCGCGGTTGAGCAGGATGTCGGGGTCGTCACCGACGGCTTCGAGTGCGGTGGTCAGGTCCGTGACCGCCATCGCCGGGTGCGACTGCCGGAAGTGCACCACGGCGCGGTTGATCAGTGCGGCCGGGTAGCGCGGGTCCTTCTCGAGCGCTCCGTCGAAAGCGGCCCGGGCGCCGTCGAGTTGGCCGCGTTGCAGGAGAACCGTGCCCTTCAGGCAGAGCAGTTGGAGTTCACCCGGGTGGAGACCCAGTCCGGTGGCCGTGTCGGTCTCCGCCGCGTCGAGATCGCCGGTCTCCAGCAGCAGTTCCGCTCGCGCGATCCGGGTGTCGAGGTCGCGCGGCTCCATCTCGAGCACGAGGGTGAAGTCCTCGAGGGCCCCCCGGTGGTCCCCGACCTGCGCGCGGGCGGTGCCACGGTTGTAGTACAGCTCGGGGAACGGAGGCGCGAGCCGCACCGCACGGTCGTAGTCGGCCAGGGCGGCGTCGAAGTCGCCGCGGTCGCGCGAGATCCTGGCCCGCTCGGAGAGGTAGTCGGTGTAGTAGGGGTCGATGTCGACGAGTCGGGTGTAGTCGGCGTGGGCTTCGTCCGGCCGGCCGAGCGCCACCAGCAGCCGGGCGCGGTTGTAGAGCAGTTGGGAACGGTGCAGGGCCCACTGATCGTCGTCGAGTCGCTCGTCGAGCCGGGTGATGCACGACTCCACGAGCGCCAGGGCACGGTGCAGGTTGCCCCGGTGCATCTCGACAAGTGCCAGGCCGTTGTCGTGGAAGACGCTGTACGTCAGTCGTTCGGCCGGATCCGGGAGGATTCCCGCGAGGGCGACGGCGTTGTGCTGCCACTGCACGGCCAGTTCGTGGTCGCGGGGTTTCAGGAACCGGGTGTGCAGCATCGCGATGGCGTAGCTGGTCATCATGTGGATCTTGGGGTCGGTGAAGCGGCGCAGCAGGCTCTGGTACAGCTCCATGGACTGTTCCAGGCGTCCGACCGGTATGCAGGCCGCGGCCGCCTCGCGGGTGAACTCCCAGTAGTCGTGTTCGTGCGAGCGCGGGTCGGTCAGGCCGCGGCCGCGCAGGCCCAGGTCGACCACGGCGGCGGAGAAGCCGGTGGCCACGGCATGGCGCTGGGCCGCGAGCAGGGCGGCCCGCCCCGCCCCGGCGGGGTCGCTGCCGTGTTCGCGGTGGTGGGCGACGGCGCCCATGCGGATGCCCCATGTGGCCGTCTGTTCAAGGGATTCGGCACGCCGGTCGTGGAGGCGGGCGCATGTCTGCGGGTCGGTCTGCTGGTATCCGCGGAGGGCGCGAGGGTCGTCGTCGGTGCAGTCGCCGTCCACATAGACGGCGGCCCAGTCGCGAGGGGTCCGGTCCTCGACCGGCTGCTCGGCGGTGCGCGGGGCGGGCAGGACGGTCACGTCGGCCAGGGCGTCCTGGAGCTCGTCGGAGAGTGTGCCGCCGGCGGCCGAGACCACCACGCGCAGTCGGCGTGGGTCCGCCCGGCGCAGAAGCAGGGCGATCAGTTCCTGTGTGGTGGCCTCGGAGGCGTGCGCTTCCTCGAAGGCGATCTCGAAGGCGGTGTCGCTGTGGATGCGCCGGGCGTATTCCAGCAGGAAGCCGACGATGCCCTGACTCATGCAACGGACCCAGCCGGCGCCGAAGAAGCGGGTGCGTTCCTCGTAGGGGGCGTCGTCGGCCAGGGTGCGCGGTGGCGGTCCGATGAGGTGGGCCAGCTCGGGCATTCCGTACAGGAGGGCCACGCGATGGTCCTCGACAAGGTCCGGCCAGCGCCGGTAGGCCTCGGGCAGGACTGCTCGTAGCACCGTGTCCACGCCGGTGTAGGGACCGCGCAGCCGCTGGTGGCAGCGGACCACGAGGGCCTTGCCGGTGTGGGCTGCGATGGCGCGCAGGCGGTCGTCGCGCCTGTCTCCGACGATCCGCAGATGGCCCGTCATGCGAGTTCAACCTCCGGTGAAGAGGACGTGAGGGAGTGGGCGGACTTCTTGTTCCGGCGTTTCCTCCGGGACAGCACGACGAGTGCGACGATCTGGGCCACGTTCATGCACAGGGACAGCACGGCGTCCCAAAAAGCCGCGTCCAGGCCGCCGGAGCCGAGGGCGCGCCCGGCAATGCTGACGTAGTTGACCGTCACGGGGACGCTGACGAGGACGGTGATTGCGGCGAACGCGCCATATCCCAGGACGATGAAAGGCCCGTAGAACGCGCCGACCCGGCGGTCACGGGGCGTCCACTTCTCCTCGTCCACGATACGGTCCGGGCGATTCATGAAACGCCGCACACGATTCTTCAGCAGGGTCATACCCGCGTCGTGAAGGTCGTAGCAGTTCCAAGCGGTGGCCGCGACGTAATAGAGATCGGTGCGCAGATAGAGCTGGAGCTGCCACAGCACGCGAACCGCGACGGTGAATGCCAGCCCGAGACAGAGCCGCCCGGTCAACGAGAACGATCCGCCCGGATTCCGGGTCAGATCGGCGACGAGCCCGAGCGCCGCGAATACGACGCCGTCGCAGACCATCCCGGCGAAGAACGGGAGATAGCGCTTCGCCCTGGGAACACTGAGCAGCCCGTTGATCTGGGTTTCGGCGACTATGTACGTCAGACGGTTGCTCACACTCAGACGCGTGGGCAGACCGAGCCGCCGGCCGGCGAGAATGTGGAAGCCCTCGTGCAGCAGCAGAAGCGGCACCTGCCCGAGGGTGATGACCAACTGGACCACGAGGAGGGAGTGCGTGAAGAAGATCTGCCCGGGATGGGGTGCGAGGTCCGGCCGCGCGATCGCGGCCCACGTCCAGCCACCGACCACGGCGCCGTACAGCACCCAGGCCGGCGGAGAGAAGACGGCTCGGCCCAGGCCGCGCAGCCGTACCCGTGGGGCGGGGCCGGCCGGCTGCGCACTGTCCTCCTCGCTGACGAAGCCGAGCTCGCGCAGAGTGGTCACGAAATCCTGGAGATCGGCATCCTCTCCGAAACTGGTTTCGTACCAGTCGGCGGCGGCGCCGAGCGTCATTCCCCGCATGAGCTGGCGCAGCAACTCCGCGCCGTCGGCCGGGAAAACCGCATAGGAACCGGTGTCCAGGCGGCCGACCACCACCTCGTCGCCTTCGGGAACGAAACTCAGTTCGTGGAAAACGAGGCCGTCACCGGCCACAGGCCCTCCTCCAGCGGAATTCCGGATAAGAGACCCGGGTGCGCCGACAGGCGGCGCACCCGAGCGTGGTACCGCGAAGCGATCAGGCCTGGACGGAGTACGGGCACTGACAGGCGGCCGACGTCAGGCGCACGTCGCCGGTGCGGCGCACCGCAATCTTCTTGGAGCCGGCCTTCTTACGCATGGCGACAGTCGACTTCATGACGGTCCTTTCTCGACGGGTGGCACACCGACCGGCGGTCGGCGGCAATCAAAGATCTTCCAGCCGGACCGCGGGAGCAAGGTCCGATCGCGCCAATCGGATCGCCCGGGAGGCTCGTCTCGAGGGCAGGGTTCGCAAGAAAGCGTTTCCGCTCCGCGGCGCGGTGCCGAGGCCGCGGTTCGGTGCTGATTCCGTCGCACGTACACCTCCGACATCGTTGCCAGGCGGCAACGGAAGCCTGTTTTCCCATCTGGGACCACTCGAAGTCCGGGTGCGGAAAGAGGAATCCTCCGGCCGTGGTGCAAAAAGCGGAGCGCACCCCGCCGGATTCCGTTTTTTTCGAGCTCTGTTTTCCTGGGCTTAAAGGAGAGCAATGAAATCGCCAAGTATCGGCCCGGTCACACTCCGTACATCGCCGCCTCGTCGCCTGTACCTGAAGAAGGACAGCGGTTTCCGGATATCGGACACATCGGCCGGACGGTGAGGGTCGCCATCGGCCACCGCGTCTCCTCCTCCGCTTCGGCCATGGGCGTTCCTGCCGGCCCCTCCGCGGTGCTCGGGCCTCACCGGCCCCGTGCCGTCTCTGGGCATGTCCCCGTCAGTCGACCGCTTTCGGGCTCGTGTCGTCGTCGGACGACACCGACGCGGAACCGGGCCTGCGGCGATCCCCGCACCCCGTGTCCGTCCAGGAGTGAGCGGGACGGGCTCACCGATGGGGCCGGAGATCCGGAGACACCCAGCCCACACACACTCAAGTGCCCGGGTGCGGGCGGCCGTCGTCCTCGTCCTCGGTCGCTCTCGGATCCGTGGGCGCCGGAGCGGTCGACGGCGGATCCGGACCGGACCGACGTGGCCGATACGGGTCGGCGGCGGCAGCGTCAGCCCCTGCGGGCGCGCCCGATCTGACGGGTGGTCCGCCTGGCGGCGCGGGAATCTCCCCTGCTCCTGGGGGCCTTCGTGCCGGCGGCGGCGACGTCCAGGGGGTGTGCCGGACGTCCTAGAGCCCCGGACGGTTCACTTCCTCCAGCACGGTCACCAGCCCGCCCCCCTCCAGGGGCTCGCCGCACCGGGCGCAGACGACCCGGGTCTCCACATCGGCACCGCACGTGTGCAGGAACCGAGGTGCGGGGGGTGGGTCCTGCAGGTGCCGAAGGCCCCATTCCCGGAGCCCGATCAGGACCGGCTCCAGCGCCTGTCCCGCGGCCGTCAGGTGGTATTCGAAGCGGGGCGGGCGGTCCTGGTACTGGCGGCGCTCCAGGATCCCGGCGGCCTCCAGGGATCGCAGCCGCTTGGTGAGAACGTCGCGCGGCGCTCCGGTGTTGGCGCGGATGTCGGCGTAGCGCCGGACTCCCATGAACACCTCGCGCAACACCAGGAGCGACCACCGCTCTCCTACGAGGTCGAGGGTCCCGGCTATGGGGCAGGCGCGTGGCTGGGTGTCGGACATGCCGTAATCCTAGTTGGTTTGTTTTGCGAACTCACTGCGCATAGCATCGACCGTAACCCCATGTCCGGTCCGGAGGCATTCGATGAACCACAAGCGCGCCGGAACCGACCCGCTCCTCGTGACGATCTTCGTTTTTCCCGGCGTCCGACTGCTGGACGTGACCGGTCCGATCGAAGTGTTCACCTCGGCGAACGACTTCGGCGCCCACTACCGGTTGAGCATGGTCTCGGCCGACGGGAACGAGGTGACGACGTCGGCTGGGACCCGTCTCGGCGTCGACATGGCCGTCGCGGACGCGCAGGAGGCCAGCGACGTCCTGGTCATTCCCGGTGGGCCGGGCTGGGATCGGATGATCAAGGACGACGCGCTGCTGGACATCGTGCGGGGGCTCGACGCGAACTCGCGCTGTACGGCTTCCGTCTGTACCGGCGCCTTCCTGCTGGCCGCCGCCGGTCTTCTGGACGGCCGCAGCGCCGCCACCCACTGGCGCCACTCACGGCAGTTGGCCCTGCGTTTTCCCGCCGTCGAGGTCAAGCCGGACGCGATCTTCGTGCGGGACGGCAAGGTGATGACCTCGGCCGGGGTCACCGCGGGCATCGACCTCTCGCTGGCTCTGGTGGAAGAGCACTACGGGGCCGAAGTGGCCCGCGCGGTGGCCAAGGACCTGGTGGTCTTCATGCAACGGCCCGGTGGACAGTCCCAGTTCAGCGTTCGCGCCCGCGCCGCGCACACCCGCCAGGACATGCTCCGCCGGGTGCTGGACGCCGTCGCGGAGGACCCCGCCGCCAACCACACGCTGTCCGCCATGGCGCGCCGGGCCGGCATCAGCTCCCGCCATGTGACCCGGCTCTTCTGCGACGAGTTGGGCATGACACCGGCCCGGTACGTGGAGCAGGTCCGGATGGAGGCGGCGCAGGCGATGCTGGAATGCGGGGACGACCCCATGGCCGTGATCGCCCGCCGTACGGGGTTCGGATCGCCCGAGTCGCTGCGCAGGGCGTTCGTACGGAACCTCAAGGTGACTCCGGGTGTGTTCCGGGCGCGGTTCCACACCACCGGAGTGGCGGCTGCCGGGGCCCAGGAGGGACCGGGCGGAGAGGGTTGAGCCGGCACTCGGAACGGGAGACGGCCGGTACCGTGAGCGGACTTCTCCTCGCGGCACCATGACAGGTGCTCGCGGCACCATGACAGGTCCTCGCGGGGAGTGAGCGGTCCTGGTGGCACGTGACGTCAGGCAGTGCAGTTGCCCGGCCGAGGAGCCGGAACCCCAACAAGCCTCCGCGGAGGGCCTCTTGCACCTCCTGCCGAGACCTCGCCGCAGCACCCCCTGAGGCAGTACCCCGCCGCAGCACTTCCCCCCGGCGGCCCCCGCCGCCCCCGCCCGGCGTGACTCCCCGCGCCGGGCAGTGGCTGCCCCGGCCGGTCCCTTGTTCCGGCCGGGCTTCCATGTCCGTCAGGCGAACGCCCGCCCGACGAGGTCCCGCTGTTCGGCGGTGTGACGGCGGGCGGACCCGACCGCCGGAGCGGAGGCCGCCGGGCGGCTCACACACCCCACAGGGGCGGTGACCAGAGGAGTCACACGCGGTGCGACGAAGGTCCACGCGCCCTGGTTGGCCGGCTCCTCCTGGACCCAGCGCACGTCGACGCCGGACGGATACCGGGACAGTTCCGCCCGCAACTCCTCGGCCGGGAAGGGGTACAACCGCTCCAGCCGGACGATGGCGGTCCCGTCCTCTCCCGAGTCACGCCGGTGCGCGTCCAGGTCGTAGAAGACCTTGCCCGAACACAGCAGAACCCGTTCGGTCCGCGCGGGGTCCTGCGTGGTGTCCGGGACGACCGGGCGGAAGGAGCCTTCGGTGAACTCCTCCAGGCCGGAGGTCGCGGCCTTCGACCGCAGCATGGACTTGGGGGTGAAGACCACCAGCGGCCTGCGGGCCGCGTCGAGGCCCTGTTCCCTGAGCAGATGGAAGTAGTTGGCCGGTAGCGAGGGGTTGGCGACGGTCAGGTTGTCGTCGGCGCACAACTGCAGGAAGCGTTCCATGCGGGCGGAGGAGTGGTCCGGCCCCTGTCCCTCCAGGCCGTGCGGCAGCAGCAGCGTGACCCCCGACCGCTGCCCCCATTTCTGCTCCGAGGAGGAGATGTACTCGTCGACGACGGTCTGGGCGCCGTTGGCGAAGTCGCCGAACTGCGCCTCCCACAGCACCAGGGCATCCGGGCGGGCCAGGGAGTAGCCGTATTCGAAGGCGAGCACGGCGAGTTCGGACAGGAGGGAGTCGTACGGCGTGAACCGTGCCGCTTCCGCACCGAGCGAGTCCAGGGGTGTGTGCTGCCGCCCCGTACGACGGTCGGTGAGGACGGCGTGCCGCTGGCCGAAGGTGCCCCGCCGGGAGTCCTGCCCGGACAGCCGGACCGGCACTCCGTCCAGGAGCAGCGATCCGACCGCGAGCGCCTCCGCGGTGGCCCAGTCGACCTTCCCGCTGTCGAACATGGCAGCCCGCCGCTCCAGTTGGGGCAGGACGCGCGGGTGCGGGGTGAACTCCCGCGGCAGGTCGATCTGGGTGCCCAGGATGTGCCGCAACGTCATCTCGGCGACGGCCGTCACGGGCCGGCGGACCGGGGGAGCCGCGACTCCACCGGCCGGAAGCGACTCGTGGTCCGGCGAGGACGCCCCCGCCGTCTCGGTGAAGGCTCGCTGGAGTTGGTCGCGATAGCTCTGCCGGGCGCATTCGGCCTCCTGCTCGCTGATCACGCCCGTGCTGTGCAGCGACTCCGCGTACAACTTCCGTACGGACGGCCGCGCGGCGATACGGTCGTACATGGCCGGCTGGGTGATGGAGGGGTCGTCGACCTCGCTGTGCCCGTGGCGCCGGTAGCAGACCAGATCGACGACCACGTCCTTGTGGAACGTCTGACGGTAGTCGAAGGCCAACTGCGCGACCCGGGCGACCGCTTCGGGATCGTCCCCGTTGACATGGAAGATGGGAGCCTCGACGGTCCGCGCGACATCGGTCGCGTACGTACTCGACCGGCCGACGGCGGGAGCGGTGGTGAACCCCAGCTGGTTGTTGATGACCAGGTGGACGGTACCGCCGGTCGCGTAGCCCGGCAGTTGGGACATGTTCAGCGTCTCCGCGACCACTCCCTGCCCCGCGAGGGCGGCGTCACCGTGGACCACCACGGGCAGTACGGAGAACAGCCCCTCCCCGTCCTCCGTGAGATCCTGCCGCCCCCGCACGACTCCCTGCGCCACGGGCCCCACGATCTCAAGGTGAGAGGGGTTCGCCACCACGGAGACCGCGATCGCGTGGCCGTCCGGGGTGTGGAAGGTGCCGGCGGCCCCGAGGTGGTACTTCACGTCGCCCGAGCCCTGTGCGGACCGGACGTCGACCGCGTCCTCGAACTCGTCGAAGATCTGGGCGTAGGGCTTGCCCACGATGTTGGCGAGTACGTTCAGCCGGCCGCGGTGCGCCATCCCGATGACCACCTCGCGCAGCGCCAGCCGCGCGGCACGCTCGAGGACCGTGTCCAGCAGGACGATCGCCGACTCCCCGCCCTCCAGCGAATACCGCTTCTGCCCGACGTACTTGGTGTGCAGGAACGTCTCGAACGCCTCGGCGGATCCCAGACGGTGCAGAATCCGCAGCTGCTCGGCGCGTCCCGGGCGGGGCGGCGGAACTTCGACACGCCGCTGGATCCAGAGCCGCTCCTGCTGGTTCTGGATGTGCATGTACTCGATGCCCGTGGGGCCGCAGTACGCGTCACGGAGTGTCCGCAGGACATCACGGAGCGCCATCCGCTGGTTCCCCGCGAAGCCGTCGACGGGGAACTCGCGGGCGGTGTCCGCGGCGTCGAGGCCGTGCCCCGACGGCTCCAGGTCCGGGTGGCCGGCGGACGGCTCGGCGGACAGGGGATTGGTGGCGGCCGCCAGGTGTCCGCGGACGCGGTACGAGTGGATCAGTGCCGCGACACGGACCGCCTTGACCACGAGGTCGGCGTCCCTCTCCCGCTCCGTCGGCGTGTGCACGGCCGCGCCGACAGGCGGAGGTACGGCCTCCGGCTCCGTCGCGGACGCCCGGAAGAAGTCCCGCCAGACCCGCTCGACCGAGTCGGGATCGCGGAGATACCGCTCCCGGAACTCTTCGACGAGCCATTCGTTGATACCGAATTCCGCCTGGTGCGGGATGGAGAGAGCAGTGCCTGATCGTGATGCCACGGCGTAGAACGCCTTCTTTCCACATACGGAGACCGTCGCGGGCGGCGTGGCCAGCCGACCACGCCGCCGTTGGGGCCGAGGTGGTCCGCGGCGATGAGGACCGTCGACCTCGTGCGCTGTCCACGAGGCTACGAGGGCTCCACGGCACGACGGGATACGCGAGCGTGCCAGGACTGCGGCAGATCAGGACGTGACCCCCGCGCGTCCACGGCATGTCCGGATGTGAGGGCCCGGTGTCCTCCGGCACGGCCATGGCCGTCGCCCCGAGCCGCGTTCCACGGAAGAACTCCGTCTTCACCCGGACCCGGGAGGGACCTGTATGACTCCGAACGAACACACCGGCGGCGTCGCCCCGGAACTGATCGTCATCCCCTGCGGGGCGCGCAAACTGGACCACCGCGCCAGGGCGGCGGACATGTACATCGGCTCCTACCACCGCGCGTGCCGAAGGGCCGCCGAGGCACTCCGGCCGGATCGGCTCGTGATCCTCTCCGCCCGCTACGGTCTGCTCGGCCTCGACGACGAGATCGACCCCTACGACACGGCGCACGGCGCCGCCGACGCGGTGACCGCCCGCCTGCTTCAGGACCAGGCGGCGGAGCGCGGCATCACGGACCTCGACCCCGTCGTGGTGCTCGGCGGTGCCCGTCATGTCACTCTCGCCAAGACGGTGTGGCCGCACGCCCTGACCCCGCTGAGCGGAACGCGCGGCATGGGCGAGCAGGTGGCGCGACTCGCGGCGATGGCGCGCTCGGCGCGCTGACGGCTTCCCCTGGACGGGGAGCGAGGAACGGATTCCGTGGGACGGGTGGCGCCGGACGGGTGGCGAGGGGCGGATCCGTCGTGCCCGAGCGGACGGGATGGCTCCGGCACGACGGAGTACGCGGGACAGGGAGAGCGGCATGACAGGCCCCATCGTGGCCCGGGCTCGGGCGGCATCCGTCGCCAGGTCCTGATGTGAGGGCGTTGTGGCACTCGCTGTTGTGCGGCGGGAACGAGAGGCGGCCATAGCCTCGGGAGGCCAACGGGCCGACGGACTTGGCCGCGACCCGCGTTCTGTTGGGCTGGGGCCCCGGACGGCCGGTTCACGACGGTGACCACCCAGACGAGGAAAGAGGCGTTCCACGCCGTGACACCCCATCCCAGCAGTGCCCGAGCCGTCCCGATCGAGGGCGACGTGGCCCCCGGAGTTCCCCTTCCGGCCCGTCCACCGCTGCCCACGGCGAACGTGACAGGTCGTCCGCTGTTCGGCCCCAGTTGGTTCGCGGCCGTCATGGGCACCGGCATCGTCGCCAACGCGGTGGTCACCCTGCCCCGGAGCCTGCCCGGACTGCGGACCGCCGCCACGGTGGTCTGGTCGGGAGCGGGCCTGCTGCTCGTCGTACTCGCGGTCGGCTACCTACGTCAGCGGGCGCTGCGCGTGCACGCCGCCGATCCGACGCAGGCTCAGTTCTTCGGCGCGCCCGCCGTGGCCTTCCTGACGGTGGGCGCCGGCGCGCTGCAACTCGGCCGGCCGGTGATCGGCGAACGGGCCGCGCTGGACGTGGACTTGACGCTGTGGTCGCTCGGTACCGCACTCGGTCTCGCCACGGCCGCCACGGTGCCGTACCTGATGGTCACCCGGCACCGGTTCGCACCGGACGCGGCGTTCGGCGGCTGGCTGATGCCGGTGGTACCGCCGCTGGTGTCCGCCACGACGGGCGCGCTGCTCGTCCCGCACATGCCCGCCGGGCAACCGCGGCTGGCCCTCGTGCTGGGCTGCTACGCGATGTTCGGGCTCGGACTGTTGGCCGCCCTGCTGGTGCTGGCCATGGTCTACAGCCGCCTGGTGCACCATGACGCGCCCACCGGCGCGATGGTGCCCACGGTGTGGATCGGGCTGGGTGCGCTCGGGCAGATCGTGACGGGACTGGGCGCGCTGGCCACGGCGGCGCCAGCCGCGCTGCCCGTGCCGTACGTGCACGGCACGGCAGTTCTCGCGCTGCTGGGCGGGGTCGGGGTGTGGGGCTTCGCCATGCTGTGGCTGGCACTCGCCACGGCGCTGACGGTACGGGAGTTCAGGGCGGGGCTGTCCTTCGCGCCCACCTGGTGGTCTTTCATCTTCCCCCTCGGCGCCTGCGTCACCGGCACCTCGGCCCTCGCGGCCCGTACCGGCTCACAGGTGTTCGTCTGGGCTGCCGTCGTCCTCTACGTACTGCTCGTCGCCGCGTGGGTCGTGGTGGCCTACCGCTCACTGCGGCACGCCGCCGCGCACACGGGCGGGCCGCGGAACCGCGCGTAGCCCAGCGCCTCGGCGAGGCCGTCGACATCGCGCCTGGCGCCCGCGTCCAGAGCTTCAGAACTTCCAGTCCAGTTCACGGGTGTCGACGACGACACGTTCGTAACACTCGAGGAGTTCACCGCTCTCCAACGCGGTGGCCGTCATGTCCAGCAGAGCAGGCAGCGAGGCCCACATCGGGTGGGCCTCGAAGCGGCAGCCCGACTCGTGGTCGGCATCCCCGATCCGGCCGCGGACGCGGGTCGGGCGCTGGTCGATCACCAGGTGATCACCGGCCCCGTCCGCGGCGAAGGGGATCCACTGCCGGTGCCACCACGGCCCGAACTCGGACTCCGCGTCGCCGTCGTCCGCCGCCTCGGTGGCGGAGAGGTCGGATTCGTAGATCCTGGTCCGCCTCTTCCACGCGTCCACGATGAGGCGGGTGCTCAGCGGCATCCAGAACGGTGGCAGAAGAACGGCGTGCTCGGTCCCGTCGTGCCTCAGCAGCGACTCTCTCAGAGGGTCGGGAAAGGGTGAGCCGATGGTCTGCTCGGCCGCGGTGATCTCCGCGGGGTCGGCGGGTGGCCCCAGCCGTGCGAAGGTGTGCGGCGCGTGTTCCGCGAGCCATGCCTCGATCCGGTTCCAGGATCCTGCCGTCGACGAAGTCATGCGTCGATCGTGTCAGTCGGCACTGACAGTGCATCAGCCGTCATCTCGCCGCGCGGGCGGTGAGCCGTCGTTCGTCAGTCGCTCAGGATCCTGTGCTTCTGGTCCGTGAACTCGGCCTCGGTGAGCAGGCCCTGGGCCTTGAGTTCACCGAGTCGCTTCAGTTGGTCGATCTTGTCGTTCATGTCGTCGGTCAGCGGCGCCGACGGAGAAAGCGGGGGAGTGGCGACGGGGAAGGGCGACGGGGACGAGGCGGGGGTGGGTTCCGGAGCGGCCTGCCGGGCCCAGCGGCCGTGCTGGCGGCGTGCGACACGGTTCGAGACGGCCGTCGCCGTGCCCGCCACCGCGGCGGTGCGGGCGACTCCGCGGAGGAGACCTGGCATGGCGGTTTCCTTTCTCACAGGAGCCGTAATAAGTGAACAGCTCCGCCTGTCGGCGCGCGCACCTCGGCGCGGGACGCTTCCGTGAGGCGCGTCCATAAGACACGTTCATTGGACCACCGCGGGAATTCCCGCGCACTTCCGCAGCGCACTTCCGCGGCGCACTTCCTGCCGTGCGTCGTGCCCGTGCGCAGGGCGTGAATGGCGACGTTCTGCCGGTCGGTGATTCTCATGGCAAGCTGAAATGTGGCCACCGGCCGTGACAGGTCGGTGGCGAGGCCTATGCGGGAGGAGCTCGAAATGGCCACGACCGGAATGCACCAGCACGACACCGGAAGCCGTAGCGAAAGCCACGGTGAAGGAATCTGGGTGTCCAGCTGGACCGCCTTCGCCGCAGTCATGATGATCTTCGGCGGAGCGATGGCGATATTCCAGGGGATCGCCGCCATCGTCAAGACCGATGTCTTCGTCGTCACCCGCAACTACGCCTACACCTTCGACATGGCGGGCTGGGGCTGGATCCACCTCGTCCTCGGTGTTCTGGTCGTCCTCGCCGGTGTCGCGCTGTTCCGCGGGGCGATGTGGGCGCGCATCACCGGAATCGTGCTGGCAGGCCTGTCGATGATCGCCAACTTCGTGTGGCTGCCGTACTACCCGGTCTGGGCCATCGTGCTGATCGCCGTGGACGCCTTCGTCATCTGGGCGCTGTGCATCGGAGCCCGGGACACCCGGGACGCCGGGGGTACCCGGGGCACCCGCATCCAGTAGCCGACCGCGCCGTCCTGGACGGCCCGACGACCCGCCGGACGGGCGTCGGGCCGTTCGGCTCGGAACGGGCGGTCGGACCGACCGAAGGCACCGACAAGGAGAGTCGAGTGGAAAACAGCGGCAGTGACGGTCGCCCTCCCTTCGCCCACCAGCTCCTCAAGGGGCAGAAGGCGTTGGTGACGGGGGCCAACTCCGGAATCGGAAAGGCCACGGCGATCGGCCTGGGGCGGGTGGGCGCCGACGTGGTGGTGAACTACGTGGCCGGCCGGGACGCGGCCGAAGAGGTGGTGCGGGAGATCCAGTCCTTCGGTGTCCGCGCCTACGCGCACGAGGCGGACGTGTCGCAGGAGGACCAGGTCGTCGACATGGTGTCGCACATGGTCGACGAGTTCGGGACCATCGACGTCATGGTCGCGAACGCGGGACTCCAGCGTGACGCCGCCCTCACCGACATGACCGTGGAGCAGTGGCAGAAGGTGCTGGACGTCAATCTGACCGGACAGTTCCTCTGTGCCCGCGAGGCGGCCAAGGAGTTCAAGCGCCGGGGCGTCGTCCCGGAGGTGTCCCGCGCCGCCGGGAAGATCGTCTGCATGAGCTCGGTCCACCAGATCATTCCCTGGGCGGGCCACGTGAACTACGCGTCCTCCAAGGGCGGAGTGCAGATGCTCATGGCGACCCTCGCCCAGGAACTCGCCCCGTACCGCATCCGGGTGAACGCCGTTGCCCCGGGAGCGATCCGCACGCCCATCAACCGCAGTGCCTGGGACACCCCCGAGGCCGAGGCCGACCTGCTCCGGCTCATCCCCTACCGCCGCGTCGGCGACCCGGAGGACGTCGCGAACGTGGTGGCCGTGCTGGCCTCCGACCTCCTCGACTACGTCGTGGGTTCCACGATCTACGTGGACGGCGGAATGACCCTGTTCCCCGGGTTCGCCACGGGCGGCTGACCCCTGCCGACCGTCGGCAGTCCGGCGTCGGTCACGGTCGCCCGCCACCAGTCATCGAGGGGCCACGCGAACAGTCGGCTGAGGGGGCGGGGGCTGTGAACGGGCCCGGAGCCCGGGGGAGGCCGCCCGTCGTCGTGGTGCTGGGCGTGTCGGGTTCCGGGAAGTCCACCGTGGGCAAGGCGGTCGCGGAGGAGCTGCGCGTGCCGTTCGTCGAGGGCGACGACGTCCATCCCGCCGCGAACATCGCCAGGATGGCCGCAGGTCACCCGCTGGACGACGGCGACCGCGAACCCTGGCTGCGGACCCTCGCCAACCGTGTCCGCCGGTCGGTCGAGGCCGGGGAGGGGCTGGTCCTCGCCTGTTCGGCGCTCAGGCGCGCGTACCGCGACGAACTCCGGGCGGCCGCGGGCTCCGCGCTCTGGTGTGTGCACCTCGCTCTGGACCGGGACACCGCACGGGATCGTGTGGCACGGCGCACCGGTCACTTCATGCCCGCCCGGCTGGTCGACTCCCAGTTCGAGTCGCTGGAGCCGCTGGAACCGGACGAGCCGGGCCTGACCGTCGACGCCACCGCCGCCCTTCCGGCGAACCTCGCCCTGGTGTCGGCCGCGGTCGGCCGATTCGCGGACCGAACGGCCGACTGACGGGTCAGGACGGCCGACTGACGGGTCTCTACGGCCGGCTGAGGGGTCTGCACGGCCGGCCCAGGGGCCAGCACGGTCGACTCAGGGGCCGGTGCGGTCGGCTGATGCGTCGGCACGGTCGGCACGGACCACCGAGGGGCCGGCCGCTCATGGCCGCGGTGATGTCACGTCGGCCCAGGTCGGCCCGGCGCCGTGGAGGACGGCCGGGGGCTAAGCCCTCGCCGGCCGAGCGCTGTCGGTCGCGTCCAGTGCGGCCAGGACGGCCGGCATCGGGATGCGCCCGGACGCCACCATCTGCGCGCCGCCGCGGCGCAGGGCGGCGGCGAAGGGCGCGGCCCACAGGTTCTCGTAGACCAGGATTCCGGCGGAGCTGCCCGGTTCCAGGGCGTGGCCCGCCTCCTCGATGTCGTCCTCGTCCAGCAGGCCGGAGGACACGCCTTCGAAGACGGCGAGGTCCAGAGCCCCGTCACCGGTGAGGTCGGCGATCTCCAAGCCGGTCACCGACCCGTCGTCCTCCTTTCTGACGAACATCAGATCGAGGATCCGGATGAGGCCGCGGTCCACCAGATCGACCAGCAGCGGAAATCCCTCGCCGGTCATGCGGCTGCCCGGGAACTCGACGACGACGTAGTCGATCGGCCCCATCTCGATGAATTCATCGCGTACGGATTCGCTCACGCCTTCACCCCTGGATGGTCATGGAGTCCTCGGAATCCCCCGGTTCCCGCATGCCATTGCAACATCGGACGGAACCCGTCGCACCTCGGTACCGCGTTCACCCGCCGGACCCGTCCGGGTCGCCGGATCGGGGCCGCGGGGCTCTCGTGGACCCATGACCAGCAGCGCACCTCCGCCCGATCCGGACCGGCATCCCGCGGCTCCGCCCGGCGACGAGCCACGGCTCTCGGCGGGGGAGCGCACCGAGCTGGACGCACTGCGGCACCGGGTCAGCGCTCTTGAGGGCGCGGGACCCGCGGGGGCCGCGCGGCACCACTGGCTGCGGTCGACGGGGTCGGTCCTGCTGATCCTCCTCGCCTCCCTGCTGTCGCTGCTGTCCGTCGTCGCGGTCTGGGCGGACAGCATCGTGCGGGACACGGACCGCTACGTCGCCACGGTCGGCCCGCTGGCCCGCAATCCGGACGTGCAGAAGGCGGTCACCAACCGGGTCACGAGCGCGGTCCTGGCCCAGATCGACGTGGAGAAGCTGGTCAAGGACCTGCAGCGGGCGGCTTCGGAGAAGGGCGTCCCGACAGGGGCGGCCCAACTGCTCGGCGGCCTGACCGGCCCGATCACCAGCGGCCTGAAGAGCCTGGTCGGCGACACCGTGGAGCGGGTGGTGGCCGGCAAGGCCTTCGACACCGTCTGGGTGGACGCGAACCGCAGGGCCCACTCCGCCCTGGACAAGGCCCTGACGGGCGAGTCCGGAGGCGCGGTGTCCCTCGAGAACGACCAGGTCGCCATCGACATCGCACCCCTCGTGAAGCAGGTGAAGGACCGGCTGGTCGGTGCCGGTCTGCAGCCGGCCGCCCTGATCCCTGCCGTGCACACGGACTTCGTGGTGTTCGCGTCGAAGGACATCGGCAGGGTCAGGACGTATCTGAGGGTGCTGGAGATCATCGGCAGCTGGCTGCCGGTCGTCGCCGTGCTGATCGCCGCCCTGGGTGTGTACCTGGCCGTCAACCGCCGCCGGGCCTTGATCGGGGCCGCCCTCGGCGTGTTCGTCGCCATGGTGGTGCTCGGTGTCGCCCTCACGGTCATGCGGGCGATCTACCTCGACCATCTGCCCGTGGGGGTCTCGCAAGGCGCAGCCGCTGCCGTGTTCGACGCGCTGGTCAGGTTCCTGCGGGCCGGTGTGCGGGCGGTCGGCGCGCTGGCGCTGGTGACGGCCGCCGGTGCCTTCCTCGTCGGTCCGTCCCCCGTCGCCGTCCGCGTCCGAACGGGCTGCGGCAGGGGAATCGGGGCCGTCCGCGACGTCGCCGTGTCGGCGGGACTCCCGCTGGGCGCGGTCGGCCGGTTCGTGCACCGATTCAAGCGGTGGATCGGCGTCGTGATCCTGGCGGTCGCCGCGATCGTCCTGTTCACCTGGAGCTACCCCACCACGGCGGTCGTGGTGTGGACACTGGTGATCGTGCTGGCGGCCTTCGCGATCCGCGAGTTCCTCGACACCGGATCCGGTTCCCCTCCCGGTTCCGCACCGTCCGCCGCCCCGTCGGCCTGACGACGCCTTCGAGCTGACAGCACGTTCGCATTCCGGCTCATGGCCCGGCGGGTCGCTCCTCCGGCGAGGCGGTGGCACAGGGCCCGGCGACTCGGCGTGCCGGACTCCGGCAGCTGTCGGATGGTGGGGACATGCGGACGTCCGACGAGCTCAGCGAGGCCGAATTCCGGTCGCTCCACCGACACCTGCGCGCCGTGGCCCCCGGCGCCTCCACACCCCGGGGCGCCCTGGACACGATCACCGAGGAGCAGGTGCTGGCGGCGATCGCCGAGGTGCGGTCGGGACGGACCGTCTCGCTCGCCGCCCCCGTGGAGACCCGTACCGAACCCGACGACGCCGATCCGGCCGAGCACCGGCTCACCGCTCCACCCGACGGCAAACCGGCGCCGAGCGGCCTGGACTTCGCGCGCGACCGCTTCGCCATGAACGTCCACGGCGATGTGGACAGCCACCTCGACGCGCTGTGCCACGTCATCTACGACGGCACCCTGCACGGCGGCATACCGGCGACGGACGCGCTGTCGCCGGACGGATCGAGCGCCCTGTCCGTCGAGCTGGCCCGCGACGGCATCGTCGGACGCGGTGTCCTCCTGGACATCCCCCGGCTGTACGGCCTCTCCTGGCTCGAACCCGGGGCGAACGTGACCTGCGACGACCTCATCGCCGCCGAGGCACGGCAGGGGATACGGGTGCGCCGGGGCGACATCGTCCTCGTACGGGTCGGACACCGCAGGCGCCGCGAGGAGCGGGGCCCGTGGGACGTGTCCCGCGCCCGTGCCGGACTGCACCCGACGGCCCTGGAGTTCCTGGCCTCGCGGCAGGTGGCCGTCCTCGGCAGCGACGGCAACAACGACACGGCCCCGAGCGCGGTACAGGGGGTCGCGTTCCCGGTGCATGTGCTCGCCGTCCACGCGATGGGGCTGCAGCTCCTCGACTATCTGCGGTTCGAGGATCTCGCGCCGATCTGCTCGCGGGAGGGCCGCTGGACGTTCCTCTGCGTCATCGCCCCCCTCCGGCTGCCGGAGGCGACCGGCTCACCCGTCAATCCCCTCGCGATCCTGTGACGGGACGACCCGCTCGGGCTGCCGGCCGGGCCGGTTCGGACGCTCGGCCGGCGGATGCTTCCGGACGGGCCCGCGCATCCGTGCCGGTACCGCTGCCGCCTTCAACTCACCCGTACGGAGCAACGGTGCTCGCGCCGCCGGGTCCGCCGGGCGCGCCGGGACGCACCCTGGTGGCGCGGTAGTGCCTCCGGGCGCGACGAGCAGACCCGACCCGGGGAGCAGGATGCACGCAGGCAGAGGATCCGGCTCGCCGCCGGACGGCGGGGCGAGCGGCCCGCGTGGACGGGCCGCGGATCTCGGGCCCCGGCTGCTGCGGCTGCGCCATGCCGCCGAGACGCGGTTCCCGGTGATCACCCGCCTCACCTCTCACCTGGTCGCGGTCAACCTGCTCGACTCCGCAACGCGGTTGGCGGCCCAGGCCTTCCTGACCGCCGTCCCGCTGCTCTTCATGGTCGCCGCGTTCGCCCCGCAGTCGGTGCGCGAGCAGATCCTCGTCTCCCTGGAGGACGTCCTAGGCATCAACGGCGTCGCCGATCAGCAGCTGAAGAAGGTGTTCGACGCCGACCCCGGAAGCCTGCGGCAGAGCACCGGCGTGGTGAGCGGGCTGATGGTGCTGATCTCCGCCACCGCGTGCAGCCGCGCCATGCAGCGGCTGTGCCAGCGGGCCTGGCGGATGCCGAGCGCGGGCACCAGGATCGCCGTCTGGAGATGGCCCGTGTGGATCGCCGCGTGGCTGGCCATCGTCATCCTCCAGGGCCCGCTGCGGGACGGGTTCGGCGTGGGGCTCTGGCTCGGACTGCCACTGCTGCTGGTCACCGAGGTGAGTGTGTGGTGGTGGACCCAGCACCTGCTGCTGGCCGCACGCGTCCCCTGGGCCCCGCTGCTGCCCGGCGCGCTCCTCACCGGCGCCGCCGTCACCGCACTGACGCTGACCGCCAAGCTGTACGTGCCTGCGGCGCTCAACCGCAGCCTGGACAAGTACGGGTCGCTGGGCGCCGTCTTCACGCTGCTGTCGTGGCTGATCTCGCTCTGCGTCGTCGTGGCCGTCGGTATCACCGCCGGGGCGGTCGTCGCACGGGAACCCGCCGTGTCCCGGCGTCTCGGCTCACCCGACTAGCCCAACTCGCCGGGACCATCACCCAGGGATACCTTGGTCGTCGAGGAGGTCGTCGAGGAATTCGTCGATGAATTCGGCGGGGAGGTTGTCGCGGAACGTGTCGGGTACTTCTCCCCTCTCGAGCCGCCCGGCAGGACCGGACCATGTTCCGAGGACGGTGGCCGGCATGACCGATACGCACTACGACGTCATTGTTGTCGGAACCGGCGCGGGCGGAGGCACCCTCGCCCACCGATTGGCGCCCACCGGGAAAAGCATCCTCCTTCTCGAAAGGGGCGGCTATCTTCCCCGGGAACGCGACAACTGGGATTCCACCGCGGTCTTCGTCAAAGGGAAATACCGGGCTCCGGAGTTCTGGTTCGACAAACACGGGGCCCCGTTCCCGCCCGAGGTCAACTACTACGTGGGCGGCAACACCAAGTTCTACGGCGCCGCCCTCTTCCGGCTGCGCCCAGAGGACTTCGGTGAACTCCGCCACCACGACGGAGTCTCGCCCGCCTGGCCGCTGCGCTACGACGAACTGGAGCCGTACTACACCCAGGCCGAACACCTCTATCGCGTGCACGGCCGGCACGGCGAGGATCCCACCGAGGGCCCGGCCGGCGCCCAGTATGCGTACCCGCCCGTCCAGCACGAGCCGCGGATCCAGCAGCTCAGCGACGACCTGGAGAAGCAGGGACTGCACCCCTTCCACCTTCCCATCGGGGTCGACCTCACCCAGGACGAGCGGGGCGGGGCCGCGCACGGCAGCGCCTGCATCCGCTGCGACCGGGTCGACGGCTTTCCCTGCCTGCTCGGCGCGAAGTCCGACGCGCAGGTCATCTGCGTCGACCCCGCCCTCGCTCACGCCAACGTCGAGATGGTCACCCACGCGGACGTGCGGCGCCTCGAAACCGACCCGGGCGGCCGGAGCGTCACCAAGGTCGTCGCGACGGTGGGCGACGGCTCCACGGTGGAGTTCGGCGTCGACATCGTGGTCGTCGCCTGCGGGGCCGTCAACTCGGCCGTCCTACTGCTGCGTTCGGCCAACGACCGGCATCCACGGGGACTTGCCAACAGCTCCGACGTCGTGGGCCGGCACTACATGCGCCACAACAACCTGGCCCTGATGGCCATCTCCAGGGAGCCGAACGACACCACGTTCCAGAAGACCCTGGCGCTGAACGACTGGTACCTGGGGTCCGACGACTGGGACCACCCCCTCGGGGGCATCCAGATGCTCGGAAAGTCCGACTCCGCGCAGATCCACGGCGAAGCGCCCCGCTGGGCCGGGGCCGTCACCCCCGACATGCCGTTCGAGGTGATCGCCCATCACGCCGTCGACTTCTGGCTGTGCGGAGAGGACCTGCCCGTCGCCGGAAACCGCGTCACCCTGGACCGGGACGGCGGCATCCACCTCGCCCTGGACGAGAAGAACAACATCGCCGGACTCCAGCGACTGCGGCACAGACTTCAGGGCATGCTCGGCCACTTGGGCATGTACGAGCACCATCTGCTGCCACACAGCATCTACCTGCACAAGGGCATGCCCATCGGCGCCACCGCGCACCAGGCGGGCACGGTCCGCTTCGGTACCGACCCCGGCGCCTCGGCCCTCGACGTGCACTGCAAGGCCCACGACCTCGACAACCTCTACGTCGTCGACACGAGCTTCTTCCCGAGCATCGGAGCGGTCAATCCCTCACTGACGGCCATCGCCAACGCCCTGCGTGTCGGCGACCACATCGCGGAGCGACTGCGGTGAACTCCCGTCCCACGGCCGACAGCGGCACCCGGCACCGCACACCGCAGGAGCGAGCGGCACTCGGCAAGGACGCCCGCTCCCGGGTACCCCGGTCCAGCCACGCGGAGTTCGCGCCCACGGCGAAGCGGCCCGACCCGGTGGACGTCATCGAGGCCCAGTCGGCGACGAGGGTCCCCGAGCTCGTACCGATCCGCTACGGCAGGATGACCGAGTCGCCGTTCCGCTTCTACCGGGGAGCGGCCGCCGTCATGGCCGGGGACCTCGCCGACACCCCGCGGACCGATATCAGGACACAACTCTGCGGCGACGCCCACCTGTTGAACTTCCGGCTGCTGGCCTCGCCGGAACGCCGCCTGATGTTCGACATCAACGACTTCGACGAGACGCTCCCCGGCCCCTGGGAATGGGACGTCAAGCGGCTGTCCGCCAGCTTCGTCGTCGTGGGCCGGGCCAACGGCTTCAGCACCAAGGAACGGGCCGGCATCGTACGGTCGACGGTGCGGTCCTACCGCGAGTGGATGCGGCACTTCGCCGAGATGGGCAATCTCCCCGTGTGGTACGCCCAGTTCGACGAGAACTGGGTGTGGACACACTTCATCCAGGACGTGGACGCACGGGCCCGCGACCGCTGGGCGCAGTCGGTGACGAAGGCGCGCACCCGCGACAGCCTCCAGGCCTTCGGCAAACTCACCCACCTCGTCGACGGAAAGACCCGCATCGCCGCGGGCCCACCGCTGATCACGCCGTTCGAGGACCTGCTCGCGGACGTGGAACGCGGCGCGCTGGAGAAGCAGATCCGCCGGATGATCGAACGGTACGGCCGGAGCCTCCAGGCGGACCGCCGGTTCCTGTTGGAGCAGTACCGCCTCGTCGACATGGCCCGCAAGGTGGTGGGGGTCGGCAGCGTGGGCACCCGTTGCTGGATCGTGCTCCTGCTCGGCCGCGACGACAAGGATCCGCTGCTCCTGCAGGCCAAGGAGGCGGGCGAGTCCGTCCTCGCACCCTTCGTCGGAGCGGGCCGCCACCGGGCGCAGGGCGAGCGTGTGGTCTCCGGTCAGCGGCTGATGCAGGCCACCAGTGACATCTTCCTCGGCTGGGAACGGGCCGAAGGTGTCGACGGCCGCCGACGGGACTTCTACATACGGCAGTTGCGTGACTGGAAGGGCATCGCAGAGCCCGGCACGATGGTGCCGGCCGGGATGCGCGCCTTCGGCGAACTGTGCGGTGCCACGCTGGCCCGCGCGCACGCGAGGTCGGGCGACCGGATCGCCATCGCCGCGTATCTGGGTGCGGGCGACGTCTTCGACAGGGCGCTGGTGACGTTCGCCGAGTGCTACGCCGACCAGAACGAGAGGGACCACCAGGCACTCGTGGACGCCGTCCGTACGGGGCGGGTGACGGCCGAAGCGGCCTGAGAAGGAGACACCATGGATCGCTACCCGCCCATCGCCGACCACGGGCTCATCGGGGACCTCCAGACCGCGGCGCTGGTGTCCTCCCACGGCGTGATCGACTGGTTCGCGGCGCCGCGATTCGACTCGCCCAGCGTCTTCGCGGCCCTGCTCGACCACGACGGTGGCGGTCACTTCCTGCTCGCGCCCGAGAGCCCCGAGGGGACCTGGAAGCAGCTCTACTACCCGGACACCGCCGTCGTGGTGACCCGTTTCATGTCACCCGACGGGGTCGGCGAGATCATCGACCACATGCCGGTCCAGCCGGGCCCGACGCCGAGCGACCGGCACAGTATCGTCCGGGTCGTGCGCGCGGTGCGCGGCACCGTGCGCTTCACCCTCGACTGCCGGCCGCGGTTCGACTACGCGCGGCTCCACCACGAACTCGACCTGACCGCGGACAAGGCGACGTTCCGTGCCCCGGGCGTGACCGCCCACCTGCAGGCCACCATGCCGCTCGAACGGGACGGGCACGACGTCCGGGGCGGCGTCACCCTCAGCGACGGGGAGACGGCGGCCGTGGTGTTCAGCATGTCCGCTCCGGGCGGCGAGGCACCACCACCCCCCACCGACGAGGGGATCACCGAAGGGCTCTGGGAGAACGTCGACTTCTGGCAGAGGTGGGTGCGTACCTCGCGCTACCGCGGCCGCTGGACGGAGACGGTGCACCGCTCCGCGATCACCCTCAAGCTCCTCACGTACGCCCCCACGGGCGCGCCGGTCGCCGCCGCCACCATGGGACTTCCCGAACAGGTCGGCGGGGAGCGCAACTGGGACTACCGGTACACCTGGGTGCGGGACGGCTCCCTGTCGGTGCGGGCGCTGCTCGACCTCGGCTTCGTGGAGGAGGCGACCCAGTTCACCCGCTGGCTCGGCGACCGCCTGGAGGCCGGGGAAGGCCCGGACGACGAACCCCTCCAGATCATGTACCGGGTCGACGGCGACCCCCGTCTGACGGAGGAGATCCTGGGCCACTTCGAGGGCTACCGTGGCTCCTACCCGGTGCGGGCCGGTAACGCCGCCGCCGGCCAACTGCAGCTCGACATCTACGGCGAGGCCCTGTACGCGCTGGCCGAGAGCCGCTCGGTCGGTGAACAGGCCGGCTACCACGGGTGGAAGGGCCTGGCCCGCACCCTGGACTGGCTGGCCGACTCCTGGGACCGGCCCGACGAGGGCATCTGGGAGACCCGCGGCGGACGCAAGGACTTCACCTACAGCCGGGTGATGTGCTGGGCCGCTTTCGACCGCGGTCTGAAGCTGGCGGCCGAGTTCAGCAGGCCGGCCGACACCGTCCGCTGGACCCGGGCCCGGGACGAGATCCTCGAACAGGTCATGGAGCGCGGCTGGAACGACCGGGAACAGGCCCTGGTCCAGCACTACGGCGGCGATGTCCTGGACGCCTCGCTGCTGCTCGCCCCCCGCGTCGGGTTCCTGGCCCCCCGCAGCCCCGCCTGGCTCAACACGCTCGACGCCATGGACCGCGTCCTCGTCTCCGACAGCCTCGTCTACCGCTACGACCCCGAGGCGTCGCCCGACGGACTGCGCGGCTGCGAGGGCACGTTCAGCCTGTGCACGTTCCTGTACGTCGACGCCCTCGCCCGCGCGGGACGCCTCTCCCAGGCCCGCTACGCGTTCGAGAAGATGCAGACGTACGCGAACCATGTCGGCCTGTTCGCCGAGGAGATCGGCCCCAGCGGCGAGCAACTCGGCAACTTCCCACAGGCCTTCACCCACCTCTCGCTCATCATGGCCGCGACGACGCTGGACGAGGCGCTCGACGCCCTCAACCTCCGCCGCTGAAGGGCGCGGACCCGCCGCGGCCCGCGGCGAGCGCGGCGTTGCGCCGCGGGTCCCACGACGCGGCTCCGAGCCACGCCGCACCGCCCGGAATCCCTCCGGGCGGACGCGCGGGCCGGGGCCGCGGCGACGCCGTCGTGATCGGCGTTGTCAGTGGTCGCCAGTAGGTTCGTTCGTGTCCCCGCCGTTGTGGCGCGGACGTTCCCCTGGCGCAGAGGAGATGGTGCGTTGTCGGACTGGGAGAGGTCGAGCACGGCCCGGGTGACAGCACCCGCGCGGCCGCGCAAGCTCGCCAAGGTTCCGTTCGTGGAGCTGGCCGACGGACGCCTGCAGGGCGTGGTGTCCAGCGGCTCCGACATCGAGCGGGTCTATGTCTCGTCGGTCGCGGCGGGCACGTACATGTTCGCCTGCAGCACCAACAACAACCGGCCCTGCGGCGGAGCCCGCGGCGGGTTCTGCAACCACATCAAGGCCCTGATCAACGAGGCGGTGCTGCAGTACGGCCCCGAGCGCGTCGCCCGCTACCTGCGAGCCGAGAGCACGGACGGGGAACCGAGCGCGCAGACCATCGCCGACGGCATGAGCGCCACCCGCCCCTCGCAGGGGGACACCAAGGCGGCCGCGCCCGTCTTCAGCCGGTTCCTGCGTCATCTGGCGTATCTGGAACTCGCCCCGGTCACAGCGCCGTTGCCGGAGATGCAGTGGTTCCCGCCGACCAGGGCGGTGGCGTGATGCGCGCCGACCTGCTCGCCGAATCCGTCGCCGGGCTCGACGAGGTCCTGACGGCCGTCGACGCCTTCGACCGGGCGCTCGTCGGCGGCCTGCTGCGGCCCCGGCCCGACCAGGCCGCGGGCCTGGCGGAGCTCGCCGACGCCGTCGCGGGAACACCGCTGGCCACCCGGGTCGCCGAGGCGGCCGGGAAGGCGGCGGCCGGAGCCGCGAGCGAGGACGACTTCGTCGCCCTGGCCGCCGCCCGCGCCGCCCTGCTCGGCTCCGTCCACGACGCCCTCGTGAGCCGTATCGACGAGGCGACCGGCCGCGACCGCGGCCGGGAGACGGCCCCGCCGGCCGCCGGCCGGCACCCCGCGAACCTGCTCGCCGCCGCCCGCTCCTGGCTGTCCGACCTGGCGCGCTGCGGGTGGCAGGGCATCGACCACGAGGTGGTGTCCGGAGCGTCGCACGTCGTCTCCGCGATGCTTCCGGACCCGGCGCTGCGCCGTCAGGCGACGCTCCTCGACGGCTTCGCCGCCGAACTTGCCGCGTCCTGCCCGGGCGCGTCCCTGGACCGTGTCCCGGTACGCCGCTGGGGCGACCTGTGGTCACGCGCGCTGCTGCTGACGGTGCCCGGCGCCGCGGTGGTACCCCCGACCGGCACGGCCACCGGCCGCCTGCTGCCCCTCGGCGTCGACGTGCAGGAACACGCGACCGCCGTGCAGGCCCAGGTGCACGCGGTGTTCGAGCCCGCGGACGGCACCGCGCCCCGGCTGGTCCGGGCCGCCGTGTCGGTGCCGAAACCGGACACGGTCGTCGGAGCGGGCCTGTGGCAGCTGCTGCGCCCGCACATGTCGCTGCTGGCGGCCGTCGGCGAGGGCCGCGCGATGGACCTCGCCGACATGCCGCTGACCACCGAGGGCGACCTGCTCTGGAGCGACGCCCAGGCACGTGCGGGTGAGCCCGCCGACGCGTTCGCCACCGCCCGTGTCGTCCTGCCCACCGCGACCGACGCGGCGACCGCCCCCCTGGACCGGCATCCGGCGCGTATCGCCGTGCCCGTGTTCCTGGACGGCTATACCGTGCGGAAGGCCGACGACGCGCTGGCCTTCACCGTGGCCGGACACACCCTCGTCGTCGACACCGACCGCATACCTGCCGCCGGGCCGCTCACCCCCGAGGCCGTGGCGGCGTCCGGGGCGTGCATCGGACTGCTGCGCTGGGACGCCGGAACGTTCGGTGTCCAGCCGCTGGCCGTCGAGACGACCGTGCGGAAGAAGCCCGTCGCGGTCCACGCCGGGGGATGGGCCGGTGGCACCACCGACAAGGCCGGCGTCCGGGCCGAGAAGGCCGCCACCGACGCCGTGGCCGTGCTGCGGGAACGTGCGGGAAGGCTGCTGCGGAAGTGACCGAGCACATCACCGAGTACACGGCTGACCAGACGGCCGAGGACACGACCGATCGGACGGCCGAGCACACGGCTGATCCGACGGCCGACCGGACGGCCGAATCAGAGATCACGGACGGCACCGCACCCGGCGCGGACCCCCATGACAACCGCCGTCAGGCCTTGTACTGGCGGCTCCTCGCGAGGCTCTTCGACCACGAGGAGCAGGCCGCGCTCGAATCGGCGAGCCTCGCCGTCGTCGAGGACATCGGTCTGCCGTCCGCGCTGCTGGACCCGCAGGCCTCCGTCGACTCGATCGTGCAGCGCCACCCGGAGCTGGCCGCCGAGTTCGACGGTCTGATGACACCCGTGTCCGGATCCGCGCCGGAGTCCGAGTCCGGTTCGGACGACGAGGGCGACGGTGACGGCGACCGCGACCGGGCGGCCGAAGTACGCCGCGCCGCGTTGGTGTCGAAGGTGCTCCTGAACGTCTTCGCCTCCGGTTCCGGCACGGTCACGGCAGGGCAGTTGGCGCGCTGGCAGTCCGACGCCGGCTGGCTGGAGCGCGCGCTCGGCTGCAAGCCCGGCGACCTGCGCGGCGGACGCGCGGCCGGCGGTGCCGGCTCGGCCGCCGCCGCCGGACCCGGGGCCGGCCCGACCGGCACCGGCGGCCACGGTACGACGCCCGACCTCAGCCGGCTGATCCCGGCGATCGGCCCGGAACTGGGCGCCATCGAAGCCGACCTCGTCAAGCGGATGCAGCTGCGCGAGGTACTGGCCGACCCTGAGCTCGCCGCGCAACTGACCCCGAGCATGTCGCTGATCGAGCAACTCCTGCGGGACAAGAACAACCTCTCGGGCGTGGCCCTGGCCAACGCCAAGGCCCTGATCCGCCGATTCGTCGACGAGGTCGCCCAAGTACTGCGCACCCAGGTCGAGAAGACCTCGGCCGGCGCCCTGGACCGCTCCGTCCCGCCCAAGCGGGTGTTCCGCAACCTCGACCTGGACCGCACGATCTGGAAGAACCTCACCAACTGGAGCCCGGACGAGGAGCGGTTGTACGTCGACCGCCTCTACTACCGGCACACCGCCCGCAGGACGACGCCCCAACGGCTGATCGTCGTCGTGGACCAGTCGGGTTCGATGGTCGACTCGATGGTGAACTGCACCATCCTGGCGTCGATCTTCGCCGGACTGCCGAAGGCCGACGTCCACCTGATCGCGTACGACACCCAGGCCCTCGACCTCACGCCGTGGGTGCACGACCCCTTCGAGACCCTGCTGCGCACCAACCTCGGGGGCGGCACCGACGGCACGGTCGCCATGGCATTGGCACAGCCGAAGATCGCCGAGCCGCGCAACACCGTCGTGGTGTGGATCTCCGACTTCTACGAATGGCGGACCGAGCAGCTGTTCGCGAGCATGGCCGCCCTGCACCGCTCGGGCGCCAAGTTCATCCCGGTCGGGTCCGTGACCAGCTCCGGGCGCGGCAGCGTCAACCCGTGGTTCCGGGAGCGCTTCAAGGACCTCGGCACGCCGGTGCTCTCCGGACACATCCGCAAGCTCGTCCACGAACTCAAGACGTTCCTCGCCTAAGGGCTGTCCCGTGATCCCCGGTGGACCAGCGCGCGGCGTCAGATGCGGTGCATCGCAAGCCGGAGGGTCGTCCTCGTACTGGGCGTATTCGGGCGATCCGACAACGCGGCGAGGCCGCAGCTGTCGTCGTGCGCCCGCCGGGGATCACGGGCCAGCCCTTAGGGCCTGTCCGGCATTCCCGGTCCGCCCTCCGCGCGACGACGAAATGACCAGGCAAGCCCCGGTGCCGCGTCACCGGCAACCTGCCCACCAGAACCTTGAGAAAGGCCCTCACATGTCCGACCTGTTGCGCGCCCCCGCCGAGATCAAGTACGCCGAGGAACTCGACTGGCTGGAGTCCGTCGACGACAACCCCAAGCCCTTCTCCTGGCGGCTGTCCCCGAAGATGGTCCGCCTGTTCGTCCTGGGCTCCGAGCGATCCGACGGCCTGGACCGGGAGATCTCCCCGAAGTGGTTCGGCGACCGGAGCTTCGTCGAGCGCTCGATCGTCACGCTGGCCTCCGACCGCGGACTGCTGCTCATCGGCGACCCCGGCACCGGCAAGAGCTGGCTGGCGGAGCTGCTGTCCGCCGCGATATGCCGCAGCTCCACACTGGTCGTGCAGGGAACGGCCGGCACCACCGAGGACCACATCAAGTACTCCTGGAACGTGTCCATGGTCATCGCCAAGGGCCAGTCACGGGAGTCGATGATCCCCTCGCCGATCATGACCGCGATGGAGACCGGCGCGATCGGCCGGTTCGAGGAACTCACCCGCTCCACCAGCGACGTCCAGGACGCGTTGATCTCCATCCTGTCCGAGAAGTACATCTCGGTTCCCGAACTCGACAGCGACAGCATCGTCTTCGCCAAGCCCGGCTTCTCCATCATCGCCACCGCCAACAGCCGTGACCGGGGCGTCAACGACCTGTCCTCGGCCCTCAAGCGCCGCTTCAACTTCGTCCGCATCCCGGTGGTCACCGACAAGAAGAGCGAAGCGGAGATCGTGCGCTTCCGCACCGAGGAGCTGCTGCGCCGCCACCGTATCGAACTCGACGTGCCGCCCACGCTGCTCGACGTGCTGCTGCAGAGCTTCGCCGATCTGCGGGCCTCGGCGGCCGCGGCCGGCAGCGACGACGAGAAACTGGAGTCCGCGCTGTCCACCGCCGAACAGATCGGCGTGCTCGAGGACGCCGTCCTGCACGGCGACTTCTTCGGCGAACGCGCCCTGACCGCCCACACGCTGGCCTCCTCGCTCGTCGGGTCACTGGCCCGGCGCGAACCCGAGGACCTGGCCATCCTCAACAAGTACCTGCACGGCGTCGTCGAGCCGCGCAGCAGGGCAGAGGGCGGATCCTGGCCGGAGTTCCTGGAGGGCGGCCGCGAAGCGATCGCCACCCTGTCATGACCGGCCCGACCGAGGGAACCTTCGCCTCGCTGCGCACACAGTTGCAGGAGGCCGCCGCGACGTTCGCCGGCGGGCCCGACGCCCTGGAGGGCATCCTCCTCGGCCTCGTCGACGACGTCGACCGCGCGGTGCGCGAACCGCTGGAGATCTTCCCCGTCTGCCACCACTCACCGGCCTCGGCGATCGCGATGGCACGCCGGCTGCGGGAGAAGCAGCCGAAGGTCGTGTACCTGGAGCTGTGCGAGGACATGGCGCCGCTGCTGACCGAACTGCGCAACTGCCGGCTCCCCGTGGCGGTCCAGGCGTTCGCGACCGAGGTCGACGGCTTCCCGGCCGAGTGGTCCCCGCTGTCGGTGGTCGCGCCGATCACCGAGGCCTCCGCCGAGTACCAGGCGATCGCCTACGCCCTGGACACTCCGGGCGTCGAACTGGTCCTCGTCGACCGTTCCTCGGACCACGTCTTCCAGTGGGACGAGCGCGGGACGCAGGACGCGGAGCCGGCCGATCCGGACGCGCCGCCCGCCGAGGAGGAAGCCGCGCTGCACGGCGACGCGGTCGGCGTGGAGCTGGGAGACCTGCGCCCGCGCTTCGCCGAACTGGAGGAACACCTGCTGCGCCACGGCAGGGTGCGGCACTGGTCCGAGTGGTGGCACCAGTACGTCGAACTGCCGCTCGGCGACAGCGACCACGACACCTACCGTCAGGTCATGCTCCTGATCGGCAGCCTCTTCCGGCGGCTCGCCCCGGGTGACTCCCACCGGGTCCGCGTGGACGAGGACCGCGAACGCCACATGTGGACGCGGATGCGCGCACACCTCGCCGCGACCGGCGCCGACCCCGCGGACTGCCTCTACGTCTGCGGCGCCTTCCACGCGGCCAGCCGGGTCGAGGAGTTCGGGATCCACGGCACCGACACCTTCGAGATCGGCCCGCGCACCGCCACCAAGTGGCAGTACGGCCTGATCCCGTCCAGTCACGCGGCGATCGAGGCACAGTTCGGTCTCGCCGCCGGGTCGGTGTCGATCGCGGCGACACTCTGGGCGAAGAACGTCAGACGCACCCGTGTGCAGCCCTACCGGCTGGCCGGACAGTCCGGCGCCGGCACACCGCGGGCCCGGAAGACCGCGGCGACGACGGCTCCCGTACCGGCGCTCCCGCCCGCGGACATGCTGACCGGCTTCCTGCGCCGGCCACCCGTCCTGGACCCGCTGGACGAGGCCGAACTGCTCGGCTGGTCGGTGGAGGTCGTGCGCGCCGCGCGCCGCAACGGCTACCTCGCGTCCACCGCCGACGCCATCGCCGTGTTCGAGACGTCGATCCTGCTGGCCGGGATGCGCGACCGGGCCAAGCCGACGCCGTACGACTTCCAGGACGCGGCCGTCACCTGCATCGAGAAGGACACCGTGCCCGGCCGCCGGGACGTCCGCCGCATCGTGGCGATCATGATGGGCGGCGACCGGGTCGGGCAGGTCGGCTACGACGCGCTGCCGCCCCTGGCCCGCGACGTGCACGACCGGCTCGCGCCCCTGAACCTGAGGCTCCAGCAGCGCGGTGTGCAGCGGGCGTTGCTGGACATGACGGGCCGGCCGGAACTGGAGCGGTGCTCCGACGTGCTGTGGATGCTGCGCCGGCTGCTGCCGCAGGGCGTCGCACGGCCGATCATGGGCGAGCGGAGACTGGGGGAGCGGTCGATCCAGGAGTCGTGGGACCTGGCGCTGGGCACCCATCAGCGGGCGCTGATCGAGCTCGGCTACGAGGGCGTCAGCATCGAGCAGGTCCTCGAACAGCGGCTGCGCCGCACGGCGTACGCTCCGCGGGCCACCGCGGCGACCGTCCTGGAGGCCGTCGAGGACGCGACGCTGTATCTGCGCGGCCGCCGCCTCCCCGACGAGCTGGGCACCCGTGCCCTCGAGGTGCTCTCGGCCGAACGCACCGTGGACGGCGCGCCGGAGGTGCTGCGCCGGGTGCGGCGGCTGCTGGCGTACTACCGCACCGGCGAGTCCGTGCTGCCGCCGTGGATCGAGTCGTTCGTCAAGGCCGGATACGCGCACTACTGCACGCTGCTGCCGACGGCGTTCACCGACGAGGACGCCACCGTGCGTCAGGTGGCGGCGATGCTGGGCTTCCTGTTCAGCATGGAGAGCCTGGCGCTGTCGCTGGGCTGCGACCGGACCCAGCTGGAACTGGCGGTCGCCCAGTCGCACCCGCGGGATCCGTCGAGGACGGCGCTGCTGTGGGCGGCCCTGACGCAGCTCGGGCACCTCTCGCGGGCGGACCTGCGCGCACAGTGCGACGAACTGCTGGGCAACCCCTTGGTGGTGCCCGCCTATCCGCGCTACCTCAGCGGCTTCGTGCACGCCCTGGAGCCTGTCCCGGGGCTCACCGACTTCGTCGTGGAGGCGGTGTCGAACGCGTTCGGACGGTTGCCGGACCCAGTGCTCCTGCCGTGGCTGCCGACCCTGATCACCACCCTGCGCTCGGGAGGCGCCGAGCTGGCCCCGCTGCTGATCCGCGAGGCCGGGCGGATCTTCCCCGGGCGGCTCGCCGCCCTGGACGAGTGGGTGCCGCCGTGGCGGGCGCAGCCGGAGCCCGTGGCCGCGCGTACGGTGCCGCGCGCGGCCGGCGGCGGGGACGGATACGCCCTGCTCGCCGCCCACCCCGCGACCTGTGACGCGGTGGCGGCCCTGCTGGGCTGTGAGGGGACATGGCGGACGGCGGGCCCCGGCCCCTCGGGCGCCGCACTGATGACACGCCATCCGGACACGGCGGTGGCGCTGGAGGCGTTGCTGACGGGCGGCTGACGGAGCCAGGCAATCGGCGAACCCGCCACCGGCGGGGGCCGGTGGCACGGATGCCTCGACGGGGCTCGTCCGCGGGGGCGGGCCCCGTGCGAGCTGCCCCGGTGCCGGACCCGCGGATCGTGGGGCGAGCGCGGCTGTGCGCCGAACTCGCCTGGATCGCCCGCCTGTTGAGGTGCTGACGCCTCGGGCCGCCCGGAACCGGGCGGTGACCGTGGGAGCCGGCGTAGGCCCGAGCGGACGCGCGGTTTCCCCGGCTTCTTGTTCCGGCGCGGAGCAACCGGCCCACCCGGCACGGGAAACGACGTGTCGGGAAGGGGCCCGCGTCGCCGGGGCGGGTGATTCTCCTACGCCGGCGGGTCGGCTTCGCGTGCTTCCTGGGCATGGAGGTGGAGGCGGCGACGAGTCGGCCCGGCTGTACTTGCGGGCGCAGGATGCGCAGCAGGACGGGCACGGTGACCAGTGCGAGGGCGGCTCCGATCCAGATCACCACGTGCAGGGCGTCGGTGAAGGCTTCGGAGGCTGCCGGGAGCGTGGTGCGGACGCCGCCGTCGAGGTCCTCGGTGACCTTGTCCGGGTGGGCCACCTCGCCCGCCAGGCGGGCGGCGGACGCCCGAACGCTGAGCGGCCCTCGTCGGCCGGAGACCGGGCCGCCCGGCCCACCGCGTACGCCGGCCTCGGAGCCGCCCTCGCCACCGCGGGCCCGGCCGTCGTCCTCACCGCAGGGCGCCTCGACCACCACCCGAAGGACCCTGCCCTGACACACCCCGACCAGGAGCCTGCCCGCACCCCCCGGTAACCCCCTCCGAAATCCGCCCCGGCCGGGGCGGGGCCGGGTTCGCACCTCGCAGTCTGCGGGCGGCACGTGAACGTCGTACCGAACGACCCCACAGGGCGGAACTCTCCTTCAGGGTGTCGGGATGCCCGCCGGTCGGGCCGGACGGCCGAGTCGGACCGGGACACCGGGGGAGTACAGCACGCTCACCGGTTCTCCCCGCGGCACGGGTACGCCCGCGGCCTCGAGGAGGTTCTCCTCGCACGTGAGCAGCCGGGCGCGGTGCAGGGGCCAGCCGGGGTGGTCGTTGGGCAGGTATCCGACCTTGCCGAAGAAGGCGTTGTGCATGCCCCAGCGGGCGGTCAGGAAGTGCTCCAGCTCGGTGGGTTCCCGGATCCGTTCGCCCTTGCGCAGGACGATCCGGCTGTGCGCGCCGCGTGGCCCCGGCCAGCGCCGTGAGCTGGTGTAGGTGATGACGTCGTCCTCGGCGCGGACGCCCATACGGGACCACACGTACGGAAGCCGGAAGCCGGCCCGTCCCATCAGCACGGGTACCAGCCGGGCGGCGTCCATCGACCGGAAGACCACGCCGCGCCGCCCGAGCGCGTCCACCGAGTACAGGCGCACGTTCGTCTCCGGGAACGTCCCCAGGTACGGCACTCCGGGGGAGCGGAGCCAGCCGACGCGGCGCATCCGGAACGCGACCAGGCCGACGTAGGTGACTCCGTCCAGCACATCGGGGACGGTGCCCTCGGGCAGCAGACCGGCGACGGTGTCAGGGGCGACCGCCCAGTGGACGAAGGCGAGGTCGAGCCACTGCTGGGTGAGCAGCGGTCTCGGCAGGTTCCTGGGCGCGTGCGGGGTGACGGGCTCCGGTGACTGCGGCGTGGTCGGCACGGGGCCAGCATCCCAGGCGGGCGCGGGCGGGCCCGGCACGCGGTGGTGCCGCGTGTCAGGGCGCCGAGTTCTTCTTGCCGACGGCTGCCGCGTAGGCCTGGGACGGGGTCATGGCGATGCCGTTGAGGCTGACCGTCCTGTACGTGCTCACCTTCGCGCAGGGCTTCGACTCGTCGGCGGTCTGGGAGTGGGCGTCGGCGGTGGCGGCCTTGGTGTCGGCCGGGGCGCCGGCGGCTCCGGCGCTCCCGGGGTAGCTGGTGCCGCTGGTCCAGTCCGTGCCGATCACCAGGGTGAGGCCGCTGCCGGTGCCCTGCTCGAGGTGGGAGGAGGAGAGCCCCAGCGCGCGGGCGGCGGTCTGGGCCTTCGCCTTCTCCCCGGTGCCGTACGTGAGCGTGGTCGTGGCCGCGCCGCCGGGGGCGTTGCCCGTGGTCGTACCCGAGCTGAAGCCGCGGTCGATCAGGGCGCCGGCGACGGCCGAGGCGCGGCCGCTGATGCCCGTGCCGTTCTCCACCGTCACCGCGATCCGCGCGGCCGGTACCGCGGAGGCCGAGGCGGTCGCGGTGGCCGCGGCGGACGTCCCGCCGGATGCGCCCGTCAGCGACTGGTCGCCCGCGATGGTGGCGAACAGGCTGCGGGCGGCCGGGGCGGCCACGACCCGGTCGCTGTTGTTCGGGTCGGGCGCCGTCTGCATGGTGGCGAACGTGATGCGCTTGGCGGGGACCTTGTCCAGATCGGTGGCGAGCCCCACCAGCTTCTTGACGCTGCCCAGGCCGGTGTCCACGGTGAGCGCCTTGGTGGCCGCGTCGGCCAGCCTGTAGACGGCCGCGGGGTTGGTGAGGGTGCCGGCGCTCTTGAACTTGCGGATCATGGAACTGAGGAAGATGTGCTGGGCGTACGTGCGACCCAGGTCGCTGCCGTCGCCGAAGCCGTGTCGTGAGCGGACGAACTCCAGCGCGGCGACGCCCTTGAGGGTGTGGGTGCCCTTGGCGAGCTTCAGATGGGAGTACGTGTCGTAGACGTTGGCGTCGACACACGCGGACACTCCGCCCACCGCGTCCGACATCTTCACCACGCCCGAGAAGTCGAGCTGGACGAAGTGGTCGATGGGGATGCCGGTGAGCTGGTGCACGGTGGCCACCTGGCACGCCGGACCGTACTGCAGAGCGCTGTTGACCATGCCGGAGTAGCCGGCGGTGGACGTGCCCGTCGCGCTGTTCTTGCAGGCGGGGACGGTGGTCACGGTGTCGCGGGGGATGCTCATCACGGTGGCGTTGGACCGGTCGGCGGAGATGTGCAGCACCATTTCCACGTCGGCGTTGCCGCTTCCCGACTGCACGCCCGTCTGTGAGCAGCCGCCGCCGAGTTTGCAGTCGCTCGCACTGGTGCGGCCGTCGCTGCCCATCACCAGGATGTTGATCGGCGTCCGGCCGAAGGAGTCCGTCTTCTCCTTGCCCGCGCTGTCGCTCGCCGTGCCGTCGGTCAGCGGGACGCTGTGGAGGTTGCCGTTGAGGTGCTCGTAGAACCACCAGCCGGCGCCCGCGGTGACCAGGAGGAGGAGCGACAGGGATATCGCGGCCGTCCGCAGGACCCGTCTGCCGCGTCGGGCGCGGCGCCGTCGGGCGCCGCGGCGCCCGCGGCCGGGTGCCGCGGACCTGGCACGTGTCGCGGCGCGGGAGGCGGCCCGGCCCTCCGTCCCGGGCGCGGCGGAGTCCTCTCCCGCACGCTGCCGGGGCACCGCCGGCGCATGTCGGCGCGTGGCCCGTCCGACGGGGCCGTCCCCTGGGTCAGTCATCTCGCACTCCCACGAAACGGTCGGGCCGCTCAGGCCGTCGGTGCTGTGGCGAAGGGGGATTCCGGGGATTCCCACTTGCTTGCGTGGTTGCGCAATATAGCAATCGCATATGACAACCCTCGGGGCGCCCGGTTTCTCCGCTGTGAACGGCCGTGCTCCACCCCCCTCGGTGGCCGATCCAAGCACTCCTTCCTGTGGGCGCGCCGGGAGGGGGTGGTGCGGGCGGGCGGTTCGCCGAGGGGGTGAGGGGCCGGCGCGAGGGAGCGGGGGCGAGGAGGATGCGGGAGCGAGGGAGCGGGGCGAGGATGCCGGAACCCGCCGGCCCTAGAACGGTTCCGGGAGGGGTTCGGAGACGGACAGGGACATCCGGCCCGCCCCACCGCGGACCCGCTCGATGAGCCCGGCGTACGCGGCGATCATGCGGGTGCGGCTGAACCGTTCGCGGCTGAGGGCGAGGGCCGGGGCGAACTCGGCGCCGCGCTCCACCGCCTGACACCAGGCCTGCGCGACCGCCTCGGCGTCGAGCGGGGTGAGGAAGCCGTGCCCGGCGACGATCGAGGCGCAGTCGCCGACATCGGTGGCGACCGGTACGGCGCCGCACATCATGCCCTCGATCAGCGACAGCGGTGCCGCCTCACCGCTGGAGGAGGTCAGTGAGACCACGTCGGCGGCCGCGTAGACGAGCTCCATGTCGTCGCGTACGCCGAGCAGCGATATGCGGTCGGTGAGCGGAACCTCGTCACCGAAGGCGGCGACCATGTCCTCGCGCAGGCCGGCGTTGGCCCGCGTCATCCCGGCACCGCACATCAGGATGCGGCCCTCGGGCTGCCGGCGCAGCCAGGCCCTGGCCGCCCGCAGGAACAGCGGCACGTTCTTCATCCCGGCGTAGCGGGCCGCGAAGACGATCACGGGCGCGTCCGCCGGCACCCCCAGTGACGTCCGCAGCAGAGCGCGTCCGAAGGGGTCGGGGCGGAAGCGCAGCAGGTCCACGCCGTTCGGGATGACGTGCAGCAGCTCCGCCGGGATCCCGGCGGCGGCGTACGCCGCACGGGTCGACTCGGCGCAGCAGATCGCGGCGGCGATCCGGCCGTCGTCGACCGCGTTCCTCAGTTCGTCCAGGGCGGCTCCCTGGTTCTCCGGATCGGAGCGGTGCAGGCACACCACGACGGGTCGTCGGGGCAGGCCCGCCTGGTTGAGCAGGCCGAGCGGCTGCTCCTTGAGCGACAGGATGACGTCCGCGCCCGCCATGGCCCGGGCGGTTGCGGCCAGTTCCGGCCCGGTGAAGGCGTCCGCGCCGTCGGGCGCCCCGTGGCTGCGGCCCAGGGAGGTGACCGGAACGCCGGCTCCGGTCAGCGACCGGTAGCAGGCGTCGTCCTCCATCCGCTGACGGGTCGCCTCCCGATACATCTCGCCATTCAGGCTCAGCACCGAGTGGCGCTGACCGCCCTCGTGGAGCCCCATCACGACATCGCTGTGCACGATCCGGGCCCCGCCCGAAAAGAATCCTTCGTAGATCGACAGCACACGCAGTTCGTCCAACACGCGCACCTCACGGCCCGTCTCGCAGAAAGGGAGGAAGCCTTTTCAACCCCTGTGATCTGCGGGTTAGCCGCTATGGACACAAGAGAAACTTGCGCGCTTGTGAACTCGTCGTTTCAAATTCGGACACGTTCGGTTACGTCGCACCGTGGCGCCGTACGAGAGGGAAAAGGGCGGGAGGTGCGGAGGGGTGCGACATCCCCACGCGCGCGGTGGTAAAGAACAGGCCAGAATTCTCGCGCTCCGGGAGGCGGCTCAGCGCTCCGTGACGTTGGCGGTGAGCAGGCGCAGAAGGTGCTTGGCCGTGGCGTCCTGTTCGGGGGTCAGGCCCATGGCGTCGCCGATGGCGAGGGGGACCGTGTCCGCGCGCTCCCGCAGCCGGGCCCCGGTCTCGGTGAGGCGGATGGCCACGGACCGTTCGTCCTCCGCGCGACGCTCACGGCGGAGCAGACCGCCCGCCTCCAGACGCTTGAGCAGCGGGGAGAGTGTGCTCGACTCCAGCTGGAGAGCGGTGCCGAGGTCGCGAACGGAGATCGAGTCCTGTTCCCACAGGACGAGCATGACCAGGTACTGGGGATAGGTCAGCCCCAGCTCGTCCAGGAGTGGCCGGTAGCGCGCCGTCACCGCTCGGGACGCGGCGTACAGGGCGAAGCAGAGCTGGTCGTCCAGCAACAGGGAACCCCCCTGCGGCGGTTCGGCTGTGCTCATGGCGCTGCTCCCGGTCTCCGTGCCTGCATGGCGATCCCATCCTATCTTTTAGGTCCCCTCGATTGTATCGATCCCTAATGAGTTGTGCACGACTAAGTCGAGCGCTACTCTCATGTCGTGCCGCTGCTCCTCGGCGAAGACCGCTGCCGGAGTCTGCCCGCGGCACCGGATCCGAGGAGATCGCCATGACCGGCACCACCGGTACCACCGGCAACCGTCCCGTTCTCGAGCCCGCCGCCGCGGCGTTCGTGGAGGCGACCGCGAACCCGCCGTACCTGTTCGACCTCGCCCCGGCGGAGGGTCGCAAGGCCGTCGACGAGGTGCAGTCCGGCGAGATGGCGGCGCCCGAGGTCGACGAGGAGTGGATCACCGTGTCGGGCGGTCCGACCGGTGCGGTCCGGGTGCGTGTCGTCCGCCCGGCGGGCGCCTCCGGCACCCTGCCGGTGATCGTGTACATCCATGGCGCGGGCTGGGTGTTCGGCAACGCCCACACGCACGACCGCCTCGTGCGCGAACTCGCCGTCGGCGCACGTGCCGCGGTCGTCTTCCCCGAGTACGACCTCTCGCCCGAGGCCCGCTATCCCGTGGCCATCGAGCAGAACTACACCGTCGCCCGCTGGGTCGTGACCGACGGCGCCGAGCACGGCTTCGACGCGTCGCGTATCGCGGTGGCCGGTGACTCGGTGGGCGGGAACATGACCGCGGCGCTCACCCTGATGGCCAAGGAGCGCGGCGACGTCCCGCTCGTCCAGCAGGTGCTGTTCTACCCGGTCACCGACGCGAACTTCGACACCGGCTCCTACCACCAGTTCGCCACCGGCTACTTCCTGCGCCGTGACGGCATGCAGTGGTTCTGGGACCAGTACACGACCGACGAGAGCGAGCGCGCCCAGATCACCGCGTCCCCGCTGCGCGCCACCACCGAACAGCTCACCGGCCTGCCCCCGGCCCTCGTCATCACCGGCGAGGCCGACGTCCTGCGCGACGAGGGCGAGGCGTACGCCAACAAGCTCCGCGAAGCCGGCGTCCCCGTCACCGCCGTCCGCTACCAGGGCATCATCCACGACTTCGTGATGCTCAACGCCCTGCGCGGAACACACGCCGCCGAAGCCGCCATCGGGCAGGCGATCGCCACGCTGCGGACGGCCCTCGGTACGGTCTGACCTCCGGCCGGGTCTCGGATCCCGAAGCTCGGATCACCGACCTCGGCACCCGGACCCCGGCACCCGGGTCGCGGACCTCGGCACCCGGGTCGCGGACCCCGGCACCCGGGTCACGGACCCCGGATCACCGAACGCCGGATCACCGAACGCCGGGTCACCGAACCCGAACCCCGGGTCCCGGGTCACGGACCCCGGGCCGCGGAACCCAGAACCCCGGATCACTGACCCCGGCGCCCGCGGCAAGGGTTCCGGGGTCGGCGGCGTCCCCGGTCGGTCAGGAGTGATCTCCGTCGGCCTGGAACAGGCGCGAGAGCAGGCTGTCGAGGGTGGCCCGCTCGTCCTCGCTCAGCGCGCCGAGGGCCTGGTGGGTGGCGTGCATTCCGTCGCGGACGCGCACCACGACGGCCGCGCCCTCCTCGGAGAGGATGACGTTCTTCACGCGGCGGTCGGTGGCGCTGGCCTCGCGGTGGACGAGACCGCGGGCCTCCAGGCGGTCGATGATCCCGGTGATGTTCGACGCGTCGCAGCGGAGCGTGTCCGCGAGGGACCGCATGGGGGCGGGCCCCTGGCGCAGCACGTTGAGTGCCTTGGCCTGGCTGTAGGTGAGGCCGTGCGCGGCGGCGGCGGTGGTGAGATCCGCGTAGAGGCTGACCATGGACGCCCACAGGGTGTCGAGCAGCACGGCATGGGAGACGCCGGGGTGCCCGCCGTCCGGCGCGTCGGCGGAGCGGCTCGTTCCAGATGAAGCGGACATGGGTCCAGCGTACCTGAAACTTGACTACCTCAACCTTCGATGCTTACCTCTGTCCAGTTACTTGAAGACATCAACCTTCAAGAACTTGCAGCTTTATATGGCTCCCCGGCATTTGCTCCTAAGGAAGAACGTCGTGACACCCTCCGATCGCGTGGCGCCCAGCCGCCCCGCAGGCGATCTCTCGCTCGTCCTGGTCCTCGGCCTCGCGGCCATGATCGTCTCGATGATGCAGACCCTCGTCGTACCGATCCTGAGCATCATCCAGAGCGATCTCGGCACCAGCACCGCCGACGTCAGCTGGGTCACCACCGCGACCCTGCTGTCCGCCGCGGTCTTCACCCCGCTGCTCGGCCGCTTCGGCGACATGCACGGCAAGAAGCCCACGCTGGTCGGGGTTCTGCTGCTGATGATCGCCGGTTCCGTGCTGGCCGCGACCACCACGTCGCTGCTGTGGCTGATCGTCGGCCGGGTACTCCAGGGCGCGGCCACCGCGATCTTCCCGCTCGCCCTCTCGGTACTGCGGGAGGAGATGCCTCCGGCGAAGCTGCACGGCGCGATGGCGATGGTCAGCGGAACGCTCGCCGTCGGCAGCGGACTCGCCCTGGTGGCGGCCGGACTGCTCACCCGGGGCTCGGATCCCGACTACCACCGGGTGTTCTGGCTCGCCGTGGCCCTCGCCGCCGTGGCCCTCGTCGGCGTCCTCCTGCGCGTACCCGCCTCGCGCTCGACGACCGGCGGCCGTACCGACTGGCTCGGCGCGGTGACGCTCGCCGCGCTGCTCGTCCTGCTCCTGCTGCCGATCTCGCAGGGGCATGAGTGGGGCTGGTCCTCCGCGCGCACCATCGGTCTGTTCGTCGCGGCGGTGGCCATGGCGGCCGTCTGGGTGTTCGTGGAGCGCACGGTCCGCGGGCCGATGGTGGACATGCGGATGTTCGCCCACCGCCCCGTCCTCTTCACGAACCTCGCCGGTCTTTTCCTCGGGTTCGCGATGTTCTCGCAGTTCATCGGCGTGGCCTATCTGGTGCAGATGCCGAAGGAACTCACCGGGTACGGGTTCGGCGCCTCGGTCCTGCGCGCTTCCGTCGAGTACCTGCTGCCCACCACGGTCGTCTCCCTGCTCGCCGCGCAGTTCGGGGGGATCCTGGTCGGACGGATCGGGGCGCGGTTCACCCTGGCCGTCGGCGCCGTGTTCGGCGTCGCCGGGTTCGCGTGGCTGACCGCCGCGCACGACACCTCCGCGTCGATCATCCTCGCGGGCCTGCTGATCGGCGTGGCCGTCAGCTTCGGATACGCGGCCATGCCCGCCCTCATCGTGGCGAGCGTTCCGCACCACCAGACCGGCATCGCCAACGGCCTCAACTCCATCTCCCGTTCCGTCGGCAGCGCGATCGCCAGCGCGGTGATCACCTCGCTGCTGGCGTCCAGGGCGATCGCGCACCTGCCGGCCGGGGTGCCCGCGCTGCCTGCCGAGAGCCAGTTCACCCTGAGCTTCGCGATCGCCGGTGTCGCGTTCGCGCTGATCGTGGCGGTCGCGCTGGTCGGCCTCACCAGGGGAGCGACGCCTGCGTACGTGGTCGACAAGGACGCCTCCCCGGCGGAAGCGGCGGTCACCGAAGAGGTGACCGAACTCGCGGGGGAGGACACCGGCGAGAAGGTGGACGCCGCGACGACCTGACCGGGGGGCGCCTCCCGCGCACCTCTCGTCACCCCCGGTACGGCCGGGTACGACCGCCTGCGGCCGGGAACGCCGCGCACCGCCCCTCGGCGGGCGCGAGCCGTTCCCGGCCGTAGCCGTAGCCGTAGCCGTAGCCGTAGCCGTAGCCGTAGCCGTAGCGGCCGCGGTAGCCGCAGCCGTGCGGAGCGGACCCGTGGCCGCGTACGGCTTGCCCTTGGAAACCGATCGGTTTACGCTGGCGCGGACAGGTAAACCGATCGGTTTCTCATTTTCGGGAGTACTCATGACATCCATCGAAGGTTCGGTCGCGCTGGTCACCGGCGGCAGCCGGGGTATCGGCCGGGCGCTCGTCCAGGGCCTGTACGAGCGCGGTGCCAAGAAGGTGTACGCCACCGCACGCGACCCGCGGACCGTCGCGCACCCCGACGCCGTGCCGCTGGCCCTGGAGGTCACCGATCCCGCGTCCGTCACCGCGGCCGTCGAGCAGGCGCAGGACGTCACCCTCCTGATCAACAACGCCGGCGCCTCCGTGAACGCGAACTTCCTGGAGTCCCCCGTCGAGGACGTACGCCGCGAGTTCGAGACGAACTTCTACGGCCCGCTCCTCGTCACCCGCGGCTTCGTCCCGGTCATCGAGCGCAACGGCGGCGGCCACATCCTCAACGTCCACTCGGTGCTCTCCTGGATCGGCCTGCTGGGCTCCTACAGCGCGTCCAAGGCCGCGTTCTGGTCGCAGACCAACTCCCTGCGCGTGGACCTGAAGCCGCGCGGCATCGAGGTCACCGGACTCCATGTCGGCTATGTGGACACGGACATGGCCGCGCACGTCGACGCACCGAAGTCGTCGCCCGACGCCGTCGCGGCGCAGGCCCTCGACGGCATCGCGTCCGGCGCCTTCGAAGTCCTCGCCGACGACCTCACCCGACAGGTCAAGGCCCAGCTCTCCGAGGACATCGCCGTGATGTACCCGCAGCTGCTGGCCTGAGCGGGCAGGCGCGGGCCCGACGCCCGCTCAGACCGGCAGCAGGTGGCCGATCAGGTCGCCGAGCTGCCGGGCGTTGCGGCACTCGTGCATCTCGACGAGCCCGGCGTACTCGGGTGCGGCGGAGTCGCCCGTGCCCCACTGGGACCGCGGCTCGGGGTTCAACCAGTAGACGCGTCGGGCCCGTTCGCACAGGTGCCGTACGGCCGGCAGGTTCGGGTCGCCCATGTTCGTACGGGCGTCTCCGAGGACGAAGACGGTCGAGCGCGACCCCACCGCGTCGGCGTACCGCTCGGTGAACTCGCCGAGCGCGACGCCGTAGTCACTGCTCTCGTGCCAGCCCGTCAGCGTGGCCTCCGCCCGGATCCGGGCACCCAGCCCCTCCGGGTCGGCCGCCCCGTGCACCAGCAGCCCGGTCACCTCGTCGATCCGGTTGACGAAGGCGAACACCCGTACCTTGCTGAACTGGTCGTGCAGCGCCTGCACCAGCAGCATCGTGAAGTCCGAGAAACCCGACACCGACCCCGACACATCGCACAGCAGCACCAGTTCGGGCCGGACGGGCCGCCGTCGGCGCAGCACCGGCCGCATCGGCACCCCACCCGTCGACAACGAAGCGCGCAGCGTCCGCCGCAGGTCGATGGTGCCCCGGGCGGCACGGCGACGGCGGGCGGCGAGCCGGGTCGCCAGCTTGCGTGCGAGCGGCTGAACCACCCCGCGCAGCTCGGCGAGCCGGTCCCGGCCCGCGAACAGGAAGTCCACCCGGTCGACCGTCGGGGCCACCGCCCGCCGGGCGATCTCGTCCCGGCCCCGTCGCTCGGCGACCCGGCGCCGCGCCTCCGCGGCGACCAGAGCGCGGAAGGCGTCGATGCGCCGCCGGATCTCGTCCTCCAGGAGCCGGTCGGTGAACCCCCCGGCACCGGTGCGTGCCCGGACGTCGTCACGGGCACGCGCCAGCAGGGTCTGCGGCCGCAGCCGGTCGAGCGTCTGGTAGGAGGACCAGCCGTCCGACCCCGGTGAGGAGCCGTATCCGCCGAAGCCGTCCACCGCCTCCACCGCCAACCGGGCCAGCAGCGCGGCGTCGTCGTCCGCGAGCGCGGCCGCGAGGCGGTCCCGCAGTTCCGCCCGGTCGGCGGCGGGCGCGTCGGTGTCCGCCGCGCCGGTCTCCGGCCCTCCGACGACCCGCGGAAAGTACAGGTCGAAGGCCGGATCGAAGACCCGGCGCTGCGCCTTGCCGTGCAGCAACGCGGCGGCGAGGCCCTCGCGCAGCCGTTCCCGGTCCGTCAGGCCGAGTGCCTCCATCGCGTGGGCGGCGTCCACCGTCTCGCCGGTGCCGATCCGTACGCCGTGCGAGCGCAGCGCGCCGACGAGTTCCGTCAGCCGGCGCGTCACTCCGGCCGGCGCGTTCACATGGCGTCCAGATCGAGCTTGGCGGCCGCCTTGAGGACGTCGTCCTGGTGCTTGAGGAGCACACCGAGGCTGTCGCGGACGACGGACTCGTCGAGGGTGCCGGCGCCGAGCGCGAGCAGGGTGCGCGCCCAGTCGATGGTCTCGGCGACCGACGGGACCTTGCGCAGATCCATCTCGCGCAGCGCGCCGACCACCCGGACCACCGACTGCGTCAGCGCCTCGTCCAGGCCCGGCACCTTCAGCCGTACGATGCGGCGCTCCAACTCCTCCTCCGGGAAGCCGATGTGGAGGAAGAGGCAGCGGCGGCGCAGCGCCTCGGACAGCTCACGGCTCGCGTTCGAGGTGAGCACCACGAAGGGCCGGCTGGTCGCGGTGATCGTGCCCAACTCGGGGACGGTGACCTGGAAGTCGCTGAGCACCTCGAGCAGCAGGCCCTCCACCTCGACGTCGGCCTTGTCGGTCTCGTCGATCAGCAGCACCTTGGGGCCGTCGCCGCGGATGGCGGTCAACAGCGGCCGGGGCAGCAGGAATTCCTCGCTGAAGATGTCCGTGCGGGCCTCGTCCCACGTCTCGTCCCGGCCCGCGCTGATGCGCAGCAGCTGCTTGGCGTGGTTCCACTCGTACAGCGCCCGGGATTCGTCGACCCCCTCGTAGCACTGCAACCGGATCAGCCGGGCCCCGGCGACCTGGGCGACGGCCTTGGCGAGCTCCGTCTTGCCGACGCCGGCGGGGCCCTCCACCAGCAGGGGCTTGCCGAGGCGGTCGGCCAGGAAGACGGTGGTGGCGACGGCGGGCGACGCCAGATAGCCGGTCTCGGCGAGGCGCGCGGAGACATCGTCGACGGATGTGAACAGCAACGGGGCCTCCAGTGCGGTGCGGGCGAGGGCGGGCGCACTCTGCGAACGGCACTATCCAAGCGCTTGCTCAGTCATCTGTCACGTGTACCCCGGCGCATGTGACAACGCCCACTCGCCCGCGGTATACCGATCGGTTTCCCCGCTGCGTTCCCGCGCGGTAACCTTCCCGTATGGCCACTACAGACAAGGCGTCCACGAGAGACCGGCTGCTGGACGCCGCGGCCGACCTCTTCTACAGCGAGGGCGTCTCCGTGGGCATCGAGGCGCTCTGCAGGACGGCCGGTGTCTCCAAGCGGTCGATGTACCAGCTCTTCGCCGGCAAGGACGAGGTCCTGGCGGCGAGTCTCGAACGCCGGATCCCGCTCTACGAGGAGCAGCTCTCGCCCGCGGCTGCGGCTGCGGCTGACGCGACACCGCGCGAGCGCATTCTGCGCGTCTTCGAGCGGATGGAGTACTTCTCCACGCTCCCCGAGTACCGCGGCTGCCCCTTCCTGGCCGCGCTGGTCGAGCTGAAGGACCCCGAGCACCCGGCGAGCGTGGTGGCCGGCGCTGCGAAGGACCGCCTCGAGGCGACGTTCCGCGCCGAGGCCGAGCTGGGGGGCGCGCGTGACGCGCGGCTCCTCGCCCGGCAGTTGATGCTGGTCTTCGACGGCGCGAGCGCCCGCGCCGGGTCCCGTATCGAGACCCTGGACGACGGCCTGGCCACGACGACCGTGACACTGCTGCTGGACGCGGCGGGCGTCGGCTGACCACCACGACGGGACGCCTGCGGCACTTGCGGCGCCTGCCGAGATGTGGCCCGTCTGCCGGGAGGGCATCCCCGGTGCCCCGGCGGCTCAGACGACGCCGTCGGCCCGCAGGGCGGCGATGTCGGCCGGGCTGTACCCCAGCGCGGCAAGGATCTCTTCGGTGTGCTCGCCGAGGGCGGGCACGGCGTCCATCCGGGGATCGACTCCGGCGAGATCCACGGGCGGCAGGAGCGCGGGCACCACGGCTCCGGGCACCTGTACGTCGCGCCAGCGGTCGCGTTCGCGCAGGACCGGGTGGGCGAGGAACTCCTCGACGGTGTTGACGCCTGCGTTGGCGATGCCCGCGGCGTCCAGCAGTTCCCCCGCCTCCTGACTGTGCAGGGCGCGGAACCGGTCGGCCACGATCGTGTCGAGCGCGTCGCGGTGGGCCACGCGGTCCGGACCGGTGGCGAAGCGCGGGTCGTCGACGAGGTCCGGCCGCTCCAGGAACCGCTCGCACAGCGCGGCCCATTCGCGCTCGTTCTGGATGGAGAGGAGCACCTCCTTGCCGTCGGCCGCCGGGTACGTGCCGTAGGGGGCGATGGTGGCGTGCCGCGTGCCGATCCGCGGCGGCTGGGTGCCGCCGTGGCGCGTGTAGAGGGCGGGCTGGCTCATCCACTCGGCCAGCGCCTCGAAGAGGGAGACCTCCACGGCGCGGGCGACGCCCCGGGTGGCGCGGGTGAACAGGGCGGTGAGCACGCCCGAGTAGGCGTACATGCCCGCCGCGATGTCGGCGACCGACACCCCGGCCCGGGCGGCACCGTGCTCGTTCCCCGTCAGGGAGACCAGGCCCGTCTGGCACTGCACGAGCAGGTCGTACGCCTTGCGGTCCGCCCACGGCCCCTCGGAGCCGTAACCGGTGACGGTGCACGGGATCAGGGACCGGTGCCGCTCCCGCAGCGACGCGGCGTCGAGGCCGAGCCGGGCTGCCGCTCCGGGGGCCAGGTTCTGTACGAACACGTCCGCGTCGGCGAGCAGTTGCTCCAGGATGTCGCGTCCCCGGGCCGACTTCAGGTCCAGGGTCAGTGACTCCTTGGAACGGTTGAGCCAGACGAAGTAGCTGGACTCGCCGTGCACGGTGGTGTCGTAACGGCGCGCGAAGTCGCCCTCTCCCGGACGTTCCACCTTGATCACCCGAGCACCGAGGTCGGCCAGTTGACGGGTCGCGAAGGGCGCCGCCACCGCTTGCTCGACGGTGACGACGGTGATGCCGGCGAGCGGAAGTTCGGTCATCGGTCGGACCTCCGGAGAGCTGGCCGGGAGAACATGGCGACGCGGGTCATGCTGCCATCATGGGCACGCACGCGGTGATCACGTGAACACCGGGACGCGACGACTTCACGCAGCCGCAGCCGCAGCCGCAGCCGCAGTCGCTTCCGCTTCCGCAGCCGCCGACGCGGCTGCCGCGCGCGCCCGGGTATCCCGGACAGGGTGTGGTCGGCCGGTGCCGGGGAGTCCAATACTCGGGGCATGGACGGAAAACGACAGCTCGGTGAGTTCCTGCAGGCGCGCCGCTCCCAGGTGCGCCCCGAGGACGTCGACCTGGTGACCTACGGCGACCAACGCCGTGTGCCCGGGCTGCGGCGCGAGGAACTGGCCCAGCTGGCGGGTGTCAGCCAGTCGTACTACGCGCGGCTGGAGCAGGGGCAGTCCCACGCCTCCCCGGAGGTCCTGGAGGCGATCGCCCAGGCGCTGCGGCTGAGCGAGACCGAACGCCGGCACCTGCTCGAACTGGCCGCGGGCGCCCGCCGCCGGACCCGCGCACGCCGGCCGGCGCCGGAACGGGTGTCACCGGCCCTCGCGCAGCTGACGGCCGCGCTGGACGACGTCCCCGTGGTGGTGCTGGGGCGGCGCAGTGACGTCCTGGCCTGGAACCGCGCCGGTCACGCGCTGTACGCCGGGCACCTCGATCCGGAAGGACCGGACCGGCCGGGGGAGCGGCCGAACATGGCGCGCCTGGTGTTCCTGGACGAGCACACCCGTGATCTCTACGCGGACTGGCCGGCCAAGGCCAGAGCCGTGGTGGGCGCGCTGCGGCTGACGTCCGGCCGGTTTCCCGACGACCCGGCCCTCGCCTCACTCGTCGGTGAACTGACGCTCAAAAGCCCGGAGTTCGCCTCCATGTGGGCGGACCACCGGGTCAAGACCGGTGCGGCCGCCGGCTACGGGATGCGGCATCCGCTGGTGGGCGCCATGGATGTCGTCCAGCAGACGCTGCACGCCGAAGACGGTCTGACGGTCGTCGTCGCGACCACCGAGGCGGACTCGCCGTCCCGGGCCGCCATGACACTGCTCGTGCACAGCGCCAGGACCGACCGGCCCGGCATGCGACCGGCCCGGTCACCGGGACACACCCAGGCATAGACCGCGGCTTCCCTCCCGTTACGGACACCCGGCGTCCGCAGTTCCCGGCGGCCCCGACACGTCCGGACAACCCGTCCACCCGCACCGCGCACGCGATGCCGTGCGCCCGAAAACCGTTGTGAAGGAAAGAGAAGGACATGAGAAACAAACTGGCCGTCCTCGCCTGTGCCGTCACCCTCGCCGCGACGACCGCGGTCACGGCCCTCACCCAGACCTCCGAAGCGGCCGCGACGGGTCCGGCCGTGACGGGTCGGGCCCTGACCGGGCCCGTCGTGACATCCCGTATCGCCGCGCACTTCGACCTGGCGCGGGGGCAGATGCCGGAGAACATCGCACCGGAGCCCGACGGCACGGCCGACGTCACCTTCGCGGCCGCCCGTCAGGTGGCCGCCGTCAGCACGACCGGCGCGACGCGCGTCCTGGCCACCCTGCCGGCACCGGCCGACGGTGGCGTCCACACCCCGGCGCTCGGCTTCGCCCTGACCACGGGCATCGTCCGGGCCCACGACGGCACGCTGTACTTCCTCTACGCGAGCGGCACCCCGGACCTGACCGGTGTGTGGCGGCTGCGTCCGGGCGGCACCCCGCACCGCGTCGCGGCACTCCCGGCCGACGGTCTGCCCAACGGACTGGCACTGGACGAGCACCACCACCGGCTCTACATCGCCGACTCCGTACGGGGAGAGATCCGCACCGTACCCACCGCGGGCGGTGACCCCACCACCTGGTCCGCCGCCCCCGAACTCGCCGCGGCGGGTTTCCTCGGGGTCAACGGCCTGAAGATCCACCGGGGCGCGCTGTGGGCGACCAACCTCGACCGGGGCACCGTCCTGCGCATCCCGTTCGGCCCCGCAGGCCGGCCTGGACCGGTGCGCATCACGGCGAAGGACCTGACCGGTATCGACGACTTCGCCTTCACCGGCCGCGGCGACGAGATCCTGGCGGCGCTCAACGGCCCCGGCACGGTCGTGCGCATCCCGCGCGACGGCACCTCCTCGACCGTCCTCACCGCAGCGGACGGCCTGCAGAACCCGACCTCGGTCGCGCTGCGCCACGGCACCCTCTATGTCCTCAGTGCCGCGTACACGACGGCCACCGACCCCAACCTCCTGCTCGCCCGCGTTCGTTCCTCGTCGTCCTCCTGACCGCCTTCCTCCAGGAACCGGTTCAAGCGGGCTGCGGGGTGAGCCGATGCAGGCCCTTGCGGTCGTAGTAGCGGGTCATCGCCAGCCCGAAGAGCAGGGCGACGGCCGTGCCGATCGCGATCATGAGCCAGGCGCGGGCGAGACCGGCGTCGGCGCGCGCGTCGAAGAAGACGATGGCGCGGACGCCACCGCCGAGCTGGCGCATCGGCTCGAAGACGGCGAGGAAGCGGTAGAAGCCCGGGACGGCCTCCAGCGGGACGGTCGATCCGGAGGAGGGCAGGCCCAGCACGATGAACACGAACATGGACACGAGCTGGCCGATCCCGCCGAAGGCCGCGTTGATGGCCTGGACACCCAGGCCGACCGCGACGCTCGCACAGTAGGAGTAGATCCACAGCAGCGGCAGGTGGGAGGCGTCCATGCCGAGGATCCCGAGGGTGGCGACCATCACCAGCGTGGTGGTCAGGACGGCGATACCGGCCGTCATGCCCATCTTCAGGAGCAGCGTCTGGGTACGGCTGATCGGCAGGGTGGGGCGGCGGGTGTGCCAGGGACCGATCTCGTTGTCGGCGTAACCGAGCGCGGTGTCCACGCCGTTGTTGATGACGTTCGCACCCAGGAACCCGGCCAGGACCAGCAGCAGCGTGTAGTAGAACGCCGTCAGGCCCAGGCCGCTGTGCTCACCGATGGGGTGGCCGACCCGGGTGGTGACCGTCACCGGGTCGGCCAGCAGCAGACGGGTCGTGGAGTCGGTCCCCGCGGCGGCGGGGGAGGCCGTGAGCTGCTTGCCGATGGTCAGAGAGGCCTGTTGGGCGGTCTGCTGGGCGATCCGGCTCGCCAGTGAGGAGCCGAGGCTGCCCAGGCCGGGGTTGGTGAGCACCGTGAGGGTCGGCCGGGCCGTCGCGGTCGATCCGGTGAGCGCGGTGACGGAGGCCGTGAAGTCGGCGGGGACGACCAGGGCCCCGAAGATCCTGCCGGAGGTGAGTCTGTCCTGGAGCTGGGCACGGGTGAGCCGTTGCCAGCGGGCCTTGCCGGAGGTGTCGGCGACGACCGCGCGGGTGAGCTGTGCACCCAGGTTCGTCGTCTGCCCGGGCAGTGGTCTGCCCTGGTCGGAGTCGACGATGCCGATGGGCAGGTCGTGCAGGGCTCCGTTCGGATTGACGATGCCGCCCATGTAGAGGAGGGCCAGCAGCAGTGCGAGCAGCCCGCTGAGCACGGTCGGCAGCAGCCACAGCCTGGGGCGCCGCAGGAGTGAGGTGGCACGGGCCGGGACGGGAGGGTGGTCGGGAGCGGGGGTGCTGTCGGCGGCCATGGTCCTCCGTAGGTCAGGGGCGGCGCGGGAGGGACGGGACCGGATGGGAGGCGCCCGCCAGGTCAGGATGCGGGGTGCGGCGGCGCCGTGTTCAGCGACTCGCCGGGTGCGGGACGGGGGCGGGCGGGGGCGAGTGGAGGGGGCGCGTGGAGGGCGCCGTGTCCCGCCCGTCGTCGCCGGTCGTGTGGAGCGGGCTGCCGCTCGGCCGGACGGCGCGCGGACGACCGCCCCGGGACGGACCGACGACCCTCTTACCCCCACCGTCTTTGACGGCGACCGTCCTGGGTACGGTTCCGGCACCATCCCACCCCTCCCCGGAGTCGAGACATGACCGACCGTGCCGACCAGACCATCGCCGCGCTGCGCAGCGGACACGACTACCTGACCTCCGTGGTGCACGGGCTCGCCACCGCCGACCTCACCCGGCGCTCGGGCGCGTCGGAGTGGGACGTGTCCCAGGTCCTCAGCCACCTGGGCAGCGGCGCGGAGATCGGCCGCGCCTCGCTGGAGGGCGCGCTGAACGGCACCGGACCGCGGGACGGCGACTTCAACAAGTCGGTGTGGGCGCGCTGGGACGCGATGTCCCCGGCCGAGCGCGCCGAGGGGTTCGTGAACGCCGACGAACAACTCGTGCGCGGTTACGAGGCACTGGACGCGCGGGCCCGGGAGGAACTCCGCGTGGAGCTCGGCTTCCTGCCGGCACCCGTGGACGTCGCGACACTGGCGGGCCTTCGGCTCGGCGAGTTCACCCACCACACCTGGGACGTCGAGGTGGCCTTCGACCCGACGGCGGCGCTGCTGCCGGTGGCGACCGAGCCGCTCCTCGCCCAGGCCGGTCTGCTCATAGGGTTCCTGGGCAAGGCCGACGCCCTGGGCGGTCGCCACGCCCGTATCGCCGTGCGGACGGTCTCTCCCGTGCGTGCTTTCGGGCTCGACCTGGGCGACTCGGTCGCGCTCGTCGACGAGCCCGCCCACCCCGACGCCGTACTGAGCGCCCCTGCCGAGTGGTGGCTGCGGCTCGTCACCGGCCGCCACGCCCCCGCCCACACCCCGGCCGAGGTGAACCTGAAGGGGGACGCCCTCACCCTGGACGACCTGCGACGCGTCTTCCCGGGCTTCTGACCCGCGGGGTCGTCGCGGGGACGGTTGTTTCCGTCCAGGAAGCCGTCGCCGGGCCGAATGTCTCCGTGGGCGGGGTCGTTCGCGGCAGCCGGGCTTTCCCCGGCGGCGAGGTCGTCGCGGCGGCCGTCATCCGATGCGCGAGGCCGTCCGCCGGGGCGGCCCCGCGCGCTTCCGGGCCGTGGCGCGCGTATACGCAGCGTCACGGCACTCTTCAGCCGGTCTTCCCGGCCGTCCCGCTCACGGTCTCCCCGGGCCGCCCCGTTCACGACCCGTGCTTCACGACCCGTACTTCACGACTCGTGCCTCACGCCCCGTGCTTCACGAATCGTCGCCGGCAACCTCGGAGGGCGGCAACAAGTCGTGCAGCTGCTCGTACCGCTGCGCGCAGGCCGTGCGGGCGATGGCCTGCGAGACGGCGTCGGCCAGCGGGCGCGAGGACTCGCGCAGCAGCGTGCGCGCCTTGTCCGTGAGCGCCACCTCGATACCCCGCTTGTCCCCGCAGGCCGAGCGCCGCGTGATCAGGCCCGCGTGCTGCAGACAGGCCACCTGATAGGTCAGCCGTGTCTTGGGGCGGCCCAGCAGCTCGGCGATCTGTGTCATGCGCAGACTGGAGCCGGGCTGGTCGGCCAGCAGGCACAGCACCAGGAACTCGTCGTGCGAGACACCGAGGGCGTCCTTGACGCGAGCGCGCAACTGCTGCTCGATCGCCCCGGCCGCCGCGAGCAGCCTCATCCAGGACCGCAGTTCGGTCGGCAGCAGGCCGTCATCGGCCGCCGGCTCGTGTTCGGGCAGGTCAGCGGGGGCGAGGAAGTCGGCCATGGTGTCACAGTCTACCGGTTGTCCAAATTTGGAGAACGGGCTAGCCTGTGATCGTCCAAATTTGGATGACTCCTGGTTGTCCCACGGCTCGTGCCTCACCTCTCACTGTTAACCGTCTGGAGAACTCTCATGACCGTCGCCGTCGAAACCGGCCTGTGGCAGCTCGACCCCGCCCGCACCAGCGTCGTCATCCGGCACAAGACGATGTGGGGCCTGGTGACGGTGAAGGGGGCCTTCGCCGCTGTCACCGGGGAGGGCGAGGTGCAGGCCGACGGGACCGCCCGCGGCACCGTCACCCTGGACGTGGCGTCCCTCGACACCAAGAACGGCAAGCGCGACAAGCACCTCCGCTCGGCCGACCTCTTCGACGTGGAACGGCACCCCACGATCACCTTCGCGGTGGACAACGCCGTGGTCGCCCAGGACGACACCGTCGAGGTCGCCGGGCAGTTGACCGTACGCGGCATCACCAGGCCGCAGCCGGTCGTCGCCCGGGTGACCGCGGCGAGCGCCGAAGACGTCACGCTCGGCACGGAGTTCACCGTGGACCGCGACCAGTTCGACATGGGCTGGAACCAGATGGGCATGCTCCGCGGCCTGACCACTGTCGTCGGCACACTCGTCTTCACCCGCGTCAAGGGCTGATCCGGCGGATCACCGCCCGCCGTCGGCGCGGCGGCAGGCAGTGGCCGTCCGGTTCCACGGTCCGCCGGATACGGCGGCCGACGTCCCGCGGTTCCTGCTGCCGCGCCTTGCCGGGCGGGTCGAGGAGAAGACGGCGAACGGTCCCCCGTGGCCGGGGGCTCCGTTCGCCACGGGCCCGGGTGGGTGCGGCCCGGTCGTCCGGGGAGACGCCCCGGCGGCCCGTCAGGCCCGGCGCGCCGCTGCGTGGAAGGCCGGGTGGCCGTCCAGCCGGCGGACGTAGTCCCGCAGACGGCCGTACGGGGAGAGGACGTCCTCGGTGCCGAGGTGGGTGAGGGCCACCCACAGGTCGACGTCGGCTGCCGTCAACTCCTCGCCCAACACATTCTGGTGTGCGGTGAGTTGCTGATCCAGTGAGCTGAGCGCGGCCGACCGCGCCGTCGGCCGGGCGGCCGGGGTGAGATTCCGGTCGAGGAAGACGCGGAAGGTGTCGATGTCCGCGGCGAGGGACTGCGGGTGCAGCCGGGGGAGTCCGTTGCCGCCGCGGCAGCCCGGGAGTTCGCCGAGGTCGCGCAGGATGTCGGGGGTGTGATTGCTGACGATGCGTCCGCTCCAGCGGTCGCACAGCGCCGGCGCGGTGAGCGGACCGTCGTAGTGGTGCCAGGTGGCCTCGTACGCGGCCCGCAGGGCGGCGCAGGCGTCCGGCGTCCCGGCGGGCCCCGTCAGCAGCGTGGTGGTGACCGAGTCGCGCAGTCCCAGCAGGCCGAGGGTGATCGAGATGCGCAGCGAGCGCGGACAGCCCTCGGAGAGGTACAGCTGATAGCGGTGCGGCGCCGGATAGAAACCGCCGGCCGGACCGACTCCGATGCGACTGCGGATGCGGTGTCCACGCGCGGGGGCCGCCGCCCGAGGGGCGGCGACAACCGCCCCCGCGGCGGGTGAGGCCGAGGCGCAGTGGTGGGAGGCGGCGGCGGTCGGACTGAGCGAGACTGTCTCGGGCATGACTCTCCATGGGGACGACGAAGCCCTGCCACCCGAGGGGCGGCAGCGGCGGAACGGAGTGACTGCGCTGACGTACCGTCCGGACCGTGGACTAGTAGGCGCTGGAGACCCGCTGCAGATCGATGTGCAGGCGCCTGGTCAGACCGCTCGTGCCCTTTCCGGTCATTCCCGTCGCTCCCGTGTCCGGGGCTCGCGAGAGGCGAGACCACGCTTGCCCCGCCGCTCCGGCGGGACCCGGTCGTCACCCGGGGCACCCCGTCGCGGTGGAAGGGTTGCCTGTCAGCGGGCCGGGGCCGATCAACCGCATCGCACGGAAGGAACCGTGCGAAGGGCGCTGACAATCGTGACCGTCCCCGCCAGTCTCGGTCCGCCCCGTGGCCTCGTCAAGAAGGCGTCCGCGCGGTCTCACGACGTGGTCATCCGGGCTGCCGAGCGTTGACATTCGTTCGGGGCCGTGCCTAACTTACGCCGCATCGGGCCGGAGCAACTCCGGTGAACACGAGGCCCCACGGGCCGGAACGGTGACGGTGACCGCGATGTACGCAGCCCAGGGGAAGACCGCCTCGCGGTCCCACGGCCGCGACCGCGTACTCATGAACCGTCGTCCGGAGCGGCACCTCGCCGACGGCGGCGACGCCCGCACGGCACGGTGTTGTCCCTCCCTCGACGCCCGCTGTCTCTGTCGGGGCTGACGCACTTCCTCGCTGATCGCCGGTCCCTGAACTCCGGTCCCTGAACCCCGGTCCCTGAACCCCGGTCCTTGATCCGCGGTGTCCGATCCGGGGTCCGTGATCTCCGAACCACCGTGTGCCGCCGTCGAACGGGCGGACTTCCGGTGGTCCTCCCCTTCTCGTCCCCGCATCGGGTTCGTTCCCCCGTGCGCGTGCCCGTCGTCTCGTCGTACGGCCCGTGCCGGGGGAGTCCGAGCCGCCTGGAGCCCTCCATGAGTGAATCCCTCAGCTCCGCCGTGCCGTTGAGCACGGCGCAGCCGCCTCCCGCTCCCGTGGTCGAACCGAGGCCGTACGCGGCGCAGCGGGTGCTGCCGCTGCGCCGTCCGGGCCGCTGGATCGTCTCGGCGATCGTGCTGGTCGTGGTCGCCCAGCTCGTCCACGGCCTGGCGACCAATCCGTTCTTCCAGTGGGACAGGTTCCAGTACTGGTTCCTGCGTCCCACGATCCTCGACGGCCTGCTCATCACCCTCGAAGTGACCCTCTACAGCGCCGTGTCGGGACTGCTGGGCGGCATCCTGCTCGCACTCGCACGGCTCTCCCGGAGCCCGGTGCTGCGTGCCGTGAGCTGGGTCTACATCTGGTTGTTCCGGTCGGTGCCGCTGATCGTCGTCCTGCTCTTCCTCTACAACTTCTCCGCGCTCTACCGGACGCTGAGCCTCGGCGTGCCGTTCGGCCCCGCCTTCCTCACGTTCGACGAGTCCCGGCTCGCCACCGACATGGTCGTCGCGGTCGTCGGACTGAGCCTCAACGAAGCGGCGTACGCGGCCGAAGTGGTACGGGGCGGCATCCTCTCCGTCGACCAGGGCCAGCACGAGGCGGCCTCCGCGCTGGGTCTGCCGAAGGGCTACCAGTTCACGAGGATCGTGTTCCCGCAGGCCCTGCGCTCCATCACCCCCAACTACGTCAACCAGCTGATCGGCCTGATCAAGGGCACCTCACTGGTCTTCTACGTCTCCCTGCTCGACCTGTTCGGCTCGGTGCAGAGCATGGGCAGCACCTACCCGGGCGACATCGTGCCGCTGCTGCTGGTCGCCACCGTCTGGTACCTGATCCTCACCAGCGTCGTCTCGGTCGTCCAGTTCTACGTCGAGCGGTACTACTCGCGGGGCGCGCTGCGCACCCTGCCGCCCACCCCGTTGCAGAAGCTCCGCACCGGTCTGCGTGACCTGCGGGACCGTGTCCGGAAGGAGGCGGCCCTGTGACCGCCCAGGTGACGGAGCAGCCCGACGTCCGGCCCGCGGCCGTCGAGGTCCATGACGTGCACAAGTGGTACGGGACCCAACGTGTCCTGGACGGAGTGGAGTTGACCGTACGGCCCGGCGAGGTCACCGTCGTCCTCGGACCGTCCGGCTCCGGCAAGTCCACGCTCCTCAGGGTGATCAACCACCTGGAGAAACCCGAGATCGGCCATGTCAGCCTGAACGGCGAGCCGATCGGCGTACGACGGCACGGCGGCCGGCTCAAGGAACTGAGCGAGCGGGCCATCCTGGCCCAGCGCAGCCGGATCGGCTTCGTCTTCCAGAACTTCAACCTGTTCCCGCACCTGACGGTGCTCGACAACGTGGCGGCCGCGCCGGTCGCCACCGGCCGGCTGAGCAGGCCCGAAGCGCGGGAACTGGCGCGCACCCTGCTGGGCCGGGTCGGGCTCGCCGGCAGAACCGCCGCCTTTCCACGGCAGTTGTCGGGCGGCCAGCAGCAGAGAGTGGCCATCGCCCGCGCTCTCGCGCTGCGCCCCGGAGTCATCCTCTTCGACGAACCCACCTCGGCCCTCGACCCCGAACTGGTCGGTGAGGTCCTCGCCGTCATCAAGGACCTGGCCACCAGCGGCACCACCCTCCTCATCGTCACCCACGAGATCGGCTTCGCCCGTGAGGTCGCCGACCGGGTGGTCTTCATGGACGCCGGCCGGATCGTCGAACAGGGGCCGCCCGCCCAGGTGCTGGACCACCCGGCACACGAGCGGACCAGGGACTTCCTGAGCAAGGTCCTCTGATCCCGCCCGGACACCGCTCATCCGCCCCCCGCACCACGCCCTCACGGCACACCTGACAAGGACGACCCATGCAAACCCGAACCCGCACCCTCCGTACCGGACTCCTCCGTGGCCTGACCGTGTCCACCGCCGTCGCCACCCTCGCCACCGGACTCGCCGCGTGCGGGGGCGAGAGCGACGCCGCCACCACGACCGGCGGCGCGGCCCCCGGCACCGTCACCTTGGGCGCGCTCTCCAACGGCGCCGCACAACAGACCGAACTCACCGTGCCCGAGGTCAAGTCCATCAGCGCCGAGCTGCCCGAGTCGGTGGCCAGGAGCGGCAAGCTGGTGATCGGAGTGGGCGCGCTGCCCGCCGGGTTCCCGCCACTTGCGTACGTGGGGCAGGACCAGAAGACCCTCACCGGCGCCGAACCCGACCTCGGCCGGCTGGTCGCCGCGGTCCTCGGCCTGAAGCCGGAGGTGAAGAACTCGACCTGGGAGAACCTGTTCGTCGGTATCGACAGCGGCAAGGCCGACATCGCCTTCTCGAACGTCACCGACACCGAGGAACGCAAGAAGAAATACGAGTTCGCCTCCTACCGGCAGGACAACCTCGCCTTCGAGGTGCGGAAGAAGAGCACCTGGAACTTCGACGGCGACTACCGGAACCTGGCCGGCCGGACCGTCGCGGTGAGCGCCGGGACCAACCAGGAGAAGATCCTGCTGGAGTGGAAGGCGAAGCTCGCCAAGGAGGGCAAGAAGCTCACCGTCAAGTACTACCAGGACAACAACGCCACGGCCCTCGCACTGTCCAGCGGGAAGATCGACGCCTCCTTCGGGCCCAACCCCGGTATCGCCTACCACATCACCCAGACCGCGAAGTCTCCCGACCCGACGCGCAACGCGGGCACGTTCTCCGGGGCGGGCGCGACGCTCCAGGGGCTGATCGCGGCCACGGCGAAGAAGGGCAGCGGGCTGGCCGCGCCGGTCGCCGACGCCATCAACCACCTGATCAAGAACGGTCAGTACGCCAAGTGGCTCGCCGCGTGGAACCTCTCCAACGAGGCCGTCGACACCGCCCGGGTCAACCCGCCGGGACTGCCGCTCGACAACTCCTGACCCACAGCTTTCCGCCCCGCCCCGGAGACACGACACCCTCATGGCATCCCCCGCCCGGCCGGCCCCGCCCCGGAGCCCGGTCGCACCCCACCTCCTCGACAACGCCGCGTGGGCCGCGCTGACCGGCCCGCACGCGTCCTTCGCCGAGCGCGTCGGACGCGCCGCCCGCTACCCCGTGGACGTCTCCCCGTTCACCGCCCTGGCCGACCCCGCCGACCCGCGCGCCTGGACGGATCTGGCCACCCTCGTCGGCCCGGGAACCGTCACCCCGGTGACAGGCGCCGGGTCCGCCCCCAACGGCTGGCAGACCGTCCGCAGCGGCCAGGGGGTGCAACTGGTCGACACCGGGCTGCGCGCCGAACCCGCACCCGACGCGGTGCGCCTCGGGCCCGACGACGTGCCGGAGATCCTGGACCTGATCGCCCTGACCGAGCCCGGCCCCTTCCTCCCGCGCACGATCGCGCTCGGCACCTACCTCGGCATCCGGCACCGCGGCCGCCTGATCGCCCTGGCCGGCGAACGCCTGCGCCCGCCCGGCTGGACGGAGATCAGCGCGGTCTGCACCGCCCCGGACCACCGGGGCAAGGGCCTGGCCACCCGACTGGTCAGAGCGGTCGCGGCCGGCATCAGGAAGCGCGGGGACACCCCCTTCCTCCACGCCGCCGCCACGAACACCGGCGCGATCCGGCTCTACGAGTCGATCGGCTTCACCCTGCGCCGCCGTACGGACTTCCTTCTGGTCCGAACTCCGGCCGCCGAGCCGGAACAGACGGCGCGGGCGGTCCGTTGTGCTTGAGAGGACACCACGAAGCCGGTGCGCCCCCGGGCCCGCCGCGACGGAAGGGCGGAGGTGACGGACGTGCCAGTCGTGTCCGTACTCCGCGTCAGGGTGCTCACCCCGCGCCGCCGTGTCCATCTGCACTCCCGGCCGCACATCGATCTGCAGCGCGTCGCCGGCTCGCTCTGTCGTCCCTGACCTGTCACCCCGCTGCCGCCGCCCTCCGCACGGAGGGCAGGAGCCCTCGTACGGTCGATCAGGAAGGCACCCCTTTCGTGTCCTCGTCATCCCCCTCCCCGCTGCCCACACCCTCCCCTTCCTCCGCTTCCTCTCCTTCCTCACCCGCCTCCTCCACTCCCTCCGACGCCCTGCACCTCGCCGTCGCGCTCGACGGGGCCGGGTGGCACCCGGCCGCCTGGCGCGAACCGGTGGCCCGCCCCCGTGAGCTGCTCACCGCCGCGTACTGGACGGACCTGATCACCGAGGCCGAGCGCGGCCTGCTCGACCTCGTGACCATCGAGGACGCGCTCGGACTCCAGTCCTCGCAGGTCACCGGTCCCGACGGCCGGACCGACCAGGTACGCGGGCGGCTGGACGCCGTCCTGATCGCCGCCCGCGTCGCCCCGCTCACCAGCCACATAGGACTCGTGCCGACCGTGGTGGCCACCCACACGGAGCCGTTCCATATCTCCAAGGCGATCGCCACCCTCGACTATGTGAGCACCGGACGCGCGGGTGTACGGGTGCAGGTATCGCCGCGCCAGAACGAGGCCGCACACTTCGGCCGTCGTACGTTCCCCCCGTTCCGCCTCGAGGACCTGGACACCCCCGCTCTGCGGGAGCTGACCGTCGACCTCTTCGGCGAGGCCGCCGACCACGTCGAAGCGGTACGCAGGCTCTGGGACAGCTGGGAGGACGACGCGGAGATCCGGGACGTCGCCACCGGCCGCTTCGTCGACCGCGACAAGCTGCACTACGTCGACTTCGAGGGCAGGCACTTCAGCGTCAAGGGGCCCTCGATCACCCCCCGCCCGCCGCAGGGCCAGCCTCCCGTCAGCGCCCTCGCCCACGAGTCGGTGACCGGCGCGCCCTTCCGTCTGCTCGGCCGCTCCACCGACATCGGATACGTCACTCCCCACGACACCGGGCAGGCGCGCACGATCGTCGCCGCGGTCCGCGCCGAACAGGACGCGGCCGGGCGCTCCGGCGAACCCCTGCACCTCTTCGGCGACCTGGTGGTGTTCCTGGACGACGTTCCCGCCGCCGCGGCGGCCCGCCGCGAACGCCTCGACACCCTCGCCGGCCACCCGTACACCAGTGACGCCCGGATCTTCACCGGCACCCCGGCACAACTCGCGGACATGCTCCAGGAGTTGCACTCGGCCGGACTGTCCGGCTTCCGGCTGCGCCCCGCCGTCGCCGGCCACGACCTGCCGGCGATCACCCGGGGCCTGGTCCCGGAACTCCAGCGTCGCGGCGCCTTCCGGCAGTCGTACGAGGCCGACACCCTGCGCGGGCTGCTCGGACTCTCCCGCCCCGCCAACCGCTACGCCGCCACCGCCTGAGCCGGAGGGACCCACTCATGAGCACGACACAGGACAAGCCCCTCAAGCAGATCCACCTCGCGGCGCACTTCCCCGGCGTCAACAACACCACCGTCTGGAGCGACCCGGAGGCCGGCAGTCACATCGAGTTCAGCTCGTTCGCGCACTTCGCGCGGACCGCCGAACGCGCCAAGTTCGACTTCCTCTTCCTCGCCGAGGGCCTGCGCCTGCGTGAACAGGGCGGCCGGATCTACGACTTGGACGTCGTCGGACGCCCCGACACCTTCACCGTCCTGACCGCGCTCGCCGCCGTCACCGAACACCTGGGCCTGACCGGCACCATCAACTCCACCTTCAACGAGCCCTACGAGGTCGCCCGCCAGTTCGCCAGCCTCGACCACCTCTCCGGCGGACGCGCCGCCTGGAACGTCGTCACCTCCTGGGACGCCTTCACCGGCGAGAACTTCCGCCGCGGAGGGTTCCTCCCGCAGGACGAGCGCTACTCCCGGGCCAAGGAGTTCCTGGCCACCGCGAACGAACTCTTCGACTCCTGGCACGGGGACGAGATCGTCGCCGACCAGGACACCGGAACCTTCCTGCGCGACGCGAAGGCCGGAGCCTTCGTGCACCAGGGCCCGCACTTCGACATCCAGGGGCAGTTCAACGTCCCGCGCAGCCCGCAGGGCCGCCCCGTCGTCTTCCAGGCCGGAGACTCCGAGGAGGGCCGCGAGTTCGCCGCCGCGGACGCCGACGCGATCTTCAGCCGGTACGCCACCCTCAAGGAGGGCCAGGCCTTCTACACGGACGTCAAGCGCCGGCTGGCCCGCTACGGCCGCACGCGCGACCAGCTGCTGATCCTGCCCGCCGCGACCTTCGTCCTCGGGGACACGGACGCCGAGGCGGAGGAACTCTCCCGCGAGGTGCGCCGACAGCAGGTCAGCGGCGCCACGGCGATCAAGCACCTGGAGTTCGTCTGGAACCGTGACCTGTCCGCCTACGACCCGGACGGACCGCTCCCCGACATCGACCCCGACCTCGGCGAGCACACCATCGCCCGCGGCCGCGCCCAGGTGCGGATGTACCGGGACCCGCTGGCCACCGCCAGGGAGTGGAGGGAGCGAGCCGCCGCCAACAAGTGGTCGATCCGGGACCTGGTCATCGAGACCGGCAACCGGCAGGCGTTCGTCGGGTCCCCGGCCACCGTCGCCGAGACGATCAACGACTTCGTCCAGGCCGACGCGTCCGACGGCTTCATCCTCGCCCCGCACATCACCCCCGGCGGCCTCGACACCTTCGCCGACACCGTGGTCCCGCTGCTCCAGGAGCGCGGCGTGTTCCGTACGGAGTACGAGGGCACCACCCTCCGCGACCACCTGGGCCTCGCCCACCCCGACGCCGAGGCGGCGGCCGCCCGGGTGGCGTCATGAAGTTCCTGGCCATCACCCTGATCGTGCACGCCCCCCACCCGGTGACCGGAGAGCGGAAGCCGACCAACGACCGCTTCCGAGAGGTGATCGACAACGCGCTGCTCGCCGAGGAGCTCGGCTTCGACGGGTTCGGCGTGGGGGAGCGGCACGAACGGCCCTTCATCTCCTCCTCGCCGCCCGTCGTCCTCAGCCACCTCGCCGCGCTCACCTCCCGCATCCGGCTCTTCACGGCGGTGACCACGCTCAGCCTGCTGGACCCGGTGCGCGCGTACGAGGACTACGCGACCCTCGACCAACTCTCCGGCGGCCGACTGGAGCTGATCATCGGCAAGGGCAACGGCGCCGCGCAGCGCGAGCTGTTCCACGTCACACCCGAGGACCAGTGGGACCGCAACGCAGAGAGCTACGAGGTGTTCCGGCGGATCTGGCGGCAGGACAAGGTGACCGCCGCGACCCGCTTCCGTCCGGAGCTCAAGGACGCGGAAGTGTGGCCGAGACCCTTCCAGCAGCCGGTCCGGATCTGGCACGGCAGCGCGACCAGCAAGGAGTCGGTCGATCTGGCCGCCCGCCACGGTGACCCGCTCTTCTCCGCCAACGTCACCAACCCCATGGAGCCGTACGCCGAGTTGATCCGCTACTACCGCGAGCGCTGGGAGCACTACGGTCACGATCCGGCCGACATCGCGGTGGGCGCGGGGACCGCGGGCGTCTACGCGGCCCGGACCTCGCAGGAGGCGCTCGCCGTCTATCGGCCGGTGTTCGAGGGGAACCTGGCGTTCCAGAGGAAGCTGGGCCTGGAGCCGGTCTTCCCGACGCTGGAGGACTTCGTCGCACGCAGTTCGGCGCTCGTGGGCAGCCCGCAGCAGATCATCGAGAAGGTGCACCGCTACCACGAGCGGTTCGGGCACACGGTCCTGCATCTGCACGCGGACGCGGGCGGTCTCTCCGACCGCAGGCACCGCGAGTCCCTGGAGCTCTTCCAGGCCGAGGTCGCCCCGGTGCTCCGGCGCGACATCCCCGATCCGCCGTTCACCTGGGGGCCCGTACCCGCGACGCCCGAGCCCGTCCCCGCCGACCGCTGAGGAGGCACGTCCATGTCCGGCGCCCCCCTCGGCGTCCTCGACCTCGTCCCGGTCTCCTCCGGCTCCACGGCCGCCGACGCCCTGCGCAACTCCATCGATCTGGCCCGGCGGACCGAGCGCCTGGGCTACGCCCGTTACTGGTTCGCCGAGCACCACCTCAACCCGGGGGTGGCGGGCACCTCTCCCGCGGTGCTCCTCGCCCTGACCGCCTCCGCCACCTCCAGGATCCGGCTGGGCTCGGGGGCCGTACAGCTGGGGCACCGCACCGCGCTCTCCACGGTCGAGGAGTTCGGCCTGCTCGACGCCCTGCACCCCGGCCGGCTCGACCTGGGCCTCGGCCGCTCCGGCGGCCGCCCGCCGGGCCAGGCCGCCGTCCCCCCGCCGGGCCAGGCCGCCGTCCCCCCGCCGACCGCGACCCCGGTCGTCGACGGGCGCGCGCCCAACGGCCTGCGCATACCGCCCCGGTTCTCCTTCGCGCACCTCCTCGGCTCACCCCGTGTCGCCCTCCAGCGCACGCTGCTCCAGCAGCCGCACGCCCGGTCGCCGGACTACGGCGAGCAGATCGCCGACATCCTCGCGCTGCTCGCGGGCACGTACCGGTCGGTGGACGGCGTGGAGGCACACGCCGTACCCGGCGAGGGTGCCGACGTCGAGGTGTGGATCCTGGGCAGCAGCGGCGGCGAGAGCGCCGGCGTCGCGGGCCGCAACGGCCTGCGGTTCGCGGCGAACTACCACGTCAGCCCGGCGACGGTGCTGGAGGCGGCGGAGGGCTACCGCGCCGCGTTCCAGCCGTCCGACGTACTCGACAAGCCGTATGTGGGCGTGTCCGCCGATGTCGTCGTCGCCGAGGACGACGAGACCGCGCGTGAACTCGCCACCGGTTACGACCTCTGGGTACGCGGCATCCGCACGGCCGAGGGCGCCATCCCGTACCCGACGCCCGCGCAGGCTCGCGCCCATGTCTGGAGCGACGCGGACCGGGAGCTGGTCGCGGACCGCGTCGAGACCCGGTTCGTGGGCTCCCCCGGACACGTCGCCGACCGGCTGGAACAGCTCCAGGAAGCCACCGGCGCCGACGAGTTGCTGATCACGACCATCACCCACGGCCACGCGGACCGGGTGCGCTCGTACGCGCTGCTCGCCGAGGAGTGGCGGCGGCGATGAGCGGGACGAGCAGGATGGGCAGGGAGGCGGGGTGACGAGGGCACAACGAGTGCCTCCGCCAAGGGATCTGGCGGAGGGTCAGCTGACGTCGAGGTAGTCCCGGAGCGCCTCGGAACGTGAGGGGTGGCGCAGTTTGGACATCGTCTTGGACTCGATCTGGCGGATGCGCTCGCGTGTCACCCCGTACACCTGCCCTATCTCCTCCAGCGTCCGGGCCTGTCCGTCCACGAGGCCGTAGCGCAGCGTGATGATTCCGGCCTCGCGCGCGGTCATGTTCGCCAGGACGGCCTGGATGGCGTCCTTGAGGAGCAGGAAGGTGACCATGTCCGCCGGGGAGATGGTCTCGCTGTCCTCCAGCACGTCACCCAGTTCGGTGCCGCCCTCCTCGCCCAGGGGGGTGTGGAGGGAGACCGGCTCCTTGGTGTAGGTCTCGATCTCGGAGATCTTCTCCACCGGTACGTCCAGCCTCCTCGCCAGTTCCTCCTGGGTCGGGTCGGCTCCCGTGTCCTGGATGATCTCCCGGCGGACCTTGGCCATTCTGTTGATGACCTCCACCATGTGGACGGGAATGCGGATGGTCCGGCTCTGGTCCGCCAGGGCCCGTGAGATCGCCTGCCGGATCCACCAGGTCGCATAGGTGGAGAACTTGAACCCTCTGGCGTAGTCGAATTTCTCCACCGCGCGGATGAGACCCGTGTTGCCCTCCTGCACCAGGTCCAGGAACAGCATCCCGCGCCTGCTGTAGCGCTTGGCGATGGAGACGACGAGACGCAGGTTCGCCTCGACGAGATGGGACTTCGCCCGGTGTCCGTCCGCGGCCAGGATCTCCAGCTCCCGCCGGAACTCCGGGTCGATACCCGGCTCCTCCTGGAGCCTGCGCTCGGCGAACAGGCCCGCCTCGATCCGCTTCGCCAGATCCACTTCCTGCGCGGCGCCCAGCAGGGGGACCCGGGCGATCTGCTTGAGGTAGTCGCGTACCTGATCGACCGAGGCACCGGGGGAGGTGAGCCGGGGCCCGGGGGCGTCGTCGTCCTCCTCCGTCCGCGCAACGGGCCGGGGCGACTCCTGGTCCCACGCCTGGGAGTCCGTCTCCATGGCCCTCAACTCCTGTCCGGAAGCGGTCGGAGGAACTGCCCGGCGCGGGACTGCGGCTGGGCCGCGTGGTGCGGACCGTGCCGGCTCGTCGAGGACGGGGAGCGTCATGGCGGGCCGACCGGGATTCCCGTACCCCGGTCCGACGTGATGGAGCGTCCTGAGGTGGTGGAGGACGATCGCGCGCTCCGCGAAGAGTCCGGGCATACCCCGAAGGTCGTGGACAGGACGTCGGCGAGGGACTTGCCCTTGAAGTGTACGTCCAGGGCCTCGCGGTTGTACTGCGCTCCGGGCCGCGGCCGGGGAGAGGGCGGGTCCGGCTGCGGACGGTTCGCAGCCGTGGGCCCACAAGTGGGGGACGGTCTCCGGTGCGTTCGCCCTCGCCGGCGTGATCGTCCGCCCGGCGCCGGGTCACGTACGACGGCTCACCGCCGCACCGGTTGCGCGGGGACGGTCGCCCGGCCGTCCCGGTCCTTCCGTGTCAGCCCACCTCGGCGAGCTCGCGGACACTCCGCGGCCGTTCCTGCGCGGGGTGGTGGCGGTGGCGGCACAGCCACACGATGTCGCGGCCGAACGACCAGACCAGCAGCGCGAGCGCCAGCAGCACCGCCGCCGCGTCACCCTCCCGGGGCAGGATCCCCGCGCCGGCGACGAGCAGCACGATCCCCTGAAGGGCCGCCACGGTCTTGCGGGCCATGCTGTGCGGCAGCGCCGCGTTCAGCCAGGGCAGGATCCGGGCGGCCGCCACGAACACGTACCTCATGGTGCCGATCAGCAGCACCCAGGGGCCGAGCGACATCGAGACGTACACGCTGAGCACGAGGATCAGGAAGGCGTCGACCTCCATGTCGAAACGGGCGCCGAGGGCGGTCGAGGTGCCGGTGCGCCGGGCGACCTTGCCGTCGACCCCGTCGAGGATCAGGGCGACCGCCGTGAGGCCGACGAGCAGGGACACCGGGGGCGAGCTCTGGAAGGAGTCCGCGACCAGCGCGGTGACGCCGCCGACCAGGATCGCGCGGCCGAGCGTCACCCGATTGGCCGGTCCGAAGGAGCGGGGCCGTGAGCGGCGCAGGGCGCGGGTCAGGACCGCCCAGGTGGCGATCGCGAAGGCCAGGCCGGTCAGCCAGCCCGCCGGTCCCATCCCGATCGCCGTGCCCAGCAGAGCCAGCACCAGGAGCTGCACACCCGCTCCCACCGTGGTCTCCTGAGCCAGGAGCCTCGCGTCGTACGTGTTGTTCAGGGCCACCGCACATCCTCCGGCCATATGACAGAGTCGATCAACGCCGCGTACTGTGCGCGGCTTGTCACCGCTCCGTACGTGAAGATCTGCTCGATCGTTCAGGGGGACGCTCATGGAACTCACAGCTCGCGCCTTCTGGCTGGGCTCGCCCGGCCACGGCGAGATACGCGAGGTGGCCCTGTCGGCCCCCGCGGAGGGTGAGGTGCTGGTGCGCACGCTCTACTCCGGAGTCAGCCGGGGCACCGAGTCCCTCGTCTTCCGTGGCGGTGTGCCGGAAAGTCAGCATGCCTCGATGCGTGCACCGTTCCAGGACGGGGATTTCCCCGGACCGGTGAAATACGGCTATCTGAGTGTCGGCCAAGTGGAGGAAGGCCCGGCGGGCCTGCTGGGCAGGACCGTGTTCTGCCTGTATCCGCACCAGACCCGGTACGTCGTCCCGGTGAGCGCCGTGACGGTCGTACCTGATTCGGTGCCCGCTGCCCGTGCCGTCCTCGCCGGGACGGTGGAGACCGCGGTGAACGCCCTGTGGGACGCCGCTCCGCTGGTCGGCGACCGGATCGCGGTGGTGGGCGGCGGCATGGTCGGCTGCTCCGTCGCCGCGCTCCTGGCCCGTTTCCCGGGCGTACGGGTCCAGCTCGTCGACGCCGACCCCGGCCGCGCGGGCATCGCCCGAGCCCTGGGTGTCGACTTCGCGCTGCCCGCGGAAGCCGCCGACGAGTGCGACCTCGTCGTGCACGCCAGCGCCACCGAGGCCGGACTCAGCCGGGCGCTGGAACTCCTCGCCCGCGAGGGGACCGTCCTCGAGATGAGCTGGTACGGCGACCGGCGGGTCAGCCTGCCGCTGGGGGAGGCCTTCCACTCGCGGCGGCTGGTCGTACGCAGCAGCCAGGTGGGTTCCGTTTCGCCGGCGGCCCGGCCCGGCCGGACGTACGCCGACCGCCTCGCGCTCGCCCTCGAACTGCTCGCCGAGCCCGCCTTCGACGCTCTCGTCACCGGAGAGTGCGACTTCGCGGAACTACCCGGCGTGATGGCGAAACTCGCCTCCGGATCGATACCCGGGTTGTGCCATCGCGTCGTCTACGACGGAGTTTGAGGACCGGGCAACCGGCCTGACCTCCGAGGACTGCGAAGAAAGGGGAACGGGCAGCTGAACAAGGAGAACGGGGCAGCCGTACTACACGGCATGGTCCCGGCAGGGGATCAGACGTGCCGCACCTGGAGGGTCGTCCGTTGTTCAGCATCACCGTCCGCGATCACCTGATGATCGCCCACAGCTTCCGTGGCGAGGTCTTCGGCCCCGCGCAGCGCCTGCACGGGGCGACGTTCCTGGTGGACGCCACGTTTCGCCGCGCCGAACTGGACGACGACAACATCGTCGTCGACATCGGTCTGGCCACCCAGGAACTCGGCGCCGTCGTGAGCGCGTTGAACTACCGCAACCTCGACAACGAGCCGGACTTCAAGAACACGAACACCTCGACGGAGTTCCTGGCCAAGGTCATCGCCGACCGCCTCGCCGAGCGTGTGCACGCCGGGGCGCTGGGCGAAGGCGCCTACGGCCTCTCCGGCATCACGGTCACCCTGCACGAATCGCACATCGCCTGGGCGAGTTACGAGCGTGCCCTGTGACCGACACGGCCATCGGCCCGACGGCCGCGGACAGCGACCAGTCGCCCCTGAACTACGTGCCCGTCCAGCACACCGCTCTCAAGAATGCGGCGATCATCCCCATGTCCCTGCGCTCTGTGCACTTCGTGATGCCGGGCGGCGTCGACGACGCGTCCGCGCCCAGCGGCGGCAACGCCTACGACCGGCGGCTGTGTCTGGACCTTCCCGGCTTCGGCTGGCAGGTCCACCGGCACGCCGTCCCGGGCGACTGGCCGCGGCCCGCGACCACCGCCCGTACGGAACTCGCCCGCACCCTGGCCGAGCTGGCGGACGACGCGATCGTCCTCCTCGACGGCATCGTCGCCTGCGGCGTCCCCGAGATCATCGTCCCCGAGGCCGAACGGCTGCGCCTCGTCGTCCTGGTGCACCTGCCGCTCGGCGACGAGACCGGCCTGGCACCGGCGGTGGCCGCGGAGCTGGACGCGAAGGAACGCACGACTCTGCGGGCCGTGTCCGCCGTCGTCGCCACCAGCGACTGGGCGGTCCGCCGGCTCGTCGCCCACCACGGACTCGCCCCCGACCGCGTGCATGTCGCCGCTCCCGGCGCCGACATCGCCCCGCTCGCCTCCGGCACCGACGGCGTCTCCCGGCTGCTGTGCGTCGCGGCGGTCACCCCGCGCAAGGGCCAGCACCGGCTGATCGAGGCCCTCGCCACCGTCACCGACCTGCCCTGGAGCTGCGTCTGCGTCGGCGGACTCACCCAGGACCCGGCGTACGTCGCCCAACTGCGCGGCCTGATCGAGAAGTACGGCCTCGGCGACCGGCTGCACCTCGCCGGACCGCAGGCGGGCGCGGAACTCGACGCCAGCTACGCCGCCGCCGACCTCATGGTCCTCACCTCGTACGCCGAGACGTACGGCATGGCCGTCACCGAGGCGCTCGCCCGGGGCATTCCCGTGCTGGCGACCGATGTCGGCGGCCTGCCCGAAGCGGTCGGGCGCGCGCCCGACGGCGGGGTGCCCGGCATCCTCGTCCCCCCGGAGAACCCGGCCGCCCTGGCCGTGGAGCTGCGCGGCTGGTTCGGCGAGGCCGATGTGCGCCGCCGGCTGAAGGCGGCCGCCCGCGGCCGGCGCGCCGCGCTGGACGGCTGGGCCGCCACGGCCCGCAGCCTGGCCGGCGTGCTGGCACGCCTTCCGCAGGAACCCCGGAGGGCGGCATGAGGACGACGGCTACCGGGTCGGACGCTCCCGGGCAGGGGACGCCGGGTGCGACCGGAACCGGTGACGCGGGCCAGGACGTGAAGCAGGTCGTTCCCGGGGCCGGCCCCACCACGAGCGGTTCGGGTGCTCCGGGGCGGCGCGCGGAGACGCCCGACGACGACATGCCCCGTTACGCCCCCCAGTGGCTCCAGTTGCGGGAGGGCGCCGACGCCGCGGCACGGGCGGCCGACCTCCTCGACCCGCTGCGCATCCGGCTGGCCAACCAGCCCCGGCGCGGCGGCGACCTGGTGATTCACGACCTCGGCTGCGGCACCGGGTCCATGGGCCGCTGGCTCGCCCCGCGTCTGGACGGCGCCCAGCACTGGGTCCTGCACGACCGGGACCCGTATCTGCTGCACTTCGCGACGGTGGGCTCGCCCACCGCGGCCGCCGACGGCAGCCGGGTCATGGTCACCACCCAGCGCGGCGACATCAGCCGGCTGACCGCCGACGCCCTGACCGGGGCCTCGCTGGTGACGGCGTCCGCCCTGCTGGACGTGCTCACCCGTGAGGAGATCGACCGGCTCGCGGCGGCCTGCGCGGAGGCCGGGGTCCCGGCGCTGCTGACCCTCTCCGTCGCGGGCCGCGTCGAGTTCGCGCCCGGCGACCCGCTGGACGCCGAGTTCGGCGAGGCGTTCAACGCCCACCAGCGGCGCGGGGACCTGCTCGGCCCGGACGCGATCACGGCGGCCTGCGAGGCCTTCGACCGGCACGGAGCGACCGTTCGGGTGCATCCGAGTCCCTGGCGGCTCGGGCCCGACGAGGCCGCGCTCACCGAGGAGTGGCTGCGCGGCTGGGTCGGTGCGGCCGTCGAGCAGCGGCCCGAGCTGGCGGAGCGTGCGGAATCGTACCTGCGGTCCCGTCTGGCGGCCTGCGCCGCGGGCGAGTCGCGAGTGGTCGTGCACCACAGCGACGTCCTGGCGCTGCCGGCAGGCGGTGCGAAGTGAGTGCGGGCGTGGAAGCGGTCGGCGTGGACGCCGCCACGGTCCCCGCCCTCGGCAGGCGCGTCGCCCTGCGGATCCGTGGCGCGGCCTCCCCCGCCCGGCGGCGCCCCGGCACGGAGGTGCTCGGGACCCAGGGGCAGGGGACGGCGGACGCGGACCGCACCGAGATCGAGGCGGAGGGGACACGCTCCACCGCCGTCGCCGTCCCGGCCCCCACGGCCGACGCCGCGCGACCGCGCACCGCCGACGCCCCGGCGCACCCGCACGCCGCCGAGACGATCGTGCGCCCGCGCACCGCCGACGTCACGGCACGTCCGCCCGCCGCCCGGGCCACCGCGCTCCCGTCCACGGCGGGCGCGGCGGGCGACCGGTCACCGGCCGGCCCCGGTGCCGCCCGCGCGCCCGAGCAGGGCGACCCGGCACCGGCGACCGACGAGGGGCGTCCCGCGGGCGGCCTGCGCGCGCTGCTCGACTCCCGCCGGCTGCGCACCCACTTCGGCACCGTCGCCGGCGCCGCCATCCTCGGCGTACTGCTCTGGCGGCTCGGCACCGGCGTCTTCCTGGACGGACTGCGGAAGATCGACGCCACGACCCTGCTGGCCGGGGTCGGACTGGGGCTGCTCACCACGGTGTTCAGCGCCTGGCGCTGGTGTCTGGTGGCCCGCGGGCTGCGGATCCGGCTGCCGCTGGCAGGCGCTGTCGCCGACTACTACCGCGCGCTGTTCCTGAACGCGGCGCTGCCCGGTGGTGTCCTCGGCGACGTGCACCGCGCCGTACGGCACGGCCAGAGCGCGGGGGACATCGGGCGCGGTGTGCGCGCGGTGGTCCTCGAACGGACCGCCGGGCAGGCGGTCCTGGTCGCCGTGGGCGCCGTGGTCCTGCTCACCCAGCCGTCACCGGTCCTCACGGACGCCCGTCGACTGGCTCTCGTCCTGGCGATCGTCTCGGTGTGCTCGGCAGTCGCGGTGGCCGCGGCCCGCAGGGCCGGGCCGGCCGCGCCTTCCCGCCGGTACGGAGCCGTACGCGCCGCGCTCACCGAGGCGCGCGGCGCGCTGCTGGCCCGCGGCAACTGGCCGGGTGTGCTCATCTCGTCGGTCGTGGTGCTGGCCGGACACCTGGCGATGTTCCTGATCGCCGCCCGCGTCGCCGGATCCACCGCGTCCGTGGCCGAGTTGCTGCCGCTGGCACTGCTGGCCCTGCTCGCCATGGGCCTGCCGCTCAACGTCGGCGGCTGGGGCCCCAGGGAAGGCGTCATGGCCTGGGCCTTCGGTGCCGCCGGACTGGGCGCCGGCATGGGTCTGAGCGTCGCCGTGATCTACGGGGTGCTCAGCTTCGCCGCCGCCCTGCCCGGCGTCGCGGTCCTGTTCGTCCGCTGGTTCGCGGCGCTGCGACGCCCGCGGGAGGAGAACGCAGGAGGGCAGGATCAATGCCGGGATTCAGCGACCGCCGAAGCATCCGTCCCCGTCGAGGGCGGTGTCTTCTCCGTCAGCAACGAGAAGTACGCCCCGAAGGCCTCGGTCAGCCCCGCCAGGAGTTCCTCGCCCTTCTCGGCGGAGGCCCTCGAAGGGCGGCCGATGACGCCGGACTCGGTATAGCCGGACATTCCGAGGGTGAGCAGATGACGCCGGTCGTCCGCGACGAAGTCCGAGGTCTCGTAACCGGGGCGGATCAATTCCGGGTGCGTGTGCAGAAGAATGGAGGTCTCGATTTCTCCCGCGTGCATATCGGTGAGCAACGAGGTCTCCACACCGGCTCGTTCGAGCGCGGCCTCCCAGTCCTCGAGGGCCGGGAAAAGCGCCATGCGCGTACCGCTGCCCGCGGATTCCTGGACGACATTGCCCAGCACGTAATTCCCGCCGTGTCCGTTGACCAGCACCAGGGTGTCCACACCCGAGCGGCGGAGCGATTCGGCTATGTCCCGCACCACCGCGTACAGCGTGACGGCGGAAATGCTGACGGTCCCCGGCCACGCGGCGTGCTCGTGCGAGCAGGAGATCGTCAACGGAGGAAGGAGATGGACCGGATGGGCGGCGGCGATCTCACGCGCGACGGCGCAGGCGACCAGCGTGTCCGTCGCCAACGGAAGGAACGCCCCGTGCTGTTCGAAGCTCCCCACGGGAAGCACGGCGACCTCACGGGCAATACCGGCCCCCCGCTCGCGCACATCCTCCGTGGTGTCCGCCGGCAACAGACCGGACACCGTCGAGCGCGTTCCCGAACCACTCATGTTTCACGGCCTTTCGACGCTTCTTTCGACTCTGCTTAGGAACCAGATCATGACAGATAACTTTGCAGTACTTGCCGGGACCGCGCGCCGCTCTGGTGTCGAACGAGTCGTGATCGCCCCTCTGCCCACCGTGTACGGCAATTTCCAGGCGGTCGGCTACCTGGACCACGACCGCGGAGAGGAGCAAGTGGCCCTGGTCCACGGGGAAGTCGGTGATCTCGCCGGCGGTGGAGAGGACGCGACGAAGGAAGGCGTCCTCACCCGGCTCCATTCGGAGTGCCTCACCGGGGACGCGTTCGGCTCCACGCACTGCGAGTGCGGCGACCAACTCGGCGCGGCGCTGCGCGCCATCGTCGCGGAGGGCCGCGGCATCCTCGTCTACCTCCGCGGTCACGAGGGCCGCGGCATCGGCCTGCTCGCCAAGCTGCAGGCGATGAAGCTCCAGTCGGAGGGCCTCGACACCGTGGAGGCGAACGTCGCCCTCGGTCTCCCGGTCGACGCCCGCGACTACCGGGTGGCCGCGGACATCCTGCACGACCTCGGCGTACGGTCGGTGCGTCTGCTCTCGAACAACCCGCGCAAGCGTGAGTCGCTGCAGCGCAACGGCATCAAGGTCGCCGAGCAGGTCCCGCTGCTGATACCGCCGTGCGAGGAGAACCTCAGCTACCTGCTCACCAAGCGGGAGCGCCTCGACCACTTCCTCCCTCACCTGGACGGCGGCGACTGGACGAAGGCGATCTTTTGCGGAACGGCGAAGGCGGCTATCACTGAGGAATGACAGAAGACGACGCCGGACCGCTGTATCTGTCCCGTGAGCAGGTCGTGGAGCTGCTGGACACCGACACGGCGATCGCCTCGCAGCGCGCGGCGTTCACCGCGCTCGGTGACGGCACCGCCGAGCTGCCCGGCAAGATCATGCACCCCAGTCGCTTCGACGACAGCGTCGTCTTCGCGTACCTGGCGCGGCTGTCCGCGGACACCGGGGCCGTCGCCAAGTTCGGCAGCGTCAACCCGGGCAACGCGGCGGCGGGGCTGCCGACCGTCCATGCCGTGATCAACGCGCTCGATCCGGTGACCGGCCGGCTCGCCGCGGTCATGGACGGCACGGCGGTCACCACCCTGCGCACCGCCGCCGCCAGCGCTGTCGCCCTCGACGCGCTGGCCACCGCGGACAGCGCGGAGCTCGGCCTGCTGGGCTCCGGCACCCAGGCGCTCGCCCACGCGCGGGCCGTCGCCCGGGTGCGGGAACTGCGGTCCGTACGGGTGTGGAGCCCGCATCCCGGCCGGCGGGCGCACGCGGCCCAGCGGCTCGCCGCGGAACTCGGCGTCGCCGTCGAGGCGGCCGGCTCCGCGGAGGAGGCGGTCGCCGGAGCGTCGATGGTCGCGGCCTGCACGCTCAGCAGCACACCCGTCGTGCGGGGCGAGTGGCTGGCGCCGGGGTGCACGGTCGTCAGCGTGGGGTCCTTCGAGCCCACCCGCAGCGAGGTCGACGCCGAGGTGGTCCGGCGGGCCGCGGCGGTGGTCGTCGACGATCCGCTGACGGCGGCGGAGCACGCGGGACCGGTGGTCGAGGCGCTGGCCCGGGGAATCCTCGCGCCGGACGACCTGATCCCGCTCGGCGGCGTCCTGACCGGCGTCCGTACGGCCCGCACCGGCCCGGACGACATCGTCCTCTACAACAGCGTCGGGCTCGGCGTGCAGGACGCCGCCGCGGCCTGGGCCGTGATCGACGCGGCCCGTGCCCGGCGGGCACGGCGGTGAACGGGACCGCTCAGGTCGTCGTTGTCGGCGGCGGCGTGATCGGCACGAGCATCGCCTACCACCTGGCCCGCGCGGGTGTACGGGACGTCGTCCTGGTCGAGCGCGACGAACTGGCGTCCGGCTCCACCGCGCGGGCCGCCGGCGGCGTCCGGGCGCAGTTCTCCGACGAGCTCAACATCCGGTTGGGCGCCCGCAGCCTGGAGGCGTTCGCCCGTTTCGGGGAGGAACCCGGCCAGGACATCGGCCTGCGCCGGGTCGGCTACCTGTTCCTGCTCTCCACCCCCGAGGAGGTCGCGGCCTTCGAGGACGGGGTGCGGCTGCAGAACGCGCTCGGAGTGCCCAGCCGCCTGATCGACCCCGCCGAGGCACGCCGGCTGTCCCCGCTCATCGGCACCGACGGCCTGCTGGCCGCCGCCTTCTCCCCGGACGACGGGCACTGCACCCCCGAGTCCGTGGTCCAGGGCTACGCGGCCGGAGCCCGCCGGCACGGCGCGACCCTGCTGCGGCACTGCGAGGTCACCGGCATCGAGACCCGCGGGGACACCATCACCGCGGTGGTCACCACCGGCGGCCGGATCGCCACCGGCGCGGTCGTCTGCGCCGCCGGCGCCTGGTCGCGGGCCGTCGGCGCGATGGCCGGAGTGGACCTTCCGGTGCAGCCGCTGCGCCGCCAGATCGCCGTCACCGAACCCGTCCCCGACCTGCCGCCCGACCTCCCCATGACGATCGACTTCACCACCAGCCTCTACTTCCACGCCGAGGGCCCGGGGCTCCTCGTCGGCATGTCCGACCCCGACGAGACCCCCGGGTTCGCCACCGGGACGCACGAGCGCTGGATACCGCGGCTGGCCGAGGCCATGCGGCGACGCGCGCCCGCCCTGCTCGACCTGCGCCGCACGGGTGGCTGGGCGGGCCTCTACGAGGTCACACCGGACCACAACGCGCTGATCGGCGAGGCGCGTTCGTGCGCCCGCTTCCTGTACGCGACCGGGTTCTCGGGCCACGGCTTCCTGCAGGGACCGGCGGTCGGCGAGGTGGTCCGGGATCTGTACCTGGGCCGCGTACCCTTCCTCGACATCAGCCCCCTGAGCGTCGAGCGCTTCGCCGCCGACGCCCCGCGCCCGGAGGTCAACCTCGTATGACCGAGCTCCACTTGTGGCTGCGCCACGAGACCCGTACGACCGAACGGCGCACGCCCGTCGTGCCCTCGGACGCCCGACGGCTCGTCGACGCCGGCGTGACGCTCACGGTCGAGGACTCGCCGCAGCGGGTCTTCCCGGCCGAGGCGTACGAGCAGGCGGGGTGCGGTGTCGCCGAGGCGGGCTCCTGGGTCTCGGCACCGCCGGACGCGGTGGTCGTCGGCCTCAAGGAACTCCCCGCCGATTCAGCCGAACTGACGCACCGGCACCTCTTCTTCGGGCACGCCTACAAGCGGCAGCCGGGGGCCGAGCCGCTGCTGCGCAGGTTCCTCGCCGGCGGTGGTGCCCTGCTCGACCTGGAATACCTGGTGGACGACGAAGGACGCAGGCTCGCCGCCTTCGGCTACTGGGCCGGATATCTGGGTGCGGCGCTGGCGGTGCTGCAGCACCGGGACGCCCTGAAGGCCCCGTTGCGGCCCACGTCGAAGGAGGAGCTGGACGCGGAACTCGCCGGGATCGCGGGGGAGCTGCCGGCACTGGTGATCGGTGCCCTCGGCCGCAGCGGCCGGGGCGCCCGCGCCGCGCTGGGCGTGGCCGGGGTGGAGCCGACCTGCTGGGATCTCGCCGAGACCCGTGATCTGGACCGGGCGGCCCTGCTGGACCACGAGTTGATGGTGAACACCGTGCTCACGACCCGGCCGATCCCGCCCTTCCTCACGGACAAGGACCTCGACGGACCCGGCCGCCGGCTGCGCACGCTGTGCGACGTGACCTGCGACGTCGGATCGCCGTCCAACGTGCTGCCGGTCTACGACGCCACCACTAACTGGACGCGCCCCGTGCGCCGCCTGCGGGAGCGGCCCGCCCTGGACCTGATCGCCATCGACAACCTGCCGTCCCTGCTGCCGCTGGAGGCGAGCGTCGACTTCTCGGCGGCGCTGCTGCCGCAGCTCCTGGAGTTCGGCGTCGGCGGCCCGTGGGGACGCTGCCTGGACCGGTTCCACCAAGCCTGCCGTGAACACGGCCTGGAGTAAGGGGAGTTGCGTGAAGTCAAAGGCAACGGCAGCGAGCGGCACCGTGCACTGGATAGGCGCGGGTCTGTCCACCGGCAGCGGTCTGGCCGCCGTCTGCGACGCCGCCGACCGTGTGCACCTGTGGCACCGCACCGAGGAGCGCGCGGCGCGGAGCCTGGAGGCGCTGGGCCTGACCGGTCGCGCGGAGCCCCGCGCCCACACGCTGCCCGCGCTCACCGCCGCGCTCGCGCCCGGAGACGTCGTGGTCTCCATGCTGCCCGCGCCCGAACACGCTCCACTGCTCGCCGCCTGCGTCGGGAGCGGCGCCCATTTCGCCTGCTCGAGTTATGTGTCGGACGCCGTACTCGCGCAGGCGCCCGCGGCCACGGCGGCCGGCGTGGTGGTGCTGACCGAGTGCGGGCTCGACCCCGGTATCGACCACCTCTTCGCGCACAGCCTGATCGCCCGGGCCCGCCGGGCGATCGGGGACGGCGTGGCCGCCTCGTACAGCCTCACGTCGTACTGCGGTGGCGTCCCGGCGGTGCCCGACGACTTCCGGTACCGCTTCAGCTGGGCACCGGCCGGTGTGCTCGGCGCCCTGCGCTCACCGGCCCGCTACATCGAGGACGGTAACCGCACCACGGTCCCGCGCCCCTGGGAGGCGACCCGCCCCCATCACGTCGACGGCGAGACCTTCGAGGTCTACCCCAACCGCGACAGCGTGCCCTTCCTCCAGCAGTACGGTCTCCCCGACGCCTGGACACCGGAGACCTTCGTCCGGGGCACCCTCCGCCTCGACGGCTGGCAGCGCGCCTGGGACGCCGTCTTCGCCGAGCTGAAGGCGGGCGACGACGAGCGGATCGCGGCCCTCGCCCAGGAACTCGCGGCGGCCCACCCGACGACGGACACGGACCGCGACCGCGTCGTGCTCGTGGTGTCCCTGGAGGTACGGAGCGAACCGGGCACGAGCTGGTCGGGCCGTTACCTCCTCGATCTCGAAGGGACCGCCGAGGAGAGCGCCATGGCGCGCTGTGTCTCCCGCACCCTGGCCCTCGGCGTCCGCCACATCCTCGACGGCTCGCTCCCGCCCGGTCTGTGCCGCGCCGCCGGGACGGCGACGCGGTCCGAGCAGTGGCTGGCCGAACTCGCCCGGGACGGGATGGAGTTCGGTCTGCGGACCGGGTGAGCCGGGTCAGTCCCGCACGGCCTCGTGCACCAGCCGCTTCAGCTCGGGGAAGTGCGCGTGGGACCCCGCCGGGCGGACCTGGGTGAAGAACTGCACGGTCAGGTCCCGGTGCGGGTCGACCCAGAAGGTCGTACCGGCCACACCGCTCCAGCCGAACGCACCCTCGCCGGAGGGGGACCGGGTGATCTCCGGGTCCACCACGACGGAGACGCCGAGGCCGAAGCCCAGGCCCGCGTTGCCGGGCTCGCGGTGCAGCGGGCTGCCGAAGGTGCGGCGGTCGGCGCCTCCCGGCAACTGGTTGGACGCCATCGTGTCCACGGTCTCCGGCTTCAGCAGCCGCACGCCGTCGAGTTCGCCGCGCCGGCGGAGCATCTCCATGAAGCGGTGGTAGTCGTGGGCGGTGGCCACCATGCCGCCGCTCCCGGACAGGAAGCGCGGCCGGCCGTGCAGCGGGAGCCCGGCGATCGGGGCGATCCGCCCCTCGGAGTCCTCCCCGTAGAGCTCGGCGAGCCGTCCGGACTGCTCGTCGGTGACACAGAACCCGGCGTCCGTCATCCCGAGCGGACGGAAGATCCGCTCGGCGAGGAAGACGTCGAGGTCCTGACCGGACACCACCTCGACGAGACGCCCCAGGACGTTGGTGGAGACCGAGTAGTTCCACGCGGTGCCCGGCTCGAACTGGAGCGGCAGACCGGCGTACACCTCGCAGGTTCCGGCGAGATCCGTGCCCGGCGCCACCGACGACTCCAGACCGGCGACGCGGTAGAGCGCGTCGACCGGATGGGAGTGGTAGAAACCGAACGTCAGGCCGGAGGTGTGGGTCAACAGATGCCGGATCGTGAGGGGTTGATCTGCCGGACGGGTCCGCGTGCCGGCCCCCGACCCGTCGACGTACACCCGAGGTTCGGCGAAGGCGGGCAGGAAACGGGCGACCGGGTCGTCCAGCCGGAAGTGTCCCTCCTCGAGGAGCATCAGCGCGGCCACCGAGGTGACCGGCTTCGTCATCGAGTAGATCCGCCACAGCGTGTCGGTCTCGACCGGAAGCCCGGCCGCGCGGTCGCGCCATCCGTGCGTCGCGAGGTGCGCGACCGTGCCGTGCCGGGACACGGCCACCAGACAACCGGGCAGCCGGTGGTCGTCGACCAGGTGGGCGAAGTGCTGGTCCAACCGGGCCAGGGCCTTCGGATCGAGGCCGACCTCATGCGGCTCGACCTCTTGTCGCAGGTGTCCCATCGTTCTCCTCCGCACTGCGGCTCATGGACTGCCTCGTGTTCATCGTCCCGTACGGAGTTCCCGCGGATGCTTCGGGGCAGTCCGGCCCGCGGGTCGGCGGCCCGTCGCGTCCCGGCAGCCACCGGGCGAGCGGCAGTCCGGCCGGCGCCACGGCCGCCAGAACCGTCAGAGCGGGACCCGTGCGGACATCGCCCGCCAGGGGCATCAGCACGGTCGCCGCGGCAACACCCGGCGTGGGCCCGACGTTCATGGCCGTCTGCTGGAGACCGCCCGCCACCCCCGCCGACTCCGCGCGGACGTGCCGCACACGACGACCGTCGTCGCGGTGACCATCACCGCCGCGAAGCCGGCGCCCAGCAGGAGGAACCCGGGATGCGGCACACGGACGTCCTCGACGAACGAGTCCGGCGGTACGAAGCGGGTCCGGGCACGGTCTACCAGGCGGACGTGGACACTGTCTACCGCCTGTCGGTCAGGGAATGACGATCCCCACCGGAGGGTTGATCCGGATATGACTCAGGACGCGACGCAGGACGCACTGCTCAAGCTGCTCTCCGAGTACAAGGGCGGGGTGCTCACCACCCTCAAGAGGGACGGGCGGCCCCAGCTGTCGAACGTTGTTCACGCCTACAGTCCCGACGAGAACATCGTCCGGGTGTCTCTCACGGACGACCGCGCCAAGACGCGGAACCTGCGCCGGGACCCGCGGGCCTCGTACCACGTGACCAGCGACGACCGCTGGGCGTACACGGTCGCCGAAGGCACCGCCGAGCTCACTCCGGTGGCAGGGGACCCGCACGACGAGACGGTCGAGGAGCTCGTCCGTCTCTACCGCGACCTGATGGGCGAGCACCCCGACTGGGACGACTACCGGGCCGCCATGGTCCGTGACCGGCGGCTCGTGCTGCGGCTGCACGTGGAGCGCACCTACGGCGTCCCCCGCGAACGCTGACGCCGGCCGTCGGGTCCGTGCCCGGCTCCCGGAGCGTCGTCGGCCGGCCGTCCCCGTGACGAGGGCCGGCGGGAGCTCCGCGCATCCCGGCCGCCCCTGAATCCGGCCGGGGTGCGCGGAGCGGCTCCGTGCGGCCGCGCCTTCGCGTCGCGCGCCGTTCCGGCCGGTGTTCCCGCCGTGCCGTCGCGTTCGGCCCCGGCCCGATGTTCTTGCCGTCCGACGTCGGCTGTCAACCGTATCCAGGCGTGACGTTCACCCGGGAACGCCCAAGTCCCCGGCGGCGAGAGGCTGATGGAGACCCGGACGACCGGCGCGGACTGGACGGTCGCGCGGCGCTCCGGTGCGCCTCGCCGCGCAGCGCGCGGCCCCGGGGTGCGGACACGGCCCACGCGGCAGGTCACCGCCCCGCGGCGCCTCGGAGCGTCCGGCAGTGGGCGTCACTTCCACCTGCGGGTGGTGGCGCGGCCGCCTTGAAGGTGACGCCGAAGGCGTTCACGGACTTCGTCGAGGCAGCGGCCCGCGGCTCGCTCTGACGCACAGGGCGGCACAAATCAGGGAGGCGCAGGGCGGCGATCACGTGCTCGAACACGATCCGGTCGGGGACGCGCGGGTCGTGGCAGCCCGTGGGTGGGTGTCCACGTGCCCGGGCAGCGAGCGCAGAGAACTCCATGATCACCGGAGCTCGCGCCTGCTCTGCGTCCGAGGCCTCCGACCGCCGGTGCACGCCCACTGCCGGTCGCCCTTATACGGCGGATATTACCGACGGGTTGACATTGAAACACCAAAGACCACCGCTATCATCACACCACCTGCGGAACACCTCCTGCGGAGCTACCGTCGGCCGACAACAGTGGCCGTCGTGCAACCGAAGCAGCGCATCCATGAACGACGACAGGGGCAGAGGGCTCTCCCATCAGGAGCCCTCGGTTCGTCCGACACGGTGGTGACGGCGGTCGAGCGGTCCTTTCCCCACGAAGGTCTCCCCACCGACTTCTGAGAGAGTCCGCATGGCGAGAGACCGCTTCACCCCCGATTTCGACCCCGACGGCGGGGACACGCTCCTCACCTCCGCACGCCAGGACATCGCCGTCGGCCGTTGGCAGAGCCTGCGCGACCTGTTGAGGGCCACCGGCCCCGCGTGGCCCGTGCGCGGACACCGGATGCGGCTGCTGGCGGCGGCCTGCGTGGACAACTCCTCGGTCGAGTCCTGGCTGGCGGCCGAACCCCACGGCGGCGACGCCCTCGTGCTGCGGGCCGCGACCGAGGTCGCCAGGGCCTTCCATCTGGCCGGCGCGGCGGGCGGGGGTGCCCCGGTCGAACGGCGTCGCGTCGACCAGGCGGTGATGGCCTGCCTCCAGGGTGCCGAGGCCTACCCGGACGACCCCACGCCCTGGATCTGTCTCATCTCCGTCGCCCGGCTCTATCCCGCCGGGGTGCGCCGTCAGGAACTCGGGCGCTGGTGGGACGAGTTGCACGCCCGCGATCCGTACAGCATGGAGGGGCACCTCCAGGTGCTGCGCTACTACTCCGCGCGCTGGCACGGGTCGCACGGCCTCATGTACGACTTCGCGCGGGACGCGGCGGCCGTCGCCCCGCCGGGCTCCGCGCTGCCGGTTCTGCTGCAGGTCGCGCGGGTGGAGGAGTACCGCGCCGTCCTGGAGGAGGCGAACGGCCGGCGGGACACGCCCGCCGGGTTCGACCGGCACTGGAATCACGACGGAGCCGTCAGCGACGTGCGGCGGAGCTGGCAGCGCTGGCTCACCGCCCGCTCCGAGGGGCCGCCCGCCCCCGAGGAGGTGCGGCACTTCAACTACCTGGCGCACGCGGCCTGTTACGGCGGACTCCCGGACCTGGCCGGTTCGCTCTTCAGGATGGTCGGACCGCGCGCCAGCCGCTCGCCCTGGTCCTGCACCGGCGACCCGGAGAAGGAGTTCGTGAGGTGGCGCAAGCGGTCGGCGCGCGGCACCTGAGCCACTTCACCCGCCTCTGGGGGGCCTGTCGTCCGGATCATGCGGCGGGACGCCAGGGCGCCGCGCGCCGGTGCCGCCTGACCCGAACGACGGACCCCGGCCCACGGCGGGCGACGTGGGCCGGGGTCCGGCGCGGAACTACAGGTCGAACTCGTGCGGCGGCAGGTCGAGCGCGAAGCACGCCTCACGCACCACGGCCTGCTCGGTCTTGTCGAAGTCGCCGTCGGCGCCGCCGATCACGATGCCGATCTGGATGACGGCACGTGCCTCGGCGGGCTTCTTCTTGGCCTTGGCGATCTCCTGGAGGACGCTGACCTTGCCGAAGGCGAAGTCGGCGGTCAGCTTGTTCAGGTTGTCGTCGAAGCGGCGGCGCAGGTCGTCGGCGTCGAAGTTCTGCAACACCTCGTTCGTGGCGATGAGCTGGGCGACACGCTGCCGCTCGGACGGATCGACCGACCCGTCCGCCGCGGCGACGAGCGCGCACATCGCCATGCTCGCGTCGCGGAAGGCACCGCTCTTGAGATCGTTCTTCTTCGCCACGAGCTGGGTCTGCATCGTCGACGCGGACTCCTTGATGCGGTCCCACAGGGCCATGAGAACTCCATACGTTGGCAGAGGCCCGGCCCGCCCGGGGGCGGACCGGAAACCTCCTCGGTTTCTACAGCATCGTAGAAACTAGCGGACCGGCGCAGAAGTTCCGGTGGCGTTCCACTCGGCGATCACCGGGTGTCCGTGTTCCGTGGACAGCCGGCTGACGGTTCCCGTCGAGAGCTGGAACAGCCGTCCGGCGTCCGCCGGGAGCCCCAGCCGACGGGCCGTCAGCACCCGCAGGAAGTGCGCGTGGGCCACCAGGACCACGTCCCCGGGGTGGTTGCAGAGCGCCGCGTCCACGCGGGACAGGACCCGGTCGGCGCGTTCCCCCACCTCCTGCGGCGACTCGCCGGGGTGACCGTCGGGGCCGGGCGGCACCCCGTCCTCCCACAGGACCCAGTCGGGCCGGGTGCGGTGGATGGCGCGGGTGGTGATCCCCTCGTAGCCCCCGTAGTCCCACTCGTGCAGATCGGGGTCGGTCACCGGTCCGGTCAGGCCCGCGAGTTCCGCGGTCCGTACCGCCCGGTCGAGGGGGCTGGTGAACACCTGCGCGAAGGACTGCCCGGCGAAGAGCGGCGCGAGGGACTTGGCCTGTTCCTCGCCGTGCTGGGTGAGCGGCAGATCGGTCCAGCTGGTGTGCTGGCCCGTCAGGGTCCACTCGGTCTCGCCGTGGCGGACGAGTATGAGATCGCCCATGACCCGGCCTACTCCGCGGACTCGACGGCGTGGCCGCCGAACTGGTTGCGCAGTGCCGCGACCATCTTCATCTGCGGCGAGTCGTCCTGGCGCGAGGCGAACCGTGCGAACAGCGACGCGGTGATCGCGGGCAGCGGTACCGCGTGGTCGATGGCCGCCTCGACGGTCCAGCGGCCCTCGCCGGAGTCGTCCGCGTAGCCGCGCAGCTTGTCCAGGTGCTCGTCGTCGTCCAGGGCGTTGACGGCCAGGTCCAGCAGCCAGGAACGGATGACCGTGCCCTCCTGCCAGGAACGGAAGACCTCGCGCACGTCGGTGACGGAGTGGACCTTCTCCAGGAGCTCCCAGCCCTCGGCGTAGGCCTGCATCATGGCGTACTCGATGCCGTTGTGGACCATCTTGGAGAAGTGGCCGGCGCCGACCTTGCCGGCGTGCACGAAGCCGGAGTCGCCCTCGGGCTTGAGCGCGTCGAAGACGGGCTGGACCCTGGCGACGTTCTCCGCGTCGCCGCCGACCATCAGCGCGTAGCCGTTCTGCAGGCCCCAGACGCCGCCGGAGACGCCGGCGTCGACGAAGCCGATGCCCTTGGCGGCCAGTTCCCCGGCGTGCTTCTCGTCGTCCGTCCAGCGGGAGTTGCCGCCGTCGACGACGGTGTCACCGGGCTCCAGCAGGTCGCCGAGCTGGTCGATGGTGGACTGGGTCGCGGCACCGGCCGGCACCATCACCCACACCACACGCGGGGCTTCGAGCGCGCCCACCAGCTCTTCGAGGCTGTGGACGTCGGCGAGTTCCGGATTGCGGTCGTATCCGATGACGGTGTGGCCTGCGCGGCGGATCCGCTCGCGCATGTTGCCGCCCATCTTGCCGAGGCCGATCAGCCCCAGTTGCATCGCGGTCATGTCAGTTCACTTCTTCCGGAGAGTGCGGTACGCGGCCACGAGGGAGGCGGTGGAGGGGTCGAGGCCGGGTACCTCGGTGCCGTCGGTGAGTGCGGGTTCGATGCGTTTGGCGAGGACCTTGCCGAGTTCGACGCCCCACTGGTCGAAGGAGTCGATGTTCCAGACGGCGCCCTGGACGAACACCTTGTGTTCGTAGAGGGCGATGAGCTGGCCCAGGACGGAGGGGGTCAGTTCGCGGGCGAGGATCGTGGTGGTGGGGTGGTTTCCCTTGAACGTCTTGTGGGCCACCAGGTCTTCGGGCACGCCCTCGGCGCGGACCTCGTCGGGTGTCTTGCCGAAGGCCAGGGCCTGGGTCTGGGCGAAGAAGTTCGCCATCAGCAGGTCGTGCTGGGCGGCCAGGCCCGTCTCCAGCTCGTCGACCGGGTTGGCGAAACCGATGAAGTCGGCCGGGATGAGCTTGGTGCCCTGGTGGATGAGCTGGTAGTAGGCGTGCTGCCCGTTGGTGCCGGGAGTGCCCCACACCACCGGTCCGGTCTGCCAGTCCACCGGCTCGCCCTGCCGGTCCACCGACTTGCCGTTGGACTCCATGTCCAGCTGCTGGAGGTAGGCGGTGAACCTGCTGAGGTAGTGGGAGTAGGGCAGCACGGCGTGGGACTGCGCGTCGTGGAAGTTGTTGTACCAGATGCCCAGCAGGCCCAGCAGCAGCGGCGCGTTGGACTCGGCCGGCGCGGTACGGAAGTGCTCGTCGACGAGGTGGAAGCCGTCGAGCATCTCCCTGAACCGGTCCGGGCCGATCGCGATCATCAACGACAGGCCGATGGCCGAGTCGAAGGAGTAGCGTCCCCCGACCCAGTCCCAGAACTCGAACATGTTGTCCGTGTCGATGCCGAAGTCGGCGACCTTGCCGGCATTCGTCGACAAGGCCACGAAGTGCCTGGCGACCGCCTCCGGACCGGCTTTGAGTCCGGACAGCAGCCAGGACCGCGCCGAGGTGGCGTTGGTGATCGTCTCGATGGTGGTGAACGTCTTCGACGCGATGATGAACAGTGTCTCGGCCGGGTCGAGGTCACGCACCGCCTCGTGCAGGTCGGCACCGTCCACGTTCGACACGAACCGCACCACCAGACCACGGTCGGTGAAGGACCGCAGCGCGTCGTAGGCCATCGCGGGACCCAGGTCGGAACCGCCGATCCCGATGTTCACGACGTTCCTGATACGCCTGCCCGTGTGCCCGGTCCACTCACCCGAACGCACCCGCTCGGCGAAGGCCGCCATCTTGTCGAGGACCGCGTGGACCCCCGGGACCACGTTCTCCCCGTCCACCTCGATCACCGCGTCCCGCGGCGCCCGCAACGCGGTGTGCAGAACCGCACGCCCCTCGGTCACATTGATCTTCTCACCACGGAACATCGCATCCCGCAGCCCGAACACATCCGTGGCCACCGCCAGTTCCTGGAGCAGGGCGAGGGTCTCGTCCGTGATCAGGTGCTTGGAGTAGTCGATCCGCAGATCGCCGACCTGCACGACATAGCGCTCCGCGCGGGCGGGGTCGGTGGCGAACAGCTCACGCAGCTGCGGGTGGAGCATGCCGTCCGCGCGGTGGTCCTCCAGGGCCACCCACTCCGGACGCCGCGTGAGCTTGGGGGAGTCAGACATGACGGGAGGTCTCCTTGGTGCCCTCGCCCCGCAGGGCGACGGCGTACATCTCGTCCGCGTCGAGGCGGCGCAGTTCCTCGGCGATCAGTTCGGAAGTGCTGCGCACCTTCAGGGCGAGGGTGCGCGGGGGCTGCGCGGGCAGGGTCAGCGTGGCCAGTGGACCCTCGGGGCGGTCGATGACGATCTCGCCGGCCGCCGTGCCGAGCCGGACGGCGGTGACCACCGGACCGGCGGTGACGACCCGTTCGACCGGGACCTTGAGCCGGGCGCCCAGCCAGCGGGCCAGCAACTCGGCGCTCGGGTTGTCGGCCTCGCTCTCGACGGCGGCCGAGGTCACCTTCGTACGGGCCTGGTCGAGCGCGGCGGCCAGCATCGAACGCCACGGGGTCAGCCGGGTCCAGGCCAGGTCGGTGTCGCCCGGCGCGTAGGAGGAGACGCGGGCCTCCAGGGCGACGAGCGGGGACTCGACGGCGTACATGTCGGTGATGCGGCGCTGCGCGAGGGCACCCAGCGGGTCCTTGGCGGGCACGCCGGGCGCGTCCACCGGCCACCAGACGACGACGGGCGCGTCGGGAAGCAGCAGCGGCAGCACCACGGAGTCGGCGTGGTCGGACACCTCGCCGTAGGTCCGCAGCACCACCGTCTCACCGGTGCCGGCGTCGGCGCCCACCCGGATCTCGGCGTCGAGGTGCGAGTTGGTGCGGTCGCGCGGGGTGCGGGCGTGCCGCTTGATGACGACCAGGGTGCGCGAGGGGTGTTCGCGCGAGGCCTCCTCGGCGGCCTTGATCGAGTCGTAGGCGTTCTCCTCGTCCGTGACGATGACCATCGTCAGGACCATGCCCACGGCGGGGGTGCCGATGGCCCGGCGTCCCTGCACGAGCGCCTTGTTGATCTTGCTTGCCGTGGTGTCGGTCAGGTCGATCTTCATGGCCTGCGCCAGCTCCGTCCGTCTCGTGCGAGCATCTCGTCGGCTTCCTTCGGACCCCAGCTGCCCGAGGGGTACTGCGCGGGCTTGCCGTGCGTCTCCCAGTGCTCCTCGATGGGGTCGAGGATCTTCCAGGACTCTTCCACCTCCTGGTGACGGGGGAAGAGATTGGCGTCGCCGAGCAGGACATCCAGGATCAGCCGTTCGTACGCCTCCGGGCTGGACTCGGTGAACGACTCGCCGTAGGCGAAGTCCATCGAGACGTCCCGGATCTCCATGGAGGTACCCGGCACCTTCGAACCGAAGCGGACCGTCATGCCCTCGTCGGGCTGGACGCGGATGACGATCGCGTTCTGGCCCAGTTCCTCGGTGGCCGTCGAGTCGAAGGGGGAGTGGGGCGCGCGCTGGAAGACCACCGCGATCTCGGTCACCCGCCGGCCCAGACGCTTGCCGGTCCTCAGGTAGAACGGGACACCCGCCCAGCGGCGGTTGTCGATCTCCACCTTGACGGCCGCGTAGGTGTCGGTCGTCGACCCGGGGTCGATGCCGTCCTCCTGCAGATAGCCGCGTACCCGCTCGCCGCCCTGCCAGGCCGCCGCGTACTGCCCGCGCACGGTGTGCTCGCCCAGGTTCTCCGGGAGCCTGACCGACTTCAGGACCTTCAGCTTCTCCGTCAGCAGCGACTCGACGTCGAACGCGATGGGCTCCTCCATCGCGGTCAGCGCCATCAGCTGGAGCAGATGGTTCTGGATGACGTCACGGGCCGAGCCGATGCCGTCGTAGTAGCCGGCCCGGCCGCCGATGCCGATGTCCTCGGCCATGGTGATCTGTACGTGGTCGACGTACGACCGGTTCCAGATGGGCTCGTACATCTGATTGGCGAAGCGGAGCGCCAGAATGTTCTGGACGGTCTCCTTGCCGAGGTAGTGGTCGATGCGGAACACCTGCTCCGGGTCGAACACCTCGTGCACGATCGCGTTCAGCTCCCGCGCGCTGGCCAGGTCGTGACCGAACGGCTTTTCGATGATCGCGCGTCGCCAGGAACCCTCCGGCGCGTCCGCCAGCCCGTGCTTCTTCAGCTGCTGGACGACCTTGGGGAAGAACTTCGGCGGGACCGAGAGGTAGAAGGCGTAGTTGCCGCTGGTGCCCCGGGAGGAATCCAGCTCCTGCACGGCCTCGCGCAGCTGCTTGAACGCGGTGTCGTCGTCGAAGTCGCCCGGGATGAACCGCATGCCCTCGGCGAGCTGCTGCCAGACCTCCTCACGGAACTCGGTCCGCGCGTGCTCACGCACCGAGTCGTGCACCACCTGGGCGAAGTCCTGGTCCTCCCACTCGCGCCGGGCGAACCCGAGGAGCGAGAAGCCGGGCGGCAGCAGACCCCGGTTGGCGAGGTCGTACACGGCCGGCATCAGCTTCTTGCGGGAGAGGTCGCCGGTGACACCGAAGATGACGAGACCGGAGGGGCCCGCGATACGCGGCAGACGGCGGTCGCGCGGGTCGCGCAGCGGGTTGTCCCAGTCCGGGCCGGCCTCGGGCGCGGTCCCGGCCGCGGCGGACGCGGCCTTCACAGCTCCCGGTTCCACGGCCTGGTCACCGGATCCCTCCGGCGTGGTGGACGCATCCTGCGGGTCACCGTCGGGAAGCGCTTCACTGTTGGTCATTCCCCCTCGACTCCCTTGCCGCTCAGCGAGACCTTCACCGCGTCGAGCAGATCGCCCCACGCGGCCTCGAACTTGGAGACGCCCTCGTCCTCCAGCTGCTTGACGACCTCGTCGTACGAGATCCCGAGCCGCTCGACGGCCGCGAGGTCGGCGCGTGCCTGGGCGTAGCCACCGCTCACCGCGTCGCCGTGGATGTCACCGTGGTCGGCGGTGGCGTCGAGCGTGGCCTCCGGCATGGTGTTGACCGTGCCCGGCGCGACCAGCTCGTCGACGTACAGCGTGTCCTTGTACGCCGGGTCCTTGACGCCGGTCGAAGCCCACAGGGGGCGCTGCTTGTTGGCGCCCGCCGTGGCGAGGGCGGTCCAGCGGGACGCGCCGAAGACGTCCTCGTAGGCCTCGTACGCGAGACGCGCGTTGGCCAGCGCCGCCCTGCCCTTGAGGGCCAGCGCCTCGTCCGTGCCGACCTTCCCCAGCCGCTTGTCGATCTCGCTGTCGACGCGGGAGACGAAGAAGGAGGCGACGGAGTGGACGGTGGCGAGGTCGACGCCGGAGGCCTGGGCCTTCTCGAGCCCGGCCAGGTAGGCGTCCATGACCGCGCGGTAGCGCTCCAGCGAGAAGATCAGCGTGACGTTGACGCTGATACCGAGGCCGACCACCTCGGTGATCGCCGGGAGACCTGCCTCGGTCGCCGGGATCTTGATCATCACGTTCGGGCGGTCCACCAGCCAGGCCAGCTGCTTGGCCTCGGCGACGGTCGCGGCGGTGTGGTGGGCCAGGCGCGGGTCGACCTCGATGGAGACCCGGCCGTCACGGCCGGCGGTCGCGTCGTACACCGGGCGCAGGATGTCGGCGGCGGCGCGGACGTCGGCCGTGGTCATCATCCGGACGGCCTCGTCGACCGTCACGCCGCGCACGGCGAGTTCGGCCAGCTGCTCCTCGTACCCCTCGCCCGAGCCGATGGCGGCCTGGAAGATGGAGGGGTTGGTGGTGACGCCCACCACGTGCTTGGTCTCGACGAGTTCGGCGAGGTTGCCGGACGCGATGCGCTTGCGCGAGAGGTCGTCCAGCCAGATGGAGACGCCTTCGTCGGAGAGGCGCTTCAGGGTTACCGCGGTCGCGGCTGCTTCGGTCACAGTGATCATCTTCCTTGATGCGATCGGATCAACCGCGGGCGGCGGCGAGAGATTCCCGCGCGGCGGCGGCGACGTTCTCGGCGGTGAAGCCGAACTCGGCGAACAGGGTCTTGGCGTCGGCGGAGGCACCGAAGTGCTCCAGCGAGACAATGCGTCCGTGGTCACCGACGTACCGGTACCAGGTCAGGCCGATGCCCGCCTCGACCGCCACGCGGGCCTTCACGGACGGCGGAAGCACGCTCTGCCGGTACTCGGCGGACTGCTCCTCGAACCACTCGACGGACGGCATCGACACCACCCGGGTACCCACACCCTCGGCCTCCAGCAGGTCGCGTGCCTCCACCGCGAGGTGCACCTCGGAGCCGGTGGCGACGAGAACCACGTCCGGCGTCCCGGTGGACGCCTCCCGCAGCACGTAACCACCCTTCGCCGCCTCGGCGTTGACCTCGTAGGTGGGCACGCCCTGACGGGTGAGCGCCAGACCGTGCGGGGCCGGGTTCGTGGCATGCCGCCGCAGGATCTCGGCCCAGGCGACCGTCGTCTCGTTGGCGTCGGCCGGGCGCACGATGTTCAGACCCGGGATCGCGCGCAGCGAGGCGAGGTGCTCGACCGGCTGGTGGGTGGGGCCGTCCTCGCCGAGCCCGATCGAGTCGTGGGTCCAGACATAGGTGACGGGGAGCTGCATCAGCGCGGACAGCCGGACGGCGTTGCGCATGTAGTCGGAGAAGACCAGGAAGGTGCCGCCGTAGATGCGGGTGTTGCCGTGCAGCGCGATGCCGTTCATCTCCGCGGCCATCGAGTGCTCACGGATACCGAAGTGGACGGTTCGGCCGTACGGGTCGGCCTCCGGCAGCGGGTTGCCCGCAGGCAGGAAGGAGGAGGTCTTGTCGATGGTGGTGTTGTTCGAGCCCGCCAGGTCGGCCGAGCCGCCCCACAGCTCGGGGAGCACCCCGCCGAGCGCCTGCAGGACCTTGCCGGAGGCGGCCCGGGTCGCGACGGACGTACCGGGCTCGAACGCCGGCAGCGCTTCCTCCCAGCCCTCGGGCAGCTGGCCGGCGACGACGCGGTCGAAGAGCTTCGCGCGCTCGGGCTGCGCCGTGCGCCACTCCGCGATCCGCTTGTCCCAGGCGGCGTGCGCCTCGGCACCCCGGTCGAGGGCGGCCCGCGCGTGCGCCAGCACGTCGGCGTCCACCTGGAAGGTCTGCTCGGGGTCGAAGCCCAGCACCCGCTTGGTGGCGGCGATCTCGTCGGCGCCGAGCGCGGAGCCGTGGGAGGCCTCGGTGTTCTGCGCGTTCGGGGCGGGCCACGCGATGATCGTGCGCATCGCGATGATCGAGGGGCGCCCGGTCTCGGCCTGCGCCGTCCGCAGCGCCGTGTGGAGCGCGTGGACGTCGATGTCGCCGTCCGCGGTGGGCTCGATCCGCTGCACGTGCCAGCCGTACGCCTCGTACCGCTTGAGGACGTCCTCGGAGAAGGCCGTCGCGGTGTCGCCCTCGATGGAGATGTGGTTGTCGTCGTAGAGGAAGACGAGGTTGCCGAGCTTCTGGTGGCCCGCGAGCGAGGAGGCCTCGGCGGAGATGCCCTCCTCCAGGTCACCGTCCGAGACGATCGCCCAGATGGTGTGGTCGAAGGGGGACTCGCCCTGAGGAGACTCGGGGTCGAAGAGACCGCGCTCGTAGCGGGCGGCCATCGCCATGCCCACGGCGTTGGCGACACCCTGGCCGAGCGGACCGGTCGTCGTCTCGACGCCCGCGGTGTGCCCGTACTCGGGGTGGCCCGGCGTCTTCGAGCCGTGGGTCCGGAACGCCTTGAGGTCGTCCAGCTCCAGTTCGTAACCGGACAGGAAGAGCTGGGTGTAAAGGGTCAGCGACGTGTGGCCGGGGGAGAGGACGAAGCGGTCGCGGCCGGTCCACTCCGGGTCGGCGGGGTCGTGCCTCATCACCTTCTGAAAGATCGTGTACGCGGCCGGGGCCAGGCTCATCGCGGTGCCGGGGTGGCCGTTCCCGACCTGCTGCACGGCGTCCGCCGCCAGGACACGAGCGGTGTCGACGGCACGCCGGTCGAGTTCGGTCCACTCGAGACCGTCGGGAGAACGGTCCGGTGTCTGGGTGCTCTGCTGCGCGCTCATCTTCAAGAAATCCTCGTTGGAAGCGTCTTAACTGCTCGGACGCGTTCAAACTTAAAAGTCTGACTTTTGCCGGGAAAGGTGCCCCTGTGTCAGCCTTCGGTGAAAGTGGGACACGCAGTGCCGCACCGAGCCGACGCGAGAGGGACATGGCAGACAGAACCACCCAAGGCGGTGTCGGGGGCGACGAGACCCAGGACGGGATCAAGACCTTCCCCTTCCCCACCGACCTGAGCCTCTCCGGCGTCGGCATGCAGATCGGCGCGATGGGGACGGGCCGCACCTGGCACGTGGACGCGCCCCTGGAGCGCGTCCACCGCATCGACTTCCATATCGTGATGCTGTTCCACGAGGGCCCGGTCCGGCACATGATCGACTTCGCCGAGTACGAGGTCGCCGCGGGCGAAATCCTGTGGATCCGCCCCGGTCAGGTGCACCGCTTCTCCCGCACCGACCGCTACCGCGGCACCGTCCTGACCATGCAGCCCGGCTTCCTGCCGCGGGCGACCGTCGAGGCGACCGGCCTCTACCGCTACGACCTGCCCCCCGTGCTGCGCCCCGACCCCCAGCGGTTCGCCGCCCTGGAGCACGCGCTGACGCAGCTGGAGCGCGAGTACGTCGACACGACCACCCTGCCGCTCAGCCTGCACACCGCGGTGCTGCGGCACTCCCTCACCGCCTTCCTGCTCCGCCTCTCCCACCTCGCGGCCAGCTCCGCCGAGGGCGACCGCGAGCGCACCGACACCACCTTCACCCGCTTCCGGGACGCGGTCGAGAAGGGCTTCGCCACCAACCACAGCGTCAGCGCGTACGCCGACGCCCTCGGTTACTCCCGCCGCACCCTGGTGCGCGCGGTGCGCGCCGCCACCGGACAGACCCCGAAGGGCTTCATCGACAAGCGGGTGATCCTGGAGGCCAAGCGGCTGCTGGCGCACACCGAGATGCCGATCGGCCGCATCGGCGTCGCCGTGGGGTTCCCGGACTCCGCGAACTTCTCGAAGTTCTTCCACCAGCACACGGGGACGACCCCGGTGGCGTTCCGGGCGGAGCTGAGCTGACCGAAGGGGCGGGCCGCGCGGCCCGCCCCTTCATCGCTCGTTCACCGTACGCGGCTCATCTCCCCGGTCAGTGGCCGAAGTCGAACCAGTTGACGTTCACGAAGTCGGCGGGCTGGCCGCTGGTGAAGGTCAGATAGACGTCGTGGGTGCCGGTGACGCCGGTGATGTTGGCCGGGACCGTTCGCCAGCTCTGCCAGCCCCCGGTGCCGCCCACCGCGAAGCTGCCGACGGGCGTGCTCGTGCGGCTGTCGAGGCGCACCTCGACCAGACCGCTGACGCCGCTCGCCGCACCGCTCGCGACCCGGGCGTAGAACTGCCTGGCCGCCGAGGAGCCGAAGTTGACGCCCTTGTAGAGCGCCCAGTCGCCGTTCGCCAGCGAGCCGATGTCCTGGCCGCCGCCGCTGTCCGTGGTGGCCTCGGTGATGGTGCCGGACTGGCTGTCGTACGACTCGGCCTGGACGGCGCTGTAGGCGTCGCGGTTGCCGGTCGGCGGCGGTGTGGTACCGCTCCCAGCGGCCTGCAGCACCTGGACGTAGTCCACCACCAGCGGGTGACCGGGCACCGTGCCGCTGTCGGGACCGCCGCCGAACGCGCCGGGGAAGCCACCGCCCATCGCCACGTTCAGGATGACGAAGTAGCCGTGGTTGGTGGCGTTCGCCCAGGTCGCCGCGTCCACCTGGTTCGCCTTCACCGTGTGGAAGTTGACGCCGTCGAGGTAGAAGCGGATCTCCTCGGGGCTCGTCGACCTGTCCCACTCCATCGCGTACGTGTGGAAGCCGGCCTGGCAGGTCGTGCCGGCGCAGGGGGTGTTGCCGCCGATGCCGCTCGTCTCGTTGCACGGGCCGCCCGGGTTGGTGCCGCAGTGCATCGTGGCCCACTCGGTGTTGAGGCCCTGGACGTTCTCCATGATGTCCAGCTCGCCGACGCTCGGCCAGTTCTGGTAGTTGCCGCGGTAGGGCGCGCCCAGCGCCCAGAAAGCGGGCCAGTAGCCCTTGGCGGCGGCGCCGGTCACGTTCGGCATCTGGAGCCGTGACTCGACGCGCAGTTTGCCGCCGGCCGGCGGCTGGAAGTCGGTGCGGGTGGTCTCGATGCGGCCCGAGGTCCAGTTGCCCGAGGCGTCGCGGCGCGGGGTGATCAGCAGATTGCCATTGCCGTCCAGGGCGACGTTGTTGGTGCTGGAGGTCATCGTCTCGACCTCGCCGGTGCCCCAGTTGGCCGCGCCACCGGGATAGCTGGTGCCGGTGTCGTACTGCCAGTTGGAGGTGTTGACGCCGGTTCCGGCCGCTCCGTTGAAGTCGTCGACGAAGACCTGGGACCAGCCGGAGGGGGGAGTGGGCGCGGACGCGTTCGCGGGGAGGGTGGCGGCCGCGGCGGCGGCCGCGACCAGGCCCAGGGTGCCGAGGACGGCCACCAGGGTGCGCCGCAGGGGGCCGCGTCTTACGAGGGTGCCGGAGGGTTCACGCATGGGTGCCTCTCAGGTACGGGGTGGGGGTGCGCGGGTGCTGCCGACGCACTCTGAGAGCGCTCTCAGAGTGCGCGGCCAATGTGCTCTCCGCCACTCCTGCCGTCAAGAGGTAGAACCGATAATGTCCTTGCGCCACAAGGGAGTTCACGCCATGAAGGGGGGATTTGGGGACATCCCTCAGAGGGCGCTCCCCGCCTTCCAGTCCGACCAGGACAGGTTCCAGCCGTTGAGACCGTTGGACGGCTCGACGGTCCGTTCGCCCGAGTTCCGCACGACCACCACGTCACCGAGCATCGAACTCGCGTAGAACTCGTAGCCCGGCACGGAGGTGTCGGCGGCGCCCTTGGCGTCGTGCAGACCGACGCAGCCGTGGCTGGTGTTGGAGGCACCGAAGACCGAGGGCGAGGCCCAGTAGTTGCCGTGGACGAAGGTGCCGGAGGTGGTCAGGCGCTGGGCGTGCGGGACGTCCGCGATGTCGTACTCGTCGCCGAGCCCGACGGTCGAGGACTCCATCCGGGTCTGCTCGAACCGCTCGCTGATCACCATGATCCCGGCCCAGGTGGTGTGGGCGGCGTCGCCGCCGCTCACCGGGTAGACGGCGCGGGCCGCGCCGTCACGCTCGACCGTCATGGTCTTCTTCGCCAGGTCCACCGTGCTCACCTGGCGGCGGCCTGTGCGGAAGGTGACGTCCTTGGACTGGGTGCCGTACACACCCGCCGCGCCCTCGACGTCCCTGAGTCGCAGACTGAGCGTGATCTTCGTACCCGCGGCCCAGTACTCCTCGGGCCGGAAGTCGAGACGGGTGTCGCTGAACCAGTGGCCGACCACCTCGACCGGGGGCTGTGCCGTCACCGTGATCGCCCTCTCGACGGCGGCCCGGTCCCTGACCGCCTCGGTGAAGTCGAGCGACACGGGCATGCCGACGCCGGAGGTGGAGTTCGCCTCGGGGGTGAAGCGGCCGACGAAGGTGTCCGAGGGCCGTTGCGTGACGAAGCTCGCGGTCCGCGCGGTGCCACCCCGCGGCGTCGCCGTGACCGTGTACTTGGTCCCCGAGTACGGGTTCCGGGAAGAGGTCCATTTCGTACGGGCTTCGTCGAAGGTCCCGGCCAGCGTCGAACCGTCGTTGCCGGTGACCAGGACCGTGGTGAGCGTGCCGCCGCTCACGGTGACCTCGACCGGGCTGGTGAAACCGGCCTTCCTGGTGCCGTCGGCGGGGACGACGGTGACGGTCGGGGCCTTGACCTCGGCCTTCGTTCCGGCCACCGCTGTCGCGCCCGTACCCGCCTTCGCGTCCGCGCCCGCCGAGCCGTCGGCCGAGCCGCCGCAGCCCGCGAGGGCCCCCGCGACCGGCACGGCACCGAGGGCCGCGAGCACCCCGCGTCGCGACCACGGCTGCCGCTGGGACCGGTCCGCGGCCCGCTGCTGGGACCGGTTCGAAATCTTCGGGAAGCCCACGGCACGCCTTTCCTGGATGTACACCCCCGCTGGTGCATCCTGCGTCGGCTCCCTGGGGCGATTCTTTGAAACCGGGGGCTCCCACCTGAGATTCCGCTGAAGAGCCCGGGTATCGCGGAGGGCGTACCGCGGAGTCCGCACCGGTGCGGAGGAGATCAGGCGCCGCCCTGCGGGTCCGGGCCCGGCGCGTGCCGGTGTCGCCGTCCTTCGGGTCCGGGCTCGGCGTGTGTCCGTACGGTCGTGCTACGAGCCCGGCTCGGCCCGCGCCGGCACGGCCGCCCTCGCCCCCGTGCCGGCCGGAGGCTCCGGCGGGGGCTGCCACCCCAGTGCGCGCGAGATCCCGCGCGCCGCCAGCCGGACGGCCGGGACCAGCGCCGGTACCTGACCGTCGTACCAGGGCACCACGACCGACACCGCGGCGACCACGGCCCCGTCCACCCGGCGCACCGGAGCGGCGACCGACAGGGCGTCGTCGGTGACCTGACGGCTGCTCACTGCCACGCCGGTACGGCGCACCTCGGCGAGCTCGCGGCGCAGCCGTACCCCGTCGGTGATCGTGTGGGAGGTGAACGCGGTCAACGGCCCGCGGCAGTAGGCATCCTGGAACGCCGGATCACCGTGGGCGAGCAGCGCGAGGCCGACGCCCGTCGCGTGCAGCGGCCAGCGGGCGCCGACCTGGATACGGACGCCCACCGCGGAACGCCCGGAGAGCCACTCGATGTACACGACCTCAGGGCCGTCGCGGACCGCCATCTGCACGTTCTCGTGCGTGGCCTCGTACAGGTCCTCCAGGTACGGCAGCGCGGCCTGCCGCAGCGCGAGGCCGCGGGGGGCCAGCGCCGCGATCTCCCACAGGCGCAGCCCCACGTGGTAGGCGCCGTCCTCGTCCCGTTCCAGCGCGCCCCACTCGGTGAGCGCGCCCACCAGCCGGTGCGCGGTGGTGAGGGTGAGCCCGGCCCGGCGGCTGATGTCCGTGAGGCACAGCGCCGGGTGCTCGTGGTCGAAGGCGGCGAGCACGGCGAGCAGCCGGTCGGGCGCCGAGAGCGGGGGCGGGCGCCCGGTCCGGCTCTCGCGATCCGTCGCCGGGGCGGGTGCGGGGCGGTCCGCCCGGCCGGTGCCGGGGGGCCGGTGCGGATCGCCGGTCGCACGGGGACCCGCCTCGTCGGTGGCACGCTGCCGGCCTGCGATGACGGGCTCCCTGGGCCGGGCCCCGGGCGGGGGCGGTTCGTCCGTGCTTCGCACTTCGCACAGCATGCCGCGCCGACGGGTCGGCAACAACCGTGGGCGCAGGCAACGGTCTACCCGGACCCCGGCCCTGATCGACTGCTTCCGGTGACCCGGTGACCCGGTGACCCGGTGACCCGGTGACCCGGTGACCCGGTGACCCGGTGACCCGGCGCCAGCGGTGGCTTGTCCTCGGCCTGCTCGGCCTCGGCCCGCTCGGTCTGCGTCCGGGCATGCGAAGTACACACGTTCGCTCCATCGGGAAGAAGGTGGGGCGCGAGAGGGTCAGAGCATGCGCAGCGTCCAGGACCAGCGGTGGGTGCCGGCCCGGACCAGATGGCCGGGCGAGGTGTCGGGCCCGCAGGAGGCCGTGCCGAGGCCGCGGTGGGCGGCGTCGAGGTGGACCACGCAGCCGGGCCGCGCCACCAGCTCGTCGTGGTGGGTGGCGGCGGCCAGGTCCCCGGCGCGATACCGGGTCACGGACACCTGACGTGGCTCGTCCAGCGTGACGGTGAGCCCCGTGGCGTCCGGCGCAGAGAGCGTGAAACGGCGTACGCCGTGCCGTCCGCCGCTCTCCTGCGGCCGCAGGTACGGGGTGAACAGCTCGTCCACGGTGAGCGAGTGATGGCCCACGGGCGCGCCCGCGCTGCGGTCCGGATAGGACTCCCAGGGACCCTGTCCGTACCACTCCAGGACATCGAGTCCGGCGACCGTCTCGAAGACGGAGCCGACGCGCGGCACGTCGGCTAGCCCCTCCGGGAGCTCGGCCGTCTCCTCGATCCGTATCCCGCCTCCGACGCGGGTGAACACCTGCTCGTGGCGCACGGTTCCGGCGAGGGTCGCGTACCCGGCGACCACCGTGACGCCCGCGCTCTCGCGCCGTACGTCGAGCACCTCGCGCTCCGGCGCGTCGAGCCTCCAGGCCCGCCAGCGCAGGGCCATGCCGCCCAGTTCGTCGTTGTCGGTCGGTGTCCGCCACAGCGAGAGCACGGGGGCGGCGGTGAGCAGCGGATGGACGAGCAGGCCGGCCTCGTCCACCTCGACGGGCGGCCCCGGCAGGGTGGCCGACGTCATGCGGGCGGCCGCCCGCAACCGCACCTGCGGCACGCACACCTCGGTGCCCCGCGGCGTCCACGCCTCCTCGCCGGCCGTCGTCACCCGCAGCGTCAGCCAGGCCTCGCCGCCCTCCTCCGGCAGGGTGAACGGCATCGGCACCACGGCCGAGCCACCCGCCGGCACCCGGGGCAGTTCGGCAGGCGCGGTCCGGGTACCGCCGTCCGCGAGGGACAGCAGCCACTCGGCGGCGAGCCACTCCAGCCCGCGGAAGTGCTGGTGATTGGTCACCCGCAGCTCGCCCCCGGCGTACGCGAGGCGTACCGGCGCGGCGATCTCCCGGTGCTCGAACATCACCGGCTTGGGTGTGCGGTCGGGGAAGACCACCCCGTCGGCGACGAAGGCACCGTCGTGGATCGCCTCGCCGAAGTCGCCGCCGTAGGCCCAGCGATGGCCCGGGGCGGTGACACCGTGGTCGTACAGCCCGGCGCCATCGCGCCCGGCCGGTCTTCCGTCGCTCACGCGTTGAAGAATGCCGTGGTCCCAGAACTCCCAGATGAAACCGCCCTGAAGCCCGGGGGTGGACTCGATGGCCTCCCAGTGGTCGGCGAGCGTGCCGTTGCTGTTGCCCATGGCGTGCGAGTACTCGCACTGGATGAGCGGCTTGGTCTGCCGGCCGGAGAGGGCGTGCGCGACGCAGTCCTCCAGCGGCGCGTACATGGGGCAGGCGATGTCGGACGCGACCGTCGGACCGGCCCAGTCGAGTTTGGCCGCACCCTCGTACTGGAGGGGGCGCGTGGGGTCGTGCCGGCGGACCCAGCCCGCGGCGGCGTCGTGGTTGGCGCCGTAGTCGGACTCGTTTCCCAGCGACCAGATGATGACACAGGGGTGGTTCTTGTCGCGCAGCACCATCCGGGAGACGCGGTCCACGAAGGCGGCGAGATAGCGCGGGTCGTCGGCGATCTCGTGGGCGTGGTCGTGTGCCTCGATGTTCGCCTCGTCGACCACGTAGAAGCCGAGTTCGTCGGCGAGGTCGAGCAGGGAGGGGTCGTTGGGATAGTGGGCGGTGCGGATCGCGTTGAAGCCGAAGCGCTTCAGGGTGACGAGGTCCGCGCGCATGTCCTCGTACGACACCGTGCGGCCTGTCAGAGGATGGAAGTCGTGCCGGTTGACGCCCCGGATGTAGACCCGCTCACCGTTGAGAAGCAGGTCCCGGCCGCGGATCTCGACGTCGCGGAATCCCACGCGGTGGTGCGAGGTGTCGGCGACCGAGCCGTCGGCGCGGTGCAGCCGTACGGTCAGGGGATACAGCGCGGGCGTCTCCGTGGTCCAGGGGCGGGCGTCGGCGACGACCGTGCTGAGGCGGGCCTCGCCGAGGAAGTCGGAGACCCGCCCGTCCTCCTCCTTGAACCGCTCGAACTCCGCGTCCTGGGTGAGGAGATGCCCGTCCAGTTCGCCGGTGACGTACCAGCCGGCGGGCAGCGCGCCCCCCGCGTCCCGTACCTGGCAGTCGACGCGCAACGTGCCGTCGCGCCGCGTCCGCACGGTCACGTCGGCCAGCCGCAGCGGATCGGTCGCGTACAGCAGGACAGGGCGGGTGATCCCGGCGTGCCACCACTGGTCCTGGTCCTCCAGGTGCGAGGCGTCCGACCACTTGACGACGGTGAGCCGCAACACCGCGCGCCCGCCGGGCCGTACGACGCCCGACAGGTCGAACTCGGCCGCGAGATGCGAGTCCTTGGAGACGCCGACCGGCCGCCCGTCCACGTGGACCAGCAGTACGCTCCCGGCGGCACCGACCTGGAGCACGATCCGGCGTCCGGCCCACTCGGCGGGGACGTCCACCTCACGCTCGTAGACCCCGGTGGGATTGGCGGCGGGGGAGGCGGGCGGGAACTCGCCCCAGGGCATCGCGAAGTTGGTGTACTGCGGCAGGTCGTCGGTGCCCTGCACGGTCCAGGCGCCCGGGACCCGCTGGGAGGACCGGACGCCGTGGGCCGGGGCGTCCGGCGCGGGCAGCAGCTGGAAGCGCCAGTCGCCGTCCAGGGAGAGGGCTCCCGGTCGACGGTCCAGCGCGTTCATCGGCAACCGCCCCCAGGAGGTCACCTCGGGTGACTCCCAGGGGCGGAGCGCGCGGAGCGGGTCGCTCATCAGCGGATGGCCCCCTTGCCGAGGTCCGCGATGATCTGCCTGGCGCCGATGGCGAAGACGATCAGCAGAGGGACGAGGGCGAGGAGCGCTCCGGTCATGACCATTCCGTAGTCGGTGGTGCCGTGGACACCGTTGAGCTGGGACAGCGCGACCTGGAGGGTCACGTTGTCGGGGTTGGTGAGGGCGATCAGGGGCCAGGCGTAGTCGTTCCACTGGCCCATGAAGGTGAAGATGCCGAGGAAGGCGAGGCCCGGCCGGACGACCGGGAGCGCCACGTGCCAGTACTGGCGCAGGAAGCCGGCCCCGTCGAGCTTCGAGGCGTCGATCAGCTCGTCGTGGATGGCGCTCCTCATGTACTGGCGCATCCAGAAGATGCCGAACGCGTTGGCCGCCGCGGGGACGATCAGCGCGGTCATCGAGCCGATCCACCCGAGCTTCGCCATGATGACGAACTGTGGGATCGCCTGGAGCTGGGCCGGGACCATGAAGATGGCCATCATCAGCGCGAAGAGCACCCGACGGCCGGGGAAGTCGAACTTGGCGAAGACGAACGCGGCCAGCGAGTCGAAGAACAGGACCAGGACGGTCACCGAGCACGCCACCAGCAGCGAGTTGAACATCGACCCGAAGAAGTCCACGTTGTCGAAGAGGTGGCGGGCGTTCTCCAGGAAGTGCGAGCCGGGCAGCAGTTTCGGCGGGTAGGAGAAGATCTCCGTCGACGAGTGCGTCGACATGATCACGGCCCAGTAGAACGGCAGGACAGAGAGCAGCAGACCGGCGATCAGGACGAGATGGAGGCCGATGCCCCGGCGCCGTGAACCCTTGAGGGATGCCATGGTGGGGGCCTCCTAGTCTTCGCCCCGGCGCTGTACCAGCCGCCAGTTGATGATCGAGAAGATGATGACGACGAGGAAGATGCCCCAGGCCACGGCGGCGCCGTAGCCGAAGTCGTTGTTGTCGAAGGTCTGCTGGAAGAAGTAGAGGACCATGGTCTGGCCCGAGTGGCCCGGACCTCCCGCGAACGACGAGTTGTTGTCCGTGGACTGCAGCAGCACCTGGGGCTCGGAGAACGTCTGCAGACCGGTGACCGTCGAGATGACGAGCACGAAGAGCAGCACCGGTCGCATCAGCGGCAGCGTGATCCGGAAGAAGGTCTGCACGGGCCCGGCGCCGTCCATCCGCGCCGCCTCGTACAGCTCGCCGGGAATCGTCTGGAGTCCGGCGAGGAAGATGATCGCGTTGTACCCGGTCCACTGCCAGGTCATCAGCGTCGCGACGGCGACCTTGATGCCCCAGGGGGTGTTCAGCCATGCCACCTGGTCCAGTCCGACCGCCTGCAACAGGGCGTTGACCAAACAGAAGTTGGTGGAGAAGACCGAACCGAAGATGATCGCGACCGCCACGATCGAGGTGACGTTCGGCAGGAAGTAGGCGAAGCGGTAGACGTTCTTGAAGCGCACCGCGGAGTTGAGCAGCACGGCCGTGACCATCGACAGGAAGATCATCGGGAAGGTGGCCAGCGCCCAGATGACGAGCGTGTTCCCGATCGAGCTCCAGAACTGACTGTCCGCCAGCAGGTACCGGTACTGGGACAGTCCGGCGAACTCCATCGGCCCCAGGCCGTCCCAGCGGTGGAACGAGAGATAGAGGGAGAAGCCGACCGGGACCAGGCCGAAGGTGAGGAAGAGCAGATAGAAGGGGGAGATCGCGGCGTACAGCCGCCAGTGGCTGAGGACACCCTTCCTGGGGTGGGCGGGGAGGGGCCGGGCGGGCGTCGGCGGGGGTGTCGTCTCCAGCACGGGCGCGGTGGCCATCAGTAGCTCACCCCCAGGTGGTCCGCGATGCGCCGGCACTTGCTCATGGCGTCCCTCCAGGCCTTCTCCGGGTTCTTGCCGAGGACGGAGAAGTTCCGCAGCTCGTCGTTGATCGGGGTGCTGAGCGCGACGTCGTAGGGGCTGTTGAAGGCGACCGGGACCTTCCGCGCCGCCGGGCCGAAGACGTCCATGGTGATCTGGTCACCGAAGAACGGGTCGGGTTCGCGCAGCTGCTTCATGGCGTACGAGGCCGGAGTCGAGGGGAAGAGCACGGAGTCGACGAACCCCTGGGCCTGGTTGCCCGCGTCGAGCATCCAGGTGATCAGTTCGAAGGCCTTCTCCGGCTCCCGGCACGCCTTCGTGATCGCCAGGAACGAGCCCCCGATGTTGGACGGTCCGCCGGGACAGTTCGCGACCCGCCATCTGCCCTTGGTCCTCGGCACGTTGAGCTTGATGTCACCGGCCGCCCAGGAGGCGTTCAGCTGGCTGGGCAGCAGGCCTCGCTCGGTGGCGGAGGTGTTGTCCGGCGTTCCGTTGACGATCTTCGAGACCAGGCCGCGGTGGGTGGCCTCGACGGCACGGTCCCAGGCGGCGCGCACGTGCTCCTGATCGCCGATGAAGTGCCGGTCCCGGTCGACGAACCGCTTGGTCGACTGGTTGACCGAGATGCTGAAGACGCTCAGCGCGTCGGTCAGGATGAAGGAGCCCGGGACGCGCTTCCTGAGCTGCTCGCCGGCCGCGAAGAACTGGTCCCAGGTGGCCAGTTCCCGGGAGACGTCGGCCGGCTCGTACGCCAGCCCCGCCTTCTCGAAGACGGCCGGCTGGTAGTAGTGGGCGACCGGGCCGCAGTCGATGGGGAAGCCCACCATCGAGCCGTCCTCGGCGATGGCCTGATCCCACTTCCAGGCCAGGTACCGGTCCTTGAGCTTGTCGGCGCCCAGCGTCCGCAGGTCCACGAACTGGTCGGAGTTCGGCAGGTAGGAGGCCATGTCCTCGCCCTTGAGCCCGGCGATGTCCGGGATGTGGGCGCGCCCGGTCAGTGTCGTCAGCAGTTTGGAGCGGTAGTAGCCGCCGATCTGGATGGCCTGGAGGTTCACCGCGCTGTGGTAGCGGGCCCTGGCGTCCTGGACGACCTTCGGGCTCAGCCCTCCGCTCCAGTACCAGAGCACCATGTTCCGTCCGGTCGAGCCGGTCGGGACGCCGCAGCCGGTCGTCAGGCCGCCGAGCGCCGTGGCGGCCGTAGCGGCCAGGCCGGCGCGGAGCAGGCCCCTTCGTGAGAGCCGCACTGCTCCCACCGCCTTTCGGATCTCTTCTGTCTTCGTGTACCAGGGGTCGAATCAGGTGAACGGGGGGTCGGGCAACGGGTCGTACGGGGTGTCGCGTCGGGGGTCATCGGGGGGTGCCCGGCCGACGTGGAGTGTCGGGGGGAGTCACCGGTGCGTGGCGGACGGGCGGGCCGGGGTCCGCGGGGATGCGTTCGGCCAGGAAGCCGTACGTGCGGCGCAGGCCGGGGTCCCGCAGCGACTGCCACCAGCGGTGCACGCCGTACCAGCCGGGCGCGGCCAGGGCACCGCCGTGCCGGCGTACCGAGAGTCCGGCGGCCAGTACCGCGAAGCGCAGCCGCTCCTCCAGCGGCCAGCCGCCGAGAGAGGCGGCGACGAAGCTCGCGCCGAAGACGTCCCCGGCCCCCGTCGCGTCCAGGACATCGATGTCGAGGGCCGGGACCTCCGCGTACTCGCCCGTCGTCTGGTCCGCGGCCATCGCGCCGTCGCCGCCGCGGGTGACCACGGCGACCGGTACCAGCTCGGTCAGTCTGCCGAGGGCCGCGCCCGCGCTGCCGGTGCGTGTGTACGCCATCGCCTCCGCCTCGTTCGGGAGGAAGGCGTGGCACAGGGAGAGCTGGTCGAGGAGGTCGCGGGACCACCGCTGGGTGGGGTCCCAGCCGACGTCGGCGTAGATCCGGGTTCCGTTCGCGGCCGCCTTCGCGAGCCAGGCGCTCGGCTCGGCCTGGAGGTGCACGAGGGCGGTGCGCCCCGCGGGCGGGTCGCCCATCAGTTCGTCCTGCGAGTACGGCGGCTCCTGGCCGTGGGTGACGAGGGCCCGGTCGTCGCCGTGGGCCAGGGAGACGGTGACCGGGGTGTGCCAGCCGTCCGCGGTGCGGGAGAGGGAGAGGTCGATGCCCTCCTGGCCGGCGAGCACCTCGCGGCAGTACGACCCGTAGTGGTCGTCGCCGAAGACCGTGGCCAGGGAGGTGCGCAGACCGTAGCGGGCCGCCGCGACGGCCAGGTTCGCGATGCCGCCCGGGCTCACGCCCATGCCCTCGGTCCAGATCTCCTCGCCGGGGGTCGGCGGTTTCCCCAGTCCGGTCAGGACGAGGTCGTAGAAGAGCAGCCCGGTCAGCAGGACGTCGGGCCGTTCGTCACCCACGAGCACATCCTCTCGTCAAAAGTCTGCAAGCGGTGACCAGGATCGTGCGCGCATCGCTTCAATTTGGCAAGAGTCGAGCAGAACTGAGCATAGAAATGATTGAAGATGACGAGTACTGTTCACAGGGTGCTGGCAGAGCGACGACATCAACTCATCCTGCGGGCCCTGCGCTCCGGCGGGCCCGCGGCCGTGACCGACCTCTCCGAACAGCTGGGCGTGAGCCCGGCCACGGTCCGCCGTGACCTGTTGAGACTTGAGGAGGAAGGCCTGCTCACGCGGGTGCACGGTGGCGCGGTCGTCGACGAGGGCGACCAGCCCTTCGCCGAGGTCGCCGAGGTCCGGGTGGCCGAGAAGGACGCCATCGCGGCGCGCGCCGCGTCGATGGTCGTGGACGGCCAGTCCGTCCTGCTGGACATCGGCACGACCGCGTACCGGCTGGCCCGGCAGCTCCACGGCCGCCGGATCACCGTGATCACCAGCAACCTGGTGGTCTACGAGGAGCTCGTGGACGACGAGAACATAGAGCTGGTGCTGCTCGGCGGCATGGTGCGCCGCGAGTACCGCTCCCTGGTCGGCTTCCTCACCGAGGACAACCTGCGACAACTGCACGCCGACTGGCTCTTCCTCGGCACCAGCGGGGTACGCCCGGGCGGCCAGGTCATGGACACCACCGTGGTCGAGGTACCGGTCAAGCGCGCCATGATCCAGGCCGGTGACAAGGTCGTCCTGCTCGCCGACCGCGCGAAGTTCCCGGGTACGGGAATGGCGCGGGTCTGCGGGCCGGAGGAGCTGGACGTGGTGGTGACGAACGGTCCGCCGGACCCGGCGACGCGGTCCTCGTTGGAAGAAGCGGGCGTGCAAGTGGTCGTGACGGGAAAGGCGGAGACGGCGTGAAGCTGACGATTCTGGGTGGCGGCGGGTTCCGGGTGCCGCTCGTGTACGGGGCACTCCTCGGGGACCGCGCCGAGGGCCGCGTCACCCGTGTCGTACTGCACGACGTGGACGCGGAGCGACTGACGGCCGTCGCCCGCGTGCTGAGCGAGCAGGCCGCGGGGGACCCCGACGCCCCCGAGGTGTCCTTCACGACCGACCTCGACGACGCCCTGCGCGGCGCCGACTTCGTCTTCTCGGCGATCCGGGTCGGCGGACTGGAGGGCCGGGCGGCGGACGAGCGGGTCGCCCTCGACGAGGGGGTCCTCGGCCAGGAGACGGTCGGTGCCGGCGGCATCGCGTACGGCCTGCGCACGGTGCCGGTCGCCGTCGACATCGCCCGCCGGGTGGCCCGGCTCGCCCCCGACGCCTGGGTCATCAACTTCACCAACCCGGCCGGTCTGGTCACCGAGGCCATGTCCCGCCACCTCGGCGACCGCGTGATCGGCATCTGCGACTCGCCCGTCGGCCTCGGCCGCCGGATCGCCACCGTCCTGGGCGCGAACCCCCGCGAGGCCTTCATCGACTACGTCGGCCTCAACCACCTCGGCTGGGTGCGCGGGCTGCGCGTCGAGGGCAGGGACGAGCTGCCCAGGCTGCTCGCCGACCCCGAACTGCTCGGCTCCTTCGAGGAGGGCAAGCTCTTCGGTGCCGACTGGCTGCGCTCCCTGGGCGCCGTCCCGAACGAGTACCTGCACTACTACTACTTCAACCGGGAAACCGTCAGCGCCTACCAGCGCGCGGAGAAGACCCGCGGCGCGTTCCTGCGCGACCAGCAGAAGCGGTTCTACGACGACATGAAGCACCCGGACACCGCCGCGCTCACCGCCTGGGACCGCACCCGCGCCGAGCGCGAGGCCACCTACATGGCCGAGAACCGGGACGCGGCCGGCGCGGGCGAGCGCGCCGCCGACGACCTCTCCGGCGGGTACGAGAAGGTGGCGCTCGCGCTGATGCGCGCCATCGCCCGCGACGAGCGCACCACCCTGATCCTCAACGTCCGCAACCGCGGCACCCTCGCGGTGCTCGACACGGACGCCGTCATCGAGGTGCCCTGCCTCGTCGACGCCAACGGCGCGCACCCCGTCTCCGTCGCCCCGCTGCCCGGCCACGCCACCGGGCTGGTGTGCGCGGTCAAGGCGGTGGAGCGCGAGGTGCTGTCCGCGGCCGATTCCGGCTCGCGCACGACCGCCGTCAAGGCCTTCGCCCTGCACCCGCTCGTGGACTCGGTGAACGTGGCCCGGCGACTGGTCGACGGATACACCTCGGTCCACCCCGGTCTGGCGTACCTCAAGTAGCGCTTCCCGTCCGCTTGGAGACTTCTCATGCACGACGAACGCCGCCGGATCGAGGAGCGCGTCCAGCGCGTCCACGACCAGCGCATCAAGCCCGCCGTCCACGCCGCCTCCGTACCCTTCGAGGTCGAGGCGTGGCAGGCGCCCGGTGAACCGGTCCCCTTCGACGAGGCCGCCGCGGCGCCGTACCAGCCCTTCGCGATGGGCACCCCCTGGGGGCCGCCGTGGGGCACCACCTGGTTCCGGATGCGCGGGACCGTACCCGAGGACTGGGCGGGCAGGCGTGTCGAGGCCGTCTTCGACCTCGGCTTCGTGGGGGACTGGCCCGGCAACCAGGCCGAGGCGCTCGTCCACCTCCCCGACGGGGTCCCGCTGAAGGCGGTCAACCCGCAGAACCAGTACGTGCCCGTCGCCCGTCCGGCCGCGGGCGGGGAACGCGTCGACTACCTGGTCGAGGCGGCCTCGAACCCCGACATCCTGGCGGACGACTTCGCGCGCCCGACCCCGCTCGGCGACCGGCTCACGGCGGGCTCCGAACCGCTCTACACCTTCAGGCGCGCGGACATCGCCGTTCTCGACGAGGACGTCTGGCACCTCGACCTCGACATCCAGGTGCTGCGCGAGCTGATGACGGAGCTCGGCGAATCCGATCCGCGCCGCCACGAGATCATGATCGCGCTCGACCGGGCGCTGGACGCGCTGGACCTGGACGACATCTCCGGGACCGCCGGCGCGGCGCGCGCCGTACTGGCGCCCACGCTGGCCAAGCCCGCGCACGCCAGCGCCCACACCCTCTCCGCGGTGGGCCACGCGCACATCGACTCCGCCTGGCTCTGGCCGATCCGCGAGACCAAGCGCAAGACCGCCCGCACCTTCTCGAACGTGACCGCGCTCGCCGAGGAGTACGAGGAGCTGGTCTTCGCCTGCTCACAGGCCCAGCAGTACGAGTGGGTGCGCGACCACCACCCGCACGTGTGGGAGCGGATCAAGAAGGCGGTCGCCGACGGGAACTGGGCGCCGGTCGGCGGCATGTGGGTCGAGGCCGACGGCAACCTGCCCGGCGGTGAGGCGCTGGCCCGCCAGCTCGTCCACGGCAAACGGTTCTTCATCGAGCACTTCGGCATCGAGACCAAGGGCGTGTGGCTGCCGGACTCCTTCGGCTACAACGCGGCCTACCCGCAGCTCGCCAAACTCGCCGGCAACGACTGGTTCCTCACCCAGAAGCTCTCCTGGAACCAGACCAACAAGCTGCCGCACCACAGCTTCTGGTGGGAGGGCCTCGACGGCACGCGCATCTTCACGCACTTCCCGCCCGTCGACACCTACAACGTGGAGTTCTCCGGCAGGGAGATGGCGCACGCCGTCCGCAACTACCAGGACAAGGGCCGCGGTTCGACGTCACTGGCCCCCTTCGGCCACGGCGACGGCGGTGGCGGCCCCACCCGCGAGATGATGGAGCGGGCCCGCCGGCTGGCGAACCTGGAGGGTTCGGCGAAGGTACGCGTCGAGCACCCGGACGCCTTCTTCGCCACCGCGCGCGAGGAGATCCCCGGGGACCAGGTCTGGTCGGGCGAGCTCTACCTGGAGCTGCACCGCGCCACCTACACCTCGCAGGCCCGCACCAAGCAGGGCAACCGGCGCAGCGAACACCTGCTGCGCGAGGCCGAGTTGTGGGCGACGACGGCCGCGCTGCGGACGCCGGCGTACTCCTACCCGTACGAGCGGCTCGACCGGCTCTGGAAGACGGTCCTGCTCCACCAGTTCCACGACATCCTGCCCGGCTCCTCCATCGCCTGGGTGCACCGCGAGGCCGAGGCGGAGTACGCGCGGGTGGCGCGGGAGGTGGAGGCGATCACGGAGGAGGCCGTGGCCGCGCTGGGCAGCGGCGGCACCCGGGTGTTCAACGCCGGTCCGGTCGACCGCGCCGAAGTGGTGCGTACCCCCGCCGGCCTCCCGGTCTACGTCGAGGTCCCGGCGAACGGCAGCGCGCCGCTGGGCACGGCCGGACCACCGCGGCCGGTGACCGTCGACGGCCGCGTCCTCGACAACGGACTGGTCCGCGTCGAACTGGCCGTGGACGGCACCCTGGCGTCCGTGCGGGACCTGACGGCCGACCGCGAGGTCCTCGCCGACAAGGGGAACCTCCTGCGTCTGCACAGCGACCTCCCGAACCACTGGGACGCCTGGGACATCGACAAGCACTACCGGAACCGCTACACGGACCTGCTCGACACCGAGTCCGTGACCGTGGCCGAGGACGGACCGCTGCTCGGCGCCCTGCGGGTGGAACGCGCCTTCGGGAAGGGCTCGCGGATCGTCCAGACGATCACCGTACGGGCGGGCAGCCGCCGGATCGACGTCGAGACCGAGATCGACTGGCACGAGACGGAGAAGATCCTCAAGGCCGCCTTCCCGGTGGACATCCGGGCCCCGTACTCCTCCGCGGAGATCCAGTTCGGCCACGTCCAGCGCCCCACCCACACCAACACCAGCTGGGAGTCGGCCCGTTTCGAGGTCTACGGCCACCGCTGGGTGCACATCGCCGAGCCCGGCTACGGCGTCGCCGTCATCAACGACTCGACCTACGGCCACGACGTCTCCCGCACGGTCCGCGAGGACGGCGGTACGACGACGACCGTCCGGCTCTCCCTGGTGCGTGCCCCGCGCGTACCCGACCCCGACGCCGACCAGGGCAGGCACCGCTTCACCTACGCGCTGCTGCCGGGCGCGACCATCGAGGACGCGGTCGCGGCGGGCTACGCGCTCAACCTGCCGCTGCGCGTGACCGATTCGGCCGGCAGCGCCGTGCCCGTCGTCTCCGTCGACGGCGAGGGCGTGACGGTCGAGGCGGTCAAGCTCGCCGACGACACCTCGGGCGATGTCGTCGTACGCCTCTACGAGTCACGCGGCGGCCGGGCCACCGGCATCCTGCGCACGGGCTTCCCGCTCGCGGGGGCGCAGGTGACCGACCTGCTGGAACGCCCGCTGGGCGAGGCGGACACGGACGGGGACGCGGTGGCGGTGTCACTGCGGCCGTTCGAGGTGCGGACACTGCGGCTGGCCGTGCGGAAGGACTGACCGTCCGGGGGCGCCGTGCCGAAGCGAGTGCGGGGGTACCCGGCCGGGTGACGGCCGGGTACCCCCGCGAGGGAGGTGTCAGCCGGTGAACCCGGCGGTGATGGAGGTGAACTGCCAGGTGCTCTGGCTGATGCCGGAGCAGTTGCTCACCACACCGCCGCCGGGGCAGGACCGGTCACGGTTGACCGCCCAGTAGGCGAGCCGGGCGATGTGGTGCGAGTTCGCCCAGTCACGGATCTGGGTCCAGATCGCCGGGGTCGTGTTCTCCTGCTGGTCGCTCAGTCCGTTCATGCCGGAGATGCCGATGTGGGAGTACGCGGTGGCGTCGTCCCAGCCGAAGGTCGACTTCAGCTTGGCCTTCAGCCCCTCGGTGGCGTTGACGGTGTTGTTGTACATGTCGGAGCCGCCGCCGAAGTCGAACGGCATGATGGTGAAGACGTCGATGCCCGCGTTGAGCGACTGCGCCTGCTCGATGAGCCGGTTGCCGTAGTACGTCGGACCGGTCGTCGAGGTGCCGAAGGTGACGATCGTGCGCAGGCCGGGGTTGTTGGCCTTCACGGTCTTCAGCGCGGTCAGGATCTTCGCCTGGACGGCCTCGTTCTCGAACTCGTCGGTGTTCTCGATGTCCATGTCGATCGCCTTGAGGCCGTAGGCGTCGATCACCTTCTGCAGCGCACCCGCCAGCGCACCGGCGGAGGAGCAGTTGGCGCCGAGCTTGCTGCCCTGCCAGCCGCCGAACGACGGGACGACGTCACCGCCCGCGGAACGGATCTGGTTGATGACGGTCTGGTCGGTGCCGCCGGTCAGCGGCCGGCTGCTGTCCCAGGCGGGGTTGCAGCCGCCCGAGTCGAGCATGAACGCCATCGTGAACCACTTGATCCCGGTCGAGCTCATCACCGAGGTCGCGCTCGGCGGGTCGCCCCAGCCGAGGTAGAGGTAGGGCGCCGCCTGCTTGAAGCCGGTGGGGCCGCCACCGCCCGCGCTCGTGGTCACGCTCACGGAGTTCGAGGCCGCGGAGGTGTTCCCGGCCGCGTCCCGCGCCTTCACCGTGAAGGTGTACGCCGTGCTCGGCGACAGCCCGCTGACCGTCGCGCCGGTACCGGAGACGCTGAGCACCTGGTTCGAGCCGCTGTAGACGTCGTACGCGCTGACGCCGACGTTGTCGCTCGACGCGCCCCACGACAGCGACACGCTCGACGAGGTCTTGCCGGTGGAGGTCAGGTTCGTCGGTGTGGTCGGCGCCTGGGTGTCGGAGCCGCCTCCGCCGCCGCCCGGACCGTCGAGGCTGATGTCGTCGGCGTAGTAGGTGCCCTGCGCGTACCAGCCGTGGACATAGATCTTGGCACTGGTCTGCGAGGCGCCGGTGGTGAAGGACACGGAGAGCTGGCTGTACGCCGACGGGGACGTGGTCCAGGTCGAGGCACCGCCGTCCACGCCGAGGTAGACGTAGTTGCCGCGCACCCAGCCCGAGAGGCTGTACGTGGTGTTCGGCTGCACCGAGACGGTCTGGCTGCACTGGGCGTTGTCACTCGAACTCACCGCGCCCGCGAGGGCCTTGGAGCCTCCGTGCACGGGGCTGGAGACCACCGAGCCGAGGTTCCCGGTGCAGGACCAGGGGGAGGGACTGCCCGACTCGAAGCCGGGATTGGAGAGGATGTTGGCCGCCTGGGCCGTGGTGGGGAGGGCGACCGCCCCGGCCAGGGCCAGGGCAGCGGTGCCGAGCAGAGCGAAGAAGCGACGTCTGGAACGTCCGAGGTCGGTGATGCGCACGCGATCTCCCTGAAGAAATGGGGGTGTTCGGGAGTGCTGAGAGGTGCGCAACCAAGTTGGTATGGACCAATCACGCTGTCAAGACGCTGGGCGAGAACTGGTCCGGACCGGTGGACCGACAAGGGTGACAAGGGTGACAAGGGGAGGGAAGAAGCGAGGCAGGGGGAGCGAGGGACACGTGGGGAGAAGAGGGAAAGCGGCGGGGGAAAGGGGGAGTGGGCGGGGCCCGGGGGCGGGCGGGCTCGTCGGCGGTCAGGCGGGAGCGATGGCGGCGCTGCTCGCACCCGCGGACGCGGGCGTGGCGGCCGACGAGGCCGCGGGCGCCGTGGCCGGTGCCGTGGTGACCGCCGCCGCCGGGGCCGGGACGGCCGGCAGCGTGGGCGCGGGGGCGTGGGCGTCGGTGCGCTGCTGCGGCAGTGACACCGGGCGCACCGGACGCGGCCCCGCCACCACGGTGTAGTCCGGTGCGAGCGTCGGCGGCAGCAGCTCGCCCGTCTCCTCGCCGAGGGCCAACTGCACTGCCGCCCAAGGGGCGTTGACGCCGCACTGGGCGAGCTGGTGCAGACCGCCCGCCGGACGGGTGTTGACGTCCATCAGAACCGGCTCGTCGCCGAACATACGGAACTGGATGTTCGTCAGGTAGTGCAGCCCGAACGCCTCCGCGAGCAGCCGCGCGGGCTCGATCCACGAAGGGTGGAGCGTGAAGCCACGGCGACGCCCGTTCTTGGTGCGGCCCACCGCCATACGGACCCGGCCGTCCGGACCGGTCAGGCAGTCCACGGACACCTCCGGCTCCGCCAGACGCGGCATGACGAGCCAGTCGACGGGCTCGTCGGCCTGCAACATCGCCTCCACCACCAGGTCGAGCGGCACGTACGGGCTCGGGAACCCGTTGAGGTGCATCATCGAGAAGGGGGTCCGCGTCAGGACGCGGAAGCCCACCCCGCCCGCGCCGGCCGCGGGCTTGAAGCAGGCCCGGTGGCCGTCGGCCTCCAGCGCCTCGACCGCCGCCACCAGCTCTTCAGGGGTACGCACCCGCCACCACGGAGGCACCGGCACGCCCACGGCCTGCACGGCCTGGTACGCGGTCGCCTTGTCCTGGAAGACGGCCACGGCCTCGACGGTCGGCGCCAGCAGGGCCGTACCGAGCGCGGCGAACTCCGCGCGGTGCGCCACGATCGCCGGCTGGTGCAGGACCGGCACGAACACATCGATGGAGTGCCGTGCGCACTGGTCGAGCGCGTACTCCACGTAGGCGGCGGGGGAGAGGCCGTCCGGCTCCATGGCGGCGGTGTCGGCGGCCGCCAGCACGGGGGAGTCGGGATCACCGTGCGTGGCATGGATCTCGACCGCGCGGCGCTGCGGATTACTTCGCAGCTGGTCCATGAAGAACACGTTCTCCGCGTACGTGCGGTTGAGCCAGACGCGTACGCGAGAGACCATGCAGGCCGCCTTTCACGGTTCCCGGGCACGGCGGAGCGGGCCGTGCCCGGCCAAGGGGGAGGGAGGAACACCAAGCCGCCGTACGCCAAGGTAGGTTCATGGCGGCCGTGTTGGGGCGATCATAAGGGGAGCGGGACCGCAGTGGTGCTACGGGCCTGTTACGGAATTTCCGGGACGCGGCACCGAACGCCCCGGGCCGGAACCGGCCCCCGCCGCGCGCGGTCCGTTCTTGTCCCGCGAGGGTGAATATGTTCTTGTGTTTCCAGTCCTTTTCTCGGAGGTGGCGAGGGTGCGGTCTACGGCCGGCGGACACGGAAACCTGCTGGCCATCAGCGACCTGCACATCGGGTATCCGGAGAACCGCGCCCTGGTCGAGGAGATGCGCCCCTCCACGGACGACGACTGGCTCCTGGTCGCCGGTGACGTCTCGGAGACCGTGGCCGACATCCACTGGGCCCTCGAAACACTCGCCGGACGCTTCCGCAAGGTCGTCTGGGTGCCGGGCAACCACGAGCTGTGGACCCATCCGAAGGACACCGTCACGCTGCGCGGCGTGGAGCGCTACGAGCATCTCGTGACCCTGTGCCGGGAGCTGGGTGTCACGACCCCCGAGGACCCCTACCCGATCTGGGACGGGCCGGGCGGCCCCGTCGTCGTCGCACCGCTCTTCCTGCTCTACGACTACTCGTTCCTGCCGCCGGGCTGCACGACCAAGGACGAGGGCATGGCGTACGCGGAGAAGACCGGGGTGATCTGCACCGACGAGTACACCCTGCACCCCGACCCCTATCCGAGCCGCGAGGCCTGGTGCCGGGCCCGGGTCGCCGAGACCGGGCGCAGGCTCGCCGAGCTGCCCGAGGACCTGCCCACGGTGCTGGTCAACCACTATCCGCTGGACCGCCACCCGACCGACGTCCTGCGCTATCCCGAGTTCGCGATGTGGTGCGGCACCGGGCTGACGGCCGACTGGCACCGCCGGTTCCGCGTCGAGGTCATGGTCTACGGTCATCTCCACATCCCGCGGACCACCCACCACGAGGGGGTCCGCTTCGAAGAGGTCTCGGTGGGCTACCCCCGCGAGTGGCGCCCACGCCCGGGACCGCCGGGAACGCTGCGCCGCATACTGCCGATGGAGGTCGGAACCGGTGATCGAGGAGCTGCTCCCGGACTCGGTCGTGAGCGTGGAGGCGCTCGGTGACGACGCGGCCGGGGGCGCGCGGCTGTATCCCGAGGAAGAGGCGCTCGCGGTGTCGTTCGTACACAAACGGCGCAGTGAGTTCGCCGCCGTACGCGGCTGTGCCCGGCAGGCCATGGAGAAGCTCGGGGTGGCGCCGCGCGCCGTTCCGCGCGGGGACAGCGGAGCGCCGATCTGGCCCGCGGGGCTGATCGGCAGCATGACGCACTGCGAGGGCTACTGCGCCGCGTCCCTCGCCCGCGCCGGTGACCTGGCCTCCCTGGGCATCGACGCCGAACCCCACCAGGAGCTTCCCGAGGACGTCATCGTCTCGGTGGCGCTGCCCACCGAGAACGACCGCCTGCGCCGGCTGGCGGAGCGGGACCCGTCCGTGCACTGGGACCGGCTGCTCTTCAGCGCCAAGGAGTCGGTCTACAAGGCGTGGTTCCCGCTCATGGGGCAGTGGCTGGACTTCCTGGAGGCGGACATCGATCTCTTCGAGGACGGCGGCCCGGCGCCGCACGGTGCCGGAGCGGGGGCTTCCGCGGCCAGGGGTTCCACGACGGGGACTGCGGCGAGCGGGGCTGAGGTGAGCAGAGGTCCGGTGAGCAGGGGGCCACTGAGCAGGGGTTCCGTGACCGGGCACCCCGTGACCGGGCACGCCGTGTCCAGGGACTCCGTGTCCAGGGACTCCCTGAAGGGTTCCGCCACCGGCGGTCCCGAACGGTCCGGCGGATTCCGGGCCACGCTCCTGGTACCGGGACCGCTGGTCGGCGGGCGCCGGATCCAGTCCTTCGACGGGCGCTGGACGGTCCGGCAGGGCCTGCTGGCCACGGCCGTCGCCGTGCCCCACGGCGGAACGGGCGCGGTCTAGGAACGCGACCGGCCTCCTGCGGCCGGGACGGCTCTCCCCACGGCTGGGACAGCCCTCCCCGCCTGCCGGAGGCGCCTTCCCACGGCCGGGACGGTCCTCCCCGCACGGTCGGAGTCGCCTTCCCACGGCCGGGACAGCCCTCCCCACTGCCGGGGTCGTCCTCCTCATGGCCGGGTCCGCCGTCCCGCGGCCGGGCTCCGCCCCCGCGGGCCCCGCACGGATCCTGCCGCGGCGCCCGCGCCGGTACGCCGTCCGGGGCGCGGGGCTTCAGGGCAGCCGCCCGCCGGGCTCCGGGCACCAGCGGTGCAGCAGCCGGAAGAACTCCTCCTCGTTGCCCGCGAGTCCGGCCGCCGCCAGCGCCCGCTCCGCCTCCGCGAGCGCGGACGGCGCCACCACAGGCGGCCGGTGCGTGTCCGGCGTACCGTCGAAAGCGGCCCGTACGGTCTGGAGGAGACGCAGATAGGCCTGCACGGCGGCGCGTTCGTGGTCGGTCAGTACGGCGGTCGGCATCGGACGGCTCTCCCCGGGTCGGCTGGTCGTGAGCGGTGCGTGGCACTACGTGACCCCAGCTTGCCGTCCACCACTGACAATGCCGTTTCGATGTGCGGGGGTTCGCCCGCTTAGCGGAGGCGAAACCTCACGGAAATCCCTGGTGGGACAGGAGCCCTAGGCTGGGAGGAGGAGCTGGAGGCCGCCCGCTCGGCGGCCCGGGAACAGGAGGTGAGCCCGTGGCCGACGTACCGCCTCGGCGTCCGAGGCGAAACCTGCGACTGCGCTCGGTGGGCGGCGCGGAACTGCGCCTGCAGCATCGCGTCGTGCACGGCTACCGGCGTGCCTACCGTGTGGCGGGCGAGGGCCCCGCGCTCGTCCTCATCCACGGCATCGGCGACTCCTCGGCGACCTGGGCGGACCTGATCCCCGACCTGGCCCGCACCCACACCGTGATCGCGCCCGACCTGCTGGGCCACGGGGCCTCCGACAAGCCGCGTGCCGACTACTCGGTGGCCGCGTACGCCAACGGGGTCCGCGACCTGCTGACCACGCTCGACATCGAGTCCGCGACCCTGGTCGGTCACTCGCTCGGCGGAGGCGTCGCGATGCAGTTCGCCTACCAGTTCCCCGACCGTACGGAACGGCTGATCCTGGTCAGTGCCGGAGGCGTCGGCGGCGAGGTCAACCCGGTGCTGCGGGCCGTCTCGCTGCCGGGCGCCCACCTCCTGCTGTCCACCCTGCGACTGCCCGGAATGAGACTCCAAGTAGGCCTGTTCTTACGCCTGATGACGCTCCTCGACACCGACCTGGGCCAGGACGCGCCGGAACTGCTGAACCTCGTGGACGCCCTGCCCGACGCGACCTCCCGCAGCGCGTTCATCCGCACCCTGCGCGCCGTGGTCGACTGGCGCGGCCAGTCGGTGACCATGCTCGACCGCTGCTATCTGACCGAGGGCATGCCCACGATGCTGCTCTGGGGCGACCGGGACAGCGTGGTGCCGGTGCGGCACGCGTACGGGGCGCACCGGGCGATGCCCGGCAGCAGACTGGAGATCTTCGAAGGCGCGGGCCACTTCCCCTTCCACAGCGACCCGGCGCGCTTCCTCAACCTCGTCGAGGAGTTCACCAGCACCACCAGTCCGGCCGACTGGAGCCGCGAGCACTGGCGGGAGCTGCTGCGTGCCGGCCGCCCCGGCACGACGGTGGGGCAGCCGGACACGGCACACAACCGCGCCGTGGAACGGGACCTGCGGGAGGCGAGCGAACGCAGCGCGACCTGATGCGGGCCTCGGACCCGCGAGCGCAGCTCCGATCCGAGTCGGCGCCGCTCGCGCCGGGGGACGCCGCCACCCGTTCGGCCGAGTCCGGTCACGCCGGATCGGAACCGGTCCGGCAGGGGGCGCGGCGCCGTCCCGGGCGGGTCAGCCCGCGGTCGGTGCCACCGAGGGCTCCGGCGCGCTGAGCACCGCCGCGCGCTCGTCGGGCGTGAGCGGCGGCTCGGCCAGCGGGGGACGCCGCGGACCGCGCAGCACCTCGAAGAGCACCGGGGGCTTGACGAGCGCGGTCAGCGGCGCGGAGAGGGTGATCACGGAGAGGAAGGCCCTGGCGACCAGTGGACGTCCCGCCGCGGTCCGCGTCAGCCGTTCCACGTAGCGGCCGAGCAGCTTCTGCGCCACGCCGGGCTGTTCGCCGATCGCGTCGGGGTATCGGATGTCGGTTCCCGTGGCCAGTTCCCAGGCGATCGTCACCGGGAGCCCCACCGCTCGCTGAACCCGTCGCGCGAGCCCGGGCGCCGCGGTCCCGTGCTCGGCCACCTGTCCGCGCAGCGCCACCGCACCCTGGGCGGCCACCGACATACCGTGTCCGTAGACCGGGTTGTACGTGGCGACGGAGTCGCCGAGCGCGACGAACCCCTCGGGCCAGTCCCGCACCTTCTCGAAGAAGCGCCGCCGGTTGATCGTGCTGCGGGTGAGCACGACGTCCGTCAGCGGCTCCGCGTGCGCGATCAGCTCGCCCACCACGGGATGCCGGACGGCGCGCGCGAACAGCTCGAACTCCTCGGCCGAGGCCGTCGGTTGTCCGCCGCGGGTGCCCGAGAGCGTCACCAGCCAGCGGTCGCCCTCCAGGGGCACGATGGTCGCGGACTGCGCGGGCACGGGCTGCGCCGGGTCGGGCTGCACATTGACCACCGGGTAGTCCGCGGTGCCCGCCGGTGCCCGGAAGACCCGGCTGGCGTAGGCGAGTCCGGAGTCGACCTCGTCCATCGGAGCCTGCGGGACGCCCAGTGCGTCGAGCCATGCGGTGGACCGCGAGCCGCGTCCCGAGGCGTCCACCACCAGATCGGCCTCCAGAACCCGCTCGCTGCCGTCGGACGTCCGTACCCGCACACCGGTCACCCGGGAGGCGTCGCCCTCGAGTCCGAGCAGTTCCGTGCCGTCCAGGACGGTCACCCGCTCCTTGCCCGCGACCTGCTCGCGCAGCACCGAGTCGAGCAGATCACGGCTGCACGAGATCATGAACTCCATCTCGGGCCAGCGCCGCAGCCAGCCCCGCGCCGACAGGGTGACCAGTCCGGTCGGCAGCGGGATGCGGCGGGCGCCCGCGGCGAGCCACGCGGCGGTCACACCGGGAAGCAGCTCCTCCATCGCGCGGGCGCCGCCGGACCACAGCAGATGGGCATGACGGGCCTGGGGCAGCCCCCTGCGCGGTTCGGGCCCGGCGGGCAGGACGTCACGCTCGACGACGGTGACGTCGGCGTACGTGTGCAGGGCCGCGGCGGCCAGCAGGCCGGCCAGCCCGGCTCCGATGACGACGGCCCGACCGGAGGCCGGGGCGCGGTCGTCTGCTGCCGCGCCCCGGGGGGCGCTAGCGCGATTGCTCATGGAAGTCGCTCTCTGACCTGGTGGCGGCGCGCCCTCGGGCGGCCGCGACGACGGGGGACTGACGCAGGGCCATCGACATCCGCACGAGGTCGCGTGGCCCGTCGGGGTAGGCGTGTGCGGACCCGGGTCCGACGGGGGCGGTGGCCGCCTCCGCCGCGCTGATGACCCGGCCCTCGGGGTCGGCCGCCCTGGCCCGTACCGCCGCCGTCACCATCGCGGCGTCGGCCTCGGCCTGTGCCTGGACGGGCTCGGAGCCCGCCGCCACGGCCGCGTCGTAGGCGAGGGCGCGCGCCTCGGAGTCGAAGTAGGGGTACAGGCCGAGCATGCCGTCGTGGATGTCGGACTCCCGCTGGGTGACCTGGAGTTCGGCGGGGGACCACCAGGAGATCCGCACGGCGCGGTCCTCGTGGGCCGAGACCGACTTCAGTTCGCGCCACAGCGGCCCGAGCCGGCGGTACGTCGACCAGGTGCACCAGCTGTCCCCGATGCGCTGGCAGGCCAGCGGCAGCAGGAAGCCGACCGCGCTGACCTGGGCTCCGACCGAGGCCAGCACCGGCGCCACGTCGGTACTCAAACTGTCCAGGTCGGTGCCGTTCCAGCGGGCGCCCACGGCGATGAACTTGAGCGCCGAGTAAGGGATGTTGAAGAGGAAGCCGAACGCGATCGTCAGCAGTCCGGCCCGCAGCCAGCCGCTCACCTGCAGGGCCCAGCGCCAGCACATGACGTTCATCGCGACGCCCGCGACGGTCAGTGAGGCGAGGTACAGCACGATCATCTCGCGGATGAACGGGGTGTTGGCGTAGTAGGTGTCGAGGTCGCGCAGCCGCTCCTCGCGGCAGTCCCCCAGCAGGTACAGCACGACCAGCGCCACGCTCACCACGCCGTACCCGGTGATCCAGCGACGGGAGAGCCGGCGGGTCACCTCGGCGGGTCCGCCCCGCCAGTTGATGATCAGCACCAGACAGGAGGCGCTGAAAGCGGTCAGCAGGCAGTAGACGAGGGGCGCCGAGACGTTGGGGATCCCCGTCAGATCGTTGACCTCGCCGATGGTCGGCGGTGCCGCGAAGAGGAAGACCAGGCAGGCCAGGGCCAGCAGGACGCCCACGGACCTCAGCAGCGGGTCGCGCCAGCCGCGGATCAGGGTGGGCGCCTTCACGGCCAGGGCGACGCCCATGGCGACCGCAGGGACGTAGTAGCTGGATCCGTCCATTCCCGGAGAGTGTCCTCAGCCCTGCGGTCCGCGATAGCCGAGGGACGCCTCGATCCGGCCGGCCAGACCGTCCCGGCTCACCGGCCCGCGCAGCGATGAACCGGCCAGCCACGTGCGGCACTTGCTGGCGAGCAGCAGACCGAAGCTCTCGGCCTCCTTCTCGTCGGCGAGGTCGAACCGGGTGCGCGCGGCGACCTTCAGGACGGTCGCCTGCAGGTCCGCGTCGTCGCTGAGCAGACGGGCGGCCACGGCCGCGCCCTCGACATGGTGGCCGCAGTGCCCGGCCTTCATGTGCCACAGCTCGTGGCCGAGGATCACCAACTGGTGGTCGGGGGCGGTGCGTTCCTCGATGACGACAAGGTCCTGCTCGGCCATGTCGAGCCACAGCCCGCTGGCGGTACCGGGCGGGAACACGGCCGTACGGAACTGGACGGGCCGGCCACGGCGTCTGCTCATGGCGTCGCACAGGGCGGCGTACAGGGTGGCGGGTTCCGCCGGCGCGGGGAGCGAGAGCTCCGCGACCAGCTCGCCGCACAGACGGCGCATGTCCCTTCCGATGCCCACGGTTCTCCCCCGGATCATGACTCGGGCCGCTTGACGCTTTCCAAGAGCATGTCCAGCCATTCGGCGACCTTGTCGCGGTGCTGGTCGGTGGGCAACTGAGCGGCCCGCCAGGCGATGCCGCGGACGCCGTGGTCCTGCAACAGCCTCTCCAGCGGGTCGTCGGCCGCCGCGGCCGCCTCGCGCTCGCGGTCGGCGAGCTGTTGCAGCAGCTCCTGCTCGGAACGCTGCAGGGCACCCACGAGCGCCTCGGAGTCCTCGGCCGTCAGGAATCCCGCGTGCACCCGGAAGAAGCGCTGGATGGCATCGCAGTGCTCCATGGTGGGGCGCCGGTCGCCGTTGATGAGAGCGCCCGCCTGCTGACGCGACATGCCCGCGCCGTCGGCGATCTCCTGCTGGGTGTATCTGCGCCCGTTGGGCTTGAGCCGGGTGCGGCGCAGCAGGTCGAGACGCTGCAGGAAGCGGGCCTGCAGATCGGGCTCGCCGGCTGGGCGGCCGCCGAGCAGTGCCCGCACCACGGGCTCGGGAACGCCGGACTCCGCCGAAAGGCGCCGTACGTCGAAAACCTCGGTGTGCTGCACACCGAGCCGGTCGGCGAGCGCGGTGACCCGGGCCACGACGGCCGGCAGCAGAACCGTCGCCGTGGCGCCCGGAACTTCGAAGCCATCCGTCACCGACAGATCTCCTACGTCTCTCTCAGGTCTCTCACATGATGCTCAGGACCCCCGGAGACTAGTCGCTCGCTCGAACTCACATCCAGGTCTCGCCACAACTGTGGCGCGAATCAGCCGTCAACAAGCGCCAAATGCCACGATAGTTGACACGACTGAGCTCGGGGCATCAGGATCGGGGCGCCGCGTGAAGGCCGCATAGGCAAGAGGGGTGACCTCCCGATGGCGTACCAGGCAGGAAGGCAGCGGTCCCAGCCGCGACCTGTCCCCGAGAGCCCCGAGGCTCAGGCGTATCTCCAGGACTACGCCAGCCTCCTCGATGCCGTGCCGTTCCCCTCCGTCGTCTTCGACCACCGTTGGGACGTCGTGCTGTCCAACGCCGCGTTCCAGACACTTTTCGGCGGCGTCGGCCCTCATCCGACGGCGATGCCGGGGGACAACTTCCTCCGGTTCGTCCTCTTCCATCCGGACGCGGCCACCGTCCTCGGCGAGCACGAGGCGAGCTGGTGCCTGCCGATGCTGGCCCACTTCGCCGCCGCCGTGGAGCGGGACGGGCAGGACCGCGGGCTGCAGTCGATCCGCCGGGACATCGCCCAGGACCCGATCATGGAGGCGGCCTACCGGCACGGCCTGCCGCACTGGATCCGCGCGGTCGGCCAGGACGCCGTCGAGCACGACGGGGCGGTACGGCCGCTGATCCACCCCGACCCCCGCTGGGGGCGCACGGACTGCCGGATCGTCGACGAGACCCCCAAGAACCTCCAGGACATGGGCTACACGCGGATGACGCTGGTCCTGCGCGAGACGCGCCGCGGCGCGCAGCCCCCGCGCGGGATCGCCCGGACGCGCCTCGGCGGCACCCACCTCAGGGTCGTCTGACGCCCGGTGCCGGGGACCCGGCACCGGGCGTGTCCCGCCAAGGGCTGTCCCGTGATCCCCGGTGGATCAGCGCGCGGCGTCAGATGCGGTGCATCGCAAGGCGGAGGGTCGTCCTCGTACTGGGTGTGTTCGGGCGATCCGACAACGCGGCGAGGTGCCGTGGCTGTCGTCGTGCGCCCGCCGGGGATCACGGGACAGCCCTTAGCCTGCGAACTCCCGCATCCAGGCCTCGACTTCGGCGGCCGAGCGCGGCAGCCCGCCCGACAGGTTCTCGTAGCCGTCGGCGGTGACCAGCAGGTCGTCCTCGATCCGCACGCCGATGCCGCGCCACTCCTCGGGCACGGTCAGGTCGTCGGGCTGGAAGTAGAGGCCCGGCTCGACGGTCAGCACCATGCCCGGCTCCAGCACCCCGTCGACGTAGTCCTCGTTGCGGGCCTGCGCGCAGTCGTGCACGTCGAGGCCGAGCATGTGACCGGTGCCCGCCATGGTGAAGCGTCGCTGCAGGCCGAGTTCGTACGCGCGCTCGGCCGGCCCCTCGACCAGGCCCCAGGACACCAGCCGTTCGGTCATGGACCGCTGGGCCGCCTCATGGAAGTCGCGGTACCGGGCGCCCGGCTTCACCGCGGCCATCCCGGCCTCCTGCGCCTCGTGCACCGCGTCGTAGACCTTCCGCTGGAGCGGGCTGAACGTGCCGTTGATCGGGAGGGTGCGGGTGACGTCGGCGGTGTAGAGGGTGCGGGTCTCCACGCCCGCGTCGAGCAGGAGCAGTTCGCCCGGGCGGACCGGGCCGTCGTTGTCCGTCCAGTGCATGATCGTGGCGTGCTCGCCCGCGGCGCAGATGGAGCCGTAGCCGACGTCGTTGCCCTCGACCCGGGCGCGGCGGAAGAAGGTGCCCTCGATCCAGCGCTCCGAGGTGGCCACCGCCTGGGACAACTCCCTCACGACGTCGGTGAACCCACGCACCGTGGAGTCCACCGCCCGGCGCATCTCGCCGATCTCCCACGCGTCCTTGACCAGCCGCAGACCGGACAGCGCCTCCTCCAGCTCGGCGTCCCGCTCGTCGTCCGCGCCGGGCGTCGCGTCCAGCGCGGGGTCGTGGCCGCGTACGACACGGGTCGGTGTGCGGGTGTCCCGCAGGTGCTCGGGGAGTGCGCGGATGTCCCGGCAGACGAGGCCGAGTTCGCGCTCCGACTCGGCGAGGGAGCGGCGGCGGCCCGTCCACAGTTCGGCGGTCGTGCCGGTCCAGAACCCGTCGGTGTCCCGGCCGTCGCGGGGGAGCCGGTAGCAGTACGCGTCATGACCGCCCTCGGGCCGGGGTTCGAGGACCAGGGCGCAGTCCCGGGACTGATCTCCCGTCAGGTGGACGTAGCCGGTGTACGGGCGGAACGGGTAATGGCTGTCGTTCGAGCGGATCCTGAGGCTTCCGGAGGGGATGACGAGTCGCTCGCCGGGGAAGAGCGCGCCCAGCGCGGCGCGGCGGCGGGCCGCGTACGGCGCCTGCTCGGCCGGTTGTATGTCGCGCCGCTCGGTGTCCGCCCAGCCCGTTCGCATCAGGGCGGACAGTTCCTCGGAGATCTCTCGGTACAGACCGTTCTTCCGGGCCTTGGCCACGGTGGGCACCTCTTCTGTCGGTCGGTCCATCGGTCCGGGCGGGTCCCGGCACTGTTCCCCCGCGTAGAAGCATGTGACATAGTACTGAGGTGAGCAAGGGACTGACCTGCGATGTCGTGGTGGTCGGAGCCGGAATGGTGGGCTCGGCCTGTGCCCTTTACGCGGCGCGGGCGGGCTTCGACGTGGCGCTCGTGGACCGCGGCCCGGTGGCCGGCGGCACCACCGGAGCGGGCGAGGGCAATCTGCTCGTCTCCGACAAGGAGCCCGGTCCCGAGCTCGATCTCGCGCTGCTGTCGGGACGTCTGTGGTCCGGGCTCGGGGAAGAACTGGGCGGCGCCATCGAGTACGAGGCCAAGGGCGGGGTCGTGGTGGCCGCCACGCCCGAGGACCTGACCGCGCTGGAGAGCTTCGCGGCGGGGCAGCGGACGGCCGGTGTCTCGGCCGTACCGGTCCCGGCGGACCGGCTCCACGATCTGGAACCGCACCTGGCACCCGGCCTGGCGGGCGCCGTGCACTACCCGCAGGACACCCAGGTGATGCCGGCGCTGGCCGCCGCCCACCTGGTGCGCGCTTCGGGCGCGCGGCTGCTCACCGGCCGGACCGTGACCGAGGTCCTACGCACGGCGGACGGGTCGGTCCGGGGCGCGCGCACCGACAAGGGGGACCTGTACGCGCCGGTGGTGGTGAACGCGGCGGGGACCTGGGGCTCCGCGGTGGCGGCGCTCGCGGGCGTACGACTGCCCGTGCTGCCCCGGCGCGGCTTCGTGCTGGTCACCGAGCCGCTGCCGCGGCGGGTACGGCACAAGGTGTACGCCGCGGACTACGTCGCCGACGTGGCCAGCGACTCGGCGGCGCTGCAGACCTCGCCGGTCGTGGAGGGGACGGCGGCGGGCCCGGTACTGATCGGCGCGAGCCGCGAACGGGTGGGCTTCGACCGCTCCTTCTCACTGCCGGCCGTACGGGCGCTGGCGGCGGGGGCGATCCGGCTCTTCCCCTTCCTGACGGACGTCCGCGCCCTGCGGACGTACCTGGGATTCCGCCCGTACATGCCCGACCACCTGCCCGCGATAGGTCCCGACCCGCGGGTGCCCGGACTCTTCCACGCCTGCGGGCACGAGGGAGCGGGAATCGGTCTCGCCGCCGGCACCGGGCATCTGATCGCCCAGGTCCTCACCGGCGGGACACCGGACCTGGACCTCACGCCGTTCAGGCCCGACCGCTTCGCGCAGGAGGCCGTGTGAATCCCCTGGAACTGGTGGGTGCCGAGCCGGGGCCCGGGTTCACCGTCACCCTGGACGGCCGCGCGATCACGGCGCTGCCGGGTCAGACCGTCGCCGCCGCGCTGTGGACGGCGGGGATCACCTCCTGGCGCACCACCCGCGGCTCCGGGCGGCCGCGCGGAGTCCTCTGCGGCATCGGCGTCTGCTTCGACTGTCTGGTGACCGTCAACGACCGCCCCAACCAACGGGCCTGTCTGGTGCCGGTGCGACCGGGCGACACCATCCGTACGCAGGAAGGGACCGGACATGGCGGCTGAACGGGCGCACCTCGCGGTGATCGGCGCGGGTCCGGCGGGCCTGGCCGCCGCCCTGGCCGCGGCGGGGCGCGGGGTCCGGGTCACCCTGATCGATTCCGCCGCCCGGGCGGGCGGACAGTTCTACCGTCAGCCCGCGGCCGGGCTGCGGGCGCGGCGCCCGCGGGCCCTGCACCACGGGTGGCGCACCTGGGAACGGCTGTCGCGAGCACTCGCCGTCCAGGTGGAGGCAGGCACGATCACGCACCTGGCGGACCATCACGTATGGCTCGTGGACCGCGTGGACCGCGTGGACCGCCTGGCACGCATGGACCGCGTGGCACGCATGGAAGGCATGGAAGGCACGGAACGCGTCGACCGCTCCGGCACGGCGCACCTGCCCGCGGGCACCGGCGGCTTCGTCGTGCACGCGCTCCGGGGGCCCCTCCAGGAGGACCCCGGCACGGTCCGCGCCGACGCGGTCCTCCTCGCCACGGGCGGCTACGAGAAGCTGCTGCCCTTCCCGGGCTGGACCCTTCCCGGCGTCGTCACCGCGGGCGGTGCTCAGGCCATGCTCAAGGGGACGCTCGTCGTGCCCGGCCGCACGGCTGTCGTGGCCGGCACCGGCCCGCTGCTGCTGCCCGTGGCGACCGGGCTGGCCGCGGCCGGGGTCGAGGTCGCCGCGCTCGTCGAGTCGGCCGACCCGCGGGCGTTCCTGCGCCGTGCGGGGGCGCTGGCGGCACAGCCGGGAAAGGTCGCCGAAGGCGCCGGGTACGCGGCCCGGCTCCTGCGGCACCGCGTCCCCCTGCGCACGCGGCACGCCGTCGTCGAGGCACACGGCGAGGCACGGCTCGGCGCCGTGACCGTCGCCGCGCTCGACGCCGACGGACACGTCAGGCCCGGCACCGAGCGGCGCATCCCGTGCGACACGCTCGCGGTCGGGCACGGCATGCTGCCGCACACCGACCTCGCCGACGGGCTCGGCTGCCGCGTCGAGGGCGTCCGGGTACACGTCGACGAGGAGCAGCGGACCGACGTGCCGGGCGTGTGGGCCGCGGGTGAGACCACCGGCGTCGGCGGCGCGGCCCTTTCGCTCGCCGAGGGCCGCATCGCGGGACACTCGATCGCCGCCCGGCTGCGCGGCGCGGAACCCGACCCGCGCGACCGGTCCGCGGCCACCAGGTCCCGTACGCGGCTGCGGGCATTCTCCGCCGCGCTCGACGCCGTCTACGCGCCGCCCGCGCGGTGGACGGAGCGGGTCACCGACGACACCGTCGTCTGCCGCTGCGAGGAGGTCACCGCCGGGGCGGTCCGCGCGGCCGTCGACGAACTGGGCGCGGGCGACGTACGCACCGTGAAGCTGCTCACCCGCGCGGGGATGGGCTGGTGCCAGGGCCGGATGTGCGAGCCCGCCGTCGCCGGACTCACCGGTTGCGAACAGACCCCCGTACGAAGGCTGTTGGCACGCCCCGTCCCGCTCGGGGTGCTCGCCGTGGCCGGGGAGCCGACGGACGACTGACCGACACCACGGCCGCCCCCCGTCGCACCCGCGTGCTGTGCCCGCGCGCCGCGACCGCGGTCACAGCCACCGCCGCACCCCATGCGTCCCGCCGCACGTCGTCTCACGGCACCAGTCAGTAAAATGTCACACCCCATTGAGAGGGAACCGCTGATGACCACCACCGAGAACCGTCCCTGGCACGGCGTCCTCGTCGCCACCGCGCTCCCGCTGAACGACGACCTCTCCGTGAACCACGACCGGTACGCCGCGCACTGCGCCTGGCTCGTCGAGAACGGCTGCGACGGAGTCGTCCCCAACGGTTCGCTGGGCGAGTACCAGGTGCTCACACCGGAGGAGCGCGCGCGGGTCGTCGAGACGGCCGTGTCGGCGGTCGGCGGTTCCAGGGTGATGCCCGGCGTCGCCGCCTACGGTTCCGCCGAGGCCCGCCGCTGGGCCGAGCAGGCCCGCGACGCCGGCTGCGAGTCCGTGATGCTGCTGCCGCCCAACGCCTACCGCGCCGACGAGCGTTCCGTCCTCGCCCACTACGCGGCGGTCGCCGAGGTCGGCGTCCCGGTCGTCGCCTACAACAACCCGATCGACACCAAGGTCGACCTGGTGCCCGAACTCCTCGCGAAGCTGCACGCGGAAGGGTTCGTCCAAGGCGTCAAGGAGTTCTCCGGCGATGTGCGCCGCGCCTACCGGATCGCTGAACTAGCCCCGGAACTCGACCTGTTGGTCGGCGCGGACGACGTCCTCCTGGAACTCGCGACGGCGGGCGCCAAGGGCTGGGTGGCCGGCTACCCGAACGCACTGCCCGCAGCGAGCGTCGAGCTCTACCACGCCGCCGTCAAGGGCGACCTCGACACGGCCGGCCGGCTCTACCGGCAGCTGCATCCGCTGCTGCGCTGGGACTCCCGGGTCGAGTTCGTCCAGGCCATCAAGCTGTCCATGGACCTCGTCGGCCGGCCGGGCGGCCCGGTGCGCCCGCCACGTGTCCCGCTGCTGCCCGAGCAGGAGGCCGCCGTGCGCGCGGCCACCGAGAAGGCCGTCGCGGCCGGCCTCGGCTGAGCCGCCCCGCCGTCCCCCACCGCTCTCGATCACGAGGAGTTACGGATCCCATGCGCAGCAAGCTCGTCCTGCACGCCGTCGACTCGCACACCGAGGGGATGCCCACCCGCGTGATCACCGGCGGCATCGGCACCGTCCCCGGCGCGACGATGAACGAACGGCGGCTGTACTTCCGCGAACACCGCGACGACATCAAGCAGTTCCTGATGAACGAGCCGCGTGGCCACGCGGCGATGAGCGGCGCCATCCTGCAGCCCTCCACCCGTCCCGACTGCGACTACGGGGTACTCTACATCGAGGTCTCGGGCTACCTCCCGATGTGCGGGCACGGGACCATCGGCGTCGCCACCGTCCTGGTGGAGACCGGCATGGTCGAGGTCGTCGAGCCCGTCACCACCATCCGCCTCGACACCCCAGCCGGCCCGGTCGTCGCCGAGGTCGAGGTCGAGGACGGCGCCGCGAAGGCGGTCACGCTCAAGAACGTGCCGTCCTTCTCGGCCGGGCTCGACCGGAAGGTCACCCTGGCCGATGGCCGGACGGTGACCTACGACCTCGCGTACGGCGGCAACTTCTACGCGATCCTGCCACTGGAGCGGCTCGGACTGCCCTTCGACCGCACCCGCCAGGACGACATCCTCAAGGCGGCCCTGTCGCTCATGGAGGCCATCAACGCCGAGGACGAACCGGTCCATCCCGAGGACCCGACCATCCGGGGCTGCCACCACGTCCACCTGTACGCGCCCGGTGCCACCGCACGGCACTCGCGGCACGCGATGGCGATCCACCCCGGCTGGTTCGACCGCTCGCCCTGCGGCACCGGCACCAGCGCGCGGATGGCCCAGCTGCACGCGCGCGGCGAACTCCCGCTGCACACCGAGTTCGTGAACGAGTCCTTCATCGGGACGCGGTTCACGGGACGGCTGCTCGGCACCACCGAGGTCGCCGGCGTCCCCGCCGTGCTGCCCAGCTTCACCGGCCGCGCGTGGATCACCGGCACCGCCCAGTACCTGCTGGACCCCTCCGATCCGTTCCCGGCCGGATTCATTTTGTAGATCCCCGGGAGATACTGGTGGCACGTGACATTGCACAAGCCGGTGCGCGCGGCTCGGCGCACCGGCCCGTACGAGGAGAGACCCCATGCCCGCCCAGCGCAGCAGCGCACCCTCCGCCGCTCCCGCCGCCCTGCCCACGCTCGGCGGCAAGAAGAGCAGCTACCGCGAGCGCGTCGCCGACGCCCTGCGGGCCGCGCTGATCGCGGGCGAACTGCGGGCCGGCGAGGTCTACTCCGCGCCGACGCTCGCCGCCCGCTTCGGCGTCTCGGCGACGCCCGTGCGCGAGGCCATGCTCGACCTGGCCAAGGAGGGCCTGGTGGACACGGTGCCCAACAAGGGGTTCCGGGTCACCGCGGTCTCCGAGAAGCAGCTGGACGAGTACACGCACATCCGCTCACTCATCGAGATCCCCACCACGGTGCAGCTGGCCACCACCGCCGACCCGGTCTCCCTGGAGGCCCTGCGCCCGGCCGCCCGGGAGATCGTGACCGCGGCGGCGGCCGGTGACCTGATCGCGTACGTCGAGGCGGACATCCGCTTCCACCTCGGTCTGCTCGCCCTCGCCGGCAACGCGCATCTGGTGGAGGTGGTCGGCGACCTGCGTAAGCGCTCCCGCCTCTACGGACTCAACGCCCTCGTCGAGGCGGGCCGTCTCCAGGACTCCGCCGAGGAGCACCTCGAACTCCTCGAAGCACTGCTGGACCGCGACGGGGAGGCCGTACGCAGGGTCATGACCCGGCATCTCGGGCATGTCCGGAGCCTGTGGGCGGCCGGCTCGTCGATGGCCTGATTACGCAAGTCGTTTGCAATTCTTGCGGTATTCTTGCGCTCATGACACGACGACTTGCTCAGGTGGCGAAGAAGGTCGGGGTCAGCGAGGCCACGGTCAGCCGGGTGCTCAACGGCAAGCCCGGCGTCTCCGACTCCACCCGGCAGGCAGTGCTCTCCGCGCTCGACGTGCTCGGCTACGAGAGGCCCACCCAGCTGCGCGGTGAACGCGCGCGGCTGGTGGGTCTCGTGCTGCCCGAGCTGCAGAACCCGATCTTCCCGGCGTTCGCCGAGGTGATCGGCGGAGCGCTGGCGCAGCTCGGTCTGACCCCGGTGCTCTGCACCCAGACCAAGGGTGGGGTCTCCGAGGCGGACTACGTGGACCTGCTGCTCCAGCAGCAGGTCTCCGGTGTGGTGTTCGCGGGCGGTCTGTACGCGCAGGCCGACGCGCCCCACGACCACTACCGGCAGCTCGCGGAGCGCAACATCCCGGTGGTGCTGGTCAACGCGGCCATCGGGCACCTCGGATTCCCTGGCGTGTCCTGTGACGACGCGGTGGCCGTCGAACAGGCCTGGCGGCACCTCGTCTCGCTCGGCCACGAGCGGATCGGCCTGGTGCTCGGACCCGCCGACCACATCCCCTCGGGCCGGAAGCTGGCGGCGGTGCGGAGCCTCGCTCCCGAGCTGCCCGACGAGCACATCGGCCGGGCCATGTTCTCCATCGAGGGCGGTCAGGCGGCGGCCTCCCGGCTCATCGACCGCGGGGTCACCGGTTTCATCTGCGCGAGCGACCCGCTCGCCCTCGGTGTGGTGCGGGCCGCCCGCCGCAAGGGGCTTGACGTGCCGTCACAGGTCTCGGTCGTCGGGTACGACGACTCCGCGCTGATGAACTGCACCGAGCCGCCGCTGACCACCGTGCGTCAGCCCATCGAGGCCATGGGCCGGGCGGCCGTCGAGTTGCTGAACGCCCAGATCGGCGGCAGCAGCGTGACGCCCGAAGAGCTCCTGTTCGAGCCGGAGTTGGTGGTGCGGGGGTCGACCGCGCAAGCACCTCGTCACTGAGATCCGGTCCGGCGCGCGAGCACCCTGTCGTGGGCGGCCGTCCGACCGCGCAAGCGCCCCGCCGCTGAGATCCATTCCTCTGTCAAATAATTACAGATTCTGCGTGACATCTTGCGCACCCCTGTCGGCGGTGCTTGAGTGTGCGGCGCCCACCGCTCCTGCCCAAGGCGCCCAACCGCTCCTGCCCAAAGGGGTCCACCGATGAGAAGTCCCGGGTTCCGCCGTACCTTCGTCGTCTTCACGGCGTCCGCTTTCGCGCTCACCGCGACCGCCTGCGGTTCGAGTGACGACGACGGTTCCGCGGGTGGCAAGACCCGCATCACGGTCAACTGCGAGCCGCCCAAGAGCGCCAAGGTCGACCGCTCGTTCTTCGAGGCCGACGTCAAGGCCTTCGAGAAGGCCAACCCGGACATCGACGTCGTCGCCCATGACGCGTTCCCGTGTCAGGACCCCAAAACGTTCGACGCCAAGCTCGCCGGCGGCCAGATGGAGGACGTCTTCTACACGTACTTCACCGACGCCAAGCACGTGGTCGACATCAACCAGGCCGCCGACATCACGTCCTACGTCAAGGACCTCAAGAGCTACGGCACCCTCCAGCAACAGCTGCGCGACATCTACACCGTCGACGGCAAGATCTACGGCGTCCCGCGCACCGGGTACTCGATGGGCCTCATCTACAACAAGGCGCTCTTCACGAAGGCCGGCCTCGACCCCGACAAGCCCCCGGCCACCTGGGAAGAGGTGCGCGCGGACGCCAAGAAGATCGCGGCGCTCGGCGGCGGCACCGTCGGCTACGCCGACTACAGCGCCCAGAACCAGGGCGGCTGGCACTTCACGGCCGAGCTCTACTCGCAGGGCGGCGACGTCGTCACTCCGGACGGCAAGAAGTCCAGCATCGACACCCCCGAGGGCAAGGCCGTCCTGCAGAACCTGCACGACATGCGCTGGGCCGACAACTCCATGGGCACCAAGCAGCTTCTCGTCCTCAACGACGTCCAGCAGATGATGGGCTCCGGGAAGCTCGGCATGTACCTCTCCGCGCCCGACAACATCCCGATCCTGGTGAAGGAGAAGGGCGGCAACTACAAGGATCTCGCCCTCGCGCCCATGCCGGGCGGCAAGGGCACGCTCGTCGGCGGTGACGGCTACATGTTCAACAAGAAGGACTCCCCGGCGCAGATCAAGGCCGGCCTCAAGTGGCTCGAGCACATGTTCCTGACGCCCGGCAAGGGCTTCCTCGGTGACTACGCGCGCGCCAAGCAGAACAACGCCCCGGTCGGTCTGCCCGAGCCGCGTCTGTTCACCGGTGCCGCGGACGCCAAGGACCAGGAGGTCAAGAAGGCCAACGCGAACGTGCCGGTGGAGAACTACCAGGGCTTCCTCGACGGCAACCAGAGCCTGCAGATGAAGATCGAGCCGCCGCAGGCCCAGCAGATCTACTCCGTCCTCGACGGCGCGGTGTCCGCGGTCCTCACCAAGAAGGACGCCGACGTCGACCAGCTCCTCAAGGACGCCTCCGGCAAGATCGACTCCATCCTGGCCCGAGGCTGACACCGTTCATGAAGACCGCATCGAAGCCCCCCGCAGCGTTCCCTCCGGCCGCCGTCGGCGCGCCGGAGGTACCGCGGTCGGCCGGGCGCCGGCCCGGGGGACCGTGGCGCCGGCGCCTGGCCGACCAGTCCCGGGCCTACGCCTTCCTGATCGGCGGCGTGCTCTGCTTCGCGCTGTTCTCCTGGTACCCGGCGATCCGCGCGGTCGTGATCGCCTTCCAGAAGTACACACCGGGCAGCGGCGGCGAGTGGGTCGGCACCGCCAACTTCACCCGGGTCTTCCACGACCCGGAGTTCACCGCCGCCTGGCGCAACACCCTCACCTTCACGCTCCTCGCCCTGCTCATCGGCTTCGCCGTCCCCTTCGTGATGGCCCTGGTCCTCAACGAACTGCGGCACGCGAAGGCCTTCTTCCGCGTCGTGGTCTATCTGCCGGTGATGATCCCGCCGGTGGTCAGCGCCCTGCTGTGGAAGTGGTTCTACGATCCCGGAGCGGGCCTCGCCAACGAGACGCTGCGCTTTCTGCACCTGCCGACCTCGAACTGGTCCAACGGTGCCGACACCGCCCTCGTCTCCCTGGTGATCGTCGCCACCTGGGCCAACCTCGGCGGCACCGTCCTCATCTACCTCGCCGCGCTCCAGAGCATCCCCGGCGAGCTGTACGAGGCGGCCGAGCTGGACGGCGCGAGCCTCCTGCAGCGCGTCCGGCACGTGACGATCCCGCAGACCCGCTTCATCATCCTCATGCTGATGCTGCTGCAGATCATCGCCACCATGCAGGTCTTCACGGAACCGTTCGTGATCACCGGTGGCGGTCCCGAGGACAAGACCGTCACGGTGCTCTACCTGATCTACAAGTACGCCTTCCTCTACAACGACTTCGGCGGAGCCTGCGCGTTGAGCGTCATGCTGCTCGTCCTGCTCAGCGCCTTCTCCGCGGTGTACCTGAGGCTGACCCGCTCGGAAGGGGACGACGCATGAGCACCCGCACCCTGGTCTCCCCGCTCACCCTGGCCCGCCCGCGCGGCAAGGCCGTCTACTGGACGGTCTTCAGCGGTGTCGTCCTGCTCTTCGCGGTGGCCTTCCTCTTCCCCGTCTACTGGATGGTGACCGGCGCCATGAAGTCGCCGGACGAGGTGACGCGCACGCCGCCGACCCTCGTACCCGACCGGTGGCACCTGAGCGGCTACACCGACGCGTGGGACCTGATGGACCTGCCCACGCACCTGTGGAACACGGTCGTCCAGGCAGCGGGCGCCTGGCTCCTCCAACTCGTCTTCTGCACCGCCGCCGCGTACGCCCTGTCCAAGCTGAAGCCCGCCTTCGGCAAGGTGGTCCTCGGCGGCATCCTCGCCACCCTGATGGTCCCCGCACAGGCGCTCGTGGTCCCGAAGTACCTGACCGTCGCGGACCTGCCCCTCATCCACACCAGTCTGCTGAACTCACCGCTCGGCATCTGGCTGCCGGCCGTCGCGAACGCCTTCAACCTCTATCTCCTCAAACGCTTCTTCGACCAGATCCCGCGTGACGTCCTGGAGGCCGCCGAGATCGACGGCGCCGGGAAACTGCGCACCCTGTGGTCGATCGTGCTGCCGATGTCCCGGCCCGTCCTCGGAGTCGTGTCGATCTTCGCCCTGGTCGCCGTCTGGCAGGACTTCCTGTGGCCGCTGATGGTGTTCTCCGACACCGAGAAGCAGCCCATCAGCGTGGCGCTCGTCCAGCTGTCGCAGAACATCCAACTGACCGTGCTCATCGCCGCGATGGTGATCGCGAGCATCCCCATGGTCGTGATGTTCCTGGTGTTCCAGCGGCACATCATCGCCGGGATCAGCGCGGGCAGCACCAAGGGCTGACGCCTGTACGTGACCTCCTCGAACGAAAGGCAACGCACCGTGGGACAGCCCCGCCCTGCCCGAAATCAGTCCGCGTGGTGGCGTTCAGCCGTCATCTACCAGGTGTACGTCCGCAGCTTCGCGGACGGCGACGGCGACGGCACCGGCGACCTCGCGGGTGTCCGCGCCAGACTGCCCTACCTCGCCGAACTCGGGGTGGACGCCCTGTGGTTCAACCCCTGGTACCGCTCACCCATGGCCGACGGCGGTTACGACGTCGCCGACTACCGCTCCATCGACCCGGCCTTCGGGACGCTCGCCGAGGCGGAGAAGCTCATCGCCGAGGCCAGGGAACTGGGCATCCGCACCCTCGTCGACATCGTGCCGAACCACGTGTCCGACCAGCATCCGTGGTTCCAGGCGGCCCTGGCGGGCGGCCCGGAGCGCGAGCTGTTCCATTTCCGCCCCGGACGTGGCGAGCACGGTGAACTCCCGCCCAACGACTGGCCGTCCCAGTTCGTCGGCTCCGCGGAACCGGTGTGGACCAGGCTGCCCGACGGCGACTGGTACCTCCACCTCTTCACCCCCGAACAGCCCGACCTCAACTGGGAGCATCCGGCCGTCCGCCAGGAGCACGAGGAGATCCTGCGCTTCTGGTTCGAGCGGGGGGTGGCGGGGGTCCGCATCGACTCGGCCGCCCTGCTCGCCAAGGATCCCGACCTGCCCGACTACGTCGAGGGCCGCGACCCGAACCCGTACGTCGACCGTGACGAACTCCATGACATCTACCGCTCGTGGCGGTCGGTCGCCGACGCCTACGACGGCATCTTCGTCGGCGAGGTCTGGCTCCCCGACAGCGAGCGCTTCGCCCGCTACCTGCGCCCGGACGAGCTGCACACCGCCTTCAACTTCAGTTTCCTGTCCTGCCCCTGGGACGCCGGACGGCTGCGCACCTCCATCGACGAGACCCTCGCCGAGCACGCACCCGTCGGAGCGCCCGCCACCTGGGTGCTGTGCAACCACGACGTGACACGCACGGTCACCCGTTACGGACGCACGGACACCGGCTTCGACTTCACGGCCAAGGCCTTCGGCACCCCCACCGACCTGACTCTCGGCACCCGCCGGGCGCGCGCCGCCGCCCTGCTCTCGCTCGCCCTGCCCGGTGCCGTCTACGTCTACCAGGGTGAGGAACTGGGGCTGCCCGAGGTGGAGTTGCCCCTCGACAGCATCCAGGACCCGATGTACTTCCGCTCCGGCGGCACGGACCCGGGCCGGGACGGCTGCCGCGTCCCGCTGCCCTGGGACGCCGAGGCCCCGTACGCCGGATTCGGCGGCGACCCCTGGCTGCCCCAGCCGGCCGACTGGCCCCACTACGCCGCCGACCGCCAGTCCGAGGACCCCACCTCGATGCTGAGCCTCTACCGCGCCGCGCTTCGTGTCCGCCGCACCGAACCGGGTTTCGGCGACGGCCCGCTCAGCTGGCTGCCCGCGGACGAGGGCGTGCTGGCCTTCGCCCGCACGGACGGTCTGCTCTGCGTCGTCAACCTGGCCGACCGACCGGTCGAGCTCCCCGAACACTCCGAACTCCTGCTCGGCAGCGCCCCGCTGGACACCGACGGATTCCTCCCACCGGACACGGCGGTGTGGCTGCGCGCCTGAGACCGCCGAACCGCACACCGCTATCCCCGCACCCCCACCTCGAAGGGATCAGCACATGCACAGCAGGAGAACTGTCAGGCGCATGCCATTGGCGTGCGCCGCGGCCGTCGCCCTCGCCGCGGGCATGCTCGGCGCCACCACGGCCCACGCCGCGGTCGCCGCGGCGGGCGCGAGCCTCCCCTTCACCTCCGTCGAGGCCGAGTCCGCCACCACCACCGGCACGAAGGTCGGCCCCGACTACACGCAGGGCACTCTCGCCTCGGAAGCCTCCGGGCGGCAGGCCGTAAGTCTGTCGGCGGGCCAGCGCGTCGAGTTCACCGCCCCGCGCGCGGCCAACGCCGTGAACGTCTCCTACAGCGTCCCCGACGGCCAGTCCGGCACACTCGACGTGTACGTGAACGGCACGAGGATCTCCAAGACGCTCGCCGTGACCTCCAAGTACTCCTACGTGGACACGTCCTGGATCGCCGGCGCCAAGCAGCACCACTTCTTCGACAACGCCCGGCTGCTCCTCGGCCAGAACGTCCAGGCCGGCGACAAGATCGCCTTCCAGGCCACCTCGACCCAGGTCACCGTCGACGTGGCGGACTTCGAGCAGGTCGCCGCCGCCGCGTCCCGGCCGGCGGGGTCGGTGTCCGTCACCGACAAGGGCGCGGACCCCAGTGGCCAGGGCGACTCCACCCAGGCCTTCCGGGACGCGATCTCCGCCGCTCAGGGCGGCGTCGTGTGGATCCCGCCGGGCGACTACCGGGTGACGTCCTCGCTCAGCGGCGTCCAGAACGTGACCCTCCAGGGCGCCGGCGGCTGGTACTCCGTCGTCCACGCGTCCCGCTTCATCGACCAGAGCAACTCCTCGGGCGGCGTCCACCTCAAGGACTTCGCGGTCATCGGCGAGGTCACCGAACGCGTCGACTCCAACCCGGACAACTTCGTCAACGGCTCGCTCGGCCCGGGAAGTTCGGTCTCCGGGATGTGGATCCAGCACGTCAAGGTCGGCCTGTGGCTGACCGGCAACAACGACAACCTGGTGGTCGAGAACAACCGCATCCTCGACACCACCGCCGACGGCCTCAACCTCAACGGCAACGCGCACGGCGTCCGCGTCAGCAACAACTTCCTGCGCAACCAGGGCGACGACTCGCTCGCCATGTGGTCACTGAACGGCGCGGACAGCAACTCCAGCTTCGAGAGCAACACCATCTCGCAGCCGAACCTCGCCAACGGCATCGCGATCTACGGCGGCACGGACATCAGCGTCAGGAACAACCTGGTCTCCGACACCAACGCGCTGGGCAGCGGCATCGCCGTCTCCAACCAGAAGTTCCTCGACCCCTTCTCCCCGCTGGCCGGCACGATCACCGTCGACGGCAACACGCTCGTGCGCACCGGGGCGATCAACCCCAACTGGAACCACCCGATGGGCGCGCTGCGCGTCGACTCCTACGACAGCGCGATCAACGCCACCGTCAACATCACCAACACGACGGTCACCGACAGCCCGTACAGCGCCTTCGAGTTCGTCTCGGGAGGCGGTCACGGCTACCCCACGAGCAACATCAACGTGACCGGGGCGACCGTGAAGAACACCGGGACGGTCGTCGTCCAGGCCGAGACACCCGGCTCGGCGAGGTTCAGCAACGTCCAGGCCACCGGCGTCGGCTCGGCCGGTGTCTACAACTGCCCGTACCCGAGCGGCTCGGGCAGCTTCACCGTCGCCGACGGCGGCGGCAACTCCGGCTGGAGCAGCACCTGGTCGGACTGCTCGGCCTGGCCGCAGCCCGGCCAGGGCAACCCGCCCCCGGACCAGAACGCCAATCTGGCCAAGGGCCGCCCGGCCACCGCCACCGGCTCCCAGGACGTCTACACGCCGGGCAGGGCCGTCGACGGCGACGCGGGCAGCTACTGGGAGTCCAGCAACAACGCCTTCCCGCAGGCCATCACGGTGGACCTCGGCTCCTCGCAGGCGGTCCGCCGGCTCGTCCTGAAGCTGCCGCCGTCCTCGGCGTGGGGCGCGCGCACCGAGACCCTGTCCGTGCTGGGCAGCACCAACGGCTCCGCCTACTCCACGGTGGTCGGTTCACAGGGCTACCGCTTCGACCCGGCGACCGGAAACACCGTGACGATCGCCCTGCCGGCCGGTACCGGCCTGCGCTACCTGCGGCTCAACGTCACCGCCAACACCGCCTGGCCGGCGGCCCAGTTCAGCGAAGTGGAGGCGTATCTGACCTCGTGACCTCCGCCCCGCGCTTCGCCGCCTGGATCTGCTCGTACACCTGGGTCCGCAACTCGGCGAAGCGCGGGGCCACCCGGGTGTGCAACTGGTCCCGCTCCTCGGGCAGGTCGACCTTCAGCTGCTCCCGTACGACGGTGGGGGAGGCGGAGAGGATCAGGACCCGCTCGCCCAGGTAGACCGCCTCGTCGATGTCGTGGGTCACGAACAGGACGGTCATCCCGCGCTGCCGCCACAGCCGGCGCACCAGGTCCTCCAGATCGGCGCGGGTCTGCGCGTCGACCGCCGCGAACGGCTCGTCCATCAGCAGGACCTCGGGCTCGTACGCCAGCGCCCGCGCGATCGCGACCCGCTGCTGCATCCCGCCGGACAGCTGCCACGGATAGGCCCCCACGGCGTCGGACAGACCGACGGACTCCAGCGCGTCGGCGACCAGCTCGTGCCGCCGGAGCCTGCTCAGCTTCTTCTGCTTCAGCGGGAGTTCGACGTTCTCTCCGACCCGCATCCAGGGGAAGAGGCTGCGCCCGTACTCCTGGAACACGAACGCCATGCCGGGCGGCGGCCCGCTGACCGGACGTCCGGCGAGCCGTACCTCGCCCGCCGTCGGCGTGAGGAGCCCGCCCACGCACTTGAGCAACGTGGTCTTTCCGCAGCCCGACGGGCCCACCAGACAGACCAGTTCACCCGTGTCCACGGTGAAGGTGAGGTCGCGGACCGCCTCCACGCGGCGTCCCGACCCCTCGTAGACCTTCCGCAGGCCGGTGACGACCAAAGACGCGTGCATGGACCGCCCTTTCGCGAGCGAGCGTCACGGGGACCGCCGGGAGGAGTCCCGGAGTCCGTGGTACCAGCCGAGCACCCGGCGCTCCACGAACTGGAAGACGACCGAGAGGAGAAGGCCGAGCAGGCCCAGGACGAGGATCCCGGTCCACATGTCGGGGATCGCGAAGCCGCGCTGGAACTGCACGATGGTGAAGCCGAGGCCGTTGGTGGCCGCGAACATCTCGCTGATGACCATCAGGATGATGCCGATGGACAGCGCCTGGCGCAGGCCCGCGAAGATCTGCGGGCTCGCCGCCCGCAGGACCACGTGCCGCAGCCGGGCGGCGCCCGTGACGCCGTACGAACGCGCCGTCTCGGCCATGACGGAGTCGACGGCCCGCACTCCCTCGACCGTGTTGAGCAGGACCGGCCAGACGCAGCCGCTCGCGATCACGACGACCTTCATCGTGTCCCCGATGCCCGCGAACAGCATGATGACCGGCACGAGGACGGGCGGCGGCACCGCGCGCAGGAACTCCAGGACCGGCTCGCAGAACGCCCGCACCCGCCGGTACGAGCCGATGACCACGCCCAGCAGGACCCCTACGACGGCCGCTGCCGCGTATCCGCCGAGCAGCCGCAGCACGCTGGGCACCAGGTCGGCGCGGAGCCGGTCGCCCGTCCAGACGTCCGGGAAGGTCCTGAGGATCGTGCGCAGCGGTGGCCAGTAGACGTCGGTGCTGCCGTCCGAGGCGAGCCACCAGCCGGCGACCAGAAGCGCGGGGAGCGCCACGACGAACAGCACGCGCGGCAGGAGGGAGTTCCAGGCGTTCGGCCTCGTCCGGCCGGACGGGAGGCCCGTCACACCGCCACCTCCCCGCGCACCGACTGGTGCCAGGCCAGGGCCCGTCGTTCCACCGCGCGGGCACCCACGTTGATCAGCAGCCCGAGCAGGCCGGTGACCACCACCAGCGCGTACAGGTCCGGGACGGCCTGCGAGGACTGGGCGACCGCGATGCGCGCACCCAACCCCGGTGCCCCGATGACGAGTTCGGCCGTCACGGCGAGGATGAGGGCGACCGCGGCCGCCAGCCTGACACCCGTCATGACGTAGGGGAGCGCGGTGGGCCACAGGACGTGCCGGGTGCGTGCCCAGGGGCCGAGGCCGTACGAGCGTGCCGTCTCCTCCGCCACCGGGTCGACGTCGCGGACGCCGTAGAGGACCTGGACGAGGATCTGCCAGAAGGAGGCGTACACGACGAGGAGGAGGACCGAGCGCAGTTCGGTGCCGTAGAGGAGGACGGCGAGGGGGATCAGCGCGACGGAGGGGATCGGGCGCAGGAACTCGATCGTGGAGGCCGTGGCCTCGCGCAGGTACGGCACGACCGAGACGACCAGTCCCACGACGACGCCGGCGACGACCGCGGTCACCAGCCCCAGCGCCCAGCCGGTGAGGGTGTCGCCGAGGGCCGTCCAGAAGGCGCCGTCGGTGGCCTCCTGCCCGAGCGCGTCGGCGATGCGGCTGGTCGGCGGGAAGTAGGCCGCCTTGACGAGGCCGAGCCGCGGCGCCGCCTCGCCCAGGGCGAGGAAGGCCGCGAGCCCGGCCGTACCGAGCGCCGCGTTCGCACCCCTCACGGCAGCAGTTCGTCGAGATCGGGGGCCGACTTGAAGAGCCCGTCCTGCTCGCCCAGTTTCTCCAGCGCCTCGATCGACGCGCGGTTCGGCTCGGCCGGCCACTTCGGCAGGGTCACCTTCGCGAGGACCGCGGCGGGGATCTTCGTGTACGAGGTGACGACGGAGCGGACCTCGTCAGGGTGGGCGTCGGCGTAGGCGAGAGACTCCGCGGTGGCCTCCTGGAACCTCTTCACCACATCGGGGTTCTTCTGTTCGTACTGGGTGGACGTGAAGTACATCGCCACGGTGAGGTCCTTGGCGACGTCGACCAGGGACGAGGCGATCTCCGTGCCGCCCTGGCTCCTGACGGTGGCGAGCGCGGGCTCGACCACCATCGCCGCGTCGATCTGGCCGCTGTCCAGGGCGGCGGGCATCTGGTCGAAGGCCAGCTCGACGAACTTCACCCTGGAGGGGTCGCCGCCCGCCTTGCGCACCGACTCGCGCACCGCTGTCTCGTTGATGTTCTTCAGCGTGTTGACGGCGACTTTCTTCCCCTCCAGGTCCTTCGCCGATGTGAGGGCACTGCCCTTCTTCACCGTGATGGCGCCGAAGTCCTTGCCCGTCAGGCCCGTTGAGGCGGCACCGTTGGCCACCGCCTTCACCGGCACGTTCTGGCTCCGGGCGATCATCAGCGAGGTCATGTTGGAGAAGCCGAACTGGAACTGGCCGCTGACGACGCCCGGGACGATCGCGGCGCCGCCCTGCGCGGTCGTCATGGAGAGCTTCAGACCGCGTTTGCCGTAGAAGCCCTTCTGCCGGCCAAGGTAGAGCGGTGCGACATCGACGATGGGGATGATCCCGACCTTGACCGTGGTGGTACCGCCGGACGACGCGCCCTTGTCCGACGTTCCGGAGTCGTCGGACGAGCCACAGGCCGACGCGGTGACCAGGAAGGTTCCGACCGCGAGACCGGCGAGCAGACGACGCATGGCTCCTCCTGTGCAGACGACAGTGTTCCGACAGGCTGTGCGCACACCGCACAGTGGTGCTCAGCGGAAGGTAGAACTCCCGTACGACGCGGTCAATGGCCTTAGCTGACAATATTGTTGACAGTTACCGAAGCGTGCTCCCCGGCCGCTCGAGCCGGATGCCTACAGGTCGAGCACGAGCCGCTTCCCCCGGCATCGGGAGACGCAGATGAGCATGGTCTCGCCGGCCGCCCGCTCCGCGTCGGTGAGCACCGCGTCCTGGTGGTCCGGGGTCCCCTCGAGGACGTCCGTCTCGCACGTGCCGCAGGTGCCCTCGGTACAGGAGAAGAGCACCTCGACGCCGGCACCCCGCACGGTGTCGAGCACGGAGACGTCCGCGGGGACGGTCAGGGTGCGGCCGCTGCGTGACAGGACGACCTCGAACTCGCCGTCGGCGCCCGGCTCCTGGGCCTTCGGCGTGAAACGCTCGACGTGCAGCAGCCCGCTGGGGCAGCGCTCCTCCACCGCGTCCAGCAGCGGACCGGGACCGCAGCAGTAGACCAGGGTGCCCGCGGGAATGCCGGAGAGCACGGAGTCGAGGTCCAGCAGCCCGCTCTCGTCCTGGGGAGCGATCGTCACCCGGTCCCCGTACCGGCTCAACTCCCGGACGAACGCCATGGAGCCGCGGGACCGTCCGCCGTAGAGCAGCGTCCACTCCGCGCCCGCCGCCTGCGCCGCGGCGAGCATCGGCAGGATCGGGGTGATGCCGATGCCGCCCGCGACGAACCGGTAGCGGGGAACGGGAGCCAGGGCGAAGTGGTTGCGGGGGCCGCGGACGCGGACCCGGTCGCCCACGTCCACCCGCTCGTGCACGTACGAGGACCCACCGCGGCCGTGCGGCTCCCGGAGCACCGCGATCCGCCACGTTCGGCGCTCCGCCGGGTCGCCGCACAGCGAGTACTGCCGCTCCAGCCCTGGGCCGAGCCCGACGTCGATGTGGGCGCCCGGCTCCCAGCCGGGGAGTTCGTCGCCGAGGGGGTGGCGCAGCGTGAGGGCGACCACTCCCTCGGCCACGAAATCCCGTCGCGCCACGACGAGTTCGGCTTCGTAATCGGTCATCCTCGGCTTCCTGGGGGCGTGTGTCCCTCGGGGTGGGCGAGCATCCACTCCCACATCTCGACCGGATCCTGGGCGGTGTGCTCGGCGCCGCAGTGGCAGGTGCCGTGCAGGACGTCGGTGCCCGGGAGCCAGTCGACGCGGTAGACCTCGCCGTGCGCGAGGCGGGGTGCCGGCCTCACCGGACCCTCTCCGTCGGCTTGTCGCCCTCCTCGGCCAGCCGGGCGAGGATGCGGCGGGCCGCGAGACCACCGGTGTCGATGTTGATGCTGAGTTCCTGGTACCCGTCGCGTTCGGTGCCCAGCGTCCGCTGCAGCAGGTTGAGCGCGTCGACGTCCTGCATCACGACCGTGTGGTTGAAGTCCCGCAGGAACGCGGTGACTTCCGTGTCCTCGCGGGCGAAATCCCGGGAGACCGCCCAGAAGTCGTAGACGTGGCCGTCGCGTGAGGGGGTGATCGCATAGGTGATCTCGGTGTGGAAGGCGTTCGGATCGCCGCCGTCCCCCTCGGGCAGCACCCCGACCGGCGCGACCCGGCTGTGCAGCAGATACAGGCACGGTGCGTGGTACTCGATGTCCTGCCAGCGGGTGATCCGGCCCTCGATGCCGGTCGAGCGTGCGTAGAACGGCGGGCAGGCGGCATCGTCCATGCGCCGGCTGACCCGCACGATGCCGGCGCCCTCGTCGACCTCCGTCGTGATCGGCGTCTCGGCGACCTCGGGGGTGCCGATGTATCCGCCGTGCAGATAGGTCTCGTGGGAGAGGTCGAGGAGGTTGTCGACGAGCAGCCCGTAGTCCGCGTCGATGGGCTCCATGCCCGAGACCGTGGTCCAGTCCGGAGAGTCCATGTGCGGGGCCCGCGGGACGGTCCCCGGGTCGGCGAGCGCCGGGTCGCCGACCCACACCCAGACGAACGAATCCTGTTCGAGGACCGGGTAGGACGCGACCCGGGCCGTGCGCGGTATGCGTTTCTGCCCCGGCACGTACACGCAGGTGCCCGTGGTGTCGTACGTGAACCCGTGATATCCGCACACGATCCGGTCACCGTCGAGCCGGCTCTCGGAGAGCGGGAACCTGCGGTGCACACAGCGGTCGGCCAGGGCGACGGCCGCCCCCTCGTCCTCCGTCCGGTAGAGGACGAGCGGTTCGCCCAGAACCGTCCGGGCGAGCAACTCGCGCCCCACCTCGTGGGCGAGGGCGGCGACGTACCACTGGTTCCTGGCAAAAGCGGTGATGTGCGGCATGAGAGGGGTCCCGTCATCCTCGACGTCGTGTCGAGAACACCATGACGATGGCGCCTCCACCCCGGCAATAGGACTTCCGTCGGACGGAAACTCCCTGGTCAGCCGCTTGCTGCCTGCCACGTGGTATTCAGTTCGCTTCACCGCTCCGGTCGAGACCGGGAGAGGTGCACTTTCTGGTCCTGCACTCGCGGGGTCGAATCGGGGTCGAATCGAGCGCTTCGACCGTTCCACGGGTCGATGCGCCCTCTTGCCGCGATGGTTAGCCTCGCTTCGTTGTCGAGTCTTTCACATTAGGGGCGGACCGGGTCAAGTCCCCTTCTCAGACTCGCCATCAGGCCGCTTGTTCCCTGGACGGGTCCAATGGGGTAAACAAGCCGCTGAATGTCGTGACGGCCACGCCCTCCACGGCTCGCGGCGGGTGGGCGTAGGTCTCCCATGTCTCGGCGAACCGCGCATGTCTGCTGAGAGCCTGAACCGTCTTCGGGTCGTGCTGACCGGACGCGCCAAGCTGAGACGTGTAGAAGTGCTTGAGGTCATGGAACCGGGTCTCTGGCGGCAGCCCGGCCAGCCTGACGGCGGCACGCCACTTCTCGTTGAAGTCTCGGCCCGAAACTGGCCGGCCGTACCGGTTGGTGACGATCAACCCCTCGTCTGGCGGCGGAACCCAGCCGCGGCGTCGGCGGTCACCTTCCGCACGGTGACTCACCGACGCGAATTGGGGGAATCGCTCGATGTGCTTCCTCAGCTTGTCGATGAGGAAGGCGTCGACAGGCAAAGTTGCTGCGCTGGCCTTGGTCTTGAGCTTCGCCGACTTGCCTCCCTGTCGCTGTTCCTCGATGTACAGGAGGCCCTCCGACCAGTCGACGGATGTCTTCCTGAGGCCGATGGCTTCTCCTTCACGGAGGCCTGCGCATGCGGCGATCCACACGAAGACCTCGAAACGTGGCTCGACTTCCCGCATCGCGGCAGCGAGGCGGTTGACCTGCTCTGCGCTGAGGGAGACTTTGACACGCCCCTCCACTTCCGGCAGCTCGATCCGTGACACGACGTTCGCCGGCAGGGGCACGTCCTCGTCGATCATGTAGTTGACGAGGATGCGCCAGGTTTTGAAGATCTGAACACCGTAGACGCCACCAACGGTGGGTTGGTCGATCAGGTAATCCACGAGGGCCATGCTGTGCTTGCGGCGCAGCGTCCGGGCGATGTACTTCCCGAGGAACGGAATGATGTGGACCCGGATGTGCGTGTCGTACGTGTCAGTCGTGTTCTTGTTCTTGTTCTTCTTCCTTCTGCGTTCAAGAAATTCTTTGGCGTAAAACTCGACTGTTTCGTTACCCAGGTCTGGATCGACCCAACTACCGTTGCGGATCTGGACTCGGACTTCGTCTAGATGGTCACGCGCTGCCTCCCACGTGTCGAACGCTGGACGACGCCCCTTTCCGTTCGGATCCGTGTAACGAGCCTGCCATTGCTGACCCCGTCCGTGGTCAGCTGAAGGGTAGAGCGGATTCTTCTTTGTGCCGCATTTGCATGGTATGTCACCTGGTTTCGGATATCTTTTGTGCCACCGATCAAACGGTGCATCGGACTCGGCCATGTGCCTCTTTCGTGGGTGAGTTTCAGATTTTCTAGCGCCTGTGGTACCTAGGGGTCCTGGAGCTTGGGTGGGTGGGCAAGTGCGCCGCTCTTGATGCGCTCGAAAAGGTCGTTGACCTCATGCTCGCTGTAGCGCACCCGGCTGCCATTTCTGTTACCTCCACGGTTGTTTCCCGGTCCTGGCCGGTAGTACGGGCCAAGAGGATAGGCGCGCAGAAGACCGCGATTAGTCCACCGGCGCCGAGTTGAAGGTGAAATGCCAAGTCGCTGTTCCACCTCACGGGGCATCATATAGCGATCGACGGAATCCGATGGAGTGGTTTCGGGTGTCCTTATTGAATTGCTTATTGAGGCGCCCAAGTCTGCATTTTCGGGTTGACTCGAAGCCGAAACCCTCCTGCTTCTGAACCTGGCATCCGGCAAGATCCAGCCTCCTGTGGTCACGTCTCCTCACCCGTGGTGGGTTGACCTGGACGTCAAGCTCGCTGTGCGAGCGCGCCAGAGCCGCTCATCTACAGGTGTTTATGTATGGAGGTGACGCTAGCTCAACCGCTCTGGATGCGACAGATCCAATGTGTGCGCTATCGCTGCTTATGTGGTGCTATGTCGTAAACACTTGTAGATGAAGGTGAGAGGTGTCGCCCTCGTATGCCGCTTCCAGCGGGACGTGAGGGCGGACTGCTGACCTACGCATGCGATGGCAGAGGCGCGAGTCGGTCCATGAAGGCGGGACCTCTTGCGGATCCAACGGCCAAGTAGATGAAGAGGGACTCCTTGTAGCGTCGCGCGGCAAGCTGGGTGTCCCCGTGCCTCCTCCGCGGCGCTGCCCAAGAGTTCTAGGGCGGCGGCTTCGCCGGCGAGTTGGTCGGCGGCCTGGCATGTGTCGTGCGCGACACGCACTTTGCGCAGGGCTCCTTCCTAATCGTGCGCTGCTGCGTCGCCGAAAGCCCAGGAACGAGAGGGCTCGTTCCTGGGTGTCCCAATCAGGGGAAAGGGCATGGGTGAGAGGATGCCGTACGTGCTGGCGAGGTAGTGAATCGATTCGCCAAAGGAGGTTGGCGTCACGAAAAGGCTCCCGATGCAGCGGCGTGAAAAACAGGGCTGTCCTAGCCGGTATCAGCTGCTGGCAGCATGGAACCGCTGCGGGGAGAGGTTACTTTAATGCGGACTGTGCGACTACGCGCAGGTGGGCATTGCGAATCTAGGGTTGTGTCTAGGCCACAGCCTTCCAGTGCCATGGCCGTGGACCTGCAAGCCCGCGCACGCATTCGACTCGATATCTTGCTTGCTCCAGCATCACAGGATTGTCGTCGGCTGTTTGCAATGCGAATGACGTAAGTCGAAGTTCTCGAATATCGCGCAGCGTGGGATAGCCGGCCCAGTCCATGACGTCGTGGCCGTAGGATTCGCAGAATTTCACGTACGCGGATCGAGAGATTTTGCCAAACGTATCCGCAGCCACGGCTGTCGAAGTGAGATCCCACTCCGGGGGCCCTACCGCAGTGCGCTCAAAGTCCATCAGAAAGACGCCGTTGTGGGTAACCGCAGTGTTGCCGCCCCAAGCGTCGCCATGAACGACGCATGGCCGTAGGCCCTGCGGCAGGTCGGTCCATGCTGCCTGGAGATCTTCTAGTCGTCGAAGGAGCCACGCTTGATCTTCTCGACTGGCAGACTGGGAGGCCTTGATGCGGTCCGCGATACGCACGAAGGGGGCTATCTCTCCCAAGGCGAAGGGTGGGGATGGCAACTCGTGTAGACGGCGCAGGAGTGGAGCAAGGTCCGACTCGTCGCCGGCGCGGTGTGGTGGTAGCTCTTCCCAGAATGTCGCTGTGCGCCCATCGACAGTTACGGGCTGGTCTGTGTCCAATGGCCGTACTGCTGGAATGCTGTTCTGTGCAAGCCATCGTGTGACTTGTACTTCGCGGGCTGCAGCGGCAGATTGTCCCCTACGCGCGATCCGCACAACGACTTGCCCGGGAAGACGCCATAGGTCGTTCTCGGCCAGACGGATGGGCTCCGCACCGTTCGGACTTAGGCCGACCGCCTGCACGATCTTCTCCAGAACATCGAACGACTCTTGGATGCGGGGAGACGTCATGCCTGAACAGTAGTGCGGATGCGTTCGCGCAGATCAGCGACTCCGACGTTGCGGCTGCGTGAAGCCGCGATGCGTCGCAGCTCCTGGACGTCGTCAACGGCGCGTTGAGAGCGAAGGCGTCCCACCTCGTCGAGGGCGCGGTGGCCAACCGCCACAGCTTCCTGCGGGTCGCCGGTGGCCATACGGAGCGAAGCGAGCTTCGTCCCGGAGAGAGCACGGGATCGCACGTATCCGTCTCCGTGCTCCTCGATCGCGATCTTCAGACGGTCGGCTGCCGCAGCTGGAGAATGGCCGGCGAGAATCGTCAGGTCGAAGAGCGCGTGGCCTGTGTCGCCGTGATGTTGTGCGCGGTCGTAGTAACTCATCCACGGGGCGTCTTCGCCTTCCGCGGCGTGAGAGAAGATCTCGTCCGAATGGCCAATCGCTCGAACTGCTGCGTCGATGTCTCGCATTTTGGCGTGGGCGCGGGCGCGCGCGTTATGTAACATCGCCTGCTCCTTCGGCGTCAGACGATCAGAGCGCACAAGGCCGTTCTCCGCGTGAGTCAGCCCGTCGTCTGGTTCTCCGACCCAGATCGCCTGACGGGCCAGCCAGTTCATCGCCGACGCCCGGAGATGCCAATTGCCAGCATGTTCAGCGAACTTGACACCTGCGCCCAGGTAGAACCGCGCGTCATCGTGCTCGTACGCATCAAAGGCGCTCGCGCCCATGACGATGGCGAGGCGGCCGACCGCAGTAAACAGCTCGGGTTCCAGGCGACCGGGGCATCGCACGTCGAGGAGAGACGTGGCCCAGCGGTACAGGCCGATCGACGCGCTGCGGACGAGACCTGCACCTCCATACTGGTTATCCCACTGGGCAAGAAGGGTCGACGCCATCCATACCTGCTCAACGTCGTCGTTACGGATGACCTTTGGCAGTGAGGCATGGCCAAGCGCTCCCACTCCTATCGGGCCCAGTACGGCGGCGCCACCAGCGAGGAACGACCGACGTTCCACGTCACTCCCATCGACTTCAGCAAGTGTCCTTGCCTCTAGCGTGCCCGGAGCGGCCAGGTTCGAGGCCTCTACCAAAGCTTCGGACCGGAGCTTGTCCGCATCACGGCCCTGGCTGTCCGCATCCGCCTCGACGCGGCGCCAGAGCCGTCGCAGCGCACCCCTTGCATCAAGTGCATCATCCAGCGAAGCCGCCAGGTCGGCGTTGCATGGTCGCTCTGCCTTCTCGATCCTCTGGATTGAGGACCCGCTGAGGTGCACCTTTGCCCCGAGGGCGGTGGTTGAGAGGCCTCGCAGTTCACGCCAAGTTCGCAGCTCTACCCCGAACCAATGCGCCATGGACTGCGAGTCATCGAGAGGCCTGGGCTTCTGTGGCATGACGTCCCCCTCGACAGTCTGATGCGGACAGTTTGCCGTGCACGTCCACTGTCCGCATCAGCATCTCCCGAGAGTGGTTCGAATCCTCGGGTGAGCAGCGAACAGGCGTGATCACGGCCATTTTGTACACCGCCGGACTCATCTCAACGTGTGTGACGGCATTGTGACGTAATGTCAGTTTTACTCTGTGGGATGCGCCTGAGGTGCGGGGCCCGGCTGTAGGGGCTGGTGGCGAAACTTTCGTCGTGAACGTGCTTCGGCCTGGCAGCCGAATGCGCCGGGCCGAAGCACGTTCACGACGGCTGCGCTAGGAGGAGATCTCCCCGTGCTTCACCGCGCTGATGAACGTCATCCAGGCGTCGCCTTCGAAGGTGTGGTGAGGGCCATTCGGATCCTTCGAATCGCGCACCTTCACCCGCGTGGCAGCAAGGAAGGCGGCCTCTACACAGTCCGTTGACGGTTGGCCGCTGTAGCTGCTTTTGAACCAGTTGGGCTGTTCGATCACGTGTCTTCCTCGTTAGGCGCGCAGGTGCTTCTTGCTGGCCTCGGCGATCAGCTCCGCCGAGGACTCGATTGAGAGGGCTTCGGCTTGCAGGTAGTCGAACGCTGCTGAGTACAGCCGGCGCTCCTCGTCCTGTTCCAGGTACAGCGAACCCGACGTGTTCTCTGCGTAGATGACGTCGAAGTCAGGGTCTGCGGCTCCGAGAATGATGAAGCCGGTCAGTGCCGCGGAGTATGCGCCTCGGTCGAACGGCAGGATCTGCACAGTGGTGCCCGGTGCCGAGCCGCGTTCGAGCAGGTGATCGAGTTGCTCGGTCATGACGTCAGGTCCTCCGACGCAGCGACGGAGGACGGATTCGTCGAGGAGGACGTGATACCGAGGGCGGGTCGGCTGATCGAGCAGCTGCTGCCGTCGCATGCGGGTATCCAGGAAGGATGTGACTTGCTCCGGCGGCAGTTCGTAGCCCGGTGTGCCCTTGATTGACCGAGCGTAGCTGCTGGTTTGCAAGAGTCCGGGGACAACGCTTGAAGCGAACTGACGGAGGCTGGTGGCCTCGTTCTCCAGAGCGATCAGCATGCCCAATGTGCTCGGCACGGAACCTGCGCCCGGTACCCACCACCCGTTGGTGGCTTTGGACGTCTTGGCCAGTTCGACCAGGGCGTCACGCTCTTCGTCCGAAGCGCCGTAGACCCTGCAGAGCTGGTCAACTTGGTTCCAGCGGACGTTCCCTTTGCTGGTCTCGTATCGGCTCACTGTGGCCTTGGAGACGCCGGCGCGGTCGCCGGCCTCCTCAGCGCTGAGGCCCTTGGATCTGCGGAGCTCCAGCAATCGGAACGCCAACTGGCGGCGGCGGGTTGTCGGGCCGGGACCTGGAGTCGGCTCGACGGCTCGCCTGGAGCCGAGCGGCTCGTCGGTCATGCGGCCCCCTCAGGACATCGTGCTTCCAGTGTCAGGTTCAGCTCGTAGTAGCCACAAGGAAGTTACACGGCGGACCAGCCGCGGCGTTACGGGCCTGGCAAATCGTGGATCGCTCATGCGGACACTTCCGCCATGAGCGTTACATGAGGAGCGATACGCGCTACATACTCCACCTCAGCCGCTCCACGAGTAGTTGCTCGGGGACGGTGAGCGATCTCGATCCGAGTGCGTCACCCCCACCGCGAGGACAGCCGCCATGATCCCTTCGACTCAACTCCAACGTACGGAGTCCCCTGCGCGTCACGCGGGGATGGTCGACGGGCTTGGTGATCGTGTGACAGCGCGAAAGCAGCCTATGTATCGCCTCAGGTCCAGACGGGGCCGGCGCGCGACCGTCGGGCCCTTGAGGCGCGGTGGATTCGATAGTGGCTTGGCTGACTTCGTTGCCGCCTACCGTGCCGCGTTAGCGTTCGGAAGCGTCTCGCCAGTAGTCCCGCAGCATTTCGCTTGGCCAAGAGGGCTGTCGTACGGGGCCGCGCGGGAGCATCTCCTCGAACACCGCTACTACGTCAACCACGAGCGTGCCGTCATCCGCATCGAGATCGGTGACATGCAGATCGTGCCCTTCAACGCGAAGCAGGCGTGGGAACGACGTGGCGAGTCGAGCTGGCCGTCGGTGGTTGTGGTGCACGAAGGTCCCTGTGGCTGGCCAGGCCGGATTGTCGCGAGGGCTGCGAGCATGCAGTGCGACGTCGTCGGGAGACCCGAAGTTAAAAAACCAAGTGACTTGGATGTGCGAGAACTCCTCGATCCCCTGCAGCGTCTCCAGCGGAAACTCCGGATGCAGCCGGATGATCGATTCCGTGCCGCCCTTGAAGTCGTCGAGCCGCCCCGTGTGCCCTCCCACCACGGTTGCGATGACAGGCACTTCGATGGACTTTGTGGACACGACTTTCCCCTTCTCCGCTGTGAGCAGGGCGGGACGCATGGCTTGTTCATGGTCGTCCTCGCCACGACGGCGCCGTCAGGCTACTCGTTCGAGTACCGCCTTAGCCCGCTCGTCGATCTCTCCAGCTGCTGTGATCCCTCGGTTCCGGAAAGGGGAGAGCACCCTGCGCATGTTCACGACGGCCTCACGCGCCCTGCCCGACTGAACCCCTTCCATGGCGTCCAAGGCTTGGGCCCACGTATGGCAGGCGGCTTCAACGTTGCCTTGGTGTGCCTGCACCGCGCCCATGTAGCCCAGGGTGACAGCGTGCGTCCGGCTGAAGGTCTCGGCCTTCCTGGTCAGCACGCTGTTTCGGAACTCGCGAAGAGCTCCTTCGAGGTCACCAAGAGTCCACAGGGTGCGTGCCGTCTCGTGGGCCAGGGACGCTTGCTGGAAGAACCACACCCGATGCGGATCACTGTCGCCGTCCCCAGCGGCGGCGAGGTCGTCCTCAGCTCGGAGGAGCGCTGCTATCGCCTCGCGCCTCTGGCCGTCCATGGCAAGGCTGCGGGCGCGGACAACGCCGAGCAGCGCGCGCTCACGTGGTGTCGCCAGGGTGTACCGCTTGCGGTCGACGGAAGCTGTCGCGAGCCGCACTCCCGTCCCGGGGTGTCCCAAATCGATTGCCTGATGGGCCATGGCCCGGAGGATATGGCCGGCCAGCGGTGCTTCGTCGGCTTCTGCGGCGAGCTTCAGTGCCAAGGTGAAATAGCGTCGCGCTGCCTCGTGTTCGGAGGCGTCGAAGCTCATCCAGCCAGCCACGTACACGGCTTCGGAAGCTGCGGCAAGCAGGTCTCTGCGTGTTTCATCGTTGGTGAAGACACCGCCTACGTATTTCGCGACGTCATCGAGAATGTACTGGCGCAGGGCTGTGCGACCGTCCATCCCGCCGTGTCGCTGGTCCCGTCTGGAGAAGAACTCAGTCATCTCGCGGACAGCGGCAACCTCGCTGACGCCGATGTGGCGGAAGGTTGCGGCAGGGCGCGACCTGGCGCGTTCCGGTGCGTCGTCCCACCACTGCTGTCCGGGCAGGACCAGGCCGCCTACCGAGTAGGCAGCGCCGGCCAGCAGTTGGCGGCGTTCCAAATCCACGTCGCTTCTCCCGAGATCCACCAGCGCGGTCAGCGTATCGACGCGCCACTCGGATGCCGGGTCGGCATCAGTGGGCGATACCGAAAGCCCGATTTCCGCCAGAGTGACCGGGCGTTGCAGCCGTCGAGACAACGTCTCACACAAGATACGGGGTGCCCTGCCGCTTGGACGGGTGCCAGAGATCCACATCGCGATGTGCGAACGACTCATGCTCAACAGTTCATGCGCACCGACCTCGGCGGCGACCCTGACCACCGCCGCGGCGACCTTGGGCTGCGACCAGCCCGTCTCCGCGATCACAGCGGCCAGTTGTTCGTTCCTGTGTGCCATCCGACGTCCCCGTTCACAAGAGAACGATCTTTGACGGGTTTGACGGCATCGCGGACTGGCCGGGGATACCAACCCGTCGTCATTCACGGTTCGCTCAAGGTCAACGAAACCACCATCTGCCTTTGCCCGGGAGGACATCCGGTGAAGACCAGCCACGCGTCTGGTGCCAACGCCAGGACCCTTCCCGGCTCCGCTAGCGCTGGCATCGACGCCTTCGGGGCGGCTGAGGGCCGGGTGGCGTCGCCCTCGGGGGCGTGCGTACTCAGGAGGCAGTCATGAACGAGCCCACGACTGCGGACGGCTGCAACGACGCCCCGGAACAGCAGAAGAGTCTGACGCTGGCCGCCAACGATCTCGCACCCAGCGAGGCCCGTTCCTTCACCCGCGACGTACTCACGGCTTGGGAGTTCGAAGACCTTATGGATCAAGCCGTGTTGATCGTCAGCGAACTCACCACCAACGCTGAGCGCCATGGCCGGCGCGATGAAAGGGCCGAGGGCGCTTCATCGGGCCCACAGGGCAAGAGGGACGAGGAGATCACGCTGACCCTCGCGGTCCAAGCCGAGGTAGTGACGATCGAGGTTGAGGACAACTCTCCCTATGCCCCGGTCCAACGGGTTCCCGACCAAGACGCGACCAGCGGGCGTGGCCTGTGGCTCGTCTCTGCGATGGCCGACAGCTGGACCACACGTCCTACCGAGGACGGAACCGGCAAGCGGGTGCTCGCCTTCATCAGCCGCCCTGAACCGGGCGTTGCTTCCTGAACATCTCCACCCCTCTCGCCTCTCTTTGGAGACCCTCGCTATGGCTCCCGAAGCACCTCCCGCTGCCTCGCCCTGCGTGACAGCGAGCAAACACGACCGTGGCGGCCTCGAAGATCCGCGTTGCCTCCTCCTCGATCTCGACGGCGTTCTGGTGGACACACGTCCTGTGATGGAGATCGCGTGGCGTGCCGTCCAGGAAGCCCACGGCGTGAACATCCCCTTCGAGACGTACCAGGAACAGCTCGGCCGCCCCTTCGACGACATCATGGCGCGCCTCGGCCTGGCCAACGCAGAGGAGATCCACCGGACGTACACCGACGTGTCTGCGGCTGCATCTCATCTGGCCCAAGAGTTCGAGGGCATCACAGACGTCCTTCTCGCGGTCGCCGCTGATGGCTGGTCCCTTGGCGTCGTGACGTCAAAGCCGTTAGCCCGGGCAACGCCTCTTCTCGCTCGGCTCGGCTGCCCGTTCGTCACGGTCCGCGGGCCTGAAGGACACGGGCGGGGTAAGCCTGCTCCGGACCCCATACTGCTGGCCCTGATCGACCTCGGCGCTGATCCGGCCGATGCGGCCTACGTCGGCGACATGGCGGTCGACCAAGAGGCAGCACGTCGCGCCGGCGTTTCCTACATCCACGCGGGATGGGGATACGGCCGTCCTACGGGGCCGTGCCCCGCCGTCGCCGATACGCCCAGGCAGCTGTTGCACCTCCTCGGCGTGAGTACCCCCAACGGCCCGTTCGTCGAAGGGGGGCTGTTGTGAAGGCTGTTGGACGCAGCGCACTTGGCCTCGTCCGGACCGACTTCGGCGGACAGCCTTCGTGGGCCTTGGTGGGAGAGGGTGCTCTCGCCACGGTGCGAGCCGACCGGATCACCACCCGGGACCTGGAGGCCCTGCCGCTCGACTCGGGTGAGGTAGACGAGCATGTCAACCAGGTCATGGAGGCGCTTGAAAATTACGGCGCGCATCTCACGGCGACACCGGGCGGAGCGGGATGGCTGCACGCGCAGCAGGTACCAGCGCGCCGTCTGGTGGGGCAACTCGTCCGCAAGTTGATGGCCCTCAGCACGTGGGAGCCCTTCGGGGAGGCCCCCGGTGGCATCACTCCAGCTTCGTACGAAGGGTTCGTCGGGGTGCGGCCGAGTAGTTCGCGGGAGTACCGGTCATACACAGTGACCTGGTCCGGGGTGGCGTTCGTGCTCGGAGCTTCAGCCCCGCACAATCCGCTGAGGTCGGCGCGGTTACGCAACCTTCCCCGTGCCCGCTCGGATGTCGGCTCGGACCGTGCGCCTTCGACTTGGCCACGGAGCGAGGTGGTGGCGTTGTCGTGGTCGTCGCGGCACGCGGCGACGCTGCTTCCGGTACTCGAAGCGCTCTCCCGTGAAGGAGCGAGGAGTCTGCTCCTCGACCTGGCCACCGACGACGCCCAGCGCTGCATCGCACCGGATGAGCAGGGCGTGAGCTTCGGTGCACTGCCCGCTGATCTCTTCAGCATCTCCGGCACGGTGGATGAACTCCACCTGCCCGACGACGACCGCGTCGTGCGGGTGAAGCAGCACACCGTGCGGCTGGCCCGGCTGGTCCGGCTGATCTCCGTTGTCCTGGAGACGGCGGGCGGATGCACCCAGCCGTCCTGGCGATCGGTCGTGGAGGTCGAGAGGCGGTTGGACGAGGTCCTCACTGCGGCCCGGCCTCACACCGTGCTGGTCAGCAACGACACGAGCCCCCTGGGCGCACTCGCCGTCCACGCGGCCGAGCGCCACTCGCTGAACACGGTGCACGTCCAGCACGGTGCGTGGACGGCCGAGGCTGTTGCCTGGCCTGCGCTGCACAGTCGTCACATCGTGGTCATGGGCGAACGCGACGTCCCGCTGGCGATGACCTGGGCGCGTCATCTGGGGGCCGAGGTCCATGTCCTTGGACAGCCTCGCTTCGACTGCCTTACCAGCCTCGACCGTGCGGCTCAACGGCGCTACCTGACACGGCTGATGGCCTCGGCCCACGACCGTGTTCCCTCTCGGATCATGGTTTGGGCCTGCCAGCCCTTCAGCCACGACCGGCTCAGGACTCAGGCCAACCAGATCGCGCAAGGGCTGCGCAGGGCCGACGGTGACTGGGGCCTCGTCATCGCCCCGCACCCCGCTCAGGGAGTCGGAGCATTCTCCTCCCTGTTCGAGTGCGACCGCGGCCCTCTCGATGACGAGCTGCCCGTTGCCGTGGCCGATCCGCAGGTCGGGGCACGCGGCTGTCTGGCCGGCGCTGACGCCCTGGCGAGTGCGTATTCGACCTGCGGTATCGAAGCTGTCCTCCTGCAGGTGCCGGTCTTGGAGATCGGACCGTCCGGAGAGCGCACACTCGGCCTGGCCGGTCACGGCCTGGCTCATCGCTGTCACAGCGCCGACGACGTCACTGCCGCACTCACCGCACTGGCCTGCCCCGACGAGCTCATGGCCCAGCCGGTGCCGGATGCCGTGTGCAGGTGGCGCGGTGACAGCGCCGCCGCCATCGCCGGCCTCATCCTCGGCCCCGAGGGCGCCACGCCTCTTGATCCCGTTCCAGCTGATTCCTCCGCCGCTGATCCCGCTCAGCCGCAGGGTGAAGGAGTTCCTACCCAATGACACACCTGACCGCCGACACCGTCGCCGAACTCTTCGCCGGGGCCGTCACCCTGGCCAAGGCCGGCGAGAAGGTCGCCCCCCGCGGTATGGCCACCCGCGAAGTCCTCGACGTCCACATGCGGTTGACCCAGCCCCGGGCTCGGCTGCTGCACGCGCCCCCAGCCCGGATCCTCAACCCGGCGTTCGCGGTGGCCGAGACCGTCTGGCACCTCGCAGGCTCGGACGACCCGTGGATATTCGACTACAACGCCCGGCTGCGGCAGTACACGGATGACGGCGTACTACGGGGCGCGTACGGGCCGCGAATGCGGAACTGGGCGGGGAAGGTCGACCAGCTGCACCAAGTCGTCGACACCCTCAAGGAGGATGCCGACTCCCGCCGGGCTCTGATCCAGCTGTACGACCCGGCCCTCGACGCCGCTGGGCACAAGGACGTGCCGTGCACGCTCGGATTCGCCTTCCACCTGCGAACCGGCCGCCTGCACATGACGACCACGATGCGCGGCCAGGACGTGTGGATCGGCCTGCCCTACGACCTGTTCTTCTACACGGTCCTGCACGAGCTGGTCGCCGGGTGGCTCGGCGCCGAGGTCGGCGACTTCCACCACCAGGTGGGGTCCCTGCACATATACGAGAACCACCTCGACCACGCCGAGCAACTCACCTCGCTCACCGCGAGCGAGATCATGCCGGACCTCAGCACTCCGTGGGACGGCTTCGACGAGCTGCTCCGGCACGTCCGGGTCGGAGAAGTCACGGGGCACCCGGGCTGGGACGCCATGACCGAGACGATGCACAGCTACCGACTGTGGAAGGACAACCTGCACGATGCGGCGTGGCAACTGGCCGACCAGGTCAACGGCCCCCTTGGCCAGGCGCTGACGTCCTGGTACAGCGAGCTGAACCGCCGTGCCGCGTCCTCGTCCGCCCGCACTGTGGCAGGGGTCAGGTGACGTTCGCCATGGACCACGTTCCGTCCGTCATTCTCGGCCTGTGCTCCTACACCCATGACTCGGCCGCTGCGCTCCTGGTCGACGGGGACCTGGTCGGATTCGTCGAGGAAGAACGCCTGTCCGAGGACAAGCACACCAAGGCGTATCCGCGCCATGCCGTCGCGTGGCTGCTGAAGGAGGCCGGGATCACCGTCGGCGACGTGGACGCTATCGCCTACAACTTCCAGCCCTCCCGCTACCTCGTCGAGTCCCCGGCCGCGCTGCGCCTGGCCCTGTCGGAGACGACCCGCGAGCGGGCGCTGCCCAGGGCCCACGGCTTCGCCAAGGTGGCCTTGCGCACCCAGCACCGCGTCCGCACCCTCGGCCGGCTGTTCCCCTCCGCCCGCGTCACACCCGTTCTGCACCACCGGGCCCATCAGATGGCCGCCTTCGCCGCATCGGGATGGGCCGAATCCGCGGTGCTCGTCGTCGACAGCCTCGGCGAACGGCAGACCACCACCATCGGCCACGGTCACGAGACGCTGCGACCGCGCACCCGCATCGTCGAGGAGCTTCATGATCCGGCGTCCTTGGGCTACGTGTACGGAGCGGTCACCGAGCATCTGGGGTGGCGCCGCGGGGACGAGGAGGGCACTGTGATGGCCCTCGCCGCTCTCGGCGACCCCAAGCGGTTCCGCCACCTGTTCGCGCGCGCCGTGCGCACCACGTCGGCCGGCTTCTTCATCGACCCGGCCTACTTCCCCCCGCGCACGCTGTCCTCCGGCTACCCCCGGACATCCCGTCGCTTCATCACCGAGACGTGCCCCGCCCGTCACCCGGACGAGCCACTCGCCGACGTCCACCAGGATCTGGCCGCTGCCCTCCAGGAGCGCACCGAAAAGGTCATGGTGCACCTGGCCCGGCGAGCCAGGATGATCACCGGCTCGCGCCGCCTATGCGTCGGTGGCGGAGTCGCCACGAACTGCGTGAGCATCGGGCGCATCATCGAGGCCGACATCTTCGACGAGGTCTTCGTGCCCCCCGCCCCAGGCGATGCTGGCACCGCGCTCGGTGCTGCGGTCGCCCTTCACATGGACGGGGGAAACCGACGCCCCGTCTCCGGCATCGCCCGCGCCTGCTACCTCGGTCCGTCCTTCCACGACCTCACCCTCGACCTCACCCCGTGGCCCGGACTGCAACAGAAGATGTTGGGCATCGAGACCGCAGAGTTCCTCGCCGACCAACTCGCCCACGGCATGATCGTCGGCCTGTTCCAGGGCCGGGTGGAAGCCGGACCCCGTGCCCTGGGGAACCGCTCGATCCTCGCCTCGCCCCTGGAACCGGGTGTCGTGGAACGACTCAACGCCACCGTGAAATACCGCGAGGCGTTCCGGCCCTTCGCCCCCATGGTCCTGGCCGAGCGCGCCCAGGAGTTCTTCACACTCGGCCAGGAAGCGCCGTACATGTCCATGGCCTCCGGCGTGACGGACACCGCACGCGAACGGGTGCCGGCCATCATTCACGCCAACGGCACCTCCCGCCTGCAGACCGTCACCACTACGCAGAACCCGTTCATGCACGCGGTCCTGACCGCCTTCGCCCGCCGTACCGGGGTCCCTGTCCTGATCAACACCTCGCTCAATGTCAAGGGCAAGCCCATCTGCGGGACACCGGCCATGGCCCTGGACTGCCTGGCCGGCTCCGGCCTGGACGCCCTGCTGCTCGAAGACCGGTGGATCACCAAATGAAGATCGGATACAGCTTCTGGGGCTTCCTCGGCAACGGCATCACCAACACCCCGGACGGGGGCCGCAGCCACCGCCGCCCCTTCGTCGACGCCCTGCTCTCCCGCGGGCACGAGATCGTCTTCCTCCAGGCCAACCGCGACCTGCTGGAAGCCGACGACGACCTCGGCGGCACCTACACCTTCGACACCGGCATCCCGAAGATCGACGCTCTGTTCCTTGAATGGCGCTGGGCGATCAACGGACGCAACTCGACCTCGTGCGGCACCGAGGGCCACACCTGTGACCTGCACCGCCAGGCCGAACTCATCACCCACTACACCGCGCGGCGCGGCACGCCGACCGTGATCTGGGACAAGGACCGCACGCTGCGGCACGAGAGCATCTGGCGCGGCACCCTGCAGAGCGCTGTGTGTGAAGCGGCCCTCGAACCCTCACCGGGCGCCCACCGCCTGCTCTTCCCCCTCGACGACCGGCTCCTAGCCCAAGCCGACCCCGTCGCACTCGCCGCCCAGCCGCGCGACCTGGCGCTCGGCTATGTCGGCAACCAGTACGACCGCGACGAGCACTTCGACCGATACTTCGCCCCGGCCGCCGCACATGCGGCGCACCTCGTCGGCGGCAAATGGACCCAGACTGACCGCTGGCCGCACGTCCGCTTCCTCGGACGGATCCCCTTCCAGGACGCCCACGGACTGTACGGCAGGTCCCTGGCCACCGTTCTCATGCTGCCCGAGCGGTATGCCGCAGTCGGGCAGATGACCCAGCGGATCTTCGAGGCGGTACTCGCCGGCTGCCTGCCCCTGGCGCCGGCCGACATCCGGCACGTCGAGGAGTTCGTGCCCGCCGAGCTGATCGTGACCTCCGGCCACGAGGTGATCGAACGGCTCGCCCATCTCCGGAAGATCGCCGGGAGTCAGCAGCACGCGGACCTGATACGGGCCTGCCTGGACCGCCTGGACCTGTTCCGCCTGAGCCGACAAGTCGACGCGTTGGAGAGCGTGCTGGCCACGCTCGTCCGTGGCGCGAACGAGCGAGGAGCAGCCTGATGCGACAGACCTTCCAGGCTGGCCTGCCTGAATCATCCGGATGTATCCCGGCGGCCGGTCCGCCCGGGCACGCAAGCGACCCTAAGCTGGAGCACCATGATGAAGGTTGCCATTGTCGGCTGCGGGGGCAGCGGCAAGTCGTACCTGGCCCGCGAACTGGGGAAGATCCTCGACGCCCCGGTGACGCATCTGGACGCCGCGTTCTACGACGACGACTGGAACGCATTGCCGATGGACAAGTTCGCCGAGCTGCAGCGGGAACTCGTTGCCGAGCCGCGGTGGGTGATCGACGGCAACTACAACTCGACGCTCCAGATCCGGCTGGAGTCCTGCGACACCGTGGTCCTCATGGACGTGTCCACGATCTCCGCGCTGTACGGGATCTTCTCCCGGCAGCTGCGGCACGGGGCCGGGCACAAGGGCAACGGGGTGCACAACCGGATCCACTGGGGCGTGATCAAGTACGTGGCGACGTACCGCCGCAAGATGCGACCGCGCGTCATGTCCAAGATCGACGAGTTCGCCTCCAGCCGATCCGACGTCGTGCTGCTGGCCAACCGGCGACAGACGCGCCGCTGGCTGCAACAGGTGACGGCCCAGCACAGCTGAGCCATCCGCGCCCGCGAGGGGAGGGCGCGGCATGACCGAGGTCAATCCTTTCCTCGACCCCGTGCGGCAGGCGGACCTCTACGGTGATCCGTCTCGCCTGGCCGGCCGGTCCAACGCCCTGATGCGGGCCAAGACCGCAGGCCGGCCCGTGCCGGACACGATTGTCGAGCTGGTGCGAGCCCATCACGTGCGCGCTGGCCGCCTTGGTGTGGTCTTGGACATCGGCTGCGGTCGCGGCACGAGCAGTGCGGTGCTGGCCAGCCTGCTGCACCCGGAGCGGGTCGTCGGGTTCGACGCGGCCCCGGCCTTGATCGACCAGGCCCGCGAGCGGACCCGCCATCTGCCGGGCGTGCAGGTGACTTTCCTCCAGGGCGATTTCCACCAACTGCCCCTGCCTGCAGCCTCGTGCGACCTGGCGGTGGCCGCGTTCTGCCTGTACCACTCGCCGCGCCCGCAGACGGTCATCGCGGAGATCAACCGCGTCCTCGCCCCCGGCGGGCTGGCCGTGCTGGTCACCAAGAGCCTCGACAGCTACCGGGAGCTGGACCGCCTGGCCGCCACCGCGGGCGTCGACCCTCGCGCCGAGCAGCACGAGAGCCTGTATGTCTCGGCGCACAGCGGCAACATCGCTGCGCTGGCCGCGACGTCGCTCGACGTGGTGAGTGTCGAGAACGAGGAGCACGTCTTCACCTTCGACGGCCACGACCACATCGCCGAGTACCTGGCCACCAACCCGAAGTACGACCTCGCCCCGGGGCTGTACGGCCAACCGGGCGCCCTGGCCGCCGTACTGCACGAATTCGTGCCGGACCAGCCGGTGACCGCCCGGTCCGTCATCACGTTCGTCGTGGCCCGGCCCCCGGAGGGCCGATCATGATGAGCTCCCACTTCACCAAGTTCTACGAGACGCCCGATCGGGTCTCCGCAGCCGTCCGTCACCACTGGTGGCTCACCGAACACGCGCACCCCATGCGGCTGCCGTCGTTCGTGGTGATCGGGCATGCCAGCCTGACATACCAGCGGATCGAAGGACGCCCGGTCCAGCCTCATGACCTGACCGCGCTGGCCACGCTACTGGGCCATGCCCACGGCTGCGCCTGGGCCAGCGACCTGCAGGCCGCCGACCTGGCCACACCGCACCGCTTCCAAGACGGCACCGCCTTCGCCGACTACCTCGGCCCCCGCCGGGTTGCGCTCCAACGCCGCCTGGAACAGGGATACTTGCCCAACAAGGCCGCCCTGCACGCGGTGTTGGCCTTGCTGGAGAAGACTGCGGAGGGGCCCGTCTCCTTCTACAAGGACAGCAACCCCCGCAACTTCCTCATCACTCCTTCCGGGGCCGTCGTCACCGTCGACACGGACGACCTCACGCTCGCGCCGATGGCGTACGACCTTGCGAAGCTGATCGCCACGCTGCTGCTGACGTATGGACCGCTCCCCGATGACGCCATCGGTACGGCGCTCAGCGCTTACAACGAGGCTGCCGGGCACCACGACATCCGCCTTGGTGCCACGGACCGCCCTCGCCTCGACGACTTCCTTGCTCTGCACGCCGTCCTGACCGCCCCCTACGTCGGGCGCAACGGTTACAGCTACGGCTGGCCCCCCGCCTACCCCCGACTCCGAGGTTGAGCATGATCACCAGCGAACTCGTCTTTGTCCGCCACGGCGAGGCACAGTGCAACGCCGACGGACTCGTCGGCGGACCTCGGACCTGCACCGGACTGACCAACCGCGGCTATGCCCAGGTGGAACAGGTCACCCGGCGGCTCGCCGACGAACACCGCCACCAGCCGTTCGACGCGCTGTACGCCGGACCGCGCCTGCGCCTGCTCCAGACCGGCGAGATCATCAGCCAGGCCCTTCGCATCCCGCTCACCACGGACGTACGGCTTGACGGCCCGGTCCACGGCGACGCCGACGGCAAACCCTGGGCCGAGGTGAAGACCGCCGCCGACGGCGGGCCTCACGCACACCCCGACACCCCGTGGGCGCTGGGCTCCGACACCTGGAACGGATACCTGGAACGGGCCGGCGCCCACCTGGCACAGCTCATCACCGAACACGAGGGCGACCGAGTTCTGTTCGCCGCGCACGGCGAGACCGTGATCGCCGCCCACACCTTGCTCCTGGGCCTCCCGCTCGGCTCCCCGGCAGGCTTCACCATCACCCACGCGTCCGTCACCTGCTGGCAGCACCACCGCAACCGACTCGACCAGACCAGGTGGATCCTCGATCGGCACAACGACACCTCCCACCAGGCCCTCCCGCTAAAGGAGGCCACCTCGTGATCACGTCCTCCGTCGATCCGCGCCTGGACCTGGCCCGTGACCGGATCGGCGCCGTCCGCGTCATACCGGACCCGTCCCTTCCGCCCCGCCTGCTCCAACTGGCCGACGGCCGGGGACGCAGATACTTCGCCAAGCAGCACGGTGGCAGAGCCCGGTATGTCCAGGAGGTCCACGCGTACCGCACCTGGGCGCCGCACCTCAACGGGCACGTGCCCGATCTGGTCGGCTGCCACGACAGCACGCACACGCTCCTGGTGACCGCCCTGTCCGGCGCGTCGGCGGACACCGTCACCCCGGGATCGCCCGAGGAAGAACTGGTCCACCACGAGGCGGGCCGTATCCTGCGACTGCTCCACCAGGCCACCCTCATCCCGCGCTCCGGAGCCGTCGGCCCAGACCTGGCAGACCGCCTTGCCCGCTGGATCCAGCGGGCGGATGAGGCCCGCCTCATTTCCGCCGACGAACGTGGACTGCTGGCCGTCCACCAGGACGTCCTGGCGGGCACGCTCATGGACAGCGCGGCCTGCCACCTTGACTATCAGCCGCGGAACTGGAACATCGGCGAGTCCTTCGGCGTGTACGACCTGGAACACATGCGACGCGATGCCCGCATCCGGGACTTCGCTCGTCTCGAATTCCGTCGCTGGCAGGCGGCTCCCCGTCTCAGGGACGCGTTCTACTCCGGCTACGGCCGCCGCCCCACAGACACCGAGCAACGCCTCCTCGAATCCTTCGGTGCCATCGAGGCGGTGACCGCCCTCGTCCGCGGAAACGAGCAGGCCGATCTCGCCCTCACCACCCACGGCCGCACCGTCCTGACCCGGCTGAGCTGAAACGCCGACCCCACCGCTACTGGAGACGCACCGTGACACACCAGCTGAGCCCCCAGCACCCCCCGCTTCCCCGCCGTGCCGTCGTGACCGGCGCCGCCGGCTTCATCGGCTCCCACCTCGCCCACGCCCTCGTCCAAGCCGGGACCACAGTCATCGGCGTCGACCGTCGCGACCCGGCCACCAACCTGGCTGCCGCAGCCAACCTCGCCCCCCTGCGGTCGCTACCTGGGTACATGAACGTCACGGCCGACCTGATCAGCTGCGTGATCGATCCCCTCCTCATCGACGCGGACGCCGTCTTTCACCTCGCCGCCATCCCCGGCGTCCGCCCCTCCTGGGGAGCGCAGTTCGGCGACTACGTCGCCTCCAACATCGTGGCCACCAAGCGTCTGCTGGACGCCATCGGCCGTCTGCACGTTCCCCGACTGGTTGTCGCCTCCTCCTCCAGCGTCTACGGCATCACCGACGGTGGGCCCAGCGTCGAGACCGACCACCCGCGGCCCGCGTCGCCTTACGCCGTCACCAAGCTCGCCGAGGAACAGCTCTGCCTCGCCCACGCCGCGCAGCCGCACTGCCCGACTACCGTCGTCGCACTCCGTTACTTCACCGTCTACGGTCCCCGCCAGCGCACCGACATGTTCACCCACCGCGCCCTAATCGGCGCCCTGACCGGCCAGCCCCTGCGCCTGTATGGCGACGGTCACCAGCGCCGCGACTTCACTTACATCGACGACGCGGTCACCGCCACCATCGCTGCGGCCACCACGCCCGACGCACACGGGGTGATCAACGTGGGGGGAGGGGCAAACGCCTCCCTTCTCGAAGTGATCCACATTGCCAACAGCCTCGTCGGCCGCGACATCGAGGTGGTCCAGGACAGCCCCCGCCACGGCGATGTCCTCACCACCCGCGCCGACCCCGCTCGCGCCCACGCGGTCCTGGGCTGGCAACCGCACGTCGACCTCCACAGCGGCATGCGCGCCCACATGCAGACCCTCGCCGCCGCGCTCCCCGTGCACGGCCAGGCCGCCTAACCAGCCAGAAGTCATGAGGAGTTGCTGTGGAGAGCCCCGAGCGAGCACGACTCGACACCTTCTTCCGGCGCGTCACCGAGCAATTCCCCGCAGCCGGTCCGATCACCTCACTGATCATCACGCACCTGCTCTCCGAGCGCCCGGCGTTCCTGCGCGCGATGGCCGCGACCTCGACCGTCGGTGCCGTCCTGCCCAAGCCCAAGTCCGTCGAGAAGCGGACACTTGCCGTGGTCCGGGACCTCTATCCCGTCCACGACCTCAGCAGGGAACTGTTCGCAGACTCCACCCGCGCACTGGAGTACATGGAGGACACCGCGGGGGGACAGGACGTCGTCCTGGCGGACATCGGAGGCTACTTCGCTCCCAGTCTCCGCACGGTGGCCGAGAAGTTCTCCGGCCGTGTCCTGGGCGTTGTGGAAGACACGGAGAACGGACACCAGCGATACGCCGCGCTCGATCAGATCCCCTGCCCCGTCATCTCGGTAGCCCGCTCACCCCTCAAGGACTGCGAAGACCACCTGGTCGGCCGGTCCATCGTCTTCTCCACCGACGCTCTGGTCCGCGCCCGCGGCGACATCCTGACCAGCCGCAACGCCTGCGTCCTCGGCTTCGGCAAAGTCGGCCGCTCCATCGCGCAGACCCTCCGCGCCCAAGACCTGCGGGTCACGGTCTACGACAAGGACCCCATCCGGCGCGTGCAGGCGCACTCTCACGGCTTCCGTACGACCACGTCCACCACCGAGGCGGTCAGGGACGCCGAACTCGTCCTGTGCGCCACCGGGAATCTCGCCCTGCGCCAGTACGACTTCAACGCCCTGCGTAACGGCGCCTACCTCGCATCGGTGACCTCCTCGGAAGACGAGCTGGAGCTCGCGCCCCTCCACGAGCTCTACCAGCGAGTCGAGGTGGGGGAACAGCTGACGCGCTACGAGATGACAGGTCACTACTTCTACGTGCTCGCCGACGGCGGCGCCGTCAACTTCGTCCACGGAGCGGCCGTCGGCACCTACATCCATCTCGTCCAGGCCGAGATCCTCGCCGCCACCGCCGCTTCCAGCCCGGCCTGCACACCATGCCCATCACCGACCGTCAGACCATCGCCAGGATCTGGCTCGACCACTTCGACAGGTGAACCCCATGCCGCCGTCCCCCCACCACATCCGTGCCACCACCGAGGCTTACCTCAACCGCCACCCCGGCGAACGGCAGCTCCTCATCCCGCTGTTCGCGGCTCTGGCTGGTGCGCAGGACCCCACGTACCGCAAGACTTTCCCCGCTCACGTCACGTGCAGTGCCATCGTCCTCGACGCCGCCGACTGCGTGCTGCACATCCATCACAACGCCACCGGCAAGTACCTCGCGCCCGGTGGCCACACCGAACCGGGCGACCACGACCTCGTGCATGCCGCCCTCCGCGAACTCTGCGAGGAAGCCGGCATCCCCGACCACGCGGTCGCCCCGCTCCCCGGGTTCGAGACGGTTCCCCTGGACATCGACGTGCATGACATCGACGCCAACCCCGCCAAGGTGGAACCGGCGCACCAGCACATCGACTTCCGCTTCGTCTTCCGGCTCACAGCCGAGCACATGGTGAGGCTCCAGGCCGAGGAGGTCAGCGGCTACGACTGGCGGCCGTTCGGAGAGACCGCGTCGCCGACCGTCCGCGCCAAGCTCGCGCTCCTTGAACGTCCCGCACGTTCCTGAAACGCCGACCGACCGGGGGTATTGCCATGTCCACCGCCTCGTCCGCGCAACCGCGCACCGTGCGCCGCCACATCGCGGTCATCCCCTGCCGGTGGGGTGCCTCGCGCTTCCCCGGGAAGCCCTTGGCGCTGCTCGGGGACAAGCCTCTGCTGTGGCACGTGCACCAGCGCTGCCTGGAGGCCAAGCGTCTCGACGGCGTGCTGGTCGCGACCGACGACGAACGTATCGAGGCCGCCTGCCGCCGTCTGGGCATCGAGTGCATGCGCACCCGGGAACATCTCACCGGCACCGATCGCGTCGCGGAGTGCGCCGAGCGCGTGTCCGCCGACGGCTACATCAACGTTCAGGGCGACGAGCCGTTCATCGCGCCGGCCGCGATCGACGCCGTCTCCGACGCTCTTCACCACCTCACCACCGGCAACCTCGCGGTGAACGCCTATACGGAACTGGTCGACGCCGCTGTCGTGCTCGACCACAACGTCGTGAAGACCGTGGTGGGAACGGGCGGAAGCGCCTTGATGTTCTCGCGCCAGCCGATCCCCTATCCACGGGGGACGCGCCCGACATACCTGCGCCAACTCGGTCTCTACGGCTTCACGGGTGAGGCTCTCCGGCAATTCCAACAGCTCCCTCAGGGGCCGTTGGAGAAGGCGGAGGGCGTGGAGATGCTGCGCTTCATCGAGCACGGGTACGGCGTTCGGATGCTTCCGGTCGTGGACGAGGGCCTAGCCGTAGACACGCCCGAGGATCTCACCCGGGCCTTCACGATCCTGCGCAGCCGACCGCATGGCCCCGATCCAACCGAACAGGGTGGTTCTCAACAGGCCTCCACGCGGCGATAGAAGAGATCCCGGTGTCGATCGGCGCCTGAGTCTTCGTATCACCGGGAGAGCCCTCACCACCGTCTGAATGCCTCCACTTGAGAGAAGGCACAGACCACCGATCGCCCAACTTGTTAACGACTTTGGCGACTCGTCAGGCCGATTGGGTCGAATCGAGGTTTTCACCTCTCACGCACTGAAAGGAAGATCATGCGTCACCCGACGCTCCTCGATGCCATCCTCCATAAGCGAGGATGGCGGCGCCACGAGGTATTCGTGACGCAGCTTGCCAGCGCAGGCGCCCGAGCGGCCAAGCACTACGAGAACCCGCGCCTGGCCAGGGTGAGGAGCGTTACTCGGACCACATTGGGACGGTGGTGTGCCGGTACCCAGGAGCCGCGGGGCGACGCGGCGACGGTCGTGGAATTCTGGCTCGGGCACACTGTGAAAGAACTTCTCGGTCCGGCGCCGGAGCGGGAACTCGTACTTGCCCGAAGTCTTCATGACGCTTCGCTCGCTGCCGCGCACCGACTGGACATCAGATTCGACACGTCCTTCCTGTCCGTTGCCGCCCCTGTTCCGGGAACCGGCGGGGTGTGGCACTTGGACGGCCTGCGGATCCTGGATGGCACGTCCGTCTCGGTCCAGATGTACGAGGCTTCACTTCAGCCCGACTCTGTAGTGATCGGGCCGGAGGATCTTGAGCATCTGAGGTACTTCACCCGGTCCACGCGCCGGGCTTTGCTTCTCGGGTCTCTGGGTGCCCAGGGAGCCGACGATCTGTATGCGTTGGACGCGGCGCACGCACGGCGTCAGCTCGCCATGCCCGTGCAACGACTGCCGATTCCCATGCCGTACCGGCTCGACGAGTTGACCTACGCTCTCCTGTGGGCCTGCTTGAATTTGGACGACAGTCTTCTCGCCGACGATGGCGCTCTCCATGCGGAACTGGAAAGGCTCGAATTCCACCTTGATCAGGGCCGCTCAGCTGCTGCCCGAACCGCGTATTCGGATCTTTCCCAGGTTGGATCTCTGTGGCTCGGATCGCACGCCTGCGCAGCCTTCGTCGAGCGGCATTTGAAGGCTGGCGACGTGAGTCCTGTGATGTGGTTGCGGGCCCAGTTCGGTGAACAGGCGGCGGCCTGGCTCCTGTTCCGCGAGCGCCACAGCCTTCTGCGGTTCATGCGTGACCGCTCTTCGGGCCTTGAAAGCGTCCCCGGTTGCGCCCTGTGTGTGCCTGAATCCGCCGTACACGGCAGCGAGCCGTACGAACGGCTGTTGCTGCTGCTCATGGTCGCATTGATGGAGTCATACGGTCTGACCGTCTGGGTCTGCACGCAAGAGGATTACGCTCAGCTCCCCGAATTCCATCTCACCCCGGACCGGCGCGTGATCGTGGCCGACTGGCTGGCTCCCGACGCGGTATGGAACGTGGAGAGCGTCGGTGCCAGAGGTGCCTCCGATGCCTTCGCCCAAGCGGTCCATCATGCTCGGACGGGCACCATTGCCGTGGGTGCCACCCCCGCCGAGCGGATACGGGCGTTCGCCGAGTACCTCGGTCTCGGCCAGGACTGGCCCCGACTGGTCGAGCGCTGCCGCGAACTCGGCGGCTACGGCACGGCTGGCCTGCTGCGGGCCCGAAGCCGCTTGATCCACACGGGCGAGATTGACCGAGTCCTGCGCTTCCTCGGCGAATTCGATCTCGCGTCCTGAAGGCACACGGCATCGCCGTGAATCAGTGGGCCGAACTATGGGCCCGAAGCCACCCTGGACCGTGCCGAATACGGTGCAGGGTGGCGTCATTTCCGTTTCCTCACGAGCGCCGGGACTCTCTTTTCCCCTGCCTTCAGGGGAGTTGATCGACCCGGGCGACTCTCGCCCGTCCCGGAAGCGGCTCCGGCACGGCATGCCCATCGTTCTGGTGTCGTTCCGCCCTTCTCGCTCTCGTTCCCGGCGCCGATTCATTCGGAAAGCCCGAATCTGCCCCGGCCAGTCGTCCCCGTGCATCTTGAAACGACTCATGAACGACCGCTTCGCGTGTAGCGACGACCGGTTGAATCGAGCAAGCTCTTCGTTACTCCTGATGCTGGCGGGAGCAGGCTTTCCTACGGGGTCGTGGGCTGCTGCCGAGGCGACGCGTTCGACGGGTCTCAGCGTCGTGGCAGCGTCCACGTGTTGCCCGCCGGCCCCCAGCCTGGTCGGCAGCTTGACGCCGTCGGCAAGGCCGGGTCCACGGCAGCGAGTTCGTCGGCATCGGGCGGTCAGCGACGCGTCGGCACCGAGCCGGAGCTCAATCCATCCTGTCGTTTCGAGGACATCGATGTCTGCATTCACTTCGCCCGCTGCCGAATCGCCGGGCCCGAGGGGAGTCCGGCACCGCCGGATTCGCAAGGAACCCGACCCGGCAGCCCGGGCGCTGCGCCGGCGGCTGATCTGGCTGGCAGTGGCTCCTGCCGGATTCGTGCTCCTTCTGACGGTGGCCGCTGGCCTGTTCGTCTGTACGGCGGATCTCCCCCCGAAGACTGCCACCTGGCTGATCGCGGGTGTCGCCGCTGCAGGGGCCGTCGTGCTGGTGGCCTCCTTCCATCACGCATCGACGGTTGCCGGGGAAGTCGAGGGGGAGACCGGGCTCGTCGCGGAATGGCTGGATTACCTGCACAAACAGGTAGCCGCTGGCGGAGAGGAAGCCCGGCAGTCGGCATCCCGGTTGCAGCGAGGTCAGCGCCCGGTCGTGGCTGCTGCCGCGTCCGATATCGAGGGTGACCACCCGTTCGCCCGCCTGGCGCGTGAACTGAGCGCATACCGGGCGGTGGTGGGGAACGCCATGACGCAGGCGGCGGGTCAGCGGGTGCAGGTCTTCGTCAACTTCTCCGACCGGCTGAAGAGCTTGGGCAACGCGGCGCTGGCGAAGCTGGACGACGTTGAGCGAGATGTCGAGGATCCCGACCACCTGGCAGCTCTGTACAGCGTGGACCACGACATCACCCGCATCAATCGGGCGGCGGAAAGCATGGCGGTAATGGGCGGTGTCCAGTCGTCGCGCCATGAGGACCCTCAGTCCATCAGGGCCGTACTCAGGCTGGGCATCCAGGAGATCCACACCTATGCGCGAGCCAAGGTGATCAACGCTCCGGACGCCCACCTTCCGGGGTACGCCGTGGCCTCGGTGACTCACCTGCTGGCCGAGCTGCTGGAGAACGCCACCGCTTTCTCCAGTCCGTCCACCCGGGTGGACGTGAGTGCCTCGCTCATCCCCGTCGGACTGCTGGTGGAGATCGACGACAAGGGCGTCGGCATGGAGCCCGAGATCCTCGCTGAGATGAACGCCCTGCTCGCCGACCACGAATCCTCCGACGCCGGTGCGCGGTTGATCTCGGCCGGCCAGAACGGACTATTCGTCGTCGCCTCGCTCGCCCGCCGGTACGGCATCACCGTTCAGCTCCGCCAGAACGTGTACGGCGGGATCCAGGCGGCAGTGGTCGTACCGCACGCGCTTCTGGAAGCCGGCCACCTAGAGGTAGCAGAGCTACAGCGACGGATTGCCCGACGGCAGGCAGCCCCCACGCCCGCGCCCCGGCTGTCGGCAGCGACGCCTGCCAGCCAGACTTCCCCGGCCGCAGGGGCACGGGGCGCTGTCGCCCACCCGAGCATGCCGACGGGCCGGCCCTCAGGGCCAGTACCCGCGCCCGCGGTAGCAGGTTCCTCGGAGACGGCCACGCTTTACCTGGTCGACGGCGGTACACCCGGCCCGGTCGGGGGCCTGCGCCCCCTTCCTGTGCGCCCCGACCATCCGCAGTCTCCCGAGCCGAATCCGGCGCAGACCGGGACCGACACGGGGTACGACGCCCCTCTTGCCGACCACAACTGGCAGCTGGCCGACCAGTTCACCAGCGGATGGCACTCGGCCTCGCGTGATGAAGACGCAGGCCCCGAGCAACCTGCTCCCGCCAGCTGACCCCCCCACCCATTGATTCAAGGAGAAGATCACAGTGACCACCGACACCCCGACCGACGGCATCGGCGGCCTGGACTGGCTGCTGTCCAAACTCGTCGACACCGTGCCCTCGGCGACCGGCGCCGCGGTGTCGTCCTCGGACGGCATGCTCAAGCACTTCTACGGCATCAGCAAGGACGATGCGGACCGGCTGGCCGCGCTCTCGACCGGCGCCTTTTCGCTCTGCGGCCAGGTGGGTTCGCTCCTGCCCGACGGCAAGGGCGGCGTGGGAATCCAGGTGATCATGGAGACAACCGTCGGCATGATGTTCGCCGCGCGGGTGGGTGACAACAGCGTCTTGGCGGTCCTCGGCACCAAGGACATCGACGTACGCGTGGTCGGATACGAGATGCGGATGCTGGCCAACCGGGCCGCGCAGATCCTGGCTACCCCGGTGCGGGCCGCCGTGGTCGGCTGATGCCGACCCCCGAGCACGCACCCCACGTCTCCGGTGGTGGCCCGCCCAGGCTGCGCCCGTACACCGTCAATGAGGGGCGCACCCTCCCGCGCCTGGACCTGGAGCGCACCACGCTGGTCAAGGCGTGCCGCACCGCCCCGCATCCGCCCCAGGGAGCGCCAGAACGCTCGGACGCATTCGCGCTGTGCCGGAGGGACAAACTCACGATCACCGAGATCGCCGGACGGATGCGACTGCCGGTCCAGGCCGTCAAGGTCCTCGTCGCCGACCTGATCACCGAGAAGTTCCTGATGGCCATCCCGGCCCAACAAGCCGACGCCAAAGACCCGGACACCTTGAGGAGAGTCCTTGCAGGTCTCGAAGCTCTCTGACCAGCCGCTAAGCCAGGTGAAGGTCGTCATAGCCGGCGGTTTCGGCGCGGGCAAGACCACCCTGATCGGTACAACGAGCGAGATCGAGCCGATCTCAACCGACGAACAACTGACCACGGCCGCGATCGGCACGGACAAGATCGACGGCGTGGAGGGCAAAACCACCACCACGGTGGCCTTCGACTTCGGCCGCATCAGCCTCGACAGCCAGAACCTGGCTCTCTATCTCTTCGGCACTCCAGGCCAGGAGCGCTACCAGTTCATGTGGAACGACATCGTCGAAGGCGCCCTGGGCGCCGTCGTCCTGGCCGACACCCGTCGCCTGGAGGACTGCTTCGACTCCATCAACTACTTCCTGCGGCGGGACCTGCCCTTCATCGTCGCCGTCAACCTGTTCGAAGGGGCTGACCGCTACCCGCTCGATTGGGTCCGCGCTGCGCTGCGGCTTGAGCCGGAGACTCCGGTCGTCGGTTGTGACGCCCGTGACTCCCGCTCGGCCCGCCTTGTACTGATCACCCTCGTCAAGCACGCGCACGTCATCGCCGTCCGCGCACGCCATTCACCCCCTTCCGCCTCCCGGAGACAGCATGTCTGACCTCACCCGTACCCAGCGCACCCTGCACGCCCAGACTCCGCATCGGATGGCACGGCTGCACCAACTCGGCCTCGCCGACCGTCCCGACGAAGAGTTCGACCGCTTCACCACGGCCCTGGCCCGTGATTCAGGGGTGCCCGGGGCACTGGCGATGGCCAACGCGATTTCGGACCGCCAGTTCTTCACCGGCATGCACCTGCCCTCAGGAGACGAACTCGGCTCCGCAGCCGAGGCCGAGGCCCTGGCCGCCGCCGTGGGACGGGTCATGCCGCTGGAACACGGCTACTGCCCCGAGACCCTGGACCGGACGAAGGCACTGATCCTTCCCGACGTGTGCATGAAGCCCGACTTCGCGGGCAACGAGGTCGTGGACCTGGTCGGTATCCGCACGTACATGGGCATCCGGCTGATGGACAAGGAGATGGGCATCGCCCTCATGACGATCTGCGTGGTCGGCCGTGACATCCGCCCAATGGAAGACGGCCGGCGGATGCTCGACTACATGAAGGAGCGAGGGGCGCAGGGCCAGTACCTCCTCGACCGGCGCATCGACGCATTGTCGTAGTTCACGCGGAGACCATCGACGGCGCGGGGGCAGCAAACCGCTGGGACCACTGCGCTCCCGCCGTCGCACCCCGGGCCAGCCGGGCCAGCCGTAACCGCTGTACGTCAGACGTCCCGGCCGGCGCGAAGATCGGCTGGGCATCCCGGAAGAACCTCTCCAGCGGCCGGTCGGTGAACACCCCGCACGCGGCATGCACTTCCATGGCCAACCGGGCCGACTTCACGCCGAGTTCGTAGTTCATCAGCTTCGCCGTCATCAGCGCGCCGTCGCAGGCCAGGCCACGGTCCTGCATGCTGGCCGCGGCATAGGCGAGAGTCCCGGCTGTCTCCAGATTGGCGACCATCTGGCCCAGCCGCTGCTCCACGGTGCTCAGTCGGCTCAGCGGCCTGCCGTAGCGTTCCGTCTCGTCGGCGAACCGCAGCGTCTCATCCAGGGTTGCCCGGTGCACCCCGAGGGAGACCGCGGCCAGATTGGCCCGCCCGTACAGGACGCTGGAGGAGTCGGCCGCGTCTTCGCCTTCGCCCACCATCCCCAGCAGGTTCTCCTCCGGCACCCACACGTCCTCCATGACCACCGTGCCGAAGGAGAACCCGTTCAGCCCCATGGCCGACACCTGCGGGCGTACGGAGACGCCGTCGCGCTCGTTCTCCACCAGGAATGCCGACAGGTCGCCTCGCCCCGGCCCGGTTCGTACGACCACGCAGTGCAGGTCGGCGACATGGCTGTTGCCCACGTGTGCCTTTTCCACGTTCAGGAGCCAGCCGCCCCGCCCGCGGCGGGCCTGCCCCTGCGTTCCCGCTATGTGACTGCCCGAGACCCGTTCGGTCACCGCGATCGTGGGAAGGCACTCTCCCCGGCAGATAGGTGGGAGCCAGCGGGCCTTCTGTTCTGTACTGCCGTAGTTGATGATCATGGCGACCGGGATCAGAGATGCCTGGACCGCGGCCCCCATCGCCCCGCAAGCGCGGGCGAGTTCCTCGATGATGATCGTCTTCGCGAGATGGCCCGCGCCCATCCCTCCGAAGGACGGGTCGACGGTGACACCGATCCATCCTCGCCGGGCAGCCTCCCGGATCAGCTCGTCATCGACGCTTCGGGTCTGCTCCCACAAAGGTATTCGAGGCAGCACTTCTGCCCCAGCGAACGCACGGACCTGAGCCCGTAGCTCATCGTGGCGCTCCGTGGTGACGCAACCGAACACCAACGCCCTCCCTCGACAGGCCCCGCCGCCGCAGCCCGCACGTACAACGGCGTACGCCGGCCACGGCCCAACCGGGCCGACCACCTTTCCCAGAACGCCCTCCGGCCTGGCGGACCAGTCCGGAGGACACGGATCACGCCGCCCATCAGGGTCCCGAGGGTGATGCCGCGCCTCCACCGTGACGATTTATCGCCTTCGTCGCACCACCACCGTTGAATCGTTCAAGCATCGTTTCTCCCAGCCAGCCGATCCCACCGCGCCAACACCGAGGTGGAAAGTGGTGGTTCGCCCGGACCTTCTTGACCAGTGCGCCGCTCCAACGACTGCCGAACGACCCCACTGCCGCGTAGCAGCGATCAGGACCTTCGGCCAGAGTTGTACCGCCCCGGGCAGCCGTTCCGGCGCACCGGCTTTCGGTCCACGCTCGGCTCCGAGTTGCCCTGGGGCACACGGGGAGGTCCCCCTCCCCGTCGCGCCGATGGGGCGGGTGCGGGCCGTGCGGCGTTCTCGGAATGCCGCTGTGAGCCTTGTCCTTGCCGTCGGCGCCGCGCACGGCTCGGTTCGCGGTAGCCGCTCCTCCGGCCTCGGCTCGGCGAAACGCAACGCTCGCTCAAAGGCCCGCTCTCTTAGGGAAGGTCATGTCGACTGCTCGGCACATCAGGATTGTCAGCTGCAACTTTGAGCTCAACGGCAACGGCGACTACGAGGCGTGGCTGGCTATGCAGCAGCGGCTGGCCGGGCTGTGACGTACGACCTCGACACGGTCATCGACCTCTACCGTGCCCGGTTCGCTCTTACCACCTGATCCCTCACCCCGCCGGAGCCATCCGGCGCCGAGACCGTCAGTTCCGTCCGTGCCCCCCGTCGCGGGCGGAACTGGCCTCCCCCTTCGCCACATGTGTCGACCGACCGCACCGAGAGCGCCCGACAGCGAAACTCATGTCCCTAGCCTGCGAACACCTCAACGACCTGCCTGCCGATCCGGTCCCTGCCGCGACCGCAGCGCCGCCTTTCGGTGCGCCGATTCTCCTGGAAGTCGCGCCGATCCCACCGGAGTTGGCCGCCTGGGCTGGCAATCACGTAGGGCGCCACCAGGCATGGGCACTGCCCAACGACGTTTCCGGTGCCCGCTGTTGGCGGATGTCCTCGCCGGAAGGGATCATCGAGCTGCGGATTCCGCGGACTCATGGTGATCTCCAGCGCGAGGTGACTGCACACCGGCACGCCATCAGCCGGCTGGATGCCGGACTTGCGCCACGCATGGTCGGGTTCGACCCCAGACTGCGGGCGCTGCTGACGCGTGAGCCACGCGGCGAACGCGTGAACGACACTCCGGACAGGGGGCTTCACTTGAGGGAATCCGTCCACGAGCAGGCCGGGCAATTGCTGCGCAGACTGCACGAGAGCACGCTCGGGGCTGGCGACCGGCAGACTCAGGCCGCCGCGAACACCCTGCGGTACGTCGACCACCTCGACCGTGTGCTGGAACGGATCGATTCCCCGGTGCTGGCCGGACATCGTGTGCTCATCCGGGGCCGTCTGGCCGTCCTGCGGGAGGCGCTGCCGCAGCTGCCGCCTGCCTTCTGCCACGGGTCGTTCGGATCCGGGGCCTGGCGGTGGCAGCGTCCCACACGGTCCGTGGCTCTAACCGGGTTCGCCCGCGCACAACTGCTGGCTACGGTGGTCGATTTCGCCCGGCCGTCGCTGCTATGGACCGATCGGCCCGGTCTGCAGGACGCCTTCACTGGAGGGTACGGCCGACCCCTGGGTGAACTGGAGCGACGCTGGCTTGGCGACTTCGCCCTCCTGGCCGCTCTTGAGGACCTGTGGCATGCGATTCGCCTGGGCGACGCTGAAGCGCGCCTGCACCTCGCCGATGCGGTGTGTGCGGCCGTGGACCGGCTGCCCGGTCAGCCGTAGCCCTCGTCTGTGTCCTTCACTCGAACATCGTCCGTTTCAGAGGAAGCGTTGTTGACTATGCCTGGCCCCCCTCTGTGGCCTCACCAGCAAGAGGCCGTTGACGCCTTGGTCATGGCGTGCGGCGACGCCGAACGTGCCACCGCCGTCATGGCGTGCGGCACCGGGAAGACACGAACCGCGGCGGCCACGGTCGCCGCTCTGGCCGAACGGTCAGCGGTCAACCGCATCCTGATCGTCGTGCCCTTCCTGGAACTGATCACGCAGACGCTCCGGGAATGGCGGGACGTCCTCGGTCACACCGGACTGGGCCGGGTGGTCGCGGTGTGCTCCGACAAGGACGTCCTGCGTGATCATCAACCGGAACTGCACGCGCAGCACGCTGCCGTGACGACCAGCGCCCAAGAGCTCGCCCGCCTGACCGCCGGGCCGGGCCGCGTCACGGTCGCGGCCACCTACGCCAGTCTGCCGGTGATCGCCTTAGCCCATGATGCGCACGGCGTGCCCATGTGGGACCTGATCATCGCTGACGAGGCTCACCGCAGTGCAGGCCGGGCGGACAAGGCATCCGGCATGATCCACAGCAACGTCTTCATCCCCGCCTCGCGCCGGCTGTACCTGACGGCCACCCCGAAGATCATCACCGGGGCGAGATCGGCTTCCCCTGGGACGGTGCACAGGACCGGTGGATGCGCCGCTACAGCGAACTGAAAACGGTCCACGACCGCCGCGGGAGCCTGCTGCGCCTTCCGGCGGGCGATCCGGAGGCCGTGTGGCTGGAGAACCAGCGCGTCGCTCACCGCGGCGGGCGGCTCGCACCGTGGCAGATCAGGCTGATGAAGGCGGTCGGTATCGACTTCACCGACCGACGAGACGCCGCCTGGCGCAACACCTACGACACGCTCAAGACCTTTCACGCCGAACACGGTCATTGGGCTGTCCCCGATGACCTCACCACCGTCGACGGCGTCAAGGTCGCCTCGTGGCTGAGGAGCCAGCGCAGCACCAGGCGCAAAGGCTCCCTGTCCTCCGAGCACGAGAAGCTGCTCGACGACATTGGCTTCCCCTGGGACCCCGCCCAGGAACGCTGGGACACCCGCTGCGCCGAACTGGCACGGTTCCGCACCGCCCATGGTCACCTCAACGTGCGTGGCCCCGGTGAGCTGTACGCCTGGCTCTACCAGCAGCGCAAGAAATTCCGGCAGGGGAAACTCCCACCCGCTGCGCAGCAGCGGCTGGCACGAATCGACCCCCACTGGCACGACGCCGAGCACCACCGTGAGTGATCCGCCAGCAGATCGCCGGGAGCGACGGCGGCGCCTCCTGGCCCACCGTGCCGTCCCCCGCCGCCGGCCATCAGCACTCCGGCGCGGCGAGCCCGCTGGATGAGTCACCCACCGCCCCGACCATGCTGCACCGATAGCCGTCCCGGACCAGCACGAAGGAGCTCTCTTGACAATCAACAGCGACACTCTGTGCGTGGCGTCCTGGAACAAGGAGCACAACGCCCGCGGCGACGGCGGCCTGTCGAACCGCATCCTGGCCGCATACAAACCGCACATCGTGTTCCGACAGGAGCTGACCGGCGCCTGGGAGCATGGCAAGCGCGACCTCTTCGCGGAGGCGGAGGCGCTCGGCGGGCTGTTCCCCTTCATGGCCGAGCCGAGCGAGGGCCGCAGCCGCAATCCGACCGGGGTGATGGTCGATCCCCGCCTCTTCCAAATAGAAGCCCACACCGATCACGACCTTCCATGGAAACGGATCTGCCATGTGCGGGTCCGCGTGCGGGGCTGCCCCAAGCCGATCGAGCTGGCATCGGGCCATCTGTGCCACTTCGATCCCTCCCTGCGTGCCACGGAGGCCCGCAGACTCACCACACTCGCCGACCACGGCCGCACCGCCCTGATCGGCATGGACGCCAACAGCTACCCCCACCGCACGGCGGACGAGACCACCGAACTCCTCGACTGGGCCCAGGTCGAAGACCCCGTTCACTTCCAGCACCGCACCATCGAGCGGGACGGCAAACGAGTCTCCGACACCCAGCCGAGCGAGATCCTCACCGGCGGCCCCAAAGCGGTCTTCACCGACTTCGCCCACCACGCGGGCACCGTCCTGCAGCAGAAGGACGCCCTGGCCGCCACCGCCAGCCTGCGGCGCACGGACCAAGGCCCCCCGCAACGCATCGACTGGCTCCTCGGTACTCCCGACTGGAATCGAGCGCTCCTGCGCGTCGAGGTCATTACCTCCAAAGACGTACGTCGGGTGACCGACCATGGTCTCGTCATCGCCTACTTCAGCCTCCCCGCGGTGGAGCAGATGCTGAGCACCGCCGCATGACGGGGACGAGGCACGGCGAAGAGGTTCGGCAACACCGCACGCTCTGGTCACGGGCGCCCGTACCGCCGCCTTTTACACAAACCGCGCTCCCCGCCGACGCCGCCGGAGTCCGACGTCGCGCCTCGCGTCTCGTGGGCCACGGGGGCATCGGTTCGCGGCGATTCGGCCACGGCCGACGTCCCGCCAGTCCCGCAACGCCGGGGTGTGCGACCTACGTGCCCGCAATTTGCACGGCACGGACGCGACTCAAACACGCGTGTTCGAAAGCGGTGGCCCGCTCGTTGTCCCGGTCATCATCAGTCATCCCCAATCCGGCCTGCGGGCCGCGCTGTTGGTGATGCGTGCTGGTAACCGCGGTCCGCGCCGACCACCGGCACGCTCTCGCTCTCTCGTCCGGTCGACCTCAGGAGACTCCATGAACCCCACCCTCGTCACCGCCCATCCTTTCCCTGGACAGCCCGGGGCCGTCCGGGCGACTGCTGCTCGATCCCTGGTGACGATGTGCGACAGCGCTTCGGCCGGCATCGCGGATACATCACGCCCGGAACCGAGGTGGGGGGCATGAGCGTCACCACTCCGATTCCACCCCCGCTGCGGGAATGGGCCCAGGCCATCGTCGGCCCCGTGTCCGAACGCAACGTCTCCCACAACCGCCCCAACTCCCTTGTTTGGGAACTGACTTACGACACCGGTCGGGCCTTCGCGAAGCTGTCCCCGAACCCGATGTCCTTCGCACGGGAGACCCGCGCCCTGCGCGAAGTGGCACCCGGTCTGGAACCGGGCACCGTCCCCTGGCTCAGGGGAGCCGACGCACACCAGCAGGCGCTCCTCCTCTCACTCGTCCCCGGCCGCCCGGTGAAGTCGCTCTCACTCGCCCCCGGCGGCGAGCGCGCACTGCACCGCCACGCCGGGAGTTGGCTGCGGCGCTTCCACCGCGGCCCGAGCGATCTGTCGGTCCAGGACCGCAAGGACGCCGCCGCGGAGATCGCCCGGGCCGCCGCCAGCGCCGACAAGCACCTGGAACGGGCCGGGGATCTGATCAGCGCCACCGAACGGCGGACCGTTCGGTGGCATGCCGCCGAACTCGGCCGGATCGGACCACTGCCCGCCGCATACATCCACGGCGACTTCCAACCCCGCAACTGGCTGCTGGATGCTGGCCGTGCGGGCAACACGTTCGGGGCCGTGGACCTTGAACGCGCCCGCCCGCACGCCGCGGTCGCCGACGTCGTCCTCCTCACCTGCGGCCCCTGGGTCGGACACCTCGACTTGGAGCAGGCGTTCTGGAACGGGTACGGCCGCGGACTTACCGCCGAGGAGGAACGGGCGCTGCGCTGCCTGTCCGCGCTGGACGCGGCGAGCGCCATCTCCTGGGGCGTACCCAACGGAGATCACGAGATCGTCGAGCGCGGGCGGGCGACGCTGGCCCGGTTGGAGGTGCTGGCCGCGTGAGCGATTTGTACATGAGCCCGGTGAACGTCATGGTTCTCCTCGTACGCGATGACGGCCGCGTCCTGGCGGTGCAGCACAACGCAACGTCCACGACCTCACCGAATCAAGTCACAGTTGTTGGCGGCAAGTTGGAGGCCGGTGAGTTCGTGGCCGAGGGCGCTCTGCGTGAACTCGTCGAGGAAACCGGTGTCCGTGTCGCGCCCGAGGACCTGGAGTTCTGCCAGCTGATGCACTACCAGGACTCGGACGGAGTACGGGTGATCGGGACGGTGTTCACCTCACAACGCTGGCAGGGCGAGGCTCACAACGCCGAGCCCGACAAGCACGACGCGATCTTGTGGATCGATCCCGGTAATCCGCCCCCCGACTGCCACCCCTATACCCGGGAGGTCCTGGAGAGTTTCACCGCCGGGCGGCGGTACACCACCCTCACCGTGCCGGCGAGCGGGGGCGCGTCATGACACAGCCCACCGTGCCCGCGCAGGGCTCCCGCCCCTCACCCGAAGCCGCCGGAAAGACGGTTGCGCCAGCTGCGCCCGCGGAGATCAAGTACACCGGGCAGTACTCGGTCAACCCCATGGACGGGGTGTCGTTTAGGGCGTTGTGCGCCCGGATCCCGTCGGTAATGAAGAGAATCGCCAGCATGTCGTGGGCGGTCGACCGGGTGGCCGTCGTCCTGCTGCTGGTCTGCCAGGTGACGGTCGGCCTGGCGGCGGCCGGACAGCTGACCGCCACATCGAAAGTCATGCGCTCGCTCCTCGGGGACGGCACGGTGCAGGAGCGGCTGCGCCAGGCGCTGCCGGCGCTGATCTTCGTCGCGGTGATGGCCGCCCTGTCCCGTATCGCGAGTGCAGTGTCGGCCTACGGTGACCGGCGGATCACCCCGAAGCTGACCACAGAGGCCGACACGACGCTGGTCTCCTCGGTGTGCCGGGTGGAGGCCGCAGCCTACAGCGAGGATGGCTTCCACGACCGGCAGGAGGCCGCCGAGATGGGCGTGATCCGCACCCATGTGATGGTCGCCGACGCCCAGCAGTTGATGTCCTCGCTGATCCAGCTGGTCACGGCGTGCGGGGTCCTGGCGGTGCTGGACTGGCGGCTGCTGCCGTTCCTGCTGCTGGCCGTCCTCCCGGCCGGCGTCGGCTCGGTACTCACCGCGCGCGTGGACTACGACATCCACTACGCGAATATCGCCAACCGCAACGCCCGGGGAATGATGCGCTGGTGGGCGACGAGCCCGAAGTACGGCGACGAGGTCCGCGCCAACAGCATGGCCGGCTACCTGCTGTACTGGTACCGGACGCTGTCACAGCAGGCGGATGAACGCTCGCTGGCTGCGGCTCCCCGGATCCTGCGGATCAACCTGGGGGCGGCGGCGTGCGGAGGGCTGTTCCTGGTGGCCACTTGGGCGGCGCTGTACTGGCTGGCGGCCACCGGCCAGATCGCGGTGGCGATCGCCGCGACCGCGGTCTTCGCCGTACGGACCACCCTGGGCGCGCTGACCCAGCTGGTCCGTAGCGCTGCCGCGGTCTTCCACACCAGCCTCTACCTCGGCGACATGACCACCTTTCTCGACGAGGCCCAGGAAAAGGCCCCGCACCGCGGCGAGTTGACCGTTCAGGCGCCCATCGACGAGGTCCGAGTGCAGGAGGCGGCGTACCGCTACCCGGGCAAGGACAAGCCGGCCGTCGACGGGGTGTCGCTGACTTTGCGGCGCGGGCAGATCCTGGCGCTGGTCGGAGTCAACGGCTCCGGCAAGACCACCCTGACCCGCCTGCTCGCCGGGATCCTCCTGGCCGACAAGGGCACGGTGACCTGGAACGGGACAGACCTCGCTACAGTGGACCCGGACACCGTGTGGGCGCTGACCGGTCTGGTCCCGCAGGTCTTCGCGCAGTGGCCGCTCCGGCTGCGGGAGAACGTCAACCTCGGCCAGCCCCGTCCCGGCGGCGACGTGCCGGTGTGGGAGGCGATCGACGCTGTCGGACTACGCGACGCCGTCGAGGACCTGCCCGACCAGCTCGACACCCTGCTGGCGCGGGAGATCTTCAGCGGGGTGGAACTGTCCGGCGGACAGTGGCAGCGGGTGGCGTGCGCCCGAGGTCTGCACCGGCTTCCGGAGCTGCTGATCATGGACGAGCCGACCTCCCAGGTCGACCCGGAAGGTGAGCACCGGGCGTTCGAGACGCTCAAGGCCATGGCGGCGGACCGGATCACGATCGTGGTGACGCACCGGCTGGAGAACACGAAGATCGCTGACGAGATCGTCGTGATGGAGGAGGGCCGGGTCACCGAGCACGGCACCTACGAGGACCTCGCCGCCAGCGGCGGAACCTTCGCGAGGCTGCTCGCCCTGTCACAAGACCGCTGACCGCCCAGGTGTCGCCCCGTCATGGGGCGGGGCGGCACCCCCCTTCGTACCGATCTCAGATTTCCCCCTTCCCGATAGATTTTCGATGACGATCGAGCGCACACAGGTCGCCAAGCGCTCGCCCCTGCGGACCGTGCCGACGGCACCCGACCACCCCTGAGGCCGACGTCCGGATCCGCGCCCTCATCCTGCCCGCTTAGGCAGAATGCCCCCTGGGTAGCAACAGGCGGGACACCGACCGTAAGTGTCCCCAACGAGGCGGAAAGGGCGGGGAGTTAAGGTTGCCGAAGGTCATGAATGCCTCCCGGGCGACGGCGGGCGCCCAGGAACCGTTCGAGGCGAGACGATGAACTCCCCGGTTAGGCCGGAACAGCTACGCGGCGCGATCACCGACGTGCTGGAGAGCGCCGCTACCTGGCCCGAACTGCCCGGGTTGTGCCGCCGCCTCGGCCTTGACGCCGCCCCCAACCAGACTGACTGGAACGGCGGCGGCAAAGCCAAATACGTTCGGGCGCTCCTGGAGGACCACGGGCTCGCCGAACTGGTTGACCTGGCCCGGAAGGTCGTTGAGCAGGTCGGCAGCGAACGGCTGGAGAAGGAGCTGGCCCAGCTGGGCCCCCGCGGCGCCTCCGGAGAGTTCCGCAACCTCATCTTCGCCGGGACCGGCCCCAAGCCGGAGATGGTGCTCGATGACTCGGTGGGCAACTACCTGGAGATCACCTCGAATGCCGAGCACTGGCTCTTCTACGACCGGCCCCTCACCAGTCAGGGCCTGACCTGGCGGAACATGCTCGGCTGGTGGCCAACCACCAGCGCTTTCGCCGGCATCGCGGATGAGGTGGACGTGAGCGATCCGGCCGCTCTGGGGCACACCCTCTACAAGCGCCTCTTCGCCTCCCTTCCCGCCACCTCGCCGCCCGCCCAGAAGCTGTTCATCACCTACTGCTCCCGCTACGGACGGCCGGACGGCCTCGACCAGCCGGCACTCATCCCGGAAGTGCACCTGCACTACGACCCCTACACGCGGCGCGAGCGGGGCGGGCGAGGCCCGTTGAACCGCGAGCGCATGGACTTCCTGCTCCTGCTCCCCAACCGCGTCCGGATCGTCATCGAGGTCGACGGAAAGCACCACTACGCCCGTCAGCAAGCCTCCCCCGCGGGGCAGGAGGCGTGGACGGCGGCGCCGGACCTCTACTCCGTCATGGTCGCGGAGGATCGCGCCTTGCGGCTCAAGGGCTACGAGGTGTACCGGTTCGGCGGCTACGAGCTCATGCAGCCCGAGGCAGAGGACGTCCTGAGTACGTTCTTTGACCGTCTTTTGGCCGACTCAGACGTCTCCCCGCCCCCATCAACTGACTGACCTGCGCGAAAGGGCCAGCTCAGCTCCCCAGCGCGAGCAACGCTGCTGCGGCGGAGACCAGAGCGAGGACCGTAAACAGGCCCGGATAGCCGCCGAGCGGTCCGGCCAGCGCGGCTCCCGCGAACGGAGCCAGGGCGGAGGCGATGGTGGCCGGTGCGGCCAACAGCCCGGACAGGCGCCCGTAGTGGGTGGTGCCCCAGCGGTCGGTGACGGCGGTGGCCTGGAGCAGGGTGAGGTTGCCCCGCACCATTCCGGCCGCGATCGCGATCCCCACGAGCAGGGGGAACGGGCCGGAGACCACCGCGAACGTGGCGGTCGTGATCCCGCCGAGCCCGATCAGGGTGACGGTGCGGGTGGTGACGCCGGTGCGGCGGGCGAGGGTGGCGTACAGGGTGCGGCCGAGGGTCTGGCCCAGGCCGCCGAGGCCGAGGGCCCAGGCGGCGGCGGTGGGGCTGGCGCCGCGTGTGATCAGCAGGGGTACGAGGGCGATGACGACCGCGTACATGGCGAAGCTGTTCAAGGTCATGGCCGTGGCGAGCATCAGGAACGGTCGGCTGCGGGTCACCGAGCCGCTGTCGGTGGCCTGTTGGGGCGGTGGCGCTGGGGCGGGTGGCCAGGGTCCTCGGAGCGCGAGGGCATGGGCGGGGATGGTCACGAGGGCCAGGACCAGGGCGAGTACGGCGTACGTGTCGCGCCAGCTCAGGTGCTCGGCGAGCGTCGCGGTCAGTGGTGCGAAGGCGGTGGAGGCCAGGCCGCCGGCGAGGGTGACGATGGTAAGCGCGCGGACGCGGCCGCTTCCCCACCAGCGGGTGAGGGCGGCGAAGGCGGGCTGGTAGAAGGTGGTGGCCATGGCCATGCCCGCCAGGAGCCAGGCGGCAGTGAAGGCGATCAGGTTGGGCGCGGAGGCGATGGCCAGCACGGCGGCGACTGCCAGCACCGAGCCGGTAGTCATCACGGCGCGCGGTCCCCGGCGATCGAGGATCCGGCCGACCGGGATGCCGGTGACAGCGGAGACCAGAAGTGCGCCCGAGAAGGCGCCGGTCGTGGCGGTGGACGACCAGCCCGTGGCGGCGGTGATCTGCGGATTGAGGACGGGGAAGGCGTAGTAGACGATCCCCCAGCTGGTGATCTGGGTGGCGCACAGGGCGGGCAGGGCTGCGCGGGGCCGTGACCGGACCCCCGTCCCGGTCACGGCCTCGCTGGCACGGAGGTCGGTCATCGGCGGATCAGCAGCAGCCGCCTGCCGCGACCGGTTCCTGAGCGCCAGCGCCGGTGTCGGCCTCGGCCGTGCCGGTGCAGCAGGTGCTGCCCTGCTGCTTGGCGAGGGAGTCGGCGTCGGCCTTGACGACGTAGACCTCCCAGGGTTCCTGGCCGGGGCCGTGGACCCAGACCTTGTCCTGGAGGGCGTAGCAGCAGGTGGTGTCGTTCTCCACGTCGGTGGCCAGGCCGGCCTCGCCCAGGCGGGCGGTGGCGGCGTGGACTGCCTCGGCCGTCTCGACCTCGACGCCGAGGTGGTCCATGCGGGTCGCCTCGCCTGCGGTGCCTTCGATGAGGACGAGCTTGAGCGGGGGCTCGGTGATGGCGAAGTTGGCGTAGCCGTCGCGGAGTTTGGCGGGCTCGGTGCCGAACAGCTTCGTGTAGAAGGCGACGGACGCGGCGAGGTCGGGGACGCGCAGGGCGAGCTGTACGCGGGACATGGCGAACCTCCTTGGGTGGGTGGGGTGGTCAGCAACCACTGGAGGTGGTGGCCGGGGCGCCGATGCCGATCTGGAGCGTGGTGGGGGCCGCGCAGCAACCGGCGCCGGACTGCTCGGCGTTGTCCGGCTCGTCGAACAGGCCCGCGCCGCCGCACACGCCGGTCTCCGGGAGGGTGAGTTCGACGCGTTCGGCGGCCTCCTGGTCTCCGGCGAGGGCGGCGGTGATGGAGCGGACCTGCTCGTAGCCGGTCATCGCGAGGAACGTGGGGGCGCGGCCGTAGGACTTCATGCCGACCAGGTAGACGCCCTGTTCCGGGTGGGAGAGTTCGTTGACGCCGTGCGGGTAGACGGTGCCGCAGGAGTGGACGTTGGGGTCGATCAGCGGGGCGAGGGTGGTCGGGGCCTGGAGCCGCTCGTCGAGGCCGAGGCGGAGTTCGGACAGAAAGGACAGGTCCGGGCGGAAGCCGGTCAGGACGATCACCTCGTCGACCGGGTCGAGACGGCGACCGCCTTCGGCGATCAGGACCAGTCGGCCCTCGGCGTCTGACTCCACAGTCTCGGTGCGGAAGCCGGTGACCGCGCTGGCGTGGCCGGCCTCGACGGCTTCCTTGGCGCGCAGGCCGAGCGCGCCGCGGGCGGGGAGCTGGTCGGACTCGCCGCCGCCGTAGGTGTTCGCGCCGATGCCGCGCCGCAGGATCCAGACTGCGTGCGTGCCGTCCTCGTCCTTCGCGAGGTCGGCGAGGAGCGCGAGAGCGGTGAAGGCGGAGGCGCCGGAGCCGACGACTGCGGTGCGCCTGCCCGCGTACCGGGCGCGTACGGCGGGGTCGCCCAGGTCGGGGACACGGTACGCAATGTGGTCGGCGGCGGTCTTCTCGCCGAGGGCGGGCAGGCCGTCGGCGCCCATCGGGCTGGGGATGGTCCAGGTGCCGGAGGCGTCGATGACGGCGCGGGCGGTGATCCGCTCCTCGTGGCCGTCGGCGGACCGGACGTGCACGGTGAACGGCTGCTCGTCGCGGCCCGCGTCGACGATCCGGTCGCGTCCGGCGCGGGCCACGCCGGTGACCGTGGCGCCGTAGCGGACCTTGTCGCGTAGGGCGTCGGCGAGCGGCTGGAGGTAGCGCTCGGCCCAGTCGCCGCCGGTCGGGTAGGTCGAGGCGTCGGGGCGGACCCAGCCGGTCGGGGCCAGCAGCTTCTCCGCGGCCGGGTCGATGACCTCGCCCCAGGTGGAGAACAGGCGGACGTGCGACCACTCGCGTACAGCGGCGCCTGCGGCTGGTCCGGTCTCCAGGACCAGGGGTTCGATGCCGCGCTCGACGAGATGGGCGCCGGCGGCCAGGCCGCTCGGTCCGGCTCCGATGACCACGACGGGCAGCTGGTCGGTGGTGGGCGCGTTCACGAGATTTCCCCTTTGTTTCGACGTTTGTCGATGTCTTGCCCGTCCAGGGTGGCACCTGATTAGACGGTAGTCAACATAGACATCCATCGAATCTAGATTGCAGACAGGCCCTCGCCAGCCTGGTTCGATGTGTGTCAACATAGATGCATGTCGAACACGAAGGTGCTGCCACTGCTGGAGGCCGAGGTCTCCGAGACCGTCGCGCCGTGCTGCCCTCCGCTGACCGAGCGTCCCTTCACGGCCGACGAGGCCGAGGCGGCCGCGCGGATGTTCAAGGCGCTCGGCGACCCGGTGCGCCTGCGGCTGTTCTCGGCGGTGGCCTCGCACGAGGGCGGCGAGGCGTGCGTGTGCGACATCTCCGACGTCGGAGTGTCCCAGCCGACCGTCTCCCACCACCTGAAGAAGCTCAAAGAGGCCGGCCTGCTCAGCTCCGAGCGGCGCGGCACCTGGGTCTACTACCGCGTCGAGCCGTCGGTGCTGGCCGCGATGGGCAAACTGCTGACCATCGCCCCGGCCGTGGCCTGACCCCGCAGCGCACCTGCCCTGGGGAAGCACCCTCGGCAAGCGGTGCACAGATCTCACAGGCACGAAAAGCGGTAGTAGGCGGACAGAGCGGTTGTCATCCTGAGCGGGTGGACGAAGCAGAAGACCGGATGAGCCTGCCCCGACCCCGGTGGTCGAATCACGAGATCGCCATCTGGGGCGGGGACAGCGAAGATGATCTCGCCATCGCGAACGGCTACCTGGATGTGGCCGAGATCGCCGCGCGGCACTGGATCGCCCGCGGCCCGAACGACTTGCTGCCCATCCCCATCCTGTACAACTACCGGCACAGCATCGAACTGACGCTGAAGTGGCTGATCCGTACCGCAGCTCGCTGCGCACTCCGGGAGGGCTACAGCGGCCCCGAGGACCTGAGCCCCGCCAAGCTGGATGAGCGGCTGCGCACGCACAACATCAGGAAGCTGGCGGACTGCCTCAACCGATACCTCGCGCTCCTGGATCTGCCGAAGCCGGAGCAGCGCATCGACCCGGAGTCCTGGAAGCAGCTGAACTGGCTGGACAGCGAGGACGCGACGGGCGAGACCTTCCGCTACGCCGTGGTCGGCCACGGCCCCCACCGTGCTGCGGCCCGCCCCGTGCAGCAGAACGTGAATTTCTACGAGCAGGTCAACGAGCTGCACAAACTGGCCCACCTGCTGTGGGGTGGTTACGCCTCTCACCTCAGTGTCTACGAGGACTGGCAGATGGAGTACATCGAGGAGATGCGCGCCGCCGGGTACTGAGCCGCTCGCAGCCGTCGCTACGGCGTCGGCTTCTTGTGGCGGTCGAGCAGCTCGGTGAAGAAGTCGGCGAGGACCTGCGGGCTGTCCGGCCGGGTGAGTTCCCAGCCGCCGAAGCGGTAGATCTCGTAGCCGGCCAGCCGCAGGCGGCGGTCCTCGGCGGCCATCTCCGAATACAGCCTGGGCGAGGCGGTGTAGGTGACGCGGCCGTTCTCGTCGGGCGGGTTCTTGGTGCCGTAGTGGTGGGCGCCGTCGACCTCGATGACGATGCGGGAGCGGTCGGGGGCCAGCAGGAGGAAATCCATGCGCTGCCGGTACAGGGCACCGCTGTGCTCGCTGCTCTTGCGGGTGTAGGGGTCGTAGTGCAGGTAGACCTGAGGGATCAGGGCGGGCAGGTCGAACCCGTCGGGTTCGGCGTAGCGGGCACAGTAGGTACGCAGGAGGGTCTGCTCGGGAAGGGAGTCCAGGGAGCGGTACAGCCGCCGGTACAGGGCATCAGCAGCGGCGGGCTCATCGGCGGACGGCATATGGTTCGTCGCCCACCAGGTGACCATCTGCCTCCAGGTCAGGCCGTGCGCCGGCAACGGGTCGCTGTACACGAGGCAGTTCTCGGCGTTCTGGACGATCTCCACGTCGTTGTTCACGGCGTCCCGGAGCACGATCTTCGGCTTCGGGCCGACCGCCGCGAAGATCAGGTTCTTGAAGGTTCCGCGGGGCCCGTTCTTGAAGCGTTGCTCGTATTCGATCTCCTGAAGTTCCTCCAGGGCCTCGCGGGTCGGCCCGAGAAGCTCTTCGATGCAGTCGCGGCGCGCCTGCCAGCCACCCCCTCCAGACATGTCGTTCTTGCGCCAGTAGTCGTAGAACCCGCTGTGGTGCCGGAACGGCAACTGCGGAGGCTCCAGCCCCAGTCGGCCGAGGACCGCCCGGTGCGCCTTGACGGCGAGGACCACCTCCTCGTCGTTCATGCGTTCGGTGTGGCTGGTACCCCGGGCGACCAAGTCTTCGTGCAGCAACCGGGTCAGGGCCACGGCCACATCCAGGTCCGGCTCGGCGGGCAGCGGGCCGAAACGCAGCAACTCCATCAGTTCGACATCGAGCCCCCAGAGCTGACACATCCACTCGCCGGGCCGAAACTCGGTCCAGTCCACCGTGTCGTCGGGCTTGGTGCGGAAGAAATCGTCTGTATGCACGCCTGCGCCTCCCCATACCGCCAGCGATGTGATTGTCTCCGCCCCCACTGACAACGCGAGGCCGTTCTCGCCGATGGGCCCGGTAGGACTGCGGATCGCTGCCGCTCCGTTGATGCTCGTGCGGCTGGGTCCTACGCGAGCAGGTCGTCGATCTCGCGGGTGGCCTCGCGGGCGGGGCGTCCGACGCCGATGAGGGTGGCGGAGGCGGGGCCGGTCCAGTCGCCGTAGCCGAGCAGGTGCAGGCGCGGTTCACTGAGCGCGCGGGTGCCCGTCGTGGCGATGTGGCCGCGACGGCCGCGCAGTTGGAGCGGGGCCAGGTGGGACAGCGCGGGCCGGAACCCGGTGCACCAGATGATCGCGTCGACCTCGGCCCGGATTCCATTGGCCCACTCGACACCGCCGGAGTTGAGCCGGGTGAACATCGGGCGCCTGGCGAGCAGGCTGCGGTCACGGGCTTCGCGCACGGGCGGGACGGCGACGATGTCGCCGAGCGAGGCCACGCCCCCGACGTCCGTACGCCCCTCATCCAGGGCGCGGCGGCGGGCGGTGGCCACGTCGAACAGGATGCGGCCGTCGATGTCGTCGGCGAGGAAGCGGGGCTGGCGCTGGGTGGCCCAGGTCAGGTCCGTGCCACGGGCGAGGTCTGCGGCGATCTGGGCTCCGGAGTTGCCGCCGCCCACCACGATCACGCGCTGGCCCGCGAAGTCGGCGGGGCTGCGGTACTCCACCGTGTGCAACTGACGGCCCTTGAAAGCCACTTGGCCGGGGACCGCGGGCAGGAAGGGTCGCCACCAGGTGCCGGTGGCGCTGATTACCGAGCGGGCGAGCCAGGTGCCGGAGTCGGTTTCCACACGCAGGAGTTGGCCGTCCCGATGGACGCCGAGGACGCGCACGGGTCGCTCGATGGGCAGCTCGTACCGCTTCTCGTAGTCGGCGAGGTAGTCCACCACGTGCTGTGCGTCGGGGTAGGTCTCACCGGGCTGCGGTGGCATGAGGCGGCCGGGCAGCGAGGAGTACACGGCCGGGGAGAACAGCCGGAGCGAGTCCCAGCCGTGCTGCCAGGCTCCGCCGGGTGTGGTCTGGGCGTCGAGGATGACGAAGTCGAGGCCGAGGCGGCGCAGGTGGTATCCGGCGGCGAGTCCGGCCTGGCCGCCGCCGATCACCACGACCTGGGTCCTGTTGGTCACTCGGCCGATCGTCCGGGCATGAAGATGAGCGCGACCAGCGCCAGTCCGACCACGCCGCCGACGAGCTGCATACCGATGAACCCCGCAAGCGAGCCGGGGGCGATGCCCGCGAACGTGTCGGTGAACGCTCGGCCGATGGTCACCGCCGGATTCGCGAAGGACGTGGACGAGGTGAACCAGTAGGCGGCGCCGATGTAGGAGGCGACCGCGACCGGCGCGAAGCGCAGCTGGTTCGTGCGAGCCAGGCCGAAGATCAGCAGGATCAGACCGGCCGTCGCGACGACCTCGCCCAGCAGCAGATGCCCCGCCGACCGGTCGTGGGTGGACCACTTCACGAGCGGCTCGCCGAACATCGCGTCCGCCAGGATCGCACCGGCGATCGCGCCCACGATCTGCGCGGGCAGATAGACAGCCGCCTCGCGCAGGGTGACCCCGGCGCCGCCGCGGCGGGCGGTCCACCACTCGGCCAGGGTGACGACCGGGTTGAAGTGGGCGCCGGAGACCGGGCCGAGCAGAAGAATCAGGATGCCGAGGCCGAAGACAGTGGCCGTGGAGTTGGCCAGCAGTTGCAGGCCCACGTCCTTGGTCAGTTCGGTGGCCTGGATGCCGGAGCCGACCACGACCGCCACCAGTGCCGCGGTGCCTATGAGTTCGGCGGCAGCCCGGGCGACCAGGGGGGTGCGCGGCGGGGTGGCACCCGGCGCGGACCCGACAGAGGCGGGTGCGGGAGCGGGTGTCGCGGACTCCGCGGTCGGGGCGGCTTCGGCGGCGGTCATGGGCAGGCCCTCTTGTTCTCGGCGGCGGTGCGAGCGGATTCGGCCAGGTCGGCGAACTGGCCGGCGAGTGAGGCGAGGACGTCGGGCTTGAGCCGGTAGTAGATGTACCGGCCGCACGGCTCCGTCTCGACGAACCCGGCCTTGCGCAGCACCTTCAGGTGGTTGGAGAGGTTGGTCTGCTTGGCACCGGTCTCCTCCACCAGGTGGGTGGTGCACAGCGTCTCTTTGGCGAGCAAGGTCACGATCTGGAGCCTGAGCGGGTCGGCCAGAACCCGGATCAGATCAGTGTCGACTGACGTCAGCATGGACTGATACTTTCATATCAGTGGTGGCTGACACCACCGGGCGCTGATGTCATTCGCGCCTGATGTCGCCGTGAGACAAGAGAGACCTCTGATGTCCGACAAGCCCTCCGTGCTGTTCGTCTGTGTCCACAACGCCGGCCGTTCCCAGATGGCCGCCGCGTGGCTGACCCACCTGGCCGGGGACCGCGTCGAGGTCCGCTCCGCCGGCTCCAACCCGGGTGCGGGCGTCAACCCGGCCGCCGTCGAGGCCATGGCCGAGGTCGGCATCGACATCTCCGCCGAGGTCCCGAAGATGCTCACCGTGGACGCGGTGAAGGAGTCGGACGTCTGCATCACCATGGGCTGCGGCGACACCTGCCCCGTCTTCCCGGGTAAGCGGTACCTGGACTGGGACCTGGAGGACCCGGCGGGCCAGGGCGTCGAGGCCGTACGTCCGATCCGGGACGAGATCAAGGTGCTGATCGAGGGCCTGATCAAGGAGATCGCGCCGGAGCCCCAGGCATGAGCGACACGGCGACGGACATACGCAACGTCATCGTCATCGGCTCCGGCCCCGCCGGATACACCGCCGCCCTCTACACCGCCCGCGCCTCGCTGAAGCCGCTGGTCTTCGAGGGCGCGGTCACGGCCGGCGGCGCGCTGGTGCAGACGACCGAGGTGGAGAACTTCCCCGGCTTCCGCGACGGCATCATGGGCCCGGAGCTGATGGACAACATGCGGGCCCAGGCCGAGCGTTTCGGCGCCGAACTCGTCCCCGACGACATCGTCGAGGTCGACCTCACCGGCACAGTCAAGACCGTCACCGACTCGGCGGGTACGGTCCACCGGGCGAAGGCCGTCATCGTGGCAACCGGCTCGCAGCACCGCAAGCTCGGCCTGCCCGGCGAAGACGCGCTCTCCGGCCGTGGCGTGTCGTACTGCGCGACCTGCGACGGCTTCTTCTTCCGCGAGCACGACATCGTGGTGGTCGGCGGCGGCGACACGGCGATGGAGGAAGCCACCTTCCTCTCCCGCTTCGCGAAGTCCGTGACGATCGTCCACCGCCGCGACACCCTGCGGGCCTCCAAGACCATGCAGGACCGCGCCTTCGCTGACCCGAAGATCTCCTTCGCCTTCAACAGCGAGGTCGCCGAGATCCACGAGGACGGCGGCAAACTCGCCGGGCTCACCCTGCGCGACACCGTCACCGGCGAGACCTCCCGCCTCCCCGCCACCGGCCTCTTCGTCGCCATCGGCCACGACCCGCGCACCGACCTGGTCACCGGCCAGCTGGACCTGGACGGCGAGGGCTACCTCAAGGTCGCCTCCCCCTCCACGCGTACCAACATCGCGGGCGTCTTCGGCGCCGGTGACGTGGTCGACCACACCTACCGCCAGGCCATCACCGCCGCCGGCTCCGGCTGCGCGGCGGCCCTCGACGCCGAGCGATACCTCGCCGCCCTGAGCGACACCGACACCGCAGGCGAGCCCGTCCCGGCTGCCGTCTGACGCCCGGAGAAAGATCATGACTCTCAAGAACGTCACCGAGGACTCCTTCGAGCAGGACGTCCTCACCAGCGACAAGCCGGTCCTGGTGGACTTCTGGGCCGCCTGGTGCGGCCCGTGCCGACAGCTCGCCCCCTCGCTGGAGGCGATCGCCGCCGAGCACGGCGACAAGATCGAGATCGTCAAGCTGAACATCGACGAGAACCCGGCCATCGCCGCCCGGTACGGCGTGATGTCCATCCCGACGCTGCACCTCTACCAGGACGGCGAAGTCGTGCAGACCGTCGTGGGCGCCAAGCCGAAGGCCGCCCTCGGACGCGAACTCGCCGACCACCTCGCCTGACACGCGACGCCGGTGGGGGCGCCCCCAGCGCCCCCACCGAGCCCCCCTTTTCTCTGATCTCCGACGGAGGTACCCCGGTGGCCAGCAAACGCATCGTCGCCATCGGCGGGAGTGATGCCGGCATCAGCGCGGCCCTGCGCGCCCGCGAGCTGGATCCCGACAGCGAGGTCACCGTGGTGGTGGCCGACGCCTACCCGAACTTCTCCATCTGCGGCATCCCGTACTACGTCTCCGGCGAGGTCGGCCACTGGAGCGACCTGGCCCACCGCACCCTGGCGGACCTGAAGGCCACCGGCATGGAGGTACGCACCGACACCCTCGCCACCGGCATCGACGTGCCCGGCAAGCGGCTGGCCGTGCGCGACGCCGAGGGCCGCACCGAGGAACTGCCCTACGACGCGCTGATCGTGGGCACCGGCGCGGTCAGCGTCCGCCCGCCCATCGAGGGACTGAACGGCCCGGACGCGCTCGGCCCGCAGGACGGCGTCCACCTCATGCACAGCATGGGCGACACCTTCGGAATCATGCAGACCCTCGCCGCACGCCGCCCGAAGTCGGCCGTCGTCATCGGCGCCGGCTACATCGGCCTGGAGATGGCCGAGGCCCTCACCACCCGCGGCCTGCACGTCACCCAGATCGAGGCCCTGCCCGAGGTCCTCCCGACCGTCGACCTGGAGCTCGGCGCTCTCGTCCACGCCGAGCTCGAAGCCCACGGCGTCGAGGTCATCACCGGCACCCAGGTCTCCGCGATCACCCGCGACCCCACCAGTGACGCCCTTCACGTACGGGCCACCGGACCCGACGGCCGTACCTTCACCCGCGGCGCCGACCTCGTCCTGGTCGTCGTCGGCGTACGCCCCGACACCACCCTCGCCGCGACCGCCGGAGCCCAGCTCGGCATGAAAGGCGCGATCGATGTCGACGAGTACATGCGCACCTCGCTGCCCGACGTGTACGCGGCCGGAGACTGCGCCGTCACCCACCACCGCCTCCTCGGCAAGACTTGGCTGCCGCTCGGGACGACCGCCCACAAGCAGGGCCGGATCGCAGGAGAGAACGCCCTCGGCGGCAGCCGCTGGTTCGCGGGCAGCCTCGGCACCCAGGTGGTCAAGGTCTTCGACCTCGTCGCCGCCCGCACCGGCCTGCGCGACCACGAAGCCACGGACGCCGGACGGAGCTGGACCCCGGCGACCACCGCGAGCCGCCCCGACGACCACAAGGCGTACTACCCCGGCGCCACCCCGATCTCGATCCGCGTCACCGGCGACACCGAAAGCGGCCTCCTGCTCGGCGCCCAGCTCATCGGACGGGTCGGTGTGGAGATCTCCAAGCGTGTGGACACGTACGCCGCCGCGCTCTTCCACGGCATGCCGGTGGACGGCCTCAGCGAACTCGACCTCTCCTACACCCCGCCGCTCGGCTCCCCCTGGGACGCGGTCCAGGTCGCAGCGCAGGCATGGATGACCGAGCACCACCTCGACGTACAGCGCCGGATGCTCGGCGCCTTCTGACCCTGGACACTGCCCGCTGACTCTCACGGGACCATTGACACACTGCATTAGCTCAATGAAAATTGACTCAATGAACGCTGAGTGGTCTGCATCGGTAGTGGCGCGAGCGAAGCGGCACGCGGCGCTGGGGGAACCCGCGCGTCTGGCGATCATCGACCGGCTGTTGCTGGGCGACGCCTCGCCCGGTGAACTCGGTCAGGAGTTGGGCCTGCCCAGCAACCTTCTGGCCCACCACCTCAAGCTGCTCGAACAGGTCGGCCTGATCGAGCGATCCCGCTCCGAAGGAGACCGACGGCGCACCTACCTGCGCCTACGCGTGGAAACCCTGGCCGACACCATGCCCGCACCTCTACGGACGGCACCTCGCGTGGTGTTCGTCTGCACCCACAACTCCGCCCGCTCCCACCTCGCCGCCGCCCTCTGGAAACGCCACAGCACCGTCCCGGCCGCCTCGGCCGGCACCGAGCCCGCACAGCGAGTCCACCCCCGCGCCGTCGTGACTGCGCGGAAACACGGCCTCTCCCTGGCCCACGCCCGCACCTCCCACATCGACGAGACGCTGCGCCCGGACGACCTCGTGGTCGCCGTCTGCGACAACGCTCACGAACAGCTCGGCCCCCGGGTCCCCGACCGCCTGCACTGGTCGGTACCCGACCCCACCCGCACCGGCACCGACGACGCCTTCGCCGACGCCCTGAGTGATCTCGCCGACCGGATCGACCGGCTGGCTCCCGCCGTCCGCCCGCCAGGAGGCAGCGATGACTGAGACCGCGCCCACCCCGCACCGCAACCTGAGCATCGACCAGCAACTCGCCCTGCGCACCGCCGCCACCCACCTGAGCCGAGAGTTCGACGGAGTCTTCGGCCAGGAGACCATCGAACGCTTCCTGCACTCCAGCTACGACCAGTTCGCCGGCCGCAGCACCATCCCCAACTTCCTCCCGCTCATCGCCGAACGCTTCGCCCGCCAGCGCCTGCGCGCCCTGGCCAAGGTCGAAGGCCACCACACCGACGGCAAGCCCGTCGTGCTCTTCCTTTGCGTCCACAACGCCGGCCGCAGCCAGATGGCCATGGGCTTCTTCCAGCACCTCGCCGGCGACAAGGCCGTCGCCTGGTCCGGCGGCTCCGAACCCGGCTTCGAGGTCAACCCCTCAGCCATCGCCGCGATGAGCGAGCGCGGCATCGACATCTCCCGCGAGTTCGCCAAGCCCTGGACCGACGAGGTCGTCCGCGCTGCCGACGTCGTCGTCAGCATGGGCTGCGGCGACGCCTGCCCCGTCTTCCCCGGCAAGCGGTACCTCGACTGGACCCTCGACGACCCCGCCGGCCAGAACGTCGACGCCGTCCGCCCCATCCGCGACGACATCGAGCGCCGCGTCCGCGGCCTCCTCGACGAGCTCGGCGTCCCAGCCCAGCACTGACCGCACCGCACCCGACGGCGAGTCCACGGCGGGCGGGGCGAACCCAGATCCCACCCACCGTCGCCAACAGCCCAGGAACTCTGCACACTTCACCGATCGAGGGGACCACTCACGTGTCCTCCGCTGCCGTTAGCCGGATCAGTCGACCCGTACTTACCCAACTCCTCTTGCATAGAAGCTAGTTCGAGGCGCATCCGACCGTCAGAGCCGGTGTCCGGAGCGGGGATGCGGTGGCGGCATGGGCGGGCGGTGCCGCGTGGGCGGTGACGGCGGGGACTTACGTGCCGATGCACTGTTATCGTCAGCCCTTGTGGCTCGCTCCGCTGCCGCCCTTCACCGGGTTCCTCCATCTTCTGATGACGGTGGACTTGGCGGTGCTGCACCACCGGGGCCGGGGCGCGGCGTGGAAGGGCCGGAAGTACGCGCGCCCGGAGGCGGCGCCGGACTGGCGAACGGCTGGACTTCCGGTCGACGCCCGGCCGATACGCTGGAGAGCCGGACAACCAGCCTCTCGCGTAGGAGACTTAGCCTTGCCGCAGCTCGCCTTCGTGCACACCTTCTGGACCGACTACGAGCAGCTGGACAAGCCCGTCCGGGCCGGCGTTCGCAAGGCGATGACCAAGTTCCAGTCGCTGACGGTGGCCGAGTTGTACGCGGACAAGGGGCTGGGGTTGTCCGTTGCGCGCATGGCCCGTGATCCGCGGATGAGGACGATACGCATCACGGCCTTCTGGAGGGGCGTGCTCCTCGCGCCCGACGACGGAAGTGAGACCTTTCTCCTCCTCAAGGTGCTGCCGCACGACGAGGCCTTGCAGTGGGCCGCCACCCGGCTCTTCTCTGTGAACTCCGCGATGGGAAGCCTGGAGGTACGGGACATCGCGGCGATGGAGCGGCTGGTCAGTTCGCGGCCCGCCTCCCACGCTCCGACGACTCTCTTCGCCCGGTTCTCCGCCACCGACCTCACAAAGCTGGGCATCGATGGCCAGACCCTGGAGGCCATCCGTACCATCACGGACAGGGCGCAGTTCGACGCCTTCCAGCCGCTGCTTCCCGAAGACCAGCGCGAGGTGCTCCAGTACCTCGCCGAGGGGTTCGATCCCGCGGAGGTCTTCCGGAACGTCATCGCTCCCCGGCGGCCGGCGGACGCGAACTCTCCGGCTTCGACGAGCCTCGCGGATGCCATCGCCCACACGAGCGACCGGATCACCCTCTTCTCGGAAGCCGGGCAACTGGAGGAGATCGCTGGCAAGCCGCTAGTCGCGCCGCGAACGGTGGAGCTGGTCAGCACCTCCAGACCGGGCGAGCGCAAGGACTACCGATGTGAACGGCTACCCCTAGCCGACGGCGGCCAGGCAGACGTCTTCAAGGCTGTGCACAAGCCCAGCGGTAAGGTCGTCATCCTCAAGAAGCTGAAGGACAAGTACCCGCCCGGCCGTCAAGTTGCCCGCATGAAGCGGGAGATCGAATGGGGGCGCAGCCTGACCGGGAACCCGCACGCGATGCCGGTCCTGGACTTCGATCCCAAGTACACCTGGTTCGTCATGCCGTACGCGGAGGCCACCGCCGAGAGCTGCCGGGAAGAGTTCTCCGATGATGCGGCCCTGCGGGAGCTGCTGGAGTCCCTCTGCTCGGTCCTCGCGGTGGCGCACCGTGAGGGATGGATCCACCGGGACATCAAGCCGGCCAACGTTCTGCGTCTGAACGGCCGCTGGGTCCTGGCGGACTGGGGGATCGTGCGGCGGCCCTTGGGACAGACGACCGATCCGCAGCGGACCCGCGTGGGGGTCTTCCTCGGCTCCGAGGGTTTCGCGGCCCCTGAGCACTACAGCGACGCCCACCTCGTGGGCCCCACTGCCGACATCTACAGCCTGGGACAGCTCATCGGATGGGCCGTCACGGGCGAGATGCCCCTCGTGAACGTTCCGTTGCTCCCCAAGTCGGGCCCCTGGCGTGCGATCGTCCGGGAGGCGACCCAGAGGGACCCGGAGCGACGTCCGGCCACGGTGTCTGCCTTCCTCGATTTCGTCGCGCAAGAGCTGGACGAGCCGGAGGAGCCCGTTGCGCTACGCGGCGAGCACCTCCAGCGGGAACTGTTCGCCGGGTTGACGGGTGCGGGGTCGGACCTCCTGACGCTGGCCGCTACGCATCCCGATGACGCGGCTCTCTACTTCGACGTGCTGATCAAGGTTCCCGTCGCCTCGATCATGGCGGATCTGCTGGCCGACGCCGCTCGTGGGGTCGAGGTCGTGTCCGCGATGGCGACACTTTTCGGTTCGGACGTCTCCCACGGTTCCGAGGAACTCGGCGCCACCGTCAGGTGGCTGGCCGGTATCGCCGAGGAGGCGGCTCGGGCGAGGGAGCTCGATCTCCTGGAAGCGTGCTGCGGTGGCGCGTTCGAATGGATCCCCCTCCTGGACGACCAGAGCGGCCAGGCCGAGGGCTTCTCCTGGTGGACGACCCTGAGCGGGGACGCCGCCAGCTCAGTGGCGGCGATGCTGCGACAGCACCCGGAGTGCGTGACGTACTTCGGCCACCTGGCGCACGACCTCCGTGTCGACCACCGGATTCGCGCGGCCATCGCCCAGCAGTAGACCGGTTTGGCGCAGTCGGCGCGGTGCAGCGCTCCTGCGTGCTCGTTGCTACCGAGCATCCGAGCCCCTCGACTTATGCAAGTCTGCCTCCGATTGATTGTGATGGCCGGACGAAGGGGCGACGATGCCACGGGGAACTCTGTCGGCAGATTTCGAGCGCCTGCGTGCAGTGATGAACGCACAGCAGCGGGGCCGGAAGTTCGAACAACTGCTGGAGCGGCTCTTCCAACAGGCGCACTTCCGTGTCGACCGTGACGCGGGCATCTCGGCGCCACGGCAGACAGACCTTGTGGCTCGCTACGGCAACGTGTGGTACCTGATCGAGGCGAAGTGGCAGAACGCCCCAGCCGACGTGGACGTTTTCGACGCCGTCTTCCGACGGTTGGAGCGGGCGGCATCGTCCCGGGTCGTCGGTGTGATTGTGAGCGTGTCGGGGTTCACCGACACCGTGATCAACGAGGCGGCGCAGTGCCGCGGGCAGGAGCTGGTGCTCCTCCTCGGGGAGGAAGAGCTGGCCGAGTTGCTTGCCGCACCTGCGTCCGTGGCGGAGCTGCTGCAGCGCAAGCGGGAGCAGCTCGTCACCCACGGACGCGTGCACCTGGCCGCTGGCGCCAAGCCTCGGCGGCGCAGACGGCGCCCCTCCAGCGACCTTCCCGCCTCCGATCTTAGGCTGCTCGGTACCGACCTCGCCCCGCTGTCGTACGCGGCTGGCGACGGAGGCTTCACCGACCTGGTGTTCGTCCAGGAGCTACCGGATGTGGACTGGGTGCCAGCCGGCGGGAGCGGAGTGTGTCTCGATCTGCCGATCGGCGCCTTCGATGAGAATGGGCTCGCCGACCTCCTGCACGCCTTGACCTCGCTGGGCTGGACCACCTCCCAGCCGCAATGGTCGATTCAACAGGCCACCCGCAACTGGCACGGTGTGGGTGCCCGTGAATTCCTCGATACGCTCCGTGCCTGGGAACAGCGCTACGACGGCCTGGACGAGGACGACGTACACCACACAGAGAAGGTGACCTACGTCGACACCTTCCCGGATGGAGGAGGTTTTTACACGCTGGCCGCCGACGTCTCCAGCCACCCCTCACGTAGGGTCCAGTTCTGCCACGTTTCCTTCCAGCTCACCGGCATTCCGCTGGACACCCAGGCGCTCCGTCATCTTTTCGAGCAGTTCGACGCCGTCGGCACCGGCTACTTCCGGCCTATGACAGCCAAGGCCGTCACCCGGGGCTGGCTCCTGGAGCCGCTGCCGTTGGAGGTTGTTGGCTACCTCGTCTCCCACGACCCGTTCCCCGTTGAAGCGCTGGATTTGGACGACGCCGAGGAAGCTGACCTGCCCCGGCCTCCCGAAGAATGGGTGATCGGAATCGTGGCCAAGAACCCCTTCCGGGATACGGACGATGCGGCGCCCCCGGACGGCTGGCCTGGTGAGCTCCAGACCGGCGGCATCATCGTGTGCAGCCTGCGTAGTCATCACCCGCTAAGCGACACCCCCGACGGCTATCGCCTGTATGGGTGGGAGCAGGCCCGTACGACGGACGCGCTTGTACTCCGTCCTGTCGCCGACTGGTGACGTCGCAGGGGCGATAGATCACCGTCCAGGGCCCAGCCAGCCGGTGAACCATGGTGACGCGCGGTCCGTTGTTGTCTCCCATCCCAGAATCCGGGTGCCTCTGTCGGCGGAAGCGGCTGCGACGGGCTCGGTTCGTTCGTGGGCAGCGCCCGTGCACGACAAAGGAGTACGCACAACGCGCGCGGTCTCGTAGGTTGAGCGAATGCAGCCGCAGAAGGCCAGAATCCCGGTAGCTCCCCGTCATGACGAACTCCTTGCCTCGGCCATCGTGAACACCGTCCTCGGCACGCACACCGTCGGCTGCGACGACAACACCGAAGAGGGGATGGTTGACTTCGAACTCGCTCCAAGGGGTGAACGAGCGTCGACCGTCGCTCTGGAGGTCTCTTCCCACCGTGACAGCAAACTGCTGGCAGTCTGGAGCAGCCTGGACAAGCAGTATCAGGGGCAGGTGCTACCGAATCTGGCCAAGGGCTGGTTCGTCGAGTTCACTGCCGAGTCCCGTGTGAGAGGCGAGGCCGCGCGTCAGCTCGCCGATCTCCTCGCGGATTTCGAGGCCCGGGGCATCGACCGAGTCAGCGTCCGGGAATGGGAGAACCCCCACGACTGGTCTGCCGGACCACCGGACGTCCAGCATCTCAGCGACGTCACGGCTATCAGGGGCCTTGGCATCAACGCCGTCGCACAGATCGGGGAGGGCCCGGACGTGGCGGGACGGGTCTTCTACGGGAGTCTTGCGTTCGGAGTGGGGCCGTCCTCAGCTGACGACGTGCCGCCCTACGTCGAGGAGTTCCTCGCCGGAAAAGCCGGAGCGAACAAGATCAAGAAACTGGGCGAGATCAAGGACCTGGAGTCGCACCTGTTCCTGTGGGCCGACGGCACGCACATGAGCATCAGCGTTGCGCTGGACAACAGGTTCGTTCCGCCGAGAGACCCCAACGTGCCGGCGGAGATTCAGGTGGTGTGGCTATCCGGCTTCGCCTCCGCCGACACCGTGTATCAGTGGGACCGCGACAACGGGTGGCGAATCCACGACGTCACCGGGGCCGCAGCCTCGATCGATCGTGCCACGTAGGCGAAGGGACAGTCCGTAGGTGGGGCCAGGAGTCGCTCCCGAATCCATCAGCCCGCCACCACGGTGGTGCTGGTGCCTCTGATCGCCGCTTGGGAGGGGTTACGCAAGCAGAGTGGCGGTGAAGCGGGACAGGTGCCGGGGGTCGGACTGTTCACCGTAGGCCCTGCTGGTGACGAGGAAATCCCCCTCGACTGCTACTTCAGTTTCGATGGGCACGCCAGCGTGCACGAGCGCGTTGCGTACGCGCCGGACCTCCAGCCGACGGTGGGACGTGGTGTGCCCCTCGACGCACACGAAGGTGACCGCGGGGCCGTCCACGCGCAGGGACCCACCCTCACAGTTAGCGCATGTGTCGCACTTGACCGGTTGGATGGCGTCAGTGGAGACGAGCTGGACGTAGCGGCCAACCGAGATGGTCAGCGCGGGGAGCGCAGGAATCGGTACCTGCGTTTGCCGGATGAGGGTCGCGGCGGCCAGGGCGGCGGCGCGGCTGCTGCCGCATGAGGAGTAGCCGGAGCCGGACACAGCCGTAGAGTGACGCAGTGGTGGAGACGAGCAAGCTGCAGCCACCTCTCCGACGCGATGATCAGTGCGGCGCTGCGGCTGTCCGGCAGGGATCCGACCGACTCGACCGAATCCACTTCACACGCCGGGAGAGCGACATCAGTATTCGGGCGGTTCCGGAATCTTCCAGCATGATGGGTTCCAGTCGTCCGGCAAACCCCACTCCCGTCGAAGCTCCGCTCTTCGCTCCGGGAACAGGTCGAACCACCACCGCATTGGCCCTTCACCGGTGGCGTCGGCCACTGGGCGCTTTCGACCGCGCTTACGTGAAGGTCATAATCGCGCTCCCCATGCAGCGTCTCCGGCACCTGACGGAACTGTGCCATTGCTGAGTACGGCGTCAGATGAATCCTCACCACACCGTCGGCTCCACGGACAGTGTGGGTGTCAACTTGCGCTGCGTACCGCCGCCCGTACGGCGAGAGAACGGGCGGCCATGCCGATGCTCGCATCACCATGCGGCCAGCATGCCACCCCTCGATCCGATCAGACGCTCGGCCATCCAGTACATCAGCCGAGCGCGTGCCTGCTTGTCCCAGGCAGGGGTACGGCGGGTGGGTCGTCAGTAACCGCTCCGCCGACCGCGTCGCCAAGCCCAGAGCGCGCCGATGGCGGCTATGCCAAGGGCCTGAAAAGCAACGCCGGGGGCGTCGGCGGCCTTCGATGCGGCGAGGATTCCGGAAACGACGAGGACGTACGGCAGGAAGAAGAGGACGGCGCGGCCGTTGCGGATGGGGTTCATGGATCAAGTATCCCTTTATGTCCGTTAGTTGGCCAGGGCGATTCTCTGCGTCCGCCAGTTGATGGTTCGCACGGCCCTTTCGCTGTCCGGGAACGAGACATCCCGGAGAAACGTGACGATGTACGGGGCTGACTCCTTGGCCTCGACTGGTTGAAGTCGTCGCCAACAGCCGAGTGCGTTGCCGACGGCACGAAGGGTGGTGCTGTGCTGGGGCCCGAGGTGGAGGTGCCATGCCCGAGCCATGAAGACCCAACTCTGAAGGCCGTAGAGGAAGTCCTGGTCGAGCCAGGCAATGTCACCGCGTACGAGGCCGACCGCCAGGGTGTAGAGGTGGCTCGGTCCGAACTCGGCGGACAGCTCAGTGAGCAGTTGGTCGGCGTCGCGGGCCGCTTCGGTGAAGAGGTTCTGGTTGGCGGTAGCGCAGACGGCAACGAGCCGGCCGCGGTAGGGCTCGGGGAGCGGCTCGTACGGCCGGTCGGGCGGCACAGGGTCCAGGGGCTGTGGGTGCGGCATCGACAGAGGTGTCAGCGAGGCGGCTGCCTGGGGCAAGTGCGGTGTGGCAGGGGCCTGAGCCACGCCGTCCAAGGGGTTGCTCGTGCCGTCGGTGTTGACCTGGATCGTGGTCGTGTATTGAGCTTGCTCGTCCTGGATCACAGCGCGGATCGGCATCTCCAGTGCGGCAGCCTCTAGTTGGAGGTGCGCCAGGACCGCTTCATTGAGCGTGACGCCTGGCGGCGGCGTGAAAAATTCCTCGTCAATGAAACAGATCCCGTCGGGTGTGATCCGAATCTGCACCGTGTCTGGAGATATGTCGCTCACTGCAGCACCTGCTTGCCGGGGAGGAGGGGGATGGTGCTGATGCCGCCGGCGCTCGGGAAACTCGGCTCGGCCCATCCGCGATACCGCAGGCGCCAGGCGCCGTCGGTGAGTTCTTTCCGCGAGACGATGGCGATCTTGCCTTGGAGTGGGTAGTCGTCCCCTACGTCGTTGCTGGCCACCTGATCGTTGCCCAGGTACAGGGCGACGTGTCCGGCCGAGCTGCCTGTGTCATAGAACAGCAGTGCTCCCGCGGGCGGTGACACGTCGCCCGGGTGCGCGAGTCCGGCGTCTACGAGGCGGTTCCAGTGAAGGTTGGCCGTTGCTGATCCGGATGAGCCCCAACCGTACGCTTGGGCTACGAAGTTGTCGCACATCCGGTACCAGCCCGACTTGCCCGCTTCATTCCGGGCACTTGTGATGGCCTGGGCCGCAGTGCGCGGGTTCTTGACGTTGAACCTTGTCGTAGGGTCTTTGCCGCCCGAGGCGGCCGGGTCGTTGCAGCCCGTGCTGATCGAGGTTACGGCGTGGGTTCCCCAGGTCTTGGCGACGAGCGAGCCGGCTGCGGACTCCCACTTGGCGTACTCATTGCGGTACTTCTCGGCGGGGCGCTGGATCGTGGCGGCGACCTTGGTGAGGGCCTTCTGCTGCCAGTTGTCGACTTTGACAAGCCGGTCGTAGAACTTCCCGGATGCGTAAACCGGGTCGGTGAGTTCGCTGACCGTGCCCCAGCCCTGTGAGGGCCTCTGCTGGAAGAGCCCCACACTGTCCGCATGGCCGTGGTGCAGGTTGTTGAGGGTGCTTTCCTGCATGGCGACCGCCACGGCGATGACCGCGGCGCGAGGTGAAAGGCTCCTGGTCCGGGCGACGTTGGTGATGGTGGCCGCGTTGCGCACCTGTCGAGCAGTCCAGTTGGCGCTGCTCTGGGCACCTTCCGGATGCAGCGGAACTGTCACCTGGGTGCTGCCTGCTTCCTCCTGCTCGCCGTCGAACTTTGGTTTCTTGCCACCCGCACCGGCACCGCTTTCCCCGTCCCCGGTCGGCTGAAGGCCGCTCTGGCAGGTGTTGGCGTTGGCCTGGGTCGTGGCACCGCTGACCGCGAGGACACAGAGCGAGAGCACCGAGACGCCTGCTGCGGTGACGCCGATGGCGGCCTTGCCGAGCCCGTTCATCCCCACCTCAACTATAAACATGTGTTGATGAAAGAAGGTCAGTGAACCTCACTCGCGGCGGAACGGCTACCGGCTTCAGCGGCTTCTGCCTGTCGTGGGACTTCGTCCGCGTCGGGGGATCACGTCGGCGAAGCGCCACTGGCCGCGCGACTGCCGAGAAGGGAAGCGTGCTATCTAGCCCCCCAAGCGCGCAGCGTAGGCGGGGGAGAAGGCTCGCTGAGCTGCACATATGTGATCTGCTGCAACTTCAAGGCGTCTTCCGGTGGGCTGCGTCTCCTTGGTCGGCCACCCGGGAGGGCTGTGCTCGCGGCGGTTGCCTGTGGGGTGATGTGGACTGGTCTTTCAAGTCGTAAACACTTGTTGTCAAGTTTGTGTGTATGTACCTTTCACCGTCATGGCCCGGTTAGGGGTCGACCTCCGTGACGAGGGTGGAAGGGAGTCGGGGGATGCCCGTTTCACAACACCTGGTGGATCTTGCGGCGAGTGGTGACATCGGCACCCTCGTGAACGGGCTGTCTCCGGATTGGGGCCCGTTCGGGAAGCTGGGGACAACGGGGCGGACGGTGATCCAGGCCCTCATGGCAGGCGTCGTTCTCGTCCTGGTGGGGCGCGCGATCCTCGGCGCCGTGCATCTGAAGGTCGGTGAGGGGCAGCACGACGTCGCCCAGGTCAGCAAGGGCAAGAAGGAGATCGCCGGCAGTCTCGTCGGGGCCTTCGTCGTCGCTTCGATAGGAACGATCTTCACGATCGTTTACGGGATGGGCATCTGATGGCCCGCCAGAACACCCGTGGCAGGGGCACCCGAGTCCTCATCGACGAGACGCCGACCGAAGTGCAGGGCGGCAAGCCCTGGTGGCGGGGGATGGCCATCACCGGAGTGGTATTCCTCGTGCTGGTCATTCTCGCGGTGTTCATGAGCCTCTCCGGGGGTGGTGGTGGCACTGGGGTCGGCGGCTCGTCCGACGGCCAGAGCCAGACCCCACCGGCGGAGAAGAACACCACGGGAGGGGACACCAAGAGCACCGCGAAGAAGCTGGTCAACGGTGTCCCGGTCGGCTACACCCACAACCAGGCCGGCGTGGTTCAGGCCGCGGTGAACTACCAGGTGGCGCGTTCATCGGCCGCTTACTTCACCGATGAGAAGGCCCGGCACGCGACGCTCACCGCGATGATGACCAGCCAGGCGCTGGAGCGGCAGATCCAGAACGACGACACCGGCATGCAGCAGGTCCTCACCTCGCTGGGCATCACCGCCGGGAGCGCGGACGAGCTGGTCGCGCGCGGTGCGGCGATGGGTACTCGGGTCACCACGTACACCGATCAGGTGGCCACCGTCGAGGTGTGGATGGCCGGACTCGTCGGCGTCACGGACAAGAACGCCCCGATGCCGGTATCCGCGTCGTGGACCACCTACACGCTGACCCTGCAGTGGCAGTCCGACGATTGGAAGCTGAACGCGATCACTTCCGTCAACGGCCCGACCCCTCTGGATACAGGCAGCGACAGCCCCACCAGCGTGGATGAGTTCCGCACGGCAGATCGGGAGTTCAATGCGCCCCCGTATGTCGGCTGAAACTCAGTATCGGGTACGGACCCGCCTTGTCTGGATAACCGGCCTGACCGCCACGCTCTCCATCATGCTCGCCCCGGGCCAGGCCCAGGCGAACGATTTCTCCGACTGGTCCTGCAAGAACATTCCGTTCGCCGACAAGGTCTGCAACGTCGTCGAGAAGACGAACCAAGCCATCGACTTCGCAAGCGATCCCCTGGGGTACATCGCCCAGTTCTTCAACAACGCCGTGACCAGCATCTTCACCCAGATGATGAAGGCACTCGCCTCGACTACGCGCATCGACTGGCAGGACCCGGGATTCCTTCGGACCTACACCATGGCCTTTGCCGCCTCCACGGTGCTGACGGTCATCCTGTGGCTGATCGCCGTCGCTAAACGGGCGATCCAGGGGGTGCAGCCGCTCCAGGCGCTGGGCGAGTCCATCGGCTTTCTGCTGATGTCGGTCTTGGTCTCCGCCTTCGCACCGCTGGCGGTCGCCTACACCGTGCGGCTCTTCGACGAGGCCGCAGAAGCCATGTTCAAACCGGTGGCCGGAGACGCCGCCGACATGGTGCTCACCGTCACGACGTCGATGCTCGCGCTGATGCAGATCCCCGGCGGCGCCATCATCGTCATCTTCTTCAGCCTGGCACTGCTGGCGGCGGTGGCCGGCGTATGGCTGGAGCTCATTGTCCGCAACGCCTTGATCCTGTCCGGACTCGTCTTCGGACCGACCGTGTTCAGCGGCCTGGTGGACCGCGACCTGTGGGGACACACCAAGCGCTGGTGCGGCGTCATGGCCGCGATCATCGCCTCGAAGTACGTGACGTTCACGGTCATCGCTCTCGCCACCGGAACGCTCGCTTCAGACAGTCCCAACAAGAGCCTGGCCCAGTCCTTCGCGACCGTCTTCACCGCCCTGGCGCTGCTGTTCCTCGCCTTCTACATGCCCTTCCAGCTCTCGAAGTTCCTTCCGGCGTTCGGCGACGAGGTGCGCGACATGTACGCCGCCCGCGACGACCTCAAGGGCCGGGCGAAGAACGCTGGCGACCAGGTGGGCGACTCCTACAAAGAGCTCAAGTCGCGTATGGGCGGTGGCGACGGCGGTGGATCCGGTGACGACGGCGATGAGGGAGAGGCCGACGCCGCGGACGGCGAGGCCCTGAGCGGGGACGGCGCGACCGAGGCCGGAGCGGCTGAAGGAGCGGCTGCCACGACCGGTGTCGGGGCGGCGGCCGTGGCCGCGAAGAAGGGGGTCGACAAGACCAAGGACGAGGCCGAAGCCGCCGTTGAACGCGGAGTCGACGGGGCAACCGCCGGTCTCGACTCCGGCGGTTCGTCTGCGGCCTCGACTGCGGGCGGCGATTCCGACGGCGGCGGTGGTCACGCCTCCGGCGGGGACGCGCCGTCTGCCGGAAGCGCTCCTGACTCCGCTGTCCCGGACAGCGCGGCGGCGGGCGGGGAGCCGGTGGATCCGGCGGGCCCGCAGTCCTGGCCGCCACCTGAGCCCCCGGAGGAGCCGGAACCCCCCTCGCCGGACGAGGAGATGCGCTGATGCCCGTCCCGACGCACGTCCAGGAGTAGTTGTGGCTCGCACCTTCACCTACCCGCGGCCGAGGCCGCGCGGCCTGCTCGGCCGCAAGCTCGAAGCCGATGAGCAGCTCGTCTTGGGAGCCGGCTTCGTCGGCGGACTCATCGCTGCCTGGATCCTCGGCGGCATCCTGCTGAAGGTCATCGGCTTCGTGCTGATCGCGGGCGCCTGTGCCTGGGCCACTCTGGCGCCGTACCGGGGGCGCACCTACGTCCGCTGGTTCGAGATCAACCGGACCTACAAGAAGTTGCTGCGGGACGGCTCGCTGCTCTACAGGTCCAGGGCGCCGTACGCCGGCCGATACGCCGACGGCCGCCGCGTCCCGATCGGCGTCCCGGTCGGCGTCCCGCAGAACATGCAGTGGATCACCGCCCGTACCGCGTTCGGTGAGATCGCGATCGTGCTGCAGCCGGACGAGCTGATGTTCACCGCTGTGGTCGAGGTGGAAGGCCAGCGCGACTTCGGCAGCCTCGACACCGCGGACAAGGAGGCCCTGATCCGGGCCTACGAGCACCTGCTGAAGACAACGGCCGACAGCGGCGGGCGGATCCGCCGCCTCCAGTGGGTCAGCAGGGTCATCCCCACCGACCCCAACGCCCATGCCCGGGACGCCGCCGAACGGCGTGACACGAACAGCGCGACGTGGCTGCAGCAGTCGTATGACGACCTGATCCGGCGCGTCGCGGTCACCGCAGAAGACCGTCGGCTGCTGCTCGTGGTGGGCATCCCCTACACCGCTGACCTGGTCGCCGAGGCCCGCCGCTACAACACCCTCCACGAGGGCTACGCGATCACGCTCGGGCAGGAGATCGAGAGCTTCATCCGGACGCTGGGACGCGGACAACTTCGCCACGTCCGCAATCTCGACGAAGCCGGGCTGGCCTCCTACCTGCACCACGCCTACGACCCCAGCCACTGGATCGACGACACCGCCGGCATGGACCGGATCACCTGCTGGCCCGCCGTCCTCGACGCCCGTAACAAGAAGTACATGGCCTCCCGCAGCTGGGAGGCCACCGAGGACAACTGGTACTCGATGACCGCCTGGGTGAAGGAACTTCCCGTTCTCCCGGTCGGCATCAACTTCCTCGCGCCGATCCTGCTCTACCTCCAGGACATCATCCTGTCGGTGTCCGTGGTCATGGACCTCGTCAGCACGGACCAGGCGATCACCGAAGCCATGGCGGACGCGACGAACGAGCTGGGCCAGGCGGACAAGAAGGCCGGACGCATCGAGGACCCGCGGGAGCAGAAGGCCCAGAGTGCCTCGATACGCACCATGCGGGACATCGCCGACGGTGCGGCGGGTACGCGGCTCGCCGCCTGGATCACCGTCACCTCGCCCACGCTGGACGCCCTGCGCCGTGACGCCGATACGGTCCGCGCCGGCGCCACCCGCGCCGGACTGCGGCTGGAGTGGTGCGACACCGAGCACCACCGGGCCTTCGCCAACACCCTGCCCTTCACCGCCGGACTGCTGAAGGAAGGGCGGTAGCGATGCTGGAGATGCTGCGGCGCCAGACACAGACCCGGCGACGGGCCGTCCGCTCGACCACCAGCCACGCCTGTGGCCTCTACCCGGCGGTCGGCGCGGCCAGCATGGACCCCCGCGGTGTGATCATCGGCCGAGAGGCCTACAGCGGCAAGGCCTACATCTACGACCCCTTCATTCTGTACAACCCGCAGGCGCGGGTGCGGCTCGCCAGCGGGCACGCGTTGATCCTGGGCAAGTCCGGCTATGGCAAGTCCGCGCTGGAGAAGACCTACGTGTTGCGGCAACTGCGTTTCCGTGACAGGAGCTTCGCGATTCTGGACGCGCAAGGCGAGGACGGCGCCGGCGAATGGGACGGTATCGCGCGGCAGTTGGGCATCACGCCGATCCGGCTCGTCTACGGGGCGGGCGACGGCGGCGAGGGAGTGCGGATCAACCCGCTCGACGGCCGCATTCCTGCCGAGCACCAGTTCAAGGTGCTCGTGTCCATGATGGAGATCCTCACCGGCACCCTCACCTCGCAGACCAAGTTCGCCCTGGCCGAGGCTCACAAGACGGCCATCGCCGCCGCCCGCGAGCAGCAGCGCGTGGCGATCCTCTCCGATGTCCTGGACGGGCTGACCGCTCCGCAGCCGACTCTTCTCGGGCAACAGCCGGTCACACCGGAGGAGTTGGTGGAGTGGGGTCAGCCGGCGGCGCTGGCCCTGGACTCGCTGTGCAACCCCAGCCGTGACTTGGCGGGCATGTTTGACGGGCCGACGACCGAAGGCATCGACCTCGATGCCCGGTTGATCATCTTCGATCTGACGAAGCTGCCGCGCGAGGGCGAGGCCATGCCGCTGCTGATGGCGGTCATCGGGCCCTGGCTGCGGTTCGGATGGATCAAGCCGAATGACCGGATCAAGAGGACTTTGATCGTCGAGGAGGCCTGGCACATCCTCTCCCACCGCCCTGTCGCGCGGTTGTTCGAGGAGCTGGTCAGGTACGGCAGGCGCCTGGGGTTGTCCTTCTGGGCGGTCCTGCACCACCTCGGGGATCTGCTCCTGGAGCAGGCCCCGGAGGCGGCGGCCATCCTGAAGTTGACGGCGACCAGGGTCGTGTATCACATGGACCGGGACGAGGCCGAGACCACCGCCAACTACCTGGGGCTTCCCGACTGGGCGCGCAAGGCGCTGGCGGACGGTTCCAACGTGTGCGCGCCAGGGCGGGCCATCTGGCAGGTGGGTTCGCGGATCAACCTGGTGGAACATATCCGGACCCCGCTGGAGATCCGGCTGACGGACACCAACCGCAGGATGTCTGAGCGGCAGCGAGAGCCCGGGGACCGCCAGGGCGCGCAGGTGTCGGCTCCGATGATTCGCCTCCACAAGGGGGCGGCGGCATGATGCCGAAAGCAGCTACCCCGAAGACCGCGGCTCGCCTGCGCCTCGGTCGCGATGCCGTGTGGATCCTCCCGTTGGTCGCGGCGTTCGTGCTCACCGCGCTGCTGTGGTTGACCGCGATCCTGTCCGGTCTCCTGGCACACGGACGGCCAGCGGCCGTCAGCTGGGACTCCGCGGGCCATGCGGTCGTTGCTGTCTTTCGTCACCCCGGCGATCCTGCAGCCGCCTGGCCGCCGAGTGCGGGCGTAGCCGGCCCGCTCGTGTTCTGGCCCGCCTTCCTCCTGCTGCTCGCCGCGGCGACCTGGGGGATGTGGAAGACGTACTGGTGGTGGAAGCACCGGGGCGTTGACGGCGCCGACGGGATGGCGACCCGGGCTCAGCTGGAGAAGGCCATGGGCGAGCAACAGGCCCTGTCCCGTGCCGGATCGCTGCGTCCCACACTCGCCGAGCAGAACCCAAAAGCCATCACCATCCGCGACGTCGCCGTCTACATCGGCAGCGCAGACCCCTCGGAAATCCATCTCTGGATCACGATCGAGGAATCGATGATCCTGGTCGCCCCGCCGCGAGAGGGAAAGACCTCCCAGATCATCCTTCCCGAGATCCTCGAATTCCGTGGAACGGTCCTCGCCACCAGCAGCAAGACAGACGTCCTCTACAACACCGCACTTCTGCGGCAGGAACACGGCCCTGTCTGGGTTCTGGACCCGACAGGACTGTCCGGCTGGCCGAATCAGCTGCGCTGGCCGCTGACCGCAGGCTGTGAGGAATACCAGGTCGCGCGCAAGCGTGCCGAGACCCTCGCAGCGACCACGAAAAGCGAAGAAGGGACAAAGAATGGCGGTTATTTCGCGCTCAACGCGAAAACCCTTATTACCTGCTGGCTGCATGCCGCAGCCCTCCATAACCGGCCCGTCCTCGACGTGCTGGCCTGGGCGACGGACCCCGACAACCGCGAGGCCGTCGACCTTCTGGCCGCGAAGGGCAAGCATCTGCTCGCCGCCGCGCTCGCCGGCCAGCACGCTGCGGCCGAGGAGGAACGATCCGCCACCTGGAGGACCGCGGAGCAGTCATTCATCGCGCTCTATGACGAGAAGGTCGCCGAGATCTTCGCCCCCCAGGGGGACGTGGAAGTTTTCGACATCGAAACCTATCTCCGGCAGTCCGGAACGCTGTTCCTGATCGGCGAGGACGAAGAGGGCTCCTCCCTGGCACCACTGAATGCCGCTTTCGCTAAAGCGATGTTCGACACCGCCAAGAGGGTTGCGGCCCGCAGCCCCAACGGGCGTCTTCCGATTCCGCTGGGCTGTTTCCTGGACGAGCTGGCCAACGTGGCGCCACTGCCGGAAATTCCGAGCCTGATGAGTGTCAGCGGATCGCAGAACATTTTCATCATGGCGGTTCTTCAGGGCTATGCTCAAGCGGAGGAGCGCTGGGGTGCCCTGGGCGTGCGGAAGATGTTCGCCAGCGGCACGGTGAAGGTCTTCCTGGGCGGTATCAGCGACCCCGAAGAGTTGAAATCCTACAGCTCTCTCGCGGGTGAATTCGATGAGGACGTGGAGACCGTTTCCGATGACGGGGACCGGGTCTCGGTGTCCACGTCGGTGCGCCGCCGTGCGGTGGTGGAGCCTGCCGCGATCCGGATGATCCCGGAGCGCGGCGGGATGGTGTTCCACCGCCGCACCCCCGCCACGCTCGTCACCTTCATCCGTGCCCACGAAGGGCCGCGGGCGGTGGAGATCAAGGAAGCCACCCGCAGGGCGCACGAGATGGTCGCCGACCGCGTCCGGCTGGAGAAGGCGGGCGGCGGCCATGGCTAGCGGCTTCGATGACATCTTCGCCGAACTCACCAACATCAACGCCGAGCAGGTGCTTCTCAGCGAGCGCGTCAAGCTGCTGGAGGAGCAGCTGGAGGCCGGAGGATCCGGCAGCGGGGATGCCGACGGCGAGCAGGAACGCCCGGTCGGTGCCCCGGTGCGGTGGCACGAACTCGAAGCCGAGGAACGCGCCGTGCTCTGGGCTGAGTTCGTCCGCTGGGTGATCTGGGTCGCCGACCGGTACGAGATGACCACGGATCAGCTTCCCAGACAGTGCTGGTGGAAGCACGGCGCGGTTGTCGAGGAACTCACGGCGCTGTGGACCTCCCACGAGTCGGCCTACGCCGACGGGGAGGACGGGGGATCGGCGCCGTACCTGTGGCAAGACGCCCTCGCCCGGGCCGTGGAGCGGATGGGCCGGTTCTGGCTCGGCGCGTGCCGAAACGGCCAGCACCGGGCCCGCCACCGCGATGCCCCCTGGGGCGGAGACGCGGACTACCTCGCCCTGCTCCTGGCCGCCGAAGGCCCCGAGCCCGACGGCGAAGCCGCAGGCCCGGGCGACGACGACCCGCCCGATCCGGACGAGGACGGCAGCGGATGACGACACGAGCCGGGAGTCGGGAGCCAGACATGATCATGAACAGGTACGGGCGCGCCGCCTGGGCCCACTGGCGTGAGCATCTGCCCGGCCGGTACGGGATGCTGCCGGACCCGCTGGCGTATTTCACCCGACTCGGAGAGAAGGCCGAGCGGCAGGCCGGGGAACTGACGGACGCGATGGTCCTCGCGGGCACGCCCGCCGGCGGTGAGACCAGTGAACAGCGCTCCCGACGGCTCCTTGCGGTCCAGGACGAGGCCGAACAGGTCGTGCTTCGCGAGCTGATCCGCCCATCCGCTGCTCCTTCTCCGGACGACGCCGCCTCCGCCCGAGATCTCACCGTGCCGTCATCCCCTAACTGACCCAGCCCACCCGCAGCCCATTGGGGCCCCGATGCACACAACCGCCCTTTTCGACGTTGGGAGCAGGCGTTGAGTACACCGCAGCAGCCCGCCGACGACAATTCGATCAACGACAGCGGCTTCCTGCCCGGCCTGGACTTCGGTGACCAGGATCCTCCGGCGCGGGAAGGGGCTGCGGCACGCCCGGACGGCCCGGCGGCGGGAGAGGATGAGACGGGGCACCCGGTCCCGCCCACCAGGTCCAACAGTGCCGAGCAGGCAGGGGAGTTCGACGATGAACCGGTACGGCGCACAGGCGATGACGCACTGGGAGGAGCACAAACCCCAGGCGTTCGGGGAGCTGAAGAACCCGGAGGAGTTCTTCGCGGAACTCGGGGAGGAGATCTCGACGGAGATCGAGACCCGGGCCCGGGACCTGGCGGGCCAGGAGCCGGACGGGGAGGGATACCTGCAGCGCCTGCAGCGGCTGAACACCTCCCGTTTGACGGCGGAGGGCGAAGTGCTGAGGGAGAGGGTGCTCCTGGACGTGGAGCCGGACCAGGAGTAGCACGGCCCGGGGCCCGTACGGAGCGGGAGCGGGTCGCCGCGAACATCGCGGCCGTGCACGTCGTGCTGCGGCTGCGGGCGGAGGACCGGCCGGCCACCGATGCCGAGCGGCAGGTGCTCCAGCAGTGGACGGGCTGGGGCGCCACCCCGTACCTGTTCGACGAGCGCAAGAAGTTTGCCGCCATGTTCGCGGGCGAGCGCGCCCATCTGCGCGACATCCTGTCGGACGATGAGTACGCCAAGGCTCGCTCCTCGACCCTGAACGCCCACTACACCGATCCCGCCTACGCCCGCGTCGTCTGGCAGGCCCTGCAACGGTTCGGCGTACCGGCCGGAGCGCAACTGCGAGTGCTGGAGCCCGGCGTGGGCGCAGGGCGCTTCCTCGCCGATGCCCCCGCCGATGCCGAGATCGTCGGCGTCGAGGTCGACCCCATCACCGCGGCGGTCGCCCGCGCCCTCTACCCGAACGCGCAGATCCTCACCGAGTCCTTCGCCGACACCCGGCCACCCGAGGAGGACTTCGACGTCGTCGTCGGCAATGTCCCGTTCGGGAAGTACAAGGTCACCGACCGCAAGCACAACCCCGGGCGGCGCCACTCGATCCACAACCACTTCATCCTCAAGAGCCTGGCGCTCACCCGGCCCGGCGGCATCGTCGTCCTGATCACCTCCCGCTACACCCTGGACGGGACCGACGAGGCGCGTGAAGCCCGGGAACAGATGGCCGCAGTCGCTGACCTCCTGGGCGCCGTCCGGCTGCCCAGCAACTCCCATCAGGACGCTGCCGGCACGAATGTGGTGATGGACCTCCTCGTTTTCAGGCGTCGCGGAGAAGGGGAGACGCCTGCCGAAGCCGACTGGCTGACTGTTGAGCCGACGGTTCTGCCCGGAGCCCGAACCGGCGTTGCCTCCCAACCCATCGAAATCAACAACTACTTCGTGCAGCACCCGGAGATGGTGCTCGGCACACCCAAAGTCGATATCGTTCGATACGGCCCCAAACTGGTCGTCCAAGGGAACCCGCAGGCCGAAGCCGCTCTCGGCGCGGCCCTGGACCAAGTCGCGCAGCGCGCCCACGAATCGGGCCGTACCTTCACCGAGCGCATGGTCTTCCGCGGAACCCTGGAGAAATACGACGGTCTTCTGGAACTCGGCCCCGAGGGCACCTTCACCGAGATCCGCAACGGCCGGCCCGTCCCGCACGTACCCGCCAAGACTCAGGTCCGGGAGCTGCGCGAGCTGATCGGCCTGCGCGACATCGCGGTGGCCCTGCTGGACGAGGAGTCCGAGCACCACCTCATCACCCCGCGCATGACGCAGCTGCGGGCCGAACTCAACCGCCGTTACGACGCGTACGTGGCACGGTTCGGCCCGATCAACCGCTTCAAGGTCAACAACCCGCCGTCCGGCGAAGCAGATCAGGACGACAACGCGCCCGAGCGCCGGACCTACCCGCGCATGGGCGGGTTCCGCAACGACCCCTTCGCCCCGTACGTCTTCGCGCTGGAGAAGTTCGACGAGGACCACCAGAGCGCGGCCAAAGCCGACCTGTTCGCCAAACGGGTCGTTGCCCCGCCCGAGCCGCTGACCCGGGCGGACAGTGCGGAAGACGCGGCGCTGATCTGCTGGGACCAGTACAACGAAATCCGCCTCGACGTCGTGGCCGCCCTACTAGACTTGGACAGCGAACGCGCAGCACGTGAGGCGCTGGGCACCCTCGTCTACGACGATCCGGCCGGCGGCCTGGTGCGCCGCATGGAGTACATCTCGGGCAACGTCCGCCGCAAGCTCGCCGCGGCCGAGAAGGCCGCGGCAAAGGACCCCGCGTTCGCCGTCAACGTCGAGGCCCTGCGCGAGGTCATCCCCCGTGACCTGCAACCCGCAGAGATCCAGAGCCGGCTCGGCGCCGCCTGGGTCAGCGCCAAGTACGTACAGCAGTTCCTGCGCGAAATCCTGGAAGACGACGACATCAAGGTCAGCAACCTCGGTGCCCGCTGGAGCGTCAAGGGCGGAGAAAACGGGAGCCTGCTGGCCCGCACCGTCTGGGGTACTCAGGCCCGCTCCGCCCAAGCCCTTGCCAGCAACCTGCTCAACAACCAGGAAATCCTGGTCACCAGGAAAATACCGCCCGACGGCCAGATAGTGACGGACCGGCAGGCGACGGCATTCGCCCTGGCGAAGTCCAAACAGCTGGACGACCGCTTCCGGATGTGGCTGTGGGAAGACCCCGACCGGGCCGAGACCCTGCTGCGGTACTACAACGACCGCTACAACGCCATCGTCCCCCCGACCTACAACGGCGTGCAGATCACGGCCCCAGGACTGTCCAAGGCCTACACACTGCACCCCCACCAGAAGGCCGCGGTCGCCCGGATCCGCGCCTCCAGGCACGGCGTCGGGCTCTACCACGGCACCGGTGCAGGCAAGACCCTCGAAATGATCGTCGGCGGGATGGAACTGACCCGCCTCGGCCTCGCCAAAAAGCCGGTCTACGCCGTGCCCAAGGGTGTTCTGGGCCAGTTCCAGCGTGAGTTCCTCCAGGCCTACCCACGGGCCCGGATCCTGGTCGCCGACTCCTCCGACCTCACCGGAGAACGCCGGCACAAGTTCGTCGCCCGCTGGTCAACCGGAAACTGGGACGCGGTCATCATCAGCCACACCGCGTTCAAGAAGATCCCGATGTCCAAACCGGCCCGCCTGGACTACATCAACCGGGAGGTCAAGCGCCTGGAGGCGCACCTGGACAACGCTGATGGCGACGACAAGTACACCGTCAAGGACATCGAGAACCAGATCGCGACCCTGAAGGGGCGGATCGAGGACGAGCTCAAGACGCCGGGCGATTCGGGCGTCGAATTCGAGCGGACCGGCTCGACCTACATCTTCTACGACGAAGCGCACACCCTCAAAAACCTCCGGGTGATCTCCTCCATCCGCGAACTCGCCCTCGAAGGCAACCAGATCACCGCAGACATGGACATGAAACTGTCCTACCTGCGCAAGAACTATGGCGGCCGGGTGACGACCCACGCCACCGCCACGCCGGTGGACAACTCCCCGATGGAGATCCTGACCGCCATCAAATACCTCGGTCCCGACCTGCTGCGCGACGAGTGGGGCATCGAGGAGGACGACCAGTTCGTCTCCACCTTCATCCAGCCCGTCAACCGGGTCGAGATGAGCCCGGACGGCAACAGTTTCTCCACCCGGGCCCGTTACGCCCGCTACGTCAACCAGACCGAACTCAAACGCGTGTTGTTCACCATCGCCGACGTCAAGCTCAAGCGCGATCTCCAGCTCGGCGAACCCGCCATCATCGGCGGGGAGATGCGGATCCTGGAAGCCGAGGCCTCCCCGGAACTGCGCCAGCTCATGCAGTCGCTGGGCCGGCGGATGATGGGCATCCGCCTCGGCAGCCCTGACCTGAAGTACAACCGCAAGGGCAAGCTGGTCGAGGACAACACCCTGTGGATTTCCACGGACGGGCGTCTGGCCTCGCTCGACGTACGGCTGGTCAACAAGAGCACCGACGAAGCCCAGAAGGTCGACGTCGCCGCCGACGAGCTGTTCCGTATCTGGCAGCTGCACAAGGACGACGTCTACTACGACGACGACGGCAACGAGGAACCCAACCGCGGCAGCCTGCAACTCGCCTTCTGTGACCTCGGTGTGCCCGGACCGGACAAGGAGTTCGTGTTCTACGAGGCGCTGCGCGAGGCACTGACCGCTCGCGGCATGCCGGGCAGCCTCATCCGCTTCGACCAAGAGGCGAAGAACCCGCAGCAGAAGGCCCGTCTCGACAAGGACGCCCGCGAGGGGCGGATCGCCGTGCTGGTCGGCAGCCGCTCGGGCCTGGGGACCGGCCGCAACCTGCAAAAACGCGTCATCCACGTGATGCAGATCGACCCCACCTGGAAGGCCACACCGATCATCCAGAGCCTGGGGCGAGGCAAACGCCAGGGCAACCAGAACAAGGCAATCCACCACACCGCGATCATCACCAAGAAGTCGTACGACCCGTTCCTGTGGCAGAAGGTCGCCACCAAGCAGGCATTCGCCGAGGCCATCCTCGACATCAACGACACCAGCCGCATCCTGGAAGCCGCTGAGGACGGTGACGACGGACGCATCCCCGCCGGTGTGATGTTCGCCGTAGCTGCGGACAAGCCAGAGCTGGAACAGCTTGAGCGCGTCGAAGGCATGCTCGCCAAACTGCGCCTGGAGCAGCAGATGTGGCACGACGAGCAATTCGCCTACGAAGTCACCGGCGAGCAGGGGCGACGTCGCGTCCAGGACCTCAAGGCTCACATGCAGGAGGCCCGTGCCGCCATGGAGCGGCGCACCGCCACCCGAGGCGACGCCTTCACGATGACGGTCGACGGCCGCGCCTACGACGAGCGCCGGGAGGCCGGCGAGGCGCTGGCCCAGCGACTCGAACGGCTAGTCCGTGTCTCGGTCAACAGCGGCGGCCAGCCGCAGGACGCCTCCGTCGGGGAACTTGGCGGCATCCCGGTCCATGCCCTCGTACAGCGCAGCTTCGAGGGCCTGATCGTGGGGGTGTACTTCCAGAATGTTCCCGTCGACACCATCTGGCTGTCGGCGAGCGGCCTGGCCAAACAGGATCGCGTCGGCCTGATCCGCAAGCTGGAGAACGCCCTGGACGGCTTGGAGACCGTTCACGCCAAGGCAGAGCAGCACATCGCCCGGATCGAGGCGAACATCGCGCGGGCCAAGGCCCTGGTCGGCAAGCCCTTCCCGCAGCAAGCCGAACTCGACAAGATCGAAGCCCAGCACCGCAAGCTGACCAAAGCCCTCGGCGTGCAGGGAGCCGCGGAAACGAGCGAGCCAGAAGTCCACGACGCGGGGGTCACCGAAGCAGGCGCCGACCTGGTCGACGCAGCGGTCCACGACGCCATGGTCATGGCTGGTGGCTCCGCCGACGGCTGGGTGGAGGTCGATCCGGCAACCCTCACGCCCGACGACCTGAGCGAGACCACTCGCGGATTCCTGGAAGCGTTGGCCGACGGCACGCGTACCCGGGCCATACCAGATGCCGCGCCCGCCGGCTCGGATGCCCGTACGACGACGGGGCGCGCTGCGGTCGGCGCGGGCGGAGAACCTGGCCCTGTGGCCTCGGCCCCGTGGCCGTATCCGGATGAGGCTGCCGCCGTTGCGGGTGAAGACGCCGTCTTGGCGGACTTCGCCGCCTGGCAGAACTTGGACGTCGTCGAGGGGATGTCCGGCCGGGGCCAGGAACTGGCCGGTCACATGGAGCAGGCCGGGCTTGCGCTGGCTGAGGCCTTGCACCATGCGCGGGAGTCCGCCGACGAGACCCCTGTGCCCGGCGGCGATCCGTGGGCTCTGGATCTCTTCCATGGTCTTGCTCGCGCCTGCGAGGACTTCCTGTCCCACCTGGACTCCCCACGCTTCAAGCCCAACGCGACCGGGCGCGCGATGAGAGACGTCACGGAGCAGGTAGCCCGCTCCGCCCGCGAGCACATCACTTATGTTGCACCGCTGGAAGGCCGCCGACGCTCTGTACAGCCGACCACAGCTCCAGCGCATCCTTCCCCCTCACGTCAACCGGCCCCCGGCGCTTCTTCCCCCGAGACAGGCCGACCCTTCGATCCGGACCGCTGGTACCAGCACACCATGCTCGGCGGAACCCTCAGCGACTCCCGCGGCACATTCCTCAACGACATCGTGCAACAGCTCGGCCATGACGGGTCGGACGTCGCGATCGAACCGGACGCCACCGGCACGGTCGTGATCACTGGCCCGATGGGGTCGGTGAAGGTCACACCGCTCACCGAGGAGCTTCCTGCCAGCGTCGCCCAGGCGTACGAGGCGGCCATCGACCAACTCCTTCAGGACGCCCAGCGTGCTCTTCGCGGCAACGGCAGCCAGGCCGGCGACCTGTTCGATGCCTGGCTGACCGGCCAACTCGGGAGCCGGGCCACGTCGTTGAAAGCCGCCCTCGCAGGTGACGGCGACGAAACCGCGTTCCGACAGGCGATGCGGGTGCACTTCTACGAGATCGCGCCATGGGCCCACCCGGACACGGCCGACCGTCCCCAGCCGGGACCCCGACCACAGCACGAAACCGCAGCCGACGCCGAGCTGGCCGATGCCCCACCTCCGTCCCGTGCCCGCGCACCGGAACAGGCACCAGGTGACGCGGCCTCCGCGTCAGCAGGCACGCCAGCCGCGAGCCCGCCCGCCGCAGGAGACCACCGTCAGGACAGCCCGCCCACGGCAGACACCGCCCGGACAGCACAGGAACACCCAGGCTCCGCAGCCGAACCGGAGCCTGTCCCAGCGACGACACCACACGCGACCACCCAGCGCCCCGGGCACGTACCGAACACCCCCTATGCAGACCGCTCCGAGTCCTGGACTGCGGAGCAAGCGGCACTGACCGCCTACCGCCGATGGGTGTCCGACCATGCCGGGCGCCTGGCCACAGGTGAGCGGGCAGAAGGCCTGATGGCGGCGGCCGACACCGCGATGACCTCCAGCCGCAAGGGCCGGATCGCCCGCCTGCTCGGCGTGGAGCTGCCAACTGATTGGGCGCACCTGCTGCGCTTGGCCGACCACTGCCGTTCCGTGGTCGAACAGTGGGAGCGGGAAGACGGACGGAGCACCGAGGGGAACTGGGCGATCTACACGGCCCTGCGCGACCACGCGTCCCGGCACCGCAGCACCGTGGAGGACCGCAGCAGTGACGCCTACCAGCAGTGGGTCCGCTCCCCGGAACCCCTCACGCTCGACGAAGACGCCGTGGAATTCATCCCCGGCATCCTCCCGTGGGACCAATACACCGTCGCCGGTCCCCGGGGCCTGCGCGCCGGCCCGGTCAGCGGCCGTGACCTCGCGGCAGGCCTGGCACAACTCTCCGCCGACGGCACGGACCTGGAAGAGACCGAAGACGGACTCGTGGTCTCCGGCCCCGACGATTTCCGGTTCTCTGTTCAGCTCGCCACGGCACAACCGGCCACCCCCGCCGCGCCGTCCGCCACGACGCCCACACCAGCACCGCAACCGGCGACGAGCGACGTCCCCTCACCGGAGCCGGATGGGACAACCGATGCGGAGGCTGAGACTCCCGTAGCCACAGCCTCCGCCCCTCCTGAGAACGCGGCGGGCACCAGGCCAGAGGGCTTCGGCTCGGCACTGCCCCAGGTGGCGAACCTCGCGATCGTCCTCGAAGGCTACGCGGACCCCGCGGAACTGGTTGGTGGACGCCGCTACGTCGGTATGGCCGCCGAGCAGCTCCGGCGGGCCCTCGCACGACAGGAGAGCGACCCCCCGAGCGCGGCGCACCAGGATGCCGACGCGGCAGCCGCCGGGGTCATCGAGAGTGAACCGCGCACGCCCACCGACGTGTTCAGCATCTACGACCGCCTCGCCGGGACCGCCGTACAACTCGCGGACGACCCCCGACACGACGTGCGCACGGCCGCCCAGAAGGCCGTCCAGTACACGGAGCGCCACCTGGCCCGCATGCAGGCACGACCAAACGACCTCGCCGAGATGCTCCTGGACGCAGCCGACGTCGACGAGGATCACACCTCCGTCCTCGACCACCCCGACCCACTCCGGCTGACAGCTCCCTGGTACCAGGACAGCGCCGAGATCGGGCGGGCTCTGTCTGACATCTTCGACAGCTTCCCGAAGTGGCCGCACGCCTATGACGACCACGGCGGGCCGTACTCGGACCGGCTGCGCGGAGCCATGCTCATGCTGCGTCGGCCACACGACACGGTCGCCTCAGCCCTGACCGACTGGATGGAGGTCACTTCCCATGCCCTCGGCGCCGCGCAGGAGGCCGAGGCCGCCGGAGACGGAGTCAGCCGGTACGCGCTGCGCGACCTGGCGCGCAAGGCATTCCAGCACCACCAGCGCCTCGCGGCCCACGAGCTGGGCATGGAGGAGATTCCGTACGAGGCGGCCGATGACTTCGTCGGCGGCGCCAACAAGGCGGAGTCCGCGTGGAACTGGTGGATGGCGAGCGATACCGCCAAGGCGCTACGCGACATCAGGCCAGACGCATCCGGCGCCCGCCAGGCCCTCGACGCTGCCGGGGACACCCGGTATGCCGCCGATTTCGTCACGCTAGCCTCCGAGACCCTGGACGAGGTCAACCGGCACGTGACGGCGATGGCGCACGCAGCGTACGACCTGGTGCTGAGCCTGCCCGCCAGCTTCTACCGGCACCCCGACGACGCCAAGCGGCTGGGCGACCTCGTCCGCCGCTCCTACGAACACGCGGTCGCCTGCCGGGCCTCCACCGCACGCCCGGAGACGGTGGCCGCAGTGCAGGCAGGCGTTGCCCAGCGCCGTCAGCGGCTCGAAGCCGAACACGACCCCGTTCCCGAGCCGCAACAGACCCCGCCGTCCGCCGGCACCGTCCTGGAGATCGAGCACCACTACCGGGGCACCGTGGTCCGCGGCACCACCAGCGAGGACTCCGACGCGCCTATCCGTGCTGCTCTGGACCGCCACAAGTTCCGGTGGAGCCGCAACCAGGGATTCTGGTACCTGAAGCGGAACATGAGCCGCCCCACGCGGGACCTTCATGTACGGAATCTCACCGGCGAGCTGACCCGCATGGGACGCCCGTTCCGTATGGTCGAGGAACCCGAGCAGGACTCGGCCACCGAGATCGTCATCCCCGTTGGCGAGCCGTACACGTCGAAAGAGGATGCCCAGAACGACTTCTGGGAGATGTACGGCGCGCTGTCGGGACTGAAAGACACCCCGGCGGGCCGGCGTCTGATCGGACGGGGCATCACCGACCAAGGGGTGCAGACCCGCCCGGACGGCCAAGCGGTCTGGCTGGCCATGGAGGAGCTGTGTGACGGGCCAGTGGGACGCGTGAGTGATCCATTCACGCATCCGGCCGACACCGTGGTCGAGCGCTGCACCAAGCTCGCCCGCACCGTGCTGGTCCTCGCCCGGAATCTGGAGGAGGAGCGCTACAGGGCCCCCAAGGCGATGGGCCACTTCCGCAAGATGAACAAGTTCGCCGTGCAGTTGGCCTCGCGTATCACCGCGACCGCCCAGCACGGAAACGACTGGCAGGAGATCTTCGGGACTCCTGCCCTCCCGGCAGCACAGACCCAGAGCGAACGCCCGGAACCGGCCGGACAAGAGACCGCCCGCACCCCAGACAGCCCCCGTCACCCCGAGTTGCGTGAGGACGAGCAGGCCTCCGTGCCGACTGGCCAGATGGCTGGGAACGAGCCGGCAAAGGTGCAGCAGCGGCGCATCGAGATCACCGTGGCAGCCAGGAGCGCCGCAGGACACCTGCTGGTCAACGTCGCCATCCCCGCAGAACGCACCGGCGCCGCCCAAGAGGTTCCCGACCTACGCGGCGCCGACATACCGGGCCTGACCCTGCCCGCACATGCCGCGCTGCCCCTCCTGCAACGACCGGCAAAGCTCTCCGACTCACTCGTATCCGACGAGGAGGTCGATACCTGGCTCAGCGAGCGCCTGCCCGACAGCCCGGTAGCACCGGCCTGGAACGCGCCCGCCGTGCGCGCGGTCATCCAGCAAACGGTCCGCGATCTGCTGCGCGACTCCATGGCCCCCGACCACGAGGACGTCGCGGCGTGGCTGGTGAACGCGGCGAGCGAGAACCCTGCCCTGGTCCAGGCCGCGCACGCCAACAATCAGGCCGACTTCCGCGCTGTCTTCGCGACCGCCGCCGACGAACTGATCACGGACGGCGGCTCGGAACACCTGCTGTGGACCTACCTCAAGGAGGACGGACGCCGCCAGGTCCTCGATCTGGCATGCCCCCGTGCACACCGGGAACTGCGAGCGCAACCCGTGGCGCCCGTGCCGCAGGAGCCCGGCCCGCCCGTGCCCGATGAACAGTCGGCGGCTTCGCCCGCTGTCGACGAGAACGACCGCGAGCGCAAGCGTGCCGAGTTTCAGGCCGAGAGCGCCCGCTGGGCCGCCGGGATGCGCGACGACGCCCAGAAACGCGCCGTACGAGCGGCCCTCGCCGATGACCATCTCCGGGCACTGCTGGCCGACGGGCGCCCACGCGAGGAAGCCCGTGAGTTGTTCATGGCCTGGCTCGGCAGCGCCGATCTGTCGGCGACCGGCGCAGGGGGTGACAGGTTCCGGGACTGGTTCCGCCATGACCAGCAGGAAGTGCAGGAGCAGTACGCGAAAGGTGCCTTCGAGCAGGTGTACTACGCGGCCCTAGCCGCAGCACCGAATGATCAGCCCGCCGAAGCAGGCGCAGCGCGCCAAGCCGGCGCAGTGACGGCCGAATCGGCGACATCATCTGCCGCGAGCAAGAGCCGACAGACCACCACTCCGCGCAACAGCAGCACCGCCGAGCCCTCGGCCCAGGCGGTCGGTGGGGCCTTGACCGGTACGCTCACCGGGCCGTCCCTGGCCGAAGAGCACCTGCATTCACTGCCTCTCGGTCCCGAGCACCGACCTGGTGAAGACGTCCGTCTCGCCGTGCTGGCGACACTGCCCTTCCGGGACGGACGAGTTCGCGACGCGCTCCTGCTGCTGCAGCAAGTGGAGGACGATGGCGACGATCTCCTCGTGTACGGGGCGCAGATCGTGCCCGCGAACGATCACGTCGTCAGCACCGTGGATGGCCGCTGGACCCCTGAAGACCTGCTGTTCCTACCCGACACCTGCGTACTGCCGCTCGCACGCCCGATCCCTTGGGCAGAAGCCGAGTCCCTGGTCGCAATGCCGTACGAGGAGGCAGTGCGGTGCCTTCCCCTGACCGGCGCAGACGACGGCAACCGGCACCCGCCGGAGGCACTCGCGCCGACGGAGAGCCCCTCTTCTGCGGATGAGGCGGACCCGGCCGAGGTACCGACCACCGCGGCGGTGACCGCAGACCCGGAACATGCCACCCCCCATGCTCCCCAGCAGATCGCGCCCGCTGGGCCTGAACCCGTCGACACTCAAAAGCTGTTGAGCAGCGCCGTCGAACCGCTTACCCAGGATCACCTTCGTGCACTGCCCCGCTACGACGAAAGCCCCCCGAGCGACGCGGAGATCCAGTTCGCAGTCGTAGCCACCCTCACCTATCCCAACGGCGTGATCCCCGACGCCGTGATCCTGCTGCAAGCCGCCGAGGAAGACAGGCGGTACGGCGACGCGCTGCACGGTGTCCTGATCGCCCCAGAGAGCAAACTCGCACTCACCTCCAAGACGGGGTACACGGTGCTCCCCCGTGACCTGCTTCATCGAACCAACGCCCGGCTGCTGCCACTTGAGGACGGACTGACCTGGGAGCAGGTGGAGGAACTCGTCCGGCTGCCCTACGCGCAGGCCCTGGGACGGCTGCCGCTCGCCGCCCAGAACACCCCCTCGACAGGCACACCCGCACGGAATGCCCAGCAGAAGGCCGACCAGCCCGAGCAAGGGACCGCACCACTTCAGGAACTGATCGGCGCCCTCGGAGACCGCGTCGTCATCGGTCACATCGGCCCCAGCAGCCCCGCGCAGGCAGGGAAAGCCGCACCGGCTACGGCACCGGAACCCGCACCTGCACCGATGTCCCCGGCCGACGAGCAACAGGAGGAGAGCGTGACGTCGACCGAGCCGGAGACGGCGGCCGAAGGACCCTGGACGAGCCGAATCAAGATCGTCAGCGATGCGACCGGTACCTACGTCACGGGCACAACAGGCGCCCCCGCGGAAGACGGCCTTCGCGAGCTGCTGAAGCGGGACCGCAACTTCAAGTACGAGAAGGGTCGTTGGCGCTACAACGGCATGCGCGGGCAGAAAGAGCAGCTCCTGGGAGAAGTCCGGGCCTTCCTCACGGCCCGGGACGCCCAGGAAGGCGCGGTCGCGGCCGTGGCCAGCGGGAAGTACCCGCCAACCGCTCAGCAACAGGCGATCATCGATGCGGCCGTCGAGGGCAAGCACGTTGCTGTCCAGGCGCTCGCGGGCACCGGGAAGACCTCGACGTTGGTGATGATCGCCGCGCAGATGCTGGAGCGGCGCATCGGCTATATCGCCTTCAACCGGGCTATCGCCGACGAAGCGGGCCAGAAGTTCGGTCGCAACGTCACCGCCCGGACCAGCCACTCCTTCGCACTGCAGGATCTGCGCAACACCCCCTACCGGCAGAAGGTGTCCATCGCCGGCTCGCGCAACAGCGGCGCCCGGCGTCCCAAGGACGTCGCGGCAGCGCTCGGCATCACCGCTGAGATACGGGTCGGCGACCGCGACGGCAACCTCCAGCACGTCGGGCCCGAGGACATCGCCAAGATCGTGATGGGGGCGCTCCGCCGCTACCGGCAGAGCGCTGATGTCGAACTCGGGCGCCAGCACCTCGGGGAGAAGTGGGCGCACGTCCCCGCCGCGCGCACGCTGCTGGGGTACGCCCGCCGGGCCTGGGCGGACATCGCGGATCCGAACAGCAACAAGATCTTCTTCGATCACGACGACTATCTGAAGATCTGGGCCCTGTCAGACCCGCGCCTGAACTTCGACACGATCTTCTTCGACGAGGCCCAGGACATCAATCCTGTGCTGCGGAAGGTGATCCAGGACCAGGACGCCCAGATCATCGTCGTCGGCGATAGCAATCAGGCGATCTATGAATTCCGCGGTGCCGTCGATGCTCTGCGGGACTGGCCGGCCGACGTGGTCTTGCCCCTGACACAGAGTTGGCGGTTCGGCCCCGCCGTCGCCGAGGTGGGCAACGCCTACCTCGCCCTCCTCGAATCCGACCTCCGGCTGGAAGGCGCACCCACCCTCGACACCGTCCTGGGCACCGTCGAAGAGCCCGATGCGATCCTGACCTACAGCAACGTCGGCGCCATCTCTGCCGTCTTCGCGGGATTCGAGGCCGGCAAGCGCGTGGCACTCGTCGGCGGCGGCCGGGACATCGAAGACATCGCCCGGGCCGCCCGGGATCTCCAGCAGGGCCGCCGCACCAAGCACCCCGAACTGTCGGCCTTCGACAACTGGAACGAGGTCAAGGAGTACGCCGAATCCGACGAGGAAGCGAGCACCCTGCAGACGTTCGTACGGCTCGTCGACCGCTACACACCCCAGGGCCTGATCAACATGATCCGCGACCTGGTCCCGGAGCAAGCCCGTGACGAGGAAACCCGCCCCGAACTGGTCGTCTCCACCGCCCACAAGTCCAAGGGCCGCGAATGGGACCAGGTCCAGGTCTGGAGCGACTTCCCCCAGCCCAAGGAAGACGCCAAGACCGGCGAACTCATCCTGCCCGCACCGGACAAACTGCGCCTGGCCTACGTGACGGTGACCCGGGCGAGGAAACGGCTCGGCATAGGATCCCTCGGCTGGATCCACACCATCGGCGCTCTCGCGGACACCGTCCCGACCGAGATCGCTGCCACCCCGGCACCCGAGCAGGCCGCCCCCACCCCCGTCGTCGCTGACGAGACTGCCGCACCTGAACTGCCCCTGCCCCCAGCGTCCGTTGAGAGCGGGACGCCCGACGCTGTCCCCGAAGAGCAGCCGGAGCCCATGGTCAGCGAGGCGTCAGACGACGAGCCCGCAGCCTCGGTTCACCAGGCCGCTGCAGCCTCCGCAGAGACTGCCGACCCTGATGCGACCGACGACACCGAAGCCGCGATGTGGGACACGGCACGGCCTGAAGAGACGGAGGCCGGCCCTGAGTGGCAGCCCGAGCCGACCGCCCCCATCTGGGAGGATGCTGGCGAACCACTTATCGGCGCCGACCAGCCGTCCATGTTCGCCAGCCAGGCAGACGATCTGCCCGCCGACGAGCAGACGGCCACCCCTTCCGTGCAGGACGCCGAGCCGGGCATCGCGCCCTTGCCCTGGGACGACCAGAAGATCAAAAAGCGCGGTACAGCAGGAATCCGCCGTGGACAGAAGAACGAGATCCCCAACCTCGCCCGCGAACTGCGTGAGGCTCTCGGCGACAACCAGGTCCGCGACATCTGGGAACAGGACAACCCCTGGGCCCAGTTCGAGGAGAACCTTCGGCACACCCAGCACGAACTCGCGCAGCCCGACTCCGCCCTGAGCTCCCTGGTGACCCAGGCTGCGGAACAACTGCGCGCCCAGATCGACCAGCTCGCCGTTGAGGCCTTCAACAGCTTCGAGACCCTGATCCAGGCCCGCGCTGACGACCCGGACCAGCTGGCCGAACTCGACACCCAGCTCGCTGAAGCGCACCGCCTGCCGGAACTCACCGACCCGCTGGTTCGCCAGTCCCTGATCCTCTGCCTGGAGGCCGTGGACGACATCGAGCGCGCGGCGCGCAGCCGCAAGGTCAAGGCCGCCGCCGCACGGGATGCCCTGGAGCAGGTCATGGGGCTCGCCGGCACCTCGTACAGCCCCGACGGCCAGCAGGTGTGGCCGAACGTCGACGCGGCTCTGGCCCCGGTCAAGGTACAGGTGGACCGGGCCCGCGAACGCATCGCCGAGTTGTCCAACTCGACGGTCACCGAGCAGTACGCTCGCCTCCGCGCCCTCATCGCCACCCACGAGGCGCAGCCGGCTGCGGAGCTCCAGGACGAGGACGCCCCGGCACCCGTCCCCGAGGCCGGCGAGAACACCGGCGAGCCTCCGGCCCCCGCCGAGCAGGAGGAGCGCACCCCCGAGCCACTGAGTGACCGGGACATCGCTGAGGCGCTGGGCAAGATCAGCCCGTGGGACTTCGGCAAACTGATCTTCGAAATGGACCAGAAGAGGAGGGCGACTCCGCAACTGTACGAGGGCTGGATTCGCCTGCCGTCGGAGCCTGGTTACAACGAGGCGGGCAACGAATTTGCCAGTGCCTACTCCCGAAGCGGCTCCATCGAGATCGAGGTCAAGACCTCTGACGACGCCGAGACGACGATCCGCGCCGGCCGGCTGACCCTGGCCAAGGCCCTTGCGTGGCTCCGTCCGGCTCTGCCGCCGGAACGGCGTCAGCTGGTGGCGGCAGCATGGCGGACCAGGAACGCCATGGCCCGCAGTGAGCTGGGCTTCGAGGTCATCGGTGAATCGGGCCGCTGGAAGGCAGCCGACAAGGAACTATGGCGCATCCTCGTCGACACCAATGCGACCGTGATCAAGGAAGCCTTGCAAGTTCACCTCACGGGTACCGCGGACGAACGAGTCTCCCGGATCCGGGCCGCCGAGAACTGGGAACAGGGGCAGATGCTGCCGATCGACTTCGGCGGCATGGAGGACTCGTTTGCCGACATTGCCACGTTGGAGCGGGTGACCGCGCTCAGGGCAGTACTGCCTGACCGGTTCAAAGGCGCCTGCCGCCTCAGCGAGCTCGCACCGGGTGACTGCATCACCGGCGTGTCCGAGGAACGGCTGCCGTTCCTCGTACGAGAGCGCCCCGCCGTCGCAGCAGACACTGAAGTCTTCATCGTCGGGGACCTCGTCGTCGGGCCGGGTGATCTGCGTCCCTACACGTGGGAAACCGGTGGCTACCCGGACGACCATGTCGAGCCTCTCCTTCTGCCCGAGTCGCTGGCCGGGCTCGTCGACGTGCCCGCCGATGCACCACAAACTGTTGCTGTTCCCATGCCAGCCGCTTCCGCTCCGGCAGAGGCCGCGCCAACGGCGGCGGAAGCGGTGCCGCAGACGGTGCCCTCCGCTGCTGGATCGGCAACCACCGAGCCGGACACCGCAGCCGGGCCCGAAGAAGTCACTGACGCCTCCGAGCACCAGCCCGAGGCGCCGGCGGCGACTGAGGCCACCGACCCGGCTCCCGGCGCCGACACAGGGGCGAGCAGGGGACAGGTCCCCCAGAGCGAACCCGCCGCTCCGACTGCCCAAGACGTCCCCGATGCGACTTCGGCGATGCAGGCCACGGCCCCAGAGCGGGGCACGGACACCCCTCCGGCGCAGACGCCATACAGCCTGTTGGAGGAATTCCTCACGGACCTGTATGTCACGGAACGGCGCTACAAGGCATGGGCAGCTTCAGCCACGGGCCAGTCACTCTTGTCGGAGGCTCAGGAGCTCCAGGAGGAGACGGGTCTCGCCGACTCCAATGAAGCAGCCCTCGTCCAGACCGTATTCCGCGGCGTGGTTCTCGCGGCTACGAGCACATCCCCCTCAGGGGATCGCGTGCTGGACGCCTGCCGAAGGTTGCAATCAACCGTCGCGGAGGCTGGGCGCTCCTTGGCAAGTCGCGGGGCGTTCGTGTCAGACGACGATCGACAGCTACTGCTTGCGATGTACAGCCAAGGGCAAGAGCAGCTCGCGCGCCTGGAGGCCACCAGGGACGTTCAACGACTGCTCGATAGCGAAGACGACGGGGCCTGGGCACAGGCCGCCGAGGATGTTCGACGACTGCTCGGCGCTGAAAACGACGATTCCTGGCTGCTGACGCGCTACAAGGAAGCCCACCCCTCGGGGCAGAGGACAGTCGGCGGACCATCCGAGTCGGTGTCTGCGGATGAGGCGAAGAACGCTGTCGGGGAGATCGAGTCGGCGGCGACGGATGGGGCAACAGCCGCAGACACTGACACCGTCCCGGTGGGCACTGTGACCGACTCCGAGTCGGCTGCGGTGGATGAGCCGGAGACGTTCCGAGCAGTCGAGCTGCCGGAGACAGAGGACGAGCCGGCGCAGGAGACTGTGGCCGATCGTGCCCCTGCCGTCTCCGCGCCCGAGACTCCTGCCGAGTCCGAACCAGCCGCCACACCCCCCGCCGGGGCGCCGCCGGAGCAGGAAAGCGACGACTTCGACTTCTTCAGGGACGTCATCGGCGATGACCTGGTCGTCAACGGCGTCGTCTACAGCAGCGCCGAATGGGAGCCGGACCCGGAAGAGGGCGTCCGTCGCCGCACCGACGAACAAGACGAGCCGGTGTCCGCCGAAGAACTGGCAGCGATGGAAGTGGACCAGGAGTACGAGGCCCTGATCGAGGAGGAACGCATGGCTGCGGCCGAAGCAGTCACGGGAGAACCAGAAGTTCCGGGGCAGGACGACTTCGACCGGCACTTCGAGGACATCGTCGCCCTCTTGCGCAGCGCAGAAGCCCCGGCCGAGACACAGGCCCCCACTCCCCGGCCCCGGTTCAGCGCCGAGGACGAACAGCGGCTGCGGGAACAGTACGCCGCCACTCGGCAGGCGCTGTCCGGGATCCTCACCAGCATCGACGCAGACCCGATCCTGCCGACGGCCGAGGACCCGGCGGTCGAGGCTGGTGACGCCAACGCCCTCGAAGCGGCGATGGGCAACGCCGAGGCCGAGGCGGGCTTCTACTGGGGCACCCCTGAATGGACGATGATCCGCTCGATCGGCCAGGCAGGACAGCAACTCCGCGGAGCCGTCCGGGAGGCATTGCTGACCTACGCCGAGACGACACTGCGCGACATCCGCGCGCACGGCATCAACCGGACGATCGAAGCCCGTACAGCGCGGGCTATCTCCCACGGAGCGATGCACCTGGCGCGGCGCCTGGAACGGTCGGGCCAGCGTGACTCGCGTGGCTGGCGGGCGGTATGGGGACTTCACCGGGCCGCCGCGACCCGCGCGGACCGGCTGACCGGGCTGCTGCCCGCCGGCCAGCGCATCGACCTGGCCGACCAGCTGGGCCGCGCCTGGCACTGGTTCACTGAGCGGCTCGCCGCCCGGCGCTCGGGCACGGGCAACACGGGCGGCAACGACCAGGGCCGCATGCGCGCGATGCTGTCGAACAGCGTCGAGTCGATCCGCGGCATCTACGGTGCGGTCTCGGAGCGTCTCGGTGCCCTGACACAGCATCCGGTGTGGCGCCGGATCGCATCCGTGTGGTCCGCGGTGCGCGAAGCCGTCAACAACGGCTGGCTCGGCGTGGGCCGCTTCATGGCCGACCGTCAAACCCTGGGCACCGGGCGGGCGTTGTGGGTCCGCACCCTGGAGATCATCTCGTCCGGGGCACAGGCACTGATCAACCGGCTGGCCGCGAACGGCGGCCGGAACGGACTGCGGTGGAACATGCTGCGTGTCCTGCGCCACGCTGCCGAAGACCACATCGCCCACATCCACGGTCACCTGCCCGAGGACGTGAGCACTCCACTGGGCACCTACGAATCCGCCGTCGACGAAGCTGCCGAGCAGACGCCCGCAGTCGGCGAGGAGAACGCACCGCAAGCGCCCACGCCGGGAGGACCTTCCGCAGCAGAGACCGAGCCCGCGCCGGTGGGCGAGAGCCTGGCGGGAGATCCGGACCGTTTCCGTGCGGTCGTGCTCCAGGTGGCAGCGAAGGAGTACACCCTGGCGCTGGACCTGAGCTACGACTACGGCATCCCGGCAGCCGAGGCCGACGCCCTGCTGACTCGGATGGAGGAACTCGGCATCGTCGGGCCCCAGCGTGAAGGCGGAGTCCGGGACGTCCTGGTCACGCCCAGCGAGGCGGAGAGCCTCATGGACGCGAGCCCCGCGCCCGACAGCTCCGCACCTCGATGGCAGCCGGCCAACGAACCACTGTCCCCGGCCTGGTTCGACGAGGTCAGGACCGCCGTACGACGCGACGTCCAGCCCGATCGCGGGCTGTCCCGCCGTGACTTGATGAGCCTGCTCAACCACGAGAACACGCGACCGGGCAACAGGACGGACGCCGGCCGCCGCGCGAACGAGTGCGTCGACCTCTTCCTGCAGGGCCGCGGCGACGAGGTACCGCAGCACCTGGCGGGCGAGGGCTTCGTTTACGTGCGGGGAGAAGCGAACAGGGACTGGACGCTCCGGGAGGCCGCACCCGCCCCGGCCTCGCCGGTGCCTGCCAGCGGGCAGGCACCGGCAGCAGGAGAACAGGAGGCCGCCGCCGGGCCGCAACTTCCGCGTCGGCGTCGGCCGACGCCGACGGACGGTCCGTCGAAGATCGAGCAGGCGGCTTCCGGACGGCGGCGGCAGCCGTCCTCCACAGGGGAGGACCGGCGGGCGGTCACCGTGAACACCTTCGCAGCCCAGGCTCAACGGATGCAGGACCGCGCGGACTTCGCGCGGGCTGCCGCGACCAGCCCGGCCGAGGAACGGGCCGCGGGCGTCCTGCAGACCATCGCGGCGAACTCGCGGGCCACTGCCGACAAGATCGCCGGAGCGGCACCCGCGGGAGGACCACCGGCTTCTCCGCAATCCGGGCTGACCGCCGAGGCCTTCCTTGCGGCGCTGCGGACCACGGCTCAGGCGCGGGGGGCACAGATCCCCGACGATCTGCTGGCCAGTGCCATGGAAGCGGCCCAGGAGGCGGTCGCCGCGGTGCCGCAGCGTTCCGCAGGCTCCACCCCTGCGGCGCCACGCCCGTCACGCCGGGGACAGGCCGAGCGAGAGCAGGCCGAGCACCGACTCCAGGGGCAGCAAAATGCCCCGAGCGGCGTCGGCCGCAGGTAGGGCGCGACGATGCTCGGGGCTCAGCGCGGTGGGAGGTCAGGAACCGGGATAGACCGCGACCACGTCGCGGGTGCGGAAGACGCCGTGCCCGCCCGACGCCACATAGACCGGGACCTCGGACGCTGCGGGCAACGCCGTGGCCGTCCCGCTGCGCAGGCTGACACGAGCCGAGTCGTGCTCGGGCGTGTCCGTCCCGTCCTGGGCGATCGGCAGCCGCCCGTACAGGGAAGTGGCTTCCGTGTCGTCGACGACGTGCACGATCCCGTACGCCGTGCCGTCGTCGGCCACGGCGGTCAGATCGATGCCCTTGGTGCTGGCAGTGCTGGTGAAGCAGTGCCCGCGGCCGGTGGAAAGGTCGAACCCCACCTGCCCGGAGACGAGGAAGTCACCGTTCGGCGAACGGTGGATGGAGGACTGCGCGGACCCGGGCTGAAGGGTGATCGCGTCGGCGGACGTACAGCTCACCTGCGCCTTGATCTTTCCGGTCGAGAGATCGTGCACCGCCAGGATGGTCCTCTTCGGGGCGGAGAGCGTGGGCGGGTCGGTCTGGGTGTCGCTGGTGTGCCAGGCGGCCACCAAGTACGGCCCGGTGACCGCGAGCGGGATGCCGACGTGCATGCCGCTGGGCGCCACGCTGGTGCTGTTCCAGGCGTCACCGACCTGGAATCCGTACGTGCACGGGGTGCCGCCCTCGGCCCACTGGTCGCAGCCGTCCTGCTGCTGGAAGGCGGAGACGACTCCCTGGGAGGTGGCGAAGGCCGGAGAGGCCTGTACGGAGCAGGATCCCGAGCCGCAGCCGGAAACCGTCACCGACCTTTTTTGCACGCTGCGCTCGGCGCCCGTGGCCGCGTCGATCGCGACGGCCTTCTCGTGGACGCCGTCGGTCACCGGGCCGACCAGGATGCCGGAGTCGGTGGCCGTGAAGGAGGCGGCGGTGTCGTCAGGCGCCGCCAGGTCGAGGTGATGGGCGGCGGTCGCCTTTTTGGCCGAGTCCGCCGCGATGACATCGATCGTGGTCGTGCGGCGCGACGTACTCAGGCCGCTTCCGCTGGTCTTGCCCTGGCGGGCCAGCACCACCTTCTCCCCGGCCTTGCCCTCCTGAACGAAGACACCGGCACGGACGCCCGTGAGGGCCTTAGGGGTGAAGGTCCACACGGTCTTGCCGCTGGCGAGAGCGAAGGCACGCACGCGCGAGCCGTCGGCGGCTGCCTGAATCACCAGACCGCTCGTGGGAGCGACAGCGACCAGAGGGAAGCCGCTGGATCCCGGCTCGGCATCGGTGGCCTCGGGGCTCGCCGACGTACTCCAGCCGGTCTCCGTGGCGAAACCGTCAGGGACCGGGAGCCGGACCGGTGCCGCGGCCTTGTGTGTCGCCCCGGCGGTCGGATCGGCCTTGCCGCCCGAATCGCTGCTGCAGCCGGCCAGCGTGCCGAGGACAAGTGCAGCCATTCCCGCAGCGAGGGCCCGGTGTGGTGCGCGGCTCGATCTTGTTGCCGAGGACGCGCTACCCGCACCGGTCGGCACGGGTATGGAGCAGTCAGTCATCAAGTCCTCCGTTCTGGGACGTGCATCGCAGGCGGTCGAAGCCACACTCTCACACTTTTCGATACCCCCAGGGGGTATTTTGCGGCGGGGTTGGCGCGACAGTCGGCCGACTTCTCCACAAGGGGAAGCCGCCGTTCGGTGACGTTAGAGGTGAACGGCGCGGATGACGGGCGGCTTCGCCGCAACTAGTCAATCAATGCGTGTACTTGACGCATCACCAAAGGAGAACGGACCACATGGCCAGCACCCCCCGGCCCGATTTCGCGCGAGTGGCGCGCCTGCGGGGCGCCGAGCAGGGAGTGATCGACGAAGCCGCCCGCCAGGGACTGATACCCGAGGACATCGCTCGCGCGCTCACCGCGCCAGGCGTAGGTGACCTTCTCCTGTTCCAGGGGTTCGAGGTGGTAGCGGATCTCGACGCCCTCGCAGGTCCCGGATCGGGTGTCGTCGACGTTCCCCGTCATCTGGTCGACGGAGACGTGCCCGCGCTCGTGGACGTGGCGGACCCAGCACTGTGTGCCGCGCTGTATCGCGGACTCCTGGTACGAGGAACCGCGACCGAGCAGGCAGCACTGATCAACCGCGACGTTCTGCTCCGTCTGTGGCCCCAACGGCTCGCACCACAAGCCGTCGCACAAGTGTGGGAGCAGCGGTTCCCGGAGCTGACCGGACCATGAACACCGATGGAATGCTCGCGGTGGCCCGTATCGTGCTGTCCGCATGCGGCCCGAACGGCTACCACCTGTCCGGCTCGCTCGCACTCCATGCCCTCGGCGGCGCCGGGGCCCGACCCGCCCACGACATCGACGTGTTCACCGACCAGGTCCAGGACACCCCGGTGGTTAGGGCGGCCGTCGCCGGCGCGCTGGCCGCCCACGGGTACCGGGTGGAAGAGGTCCGGACCTGGGCCTTCCACCCGCTCGCGCAATGCGACCAGAACAGCGACCTGCTAGTCACGCACGCCGAGTACGGCGCAGTCACCGTGCAAATGGCCCGCATGCCGCGCTACTTCGACTCCCGCTCGGCCGCAGGCATGCCGGTCGCCGCCATCGGCGACCTCCTCTACGGCAAGCTGGAGGCTCCTGAACACCGCCTGGCTGCCAAGGACTTCGTGGACCTGGCAGTGCTTCACCGACACCTGGGGCAGCGAGACGTCGACTCCTATCTGGACGACTACGCAAGCGGAATCGCGGGACTCCGACAGCTCCCTGAGCCACAAGTGCGCGAAGACCTGTACGTCCGGCTGGCCCAGGTCGCCGACCTCCCGGACGCGGCATTCGCCGGTTACGGGTTGGACCCGCAGGCCGTGACACAGCTGCGCGCCGACCTGCTGGCCTGGGCAGACCGGATCGCACCGGCCGAACTCAACCCGAGCCGTCTGGAGCCAGACGTGGCCACAGGTCTGGAGGGCCTGAACCAGGGGGACGTGCTGGCCACGCTGGCCCGACTGGCGCGCGCGGACTCCCTGGCCTTGCTCACCCCGCCCGAGCTGAGCAGCCGACGTGGTCAGGCCATGGACCGGGCACTGACCGCCTCCTACGGACTCCGGGAGCTGGCCGAGCAACTCCCCGAAGGCGCACCTGTTCCCCCCGACGCCGCAGAGGCGATGCACCGAGTCCAGGAACTCATCGGAGAGGTACAGCGCATCACACTGGAAATCCAGCGACGCTCTCGGCTCACTGCACTCCAGCGCGCGGAAGAGGCAGCGGTACGGCGTGCTCTGGCCGAGCAACTCGATGCCGACGAGACCCCGGACCCTCACCATGCGGCGGTGAAACTGATGCTGCAGGTCGGCCGACGGCGTCGGCACGCCGAGGCAGAGGAGGAACTCCAGCACCACCGGCCGATGACCGGTCCCGGCCACGGAGGAGTGCGGACATGACCGCCTCGAATGACGTCCCGCCACCAGACCAGCCCAGCCGCCCCGGACCAGGCGACGCGGACAGCCCCCAGGGTGACGGCGCCACCCGCGGTGACCGGGCCGACCGCGTACGGCTCGCGGACAAGTCGCTCCCACTGTTCGTGCTGCGCGAGCACGCCACCGACTATGCCACCCTCTTCTCCCGGGCCAGAGCCGAAGTAGGCCACGGCCAATGCCTCTGCCAGACACCAGCACTCCGCTTGGTCATCCGGTGCAGCCGGGCCGGCCGCTACCACCTGGCCGGATGGCCCGGCGAAGGCGAACTCCACGATCCCAGCTGCAGTTTCCACAAACTCGCCTCGGAGCTGACCGGCCGCGACGCCTACAGCACAGAAGCCATCCACGAGGGAGACGACGGCGTCGCGATCCGCTTCTCCGCCTCGCTCGCCCGCAAGCTCAGCGCCCCGGAGCCGCCCAAAGCCTCCACCGAACAACGCGATGGCCGCGCCCGCCGTACCGTCGGCCTGCTCGGTCTTCTCCACTGGTTGTGGGAGGAAGCCCAGCTCACCGCTTGGCATCCGCGCTGGCGACGACGCACCTGGTGGGTCTGCCACGCCCGGCTGAGCGAGCAGATCGCCGGATGTTCCATCAACCACGAGGAGTTGACAGAGGCTCTGTACGTCGTGCCTCCCTTCCGGAAGGAGTACGCCCGCCGCAACACCGCTGCCTTCGAGACGTTCCGCATCGCCCGCCTGAAACGACGCGGAGACACACAGCGGCGGGGACTCATCCTCGGCGAGATCAGAGATGTCAGACCGACCCGGTACGGCGTTCAATACGCGCTGGCTCACCACCGCGGCGCCCTGTTCGCCACCGCAGCCCTCGACGAACGGCTCCGCCGCTCGTACCGGCCGGCCTTCTCCGCAGCCGCGGACGAACACGGAGCCCGCCGGATCGGCCTGTTCCTGGTCGAACTCAGCGCAAAGGGCAACGTCCGGGTGCTCGACATGGCCGCCATGCTGGTCAGCAAGCTGTACATACCCGCCGACTCCAGTCACGAAGTCGTCATGGCCAACGCCCTCACCGACGCCGGACGTGCCTACGTCAAACCCGTGCGCTACGACGGAAACGACGCCGTCTTCCCCGACTTCGTCCTCACTGACACTCGCCCTAACTCCTACGTCGAGGTCTACGGGATCCATGGCAGAGAGGCCTACGACCAGCGTAAGCGTGTGAAGCAGGCTCACTACCAAAACCGGGGTGCCAGCTTGATCGAGTGGGACGTGACCGAACCGATCCCTGACCTGTCGAGGCACTAGATCATTAACTGCTGGGGGTGGTGGTCCGGTGAACCACTCGGCCAAGTCCTGGGTGCCCGGCGGCGTTGAGGGCTCTACCGCAGGGCCGCGACGAGAGGTGCCCAGAGACCGTGCACCAGGTTGGGAACGACGAGATGTGCCTTCTTCCTAGCTCGGGTCATCACGACGTACAGCAGTTTGGAGCCGGTTGGGTAGGGCTCTCCTTCGGAGCCGTGGAACTCGTTGCTTCCGAGGAGCAAGATCGTGACGTCGGCTTCCCGTCCCTTGGTCTGGTGGAGGTTCATGACCTGTATCGGGGCTCGTCGCGCCGTCCCTGCCCCCACCAGGGCTTCGTCGCGTACACGGAGGAGCTCCTGCTCGACCGCGGCAGCGTCGAAGGAGCCTTGGTCGGCGTGATGAAGGGCGATGCGCGTCTGGCGGGCCGCCTGAAGCCAGGTCTCCTGGCCACGGGCGGCTCCGACCGTGCTGTAGGCATTCGTGATCACCTCGGCGAGTCGCACGATGTCGGGCTGACCGCCCTTGTCGACCGAGGCTCGCAGGTCCCGTGCCAGCCGATTCAGCGCGTTGCTCAGGGGCGCGTTTGTCGCCGGGCTGAGCATCTGCTGGGCGAGCGGAACCACCCTGTTGCCCTTGCGCTCCGTGGCCTGGACGTAGACGGCAAGCCCGCGGAGAACCTCAGAGTCGGGGAGGTGCAGTGCGTACTTCACCAGGGCGAGTTGCGCAGCGAGTGCCTCACCGTGCGCCTCGGTGAGGCCGACTTGCTCGTGTACGAGGCCGTCGGCGAGGAGGGCGTCAGAGAGGCTGGAGGTCGCCACGTTGGTGTGGGTGAAGATGCTGACGGTGTGGCCGGCCTTCCGGGCGCGGCGCGCGAGGTCGATGACCTCGGCATGGCCGTGGCCGTCGGCGTAGTCGGTGACCGAGATGCGTCCCGCCGTGGCGGCGGTGCGGATGGCGTCGTGGGTGAATTCGCGTCGCATGGCGGCTTCGGCGGCGGCCGGCAGGGTTCCGCTCGGGTCGCGGTAGCTGAGCGGCGGCAGCATGATCTTGTCGGCGCCGGGCAGTCCCAGCGCTGTGGCGATCCGCGTGTCGGCGTTGATGTGTTTGAAGCCTGCGTAGATGCACTGGTTGGTATCGCCCAGTAGGACGCGGCGCGCGGTCGGGGCGATCTGCTGAAGGAACTGCCATTCCTGGTCATCGGTGTCCTGGAACTCGTCGCAGATGACGAGGCCGTACCGGGCGTTGTAGTGGTTGGGCACCTTGTCCAGGCCGAGCAGCGCCATGGCCGTCGGGATCAATTGGTTGTAGGTGAGACCGGGTCCGGCTCGACCGACGAGGCGCTGTGCTTCGCTCAGGACGGCGAGGGGTGGGGGGTATCCGTGGTGCGGGCCGAAGCTGTTGATGATGCGCCAGGCGAAGCCGTGGAAGGTGGCCACTTCGAGGCGGGGGGCCAGCTGTCCGATCACGTTGGACGAGCGGTCGATGATCTGAGCCACCGCGGTGCGGGAGAAGGAAAGGAAGAGGACCCGCTCCGGGGCGGGCAGTCTCGTCCTTCGGCCAGCCTGGTGGGCCGCTCGGCGTCGGAGCGTCAGTCGTTCGTCAGCGTCTTCAAGGTGGCGGCGCGCGGCTGCGACGGCGGTGGTGGTCTTGCCTGTACCGGCACCCCCGAGTACGACGAGAACTGGCGCGGTGCTCTCGATGACGTCCTGCTGCTCCCCGTTGGCCTCGTACGTCACGCGGCGTCCTCGTCAGGGCGGCCGACACCTTCAAGGACGATCATCGTGGGGCCGCTGTAGCTGGAGCTGGCTGTTGTGGCGATGGCCTCCAGAATGGCCGCCAAGAGTGGCGGGTGCACCACGGGAACGTTCTCTTCCGGCTCCTCCCCTTGCTCTTCCGGGTCTGCCGGGTCGGGCTGAAGCTCGCGGTAGAGGGCGTCGAGGAAGGGTTCGTGCAGGCCCTTCTTGTGGAGTGTCAAGCAGAGGTTCGTGACGGTCTGCTCGGTGGCTTCGGTGGCCAGGGGATCCGGTTGGCCGAAGACGGTTAGGACCGAGCTGGCCGCGGCGAGGTGGGCTAGCCGGACTCCGGCGGTGATCGCGCGTTCGATCGCGGTCTTTTCCGGGAGCTGGATGACGACGTCGCACGACTTCTTGACCTTGTCGAGCTGATCCGCCGACTGCTGCGAGGGCTTGTCGGCGTCCACGACGCCGATCACGCGGAAGCCGAGCTGTTTGGCGAGATCGGCGATCTGAGGGACCTGGTCGATGCCGCCGTCGGAACCCGTTCCGGCCGCGACGAGCCGGACACCGTAGGCGGACAGGGGCAGCCTGTGGGGAGGGTAGCGCCGGTTGGCCATGCCGAGGACCGCGACGTCGTGCGGCCCCTCGGTGACTGCGACGACGGGCGCGGTGAGCGCGGGCAGCAGCTGTGTGTGGAGCTGGCGGTGCGCGACGAGCTGCTTGCGGTCGCTGACCTGCGGAAGCTGGTGGTAGGTCCGTTGGCCACCGTGGCGGACGAGGCGGACCACGTCTCCGGGTTCGAAGGCGCGCGCCACTTCGGGACGGCGGGTCGACAGCCAGGCTTGTCCGGACCGGTTGCGGATCAGCGAGGCCAGATGCTCGGCGGTGGCGGCGTCGAGCTGGTCTCCGAAGTCATCGGCGAGTACGACCGCGCCGGGGACGTTCGCGAGCAGCATGGCCTCGGCCATGGAGAGGACGGCGGTCACGGTGCTGCCGTGGTTCGTCAAGGCTAGCGGGCCGGCGGTGTCCAGCCGCAGAGCGGCCCGCAGCGTACGCAGAAGTGCGCTGACGGATCCGTCCTCGGCGAGAAAACCAATGTCCCCGGCGGTGATCGGGTTGTCCCCGAGGCGTTTCCCGGTGCCGCCCACGGCGAGCACGGCGTCCACGGCCTCAGTGATGGCCGGGTCTTTGGATAGAGCGGCTACGGCCTCGCCGACAGCGTCGCGCAGGACTTCGAATGCGGCGACGGCCGCCTTGGGGTCGCGCTCCTCGATGTACCGTCGCAGGCTCCCGCCCGTTCGAAGCTGCAGGGGGACTCCTGCGTTGAGGGTGATGACCGGAAGGGCCCGGCGCACGGCAGCCGGCACCCGTAGAAATTGGTTGGTCTCCGGATTGCTGCGCGCCGGGTAGTAGACGACGGACTCCAGCGCCTCGGTCTCGTGGTCGTAGCTGAGCCGATAGGTGAGACGCACACACTGGGGAGCGGACGGGTCCGCCTCGTCGTCCTCGGAGGCCATCCCCGTCTCATCGAGCGGCTGGAGGTAGCCATCGACCAGTTGCTCGATCTCCGGGTCGAGATCAGACAGGGTGACCTCCACCTCCGCCGTCGACGCCTGGAGTGGCTCCGCCGGCTCAGGCGGTGCCGCCTCCGAGCCGGCTTCGGACTGGGAACTCTGGTCCTCTCCCTCTTCTTCCACCGGCGCAGTCTGGTGGAGATCCGACAGGGAGGAGCCGTGCGCCGCTTCCGGGTCTAGTACCCGGGCCAGTGCCTCGATCACATCGCTGCGGCCAGCGCGGGGCACGCCGGCCACGACCGCGTGATCGCGGGGGCGCAGGTCGAGGGACTTCCAGCCCCGGAAGTCCGTGATCAGCAGTCGGGTCACTCGCACCACACCATCATCGCCGACAACGTCCCCGGAAAGCACGGCATTTGCCGCAAGGCGACTAAAGGGGGTGTGTGACGTGGACCAGAGCCGCAGCCAACCTGTGATCCGTCTACTTCAGCAGCTCTGATCGGATCCGGTCCCAGCTCGGCCGCGGGCTGGTGACCGGGTTCACGAGGGTCAGGAGGCGGCCTTCGAGGAATACATCGAGCCGGTCTGTCTGCGAGACCAGTCGGCGACGTTGGGCCCGGTGGTCCACCGGCACTCGCTCGCCCAGGACGCCGAGCAGTACTTCTTGGCGTGCCGGTCCGACCGCGTCGCCGCGGATCCACCGGCCGCGGACCTCTACGCCGGAGAACGTGCCGAGTGCGTCCTCGCGTGCGAAGGACTGGTTCATCGCTGTTTCGACCGCTGCCGCGGCTCGGCTGACCGCCGTTCCGGCGGAGGCCCCGGTTGCATGAGCCGAGCCCTCGCTGCCGGACTCGGGCGCAGAGTCTGGGGCCGCGAGGGGGTCCGGCTCCAGGTCCGTGCGCCGACGGGGATCCGGCCGGGAGACTCGGAACCGCCAGGGTTGGGCGCTGCCTGGTACATCGATCCACCCGGTCTTGAGTCCGGCCGTGGCAGGGGAGTCGTCGGGCAGGAAGATGTCGACATAGACGCCGCCCGTGCCGAGCCAGACCCAACTCATGAAGTAAACATGCTCGTTGTGGTCGACGGACCACTGCGCGAGTTTCGCCAAGCGTGCCATTTGCGGCTGGGTCCCTTGGCCGGGCGGGAGCATCTGCTTGTGGTCGCGGCGTCGGCCCCGTGCCTCTCCGGCGAGCGGACCGGCGGCCAAGTCGTATAGAAGGTCGGGCCGTACGCCCTTTTTCGCGTAGGTTCCGACGAGTTTTCCGGGCAGGACGTCGAAGCTGCTGAGGCCGTTGGTCCCGGGCTTCCAGTCGAAGAGTGCCTCACTGGCGGCGGTCATCACCCCGAGCCCGGTGCACTCGCTGACGAAGCGTCGGATGTGGCCGGAGCTGGAGTCGAGCGCGGAACAGTCGACCCCGAGCGCACCGGCGCCCGGGCTGCTGGTGATGTAGCTGAGGAGGAGGCTGATCTCGTGGTCACGCACACGCTGGTCAACCGTCTTGCGCAGGTCGCAGGCGAGGGCGTTGATGTTGACCAAGGCTGCCAAGGACACAGGCAGGGGGCCCTGCCCGATCTCGACGGCCTGGACGGCTTCCGCGCCGGCGCTTCCCTTCTCGACCGTGAAGCGCCACACCCGGGCGCGCACTGAACTCATAGGGGAAGCCTACGGCCGCTCTCCAATAGCACGACCGACCGGATCACTCCGCCTCTGCGGGGCATGCCCACCGACGTCCACGGCCCGGCTGTACCGACGCCTCGTGCGTCCTCGTCTACGGTCTGATCCCCGAGGTCAACCACGGAGCATCGCCCATGCCCCCGCTACCCACCGAGCCCCAGCCCGGCCAGTTCGGGTGGGCAGTCCTGTGACTGGGCCGGCCGCCGACTACGGCAGGAGGATCGGCAAACGGGGCACGGCGCCAGAGGCACCGCCGGCCGGCTCGGCACTCCCACGGCTCGCCACCCCTGGTTGTCATGCCGCTCTCAAGGCAGAGAGGCGCTGCCCACTCGGTTGTCGGGCGGGTAACGGGTGGCACGAATTGAACTTTTGCCTCAAAACGGGCGCTGCTTCTGGAATGGCGTCGGTCCTGTCAGTGGCACCATCTACATTTTCCGTGTGTGGACCAGTGCCGTCATTGGTCAGCCTCTCAGCGGGTGCGCCCTGCATCCGTGCTAGGAAGGACAACTCAAGTGGTCGACCTGAAGAAGGACGTCTGGGCCGTCGCGGACACCCTGCGTGGTGTCTATGCCCGCAACAAGGCGGGTGACGTCATCCTGCCCATGACGATCCTTCGCCGCCTGGAGTGCGTCATGGCACCCCATCGGGCCCAGGTTGCCGCGATCATCGCGCAGCAGCCGAACGAGACGCTGCGCGTGAAGATGATCAAGTCCTTCACCGGCGGTGTGAAGTTCTACAACACGACGAAGCACACCCTGGCCTCGGTGTACGACTCCGGCGACGACATGGCCGACAACCTGCTGGAGTACGTGCGCGGGTTCAGCAACGACATCGACGTCTTCGCGAACTTCCACCTGCCCCAGCACATCGAGCGGATGAGGAAGGGCGGCATCCTCGCCACGATCGTCCGCCAGTTCCGCGATCTCGACCTCTCACCCGAGGCCGTGCCGAACTCCAAGATGGGCGAGCTGTTCGAGCACCTCATCTATATGGACTTTGAGTCGTCCAACGCTGAGTCCGGTGACCATTACACTCCGCGCGACGCGATCAACCTGCTTGTCGACTTGCTGTTCGCCGAGGACGACAACGCGCTGTCCGGGGACGCCATCCGCAGCATTTACGACCCCACCGTTGGCACCGGTGGCATGCTCAGCGTGGCAGAGGAGCACCTGCACCGCATGAACCAGGAGGCAGAGCTCCTCCTGTACGGGCAGGAGCTGCGCCCCGAGTCCTACGCCATGTGCCGCTCTGACATGCTCGCCAAGGGCCAGAACCCCCAGAACATCGCGCTGGGCAATACCCTGACCAAGGACTTGTTCCCGGACGACAGGTTCAACTACATCCTCTCCAACCCGCCCTACGGCGTGGACTGGAAGAACATCGCCGAGGATGTTGAGAAGGAGCACAAGAGAGGCTTCAGCGGTCGCTTCGGGGCTGGCCTGCCCCCGACCTCCGACGGCGCCCTGCTGTTCGTACAACACGCAATCGCCAAGATGAACCCCGCTGACAGCCAGGACGGCGGCGCCCGCGCGGGCATCGTCCTGAACGGCTCCCCGCTGTTCTCCGGCGGCGCCGGGAGCGGCTCCAGCAACATCCGGGGGTGGCTGCTGGAGAACGACTTGATCGAAGCCATCGTCGCGCTGCCGAACGACATGTTCTACAACACCGGCATTCCCACGTACCTGTGGATCTTCGACAACAACAAACGCCCCGAGCGTCAAGGCAAAGTGCAGCTCATCGACGCCACTGCCCTGGGCGCCAAGATGGACAAGTCCCTGGGATCGAAGCGCGTCAAGATCAACGACGCCGCCCGCGAGTGCGTGCTACAGCAGTACGCGGACATGGAGTCCTCGGACACCTCCAAGATCTTCGACAATCTCGACTTCGCCTTCTGGCAGATCACGGTCGAGCGGCCCCTGCGGCGGAACTTCGAGACCACACCCGAACGTGTCGCCCTTGTCGCTGAGCACAAGATCCTCGGCAACATCGACGGCCTCATCGACGGCCTGAACTCCTTCAATGGGGGCCAGTACCTCAACCGTGAGGACTTCCTCAACGACCTGGGCAAGCACCTCGGTTCCCGCGGCATCAGCCTGACCTCCGCGGAGCGCAAGGCCCTGTGGCAGACCCTCGGCGAGCGCGACGAGAACGCCGATATCTGCCGCTTCCAGTCCGGCAAGAACAAGGGGGAGCCGGAGCCCGACAGCCCTCTGCGCGATACGGAGCTCGTCCCCTTCGGCTGGAATGGGCACCCCAAGAGCCACGACGCCAAGGACGCCACCATCAAGGAGTACTTCAACGCGGAGGTCAAGCCGCACATCGAGGACGCCTGGATCGACTACACCAAGACCAAGGTGGGCTACGAGATCCCCTTCACCCTCCACTTCTACAAGTACGTGCCCCCGCGCACCCTTGCTGAGATCGACGCCGACCTCGACGAGTCCCTGCAGGAGATCCTCGGCCTGCTGCACAAGGTGGAGGCAAGCAAGTGAGGACCCCTCTTCCCTGGGGAGAAGCCCAGCCGCCGTGGACGATCGGCAAGGTCAAGCATCTGGGCAGCGTCACTCTCGGCAAGATGCTCCAGTCAAAAGACACCGGCCAGGACGTCCTTGCTCGGTACATGAGGGCGGCCAACGTCCAGCCTGACGGCGTCCTCGCTTTGGACGACGTGAAGGAAATGTGGTTCTCGCCCTCTGAACTGGACGACCTCACCCTCCGGCGGGGTGACGTGGTCGTGGTCGAGGGCGGGCAGGGGGGCTTCGGACGTGCCGCATACGTCGGTGAAGACCTCGACGGCTGGGGGTTCCAGAACTCGATCAACCGCATCCGGTCGAAGCCCGGGAATGATGGGCGATTCCTGGCGTACTACCTGATCGCCCTGCGCGCCACCGGGTTCGTCCGGAGGTACTGCAACATCGTCTCTATGCCGCACCTGACGGCCGAGAAGCTGGCCGCCATTGCCCTCCCGCTTCCCTCCGGTCCTGAGCAACGCGCCATCGCTGACCATCTGGATCGGGAGACTGCAGAGATCGACAGGCTCATTGCCGCGCTGGAGCGGTTCATTGGACAGCTGCAGGAACGACGTCAAGCTGTCGTGGAGCATGAGCTTGTGGAGGTCGTGCCGGCGGCGTCCGGTACACGGCTGAAGCACCTGGTGCGGTCCGTTCGACAGGGGTGGAGTCCACAGTGCTTTCCTTGGCCTGCTGACGGAGTCCAGACCTGGGCAGTCCTGAAAGCCGGGGCAGCCAACCGTGGGCTCTTCCGACCGGAAGAAAACAAGGAACTCCCCAACGACCTGGAGCCGCGTCCGTCGACCGTGGTGCGGCGCGGCGATCTCTTGGTCTCCCGAGCTAACACTCGGGACCTTGTCGGTAGCGCAGCAGTGGTGTCCGGGGACTACCCGCGGCTCATGCTGAGCGACAAGCTCTACGCTCTCGCCCTCGACGAGTCCAAGGCGTTGCCCCGCTATGTCGCCCACCTGCTGGCCAGCCGCCGAATCAGGGATTTGATCGAGATGGCCGCGTCTGGTGCGAGCTCCTCGATGCTGAACATCAGCAGGGACGACATCTTGAACCTTCCGATGAACGTTCCTGAGCCCGCTGAGCAGCGTCGCATCCTCAATCACCTGGACCGTGAAACAGCGGAGATCGACATCCTGATCGCGAAGACGCAGCGGCACATCGAGCTCGCCAAGGAGCGCCGTATCGCGCTCATTACTGCGGCCGTGACCGGCCAGATCGACATCCCCAAGGAGGACTGAGCCGTGGTGGACCTGACCTACGAGTCGGAGTTCGAGCAGCGCATCTGCGAATACCTGGCCGCCCAGGGGTGGGAGTACTCCCCGAACGGGGAGGGGTACGACGCTGAACGTGCCCTGTTCCCGGAGGACGTGTTCGATTGGTTCAAGGGCCTGGATCCGCAGGCGTGGCAGCGCAGCATCGGTTCCGGCCCGCGGGCAGACTCGGCGAAGCACGCTCTACTGGACCTGATCGTGCAGCTGCGCTCCACCCCGCTGGACAACAGGGGCGGTGGCCCTGGGGGGACCCTGCAGTTACTGCGCTCGGACGTCCCCGTGGGGCTGCGCGACGAGCTGAAGATGGTCCAGTGGCGCCCGGCGGACCCGACGAACGCCACCCGCATGGCCGCCTACGACAAGGTGCGCCTGCGGATCATGCGGCAGGTGCATTACTCGCGACAAAAGCCTCATGACAGCATTGATCTGGTCGCGTTCATCAACGGTATCCCGGTGGCCACATTCGAGCTGAAGACGAACTTCAAGCAGTCCATCGACGCCGCGGTCAAGCAGTACGCCCAGGACCGCAACCCCAAGGGAGAGCCCCTGCTGGCGTTCGGTACCGGGGCGCTGGTGCACTTCGTGGTCACCGAGTCCGAGGTCCGCATGACCACCCATCTTGACGGTGAGAACACCTACTTCCTGCCGTTCAACAAGGGCAACAACGGCGGCGCGGGCAACCCGGTGAACGAGCACGGGCCGGCCACCGCGTACCTGTGGGAGCAGGTCATGGCCCGCAATACGTGGCTGGACATCTTCGGGTCCATGCTGTTCGTGGACGTCAAGACCACCACGAACGCGATCACGCGTGAGCGCAAGACCTCGACCAATGTCATATTCCCGCGCTTCCACCAGTGGCAGGCCGTATTGAGGATGGTCGAGCAGGTCAAGGCTGAGAGCGTGGGGGGACGGTTCCTGATCCAGCACTCAGCAGGATCGGGCAAGACGAACACGATCGGATGGACCGCACACCGCCTGTCGAACCTGCACGACGACAGTGGTCGCAAGGTCTTCGACACGGTGATAGTGATCACCGACCGCACGGTGCTGGACGACCAGATGCAGCGTGCAGTTCTGCAGATCGAGGGCAAACCGGATTACGTCTACAACGTCGACAAGAGGGCCCGCACCGACCAGGGCTCCAAGTCACGTGCGTTGCTCAAGGCCCTGCAGGACCGTCGCCGCATCGTGGTGGTGACCATCCAGACCTTCCCGGCCGTGCTCAAGCTCCTGTCACAGGACGACTCACTGGCAGGACACCGGTTCGCGGTCATCGCGGACGAGGCGCACTCCTCGCAGGCCGGCGCCACAGCCAAGAAAGTGCGCCAGGTACTGCGCGCCGGCGGTCAGGAAGTCGACGAAGGCACGGAGGTCGACGCCGAGGACACGATCAATGCGTTTGCCGACGCTCCGACCCCGAACGTGTCGTTCTTCGCGTTCACCGCCACCCCGAAGCCCAAGACGATCGAACTGTTCGGGCGCCGCGAGACGCCCGACGCGAAGCCGTCCGCGTTCGACGTGTACTCGATGAAGCAGGCCATCCAGGAGGGGTTCATCCTGGACGTCCTGCCGCGTTACCAGAACTACGGGACGGTTTATCAGATCGCTGAGGCGATCAAGAAGAACGGCGTCAACGTCTCCGCTGCCGACGAAGACAACCTGGTCGAGAAGGCCGAGGCAGCAAAGGCCCTTAAGAGGTTCGTACGCCTGCACCCGACGAACATCGCCCAGAAGGTTGAGATCATCGTCGAGCACTTCCGCGCCAACGTGGCTGGCATGCTCGGCGGCCACGCCAAGGCCATGATCGTGACCTCGGAACGCAAGCACGCGCTGCGGTACAAGCTGGCGATCGACAAGTACATCAAGTCCAAGGGGTACGACCTGGGCACCTTGGTCGCGTTCTCCGGCAGACTGGACGACCCGGAGTCCGGCATCCACGACGAGGTCTCCGAAGCCAAGATGAACCCCGGAGCTGGCCCGGACCTGGCTGAGGCGTTCGCCGAGCCGAACTACCGCGTCATGATAGCCGCGGACAAGTTCCAGACCGGGTTCGATCAGCCTCTGCTGTGTGCGATGTACGTCGACAAGCGCCTGGACAACATCCAGGCGGTGCAGACCCTCTCGCGTCTGAACCGCACCTTCCGATCAGGCAACCTGGTCAAGGACCGGGTGTTCATCCTGGACTTCGTCAACGAGCCCAAGGACATCAAGGCGGAGTTCGCGAAGTATTACGAAGAAGCCGAGATCGAGACCGAGACGAACCCGAACCAGCTGCACGTGCTGGCGGTGGGGCTGCGAACCTTCGGTATCTTCGACACGCAGGACGTGGCCCAGTTCGTCCAGGGCGCCCAGGACGGTGACCGCAATGCCATCACTGCAGCGATGAGTCGGGCGCAGGACCGGTTCGCCCAGGCATGGGACCAGGCCGAGCACGACGAGGACACTCAGGCCGTGGAGCGGCTGGAGCAGTTCCGGAAGAATGTCTCCTCGTTCGTGCGGCTGTACGACTTCCTGTCTCAGGTGTACGACTACTCTGGCTCCCCGCTGGAGGACCTGTGCGCGTTCTGCCGTGAACTCGCTCAGTGGATTAAGGCCGAGCGGACGCACGACGAAATCGACATCTCAAGCGCACGGCTGGTCGCCATCGAGCAGAAGGACAAGGGCGTCACGAACGCCTCGGTCACGGAGAAGGGCGACAAGCTGACCGGGCCGAGCGCGCTGGGCACGGCCAAGGTGAAGGACCCTGAGATGGTCCCGCTTCTGGAGGTCATCGACACCCTCAACACCTTGTTCGACGACCTGTCGGAGTCTGCCGTCGCCGGACTGATGGCGCTTGTTATCCAGGCGGCGAAGTCGGATGAGGTGCTGAGGTCGCGGGCGCTGGAGAACAGCCTGGAGAACTTCCTGAAGTCCGAGAAGGTCCGTGACCGGATCCTCGACACCCTGCTTGCCGCCCCCGGGGAGTTGGGGAAGGTAGTGGCTGAGGTCGTCGGCGATGGCAAGGGCCTGGACAGCATCATCGCGGGCGCCTTCCACGGGGTGCGTCTGGACGCAGGGCAGGAGGACAGCTGATGGAACGGTTGAGGTGCTCTGCGCCTGGACCGGGCCGACCAGCGAGCCGATCCGCCATGCCCGCTATCGTCTTGAGGGCGCTGCCGGGCCCCAGCCCTAGCTTGAACAGGACGTGAATCAAGGGGAGGTCAGGTGGACGAGGTGCGGCCCAGCGAGCGGATGCGCAACCTCGGTGTCGTTCAGCTAGGCGCCCCTATCCTGAGCGAGCCGGCCCGGCCATTTGACCTTCCTGCCGAGCGGGACGCCGCCGAACAAGTCGTCGAGAGCCTCTTCGTCTACATGAAACGCATTGTCCACGCACATACCTTCGCCAAAGGGATGGGCATCGCTGCCCCGCAAGTCGGCATCGGCCGCGCCGCCGCCGTCGTCCAGCCCTCCGAGCGTGGATCTCGTCCTATCGTCCTGCTCAATCCCCGCGTCACCGACATCGCTGCAAAGAGCGACGAGCAGTACGAAGGCTGTCTGAGCTTCTTCGACGTACGCGGCCTGGTGCCTCGGCCTCTGCGGATCACCGTCGAGACGACGGCCCTCGACGGGAGCACGGTGACCACGGCCTACGAAAGAGGACTGGCCCGCCTGGTCCAGCACGAGATCGACCACCTTGAGGGGAAGCTGTACACCGACCGGATGCAGCCCGGAGTCGAGCCGATCTCCGTGGACCAGTACCGGCAAACAGGGCAAGCCTGGGCCTACGATGCGACCGATACCTAGGCGATCGGCTAGACCGGGCCAGCGAACCGTCCGAGGCGCTCGTCGTACGGCTGCCGGGCGGACAGCTCCTAGGTGTCGTCACCGTCCTCGGGGACGTCGACGCTGATACTCGCGAGGTTCGCCTCTCGGTGCTTCGCACCGAAGCCGTCCTCGGGGATCAGGTACTTGTCCGGTGGGAAGCCCCAGGGCAGGCACCAGGTCATGGCCTTGCCGCGCATCCCGTTGTCGCGCGTGATGACGGTGATCTGACGCGGTGCGATGGCCTGCTGCAGGTGGGCCGCGCGGGCCACGGCTTCGTCGTCGTTGTTCGGCAGGCGTCGGTGCCCAAGCTCGTCGCGTAGGACCTGGACCTCGGTGCCGTCGTGCAATTCGAAGCGACCTTCGGTGGACAGCCCCTTGAGGACGTCGCCCAGCAGCTCGTAGACCCCGCGCGCCCGTTTCCTGATCTTCTCGCTGCCCTCGGAGTAGGACTTGGTGTCGATCTCTTCCACCACCACGTGCGGGATCACCAGCGTCGCCGGGCCCTTCCCGCACACCCGAGACCACGGGATCTTGTCGAAGCGCTGACAGTGCAGCAGGGTGTTTGCGTCCACGACCAGCACACGCTGCCGGTAGCTGCGGTACTCCTCCACGATCTGCCGCATTTGGTTCTGCAGTTCCATGAAGTACGTCGCCAGCTCGTCCAACTCCCAGTGCAGCAGCAGCGCGGTTCGGTAGGGCGTCAGGGGGCTGTGCACGATGTGGCTGTAGTGCTCGCCGCGCAGCCGCGCTGGCACCGCCGGGTCGGCGAAGACATCCGCCAGTTGCCGGGCGGTCGTCGCGGTCCACTCGGTGTACTGCCGCAGCGTCACCACCAGGTCGGGCCCGGCCAGCTTCGAGGGTTCCACGCCCGCCAGCATCGGCTGGGCGAAGTTCGGGACGGAGTTGCGGACGTCGTTGAGGCCGCCCTTGACCAGGTCGTCCAGGAACCTGATCGCCTTCTCGCAGGTGACCCCGGGCCGCAGCAACATGGACGACTCCCTTGCTTCTCGGGCTGCCGCACCGTTGCGGGCGACTTCGCCAGCCACATCGTGGCAGCCGATCCCGGCAGACGGCCACCGAGATCCGCGAGCCTTGAGAACGATCAGGGCTGAGTTGGTTCGCTGGCCGAGCCTCTAGCCCCTCGCGCACCAAGGCTCTGCAGCGCGACGTCCTCTGCCGGCATGGTGTGAGTGCCAGTGAGGTCTTCGACCACGGCGAGGTCGAGTTCGGCGGCACGCTCCCACATGTACATCTGCTGCTCAGGGGTCAGGCCCAGCGCCTCGTCAGAGGCGATGAGTTGGAGAGCGGCGGCGGCTAGTCCTGGCGCAGCCGCAGTCACGGCCTGGCGCATGGCCTCGTCGGCGGCATCGGCCGCAGGCAGGTCAGCGGCGTAGCGCGCGGCCATCCCGTGGACCTCGACCGCCCGAGCGCTGATCCGCTCCAGGGCGGCGTTCGCGCAGGCATCACCCTGGTCGGCGCGCAGCACGGGGTCCACCCGGTGGTGGCCCGCGGTCGCGGCGGCCGGTCGCGGCGGTGCGTGCTCGGGACCGGATTCCTGGGCGGGCTTGGGGAGGGTGGCTGCAGCGACCCTCGGTGAGCGGCTGCGCAGCTTGTCCACGCGTTGGCGCACCCAGGCGTTGACGCGAGGGCGGGCGGTGGCGAAGCCGCGGGCCGCCGCGTCATAAGCGAGGTCCCCCAACCACTGGACCACCTCGCGGGCGAGCAGGTCCGCGAGGTTACGGAGGAACTCGTCGTCGTGGGATCGGTGGTCGTAGCCGTCGTGGTAGCCGTCGGCGTACCGGTCGGGGGCGTCGAAGAGTTCGGCCTGGCCGATGAGCGAGTTGTCCCGGTCGTCGCGTACGTTGCCGCGCATCCCGTTGGAGGAGACGCGGGAGTAGTCGAGGTGGGTGCCGGCGGGATACACGGCCTCCACCAGCCTGCGGTTCGGCGGCCGTTCGTTGTCAGACATGGAAGCACTGTAGGAGGCGGCACTGACAGCACGGGGGCGAAGCCACCATCGCGTGAGTGACGCCGAAGGCGCCCTTGGCGGGGAGCCCCGGCTGGACGCGGGGGAGGCGGGCGACTCTGCCACCTCAGAACACTGCCGTCTTCCGATCGGGAGCCAGAGCTCGGCAGGCCAGTTCCTCCCCACGGGGCGGGGGCGTGGTCAAACCCCGCAGACCATACGGCCATTGACCGAGGCGTGTGACCGCCTGGCCCACCGGCCCTGCGAGTCAGGGGACGGGGCGGTTACTGAGGTTGAACTCGGGATGTCGTGCTGCTGATCAGGCGGGTCGGATGGTCAGGCCGGTCTCGGTGAGGCAGCCGTCTATGAGGTGGCTGCGGTACTGGATGTGCCGTAGGCCGCGCCGGACGGTCTGGACGAGGTGTTCCGGGGTGCTGAAAGCGACGTTCGAGAGCCAGCCACGTCGCAGGAGGGACCAGATGCCTTCGACGGGGTTGAGGTCGGGTGCGTAGGGCGGCAGGTAGTGGATGGTCAGCCAGTCGCGGGTTTCGGCGAACTCCCGGAGCCCTGCGGCTTTGTGGACGTTGAGGTTGTCCCAGATGAGGACGATGGGGCCGTCGAGTTGTTGGTGGGCGGCGATCAGCAGGTCCCGGTAGTCGCGCCAGGAGAAGCTCTTGCGCCCGTCACGGTTGCCGTCGTCGCGGCGGGGCCGGTAGATCAGCCTCGATCGGTGGCCGGGTTTGTAGCAGGTCAGCGCGGCTATGGATATGCGTCTGCGGGAACGGCCGCGGACCCGGACCACCGGGGTCCGGCCGCGTGGCGCCCATGTCTTTGCGTGCGGCGGTGTCATGGAGAAGCCGGCTTCGTCCTCGAAGACCAGCCAGGCTCCACGGGCCGCCGCTAACCTTCCGCGCGGGGCCACACCTCCTTGACCCACCCCGCGACCGCATCATCGTCCCGCTCCATGGCACGACGGGCCGGGACCTGGCAGGACCAGCCGTTACGCACCAACAGCTTCCGCACACCCTGGATCGTGTACGTCAGATGGAAGCGCCGGCCGATCACCGTCTTGACCCGGCTCAGTGTCCAGCGCTGGTCCTCCCAGCCATGCGCGGCCGGCCCCTTGGCCAGCTCCGCCTCAAGCTGAGCAAACTGCCGATCGCTCAGCCTTGGCAGAGACGCCGGCCCCTGCGACCGCAGGGATCGCGGGCCGCCTTCGGCCCACGCGTGACGCCATCGCTGGACCGAACGGACACTGACCCGAAGATCTCTGGCGATCGCGGTACTGCCCTCGCCCTGGGCGAACCGCTCGGCCGTCTTGAGCCGTAACTCTTCGCGGAACTGCTGCCGTTCGGCGGTCAGCCCGCCCCCTTGTGGATACCGCATACCTTCGGTGATACCGCAGCCACCGGCCAGCCGTCATCCCCTACGACACCACGCGTTCAACCTCAGTAGGCGGCCGTTCAACTCGTCCTGGCCCCAGTCGAGTCGAGCAGGCCAGCCAACTACCGCAACTCAACGTGTCGAAGTTCACGCTCTGTTACCGGCCGGTTCGGCTGCACCTCCTGGGGATTGCGTGCCAAAGTGCGCATGGGCTGCCCTATGTGATGCTTGGTGCAGTCGACTCTTTTGCGTAAATGGCTGGCCTGAAGTCGACGGGGACGTGTTGGTGAGCAAAAGCCAAGAAAAGCCGCAAGCAGGGATGTACTTGTCCAGGCTCGCCATCAAGAACTTCCGCTCCTGCTACGAAGTGGAAGTCGAGTTGCAGCCGAACATTACGCTCCTCGTGGGCGAGAACAACTCCGGCAAGTCCAACGTCATCGAAGCGCTCAGGCTGGCCACCACACCCTTGAATCGTCGATCCACGCGGTGGTTCGACGAATCCGACCTGTCGCATGGTCGAGAAGCGGATGAGGCCCAGTTCCGCGCGTCGTACGACGGTCTGACGTCAGCGCAACGCGCCCACTACATAGCCTCGCTCGATGTGGAGACCAATCAGGCCGCCTACAAGACGACGTACAAACGGGATGAGTCCCGGCAGCAGATGCGCCCGAGTGTTACAGCCGGACCTGTGGATGGACCCGACGCCGAGCCAGAGAAGCGGGACCAAATCGCGCACGTCTACCTGGCGCCCCTTCGGGATGCGCAGAGGGAGTTGGACTCGTCGGACGGCAACCGGCTGCTGCGGATCATCCGCTACCTCACCGATGAAGACGAACAGGAAGCGTTCCGCGCGCAGGCCAACGACTCGTTCACCAAGCTCAAGGAACACCCGGTCCTGACCTCTACGACCAAAGAGATCCAGGGTCACTTGGGAGAACTGACCGACTCGGTTCGGGGGCAGACCGTCGAGGTCGCTTTCGCCCAGTACGAGCTGCACCGACTGGCCCGGAGCCTGCGGGTCAAGATGGCCGAGGCTGGCATCCCGCCAGCGGACCTCACCGAGTCGGGCCTTGGCTACGCCAACCTCCTCTTCATCGCCACCGTCATCCTGGAGCTGCGCAACGCCCAGCACATGGAACTGACGCTCTTCCTTGTCGAGGAGCCGGAGGCCCACCTCCACCCACAGCTCCAAGCGGTGCTGCTGGACTACCTGCGGGAACAAGCCGAAGCCTCGCTCAAGAACGATACGCACGGTCCCGCCGGCCGTATCCAGGTCGTCGCGAGCACGCATTCGCCCAACCTGGCTAGCAGTGTCGGTATCGAGAACGTCGTGGCGCTGCGCACGCGAGTGGACAAGGAGAGGGTCCAGGACGACGACGGCCAGGAGAAAGAGGTGCTACGCCGGAAGACGCAAGCGCTCCCTCTGGCCAAGCTCGACCTCACCGGCGACGAACGGCGAAAGATCAATCAGTACCTCGATGCGACCCGCGCAGGCCTGCTCTTTGCCCGTCGTGTCATCCTGGTGGAAGGCATTGCTGAAGCGGTCCTGCTGCCGGTCATCGCCCGGCACTGCGTCTTCAAAGGCGAGGACCAGGCGAAACAGCGTCGGGACTTCCACGGCGTCACGATCATCAATGTCGGCAGCGTCGACTTTGCGCCGTACATCACGCTGCTGCTCTCGACGGTCAACGGGTGTCGGCTGCTGGACAAGCTGACCGTCATCACCGACGGCGACCCGGACATCCCCAAGGAACAGAAGACCGACGACGGGGAGGCCGAAGACGACCTAGGCGATGCCCAGAACCCGACGGCCGCCGCTCCAGTCGAGGGCGGTCCCGGCGCGGGCGCCGACGGTGACGAGGACGAGCCGGAAGACGATGACGACGCCGCCGTGAACAACCGTAAGGACCGGCTGACTGCTCACGCCGAGTCGATCGGGGCCACAGACCACCTGATCGTCGCGGAAGCGCCGCACACGCTTGAGGCCGACCTCCTCGACCCCGAGATCAACGAGCCGGTACTCAGGACGGCCTTCCTGAAACAGCGCCGACGCTCCAAGAAGAAGTGGCAGGAGATTCTCGACGACGAGCGAGGGCGTGCCTGGGGCTTTTACCTGAAGCTTCGCAAGCACAAGAAGTTCATCGGCAAGGGCGAGTTCGCGCACGAAGTGGCGCTGGCCATCCAGAGCGGCGCGGACTTTGAAGCTCCTCGGTACCTGGCTGACGCCATCCGTGGCGTCCTGCTGGATACACGGGGTGATGAAGGTTGAGTGACGTGAAGCTGACTGACGACCAGCAGGCTCTTGTCGACGCTCAAGACAGCTTGTTCGCGGCTGCCTGTCCCGGGGCCGGTAAGACCCGGGCCATGGTCGCCCGGTTCCTGAAGCGGACTGCCGAGGAAGGCCGGCGCGGGATCGCACTGATCTCCTTCACCAATGCTGCGGTGGACGAGGTCCGGCGCCGGTGTGGGAACCAGGTGGAAGCCCTGCGGGCCAGGGCTTGATCAAGTTCCGTAGGTGTCTGGTTCGGTTGTGATGCCCAGGATGTGAAGTGCTCGTTCGGGTTCGTTTCGAATCGCTCGGGTGGTTTTGGCGATGTTGTCGGATCCGAGGGTCTTCAGGACACCGATGGCGAGGTTGCGGAGGGTTGCCATGGCGCGGGGTGCGGTGCCGGTGTGGACGGTGGAGGCGTCTTCGGCGAAGGTGACGTCCCTGATGTGGTGTGAGGAGTTCTCGATCCCCCAGTGCCCGCGGATCGCGGTGGCAAGGCCGGCGGGGCCGGTCTGGTGGGCGTCGAGGCTGGTGACGGCGTAGAGGCTCTCCCGGGTCTCGCGCTGGCCGGTTTGCTTGCGGCGGCGGTGGACACGGATGGCCAGGCGGCCGTGGGGGAAGGAGATCCCGCCGAGTTCGTCCGGGACGGCGCAGGTCTTGATCGAGCGGGACTCGCGCCTGCCGTGCCCGGTGGTGGAGGCGGTGTGCTGGACGGGAATATCGGGGTCTTCGAGGTTAGGCGGGGTTGAGGTGTCCGCGGGCTCGGCGGGTGGTGACGCAGCGTGTGCGTAGGCGCTGGCTGTCGGCATTGCGGAAGCCGAATGCGTTGCGGGCGACGAGCTTGATGACGCGGTTGATGCCTTCGCTCTTGGCGTTGCTGTGGCCGGTGTCGATGAACCCGGCGATCTCGGGCCACCAGCGGTCGACGGTGGTGGCGAGGGTGCAGGCTTCGGGGATGTCTGAGTCCGCGCACCAGGTGAGGAACTTCCATCGGGCGTGGCCTACTTCTTCGCGGTCGGCGCCGGTTCGGGCCAGGGCGAGGAGGGTGCGCAGGCTCTCCTTGGCGATCCAGGCGGTCAGCAGCGTCTGCCCGATCGGCCCCTCGTCCAGCAGCGCGTTCCACATCGTGGCGAACTGCTGGTCGGTGAGGTCCTCACGGTTGCGCAGCAGCCGTCGACGGGCCTTCCATTCCGGGTCGGTGGCGCGTCCACGCCGGCCCCGGATCTCGGCGGTGGTGCGACGCCGTACAGCAGAGAGCATCTTGTTCGCGAGCTGGACGATGTGGAAGTGGTCAACGACCACGATGGCATCGGGCAGGCCGGTGCGGATCGCGGCCCGGTAGGTGGCTGACATGTCGATGGCGACGTAGCGGATGTTCTTTCTCCACTCCAAGGGGTGGTGGACAGCCAGGCCAGGACGTCGGCGGCGGCACGGCCCTCGACCTGCCCGAGCAGGCCACCGGCCCCGAGCGCGTCGACGAACCCGGTGTGCCACCTCTCGCGCACCAGGTGCCACTTGCCGGTGTCCGCATCCTGTTCCCAGCGCGGCCGTCCGCGCCGGGTCTCGTCGACGCCCAGCACCTCCACTTCCGGCAGCGGCGCCTCGGTGACCTCGCGGGCGGCCGCGCGGAAGGCGTCCATCACCGTCGGCCAGGACACGTGCAGGTCACGGGCGGCCTGGACCACGGTGGAAGCAGCATCCCGCACCCGCAGGGCGGCAGCCCGGCGCAGCCGGCCGGTGATCCGGGCCCCGGCCGGTATCTGCCGAACCTGCTCGGTGAACGACTTCCGCTCGCATCCGGACTCCCGGCAATACCAACGCCGCTTGCACCACACGAACTCCAATCCCCGTTCTCCGTAAGGAAGATCACGTGGACGGGTGTACACGAGGCCCTTCACATGTGACGCGAACACGCCGCAGGAGGGACAGGCCCGGGCGGCTTCGTCCGCTGTGGTCAGATGCACCCGCCGGGTGCCGTCCATCAGCCGCTCAACGCTCTCGACGGCAAGGCCGTCCAAGTCGAGCAGCACCGCCGTATCGTTGTCCAAGCCCGTGGTTTCTGGTGATCAAACTGCCGGAGAACAGTCATGATCGCCGATGACCACGGACGCCCTGCACCCACGAGCCGACCACCCCCACGCTCACCCTCCGTGAGAACCCCGGAGGACGAAGGCTCACCCACCCCGCCTAACTTCGAAGACCCAGCTTGAGGGGTTGCCGAAGGTGCCGTGATAGCCGTGCTCCTGCTCAAGCCGAAACCGACCCCCAGCGGTACTCCTCGACGGCCTCGTCGTAGGGGCGCAACAGCGGCTCCAGCTCTGTACGTACCAGATCGGCGTCGCCCGGCGGGAGAGTCAGCGACGCCCGCCGCATGTGGACGCTCCACGTAGCCGGATCGGGGAAGACCGACAGCCGCGGTACCAGATCACGCAGAACCAGCCCCTCACGGAACCGGGCCAGTCCGGACACCTCCAGGTGACAGCCTTCCGTGAAGGAGCGCTCGCCAAAGGTCACCGGCTCGCCCAGAGCTCGTACCGGACTTGCGACCGCAGCCCTGCCGATGACGCGTCCCAGGTCACGCGTCGGGTTCCGGAAGCAACTCCTGGTGGTGTAAAGGAAGATCTCGTCGCCCTCTTCCAGCGCACGGGCCGCCCTTGACCGCCCCGCCGGGAACGCCATCCGCTGCTCGGTCAGCACCCTGCTCAGGGCGGCTCGGTCTCCGATAATCAGCAGGTGCGTCGACGGCATGTGAATCACGATAGCCGGGGCGTGGCCACTCGTGCACCGACCGCTGACCTGCCGTGTGACGGCAAGGCCATAGGTTAGAGCGGTCACGCGGACCGCGGTCCGAGCTCTTAAGTACCGAAGTCCACGGCTATTGCCTCGCGTCTGCGACCAATTCGCCGGCCATCAAGGCACGTATGGCTTCTTCGAGGATCGCCGTGTACCTCTTGAGTTCGTGATTCTCCTGCACCAGCGGGCTGTCGCGGTCTGGGTGTGCCGCAAAGGCCTCGTCCATCTCGCGCAGGCGGGACTCAAGCTCCGACTGCTCGGGTGCTCGTCCGGAGGCTACGGCCAGCCGGGCGGCTCGCCTGGCGGCGAACTGGGTGAGGAGTTCCCGCTGCTCTTCGGTAAGCCCTTCGTTGGTGGTGACGTTCTCGTCCTTCTCGTCCATTCCCTCTTCTCCTCACTCACGTTCCCGGTCCCCTGCGCGGTCCCGGGTTGGGTCCGCGGCGCCGGTGATGGTTCTGTTCGTCTTGTGTGCTGTCGGCCCGCCGCCGGCGGACGGCGTCGTCCGCCGGCACGCCAGGTGTGACGGGGGCCAGGCCACGCCGCGCTCGTTCGGCGTGGACTTCCCCTAGGCGCTGCTGGATGCGGGAGCGCTGGAAGAGCGTCATGGTCTCGTGCAACTCGTTCCACTGCTCACGCTCTTCGGCCTCATCAGGAGTCTCTCCCAAAGGCTCGTCGGAGTCGATCTGGTTGAGCATCCGATAGGCGGTGAGAGCTGCGACGAGTTGCAGCCACTGCTCCTGCTGAGTGGTGTCCTCCCTGTCCGGCGCAGGTATCTGCTCGACCCACTCCTCAAGGGCTTCCTGTCCCTCCAGGGCTTGGCGCAGGGCGAGTTCGGCGAATGCTGCGGCGGCGGCCGATACCGCCTCCCGGTCCTCAGGTTCGGACACGTGGGCGTCGAGCAGTCGGTACTGGAAGTTCTCGGCCGTACGTGCGGCGATCCGCATCCCGCCGGACGGCTCGTCGGGCCGGTGCCGCGCGGCGGCGGATGCGCGAGCACGGCGGCCGACCTCGGCGATGCGCTGCTGGAAGATCGACCAGGCATGGGCGTCGCGGGGATCAGCAGGCTGTTCACCAATGCCGGGAACGTCGTCTCCCAGAGCGTGGCGGATGCGCCACACGTCCGCTACCGCCGCCGTGCGCTCCCACTGTTCGCGAAGGTCGGTTCCCTCGACGGGGACCGGTCCGAGGACCCGGGTCCACGGCGGTGGGGACTCGGCCAGAGCAAGTCCCATCTGTTCCAGGCGTTCGGAGAGCACGAAGCGCCGCTCGACCAGGTGTTGACGCCAGCCTTCCGGAGTGTCCATGTCCCGTACGGCGGCGGAGGGAGCGATCCAGTCGGGCAGGTGACCGCTGTTGTCCAGAACCGGTGCCGGATGGTGCGGGAGCTCGTCGCGCAGCCGTTGTTCGGCTCGGATTTTGGCGGCGATGAGCTGGGCGCGCTTGAGTCGTTCCCGGGCCGTGTCCTGGCGCTGGAGGTTGGCCGTGCGTTCGGCGCGGGTGGCTGCCACGGGCTGGCGGGCGGTGTGGCTGGCGCCACGGCCAGGTTCGCGCTGCCAGTCTTCGCGCATCCGTTCGCGTGCGGGCATCGCCCTGCGCAGCTGCTGCTCGCGCCGCAGCAGGGCGTGTTCCGCAGCAGCGGCGCGTTCGGTCTCGTGGTCCCCTTCGTGTTCCGCGCGGCGGATACGGGCCCGCACCTGGGCGATGGCGGCGGCGAGTTGGGCCCGGGTGAGGTGTCCGTGTGCTCGGTCGGGCCAGGCGGGGTGGGGAAGTCCGTTTGCCACGACCGGCCGGGGCTGGCTGTCGACGGCGGCGTCCGCGCGCAGCAGTTCCTCCAGGGCGGTCCGGCGGTGCTGCTCGGCGAGTTCCAGTAGGCGCTGCAGTTGTTCTGTGCTGAGCGTCTTCAGTGGGCGGCTGCCGCCAGGCTGGGCCTCCCGGCGGGTGGCTCGTTCAGCTGCCTTCTGTCCGGCTTCGACGCGGTAGTCGATGCGCCAGGCCAGCACGGCAGCCGGGTCCTCCGCGTCCGCGAAGTCCCTTTCGTCGAAGGCGACCCGGATGAGCCGGCCGAGGTCCCAGCCTTCGGCTTCGGCTGCGCGCAACGAACGCTCGGCGACCTCCCAGGCGTCCGCGCCGATGAACACCTCAGCCTCGGGCCCAAGGACACGGCGGGTGAGACTCTGCAGGCGCTGGCTGGTGGCGCGGGCGTAGACGTCGGTGTACTCGGCGACGAGCTGGCCGATGCTGTAGGCGCGTTCCTGTTCGGCCTCGATCATCTCGTGAGCGGACACGGAGGCCTGGCTGCTGTGGGCCACGGTGTCCAGTACGTCGCGCATGTTCTGGGCGTCGTCGGTGACGACATAGATGTGGTTGGACTGGCTCCCCCGGGTCGCCTCGACGTACGCAGCTTCCCGCGAGGTGCGCGCGCTGATGAGGCCGTGGGCGGCTGCCACCGTGATGCCCTGGGCGCGGTGTGTGGTGTATGCGTACCCGAGTTCGGCGTGCCTGCGCAGGTAACCGCGCTGCAGAACGATCCGTCCGCCGTGGCCGGTGTGTCGGACGTGGGCGTTTCCGCGCCGGTCGATCCGCTCGATCAGCCACTGGTCGCCGTTCTTGACATAGTCGCGGCCCCCGAGCAGGGAGAGTTTGCGCTGGTTCTTGCGGGTCACGATGACATCGCCGACCGCGGCCTGGAGCTCGTCGCGCAACCGTGCGGTCCGGCTCAAGTCGAGTCGGCCGGAGGCGAGTTGGAAGGCCTGGGCTCGCAGGTTGAGTTCGCGGACCATCTCGGCGTCGTCGGCCATCATGAGCGCTTTCAGTCCGGCCTCGACGTCGTGCTGCCACCCGGTGAAGACGGCGCTGAGCATCTCCTCGCGGCTGCCGCCCACGACCCGCCCCTGGTCCAAATACCAGCCCCAGGCATCAGCCGGGTCGCCGTCGCGCAGGACAAGGGTTGCCTCCCCCTCGCCCTCGGTCTGGAAGCGGTGGAGCTCTTCCAGCTCCACCACGCCGACAGCGCGGGCGAGTTGGCGCAGCAGGCCTCCCGACTCGATCGAACCGAGCTGCGCGGGATCTCCGATGAGTCGGACCAGGGCGCCGGCGGACTCGGCCTCGGCCACCACGCGCGCGAGGTTTCGCGTACCGGCCATGCCCGCCTCGTCCACCACGATCACGTCCCCCGGGCGCAGCGCGTACTCCTCCGAGACGGTCTTGCGGCGCTTGCTGCTGCGACGTTTCAACACGCGGTGGACGATGCTGCCTTCGGTCAGCTGATCGCGCTGGGCGAGCCATCCGTGCAGCGTGTACGCCGTGGTGCCGAGGTCGCCTTCGATGACCTTCATCGCGCGCGAGGAGGGGGCAAGAGGTATGAGCCGTCCGCCCCCGGCCGCCACCGCGTCACGGACGAGCTGGAGTGCGGTGGTCTTGCCCGTGCCGGCGGGGCCGATGCCGCCCACGACGAGGCGGTCGGAGCAGGCGAACGCCTTCGCCAGCCGGCGCTGTCCCGCATCCAGCTCATGGCCCTGGAAGTGGTCGGCGACCTCCGTGAACCGGTCCCCGGCGAGAGCGGGGACCACCACGGTGCGCGCGGCGTTCAAGACCCGGTCTTCTGCGGCCAAGACCTCACGCGAGGTGTACAGGACGGACTCGCGGCGCCGGTAGATGCTCGTGCCGTCTGCCCGCAGAAGAGGCGCGAACGGTCGGTGTAGGTCGGGCGGTGTGATGCTCAGCGAACCATGCGCCAGCACGCGTTCGGTGATGCGCTCGGCGAGCCCGTCGGCCGCTGAGCTGCGACCTCGGGTGAGCCGTACGACGTGGCGTCGCGACTCGGCCAGCACGTGCCGCTCGCCCCACACCGCTCGGGCATCGGACACCACGGCAAGGACGTCCTCAGCGGCCTGCACCACATCGATCTCGGTCAGGTCGCTGCTTCCGTCACCGGGTGCGGACGCTGCGACCTGCGCCGTACGCAGCAGCGCGTCAACCCGTTCCCGGCCGACGGCGGCGATGGCCTGCCTGCGCCATGCCGCCCGCAACTGGGCCAGGGACCGCCCCTTCTTCTTGGCCGGCCTGGTCTCCAGCGTGGCCTGCTGGATGAGCGCCATCCGGGCCGCAGTCCCCGGCTCCTTGCCGTGCTCCTGACGATAAGCCTGTAGCAGTTCCTCCAGCCGCGTGCCGATGTCTCGCGTGCGCTTCGAATGCGGCTCCAGCACCCCGCGGTCGAAACCCTTGATCCCCATGACCGGCCGCTTGCCCGGGGTGACCTCACGCTCCTCGGCCTCCAGCCCGAGCCGCGCGCACACCTTCTCGACCACGACCTGGTTGTAGAACTCGGAGGCGGCAACCCCCATCGCGTACAGCAGCTTCCCGTCGATCGAGCGCCACTTGCCGTCGGCCCCGCGGACCTTGTTCGCCACGACCAGGTGATGGTGGAGAAGGGGTTCGCCGAGCCGGTTGTCGTAGTGCTCGAAGAGGGAGGCGACGAGTCCGCCCCGCACGTCTTCCTGGGCAATGCCGTTGATGCCTGTGCGGGTGGCGAGCGCGTGCTCTTCGATCCAGCCGATCGTCTCAAGGACCGCTTCCTCGTCGCACTCCATCGTGATCCGGCAGACGTCCTCGTCGCCCTCACCGAACAGACCCTTGCCGATCTCCTCCGGAGGACGCAGGACCAGGTCGTATCCCACGACCGCCTGCTGCTTCGAGGCGGTGTTCGCGCTGATGTAGCGGGCGAGCTCCTCGGCATCCTTGGGAGAGCGGCCGAAGTCCGCCCGGAAGGCGATGGCGCCGGCCTTGGCGCGCACCTTCTTACGCTCATCGGCGGTGGCCTCCGCGCCCTTGCGGGCTTCGAGGGCCTCGATCTCGTCCTGGATCTTCGCTGCGAGGGGGCCGGCGGTTTGGTCGTACCGGTAGAAGCGGCGGCCCAGCCGTGCCCGGCGGGTGGCCTCGGCGGGTGAGAGCCCTTCGGCAACGGCCGTCTTGATGATCTCGTCCGCGTTCGGGTGCAGTCCCTCGCCGTACAGGGCCTCCATCTGCTCCTCGGACACCGGCCCGGAGACGCCGAGTTCCGCGATTCCACCACCGACCCATACACCCGGCGGATTTCCCTCCGCCGTGTAGTAATCACCCAGGTCACGGTCGGGAGAACGGCGTACATCGCCGGTGATGGTCTCGCTCGTGTAATAGCGATAGCCATCCCCAGCTGAGAGCTTGTGGATGGTCATCATGCACTCAGATTACCTTGTGTCATTGTGAATGCAAGAGCTTTGACCGTGAAGAAGGGAGGTGCAGGGAAGGGGAGTTGGCGAGCGAGGAACGAGCCGAGCCGACGAGCCGACCTGCACCTCCCTTCTTCACGGACCGCGAAGCGCCCCCGGTTTTCCGCAGGTCCGCTCTCCTGAGCGGACCTGCGGAAAACCCGCAGTTCGCGTTATCCACAGGCAAGATCAAGTGATTCAGATTGCCTCTGAATGCCTCTGGCTGCGTCATTCGGAGAAGGCTCCCAATTCCCCATGTGGGAAGCGTGGATTCATCGGTCACAATGACCCAGAACCCATCGTTTAGGGGAGGCGAGTTGGATGGCTCAACGGAGTCCGCGGAAATCGGCGCGGGAGGTCGACGCCCGCGAGCGAGTGCGCGCACGCCGGGCCGCGCACTGGGAGCGAGAGCGGCGGCTGGAGGACCTGGCCACCGACTACGAACTGGCAGCGCAGGAGATCGAGGACGTCACCGAAGCGGCCGAGGAGAAGATCGCCGCGTACGCCGCCCGGCTGCGCGGTCAGGCCAGGACCGCGAAAGAGGAGCTGCGGGACAGGCAGGCCCGGAGCGTCGGCCAGATGCTCCAGCTCGACGGCGTCCGTTCCGTCGCCGACCGACTCGGCGAGTCCGTGGAAACCGTCCGCAAGGTTGCCGCCGAGTCCGCCAGCATGCAGGAAGACCCTGCACCGGATCACAGCCCCGCACCGCCCACGGCTACCGCACGCGAGACGCCGACCGGCCAGCCTGTTACCGCCTCGGTCGCGCACGCGGGTACGCCGCATGGGCCGACGCTGTCCGAGCCGGCGGAGGAACGCGCGGCCTCGACGCGAGAGGAGAAGGGATGACACCCAACGGGGTGGCCGAACGGCCGATCGAGGACCTCAGCCCCGAGTGGATCGGTCTCATGATGGAGGTGGAGGACGAAGGAGGAACGACGATCGGCTTCCGCCTCGGCCGCTACGAGAGGACAACGGTCGACGGCAAACCCATGTGGCGCCTCTTCAGCGACCAACCCGCCTGGAGCGTCACCCTGTACGCGGGGACCAAGCTCCGCTGTGTACCCCCGGCCCCCGCACCCGGGAGCCAGACCGGCCCCTACCCGCAGCAGCCGGTACCGGCCGCCTACCCCGCACCGCAGGTACCCCAGTACCCCGTATCAGCTCCGCCGGGGCCGACTGCTCGAAGCCCACAGTCCTGGGTGAACCAGCCGCCGCGCCAATAGGCAGCGTCGGCACAGGCAGCGAACGAACAAAGCCGCGGGCCCCCGCACCGACTCAGGGGATGTCGGTACGGGGGCCCGCGGCTTCGCGCTGCGCCCCTGGGCGTGCATGCCCTGGTGGGTGCTCGGGCCGGCTGCCTCGGGTCAGCGGCGGACGCGCAGGGTGCCCTTGGGAGTGCGGGGCATGCGAGCAACGGGGGCGGCGGTTGGATGGGTTACTGGTTCTGCTGGGACGGCGGGCGCCTGCTCGGGCCCTTCTGGCGCGCTGCGCTGTGCAGGAGGGTCGTCGTAGCGCGTGAGGATGCGGGCGATAGCGGCAGCCGCGTTGCGGTCCTGGGAGTGCAGGTCTCGCTCCCAGAACTCGTACGGCGTGCCGCGCCTTCGCTCGAACTCGCCCATGTATCCGAGGTCTCCCCACTCGGCGCCGTCCGGGTAGTTCGACAGGGACGTCCAGCCGTATCCGTTCAGGTTCTCCGGGTGGATCTCGGTGACGACCATGTGGCCCCACGGCGAGTGGTAGACGACGCACGGCGCCTGTTCGGCCGGGAGGCGGGGTTCGCGGGGGGCGAGGGAGCGCAGCACGCTCGCGCCGGGGTAGAAGGGGTGGCCGCGCAGGGTGCGCTGCGACTCGAACAGCGGCATGTCGGAGAGGGGGTGGAACCTCGGGATACCCAGTCGCATGGGATGTGCTCCGTTCGGTGCGGGCCCGGGGCGCGCGGCCCCGGGCCGGGCGGGCATGGTCAGTAGCGGAGGGGTATCGGGGTGAGGCCGTTGCGGGCGGCCAAGTCCTCGGCGGGTGTCCTGCACCACCCCGGGGCCACACCGCGTCAACCGCGAGTGTGGCTCGGGTGGCGGAGCACGAACAGCGCCTTCGCCTGGTCGGTGGTGGAGCGAACGAGCCGGGTGAAGTTCTCCCCGCCCCACACCGTCCACCGGTCGCCACCGATCTGCGGCGACCACGTGAGCGCGTACCGTTCACCGTCGGACGTGGTGACGTCCCACCATCCGCGCTGCGTGCGCGCCGTGACGGTGGCGCCGTCGATAGCCGGAATCTCCGGACGCGGACCGTAGCGACGCTCTACGTACGACAGGTAGTCGGCCGTCGGCTCGATCGCGATACGCCACCGGCGCCGGGAGGCGTCCGCCCCTACCTCCGTCCACGTCCAGCCGAGCACGGGACGAAAACCTGCCTTCACCAGCGCACGGGCTGCCGCTGCTTCCGCGTCGTCCTGGCGGACGTCGTGGCGGATGTCCAGCCGGATTACGTGCGCCGTGGCGCACAAAGTGCCGGACTCGTCGAGCAGCCACACCACCGTTTCCCGGGTGCCCCGGTTCCGTACCAGCTCCGCTGTCACCGGCCGCGTGCGCTCCTCCGCCCGCCGGTCACGCTCCAGTGCCTCAGCCTCCGTCCACTCCCGTCGGCCGGTGTCGTCTGTCGCGGGTCGGTGAGCCGCGGGCTGTTCGTCCTGCGTGGTCATGTCGTGGTGTTCCTCTCCGTGGGGTTGGGGCCGTGCTCCGGATGGGGTGGCCGGTGCTCCCCGGCCCGACTCGATCGGGCCGCACACCGTCTGTGGTGGGGGCTGCGATGCCTAGAAGGGGGGTTCGTCATGGCGGCGGGCACGGGCGGTGTGAAGCCGGTTGTTCGCCTCGGCCAACCTCTCGCCGTCCGCGACCTCGAACGCACTCCGGTCGACCGTGTGACCGCACTCCCACGCCGTGCACACGTAGACCGGGCCTGTGCTCGGGTACAGGCCGGGCACGGGCGTGTAACCGCCGTAGTGGCACTCGGAGCAGATGTGCGGCGTGAACACCTCATGCCCGATGAGCAGCTCTCCCGTGTGGCGCTGTTCAGTAATCCGGGCCCGCGCCCGGCCGCGCTGGATGCATGCCTTGTCCTCACACGCCCGGCTGCCGATGACCCCGTCGGTGGAACCGTCGTACAGGGTCACGGTGCCGGTGTCCTCGCACGAGCCGCAGAACGGGGTGCCCTCCGTGGCGTGTTCGAGCATCGCGAGCGCCACCCACTCAGCCGGTGAGCATTCGAGGTAGCGCACCAGGGCGGCCAGGGTGCCCGGCTCGACACCTTCGGGCCGTCCGTGGCACGTGTGGCGGCGGGCCTTGTGATCGGTGACGACGTACCAGCGGATCCGGTCGCGCACCGGAAGGCCATTGCCCTCCAGCCGGTGACCGGTCTCGATGAACAGGGACTGTCCGGCGGTCCGGCCGTCCACGCCCTCACGCGCCTTTCCGGCCGACTGGGGGCCGTCGAGTCCGAGGACGTCACCGGCCGCGTTGAATGCGTGCACGGTGTAGCCGTTGGGATTGGTCTTGCTGGTCATCGTGCGGGTTCCTCTCACTCGGGGACTGCCCGGTCGGTCTCCGGGCGGGTGGTGGAGCCGGGGTGCGGCAGCCGTGCCCCGGCCGGTTTCCTGGCCGGGGCACGGCCGCGCAGGGCGGGTCAGTCGCCCTTGCGGAGTTCGCGGATGGTGTCGGCGACGCGGGCGGCGATGTTCCCGAGACGGTCGCTGGACCACACGTCGGCGACGTCGGTGCGGCGTGCCTCGGGCAGGGTCTCGACGTAGAGGACACCGCTGTCGGAAACGGCGAGGGTGTAGCCGCCGCTCTCGCCGTCTGCCTGGAGGTAACCGCGCACGCCCCACGAACCGGAGTCTGCGAACCACTCGTCGCCGAGGAGATCGGCGGCGGCGCGGCCGATGTCGGAGACGGCGAACGGGTATTCGGTGCCAGGCTCGGGGTGGTAGTGGCCCGCTTCGTCGCGCGAGAGAGAGACGACGTACGCCTTCTCGTACGCCACGATGGCGTCCAGCGCGACACGGCTCGCGAACCGGCGGTACCGGCGGCGACGGGCGACCTCGGCGAAGCACACGGCCACGATGGCCTCGTGAACCTGCTTGGCGGTGTCGGCCCAGACCGCGACGTGGTTGCGGTTCGCCGCGTACTCCCGCATCACGGTGAGGCGCATCGCGAGCAGAGGGGCCACCCGTCTGGGGAAGGCGGAGTAACCGCCGAACGCGGCGCGCGCCTCGATGGCGTGCGGGGCGGTGGTGATACGCATGATGGAGTCCTTTCGAAGCAGGCCGGTTACTCCCCGGCCCGAAGCAGTGGGGCGCGTGACGGACGCTCTGAAGAGCGGAAGAGGGGGAAGGGCGCCGGGCGCGCGGCGTTCCGGCCGGCTCGTGCGTCGACGACGTTCACGAGCGAGCTCGCGCGTGGGAGCAGCCGCGCATCCCGGCGATTCGAGGGATCCCGGCTCGCTGGCCGGGCGCCGCTCAGTCCATGCTCAGCGGCTTGTGCGGCTCGTTCCGCTCCCAGTCCTCCGTGACGTCACGGCCGTCGCGCATGACGGTGATCGACATTCCGTACGGGTGGATCACACCCTCGCGAGCCGTCTCCTCGCCGTGCTTCTCGACGTCACGCTTGACGGCGGCGGTCAGCGCCTCGTAGGCGTCGTGGTAGTCGTCGAACGGCTCGATATCGCCGTTCTCGCACACCAACAGGAACTCGGTCTGCTCGGCGTCTTCGGTGTCCTCGGCCAAGGTGATCTCCTCGGTGGATCGTGGGTTCCGGGGGCTTTGCCCTGCCCCCTTTCGACATAGGTAAATCTATCTTTCTTGGGTGGGGTGGTCAACGTGAAATCCCGGCCCAACAGGGGTCAGTCTCTGCGGATTTCGTCCGGGTCGCAGCGCCATCGGGGTGTGCGGACGCGCGTGGTGCCGCACACGGCTACGGCGCCGAGCCGCCCCCGGGCCGGTGCCGGTGGATGCCCCCCTCCCCACCCCGGCAAAGAAGAAGCGGGGCCCGAACGGGAGGGGTGCAAGGACGCGGCGAAGCCCGTCCTTGCACCCCTCCCGCCGAGGGCCCCACACTCGATCGCCGGGATGCGAAGGTGAGAATGCCGACCGCGGCCTGTCCGATCGGGGACGGCGGTCGGCGGGGTCACACGGGAGGGGCCAGGAACTCGGCGATGGCCGTCTCGCTGTAGTAGGGCGTATCGGCCACCGTGATGACGGGGGCGGGAGCGCTCTTGCGCTTGAGAAGGGTCTTCACTCTCTCGCGACGCTGCTCGGGCGTGAGCGTGGCGGACGCCGCGGGCAGCCGTTCGGCGATCTGACTGCGGGAGATCAGACCGCGCTTCGGGAGAACCTCCTCGGCGGCCTGCCGCAGGTAGCGGGCCGCGACATCGATGCTCACCCCGAGTTCCTCGGCCAGGGCCCGGCTGGTCAGGCTTTCGCCGTTGTCGAGCGCCGTGTGCAGGCGCCTGACGACCTCCTTGTGGCGGGTGTCCTTGCTCCCGGACTCGGCCGCGATCTCGGCGGGCCGGGGACCGGTGTATCCCGGACGGGTGGTGTCGTACCACAGGAACCAGGCGGAGACCTCATCGGCGTCACACATGCGGTCGAACTCGTCGCGTGGCGGAAACGGGTGCTCGGGGTGGTCCCGGTAGTCGGCGGCGAGCAGCCGCACGGCGGTCGGCGTGACACCCCGAAGACGCGCCATGTCAACCCAGCGCCACCGCTCGCCGGGCGTGTGGGGCATGCGCTGGGGCTCCGCGGCGAGCCGTGGCCCCCGGCTCACTTCCGGCGCCCGCTCGTCGGCGCCGAAGAGCTGCTTGCGCACCCACTGTGCGCCCTCGTCAAAGGGGAAGAGCTGGACTCGCCGCGCACCGGTTCGGGCGGTGTCAGCGAACTCCGGGTCGGCGTCCAGCCAGTTCCGGACCGTCTTCTCGGCGACGCCGGCGAGGTGCGCGAAGTCCTTGCGCGTGAGTTCCGGCGCCTCGCGCCGCAGCTGCGCGAGGCGCTGCTCGAACTGTTCTCTGGTCGTGGTCATCGTGGCTCATCCTGTCTCATGCAAGGCCCTACACTGTCGGATACCTCAGGGGTGGTGCCTTGGTGCTGCGCTTGTGGGTTCCAGGGGCCGACGGCTTTGCCCAAGTCAGCACACTTCGGTGATGCTGGTACGGACTTCGTCCGTGTCGTCGGCCCCGCTTTCGTCTCCGGAGCCCTCGGCGGTTGTCCGGCGCGAGGCGAACCAGTCGGCGACGGCCTTCGCGCACGCGGCGGCGTGGACCATGAGGTCCCCTCCGGGCTGCGCCTCGTAGACGCGCTCGATGTCGCAGTAGTCCGAGCCGTCGTAGCCCTCGTATGCCATGGCGCACAAGCCGCCCGTGTACTGGGCCGCAGGGCTGCTGACAAAGCCGGGGGCGCTTAGAATGATGTGCTCGCTGTCCAGGGCTTTGTCCTGGGGAAGGTGCGGCGGGTGGGCGATCACGCAGTCCTCGTCGAGTTCCAGGAAGCCGGGGAATTCGACGACGGCCAGGGCGTGCAGCAGTACGGCGGCGACGGGAATGGCGGCGAGGTTGTTCATGGGAGGCATGCCTTTCGAGGTGATGGGGATCTTGTGCCGAGGGGGGAAGGTGGTGATCAAGCTGTCCGGCTTGACCGGTCGGGGCCGGTCAGCGGGGCTCGGTGTCAGCGGGGCTGAGGACGCCGATGCTGATCGCGAGAGCCTCCACGTCGGCGTCCGTTGAGGGACCTGCCTTGGCTGGGGGGCTGGGCCGGGAGGTGACCAGGCGCAACCTGGCCGGGGCGACCAGACGAATGGCCTGGCGTACTGCCTGCTCGAAGCCCGCGCCCGGGCCGGCTGGAGTGCTCGCGGTGATGGTCATGACAAGACTCCGCTCGGGGCCGTTCCTGGTGGGCGGGACTGTTCGCCCGCCCACCAGGAACGGCGTGGGTTCCGGGGTCCGCCGCTCGGCTTGCCCTGCCGGACGGTGGACGAGAGGGCTTCGGTCAGCGCGGGGAGGAATTGCTCCAGGCGCTTCCGGGGCGCTCCGGGTGGGGCCGGAGGAGCTCGTTGCGTCGCTCGGCGTAGGCGGCGACGTCCTCGGTGTGCAGGACCGTACGGTCCAGCTGGTTCTCCTGTACGTGCCAGATGCCGTCGCCCTCGTCACCGTGCGGCCGGAAGCCGAGGATGAGCTTCTGCTCTTCCAGGGTGGCCAGGGCGATGTGCGCCTCCTGTTCGGCGCGCGGGAGCTGTTCGAACTTCAGCTGGTTCCAGTCGGCCACGAAGAAGCGCACTCCGTTGGCGAAGACGTTGTTGGAGCTGAGGTTCAGCCGCTCGGCACACAGCAGCAGATCGGCCAGAAGACGGGCGGTCACCTCGCTCACGTCGGCGGCCGACAGGGCCGCGAGTTCCTCTTCGTCGACGAACCTGTCGAAGTCGAACTTCTCGAATTCCCCACGCAGTTCCCAGACGCGGCGCTGGAGAAGGTCGAAGGCGTTGGGGTTGCGGCGGGCCCAGTAGTGCAGGACGTCGCTGAACAGGGTGGTGATGACGGTTTCCGCCTCGCTGCGGAAGACGGGGCTGGTGCGGAGCACGTCCCACCCGGCGTTCCACTGGTCTTGGCCGTAGGTCAGGACGGCGTGCAGACCGCGGGCGGCGGGGTCCTGGTTGAAGACGGCGCCGACACACGAGGTGTCGAGGTATTCCCACACGGAGGCTTCGCCGCGGTGGGTGCGGGTCTTGATGCGGGATCTGGTGTTCATGCTCGGTTGCCTTTCGAGTGATGCCGGACGGCAGTTCGCCGGCTGGAGGTAGCGGTGAGTGGAGACCGGGACGCGGGCGGCCGTTTGCGTGTCCGCGTCCCGGACTCAAGGGAGGGGTCAGAACCCGGAGAGGTGGGCGTGCGCGTTGTCGCGGATCCACGACGCGGCGAACTTCGCGCAGTCGGCGGACTCCTCGGCGATGCCCCCGGGCACGTGGGAACCGATGTAGAGCGTGCGGATCTGGTCGCCGTCGGCGTTGTGCAGGGTGACCGTCCACGGTTCCTCGTGGGCGTCGATCGGCCGATCGGCACTTTCTCCGGACTGGACGAACAGGCGGGGGCCGGTGTGGACGTCCTCGCCGGTGGCGGTGGTGTCGAGCGGGATCACGCGGTAGGTGATGCCGCACTCCCACATGGGGGACGACGGCACGCCGTAGGCGCCGAGGGCGGCGTGCAGCACATCGCCCTCGGTCGGCGCGGGCTCGTCGACGGGGCGCAGCTCGATGTAGCTGCCGGGCCGAGCCACGGTGTAGGTACACGACGCATCGAGGAGGATCCGCGCAGACGGATCCTTCTGCCACAGGCCGAGGACGAACTCGACGCGGTCGGCCGACAGCGAACGGGGGTGATCGATCGCGTCGCCGTCGTGGGAACTGGAATACGCCGCGGTGTAGTTGACGGCGTGCGCGACCGGATTGGCCGGAGCGATCACGGTGCCTCGCTCGGGTACAGGGTGCACTTCGCGGTGTGCCGCGCCGAGGGCCAGCCGGTGGGCGGCGGCAACGACCTCGTAGGCGGCCGTCAGGGCCTCCTCCTCCCGGAGGGCCTGCTCACGGACCGTCCGCTGAGCATCAGCGGCTTCGACCCACTTGCTGCTGAAGTCGCCAGGAAGAAGCCGCTGTTCGGAACGCCACTGGAGGAGGCTGTCGTCCGTCTTGCTGATCTGTCGCCTGTGCCTGGCTGCCGACCTCCGGCGGAGCGCCAGGACGGCCGTGGTCAGATCCAGCTGATGACGCGCGGCTGTGGCTCGCTCGCGGGCGGCGGTGCGCATCGCGTGTGTCTGCATGGGTGCTCTCTCACGTGGGTGGGTTCGGCTCCGGTGCGCGGCTTTGCCCTGCCGCGCACCGGAGGAGTACAGGGGGTGGGACGTCAGTCGAGGGCGTCGGCCAGGAAGTCGAGGAGAGTCCGCAGCGAGTGCTGAACGTCTCCGTCCCCGGGCACCTCCTCGTCCGTCAGAGAGGTGAGGAGGGTCCGCAGCGAGAGGCCCAGGCCCTCGGCTCCGGTTGCCTCCCACACGTATGAGAGGAGGTCGGCGCAGATCGCTCCAGCCATTTCGGGGGCGTAGGTGGCGTTGAACGTCTCCCAGCCGTCGGGCGCGTCAGCCCAGCCCGGAGCGATGATGTTGCCCTCACGGTCGATCTTCGTGCCGTCCTCGCCGACCCAGCGGAGGGCGTAGGCCAGGTGGGCGTGCCCCCGCTCCGGCGGCGTCGACTTGATGAGTTCGGCGTAGTCAGTAGGCGCCTTGATGTCGAGAGGCCCTGTGAAGTCCATGGGCGGGCTGCCTTTCACGGTTGTGGGTTCGGTGCCGGAGCGCGGTTTGCCCTTCCGCGCTCCGGCTGGGAGTCGAGACGGTCGGCTCACGCGGCCTGACGATGGCGAGAGGCGGCGTCCGGAGCCGGTGACCCCGTGCCGATATAGGTAAATCTATCTTTTGGTGGGGAGGGGGTCAATGGCGTTCCGGGGCGCCGGACCCCCCGAACTGCCGGGTTCGTGGATGAATTCCCGGGTAGCCGCCCTGCCGGAGTGAGTCAGGGCGTGATGTGGCTGGGGTGTATCCCTTGGTCCGGTCAGCTGCGGGCGAGTTCGATGATCTGCTTCAGGGTGAGGTTCATCTTGAACGGCTTGCCCAGGCGCTGTTCCGCCCCGGCCCACTCCGCGAAGATCTCGCGGTTGATCCGCGCGGACGCGATCAGGTCGGCCCGCTTGGCCAGCGGGCACGCTCGGCAGCTGAGCCGTCCCACGTGCTCGTAGGCCGGATGCCACGGGATGCCGTGCTTGCGATGGGCCTTCCAGACTTCGTCCGTCTTGAGGTGGTGGACCGGCAGCCAGGTCGTGACGTCGCGCAGCGTCTTCGCGGTCATACGGTGCTGCTCGATGACCGGCTTCTTGGCGCGGGCCCGGGACTCCTCGGCGCGCATGCCCATCGCGTACCCGGCCCGGATGGGGCGGCCGAGCCGAAGTTCGGCGGCGATTTCGTCGACGTAGTCGCGGCCGACGGCGGTCTTCAGATCCGAGGTGCAGAACCTGGCAAAGAAACCTGGAAAGTTGCCGTGGTCCATGACCCGGTCCCACAGGGACGGCCACCGCTGACTGCGCCGGACGGCGAACGGCACCCCGTACAAGTCGGCATGACTGCGGGCCACTTCGAGCGCGCCGGGCCACTCGATCAGGTGCCCGTTCGGCGTACGGCCGAGATCACAGTGCAACACCTTGACCTTGTGCAGTTGACCTTCCTGGTCGGCCTGCGTGCACACCTCGTGCACGAGGACGCCGCTGTCCTTTCCACCACTGTCGCCGACAATCACGACGTCGTTGCGATCCCAGTCGAACCCGGCGGCCGGCGCGGGCAGGGGCGGCGGTGCGAAGAGTTCGAGCTGGGCGCCGCACCCGCTACCGCACGGCGGAGGGGTGCTGAGGTTTCGGGGCATGACTCTCTCCCAGATGGAGGTGTTCGGTGGGGCTGCCCGGACCCTGGGCAGCGAGGGGGTCAGTCCCGGCTGCCTGGCATCGCCGAGGTGGCGCCTGCCAGGCAGCCGGCTGGATCAGCGCAGCGGGATCTGGGCCGCGTAGGCGGTGATGACTGCGTGCGCCGCGGCCTCGCTGAGGCGCAGGATCTCCAGGTTGCAGACGGCGGTCATGTCCGGGCCGGACAGTTCCAGGAGGGCGATCCCCTCCACCTGCCAGCGCCCGGACAGCTCCGAGCTGTAGATCGGTGTGTCGGACGCCTCCTCGTCGTAGCCCGGCATCGGTCGGCTGTCGGCCACGCCCAGCAGTCCTGCGGTCTGGCTGTCCAGCCACCGGGCGGCCTCGCCCTTGAAGTCGGCCGGGTCGTGGAAGGCGGCCAACTCTTTGTCCGGGGCGCTGCTGACGGCGGCGAGGACGATGGGCGCCAAGGTGAGCGGCAGGAGTGTGAATCGGAGGTTGTGCCCGTTGCGGTAGTAGGTGTTGGACCACCTGACGGAGGTGGCTCCGTGGGTGAACGTGACGTCCACCCACGGCGGTTCGGTGGGGCGGGAACGGGTCACCTGGGGGCGGATGCCCCGGGTGAGCAGCAGCCGGATCGCCATGTGGGTGGTGCGGGTGTGCTGGACGGTGCGGGCGGTATGGGCGATGCGTTCGCGGGCGTCGTGCCGGGGGTCCGGGAAGACCATGCGGCGCTCCTTCGGCTTGTGGGCGCCGGGCCCGGTTTGCCCTCCGGGCCCGGCTGAAAGGGGAGGTGGGGCCGCCGCTGGGGCGGCCCCACGGGGTTTACAGAACGGCGGCCACGCGCTCGCCGAGCCACTGGGCGACGTTGCAGCTCACCGCGTTTCCGGCCTGGACCGTCTTGGCGGCGTCGCTGGTCCCCGTGACGATGTAGCCGGGCGGGAACCTTTGCGCGCTCATCTGCTCGCGCCACTTCAGCATCCGGAAGTAGCAGTCCTCGATCCGTGCCGCCTGCCGCAGCAGACCGGCCGAATCGTGCGTGGAAAGGGTGTGCAGCGGCTCGGACGTCGGCTTGGCCTTCGCGCCCTTGCGGTACGGGATGACCAGCCCATGGTGATTGCCACCCGCCATGACCGCGGACAGCGGCCGGTCGATCTTCCGCGCCTTGCCGTGGTTGCGGAGCTCGATGACGAACGGCGGAGCCGCCAGATCCGGCGACGACGTGGCGTACGGGAAGGTTCCGGGCGGGACGAGCAGCCCTTCCCCGATCTTCGCGCACCTGGACGGCAGCGGGGCCAGGTCCGGCCGGAATGCGCGCCCGTCGTGGCCACCGTGGTTGACGGTCACGAGCGAGGGGGTCTCGGGGAACATCTCCAGCCCTGCCTCAATGCGCGCGATGGTGCTCTCGGCCAGAGGGTCAAGCCCGTGCTCGGGACGCTCTGCGATGCGAACGCCTTCGTCCTCCCAGTTGATGATGGACGACGCGGGCTGAACGTACGGCTCCACGACTCCGTGGCCGCAGGGGCACGTGTAGTCGTACTGCACGCCGTACTTGCCGACTCCGCTCCTCCGGGGCTTCTGGCCCTTGCGAGGCTTACGGGGCTTACGCCAGGTCTGCACCGCGTGCACGTCCTCGTCGCAGACCTCGCAGAACGCCAGCGGCGTCGGCTTCACATCTGGGAGACGGATTCCAACCTTCGTGAAAACGATGTACAACCTGTCGCGCCACTGCGGAGCGGGGAGATTGAACGCGTCCCCGATGTGCGCCGACGAGACACAGACGATCTGGTAGTTGTAGCCCAGCTGCGCCATTCCGGCCAGCCACCAGTCAAACAACTCCCAGTCGGTCGCGAACTCGATGACGTTCTCAACCAATACGGCCTTGTAGCGGTGGAGCTGTACGGCGCGGATGACTTCGAAAGCGGTAGCCCGTGTTCGCTGGAACGCCTTGTCCGGGAGGGATTTCCATTCCTCGTCATCGACTTGACCCTTGGTCCGGGGACGCCCCCCGGCGGGACTTATCTCTGTACAGATGGGGCTCGCCCAAAGAATGTCTGTCTTCGGGAGGCGCCTCATGTCGTAGTACTCCATCTCGGCGCACAGGTGCTCGGCATCCGGATGGTTGGCGGTGTGCGTATCTACCGCGACTTGCCAATGATTGGCGGCAAGTAGGAGTTCGAGTCCTGAATTGACCAGGCCCGTACTGGATCCGCCCGCGCCCGCATACATATCAGTGAATGTGAGGCTCAAGTGCTCTTCCTGCTTATGGGTTCCTGAGCGCTTCAGGCCCGGTTTGCCCTCCGGGCCCGAAGCGGGGAAAAGACTGCGGGGCGGTTACTCGCCGTAGGTCTGGGACGTGAGCCAGACTGCGGTCTCGATGACGTTCTCGACCGTGCCGACCTGGAAGCTTCCGGTCTGCGCTTCACGGATCAGGTCCCAGGCGGAGGAGGTGCCGAGTTCGACCGCCAGGCGACGGGCGATACGGGAACGGGGGTCATCGGCCCGCGCGAAGTGGCGCACGCCTGACGTGCTCCAGGTCGGCGGGCAGGGCGGGGACGCCCACAGCAGGGGCATCGGCCGGTGGCGGTCGGGAAGTCCGAGCGGCTCGGGGCCGCCGGAGTAGCGGGCGAGCGCCAGTGGCCAGTGGTTGTGTGCCGGGGGAATGCGGGTCGTCATGTGTCCATCCGTGGTTGTGGGTTCGTGGGCGCCGGGCCCGGTTGCCCTCCGGGCCCGGCAGGTTGGGGGTGCGTCGGCTGCTAGCCGCCGTAGGTCTCGATGACCCGCTTCTCGACGGTGAGCAGGCGGCAGAGACGGGTCACGACCTCGGCCGGGACCTCGATGGTGGCGCCGTTGTGACCGTCGGCGTCCATGACGGTCAGGAGGGCCCCGCCCGGCACCGAGTAGCGGGTGCGACGCAGTTCGGACAGGTCGGAGATGAGGCCGTAGAGCTTGTCCGGACCGTCCGGCTCTTCGCTGTCGACCGGGGCACCGAGCGGGTGGTGACTGCCGTAGCGGGTGGCCGTCGCCTGGAGGTAGCGCTGGGTCGCGCCGACCATCCTGAGGAGTTCGGAGCCGTGGTAGATGACCCCGATGTGCTCGTCGGGACCCTCGTGTTGTACGTGCCAGTTCTTGACCTGGTCGGCACGGCTGGGCAGGCCCTCGTCACCCCCGATGGTCAGGTAGCTGGAGTCCGGGAGCCGGACGTGGATGAGGTGGCCGACCCCCTGGACGGGGACGATGTCGCCGATCACGTTGTGTTCGCGCAGGGTGGCGAGGACGGGCGCGTACTGCGGGCCGATCTCGTCGGTCGAGTAGGCCATCGTGATCGCCCAGTTCACGAGCGGCTTCGGGTCGCTGGGCCAGGGCAGTACACCCTGAGCGATGTTCGCCCCCTGCGGCGACCGGCGCTGCCAGAGCAGGACGAGAGGAGCGGAGGGCTGGGGCTTGTCGGGTCCGGGCCACACCGTCACCTCGTCTCCGGAGCTGGGCAGGGTGAACACGACGGATTTGCCGAGGATGTTGTTCGACTCGACCTGCGCGCCTTCGCGGATGGCAATGGCAAGGTCGGTCATCGAAATGGGAATCTCGGGATTCGTCACCTGAGTGACTCCATTCAGCAGTGTGGGTTCCTGGGGGGCTTTGCCCTGCCCCCCTGTGGAATTCTGGTTCTTGATGTCACGTCAATGTTCTACGGATTTCAATGAAGCGCTCTGTGGAGTTTTAAAGGATCGACGACCGTATTGGCCTATTCGCTGCCGATGTTCTTGGTGGGCGGCTTTTCGCTTCCGCCCCCTTTCGACATAGGTAAATCTATGTTCTCTTGAGGGGTGGGTCAACCTCGGAATCCGGGTTTCAGAAGGGGAGTTGGAAGGAATTTCGGACTTCCGGCCCTCGCGGCGACAGTCTTTAAGCGCGTGAGGCCCGCGGTCGGCTGCCGGGCGGGACCGAACGCGGGCGGTGCCGTGGAGTGGCCCCCTCCCCCTTCCCGGCAAAAAGAAAAAGGGGCCCGAACGGGAGGGGTGCAAGAACGCGGCGAAGCCCGTTCTTGCACCCCTCCCGCCGAGGGCCCCACACTCGGAAAGCCGGGAAGAGGAGATGTTCTGACTCGCCGTGACGCCGAGCGTGAAGCGTGGGACGCGGTGTCTGCGCGATCAGACGGGGAGCCGAAGCTGTCGGCAGGTCTCCTGCCACACCTCCTCGAAGTTCTTCCTCTGCTTCTCGATCACGCCGCTGGGTGCGACGACATGGAACTCCTCCACGGCGGGAAAGCGTGCACCGCGCGAGAGTGTCTGGCTGCGGACATGGCCGAGCGGGTGCTGAAGGTCTTCCTCGACATGCTCGCCGGCGTCCGCGGCGCGGCGGCGCATCAGGTGGGTGACCTGCGCTCGGGTTCCGGTGATCACGACCTTGACGGACCGGCTCGCCTGCCCCTTGCGGGAGGAGTCCCGGCATGCGGGCTGCGGCTTGCGGCAGACGGGTCCGTGCCACTGTGCGCATGGGGGTGTCCGCTCGCCCGTGTCCGGGTCGATGCAGCCGGGCCACGGGGAGCGGCAAGAGTCGCCGTGCCGTTCCTTGCAGCTGCCGGTGCGGGCCGGAGGGAACACGCGGCGTATTCGGTACAGCGCCCACTCCACGGAGGCGAGACGGTCCTCCAGCGCCCGCAGCGCCGCGGTGTTGCCGTCCTCGGCGACACGCGTGTACAGCGTCTCCTTCGGGTAGAACGAGCCGTTCTCGTTCAGCGCCATCGACGTGTATTCCAGGGCCAGTACCTCGACAGCCTGCTCAACGTGGTCACGCAAGCGCGCCATATGCGCGGGCCGGGCAGAACAGGAACCTGAATAGACACAGAACGTGCAGTAGGACTTGGGCCATAGAAAGCCGAATTCGGTGAACAACCGGGCCTCCACGATATCGCGGTCCCAGCTCTGCTCAATGAGCGGATATTCCACGGTGCAGATGGTCCGGCGCGCCTTCAGGTTTTCCTCCTGCTGGCATCCGTCGTAGGTGCGGGCGCGCTTTTGTTCGCGGGCGTGGTAGCCGACGATCTTCCGGAACGGCCTGTCGGGGAACTCGGCCAGCCCCCACTGGTCCAGTGGCCAGCCCTTGTATTTCAGCGAGCACGAATTCCCGCCGGCGGCCTGGACGACCGTGCCGTTCAGAGAGAGCTCGTCCATGAGGGTCCAGCGGCCTCGCGGAATGAAGTGCTGTGGACTACGGGAGTCGGCGAGGACTTCCCAGCCGTCCGCTTCGTACGGGCCGCACCGCGCGACCTGAATGTATCTGACCTGATGACGGCGGAGAAGGGGGAAGATATGGTCCTCGACGAACCTGACGGTGTCCCTCCACTCCGAACCAACCGTCGCCGTGATCACGATCAGGTCGGAGAAGTCCGGCTCCAGGCCGTAGTCGGCCGGGTCGCGCAGCATTTCTATCAGGACGAGAGTCGAATCCGCCCCCAGGCCATACGAAAGCACGGTCACCGGTTTCACGCTGACTGCGGCGGGCGACTGCTCCTGCCAAAGATCGAGTTGTAGTTGCGGGCTGTGGGCACCCATGTGTAGACCCCTTGCGGTGGTGGGTTCCAGGGGGCCTTGCCCTGCCCCCTGCTGCGACGTAGGTGAATCTGCGCTCTGCCGAGCGCGGCCCCAGCGGGGTCGGCGCGCATCTCCGCGGGATGAGGCCAAACTGCCGCCCGAGGAAGCGATGTTGCGCCCGGGAGGCGCCGCCCGCGCGGGAGGCGGGCGGCGTCGTGGAGACCCGGTGGCGTCGGAACGGGACCGCTGAGATCTTCCCGGCCGACCGATGTCCGTCAGGAATGCGAAGCTCAGGCCGTCGGCGAGTGATCCGCGAGTCGTACGCTGCGGATCGTGATGCCGTTCCAGGCGTCGGCGTTGTCGCGGGACTTGAGGTCAGCCAGCAACTGCTTCGCAGCGACCGTACGGGCGTCCGCCTCGGTCGGAGCATCCTCGGCGGCTATCTCGTATTCCCACACGCTGTCATCCCCGCCGTCTTCGGGGTGCTGGAGCTCGACCACCCACGTGCCGGTGGAGGAGAACACGACTCCTCCGTCGAGTGTGATCCGAACGGGTACGGCCCCGGGCCAGATCCGGGCGCCGCTCGCGGTGAGCCAGTCCAGCTCGACGACTACTTGCGCGACGCGGGCTTCGTCGATGTAGAAGGAGCAAGTTCCCCCTGCGATGGTGACGGAGGGGTGGCAGGGAGTCTCCGGGTCGCTGTAGTCCGCGCCGGAGAAGTGCGCTCCCCGGTTCAGCTCCTGGTAGAGCGCGGTGCCTTGTGTCTCGTCGTCTTCGAGCGTGGACAGGTAGTGGCGGATGGCCTCGGCGACTTTCCGGGCGAGATCCTCGCCGTTGCTCTGGGCGGGATGTCCGGTGAACCGGGCGATCTCGCCCGCCAAGGCGGCTTCCAGGACGAGGTGATGGAGATCGTCGACATGGAGGGTGAACTCGTCGGTCTCGGGTGCGGTCACGCTGCCGCGAACCTCCCAGGGGGAGCGTTCGGCCTTCCAGTCGCTGCCGAGGATCCCGGCGGCGAGCTGCGCGATGGCTGCGGGAGTATGCAAGGTCTGTCTGGTTCCTTCATTTCAGGCGGGAACGCGGGGTGAGAAGGCGCCGTCGGCACACGCGTCTCGCAGGCGGTAGAAGCCGACGGCCAGGCTCCACAGCCGGGGGCAGGGTGAGGTCGACAACCCTGGCCCCCGACAGGAGCGGTGGATCAGAAGAAGAGGAACTTGTCGGGCTCCTCGATGGCGAGCCGGAGCATCTCGGCGTCCGGTCCCCCCTTCGCCATGATCAGCATTCCGGCGAAGCGGCCCGTCTGCTCCTTCGTCAGCGGGCTCTCACCGTGCGCGGTGAGGAACTCGTCGACCGCGTCCAGCACGTCGTCGGGGTGGGTGAACACTTCGACCAGCCCGAGCAGTCCGGCCGGCTCGTCGGCCTTCCACAGCTGCGCGCGGAAGCGGCGCAAGGCCGGGTCGAAGATCGCCTGGAGCCGTGTGGTGTCGTTGAGCTGGAGCGGCTTCGTGAAGTCGTTCAGGTCCATCGGATCTCCTGATCCTGAGTGGGTTCCGGGGGCTTTGCCCTGCCCCCTTTCGACATGGGTAAATTTATCTTTATTGGGTGGGGTGGTCAATGCGAAAAGGGGCTCTGGGCTGGTCAAATGCAGGTTTTGACGGGGTTGTCTGAGGCTGGTGTGCCCCGAGTGCTGCGTCCGGGTGGCGGGCTTGGCCCCGGGGGATGCGTTGCCGTGGGGATCGGCCCCCGGCCCCTCCCGGCGAAGAGAGATTTGGGAGGCCGTCGAACGGAGTGCAGGGGAGGCCGCACGGTTTTTCTCCGTGACGCAGGAGCGGAGAAAAACCGTGCGGCCGACCTTGCGCGGAGTTCGCCGCGGCCTCCCATACTCGATAGCCGGGAGGGACACCGCCCGCACCCGGCCGAGCACATCAGCCCCGGCACCCCACCCGGCCCGTGCGAAACGGCGCGGCGGCCGACATTGCTCTCCGGCTGCTGCCCGGGGATGGCGACGGACAGGATCACGGCCATGGCGGAGTCGGCCCAGGGACTGGACGGGCTGGCAGCTCGTGTGCGGCGAAACGGCGCCCCCGCCGCGGAAGATGAGTAGGGGCGTGGCGGGCGTGGCTGGACCAACAGGCCCGACCGGCTACCGCTTCTTCGGCACCCAACCGTTGACCGCTGCGGATGCGACTCCAGCTTCAGCCGGTGGTGGTCTCCGCGGCCGATGCTGTGCTGGGGCCGACGACCTTGCTGAGAATCAGGTCGCGGGCAGGCGGCGGCGCGAACCCCGGGATCTTGAGGAGGTGCCACTGGCAGCCGGGGAGCAGGCTGTCGAGCGTCGCGAGTGCCTGGCACTGGAACAGCCACATCAGTGCTGAGGATGCACCCCGCGACGGTGTCCAGCGGGGTTCGCGCAGGGTCGCGATGACGGAGAGCCCTGACATCAACTGCCTGCCGTGCAGCCATTCCTCGACAGCTGCGCCGAGCTGCCCATCCTTCAACTCACCCTCGACGCGCCGGCACAGATCCAGTGCCCACTCCCGCACCTGGACGGCCGTATGCCAGCCGACGGCGAGGTCTTCCAGCGGAGCCGTGTCGGCCAGCACGCGCAGGACATCACGGGGGTCGCCGTCGGGGAGGAAGGCCAGGGAGCCGTCCTCGGCGAGGATGCTGGCAGCGGCCTCCGGAACGTCGGCCTGGGTGGTCTCGACGTGAGAGGCCATCGGATTTGCCGCCATGGCGGGGCTCATGGCGCGCAGCATGGCGCCGATGTCCTGGAGGGGGACGGAACCGCCGATGGTCGCGGTCACGGCGGTCAGCGTGGCGTCCTTGGGGGTGAGCGGCTGCGGCTCGGGGTTCTGGTCCAGTTCCATCAGTTCGGGCGGGAGTTGACCGAGGGCGCGGGTGATGCGCTCGTCAATACGGCGGGCGCGGGCCGGGACGAGCGTGAGGACCTGGCCACGGTCGGCGAGCCGTTGGGAAATCTGGTCCAGCCGCTCATCCGGGTCACGGCCGTCGGCTGAGGTGTCGTCCTCGCCGGGAAGCGGGTCCGTGTCCACGGCGGCACGGAAGGCGGCACGGACCGTCGCCTCTGGAACCGGGAGGCCCTCGGCGAACAGAAGAAGCGCCAGGTCCGCCGGCCGCTTACCCCGCCCGGCAAGGCGCGCGAGGGCGACGACCAGATCGAAGCTCTCGGGCGGTGGTGCAGATGTGCTGCCCCGGCCCCGGCCGAGGCCTCCGCCAGGGATATTCCCCGGCAGGAGCCCGGCCCGCCGCCAGGCGGCGAGCTGCTTGACGGTGACGGACAAGTCGTGACGCGCCGCGTGATCGATGAGGCGCTGGTCGGCGGCACTGGGCACTTTGCTGAAAGCCACAAAAGGACGCTACCGGAACACACCGGGAGAGCGGACGCCTTTGGAGACCCCCCACCTTCGTCCAGTCGTCTCGACCGCAGCCCCGCAAAGTGGCGGAGAAATGGCAGCGGAACGGCAGCGTTATGGCGTAGCTACGCCGTCGCGCAGCAGCCACCGTGGATGCCGTTCACCAGCCGCGTCTGCGGCGCCGCCCGAGCGTGGACGGCACCGCAGACGCCCGACGCGCAGAGGACGTACTGCTCATGACCACGGACACCGACACGCCACACCGGCAGGACGACGGCCACCGGGAGCTGCGCCTGGCGGTCCTGCTCCTCGCCCTGGTGCTGGGGCTCCTGATCGCCGGGGCCGCCGTCTATCTCGCCCGCGAGCACCCGGCGCTCGCCGAGCCGCTCGGGGTGGGGGCCGCCGTTATGAGCGCGCTCGCTGCCGTGGCCGGCGTGGTGGCCCGTGCGCTGCGACGGTGACAGGGGGCTGTGATGTGGGCTACCGCTGCTCGTCAGGCGGCGCGGGGCCGCCGACCGCGTGCTCGGTCAGGTGGGTCTGCAGTTCGTCCAGGAGTACGACGGCGTCCTCTACGGTCACGTACGACATGCAGATCGAGGCGGTGGCGTCGGCCGCAACCTTGATCTCGAATTCCGCGTACGTGGCTTCGTCGTCCCAGTTGTAGGTGCCGGGTGGCGCGGCTGCGATTCCCTCGGGTCCTTCGTCGAACCAGTCGCACCCGAAGATGACTTCAAGGGTTCTACCGAGGGTGGTCTGCGGGATCCCGGTGAAATCCACCGTGGCGCGGCCGTGATCGTCGAAGCACACGAAGCCGGTCGCCTCTCCGGGTCGTTCGACTTTCATACGCGGATCGCAGCAGCCCGTTGGGCGATCCATGCGTGCAAGGCCGGGGAAGGCTGCGGCAAAGGCGGCCAGGGCGGCGTCCTGCTGGTCGGTCCAGGCTGTGCGCCAGTTCTCAAGGGCACGGCGGGTGTGCGGCTGCATGGGCTCTCCGATCCGTCACGATCGAGAAGGCCAGGATGTGAAGTGGTACAACGCGGTGCAGGCGGGGCCCGATCGGCTGTTTCGCCACGGGGCGGGTGTGCGGGCCGGGGCCTCTACGCGGAGGGGTACCGCTAGCCGGCGGGTGTTTCCTGCGGCCCGGATTCGGTGGGGCGATGGGGAGGCTGAAGGGCGCGTCGGTGCCGGCGGCGCTCGGTCGGCTCGGCGATGAACCGCAGCGCCATGGTGGTGTCCGGGGTGAGCCGGATGGCCCAGGGGGCGGCTGGCGGCGGCTGTTGATGGTCTCGACTCATGTGCGTTCACCTCGGGGCGCCGCGGAGGCGGGGGCGCGGAGCGCCGCCTCGGCCATCCGGTTCAGGACCTGGGTCACGGCGGCATGGCCGACTCTGTCGGTGGGCAGTCGGTGCCCGGCGCCTATGACGGGCTCGTGCATACGTGCTTTAGGCAGTTGCTGGGCCAGCTCATGGGTCTGGGACAGGGGAATCCAGTCGTCCAACTCGCCCGTGACGATTTCGACGTGGCCGGCGAGTGCGTCGAGGGCGTGGAGCATCTCGGCCGTGGTGTAGGTGCGCAGGGACTTCCACAGCTGGGCGATCTGCGCCGTGGGCGTACGGCGGATGGCTTGTCGGCTCGGAGGCGGGGTGTCGCCGCCGTGCTGCGTCTCGGGGCGAAGGGCCCACGGGTGACGGCTCGGCAGCCGGCGCCGTGCGACGTCGGCGGCGGGCGGAAGCCAGCAGAGAGGATAGGAGTAGCCCGCACGGGCCGCTGCCTTGATCCAGTGGAGCGGGTGGTTGCCCGGCACCAGCTGGGCCCGACTGCAGGCCGTCGAGATCAGGGCTACGTGGGGACGTCGGCGACGGATGAGTTCCGGCTGCCGGGCAGCAACAGTGAGGGCTGCCATGCCGCCCATGCTGTGCCCGGCGAGGACGATTGGTCCGTGAGGCGTTGTCGCGTCGACGACGTGGGCGAGGTCGGCGCCGAGCCGGTCGACGGTCAAGGCCGCGCGGCCTGGAACCGAGTTGCCGTGGGCCCGCTGGTCGTAGCGGACGACCCGGACGCCGCCGGCAGACAGCTCGCGCGCCTGCAGCCGCCACACGTCCGCCGTCATCAGGAAACCGTGGCTCAGGATCACCGTCACTCCGGCATGCGACGGACCATCGGTGTACACGGTCAGCCGGGCGCCGTCGTCGGTGACAACGGTGGACCGCTCGGTACCCGACGGAGTAGCCGCCCTCACAGCGCTATCCGCAGTTCGATCTCGTCGGCCACGTCTAGGCCGGAGTTGGGCAGCAGGCCGAGGAGCGCCATGTTGCGCACATACGAGGTCTGGGGCAGGGTCGGGCCGCCGAGGTGCGCGACGATGAGTAGCATCCGCCAGTTCGTCCACAGCGACGTCACGGTGAGGGACGTGAATCCCGCGTCGCGGGCGAGGTCGGCGACGAGGTCGGCCAGCCGGGTGCCGAGCCCGCGCGACTGGTAGGCATGCGGAGGTAGGTCGGTCACCAGGAGCGCCACTTCGCACGCTTCCGGCGCGCGGGAGCTCTCGATCATCGACGCCATGGCCACTGCGTGACCGGAGTGGTCCGCGGTGACGAGGAGCACGCGGCTGCGGGGGCTGTCCACTATGCGCTGCCACGCTGCAGCGGAGAAGCCGGGGCGACGGCCTCTGTAGAGTGCGAAGAGGTTGCCTGTGCTGCACCGTGCGTGCAGATCTTCGACGAGGGGGTAGTCCGCGATGGTCGCGGTGCGTGCGTAGGTGATCGTGCCGTCGTCGAGCACGAGGAGCGTGTCGCGGCGGGCATCGGTAAGGAGCGGGGGCACAGGGAGATCTCCCATTCTGCGTCGGATTGCGTGATGTGGCTGTTCAGGAACAGCCAGCGGTACCGCGCGATGTCAGCCCCCGAGATGACCGGTCGCGCCCGGAGCGTGCTCTGTCCTACGGAACTCGCCGAGCCGTGGTGCCACGCTCTTGGCGGCTGGTGCCCCGGCGGCGGAAGGCGACGGGGCGGGTGTGAAAACCGCGATCCCGGTGCCGTCGGTCCCGGTTGGTTCTGGCATGACGCCGCGCAAGGCTTTGGCGGAGGGCCTGGTACATGGGCCTACGCCTCCACGGGGATCACGGTGTTCAGCGTGGGCCCGTCCCTGCCCGTGACGCGGGCGTGCAGCCCCCGCAGGATGGACAGCATCCGCTGGTTGCCGCTTCCTGCCATGGCCGCGATCCCATAGCAGTCGAGGGTGTGGGTGCGCGCGAGGTCCACCGCGTAGTGGGCAAGGGCGGTGCCCAGCCCCTGCCCCTGCCAGGAGTCCTCGACGAGGATGCCGAGTTCGCGGACATGCGGGACCGACGTCCGGAGCAGGTGAGTGACAGCAATGATGCGGGTTGGTTCCTGGAGCGGGATGGTGACCAAGGTGGTCCCGTCGGACCGGTCACACAAATGCCCCCATTCGCGGGTCGTCACGGCCTGCCGGGCGGCGTGGTAGCGGGCATAGCGCGATTCCAGCGAGCACCGGGCGTGCATGCTATTGACTTCGTCGAGGTCATTGAGATGCGCGGTTCGGGTCAACGTGAGCTGGTTCGCGCGCGTGGTTATCGGCCGTGGCGTGGGATCGACCAGCAACGAGGAAACCGCCAGTTGCAACACGGCAGGTGTCGGCTCTCGCGCACGGGCGGGGCCTTCTCGCGGAAAGGCGCCGCTTTGATCAGCGACTTCCGAGCTACCGCCCTTCTTCGTCATCCGATCTTCTTCCTCCCCCAGAGCCGATTCGCTCGGCACCGGTTGCCCAGGCGTCCGGTCAGCTCTTTACGGGTCATTCCCGAGGCTCCTTTTTCAGCGTCAGTCGAGCTGCATCGGGACGCAGTCGTAGGCCAGGCGCTTGGCTATCCAGCCCGTGGAGTTCTTGGGCAGTCCGGTCCGGGACTTCTGCCCGAGCCGCAGCTTGATCCACGAGCCTTTGGTGGCGAGCTTCTTGCCCCAGTCGCCGCGGTACAGCAGTCCCTTCGACGCGTAACCGGTCCCGGGTCCGGTCCTGAAGTTCACGGCGTTGGTGTTGACCGTGTAGTACACGCGGGGAACGCACGGCGCCTCTGCCGCGCTGGCGGTCTGGGCCGTGGCGGCGGTCACTCCGGCGGTCAGGGACAGTGCGAGAGTCACGGAAGCGGCGAGACGAGCAGGCACGCGAGCGCGGAGATTCATGGAGTTCCTTCGTCGGAGGGACCTTGCAGAGGAAATGGGCCGCCGCGAGCGGGAACGTGGCACGGCTGGATGGCGCTGCGCCGTGGCCAGTGACCTCGATCGCTGTGGCGATTGACGGCGCGGGACGCTCGAAGGCTCGCCGGTCCGTTCGGTGTTGGGCCCGGAGGCGGATGCGGCGGGTTCACCTGACGGATGCGACATGGGCGCATCAGCCCTCACGGAAGGCGAGGCGCCGTCGCTGTTTCCGGCGTCGCTCAGCCGGCCAGTTGGTAGAGCATGTCGCTGCGGATCCAGCCCGTGGTTCCCTTGGCCAGGCCCCCCTTCGAACGCTTGGCCAGAGAGCTGTAGTACCAGTTGCCCTTCCCGCAGTAGACGCGCACGCGGTCACCGTCGTAGAGCCGCCCCTTGGCGGTGTAGCTGGTGCTGGGGCCCGTTCGGTAGTTGACGCCGTCCCCGTCCACCGTGCCGGTGAAGTCGGCCAGGTTGTACGTGCACTTGGGAGAGGTGGCTGCGGACGCCGTCGGCGCCAGAGTCATCGCGCCTCCGGCGAGGAGGGCGGTGGATACAGCCAGGGCTGCGGTTCGGCGGAGCGCGGTCATGATCCAGGACTCCTTCTCTGAGACATCAGGACTCCGGCGGCACGAAGCCGCCGTCATCAACAGGTGTTTATGTTAGGTGGCAATTTTTGCTTATGGTCGAGCCTTGCGAGGGTTAGGTCTATCAACATGTGTTGATGGCGAAGGGTGGAGTCGTGGGGCTAACGATGACTCCGAGGCTTGGTCGGATTTGCGGCACATTGGGTGCTGGTGGCAATGCTTGGCTACGGAAATGCGGGTTTTCTCCCGCTTCGGGGTGCGTCGAGCCGTAGGCGGCAAGGCTCCCCGACGTTCAGGGTCCGGTTGCGCATGCAGCCGCCTGTGACTGAGCGCCCAAGTTGGCCAGTCTGAGCATCACAGTTGGCCACACCTCGCGCCTCAATGCGGAGAACGCACGAGTCGGCGCGAACTACCGGGACTGGAACCACCAGATCCCCCCAGTCACGACGGCGCTGCCAGCTGCGTACGCAGCACCTCGGATCATGGCGAACCCTGCGGCCCTAAACATGTGTCGAGACCCCTTGCGGAAACGGCTTGTCATTTGATCTTCCCCTCTGACCTGGTTGCCGTGCGCACAACGCGCGGCCGGCGTATGCCGTAGGGCTCAGTAGGCCAACACGTCCCACGGTGGGGACCCCTGTGAATCGCGGGGTTCTAACTAGTACTCCAGCAGGATTTCGCTGTCTGACCTGGTCTTTCGCCGGGTGGCGGGAGTGTAGCGGGACTCTGAAGGTGCAGGGGCGGTCTCACGGAGACCGCCCCTCGAACGTGCGACAACGCCGCAGGTAGTGACAGCGGCGGGCGACTGCTTGGCGTCGGCGGCGCCAGTTCGACCAGCTCAGCGCGTGGTGTTGTCTTCGGTGTCCGCGCAGGTGCGGGGGCCGGGGACGACAAGCTGCCAGGAGTCGCCGAACCTCCGCCACTGTGAGCGCGACGGCCCCGGTCGTCTCACTGGTTGCACCCCCTTTTCCCCGGCCTGGTGTGCTGTGGCGGCCAGGAAGGCGTGCGCGAGCATGGCCAGGGTGACGTGCCGATACCAGCCCACGTAGCGGCGGACCTCGTACTGGTCCAGGCCGCACTCGTTCTTCGCGGTCTGGAAACACTCCTCGATCGCCCAGCGTGCCCCGGCGACGCACACCAACTCCTGGACCGTGGTCTCCAGGGGCGCGTAGGCGAGGTAGTAGGCGATCTCGTCGGGCTTGCTGATGCTGCGCCGGGCCAGCGCCCATCGCATCCGGTGAGGGACCTCGCCCTGGTAGTCGAATTCGGCGACGGCCGGCAGCCGCACCGCCGCCCAGTGATAGACGCGGGGTCCCTTCGCGCCGTCGCCGCATGAGACCTTCTCCCACGCCTCGTCGGGGGCCTGCGCGAACAGAGCCTCGATCCGGGAACACCCCACGCTGAACTGGGACTTGGGAACGGCCAGCACGTAGCCGGTGCCCGACTGTTCCAACAGTCGGCGGAAGCGGTTGTCCTGCCCGTAGGCGGAATCCGCAGTGACCCATGCGATGGGCAGCGGCGAAGCGAGGGCCCGCAGCACCATGTGTCGGGCCAGTTCGCCCTTGGTGGCGAACTCTCGCTCGTCGGGGACCTTTGCGGTGCGGCAGCGTTCTCGGTCCTCGGTCCAGGACTTCGGGAGATACAGGTCGCGATCGACCAGGGCGCGGCCGCGGGCAGTGGCGTAGGCGGCGAAGACGCCGATCTGGCAGTTCTCGGTGCGGCCGGGGGCTCGTAATTCAATAAGTGCTCGGCAGAGGGGTGTTGGTGGGAGTCTGAGATATGACCCCGTGTCTGTCAGGCCGCGTTGCCGCTCGTGCTCTGCGGGCCAAGTTCGATCAGATCCTGCCGCACTTCGATGAGCGCCGCCGTCGGTTGTACCTGGCCAGTGAGGCGACGGCCCTCGGCCGCGGCGGGATCATCCGGGTCGCCGCCGCCTCCGGCACCAGCACTGCAACCATCGCGCGAGGTATTGCCGAGTTGGCCGGTTACTCCTCACCGACCCTGCGGGTCCGGGCCCCAGGTGCGGGCCGCAAGCGGCTGACAGACACCGACCCTGGTCTGCTGCCCGCGCTGGAGTCGCTGATCGAGCCGCACACCCGAGGCGACCCCGTCTCCCCGTTGCGGTGGACCACGCTGTCGTTACGGGCCCTGGCCTCGACCCTCACCACACAGGGCCACCCGATCAGCGCTTCAACCGTCGGACACCTGCTGCACACCCTGGGCTACAGCCTGCAGGGAACCGCGAAGACGACGGAGGGCATCAGGCATCCGGACCGCGATGCCCAGTTCACCCACCTCAATGCCACCGCTACCGAGTTCCTCAACGACGCCCAGCCGGTGATCAGCGTCGACACCAAGGCCAAGGAATGGCTCGGCAACCGGGACCGGCCCGGTCGCACCTGGCGGCCGGGCAAGAACGCGATCAAGGTGGACTGCCACACGTTCACCACCAACGACCAGCCCATGGCGATCCCCTACGGGATCTACGACATCGCCAACAACAGCGGATGGGTCAACGTCGGCACCGACCACGACACCGCCCAGTTCGCGGTGGAGTCCATCCGACGCTGGTGGCAACACCGCGGACGGGCGGACCACCCGAATGCCGGCAGGCTCCTGATCACCGCCGACTCCGGCGGCTCCAACGACCCCCGGCGCTGGACCTGGAAAAGCAACCTTGCCACCTTCGCACGAGAGACCGGCCTGGAGATCACGGTCTGTCACCTACCGCCGGGGACTTCGAAGTGGAACAAGATAGAGCACCGGATGTTCTGTCACATCACCGCGAACTGGCGGGGGCGGCCGCTGACCAGCTACCAGGTCGTCCTCGAGACCATCGCCGCCACAACAACCAAGACCGGCCTGACCATCGGGGCCGAACTGGACACAGACAACTACGACCTCGGCATCAGCGTCACACCCGCCGAGTTCCACACCCTTCCGATCACACCCAACACCTTCCACGGCGACTGGAACTACACACTGTCTCCCGTCCACCGCGAGCGCCAGACGCGCCGGCAACGACACACCGGACCGACCCGGCCCTGACCGCGATGCTCACCGATCCGGCCCTGACCGGCATGTCACGAACCGCCTTCGAGCATTTGGTGGCGGTCTCGGAGCCATTCTGGGACGCCATGGCCGAGGCAGCATTCCAGCGACGCTTCCACCGCCCGCGCAGCTACCGCCACCCACAGACCAGCAGCGTGGACCACACCCACCGGCTCCTGGCAGCCATCCTGCGCCGCCGCAGAGCGGTGACCATGACCTTCCTGGCCCAACTACTGGGCGTCAACCGCACCAACCTGTCCATCCAGTACCAGGACGCAAAACGGCTCCTGGACCTGCACCGGATCCTCGTCACGCCGATACCCGGATCGCCCGCCCGCACATTGGAACAGCTACACGCCCGAACAACCCCCGCGGAAACCCGTCGCTGACAGTTATTGAAATACGGGCCCCGGCGGTTCCGGAATATTGCCGCTGGACTCCGGCCGACGTGGTGCCCTTTTTGATGAAGCCGGTGTCGTCGATGATCAGGACACCGTCGTCCTCGCCGAGCTTGTCGGCGACGTATTGCTGCAGGTCGTTGCGGATGTCGTCGCTCTGCCACTTCGCACCGGCGAGCAGGTGCTGCAGGCCGTCAGGGGTGGAGTGGCCCGCCTGTTCGGCCAGCTGCCAGCTGTTCTTGCGGGCCACCGGGGCGAGCAGTCCGCGGACGTAGTCACGCATGCGGCGGCGCAGTTCCACACGGCCGAAGCGGTGGCCGATGGCCAGGAAGAGATCGTCCAGTTCGAGGTCCCACTGCGCGGCGGCGTACTCGGTGATCACCCTGGGAGGCTGCCCCGCCGCTGTCACTACCTGCGGCGTTGTCGCACGTTCGAGGGGCGGTCTCCGTGAGACCGCCCCTGCACCTTCAGAGTCCCGCTACACTCCCGCCACCCGGCGAAAGACCAGGTCAGACAGCGAAATCCTGCTGGAGTACTAGACTGACCCCGTGGTGTGGAAAGAGCCCAGTGCCGCCGAGCGGCGACTGCGTGAGCAGCTTGCGGCGCACGGGCTATCAGTGAGTCTTTTCCAGTAAGCGCTCGTCGCTCGCTGTGATCGCGATGCTGGCGCTGCGGCCCGCGGTATCCCCAAGTCCGGGCAGGCGTAAGGCCCCTGATAGGAACGATCTTGCGACAGAAAGATCCGACCGAGGGGCCTCACGTGCCGACCAGTGTCACATACACCGCCGTGCTCGATGTGAAGCGGTCCACCGCCGAGCACCTGGCCGGCCTCCTGCGCGACCACCGGATCGAGGCCAGGACCCGCAAGGGGCGACGTGCGCTGGGCTGCTTCAAGCAGGCCGTGCTCGTGCTGCGCTGGTTCCTCGACGGCACCCGACTGGCCCAACTCGCCCGTGACAACGGCCTGTCGGCCTCCACCGCCTACCGCTACCTCCACGAAGGACTGGCCGTCCTGGCCGCCGGCGCACCAGACCTGTCCACCGCGCTGGAGCATGCGAAGGCAGCCGGGCTGACGCATCTGAACCTCGACGGAACGGTCATCCGCACCGACCGCGTCGCCGCCCCGGGCCCCAACGGCGCGGACCTGTGGTGGTCTGGAAAACACAAGCACCATGGCGGGAACGTGCAGGTCATCGCCACCCCGGACGGCTGGCCCATCTGGGTCTCACCGGTCCGCCCGGGCCGGGAGCACGACACCACCTGCGCCCGCCACCACGGCCTGACCGACGCCCTCAACCGAGTCGCGGCCGAGCTGGACATGCCGACCCTGGTAGACCTCGGCTACGAGAACGCCGGCGACGGCTTCCGCCACCCGCACAAAAAGCCCGCCGGAGGCGAACTGACCGAGGCCCAGCAGACCTACAACAAGGTCATCCGCGCCATCCACGGCGTCTGTGAGCGCGCCAACTCCCTGCTCAAGACGACCTTCAAGGCCCTGCGCAGAGTCAGCCTCGACCCCAGCCACATCACGAAGATCGCCGCCGCAGCCCTCGTCCTGCTCCAGCTCGAGTACGACCGCACCATCTGAACGATCACACAACGTCATGATCCATTACTGGGAAAGGCTCAGTGAGCTGGGCGAAGATCCGCCGATGGCGGGAGTTCGGTGCGCTCCCCTGGAAGAAACAGCACGGCCTGGGGCGTGGGGATGGGTCCACCTCCGAGCTCCTCCCGGAGACGTTCGCGGTCGCTGAGGCTCTGGCTTTGGCCACCACCAAGAAGAGGCCCCTGGAGCAGGCGGTACTCCACGTGTTCACCACGCACCCTCGGTTCGATCAGGTCCTTGCGGCCCCGTCAGTACCGCTACCCGAACGTGCGGTTCGACAGGCTCTGGCCTGGTATATGGCCCGGGACGACTCCCATCCACTTGCCGCCATCGAGAAGGCCGCCCAGTCCGCAGGCAACTGCCCCGACAAGGCCATGGACGCCGCCCTGGAGTCGGCTCACCGCTATTTCCCCAAGCTGTACCGCCAGGCGAAGCAAGGAAGCCACCCGCCGGGCACGACAGCACCGGACAACCTTGCCGACGCCGACGGTCTCGCGACTTTCGCCGTGGCCACGGTGCTCGGCTTCGAGAACTTCGGCGCTGACGCCATCGTGGAGGCAGTCAACCAGTCGCTGCCGGAACTCGCTGACGAGTACGGCAAACAGGTCTTCGCCCATTTGAGTAAGGCCGTCCGAGAGGCAGAAGGCGACGGCGAGAGCCCATTTCTCCGCCGCCCTCGCTGGCCCTCACTCCAAGACCGGGTCCAGAGAATGGAACAGGTCGAGTATCGAGTGATCTGTACGGTCCGCGACGTGCTGGCGCTTCTCGTAGAAGCCTCCCCTGCGCTGGCTTTGGCCCGGAGAGCAGGGGTCGAAGATCCGGACGCACTGCACGTGGAGGCAACTCGGGCCTCAAATCGGCGCACGGACGAATACCTGAGGCGGGCCGAGGCCATCAGCCGCTATCCCGGGGAGCTGGCCTGGAAGGACTTCACTGGCCTTCTCCTCAACGTGTGCACTTCGCCGCGACGGCTGAGCGCGTTCCAGGAGGATGTGACGGCGCTTGACCCTGCCTTGAACGACGTGCCGGGCCTTGGCCGTCGCATACTCGCGAGCCGTAACCTACCCACCATCAGCTCGGATGACGGCGAGGCATGAGGCCACCAAGCGCCACCAGAACACCTCAAACTGACTGCCAAGCTGCGGCAAAGCCGTTGTGACTGAGTCTTCAAGGGGGCAGTTGGGCGATGGCCCGGCAGGATTTGCGCCTGACACGCGATGACCTGTGCGAGATGCTCGCCGTGCAGACGCCGGCATCTAGGGCTTGTCCGGTGGGTCACGGGCGGAGCTGTACGTGGATCGCTGGTGTGGTGATGGGGTCGTGGGAGTGACGCTTAATGCCCCACGACCTCACGGAAGTCGTGGTTCTGTTACTCCAAGCGCCACTGTCCAGCACTGGGGCGGGCGGGGCGGCGGTCAGGGTCAGGCGTGGGGAGAGGTTAGAGGTGAACGAGGAGAGGTTCGGCGAGATGGCGGGCCAGCTCGCCCGGGCCAGCTTGGATTCGTGGCGCGCGGGAAACCGAGCCTTCGCGGTGCTGCATTGCGGCATCGGGTGCGAACACATTCTCAAGGCTCTCTTGTGCCGCCACGACCCGCTTCTCATCTCAGTGGGCGTTAAGTCCGCTTCTGGTAGCGGCCTCGTCCGGGTTGGGTGAGGAAGCCTTGGCGGAGCAGGCGGGCGAGGCGGCTTCGGGTGATATTGACGGATGCCTCGTCGATGGGCATGTCGAGGTGTTCGTGCAGTTCACGGGCTCGGAATGCCTGCTCGGGGTGTTGGTTGAAGGTGTTCACGATGGCCTGGTAGGCGGTGCTCATCTCGGTCTGGGGTGGCTCGGGTTGGGGTGTTGCCGGTGCGGCTTGTTCGATGACCTTCCCGGCGATGTCCAGCTCGGCGAGTCGGGCCTCGGTCTCGGCCAGGGCCGCGGTGAGGTGTTCTATCTGTCCTTGGAGTTCACCGGCCCGGGCGGTGGCCGCCACGTGCTGGGTCTGGAGTTCGGCGAGGAGTTCGGTGACGTTCACGCGGCCAGCCCGAGCTCGTCGCGCCAGGCGGGGCTCGGCGTGGTCAGGCGGCGGGCCATGTTCGCGGTGGAGGCCCAGTAGACCCGTGAGGCGGAGGTGTCGGGTCGGTGGTCGTACTCGCGGGCCAGGCGCCGGTGCAGCAGCAGCGTCCCGTTGACCTGCTCGACGATCCACCGCTTGGGCTGCGGGACGAAGCCCTTGCCCTTGTCGTCCGGGTTCCGGCGGACGATCTCGACGTCGATGTCCTGCAGCACGCCGTGGATGACCACCTCGTCCTTGAAGCCCTGGTCCACCAGGGCCTTCTCCAGACGGTTCCCGCAGCGTTCGGCGGCCTGGTCGAGCAGGGCGGTGCCAGCGGTGTTGTCATGGGCGGAGGCCGGCAGGACGACGACGCCGATGACCAGGCCGAGAACATCGACGGCCAGTCCGCGCTTGCGCCCGGATACCTTCTTGTTGACGTCGAGTCCCGTCGTGGTCGTCGGGACACCGGCTGCCGCACGCACGGACTGGGTGTCGATGATCACGAGGGACGGGTCCTCTAATCGTCGGGCCTTCTCCCGCACCTGGCAGCGCAGGAGTTCCTGGATCCGCTGGTCCAGACCGTCCTCGCGCCACAGCGTGAAGTAGTAGAACACCGCTGACCAGGACGGGAGGTCATGCGGCAGATAGCGCCACTGACAGCCCGTCCGATTTTGGTAGAAGATCGCGTTCACGACCTCCCGGAGATCACAGGACCCCGGGTCCCCGGTCGCCGACCGCGCCACCCGGTCCTGCTTCCAGCCCGTGATCATCGGCTCGATCAACGACCACTGCTCGTCCGATAAGTCACTCGGGTACGGCTCTCTGTCCATGCCCCGCATCCCAGCATGTCCATGCCGAGCGGACAGACCCGCACGGCGATCCGTCCCCCGATCGAGCGACCCCGAACCAAGAAAGGTCGGACTTAACGCCCACTCAGAGAAGGGCGACCGGGCCCACCGCTTCCATAGCCTCGGATTCGGAAGCGCGCCAGGGGTCAAACCGCTGGCCGAGGCTCGAACGATCGGCATCACGGAGGCGTTCAGGGACGCGACGGTCTTCATGGGCGGACGTATGCCCCTCGACGAGCGCGGCTTTCACCCGGTCGCCGTATCACGCAACGGCGTTGCTCATTACGCGCACCACAACGAAGGATCTGCGGCCGAGGTCGTCAAACTCGGTCTCCAGGTCATCGAAGCCGTACGTGCCGAACTGGGCCTCGACTCCTCCATCTTCTGGGGCGAGTACCAGTCCGTCTTCACGAACCTGGACAAGGTCGCCGATCTGCCGAGCCAGAAGGGCCAGAGCGACCGGCCGGTCATCGAAAGAGCGACCGAGCAGCTAGCGTTTTGCCAGGCCCAGATGGTCTTCGGCGAGCTCACCACAGCCGTCCGGAGAGCTCAGTCGGTCAGCTCATGGTGGGCTGAGGCGCGGCACGCCGACGTCCAGGAAACTGTAGCCCGCACGACCTTGATCGCCGCCCTGCTCACTGCCCTCGACTCTGCTGGGGACCGCATACGGGACGCTGCGAGAGAGCTTCTCGTCGCCTACGACATAGTCCCCTACGCCTTCCCGCTCGAAGCTCCGCCCAGCCCTTCCGAGATCGAGCAGCGGGCGCGGACCGCAGTGATGGTCAAGGTTCTACTCGCATCGAGCGTGGGCTCCGCCATCCGTCGTGTTCACAACGACTTCTCTGCCTTGTCCATCGCGCCGATCCTGGCTGAAGTCAGCACGTCAGGACGTCTGCTGGAAGACGCATTGGCGAAACCCGGCACACGCCGCTGGTGGCATAACTGCCCGGCCTGCGGCTACAGCGGCAACGTCTACGGTGACCTGGAGCCCAGGGGCTGCTCCTGCGAGCAGGAGTGGGACACCTGCCCCCACGACGACCGGAGCGAGGGGGTGGGAAGTATCCAGTCGTTCTGCTGCCCGTTCTGCGGGCTACTCCTCAATCACAGCGCGGAGTTGGCGGAGGCCGGCGTCGCGCCCGAGACGGCAGAACCCTCGGACGCGTCCCCGGCGAGTGGATGACATAGAACCACCGCGTTGCGCCAGCACGGCCTGCAAAGATCCGCCGGACAGACCCTAGCCTCGCGTGGGAGGCTCTCCTCTCCGGAGGCGCCTTCTATGTCTGGGAGGGCTTGGTCCCCGCCAACCGGCTCTTCCACACCCACCGGATCCGCGGCCGGGTCGCACAAGGGCACGGGCAGGCGACGCTCGGCCGCGATGAAGGGGTCGGCATCCTCGAAGCCACAGGAGAGGAACCTCTCCTCATCGGCTTGATCAGGACGGCAGATCGGGCATGGATGTTCACGCTCTTTCTCAACGCCATGGCCACGACGGTGCTTGCCTGCGTTGGCGTCACACCGCCTTCGTAAGAAGGAGACTGACGCAGTCCGAACTGCAGTTGGCGGGTGAGCGTTTGAGCTGGCGAGTTTCGCCGCGTACTGGGCGACCGCTTGGTGAGATCGGGCCGAGACGCGGTTCCGCTGTGAGCGCGTGTCACGTTCAGCAGTCCGCAGAAGGGCCTTGGCCTACCGTGTCTTTGATGACGCTGCGGATTCGGCCAGGCAGGGCACAATGCCAAGGCCAGGGACAGTCCGAGGAGCTTTTACCGGTACGACGCTACTCGGCGGGGCGCGCTTCGTGCGCGAGCTTGGGGGTGGCGCGCTCAGCCTGTACGGCGGACCGGTCGGGGATGGTCGGCGCGGCCCGGCGGAAGTCCAGGTCGTCGAATTCTCCGATTGCGTCGGCGAGCTGGTCGCCGACGATGTCGCGCAGCACCTTGATGGCCGTCACCAAGAGGTATCTGTGTTCAGGGGTGAACAGATGGTCGAAGGCGGCCTCGGTGTATGCGTGGTCGCCGCAACGTGCGTCGAAGCAAGCCAGTTCGGCGGTCTGGACGAGGTCCCGCGCGATCGCGGGATTTGCTCGCAGCTTGGTGACCAGGTCGATGTAGCGGTCAAGCCACTCGGGTGGTTCGGCGACGATGGATTTGAGGCTGGCGACGGCGATGTCCTGCCGGGTGGCGCCGACCTTGGTGTAGCTGTCGTGGATACGCCGGACTTGGTGTTGGACGAGTTCGTCTGCCTGGCTGAGGATTGCCAGGATCTGGCTGTTGTCGGGATCGCCGAGGGTGACTGCGCGGGCGACCCGTTCCCTAAGGTCGCTGCCGGGTACGACATCCAGGCGGGAGGCGTCGCGGATCGCGGCCAGCAGCAGCGCGATCAGGGCGTGGCTGGCCAGGATCTGTGAGGTCGGATTCGGGACGACGCCCTGGCGTGTGGCGGAGTTCAGTGCGACCAGCGCGTTAAGACATTCGGGCGAGTCGGCCAGCAGGCTATCGGCACGCAGAAACGCCACCAGTCCACCGGGGATGTGTTTGAGTCCCTTGAGCTGGGTGTCAGTGCGACGTTCCGCCTGTTCACAGCCCATGCCCTGGATGTGGGCGAATCGTTCGGGTACCCAGGCGTGGCCGTCCTCCCTGGAGGCGAGGGTCTGCATGTCCATGATCTGCAGATCCAGCGCCTGGGCGATGGCCCGGCCCCGGCGGGTGATGGTTTGGCGAACGAGGACGGCTCGTTGGGTGCCGGTCAGGCGCTGCAGTCCGGAGAGCCACAACAGCCGATCCGGCTCGCCTGACTGTCCCTTGGTGGTCTTGCATTCCAAAACCGACAGGCTCGTGCGCAGCCGGCCGTCGATGTCGACGGCGAGCACGTCAAGGTCGGTCAGGATTTCGCGCCCCCGGTCGGCGGCTACCCGCAACGGGACCCGCAGGCGAGCTAGGGCGCCCTCAGCGAACTCAAGGCGTCCCACCCGCCGCTCCAGGTCTGCGCCTGGGTCTTCGGGACGGGTGCGGTTCGTCTGGGCGGCCGCCACTAGAAGTTCCTCCGGGCCGTCGTGTCGCGCAGTGCTGACATGAACCGCCGCGAGTCGGCGTCGTCCAATACGACCGCGGTGGCGACCTGGGCGCGCTCGCGTTCCAGGTGGTTGTACGAGCGTTGCTCGCCGATCCCGGCAAAAGTCGTGTTCTCTTCGCCAGCGGTGTTCCCGCGTGCGTCGAGGATCGCGAGCGCTTGCTCCGCGACCTCGGCCTGCAGCAGGCGCATCCGAGCATGGCGGCCGTCGCCTACGACTTCGATGGTTCCAGCGGTTTCGAGCATCGCGTAGTCCTCCGCGATGCGCTCGTGGTTGCCGGCTTCGCCGTCGCGGATGAGGACATGCAGGAAAGCGCCTGGGCTAGTGAGCTTCCAGGATGCGAACGTCGATGCGTAGATCATGCTGCCGACGAGCTGACGGATGTGGCCGGATGGGTCGCGGGGGTCGGTACCGAACGGGTCTCGATGGAGGTGTGGTGTAAAGAGGAGTTTCTTGTCGCTGGTGGCGACGACCTGGGACCGCTCGACCAACCCGGCACTGACGGCGAAGTCGATCCACCGCTGTTCGGTGCTTTTGACGTGCTCCTCCGGAATACCGGGCGAGGCCATGACCTCCTCGATCAGCGCACCGACCTCTCGCTGCACGCGCGCGTCCTCAGTGCGCAGCGCGGCCGTCACCACCTCGGCGTCACCGACCCAGATGTTCGGATTGAAGACCACCGCGCGGCCGTCCTCACTCTGCACCTCGCGCACGAGGTTGACGGTGATCAAGCAGCCCAACGCCCGCTCGGCAGACTCATCCCCGTGCCCAGAGCCTGCCTGCAGAGCCGCATGGCGCTCCAGCGGCTGGATTGAGGTCGCCCGCATGATCTCCAGCGCGGCGCGCTGCGTCGGCGTGACAAGCAGAATGCCCAGCAGCCGATCCGTCGCACCCAACAGCTCGGCATTCGGCGGAACGAATGCCGCCACACTGACCAGCCCCCCGTCGGGGCGCCGGTCGCACTGAACCCAGCCCAGCTGTTCCATCGTAGGCAGTACAAACCGGTCAAGATCCAAGGGGCCGATCTTGGCTTCGATGCCGATGGCCCGTACTCGCTCGGCCGAGGAAACTTGGGCGTTGCGCAGCCGCCAGGCCATCTCGTAGATCTGCCCGGCAAACCGCAACGTCTCCAGTTCAGCGTGCACAGGCGACACCGAGTAAGCGGTCAGGTGCCGAGAAAATCCCAGGATGAGCTGAGCATCGCTGATCAAGAATCCCCCTGGACGTGATCCGTGAAGGCTGAGCCCACGAGCTTACTGAGGTTGAACGCGTGGTGTCGTAGGGGATGACGGCTAGCCGGTGGCTGCGGTATCACCGAAGGTATGCGGTATCCACAAGGGGGCGGGCTGACCGCCGAACGGCAGCAGTTCCGCGAAGAGTTACGGCTCAAGACGGCCGAGCGGTTCGCCCAGGGCGAGGGCAGTACCGCGATCGCCAGAGATCTTCGGGTCAGTGTCCGTTCGGTCCAGCGATGGCGTCACGCGTGGGCCGAAGGCGGCCCGCGATCCCTGCGGTCGCAGGGGCCGGCGTCTCTGCCAAGGCTGAGCGATCGGCAGTTTGCTCAGCTTGAGGCGGAGCTGGCCAAGGGGCCGGCCGCGCATGGCTGGGAGGACCAGCGCTGGACACTGAGCCGGGTCAAGACGGTGATCGGCCGGCGCTTCCATCTGACGTACACGATCCAGGGTGTGCGGAAGCTGTTGGTGCGTAACGGCTGGTCCTGCCAGGTCCCGGCCCGTCGTGCCATGGAGCGGGACGATGATGCGGTCGCGGGGTGGGTCAAGGAGGTGTGGCCCCGCGCGGAAGGTTAGCGGCGGCCCGTGGAGCCTGGCTGGTCTTCGAGGACGAAGCCGGCTTCTCCATGACACCGCCGCACGCAAAGACATGGGCGCCACGCGGCCGGACCCCGGTGGTCCGGGTCCGCGGCCGTTCCCGCAGACGCATATCCATAGCCGCGCTGACCTGCTACAAACCCGGCCACCGATCGAGGCTGATCTACCGGCCCCGCCGCGACGACGGCAACCGTGACGGGCGCAAGAGCTTCTCCTGGCGCGACTACCGGGACCTGCTGATCGCCGCCCACCAACAACTCGACGGCCCCATCGTCCTCATCTGGGACAACCTCAACGTCCACAAAGCCGCAGGGCTCCGGGAGTTCGCCGAAACCCGCGACTGGCTGACCATCCACTACCTGCCGCCCTACGCACCCGACCTCAACCCCGTCGAAGGCATCTGGTCCCTCCTGCGACGTGGCTGGCTCTCGAACGTCGCTTTCAGCACCCCGGAACACCTCGTCCAGACCGTCCGGCGCGGCCTACGGCACATCCAGTACCGCAGCCACCTCATAGACGGCTGCCTCACCGAGACCGGCCTGACCATCCGACCCGCCTGATCAGCAGCACGACATCCCGAGTTCAACCTCAGTAGCGGACGGTATCGTCCGCGCTCGCATAAGCCGACTACGACTTCCGCCTGGTCCTGGGCGACGGCGGTCACAGCCCCAACCACGGCGGCGTCCTGCTCCCTGATGCCCTCCGCTGGTTGTGGCGGCCCGACGAGGGCTGGGTGTCGCCAGATGTTGATCAACAACCCTGAGTGCCAGGGCAGTCACAGTCGCCCGCGTCTGGAGTGGCTGGGGCGTTGGTCAATGGAATCGAACAGGTGATTGAATTGGCCTATGTGCCATCTCATGCCTTCCGACCTCGCCCGCACTCAACACGAGTGGACCGCCACGTACCGCGAGCTGGCCGCACGGCGGGGTGGTGCCGCACTGCGGCGTCGGCTTCTCAGCCTGTCGGTGGCGGTGTATTACCACCCGTTTTGGGGTTCCCGAGGCCGTTTTCCGGTGGATGGGGAGAGGTTGGTCGATCGGCCTCGTGAAGAGGAGGTCGGCACATGATCGTCCACTGGTCGGCTTGGTCCGGTGCCCGCCATGTTCGAGCTGCCGTCTGACCCGCCCCGCCTCCGCATGATCCTGGACTTCCTCGACGAGCAGGTCGCGCGGAATCAGACGATCGGCATCTATGTGTCGGTTCAGCAGAAGGCTGTCCGTCATGCGCTGTCCGTTGCCGAAGGTCAGGCTGAAGCTGCTCGTCGACTCGTCTGCCGCTTCTTACGCGCCGAGGGTCGCGCCATCTCCGTGATCTTCGTCCAGCCGTGCATGTGCGGGCCGCAAGTCCTGGGCACGCCCTACCGATGATGCCGAGGGCGAGGAGGGTCTTGTCGAGGCTGGCGTTGCTCGTCCTGGGCTCGTCGGCTTCGTTCCCCCGCGCGCTGTCCGCGTTGCTGCAGAGGTTGGGCAGAGGGGCGTGTCGGCTGGATTGAGCGTTCCCCAGCTACCTCCGGGCGGGCGAGCCTGGAGACAGCTCGCTCGTATGCCTCGGCCAGGTAGCGCGGGCCGACCGCGAGGACCTGTAGCCGTGGCCGCCGGTCGCGGTCTGCGGTGTCGGGCACCGGGTCGAGAAATCGGTAGACAATGCGATAGCGCGGCGCTGGGCGGTTGAGGCGTCGGTCGACGTCATACTCCTGCTCGTCGAAATACAGCTTCCAGCAGTTCCTCAGTTCCGCCGGCCAGGAATCCGGCATCCGTTCCAGACGGGTGCCCTGGACTTCTCCGCTGGTCAGCTGCGCGATGCGGATGAGCGCCAGCTTCTGCAACTGGAGGTTCTTCAGCTGCAGGATGTCGGCGCCGACCTGCGGTAGGTGGTCTCCGCGGAAAGGGTCGGACGCCGCCACGACTTCTCCGTCCTGCTGTCGTCAGTCCTCGCGAGCCGACGCCCCGCCGGCCTGGAGGAGATCGTCGGCGTCCTCGGGCTGCGCCTCGGCGACCAGGCGGGCCAGGGCCGCCGTATCCAGCCCCTGCCCGGGGGCGGGAGCGTCGGCCAGCCGATTGGCTGCGAGATTGCCGAGGTCGAGGTCCTCGCTACGCTCCAGTGCCCGGCAGAGCTCCAAGAACAGGTCGTAGGGAAGGACTACGGCTTCGGGCTCGCCCCCCTCCTGCTCGCCGACCAGCAAGGGGAGGGCCCGTTCGCCGCCTTGCCGGAACCCCGCGAGGACCGTCCGGAGGGTGGCGGCCACCCTGGCAACGGAGTGAACTTCTTGCTGTCCGCTCATGTGATTCACCCTAGCCACGACTCTCGCCGGTCGGCGCATGGATTTCTGCTGCCGGTCCACCCTGCTCTCCCTGCACGTGCGGCGAGTCCTCCGACCTGGGCTTTCCTCACGTTCCGAGCATCATGGCCATGGGCTCCGACAGATGGCTCAGTCTGGCGCTTAGCTGAGAGGCAGCCGTCTTTGTCGCCTCGATCACTGACTCCGGAGCCTCAGGCATGACGGTGGCAGGTTTGAGTAGGAGTGCGGCTCCCATGATCGCTTCCCCCCAGACGATGGGCGCCGCGCAGGAATTCCACAGGGGCATGCACTCTTCGTAGCCGAGGGCGTAGCCGCGGTCACGGACCTCTTCGAGTGAAGCGAGGAGTTCCTTGTCGTCGCGGTAGACACCTGGGCCCGCTTCAGCCGGAATCGGTTCGGCCAGCACCAGCTCCTGAAGGGTCGTAGGGAGGTAGGCAAGGATGGTTCGGCCGCTGGCTCCGGTACGGAGCGAACGGGTGACGGAGAGGATGTCGAGGGCGGTCATACCGAGTTCCACCAGGTCCGAATCACCCACGGCCATGTCTATGCACTGACGCTGGGCGCCCCCGAAGGGGGCCAGCATGTATTGGAAGACCAGGCCTCCGTCAGTGGCCTCGCGCAGCTCCTCCAGGATCGTGTGCGTGCTGTCGTCCTTGGCTGGCGCGCTGGCGAGCGCGTGCATTCCGAGGTGCGCAGCGGTCGCCCCCAGTCGGTACTTGCCGCGTCCGATGCGCTCGAACAGTCCGCCGTAGACGCCGGATTGCAGGATGCGTGAGGCGGTGGAGTCGTCCAGGCCGGCCGCCTTGGCTATCTCGCCAGTGCCGTGTACATCCCCGCCCAGCTGAGCAAAGGCTTTCTGGACTCGGATGAATCGGTCGACGAGACGAGATCCGGTCTCCGAGGCGTTCGAGATTTCGTTGCCAGTCATGTAGCCCGCTACCTCCCCAACGGGTGGGCCGCTCCCGTCAGAGACCGGCCCACCAACTCCCGCACATGGACGACTAGTTGAAGGACGCCTCGCGTCGCACTCTTGTTCCAGGTGGCGGAAAGTTTGAGGGTAATCTGAGCTTTCAACTACCCGGCGGTATCAAGGCAGAGCTTCCCGGTGTGCGCCCGAGCGGCCAGAGCGGCGTGGGCAGCGGCTGCCTTGCTCATCGGATAGACCTGTCCGAGGACCGGGCGAAGCGAGCCGGCGCGCACGGCGTCGAAGAGTGCGTTCATACTGGCGGGCAGGGCCTTCAGGTCGCGGAACAGGGTCGGCAGCCAGAAACCGGAGACGGTGATCGACTGCTCCATCAGTACCTTGGTCGACACCTCGGTGGTCTGGCCCGACGCGTATCCGTACACAGCCAGCCGCCCGTTGGGGGCGAGGGCGGCGATGATCGAGTGGAAGGTCGGTCCGCCGGTCATCTCAAGCGCGACCTGGACCGGGCCGCCGGCTGCTTCCTTGATTTCCTCAGTGAGGTTCTCACTGGTGGAATCGACGACTGCGTCGGCACCGAGGTCTTCTGCGAGCTGACGCTTCTCCTTCGTGCTCGCCAGGGCGATCACCTTCGCGCCGATGCTCTTGGCCAGTTGGACGGCTATGGACCCCAAGCCGCCCGCGGCGGCCGGGATCACCACGGTCTGGCCCTCCCGGACAGCAGCGACGGTGTGGAGCAGGTGGTAGGCCGAATTGCCCTGGAGGCACAGTGCGACTGCCTGCTCGTCGGTCACGTCATCAGGCACCTCCCACGAGGTGCGGCGGTGGACGTGGGCCTGCTCGGCGTATCCGCCGCCCTGGGTGAGGCCAACAAAGCGCTTGCCGTCCGCTGTCGTGCCGACGACTTCGTTGCCGGGAATGTAGGGCAATGTCACGGGAGCGAGATAGCTGTTTCCCCGTACGTGCATGTCCGCGTAGTTCACGCCTGCGCGACTCACCTGCAAGAGGTGATGGGCGCCGCGCGGCTCAAGATCGGGGACCTCAACCACCTGCAGCACTTCGGGACCGCCGAACTGTTCCATCCTAATGGCGCGCACACTTCTCCCTGCGGTTGTGGATCTGGGTATGCCTCCTACGCCCAGGCTATGTCATGGAGTTGACGGTTCTGCGGAGTGCTGGCAAACGCCCTCCGTTTCTCACGGGGTGAGAAATGAAACCGCATTCTCACCACATGAGATGTGTTCAACGGGCTCGTTTCTCACCACGTGAGAAGCGAGCCGCCCCACGCGACTCTCTGTGTTTCATCGTTGACGTAGTCATATTCGCAAGGGTAGGAATCAAGACGCGGGGAGGGCGAGCGTCCGCATCGACCGGGGCGCCGCGCGCCGGATCGCTCGGCGCTGCCGTGCCTGGGATCGTGTGCTGGGACGGGCAGTTGGTCCTCCGGAACGAGCAGGGTGTCGCCCCGCACAGGCAGGGAGAAGAAACGCGTGTCCTTAACGGGGGATGAGCCGAAGGCACGCAATACACAGAAGGTGAAAATAAACCGCGGGGGCGATAGCGATGACGGTGCCGGGCGGGAGCCGGCGGGAAAATCGAAACGGCGTGCTGGACAGGGATCCGCAAGACACGGAATCCCTGGACGGCACCCACGAATTCGCGGACCTTTCCGGGAATAATGAGGTCCGTCATGACGGGAAACAGGGAGATGGTCTCGTTCGCCGCGACGCTCCGAGCGGGGTGTGGCTCGCAGCCGAGGACGGGACCATCCTGTTCCACCCGATCTCCGTAGCTGCGGAGGGGGTTCGCCGCTGGCCGGAGCCGGATGCCGACTCCGCGGAAGAAGCTGATGAGAAGACACTCGACGCAGCAAGCCGGCTGATGCCCCTGCTTCCGCGTGAACTGATCGCGGAATACCTCCAGTTGGGCCCATACCGCGGTGATGGCGGCGCCACCTAGTTCGAAGACGGAGTGCGGGGCCGTTCCTTCGGGAACGGCCCAACTCCTATGCCTTACCGGCTTCCAGCCGTCCAAGCTGCCCGATCATGGACAGGACGGCTTCCCTGCTCGATGGAAGCAATTCGAGGCACTGGCTCGCGATCTGTGACACTCCCTCGTCCTGGAGTGCTTCGAGTACGTCCACCTGGCCGAGGGCACGTGTGACCGAGGCGATTTGCTCGTCCGTGAGTCCGGCAGCCGCTTCGAGTAGGCCAGCCGTGCGGGGGAGCGCGTCGAGCACTGAAGGGTTACGGGCGATGTTGCCCAGGGCCACACGCTGCTCGGCCGTCAGGCGGGTCACCTGCAGAGCGATCTCCCGGACGTCTGCATCACGCAGAATGTCGAGGGTCTGCAGCCGACCGAGAAGGTCCGTGACCGTCTCAGGGCTGGCGTCCCCTTCCACATTTTCCAGCCGGATGTGCCGGACGCCCAGCCGGCGCAACTGCTCCAGGAGGGCCAGCTGTGCCTGCGCGTCGTCCTCGAAGGCCACCTCGTCCTCGGCGAAGTAGGAGACGCGTCGACCGAAGAACTTGGAGAAGGCCTTCAGGTGATTCAGGGTCACGTTCGTTCCTGGCTTGCCTGTCCCCAGCTCCCAGAGGTACGCGTTTGAGATCGCAACCCCGGTCTTCTCGGTGATCTCCTTCGCCAGCGCCTCCCAGGACGGCACCTTGCCGCCTTCGGGTGCACGTTCCTCGCGGAGTCGTGACAGCTTCTCCGCGAGCGTACGTGGCGGCTTGTTGGTGCCGTCACCGACGGTTCCGGGCATCGTCAGTCCCTCCTCCTCTCCTGTGGGGCTTGATCATTATGCGGGAGATGCGCGAACCCTGTCGCGATCCACGCACGTGAATATCACTTCGCGGGCAGGTCGCGTCAAGCGCTCTCGCAGTGCAGCTCCGCGTCCGTAAATTGGTCTAGTCCACTGGTGGCAACGCTGCTGCCTGTGAGCCTCTCACGCGGTGAGAAGCCGCAGGTCGACCTTGCCGTTTTCTCTACAGGTGTTTATGTGAATCTAGCACAAATCGGGCCATTGGGCTGCCTTCCTGGGGTGTGGCAGAAGGGTGCGGGTCGCCGAGCGGTCCGGCTACTCGGTATCGGATTCGCCCTACTCTCGCCTTCCATCATCTTCATGTGTTTATGAAAGAGGGTCGACCTGTCGCGGGTTGGCGGTTATGGTCAAGGCCTGTCATCTACAGGTGTTTATGGATGTGGGTGTCGGGGAGCCCGTATGCCCGCCACCGGGGCGCGCGAGTGACGTTGAGGCGCGCTCCGAAAAGTCCTCGTCCACGAATGCCGCCCGAGCAGCAGTGAGGGGACCACCTTGATCGTCCTGAACCGCCGCAGGATCGCGGCAGGGGTACTCGGCCTCGCGCTCGCCGGTGGGGGCTTGGCCGCTGCGCCGGCAGCGCAGGCGTACGACACGGCGACCATGAAGGTGTCGTGCAGCGCCGTGAAGTTCCACAAGAGCCCGAGCAAGACCAGCGTGGTCGTCGGCATCGGATACAAGGGTGACAAGGTCCGAGTCGACCAGTTCGCCTACAGGGTCAAGGAGAAGACCTGGTACTCCCGCGGGACCGTGACGCGCCGGTCGGACGGCAAGCGCGTGCGCGGTTACGCCATCTACTACTGCGTCAACCCCTACGAGGTCTCGCCGCCCCCGGCCTATCCGAAGCGTCCGTAGCCGATCGGCGGTGCCACCTGGTCAGACCGGGGCGGCCCAATGAACACCGTCGGCGGGGGCGCGCACACCTGCGGCCCTAGTACCGCTGACCGGTCGGCCGCACAGACCAGTCGAGGATCCCACCCCCCGTACGGTCCTCGACTCCCTAGAGGGGCGCCACCGCAGGCCGCGGTGGCGCCCCTCCGCTGTCCGGGCCCCGACCGCGGTGCATGGCGCCCGCGCACTCGTCGGGCGGAATCACGGTGACGACGCAAGACCTGCATGAGCCACCACGCGGCATCGCTTCCTCTTTATACGGAGACATCCGTGGACATCCTTCGACACCGGCGCACCACTCGCTTGAAGGCTTTCGCGCTGCTCCGGCAGTTGCGGCCCCAGCTCTTTCACCAACTGCTCGACATCCCTTTGCCGACGCCACCTGGCCGTCGAGAGCGAGAGTCGTCGGAGCGGGGCGCCGCGGGATCGGTGACGTTCGGCTCGGCAGTGTCCGGCGGTCGTGGGGCTTCCGGACCGTCAGGCCTGGCTCCCGGCGGTCAGTCGCCGGTGGGGCTCGCGGCCGAAGCCGAGCATCGGAGCGAGTCGGGGTCCCTCGTGCCAACCTGCCGCGCTTCGCCGGTAGTTCGCTCTCAGACGGCTTGTGGGTGCGCCGAAGGGGGCTGATCAGCCGACCCGTTCCGGTTTCCCGACCCCCCCCGGTGCCGAGAGGCGCCGCAGCTCTTCGGCTACCTGGAGTTTTGGTGCCCGCAACAGCCTCATCCCCACAATCGCTGGCTACGCCACCCCCGGCCCCAGCCTCGAATCGGTGGCCTCCGATCATCTGGGCGCTGCTCGTCGCGACGTTCGTCGTGCGCGCCGCCGGTTTCGTCTACCCGTACCTGCCCTATCGCCTGGATGAACTGCACCTGGACACGGCAGCTGTGAGCACGGTCCTGGCGTTGTGGGGCGCCGGCTGGTTCACCGGGCAACTGCTGTGCGGATGGCTGGCCGACCGGGTCGGCCGCCGGGCCACCCTCGTCAGCGCCATGGCGGTGGCGGCTGTGAGTTTCCCTCTCCTCGCCGAGGCCCGCACCCCGCTGGCCCTTGGTGCCGCGGCTGCTGTGTCAGGTCTTGTTTACGACGCTCCCCGCCCGATCGTCTCCGCCCTCGTCGCCGACACCGTCCCGGACGAACCGGGGCGCGCACGCATCACCGGGTGGCGGCACTTCGCCGTCAACCTCGGAGCCGCCACCACGGGGCTTGTCGGCGGAGCCCTCGCGGAGCCGGTCGGCATCTCGGTGCTGTTCTGGTGCAACGCGGTGGTGTGCGCCGCATTCGCCGTCGCCGCTCTTCGGATTATCCCGCCGCCCAGCTCAGGGCACTCCCTCGGCAACGGAGCGCACCGGCAAGCCTTCACCGACCCGCTGCTGTGGCTGCTGTGGCTGGCGAGCCTACTGATCCTTATCCCGGTGGCCGCTCTCTTTTCCGTTCTCCCGATGATGATGGCCCAGGACGGTCTGCCGCCCACGGCATACGGCTGGACCCAAGCTGCCAGCGCCGCCGCCGTGATCGGGCTGTCCCCCCTTCTCAACCCCTGGCTTGTGCGCCGGGCCAGGCGCACCACCCCGATGGTGGGCCTGCTCAGCATGAGCGGGATCATCCTCGGCGCGGGAATGGGTTCCGCCGGCCTGGCCTCCTCGACCGTCGGGTACGGCATCGCCGCCGTGCTGGCGGTACCGGGCGAGATCGTTGCCTTCGTCGCTGCCACCGACGTCCTCAACAGGATCGCGCCGCCGTCGAGCCGGGGCGTGTACGCGGGCATCTGGGGCACGACGCTGGCGGCCGCGGTTTTGTGCGCCCCCGCCCTCGGCGGGTGGGCTCTCGCCCTGGGCGGCCACCGCCTCGTCGCCCTGACCACCCTCATGACCGGCCTGCTCGGCGCCGCCCTCTGCCTGCCGTTGGCCGCGCTCCTACACCGTCCGTCGCGAGCGTCCGTATGACGGGGCTCGTCACAGTCGGCCGTCCCGCCGCCCCACGTCACCGCCCCGCGGCCGGTCAAGGGCCGCTGGCCGATCACCCGCGTTCTCACCACGGCCCAGGTCCCCGGCGAAATCGCTGGCTCCCTGTGCAGCCGCGCAGCAGCCCGAGCCAGGCCGCCATGCCGTCACATCCCACCGCTGCAGAAGGAGGACACCGCATGATGCGACACACACCCGCATCCCGGCGCCTGAACCAACTGACCGTGTTCGCCGTCGGCGCGACCATGGCGGCCACCCTCGCCGCGTGCGGCTCGGACCCCGTCAAGGCCGATGTCCCCACGACGACCCCGAGCCCCACGCCCACCGGAGCGGTCACGCGCACCGAGGCCGCCAGCATTCTCGACCGGTACGAAGAGATCAACGCACAGGCAAACAAGATCCAAAACGCTGAACTTCTCGGCACGGTGGAAGGCGGCCAGCTCTACGAGCAGTCCATGGCCGACTACCGGCTCTTCCCGACCTGGCCGAAGAAGGACCAGGCGTACTACGAGAAGCCCTTCACCTACCGCGACCGCTCCTACTACATCTCTCAGGGGCAGAGCTGGTTCGCCGTCAAGGCCACTGCCAGCGGCTCGAAGGACCAGGCGCTCCTCGTCTTCGACAAGACCGCGGACCGCCACTTCAAGATGGTCGCCGCTGTCTACACCGACCCTAAGAGCCCGATCCCCGCGGTCGACACCAGCAACCACGGCCTGGCGTCCGCCGCCAGCCCCTCGGCCCGCGTTGGCACCCTGGCCCCCGACCAGATAGCTGGCGCCTATGAGGATCTGTACGAGACCGGTGGGAAGAACACCGGCGCTCAACTCGCCAGCACCGCAGCCACCCGCACCGCTCTGAACACCTACCGCGAACGCACCACTTACAAGAACGCCAAATACGCCACGCTGCACTGGGAAGCCACCCAGCCCACCCACCCGAAGATCTACGTCCTTCGCCTGCGAGCTGGCGGAACACTCGCGGTCTTCCCTACCGCGCACAACCGGATGGAGCAGCTCAAGGACGGATACATCTACACCGGCTACGTCAAGATCACCCCAGGGTCGCAGCAGGCCGTCTACAACAAGACCCCGCGCGTGGCCATCCTGGACGAGCTCCAGGGACAGGCCCTCGCACAGTTCACACCCGCCGGTGAACCGAAGGTGCTCGGCGTCGAGTACCAGATGGTGGACTCGCGGTGAGCGCGCCGCACCGGACGAGCCGGGCCGACGGACACCCCCAGACGGATCTTCGGTTCACCGCCACACTCCACGACGAGGGGTGGGCCCGCGAGCGCGACACGCGCTTCGCCCGATTCCTTGCCCAGCGGCTCGCCGACGTGGAGGCGACCGGCTGCCTCGCCGAGCGAAAGCTCGCGGCGGGCCTGCTCGATCTGTACACCGAATGGCACCACAAGCGCGAACTCGCCGCAGCCAGCCCGCAGGACCCCGCCACTGCAGAGGCCGACGCCATGGGCTGGGCGCTGCGGTGCCTGGCCCACAGCGCTTGGCAGAACACCCCCGGATGGGAACCTGCCTTCCACTCCGCGGCCACCGCGCCCGTCGCCCATAGCGGCGGATACGTTCCGGCGCTCCGGCCATGACCCTGCTCGACAGCGCGCGGGCGTCCCGCGGCAGACTGCTCCCCGCGGTCCGCTACCGCGACGTGCTGCGTGTCCCCTACGCGGCGCAGCTGCTGGGCGGGGCGCTCATCGGAAGACTGCCGACCGGAATGGCCCCGCTGGCGATCCTCCTCAGCGCCGATCACGGTGCCGAGGACGGATCGTCGGCCAGCCTGCTCGCCGCGGTGTACCTGGTGGCCAACGCCATTGGCGGCCCACTCAGCGCCCGCCTGGTCGACCACTACGGGCCAAGGCGCGTGCTCCCCGTAGGTGCCGCCCTGAGCAGCAGCGCCTTCCTCGCTCTGGCCGCCAGTCCAGCGGAGATCTGGTGGGCGGTCGCCGCCGTGACGGCCGCAGGGGCAACCCGACCCCCGCTGGACGCAGCGCTCAGAACGCTGTGGGGCGTGCGCGGGATGATGCCGTCGCCCGCCCACCAGCGAGTAGCGCTGGCCCTGGACTCCGGGACTCAGGAGCTCATCTACATCGCCGGCCCCCTGCTGGTGGCCACGATCGTCGCGACCACGTCCGCTTCGTGGGCACTCGCAGCCACCGCGGCCGTCGGCGCCCTCGGCACCGTCCTGTTCGTGAGCACCCCGGTCTCCCGCGCACACCACGGCGTCAAGCCGCAGTCCGCACAGCCTGACTGGCTTGGCCCGATCCGCTCGGCACGCCTTCGCGTGCTGTACGCGGCGATGGCGTGCGTCGGAGTCACCATCGGGGCTCTCACCCCCCTGGCCGTGGATGCAGCCGACCAGTTCGATGCCCCCGAACTCTCCGGAGGCCTGCCTGCGGCCCTGTCGTGCGGCGCCGTCCTCGGCGGCCTCGCTTACGGAGCCCGATCCTGGCGGGGCAGCACCGCCAGCCATCTGATCGTCCTGTCCGTCGCATTCGCAGTCGGCTGGATCCCCCTGACCGTCGCAGGAAGCCCCACAACTGCGCTGTCCACGGCAGTGATCCCCGGACTGGCCATGGCCCCCCTGCTCGGCGCGGGCTTCGTCACGACCAGCACCTTCGCTCCACCCAGGCACACCACGGAGGCCCACGCCCTGCTGGTCGCCTTCCTGGATATCGGGTGCGCGATCGGCACGGCCGCCGCAGGCGTCACCCACACCCAGGCCCTCCTCCCGGCCGGCGCAGCCGCCGCAGCACTGATCCTCGCCACCGCTCGACGTCGACTCACCCCGGCATGTCCGCACGCCCTCCCTCCCTTGCCTGACCCCGAAGCGAACAAGGAGCCCCTTCTGTGAGCCCGTTCCTGATCACCCGCACCCTGCCCGAGGACGCCACCGACGCCGCCCTGCGCGCCGATGTCCAGCGCGGTCTCACGCGCACCCCGAAAACGCTGCCGCCCAAGTGGTTCTACGACGCACACGGCAGCGAACTGTTCGAGAAGATCACCGAACTGCCCGACTACTACCCAGCGCGCGCCGAGCGTGAATTGCTGATCGCCCGCAACGCCGACATCGCCGCGGTGACCGGCGCACGCACCCTGATCGAACTCGGCTCCGGCTCGTCCGCGAAGACGCGCTACCTGCTGGACGCCATGCCGGACTTGGACACCTACGTGCCGGTGGACGTCAGCGAGAGCGCCCTCACGCAGGCCGGACACGCCCTCATGGAGGAACGCCCGGGCCTGAACGTCCATGCCCTCATTGCCGACTTCACCACCGGCCTGGCGCTGCCGGGCACGCCCGGGCCGCGGCTCCTGGCGTTCCTGGGAAGCACGATCGGCAACTTCCTGCCCCGCGAACGCGCCACCCTGCTGTCCTCCATACGCTCCTTGCTCTCGCCCGGCGATGCCCTCCTGCTCGGCACCGACCTGGTCAAGGACGAGCGCTCCCTCATCGCCGCCTATGACGACACCACCACCGGCGTGACAGCGGCCTTCAACAAGAACGTGCTCAGTGTCCTCAACCGTGAACTGGGCGCCGACTTCGATCTCGACGCTTTCGAGCACGTGGTCCGGTGGGACGCGGCGAACGAGTGGATCGAGATGCGGTTGCGGTCGCGCACGGACCAGACCGTGAAGATTCCCGCACTCAGCCTGACGGTCGACTTCGCGGCCGACGAGGAGCTGCGGACGGAAGTGTCGGCCAAGTTCCGTGAGCCGGTCCTGCGTCGCGAACTCGCGCTCTGGGGACTGGAGGTGACGCGATGGTGGACCGCCGGGCCGCTCTACGGCCTCGCGCTCGCACAGCCTTCGACTCCACCGGCCGCCGCTCGGACGGATGCTGCCTCGCGTCGGTCCTGAGCCAATGGCGGTTCGTCATGAACTCCTCGACGCCTTCACCCCACGCTTCGCCTGGAGCGGCAGCGTGTGCGCCCGCGGCGCCCTGCGGCTTACCGCCACTTTTCCCCCATACAACACGGGAGACACAGCATGAGCCACCACCATTCCGCAGATTCCCGTCCGATCCTCCTGCTGGGTGCCGGAGCACCCGAATTTCGGGAGTATGTCCTGCGGCAGATCGCCCGCGTCCGGCCTGTGGTGCTCGTCGACCAGGACCCGCCCAAGTGGGCCCGCCCCTATCTCGCCGCCCAGACGGCCGTCGACCTCCGGGACCCCGAAGCAGCGGAAGCATCCCTGATCAAGGTCGCGGACCAGCTCGGCGCAGCCGGCGTAACCACCTACATGGAGCACTTCGTCGAGCTCACGGCACGGATCACGCACCAGCTCGGCCTGCCGGGCAACTCCCCTACGGCTGCTGCCGCCTGCCGTGACAAGGCCATCACCCGGCGACTCCTGGCTGAGCACGGAGTTCCTTCGGCGAGTTCGTACCTTGCACAGGATGCCGACCACGGGGTGAAGATGGCCCGTCGACTGGGCTATCCCGTCGTCGTTAAGCCGCGCGGCCGGGCGGGAAGCGCGGGGGTCCTGCGGGCCGACAGCGACGACGACGTACGCGCGGCCTTCCACCGCGCCCTGGTGGACAGCGTGCTGGGACTGGAGGCCTGGTCTGTGACCGGAGCCTTGGTAGAGGAGTACCTCCAGGGACCCGAGATCAGCGTGGAGACCGTTGTCCTCGCCCCCGACCAGATCCGGATCGTGGCCGTCACCCGCAAAACCCTCGGCCCCGAACCGCAGTTCCAGGAGATCGGACACAGCGTCGACGCCGCGGACCCGCTGCTGCACGACAGCGCCCTCGCCGGCGTCGTGACCGCGGCTGTGCGGGCCCTCAGGCTCAGCCGAGGCGTCCTGCACATCGAGCTGCGGCTGACCTCCGACGGTCCCCGGGTGATCGAGGTCAACGGCCGTCCTGCCGGGGACCTCATCCCGCTCCTCGTCGAGCGGGCCACCGGCGTCAACCTGCCCCAGGCACTGGCAGTTCTCGCCGCCGGCGGGACACCCGACCTGGCCCCTACACGCTCGGAGGCCGCCGCGATCGGCTTCCTGTACCCCGAGCACACCGGATACATCGAACAGCTCGACGTGCACGGTGCCCTGCGCCATCAGCTGTGGCTGGAACGGCTCGTGTGGACACGGGATCTCGGCACCCAAGTGACCGCGGCGCCGCGCTCCAGCATTGACGACCGTATCGCGCACTGGGTCGTCACCGGCCCCACGGCTGCCGACTGCGCCAAACGACGGGACATGGTCGCCGACCACCTCTCCGTACGCGTCTCCCGCCCCGCCCACACCACGAGCTGCACAAAGTGACCGCTCTTGCCGCCCAGATATCGATCTCCCGAGGAGGTTGCTCGATGGCAGCCGCCCGCCTCGCAGTTGGGGCGCGCGCTCCCTACGCGACAGGAACCGCGAGCGTTGCCGTCATCGCCCCGCAAGCCGGCTCCGGCTACCCCGGCGCGCTCGCGCGTCGGGGACGCGATGCCGTCGCGGTCACCCTCGGCCGCGGCGCGAGGCCCGCTGTCTACGGGGACGTTGGAGCCGACGAGGAGTACGTCGACGTTATTGAGTACGACGGCGATCTGCGGCGCACCGTGAAGAAGCTGAAGACGGCGGGAGTAGAGGCAGTGATGGCCGCAAGCCCAGCGGGCGTTGAGCTGGCCGAACGGATCGCCTGGCAACTCCGTCTCCCCGGCAGCGGTATCCCAGGCTCTACCCTTCTCCGGACTGATAGGGGTGTCCAGTCAGGAGCCCTGGCCCAGGCGGGCATCACGGTGCCGCCTGGCGTGCGCACCGCCCGCCTCGCAGAAGCCCTTGCATGGGTCGCCAGCCGAACGCTGTCGGTCTATCGGCTGGCTCCCGCCGCGCTCGGTGTGCCTGTACGGTCGGTCAACTGCCGTACGCCGCAAGGGATTGCCGCCGTGTGGCCGCAGATCCAGGAGGCTGCCTACCGCCACAGCGGGAATTCCTCCCTCGTCCTGGAAGAGCGGGCGCAGGGGCGCCAGTACGTCGTCGACAGCGTCACCCAACTCGGCCCGGACGGCCCTCAGCACGCTGTTACCGGCATCTGGACACTCCTGCACAGCTCAACGGGGCTGCTCGATCGAACCGACCTCCTGCACCGACACGGCCTCCTGGCCCGCCGGCTGTCGCTGCACGTCTGCCGCGTGCTGGACACTCTCGGCGTGGCATCGGGGCCGACGTCATGCCATCTCGCTTTCGACCCCGAGCTCGGACCGGTCCTGTTGTCGGCCAGCACCGTCACCCACCGATCACATGCCGACGAAGCCGTGTGGGCGATCACAGACTGCGACCCGATCGACGCAACGCTCGACGGGCCCTTCTTCGCCCACCGCAGCAGTCACATCGGCCCCCGCATCCACGTGACCCGAACCTACGTGGACACCCAACGGTGGTACGGCTCACGGCCGGCGATGCTGCAGGACCTTGTCGAGCTGTCTACAACAGCGTGCATCGACACGGATCCGAACTCGTTCATCTCCCAGAATGCGGCGCTCCCTCCAGGAGGGACCTGGGAAGTCGTCCTCGCGCATGCCGACTCCGACGCCATTGAGAAGGACTACAGCCTTATCAGGGACCTCACAGCAGATCTTCACAGGGAATGGCACCACTAATTGTTCCTACTCCGGCAGGCACCGCCGTACTCTTCATCTGATCAAGAGAGGAAGCGCTTCCCGTGCCACGGAACTTCAACCGGCCACACATGGTGTGGGGATGGAGAGGCACCCTCGCCGACGACGTCCAGCACCAAGTCGGAGCGGTGAACGCAGCCCTGACCTCTCTGGGCGCCGAACCGGTCGAACTCGACACGGTCCGACGCCACTTCGCCACATCGGCCCCCGCCCTGTGCGCCGCCATACTCCGCCGGGCCCTCACAGATCGGGAGCGAGTGAATGCGAGCGTGGCCTTCGAGACCTACCAATCCCGACGACCGCCGGCCCAGCTCATGACTGGAGCCGAGGAGCTGCTCGCAAGACTGATCCGCAGCGGGTGCAGCCATTCCGTACTGTCGCTGAGCGCCCACAACGGGCTGACCCAGCACATCTCTGACCTGGGCGTCGCCTCCCTGTTCCTGCGGGTCGACGGACGGATGGGTCCGTCCGCCAGGAGCAAGAAGCATCCCCTTGCGAAGCACGTGGCGATGCTGCGAGAAACCATCGGAGACCGTCCGATCGTTGTCATCGGCGACGCCCTCGATGACGTCCGCGCTGCGTTCGCCAACCGTGTGCACGCTGTGCCGTACGCCGGGGGCCTGACGCATGCCGACATCCTTCGACAGAGTGGCCTACCTGTCGCCGAGACCCTGGCCGAGGCTGCGGCGTTGGCGATAGAGCACGCCCATAGCATGAACCAGACCATGTAGGCCAGCATCGGGCGCATCACCAGAGGGTGAGCGGGAGGCCTGCTTCCTCTGCCGCCTGGATGCGCCTCTCGATCTTTGCGGATGGCTCTCCCGCGCGAAGCCCGGCACGAATGGCCTCAGCGATGGCACGTGTGCGCCCAGCGGCCCCGCGTGTATCCGCCAGGGGGCCGTGCGGATTGCCCCGGCGTAATGACCACTCGGCACGGTTTTCGGCTGCCGTACCGAGCCGAAGATGGGCTGGATTTGTACAGCCGTGAAAGTCACACGTGTGACACACGACAGGATCCTCGGCAGCCGTCCAGCCAGGTCGGTCTATCACTCCGTGCGCGAGCTGGTAGGCAAACAGATGCGCTGGCACCGTTCCGCGCCGGGACGGCCCAGGAAGGCTTGCTGCCCGGAAGGAACCATGGCCGGTTGAAGGACCGCCCCCAACCACGGAGTGCATTGGCCCGCCGACCTGGCATAACGCTTGGCTTCGAACCTAGCGACAACATCCTCGTCAGCCAACCAGTTACGCCAAAGTTCCGCGGGGAGCCGAATCTGCATTGGCTCCCCAAGAAGCGAGAGCTGGTCGGCCCGACTTTCCACGAGATGGCGCCAGAGACCGGCATCTTCCAACAGGAGTTGATCGGCTGTTCTGCTCACGAGGGATCTTCCTTGGCCGAGGAGAGGTCGGGTGGATATCCCTTGGCGCGAAGGAATACGTCGAGCGCTATCGCAACGATGTCACCGTGCTGCATGCCGTGATCCGCGTGGTAACGGCGGATGCGCCGTTGGAGTTGGAGAGCGTCTGGGACGGCGTAGTTGATTTGCCCGCGACTGGTATGGCGGGCATCAACGACCTCCAAAGTGTCAGGGTGAGGGGCCAACGGGTCCTCAGTGAGTTCGGATTGCGCATCAAGAGCGTCAGCCAATTCGCGCAACTGGCGGGCGTGGTGGGAGAGATCGGGCATACGGTGCTCCGGTCCGGACCACTAGTCGACTAGCTAGGAGCGTGTCTCAGTAACCGGCAACCCGCCTGCGGTTCGTGATTATTCATACGGGATGATCACGGTATGCGTGGTGGCGAGGGGCTGTTCGAGGTCGAGCCGGTCGGGAAGAAGCGGCCGCAGGGTCAGCTGGCGGCGGTGGACAAGACGTTTCGGCCCTTCGATCCGCATCAGGTCCTGCTGCTGCCGCCGTCGCTGGACGACTGGCTGCCCGAGGGCCACCTGGCCCGGTTCGTCGCCGACCTGGTCGATGAGGTGCTCGACCTCGGACCGGTCCTGGCGGACTACACCGAAAAGCGCGGCTACCCGCCCTACGATCCGCGGCTGATGGTACGACTGCTGATCTACGGCTACACCACCGGCGTCCGCTCCTCCCGGGCGATCGAGCGCCGCCTGGCCGACGATGTCGCGTTCCGGTTCCTGGCCGCCGGCCAGGAACCGGACTTCCGCTCGATCGCCCGCTTCCGCCGCCGCCACCTCGACGCGCTGGCCGGTCTGTTCACCCAGTCCCTGCACCTCGCACAGACACTCGGCATGGTCAAGATGGGACGCGTCGCGCTGGACGGCACGAAACTGGAGGCCAGCGCCTCCAAACACAAGGCGATGAGCTACGGCCGCCTGGTCGACAAGGAAGAGCGGATAGAGGCCGAGATCGCCGCTCTGGAAGCGAAGGCCCACGCCCTGCTGACCGACGCCGAGGCCGCCGACGAAGCCGAGGACGACACCTTCGGCGTGGACGGCAAGGAGGCGGACCTGCCCGCCGAGCTGGACCGGCGTGAGAAACGCCTGGCGAAGCTGCAGGCCGCCCGCGCGCAGATCGAGGCCGAGGCCGCCGCCAAGGCCCGCGCCCACGCCGAGGACAAGGAACGCCGCCGTCAGGAACGTGCCGCCAGCAGCGACGAGCAGGCCGTCACCGACGCCGGGGAAGCGGCCGCCGCCAAGGCCCGTCCCAAGCCCAAAGCCCAGGCCAACTTCACCGACCCCGACTCGCGGATCATGAAGAACAGCGACGGCGCCTACATCCAGGCCTACAACGCCCAGGCCGTCGTCGACGAAGAACACCAGGTCATCACCGCCGCCGACGTGACGACCAACCCCTCCGACGCACTGAACTACACCACGATGCTCGACCAGTCCGCCCACAACACCGGCATCCACCCCAAGCAGGCCCTGGTCGACGCCGGGTACTGCTCCGAGACCAACCTCGAAGCCGCGAACGAGCGCCAACTGGCCTGCGGCACCGACACCTTCATGGCCACCGGCCGACTCGCCCACGACGAGCAGGTCCCGCCCGCTCCACGCGGACGCATCCCCAAGGACGCCACGCTGAAGGAGCGCATGGCCCGCAAACTGCGGACCAAACCCGGCCGGAAGGCATACAGCCGCCGCAAAGCCATCGTCGAACCTGTCTTCGGACAGGTCATGACCTGCCAGAACGGCCGCCAGCTCCTCCTGCGTGGCGAGGACGGCGCCCGCGGTGAGTGGCGACTGCTCGCCGCCTGCCACAACCTCCGCAAGATCTTCCGACACTCCGGGCTCGCCGCCCAGGCCGGCTGACCAGCCAGGCCCCCGGCCCACGCCACAGGCCCTACCAGCCGAACAACAGCCGGGAAGGACCCAACCACGGCCTCACAGGTGCACACGAAACGGCCGCGACCGATCCCATCGATCACGGCCAGCGAGCCCCTTGCTCGTTACCGAGACACGCTCCTAGGGGTGGTCAAGGGCGCGACGCCGGACCAGATACGGCGGCTGATGTGCCCGGGCACGAAGGACGCGGCGACCGTGCGCGGCGGGCTGAAGGACCTGGAAGCCGAGAAGCTGGTGATCTCGCCGGGCAGCGCGGTGCGCGTCAACGACGATGGCGTGCGGGTGACCGAGAAGCTGTGGACGCTGACCCTGGCCGGGCTGGATGCGGCGGCGGTGGTGCTGGATCGTCCGGCCCGGGAGATGGGCGGCACCGCGAAGGCGGCGGCGGCTTCCGGTGCGAAGCACGCCCGGGCGGTGACCGACGTCCTGGACGCGTTCCTGCAGACCCCGCCCGAGCCGACGCAGCCCGTCGTCCGCACCCGCGCGTTCGCCCCCGCCGCGCCGCCGGCCGAACCGGCCCCGGCCGTGCGGCCGGAGGGGCTCGGGCCGCTCACGGCCTGGTCCACGGAGGCGGTGCTGCCGGTCGGCGGCACGTTCCTGTCCCCGGCCCGCGGCAGCTTGCGTGCCGACATGGTGTTCGCCTCGCCCGGGCACGAGGTGGTGCCGCTGCTGTTCGTGGAGGTCGACAACGGCACCGAGGGCCCGCCGGTCGTCGCGGACAAGATCGAGCGCTACCGCCGGTTCTTCGCCCGCCGCGTGCCCAGCGGCACGGGCAACGGGCGGGAGGTCGCGCTGTGGCGGACCGGGCGCGCTCCTCTTCCCGCTCGCGCTGGCGGCGCTCGTACTCGGCCTCCCGCCCGCATGAGCGAGGTCGGGCAGCTCGCCCGGGAGCACTGGCGCCGTGTGGCCGGCCACCGGACGGGACGGCTACCCGCCGGTGGCGCTGGTGTTCACGAAGAACGTCGGGCAGCTCGCCATGCAGACCGTCGAGTGTCCCGGGGGTCGGCCGAAAACGCTTGGCCATATGTCTTTCCCAGCGGGATGGGCAGTTGTCCTACGAGTCGCCGAATTTCTGGCGACGCGGCGGCACTTCGGCCTACGACTCGTAGAACATGAACCAGCTGTTCTGCGCGGCGTTGTAGACGCAGGTGGTGGCATCGACCCACCAGTATTCATTCTTGTACGCCGCGGCTTTGGCCCAGCAGGCACCTGCGGTCGCGAAGGCGGCGTAGAACGTCCATTCTGTGCCGGGGGCCCTCACCTTGGCGATGGACCCGGAACGGCCGGCCTCGGGCGTGCTGGCCTCTGCGGTTTGCACGCCGACCACGGAAGTCAGCAGAGCCACCATCAGGGTGGCGGCCGAGAGTCGCTTGGCGACTGATTTCATAGGGCAACCTCACTTACTCGATGCGCTCGGCAGGAACGGCACGGAACAGGTACCGGCTAGTCCTTCGTCCAGATGAAGATGTAGGAGTTCCCGCCGGACATCTTCTGGGTGGCGTCTACGATGTTGTACATCTGCGTGTGCACGCCGAAGGTCTTGGCCTTCCACAGCTGCAGTCCGTGGGCGTTGAAGTCGGAGACGGAGACCTGGGCGCTGGAGGACTGCTGGTTGTCCTGGGCCTGGCAGAGCACGATGGGCCCCGTCTGGATGCCCTTCCACCAGGTGACCCCGGACAGCTTTAGCTGGATCGAGATCTGACCAGGCGCCGCGCCTCCGGGAAGGACGGTCGCCTGGACGATGTCGCCGTCCGGAAGACGTTCTCCGTTGAGGAGCTGCTGGAATTGGATTCCCTCGGCCGCCTGTGCGGACGACGCGTAGCCGACGACTTGTACGGCGCAGAGCATGGTCGTCATCAGAGCGACAGCCGGCAGCCGTTTTACAGCTGAACGCATGGTGCCACCTTCCTGGTGAGATTCGGTCATCGAGTTGTCGATCACCGTAACCGAGAGTTCCGGTTCTGGAACTTTCCCATCAGAGGGCACTCAGGGGCGCTCGAAGCATCATTCACCGCGACAACGCCCCAACACTCCTTTACTAGGCAGGGCTTTACAGCGAGCGACCATTAGAATTCAGAAAATATGAAAATCTGTAGTTGCTCGTGAAGTTATCCACGCCCCTTACGGGGACTATCTGATTCAGCTCCGCCTTTCTCGGCCGGGGTTTTTGGAATGCGGTTGGATGATGTTCGGCGTTGGTTCTTCAGCGGTTCGGTGTTTCGTTTTCAGTGAATGCTGTGTTCTGCGACCTGGTGGTGTGGTGCGAAGGCGGTGGTTCTACTGAAGGCTTGATGCCGTTTGTTGCTGAAGAGCATCGCTGAAGTGGGGGTGCAGTTGGCGCCGATCCTGTAGGCGATTGAGGGGCGATTCACCGTGGGGCAGCAGATCGCTGAGTAATTCAGGGGGCGGTGGTCCGGGTCATCTGTAGATCTGGGTTCGGCTTCAGATCTGTGACTGAGGGAGGTTTTTGCTTCGGCGTTCTGGCCGTGCTTGCGGCGTGAAATTTCCAGCATTAGCCTCGATCGTTCATGAGTCCTCGTCGGTTCGCTGACGGGGACTCTGTGCTTGCGCAGGGCTCGTGCAAGTTCCCTGGTTGTGCGGGTGGTTGGGGCGGACAGCAGAGCAGGCACGGACTGAGTGATCATTTGGGTGTCTAACCTCGCCGTTTCACTTGGGTACGGCTGGCTTTGGGGCGGAAATGCGAAAGTGCCTTCCTGACCTGGGACGATGAACCTTGCTGAGGAGTTCTGTCGGTCCAGGCGGAGGGCACTTTCTACGTGCAGGCTATCGGGTTGCGTCCCAAGATCCAGGTCAGTGCAGATGGTTCGGGGGTGGTCGGGCATGCCGGGGCACGGTTACTGGCCGATCTCGCTGATGCCACCGGGCTGACCGCCGCGTACTCCACCGCGCTCAGGCCACTTCGGCCGCGCGGGACCGGGCATGATCCGGGCCGGATCGCCACCGACCTGGCGGTGATGCTCGCCGACGGCGGTGAGGCCATCGCGGACCTGGCCGTACTGCGGGACCAGGCAGGGGTGTTCGGTTCGGTCGCCTCGGCACCGACGGCCTGGCGACTGCTCGCCGACACCGACGAGAGGACACTGGCTTCTCTGCGCGCGGCGCGTGCCCAAGCTCGGGAAGTCGCCTGGATGCAGGCCGCCGAGCAAGGCGAGGGCATACCCGCAGTCCGGGCCGCGGGACGCATTCTGCCCGGGCTGGTCCTGGACCTCGACGCCACGCTGATCACCTGCCACTCCGAGAAGGAGCAGGCCGCACCCACCTATAAAGGCGGCTTCGGCTTCCACCCGCTGCTGTGCTTCCTGGCCAACACCGGCGAGGCACTGTCGGGCCGACTGCGTCCCGGAAACGCCGGTGCCAACACCGCGAGCGACCACATCACGGTGTTCGACCAGGCACTCGCGCAGATCCCCGACGCTCAACTTCACGGCACCGACATCCTCGTCCGCACCGACAGTGCCGGATCCGCGAAAGCATTCCTCGCCCACGTCCGCGACGTGCGGAAACGAGGAATCCGTACCTTCTTCTCGGTCGGATACGCCATCACCGAGCCGGTCCGTCGCGCTGTCCGGGCCATGCCCGACCGCCTCTGGCATCCCGCCCTGGACCAGGACGGGACTCTGCGTGATGGCGCCGAGGTCGCCGAGCTGACCGGCATGGTCGATCTGGACGGCTACCCGGCCGGCACCCGCATCATCGTGCGCCGAGAGCGGCCGCACCCCGGAGCCCAGCTGTCCCTGTTCGACCAGGACGAGGGCCTACGGCATCAGGTGTTCCTCACCGACACCCCGTACTCCGGTGGCGGTTCCGCCCAGTTCCTGGAGGTCCGCCACCGCGGACATGCCACTGTCGAGGACCACATCCGGTGCGGCAAGACCACCGGCTTCGGCCGCTTCCCCTCCCGCGACTTCGCCGTCAACGCCGTCTGGCTCGAACTCAGCCTCGCCGCGATCGACCTGCTCGCCTGGACCCGTGTCCTCCTCCTGGACGGGGAGCTGGCCACCGCCGAGCCGAAGAAACTCCGCTACCGGCTACTGCACGTCACGGCCCGCCTCACCCGCGGCGGCCGACGCCTCCACCTGCGAATATCGGCGACCTGGCCCTGGAGACACGAACTGGCCACGGCCTTCCACCGCCTCGCCGCACTGCCCCGACCCGCCAGCTGACCAGCAAACCCCCGTCCGCCCACGACCCGAAAGAACCCGGAGAACCCGACCACCGCGCCGGGACTCCGACCTGCCCAAGCACCGAAATCACATCGGCCACCCAACAGTTGGCGATCAGCGACGCCGCCTCAGCCCAACCGAAACGGCGAGGCTAAGCCTGATGATCACGAGGTTGCCCGTGCCTGCCGCTGTATCTTCTCCCATCCCCGCCGTGCTGGCGAAGTTGGGTCTCCTTGACGCTGACCAGGTCGCTGACCTGCGACCCTTCCTCGAGTCGGTGCCCGATCCGCGCTCAAGGCGGGGCCGCTGGTACTCGCTGACGGCGATCCTGCTGGTGTGTGCCTGCGCGGCGGTCTCCGGGGCGAGGAGCATCGACGAACTCGCCGAGTGGGGTGAGCGCGCCCCGAACTCACTGCTGGTGGTCATCGGCATCCGCCGTCATCCGCTCGGCTGGCGGCGCACACCGTCACGGACCACGATCGGCCGGGTGCTGGAGGCCGTCGACGGGGATGCCCTGGACCAAGCGGTGGGCGCCTACCTCGCCGACCGGCACCACACAGCCACCAGGCCGCCCGGCCCGCCCGGTCCCGGGCAGCGGCGCGTGATCGCCGTCGACGGCAAGGCGCTCAAGGGCTCGGCCCGCCTCGCCGCTAGGCGCAGACACCTGCTCTCCGCGGTCACCCACCACCGAGCCGTGACCCTCGCTCAGGCCTAGGTCGGCGCGAAGACGAACGAGACCACCCACTTCCGGCCCCTGCTCGAGCCCCTCGACCTGACCGGCACCCTCGTCACCTTCGACGCTCTGCACTCGGTCCAGGCGAACGTCGCCTGGCTGGTCGAGATCAAGAAGGCCCACTACCTGGCAGTGATCAAGACCAATCAGCCGACCGCCCACCGCCAACTCGCCGCACTGCCCTGGCAGGACATCGCCGTCCAGCACACCGCCACCACGAAGGGACACGGCCGCCGTGAATCCCGCTCGATCAAGACCTGCGGCATCGCGGACGAACTCGGCGGCATCGCCTTCCCCCACGCCCGACTGGCCATCCGCGTTCACCGCCGTCGCACACAGACCGGCCACCGGCAGACACGGGAGACGGTCTACGCCGTCACCAGCCTCGACGCCCATCAGACAGCCCCGGCCGAACTGGCCGGCGCAGTCCGAGGCCACTGGTCCGTGGAGGCCCTGCACCATGTCAGAGACGTCACCTTCGCCGAGGACGCCTCCACCGTCCACACGGGAACCGCACCCCGCGCCATGGCGACCTTCCGCAACCTCGCCATCGGCCTGCTGAAAACCCTCGGTGCCGGCAACATCGCCAAGACCACACGGGCGATCCGCGACCAACCAGAGCGAGCACTCCCACTCCTGGGCATCACCAACAACCCGGAACCCCAGGGAACTTGATCAAGCCCTGAGGCTGGGGACTGACCGTTGGTCACTGGTCAGGTCCGCATGACACGTCTCCTCTCCTGCGGACTCTGCGTGCGATGTGACTTCACGTCGCACCGGGCGTGCCTTCCCGACCCGCGTTCGCAGCGCGGGCCTACTCGGTGACTTGACGATCACTCACTCGGGAAGGTACGCCCTTCGCGCGTCCTCCAGAGGAGCTGATCCACAAGTCCTGAGCATTGCTCCAGACGGGCCCGCGATTCGCCCTCAGTATCTGCCTGGGGCACGCTGGGAGGTGTGATCAGCGCGCCGATCGTCGTGCACCGGCCTTCGATCTCGGGCGGCCGGCGAGTCACCGTGCACCGCCACGGCCAGGACCTGGTCCTCGGCACTGCCCACAGCGACCACGACCTGGTCGTGTTCCTCGAAGGCGCGGGCGTATCCGACCCCGATGCCATCCTGGATGATCCGCGGTGGGTGGAGTGGCGCGGCGGCCCCGCCCACGAGTTTCGTGCCGCGTAAGCCTGAGTGTCGTGGACGGCTTCGTCAACGGGTGCGGGACCGTGTGTCGGGCTCTGGCGGGGCTCCGGGGTGGGGGCCGGTCCTGGTTGTCTCGGGGTGTGGTGGTCCGGTCGGCTCGTCGTGGTCACTGGGTGCGGGTTGTTGTGGGTGGGGCTGTCTGTGGGCGGTTCGGGGCCGGCCTCTCATCTGGTCCAGGATGTAGTCCTCCACCGACATGGCTTGATGCCCTGCGGTGCCGGTGTCTGCGGGCGTGCCTGCGGCAGGGGCTGCGCGGGTGGCCGTGTGCGGGGGCGGGCCGTCGGCGGGCGGTGGGCCGGCCGTCCTTGTTGTGCTCTCCTCGCTCTCGTGTGTCGGGCCTGTGGCAGGGCGCGCGGCGGGCTTGTCGCCGAGGCCTTCGGGGTCCTGTCCGGCTGGCTCGTCGGCGTGGTCGCCGGGCCAGGTCGCCGCGCCGCGTGCCGGGTCCTGTTGCTGTTCTTGTTCCGGTGTGGTGGTGCCGGGGCGGCTGGTCTCGGCGGCTGGCTGCTGCGCGGGCTGTGGGGTGGGGGCGCCTTGCGGGACGGAGTGGCGAGGGGTGCCTGCGGGGGTGGGGCGGGGCCGCTTTCGGACCGGTGGGGGCGAGGTGGGGGTGGGCGCGCGGCGGCGTCGGGCGGATTTGTCGGGCTGCGGAGGCGGGCCTGCGTCTTGTTGGGTTTCCTCGGCCTGCTGGTCCCGGCGCCGGCGCTGGCGCCGGGGCTGGTCGGTGCCGTCCTGGTGTGTGTGGCGTGGCTGGGCTTCCGGGTCAGGCCCGGTCCCGCTGCCGGAGGCGGTCGGTGCAGGGTTTTGCAGGACTCTGCGACGGCCGTCATTGTCGGGTTCCGACAGGTGAATGCCGTGCTGTCGCAGCAGGGCGATATCGGCCTCCGTCAGCTTTCTTTGGCCGCGCAGTATATGGTACAGAATTTTGCCGATGGGGACGGTGGAAGGGGTGTCGCTGCCAGGAACGGCAAGAACCGCCGTGTTTCGCGGTTTGGGGAGTGTATTGCTGCGGTCTTCGCTTCGCCAGTGCAGGAGACCGGCCACAAACTGTTCGACTGACCACGCATGTCGAAGTGTTTGGCCTGCCTGGCGGACAATCCTGTGGACGCCGTCCACTTCCTCCATGTGGATGTTGCGCTCTTCCAGTCCCTCGATCAGGTAGGGAGATGCGTATTCAACACCCACACTTATCAGTTGTTTTATTTTCGTACCAATGGGGACACGTTCGCACCTGCCGGTGTTCGGGATACGGACGCGCACCATGCCCCCCTTTGGGGGGATTTTGGTGCAGTTTTCTTCGTCGGGGCGTTCGCTGTCGCGCCACGCGTCGATGGCGGCCAGGATCAGTTCATCCGTCCACGGGGTTGGGGGTTTGCGCTGGTTCGTGGGGTCTTGTTGGGTTTCCTCGGCCTGCCGGCCCCGGCCCTCGGCTGCCGCCGTCGGCGGCTGCTGGTGTGTGTCGGGCTGGTGGCTGGTGCCCGTATGGCGGGGGCTGGTTGTGTGGGTGGGGGTTGTTGTTCCGGGGTGGTCCCAGTACAGACGTGTGCGCCGGGTTGTGTCGTCGGGGTGGGGTTCCGCGGCGTGCAGGCCGGCGGCCTGCAGTTGGGTGATCTCGTGGTCCGTCAGTCCTGTCAGTCCCTGATGGCGGGCCTGGAACAGCCATGTGCCGATGGGGATGTCTGCACCGTTGGTGGTGGCGGCGTTGTCCGTGGCGTTGTGTTCCCGCCGGCGGGTGTTGCTCGCGTCGGTGAGGGGGGTGGGGGTGGGGTCGGTGAGGGTGATGTAGGTGCCGTCGGGGGGGATGGCGGTGCTGCGGTCCTCGCCCGCGGGGGCGGCGGCACGCCAGGTGGCCAGGCCACGCAGGTAGACCTCCACACCCCACACCGGCACCACCGACCCTGCCTCGTCCGTGCGCCAGAGACTGCCGTTCTCTTCCTTGGTGGGGATACCGCGCGCTCTCAGAGCATCCGGCAGCAAAGAATCCCACTTCGTCAGCCCCTTCCGCCGCAGGTTGGCGAGCCAGATGCCGATGGGGACGGGCCGTTCTCGGCCATCGGCACCCCGGACGTGCGCGGAATCACCTCGGCCGGGGATGGCGGTGCTGTGGCTCCCGGAGGCGGCACGCCACGTGTCCAAAGCCTGCATGTACTGCTCGAACGGCCGATGAATGTGATGGCGCTGATCTGGGGTGGGCTTCAGTTTGTAGCGCGTCGTGCCCGGGTTTTTCCCCGGTTCCTGCTCGACGAGGGTCCAGCCGAGGTTCCGCAGCCTAGCGGCCTCTCCCTCGGTCAGCCCCTTCCCTTGGTCTTGCAGGTTCTTCAGCCATTTGCCGATGTGGACGTGCACGACTTCGGCGCCGGGACCGTGGAGGGGCACGGAAGTGTCTTGTGGGGGCAGGAGGCGGCTGCGGTCCTTTTTGGGGTCCGGTTCTTTACGCCACTGCTCCAAAGCCTGCATGTACTGGTCGAACGTCAGACGATGCCGTCCGGGCTGGCCTTGGTGGGGTGTGCGGGTGGGGCGGGCGTGTTTGCGTGTTTTGTGGTGGGTGGTGGTGTGGGCGGTGTTAGTGGTGGTGTGGGGGGGTGTTGGGTGGGTGGCGGGTTGGTTGTCGTGAGGGGCTGTGGCGTCGGCCAGTGCTGGGGTTGTGGCGTCGGCCAGTGCTGGGGCTGGGGTCAGTGCTGGGGTGGTGGTGGTGGGGTGGGCGGGCATCCAGTGTTCGGGTCCGTTGCCGGTTGTGCGGACGAGGTGGTGTTCGGGTGCGTTTTCGGGGCCGAAGGTGAGGATCCAGGGGGCGTGGCCGGGGTGGATGTGGAGGGTGTGGAGCCGGATGTTGTAGTGGTGGGCGGCGAGGGCGGGGCCAGGTCGCCGGCGACGGTGTCCCACTGGCCGGGGGTGAGCAGGCTGGTGATGACGTGCTGCCAGTCCTGCTGGTCGGGCCGGGTTTCGGCGTGGGCCTGGGAGAATTCGTTGGCGTACTGGGTGAATGCGTCTGTGCCCTGGGTGTGGCCGGCTTGGTGGGCGGCGTGGTCGGCCAGTGCGGTCAGGACCTGGGTTCGTGCGGCGGGCATCCAGGGGGCGAGGTGGGGGTGCTGAGGGTGTAGTCGCAGTTGTTGTTGGAGTGTTTCGGCGAGGGCGGCGCGTACGTCGGTGGTGTTCGCGGGCGGGCCGTCCGGTGCCTGCATGTCGCGTGCCGCGATCAGGGCGTGGAAGAAGCAGTCACCGTCCGGTGGTACCTGCCACACCGTCCATCCGCGCTGGTGCGCCGCTTGCTGTACCGACGAGTCGACTCTCGCCATCGCCGGTAGCGACTGATGCTGCCGTTCCTGCTCGGCCGGGTTCCACCATTGTCCGTCGGGCAGATCTTGGACCGGCTCATCCGTCATCGGCACGACGCCGGTTGCGGTGGATGCAGCCGGTCCGGTGTCCTCCGGCCGGTCCGGCCCGACACGGTCGGCATGTGGGGCCGCCCCGCCGGTTCCCGCCGTCCCTGGCAGGAACGACTCACCGCTGTGTCCCCGCCCGTCCGGCCAGGCCGGCCAGGCCGGCCAGTCCGGCCCGTCCGGCCAGGCCAGCGGGTCGGCTGCCGCTGTGAGGGGCTCGCCGGGCAGGAAGGGGTCATCCAGCGCGAGGGGATCGAACATTCCGGCGGGCACGGCACTCCCCGGCCTTTCCATACCCGGTCCCGTCGGTGCATTGCCCATGCCGCTCGCCGGCCAGCTGCTGTCTGTGATCGGCGGGCCCGGGTGGTGTGAGGTGCTGGGGTCCGTGGGCGGGGCCGGCGTGTCCGTGTTCATGGGTGGTGCGGGCCGGGTGGAGGTGCCGGTGTCTGGCTGTGTGGCCGGCAGGCCGGGTGCGGGCTGGGCGTGTGGGGCGGGCGGGGCCGGCCTGTCCTGCCCGGCAACAGCAGCGGCGGCAGCGGCAGCAGCGGTGGTGGTGGTGGTGTCGCCCTGTGGGGTGGTCTGGGGGGGCCTGCCGCCGCGGGGCGCGGCGGCGGGCCTCCCTTTCCCGCGTTTCGGGCGGCGTCCGTGATTTGAGCCGGGTGGCTGTTCACCTGTCTGTGCGTCGTCTGCTGGCCGTGGCCTTTTCCGGCTGGGGGGTGCGGGTGTTGTGGTTGTGGTGTGTGGGGTGGGGTGCTGGTCTGTGTCGGGTTGGTGGCTGGTGCCTGTATGGCGGGGGCTGGTTGTGTGGGTGGGGGTTGTTGTTCCGGGGTGGTTCCAGTACAGACGTGTGCGCCGGGTTGTGTCGTCGGGGTGGGGTTCCGCGGCGTGCAGGCCGGCGGCCTGCAGTTGGGTGATCTCGTGGTCCGTCAGTCCTGTCAGTCCCTGATGGCGGGCCTGGAACAGCCATGTGCCGATGGGGATGTCTGCACCGTTGGTGGTGGCGGCGTTGTCCGTGGCGTTGTGTTCCCAGTCGGTGTCGCTCGCGTCGGTGAGGGGGGTGGGGGTGGGGTCGGTGAGGGTGATGTAGGTGCCGTCGGGGGGGATGGCGGTGCTGCGGTCCTCGCCCGCGGGGGCGGCGGCCCGCCAGGTGGCCAGGCCACGCAGGTAGACCTCCACACTCCACACCGGCACCACCGACCCTGACGTGCCCATGCGCCGGAGGTGGCCGTTTTCTTCCTTGGTGGGGATACCGCGCGCTCTCAGAGCATCCGGCAGCAAAGAATCCCAATTCGTCAGCCCCCTCCGCCGCAGGTTGGCGAGCCAGATGCCGATGGGGACGGACTGTTCTCGGCCATCGGCACCCCGGACGTGCGCGGAATCACGGAAGGGGGGGATGCCGGTTTTGTGCTTCACGTGGGCGGCACGCCACGTGTCCAAAGCCTGCAGGTACTGCTCTACCGGCCGATAAATGTGGTGGTGCTGATCTGGGGTGTGCTTCAGTTTGTAGCGCGTCAGCGTAACGCCGCTCCTGTTTACCTCCCCTACCTTCTCGAGGGTCCAGCCGAGTGTCCGCAGCTTATTGGCCTCTCCCTCGGTCAGCCCCTTCCCGTTGCGCTGCAGGTTGTTCAGCCAGCCGCCGATGTTGACGGGCAGGACTTCGGCGCCGGGACCGTGGAGGGGCACGGAAGTACTTTGTGGGGGCAGGAGGCGGCTGCGGTCCTGGCCGGCGGGGGCTTCCTTACGCCACTGCTCCCATGCCTGCATGTACTGGTCGAACGTCGGGTCAGTTTTCGTGTGCGGGCCTTGGTGGGGTGTGCGGGTGGGGCGGGCGTGTTTGCGTGTTTTGTGGTGGGTGGTGGTGTGGGCGGTGTTAGTGGTGGTGTGGGGGGGTGTTGGGTGGGTGGCGGGTTGGTTGTTGTGAGGGGCTGTGGCGTCGGCCAGTGCTGGGGTTGTGGCGTCGGCCAGTGCTGGGGTTGTGGCGTCGGCCAGTGCTGGGGCTGGGGTTGGGGTGGGGGTCAGTGCGGGGTCAGGGGCTGGGGCTGGGGCGTCGGCCAGTGCTGGGGTGGTGGTGGTGGGGTGGGCGGGCATCCAGTGTTCGGGTCCGTTGCCGGTTGTGCGGACGAGGTGGTGTTCGGGTGCGTTTTCGGGGCCGAAGGTGAGGGTCCAGGGGGCGTGGCCGGGGTGGATGTGGAGGGTGTGGAGTCGGATGTTGTAGTGGTGGGCGGCGAGGGTGGGGGCCAGGTCGCCGGCGACGGTGTCCCACTGGCCGGGGGTGAGCAGGCTGGTGATGACGTGTTGCCAGTCCTGCTGGTCGGGCCGGGTTTCGGCGTGGGCCTGGGAGAATTCGTTGGTGTACTGGGTGAATGCGTCTGTGCCCTGGGTGTGGCCGGCTTGGTGGGCGGCGTGGTCGGCCAGTGCGGTCAGGACCTGGGTTCGTGCGGCGGGCATCCAGGGGGCGAGGTGGGGGTGCTGAGGGTGTAGTCGCAGTTGTTGTTGGAGTGTTTCGGCGAGGGCGGCGCGTACGTCGGTGGTGTTCGCGGGCGGGCCGTCCGGTGCCTGCATGTCGCGTGCCGCGATCAGGGCGTGGAAGAAGCAGTCACCGTCTGCCGGGACCGGGTACACGGTCAGGTGGTGGGTTGCGGCCTGGTCTGACACGTACTGGGGGACCTTGGGCGGCGTCTGCTCCGTGCCCGGGTCCTGTGGTGGGCCCCACTGGTCCGCCATGCCGGCCGGCATTCGGTCACCGGTCTCGTCCGGGCCGTACGCGACGTCCCCGCCGGTCCAGCCGTACGCGACGGTCCGGCCGTACGCGACGTCCGCGACGTCCCCGCCGGTCCGGCTGTCCCCGCCGGTCCGGCCGTACGCGCCGTCCTGGCCGGTCCGGCTGTCTGCGACGTCCGCGCTGGTCCGGCTGTCCGCGACGTCCCCGCCGGTCCGGCTGTCCCCGCCGGTCCGGCCGTACGCGCCGTCCTGGCCGGTCCGGCTGTCCCCGCCGGTCCGGCCGTACGCGCCGTCCTGGCCGGTCCGGCTGTCTGCGACGTCCGCGCTGGTCCGGCTGTCCGCGCCGTCCCCGCTGGTCCGGCCGTACGCGCCGTCTTGGCCGGTCCGGCTGTCTGCGACGTCCGCGACGTCCCCGCTGGTCCGGCCGTCCGCGACGTACGCGACGTCCGCGCCGGTCCGGCCGTACGCGAGGAAGCCCTCGTTGTCTCCGGGGTCCCGGGTTGTGGTGGTGGGCTGGGGGTGTGCCGGGGGTGTCCTGGTGGAGGGTTCGGTTTCGCCGGTGGGCCAGTCGAGCAATGCCAGGAAGTCGGCGGGCAGGCCGGAGAGGGGTCGGGTGAACTCGTCGAGCGCGGGGGGCGGGGGCGGTTGGGTGGGCCGGTCGGGCAGGGGTGTGTCGCTGGTCGTGGTCGGGTCGGGTTCGGGGCTGGTTGTGGTGTGGGGGGCGGGTGGTGTGTGTGGTGGGTGGGGGTGGTGGGGGTTTTGCGGCTCGGCCGGTGGGTGGGCGGGGGGGTGTGCCGGGGGTGTCGTGGTGGAGGGTTCGGTTTCGCCGGTGGGCCAGTCGAGCAATGCCAGGAACTCGGGGGGCAGGCCGGAGAGGGGTCGGGTGAACTCGTCGAGCGGGGGGGGCGGTTGGGTGGGCCGGTCGGGCAGGGGTGTGTCGCTGGTCGTGGTCGGGTCGGGTTCGGGGCTGGTTGTGGTGTGGGGGGCGGGTGGTGTGTGTGGTGGGTGGGGGTGGTGGGGGTTTTGCGGCTCGGCCGGTGGGTGGGCGGGGGGGTGGGGGGTGTCGAGCATTGCCGTGAGTGTGTGGGTTTGGGGCCGGTGGCGGGCGGTGAGGACGGCGATGGTGCGGTCGATGGCTGTCCGGCGGGCTGTGTCCGGGGCTGAGGGGTCGTCTGGGCGGGTCTGGGCGTCGGCCTGCGCCTGGTAGGTCAGGTAGGTGGCCCAGACCTCGCCTGGGCGGACGGCTTCTCGTATGTCCGGGGGGAGGGAGCGGAACACGGCCTGGAGGGCGAGTGTCTCGGGGGCCGCTCGTTGGTCGGGTGCGGGTGCGGGTGCGGGTGCGGGTGCGGGTGGGGTGGTGGTCTCTTCTGTGGTGGCCGGCGGGTGGGCGGGGGGGTGGGGGGTGTCGAGCATTGCCGCGAGTGCGTGGGTTTGGGGCCGGTGGCGGCCGGTGAGGACGGCGATGGTGCGGTCGATGGCTGTCCGGCGGGCTGTGTCCGGGGCCGAGGGGTCGTCTGGGCGGGTCTGGGCGTCGGCCTGCGCCTGGTAGGTCCGGTAGGTGGCCCAGACCTCGCCTGGGCGGACGGCTTCTCGTATGTCCGGGGGGAGGGAGCGGAACACGGCCTGGAGGGCGAGTGCCTCGGGGGCCGCTCGTTGGTCGGGGATGGGTGCGGGTGCGGGTGCGGTGGTGGGTGCGCCGGTTCCCGTGCGGGTGGTGATGTGGAGGATTGCCTGTGTGATCGCGGATGCCTGGTGGTCGTGGTGGGCCCATTTCAGGTCCCCGGTCAGCTGGTTGTAGTGGGTCCGGACGGTTTCCTGCCCGACCGAGGGCTGTCGGGTCAGTTGTGTGTTGACTTCGTCGGTCAGTCTGCCGAGGTCCGGGGGCGTGGCCAGGTGGCTGATGTCGTTCATGTGTGTCGTCGGGCCGCCCAGGGCCTCGTACATGTTTGCCTGTTCGTCCGTGAACGCCCGGCCGAAGACCAGGCCGGTGAAGACCTCCGCGACGAACTCGCCCTGATTTTTACCCGCGTACTTGCTGACGGTGCCGGCCAGCTCGGCCGCGGCATCCTGGAAATCTGCCCAGGTCGCGTCCAGATCCTTGGCAGGGGCATGAAGGTGGTGCAGGACATGACCCAGCTCGTGCACCAGAATGGCGACGGCCTGCTCCCCTATCCGGTGGTGGTAGTTCTCGAACACGCCCTTCTCATCGGGCGCACTCCTGCGCAGGGGGGCCGGCAGGTGCGAGGCCACGATGAGGGTGTTGGGGGCGAAGACCGCCGCCCCAGCCCGCCATGAGGCGCCCTGACGGATTGCCTTGTCCGCTGCGACCGTGAGGTGTCCGGTGTATTTGGGGAGGTGGACTTCGAGGTCGGGCACGGTGAACCCGCGTTGCTGGACGAGGTGGACGGCTCGCTGGAGCAGGCGCACGCGTTCGGCGTGGGCGTCGGGTGCCTCGGTCGGGTCGTGGTGCAGGGTGAGGGTCGTCCCTGCGATCGGCAGCCGAGTGACCGTGTACTGGCTGCGGGGCGTGTTGGCATCCGTGGTGCGCGAGGTGTCCGCCCGGGTGAGGTAAGAGGCCAGCTCGGGATATGTCCCGCCCATCTCACCGTGCAGGATGCGCAACTCTCTATCGCTGATGGCCTGGTCGACGCGCACCCCATAGTCCTGGAAGCCGTCGAGGCTCTCGTCTCGCACCTGCTCGAACAGGGGCAGGAGGATCCGCTGTGCGTGCTGGGTGAGTGAGCCGTCCGGGTGCCGGTCCTGCAGCAGTGCGTGGACGACCACGGCGCTCGAACCCAGCTCATCGGGGGCCGGCCGTACCAGGTACGGGGCCAGGGCGGGGTGGAGCTTGTCGTAGATCTCCCTCTGCTCGCTGGTCAGGGCAGGGGCTGTGGCGTCGGCCAGCGCGGGGCCAGGGGCTGGGGCTGGGGTTGGGGGTCGGGTTGTGGTGTTGTCGGCGCCACCGCGGAGTCTGGTTTTTTCGCCGGTGAGGAGGATCTGTGCGAGGTGTTGTCCTCGTTCGCGTTGGGTGACGGGCCAGGGCTGTTTGGGCAGGTTGCGGTCGGCCTCGCGGATGGCGTCGGCGGTGGGCAGGTCCTTGGTGGGGTGGGGGGCGAGGTAGCGGAATTCGCGCTGGACTTCCTCGATCAGGAACCGGTCGTCCTGGTGTGCCGGAGCAGTGCCGGGGGAGCCGGCCGTCCCCGTCCGGGTGGGTGTTTGGGTGGCGGGGGGTGTGGGGGTGGGCGCCGTTGCGGGCTGGGTGGGGGCTGTCGGGGTCTGGGTGGGTGGGCCGGGGGGTAGGCCGGTGTGGATCCATTGGGCGACGGCTTCGGCCTGGTGGCCGGGTGACATGGTGTGCCAGGCGGGGTCGAGGGGGTAGTGGAGGACGAGTTTCGGTGCGGGGGGCAGGTCGTGTGCCGGGTGGCCGAGGGCGGCGAGTTCGGCCCTGACGGTGCGCTCCAGCCGGTCCGCGGCGTCACGGTCGTCTGCCGCCCTGGTCCGTCCGGGTGCGCCGGGGGTGGTGCCGGGCAGGGGGAGGTCGGTGCCGGTGAGGATCTTGTGGGCGAGGGCGGTGGCCTGGTCTGCGAGGGGCTGGGTGTGCCAGTGGTCGGCGAGGTGGTCGTAGGCGTGCGCGAAGGTTTCGGTCTTCCGTGACATCCCCGGGTGCTGTGCCCGGTGGAGCTCGACTGCGGCCAGTACCCGCAGCCGGCTCGCCCGGTCGGGGTCGTGGGCGGTGAGTTCCTGCCACCGGCTGGCCGGGAAGGGGTTGGTGCCGGTGGCGATCAGGTGTGCGAGGGCGGTCGCACGGCGCTGCACGGGCTGGGAGTCCCAGGCCGGGCCGAGGTCGTCGTAGTGCTGGGCCACGGCGGCCGAGAGCGGGCCGGTCACCGTGTGTCCCAGGCGGTGGAGTTCACCGTGGACGTGGACCTGCAGCAGGCTCGCGTCGAGGGGGGAGGCTGCTGCCAGTTCCCTCCACCGGCTCCGCCCGGCGGTGGCCTGGGCTGCGCCGGGTGCGGCGGCTGCGGCGGGTGCGGCGGGTGCGGCGGTGACCGTGCCCGACTCGGCCGTGCCGGTCCGGGCCGTGCCTGACTCGGCCGTGCCCGACTCGGCCGTGCCCGACTCGGCCGTGCCCGACTCGGCCGTGCCGGTCCGGGTAGTGCCTGACTCGGCCGTGCCGGTCCGGGTCGTGCCTGACTCGGCCGTGCCCGACTCGGCCGTGCCCGACTCGGCCGTGCCGGTCCGGGCCGTGCCTGACTCGGCCGTGCCCGACTCGGCCGTGCCTGACTCGGCCGTGTTGTTTCGGGTCGTGCCTGACTCGGTCGTGCCTGATTCGGCCGTGCCGGTCCGGGTCGTGCCTGACTCGGCCGTGCCGGTCCGGGTCGTGCCTGACTCGGTCGTGTTGTTTCGGGTGGAGGGGGTGGGGTGGGGGGCTTGTGACTGGGTTCTGGTGGGTGTGCCGGCCATGACGGCGTAGGCGTCCTCGGCGGCATGGTCGGCCGGGTGGTCCTGGGACGGTGTGGCCGTCGCCTGCCGGGTGCCGTCCCCGGCCGCGCCGGTTGTGTGGTCGGCGGTCCCGGTCCTGCGGGTGTCCCTGGCGTCCGCCCGCGGGGGCCGCTGCCCCGTCCCTTCCGCGGTCCGCTCCGTCGTTGGCTCCGCGGTCCCGTCCGCGGCCCCGTCCGCGGTCCCGTCCGCGGTCCCGTCCGCGGCCTGGTCCGCGGTCCCGTCCGCGGTCCCGTCCGTGGTCCGTTGCGTGGTCCGTTGCGTGGTCCGGTCCGTCGTTGGTTGCGCGATCTGGTCCGCGGTCCCGTCCGCGGCCCCGTCCGCGGTCCCGTCCGTGGTCCGTTGCGTGGTCCGGTCCGTGGTCCGGTCCGCGGTCCCGTCCGCGGTCCCGTCCGCGGTCCGTTGCGTGGTCCGGTCCGTGGTGGGTTGGGTGGTCTGGTCCGTGGTGGGTTGGGTGGTGGGTCGGGTGGAGTGGGCCGGGCCGGGCAGGGCGGGGTGGGAGGTGGTGGGCAGGGGGGGTGCGGGGGTGCGGGCCGGGTCGGTGGCGGGACGGGTGCCTGTGTTTGTGGTGGGGTCGTTGTCCGTGGTGGGGCGGGGGTTGTCCGGTGTGCTGGTGGGGTTGTTGTCCGTGGTGGGGCGGGGGTTGTCCGGTGTGCTGGTGGGGTTGTTGTTCGTGGTGGGGCGGGGTGTGGGTGGGGGGGTGGTGCGTGCGGTGGTGAGGGTGTGGTGGAAGGTGTTTTCGTGGCGGGTTTCGTGGCGGAGCCAGGCGGTGAGTTCGTTGTCGTCGGTGCGGGGGAGGGTGGGGTCGGTGTCGGTCTGGATGCGGTCGTGGACGCGCAGGGTGTCCTCGCGGAATTCTTCTGCGAGGCGTTCCAGGGCGGGTTCGTCGATGTGGTAGTGGTGGGCGGGGCTGTCGGGGTGGCCGGTCAGGGTGTGGAAGTCCTGGCCGGCTTGTTCCATGAGTGTCTGGCGCTCGGCTTCGTGGATCATGCGCCGGGACAGGCCGGCGTGCAGGGCGTCCAGGCTGTCCTGGAAGGGCCGGGCCGGGGTGGTGTCGCCGGCCGCGGGCACGCGGGGGCCGGCGGGTCGTGGGGGCGGCGGTAGTCGGTGTGGGCCGGGTGGCTGAACCAGTCGGTGTCGACGGCGTGTTCGACGTCTTTGTCGAAGACGCGGGCGAGCCGTTCGCGTCCGGCTTCGCCCAGGGGTGCTCCGTGGGCGGGACTGTCCTCGAAGGTGTCTGCCGCACGGTGGAAGAGGTCGCGTGCCTGTTCCAGGCGTTCGTGGCGGACCCGGGCGTGTTCCAGACGTTCCAGCAGCAGCCGCCGGCCGGTCGCTTCCTGCAGATGCTGCTGCCAGTGGCCGGTGAAGTGGCGTGTGTCGCCGTGGTGTTCACGCAGGACGGTGTGCGCGGTGCGCAGATCGTCGGCCAGGTCCGCGCGGGCCCGTTGCAGCACCGGACCCGGGATCTCGACTCCGGTCTCCTTGACCTGCCCGGCCAGGGTGTCGAACACGTCGAGGCCCTGCGCGATGTGCCGTTCCCGCATGCCGAGGTGATGGATCTGTGCCGGCAGCTGTTCATACAGGCGGGCGATGAGCGCCTGTGCCTCCTGACGCGCCCGGAGGTGCTCAGGCGTGTCCGGGCCACCGGAGATCCGGCCGAGTGCGGTGACCGCCTGCCGGTGTACGGCCTCGAGCCTCTCACGCAACTGATCCACCGCCACCCGCTCCTGCGGCAGGGCTTGCCGCGTCTGCGGTTCTTGCGGCAGCCGTTCCTGCCCGGCCAGGTCCCCGCGGCGGCCGGAGCCTTCACGCCCGGCGGGGACGGGATCACCGTGAACCCGGTCACCGCCGCTCAGGTAGCGGCCGCCGAACAGGTCCTGGCGGCGGTAGTCGGCCACCGCCCGCTCGAACCGCTCCCCGAACACCTGCCCATGGCGCTGGTGCTGGGAGAGCTGCTCCCACATCCGCGGCAGCACGGTCTCCGCTTCGGCCAGCACCTGCCGCTGCTGCGCGGGCGTGACCCGGCCGCCTGTCTGCCCGGCCAGCTCCTCCAGCCGGGCCCGTACATGAGCGTGGTAGACCTCCAGGAACTGCCCGTGAGCCGTGTCACCGGCGGGCAGGTACCGGCCCGCGAACACATCCGCGCGTACGAACTCCTCCCGCGCCCTGTCCAGCCGCCCGCCCGACAGATGTTCCGCCGCGGCCAGCCGGTCGTGGAACGCCGCGTCCCGCTGCTGCCGGAACTCCTCCCACCGCGCCGACGGACCCCCTGCCCCGCCCCGGCCGCCGTCGGCACCCGCAGACGAGGGCGGGCCGCCGGGAACGGCACCCGCATACGAAGGCGGGCTGTCAAGAACGGCATCCGCGTACGAGGGCAGACCGGCGTGCCCGCCCGCCGGGTGAGTGACACTGCCACCCGCATGCACAGGCAGCCCGTCGTGCCCGCCGGCCGGGTGCACGCCGGCCGTTTCCGTCACCCGGCCCCCCTCCGGACCAGCCGCCCGCGCACCCGTGTGCGGGGCGGTGTGCGCGTCTGTCTGCGGGGTGGTGTGCGGGGTGGTGTGCGCGTCTGCCCGCGCACCCGTCTGCGTACCCGTGTGCGGGCCGGCCGTGTGCGGGCGGGCCGTTTCCGTCACCCGGCCCCCCTCCGGACCAGCCGCCCGCGCACCCGCCCGCGGGGTGGTGTGCGCGTCTGTCTGCGGGGTGGTGTGCGGGGTGGTGTGCGGGGTGGTGTGCGCGTCTGTCTGCGGGGTGGTGTGCGGGGTGGTGTGCGCGTCTGCCCGCGCACCCGTCTGCGTACCCGTGTGCGGGGCGGCCGTGTGCGGGGCGGCCGGGTGCGGGCGGGCCGTTTCCGTCGCCCGGCTTCCCTCCGGACCAGCCGCCCGCGCACCCGGGTGCGGGGCGGTGTGCGCGTCTGCCCGCGCACCCGTCTGCGTACCTGTGTGCGGGGCGGTGTGCGCGTCTGTGGTCGTGTGGCGGCCGGCAGGGGTCTCACCGGCACCGGTGACGGTGCCGGTGCCGGTGCCGGTGACGTTGGTGCCGGTGCTGGTGCTGGTGCTGGTGCTGGTGCTGGTGCCGGTGACGCTGGTGGTGGTGCTGGTGGTGCTGGTGGTGGTGTCTGTGTCTGCTTGTGGGGGTGTACCGGTGAGGCCGGCCGGCTTGGTCGTGGCCGGTTTGTGTTCGTGGGGTCCGGGGCGGTAGTAGGAGGGCAGGCCGTCGGAGAGGGTCGTGGTGGTGCGCCGGGGGGTGGAGGAGAAGGTGCCGGCGGGCCGTGTCAGGGGATGGTGTGGACCGGGCAGCGCGTTCACACCCCCCGCACCCGCACCCGCACCCGCACCCGGGCCGGTGCCGGTGCCGGTGCTGGTGCTGGTGCCGGTGGTGGTGGTGGTGGTGGAGACGGTGGGGGGTTTGCCCAGGCCGAGGGCGGAACGCAGTTTCCAGCCGGCTTTGCCGCCCAGGTGGGCGCCGGCGTGGCCGAGGAGGGCGCCGAGGGCGCCGGAGGTGAACGTGGCCAGGGAGGTGGTGAACTCGCCCAGGGTGATGGCGTTGTAGGTGCCCTCGGCCAGGTTCATCGCGCCGCCCCACAGGGCGGCCTCTCCTGCCAGCGCGGTGATCTTGTGGCCGAAGTCGGGGGCGAATGCCCGGGCCACGTCCCGGGAGAACACCCCCCGCAGCACCGCGGCCTCGGCGGGCAGGGTGTGCAGCGCCGCCGTGAGTGCCTCTTCCATGTGCGTGGTGCCGAAGGACCGGGTGAACGCCCGTGTCCAGCCCTCGCCCAGCTCCCGTGCCGCACCCGCCGTCATCAACTGGCCCAGATGCTGCTCGAACAGGTCCCCGACACCGATGGACACCGCTGTGACACCGTCACCGCGGCCCTCGCGCAGCGCCCGCGCCAGGCGCGCGGTGCGCTGGGCGAGGTCCTCGCCCCAGTCCCTGACCGCGGAGCGCACGTCCGGACCCGCTCCGGCCGCCGGTTCCCGGCCCGCGGCCCTGCCCGGTTCCCGGCCCGCGGCGGTGTGCGGCGGCGCATCCAGCGCGGCGTCGACCGCTCCCCGCAGTGTGGCGGCCGCGTCCCGCCCGAACGCCTTGCCCAGCAGCCCCCCCAGCGCACCGCCCACGAACGGCACGAACGCGCTGAACACTCCCTGCAGCGCCCCGAACCCCACCGCCTGTTTCAGCAGCTGGCCGGAGTCCTCCAGGGTGTAGCCCTGCTCCTGGGTCAGCCACTTCGCGAACTCGTGGGTCGCCGCCGCCAGCCCGACGTTCAGCACCTCCTGCGCGGCCAGCCCCGCCAGGAACCGGAAGATCACACTGCGCAGGATCGCCCGGTAGGTGGCGCGCAGCACCGCCTGCTCCGCCAGCGCGCCGAACGGGTTCCACACCGCCATCGCCATGACCAGCGACCACTCCACCAGGAACAGGTTGAGCTGGATGACGGTCATGTTCTTGTAATACGCCGCGTCCGCCCGGGTCTTCTCCCCGTACCGGGCCAGCTGCTCGGCGGTGTCGGTCAAAGCCTTGATCCGGTCCGCCCCGGCCCCCGTGCCGAACGTGGCCATCGCCGCCGCGTACGCCTGGCTCCAGGAGCCCTCGACCGCGCCCTGGACGGAGTGCGACACCTGCGCGATCAGGTCCTGCAGCTCCCGCAGGTCCCGCTGCAGCTCCACATGCGGTTCCACCACACGCTGCCGCATCGCAGCCTCGTCGAGATCAGGCCACTCCATCCCGGTGAGGAACTTCAGCAGGTTCCCCAGCGGCGAGCCCGGCGACAGATCCACTACCCACCCACCCCGCACACCCCTGTCCGTACCGCGGCACGTCCGCCGTCGCCGGCCCACCGGCCCGCACGCTGCCCCGGCACACGCACACCACACTCCACACTCTGCACACGTAAACACCCACCCGGAGGGTTCACCCACCGGGCCGGACATCAGGTGATGCCTCTGGCCGGCCGTCCGGCCCGGACGCGGCCGGCGAGCGGTCAGCAGGACGGGCCGGACATCAGGTGATGCCTCTGGCCGGCCGTCCGGCCCGGACGCGGCCGGCGAGCGGTCAGCGGGACGGGCCGGACAGTGCCGGGGCCGTCGCCGAGCCGGGCCGCGCGGCCGATGCTCCTCGGCGACCGCGCGAGTTTGCTGGTGACGCCGCCATCGGGGCGGACAGCTCCGTGAGCGTCACCGTGACCATCGCCACGGCCGAACCGGTGCCCCGGACCCGGCCATCACCGAGCACGGCAGCTTCGCGCACACCGGCTGTCACGGCACTGCTCACCCCCGCCGACGAGGACGGCAGGACCTCGACCTGCGCCCCGGTGACCGCCTGCGGGACGTCGTCGAACGAGTGCCCCTCAGCCTGCTGGCCGCAAGGGTCGCGGGACGGCTCGAGCCCGAGGAGATCCTCGCCGGACACGTGCGGCACACCGTCGTGATGCGCCCCGGCCCGGAGGAACAACGGCGGGTGCCTTACGCTGCCGCCGGGGACGATCTTCACGCCCGGGGGAGGGGTGGGGACCTTCCGTTTGGCGCGTACCGCCTGGACGCCGCCGATGAGGTGCTGGTTGTCGATGAGGGCTTCGCAGCCCCGCCCGGCGACGTCCTCGTATGGGCGGCGGCAGGCCCGGCAGCAGACCTCAAGGGCGTCGACGCGGGTGCCGGGGCTGGTGGTGAAGCTGCCGCGGAAGTCGGCGGCTTTCGCTATCCGGTCTTCGACCTGGATCTCTGCGGCGACGATCCACACGTGCGCGCGGGTGAAGGTCTTGGGGGCGGCTGGGGCCGGCGAGAGTGCGTTCAGCGGCTCGTCGAAGAGATCGGCGAAGAGGCCGAATTCGAGTCGGTCCCGTACTACCGGGCAGGTCACGTGCGTCCTCCCTTACATCAGTGGCCCCCAGCGTCAACGCCTTGATGCCATATGGACGGAGTGGCGGCCTGAGGCGTTACACCTGGTGACTGGTGAGGTTCGGGGGAACGGCAAGGCCCCGCCCATCGGCCACGGGGGGAGCGGACAGACGGGGCCGTATGCGGGCCGGCCGGGGCCGGGCCGGGTGCGGGTGATCTTCCGCGCGCACCCCGTGACGCGGCCGCGCCGTGGGAGGTGGCCGGGCATGATCCGACGACTCATCGGTGCGGCGGCCGGCGCCGTCCTCACCGTCCTCGCCACCGCTCCGTCCCCGGCCGCCCCGCAGGTCGGGGACCCGCCCCGGGCCTGCGACACTCAGGCGGCAGTGCAGCTCGACCCCGCCGACGCCATGCGTCCGTGTACGGGCCATTCCCGGCATCCCTCTGCGGTCACGGGTCTACCGGGGTATGCGGATTTCTACACCGATTGCTGGGGTGTTCCCGGCGATGAATGGTGGGCGCACGAAAAAACCGTGTTCGGCTCCGCGAACGGCCACCGGGAGCGGGGTGCGGTGATCACCTCGTGACCGGAAACCGGCAGTGAGCCGCGGTGAGCCCGCGTCTGTCCTCGGGTCCGGGCTGTTTCGGCCTGCTGTAAACCATCGATGGGGTAGAACCGCTCTGGCGGTGGCCCGTTCCGATGCCGCACCATGAATGTGAGACCGATGGTGACCATGCCCCAGCTGCCCTTACGCGGCGCCAGCCGCCCACTCATCCCGCGTGTTGCCGCGCCCCGCGAGCCGATCGGCCCCGCCCGCATCGGCCTGCGCGTGGTGCGCCGCCGCGCCAAGGGCATGGACGCCGGCGCTGTCGCACAAGCCCTCGATGACGCCCAGTTCGATGCCCGGCAGGACGCGTGGCACGAGGACCTGGCCGACGACGTCCGCTACTGGGCGGAGCTGGCGGAGTGGGAGCGCATCGCGCGGCTGCTCGCCGCCGCAGCGCCGGGCACCGTCTACGACCCGGACACCGACGACGTCGTCCGGGCCGAGCTCGCCGCCGCGGCCGCCGCCCGGGAAGACGAGCCCTATGAAGCCGCACGGGTCGCGGCCCGCGCCGACGAGATCCAGGTGCTGCGCGAGCTCGGCACGCTGGCCCAGACCAACCCCCGCGACGGGGACGAAGCCGTCCGCGACGCACTCACCCGACGGGCCGGCGGGTACGCCCAGGCCGACGTCGACGCCTGGCTCGCCCACGCCCTGGCCGCTCACCTCGGGCACTACCGCGACCCGGCGGCCCGCGAAGAAGCCACCGGACTCCTGCCGCCGCCGGTCCTCGCCCACGCCGCGCTGCTCACCGAACTCGCCCGCCTGGTCCCCAGCACCGACCTGGACCAGCTGGCGTTCACGGCCCGGCTCGCCACCACCGAGCCCGAAGCCGCCGGCGCGCTCGCCCTCTTCCTCGCCCGCGCCCGTTGTCCTGTCTCATCAGATCTTGACCGATCTCGTTGAACTGCGGCCGAGGCCTTCGGCTGCGCGGGCACGTCGTGCTCCTGGCCGTGGTCGTCGCGGCCGGTGCGGTGGCCAGCATTTGCGCGGCCGGTCCCGGGCCGCGATGCGCCGGCTGCGCCTCGCTTCACCTGGCCCCCGCTGTTTGTCCTGCTGCTCCAGAACAATCCGGTTTAGCCAGTGCTACCGGCTTGATCGCGTGCGGGTGCGACAAGGCGCCGCACCCGGGGGGTGCAGCGCCTTGGGGTCTCGCGGGGTCAGGAGGCCGCCGGAGGGCCGGTGGAGGCCTTCGGCGGGGTGTTCAGCCGGTGGCGGCGAGGTTGGCTGTCTGGGCGGCGAACCGGGCCCGTCGCTGCTCGGTGAAGCGTTCGGGCTCGGCGGCTCGGATCTCCGGGACCGGCGTGACGGGGGAGGAGACCGCGCCGCCGGTGAGCAGCGGGTGGAGCTGGTAGAGGCCGTCTTCCAGGCTCCAGGCGAGTCCGCACGCGCGGAGCTCCCTGAAGCCGCGGTTCACGGTCGGCTTGCTGGCGCCCAGCTCGGCACACATCTCGTTCTGGCTGATCGCGGCGGTGCCGGTGTCCGGGTCGCTGAGGTAGAGCAGTTGGTCCAGGACACGGCGGCCGGCGGTGGAGACGTCGACCAGGGCCAGGAGGCGCAGGACGTCACGAGCGATCGTGACGGGCGCCTCGGTGGGAGGGCCGGGGACGTAAGAGCTGCTCACGGAGCCTCACCACTTCCGATCAGGTCGACGCTGCTTCGAGGATATGCACGAGGTCATGCGCTCGCCCTGCGTACGGGCCGCCGATGCCGGAGCGTGACGACCTTCTCCCTGCGGCGGGCGGCCTCGGCGGCCTTCTTCTCCGCCTCCCGCGCCTGGCGCCACTCGGTGGGGTAGTCGGCGTGCGGGATGACGCAGGCCGGCCCCTCCGCGCTGTTCCACAGCGCCTGCCACTTCTCCTGCTCACCGGAGGTGCCGGCCACCGTCAGCCACGGGTTCAACTGGAGGATCCCACGCTTGGCGGTCCGCATCCAGCCGATGTGCGCGAAGAACTGCGACGCTTCGTTCACCGAGGCCGCCGACAGGTTGCACCGCGCCTGGAGGTCACGCTGGTTCGTCTTCACGAAGCCACGGGCGACAGCCCGGAGGTTGTCATCTGCGCGGTTGGCGTTCTGCAGCGCCACGAGCTTGCACCAGACCTGGAACCAGGAACCGGGCATCTTGAGACTGCCGAGGACATCCATCAGCAGCCGGGCGTCCAGCACGTAGCCACTGCACTCCGCGCTCGCGGCGAACTCGCGCCCCTTGATCTTCTCCACACCCAGGATCAAGCCGCCCTTCCCGTCCGACCGCGCGACCACGCGCTCGCCGGGGCGGACGATCGGCAACTGCTCCATGAGCACAGACCTCCAGAGATGATCAACGTTCCGAGAGCACGGTAGCACTAGGTAAACCGGTTTGTTCTTGAAGGGCAGAACAAACGCCGCCTCACAGACGCCTGACGACCCGCCAGCTCCAAGGGGTGTTTGTTCTACGTCTCCAGAACACCCGGGACGCGTTTGTGGACGCGGGCGGCGTCGGCGGGGCGGATGCCCTGGCTGACGGGGTCGATGCCGATGAGTTCACGGTGCAGGCTGCGGATCCGCAGCGCCAGATCGAGCCGGAGGCGGCGACGTTTCTCACGGACCTCAGCGACAGTACGGGCGTGGACACCCAGGCGCTGGGCGAGTGCGGCGGCGGGCCATCCGGCACGGGCCAGGTCGGCCAGCAGCCGCGACGATACCGAGGCGCTGGTCAGGCCCGGGGCGCCAGGTTCGCGGCGCGCAGGGAGCGGGATGCCGAGGACTGCGTCAGCGGTCGTGCGAGCGATGTCCCGCTTCGCCTGGCCTTGCTCCGGGACGCGGAGGATACGGCGGATGAGGGTCACGGACAGGCCGGCCCGGTCGGCGATGTCCTGGACCTGACGGACCCTCCGGGCCCGACAGAAAAGACGCAGCAACGCAGCGGGACGGTTGGGGCATCGGGGCTCGCCGTCTGCCCGCCGTCGGCGGACCGGGTCTGCCCAGGGCGGTCGGATGACTCGGTCACGGCCGTGTTCGTCTGGCGGGCCCGCCTGGCATGTAGCCACTGCGTTTCCGTGTGCGCTGCCGCGTCCAGCAGCCTGACCACAGCACGCGGCAGCCACCACGACCGTGCCGTCCGGCCATGAGGCCGTTGCACGAGCAGCCTCCACCAGTCGATCCCCGCCAGATGGGACGGCCGGGCGTCTCCACCTTGGCCTGGGCGCCCGGGGCCGCCCGCTTCCTGCAGATCCCGGGAGATGCGCTCGCGCCACGGCACCAGCGTTCCCTCGTCATGTTCCGGCTTCAGCGCACTGCCGAACGGGCCGATACGGACCAGGTCCCGGCGGTCCATCTCCACAGCGCTCATCTCCGCCGCAGCCCGGCGCACCTCCACCTCCGAAACGCCCCACGGGCCGCCGCCGGCCTTCACCATCGCCACCACACGCCGACCGAGCACCACATACCCCGCCTGGACATGCACGGGAAAGGAGGTGAACACCGCAGAAACCGTCGGCACAACGCTGCCAGCCGTCAAACCGGCCCACAAGACATCCGCGGCGCCCAGAGAGATCAAACCGTCCGCGCGGCCCGCGGTGACACGCTCTGACATACCGCCAGGCTAGCCACCCGGCAAAGCACAGCGATTCCCGGCCCCGTCAGCCGGAAACCCGTCGCGTTTCGCTCCCCGGACTCTCCGGCTACGGGAGCTGTGAATCGCCCCGGGTTCGATAGAGATCTCAGATTATGGTTGTGACCTGGGGTTTCGTGGATTCCATGTAGTGGCTGGCTTCGTACTCGACGGGCGGAACGTGCCCTATCTCACCGTGGAGTCGGCGGTGGTTGTACCAGTCGACCCACTCTGCGGTGGCCAACTCGACCTGGGAGAGCGACTTCCAGGGCCGTTGGGGCTTGATCAACTCGGTCTTGTACAGGCCGATCGTGCTCTCCATCAGGGCATTGTCGTAGGCGTCGCCGACCGATCCGATCGAGGCGGCGATGCCGGCGGCGTCCAGATGCTCGGCGAGCCGGAAACTCGTATATTGCGACCCGGCATCCGAGTGGTGTATCAACTCGCCTGGCTGAACTGGGTGTTGGTCGCGGTCACGTTGCCACACGGCCATCTCAAGGGCGTCCAGGACGAAGACCGTTTCCTTCACGGTGGCCGCGGACCAGCCGACGATCCGGCGGGAGAACGTGTCCACGACGAAGGCGACGTAGACGACACCGGCCCAGGTCTTCACGTGGGTGAAGTCCGCGACCCAGCAGCGGTTCGGGGCGGCAGCGACGAAGTCGCGGTCCAGCAGGTCCGGCGCCCGTTCGGCCTGCCCGCCGGGCAGCGTGGTGATCACGCGTTTACCACGGACCGCCCCAGCGATGCCGAGTTCGCGCATCAGGCGTTCGACGGTGCAGCGGGCCACGCGGCGGCCCTGCCGGTTCAGCTCACGCCAGATCTTCCTCGCCCCGTAGACGTGGTAGTTGGCCTCGAAGACCTCGCTGATCTGTCTCTTCAGTTCGGCATCCCGCACGGTCCTGGCCGACGGCGTGCTGCGACGTTTGTGGTGGGCGTAGTAGGTGGAAGGGGCGATCCTGCAGTCGTGCTCGGTGAGCGTCCTGCAGATCGGCTCGACGCCGCCGAAGCGGTCCCGGTGCTCGTCGATGAACGCTACGAGCGTGTGTGTGGCCGGTCGAGCTCGGCCGCGAAGAAACTCGCCGCGGCCTTCAGGATCTCGTTGGCCCGCTTCAGTTCGGCGTTCTCCTTCTTCAACGCCTTGAGCTGGGCGGACTCCTCCGTCGTCGTCCCCGGACGTGTCCCCGCATCGATCTCGTGCTGCTTCACCCAGTTCCGCAGCGTCTCGCGGGAGCCGATGCCGAGCTTCTCGGCCACCGCCTGCAGGGCGGCCGTCTCGTTCGGGTAGTCGTCGCCTACCTCGGCGACCATGCGCACCGCGCGACGGCGGAGCTCAAGCGGGTAACGGGAAGGTCGTGCCATGACTCGATCCTTTCATGAAATCGAGTCTCCATTCGAACCGGGGCGATTCACTGCCAGTTCTGGCTTACCGTGCCACCGGGCCCGGGCTCTGTCGTTTGTGTAGGAGTGGAGGGAATCGAACCCTCACGTCCATAGGACACCGGGACTTGAATCCGGCGCGTCTGCCAATTCCGCCACACTCCCCAGAACACTTCAGCACTCACTGCGCTGCACCCCGGTCCCGGGCTCGACTCAGCCCGGGACCAGAGGGCGGACCCGTGTACCGCCGTCACGCCATACACGGACCACTGTGCTGTGAAGCGATCAAAACGATATCCCACGAACTCACCGTCCCTGCCCGCCTGGTGGAGGTCGGTGCCTGCCGCGTCCAGCCGGCGGCGCGGCCCATAAGCGGACCACGATCACGGCGACGTCACCGCGGGCCCCGCGGGTGACACCGGCGCGCGCGGACAAGGCGTCGACCTCGATGCGTTCGCAGGCGTGACGGGAAGAGCCGACGAACGCCTCATCGGCGGCGTCCAGGCGGTACGCGCCAAACGGAAGGTCCCCACCCCTCCCCCGGGCGTGAAGATCGTCCCCGGCGGGAGCGTAAGGCACCCGCCGTTGTTCCTCCGGGCCGGGGCGCATCACGACGGTGTGCCGCACGTGTCCGGCGAGGATCTCCTCGGGCTCGAGCCGTCCCGCGACCCTTGCGGCCAGCAGGCTGAGGGGCACTCGTTCGACGACGTCCCGCAGGCGGTCACCGGGGCGCAGGTCGAGGTCCTGCCGTCCTCGTCGGCGGGGGTGAGCAGTGCCGTGACAGCCGGTGTGCGCGAAGCTGCCGTGCTCGGTGATGGCCGGGTCCGGGGCACCGGTTCGGCCGTGGCGATGGTCACGGTGACGCTCACGGAGCTGTCCGCCCCGATGGCGGCGTCACCAGCAAACTCGCGCGGTCGCCGAGGAGCATCGGCCGCGCGGCCCGGCTCGGCGACGGCCCCGGTACTGTCCGGCCCGTCCTGCTGACCGCTCGCCGGCCGCGTCCGGGCCGGACGGCCCACCCGCCCAATGCACAGGCCGGCCAGAGGCATCACCTGATGTCCGGCCCGGTGGGTGAACCCTCCGGGTGGGTGTTTACGTGTGCAGAGTGTGGAGTGTGGTGTGCGTGTGCCGGGGCAGCGGGTGGGCCGGTGGGCCGGCGACGGCGGACGTGCCGCGGTACGGACAGGGGTGTGCGGGGTGGGTGGGTAGTGGATCTGTCGCCGGGCTCGCCGCTGGGGAACCTGCTGAAGTTCCTCACCGGGATGGAGTGGCCTGATCTCGACGAGGCTGCGATGCGGCAGCGTGTGGTGGAACCGCATGTGGAGCTGCAGCGGGACCTGCGGGAGCTGCAGGACCTGATCGCGCAGGTGTCGCACTCCGTCCAGGGCGCGGTCGAGGGCTCCTGGAGCCAGGCGTACGCGGCGGCGATGGCCACGTTCGGCACGGGGGCCGGGGCGGACCGGATCAAGGCTTTGACCGACACCGCCGAGCAGCTGGCCCGGTACGGGGAGAAGACCCGGGCGGACGCGGCGTATTACAAGAACATGACCGTCATCCAGCTCAACCTGTTCCTGGTGGAGTGGTCGCTGGTCATGGCGATGGCGGTGTGGAACCCGTTCGGCGCGCTGGCGGAGCAGGCGGTGCTGCGCGCCACCTACCGGGCGATCCTGCGCAGTGTGATCTTCCGGTTCCTGGCGGGGCTGGCCGCGCAGGAGGTGCTGAACGTCGGGCTGGCGGCGGCGACCCACGAGTTCGCGAAGTGGCTGACCCAGGAGCAGGGCTACACCCTGGAGGACTCCGGCCAGCTGCTGAAACAGGCGGTGGGGTTCGGGGCGCTGCAGGGAGTGTTCAGCGCGTTCGTGCCGTTCGTGGGCGGTGCGCTGGGGGGGCTGCTGGGCAAGGCGTTCGGGCGGGACGCGGCCGCCACACTGCGGGGAGCGGTCGACGCCGCGCTGGATGCGCCGCCGCACACCGCCGCGGGCCGGGAACCGGGCAGGGCCGCGGGCCGGGAACCGGCGGCCGGAGCGGGTCCGGACGTGCGCTCCGCGGTCAGGGACTGGGGCGAGGACCTCGCCCAGCGCACCGCGCGCCTGGCGCGGGCGCTGCGCGAGGGCCGCGGTGACGGTGTCACAGCGGTGTCCATCGGTGTCGGGGACCTGTTCGAGCAGCATCTGGGCCAGATGATGACGGCGGGTGCGGCACGGGAGCTGGGCGAGGGCTGGACACGGGCGTTCACCCGGTCCTTCGGCACCACGCACATGGAAGAGGCACTCACGGCGGCGCTGCACACCCTGCCCGCCGAGGCCGCGGTGCTGCGGGGGGTGTTCTCCCGGGACGTGGCCCGGGCATTCGCCCCCGACTTCGGCCACAAGATCACCGCGCTGGCAGGAGAGGCCGCCCTGTGGGGCGGCGCGATGAACCTGGCCGAGGGCACCTACAACGCCATCACCCTGGGCGAGTTCACCACCTCCCTGGCCACGTTCACCTCCGGCGCCCTCGGCGCCCTCCTCGGCCACGCCGGCGCCCACCTGGGCGGCAAAGCCGGCTGGAAACTGCGTTCCGCCCTCGGCCTGGGCAAACCCCCCACCGTCTCCACCACCACCACCACCACCGGCACCAGCACCAGCACCGGCACCGGCACCGGCCCGGGTGCGGGTGCGGGTGCGGGGGGTGTGAACGCGCTGCCCGGTCCACACCATCCCCTGACACGGCCCGCCGGCACCTTCTCCTTCACCCCCCGGCGCACCACCACGACCCTCTCCGACGGCCTGCCCTCCTACTACCGCCCCGGACCCCACGAACACAAACCGGCCACGACCAAGCCGGCCGGCCTCACCGGTACACCCCCACAAGCAGACACAGACACCACCACCACCGTCACCAGCACCAACGTCACCAGCACCAGCACCAGCACCAACGTCACCGGTGCCGGTGAGACCACTGCCGGCCGCCACACGACCACAGACGCGCACACCGCCCCGCACACAGGTACGCAGACGGGTGCGCGGGCAGACGCGCACACCACCCCGCAGACAGACGCGCACACCGCCCCGCACACGGGTGCGCGGGCGGCTGGTCCGGAGGGGGGCCGGGTGACGGAAACGGCCCGCCCGCACACGGCCGGCCCGCACACGGGTACGCAGACGGGTGCGCGGGCAGACGCGCACACCGGCCCGCACACCACCCCGCAGACAGACGCGCACACCGCCCCGCGGGCGGGTGCGCGGGCGGCTGGTCCGGAGGGGGGCCGGGTGACGGAAACGGCCGGCGTGCACCCGGCCGGCGGGCACGACGGGCTGCCTGTGCATGCGGGTGGCAGTGTCACTCACCCGGCGGGCGGGCACGCCGGTCTGCCCTCGTACGCGGATGCCGTTCTTGACAGCCCGCCTTCGTATGCGGGTGCCGTTCCCGGCGGCCCGCCCTCGTCTGCGGGTGCCGACGGGGGCCGGGGCGGGGCAGGGGGTCCGTCGGCGCGGTGGGAGGAGTTCCGGCAGCAGCGGGACGCGGCGTTCCACGACCGGCTGGCCGCGGCGGAACATCTGTCGGGCGGGCGGCTGGACAGGGCGCGGGAGGAGTTCGTACGCGCGGATGTGTTCGCGGGCCGGTACCTGCCCGCCGGTGACACGGCTCCCGGGCAGTTCCTGGAGGTCTACCACGCTCATGTACGGGCCCGGCTGGAGGAGCTGGCCGGGCAGACAGGCGGCCGGGTCACGCCCGCGCAGCAGCGGCAGGTGCTGGCCGAAGCGGAGACCGTGCTGCCGCGGATGTGGGAGCAGCTGTCCCAGCACCAGCGCCATGGGCAGGTGTTCGGGGAGCGGTTCGAGCGGGCGGTGGCCGACTACCGCCGCCAGGACCTGTTCGGCGGCCGCTACCTGAGCGGCGGTGACCGGGTTCACGGTGATCCCGTCCCCGCCGGGCGTGAAGGCTCCGGCCGCCGCGGGGACCTGGCCGGGCAGGAACGGCTGCCGCAAGAACCGCAGACGCGGCAAGCCCTGCCGCAGGAGCGGGTGGCGGTGGATCAGTTGCGTGAGAGGCTCGAGGCCGTACACCGGCAGGCGGTCACCGCACTCGGCCGGATCTCCGGTGGCCCGGACACGCCTGAGCACCTCCGGGCGCGTCAGGAGGCACAGGCGCTCATCGCCCGCCTGTATGAACAGCTGCCGGCACAGATCCATCACCTCGGCATGCGGGAACGGCACGTCGCGCAGGGCCTGGACGTGTTCGACGCCCTGGCCGGGCAGGTCAAGGAGACCGGAGTCGAGATCCCGGGTCCGGTGCTGCAACGGGCCCGCGCGGACCTGGCCGACGATCTGCGCACCGCGCACACCGTCCTGCGTGAACACCACGGCGACACACGCCACTTCACCGGCCACTGGCAGCAGCATCTGCAGGAAGCGACCGGCCGGCGGCTGCTGCTGGAACGTCTGGAACACGCCCGGGTCCGCCACGAACGCCTGGAACAGGCACGCGACCTCTTCCACCGTGCGGCAGACACCTTCGAGGACAGTCCCGCCCACGGAGCACCCCTGGGCGAAGCCGGACGCGAACGGCTCGCCCGCGTCTTCGACAAAGACGTCGAACACGCCGTCGACACCGACTGGTTCAGCCACCCGGCCCACACCGACTACCGCCGCCCCCCACGACCCGCCGGCCCCCGCGTGCCCGCGGCCGGCGACACCACCCCGGCCCGGCCCTTCCAGGACAGCCTGGACGCCCTGCACGCCGGCCTGTCCCGGCGCATGATCCACGAAGCCGAGCGCCAGACACTCATGGAACAAGCCGGCCAGGACTTCCACACCCTGACCGGCCACCCCGACAGCCCCGCCCACCACTACCACATCGACGAACCCGCCCTGGAACGCCTCGCAGAAGAATTCCGCGAGGACACCCTGCGCGTCCACGACCGCATCCAGACCGACACCGACCCCACCCTCCCCCGCACCGACGACAACGAACTCACCGCCTGGCTCCGCCACGAAACCCGCCACGAAAACACCTTCCACCACACCCTCACCACCGCACGCACCACCCCCCCACCCACACCCCGCCCCACCACGAACAACAACCCCACCAGCACACCGGACAACCCCCGCCCCACCACGGACAACAACCCCACCAGCACACCGGACAACCCCCGCCCCACCACGGACAACGACCCCACCACAAACACAGGCACCCGTCCCGCCACCGACCCGGCCCGCACCCCCGCACCCCCCCTGCCCACCACCTCCCACCCCGCCCTGCCCGGCCCGGCCCACTCCACCCGACCCACCACCCAACCCACCACGGACCAGACCACCCAACCCACCACGGACCGGACCACGCAACGGACCGCGGACGGGACCGCGGACGGGACCGCGGACCGGACCACGGACCGGACCACGCAACGGACCACGGACGGGACCGCGGACGGGGCCGCGGACGGGACCGCGGACCAGATCGCGCAACCAACGACGGACCGGACCACGCAACGGACCACGCAACGGACCACGGACGGGACCGCGGACGGGACCGCGGACCAGGCCGCGGACGGGACCGCGGACGGGACCGCGGACGGGGCCGCGGACGGGACCGCGGAGCCAACGACGGAGCGGACCGCGGAAGGGACGGGGCAGCGGCCCCCGCGGGCGGACGCCAGGGACACCCGCAGGACCGGGACCGCCGACCACACAACCGGCGCGGCCGGGGACGGCACCCGGCAGGCGACGGCCACACCGTCCCAGGACCACCCGGCCGACCATGCCGCCGAGGACGCCTACGCCGTCATGGCCGGCACACCCACCAGAACCCAGTCACAAGCCCCCCACCCCACCCCCTCCACCCGAAACAACACGACCGAGTCAGGCACGACCCGGACCGGCACGGCCGAGTCAGGCACGACCCGGACCGGCACGGCCGAATCAGGCACGACCGAGTCAGGCACGACCCGAAACAACACGGCCGAGTCAGGCACGGCCGAGTCGGGCACGGCCGAGTCAGGCACGGCCCGGACCGGCACGGCCGAGTCGGGCACGGCCGAGTCGGGCACGGCCGAGTCAGGCACGACCCGGACCGGCACGGCCGAGTCAGGCACGACCCGGACCGGCACGGCCGAGTCGGGCACGGCCGAGTCGGGCACGGCCGAGTCGGGCACGGCCGAGTCAGGCACGGCCCGGACCGGCACGGCCGAGTCGGGCACGGTCACCGCCGCACCCGCCGCACCCGCCGCAGCCGCCGCACCCGGCGCAGCCCAGGCCACCGCCGGGCGGAGCCGGTGGAGGGAACTGGCAGCAGCCTCCCCCCTCGACGCGAGCCTGCTGCAGGTCCACGTCCACGGTGAACTCCACCGCCTGGGACACACGGTGACCGGCCCGCTCTCGGCCGCCGTGGCCCAGCACTACGACGACCTCGGCCCGGCCTGGGACTCCCAGCCCGTGCAGCGCCGTGCGACCGCCCTCGCACACCTGATCGCCACCGGCACCAACCCCTTCCCGGCCAGCCGGTGGCAGGAACTCACCGCCCACGACCCCGACCGGGCGAGCCGGCTGCGGGTACTGGCCGCAGTCGAGCTCCACCGGGCACAGCACCCGGGGATGTCGCGGAAGACCGAAACCTTCGCGCACGCCTACGACCACCTCGCCGACCACTGGCACACCCAGCCCCTCGCAGACCAGGCCACCGCCCTCGCCCACAAGATCCTCACCGGCACCGACCTCCCCTGCCCGGCACCACCCCCGGCGCACCCGGACGGACCAGGGCGGCAGACGACCGTGACGCCGCGGACCGGCTGGAGCGCACCGTCAGGGCCGAACTCGCCGCCCTCGGCCACCCGGCACACGACCTGCCCCCCGCACCGAAACTCGTCCTCCACTACCCCCTCGACCCCGCCTGGCACACCATGTCACCCGGCCACCAGGCCGAAGCCGTCGCCCAATGGATCCACACCGGCCTACCCCCCGGCCCACCCACCCAGACCCCGACAGCCCCCACCCAGCCCGCAACGGCGCCCACCCCCACACCCCCCGCCACCCAAACACCCACCCGGACGCCCACCCCCGCACCCGGCTCCACACCCCCCGCCACCGAAACACCCACCCGGACGGGGACGGCCGGCTCCCCCGGCACTGCTCCGGCACACCAGGACGACCGGTTCCTGATCGAGGAAGTCCAGCGCGAATTCCGCTACCTCGCCCCCCACCGCACCAAGGACCTGCCCACCGCCGACGCCATCCGCGAGGCCGACCGCAACCTGCCCAAACAGCCCTGGCCCGTCACCCAACGCGAACGAGGACAACACCTCGCACAGATCCTCCTCACCGGCGAAAAAACCAGACTCCGCGGTGGCGCCGACAACACCACAACCCGACCCCCAACCCCAGCCCCAGCCCCTGGCCCCGCATTGGCCGACGCCACAGCCCCTGCCCTGACCAGCGAGCAGAGGGAGATCTACGACAAGCTCCACCCCGCCCTGGCCCCGTACCTGGTACGGCCGGCCCCCGATGAGCTGGGTTCGAGCGCCGTGGTCGTCCACGCACTGCTGCAGGACCGGCACCCGGACGGCTCACTCACCCAGCACGCACAGCGGATCCTCCTGCCCCTGTTCGAGCAGGTGCGAGACGAGAGCCTCGACGGCTTCCAGGACTATGGGGTGCGCGTCGACCAGGCCATCAGCGATAGAGAGTTGCGCATCCTGCACGGTGAGATGGGCGGGACATATCCCGAGCTGGCCTCTTACCTCACCCGGGCGGACACCTCGCGCACCACGGATGCCAACACGCCCCGCAGCCAGTACACGGTCACTCGGCTGCCGATCGCAGGGACGACCCTCACCCTGCACCACGACCCGACCGAGGCACCCGACGCCCACGCCGAACGCGTGCGCCTGCTCCAGCGAGCCGTCCACCTCGTCCAGCAACGCGGGTTCACCGTGCCCGACCTCGAAGTCCACCTCCCCAAATACACCGGACACCTCACGGTCGCAGCGGACAAGGCAATCCGTCAGGGCGCCTCATGGCGGGCTGGGGCGGCGGTCTTCGCCCCCAACACCCTCATCGTGGCCTCGCACCTGCCGGCCCCCCTGCGCAGGAGTGCGCCCGATGAGAAGGGCGTGTTCGAGAACTACCACCACCGGATAGGGGAGCAGGCCGTCGCCATTCTGGTGCACGAGCTGGGTCATGTCCTGCACCACCTTCATGCCCCTGCCAAGGATCTGGACGCGACCTGGGCAGATTTCCAGGATGCCGCGGCCGAGCTGGCCGGCACCGTCAGCAAGTACGCGGGTAAAAATCAGGGCGAGTTCGTCGCGGAGGTCTTCACCGGCCTGGTCTTCGGCCGGGCGTTCACGGACGAACAGGCAAACATGTACGAGGCCCTGGGCGGCCCGACGACACACATGAACGACATCAGCCACCTGGCCACGCCCCCGGACCTCGGCAGACTGACCGACGAAGTCAACACACAACTGACCCGACAGCCCTCGGTCGGGCAGGAAACCGTCCGGACCCACTACAACCAGCTGACCGGGGACCTGAAATGGGCCCACCACGACCACCAGGCATCCGCGATCACACAGGCAATCCTCCACATCACCACCCGCACGGGAACCGGCGCACCCACCACCGCACCCGCACCCGCACCCATCCCCGACCAACGAGCGGCCCCCGAGGCACTCGCCCTCCAGGCCGTGTTCCGCTCCCTCCCCCCGGACATACGAGAAGCCGTCCGCCCAGGCGAGGTCTGGGCCACCTACCTGACCTACCAGGCGCAGGCCGACGCCCAGACCCGCCCAGACGACCCCTCGGCCCCGGACACAGCCCGCCGGACAGCCATCGACCGCACCATCGCCGTCCTCACCGCCCGCCACCGGCCCCAAACCCACGCACTCGCGGCAATGCTCGACACCCCCCACCCCCCCGCCCACCCGCCGGCCACCACAGAAGAGACCACCACCCCACCCGCACCCGCACCCGCACCCGCACCCGACCAACGAGCGGCTCCCGAGGCACTCGCCCTCCAGGCCGTGTTCCGCTCCCTCCCCCCGGACATACGAGAAGCCGTCCGCCCAGGCGAGGTCTGGGCCACCTACCTGACCTACCAGGCGCAGGCCGACGCCCAGACCCGCCCAGACGACCCCTCGGCCCCGGACACAGCCCGCCGGACAGCCATCGACCGCACCATCGCCGTCCTCACCGCCCGCCACCGGCCCCAAACCCACACACTCACGGCAATGCTCGACACCCCCCACCCCCCCGCCCACCCGCCGGCCGAGCCGCAAAACCCCCACCACCCCCACCCACCACACACACCACCCGCCCCCCACACCACAACCAGCCCCGAACCCGACCCGACCACGACCAGCGACACACCCCTGCCCGACCGGCCCACCCAACCGCCCCCCCCGCTCGACGAGTTCACCCGACCCCTCTCCGGCCTGCCCCCCGAGTTCCTGGCATTGCTCGACTGGCCCACCGGCGAAACCGAACCCTCCACCAGGACACCCCCGGCACACCCCCAGCCCACCACCACAACCCGGGACCCCGGAGACAACGAGGGCTTCCTCACCGGAACCACCCCGCCCGACAACCCAGGAACCAGCCACGCCCCACACCCGGCACACCCGAGGCAGGACATGCGGGACAGCCCGGACACCGGACACGACCGGACCAGCCAGGACGGCGCGTACGACCGGACCAGCGCGGACGTCGCGGACAGCCGGACCGGCCGGACCGGCTGGACCGGCTGGACCGGCCAGGACGTCGCGGACAGCCGGACCGGCCAGGACGTCGCGGACGTCGCGGACAGCCGGACCGGCGCGTACGGCCGGACCGGCCAGGACGTCGCGGACAGCCGGACCGGCCGGACCGGCTGGACCGGCTGGACCGGCTGGACCGGCCAGGACGTCGCGTACGTCGCGGACAGCCGGACCGGGGGCCAGGACGTCGCGGACGGCCCGGACGTCGCGGACAGCCGGACCGGCTGGACCGGCGCGGACGGCCGGACCGGCCAGGACGTCGCGGACGGCCGGACCAGCGGGGACGTCGCGTACGGCTGGACCGGCGGGGACGTCGCGTACGGCCCGGACGAGACCGGTGACCGAATGCCGGCCGGCATGGCGGACCAGTGGGGCCCACCACAGGACCCGGGCACGGAGCAGACGCCGCCCAAGGTCGCCCAGTACGTGTCAGACCAGGCCGCAACCCACCACCTGACCGTGTACCCGGTCCCGGCAGACGGTGACTGCTTCTTCCACGCCCTGATCGCAGCACGCGACATGCAGGCACCGGACGGCCCGCCCGCGAACACCACCGACGTACGCGCAGCCCTCGCCGAAACACTCCAACAACAACTGCGACTACACCCTCAGCACCCCCACCTCGCCCCCTGGATGCCCGCCGCACGAACCCAGGTCCTGACCGCACTGGCCGACCACGCCGCCCACCAAGCCGGCCACACCCAGGGCACAGACGCATTCACCCAGTACACCAACGAATTCTCCCAGGCCCACGCCGAAACCCGGCCCGACCAGCAGGACTGGCAACACGTCATCACCAGCCTGCTCACCCCCGGCCAGTGGGACACCGTCGCCGGCGACCTGGCCCCCACCCTCGCCGCCCACCACTACAACATCCGACTCCACACCCTCCACATCCACCCCCACGGCACCCCCTGGACCCTCACCTTCGGCCCCGAAAACGCACCCGAACACCACCTCGTCCGCACAACCGGCAACGGACCCGAACACTGGATGCCCGCCCACCCCACCACCACCACTGCCCCAGCACTGGCCGACGCCCCAGCCCCTGACCCCGCACTGACCCCCACCCCAACCCCAGCACTGGCCGACGCCACAGCCCCTCACAACAACCAACCCGCCACCCACCCAACACCCCCCCACACCACCACTAACACCGCCCACGCCACCACCCACCACAAAACACGCAAACACGCCCGCCCCACCCGCACACCCCACCAAGGCCAGCCCGGACGGCATCGTCCGACGTTCGACCAGTGCATGCAGGCTTTGGAGCAGTGGCGTAAGGAAGCCCCCGCCGGCCAGGACCGCAGCCGCCTCCTGCCCCCACAAGACGCTTCCGTGCCCCTCCACGGTCCCGGCGCCGAAGTCCTGCCCGTCAACATCGGCAAATGGGTGAACAACCTGCAGCACCGCGGTCTCGTTCTGGCCGAGGGAGAGGCCGCTAGGCTGCGGACACTCGGCTGGACCCTCGAGAAGGTAAGGGAGGTAAACAGGGGCGACATTACGCTGACGCGCTACAAACTGAAGCCCACCCCAGATCAGCACCACCACATTTATCGGCCGGTAGAGCAGTACATGCAGGCTTTGGACACGTGGCGTGCCGCCCACGGGAAGAGCACCGGCATCCCCCCCTTCCGTGATTCCGTGTCCCTCCGGGGTGCCGATGGCCGAGAACAGCCCGTCCCCATCGGCCAATGGCTCTCCAACCTGCGGCACGCGGGGCTGAAGAAGTGGGATTCTTTGCTGGCGGGTGCTCTGAGAGCGCGCGGTATCCCCACCATGGAAAAGGACGGCAGTCTCTGGCGCACGGGCACGTCAGGGTCGGTGGTGCCGGTGTGGGGTTTGGAGGTCTACCTGCGTGGCCTGGCCGCCTGGCGTGCCGCCGCCCCCGCGGGCGAGGACCGCAGCACCGCCTTCCCCCCCGACGGCACCTACATCACCCTCACCGACCCCACCCCCACCCCCCTCACCGACGCGAGCAACACCCGCCGGGAACACAACGCCACGGACAACGCCGCCACCAGCGGTGCAGACATCCCCATCGGCACATGGCTGTTCCAGGCCCGCCATCAGGGACTGACAGGACTGACGGACCACGAGATCACCCAACTGCAGGCCGCCGGCCTGCACGCCGCGGAACCCGACACCGACGACACAACCCGGCGCAGACGTCTGTACTGGGACCACCCCGGAACAACAGCCCCCACCCACACAACCAGCCCCCGCCATACGGGCACCAGCCACCAGCCCGACACAGACCAGCACCCCACCCACCCCACCACAACCACAACACCCGCACCCCCCAGCCGGAAAAGGCCACGGCCAGCAGACGACGCACAGACAGGTGAACAGCCACCCGGCTCAAATCACGGACGCCGCCCGAAACGCGGGAAAGGGGGGCCCGCAGCCGAGCCCCCGCGACAGCGCGGCGGCAGGCCCCGCCAGACCGCCCCACAGGGCGACCCCACCACCACCACCGCTGCTGCCGCTGCCGCCGCTGCTGTTGCCGGGCAGGACAGGCCGGCCCCGCCCGCCCCACACGCCCAGCCCGCACCCGGCCTGCCGGCCACACGGCCAGAGACCGGCACCTCCACCCGGCCCGCACCACCCATGAACACGGACACGCCGGCCCCGCCCACGGACCCCAGCACCTCACACCACCCGGGCCCGCCGATCACAGACAGCAGCTGGCCGGCGAGCGGCATGGGCAATGCACCGACGGGACCGGGTATGGAAAGGCCGGGGAGTGCCGTGCCCGCCGGAATGTTCGATCCCCGCGCGCTGGATGACCTCTTCCTGCCCGGCGAGCCCCTCACGGCGGCAGCCGACCCGCTGGCCTGGCCGGCCTGGCTGGACAGGCCGGACGGGCCGGACCGGCCGGACTGGCTGGACTGGCGGGGACACAGCGGTGAGTCGTTCCTGCCAGGGACGGCGGGAACCGGCGGGGCGGCCCCACATGCCGACCGTGTCGGGCCGGACCGGCCGGAGGACACCGGACCGGCTGCATCCACCGCAACCGGCGTCGTGCCGATGACGGATGAGCCGGTCCAAGATCTGCCCGACGGACAATGGTGGAACCCGGCCGAGCAGGAACGGCAGCAGCGGTCGATATGGGCGACGGAGGGAGTCGACTCGTCGGTCCAGCAAGCGGCGCACGAGCGCGGATGGACGGTGTGGCAGGCACCACCGGACGGTGACTGCTTCTTCCACGCCCTGATCGCGGCCGGGCAGGCAGCAGGCCACACCCACCTGCCCGAAAGCGTGACGGTGATCCGCGCCCAGCTCGCCGCTGAGGTGGACCGGGTCCACGACACCCTGCTCCGGACGCGGGCCCTTCCACCACAGCAGCAGGACGACCAGGAACCCTGGTGGCTGACCGTCCAGCCGACCATCATCAACACCCAGGCCCGGCAAGCGGCCCTGGCCATCCTCCGCCCCGACCCCGACCCCGGTCAGGACACCGACACCGGCTGGCCCCAGCCCATCGAGGAGATCGAGCAGAACCAGTACTTCCAGGACCTGGTCCACTCCTTCACCACCCAACGGGCGAACGGAGCGCTGACGGAAGACTGGCAGAACATCGCCGAACAGTTCCGCACACCCCGCAACTGGAACAACGTCTCCGGCGACATCGCCCCGGTGATCGCCGCCCACCTCTACAACATCCGACTCCACACCCTCCAGATCGAACCCCACGGCACCACCTGGCCCCTCACCTTCGGCCCCACCCACGGCCAACCACTCCACCTGATACGCCACGCCGACCACTGGATGCCCGCCCTCCCCACCCCCACCCCCCAAACAGCCCCCACACCCCACCCCACCACCGGCCCCCCACCCCCACCCGACACACCCACCACCCACCAACCACCCACCCAGAACACACCCGACCAGCACACCACCCACACCCACACCACCCACCCCACCACCCCCCACCAGCCACCGGGCCGGCAGGCCGAGAAAAGTCCACACGCCAGCCCGAAGGACCGCAAAACCATTAAGTGGACGGATGAACTGACCCTGGCCGCCATCGACGCGTGGCGCAACACTAAACACGCCGACGAAGAAAACTGCACCAAAATCCCCCCACAGGGCGCTAAGGCGCGCGTCCGCATCCCGAACACCGACAGGTACGAAGATGTCCCCATTGGTACGAAAATACAAAAACTGATAAATGCGGGTGTGAAACGCGCGTCTCCCCACCTGATCGGGGGACTGAAAGAGCGCAACATCCACATGGAGGAAGTGGACGGCGCCTACAGGATTGTCCGCCAGGCAGGCCAAACACTTCGACGTGAGTGGCCGATCGAACAGTTTATAGCCGGTCTCCTGCACTGGCGGAGCGAAGACCGCAGCAATACACTCCCCAAACAAGGAGACGAGGTGGTCTTTGCCGTTCCTGGCAGCGACACCCCTTCCACCGTCCCCATCGGGGACATTCTGTACAATATGCTGCGCGGCCATAGGGAGCTGGCGGAGGCCGATATCGCCCTGCTGCAACAGCACGGAATTCACCTGTCGGAACCCGACAATGACGGCCGTCGCAGACTCCTGCAAAACCCTGCACCGACCGCCTCCGGCAGCGGGACCGGGCCTGACCCGGAAGCCCAGCCACGTCACACACGCCAGGACGGCACCGACGCAGGCCCGCCTCCGCAGCCCCACAGCCTCCGCCGCCGCGCGCCCACCCCCACCTCGGCCGGGCGACCGGTCGGAAAGCGGCCCCGCCTCACCCCCGCAGGCACCCCTCGCCGCTCCGTCCCGCAAGGCGCCCCCACCCCACAGCCCGCGCAGCAGCCAGCCGCCGAGACCAGCCGCCCCGGCATCACCACACCGGAACAAGAACAGCAACAGGACCCGGCGCGCGGCGCGGCGACCTGGCCCGGCGAGCACGCCGGCGAGGCTGCCGGGCAGGACCCCGAAGGCCTCGGCGACAAGCCGGCCGCGCACCCTGCCACAGGCCCGACACACGAGAGCGAGGAGAGCACAACAAGGACGGCCGGCCCACCGCCCGCCGACGGCCCGCCCCCGCACACGGCCACCCGCGCAGCCCCTGCCGCAGGCACGCCCGCAGACACCGGCACCGCAGAGCATCAAGCCATGTCGGTGGAGGACTACATCCTGGACCAGATGAGAGGCCGGCCCCGAACCGCCGAGTAATTGTCAAAACGTGTGGATCAGTTGAGGTGGTTCATGCACGGCAGCTGTAGACAGCTCTGTCGGTGTTCGTCACGGCTTGTCAGCGGTGTGACGGGGGTGGCAGCGGGCGCGAGGTCGGCCGCCTTGATCATGACGTGGACTGACACGACATCAGAACGAGACGGCCGCATCGGTCACGGTGGACCATGAAGGCCACGACCTCGCGTTGGAGGGTTTGCCGGCCTCGGTGGCCGGCTGTTTCGCCCGCTCCGAAACCCGGGAGACGTTCGCGCGGATGGCTCGGGCCATGCTGATGGAGCTCGAGGACGTCAACTGCTGGAGCCTGGCCGAAGCGATCTCGCCGACACCACACCATGATCAGCCCCGCAGCTATCTACAGCTGCCGTGTCGATGAGCGTGACGTGCTCGACCTCCCCTCAGGAACCCGGGAAGCCGCCCTCAACGAGTTGGCCTTCCACGCGTCGGCCCAGCTCCCTGCCGACGCGCCTTTGGGTGCACACGAGGCGCCGGTGCGAACGGCGGCAAACTGCAAGCAGGCACTCGCCCGTCTCCTGCCGCTCCTCGAGACACCCTCGTAGGCCAGAGCAGTGAGCCGGTGGCCGGGACCGGTCGGATGGTTGCTACAGGTCGAAGTCGAGCTGTTCGACGTCGGTGAACTCCACCATCAGGCCCTGGGCGCGGCGGCCGCCGTCGCGGAAGTACGTCTCCCCGAGGCCTTCGGCGGTGATCGCGCGCAGCTCGTTCTCGCCTGCGCCGGCAGCCTGGGCGTCGAAGAGGCGGGCGGCCCAGGCGGGTGGCAGGGCGAGGGTGAGGTGGCGGATCCGGGCGTCGTCGGTGGTGCCGGGGGCTGCGGTGAACCCGAACCGGGCCCGGGTGTCGATGATGATGCCCGTGGTGGTGGCGGCCTGTCGGCGGGCCTGCTCGCGGACGCGGGGCTGCCAGCGGGCGCGGACGGCGTCCGCCAGGCGCCCGGCGAGCTCCGGGCGGGGCCGGCGGATCTGGTCTTTGACGTAACGCTCGACCCTGTTGCCCATTCGGGTTGTGGGCTGACAGCGGCTTGATTGTGCTGGCACGGTTGGTGCTGCGGCCGGTTCCTTCCTGATCCCCGGTCGCGGGGTGGGAGTGGTCGTGTCGTTGGAGCCGCGGTCGTGGCCGGAGCCGGATCCCGTGGTGACGCGGGCGGTCCGGGCGAAGAACTACGGACGCGCGGTGCCGTTGCCGGTGGCGGTGCGCGACCGGCTCGGGGAACTGTTCCCGGACGAGGAGTTCGCGGCTGCATTCGGCAAGACGGGGCCGGCGGGTTGGTCTCCGGGGCGCCTGGCGTTGGTGACGGTGTTCCAGATGGCGGAGAACTTGACGGACCGCCAGGCCGCTGAGGCGGTGCGTGACCGGCTCTCGTGGGCCTACGCGTTGGGGCTGGGGCTGGAAGACACCGGCTTCGACTTCACCGTGCTGTCCCAGTTCCGCACTCGGGTAGTTGAGCACGGTCTGGAGGAGAAGGTCCTGGACCTGCTGCTGACCCGTCTGAAAGCGCAGGGTCTGGTCGGGGCCGGGGGCAAGCAGCGCACCGACTCCACCCGTATCGTCTCCGCGGTGCGGGACCTGAACCGCCTGGAGCTGGCGGGTGAGTCGGTACGCGCGGCAGTGGAGGCGTTGACGGTGGCGGCCCCGCACTGGGTCGCCGGCGTGCTGGACGTGCCCGGCTGGTCGCGTCGCTACGACACCCGCATCGACACCTGGCGCATGCCCTCCTCCGCCACCAAGCGCGACCAGCTCGCGCTGACCTACGCCCGCGACGGCCTCGCCCTGCTCAGCTCCGTCTACGATCCGCGCTCCGAACCCTGGCTGCGCGAGCTGCCCGCGGTGCAGACCCTGCGCACCGTGCTGCTGCAGAACTACACCCGCACCACCGCGCAGAACGGACGCGAGGCGGTGGCCCGCCGCACCAGGACCGAGGAGGGCGGCGACGGGCTGCCGCCCGGCCATCTGCGCATCGCTTCCCCTACGACCTCGACGCCCGCTGGTCCGCCAAGCGCGACACCTTCTGGAACGGGTTCAAGCTGCATGTGAGTGAGAGCTGCACGGATGCGCCCGAGAAGGAGCGCACCGCCCCGAACCTGATCACGAACGTGGCCACCACCGCCTCCACCGTCCCCGACACCAAGGCCCTGGACGGCATCCACCAGCAGCTTCAGCGCCGCGGCCTGCCTCCGGGCGAGCACTACCTCGACTCCGGCTACCCCAGCGCCGAACTGATCGTGAAGTCCCGCAAGACCTACGGCATCACGCTGATCACCCCGGTTCTGCTCGACCAGTCCCGCCAGGCCCGCGCCGCCCAGGGCTTCCAGGCCGACGCGTTCACCATCGACTGGAAGTACCAGCAGGTCACATGCCCCCAGGGACAGACCAGCTCCTCCTGGAGCCCGTGCACCCAGCACGGCCACCCGATGATCGTGGTCACCTTCACCAAGCCGACCTGCGGCCCCTGCCCGGTCCGCGAGTTATGCACCACCAGCCGCCGGGGCTTCCGGCAGCTCACCTTGAACCCTCGCCCGCTGACCGAGGCCCTGCGCACCGCACGCGCCGAACAGGCCGACCGGGACTGGCAGGACGCATACGCCCTACGCGCCGGTGTCGAGGGCACCATGCGACAAGCGATCGCCGTAACCGACAGCCGCCGGGCCCGCTACCGCGGCCTGGCCAAGACCCACCTCGAGCACGTCCACAGCGCCGTCGCCCTCAACCTTATCCGCCTGAACGCCTGGTGGAACGGCAGGCCACTCGACCGCCGCCACACCAGCCACCTCGCCCGACTCGAACTCAGCCTCGCCGCGTAACCGAATGGGCAACAGGGTCCTCCCCGACGGCCAGGAAGTCCGCGGACGGCTGCACGCCCGCCGCCAGGGAAGGGGTAGCTGGCTCTACCAGGTAGGAATCTTGGTGTGGAAGGACAGTGTGGACGGCTCCGCCGAGCCTGCCGAGCAGCGATTCTGGGTCTCTCCTGCACACGCACGTCCGGTTCCCGATGTCTCCTACGAGCACGTCCCCACCCGCCGTGCATCTGGACCGGGCAGCCCGTCCCAAGGACGCGCGCCCGCGTGGTCCCTTCAGTATCTGCCCCACCGTCCCGGGCACCCTGGCGCCACACTCCTCCACGTTGTCGGCTGCACTCCAAGCGACCGGACACTCACCCTGGAAGAGGCTCTTGCCGCACTCCAGCAACCCCGCGCGGCAGCCTGCATCGAATGCGACGCGGCCCGGTCCCTCGCTCCCGAACAAACTGTAGGCCGACCAGAACCATCAGCCCCGGCAACACCGTGACGGCATCCGCTCGGCCGCCGTCTCCTGCAGTGCCAGGCACCCTGTTCCTGCCGGGGAGCAGCGTCGGCGGATTCCGGGCGCGGGACCGCGTCGTCCGCAGGAGCGCGTACCGTTGACCGGCATCACGAACTCGCAGCGGGAATCACCATGCCGTTTTCTCCAGAACACTCCGCCAGCGCCGTTGTCCCGGCCGGGCCGGTCATACAGCGTCGGCCCCAGCGGTCGGCGGTCCGTCACGGACAGGCTTCGTGTGCCGACTACGGCTGCACCCGCATCGAGTGCCGCCAGGCGGCACTGAGAGCGCGCCGCCGGCGCAGGCAGGACCGGCTGCGGGGCCTGCCTGCTCGTGTGCCGCCGTACGCTGCCGCGCGGTGGGCGGTTCGGCTGCGTGAGCGGGGCATGTCCGCGCAGGACATCGCCGACCGGGCCGGCCTGTCCGTGACCCTCATCCGCCGTATCCTCCGCGTCCCGGAGCAAGGCCAGGCGAAGCGGGACATCGCTCGCACGACCGCTGACGCAGTCCTCGGCATCCCGCTCCCTGCGCGCCGCGAACCTGGCGCCCCGGGCCTGACCAGCGCCTCGGTATCGTCGCGGCTGCTGGCCGACCTGGCCCGTGCCGGATGGCCCGCCGCCGCACTCGCCCAGCGCCTGGGTGTCCACGCCCGTACTGTCGCTGAGGTCCGTGAGAAACGTCGCCGCCTCCGGCTCGATCTGGCGCTGCGGATCCGCAGCCTGCACCGTGAACTCATCGGCATCGACCCCGTCAGCCAGGGCATCCGCCCCGCCGACGCCGCCCGCGTCCGCACCGCAGCCGCCCGACACACCATCAAGGGCTGAGGAAACCAGGGGTCGTGGGCGTCCGGGTCGGCTACGGACTGGCGCTGGGAGGGTGCGGGGGTGACGGTGCTGTTCCTTCAGAACAAGGCCAGGCCGTCACCGCTGGTGTCCGCGATAACGGGCCGGGACTGGGCGGGGAGGTCGTCAATGCGGTCGGGTCCGGCCGCAGCGGCCACACAGGGGGCGGTCTCGGCCAGCCAGGCACGGAACTGTTCAGCGGCTTCGCGGTAGGAGACGTGCGCCAGGACACGGTGCTCGCCGGACGGGCAGAAGTCGACGACGACCGTGAGGACGCAGGCATGGGGCGCGTGGTGACTGCCCGTCCACGAGACGCGCAGGGCGCCGCAGGGTTTGCGTCCGCGGGAGCTGCGGGCATCGCGGTGGGTCGGGCGCTGTGGCCGGCACGCTACGTGGGCGGTCCACGCGGCGAGGTGGGCGAGTGGCAGGGTGGTGCGGGCGCGGCAGCCGGGGCAGCGGTGCCAGTGCCGGAGCCAGTCGGCAGCCTGGGTGTCGAAGAGGCGCGTGTAGTGGCCGGCCACGCGGATGTCGTTGCTATAGAGGTGGTCGGGGCGCTCGTGCGTGTTGCAGGACTGGCAGACCGGGGCACGGACATAACCGTGTTCATGGCAATGGTCCAGTACGGCCGCGGGTGCGGTGCGGCAGACCGCGCACGCCCACCCGGCTACTTTCCGCGCCATGCCGGGCTTCTTGCCGAGAACCGAGTACAGCTGGCCCTGCAGTTCCCCGTTATAGGGACGCAGCGGGACGGCTGGGGCATCGGGGCTCGCCGTCTGCCCGCCGTCGGCGGACCGGGTCTGCCCCAGGCGGTCGGATGACTCGGTCACGGCCGTGTCCGCCTGACGGGCCCGCCTGGCATGTAGCCACTGCGTTTCCGTGTGCGCTGCCGCGTCCAGCAGCCTGACCACAGCACGCGGCAGCCACCACGACCGTGCCGTCCGGCCATGAGGCCGTTGCACGAGCAGCCTCCACCAGTCGATCCCCGCCAGATGGGACGGCCGGGCGTCTCCACCTTGGCCTGGGCGCCCGGGGCCGCCCGCTTCCTGCAGATCCCGGGAGATGCGCTCGCGCCACGGCACCAGCGTTCCCTCGTCATGTTCCGGCTTCAGCGCACTGCCGAACGGGCCGATACGGACCAGGTCCCGGCGGTCCATCTCCACAGCGCTCATCTCCGCCGCAGCCCGGCGCACCTCCACCTCCGAAACGCCCCACGGGCCGCCGCCGGCCTTCACCATCGCCACCACACGCCGACCGAGCACCACATACCCCGCCTGGACATGCACGGGAAAGGAGGTGAACACCGCAGAAACCGTCGGCACAACGCTGCCAGCCGTCAAACCGGCCCACAAGACATCCGCGGCGCCCAGAGAGATCAAACCGTCCGCGCGGCCCGCGGTGACACGCTCTGACATACCGCCAGGCTAGCCACCCGGCAAAGCACAGCGATTCCCGGCCCCGTCAGCCGGAAACCCGTCGCGTTTCGCTCCCCGGACTCTCCGGCTACGGGAGCTGCCAGTTCTGGCTTACCGTGCCACCGGGCCCGGGCTCTGTCGTTTGTGTAGGAGTGGAGGGAATCGAACCCTCACGTCCATAGGACACCGGGACTTGAATCCGGCGCGTCTGCCAATTCCGCCACACTCCCCAGAACACTTCAGCACTCACTGCGCTGCACCCCGGTCCCGGGCTCGACTCAGCCCGGGACCAGAGGGCGGACCCGTGTACCGCCGTCACGCCATACACGGACCACTGTGCTGTGAAGCGATCAAAACGATATCCCACGAACTCACCGTCCCTGCCCGCCTGGTGGAGGTCGGTGCCTGCCGCGTCCAGCCGGCGGCGCGGCCCATAAGCGGACCACGATCACGGCGACGTCACCGCGGGCCCCGCGGGTGACACCGGCGCGCGCGGACAAGGCGTCGACCTCGATGCGTTCGCAGGCGTGACGGGAAGAGCCGACGAACGCTTCGGTGAGACCCGGCACTCGCCCACCCGGACGACCACTCAGGAGTCAGGAGGCGGCTGGTGGCGGTGGCACGGCCAGGATGTTGCGCACCACCACCGGGTCCAGTCCGGTACGCCGGGCAATGTGCTGGACCGTCTCCCCTGCCTGCCGGGATGCGACGACGGCTGTCCTGAGGTCCCGGCGCGCTGCCTGCAGGGCCTCCTCCGCTGCCGTCACAGCCGCCGCCGCTGCCTCCAGCATGCCGTCCGCAGGCATGTCCGCGGAGGATGCCGGCATCAGAACGGGGCTTCCGTGGCCGGGGCGTCCGCGCCGCCGGTGGGTGTCGTTGGCCGTACCGGGCTGGCAGTGGCCCACGGGTCGTCCGGCGCCGTTTCCCGCGCCGGCACAGGACGAGAAGTCCGGGTGATCGTGACCGTGGCGAACGTCATCGACGCGCCCACATCATCGACGTCCAGCACCATACGGGAGCGCTTTTCCCCCTCCGGTGTCTCCCACCGGTCGGTGCGCAGCCGGCCCGCCACCACCACCCGGGCCCCCTTCGACACCGACCCGGCCAGGTTCTCCGCCAGCTGACGCCACGCACTGCACTCCATGAACGTGGCCTCACCATCACGCCACGTGTTCGTATCACGGTCGAACGTCCGTGGCGTCGACGCCACCGTGAACCGCGCCACCGGAACCCCCGCAGCGGTGAACCGCAGCTCCGGATCATCCACAAGGTTCCCAATCACCGTCAACGGAAGATCATTTCGCATCCACAAAGCCTCCCACACACCACCGACACCACCCCCACACGGTTGAGGAAGAGACCAGAGGAGAAGGCTCGAAAAAATCGCATCATGGTGAGAACCCTCGAGCCCTCCGACCCGCAACGACGGGTAGGTGCCAAGTGATCCGGTGCGGTCGCTGCCGCGTTGTCGGCGACGTGGTCCGCGGACTGTGACGCGGTGAACACGGCGGCTGGATGAACGGCCTGGCCTTTCAGGAGGTCTGGCTGCCGGACACATGGATGTACATCGGGCGGCACGCACGGACCTCACGGCTCAGCGTCTGGACCACGGCGCGCACGTGGTCCACGTCCTCGCTCCCGTCAATGGCTTCCAGTGCTTCGGCTGCCGCCACTCTCACCTGGCGCGGCAGGCTTTCGTAGGAGGCGAACTGGTAGGCGACGGTGCGCCGGCTGGCCCGCTCTTGCAGGCTCACCCCGCCGGGCATGTGCGTGAACACCGCCGCCTCGTACAGGAGGACCGCACGCATGAGGACGTACGCGGTCGCTTCCTCTTCCACACCGCAGCCCTTGAGCCGGTTCAAGACCTCGTCCACATGCCGGGTGCACAGGTCGAACCAGACCTTCCCGTTCAACAGGAACAGGACCCCACCCACGGCGAATCCCGCGCCGGGGCCCCACCACGGGTTCAGCAGCCAACCCGCGCCGGCCCCCAGAGCTCCCATGCACAAGCCCAGCATCACAACCGCTACGCGCAGCCGCGCATCGCGTGGGACGTTCATGCCCAGGATTATCCGCATCCGGACCGTAACGCGGGACCTGATCACCAGGTTGCACACGGCAGCGCCGGACCACCTCCCGCCGTACGGCGCGCGAGCCGGGCCACGGGACCCTGCCCCGGGGCCCGGCTCACAAGGCCTTGGCCGGGTACCGTGCGCAGCCCTCCAGAGCGGACGACGACGGGCTGCGCACGGCCAGGGTGATTATGTCCTGGGGGCCGGCGAGGGGTTCGGACACCGCATCGCCCGGGCAGCAGGGGCGCCGTGCCCAGCCGCCAACGGGGAGCGAAACGACTACGCACGGCAGAAGGCACCCCCGGGTAGCGGGGCGCCTGGATCATCGTTGCACGGGGCCGGAATATGCGAGGCGCGTTGCTCAACAGCTGCCTATTCGCACCCTGTACACGTCCCTTACGGGCTGGCTGGGGGCCGGGGTGGGGTGTCCTTGTCGGGGCGGCCGAAGAGGGCTTTGAACAGTCCCATGACCCTGTTGCCCATTCGGGTTGTGGGCTGACAGCGGCTTGATTGTGCTGGCACGGTTGGTGCTGCGGCCGGTTCCTTCCTGATCCCCGGTCGCGGGGTGGGAGTGGTCGTGTCGTTGGAGCCGCGGTCGTGGCCGGAGCCGGATCCCGTGGTGACGCGGGCGGTCCGGGCGAAGAACTACGGACGCGCGGTGCCGTTGCCGGTGGCGGTGCGCGACCGGCTCGGGGAACTGTTCCCGGACGAGGAGTTCGCGGCTGCATTCGGCAAGACGGGGCCGGCGGGTTGGTCTCCGGGGCGCCTGGCGTTGGTGACGGTGTTCCAGATGGCGGAGAACTTGACGGACCGCCAGGCCGCTGAGGCGGTGCGTGACCGGCTCTCGTGGGCCTACGCGTTGGGGCTGGGGCTGGAAGACACCGGCTTCGACTTCACCGTGCTGTCCCAGTTCCGCACTCGGGTAGTTGAGCACGGTCTGGAGGAGAAGGTCCTGGACCTGCTGCTGACCCGTCTGAAAGCGCAGGGTCTGGTCGGGGCCGGGGGCAAGCAGCGCACCGGCTCCACCCGTATCGTCTCCGCGGTGCGGGACCTGAACCGCCTGGAGCTGGCGGGTGAGTCGGTACGCGCGGCAGTGGAGGCGTTGACGGTGGCGGCCCCGCACTGGGTCGCCGGCGTGCTGGACGTGCCCGGCTGGTCGCGTCGCTACGACACCCGCATCGACACCTGGCGCATGCCCTCCTCCGCCACCAAGCGCGACCAGCTCGCGCTGACCTACGCCCGCGACGGCCTCGCCCTGCTCAGCTCCGTCTACGATCCGCGCTCCGAACCCTGGCTGCGCGAGCTGCCCGCGGTGCAGACCCTGCGCACCGTGCTGCTGCAGAACTACACCCGCACCACCGCGCAGAACGGACGCGAGGCGGTGGCCCGCCGCACCAGGACCGAGGAGGGCGGTGACGGGCTGCCGCCCGGCCATCTGCGCATCGCTTCCCCCTACGACCTCGACGCCCGCTGGTCCGCCAAGCGCGACACCTTCTGGAACGGGTTCAAGCTGCATGTGAGTGAGAGCTGCACGGATGCGCCCGAGAAGGAGCGCACCGCCCCGAACCTGATCACGAACGTGGCCACCACCGCCTCCACCGTCCCCGACACCAAGGCCCTGGACGGCATCCACCAGCAGCTTCAGCGCCGCGGCCTGCCTCCGGGCGAGCACTACCTCGACTCCGGCTACCCCAGCGCCGAACTGATCGTGAAGTCCCGCAAGACCTACGGCATCACGCTGATCACCCCGGTTCTGCTCGACCAGTCCCGCCAGGCCCGCGCCGCCCAGGGCTTCCAGGCCGACGCGTTCACCATCGACTGGAAGTACCAGCAGGTCACATGCCCCCAGGGACAGACCAGCTCCTCCTGGAGCCCGTGCACCCAGCACGGCCACCCGATGATCGTGGTCGCCTTCACCAAGCCGACCTGCGGCCCCTGCCCGGTCCGCGAGTTATGCACCACCAGCCGCCGGGGCTTCCGGCAGCTCACCTTGAACCCTCGCCCGCTGACCGAGGCCCTGCGCACCGCACGCGCCGAACAGGCCGACCGGGACTGGCAGGACGCATACGCCCTACGCGCCGGTGTCGAGGGCACCATGCGACAAGCGATCGCCGTAACCGACAGCCGCCGGGCCCGCTACCGCGGCCTGGCCAAGACCCACCTCGAGCACGTCCACAGCGCCGTCGCCCTCAACCTTATCCGCCTGAACGCCTGGTGGAACGGCAGGCCACTCGACCGCCGCCACACCAGCCACCTCGCCCGACTCGAACTCAGCCTCGCCGCGTAACCGAATGGGCAACAGGGTCGAGCGTGACCCTGTTGCCCATTCGGGTTGTGGGCTGACAGCGGCTTGATTGTGCTGGCACGGTTGGTGCTGCGGCCGGTTCCTTCCTGATCCCCGGTCGCGGGGTGGGAGTGGTCGTGTCGTTGGAGCCGCGGTCGTGGCCGGAGCCGGATCCCGTGGTGACGCGGGCGGTCCGGGCGAAGAACTACGGACGCGCGGTGCCGTTGCCGGTGGCGGTGCGCGACCGGCTCGGGGAACTGTTCCCGGACGAGGAGTTCGCGGCTGCATTCGGCAAGACGGGGCCGGCGGGTTGGTCTCCGGGGCGCCTGGCGTTGGTGACGGTGTTCCAGATGGCGGAGAACTTGACGGACCGCCAGGCCGCTGAGGCGGTGCGTGACCGGCTCTCGTGGGCCTACGCGTTGGGGCTGGGGCTGGAAGACACCGGCTTCGACTTCACCGTGCTGTCCCAGTTCCGCACTCGGGTAGTTGAGCACGGTCTGGAGGAGAAGGTCCTGGACCTGCTGCTGACCCGTCTGAAAGCGCAGGGTCTGGTCGGGGCCGGGGGCAAGCAGCGCACCGACTCCACCCGTATCGTCTCCGCGGTGCGGGACCTGAACCGCCTGGAGCTGGCGGGTGAGTCGGTACGCGCGGCAGTGGAGGCGTTGACGGTGGCGGCCCCGCACTGGGTCGCCGGCGTGCTGGACGTGCCCGGCTGGTCGCGTCGCTACGACACCCGCATCGACACCTGGCGCATGCCCTCCTCCGCCACCAAGCGCGACCAGCTCGCGCTGACCTACGCCCGCGACGGCCTCGCCCTGCTCAGCTCCGTCTACGATCCGCGCTCCGAACCCTGGCTGCGCGAGCTGCCCGCGGTGCAGACCCTGCGCACCGTGCTGCTGCAGAACTACACCCGCACCACCGCGCAGAACGGACGCGAGGCGGTGGCCCGCCGCACCAGGACCGAGGAGGGCGGCGACGGGCTGCCGCCCGGCCATCTGCGCATCGCTTCCCCCTACGACCTCGACGCCCGCTGGTCCGCCAAGCGCGACACCTTCTGGAACGGGTTCAAGCTGCATGTGAGTGAGAGCTGCACGGATGCGCCCGAGAAGGAGCGCACCGCCCCGAACCTGATCACGAACGTGGCCACCACCGCCTCCACCGTCCCCGACACCAAGGCCCTGGACGGCATCCACCAGCAGCTTCAGCGCCGCGGCCTGCCTCCGGGCGAGCACTACCTCGACTCCGGCTACCCCAGCGCCGAACTGATCGTGAAGTCCCGCAAGACCTACGGCATCACGCTGATCACCCCGGTTCTGCTCGACCAGTCCCGCCAGACCCGCGCCGCCCAGAGCTTCCAGGCCGACGCGTTCACCATCGACTGGAAGTACCAGCAGGTCACATGCCCCCAGGGACAGACCAGCTCCTCCTGGAGCCCGTGCACCCAGCACGGCCACCCGATGATCGTGGTCGCCTTCACCAAGCCGACCTGCGGCCCCTGCCCGGTCCGCGAGTTATGCACCACCAGCCGCCGGGGCTTCCGGCAGCTCACCTTGAACCCTCGCCCGCTGACCGAGGCCCTGCGCACCGCACGCGCCGAACAGGCCGACCGGGACTGGCAGGACGCATACGCCCTACGCGCCGGTGTCGAGGGCACCATGCGACAAGCGATCGCCGTCACCGACAGCCGCCGGGCCCGCTACCGCGGCCTGGCCAAGACCCACCTCGAGCACGTCCACAGCGCCGTCGCCCTCAACCTTATCCGCCTGAACGCCTGGTGGAACGGCAGGCCACTCGACCGCCGCCACACCAGCCACCTCGCCCGACTCGAACTCAGCCTCGCCGCGTAACCGAATGGGCAACAGGGTCGAGCGTTACGTCAAAGACCAGATCCGCCGGCCCCGCCCGGAGCTCGCCGGGCGCCTGGCGGACGCCGTCCGCGCCCGCTGGCAGCCCCGCGTCCGCGAGCAGGCCCGCCGACAGGCCGCCACCACTACGGGCATCGTCATCGACACCCGGGCCCGGTTCGGGTTCACCGCAGCCCCCGGCACCACCGACGACGCCCGGATCCGCCACCTCACCCTCGCCCTGCCACCCGCCTGGGCCGCCCGCCTCTTCGACGCCCAGGCTGCCGGCGCAGGCGAGAACGAGCTGCGCGCGATCACCGCCGAAGGCCTCGGGGAGACGTACTTCCGCGACGGCGGCCGCCGCGCCCAGGGCCTGATGGTGGAGTTCACCGACGTCGAACAGCTCGACTTCGACCTGTAGCAACCATCCGACCGGTCCCGGCCACCGGCTCACTGCTCTGGCCTACGAGGGTGTCTCGAGGAGCGGCAGGAGACGGGCGAGTGCCTGCTTGCAGTTTGCCGCCGTTCGCACCGGCGCCTCGTGTGCACCCAAAGGCGCGTCGGCAGGGAGCTGGGCCGACGCGTGGAAGGCCAACTCGTTGAGGGCGGCTTCCCGGGTTCCTGAGGGGAGGTCGAGCACGTCACGCTCATCGACACGGCAGCTGTAGATAGCTGCGGGGCTGATCATGGTGTGGTGTCGGCGAGATCGCTTCGGCCAGGCTCCAGCAGTTGACGTCCTCGAGCTCCATCAGCATGGCCCGAGCCATCCGCGCGAACGTCTCCCGGGTTTCGGAGCGGGCGAAACAGCCGGCCACCGAGGCCGGCAAACCCTCCAACGCGAGGTCGTGGCCTTCATGGTCCACCGTGACCGATGCGGCCGTCTCGTTCTGATGTCGTGTCAGTCCACGTCATGATCAAGGCGGCCGACCTCGCGCCCGCTGCCACCCCCGTCACACCGCTGACAAGCCGTGACGAACACCGACAGAGCTGTCTACAGCTGCCGTGCATGAACCACCTCAACTGATCCACACGTTTTGACAATTACTCGGCGGTTCGGGGCCGGCCTCTCATCTGGTCCAGGATGTAGTCCTCCACCGACATGGCTTGATGCTCTGCGGTGCCGGTGTCTGCGGGCGTGCCTGCGGGAGGGGCTGCGCGGGTGGCCGTGTGCGGGGGCGGGGGCGGGCCGTCGGCGGGCGGTGGGCCGGCCGTCCTTGTTGTGCTCTCCTCGCTCTCGTGTGTCGGGCCTGTGGCAGGGTGCGCGGCCGGCTTGTCGCCGAGGCCTTCGGGGTCCTGTCCGGCTGGCTCGTCGGCGTGCTCGCCGGGCCAGGTCGCCGCGTCGCGTGCCGGGTCCTGTTGCTGTTCTTGTTCCGGTGTGGTGATGCCGGGGCGGCTGGTCTCGGCGGCTGGCTGCTGCGCGGGCTGTGGGGTGGGGGCGCCTTGCGGGACGGAGCGGGGAGGGTCGCCTGCGGGGGTGGGGCGGGGCCGCTTTCGGACCGGTGGGGGCGAGGTGGGGGTGGGCGCGCGGCGGCGTCGGGCGGATTTGTCGGGCTGCGGAGGCGGGCCTGCGTCTTGTTGGGTTTCCTCGGCCTGCTGGTCCCGGCGCCGGCGCTGGCGCCGGGGCTGGTCGGTGCCGTCCTGGTGTGTGTGGCGTGGCTGGGCTTCCGGGTCAGGCCCGGTCCCGCTGCCGGAGGCGGTCGGTGCAGGGTTTTGCAGGAGTCTGCGACGGCCGTCATTGTCGGGTTCCGACAGGTGAATGCCGTGCTGTCGCAGCAGGGCGATATCGGCCTCCGTCAGCTTTCTTTGGCCGCGCAGCATATCATACAGAATTCTGCCGATGGGGACGGTGGAAGGGGTGTCGCTGCCAGGAACGGCAAGAACCGCCGTGTTTCGCGGTTTGGGGAGTGTATTGCTGCGGTCTTCGCTTCGCCAGTGCAGGAGACCGGCCACAAACTGTTCGATCGACCACGCATGTCGAAGTGTTTGGCCTGCCTGGCGGACAATCCTGTGGACGCCGTCCACTTCCTCCATGTGGATGTTGCGCTCTTCCAGTCCCTCGATCAGGTAGGGAGATGCGTATTTCACACCCACACTTATCAGTTTTTTTATTTTCGTACCAATGGGGACACGTTCGCACCTGCCGGTGTTCGGGATACGGACGCGCACCATGTCCTCCTTTGAGGGAATTTTGGTGCAGTTTTCTTCGTCGGGGTGTTGGCTGTCGCGCCACGCGTCGATGGCGGCCAGGATCAGTTCATCCGTCCACTTAATGTAGGTTTTGCGGTGCTCCATGCTGTCTTGTTGGGTTTCCTCGGCCTGCCGGCCCCGGCCCCGGGGCTGGTTCGATTTTGGTTGCTGGTGGGGGGTGGTGGGGTTGGTGGTGTGGGTGGTGTGCTGGTGGGGTGTGTCTTGTGTGGGTGGTTGGTGGGTGGTGGTGGGTGTGTCGGGTGGGGGTGGGGGGCCGGTGGTGGGGTGGGGTTGTGTGGGGGCTGGTTGTGGGGTGGTGGGGGTGGGGAGGGCGGGCATCCAGTGGTCGGCGTGGCGTATCAGGTGGAGTGGTTGGCCGTGGGTGGGGCCGAAGGTGAGGGGCCAGGTGGTGCCGTGGGGTTCGATCTGGAGGGTGTGGAGTCGGATGTTGTAGAGGTGGGCGGCGATCACCGGGGCGATGTCGCCGGAGACGTTGTTCCAGTGGCCGGGTGTGCGGAACTGTTCGGCGATGTTCTGCCAGTCTTCCGGCAGCGCTCCGTCCGCCCGTTGGGCGGTGAAGGAGTGGACCAGGTTCTGGAAGGACTGGTTCTGCTCGATCTCCTCGATGCTGGGCCGGGGCCAGCCGGTGTCGGTGTCCTGACCGGGGTCGGGGTCGGGGCGGAGGATGGCCAGGGCCGCTTCCCGGGCCTGGGTGTTGATGATGGTCGGCTGGACGGTCAGCCACCAGGGTTCCTGGTCGTCCTGCTGCTGTGGTGGAAGGGCCCGCGTCCGGAGCAGGGTGTCGTGGACCCGGTCCACCTCAGCGGCGAGCTGGGCGCGGATCACCGTCACGTTTTCGGGCAGGTGGGTGTGGCCTGCTGCCTGCCCGGCCGCGATCAGGGCGTGGAAGAAGCAGTCACCGTCCGGTGGTACCTGCCACACCGTCCATCCGCGCTCGTGCGCCGCTTGCTGTACCGACGAGTCGACTCTCGCCATCGCCCATATCGACCGCTGCTGCCGTTCCTGCTCGGCCGGGTTCCACCATTGTCCGTCGGGTAGATCTTGGACCGGCTCATCCGTCATCGGCACGACGCCGGTTGCGGTGGATGCAGCCGGTCCGGTGTCCTCCGGCCGGTCCGGCCCGACACGGTCGGCATGTGGGGCCGCCCCGCCGGTTTCCGCCGTCCCTGGCAGGAACGACTCACCGGTGTGTCCCCGCCAGTCCAGCCAGTCCGGCCCGTCCAGCTCGTCCAGCCAGGCCAGCGGGCCGGCCGCGGCTGCCGCCGTCGGCGGCTCGCCGGGCAGGAAGAGATCACCCAGCGCGAGGGGATCGAACATTCCGGCGGGCACGGCACTCCCCGGCCTCTCCACACCCGGTCCCGCCGGCGCATCGCCCACGCCGCTCGCCGGCCAGCTGCTGTCTGTGATCGGCGGGCCCGGGTGGTGTGAGGTGCTGGGGTCCGTGGGCGGGGCCGGCGTGTCCGTGTTCATGGGTGGTGCGGGCCGGGTGGAGGTGCCGGTCTCTGGCCGTGTGGCCGGCAGGCCGGGTGCGGGCTGGGCGTGTGGGGCGGGCGGGGCCGGCCTGTCCTGCCCGGCAACAGCAGCGGCGGCAGCGGCAGCAGCGGTGGTGGTGGTGGGGTCGCCCTGTGGGGCGGTCTGGCGGGAGCCTGCCGCCGCGCTGTCGCGGGGGCTCGGCTGCGGGCCCCCTTTCCCGCGTTTCGGGCGGCGTCCGTGATTTGAGCCGGGTGGCTGTTCACCTGTCTGTGCGTCGTCTGCTGGCCGTGGCCTTTTCCGGCTGGGGGGTGCGGGTGTTGTGGTTGTGGTGGGGTGGGTGGGGTGCTGGTGTGTGTCGGGTTGGTGGCTGGTGCCTGTATGGCGGGGGCTGGTTGTGTGGGTGGGGGTTGTTGTTCCGGGGTGGTCCCAGTACAGACGTGTACGCCTGGTTTTGGTGTCGGTTTCCCCGATATGCAGGCCGGCGGCCTGCAGTTGGGTGATCTCGTGGTCCGTCAGTCCTGTCAGTCCCTGATGGCGGGCCTGGAACAGCCATGTGCCGATGGGGATGTCTGCACCGCTGGTGGTGGCGGCGTTGTCCGTGGCGTTGTGTTCCCGGCCGGTGTCGCTCGCGTCGGTGAGGGTGATGTAGGTGCCGTCGGGGGGGATGGCGGTGCTGCGGTCCTCGCCCGCGGGGGCGGCGGCCCGCCAGGTGGCCAGGCCACGCAGGTAGACCTCCACACCCCACACCGGCACCACCGACCCTGCCTCGTCCGTGCGCCAGAGACGGCCGTCCTCTTCCATGGTGGGGATACCGCGCGCTCTCAGAGCACCCGCCAGCAAAGAACCACCCGGCTGCTCCAGCCCCTTCCGCCGCAGGTTGTCGAGCCAGAAGCCGATGGGGACGGGCCGTTCTCGGCCATCGGCACCCCGGAGGGACACGGAATCACGGAAGGGGGGGATGCCGGTGTTGTGCTTCCCGTGGGCGGCACGCCACGTGTCCAAAGCCTGCAGGTACTGCTCTACCGGCCGATAAATGTGGTGGCGCTGATCTGGGGTGGGCTTCAGTTTGTAGCGCGTCAGCGTAACGCCGCCCCTGTTTACCTCCCCTACCTTCTCGAGGGTCCAGCCGAGTGTCCGCAGCTTATTGGCCTCGTCCTCGGTCAGCCCCCTCCCTTTGCGCTGCAGGTCGTGCACCCAGCCGCCGATGCGGACGTGCACGACTTCGGCACCGGGAACGCGGAGGGACACGGAAGCTTCTTGTGGGGGCAGGAGGCGGCTGCGGTCCTGGCCGGCGGGGGCTTCCTTACGCCACTGCTCCAAAGCCTGCATGTACCGCTCGATCAGCGGACGAAGCCGTCCGGGAGCGACCTCGGGCGGTGTCTGCTCCGTGTCCGGGTCCAATCCGGGTGGTGCCGGCGTGCCGGGAAGGGAGGGCCAGTCGTGGTCGGCTGTCGGTTGCTCGGGATCTGTCGGCAGGGTCCTGGTGGACGGTTCCGCTTCGCCGGCGCGGGGCCCGGGGAACCAGCCGGGCATGTCTGGGAGGGTGGTTGCGTCACCGGTCGTGGTCCACCAGGGGGGCGGGGGTGTGTTGTTGTTTGCGGGCCAGGTCGTGGTGTCCGGGGCGGTCGGTGCCTGGTAGGTGGTGTCTTCCGGCAGGCCCGGGTGGTGTGAGGTGCTGGGGTCCGTGGGCGGGGCCGGCGTGTCCGTGTTCATGGGTGGTGCGGGCCGGGTGGAGGTGCCGGTGTCTGGCTGTGTGGCCGGCAGGCCGGGTGCGGGCTGGGCGTGTGGGGCGGGCGGGGCCGGCCTGTCCTGCCCGGCAACAGCAGCGGCAGCAGCGGCAGCGGTGGTGGTGGTGGGGTCGCCCTCCCGGGCGGTCTGGGGGGGCCTGCCGCCGCGCCCTCGCGGGGGCTCGGCTGCGGGCCTCCCTTTCCCGCGTTTCGCGTGGCGTCCGTGATTTGAGCCGGGTGGCTGTTCACCTGTCTGTGCGTCGTCTGCTGGCCGTGGCCTTTTCCGGCTGGGGGGTGCGGGTGTTGTGGTTGTGGTGGGGTGGGTGGGGTGTTGGTGTGTGTCGGGTTGGTGGCTGGTGCCCGTGTGGCGGGGGCTGGTTGTGTGGGTGGGGGTTGTTGTTCCGGGGTGGTTCCAGTACAGACGTGTGCGCCTGGTTTTGGTGTCGGTTTCCCCGATATGCAGGCCGGCGGCCTGCAGTTGGGTGATCTCGTGGTCCGTCAGTCCTGTCAGTCCCTGATGGCGGGCCTGGAACAGCCATGTGCCGATGGGGATGTCTGCACCGCTGGTGGTGGCGGCGTTGTCCGTGGCGTTGTGTTCCCAGTCGGTGTTGCTCGCGTCGGTGAGGGGGGTGGGGGTGGGGTCGGTGAGGGTGATGTAGGTGCCGTCGGGGGGGATGGCGGTGCTGCGGTCCTCGCCCGCGGGGGCGGCGGCCCGCCAGGTGGCCAGGCCACGCAGGTAGACCTCCACACCCCACACCGGCACCACCGACCCTGCCTCGTCCGTGCGCCGGAGGTGGCCGTTCTCTTCCTTGGTGGGGATACCGCGCGCTCTCAGAGCATCCGGCAGCAAAGAATCCCAATTCTTCAGCCCCCTCCGCCGCAGGTTGTCGAGCCAGATGCCGATGGGGACGGACTGTTCTCGGCCATCGGCACCCCGGACGTGCGCGGAATCACGGAAGGGGGGGATGCCGGTTTTGTGCTTCACGTGGGCGGCACGCCACGTGTCCAAAGCCTGCAGGTACTGCTCTACCGGCCGATAAATGTGGTGGTGCTGATCTGGGGTGGGCTTCAGTTTGTAGCGCGTCAGCGTAACGCCGCTCCTGTTTACCTCCCCTACCTTCTCGAGGGTCCAGCCGAGTGTCCGCAGCTTATTGGCCTCTCCCTCGGTCAGCCCCTTCCCGTTGCGCTGCAGGTTGTTCAGCCAGCCGCCGATGCGGACGTGCACGACTTCGGCGCCGGGACCGCGGAGGGGCACGGAAGCGTCTTTTGGGGGCAGGAGGCGGCTGCGGTCCTGGCCGGCGGGGGCTTCCTTACGCCACTGCTCCAAAGCCTGCATGTACTGGTCGAACGTCGGGTCAGTTTTCGTGTGCGGGCCTTGGTGGGGTGTGCGGGTGGGGCGGGCGTGTTTGCGTGTTTTGTGGTGGGTGGTGGTGTGGGCGGTGTTAGTGGTGGTGTGGGGGGGTGTTGGGTGGGTGGCGGGTTGGTTGTCGTGAGGGGCTGTGGCGTCGGCCAGTGCTGGGGCTGTGGCGTCGGCCAGTGCTGGGGTTGTGGCGTCGGCCAGTGCTGGGGCTGGGGCGTCGGCCAGTGCTGGGGCAGTGGTGGTGGTGGGGTGGGCGGGCATCCAGTGTTCGGGTCCGTTGCCGGTTGTGCGGACGAGGTGGTGTTCGGGTGCGTTTTCGGGGCCGAAGGTGAGGATCCAGGGGGCGTGGCCGGGGTGGATGTGGAGGGTGTGGAGCCGGATGTTGTAGTGGTGGGCGGCGAGGGCGGGGGCCAGGTCGCCGGCGACGGTGTCCCACTGGCCGGGGGTGAGCAGGCTGGTGATGACGTGCTGCCAGTCCTGCTGGTCGGGCCGGGTTTCGGCGTGGGCCTGGGAGAATTCGTTGGCGTACTGGGTGAATGCGTCTGTGCCCTGGGTGTGGCCGGCTTGGTGGGCGGCGTGGTCGGCCAGTGCGGTCAGGACCTGGGTTCGTGCGGCGGGCATCCAGGGGGCGAGGTGGGGGTGCTGAGGGTGTAGTCGCAGTTGTTGTTGGAGTGTTTCGGCGAGGGCGGCGCGTACGTCGGTGGTGTTCGCGGGCGGGCCGTCCGGTGCCTGCATGTCGCGTGCTGCGATCAGGGCGTGGAAGAAGCAGTCACCGTCTGCCGGGACCGGGTACACGGTCAGGTGGCGGTTTGCGGCCTGGTCTGTCACGTATTGGGGGACCTTGGGCGGCGTCTGCTCCGTGCCCGGGTCCTGTGGTGGGCCCCACTGGTCCGCCATGCCGGCCGGTATTCGGTCACCGGTCTCGTCCGGGCCGTACGCGACGTCCCCGCCGGTCCAGCCGGTCCAGCCGTCCGCGACGTCCTGGCCGGTCCAGCCGGTCCAGCCGGTCCAGCCGGTCCGGCTGTCCGCGACGTCCGCGACGTCCTGGCCGGTCCAGCCGGTCCAGCCGGTCCGGCTGTCCGCGACGTCCGCGACGTCCGCGACGTCCTGGCCGGTCCGGCCGTACGCGAGGAAGCCCTCGTTGTCTCCGGGGTCCCGGGTTGTGGTGGTGGGCTGGGGGTGTGCCGGGGGTGTCCTGGTGGAGGGTTCGGTTTCGCCGGTGGGCCAGTCGAGCAATGCCAGGAAGTCGGCGGGCAGGCCGGAGAGGGGCCGGGTGAACTCGTCGAGCGCGGGGGGGGGCGGTTGGGTGGGCCGGTCGGGCAGGGGTGTGTCGCTGGTCGTGGTCGGGTCGGGTTCGGGGCTGGTTGTGGTGTGGGGGGCGGGTGGTGTGTGTGGTGGGTGGGGGTGGTGGGGGTTTTGCGGCTCGGCCGGTGGGTGGGCGGGGGGGTGTGCCGGGGGTGTCCTGGTGGAGGGTTCGGTTTCGCCGGTGGGCCAGTCGAGCAATGCCAGGAAGTCGGCGGGCAGGCCGGAGAGGGGTCGGGTGAACTCGTCGAGCGCGGGGGCGGGGGCGGTTGGGTGGGCCGGTCGGGCAGGGGTGTGTCGCTGGTCGTGGTCGGGTCGGGTTCGGGGCTGGTTGTGGTGTGGGGGGCGGGTGGTGTGTGTGGTGGGTGGGGGTGGTGGGGGTTTTGCGGCTCGGCCGGTGGGTGGGCGGGGGGGTGGGGGGTGTCGAGCATTGCCGTGAGTGTGTGGGTTTGGGGCCGGTGGCGGGCGGTGAGGACGGCGATGGTGCGGTCGATGGCTGTCCGGCGGGCTGTGTCCGGGGCCGAGGGGTCGTCTGGGCGGGTCTGGGCGTCGGCCTGCGCCTGGTAGGTCAGGTAGGTGGTCCAGGCCTCGTCTTGGGTGACGGTTTCTCGTATGTCCGGGGGGAGGGAGCGGAACACGGCCTGGAGGGGTTCGTTGTCGGGTGTGGTGCTGGTTGTTTGTCCGGGTGTGCCGGCTGTGTGGAGGTGTCGGGGGGGTCGGGTTGTGGTGTTGTCGGCGCCGCCGAGGAGTCTGGTTTTTTCGCCGGTGAGGAGGATCTGTGCGAGGTGTTGTCCTCGTTCGCGTTGGGTGACGGGCCAGGGCTGTTTGGGCAGGTTGCGGTCGGCCTCGCGGATGGCGTCGGCGGTGGGCAGGTCCTTGGTGGGGTGGGGGGCGAGGTAGCGGAATTCGCGCCGGACTTCCTCGATCAGGAACCGGTCGTCCTGGTGTGCCGGAGCAGTGCCGGGGGAGCCGGCCGTCCCCGTCCGGGTGGGTGTTTCGGTGGCGGGGGGTGTGGAGCCGGGTGCGGGGGTGGGCGTCCGGGTGGGTGTTTGGGTGGCGGGGGGTGTGGGGGTGGGCGCCGTTGCGGGCCGGGTGGGGGCTGTCGGGGTCTGGGTGGGTGGGCCGGGGGGGAGGCCGGTGTGGATCCATCGGGCGACGGCTTCGGCCTGGTGGCCGGGTGACATGGTGTGCCAGGCGGGGTCGAGGGGGTAGTCGCGGACGAGTTTCGGTGCGGGGGGCAGGTCGTGTGCCGGGTGGCCGAGGGCGGCGAGTTCGGCCCTGACGGTGCGCTCCAGCCGGTCCGCGGCGTCACGGTCGTCTGCCGCCCTGGTCCGTCCGGGTGCGCCGGGGGCGGTGCCGAGGGGGAGGTCGGTGCCGGTGAGGATCTTGTGGGCGAGGGCGGTGGCCTGGTCTGCGAGGGGCTGGGTGTGCCAGTGGTCGGCGAGGTGGTCGTAGGCGTGCGCGAAGGTTTCGGTCTTCCGCGACATCCCCGGGTGCTGTGCCCGGTGGAGCTCGATTGCGGCCAGTACCCGCAGCCGGCTCGCCCGGCGCGGGTCGTGGGCGGTGAGTTCCTGCCACCGGCTGGCCGGGAAGGGGTTGGTGCCGGTGGCGATCAGGTGGGCGAGGGCGGTCGCACGGCGCTGCACGGGCTGGGAGTCCCAGGCCGGGCCGAGGTCGTCGTAGTGCTGGGCCACGGCGGCCGAGAGCGGGCCGGTCACCGTGTGTCCCAGGCGGTGGAGTTCACCGTGGACGTGGACCTGCAGCAGGCTCGCGTCGAGGGGGGAGGCTGCTGCCAGTTCCCTCCACCGGCTCCGCCCGGCGGTGGCCTGGGCTGCGCCGGCTGCGGCAGGTGCGGCGGCTGCGGCCGTGCCGGTCCGGGCCGTGCCTGACTCGGCCGTGCCGGTCCGGGCCGTGCCTGACTCGGCCGTGCCGGTCCGGGTCGTGCCTGACTCGGCCGTGCCGGTCCGGGTCGTGCCTGACTCGGTCGTGTTGTTTCGGGTGGAGGGGGTGGGGTGGGTGGCCTGGGCTTGTGACTGGGTTCTGGTGGGTGTGCCGGCCATGACGGCGTAGGCGTCCTCGGCGGCATGGTCGGCCGGGTGGTCCTGGGACGGTGTGGCCGTCGCCTGCCGGGTCCCGTCCCCGGCCGCGCCGGTTGTGTGGTCGGCGGTCCCGGTCCTGCGGGTGTCCCTGGCGTCCGCCCGCGGGGGCCGCTGCCCCGTCCCTTCCGCGGTCCGCTCCGTCGTTGGCTCCGCGGCCCCGTCCGCGGCCCCGTCCGCGGCCCCGTCCGCGGTCCCGTCCGCGGCCTGGTCCGCGGTCCGTTCCGCGGCCTGGTCCGTGGTCCGTTCCGCGGCCTGGTCCGTGGTCCGTTGCGCAGTCCCGTCCGCGGTCCCGTCCGTGGTCTGGTCCGTGGTCTGGTCCGTGGTCCGGTCCGTGGTTGGTTGCGTGGTCCGTTCCGTGGCCCGTTGCGTGGTCCGGTCCGCGGTCCGTTGCGTGGTCCGTTGCGTGGTCAGGGCGGGGTGGGAGGTGGTGGGCAGGGGGGGGTGGGAGGTGGTGGGCAGGGGGGGTGCGGGGGTGCGGGCCGGGTCGGTGGCGGGACGGGTGCCTGTGTTTGTGGTGGGGTCGCTTTCCGTGGTGGGGCGGGGGTTGTCCGGTGTGCTGGTGGGGTCGTTGTCCGTGGTGGGGCGGGGGTTGTCCGGTGTGCCGGCGGGGGTGGTGGTGGGGCGGGGTGTGGGTGGGGGGGTGGTGCGTGCGGTGGTGAGGGTGTGGTGGAAGGTGTTTTCGTGGCGGGTTTCGTGGCGGAGCCAGGCGGTGAGTTCGTTGTCGTCGGTGCGGGGGAGGGTGGGGTCGGTGTCGGTCTGGATGCGGTCGTGGACGCGCAGGGTGTCCTCGCGGAATTCTTCTGCGAGGCGTTCCAGGGCGGGTTCGTCGATGTGGTAGTGGTGGGCGGGGCTGTCGGGGTGGCCGGTCAGGGTGTGGAAGTCCTGGCCGGCTTGTTCCATGAGTGTCTGGCGCTCGGCTTCGTGGATCATGCGCCGGGACAGGCCGGCGTGCAGGGCGTCCAGGCTGTCCTGGAAGGGGCGGGCCGGGGTGGTGTCGCCGGCCGCGGGCACGCGGGGGCCGGCGGGTCGTGGGGGGCGGCGGTAGTCGGTGTGGGCCGGGTGGCTGAACCAGTCGGTGTCGACGGCGTGTTCGACGTCTTTGTCGAAGACGCGGGCGAGCCGTTCGCGTCCGGCTTCGCCCAGGGGTGCTCCGTGGGCGGGACTGTCCTCGAAGGTGTCTGCCGCACGGTGGAAGAGGTCGCGTGCCTGTTCCAGGCGTTCGTGGCGGACCCGGGCGTGTTCCAGACGTTCCAGCAGCAGCCGCCGGCCGGTCGCTTCCTGCAGATGCTGCTGCCAGTGGCCGGTGAAGTGGCGTGTGTCGCCGTGGTGTTCACGCAGGACGGTGTGCGCGGTGCGCAGATCGTCGGCCAGGTCCGCGCGGGCCCGTTGCAGCACCGGACCCGGGATCTCGACTCCGGTCTCCTTGACCTGCCCGGCCAGGGTGTCGAACACGTCCAGGCCCTGCGCGATGTGCCGTTCCCGCATGCCGAGGTGATGGATCTGTGCCGGCAGCTGTTCATACAGGCGGGCGATGAGCGCCTGTGCCTCCTGACGCGCCTGGAGGTGCTCAGGCGTGTCCGGGCCACCGGAGATCCGGCCGAGTGCGGTGACCGCCTGCCGGTGTACGGCCTCGAGCCTCTCACGCAACTGATCCACCGCCACCCGCTCCTGCGGCAGGGCTTGCCGCGTCTGCGGTTCTTGCGGCAGCCGTTCCTGCCCGGCCAGGTCCCCGCGGCGGCCGGAGCCTTCACGCCCGGCGGGGACGGGATCACCGTGAACCCGGTCACCGCCGCTCAGGTAGCGGCCGCCGAACAGGTCCTGGCGGCGGTAGTCGGCCACCGCCCGCTCGAACCGCTCCCCGAACACCTGCCCATGGCGCTGGTGCTGGGACAGCTGCTCCCACATCCGCGGCAGCACGGTCTCCGCTTCGGCCAGCACCTGCCGCTGCTGCGCGGGCGTGACCCGGCCGCCTGTCTGCCCGGCCAGCTCCTCCAGCCGGGCCCGTACATGAGCGTGGTAGACCTCCAGGAACTGCCCGTGAGCCGTGTCACCGGCGGGCAGGTACCGGCCCGCGAACACATCCGCGCGTACGAACTCCTCCCGCGCCCTGTCCAGCCGCCCGCCCGACAGATGTTCCGCCGCGGCCAGCCGGTCGTGGAACGCCGCGTCCCGCTGCTGCCGGAACTCCTCCCACCGCGCCGACGGACCCCCTGCCCCGCCCCGGCCGCCGTCGGCACCCGCAGACGAGGGCGGGCCGCCGGGAACGGCACCCGCATACGAAGGCGGGCTGTCAAGAACGGCATCCGCGTACGAGGGCAGACCGGCGTGCCCGCCCGCCGGGTGAGTGACACTGCCACCCGCATGCACAGGCAGCCCGTCGTGCCCGCCGGCCGGGTGCACGCCGGCCGTTTCCGTCACCCGGCCCCCCTCCGGACCAGCCGCCCGCGCACCCGCCCGCGGGGCGGTGTGCGCGTCTGTCTGCGGGGTGGTGTGCGGGCCGGTGTGCGCGTCTGCCCGCGCACCCGTCTGCGTACCCGTGTGCGGGCCGGCCGTGTGCGGGCGGGCCGTTTCCGTCACCCGGCCCCCCTCCGGACCAGCCGCCCGCGCACCCGCCCGCGGGGTGGTGTGCGCGTCTGTCTGCGGGGTGGTGTGCGGGGTGGTGTGCGGGGTGGTGTGCGCGTCTGTCTGCGGGGTGGTGTGCGGGGTGGTGTGCGCGTCTGCCCGCGCACCCGTCTGCGTACCCGTGTGCGGGGCGGCCGTGTGCGGGGCGGCCGGGTGCGGGCGGGCCGTTTCCGTCGCCCGGCTTCCCTCCGGACCAGCCGCCCGCGCACCCGGGTGCGGGGCGGTGTGCGCGTCTGCCCGCGCACCCGTCTGCGTACCTGTGTGCGGGGCGGTGTGCGCGTCTGTGGTCGTGTGGCGGCCGGCAGGGGTCTCACCGGCACCGGTGACGGTGCCGGTGACGTTGGTGCCGGTGCTGGTGCTGGTGCTGGTGCTGGTGCTGGTGCTGGTGCTGGTGCCGGTGACGCTGGTGGTGGTGCTGGTGGTGCTGGTGGTGGTGTCTGTGTCTGCTTGTGGGGGTGTACCGGTGAGGCCGGCCGGCTTGGTCGTGGCCGGTTTGTGTTCGTGGGGTCCGGGGCGGTAGTAGGAGGGCAGGCCGTCGGAGAGGGTCGTGGTGGTGCGCCGGGGGGTGAAGGAGAAGGTGCCGGCGGGCCGTGTCAGGGGATGGTGTGGGCCGGGCAGCGCGTTCACACCCCCCGCACCCGCACCCGCACCCGCACCCGCACCCGGGCCGGTGCCGGTGCTGGTGCCGGTGCCGGTGGTGGTGGTGGTGGTGGTGGAGACGGTGGGGGGTTTGCCCAGGCCGAGGGCGGAACGCAGTTTCCAGCCGGCTTTGCCGCCCAGGTGGGCGCCGGCGTGGCCGAGGAGGGCGCCGAGGGCGCCGGAGGTGAACGTGGCCAGGGAGGTGGTGAACTCGCCCAGGGTGATGGCGTTGTAGGTGCCCTCGGCCAGGTTCATCGCGCCGCCCCACAGGGCGGCCTCTCCTGCCAGCGCGGTGATCTTGTGGCCGAAGTCGGGGGCGAATGCCCGGGCCACGTCCCGGGAGAACACCCCCCGCAGCACCGCGGCCTCGGCGGGCAGGGTGTGCAGCGCCGCCGTGAGTGCCGCCTCCATGTGCGTGGTGCCGAAGGACCGGGTGAACGCCCGTGTCCAGCCCTCGCCCAGCTCCCGTGCCGCACCCGCCGTCATCAACTGGCCCAGATGCTGCTCGAACAGGTCCCCGACACCGATGGACACCGCTGTGACACCGTCACCGCGGCCCTCGCGCAGCGCCCGCGCCAGGCGCGCGGTGCGCTGGGCGAGGTCCTCGCCCCAGTCCCTGACCGCGGAGCGCACGTCCGGACCCGCTCCGGCCGCCGGTTCCCGGCCCGCGGCCCTGCCCGGTTCCCGGCCCGCGGCGGTGTGCGGCGGCGCATCCAGCGCGGCGTCGACCGCTCCCCGCAGTGTGGCGGCCGCGTCCCGCCCGAACGCCTTGCCCAGCAGCCCCCCCAGCGCACCGCCCACGAACGGCACGAACGCGCTGAACACTCCCTGCAGCGCCCCGAACCCCACCGCCTGTTTCAGCAGCTGGCCGGAGTCCTCCAGGGTGTAGCCCTGCTCCTGGGTCAGCCACTTCGCGAACTCGTGGGTCGCCGCCGCCAGCCCGACGTTCAGCACCTCCTGCGCGGCCAGCCCCGCCAGGAACCGGAAGATCACACTGCGCAGGATCGCCCGGTAGGTGGCGCGCAGCACCGCCTGCTCGGCCAGCGCGCCGAACGGGTTCCACACCGCCATCGCCATGACCAGCGACCACTCCACCAGGAACAGGTTGAGCTGGATGACGGTCATGTTCTTGTAATACGCCGCGTCCGCCCGGGTCTTCTCCCCGTACCGGGCCAGCTGCTCGGCGGTGTCGGTCAAAGCCTTGATCCGGTCCGCCCCGGCCCCCGTGCCGAACGTGGCCATCGCCGCCGCGTACGCCTGGCTCCAGGAGCCCTCGACCGCGCCCTGGACGGAGTGCGACACCTGCGCGATCAGGTCCTGCAGCTCCCGCAGGTCCCGCTGCAGCTCCACATGCGGTTCCACCACACGCTGCCGCATCGCAGCCTCGTCGAGATCAGGCCACTCCATCCCGGTGAGGAACTTCAGCAGGTTCCCCAGCGGCGAGCCCGGCGACAGATCCACTACCCACCCACCCCGCACACCCCTGTCCGTACCGCGGCACGTCCGCCGTCACCGGCCACCGGCCCACCCGCTGCCCCGGCACACGCACACCACACTCCACACTCTGCACACGTAAACACCCGCCCGGAGGGTTCACCCACCGGGCCGGACATCAGGTGATGCCTCTGGCCGGCCTGTGCATTTGGGCGGGTGGGCCGTCCGGCCCGGACGCGGCCGGCGAGCGGTCAGCAGGACGGGCCGGACTGAACCCGGATCCACCGGCTGATGCCTGTGGATAGTTCTTCCGGATACGAAGAAGTGCCTTGCGACCTGCGATGATGGGGTTTCTCTAGGACCACATCAGGCACGATCAGCAAGGCACTTCCGAGATGCAATCTTCCCATGCCGCGGCGGCGGTCTCATCCGCGTTTGATGATCCGAACCTGATCGCGTACGGCGGGCTGGAGCCGGTGGTGCGGCTGGCCGAGCGGTGCGGTCTGCCGGCTCTGGCCGGGGAGCACATCCGTCTGCCGGCCTCGAAGGACGGCACCGGTGCCTTCCCCGCGGCGAAGCTGATGTCGCTGGTGGGCGGCATGGTCGCGGGCGCCGACAGCGTCGAGGACATGGACCGGCTGCGGCACGGCGCGATGGGCCGCCTGTTCTGCGGAGTGCGGGCCCCCTCCACGCTGGGGTCGTTCCTGCGCTCCTTCACGCACGGGCATGTGAAGCAACTGCACGCCGTGGCCCGCCGGTTCCTGCCCGAACTGGCCCGTCACACCCCACTGCTGCCCGGCGCGGACCAGGCCGCCTACGTGGACATCGACGACACCATCCGCCGCACCTACGGCTACGCCAAACAAGGCACCGGGTACGGATACAGCAAGGTCAAGGGCCTGAACGCACTGCTCGGTATCGTCTCCACACCCCTGTCCGCCCCCGTGATCGCCGCCACCAGGCTGCGCAAAGGGCCCTCGAACTCCGCACGCGGGGCGGCGGCGTTCGTGGCCGAGACCATCCGCACCGCCCGTGCCTGCGGCGCCAGTGGCCTGCTGGTGATGCGCGCGGACTCCGCGTTCTACGGCGCCGACGTCATCAATGCCTGCCGGACGCTGGGCGCCCGTTTCTCGGTCACGGTGCGGATGAACGCTTCCGTCAAGGCCGCCATCGCCCGCATCGACGAGGACGCCTGGACGCCGATTAATGGTGGAGTCGGGTATTGGAACCGTCCGAATACCCTCCCGGCGGGGAGGCGGGAACGGATCACAGCGGCGCCAGGATCATGAGGATCTCGTCGCGGTCGTCATCTGGAGCGAGCCGAAGGGCGCCAGGCCATCGTCCGATCTCCTTCCAGCCGAGACGGCCGTAGAAGTCTTCGAGCCCGACCCCGCCCCGTGCAGCGAGGTGCAGCTGCTTGAGGTTCATCTCGTCGCGGGCGATCTCACGGGCCCGGTTCATCAGCGCAGTGCCGATAGAGCGACCGCGGAAACTGGTGTGGCTCTGGAGGTGGTTGATGGTGCCCCAGTGCGCGACGACCGGGCTTATGTCGCGGCGGATGTTCAGCCAGCCAGCGAGGCTGCCGTCGATGACGGCGAGGAGGAGTCGGCTGCTATCGGGATCGAGGTCGGCGATGAGCCGGTCGGCGACGGGAGTGACGTGGTCTGTGTCGACGGGCGGGAAGGGGAACCCGGCGGCCCCGCCGGCGTTGGTGACCGTGATCCAGCAGTCGATCAGTTCGCGTTTCAGTTCTGCTGTGATCTCGTGCGGGCGGACGATCTGGTGAAAGACAGGGGTGTTCGTACTGGTCATAACGGGAAGTCTCGCTTTCGGGTCGGTCAAGGTTGGGCTTTCGAGTTGTGCTGGTCACGGTTCCGCTGGGCGACGTCTGAGGCGTAGGCGGCCCAGTCCCCGGCTGATGCTTGCTGCCATTGGACGGCGACTTTGATGTGGACTCCGAGCATCCGGGCGAGGATCGCGGCGGGGACTTCGGTGGCGAGAGTGAACAGCGCGGTGGAACGGTCCTGTTTGGGCCGGATCCCAATTCGGTGAAGGCGTTTGCCGATCTGGCTGTCGGTGAGGGGGAGCCCTGGATGGCCGCCCGGGAACAGCCAGGGAACGTCGTCCGGGGTGCCGATCTTGGCCTTGCCGCGGCGGGTCGTGACGAGCTCGCGGACCAGGCTGGCCAGTGGTGTGGGGAGGACGACTGGCGAGGTGCCGAAGGTGATGGAGACGGTGTCCCCGTCGATGTGGACGTCGTCGACGGTGAGTTGGCTGATGGTGGCGATCTTCTGTGCGTAGAGGATCAGCAGCAGTCCGGCGACGCGGTCTGGGGTCGGCAGTGTGTCGTCGTTGAGGAGGCGCCGGGCGTCGGCCCAGCGTTTCTCGCTGTCGATGACGCCCTGTGGGCCTGTCCAGCGGAGGGTGCCGTAGGTGAGTCCGCGGGCATGCCGGTGCTGTACCGACCAGCGCACGAAGTGGCCGGTCTCGTCGCGGTAGCTGACCGTGGCATCGGCCATCCAACGTTCCAGGTCCGGCTGGGTGCAGGTCCCCAGCGTGAGCCCTTCGCTGTTGAGCCAGGTGAGGAAGCTGTCGGCTGCGGTGACGTGGCAGCGAACGTTCAGATCCTGGAGTCGAGTCGCGTGGCCTTCGCCGAGGCGTCGTCGGAGCCGACGCATGTGGTGCCAGACCGCGTAGCCGTGCAGGATCCGGCGCTCGGCGAGATCGGTGCGGGCCTGGACTGTCTCGGCGATCCATTTCTCGAGGGCGATAAGCCGTTCGTCACGAGGCGGGAGGGTGCCGGTCGCGACCAGGACACTGCGCAGGTGGGCCAGCACTTTGCCTGGGGGGAGTTCGTCGAGGACCTCGTGGGTGACGGGCCTTTCGTCGCGTCCTATGCGCTCGAGGAGGTCGCGGGCCTTCGAGCGGGAGACCCAGGCGATGGCGACGTCCGGGCGCTCGGCACTCGTCAATGCCTCGCGAAACGGGGCGAGTTCGGGACGGAGGGCTCCGGTGGCGTTGCCGAGGAGGTCGCGTACTTGCTGGTCGAGGACGCATCGCTGACAGGGGCGGGGACTGAGCTGCCAGGTGGTGGTGCAGACCGGGCAGCGGCCCCAGAAGTCGGGGTCGGGGTTGGTGCACTTCGCGCACAACGGCGCCTCCCAGGTGCCGCCGCGGGCCTGGGCGACGGTGCCGCAGCCTCTGCAGGCCACCCATCGGTGCTGGCAGCGTTCGCACCACGGCTGGCCGGTGGCCCGGGACATCTCGCAGGGCACCGTCCGTCCACAGATGCCGCACTCAGCGGTGATCCTCGGTCGGCAGTTGTTGCAGCGTGGGCCGTCGGGCAGCCGGTTCGCGACCGGCATGCGTCGGCGGCAGCCGACGCACTCCTCCAGGTTGTCGGGCTGTCTGATCATGCAGTTCGGACACAGCGGCCGGCCCTCGGAGTCGCGGGTGGCGGGCTCACGCACGGCGCCGCAGCCGGAACACGGGACGGCCGCGTGGCGGGCGAAGCAGGCCCGGCAGATCCTCTTGCCCTCCAGCAGTTTGGACAGTGCCTTCACCCCGTAACAGCGCGGGCAGGCCGGCCGGACGACCTTGGTCGCCCCGGCCGCGACGAGCTCATCGATGAACCGCAGGGCAGCAGGAGTAGGGGCTTCGTAACCGGCCCCGGTCAGCAGCTCGGGGCGGGCGACGACGGCCCAGGCCAGGCGGCGCTGCCCGGCGGGCCGGACGGTGGCGCATCCGAGCGCGGTCAGGATCGCGTCGGCATCGAGTGCGGGATCGAGGTTCGTTATGAGTTCGGTGAGTTCCCGAATCGGATCGCCGTCGGTGTCGGGGCAGTTCTGGCAACGGGGCTCGCCGTTGCGGTCCCGGCTGACGACGCGTCGTTCTTCGTGGCAGCCCGCGCAGATGGCTGGCTTGTCGAAGCAGGGTGAGCAGCCCCATCGTCCTCCGGTGCTGCTGCCGACGTAGCGGCATGCGCGGCCGCACTCGCCGCAGCGGGGCAGTGCGACGTCCTGGGCGCCGGCGTCGTGCAGGGACATCAGTAGTTTTGCGACGCAGTAGGGCGCCGGTGGCTGGCCGGTCCGCAGCAGCGACGGGTCGTCGTGCAGGGCCTGGGCGAGGCTGCGGCGGCCCGCTCGTGCGCGTACGACTGTGAGGACGATGTCGCGGACACGCTCGGCGGGCAGGTGCTTTTCGACGTTCCCGACCAGCCGCACGACCAGGCCGACCGGATCCGCGACGACCTCCTCGGCAAGACCGGTCACCGGTCGACTCCGCTGATCCGGGCCCGCCGGGGCCGCAGATCGCCTACTCCTTCGGAGACCGACGTCCCGCCTGCGGCAGCCTTCTTCGGCTTCGTCGCGGAGCCGGCAGCGGCGATGGGTTCGATGAGGTCGTCCATGGTGCAGTCGAGGATGTCGAGCAGGGCCATGAGGATCTTCAGGCTGAGGCGTTCGGGCCGCTCGACGACGAGCCGGTAGACCTGGCTCGACGACAGCGTGATGCCGCGTTCCTTCAGCGGCGGGATGAGGTCGGTGGTGGAGAACATCCCGCGGTCCGCCATGACCTTGCGCAGGTGCCAGTGATAGTCGAGCTTGGCGGCCATCATCAGGTCCTTCCTCGTCAGACGCCGGCGAACGCCGGGGCCAGGGCCTTGCTCAGGGCAGTGTTCATGAAGTCGTCGCTGACGTGCGTGTAGATGGCCGTGGAGCTGTCGCACTCGTGACCGACTTGCTGCTGGATGAAGCGTCGGTCCACCCCGTCCTCGGTCAGATGCGTGACGTAAGAATGACGAATTGAGTGCGGAACTAGATCTTTTGGGAGCTTTAGGGCGTCCCGGTATGCCTCGAACCGGTCGTTGATGGAACTGGGCTGTAGGCGTCCCCCGCGTTCGGTGATCCACAGTGCTGGGTGATCGGGGAAACCGAAGCGCGGCCGGACGTTCTCGACGTAGTCCTCGACCGCCTCGACGGCCCAGTCCATCACCGACAGCACGTTCCGCCGACGTGGCGGCTGACCCTTCTTTGCCTTGCCGTAGCGGACGTTGAGCGTGCCGTACCGGCCGAACTGGCGAGCCTTCGGGTTCCGTCCGAAGTCGACCACGTCCAGCTTCGATGTCTCGGTCCGGCGGAGGCCCCAGCCGTAGATGACCTTGAAGAGGGTGGCGTCGCGGTAGGCGGCGAGGGCGCCCTTGCGCTTGGACTTCACGGCGCGTGCGACCTGGTCGTCGGCGTAGTCGAGGAACCGCTGCAGCTCTTCGCGGCTGAACGGCCGTGCTTCTGGGTCGCCTTCGTAGTCCTGCAGGTGGGGCAGGGTGTTCCACTCGTGTGCGACCGCCACAGGGTGGGCGCCGAAGGCTTCCTCGCAGGCGGGGCCCCAGCCGTAGCGGCCATCGATGAGGAACTCGGTGAACAGCCGAATGTCGCCCTGGTAGCTGCGGAGCGTGGACGGCGCCAAATGCTTCTCGCTCGTCAACGAGGCAGACCACTCGTCCATGTGGGCCGGCGTCCACTGCCACGGGTAGTCGTTCGCGAACTCGAGGAACCGGCGGACGAGCCGTTCCCTGGGGTCGATCGTCTCGTCCTTCAGCCCTCGCGACTTCTGCTGAGCCCGCCAGCCCCGCAGCATCGCGTCGAACATCGCGTCCTCCGGACGCAGCTGAACCACCCCGGACACGAGCTCCATGCGAGCCGACCCGGCCAGGACCACCTTCTGCTGATGCACCACTCCAGACCATCCCTTCTGGAGGGCAGATCATGCATCAAACGGGATGGCCTCGGCAACATGCCTGCTCAGACCGCTAGTTCGTAGTAACGTCGGAGACCGCGAAGCCGTCGCTGTGAGCTGGCGACCTGCGACTTCTCGCCCGTCTGATGCAATTCCCGAGGGTCCAAATACCCCAAGGCGGTCTGGGACGAGGAGGGCCAGTGCTGGATCTCCGACGCCGAGATAGCCGAGGTCCCCTACACCGCCTTCACTTCCAAACCGAAGAAGCAGCAGGTCACCGCCCGTCTGATCGTACGCCGCGTCAAACGCCTGAACGCCGGTGGCGTCCCCGCCGGGCAGGGCACGCTCTTCGATACCTGGCGCTACCACGCCGCGTTCACCGACTCCCCACTCTCCTTGGCCGATGCCGAGCGCGATCACCGACGGCACGCTGTCGTCGAGCAGGTGATCGCCGATGTCAAGAACAGCGCCTTCGCCCACGCGCCGTCCGGTCATTTCCAGGCCAATGCCGCCTGGCTCGCCCTGGCAGCCCTGGCACACAACCTCACCCGCGCCGCCGGCGCCCTGGCCTCCACGTTCCACGCCAAAGCGACCACCGCCACCATCCGTGACCACCTGATCAACGTGCCCGCCCGCCTGGCCCGCTCCGCCCGCCGCCTCACCCTGCACCTGCCCGAACGCTGGCCCTGGAGGGAGGACTTCGCCCAGCTCTTCAGCATCGTGCACGCACCACCAGTCCTCTGACGCTCCCTGACCGACCTGCCCGAATGGGCCCGAGACCCGTGGACAAAGTGGAAGAGCTGGGCAGACCAGCGGCCGCCCCATGCCCGAATCCGCAACTCAGCCCCGACACAGCCTGCACGACCCCGAAACGATCAACCCGGAATCAAGCCGGTGGATCCGGGCTCAACCACCCGAGCGACCCTGCGAAAAGGGACACAACTCGAATGTGCTGACAGTCGCGTAATGATCGGTGGTTCTCGGTCTCTCTCCTGGTATGAGCAACTCATAGGGTGTGCCTCGTCGTTCGGCTTTGCGTCCGCGGACCGAGGTGGCGGTGTCGCGTGTGGTGGAGAAGCGTCTAGTAGGGCTTCGTTAGGTACCCCAACTGCCGCCTGTTGGGTAGCGTGTGATCTTGTATCGGGTGTGACACCTGAGGAGATGGACGAGGTCCGTCCGCGCTTGGAGGCGTTCGCGGCCGAGATGCTCGGCTCGCTCGCGCGGCGGGACCAGCGGGCCAAGGGCGAGCTGTATGTGCGCGGGCTGATGCTGGATGGCAAACGGAAGTCGATGCAGCCGATGGCTGAGCGCCTGCGTGTGGACCACCAGCAGTTGCAGCAGTTCGTCTCCTCCTCCACCTGGGACTACGTCGAGGTGCGACGGCGGGTGGCCCGGTGGGCGGCGGCGCACATCGCCCCGGAGGCGTACGCGATCGACGACACCGGTTTCCCCAAGGACGGCTACGACTCCCCAGGGGTGGCCCGGATGTATTGCGGCGCCTTGGGCAAGCGCGGCAACTGCCAGATAGGGGTGAGCGTCAACCTGGTGTCCGACCGCGCCTCGGCGGCGGTGGACTGGCGGTTGTTCATCCCTGAGAGCTGGGACGATGCCGAAAACAGCGGCGATACGCTGCTGGCGGAGGCGATCCGGCGTCGGCGGGCGAGGGCGGGCATCCCTGACCGGGTCCGACACCGCGAGAAGTGGCGCCAGGCGCTGGAGATGCTCGACGAAGTTCGCAATCAGTGGGAACTGCCGGATCTGCCGGTGGTCGCCGATGCCGGTTACGGCGATACCACCGGCTTCCGCCTGGGCCTGACCGAGCGTGGCCTGGCCTACGCGGTCGCCGTCAAGGGCACCACGAGCGCCTACCCGGGTGACGTGCGGCCCGAGCGCCCGCCCTACAGCGGCCGGGGCCGCCCGCCCCGGCCCGCCTACCCGATGCCGCACAGCAGCCTGCGCGATCTCGTCCTGGCCGCGGGACGAAGAGCCGCTCGCACCGTCACCTGGCGTCAGGGCAGCAAGATGGGCCCGCGCAACCCGCGCGCCGAGATGCGCTCGCGCTTCGTGGCCCTGCGCGTGCGCCCGGCCAACCGCGACATCCCCCGTGATGTCGACGGCAGTCTGCCCGAGTGCTGGCTGCTGGCCGAATGGCCACCCGGCGCCGCCGAGCCGACCGACTACTGGCTCTCCACCCTGCCCGCCGACACCCCGCTACGCGAACTGGTCCGTATCGCCAAGATCAGATGGCGCATCGAGCACGACTACCGGGAATTGAAAGACGGCCTGGGCCTGGACCACTTCGAAGGCCGCACCTACCTCGGCTGGCACCGCCACGTCACCCTCACAGCCCTCGCCCAGGCCTTCTGCACCATGCTCCGCCTCGACCCAAAAGTCCCTGCGCCGGCCTGACCCTCTACGCGGTCCTCCGCGAGTTACAGAAGATCCTGGCCACCTGGACCGGCGCCTGCTCGATATGCGGCCAACCCACACCCACACCCCACCACAGGACCTAACGAAGCCCTACTAGTGTGATGCGCCAGAAAAGCCGGTCTTAAGTCTGTAGGCTGTTTTTATGTCGCATCGAGGCCCCCTCGACTTTCGACGTTTTCGCGGGTCGCTCTGGCGAGTGTGGCTGTTGGCGTTTGGGTCCTGCGGTCTTGGCGGCGGTCGTAGGGTGAGGCTGTGGATGAGCGGCTTGTAGAGCAGGTACGGCAACTGGACCAGCAGGGTCGGTCGGTGAAGGCGATTGCCAGGACGTTGGGGGTGGGCGTCAGGGATGTTGGCGGGGTGCTCAACGGTGCCGTGCAGGTCTCGGCGTCGGTGCGTGACGAGCCGCGTTGCTGGGTGAACGCCGGCTGGAGCCGCAGCGTGGATCTTGAGGGCGCGCCGCAGTGGGCGGCCTTGGACCCTGGGGCTTCTGACGCCGAGGAGGTGCGTGGCCTTGTCGCCGTGCTCGTCGCCGCGGACAGTACGCGCTCCGCGAAGGCGCAGGTCGCCGGGTTCCTGCTGGATGTGTGGTGTCTGGGGGTGAAGAACGCGCTTGCCCCGGAGCCGATGGGCGAGAGGCAACTGAGCGGGCACCGGGCGGTTTACTTCGGCGCCTTCGAGGGGCATGTGCCGGTTCCTGCCGAGCTTGCCCGCGCCCTGGTGTTCGGTGCCGCCGCCTACGCTCGCGGCCTCGGGTTCGATCCCGAGGCGGACTTCGAGGCCGCCGCCGCTGTCCTCGGTGAGCCCGCCGGTCCCTGCCCGATCCGCTTCGGCCGCGATGGCAAGCCCTTCTACGTCAACGGCCCCTATGACGATCCCGAGGCGGTGGCGCGGACGTTGCGGCGCGCCGTAGGTGACGACGGCTTCCACTGTGCCATTGCCTTCCCCGAGCAGCCGCGGCGTCGGTTGTCCTGGTCGCGCCGGTAGGCCGGACCCCGGGGCGGGGGAGCCCGGTGGCTATCACCTTGACGGGTGAGGCACCGGGTGTCCGGGCCCGTGGTGGGCGGGGCCGCGGCAGCATCGGTGGTGTGGCGACCGCGCCCGGGGAGGGATACCTGCGATGCCGACTGTGCCCGCTTCGCTGTTCGCCGTACTGGAGTTGGTACGGGGCAACTTCACCGCGCCGACGTTTCGAACCTTCACGGCGCTGGTCACGGGTCTGATCGCGCAGACCGGGCGGTGCACGGTGACCGGGATGCTCACCGGTGTCGGGTTGACGCGCGCATGGTCCCACGACCGCGCCCACACCTTCTTCTCCCGCGCCCCGTGGAACCCGGACATCCTGGGCATCTCCCTGTCCCACCTGGTCGTGCGCCAACTCCTGCCCGCAGGTGCGGTGTTGACGGTGGCGGTGGACGACACGCTGTTCAAGCGGCGCGGGAAGAAGGTCTTCGGTGCGGCCTGGCAGCACGACGGCGCGGCCACCGGACCCCGGGGTGTCGGGCGCGGGACCTGCTTCGTCGTCATCGGCCTGGTCGTCGACCTGCCCTTCCTGGCCCGGCCGGTGTGCCTTCCTGTCATGGCCCGGCTGTGGCGACCCGGGCAGGAAGGCAGCAAAGTCGACATCGCCGCGTCCATGATCCGCCTGCTGGCCGCCTGCCACCACGGCCGGCGCGTTCATGTCGTCGCGGACGCCGCCTACCACGGCAAAGCCTTACGCGATCTGCCCGCGACCTGCACCTTCACCACCCGACTGCCCGCACCCTCGGTCCTGTTCGCCCAGGCCCCGCCCAGGACCGGCAAACGCGGGCGCCCCGCGCTCAAGGGCGCGCGACTGGGCACGCCCGCCCAGCTCGCGGCCACCGCCGACTTCGCTCCCGTACAGGTCACGCGCTACCAACGTACCGAGCAGGTGCATCTGGCCGAGGTCACCTGCCTGTGGTACGGCTCCTTCCACACCCGCACCGTGCGCGTGATCCTGCTCCGCGACGACACCACCGACACCGGCTACGACCTGGCCCTGGTCACCACCGACCTGACCAGCAGCCCGGCCGAGCTGATCACCCGTTACGCGCGGCGCTGGTCGATCGAGGTCACCTTCGCCGAGGCCCGCGGCCTGCTCGGAGCCGGCCAGGCCCACAACCGCACCCGGGCCGCGGTGGAACGCACCGTGCCCTTCGCCCTGTACTGCTACACGATCACGGTCGTCTGGTACGCACTGCACGGCCACCAGCCCGGCGACGTGGCCGAGCACCGCGAGCGCGCCCCCTGGTACACCACCAAGACCGACCCGTCACTGTCCGACATGGTCGCCAAGCTCCGACGGGTGATCATCGCCGCCCGATTTATGCCCACCCGCCCAGGTCAGCCCACCGAGCAGGAAATCCGCACCGTCCAGCAGGCATGGGCCGCGGCCAGCACCGACGCCGCCGCGTGACTCCCCGAGCCTGTCAGAACGTCGAAAGTCGAGTGACATGCTCGGGGTCAATCGACTCGGGTGCACGTAAAAGGGGCACCTCATGGCACGCAGCACCACGCGGCCCATCGTCAAGCTGAGGTCGACAGGCTCGCCGTGATGTCGGCCTCCGGCGCTGTGGCCGCGGGTGCCGAAGCACTGCAGCAGTCACCGGTGCGTGCAGCTCAGGCCGCCGCCGGCTCGTCCGGGACGCTCTGGGCCACGCAGCTGTTCTGGGACGACAACGGCACGCCGTGGTCCCAGGCGGACTTCGCAGAGCTTCGGGACAAGGGCTCCGACACCGCCGAGATCAACCTGCCGTGGGACGTCATCGAGCCGGCCCGGGGCACCTTCGACTTCTCGGAGCTGGACCAGGAGCTGGCCAACGCCGCCGCGGCGGGCCTCCGCCTGGTGCCGATCTTCTCGTACTCAGGCTGGGGCGGCAGCCTCGCGTCCTGGGTGACCGGTCACGAGATGAGCCCGGCCGGGGAACAGAGCCCCACGCCGGCCTGGTGGGCCCCGAACGCGCGGCTGGCCTACCTGGACTACGTGACCACCACCGACAAGCACATGCTAGGCAGGACCGGTTACGGCGGCAGCATCCTGAACTACGGCACGCTCGATGCCCAGTTCGCCTACTCGGTCGGTCCCCACCAGTCGTGTTGCATCGGCTGGCCACCGGAGGCGCGTCCCAGACCAGCAGCACCCGCTCCCCGCGCCCGCCCGCACCGGCCCGGACGGTTCTTCTTCGGGCTCACGCGGCCACGGGGACACGGCCCGCCGGAGGACGGGCGGCGCCGGGCCGTGAGCCGTTCCCCGGCGGAGATCCACTCATCGGCTGTCCTGCGGCCCCTGCAGGAGGCGAGCGGTCTTCCGGACCTTCTCGGACCACGGTGTGGGCGACAGCGTGGTGGGGTCGAGACGGACGGCGGTACGGCTGCCGTACGCGTAGGTCGTCTCGCCGTCCGCGGAGCACACTCGGTAGCCCGCGGTCGCCGACGTGGCGCCCATGCGTTCGATCCACAGGTGCACGGCGTACTCGCCGAACATCACGATGGGACGGTTGTAGGTGATAGTGAACGCCTTGACGACGTTGAAGCTGTCTCCCTCAGGGCCTTTCTCGCTGATCAAGCCGTGCTTCCGCCAGAAGGCGACCCATGCCCGCTCGACCAGCGCCTGGTAACGGGTGTTGTGCAGCATCCCCATCGGGTCCAGGTCGTCGAAGTGAACGCTCAGCGGTATCAGGACGCCCATGTTGGCGGTCGCCATGCTGACCGCCGGAACAGTCTCCGTCATCACTACCTCCTCGGCTATGTACAGGACATGATCCAGTACTTCAGCGGCCGGGCGTGTCCCGCCGACGGGTTCACACGTGTGATGCGCGACACTGGCAGCAGGTGCGGGTCCGACGGTGCCCGGTCGGGCAGCGACGCCCATCCCTGTGTCCGATAGAGCCGGGCAGCGCCCAAGGTGAGGCGACCCCGGTGGTGTGGAGACTCTGACAATGGATCTTGCAGATCCGAGGAAGGGTGTTCTGGTGGGACGGAAGTCTCCGTATCCGGCGGGGTTCAGGAACGATGCCGTCGCGCTGTACCGTGCGGCGGGTGGGAAGCGCACGTATGCGGCGGTGGCGGCGGATGTTGGGGTGACCGGCGAGACGCTGCGCAGTTGGGTGCGCCAGGCCGATGAGCAGGCGGGCCGCGGCAACCGCGACGAGCTGGTCGCCGAGGGCAGGGATGAGGAACTGGCCCGGCTACGGGCGGAGAACGGCCGGCTACGCAGGGCGGAGAAGGAGTGGGAACTCGAGCGGGAGATCCTGCGCCGGGCGGCCCAGTATTGCGCGAAGGAGATGAGGGCATGACCCTCCGCTGGGGCTTCATCTCCGACAACCGGGCCGACTTCGGCGTGCAGCGGATATGCCGGGTGCTTCAGGTCTCGCACTCGGGCTTCTACCGGTGGATCGCCGGCGCGAAGGCCCGCGAGGTGCGGCAGGCTGCCGACGATGCCCTGGCCGCGGAAATCCGCGAGATCCACACCGGCCACAAGGGAACGTACGGAGTGCGGCGTGTCCATGCTGAGCTGCGGGGCTTCGGACACACGGTGAACCGCAAGCGCGTCGAGCGGCTCATGCGCAAGCACGCCCTGGAGGACCTCCATCTGCGGCGCCGTAAACGCACCACGGTCCCGGACCGCCTCGCACCGCCTGCCCCGGACCTCGTCCAACGTGACTTCTCCGCCAGGCAGCTGGACGAAGAAGTGGTGCGGTGACATCACGTATGTGCAGGTCGGCGGGTCGTGGCTGTATCTCGCCTGCGTCCTGGACATCTACTCACGCCGGGTGCTCGGCTACTCGATGGCCACCCATATGCGGGCCGAGCTGGTCATCGACGCCCTCAAGATGGCGGTGGCGGTCCGCGGCGGCCACGTGGACGGCGTGATCTTTCATGCGGACAGAGGCTCGCAGGGTGGATTCAACCGGTCGTCGCAACACCCTGATCTCGGAGGTGTGCGGCGTGGCCACGGCGGACTGGAGTTTGAAGACCAGCGATGTTCCGGAGGGGCGGCGTCGGCAGTGGCGCGCTGACCGTGCGTTGCGGCCGGCGATGCGTTCGCCCGGACGGCCTGATCCGTCTCGGGTCGTGCAGCGCCAGTTCTGGCGACTTATCGCCACGGGGGTCACGACGGTGGAGGCGTCGCTGGCGGTCGGCGTGTCGTGGCCGGTGGGTGCGAGGTGGTTTCGTCACGCTGGCGGCATGCCGCCGATCTCGTTGGCCGAGCCCTCGGGCCGGTACCTCACGTTCGAGGAGCGCGAGGAGATTGCGATCCTCAGGGCGACGAGCAAGGGCGTGCGCGAGATCGCCCGCGCCCTGGGGCGTGACCCCGGGACAATCTCTCGCGAACTGCGCCGCAACGCCGCCACGCGCGGCGGCAAGCAGGAGTACCGCGCGACGGTCGCCCAGTGGAAGGCTCAGCAGGCGGCCAAGCGCACGAAGAGCGCGAAGCTCCTGGGCAACGACCGGTTGCGTGAGTACGTGCAGGAGAGGCTTTCGGGGAACGTTCACCGGCCTGACGGGACGGTCGTCGCGGGACCGCAGACGCCTCCGTGGAAGGGGCTGAACAAGCCGCACCGGCAAGACAGGCGGTGGGCGACAGCATGGAGCCCGGAACAGATCTCGCACCGGTTGAAGGCCGACTTCCCCGAGGATGAGTCCATGCGCATCAGCCACGAGGCGATCTACCAGTCGCTGTTCATTGAGGGCCGTGGTGCGCTCAAGCGGGAGCTGGTCGCCTGCCTGCGCACCGGGCGGGCACTTCGGGAGCCTCGGTCGAGGTCACGGAACAAGCCGCAAGGGCATGTCACCGCGGATGTCGTCCTCAGTGAACGTCCTGCAGAGGCCGCGGACCGCGCGGTCCCGGGGCATTGGGAAGGCGATCTGATCATTGGGACGGGCCGGTCCGCGATCGGCACGCTCGTCGAGCGCAGCAGCCGATCTACACTCCTGGTGCATCTGCCGAGGATGGAGGGCTGGGGCGAGGTGCCGCCGGTGAAGAACGGCCCGCCGTTGGGCGGTTACGGCGCCGTCGCGATGAACACTGCCCTGACTGAGTCGATGACGAAGCTACCCGAGCAGCTCCGCAAGACCCTGACCTGGGACCGCGGGAAGGAACTCTCCGGGCATGCCCAGTTCGCGCTCGAGACCGGGACGAAGGTGTTTTTCGCCGATCCGCACTCGCCCTGGCAGCGACCCACAAACGAGAACACGAACGGGCTGCTGCGTCAGTACTTCCCGAAGGGCACCGACCTGTCCCGGTGGTCCGCCGAGGACCTCGCAGCCGTCGCCCTGGCTATCAATAACCGACCCCGCAAGATCCTCGGCTGGAAGACCCCGGCCGAGGTCTTCGAGGAACAGCTACGCTCACTACAACAACCCGGTGTTGCAACGACCGGTTGAACTCGCCCAGTACACCGCTGCCACGTTCGCACAGGTCTGCGACGGTTTCGGGATCCGCAGGAGCATGGGCCGGGTCGGCTAGGAGCGTGTCTCAGTAACCGGCAACCCGCCTGCGGTTCGTGATTATTCATACGGGATGATCACGGTATGCGTGGTGGCGAGGGGCTGTTCGAGGTCGAGCCGGTCGGGAAGAAGCGGCCGCAGGGTCAGCTGGCGGCGGTGGACAAGACGTTTCGGCCCTTCGATCCGCATCAGGTCCTGCTGCTGCCGCCGTCGCTGGACGACTGGCTGCCCGAGGGCCACCTGGCCCGGTTCGTCGCCGACCTGGTCGATGAGGTGCTCGACCTCGGACCGGTCCTGGCGGACTACACCGAAAAGCGCGGCTACCCGCCCTACGATCCGCGGCTGATGGTACGACTGCTGATCTACGGCTACACCACCGGCGTCCGCTCCTCCCGGGCGATCGAGCGCCGCCTGGCCGACGATGTCGCGTTCCGGTTCCTGGCCGCCGGCCAGGAACCGGACTTCCGCTCGATCGCCCGCTTCCGCCGCCGCCACCTCGACGCGCTGGCCGGTCTGTTCACCCAGTCCCTGCACCTCGCACAGACACTCGGCATGGTCAAGATGGGACGCGTCGCGCTGGACGGCACGAAACTGGAGGCCAGCGCCTCCAAACACAAGGCGATGAGCTACGGCCGCCTGGTCGACAAGGAAGAGCGGATAGAGGCCGAGATCGCCGCTCTGGAAGCGAAGGCCCACGCCCTGCTGACCGACGCCGAGGCCGCCGACGAAGCCGAGGACGACACCTTCGGCGTGGACGGCAAGGAGGCGGACCTGCCCGCCGAGCTGGACCGGCGTGAGAAACGCCTGGCGAAGCTGCAGGCCGCCCGCGCGCAGATCGAGGCCGAGGCCGCCGCCAAGGCCCGCGCCCACGCCGAGGACAAGGAACGCCGCCGTCAGGAACGTGCCGCCAGCAGCGACGAGCAGGCCGTCACCGACGCCGGGGAAGCGGCCGCCGCCAAGGCCCGTCCCAAGCCCAAAGCCCAGGCCAACTTCACCGACCCCGACTCGCGGATCATGAAGAACAGCGACGGCGCCTACATCCAGGCCTACAACGCCCAGGCCGTCGTCGACGAAGAACACCAGGTCATCACCGCCGCCGACGTGACGACCAACCCCTCCGACGCACTGAACTACACCACGATGCTCGACCAGTCCGCCCACAACACCGGCATCCACCCCAAGCAGGCCCTGGTCGACGCCGGGTACTGCTCCGAGACCAACCTCGAAGCCGCGAACGAGCGCCAACTGGCCTGCGGCACCGACACCTTCATGGCCACCGGCCGACTCGCCCACGACGAGCAGGTCCCGCCCGCTCCACGCGGACGCATCCCCAAGGACGCCACGCTGAAGGAGCGCATGGCCCGCAAACTGCGGACCAAACCCGGCCGGAAGGCATACAGCCGCCGCAAAGCCATCGTCGAACCTGTCTTCGGACAGGTCATGACCTGCCAGAACGGCCGCCAGCTCCTCCTGCGTGGCGAGGACGGCGCCCGCGGTGAGTGGCGACTGCTCGCCGCCTGCCACAACCTCCGCAAGATCTTCCGACACTCCGGGCTCGCCGCCCAGGCCGGCTGACCAGCCAGGCCCCCGGCCCACGCCACAGGCCCTACCAGCCGAACAACAGCCGGGAAGGACCCAACCACGGCCTCACAGGTGCACACGAAACGGCCGCGACCGATCCCATCGATCACGGCCAGCGAGCCCCTTGCTCGTTACCGAGACACGCTCCTAGCCGCCTAGTCGACTAGTGGAATAGTCGGTGGGACGGGTGTCCGCGAACGAGCTGAGCGTTCGCGGACACCCTGCGAGATGTACGCCGCGTCAGAAGCCGCGGGCGCTGAGCCATTCGTCCAGGGCGACCGAGACGATGTCACCGATGGGCAGGTGGTCGAGTTCGTTGTCCAGCGCGAAGCGCTTGAGCCGCTTCTTCAGCTTCAGCGCCGCGGGGACCGACGAGTCGAGACTCTCACGCGCGATGATGCGCTGGTTGAGGACGACGGCAGCCTCGGGGATGTCCTTGGGCCGGCCAGGACCGTGGGCATAGGGCGTTCCCTGGCTGGGCGCTTCATGCGCTCGCGCGGCCTGTTCCTGATGGGGCCCCGGGCTGTCAGTCCTCACCGGGAATGCTGTACCGCCTGCTATCGGAGGCACGGCAGGGCGCACGGCAACCTCGGCGGACGGGCCCGTAGAAGAAGGCGCGGTCGTGACGTGGGACGAGGCGGACTCCAGAGGCTGGGCCTGCTGGGCGGGCTGAACCGCAGGTGCTGCGGGCTCGGTAGCCGGAGCCGCAGGCGGCACCTGTTGCTCCACCGGCTCACCTGCGGATTCCGTCCCTGCCTCGGGGGCAACGACTACGTGGGCTGGCCGACTGGGAGCAGGTTCCTGCCCAGAGTCGCTTGGCGCTGTAGCGGCGGCCACCGCGGGAGTGTCCTGCGCCACCTCGGGCACCGTCTCGGTCCCGTCCTGTGCCGACGTCTCGACGGGAGCGCTGGACGGAGCAGACGGAGTCTGGGGCGTGCTGGTCGGGGGCTGGCCCTCGGTCTGGGCGGCGGCTTCCTCAGCAGCGAACTGCTCGTGGGTGAGCTCGGCGGCCGGAGGAGGGGGCGGAGGGGTCGTCTTCCTTGCTCCGCCCAAGGCACGACCGCCCGTGCGTCGGGCCGGAGGCCTGATCCTTTCGTTCTTCTCGCTCACGCTGCGGTCAGCTCCTTCATCAGCTCGGCGTACTCGCTCAGCTCGGTCGGGATCTCGCCGAAGGCCTCCATGTAGTGCACCCAGGAGTGGATGGTGGTCTCGGCGAGCGGGAACGCCTCGTCGCGGTCCGGGCCGATGCCCTCGCCCTCGGCGGGGTCGAGCAGTTGGTCCTTTGCCCGGCCGGGCAGGCTGGTGCGGTCGTCGGCCTTGACCATGACGACGTGGGCGGTGACGCCGTGTTCGTTGCGGGCGGCGGCGCGCTCGGCCTCGTCGAAGGTGGCCACGAGCTTTCGGCGCTCGATCTTGGTGGGGGCGACCGGGACGAGCAGCAGGTTCGCCTCGGTAACAGCCTCGTGGAAGATGCGGGCGCTGCCGCCGCCGGCGTCGACCACGATCGCGCCGAACTCGGCGCGCTTGGCACGGATGTACTCGGCGATGTCGTCGAACGGGTAGCGCTCGACAACCAGGTTCTCGGGAACCTCGAAGCCGGCGGCCTGGGCGACCTTGAACCAGTCGTAGGCGGACTGGCTGGTCGCGTCGGCGTCCAGCAGCAACGTGGGCAGGCCGAGGACGACGGCGTAGTAGAGGGCGATGAACCAGGCCGAGGTGGTCTTTCCGGTGCCGCCCTTGAGCATGCCGACGACGATGACGAAGGCGTCCCAGGCGCTTTCAGTGGCCGCGGCCAGGGTCTTGTGACGGGTGTTCTCGTTCACGTGTGCTTGATCTCCTGAAACTGGAAGGGTGCGTTGACTTGGCGCGAGTCCTCGACGGCAGCGACTCGAACTCGGAGTTGGCGCAGCGAGGCAAGGGGGTGCCCTCGACGCGCACCTGTACCTGGAATGGCGGATGGGCGAGGTCTTGAGCCGAGCGATGCTGCGGGCGACATCAGGCAGGGCCAGCGAGTTCATGGCCGTTTCCTCATCTGATCCGCGGGACCGTGACGGTGCTGGGGGCGCATGGGCGTGTTGGCCTGATGCAGGAGCCGGTAGACCGTGGCAGTGGAGAAGTTGCACTCCTCGGCAAGCTCAGGGACCGTGGCCCCGCCCTCGTACCGCGCTCGGAGAGACAGCGCGAGTTTCTGCCGCTCAGCCGCTCGCGCGGCGGAGCGCAGCTGTACCGTCTGCCGCGTGGTGCGCACGGTGCCGCCAGCCTCGATCAGCAAGCGTCGGGCAACGGCCCTCGTTTCTCCCGCCGCTGCAGCGAGTTCGGTGAGGGTCGCGCCGTGCTTCTCGTAGAGAGCGCGCAGATGGGTCGCGAGCCGCCGGCGCGCTTTAGGGTCTTCGCGCATACGTCGGGTCTGCCACGAGGTGCGCATAACGGTCCCGGCATCGTGCAGCCGGTTGAGGACCGTGCCATACGACAGCCCGCTATCGGCTACGAGTTCGTCAACCGTGGCACCGGACTCGTATCGCGCGCGCAAGGCCTGCGGGCTTGGCGGTTCGCTCTCGGGAGGCGTGTTCTGGGCGTGTGAGGTCATGCTGCGGACTCCCATTCGCTAAGGGCTTCGGCATGGGCGGCTGTCAGCTCGTCGTAACTGCGCTGGTCAGCCGGGGTGATGAGGATCAGGCGGCCGTCGGTAGCAATCCGCCAGTCGGGCGCGGCACGGCCGGTGACCGGATCGAGGACGCATCCGCCCGGGGCCTGCCACGTGGAGAGGACCTCATCGGGGCGCGGTGCCGGAATGAGGACCTGGCGGCCGTCGCGGACGATCACATGAGCCGTGCTGCGGTGCTCTGCAAGCCTGCCGAGCACTGCCCGATACATTGCCCGCTCGGCTGCGTGGAACGTCCTTCGGCTTGAAGAGAGGCCTGCGGTTCCGTGGTGGGAGGCGATCTCGTCCCAACCACGTGAGGGAACGACTTCTGCTTCGGTAACAGCCCCCAGAAGCCTGTTACCGAAGCCTTCCAAGGCACGGGGGGCCAGGATCCAGATCTCGCCGACGTGGTGCACGAGACCGTGACTTCCGAGGCGGTGGAGAGTCCGGTAGACGGTCGCGCGAGAGACAGACGAGGTGATGACGAGTTCGCCGACAGTCTGAGCTGGGCGTGAGTGCAGGGCCCCAATGATCAACAGTGCGGAGCTCCCCAGCGCGCGGTGAGCGAAGGCATCGTGGGCCATCAAGCGACTGATGACGGTGGAGTCGATATCGGCCGAAAGGGCTGTCTCGGGAGTGGACCACTCGTCAAGTGCCGGGTCGGGGGGGAACTGAGTGGTCTGTGAGTGAGAAAGCCGATCCCCCGCTACGCGCCCAGGACCGTTGCCGAGGTACCAGGCGGAACCCTCTTTGCCGCGTCCGACCCTCAGCCGGCGGAGCCACCCACCGGGCTTCAATACGGTGTCGTACGCGTTGCGCACGGCCTGCCGAGAGATCCCGGCTTCCTCTGCGGCCTGGCGCTCGCTTGCAGCGTGCAGACGGCCGCCGGCGGCCTCAGCGAAGTTGAGGTGCGCGCGCAACACCCGCAAGGCGGTGCGTCCTCGTTCGCTACGCCACGGAGTGACCTCAATGCGGTCGCGAAGGGCCGCGAGGTCTTCGTGGGCATCCTGGCGAGACACGACCTGCGCTGTGTTGCTGACTGTTGCGCTGGCGCTCTCCCAAACGCGCTCGATGTACGCGAGGGCGCGGGCTTGTCCAGAGCGCAGGGCGATGTTTTGCGCGTGCCTGCCGCCCTCGTGATCCGGGTGCATGAGCAGGTCCGTCAGCTGGTTGACGGTGCCGCCGACCCGGGCCACGTGACAGGCGATAGCCGCTGTGATGCGGTGACCGTGCTCGGCAATCCCCGTCCGAGCGTCGCGCTGAACGACTTGCCCTTGACGATCGAGCTTGCTGTAGCTGCCCGCTGAATAACGGCCGGTGAGGTCTCCAAGAAGGACCAGATCAGCCGCGGCTCGCGGGAGCTGGGCGAGCCCCTGCCGCTGGCTTTGGGTGCCTGTGACTGCCTCTGGTTGGGATGAGGGCTGCTGCGTGTAGTGCGGAGTAGGTACGTCGTATGGCATTCTGGGGGTCGTCTCGCAAAGACATGGACGCCACCGAGGCCCGCTAAAACCACGGGTGGTGTCCGGAACCGACCTCCAATCGGTGCCAGCGAAGCCTCCAGGATTGCCGTCCTGGGGGCTTTCGTGCTTCTGGCGTAGATTGGCGGCAGGCGTCCCCATCGCAGTCGACCGGAGGCGAATCAGAGCCGTGACTGAGGCATCATCTTTGATCCACTCTGGCCAACTCGGGTCACTCAGAGGGAAGTTCGGAGGCCCGTTGCCTCTGACTGCCTCTGAGCGACCCGGGTCGAACCGGGGTCGAATCAGAGTGATTTCCTCTGACTGCCTCCGCTCGCCTCTGCAACCCGTCCTAGCAGGTCACAGCCTCATCGCCTCGCATAAGCGCAGGTCAGAAAGGTTCGCTAGCTGTACCACTGGTTTCCAGCAAAAGCGGTGATGTGCGGCATGGCAGTTCCCGTCTCTGTCGGCGGGGTTCCGTCACCCCGCGTGCCGTGGTTGGAAACAGGGTCGTGAGGCCTGCAACGGCTCGGCAAGACGGCTTCTGTCAAGCGGAAGGGCTTCTGTAAAGAGGCTGGTCAGAGCCCTATTCTATCAGCCCTTAGTCGCCAGAGCGGAGCGCCGGGTGATGCTGCTGTTCGGTTCGAGCTCGGGGGGAGCCAGAGGCGGCGCATGCGGGTGCGACTACTCACTACGTAGCGCTAATCGCCCGAAATATCCACTTAGTTTCAATTGCGAGACTCCTCTGTCGATGGATGCTCGGTACAGCGGCGAGAATCAGCATCACTGCAGGTCAACTACTGTTCGTTTTGGAGTTTGGGGCCCTCGGGGCGAATCCGGGTCGAATCCGCACCCTTTTAGGTTCTCGAGCGTATGGCCGCTGGTCAGGGTGGCGTGAGGCCGCGTGCTGATTCGCCTTGCGGATGGGGGCGGCGTGGCGAGTAGTCGGGCCACTGAGCCGCTGACGGGACACTGAATGGCGGTGGTCGGCTGCCAGGGGCGGGGGGCTGTCCAGCGGATTCTTCGCTGTTGGTGGCGGTCGCCTTTCGTGATCACGGCCTGCGGAAATGTCTTGAGGCGGGACGGCTGATGCGCGACGGCCCGGGATTGATGGTTCCTGGCCGAGACCGACCTGCCGAGCGTTTCAGGGGCCGTCCAGGAGCCGCGCGGTGGTCGTGCCATGTGGCAGAGGCCCCGCAGCCCCGGGCGGCAGTCGGCGCTCTCGCAACATCCGGTATCCCCCGAAACTGCCATTCCTTGGCGCCGATATCAGCACAGCCGCGGTCGGCTCGCCGTCACCAACGCTGAACTGGACCTCTTGGTACCTCGGAGAGTTCCCCGGGAACGAGGGCTGCCCGCGGCGCTAGGGTTTCCTGGACAGGCCTTACGGCACGCTGCACCTCTGGGGACGCAACAGTATGGGACACGGAGCGCGGAGGCAGCTGGCGGAGCTGCTCGGTGACGCACAGCGGCGCGGGGATTTCAGCACCTGCATCGAGATGTCGGCCCGAGCGTTGCGCATCGAGGTCGAGGGGGTGGGGGAACTGCCGCTGCCGCTGCGTGCTCCGGTCACCAGGAAACTGATCGCGCAGGCCCGTCAGGCATCCTTCGGCCGGGGCGAGCAGACCCTGTCCGACACCAGCGTCCGCGACACTTGGGAGATCACCCCGGACCGCATCACGCTCGGTGGGACTGACTGGGACCGCACCCTGGACGGCGTTCTCGACGGTGTCCGCACCGCGCTCGGTCTGCCGCCCACTACCGTCCTACGTGCCGAGCCGCACGCACTGCTCGTCTACGGCAAGGGCCAGTTCTTCCTGCCGCACCAGGACTCCGAGAAGGACGACTCCATGGTGGGCACCCTGGTCGTCTCGCTGCCCTCGCACCACACCGGCGGCGAACTCGTCGTCTCGCACGCCGGCCGCAGCGTCGTCCACCAGGCGTCCCGGGAGAAGCTGACCTTCGCCGCCTTCTACGCGGACTGCCTGCACGAGGTGAAGCCCGTCAAGTCCGGTTACCGCGTCACCCTCACCATGAACCTCCTCGCTGAACGCGTCCGCCCTGCCGGCGAGGACGACGGGGACTCGGTCGCCGACCTGGCCCACTGCCTGACCGAACACTTCACCGAGCCGGCCGAAGAGCGCTACGCCTACGGCCGCCAGAAGGCCGCGCCTCCGAACCGCCTCGTGTACCTCCTCGACCACGAGTACACCCAGCGCGGCCTGGACTGGGACCGCCTCAAGGGAGCCGACGCCACCCGCACCACCCTGCTCCGCCACGCCGCCGCACAGACGGACTGCGAAGCGGTCCTCGCGTTGGCCGAGGTGAAGGAGACCTGGGACGCGCACGCGCCGTACGACCGCCACGACTACTACGGCGAGGTCGAGCACTACGACGACTGCGACGACGAGGAGTGCGAGGGTGAATGCCTCCTGGACCCCGACGGGGAACCCGGCGCCGAGCGCAGCCGCAGCGGCGACTTCTCCAACTACGAACTCAACGAACTGATCGACGACGAGATCACACTGAGCTGGTGGACCCGCCCGCACGGCACCGGCGGCGAGCAGATCAACCTGCCCGTCGCGTACGCCGAAGTGTGCGCCACCACCGAGAACAAAGACCTGACGCCCTACCAGTCCGAGTACGAGGGCTACATGGGCAACTACGGCAACACCCTCGACCGCTGGTACCGGCGGGCCGCCGTGGTCCTGTGGCCCCGGCAGCGCTCGTTCACGGCCCGCGCCGAGGCCGGCTCCGAGGGCGCACTGCGGGAACTTCAGGGCCACCTGGATGCCGGAGACCTCGACCGGGCGCGCACGCTCGCCCGGTCACTCGCCCCGTTCTGGAAGCACCACGGTTCGGGCGAGGCGGCCGCGGCGCTCTTCGCCGCAGCCCTGCCCGTCGCGGTGGGACTGCGGGAAGCAGACACTGCCGCGATGCTCCTCGCGCCCTTCGGGGTGGAGACCCTGGGCGAGCTGCACGCCCCAGGTCTCGCGGCAGCGGCCGCCCGGTACGGAAGGACGTGGGCCCGCGGGGCCGTCAGCAGCTGGTTCGGCACGGTTGGCGCGTACACCGGGGCCGACCGCGCGGCCTGGCTCGAATCACTGCCCGGCCTGTGCACCGCGCTGCAGGCTGCCGACGGCGATGGGGACGCGATGGCCTCGCCGCTGGCCGAAGGCGCCTGGCAAGCAGTCGAGCAGCAGCTCACCAGCTGGCTCGGCATCGGCCGCGAGACGGAGCGCCGCACAGGAATGGAGCGGCTCGGCGCATCACTGGCCCGCGTCCTGCAGGCGGCAGGACCCGAGACCGCCGACACCATCGCCGCCACGCTGCGCGGCCTGCCGGACACCGCCCTGGAATGCCTGCTCCCCGCCCTGCGCACCGCGGCCCACCACCCGGTGACCATACGTGACGGCGCACCCTCAGCCCGCGCCTTCCAGACCCTCGCCGAGCACTGTGAGGACCGGCTCACCGCGGCCCTCACCCGCCCCGCACGCGCGGCCGACGACTGGTCCCTCACCCCGGCCGGGACATGCCGCACTGGCTGCGGACTCTGCCCCGACTTGGACGCCTTCCTCACCTCCAGCACCCGCCACGTCATGGAATGGCCGCTCGCGAAAGACGGACGCCGCCACCTCCACAGCCGCATCGACCAGGCCGGCCTGCCTGTCTCCCACACCACCCGGCGCCAGGGACGCCCCTACGTCCTGGTCCTGACCAAGACGAAAGCCGTCTTCACCCGCGAACAGGTGGCCCGCACCCGCGCCGAGACCGACCTGGCGTGGCTGCGGGACAAATGACCCCAGCCGCGCGGCTGAGGGCGGCTGTCGATGTCAGGGCGAACCTCTGGGCCGCGACTTCCGCGGCAGCCCCGACAGATCACGTTGGTCGTCAAGGCCATCCTGACCTTGCAGTACCTCATCCGCGATCGGGATGTCGGCTACCTCTCACCAGCCGAGTTCGAACAGCAGCGCCTACGAGCAGATAAACACGCGATTGCAGCATGAGCCCCTGTGCCTACACTCCGGGGACGCCTTAGCAGCACTTCACCCCGTCAGCGTAAACACCCGCTGTCCGACCGCAGGCGGTAACTTCAATGCCGGACTTCTAGACAGCCCTGACTCAGACGTCCGCGTGTTTCATCAGGTCATGGGTGAACTCTTCTGACCTCGGCGCCGTAACTACAAGTGTTGTCCTCCGTAGTACCTGACGAGCGGAGAGCTTATGCCTGGAGTTACGAGGAAGCGCTGTAGGCAGAGCTGTCTACGCCTGGTCAGCACCCTTCGTAGACAGTGCTTCGGGGCTGGTTCTGTTATCGGGCCAGCCCCTCACCGTCGCATCCGGCACGCCGAACGGAGTCAGGACCACACGACTAGCTACATGCATTGGGGAAGGTTCCTTCCCCTTTTTTTGGATACGGAATATATCTCACATGTGAAATCTTTTCTCCGCCCTGATGTCGCTGATGCAGTAAGAAGCGGGGGGGGGGGGGCTTCCCCATCCGGAAAGAGATTGGTTTTTGAAATTTATTTCTGTGAGCATCTTCAGTCTGATACATGAAGCGCTGCGTAGTCGTCGACGTCACTTCTCCGGAAATCCGGTGGATTCCGGAGTGAAGGCTCAGTGGGGAACCTAAAGGCCTACTCCGGACATGTGTGAAGAATGTGGTCAGTGTAGATGAGAAAGGAGAAATAGATCGTAAATCGCTCGGAGTTGTTCCAGGGAATGCACCAGTGGGGATTTCTGTCTCATTCCGTTTATTGTGTCCGATGATTTGGTTCACTTTTTAGTGTGATCGATATCTTTAGGTCAGGATTTTTTGTATGAAAGGTTCTCTTTTCTCCGGTGAACATATGGTTCAACCGGTTATGGAAGCGGGCATGAGTGTCGAGAACGCCAAGTGTATTAAGCATGCGGTGTATGGCGAGATGTTTGCCCGCCAGGGCGCGATGGTCGCTTATCGCGGCAGCCTCAAGTTCGAGCGCAAGGGCCAGGGTGTGGGAGGGATGCTCAAGCGCGCGGTGACGGGTGAGGGGTTGCCACTGATGGTGGTGCGGGGGCAGGGCGAGGCGTGGTTCGCGCACGAGGCGCAGAATTGCTTCATCGTCGAGGTCGAGACTGGTGACGAGTTCACGGTCAACGGTCGTAACGTGCTGTGTTTCGACGCCTCGCTGTCGTACCGGGTTGCGATGGTGAAGGGCGCGGGCATGGCCGGCGGTGGGTTGTTCAACAGTGTTTTCACGGGGCAGGGCAGGCTGGGGCTGATGTGTGAAGGGAACCCCCTCGTCATACCTGTGTCGGCTCAGTACCCGGTGTTCGTCGACACGGACGCGGTGGTCGGTTGGACGGCAGCGTTACGGACCTCGTTGCACCGTTCGCAGTCCATCGGGTCGATGTTGAGGGGCGGTTCCGGCGAGGTCGTGCAGTTGATGTTACAAGGTGAGGGGTGCGTTGTCGTACGGCCGAGCGAGGTGACACCGGAGAAGGAACAGCGGCGTTGAAGTGCCAAAGCCGTTGCTTTGTCTATGTCGTGGTGTCGCGAAGTGTGATGACTGATGCATCGACCCTCGGGGACGAGGGCCGTTTCTGATGCCGGACCGCACCGCGGCGGCCCTCACCACGTGGTTGCACGAGCACCCCAGCGCGGAGATCGTGTGCCGGGACCGCGTGAGCGCGTATACCGAGGCTGTCCGGACCGCCTGCCCCGAGGCCGCGCAGGTCGCGGAAAGGGTTTCATCTCTGGATGAACCTGTGCGAGCCGTCAAGAATGAGGAAGTAGGGGGCTGATGAGAAGCGGTATAGCTGGGGTGACATGCGCTGAGGCCGGTATGACGGTCCGCAGCCTGGCTGCTTCTGGTCACACGAGAAGAGCTTCTCCTACTTTACGGGTCACTGTGTGACCTCTCGCTGAAGACTCGGTTTACCCTCTGGCGAGAGGAAGCATCGTGGTGTCCAATTCGGTTCACACGATCACGAAAAATGCCCAAACCTGCTTGAAGCAGTCACAGGCCACACCTCAGCTGCGGGCTCACGACGCGTGGGCTCTGCCAGTCGAGAGCCTCGGAGAGGTTCTGGGTGTGTCCTTCTCCGAGCGGGAACTGATCGAAGATCACCAGGCATGGCTCATCGTCCTTCGCGGCCTGATCGTCGTCATCACGGTCCCCGGACTGTCCGACAAGGCGAAGGAACGTCTTGTCCGAAGGCTGTTCTCCGAATACATCCAGCACGGCTGGTCCGCCATCACGATGGACTCGAATGGCGGGATCACCTACGTCGAGACCGGTCTGGAGGGGATCGCTCCGGAGGACTGTTCGGTAGTCGATCCACCTGTGCACCCGAAACGAAGCCAGAACGTGCGCGAGCTCTACCAAGGGACCGCCTACGAGGCGCTGCACGGCTGGCGCGGCGACGATGAGGTGATCGCGGCGCTGCGCACACTCATCACCGATGCGCTCAACGGCACGGCCGAGGATGTGCCGGAGGAGGCCTACCCATTGCCCGAGAGCGTGGGGGCGGCAGTCTCCATCGGTTACGACGAACAGGGCGCGCCGCACCCTCTCGTCTGGGTCCGCACGGACATCTCCAGCGGACTGCGAGCTGACCGGAAAACTCCACGGTCAGGTGGGTACGGCGAGATAGCCCCTCGGCGGTGGCTGTCGGGGGCTCTTGCGGGGTGTTCGGGGGTGTCGGGAGGAGTTCAGGCGGCTGCCGGGGCGAGGGTGACGTCGTGGCCGAGGGCCTTGAGCTGGCGGACCAGGTCGCGGGCCTTGCGTGCGGGGTCGAGGTTGCGGGCATGGAAGTCCGCGCCCAGTTCGCGGTAGCGGGCGGTCGGGTTGGCCATCAGGTGCCAGACGGACACCAGGATCGAGCGGGCGACCGCGACCAGGGCTTTCATGTGGCCGCGGCGTTTGACGATGCGCCGGTAGCGGGCGCCGAGGAAGGTGTCGGTGCGCGCGGCGGAGATCGCCGCCTAGCCCAGGGCTCCCCGGAGCCAGGGATTGCCCTTGCCCGTCGGCCCGGAGGTGTTCTTCCCGCCGGACTGGATGGTGCGTGGGGAGAGTTTCGCCCAGGAGACAAGGTGGCCGGCGGTGGGGAAGACGGTCATGTCCAGGCCGGTCTCGGCGAGGATCACCTGAGCGGTGCTGGGGCCGACGCCGGGGATCTCGTCGAGTCGTTCCACGTCGGTGATCGGCATCAGCGTGCCCTGACCCGGGCCTTCGTCGTCCTCGGTGGTGGACAGTTCGGCCAGGCGGATGGTGATCCGGGCGGTGAGCTTGTCGATCTGCACGGTGAGGTAATCGACGGTGTCCAGCAGCATCCGGCACATGAACGCGTGGTGCTCCTCGAAACGCCCGGTCAGGGCTTCGGCGAGGGTGGTGTGACTGGCCTTGATCGTGCCGTGGGCCAGGTCCGCGAGGGCCTTGGGGCTGCGCTCGCCCGCGATCAGGGCCTCCAGCATCGCGCGCCCCGAGACCCCGAAGATGTCGGCGATCACGGTGGACAGCTTGATCTGGGCGTCTTCGAGGAGCTTCTCGGTTCGCTGCTTGTGGCGGGTGCGCTCGTGGGTCATCACCGCACGCGCCCGGGTGAGGTCGCGCAGTTCACGGACCGGCTTCGGGGGCACGAACGAGGCCCGGAGCATGCCGCGCTCGGCCAGCTTCGCCAGCCAGACCGCGTCCAGGCGGTCGGTCTTCGGCCGGCCTGGGACGTTCTTGACGTCGCGGGCGTTGACCAGCCAGCACTCCAGGCCACGCGACTCCAACAGGAAGAAGTACGGCTTCCAGTAGGTCGATGTGGCTTCCATGACCACGCGGGTGACGCCCTGGCAGATGAGGTGGTCGGCCAGGTCCAGGATCGCGCCGCTGGTCGCGATGGTGTTGAAGACGCGCTGGGTCCGAAAGCCCGGCCTGTCCTCGTGCGGCAGGCGCACGCACACCATCCCGGACGCCTTGGCGATGTCGATCGCCGCGACCCGCTCCACAAGCTCGACCGCCTGCTCGATCTCCTCGATGTCTTCGGCCTCAGCCATGAACCCCTCCCCCTTCACACCGTGCCAGTACAGGACGGTGCCTGCCCGTGGGACCGCTGGGGGAGCGAGAATCTGACCGGCATGCTCGGAGGCAACAGTGCGTGGCCCCTCTGCGGTCCCGGCGCCAGACTGACCTACGGGCTCACAGTCCCAACGAAGCATCGGGGTCGGCGGGCAGGCACCGCGATCATGTTTTCACGCCAGCAAGGCGTACCCGAAAGGGATCAGGGGGACTGACCTGTGGGGCTACTGCGCCGCCCTGTGTGTCAGCCTCGACCGCCTGGACGTCGAACCCGACGAGAACGGGATCTACTACGTGGGAATGGAGCGTTCGCCGGTGACCGGTCCAGGTGTGGCACTGCTCGCGGCGGTCACGCTGCAACGGATGGGCCGGCGCCCCGAGGACTGTGCTTTCCCGCTCCTCGCGCCCCCCGCGGCGGAGGAGGCAGCAACGCTCTTGGCGGCGTGACGAGGACGCGCAATCAACGTCGAGAGTGGTTCAGGCTGATCAGCCCCGTCGCGCTCTACCGCCTTCTGTACTCGGTGACATCGCCGGGTGCAGAAGGCGTTGAGCGAAGGTGTATGACGTCACCGCGTCGGCTGGGTGGGTGTGGAGCCCGGAGCCGGAGAGTTACCAGGGTGTGGGGCGACGCCCGGGCCGAGACAGTGATCTTGCCGCCGTGTCACGCCCGACCGCAGCGGGCAGCCCTTCTGCCGCGTTCGTGATGGCCGTGCGGGAGTCCTGGTCGAGGGTGGTGGGCTGTTTGCTCTCCCTGTCGTGATCAGGGTGCGATGGGATGGTTTCTTGCTCCCGCAGATGACAGAGGCAGGGAATCGAAATTGTGTTCGTAAAGGGTGCGGTGGCGAAGGGGTGGGATCTATCTGAGATCCGGATGTGTCTGCCCTCCGGTCTGGCGTTTTGCTGCCCAGAGGTCGCCTTGCCCCATCCGCTCGTTGACTCTGCCGAGCTCGGTTGTCAGTGGTGGCCTCTACGGTTTCTTGTATCGGCGCGGAATGACGATGCATGGCTGCGCGGGCATGGGTGCCGGCCGAGTAGGGCGTGCGTTTCCGCCGTTGGCGGGAAATGCGGTCGTACCCGCCGGGGCAGTGAGAGGGCAGGATGTATGGAGTTGGACTACGACCGTCTGGTCGCCCTACGCAAGCAGAGCGCTGCTTGGCGGCTGCTGAAGGCCGACAACGCCGCGCTGATGTTGAGCTTCTTCAACAAGGTGTTCGTCGAGCAGGGAGCGCGCTCGATTGCGGGTGCGGAGCTTGTTGAACGGCTGGACGACGAGCTGTTCGCACTCAACGGTCGGCTGGGGCAGGGCACGTTTCCCAAGTCCGCGAAGGCGTATCTTGACGACTGGTCGGGGCAGGGAAACGGCTGGCTGCGCAAGTACTACCCGCCGGATTTGGACGAGCCGCACTATGACGCTACGGCTGCGGTTGAGAAGGCAATCGCGTGGGTCCGGTCGCTGGAGGAGCGTTCGTTCGTCGGTACGGAGTCGCGTCTGAACACGATCTTCGATCTGCTGCGGCAGATGACGTTCGGCACCGAAACCGACCCCGAAGCGCGGCTGGCGGAGCTCATGCGGCGACGGCATGAAATCGATCAGGAAATCGAGCGTGTTGCAGCCGGCGAGGTGGACGTCCTGGACAGCGCGGCGCTGCGGGACCGTTACCAGCAGGTGACGACGACGGCGCATGGGCTGCTGGCCGACTTCCGCGAGGTCGAGGCGAACTTCCGGGACCTCGACCGAGACCTGCGGAGCAAGATCGCCGCGTGGGACGGGGCCAAGGGCGAACTCCTGGATGAGGTGCTGGGTAGCCGCGAGAGCATCGCGGAGTCGGACCAGGGGCGGACCTTCCAGGCGTTCTACGACTTCCTCCTCGCTCCGAGCCGTCAGGACGAACTCAAGACGCTTCTGGCCGCGGTTGAGGCCATGGAGGCGATCGGCGAGCCCGATCCGCGGATGCGTCGCATGGCCCGGGACTGGCTGGAGGCCGCCGAACGCACCCAGAACACGGTGCGGCAACTGTCGGATCAGCTGCGCCGGTTCCTGGACGACCAGGTGCGCTCGGAAGACCGCCGCGTCCTGCACCTGGTGCGCGGGATCGAGACGCAGGCTCTAGCCCTGCGCGACGTGCCGGGTGTGAATCTCGTCGCCGAGATCGATGCGGCAGCCCCGGCCATCGCCCTGCCGATGGAACGGCCCTTGTACACGCCGCTGGTCAAGGCGCCCATCGACAGCACCGGCATCGAGGCGGGGGACGAGGAGTTCACCGCCGACGCCTTGTTCGAGGCCGTGTATGTGGATCCCGCTCGGCTCACGGCCGCGGTGCATCACGCTCTGGGCTCGCGCACACAGGTGTCCTTGGCCGAGACGCTGCGTGAGCATCCCCTGGAGCAGGGGCTTGCCGAACTGGTCGCCTACTTCGCGCTACCGGAAGACGGATTCACCACCGTGTTCGACGACCACCGCCAAGAAGAGATCACATGGACCGGTGAGGGCGACGTTCAGCAAGTCGCCACCGTGCCCGTGGTCACTTTTGCTCGCACCAGCCCCGGCATCGCCTGGGTCTCCAGCCCGAAGGAGGGGCGATGACCACACCTGCCACCCCCACCCCGCAGCAGCCGTATTCCCTCTCGCTGCCGGTCAACCAGCTACTCAAGGGCCCGGTCTTCCGCGACCAGCATGAGCGGGCCTGGGATGCCCTGCTGCATCACAGTGCCGGCGTGAAGGACTACATCGACGTCATGGGGCTGCGGGTGGTGATCGACGAGATGGAGGGCTACGCCTTCCTCCAGTCCAAACCCGAGGACGAAGACGATGCCCGCGATCCCCGCATGGCGCCGCCGCGGCTGATGCCCCGCCGCTCGCTGTCCTACCCCGTCAGTCTGCTGGTCGTGCTGCTGCGCAAGCGGCTCGCCGAATTCGACACCGGCGCCGACGGCACCCGCCTGATGATCACCCGGGACGAGATGGTCGAGATGATCCGTATGTTCCTCCCGGCCGGCAGCAACGAGGCACGCTTGGTCGACCAGATCGACGGCCACATCAACAAGGTGGTGGACCTGCAATTCCTGCGCCGAGCCCGCGGGCAGGAGCAGCTGTTCGAGGTGCAGCGGATCATCAAAGCCTTCGTCGACGGGCAGTGGCTCGCCGACTTCGACACGAACCTGGCCCAGTACGCGGCCACCCACACCTCTCAGGAGACGCAGCAGTGATCCCCGCCCAGCCTGGCCCCGCCAGCACAAGCGCCTCCACCGATCTGGTTGCGGCAGGCTTCCGACTGGAGCGTCTGGAGGTCTACAACTGGGGCACATTCGACAAGCACGTGTGGTCGTTCGGCCTCGGCGGCGCCAACGCCCTGCTGACCGGTGACATCGGTTCCGGCAAGTCCACCCTGGTGGATGCGATTACCACGCTGTTCATGCCCGCCCGCAAGATTGCCTACAACAAGGCGGCCGGCGCGGAGAGCGGCGAGCGCAGCCTGCGCTCCTACGTGCTGGGCCACTACAAGTCCGAACGCAACGAGACCACCGGGACGACCAAACCGGTGGCGCTGCGCAAGCCGGGCAGCTACTCCGTCATCCTGGGCGTGTTCACGAACCCGGCACTGTCCGCGACCGTCACGCTGGGCCAGGTGTTCTGGCTGGCGGACGCGAATGCCACCAGCCCCGAGCGGCTGTTTCTCGTCGCCGACCGGGCGCTCTCTGTCGCCGGAGACTTCGCTGACTTCGGCACCGAGGTGCGGGCGCTGAAAAAGCGTCTCGAAGCGGGCGATGTCCGCGTCCACAAGACGTTCCCGCCCTACAGCAAGGACTTCCGGCGCCGGATGGGCATCGAGTCCGAGCAGGCGCTGGAGCTCTTCCATCAGACGGTGTCGATGAAGTCGGTGGGCAGCCTGGACGACTTCGTGCGCAGTCACATGCTCGAACCATTCGATGCAGCGGCGATGACCGACAACATCATCAGCCACTTCGACGCGCTGACCACCACCTACAACTCCGTTCAGCGGGCCCGAGCCCAGATCGAGGCCCTCACTCCGCTGCTTGAGGACTGCGACGCGTACGAGGGCCTGGCCGCACGCATCGAGGAGACCGACGCCCAGCAGGCAGCCTTGCGGTACTTCATCGCCGAGCGCACGTCGGTGCTGCACGAAGCCCAGCGCGCCGAGGCGGAGCGGCTGCTCGCCCGTCTGGAGGGCGAGAAGAAGGCTGCGAAGGAGGAATTGGAGCGGCTGCGGGGCCAGGAGCGCCGGTGGGAACTGCAGCGTGAGGGCTTGGGCGGCGGGCGCGTGGGCGAACTGGAGCGTCAGATCAAGGAGACGGAGCAGCAGCGCGCCGCTCAGGAGAAGCGCGCCCGCCAGCACGCCGCCCTGCTGGAGGATGCAGGGCTGGCCCCGGTCACCGATCAGGCGCAGTTCACCGACCGCCTTGAGGAGATCGCCCGGGCCCAGCATGACGTCGCCGCGACGACACAGGAGACGCGCACGGCCCTGGAGACGCTCGCAGTTGAGGCCGCACAGTTGAAGCAGCAGGCCGAAGACCTGAACGCAGACCTGCTCAGTCTGCGCTCGCGCCGCAGCAACATCCCCCGCAAGCAGCTGGAGGTACGCGCGCGCCTGAGCCGCGAACTCGGCATCGAGGACAGTGCTCTGCCCTTTGCCGGCGAACTCATTCAGGTACGAGAGGAGGAACAGGCCTGGGCCGGAGCCGCCGAGCGGCTGCTGCGCGGCTTCGCCGTGTCCCTCCTGGTCCCCGGCGATCAGTACGCTCGCGTCTCCGACTGGATCAATGACCACAACCTGGGGACGAAGCTGGTCTACTTCCGCGTCCCGGACAAGCTCCCGCCGCGACGCCTGCCCACCGATGCGTCCACGGCGCTGTTCACCAAGCTCGAAGTGCGCGAGGACTCGCCGTTCGCCCCGTGGCTGGCCGGCGAGCTCGAACGCCGCGCCTCCCACGCCTGCGTGCCGACGATGGAGGACTTCCGGCACGCCGAACTAGCCATCACCGCACAGGGGTTGATCAAGGGGGTGCGGGGCCGCCACGAGAAGAACGACACCACCCGCATCGACGACCGCAGCACGTATGTGCTCGGCTGGACGAACCAGGCCAAGATTGATGCTCTCCTGGATCAGGCGGGACGGGTCCATGGCGCCCAGCGCGAGATGGAGAAGAAGAAGCTCGGGCTGGGAGCCGCCTACGAGGACGCCATCAGCCGTGACAAGGTCCTCGACCGGCTGACGGCGATGGTGGACTACAGCGAGATCGACTGGGCGTCCGCGGTACGGCGCATCACCGAGCTGACCGCGGAGAAGCAGCGCCTGCGAGCCGCCTCCGGCGATCTGGACGAACTCACCCGCCGCCTCGCCGAGATCGCCGACGAAATCACCGAACAGGGAGCCGTCTACGAGAAGGCCAGCCAGAGCTGGGGACGGGTCGACGGCGAGCGCGACGCCGCTGAACGCGCCTGCGACGAGGCCCTCGCGGTACTCGACGAACCGGCCGCCGACGCTGCACAGGCGCACTTTCCGGCCCTCGAACAGCGCTTGACCACCGCCCGCATGGCGTGCCGGACCGCGCAGGAGTGCGTGCAGACCGAAACCCGGCTGCGCGAGGAGATGACGGCGCACAAGCACCGCTGGGCCAAGGAGCAGACCCGCCTCGCCCAGACGATCGCCGCCCAGATGAGCTCCTTCCGCACCACCTATCAGGTCGAGACCAGCGAACTCGACGCCTCCGTCGCCTCCGCCCCCGGGTTCCGTGCGCTGCACCAGCAGCTCGTGGCCGATGACCTGCCGCGCTTCCAGGACCAGTTCCGCACCTACCTGAAGACCAACGTGATCCGCGAAATCGCCGGCTTTCACGCGCAGTTGAACATCTGGGCCGACGAGATCGGCGACCGCATCAACACCATCAACGAGTCGCTGGCCGGCATCGACTACAACCCCGGCCGCTACATCATGCTCAAGCCCGAGCAGACGCCCAACACCGAGATCCGCGAGTTCACCGCAGAACTGCGCGCCTGCACCAACGACGTCCTGTCCGGCAACGACTCCGACCTGTACTCCGAGGAAAAGTTCCACCAGGTCCAGCACCTAATCGAACGCTTCAAGGGCCGCGAAGGCCACGCGGACAGCGACCGCGGCTGGACCAAGCGCGTCACCGACGTGCGGTACTGGTTCGTCTTCAGCGCCAGCGAACGACGCCGAGAGGACGACTCGGAGTACGAGGTGTACTCCGACTCTGGCGGCAAGTCCGGCGGGCAGAAGGAGAAGCTCGCGTACACCATCCTGGCCGCTTCCCTCGCCTACCAGTTCAAACTCGACACCACCCCCAGCAGGAGCCGTACCTTCCGCTTCGTGGTCATCGACGAGGCCTTCGGACGCGGCTCGGAGGAATCCGCCCGCTTCGCCCTGGACCTCTTCAGGCGCCTGGGCCTGCAGCTCCTCATCGTCACCCCGCTGCAGAAGATCCATGTCATCGAGCCCTACGTGTCCGCCGTCGGCTTCGTCGACAACCCCAGCGGACACCACTCCCGCCTACGCACCCTGACCATCGCCCAGTACCGCCAAGAACGCCTCGCCCACACCCTGGCCGGCCTGCAGCCCGCCGCAGGACAGGGAGGTTGAGATGACGACGCATCAAGACTGCAACTGGACTACGCCGCAGGCCGTCCTCGAACGCCTCCGCAAACGTTGGAACACGGGGACCTACCTCACTCAACTCGCCGACGGGGCACCCTGGGAATCCGTCGAGATCCCACTACGCGGCCCCAAGGCCGGCGACATCACCCGCCACTACGACCAAGTCCTCGCCTGGACCGAATCGTGGGCGCCCAGCGCACACCGGCACCTGCGCATCGAATACCGCCGACTCGGCGGACGACTCGCCGGCGTGAACAACATCCCCGACCGCGTCTGGATCGACGACCGCGACGACCTCTGGCGCCTACTCGGCGTCACCCCCACGGTCGCCCGCTACCAAACCCTGTTGGCCTCTGCCCGGGAATCACTGCCCGCGCTCGTCGACTGGATGATCGCCCACCCCATGCAGGTCCTCCAACGGGAAGCCGACTGGCACCGCCTACAGGCCACGATCCGCTGGATCACCAACTACCGCGGCCCAGGCGTCTACCTGCGCCAGCTCGACGTACCCGGCGTGGACACCAAGTTCATCGAACGCCACCGCGCCATCCTGACCACCCTGCTCGAACAATGCCTTCCCGACGACCGCATCGACACCGGGGCCGAACGTGCTGACTTCGCCGCCCGCTTCCGCTTCCTGCGCAAGCCCGCCTACCTGCGGTTCCGAATCCTCGGCGGCCACTCGCTGGGCGGCTTCAAGGAACTCACGGTCCGCGCCAATGAGTTCACCGCGCCCCCGCCTGACATCACGACCGTGTACGTCGTCGAGAACGAAACCACCTACCTCGCCTTCCCGGACCAGCCCCACAGCATCGTGATCCACGGCAGCGGCTACGCCGTGACCCAACTGTCCGCCCTGAACTGGCTACACGACATGCGCCTTGTGTACTGGGGCGACCTGGACACCCACGGATTCACCATCCTCGACCGGCTGCGCCGGACCTTCCCGCACACCCAGTCCATCCTGATGAACCGGGACATTCTCCTGGAACACCGCAGCCAATGGGTAAAGGAAGACACCCCCACCCACCAGCCGCTCAGCACGCTCACCCCGGACGAAGCCGATGTGTACGACAGCTTCGTGGACGGCGAGTTCGGCCCCAACGTGAGACTCGAACAAGAACGCGTCCGGTTCCACCTGCTCGAAGACACCCTCAATGAGCCCCACTAGGCACCGTGCCTGCGGCAGGCCCCGGGTTTCAGCGTGAGTGAGCGCCGCGCGCCGAGCAGATCAGCGGGCGCCGTGCCATGACGTGCACCTGCCTAAACGTGGGCTTGGGCGGAGTGGCACAGCGTGGGTGGGTAGCGTAGGTCCGTGGATGGGGGCAGAACAGGATCGGGGGATGGGTGTGAGTACGGCCCAGGTGCCGCAGCGGCAGCTCGCCGAGGTGGAAGGGGTGCTGGAGCGCATCACCTACGCCAACGAAGAGACCGGCTACACGGTGGCCCGGGTCGACACCGGGCGCGGCGCGAATGATCTGCTGACGGTGGTCGGGGCGCTGCTGGGGGCGCAGCCGGGTGAGTCGTTGCGGTTGTATGGGCGGTGGGGGTCGCATCCGCAGTATGGCAAGCAGTTCACGGTGGAGAACTATATGACCGTGCTGCCGGCGACCATTCAGGGAATCCGGCGGTATCTGGGGTCGGGGCTGATCAAGGGCATCGGGCCTCGCTTTGCCGACCGGATCACCGAGCATTTCGGCATCGACAGTCTTGATGTCATCGAACAGGAGCCGGAGCGGCTGGTCGAGGTGCCGGGGCTCGGCCCGAAACGGACCGCTTTGATCACGGCGGCCTGGGAGGAGCAGAAGTCCATCAAGGAGGTGATGGTCTTCCTGCAGGGCGTGGGTGTCTCGACCTCCCTTGCGGTGCGGATCTTCAAGAAGTACGGCGACAGTTCGATCGGGGTGGTCAAGAACGAGCCCTACCGGCTCGCCTCCGATGTCTGGGGCATCGGCTTCCTGACCGCCGACAAGATCGCCCAGGCCGTCGGGATCCCTCACGACAGTCCCGAGCGGGTCAAGGCAGGCTTGCAGTACGCGCTCTCACAGAGCAGCGACCAGGGCAACTGCTTCCTCCCCGAGGAACGTCTGATCGCCGATGGCGTGAAACTCCTTCAGGTCGAAGCAGGCCTGGTCATCGACTGTCTCACCGAACTTGTGACCGAAGACGGCGTGGTCCGCGAAAGCGTCCCCGGCCCGGACGGACAGCCGGTGACGGCCGTCTACCTGGTGCCGTTCCACCGTGCCGAGACCTCCCTGGCTAACCAGCTCCTGAGACTCCTGCGCACCGGCACCGACAAAATGCCCGCCTTTTCACCCCGCAGCGACACACCCGTCGACTGGACGAAGGCACTGGGCTGGCTGGCACGCCGGACGGGCGCGGAACTGGCACCGGAGCAGCAGGAAGCAGTGAAACTGGCGCTGACCGAGAAAGTCGCGGTTCTGACAGGCGGTCCGGGCTGCGGCAAGTCCTTCACGGTGAAGTCCATCGTGACCCTCGCCCTGGCGAAGAAAGCGAAAGTGGTCCTCGCCGCACCCACGGGCCGGGCAGCGAAACGGCTGTCGGAACTCACCGGCGCCGACGCCTCGACCGTCCACCGCCTGCTGGAACTGCGGCCCGGCGGCGACGCCGCCTACGACCGCGACCGGCCCCTGGAAGCAGACCTCGTCGTCGTCGACGAAGCATCCATGCTCGACCTGATCCTGGCGAACAAACTCGCCAAAGCAGTCGCGCCCGGCGCACATCTCCTCTTCGTCGGAGACGTCGACCAACTGCCCTCCGTCGGCGCAGGGGAGGTCTTGCGCGACATGCTCGCCCCCCACAGCCCCATCCCCTCCGTACGGCTGACCAAAATCTTCCGACAGGCCCAGCAGTCCGGAGTCGTGACCAACGCCCACCGCATCAACCAGGGCCGCCCTCCGCTGACAGACAACCTCCCCGACTTCTTCCTCTTCCCCGAAGACGACACCGACACCACAGCTGGCCTCACCGTCGACGTCACAGCCAGGCGCATCCCGCGGAAATTCGGCCTCGACCCCCGCCGCGACATCCAGGTCCTGGCCCCCATGCACCGCGGTCCCGCCGGGGCCGGCAACCTCAACATCCTCCTGCAAGCCGCCATTACCCCCGCCCGCGAAGGACTACCCGAACGCCGCTTCGGAGGCCGAACCTTCCGAGTCGGCGACAAAGTCACCCAGATCCGCAACAACTATGAAAAAGGTCAGAACGGCGTCTTCAACGGCACCGTCGGCGTAGTCACCACCCTCAGCACCGAAGAACAGAAACTCACCGTCCTCACCGACGAGGACGAAGAAATCGACTACGACTTCGATGAACTGGACGAACTCGCCCACGCCTACGCCGTCACCATCCACCGATCCCAGGGAAGCGAATACCCCGCCGTCGTCATCCCCCTCACCACCTCAGCCTGGACCATGCTCCAGCGCAACCTCCTCTACACCGCCGTGACCAGAGCAAAGAAACTCGTGGTACTCGTCGGCTCCCGCAAAGCCCTCGGTCAAGCAGTCCGCACCATCAGCGCCGGCCGACGACACACCGCACTCGACCACCGACTCACCCCTGCGTAACCGGGATTATCCTGGCGCGGACCCTGAGGAGGCCCAGCATGGCCCACATGTCTCCAACTGGAAAGGCGGCACACTGCGGTGCACATCGCCGAAGAGGCTATGGCCACCGGACTGCCCGAAGTGTGACTGACCGGAAAGCCGCAAGCGTGCCCGCTAAAGCCTCCACTCGACCGAACACCCAGTATCCGCATAACCGCTGGTAATCTCCCTGCTGGCAGCGTGGCCCTTCTATCATCTGCGCGAGTGCCAGCAGCGAAATACCTACCGAGCAGACTCCGCACTTCAACGTGCAGCATCAACGATGCGGTACTGGTCCACAGGAGTGGATACAGGTTAGTGCGATGGGAGCGGCGGTGTCCGGTATGCACTACACCGGCATGGCAGCCGTCAGCGTGCAACTCGACACCCATGGCGGTCACACAGCGGCATGGCAGACGCCGACGTCGTTGCTGCTGCCGATGCTGATCGGCCCGCTCGCTTTCCTGGTCGTGGCCGCGGCGATCATCATGTTCGACCCGGTCCTCATCCTCGGCGCCGGTGAATGGACCTACGACACCACCACGTCCACCGGCCGTCCGCAGCAGACCAATCCAGCCCATGCACATGCTGTTGACCAGCAGGCTTTCGAACCGCGCTCCCAGAACCCGTCCGGCCACCACCCCAACTGGCCCTGACCACAGAGCCACCGCGCCCAGCGGGCGAGGTGGCTCACGCCGGCAGCCTCTCCTGCCGGCGAGGGGCGGGTATAGCTGTGGGGGCTGGCCCGCTATGGGTACCAGCCCCCACGGTCCGGTGTGCCTTCCGGACGGTGTCTGCCCACAGGCATGGGGAGGCAGGCAGACACACTCGGCGCGGTCGCCCCCCGGTTACCTTGCCGAGCTCCTCCCGCCACCAGGCAGGGTGGCGGGAGCTTCGATCTCTGCTACGTCCATCTGCCGTTTCGAGTTCACTGCACTTCTCTGCGCCGTGTGGGCGCTTGCCCGGCCCCGACTCTTCCGCGGCTCACTTCCTTGCCCGCGGCCGGTGTTGTCGGTGGGGTGTGGAACGCTTTGGGGTATGCGTAATGAGGTGCCGTTGACAGTGATGGGGAGCCTTGTGGACGATCCAGAGTTGCGGTTCACCGCTGCGGGGCTGCAGTGGCGCGGTTCACGGTGGCATCGACACCACGGACGTACGACCGGGAGACGAACGCATGGTGTGATGGCGAGACTTCATGATTGCAGCGCGTGGCGTCAGCTCGCGGAGAACCTGGCCGGGTCGGTGTTCGAGGGAGCCCCGGGTGGTGGTGACGGGCCGGCTGCACACGGACCGGTGGGATACATCCGAGTGGGAAAAAGCTCTCGCATGGTGCTTGATGACGATGGTGGGGGTGCTTTCATGACCTTTGCGACGGTGAAAGTCACGCGTACCGCCCGTCCTGCGCCGGCGCGAGAGAACGCGCCGGACGATCCCTGGGCCACCGCCAGTCCCGTCCAGCCGAATCCCCCTGCGGAGAGTGTAAACACTCCGACCACGCAGGCCACGCTCTGATGCCGCAGCCGTCCGCGAATACGCCGCGGGGTGACAAGCTGGAGGCAGCGGCTGCGGCTGTGACGGCAGCGCAGGAGGTCCTGCAGGCAGCGCGCCGGGACCTCAGGGCCGCCATCGTCGCGTCCCGGCAAGCAGGGGAGACGGTCCAGCAGATCGCAGGACGTACCGGACTGGACCCGGTAGTGGTCCGCAACATCCTGGCCGTACCCCCACCAGCCGCCTCCTGACTCCCCAGCGGTCGTCCTCTCGGGTGAACGCCGGTCCTCACTGGCGCACTTGCCCGCTGTCGCCGTCACGCCCCCGGGCGCCTAGTTGACGCCTGCCGCGCGCCGGTGTAATCCGTGCGGTCTGAGGCGATATTGCCGTGATCATGTTCCGCTGGTGGCGTGCGCTGCAGGCTGGATGTGGCAGACGCTAGAGCCCACGAAGTAGGCGGGAGCGGCGAGTTGGTGGGATATTATGGTGATCGCTTCACGGCACGGTGGTCCGTTTACGGCGTGACGGCGGTACACGGGTCCGCCCTCTGGTCCCGGGCTGAGTCGAGCCCGGGGCAGGGGCGCAGTGGAGTGCTGGGGAGTGTGGCGGAATTGGCAGACGCGCCGGATTCAAGTCCCGGTGTCCTATGGACGTGAGGGTTCGAGTCCCTCCACTCCTACCTCAACGACAGAGCCCGGGCCCGATTGCACGGCCAGCCAGAACTGGTAATTCTCGCGGCTGGAGAATCCGGGGCCGTAACGCGACGGGTTTCCGGTGACGGGGCCGGGAATTGCTGTGTTGTGCCGGGTGGCTAGCCTGGCGGCATGTCAGAGCGTGTTACCGCGACCCGCGCGGACGGGTTGATCTCTCTGGGCGCAGCGGATGCCTTGTGGGCTGGTTTGACGGCTGGCAGCGTTGTGCCGTCGGCTGCTGCGGTGTTCACCTCCTTTCCCGTGCATGCTCAGACGGAGTACGTGGTGCTCGGCGGGCGTGTGGTGGCGATGGTGAAGGCCAGCAGCGGCTCGTGGAGCGTTTCGGAGAGGGAGCTGCGCCGGGCGGCGGCGGAGTTGAGCGCGGTGGAGATGGACCGCCAGGACCTGGTCCGTATCGGCCCGTTCGGCCGCGCGCTGAAGCCGGAACGGAACGAGGGAACGCTGGTGCCGTGGCGCGAGCGTATCTCCCGGGATCTGCAGGAAGCGGGCCGCCCCCGGCCTCCAGGCCAAGGTGGAGACGCCCGGCCGTCCCATCTGGCGGGGATCGACTGGCGGAGGCTGCTCGTGCAACGGCCTCATGGCCGGGCGGCGCGGTCGTGGTGGCTGCCACGCGCGGTGGTCAGGCTCCTGGATGGGGCAGCCCACACGGAAACGCAGTGGCTACATGCCAGGCAGGCCCGCCAGGCGAACACGGCCGTGACCGAGCCATCCGTCCACCCTGGGCAGACCCCGGCCGCCGACGTCGGGCAGACTACGAGCCCCGATGCCCCAGCCGTCCCGCTGCGTCGCTATAACGGGGAACTGCAGGGCCAGCTGTACTCGGTGCTCAGCAGGAAGCCCGGCATGGCGCGGAAAGTAGCCGGGTGGGCGTGCGCGGTCTGCCGCACCGCACCCGCGGCCGTACTGGATCATTGCCATGAACACGGTTATGTCCGTGCCCCGGTCTGCCAGTCCTGCAATACACAGGAGCGCCCCGACCACCTCTACAGCAACGACATCCGCGTGGCCGGCCACTACATACGCCTCTTCGACACCCACGCTGCCGACTGGCTCCGGCACTGGCACCGTTGCCCCGGCTGCCGCGCCCGCACCACCCTGCCCCTCGCCCACCTCGCCGCATGGACCGCCCACGTAGCGTGCCGGTCACAGCGTCCGACCCACCGCGATCCCCGCAGCTCCCGCGGACGCAAACCCTGCGGCGCCCTGCGCGTTTCGTGGACGGGCAGTCACCACGCGCCCCATGCCTGCGTCCTCACGGTCGTCGTCGACTTCTGCCCGTCCGGCGAGCACCGTGTCCTGGCGCACGTCCCCTACCGCGAAGCTGCCGAACAGTTCCGTACCTGGTTGGCCGCGACGGCGCCTGCCGTGGCTGCCGAGGCCGGACCCGACCGCACCGACGACCTACCCGCTCAACCCCGGCCCGTCATCGCCGACACCAGCGGTGACGGCCTGGCCCTGTTCTGAGGAAACCGCACCCGATACGGCCGCGGCTCTCACCGGTCTGAGAGCCGCATGGCCGGCTGTTCTCCTGGGCGTTCTGTGCGCGGCCGTTGTTGTGGCGTGGCGGTTCGGTCGGGCCGCCGTGCGGCGGGAGCGTGACAGGCAGCGTCAGGCGGACCTGCGGATCACCCTCGCCGAAATTGACGCCTTGGACGACCGGCGTTTCGAGTACGCCTTGCGGGATCTGCTGGTCCGGGACGGCTGGCCCGCAAGCCGGGTAGGGGGCGGCGGGGACCAAGGCGCCGATGTCATCGGAGATCACCTGCAGCGCGGTCGGATTGTCGTTCAGGCCAAGCACACCCGTGTCGGAGGGAAGGTCGGCTCCTCGGTGATGTACGCGGTCAAGGGCACAGCCAGGCCTGTCCACAAGGCGGAGCACGCCGTGGTCGTCACCAACGGTGCCTTCACCCGCGACGCCATGACCTGGGGCGACCGGCACGGCGTCCACTGGATCGACCGGGAAAGGCTGCGCCACTGGGCCGAGAACGGCGCCGCCTTGCACGAACTCCTCGGCCTGCCCGCCCGCTCACGCCCCTTCCGTTTCAAACGGGCAGCGTGACCCGCGTGTTCCGCATCTACTTTCGAGCGTCCGGAGGTGTGGTGTTCGAGGAGGACGGGTCACTTGACCCGCTGCTGAAATTCCTGCTGTACGCGGTGATCGCGCTGGCTGTCGGCAAGATGCTGTGGAAATGGCTCACCGAAGACGTACTGCGGTGGATCACCGTGGACCTGTGGTGCCTGGTCGCAGACCATCCATGGTGGACTGCCCTCACCGTTGTCGGCGGCCTGACGCTGCTCCTGCTTCTCGCCGGCCTTCTCTCTGGCCTGTCCGGAGCGGGCGCCTATCGGTACGTGGACGAGGCCGAGACCGCTGACGAGCCGGAGGTGCTGACTTTCAAGATGAAGCAGCTTGCTTCGATGAGCGCGTCGGGGTTCGAGCAGGCGTGCGCCGACCTCCTGGCGCGCGACGGGTTTCGGCAGCCCCGGCGGGTGGGAGGCGCAGGCGATCTCGGCGCCGACGTCACGGCCTGGGACGGCGACGACCGCCTGGTGATCCTGCAGTGCAAGCAGTACTCCAGCCCCGTCGGGTCCGGCCATGTACAGCAGTTCAACGGAGCGGCCCGCCTGCATCATCGATCGGACGTGCCCATCATGATCGCACTGAACGGCTTCACACAGCCGGCGATGGACTTCGCCCGCAGACGCGCCCTGGTTCTCGTGAGTCGTCCGGAACTGAATCTCTGGGCCCACGGCCAGCACCTCTACGACGTCCTCGGCATCGAGAGTGCGGCGTAGCGTAAGGAATCCGGCCTGGAAAGCGTGGGTCCGTCGCCCCCCACAGTAGGGCGACGGACCCAGACAGCCAGTACCGCGGGACCAAGTCCCCGCGAGCGTCTCGCTGGTACTGCTCCAGTGACGGGACCCGGCGTTCCGGCACACTGGATGCGCGCCCGCGTGGAGCATGTCATCGAACGGATGAAGAACTACAGGATCCTGCGTGAGTGTCGGCAGGGTGATGGGGCTCCAACGTACCGTCCAGGCCGTCGACCGGATCGATACCTCACCCGCAGCGCGTGACCAGACGCGCCAGACGACCGGTTCAGCCCGGCTGATCGCGGCGTCCTGCGACACGCTTTGGCGTCGAGCGTGTGAGCGGCGAAGGGGGGTCGGCTTGATGCGTACGGCGGACGTTCGCGGCGTGACCAGCGTCTTGGTTCAGAGAAGGTATTCCATCCAGATTCAGTGCATTATGACCGGCTTTGTCGAGGCGGCTTGTGATAACCCGTTCAATGCCGATTACTGATCTGCTTTGATCGAAGTTGAATGAGTTACGAGAAATGTGCAGTGAGAGATTTGAGGTGGCAGGATGCGGCCCTGAAGCCCGAGGGGACGTGGACGCGGCAGGGGCTGTGCCCTGCTTGTCGCGTGCTCGCGTCGGTGCCCTTGGATACACATGCGCGGCAGGGAGCTGAGATGTCTCAAACCGGTACAAGTAATGCCATTCCAGGGCAGCGGGTTGAGCTGAACGGATCCCAGATCATCGAACCTCCCAGGCCGCCCCGCCTGAGCAGGGCCGTGATCCGCAACTTCAGGCTCCTGCGTGAAGCGGAACTGACTTTCGCTGACGAAGCGACGGTCTGTGTCGGCCGTAACAACACAGGAAAGACATCGCTGGCGAAATTATTTAAGCTGCTCACGGCAAGAAAAGATGCCAAGCTGCGCATCGAGGACTTCTCTGCGGACTGCTACGGCGAGTTCCTTGACGCGTACGATCTCTACGCCAAAGGTGAGACGCAGCAGGCGCACGGCCGCATTCCGAAAATCAGCCTGACCCTCCACATCTCCTACGACGCGGATTCCGGACAGTACGGGCCCTTGGCCCCCTTCGTCGTCGACCTCGACCCGAACTGCTCCGAGGTCGTGATCAACTTCACCTACGCCCTGAACGACGGAGCTCTGGAGGCGTTCCTCGGCGACCTGGTCTCTAGCACGGGCGCGCCCCTGGAGCGCCTTGCCAGACGCATCCCGGCACACTTCGGCCTCTCTGTGACTGCGGTCGACCCGACGGACAACACGAACCAACGGTCGGTCGACCTGGCGGACGTTCACAGACTCGTGAAATTGGACTTCCTCGAAGCCCAACGAGGTCTCGATGACGAAGACCGGGAGACCTCCCAGCCGATCGGAGCGATCTTCGAGCAGTTGTTCACTGCTGCCAAGGGCAGCAAGCGTGTGGAGTGGCTGGAGGACCTCGCCACACGCATCGACGAGAGGCTCACCCATACGTCGAACGACCTCGACACCAGCCTGCAGGACATCCGTAGCCAAGTGGCGCCGGCTCTGAAGTCCTTCGGCTATCCGGGGCTGGGTAATCATGAGTTCGTCACGGCTGCCCAGTTGGATTCCAGGAGACTCCTCAAGAACTTCGCACGCATCCACTACCCAGGAGCGGAAGGCGTCAGGTTTCCGGAGTCATACAACGGTCTCGGAACTCGCAATCTGGTGTTGATGCTGCTCAGGCTCTTCACCTTCTACCGAGAACACACAGCGAAGTCCCATGAGTGGGGAATCCATATGATCTTCTTGGAAGAACCCGAGGCGCATCTGCACCCACAGATGCAGGAAGTTTTCATCCAGCAACTCCTCCTGTTCCCCACACTCTTCCCGAAGCTCGACGCCGAGATGCGCGCAAACACCCCAGAGCGGACAGGTGCAGCGAACGAGAACGCCCCTGGCGCCAGGAACGAAGCATCTTGGAACGCCCAGTTCGTGGTGACCACCCACTCGGCCCACGTAGCGAACCGGGCCCGCTTCTCCAACATCCGGTACTTCCGTAAGGAGGAAGAAGCCGCCGAACCTGGCGAACAGCAGAGGCCCGCCCGAACGGTCATCAAGGACCTCTCCAAGCTGGCGAGCGACGAGAAGTTCCTGCTCAAGTATCTGACGCTCACGCGAGCCGACCTGTACTTCGCGGACAAAGCGATCCTTGTCGAAGGTGCCAGCGAGCGCGTCTTCGTCCCCGCAGCAGAAGAGAAGATCGTCGCCGGAACACCGGGCACGGTGCTGCCGCCGCAGTACGTAACGCTGATGGAAGTGGGAGGCTTCTTCGCCCACAAGTTCTTCCCGCTGCTCAGAATCCTCGGCATCCCAACTTTGATCATCACCGATCTCGACCCCGTCGACACGAGCCAGCCCAAGTCGCCCAAGTGCGCGGCGTCCGAAGGCGGACACACCTGCAATCCGTCCATCAAGGAATGGACCGATGAAGCAGGAACACACCGGGTGGCCGAGCTTCTCGAACGTGCCGAGACGGCCCCGCTCGTCTCCGCAAACCTCTGTCTGGCCTACCAGGTACCCGAACACCCCGAAGGTCCATGCGGTCGCACTTTTGAGGACGCGTTCGTCCTGGCAAACCCATCACTCTTCGACCTCGGAGCCACGGATGGGCTCACCAATGTAGAGGTCGAGAAGAGCGCTCGCGACAAGGTCGTGGGCAAGGCGAGCAAGGTCGACTTCGCCCTGGAGCACGTACTGGGTGAATATGAATGGGAAGTCCCGAAGTACATCAAGCGCGGTCTCGAATGGCTCATCGAGCAGGATGGAACGGCCACGAAGACGGAGTCCGAGTGATGACGACACCGATCAAGAACCTGACACACACGCCATCACAGAGCGTCGTCAACGTGTTCGCGTCCGAGGCGCAGGCCGTACAGGAGGCAATCCTCAGCACCCTGCACGACGGTCGCCACTTTAAGGTCGAAGCCGGAGCGGGCGCGGGCAAGACCAGCTCACTCATCGAGGCAGTGCAAGGCATCATCGCCCACCGACACCGCTACCTCCCGCGACGGGACCAGCGCGTCGCCTGCATCACATACACCAACGTGGCCCGCGACGAGATCATCAGCCGAACCGACAGCAGTCCCTACGTGTACGCGGACACTATCCACGGCTTCCTGTGGCGGCTCCTGTCGCCCTTCCCAAGACACCTGCTGCGCCATCTCGTCGAACTCGACGCCGTTAAGCCAAAGCTGGAAGGCCGAACGTCACTCGACGGCTACACCGTCGGCTACACCACAGGCTTCGCAAAGATCGACCACGAGACACTCCATGTGCAGCTGGCGCACAACGACCTGCCCGCCCTGGCCTGCAAGCTCTTCACCCTGCCTAAATTCCGGGCCATCGTCGCAGACCAATTCCCGGTCGTCTTCGTCGACGAGTACCAGGACACCCCCGCCGGCCTCGCAGAAGCCCTACTAGGCACGCCCGACGAGGAGACACGCTTCCGTGGCCCCCTGTGTGGATTCTTCGGTGACCACTGGCAACAGATCTACGACAACGTGTGCGGAACCATCACCGACCCCCGATTGAAACCGATCATCAGGCGGCGTAATCGCCGCTCCGAGCGCGCAGTGGTGGATTTCCTCAACTCGATGCGCCCTGAACTGAAACAGACCGCAAACCCAAGAGCAGATCAGGGCAGCGTCACGATCTACCACACCAACGACTGGGCCGGAACGAGGCTCACTCACCATCAGAAGGGTCAGATCGGGTGGGACGCGGCACACGCTGCCCGCAGCTGGGTACTGCAAGACGCCCGCACACACCATTGGCGCGCTGAGGAGTCAGTCGGCATCGCCGCCGCACAGACAGTCGCTCCCAACACCAAGATCCTCATGCTCACGCACGAGACCATTGCCGGCGAACTGGGCTACCAGCGACTCCACAAAGCCTTCCGGCGCAACGAGTCCTACGTGAAGAAAGAAGACCACATCATGGCCTTCTTCCTCGACGTCCTAGAGCCCGCCCTGCTCCACCACCGCAACAAGCGCTACGGTGCGATGTTCGACATACTCGGCCACCGCTCACTTCTCACTTCTCCTGCCGACAAGCGCACCTGGGCTGCAGTACTGCATGAAATCGATGAGACACGCGAAACGGGAACGGTTGGGGATGTCCTCGACCTTTGTCTGAAACAACGGTTGTTCGACGGCCTGAGTAAAATACGCGAACGCCAGCAGAAGTCCGAGACGCCAACGGATGACGGCGCGCAGGCCGCAGGCGACGACAAAGCCAAGGCGCGAGCAAAGGAGTACCAGGCACTACGGGCTGTGCCCTACGCGCAACTGCTGGCCCTGCATGACCATCTCGGCGGTGGTACACCCTTCGCCACACAACACGGAGTTAAGGGACAGGAGTTTGACCGGGTTCTCACTGTCATCAGCAAGGGGCACACCCGCTTCCAGATCCCCGAGATGCTGGCAAGCTATTCACGGCGTCACGAACTGACAGGGAAAGACCAGGAAGCGTTTGTCAGGGCGAGAAACCTCTTCTACGTGGCGTGTTCGCGAGCCAAGCAACACCTGGCTCTCCTGTTCACCGCGAGGCTTGACCCAGCCGCGCTCGACACTCTATGTGCCTGGGTGGGCAGTTCACGGATCCACTCTTTGCAGTTCGACGGAGACAGTGTGATGGGTGGTGCTCCCGAAGCGAGCAGTGCCGTGTAGCGAACGCATATCTCTGCTGCTGGCCGGAAGAAGGAAGTTCCAGGGAGGGTGCAGTAACTCCACGGCACTTGGCCGACAGTGAATAGACGACGGGCTGAAGAAGTGGGACGGCTCTACATGACCCGAGAGCGAGCGGAGGCTTCCTTGGGCTCGCAGCTAGAACTTGATTCTCGTCAGTACTCTTTGAGTCGGGGCCTGCGCAGCAGGAGGTAGTGATCGGCTCCGCTCACGAGATATCTGCCTTGGGCGGTTTGACGTCGGGCGGGTAGCCCTTGGCGCGAAGGAATGCGTCGAGTGCAAGCGCGACGATGTCGCCGTGCTGGATGCCATGGTCTGCGTGGTATCGGCGGATGCGCCGCTGGAGTTGAAGAGCGTCGGGGACGGCGTAGTTGATCTGTCCCCGACTGGTGTGGCGGCCGTTGATGACCTCCAGTGTGTCCGGATGAGGCGCCAACGGGTTGTCGGTCGGGTCGGATTGCGCGTCGAGAGCGTCAGCCAGTTCACGCAGCTGACGGGCGTGGTGCGAGAGATCGGGCATGGGCTGCTCCAGGCCGGTCCACTAGTCGACTAGCTAGCCGCCTAGTCGACTAGTGGAATAGTCGGTGGGACGGGTGTCCGCGAACGGGCTGACCGTTCGCGGACACCCTGGGAGATGCACGCGGCGTCAGAAGCCGCGTGCGGTGAGCCATTCGTCCAGGGCGACGGAGACGATGTCGCCGATGGGCAGGTGGTCGAGTTCGTTGTCGAGCGCGAAGCGCTTGATCCGCTTTTTGAGCTTCAGCGCGGCGGGGACCGACGAGTCGAGGCTCTCGCGGGTGATGATGCGCTGGTTGAGGATCACGGCCGTCTCAGGGATGTCCTTGGGACGACCAGGGCCGTGAGCCCATGGCGTTCCTTCGCTGGGTTCTGCATCCGCTCGCACGTACTGCTCCTGGTGAGATCCCGGACCATCGGTCCTCACCGGGAACGCGGCACCGCCCGCGAATGGTGGAGCTGCTGGACGAACTGCCACCTCGGCGGCCGGAGTCGCGCCAGCAGCCGCGGACGTGACGGGAGACGGGCCATGCTGCGCAGCGGGTTCGCTCGGCTGCGCCGGCCGCACCGCAGGAGCTGCAGGTTCGTGGGCCAGGACCACAGGCGTCACCTGCTGCTCCACCGGCTCCCCACCGGGCGCCGCCTCGGGGGCGACGACCTTCACACCAACCGGCGCACTGGCGGCCGACTCCGGCACGAAGCCGGCCGGTGTCTGGGCGGTCTGCTTCGCGTAGCTCTGTGTGACTTCGGGTACCGCTTCAGTTCGGCCCTGCGCCGACGCCTCGGTGGGAACGGCGGGAGGCGTGGACTGAGCCTGCGGCTCGCTGGCAGAGGGATGGCCTTCGTCCTGGGGGGTGGCCTGTTCGGCGGCGTACTGCTCGGGGGTGAGTTCGGCGGTCGGGGGAGGGGGCGGAGGGGTCGTCTTCTTGGCCCCGCTGCCGAGGGCGCGACCCGCGCGGCGGGCCGGGGGTTTCATACGTTCGGTCATGCTGCGGTCAGCTCCTTCATCAGCTTGGCGTACTCGCTCAGTTCGGTCGGGATCTCGCCGAAGGCCTCCATGTAGTGCACCCAGGAGTGGATGGTGGTCTCGGCGAGTGGGAAGGCCTCGTCGCGGTCGGGGCCGATGCCCTCGCCCTGGGCGGGGTCGAGGAGCTGGTCCTTTGCCCGGCTGGGCAGGCTGGTGCGGTCGTCGGCCTTGACCATGACGACGTGGGCGGTGACGCCGTGGTCGTTGCGGGCGGCGGCGCGCTCGGCCTCGTCGAAGGTGGCCACGAGCTTGCGGCGCTCGATCTTGGTGGGGGCGACCGGCACGAGCAGCAGGTTCGCCTCGGTGACAGCCTCGTGGAAGATGCGGGCGCTGCCGCCGCCGGCGTCGACCACGATCGCGCCGAACTCGGTGCGCTTGGCCCGGATGTACTCGGCGATGTCGTCGAACGGGTACCGCTCGACCACCAGGTTCTCGGGAACCTCGAAGCCGGCGGCCTGAGCGACCTTGAACCAGTCGTAGGCGGACTGACTGGTCGCGTCGGCGTCCAGCAGCAACGTGGGCAGGCCGAGGACGAAGGCGTAGTAGAGGGCGATGAACCAGGCGGAGGTGGTCTTGCCGGTGCCGCCCTTGAGCATGCCGACGACGATGACGAACGCGTCCCAGACGTGTTCTGTGGCCGCGGCCAGGGTCTTGTGGCGGGTGTTCTCGTTCACGTGTGCTTGATCTCCTGAAGGGTAGGGGTGTTGTTTGGTGCGCGCGTTGGCGAGCGGGCTGGCGACGGGGGTGCCCGTGCTGGCTTCTGGCGGCCGGACTGGCACACGGCCGCCTTCTTGATCTGCCGGGCAAGGTGGGTAACACCCGCGAGGACGTGGTGGCTCATGGCTGCTTCCTCGTGTCGTGGGCCGGTCCGTGGTGGTGCTGGGGCCGCATGCGGGTGCCTGCTTGGTGCAGGAGGCGGTAGACGGTGGCGACGGAGTAGCTGTGCTCCCTGGCGAGTTCTGGCACCGTGGCTCCGGCCTCGTACCGTGTGCGCAGGGAGAGCGCGGCCTTGTGCCGCTCGGCGGCCCGGGCTGTCGAGCGCATCCGCTGGGTCTGCTGGGTGGTGCGCACGGTGCCGCCGGCTTCGATCAGCAGGCGCCGGGCGCCGCGCCTCGTCTCGCCTGCCGCTGCGGCGAGTTCGGTGAGGGTTGCGCCGTGCTGCTCGTACAGGGTGCGCAGGTGGGCGGCGAGCCGCCTGCGGGCTTGTGGGTTCTGACGCATCCGGCGTGTCTGCCAGGAGCTGCGCATGACGGTCCCGGCGTCGTGCAGCCGGTTGAGGACGGTGCCGTACGACAGGCCGCTGGCGGTGACGAGTTCGTCGACCGTCGCACCGGCCTCGTACTGCTGGCGCAGGGCCTGGGGTGTCACCGTCTCGTGCGTGTCAGGGGTGGCCGTGGGTTCTGGGTTCATGCGACGGACTCCCATTCGCTGAGGGCTTCGGCATGGGCAGCGGCCAGCTCGTCGTAACTGCGCTGGTCCGATGGGGTGATGAGGATCAGGCGGCCGTCGGTGGCGACCCGCCAGTCGGCGGCCGGACGTCCTGTGACCGGGTCGAGGACGCGCCCGTCCGGGGCGTGCCATGTCGGTGGGATCTCGTCGGGGCGCGGCATGGGTACCAGGACCTGACGGCCGTCGCGGACGATCACGAGAGCCCTGCTGCGGTGCTGGGTCAACCGGTCCAGTGCCTCCTGGTAGGCGGCCCGCTCGGCCATGTGCAGGGCCTTGCGCCGGGCCGCGATGCCCCGGGTGCCGTGTTGCTCGGCGACCTTGTCCCAGCCCTGTGCTGGCGCTGCGGTGTGTCCGTTGTCGGTGTCCGGGAGGCGGATACCGAAGCCCTCCAGCGCACGTGGCGCGAGGGCCCAGGCCTCCCCGGTGTGCTGGACGAGGCGGTGGTCGGCGAGGCGTTTCAGGGTCCGGTAGGTGGTGGCGCGCGAGACCGAGGAGGTACCGACGAGCTCGCCGACGGTCTGGTTGGGGCGCTGGTGGAGAGCACTGATGATCACAAGGGCGGCACTGCCGAGGCCATCGTGGGCGAAGGCGTCGTGGCTCATCAGACGTGCAAGGACGGTGGAGTCGATGTCGGCTGTCGTGGCCGTCTCAGGGGTAGTCCACTCCCCAAGTGCCGGGTCGGGGGGGAACTGAGTGGACCGGAAACGAGACAGCAGAGCCGGGTCACCGTGACCGAGAACGCTCCCGGCGCCCAGGTACCAGGTCGAGCCCTCCTGGCCATGGCCGACCCGCAGGCGGCGAAGCCAGCCTCCCGGCTTCAGGATGGTCTCGTAGACGGCCCGCAGTGTCGTGCGGGAGATGCCCGCCTCTTCGGTGGTCTGCCGCTCGCTTGCGTGGTGCAGGGGGCCGCCCGCGATCTCGGCGAAGTTCAGATGCGCCCGCAGCACCCGCAGCGCGGTCCGCCCCCGCTCCCCACGCCAGGGCGTGGTCTCGATCCGGTCCCGCAGGGCGGCGAGGACCTCGTACGCCTCGTGCCGGGAGCCCAGCGCGATGGTGCTGCTGACCGTTTCCGAGGCGCTGGCCCACACCCGGCGGATGTAGTCCAGGGCGCGTGTCTGCCCGGAGCGCAGCGCGATGCTGCGGGTGTGCCGTCCGCCTTCGTGCTCGGGGTGCAGCAGAAGCTGCGTCAGCTGGTCGATGCTGCCGCCGGCGCGGGCGACGTGGCAGGCGATGGCCGCGGTGATCCGGTGTCCGTGCTCGGCCGCGCCCTGGCGGTCCCCGCGCGGGATCACGGTCCGGCCGTCGGAGGAGAGTCGGCTGTAACTGCCGGTGGCGTAGCGGCCGGTGAGATCGCCGAGCAGAATGAGATCGGTTGCGGCCGACGGAAGTTGGGCGTAGCCCAGAACAACGCCGTTGAATTGGGATGCGTTTGGTCGAGAGAGGTCGTGATGGGTGTTGTGCGTCACGGTGGGGTCGTCTCGCAAAGACGTGGACGCCACCCAGGCCCGCTAAAACCACGGGTGGTGTCCGGGACCGACCTCCATCGGCGTCGGCAAGGTCTCCAGGATTGCCGTCCTGGAGGTCCTGGTCATACCGGCCCCGAGCGGAGGCAGGCGTCCCCATCGCAGCTCGACCGAGGTCGAATCAGAGCCCCGCCAGAGTCGCTCACTCTTGATCCACACCGGCCAACTCAGGTCCCTCAAAGGCCAGTTTCAGGGGCTGATGCCTCTGACTGCCTCCGAGCGACCCGGGTCGAACCGGGGTCGAATCAGAGCGTTTTCCTCTGACTGCCTCCGATCGCCTCTGCAACCCGACCTAGCAGGTCACAGCCTCATCGCCTCGCATAAGCCCAGGTCAGAAAGATGCGCTAGCTGTACCACTGGTTCCTGGCGAAGGCGGTCGTGTGCGGCATGCGTGCGACTCCCGTCTGTCTTCGGTGGTGGCATCGTCCGGAAGGGCGTCACAGCGCCGCAACACCACTTCCGCCTCACGGAAGGGAATCGGTGAACCGCCTTGTCAGGGCAGGGACTCGCCCGCGCGAGCGTTGCCGGGACCGGGCCGGGCAGGTAGGTGTCCGCCGGGTTTCCCGGCACCCTGCGCCCGCGGACAACGTCTGTGCGCCGACGCGAAAGACACCCCGGTCGTGCTGCCCGAGAGTGGACGTCGTGCCGACCCGCGGCCGACGGATCGGCCGCCGGTGCGGACCCGGCGCGCGGCGAGTCCGAGCTGCCAGGGCCGGACCCCCGCCCTCACTCCGATCAAGCCGCCGCCGTTCGGGCGCGGCAAGAATCCGAAGGACTTCCATGACCTCCCCCTCCCAGGTGCAGACCGTCCGCGGCCCCGTGTCGGTCGACGACCTCGGTACCGTCCTGATGCACGAGCACGTCTTCGTCCTGAGCGAGGAATTCCGCCAGAGCCTCCCGGAAACCTGGGACGAGCAGGAACGCGTCCGCGACGCGGTGCGCCGGCTGAAGGACCTGGTGGCCACCGGCGTCACCACGATCGTGGACCCCACCGTGATAGGCCTCGGACGCGATGTCGGCCGGGTCGCGCTGGTGAACGAGCAGATCGACCTGAACATCATCGCGGCCACGGGCATCTACACACTGGGCGACGTCCCGAACTTCTTCCGGTATCACGGCCCGGGCACGATGCTCGGCGGTACCGAGGGGATGACCGAACTGTTCGTCCGGGAGCTCACCGAAGGCATCGCCGACACGGGCGTCAAGGCCGCGTTCCTGAAGTGCGCGATCGAGGAAGAGCTCACTCCTGGTGTGGAGCGGGTGATGCGGGCGGTGGCACAGGCACATGTGCGTACCGGAGCACCGATCACCGTCCACACCGACGCGGTCGCCCGCGCCGGCCTGGTGGCACAGGAGATCCTGCGCAGCGAGGGGGTGGACCTCGGGGCGGTGGTCATCGGCCACAGCGGTGACACCGACGACCTGGACTACCTGCACCGGCTCATCGACAACGGCTCGTACGTCGGCATGGACCGCTTCGGTCTCGACATCCTGCTGCCGGGCGACCGGCGCGTGGCGACTGTCGCGGCCCTGGCCCAGGAGGGACTGGCGGACCGGATGGTGCTGTCCCATGACGCGTCGTGCCACGTCGACTGGTTCCCTGCCGGTGTGCGCGAGCAGATCGCGCCGAACTGGCACCACACGCACCTGCACGACAACGTGCTCCCCGCGATGCGCCGGGCCGGGGTCACCGAGGAGCAGCTCACGACCATGCTGGTCGACAACCCGCGTCGGTACTTCAGCCCGCTGGGCGGCTGACCGGCCGACGGCGGAGCACGTTCATCGCGGTTCTGTCCGGGGCGGGAGGGCGCCGCGCCGGGCATCGCGAGGTGTCATGCCGAATTCCTGCCGGAAAGCGGTGCTGAACGACGCATGACTGCCGAATCCGCAGGAGTGGGCGATCTGCGCCACCGAGTGTCCGGTCCAGTTCGCGCTGGCCAGCCGGGTCCGGGCAAGGCGCAGCCGTTCATGGCGTATGAGGTCACGCGAGGTCGTGTCGGCTGCCTGCAGCACGTGCTGGATGTAGCGGGCCGACCAGCCGAGTGCGCGCGCGACGGTGGCGATGTCGAGGTCGTCGTCGCACGCGTGGCGGCGGATGTAGCGGCGCACCTCCGCCTCGACCGCCGCTCGCCGGTCCGACGGTGCCGAGTCGGTCGCGCCCTCGGCGGCCAGGCACACCAGGTCGAGCACGCGCTCGCAGGCGATGTCGAAGGTCGTCTCGGAGAACTGTTCACGCTCCTCCTGCAACGTGGTGACCATCGTGCGGATCACCCGGCCGAGACCGTTGGCCGCGCTGAGCATCTGTGGCTCGCGGACTGCGGCCGGGTTGCGGTGGGCAACCTCGCGACCAGGCACGATCAGCGCGATCGACAGGAAGTCGTCGTCGTGGGCGAAGGTCACCGGCCGGTCCATGTCGCACAGCGCCATGGCGCCGGGCCGGATCTCGCCGGCCGAGTGCCCTTGCTCCACCCAGGCCGTCCCGGCCAGGGGAACGAGCAGTTCGTAGGTGCCGCGAGGATCGGAGGTGATGTGCCGGGCGTCCCGGACGACCGTCTCCTGGCCGCCGCTGCACAGGGCGATGCCGTAGGTCTGGGTCCGCTGGGAGTCGAGACGCCCGGTCCAAGGAGCGGTGCGATCCGGCACGGTGATGCGACTCGCCCCGTGCAGACCGGTGAACGCGTCGTTCCAGTCGCTCACCGAGGGTATGGGGGCAGCCGGGGTCCATCGGTACACGCGTCTCCTCTCCCTCCGCCCGCAGCGAGAGCAACCGCGGTGGCCCCTTTTCCCTTTTCCGGTGGGAACGACATTGTCGCGTCCGGCATCGCCCGTGGCGACCACGCGATCGATGCCCCCAGCGTAGTCGGGCGGGGCCGGCGGCCCGCCCGGCCGGCCATCGGATCGTCGGCGTCGGCCGCTCCCCGCGGAGGCCGCGAAGGTCGCCGACGGGCTCGGAGCCGACGGTTTCCTCCTCGGACCGGCCTTCGTCGGGCACCGGAGCGGAAGACGGAGCAGCGCCGCCCGCAAGTCCGTGCCGGAGGCGGTCGCGGGACGACAGAAAATCCGGGACGCGAATATCGGCTGGAGAGCCATATCCGTGGAGATTTTCAATGCCAGAGATCAGCGGATGGAACTCCGGATAAATAGCCGAGGTAATTCTGAAAACGGTGTGACTAATGTGGTCACACCGCCGTCACCCTTTTGATGATTCCGTCATCCATCGCTCTTCCTTAACGTTATGTGTCAGGAACGACGACCCACGAACGAAAGGAAGAGGCGATGGCGGAACCCTTCGTCACCGGGCCGCTCGACACCGACCGGGGGACCGTTACGAGCACCGCGGTCGTGCGCACCCGACGGGTGGGCACGACCCTGCTCATCACGATCGACCGCCCGCACGCACGCAATTCCGTCAACGCCGAGGTCGCCGCCCTGCTGGCGAGCGCCCTGGACGAACTCGAGGCGGACCCGGGACTCCGGGCCGGCGTGCTGACGGGCGCCGAGGGCACCTTCAGCGCCGGCATGGACCTGAAGGCGGCCCTGCGGGGCGAGTCGCCGAACATCCCGGGGCGCGGATTCGGCGGCGTGACCGAGGCCGACCGGACGAAGCCGCTGATCGCCGCCGTGGAGGGCTGGGCCATGGGGGGCGGCTTCGAACTGGCCCTCGCCTGCGACCTGATCGTGGCCGCGCAGGACGCGCACTTCGGTCTGCCGGAGGTCAAGCGGGGACTGATCGCCGCCGGCGGGGGAGTGATCCGACTGCCCCGGCGCATCCCGTACCACCTCGCGATGGAACTGCTGCTGACAGGCGAGCCGGTGAGTGGCGGCCGGGCCGGTGAGCTGGGTCTGGCCAACCGGGTCGTGCCCGCCGGCCAGGCCCAGCCGGAGGCCCTCCTGCTCGCCGAACGGCTGGCGGCGTACGCGCCTCTGGCACTCGCCGCGGTGAAGAAGGTCGTACGGGCCGCGGACGGCGCACCCGAGGACGACGCCTTCGCCGCGCAGCGCACGGTGATGAGCGGGCTGATGGCGACGGCCGACGTCCGGGAGGGCATGACCGCCTTCGCCGAGCGCCGGGCCCCGCAGTGGACGGGGAAGTGACATGCGGATCGAAGACGTCCGGCGGCACTCGACCACCCCGCTGACCAGCCCGGCGTACGCGCCGACCGTTCCCCGTTTCACCGACCGCGAATACCTCAACATCGTCTACCGCACCGACCCCGACGCGCTGCGAGCCGTCGTTCCCGAACCCCTTCGGATCGACGAGCCCCTGGTCCGCTTCGAGATCATGAAGATGGGCGACGTCAGCGGATTCGGTCCCTACACGGAGGCAGGACAGGCGATCGAGGTCGTCTTCGAGGGCGAGCGGGGCGAGTACCTGCACGCGATGTACCTCGACAACTTCCCGGCGACGGCGGCGGGACGCGAGGCCGGCGCGTATCCGAAGGTCATCGGCGCACCCGGGCTGTACGTCGACAACGGGGCGCTCGTCGGCACGCTCGACTACGGAACCCTCCGCGTCGCCACCGCGACCATGGGCTACAAGCACCGGGCTCTCGACGAGGCCACGGCCAGGGACCAGATCACCGTGCCGACCTTCATGCTCAAGGCCGTCCCGGGCCACCGCCGTGACATGCGCGTCCAGGAACTGGTGCGCACCGAGATCACCGACGTCGTGGTCAAGGAGGCGTACACCGGCCCCGCACGGCTCCAGCTCTTCGCCCATGTCCTCGCCCCGCTGGCGGACCTGCCCGTCCTGGAGGTCGTCTCCGCCAGCCACATCCTCACCGACCTGACCCTCGCACCCGTCGAGCCGGTCTTCGACTACCTGAAGGAAGCCACGCAGTGACGCACCCGTTCCGTACCGCCGCCGTGATCGGCGCGGGCACCATCGGACTCTCCTGGACAGCGCTGTTCGCCGCACACGGCCTGAACGTCCACGTCAGCGATCCCCGCCCCGACCTGCCGGAGGCGATCACCGAGGCGCTCGCCGCGTTCACCCCGCACCTGGCCGCCCAGGGCCTGGACACCGAGGGCCTCGCCGACCGCGTACACGTCGCGGCCGACGTCACCGAGGCCGTCCGGCACGCGGACGTCGTCCAGGAAAACGGCCCCGAGCGCGTCGAGTTCAAGAAGGAGCTGTTCGCCCGGCTGGTCCGGGAGGCCCCCGGACACGCGCTGCTGCTGAGTTCGTCGTCGGCCATCCCCGCGACCGCCTTCACCACGGAGCTCGAAGACGCCGGCCGCGTCCTCGTCGGGCACCCCTTCAACCCGCCCCACCTGCTGCCGCTCGTCGAGGTCGTACCCGGCGAACGCACCACCGGGGAAGCCGTGCGGGCGGCCGTCGACTTCTACACCGCCGTCGGCCGCACCCCCGTCGTCGAACGCCAGGAGATCCCCGGGTTCGTGGGCAACCGGCTCCAGAACGCACTCAGCCGCCAGGCCGTCCATCTCGTCCAGCAGGGCGTGGTGACCCCCGAGGACCTCGACACCGTCGTGACCCACTCGCTCGGTGTCCGCTGGGCGACGGTCGGACCGTTCCTCGGCGCGCACCTGGGTGGTGGCCCCGGCGGCTACCGCCACATCACCGAGCACATCGGCTCGACCATGCAGCGGATGCCCCTCGGTGAGCCTTCGCAGGACCCCGAGGACCGGGAGCGAGTGATCCAGGCGGTGGAGAGGGCGTACGCCTCCACGCCGTACGCCGACCTCGCCGAAGCCCGCGACCACAGGCAACTCGCCGTCCTGTCCGCCCTGGAAGACGTTCGCCGAACTGAGCACACCGAGGAGATCTGAGATGAGCACCGCCACCGCTGCACCCACCGTCACCACCCCCACCGCAGAGCCGGACGACCAACTGGCCGCCGACTTCTACCAGTACGAGGCGCTGCTCTCGGACGAGGAGCGCGAGATCCTGCTCAAGGCCCGCGCCTTCCTGCGCAAGGAGATCAAGCCGCTGGTGAACGAGTACTGGGGCAAGGGCGAGTTCCCCTTCGAGATGATCGAGAAATTCCGCGCCAGCGGACTGGCCGCACTTGCCTACGAGGGCTACGGCGAGCACAAGCCGGCCGCCAGCCACCTGCTCGGCGGCATGCTCGCCACCGAACTGGGCCGTGTCGACGCCTCGACCGCCACCTTCTTCGGCGTCCACAACGGGCTCGGCTTCTACTCCATCTACTACGGCGGCGACCAGGAACAGCGCGACAGGTTCCTGCCCGCCATGGCCTCGATGGACAAGATCGGCGCCTTCGCCCTGACCGAACCGCTCGGTGGCTCCGACGTCTCCGGCGGCATGCGCACCACCGCCAGGCGCGAGGGCGACGACTGGATCCTCAACGGCGCCAAGAAGTGGATCGGCAACGCCACCTTCGCCGACTACGTCGTGGTCTTCGCCCGGGACGTCGACGACAACAAGGTCAAGGCCTTCGTCGTCGAGAAGGGCACCCCCGGCTTCCGGCCGGAGAAGATCGAAGGCAAGATCGCGCTGCGGATCGTGCAGAACGCGGAGATCACCCTGACCGACGTCCGCGTGCCGGAAGCCGACCGGCTGCACAACATCAAGGGCTTCCGGGATGTCGCGGAGGTCCTGCGCGTCACCCGCGGCGGGGTCGCCTGGCAGGCCCTGGGCGTCATGATCGGCGCCTACGAACTCGCAGTCGACTACGCCAAGGAGCGCATAGCCTTCGGCCGCCCGATCGCCAAGTTCCAGATGGTGCAGGACCTCCTGGTCAAGAGCCTGGGCAACATCACCGCCTCCTGGGGCATGCTGGTTCAGCTCGCCCGGCTCCAGGACCAGGGCATCTTCCGCGACGAGCAGTCCGCGCTGGCCAAGGAGTACGTCGCGGCCCGCATGCGGGAGTCCGTCGCCTGGTGCCGCGAGATCTTCGGCGGCAACGGCATCGTCCTCGACTACGACGTCGCCCGGTTCTTCTCCGACGCCGAGGCTCTCTACTCCTACGAGGGGACCCACCAGATGCAGACCCTCATCGTCGGCAAGTCCATCACCGGCCACAGCGCCTTCGTGGGGTGAGCGCGATGACCACCGAATCCGTCTTCACCGGCCTGAAGGTCCTCGATGCGTCCTCGTTCATCGCGGGACCGGCGGCGGCGACCATGCTCTCCGACTTCGGAGCGGACGTCATCAAGATCGAGCCGCCGGGGATGGGCGACCCCCAACGGCGGCTGAGTTCCGTGCCGCCCAGTCCGCGGGCCCAGGCCAACTACGGCTGGCACCTCGCCAACCGCAACAAGCGGGGCATGGTCATCGACCTGAAGTCACCGGCTGCTGTCGAGGTCCTCGAGCGACTCGTCCGGTGGGCCGACGTGGTGATCACCAACTTCCCGCACGGCACACGCGAGAAGCTGCACCTCGGCTACGAGGAGGTCGCGGGCTGGAACCCGAAGGTCGTCTACGCCGACATCACCGGCTTCGGGGACGCCGGCCCCGACGCACGGCAGCCGGGCTTCGACCTGACCGCCTACTGGTCGCGCAGCGGCCTGCTGGCCTCCACCCGCGACGCGGGAGCCCCGCCGACCGTCCCGGTCTGGGGCAGCGGCGACTACACGACCGCGATCGCCCTCTACGCCGCGATCACGACCGCCCTCTACCGCCGCGAACGGACCGGACAAGGCGCCGACGTCGGAACCTCGCTGCTCGCCACCGGGGTCTGGGCCACGGGAACACTCGTGGCCGGCGCACTCGCCGGCGGCACACCGTTCGAGCTGCACGACCGGAACGTACCGGTGAACGCGCTGACCAACCCGTACCGGACCGCGGACGGCCGCTGGTTCATGCTGGCCACCTCGTCCGTGCACTGGCCGGCACTGGCGCGGGCCATCGGGCGGCCCGAACTGCGAGCGGATCCGCGCTTCGCGGACATCCAGGGCTCCGCGAAGAACGCCGCCGCCCTGAGCGAGCTGCTCGAGGCGGCGTTCAGCGCCCGTCCTTTCGCGCACTGGCAGGAGGTCCTGACCCGGGAACGCATCACCGTCGGCCTCATCCAGACACCCGAGGAGGCGGCGCAGGACCCGCAGTTGCGCGAGAACGACGTCGTCGTGCCCCTCGAAGGGGTCAGCGGACTGGACTACACCGTCAGCAGCCCGGTCAACCTCCGAGGGGTGCCGAAGGCCCCGGCCAGGCGAGCGCCTGACCTGGGCGAGCACAACGACGAGATCCTCGACGAGCTGGGATTCGGCCCCGCAGAGATCGCCTTGCTGCGCGCTCGGGGAGCGGTCCCCGGCACGACGGAAGCCGAAGCGGCGTAATGAGCCGGGTCGCGGCCGACAGGCGGGGGCAACGACCCGCCGGCCGCGATGACGGGCCCGTACGCGGGCCCGGCCCCTCGGCGCCCCCACCATCGTGAGCGGGTGCGGTCGTACGCCATGCACGGCATCCCGACGACTCCCATGCTGGAACTGCGACAGCCCGCCCGCCCGATCCCCGCCCGTCCCCCGACACCACGCAACCCCCGCAGGAGCGCACATGCCTACCCTCGACCGCCAGGACAACGTCTTCGTGCTCGACCTCGGAGACGGTGAGAACCGCTTCCACCCCGACTGGATCGCGTCCGTCGACGCCGCCCTGAACGAGGTGGAGAAGGCGGAAGGACCGCGAGCCCTGGTGACCGCCGCGACGGGCAAGTTCTATTCCAACGGCCTGGACCTGGAGTGGCTGTCCGCCCACGCGGACCAGCACGACGACTACATCGTCTCCGTCCACAAGCTCTTCGCCCGCCTGCTGTCCCTGCCGATGATCACCGTGGCGGCCCTCCAGGGGCACACCTTCGCCGCCGGCGCGATGTTCTCCCTCGCACATGACTTCCGCGTCATGCGGAGCGACCGCGGCTTCTGGTGTCTGCCCGAGGCCGACATCAACATGCCCTTCACCCCCGGCATGTCCGCCCTGGTCCAGTCCCGGCTGGCGCCGCAGACCGCGCACGAGGCCATGCTCACCGCCCGCCGCTACGGCGGGTCGGATGCCGCGGCCGCGGCGATCGTCGACCGGGCGGTCGCCGAGGACGTCGTACGGTCCACGGCTCTGGAGATCGCCCAGGCACAGCTGAGCAAGGCCGGCGACACACTCGGCACCATCAAGGCGCGGCTGTACGGCCCCGCTCTGGCAGCCCTGCGCGAGACGGCCACTCCGCGCGGCTGACACGGCCGGCCCTTCGGCGGGGCGTGTGTGCGCGGATCGCGCCGCGCCGGCGATCCGCGATCGGCCGTCCGGGGCCGCCCACGGTCACGCCGCGGGATCCACCGCCCCGAAGCACGACGCCTCGGAACCGACTCGTGGATCGGGTTAACGTGTCAATGTGGAGATGCTGCATCTGCGCTACTTCGTCGCGGTTGCCGAGGAGCTGAACTTTTCCGCGGCGGCCCGACGGCTGCACATGGCCACGTCACCGCTGAGCCAGCGGATCAAGGATCTGGAGCGGGAGCTCGACCATCGGCTGTTCGAGCGTGACACGCACAGTGTCACGCTCACGCCGGCCGGTGAGGCGCTGCTCCCGATCGCGCGGGACGTGCTGGAGCGGGTCAACCGCATTCCGTGGCGACTGCGCGAGGTGACACGGTCGGAGCGCGGCACCATGTTCGTGGGGATCCCGTCCGGGCTCCACCCGAGGCTGAGGGAACTCGTCAACACCCTCGCGGAGCGCGCCGACGAGTGGTGCGAACTCCTGCGCTGGCCCGGCACCTCCAAGGCTCTGGTCACCGGCGTGTGCGACGGGAGGCTGGCGCTCGCGCTGGCCCGGCTGCCCATCAGCGATCCCGCACTGGACGTGCTGCCCGTCATGTCCGAACGGCTCGGCGCGGTCGTGCCCGCCGACCAGTTCACCGGGCGGGATTCCGTGGCGCTGGCCGAACTGGCCGACCTCTGCTTCGTCGTCGCACCGCAGGAGATGAAGTTCTCCTACTTCGATCAGCTCGACCGGGAGATGGCGGAACGGGGGGTCAAGAAGCGTGTCAAGCTGACGGATTCCAATTATGGCGGAATCGCCGAAGTGGTTTCCAGCGGGATAGCGTTCTACTTCTCCATGCTGAACGCGGAAAGCCCCATGCACGGCTACGCCCTGGAGAACACGAAGGTCCTGCCGTTCACCGATTTCGAACCCGTCCTGGACACCTCCCTCATCTGGCGGCGGGACCGGGCCATCGGCGGTGACCTGGACGAGGTCATCGCAACGGCCCGCGAGGTCTTCGCCGATCCGCTGCACCTGTGATCCGGAGCGGAATTCGATTGCTGATGTCGGTATGACCGCTGCGGTCACGCCGATATCAGCAATACGATGATTCCAATATCCGTGCGGTTCCCTTAGCGTTCTTTACCTGGGCAGTCGAGGAAGAAAGGACGCGACAATGGCGGACACACGGAGTCCTGGGCCGCTCGACGGCATACGGGTCATCGACCTCTCGACGGTGGTCATGGGTCCGTACGCGGCCCAGATCCTCGGAGATCTGGGCGCCGACGTCATCAAGATCGAGTCCCCCACGGACTCCCTGCATGTGGGCCGGTACCGCAACACGCCGGGCATGACCCCGCTGCACCTCAACGTCAACCGCAACAAGCGCAGCGTGTCCCTCGACCTGAAGGACGAGGCGGAGCACGCCCGGGCTCTCGAGCTCATCCACACCGCCGATGTGCTGATCACCAACATGCGTCCGCGCGCGCTCGCCCGGCTGAGCCTGACCTACGAAGACCTCGCCGCCGCCGACCCGGGCCTCGTCTACGCGCACGCCGCCGGCTTCCGCGACGACTCCGACCGGGCCGACGCCGCCGCCTACGACGAGACCGTGCAGGCCGCCTCCGGGCTCGTCGACATCGCCGACCGCGCGCTGGGCACGCCGCGCTACCTGCCGAGCATCCTCGCCGACAAGGTCTCCGGCCTGACCATCGTCTACAGCGTGCTGGCCGCCCTGGTGCACCGGGACAGGACCGGTCACGGCCAGCGGATAGAGATCCCGATGACCGACACACTGATCGCGTTCAACCTCGTCGAGCACCTCGCCGGCCACACGTTCGAGACGGCGACCGGCCCCACGGGCTACGCGCGGTCGCTGTCCGAGCAGCACAAGGCGCGGCGCACCAAGGACGGCCTGGCCGCCGTGCTCCCGTACACCCCCCACAACTACCGTGACTTCTTCGCCGCCGCCGGCCGTCCCGACCTGGCCGCGGACCCACGCGTCAACGGTCCCGTCCTCGACACGGCCGACGCCGACGACCTGTTCGCCCTGGTCGGCGAGTGCACCCCGGCGCTGACCACGGCCGAGTGGGCCGAGGTGTGCGCGAAGCACAGCATCCCGATGAGCCCGGTGCTGGAGCTGGACCACGCGCACGAGGACCCCTACGTCCGCGACGGCCACCTCCTCGACACGTTCGCGCATCCCACCGAAGGCCCGCTCCGCACGATCGGGATCCCGGTGAGGTTCTCCGCCACTCCCGGCTCGATCCGCCGCCTGGCCCCGGTTCCCGGCCAGGACACCGCGGAGGTCCTCGCCGACCTGGCCGCCTCCCGCTGAGCCGCGGAAAGCCGTAGGAGAAGCCATGAGCAGCAACGGCGTGCGCGTCCAGCGGGTCTGTTCCTCCCTGCTGGTCACGATCGACCGCCCCCGGGCACGCAACTCGGTGAACGCCGCGGTCGCCGCCGCCCTGGCCGCCGCGCTGGACGAGCTGGAGGCCGACACCGGACTGCGCGCCGGTGTCCTGACCGGAGCGAAGGGCACCTTCAGCGCCGGTACGGACCTCAAGGCCGCGCTGAAGGGTGAGTCGCCCACGATCCCGGGCCGCGGCTTCGGCGGCCTGGCCGAGGCCGGACGCACGAAGCCGCTGATCGCCGCCGTGGAGGGGCTCGCCCTGGGCGGCGGGCTCGAACTCGCCCTGGCCTGCGACCTGATCGTCGCAGCCGAGGACGCGACGTTCGGCCTGTCCGAAGCCGAGCGCGTTCCGTTCGCCGGCGGAGGCGCGATCCGGCTGCCCCGGCGCATCCCGTACCACCTGGCGATGGAGTTCCTGCTCACCGGCGAGCCGGTCGGCGGTGCCCGCGCCGGGCAGCTGGGCCTGGCCAACCGGGTCACCGCGCCCGGTGAAGCGGTGGCCGTCGCCCTCGGACTCGCCGACCGGCTCGCACCCAACGCACCGCTCGCGCTCGCCGCGGTGAAGAACCTCGTACGCGCCGCCGACGAGGTGCCGGAGGCGGACCTCCTCGCCTTGCAGGGCAAGGAACTTGACGCCCTGATGGCCTCGGCCGACGCACGCGAGGGCATGACCGCTTTCGCCGAGCGCCGCGCCCCGCGATGGACGGGGAAGTGACGTGAGGATCGAGGACGGTAACTCGTGGGGGGGGCGAGCGGACGGTCAGCCCGCGGTGGTCGCGCTACCCGCAGTGGTCGGAGTGGTCGAGGTGGTCGTGGTGCGGTAGAACGCCGCTCCGCCGCGGTGACGGAGGCGGGGACGACGAGCCCAGGCCCACGGAGCGGCTCCGGAAGTGGCCGCCGGTCCAGGCCAGTACCTGCCGGCCGTGTTCGGCGACCACGGCCTCCGGTGCCATGGTGCTGCCGACCAGGGCGGCGTCGATGCTTCCCCGCACGTCACGGGCCCACCTCCTTCTCCTCGTCGCGGGGCGTGGGGATGGCCGCCCGGTGTTGCTCCTCGTCGACGCGGGGGTGTGCCGAGCGGATCGCCCCGTAGAGCACCGTGTCGACGGTCGCCCGCAGCAGGTCGGCCGCGGTCCAGTCGAGTTCGCGCGGCAGTTGCGAGGTGAGCAGCCGCTCCAGCGCGCCGCGGGTGATCTCACTGAGCAGCTCGGGCGGAGCCGGCAGCAGTCCTTGCCGGTGCCCTTCCCGGTACAGCTCGTCGAGTCGTCGGTAGACCACCGTGTCGACACGTTGTTCCACGTACTGACGCAGCATCACATCGCTTCGTCCCGCAGTGAGTTGAGCCGCGCCGATCCGTCCGAGCTCGCTGCCCGCGGCGATCAGGAAGCGCTCCGCCCGCACCCGGAACGGTTGTCCCTCCGCCTCCTCGGCAGCCGCCGCCAGCGTGGCCTCGACCACGGCGAACTGCCGGTCCAGCACCGCGGTCAGCAGGCTGCGCTTGTCCGGGAAGTGCCGGTAGATCGTCTTCTTGCTCATCCCGAGCTCATGAGCGAGATCGTCCATGCTCGTCCGCGCGAAACCCGATGCGAGGAAGAGGCGGCCGGCCGCCCGCACGATCGCATCGGCACGCTGCCTGTCACCATCGGAAACTTTTGAAACTGATTGAGTTTCCATGGTTCTATGCTGGATCTTCGTCCGGACGCTGTCAAGACACCCGGACCCGGGGTGGTTCAGCTCGCCCGCCACCCCGTCCAGCGGGTGACTCGTACCTCCACCACCTCGCCTGCCGGCGGACGGCCGGTGTACTGCAGGGGGTACTTCGCGGTGAGCAGCTCCGTGTACCGGGCCGCGTCGGCGGACCGGCCGGCGGGTGGGAGCACGTGGGCCCGTCCGTCGGCGCGGGTCCACCAGAGCTGGTCCCAGTCCTCCTGGTAGTGGTCGGCGAGGAGGGCGACGGCGGGGTTGGCGAGGATGTTGGAGAGCCGTTTGAGGTGGGTCGACCGTTTGGGCTTGTGGTCGACGGCCATGGCCACCGTGTCCCCGGTCACCACGAAGACCACCGGCACCAGGTGCGGGCGGCCGTCGGTGTCGGCGGTGGCCAGGCGGGCGACCCTGGACGCCGCGAACCGCTCGCGCGCCTCGGCCGCGGTCAGGGCGGGCATCAGCGGAAGCGGGCGGCGACCTCGGCGAACCGGTCCAGGTGGGCCAGGGTGGCCGGTTCGGGATCGGACGGCAGATTGAACAGCACGCGCTCCACGTCCAGTTGCGCGTAGCCCTCGACCGCCTCAGGGGTGGCGGGCACATCGTAGACCGTCACCGGGACCGCGCGGCCGGCCAGGGCCCGCACTTCCTCGATCTGCGGCGCCAGTACCTCGGGCGGGACGCCGTTGGCGAGCCAGACGTCGCCGAGTTCGGCGACCCGTGGGAAGGCGCCTCTGCCACCGCCGACGAAGATGGGAGGGTGCGGCTTCTGCACCGGCTTGGGCCAGGAGTAGACGGGGTCGAAGTCGACGAACTCTCCGTGGAACTCGGCCTTCTCCTTGGTCCACAGTTCGAGGATGGCGCGCAGTCGCTCGTCGACGAGCTTGCCCCGAGTGGCCGGGTCGGTGCCGTGGTTGGCCATCTCCTCGCGGTTCCAGCCGACGCCGACACCGAAGACGGCCCGGCCGTCGGAGACCAGGTCGAGCGAGGCGACTTCCTTGGCGGTGTGGATCGGGTCGCGCTGCGAGACCAGGGCGATGCCGGTGCCCAGCAGGAGCCGTTCGGTGACGGTGGCCGCGGCGCTCAGCGCCACGAAGGGGTCGAGCGTGCGGTAGTAGATGTCGGGCAGTTCCCCGCCCGGGGGGTAGGGGGAGCGGCGGTCGACCGGGATGTGGCTGTGCTCGGCGATGAACAGCGAGTCGAACCCGCGCTCTTCGATGGCCCGCCCGAGAGGGGCCGGCCGGGTGCTCAGATCGGTGATGAAGGTGGAGATCCCGAATTTCACGCGGCTCCTTCGTCGCTGGATCCCGGGGGGTGCCGGTCCAGTGCCGGTCCCGGTCCGGTCGTACCGCCGGCCCCGGATGCTGCCGGTGGCCCGGGCTGCCGCTCATTGTCAGCGAGGGGGACGGCCGGTGGGCGGGTGGCGCGCCGGTCCGTGCTCCGACTGCGCGTGACCGTCGCCGCCCGTGGGGAGCTGTCGCGGGAATGCCGGCGGAACCCGTGTGGTTCTAACCGATGTGGTGGTGAAGGGAACTGTGTCCCCGGGCCTCACCTTCATGCCCATGAGGACGATCGTTCGGCTGAAGCCTCATGGAGCCCTCGCCGCGGAGGCGACCGCCCTTCACTGCCACGCTCGTCGTCGACCCCCGGCCGGGGTACGGCCAGGGCACACGTGACTTCGTCGGTGCGTGATCGCTCGTCCGGGCGGCATCACCGCCTCCGTGCACTCAGGACGCGTTCTCGGTCCCCTTGTCGGTGGAGCGGCGGTACTCGGCGTTGATGCGCTGCGCTTCCTCGAGCTGGTCCTCAAGAATGATGATGCGGCACGCGGCCTCGACCGGGGTGCCCTTGTCCACGAGTTCGCGGGCGCGCGCGGCGATCCGGAGTTGGTAGCGGGAATACCGGCGGTGTCCGCCCTCCGAGCGGAGCGGAGTGATCAACCGGGCCTCGCCGATGGCACGGAGGAATCCGGGGGTGGTGCCGAGCATCTCGGCGGCCCGGCCCATCGTGTACGCGGGGTAGTCGTCGTCGTCCAGACGGCCACCGAGCGGAGTATCTGCTGTCATTTCACCTCGTTGAGCAACGCGTCGAGGGGCCCCGATGCCGTACGGCACCAGGGCCCCGAAGGAAATTCAACACCATCTGTCGGCCTTACTGCTGCGCCGACCTTCTGTTTCCGCTACCCGGCCCCGGTGAGGGGCGGGAGTGCGGGGATCGAGGATGCGTAACCGGGGACCACCTTCCGTTCCGGGGTCGTGCGGTACCCGGCCGAATGGTGCTCGGGCCGGGCGATCCTGATGGCGTCCGTTCCTCCGTTCTTCCTCTGTGTCCACCACGCGTCGCCTGCGTGTCGCAGGTGGCCCCTCCGGTTGCGGGCTCTCCGTGTGGCGGTCATGTCTATGTGAGAAACCTTAGCCACGCTGCCGACCAATGTCTACTCTGACAAAGATAGATTTTGGCGTCGGCGTGTCGCAGGTATCAGGGGGGCCGCAGGTCACCAGGATCGCGTTCGTGCCCCCATCGGCCGGCGACGCCCATAGAATCGGCTTTCATGTCGAACCCTGACGAGCTGCTCGTGGACATCTCCGCCATGGTGGAGTCCGGGCAAAGCAATCAGATGTCGCTGACCGTGGTCGTCGGCGGAGCCGTCATCACCGGCCGGCTGGCTCCCGAAGCCGTGTGGCGGGAGCGTGTCTCGGAGGTCCTGAAGGACTCCGACCACCTCGGCCCGTTCTCCGATGTCTTCACCGCGGGACGGGCGGAGGGCCGGCCGGATCGTGGCGAGCCTCCCACGCATCTGCACTTCCACCTCGCCCGGATCCTGCAGGGCAACGTCGGAATCCCCGAGACGGGCGGGATGTACCGCGTCGCGATCGAGGACGTCAGCGCCTGGACCGTGGGCGACTTCAGCTACTTCGACCAGTGAGACGCCGCGTCGCCGGCTCGTCCCCGCCCGGCCGGGAGTCCGCGTCCGGCCGGGTGCCGTGGCCCGGACGGTGACGCACGACGAGGGCCCGGCCGACATGTGTCGGCCGGGCCCCTCGTCGTGCGTCCTGGCGGCGGCTTCCGTCAGTGGCTTCCGCCCGTTGCTCCGGTCAGGAGTCCGTCGGTCCGCGCGGACGCGCAGTCCTCGGGTCCCCCTGGTTCCCGGCTCGTCAGAGTCCCAGCGGGGCCGGGCTGCCGAGCAGCGCCGACGCGTTCTGCAGCGGCGTGAGGACACGGGTGGGCTGTACGGTCCCGTGGCCGCCCTGGCAGGTGAAGCCGAGGCGGGTCATGGCCCGGGTGACCTCACCGCTGGTGAAGTCGCGGCGGTCCTGACGGGTGATGACCTCGCCCACCTGCTTGACGGGGTAGTGGCGACGACCGATCAGGACGGACTCACCGGTGATCGGCTCGGGCTTGACGCCCTTCATGGAGGCCAGCACCCCGCTCTTGGAGAGGTCGAACGGGAACCTGGCGATGACGCAGCGCATGATGCCTCACAGGGGAACGGGGAAGAGGAGGAAGTGGGTCCGACCGGGTGAGACGGAATCAGCGGGTGAGAGCGAGAGCACCCGGGACGCTGTCGCGTTCACCGGCGCCGAGGACGTCCCGCACCCGGATCCGGTCCGTGTAGCCGGAACTGTCGCGGACGGCGGTGAGCTGGGCCCGGGTGATCGCGCCCGTGCACTGCTCGTCCTCGTCGCACAGGAGCAGGTACCCGACACGGGCACTGGCCATGACGGACAGGGCGACCTCGACGGTCATGTCGTCGCAGACCCGCGGTCCGGATACGTCCATGGCGTCGAGCGGGATCGGGGCGGTGGCGGCGGTGTCCGCCGGGCGTTGCCGCGTCTGAACCGTCGTCAGTGTCAAGGCCAGTGCCAGTGTCAAAGGGTGCCTCCTGCGAAGTGGGGTGAGCTGTCCCGTCACGAAGTGCGAAGCCGCCGGCGGTGGTGCGGCGGTACCCGGCCTAGGCCGCGGAGTCGAGGGCCGACGGCCGCCGTCCCGTACGACGCGCCGCCTCGCCGGCGGACCGTCCCTGCCCGGCGCCGCCGCGCCGGCCCCGGGACGAGCCGGAACCCCGGGACGCGGAGGAACTCCGCGAGGCGGAAGAGGTGCCGCGGCGGGCGCGTTCCACGACCGGCGCGGTGATGACCACCGGTACGCCCGAGGGGGTCTGGGCGCCCGTGATGCGGCTCAACTCCTCCTCGCCCGAACGTACTTGGGTGGTCCGAGGGGTAATGCCGGCCGCAGCCATCAGCCGGCTCATGTCGCGGCGCTGCTGGGGAGTCACCAGCGTGACGACGCTGCCGGACTCACCGGCACGCGCGGTGCGGCCGCCCCGGTGCAGGTAGTCCTTCGGGTCGCTGGGCGGATCGACGTTCACGACCAGGTCGAGATTGTCGACGTGGATCCCGCGTGCCGCGACGTTGGTCGCCACCAGGACCGTCACGTGCCCGGTCTTGAACCGGGCCAGGGTCCGGGTGCGCTGCGGCTGGGACTTGCCCCCGTGCAGGGCCGCGGCGCGGACGCCGCTCTGCAGCAGATGCTCGGTCAGCCGGTCCACGGCGTGCTTGGTGTCCAGGAACATGATCACCCGGCCCTCGCGAGCCGCGATCTCGGTGGTCGTCCGCTGCTTGTCCGCGCCGTGCACATGGAGTACGTGGTGCTCCATGGTGGTGACCGCGCCCGCGGAGGGGTCCACGGAGTGGACCACGGGGTCGGTGAGATAGCGGCGGACCAGCAGGTCGACGTTGCGGTCCAGGGTGGCGGAGAACAGCATCCGCTGGCCCTCGGGGCGTACTTGGTCGAGCAGCGCGGTGACCTGCGGCATGAAGCCCATGTCGGTCATCTGGTCGGCTTCGTCGAGGACGGTGATGTCGACCCGGTCGAGGCGGCAGTCACCACGGTCGATGAGGTCCTTGAGCCGCCCCGGCGTGGCGACGACGACCTCCGCCCCGCCGCGCAGCGCGCCTGCCTGCCTGCCGATCGACATCCCGCCGACCACGGTGGCCAGTCGCAGCCTGACGGCGCGGGCGTACGGGGTGAGCGCGTCGGTGACCTGCTGGGCGAGTTCGCGGGTGGGCACGAGGACGAGGGCCAGCGGCTGCCGGGGCTCGGCGCGGCGGCCGGCCGTACGGGCCAGCAGGGCGAGGCCGAAGGCGAGGGTCTTGCCCGAACCGGTGCGACCGCGGCCGAGCACGTCACGGCCGGCGAGCGAGTTCGGCAGGGTGGCCGCCTGGATCGGGAAGGGTACGGTCACGCCTTCGTGTCCGAGCGCCTCCAACAGCGGGGCGGGCATGGCGAGATCGGCGAACGCCTCGACGGCGGGCAACGCGGGGGTGAGCGTCGCCGGCGGTGCGAACTCGCCCTGCGGCGCGCTCTGCCGACGTCCCTGGCCCTCGGAACGCCGCGGACCTCCGGAGCGGCCGGGGGTCGAGGCACCGAAGCGGCTGCCGCCCCTCGCGGAGCCGGAACCCCCGGTGCGGGTACGGGAGTAGCGGTCGTTCGTGCGCGTGCGGTTCATGCGGAACCTTCCTTGATGCGGCGCGTATCAAGGAATTCCCGCAGCAAATGGCAGCGCAGAGAATCGCAAGAACGAGCCGGGACAGTGCGGAACCGATGCGGATCCGCGAGGGAATGCTCAGGGGAAACGTCGCTCAGAAAAATGGCGCGGTTCCGGTGGCGGAGCTCGGCCACTCCATGGAGAGGGTGGATATGCGCACCCGGAGTGCTGGCGGAGCATTCCCGTGGGTCGGGGAGTGAATCCTGTGCGTCATGCCGCGGGTGAGAACGCCGCGGTCGGGCGGAGAGACCGTGCCCGAAAACGCCGCGAGCCGGGGCCCGCACCCCATGGTGCGGGCCCCAGCTGCGAAGTGCGTGATGCGTCAGGCCGGAACGATGTTCTCGGCCGTGGGGCCCTTCTGGCCCTGAGCGATGTCGAAGGACACCTTCTGGCCTTCCTGGAGCTCACGGAAGCCCTGGGCGGCGATGTTCGAGTAGTGGGCGAAGACGTCGGCGCCGCCGCCGTCCTGCTCGATGAAGCCGAAGCCCTTTTCCGCGTTGAACCACTTCACGGTGCCGGTAGCCATGTAGATCTCCTTCGGGGCGGTGTTCGGAGTGCGCGGTGTGCGGACTCCGCGTCGCCGTGATGATCACCCCGCCGGAAAATGAATCCGGAGATAAAAAGGAGCTCCACCGGCGTGGAAAAGCCGGTGAGGGCACTCGCAAGTTTTAGGGAACCACAACTGCAACTGACATCGACAGTAGCACGGTGCGATCGATCATGTGCGGTGGATAACTCTGCTCCGCCTGTCGGGCGAGGAATCTTCCTTGTGCGTCATATTCATTTCTCACTTCGCTGTCACAGATATTGTGGGCCGGCCGGTGTCCGCGGCCGCGGCAGCACGTGAAGGGTGGGCGTGGCCCCGGGCGCGGGCGACTACGGCCCGACGTGGATGTAGGGAGCCCACAGACTGGGGTTCTCCCGGACCCCCTCGACGTTCTCGCGGATCTCGCGCACCGCCTCGTGCAGCGCGTGTGCCGTGTGCCCGGGGAAGGGGTGGGAGGGGTCGAAGACCGCGTAGAACCGGTCGGTCACCTCCAGGGAGGTGTCGTCCGCGACCGCCCACAGGGTTCCGACGACATGGGTGAACCCGGCCATGTGGAACGCCCCGGTGATGTGCAGCGCCTCGTCGGCGAACTCCCTGCGCCCGCTGGTGGTCTCGCACGCGGAGAGATAGGCCAGTTCCGCTTCCGGGAGCCGGAGCCGGGCGATGTCGGAGAGGGTGAGCGGAGCCGTCGCGTGGTCGTGCAGCACCACGTGACCGGCCGCCGCTCCGGAGAGCGCGCCGACGGCGTGACACGCGAAGTGCGCCCACGCGTGGTGGGGGAGCGCGTCCAGCACGGACTGCCGCACCGCGTCCTCGGCCAGGAGCAGACGGGCGCCCGGTCGTCGGGCCAGCCGCGTCGCCTCCTCCCTCACGCCTTCCAGGGGTGGGGATCCGGCGTCCGGTGCCTCGGCGACAGCGACGATCAGCGGGGCGGTGGGCTCCGGCCGGACCGGGTCCGGGCGTTCGGCCTCGCGCCGCCGGGCGTGCACGAGACTGTTGACGGTCGGGGCGTACGAGCAGACCGCGCGGTCGAGCAGACTCTCCCCGCCGTTCTCGTGCCGGCCGGCCGCGTGCAGTGGCAGCGCGGTGAGCGGGCCCGTCGGAACCCACCACAGGCGGCCCGGTTCTCCCGCGGGATCCTCCCCGGGCCATCCCCAGCCGGCGAGCGCGTCCAGGACCGGTCGGGCCAGGACCGTCCACAGCCATTCGAGTGTCTCCCGGACCTCTGTCTGCGCGTCCCGCTGCGCGGACAACGGCAGGGCGTGGTCGCCCGTCGCCCGGATCGCGGCGAGGAAGGCGTCCGCCCGCCGTTCGGCCTCCGCGTGACGCAGCCCCTCCAGTCGTACGGGCCGCACGTGCCCCTGGTGCAGGACGAGCGCGTCGCAGCGCAGCGGGCTGACGTTGACGACGACGACCGGGCCCGCGTCCGCGATACCGGCGAGCATCTCGTGGGTGCGGGGGAGCCGCAGGAAGCTCTCGCAGCCCGGCACCCGCCGGATCGTCTCCACGAGCCGCTCCCATCGCTCGGCCAGCGCGTGCCGGTCCTCGCCCGTCAACGGGTCCTCCGCCGCGGGGCCGTCCGTCCCGCCCGGCTCCGACGAGGTGAAGACGGCGGCCTCGGGACGGTCGAGCTGTGGGACCAACCACCGCCATTCGGCGAGGAGTTCGTCCGGCACCCGGCTCAGCAGCTCCGAGGTCTCCGTGCGGGCGTCGAGCGCCTGCCCGAGCAGCACGCCGCGACCCTGTTCGAGGAGCCGCAGGGCCAACTCGGCACCGGCCGCGTCCGCGTCGACCGCCTCCGCCCCGGCCGGTTCCGCACGGCCTGGTTCCGCGCCGGCCCCTTCCGCATCGGGCGGCCGGGCGTCGGCGAGGTCCAGCGCACACGCGGCCGCGTCGCCGGCGAGACCCGCGAAGTCGCCCAACTGGCGTGCGCGGTCCATGCGTCCGACGCGGTACGAGGCCGTACGCGGCAGCAGTTCGACCGCGAGCCGGTACGGTTCCATCGCCGCGGCCCGGCCGTGCGCCGGTGAACCCCCGCCGTCGAGGACACTCAGCGCCCACAGCCGCGCGCAGCCCACCCGGACGCTCACGTCCATGGCCGGGTCGCGCGCGGCCCGCCGGTACAGCGCGATCGCCGCGTCCCGGGCCCGCGCGTCGTCCTCGGTCACCGCCTTCGTGGCCAGGGCCGAACCGTGGTGGAGCAGGGCGAGTCCGCGCAGCGCATGCCCTTCGGGGGTGGCGGCGTACGCCTGACCGGTGGCCCGGATCCAGGCCCGCAGGGCCCGTTGCTCGCGCCGCGCCGGACGACGACGGGCGCCGGCGACGGCCGGGACCCCGGCGGCATCGGGGCGTGCGGCCGCACCGGGGCCGGGAGCGCCGGGGTCCGTGACATCGAGGCCGGTGGCACGGCCACCGACGCCGACGAGTTCCAGGCGGCGCACGGTCGCCAGGACCGCGTTGCGCTGGACGAGGTTGGGATGTCCCGCCGGGGTGGCCGCGACCGCACGGCGGGCGGCGCGGGCGGCCTCGCGCAGGTCGGCGGGGTCCGCGCGGGCCGTGTGCCGGTCGGTCAGGACCAGGGCGAGGTTCGACAGGAACCGGGGATACAGCCGGTGGCGCCGGGAGACTCCGGCGAGCACCTCCCGTGCCAGCCCCGCGGCTTCGTCGAGCGCCTCCGGGGCGCCGTCGGGGGACCAGCGGTGGTGGTGGCGGAGGGCCTCGGCGAGGCTGGAGCGGGCCCAGACACCCTCGTCCGTACCCGGTTCGGTACAGGCCACCGCCTCCCGGAAGCGGCTCACGGCCTCGGCGAGCGCGCTGGAATCACCGTGCAGCTGGAAGAGGTTGAGCAGGGCGTCGCCCAGGCTGTTGAGACGGTTGGAGCGCAACGGGCCGCTGGGCGGTGTCGAGACCAGGGCCGTTCTGACGGCGTCGACGGACGCGCCCAGGTCCCGTACGTCGTGGGTGCGCAGCCAGCGCAGTCGCAGTGCGCCGGACAGGTTCGTCCAGTAGGAGGGCGTGGTGACGGTGACTTCCGCTCCGTAGGGGGCCAGAGCCTCACGGAACAGGGTGATGGCGCCGTCCAGGTCCGCCGGTTCCCCGAACCGCTCGTAGCGGGCCCAGAGCACCATCCCGACGCCGTTCATGGCGGCGCTGCGCAGATCGATGTTCTCCGCTCTCGCCAGCAGCGCGTCGAAGAGCACCAGGGCGCGTTCGAGATCGGAGAGGCGGCCGGCCCGCTCGTAGCGGGCGAGCGCCTCCTCGGCACCTCCCAGTACGGCCAGCAACTGCTCGTACCCGGGTGTGCCGAACAGGTCGTACGGGGTGGCCATCAGCGAGCGGGCCGGCCGGCGGACCCCGGAGCGTCGTCCTCGTCGCGCCGCTCCCGGATGCGGCGGGCCATCGCCTCGCCCATCGGGCCGTTCCGCTCGAACCAGGCGGCGGCCTCCTCGCCGCGCCCGAGTGAGAGCAGGGTCAGGGCCAGATTGGCCGTGGCGTCCTGATGGCCGCCCTCCGCCGCCGGGGTGAGTACCTCGACGGCCTCCTCGAGGCGTCCGTCGATCCGTAACTTGACGCCGTACTGGTTCAGTGCCTGAGGGGATCCGGTCTCGGCCGCCCGGCGCAGCTCGGCCTCCGACGGCATCGCGCGGAAGGTGAACCGCGCTCCGTCCGACCCGCCCTGCTCCGCCCCGCGTGCCCGTGCGCGTCGACGCCAGAACATCGGCATCACCCCCCGTGATCGTCGGTGAGCGCCCAGTATCCTCGCAACTCGGTTGTCGTGTAGGGAGGTTGCACGGATGGGTGACACCGGCACCGGTGACGCGAGCGGCGGGGCGACGGCGATGAACGCCGACATCTGCGCCCGGCTGGACCAGATCCGGGACGTCGTTCCCGCCGACCACGGGCCGGAGTTGGAGGAGATCCTCGCGTCGCTGCGGGACGGCGGCGACCCCGCCGCCCCTCAGGCGGAACTGCACCGGCTGCTGCGCCGCAGCGGGGTGGCGGCCGGCCTGCGGGCCTTCCGGGGCGCGGGGATCGGCGGGCTCCCGGCGGCCGTCGAGGGACACCCCGTGGTCGAGGCGTACGTCTGCCCGAGCGATCGGTGCGACCGGCGCAGCCCCGCCCGCAACCAGCCGGTCCCGCCCGTCTGCCGGTTGTACGGCGAGCCGCTGTGCCGTCGCAGGGTCTCGTGAACGCCGTCCTCGCCGAGCTCGGTAAGAACCTCGCCGCGCGCTGGCTCACCTACCTGGTGCCCTCGGGCCTGCTGTTCCTGGCGGTCGCCGGGGCCGGACGGCTGCTCGGCCAGGCGCACTGGTACGACGTCGGGCGGATCACCCGGGCGCTCGACGAGCTGGCCGGACACCCGGCGAGCCGGTCGCCCGGAGGTGTGGTGCTGGCGGCCTCCGCGACGGTGATCGCCTCGGCCGGACTGGGCCTCGCCGCCCAGGCTCTGGGCGGTGTGGTGGAGCGGTGCTGGGCGGGGGACTGGCCGGGCCCCGCGAAGGTCCCGGGGCGCCGGCTGACCGAGCGCAGGCGGCGGAGGTGGCGGGCGGCCGAGGACGCCTACGCGCGGGTGGAGGCGCGAGCCGTCGGGCTGGGGGCGCCGCTCGACCCCGGCACCACCGCAGACCTTGCGCGCCACGCGGCGGCCCGCAACCGGATCTCCCTGGAGGAGCCCGCCCATCCCTGCTGGATCGGTGACCGGGTGCGCGCCCTGGACCTGCGGGTCCACCGGGCGTACCGGCTCGACCTGGAGTCGGCCTGGTCCCGGCTCTGGCTCGTCCTGTCCGCTGACACCCGCACCGAACTGCGCGGCGCGCGTGACGCCTACGACGCGGCCGTCCGGCTGGCCGCCTGGAGCGCGCCCTATCTGCTGGTCGCCGTCCGGTGGTGGCCGGCCGCGCTGATCGCGGTGGGTCTCGGGGCCGTCGGCCTGCGCCGGGGGCGGGCCGCCATGGACGCGTTCGCCGAGCTGGTGGAGTCCGCGGTCGACCTTCACGGCCGTGAACTGGCCCTCGCGCTGGGTGTGTCCTGCCCGGGCCGGCTGGACCGGGAGGCCGGTTCGGAGATCACCGCCATCCTGCGCAAGGGCGTCTGAGACACCGTTCCCGGCGCGGAGGCCGGGGGCGCCGCTGTTCGCATCGCGGACTCCTGCCGGTCACACAAGCGCCACGGGGTCTTCCCCGGCATTCGTTCCTCTTGGAACACTCCCCCCGCGCAGGTCCCATCCCACGCACCACGTCAGGACAAGAGGTCACCCAGTCATGCCTCAAGTGAACCGACGCCGATTCCTCCAACTCGCCGGTGGCACAGCGGCGTTCACCGCACTGTCGAACAGCATCGAGCGTGCCGCCGCACTGCCCGCGCACCACGCGTCCGGCACGATCGACGACGTCGAGCACATCGTCGTGCTGATGCAGGAGAACCGGTCCTTCGACCACTACTTCGGGTCGCTGAGAGGTGTCCGGGGCTTCGGGGACCCGCGTCCGGTCACCCAGCCGAACGGCAAGACGGTCTGGCACCAGTCGGACGGCACCAAGGACGTGCTCCCCTTCCGGCCCGACGCCGACGACCTGGGCCTGCAGTTCGTCCAGGACCTGCCGCACGGCTGGAGCGACGGCCATGCCGCCTTCAACCAGGGCAAGTACGACAAATGGGTGCCGACCAAGTCGTCGACGACGATGGCGTACCTGACGCGTGAGGACATCCCGTTCCACTACGCGCTCGCCGACGCGTTCACGATCTGCGACGCCTACCACTGCTCGTTCATCGGCTCCACCGACCCGAACCGCTACTACATGTGGACGGGTTACACCGGCAACGACGGCAAGGGGGGCGGCCCGGTCCTCGGCAACGACGAGGCGGGGTACGACTGGACGACGTACCCGGAGCGGCTGGAAGCGGCCGGGGTGTCGTGGAAGATCTACCAGGACGTCGGCGACGGCCTGGACGCGAACGGCTCCTGGGGCTGGATCCCGGACGCCTATCGGGGCAACTACGGCGACAACTCGCTGCTGTACTTCAACCAGTACCGCAACGCCAAGCCCGGTGACCCGCTCTACGACAAGGCGCGTACCGGCACCGACGCCCGCAAGGGCGAGGGCTTCTTCGACCAGCTCAAGGCGGACGTCAAGGGCGGGAAGCTGCCCGAGATATCCTGGGTCGTCGCACCCGAGGCGTTCACCGAGCACCCCAACTGGCCCGCCAACTACGGTGCCTGGTACATCGCGCAGGTGCTGGACGCGCTCACCTCCGACCCCAAGGTGTGGGCGAAGACGGCGCTGTTCATCACGTACGACGAGAACGACGGCTTCTTCGACCATCTGGTGCCGCCCTTCCCGCCGCAGTCCGCCGCGCAGGGCAGGTCGACGGTCGACGTCGGCCCGGATCTGCACAAGGGTGACGCCGCTCACGCCGCCGGGCCCTACGGGCTGGGCCAGCGGGTGCCGATGCTGGTCGTCTCGCCCTGGAGCAAGGGCGGTTACGTCTGTTCCGAGACGCTCGACCACACGTCGATCATCCGGTTCATGGAGCGTCGCTTCGGGGTGCACGAACCCAACATCTCGCCCTGGCGGCGCGCGATCAGCGGCGACCTCACCGCCGCCTTCGACTTCTCCCGCAAGGACACCAAGCCGGTCGCGCTGCCGGACACCGACGGCTACCTGCCGCCGGACCACGACCGTCACCCCGACTATGTGCCGACCCCGCCCGCCAACCCCGTGCTGCCCAGGCAGGAGCGCGGCTCGCGCCCGGCCCGCCCGCTCAAGTACGCACCCCTGGTGGACGGTTCGGCGGACCCGGCGGCCGGGAAGTTCACTCTCACCTTCGGCTCCGGGGCCAAGGCCGGTGCCGCCTTCCTCGTCACCTCCGGCAACCGCACCGACGGCCCCTGGACATACACCGCCGAGGCCGGGAAGACGGTGTCGGACACCTGGAACTCCGCGTACTCGAACGGCTCGTACGACCTGACGGTGCACGGGCCGAACGGCTTCCTGCGGGTCTTCAAGGGCCCCGGCAAGGTCGCGGGACCGGAGGTCACCGCGCGCCACGTCGGCGCCGACGTGGAGCTGACCTTCACCAACAGGGGTTCGGGCACGGCCGATCTGAAGCTCACCGACGGCTACGGAGGGCGGCCCCGTTCGTTCAGGGTGCGGCCGGGCGCGACGGTGCGGCATCGGGTGGATCTGCGGGCGAGCCACCGCTGGTACGACCTGACCGTCGAATCCGCCGCGGGCTTCTCGCGGCGGTTTGCCGGACATGTCGAGAACGGCCGTCCGGGTGTGAGCGACCCCGCGATCGTCACCGGCTGATGGCCGGCGGGACAGGGGTCAATTTCCGGCCGATGCGAGGTAGTGTGCCCCGGTGACCACGCATTCGAACACTCCTGCAGGTTGGTACCCGGATCCGCACGGGGCGCCCAAGACGCTCCGCTACTGGGACGGCTCGCAGTGGACCGAGCACACGAATGCGGACCAGCAGGCCCCGGCCGGACAGCAGGTTCCGCAGCAGGCGCAGCAGCCGTACGGGCAGCCGGCGGCGGCCCCCGACCCGCGCGTGCAGAAGCAGGTGCACCAGCAGGCCGGGGTCGCGTCCGGCGGTGCCGGTGGTGGCACCCTGTTCACCGAGCCGGTCCTGGTGGTGAACCAGAAGGCCAAGCTGATCGAGCTGACCAACGAGTACAAGGTCATGGACCAGCAGGGCAACCAGCTCGGCGCGGTCGTCGAGGTCGGTCAGAGCGGTCTGAAGAAAGCGCTGCGCTTCGTCTCCAGCGTCGACCAGTACATGACGCACAAGCTGGAGATCCGTGACGCCCACGGGCAGCCGGTGCTGCGGCTCACGCGTCCCGCGAAGTTCATCAAGTCGCGGGTGATCGTGGAGCGTCCGGACGGACAGCCGGTCGGCGAGATCGTGCAGCAGAACATGATCGGGAAGATCAACTTCGCGATCAACGTCAACGGCCAGCAGGTCGGCGCCATCAAGGCGGAGAACTGGCGTGCCTGGAACTTCGCCATCGTCGACCACAGCGGCAACGAGGTCGCCCGGATCACCAAGACCTGGGAAGGCCTCGCCAAGACGATGTTCACCACGGCGGACAACTACGTCCTGCAGATCCACTACCAGCTCCCGGAGCCGCTCCTCAGCCTCGTCATCGCGACGGCGCTGACCGTGGACACCGCGCTCAAGCAGGACTCCCGCGGGCTCGGCTGACCTGGCACGGACACAGACGGGGAAGGGCGGCCGCGGATCTCTCCGCGGCCGCCCTTCCCCGTTGCCGTCCTTCTCACAGGGGCGTCAGATGCCCCGGATTCGTCAGACGGCCCGGGTTCGTCGGCTCTCCCGGGTTCGGCTGGTTCGGGACCAACGAGGGCGTGTACTTCGCGGCCTCGGCCTCCAGCGCCAGTACCGCGGCGACCGGGTGCTCGTCGTCCTCGAAGGGCTCGGGCGCGGCGGGCACGCGCTCCGGCGCCGAACGCGACAGCGTCACCACGCCCCAGGACGCCACTCCCGCGCCGAACGCCGCGAGCAGCAGGCCGGCCGGGCCTCCCTGGAGCTTCTCCCCGAGCAGGGAGAGACCGATCGCCGCGGCGGCGACCGGATTGGCGAGCGTCACGACGGCCAGGGGAGCGCCGAGTCCACCCCGGTAGGCGGTCTGCGACAGGAGCAGTCCGGCGGTCGCGAAGGCCGCCACGAGCAGCGCCACCACGATGACCTGCACGCTGAGGATCGGTCCGGAGCGGTCCGTCACGGCCACCGTCACCGTCTGGGTGAGCGCCGAGGCGACACCTGAGGCGAACCCGGAGGCGGTCGCGTGCCGCAGCCCCGGCCGTGTGCCGGGCCGCGACAGGACGCCGATCGCCACGGAGGTGGCGGCGGCCACGGCCAGCGCCTGCGGCACGCTCAGCACGTCGTCGGGCGCCGGCCCGGACGCCGTGACCAGCAGTGCGGACAGCCCGACCAGGGTGAGCGCGGTGCCACGCCACTCGACCGCGCTGACCCGTCGCCCGGCCACCCGCGCGCCGAGCGGTACCGCGGCCACCAGCGTGAGGGCGCCGAGCGGCTGCACCAGCGTGAGCGTTCCGTATTTGAGCGCGGCGACATGCAGCAGCGCTGCGGACGCGTTCAGCGCGACCGACCACCACCACGCGGCGTGGCCGAGCATGCTCAGGACGCCCGGTTCGGTGGTCCGGGACGCGAGCCTTTCCTGTGCCACGGCCGCGGCGGCGTAGGCGACGGCCGAGAACAGGGACAGCACGACGGCGGCGAGCGTGGCGTTCATCGACCTGCCCCCACGAGCTCCGGTACGGACTCCTTGACGTCTCCCGCGACGGCGCGTTCCTGCGCGCGCCCGGCCGTCGTCTCGGTCCGGTGCGGTAGGTGGATCACGGCCAGGGCGACGCCGAGCAGCGCGGCCGCGGCGACGGAGTCGAGCCAGTAGTGGTTCGCGGTGCCGACGATCACCAGCAGGGTGACCAGCGGGTGCAGCAGCCACAGCCAGCGCCAGCGGGAGCGGGTCGCGGCGATCAGACCGATCGCCACCATCAGCGCCCAGCCGAAATGCAGTGAGGGCATCGCCGCGAACTGGTTCGCCATCTCGTCGGTGGCCGGGTGCGCTCCGTACACCGTGGGCCCGTACACCTGTCCGGTGTCCACCAGGCCCGCGACGGCGAGGAGCCGGGGCGGCGCGAGCGGGAAGGTGAGATGCAGCACCAGGGCGGCGGCGGTGATCACGGCCAGGACCCGGCGCGCCCACACGTAGTGGACCGGGCGCCGCAGGTACATCCAGACCAGGAAGGCCGCCGTGGCCGGGAAGTGGACGGTCGCGTAGTAAGCGTTCGCCAGGTGCACCAGGGTGTCGCTGTGCAGCAGCACGCCCTGTACGGCGCCCTCGCCCGGCAGGTGCAGGGACCGTTCCCAGTCCCAGACGTGGCCGGCGTTGCGGAAGGCCTCGGCCGTGTGTCCGGTGGCCAGTTGCCGGCCGACCTTGTAGACGACGAAGAGTCCTGTGACGAGCAGGAGTTCACGGACGAGCGGCGGCCGCCCGGCGGTGTCGCGCCGTGACGGCCGACGTATGGCCGCGGCGGGATCCGGTTCTGCAGGCTCGGTTCGGGAATCCATCCCCCGGCCCCTTTGCTGACGTTCTTGAGTGAGGTGGTGTGCGGTGAGCCCAGGACAGGCTCCACTCGGCGTCTGTTCGACAGGGGGTGGATCCTGACCAAGGCTCATCGATACGACAGTGTACCGATACGACAGTGTACCGATACCAATGCGTTCCGGTACACTGGCGTATCGATTAGACTCTGTGAAACCGACCACCCGCACGAGCGAGGAGAAGACCCATGACGTCGCAGGCCGCGGAGGGACCGGAGTCGGTCATCGCCTCGCGCCGCTCCAAGATCACGCCCGAGCGTGAGCAGGAGTTCTACGACGCCGTGCTCGAACAGATCCGTGCGTGCGGATACGACGCGTTCACCATGGAAGGCGTGGCCGCGAGCACACGCTGCAGCAAGTCCACGCTGTACCGGCAGTGGAAGACGAAGCCCCAGTTCGTGGCCGCCGCACTGCGCGCCAACCAGTGCCCGCGGTTCTCGGGAATCGACACGGGCTCGCTCGTCGGCGATCTGCGCGCGATGGCACGCGCCGCCGGGGACTGGTCGGGCCGTGACACCCAGCTGCTCCAGGCACTCGGCCACGCCGTGCTGCAGGACAAGGAGCTGCGGGAGGCCCTGCGCGAGGCGCTCATCGAGCCCGAGATCGGCGCGGTCAAGCAGATCATCGCCCGCGGGGTCGCCCGGGGCGAGGTCCCCGCCGACCACCCGGCGCTCGAGTTCATCCCGGCGCAGCTGTTCGGTGTGGTGCGGGTGCGTCCGGTTCTGGAGGGCGAGTACGCGGACGCGGCGTATCTCACACAGTTCGTGGAGGCCGTGGTGATTCCGGCACTGGGCCTGACCTGAGACCCAGGTCGCCGTCCGCGGGATGACCGGACGTCGGCCTGCTCGCGCCGCACCGTGGGGACGGGGGCGGCGCGCACCCCCGGCCGGGTGGGGCTCCTCTTGAGCGGAGAGGGGCTCCACCCGGCCGATCTGTGTCCGGGGGCGGGCGCGGGGAGGCGCGGGCGCGGTGGTCAGACGTTCTGTCCGTCGCCGCCCGCTCCGGACGCCGGCTTGATGCCCTTGGTGATGTCGTCGATCACGGACTGCTGAGGACCCTTGGAGCCGGCGTCGACGCCGAAGCGGACGACGACCAGCGACTTGGGGTCGGCGGGGGAGGGGAGGACGAGTGATTCGACGTAACCGTCGTCGCCCTTGCTGGTGACGACCTTCCAGCGGACGAGATAGCCCTTCTCGCCGGCCACGGTGACCGCCCTGGACGCGAGTTCCGTGTGCGACGTGATCTTCCCGTATCCCTTGCCGTAGGACTCCTGGGCGTTCTTGGAGATGTCCTCCTTGGCCGCCGCCTCCGGCGTGGTGGACTTGATGCCCTGGTACCGCGCGGGTGCCGAGTACGCGCCGCCCCGCTGACACTTCTGCGAGGTGTCGCCAGGGCACTTGTAGGTGTCCTTGGTCGACAGCACCGCGCTCGCCATGCCGCTCTGGCCGGTCCAGTTGTCGGGCACCGGCATGCTGATGCCGCTGTACGCGTCTGTGGCGTAACCGTCCTCGGTCCGCGGCACCCCTGACCGGCCCGGCGCCGGGGTCTGCCCCTCCGGTCCGCCCGAGCCACCTGATCCGCCCGAGCCGCCGGGAGCGCCGCCCGGGCCGCCCTCCGGTCCGCCCGCGCCGCCGAAGCCGCCCTGGCCGTTCTGCCCGCCGGGCCTCTGGGCGTCGGCGCTGTTCCCGCCGTTGCCGTCGTTCTTGGTGAGGGCGTACACACCGCCCCCGATGCCCGCGAGGACCGCGATCGCGGCGGCGACGGCGATGCCGGTGCGCAGCCCGCGCCGTCGGGGCCCGGGGGGAAGGACCGGGTACGGTCCGGCGGCCGGCGGCTGTCCCGGGGGACCCCACGAGGCGCCGGACCCGAGGGGGCGGGTCTGCTCCGTCCATGCCCTGCCGTCCCACCAGCGTTCGGTGGCGGGACTGTCACTTGTCTGCCCGGGGTCGGGATACCAGCCGGGGGGAGTCACCTGCGTCATGGACCCCACCGTATGAGCCCTGGGTGAAAGGCGGATGAGAGGGGACCGGTCGACCGTCCGCGGAGACCGCACCCCTCGCCCGGTACGCGTCGGCGGGCGCCGGCGGCGTGTCCTGCGCGTCGCCCACCCCGTACGACGTCCCGTGCGGCGGGCCGGCCACCCCCATCTGCCCAACTCCCCGAATCCGTAAGGCCTTTCACTTGGGTCCGTACCGATTCCGACGACGCGAGACCCGACGGCATTCGACGGCTGCCGACCGTCCACGACCTCCCCGCCCCAGCTCGGCGCCCCGTCGCGTCGCCTTCGGGTGAGCGCCGTCACCCGTCTCGGCCACCGGTGCCCTGACCCACCTCCGCATCGATCCGGGGACGGCTAGGCTCGATGTCTGTACGTCGTCCGTGCGGCCCGGGGAGGTAGCGGTATGACGCAGGCGCGGCCGGGACCGGCGGCCTCGGCCTCACTCTGGGAGCGCGAGGCGGAGATCGCGGATGTCGCACAGGCCGTGGACGCGCTGCGCGCGGACGCCTCGTCCTCGGGCAGTCTGCTGGTGTTCGGCGGCGAGGCCGGCATCGGCAAGACCGCACTGCTCGCGGAGGCCCGCAGGATGGCCGAGGCCAAGGGCTGCACGGTCTGGTCGGCCCGCGGCGGCGAGACCGTCACCTCCGTCCCCTTCCACGTCATACGGCAGCTCCTCCAGCCGGCCATCGTCTCGCTGATGCCGGAAGAGGCCCGCGAATACCTGGGCGACTGGTACGACATCGCCGGCCCTGCTCTCGGCATCGCCGAGCCGGGCGACCGCCAGGCCGACCCGCAGGGCGTGTGCGACGGACTGGTCGCGGCCGTGCGGCGGCTGGCCAAGCGCGAGTGGCCGCTCGTCCTGATGGTCGACGACGCGCACTGGGCCGACCAGGAGACCCTGCGATGGCTGGCCGCGTTCGCCGAGCGCCTCGACGACCTGCCCGTCCTCGTGGTGGTCGCGCGCCGCCCCGGCGAGGTCACCGGCGAGCGGGCCCTTCACCTCGACGCCGTCGCCGCCGCGGCCCGCCCGATCGTCACCCTCAGCGCGCTGACCCCCGACGCCACCGCGGGACTGACCCGCGCCACCCTCGGCGAGCACGCGGACGCCCCGTTCTGCCGCGAGGTGTGGGCGGTCACCGGCGGCAACCCCTACGAGACCGTCGAACTCCTCGCCAAGGTGCAGGACACCGAGCTGTTACCGGTCGAGGCGTCGGCCGCCGAACTGCGCGCCCTGAACCGCTCCGCGCGCGGCCGCGGACTCGTCGCCCGCCTCGAAGGGCTCGGCATCGACGCCACCCGCTTCGCCTGGGCGGCCGCGATACTCGGCACGGGCATCTCCCTCGACCTCGCCGCCCAGCTCGCCGGAATGCCGCGCGACGAGGCCGAGCGCTGCGCCGAACTGCTCGGTGTGGCCCGCATCCTCACCGACGTCGAACCCGCGAACAGCCAACTGACCGGCAGTGAGCTGGAGTTCGTGCACCCCCTGATCGCCAGCGCCGTCTACCGCTCGATCCCCGACGCGCTGCGCACCGCGATGCACGGCCAGGCCGCCTGGGCGGTCACCGAGTCGGGCCGCGGCGCCGCGGCCGCCTCCCGCCACCTCCTCGAAGTGCACCCCGACGACGACCCCGAAGTCGTCGAGCAGATGCGCGAGGCGGCCCGCGAACACCTCGCCGTCGGCGCGCCCGACGCGGCCCGGCGCTGTCTGGAGCGCGCACTCAGGGAGCCCCCGCTCCCCGAGGTCCACGCACGCGTGCTCTACGAGCTGGGCTGTGCCACCCTCCTGACCGCGCCCGCCACCACGATCGGCCATCTGCGGGCCGCGCTCGAACGGTCCGGCCTGGCGGGCGACCTGCGGGTGGACGCCGTCTTCCGCCTCTCCCAGGCACTGGTCCACAACAACCAGTTGGACGAGGCCGTGCGCACCGTCGACGCGGAGGCCGCCCGGCTCGACCCCGGCCCCGCCCGGATGCGGCTCCAGGCCGTCCACTACATGTGGGAGGGCATCCACGCGGGCGAGGACCACGTGCCGGGACGCTCCCGGGGGCTCGCCGAACTCGCCGGGACATGCACCGGACGGGACAACTCCGAGCGGGCGCTGCTGATACTGCGCGGCTTCGACGCGATGACCCGGGGCGAGAACGCCGAGGAGGTCGTGGAACTCTGCGACCGGGCCCTCGTCAACGGCCGCCTGGCACCCGGACTCGGCTGGACCGACACCGAGTGGGGCGTCGAACTCCTCATGATGCTGGGGAGTTCGTACGCCTACACGGACCGGCTCGACCGGGCGGAGAGCCTTCTCTCGGAGGCGCTGCGCTCGTACACGTCCGCCGGCTGGAGCGGCGGCCATCTCTCCCTGGCGCACGCCTTCGTCGGCCTCGCCCACCGCAGGCGGGGCCGTCTGCGGGACGCCGAGACCACCCTGCGCGAGTCACTGCGCATCGCCGAGCGGGTCGGGCGCGGGCTGCCCCTGTACTGGTCCGCGACCTGTGGACTCGTCGACACCCTGCTCGCCCGCGGCGACGTCCAGGAGGCCTGGGCGATCGCCGAGCAGTACGGCTTCGCACCGCCGTACCCGACCACGATCGTGCTGCCCGACACCCGCTCCGTACGCGGTCGGCTGCTGATCGCCGTCGGCCGGGTCAAGGACGGCATCAACGAACTGGAGGCCGCCGAGAAGGCCTCCGCGGTGCGGGGCCACCACAACACGGTGATGGCACCCTGGTCGATCGACCTCGCCCGCGCGCTCGCCTCGGAGGACCCGGTGCGCGCCGCCGCGCTGGCCGTCGACGCCCGGCGCCGGGCCGAGCGGTTCGGCACGGACACCGCCATCGGCGAGGCACTGCGCTGCGCCGCGGCCCTCGAGTCGGGCCAGCGTGCGGTACGCCTCGCGGCGCAGGCCGTCGCCTGTCTGGAGGCCTCGCCCTGCCAGTACGAACACGCGGCGGCCCGTGTCGAGTACGGCATCGCGGCGCGCTCGGTCTCGGAGCTCAACAAGGGTCTGACACTGGCGCGTTCGTGCGGGGCCGACGGGCTGGTCGCGAAGGCGGAGGAGGTCCTGGCGACGGGTCGGGGACTGCGGTAGCCCTCCGGCCGGCCGCCTTCCGAGAGGCCCGTCCGCCGGCGTGCCCGGGCTCACCGGAACGGACGGTCGCGTGTCCTGCGGTCGGTCGGGTGTCAGGCGGCCGGTCGCGCGTCAGGTGCGGTCGTGCGGCGGACGCGGTGCGGCACGCCACGCGTCGCGGGGATCGCTCAGGCTTCCCCCGAGGCCTCCGCCGCGTCGCGTTCACCGGGTCCACCGTGTTCGTCGCCGTCCGGTTCACCGGGCCCGTCGAGCCCGTCGAGCACCCGCTGGGCCACCGCGAAGGCCGCATTGGCCGCCGGGACACCGCAGTACACGGCCGTCTGGAGCAGCACGGCCCCGATCTCCTCGGGGGTCAGTCCATTGCGGCGCGCCGCCCGGACGTGCATCGCGAGTTCGTCGAGGTGGCCGTGTGCCACGAGCGCCGTCAGTGTGATCAGGCTGCGCTCGCGGCGGGACAGCGTCGGGTCCGTCCAGATCTCCCCCCACGCATAGCGCGAGATGAAGTCCTGGAAGCGGGCGGTGAACGGGGTCTGCCGGGCCTGCGCGCCGTCCACGTGCGCGTCGCCGAGAACAGCGCGGCGCACCTCCATGCCGCGTGCCGGGTACCCGTCGAAGTGCCCGCGCAGCGCGGCGAGTACGGCCTCCGGCCGCTCCGCGGGCGCCAGGTGCGAGGCACCCGCGATCTCGACGAGCGAGGCGCCGGGCACCGCGTCCGCGATCTCCCGAAGGTGCGCGGGCGGCGTCGCCGGGTCCTCGCGGCCCGCGACCAGCAGGGTCGGCGCGGTGATCGACGCCAGACGGTCGCGCAGGTCGAAGGCGGCGAGCGCGTCGCAGCAGGCGGCGTACGCCTCCGGATCCGCGTTCCGCTGGTCCTCGATCAGCCGTAGAACGCTGAAACCGGGCGTGAACCAACGGGAGTTCGCGCTCTCGACGAGCGCGGCCAGTCCCTCCCGGCGCACGGTCCGCGCGCGCTCCTCCCAGGGACTGGAGCCGTTGAAGTGGGCCGAGGAACAGATGACGGCGAGGGCGGCCACCCGGTCGGGGTGGTGCACGGCCAGGTGCAGACCGACCGCGCCGCCGAGTGAGACGCCCGCGTAGGCGAACCGGTCGATGCCGAGCCCGTCGGCGAGGGCCAGGACCAGTGCGGCGAGGTCGGCGACGGTCGCGCCGGGCCCGATCAGGTTCGCGGGCGAACCGCCGTGCCCCGGCAGATCCCAGCGCACCACCCGGTGGCTGACGGACAACTCGGGCGCGACCTCGTCCCACAGGGCGGCCGAGGTGCCGAGCGAGGGGCCGAGCAGGAGCGGGGGAGCGGAGGCGGGTCCCTCGACGCGGTGGTGGGGCAGCTTGCCTTCGGGCGGGGTCTTCAACGTCGCTCCAGAGCACGGTCGGTGAGGGCTCCGGCGGAGCCCGTGTAGCGGGTCGGGTCGGTGAGTTCCACCACGTCGACGTCCTTCAGCCGCGGTTCCTCGCCCAGGACGTCCGCGAGGGGACGGCCCTCGGCGACGGCCCGTTCGGCGGTTCGGGTCAGCAGTTCCCTGGCGTGGTGCCGTCCCAGCACGGGGGCGAGTTCGACGGCCAGCCGCTCCGAGACGATCAACCCGTGGGTGAGACCGAGGTGTTCACGCATGGCGTCCGTGTTCACCCGCAGCCCTTCGGTCAGTTCTGCGGCGCCACGGGCGGCGCCGCCGACCAGCCGCAGCAGCTCGCGCAACGGCTCCCACTCGGCGTGCCAGGCACCGGCCGGCCGCTCGTCCTCGGCGGCCATCGACGCGTACAGCGTGGCGGCGAGCCCCGGTGCGCGCCGGGCGGCGGCCGCGATCAGCGTGGCCGCCACCGGGTTGGCCTTGTGCGGCATCGCGGACGAACCGCCGCCGCTCCCCTCGGCGACCTCGGCGATCTCGGTACGGGAGAGGGTGAGCACGTCGGCCGCCGTCTTGCCGAGGGCGCCGGCCGTCAGGGCCAGTGCCCCGGCGAGATCACCGACCGGGGTACGAAGGGTGTGCCACGGCAACGCCGGTTCCACGAGCCCGAGTTCCCGGGCGTACGAGGCCACGAGGAGCTGCGGGTCGTCGGCGCCGAACGCGCTGAACGCGGCCAAGGTCCCTGCCGCTCCGCCCAGTTGGGCGGGTAGGCGCAGACCCGCCAGCCGGTCCCGCGCGTCCAGGACCAACGCGCGCCACCCCGCCGCCTTCAGCCCGAAGGTCGTCGGCACCGCGTGCTGCGTGAGCGTCCGTCCCGGCAGCACCGAATCCCGGTGGGTGGCGGCGAGTTCCCGCAGCGCCCGCGCTGTGCGCTCGAGGTCTTCCAGGATCGGCCGCAGCGTGCGCCGGGCCACCAGCATCATCGCGGTGTCCATGATGTCCTGGCTGGTCGCGCCCCGGTGGACGTACGGTCCGTACTCGCCGCCCACGGCCGCTGTCAGATCCGCGACCAGCGGGATCACCGGGTTGCCGCCCTCCCGGGCGCGCAGCGCGATCGACCGCGTGTCGAGGTCCGTGGCGGTGACGGCGGACAGGGCCGACGCGGCGGGGGCCGGGGCCAGCCCGAGTCCGGCCCAGGCCCGCGTCAGCGCCGCCTCCGCGTCGATCAGCGCTTGCAGGAACGCCCGGTCCGAGGTCGAGGACGACGCGGGGGAGCCGGCCCATCCGGGGGCGAGCAGACCGACGTCGGGATCGCCGGAGTCGCCACGGTGGTTCCGGCCGGCAGGATCGGGGGGATCGGTGGAATCGGCGGGGCCCGCGGGACCGGCCGGGTCGGCAGCTGTCACTGGAACTCCAGGAAGACCGTTTCGCCTTCGCCCTGAAGACGGATGTCGAAACGGTACGTGCGGTCCGGCCCGCCGGCCGCGATCAGCGTGGCGCGCCGGTCGGCCGGGAGCGAGTCGAGCAGCGGGTCCGGGCCGTCGGCGAGGTACGCGCGGGTGAAGAGGTGGTGCGTCAGACCGCGGGCGAACACGCACACACCGAGGTAAGGCAGGCCGGCGTTGCCCGGCGGCAGCGTACGCAGGGCCCAGTGCCCGTCGGCGTCCGTACCGACCCGGCCGAAGCCCGTGAAGTCGACGCCGTTGCGGCCGAGGAAGCCTCCCGTCGAGGGGTCGCGGCGCATCGAGCCGGGGGCGCCGGTCAGCGAGCCGTCGGGTGCCGCCTGCCAGAAATCCAGGAGGGCGTCGGGCACCGGGCTGCCCGCGCCGTCGGACACGTACCCGTGGACGGTGATCGTGTCGGGGTGCCCCGGGGGCGCCACCTGCTCGCCGCCCGGGAAGGGCAGCGCGTGGCCGTAGAAGGGGCCGATGGTGTGGGACGGGGTGGGGAGCAACCGCTCGGTCATGCTCAACGGCCTTCCTCGATCCAGGTGGCGGAGGGACCGTCGAGGACGATGTCCCACGCGTAGCCGAGCGAGAACCCGGGCTCGGAGAGAGCGTGGTCGTAGGCGGCGATCAGCCGGTTGCGGGCCGCTTCGTCCGTCACGGACCGAAGGATCGGGTCGTACGGGAAGAGCGGGTCGCCGGGGAAGTACATCTGCGTCACCAGGCGCTGGGTGAACGCGGAGCCGAAGACGGAGAAGTGGATGTGCGCGGGCCGCCACGCGTTGGTGTGGTTCCCCCACGGGTACGGGCCCGGTTTGATCGTCGTGAACCGGTACCGCCCCTGATCGTCCGTCAGAGTCCTTCCCACGCCGGTGAAGTGGGGGTCGAGCGGCGCCGGGTGCTGTTCGCGCAGGTGCGCGTAGCGGCCGGCCGCGTTGGCCTGCCAGATCTCGACGAGCTGGCCGCGAACCGGCCGCCCGTCGCGGTCCAGCAGCCGGCCGGAGACGGTCATGCGCTCGCCGGCCGGCTCGCCCCGGTGCTGCCGGGTCAGGTCGTTGTCGATCTCGGTGATGTCGGTGACGCCGAAGACCGGACCCGACAGCTCGACCGTCTCCGGGTCGCCGCCGGCGACCGCGACGAGCGGTTGTCGGGGGTGGCGGAGCAGGGAGCTGCGGTACGGGGGGTAGTCGCGCGCCGGATGATGCATGACCGGAGCGCCGCCGGCGACCGCCTTGTCGTAGGCGTCCTGGCGGTCCTTGATCTCGGCGTCGATCTCCGACTGGGTGGGGGCCATGCGGGGGCTTCCTATCGTTCCAGGGAGGAGGAGGCGGAGAGGGCGGGGGCGGGGCCCTGGCCGTCTCCGATGCACAGGGCGGGTGCGGGGGCGAGGAGTTCCCGGACGGTGTGCGCGGCCGGGTCGCCGGGGAGGCCGGTGGGCGGCGAGCCGTCGTCCCTGCGGAACGGGGCGCGGACGGCGTCGACGACGTACACGTCCCTCATGACAGCTCCCGCGGGGTCCGCAGCCCGGCGCCGGTTCTGGCGGCGACCTCCCGCGCGGTGACACCGGGCGCCGTCTCCACCAGGACGAGACCGTCGCCGGTGATGTCGAGGACACCGAGGTCGGTGATGACCCGGTCGACGCAGGCCTTGCCGGTGAGGGGCAGCGCGCACTCCTGGAGGATCTTCGGCGAGCCGTCCTTCGTGGTGTGGGTCATCACCACGATCACCCTCCGGGCCCCGTGGACCAGGTCCATGGCGCCGCCGATACCCGTGATCATCTTTCCCGGTACCGCCCAGTTCGCCAGATCACCCCGTGCCGAGACCTGCATCGCACCCAGCACGGCGACGTCGATGTGCCCGCCGCGGATCATCGAGAACGACAGCGCCGAGTCGAAGTAGGAGGCGCCGGGCAGGACCGTCACGGTCTCCTTCCCCGCATTGATCAGATCCGGATCGACCTGGTCCTCGGTGGGGTAGGGGCCGGTGCCCAGGATCCCGTTCTCCGACTCCAGGACCACCTCCACACCCGCGGGCAGATGGTTCGGAATCAGCGTCGGCAGCCCGATCCCCAGGTTCACGTACTGCCCGTCGCGCAGTTCCCGCGCCGCACGCGCCGCCATCTCCTCACGACTCCACGCCATCACGCACCCACCGATCGACCGGCCGCGGGACGGGAAACCGTCCGGTTCTCGATCATCTTCGCGCCCGCCTGCTCCGGGGTGAGGGCGACGACGCGCTGCACGAAGACGCCGGGCAGATGCACCGCGTCCGGATCGATCTCCCCCGGCTCGACCAGTTCCTCGACCTCGGCGACCGTCACCCGCCCGGCCGTCGCGGCCAGCGGGTTGAAGTTGCGGGCGGACTTGTTGAACACCAGATTCCCGTGCCGGTCCCCCCTCGCGGCCCGCACCAGGGCGAAGTCCGTGCGGATCCCGCGCTCCAGCACGTACTCGGCCCCGTCGAAGACGCGGACCTCCTTCGGGGGCGAGGCCACCGCCACCCCACCTCGGCCGTCGTAGCGCCACGGCAGCCCGCCGTCCGCGACCTGCGTACCCACCCCCGCCGGAGTGAAGAACGCCGGGATCCCCGCGCCGCCCGCCCGCAGCCGCTCCGCGAGCGTGCCCTGCGGGATCAGCTCCACCTCCAGCTCCCCCGCGAGGTACTGCCGGGCGAACTCCTTGTTCGCCCCGATGTAGGAGCCCGTCACCCGCGCGATCCGCCCGGCCGCCAGGAGCACCGCGAGGCCCGACTCCATCGCCCCGCAGTTGTTGGAGACCACTCCCAGACCGGAGGTCCCGCGCTCGAACAGCGCCCCGATCAGCACATTCGGCACTCCGCTCAGTCCGAACCCGCCCACCGCGAGCGTCGCGCCGTCCGGCACATCGGCCACCGCCTCCGCAGCCGTGGCGACCACCTTGTCCATCCGTGAAGCCCTCTCTCTCCCGAGCGTCCCGTGTCGTCATCGACAGGACGCAATTAGTCAGGGCACTGAGTATTTTTCCAAGGTTTCGTTCACGCTGCCATCCGGCCTTCCTGTCGTCAAGGTGCCTTGAAGTAGCCCGTTCGGGCCCGATCCGTGCAGAAGGCCGTCGGATGCGCGCACGGTGTCGTTCAGTACACTTGCCAAAAAATGCCGGACATACGACCGTGTCGACGACCTCTGGAGCGCATATGGCCGCGGTGGACCTCTCCACCCACCCCGGGCACCTGGCCCGGCGGCTGCAGCAGGCGCACTACCTGCTGTGGAACACGATGGTCTCCGAGGAGATCACCTCGCCGCAGTTCGCGGTCCTGAACGCGCTCGTCGCGGAGCCGGGGCTGGACCAGCGCACGGTGGGGGAGCGGGTGGGCCTGGACCGTTCCACCATCGCCGAGGTCATCAGCCGGCTCGGCCGCCGGGGTCTGCTCGACAAGGTGCGCGACCCGCAGGACGGCCGGCGCTCTCTGCTGCGCCTGACGGACGAGGGGACGCGCACGCACCGCAAGCTCACCGTGCGCACGGCACGGATGAACCAGATCTTCCTGGCGCCGCTCTCCGCCGAGGAGCAGACCGTGTTCTTCGATCTCATCCGGCGGGTGTCGGACGCCGCGGAGGGGCTCCGCCATCCGACGGAACCCCTCCTGGCCCCGAGGTAGGCCGCGCCGGACGCCGCCCGGCGGGCACGGTCGGACACGCCGGGCCCGGCCGTGCTCACGCCTTGGCGAAGACCACCCACACCTGGCCGTTCGCGAAGTTCATCGGAGCGCCGTCGTTCGTCGTGAACTCCGTGCCGTCCGTCGCGGCCGGCCGCTTCCAGTCGGCGTCGAAGACCCGGCCGTCGCGCAGCACCTTCGCCGTCCCCGAGCCGACCGTCTGCGTGAAGGGCGTGTTGTTGCCGAGGACGTCGTGGTACTTCGACTTGAGCAGCTTCACGTACTGCACGACGACGGTCGCCGGAGCCACCCTCTTGCCGTCCGTCGTGACCGTCGGCGTCCCGTCCATCGACACCAGCCAGCGCTTCGTGCTCGCGGACCAGGAGAAGGTGAAGCGGGCGGCCGGGAAACGCACCGTCCGGGACGTCTCCGGGCTGCCGCCCGCGGGGGCCGCGCCGAAACGGAAGCCGGTGGTGAGGGCGGCGGCGCCGGGTGCCGACCGCAGCAGTCGGCCGGGGCGCAGATAGAGATTGTGCGGGGCGGCCTTGGCGGTGTCGCGGTAGTAGGAGTCGGGGCTCTGCTCGGGCGATTCCGGCCGCAGCGGCGCCTTGTCGATGACCGGCAGCAGTTTGTGCTGGGCACCCGAGAAGGCGAGCGTCGGCTCGTCGAACTGGCGCAGCAGCTCCAGGTCGGACTCGCGCGCGCTGCGCACCGGTCCGACCGCCTTCGGCAGCTGGGTCGCGTAGATCGCCATCAACCGGCTCAGGCCGCCCTCGACCTGTTCGGCGTACACGATGTCCGCCGCGTCGAGGCCCGTCTGCGGGCGGGCCGGACCCACGTTGTCGATCTTCACGGCGAGGACGGAGCCGACGCTGTCTGCGCCGGCGTGACCAGGAGTCGGCCTCGGTGCCTGGCTCTGGCCGGGAGTGCGGGCGCGTCCGTCGGCGTTCGGGCCGTCGCCCGAAGTGCAGCCCGTCACCAAGGAACCCGTTGCCGCGACCGTCAGCAGCGCCGCTGCTATCGCGCCGCGCCGCATCGATGCCTTCTGTCGCATGCTCACCGTGCCACCCTGTCCCGTGCCATCGATTATGCGCTCATATGTTCATCGGTGCTCATACCCGCTCGTTCTGAGGTCGTGCGCGGTGAGCGGACCGATCGGCGCACGGATCGATCCGCCGCGGTCGCGAGGGCGAGGTCCGGCCGGCGGGGCCGGTGGACGGAGCCGATGGACGGGGCCGGTGGACGGGACGGGACAACGACCGGACGCGGCCGGACGGGACCGGACGGGATCGGACGAGATCACACGGGACCGGACGGGGTCAGACGGGACCGGGCGGGACCCGGCCGGAGAACCGGGCGCGCGGTCGTCAGCCAGGCGGCCCGAGGATCTCCGCGAGGTCGTACCCCACGGGCTCCTCCAACTGGCCGTAGGTGCAGCTGTCAACGGTCCGGTCCGGGCGCCAGCGGCGGAAGCGGGCCGTGTGGCGGAACCGTACGCCGTTCTCCATGTGGTCGTACGCCACCTCGGCCACCCGTTCCGGCCGCAGCGGTACCCAGGAGAGGTCCTTCTTCGCCGACCACCTGCTGGGCGCGCCCGGCAACCGGGCGGACTCGTGCGCCGACTCCTGCGACCAGGCGGCCCACGGATGCCGCTCGATGTCCTCCATGCGCAGCGGCTCCAGCTCCGCCACCAGCTCGGCCCGCCGCTTCATGGGGAAGGCCGCGCTCACCCCCACGTGCTGGAGGGCGCCCGCGTCGTCGTACAGCCCGAGCAGCAGGGAGCCGACGACCGGGCCGCTCTTGTGGAAGCGGTACCCCGCCACGACGACGTCCGCGGTGCGCTCGTGCTTGATCTTGAACATGGCCCGCTCGTCCTGCCGGTACAGCAGGCCGAGCGGCTTGGCGATCACCCCGTCGAGCCCCGCGCCCTCGTATTGCTCGAACCACCGCCGCGCCACCTCCGAGTCGGTGGTCGCCGGTGCAAGATGGACCGGCGCCGTCGTCCCGGACAGCGCCGTCGTCAGCAGGGCACGCCGGTCGCCGAGCCCCACGTCGAGCAGCGACTCGTCGGCCAGCGCGAGCAGATCGAAGGCGACGAAGGAGGCGGGTGTCCTCTCCGCCAGCGTCCGCACCCGTGAGGCGGCGGGGTGGATGCGCTCGGTGAGGGCGTCGAAGTCGAGCCGGCCGTCCCTGGCGATCACGATCTCGCCGTCCATCACACAGCGCTCCGGCAGCCGCTCGCGCAGCGCCTCCACCAGCTCGGGGAAGTACCTGGTCAGCGTCTTGCCGGTGCGGCTGCCGAGCTCGACCTCGGCTCCGTCGCGGAACACGATCGCGCGAAACCCGTCCCACTTCGCCTCGTAGTGCATGTCCGGCGGGATCCTGGCCACGGACTTGGCGAGCATCGGCTTCACGGGCGGCATCACCGGCAGATCCATGCTTCGATTCTGCGGCGACACGGTGCGGTTCGCCCGGTGTGCGAGGCGGCGGGGGTACGCCTACCGTGGCCCGCATGGGCGAAGCGGTGGAACTCGAGGCAGCCGGCAGGACGGTACGTCTGTCCAGCCCGGACAAGATCTTCTTCCCGGAGCGCGGTTTCACGAAGCTGGACCTCGCCCAGTACTACCTCGCCGTCGGCGACGGCATCCTGCGGGCCCTGCGCAACCGCCCCACCACTCTGGAGCGGTACCCGGACGGAGTCGAGGGCGAGAACTTCTTCCAGAAGCGGGCGCCCAAGAACATGCCCGACTGGATCCCGACCGCCCACATCACCTTCCCCAGCGGGCGCAGTGCCGACGAGATGTGCCCCACCGAGGTGGCGGCCGTGCTCTGGGCCGCGCAGTACGGGACGCTCACCTTCCACCCGTGGCCGGTGCGCGGCGACGACGTCGACCGCCCGGACGAACTCCGCATCGACCTCGACCCGCAGCCCGGTACGGACTACGAGGACGCGGTGCGCGCCGCCCACGAACTGCGCGAGGTCCTCCACGAGTACGGGGACCTGCGCGGCTGGCCCAAGACCTCCGGCGGACGCGGCCTGCATGTCTTCGTGCCGATCGCACCGCGCTGGACCTTCACCCAGGTGCGCCGCGCCGCCATCGCGGCCGGGCGTGAACTGGAGCGCCGGATGCCCGACCGGGTGACCACGGCCTGGTGGAAGGAGGAGCGGGGCGAAAAGATCTTCGTGGACTACAACCAGACGGCCCGGGACCGCACCATCGCCTCCGCCTATTCGGTACGTCCCCGTCCGCACGCCCCCGTCTCCGCGCCGCTGCGCTGGGAGGAGGTGGCGGAGGCCCGCCCCCGGGACTTCGACCTGGCGACCATGCCGAAGCGCTTCGCCGAACTCGGCGACGTGCACGCGGACATGGACGACCACGCCTTCTCCCTCGAAGCGCTGCTGGAACTGGCCGCCCGCGACGAACACGACCACGGTCTCGGGGATCTGCCGTATCCCCCCGAGTATCCGAAGATGCCGGGCGAGCCGAAGCGGGTGCAGCCGAGCCGGGCCAAGCGCGCGGGAGGCCGGGCGTAGACCAGCGGCCCGCCGACGCGGGCGGCGGCCGGCGGGCCGGTCCCGTCGGGCGGGCGGTGTCGGGTCCGGTGCCGGGAGCGCCGATCCCTTCGGACGGGGCGCGGGGCCCGGCGCCGGGAGCGCTCTCATCGGGTGGTTCCCGGGGGCTATCCTGATCGGCAACCGCCGAGGAGGAGCCCTGAGGTGACCGAGACAGCGTCGCGCCCCACACTGGAGGCCGTGGCCGCCAGGGCGGGGGTCTCCCGGGCCACCGCGTCGCGCGTGGTCAACGGCGGCGACGGAGTGCGCGAACCACTCGTCGAACGGGTCCGGCGGGCCGTCGAGGAACTCGGTTACGTTCCCAACCAGGCTGCCCGCAGCCTGGTCACCCGGCGCCACGACGCGGTCGCCGTCGTCATCGCCGAACCGGAGACCAGGGTCTTCGCCGACCCCTTCTTCGGCCTCCAACTCCGGGGCATCAGCAAGGAGTTGACGGCGCACGACTCGCAGCTCGTCCTGCTGCTCACGGAGGGCCGCGACGACCACGCGCGTGTCGGCCGGTATCTCGCGGGCGGACACGTCGACGGCGCGCTCGTCTTCTCGCTGCACCTCGACGACCCGCTGCCCGAGCTGATCCACGGCGCGGGCGTGCCGACCGTGTTCGGCGGACGGCCGGGCTGGGGCGACGGCACCCGCGACGCGGCGGCCCCGGTGTACGTCGACAGCGACAACCGGGGCGGGGCCCGCGCGGCCGTACGCCACCTGGTCGCACTGGGGCGTACCCGCATCGCGCACATCACCGGCGCCCTCGACCAGACCTCCGCGGTCGACCGGCTCGACGGGTTCCGGGACGTCATGGCCGACGCCGACCCACGGCTCGTGGTCGAGGGCGACTTCACGCCCGCGGGCGGCGAGCGGGCGATGCGCGAACTGCTGGAGCGCTGCCCCGACGTCGACGCGGTGTTCGCCGCGAACGACCTGACCGCCTCGGGAGCCCTGCGGGTGCTGCGCGAGCGGGGGCGGCGGGTGCCGGACGACGTCGCGGTGATCGGGTTCGACGACATGCTGCCGGTGGCGGAGCAGACGGATCCACCGCTCACCACGGTCCGTCAGGACATAGAGGAGATGGGGCGGTTGATGGCTCGTCTGCTCCTGCGGGATCTCGACCGGCGTACGGCGAAGGAGAGCGCGGTGCGCGGACCGTCCGACGTGATCCTGCCCACGACCTTGGTACGACGGGCCTCCGCGTAGCCGTCGGAACCGGAACCGGACAGTGGCGGGGTCGGGACCGTGCGCCGACGCCGGGCTGCCGGGCCCGCCGCGGGGCTGTGCGACGACGGGAGCGACGGAGGCCGGTGACGGGCTGTGGGCGGTGACGGGAACGGCGTAGGCCGGTGTCGGGAGCCGTGGGCGGTGAGGGGAGCGACGAAGACCGGTACGGGCCCTGGGCGGTGACGGGAACGGCGTAGGCCGGTTACGGGCCGGCCGGGCCCCGGTGGGGCCGGCCGGCCCGGCTGCTCCCGGCATCACCGCGGTGGGGCTCAGCTCGGCCGCGGAGCGCTCTTGATCACCGCGAAGCGTGCCCCGTACGGGTCGGCGAGCTTGGCCATGCGGCCGACGCCCTCCAGATCCGTGGCGGGCATACGGACCGTGCCGCCCAGCTCCTGTGCCTTGGCGACGGTCGCGTCCGTGTCCGTCACCTCGAAGTACGGCAGCCAGTACGCACCGGACGCGGCCTCGGTCGGGTCGTCGGCGAGCGGGACGACCCCGCCGAACATGTCCGTCTCCTCGGTGCCGGCGGGGTTGATACAGGTGTAGGTGCCGCCGGGGAACGGCGCGGCCGAGGTCTCCCAGCCGAACACGGAGTTGTAGAACGCGGCGGCCGCGGCGATGTCCGGGGTGTAGAGCTCGACCCAGCACAGCGAACCGGGGTCGCCCGCCACGTCGACGCCCTTGGTCCGGGCCGGCTGCCAGAGCCCGAAGGGCACGCCCGCGCGGTCGGCGAGAATCGCCATGTGGCCCTCGCCCATGACATCCATGGGCAGGAAGACCGCACTGCCCCCGGCCTGCTCGGCGGCCTTGGTGGTGGCCTCCGCGTCGGGGGTCTGGAAGTACACCGTCCAGGAGGGCGGGCCCTGTTCGGCGGTGGTCTGCATGCCGCCCGCGACGGTCTTCCCGGCGAGCTGGAAGAAGCCGTAGCCACCGGCGTCGGGCCCCGCCGACTGGAATCGCCAGTCGAAGAGGCCTCCGTAGAAGGAGGTGGCGCCCTCGATGTCGGGTGTGCCGATATCGAGCCAGTTCGGAGCGCCGGAAACAAAGCGGGTGGTGAGCATGAGTGCCCTCCTTTGAAGGGTCCCGTTGTCTGCTCTGCCGAGTCTTGCACCGCCCACTGACAATCGCTGCCGGACGCGGGGCCCGGCGCGGCCCGCGAAGCGAGGGACCGCGCCGGTCACCACGGGTGACCGAGCCTGTTTGTTTTGTTTTCACGGCGCCCGCGCGCCGCCGTGAACCCGCGCGGTCGGGGGGAGCATCATCGGGGCCGCCGGAACGCTCGGAACGCGGCGTTGATCCGGCGTTGATCGAACGTTTTTCGACGCGGGGCACGCTCTTCGGCATGCACACCGACACCATCATCCCGGCCGACTCCGACTGGCAGGAGCAGGCGCTGTGCGCGCAGACCGGGGCAGAGTTCTTCTTTCCCGAGCCGGGCAGCTCGGTGCGTGAGGCAAAGCGCATCTGCGGCATGTGCGAGATGCGCCCGGCCTGCCTCGAATACGCGCTGAACAACGACGAGCGTTTCGGCGTCTGGGGGGGCCTCTCCGAGAAGGAACGGCTCAGCCTCCGGCGCGCGGACCGGCACTGACCGGGCACCCTCCCACACGTACGGCTCCGGCACACCCCCACTCGCACCCCACGCACCCCTCACCCGGCCCCACGCACCCCTCACCCGCACCGTCCTCGCGACCGCCGCGCGGCCGGCACACCGCAATTCGGTGCGGCGGCCCGTCAATCGACGCGCCGCCGCGGCCGGAGTGCGGTTAGGATCCGCTGGCGCACCCGGGCGTCGAGCAGAGGCAGACTCGCCGTCTTGGCAAGACGGATACGCCGGTTCGAATCCGGTCGCCCGGGCTGCGTCCGGTCCGCCGGGCCGGGGGAGCGGGGCCCTGTAGAGCAGAGGCAGACTCGCCGCCTTGCCAAGGCGGATACGCCGGTTCGAATCCGGCCGGGGCCACGGCGACGTACACGCGGGGCGGGGACACATGGGCGAGGGCGGCGGGATCCCACAGGACGAGCTGGCGGCATTCCACCGTACGGTCGGCAGGCTGCGGGAACTGCCCGTCGACGACCCGGTACGGCTGCGGGCGGAACAGGTCGCCGCGTCCTTCGCGCGCGACGGGCGACTGCGCAGACGCAAGGCGCGCGGCGCCGAGGTGTCCGCCGCCGACGCGGCGGTGATGGCCGCGACCGCGACGGGCGCGCTCGACCGGCGGGAGGACGCGCCGCTCACGCACGCCGGGGACGGCGCCACCGCGGGGGGCGTCTTCAACAAGTCCCGCACCTGCTACGTCTGCAAGACGCCGTACCGGCAGGTCGACGCCTTCTACCACCGGCTGTGTCCGGACTGCGCGGCCGACAACACCGCCCGGCGCGCGCTCACCACCGACCTCAGCGGGCGGCGCGCGCTGCTCACCGGAGGCCGGGTCAAGATCGGTTTCCAGCTGGCCCTGATGATGCTGCGCGACGGCGCCGAACTCCTCGTCACCAGCCGCTTCCCGCACGACACCGTGCGCCGCTTCCGCGCCGAACCGGGCAGCGGGAAATGGCTGGACCGGCTGACGGTGCTGGCGGTGGACCTGCGTGATCCGCGCCAAGTGCTCGGGTTGTGCGAGCAGTTGCGGCAGGAGGGCGAGCCGCTCGACATCCTGGTGAACAACGCCGCGCAGACGGTGCGGAGGCCCGTCGAGTCGTACGCCCTGCTGGCCGCCGGGGAGCGCGCCGGACTGCCCGAAGGCGCCCGGCAGGCACCGGGGTTCACGCCGTTGCGGGCGCTGGGCGGCGGCCGTGCGGCGCTGCCCGCGGCCCTGCGGGAGGCCGACGAGGCCGGTCTGCTGCCCGACCCGTCTCCGGAGAACTCATGGTCTGCGCGGCTGGGCGACCTCGACCCGGCCGAGGTCCTGGAGACCCAGTTGGTCAACGCGCTCGCCCCGGCGCTGCTCTGCGACCGCCTGCTGCCTCTGCTGCTCGCCTCGCCCCGTCCGCGTCGTTACGTCGTCAACGTGACGGCCGTGGAGGGCCGGTTCGCCGTGCGCAACAAGATGGCGGGCCACCCGCACACCAACATGGCCAAGGCCGCGCTGAACATGCTCACCCGGACCAGCGCGGCCGAACTGGCCGACAAGGGTGTGCACATGTGCGCTGTCGACACCGGCTGGATCACCGACGAGAACCCCGCTCCGAAGAAGGAACGGATGGCGGGCGCGGGGTTCCGCACCCCGCTGGACGTGGTGGACGGGGCGGCCCGGGTGTACGACCCCATCGTGCGGGGCGAGGCGGGCGCGCCGATGTCCGGGGTGTTCCTCAAGGACTACCGGGAGGCGGAGTGGTGAGCGGGGCCGGTGCGGAGGAGGCGGAACGGGGGCCGCTCCCGGGACCGTACGCGGGACCGCTCCTGGGACCGTACGCGGAGCCGCTCCCGGGACCGAAACAGGAGCCGGAGTCTGCGCCGGAGTTCGCGGGCGTGCCGTCCGTCGTCCCGCGTCCCGCGGCCGAACTGGAGCCGCTGCTCGACTGGTTGCGCGGTGGCCGTCCGGCGGGGGAGCGGCTGGACTTCACGGCGGGTACGGCGCTGCCCGACGGGCGCCTCGACCTGTGCAAGCAGGGGATCGGCGCGCGAGGCGCGGCACTGATCGCCGACGCCCTCTCCGAGGGCGCCTCCCCCGTACGGCACCTGCTGCTCGGTACCGACGGGCTCGGCGACGAGGGTGCCGCCGCGGTGGCGGGCGGCGCGGACGTCGAGACGCTGTATCTCGGCTGCAACGGGATCACCGCCGGCGGGGCCTGCCGGATCGCCGACAACCTGCGCGCCTCGCCGCGGGTCGTCACCGGCCTGTGGCTCAAGCGCAATCCGCTCGGCAGCGGGGGAGGGCGGGCGGCCGCCGAACTCGTCGACGTCGCACGGTCGCTGCGCACGCTGGACCTCGTGCAGACCGGGCTCGACGCGGCGGGCGCGGTCGTCCTCGCCGACGCCCTGCTCGCCGCGGCGGAGAACGGCCGCCGTATCGAGCGGCTGTTCGTCGGCGGCAATCCGCTCGGTGCGGCGGGTGCCGTACCGCTGGCCGAACTGATCGACGGCGGCGCGGTCGACGAACTCTACGTGTCGGCGGCGCGGTTGGGCGATGCGGGTGCGCTGCGGCTGGCCGGTGCGCTGGAGCGGGCGCCGTACGGACGACTCACCCGACTTTCCGTCGCCAGCAACGGCATCGGGGCCGGGGCCGCCGCCCGGCTGGTGGCGGCGGCGACCGCGGCGGGCGTGACCCTGCTCGACCTCGGCCGGGTGCGCGCGGCCGCGGTGCTCGGCGCGGCCGACAACCACGTCGACCTCGCGGCGGCCACCACCGTCGCGGACGTGCTGGCGGGCGCCGAACACCGCCTCACCCACCTCGTCCTCACCCACACCGGCATGCGCAGCCGTGAGGCTCACCGCCTCCTCGACACGGCGCCGCGTGCCGTCACCGCGACCCGCTTCGTACTGGGCAGCGGTATCGCCACCAGCGTGAAGCGGCGGCTGGCGGCGCTGAGCGCGCACGTCCCCGCCCCGGCCGTCCCGGCGGACGTCGCCGCCGTACGCAGTGTCCACCGCACGGCGCCTGCCGGGATCGAGGAGCACGGCTAGGGCGTGTTGCGGGTCGGGGGCCTGCGGCTTGGAGCCCGGGGCGAGCGAGGAGCACCGCTGCCGTCAGCCGTCAGGCGTCAGGCGTCAGGCGTGCGGCGGGGCGGGACGGCGTCAGGTGTGCGGGGTGCGGTGGACACGGGGCGACGCGGCCGGGACGGCCGGGTGTCAGCGCCGCATGGCCGTGAATATCTCGGTCCAGAAACGCTGTTGCTGCGCCGACGCACCCACCAGATACGTCGCCCGCAGCTTCGGCGGCAGCAGGGGGACCAGCCGCCCCACCAGCGCCCGGTGCTTCTTCAGCTGGGACAGCTCCGCGTTGGCGAGGATCTGGTGGACGACGTCGCTGTCGTCGGTGCCCTCGTCGGAGTGTCGGGCCGCGCGCCGCAGCCGGGCCTCCCAGGCGTCCGCCTCGCGGGCGAGCTCGCGCAGACCCGTCACCGGGCGTCCGCGCAACCGGTCGACGAGTGCCGTCAGGGACACGGGGGCGTACTCGCCGTCGCCGAGGTAGACCGTCGCCATCTCCAGCTCGAGCCCGTGCCGGTGCAGCTTGATGAGCCGCTCCAGGGTGCGCTTGGTGATCCAGGCACGGCCCTCGTCGTCGATGTCGTTCTTCCACCACTCCAGGACGGTCTCGGCGTCCGAGCCGTACCGCGCGAGCAGCCACTCGTTGGCCGGGATGTCCTCCGGCTCGACCGTCAGGGAGGCCGTGAACCGGCTGGCCTGCGCGATGTTGTTCCGCGCGACCAGGAGCTTGCGGCCCAGGTGGTACGGAGGATTCTGGACGGCGATCTGCGCGCGCAGGTTCTCGATCCGGCGCCCGGCCAGCGACCACTCCTGGGTGATCTCCATCAGCTTGGCGAACGCGGCCTTGTCCTTGGGCCGGTTGTACTCGTCCCAGACGATCGCCTTCGGCTCGGGACCCGTGAAGTTCGCCGCGAGCAGGTTGTCCAGTGTGCCGTCCGCCGACGGGATCGGGGCGCACAGGTCCTCGACGTTGGTCACCGGCAGCGAGAAGTACAGCGGCTCCCGGCCGAGCCCCTCGCGCACCGTCTCCCGTACGAGCTCCGTCTTTCCGCAGCCGGGGGGTCCCTGGAGCAGCACGGTCCAGCGATTGCGCAGCGCCGCCCTGACGACCTGGCGGACCGGGTCCGGGATCGTCGACGGATTGGGCACACCGAGCTCCTCGGCGATCCGGTTCAGGATCTCCGCGGTGCGGTTTCGCCCGGGTCCGCCGTCGGGACGGGGCTCGACGAGGCGCAGCCGCTCTCCGCCCACCAGGGGCAGGGCCCAGCGCAGCGGGAATCCCTCCCGGGCGTTGGCCAGGATGTGGTCGAGGGTGCGCGGTGAGAGCAGCTCGCGCAGCGCGGGGGAGAGGGAGGCCCACAGTGAGAAGACCGGTGTCAGATCCCATTCCCGGTACGCGGCGGACAGCTGGCGGCGCCACGAGGTGTCGTTGGCCGTGACGCGCAGGGTGACCATGCGGTCGAGGAGCGCGAGGTCGCCGCGCCGCGCCGAGGTCTCGGCCAGCGACTCGTTGTCGGTGAGGAAGACGCCGATGCAGCCCAGGGCGCGCAGGTCGTGCTCGCCGAGCGTCCAGTCGCAGGCGATCTGCATCAACTGGGACTGGACCGTGTCGCCGGCCTGCAGCGAGTCGTCGATGAGCAGGACGAAGGGTGTGCCCGGCTTGAGCTGACTCATCACGAGCTGGCGCAGCACGAGTTCACCGCTGTCGGCGTCCCGTACCGGCGCGTTGACCAGCAGGTCGTCCGGGGTGAGGTTGGCCGCGGGCACGTACACCAGCGTGGCGTCGGGGTGGGCGCGCGCCACGTGCGAGAAGAACGTGGCCGTCTTGCCGATACCGTGCTCGCCGAAGATCTGGCCCGTCTGCCCCATGGCGATCAGGGCGTCGATGAACGCCTCCAGACGCGAGGGCACGGGTGCGCCGCGGTCGGTGCGGCCGGGGTCGGTTGCGGTGGTCATCGGTCCTGGTCCTGTGCTGAGGGGAGTCGGCGCGACCCGGTGGTCACTCGGTGGCAGTCCATGGGCGGGCTGTGGGTCTCGGGCCAGTCGCTGCCGCCCTCGGTGATCAGCCAGATCCACTTGTCGGGCTCGGCGGGGGTGATCGGCGGGGCACAGCCGTCGGTGAGCACCACCACGGCGTCCGGACTCACCTCGCAGCGGCGGCCGTTCACCTCCGTGCGCCCCTCGACGTAGTCGGCGACGGCCCCGAAGTCCGTGCCGCCTCCGCCGAGGACGCGGCCGCCCGGCTCGAAGGGCATCACCTCGGCGTCGAAGGACAGCCAGTGCGCCTCGACCCCGTCGATCCGCCCGACGAGGCCGGTGAGCCAGTCGATCACCCGGTTCGGCATGGAGCCCGAGGTGTCGTACGCGATGACGAGCACCTTGTCCCGTACCGGGCCGCGCCGCGAGAGCATCGGCTCCTGGCCGAGCGCCGCGAGCAGCGCGCCCCGCTTCTTGGGGTACACGAGCCGCTCGCCGTCACGGAGTCGCGAACCGAGCACGTCGACCAGCCAGCGCTGCCACCAGTCGACCGTCCGTGTCCGGACGGTCTCGCCGCGCAGGGCTCCGGCGCCGAGCCGTCCCCAGATCCTCGCCGCCCGTGCCGAGGCGTCCTCCGTGCGTCCCATCAGGTCGAGCAGCTCCCGCTCGGCGCCGGTGTGCCCACGGCGGGCCGCGAGCAGGGCGTTGAGCAGCGCGGAGGAGGAGACCTCGTCGACGGTGTCCTGGTCGGCGGGCACCGCGGTCGTCAGATGGACGCACACCCGTCGGGCGGCCACCGGGGGGTGGCGCATCCGCTTCAGCTCGCCGTACACCGTCATGTCCGTCTCGGTGAACTCGTCGTAGCCGACCGGTTCCAGTCCCTGGGCGAGCAGGTCCTGCCGGTACGCCGCGTGGATCAGGCGCGGATCGACGCCCGTGGGGTCGCCGTCGAGCAGGGGCAGGGATTCCCGGCGCAGCCGCACCAGTGCCACGTGGTTGATCGACACTTCGGTGGCCGTCTCGAAGACGGGGTCCGCGCGCAGCTCCGGGTCGGCGAACAGGTGCCGCTGCAACAGATGCCGCGCCTCGTGGAACAGCACGAACTTCACGCCGTCCAGGCCGAGTCGTACGAAGAAGTCCGGGTTGTAGAGCAGCAGGCAGGTGCCGTCGCCCGAGGCCACCACGGCTGCCGTGTCCACCGCGGTTGTGGCCAGTTGGTGGTGGCACTTCGCGTACAGCCAGGAAGCCACCGCCGACTCGGTCAGGCCGAAGTCCAGCAGCGCGGCCTCCTTGAGAAGCCGCGCCTGCTCGACCACTTCCGGGCCGGCCGGTCGGTAGCGCCCGAGCGCCCTGTGGTCCGCCAGATCGACGACGGGCCGCCGCCCCCGCTCCCCGTACGCCATGTCCCGCCCCCGTGTCCGACACCGTGCCCGGTCTCCCCCGTCACCTCCTTGGTATCAGGCCCCACCGACATCGGGCCAAGGCATTACGCTCGACGCCAAGGGCGGGGCCGTAGCGCAGAGGCAGGCGCGGCCGGTCTCCCAAACCAGAGCACGCTGGTTCGAATCCAGCCGCCCCGCCCCCCTCATGCCGCCCCCTCGCCCCGCCGCGCGGGTCAGGCGACGGCCCCGGCGGTCGCGAGCAGCTCGGGGACCGTGCCGTAGTACGTACCGACCAGCTGGGCGAGTACGGCCCAGGCGTCCTCGCGGTCGCCCAGGTGGTCCCGTACCAGCGGCCGCAGTACGTCCTCGGCCTCCCGGACGCGGGCCGGGAACATCGTCCGGCCCATCGACAGCACCCGCAGCACCCGGTCCGCGGGGCTCCACGCCGTCGCGTAGCGCGCGGGACCGTCGAGGACACCCGACTGCCGGACCCGGTGGGTGAACTTCGCGTGCGAGCCGAACCGTTCGCGCAGCGCGGGCGGACAGTCGGGGCGCACGGCCAGCGCCCAGCGCGCGTAACCGGGCAGTGCCCGCTCCGTATCGGCCGCCGCGACCGCCTCCCAGCCGGGGCGTCCCACCACCATGGAGGCGGCCTTCCGCGCCGGGCCCATGGACCGGGAGGCCCGCAGCGCGCCGACGAGTCCGAACCGGCTGAAGTGCTCGGGCACCGGCGGTTCCGGCTCTCGGAGCAGTGACTTGGCGACCGGTACGGCGTGTCTGCGGCCGGGGCCGTGCGGAATTCCGCGCATGATCGCGCGGCGCATCGCGTCGTCCGCCGAGAGATGCCGCCACACCAGGGCGTTGAGTTCCGGATCGTCCTCCTCCAGAACCCACAGCAGTACGGAGGACGGCACGGACGTGCGGGTCCACCAGGAGTACACCGAGCGCCGGGCGTCCAAGGCCTCCTCGGACTCTCCCGACTCGCCGTCGGGCAGGGGCGGCCGCAGGCCGATCCGCCGCCGCACCCGCTCGGCCTGCCCGGCATCGAGCAGACCCAGCAGGAACCCGGCCGCCCGTTCCGACGTGGTGTTGTCATGCATGGCCGCATGATGCCGCAGCCGGGTGCGGGCCCGCACCGGAAAATCGGTGCACCGCGCGGTGCACCGGGAAATCGGTCCACCGTGCCGCAGCCGGCCGGCGCGGGTCCGCGTGGACCGCGCTCCCCGGCGGTACGCGGGGAGCCCGCCGATCCGGGCCCGTCACCGTCGGAGTGGCTGAGAGCACCGCGCCGTCACCCGGTGACCGACGCGCGGGACGCGGCGCCGGCCAGGTGACGGCGTGGGAGTGGGCTGTGAGCGGCCGGGGCCGACGGGCCCCCGTGGTGCGACGGGTGGCGGAGTGTCAGCCGGCGGCGCGCGCGGCCATCCGCGCCTTGCGAGCCGCGAGCTTCTCGTCGAACTTCGAGGCCTCCGCGTCCAGGCCGCGCATGAAGAGGCCGAGCTCCTCCTGGGCCTGCAGGCCTTCGGGGCCGAAGCCGTCCATCTCCAGGACCTTGAGGTGGCGCAGCACCGGCTGCATCACGTCGTCGTGGTGGATGCGCATGTTGTAGACCTCGCCGATGGCCATCTGGGCGGCGGCGCGCTCGAAGCCGGGCATGCCGTGTCCGGGCATCCGGAAGTTGACGACGACGTCGCGCACGGACTGCATGGTCAGGTCGGGGGCCAGCTCGAACGCGGCCTTGAGCAGGTTCCGGTAGAAGACCATGTGGAGGTTCTCGTCGGTCGCGATGCGCGCCAGCATCCGGTCGCAGACCGGGTCGCCCGACTGGTGACCGGTGTTGCGGTGCGAGACGCGGGTCGCGAGCTCCTGGAAGGCGACGTACGCGACCGTGTGCAGCATCGAGTGGCGGTTGTCCGACTCGAAGCCCTCGTTCATGTGCGCCATACGGAACGCCTCGAGCTTGTCGGGGTCGACGGCGCGCGAGGCGAGCAGGTAGTCGCGCATCACGATGCCGTGCCGGCCCTCCTCGGCGGTCCAGCGGTGCACCCAGGTGCCCCAGGCGCCGTCACGGCCGAAGAGCGCGGCGATCTCGTGGTGGTAGCTCGGCAGGTTGTCCTCGGTGAGGAGGTTGACGACCAGCGCGATCCGGCCGATCTCCGTGACCTTCGACTGCTCCTTGCCCCAGGCCTCGCCGTCCTCGAACAGGCCGGGGAAGTTGCGCGCGTCGCTCCACGGGACGTACTCGTGCGGCATCCAGTCCTTGGCCACCTTGAGGTGGCGGTTGAGCTCGGTTTCGACCACTTCCTCCAGCGCGTACAGCAGCCGAGCGTCGGTCCAGGCGGCGGACGGGCTGCCGAGGTGGGGAGAAGTGATCGTCACGGGTGCTCCAGGGGGACGTGGAAGTACTGAGCGAGTTACTGAGCGTGTTACCGGGCGAGCTGGTGAAGCGGATGACTGAACGAACTGCTGAGCGGGGACGAAACCTACGGCATCGTAGGCTACGTATCCGTAGGTTACGAAACCGTAGGTTAAGTTCGCTGTAAAGACTGCCTGATCAGCGGGGTCTCCCAGGCGGTGCCGCGTCTTTCTGGGCTTGTTCCGGAGCCTCATCGACCCGCTCCTGTCTCACGGGTACCGGAGCCGAACGGGTGAGTCGTTCACTCGTTCAGATGTACAACTCCCGGATTCGTACCGAGAGACAGGTCACACAGCCCTCGAGCTTCTCGAACTCGCCGATGTCCACGACGACCGGTTCGTGGCCGAGGCCCGCGAGCAGCTCCGCGGTCTTCGGGGCGCTCGCCGCCATCAGCAGCCTCTCGCCGCCGAGCAGCACGACATGGGCCCCGGACTCCTCCGGTACCGGCAGGAAGCGCGGGAACAGCGACGGCGTGTCCACCAGCGGCTCATGGCCGATCACCGTCCCGTCGGGCAGCGCCGTGACCGCCGACTTCAGGTGCAGCACCTTGCTCACGGGTACCGCGACGACCTGCGCCCCGAGCGGTTCGAGGGCCGCGCGCAGCTGCTGGACCCCGGCCGCGTTGGTGCGTCCGCCGAGTCCCACGTACACCGTGTCGCCGACCTTGAGGACGTCGCCGCCGTCCAGGGTGCCGGGCTCCCAGATCCAGTTCACCGAGCAGCCGAGCCGGGCCACGGCCTCCTCCACCCCGGCGGTCTCGCCGCGCCGGGACTCGGCGCCCGGGCGGGTGATCAGCGCGACGTTGCGGAAGACGACGACGGCGTCCTCCACGAACACCGAGTCGGGGCAGTCGTCGGCCGGATCCACCTCGACGGTCTCCCAGCCGTGCGTGCGCAGGGCCTGCGCGTACGCCTCCCACTGCTCCACCGCCAGGTCGACGTCCACCTTCTCGCGCTCGATGTGCGTCACGAGCCCCTCGGCGAGACGGGGGCTGGGCCTGCGGATGAGTGCTTTCTGGCTGGGCACGTGCGGTCTCCGAATCGGCAGGGTGCGTCGGCGCACATCATGCAGCGCCGTTCGCGCGCGCAACAGCCCCCACCGGACGCGACGCGGCCCGGCCTGATGACGGGAGGCCGCCGGCCGGCCCCGGGAACACCGGGACCGACGCCGGGCGGCCCCGGCGTCCCGACCGACGTTAGCCAGCCCCGTGGGTCCCCGCTATGCGGGAGACCCGACAGCTTCCGGCGTGGTTTCTTTCAGTTCTCCTCCTTCCAGCACCAGCCAGCGTGTGATTCCGATCGACTCCAGGAACGGCACGTCGTGACCGGCGACGATCAGCGCGCCCTCGTACGAGTCCAGGGCTGTGGTGAGCTGCCGGACGCTCGCCATGTCGAGGTTGTTCGTCGGCTCGTCGAGCATCAGGAGCTGCGGCGCGGGATCGGCCAGCATCAGCGCCGCCAGCGCCGCCCGGAAGCGTTCGCCGCCGGAGAGGGTCGCCGCCGGCTGATCTGCCCGCGCCCCCTTGAAGAGGAAGCGGGCGAGCCGCGCCCGGATCCGGTTGTTGGTGGCGTCCGGCGCGAAGCGGGCCACGTTCTCGGCGACCGTCAGCTCGTCGTCGAGGACGTCGAGCCGCTGCGGCAGGAAACGGGTCGGCACATGCGTCCTGGCCTCGCCGGACACCGCGGCCAGCTCCCCGGCGATCGTCCGCAGCAGCGTGGTCTTGCCCGCGCCGTTGCGCCCGATCAGCGCGATCCGCTCGGGTCCGCGCAGATCGAACAGGCCGGCCACCCGTGCGCCGTACCTCAGCTCCAGGTTCTCCAGCGTGAGGACGGTGCGGCCGGGTGGCACGGCCGTGTACGGCAGGTCGACGCGGATCTCGTCGTCGCCCCGGACCGCCTCCACCGCGTCGTCGAGCCGTTCCTTGGCCTCGGCGAGCCGCCCCTCGTGCATGATGCGGTGCTTGCCCGCGGACTCCTGGGCGGCCCGTTTGCGCGCCCCCATGACGATCTTCGGCTCGCGCTTCTGGTCGTTCATCTTCTGGCCGTACCGCTTGCGGCGGGCCAGTTTGACCTGCGCGTCGACCAGCTCCCGCTTCTGCTTGCGCAGATCGGCCTCGGCGACACGCACCATGCGTTCCGCGGCCTCCTGCTCGTCGGCGAGCGCCTCCTCGTACGCGGAGAAGTTGCCGCCGAACCAGGTGACCTCGCCGGAGCGCAGATCGGCGATCTGGTCGACCAGGTCCAGCAGTTCACGGTCGTGGCTGACCACGACCATGACCCCGGACCACGCCTCGACGGCCGCGTACAGCCGGCGCCGCGCGTAGAGGTCGAGGTTGTTGGTGGGTTCGTCCAGCAGCAGTACGTCGGGCCGGCCCAGCAGGAGCGCGGCCAGCCGGAGCAGCACCGACTCGCCGCCCGACACCTCGCCGATGGTGCGGTCCAGCTCGACGTGGCCGAGACCGAGTTCGCCGAGTGTCGCGAGCGCGCGCTCCTCGACGTCCCAGTCGTCGCCGACGGCCTCGAAGTGTTCCGCGGCCGCGTCGCCCGCCTCGATGGCGTGCAGCGCGGCGCGGGTGGCGGCGATACCGAGCACCTCGTCGACCCGGAGGCCGGTGTCGAGCGTGACGTTCTGCGGGAGGTACCCGACCTCGCCGGCGACGCGCACCGTGCCGTCGGCCGGGGTGAGTTCTCCCGCGATCAGCTTCAACAGCGTCGTCTTTCCCGATCCGTTGACGCCGACGAGTCCGGTCGTGCCGGGGCCGAAGGCGATCCGGAGATCGTCGAAGACGGTGGAGCCGTCCGGCCAGGCGAAGGAGAGGGAGGTACAGGTGATGGATACGGACATGGGGCCTCGCGGTTGCTTGAGGGGGTCAAGGGCAACGCGTGTGAGACACCGCGGGGCGACGGCTGAGCGCAAGGAGAGGTGAGAGTCCCGTGACAGAAGGGCGGCTCATGCACCGAGGTCGCACGCCACGCACCGACCGGCCGGAAACGGCGGGTCGTGTGGAGCGGTGTCTTCCGACCTCAGTAGAGCAACGTCCTTCTCCGTTCGACGGCAACAGAACCGCTGTACACCGTAGGAACGGGTACTAGGCCTGTCAACGCATTAACGTGGCCGCCCCCGTCCCCGTCCGTCCCACGAAGGAGCCCCCGTGCCCAACGGCCCGCTGTCGCTGCCCGCCCGGCTCTACCTGCTGTCCTGGGACACCACGCGGCTCAAGGTCACCGGCGAGACCCACCTCCACCATCTGGTCCGCGCCGGCGCGCTCACCGAGCTGGCCCAGCGCGGACTGCTCGCCGACGTGGACGGCATCGCCACGCCGGTGGAGGCCGACGCCCGGACGGGTGACCTCGCCCTCGACGGACTCCTGGAACTCGTCGAGGAGTCCCGGCCGCGGAAGTGGAAGACCTGGGTCACCCTCCGGGCGCGCGTCACCCTTGACGCGGTCCGCGCGCAGCTCACCGCTGAGGGATATCTGCGGGCCGGGAAGAAACGGATGCTGGGGCTCTTCCCGTCCGTCGACCACGGGCTGGAGCGGGTGGCGGCGGTGGACGCGCTGCGGGAGGAGGCGCGGGCGGTCCTGCGGGGGCCTCTGCCGGTCGCGGAGGTCTCCGACCGCGACGCGGCCCTCGTCGCCCTCGCCGCGGCGGCCGAACTGCGCACCCTCGCACCGGGCAAGGACCGCAAGCTGTACAAGGAGCGCATCGAGGAGCTCACCGAACGCAGCGGAGCGGCGGCCCCGGCGCTGAAGAAGGTCATCCAGGAAGTGCGTACGGCGATGATCGTGGCGGCCACCGCGGCCTCGACCGCGGGAGCGGCGGCGGGCGGCTGACCGGGGCGGTGGTGCCGGCCCCTGATGCCGTGGCACGGACATGCGGCCCGCCGCGCCGCCCGGGTTCGCGGGGTTCGCATCGCCGGGGCACGGGGCTTCCGGGGCTAGCGGGACTTGCTGGGCTCGCGTCGGCAGGGCTCGCGTCGTCGGGGCCGTCGACCCGCAGACGCGCACGTCGTTCGCGGCGGGCACCCGGGCCCGCTCCGTCCCCGCGCTCACCGGCTCGGAGCACCGACCGCCGGCGTGCCGGATCGCGACCGGCTCCGGAAACGCGCGCCCGAGACGGCGCACCGTCTCAGCAGGTGCCCCGCATGAGTTCCGCCAGGTCGTGGTCCAGGTCGATCTGGAGGTGCTCGTGCCCGACGGGCACCAGTTCGGTCGTGCGCCGCAGGAAGTCCCGCATCTCGCCCGAGCGCACATGCACCACGGCGGTGCCCTCGGGGGCGTGGAACTCCAGGACGGTGCGGTCGTAGCCGTACGGACGCACCCGTACGTCGCCGTACCCCACGGCGTCCTGCATGCCGGAGGCGAGCAGTTCGCGCGCGAACGTCCAGCACACGTCCACGCCCTCCAGGGTGGCCGGGGCCGGGAAGGTCATCCGGACGGCGAAGGGGTCGCTCCGGTCGTAGTGGAGCGTTGCGGGAATGCTCGGCATCCGCGGCGCGGCGGCGACGAGACGGGCCTCTACGGGCTGCTCGATGACGGTGGACAACGCCTTGCTCCCTTGTGACGGCTGGACGAACTTCGGGCGGATGAGGCCAGGCATCTGAAGAGACGAAAGAACGAGCCGTTCAGTGCACCTGGGACCGGAGTGACATCTGTCACCGAGTCCCCCCTCGCGGTCGCCCGCGGCGGACCGTGATGATCCATTTCCAGTCCCCCGCGTGCCCGCGATACCGGAGAGGACACCAACCGGCGCCCCGGGGTTCCCACCGAGGGCATCTGGACGGCGCCGGGCGAGTGGGCTAGCTTCGCCCGCCATGAGGGGCTTGGGGAAGTCGAGACGTACGAGTCGGGCGGTCACCGTGGGACTGTGCGCGGCCGCGTTCGCCGCCGCGCTGACGGGGGCGGCGCCCGCGCAGGCGCACGGAACCGGGAAGGCCGCCCACTGGGAACTCAAGGACAGCGGCACGGACGTACGGTTCCGCGGACTGTCCGCCGTCAGCCGGAACACCGCCTGGGTGGCCGGATCGAAGGGCACCGTGCTGCGCACCACGGACGGCGGCGCCAACTGGCGCGAAGTCTCGCCGCCCGGCGCGGCCGAACTGGAGTTCCGTGACATCGAGGCGTTCGACGCACGGCGCGCCGTGGCCCTGACCATCGGAGAGGGCGAGGCCTCCCGGGTCTTCCGCACCGACGACGGCGGCGCCACCTGGACCGAGTCCTTCCGCAACACCGATCCGAAGGCCTTCTACGACTGCCTCACCTTCTTCGACCGGCGCCACGGCCTGGCGATGAGCGACCCGGTGGACGGCAGGTTCCGCATCCTGTCCACGAGCGACGGCGGGCGCTCATGGAAGGTGCTGCCCGGTGCCGGCATGCCCGCCGCGCAGGAGGGCGAGGCGGGCTTCGCGGCGAGCGGGCAGTGCCTCGTGAGCGCGGGCCCCCGGGACGTGTGGCTGGCCACCGGCGGAGCGGCACACGCGCGCGTGCTGCACTCCGCCGACCGGGGACTGACCTGGAAGGCGGCCGACACCCCGATCCCGGCCGGCGACCCGGCACGCGGTGTCTTCGCCCTCGCCTTCCGCGACCGCGACCACGGCCTCGCGGTCGGCGGCGACTACCGCGCCGACCAGACCTCCCCCCGGGCGGCGGCCGTCAGCGGCGACGGAGGCCGCACCTGGACCCCGGCCGGCCGGCCGCCGCCCGCCTACCGCTCCGGCGTCGCCTGGCTCCCGCACAGCCGTGCCTCCGCCCTCGCGGTCGGCCCGACCGGCACCGACCTCACGACCGACGGCGGCCGTACCTGGCGGACCCTGGACACCGGTTCGTACGACACCGTGGACTGCACGCCCGACCTGGGCTGCTGGGCCGCCGGTGAGAAGGGCCGGGTGGCGCGCCTGGAGCGCTGATCCCGCGCCGGGGCCGTGCGCCCGGGCGGCGGCTCCCGGCACCGGCCCGGCGCGCCCGCCGGACCGCCCCGTAGGCTCGTCGGCACCATGAAGACCGTACGCATTCCCGCGGGTTGGCCCGCGACGGAGGAGCAGGCCCGCGCCGCGCAGGACGAGCTGCGCGGGCGGGTGGTGCTCGACGAACCGGGACCGCCGCCCGGCACCGGCACGGTGACGGGGGTCGACGTGGCGTACGACGACGAGCGGGACCTCGTCGTGGCCGCCGCCGTCGTGCTCGACGCCGCCTCCCTCCACGTCGTCGCCGAGGCCACCGCCGTCGGACAGGTCTCCTTCCCGTACGTTCCCGGGCTGCTCGCCTTCCGTGAGATCCCGACGGTGCTGGCCGCGCTCGACAGGCTGCCGTGCCCCCCGGGCCTCGTCGTCTGCGACGGTTACGGCCTCGCCCACCCGCGGCGCTTCGGCCTCGCCAGCCACCTCGGTGTACTCACCGGGCTGCCCACGATCGGGGTCGCCAAGAACCCTTTCACCTTCACCTACCAGGAGCCCGGTGCCCCGCGCGGCAGCGCGTCACCCCTGCTCGCCGACGCGGACGAGGTGGGACGGGCGCTGCGCACCCGTGACGGCGTCAAACCGGTGTTCGTGTCCGTCGGCCACCGGGTGAGCCTGGACCACGCATGCGCGCACACGCTGGCGCTCACCCCCGAGTACCGCCTCCCGGAAACCACCCGGCGCGCGGACTCCCTGTGCCGGCGCGCCCTTCAGGAGGCAACGCCTTGACCGGCCGGGCCCGTTGACCCGGTACGCGTTCTGAGTACTTGTACGGATGTGCCGCCACCCGGGTGATCGGCAGGCTGTGCCGTATGACGACGCACCGATCCCCGAAGCCCGCCGTCCGCCGAGACCGGCCCGGCCCCGAACGGCCCGCCGGGCGTGCCGTGACGGCCGCGCTGGTCCTCTCCGTCGTCGCCGGGGTCGGCTGGGTGGGCGGAATGATCTACACGGTGCTGGAGTGGCCGCTGTAGGCACCCCGGGCAGCCACGGGAGTCGATGTGCGGGACGACCCGTCACGAACCGGGCGGTGGCGGACCTCCGTTCAGCAGGCCCGTGACGGGGGAGTGGCCCGCGGCGGACGGGGCGATGTCCACGGGCCGGGGCGGGAGCGCCCCGGGCGCACGCGGCGGCAGGATGCCGACGCGCCGGCGGACGGGCCGAGCGTTCCGGCGGCCGTCACCGGGAGGCGGCGACCCGGAAGGTGATGCCCGCCGCGCGGAGCCGTGCGATGAGCGCGTCGCCCATCGCCACCGCCGTCGTCACCTGACCGGCCGTCCGCGGCAGGTCGTCGAAGGCGAGCGACAGCGCGGACTCGGCGAACATCTTCGCGGTCTCGTCGTAGCCGGGGTCCCCGCCCGCGACCTCGGTGAACACCCGCTTCCCGCCGCCCTCGCCCACGAACCGCACGGAGAACCAGCTCTTGGCCCGCCGCGCGGCGCTCGGTCCCTCGCCCGGCTTGATCCGGCCGGACAGCCAGCGCCGCGCGGGCGGCAGTTGGGCCGCCGCGAACACCGCGCCGACGGCGGCGACCCCGCCCACCGCGATCGGCAGCCGCTGGACGGCCGCGTAGTGGCGGTAGCGGAAGTCGGGCCCGTACCGCTGCAGCCCCCGCGCCGAACGCTGCACGATCTGGGGGTCGATCGTGGGCAGCGGAAGCGCCCAGGCGCCGACCTCCTTGGCGTACCGGGGCGCGCTCACCGGCGCGGACGCGCGCCGTCCCATCAGCCGCGGTTCGTGCCGGCCGCGGTCCCGCGCCGCGGTCAGGATCTGCCGGCCGCGCGCGAACTGGGTGAGCGCGGAGGCGAACGTGCCGCCCGAGAACATCGCCTGGGCGCGCACGAATCCGTCGACCCGCAGCGGTACGCCCTCGGGCAGCTGCCGCACCGTGAAGTACGCGCCCAGGTCGTGCGGGACCGAGTCGAAGCCACAGGCGTGCACGAGCCGGGCCCCGGTCTCCCGGGCGCGCGCGTCGTGCCGGACGTACATCAGGTCCACGAACTCGGGTTCGCCGGTGAGGTCCAGATAGTCGGTGCCGGCGTCGGCGCAGGCGGCGACCAGTTCCTCGCCGTGCAGGATGTACGGACCGACCGTCGTGGCCACCACGCGCGCGTTGCGGGCCAGTTCACGCAGCGACGCCGGATCGGAGACGTCCGCCCGGATGACGTCGGGGGTGCCGGCCAGCCGTTCGCGCAGCCGCTCCAGCTTCTTCCGGTCGCGCCCCGCGATCGCCCAGCGCAGCCCCTCGGGCGCGTGCGCGGCGAGGTACTCCGCGGTGAGCACCCCGACGAAGCCCGTGGCTCCGAAGAGCACGATGTCGTACGCGCGGTCCGTCTCTTTCGCCCTGGTCATGACACTCCCACTCTCGACCGCGCCCGAGCGCGCGGTGCCCCCGCCGCCGTGCGCGAAGCGCCGTTGTCGGTGGCTGAGGCTAGCGTGAGGGACGAACAGCCGGACGACGAGGTCGGGCGAAGAGGCCGGAGGTGGCCCGTGGCCGTACCGGGGAGTGCCCTGAGACGGTGCGCGTGCGTGAGCGGGTCCGGCCGCCCGCTGCCGGGCGCGGCCCGGTCCGTCGGCTCCGCCCGCGTCCTGCCGGGCGCTCCGGTCGCCCCCGGGCCCGGCCCGCTCGGATCCAGCCGGAGACGGATATCCCCGCCGTCCCCGACGGGTCCCGGTGTCGAGGCCGTGGAGCACGGAACCCGCTGACACGCCCTTGTCCGGCGTGTTTCGGCAGGGTTCGGTGGTCTCTCCGCGATCCCCTCCCCGGGATTTGACTAAGCGCTTGCTCGCTGGGGCTTGCCCAGTGTGGAACACGTTCTTAACATCTCTGATGTCACATCAGTGGTGTCACAGTGCTGGGGGCTTGATGGCAGTGGCAGGGACGACGGCGCACGGCCCGCTGGCCGGGGTGCGCGTGGTCGAGTTGGCGGGCATCGGTCCCGGCCCGTTCGCCGCCATGCTCCTCGCCGACCTCGGCGCGGACGTCGTCCGCGTGGACCGGCCCGGCGGTCCGGGGCTCGGGATCGATCCGGAGTACGACGTCACCAACCGCAACAAGCGGTCGGTCGTGATCGACCTGAAGTCCGAGGACGGTCCGGCCCGCGTCCTGGACCTGGTCGAACGCGCGGACGTCCTCGTCGAGGGTTTCCGCCCCGGCGTGGCCGAGCGACTCGGCGTCGGCCCCGGGGTCTGCCACACGCGCAATCCCCGGCTCGTCTACGGACGCATGACCGGCTGGGGACAGCAGGGCCCGCTCGCCCAGCGCGCCGGGCACGACATCGCGTACATCGCCCCGACCGGCGTCCTCGGAATGATCGGCGGGCCGGACGAACCCCCAGCGGTCCCGGCGAACCTCCTCGGGGACTACGCGGGCGGCTCGCTCTACCTCGTCGTGGGTGTCCTCGCCGCGCTCCACCACGCCCGCGCGACCGGCACCGGACAGGTCGTGGACGCGGCGATCGTGGACGGCACCGCACACCTCTCCTCGATGATCCACGGCATGGTCGCCGCCGGTGGCTGGCAGGACCGGCGCGGCGCCAACCTCCTGGACGGTGGCTGCCCGTACTACGGGACGTACGAGACGTCCGACGGGAAGTACATGGCGGTGGGGGCCCTCGAAGCCCGGTTCTACGACGAGTTCGTGCGGCTGCTCGGCATCGAGGAGCACGCGGGCGCCCGCACGGACGTGGCCCGCTGGGGCGCGCTGCGCGAGACGGTCGCCGCGCGTTTCAGGACCCGAACCAGGGAGGAGTGGACCGCTGTCTTCGACGGCTCCGACGCGTGCGTGGCCCCCGTCCTTTCGCTGCGCGAAGCTCCGGCGCACCCCCACCTCGCCGCCCGCGGCACCTTCACCGACCACGGCGGCATCACCCAGCCCGCCCCCGCGCCCCGCTTCTCCGTGACCCGCACGTCCGTCCGCTCCGGTCCCGTCCTGCCCGGCACGGGCGCGGCCGACGTCGCCCGCGACTGGGGCGTACCCCACCTGGCCGAGGACGAGCGGACGAAGGACGGCGGCTGATGGGACTCCCCGTTTCGCCCGACCGCGCGGGCGACCACCGGCAGGTCCGCGCCGGGGCCGCCCCGCAGCAGGAGGCCGAGGCCGCCGTCCAGGACGCGTGCCGCGAGCCGATCTCCCCGTGCGGGCCCAGAGGCCGCGTACGCGAGCGTGTCGAGGCCTTCCTGGGGGCCGCGGCCGACATGCTCGACGTCATCCCGGCAGGGGTCCGGTACCGGGCCGGCCGGCCGAGACCGTCAGGAGCCGGCTCCAGGAGGGGACACGCATGAAGCGGCAGATCTTCGGTACCGAGCACGACGCGTTCCGCGAGACCGTGCGCACCTTCCTCGCCAAGGAGGTGACGCCGTACTACGAGCAGTGGGAGAAGGACGGCATCGTCTCGCGCGAGGCATGGCGGGCGGCCGGGACACAGGGGCTGCTCGGACTCGCCGTACCGGAAGAGTACGGGGGCGGCGGCAACGCCGACTTCCGCTACAGCGCCGTACTCGCCGAGGAGTTCACGCGCGCGGGGGCCGCGGGTCTCGCCCTCGGCCTGCACAACGACATCATCGGACCGTATCTGACCGGTCTGGGCACCGAGGAGCAGCGGCGGCGCTGGCTGCCCGGCTTCTGCGACGGCTCGCTGATCACCGCGATCGCCATGACAGAGCCCGGCGCCGGATCCGACCTCCAGGGCATCAGGACGCACGCCGAGGACCGGGGCGACCACTGGCTGCTCAACGGTTCCAAGACCTTCATCTCCAACGGGATCCTGGCCGACCTCGTGATCGTCGTCGCCCGGACGACCCCCGAAGGCGGTGCCCACGGCCTGTCTCTGCTGGTCGTCGAGCGCGGCATGGAAGGCTTCGAGCGTGGCCGCAACCTCGACAAGATCGGACAGAAGGCCCAGGACACGGCCGAGCTGTTCTTCCACGACGTCCGCGTCCCCAAGGAGAACCTGCTCGGCGAGTTCAACGGAGCCTTCGTGCACCTCATGACGAACCTCGCCCAGGAGCGCATGGGCATCGCCGTCGCCGGGATCGCCGCCGCCGAACACCTGCTGGACATCACCACGCAGTACGTCAAGGAGCGCGAGGCCTTCGGGCGGCCGCTGTCCAAGCTCCAGCACATCCGCTTCGAGATAGCCGAGATGGCGACCGAGTGCGCCGTCACCCGGACGTTCCTCGACCGCTGCATCGTCGACCACTCGAACGGGGAACTCGACGCCGTGCACGCCTCGATGGCCAAGTGGTGGGCCACCGAACTGCAGAAGCGTGTCGCCGACCGCTGCCTGCAACTGCACGGCGGCTACGGCTACATGACGGAGTACCGCGTCGCCCGGGCCTTCACCGACGGCCGCATCCAGACCATCTACGGCGGGACCACCGAGATCATGAAGGAGATCATCGGACGCTCCCTGCTCGGCTGACCCTCCGCACCCTCCCCGAAAGGCTCACCGTGACCACCGAAGCGTACGTGTACGACGCGATCCGCACCCCGCGCGGCCGCGGCAAGGCGAACGGCGCCCTGCACGGCACCAAGCCCATCGACCTGGTCGTCGGGCTCATCCACGAGATCCAGCGCCGCCTCCCGGGTCTCGACCCGGCCGCGATCGACGACATCGTGCTCGGCGTCGTGGGTCCCGTCGGCGACCAGGGTTCCGACATCGCCCGTATCTCCGCGATCGCCGCGGGACTGCCCGACACGGTCGCCGGCGTGCAGGAGAACCGCTTCTGCGCCTCGGGCCTGGAAGCCGTCAACCTGGCCGCGATGAAGGTCCGCTCCGGCTGGGAGGACCTGGTGCTCGCGGGCGGAGTCGAGTCGATGTCGCGGGTGCCGATGGCCTCGGACGGCGGCGCCTGGTTCGCCGACCCGATGACCAACATGGCCACCAACTTCGTGCCCCAGGGCATCGGCGCCGACCTCATCGCCACCATCGAGGGCTTCTCGCGGCGCGACGTCGACGAGTACGCGGCCCTGTCCCAGGAGCGAGCCGCCGCCGCCTGGAAGGACGGCCGCTTCGAGAAGTCCGTCGTCCCCGTGAAGGACCGCAGCGGCCTCGTCGTCCTCGACCACGACGAGCACATGCGCCCCGGCACCACCGCCGACTCGCTCGGCAAGCTGAAGGCGTCGTTCGCGGACATCGGCGACCTCGGCGGCTTCGACGCCGTGGCCCTGCAGAAGTACCACTGGGTCGAGCAGATCGACCACGTCCACCACGCGGGCAACTCCTCCGGCATCGTCGACGGCGCCTCCCTGGTCGCCATCGGCTCGAAGGAGGTCGGCGAGCGGCACGGCCTCACCCCGCGCGCCCGGATCGTCGCCGCCGCCGTCTCCGGCTCCGAACCCACCATCATGCTCACCGGCCCCGCGCCCGCCACCCGCAAGGCGCTCGCCAAGGCCGGGCTGACCATCGACGACATCGACCTCGTCGAGATCAACGAGGCCTTCGCCGCGGTCGTCCTGCGCTTCGTGAAGGACATGGGCCTCTCCCTGGACAAGGTGAACGTCAACGGCGGAGCGATCGCGCTCGGCCACCCGCTCGGCGCCACCGGCGCGATGATCCTCGGCAGCCTCGTCGACGAACTGGAGCGCCAGGACAAGCGCTACGGCCTCGCCACCCTGTGCGTGGGCGGCGGCATGGGCATCGCCACCATCGTCGAGCGCGTCTGACCTTTCCCACGGATCAACGGACCCACGCATCTAACGGAGCACCCCTGATGAGCACTGAGCCCACCACCATCCGCTGGGAACAGGACGAGACCGGCGTCGTCACCCTCGTCCTCGACGACCCCAACCAGTCCGCCAACACGATGAACCAGGCCTTCAAGGAGTCGATCGCGGCGATCGCCGAGCGCGCCGAGGCCGAGAAGGACTCCATCCGCGGCATCATCTACACCTCCGCCAAGAAGACCTTCTTCGCGGGCGGTGACCTCAAGGACATGATCCAGGCGGGCCCGGAGACCGCCCAGCAGGCCTTCGACACCGGTACGGCCATCAAGTCCTCGCTGCGCCGCATCGAGACCCTGGGCAAGCCGGTGGTCGCCGCCGTCAACGGCGCGGCCCTCGGCGGAGGTTACGAGATCGCCCTCGCCTCCCACCACCGGGTCGCCCTGGACGCCCCCGGCTCCAAGATCGGCCTGCCCGAGGTCACCCTCGGCCTGCTGCCCGCGGGCGGCGGCGTCACCCGCACCGTCCGCCTCATGGGCATCACCGACGCCCTCCTCAAGGTGCTGCTCCAGGGCACCCAGTACTCCCCGCGGCGCGCCCTGGAGAACGGGCTGGTCCACGAAGTGGCGGCCACCTCCGAGGAGATGCTCTCCAAGGCCCGCGCCTTCATCGACGCCAACCCGGAGTCACAGCAGCCCTGGGACAAGCCGGGCTACAAGATCCCCGGCGGCACGCCGTCGAACCCGAAGTTCGCCGCCAACCTCCCCGCCTTCCCGGCCAACCTGCGCAAGCAGCTGGGCGGCGCCCCCTACCCGGCTCCGCGCAACATCATGGCGGCCGCCGTGGAGGGCTCCCAGGTCGACTTCGAGACCGCCCTCGTCATCGAGGCGCGCTACTTCACCGAGCTGGTCACCGGACAGATCTCGAAGAACATGATCCAGGCGTTCTTCTTCGACCTCCAGGCCGTCAACTCCGGCGCCAACCGGCCCAGGGGCGTCGAGCCCCGCAAGGTCACCAGGGTCGCGGTCCTCGGCGCGGGCATGATGGGCGCCGGCATCGCCTACTCCTGCGCCCGCGCGGGCATCGACGTCGTCCTCAAGGACGTCTCCGCCGAGGCCGCCCAGAAGGGCAAGGCCTACTCCGAGAAGCTGTGCGCCAAGGCCGTCGCCAAGGGCCGTACCAGCCAGGAGAAGGCGGACGCGCTGCTCGCCCGGATCACGCCCACCGCGGACCCGCAGGATCTCGCCGGCTGTGACGCGGTCATCGAGGCCGTCTTCGAGGACACCTCGCTCAAGCACAAGGTGTTCCAGGAGATCGAGGCGGTCGTCGCCCCCGACGCCCTGCTCTGCTCCAACACCTCCACGCTCCCCATCACCGCCCTCGCCGAGGGAGTGGAGCGCCAGGAGGACTTCATCGGCCTGCACTTCTTCTCGCCCGTCGACAAGATGCCGCTGGTCGAGATCATCAAGGGCGAGCGCACCGGCGACGAGGCCCTGGCCCGCGCCTTCGACCTGGTCCGGCAGATCAACAAGACGCCGATCGTGGTCAACGACTCGCGCGGCTTCTTCACCTCCCGGGTGATCGGCCACTTCATCAACGAGGGCGTCGCCATGGTCGGCGAGGGCATCGAGCCCGCCTCCGTCGAGCAGGCGGCGGCCCAGGCCGGTTACCCGGCGAAGGTGCTCTCCCTGATGGACGAGCTGACCCTCACCCTGCCGCAGAAGATCCGCCGCGAGTCGAAGCTGGCCGTCGAGGAGGCCGGCGGCACCTGGACCGCGCACCCGGCCGAGGCCGTCATCGACCGCATGGTCGACGAGTTCGGCCGCCCCGGCCGCAGCGGCGGCGCCGGCTTCTACGAGTACGGCGAGGACGGCAGGCGCGGCAGGCTGTGGCCGGGGCTGCGCGAGCACTACACCAGGCCCGGGTACGAGATCCCGTTCCGGGACATGCAGGAGCGCATGCTCTTCTCCGAGGCGCTGGACACCGTCCGGCTCGTCGAGGAGGGCGTGCTGACCTCCGTCGCGGACGCCAACATCGGGTCCATCTTCGGCATCGGCTTCCCGGGCTGGACGGGCGGCGTCCTGCAGTACATCAACGGCTACGAGGGAGGGCTGCCCGGATTCGTGGCCCGCGCGCGGGAACTCGCCGAGCGCTACGGGGAGCGGTTCAACCCGCCCGCGCTGCTGATCGACAAGGCGGCCAAGGGCGAGCCGTTCAGCGACAAGAAGGGCGCGGCGTCACCCGCCGGACGGTGACCCGCCGCTGAGCGGTACGCCGCTCCCGCTCCCCGGGGCAGGGACCGGACGCCGACCGGCGTACCGGTCCCCGCCCTCAGGGGTCCTCACGGGGTGACGCGGTACGGCGCACCCGCAAGCCGTGGGACCCGTCGCCCCGACCGGCCTGTTCATCCCGGCTGTCGTCCCGGCCGGCTCAGGACTCCTCCTCCAGCCACTCCCGCAGCTCCCGCTTGAGGGAGCGCTGGAACGTGGTCAGGAGAGCCTGCACCACCAGCGGCTGCATGTGCGCCGACAGCGACCGCACCGCCGCGGCGGACTCGTGCCGGCCCACCGCCTCCCGCAGCAGCGTGGACAGTTCGTGCGCCACGGCACGCGAGTGCTCCAGCAGGACGCCCTGCGCCGCGAGGATCGTCCCGTGCGCCAGCGGTACGTCGAGGAGCTGGACGCCGAGCCCGAGCAGCCCGGGGTCGACCCGGAAGGAGTCCCCGGCCCGCTCGACGACGTTCATCGCGACGAGCCGCTCCAGATGCTCCTCCTCCAGCGGCCGGCCCGCCCGCCGCTCCAGCTCCTCGCGCGTCACCTCCTCCGCCGCGTCCGGTGCCCAGGAGGCCACCACCGCACGGTGGAGAGCGAGATCGCGGGCGCTCAGGTCGGACGGCAGCTGCCGCAGATGACGCTCGATCGCGGCCAGGGTCATGCCCTGGCGCTGCAACTCCTCGATGAGCGCGAGCCGGGCCAGGTGCTCCTGGCTGTAGTGCCCGACCCGGCGGGGGCCGATCACGGGCGGCGGCAGCAGACCCCTGGTGCTGTAGAAGCGGACCGTACGGACCGTGACGCCCGCGCGCGCGGCCAGCTCGTCGACCGTGAGCGCCGGCTCCTCGGTGTCCGTCGTCATGGCAGGTCCTCGCCTCTTCGGTGGTACAGCGATCAGGTGCAACAGTATTGCTGTCTCACCGGTGTTGTGAAAGCGTCCGGAGCGGTCGCCGCCCGACACGCTCCGTGGAACCACCGGCACGCTCCGTACGTTCATCCGTCGTCCCGGCAGGACGGCCGGGACGCGCGATGCCGAGCCGATGGCGCCAGGAGGCGGTCATGACCAAGATCCTGCGACTCCCCGGGGACCCTGCCGAACTCACGCTCCCCGCCCTGCTGTTGCGCAACGCCGAGGACCACGGGCATCTCCCGGCCCTGTCCTGGCGCACCGACACCGGTGCCGGCTGGACCACGCTCACCTGGAGCGAGGTGCGCCGAGAGGCGGCCACCCTCGCCGCCGGGTACGCGGCACTGGGCGTCGAGCGCGGCGAGCACGTCCTGATGATGATGACCAACCGCCCCGAGCACTGGCTCAGCGACCTGGCCCTGACCCACCTGGGCGCCGTCCCGGTCACCGTCTACGGCACCGCGGCACCCGAACAGGTCGCCCACATCGCCCGGCACAGCCGGGCCCGCCTCGCGATCGTCGAGGGCGCTCGCGAACTCGGCTGCTGGGAGCCACTGCTGGCGGACCCCGGCACCCGGCTGGAGCGCCTGGTGGTGGCCGAGGCGGCGCAGGCGGGACCGCACCGGACGTACGAATCCCTCAAGGGGCACGAGATCCTCGGGCCGTTGGGGAACCTGGGCGTCCTGGAGAAGAACGGCGGGGTGCTGGAGAAGAGGGGCCTGTTGAAGGCGGGTGCCCAGGAGCGGACGGACCTCTTCGAGAAGGCCTGGCGCGAGACCCGTGCCACGGACCCCCTGACCGTCGTCTACACCTCGGGCACCACCGGAGAGCCCAGAGGCGTACGCGTCACCCACCGCAACGTCGTCCTGAACGCGCACGCCCTGAACCGGCTCGTCGAGCTCCCCGACCACGTCGAGCACCTCTGCTACCTCCCCCTCGCGCACATAGCCGAGCGCATGCTCGGCATCTACCTGCCGGTGTTCCGCGCCTCGCACGTGTACCTGTGCCCCGACCCGGCGCAGGTGGGGTCGATCGCCCGGGAGCTGCGTCCGGCCCAGTTCTTCGGCGTCCCCCGGGTGTGGGAGAAGCTCGCCGCGGCCGTACGGACCGCGCTCGCGGGGCTCCCGGCGCGGCGCCGCGCGGACGTGGACGCGGCCATGGAGACGGCACGCGCGCGTGTGGCGTGCCGCGAACGGGGAGAAGAGCCGTCCGCCGAGCTGGAGGAGGCGTACCGGACGGCGAGGGAGCAGGTCCTGGGCCCGATCCTCGCCCTCGCCGGATTCGACCGCCTGGTGTGGACGGCGAGCGCCTCGGCGCCGATGCCTCCGGACGTGGCCGACTTCTGGGCGGGCTTCGGACTGGTGATCATGGATGCCTGGGGGCTGACCGAGACCATAGGCGTCGCCACGACCAACAGCCCCGCCGCCTTCCGCCGCGGCTCGGTCGGCAGACCTGTGGACGGCCTGGAACTGCGGACCGCCGGGGACGGCGAGATCCTGGTGCGCGGCGCGACCGTCTTCGACGGCTATCTGCGCGCCGACGGCACGGTCGAGGACCCCCGCGACGCGGAGGGCTGGTTCGCCACCGGCGACCTCGGGCGGATCGACGAGGACGGCTTCCTCCTCCTGACCGGCCGCAAGAAGGAAATGATCGTGACCTCGACGGGCAAGAACGTCTCGCCCGCCCACGTGGAGAACACGCTCAAGGAGCACCCCGTCGTCGACCAGGCCTACGTCCACGGCGACGGCCGTCCGTACCTGGTCGCCCTGCTCGTCCCGGACCCCGCCGCGGCGGGGGATCCGGTGGACCTGGCGGAGGCGGTCGCGCAGGCCGTGGCGCAGGCGAACACCCGGCTGAGCCGCACCGAGCAGATCAGGCGCTACCACGTGCTCGACCGGGAATGGGGCCCCGCGACGGGCGAGCTCACGCCGTCGCTGAAGCTGCGCCGCACGGCGGTACAGGAGCGCTACAGGGACGCCATCGAGCAGCTGTACACCTTCTGACCTGCGACTGAACCGCTTTGATCAACATGTGAGATGTCCCGCGATGTGAGGTGTGCCATCGCATACGCGCGCGTTCGTCGGGAAGGTGGCTCCTTGGTCCGTGCCGCGACAGGGGAGGTACGGGCCGAGACATATCCGGACACCCGGGCGCACCGCGCGTCGGGCGCACCAGAGAGTGGATCCACCCGTGAGCAAGGACGCCGTAGACACGGCCAAGGCCGCCGCATCCCGCACCGACGCGGCCCGCACGCCCGCGGACGCGGGCGACGCCGGATACAGCAAGGACCTCAAGGCCCGCCACGTCAACATGATCGCCATCGGCGGCGCGATCGGCACCGGACTCTTCCTCGGCGCCGGCGGACGCCTCCACAGCGCGGGCCCCGCACTGGCGATCGCGTACCTCGTCTGCGGAACCTTCGCCTTCTTCGTCGTGCGCGCCCTCGGTGAGCTGGTCCTCTACCGGCCCTCCTCCGGATCCTTCGTGTCGTACGCGCGTGAGTTCCTCGGCGAGAAGGGCGCCTACGTCGCCGGGTGGATGTACTTCCTCAACTGGTCGACGACCGGCATCGCCGACATCACCGCGATCGCGCTCTACACGCACTACTGGAGCTTCTTCACCGACATCCCGCAGTGGGTGCTGGCCCTGATCGCCCTCGCGGTGGTCCTGGCCGTCAACCTGATCTCGGTGAAGATCTTCGGCGAGATGGAGTTCTGGTTCGCGATCATCAAGGTCGCCACACTGGTCTCCTTCATGCTGGTCGGCATCTTCCTGCTGGCCACCCACCACGACGTGGACGGCCAGAAGCCCGGTCTGAGCGTCATCACGGACCACGGCGGTCTCCTGCCGCACGGCCTGATGCCGGTCGTCCTCGTGATGCAGGGCGTGATCTTCGCCTACGCGGCCCTGGAACTGGTGGGTGTCGCGGCGGGCGAGACCGCCGAGCCCGAGAAGGTCGTCCCGCGTGCGGTGAACTCGATCATGTGGCGCGTCGGCCTCTTCTACGTCGGCTCGGTCGTCCTGCTCGCGCTGCTGCTCCCCGGTTCGGTCTACTCGGCCGACGAGAGCCCCTTCGTCACGGTCCTGTCGAAGATCGGCGTCTCGGGAGCCGGTGACGTCATGAACCTGGTCGTGCTCACCGCGGCCATGTCGTCGCTGAACTCCGGCCTGTACTCCACCGGCCGCATCCTGCGCTCCATGGCGACGGCGGGCTCCGCGCCCAGGTTCACCGCGCGGATGAACCGCAGCCAGGTGCCCTACGGCGGCATCCTGCTCACCTGCGCGGTGTGCGTGCTCGGTGTCGGCCTGAACTACCTCATGCCGGACCAGGCATTCGAGATCGTCCTGAACGTGGCCTCCCTGGGCATCATCAGCACCTGGGTGATCATCATGATCTGTCACCTGGTGTTCGTCCGCCGTGCCAAGGCCGGCCTGCTCACGCGCCCGTCCTTCCGTCTCCTCGGCAGCCCCGTCACGGAGACCGTGACGATCCTCTTCCTGCTGGCCGTGCTCGGCCTGATGTGGAACGACCCGGAGGTCGGGCGCGAGACCCTGCTTCTCATCCCGGTGATCGCGGCTCTGCTGGTCGGCGGCTGGTTCGCGGTCCGCCGCCGGGTCTCGAAGGCCGCGGAGGAGGAGCTGAGCGGGCTCACGAGGTAGCGCCGGCCGCGGTCCGGTGGCGGCTCGAGGAGCGTTGTCAGTGCCGGCGTCTACGGTGGCGTCATGTCGGGGATCATGTATGTCCGGGGTGACGCCACCGCTCCGTCGGTGAAGGGCGTCAAGCTGATCGCCCATGTCTGCAACGACATCGGGGGCTGGGGGAAGGGCTTCGTACTCGCGCTCTCCCGCCGCTGGCCGGAGCCGGAGAAGGCCTACCGCGCCTGGCACCGCGACCGCGCACACAACGACTTCGGGCTGGGTGCCGCCCAGTTCGTCCAGGTCGAGCGGTACGTGTGGGTCGCGAACCTGATAGGCCAGCGGGGCATCCGGACGGGCAGCAAGGGGGTCCCCGTCCGGTACGAGGCGATCGACGCGGCGCTCGAACGGCTTGCGGACCGGGCCGTCGCACTCGACGCGTCCGTCCACATGCCCCGTATCGGCTGCGGCCTGGCGGGCGGTGCCTGGTCGCGGGTGGAGCCGCTCATCACCCGGCGGTTGGTGCAGCGGGGGCTCGCGGTGACGGTGTACGACCACGAGGGGTGAGTGACCCGCGACGGACGACCGTGAAGGACGGGACGCTCGCGACGGCCGACCGGACGGCAGGGGTCGGCGGAGGGGTTACTTTCAGTCAACTCTGGCGCGGAATTTCGTTGGTTCGCACGCGTGAACGGGTACATCACGGCCATGGACCTCATCCCGTACCCGATCGGCCCACTCAACCCGAAGGTTCCGGATCTGCTCCTCGCGCTGCCGCTGTTCGCCCTCGTCTACGTGCTCATCGCCCGGATACTGCCACGGATGAACCGGGTGCTCGAGGCACGGGACGACGCGATCAACGGCACCAGGGCGCGGGCCGACGCCGTGCAGGCCCGCGCCGAGCGTGAGCGCGCCCTGACGGAGGCGCTGCTGGCCGAGGCCCGTCATGACGCCGCCCGGATTCGTCAGGACGCCCACGAACGGGGCGCCACCCTGATCGCCGAGGCCCGTGAGGACGGGCAGCGCGCACGCGAGACCGTCCTGGCCGAGGGCCGCGCCCGCATCGAGTCCGAGCGCGCGGCCGCCGAGGTCGAACTGCGCATATCGGTTTCCGAGTTGGCCTCCGACCTGGCGAGCCGCATCGTGGGCGAGCGGATCGGAGCCCCCGCGCAACACGGCAACTGACACCCGCCGTCGAACGGCCGCCCGTCCCGGAAGGGGCGGGCGGCCGCACGGACGCTGGCCCACGGCCGGAGTCCTGGACTCAGCCGGAGTGGACGGAGTCGGTCGCAGCGATCTTCTTCCACGACCTGGGCTGTGCGGGGACACCCTTCTGGGCCCGGGCCGCCGACAGCGAGGCGCCCCGCGCGGCGGGCGCCGCCGGCTTCGACGGCTGGAACAGCCAGGTGTCGAAGAGCGCGGCGAGAGACTTGCCGGACACCTTCTCCGCGTACTTCCGGAAGTCGTCGACCGTGGCGTTCCCGTACGGGTGCTCCTTCGGCCATCCCTTCAGCACGGTGAAGAACGCGTCGTCCCCGATCTCGTTGCGCAGCGCCTGGATCGCCAGCGCTCCCCGGTCGTAGACGGCGGTGTCGAACTGGTTGTCCGGACCGGGGTCACCGGGCTTCACCGTCCAGAAGGCGTCGTCCGCAGGGTGCGACGCGTACGTGTAGTCCGCGAGTTCCTGCGTCGTCCCCTCGCCCTCGTGCTCGGACCAGAGCCACTGCGCGTACCGCGCGAAGCCCTCGTTGATCCAGATGTCCTTCCACCCGGCCAGCGACACGTCGTCGCCGTACCACTGGTGCGCCAGCTCGTGGACGACCACGGAGGTGTTGGAACCGCCCGCGAACTGCCGGGGGCTGTAGTACACGCGTGTCTGGGTCTCCAGCGCGTACCCGGTGGTGGTGTTCGGGACGTAACCCCCCACCGAGTTGAAGGGGTACGGGCCGAAGTAGCCGGTCAGCCAGTCGACGATCTCCCCGGTCCGCTCGACGCTCGCCCGTGCGGCGCCGTCGTTGTCGCCGAGGTCCTTGCTGTACGCGTTGACGACCGGGACGCCGTCGGACGTCTTCCCGGTGGTGATGTCGAACCTGCCGATCGCGAGCGTGGTCAGATAGGTCGCCTGCGGCTTGTTCGAGCGCCAGTTGTAGCGGGTCCAGCCGCGCTGCGAACTCGTCGACTGGAGTACGCCGTTGGAGATGGCCTGGGTGCCGTCCGGCACGGCCACCGAGACGTCGTAGGTCGCCTTGTCGCTCGGGTGGTCGTTGCTCGGGTACCACCACCAGGCCGACTCGGGCTCGTCCGCCGCGACGGCGCCGTCCGGAGTGCGGTGCCAGGTCGAGAAGCCGTACGCGCTCTTGGTGGAGGGCACCCCGCTGTAGCGGACCACCACAGTGACGGGTGTGCCCTTCGGCAGCGGGGTCGCCGGGGTGACCTCCAGCTCGTGCTGGCCCGAGGTGGTGAACGAGGCCTTCGCGCCGTTGACCCGCACCTCGCTCACATCGAGCAGGAAGTCCAGATCGAAGCGCGAGAGATCTTGCGTGGTGGTGGCCAGGAGGGTTGCCGTGCCCTCCAGTTCGTCCGTCGCCGGCTGGTAGGTGAGCCGGAGGTCGTAGTGCGAGACGTCGTACCCGCCGTTGCCGTAGGCCGGGTAGTAGGGGTCGCCGATGCCCGGCGCCCCGGGGGTGTAGTCCGCCGCCGAAGCCGGGATCGCCAGCAGCAGGGAGGCGGCGAGCGCGCCCGGGGCGATGAGTCTGCGGTGCACGTCAAGCTCCAAGTCGTTGGGGCACGGGGTCTGTTCGGAGCCTATTGAGTCCCTGTGACCCCGGCCGTGTCCATGGCCACCCCTGTCACACGATCGCCATTCGGCCGACACCTTTCGCAGGAACGCCGCACCCGCCCCGTCCGCCCGGAGGTTCCTGCTACGTACCCGCCAAGTGCCCCCTTTTGCACAGGAGTTGACCGGGGTACCGTCCGCGCATGCCGATACCAGCGCGCCGCATGCGCTTCACGACCTGGAGATCGCTCGCGACGGTGGCCACGGCCGCCCTGATGGCCGCCTTCCTCACCCCCGCCGCCGCGCACGCCGCCGTGCGGGAGAGCGCCCCGGTGTACTCCTACGACAACGCCGTCCGCGAATCCGTCTGGGTGGACACCGGCCTCGACGGTGACGGCGACGGCAGGACCGACCGCGTAGCCGTCGACATCGTCCGGCCCCGCGAGCCCGCCCAGCAGGGCCGCAAGGTGCCCGTGATCATGGACGCCAGCCCGTACTACTCCTGCTGCGGACGCGGCAACGAGAGCCAGCTCAAGACGTACGACGCGCACGGCGACGTCGTCCAGATGCCGCTTTTCTACGACAACTACTTCGTGCCCCGCGGCTACGCCGTCGTCGGCGTCGACCTGGCCGGAACCAATCGCTCCGACGGCTGTGTGGACGTCGGGGGCCACTCCGACATCCAGTCCGCGAAGGCGGTCGTCGACTGGCTGAACGGCCGCGCCCGGGCCTACACCACCCGCACCGGTGCCGACCCGGCCAGAGCGACCTGGACCAACGGCCGTACCGGCATGATCGGCAAGAGCTGGGACGGCACCATCGCCAACGGGGTCGCCGCCACCGGCGTCAGGGGCCTGAGGACCATCGTGCCGATCAGCGCCATCTCCTCCTGGTACGACTACTACTTCGCCCAGGGCGCCCCGCTCTACGACTCGGGACCGGACTGGCTCTCCGACTACGTCGACAGTCCCGACGCCCGGGCCAGGTGTGCCGCCGTGCAGCAGAAGATCGTCGCGGGAGCCCCGCGCACCGGCGACTGGACACCGTTCTGGACCGAGCGCGACTACGTGAAGGACGCCGGCAAGGTCAGGGCCAGCGTCTTCCTCGTCCACGGCATGCAGGACCTCAACGTCCGCACCAAGAACTTCGGCCAGTGGTGGAGCGCCCTCGCCAAGAGCGGTGTCGAGCGCAAGATCTGGCTCTCCCAGACCGGTCACGTCGACCCGTTCGACTACCGGCGCTCCGCCTGGGTCGACACCCTGCACCGCTGGTTCGACCATGAACTGCTCGGCTACGACAACGGCATCGACCGCGCGCCCATGGCCGACATCGAGCGCCACCCCGACCAGTGGGCCACCACCTCCGTCTGGCCGCCCCGTTCGACCGGGACGGCCACCCTGCGCCCCGGCACCGGCCCCCAGCAGGGCGTCGGCACCCTCGGACTGCGCAAGGGCTCCGGAACGGAGACGTTCACCGACGACCCGCGGCTGAGCGAGACCGACTGGGCGGCCCACATCGACCGGTCCACCAGCGAGAAGGCCGGGTTCGTCACCAAGCCGCTGACCAGGGACCTGCGCCTGTCCGGTTCCTCCAAGGTCACGGTCACCGCCACACCGACCACCTCCACCGCCCACCTCAGCGCGGTCCTGGTCGACGTCGGCCCGGACACCATCCGTGACTACGCCGACGGCGGCGAGGGCATCACCACCCTCACCGACCGGACCTGCTGGGGATCGAGCTCCGCCGGCGACAGCTCCTGCTACAAGGTCACCCGGGCCACGACGACCGACGTCGACGCCACCGTCCTCAGCCGGGGCTGGGCCGACCTCGGCACCTACGCCTCCCCGTTCAAGGGAGTACCGCTCACGCCGGGCAAGGCCTACACGATCACCCTCGACCTGGCCGCCACCGACCACGTCGTGCCGGCGGGCCACCGGCTCGCGCTCGTCGTCGCGGGCACCGACCGGGATCTCATCGACCCGCCCTCCAGCACCCCGACCCTGACCCTCGACCTTTCCCGTACGTCGGCCCGGGTCCCGGTGGTCGGAGGCGCCGAGGCCTTCGGCAGGGCGACCGCGGGGACCGGCACGGCCGTGAGTCCGTCCGCCCACGACGGCGTACGCGATCCGCGCGCGGCCCGGCGGATCCCGGGCGACCGCCACTGACGGCGTCCCGGATACGCGCCGGGGCCGTGCCGGTCACCCACCGTCACGGCCCCGGCCACGCCGAGCACCCGGAACCGCGGCCGACCCGGGGTCTGTTCGGCCGCCCAGCGCCAACCACCGCTCACCGGAGGCATGTTCGGGCCCCGGGGCCCAACCAACCTCCACCCGGAGCCCGTTCGGCTCCGCGGGCCGATTACCCTCTAAGGGAGGCCCGTTCGGCCACCTGGGAGCAGGCGCCTCCCACCGGAAGTCCGTTCAGGCACCTGGCACCACGGCCACCGGCCCGCCGGCCGTCTGTTCGCGGCCAACGGTTCAGCGCGCCGCGGCCGGGTCCTCGCCCCCGACGAGCGCGGCCGCCTCCCGCGCGCATCCCCAGGCCACCGTGACCCCCGCGCCACCATGGCCGTAGTGGTGCACCACGACCCGCCCGTCGGCGCGCACCTCACGCTCCAGCCGCACCGGGGTGCGCACCGGCCGCAGACCCACCAGATGACCGAGGACACGCGCCCCCGCGATCTCGGGGCGCAGGGCCACACACCGCTCGACGATCCGCGCCGCCGCCACCGGATCGGGCGTGAGCGACCAGTCGTCCTCGTCGGTGGTGCCCCCGAGCACCAGCCGGTCGGGCTGCGGGAAGACGTACGTGCTCGTCCCGGCGCTCCGGTCGGTCGCGACGATCCAGGAGTTGATGCCGGGGTTCTCCGTGATCACGAGCTGTCCGCGCACGGGCCGTACGGCCGGATCCGGGACCAGCGTGCGTGCCCCCAGCCCCGCGCAGTTGACGACGACCGGCGCCGCAACCCGGGCGAGGTCGGTCACCGTCCGGGTCTCGACGGTCCCGCCGGCCGCCGTGAACCTCTCGCGCAGCCACCGCAGATGCACCGGCATGTCGATCAGCGGCAGTCGCGCGCACAGCCCGATTCCGGCGTACTCCTCGGGTGTGGCCGCCCGCAGCCCCGGCACCCGGGCGGCCCATGGGCCCTGCGCGTCCAGTCGCGACCCCGCCAGTACACCGTCGACCATGCGTACGCCCGTCGTCGCCGGCCGCTCCGCCAACTCCTCGTACACGGAGAGTGACTGGAGCGCCCATTCGCCGGCGAGCGCCTCGGGCTCGATGCGGTACGGCCACCACAGCGCGCCGGCGACCGCAGAGGTGGCCCGCTCGGCGGGCTCCCGCGTCCACACCCGGACCCGCCTGCCGCGCTCGGCCAGGACGACGGCCGTCGTCAGTCCGATGACACCGCTGCCGACCACGATCACGTCGTCGCTTCGCGTGTTCTCCACGCGGGGACGTTAGCGGATCATGCCGTGCTCACGTCACTCCCCGTCCGGGAACAGTCACAGTCCGCTGCACGGTGCCGAGGGGCGGACGCGCGGCGCCGAGGGCGGCGGACGCACGCGTGCGGGCGGCCGGTGGCGCCCGGAACGCGGGGTCTCCGGCAATCCGGCCGGGCCGTTAGGATCGGCCTCCTGATGACTGCCACTCTCGTCGCCAAGAACCTCGCCGCCGGACACGGCGACCGCTCGCTCTTCGCCGGGCTCGACCTCGTCGTCGCGCCCGGCGACGTGATCGGGCTCGTCGGTGCCAACGGCGCGGGCAAGTCCACGCTGCTGCGGCTGCTCGCCGGGCTGCTCACGCCCGAGCAGGGGGAACTGCGGCTGTCCCCGCCGTCCGCGGCGGTCGGTCACCTGCCGCAGGAGCCGGAGCGCCGGGACGGCGAGACCGTACGGGCCTTCCTGGCGCGGCGCACCGGTGTGGCGGAGGCCCAGCGGGTGATGGACGAGGCGACGCAGGGGCTCGTCGACGGCGCGCCCGGCGCGGACGACGCCTACGCGGAGAGCCTGGAACGCTGGCTCGCCCTCGGTGGCGCCGACCTCGACGAGCGGGCGGAGGAGGTCGCCGACACCCTAGGGCTCGCGGTCGACCTGGACCAGCCGATGACGGCCCTGTCCGGTGGGCAGGCCGCCCGCGCGGGCCTGGCCTCGCTGCTGCTCTCCCGCTACGACGTCTTCCTGCTCGACGAGCCCACCAACGACCTCGACCTGGACGGACTGGAGCGGCTCGAACGGTTCGTCTCCGGCCTGCGCGCGGGCACCGTCGTCGTCAGCCACGACCGCGAGTTCCTCACCCGCACGGTCACCAAGGTGCTCGAACTCGACCTCGCGCAGCAGCAGATCACGCTGTACGGCGGCGGCTACGAGGCGTACCTGGAGGAGCGTGACACCGCCCGCCGGCACGCCCGCGAGGACTACGACGAGTACGCGGACAAGCGGTCCGCTCTCGAAGGGCGCGCCCAGATGCAGCGCTCCTGGATGGACAAGGGCGTGAAGAACGCCCGGCGCAAGGCGAACAACGACAACGACAAGATCGGCCGCAAGTTCCGCAGCGAGGCCAGTGAGAAGCAGGCCGCGAAGGCCCGGCAGACCCAGCGCATGATCGAACGGCTCGACGCCGTCGACGAGCCGCGCAAGGAGTGGGAACTGCGCATGGAGATCGCGGCCGCGCCGCGTTCCGGAGCGGTGGTCGCCACGCTGCGGGACGCCGAGGTGCGGCGCGGCGACTTCACGTTCGGGCCCGCCACGCTCCAGATCGACTGGGCGGACCGGGTGGCCGTCACGGGCGCCAACGGCGCGGGCAAGTCGACCCTGCTGGGTGCCCTGCTCGGCCGTGTCCCGCTGAATGCCGGGCACGCCACCCTCGGCTCCGGTGTCGTCGTCGGCGAGGTCGACCAGGCCCGCAAGCTCTTCCATGGCTCGGAGTCCCTGCTCGACGCGTTCTGCGCGGCCGTCCCCGACACCGAACCGGCCGAAGTCCGAACCCTGCTCGCCAAGTTCGGCCTGAAGGCGGAACACGTGCTGCGCCCGGCCGCGAGCCTCTCCCCGGGCGAGCGCACCCGTTCGGCGCTGGCCCTGCTCCAGGGGCGCGGGGTCAACCTCCTCGTCCTCGACGAGCCGACCAACCACCTCGACCTGCCCGCGATCGAGCAGTTGGAGTCGGCCCTCGACACGTACGAGGGCACGCTGCTGCTGGTGACCCACGACCGCCGGATGCTCGACGCCGTCCGCACCACACGACGCCTGGAAGTGGCCGCGGGCAAGGTGACGGAGCGCTGACCGGCCGGCCCGGACGGGGCACTTACGGGCCCGCCGCCAGCCGCCGCGCCATCCTGGGGTAGTCGACGACGAATCCGTCCGTGTCGAACTCCAGGTCACTGCGGTGGTCCCCGGAGGCGAAGCGGACCCGGCCGCCCTCGCCACCGCTCTCCAGATGGGTGTACGTCTGCTGCGACGCCCGCACGGCGAGGTCCGGCACGGACACCCGGGCCATCAGGAACTCCCGCTCGCCCGGGGCGAGATGGAGCCCGTGGCGCAGCACCGGCATGGCGTTCGTCAGCGGGCACGGCCCCAGGTCGCAGTCGAGTGCGCCGCCGAGATCGGGCAGCCACTCCCCGTCCGCCGTCCAGCGGCCCTCGCCGTCGTGCCGCAGATCGAGGGTGCGGGTGCCCGAGGCCGTCTCGGCGCTCACACACAGCCGCCGGGTCACGAACCCGTCGCCGGTGTCGAGCTCGTAGGAGATCCAGTACGGCTCGGGAACGGTCCCGACGGCACGCCCGCGCGCCCGCAGTGAGCGGGCGCCGGACGTGATCCAAGAGGTCTCGTACCCCTTGCTCTCAGTGACTTCCCAGGTAAGGACACGCGAGCCGACCATACGGTCACTCTAGGAGCGTGGGCCCAGTGGCGCGCCCCTCCGGGCGCGCGGGAAACCGCGCACCCGGCCGCTGCTCACCCGCGGTTCAACGACGGCCCTTCTTCGGGTCCACCAGCCCGGCGCGCCGCAGCGCGTCGGCCATCGCGCTGTTGGCCGGCGGCGGAGCGGCCTGCCGCGAACCTCCGCCACCACCACCGCCGCCGCCCGCCCCGCCGCGTGGCTGACGCTGTTGCTGGCGCTGCTGCGGAGGCCGTCCGCCGCGCTGCGGACGCCCGCCCTCACCCTGCTGGTCCGACGCGGTCGCCTCGTCGTCGAGGCGCAGCGTCAGCGAGATCCGCTTGCGCGGGATGTCGATGTCGAGCACCTTCACCTTGACGATGTCACCGGACTTCACGACATCCCGCGGGTCCTTGACGAACGTCCTGGACATCGCCGAGACGTGCACCAGACCGTCCTGGTGGACGCCGATGTCCACGAACGCGCCGAAGGCGGCCACGTTCGTGACGACCCCTTCGAGCACCATCCCGGACGCCAGGTCGGAGATCTTCTCGACGCCCTCCTTGAACGTGGCCGTCTTGAACGCGGGCCGCGGGTCGCGGCCCGGCTTCTCCAGCTCCTTCAGGATGTCCGAGACGGTCGGCAGACCGAACGTCTCGTCCACGAAATCGGCCGGCCTGAGCGAGCGCAGCACACCGGTGTTGCCGATCAGGGTCGCGACCTCGCTGCCCGCCGTCTTCACCATCCGCCGCACCACGGGGTACGCCTCGGGGTGCACGCTGGACGCGTCCAGCGGGTCGTCCCCGCCCCGGATCCGCAGGAAGCCCGCGCACTGCTCGTACGCCTTCGGGCCGAGCCGGGCCACGTCCTTGAGGGACGTCCGGGAGCGGAAGGGGCCGTTGGCGTCGCGGTGCGCCACGATGTTCTCGGCGAGTCCCGAGGTGATGCCGGAGACACGGGAGAGCAGCGGGGCGGAGGCCGTGTTGACGTCCACGCCCACGCCGTTCACACAGTCCTCCACGACCGCGTCCAGGGAGCGGGAGAGCTTCACCTCGGACAGATCGTGCTGGTACTGCCCGACACCGATGGACTTCGGGTCGATCTTCACCAGCTCGGCCAGCGGGTCCTGGAGCCGGCGCGCGATGGAGACGGCGCCGCGCAGCGACACGTCCATGTCGGGCAGCTCCTGCGAGGCGAACGCGGACGCCGAGTACACCGACGCCCCCGCCTCGGAGACCATCACCTTGGTGAGCTGCAGCTCGGGGTGCTTGGTGATGAGCTCACCGGCGAGCTTGTCCGTCTCCCGGGACGCCGTGCCGTTGCCGATCGCGATCAGGTCGACCGTGTGCTCCTTGGCGAGGCGGGCGAGTTTGGCGACGGCCTCGTCCCACTTGTTCGCCGGGACGTGCGGGTAGATGACGTCCGTGGCGACGACCTTGCCGGTCGCGTCGACCACGGCGACCTTCACGCCCGTGCGGAATCCGGGGTCCAGACCCAGCGTCGCGCGCGTGCCGGCCGGAGCGGCCAGCAGCAGGTCCCGCAGGTTCGCCGCGAAGACGTCGACCGCCTCGTCCTCGGCGGCGGTGCGCAGCCGCAGCCGCAGGTCGATGCCGAGGTGCACGAGAAGGCGGGTCCGCCAGGCCCAGCGGACCGTGTCCTTCAGCCACTTGTCGGCGGGACGGCCGCGGTCGGCGATCCCGAAACGCTGGGCGACGATCCCCTCGTACGACGAAGGGGCGGTCGGGGACTCGGCGGGCTCCTCGGGCTCCAGGACGAGGTCGAGGACCTCCTCCTTCTCACCCCTCAGCATGGCGAGGACACGATGCGAGGGCAGCTCCTTGAAGGGCTCGGCGAAGTCGAAGTAGTCGGCGAACTTGGCGCCCGCCTCCTCCTTGCCGTCCCGCACCTTGGCCGCCAGGCGTCCGCGCACCCACATGCGCTCCCGCAGCTCACCGATCAGGTCGGCGTCCTCCGAGAACCGCTCGGTGAGGATCGAGCGGGCGCCGTCGAGCGCCGCCTGCGGGTCGGCGACGCCCTTGTCCGCGTCGACGAAGGCCGTCGCCGCGGCGAGCGGGTCGACCGACGGGTCGCCGAGCAGGCCCTCGGCCAGCGGCTCCAGACCCGCCTCGCGCGCGATCTGCGCCTTCGTGCGCCGCTTCGGCTTGAACGGCAGATAGATGTCCTCCAGGCGCGCCTTGGTCTCGGCGCCCCGGATCTGGGCCTCGACCTCGTCGGTGAGCTTGCCCTGCTCGCGCACCGATTCGAGGATCGCCGTGCGCCGGTCCTCCAGCTCCCGCAGATAGCGCAGCCGCTCCTCGATGGTGCGCAGCTGCGCATCGTCGAGCATCTCGGTCGCTTCCTTGCGGTAGCGGGCGATGAAGGGCACCGTCGAACCGCCGTCGAGCAAGTCGACGGCGGACTTGACCTGCCGTTCCCGTACGCCGAGCTCCTCGGCGATCCTGCCTTCGATGGACCCTACGAGGGGTGTCGTCACGATCCCGTACCGCCTTCTCCACTGAGGTTGCGCGGCAATTGTGGCAGGTGACACCGACAACGGGGGATCAGGGCGCCGATCGGCGGTGTCAGCCCTTGCCGGTCATGCCCTCCGGGAACGCGCCGGCCGCGAGCGCCGTCATCAGCAGTCCCTTCGCCAGTTCGGTGAGGCGCTCCACGCCGGCGGCGCCCAGATGCTCGTACGGGGCCCGGTCCAGCTGATCCGTCCGGACCTCGATCTCCTGGCGCAACGCGATGCCGGCCTGCGTCAACTCGCCCTCCGTGTCCAGCAGTCCGCGCCCGCGCAGACGCTCCACCGCCGCCTCCCAGTCGGCACGCGCCCAGCCACGGGTGCCCAGCGCCCACTTCGGAGCCATGCCCTTGCCGGTCGCGGTGTGGCTCACCAGCGCCTCGACCGGGTCGAGTTCCGCCGCGAGCAGCACCGCGAGGTGGCCGTCGCCCCGGTGCTCGCGCAGCAGCGTGGCGCCGTGCCAGAGCGCGAGGTGCGGCGCGTCGGGCACGGGCAGGTCCGCGTGCGCGGCGTAGAGCGGGCGCGCCGTCCTGGTGCAGGCCTCGGCCGCCCGCAGGGCCAGCTCGGCCGCCTCGGCCATCTCCTTGGAGGCGACGACGTCCTCGCCGAGCAGCCGCCGCAGCGTCGCGTCGACGGCACGCGCGCGTGCGGCGAGGACGGTCTCGGGGGAGGCCTTCTCCCACACCCCGGGCACGTGCCGGGCCACCAGTTCGTGGCGGAAGTTGTAGAACGTCGCCGTCACCGTGCCCGGGCCCACCGGCCCCATGGCCGCGGCCCGCACCGCGAAGTACGCCCCCCGGCTGTCGTCGATGCCGACCGCGGCCAGCTCGCGGCCCAGGTCCGGCGAGAAGTAGTGGGTCGAGTGCAGCGGATTGAGGACGTTGTGGCAGCGCCGTCCGGCGCGCTCGGGCAGAGGAGTGGTCATGACCGCAGGTTACCGACTAGTCAGTACGCGGGGAACGGGTGGGCGCGGAGAGCTGCGCGGCGGTGGCAGGAAAGGTGGGGTACTCGTCCTTGCGGCCATCGACGGCCCCGCGAAGAATCGAGGACATGCGAACCGTCCTGGTCGTCCTCTTCGACGCGGTGCAGAGCCTCGACGTCACGGGTCCCGCGGAGGTCTTCGCGGGCGCCGAGACCTGCCGGCCCGGCTCGTACCGCGTCCGTACCGCCTCCCTGGACGGCGCGCCGGTCCGCACCTCCAGCGGCCTGACCCTCGTCCCCGACGGCACCCTCGCCGAGGCGCCGGCCCCGCACACCCTGCTCGTCCCCGGCGGACGGGGCACCCGGCGCCCGGACCCCCGGCTCACCGACTGGCTGCGCGAGCACGGTCCCCGCGCCGACCGGCTGGTCTCCGTCTGCACCGGCGCCCTCCTGCTCGCCCGGGCGGGCCTGCTCGACGGCCGCCGCGCGACCACCCACTGGGCGTACTGCGACACACTCGCCCGTGACCACCCGGCCGTCCAGGTCGAGTCCGACCCCATCTACGTACGCGACGGCCGGGTGTCCACCTCCGCGGGCGTCACCTCCGGAATCGACCTCGCCCTCGCGCTCGTCGAGGAGGACCTCGGCCGCGGGGCCGCCCTCACCGTCGCGCGTCATCTGGTCGTCTTCCTGCGGCGTCCCGGCAGCCAGGCCCAGTTCAGCGCACAGCTCGCCGCGCAGACGGCCCGGCGCGAACCCCTGCGCGAGGTCCAGCAGTGGATCACCGAACATCCCGGCGAGGACCTCTGCGTGGAGTCGCTCGCCGCCCGTGCGCGGCTCTCGCCCCGGCACTTCGCGCGCGCCTTCCAGTCCGAGACGGGGGTCACCCCGGGCCGGTACGTCGACCGGGTCCGCCTCGAACACGCCCGGCGGCTGCTGGAGGACACCGCCGACGGCGTCACGGAGATATCCCGCGCCTGCGGTTACGGCACGCCGGAGGCCATGCGCCGGGCCTTCGTCCGGGCGCTCGGCGCGGCCCCGGCCGAGTACCGGCGCCGCTTCCGCCCCGCATCCACGCACTGAACCGGAAAGGACCCTCATGCAGATCGCCATCGTTCTCTACGACCGCTTCACCGCCCTGGACGCCGTGGGCCCCTACGAGACCCTCGGCCGGCTGCCCGGCGCCGAGACCGTCTTCGTCGCCGAGCGCACCGGCCCGGTCCGCAACGAGACCGGCAATCTGGCACTCACCGCCGACCGCACCCTGGACCAGGTGCCGGACCCGGACATCGTCGTGGTCCCCGGCGGCCCGGGGCAGACCCCGCAGATGGAGAACCAAGTCCTTCTGGACTGGCTGCGCGCCGCAGACGCCACGAGCACCTGGACCACCTCCGTGTGCACCGGCTCGCTGCTCCTGGCCGCGGCCGGGCTCCTCGACGGCCGCCGGGCCACCTCGCACTGGCTGGCCCTCGGCACCCTGGGGGAGTTCGGTGCCGAGCCGACGGGGGAGCGGGTGGTCTTCGACGGGAAGTACGTGACGGCGGCCGGCGTCTCGTCCGGCATCGACATGGGGCTCCACCTGCTCGGCCGGATCGCGGGCGACGAACACGCCCAGGCCGTGCAGCTGCTGACGGAGTACGACCCGCAGCCGCCCTACGACGCGGGGTCCCCGCAGAAGGCGCCCGCGCACCTGGTGGAGGAGCTCCGCGCGAAGAGCCGGTTCATCCTCCGCTAGCCGGACCGGACCCCGGCGTGGTCCAGGTGAACCGCGGCGGGCGGCGCTCCAGGAAGGCGGCGACGCCCTCCGCGGTGTCGCCGCTGCCGCGTGCCTGCTCCGCCCAGTGCGTGTCCCGGCCGGTCCGCCCGTTCGCGAACTCCTTGGCGGCCGCCTGCGTCAGCAGCGACCGCGCCGTCAGTACCCGGGTGAACTCCGCGACCCGCTTGTCGAGTTCGTCCCCCGCCAGCACCTCGTCCACCAGGCCGGTGCGCAGCGCGCGCTCCGCGTCGATCAACTCGCCCGAGAACAGCAGGTACTTGGCGGTCGCCGGTCCCACGAGCGACACCAGACGCCGGGTGGCGGAGGCGGGGTAGACGATTCCCAGCTTCGCCGGGGTCACCCCGAACAGCGCGCCGGCCTCCGCGAACCGCAGATCGCAGGCCGCCGCGAGCTGCGACCCGCCGCCGACGCAGTACCCGCGGACGGCCGCGAGTGTCGGCTTGGGGAAGGCGGCGAGCGCGTCCTCGGCCCGCACGGCGAGGCCCTGTGCCTCGTCCGAGGAGCCGCGCAGGGTCGAGATGTCGGCCCCCGCGCAGAAGGTGTCACCCTCCCCGGTGAGTACCACCGCGCGGACGGCCGGGTCGGCGGCCAGCCCGTCGAGCAGGGGCGGCAGCGCCCGCCACATCCCGGCCGTCATGGCGTTGCGCTTGGCCGGGTGGTGGATGACGACGGTGGCGATGCCGTCGCCGACGCTGTGCAGCAGCTGCGGCTCCATACGCCGGATGCTATCCGCACCCTCGAACGCGCGATCAGGCGAGGGAGGGCGCGTCCGGGGCCGCCCGCCCCGGCGGACACCGGACGCGTCGCGGGACCCCGGTGACAAACCCGTACAACCCGAATAGTTCTCGAAGTGGACACAACAAAGGCAGGAGCGGTCGTCAGGTCGACCGTGTCATACGGCGACGATCAGAAAACGTCGATAAGCGCTGACTTCTGTTCAGTCATCGGGTCCGGACCAGCGTGTTCCCACACTCGACGTGTGGTGACAATCGAGCGCAAGGGTGGCGACCGGACGATGGAGAACCACGGGCGGGGGTTCGACTCCCGTCCCGACGGCGGCGGGGACGTGCCTCCCGATCGGAGACCGCCGGGGGGTCCGCTGCCGTACGAGGGAGTGTGGCGGTTCACCGCTCCCGCCGTCGACGCCTCGGTGCCGCAGGCGCGACACGCCGTTCGTGACCTGCTCGCGCGGCAACGGGTGCCCGCCTCGGACGACCTCGTGCAAGGGCTCCTGCTGATCGTCTCCGAACTGGTCACGAACGCCGTCCGGCACGCGGCACTGCTGTCCCCGACGCTCGCCGTCGAGGTGGCCGTCGGCGCCGAGTGGGTGCGTGTCTCCGTGGAGGACAACCACCCCTACCGCCCGACGGCCCTGGAGGCCGACCACGGCCAGACCGGCGGGCGCGGGCTGCTGCTGGTGCGGGAGGTCGCCCGGGAGTCGGGCGGGGTGTGCGACGTCGAGCACACGACGACCGGCGGCAAGGTGATCTGGGCCGCCCTGCCGCTCACGCCGAGTGTCGTCTAGATCCTGCCGGGAAGCGTCCCCGCGGGTCCGTCACCAGCCGGCGGACGGGCCCGTCAGCTCCCTGACCGCGGGACGGGCCGCGTCCAGGACGGTCATGAACCACGACGAGAAGGGGTCCTTCTCGTGCCGCTCGGCGAGCTCGGCGGCGGTCACGAAGGCCGTGTCGCCGACCTCCTCCGCGTCGGGCCGCAGCGAGGCCTGCACCATCCCGACGAAGAGGTGGTTGTACTCCTGCTCCACCAGGCCGGACTCCGGGTCCGGGTGGTTGTAGCGGACCGTGCCCGCCTCCGCGAGCAGCGAGGGGGAGACCCCGAGCTCCTCGTAGGTCCGGCGGGCGGCCGCCGCGAAGGGGGCCTCGCCGGGGTAGGGGTGGCCGCAGCAGGTGTTGGACCACACACCGGGCGAGTGGTACTTGCCCAGGGCGCGCTGCTGGAGCAGCAGCCGCCCGCGCTCGTCGAAGAGGAAGACGGAGAAGGCCCGGTGCAGCTGCCCGGGTGGCTGATGGGCGGCGAGCTTCTCCGCCGTGCCGATCGTATTGCCGTCCTCGTCGACCAGCTCGAGCAAGATCGCTTCAACGGTGCCGTTCGACGAACTGTGCGTCGCGGTGGCAGGTGTGATCGGCATACCCATCCTTCGCATCGGTCTTCGAGCCCCAAGTCTGCCGTACGAAACCGGCACTCCCGGCACTTCGCGGCTCCCCGCATGTCCCGCTCCGGACTCCCGGGGCGGGACACGCGGCCGGTCGGCATCAGGTGCCGGAAGTGGCCGGACACCTGATCGTGCCCGGTGCCGCGGACGAGGAATCGTCCAGGACAGGGGCCGACAGATGTTCGCCTCGCACCCCGCGCCCGGTCCCCGTCGAGCAGATCGGACCCGGGCCGGACGCCGTACCCCGGAGCCGGCGCGGGACGCCTCGCGGCGGATGGGCCGTACGCCGACGGGGGCCGTTTCCGCCGGAGGCGGGGCCGGTCCGGGCGCCGGCGGGGCCGGTTCGGGTGTGGAACGGCCAGGGTCCGATGGCCGGGGCCGGCCCGGGCGTCGAGGGGGATGCGTCGCCGCCGGGCCGGTTCGGACGGTGGCCGGGCCGGGTCAGGTGCCGTCCGCCACCGGACGCAGCACATGGCCGACGTAGCCGTACTCGCCTCCGTGCGCGCGGCGCAGGGCGATCTCCGCCCGGGTGTCCGCGACGGCCTCGGCCATGCCGGGCCGGGCGAGGTCGGCCGCTTCCGCGTGGGCGGCGAGCGGCCTGTAGTACTCGTGCCAGTCGGACTCCGGCAGGAGCACCGTGCCCAGGACCTCGTATCCGGCGTCGATCGCGGCCCGGGTGTCCTCCGCGGTCGTGCGCAGCAGTCCGTCCCAGAAGGCGCGGGCCCGGTCGGACGGCATCCCGACCGTCCACGAGCAGTGCGTGAGCACCAGCGTGCCACCGGGGGCGAGCAGCCGCCGCCACGTGCGCAGCGCGGTGTCGAAACCGATCAGGTAGGCCGAGCCTTCCGCCCAGAGGAGATCGAACGAACCGTCCGGGTAGGGGAGTTCGCCCATGTCTCCGTGGACGGCGTGGACGGATGCGGAGAGGGAGCGCGCCTCGGCGGCCGTCCGCAGTTCGTCGAGGAACGGTTCGTGCAGATCGACGGCGGTCACCCGGGCCCCGGCCTCAGCGGCCAGCAACAGCGCGGACCGGCCGGGCCCGCAGCCCAGGTCGAGCACGCGCGGGCGATCCGGCAGCGGACCGGCGAGCGAGAGCAGGTGCCGGGTGGTGGCGTCGGAGCCGGGGCCCTGCCGGGGCAGTCCGTGGTGCAGGGCGAAGAAGGCCTCGAGGGAGGCGTCGTGGTCGGACAGCATGAGCAGCCTTCGGATGCGGGGCCCGGGCCGCCGCGTACGCCGTACGGCGTGGGTCAGCCGTGGACCCGGAGGACGGGGGCACATCTGTCGCCGCGCACGGCGGCGTCGAACGTGACGGTCATCGACCCATCTCCTTCTCGGACGGCCGGAAGGCCGCCACGCTAGCACCGGGCGGTACGGCCCCGCACCCGTGTTTCCCGGGCCGCCCGACCGGCCGAAGCCGGACCGTCTCCCGCTCCGCGCGACCGGTCCGCGCGACCGGTCCGAGGCTCCGCTCCGCGCGACCGGTCCGCGCCCCGCTCAGTGGCAGAGCCTCGCCTCGTGCCGCGCGTGTCCGCTCGGCTCCAGCTGGAAGGTGCAGTGCTCCAGGTCGAAGTGGTGGCCCAGGCGGCCCCGAAGCTCGAGGAGCACCTTCTCGTGCCGGCCGGCGTCCAGCACGTCCGCGGCGACGACCACATGGGCGGAGAGGACCGGAATGCCGGACGTGATGGTCCAGGCGTGCAGGTCGTGGACGTCCTCGACGCCGGGCACCGCCACGATGTGCGCGCGCACCTCCGCCATGTCGACATGCTGGGGCGCCGCCTCCAGGAGCACGTTCAGCGTCTCCCGGAGCAGCTTGCAGGTGCGCGGTACGATCATGACGCCGATGAGGATCGAGGCGATCGGGTCGGCGGCCCGCCAGCCGGTGGTCATGATCACCGCCGCGGAGACGACGACGGCCACCGAGCCCAGCGCGTCCGCCGCCACCTCCAGGAAGGCGCCGCGCACGTTCAGGCTGTCCCGGCGGCCGCGCATCAGCAGTGCGAGCGAGACCGTGTTCGCGGCCAGGCCGACCAGGCCGACGGCGACCGGTCGGTCCGCCCGCGGTCCCGGCGGGCGTCACGAAGCGCTGGACCGCCTCGTACAGGACGTAGCCCCCGACACCGAGCAGCAGCAGACAGTTGGCGAGCGCGGCGAGGATCTCCGCCCGCGCGCAGCCGAAGGTGCGGTTCCCGCCCGCGGGGCGGTTGGCGAAGTGGATCGCGAGCAGGGCCATGCCGAGGCCCAGCGCGTCCGTCGCCATGTGGGCCGCGTCCGCGACGAGCGCGAGCGAGTCGGCGAGGACACCGCCGGTGATCTCGACCACCGTCACGGCCAGCGTGATCGACAGCGCCACCCGCAGTCTCCCGCGGTACGCGGCCGCCGCCGTGCCGGTCCTGGGCCCGTCGTGCGTGTGCCCGTGGTCGTGTCCAGCCCCCATGGAAGCCGCCTCCCCTCCGCTGCCCGGAAACACAGTGAACTACGGGCGGGGGTATCGGGCCAAGGCGGCACTGAACACCGTTGTCATCTGCTCTGACCTGCGTAAACGAGACGCAGGTCAGAGCGGGGAAAGATCGTTAATCCTGTGTCGGGGGGTGATGAAGCCGCCATCCGTCCCACGCCGACGCGACCATCTCGCGCACTGCGCGCCGCGCGCTCCAGTCCAGCTCCCGGGCGGCCAGCGCGGCCGAGGCGACCGCGCGCGGCGCGTCACCGGGACGACGCGGCTCGACGACCGGCTCCCGAGTGTCACCGCTGACCTCCGCGATGAGCGTGAGCAGCTCACGTACCGAGACGCCCTCGCCCCGGCCGATGTTCACGGTGAGATCGCCCGTCGCGTCGCCCGCCAGCCGGCGGGCCGCCGCGAGGTGTGCCTCGGCGAGGTCCGCGACGTGGATGTAGTCCCGGACGCAAGTGCCGTCCGGCGTCGGATAGTCGGCGCCGAAGATCCGCGGGGCCTCGCCGCGGGTGAGGCGGTCGAAGACCATCGGGATCACGTTGAACACCCCGGTGTCGGCGAGCTCCGGCGTGGCCGCGCCCGCCACGTTGAAGTAGCGCAGGCACACCGTCGCGATGCCGTGCGCCCGGCCCGCCGCCCGCACCAGCCACTCCCCGGTGAGCTTCGTCTCCCCGTACGGGCTCATCGGCGCGCACGGGGTGTCCTCCGTGATGAGGTCCACGTCCGGGTTGCCGTAGACGGCCGCGGAGGAGGAGAACAGGAACCGCCGCACACCCGCCCCGGCCACCGCCTCCAGAAGCGTCGCGAGACCGCCCACGTTCTCCTGGTAGTAGCGCGTGGGCTGGTCCACGGACTCACCGACCTGCTTGCGCGCCGCGAGATGCACCACACCCGTCACCGCGTGCTCCGCGAGAACCCGCTTGAGCAGCTCCCCGTCCAGAGACGATCCCTGCACCAGGGGGATGCTCTCCGGGAGCCGCCGGGCCACCCCGGACGAGAGGTCGTCCAGGGCGACGACGCGCTCCCCGGCCTCCGCCATCGCCCGCGCCACATGTGCCCCGATGTATCCGGCCCCGCCTGTGATCAGCCATGTCATGGACGACCACCCTATGCCGGGCCCGGTACCGCGCCCGTCCTGCCGTGTTCCGGACCGGTGCGCCGGTTCTCGTACGCAATGCCGGCAATGGTCCGGTCTGGGGTCGCGGTTTGTCGCGCGGACCCCGGATCACCGATGATGATCGCGGCGCGGACGGTCACGCAGACCAGGTTGATCGGACCGTGAACGGGTGGTGAACACCCGCTTCTCATCATCCGATAGCCTCTGCCGACATGCCGCCCGGCGGCCGCAGGCGCAGGCCGCGCCCTCCCGCCCGCCCTCGGGGCGGACGACGGGAGGACGAGGAAAGGGCCCGGGCCCGGGCCGTCCCACCACGCACATGCCGGCGCGAGGCCGCCCGGCACCCAGGGAGTGAGTTCGCTGTCGACCGCCATCCTCACCGGCCAGCCGGTCCCCGGATCGTCGCTCGAGGGCGATCTGCGGTCGCTCGGGTTCGACGTGCGGTCCGCCGTCGAAGCCGGTGACGCCGAGACCCTGCTGGCCGCCGTACCGGCAGGTGAGCGGGTCGCCGTCGTCGACGCCCGCTTCGTCGGGCACCCGCACGCTCTGCGCCTCGGCCTCACGGACCCCCGGTTCCCGGCCTCCGCGGTGCCCGGCGCCGTGTCCGTGCAGCCCGAGGCCCGCCGGGCGCTGACCCGCGCCATGGCCCGCGAGAGCTCCGTGTCCGGTGGCCTGGCCGTCGCGACCGACAACCTCGCGGGGCGTCTCACCGCGGCCCTCGACGCCGACGGCGTCGCCGTGCACCACCCCGAGCTGGGCTCGCTGGTGGCCGCCGTCCCCGGCGACCCGCAGGAACGCAACGAGATCCGGCAGGCCGTCTCCGCCGTGGACGACGAGGCCATCCGGCTGCGCAGCGCCGTGAAGGCCCGCGACGGCTTCTTCACCACGTACTGCATCAGCCCCTACTCCCGCTACCTCGCCCGCTGGTGCGCCCGCCGAGGCCTGACCCCGAACCAGGTCACCACCGCCTCACTGCTGACCGCGCTGATCGCCGCGGGCTGCGCCGCCACCGGCACCCGCGCCGGGTTCGTCGCGGCCGGCCTGCTGCTCCTGTTCTCCTTCGTCCTGGACTGCACCGACGGGCAGCTGGCCCGCTACTCCCTGCAGTACTCGACGCTCGGCGCCTGGCTGGACGCGACCTTCGACCGGGCCAAGGAGTACGCCTACTACGCGGGCCTCGCCCTCGGCGCGGCCCGCGGCGGCGACGACGTGTGGGCGCTCGCCCTGGGCGCGATGATCCTGCAGACCTGCCGGCACGTCGTCGACTTCTCCTTCAACGAGGCGAACCACGACGCCACCGCCAACACCAGCCCCACCGCGGCCCTCTCCGGCAAGCTCGACAGCGTCGGCTGGACGGTCTGGGTGCGCCGGATGATAGTCCTGCCCATCGGCGAACGATGGGCGATGATCGCCGTTCTCACGGCGCTGACCACACCCCGGATCACCTTCTACGCGCTGCTCGTCGGCTGCGCCTTCGCGGCGACGTACACCACGGCGGGCCGGGTGCTGCGCTCGCTGACCCGCAAGGCCCGCCGCACGGACCGGGCGGCACAGGCGCTGGCCGACCTCGCGGACAGCGGACCGCTCGTCGACCTGCTGGTCCGCCTCGCCCGCGGCACCGCCCGGCACACGGCGCCCGTCAGCGCCTTCGTCGGCGGACTCCTCGTGGTCGCCTCGGCCGTGCTGTGGGGCTCCGGCTGGCAGACCGTCGTTTTCGCCGTCGTCTACACACTGATGTCCGCCGCCGCCGTCGTCAGCCCCCTCAAGGGTGCCCTCGACTGGCTGGTCCCCCCGGTCTTCCGTGCCGCCGAGTACCTCACCGTTCTGGTACTGGCAGTCAAAGCCGACGTGAACGGAGTGCTTCCCGCGGCTTTCGGCCTGGTGGCCGCGGTCGCCTACCATCACTACGACACGGTGTACCGCATCCGCGGCAACGCGGGCGCGCCGCCGCGCTGGCTGGTGCGGGCGACCGGGGGGCACGAAGGCAGGACGCTGCTGGTCACCGTCCTGGCCGCGGTGCTCACCGCCGCACAGTTCGAGGTCGCGCTCACGGCGCTCGCCGTGGCCGTGGCCGTGCTGGTGCTCTTCGAGAGCATCCGCTTCTGGGCGTCCTCCGGGGCGCCCGCCGTACACGATGAAGGAGAACCCGCATGATCGGCCTCGTGCTGGCGGCCGGCGCCGGACGGCGTCTGCGCCCCTACACCGACAGCCTCCCCAAGGCTCTCGTGCCGGTTGGTCCCGCGGGCATAGAGGACAGCATCACGGTCCTGGACCTGACCCTCGGCAACTTCGCCGAGATCGGTCTGACCGAGGTCGGCATCATCGTCGGCTACCGCAAGGAAGCCGTCTACGACCGCAAGGCGGCCCTGGAGGAGAAGTACGGCCTCCGGATCACCCTCATCGACAACGACAAGGCCGAGGAGTGGAACAACGCCTACTCCCTGTGGTGCGGCCGTGACGCCCTCACGGACGGTGTGATCCTCGCCAACGGCGACACCGTGCACCCGGTCTCCGTCGAGAGGACGCTGCTCGCCGCCCGCGGCGACGGCAAGCGGATCATCCTCGCCCTCGACACGGTCAAGAAGCTCGCCGACGAGGAGATGAAGGTCGTCGTGGACCCCGACAAGGGCGTCCGGAAGATCACCAAGCTCATGGAGCCGGCCGAGGCCACCGGCGAGTACATCGGCGTCACCCTCATCGAGGGCGAGGCCGCGGCCGACCTCGCCGACGCGCTGAAGACGGTCTGGGAGACGGACCCGCAGCAGTTCTACGAGCACGGCTACCAGGAGCTCGTGAACCGCGGCTTCCGGATCGACGTGGCCCCCATCGGCGATGTCAAGTGGGTCGAGATCGACAACCACGAGGACCTCGCCAAGGGACGTGAGATCGCGTGCCAGTACTGACGAGGCTCATCCCCTCGCCGGTCGTCGTCGACATCCGTCCGGGTGCCCTGGACGACCTGGCGAGCGTGCTCTCCGACGAGCGGATCTCCCACTCGGGCAAGCTGGCCGTCGCGGTCAGCGGCGGCTCGGGAGCCGGGCTGCGCGAGCGGCTCGCCCCGGCCCTGCCCGGCGCCACCTGGTACGAGGTCGGCGGCGGCACCCTCGACGACGCGATCCGGCTGGCCGGCGACATGAGAGCGGGCCACTACGACGCGGTCGTGGGCCTGGGCGGCGGCAAGATCATCGACTGTGCGAAGTTCGCCGCCGCGCGGGTCGGCCTCCCCCTGGTCGCCGTGCCGACGAACCTCGCCCACGACGGCCTGTGCTCCCCGGTCGCGACGCTCGACAACGACGCGGGCCGCGGGTCCTACGGCGTGCCGAACCCGATCGCGGTGGTCATCGACCTCGACGTGATCCGCGAGGCACCCGCGCGCTTCGTCCGGGCCGGCATCGGTGACGCCGTCTCCAACATCTCCGCGATCGCGGACTGGGAGCTGGCCCACCGCGTCAACGGCGAGAAGATCGACGGCCTGGCCGCCGCGATGGCACGGCAGGCCGGCGAGGCCGTGCTGCGCCACCCCGGCGGCATCGGGGACAACGACTTCCTCCAAGTGCTCGCCGAGGCGCTCGTCCTCAGCGGAATCGCCATGTCGGTCTCGGGCGACTCCCGGCCCTCGTCGGGCGCCTGCCACGAGATCAACCACGCGTTCGACCTCCTCTTCCCCCGCCGCGCCGCGAGCCACGGCGAGCAGTGCGGCCTGGGGGCGGCCTTCGCGATGTACCTGCGGGGGGCGCACGAGGAGTCGGTGTACATGGCCGAGGTGCTGCACCGCCACGGGCTGCCGGTGCTGCCCGAGGAGATCGGCTTCACGGTGGACGAGTTCGTCCAGGTCGTGGAGTTCGCCCCGCAGACCCGGCCAGGCCGCTACACGATCCTCGAACACCTCGACCTGAAAACCCACCAGATCAAGGACATCTACTCCGACTATGCCAAGGCCATCAGTAGCTGAACTCCGCCCCGTCGTTCATCCCGCAGGGGTGAAGGACCGGCGCAGCGGTGAGCACTGGGCGGGACGCCTGTACATGCGAGAGATCTCGCTGCGCTGCGACCGCTACCTGGTGAACACCAGGATCACGCCCAACCAGCTCACGTACCTGATGACCGTCTGCGGCGTGCTCGCGGCCCCGGCCCTGCTGGTGCCGGGGATCGCGGGCGCCGTGCTCGGCGTGGTCGCGGTCCAGCTGTACCTGCTCCTGGACTGCGTCGACGGCGAGATCGCGCGCTGGAAGAAGCAGTACTCGCTCGGCGGGGTCTACCTGGACCGCGTCGGCGCCTATCTGACCGACGCGGCCGTCCTCGTCGGCCTCGGGCTGCGCGCCGCCGACCTGTGGGGCAGCGGGCGCGTCGACTGGCTGTGGGCCTTCCTCGGCACGCTGGCGGCCCTCGGCGCGATCCTGGTCAAGGCCGAGACCGACCTCGTCGGTGTGGCCCGCCACCAGAGCGGACTGCCGCCGGTCAAGGAGGCCGCGTCCGAGCCCCGCTCCTCCGGCATGGCCTTCGCGCGCCGGGCCGCCGCCGCGCTCAAGTTCCACCGGCTGATCCTCGGCATCGAGGCGACCCTGCTGATCCTGGTCCTCGCGATCGCCGACCAGGTCAGGGGAGACCTGTTCTTCACCCGGCTCGGCACCGCCGTCCTCGCGGGCATCGCGCTCGTGCAGACCCTGCTGCACCTCGTGTCCATCCTCGCCTCCAGCAGGCTGAAGTGAGCGCGGCGATGAAGGTCGGCGCGGTCATCATCACCATGGGCAACCGCCCTGACGAGCTCCGGGCCCTGCTCGACTCCGTGGCCAAGCAGGACGGTGACCGGGTCGAGGTGGTCGTGGTGGGCAACGGGTCGCCCGTCCCGGACGTCCCGGAAGGCATACGCACCGTCGAGCTGCCCGAGAACCTGGGCATACCCGGCGGCCGCAACGTCGGCATCGAGGCCTTCGGACCCGGCGGCGCCGACGTCGACATCCTGCTCTTCCTCGACGACGACGGGCTCCTCGCCACCCACGACACCGCCGAGCTGTGCCGCCGTGCCTTCGCCGCCGACCCGGCGCTCGGCATCATCAGCTTCCGTATCGCCGACCCGGAGACCGGCGAGACCCAGCGCCGCCACGTGCCGCGGCTGCGCGCCTCCGACCCGATGCGCTCCTCGCGCGTCACCACCTTCCTCGGCGGCGCCAACGCGGTCCGTACGAAGGTCTTCGGCCAGGTCGGGGGACTTCCGGACGAGTTCTTCTACGCCCATGAGGAGACCGACCTGGCCTGGCGGGCGCTGGACGCCGGCTGGATGATCGACTACCGGTCCGACATGGTGCTGTACCACCCGACGACGGCGCCTTCGCGGCACGCGGTCTACCACCGGATGGTGGCCCGCAACCGTGTCTGGCTCGCCCGCCGGAACCTTCCCGCACCGCTCGTCCCCGTGTATCTGGGCGTCTGGCTGCTCCTGACGCTGGCCCGCCGCCCCTCCGGACCCGCGCTGAAGGCCTGGTTCGGCGGTTTCAAGGAGGGCTGGACCAGCTCGTGCGGACGGAGGCGTCCCATGAAGTGGCGTACGGTGTGGCGCCTGAGCAGACTGGGCCGTCCTCCCGTCATCTGACAAGCTCGTTCCCGTGAGCACGTGGTCCCGACCCCGGTCCCGTGTCCATGGCCCTGACCGACCCGGCCGTGCGCATCCCGAAGACGAAAGTTTCCCCTTGTGAGTGACACAACGCAGGACGGAGCGGTCGCGGTGAGCGACCACCCGTCGCCCGATGGCGGGCTCTCCGCCGCCGAGCTGGCCGGAAAGTACGGGCTGGCGGTCAGCGGTGCGCGGCCCGGCCTCGGCGAGTACGTGCGTCAGCTGTGGGGGCGGCGGCACTTCATCCTCGCCTTCTCGCAGGCCAAGCTCACCGCCCAGTACAGCCAGGCCAAACTCGGCCAGCTGTGGCAGGTGGCGACGCCGCTGCTGAACGCCGCCGTGTACTACTTCATCTTCGGTCTGATCCTGAAGGCCAGCCGGGGCATGTCGCACGACACGTACATCCCGTTCCTGGTGACCGGCGTCTTCGTGTTCACCTTCACGCAGAGCTCGATCATGGCCGGCGTCCGGGCGATCTCGGGCAACCTCGGGCTGGTGCGCGCGCTGCACTTCCCGCGCGCCTCGCTGCCGATCTCCTTCGCGCTCCAGCAGCTCCAGCAGCTGCTGTTCTCGATGCTCGTGCTGTTCGTCGTGGCGATCGCGTTCGGCAGCTACCCGGGCCTGTCCTGGCTGCTGATCGTGCCCGTGCTCACGCTGCAGTTCCTCTTCAACACCGGCCTCGCGCTCATCGTGGCCAGGCTCGGCGCGAAGACCCCGGACCTCGCCCAGCTGATGCCGTTCATACTGCGCACCTGGATGTACACCTCCGGTGTCATGTTCTCCATCAGCAACATGCTCGTCGGCCGCCCGGAGTGGGTCATCCGCGCGCTCCAGGTGAACCCGGCCGCGATCTACATGGACCTGATGCGCTACGCGCTGATCGACGGCTACGGTGCCTCCCACCTGCCGCCGCACGTATGGGCGATCGCCACCTTCTGGGCCGTGCTCTTCGCCGCGGGCGGATTCGTGTACTTCTGGAAGGCGGAAGAGAGGTACGGCCGTGGCTGACCAGGTGTCCCACATCCCCACCGTCATCGCGGACGAGCTGCACATCGTCTACCGCGTGAACGGCGCCAAGACCGGCAAGGGCAGCGCCACCGCCGCGCTCAGCCGCATCGTCAAGCGCGGCGAGGAACGGGGCGTGCGCAAGGTGCACGCCGTCAAGGGCGTCTCCTTCACCGCCTACCGCGGCGAGGCCATCGGCCTGATCGGCTCCAACGGCTCCGGCAAATCCACGCTGCTGCGGGCCATCGCCGGACTGCTGCCCGCCGAGAAGGGCAAGGTCTACACCGACGGCCAGCCCTCCCTGCTCGGCGTGAACGCGGCCCTGATGAACGACCTGACGGGCGAGCGGAACGTCATATTGGGCGGGCTCGCGATGGGCATGTCCCGCGAGCAGATCAGGGAGCGTTACCAGGAGATCGTCGACTTCTCGGGCATCAACGAGAAGGGCGACTTCATCACGCTGCCGATGCGCACGTACTCCTCCGGCATGGCGGCCCGGCTGCGCTTCTCCATCGCGGCCGCCAAGGACCACGACGTACTGATGATCGACGAGGCGCTGGCCACCGGCGACCGCTCCTTCCAGAAGCGCTCTGAGCAGCGGATCCGCGAGCTGCGCAAGAGCGCGGGCACGGTGTTTCTGGTCAGTCACAACAACAAGTCGATCCGCGACACCTGCGACCGCGTGCTCTGGCTGGAGCGCGGTGAGCTGCGCATGGACGGGCCGACCGAAGAGGTCCTCAAGGAGTACGAGAAGTTCACGGGCAAATAACCCGTCTCGCCCAGGGCCCCGCCGGAACGGTTCGGCGGGGCCCTGCGTCTGCAAAGGGAAAGCCAACTCCTGCTGTGCGTAGGAATCTTGACGCCAATCGGTGTGTTGTTGTGATGTGCAGGACACCCCGACGGTCCGTGCAGCGTTGTACAACGTAAGCTGTACCGGTGCTGAATCGCGCCAAGTGGGGCGATATTGCGCTACGCCCGGTACCCGCGCGCTGCGCGGACCTCCGGGCGGCGTGTCCGAAATGGGCAGTATTGGGTCGGCAGTGTAGAACGGGAGATGTGACGGCAATGGCTACGGAAACTCTCCAGCTCCGCGATGCGTGTGCCGTCCTCGCGCCGGGTGGCGAGCGGTGACCGAAGCCGGGACGGCCCGCACCGGAGATCCGGAGCGCGGCACCCTCGACAAGGCCGCCGACGAGAACTTCCCCGTCGCGCCCTTCTTCCTGCCCAGGGCCTGGCGCGACGACCTGATGGCCGTCTACGGCTTCGCCCGCCTCGTCGACGACATCGGCGACGGCGATCTCGCCCCCGGCGGCACGGACGCCCGGCTGCTCGGCGTGTCGCCCGAGGAGGCCGAGGACCGCCTCGTGCTCCTCGACGCCCTCGAAGCGGACCTCCACCGGGTGTTCGACTCGACCCCGCTCCACCCCTTGCTGCGCCGCCTGCAGCCCACGGTCCGCCGCTCCCGCCTCACCCCCGAGCCCTTCCTGGGCCTGATCGGGGCCAACCGCCAGGACCAGCTCGTCACGCGGTACGAGACGTACGACGACCTGCTGGCCTACTGCGAGCTGTCGGCCAATCCGGTCGGGCGCCTGGTCCTCTCGGTCACCGGCACCTCGACGCCCGAGCGGGTCCGCCGCTCCGACGCGGTGTGCACGGCGCTGCAGATCGTCGAGCACCTCCAGGACGTGGCCGAGGACCTCGGCCGCGACCGCATCTACCTGCCCGCCGAGGATATGAAGCGCTTCCATGTCCAGGAGGCGGATCTCGCCACGGCCACAGCAGGCGCATCGGTGCGCGCGCTGGTTGCATACGAAGCAGAACGCGCGCTCCACCTCCTGAATGAAGGCACCCCCCTCGTGGGTAGCGTCCACGGCAGGCTGAAGCTGCTGCTCGCGGGGTTCGTGGCAGGGGGAAGGGCGGCAATCCGTGCGATTGCCGTCGCTGAATACGACGTACTTCCCGGCCCGCCCAAGCCCGGCAAGCTCCAGTTGCTGCGCGAGGTGGGAGTGACTCTGCGAGGAAAGGGGTGATCCGGACCGTGGAGTCGGAACAACACGTGTCCGCACCGGTACTCGCCGCTTACAGCTACTGCGAGGCAGTGACCGGTCAGCAGGCGCGTAATTTCGCGTACGGCATCCGACTTCTCCCGACGCCCAAGCGTCGCGCGATGTCGGCGCTCTACGCGTTCTCACGGCGTGTCGACGACATCGGCGACGGCACGCTGGCACCGGATGTGAAGGCGGCCCGCCTCCAGGACACCAGGGCGCTGCTCACCCGGGTCCGTGAGGGCCGGGTCGACGAGGACGACACCGACCCGGTCGCGGTCGCCCTCAGTCACACCGCGGCGTACTTCCCGGTGCCGCTCGGCGGCCTCGACGAGCTCATCGACGGCGTCCTGATGGACGTACGCGGTGAGACGTACGAGACCTGGGACGACCTGAAGGTGTACTGCCGGTGCGTGGCCGGGGCGATCGGGCGGCTCTCGCTCGGCGTTTTCGGTACGGAACCGGGGGCGCGCGGCGCCGAACGCGCGCCGGAGTATGCCGACACGCTCGGGCTCGCGCTCCAGCTCACCAACATCCTGCGCGACGTACGTGAGGATGCCGCGGACGGGCGCACCTATCTGCCCGCCGACGACCTCGCCAAGTTCGGCTGCTCGGCCGGGTTCAACGGGTCGAAGCCGCCGGAGGGCTCCGACTTCGCGGGCCTGGTGCACTTCGAGGTGAGACGGGCCCGCACCCTCTTCGCGGAGGGCTACCGGTTGCTGCCCATGCTGGACCGGCGCAGCGGCGCCTGCGTCGCGGCCATGGCCGGCATCTACCGGCGGCTGCTGGACCGCATCGAGCGGGAGCCGGAGGCCGTGCTGCGCGGCCGCGTCTCGCTGCCGGGCCGGGAAAAGGCGTACGTCGCCGTGCGCGGCCTCTCCGGCCTGGACGCGCGGCACGTGTCCCGCCGCACCGTCAGGAGGCGCACCTGATGGACAATCTGGGCCAAGGTGATTCCACCGGAGGAAAGCGGCACGCAACCCTCCGGCGGTCCGTGGCGTCCCTGACTGCGACGGCCGGTCGTACACCGTTCGAGGATCGCGGCGGGCCGAAGGGGGAGGGCACACGATGAGCGAGGCCACGCAGCCGGGGGAGCCGGACGCGGACGGTCCGGCCGGCGCGGGCCGCTCCGGGACGCCCGCCGGTGCGGCCGGCCCCGGGACATCCGCCGTGGTCGTCGGTGGCGGGCTCGCCGGGATCACCGCCGCCCTCTCGCTCGCCGACGCCGGGGTGCGCGTGACGCTGCTCGAAGGCAGGCCGCGGCTGGGCGGGCTGGCCTTCTCCTTCCAGCGCGGCGAGCTCACCGTGGACAACGGCCAGCACGTGTTCCTGCGCTGCTGCACCGCCTACCGGTGGTTCCTCGACCGCATCGACGCGACCTCGCTGGCGCCGGTGCAGGACCGTCTCGACGTGCCCGTTCTCGACGCGGAGGGCACTCCGGGACGACGGCTCGGCAGAATCGGCCGCACCGCGCTGCCGGTGCCGCTGCATCTCGCACGCAGCCTGGCGACCTATCAGCATCTGTCGCTCACCGAGCGCGCCAAGGTCGGCCGTGCCGCTCTGGCGCTCAAGGCGCTCGACCTCGACGATCCGGCGCTCGACGACCAGGACTTCGGCAGCTGGCTCGCCGGGCACGGCCAGTCGGAGCGTGCCGTCGAGGCACTGTGGGACCTGGTGGGGGTCGCCACCCTCAACGCGGTGGCCGGCGACTCGTCGCTCGGGCTCGCCGCGATGGTGTTCAAGACCGGTCTGCTGTCCGACCCGGGCGCGGCCGACATCGGCTGGGCGCGCGTCCCGCTGGGCGAACTGCACGACACACTGGCCCGCAAGGCGCTCGACTCCGCGGGCGTCCGTACCGAGGTCCGTACACGAGTCACCTCCATCTCCCTCAACGAGAACGGGCGTTGGAGCGTTCAGGTTCCCGGCGGGACATTCGACGCGGACACCGTGGTGCTCGCCGTACCCCAGCGCGAGGCGCACGATCTGCTGCCCGCGGGCGCGCTGGACGCCCCCGAGCGACTCCTGGAGATCGGCACCGCGCCGATCCTCAACGTCCACGTGGTCTACGACCGCAAGGTGCTCACGCGTCCGTTCTTCGCCGCGCTCGGCTCCCCGGTGCAGTGGGTCTTCGACCGCACCGAGGCGTCCGGACTGCGGGAGGGGCAGTACCTGGCCCTGTCCCAGTCGGCCGCGCAGCACGAGATCGACGAGACCGTCGCCGTGCTGCGCGAGCGCTATCTGACGGAGCTGGAGCGGCTGCTGCCCGCTGCCCGCGACGCCGAGGTGAAGGACTTCTTCGTGACCCGGGAGCGCACCGCGACGTTCGCCCCCGCCCCTGGCGTCGGGCGGCTGCGGCCCGGCGCCCGCACCAAGGCTCCCGGCCTGTATCTGGCCGGCGCGTGGACCGCCACCGGGTGGCCCGCGACCATGGAGAGCGCGGTCCGCAGCGGTGCCGGAGCGGCCGGAGCCGCGCTGGGCGCCCTGGGCCGGCCCCGCGATCACCTCCTCGCGTTCGAGGAGACGGCCCCCACCCTGCCGGGAGACACCCCTCGGGCCCCCGGCCGAACACCGGCGGGAACCGGCGCTTCGCCGCGAGGTGGACTCAGGTGAGGGTCGAGCAGCGCGCGGTGGACCCCCGCACCCCCGGTACCGCAACAAGAGGAGAGACTGTGCCCACTGTGCCCCCGGCCGAATCGGCTGCCGACGCGGTGGACGTGACCGCGCTCCTGGAGCGCGGCCGGACCCTGGCCACACCGGTGCTGAAAGCGGCCGTCGACCGCCTGGCGTCGCCCATGGACACCGTCGCCGCCTACCACTTCGGCTGGATCGACGCAGCGGGCAACCCCGCCGACGGCGACGGGGGCAAGGCCGTGCGCCCGGCGCTGGCCGTCCTGTCCGCGCAGGCCGCGGGCGCCGCCCCGGAGGTCGGCGTGCCCGGCGCGGTCGCGGTGGAGCTGGTGCACAACTTCTCGCTGCTGCACGACGACCTCATGGACGGCGACGAGCAGCGCCGCCACCGCGACACCGTCTGGAAGGTGCACGGCCCCGCCCAGGCGATCCTGGTCGGCGACGCCCTGTTCGCGCTGGCCAACGAGGTCCTCCTCGAACTCGGCACCGCCGAGGCCGGCCGCGCCACCCGCCGCCTGACCACCGCCACCCGGGCCCTCATCGACGGCCAGGCACAGGACATCTCCTACGAGCACCGCGACCGGGTCAGCGTCGAGGAGTGCCTGGAGATGGAGGGCAACAAGACGGGCGCCCTGCTCGCCTGCGCCTGCTCGATCGGCGCGGTCCTCGGCGGCGCGGACGACCGCACCGCCGACACGCTGGAACGATACGGCTACCACCTCGGCCTGGCCTTCCAGGCCGTCGACGACCTGCTCGGCATCTGGGGCGACCCGGAGGCCACCGGCAAGCAGACCTGGAGCGATCTGCGCCAGCGCAAGAAGTCCCTGCCGGTCGTGGCGGCGCTCGCCGCGGGCGGCCCCGCCTCGGAGCGGCTCGGCCGGCTGCTCGCCGAGGACGCCAAGGCCAGCGACTTCGAGAACTTCTCCGAGGAGGAGTTCGCGGCCCGCGCCGCGCTCATCGAGGAGGCGGGCGGCCGCGAGTGGACCGCCCAGGAGGCACGCCGTCAGCACACCATCGCCATCGAGGCCCTGAACGCCGTCGAGATGTCCGACGAGGTGCGGGCCCAACTCGTCGCGCTCGCCGACTTCGTCGTCGTACGAAAGAGATGATCACTATCGGTCGAATAATCCTCGCGTAGTCGCCGGCCGGTGTCTCCCCGGGTTCTCCGCTCCGTACGAGAACAGGGGACCCATGAGAGCGACGCACCGGCCGACGGCGGACCCACAGCAGAGACGTACCACTGCACGAAGGGGAAGCCATGACAGCGACGACCGACGGAAGCACCGGGGCACTGCCGCCCCGCGCGGCCGCGGCCAGCGAAATCCAGCCAGAGACGACTCCCGTGGCGGCCGGGACAGTCGAGACCCGAGACGTCGCCAAGCACGCCATACAGCGTGCCACCGGCTACCTGCTCTCGCGGCAGGACGCCGAGGGCTGGTGGAAGGGCGACCTCGAGACGAACGTCACGATGGACGCCGAGGACCTGCTCCTGCGCCAGTTCCTGGGAATCCTCGACGAGACGACCACCCACGCCGCCGGTCTGTTCATCCGCGGCGAGCAGCGCGAGGACGGCGCCTGGGCCACTTTCTACCGTGGCCCGGGCGACATCTCCGCCACCGTCGAGGCGTACGTCGCCCTGCGGCTGGCCGGGGACGCCCCCGACGCGCCGCACATGACGAAGGCCGCCGCGTGGGTCCGTGAGCGGGGCGGCATCGCCTCGGCCCGCGTCTTCACCCGGATCTGGCTCGCCCTGTTCGGCTGGTGGAAGTGGGACGACCTCCCCGAACTCCCGCCGGAACTCATCTACTTCCCGAAGTGGATGCCACTCAACATCTACGACTTCGGATGCTGGGCGCGGCAGACGATCGTGCCGCTCACCATCGTCTCGGCGAAGCGACCTGTGCGGCCCGCGCCGTTCCCGCTGGACGAGCTGCACACCGACCCGGGCAATCCCAGTCCGCTCAGGCCCACGGCCCCCATGGCGAGTTGGAACGGCGTCTTCCAGCGGCTGGACAAGGCGCTGCACCAGTACCGCAAGGTCGCGCCGGGGCCGCTGCGCCGTGCCGCCATGAACGCGGCGGCTCGCTGGATCATCGAACGGCAGGAGAACGACGGCTGTTGGGGCGGTATCCAGCCGCCCGCGGTGTACTCCGTCATCGCGCTCCACCTGCTCGGCTACGACCTCGACCACCCGGTGATGCGCGCCGGGTTGGAGTCCCTGGACCGCTTCACGGTCTGGCGCGAGGACGGGGCCCGGATGATCGAGGCCTGCCAGTCGCCCGTGTGGGACACCTGCCTGGCGACCATCGCGCTCGCCGACGCGGGCCTGCCGGCCGACCATCCGCAGCTGGTCAAGGCCGCGGACTGGATGCTCGGCGAGGAGATCGTCAGACCCGGCGACTGGTCGGTGAAGCGGCCTCATCTCCCGCCGGGAGGCTGGGCGTTCGAGTTCCACAACGACAACTACCCCGACATCGACGACACCGCCGAGGTGGTCCTCGCGCTGCGCCGTGTGCGCCATCACGACCCGGAACGCCTCGAGAAGGCGATCGGGCGCGGGGTGCGCTGGAACCTCGGCATGCAGTCCAAGGACGGCGGCTGGGGCGCGTTCGACGTCGACAACACCAGCTCCTTCCCCAACCGGCTGCCGTTCTGCGACTTCGGCGAGGTGATCGACCCGCCGTCCGCGGACGTCACCGCGCATGTGGTGGAGATGCTCGCGGTGGAGGGCCTCTCGCACGACCCGCGCACCCGCCGGGGCATCGAGTGGCTGCTCGCCGAACAGGAGCCGAACGGCTCCTGGTTCGGGCGCTGGGGCGTCAACTACATCTACGGCACGGGATCGGTGGTGCCCGCCCTGGCGGCCGCCGGACTGCCCGCCTCGCACCCGGCGATCCGCCGGGCGGTCGGCTGGCTGGAGACCGTCCAGAACGAGGACGGCGGCTGGGGCGAGGACCTGCGCTCCTACGACGACGCCGCCGAGTGGAGCGGCAAAGGCGCCTCGACCGCCTCGCAGACCGGGTGGGCGCTGCTCGCGCTGCTCGCGGCCGGGGAGCGCGACTCCAAGGCCGTGGAGCGCGGTATCGCCTGGCTCGCGGAGACCCAGCTGCCCGACGGCTCCTGGGACGAGCCGTACTTCACCGGCACCGGGTTCCCGTGGGACTTCTCGATCAACTACCACCTCTACCGGCAGGTCTTCCCGCTCACCGCGCTCGGCCGCTATGTCAACGGCGAGCCGTTCGCCGAGGTCAAGGGGGGTTGATGAGCACGAAGCCCGAACCGGCCCCGCTGCTGATCGCCTGCGCGCTCGGCATCGAGCACCTCGCCCTGCGCACCGGCGACCGGAGCGGTTCCGACGGGCCCGTCACCGTCCTGCGCACCGGCATGGGACCAAGGGCCGCGGAGCTCTCGCTGGGCCGGGTCCTCGCCGGCCCGGCGCTGCGCGAGGCCGCCGTCCTGGCCACGGGCTTCTGCGCGGGGCTCGCCCCGGGCATGCACCCCGGCGACCTGGTGGTCGCCGAGGAGACCCGGGACCGGCGCGGGAGCACTCCGTGCGTGGGCACGGAGCTGCTGGTCAAGGAGCTGGTGCGCGCCGTGCCCGGGCGCACCGTCCATACGGGGCCGCTCACCGGCTCCGACCACGTCGTCCGCGGTCACGAACGGTCGGACCTGTTCGCGACCGGCGCCATCGCGGTCGACATGGAGTCCGCGGCCACGCTGTACAGCGCCGTCCGCGCGGGCCCCCGTCCGGTTGCGGCCGTCCGGGTGGTCGTGGACGCTCCAGAACATGAACTCGTCCGTATCGGCACGGTGCGCGGAGGAATATCAGCCTTCCGTGTTCTTCGTGCCATCCTTCCCGCTTTCTTTGAATGGCACCGTTCTTTGCTGCTCCCTCGGAGGTGAGCCATATGGCCATGCCACTTCGGCAGTCCATGAAGGTCGCTGCATACCTGTTTGAACAGAAGCTCAGGAAGCGGGACAAGTTCGCGCTGATTGTCGAGTTGGAACCCCTCTTCGCGTGCAATCTCGCGTGCGAGGGATGTGGCAAGATCCAGCACCCCGCCGGCGTGCTCAAGCAGCGGATGCCGGTGGCCCAGGCCGTGGGCGCCGTGCTGGAGTCCGGCGCCCCGATGGTGTCCATCGCGGGCGGCGAACCTCTGATGCACCCGCAGATCGACGAGATCGTGCGGCAGTTGGTGGCCAAGAAGAAGTTCGTCTTCCTGTGCACCAACGCGATGTTGCTGCGCAAGAAGATGGACAAGTTCAAGCCCTCGCCGTACTTCGCGTGGGCCGTGCACATCGACGGGCTGCGTGAGCGGCACGACGAGTCCGTGGCCAAGGAAGGCGTCTTCGACGAGGCGGTCGAGGCCATCAAGGAGGCCAAGCGGCGCGGCTTCCGGGTCACCACCAACTCGACCTTCTTCAACACCGACACCCCGCAGACCGTCATCGAGGTCCTCAACTACCTCAACGACGACCTGAAGGTGGACGAGATGATGCTCTCGCCCGCCTACGCCTATGAGAAGGCCCCCGACCAGGAGCACTTCCTCGGCGTCCAGCAGACCCGGGAACTGTTCAAGAAGGCCTTCGCGGGCGGCAACCGGCGCCGCTGGCGGCTCAACCAGAGCCCGCTCTTCCTGGACTTCCTGGAGGGCAAGGTCGACTTCCCGTGCACCGCGTGGGCGATCCCGAGCTACTCGCTCTTCGGCTGGCAGAAGCCCTGCTACCTGATGAGCGACGGGTACGTGCAGACGTACAAGCAGCTCCTCGAGGAGACCGACTGGGACTCCTACGGCCGCGGCAAGGACGAGAGGTGCGCCAACTGCATGGCGCACTGCGGCTACGAGCCGACCGCCGTCCTCGCCACCATGGGCTCCCTCAAGGAGTCCCTGCGCGCCGCCCGCGAGACGTTCACGGAAGGCCGCGGGTGACGTCATGACCGCCGTTTCCTTGGGCCTCCCCGAGGTGCCGGTCCGACCGATCGCGGAACGCCGTGTGTCACGGCGGATCCAGGTCGGACCGGTGGCGGTCGGGGGAGGAGCACCCGTCTCCGTGCAGTCGATGACGACGACGCGTACGTCGGACGTCGGTGCCACGCTGCAGCAGATCGCGGAACTCACCGCGTCCGGCTGCCAGATCGTCCGGGTCGCCTGTCCCACGCAGGACGACGCGGACGCCCTCGCGACGATCGCCCGCAAGTCGCAGATCCCGGTGATCGCCGACATCCACTTCCAGCCGAAGTACGTCTTCGCCGCCATCGACGCGGGCTGCGCGGCGGTGCGGGTGAACCCGGGCAACATCAAGCAGTTCGACGACAAGGTGAAGGAGATCGCGCGCGCCGCCTCCCAGGCGGGCACGCCCATCCGGATCGGTGTGAACGCGGGCTCGCTCGACCGGCGGCTGCTGGAGAAGTACGGCAGGGCGACGCCGGAGGCGCTCGTCGAGTCGGCGCTGTGGGAGGCGTCCCTCTTCGAGGAGCACGGGTTCCGGGACATCAAGATCTCGGTGAAGCACAACGACCCGGTCGTCATGGTAAACGCCTACCGCCAACTGGCGGCGGCCTGCGACTACCCGCTCCACCTGGGCGTCACGGAGGCCGGGCCGGCGTTCCAGGGGACCATCAAGTCGGCCGTCGCCTTCGGGGCGTTGCTCGCGGAGGGCATCGGGGACACCATCCGGGTCTCCCTGAGCGCGCCGCCCGCCGAGGAGTGCAAGGTCGGTATCCAGATCCTGGAGTCGCTGGGCCTGCGGCAGCGGCGCCTGGAGATCGTCTCGTGCCCGTCCTGCGGGCGCGCCCAGGTGGACGTCTACAAGCTGGCCGACGAGGTCACGGCCGGTCTGGAGGGGATGGAGGTCCCGTTGCGCGTCGCGGTCATGGGCTGCGTCGTCAACGGCCCCGGCGAGGCGCGGGAGGCGGACCTGGGGGTCGCCTCCGGCAACGGCAAGGGGCAGATCTTCGTCAAGGGCGAGGTCATCAAGACCGTGCCCGAGTCGAAGATCGTCGAGACCCTCATCGAGGAAGCGATGAAGATCGCCGAGCAGATGGAGAACGACGGCGTCGGGTCCGGGGAACCGGCCGTCACCGTGAGTTGATCAGCACGGACCGAGAGGGGGCCCGAGCGTGACGATTCTGGAGAGCATCCGGGGACCACGCGACCTGAAGGCGCTGTCCGAGGCGGAGGTCGGTGAACTGGCCGATGAGATCCGGGAGTTCCTGGTGCACGCGGTCGCCAGGACCGGTGGACATCTCGGGCCCAATCTGGGGGTGGTGGAACTCTCCATCGCACTCCACAGGGTCTTCGAGTCACCCGTCGACCGCATCCTGTGGGACACCGGTCACCAGAGCTATGTGCACAAGCTGTTGACGGGACGTCAGGACTTCTCCAAGCTGCGCGGCAAGGGGGGCCTGTCCGGCTACCCCTCGCGCGAGGAGTCCGAGCACGACATCATCGAGAACAGCCACGCCTCCACGGCGCTCGGCTGGGCGGACGGCCTCGCCAAGGCCCGCCAGGTGCAGGGGGAGAAGGGCCATGTCGTCGCGGTCATCGGCGACGGCGCGCTGACCGGCGGGATGGCGTGGGAGGCGCTGAACAACATCGCCGCCGCGAAGGACCGTCCGCTGATCATCGTCGTCAACGACAACGAACGCTCGTACGCGCCGACCATCGGCGGCCTCGCCAACCACCTCGCCACCCTGCGGACGACGGACAGCTACGAGAGGGTGCTGGCCTGGGGCAAGGACGTACTGCTGCGCACGCCCGTCGTCGGCCCCACGCTCTACGAGTCCCTGCACGGCGCCAAGAAGGGCTTCAAGGACGCCTTCGCACCGCAGGGCATGTTCGAGGACCTCGGACTCAAGTACGTCGGTCCGATCGACGGACACGACACGGGAGCCGTGGAGTCCGCGCTCCGGCGCGCGAAGCGCTTCCACGGGCCGGTGCTGATCCACTGTCTGACGGAGAAGGGCCGCGGCTACGAACCCGCGCTCGCGCACGAGGAGGACCGCTTCCACACGGTGGGCGTGATGGACCCCCTCACCTGCGAGCCGCTCGCGCCCTCCAACGGGCCTTCCTGGACCTCGGTGTTCGGCGACGAGATCGCCCGGATCGGGGAGGAGCGCGAGGACGTCGTGGCGATAACGGCGGCGATGCTGCACCCGGTGGGACTCGGCAGGTTCGCCGAGCGGTTCCCCGACCGGGTGTGGGACGTCGGGATCGCCGAGCAGCACGCCACGGTCTCCGCGGCCGGACTCGCCACGGGCGGCCTCCACCCGGTCGTCGCCGTCTACGCCACCTTCCTCAACCGGGCCTTCGACCAGCTCCTGATGGACGTCGCGCTGCACCGCTGCGGCGTCACCTTCGTACTGGACCGGGCCGGTGTCACCGGCGTCGACGGCGCCTCGCACAACGGCATGTGGGACATGTCCGTCCTGCAGGTCGTGCCGGGCCTCAGGATCGCCGCGCCGCGCGACGCCGACCAACTCCGCGCCCAGTTGCGGGAGGCGGTCGCCGTCGACGACGCGCCGACACTCATCCGCTTCCCGAAGGAGTCGGTGGGCCCGGCGATCCCGGCGACCGACCGGGTGGGTGGCCTCGACGTCCTGCACCGGTCCGCCGAGACCCCGCAGGTCCTCCTGGTGGCCGTCGGCGTCATGGCGCCGGTCTGCCTCCAAGCCGCCGAACTGCTGGAGGCCCGGGGCATCGGCTGCACGGTCGTCGACCCGCGCTGGGTCAAACCCGTCGACCCGGCCCTGCCCGGCCTCGCGGCCGAACACCGGCTCGTGGCGGTCGTCGAGGACAACAGCCGGGCGGCCGGCGTGGGCTCGGCGGTCGCGCTGGCCCTGGGGGACGCCGAAGTAGACGTACCCGTAAGGAGGTTCGGGATTCCGGAGCAGTTCCTCGCGCACGCCAAGCGCGCGGAAGTGCTGGCCGACATCGGGCTCACGCCCGTCGAGATCGCCGGGCGGATCGGGGCCGGCCTGGCAGTCAAGGACGAGCTGTCCAAGGAGAAACAGGAATGACCACCCCTTCCGGAAAACGGGAGTTCGACCTCGGCGCGCTGCTGGCCGAGCGCGGGGCCGAGCGCTACGAGCTGCACACCAAGTACCTGAACCACCAGCTCCCGCGCATGCTGCACACCATCGGCTTCGACAAGGTGTACGAGCGGGCCGAGGGCGCGCACTTCTGGGACGCGGACGGCAACGACTACCTGGACATGCTCGCCGGGTTCGGGGTGATGGGCCTGGGCCGCCATCACCCCGTCGTCCGCCAGGCGCTGCACGACGTCCTGGACGCCTCGCTCGCCGACCTCACCCGCTTCGACTGCCAGCCCCTGCCCGGACTGCTGGCGGAGAAGCTGCTCGCGCACAGCCCGCACCTGGACCGGGTGTTCTTCGCCAACAGCGGTACGGAGGCCGTGGAGACCGCCCTGAAGTTCGCCCGGTACGCCACCGGCAGGCCGAGGATCCTCTACTGCTCCCACGCCTTCCACGGGCTGACCACCGGGTCGCTGTCCGTGAACGGCGAGGACGGGTTCCGTGACGGCTTCGCCCCGCTGCTGCCCGACACCGCCGTCCCGCTCGGCGACCTCGACGCGCTGGCCCGCGAGCTGAAGCGGGGCGACGTCGCCGGGCTCATCGTCGAGCCCATCCAGGGCAAGGGCGTGCACGAGGCCCCGCCCGGCTATCTGCGCGCCGCCCAGGAGTTGCTGCACCGGCACAAGGCGCTGCTCATCGCCGACGAGGTGCAGACGGGTCTGGGGCGGACCGGGGACTTCTACGCCTACCAGCACGAGGACGGCGTGGAACCCGACCTGGTCTGCGTGGCGAAGGCTCTGTCCGGCGGCTACGTGCCGGTCGGCGCCACCCTCGGCAAGGACTGGATCTTCAAGAAGGTCTACTCGTCGATGGACCGGGTCCTCGTCCACTCGGCGAGCTTCGGGTCCAACGCGCAGGCCATGGCGGCCGGCCTCGCCGTGCTCTCGGTGATGGAGAACGAGCAGGTCGTCGCGAACGCGCGGGCCACGGGAGAGCAGTTGAAGACCCGGCTCGCGGCGCTCGTCGACACGTACGAGCTGCTCAGCGACGTCCGCGGCCGGGGGCTGATGATCGGCATCGAGTTCGGACGGCCCAAGTCGCTGAAGCTGCGCAGCCGCTGGACCATGCTGCAGGCCGCGCGCAAGGGGCTCTTCGCGCAGATGGTCGTCGTCCCGCTGCTGCAGCGGCACCGCATCCTCACCCAGGTCTCCGGGGACCACCTGGAGGTGATCAAACTGATCCCGCCGCTGATCGTCGGTGAGCGGGACGTGGACCGGTTCATGGAGGCCTTCGTCGCCGTGATGGACGACGCGCACAGCGGTGGCGGGCTGATGTGGGACTTCGGGAAGACGCTGGTCAAGCAGGCGGTGGCGAACCGCTAAGGGCTGTCCCGTAATCACCGGTGGATCAGTGCGCGGGGATCACGGGACAGCGGTCAGGCCCCGTCCGCCCTTTCCCGTCCGGCACCACCTGCCCGACGGGAAAGGGCGGACTCGCCCCATGGGCGGACACGAGGCATCCGCGTCCCGCACGGTCCCAGGGCCCGGCGTGTCCGTTCGCCGCGCCACGTCGACGGGAGACCGCGGGCCCATCGGGGAACCCGGGCCCGGCCGATCTCCACGCCGTAGATTGGGCGCATGGCGGAGGGGACGCAGGGCGAGGCGAGAACACGGTTACCGGGGAAACGGAAGCGGGGGCGGCACGCCGCCGCGAAACCCGGCGCGGCAAAGGGCGGGCTGACGCGCTCGTCGGTGCTGATGGCGGCGGGGACGGTGGTGTCACGGGCGACGGGCCTGCTGAGAACAGTCCTACAGGCCGGAGCACTCGGGACGGGACTGCTGGCCACGACGTACAACCAGGCCAACGTGGTGCCGGCGAGCCTGTACTTCCTGCTCATCGGCGGCGCGCTGAACTCCGTACTGGTACCGCAGTTGGTGAGGGCCAGAATGGAGCAGCCCGATGGCGGACGTGCCTTCGAGCAGCGCCTGGTCACCCTCACGATGTCCGTGCTGGGAGTCGGCACGCTGCTGGCCGTCCGGGCGGCACCGCAGATCATCAGCCTCTATCAGAGCGACTCACCCGCCAACCACGAAGCGTTCCGGCTGACGGTGGTCTTCGCGCGGTTCCTGCTCCCGCAGATCTTCTTCTACGGACTGTTCAGCATCCTGGGCCAAGTGCTCAACGCCCGGAACCGGTTCGGCGCGATGATGTGGACCCCCGTCCTCAACAACGTCGTCCTGATCTCCATGTTCGGCGTATACCTCGGCATGATGACCGTTCCGGACTCGGTCCAGGACGTCACGCGGACCCAGGTCACGCTGCTCGGCGCCGGCACCACACTCGCCCTGGCGGTCCAGGCCCTTGCCCTGATCCCCTTCGCCAGGGCGGCCGGCTTCCGTTTCCGCCCACGCTTCGACTGGCGCGGCACAGGCCTGGGCAAGAGTGTCAGCGCGGCCCGCTGGACCCTGCTGTTCGTCCTGACCAACCTCGTGGCCGGCACGGTGGTGACGCGCTACGCCTCCGCCGCGGACACGGCATTGCCCCATGGCGGCGTGGGCTTCTCCGCCTATACCTACGCGCAGACCATCTGGTCGCTGCCGCAGTCGGTCATCACCGTCTCGCTGGTCACCGCCCTGCTGCCGCGGATGAGCCGGGCCGTCGCCGAACACCGCCTGGACGACATGCGCGGCGACCTCTCCCGGGCCCTGCGGATCAGCGGCGTCGTCATCGTTCCCGCCGCCTTCTTCTTCGTCGCCCTCGGCCCGCAGACGGCGCAGGTGATCTTCGCCCACGGAGCAGCCGATCCGGCGTCCATCGTGCCGCTGGGACAGATGCTCCAGGCCTTCGGACTCGGCCTGATCCCCTTCTCGGCGCAGTACATGCTGCTGCGCGGCTTCTACGCCTTCGAGGACACCCGAACCCCGTTCTGGACGGCCGTGTGGATCAGCACGGCAGACATCGCCCTGGCCACCGCCTGCCATCTGCTGATGCCCCCGCGATGGGCCGTCACCGGCCTGGCCGGCGCCTACGCCGCCTCGTACGCCATCGGCCTGCTCATCACCGCGCTGCTGCTGCGACGACGCCTCGAAGGCCGGCTGGACGGCAAAAGGCTGTGCCGCACCTACGGCAGGCTGACGGGCGCTGCCCTCGCGGCAGGAGCGCTGGGCTGGGTCGTGGCGCGCTCGTCCTCCGCCACCGTCACGTCGGCCACCTGGTCGCCCGTCCTGGGCCTCGCCGCAGGAGGCCTCACGATGCTCGTGGCGTTCGTGCTGCTCGCACGATTTCTGAAGGTCAGCGAGGTGCGGAGCCTGCCGGGGCTGGGGTGAACGCCCGGTCCCGACCGCGTCGCAGCGGCCGGTCACCGGCGGCCGCGACCGGGCGCGAGCGGACCTCTGACCTTGGCGGCGGTCTTGGGCGACGGCGCGAGGTCGCGACGGAGGCTCTCCGGCTTCCCGCACCTCGCCCGCCGGGACGCCGCCGACGACCCCTTTGCCTCTGAGGCAAGTAATTTGCCCGAGAGGCAAGATTGCGGCTCAATGGAGTGCATGAGCCCCATCGAGCCGGGGGCGGCCGGTACGCCGCCCGAGCCCGGGACAGCCGACGCCCTGCCCGTCGTCGCGCCGCAGTTGCGTGAACTGCGCCGGCGCGCCGCACTGACCCTGGAGGCCGCGGCCCACGCCGCGGGGCTCTCGGCCGCCCACCTCTCCCGGCTGGAGACGGGGCAGCGCCAGCCCTCGCTGCCGATGCTGCTCGCCCTCGCCCGCATCTACGGTACGACGGTCTCGGAGCTGCTGGGCGAAAGGGTCGCCGAACGTGACGCCATCGTCCGGGCCGCCGACATGGAGCCGACCGCGGCGGGCGGCTGGACCTACTGGCAGGCCGGTTCCCCGGGCCGCGGGATGCAGGCGCTGCGGGTGCACGTCCCCTACGGCTCCCAGGGCGACATCGTGCGCGTCCATCCCGGCGAGGAGTGGCTCCACGTCCTCCAGGGGCGGCTGCGGCTGCGCCTCGGGGACACCACGCAGGTGCTCGCGCCCGGGGACAGCGCGCACTTCGACTCGCTGACCCCGCACCGCATTGCCGCCGCCGATCAGGCGGGGGCCGATCTCCTCTTCGTACACACCCTGTTGCAGAGCCCCGCCGCCGCGCTGTGCCTCGGCCCGGCGGCGGCGCACCCGACCCTGGGAGAGATGTCATGACCGAACCCACGGAACCCACGGAACCCGGCCCCCGGCGGTCCATGGAGGACAAGTTCCCCCGTGCGCTGTGGGTACGGCTGATCATCTACGTCGCCGTCGGCCACCTCTTCGCGGCCTTCATCTACCTGCTGTTCACGCTGGGAGCGCAGAACCAGTAGACCGGGGGCCGGCGGACACCCGTACAGCCGAACAGCCGTACAGCCCGTGGACGTCAGTCGAGGAGCCGGTCGCGCAGCCGGTCGCGCAGGTCGGGAGTGAGACGCAGGGCCTGCTCCAGGTAGGTGTCGACGCCGCCCCAGGTCTCCTCGATCGTCTCGAAGGCCGCCGTCAGATACTCGGCCCGCGCGTCGAACAGCGGGCTGAGCAGCTCCATGACCTCGGGGGAGCGGGCCGTGTCCGAGGTGCCGTTGCGGTGCACCTTGTAGCGACGGTGCCGCGCGTTCGACTCCAGGTAGTCGGCGACGATGGCCTCGCGCTCGACGCCCACGGCGAGCAGCGTCACGGCTATGGACAGGCCCGCGCGGTCCTTGCCCGCCGCGCAGTGCATCAGCGCGGGCACGCTGTCCTCGGCCAGGGCGTGCAGCACCTGGGAGTGCTCGGCCGTCCGCTCGGTGATGATCGTGCGGTACGAACCGATCATCCGGTCCGCCGCCCGGCCGTCTCCGAGGTGGGCACGGAGCTGGTCGAGCTCGCCGTCGCGGACCATCTTCCAGAACTCGCTGCCGTCGGCCGGGTCCGTCAGCGGAAGGTTCACGTTCCGTACACCGGGCAGCTCGACGTCCGGCCCCTCCAGCTTCTGGTCCGAGGCATTGCGGAAGTCGAAGATCGTGTGCAGGCCCAGGGAGGAGAGGAACACGGCGTCCTCCGCTGTGGCGTGCGCGAGGTGACCACTGCGGAACAGCCGCCCGGTCCGCACCCGTCGGCCGTCCACGGTGGGCAGGCCGCCCACGTCTCGGAAGTTGCGCACTCCGGCCAGCTCGGGCTCGGTCGACGGGACCTGCTGCGTCACGGGGGCTCCTCCCATAGGGCCGTCGGCACAGCTCGTCGTTGCTCGCCGACGGGAATCGCCTCTCGACGATACGACATGGGTTCCTCGGGCAATGAGTTGTCCACAGGCGCTGCCGAGCCGGGCGCACTCGGTCCGCACGGACGGGTGAAACAGGTGAAGTGCATCGGGATGCGGTGCTGTTGCACCACGGACCGCACACGGGACCGCGTGGGGATCTCGCTGCCGTGTTCATCCGACTTCGTCCCATATCGGTGCTTTGTGCCAGTTGTCACTTTAGGCATAACTGGCCCGGGAATATGGCTACATGGGATGACGTGCGTGAGCAGCGTCATATGCGTGACGATGCGTGGCGGCGCTCCTTCCTCCATGTGCCCGCACCGCCGCGCGGATTGCCGGGTCGGAGAGATCGCCGTGCACGGAGGGTGACGGGCAATTCGGGCATCGATCATGAAATGGGTGCGCGCGGGGATCGCGGACAGTTGTCGACGCGCTCTTCTCTCGCCTACGTTCGCCCTCAATCCGGACGGACGCCCAATCCTGCCGCCGCCCGGAATCCGCACTCACCCGAACGCGGCAGGAGCGGGGGATCCACAGGTACAGCGCCTGTTCCGGTCTCCGGAACGGCTAGGGGTACAGCCGCGCTGCCGCGCGGCCGGACATCTCCAGTCCGCACCCGACAGCTCACCTCGCAGGCGCCGGAGAGGAAATGCGCCATGCCCGCGAAGGGTAAGCACCGTCGCCCCAAATTCCTGCGTCTGCCCCGCGCGATCGCCGTGGCCGGCACCGGTGGTGCCGCGCTCGCACTGCCGCTGATGGGGGCCGTCTGCGCCCATGCCGCGGCCCCGGCGGCCGCGGTCCCGTCCGCCGTGCAGAGGATCACGACGGTTTCCACACCTGCCGGGACCGCCGCGGCGAAGACCTATGTCGTGAAGGCCGGCGACACGCTGGCGAAGATCGCCGACCGGCAGCACGTCAGCGGCGGCTGGAAGAAGCTCTACGCCGACAACCGCGCGGTCGTCGGCGCCGATCCGACGGTGATCCGCCCCGGTCTGAAGCTCACGATCGAGGGGCAGGGCGCCACGCAGCCGTCCGCGTCCACCGCCACCCGGACCGCCGCGGCCAAGACCACCGCGGCCAAAGCCACCCCGGCCGTCGACGCGGGCTACACCCTGCCGGTCCAGGGGGCCATCATCGGCACCGGCTACAAGGTGCCCGGCAGCATGTGGTCCAGCGGCTACCACACCGGTGTGGACTTCGTGGTCCCGACCGGCACCACGGTCAGGTCCGTCGCCGCGGGCACCGTCGTCTCGGCCGGCTGGGGCGGCGCGTACGGCAACCAGGTCGTCATCCAGCACGCAGACGGCCGGTACTCGCAGTACGCCCACATGTCCGCGCTCACCGTCGCGGCGGGGCAGACCGTGACCGAGGGTCAGCAGGTCGGCGTCTCCGGCGCGACCGGCAACGTCACCGGTCCGCACCTGCACTTCGAGATCCGCACGACGCCGGACTACGGCTCGGACCTGGACCCGGTCGCGTACCTGCGCTCGCACGGGGTCGTCGTCGGCTGACGCTCCCACACGTCCAGCGGGCCGGACCCCACTATCCCGGGGTCCGGCCCGCGGTGTCCCGCCGGTGCGGGTGGGCGTCGCTTCCGGATCACGTACTTCAGGCGTGGAGGCTGTTCAACCACGCCTGAAAGAGCCCTATTCCGGATTTCACCGGTCTTTATGAGTGGCTTATCTCACCACCCGTCAACCCATTCCTACGGTCGCGTAGCTCACATCCCAAGGTGAATCATGGCTCGCTGTGGCAGACGATTCGAAGAGTGACAACAGAGCAGTGATCGGGTCGTACGTGGCGGTGGGGGACAGCTTCACCGAAGGCGTCGGCGACCCCGGCCCCGAAGGAGCCTTTGTCGGTTGGGCGGACCGTTTCGCGGTACTGCTCGCGGACCGGCAGCCGGAAGGCGACTTCACCTACAACAACCTCGCCGTCCGCGGGAAGCTGCTCGACCAGGTCATCGACGACCAGCTCCGCCGGGCCAAGGAACTCGCCCCGGACCTGGTCTCCTTCTGTGCGGGCGGCAACGACATCATCCGGCCCGGCACCGACCCCGACGAGGTCGCGGAGCGCTTCGAGCGCGCGGTCGCCGACCTCACCTCCGCCGTCGGCACCGTCATGGTGACGACCGGCTTCGACACCCGTGGCGTTCCGGTGCTGAAGCACCTGCGCGGCAAGATCGCCACCTACAACGGACATGTGCGGGCCATCGCGGACCGGTACGGCTGTCCGGTCCTCGACCTGTGGTCCCTGAAGACGATCCAGGACCGGCGCGCCTGGGACGGCGACCGACTGCACCTGTCGCCGGAGGGTCACACCCGCGTCGCGCTGCGGGCCGGCCAGGTCCTCGGTCTCGACGTGCCCGCCGACCCGGACCAGCCCTGGCCGCCTCTGCCGCCCCGCGGCACGCTGGAGGTACGGCGCGACGACATCCACTGGGCACGCGAGTACCTCGTGCCGTGGATCGGACGGAGGCTGCGCGGGGAGTCCTCGGGTGACCACGTCGCGGCCAAGGGCAGCCTGTCGCCGAACGACATCAGGATGCGGATCGGGACCGTCGCCTGAGCCGCGTGACATCGAGGGACGGCCGACGGGCGGGACCGCTGGGGCGCCGGCTCTGACGGCGGGGGCTGTGCCGGGGCAGGCGCCTCAGCGCACCGCCGCGGTCAGGGCCGCCCGCTCGATTCCCAACTCCCGCGCGAGCGCGTCGTCCACCCACTCCTGAGCCCGCGCCCGCGACACCGCGCCCGTGTAGGCGGTCATCTGCACCGCCAGCCCGTCGAGCAGCGCCGTCAGCCGCAACGCGGCTCCCGCGGGATCCGGGCACCGGAACTCGCCGCCGGCCACTCCCTCCGCGATCACCTCGGTGATCGCGGCCTTCCACTGCCTGTCGAGGTCACGCGTGACCTCCCGCAGCGCGGGCTCGCGCAGCGCCGCGCCCCAGCCCTCGATCCACAGTCGCCAGCCCTTGGCCTGGCCGGTCGGCGCGTACCAGCGGACGGCCGCGCGCAGCCGTCGCAGCGAAGACGTACGGCGGCCGAGCAGCTTGCGCAGGTGGGCGAGGTCGTCCTCGGCGGCATGGGTGAACGCGGCCGCGACCAGCTTCTCCTTGGTGGAGAAGTGGTACAGCACCAACGCGTTGCTCACCCCGAGCGACGAGGCGACGTCGGCGATCCGTACCGCCGCCACACCCCGCGCCTCGATCTGTCCGATGGCAGCCCGCAGCAATTCCTGACGCCGCTCCGCCACGCTCAACCGCACCCTTGCCACGCGGTAACCCTAGTGCCTCGCCCGGGTCGGACGACGAACCGATGGCCGATCCGGACACGTCCTGTCTCTCCGGACACCGGGAACTCCGGTCCCGCGTAGGTGGATCGGACGCGAGCACGACGGGATTCGGCGGAAGCGCGGCGCCGGGGTTCAGCCCGGAAGTCCGGCGCGGGAGCCGGGCCCGGAAGCCCCGTTCCGGGTCAGCGGTACCACCCGAACCGTTCCGCGATCACCGGCAGCCGGTCGGCGACGATGGCGTGCGCGGCGGCCCGCGGCGTCGTCCCGTCGGCCTCCGTGCGGGCCAGCATCCGGTCGATCAGGCCGCGCATGGAGCGCCGGGTGTACGCGAACGCCTCGTCGGCGTCCGCGCCGATGTCGCCGAAGAGCGTCCACCACCACCAGGCGTTCGTACCGGAGTTGACGACGACGTCCGGAAGCACGAGGACGCCGCGCGCGGCGAGCAGTTCCTCCGCCTCGGGCAGGACGGGCATGTTGGCCGCCTCCACGATCCAACGGGCGGTGATCCGGGCCTGGTTCGTGGTGTCGATCGCGTACGAGACCGCGGCGGGCACCAGGATGTCCGCGTCGGCCGACAGCCAGGCGTCGGCCGGGAGTTCACGGTCGGCCGGGCGCAGCGCCGCGCGGTCCACCGTCCCGTAGGCGTCCCTCGCCGCGAGCAGCGCGTCGACGTCGAGACCGTCCGGATTCCCGATCGTGCCCTTGATGTCGGCGACGGCCACGACGGTGAGACCGGCGCGCGCCAGGAAGCGCGCCGTGGCTCCGCCCATGGTGCCCAGGCCCTGTACGGCGACGCGCGTTCCCGGGTACGCGACTCCGGCGCGGTCCAGGGCCGCGAGCACCGACTCGGCGACACCGCAGCCGCCCACCAGTTCGTCGAGCCCGATCCCGTCCACCTCGACCGCGAAGGCGTCCGCGAGACGGCTCCGCGCGCTCTTCTCGTCGTCGAGCAGCGGGTACACGGCCTGGATGGACGAGACGAGCCCCGCCTCCGTGGCGGCCCGGTCGACCAGGTCCTGGGAGAGCCCGAGATCCTCGCCCGTGGTCCAGAAGTTCTCGATGTACGGGCGCATGGCACGCAGATAGCGCACCAGGAGGCCGTACGACGCCGGGTCCTGGGGGTCGCAGTCGATGCCGCCCTTGGCGCCGCCCAGCGGGATGTAGCGGCCCTCGGGGTTGTAGTGCAGGGCCTCCTTCATCGTCATGCCCCGGGCCAGCCCGGCGACCTCGTCCAGGGTGCAGCCTTCGCGCATCCGCAGCCCGCCGCTGGAGACACCCCGGACCAGACGGTCGACCACGAGGAAGCCCGGGCGGCCGGTGACGTGGTCGGTCCAGGTGAGTGTGATCAGGGGCGCGGTCGGGGACGCGGTCGAAGGCGCGATCATGGGTACTCCTCGGGGACGGCGATCAGGGTGGGGCCGGGGGGCGCGGGGCATCTCGGCGAGGGCGCGGGGCGGTGGGTCGACGGGCGCGCCGTCCGCGGGCGGTCCGGAGTTCGCCCGGCCCGGAGTCCGTCCGGTGTCCGGGTCGTGACCGGCCCGGACGAGCGGGCCGCCGAGGGCGGTCGGCGGCGACCGGAGATCACTCCCGGCCGGCTCGGTACCCACGGCGACGATCACGTCGCGACCCGCCAGCCACTTCTGCACCGACTCAGTGTGCAGGGAGTCCCCTGGGCGGGAGGTGACGGCGCTCGGGAACGGTCGCCTCTGGTGGGTACGTCGGCATCCATCGTTCCTCCCGGCGCGGACGGATCGGCGCGAACGCCTCCACCGGAACCTTTACTGAATCTTCAGTCAGTATCGGAACGCTGCCCGCGCTGTGTCAATTCACTGGACGGACCGACGGTGGGGGGTGAGCGGGGTGGGGGAGCGAGGGGGTGGCGCCGGCGGCTCCACGGTGGTGGCCCCAGGTGCTCGCGCGGCCGGCGGCCCGGTTCGTCGACCGGTTCGCCCGCGGTGACGGGCCGGGCGTCGGGCGCGCCTCGGCCGGGCGTCGGGCCGGACGGGTCCGCGCGTCCCGAAATCCCGTTCCCCGGTGCGGAAGAAGAGAGGGCGCCGCGGGGTTGCGAGATACGGGCCGTGGGCCCCTCCGGCGCGTTCGCCCGGCAGTGCGGGCGCCGGGACCCCGGCCTCGCGGTGCGCGTGCCGGGGAGACAGCACGCCGTGACCCCGCGAGGACGGAGTCCCGGCGCTGTCACAGGGGCCGACCATAATGGGAGGCCTGACCGACTCCATTGGAGGTACCGTGACCGGTTTCCGTACGTTGAGCTCCGGGCTCCGCGCGCTGCAGCCCGCCGCCTTCGGCGCGGACCCGGGCGGTGAGCGCCTGGAGCGCATCCGCAGATCGCCGAATTTCGCGGACGGGGTCTTCCAGAACCCGGTGAGCGCCCGGACCCGCCCCGACGGCTCCATGATCGAGTTCGCGAAGGTCTTCTTCCGCAAGGAGGAGCGCGTCCGCCGCGCCCCCGCGGGCACGGTGCCGGTGCACGCCACGACGCTCGCCGACCTCGCCAGGCCCGCGACGAGCGGGCTGCGGATCACCTGGATGGGGCACTCCAGCGTGCTGGCGGAGCTCGACGGGCACCGCGTGCTGTTCGACCCGGTCTGGGGCGAGCGCTGTTCACCCTTCAACTTCGTCGGACCCAAGCGGCTGCACCCGGTGCCGCTGCCGCTGGCCGCGCTGGGCCCGGTCGACGTCGTCGTGATCTCGCACGACCACTACGACCACCTGGACCTGCCCACCATCAAGGCCCTCGCCGACACGGACACGGTGTTCGCGGTGCCGCTCGGCGTCGGCGCCCACCTGGAGCACTGGGGCGTCTCCCCGGACCGCCTGCGTGAGCTGGACTGGAACGAGACAACGAAGGTCGGCGGCATCTCCCTCACCGCCACGCCCGCCCGGCACTTCTGCGGCCGGGGTCTGCGCAACACCCAGCACACGCTGTGGGCCTCCTGGGCGGTGGCGGGCGACGAGCACCGGATCTACCACAGCGGTGACACCGGCTACTTCGAGGGCTTCAAGGACATCGGCGCCGAGCACGGCCCGTTCGACGCCACGATGATCCAGATCGGCGCGTACAGCGAGTTCTGGCCCGAGATCCACATGACGCCCGAGGAGGGCATGCGCGCACACCTGGACCTTCAGGGCGGCCGGCCCGGCGGTGTGATGATGCCGATCCACTGGGCCACGTTCAACCTGGCGACGCACCCGTGGGTGGAGCCCGGCGAGGGGACCATAGCGGCCGCGCACGCGGTCGGCGCGCGCATCGCGCTGCCGCACCCCGGTGAGCCCTTCGAGCCCACCTCCGAGACCGTACCGTCCGAGCCCTGGTGGCGCGGGGTGGCCGTGCCGCCCGAGGGCGGCTGGCCCGCGGTCGAGAGGACCGGCGCCACCGCCGCGGCCGCCGATGTGTCCGCTTCCGGGACGTCCGCGTCCGGCGGGGCGGGCTCCGACACGCCGGGTGACACCGGCGGCGGTGCCGCGGAGGACACCGGAGAGCCGGAGACGGTGCCCGCAGGCTGAATCTCCAGAAAGTCCGATCTACGGCAAGGGTCGGGGCGCGTCGCGCTCCCCGGCCCTTGCCGTCTTTTCATGACCACTTCTGACCAGCACTGATCGGAACAGCGCCTCCAGGGAACACGTGTCCGACGGTGATTTCGGTCTGCCGTGCGAGGCCTCATACCAGAGCGGGACGCTCCCCGGGGGACTTTGTCAACTGCCCACCGCACCTGTCCCGTTGCCGACTACTGTCAGTTGCCGTCGGGCGACGCAGGGCCGTTTTTTTCGGCTCTCTCGACCGGCACCGCGATGGCGCACGCCCGAGTCGCGCAGACCCGCGGGAGCCCGAGTGCCCCCGACGCCCAGTACGAGGACGCAGATGTCTCACCTTCGCGCACCGGCCGCCCGCGCAGACCGCCGTGAGGGCGGGCGGCACGGACGGCCGGTGGCCCATGCCGCCCCCTCGCCGCCCGAGACCCCCCTCCGGCCCCAACTGCTGCGGATGGCGGTCCTGCCGCCCACCGCGGTGGCCCTCAGCGCGTGTGCGGCCGTCCTGTTCACCGTGCGCTCCACCGGCGCCCGCCCGGGCGCGGTTCTCTGGGCGGTCCTCGCCGGCGCCCTCGGGGTCGCCCTCGCGGGCATCCTGATCGCCGCCGTGGCCGCCGACCGGGCCGCCCGGTCCGTCCGGGACCGCCTCGGCGCGATACGCCGCACCAGCGCGCGTACGGAGGCGGACCTGCGCGCCGTCGTCGAGGGCCTGCGCCGCGGCGAGACCCCGTCCCCGCGCGCACCGAACCGCCGGCCCCTCCCGGACGCCGACGACTTCGAGCTGCTCGCCGCCGACCTCTCCCGGGCGCACGACGGCGCCGTCACCGCCGTCGTACAGGCCGCGCAGCTCTCCAGCCGGGCCGGCAGCGAACAGAAGGTCGAGGTCTTCGTCAACCTGGCGCGACGGCTTCAGTCCCTCGTGCACCGCGAGATCTCGATCCTCGACGAGCTGGAGAACGAGATCGAGGACCCGGACCTGCTCAAGGGCCTCTTCCACGTCGATCACCTCGCCACCCGTATCCGGCGGCACGCCGAGAACCTCGCCGTCCTCGGCGGCGCCGTCTCCCGACGCCAGTGGAGCAACCCCGTCTCCATGACCGAGGTGCTGCGGTCGGCGATCGCCGAGGTCGAGCAGTACTCGCGGGTCAAACTGGTGCCGCCGATCGACGGCACCCTGCGTGGGCACGCCGTCGCCGACGTCATCCACCTGCTGGCCGAACTCGTCGAGAACGCCACGGTGTTCTCCGCCCCCCACACCCAGGTGCTGCTGCGCGTCAACCTCGTCACCTCAGGGCTCGCGGTCGAGGTCGAGGACCGGGGCCTGGGCATGCCACCGGGCGAGCAGGACAAGATGAACGCGCTGCTCACCGACCCCGATCAGGTGAACGTCGCGAGCCTTCTCCAGGACGGCCGCATCGGCCTCTTCGTGGTGTCCCAGCTCGCCCGGCGACACGGCATCCACGTCCGGCTCCAGAGCAACATCTACGGCGGTGTCCAGGCCGTACTCGTGGTTCCGCAGGAGCTGTTGGGCACGGAGCCGGGCGCCCCGGGGCACCTCGCCCAAGGGCGGCCGCGCGAGACCGCGGGCGGCGCGCTCCCGCCCGCGGGACCACCGGCCGGGCAGGCCGTGCCGCTCCCTTCCGCGGGTGGGGCGGGGTCCCCCGTGCCGCGGCAGTCGCGCCGGGAACAGGCGGAGCCCGCCGCGCCGCGGCGCGACGGTACGGACGACGGCGGGCCGGCGCCGCTCCCGGTGCGCGGCGCCCGCACGGAGCGGCCCAATCCGGCGGAGGCCGTGCCCGGCATCCGCCCCGACGACCGGCACATCCTCGCGGAGAACGCGGAGATGCCGCCCACCCCGCGCAACGGCGCGGTCCGGGGCACCATGGCGAGACCCCAACTGCCGCGCCGGCGCGCCCAGGAGCACATCGCGCCCCAACTGCGCGACGGGCCCCTGCCCCGCCCGGACTCGGAGCACGTCGCCGGTCACGACCCCGGGCTGATGGCGGCGTTCCAGCGCGGGATCGGACTGGCGGAGGCCCGGCAGACGGAGGTCCCCACCGACCGGCCGCACCCGGACCCCGGGCACCCGGACCCCGCGCGCCTGGACGCGCTGCCACCCCTGCGAGTGATCCGCGTCGACCAGCCGTCCCCACGCTCGCCCCACCTGGACGTACCGCCCCTGAGCGCCGTCCGAACGGCCGACGATCCCTCGGGCGCGGCGCACATGGCCGACCCGCACACCGCGCATGCGCCCGCCCCGCCCGACGCGCCGGGGACGCGTGACACCGCCCCCACGCCCGGACACGACCTCACGGCCCGGCACGACGGGAGCGCACCGGCCGGATGACCAGTCTCCTGAGCACGCCCACCCCCACCTGCGCTCCCGCAGACCTTCGTACCCCAAGGAGTCGATCCACCATGGCGAGCGACGTGCCGACCGGCCATGCATCCGATCTCGACTGGCTGATGAGCGGCCTCGTGCAGCGCGTGCCGCACACCACCAGCGCGGTACTCCTCTCCTGCGACGGCCTCGTGAAGTCCGTCCACGGCCTCGACCCGGACAGCGCCGACCACATGGCGGCCCTGGCCTCCGGCCTGTACTCGCTCGGCCGCAGCGCGGGTGCCCGCTTCGGGGACGGCGGCGACGTGCGCCAGGTCGTCGTCGAACTCGACTCGACCCTGCTGTTCGTCTCCACCGCGGGCTCCGGCACCTGTCTCGCGGTGCTCGCCGGACGCGAGGCCGACGCGGCGGTCCTCGGCTACGAGATGGCGATGCTCGTCAAGAGCGTCCGCCCGTACCTGATGACCGCGCCCCGGCAGGCCGCCGTCGGCCCCACGGCGATGAGGCCTTGAGGGTGGCCGCGGCCGGCGACGGGCCCTGGCTCGACGACGCGGCCGGGCGGCTGGTGCGTCCCTACACGGTCAGCAACGGCCGGACCCGTCCGACCACCGCGCTCGACCTGTTGTCGCAGGTCATGGTCACCGGAGCCACGCCCCTCGGCTACCTCGGCCCCGAGCACACCCAGGCGCTCGAACTGTGCCGGGCGCCCGTCTCGGTCGCGGAGATCGCCGCCCAGCTCAAGCTGCCGGCGGTGGTCACCAAGGTGCTGCTGTCCGACCTCGTCGACTGCGGGGCGCTGACCACCAAACCCCCCGAGTTCCACCACAACCCCACTGACCGGTCTCTTCTGGAGGCAGTGCTCGATGGACTACGACGACAGCTCTGATCCCTTCCCCACCGCGCTGAAGATCCTGGTGGCGGGAGGGTTCGGAGTCGGCAAGACGACCTTCGTGGGCGCGGTGAGCGAGATCGCGCCGCTCAGCACGGAGGAGCTGCTCACCACGGTCAGTGCCGCGACCGACAGTCTCGACGGCGTCGAGAACAAGGTCGAGACCACGGTGGCGATGGACTTCGGCCGCATCACCCTCGACCCGGAACATGTGCTGTACCTCTTCGGCACACCCGGGCAGGAGCGGTTCTGGTTCATGTGGGACGAACTGTCCGAGGGCGCGCTCGGTGCGGTGATCCTCGCCGACACCCGCCGCCTCGAGGACTGCTTCGCGGCCGTCGACTTCTTCGAGCAGCGCGGTCTCGGCTTCATCGTCGCCGTCAACGAGTTCGACGGTGCCTTCCGCTACGACCCCGCCGAGGTACGGGCGGCCATCGACCTCGACCCCGGGATCCCCATCGTGCGCTGCGACGCCCGGATCTCCAGTTCGGGCGTGCAGACCCTGCTCACGCTGGTACGCCACCTCCTCGCCCACGCACCGGCGCACGCCCCCACCCATGGAGCCCGCAGGTGACGTACTGACCTGCGCCGCCGGCGAAGGAGCCCGCACGTGACCCACGTCCCCGACCATGGAGCCCGCATATGACACCCGGCCCCCACCAGGGAGTCCGTCCATGAGCTACGACCCACCGCGCCCGGCCGGCCGGCTGCTGCTGACCCCGGAGGACAAGGACGCCCCCGCCCGGGTCCGGCGGCTGCGCCGACTAGGCCTGGGGGAGCACGCCGAGCCCGCCTTCGACGCCTTCGCGGACCGGCTCGCCGACGTCGCCGCGGTGCCGTACTCGATGGTCAACTTCATCGACGAGAACCGGCAGTTCTTCGCGGGCCTGCACACCCCGGACGGCAACGTCTCGACCACCCGGCCGGTCCCGGTCCCCGCGGACGGCACCCACCACGGCGTCGGCCGCTATATGACCCGCGACTACGGGTTCTGCCCCCATGTCGTGGTCCGCCGCAGGGCGTTGGTGCTTGAGGACGTCTGCGACTACCCGCGCTTCGCGGGCAACCCGGTCGTCGACGAGATCGGGGTCCGCTCCTACCTCGGCGCCCCGCTCATCGACCGCACGGGCATCGCCCTCGGCACCGTCTGCGTCGTCGACCTCGAGCCGCGCCCGTGGGGCAGAGCGGGCCTGGAGACCATCAAGACGATGGCGGCGGAACTGGTCGAGCAACTCGGACAGCGCGAGAGTGGCGTGGGAGGCGTGGGGTTCTGAGGCCACGCGGCGCGGACGGCGCGTGCGCGCCCCGCGGATGACGTGCCCCCGGGAGCCGTGCCTGTCGTAGCCGCTGTAGCCGCCGTATCCGCTGGGGTCGCCGGGGGTTGACCCCGTCGCCGCGGAGGAACGCTGTGCCCGAGCCATCCCGACACGGCCCGGAAGGCACCCCATGACCGATCTGCGTCTCGGCGTTCTCGGCTTCGGCCTGCGCGGTCCCCTCGCGCTCACCGCCCACCGCCCCGGCCGGGGCTCACGCGTGACCGTCCTCGCCGAACACGACCCGCTGCTGCGGGGGGCCGCCGCGGCCCGCATCCCCGGCGTCCGGACCGTCGACGACCACCGCGAGGTCGTCCACGCCCCCGACGTCGACGCGGTACTCGTCCTCACCCCCGACCACACCCACGCCGACCTCGCCCGCGAGGCACTGCGCGCGGGCAGGCCCGTCTTCGTCGAGAAGCCCCTGGACATCACCATCGAGCGCTGCGACGCCGTCCTGCGCACCGCCTTCGAGACGGGCACCCGCCTCTACGTCGGCCACAACATGCGCCACATGCCGGTGATCCGCCTGATGCGTGACCTCGTCCGGGGCGGCGCCGTGGGCACCGTCAAGACCGTGTGGGTACGGCACTTCGTCGGCTTCGGAGGGGACTGGTACTTCAAGGACTGGCACGCCGAACGCCGTTTCACCACCGGGCTGTTGCTACAGAAGGGCGCCCACGACCTCGACGTGCTGCACTGGTTGGCCGGCGGCTACACACGACAGGTGCAGGCGCTCGGCGACCTCATGGTGTACGGGGACAACCGGCACCGGCGAGCGCCCGGAGAGCCCAAGACGGAGGACTGGTACACCGACAGCGGCCACTGGCCCCCGCACGCCCAGCGGGCCCTCAATCCGGTCATCGACGTCGAGGACGTCTCGCTGGTCAACCTGCGCCTGGACAACGGAGTGCTGGCGGCCTACCAGCAGTGCCACTTCACCCCCGACTACTGGCGCAACTACACCGTGATAGGCGACGCGGGCCGGCTGGAGAACTTCGGGGACGGGCCCGGCGCCGTGGTGAAGGTCTGGAACAGCCGCCGCTCGGGGCACCGGGACCGGGCCGACGCCGAGTACTCCGTGCCGGAGCCCCCCGAGGGCGCCGGACACGGCGGCGCCGACCCGCTGCTGATCGACGAGTTCCTCCGGTTCGTGCGGGAAGGAGGGCGCACCGACACCTCCCCGGTCGCCGCGCGCATGGCGGTGGCCGCCGGATTCCGGGCCACGGAGTCCCTGCGGGACGGCGGCACCGCGCGCGAGGTGCCCGCGCTCGACCCCGAGCTGCTCGCCTACTTCGAACGGGGGCAGGTGCCCGGGGAGGCGTAAGGGCTGCCCCGTGATCCCCGGCGGGCGCACGACGACAGCTGCGGCACCTCGCCGCGTTGTCGGATCGCCCGAATACGCCCAGTATGAGGACGACCCTCCGGCTTGCGATGCACCGCATCCGACGCCGCGCGCTGATCCACCGGGGATTACGGGACAGCCCTCAGGGGGCCGGGAATCCGACGTGTGAAGGAAAGCTGCGGCCGCGTTTAAGAAAACCTCGATGGACCAGGACTACGGTCGTACGGCAGATTCCTCAGGGAATACACCCCTCTCCCCGGTACGGGCCCCTTCGGCGTGCCCTGCCCCGGGGGCTCACCCACAGGAGCCGTTGCGTGAAGGCGCTGGTCAAGGAGAAGGCGGAGCCCGGGCTCTGGCTCGTGGACGTCCCGGAGCCGGAGATCGGCCCCGGCGACGTACTGATCAAGGTCCTCAGGACCGGGATCTGCGGAACCGACCTGCACATCCGCAACTGGGACGGCTGGGCGCAGCAGGCCATCACCACACCGCTCGTGCTCGGCCACGAGTTCGTCGGCGAGGTCGTCGCGACCGGCCGTGACGTCGCCGACATCAAGGCCGGCGACCGCGTCAGCGGCGAAGGCCACCTGGTGTGCGGCAAGTGCCGCAACTGCCTGGCCGGACGCCGCCACCTCTGCCGTGCCACGGTGGGCCTCGGCGTCGGCCGCGACGGCGCGTTCGCCGAGTACGTCGCCCTGCCCGCCACCAACGTGTGGGTGCACCGGGTCCCCGTCGACCTCGACGTCGCCGCGATCTTCGACCCGTTCGGCAACGCCGTGCACACGGCGCTCTCCTTCCCGCTGGTCGGCGAGGACGTCCTGATCACCGGTGCCGGACCGATCGGCCTGATGGCCGCCGCGGTGGCCCGGCACGCGGGCGCCCGCAACGTCGTCGTCACCGACGTCAGCGAGGAGCGCCTCGAACTCGCGCGCAAGATCGGCGTGAGCCTCGCCCTGAACGTCTCGTCCGCGACGATCGCCGACGGCCAGCGCGAGCTGGGGCTGCGCGAGGGCTTCGACATCGGCCTGGAGATGTCCGGCCGCCCCGAGGCGATGCGCGACATGATCGCCAACATGACACACGGCGGCCGGATCGCGATGCTGGGCCTGCCCGCCGAGGAGTTCCCGGTCGACTGGTCCCGGATCGTCACCTCCATGATCACGATCAAGGGCATCTACGGCCGGGAGATGTTCGAGACCTGGTACGCGATGTCGGTGCTCCTGGAAGGGGGCCTCGACCTCGCTCCCGTGATCACCGGCCGGTACGGCTTCCGCGACCACGAGGCCGCCTTCGCCGAAGCGGCCGGCGGCCGCGGCGGCAAGGTCATTCTGGACTGGACCCTCTAAGGAACTGATGATGTTCGATTCCGTACGCGACGATCTGCGCACCACCCTCGACGAGATCCGCGCCGCCGGGCTCCACAAGCCCGAGCGCGTCATCGGCACCCCGCAGTCCGCGACCGTGAGCGTCACCTCGGGCGGCCGCCCCGGCGAGGTCCTCAACTTCTGCGCGAACAACTACCTCGGCCTCGCCGACCACCCCGAGGTCGTCGCCGCCGCCCACGAGGCCCTCGACCGCTGGGGCTACGGCATGGCGTCCGTGCGCTTCATCTGCGGTACGCAGGAGGTGCACAAGGAGCTGGAGGCGCGGCTGTCCGCGTTCCTCGGCCAGGAGGACACGATCCTCTACTCCTCCTGCTTCGACGCCAACGGAGGCGTCTTCGAGACCCTGCTCGGCGCCGAGGACGCGGTGATCTCCGACGCCCTCAACCACGCCTCGATCATCGACGGCATCCGCCTCTCCAAGGCGCGCCGCTTCCGGTACGCCAACCGTGACATGGCCGACCTGGAGGCCCAGCTCAAGGAGGCGTCCGACGCCCGGCGCCGCCTGATCGTCACGGACGGCGTCTTCTCGATGGACGGCTATGTCGCTCCCCTCCAGGAGATCTGCGACCTCGCCGACCGCTACGACGCGATGGTCATGGTCGACGACTCGCACGCCGTCGGCTTCGTCGGCCCCGGCGGCCGGGGCACCCCCGAGCTGCACGGCGTCATGGACCGCGTCGACATCATCACCGGCACCCTCGGCAAGGCGCTCGGCGGCGCCTCCGGCGGCTACGTGGCGGCACGCGCCGAGATCGTCGCCCTGCTGCGCCAGCGCTCGCGTCCGTACCTCTTCTCCAACACGCTCGCCCCGGTGATCGCGGCGGCCTCCCTGAAGGTTCTCGACCTCCTGGAGTCGGCGGGCGACCTGCGCGAGAGGCTCGCGGCGAACACGGCGCTGTTCCGCTCCCGGATGACCGCCGAGGGCTTCGACATCCTCCCCGGCGACCATGCGATCGCCCCGGTCATGATCGGTGACGCGTCCGTCGCCGGGCGCATGGCGGAGCTGCTCCTGGAGCGCGGCGTGTACGTGATCGGCTTCTCGTACCCGGTCGTCCCGCAGGGCGCGGCCCGTATCCGGGTGCAGCTGTCCGCGGCGCACTCGACGGACGACGTGAACCGCGCGGTGGACGCGTTCGTGGCGGCGCGGGCGGAGCTCGACGGCTGAAAGACGCGTGTGACCTGAGAGAATCGGTCGCATGATCGAAGCGCGGCGGCTCCACATCCTTCGTGCGGTGGCCGACCACCGCACGGTGACGGCGGCTGCCGCCGCGCTCTATCTCACGCCTTCGGCGGTCTCCCAGCAGCTGACCGCCCTGGAGCAGGAGACCGGGCACCGACTCGTCGAGCGGAGCGCCAAGGGCGTGCGGCTGACTCCCGCCGGTGAGATCCTGCTCGGCCACACCCATGCGGTGCTCGCCCAGCTGGAGCGGGCCGAGGCCGAACTGGCCGCCTACAGCTCGGGTTCCGCGGGCACGGTCACGGTCGCCGCCTTCGCGACCGGCATCGGCCTCGTGGTGGCTCCCGCGCTCGCCCGCCTCGCCGTCACCGCACCCGGTATCCACGTCCGTGTGCAGGACGCCGAGGGCGACGCCAGCCTGCCGATGGTGCTCGACCGGCAGGTCGACATCGCGGTCGCCGTCGAGTACCGGGGAGCCCCGGCCGCGGACGACCCGCGGCTGACCCACGTACCCCTGTACGCCGAGCCGTTCGACGCGGTGGTCCCGGTCACCCACCGTCTGGCCGACGCCGACGAGGTGCCGCTCGCCGAGCTCGCCAAGGACCCCTGGATCGGCCAGTACCCCGGCAATCCCTGCCATGACGTGGTGGTCCTGGCCTGCGAGAACGCGGGATTCGAGCCGCGTCTCGAACACTCCTCGGACGACTTCCGCGCCGTCGTCGCCCTCGCCTCCGCCGACGCGGGCGTCGCGCTGGTGCCCCGCTCGGCCCTGATCGGCATGGATCTCACGGGCGTGGTCGTGCGCCCGGTCGACGGGGTCGCGCCCACCCGCCGGGTCTTCGCGGCCGTACGGCGTGGCGCGGAGGGGCATCCGCTGATCCGTCCGGTGCTGGACGCGTTGGCGCGGGCCGCGACCGTGGAGTGACGTCCCTGACCTCCGCGAGATCCCTGACCTCCGCGAGATCCATTGCCTCCGCGAGTTCCGCGAGCTCCGGTCGACCCCGCTTCCGACCCCGCGCTCCCGCTCCCGCACCTGATCCCGTTCCCGCTCTCCTTCTGTTTCGTATCTGGGATAAGCTCCCGAATATGGGAACCGATGTGCAAGATGCCGTCGACGTCCGTCTGGGGGCCCGGCTCGCCGAGTTGCGGGCCGAACGGGGCTGGTCGCTGGCGGAGTTGGCGGACCTCAGCGGGGTCAGCCGGTCCACGCTGTCCCGGGCCGAGCGCGCCGAGATCAGCCCCACGGCCTCGCTCCTGAACCGCCTGTGCGCCGTGTACGGGCGGACCATGTCACAGCTGCTCAGCGAGGTCGAGGCGGAACCCGTCGGGCTGGTGCGGGCGGCCGACCAGACGGTCTGGAGGGACGGCGCCTCCGGCTTCGTACGACGGTCGGTGTCCCCGCCGCACGCGGGGCTGCGCGGCGAACTCGTCGAGGGGCGGCTCGCGGCCGGCGCCGACATCGCGTACGACCGGCCTCCCGTGCCCGGTCTGGAGCAGCACATCTGGGTGCTCGACGGGTCGCTGGAGGTGACGGCGCGGGACGTCGAGCACCGCCTCGGCACCGGTGACTGCCTCCGGCTGCGGGTGTGGGGCCCGACCCGCTTTCGCTGCCCCGGTCCCCAGGACGTGCGGTACACGTTGGTGGTGGTGGCGCCGTGACCGCCGTCTCCCGGCTGAGCGCGGCCGAAGTCCTCGCCCAGGCCGAGGAGTTGGCCGGCCTCCTGACCCACACCGTGGACAGCGGGGCCTCGGTCGGCTTTCTCGCGCCGCTCGACCGCGCGTCGGCCGTGGCCTGGTGGGAGGGGCGCGCGGCCGCGGTGTCGGCCGGCCACCTCGCGGTGTGGGTGGCGCACGGCGCGGACCGGGTATTCGGTACGGTCGGCCTGGCCTTCCCCGACAAGCCCAACAGCCGCCACCGCGCCGAACTGGTGAAGCTGATGGTGCACCCGGACGGCCGGGGACGGGGACTCGGCCGCACGCTGCTGGCCACCGCCGAGCGGGCGGCCGCCGCGGCCGGGCTCACCCTCCTGCACCTGGACACGGAGACCGGCAGCCCGGCCGAGACCCTCTACCTGTCCGCGGGCTGGACCCGTCTCGGGGCGATACCCGACTACGCGACGACTCCTTCGGGCGAGCTCCGCCCGACGACGGTCTTCTACAAGCGGGTGGGAGCCGCCGCCGCTGCGGCGACGTGAGGCGCTTCGCCGGCGACGACTCGTCCGGCCGGCCCCTCCCGGCCGTCCCGCTGATCGCGCAGGTCGGCGGCGGTGTGTCGGTGCCATTGGCTACCGTGCGTGCCATGTCGCCGAACGCCGAAGACGTACGCCGGATCGCCCTGTCCCTGCCGGACACGACGGAGAAGACCGCCTGGAGCATGCCCACCTTCCGGGTCGCGGGGAGGATGTTCGCCACCCTGCCCGAGGAGGAGACCTCCATCGCCGTGCGCTGCCCCAAGGAGGAGCGCGACGAACTCGTCCTGGCGGAGCCCCGGAAGTTCTGGATCGCCGGCCACGAGGCGGGCTTCGCCTGGGTCCGGGTCCGGCTCGCCGCCCTGGAGGACGACGAGGAACTCCGTGACATCCTCGCCGACTCCTGGCGACAGGCCGCCCCGCCCCGACTGCTCGACTCCCACCCGGCGTTGGGGCTCCCCGCGGAGGGGTGAAAATCCCTCCGTCACCGGGTGTGCCGCGTGACATGATCCGGGTGCCGGAGCGGAGGCAGGGACGCCCGGTTCGCGGGGGGAACCGCGGGGCGACTGCAGGCGAGGGGCACGGGCGGGATGCACGGGACGTCACCGAGCGGTGAGCCGACGCGGTCCGGACCGCCGGCCGACGAGGACACGGGGGATCAGACGCGGGGCGGCGGTCGGGGGACGCGCCAAAGACCCGCCGGCGCGGGTCCACGGCCCGGGCCGACGACGGGCGACGGAACACCGACGGGCGACGGGGTACCGCCGGGCCATGGGATACCGCCAGGCCATGGGACACCGCCGGGCCATGGGATCGCGACGGGCCGCGAGACATTGACGGGCCGCGAGGTACCGACGGGCCGCGAGGTGCCAGCGGGCCACGAGACACCGTTGAGCCATGAGGTCCCGCGCCGCGAGAACGCCGTGACCGGCCTCGCGCCGGTCTGGTCGCGGGACTTCGCGCTGTTCTTCGTCGCACGGGCCCTCGCCCGGCTCGGCGACACGATGCTCCCGGTGGCCCTCGCCGCCGGACTGCTCCAGCACGGCTACGGCGCGGGAGCGATCGGCCTCGCGATGGCCGCGTCCGCCGCCCCGTTCGCGGGGCTGGTGGTCTTCGGCGGGGTCATCGCCGACCGGTTCAGCACACGCAAGCTGATGATCGGGGCCGACCTCGTTCGACTGGTCACCCAGGCCCTCGCCGCGGGGTTCTTCTTCGCCGGCCATGTGGTCCTCTGGCAGATCTGCGCGATCGGCGCGGTCAACGGCGCGGCCGGAGCCGTCTTCCAGCCGGGCGTCGCCAGTACGGTGCCGCGCCTGGCGGCCGACGTCCAGGGGGCGAACGGCGCGATCCGGATCGCCGAGTCCGCCGCGCAGCTCGCGGGCCCCGCCCTCGCGGGGCTGCTGGTCGCGTTCTCCTCGGCGGGCGGCGTCTTCGCGGCGCACGCGGCGACGTACGCGCTGAGCGCCCTGTGCCTGCTCCTGCTCCGCCTCCCGCCGGCCGCGCCCGGGAGCCGGCCGCACGGCGGCAGCTTCCGGGGCGATCTCGTCGTGGGCTGGCGGGAGTTCAGGGCGAGGACCTGGCTGTGGGGGGTCATCGTCATCTGGTGCGTGTACATGCTCTTCATCTCGGGTCCCACCGTCCCCCTGGTGGCCACGGAAGTGGTCCGGCAGCACGGCGCGAGCGCCTACGGTCTGGTCAACTCCGCGCTCGGTGCCGGCACCGTGGTCGGTGGCCTGCTGGCCCTGCGGCTGCGCCCCCGACACATGCTGCGGGCCGGCTCGATCGCCCTGTTCGCCTTCGCCTGCTTCCCCGCCTCCGTCGGTGCGGGCCTCGGAGTCCCGGCCATGTCGGCCGGAGCGGCGGTCGCGGGCGCCGGCATGTCGTTCTGGGGCGTGATGTGGGCGACCAGTGTGCAGACCCAGGTCGCCCCCGACGTCCTCAACCGCATCCACGCCTACGACGTCGCGGGTTCCCTGGCGATGATGCCCTTCGGCCAGGCGCTGGCGGGGCCGGCCGCGACAGTCCTCGGCGCCGACACCGTCCTCCTCGTGGCCGGCGCGATGACGTTGGCCGTCTGCACGTCCCTGCTCCTGGTGCCCGCCATCCGGAACCTGCTGCGCGTCGACCCGTCCGTGTCCCTGCCGCGTACGGCCCCCGCCATGCGTCGACCGGCGCGACGCGCCGACCGCTGAGCCGGCCGAAGCGAAGCCCCGCGGCCCGGCCCCGGTCGCCCGGGGCGCCGTTGTCACCTGCCCAGGTCACCCGAGCCGCCGGTCACACGAACCCGAGGCGTCCAGGGCCCCGGTCGCGCACAGCCCGAGGCGTCCAGCCCGCCGGTGCCGTATGACAGGGGATCAACCGGGCCACCGGAGACCCCTGACCCCTGACCCGGAGGCGCCCGACGGCGCCCGAGCCGCCGGTCACACTCGACTCGCGCCCCCGGGCCGCCGGTGACCCGTGACCCGGAGGCGCCCGGCGTGCTGGTCACGCACTACCGGGCGCCTGAGCCGCCGGTCACACTCGACGCGCGCCCCCCGGGCCGCCGGTGACCCGTGACCCGGGGTGCGGAGCCGTCGGTCGGGCGTCACCCGGGGCGCGCAGGAAGCCGCCGATCCGCTCGCGCAGCGACCCCGCGTCGAGCCCGTGCGCGGCCAGGTGCTCGTCGACGGTTCCGTACTTGCGCAGCTCGCGGCGGCCGACGCCGAGGCCGAGCACGCGGTGGGGTACGTCGGCGAGCGCGTCGCCCGCGGCGGCCGTGGACGTGCCCGCCAGGAAGGGCTCGACGAGGACGACGTCGGTGCCCGCCGCCTCCGTGGCGTGCCGCAGCCCCGCCGCGTCGAACGGCCGGACGGTGGTGGCGTACAGCACGGTGACGTCGAGCCCCTCCGTCGCGTCGAGCACCGCGTCGAGCATCGGCCCCACGGCGACGACCACCCCGCCGCGTCCTTCGCGGACCGTGCGCAGCCGTACGCCGTCGACGGGGCGGCCCTGCGCGTTGGACTGCGTCGACAGCCGCACGTACACCTTGTCGTCGCCGGCGGCGACCGCGTGCCGCAGCAGGGCCTCGGCCTCGTCGGGGTGCCCCGGCACATGCACGGTCCAGCCGTCCAGGGTGTCGAGCAGCGCCACGTCGCCGGGTGCCATGTGGGTGAAGCCCCCGGCGGGCCAGTCGAAGGACGCGGCGGCGCTCACCAGCACCGCACCCACGTCCTGGTGACCGAGGTCGAGCTTCACCTGTTCGAAGGGACGCTCGACGAGAAAGCTGGCGAAGGTGTGCACGACGGGCCTCAGCCCGGTGAGGGCCAGGCCCGCGCCCGCTCCGACGAGGAGCTGTTCGCGGATCCCGACGTTGATCACCCGCTCCGGATGCCTGGCCCGGGCGTCCGCGAAGCCGTCCATGCCGATCTCGGCCAGGACGACCGCGACCCGGGGGTCCTCGTCGAGCAGCTCGGAGACGACGGGGGCGAAACGGTCACGCATGGTGTCCATGGGGTGGTCCTTTCGGCGACGTGCGGGATGAACCGGTGGGGACGGTCCCGGTGGTGAGGGGACCGGCGGTGACGGGACGGCTACGCGCGGAGTGGCCGCTCAGGCGAGCTTCGGCTCGACCCGGGCGACGACGACGTGCGGCCGGCCCGGATGGGGCGCGGTGAACGACGCGTACAGCGACTCGTGGTCACGGCCGTCGACGGTCAGGGCGGACCAGCCCGCCGCCTCGAACCGGGCGGCGATGCCACCGGGCCGGGCATGACTGGCCGAGGAGTTGTCGATCACGACGGTGTGCAGCCGGTCGAGCCCGGCCGGACCGGCGTACGCGATCGCCTCGTGATTGCTGCCCTCGTCCAGCTCCGCGTCGCCGGTCAGCACCCAGACACGCGGCTCGTCGAGCCCCTGCGCACGCAGGCCCAGTGCGGTGCCGACGGCGATCGGCAGCCCGTGCCCGAGCGAGCCGCTGCCGATCTCGGCGCCCGGGACCAGCACCCGGTCCGGGTGGTGCCCGAGCGGCGAGTCGTACGAGCCGAAACCCGGCAGCCAGTCGACGGGCAGGAAACCCTTGGCCGCCAGCACCGCGTAGTACGCCATCGGCCCGTGCCCCTTGGAGAGCAGGAACCGGTCCCGCTCCGGATCGTCCAGCCGCTCGGGCGTGATCCGCAGCACCCGGTCGTAGAGCACCCACAGCGCGTCCAGCGTGGACGTCGCCGCCGGTCCGTGCTTCTCGTCGCCGGTCATCAGGCCCATCAGCCGGGGCAGGTCCGGGTAGCCGTGGTCGCGTTCCGTCGTGATCGTCATGGTGACGATCGTGCAACCTCGACCAAGCTTCAGGTCAAGCGGCGAGCTGGAGGTTCCGTCGGCCCCGAAGAAAGGGGTGCGCGACCACGGGTGGGAGTGCGGTATTGTTTCGGTGCACGTTCGGCCAGGGGGAAACCCCAGGTCAGGCGGGCAACGGGACGTGGCGCAGCTTGGTAGCGCACTTGACTGGGGGTCAAGGGGTCGCAGGTTCAAATCCTGTCGTCCCGACTTTTGAAGTCGTGGCTCGGAGGCCGTCTTCTCAGCGATGAGAAGGCGGCCTCCGGGCTTTTTGGCGTCCACTCCGGGCACCGGTCCACGAAAGCGACAGAGCTTCCTTTTCGGATATCACCCCTTGATGCGGGATAGGGGGACCGATTGCGGAAGGAATCCTGTCCGGCCGGAGGGTGCATGAGGCAACTGACCAGTCGTCAATGTTCGCAAGTGCTCCCCATATTGACGGTCCGTCATGACTTGGGGCGATGATACGATCGCCGCACTTGCCGAGCGGGCTACGGGCACAGAACGACTTTTCCGGCCAGCAGTACGGCCCGGGCGGTAATCCCTGCGCAGTGGGCTGTGGGCCCGCCGTGCTGACGGGAATTCAGTAGCTGGCTGCCAGTCGCTTGAAGAGAGTCTTATGACGCAATACATACAGGACCCGGCTCTCTGGGCTCTTATCGCTGGGACTCCGCTTGCAGCTGTCGCCATTACTCGTGGACAGCGGGCGGCGCGTAGTTTAAAGCAGGAGAATCAAGGGCTCAGGGATCATTACGCTGAGCTCGAGAATCAATATTCGGCCTCGGTGAAAAAGGCTCAGGAGCAAGCCGAAGAAGCAACGAGAACGGCGCTCAAGTCGGCGATGCGAACCCTTCAGGGTCTCGCCGCCGAACAGCAGCTCGCTATTTCAAAACTGCAGACTAAGTACGGCGAGTCGCTCATTCTCCAGGATCTCCTGGAAATCGACCACATGAACTCGCAGTTCGGGCGGCGCGCGCAGTCCATCGCGGTTCTCTGTGAAGGCTGGCTGGGACGGCAGCGCGATATCGCCTCCGTCTACGACGTGGTCCGCAGCGCGCAGGGCAGGATCCGTCACTTCCAGCGGGTCGAGATTCTCTCGCAGGTCGACTTCGCGGTCACCAGCCGGGCTGTCGAACCGGTGGCACTGGCTCTCGCCGAGCTTCTCGACAATGCCACCAGCTATTCCGCACCGGAATCCACGGTCGAAATCAACGTCCGCGCCGTGCCCAAGGGTATCTGCATCGTCGTCGACGACGCCGGTGTCGGCATGAACGAGGAGGAGAAGACCAGGGCGGCGAAACTCCTGTCGAGCGAGCGGGCCTCGGGAGTCTCCGGGCTCGGCAATCCTCCGCAGTTCGGCTTCGCGGTGATCGGTGTGCTCTGCGAGCGCTACGGCTTCACGGTGTCCGTCGACTCCACCTCCCCCTACGGGGGTGTGCGGGCCGTGGTGCTGCTGCCGGACGAGCTGCTCACCAGCATGCCGGAACCAAAGGAGCGGGCGCAGACCGTGAGCACTGTTCCCTCGCTGAACCCGAGCGGTCCGGAACCCGTCGTGGCCGCGTCCACGACCGCCGACGGACTGCCCAAGCGCCGCCGCAGGCGGGCCATGGCCATCGTGCCGCAGAGTTCCGACACCGCGAGCGCGCCGGTCCGCTCCGAGGAGGAGACCGCCTCGATCATGGGCGCCTTCCAGCGCGGCACCCAGACCGGCCGAGCCGCGCACCCGGACCCCGCGGGCCGGACGAGCAACGCACATGAGGCAAGCAGCGAAGGGCATGAGGTTTCGTGAACAACGATCTGTCATGGATGCTTGACGGCGTCCTGGAGATTCCCGGCGCTCTGCACGCGGTTCTGGTCTCCGCCGACGGGCTCCTGATGGCCTCCTCCAAGGGGGTCGGCAGGGACCACGCGGACACCGTCGCCGCCGCGATGAGCGGCGTGCAGTCGTTGAGCCGCTCGATCGGGTTCTTCTGCGACGGGACCGACCTGAAGTGGCGCCAGACGCTGGTCGAGTTCGACGGCGGCTGGGTCTTCCTGATCTCCGCCGGTGACGGCGCCTACCTCGCGGTCTCGGCCTCCACCGACATCGACATGGCGGACATCACCTTCCGTATGCAGCAGTTGGTCGGACAGCTGGGCAAGGCGCTGACGACCCCGCCGCGCGAGAACATCGGCGCACGCCCGTGACCGACTCCGACAAGCAGGAGCCCGAGGCCGCGGAGTTAGTGCGGCCGTATGTCATCACCAACGGCCGGGATCTCCCCGAGGGCGACCAGTTCTCGCTGATCACACTGGTCACGGCCGCCGCCGACCACCCCCAGCGGCGGACCCGGCTCTCTCCCGAGGAACAGAGCCTCCTGGAGATGTGCTCCGGCGGTTATCTCTCGGTCGCCGAGATCGCCGGACACATGCGCCTGCCCATGGGCGTGGTGAAGATCCTTCTCAACGCCCTGGCCGAGGGCGGTTACCTCATCACGCGTGCGCCGGTGGCGCGCGCCCGCCTGGTCGACGAGCAGATACTTCAGGAGGTGCTGGATGGTCTCCGGGCCCGTTTTGGATGAGAAGGCGTACGTCCGCGGCGGAGCGGCGCAGACCGCCGTGAAGATCCTGATCGTCGGGCACTTCGCGGTCGGCAAGACCACCTTCGTCGGGACGATGTCCGAGATTCCTCCGCTGTCCACGGAGGAGACGATGACGCAGGCCGGCGAGGAGATCGACGACCTCAAGGGCGTCCGCGGCAAGACCACCACCACGGTCGCCATGGACTTCGGACGCCTGACGATCAGCGATCACGTCGTGCTGTACCTGTTCGGCACGCCGGGACAGCAGCGGTTCGTGCAGATGTGGGAGGACATGGCGCGCGGCGCGCTCGGCGCGCTGGTGCTGGTCGACCCCGAGCGGCTGGCGGACTCCTTCGCCGTCATCGACCTGATCGAGCAGTACGGACTGGCCTACGCCATCGCCGTCAACCGCTTCGACGGTACGCCGATGCGTGAGGAGCACGCCCTGCGCGAGGCCCTGGACCTGCTGCCCGACACGCCGGTCGTCACCTGCGACGCGCGTGACGAGACTTCGTCGGCCAGCGCTCTGATCACCCTCGTTCACTATCTGCAGGACCGTGCCCGCTAGGAGCGACAATGAACACTGATTCCACCGTTCCCGTGCCCCCACCCGGGTGCCCGGCTCACGCCACGGGTGAGCCGGTGCCGCTGCACGGGCCGGAGTTCGCGGCCGATCCGCAGGCCTATTACGAGTACATGCGTCACTACGGGCCGACCGCGCCGGTCGAACTCGCCCCGGGTGTCGAGGCGACCCTGGTCACGGATTACTCGGCGGCGCTCCAACTGCTCCAGAACGCGGGTTCCTTCCGAAAGGACTCGCGACGCTGGCGCGACTTCAACGACGGCGTGATCAGCCCGGACAGCCCGGTCCTTCCGCTTCTCGTGTACCGGCCCAACTGCATGTTCAGTGACGGCGCGGAACACATGCGGCTGCGGCAGGCCGTCACGGACAGTTTCGCGCGCGTCGATTCGCACTGGCTGAGCCAGAGTGCCGAGCGGGTCTCGAACTACCTCATCGCACAGTTCAGTACGCGTGGCTCGGCCGATCTGCTCAACGACTACGCCAAGTTGTTGCCGCTCTTCGTCTTCAACGAACTCTTCGGCTGTCCCGCCGAGATCGGTGACCGCGTTCTTTTCGGTATATCCGGCATCTTCGACGGCGTGAACGCCGAGAAGGCGAACGAGGTGCTGTCCCAGGCGGTGGGCGAACTGGTGGCCCTCAAGCGGTCGCGCCCCGGCGACGACGTCACCTCCTGGCTGATGCAGCATCAGGCGGGCCTGACCAACGAGGAGATGGCGCATCAGCTCGTCCTCCTCCTGGGCGCGGGCGCCGAACCGCTGCGCAACCTCATCTCGAACACCCTGCACCTGCTGCTCACCGACGACCGTTACGCGGCGGGCGGGTTGATCGAGGAGGCGATCGACACCACGCTGTGGAAGAACCCGCCCATGGCCAACTACGCACCGCACTACCCGGCGGCCGACATGGAGTTCGCCGGACAGAAGCTGGCGGCCGGTGATCTGGTCCTGGTCAGCTTCGCGGCGGCCAACACCGACCCGGCGCTCGCCGCGTCCCGCCACGCCTCCAGCAACCGGTCCCACCTGGCGTGGAGTGCCGGCCCGCACGCCTGCCCGGCGAAGGACCCGGCCCGGCTCATCACCGTGGCGGCCATCGAGAACCTCTTCAACCGGCTGCCCGATGTCGAACTGGCGGTCCCCGAGGACAGTTTGACCTGGCGCCCAGGCCCCTTCAACCGGGCCCTGGCCGCGCTGCCGGCCCGTTTCCACCCGGTACGGGCGGTACGGCAGCCGGATGCGCAGCAACAGCCGCAGGCCGCGGCGCGGAGCGAGCAGGGCGGCGCACCGGGTCGGCAGGACCGCGGTGGTCTGTGGAGTTCGTTCCTTTCCTGGTGGAAGGCGTGATCTACGCAACAGTCGGCAACATCCACGCACAGCATGAACTTTCAACCGTGGGGGTAGGGAAGAGCGCGGCATCCGTGTTGTAACACAAGTTAAAGGAGGTGTCGTGGAGCCCTCGTCCACCGACGCCACTTCAGCTCAGCACCGAGCAGCGGCCCACCGTCCCCGACGACCGAACCCGCGGAGGAGTTCCCACCCCCGCCGGGTCATACGCATCACACCGCACAGGCCGGAAGGCGAGATACCCGCCCGCACAGGCGGGTATCTTTTTGCCCTCTCTCCGGAACCCCGCTCCCGCCGGGCGTCCGTCAAGCCCGACCCGTGGCGCGCGAACTCCGCGTCGCACCGGGAGGGTCGCCCATGATCTCCTCCCGTGTCGACGGCCGAAAGATCGTGGCGACCCAGCCACTGGGCACCTTCGTGTCGGACCAGTTACTACGGCTGTGCCGGGCCGTGGGACTGCGCCGGTCCGACGCCGAGGTCTACGCGCGTGTCCTGACGGACTGTCTGGGCAGCGGCGCGGAAAGGCCGTTGGACCAGCCGCCGCCCCACCCGAGCTTCCTGTCCGACGACCACACACCGGTCGAGTACTCCCTCGCCCTCGTCCCTGACGCGCCCCCGACCCTGCGGGTGCTGCTGGAACCGGGGTACGCGGCCGAGACCCTGGCCCAACAGGGCCGTACCGGACTGCGTGTCGTCCGCGCCATGGCGGAGCGATGGGGCTTCTCCACCGACCGGCTCGACGGGTTGGAGGACCTGTTCTTCCCTCCGGACCCCCAGGGCCCCCTGGCACTGTGGATCGCTCTGGAACTGCTTCCCGGCGGGGTGCCCAAGGTCAAGATCTATCTGAACCCCGCGGCATCCGGGGTGGACCGGGCCGCCGAGACCCTGCGCGAGGCGCTGGACAGACTCGGCCACCGGCAGGCGTTCGACGCACTGCCCCCGGCCGACGGCTATCCCTTCCTCGCCCTCGACCTCGGTGACTGGGAGACACCCCGGGTGAAGGTCTACGTCACCCATCGCGACGCGTCGGCCGCCGACGTCGGCTCGCTGTCCCGCAGTGAGCCCGGCCCGGGACGGGAGACCGTCGAGGAGTTCTTCCGGGTCGCGGCGGGCCTGGCGGGAGCGGACCGGTACTCCGGCGCGGGGGAGGCGGTCCGGCTGACGGGACGGCCCGTGCTCTCCTGCCACTCCTTCACGGAACAGGCGACCGGTCTGCCCAGCGGCTTCACCCTCCACGTCCCCGTACGGGACTACGTCCGGCACGACGGGGAGGCGCACGCGCGTGCCACGGCCGTGCTGCGCCGCCACGGAATAGACCCCACCGTCCTCGACCGGTCGCTGGCCACCGTCAGCTCGCGACCGCTGCACGACGGCGTCGGCCTCCTCGCGTACCTGGCGCTGGTCCACGAACGGAACCGGCCGCCACGCGTCACCGCGTACATCTCCGCGGAGGCGTACGCGGTGCGGCCGCCGCTGCCCGCCGGGCCGCGTCACCAGCCGTTCTCTTCCCCCCGCGCGGCGCGTACCGAGCCGCGTGAATCCCTCCACTCAGTAGGACACGGAAAGGCAGGAGCAGAAATCAGGATGGAGCCGTACCGGATCAAAGTCGTCGAACCCATTCCGCTCACGACGCCCCAGCAGCGCAAGGCGGCCATCGAACGGGTGCACTACAACCTCTTCGACCTGCGAGCGGACGAGGTGACCATCGACCTGCTGAGCGACTCGGGCACGGGTGCCCTGTCCTCGGCGCAGCTCGCTGTGGGCATGGCCGGTGACGAGTCCTACGCGGGCTCGCGCTCCTTCTACCGTTTCCGGGAAACGGTGTCGGAACTGACCGGCTACACCCACATATTGCCGGCCCACCAGGGGCGTGCGGCCGAACGCATCCTCTTCTCCAACCTTCTCGAACCCGGCGACACCGTCCTGTCCAACACCCACTTCGACACCACCCGCGCAAACGTGGAGCTGAACGGCTGCGTGGCCCGCGACCTGCCGTGCCCCGAGGCCCGGAACCTGGACAGCCGGGAGCCGTTCAAGGGGAACATCGACCTGCAGGCGCTGGAACAGGCGCTGGGCGAGTCGACCGGCTCGCGTGTCGCCGCGGTGGTCATGACGATCACCAACAACGGCGGTGGCGGTCAGCCCGTCTCCATGGAGAACCTGCGGCGGGCGTCGGAACTGTGCCGCCGGCACTCCGTCCCACTGATCCTGGACGCGGCCCGGTTCGCCGAGAACGCCTGGCTGGTCACCCGGCACGAGGAGGCCTATCGCAACCACACCCCCCGGCAGGTCGCGGAGGAAGCGTTTCGCCTGGCCGACGGCTGTGTGATGAGCGCCAAGAAGGACGGCATCGTCCACATCGGTGGCTTCATCGGGCTGAACGACCCGGAGCTCGCCCAGAAGTGTGAACTCCTCCTGATCGCCACCGAGGGGTTCCCCACCTACGGCGGCCTCGCCGGTCGTGACCTCGACATGATCGCCCAGGGTCTGCAGGAGGTGACCGAACCCGCCTATCTCGCGGAGCGGGCGGAGAGCGCCGACCATCTCGCCCAACGCGTCCGTGCCGCGGGCGTCGACATCCTGGAACCGCCCGGCCTGCACGCCCTGTACCTCAACGCGGGACGGCTGCTGCCCCACATACCGCCCCACCAGTACCCCGGACACGCCCTGGCCTGCCGGCTCTATCTGGAGGGCGGCATCCGCTCGGCCGAACTCGGCTCGCTCTACCTCGGCGAGGAGGACGAGGACGGGAACCCGGTCAAGAGCCCGCCGTACGAGCTGGTCAGGCTGGCGCTGCCGCGTCGTGTGTACACCCGCAGCCACTACGACCACGTCGGCAGGACCCTGGAACGGATCGCCAAGACCGCGGAGTCCGTGCGCGGTTACCGGATCGTGGAACAGTCCCCGATCCTGCGGCACTTCCGCGCCAAGCTCCAGCCGGTGACCGGCTAGCACGGCCGCGGGGTGGCGCCCGACGAGTCCCCCGCGGGCCGTCGTGGCGCCACCTCCCGCCGCTGGACGGCGGACAGGCGGTCGGGGAGGGCCGCGGTGGTGCACCGCCGCGGCCGCTTCGTAGGCTCCTGCCCGCGTGCTTCATAGGCTCCTGCACCGCGGGCGACGACGACGCCGTTCCGCGCGGTCGTCGTCCCGTGGAGGACCAACTCCCTCTCCGCGACGGAAACTCGGATGCGGGTGCCGCACGGACACCCCTAGGCTGCGCTCGCCGGGAGGTCGAGGCGTCGTATCGGCCGTCAGCGGATCGGAGACGCACGGGGATGACCAGTCAACTGTTCGCGATCTGCTTCCACGCGACCCGGCCGTCGGGCCTGGCGCGGTTCTGGTCCGGGGTCCTGAGCTGGGAGTTGGCCGACGGTCCGGAGGACGAGGCCACGATCCTGCCCCCTGACGCCGCCGGGTTCCGCATCCGGTTCCTGCCCGGCCAGGAGCCCAAGACCGGCCGGAACCGTGCGCACTTCGACCTGACGAGCGCCTCCCCGGAGGACCAGCGGCAGACGGTGGCCAGGGCGCTGGAACTCGGTGGGAAACACATCGACGTGGGCCAACTCCCGGAAGATGGGCATGTGGTGCTCGCCGATCCGGACGGCAACGAGTTCTGCGTGATCGAGGCCGGCAACAAGTTCCTCGCCGACACCGGCTTCATCGGAGCACTGGCCTGCGACGGGACGCAGGAAGTCGGCTACTTCTGGAGTGAGGCGCTGCGGTGGCCACTGGTCTGGGACCAGGACCAGGAGACCGCGATCCAGTCACCGGACGGCGGCACGAAGATCACGTGGGGTGGACCTCCGGTGGCGCCGAAGACGGGCCCGAACAGGCTGCACTTCGAGCTGGCGCTCCCCGCCGACGCCGACCGGGAGGCGGAGATCGGCCGCCTGATCTCGCTGGGCGCGACGCGCACCGGCATCGGGGAGGGCGACGGCCGCGGGGTGCTGATGCTCGACCCCGACGGCAACGAGTTCTCCGTACAGCGGCCCCGGTAGCGGGGCTGTCGTCGGGAGGCGGCGCGGTCCCCCGCAGCGGCCGGTCCGGCCGGGGGCGGCGCCGACCCCGGCCGGGGCGCTCCCGGCGAGTTCAGGACAGGCGGCCCACGTGTGCCAGGGCCTGCTTGAGCAGGGCGCCGTGACCGCCCGGCATCTCGTTGAGGACGACGGACGTCGACGCCTCCTCGGGGCTGAACCAGACCAGGTCGAGGGCGTCCTGCCGGGGACGGCAGTCGCCGGTGACCGGGACGATGTAGGCCAGCGACACCGCGTGCTGGCGCGGGTCGTGGAAGGGCGTGATGCCCTGCGTCGGGAAGTACTCGGCGACGGTGAAGGGCTGCAGTGAGGTGGGGATACGGGGCAGCGCCACCGGTCCGAGGTCCTTCTCCAGATGACGCAGCAGGGCGTCGCGGACCCGCTCGTGATGCAGTACGCGGCCGGAGACGAGGGTGCGGCTGACGGTTCCGTCCGGCCCTATGCGCAGCAGCAGCCCGATGCTGGTGACTTCGCCGTTGTCGTCGACGCGCACCGGAACGGCCTCGACGTACAGGATCGGCATACGGGCCCGCGCCATCTCGAGCTCGTCGGGGGTCAGCCAGCCGGGCGTGGTCTCGGTCATGTCAGACATTGGCTGATCATACTTTCAACCCCTTCGGATTTGCGTGCGCCGCTCGACGCGACACGGAGAACGGCGTCTCCTCCGTGGACGAACGCCCGTCCGGTGAAACGGGGTGTGCCGCGGCTCCGCGTCCACCGCGGGCGGGCCGCTCCCGCGCGGAGTGCGGACCACCTGTCGCCACCGGTGAGAGGGCTTGTCCCGGGTGAATGCATCAACCACCATGGTGGGCGATGAGCGATGAATTGGACCAGGATCTCGTGGTCGGCCTGGACGCGGGAGGCACCCGCACCCGCGCCGTTCTGGCGTCCGCCGCGACCGGACGCACCGTGGGCGAGGCCGCGGCGGGACCGGGCAACGCCCTGACGGTTCCGCTGCCGCAGCTCACCGATCACCTCGCCGAGGCCATCGGCCGGTCGGTGCCGGAGCGGGTCCGCGGCAGTGTCGTGGCCGTGGTCGGCGGATTCGCGGGCTCCGCGGGCACGAGCTTCGCGGACTTCGCGGACTTCGCGGACAGGGAGCCGGGGCGGCTGAACGCCCTCGCGGCCCTGACCGGGGCGCTGCGGCGGCTGGGCATCGCGGCGCGGACGGTCGGCGTGAGCAGCGACGTCGAGGCGGCCTTCGCCTCGGCGCCCGGAACGCCCGCCGACGGGCTGGCCCTGGTCGCCGGTACCGGAGCGGTCGCGACCCGCATCGCCGGCCGCCGCTGCACGGCCACGGTGGACGGCGACGGCTGGCTGCTCGGCGACGACGGCAGCGGGTTCTGGATCGGGCGCGGCGCGGTACGCGCGGCCCTGCGGATGGCGGACGGGCGGGGCGGCCCCACGACGCTGGCCCGGGCGGTCGGCGTGGCCCTCGGACTGCCCGTCGATCTCCTGGAGGGGATCGAAGGAGCCGAAGAGGCTGCCGACGGGGGAGCCGAGGGCGCCGGCGGGGCCGGGAGAGCCGAGGGGGCCGGGCAGGCCGGGCGCGCCGGAGCCGCCGCCGCACGGTGGTCCGGGGCGCGGCGGGAGGCCTACCGCATGCGGCTGCTGCCCACCGTGATGGCGCAGCCGCCGATCACACTCGCCCGGCTCGCTCCGCTGGTGGCCGAGGCGGCCCGTGCCAAGGACCCCGTCGCGGAGGCGATCCTGCGCGAGGCGGTGGACCACCTGACCGCGGCGGTACGCGCGTTGGACCCCCGGCCGGGTGAACGGATCGTCGTGACAGGCGGGTTGCTCGGCCCGGACGGTCCGCTGACCGCACCGCTGACGGGCCGGCTGGAGGGTCTGGGGCTGACGGTCGACCGGGTGGCCGACGGCTGCCGGGGAGCTTTGGCTCTGGCCCGCCTCGCCCACGGCAACCCGCCGCGCGCCGCCGGGACCGCCTGACCGGCAGGCCTCACGCGTTCCGGCAGGGAGCCCGGAAGCAGGGGACGGCAGCGGTCCGTGGCGGGGCGCCCACGGACACGCCGCGCCGGGAGGACTCAGCGGGTGCGCCGGGACGTGACCGCGTGCTGTCCCGCGATGCGGCCGGTCAGCGTCAGTGAGGCGCTGGCCCGCGTGTACGACAGTTGCGCGACCCGTACGTACAGGCAGTCGATGAGGACCAGGACGGAGTGACGGGCACCGATGCTGCCTGTGCGGAAGCTGGTCTCGGACGAGGCGGAGATCAACCGGACGTCCGCGGCGCGGGCGAGCGGCGAACGCGGGTCCGCGGTGATCGCCACGGTGGTGGCGCCGCGCTCCTTGGCGAGTTCGAAGGGCTCGATGGTCTCGCGGGTCGACCCGGAGTGGGAGATGCCGACGGCGACGTCGGCCGGGGTGAGCAGGGCCGCGGAGGTGGCCGCGGCGTGCACCTCGTTCCAGCCGCGCACCGCGCAGCCGATACGGAAGAGGCGGACCTCGGTCTCCAGGGCCACCGCGCCGCTGCCGCCGACGCCGTACACGTCGATGCGGCGGGCGCGCGCCACGGCCTGGGCCGCGCGCTCCAGCGCGTCGAGGTCGATCCGGTCGATGGTCTGCTGGACCGCGCGCAGGTCCGCGCTGCCGACCACGGCGACGACCCGTTCGAGGTCGTCGTCGGGGGAGATGTCGGAGCCGATCTCGGCGGTGCCCCAGTCCGAGACCTCACCGCGGCCGCGCTCCTGGGCCAGCGCGATCAGCAGGTGCTGGTAGGAGTCGAGACCGACGGCCCGGCAGAACCGGGTGACGGTCGCCTGCGAGGTGCCGGTACGGCGGCCCAGTTCGGCGGCGGAGCAGTGGGTGGCGGCGGCCGGATCCTCGAGGATCAGCTCGCCGACCTTCCGCAAGGAGCCGGTCAGCCGCGGCAGTTCGGCGCGGATCAGTGCGGTGACATCCGTCGGGGGCAGCCCGCTGCCGGCGCCGGTCCGTTCCATGCTCTCCCCGGTCTCCTCTGCTCCGCGTACATCCCGGCACCTTCGGGATGCTTCGGGCCGTGAATGTACCAGCCAACGTCTGGCCGACACCTTGAATCGTAGGACCGAAGGAGGGGTAGGGTTCAGTCATTCATGGAGAGTCGCCCGAGTTGGTGGTTCGAGCCACCGGTGGGGAGTGCCACGTGTCCACAGGGTCCGTCAGCGCCGACAACTTCGCGCGCGAGAGCCTCGCCGTCCTCGACGGCATCACCGCGTCCGCCCGCGACGACGTGCGGCGTGCCGCCCGACTGATCGCGGACTGTGTACGCGCGGACGGCGTGGTCCAGGCGTTCGGCACCGGGCACTCCCAGGCCCTCGTGCTCGAAATCGCGGGCCGCGCCGGGGGGTTGGTGCCGACCAACCGGCTGAGCATCGCCGACCTGGTCCTGTACGGGGAGGAGCGGCCGAGCGTCCTCGCCGACCCGCTCCTGGAGCGCCGGTCCGGGGTCGCCGCCCGGATCTACGCCCTCGTGGAGCCGCGGCCCGAGGACCTCTTCGTCATCGTCTCCAACTCGGGCGTCAACAACGTGGTCGTGGAGATGGCCCTGCACGCCAAGGAGCGGGGGCATCGCATCCTGGCCGTCACCTCGCTGGCCCACACGCGGGCGGTGCCCGCCTCGCACCCGAGCGGACAGAAGCTCGCCGACCTCGCCGACGTCGTCCTGGACAACGCCGCGCCGCGCGGCGACGCGCTGCTCGAACTCCCGGGCGGCGGCGCCGTCTGCGCGCTGTCCACACTCACCGGGGTGATGCTCGTGCAGATGGCCGTCGCGGAGAGCGCCGCCCTCCTGCTGGCCGCCGGCGTCAGGCCGCCGGTCTACGTGTCGGCCAACGTTCCCGGGGGCTTCGAGGGCAACCTGGTACTGGAGGAGCGCTACGCGGGACGCATCCGCCGCACCGCGAGCTGACCCACGGCGCCGCGCTCCGCGTCCCGCACCCGAACAGGCCCCTCGCCGGGGGGAGTTCGCATCAGTAGGGGAGGATTCGCCCGGAAGGTGTCCGTCGGTCGATCTCCATCTTGACCTCGCGCCCGGAGGTGGGGCGGCGGCTGGTACGAATACGGATCTGGCGGGTCATTGCGCCTCCTTGGACTCGTACGACCGGCTTCCACGCCGCCCGGCTCGGGCGCCGCGGAGTCATCTGCCCCAGCCCTGGAGGAACAGGCGCGTGCCTCAGGGGTACTGCCGGGAAAGGGGATCCCTCCCGGCCGGCACGGCCCGGTGCGTCGCCGTGCTCTTCGGAGTTACCCCGTTCCGCGTCCGCATATTCCGTCGTCATGCCTCCGGCGAAGTCGGGCACCACGGCCCGCTCGTCGCCGGCGGCCCCGGCATCCCGCCCCGGCGGACGGGCCGCTGGGCGCAGGGGCGGATGGGCGGAAGGGCAGGGGAGTGGAAGGCATAGGGGTGGAAGGGGTGGGGTGGACGGGTGAACGGAGGCCTCGCCGGGCCCGATTCGTGCTCGGCGCCCTGATTCCACGCGGGTGTGCGTCCGTCCTGGGCGGCGGGCCCGGCGTGGTGCATCCGGCGGCTCTCGGCTCCCGCGATCGGTTTCGCGGACTCGGACCGTCGCGGGCCCGGTTTGCGGGTTCCCGCGACTGGGTCGCGGCCGGCGAGGTGGACGGACAAGGGTACGCCCGGAGCGAGAACGCGTCGCTCGTCGGTCAGGCCGACCGTGCCGACCTCCATCGTGGCGGTACCGGCCGGTCCGGCCGTGCGCCGCCCCTCGCGTCCATCCTCCGCCCGTCCGGGCCGCGCCGCCATCCGGGCCGGGGCGCCCCCCGCCGAGGGTTAACCCTCGAATGCCCCGCTGATGCATGACATGGCTGCGTCAAGCTGCCATCCTTCCTCCACCTGTCGGACAGGCCCCCACGGCCTGCGCAGGGGCCCCGCACCGCACTGCTCAGCTCGTCCCGGGCAGCACATCCCGTCTGTCCGGGCTGTCACCGGTCGTCCCCGCGACCGCAGCAGTAGGAGTACGAGTGAGACGAATTCCCCGTCAGGCGGCCGCAGCCGGAGCACTCGCGGCCACCGCCGCGTTGCTGGCCGTCGGTATACAGACGGTTCCGGCGGTCGCCAAGTCCGCCGCCCCCCACCCCAGCCCGTTGCGCACCGGAGGGCTGGAGGCCAAGCTCACCCCGGCGCAGCACGCGGCCCTGCTGAAGAGCGCGGCGCAGAAGACGACGGCGACCGCCGGCACCCTCGGCCTCGGGGCGAAGGAGAAGCTGGTCGTCAGGGACGTCGTCAAGGACCAGGACGGCACGCTGCACACCCGCTACGAGCGCACCTACGCCGGTCTGCCGGTACTCGGCGGCGACGTGGTCGTGCACACCCCGCCGGCCTCGCTGGCCGCCGGCACGGTGAGCAGCACCTTCAACAACAAGCGCACCATCAAGGTCGCCTCGACCACCGCGGCCTTCAGCAAGTCGGCCGCCACCGGCAAGGCCCTGAAGGCCGCGCGCTCCCTGGTCGCCGAGAAGGCCACCACCGACAGCGCCCGCAAGGTGATCTGGGCCGGCAGCGGCACCCCGAAGCTTGCCTGGGAGACCGTGATCGGCGGCTTCCAGGACGACGGCACCCCGAGTCAGCTGCACGTCATCACCGACGCCACCACCGGCAAAAAGCTCTACGAGTACCAGGGCATCGAGACCGGTGTCGGCAACACGCAGTACAGCGGCCAGGTGACGCTGACGACGACGCAGTCGGGCTCCAACTACACGCTGACCGACGGCGCCCGCGGCGGCCACAAGACGTACAACCTCAACCGCGGGACGTCGGGCACCGGCACGCTCTTCTCGCAGACCAGCGACACCTGGGGCAACGGCACTACCTCCAACGCCGCGACGGCTGCCGCCGACGCGCACTACGGCGCCGCGGAGACCTGGGACTTCTACAAGAACACATTCAACCGCAGCGGCATCAAGAACAACGGGGTCGGCGCCTACTCCCGCGTCCACTACGGCAACGCGTACGTCAACGCGTTCTGGGACGACACCTGCTTCTGCATGACCTACGGCGACGGATCCGGCAACGCGGACCCGCTGACCTCGCTGGACGTGGCCGGCCACGAGATGAGCCACGGTGTCACCTCCAACACCGCGGGCCTCAACTACACCGGTGAGTCCGGCGGTCTGAACGAGGCGACCTCCGACATCTTCGGCACCGGCGTCGAGTTCTACGCCAACAACACCTCCGACCCCGGTGACTACCTCATCGGCGAGAAGATCGACATCAACGGCGACGGCACCCCGCTGCGCTACATGGACAAGCCCAGCAAGGACGGCGGCTCCGCGGACAGTTGGTACTCCGGCGTCGGCAACCTGGACGTCCACTACTCCTCGGGTCCGGCGAACCACATGTTCTACCTGCTCTCCGAGGGCAGCGGCACCAAGGTCATCAACGGCGTCACCTACAACAGCACCACGTCCGACGGCGTCGCCGTCGCGGGCATCGGCCGGGCCGCCGCCCTGCAGATCTGGTACAAGGCGCTGACGACGTACATGACGTCCAGCACCAACTACGCCGCGGCCCGTACCGCCGCGCTCAACGCCGCCACCGCGCTGTACGGCGCCAACTCCACCCAGTACGCGGGGGTGGCGAACGCCTTCGCGGGCATCGCCGTCGGCAGCCACGTCACCCCGCCGTCGAGCGGTGTGACCGTCACCAACCCGGGCAGCCAGTCCTCCACCGTCGGTACCGCGGTCAGCCTGCAGGTCTCCGCCAGCAGCACCAACAGCGGCTCGCTGAGCTACGCCGCGACCGGCCTGCCCACCGGCCTGTCGATCAACAGCTCCACCGGCGCGATCACCGGGACACCGACCACGGCCGGCACGTACAGCACCACGGTCACCGTCACGGACAGCACCGGCGCGACCGGCACCGCGTCCTTCACCTGGACCGTGAGCACCTCCGGCGGCGGCTGCACCTCGGCGCAGTTGCTCGGCAACCCGGGCTTCGAGTCGGGCAGCGCCTCGTGGACCGCGTCGAGCGGCGTCATCACGAACGACACCGGTGAGGCGGCGCACGCCGGCTCGTACAAGGCCTGGCTCGACGGCTACGGCTCCACCCACACCGACACGCTCTCCCAGTCGGTGACGATCCCCGCCGGCTGCAAGGCCAGCTTCACCTTCTACCTGCACATCGACACCGCGGAGACCACCACCAGCAGCGCCTACGACAAGCTGACGGTCACCGCCGGATCGACCACCCTGGCCGCCTACTCCAACCTCAACAAGGCCACGGGGTACGCCCAGAAGACCTTCGACCTGTCCTCGTTCGCCGGCTCCACCGTCACCCTGAAGTTCAGCGGTGCGGAGGACTCCTCGCTCCAGACCAGCTTCGTCGTCGACGACACCGCCGTCACGACCAGCTGACCGGCACCGGCCGAACGGGTCGGTAACAGCGCTGACGTGGGCCACCCCTCCGGGTGGCCCACGTTCGTTCACCCACCCCGCGCTCGCCTGAGCCCGGGGCGTAGCGCGTGTACAGCGAGTCGGCGAGAGCGGACTCGTCGGGCGTGTCCTCGTCCACCCGGCGGGCGAGCCCCTCGGCTGCCGCCGTCGCGCCCTCGATCTCCACCAGCAGCCGCACCCGCTCGGTGCCGGGCCCCCGGTCGTTCAGCAGCACCCGCTCCACCAGGGCGCTCGCCGCCCCGAGACAGCTCCCGGCCATCAGCAGCTCGAACCAGACGAGACCGGCGGTCTGCACCGCGTCCAGGCTGGCCCCGGCCGGCGAGGCGGTCCGCACCAGGAGCTCCTTCGGCACCAGGACGTCGTCCAGGGTGACCTGGTCGCTCTCGGCGCCCGGCAGGAAGGTGCTGGACCAGAACCCGTTGACGCTCAGCCCCTCGCTCCCGGCGGGCACAAGAGCCACGGCCGGCTCCAGGCCCTCGCCCTCCTCGCGCGGCACCATCACGCCGGCGGTGAGCAGGTCCATCGAACGAGCCAGGCCGCACGGCCGTTTGACGCCGCTGATCCGTACGCCTTCGGGAGTCACCACGGCCGACATCGACGGCGACAGGATGCCGGTGCCGCTGTGGCCCTCGGCGAACCCCGACGCCGTGAGCCGGTTCTCCGACGCGACGCCCTGGACCAGCATCCACTCCAGGCCCTCACCGGAGTCGCTCGGCCCGACCCGGGTGGCCATCGAGAAGTGGTGCATGGTCGTCGCCACCGCGAGCGAGGGCGACCGGCTGCCCAGGGCGCGCCGCACCCGTAGGGCCTCCAACGCTGTCGCGCCCCGGCCCCGGAAGACGGCCGGAGCCGGCAGTCCGGGCCCTCCGCTCTCCCGGAACAGCCGGATGCCGGGACTCCTGGGTCCCTCGAGTGCCATCAGCGGCACGGCCCGCAGACTCTCGGCCAGGCCCGGCAGCAGTTTGGCGAGGGCCGCGCGCTCACGCTCCAGGAACCTCATGTCGTCCCTGCTCCTTGGTGCTCGGATGTCGCCGGCGGCGTCGGTTCTGTTTACGCGCCAACCGGTGGAGCCCCTCGGTCGAAGTGCCGCCGGCACACGCTCCGTGCCGAGGCGCGCGAGAGCCCCGGGATCCGCGGGACCGTGCTTTCCAAGGCGTGGGCGGCGGGCTATAGTCAAAAACTAGCGGTGCTAATTAATTGTTGATCCCGTCGTTCCGGTGTCCGTCAGGAGTCCTGTCGTGCGTCCTGTCCACTTCGCGGCGGCCCGCCGCACCCCCATCGGCAAACTGCGCGGCGCCCTGTCCGGGGTGCGGCCCGACGACCTCGCCGCGACCGTGATCCGCGGTCTGCTCGCCGACGTGCCCGCGCTCGACCCGGCCCGGATCGACGACGTCTACTGGGGCGCCGCCAATCAGGCGGGCGAGGACAACCGCAACGTCGCCCGCATGGCGGTTCTCCTCGCCGGCCTGCCCGAGAGCGTGCCCGGCGCGACCGTCAACCGGCTCTGCGCGTCGGGCCTCGAGGCCGTCACCACGGCGGCCCGCGCCATCGCCGCCGGCGAGGCCGACATCGTGCTCGCGGGCGGCTCCGAGTCGATGAGCCGGGCCCCCTTCGTCCTGCCCCGTCCCGACGAGGCCCTGCCGCACCGCATCGAGACCGTCGACACCCGGCTCGGCTGGCGGCTGGTCAACCCGGCGATGAAGGAACTGCACGGGCTCCTGTCGATGGGAGAGACCGCCGAGGAGGTCGCCGCCCGGTACGGCGTCTCCCGCGAACGCCAGGACGCGTTCGCGCTGCGCAGCCACCAACGCGCCGCGGACGCCCGCAAGAACGGCCACTTCGACGGCGAACTGCTCCCCGTCGAGCGTCCCGACGGGGTGATCGTCGACACCGACGAATGCGTACGCGAGGACACCTCGCTGGAGAAGCTGTCCCGCCTCAGGCCGGTCTTCCGCGCGGGCGGCACGGTCACCGCGGGCAACGCGTCGCCCATGAACGACGGAGCGGCCGGGCTGCTCCTGGTCGGCGAAGAGGCGCTGAACGACCTCGGGCTCGAGTCGCTGGGCCGGTATGTCGCCGGCGCCTCGGCGGGAGTCGACCCGGACGTCATGGGCATCGGCCCGGTGCCCGCCACGCACAAGGCGCTGGCGCGGGTCGGCTGGAGCGTCGGCGACCTCGACGAGGCCGAGTTCAACGAGGCGTTCGCGGCCCAGGCCCTCGCCTGCGTGGACCGGCTCGGCATCGACCCGGAGCGGGTGAACCCCACCGGCGGTGCCATCGCGCTGGGCCACCCCCTCGGATGCTCCGGGGCCCGGATCCTCACCACCCTGCTGCACCGGATGCGCCGCACCGACGCCGGGCGCGGCCTGGCCACGATGTGCGTCGGAGTGGGCCAGGGCAGCGCGGTCCTGGTCGAGCGCCCCTGACCCCGTTTGTGTGCGCGCCGGGCGCACCCCGGGACCGTGACCGGGGGCGACCGGCCCGCGCGGGGATCATCTGACGAGACGCCCCTTACCTGGGGCAGATGCGTGGGCATAGCATCGGTCCCCGCATGAACACGATGACGCTCTGGCACATATCCGGCTGGGAATTCGCCGCCCTGGCCGCCGCGGCACTGCTCGTCGGCTTCTCGAAGACCGCCGTCAGCGGGGCCAACACGGTCAGCCTGGCGATCTTCGCGGCCGTACTGCCCGCCCGCGCCTCCACCGGCGTGCTGCTCCCCCTCCTCATCGTCGGGGACGTGCTGGCCGTCCTGACCTACCGGCGGCACGCGCACTGGCCCACGCTGTGGCGGCTGTTCCCGGCGGTCGCGGCCGGCGTCGTCCTCGGCACCCTGTTCCTGGTGTGGGCCGACGACGGGATGGTACGGACCTCGATCGGCGCGATCCTGCTGCTGATGGCGGCGGTGACGCTCTGGCGCCGCCGGGCCGCCCCCCAGGAGGAGGAACCCGGCGCGGTCGCGACCCGGGCCGGCCGGATCAAGGCACGCTCGTACGGCGTCCTCGGTGGGTTCACCACGATGGTCGCCAACGCGGGCGGTCCGGTGATGTCGATGTACCTGCTGTCCGCCGGCTTCCGCAAACTGGGCTTCCTGGGCACCTCGGCCTTCTTCTTCCTGATCGTCAACACGTCCAAGGTGCCCTTCAGCGTGGGCCTCGGACTCATCGACGGACACTCGCTGCTCCTCGACGCGGCGCTCGCGGCCTTCGTCGTACCGGGCGCGTTCCTCGGCAGATGGGCCGTGCACCGCATCAACCAGCTGCTCTTCGAACGGCTGGTGATCGCGGCGACGGTGGTGGGCGGGGTGCAGCTGCTGCTGCGCTGACCACCTCGTAGGCTCGGCGCCATGTCCCCCCACGTCCTGGTCCTCGGCGGCACCACCGAGGCACGCCGGCTCGCCGCCGAACTGGCGGGCCGCCCCGGAGTGCGGGTGACCACGTCCCTCGCGGGGCGTGTGTCCCGGCCGGGTGCGCTCGAAGGGGACGTGCGCGTCGGCGGGTTCGGCGGGGCGGACGGGCTGGCGCGGTGGCTGCGCGAGCAGCGGGTGGACGCCGTCGTCGACGCCACCCACCCCTTCGCCACCCGCATCACCGAGAACGCGGCACGGGCCGCCGCCGCGACCGGAGTCCCGGCCGTCGTCCTGCGCCGCCCCGGCTGGCGGCCCGGACCCGGCGACCGGTGGCACTTCGCCGCCTCCCTCGCCGAGGCCGCCGCGCTCCTCCCGCCGCTGGGCCGCCGGGTCTTCCTCACCACCGGCCGGCTGGGTCTCGCGGCCTTCGCGCACCTCGATGGACTGCACTTCCTCGCCCGGTCGGTGGAGGCGCCGGAGCCGCCACTGCCGCAGGACATCGAAGTGCTCCTCGCCCGCGGCCCGTTCACGGTGGACGACGAGTGGACCCTGCTGCGCGCGCACCGCATCGACGTCCTGGTGACGAAGGACAGCGGGGGAGAGGCGACGGCCGCCAAGCTCACCGCCGCCCGCGCACTGGGCCTGACCGTGGTCGTCGTGAGCCGGCCGCCGCTCCCGGACGGTGTCGCCGCGGTACCGGACGTGGTGTCGGCCCTGGCCCGCCTGGAGTTCGGCTCCGTCTGACGGGGGAGCGCGGATCGACCCGGCGCCCGAGCCGGCGTCCGGCCCACCGCGCCGGACGCGGCCTCCTCAGGTGCGACGGGACGAGCCGCTCGGCGATACGTGACGGACGACCTGCCCAGAGGGAGCCCCGAGGGAGCAAGATGCCCTGCCCGGCGGCACGGATACCGGACGCGCCGCCCGGGGTACGGTCCCGGGCGCATGCGCTGCCCTCGCGACCCCCGCGGAAGCCCGCGCATCGGTGCGGTGGGTGTGTCCTGCCCCCGCGACCTTCGCTGAGGCCCGCGCAGTGGCGCGCTGTGATGTGGCCTGCCCCCTGACCTTCGCTGAGGGCTGCGCAGCGGCGGGCAGCGACGTGTCACTGCCCCCTGACCTTCGCGGAAGCCCGAGCAGCGGGAGCGGGCACGTGTCCTACCCCCGCGGACGCCTGCGCAGCAGGTACGTGTCCATGATCCAGCCCTTGCGCTCGCGTGCCTCGGCCCGCAGCCGCTCGATCCGAGGCGCCGCCTCCGCTATCGGCCCGGAGGCGAGGATCTCGTCGGGTGTGCCGATGTACGCGCCCCAGTAGATGTCGATGTCCTCGTCGGCGTACCGCCGGAAGGCCTGGTGGGCGTCGAGCATGACGACCACGTCGTCGACACCTTCGGGGAAGCCATCCGCGAGACGCCTGCCCGTGGTGATCTGGACGGGCCCGGCCACCCGGTTGAGCCCCGTGCGGTGCCGGGCGACGAGCGCGGAGACGCTGCTGATGCCGGGCACGACGTCGTACGTGAACGCCACCGCGCCCCGGTCCAGGATCTCCTCCAGGATCCCGAGCGTGCTGTCGTACAGCGCGGGATCGCCCCACACCAGGAACGCGCCGCTCTCGTCCTCGCCCAGCTCCTCGGCGATGAGCCGCTGGTAGATGTCGGCGCGGGCGCTGCGCCAGTCCCCGACGGCGGGGGAGTAGGCGGCGCCGTCGGCGGCCCGGTCGCGGTCCGGGTCGCGGGCCTCGACCAGGCGGTACGTCCCGTCGGGCAGGTGGGCGTCGAGGATGTCACGGCGCAGCTGGACGAGGTCCGACTTCGCCTCGCCCTTGCCCAGGACGAAGAACACGTCCGTGCTCCTCAGCGCCTTGACCGCCTGGAGGGTGAGCTGGTCGGGGTCGCCCGCGCCGATGCCGATGACATGAATCTTTCGCACCCCCCGAGTCTGCCGCACGCCACCGACGGGGGACGCACCGCGTCCGGCCGGGGTTCGCGCCCCGGTGCGGGCCGACGCGTGGAAGAGCCCCTCAGCGCGTGCTCCCGCGCAACCGGGGCGCCCAGGCCCCGGCGCTGACGGCGGCGCCGTCGCTCTCCACGAAGTCCGCCAACTCTCTTGCCCATGCGGCCAGTTCGGTGAGATCGAGCCCGTAGGGACGGGTCCGGCCCGCTGCGTCGGTCCGCCACTCGTCGACGGCTCCGGCGCCGCGCCGCAGCAGCCGGGCGCCGCCCGTCGTATTGCCCCGGGCCGCGTGCGTGAGGCCCACCGCGAGCTGGGCCAGGCCCCGCCAGAGTGTGCGCTCGCCCTCGGGGCCCGCCTTCCAGGCGTCCTCGAAGACCTCGTGCGCGTGGAAGGGCCGCCCCGCGTCCAGCAGTGCCTGCGCCTCGGTCACCGTCTGCTCGGGGTCGCGCACGACGCCCTCCGGCTGCCGCTCGACGCCGTCCGCGCCGTACGGCAGAGGGCGGCCCAGCCCGTCCCGTGGCCGGGCGTTGCGCGCCCTGCCCTCGGTGTCCCGATCCCGCCCGCCGCTCTGCCGACTTCCGGATGTCCCGCTCATGCCCCGATTGTCGCTCGCCCGGTGCCCTCTTCGGAGCAGCCCCCGCGGTGGGGTAAAGTTCTGTCCGCACGATCCCGCGGGGACATCGCGGGGGAAACGCATCGGGACGTGGCGCAGCTTGGTAGCGCACTTGACTGGGGGTCAAGGGGTCGCAGGTTCAAATCCTGTCGTCCCGACGGTGCGAAGGGTCTTCACGGGCGGCAGCCTGTGAGGGCCCTTTCTTCATGCGCCCAAGATGCCCGTTTCCTTCCTTCTCCTCCCGCGGGCTTCCGGCGGCCTCCGTGCTTCCTCGTCCGCCGGCTACCCGCGCCGCGGCACTCGCAACAGCCGCCCTGATTGTCAACTCCCCTTGCCTCAGGGGCAATTAACCGATCCCTCATTGGCCCGCGCGCCCCGTGCGGGTCTAGCATCACCGACGGCCGAATACCCCGCGGGGTATGCCTCGGGAGCGTGTCCCGCAGACGGCAAGGAGTCCTCATGTCCTCCGTGTCTTCCGTACTCTCCGCCTTCGCCCCCCTCTCCACGTTCTCCACGCGCCGCGTCCCCGGCTTCGCCCGTGACCACCACCGGGTGCTGATCGTCGGCGGCGGCACCGCCGGGATCACGACCGCCGCCCGGCTGTGCCGAGCCGGTGTCAGCGGCGTCGCGGTCCTCGAACCGGCCGCCACCCACTGGTACCAGCCGCTGTGGACCCTCGTCGGCGGCGGCAGGGCCCCGCTCTCCCTCACCCACCGCCCCGAAGCGTCCGTGATGCCCCGGCGGGCGCGCTGGATCCGCGAGGCCGCCACCGCCGTCGATCCCGAGGCGCGAACGGTCACCACCACCGGCGGCGTCCACGGCTACGACTTCCTGGTGATGGCCACCGGCCTGCAGCTCGACTGGGGCGAGGTCCCCGGCCTCGACACGGCCGTCGGGCACGGTGCCGTCTCCAGCAACTACTCCCACGAGCACGCTCCCCACACCTGGGAGCTGATCCGCGGCCTGCGCTCCGGCACCGCCGTCTTCACCCAGCCCGCCGGCCCGGTCAAATGCGGCGGCGCCCCGCAGAAGATCGCCTACCTCGCCGCCGACCACTGGCGCAGACAGGGTGTCCTGGACCGCATCCGGGTGGTCCTCGTCCTGCCCGCCGACTCCATGTTCGGGGTACCGGTCTGGCGCCGGGCCCTGGAACGGGTCGCCGACCGCTACGGCATCGAGGTCCGGCTGAACTCGGAGATGACCTCCGTGGACGGCGCCGCCCGGCGGCTGACCGTGGCCGACCGTGCCGCCGGTACCGAGGAGAGCCTCGCGTTCGACCTGCTCCACGCCGTACCGCCGCAGAGCGCCCCCGACTGGGTGCGGCGCGGTCCGCTGGCCGACCCCGCGAGCCCGTACGGCTATGTCGAGGCCCACCCGTACACGCTGCGCCACCCGCGCCACCGCAACGTCTTCGCCCTCGGCGACGTCGCGAACCTGCCCACCTCCAAGACCGGCGCCGCCGTCCGCCGACAGGCACCCGTCGTGGTCGCCAACCTGCTGGCCGGGATGAAGGGGGAGCGGGGGGACCGCCGCTACGACGGCTACACCTCCTGCCCGCTCGTCACCGCCCGCGACCGGGTGCTGCTCGCCGAGTTCGACTACGCCGGACGGCCCGCGCCCAGCATTCCGCTGGTCGACACGACCAAGGAGCGCCGTGACATGTGGCTGCTCAAGCGCTACGGCCTGCCCGCCCTGTACTGGCACGGCATGTTGAAGGGGCTCGTCTGACGGCCGGCGTGGGCCGTGTCCGGGCGCGGCCGGGGCTCTGAGCGCTCGCGCACACCTCCGGGGCACATCTCCACTCGAAGGGAGTGACCGGCGTGTTCTTCATCGACCCCCTTGACCTGACCGGTCTCGGCAACCGCAGCTACCTCGTGGGCGGTCGGCGCACCGCCGTCGCGGTCGACCCACCGCGCGACGTCGAGCGGATGCTGACCGCGGCGGCCCGGCGCGGGGTACGGATATCCCACGTCGCCGAGACGCACCTGCACAACGACCACGTCACCGGCGGCCCGGAACTCGCACGGCTCACCGGTGCCGCCTATCTGATCCCCGCCGACGCACGGATCTCCTTCGCGCACACGCCCGTGCGGGACGGGGACAGGGTGTCCGTCGACCCTGCGGACGCCGTCGCCGGCCTGACCCTCAGGGCGGTGGCCACGCCCGGCCACACCCCGCACCACACGGCCTACGTGCTGGAGGACGCCGGGACGGCGGTGGCGGTGTTCCGGCGGCTCGCTGCTCATCGGCACGGTGGGCCGCCCCGACCTCGTCGAGCCGCGCCTGACCGAGGGCCTCGCCCGGGCCCAGCACGCCTCGGCGCACCGGCTGGCCGCCGAACTCCCCGACACCACGGCCGTGCTGCCCACCCACGGCTTCGGCAGCTTCTGCTCCGCCGGGCAGGGCGGCGGCACGGCCACGACGATCGGCAGGGAGAGGGCGGACAACCCGGCCCTCACCCGGGACGTCGACACCCTCGTCGCCGGCCTGCTCGCCGGACTGGACGACATCCCCGCCTACTACACCTACATGGGCCCGGCCAACGCCGCCGGCCCGGCACCGGTCGACCTCACCCCGCCCGCCGCGGCCGACGCCGAGGAGATCGCCGCGCGGCTGGCCGCGGGGGAGTGGGTGGTGGACCTGCGCAGCCGCGTCGCCTTCGCCGCCGGCCATGTGCCGGGCTCGTACAACTTCGAGGCCGAAGGGCAACTGGCCGCCTACCTGGCCTGGTTGATCCCGTGGGGCAAGCCGGTGACCCTGCTGGCGGAATCGGCGGAGCAGTTGGCCGCCGCCCAGCGGGAACTAGTGCCGCGGCAGGCAACGTTCGCCCCGTCGCGACGCCCGGCACGCACTCTCGCCGCACCGGCCGAAAGCCCAAGTACGTCCAGTACGAGGACTTCCGGCCGGCACGCCGAGAGCACGCACCGGACGCAGCTCCTCGAAGGGCGAACGTTGCCTGCCGCGGCACTAGTGGGGGTCGGAATCGACCGGCCCGCCGCCGCGGCGACCGGTGAGCCGAAGGGCTGGGTGCGCGAGGGCGAGGTCCCGGGGTCCTTCCCGCGCGCCGTGTTCGCCGACCTCGCCGACCTCTCCGGGCGGCGCGGGCGTGAGGGCGTCGTGGTCCTGGACGTCCGGCGCGGGGTCGAGCGGGCCCTGGGCTTCGTGGAGGGCTCGGTCCACATCCCCCTGCACACGGTGCGCCGCCGGCTCGGCGAGATCCCCCCGGGTGAGGTGTGGGTGCACTGCGCGGGCGGAATGCGCGCCGCCGTCGCCGCCTCCCTGCTCGACGCGGCGGGCCGCACCGTGGTGGCCGTGGACGACGCCTACGCCAACGCCGGGAAGGCGGGGCTCCGCCTCCGCGGCGCCCGGGGGTGACGCAGCCGCCCGCGACGGCCAGGTCCGCCGGCGCCCGTCACGCGCCCCCTCGATCGTCCGGATCAACGCGGCCCCGGAGGCGGGACGTTTCGAGCGTGGTCGAAAGAAGTTCCCTGCCCGGAGCCGACCTTGCAAGGTTGCCCTGTGGGACCGGGCGGGACGCGCAGGTCCCACCCGGGAAGCACACCGGGACTCCACCACGGGGAAGGACAGCATGACCATGAGGATGAGGACCAGGGCGTTGACCACGGCGGGTGTCGGGGCGTTCGCCGCCGGACTGCTCCTGACCGGCGGCGCCGTCGCGCAGGCCGCGGCGGCGGGGCTGCCCTACGGTGTCACGCCGTACGTGAACGTCAACGTCCGCTCCGGCCCGTCGAGTCAGACCGGAATCACCGGGCACGTCGCCGCGGGGGAGCCGCGCGGCGCGTCGTGCTGGACCCACGGCGAGACCATCCGCGACAACGGCTATGTCAACGACGTGTGGGTGCGGCTGGCCGAGGGCTATGTGAGTGCCGTGTATCTCAAGGGCGACCAGCACGGCGGACTGCCCGCGTCGGCCACCTGCTGACCTGACCGGACGCGGTGCCCGGTTCCGCGCGGAGCCGGGCACCGCGTCATGCCCCTCGCGCCGGACCGCGTCATGTCCCCTCGCGCCGTCCTGACCCACCCGCCCGATCCGACCCACACCGTCCTGTCCCACCCCCCCGGATGTGACCCACCCTGAACCGACCCGCCCTGAACCGACCCACCCTGACCTGAGCCGCTGCCACATCCGCTGGGCGCATCCCGCGCTCCACGAACTTCTGGGCCCGGGTGACGGGCCGTACCCGGACATCGCCGTGCTCCCGGAGCCCACGCGTCCGTGCCCGCCGCTCCGGGCCCGACAGCGATCGGCGCGGACCTCTCCCGCGGTCGACCGCGCCATGCCGCCGAGCGACGGCCGGTCGTCGCGGACGACTCCCTCCCGCCGCCACCTGCGGGCCGGCCGGTATCGATGTACCGATGTATCGATGCACCGACCTCCCCGCGCGCGACCATGTCGCCGGGCTGCCCGAAAGTTCCCAAGTGCCGCGCCCCGGCGGGCATCTCGTGTGCCCAGGGGTGCACATCTGCCGCAGCGGCGCGATAGCCGACCACTCGCGCGGATCCGGCGCCTGGACCCCGGCCGGTGTGCGCGCCCGCGTCGCCGTCCGGCGCCTCCCCCGGCGAACCTCTTCAACGCCACACCTTGGCGCGCACCGCCGGAACACCACCGGCTACGTGCCCGTGGAACCGCGGCGTGGCAAGGTGTCGTGAGGTGTGGTGTGCGCCGGGCGACACTCCCAGGGGCTCCCGCCCGCGAGCGGCCCGAGGTGCCTGAGGATCTCTCGCCGGGTAGAGATCGTATCCGGGCCACGGGTTTTGGAGTCGCGGATCAGAATGATGGTGGGATGCCACAGGGCGCGAGCCCTGCGAGCGGGGGCGTCGGTCTGCCGGAGCGCGGTGGCGGTGCTCTCCTGGTCCCCGCTCGGCGCCCCGAACCGGACGCTCGGTCGGCGTACCGCGGATACTCCGCCCCGGACGGCGGACCCGGCACGCGCGTCGCACGCGCGTCTCGGGAGTGATGGCGGCGACCCCGTAACGCACGCGGCCCTGCTCCCCGTGTCGGACGCGGCGCCGCTCCGCGTGTCCGACGTGCCCCTGCTCCCCGTATCGCGCACCGGCCGGTCGGCGATGTCGCCCGGCCGCTCGCCACCCCCGTCGCGTGCCGACGACATCCTGCGCCATACGACCCGGAGTGCCCCAATGATCACACCCCCGCGCGCGGTGCGCGACCGCATCCTCTCCCTGTCGCCCACGGAACTGCCCGCCTACGTATACGACTTGGTGGCACTGCGCGCCCACGCCGCGTCCGTCAGAGCCGCGCTGCCGGATCGCGTCGAGCTGTACTACGCGGTCCAGGCCAACGGGGAACCGGAGATCCTGGCCGAGCTCGGCCCGTACGTGGACGGTTACAAGGTGTCCTCCCGCATCGAACTGGACCACGTCGCCGAGGCCGCCGTGGACTGCCCGCGGGTCTTCGGAGGCACGGAGAAGACCCCGACGGAGCTGGCGGACGCGCTGGAACGGGGTGTGACACGCTTCCAGGTCGAGAGCGAGTACGAGCTGTACATGCTGGCCGGGCTGGCCCAGCGGCACGCTCCGGACCGCCGGGTGGCGGTGCTGCCCCGGTTCGACCTCCCGGTGGCCGGCGACCTCCTCGCGGCGGACGGCGGCGGGGCCGCCACCACCTCCGGCCTCGATCCGGCCCGGGCCGACACGATCGTCGGCCTGCTCACGGACGGCAGTTATCCGAGCCTCGAACTGCGCGGTGTCCACGCCCACCTGGCCAACGGGGTGCACGCCGAGGAGCATTTGGCGCTGGCCGAGTCCGTCGTCGCCTGGACCCTCGAACTGGCCGCCCGGAACGGCCTTCAGCTCACCGAGGTGGACATCGGGGGCGGCATGGCGGTGGACTACGACCGCCCCGAGCGCCGCTTCGACTGGCACGCGTACGGCGAGGGCCTCGCCCGGCTCGCCGCGGCCCACCCGGAACTGACGCTGCGGATCGAGCCCGGCCGCGCGCTGACCGCGTACTGCGGCTGGTACGCGAGCGAGGTGCTGGACGTCGAGCACGGCTCCAGCGAGGACTTCGCCGTCATCCGTGGCGGCGCCGTCCACCTGCGCACCCCGGTGACCGGACGGCACGACCAGCCCTGGTCCGTTCTCGAAGTGGAGCCGTGGCCGTATTCCTGGCCGCGTCCCGTGGTGCGGAGGGAGCGCGCCACCCTCACCGGCCAGCTGAGCACGCCGAAGGACGTCCTGGTCCGTGACGTCCGGGCCCAGGGCCTGCGGGCCGGCGACCGCGTGGTGTTCTCCCTCGCGGGCGCCTACACCTCGTCCGCCCCGCACCCGGCCCCCGCGCGCTATCCGGAGCCCGGCTTCCACTTCCTGGACGCGGGCGCCGACGGCGACCGGTCCCGATGACCGTGCGACGGAACACCAGGAGTTGCCGTCGGGAGCGCCGCGGCGCATCCTCGGACACGCCTGGCAGGATCGTGTGCCGGACCAGGAGAGTGGCATGACCGTCGAACCGAACTCCACGACAGACAACCCGCTCGACTTCTCGTACGAGACCCGGCCCGGCCGGGTCGTCTTCCGGCCCGGCGCCGCCGTGTCCGCGACCCCCGGCGAGGTCGCCCGGCTCGGTCTGCACAGGGTGCTGGTGGTCTGCGGCAGACGGGGCGAGGCCACCGCACGGGCGGTCGCCGACGCGCTGGGCGGCCAGTGCGCGGGGCTGCACGCCGAGGCCCGGATGCACGTACCCGCCGAGGTCGCCGCCCGGGCCGTCGAGATGGCCCGCGAGATGCGCGCCGACGGCTGTGTGGCGGTCGGCGGCGGCTCGGCGATCGGCCTCGGCAAGGCGATCGCGCTGCGCACCGGGCTGCCGCTGATCGCCGTGCCGTCCACCTACTCCGGCTCCGAGATGACCTCGGTGTGGGGCCTGACCGAGGACGGCGCCAAGCGCACCGGACGCGACCTCGTCGTCCAGCCCCGGAGTGTCGTCTACGATCCCGAGCTCACTCTCGGTCTCCCCGTCCCCCTCTCCGTGACCAGCGGCGTCAACGCCCTCGCGCACGCCGTCGAAGCCCTGTACGCGCCCGACGCCTCCCCCCTCGTCTCGCTCATGGCCGAGGAGGGCGTCCGCGCGATGACGGGCGCCCTGCCGGACGTGGCCGCCGACCCCGGCGACCTCGACGCGCGGAGCCGCGCCCTGTACGGCGCGTGGCTGTGCGGCGCCTGCCTCGGCGCGACCACCATGGGCCTGCACCACAAGCTGTGCCACGTCCTCGGCGGCACCTTCGGCCTGCCGCACGCCGAGACGCACACCGTGGTCCTGCCCTACGCCCTCGCCTACAACGCGTCCGCCGCGCCCCGGGCGATCGTCACCCTGTCCCGGGTGCTCGGCACGGACGACGTCCCACGCGCCCTGCGGGAGCTCGCCGGAGACCTGGGCGCGCCACGTACCCTCGCCGAACTCGGTCTGGAGGAGGCCGACTTGGCGGTGGCCGCGGCGCAGGCCGCCGGCCCGGCATACCCGAACCCGCGCGAGGTCACCGCGCACGGCGTGCTGGGCCTGCTGACGGCGGCGTACGAGGGCTGGGAGCCGCGCGTCGGCTCCTAGGGCGTGTTGCGGGGCACGTCGACTCACGGGGGCCGCGTTCCCGGTCACGTTGGTCCGTGCGCCCCCTGCCTGGGACGTGCGCGCCGACCGGGCTATCCTGACGCCGAACCGGACACGGGGTGCCCCGCACGAGGGCTGAGATCACACCCGTCGAACCTGAACCAGTTAGGACTGGCGGAGGGATGTCTCATGTCGTTGCCGTATGCCCGTGGTGAAGTGGCCGTCGGAGGCCCGCAGGGCGTCTTCGACGGGCGGATGCCCGAGGCCCCCGGCGATCTGCGCGTCGAGGCGCGCGGCATCGCCCCGGTGCCGGAGGACCACCGCTACGGCGGCCCCGGCCGCCTGTTCACCGTGTGGTTCGCCCCCAACCTGACGATGACCGGCGTCTTCACCGGCACCGTGGGCATCGCGCTCGGCCTGGACTTCTCCACCGCGCTGACCGCCGTCGTACTGGGCACCCTGCTGGGCGCCGTGCCGACGGCGTACCTCGGCACCTGGGGCAGCCAGACCGGCGCCGGACAGCTGCCGCTCGCCCGGCTCGCGTTCGGGCGGGCCGTGCTGGTGCCGGGTGCGCTGCAGTGGCTGTCCTCGATCGCCTGGGACGCGCTGATCGGCCTGTTCGGCGGGGACGCGCTGGCCCAGCTGTGCGGCTGGCCGTTCTGGCTGGGAGTGCTGGTCATGATGGGCGCCCAGGGAGCGCTCGGCGTCCTCGGGTACGAGGTGATCCACCGGCTGCAGACCGTGATGACGTTCGCCCTCGCCGCCGCCTTCGCCGCGCTGACGGTGAAGCTCCTGAACGGCGACCACCCCGCCGCCACCGCCTCCGCGCACGGCGCCGACCGGGCCGGGGCCTTCGTCCTGACCTGCACCATCGCCCTCAGCCTGGCGCTGTCCTGGGCCCCCTACGCCAGCGACTTCAGCCGTTATCTGCCGCGCACGGCATCCCGGCCGCGCATGTTCTGGTGCACGCTCGCCGGTGTCGGTGTGTCCTTCGTGGCCGTCCAGGCGCTCGGCCTGTGGGGCGCCTCCGTCTTCACCGACCAGACCGCCCGCGGCGTCGACACCCTGCTCGGCGGCGGTGTCCTCGGCGCCTTCGGACTGCTCGCCGTGGCCCTGGCCGCCCTGAGCAGCAACGCCATGAACGACTACAGCGGCTCGCTCGCCCTGCAGACCATGGGGGTACGCCTGCCGCGGCCGGCCGCCGCCGCGCTGGCGGCCGTACTCGGCTTCCCGCTGGTGCTCTGGATGCACGCCGCCGACACCACGACCCGGTTCCAGAACGTGCTGCTGCTCGTCGGCTACTGGATCCCCGGGTTCGTCGCGATCGTCGCCGTCGACTGGCTCGTCCGGGCCAGGGCGCGGGCCGGCGCGCCGGTCGACCTGTCCGCCGAGAGCGCCCGCCCGCAGCCGTGGTGGCCCGCGCTGGTGGCCTTCGTCGGCGCCTTCGCCGCGGCGGTGCCGTTCATGAGCACCAGTCTGTACGTCGGTCCGGTCGCCCGGGTCCTGCACGGAGCGGACCTCGCCTACGGGGTGGCGTTCCTCGCGGCCCTCGTGGTGTACGCGCCGCTGCGGCTGCGTCGCTGACCACGGCCGCCGCCGGCCACGGGCCGGGTCGCCCCGGGCCCCTCACCCGTCCCGTCCCACCCGTCTCACCCGCTCACCCGTCTCGTCTCTCGTACGGAGCGAACCCGTCATGTCCTCGAACACCCCCGCCGCCCCGCCCCGCGTCCTGACCGTCGCCGGATCGGACTCGGGCGGCGGCGCCGGCATCCAGGCCGACCTCAAGACCATGCTGGCGCTCGGCGCGCACGGGATGAGCGTGCTGACCGCGGTCACCGCGCAGAACTCCCTCGGTGTGCAGGGAGCCTGGGAGCTTCCGGCGGAGGCGGTGCGCGCGCAGTACCGCAGCGTCGTGGACGACATCGGGGTGCAGGCGGTGAAGACCGGCATGCTCGGCTCCGCGCTGCTCGTCGAGACCGTCGCCGAGCTGCTGTCGGACGTCGCCGCGCCCGTGGTGGTGGACCCGGTGAGCGTCTCCAAGCACGGTGACCGGCTGCTGGCCGACGACGCGCTGGACGCCGTACGGACCGCGCTGCTGCCGGTCGCGACGGTGGTGACGCCGAATCTCGACGAGACCGCCGAGCTCACGGGAATCGAGGTGACGGACGAGCGGGACATGGGCCGCGCCGCGGAACGGCTGCTGTCCTACGGCCCCCGCTGGGTCCTCGTGAAGGGCGGCCATCTGCCAGGCGAGGCCGTCGACCTGCTGACCGACGGCACCGAACAGCTCTGGTTGCGGGCCCCGCGCCACGACAACCGCCACACCCACGGCACCGGCTGCACCCTGGCCTCGGCCGTCGCGGTGGAGCTGGCGCGGGGGCGGGCGGTGCCGGAGGCGGTGCGGCGGGCGAAGGAGTACGTCACGGGCGCGATCGCGGCGGGCTTCCCGCTCGGTTCCGGACTCGGACCGGTCGACCACGGCTGGCGGATGCGAGAGGGGCGCTGAAGGTTCCCCGGGGCCCCTGGCCCACCGGGTCACATGGTCCTGCCGGGTGCCCCTCCACCGGTTCCGTGGTCCTGGCACGTGCCTGGTCCTCCCGAGGCCGCGGCACTAGCAGGTCCCCACGGTGCGCAGTGTCGCCAGGACCAGCGCCTGGGCGACGGCGACCGTCTCCGCGAGGGACACGTGCTCGGCGGGGCCGTGGGCCAGGCGTACGTCCCCGGGGCCGTACTGGAGTGTCGGGATGCCCGCCCCGGCATAGAGGCGCAGGTCGCTCCCATAGGGGGCGCCGCGTTCCCGGGCCCCCGGCGCGCCGGTGACGTCGGCGTGCGCGGTGCCGACCGTCTCGCGCAGGGGATGGCCGGCCGGGAGCCGCCCGCTGGCGAACTGGCCGCCGGGCCACGAGACGACCGCGGGATGCCCGCGCAGCCACGGATCGGCCGCGCACGCCTCCGCCACACAGCGCTCGAACGCGGCGCGTGCCGCGTCCGGGTCCTCGCCGAGCCGCAGCCCGAGCCGGCCGTCGGCGACGAGCAGCCCCGGCACGCTGCTGGCCCAGTCGCCGGCCTGGAGCATCCCGACGGAGACGGTGTACGGGAAGGGGTACTCGGCCATCAGGGGATCGGGCGTCTCGCTGCGGGCGACCTCCAGCCGGGCCAGGGCGGCGGCGATCGGCGCGTAGGCGTCGATGGCGCTCACCCCGGCGTCACGGGTGCTCGCGTGCGTGGACCGGCCCGGCACGGTGACACGGAAGGTCAGGGCGCCGGCGTTCGCGGTGACCAGCGTGCCGCCGGTCGGCTCGCTGATGACGCAGGCGTCGCCGGTGTGGCCACGGTGCAGGGTGCCGAAGGCGCCGATCCCGCCGTCCTCCTCGCCGACCACGAAGTGGCCCGCCACGCTGCCGCGCAGCCGTACCCCGGACGCCCGGATCGCGGCGAGCGCGGCGACGTTGGCGACGACACCGGCCTTCATGTCGCAGGCGCCCCGGCCGTGCACGACGTCCCCGCGGACGCTCGGTACGAAGGGGGCACCCGCCCACTGCGCGAGGTCACCGGGCGGTACGACGTCGACATGGCCCTGGAGGATCATGGTCGGACCGTCCTCGGCGCCGGGCAGTGTCGCGACGAGCCCCCACGCCTCGTCGCGCGGCACCTCCATGCCGGGGAAGCCGGGCTCGGCGCGCAGAGCGGGCAGATCCATCGACCACAGGTCGATGTCCAGGCCGGACCGGCCGAGGTCACGCGCCAGACGGTGCTGCAGCTCGGACTCGGCCGCGCTTCCCGTCACGCTCGGCACGGCCAGGGTGTCGAGCAGCATCGTGGCGACGGCCGCTTCGTCGACGGCCTCCAGGGCTGCGGACTCCTCGGCACTGAGCACTGCGCGCATGCCACACGCTCCTTCCGCGGTGGACGACGAGGGGGCGTGAGGATGCTACGAACAGTTCCGGTACGCAAACAATCGCCGTTTGTTTCCGTCTAGGATCGATTTCTTGTGAAGACTGGGCCTGCGTGGTGATTTCTTGCGCGGAGGAAGAGGTGAGCGACGTGGCCATGGACGCCATCGACGAGGAGATCGTGCGGTGCGTGCTGCGCGACGCGCGCAGCACGTACGCGGAGATCGGCCGCGCCGCCGGGCTCTCGGCACCGGCGGCGAAGCGGCGCCTGGACCGGCTCGTGGCCGACGGCACGATCCGCGGCTTCACCGCGCTCGTCGACACCCAGGCGCTGGGCTGGCGGACCGAGGCGTTCGCCGAGGTGTACTGCAAGGGCAATCCGACCCCCGCCGAACTGCGGCGCGAGCTGGAGGCCGTGCCGGAGGTGGTCGAGGCCTACACGGTCTCCGGGGCCGCCGACGCGATGGTGCACCTGATGGCCCTGGACATCCCGCATCTGGAACGGGCCATCCAGCAGGTGCGCGAGGCCAGGGTCATCGAGCGGACGGAGAGCGTGATCGTCCTGTCCGGGCTGATCAACCGGCCGCGGGTCTGACCGTCGGCGGCCCGCCCCGGCGCCCCCGATCGGCAGGGTCCCGGGCACGGGTCGCGCCCAAAATCGAACACGTGATTGAATTCGGCCATGGCGAACCCACACTCCTCCGGCGCCCCGACGACGGCGCGCGGTGAACGAGCAGGACATCGGGCCGGGATGCAGGCCGGGACCGGAGAGGCGAGGCTGGATTCATGTCCGAACCGCTGCCTGTGATCGTGTCCCCGCCGGCGCCGACAGGCGGCCGCCGGGTCCGTGTGCACGGAGAGAGCCTCGGGTTGGCCTACAACCTGGGCGACCTGGCCGAGTTCCTGCGGCGCGCGGGGCTCGATGCCGATCCGCTGACCATCGCGGTGTCCCCGCTCATCGACTGGCGGGGGATCGGCCCGGAGTACTGGGGGCCCGAGACCGTGAGATGAGGGGGCCGGACCGTCGCGTCCTCTTCTTCGGCCGGGGTGTGACCGGTGCCTGTGGGTGGGGCGTGAGCGGCGCCTGTGGCCGGGGCGTGATCGGTGCTCCCGGTCGGGTCGGGTGTGTGACGACACGTCAATTGGTCTGAAGTTCACGAGAGTTGGGGGAGCCGGGGCCGCCTGGAGGGGGGCGGCGTGGTGCACATCACCCCTGCGGGGTGCGGAAAGGTGAAGCGGGTCTTCATGCCTCCATGGCATGCTCACATCTAGTTACTCGCCGGTAATTCCTTGCCACCCCCACCCCCCTCAGGACTGATCTTGCGTATCCGCAAGCGGCCCTTGCGTGCCGTCATGCCCGCGCTCGCCGCATCCGCCCTCCTCCTCGCCGTCGGCTGCTCCGCAGACCCCGGCCCGCGCTCCTCCTCCGCCCCCGAACGGGCCCCGGACGCCACTTCGTCCACCGCCGGGCCCGCGGACACCGGCCGGCCGCTCGCCGTCGCGGCCGCGCCCGCGGCCACCTCGACCGCCGTCGCGCGGCCCGGTACGGCCGGCGGCAGGGCCCACAAGTCCGCGCTGTCGGTGACGTCGTACGACAGCCGAACCCGACGCGCCGTCATATCCCCTGCCCGCAAAGGGGATCCGTCAGCGTCACCGACCCCCGGAGGGACGCCGGCGCCGAGCCGTACCGCCGTCGGCGACGTCATCGCGAGCGCCCCCGCGCCCGGCGCCCCCGACGGACTGCTCGCCAAGGTCACCGAGGTGATCGACGAGAAGCCCGACGGCACCGAGGTCCAGACCGCGCCGACGACCCTCGACGCGCTGCTCGGCGACGGCGAGGCCAAGGGCACCGTTCCCGTCGATCCCGCATCCTTCGACGTCGAGCGGCTGCTGCCCGACGTCAAGGTGTCCTGGGCGCGGGCCGGAGACGTGCACGCGGGCCCCGAGGGCGCGAAGGTCCCGCTCGGCAGCCTGCGGGTCGACGTCGCCACCCGGGTCGCCACGGCCGGGGGCGCGCCGGCCTCCGCGGCGGCGGCCGTGTCCGGCTTCGTCCAGGTCAAGCCGGAGGTCGACTTCTCCTACGGCGGCAGGTCCACCGCGGCCGGCCCCGCAACCGCCCACCTCGGTGTCTCCGGCGACTGGACCTCGCGGTGGGCACTCAAGGGGCGCGCCGCCGCCTCCGCCCAGCCCGTCCGGCTGCCGTTCGCGAAGCTGCACGCCGACCCCGTCCTCCAGGTCGGCCCGATCCCCGTCGTCGTGAACCTCGACCTGACCTGCTACTTCCAGATCAGCGGCGACGGCAGGGTCACCGTCGACGTCGAACAGGACCTCAAGGGCGACTTCGACGCCGGCGGCACCTACGACTCGGCCAGCGGCTGGACCCCGGTCAACGAGTCGCACATGGCGAGCACCCCGGTGCACGCGCTGGTCACGACCGCCGGAGGGGTGAAGGCCGCCCTCGGCGCGCAGGCCACCGTCGGCCTGTACGGAGCCGTGGGGGTCACCGCCGACCTGGCCCCCTATCTGCGCGGTGAGGCCACGGGCACCGTCGACGTCACCGCCCCCGCCGGCTCCGGCACGAAGTCCGACGTCGAGGCGACGGGTACGTGGGGCGTCTACGGCGGTCTCGATCTGAGTGGGACCCTGCGGATCCAGCTGTCCGTCTTCGGCACCCCGGTCCTCCAGCGGGGCGTTCCGCTGGGCACGCTGCACCGCGAGTGGAGGCTGGCCGGCAGCACGGTGTAGCCGCTGCTCCCGTGGTCCGCGCGCCTCGCCGTCGCGCCCAGGCCGCCCCGGACGCCCCGCGCCGCCGACCGTCGCGTGTGCGGGCCCGCCCCCGCACGTGCGGTAGGGTTTACCTGCACGATCACGCGGGATCACCGCGGGTGAACCGCATCGGGACGTGGCGCAGCTTGGTAGCGCACTTGACTGGGGGTCAAGGGGTCGCAGGTTCAAATCCTGTCGTCCCGACGGTGCGAAGGGTCTTCACGGGCGATGGTCCGTGAGGGCCCTTCTTCGTGTACTCCGGCTCTTCTTCGGGTGCGTGGGTCCTTCAACGGGTACGCGGGTCCTTCTTGGGGTGCGCGGGTCCTCCTCGGGGCGTCGGACGAAGCGGGCCTGCCGCGCGTACGCACCGCTGGGTAGGCTGCCGGGCATGCGGATCTCCGTCTCCTCGGACATGGACGAACCCGTGGCCCGCTCCCTCGTCGCGGAACTGCGCGGCCGAGGCCACGAGGTCACGACACACGGGGCGCTGCACCCCGGCCGGGACCCGCGGTGGGCGGTGTGCTCCGAGGCGGCCGCCCTTGAGGTGGCCGCGGGGACCGCGGAGCAGGCGGTCGTCTGCTGCTGGACCGGCACGGGCGCGTCGATCGCCGCGAACAAGGTGGCGGGTGTCCGCGCGGCCCTGTGCACGGACGCGTACACGGCGGACGGCGCACGCCGTTGGAACGACGCGAACGTGCTGGCACTGAGCCTGCGGCTGACGTCCGAACCGCTGCTCAAGGAGATCCTCGACGCCTGGTTCGCCGCCGAGGCCGCCGAGGACGCCGACGACCGGGAGAACGTGGCGCACCTCGGACGTCTCGACCACCTCGGCAGAACGGATCCCTGACCCACCCGGGTGAGGCCCCCGGACACATGGCAGGGCGGGCGGTCCGCAGACACCGGCCCCCCGCCCTCGCCCGTGTCCCCGCTTCCCGCCCGTCGCCGGTTCGGACGCCCGGCTCTCTCCGGCACGGCGCCCCGCGTGTCACGCGCGTACCGGCGGAGCGTCCTCGCCCGTGTCGTGGCGTGGAGGAGTCGTCAGCGCCGGTCCAGCAGCGCCACGAGCACGTCCCGCAGCGTGGCGCCGGGATCGGCCGACGGGCCCTCGGACCGCCAGGCGACGAACCCGTCGGGGCGGACCAGCACCGCTCCGCCCGCGGTGACACCGTGCACCCGCGCCCAGTCCGTGCCGCCCTCGGGGGACAGCTCGGCGCCGGGTCCGCCCCCGATCCGGTACGAGTCGAGCGGCACCGACAGCCGCGCCGCGACCTCCTTCGCCGCGGCGTGCCACCCGGCGGTGCCGTCCGCCGAGCTCAGGAGCACCAGGGACCGCTCGTACAGGTCGAGCGTGGAGATCCGGTCACCGGGACGCTCCAGCCACATGTGGGGTGCCCGGCTGCCCGGTTCGCCCGTCAACCGCATGCCGTCAGGCACGATCGGCAGCGTGGGATCGGCGCCCAGGACCGCACCGCGCGGGTAGCGGTAGCTCAGCGCCACGTTGAGGATGCCGCCGCCCTTGCCGCCGGGACCGCCGGGACCCCTGGGGCCGCCGGTTCCGGGGGCCGGGGTGTATCCGGGGTGGCTGTGCTCGACCGAACGCGACGAGGCGCGCGCGCTCGTCGCCTGCGCGACCGGACGGCGCTCCGCGTCGTAGGACTCCAGCAGCCCGCGGCCGGCCCAGCCGCCCAGGACCGCGGCCAGCTTCCAGGCGAGGTTGTGCGCGTCCTGGATGCCCGTGTTGGAGCCGAACGCCCCCGTGGGGGACATCTCGTGGGCCGAGTCACCGGCGAGGAACACCCGGCCGTCCACGTACCGCTCGGCGACCCGCTCGGCCGCGTGCCAGGCGGCCCGGCCGGTGATCTCCACATCGAGATTCCGTACACCCGTGGCCCGCCGGATGTGCTCCGCGCACCGCTCGTCGGTGAACTCCTCAAGCGTCTCCCCGTGTTCGGGGTGCCAGGGAGCGTGGAACACCCAGTGCTCCTTGTTGTCGACCGGCAGCAGCGCCCCGTCGGCCTCCGGGCCGGTCAGGTAGCAGACGATGAAGCGCCGGTCGCCGACGGCCTCCGCGAGGCGCCGGGAGGTGAAGGTGACGCTCACGTTGTGGAACAGGTCGCCCGGGCCGTTCTGTCCGATGCCGAGCCGCTCGCGGACGGGGCTGCGCGGACCGTCCGCGGCGACGAGATAGTCCGCCCTGACGGTGCTGTGCTCACCCGTTCCACGGCTCTTGAGCCGTGCGGTCACCCCCTCGGCGTCCTGCTCGAACGAGATCAGCTCCGTGGAGTACCGCAGATCTCCGCCCAGTTCCCGAGCACACTCCAGCAGCACCGGCTCCAGGTCGTTCTGGCTGCACAGACACCACTTGCTGGGGCTGAAGCGCGCCAGCCCGCCGCCCGGGTCGATGTTCTTGAACAGCCACTCGCCCGCGTCGCCCACCAGGGTCGGCGCCTGCAGGATGCCGTGGTTCTCCGCCAGGACGGACGCGGCCCGCTCGATGCGCCGCTGCGCCCCGGCCACCCGGAACAACTCCATCGTGCGGACGTTGTTGCCGCGGCCGCGCGGATGGATCGACGTGCCCGGGTGACGCTCGACCAGCAGGTGCGGAACGCCGAGGCGCCCCAGGAACAGCGACGTGGACAGACCGACCAGGGAGCCGCCGACAACGAGGACCGGCGTGTGGTGACCGACCTCGCCGGCCTCATTCCATCGGTTCATTGATTGCCTCCAGCGTCACCCGCGAGGTGTGAGTCAGGAACGGGACTCAGGTTCCATGCCCTTCGGGGGGCCGCTCGCGCGCCGGGGGCACCCGGATGACACGCAGTTCACTCGTCCGCCCCGTGGGGCTCGCGCGTATCGGACGTCCCGTCAACGATCGGCTCATGGCGACCCCGGCCTTTCGGCCACGGCGGTCGTTCCTGACCTTCCGTGAAGAATGAAGAAAGGTGTGCCGGATGACCAGCTCGGGACGTATCTCGCAGTCGGCGTTCGACGGCTCCAAGCTGCGGGTGATCCTGCTGCTCGATCTGTACGAAGGAGCCCAGCAGCAGTTCCTCGACGCTTACGAACACATGTGCAATCAGGTCGCGTCCGTCCCCGGTCACATCAGCGACCAGCTCTGCCAGTCGATCGAGAACCCCTCGCAGTGGCTCATCACCAGTGAGTGGGAGAGCGCCCCGCCCTTCCTCGCCTGGGTGAACAGCGAGGAGCACGTCGAGACGGTCAGGCCGATGCACAGCTGCGTCAAGGACACCCGCTCGATGCGGTACAGCATCCTGCGGGAGACCCACCGCAACCAGCAGGATGCGGCGCCGAAGGCCGGCAAGGCGGCCAAGGCCGCCAAGCAGGTGCAGGCCCGCGTGGGGGACGGGGTGGCCCGCCACGCCCTCACCTTCACCGTCAAGCCCGGCTCCGAGTCCAAGGTCGCGGAGATCCTGGCCGGATACCAGGCGCCCCAGGCCCGGGTCGACGACACCACGCGCCTGCGCCGCACCTCGCTCTTCATGCACGGCAACCGCGTCGTGCGCGCGGTGGAAGTGGAGGGCGACCTCCTCGTGGCCCTGCGCCATGTGGCGCGCCAGCCAGAGGTGAGGGCCGTCGAGGAGGCCATCAACCCGTACCTGGAGCAGGACCGGGACCTGGGCAACGAGGACTCGGCACGCGTCTTCTTCACCCGCGCGGCCCTGCCGGCCGTGCACCACGTGGTGGCGGACCGGCCGGAACCCGCGGGCCTTCGCCGGCACGCGCTGTACTACCCGGCCAAGCGCGGCCAGGGGATGGAGCTCGCCCGGCTGCTCGCCCATCAGGACGAGGCCGCGGCAGCCGACCCGAAGGGTGCGGTCTACGGGAGCACGGTCTTCCAGCGCGACGACATCGTGGTGCGCCTCATCGACATCACGGGCGAACTGGACGCAGACCCCGCCGCGTCGCTCGGCCTCAAGGGCGCCGGCAAGGCCGGGGAACTGGAGCGGCTCCTCGACGGTCCCGCGATCGGCGTCGAGGGCTCCCTGGACACGGAGCGCAACGTCAACCGTCTCCTGTCGCACGCCGACATGATGCCCGTCACCGACCGCACCGCGGCGCACTCCTGACGGACGGCCGCGGTCCCCAGGTCCGCGGCCGCCCCCTCGCACGCCACTTCCACAGTCGGAGGTATCAAGAATGATCCAGAAGCATCCACGCATCGTGGACCTGAGCGAGACGGAACCCAACCGCAGGCGCGGAGGCGACATCCGGGCCATGCTCACCCCCGCCACGGCGGGCTCCACCAGCGGGTTCATGGGCCTGGCCATCGTCCAGCCCGGCGAGCGCATCGGCGAGCACTACCACCCGTACTCCGAGGAGTTCGTGTACGTCGTCACCGGCGCGCTCGAGGTGGACCTGGACGGCGAGGCGCACGCGCTCCGGCCGGACCAGGGCCTGCTGATCCCGATCAACATGCGCCACCGCTTCCGCAACGTCGGTGACACGGAGGCCCGCATGGTCTTCCACCTGGGACCGCTCGCCCCCCGTCCGAGCCTCGGTCACGTCGACACGGAGGAGGCCGACGGCCACGGGCCCACCCCCGAGTTCGCCGCCGCCGGGACGGACCTGTCCGCGCCTGACCACGGACGGCCGTCCGAGCGAAGTGGGGCCATAAAGTGACCCGGCGGGTGGCCGTCACCGGTATCGGTGTGGTCGCTCCGGGCGGCACCGGAGCGACGGCGTTCTGGGACCTCCTCGCCAACGGCCGTACAGCGACCCGCGGCATCACGCTGTTCGATCCAGCGGGCCTGCGCTCGCGCATAGCCGCCGAATGCGACTTCGACCCCCTCGCACACGGTCTCGACCCGGAGCTGAGCCAGCACGCGGACCGGTACATCCAGTTCGCCGCGGTCGCGGCCAACGAGGCCGTACGCGACTCGGGACTCGACACCGGCAGGGAGGACCCCTGGCGGGTCGGTGTATCGCTCGGCAGCGCCGTCGGCGGTACCACCCGCCTCGAACACGACTACGTCAAGGTCAGTGAGGGCGGCCGACGGTGGGACGTGGACCACCGCGCGGCCGACCCGCAGCTGCACATGGCGTTCTCACCCAGCACGCTCGCCTCGGTGGTCGCCGAGCGGTTCGGCGCACAGGGTCCGGTGCAGACGGTCTCCACGGGCTGCACCTCCGGACTCGACGCGGTCGGCTACGCCTTCCACACGATCGAGGAGGGCCGGGCGGACGTCTGCATCGCCGGGGCGTCCGACTCTCCCATATCCCCGATCACCATGGCCTGCTTCGACGCCATCAAGGCGACGTCGCCCGACAACGACGACCCGGAGCACGCCTCCCGGCCCTTCGACGCCCACCGCAACGGCTTCGTCATGGGCGAGGGCGCGGCGGTACTCGTCCTGGAGGAGTACGAGCACGCCCGGGCCCGCGGCGCGCACATCTACTGCGAGATCGGCGGCTACGCCACCTACGGCAACGCCTACCACATGACCGGTCTGACCAGCGAGGGCCGCGAGATGGCCCGGGCGATCGACACCACGCTCGACCAGGCGCGACTCGATCCGACACTGATCGACTACGTCAACGCGCACGGCTCGGGCACCCGGCAGAACGACCGCCACGAGACCGCCGCGGTCAAGCGGTCGCTGGGCGCCCACGCGTACAAGACCCCCATGAGCTCCATCAAATCCATGGTGGGGCACTCGCTGGGCGCGATCGGGGCGATCGAGGTCGTCGCCTGCGTCCTCGCCCTGAAACACCAGGTCGTGCCGCCTACCGCGAACTACGAAACTCCCGACCCCGAGTGCGACCTGGACTACGTTCCGCGCACCGCACGCCCCCGGAAGCTGAACAACGTGCTCTCCGTGGGCAGCGGATTCGGCGGTTTCCAGTCCGCGGTGCTCCTGACCGGGCCGGGTGGGAGGAAACCATGACCAGTCAGCGCACTCAGCGCCCCCGGCACGCGGCCATCACCGGCATCGGTGTGATCGCGCCCAACGGACTGCGAGCCGACGCCTACTGGAAGTCCATCAGTGAGGGGCTCGGCGTTCTGGACCGGATCACCCGCGAGGGATGCGAGCACCTGCCGCTCCGCGTCGCGGGCGAGGTCCGTTCCTTCGACGCCGCATCCCTCATCGAGGAGCGTTTCCTCGTCCAGACCGACCGCTTCAGCCACTTCGCCATGGCCGCGACCGTCCTCGCCCTGGACGACGCCGGCCTCGGCCACGGGGACCCCGCGGAGCCGTACAACATCGGCGTGGTCACCGCGGCCGGCTCCGGTGGCGGAGAGTTCGGACAGCGGGAACTCCAGAAACTGTGGGGCCAGGGATCCCGGTACGTCGGCCCGTACCAGTCCATCGCCTGGTTCTACGCCGCCAGCACCGGCCAGATCTCCATCCGGGGCGGCTTCAAGGGGCCGTGCGGAGTGGTCGCGAGCGACGAGGCGGGCGGCCTGGACTCCATCGCGCACGCCGCCCGCGGGGTACGGCGCGGCACCGGTGCCGTCCTCGCCGGGTCCGCCGAGGCACCCCTCGCCCCGTACTCGATGGTCTGCCAGCTCGGCTACCCCGAGATCAGCACCGTCGAGGACCCCGATCGCGCCTACCGGCCCTTCACCGAGGGAGCCTGCGGGTTCGCACCCGCGGAGGGCGGCGCGATGCTCGTCGTGGAGGAGGCGGCCCGCGCACGCGACCGCGGTGCCGCGATCCGGGCCACCGTGGCCGGGCACGGCGCCACCTTCACCGGTGCCTCCCGCTGGGAGCAGTCCCGGGAGGGACTCGTCCAGGCCATCAAGGTCGCCCTCGACGAGGCGGGCTGCGCCCCGCAGGAGATCGACGTCGTGTTCGCGGACGCCCTGGGCGTACCGGAGGCGGACCGCGCCGAAGCCCTGGCCATCGCCGACGCCCTGGGGGCGCACGGCACCCGGGTGCCCGTCACGGCGCCCAAGACCGGGATCGGGCGGGCCTACTGCGCGGCGCCCGTGCTGGACACCGCGGCCGCGGTGCTCGCCATGGAGAACGGCCTGGTGCCCCCCACCCCCAACGTGTTCGACATCTGCCACGACCTCGACCTGGTGATGTCCCGTGCTCGCCCCGCCGAGCTGAACACGGCCCTGGTCCTCAGCAGGGGACTCATGGGATCCAACGCGGCGCTGGTCGTGCGCCGCGGCGGCGACTCCGCCCGATAGGACCGGGCGAGAAGGAGAACTCAGATGATCATCGAAGTGACCGTCGACGAACTCGCCAAGCTGATGAAGAAGGCCGCCGGAGTCACCGTCGACCCCCAGCAGCTGCACCACGCGTCGGACTCCCCGTTCGGCACCCTCGGCCTCGACTCGCTGGGCCTGCTCGGCATCGTCGGCGAGCTGGAGAACCGGTACAGCAAGCCGCTGCCCCCCGACGCGGAGCGCTGCAAGACGCCCCGCGAGTTCCTCGACCTCGTCAACAGCACCCTCAAGACTGGAGCCTGAAGTGGCAGGACACACCGAGAACAGCATCACCATCGACGCCCCTCTCGATCTGGTCTGGGACATGACCAACGACATCGAGAACTGGCCGCAGCTGTTCAGCGAGTACGCGTCCCTGGAGGTGCTCTCCCGTGACGGCGACACGACGAGCTTCCGCCTGACCATGCACCCGGACGAGAACGGCAAGGTCTGGAGCTGGGTCTCGGAGCGGACCGTGGACCGCGCCGCGCGGACCGTACGGGCCCGCCGCGTCGAGACCGGCCCCTTCGCCCACATGGACATCCGGTGGGAGTACAAGGAGACCCCGGGCGGCACCCACATGCACTGGGTGCAGGACTTCGCGATGAAGCCCGAGGCCCCGGTCGACGACGCCTGGATGACGGACAACATCAACCGCAACTCCCGCGTCCAGATGGCCCTGATCCGGGACCGCATCGAGCAGGCCGCCCGCGACCGCCGCAACGCGCCAGCCGTACCGGGCTGATCACCGACCCAGGAAGGACCCCCGATGCATCACGCCCTGATCGTCGCCCGGATGGCGCCCGACTCGGCGCCCGCGATCGCCGACGTGTTCGCCGCCTCCGACCGCGGTGAACTGCCGCACCTGATCGGTGTCAACCGGCGCAGCCTCTTCCAGTTCGGTGATGTGTACATGCACCTCATCGAGTCCGACAAGGACCCCGCGCCCGCCATCGCGAAGGTGGTCGGGCACCCGGAGTTCCGCAGCGTCAGCGAGGAACTGTCGGCGTACGTCAGCGCGTACGACCCGCAGACGTGGCGCAGCCCCAAGGACGCCATGGCGCGCTGCTTCTACCGTTGGGAGCGCGCCGCCGCCTCCTGACCGGGCGCCGGGACACAACCCGAGGCCGCCGGCTCCGCGAAAGCGGATCCGGCGGCCTCGGGTTTGCGGGGCCGGCCTCTGCCGGGCCGGCCTCTGCCGGGCCGGCCTCTGCCGGGCCGGCCCGGGGCGTCGCGGCGGCTCAGGCCGGGACGGTGCACTCGAACGCGTGGAGATACGCGTTGACCGGACGGACCTCTCCGATGACCAGGCCCGCGGCCGTCAGCCGGTCGACCATGCTCTGCCGGGTGTGCTTCGCGCCGCCGACGTTGAGGAGGAGCAGCAGGTCCATGGAGGTCGTGAACTTCATCGACGGGGTGTCGTCCACGAGGTTCTCGATGACGACGACACGGGCACCGGGCCGCGCCGCCTTCCGGACGTTCGCCAGCGCCCGGCGGGTGCTGTCGTCGTCCCACTCCAGGATGTTCTTGATGATGTACACGTCCGCCTGTACCGGGATGTCCTCGCGGCAGTCACCGGCCACGACGCGCACCCGGTCGGCCAGCGAACCGCCGTCGCGCAGGCGCGCGTCCGCGTTCTCCACCACGCCCGGCAGGTCGAGCAGGGTGCCGTGCATCCCGGGGTGCTTCTCCAGCAGGCTGGCCACGACCTGTCCCTGACCGCCGCCGATGTCGGCGACCGAGGACACCCCGTCGAGGTCGAGCAGGTTCGCGACATCGCGCGCGGACTGTTCGCTGGACGTCGTCATGGCCCGGTTGAAGACGTACGCGGACTCGGGCGCCTCCTCGTTGAGGTACTCGAAGAACTCCTTCTCGTACACGTCCTCGAAGACGTTGCGGCCGGAGCGAACGGCCTCGTCGAGCTTGGGCCAGACGTTCCACGTCCAGGGCTCGGTGCACCACAGGGCGATGTACCGCAGGCTGTGCGGGTCGTCCTCGCGCAGCAGCCGGGACATCTCCGTGTGGGCGAACGCGCCGTCCGGTTGTTCCACGAAGACGCCCTGGCAGGACAGGGCGCGCAGCAGCCGGCGCAGGGTCTGCGGCTGGGTCTTGACCGCCGCGGCCAGGTCCTCGACGCTCATCGGCGTCTCTTCCAGGGCGTCGGCCACGCCCAGGCGGGCGGCGGCGCGCACGGCGGCGGCGCACGCCGCTCCGAAGACGAGCTCCCGCAGCCGCATGGGCGGCGGGGGAGCCTGTTCGGCGGGCGTCCGGTGCGGAGCCTGCTCGGCAGTTGTCATCTGGTGCCTCGCTTCTTCTGTCGTGCCTCGAGTGGGTGGTGGGGGTGGGGGAGTGATGGGCCGGTCAGCACCTGCCGGCGGGCTGGGAGACCCGGCAGATGTTGCGGAGGAACACGTTGTCCTTGCCGGCGGGGTCGCGGTCGGCGAGGTCGGCCGGGCCGTTGCGCAGCACCACGTTGTCGCGGATCACGTCACCCCGGTTGGCGGCGCCGACGAAGCTCTTGAACAGCACGATGCCGCCCGACAGGGGGGAGGCGCCCACGTTGTCCACGACCCTGTTCCACGTCACCAGGGAGTCCTCGGTGCCGGTGAGGACGATGCCCGAGCCCTGCAGCGCGGGCAGCCGGGGGGTCTTGGGGCAGGACCTGTTGTTGGCGTGGATGTTGTTCCGGCGGACGGCCAGGGCTCCGGCGTGCGGCTTGTTCTCGTCGCCCACGACGAACACGCCGGTGCAGTTGCCGGTCGCCTCGTTGTCGGCGACGGTGAGGTTGCGCAGTCGGCGCACCGTGACGCCGATCCGGTTGCCCACCAGTCGGTTGTGGCTGATCACCGTCCCCCGGGTGTCCCGGGCGCCCTCCTCGGTGGAGACCGTGTTGGCGACGAACAGGCCGGCGTCGCCGTTGCCCCTGGCGGTGTTGTACCGGAACACCCCGCGGACGGACCTCTCCTGGGCGATGCCCCACTGGCCGTTGTCCTCGGCGGTCACCCCGCGGACGGTCAGCCGGTCGGTTCCCGACGCCCACAGGCCCTGCTTGGCGAAGCCCCGGAGGGTCAGTGCGCGCACGGTGACCCCCGTGAGGGGGCTGCTGTCCGTACCGGTGACGCAGATGCCGTTGCCGGCCTTGGCGCAGGCGTCGACGGCGGAGGCCGGGCCCGGCTCGATGACGGTGCGGCGGGCACCGAAGCCTCGCACCGTCAGGTTCGGCACGGTGACGCGGACGCTCTCGTGATAGGTGCCGGGGAGGATGAGGACGGTGTCCCCCGGTCGTGCGGTGTCCACGGCCTGCTGAATGGACTCGCCGGGTCTCACCCGGTGCACGGCGCGGTGGTCGGCCGACGGGGCGGCACCCAGCCCCGTCGCCATGACGGCCGCGGTGCAGGCGAGGTAGGCCATCTGTCGTTTGGTCATGGGCCGAAGCTATGAGCGGGGGTTCCGGCACGCCACCGCTGATCACCCAGGTGGGCAGCCCTTGTCGCCCTTGGGTGTGCGCCGGTGTGTCGGTCGGCCGCGCGGGCGCTCTGAGGGGGTATCAGGACGACGGAAGGCCGTGCCGGGCCCGCACGGTCCGGCCCGCCGGCCGACCCGGGATCACCGGACCGGTGGAACGCGGCCGCCCCGGCCGGAGGTTCCGGCCGGGGCGGCGCAGTCGTGGCCCGTCAGGGGCCCGACGGTGTGTCAGGCGAGGGTCGCGAGCGACTCGTTCCAGGTGGCGGACGGACGCATGACCTTCGCGGCCTTGGCGGGGTCGGGCTGGTAGTAGCCGCCGATGTCGGCGGGCTTGCCCTGGACGGCGAGCAGTTCGTCGACGATCGTCCGCTCCTGCGCGGTGAGCGTCTCGGCGAGCGGGGCGAACGCCTTGGCGAGGTCCGCGTCGTCGGTCTGCGCGGCCAGCTCCTGCGCCCAGTAGAGGCCCAGGTAGAAGTGGCTGCCGCGGTTGTCGATGCCGCCGACGCGACGGGTCGGCGACTTGTCCTCGTTGAGGAAGGTCGCCGTCGCGCGGTCGAGGGTGTCGGCGAGGACCTGGGCGCGGGCGTTGCCCGTGGTGGTCGCGAGGTGCTCGAAGCTGGCCGCGAGCGCGAAGAACTCGCCCAGGCTGTCCCAGCGCAGGTAGTTCTCCTTGACCAGCTGCTGGACGTGCTTCGGGGCGGAGCCGCCGGCGCCCGTCTCGAAGAGGCCGCCGCCCGCCATCAGCGGGACGACCGACAGCATCTTGGCGCTGGTGCCCAGCTCCAGGATCGGGAAGAGGTCGGTGAGGTAGTCGCGCAGCACGTTGCCGGTGACCGAGATGGTGTTCTCGCCGCGGCGGATGCGCTCCACGGACAGCTCGGTCGCCTCGACGGGGGACAGGATGCGGATGTCCAGGCCCTCGGTGTCGTGCTCCGGCAGGTACCGCTTGACCTTCTCGATGAGCACGGCGTCGTGCGCGCGGGTCTCGTCCAGCCAGAACACGGCCGGGTCACCGGTGGCGCGGGCGCGGGTGACGGCCAGCTTCACCCAGTCCTTGATCGGGGCGTCCTTGGTCTGGCAGGCGCGGAAGATGTCGCCGGCGGAGACCGTCTGCTCCAGGACGACGTTGCCGGCCTGGTCGACGAGGCGGACCGTACCGGTGGTCGGCACCTCGAAGGTCTTGTCGTGGCTGCCGTACTCCTCGGCCTTCTGCGCCATCAGACCGACGTTCGGCACAGAGCCCATGGTGGACGGGTCGAAGGCGCCGTTGACGCGGCAGTCGTCGATGACGACCTGGTAGACGCCGGAGTAGCTGCTGTCCGGCAGGACCGCGAGCGTGTCGGCCTCCTGGCCGTCCGGGCCCCACATGTGGCCCGAGGTGCGGATCATGGCAGGCATCGAGGCGTCGACGATGACGTCGGACGGCACGTGCAGGTTGGTGATGCCCTTGTCGGAGTCGACCATCGCGAGCTCCGGGCCGTCGGCGAGTTCGGCGTCGAAGGAGGCCTTGATCTCGGCGCCCTCCGGCAGGGCCTCCAGGCCCTTGTAGATGCCGCCGAGGCCGTCGTTCGGGGTCAGACCGGCGGAGGCGAGTGCCTCGCCGTAGCGCGCGAACGTCTTCGGGAAGAAGGCGCGCACCACGTGACCGAAGACGATCGGGTCGGAGACCTTCATCATCGTGGCCTTGAGGTGCACCGAGAACAGCACGCCCTCGGCCTTGGCGCGGGCGATCTGCTCGGTGAGGAACTCACGCAGCGGCGCGACGTGCATGACGGACGCGTCCACGACCTCGCCCGCGAGGACGGGTACGGACTCGCGCAGCACCGTGGTGGAGCCGTCGTCGCCGACCAGCTCGATCTTCAGCGCGCCGGCCTCGGTGATCACCGCGGACTTCTCGGTGGAACGGAAGTCGTCGACGCCCATGGTGGCGACGTTCGTCTTCGAGTCGGACGTCCACTTGCCCATGCGGTGCGGGTGCGTCTTGGCGTAGTTCTTGACCGAGGCGGGGGCGCGGCGGTCGGAGTTGCCCTCGCGCAGCACCGGGTTCACGGCGCTGCCCTTGACCTTGTCGTAACGGGCGCGGATGTCGCGCTCCTCGTCCGACTTCGGGTCGTCCGGGTAGGCCGGCAGCGCGTAGCCCTGCGCCTGCAGCTCGGCCACCGCGGCCTTGAGCTGCGGGATGGAGGCCGAGACGTTCGGCAGCTTGATGATGTTGGCCCCGGGAGTCTTGGCCAGGTCGCCGAGCTCGGCGAGGGCGTCGGGGACGCGCTGCCCCTCCTCCAGGAACTCGGGGAAGAGCGCGAGGATGCGCCCCGCCAGCGAGATGTCACGGGTCTCCACAGTGACACCCGCCTGCGAGGCGTACGCCTGGACCACCGGCAGGAACGAATACGTCGCCAGGGCCGGGGCCTCGTCAGTGTGCGTGTAGATGATGGTCGAGTCAGTCACCGGGTGCTCCGCTCCACGTCTGCAACATTGCTCGACATCAAGATATCTCGTGAGCGACCCCGGCTCGACAGGGGTCCGCATCCGACAGTGCGCGACCGCGGATGATCAGGTCCGTTTTCTTGCGTGATCACGAGGTCCCCTGGGCCCCGCGGGCGAAGGGCACCCGGCACCCGGGCCCCTTCGTTCCTACGAGCCCCGGGCCACCCCGGCTCCACGGGTGTTCCGGGGCTACGGGCCGGGGCAGCGTCGGGTGGTCGAGGGCCCTGGCCCCGCGAGCGGGTGTGCTGGGCCCCTGGGCCCCACGAGCGGGTGTCCAGGGCCGCCGGCCCCACGAGACCAGGGGCACTCCGGCTCGGCGTATACCCCGGTCGCACCGTCCGGGGTACGGAGCCTCTCCGATCCCGGAGGCGAGTGGAGGGGCTCCGACGCCTGCGGAGGCGACGCCTCGCGCGTCAGAACCGGGCCGGTCCGTCCGCCCGGGTCCGGTCCTGCGGCGGCGCGTCCCGCTGGTGCGGTATGCCCGACTCCAGGAGCTCCGCACCGCCCGGTTGCAGCGCGACCGTGCGGGCGGGGGACGGGATGCGGATGCCCTCGTCGCGGTAGCGCTTGTGCAGGCGCTTGATGAACTCGTGCTTGATCCGGTACTGGTCGCTGAACTCGCCCACGCCGAGGATCACGGTCAGTCCGATGCGGGAGTCCCCGAAGGTGTGGAAGCGGACGGCGGGCTCGTGGTCCGGGACGGCGCCCGTGATCCCGGTCATCACCTCGGTGACGACCTCGTTGGTGACGCGCTCGACGTGGTCCAGGTCGCTGTCGTAACCGACACCGACCTGCACGGTCAGCGTCATCTGCTGCTCGGGCCGGGTGAAGTTGGTCATGTTGGTGCCCGACAGCTGGGCGTTGGGGATGATGACCAGGTTGTTGGAGAGCTGACGGACCGTCGTGTTGCGCCAGTTGATGTCGACGACGTAGCCCTCCTCGCCGCTGCTCAGCCGGATGTAGTCGCCCGGCTGGATCGTCTTCGACGCGAGGATGTGCACGCCCGCGAAGAGGTTCGCGAGGGTGTCCTGGAGCGCCAGGGCGACGGCGAGACCGCCCACGCCCAGGGCCGTGAGCAGGGGCGCTATGGAGATCCCCAGGGTCTGCAGGACGACCAGGAAACCGATCGCCAGCACCACGACCCGGGTGATGTTGACGAAGATGGTGGCCGATCCGGCGACACCCGAGCGGGACTGGGTCACCGACCGGACCAGTCCGGCGATGAGCCGGGCCGCGGTGACCGTCGTGACCAGGATGAGCAGCACGGTCAGCGAGCGGTTGACCGTGCGGCCGACCGGCGCGGTCAGCGGCAGCACCGCGGCCGCCGACGCGACCCCGCCGGCGATCGCCGCCCACGGCACCAAGGTGCGCAACGCGTCCACGATGACGTCGTCGCCGCTCCAGCGGGTGCGCTGGGCGTGCTTGCCCAGCCATCGCATCAGCATCCGCAGCAGGAACGCCGCCAGCAGTCCCGCGACCACGGCTATGCCGGCGATCATCAGGTCGTCCAGGGTGACGGGACGCTTCATCGACGACCTCCTCGGAAACCGCGACCGGGGTGAGGGCCCATGGGCCGTATGCGCTGTGTCGTCACTTGCCACCTGCTCGAATCTGGGAACGCACGAACACGCCCGGACAGCCGTTCGGCGTCCGGGGCGACCGCTCATCCTGCCGTACTCGGGGGTACGTCCGTCACCGGGTCAGCGCACCTCGGCCACCACTGTCCGTCCGTCACCGGGCCCGCGCACGGCGGGCCTTGACGCAGCCGGGGGCCTCCGGACACGCCCCGGCCCGCCTCACGTCCCGCTGAACGAACCGTGCCGCCCGGCTCCCGACGCGAAGCGGGCGGCACCCTCGATGCCGTCGGCCAGCACATCCATGCCGTAGCGGAGTTCGCCACGCATGGCGGCCTTCTCGATCAGGCCCTCCTGATCGAGGACCGAGGCGCGGTCGCTGCGCAGGCAGGACTGGGGGAAGTCGGCGATGCCGGCGGCCAGTTCCTCGGCCGCGGCACGGGCCCGGCCGGTCGGGACGAGACGGTTGGCGAGCCCCATCTCGTACGCCTCGGAGGCGGGGACCGGGCGGCCGGTGAGGATCATGTCCATCGCGCGGCTGGTGCCGATGAGGCGGGGCAGGCGCACGGTACCGCCGTCGATGAGCGGAACGCCCCAACGGCGGCAGAACACACCGAAGACCGCGTCCTCCTCCGCGACCCGCAGATCGCACCAGAGCGCCAGTTCCAGACCTCCGGCCACCGCATGCCCCGCGACCGCCGCGATGACCGGCTTGGACAGCCGCAGCCGGGTCGGGCCCATCGGCCCGTCACCGTCCTCGGCGACCCGGTTGCCGTGCTCGGTACCGATCGCCTTGAGGTCCGCGCCCGCGCAGAACGTGCCGCCCTCGCCCCAGAGCACCGCCACCCGGGCCGTGTCATCGGCATCGAACTCCCGGAAGGCGTCGGCGAGTTCGACGGCCGTCGGGCCGTCCACCGCGTTGCGGGCGGCGGGGCGGGAGAGGACGACCGTGGTGACGTACCCCTGGCGTTCGGTCCGGACCGGCAACCTGCTGACCCCTTCTCCCGGCTGACGTACGTCCGAGGCTACTCCGTGCCCTCCTGGCCGCTCAGATCACCTTCAGACGCACCAGCGCCCCCAGCGTCAGCGCCCCGGGCAGCAGCGGCAGCCACACCGTGATGATCCGGAACGCCAGGACCACCGCCGTGGCCACCGCCACCGGACCGCCCGCCGCCACCAGCGCGACGACGAGCGCCGCCTCCACCGAACCGATCCCGCCCGGCGTGGGCACCATCGCCACCGCGGCGGTCGCCGCCAGGTAGGCGAGAGCCATGTGCAGCGGCGGCACCGGCAGGTTCATCGCCTGTCCCACCGCGGTCAGACCGGCGGCCTGCAGCAGCGGGAAGGCGAGCGAACCGCCCCACAGGGCGCAGGCGCGAGCCGGGCGGGAGTGCACCGAGCGCGCCTCGCCGAGCGCGGTGCGCAGGAACGACCACACCGCCACGCGCAGTCGCCGTACGAGCAGCAGCACCGTCACCGCGACGCACAGCAGCGCGCCCGCGCCGAGCAGCAGAGGGCCCGTCGCCCCGTCCGGGAGGAGGCCTCCGAGCCGCAGCGCGCCGGGGAACGCGACGAGCAGGCCCGCCAGCAGGGCGAGGCGGGCGACCGACTCGGCGAGCATGTACAGCGCGAGCGCCGCGGAGGAGCGGGCCAGCGGAACGCCGCACCCCGTCATGAAACGCAGATTGACCGCGCCGGCACCCAGCCCCGTCGGCAGCAGGTGGTTGGCGGCGCCCGCCGCGAACTGGGTGGCGAGCAGCCTGCGCGCGGGCAGCCGCTCCACGACCGCGCCCTGCCGGGTGACGGCCGCGGCGACCCAGGTCAGACAGGTCGCGACGACCGCCGCCAGCAGCCACGGCCACTCGGCCGCGCGCAGATGGCCGAAACCCTCCACGAGCACGGAGCGGTGGCGCACGCCGACCACCAGCACGAGGGCGAGCGGGACCAGGCACAGGACCGACCGGAGGGGGAGGCGCCGGGGGAGTCCCTTGAGGGGACCCCGCGGGGGCGTCTGGGGAAAACGGACCGCTGTCACATCCGGAGAGGTTTTCCACACCGCACCAACAGGAGGTTGCGGGCGAGGGTCCGGTGGCTGACACGCCGGGCAAGGTGCGGGAGGAGCCGGGGCCGGCGAGGTCGGCGGGGCCGTGGATACCGTCGTGGATGCCGTCATGAGTTCCCTGGGTCGTTCCTTCGTGCGCGTGGACTTCTTCCGCAAGACATTGACCTCAACGAAGCTTGAGGTCCTACGGTCACTTCCATGAGCATGGAGACCACAGCCTGGACACAGCTGCACAGCGTGATGAACGCGCAGCAGGAGCGCCGCCCCTTCGCCCGCGCGACGCTGCGCCGCATCGCGGCCTTCGCCCGCCCGCACCGCCGACGTATCGGCCAGTTCGTGGTGCTCAGCGTGATCACCGCGCTGCTGGCCGTCGCGACGCCGGTGCTCGCGGGGCGCGTCGTGGACGCCATCGTGTCCCGCGGCGACGAGGGCACCGTCGTCCGTCTTGCGGTGCTCATCGCGGTCATCGCGTTCGCCGAGGCAGGACTCGGGATTCTCAGCCGCTGGCTGTCGGCGACGCTGGGGGAGGGGCTCATCCTGGATCTGCGGGCGGCTGTGTTCGATCATGTACAGCGCATGCCGGTCGCGTTCTTCACACGTACCCGTACGGGCGCGCTCGTCAGTCGACTCAACAACGACGTGATCGGCGCCCAGCGCGCCTTCAGCAACACCCTCTCCGGAGTGGTCGGCAACGTCGTCACCCTGCTGCTCACCCTCGCCGTCATGCTCACCCTGTCCTGGCAGATCACCCTGCTCGCACTGGTGCTGCTGCCGGTGTTCGTGGTGCCCGCGCGGCGCATGGGCAGCCGGATGGCCAGGATGCAACGCGAGGCCGCACAGCTGAACGCGGCCATGGGCACCCGGATGACCGAGCGGTTCTCCGCACCCGGCGCCACCCTCATCAAGCTCTTCGGGCGGCCCGAGGACGAGTCCGCCGAGTTCGCGGCGCGGGCCGGGCGGGTGCGGGACATCGGGGTGCGTACGGCGATGGCGCAGTCGGCGTTCATCACGGCCCTGACGCTGGTCTCCGCCCTGGCGCTGGCGCTCGTGTACGGGCTGGGCGGCTGGTACGCGCTGCGCGGCAGCCTGGAACCGGGTGCCGTCGTCTCGCTGGCGCTGCTGCTGACCCGCCTGTACGCGCCCCTCACCTCGCTCGCCGGGGCGCGCGTCGAGGTCATGAGCGCCCTGGTGAGCTTCGAGCGCGTCTTCGAGGTGCTCGACCTCAAGCCGCTCATCGAGGAGAAGCCGGACGCCGAGGAGGTCCCGGACGGCCCGGCGTCCGTGGAGTTCGACGACGTCACCTTCGCCTACCCCGCCGCGGACAAGGTCTCCCTCGCCTCCCTGGAGGAGGTCGCCGCCCTCGACACCCGGGCCGGCGCCGAGGTCCTGCGCGGCGTCTCCTTCCGCGCCGAACCGGGCCAGACCGTCGCGCTCGTCGGCTCCTCCGGAGCGGGCAAGTCGACCATCGCCCAGCTGCTGCCGCGGCTGTACGACACCGACGGGGGCGCCGTCCGCATCGGGGGCGTCGACGTCCGCGACCTGAGCGCCGAGTCGATGCGCCGCACCCTGGGCATGGTCACCCAGGACGGACACCTCTTCCACGACTCGGTACGCGACAATCTGCTGCTGGCCCGCCCCGCCGCGACGGAGCAGGAACTGTGGGACGTACTGCGCCGCGCCCGTCTGGAGGAACTCGTACGCTCCCTGCCCGACGGCCTCGACACCGTGGTCGGCGAGCGCGGCTACCGGCTCTCCGGCGGCGAACGCCAGCGGATGACCATCGCCCGGCTGCTGCTCGCCCGCCAGCGCGTCGTCATCCTCGACGAGGCCACCGCCCACCTGGACAACACCTCGGAGGCGGCCGTGCAGGAAGCGCTCACCGAGGCACTGGCGGGGCGCACGGCCCTGGTGATCGCTCACCGGCTGTCCACGGTGCGCGCCGCCGACGTGATCCTGGTCGTCGAGGCGGGACGGATCGTGGAGCGGGGTACCCACGAGGAGCTGCTGACGCTCGAGGGGCGGTACGCGGAGCTGTACCGGACCCAGTTCGACGAGCCGCGGTCGGAAAGCGCCCGGGAGCCGAGCCTCGGGCTGATGATGGACTGAGGGGCCACTGGTCCCCGCACGGCCGGTCCCGGCACGGTCGGTCCCCGCACGGGCACCGACCGTGTTCCGGGTCATACCGGCAGGAAAGCAGCACTGCAGGACAATGATGGAGCACTCGGGATCGTCGTGTCGACGTAAGGGGAATCCTCATGGGTCAGATCGGATCGATCGGCCTGATTCTGCATCCCAGGCGCAATCCGGGGCCGGTCATCGAATCCGTCGTGCACTGGGCCCGTACGCACGGGACCGAAGTACTGGGCCTGCCGGACGAGGTGGGGCGCATCGCCTGCAGCGCCGTGGCCGTGCCGGGCGACGAACTGGTGGCCCGGGCCGGTCTGATCGTCAGTCTCGGAGGTGACGGAACCATGCTCCGCGCCATGCGGCTGCTCTCCGGCTCCGCGACCCCGGTGCTCGGCGTCAACCTGGGCCGGCTGGGTTTCCTCGCCGAGATCGACGTCGATGACCTGGCATTGGCGCTGGACCGCATCGACAGCGGCCGCTTCACCACCGAGGCCCGGATGGCCGTACGGACCCGCCTGCCGGACGGGCGCGAGTTCCGGGCGTTCAACGACATCGCCCTCGTCCGGGTGCCGGGCCACGGAATGGCCGCCATCTCCATCAGTCTCCAGGGGGACGAGTTCATCCGTTACGCCGCCGACGCCCTCGTGGTCGCCACCTCGACCGGATCGACGGCGTACAGCTTCGCCGCGGGCGGCCCGATCCTCTCGCCCAGGGTGGAGGCCATCCTCGTCGTACCGGCCAGCGCGCACTCGTCGTTCGACCGGGCACTCGTCCTGCCGGCGGACGAGGAGGTGGTGCTCGAACTGCTGCCCACGACAGGGCGGTTGGCGGTCGAGGTGGACGGCGAAGTGGTCGAGTACCTCGATGCGGGTGATCGGATCACCGTGACGGCCTGCCCCGCGGTGGCTCATGTGGTGCGCCTCGGTGGCACGACGTTCTACCAGCGGGCCCGCAGGAAACTCGGCATCAGGGGAAGCCTCGAAGCGGGCCACCTCCATCCCGACGACCACGTCGATTTCGCGCTCCACGCCGATATGGCGGAGATCGCGGATGTCGCCGATGTCGCGGATACCGCGGAGCTGTGACGCACCGGGACTTCGTGCCGTGCCGGGGTACGCGTCCGAGCGGACCCGGCCGCCGGGGCGCTGGGCGGCGCGGTCCCCGCGGCGCGCGGCCCGAGCGGCCGGCCGGCCGTTCTCCCCGGCCCTCGCCGCCGGGGCGCGCCCGCACTCCGGCGGCGAGGGCCGGCGTCAGGCCGTCCGGCCGGCCCCGGTGAGCGCCGCCCTCTCCCGCGCGGCGCGCACGGCCGCGGACAGCGAGGCGATGTCGTAGGCGCCGTGGTGACGGCGGCCGTTGACGAAGAACGTCGGGGTCCCCGAAACGCCGCTGAGATCGGCGGACTCAAGGTCCGCGGCGATGTGGGCCGTACCCGCCCCGGCCCGGAGGTCGGCGCGGAAACGGTCGGTGTCGAGGCCGATCTCCTCGGCGTAGTGGAGCAGGTCCTTGGGGAGCAGGTCCCCCTGATGCTCCAGCAGCAGATCGTGCATCTCCCAGTACCCGTCCTGGAGGGCCGCGGCCTCGGCGGCCTCGGCTGCCAGCTGGGCGTTGGGGTGCACGTCGTTCAGCGGCAGATGCCGCCACACGTAGCGCACGTCCCCGAAGTCGGCGAGCAGCTCGCGCACCACGGGCTCGGCCAGTCCGCAGTACGGGCACTCGAAGTCCCCGTACTCGACCAGCGTCACCGGCGCGTCCAGGGGACCGCGTACATGGTCGCGTCGCACGTCGACGGAGTCGCTGAGATCCACGATGCTCTGGCTCGTACCGAGCAGGGCCCGGGAGCGGGAACGCCGCGGCAGGGCGCCGATCACCCGGGTGACGAGCCAGGTCAGGAGGAACGAGCCGGCCACGGCGGCCAGGATCCCGATCTTCGCCTGCCCCAGTTCGTCGCCGTCGAAGGCGAGGGTCGCGATCAGCAGGGAGACGGTGAACCCGACCCCGGCCAGCGTGCCGCCCGCGGTGACGGCGCCCCAGCCGGCCGGCGGCCGGAGGCGTCCGCGGCTGACGCGGGTGGTCAGGAGGGCGGCACCGACGATGCCGAGGGGTTTGCCGAGGACGTAGCCGAAGAGGATGCCCAGCGTGATCGGCGACGTGAAGGCTTGCGCCAGCTGGGCGCCGCTGACGGTGATGCCGGCGTTGGCGAGGGCGAACAGCGGCACGATCACATAGCTCGTCCAGGGGTGGAACATCCGCTGGAGCCGCTCGTTGGGGGAGAGCGTCGAGGCCAGCCCGCGGCGTACCGTGCGCTCCAGTTCCGGCGTCGGCTGCTCGCGGAAGCGCCGGAACAGTGTGCTCGCGTGCTCCAGGTCGCTGCGTTCGGCCGGCCGGGCGTAGGTCAGCAGACCCATCGCGAGCCCCGTCACGACCGGGTCCACCCCCGACTTCAGGAGCGCCACCCAGATCGCCACGCCCAGCACCGCGTACAGCGCCGGGATCCGCACCCCCAGGACGCGGCGCACCAGCAGGAGGACGGCGAACAGGCCGAGCGCCGTCAGCAGCGCCGGTACCGACAAGGCTCCGCTGTAGGCGAAGGCGATGACGGCCAGCGCCACGAAGTCGTCCACGACGGAGACGCTGAGGATGAAGACCCGCAGACTGCCCGGCAGCCGCGTACCGAACAGGGCGAGCATGCCCAGCGCGAAGGCCGTGTCCGTCGACATGGCGGTGCCCCACCCCTGCGCGGAGGCGTGGCCCGCGTTGACGGCCAGGTAGACCGCGACGGGCACGGCCATGCCGCTGAGCCCCGCGAGCACCGGCAGCGTGACCCGCCGTCGCTCCCGTAGTTCGCCCATGTCGAACTCGCGGCGCGCCTCCAGGCCCACGACGAAGAAGAACAGCGTCATCAGGCCGCTGTTCACCCACTCGCGCAGGCCCAGGGACACGCCGCCCGATCCGATGCGGACCGACAGCTCGGTGTGCCAGAAGGACGCGTACGAACCGGGCCCGAGGTTGGCCCAGGCGAGTGCCAGGAGCGCCGCGCTGAGCAGCACGGCGGCACTGCCGGTCTCGGTCCGCAGGAAGTCCCGCAGCGGACCCTGGGCGCTCTTGCCGCACACGGTCTGCCCCGACAGGAGGGAGCTCTCAGGTGGCTCAGGTGGCACAGTCACTCCGTGATTCTCGCCCGGGGCGTCGACCCGCACCCGGCGAAGCCACGGCAGGGCGCGCCCCGGTCCGGCTCCGTTCCGATGGTGCACCCCTGGTAACTCCCCGCAGACGGTTCCTCTTCCTGTCCGGGTCCCGCGCGGGCGCCTTCCGGGTGTTTCGCGGGCACGTCCCGAGCCGCTTTTTCGGGGCGCTTTCCGGGTGGCCGCCGCTCCTACGAGGGCGTGTTGTGCCGCTGTCCCGTCCGTGACGGGCCGGCCGCGGTGGTCCCTCGGTCCTGTGGAGGGGCGTCCTGCGCGGGACGGCGCCCGCCGCGCAGGGCCGAGGCGAGCGCGGAGACCAGCGCCATGCCCGCGGCCACGCTGAAGACGATGGTGAGCCCGTGGTGGAAGGGGCCGGAGACCAGTCGGGGGAAGAAGGTGTGACCGGTCAGGGCCGCGTGCTGGGCCGGGGAGAGATGGGCGAGGGCTCCACCGGACGCGAGCAGGTGTTCGATGGGGTTGTTGCCGAGGAACGTGGCGAACAACGTGCTCACCGGCGGGAGCGACGCGGCGTGTTCGGCCGCGCCGGCGGGCACGCCGTGCGCCTGGAGTCCGCCGCTGAGCGCCCCGGGCAGCGACGAGGCCAGTCCGGAGACCATCAGGGAGAAGAACACACCGATGGACAGGGCGGTGCCCGAGTTCTGGAACGTGGAGCGCATGCCCGAGGCGACGCCCCGGTACTCGGGCGGCACGCTGCCCATGATCGAGGAGGTGTTCGGGGAGGAGAACATGCCCTGGCCCAGTCCGTTGAGCAGCAGCAGCGCCGCGAAGGTCCCGTAGTCGAAGTCGATGGGCAGGACGAGCAGCCCGAGAAAGGAGACCGCGACGACGATCAGGCCGGTCGTGGAGAACATCCGGGCGCCGAACCGGTCCGACAGGTAACCGGACAGGGGACCCGCGATCAGGAAGCCCAGGGTCAGGGGCAGCATGAAGATGCCCGCCCACAACGGGGTGTCCTCGAACGCGTAGCCGTGCAGCGGCAGCCAGATGCCCTGCAGCCAGATGATGAGCATGAACTGCAGCCCGCCGCGCGCGATCGCCGTCAGCAGCGCCGCCACGTTGCCCGCGGCGAAGGCCCGGATCCTGAACAGGGCCAGCGTGAACATCGGGTCGGCGACGCGCGACTCGACGTAGCAGAAGAGCAGCAGCAGGACGACACCGCCGGTCAGGCCGGCGAGCACCCACGGGTTTCCCCAGCCGGTGGCGTGCGAGCCGTAGGGCTGGATGCCGTAGGTGATGCCGACCAGCAGGGTCCCGGCGCCCGCGGCGAAGGTGATGTTGCCCAGCCAGTCGATGCGGCCGGGGCGCCCCGACGAGGTCTCCCGCAGGCTCAGGTACGACCAGACGGTGCCGGTGATGCTGACCGGCACGCTCACCCAGAACACCGCGCGCCAGTCGACGGCTGCCAGCAGTCCGCCGGCGAGGAGGCCGAGGAACTGGCCGGCGAGCGCGGTGATCTGGTTGATGCCGAGGGCCATGCCGCGCTGCCGGGTGGGGAAGGCGTCGGTGAGGATGGCGGCCGAGTTGGCGGTGAGCATGGAGCCGCCGAACGCCTGGACGACGCGCCACAGGATCAGCCACAGGGCGCCGGCGGCGGCCCGGAACGGGTCGAGCGAGAGTGCGACGGAGGCGCAGGCGAAGACGAGGAAGCCGAGGTTGTAGATCTTGACCCGGCCGTACATGTCGCCGAGCCGGCCGAGGACGACGACGAGTACCGCCGACACCAGCAGATAGCCCAGGATCATCCAGAGCAGATAGCCGATGTTGCCGGGCGCGAGCGGGTCGAGCCCGATCCCGCGGAAGATCGCGGGCAGCGAGATGATCACGATGGAGGCGTCCATCGTGGCGATCAGCACGCCGAGCGTGGTGTTGGACAGCGCGACCCACTTGTAGCCGGGGCCCGGGGGCAGGTCCTTGCGGCGCAGGGAGCGCAGGAAGGCCGCTCCGCGCGGACGGCCCGGGCCACGGTCGTCAGGCGTGCGGACGGTCACAGTCGTTCCGCCAGTCGGTCGAGGAGGGGCAGCGCGGAGGCGATGGTCTCGCGCTCCCGCTCGGTGAACTCGTCGAGAGCGGCCGCGAGGCGGTGGACGGACTCGGAGCGCCGCTCCGCGAGCATGGCCCGGCCCTCCTCGGTGATCTCCACGATGATCCGCCGCCCGTCCGCCGTGTCGGGAGCGCGGCCGACCAGCCCGCGTTCTCCGAGCGCCGCGAGCGTGCTGGCCATCGCCTGGGGCCGTACGCGCTCCAGCTCGGCGAGGGACCCCGGCGAGCCGGCGCCGTCGGCGGCGAGCCGCGCGAGCACCGAGACACCGGAGAGCGACACGTCCCCCACGGCGTGGGCCTGGCGGAGTCGCCGGGTCATACGACCCACGGCGAGGCGCAGGGCGGAGGCGAGCCGCGCGGTGTCGCCGGGTTCCCGGGCCTGGTCGTGACCTGCTTCTGTATCCACCTGCACAGATACTGACACTAGGTTTATCAGGCTGGCCTGATCAATCAAATGTTAGTAATTATCGCGCCCCGGCCGCGTCGAGGGTGCCTTCAGGTGCCTTCCGGCGCCTTCACAACAGGGCGTCGAGAGTGATCGGCAGATCGCGCAGACGCTTCCCCGTGGCGTGGTACACGGCGTTGGAGATCGCGGGCGCGATGCCGACCAGGCCGACCTCCCCGACACCCTTGGTGCCCGTGGCGGTACCGCGATCGGGCTCGCCCACGAAGACCACGTCCAGCTCGGGCACGTCGGCGTTCACCGCGACGAGGTAGTCGCCGAAGGTGCCGTTGGCGATGCGGCCGGTGTGCGGGTCGGTGACGGTGTCCTCGTACAGGGCCATGCCGATGCCGCCGACCGTGCCGCCGATGATCTGGCTCCGGGCCGTCTTCGCGTTGAGGATGCGGCCGCCGTCGATCGCGGAGACCACCCGCGCGACGCGGATGAGTCCGAGATCCGCGTCCACCCGGACCTCCACGAACTTCGCGCCGTACGCGCCGGCCGGGGACATGCCCAGCTCGGTGGGGGTCGGCGGCGTGCTGTTCCCGTACGCCGTGAGCTCGGACATCCCGTGCCGGGCGAGGATGTCGACATACGACTCCCCGCGGTCCGGACGGCCCGCCAGGTGGACCCTGCCCCCGGTGCACTCCACGTCACCGGGGGACACTCCCCGCAGCGGCGAGTCGGCGTCACCGCGTGCGAGCTCGGCGAAGGAGCGCACCAGTCGCCGGCAGGCGTCGTGTACGGCGTTGCCCAGAGCGCCGGTCAGGCCGGAGCCGCCCGCCATCATCGAGTTGGGCATGTCGGAGTCGCCCAGGTCGAAACGGACCAGGTCCAGGGGCAGACCCAATTCCTCGGCCGCCAGTTGGGCCATGACGGTGTACGTGCCGGTGCCGATGTCCGTCGCCGCGCTGCGCACCAGCGCGCTGCCGTCGCTGTTGACGGTGGCCTGCGCCGAGCAGGGCTGCGCGAAGTAGGGGAACATCGCGCTCGCCATTCCGTAGCCGACCAGCCAGTTCCCGTCGCGCATCGAGCGCGGCTCGGGGTTGCGGTCGTACCAGCCGAAGCGCCGCGCGCCGACCTCGTAGCACTCCAGGATCGCCTTGCCGGACCAGGGCAGCCCGTTGCGCGGATCGACGTCGGTGTGGTTGCGCACCCGTAGGTCCAGGGGGTCCATGCCCAGGGTGCAGGCCAGTTCGTCGAGCGCCGACTCCAGCGCGAAGTTGCCCTGTGCCTCGGCGGGGGCCCGCATGGACGTCGGCACGGCGATGTTGATCCGCGCCTGCCGGTCCCGCGTGATCACGTTGGGGCACCCGTAGGCGAAGGAGGTTCCCGACGAGAACGGCTCGAAGTCGGTGTCCTCCATGCTCAGGGAGATGAGGGTGCGGTGGTCGAGGGCGACCAGTCCGCCGTCGCGCGTGGCACCGACGCTCAGCCGCTGCACCCCGCTGGGGCGGTGCCCGACGGAGGTGAACATCTGCGGCCGGGTCAGGACCAGCTTCACCGGCCGCTTGAGCATCCGGGCGGCGAGGGCGGTCAGGATCACATGCGGCCACGCGCGCAGTCCGGCGCCGAAGCCCCCGCCGACGTAGGGCACCAGGACCCGTACCGAGCTCTCGGGGATGCCGAAGACCATGGCCAGGGTGGTGCGCACCATGGACGGCCACTGACTGGTGTCGTGGACGGTGAGGGTGTCGCCCTCCCACACGGCGACCGTCGCGAACAGCCCGAGCGGGTTGTTGGTGTTGTCGGCCGTCGTGTACGTGGCCCGGACGGTCACCTCGGCGGACTCCAGCGCCGCGCCGGGGTCGCCGCGCGAGGTGTCCATCTCCCATGGATCGAGGAGCTGTTCGGCCCGTGGGTCCCGCAGGTCCAGCAGCGGTTCCTCGACCTCGTAGTCGGCCCGCACCAGCCGTGCCGCGGCCGTGGCCTGCTCGGGAGTCTCGGCCACCACGAAGGCGATGTGCTGCCCGTGGTGCACGATCCGGTCGTTCCTCAGCGGTGGCGGCGGCGACGCCCCGAGCACCGTCATCGGGCCCGTGCCGACCGGCGTGACGTTCTCGTGGGTGATCACGGCCAACACGCCCGGAGCGCCTTCCGCGGCCTCGGTGTGCATGCGCACGATGCGGCCCGCGGCGACGGTGGACTGCACCACGGTCCCGTAGGCCTGGCCGGGGATGCTGAAGTCCATCGGGTACGGGGCGGTTCCGGTGACCTTGCGCGGGCCGTCGACCCTGCTGACACCCGCGCCCACCAGCGGCCTGCTCTCGACGGTGCTCATGGCGTCACTCCTGAGACTGTCTGCAGCTCGCGCACCAGCGTGCGACGGGCCAGCGGCACCTTGAACGCCGTGCCGGGGACGGTGAAGGCATCGCGCATCGTCGCGTCGGCCGCGTCCGTGAACGTGGCGGTGGTGGCCGGCGCGCCCGTCAGCACGTGCTCGGCCTCGTAGGCCCGCCAGGGCTTCGTCCCCACCCCGCCGAGGCCGACCCGGGCGCGCCGGATCGTGCCACCGTCCATGAGGAGCAGGACGGCGGCGGAGGCGAGGGCGAACTCGTACGACGCCCGGTCGCGAACCTTGAGGTAACCCGACCTCGCGGCCGCCGGGGGCAGCGGGATCTCGACCTCGGTGATCAGCTCGGCGTGCTCCAGGACGTTCTCGCGCTGCGGGCTCTCGTCCGCCGTCAGATAGAACTCCGTCAGGGGCACGGTGCGACGCTCCGACACCCCCTGGACGTGCACGAGCGCGTCCAGCGCCACCAGGGCGACGGCGAGATCGGAGGCGTGCAGCGCGATGCAGCGCTCGCTCGCACCGAGCACGGCGTGCATGCGCGCCACGCCCTCGACAGCGGCGCAACCGGAGCCCGGGGCGCGCTTGTTGCACGCCTGGACCGTCGGGTCGCGGAAATAGCGGCAGCGCGTGCGCTGGAGCAGGTTGCCCCCGATGGTGGCCATGTTCCGCAGTTGCACCGAGGCGCCCAGCAGCAGCGCCTCGCGCACCACGGGCAGCCGCTCGGCCACCGTGGCGTCGGCGGCCAGCTCCTCCATGGTCACCAGCGCCCCCACATGAAGGGATTCGCCTCGGCGTTCGATGCCGTGGAGGGGGAGTCGGGTGATGTCGATCAGCCGCGGTGGCTCGAGGACCCCGTCCTTCATCAGGTCCAGCTGAGTGGTGCCGCCCGCCAGGCAGGACGCGGCCGGGTCGTCCGCCAGCAACCGCACCACTTCCTGGGTGTCGACGGCCCGCACGTAGTCAAAGGTCCGCATCGCGACCTCCCCGGGACGCCGCCTCGCGCACGGCGGCCACGATGTTGGGATAGGCGCCGCAACGGCACAGGTTGCCGCTCATGAACTCCCGGATCTCCTCGTCGGAGCCGGCCCGGCCCTCGGCCAGGAGAGCCAGCGCGGACATGATCTGCCCGGGCGTGCAGAAGCCGCACTGGAAGCCGTCGTGCTCCATGAACGCCTGCTGCACCGGGTGCGGTCCGTCGGGCCCGGAGACGCCCTCGATGGTGGTGATCGCCCGGCCCTCGGCCTGCGCCGCCAGGGTCAGGCAGGACAGCACTCTCCGGCCGTCCACGTGGACCGTGCACGCGCCACAGGCTCCCTGGTCACAGCCCTTCTTCGTGCCCACCAGGCCCAGCCGGTCACGCAGGGCGTCCAACAGGGTGACCCGGGTGTCCAGGCGGAGCGTGTAGGGGCGGCCGTTCACGTCGAGTGTCACGACCCGTTCGATGATCGCGGGACGCTCGTCCACGTCCCGCCTGCTCGCCACGTCCGTCATCGCGTCCTCCTCCGGACGGGTCGCGAAACGACTCGAGCCCCTCCTGGGGGCGGATCCGGTGAGTAGGTTCGACTGATTTGCGCTACTTAACGAACTTTTCCCACCATATAGGCCGAACAGGTGATTCCGCGCGGGCACCGGCCTGAACAGGGGCCCGCGCGCAACGTTCTGCGAAGGCCTCTGAACAAGGGCGCCTCGAGACTCAAGGGCGCCTCGAGACTCAAGGGCGCCGCGAGACACAAGGGCGGCTCGAGGATCAAGGGCGGCTCGAGGATCAAGAGCGGCTCGACCGCCTCTGTTCGAGCGCCTGCGTTCAGAGGCCCGCGTTCGAAGGCCTCCACTCATACGACCAGTGGGCGCCCCGCGCTGTCGGCCGGCCGTGGCGGCTTGACGGACTCGTGCACGGCAGGCGGCGGGACGTCGGACGCTCGATCGGTGATCATGGATGTGTGGTGGGGAACGGGACTCGGACAGCGATCATCAGCGCCCGGTCCGTCGGCCTCCGCGGTCGCCGAACTCGTCGCTGAGGCGGGTCTGTTGCGACATGGTCGGCACCGGACCAGCCTGACCGCAGGCCACCGAAGGGGGCTGTGGGAGCCGGTGCCCAGCATCGGCAGGTGTTCGTCGACCGGCTCCCGGCCGCGGTCGTGCAAGTTCGTTGCGTGGCTCGTCAGCTCGTCAGCTCGTCAGTTCGCCTGCGGCATGGGCTCGTTCTCCGAGGGCCGACTATGTGGCGGAGGTTCGCATCGCGGGTGCGGTGGTGAACAGGGCGGTCACGGCCGCGCGGACCTCACGGGCGACGATCTCGGGGGTGGAGGCGTCGAGTTTGCCGTCGAGATGCAGGAAGGCCAGGCCGTGGACGAGTGCCCAGACCACCTGTTCCATCGGCTCCACAGCCGACACGGTCGCGGATGCCTTCACGGGCTTCGTAGTCCCGGACGAAGCACCGATTTTGCATCAGCCGGCCGAATGCGCGCTCAATCACCCACAGCTTTTACTGAGTCCTTCGACGTCCTGACGATGTATCAGACCAGTCGGCATCCAGCCGGCACTGGACCGACGCGGCTTCCCGCACCCTGTCCTGCCCGGCGGCTTTCGGCAGCTTGGTCCGTGCAGATGGTGCAGGCGGGAAGCCTGCCCGCCGTGGCGCACGATGTTCCACAGGTCTTCTAGGTTCTACAAAGTCTTCGAGTCGACCGATCCGACCCCAGGTCCTGGCACGCTGCGGAGTCATCGACCGCCCGGCCTCGTCGTCGACGATCCAGGCGCCGTGCCCCGCCGCGGTGCTCTTACCCCGCAGCCAGGTCTCCTTCTTCGTCCACACGTCGACCACGGAATCGTCCCGCTCCGCTCGATGGCCCGCCTGGCCTGCTGCCGGCTCCAGCCATGCCGCTTCAGCAACCGCTACGTGCCCTCGACGGTGCAGGAGACGTGGAACAGCCGGCCGATCAACGTCTTGATCCGCGCCGGCGTCCACCGCCGGTCCGCTCGGTCGTGGACCAGCGTGCCACGCTCCAACTCTCGCTCCAGCCTGGCGATCTGCGTTTCGCTGAGCCTCGAAGCGGACGACAGCCTGTAACCTGATCCGCTCCCGCGCGGCCCTCTCGGCGTCGGTCAGACCACCACCCTGCGCGTACCTCACGTCCCCAGGAGCTACCCGAGGAGTAATGCGAACCCGCGGCATGCCGGGCAGTCTGGAGGTGGGGGGCGCAAGGTGTGTCCGCGAGGGGCACGGCGGTAGCAGCGACGTCACCGCTCACGCCAGGCGGGATGGGAAGAGGCCCCATGAACGAATATCCGCTGATCGACGACCACGGACTCATCGGTGACCTGCAGACGGCCGCGCTGGTCTCCACCGAGGGAACGATCGACTGGTTCTGCAGCCCGCGATTCGACTCGCCGAGTATCTTCGGAGCACTGCTCGACGGTGCGAACGGCGGTCACTGGACGATTGCTCCCCAGGCGCCGACGTATGCGACCAAGCAGCTCTACTACCCGGACACCTGTGTGCTGCTCACCAGATTCATGACCGAGCAAGGCGTCGGATCGGTCGTGGATTTCATGCCGCCTGCTTCTCCACGTAATCCGACAAGCAATCACCGGCTGGTCCGCATGCTGCGGTGCACACGCGGCGAGATCTCGTTCGACATCGAGATCGCCCCTCGGTTCGACTACGCGCGGCAACCATATGAGGTCACCTCGCATTTGGGCGGCTGGCATTTTGCCAGCCGAGATACGGATGTGACCGTCCATGTGGTGGACACACCTGACGTTGAGTGCGTGAGCGACCGCAGGATTCGATCAGATGGCGTGTGCATGACTGTAAGGCTACGAGCTGGTATGACCCGCGGCATGGTGCTGGAGACGTTCGCTGACGGTCCGCCACGCATCGTTTCGCCGCAGGAATGCGAGCAGCTACTGGACGACACCATCGCCTTCTGGCACAACTGGCTGGCGCGTTCGCGCTACACCGGACGGTGGCGGGAGACGGTCAACCGCTCCGCCATGACGCTCAAACTCATGACGTACGCCCCGTCCGGGGCCATGGTCGCGGCTCCCACCACCAGTCTGCCGGAACAGGTCGGAGGCGAGCGCAACTGGGACTACCGCTACGCGTGGGTACGTGATGCCTCCTTGTCCCTTCATGCGCTGCTCGGGCTGGGATTCACCGAGGAGGCCGTGGCGTTCACCGAGTGGCTGGGCGACCGCGTTCAGGAATACACTGGTCCTGGCGAACACCCTCTGAAGGTCATGTACCGCGTCGACGGCTCCTCCGACCTGGCAGAGCAGACCCTGGGCCACTGGGAGGGCTACCGGCACTCCGCCCCGGTGCGGGTGGGCAACGCTGCCGCTGACCAGTTGCAGCTCGACATCTACGGATCAGCACTGGAGTGCCTCCATTTCGCCGACCAGCAGGGTCTGCCGACAACCTGCCGCATCTGGCAGACGCTGATCAACACGGTGGACTGGGTGTGCGAGAACTGGGACCGTCCCGAAGCCGGTATTTGGGAAACGCGGGGCGGTGACAAGGACTTCACCTATGGACGACTCATGAGCTGGACCGCGCTGGATCGGGCCATACGCATGGCCGCCCGGAGCGGCCGCCCCGCCGAGGTGCAGCGCTGGACGAAGGAACGCGACGCCATCTACTGGCAGATCCTGCGGCGAGGGTGGACCCCGGAGCGTGCAGCGTTCACGCAGTACCTGGGCAGCGACGTCCTGGACTCCGCGCTTTTGCGGATGCCTACGGTAGGGTTCATCCCCCCGCAGGATCCGCGGTGGCTCTCGACCTTGGACGCGATCAGGAACGATCTCGTGTCCGACGGCCTCGTATACCGGTACGACCCCTCTGCCTCTCCCGACGGACTGCTCGGTTTCGAGGGCACCTTCTCGGCGTGCACTTTCTGGTACGTCGAAGCCCTCGCTCGCGCCGGCCATCTGCGCGAAGGGAGACTCGTCTTCGAGAAGATGCTCACCTACGCCAACCATCTCGGCCTGTACTCCGAGGAGATCGGGCTGACCGGCGAGCAACTCGGCAACTTCCCACAAGCATTGACCCACCTCGCCCTTGTCACCGCCGCGCTCAGCCTGGATGCCCATCTCGACGCCGCCAGGCCGGGCTTCCCTCCCACCTCCGTGGTTCCGGTTCCCTTTCTCTACGCGCAACCGATGGCGGCAGCGGCCGGAGATCCACCTGTCGCGCCGACCACCCCGTATCCGTCGGACAACGTCATCCGCAGGTGAGCGCACCACCCTTTCCCCATCGGTCCGCCACCTGCGGTAGCAGGCCGCGTCCACCGGTGACGGCAAGGCGGTCGTGATGCCGGCACGGCTACAGGGTGCGCGATGACCATGGGCAAGCCCGTCAACAGGCCACTGACTGAGAAGGCTTCGGCCACGGCCGACCAGCCTGTTGCGGCATCGCTGCGCGGTGGTTGGATCCTGCTGATCGAGATTGCCGATCCACGGTTGCCGTTGCCAGGTGACTGCACCCTCGACGCCCTCGCCCGACCGCTGACGACACTGGCAGCCTGGTGAACGCAAGGGTCGGCCATTCTGACTGGGGCGATCGGCACGGAGCTGCTGTTGCGCGACCTGGCGCGTGCGCGCAACTCGACAGGTAACCGCTTGATGGTCAGGTCGGGGTAGGGATCCGGAACGCGTCGCGCCGCCCTGCACTGGCGTCGATCCCCAGGGCCTACCCGACTTCGCCCGTCACCCCCCGGCAGGGACCCCACGGTCAGGGCGGACAGCGACTTTGCGGAGTTTCAGGCTGCCGCTTGGCGACCGCGGCGGTGGCGGGAGGCGATGGTGGCGGTCAGGGCCTCCACGGCGTCGACGGTTGCGATGCTCAGGAGGACGGCGCGGCTGGTCGTGGCGCTGCCGAAGCCGTCGGGTGTCTCGGCCAGCAAGCCGGAGCGGGCGGTGAAGGAGTCGAAGACCGACCGCAATGCCCCCGGGGCCACTGTCTCGGCTCCGGCGGAGGCGCGGGCCAGGGCCGTGAGGTGTTCGTGCAGCGGATCGACCAGTTCGGTCAGCTCCGGCACGGTGTCCTGAGGAGTACGCGGCAGGTGTTCGCCCAGCAGGGTGGCGCATCCGGCAACCGTGGACACCTGAGTCCTGATCTGCTCCAGCTGCACACTCGACCAGGGGCCGCGGTGCTCTGCCGGCTCGGCGTGCGACTGCTCCACCGCGGCCTCCAGGTGCTCCCTGACCTGCCGTGACCGCGCCCGCAGCGCGTCGACGGCTGCCGGGTCGGTCGCCCCGACGTCGGCGTAGCCGGTCAGCAGCTCTGGCAGCAGCCGGTCCTGCACCCGCAGCCACTCCGCGAGCAGGCCCGGCACCCGCTGGGTGGACCAGGTCGGCCAGACCAGGAAGATGAGCACGGCGATCGCGGCGCCGACCACCGTGTCGGCGGCGCGCGCCCACGCTGTGGGTCCGGGTAGCCCGCCAACGTGGTGGATGAGGAAGACGATCCAGGTGGTGAGCCACAGATTGAGCATCAACTGCCCAGTCCGCAGGGTCGCAAACGACGCAGCGGCCAGCACTACCGCCACGACCGCGAGGCCGACGGGCGTCCAGTTCGGCAGGGACAGAACCCAGGCGAACAGGCCGCCCAGCACGGCCCCGGCCGCACGGCCCCAGCCGCGGGCGAGGGTATGACCGTACTCGGGGAAGAGCACCAGCATGGTGGTCAGGGCCACCCAGAAGCCGTGCGTGGAGATGCCCAGCCCGCCCCACCCGCCGATCGACCGGCCGATGACCTCGGCGAGCACCACGCCCACTGCGAGCCGCACCGCATGGCGGAAGATCGGTGATTGGGGGTGCAGCTGCGCCCGGACCCGCCGGGCGGTGCGTGCTACGGAGGGGGTGCCCGCGTACAGGCCCGGCACCTCGGTGTGGGGTTCCAGTACACCGCCCAGGCGGTCGTCGGTCGAGCGTCGGGCCAGCTGCTCGGCCGTCCGTAGCCGTGCGGCCAGATCGCGCGGGCCGCGCACGGGCGAGACGGCCACCCAGGACTCCAGGAGGGTCCAAGCTTCCTCGGGGGTGCGGTGCTCGCGGCCGGAGGCCACCGTACGGGAGATGTCGCCCAGCACCTGCGCCGCAGCGGCCAGTGCCTCCTGGTTCCCGGCCGCCGCTACCGTCAGCCGCACTGTGTGCAGCGCGCGGCGGATGCGCTCGGCCTCTCCCAGCAGTCCGAACATGGCCGCCGCCGCCGGTCGGCTCAACTGAGGCAGCAGGTCCAGGGCCTGCCGGGCCGCCGTGAACGGAGCGGACCCGCCCAGGCCGGCGGAGCCGGCCGCGACCGAAGCCTCGGCGAGCGACTGGTACAGAGCTGCAAGGGCGCGGCGCTGGGCGGCGAACCGCGGACCGTACGGGGGGAGCAGTTGCACCACCACGACGAGTCCGGTCCCGACCGCGATCCAGCCGGCGATCACCAGGCCGCCATGTACGTCGGGAGCGAGATCAGCCGTGATCATCAGCCCGATGACCGCGAGGCAACCCCGGATGCCGGGCGCGATGCCCATCGTCCGCCACAGCCCGGTGGCGAACGCTGCGACCGCGAGCACCAGCAGGAACAGCCAGGTAGTGCCGTGCACCAGGGCCCCCAGCACCGCCATGGCGCTGAAGGCCGCGGCCATCCCGAGCGCGTTCACCACAGGGTGTCGCAGCGGGCTCAGCAGCGTACCGATGCCGCAGATGAACGCACCGACGCTGGCCATGGCCCCGGCCACCGGGTCGTCCAGCACCAGGCCGAGGACCGTGGCGAGCAGCACGGACAGTACGGCCCGTGCGATCGCCGACGGGGCGGCGAGTGCCCGTTGAATGCGCAGCCCGTCCCGGCTGATCGTGACCAGCGAGGACCACCAGTGCATGTCCGGGCCTCCTTGGCGGCGCGGCGCGGGAGCAGCGCTCTCATCCTCTGCCAGCTCCGGCGTGGCTGCCACTCGCCCCCTGGAGGGCGCCACTCAGGGTCGTGAGACCGGCGGTCACCGTGCCTTCGTCCGAACAGCTCCGGGGCCCGGCTCCGGAATGCGCCAGGCCCGCGCCCACGAGGCGTTCACGCCGGCCGAGCGCGTCCTGCTCATCACGCTCCTGCACCCCTCACCGAACTCGTCGCCGATTCCGACACCGGCTCCGATGGAAGATCGTGCAGTCGCGGGAGGCCTTTCCGTACTTCGGCTGCACGACTCTCCGTAGGGTGGCAACGACAAGGGCCTCACGTGCCCTGCCGACTCGCGCTGACCGGACGCGCACCTGACAAAGGGACGGTGTCGGGCGTCCCTTCCGGCACCGTCCCCGGGGCCGCGCGCCGCTCAGCACGGCCCGTTGCGAACCAATCCAGCTGCCACCCGATCAAAGGCGGGCGAAGCCTCGGGTCGACGGGGTGGGTCGAACGATTTCCGGGTCCGGTGACTAGGGTGGCCCAGTGCTCGAGGTAGCATCTACCTGACTTATCGTCAGATAAGTCAGTATCTGATCAGTATCAGTCCTCGTGCATTCCGAGACCGGTGTTCGAACGGGTGGTTGGTCGGCGGCGGTATAACAACCTGGTTCATACGGAAGCGCAGGTGGGGAGCCTTCTCGTCGGCGCGAAGCGATGTTCCTCACGATCATCGACTCCGACGCGTGCCCGTGTAGAGTGAGGGTCGCCCTTGACCTGCACAAAGCTGGCAGGGAGCCGCCTTCCAGGAGTCCAAAGTGCTGCGCACCATGTTCAAGTCCAAGATCCACCGCGCCACGGTCACCCAGGCCGACCTGCACTACGTCGGGTCCGTGACCATCGACGCCGATCTGCTCGACGCCGCGGATCTGCTGCCCGGCGAGCTCGTCCACATCGTCGACATCACCAACGGCGCGCGTCTGGAGACGTACGTCATCGAGGGTGAGCGCGGCTCCGGCGTGGTCGGGATCAACGGTGCGGCGGCCCATCTCGTCCATCCCGGTGACCTGGTGATCATCATCAGTTACGCTCAGGTCTCCGACGCCGAGGCGCGGGCACTGCGGCCGCGGGTCGTGCACGTGGACCGCGACAACCGGATCGTGGCCCTGGGGGCCGATCCGTCCGAGCCGGTGCCGGGCTCGGACCAGGAACGCAGCCCCCAGGCGGTCACCGCCTGAGCCCCGGCCGAGGAAGTCCGGGGGCGTCCGAGGCCGTCCGCCGAGCCGGCGGATCCGCGGGCCGGGGGTCGAGGAACCAGGACCCGAGGAGTACCCATGAGCGACATCGTGATCCGCGACGACCGGGCGGCCGGCCGTCTGGAGGCCCTCGCCGGGGACGAGGTGGTGGGCCACATCGAGTACTTCGTCCTCGAAGCCCCCGCGCGTGCCCTCGTCCCGGTGCACACCATCGTGGAACCCGCGCACGAGGGGAAGGGCATCGCCGGCTCCCTCGCCCGTGAGCTGTACACCATCGCCGCACGCGAGGGCATCGTGGTCGCGCCGCTGTGCCCGTACGTCGTGAAGTGGGCGGCGCGTCACCCCGAGGAGGCTCCGGCGGCCGACCCGGCGCTGCTGGACGCGGCGGTGGAGTGGCTCAAGACACATCCCGGACGCTTCTGATGCCTCCGGTGTCCCCGGTGCCTCTGGCGTCTCGGATGCCTCCGATGCCGGCCGCGGGCCCCGTGCTCGCCCTGCTGCACACCTCGCCCGTGCACGTCCCCGTGTTCGACGCGCTGCGCGACGAGGACCATCCGGGCCTGGAACTGCGGCACTCGGTGGACGAGGAGCTGTTGGCCCGGGCCCGGATCGAGGGCCCGGCCGCGGTCGCGGGCGAGGTGCGGGCGGCGCTCGGCCGGGCCGTCGCGGACGGGGCCGCCGCGGTGCTGTGCACGTGCTCGACCATCGGCGGGATCGCCGAGCGGGCGGACGCCGGTGTGCCCGTGCTGCGGGTGGACCGCCCGATGGCGGCCGCCGCGGTGGCCGTCGGCCCGCGTGTCGCGGTGGTGGCGGCGCTGGAGAGCACCCTGGCGCCGACGGTCGCCCTGGTCGAGGACGAAGCCCGCGCGGCGGGCCGGCCCGTGACGATCCGCACCCTGCTGGCCGACGGCGCGTGGCCCCGCTTCGAGGCGGGCGACCGGGACGGCTTCGCCGCCGCGGTCGCGGCGACCGCGGACTCGGTCACCGACGCCGACGTGATCGTCCTCGCCCAGGCGTCGATGGCTCCGGCCCAGCGGCTGACCACGACCGCGGTCCCGGTCCTGTCGAGTCTCCGCCCGGGGCTCGCGGCCGGGGCGGCCGCGGCCCGCCTCGCACGGACCCACCCGGTCCCTTCGCGGACCCACCCGGTCCGTATCCCTCGCGCGACGGGGTGAGTGGGCGCGCGGGTGCCGGGTACGCGTGGGACAAGTCCAGAGCCGACGTACCGACAGGGACGTACCGACTGGCACGTACCGACTGGCTGGAGGACACGATGACGCATCCGCACCCCGAACCGGTGAAGCCGGGGCCCACCCCCGGGCCGGGGCCCGACCAACCGCAGCCCTTCCCGGACCCGAATCCCTTCCCCGACCCGACGCCGGACCCGGGCCCCCGTCCCACCCCGGAACCCACCCCGCCGCCGTCCCCCGTTCCGCCGCCGCCGGGACCCGAGCCGGTGCCGCAACCGGGACCTCTCTCGTAACAGCCCGGCGAACGGTGATCCGACGGGTTGGGACACCCGGCGATCCGCATGACGAGGCCGTCACACCCCCGCGCTCGGGGGTGTGACGGCCTCGGTGCTGCGGGGATGCCTACGCCTCGACCTCCGACCGGTCGTCTCCCCACAGCGTGTGGAACGAGCCCTCCCGGTCCGTACGCCGGTAGGTGTGCGCCCCGAAGAAGTCGCGCTGACCCTGGGTCAGCGCGGCGGGCAGCCGCTCGGCGCGCAGCGCGTCGTAGTAGGCGAGGGCCGCGGAGAATCCGGGCGTCGGTACGCCCTGGCGGGTGGCGGCCACCACCACCTCTCGCCAGTCGTCCTGCGCCGCCGCGATCTCCTGCGCGAACGTGTCGTCGGACAGCAGGCTCGGCAGGTCCGGCCGGGCGTCGTACGCGGCACGGATACGGTCGAGGAACGCCGCCCGGATGATGCAGCCGCCGCGCCAGATCGAGGCGATCGCGCCGAGGTCGATGTTCCAGTCGTACTCGTCGCTGCCCGCGGCGATCTCGTGGAATCCCTGCGTGTACGACACGATCTTCGAGGCGTACAGCGCCTGCTCCACCCGGTCGGCGAAGGCCGCCGCGTCGACCTCGTCGAGCTGCTCCGCCGTCGGGCCCGCGAGGCCGCGCGAGGCCGCCCGCAGGTCGGCGTGCCCGGACAGCGAGCGCGCGAAGACGGCCTCCGCGATACCGGAGACCGGAACGCCCAGGTCGAGCGCGATCTGCACGGTCCAGCGGCCCGTGCCCTTCTGCTCGGCGCGGTCCTCGACCACGTCCACGAACGGCTTGCCCGTCGCCGCGTCCACGTGCGACAGGACCTCCGCCGTGATCTCGATCAGGTAGGAGTCGAGCCGGCCGGTGTTCCAGGTGCGGAAGATGTCGGCGATCTGCGCGGGGGAGTACCCGGCGACGTCGCGCAGCAGCTGGTAGGCCTCGCCGATCAGCTGCATGTCGGCGTACTCGATGCCGTTGTGGACCATCTTCACGAAGTGTCCGGCGCCGTCGGGGCCGACGTGGGTCACGCACGGGGCGCCGTCCTCGGCCTTGGCGGAGATCTTCTCCAGCATGGGGCCGAGCGACTCGTACGACTCCGGCGAGCCGCCGGGCATGATGCTCGGCCCGTTCAGCGCGCCCTCCTCGCCCCCGGAGACGCCGGTGCCGACGAAGTGGATGCCCTGTCCGCGCAGTTCGCGTTCCCGGCGACGGGTGTCCGCGAAGTGCGCGTTCCCACCGTCGATGATCATGTCGCCGGGCTCCAGGAGCGGGGCGAACTCCTGGATCACCGCGTCGGTCGGCTCACCGGCCTTCACCATGATCACCAGGCGCCGCGGCCGCTCCAGCGCCGCCACGAACTCCTTCGCCGTCTCCGCGGCCACGAAGTTGCCCTCGTGACCGAACTCCTCCACCAGCGCGTTCGTCTTGGCCACGGTGCGGTTGTGCACGGCGACCGTGTAGCCGTTGCGTGCGAAGTTGCGGGCGAGGTTGCGCCCCATGACCGCGAGACCCGTGACGCCGATCTGGGCTGAAGTGCTCATACGGTTGGCTCCTAAAAGGTCCTGTAAGAGGTCCTGTATTCGGTAGTGCCGGTCGTGCTCGTCAGTATTGCCTCCGGCCATCCTGACGCGTCGAGGATGTGTACGCAGAACAACCCCCCGGTACCTCAGCCGTCGACGCGGTGAGGCGAGGGTGATCTCCCCACGAGAGATATCACCCGGCGTTTCCGATCGCCGCGCACGCCGCTCTGCCGCGAGTGGCGCTCCCGGATCGGAGGGCGGGCGCGCGCCTTCGGCCACCCGGCCAACCCCCGGGCGCAGCACGGCCGATTGCCGTCTTGTCCCGCCCTGTTCGCGGCGTTTACTTTTGCCGCTCCTGACGCATGTCGAGGGGGCTCCCACATGGCCGTACGCGGCCGGCACCGCCGGTATCAGCCGAACAGGATCAACCGCGCCTCACTCACCGTCACGGCGGGCGGTGCCGGAATGGCTCTCCCGCTGATCGCCACCGGCGTGGCGCACGCGGCCGACGTGGACACCTGGAACAAGGTCGCCGCGTGCGAGTCGGGCGACAACTGGAGCATCAATACGGGCAACGGCTACTACGGGGGGCTGCAGTTCAACCAGTCCACCTGGGAGGCGTACGGCGGCAAGGTCTACGCCCACCGCGCGGACCAGGCCACCAAGGACCAGCAGATCGCCATCGCCGAGAAGGTGCTGAAGGGCCAGGGGCCCGGAGCCTGGCCGGTCTGCTCGGTGCGCGCGGGTCTCACGCGCGGCGGCGGTGCCCCCGCCGTCGACCCGTCGGGCGGCTCCTCGCGGACGGCCACCACGGGCAGCACGCCGCAGACGGTCAAGCGTTCGGTCCGTGACGTGAAGCCGCAGACCACGCCCCAGTCGCACGCGGGCACGGCCGAGATGTACACCGTCGTCCACGGCGACACGCTCTCCGGCATCGCCGGCTCCCGGCACGTCGAGGGCGGATGGCAGCGGCTGTACGAAGCGAACCGCGCGACCGTCGGCTCCGATCCCGACCTGATCCTCCCCGGCCAGCGCCTGGACCTGCACGGCAAGGCCCAGGCGCCCGCGCCCACGCGGAGCGCGCCGGCGAAGGAGTCCGCGGCGGACAAGCGCACCGCGGACAGAAGCACCCCGCACAGGGCCACCCCGCACAAGGCCACCCCGGAGCGCTCCACCAAGAGGCACACGCTGGTCGCCCCCGTGAACGCCGCGACGGGGACGCAGTACCACGCCGCCGGCGCGTCCTGGTCGAAGGGCTACCACACGGGCGTCGACTTCCCGGTGCCCACCGGAACCTCGGTGAAGGCGGTCGCCGCGGGCCATGTCGTCAGCGCGGGCTGGGGCGGTTCGTTCGGCTACCAGGTGGTCATCCGGCACGCCGACGGCCACTACACGCAGTACGGCCACCTCTCGGCGATCTCCGTGAAGGACGGTCAGAGCGTGGGGGAGGGGCAGCGCATCGGCCGCTCCGGGTCCACGGGCAACAGCACGGGCCCGCATCTGCACTTCGAGGTGCGGACCGGGCCCGGCTTCGGTACCGACGTCGACCCGCTGGCCTACCTGCGGGCGGGCGGTGTCAGGATCTGACGCGGGTGCGCTGGGACTTCGGGAGCGGCGTCGTCGGTATGTACGGCCCGTACAGGGGGCCGAAACAAGCCACTTCCCCGGGCGGTGCGTCCTGCGGCGACGCGCTCTCCGGGGACGACGCCGCCACCGACGCCGGTACACGGGGTGCGAGGGCGTTCTCGGCGTCCCCCGCGGCGGTCCCGTTCTCGGGGAGCCCGACGCTGCCCGCGCGGGCCTGAGGGACGGACTGCTCGGGAAGGACGGCGAGCAGCAGCAGCTCCTCGACGGGGTCCGGCGTCGCGACGCCGGCGGCGGCCGTGTCGTCCGGCCCGGCGTGGCGCTCCGTGTTCTCGGCCGGGACGTCCACCGCGGGACGCCCGGTGCTGCCGATCTGCTCCGTCGTGAGGAGGATCAGACCGCCCGCCGCGACGATCCCGCAGGCCAGTGCGAGCACGGTGCCCGTCTCGCCGTAGCGGAACGTCTCACCGAACATCGTGATACCGACGGCGGCGGCGACGACGGGGTTCACGACCGTCAGCGTGGCCAGCGGCGCGGCGAGGCCGCCGCCGCGGTAGGCGGCCTGCGACAGCAGCATCCCGGCGGTCGCGAAGACACCGATGAGCGCGAGGCTCGGCAGGTCGGAGAGCGAGACGTGGTGCGACCAGTCCACCGCGACCGTCTTGGTGAACACCGAGGACATGCTGAAGGCCGTGCCCGACCCCACCGCGAGCAGCACGCTGCGCACGGCCGGGTGCCGGTGCGCGGCGCGGCCCGCGACCATGAACGCCACCACCGCGCCGCCGGCCACCACGGCCAGCACCGTGCGCTGGGCGGTGCTCAGGGACTGCGCGTCCGCGGAGCCGACCAGCGCCAGCAGGACCGCGAGACCCACCGTCGCCATGATCGCGCCTCGCCAGGCGGTCGCCCCGGCCCTGCGGCCGACGAAGACCGCCGCCATGGGCAGGGCGAACACGATCGTCAGCGCGCCCAGCGGCTGCACCAGGCTCAGCGGCCCGTAGGCGAGCGCCACCACGTGCAGGACGCCACCGAGTCCGGTCAGGGCGACGGCCGCCCACCAGCCGGGACGGCGCAGCGGGGCGTACGTCTGGTCGGGAGAGGTCAGCGCGACCTGCTCCTGTACGATCGCGCCGCCCGCGTACGCAACGGCAGAGACGAACGAGAGCAGGACGGACAGCGCGAGCGCGCTCATGAGTCCCTCCTCTGCGTGCGGCGTGGGCGCGGTGCCCGGCGTGACGAACGATCGGCCTTCATGGTGACTACGATCCCTCGTTCGGCCCTCCGCGTCGTCGTACCTGAGCAGGCAATGAGTACTACTGCCGATGGAGTACGACACGCGCCGTGTCCTCCCCTGGGTGGGCGACACGAGGGGGAGGCCCGCCGGTGGAATCCCCTAGGGGGCTTGGTACTACTGGTTTTCGTGGACCTCGACCCCGATCTCGCGGCGCTCGACGCGCTCGGCGGTTTTTTCGTACTACGGACCGGCGTGCCGCCGCGCGGCCCGCTGCCGACCCTCGCGCGCGCGTACACGGCACGAGAAGTCGATCACCCCGGAGAGGTTTACGGAGATCCGATAATTTTCCGTGTCCGGAAGGTCGCGGACGGTCTGCGGGCTCCGGAGACCCGTATCGCGGTGTCGGTGGCGCAGCAGGCGCTGGCGGCCCGCCTCTGGTCGGTCGCGCTGGGCGCCGCCGCGCTCTACGGGCACCTGCCCGACCTCGATCCGGAGCTGGTGCGCTGGGACCCGGACGGCAGCGCTCCGGACGACCTGTGGCTGTCCGAGGTGCGCGCCCTGCCCGCGAGCGCGATCGGGACGGTCGTGAGCGAGGGCCATCTCGGCCCGCTGGAGGCCGCCCTGCGGTCCCGGTACCGCGTCTCGCAGGGCCTGCTGCGGGGAAACGCTGCCTCGGCCCTGACGGGCGCCTGGCGCCAGCTGGACCGCTGGGCCCGCACCCATGACCGTACGGACGTGGCCGACCGGGCCCGCACCCTCGCCGTCGGCCTCCTCCGCGGGCCCGGTCTGGCCGGCCCCCTCGGCCCCCGTACGCTCCGCCGCCGCAGCTGCTGCCTCTACTACCGCCTGCCCGGCGGCGGTCTCTGCGGCGACTGCTGCTTCGACCGCGCGCCGGACCGGACCGCCGGACGCCGGGGATCGCCCCGTTCCTGAGGGCCGTGGTCTTCCCCGAGCGCTCCTTGTGGGTGACCATGAGGGACACCGACCGGACGACGGGGGGTTCTGTGTGCGAGTGGGACTGCTGACCCGGGAGTATCCGCCGGATGTGTACGGCGGCGCGGGCGTCCATGTCGAGTTCCTCGCCCGGGAGTTGCGTGCGCTCACGGAGCTGGACGTGCACTGCTGGGGCGAGGGCGCGGCGGGCGGCGTCGTGCGCCACCGGCCCTGGCCCTCGCTCGACGGCGCCAACGACGCCCTGCGCACCTTCTCGGTGGACCTCGCCATCGCCGCCGCCCTCGAAGGCCGTGAACTCGTCCACTCGCACACCTGGTACGCCAACCTCGCCGGCCACTTCGGCAAGCTGCTGTACGGCATCCCGCACGTGATGACCGCCCACTCCCTGGAGCCGCTGCGCCCCTGGAAGGCCGAGCAGCTCGGCGGTGGTTACGCCCTCTCCAGCTGGGCCGAGCGCACCGCCATCGAGTCCGCCGACGCCGTCATCGCCGTCTCGGGTGCCATGCGCGAGGACATCCTGACCTGCTATCCGGCCCTGGACCCGGCGAAGGTGCGGGTCGTGCACAACGGCATCGACACCTCCCTCTACCGGCCGGATCACGGCACGGACGTGCTCGACCGCGTCGGCGTCGACACCGGCCGCCCCTACGTGCTGTTCGTCGGTCGTATCACCCGGCAGAAGGGTGTGCCCCAACTCCTGCGCGCGGTGCGCGACATCGATCCGGCCGTGCAGGTGGTGCTGTGCGCGGGCGCCCCCGACACCCCTGAGATCGGGCGGGAGTTCCGTGAACTCTTCCAGGAACTGAGCGGCGTCCGCGAGGGGGTGCACTGGATCCCGCAGATGCTGCCGCGCCCGGACGTCATCCAACTCCTCACCCACGCGGCGGTGTTCGTCTGTCCCTCGGTCTACGAGCCGCTCGGCATCGTCAACCTGGAGGCGATGGCCTGCGGAACGGCCGTGGTCGCGTCCCGGGTCGGCGGCATCCCCGAGGTCGTCGAGGACGGGGTGACGGGCGTGTTGGTGACGGTCGACGAGGACTTCGAGGCCTCCCTGGCGCGTGCCCTCGACTCGGTCCTCGCCGATCCCCTGGCCGCCCGGCGGATGGGTGAGGCCGGACAGGAGCGCGCGGTAAGGGAGTTCGGCTGGGACGCGGTGGCCCGAAGGACCGTCCAGTTGTACGAGGAAGTCCTCAAAGCGGGGTAACCATCGGAGAGGCGTACTTCGGCAACAGGGCCCTGTCCGGCAACCGGGCGCGGCCCGAGCGGGCGTAGAGGGGCGGCGGCATGCGGCGAACGGGATACCCCCTGGGCGAGTGGAGCCGGGACCTGGGGGAGGGGCCTTCCGTACTGGGAATCGTACTCGCGGGAGGAGAGGGCAAGCGTCTGATGCCCCTCACCGCGGACCGCGCGAAACCCGCGGTCACCTTCGGCGGTACCTACCGCCTCGTGGACTTCGTGCTCTCCAATCTCGTCAACGCGGACATCCTGCGCATCTGCGTCCTGACGCAGTACAAGTCGCACTCGCTGGACCGGCATGTGACGACGACCTGGCGGATGTCGAGCCTGCTCGGCAACTACGTCACGCCGGTCCCCGCCCAGCAGCGGCTCGGCCCGCGCTGGTACCTGGGCAGCGCGGACGCGATCCTGCAGTCCCTCAACCTCGTGTACGACGAACGGCCCGACTACATCGCGGTGTTCGGCGCCGACCACGTCTACCGCATGGACCCCCGGCAGATGCTCGCCCAGCACATCGAGAGCGGCGCGGGCGTGACCGTGGCGGGGATACGGGTGCCACGCACCGAGTCCTCCTCGTTCGGTGTCATCACCCCCGGCTCCGACGGCCAGACCGTGCGGGGTTTCCTGGAGAAGCCCGCCGACCCGCCGGGACTGCCCGACGACCCCGGCTGCGTCTTCGCGTCGATGGGCAACTACATCTTCACCACCAAGGCCCTGGTGGAGGCGCTCCAGCGGGATGCCGAGGACGAGCACTCGGTGCACGACATGGGCGGGTCGATCCTCCCCATGCTCACCGACCGCGGCGAGGCGCGGCTCTACGACTTCAGCGAGAACCACGTGCCCGGGGAGACGACCCGGGACCAGGGGTACTGGCGCGACGTCGGCACGCTCGACGCGTACTACGACGCTCACATGGACCTGATCGCCGAACGCCCCGCCTTCAACCTCTACAACCGCAGGTGGCCCATCTACACGCACTCCGGGCAGCTCTCGCCGGCGAGATTCAGCGCCGGGGGCATCGCGAGCGAGTCGATCGTCAGCGCGGGCTGTCTGATCCGGGGGCAGGTCTCGCGGTCGGTGCTCTCGCCGGGCGTCCTCGTCGACCCGGGTGCCGTCGTCCAGGGCTCGGTCCTGCACGACAACGTCCGCATAGGGCGTGGCGCGGTGGTGCGCGGCGCCGTCCTGGACAAGAACGTCGAGGTGCCCCCGGGTGCGACGATCGGCGTCAACCCCGAGCGGGACGCGGAGCTCTACACGGTCTCCAGGAGCGGGGTGATCGCGCTCGGGAAGGGCCGGCTCGTGTCGTAGACGGGGCCGCGCGCTCCGACGACCGTCCGGCCGGGCCCGGCCGGACGAGGTGCGTGGGCTGTCCGGAAATCCGGCGGATTCTCGTACGGCCGTACGGTTTTGATGCCCCGTACGGCCGTGCGCGGCGGGTGCTTCGCATGGGCGTACGGATCCGTTCCCCGCCACTGAGCGCGGTCCTGGGCGCGGTCTCCGTGCGACGCGTTCACTCTCGGCGCTGAGCCGTCCGGCTGGGCTTCTGAGGGCTCTGTGGGGTGTCCGGGTCCGAACTGAGCTCAAGCGTCCCTTGTGTCCGACCCCTCTTTCAGGGGCCGGGCTTAATCTGCTGTTAACTGTGCGTAGCTTGATCGTACTTGACCGTAATCGCCTCTCGGGGTTTGACTGCTTGCTCAACCGTCGTCGACGCGAGAGCAAGCCCTTGACTTCCGATCTCCTCGCACCACTCGACCTGGCGTTCTGGAACATCGAGTCCGACCAGCACCCGATGCACCTCGGTGCCCTCGGTGTCTTCACGGCGCATTCGCCCACCGCGGGCGCGCACGCCGCCGACCTGCTCGCGGCCCGCGCGGCCGGGGTTCCCGGGCTGCGCATGCGGATCCGCGACGTCTGGCAGCCTCTCGTCTACCCGCCGACCTTCGGAAGCGCGACCCGGGAGCCCGCGCCCCACTTCGACCCCCTCGACCACGTCCGGCTGCACGCGCCGACCACGGACTTCCACACGGCGGCGGGACGGCTCATGGAGCGCCCGCTGATGCGCGGCCGGCCGCCCTGGGAGGCGCATGTCCTGCCCGGCGAGGACGGCACCTCGTTCGCCGTGTTCTTCAAGTTCCACCACGCCCTGGCCGACGGGCTGCGGGCGCTCATGCTCGCCGCCGCCCTCATGGACCCGGTGGACATGCCGGAACCCCGCCCGCGGCCCGCGGAGCCGCCGCGGGGGCTCTTCCCGGACGTCCGCAAGCTGCCGGGGCTCGTCCGCGGCACCCTCTCCGACGTGGGCCGGGCCCTGGACATCGGCGCCTCGGTCGCCCGCGCCACCCTCGGTGTCCGCTCCTCACCCGCGCTGACCTCGCGGCCCACCGGCACCCGCCGCATCGCGGGCGTGTCCCTCGACCTGGACGACGTGCACCGCGTCCGCAAGAGCGTCGGCGGCACCGTCAACGACGTCCTGATCGCCGTCGTCGCGGGCGCCCTGCGCACCTGGCTCGACGAGCGCGGCGACGGCAGCGAGGGCGTGGCACCCCGTGCCCTGATCCCCGTCTCCAGGCGCCGTCCGCGCACCGCGCACCCACAGGGCAACCGGCTCTCCGGCTACCTGATACGGCTTCCGGTGGACGACCCGGACCCGGTCGGCCGGCTGCGCGCGGTGCGTACGGCCATGGACCGCAACAAGGACGCGGGCCCCAACCGGGGAGCGGGTGCCGTGGCGCTGCTCGCCGACCACGTGCCGCCGCTCGGCCATCGTCTCGGCGGCCCCGTCGTCGGCCAGGCGGCCCGGCTGCTCTTCGACATCCTCGTCACCAGCGTGCCGCTGCCCAGCCTCGGACTGAAGCTCGGCGGCTGCCCGCTCGCCGAGGTCTATCCGCTCGCGCCGCTGGCCCGCGGCCAGGCACTGGCGGTGGCGGTCTCGACGTTCCGCGGGCGGGTCCACTACGGGCTCGTCGCCGACGCGGAGGCCGTACCGGACCTGCACCGGCTGGCCCGCGCGCTGACCGAGGAGGTGGAGACGTTGATCATCGCCACCGGCCCCTGAGAGGCCGGTGATCACCGCGGGTTTGGCGCCTTGCCCCCTTGCTCCGTAAAATTCCGCCTTCGAAAGCGAGCGCGGTTCGAGCGCGGCGCGAAAACCCAGGAAGCGGCAACGGCGATGACGGTGACAGAGGACGGCCAGGCGGCTCTCGCCGTGGACACGGCAGAGGACGACCGGGCGGCTTCCGCCGTCGACGCGGCAGCGGAGGCGTACGGGCCCGGCATCGACCCGGAGCGGCTGGCCGTCTGCCTCAGCGTGCTCGACGAGCTCGACAGGATCGACGTCGACCACCCCGACGCCATCGCCGTGCGCCGTGCCACCGCGGGCATCTACCGCACGGTGAAGCAGCGCCGCCGCCAGGATCGCAGGGCCGCCAAGACTGCCCACGACAAGGCCGTCACCGAGTCCACCGCCACCGGTTCCGCCCAGCGCATCGATGACGAGACCGAGGGCATCCTGCCCTCGTCCGTCACCGAGGCCGGCGAGATCGCGGGGATACTCCAGCGCCCGCGCTCCTGCTACATCTGCAAGACGCGGTACGTCGAGGTCGACTACTTCTACCACCAGCTCTGCCAGAACTGCGCGGCCGAGAACCGCGCCCGCCGCGACGCCCGCACCGACCTCACCGGCAAGCGCGCGCTGCTCACCGGCGGCCGCGCCAAGATCGGCATGTACATCGCGCTGCGGCTGTTGCGCGACGGCGCCCACACCACCATCACCACACGCTTCCCGAACGACGCGATCCGCCGCTTCAAGGCCATGCCCGACAGCGACGAGTGGATCGGCCGGCTGAAGATCGTCGGCATCGACCTGCGCGACCCGGCCCAGGTCGTCGCGCTCGCCGACTCCGTCGCCGCCGCGGGCCCGCTCGACATCCTGATCAACAACGCCGCCCAGACCGTACGCCGCTCGCCCCAGGCCTACGGCGAGCTGCTCGCCGCCGAGTCCGGCCCGCTGCCCGCCGGCGAGCTGCCGCCCGCCGAGGTCATCGGTACCTTCGGCTCCGGCGCGGTGGCCGCGCTCCCGGTCCCCGGCGGCGGCGCGCTGACCGCCCAGGACGTCACGGACCTCGCGCTGGTGTCCGGATCCGCCTCGCTGGAGCGGATCGCGGCCGGTACGGCCATCGACGCCGGCGGCCTCGTGCCCGACCTGCACGACACCAACAGCTGGATCCAGGCCGTCGAGGAGGTCACGCCGGTCGAGCTGCTCGAGGTCCAGCTCTGCAACTCCACCGCGCCGTTCATCCTCATCAGCCGCCTGCGCGCGGCGATGGCGGCCGCGCGGGCCGAGCGGACGTACATCGTGAACGTCTCCGCGATGGAGGGCGTCTTCAGCCGCGGCTACAAGGGCGCCGGCCACCCGCACACCAACATGGCCAAGGCCGCCCTGAACATGCTCACGCGCACCAGCGCCCAGGAGATGTTCGAGAAGGACCGCATCCTGATGACCGCCGTGGACACCGGCTGGATCACCGACGAGCGCCCGCACCCCGACAAGATGCGCCTCGCCGACGCGGGCTTCCACGCCCCCCTCGACCTCGTCGACGGCGCGGCCCGCGTGTACGACCCGATCGTGCGCGGCGAGCAGGGCGAGGACCTCTACGGCGTCTTCATGAAGGACTACGCGCCCGGCAAGTGGTAGCCCGGCCCGTGCACGGACCGCGGGTGCGCGCGGCCGGCGGGTGAGGGTTGTCCCCGGGCCGTTCGCGCCGGAGGCGTCGAAGGTCTCGAAGGCCGCCTTCGCCGCCTTCGCCGTCTTCGGACCGGCGGACCTCCGGGACGCGGCGCCACTACGCCGACGGAGTCCGGGGCGGCGCATCCCGCGGTGCGCGGCGAGGCAGCCGCGGCCGGCAGCGGTGTTGTCCCGCCCCGGTGCCCCGACCGTCGCCGCCGACGCGCGGTCTCACCGCCCGCCGTCCGGTGCGCGGGTGCGCAGACGGTCGTGCAGGGCGTGGCCGGCCCCGTGCGCGGCCCGGACCCGGGTCCCTCCGTCGACCAGCAGATCGGCGCCGGTGATCCACTCGGCGGCGTCGGAGGCCAGCCACACCACCGCCCGCGCGACGTCCTCGGGCCGGCCGATACGGCCCAGCGGGAGCCCGGCGCCGAGTTCGTCCTCGGAGTCCTCCCAGACGAAGCGGGCCATCTCGGTGCGGACGAGACCGGGCGAGACGGAGTTGACCCGGACCCTCGGGGCCAGTTCGCCGGCGAGCTGCCGGGTGAGGTGCAGCAGGGCCGCTTTGCTGGTGCCGTACGCGCCCACGAGCGGTCCCACGTGGTCCGCGCCCTCCGTGCACACGTTCACGATCGCGCCGCCGTGCTCGCCCATCCAGCCGTGCCAGGCGTACTGCGCCAACCGCAGCGCGGCCTCGACGTTGACGGTGAACGCCGTACGCCAGCGGTCCGGATCGACGTCCATGAGCGGGCCGTACGGCTGGTTGGTCGCCGCGTTGTTCACCACGAGGTCGAGGCGCCCGAACTCGCGCAGCGCCAGCCCGGTCACGGCTCTCAGATGCGCCGGATCGGCGACCGAACCGGCGAGTGCGACCCCGCCGAGCCGCTCGGCGGCCCGGCCCACCGCGTCCGCGTCCCGGCCGGTCACGCACACCCGTGCCCCCGCCCGGGAGAGCTCCTCGGCGACGGCCAGCCCGATCCCGCGCGAGGCTCCGGTCACGATGGCGGCCCGGCCCCGCAGTCCGTACGGTGACGTCATCCGCGTACCGTCTCATGACGGTCCGTCAGTCGACAGCCCCCAGCCGGGAGTGCTGCGCCGCCACCAGCTCCACCACCGTGCGCCAGTCCTCCAGCACCCCGGCGTGGAGTCCGGCGACCCGGCCCGCGTCGCAGGCCTGGCGCAGGCTCAGCGCGTCGTCGGCGTCGCAGGGGTCCGGCCGGCCGCCGGAGTGGAGGCGTCCCAGGCGGGAGACGCGGGCGCCGAGCAGCGGCCCCACCAGGTCCGGCACCGGCCCGGCGTGCGCGGTGGCGTCGCCGGGGAGCGGCAGCCGGCCGATGCCATGGACCAGACCCGCCACCTGAAGTTCCTTGTCGGCGGGGTGGCTGCGGCGCAGCAGGGCGGCGGTCTGCAGCGCGTGGTCGTGCACGTCGACCGGGCCACCGCTGCCGGCCGCGGTGTGCCGGGTGTCCCGGCAGGCGTGCAGCAGGTCCATCAGCTCCTCGACGCTGCGCAGCTCCATGCTTCGGTCCTTCCGCGAGAAAAGCCGTTGCCGGGCGCCAGCACAACATGGCCGGCTTGCGAACCGGCCAACGGGACCTGAACTGCGCGCCGTGTTCAGTGCCGGCCGTGCGGGTGGTCGTGACCTCCGTGCTCCGGGTGCTCCGCCGCCTCCGGTGACCCGCCCATCGCCCGCAGCATCATCGGGCCGCCGGTGCGCAGGAAGCGCCACACCAGCGCCGCCGCGAGCGCGAGGAAGACGATGTTGAGCCAGGTCGTGTAGTCCCAGGAGACGCCCTCCATGGGAATCCGGGCGTCGTCCTGGTCGGGGACGAGCCCGAGGCCGCTGAAGAGGATCTCCACGACGTACCCGGCGACCACCATGGCCCCGTAGAAGGTGAGCAGCAGGAAGGCCGCCATCCGCAGGCCGTAGTACTTCCGGTAGATGTTCAGGATCGGCAGGATCAGCAGGTCGGCGAAGATGAACGCGACCACGCCCCCGAAGCTGATGCCGCCCTTCCACAGCACGACGGCCAGCGGCACGTTCCCGATCGAGCACACGAAGGAGGCGATCGCCACGAGCGGCCCGATCAGGGGTCCGACCAGCTTCGCCGCGAGCGGATGTCCGTCCAGGAAGAAGGAGCGCCAGAAGGAGTCGGGCACCCAGGCGGCGATGGCACCCGCGATCAGCAGCCCGCCCACCAGGTCGCGCAGGATCGCCACCCACTCCATGACGAACACATGTGCGACCGAGGTGAAGCCCGCGCCGGAGAACAGCCGGTGTCCGAACGAGCCCTCGCCCCGCACCGACATGTCCATCGCCGCGTGGCCCTCCATGGACCCGGCGAGCCCCCGGTCCGCCTGTTCCCGGGCCTGCCGCAGCAGCCGCTCGCGCAGGAACATCCGGAAGAGCACGGCGAGTACGAAGATCATGACTGGACCGCCGACGAACTCGGCGACGGTGAACTGCCAGCCCATCAACAAAGCCAGGATCACGCCGAGTTCGACCACGAGATTGGTGGAGGCGATCTCGAACGCCATCGCCGCGGTGAAGTTCGCACCCTTGCGGAACAGGGAGCGCGCGAGCGCCACGGCCGCGTACGAGCAGGACGAGGACGCCGCGCCGAGCCCGGCGGCCAGTACGAGTGTCCGAGGCCGGTCGTCACCGAGCAGCCGCGCGACCGTCGCGCGCCGCACCACCGCCTGGACCACGGCGGACAGGGCGAATCCCAGGATCAGTGCCCAGGTGATCTCCCAGGTCATCGACCCGGCGATGGACAGTGCGTGCAGGATCGCGTGCATGGGCTCCGCTCTCTCCCAGGGGGCGACTTCCGGGCTGCCCGCGCGACTGTACCCCCTGGGGGTATGAAAGGCGTGCCGTTCCGGCGGGTCGGCGGGGGTGGGGCGCGGAGCGGCGGATTCGGCGCGGGGTGGCCGTGGGTGCGACCGCTACGCCGAACGAGTGGTGTGAACGGGGGATACGTCATCAAATAGACGCAGATCAGCGCTCGGCGGACACCGATCGACGCGAGACGGTTACCTCTTGTTTTCAGCCCCATAGAGCGGGCATCCGCTCATTTGGTTACCCTGTACCGACGGACAGCCTGAAGGGGTCCCACCCACACCCATGGTCCGTCCCGGGACAGCCGGTCACCACGGCCTGCTCTCACACGAGTTACCGGCGCCACCGCGTCCCTAACTGCCTTCGACTCAGACCCGAGCGGGCGTCAGGCGGCCGGAAACAGACTGGCCCCTGCACGTCCCGAGGGTGACCCGACACATAAGGAGTGCGCGGTGACACCGGAGAAGACGAATATCGATCAGCGCCCCAAGGAACGCACGGAGCGAATGGGCCGCCGGCCCGAGAAGAAGCTGGGAAGCCTCGACGTGTGGGCCAGGTCCGCGCCGATTCGCCTCGCGGGTTACGAGGACGACCTCGCCGAGCCCCACATCCTGCCCAGCGTCGACTGACCGACCCGGCGCGAAACCCCCTCGCGACAGCTGACGGCATGGGCGTGCCAGACTCACGCCCATGCTGATCAGAGAAGCCGTGGCCGGCGACTGGCCGCGGATCTGGCCTTTCTGGCACCGCATCGTCGCCGCGGGCGAGACCTACACCTGGGACCCCGACACCCCGGCCGATGCGGCCCGGGACCTGTGGATGGCGCCGGGCAAGCGTGTGTACGTCGCCGAGGACGCCACCGGCACGGTCGTCGGCTCGGCCTTCGTCACCCCGAACTACGGCGGCCCCGCCGACCGCATCGCCAACGCCGGCTTCATGGTCGACCCCGACCACGCGGGGCGCGGCATCGGCCGCGCGCTCGCCGAGCACGTCCTCACCACCGCCAGGGCCGACGGCTACCGGGGCATGGTGTTCAACGCCGTCGTGGAGACCAACCCCGCCGTCACGCTGTGGACCTCACTCGGTTTCACCGTCCTGGCCACCGTGCCGGACGCCTACGAGCACCCCCGGCACGGGCGGGTCGGACTGCACATCATGTACCGCGCGCTCTGAGGGGCGGTTCCTCGCGGTCGTGTCGTCCCGTTCCCGCCGGACGGGCGGCACGGACCGGCCTCAGTCCAGCGGTGCCGTCCGCCGCCACGGACGCAGCTCCTCCAACTGTCCCGCCAGCTCAAGCAGTTCCAGCTCGGTGCCGGGACGCCCGACCAGCTGCACGGCGCACGGGGCGCCGCCCGGCAGAGTCCCGAACGGCACCGCCATCGCGGGCCACCCGGTGAGGTTCCAGGGCGGAGTCAGCGGAGAGTAGTTCGTGTTGGCCAGCAGGTTGCGCAGCCAGCCCCGCTCGTGCCAGGCCGCGGCGGCAGGACCCCGCCGGGCCAGCGCGGGCGTCAGGAGCACGTCGTGCTCCTCGAAGAACGGTGTCAGACGCGTGCGCAACCGCGCACGCCGCTCGCCCGTGCGCACACCGGCCACGAAGCGGCGCCCCACGGCGGCGTGCACACGCGTGCGGCGGGTGAGCCGACGCGGGTCGAGGTCCGCGGCGTCCACCGCGGTCCCCGCCGTCCAGTGCGCGAGCGAGGTGGTGCTCAGCCAGAGCGGGTACGGGGGGTCGGAGGGCCGCACCTGGTGACCCGCCCCGGCCAGCAGCGCTGCCGCCTCCCGGGCCGCCGTCGCGTACGGACGGCCCACGGTCACGCCGGCCAGGGGGCTGCGTACGGAGACCGCCACCTTCCGGACGAGGTTCCCGGAGGGACGTACCGCCTCGGTGTCCGCCAGGACCGTCAGCATCAGCCGGGCGTCCGCCACAGTGGTCGCCAGCGGCCCGTTCTCCGACATGCCGAACCAGTCGCCGTGGCCGATACCGGCCGGTACCGTGCCGTGGCCGGGCTTCAGGCCGACCAGGCCGCAGTTGGCCGCCGGGATGCGCAGCGACCCCATCCCGTCGTTGCCCAGGGCGAGGGGCACCATGCCGGCGGCGACGGCGGCCGCGCTGCCGCCCGAGGAACCGCCGGCCGTGCGCGAGGTGTCCCAGGGGTTGCGCGCGATGCCGTAGACGCTGTCCGAGGTGCCGAAGACGCAGAGCTCGGGCACGTTCGTCAGGCCCACGACCACGGCGCCCGCCGCGCGCAGCCGCGCCACCGTGACGTGGTCCTCCTCCGCGGCCACGTCCGAGGTCGCGGCGGAGCCCTGCCGGCAGGACTCGCCGCGCACCGGCAGGTTGTCCTTCACCGCCACGGGCACGCCCGCGAGGGGGAGCCCGGCCAGGTCCGGGTGGGCGGCCAGCGCGTCGGCCTCCGCGAGAGCCGCCTCGGACCGTACGAGCCGGAAGGCGCCGACCCGGGCGTCGAGCCGCTCGATCCGGGCGAGGTGCTCGGCCACCACCTCGCGGGGGGTGATCCGCTTCTCGCGGACGGCTGCGGCGATCTCGGTGGCGGTCCGGCCGGCCCAACTGCTCACTGGTGCTCCTCGGGGGCAGGGAATTACTGGTGAGTACGAGGAGCACTGTGCCGGGGTGCGGGTGCCGCGTCGAGGGCTGGCGCGCTGGGACATTCACCCCGGTTCTCCTGGACCTTTCACCGAGTGGCCGCTCCGCAGCCCGTACACGGCGCCAGGTCATCCGACCACTACGGCAACTTTCCTGCCTCCAGGCCTCGTTGACAGGTACCGGAACCCGTCTCATCATCAGACATCCGATGAATTGGAGCCGCTCATGGGTACGTATCCAAGACGTCAGGTTCTGGGAGCCACCGCGGCCGTCGCCGCCGCGGCGGCTCTTCCGCTCACCGCGGCGACCGGGGCGCGGGCCGCGGAACCGGCCGAAGGGCCGGCGCCGCAGTGGGTTCCCGTCCCCGCCCCGCTCCCCGTACCGCTCGACGACCACTTCGACAACGACGGCATCGCCCGCGCGGCCGCACCCGGCGGCGACTTCGACGGCTCGGGTTACACCTTCCCCGGTGAGGAACTCCCCGGGGGCCCGGTCGAGGTGGACGGCATCGCCTTCCTCTTCCCGTCCTCCGCCGCGGGCGCCGGGAACAACGTGGTCGCCCTCGGCCAGCGCATCGACCTCCCCCGGGGCCGCTACCTCTCGGCCCTGTTCCTGACGGCGGGCAGCTACGGTGACGCCTCCGGCACGGCCACCGTGCACTACGCCGACGGTTCGACGACGACCGCCGGACTCGGCGGCGCCGACTGGTACGCGACGGGCGGTTCGCTGTCCGCCCCGTACCGCTACCGGCCGGACGGCGGCAAGGACGAGCACAGCGTCGGGATCGGCACGGCGGAGGTCTGGATCGACCCGGGACGGGAGGCCGTCGCCCTCACCCTGCCGACCACCCGGCCGGCCCAGGAGAACCAGACCTCGCTGCACGTCTTCGCCCTCTCCCTCCAACCGGTCGCCCAGGGGCGGGCGTTGGCCCTGCGGGACGCGCACGCCACTCTCTCGCTGCTGGAGTCGACGGGCGCGCAGAGCGTGGAGGCCACCGTCGTCAACGCGGGGACGGTCGCCGTCCTCGCGGGCGACCGGGTGACGGTCGGCGTCGAGGTGCCCGGGGCCCGCACCGTCGAGCCCGCGCGCGTGACCCGCCTCGACCCCGGCGAGCAGGCCCGGGTCCGTGTCGGCATCCGCAACCGCGTGGGCACGGCGCCCGGCACCGAGCACGAGGGAACGGTGGTCGTCGAAGGCCGCGGCCGGCAGGCCGCCGCCGCCCGCCGCACACTGACTCTCGGTGTGCCCGACTACCTCCCCACCGAGGAGTCCCTCGCGGGACACCAGGCCCCGTACTGGTTCCACCGCGCCAAGTTCGGCATCTTCATCCACTGGGGCGTCTACTCGGTGCCCGCCTGGTCACCGGTGGGCGAGCAGTACGCCGAGTGGTACTGGAGCAACCTGCAGAACCCGGACAACGCGGTGTACGCCTATCACCGGGAGAAGTACGGCGAGAACTTCGCCTACGACGACTTCATCCCGATGTTCACGGCCCACCGGTTCGATCCGCGCGCCTGGGTGGAGTTGTTCCGGGACGCCGGCGCCCAGTACCACGTCCTCACCTCAAAGCACCACGAGGGCTTCGCCCTGTGGGACACCCGGGTCGCCGACCGAAACGCCGTGAAGATGGGTCCACGGCGCGACCTGGTCCGTGAACTCTTCGACGCCTCGCGGCGGTTCACCCCCGAGCTGCACCGCGGCCTGTACTTCTCCATGCCCGAGTGGTTCAACCCCGACAACCCCTGGTCGGGCCACGCCCCGCGCAATCCGTACACCCGGGAACCGGTCCCGTACACTGGATACACCGCCGGCAAGGACTATGTGAAGGACTATCAGGCGGCGCAGATGCTGGAACTGATCCACGGCTACGACCCGTCCGTCATCTGGTGCGACATCGGTGGCGCCAACGACAGCCCGCGGGTGCTCGCCGAGTACTTCAACCACGGCAAGAACCGGCCGAAGCCCTACGAGGTCACCGTCAACAACCGCTCGGGCATCGGCTTCCACGACTTCACGACCCCCGAGTACACGACCTACGAGAACACCGTCGTCGCCAAGTGGGAGTCCAGCCGGGGCCTCGACCCGTTCAGCTACGGCTACAACCGGGCCACGCCCGACGCCGCGTACATGACCGCCGAGGAGGTGGTCCGCAGCCTGGTCGACATCGTCTCCAAGAACGGCAACCTCCTGCTCGACATCGGGCCGCGCGCCGACGGCACCATCCCCGAGATCATGCAGACCCGGCTGCGCGAGACCGGCCGGTGGCTGAAGGTCAACGGCGAGGCGATCTACGACACGACGTACTGGTCGCGGATGGCGCAGCTCGGTGAGGACCTGCGGTTCACCGTGCGGCAGAACGAGGCCTTCTACATCCACTCGCTGACCGCGCCCGGCGCCACCCTCACCGTCGAGGCGCCGGTGCCGGTCCGCGGCGGTGACCGGGTGACCCTGCTCGGCCACGACCGGCCGCTCAACTGGACGACGCGGAAAGGGGCTCTGGTGATCGACGTGCCGGAGGCGGCCCGCAGGTCCGGCGAGTACGTCTGGGTGTTCAAGGTGGAGTGGCGCAACTGACCTTCGTGGCACGGGGTTCCGCGCGGCGGCCGCGGCGGCGGTCCTCTCCGACCGGGCTCCCGGTCACGGTGGTCACCACGTCGACCGCGGCTCGCGTCGTCGCCCGGAACCGGCCAGGCGGACATCTCCCGCTCCTGGTCCGGGTGGTCCGCTCCGGCGAACTGCTCCTGGTCCGGGTGGTCCGCCCCGGCGAACTGCTCCTGGTCCGGGTGGTCCGCCCCGGCGAACTGCTCCCGGTCCCGGCGGTCCGCCCCGGCGAACTCCTCCTGGCTCCGGCCGGCCGGCCGCTCCGTGTCAGATGCCGGCCGCCGGCCCCGTGCTCTCCCGTCCGATCAGCCGTGGCACCGGTACCTGGACCGTCCGCGCCGGGCCGCCGTCCAGCAGCGCGGTCAGTTCCCGCGCGGCCGTGCGCCCGAACTCCACGGTGTCGCGGGAGAGCGCGGACAGCCACGGTCTGACCATGCGGCACAGCGCCGAATCCTCCCAGGCCACGACAGACACGTCGCGCGGCACCAGGAAGCCCAGTTCCGTCGCGGTGGCGACCCCGGCGACGGCCATCACGTCGTTGTCGTAGACCAGCGCCGTCGGCGGTGCGCCGCTCTCCAGGACCCGGCGGGTGACGGCGGCACCCTCGGAGTCCGAGTAGTCCGTGGTCAGTGACCGCACCTCGGACAGACCCCGCCGTTCCGCCTCCGCACGCAGGGTGCGGATGCGCCGCTCGGTGTGGGCCAGCCCCGGCAGGCCCGCGATGTGCGCGATCCGGCGGTGCCCGAGCGCGTACAGCTCGCCCACCACCGAGGCCATCGCGCCCGCGTCGTCCGCCCAGACCGTGGACATCCCGGGGTGCCCCGCGTCCGGCACACCGCCGATCACCACCGCGGGCAGGCCCAGCTCCTCCAGCAGGCCGGGGCGTGGATCGTCGGTCCGCGGATCGACGACCAGGACCCCGTCCACTCGGTGCTCGGCCCACCAGCGCCGGTAGACCGCGCACTCGTCGCCCACGTCCTCCACGACCTGGAAGAGCAGCCCGAGATGCCGCTCGGCCAGCACCTCCTGGATGCCGGAGATCAGCTGCAGGAAGAACGAGTCCACGCCCAGGGTGTCGGCGGGACGGGCCACGACGAGCCCGACCGTGGCCGCGCCCTCGCCGGACAGCGCGCGGGCCGCCGTGCTCGGCCGCCAGCCCAGTTGTTCGGCGACCCGGCGCACCCGGTCGCGGGTGATCTCGGAGACCCCGGGCCGGTCGTTGAGAGCGAAGGAGACCGCGCTCTCCGAGACCCCGGCGCGCTGCGCGATGTCCTTCATCGTCGGCCGGCGCGCGGGAGACCGCTTGGCTGGCAACCTGACTCCCCGTTCTGCTGGGACTGCGTACTAATGCGCTTGAGCTGAAGCAATCTAAAGCGCATTAGTGATCGATTGCAAGAGGCTGGTCACACGTCTCTGACCAGCCATGTTTCTTCACTAAAGAGTTTAGCTGGGCCAAATCCATTGACTAGTCGCGCGAGTTGCATGCAAGGTCTGCCCCGGCACCGTTCGCCCCCCCACCGCAGAGGAGCCCCATCCGTGCGTATCTCCCGCAGAGTTCTCGCCGCCGCTGCCGCCGTCGCCGTCGTCCTGCCGCTGAGTGCCTGCGGCTCCGGGAACGACGGCGGTGGCTCGACGGACGCCTCCGGCAAGGTCGAGGGCGACATCACCTTCCAGACCTGGAACCTGAGGGCCAACTTCAAGGAGTACTTCGAGGGCGTGATCGCGGACTTCGAGAAGAAGTACCCGGACACCCATGTGAAGTGGGTCGACCAGCCCGCCGAGGGCTACGCCGACAAGATCAGCGCGGACGCGGCCGGCGGCACCCTGCCCGACGTCGTGAACGTCTCCCCGGACCTCGTCGCCCCGCTCGCCAAGGCGGGCCTCGCGCTGGACCTCGACAAGTCGGCCGCCCAGTACAAGAAGGAGTACCTGGACGGTGCCTGGGCCGGTCACCAGGTACCGGGCATGACCGGGACGTACGCCTTCCCCTGGTACCTCAACACCGGCCCGCTCTTCTACAACAAGTCGCTGTTCAAGGAGGCCGGACTCGACGCCTCCAAGCCGCCGACGACCTACGACGACCTCTTCTCCGACGCGCTGCGGCTGGCGGACAAGACCCACGGCAAGGTGGCCACGCTCGCCAACGTGCCCACCATCGAGGACTTCGGCCGCTACGGCGTCGAGCTGATGAACAAGGAAGGCAGCGCCTTCGCGTTCAACGACGCCAAGGGTGTCGAACTCCTCACCAAGTACAAGCAGTTGTACGACGCCAAGGCGCTCGACCCGCAGGCGCTCACCGCGACCCCGGAGTCGTCCGGCAAGAAGTTCCTCACCGGCGCCGTCGCCATGAACCCCGGCAGCGCCCTCGACCTCGGCAACTTCAAGAAGCAGGCGCCGAACCTTTACAAGAACATCGGCATCACGGACCAGATCACCAGCACCGGCAAGGTGAACATGTACGTCATGGGCGTGATGGTCAATTCGCGCACCAAGCACACCCCGGCCGCGGTCGCCCTCGCCCACTTCGTCACCGACGCGCAGAACCAGATGTCGTTCGCCAAGAAGGTCGCGATCTTCCCGAGCACCGCCGGCTCGCTGGACGACCCGTACTTCACCAAGGAGGACGGGACCGACGAGACGCGAGTGCGGATCGCCGCCGCCAAGTCCCTGAAGAACGCGGTCAATTACACCCCGGTCCTGTTCAGCGAGCAGATGAAGACCGCGCTGCGCAACGAGGTCGCCAAGGCACTCCAGGGCAAGGAGAGCCCCAAGACCGCCCTTGACAACGCTGTCAAGGCCTGCGACCGACTCCTCCAGCAGCAGGGCTGATCCGCCGTGGCGAGTTCCTCGACCGTGTCCGGAGACGGGCGGCGCGGCGCGCGGACGCCCCGCGCGGCGACCCGGGTGCGACGCCAGCTCCCGTACAGCCCCTGGCTGTTCGCGGCACCGGGCCTGCTGATCACGGGTGTCTTCATCCTGTACCCGTTCGTCTCGACGGTGGTCAACTCCTTCACCGACCGCCGCACCCTGATCCCCGGCACGTTCGTGGGCCTCGCCAACTTCCGGGAGCTGCTGCACGACGACATGTTCTGGATCGGCCTGCGCAACAGCGCGCTGTACGTCGTCGGGGTCGTCCCCGCGCTCGTCCTGCTGCCGTTGCTGCTCGCCCTGCTGGTCCAGAAGAACATCCCCGGCATCACCTTCTTCCGGTCGGCCTTCTACACCCCGGTGGTCGCCTCCATCGTCGTGGTCGGCCTGATCTGGGTGTGGCTGCTGGACGAACGCGGCCTGGTGAACTCGCTGCTGGAGACGGTCGGCATCGGCAGGATCGGCTTCCTCAGCGACCAGTGGCTGCTCCTGCTGAGCGCCATGGCCGTCACGGTCTGGAAGGGTCTCGGCTACTACATGATCATCTACCTGGCCGCGCTCGCCAACGTGCCGCGCGAGCTGCACGAGGCGGCGTCGGTCGACGGCGCGGGAGCGGTACGCCGCTTCCTCACCGTCACCGTGCCCGCCGTCCGCTCCACCATGGTGCTGGTCGGCGCGCTCTCCTCGGTCGCCGCCTTCAAGGTGTTCTCCGAGGTGTACCTGATGGCGGGCCCGGACGGCGGACCGGCGGGCGAGGACACCACCCTCGTCATGCTGGTCCAGCGCACCGGCACCGGACTGACCGGCCGGGTGGGCTACGCCTCCGCCCTGTCCGTCGTCGTCTTCGTCGTCACCGTCGCGCTGATGCTGCTCGTGCTGCGCGCCGACCGGAAGGAGGACGCGTGAGCGTGCTGGAGAAGGTACGGCCCGCGGAGCGTCCGGCGCCCGAGCGGCGCCCCCGCCCCCGCGTCACCGACGAGCACGGCCGCCGTGTGCGCGTCTGGGAACTCGTCCTGCGCTACCTGCTGCTGCTCGCCGTCCTCGCCCTGACCGTCGGGCCGTTCCTGTGGCAGCTGTCCACCTCGCTCAAGGGCCCGACCGAGGACATCTTCGACTCGCCGCCGGCGCTCCTGCCCGGCCACCCGACACTGCACAACTACCAGCGGGTCGCCGACACCATTCCCGTCTGGGACTACGCCGTGAACTCGCTCAAGGTCGCGGGCGCCAACGTCGTGACGAACTGCGTCGGTTCGGCCCTCGCCGGCTACGCCCTGGCCAGGCTGCGCTACCGCGGCCGCCGGGTGGCGACACTCGTCTTCATCCTCGCGATGCTGGTCCCCGTCGAGGGCATCATCATCGCCCAGTTCACCACCATGCGTGAACTCGGCCTGAACAACACGCTCATCGGCGTGGTGCTGCCCGGCTGCGTCGGCGCGATGAACGTCCTGCTGATGCGCAACGCCTTCCTCAACCTCCCCTACGAGATCGAGGAGGCGGCCTACGTCGACGGGGCGAACGTCTGGCAGCGGTTCCTGCGGATCGCGCTGCCGTCGGTCAAGGGCACCCTTGCCGTCGTCGCCATCTTCGCCTTCATGGGCGCCTGGGACGACTTCCTGTGGCCGCTCATCGTGCTCAGCGATCCCTCCAAGTTCACCCTCACCATCGGCCTCAACTACCTGCACGGCACGTTCGCCAACGACGAACGGCTCGTCGCCGCGGGCACGATCATCGCCGTGGCACCGCTGATCGCCCTCTTCGCCTGTCTCCAGCGGTACTTCTTCCGCGGTGTGGGCGAGGGCGCGGTCAAGGGCTGAACCCGTACGCCCGTCCTTCCGATTCGCAAGGATCCCGCATGTCCTCTGCCGTGCGCTTCGGCGTCAACTACACCCCGAGCGAAGGGTGGTTCCACCACTGGCTCGACTTCGACCTCGACTCCGTACGCGCCGACCTCGACTCGATCGCCGCGCTCGGCCTCGACCACGTCCGGGTCTTCCCGCTGTGGCCCTACTTCCAGCCCAACCGCACCCTGATCCGCCCGCGCGCCGTCGAACAACTCGTGGCACTCGCCGACGCCGCGGCCGAACGCGGGCTCGACGTCAACGTGGACGGGCTGCAGGGGCACCTGTCGAGCTTCGACTTCCTGCCCGCGTGGACGCAGACCTGGCACCGGCGGAACATCTTCACCGACCCGGAGGTGGTCGAGGCGGAGGCCGTGTACCTGCGCACCCTGGCCGCCGCCCTCGCCGACCGGCCGAACTTCATAGGCGTGACGATCGGCAACGAGGTCAACCAGTTCGCCGCCGGGCCGCATCCCGACCCGGACCGCATCACGCCCGAGCAGGCCGGAGCGTGGCTGACCCGCCTGCTCGCGGCCTGCGAGGAGGGCGCTCCCGGCAAGCCGCATCTGCACGCCTCGTACGACGCGGCCTGGTACCAGGACGACCAGCCGTTCACGCCCGAGCACTCGGCCCGGCTCGGAGCCCTCACCGCCGTCCACTCCTGGGTGTTCAACGGGACGGCCCAGCGACACGGCCGCCGGGGCGTCGCCACCGAGCACCACGCCGCCTACCTCGTCGAGCTCTCCAAGGCCTGGGCCGACGATCCCGGCCGCCCGGTCTGGCTCCAGGAGGTCGGCGCGCCCGCCCCGCTGATCCCGGCCGGGCACGCCGCCGCCTTCACCGAGGCGACCGTCGCGAACGCGCTCGACTGTCCCGACCTGTGGGGCATCACCTGGTGGTGCTCGCACGACGTCAGCCGCGACCTGGCCGACTTCCCCGAACTCGAATACAGCCTCGGCCTGTTGACGAGCGACCGGCAGCCCAAGCCCGCCGCGCGGACCCTCGCCCGGATCGTCGGCGAGGGACGGGCGCACCAGCCCTCCGCGCGCACCACCGCGCTCGTCGTCGACACCGCGCAGGGCCGCTCCGTCTGCGCCCCCGGCGGCCCCGTCTTCGAGACCTTCGCCCGGCTGACCGCCGACGGCGCCCGTCCCACCACCGTTCTCGCGAGCCGCGCCGACGACAAGGACCACCTCGCGGCCCGTGGCATCACCGAAGTCGTCACACCCGATCAGGTCACCGAGTAGCCCGTCCCCACCCGTCCCCACGACGATACGGAGCACACAGTGGACCTCAGCAGACGCGCTCTTCTGCTCGCCGGAGCCGCGGCGGCGCTCACCCCCGCCCTGCCCGGCGTCCCCGGCCGCGCGGCAGCGGCCGGCCGCGATCTCCAGCCGTACGCCTCCTACTGGTACCCGGACTCGCTGCCCTCGGGCACCCCGGGCGCCGGCATCACCTGGCGCAGCCTGAAGACATGGAGCGCCGCCGGCGACACGGACCTGGCGTTCAACGCGGCCTCCGTGCCGCTCGCCGCGCGCTTCACCCCGACCCCCGCGAACACCACGGCCCGCGCCGGCCAGGCCCGTGTCCAGTCCCTCGTCTCCTTCGGCCCCACGTCGAGCAACCCCGCCCAGGGCGCGGCCGACGCCGACTACTACGCCCTCACCCACTGGGCCTACCTCGACGAACTCGTCTTCTGGGGAGGCTCGTCGGGCGAGGGCCTGATCCTCGCGCCGAACGCCCCGATCGTGGACGCGGCCCACCGGCACGGCGTGCCCGTCCTCGGCAACGTCTTCCTGCCGCCCGTCGCCTACGGCGGCCGCCTCCAGTGGACCCGTGACCTGGTGCAGAAGGACGCCACCGGGCATTATCCGCTCGCGGCCCAACTGGTCGCGGTGGCGGCGGCGTACGGCTTCGACGGCTGGTTCGTCAACGCCGAGACCGGTGGCGGCGACACCGCGCTCGCCACCGCCGTGCTCGGCTTCCTGAAGGAGCTCAAGGCGCTCGGCGCGGCCCGGGGACAGCGCGTCACCTGGTACGACGCGATGACCGTGAGCGGCTCGGTCGGCTGGCAGGGCGCGCTCGACAACCAGAACAAGGCGTTCTTCCAGGCCGCCGACTCGATGTTCGTCGACTTCCGCTGGTCATCGAGCAGTCTGGCCTCCTCCGCCACGACCGCCCGGCAACTCGGCCGCAGCCCCTACGAGTTGTGGGCGGGCGTCGACGTCGAGGCCAACGGCACCAACGCGTCCGTCGACTGGGACGCCATCGTGCCGGCGAACAAGGCGCACGTCGTCTCGGTCGGCTTCTACCGGCCCGAGTGGACCCGCAACCACCTGCCGGCGGGCCGCACCCCCGGCGACTTCCACGCCGCCGACGACCTGTTCTGGACCGGCTCCTCCCTCGACCCCTCCCGGCCCGCCACGAACACCGCCTGGCGCGCACCGGCGCTCTCCGTCGCCGACCGCTCGACCGTCGGCTCGCTGCCGTTCGCGACCGTCTTCAACACCGGCCACGGCCTGAGGTGGTACGAGGACGGCGAGGTCACCTCGGACACCGCCTGGAACCACCTGGGTCTCCAGGACCGGCTGCCCTCCCGCCGCTGGGTGGTACGCACCACCGGCCGTCGCCCGACGGTCACCTTCGACTTCGCGGACGCCTGGCGGGGCGGCAGCAGCCTCCTGGTCTCCGGCGCTCTCGACGCGCCGACGACACTGGACCTGTACGCGACCCGGCTGCCGCTCGGCGCGGACACCGTGGTCGAGCTGACCCACCGTACGGACGCGGGCAGCACCTCCCTGGAGCTGGCCGTCGCCACCGCGGAGCCGGGCGCGGCGGGCGGGGCACCCCCGTACACCTACGTGTCCGTGCCCACCACCGGTGCCGACGGCTGGCAGACGTCCACCGTGCGGCTGACCGGGCTGTCGGGGACCGTGCACGCACTGGGCGTACGGCTGGCCCCGGGCACCGGTCCGGTCGGCTGGCGGCTGGGCCGGCTCGCGGTCCGGGACGCGACGGTGATCCCCGACGCGCCCGCCGGCCTGCGCGTCACCGACGCCGACGGCGGCAACCTGCGCTTCGCGTGGCAGGGCTCCGCGGGCGGCGTGCGCCACTACGAGCTGTACCGGACGTTCCCCGACGGCACGCGTCGCTTCCTCGGCGGCACCTGCCAGAGCGCGTTCTACGCGGGCGGTCTCACCGCCGAGCAGGGCGAGTCCGCCGCAGGATTCGAACTGCGCGCGGTGGGGGAGCTGTTCACCGTCTCGACCCCCGCCACGACCACCCACACCTGGTAAACCCGCACCCCTCACCCCACGGAGCACTCCCATGCATGACGACCGCGCCCTGGTCGAAGCCCGCCTCAAGCGTGTCCTCGACGAGCGTATCCGACCCGCCGTGTACCCCGAGTCCGTACCGCTGGAAGTGGCGGTGTGGAACGCGCCCGGAGAGCCGGTCCCGGTCGCCGAGGGACTCGCGGCCCAGCCGGAGCCGATCGAGGTGGGCGCGCGCTGGGGCGCTCCGTGGGGCACCAGTTGGTTCCGGGTCACCGGGACCGTCCCCGAGTCCTGGGCCGGCCGGACCGTCGAAGCGCTCCTCGACCTCGGATTCGACGAGAACATGCCCGGATTCCAGTGCGAGGGGCTCGTCTACCGGCCCGACGGCACCCCGGTGAAGGGACTCAACCCCCGCAACCAGTGGGTGCGCGTCGGCGCGCCGGTGGAGGGCGGCGAGGAGGTCCGGCTGCACATCGAGGCCGCCTCCAATCCGGTGATCCTCGACTACCACCCCTTCCTGCCCACCCCGCTGGGCGACAAGGAGACGGCGGGCAGCGAGCCGCAGTACACCCTCACCCGGATGGACCTCGCGGTCCTCGACGAGACGGTGTGGGAGCTGGTGCTCGACCTGGAGGTGCTCGGCGAGCTGATGGCCGAGCTGCCGGTGGAGTCCGCGCGGCGCTGGGACATCCTGCGCGCGGTGGAGCGGGCGCTCGACGCCGTCGACCTCCAGGACGTGGGCGGCACCGCCGCCGCGGCCCGTGCCCGGCTCGAGGGCGTGCTCGCCGAACCGGCCGTGCCCTCCGCACACCGGATCAGCGCCGTCGGCCACGCGCACATCGACTCGGCATGGCTGTGGCCGCTGCGCGAGACGGTACGCAAGGTGGCGCGCACGACCTCCAACATGACGGCGCTGATCGAGGACGAACCCGAGTTCGTCTTCGCGATGTCGCAGGCCCAGCAGTGGGCCTGGGTGAAGGAGCACCGGCCCGAGGTGTGGGCGCGGGTGAAGAAGGCCGTCGCGGAGGGCCGGTTCGTCCCGGCCGGAGGCATGTGGGTCGAGTCGGACACGAACATGCCCGGTTCGGAGGCGATGGCCCGTCAGTTCGTGCACGGCAAAAGGTTCTTCCTCGACGAGTTCGGCATCGAGAACGACGAGGCCTGGCTGCCCGACACCTTCGGATTCGCCGCCGGACTCCCGCAGATCATCAAGGCGGCGGGTTCCAAGTGGCTTCTCACGCAGAAGATCTCGTGGTCCCAGACCAACAAGTTCCCGCACCACACCTTCCGTTGGGAGGGCATCGACGGCACCCGCATCTTCACCCACTTCCCGCCCGTCGACACCTACAACTGCTCCATGCGGGGCAGCGAGATCGCCCACGCGGCCAGGAACTTCAAGGACAAGGGCGTCGCCCGGCACTCCCTCGCGCCCACCGGCTGGGGCGACGGAGGCGGTGGCACCACCCGCGAGATGGTCGCGAAGGCGGCCCGCCTCAAGGACCTCGAAGGCTCCGCCACCGTGGTGTGGGAGACCCCGGCGGAGTTCTTCGCGAAGGCCGAGGCCGAACACCCCGACGCGCCCGTCTGGGTCGGCGAGTTGTACCTCGAACTGCACCGTGCGACCCTCACCAGCCAGGCGAAGACCAAGCAGGGCAACCGCCGCAGCGAGCACCTGTTGCGCGAGGCCGAACTGTGGGCGGCGACCGCGGCGGTGCGGACCGGGTTCCCCTACCCGTACGAGGAGCTGGACCGCATCTGGAAGACGGTGCTGCTCCACCAGTTCCACGACATCCTGCCCGGCTCGTCCATCGCCTGGGTGCACCGGGAGGCCCGCAGGACGTACGAGCGGGTCGCCGCGGAGCTGGACGGCATCATCGGCGCGGCACAGCGCGCGCTGGCCGGTGAAGGCGCCACCCGGCTCGTGTTCAACTCCGCTCCGCACACCCGCGACGGGGTCCCGGCGGGCGCGGCCCGCCCGGCCACCGACCCCGGCGGAGTCTCGCTCACGCCGAGGGCGGGCGGCGGTCACGTCCTCGACAACGGTCTGCTGCGGGTCGGGATCGACGCCCGGGGACTGGTCGTCTCGGCGTACGACATCGAGGCCGGCCGCGAGACGATCGCACCGGACCGGGCCGCGAACCTGCTCCAGATCCACCCCGACTTCCCGAACATGTGGGACGCCTGGGACGTCGACGAGTTCTACCGCAACACGGTCACCGATCTGGTGGACGCCGACGAGGTCGGGCCCGGTGAGGACGGCGTGTCGGTCCGGATCGTACGGTCCTTCGGCGCGTCGCGGGTCACCCAGGTGCTGTCGCTTGCGCCGGGGGAGCGGCGACTCGGCATCGACACGGAGGTCGACTGGCACGAGACCGAGAAGTTCCTGAAGCTCGCCTTCCCGCTCGACGTGCACGCCGAACGGTACGCGTCCGAGACCCAGTTCGGGCACTTTCACCGGCCCACCCACACCAACACCTCTTGGGAGTCCGCCAAGTTCGAGGCGTGCAACCACCGGTTCGTGCACGTCGAGGAGCCGGGCTGGGGCGTCGCGATCGTCAACGACTCCACGTACGGACACGACGTGACCCGGACCGTGCGCGACAGCGACTCCGGTACGACCACCACCGTGCGCGTGTCCCTGCTGCGCGCCCCGCGCTTCCCGGACCCGGAGACCGACCAGGGGGTGCACCGCTTCCGGCACGCGCTGGTGCCGGGCGCCGGGATCGGGGACGCGGTGCGCGAGGGCTGGCGGATCAACCTGCCCGAGCGGCATCTGACGGGCGCGCGCGAGGTCGTGCCGCTGGTGGGCGTCGAGCAGGACGCGGTCGTGGTGACCGCGGTCAAGCTCGCCGACGACGGCAGCGGTGACGTGGTCGTACGCTTCCACGAGTCCCGCGGCGGCCGGACGCGGGCCACGCTCACCGCGGGCTTCGCGACCGGGGCCGTCACGGTGACCGATCTGCTGGAGCGGCCTCTCGCGGACGCCGCCATGCCGGAACGCGACGGCGACCGGATCACCCTGTCGCTGCGCCCCTTCGAGCTGGTGACGCTGCGGCTGAAGCGGGCCTGACCACCGTACGGGCCGCGGACCCGGCCAGGGCGAGTCGCGAAAGTCCCGCCTGCCTCGCGACGCCCGGCACACCCTAGGGCGTGAGCTGGGTCCGCAGCCACTGCTCGACCTCGCCCACGTGCGCGGCCGCGGCCGCTCTGGCCGCCTCCGGGTCGTGGGCCAGCAGCGCGCGGTGGATCGCCGCGTGCTCGCGGCGGGTCCGCTCGAAGGCGCCCTCCTCCTGGTAGCCGCGCCAGACCCGGGCGCGGAACGTGCGCGAGGACAGCCCCTCCAGGATGGCCGCCATCGTCTCGTTGCCCGCGGCGGCCGCGATCTCCCGGTGGAAGGCCAGGTCGTGGGCGAGGATCTCCTCCGGGTCGTCGGTCGCGTTCATCGCGGTGAGGTGTTTCTCCACCTCGGCGAGCTGGTCGGGGGTGATCCGCGCGGCGGCCAGTGCCGTCGCCGTCGACTCCAGGATCCGGCGCACCTCCAGCAGTTCCACCAGCCGAGGCCCGCGCGAGAGGTCGGCCACCACACCGAAGGTCTCCAGGAGGTCCCCGGCCTCCAGCTGTGTGACGTAGATGCCCGAGCCGTGCCGGGCCTCCAGCACGCCGAGAACCGTGAGCGCGCGGATCGCCTCGCGCATCGAGCTGCGGGACATGCCCAGCTGGGCGGCGAGATCGCGCTCCGTCGGCAGCCGCTGTCCTGGCTCGAGACGGCCCTCTTTGATCATCGCCTTGATCCGCTCGATGGCGCGCTGGGTCACGGTGCCCTTCTGCGGAGCGCCCTCCGTCCCGTGGGACAGGGTCTCGTCCACGCCGCCTCCTCCTGTTGCCGGGTGCGCCGCAGTCTAACCACCGATGTGGTCGGACCACTATGGCCAGAAACCCGGAAAACTTGGCTCCGCGGGGTGTTGCGGACCCAAAGTGGTCTGATAAATATTCGTCCCGGCTGGAAGAGGGACTCCGGCCACGCGTCCTGCTCGATCTCGCTCAATGAGGAGCCGTCAGATGGCCGGCAGAACAGTGCGGAACAGGCGAATCTCGTCGCGGGCAGTGAGTGCGGCGGCTGTGGCCGCCTGCGCGACCCTGGTGCTCGCGGCGTGCGGCAGCACCAAGGACGACGTCGCCTCCGGCGGCGGGGGAGGCGACGGCAGCGGCAAGGTCGGAGTGATCCTGCCCCTGCTGACCTCGCCGTTCTGGCAGTCCTACAACGACTACGTGCCGAAGATGGCGAAGTCCGAGGGCGTCGACGCCCTCAAGACCGTCAACTCCAACAGTGATCCGTCGCAGCAGATCACCGATATCAACAACCAGCTGAACCAGGGCGTGAAGGGGCTGGTCGTGGCCCCCCTGGACAGCGCCGCGATCGTCGCCGGTCTCGACCAGGCCGAGCGCAAGGGTGTCCCCGTGGTCGCCGTCGACGTGGCCCCCGACAAGGGGAAGGTCGCCATGGTCGTCCGCGCCGACAACGTCGCGTACGGCGAGAAGGCCTGCGAGTTCCTGGGCAAGCAGGTCGGTTCGGGCAAGGTCGTGCAGATCATGGGCGACCTGGCGTCGGTCAACGGCCGTGACCGCTCCGAGGCGTTCCGCTCCTGCGTGAAGAAGAACTACCCGAAGCTGAAGGTCCTGGAGATCCCCGCCAAGTGGGAGTCCGACACCGCGGCCTCCAAACTGGACACGCTGCTGAACGCCAACCCCGACATCAAGGGCATCTACATGCAGGCGGGCGGTGTCTACCTCGCGCCCACCCTGCAGACCCTGAAGTCGAAGGGGATGCTGAAGAAGGCCGGCCAGTCCGGTCACATCGCGATCGTCTCGAACGACGGCATCCCGCAGGAGTTCGACGCCATCCGCAAGGGCGAGATCGACGCCACCGTCTCCCAGCCCGCCGACGCCTACGCCAAGTACGGCATGTACTACATCAAGGCGGCCATGCACGGGAAGACGTTCAAGACCGGACCGACCGACCACGACTCCAAGATCGTCAAGCTGCCCAGCGGCATCCTGGAGGACCAGCTGCCCGCGCCGCTGGTCACCAAGGACAACGTCGACGACCCCGAGCTCTGGGGCAACACGGTCAAATGAGTACCCCACTGGTGGAGGCGCGCGGGGTGGCCAAGCGGTACGGCCCCACCGTCGCCCTCCAAGACGGCCGGCTCACCGTCCTGCCGGGCGAGTCCCATGCCCTCGTGGGACGCAACGGCGCGGGCAAGTCCACCCTCGTCACGATCCTCACCGGTCTGCAGGCCCCCGACGAGGGCACCGTCCGCTTCGACGGCGAACCCGCGCCCCCGCTCACCGACCGCGACGCCTGGCGCCGCAAGGTGGCCTGTGTCTACCAGAAGCCCACCGTGGTACCGGAGTTGACGGTCGCGGAGAACCTCTTCATCAACCGGCAGCCGACCGGACGCGGCGGACTGATCAGCTGGCGCAGACTCCGGGCCGAGGCGGCCGACGTCCTGGCGACCTGGGACGTGCGGGTCGACCCCGAGGCCCGCACCGCGGACCTCAAGGTCGAGGACCGTCAAATGGTGGAGATCGCGCGGGCGTTGAGCTTCGGCGCCCGGTTCATCGTGCTCGACGAACCCACGGCGCAGCTCGACAACCGGGAGATCGAGCGGCTCTTCACCCGGATGCGCGCGCTCCAGGAGTCCGGCGTCACCTTCCTGTTCATCTCGCACCACCTCCAGGAGGTGTACGAGGTGTGCCAGACGGTCACCGTGCTGCGGGACGCCCGCTGGATCACCACGGCGCCGGTCGCCGAGCTTCCGCGACCGGCGTTGGTGGAGGCCATGGCGGGTGAGGCGATCGCCGAACGCGCGGCCGTCCGGGACACCGCGCCCGAGGACGCGCCCGTCGTGCTGCGCACCGAAGGCCTCACCTCGGACGCGTACGACGCCATCGACCTCACCGTCCGCCGCGGTGAGGTCGTCGGGCTCGCCGGCTCCAGCGCGAGCGGCAAGATCGAGCTGGCCGAGTCGTTCGCCGGTCTGCACCGGCCGACCGGCGGAACGGCCCGTCTCGACGGCGAGCCGCTCCCGTTCGGCGACGTGCAGGCCGCGCTCAGGGCGGGCGTCGGCTGCGTGCCGCGCGACCGGCACGAGCAGGGGCTCGTCTCCGGCATGAGCATCGGCGACAACACCACCATGACCGTCCTGAACCGGCTCGGCCGCTACGGCTTCATCGCCACCGACCGCAGACGCCGGTTCGCCGACGAGCTGATCGACCGCCTCGACATCCACGCCGAAGGACCCGACCAGCCCGTCTCCGACCTCTCCGGCGGCAACGCGCAGAAGGTCGTGATGGCCCGCGCCCTCGCCTCCGACCCCCGTCTGCTCATCCTCATCAACCCCACCGCGGGCGTCGACGTGAAGTCCAAGGAGTCGCTGCTGTCCCGCGTGGACAGCGCCCGTGACGACGGCACCGCCGTACTCGTCGTCTCCGACGAACTCGACGACCTGCGCCGCTGCGACCGCGTCCTCGTCCTCTTCCACGGCCGCGTCGTCGCCGAGCACCCGGCCGGCTGGCACGACCACGAGCTGATCGCCTCCATCGAAGGAGTGGACCATGGCTACCGCATCTCCCCGGGGGGTCAACCCCGGACCCCCGGCCGAGGAGAGCGAGGCCCCGGTGACTGAGACCAAGGCCCCGCCGCTCGCCGCCGCGGGAGTGCGCGACGGGCGTGCCACCAAGACCGTACTGCTCCGCCGCGCCCGCGAACTCGCCCTCGTGCCAGCCCTGTTGCTGCTCATGGTGCTCGGCGCGATCGTCAACGACTCCTTCCTCACCGAGCGGAACCTCATCTCCATCCTCGGCGCCTCCGCGGCGCTCGCGATGGTGGTCCTCGCCGAGTCGCTCGTCCTGATCACCGGCAAGATCGACCTGTCGCTGGAGTCGGTCGTCGGTATCGCGCCCGCCGTCGGCGCCCTGCTGGTCCTGCCCGCCGCGCAGTCCGGCTGGGGCACGGAATGGTCGGCCGGGCTCGCCCTGCTGGCGGTCCTCGTCGTGGGCGGCGTCATCGGCGCCTTCAACGGCGTCCTCGTGGTGAAGTTCAAGCTCAACGCCTTCATCGTCACCCTCGCGATGCTGATCGTCCTGCGCGGCCTGCTGGTCGGCGCCACCAAGGGCAAGACGCTGTTCGGCATGCCCGACGCGTTCTTCTCCCTGGCCACCTCCACCTTCCTGCGCGTTCCGCTCTCGGTGTGGCTGGCCGCGGTCGCCTTCGGCGTCGCCGGGCTGATCCTCAAGTACCACCGGATCGGCCGCGCCCTGTACGCGATCGGCGGCAACATGGAGGCCGCCCGCGCGGCCGGTATCCGTGTCGACCGGGTGCTCCTCGGGGTGTCGGTCGTCGCGGGTGTCCTCGCCTCGGTCGGCGGCATCATGCAGACCGGCTACGTCGGCGCGATCAGCGCCAACCAGGGCAACAACATGATCTTCACGGTGATGGCGGCCGCGGTCATCGGCGGCATCAGCCTCGACGGCGGCAGGGGCACCATGTTCGGCGCCCTCACCGGCGTCCTGCTGCTGGGCGTCGTACAGAACCTGCTCACCCTCGCGCAGGTGCCGTCCTTCTGGATCCAGGCGATCTACGGCGGAATCATCCTGGTCGCCCTGATGATCGCCCGGGTGACCACCGGACGCGCCCAGGACTGACCGCCCCTTCGCTCTCGTACGGACCCCTCCGTACCCCCTGTTCCGGACCGAAAGGCCTCCCGTGTCCCCAACTGCCGCTCGCATCACCGCGGTCGACACCTACGACGTCCGTTTCCCCACCTCGCGCGAGCTCGACGGCTCCGACGCGATGAACCCGGACCCCGACTACTCGGCGGCCTACGTCGTGCTGCGCGGCGACACGGCCGACTGTCCCGAGGGACACGGATTCACCTTCACCATCGGACGGGGCAACGATGTCCAGGTCGCGGCGATCGAGGCGCTGCGGGGGCATGTGGTGGGACGGTCCGTCGAGGAGCTGTGCGCCGACCCGGGCTCGCTCGCCCGGGACCTCATCGGCGACAGCCAACTGCGCTGGCTGGGGCCCGAGAAGGGCGTGATGCACATGGCGATCGGAGCCGTCGTCAACGCCGTGTGGGACCTGGCGGCCAAGCGTGCAGGAAAGCCGCTGTGGCAACTGCTCGCCGACGCCGAACCCGAGTGGCTGGTACGCCAGGTCGACTTCCGCTACCTCACGGACGCCCTCACCCCCGAGGAGGCGCTGGAACTGCTGCGGCGCGGCAGACAGGGAGCCGCCGAGCGCGCCACGACCCTTCGGGAGAACGGCTTCCCCGCCTACACCACCTCGCCCGGCTGGCTCGGCTACAGCGACGAGAAGCTCACCCGGCTGGCCGCCGAGGCGGTCGCCGACGGCTTCACCCAGATCAAGCTGAAGGTCGGCGCCGATCTGACGGACGACGTACGACGCTGCCGGGTCGCCCGCTCCGTCGTCGGCCCCGGCATCCGCATCGCGATCGACGCCAACCAGCGCTGGAACGTGGACGAGGCCATCGACTGGACCAGGGCCCTCGCCGAGTTCGACCCCTACTGGATCGAGGAGCCCACCAGCCCCGACGACGTCCTCGGGCACGCCGCCGTGCGCAAGGCGGTCGCCCCCGTCAAGGTCGCCACCGGAGAGCACGTCCACAACCGCATCGTCTTCAAGCAGCTCCTCCAGGCCGGCGCCATCGACATCCTGCAGATCGACGCGGCCCGGGTCGCCGGCGTCAACGAGAACCTCGCCATCCTGCTGCTCGCGGCCAAGTTCGGGGTGCCCGTCTGCCCGCACGCGGGCGGCGTCGGCCTGTGCGAACTCGTCCAGCACCTCTCGATGTTCGACTTCGTGGCGCTCTCCGGCACCACCGACGACCGGGTCATCGAATACGTCGACCATCTGCACAACCACTTCCTCGACCCGGTGGTGATCCGGCAGGGTCACTACACGGCGCCCACCGCCCCGGGCTTCTCCGCCACCATGCGTCCGGAGTCCATCGCGGAGTACACCTATCCCGGCGGCACCTTCTGGGCCGCCGACCTCGCCCGGCAGGAACCCGGCAGTCAGAAGGGGGAAGCCGCATGACCGCGGACTTCGAAGGTCTCAAGGCGCTGGTGACCGGCGGTGCCTCCGGCATCGGCCGCGCCACCGCCGAGCTGCTCGCGGCCCGTGGCGCCCAGGTCGCCGTCCTCGACCTCGACCTCTCACGGGTCGAGAAGCCGCTGCTCGGCTACCGCGCCGACGTCACCGACGACGCCTCCGTCCGTGCGGCGGTGGCCGCGGCGGTCGCGGACCTCGGGGGACTCGACATCCTGGTCAACAACGCGGGGATCGGTGCCCAGGGCACCGTCGAGGACAACGACGACACCGAGTGGCACCGGGTCCTGGACGTCAACGTCCTCGGCATGGTGCGGACGGCCCGCGCCGCCCTGCCGCATCTGCGGAAATCCGCGCACGCGGCGATCGTGAACACCTGCTCCATCGCCGCCACCGCGGGACTGCCGCAGCGCGCCGTGTACTCCGCGTCGAAGGGCGCCGTGCTCTCCCTCACCCTCGCCATGGCCGCCGACCACCTCCGCGAGGGCATCCGGGTCAACTGCGTGAACCCCGGCACGGCCGACACCCCCTGGGTCGGCCGGCTCCTCGACGCCGCCCCCGACCCGGCCGCCGAACGCGCCGCGCTGGAAGCCCGCCAGCCCTCCGGACGCCTCGTCTCCGCCGACGAAGTAGCGGGCGCCGTCGCCTACTTGGCGAGTCCGCTGTCCGGCGCCACCACCGGCACCGCGCTCGCCGTGGACGGCGGTATGCAGGGGCTGCGGCTGCGGCCGGTGGGCCGGTGAGCACTCTCGGGAGAAGCGGTGTCGAGGTCAGCGCCCTGTCCTTCGGCGCCGCCGGCATCGGCAATCTGTTCACCCCGGTGAGCGACGAGGAGGCGTACGCGGCCGTGGACGCGGCCTGGGACAGCGGCATCCGCTCCTTCGACACCGCGGCGCACTACGGCCTCGGCCTCTCCGAACGGCGGCTCGGGGCGGCCCTGCGCGAGCGGCCGCGCCGCGCGTACACCCTCTCCACCAAGGTGGGCCGCCTCCTCGAGCCCACCGACACGGGCGGCGACGAGCTGGCCAACGGATTCGCCGTGCCGGCCACGCACCGCCGGGTCTGGGACTTCAGCGCCGACGGAGTACGACGCGCCCTTCAGGACGGCCTCGAACGGCTCGGCCTCGACCGCGTGGACGTCGTCTACCTCCACGACCCGGACGACCACGCCGAACAGGCCTTCCACGAGGGCTACCCGGCGCTGGAGAAGCTCCGTTCGGAAGGCGTGGTGGGTGCGATCGGCGCGGGCATGAACCAGGCCGGGATGCTCACCCGCTTCGTCCGCGACACGGACGTGGACGTGGTGCTCTGCGCCGGGCGCTACACCCTGCTCGACCACCGGGCGCTGGCCGAACTGCTGCCCGCCGCCCAGGAACGCGGCACCTCGGTCGTCATCGGGGGAGCCTTCAACTCCGGCCTGCTGGCGGACCCGCGGCCGGGAGCGACGTACGACTACGCGACGGCGCCGCGGGAGACGCTGGAGCGGGCCCTGCGGCTCCAGGAGATCGCCGGGCGGCACGGCACCACCCTGCGGGCCGCCGCGCTCGCCTTCCCCGCCGCCCACCCGGCCGTCGTGAGCGTGCTCGTCGGCGCCCGCTCGGCACACGAGGTCCGCGACTGCGCCGAGCAGTTCGCCACCCCGGTGCCCGCCGCGTTCTGGCGGGAGCTGCGGGAGACGGGACTGCTGCCCGAGGAAGCCCCCGTACCCGTACAGGACCCGTCATGAGAATCGCCCTGCACACCAAGGTGCGCGCCGACCGCGTCGACGCGTACGAGGCCGCCCACCGGAAGGTTCCCGAGGAGCTCACCGCGGCCATCCGGGCCGCCGGAGCGACCTCCTGGACGATCTGGCGCAGCGGCACCGACCTGTTCCACGTCCTGGAGTGCGAGGACTACGGCCGGATGCTCGCCGAACTGGAGAGACTGCCGGTGAACATCGCCTGGCAGGCGCGGATGGCCGAACTCCTCGACGTCGTGCACGACTACTCCGACGAGGGAGCCGCGGCGGGGCTGCCCGTCGTGTGGGAGCTGCCGTGAGGGTGGACGCGCACCACCACGTGTGGGACCTCTCCGTCCGGGACCAGGACTGGATCACCGGCCCCGGACTGCGGCCGCTGCGCAGGGACTTCGCCCTCGGCGACCTCCGGCCCGAGGCGGCCGCCGCCGGGATCGGACGGACCGTGCTGGTCCAGACCGTCACCGTGGCCGAGGAGACCCCGGAGTTCCTCGACCTCGCCGGGCGGAGCGAGCTGATCGCCGGGGTGGTGGGCTGGACCGACCTGACCCGGCCGGACGTCGCCGACGAGCTGGCCCGGCTGCGGGAACTGCCCGGCGGCCGGTACCTCAAGGGCATCCGCCACCAGGTGCAGGGCGAGCCCGAGCCCGAGTGGCTGCTGCGACCGGACGTACGGCGCGGGCTGGCGGCCGTCGCGGCGGCCGGCCTGGTCTACGACCTGGTCGTGCTGCCCCACCAACTGCCCGGCTGTGTCCGCGCCGCCCTGGAACACCCCGAACTCACCTTCGTCCTCGACCACTTGGGGAAGCCGCCGATCGCGGCAGGCACCCTGGACCCGTGGGCGGGTCATGTCCGCGCGCTGGCGGCGCTCCCCAACACGGTGGGCAAACTCTCCGGCCTGGTCACCGAGGCCGACCTCGCGAAGTGGACGGTCGACGACCTGCGCCCGTACGCCGAGACCGCCCTGGCGGCCTTCGGCCCCGGCCGTCTGATGTTCGGCTCCGACTGGCCGGTGTGCACGCTGGCCGCGTCCTACGCCCAAGTGGTCGCGGCGACGGAGGAGTTGACGGAGGTGCTCGACGAAGGGGAGCGCGCCGACGTGTTCGGCGGTACCGCCCGGCGCGTCTACCGGCTCTGATCGCCCCACTCCAGCCGCGTCGGCGGCAGGAACTCCCGCACATGGGTCCGGTGCCAGCAGGCGCCCGTCTCCCGGAGTTCGCGCCAGGTCGTGTAGCGGTAGCGGTACAGACGGGCCCGGACGTACCGGGGCGGCGCGTTCACGGGGAACGGCGAACGGCGCAGCAGCCGCAGCGTGTCGCGGTCGTTCTCCAGCAGCCGTTCGACCAGACCGGTGAACCAGGAACCGGCGTAGGCGGGGGAGAGCGCCGCGAACCACATCATCCAGTCGAGCCGCAGATGGTACGGCGCGAACTGGCGCGGCCAGCGGCGCGGATCACCGGGCTTGCCCCTGAACTCGTACTCCCGCCAGTCCGAGTCCTCGCGCGGCACCTCGTCCGAGGTGCCCTCGACGACCACCTCGTGGCGCACCCGGCTGACGCTGCCGAACGCGCCGTAGGTGTTGACCAGGCGCAGCGGGTCGAAGGAGCGGTTCATGACCTGGCGCCGGGAGACCATGTTGCGGGCGGGACGGTAGCCGAGGACCACCAGGACGGCGGCGACGGCGAGGACCACGATCTCGTACCAGAGAGGCGGTCCCGGCACCCGTGGGGGAGTGGCCGGGAACTCGACGGCGGAGAGGGCCAGCACGATCGTGGTCCAGTTCAGCCAGGAGAAGTTGCCCGACAGCACCAGCCAGAGCTGGGTGAGCACCATCAGCGAGGCGGCGGCCGTCGCGACCGGCTGCGGGGTGAACAGCAGGACGGGGACGACGAGCTGGGTGAAGTGGTTCGCGGCCACCTCCACCCGGTGCACGGGCTTGGGGAGGTGGTGGAAGAACCAGCTCAGCGGGCCCGGCATCGGCTGGGTCTCGTGGTGGTAGTCCAGGCACGTCAGCTTCCGCCAGCAGGCGTCGCCGCGCATCTTGATCAGACCCGCGCCGAACTCGACCCGGAACAGCACCCAGCGCAGCAGGAAGAGGATCACGACCGGGGGAGCGACCTCGTCGTTGCCCAGGAAGACGGCGAGGAAACCGACCTCCAGGAGCAGCGACTCCCAGCCGAACGCGTACCAGGTCTGGCCGACGTTGACGATCGACAGATACATCACCCAGGGGACGAGCCACAGCAGCATGCCGCCCCAGAGCGGGAGGTACCCGTCGAGGCCCGCCGCCAAGGCAGCGGACACCGCACAGCCCGTCCAGGACCAGACCGCGAAGAAGCGGTCCGAGTAGTGCAGGTGGAACACGCTCGGGGCGTGACGGAACGGCACCCGCGCCACGAACCGGGGCACGGGCAGCATGCCGCGCTCCCCGATCAGCGCGCGGAACTGCAGCGCCGCGCCGAGGAACGCGACGAGATACACCACGGCCAGCGCCCGCTGGAAGACCAGCCGGCTCAGCCAGTAGTCGGGGGCGGTGAACCACTCCACGGCGAGTCGCTCCTTTCCCTTTCATTGTGACGCTGGGTGATCGTCTCCGCTTGCGTGTGCCGACCGGGCGACGCAGACAATGGTCATCGACCTGTCCGGGATGAACGGGAGAACGCGGTGCGCATACCCACCCGAACCTTCGTCACGGCCTGCGCGCTCTCGGCGGCCCTTCTCGTCGCCGGGTGCGGCGGCAACGACGACGGGAACGACGAGAACACGGCGTCCGACGCCTCCCACGGCGAGATCCTCCTCCAGCCGGTCGCCGACCGGGGGCCCGACCCCTTCACCGACTCGACGGTCACCGCCACCCCGCCGCGCGTCACCCGAACGCCGCAATCGACGGCGCGGGACTCCTCGACGCCCGGCGGCACCACGACCACGGCGCACCCGGCACGCTTCCCGGGCGGTACGCCGGGCCTGTACGGCGGCACCCGGGCGGCCGCCGGCTGCGACGTCGGCCGGCAGGCCGGCCTGCTCGCCGCGGACCCCCGCAGGACACAGGCCTTCGCCCGCGCCGCGGGCATCGCACAGGCCGCCGTACCGGACTTTCTGCGCGGGCTGACGTCGGTCGTCCTGCGCGCCGACACGCGGGTCACCGACCACGGCTACCAGGACGGCCGGGTGACCGGATTCCAGTCCGTGCTGCAGGCGGGCACCGCCGTCCTCGTCGACGACCGGGGCGTGCCCCGGCTCCGCTGCGCCTGCGGCAACCCGCTGAATCCGCCGGTCACCCCGCGCGGCACCCCGGCCACCCGGGGGCAGTCCTGGTCCTCCTTCCGGCCGGGCGAGGTCATCGAGGTGACGCCCGCGCCCGCCGCGCTCACCGGCGTCACGATCATCGACCTCCACGACAACACCTGGATCGAGCGGCGGATCGGCGACGACGGGCACCGCGACGTCGTCGTCCGGCCGCCCGAGGCCGGAGCGCCCGACATCGGGCCGTCCGGTGTTCCCCCGACCGGCCCGGACACGAGTCCGCAGGCCTCGCCGTCCGCCTCCGGCCCCACGGGCCCCGGCGACTCGCCGAGCGGAGCGGGCCGGCCGCCCGAGGACTCCGACTGTGCGACGCCGACCGTGACCGTCCCGCCCGGTCCGACCGGGAGCGCCCCTGACGAGGCGACGCCCGCGCAGACCACGGTGGCGGCACCCCCGGACTGCCCCACGGCCACCGTCACCTCCTCCCCGCCCCCGACCGTGGGCGAGCCCCCGGCGGCGCCGTCGGACGAGGGGACCGGCCCCGACACCCTGCCGGAACTCCCCGGGCTGCCCGACGGCGGCGGTCCGGTGCCCGACGAGTCACCCGATGGGGGCACCGTGTTCGACGCCCCGACCGATGTCTTCGACAGCTGAGCGGACCGGGAGCCGCCGGCACGGCGGACCCCGGCCCCACTCCGTGGAGCGCCGGAAAACGGGCTCTCCACAAGTCGAAGAATCCGGCAAATCCTGACAAGGTGGCCCCATGGTTGATCGGGGAGCGAGCGCCCTGTCTCTCCCGGACGACTGGCCCGCCCGCCCGGATCCGATCCTGGCGCTCAACCGCATGGGCAGCTTCGACTGGGACCTGGACAGCGGCCTGCTCCACATGGACGCCCAGGCCCACGAGATCTTCGACCTGCGCCCGTCCGAGTTCGACGGGTCCCCGAGCGGCCTGTCGGTCCGGATGCCCCCGGCGGAGGGCATACGCCTCGACACCGTGGTGTCCCAGGCCATCAAGGACGGCAGCGAGAACTACGGCGCCTACTTCCGCGTCCGCCGCCGAGACGGCTCCCTGCGCTGGACACACACCCAGGGCTGCATCCGGCGCGACGAGACCGGCAGACCGCGCCGGATCATCGGCATCGTGCGCGACGCCACCCAGGAACTGAGCGAGGGCGCGGCGCGCCACGAGCTCGCCGCCCAGGACGAGGCCCGCCGCCAGCAGACCAACGTCGTGCAGATCACCACGGCGGCGCTGGCCCACGCCCGGACCGTCCAGGACGTCATCGACATCCTCAAGGACACGCACGGCCTCACCCATCTCGGGGCGACGAGCATGGTCATGGGACTGATCGAGGCCGGCCGCATCCGGCTCGTCGCCGAGGGCCCCGCGGGCAGTTTCGTACCCGGCACCCTGATCACCCGGATCGACGAGGAATACCCGATGAGCGAGGTCGTCCGCACCCTCGCCCCGCGCTTCATCGAGTCGCCCGACGACTTCGCCGCGTCGTACCCGACGCTGTGGCCGCACATCACCGACCTGGAGATCACCTCGGCCGCCTATCTGCCGCTGATCGCGCAGGCCCGTCCCATCGGCGCCCTCGGCCTCCTCTACAACGACCGCTACGGCTTCTCCGCCGAGGAGCGCAACGTCCTCGTCGCACTCGGCAGCAGTATCGCCCAGAGCCTGCAGCGGGCCATGTTCTACGAGCAGGAGAAGGACCTCGCCGAGGGACTCCAGCAGGCCATGCTGCCGCGCTCCATCCCCAGCGTGCCCGGCGCCGACACCGCCGTCCGCTACCGTTCCGCGTCCCTCGGCCGGGACATCGGCGGCGACTGGTACGACCTGATCCCGCTGCCGGGCGGCCGGGTCGGCGCCGTCATCGGCGACGTCCAGGGCCACGACACGCACGCGGCGGCGGTCATGGGCCAGTTGCGCATCGTGCTGCGCGCCTACGCGGCCGAAGGGCACACCCCCGCCACCGTGATGGCCCGCGCCTCCGTCTTCCTGCACGAACTCGACACCGAACGCTTCGCGACCTGCCTGTACGCGGAGGCCGACCTGTCCACCGGCGTCGTCCAGCTGGTGCGGGCCGGCCACATCGACCCGCTGGTCCGGCTGACCGACGGAACCTGCCGCCGGCTGTCCGTCGAAGGGGGCCTGCCGCTAGGTCTGTCCGCCCTCTTCGGACGCCTCGAATACCCGGTCGAGACGGTCGAACTCGACCCGGGCCAGACCCTCATGCTGTGCACCGACGGCCTCGTGGAGCAGCCCGGCGTCGACCTCGACGAGGGGATGCACACCCTCATGGAGCTGATCCGGTCGGGTCCGGAGGACGTGCGCGATCTCGCCGACCGGCTCATCGACGTGGCCGAGGAACGCGGCGGCGAGGACGACGTGGCCCTGCTGCTCCTGCGCCGCTGCGGACCCGGGCCCCGCCAGTCCGGTGGCCGGCTCCAGCAGCAGGTCGCGCCCGGTGACTCCGAGGCCCTCACCGAGGCCCGGCGCATGATCCGGGCGGCGGTCCGCGCCTGGGGTGCCGCCGAGCGCGCCGACGAGATCGAACTCGTCGCCGACGAACTGATCACCAACGCCCTCATGCACACCGAGGGCCCCGCGATCGTCACCCTGCGGGTCCTCAGCGGCCCCGACCGCAGGCTGCGCGTCGAGGTCGAGGACTCCTCCAGTGCCCTGCCGCGCCGCCGGGAGGCGGGCGAGTCCGGTGTCTCCGGGCGTGGTCTGCTGCTGGTCGACCGGCTCGCCGACGTCTGGGGCGTGGAGGCCCGGGGCGGCGGCAAGTGCGTGTGGTCCGAGTTCGTCGTCCCGGGACGGGACTGACCGACGGCGCGGCGCGGCCCGGCGGGGCATGGTCGGTGATCCGGATGGTGGTGTCGGTGCCGGGTGGCACTCTGGATGCATGCCGGAACTGCCAGAGGTCGAAGCGCTCAAGGACTTCCTGGCCGACCATCTTGTCGGCCGTGAGGTCGTGCGCGTGCTCCCCGTCGCCATCAGTGTCCTGAAGACCTACGACCCGCCCGTCACCGCCTTCGAGGGCCGTGAGGTCACCGCCGTGCGCCGGCGCGGCAAGTTCCTCGACATCGAGGCCGACGGCCTGCACTTCGTGACGCACCTGGCCCGCGGGGGCTGGCTGCAGTGGCGGGACCCGCTGCCCGACGGCCCGCCCAGACCCGGCAAGGGCCCACTGGCGCTGCGCGTCGCCCTGGAGAACGGCGAGGGCTTCGACCTCACCGAGGCGGGCACCCAGAAGAGACTCGCGGTCCACGTGGTCCGGGACCCGGAGGAGATCCCCGGCGTGGCACGCCTCGGCCCCGACCCGCTCGCCGCCGACTTCGACGAGGCGCGGTTCGCGCGGCTGCTCGAAGGGGAGCGGCGCCGCCTCAAGGGCGCCCTCCGGGACCAGAGCCTGATCGCGGGCGTGGGGAACGCGTACAGCGACGAGATCCTGCACGCCGCCAGGATGTCCCCGTTCAAGCTCGCCTCCTCGCTGACGCCCGAGGAGACCGGCCGTCTGTACGCGGCGCTGCGTGGAACGCTCACCGAGGCGGTGGAGCGCTCCCACGGGCTGGCCGCGGGTCGCCTCAAGAAGGAGAAGAAGAGCGGGCTGCGGGTGCACGGCAGGGCGGGTGAGCCGTGTCCGGTGTGCGGCGACATCATCCGTGAGGTCTCCTTCAGCGATTCCTCGCTGCAGTACTGCCCGACCTGTCAGACGGGAGGCAAGCCGCTGGCCGACCGGCGGATGTCCCGGCTGCTCAAATAGCTCCAGCTCAGGGGGACTTGACCGTCACCAGGTGCTTGCCGTCCGCGGTGCGCACCTCGAACCGGCTGATGTCCGAGGAGGACATCGAGGCGCCGCCCTGCATGCTGGTGGACGCTCCGTCGTGCTCGGGCACCATCCAGCTCGTGACCGTCTGCTCCGACCCGTCCTTGCCGACGGCGACGAGCTGGCAGGGCCGCGGACCGCTGGAGTCCTTGACCTCGACGTCGACCTCGCTGCCCCAGACCCGGTCCTGGGTGGTGATCCGGGCCCAGACGCCGGTGTCCGCGTCGGTCGCGGCCGCCTGGTTGGACGCGGAGCCGCCGGACGCCGAGTCGTGCGACGTCACCATCGCGATCGTGGGGCCGCCCGCCGCGAAGACCACGGCGGCGGCCACCGCGTACAGCCAGCGCCTGCGGCCGGCCCGCCGGCGGCCCGCCACCTCGCCGAGCAGCGTGTCCAGCAGCCGGGGGCCGGGTGCCGCGAACGGGTGCACGGAGCGCGGTGTGGCCCGCCGGTACAGCATCATCTGCCGTGCGGCGGGTCGGAACTCACTCACGTGCGCCGCGCACTGGGGGCACTCCATGAGGTGATCCTCGAAGCGGAAGGCATCCGCCTCGTCCAGCACGCCGAGCGCGTAGGCGCCGACGTCACGATGCCGTTCCAGGGACCTCATACCGAATACCGAATCCTCGTGGCGATCGAGCGGGGTGGGGGTGGTGTTGCTGTTGCCCACCGGTACGGACCAGACCGCCGAATCACTCAAGCTCGTCCGGAATCGCGGCGAAGACGTTCGGAGCGGGCGCGCCCGCGGATTGGTGCGTGCCCGGAAAAGTTGCCCGGGCCGCGTCCGCGGGGCGGCTGCCCGAGGATCGCTGGGAGGTTCTCGCAGGAGGGAAGGACTGTTCGAAGGGTGCGGAAAGAAGGGCGGAAAGAAGATCGGAGGGTCGGGAGGTCCGGTCGGAGGAGTTCCGGAGGGTGCGGTCAGAAGAGATGGATCGCCAGATGCCCGAGGGGCAGGCCCAGCTGCCAGGCCGGTGTCCACACCTTGGGGCCGTCGTCCTCGCCCGGGATCGGACCCCCGCCGGGTACGGCGTCCAGGTCGGGGGCGAGCAGTTCGGTCTCCTCCAGCCAGCGCCAGGCCGCCGTGGCCAGCTCCAGGTCCGGGGCGGGCCCGCCGCGCTCGGCCGCCTCGGCCGCGAGCCGGGCCATGTGCTCGCGCACCCAGTCCTGCCACGGCTGGTCGTAGGCGGTCAGCGAGAGCCAGGTCTCCAGCTGCGAGACGACCCGGATGCCCGAGAGCTCGCCGTCGCCGTCGGAGAGAAAGATGGTCAGCGCCAGGGCGTCACGCCCGGCGCGGAACTCGAAGGACGTGGGCGGCATCAGGTCGCCGGTCCGCAACAACTCGTCGGCGATGTACTCGGCGTACAACCACGCCATGGGGACGGTGAGTTCCCCACCGCCGGTGCCGTCCGTGCTCTCTTGACCTCTGTGCAGCATCCCTTCCTGCCTTCCTCCGGTGCGTGCGCGTCGCCCGACCCGGGCTCTCGGTCGGAACACGGATGAGGACAAGCGGAATACTCAACCATGGTCCTTGGCAGGCGCTTTACGGAGGCTTGACCCGGCGCTCGGTTTCACCGCAGGTCGGCCGCGTATCCCGGAAGGACCCGGCGCAGGGCGCGCAACGCGTAGTAGGCCCGCGACTTCACGGTACCGGGCGGAATTCCGAGCGCGGCGGCGGCCTCCGCCACACTCGCCCCCTGGAAGTACACCTGCACCAGGACTTCACGGTGCTCGGGAGTGAGAGTCTTCACAGCCTCCCGCACATCGAGCGTCGCCGCCGACCTTTCGGCGTGATCCGCGCACACCCGCGCGTTGTCCAGCACCGCGTCACCCACCTCGGGGGGCCGCGCCTGACGGGCCCGCCGCGCGTCGATCGCGAGCCGTCGTCCCACGGTGAGCAGCCAGGGGCGTACGGAGGCGAAGTCGTCGGCGCGCAGCGCCTCGGGGTGCTGCCAGGCCCGTACGAAAGTCTCCTGCAGCAGATCCTCGGCGCGCTGCCGGTCGCCGTCGGACAGGCGCAGCAGCAGGGCGAAGAGGGGCCGTCCGTGCTCGCGCTGCAGCGCGAGCAGCTCGTGCTCGGCGGTCGTCTTGGTGGTGGTTCCGGCCGTCATGGCCTGTATGCCAGCGGCTGCCGCTCCGCTCGGACAGGGGCGGGGCACGGGTCTGCGGTGGGCGGTCGATGCTGTCGGTGAACGGCACGGCGAACGGTTCAGCGGGCCCGCACGCCCCGCGCCCGGCGCACGCTCCTCCCCGCCGACGGGCGTGTCAGCGGGGGACGTTCGGGCATGCGGCCGCGTGGCGCCCCGGTTCCCCGGCTCCCTCCCGTCGAAGGGAACCGTCCCCGGGTGAGGCGACGACCGGTGAGGGGCGACGGCGGGCACGTGGCCCCGGCGGCTACGGGACGACCGTGACCGGCCAGCGCCCCGCCTTCACCAGCCGGATCGCCACCGAACCGACGATGCGGTGCCCCGCCTGCTCTGAGGCGCCGACCACCACGGCGTCCGCCGTGAGTTCGTCCGCCGCCTTCACCAGGCCGTTGTACGGGTCACCGCGGAAGGTGTGGAACTCCCAGCGCACCGCGTATATGCCCTTGAGCCGTCCGGCGGCCTCACGGATCTGCGCGATGAGGTCCTCGGCGATCCGGTCCGTCGTCTCCGCGACCGGTGCCCCGAAGGCCGCTCCCGCGGCCATGACGGGCTGGATGTAGACGACGGCGAGCAGCGCGTTCTGCCGCCTGGCCAGGCCGCTCGCGTACGCCGCAGCGCGCAGCGAGGAGTCGGAGCCGTCCACGCCGACGACGATGACCTTGGGGCCGTCCGTGCCGCGCTCGAACTGGTGCGAGGGTTGCTGTTCCGCCACACCGCTGAGGCTATCGGTAGTCGCAGGTCCGGGAGGCGGCTGGGGCGTATGGATACCAGGGGGACGGCGTGTCGGCCACACCGGCGCGGCGGCCGGTGCGCGCGCCGGTTCCGGACGCCGTCCGGTCCGGACGTCGTCCCGGGTGTTCACGGGACGAAGCACCCGGGCCGGCGCACACGGAGTGTCCCGCGGCCGGCTTGCCGGGCGCGGGCGTACGCACGAGGCGGCCCCCGCGAGCGGCGCGCGAGCGGGCACCGGGTCGCTCGACGGGCGGGGCCGCCCCGCTCTTCCTAGAGTCGGAACCATGAGTGCCACCGTCGAGGCCCGCGGACCGAAGGGCGCCAAAGGCCCCGTACGGCCGTCCCGGGACGGTTTCCTCAGCAAGGTGCCCGAGGGCTATGGCGCCTTCTTCGGCGCCCTCTGCGCGCTCTGCGTCGTACTGGCCTTCATCGAGCCCCTGCGCCGCCTGCTGCGCCCCGTGGTGGACCTCCTCGACCGGCTGATCGTCCCGGTCAGCGCGAACCTCGCCTACGCGGCCTTCCTCTTCCTGCTCGCCGCCGCGACCGCCGCCCGCAAGAAGGTCGCCTGGTGGCTGGTCGTCGTCTACCTCGGCCTGTTGGTCCTGTCCGACGTCGTCGGCCTCTCGATGGGCCTGTACGCCGAGTCGCTGCCGTCCTTCGTCGTCTGCGGCACCGCCCTGGTGCTCCTGGTCGTGGCGCGCCGCGAGTTCTACGCCGACTCCCGGCGCGGCGCCGTGTGGCGGGCCCTGGCCGTCCTGGTCGCCGGGCTCGCCGTGGCGATCCTGCTCGGCTGGGGCCTGGTCGAGCTGTTCCCCGGCACCCTGCCGCGCGGCGACCGGCTGACGTGGGCGGCCGGCCGGGTGTGCGGCGGGCTCGTCTCCGCCGACTCGTTCGGCGGACGCCCACCCCATCAGGTCTACTTCTTCCTCGGTCTCTTCGGCGCCGTCGCCCTGCTCAACGCCGCCGCCACGCTCTTCCGCTCCCAGCGGCTGGAGGCTGCCCTGCACGGCGACGAGGAGGCCCGCATCCGCTCGCTGCTGCGGGCCTACGGCGCCCACGACTCCCTCGGCTACTTCGCCACCCGCCGTGACAAGGCCGTCGTCTTCTCGCCCAGCGGCAAAGCCGCCGTCACCTACCGTGTCGAGGCCGGGGTCTGCCTCGCCAGCGGCGACCCGGTCGGCGACCGCGAGGCCTGGCCGCACGCCATCGACGCCTGGCTGGACCTGGCACGCCGATACGCCTGGGTGCCCGCCGTCATGGGCGCCTCCGAGGACGGCGCCACGGCCTTCGTGCGGGCCGGTCTCGGAGCACTCGAACTCGGTGACGAGGCGATCCTGCACGTCGCCGACTTCGACCTCGGCGGCCGCGACATGCGCGTCACCCGCCAGGCCGTCAACCGCGTACGCCGCACCGGGGCCACCTGCCGGGTACGCCGCCACTCCACTCTCACCGACGAGGAGATGGAGGAGGTCGTCGACCGGGCCGACGCCTGGCGCGACACCGAGACGGAGCGGGGCTTCTCCATGGCCCTGGACCGGCTCGGCGACCCCGCGGACGGGAACTGCCTCCTCGTCGAGGCCATGGACTCCGACGGCAGGCTCCTGGCGCTGCTCTCCTTCGTGCCCTGGGGCGACGACGGCATCTCGCTCGACCTGATGCGCCGTGACCGCAGAGCCCCCAACGGCGTCATGGAGTACATGGTCGCCGAGGTGTGCGCGGTGGCCGGGAAGTTCGGCGTACGCCGTGTCTCCCTCAACTTCGCGGTGTTCCGGTCGGTCTTCGAGGAGGGCGCCCGGATCGGCGCCGGGCCGGTCCTTCGGCTCTGGCGCAAGCTGCTGCTGTTCTTCTCCCGGTGGTGGCAGCTGGAGGCCCTGTACCGGTCCAACGCCAAGTACCACCCCGAGTGGTACCCCCGCTTCCTCTGCTACGGCGACGCGGGCTCCCTCGCCCGTATCGGCATGGCGTCCGGTATCGCCGAGGGCTTCGTCTCCGTGCCGTCGCTGCGCAAACTGTGGGGCAAGGGACGCACGAAGGCCCGGACCGCACCGGTGGTCACCGAGGGCCTGTCCGCACCGCCGGCCGCGGGCCCCGGCGGAGGGGCGACGGCCGAGGCCCCCGATCCGACGGCCGGACTGCCCGAGCAGGTCCGCGTCCGGCACCGCACGCTCGAACGGCTCCGCGCCGCGGGCACCGACCCGTACCCGGTCGGCGTCGCGGCGCGCACGCACACCCTCGCCGAGGTGCGCGCGGGACAGCAGGTGACCGTCGCCGGGCGGGTCATCCTCGTACGCGACTTCGGCGGCCTGGTCTTCGCCGTACTGCGCGACTGGTCCGGCGACCTGCAGATCGCCCTCACCCGCTCCCGATCAGGGCCCGCGCTCGACCGGTTCCGCGCGGACGTCGACCTCGGCGACCACCTCACCGCCGAGGGTGTCTCCGGTGCCGGCGACAGGGGCACCCTCACCGTCTTCGTGACCGACTGGCAGCTCACCGGCAAGTGCCTGCGCCCGCTGCCCGACAAGCACCGGGGCCTGACCGACCCCGAGGCGAAGGTGCGCCGCCGCCATGTCGACCTGCTGTCGAGCCCCGAGGCGCGTCAGGTCGTCCGGATCCGCTCCACCGCCGTGCAGGCGCTGCGCCAGGGGCTGTTGGACCGCGGCTACCTGGAGGTCGAGACGCCGATGCTCCAGCAGATCCACGGCGGCGCCAACGCCCGCCCTTTCACGACCCACATCAACGCCTACGACCTGGACCTCTATCTGCGCATCGCCCCCGAGCTGTACCTGAAGAGACTGTGCGTCGGCGGCCTGGAGAAGGTCTTCGAGATGGGCCGCACCTTCCGCAACGAGGGCGTCTCCCACAAGCACAACCCCGAGTTCACCATGCTGGAGGCCTACCAGGCGTTCGCCGACTACGACGTCATGCTCGACCTCGCCCGCGAACTGATCCAGGGCGCGGCGACCGCCGCGTTCGGGGCGCCCGTCGCCCGCAGGGCCGGCACCGAGTACGACATCTCCGGTCCGTGGCCGGTCAGGACGGTGTACGGCGCCCTCTCCGAGGCACTGGGGGAGGAGGTCGACGCCGACACCCGGGTGGAGGCGCTGCACGGGCTGTGCGACCGTGCGGCCGTGCCGTACCGGGCGGACGACGGCCACGGTGACATCGTACTCGAGATGTACGAACGACTGGTGGAGGCGAAGACCCGACTGCCCACGTTCTACAAGGACTTCCCGACCGACGTCTCCCCGCTCACCCGGCAGCACCGCACCGACCCGCGCCTCGCCGAACGCTGGGACCTCGTCGCCTTCGGTACCGAACTGGGCACCGCCTACTCCGAGTTGACCGATCCAGTGGAGCAGCGTCGGCGGCTGACCGCGCAGTCGCTGCGGGCGGCCGGGGGTGATCCCGAGGCGATGGAGCTCGACGAGGACTTCCTCGACGCGCTCGAATACGCCATGCCGCCCACCGGTGGGCTCGGCATCGGCGTCGACCGGACGATCATGTTCCTCACGGGTCTCACGATCCGTGAGACCCTGCCGTTCCCCCTGGTGCGCCGTCGCTGAACTGGTCCCATCGGGTGCATTCGCGGGTCCGCACCGGTGTTTCTCAGCCGCGTCGCCCGCCCGTTGGGCGACTGATGGGTCATGGAAAAGGACCAGTTGCTCCCGCGCCGCCGGGCATTGACCGCCGGCACCGCGGTCCTGGGAGTGGCGGGGGTGACGGGCACGGCCCGCGTCCTCACCTCCGCACCGGCCGGGAGCCCGGTGCGTCCTCCGGCCGCCGGCCCGCAGGCCCGCGCGGGCCGCAAGCCGTCCGCCTACCGCCTGCTGCCCATGACGGGAGACGGCCCCGCGAGCAGCAGACCCTTGCGTCCCCCCGTCCGGCGCGAGCCGCTCCTGCACGTGTCCGGACGCGGCCGCGCCATGGTGCTGACCTTCGACGACGGCCCCGATCCGCGCTACACCCCGACCATCCTGAAGACCCTGCGCGAGCACGACGTGCGGGCGATGTTCTTCGTCTGCGGGAGGATGGCCGCGGCCAACAAGAACCTGTTGGCCGAGATGGCCGACGACGGGCACGTCGTCGGCAACCACACCTGGACGCACCCGTTGCTGACCCAGCTCCGGCGCTCGCAGATCCGCTCCGAGATCGAGCGCACCTGCGACGTCATCGAGGACGCCTACGGTGAGCGGCCCCTGTGGTTCCGCGCGCCCTACGGTGCCTGGAACCGAGCGACCTTCCAGATCGGCGCCGACCTGGGCATGGAGCCGGTGGCGTGGACGGTCGACTCCCTCGACTGGACCACGCCCGGCACCGGGGCCATCGTCCACCGGGTGGAGCACGGCGCCGCCCCGGGCGTCATCGTGCTCTCCCACGACGCGGGCGGCGACCGCTCGCAGACCGTACGGGCGATGCGCGACTACCTGCCCCAACTCCTCGACCGCGGTTACCACTTCACCGTGCCGCGGCGGCGCTACGCCTGAGACCGGCATACGCCGGCACGAGCCGTGCCGGGACCTGGGACCGGTGACCGCCGACCGCCGACGGCCGGGACGAGCCAGGCCCGGCCCCGGGGCCGCCGGCGTGCCGGGACCTTCCGCCCGCCGCCGGCCGGTGCGTGAACCCCGGCCGGTGCGTGAACCCCGGCCGGTCCGTGGTCCCCGGCCGCTCCGTGAACCCCGACCGGGAATCCCGGCCGGGCCCTCGCGCCGGGTCGGCGGGCCGGAAAGCGTTCGGTGGACTCCCTGCGACGCTCAGCGGACGCCGGCGAGACGGGCGAACACGACGACATTGCCGTCGTAGCCGTGCTCCTCGGAGAAACCCCCTCCGCAGGTGATGACGCGCAATTCCGGGGTGCCCTTACTGCCGTACACGCGGTCACCGGGGAAGGCGCTCTTCTGGAACACCTGGATGTCGTAGACCTCGAATGTCGCGGTCCTCCCGTCCTTGCGCAGGACCTCGACCCGGTTTCCCTTCTTGAGGGCCCCGAGCGCGTAGAAGACGGCGGGGCCCCGCGCGTTGTCCACATGGCCGACGACGACGGCGGTGCCCTTCTCGCCGGGAGAGACCGCGCCGGTGAACCAGCCCGCGAGATTCGGGTCGTCGGGGGGCGGCGCGCCGACCCAGCCGTCCGTGTCGAGACCGACCGGGACGACCGGTGCGTCGACCCGGATCGCCGGGATCCGCACCCGGTCCACCACGGAGTACGGCAGAGGAGCGGGCGCCTTCGCGAGGGTGCCGGCGGGGGTCCGGCCGTCGGCCGCTGCCGCCGCCGCGGGCTGCGGAGGGCCCACGTCGAACTCACCGGAACCGTTGCGCATCAGTGCGAGGCCGGTCAGCAGAACAAGCGCCATCACGCCCCAGGGGACCCGCTTCCTCTGCCGTTCCTCCTCTTCGGGCCATGCGGACGAAGACATTCGCCATCCCCTCTCGACACGGCCGTCACCGCGTCCGTCGCGCATACGAGAAAGCTAAGTGGAGCATGCCCGGCGGCCGACGGGGCACGGGCGAACAGATGGCGGAGCACCACGGTGGTGCGCCATCCGAGTTGCCGAGTGCAGGATATTTCCGGCAGTCCGTGACCTGCGGCAATATCTGATTATGTGTAAGTCATTCGGCGTGTCTTCTCACCAGGACGGACCATTCTCGAAATGCGGCCTCTCGCGCGGCATCTGAGGGTCTGACTGGGAGACGCTTTCTCGCCGATCGACCGGGGACGGGTCCCGGGGCGTCTTCCGCGGAGGATCACATGCGTACCATCCGTGCCCTCGCGGTCTCTGCCGCCGCGGTCGCCGCGCTGGGGTTCGCCGCCCCCGCGGCCATGGCTTCGAGCGAACCGGGCTACGGCGAACGGGGAGCCGGTGAAAGCCTGGACGACAGCGGGCGAGCGTACGACGACGCGGATCCGGGCGACTACGGACGCTTCGGCGACAGCGGGTCCTGGGACGACGAGGGCCCGGAGGACGGCTGGGGCGAGGGGAACAGCGGGAGCGGGCAGGACGACGGTCCGAGGAACATCAGGGCCAGGCCCGGTGTCGTCGTCCAGGGCGGCCCGTTGACCGTCGCGGTCGACGGCGACTCGTGCCGGAGGCCCGGCAGCGCGGTCTCGTCGCGGGCCTTCCGCACCACCTGGCTGCGACGCTCGGGCGCCGGCACGGCCACCGCGCGCGTCTTCATCGACCGGGGCGTGCGGCCGGGGTCCTACGACATCACGGCCCGCTGCGGCGAGGACCGTACCCTGACCCGGCCGGCCGCCTTCACCGTCGTCGGCGGTGTCCGCGGTGGTCTCGGCGGCGGCACCTCCACCGGAGCGACGCCCACCGACATCGCGATCGGCAGCGGCCTGGTGGCCGCCGCCGTCCTCGGCGGCGGGGTCCTGTGGCTGCGTCGAAGGTCCGGCCGGCGGATCTGAAAGGGGCGCACGAGGTCGTGCTCGCGGTGACGCGGACGGGAGAAGCCTCGCAGACCGTGCGGGGACTTCACGTGCGCGGCCGGGGGACGGACACGGTGTGTCGCCCGTCCCCCGGCCGCACGGTCGCTAGCGGGGTTCCTCGTGCGGTCCCGTCATCCCGGAAGGTGGGGGAACAGCGTCAGGAACGGCTCCGCCGAGGCCGCGATGCCCCGGCTGTAGGGCGCGTCGAAGTCCCAGATCAGGAAGAGCAGGAAGGCGATCAGGGCCGAGAAGAGCCCGGCCAGGATCAGTTCCCGCCTGGTGCGCCGGATCTGCAGCGCGAAGACCATCCCGATCGTGACGACGGCGCCGGTGATCAGCCCGAACCACACCACGCCCGGCATGGTCGCTCCGGTCGACTCCGCCCGTGAGTTGCGTGCGGTGTCGGCCGCGGTCACCTGGTCGACGAGCGGCTGGTAGGCCTGGGCCTCGAAGTCCGTCTTCGGCTGGTAGTCGGTGACGTCCGCGCGGATGCGGTCGAAGAGCCGTCCGCCCTGGGCCGTCACACGACCGTGGTCCGCCATGGTCTTCCACTCGGTGGTGACGACGTGGCCGACGTACGCGTTCACATCGCCGCGGATGCGGTCCCGCACGTCCGCCGGGTAGACCCGGACCCGCTCCGAGATCTCGTGCAGGGCCTGGGCCTCGGTCTGTACATGATCCTGGGCGGCACTGCGGGCCTCCCAGACGCCGGCGATGGCCAGCCCCAGGACGATGGCGTAGACCACGCCGATCATCATGGTCATGTACTCGATCACGTCCGGGGTCTCGGACGGATCCTCGTCCTCGGGGGCCCGCCGGTTGCGCAGCAGCGCCACGACGAGGACCACGAGGCACGCGGCCGCCATCGCAAGGACGAGAACAAGCCAATCCGACAAAGTTGCCTCCAAGGGTCAGCGCGGACGCAGTGCCGCGACGGCGAGCACCGCGGGCACGGTGACGAGCAGGGTGAGCGAGACCAGGGACGGTCCGCTGCGGACCGCGTGCTTGTGCGCCGGTGCGCGGTACACCGGGTAGCTCACCGGGGTGGGCGACGGCCGGGGACTGGCCTTGTGCGTCGGCGTGGGCGTGGGAGTGGGCGGCGGCGGTGGTGGTGGTGGCGTGGGCCTCGGCGCCGGTGCCACGGCGGCGGGCCGCGGGGCCGGCGGCGGGGGTGGCGGAGGCGGGGGTGGTGGTGTCGGTCTGGGTCTGGGCGGAGGAGGAGGCGGTGGCGGTGGTGGCGGCGGCTTCGGGGTGGGCGTCGGCGTGGGAGTGGGCGGTGCCGGGCTGACGGTGCAGAGCCCGTCGCCGGCGACCGCCACCGCGTCCGTGCCGTCCGGTCCGACGGAGGCGTACGCGCAGGCGTCCGCGACCGCGGACGAGACCGGCGCACCGCCGAGGATCCAGGTCAGCGTCAGCAGCGCCAGTACCCGTATGACGAGGGCGGACGGGGTCCGCTGTGGTGCATGCACGACCGAGATCATGAGGCGTGCCGTCCCCGCGCACGCCGGAGTGGCGGGGTATTGCCCCGAACGAAGGACTTGTGGACCGGGGCGGTTTGACGACCGCGCGGGAGACGGCGGCCGGCCCGGGCGCAGATGTGCGAGAAGAAGGGAACGGGAGTGTGGCGGACAACCGTACGAGGTTCCGTCGGCGGACGGTGTCACAGCGTTCCGAAAGTTTTTTGTGAGCCGGTTGAACACAACGGCGGCCCCCGTCCGTACCTAGGGCCATGCGCGGCGCTGCAGGGCGCTGCAACCCTTATGCGAACAGTGGGAGTTACCCAATGAAGACCTCCTGGCGGAGCGCCTCCCTCGTAGCGACAGCTGCGGCCGTGCTGGCGCTCACGACGGCGTGTGGTCAGGATTCGGGCACCCAGTCGACGGGCAGCCAGAACGTGGGCGCTGCCGCGGCTGCCAACGGATACGGACAGGTCAGCAGCACCGCGACCCCGAACGGCTACGGCGCTGACCAGCAGGGTGCGGCGGCCCAGGCCGAGTCCGCCGGGCAGCTCGCCGTCGCCGAGAGCACGACGCTCGGCAAGGTGCTGACCGACAGCGCGGGATTCACCCTGTACCGCTTCGAGAAGGACACCGCCGAGCCCCCGAAGTCGAACTGTGACGGCGACTGCGCGAAGGCCTGGCCCGCCGTTCCCGCCGACGGTGCCACCGCCGCCACCGGAGTGGACAAGGCCCTGCTCGGCGAGGTCACCCGCACGGACGGCACCAAGCAGCTGACCATCGGCGGCTGGCCGATGTACCGGTACGCCAAGGACACCAAGGCCGGTGACACCAACGGCCAGGGCGTCGGCGGCATTTGGTACGCCTCCGCCCCCGACGGCAAGAAGGCCACGCTGGCCGCCCTGCCGGGCCTGTCGACCCGCAAGGACCCCAAGCTCGGCGAGATCGTCGTCGACAAGAACGGCATGACGGTCTACCGCTTCATGAAGGACCAGGCCTGGCCGGTCTCGAAGTCCGCCTGTGTCGGCGCCTGCCTGGAGAAGTGGCCCGTCGTCGCGCCGGTCAAGGCCGCCGACACCAAGGGCGTCCAGAAGAAGGGCCTGATGGGCTTCACCCGCCCGGACGGCGCCAAGCAGATGACCGTCAACTGCTGGCCCATCTACACCTTCTCCGGTGACACGAAGGCCGGGGACACCAACGGTCAGGGCGTGGGCGGCACGTGGTACGCCGTCGCCCCCGACGGAAAGCCGGTCGGCGCGCAGAAGTAGAGGATCATCACCTCCCCAGGGTTGGTCGTCTCGTCCGCAGAGCAACGGAACGCGGAAGGGGGAGTGGATCAGAACTGGCAAGAGTGCCGGACGAACAGAACAGCGCGCGCGACCCCGGTCCGCCCCCTCCGCACCGCACGGAGGGGGCGGACCGTTCGGCGTGTGCGCCGCGCCCACGCCGGCCGCGGCTCCGGTACCGGAGCCGCGGCCGGAGAATTTTCCACACCGGGGATACCCGCCACCCCGGACGGCATGACGACGCTTCGTGACCCCCGAGAACTTTTTGGAATGCTTCGCATCGATTTCGCGGTGACACTCGACGGCGTGTCCGAAGACCCCGCGCAGCGGCCGATTCGGCACATGCCCGAGGCAGTGCCGGTGAACGGACGGTCAATTTCCGTTTTGGCTCGCCCGTTTGGCGGGCGATCAGTAGCCTCAGCTCGAACACCGGATCGCCTACGTCGTCGACTACGCCTTGGAGAGATAGATGGAGCGTCCCGCCTGGGCCCCACGCAGCATTGACATCTCGGTGCCGAGCGTGTCCCGAATCTATGACTACTACCTGGGCGGTTCGCACAACTTCGAGGTCGACCGGGAAGCCGCTCGCAAGGCGATGGAGTTCCTGCCCGGACTGCCCAAGATCATGCAGGCGAACAGGGCGTTCATGCGTCGCGCCGTGCGCTTCGCGGCGGACGAGGGCATCTCGCAGTTCCTCGACATCGGCTCCGGCATTCCGACCTTCGGCAACGTCCACGAGGTCGCCCGGGCGGCCCGCCCCGGAGCCCACGTCGTGTACGTCGACCACGACCCGGTCGCCGTCGCGCACAGCCAGGCCGTCCTGCGGGACGTCGAGGACACGGACGTGGTCGCGGCCGATCTGCTCAAGCCCCAGGAGATCCTGGCGAGCGCCGAGGTGCAGCGGCTGATCGACCTGAACCGGCCGGTCGCCCTGCTGCTCGTTGCCATACTTCACTTCGTGGAGGACGCGGACGACCCGTACGCTGCGGTGGCCGAACTGCGCGACGCGCTCGCGCCCGGCAGCCTGCTCGTCGTCACGCACGCCTCCTACGAGGGAATTCCGCTCCCGCCCGAGCGGACCGAGGGTGCGGTCGACGTGTACAAGGACATTCGCAACCCGCTGATCATGCGCTCGCGCGAGGAGATCGCGCGGTTCTTCGAGGGGTACGACATGGTGGAACCCGGACTGGTGCCGATGCCGATCTGGCGGCCCGACACCGCGCCCGAGGACGAGGATCCCTATTCCTTCTCCGGGTTCGCGGGCGTGGGGCGCACGGCGTGACCGCGGAGCCGGACGGGCCGGAGGACAGACTCCGCAGGTTCGCGACGATCTGGAGCCGGGCGGTCTTCCCGGTCACCTCGACCTCGCTCACCAGGCCCGAGTTCGAGCAGCAACTCGTGCCGCTGGCAAGGCGGTTGAGCGAAGCTCTGCGTGCCAGGACCTTCGAGGCGACCGAGGGACAGGAGGTCGGCGCCGCGATCGTCTCCGCACACTGCACCGATCCGGAGGCGCTGAGCCGCACCCTCGACTGCGTCGACGCCTATCTGGTGCTCTACTGCGGCGAGGACGGACCCCAGGAGGCCCTGCGTACCCGCTCGGCACGCCTGCAGCACGCCATGGCCGCCGGATTCGCGCAGGCGCTTCGGGAGCGGACGCTCAGCGAGCAGGAGGCCATCTACCAGGCCGCGTTGAACGCGCGCAGCACGGTGGCCGAGGCGCTGCACGCCAGTGAGGCACGCTTCCGCGCGGTCTTCGAGGGCGCGGCCATAGGTATCGCCATCGCCGACCTCGAGGGCAACATCCTGCAGGCCAACGGCGCCCTTCTGCGGATGTTCGGCGGCTCCGAGCAGACGATGCGCGGCCGCCGGGTCCCCGAGTGGACGCACCCCGACGACGCGCCCCAAGTCTGGAAGCTCTACGAAGAGTTGGTCAACGGCGAGCGCGAGCACTACCACGTCGAAAAGGCCTTCTACCGACCCGACGGTACGGCCCTGTGGACCAACCTGACCGTGTCCCTGCTGCGTGACGCGGACGGTGAACCCCAGTACCAGCTCGCCCTCATGGAGGACACCACCGAGCGCCGCCTGCTCAATCTGCGGCTGCGCTACGAGGCCACGCACGACGCGCTCACCGGACTGCCCAACCGGACCCTGTTCTTCGAGCGCCTGGAGAAGGCGCTGTCCGCGGGCGACGAGCAGCGGTTCGGCCTGTGCTACCTCGACCTCGACGGCTTCAAGACCATCAACGACAGCCTCGGACACGCGGCCGGGGACCGGCTGCTCGTGGAGGTCGCCGACCGGCTGCAGTCCTGCGCGACCGCACCGGGCGAGATGGTCGCCCGGCTCGGCGGCGACGAGTTCGTGGCCCTCACCACCGGCCCCGACACCGAGCGCGAGGTCGACGAACTCGCCGGGCGCATCATGAACGCCCTGGTCACCCCGATCAGCATCGACGGCCGTGAGCTGGCCGTGCGCGGGAGCATCGGCATCGTCGAGGGGCCGGCGGGCGAACGCGGCCCGGCGGAGGTGCTGCGCAGCGCCGACATCACGATGTACCGCGCCAAGTCCGCGGGCGGCAACCGCTTCGAACTCGCCGATCCAGAGGCGGACGCCCGCGCGATCACCCGGCACGGGCTCACCACGGCCCTCCCGGCGGCCCTCGACCGGGGCGAGTTCTTCATCGAGTACCAGCCGCTGGTGCACCTCGGCGACGGCAGCGTGCACGGCGCGGAGGCGCTGGTGCGCTGGCTGCATCCGCAGCACGGCGTGCTCGGACCCGACCAGTTCATCCCGCTCGCCGAGCACACCGGGCTGATCGTGCCGCTCGGCCGCTGGGTCCTGGAACAGTCGGTCCGGCAGGCCCGCCAGTGGCAGGAACGGCGTGCGGGGACCGGCCCGCTGCGGATCAACGTCAACCTGTCGCCGTGCCAGCTGACCCATCCGGGTCTGGTCCAGGACACCGTGGACATCCTGGAGCGCGAAGGGCTCGACGCGGGCGCACTGTGCCTGGAGGTCACCGAGTCGGCGCTGATCGGCGCCGACGACGACCTCCTCAAGCCGCTGCGCCGGCTCGCCGAGATGGGCGTGGACATCGCCCTCGACGACTTCGGCACCGGCTACTCGAACCTCGCCAACCTGCGCCGGCTGCCCGTGAGCATCCTCAAGCTGGACCGCTCGTTCACCCAGGGCATGCAGCAGTTCCCGGCGGACCCGGTCGACCTCAAGATCGTCGAGGGCATCGTCTCGCTCGCCCACAGCCTCGACCTCGCGGTCACGGTCGAGGGCGTCGAAACGGGCGCCCAGGCCGAACAGCTGCGGATACTGGGCTGCGACACCGCCCAGGGCTGGTACTACGCCCGGCCGGGTCCGCCGGAGCGTCTGCACGAGCTGGCCCTGGTCGACGCCACCGGCTGAGACTTCGCCCGCTCGGTGGTCTCCGGGACAGGAGGCCACCGAGCGGCGCGGGGCAGGAGCGGGGAGGTGCGGCATGGCGGTCGTACCGGTGGGCGTCGTCGACGGTCACCAGCAGCGGCCACCGGGGGCCGGCGGATCGAGTACGGCGTCGCCCAGCGCCGTCACCGGGAGCGACTCGCCCGTCGTACGCCCGAAGGCGGTGCCGAAGGATGTGCGGCCGGGGTCCTCGACCGGGTCGGCGCGGCGCCGGGGGCGCGCGGACCCGGGCCGACCCGCGCGCCGCCGGAGCCGCCACGGGCCACGACACGGAGGCCCATGGCACGAAGGCCCATGGCACGAAGGCCCACGGCACGGGGGCCCATGGCGCGGACGGCCCATGGCGCGGGCACGGTGCTGCCGCACGAGCGGCAGGGCGCCGACCGCGCCGCGAGCGGACCGGGTGACAAGGAGACCGGCGCTCGGCTCAGCCCCTCGCCGCGCAGGGTCGGGACGGACCTCTACCGCGTGCTCGCCGAGCTCGGCGTCTCCTCCTGGGCCTCGCCGCGGGATGCGCCGGCGGGGAACTCCGCCGAGGCTGGACGAGTCGCCGTCGGGACGCTCGTACCGGGCACCACAGCCGACCGGGGCGACTCGCAGGAGGTCACCCACCTCGAGCGGTCGTGGCCGCACCTGCCCGCACCGGGCGGCCTCCGCGCGACAATCGCATCACCCACCCGCACCACATCCAGCACTCTCCGAACCGGGCTTCACAGCACAGGAGTTGAGAAGAATGAGTACGGAACTTCAGGGCCGGACCGCCATCGTCACCGGTGCCAGCAAGGGCATCGGACTGGCCATCGCCCAGACGCTGGCCGGAGCGGGCGCGACGGTCGTCGCCGGGTCCCGCACCACGACGGAGGCGCTGGACACCCTGGTGAAGGAGGGACCTGTCACCTGGGTCCCGGTCGACCTCGCCGAACCCGGCGCCGCCGAACGCCTGGTCGCGGCCGCCGGCGGACGTGTCGACATCCTCGTCAACAACGTGGGCGCCGCCCCCGCCCGCACCGGCGGCTTCCTCTCCGTGACCGACGAGGACTGGCAGCGCACCGTCGACCTGAACCTGCTGACCGCCGTACGGGTGACCCGGGCCGCCCTGCCGGTGATGCTCGCAGCCGGTCACGGCTCGGTGGTGACGGTCGCGTCGGTCAACGCCACCCTGCCCGACCCCCTGGTGATCGACTACAGCGCCGGCAAGGCCGCGCTGGTCGCCTTCTCCAAGGCGCTGTCGAAGGAGGTCGGCCCGAACGGCATCCGGGTCAACACCGTCAGCCCGGGTCCGGTGGAGACCGAGCTGTGGCTCGGCGGCGGGGGAGTGGCCGAGACCGTCTCGGCCGCCGCCGGTATCACCCCGGACGACGTGATCGCGCAGGCGTCCGGTGCCACCGTCACCGGCCGGTTCTCCCAGCCGTCCGAGGTCGCCGAACTGGTTCTCTTCCTCGCCGGGGACCGCGCCCGCAACATCACCGGCAGCGACCTGGTGATCGACGGCGGCTTCATCCCCACACGGTGAGCTCTCTCCCCACGCGCCGACCGGACGGCTTCAGCGCTCCAGCAGCATCCGCTGCAGTTCCCGGGCGGCCCGTGGCGGTGCCACGTCACTGCGGTGCGCGAGTGCGATCGTCCGGTGCAGTCCGGGCGGGGCCAGCGGGGTGACCCGCAGGCCCCGCCCGGACCGCGTCGCGACCATGCGCGGTACGACGGCCAGACCGAGACCCGAGCGGACGAAACCCAGTACGGCGTCCATCTCGCCGCCCTCCACCGCGAAGACCGGCTCGAAGCCCTCGGCACGGCAGGCGGCCACCGTCAGTTCCCGCAGGTCGTAACCGTGCCGGAACATGACCATGCGTTCGCCCTCCAGATCGGGGATCCGGACCGTACGGCCCGCGCCGGGCGCGGGCGACTCCGGCGAGGACACCACCACCAGATCCTCGCGCAGCAGCTCCACCGTGGTCAGCGCCGGAGACGGGGTCGGCAGCGGGAGCACGACCAGGGCGAGGTCGAGCGCGCCGCGGGCGAGCTCCCGGACGAGGTCGTGGGAGCCGCCCTCCTCGATCAGCAGCCGGATGCCGGGATACCTGTCGTGGAAGGCGCGCAGCACATCGGGCAGCAGACCGGTGCACACGCTCGGGGTGGCGCCCAGGCGGACCCGGCCGCTGCGCAGCTGGGCCAGCTCCTGCACCTCGTGCCGGGCCGTGTCCGCGTCGGCGAGGATGCGGCGGGCCAGCGGCAGCAGCGCCTCGCCCGCGTCGGTCAGCGTGATGTTGCCGCGCGCCCGCAGAAAGAGATCCGCCCCCAACTCCCTTTCCAGCGAACGGATCTGCTGGGAAAGGGAGGGCTGGGCGACATGGACGAGCTCGGCGGCCCGGGTGAAGTGCCGGGTCTCGGCGACCGCCACGAAGTACTGGAGCTGCTGGAACTGCACCCCCTCACGATAGGCCACCCCTATCGAAACGAGCCACACCATGTCTTGGACCGATCGGCCCCTCGCAACCTAGCGTGCGGGGTTATGGCTCTGGCAACGCGGACGGACCGACGACCGTCCATGACCCGCTCCTTGTGGGACAGCTCGCTCGGGAAGAAGACCGTGATGGCGGTGAGCGGCCTGATCATGCTGCTCTACCTGGTCGTCCACATGCTCGGCAACCTGAAGATCTTCTTCGGCCCGGGCGATTTCAATCACTACGCGCACTGGCTGCGCACCCTCGGCGAACCGTTCCTGCACTACGAGTGGGCCCTGTGGATCATCCGCGTGGTCCTGGTCGTCGCCGTCGTCGCGCACGCCACCGCCGCCTACCAGATGAGCCGCCGCGACATCAGGGCGCGCCCGAGCCGGTACGTCCACAGGAAGCCCCGGTCGAGCTACGCCACGCGCACCATGCGCTGGGGCGGGATCATCCTCGGCCTCTTCATCGTCTGGCACCTCCTCGACCTGACGACCGGCACCGTGCACTCCGGCGGCTTCCAGTCCGGACACCCGTACCAGAACGTCGTCGACACCTTCTCGACCTGGTACGGCGACGTGATCTACATCGTCGCCATGCTCGCGCTCGGCCTGCACATCCGGCACGGCTTCTGGAGCGCGGCACAGACCCTGGGCGCCGGCAGTCGCACCCGCGACCGCGCCCTCAAGACCGTCGCCAACGTCCTCGCGCTGGTGCTGACCGCGGGCTTCGTCGCCGTACCCGTGGCCGTGATGACCGGAGTGGTGAGCTGAACATGACCGCATCGTCCGTATACGCCGACTACGCGACCGGTGAGCCGGTCGCCGACGGCAAGGCCCCGCAGGGCCCGGTCAACGAGCGCTGGGACACCCGCCGCTTCGAGGCCAGACTGGTCAACCCCGCCAACCGCCGCAAGCACCGGGTGATCGTCGTCGGCACCGGCCTCGCCGGCGGTTCCGCCGGCGCCACGCTCGCCGAACAGGGCTACCACGTCGTCCAGTTCTGCTACCAGGACTCACCCCGCCGGGCCCACTCGATCGCCGCCCAGGGCGGCATCAACGCGGCCAAGAACTACCGCAACGACGGCGACTCCGTCCACCGGCTGTTCTACGACACCGTCAAGGGCGGGGACTTCAGGGCCCGCGAGTCCAACGTCCACCGGCTCGCCCAGATCTCCGTCGAGATCATCGACCAGTGCGTCGCCCAGGGCGTGCCCTTCGCCCGTGAGTACGGCGGCCTGCTCGACACCCGCTCCTTCGGCGGCGTCCAGGTCTCCCGCACCTTCTACGCCCGCGGCCAGACCGGCCAGCAACTGCTGCTCGGCGCATACCAGGCACTGTCCCGCCAGATCGCCGCGGGCACCGTCGAGATGCACCCGCGCACCGAGATGCTCGACCTCATCGTGGTCGACGGCCGGGCACGCGGGATCGTGGCCCGCGACCTGGTCACGGGCCGTGTCGACACCTACTACGCGGACGCGGTGGTCCTGGCCAGCGGCGGATACGGCAACGTCTTCTACCTCTCGACGAACGCCATGAACTCCAACGCCACCGCGATCTGGCGGGCCCACCGGCGCGGCGCCTACTTCGCCAACCCCTGCTTCACCCAGATCCACCCCACCTGCATCCCGCGCACCGGCGACCACCAGTCGAAGCTGACGCTGATGAGCGAGTCGCTCCGCAACGACGGCCGCATCTGGGTCCCCAGGGCCGCCGGGGACACCCGCCCGCCGAACGAGATCCCCGAGGACGAGCGCGACTACTACCTGGAGCGCATCTACCCGTCCTTCGGCAACCTGGTGCCCCGCGACATCGCCTCCCGCGCCGCGAAGAACGTCTGCGACGAGGGCAGGGGAGTGGGACCCGGCGGCCAGGGCGTCTACCTGGACTTCGCCGACGCCATCCGGCGCATGGGCAAGGCGAAGGTCGAGGAGAAGTACGGCAACCTCTTCGACATGTACGCCCGGATCACCGCCGAGGACCCGTACACCGTCCCGATGCGGATCTACCCGGCCGTGCACTACACGATGGGCGGACTCTGGGTCGACTACGACCTCCAGACCACCATCCCCGGCCTGTTCGCCATCGGCGAGGCCAACTTCTCCGACCACGGGGCCAACCGCCTCGGCGCCTCGGCGCTGATGCAGGGCCTCGCCGACGGCTACTTCGTCCTGCCCTCCACGATCAACGACTACCTCGCCCGCAACCCGCACCACGAGGAGGTCACCGACGAACACCCCGCCGTGCAGGAGGTGCTGACGGAGACCGAGGACCGGCTGCGGCTGCTCCTCGCCGTCGACGGCGACCGCACCCCCGACTCCTTCCACCGTGAACTCGGCGAACTCATGTGGGAGTTCTGCGGCATGGCCCGTACGGAGACGGGACTGCGCAAGGCCCTGGAGCGCATCCCGCAGATCCGCGAGGAGTTCTGGCGGCGCATCAAGGTCCCCGGCACGGGCGAAGAGTTCAACCAGTCGCTGGAGAAGGCCAATCGCGTCGTCGACTACCTGGAGCTCGCCGAACTCATGTGCCTCGACGCACTGCACCGGGCGGAGTCCTGCGGCGGCCACTTCCGTGAGGAGTCCCAGACCCCGGACGGCGAGGCGGAGCGCCGGGACGAGGAGTTCTCGTACGCGGCCGCCTGGGAGTTCACCGACACCGGTGCCGCACCCGTCCTGCACAAGGAAGACCTCGTCTTCGAGTACGTCCACCCCACCCAGCGGAGCTACGCATGAAGCTCACCCTGCGCGTCTGGCGCCAGAAGAACGCCGACGCCGACGGAGCGATGTCCACGTACGAGGTGGACGACATCTCGGCCGACATGTCCTTCCTGGAGATGCTCGACACCCTCAACGAGGAGCTCATCCTCAAGGGCGAGGACCCCGTCGCCTTCGACCACGACTGCCGCGAGGGCATCTGCGGCGCGTGCTCGCTCGTCATCAACGGCGACGCCCACGGCCCCGAGCGCACGACGTCCTGCCAACTGCACATGCGGTCCTTCCAGGACGGCGACACGATCGACGTCGAGCCCTGGCGCGCCGCCGCCTTCCCCGTCGTGAAGGATCTCGTGGTCGACCGGTCGGCCTTCGACCGGATCATCCAGGCCGGCGGCTACGTCACCGCCCCGACCGGCGCCGCGCCCGAGGCCCACGCCACACCCGTGCCGAAACCGGACGCCGACTTCGCCTTCGAGCACGCCGAGTGCATCGGCTGCGGGGCGTGCGTGGCGGCCTGCCCGAACGGCGCGGCGATGCTGTTCACCTCCGCGAAGATCAACCACCTGAACGTGCTGCCGCAGGGGGCACCCGAACGCGAGACACGGGTGCTCGACATGGTGGCGCAGATGGACGAGGAGGGATTCGGCGGCTGCACCCTCGCCGGGGAGTGCGCCACCGCCTGCCCCAAGGGCATCCCGCTGGTCTCCATCACCAGCATGAACAAGGAGTGGCTGCGCGCCACCCGCAAGGCCGGACGGCGCTGACGCCGAGGCCACTTGTTCACGGAGCGTTCGCCGGACCGGTGCGGACGGGCGGGGCCGGGAGTGGTGCTCATCCCCGGCCCCGTCTCGCACACGGGGGCAGCCCCTGGCATTCAACATCCCCACATCCCGGCTCCTGGCACAGGTCACGCGCACGCCAACCGGTATCGGAAGAACAGGAGCGCGCGGACCGCACCGAAACGGCCCGCCGCCTCACCGCCGAACCGGCCCGTGACCAGGAGAGTGCCATGACCGGCGTTTCCACCCTCGACAGCCCCCCGCAGCCGCTGGCCCCCACCCGCTACACCGTCTCCCTCGCTCGCTCCGAGGAGGACGTCCGGGCCGCCCAGCGGCTGCGCCACGACGTCTTCGCGGGGGAGATGGGCGCCCTGCTGACCACTCCGCAGCCGGGCCTCGACATCGACTCCTTCGACGCCTACTGCGACCACCTGCTGGTCCGCGACACGCAGACGGACCAGGTCGTCGGAACCTACCGGCTGCTGCCGCCGGACCGGGCCGCGGTCGCCGGCCGGCTCTACTCGGAGAGCGAGTTCGAACTCGGCCCGCTCGACGCGATCCGCCCCGGACTCGTCGAGGTCGGCCGCTCCTGCGTGCACCCCGACCACCGCGACGGCGCGGTCATCGGCCTCATCTGGGCCGGCATAGCCCGGTACATGGTCGACGGCGGGCACGAGTGGCTCGCGGGCTGCTGCTCGATCCCGCTCGCCGACGGCGGCGCGCTCGCGGCGGGCACCTGGGACCGGGTGCAGGCCAAGTACCTCGCGCCCGAGGAGTACCGGGTACGGCCCCGGCTGCCCTGGTCCGCCGAGGGCGTCGCCCGCCCGTCCCGCACCGAGCTGCCCCCGCTGCTGCGCGGCTACCTCCGGCTCGGCGCCTGGGTCTGCGCCGAACCCGCGCACGACCCGGACTTCGGCGTCGCCGACCTGTACGTGCTGCTGTCGATGCGGCGGGTCGACCCGCGCTATCTGCGGCACTTCCTCTCGCTCGTACCGGCCTGATGACGCTCACCGACGCCGGGGTACGGAGCGTCTGGCTGCCCAGCGCGCCCTGCACCCCGGGGGTCTGCGTGGAACGCACGGGATCCGTCGCGGCCGTACCGCGGGCCGTGCTGCGGCTCACCGCGGTCGTCGTCCTGCTCGTCGTCGGCGTCGTGCTCTGCCCGGTCGGCGGACGGATCCCGTCCCGGGTGGTGCGGACCTGGGCCCGCGGCGTCGCCCGGGCGGCGGGCGTCCAGGTCCGGATCGACGGCGCCGCCGCACCCAGCGGCGGTCTCCTGATGGTCGCCAACCACATCTCGTGGCTGGACATCCCGCTGCTCGCCGCCGTCCGGCCGGCCAGGATGCTCGCCAAGTCCGAGATCCGGCAGTGGCCGGTCGCGGGTCCACTGGCCGCGCGCGGCGGTGTCCTGTTCATCGAGCGTGACCGGCTGCGCGCCCTGCCGGGCACGGTCGCGCACATCGCCGGGCTGCTGCGTGACGGTGCCGCCGTCGTGGCCTTCCCCGAGGGCAGCACCTGGTGCGGCAGGGCGCAGGGGCACTTCCGACGGGCCGTCTTCCAAGCCGCGCTGGACGCCGGGGTGCCGGTCCAGCCGGTGCGTCTGCACTACCGGCTCGCCCGGGGGGCGGCGAGCACCACGCCCGCCTTCGTCGGGGACGACTCCCTGCTCGCCTCGCTGTGGCGGGTGGTCTCGGCGCGCGGGCTGGTCGCCGAGGTGGAGGTGCGGCCCGCGCTCATGCCGGGCAGCCACGCCGACCGCCGGGACCTGGCCCGCGCGGCGCAGGGAGACCCGCATCCCCGGGAGGCCCTCGCGCGGACACCCCTCCACCTCTGACGTGGCGTCACGGACCGGGGCGTACGCTCCGGACAGGTACCCGGGAGCGTACGGTCCCGCCGGACGGCCGCCGCCACCGCGCCGGGCGGAGTGGAGACGAGGCCCGGCTGAGCGTGGTGCAGGACCGTGCTCGGCCGGGCGCGGTCACCGCCCTCCGCGGCGGGCTTCGGCCGACGGCCGCAAACCTTCGCTTCGGTGCCCCGAGTGTTCAGGGGATGCGTATGGTCACCGACTTCCCGGGTTCGAGGGCGATCTGCCGACGGAACCCGCCGGCCCGCAGTTCGGTGCGTGTGCCGCCGACGCTGCGGATCGTGACCGTGGTCGCCTTGCCGTTCCGCCAGGAGAAGTCCACCTCGAAGCCGCCCCGGGCGCCGATTCCGGTGACGGAGCCCTTCGTCGACCAGGCCTGCGGCAACGCGGGCAGCAGTTCGACGACTCCTGGGCGTGAGTAGAGGACCATCTCCAGGGCCGCGGTGGGGCCGCCGAGGTTGGCGTCGATCTGGAAGATCGTGTAGCTGCCCTGGCTGTACATGTCGAACCAGTTGGCCGAGGTGCCGTTGCCGTTGTTCATCGACGGCCGCAGGACGGTGAGGTAGAGCTGGTACGCCTTCTCCGCGTCCTTCAGCCGTGACCAGCACAGCGATCGCCAGGCGCAGGCCCAGCCGAAGCTGTCCATGCCTCTCGCGGTGAGCAGTTTGCGTACGCCGTCGATGAGTTCGGGAGGGCTGGTGTCGGCGGCGATCCGGTCGCCGGGGTAGAACCCGATGAGGGGCGACAGATGGCGGTGTGTGGTCTCACCGAGGTTGTCCGGGCTCATCCACTCCTCGAGCCAGCCGCTCTTCGGGCTGACCCGGGGGAGGTAGAGATTGTCCCGCATCCCGTCGAGTTCTGAGGCGAGTTGTCCGTCGCGGTTCAGGACACGGGCCGCGGTCGTGAACTCGCCGAAGAGTTCCCAGGCCAGTTCCTGCGCGTACGTGTTGCCCTTGCCGTCCGGTCCGTGCTCCGGCGACCAGGCGGTGTCGTCGACCAGGACCTCGCGCGAGGAACCGTCCGGGTCGGTGACCGTGGTCGTGAGGAGCCGTGCCCTCCAGAACTCCGCGGCTCCCTTGAGGACGGGGTAGATGGTCTCCAGGTACGCGCGGTCCTGGGTGTACTCGTAGTGGCGCCACAGCGAATTGCAGAGCCAGGCGTTGCCCGAGGGATGCCAGGCCCAGCCGCTGCCGCCGTGGATGTTGGTCGAGAAGGCGATGGCCCAGCCCGCGATCTTCCCGGTGCTGTTGCGGAAGCGGTTGTCGGGGTTGTTGTAGAGCCGGTGGGTGACGTCCGTCCAGACGGGCAGCTGGGACCGGCAGTACCGGGCGAGGGCCTCGGCGTTCTCGCCCAGCCCGGCCGGATCGGCCAGCCAGTAGTTCATCTGGACGTTGATGTCCGTGTGGTAATCGGCGTACCAGTCCGGGTTGTTGTTGTGGATCCACAGGCCCTGGAGGTTCATGGGCAGCCAGTCCCTGGAACCGGTGATGGTCAGGTAGCGGCCGTACTGGACGTAGGCCGCCTCCAGTTCCGGGTCCGGGGTGGAGGCGTCGGTGTGTCTGACGGCGATGCGCGACCAGGAGTCCAGCGACCGTTGCACCGCGGAGGACGCGCCCAGGTCGAGGGAGAAGCGGTCGTAGAGGCGCCGGTAGTCGGCCACGTGCGTGGCGAGCAGCGTGGTGCCGGGGACCTTCGCCGCGGCGGAGACCTTGCCGCGGGCCACGGCGAGCGGGTCGGTGGCCGGTTCGCGGAAGTCCTTGCCGGCGTCCGCCGAGTAGTCGGTGCCCGCGCACACGACGATGAGCAGTTCGCGGCACCCGGAGAAGGACAGCTTGTCGCCGTCCGCGCGGATGGTGCCCGTGCTGCTGACCGCTCTCACCGAAGCCGCGTACCGCAGGCCGTTCTTGAAGGTGCCGGCGAACGAGAGTTGGCGGTCGCCGTACGAGGTGGACTCGCCGTGGGTGCCTTCCAGCGAGACGGTGCCGGTGTGGCTCCCGTCTCCGGTGAGTCTGATGACCACGACGTCGTCCGGATGGCTGGCGTAGACCTCCCGGCGGAAGCGGACTCCCTGGTGTCGGTAGGCCGCGGACACGACGCCGTTGCTCAGGTCGAGGCTGCGTCTGTAGTCGCTGATCGTGTGGGCCGTGTGGTCCGGCAGCGTGACGCGGAGCTTGGCCAGCAGGCCGAAGCTGCCGAAATCATCGGGCCCGTAGGGGAGTTGGCCGTCATCGGTGGGGGTGTCGTTGCGTCCGCCGGTCCAGAACGAGCCGTCGGTGAGGTAGAGGAAGTCGTCCGCCGGGTCGCAGCCGACCAGGGCGCCGAGCCGGCCGTTGCCCAGCGGCAGTGCCTCCTGAATGGCGTGTGACTCGGCGGCGGGCGTGCGATACCAGAGGGTGGTCGCCTCGGCTTCCGGGACGAGGGTCACGTGGGCCGGGCGCTCGGGAGCGGCGTGGGCGGCGAACGGCGGCAGGCCGGCGAAGACCGCGAGACCGCCACCGGCGGCCCCGGTGAGGCGAAGGAAGTCACGACGGGAGGAAGAGGGCACGGCACAGGGTCCCTTCAGCGGGAGGCACGCAAGATTAATTCATAAAATATGAGCCACGTCTTTGCCGCGTCAACGGGCGCGTGCGCCATTGCTCCTATCTATCGGGGGAGGCAATCGCTCCAGAAGGGATTTTTGCGGGTAAAGCGCGACCACTCATCCGATGAAAGTGGCCGGCCGAAGCCCTATCGGCCCTGCCCGGGACGGCCCTGGTGGTGGCCCTCCCGCCCCGACGGGACGGCCAGTGCGCGGGCGAGATAGGGGGCTGTCGTGCTCCCCTCCGCCCTCGCGACCTCGACGGGCGGCCCCACCGCCACGATCCGGCCGCCGGCCTCCCCGCCGCCCGGCCCCAGGTCGATCACCCAGTCCGCGCCCGCGACCACCGCCATGGTGTGTTCGACGACCACGACGGTGTGTCCCGCGTCCACCAGCCCGTGCAACTGGCGCGTCAGCACCTCGGCATCGGCCGGATGCAGCCCGGCCGTCGGTTCGTCGAGGAGGTAGAGCGTGTGCCCCCGGCGGACCCGCTGCAACTCGCCGGCCAGCTTGATGCGCTGGGCCTCGCCGCCGGACAACTCCGTGGCGGGCTGGCCGAGCCGAAGGTAGCCGAGGCCCACGTCGAGGAGCGTGGTGAGACTCCGGACGGCGGCGGGGGTGTCGCCGAAGAACTCCGCGGCGGTCTCCACCGTCATGTCCAGCACCTGCGCGATGTTCCGTCCGCGGTGGGTCACTTCGAGGGTCTCGGGGTTGTAGCGGGCCCCGCCGCAGTCCGGGCACGGCGCGTACGTGCTCGGCAGGAAGAGCAGCTCGACACTCACGAACCCCTCGCCCTGGCAGGTCTCGCAACGACCGCCGGCGACGTTGAAGGAGAAACGCCCGACCCCGTACTTCCGCTCGCGTGCTTCCTCGGTCCCGGCGAACACCTTGCGTACGACGTCGAAGAGTCCCGTGTACGTGGCCAGATTGGAGCGCGGGGTCCGCCCGATGGGCCGTTGGTCGACCGAGACGAGCCGTCCGACCCCTTCCAGCTCCTCGGTCACCTCACCGATGAGTGTGGACTTGCCGGAACCGGACACGCCCGTCACGGCGGTGAACACGCCGAGCGGGATCTCGGCCGTCACCCCCCGCAGGTTGTGCCGGTGCACCGGCCCGACCTTCAACTGTCCGTGCGGGGAGCGGACTTCACGCACCGGCGCGGGCGAGTGGCCGAAGAGGAAGCGGGCCGTGGCCGACTCCTCGACCCCGGCGAGCTCCGCCACCGGACCGCTGTGCAGCACCCGGCCGCCGTGCTCGCCCGCCCGCGGACCGACGTCGACGAGCCAGTCCGCGGCGCGCACGACGTCGAGGTGGTGCTCCACCACGAACACCGAATTGCCCGCCGACTTCAGCCGGTCCAGGACCGTGAGCAGGGCCTCCGTGTCGGCCGGGTGCAGACCGGCGGACGGCTCGTCGAGGACGTAGACCACTCCGAACAGACCGGATCGCAACTGCGTGGCCAGCCGCAGCCGTTGCAGCTCTCCCGTGGAGAGGGTGGGGGTGGCGCGGTCGAGGCTGAGATATCCGAGGCCGAGCTCGACGACGGGGGCGATACGCGCCCTGAGGTCGTCCGTGAGCACCCGGGCCGTCTCCCCCTCGGGGCGCAGCGTCCCCGCCAGCTCGGTCAGCGGCAGCGCGGCCAGCTCGGCGATCGTCCGCCCGGCGAAGGTCACCGCCAGCGCCTCGGGGCGCAGCCGGCTGCCGCCGCACACCGGGCACGGGGCGCTGCTGAGGAACCGCTCGGCCCTGGCCCGCAGGGTCGTGCTCTTCGAGTCCGAGAAGGTCTTCATGACATAGCGCCGGGCGCTCATGTAGGTGCCCTGGTAAGGGCGTTGGATGCGCTCCGCGTCCCGCACCGGATGTACGGTGACGACCGGCTGCTCGTCGGTGAACAGGATCCACTCCCGCTCCCCGGATGGCAGTTCGCGCCACGGACGGTCCACGTCGTGGCCCAGCGCGTCCAGCACGTCGCGGAGGTTCTTGCCCTGCCAGGCGCCGGGCCACGCGGCGATCGCGCCCGCGCGGATCGACAGCGAGGGATCCGGCACCAGCAACTCCTCGCTCGTACCGTGGACCCGGCCGAGCCCGTGGCACTCCGGGCAGGCTCCGACCGCCGTGTTCGGCGAGAAGGCGTCCGAGTCGAGGCGTTCGGCGCCGGCCGGATAGTCACCGGCGCGGGAGAACAGCATCCGCAGGGAGTTCGAGAGGTGGGTGACCGTGCCGACGGACGAGCGCGAGGTGGGCGCCGAACGGCGCTGCTGGAGCGAGACGGCGGGCGGCAGCCCGGTGATGTCCCCGACCTTCGGGGCGCCGACCTGGTGGATCAGTCGCCGCGCGTACGGCGCGACCGACTCGAAGTAGCGCCGCTGGGCCTCCGCGTAGATCGTCCCGAACGCCAGCGAGGACTTGCCCGAGCCCGAGACACCCGTGAAGACGGCGAGGACGTCCCGCGGGATGTCGACGTCCACACCGCGCAGGTTGTGCTCACGGGCGTTCCGCACACGGACGTACGGGTCGTGGGGGCCGTGCGGATCGGGCATCGACGGGACTCCTGAGGCGGTCTGCGACCTGGGGGTGGACGGGGAGGGGGCAAACCACACCATTCTAGGCCGGGAGGAGTCCCGCGATCCGGGCGAGCCCGCGGAAGGAGTCCAACAGGGCCTCCCGGTCGTAGGTGCTGGTCGTGACGAGCACCTCCTGCGCGCCGGTCTCCTTGATCACCGCCGCCAGCTCCTCGGCGACCTGCTCCTCGGTCCCCGCGAGCCCGCCGGTGAGCCCGGACTCGTAGAGGTCCCGCTCCTTGCCGGTCATCACCAGGCCCTCGACGCGCTCGGCGGGCGGCAGCGGCGGGAAGGTGCCGTGCGTGCGGGAGTACGCCGTCGACCAGGCCTCCGGGATCAGGATCCGGTGCGCGTCCCGTGACGTCGCCGCGACCACCACCGTGCCGGAGACCACGACGTACGGCTCGCGCGCCCACGCGGACGGACGGAACGCCGCGCGGTAGCGATCGATCCCGCGCCGCATCCTCTCCCGGTTCTTGAGGTCACCGATGACCAGCGGGAGGCCCGCCCGTGCCGCGATGTCCGCGCCCTCGCCCAGGGCGAGCACGAAGGGCGGCACCGTCAGGCCCTCCGGGGGACGCGCGTGCACCCCGGTCGGGGACGTGCCGCGGAACCAGCCCAGCAACTCGTCGAGCTGGGCCGCGAAGTCGGCGGACTCGGCCGCGTCCTTGTCCCGTCCCAGCGCCCTGCGCACCCCGGGCGTGAACCCGACGGAGCGGCCCAGGCCCATGTCGATCCGGCCGGGGAAGAGGGCCTCCAGCACACCGAACTGCTCGGCCACGACCAAGGGTTGGTGGTTCGGCAGCATCACTCCTCCGGTGCCGACCCGGATGGTCCGGGTGGCGGCGGCCACCGCGGCGGCCAGCACCGTCGGGGCGGACCCGGCGACGCCGGGCACGCCGTGATGCTCCGAGACCCAGAACCGGTGGTAGCCGAGCCGCTCGAGCTCCTGGGCCAGGCGGACGGTGTCGCGCAGCGCCTCGGCGGCGTCGTGCCCCTCGCGGGTACGGGAGCGGTCGAGGACGGAGAAGCGCACGCCCGCCCCGGCCGGACCCTCCTCCCGCGAGACGCCCGGCCGCTCCTGGCCGTGCGCCACCGCCCCGGAGGGGACGGCTCCTGCCCCGGTGCCGGTCTCGCTCTTCTCGGTCGTCACTGTGCTCACTCTCCACTGCGGTTTCCATGATCCGCCCGCTCTCCTGGACGGGCAAGGCAAGGCTGATCTCCGCGGTGTGCGTCGGTTCGTGAACCACCACGGCTTCTGGTCCAACACCGATGCCGCCGCAGTGTTTCCGGGGTGCTACCGACGGTAACAACACGGGTGTCGCAGCCACACCAGCGGCGTCTCCCGCACCTCACGTACCCCCTACGGAAGGCAGCCCATGGAGAATTCTGTGTCCCCCACCGTGATCAGCAGACGCCGGGCCCTGACGGCGGCGGGCGGAGTGCTGGCCGGTGCCGCCCTCGCGGCGCACGCGGTACCCGCCTTCGCGGCCGGGTCGTCGGACGCGGACGCGATCGTCGTCGGCGGCGGGCTCGCCGGGCTGGTCGCGACGGCCGAACTGGCCGCCGCGGGCCGCAAGGTACTGCTTCTGGACCAGGAACCCGAGACCAACCTGGGCGGACAGGCCTTCTGGTCCTTCGGCGGTCTCTTCCTGGTCGACTCCGACGAGCAGCGTCTGATGGGCATCAAGGACTCCCAGGAACTGGCGTGGCAGGACTGGCTCGGGGCGGCCGGATTCGACCGCGGCGTCGCAGACCCGACCGGCCAGGACCACTGGGGCCGCAAGTGGGCCGAGGCGTACGTGGACTTCGCCTCGGGGGAGAAGCGGTCCTGGCTCTACGGGCTGGGCGTGCGGTGGTTCCCGATCGTGGGCTGGGCGGAGCGCGGCGGCGGGCTCGCGGACGGGCACGGGAACTCGGTACCCCGCTTCCATGTCACCTGGGGAACCGGTCCCGCCGTGGTCGAGCCGTTCGAGAAGCGGGTACGGGCCGCGGTCGCGGACGGGAAGGTGACCTTCAGGTTCCGGCACCGCGTCGACGAGATCGTGCGCACCGGCGGCACCGTGACGGGGGTCCGGGGCGCGGTCCTCGAACCGAGCACCGCGGCGCGCGGCAAGGCCAGTTCGCGCACGGTGGTCGGAGACTTCGAACTCCGCGCTCCGGTCGTGATCGTCACCTCGGGAGGCATCGGCGCCAACCACGACCTCGTGCGGCAGAACTGGCCGGCCCGGCTCGGCACCCCACCCAAGTTCATGGTCACCGGTGTGCCGGCCCACGTGGACGGCCGGATGCTCGGGATCACCGAGGCGGCGGGCGGGCGCATCGTCAACCCCGACCGCATGTGGCACTACACGGAGGGTCTCAGGAACTACGACCCGATCTGGGCCAACCACGGCATCCGTATCCTGCCGGGACCGTCGTCGATGTGGTTCGACGCCACCGGCAAACGCTTCTCCGCCCCCGACCTCCCCGGCTACGACACCCTCCACACGCTCAAGTCGATCACCGACACGGGCTATGACTACTCCTGGTTCGTGACCACGCAGAAGATCATCGCGAAGGAGTTCGCGCTCTCCGGCTCGGAGCAGAACCCGGACCTCACCAACAAGGACGTCTGGATGCTGCTCTCGCGCATCTGGCAGACCCCCGAGCCGATCGAGAAGTTCAAGAAGAACGGGGTCGACTTCGTCGTCGCCGCCACGCTGTCCGAACTGGTCACCGGCATGAACAAGCTGACCGGTGACGGACTGATCGATCTCACCGACCTCAAGCGGCAGATCGACGCGCGGGACCGGGAGATCGACAACCCCTACACCAAGGACGTCCAGGTGATGGGGATCCGCAACGCGCTCGCCTACACCGGGGACTCGCTCAGCCGCACCGCGCCGATCCACAAGATCCTGGACGCCGGCGCCGGCCCGCTGATCGCCGTACGGCTCAACATCCTCACCCGCAAGACCCTGGGCGGTCTGCAGACGGATCTCTCCGGCCGCGTCCTGGACGCCGGCGGCACCGCGATTCCCGGTCTGTACGCGGCCGGTGAGGTCGCGGGATTCGGCGGCGGGGGAGTGCACGGATACCGCTCGCTGGAAGGCACCTTCCTGGGTGGCTGCCTGTTCTCCGGACGACAGGCGGGACGGGCGGCGGCCGCCGCGATCTGAAACCCGGCTTACGGATCGCCGGAGGCGACCTACCGGCGGTCCGTACGCCGGCCCGCCGCCGGTCCACCGGCGATCCCTACGTCGGCCCGCCGCCGGTCCCGTGCCCGCCGTCGACCTGCCGGCGGCCAGTATGGAGCTCCGCCGCCTGTCCGTACGCCAGCCTGCAGCCGGTCCCGTGCCCGCTGTCGACCTGTCGGCGGCCGGTATGGCGGTCCACCGCCTGTCCGCCGCCTGTCCGCCGCCGGTCCGCGACCGACTCGCCGCCGGTCCGTCCGGCGGTCTGGACGTCGAGGGCGGGTCGGCCGCGGGTCGGCGTACAAAACGCCACACGCACCGCCGCAGGACCGGTCCGCGAGGCGTTCTGTGCGCCGGTCCGTCCGGCAGTCCGCGCGGCGGTCTGGACGTGGTGTCTCCGGCGTCCCGTGCGCGGGCCCGTCCGGCGGTCCGCGCGGCGGTGTCTCCCACAGTTCCTACACGGTCGGTCCGGTCCGGCGTGTTCCGGAGGCGGATCTCGTGGACCGGGGGCGCGCGCGGGTGCGCGGAGCGCGGGGCGCCACGTCCATGCGGCCGATCGGCGGTGGCTGTGCGACTAAGGGAACCGCGATCGGGAAATGGCATTCCCGGAGCCCTTGCCGCCGGCTCGCACGGACGCGGCGGCAGGAACGGCTCCACCCCCACGAAACGCAGGAGTGCCCATGCAGTACGTGAAGCTCGGTTCGACGGGACTGGACGTGTCCCGGATCTGCCTCGGCTGCATGAGTTTCGGGGTGCCCGGCCGGGGGACCCACGAGTGGACCCTCGACGACGAGGCGTCCCGCCCGCTGATCCGCCGGGCACTGGAGGCCGGCATCACCTTCTTCGACACGGCGAACGTCTACTCCGACGGCACCAGCGAGGAGATCGTCGGCCGCGCGCTCGCGGAGTTCGCCCGCCGCGACGAGATCGTCATCGCCACCAAGGTCAACGGCGCGATGCACGAGGGCCCCAACGCGCGCGGTCTGTCCCGCAAGGCCGTCATGACAGAGATCGACAACAGTCTGCGCAGGCTGGGCACCGACTACGTGGACCTCTACCAGATCCACCGCTTCGATCCCGCCACGCCCGTCGAGGAGACGATGGAGGCCCTGCACGACGTCGTGAAGGCGGGCAAGGCCCGTTACATCGGGGCGAGTTCGATGTACGCCTGGGAGTTCTCCAAGGCGCAGTACACGGCCCTGCTGCACGGCTGGACGCGGTTCGTGTCGATGCAGAACCACTACAACCTCCTCTACCGCGAGGAGGAGCGCGAGATGCTGCCGCTCTGCGCGGACCAGGGCGTCGGCGTGCTGCCCTGGAGCCCGCTCGCGCGAGGCCGTCTCACCCGCGCCTGGGACGTCACCACCGAGCGCAGCAGGACCGACGAGTTCGGCAGGAAGCTCTACCAGGAGGGTGACCGGGACATCGTCGACGCGGTCGGCCGGATCGCCGCCGAGCGTGACGTCCCGCGCGCCCGGATCGCCCTCGCCTGGCTGCTGCGCGGCAGCACCGTGACCGCTCCCATCATCGGCGCCACGAGGGCGGGGCACGTCGACGACGCGGTGGCCGCCCTCGACGTGGAACTCACCGAGAAGGAGGTAGAGGAACTGGAACGGCCGTACACGCCCCGGGCGATCAGCGGTCACTGATCCACGGGCCCGATCCGTTCGCCACGCAAATCTCTCATCGGGCAAAAGTAATGCGCACATGAGCGGCTCCGGGTGGCTGGTGAATCCGGTGCCGCCGTCGCAAACAGGCGGACGACGGATATTGGGAGCGCTCCCAATAGAGGGCGGCCTATGCGCGGCCAACACCGCCGGTCGACCGGGTGAAGGTCCTTCCCGCCTGGGGGCCTCGCGAGGCTGGTGCCGCGCACGGCGCCCCAGGGGAAGGCCGGGGGATTTCTGTTTTTCTTTTGCGGACGCTTCTATTGACGTTTCGTCAATCCCGGTCGCGCCAGGTGGAATGCGGAAAACGAGAGGATCGCTTGTTTCGGCAAGGTCCGCTGTGCAAAGGTGTGCCTTGTTGGCGTGCAGACAATATTTACTTCCTTCTGTGCGTGCACGGTGTGGCCGCCCGCCTGCTTCCTGAGAGCCTTCGAAGTGGGTGTTTGCGGCGACACGGTCCCCCCATGGGCAGCCCCTCGCCTGACCCGGCGAGCCGCCTGCCTATTGGTATGGACTAATTCATGCGTTGCCTTTGGGAGGAAAGCGGACGTGAATGACCCCGCCCTGTCTCAGTCCCCGGAATCCGCTCGCTTGTTCGAGATATCGGATGAGCGACTGGCGGCCGAACTGAAGATGAGCTCGGGGAACACGCCCGCGCACCACCCCGTCGGCGAACTCCTCGACCGCCACTGGGAAGCGGTCTTCGGCTACGCGCGGCTGTGCACCAACGGCGTGCGTCCCGCCGGAATCCTCACCACGGGGGCATTCACCCGACTGTTCGGCGAATCCCTGCGGCAGACCGGACCGACGGCGGCCTGGCGGCCGCAGCTGCTCGTCACCGTGCGCCGCATGACCGCCGAATGGCTCGCGGACCAGCGGCGGGAATCGCTCCACCCCGAGCTGCTGGCCGGTCCGGACGGCGAGGAGCGCGTCGTGGCGCGGCTCCTTCCGCCGGAGGGCAGGCGACTGCTGTCCCGCGCGTTCCAGCGACTTCCGGAGGCAGGTCGTTGCCTGCTCTGGCACGCCGAGGTCGAGTCCGAACAACTGGCCCTGCCCGCAGCGCTGTTGGGCATCCGCGAGGACGCCGCCCTCGTCGAGCTGGCACGGGCCCGTGAACGCCTGCGTGAGGGCTGCCTGGAGATCCATCGCGAACTGGCCCCCGAGGAGGAGTGCCGCCAGTACCACCGCATGCTGGACGTGTCGCTGCGGCGCGGCGGTGACGACCTCGACCCCGATCTGCGCCGGCACATGGGCCGCTGCCGCCACTGCCGTTACACCGCCGACCAGTTGAACCATTTCAACGGCGAACTCGCCCTGCCACTGGCCGAGTCCGTACTCGGCTGGGGTGCCGAGGCCTATCTCGCCTCCCGTCCCGGACGCGCCGTCGCGATCGTGGAGGTGACGGGCGACGCGCCCGGCGACTCCGGCGTTCACGCCGCCCCTCATTTCCCCGGCGACGCTCCGCTCCCGCCGAGCCGGCCGCCGCGAGTGGCGCCGCGCGGCCAGTCGGCCACCGACTCGCGCCGGGCGACGCACAAGGCACCCCGGCGTTCGCCCGGCCGCCGCAACATCGCGCTGGCCGCACTGACCGCGAGCGGCCTGATCCTGGTCCCGCTGGCCCTGTGGGCGGCCCAGGGCTCGGACGGCACCGCCGAGAACGCCGGGCCTACTGGCAGGCCGAGTTCGGGCCCCGTCAAGGCACCCGGTGCGAAGCCGTCCTGGATAGGCGACACGTCGAACGGCACCGTGCGTGGCCGGTTGCGCAACCTCAAGACCGGGCTGTGTGTCGGCATCGTCGGCGAGAGGCTCGTGAAGGGGGCCGAGACGGCACTCACCTCGTGCTCCTCCGCCGCTGCGCAGGAATGGTCGTACGAGGCGGACGGGGTGCTGCGCGACGTCGCCGACCCGGGCCTGTGTCTCGACTCCCACCTCGGCTACTCGATCCAACTGGCGCCCTGCACCGGAGAGTCCGGCTCGACCGGCAAGAACGTGCGCTACGACTTCACCCTTCAGGGGGAGCTGGTGCCCCGAGGCAACCAGGACCTGGCCCTCACCCCCGCCGCCACCAACGGCACGGGAGCCCTGGTCCTCAAGCTCCGCAAGGACCAGGCCGTCCAGCACTGGACCCTGGACACCTCGTCGCCCTCGCTCCAGATGGCGGCGGTGAACTGGGACGCCGACGGATCGGCCACCGCGCCCGTGACCCGGGAACCCACCGGGGCCTCGCGGTCGGGTACGCCGAACGGCGCGCCCGGCCCCTCGGCCGGGCCGTCGACGTCCGCGGGCGACCCCTCCGCCCCGAGTCCCACGTCGTCCTGCTCCCCGTACGACTGCCCGCCGGCGAACAGCCAGTACGACAACCCGGGATACGGCGACGGCGACTCCTGGGGGAACGGCGGCTACGGATACGGCGGTTACGGCGGCTACGGGTCCGGAGGCGGCTGGGGCGGCCGTCACTGACGCCGTTCCCCGCGGTCCCGCCCCCGGGGCTCGCACCGGCCGGGGCCGACCCCCGGGCCCGGACCGCCTTCGCCACGAGACGTCACGACGCCGCGGTGGCCGACCCCGCGGTGGCCGAAGCGGAGGCGGCCGTGCCCAGGAACTCCGCCCAGCCGCCGAGGGGGGACCGTCCGGGATCGAGCGTGCGCAGCTTGCGCAGCACCGCGGGGTCCTGGACCTCCAGCCACTCCACGAGTTGGCGGAACGAGACCAGGCGTACCTCGTCGTGCCCGGCTATCCGCTCGATGGCCTCTTCCACGGCGTCCATGTATATGCCCCCGTTCCACCGTTCGAAGTGGTTGCCGACGAAGAAGGGGGCCCGGTTGCTCTCGTAGGCCCGGCGGAAGCCGGCGAGATAGCTGTCGCGGGCCTGCGCGCGCCAGGCGTCGTACTGGGCACGGTCACCGAGCGGGTTGGCGTTCGACTGGTTGGCCATCAGGTTGTAGTCCATGGACAGGACCTGGAAAGTGTGGCCGGGGAACGGGATGGACTGCAGCGGGAAGTCCCAGACACGGCCGTTCTGGACTTTGCCGGGCCACATCTGGAGGCCGCCGGGGCAACTGGCGTCGTACTTCCATCCGAGGGCGGCGGCCGTCGGCAGCAGGTTGGACTGCCCCTCAAGACACGGGGTGCGGCCGCCGATCAGCTCCTTGTCGTAGTCGAAGGGGAGCGGTTCGAGATCGGTGAAGCCGGTGTTGGTCTTCCACCCGGTGACGAACTTCTTCGCCTGGTCGATCTCGCTGCGCCACTCGGCGGGGGACCAGCGGCGCACCCCGTCCGCGCCGCAGAAGTGACCGTTGAAGTGGGTGCCGATCTCGTGCCCCTCCAGCCAGGCGCCCCGGATCTGCTGAAGTGTCGCGTGGATGTGCCGGTCGGAGAGGTAGCCGATCGCGGAGGCGCCCACCGGGTGCTGCGGCGGGCTGTACAGGTGCTTCTTCGACTCGGGCAGCGTGTAGATGCCGCTGAGGAAGAACGTCATCGACGCGCCGTGGTCGGCGGCGACTTTGCGGAACCGTGAGAACAGCTTGTTGCTGAGCTCGCCCGCACCGTCCCAGGAGAACACCACGAACTGCGGCGGACGCTCGCCGGGCTTCAGCCGCTCGGCCTTCGGCTGCTTGGGCTGGGCCCCCGTGTCGGCGGTGGAACCGTCGCCGATGAGCCGGGGCCGCGGGGTCGCGTCCTTCACCCGCCCCTTGCCGTCGCTGCCCACCGACCAGTCGTGCGCCGAGCAGGCGGAGAGCGCCCCGAGCGCTCCCGCCGCGGCCGTCGTGGTCAGCAGACGCCTGCGTGAGATGCCGGTCATGATGAACCCCCGATGTCCTCGATACCGCTCCCGCGCCGGGCCGGAGCTTCCGTTCCCGCGACGCGCCGCCCTGCCGGCAGGTGCGTCAAACGGTGTGATGCGCGGATGTCCGGGAAAGGTCGCCGGCGGGGGGACGTGTTGCCGTTCCGTGACAAACCCCGCCGGTCCGCGGACGGACGGCGGGGCGGACAGCGGCGGGGTGGACAGCCGGGAGCGGCGAGGCGGGAGGGGTCAGGCGCCGGTACCGGCCCGGACGACCGCCAGGGAGACCGAGGAGGAGTTCCCGGACACCGGGACCTTGCCGCCCTTCCAGACCGCCTTGAGCGGGTCGCGCTCGTCGGGCGGTGTGACGACCAGCGACGCCGGCGTGGCCGTGTGCGCCCCGCTGATCTCCGGGTTGGAGAACGTCAGGCCGGCCCACGCGCTCTGCCCGGGGGCCAGCGTGACCGTGGTCGGCGACCCGGGGGAGCGCTTCGGGTCGGGCCCGAGCTGCTTGCCCGACGCGTCCACGAAGGCCGCCCCGGGGTAGCCGCGCAGGGTGCAGGTGCGGTGGGAGGTGTTGGTGAGGACGACGGGGAAGTTCTCCTGGCCCGCGCCCGGGTCGTTGGCGCCGACCGAGGCGCGCAGTTCGGAGGTGTGGCAACGGGTGCTCGCCGCACCGCTTCCCGCCGACGCCGTGGTTGACGCCGTGGCCGAGCCCGGCACCGGTGCCGATGTCCTGCCGCCGCCGGCCGACGCCGTACTGGTGGCGGAGCCGTCCGGGGTCGTGTCACCGGAGGCCGGCTGCGCCGTGCCGGGGAGTTTCTGCGGCGTGCCGCCCGTGCCGCTGTCGGTCCCGCAGGCCGAGAGCGTGCCCAGCAGCGCGATACCCGCGACCACCGCCGCCCAGTGTGCGGGGGAGGACGTACGGCGTACCGGAACCTCGTCGCCGTGCCGGAAGGTCGCCATGTCAACACTCCTTCGAATTCAGCGCACGCCGTGACGCGTGCGTACGGCGCTCCGTGCTCCGTCACCACTGTCCGATGCGCACCGGCCGGAAAAAGTTCGCCAGTCCGGCACGTCTTCTCGTCAGGTGCCTACCCGTACGGAGCCGAGCACACGGTCGGTGGCGTCGCTGTCGCTCTTCTGGCGGATCTGTACATACAGCTGTGGCTGTGCGGCGCCGCCCACGGGGGTGAGCCCGGCCTCCGTGAGCGAGCCGTGACCCCCCGGGCAGTCGCTCCAGGTCCTCACCAGCCCGTGCCAGCGCGCGCCGGTGTAGGTGCGGCCGCCGTCGTAGTGGCACCCGGTGTGGGCGAGGGAGGCGACCCGGGCCCGGACGTCCCCGCGCTCGCTCAGGCCGACGAACACCCCGTCGACAGCAGAGCCCAGGTCCTGCCACGTCGCCAGGTCGTCGGCGACCGCCAGCCCCGGTTCGTGGGTGTCCGACAGGCCCACGGTCCGCGGGTTCCAGCCGGAGTCACGCAGCTGACGGCCCCAGGCGTGCGGCACCTCGACCGTGAGCCGTCCCGAGGCGTCCGAGACCCGCACGGACCCGCCGGAGGACTGCCGGCTCACGAGGGCGGCGGTGATGCCGCCGGCGGCGACCACGACCGCGACGGCCACCGCGGCGACGACGGTCCTCCGACGGCGCCGGGGCGTGCCGGCGGCCGGAGCCGGCGTCACTTCGGCCAGCCGCTCCAGCTCCTCGGCCAGGCCCAGCGCCGTGGGCCAGCGCCGCTCGCGGTCGGGTTCCATGGCGCGCAGCAGCGCCCGCTGGACTCCCGGCGCGAGGCCGGTACGGAGCCGGTCGGGGCGTACGACCTTGCCGGGCGGCCCGGGCACCGTGCCCGTGACCAGGTGGTAGCCGAGTGCTCCCAGGCTGTACACGTCGGCCCGCGCGTCGATCCCCGACCCGGGCTGGGCCTGCTCCGGCGGGGTGTAGCCCGCGGAACCCGCGGCCATCGTCAGCCCGGAGGCCTGCGCCAGGCTCTTGGCGAGACCGAGGTCCGCCAGCAGGACCCGCTCGCCCGCGCCGGGTGCCGTGCGCAGCAGCACGTTGGACGGCTTGATGTCGCGGTGCACGATCCCGGCCTGGTGCAGCGCGGCCGCGCCGCGGGCCGCCAGGGCGGTCAGCCGCAGGGCCTCGGACACCGGGAGCGGTCCACCGCCGACCCGGTCCGCGAGGGTGCCCCCGTCCGCGTACTCCATGACGAAGTAGGGCCTGCCGTCCGGGAGTTCACCGATGTCGTAGACCTGGACGACCCGGCTCGAGTCGGCCTTGCGCAGCAGCCGGGCCTCGGAGAGGAAGCGCTCCCGCACGTCCAGGTGGTCGACCCAGTTGTCGGACAGCACCTTCACGGCGACGACCGCGTCCAGCACCTCGTCGTGGGCGAGCCAGACCACGCCGAAGCCGCCGGCGCCCAGGCGCCGGTCCAGACGGTAGCGGCCGATCCGCTGCGGAGGGTGCATGCGACTATCATGCCTGGCCTCTGATCGACACCGAGGGGAGCACCCAGTGCAGGACGCGGCGGGAACCGAAGAGCTCGCGCTGCGCGCCGCCGCGGGCGATCCGGACGCCCTGGATCTGCTCCTCCAGCGGCTGGGGCCGGAGGTCATGCGGCGCTGCGGACGCTTCCTGCCGTGCCGCGAGGACGCCGAGGAGGCGGCACAGGACGTCCTCCTCCAGGTGGCGCGGAAGATCACCGCCTTCGAGGGCCGCAGCCGGTTCAGCACCTGGCTCTACACGGTCGTCGCCAACTGCTCCCGACAGAAGTACCGCGAGCTGAAGCGGCGGGCCGCCGAGCAGCCGGACGTCATCGACGCCTCGCAGCACGTCGACCCCCGCACCACGAGCGTCATCGCCGGTTCCCGCATCGACCTCCTGGAGGCGCTGGAGCGGCTGGAGCGCGAGCATCCGCACCTGGTGGCGCCGCTGGTCTACCGGGACATCTGCCAGCTGGAGTACGCCGAGGTCGCCGAGCGGGTCGGCATTCCGCTCGGCACCCTCAAGTCCCGTCTGCACGAGGCCCGTAAGCAGGTCAGGCCCTGGCTGGCCGACGCCTCGTGACGTCGTGGCACTCCTGACGGGTCGTCAACTCCTCTTTCCTCGTGAGGAGTTCGACCATGGCGCGAGCTCGTCACAGGTCGGGACGCGGGCGTGCCCGTCGGTCCCTCCGCCGGCGGGTCCACGGGGTGCCGCGTGCCCTGACGCGCCGGGTGTCGCGGGCCCTTAGGGTGGTCGGCGTGACCCAGAAGAACAGCAGACCGCTCGCCGTGTTCGACCTCGACGGCACGCTCGCGGACAGCGCGCACCGGCAGCGGTTCCTGGAGCGCAGCCCGCGCGACTGGGACGCGTTCTTCGCGGCCGCTCCGCAGGACCCGCCGCTGGCCGAGGGCGTGGCCCTGGCGATGGAGAGCGCGCGGGAGTGCGATGTGGTCTACCTGACCGGACGTCCCGAGCGCTGCCGCCGTGACACCGTCGCGTGGCTGGCCGCCCATGGCTTGCCCGAGGGGCCGGTCCGGATGCGGCGCAACGACGACCGCAGGCCCGCCCGCCGGACCAAGTCGGAGATCCTCCGCCGACTCGCTCGCGACCGTGAGATCCGTGTCCTCGTGGACGACGACGAACTCGTCTGCGACGACGCCGAGCGGGCCGGGTTCACGGTCGTACGGGCACGCTGGGCGACCGCGTCGGCGGCTCTGAAGAACGCGCAGGAGCGCGAGGGACGGACCTGACCGGGATGACGTGAACGGCGCGGCCTGGCGTGACGGGCACCCCGGGCGTGATCGGGCTGATGTGACCGGCCCGGTCTGGCGTGATCGGGCTGATGTGACCGGCCCGGTCTGGCGTGATCGGGCTGATGTGACCGGCCCGGTCTGGCGTGATCGGCCTGGCGTGACCGGCGCGGCCTGACGTGATCGGCCCGCCTGGCTCGGCCTGCCCGTCCTGACGAGGTCGGCCCGGTCAGGATGGGGGTGGCCCGAGAGGCCGGGCCGGCGGCCGGATGGTGTCCAACCTGCGGTACGTCACTGGGCCGGAGCGTGACCGGCCGGATCGACGGCAACGGGCTTGCGGTCGGCCATGGCCCGCCGTGCGATCGGCGGGGCCGGTCCCGCCTGATGCCCGACCGTCGGCGCACGACCGGACGGCGTGGACGGGTGGACGGGTGGACGGAGTGGAGGGTGCGGGCGGCGCGGGCGCCCGCTCGGGTGACGCGAAGGCCACCGGTCGGCCGTTCGGGGGTTCGCCCGCGATCCCGCTCCCCGGTCAGGGTGCGAGCGGGGGGCGCGGTCACGGGTCCGGGCGCGGGGTCGTGCGGGGCCCGGACGATCCCGTCCGCGCGTGCCGGCGTGCGGCGCCGCGACGGATCGGACCTGCGCGCGGCCCCGCGGTGGATCGGCGTACGGCTCGGCGGGGGGAAGCGGCATGTGGCCCCGGGGCGGGGCCACATGCCGGGAAACGTGGCGCCCGGTCGCGTCAGGCGCCGTCCTCCAGGCGGAAGCCGACCTTCAGACCTACCTGGTAGTGCTCGACCTCCCCGTCCACGATCTGCCCCCTGACCTGGGTGATCTCGAACCAGTCCAGGTTGCGCAGGGTCTGCGAGGCGCGGGCGATCCCATTGCGGACGGCCTGGTCGACCCCCTCGGTGGAGGTGCCGACGATCTCGGTGACCCGGTACGTGTGGTCGGTCATGCGGGTGCTCCTCTCCGCCGTGGCGGGTGTGCCACGCGTCATTCCACGGTGCCTCACGGCGCCGCGGTACGCGAGATGTCGGTGGTGTCTCGACGGTCGCCCTTGACGGTTTTGATTGGTCCATACCAAAATCAGAACACCCGTACGAGCGCTGAGCTCGACCCCCACGCCGGGCTCCCTTTCCGCTGTCCGCAAGACAGAACAGGATCCCCTTCGTGACGCGTCGTCTGCTCGCCCTCGCCTGTGTGACCGCCTCCCTGCTGACCGCCTGCGGAGCCCTGCCGGAGGGAGGCGGCGGACGTCACACCGTGACGGTGTGGCTGATGAAGGACAGCGCGTCCGAGGAGTTCCTCAAGCGGTTCACCGAGGACTTCGAACGGACCCACCGGGGCATCGCCCTGGACATCCGCATCCAGCAGTGGACCGGGATCGTGCAGAAGGTCCAGGGAGCGCTGGAGGGCGAGCGGGGCAACGGGCCGGACGTCATCGAGGTGGGCAACACCCAGGTGGCCCAGTACGTGGACCGGGGCGGCCTGAGCGACCTGACGCTCGAGTCGGTGCGCGACTGGGGCATGGACGACTGGCTCCCGGGCCTCGCTCAGCCGGGCCGGTTCAGCACCCGCCAGTACGGCATCCCGTGGTACGCGGCGAACCGTGTCGTCATCTACCGCAAGGACCTCTTCGACCGGGCCGGCATCAAGAAGTCGCCGAAGACCCGCGAACAGTGGATCGAGGACACGGGACGGCTCAACTCGGCCGGTAACCAGGGGATTTACCTGGCCGGGCAGGACTGGTACACCCTCGCCGGGTTCGTCTGGGACGAGGGCGGTGAACTCGCGACGGAGTCCGCCGGAACCTGGCAGGGCTCCCTGCGGACGCCCGCGGCCCTGCGCGGCATGGACTTCTACCGGCGGCTCCAGGCGCTCGGCTCCGGGCCCGTCGGCGCCGACGAGGAACACCCGCCGCAGGCCCGGGTGTTCGCCGGTGGCCATGTGGCACAGATCGTGGCCGTACCCGGGCTCGCCCAGGCGATCGTCGAGCAGAATCCGGCGCTGCGGAAGAAACTCGGGTTCTTCCCCGTCCCCGGCAGGACGGCCGCCGAGCCCGGCGCCGTCTTCACCGGCGGTTCCGACCTCGTGGTGCCCAAGAACACCGACGACCGGCGGGCGGCCACGGCCGTCGTGTCGGCCCTCGTCGGCGCCAAGTGGCAGACCGAGCTGGCCCGGACGATGAACTACGTGCCCAACAAGACCACCCTCGCGGGCGCGGTGGCCGGCGAGGAGGGCGCCGCGGCCATGGCGGTGGGCGCCGCGCAGGGCCGGGCGACACCCGCCTCGCCCCGGTGGGCCGCCGTCGAGGCCGACAACCCGATCAAGTCGTACATGACCAAGGTCCTGACCGGGGCCGACCCCGCGACCGAGGCAGGGCGCGCCTCCCGGCTGATCACGGAACGGCTGGCGGAGACCGGGGGATGAGTCACGGGCCGCCGTCCCCAGGGGGTGTCACCGGAGGAAGCCCGTGTAGTTGTGCTGCTCGATCTGGCTGCTGATCTGTTTCACGGTCTCCAGGCCCACGCTCACGATGATCAGGATGCTCGTGCCGGTGAGCTGGTTGGCGCCGCCGAAGCTCGCGAACGCCACGGTGGGGACCAGGGCGATCAGGCCCAGATAGAGGGCACCCGGCCAGGTGAGTCTGTTCAGGACGTAGCCCAGGTACTCGGCGGTGGGCCGGCCCGCCCGCAGGCCCGGGATGAAGCCGCCGCTCTGTTTGATGTTCCCCGCCACCTCCTCCGGATTGAACGTGATGGCCACATAGAAGAAGGCGAAGAACACGATCAGCAGGAAGTACGCGAGGACGTAATAGGGATGGTTTCCCCGGACGAAGTTCTGTGTGACCCAGGTGGCCCAGCCCGCGTGCGAGTTGGAGAACTGTGCGATGAGCGCGGGAATATAGAGGAGCGAGGAGGCGAAGATGACCGGAACCACACCGGCCTGGTTGACCTTCAGCGGGATGTAGGTCGCCGTTCCGCCGTACGACTTACGGCCGATCATCCGTTTCGCGTACTGCACCGGAATGCGGCGCTGCGCCTGTTCCACGAAGACGACCAGGGCCACCATCGCGAACCCGACCAGAATGACGACGCCGAAGCCGAGCCACCCGTCGGCGATCTGCCCCTCCTGTTTGACGGTCCACAGCGCGCCGGGAAACGTGGAGGCGATCGAGATGAAGATGAGCATCGACATTCCGTTGCCGATACCGCGTTCGGTGATGAGCTCGCCGAGCCACATCACGGCGGCCGTCCCCGCGGTGATCGTGAGCACCATCACCAGCGTGGTGAGGATCGAGTGGTCCGGGACGATGCCCGCGGCGGTCGGGCAGCTGGGGAACAGCGCGCCACTGCGGGCGGTCGCCACCAGGCCCGTGCCCTGCAGGATGGCGAGAGCCACCGTCAGATAGCGGGTGTACTGGGTGATCTTCCCCTGCCCGGCGGCGCCCTCCTTCTTCAGCGCCTCCAGTTTCGGGATGACCACCGTCAGCAGTTGCAGAATGATGCTCGACGTGATGTACGGCAGAATTCCCAACGCGAACACGGTGATCTGGAGCAGCGCCCCGCCACTGAACAGATTGACCAGACCCAGCAGACCGCCGTTGGCCGTCGCCGCGTCCACGCACGCCTGGACGTTCCGATAGTTCACGCCGGGCAGCGGCACATGCGACCCCACGCGGTACAGCACGATGATGCCGAGCGTGAACAGCAGCTTCTTGCGCAGGTCCGGGGTTCCGAAGACCTTGGCGAATGCGCTCAGCAAGGGTTCCTCCTTCGCCCCTGCGTCAGCACGTCAGAGGTGCACAGAAGCAGATTTTCCGAGCTCGGGAACATGCTCCGGAAACGCAACGCGAAGTAATGCTTCGCGAACGTAGGGAAATTCAAGCACCATCATCGAATGGGACATCCGGGTCGGCAACCGGAAAGGCCCCGGCGGGGGAGCACGGGACAGCCCTGGGGCACTCTTCGGCGGGCGGAGACGCCACGCCGGGCGCCGGTACCGGACTCCGGAGGGGACATGGACAACGGGCGCCGGCGGTGTACATCGCCGGCGCCCGTTGCCCGATGGTGCCCGGGTTCACCACCCGGGCGGTCTCTCACACTGCTTGTGACGTCACCTGACCACGCTCAACGACAGCGCGAAACGGCCTTCGCGGTCCGTCCACCAATGGGCCAGGTCGAGCCCCGCGGCGGCGAGTTCGCGCCGTACCCCCTCCTCGCGGAACTTCGCCGAGATCTCGGTGCGCAGATCCTCACCGGCGGCGAAGTCGACGGCGAGGTCGAGGGCGGGGATCTTCACGGTCTGCTCGGTCCGCGAACGCAGCCGCATCTCGATCCACTCGTGCTCGGCGTCCCAGAGGGCGACATGGGTGAACGCGTCCGGATCGAAGTCGGCGCCGAGCTCGCGGTTGACGACCGTCAGCACGTTCTTGTTGAACTCGGCCGTCACTCCGGCCGCGTCGTCGTACGCGGCGACGAGCACCGACTCGTCCTTGACCAGGTCCGTGCCCAGCAGCAACGTGTCGCCGGGGGTGAGCAGTGCCCGTACGGAGGCCAGGAACGCGCCGCGTTCGGCGGGCAGCAGGTTGCCGATGGTCCCACCGAGGAACGCCACGAGCCGCGGTCCGGGCGTGCCCGGAAGCGCGAGACCACCCGTGAAGTCGGCGATCAGCGCGTGCACACCGAGCTCCGGGCGTTCGGCGATCAGCGCGTGCCCGGCCTGGGTCAGGGCGCTCTCGCTGACGTCGACCGGTACGTAGGTGTGCAGCCCGGGCAGCGCGTCGAGCAGATGACGGGTCTTCTCGGACGAGCCCGAGCCCAGTTCGACGAGGGTGCGCGCACCGGTCGCCGCGGCGATCTCGGTGGCCCGGGCGGCCAGGATCTCGCGCTCCGCCCGGGTGGGGTAGTACTCGGGCAGTTCGGTGATCTTGTCGAAGAGCTCGCTGCCGTGTGCGTCGTAGAACCACTTCGGCGGCAGCGTCTTGGGTGTGTGGGACAGGCCGTGCAGGACGTCGGCGCGCAGCGCGGCGTCCGTGGCGTCTTCGGGCAGGGTGCGGGTGAGAAGGAACGGACTCACGTGCTGGGCTCCTTCGGACGTGCGGATGCCATGGGGTGGTGGGGGTCCTCGTGGTCGGGCACGCCTTGGCGGTCGTGCGGGTCCTTGAGCGGGGTGAGCAGGACGTCGGTGCCGGTCGCCACGAGCAGCGTGCGGTCCGGCACCTCCTGCCACCGTGGGTCGTCGTCGTACGGCTCTGAGGCCACGACGGTGCCGTGGCCGGGTTCGGCGAGGTACCACAGGGTGTCGCCCCAGGCCGTCGCGGTGATCGTGTCGCCGTCGGTGAGCAGCAGGTTGAGCCGGGAGCCCGGGGCGGCCTCGGCGACCTCCAGGACCGTGTCGGCCAGCGCCCGGCTTCCGTCGTCCCCGGTACGCAGCCGGTGCAGGACCAGCGCCCAGACGAGCGCCGAGTCGCAGCGGGCCTCCAGCGACAGCAGTTCCACGGCGGGCAGAGCGCGGGTCAGCGGGGCGAGGGAGTGCGGCCAGCCGAGGACGGCGCCGTTGTGGCTGAACAGCCAGGTGCCCGCGGCGAACGGCGCCGCCGCGGCCTCCCCGTCCGCTCCCGCCCGGGTGGCGTCCCGTACCGCGCCGAGCAGCGCACCGGTCCGTACGACACGGGCCAGGTCCGCGAAGGACTGGTCGCCCCAGATGGGCCCGGCGCGCCGGTACCGCGCGGGCACCGGATCGCCTTCGGCATACCAGCCGACCCCGAAACCATCGGCGTTGACCGTCCCGTACCGCTGCCGCCGGGGTGCCCACGACTGCCGGAACAGACTGTGCGGCGGTTCCGACAGCAGGCGGCCGATCGGTGTCTCGGGGCCCAGGTAGGCCAGATGACGGCACATCAGGCTTGCTCGTCGCGGGCCGTGCGGAACCCGGAGAAGATCTGCCGCCGGATCGGGTAGTCCCAGTTGCGGAAGGTGCCCCGGCAGGCGACCTTGTCCACGGCGAACGAGCCGCCGCGCAGAATCTTGTGCTCCGGCCCGAAGAAGACCTCCGAGTACTCCTTGTACGGGAAGGCCGCGAACCCCGGGTAGGGCTGCAGGTCGCTCGACGTCCACTCCCACACGTCGCCGATCAACTGCCGTACGCCGAGCGGGGACTCGCCCGCCGGATAGCTGCCGGCCGGGGCCGGGCGCAGATGGCGCTGGCCGAGGTTGGCGTGCTCGGGGGTGGGGTCGCCGTCGCCCCAGGGGTAGCGGGTGGAGCGGCCGGAGGCCGGGTCGTGGCGGGCCGCCTTCTCCCACTCGGCCTCGGTGGGCAGCCGGCGCCCCGCCCAGCGGGCGTAGGCGTCGGCCTCGTACCAGCACACGTGCAGCACGGGCTCGTCGAGCGGTACCGGCTCGGTGACGCCGAAGCGGCGGCGCAGCCACTGCCCGCCCTCGCGGCGCCAGAACAGCGGCGCCTCGATGCCGTGGGTCCGGATGTGTGTCCAGCCCTCGGGGCTCCACCAGCGTTCGGTGTCGTAGCCGCCGTCCTCGATGAAGGCCTGGTACGCGGCGTTGGTCACCGGAGTGGTGTCGATGAAGAACGCCGGGACCTCCCGCCGGTGCGCGGGCCGCTCGTTGTCCAGCGCCCAGGGTTCGGTGGACGTGCCCATCGTGAACGGGCCGCCGGGGACGAGGACTTCGGCCGGTCCCGTGAACGGCGGGGCGGGATCGGGGTCCGGCGCGGTGAGGGCCGCCGGTCCCCTGCGGAGCTGATGCGTGATCAGCATCGTCTCGTCGTGCTGCTGTTCGTGCTGCGCGATCATGCCGAAGGCGAAGCCCGCCTCGGTCAGCGGGGTGCCCCGGAAGGCGGTGCCCTCCAGGACGTCCAGTGCGCGGCCGCGAACCTCGGCGGCGTACTGCCGGGCCGCCGCGGGAGCCAGCAGCGGCAGTGAGGGCCGCTCGGCGCGCGGATGCTCGAACGCGTCGTACAGCCCGTCTATCTCGGGCCGCATGGCGTCACGTCCGGCGACCGCGCGCAGCAGCCACAGCTCCTCCTGGTTGCCGATGTGCGCGAGGTCCCAGACCAGGGGGGACATCAACGGCGAGTGCTGCGCGGTCAGTTCGGGCTCCTCCACGCAGGACGTGAGGAGCGCGGTGCGGTCGCGGGCCGTGGTCAGTGCGTCGAGCGCGCGCTCCCTGAGCGACTCGGGGTCCGTGGGTGAGGTGGGGGCGGTCATGTGCGGATGTCCTTCCCGTGGGAACGGTCCTGGGACCGGTCGTGGGACCGGTCGTCGAGCCGACCGTGGAATTGACTGTGGAACCGGCTCAGCAGATCGTCGGCGGGGCAGCGCCCCCGGGCCACATAGCGCTCCGTGAACTCCGCGACGGCCTCCCGCACCTCGGCGGTGGCACCGAGGCGGGGCAGCGCCTCGGCGGCGGCCGCGAAGCAGATGACGGCGGCCTCGCGCAGCTCGGGGTCGGTCAGGCCGTGCCGGGCGGCGCCGATCCACAGCGGATTGCACGGAGCCGGCAGACCTTCCGCCCGCTCCGCGAGGGGCTTGACGGTCCGGTAGGCGATCTCCGCCGCCTCCGGGTCGTCGAACAGCGCCGCCGTCACCGCCAGTGGCACGATCCACCCGTCCTCGCCCGGCTGCGCGTCGATCATGCGCAGTTCCAGGTGCCCGCGGGGGCGGACCGGCGGGAACAGGGTCGTGAGGTGGTAGTCCAGGTCCGCCCGGTTCGGCGGTGTGCCGGACCGGGTCCACTCCCGGAAGGTCAGGCCCTCGGGCACCTCCCAGGGGCCTTCCGGCGCCCGGACGCACATCACCGGCGCGTCCAGGACGTGCCGGGCCCAGGCGGCGCGTGGATCGCCGCGCAGCGAAGGCGCGGCGGACCGGCCCGGGTCCATGGCCGTCCACAGGGACTGCCGCGTGGAGCGCCAGCCCGTGTAGCGGCCCCGGGCGAGCGGGGAGTGCGCGAACGCGGCCACCAGGACCGCGCCCAACTGGTTCGCCAGCCACCAGCGGCGCCCGTGGCCGAGCGGGCCGGGCTCCTCGTACCCGGCGTCCAGGCACACCTGGACCGAGGCTGAGGAGCACATCATCGCCCGGCCCTCGGGGCCCGTGCGGTCCAGGTAGCGCTCCATGGCGTCGTAGCGCGGCTCACGGAGGTAGCGGCTCGGGGGGTTCCAGGGTTCGTGGCCGTGGCCGCTGAGGCCGAGATCCCTCTCGCGCAGTACCGCGCGCACCGCGTCGAGATCGGCCGACACGGACCCGATGCACTCCATCAGGGAGCCGGCGGGTGCGGAGCTGAGCTCCAGCTGGCCGCCCGGTTCGACGGTGAGCGCCGAACGCAGGGGCAGGGTCCGCAGAGCGGCGTACGCCGCTTCGAGCTGTTCAGGTGTTGCGGGGAGCTGCGGCCGCCGCAGCTCGTGGACGAGCCATTCCACTTCGACACCGAGGGTGCGGGGCGGCCCGGTCTTGAAGCATATGCCTCGGACCAGCGCTTCCACCTCGGCCTCGGTGACGGCGGAGCGCTGCTCCGTACAGTCACTCACCGAATCGGACATGTAGGGATCCTCCTGAGATTCCACCATGCCGCCGGCCCGGCGTCTGTGGTGCCGGACCGGCATTGCTCGTCCCACCCAAGACCCTCTCGGCGGTTCGCACAAGGGTGCAAATCATCATGCCCAGGGTTCGGGGGCACCGCGGGGGCGGCCCGCGCGCCACTGCGCGCGGGGCCGCGAAAATCTGTTGCGCCGCACGACCAGCATCGCTCACGATGCGTCCGTGGGCACGACGGGGGAGATCGCGCGGGGCGTTCGCATGGCGTGTACGGGGGTGGCGCCATGAGCGCGCGCCTGCGCGCGATCGCGCGGCAGACCGAGGAGGCGTGGCGGCGGGTTCATACCGCGGGTCGCACGGACGGGTGGTGTCGATCGCCGCGGCGGTCGAGGCCGCGCGAGCCGGGACGCGGATGTACGGGCCGGGTCCGATCGGGGTCCCGGCCGGGGGCCGTGCGGCCTCCGCCGCGGGCTTCGCGGGCGCGTCGTTCGAGGTCACGGGCGAGAGCAGCACGCAGGCCGCGAGACGGCTGACGGATGAGTACGCCCAGGGTCCCAACGGCCGCGTCGCCGTGCTGAACTTCGCCTCGGCGCGCAATCCCGGCGGTGGCTATCTGAACGGCGCGCAGGCCCAGGAGGAGGACCTGTGCCGGGCGTCGGCGCTCTACGCCTGTCTGCTGCGGGCCCGCGAGTTCTACGACCACCACCGCGCCCACCGGGACCCGTTCTACACGGACCGGGTGATTCATTCGCCCGCCGTGCCCGTCTTCCGTGACGGCCGCGGCGAGCTGCTCGACGAGCCGTACACCGCCGGTTTCCTGACGGCCGCGGCCCCGAACGCCTCAGTCGTGCTGCGCACGGCCCCCGAGCGCGCGGACGAACTGCCGCGCGCCCTGGCCGTCCGGGCCGAGCGCGTCCTGGAGACCGCCGCGGCCCAGGGGTACCGACGCCTGGTCCTGGGCGCCTGGGGCTGCGGCGTCTTCCGCAACGACCCGGCACAGGTCGCCGCGGCCTTCCGTGACCTGCTGGTCGGGGGCCGCTTCGAGGGGTACTTCGACCAGGTGGTGTTCGGAGTCCTGGACCGTACTCCGGGTGCGGCGACACGATCCGCATTCGAACGTGCATTCGCATCCGTGTCGCACGGACATCCGGACACGGACACCCCGCCGATCGGGTGAGGGAGACGTCCCCGGCGCTCAGCGCCAGCCGTAGCGCTCCCGCAGACGGTGCACCACCAGGTTGAACCGCATCCGGTCCAGCGCGCACGCCTCGCGCCGCATGCCGTCCTCGTGCAGCCGCAGCACCCGGTCCACGGCGACCCACGAGTCCCGGCCCGTCCGGTCCCACGGACCGCTGCCTATCGGCACCCACTCCCGGTCGCCGTCGTGCCGTTTGCTCGACAACTGGACGGCGAGCAGAGTGCCCCCGTCCTCGCGTGCGACGACGAGCACCGGGCGGTCCTTGCCCCGTCCGTCGTTCTCCTCGAAGGGCACCCAGGTCCAGACGATCTCGCCGGGGTCGGGGTCGCCGTCGTGCGCGGGCGAGTACTCCGTGCGCACCCGGCCCACCACGCGGGGCTCGGCCTCCGTGGTGGCCGAAGGGCCGTAGCGGCCGGGGACATGCTCGTCGGTTTCATCGGTAAAGGCATTCACGCGCGCCACGTTAGAACCCGCACCTCGGCGGCTCGTCGACGGGGGCCCACGGCACGGCCCCGGGACGGGACACACGCGGCCCCCGCACGGAACCCGCGCGGCCCCGCACGGAACACACCTCGGGCGTACGGGAGCCAACTCCCGTACGCCCGAGGCCTCAGCGGGTCACTTGCCGTCCCCCTCCACCGGCACCTTCTCCGCACGCGGCGGCACGAATCCGTTGACGACGGCGCCGTTGCCCGCGCCGGCCCCGTCCTGATTCATCGACGAGAGCAACTGCCGGGCCAGACCCAGGCCCGTGCCGCCCATGGTGAGCGCCTTGGCGAACATGTCCGACATGCCGTCGGCGCCGTTGAGCAGCACCATGTGGTCGACGTTGCCGAACGCGCTCGCGCCCGCCTGGACGATCTCCGGCCAGTTCTCGGCGAGTTGCTGGGCGACCACGGCCTCCTGGTTCTCGGCGAGGGCCGCGGCCCGCGCCTTGATGGTCTCCGCCTCAGCGAGACCCTGCGCACGGGTCGCCTCGGCGGCCGCGAGGCCCTTGGCCTGGGCGGCGGCGGCCTCGGCCTCACCGGTGGCCTTGGTCGCCATGGCGGCCGCGGCACCCCGCGCCTTCGTCGCCTCGGCCTCGGCGTTGGCGGCGGTCTTCACCCGGTTCGCCTCGGCCGCCGCCGCGAGTTCGGTCTCCTTGGCCTTGGCCTGCGCGGCGGAGATCCGCGCGTCGCGCTCCGCCTCGGCCCGCGCACGGGTCTCGTACGCCTGGGCGTCCGCCGGCTTGCGGACGTCGGCCTGGAGCTGCTGTTCCCGCCGCTGCGCCTCGAGTTCGGCGATCCGGGTCTCCTGCACGACGACGTCCTGCCGGGCCGCGGCCTCGGCGAGCGGACCGGCCTGCCGCGACTTCGCCGCCGCCTTGTCACGCTCGGCCTGGTAACCGGCCTGCAGGATCTCGCTGTCCCGGGTCGCCTCCGACATCCGGGCCGCCGCCTTCTGCTCGGCCTCGGTGGCGAGACGATTCGCCTCCGCCTGCGCGATGCGCGCGTCGCGCTGTACGGCGGCGGCGTGCGGCATCGCGAGGTTCTTGATGTAACCGGTCGGGTCCTCGATCTCGTGGATCTGCAGCGAGTCGACGATCAGACCCAGCTTCTCCATCTCGGTACCGCACGCGGCCCGCGTCTGACCGGTCAGTTTCTCCCGGTCGCGGATCATGTCCTCGACGGTCAACCCGCCGACGATGGACCGCAGATGACCGGCGAACACGTTGTGCACCCGCTCCGACATCATCTTCTGCTGGTCGAGGAACCGCCGCCCCGCGTTGGCGATCGACACGAAGTCGTCGCCCACCTTGAAGATGACCACGCCCCGCACCTTCAGCGGAATGCCCTGCGTGGTCACGCAGTCCACGTGCAACTCGGTCTCGTTGAGGTCCAGCGAGATCTTCCGCACCGCCTGCACACCCGGCATCACCAGCGTGCCGCGCCCCGTCACGATACGGAAACCCATGCCCTCTTCGAGGCCTTCGGTCCGATGCTTCGAACCGGAGATGATCAGTGCCTCGTTGGGCTCCGCCACCCGCCACATGAGCTTGAAGACCACGATCACGAAGATCAGTGCGAGGACAACCGTCCCCGCCACGACGCCGACAACCATCGGCATACGCCCCCTTTTGATGGTGCCCTATCGGCACCGAACGAAGGGAGTGTGCTCCTGTGCGGGACCGGGGTGAAGACGCTGACGATTCCTTGTTGCAATCTTGACGCACACCGCTCTCACCTGGGGCGGAGCGTGCACAGACGAGCTGTCAACTGTCGTACGCGGCCGATACGTACACCGTGCGCGGCGCCAGGTACTCGACGACCATCACCACCGTGCCGCGCTCGATGCGCTCCTTGGCGGTGGCGGGGTAGGCAAGGAAGTGCTCGGCGCCCCCGCGTACGCGGACGATCACCTCACCGACGAGCCCGGGTCCGACCGTCCCGGTCACCCGCCCCATCAAACCGACCATCGACGCATCGTCCATGGCCCCAGGGTACGGCGCGAAGTGGGCTACACCGCAGGGGAATCCGCCGCCGCCTCACGCGGCGGCCACCGCTCGTGCCAGCGCTGGTCGTCCTCCAGCTGGGAGGCGAGCGAGACCAGCAACGGCTCGCTGTGCGCCGGGCCGAGGAGCTGGGCGCCGACCGGCAGCCCGTCGCCGACGAAACCGGCGGGTACGTTCACACCCGGCCACCCCAGGACGTTCCACGGCCAGGCGTACGGACAGGCGGCGATCATGGCCCGGTCGGTGTCCAGCCCGCTCAGGTTCGCCATCGAGCCGACGCGGGGCGGGGGAGCGGCCGTGGTGGGCGCGAGCAGTACGTCGTAGCTGTCGAAGAGCGCGCCGATCCGGCGGTGCAGGGTCGCCTCGGCGCGCCGGGCCACCCGCAGGGGCGCGCCGCCGAGCAGCCGGCCGAGGCGGGCGGCTCCCTGGGTGCGCGGGTCCAGGAGGTGCGGGTGGGGCGCGTCGCGCACCCGTTCGGCGATACCCGCCGTCGCGCGCGGGACGAACGTGAGTCCGATCCGTCCGTAGCGCGGTTCGGCCTCCTCCACCGTGTGGCCGAGCGCCGCGATCCGCTCCGCGAGTGCCACCACCTTCGCCCGTACGGCCGGGTCGAGCCGCGCGGGCACCGCCGTGAACGGCGGCTTGAGCGACAGCGCGATCCGCAGCCGGCCCGGCTCGCGGCCCACCGCGTCGGACACCCGCAGCACGGGCGGGCGGTGCAGATCGCCCTGGTGGTTGCCGCTCGCCGCGTCCAGGAGCAGCGCCGCGTCCGCCACCGAGCGGGCGAGGGTGCCGTTGACCGTGATGCCCTGGAAGGACTCCGGGCGCGGCCAGGTGGAGATCCGGCCGCGCTGCGGCTTGATCCCGATCAGATGGGTCCAGGAGGCCGGGATACGGACGGAGCCGGCGCCGTCCGAGCCCAGCGCCGCCGGGACCAGGCCCGCCGCGACCGCCGCCGCGGAGCCGCCGGAGGAGCCCCCGGGGGTGTGGTCGGCGTGCCAGGGATTGCGGGTGGCGCCGAAGGCCGGGCCCTCCGTGAACGGCCACTGGCCGAGTTCGCAGGTGTTGGTCTTGCCGATGACGATCGCCCCGGCCGCGCGCAGCCGGCGTACCGCCTCCCCGTCCCGGGCCTCGGGCGGGAAGACCCCCCGGCAGCCGAACGCGGTCGGCTCCCCGGCCACGTCCATGTCGTCCTTCACCGCCACCGGCACTCCCAGCAGGGGCCGGCGGTGTCCCGCCGCGAGTTCCCTGTCCGCCGCGTCCGCCTCGTCGAGCGCGGCCTCGGCGCGCACCAGACGGAAGGCGTTCAGGGACGGCTGGGTGGTCTCGATCCGGGCCAGCGCCCGTTCGACCAGTTCACGCGAGCTCACCTCGCCCGCGGCGAGGGCGCGGGCACACTCCGCCAGACCTGCGGCACGGTCGTCAGCCATACGGGACACCTCCGAAGGCACATCGTCCACCGCACGGTAACCGCCTGGGGAGGTATCCCGCACGAGGGGCGGAAGTTACTTCGTGCAAGCGGGTGTTCCCGGGGCGCGCGGGCCGCGGGGTTCCCCCGGCGCCGAGCGGTGCCCGGGCCTTCTGCAAGGATGCGGGGCGTCATGGTGCAGATACCGAATCAGCCCGTCCCGCCGTCGCCCGCACAACGACCCGTGCCGACGAGCGCCGATGTGGCCCGCCTGGCGGGCGTCTCCCGGGCCACCGTCTCGTACGTTCTGAACAACACCAGCGCCGTCCGGATCAGCGAGCCCACCCGCCGCCGCGTCCACGAGGCGGCCAAGGATCTCGGGTACGTTCCGCACGCGGCGGCCCGCAGCCTGCGCGCCGGACACAGCCGGATGGTCCTGATGCCCGCCCCGAGCGTCCCCGTGGGCCCGCTCTACAGCCAGTTCTTCAACGAGCTGCAGTGGGCGCTGGGCCGTTTGGACTACACCGTCGTCCAGTACGGCAGTGTCGGTCTGCACGGGGACGAGGCCGCCCGTGCCTGGGCGGAGCTGCGGCCGGTCGCCGTGCTGGTGCCCGGCAGCGGTCTCGGCCCGCAGGGCGTGGCCGTCCTCAAGCGCTCCGGGGCCCGGGCCGTGGTCACCCTGGGCCCCGAGCGGGTCGAGGGCGCGCACGCGCTCCTCATGGACCACGACCGGGTCGGCCACAGCGCGGGGGCCCATCTGGTGGCCCGCGGCCGGCACCGCGTCGGCGTCGTGGTGCCGGAGGAACCCGGCCTGGAGATCTTCTCCAGGCCGCGCCTCGAAGGCGTACGCCGTGCGCTGCGCGGCACCGGCGCCACGGCGACCGAGTTGCCGCTCGCCTACGAGGAGGAGGCCGCCGCCCGGCTCGCGGCCCGCTGGCGCGCGCTCGGCCTGGACGGGGTGTTCGCCTACAACGACGAGTACGCCATGCTGCTGATGAGGGCGCTCCAGGACGCGGGAATCGTGGTCCCGGACGAGACGGCCGTCATCGGCGCGGACGACCTGATGCTCGGGCGGCTGCTGCGGCCCCGGCTCAGTACCGTCCACATCGAACTGCCGTCCGGTCGGGACCTCGCGGAGCTGGTCGACCGCGCGGTGCGCGAACCCGGCGCGACGCCCGAGACCCACGAGGTACTGGGAGCACGGATCGTGCACCGCGACTCGAGCTGAGAGAGGCTGTAGCTGGTCGCCGCCCGAAGCGAAGCGGACCGGACCGGAGACGGGAGGCGCGTCATGCGGACCACGGTCGGCATCGTGGGCGGCGGCCCCGCCGGGCTCCTGCTGGCCCGGCTGCTGCACCGCGCGGGCGTCGGCTCCGTCGTCCTGGAAGGCAGGTCGCGCGCCTACGTCGAACGCCGCCAGCGCGCCGGGATGCTGGAGCAGGGCACGGTCGACGCGCTGCGGGAATGCGGCGCCGGCGACCGTCTCGACGTCGAGGGCCTGCCCCACAGCGGCATCGAGCTGCGCTTCGAGCGCGAGCGCCACCACATCGACTTCCCCGCCCTGACCGGCGGCCGCGGCGTCATGATCTACCCGCAGACGGAGATCGTGAAGGACCTGATCGCCCTCCAACTGGCGGACGGGCCACCGCTGTTGTTCGAGGCCCAGGTGCTCGCCGTCGAGAGTCCGCTGAGCGACTCACCGGTCGTGCGTTTCGTGCACGAGGGCCGCGAACAGACCCTGGACTGCGCCTACGTGGTGGGCTGCGACGGCGGTCACAGCGTCGCCCGCGAGGCCTTCCCCGCCGGGACGCTCCGCACCTACGCCCGCGACTACCCGTACTCCTGGCTCGGGATCCTCGCCGATGTGCCGCCCGCCGGCCAGGAGTTGGTCTACGCGCGCGGGGCGACCGGTTTCGCCCTGCAGAGCATGCGCTCGCCCACGGTCTCGCGGCTCTACTTACAGGTCCCGAACGGCACCGACCCCGACGACTGGTCCGACGAGCGCATCTGGGACGAGCTCGCCGCGCGCTTCGCGGTCGACGGCGACTGGCGGCTGAACCGTGGCCCCATCACGGCCAAGTCCGTGACGCCGCTGCGCAGTCGCGTCCACGAGCCGCTGCGCCACGGCCGGCTCCTCCTCGCCGGGGACGCCGCCCACACCGTGCCGCCGACCGGCGCCAAGGGACTCAACCTCGCCGTCTCCGACGTGCGGGTCCTGGCCCACGGCCTCATCGAGCTGCACCGCACGGGTTCCGCCCAACTCCTCGATCGTTACTCGCAGTTGTGTCTCGACCGGGTCTGGCAGGCCACACGGTTCTCGTACGACATGACTAGGATGTTGCATGCTCAACCAGATGGGGATGTCTTCGACCACCGGATCCAGCTCGCCCGGCTCCGTCGGATCACGACCTCCCGCCCGGCGGCCGCGGAACTGGCCGCGAACTACACGGGACTGCCGTTGGGACGGTGAGCCCCGCGTGCTGATCAGCGAACGATCGGAGCCCCGACATGCCGCTGCTCGACCCCAGGACCTGGCAGTCCCGCACTCCGGCGGGCGGTGAGTACGCCGTCACCGAGCCCGCCACCGGCGAGACACTCGCCACCGTCACCCTCGCCGCCGCCGAGGACGTCACGGCGGCCGCGCGGGAGGCCCATACGGCCCGGTCCGCCTGGGCCGGTACACCGCACTTCGTCCGCGCCGCGGTCCTGCGCAGGGCCGGCGACCTCTTCGCCACGCACGCCGACGAACTGCGCGAGTGGATCGTGCGCGAGTCCGGCTCCGTTCCCGGCAAGGCCGACTTCGAGCTGCACGTCGCCGCCCAGGAGTGCTACGAGGCCGCCGCCCTCGCCTCCCGCCCCACGGGCCAGATCCTGCCCTCGGAGGCGCCGCGGCTGTCGTACACCCGGCGCGTCCCGGTCGGCGTCGTGGGCGTGATCGCCCCCTTCAACGCCCCGCTCATCCTGTCCATCCGCTCGGTGGCCCCGGCACTCGCGCTCGGCAACGCCGTGGTGCTGAAGCCGGATCCGCGCACCGCGGTCTGCGGAGGCCTCGCGCTCGCGGCCGTCTTCGCCGAGGCGGGCCTCCCGGAAGGGCTGCTCCACGTCCTGCCCGGCGGCGTCGAGGCGGGCCGGGCGCTGGTGGCCGACCCGCTGGTCCCGGTGATCTCCTTCACCGGCTCGACGGCCGCCGGACGCGCGGTGGGTGAGGCGGCCGGCCGGCACCTCAAGCGCGCCCACCTGGAACTGGGCGGCAACTCGGCCCTCGTCGTACTGGAGGACGCCGACATCGACGCGGTCATCTCGACGGCGGCCTGGGGCTCGTTCTTCCACCAGGGCCAGATCTGCATGACGACGGGCCGCCACCTCGTCCACGCGTCGCTGTACGAGGAGTACGTCGAGCGGCTCGCCGCCAAGGCCGACTCGCTCGCCGTGGGCGACCCGCACCGGGAGCAGGTACACCTGGGGCCCGTCATCGACGGCGCCCAACTCGCCAAGATCCAGGGCCTGGTGGAAGCCAGTACGGCGCGCGGGGCGAAGCTGGCGGCGGGCGGCACGCACGAGAGGCTGTTCTACCGGCCGACCGTGCTCGCCGGGGTCGACGACGCGAGCCCCGCGTACGCCGAGGAGGTCTTCGGCCCGGTCGCGCCGGTACGGTCCTTCGCGGACGCCGACGAGGCCGTGGCCCTCGCCTCGGCGGGACCCTACGGCCTCTCGCTCGGCATCGTCACCCGGGACACCGCGCGCGGCCTCGACCTGGCCGAGCGCATCCCGACCGGGATCGCCCACATCAACGACCAGACCGTCAACGACGAGGCGGTCGCCCCGTTCGGCGGCACGGGCGCCTCCGGAACCGGCGCCCGCTTCGGCGGCGAGGCCAACCTGGAGGCCTTCACCGAGGTGCGCTGGACGACCGTGCGCGGGGACGTGGCACCGTACCCGTTCTGATCCGTACGAGGGCCCCGGCCGGAACCGTACCGACCGTAACCGTACCGACCGGGGCCCACGGGGCTTCCCCCGAGCTCACTCGCCCTGCTGGGCCTGCTGTCCCTGCTGGGCCTGCTGCTGGTCCGCGATGGACTTGCGGACCTCGTCCATGTCCAGCTTCCGGGCCTGTCCGATGACGTCCTCCAGAGCGGCCTCGGGCAGCGATCCGGGCTGGGAGAAGATCGCGACCTGGTCGCGGACGATCATCAGGGTCGGGATGGACTGGATCTCGAAGGCCGCGGCCAGCTCCGGCTGCGCCTCCGTGTCCACCTTGGCGAAGACCAGGTCGGGGTTGGCCTCGGCGGCCTTCTCGTAGACCGGGGCGAACTGACGGCACGGCCCGCACCACGAGGCCCAGAAGTCGATCAGGACGAACTCGTTGTCCGTGACCGTCTGGTCGAAGTTCTCCTTGGTCAGCTCCATCGTCCTGCTCATGGCGTGACTACCTCTCCCTGCTCTCGGGCCTCGGGGCGAAGCCGGTGTCCACAACACCGTCCCCCACCCGCGTATTCCGCGCACGTACCCCTGTGGCCACGGCGCACACCAACAACCAGACTGGGCGCATGACGGAAACGGAATCCATCGCCTACGACGTTGTGGTGCTCGGCGCCGGTCCCGTGGGGGAGAACGTCGCCGACCGCGCCCGCGCGGCCGGCCTCTCCGCCGCGATCGTGGAGAACGAGCTGGTCGGAGGCGAGTGCTCGTACTGGGCCTGCATGCCCAGCAAGGCCCTCCTGCGCCCGGCCATCGCCCGCGCCGACGCCCGCCGCGTGCCCGGCCTGAGCGGGGCCGTGCAGGGCCCGCTCGACGCCCCCGCGGTGCTCGCCCACCGTGACTACTACACCTCCAACTGGAAGGACGACGGACAGGTCGCCTGGCTCGACGGCATCGGAGCCGATCTCTACCGCGGACACGGACGTCTCGCCGGGCCGCGCCGGGTGAGCGTCGAGGGCCCGGACGGTGAGCTGCGGTTCCTCACCGCGCGGCACGCGGTAGCCGTGTGCACCGGCACCCGCGCGCTGCTGCCCGGCCTGCCCGGACTCGCCGAGGTCAAGCCCTGGACCAGCCGCGAGGCCACCAGCGCCCACGAGGTGCCGGACCGGCTCATCGTGGTCGGCGGCGGTGTGGTCGCCGTCGAGATGGCCACGGCCTGGCAGGCCCTCGGTTCCCGGGTCACCGTCCTCGTCCGCGGCCACGCCCTGCTGCCCAGGATGGAGCCCTTCGCCGGTGAGCTGGTCGCCGACGCGCTCAAGGAGGCGGGCGCCGAGGTCCGCACCGGTACCTCGGTGACCGGGGTGACGCGCGAGGGTTCGACCGTGGTGGCCCTGACGGACACCGGCGACCGCATCGAGGCGGACGAGATCCTCTTCGCCACCGGGCGGGTGCCCCACACCGAGGACATCGGCCTCGACACGGTCGGCCTGGAGCCGGGCTCGTGGCTCGACGTCGACGACAGCCTGCGGGTGACCGGCAGCGAGTGGCTGTACGCCGTCGGAGACGTCAACCACCGCGCGCTCCTCACCCACCAGGGCAAGTACCAGGCGAGGATCGCGGGCGCCGCCATCGCCGCCCGCGCCGCCGGCGTCCCGCTCCTGGAGAGCGACCCCTGGGGCGCGCACGCCGCGACCGCCGACCATGCGGCCGTCCCTCAGGTCGTCTTCACCGACCCGGAGGCCGCGGCCGTGGGGCTCTCCCTCGCCGAGGCCGAGAGCGCGGGCCTGCGGGTCCGCGCCGTCGACGTCGACATGTCCTCCGTGGCGGGCGCGGGCCTGTACGCCGACGGCTACCGCGGCAAGGCCCGCATGGTCGTCGACATCAACCGCGAGATCGTGGTCGGGCTCACGCTCGTCGGACCCGGGGTGGGCGAACTCATCCACTCGGCCACGGTCGCGGTCGCCGGCGAGGTGCCGGTCAGCCGCCTGTGGCACGCCGTGCCCTCCTATCCGACGGTGAGCGAGGTGTGGCTGCGGCTGCTGGAGGCGTACCGGGACGCGTAGGACCTGTCCTCCGGATCAGGGGGGACGGGACAGGGCGCGCGCATCTGCGTCGTCGTCCGTTGCCGCCCCCCGCTCGCTCCCCCCGCTCGACTTCGCTCGAGCGGGGGGAGGGACCCTCATAGCGTCGTCGCCCTCCGCCGCCTCGCCGCCCTACGCACCCTGCCCCGCCCGGCGGCCGGCAAAGCACCCCACGCACCCTGCCCTGCTCGGCCCGGCCGACAGGGCAGCGTGTGCCGGCGCCATCCGATCCGGACGACAGACCCCGGCCCCGTCCGCCACGCCGGTGGCACCGGCATCACGCCAGTGCCACCAGCCCCAGGTACTCCTCGCTCCACAGGTCCTCGTCCGCGTCCGGGAGCAGCAGCACCCGGTCCGGGCGCAGGGCCCGGAGCGCGCCCTCGTCGTGGGTGACCATGACGATCGCGCCCGGATACGCGCCCACCGCGGTCAGCACCTCGGCGCGGGAGGCCGGGTCCAGGTTGTTGGTGGGCTCGTCGAGCAGCAGGACGTTGGCGCCGGAGTGGACCAGCCCCGCCAGGGCGAGGCGGGTCTTCTCGCCGCCGGACAGGACGTCGACGCGTTTGCCGGCGTCGTCCCCGGTGAACAGGAACGCGCCGAGCACGCGCCGCACCTCCCCGTCGGTGAGGTGCGGGGCGGCTGCGGCCAGGTGACCGCGGACCGTGTCCGTCGGGTCGAGCGTGTCGTGTTCCTGCGCGAAGTAGCCGATCCGCAGCCCGTGACCGTGGACCACGCGGCCGTCGTCCGGGGTCTCCCGGCCGGCGAGCAGCCGCAGCAGCGTCGTCTTGCCCGCGCCGTTCGGCCCGAGGACCACCAGGCGGCTGCCGCGGTCCACGGCCAGGTCGACGCCGCGCAGGACGCGGTGCTCGCCGTACGACTTCGAGAGGGCGGCCGTGCCGAGCGGCATCCGCCCGCAGGGGGCGGGCTCCGGCAGCCGAATCCGGGCGACCTTGTCCCGCCGCCTGACCGGTTCGAGCCCGGCCAGCAGGCGGTCGGCGCGCCGGGCCATGTTCTTCGCCGCCACGGCGGTCGCGACGTTCGCGCGCATCCGGTCCGCCTGGGCGTGCAGGGCGGAGGCCTTGCGCTCGGCGCCGGCCCGCTCCCGCGCCCGGCGCCGCTCCGCGGCGTCCCGCTGGGCGAGGTAGGTGTGCCAGTCCGTGTTGTGGACGTCGAGCGTGGCGCGGCGCGGGTCCAGGTGGAAGACGCGGTTGACCACGGCGGCCAGCAGCGAGGTGTCGTGGCTGATCAGGACGAGACCTCCCTGATGGTTCGTCAGGAAGCCGCGCAGCCAGCCGATCGAGTCGGCGTCCAGGTGGTTCGTCGGCTCGTCCAGGAGCAGTGTGCCGTGGTCCGCGAAGAGGATGCGGGCCAGTTCGACCCGGCGGCGCTGCCCACCCGACAGGGCACCGAGCGGCTGGTCCATCACCCGCGTCGGCAGCCCGAGGCCCGCGGCGACCCGGGCCGCCTCCGCCTCGGCCGCGTAGCCTCCGCGTGCCTGGAACTCCGCCTCGGCGCGCACATAGGCGTTCATCGCGCGCTCGGTCCCGTCGGCCATCGCGGTCTCCGCCGTGCGCAGTGCGCGGACGGCACGGTCGAGGCCGCGCGCCGACAGGATCCGGTCGGTGACCGTGACCTGCGGGTCGGCGGCGCGGGAGTCCTGGGCGAGGTGGCCGAGCTGCCCGGTGACGGCGACGGACCCGGCCGCGGGGCGTACCCGTCCCGCGAGGGCGTTCAGCAGGGTGGTCTTGCCCGCGCCGTTGCGGCCGACCAGGCCGATGCGGTCGCCGGGGGAGATGTGGAAGGAGATGTCGGACAGCAGCAGTCGTGCGCCGACGCGCACGTCGACACCGCGCACGGTGATCATGGGAGACGCTCCGGGAATCAATCGGCAGAAGGACACACGTGTGGCGTGGAAGCGGGTCCTGGAGCTAAGAGATTCGGGGCGTGGACATGCGGTCAGGGTAGCGGGGCGTTCGGGGTCGGCGCCTTTGCAATTCGGGGCGGAGGACGGGCTTTCGGACGGCGTCGGGGGTGGGCCCGCCGGGAGGTCGGGCCCGCCGGGAGGTCGGGCTCGACGGGAGGTGAATTCCGGGCGGTATGGACGCCGGCGCGCCCGGGCCCCGTAGGACCCGCCTCGGAGCTTCGGAGTCCCGGAGTCCCGGAGTCCCGGAGTCCCCGGAGTCCCCGGAGTCTCAGTCCGGCAGTGTGAAACCCAAGGCCGCCGCCGCCTCCGCCGGGGTCGGCTGTGTCCAGCGTTCCGCCATCGCCTGGTTCGAGGACAGTGAGCGCACCTCCGCGCGGTCCAGGTACAGCACACCGTCCAGATGGTCCGTCTCGTGCTGCACGATCCGTGCCGGCCAGCCCGTGAACACCTCGTCGACCGTACGGCCCAGCTCGTCGAGCGCCGTCAGCCGCACCTCGGCGTGCCGGGCCACCACGGCCTGCCACCCCGGCACGCTCAGGCACCCCTCGAAGAACACCGCCCGAGCCGCGCCGACCCCCTCGTACACCGGATTCACCAGCACCCGGAACGGCTGCGGGACCCGTCCGCGTACCACCCGCACCTCCTCGGACACCGGCGCCGGATCCTCGATGACCGCGAGCCGCAGCGGGACGCCGACCTGGGGCGCCGCGAGGCCCACCCCCGGCGCCGCGTGCATGGTCGCGCGCAACGCGGCGACGAACCGGCTCAGCAGCCCCGGGTCCAGCTGACCGTCGAACGGCTCGGCGGGGCGGCGCAGCACCGGGTTCCCGGCGGCCACGATCGGCAACGGGCCTTCCCGGTCCAGCAGTTGCTCGACCAGGTCGTTCAGCGGGCGGGGGGCGAGGTCACGTTCGGATGCCATCGCGCCAGCATGCCAAGAGGGAGCGCGCCGTGCGAGGCGGCGCAAGCCGTACCCCGCGGATCCTCGCCTGTGACCCACACCACATCATCGCCCGGGAACTCGGCGTGCCCCTGTCCCGACTTCTGGACCACCACCGGCCGGGAGCCCAACTCCCCGGTCCACGGCCCGAGTCCGCCCCAACCCCCACCGGAGAAGCCCGCCGATGCCCACCGCTCCCACGATCACGACGGACGACACTCCGCGCCCTGTCGCCCCGGTCCCCGCCCGAAAAGCCGCCCTGCGCCCCCTGATACTGCGCCTGCACTTCTACGCGGGAGTGCTCGTCGCCCCGTTCCTCCTGGTCGCCGCCGTGACCGGACTGCTCTACGCCGCCTCGTTCCAGGCCGAGAAGATCGTGTACGCGCACGAGCTGACCGCCCCGGTGGGCGACCGTGAACTGCCGCTCTCCGAGCAGGTGGCCGCCGCCCGCAAGGCCCACCCGCAGGGCACGGTCTCCGCCGTACGCCCCTCGCCCGCCGTGGACGCGACGACGAGGGTGCTGCTCTCCGGCGTACCGGGCGTCGACCCGGACCACACCCTCGCGGTGTTCGTCGACCCGTACACCGCCCAGGTGCGTGGAGCCCTCGAACAGTACGGCTCCACCGGCGCGCTCCCGCTGCGCACCTGGATCGACGGGCTCCACGCCAACCTCCTGCTCGGCGAGACCGGACGTCTGTACAGCGAACTCGCGGCCAGCTGGCTGTGGGTGATCTCGGGCGGCGGCCTCGTGCTGTGGTTCGGGCGCAGGCGCGCCCGGCGCAAGGTGCGGGGCACATCGGGGCGCCGTCGCACGCTGGGCCTGCACGGCACGGTCGGCGTCTGGGCGGCCGCCGGGTTCTTCTTCCTCTCCGCGACCGGGCTCACCTGGTCGACGTACGCCGGCGCCAACATCGACGAGCTGAGGACCTCCCTCGGGCAGGCGACGCCCTCCGTGTCGGCGACGGGCGCCGGTGAGCACGCGGGCCACGGTGGCACGGAGGCCGACGGGAGCGTCACGCCCCGGCCCGCCGACATCGACAGAATCCTCGGGGCCGCCCGTTCCCAGGGCCTCGGCGACCCCGTCGAGATCGTCCCGCCCGCCGACGCCTCCTCCGCGTACGTGGTGCGGCAGATCCAGCGCAGCTGGCCCGAGAAGCAGGACGCGGTCGCGGTGGACCCGGCCACCGGCGAGGTCACCGACGTGCTGCGGTTCGCCGACCACCCGGTGCTCGCCAAGCTGACCCGCTGGGGCATCGACGCCCACACCGGTGTCCTCTTCGGCCTCGCCAACCAGATCGCCCTGATGGCGCTCGCGCTCTGCCTGATCCTGCTCATCGTGTGGGGCTACCGCATGTGGTGGCAGCGCGGTCGCGCCGCCGCGTTCGGCCGGCCCGTCCCGCGCGGTGCCTGGCAGCAGGTGCCGCCCACGGTCCTGGTCCCGCTGATGGCGGCCGTCGCCGTTCTCGGCTACTTCGTTCCGCTGCTCGGCATCCCGCTCGTGGCGTTCGTCGCCGTCGACGTCCTGCTCGGCGAGATCGCCCACCGGCGGGGCCGGGGCGCGCCCGTCGCCAGGTAGCGTGATCGTGGACGCGAACGCCGGAGGGAGACGGACATGGCGCAGCGCAACCGCGAGGTCCCGGACCGGCCTTCCAGACGCCGCGGGCAGGGCGAGCTGGAGGGCCAGGTCCTCGGCGCGCTGCGCGAGGCGGACGCCCCGGTGACCGCCGCCTGGGTGCAGGAGAGCCTCGGCGGCGACCTCGCCTACACGACCGTCGTCACCATCCTGACCCGGTTGCTCGCCAAGGACGCGGTGGCCCGTGAACGCCGAGGACGCTCCTTCGTATGGCGTCCCACCGCCGACGTCGCGAGTCTGGCCGCGCTCAAGATGCGCCGGCTCCTCGACGGCGAGAGCGACCGCGAGGCCGTCCTCGCCAGCTTCGTCACCGCGCTGCCGCCGGACGACGAACAGGTGCTGCGCGCGCTCCTGGAGTCGGCGCACGCGACCGACGCGACAGGAGCGGCCGGCGGTACGGAAGACTGACGTCTCATGGGGGTCTTCGTCTTTCTGCCGCTGGTCCTGCCGCTCACCGCCTGGCCGGTCGCACGCCTCGCCGAACTGCATCTGCACCCGCGCACGGCCACCCGCCTGCTGACGGCCTTCGCCACCGTCATGGCCGTGTGCAGCACATTCTGCCTGGCGTTGCTGATGGTCGTCGGCACCGCGCAACTGCCCGGCAACCCGCTGCCGGACCGCTGGTCGGATCCCGAGGTCCGCGCGGCCGTGCCGTACGACGAGATCGCGGGCAAGGCGGCGGTCCCGGCCCTGGTGCTCGTCCTGGCGGTCTGTGCGCGGACCCTGTGGCGTCACCACCGGATCGCCCGCCGGGCCCGCCGGGCACTCGCCGGACTGCCCGCCTCGTCCGTGGTCGTGCTCCCGGAGGAGAAGTCCTACGCCTACGCCCTGCCCGGCAGGCCCCGCGGGCGGGTCGTGGTCACCACGGCCCTGCTGCGGGGCCTGATCCCGCCCGAGCGCCGCGCCCTCTTCGCGCACGAGCGGGCCCACCTGACCGCCCGTCACCACCGGTATCTGCTCGCCGTACGACTCGCGGCACGCGCCAACCCCTTCCTGCGCCCGCTGCGTACGGCCGTCGCCTTCACCACGGAGCGATGGGCGGACGAGGACGCGGCACGGTCGGTGGGAAGCCGCAGGGTGGTGGCGCGGGCGATCGGCAAGGCCGCCCTGCTGTCGGGTGCGGCGCCGGCGTTCGCCGGGATCTCGGGGTTCTCCGCATTCACGGATTTCTCGGGTTTCCCGGGTTTCCCGGGTTTCCCGGGTTTCCCGGGTTTCCCGGGTTTCCCGGGGTTCGCGTCCGCGGGTCCCGTGCCGCGGAGGGTCGCCGCGCTGCTGGAGCCCGCGCCCGTGGCCCGCAGCTGGCCGTCGGTGTTCACCTCGGTGGGGCTGGCCGCCTGGGGTGCCGCGGTCGGCACGCTGGTCTCCGCGATGTCCTCCGCGAACTCGGCCGTGACGATGTTCCTGATCCTGCACGCGGCCACGCCGCTCTAGGCGTCCTGCCCGGGGCGTGGGGCCGCGGACCTGGCTCATGGCCGCGGCCGCAGGGCCGTATGGCCACCGGGCGGCGAGGCCACCGGGCGGCGAGGCCGCCGGGCGGGGGGCCGCCGGGTGGGGGGCCGCCGGGCCGTCCTGGATCCTGCATCCGTGCGGAGACAAGGAGCCGGCCAGGGAACTCGTCCACGAGTGCGACAACGGGACGTACACCGCGGGACAGGGGCCGGACACCGCGACGCGGGCCGGACACCACGGTGTCCGGCCCGCGCGCTTCGGGCATCGGTCCCTTCCGTCCGCGCCGGGCGGAGGGCGATGCCCGCGAGGAACTCCCGAGGTGTCCCGGACCCCGAGGTGTTCCGGTCCTTCAGACGGCGATCACACCTGCTCGAAGTCACCCGCGAGCGCCGAGGCGATCCGCAGGTGCGACTCGGCCTCGTCCTGGCGCCCCTGGCGCTGGAGCGTGCGTCCCAGCATCAGCCGGGCGTAGTGCTCCACCGGGTCGAGCTCCACGAGCGTGCGCAACTCCGTCTCGGCGCGGCGCAGTTGGGCGGAGTGGTAGTACGAACGTGCCAGCAGCAGCCGGGGTCCCACCTGCTCCGGCACCTCCTCCACCAGCCCGGCCAGGACCCGCGCGGCCCCGGCGTAGTCCTTGGCGTCGAAGAACAACCGCGCCCGCTCCCAGCGCTCCGCGGCTGTCCCGTGGTCGTAGTACTCCATGTCCACTGCTGACCTCCTTCGAGCGCCTCAACCGAGGGGATTGGTTGAATATTCCACGAACGTGGGAGCGGTCGGGCCTCGGGGTGCCCGAGTCCCGTGTCCGTGTCCGTGTCCGTGTCCGTGTCCGGGCCCGGGCCCGGACACGCGGCCCTACGCGCCCGCGAGCTCCGCGTCGGCCCGTTCCGTGACCAGGGCCAGCACCCGGCCCGCGGTCGCCAGATCCTCGGCCGGGATGCCGGCGTAGATCCGGGCCGCGATCTCGTTCCCGCCGGTGCGGATCCGCTCGAACAGCTCGCCGCCGTGCTCGGTCAGTGACACCTGACCTGTGGTCGGCTCCGCCAGCAGGCCGAGAGCCGTCATCTCGTCGACGGTCCGGCGGGCCGTCGCCTCCTCGATCTTCAGCGCCCCGGTCAGGCGGGCCACCAGCAAGGTCCGCTCGACGGCTCCGTCCTGCTCGGAGACGACCCGCAGGGCCACTGACTGGTTGAAGGTGGTCCCGGTGCGGGCGAGCAGGGTCTCCAGGACCGCGCGGCTCGCGTAGTGGGCCAGGCCTATGACCTGGCCGTTGACCGGGGGAGTGGTGGTGGTCATGAGTACTCCTCATCAGAACGTCGCTGATCGGAATGCTGCTGAGTGGCATCCGCCGGAGCGGAAGGCGCGTGGTCGGAAGGCGCCTGACCGGGCGCTGCCGGTGCGTGGCCGGAACGCGTCCGGTCGGCGTCGGGGTCGGTGGACTGATCGACGCGGGGATCGAGCGATACGCCGAGCAGGGTCGCCAGCTCGCCGCTGAACGCTCGCGTGCGCTCGCCGTCGAACCCGCCGAGGGGCTCGAGGAGCTGGTCGAGCAGTCCGTGGACCACCCTGATCGCGCGGCGGGCGACCGCCTGCCCGTCCTGCGTGAGCGACAGCCGGACGGCCCGGGGATCGGCCGGATCCCGCGTGCGGTCGACGATGCCCGCCGCCTCCAGGGAGCGGGCCAGCTTCGAGACGTAGAGCGGTTCGAGTCCGGTGTGGTCGGCGAGCTGCCGCTGGCTGGGCCGCTGCCCGGTGTGGTGCATCCCGTACAGCGACGCGACCAGCGAGTACTGGGCGTGGGTCAGACCCAGTGGCGCGACCGCCCGGTCGACGGCCACCCGCCACTTCATCGACAGGCGCCAGACGAGGAAACCGGGGGTCGCGTGCTCGAATACGGAACTCATGCAAAAAACAGTACATGGCTACTATAGCCATGGCTACTATTTTCCGGACGGTCGGACCAATGGCGTAGTTCCCTCCGACCGCGGCCCTAGGACCGCCCGGCGCCGCATAGGTTCTGAGCCATGCGCCGGTCCCGCCGGAGGGACGGTGACCTGACGGACGGTCCTCGACGGGGCTAGGTTGTGCGCCATGAGCAATCTCGATCGCGACGCAGTTCCCGCCCTGTGCGGTGGCCGCGGGTTCGTGGTGGCCGAGCCGGTGCGTGAACTCCTCAGTCCCCGCCGGGTCAAGCTCGGCGAGTCCACCGAAGTCCGGCGCCTGCTGCCCAACCTGGGCCGACGCATGATCGGCGCGTGGTGCTTCGTCGATCATTACGGTCCCGACGACATCGCCGACGAGCCGGGCATGCAGGTCCCGCCGCACCCGCACATGGGACTGCAGACCGTCAGCTGGCTGCACGAGGGCGAGGTGCTGCACCGCGACTCCACGGGCAGCCTGCAGACGATCCGCCCGCGCGAACTGGGCCTCATGACCTCCGGCCGCGCCATCAGCCACTCCGAGGAGAGCCCCAAGTCACACGCCCGCCTCCTGCACGGAGCGCAGCTGTGGGTGGCCCTTCCCGACGGCCACCGGCACACGGACCCGCACTTCGAGCACCACGCCGAGCTGCCCCTCGTCACGGCGCCCGGTGTCAAGGCCACGCTCATCCTGGGCACCGTCGACGGCACGACCTCGCCCGGCACGACGTACAGCCCGATCGTCGGTGCCGACCTGGCCCTGGCGAACGGCGCCGACGTACGTCTGCCGCTGGAGCCCGACTTCGAGTACGCCGTGCTGTCCATGTCGGGCGAGACCCACGTCGACGGCGTACCGGTCCTCCCGGGCTCGATGCTCTACCTCGGTTGCGGTCGCACCGAACTGCCCCTGCGCGCCGCGTCGGACGCGTCCCTCATGCTCCTCGGCGGCGAGCCGTTCGAGGAGGAGCTGGTCATGTGGTGGAACTTCATCGGGCGGTCCAACGAGGACATCGCACAGGCCCGTTCGGACTGGATGAAGGGCTCCCGGTTCGGTGAGGTGGTGGGGTACGACGGGGCACCACTGACCGCTCCCGAACTCCCGCCCGTCCCGCTGAAACCGCGCGGGAGGGTGCGCTGACCTGGGGTTCCAGCTCTAGTGCACGCCTCTCGCGGGACGCGGTCGTCTGCGCTCGACACCCGGTTTCCCCGAGGGGCGATCGCTCCTCGGGAAAACCTCGACGTGCAAAGCCGCGTTGTCATGTCCGGCCATCTGCAGACGGGTTTAGTCAGCCTAATACTGACCCAGTGCTGACTGTCCTGACGGATCCCTGACGGCACTGATCCCCGTTTCGTCAACCAGAGGCTGCGGCACGAGCCCTGCGACACTCGTACAGCGCTGAGCAGCACCAGCGAGCGATGTCAGAGTTCCACGTCGGCAGGCCACCAAAGTCGGAGTTTCACCACGCCGATGCCGTCACTGCGGCCGACGCGTCCCGCCATTGGTGCGGCCGGCCTCCCGTTGCAGGCCTTCGTCGCGCGCCGGGGCTCCGGTCCCCCTGCCTCGGAGCCATTCCATGCGGGTCCGTCCCGGACGGAATGCCGATCAGCGGCGGTTCGCTGCGAAGAGCCCGAATGTGGTGGCAGGAGCAAATCGTTCCCCCAGCGCCTGCAGCACTCCTGACTGCGTCGACCAGTAACGTTGCAGCTCCACATCGTGAAACACCGGCGCCAGGAGTCCCTCGAGGGACAGTTCGTCCACTCCCTGCCGGACCACGTGGTACTCCGCCATATCCGCCTCGTTCGTCTCGTCGTAGTGGCCGCGCAGCCGACGCACCCTGGTAGCCAGGCCACGGCCCAGTTCGCCCTGACCGAGCCTCCAAAGAAGATAAGCGCCGTGATCCAGATTCATGGAAAGCCCCGACCTGCGCGGGTACCACAAGGGGTCCTGAATGCTGTAAAAAACGCCGCCGGGAGCAATACGCTGAATGAGATGTTCGACGGCACCCAGGTAGTCCGGGATGTGGTGAAGTACAGAGATGCACACCACGGCGTCGAGCGGCTCTGCGCGAAAGATTGCCTTTCCTTCAGGGTCATGGGTGACGGTGACGTACGGATTATTACGGAAACGGTGCCGAAGGACCGCCGCGCTGGGAGCGCTCATCTCCGTCACCTCGACCGTTGCCCCGGCCGCCACCAGATGGTCGGTGAAGGTTCCATGTCCGGCGCCGACCTCGAGGACCCGACATTGGCCGTTCCGCTCGATAACCTTACCCACAAGGGCGTGTACGCCCGAGATCACCCGCTCACGGATGCGGTGATGCCGAATATGTGGAGAGCCTTTCGCATAATCATGACCATCGCCGTGGGCGCGTGCTTGAAGGTGCCCAATTGTGGGCCTGCTCAAGGTTTCCGTCATGCGAGGACACTATTCCGGGGGCTGTCTCCACGGCAGGATCCGCGGAGATCAGGAAAGATAGTTCACGCATCTGGCCGCAGGAATTACGCACCGTCCTGGGCTCAGGGGGATGCGTTCTCAGCCTGTGAGTAGGAGCATGGCGGTGCTGAGATCGTGACCCGTAGTGATTGGCTGCCTCGGCGATGTTGGTCCAGCCCGCCTGGCGCATGAGCCCGATGGCGTTTGATCTCCACCGGTTGGACGGCGATGGGGGAAGAGCAGGCCGGACCGGACGATGCAGACCTCAGGGCGGCGCACCTCACGTAGGCCGTGCCCTGGCCCGGCGGTTCGAGCCTGCAGCAGGATCTACTTCCGGGGCAGCGGCCGCAGCCGCTTGCACAGTTTCTAGGCCAGTCCGAGTTGTTGGCGCAGGCCGGAGTCGGTATCGGCAGCGAAGCCCGCGATGGCCGCCAGGGACGTGGCTCCGCCGAGGACGGCGACGCTGCACAGCGCGAGCAGGGAGCCCGGGCAGCAGCGGCGGCCTCGGACCCGGCGGGGATCGGGTATCCGGCCCAGCACATCCGCAAAGCCGGTGAGGTGGAACGACTCCGGACAGGTGGAATCGGCGTCCGCGTAGTCCCGCTGCAGGACACCGATCAGGGAGGATGGCACCCGAATGTGACGCCTGTTCGTGATCAAAGGCTTCGGCAACCTTGATCACCCGGAGTCGCGTTGATGGTTTCCAGTTGGGCCGTCAACCGCAGCCGGCACCGTCGGGGCGAACCGCTCGTCTCGTCACTTGAGAACGCATTCGCCCTGACTGCTCGGACGGTGTGGTCGACTCAGCGACCCGCCCCTCTCGCGTCGTGCCGCCCTGTTTCGGAGAAATCTCCCGCAGCGGGAGAAATCTCCCACAGCCTTTCCGGGATCTACGCGCTCGCCGCCTCGCCACCGGGTTCGTCACACACGTGTCCGAGACGCTGCGACCGCCCACGCCAGGCCACGCATGTTGCCGTGCGCACGCGTCCGGCTGTGGCGGCGGTGCGGCAACCAAGTCGCGCACCGTGGTCCAACTGGCCTGCACGACACGGCCGGCCGATGCCAGTGCTTGCGGTCGGCCCTACGCGTCGCTCCCGCGGCCGATCAACAGCCGCGCGCGGAACGCGGCGGTGAGGGCTACGAATCGGGTGTTGCCCACCGCGTAGCGCAGGAACATTCGCCGCGGCTCCTGGACCAACCGGTGGAACCATTCAAGGCCGGCGCGCTGCATCCACCGCGGTGCCCTGCTGCGGAGTCCCGCCACCACGTCGAAGGATCCGCCGACACCGACCATCAGGGCACAACCCAGGTCCTTCTGCCGGCGAGCGAGGAAGTACTCCTTGCGTGGACTCGGCACGGCGAGGAACAGGATGTCCGGCCGGGTCTCACGGACGGCTGCCACGACCAGCGCCTCCTCGCTCTCCTCCCAGTAGCCGCTCCGGTATCCGACGACCTCGACGCCCTGCCCGGCGGCGATGCGCGCGGTCTCCTCGACCACCTTCGCCTCGGCGCCCAAGAGGTACACGCGGTAGCCGTTGCGCGCGGCACTGCGCCACAGCGCCAGCATGAAGTCGATGCCCGCCACGCGCTCGGGCAGGGGGCTTCCGAGGAGGCGGCCGGCCCACACGACCGACTGCCCGTCCGCGCTGACGAGCGAGCACGAGCGGATGATGCGCGCCAGTTCCGGGTCGTCGTGCGCCTGGACGATCTTGGCGGCGTTCAGCACGACGTGCTGGTGGGGGCCACCGTCCTCGATCAGCGCCTCGGCGGCAGCCACCGACTCCTCCAGCGTGAGCGGGTGGACGGGGAGTCCGCACACCGTGACCGGCCGACCCGGCCCTACCCGTCCGGTCCGCGCGTTCCCGTTCCGCGACGAGGTCGTCCGCACGTCGCACCTCCGTTCCGTCATTGCTTCTGTTCCAGACCCAAGTTCCGCCAGAACCGCACGAACTCCTCCTCGATGCGGTCGAATTCGTACTGCGGGCGCAGTGCGTTCCAGGCCTCCTGCTGGCGCCGCCGGATCCCCTCCAGGTCGTCTCCGCACGCCTCGAGGAACCCGGCCACCGAGGCGACCGAGGCCTCGACAGGCTCCACGCACCCCTTGAAGAGCTCGGCGCTCCCCGGTGAGGGCGTCGCCGCCACAGCGCAGCCCTCCTGGAGCCCTTCCAGGAGCACAAAAGGGAGCCCCTCGACCCAGCGGGCCGGAAGGACGAACACGTCGACCCCTGACCAGAACGCCCGGACGTCCGACAGATCGAGGACCCCGAGGTCCTCGTCCACGCACGTCATCCGGGTGAGCGGTACGTCGTGGCGCATCCCGGCGACCCGAAACTCGACACCGACGCCCTGTCGCTTCAGCCTCTCGACCGCATCGCAGACGAGGTCGAATCCCTTGACCCGGCTCATGGTGCCGATCCAGCCGACCCGCAGCACGCGGGAGGAGACGGGCTCCTTCGAAGACGGAACTGCTCGGGGCGCCGGATTCCTGAGCACGGTGACCGACGCCGCACGGCAGCCACTGACGCGCAGATCGCGCGCGACCGCCTCGCTCAGCACGATCCAGTGGGCTCCGCCCAGCAAGGTTCGCAGCGCGCGGTTCCTGGCGAGTCGGGCGGGCAACTGCGCCCCATGCAGATGCAGTACCACGGTGGAGTTGACGATTTTGGCGAGGACGATCAGGAAGACATCACGGAGCAGGGGCAGTCCCCACTGCGAAACCGGCAGGTAGACGGCCCTCGGAGCCGTCCCGATCAGCAGATACGCGCCTTTGCTCAGGGCCGCGAGGGTGGCCCAGGCCTTGGCGGGCCAGGACGCCGCGAACCGGTCGGATCCGACCCGGCTCGCGGAGAGGGAGATGACCGCTGGCACGTGGCAGCGACGCGTCAGCAGAGGAGTGAAGAACTCGGCTGCGCGGCCCATTCCGCCCAGACGCGGACTGTGCCTGAAAACAAGGACGGCCGACGGGGCCGCCTGCCATGGAAAACGTGGGCGATTGGGAGGCATTCCCCATTCCTCCAACTGTGGGACGCGGAACTTGAGATCCGGGAGGAAATTATGTGGAGTCATCACAGCACTTGGTTGGCAGGGAGAACCAATACAACACTTCTGGCTGCTCTCTTCACACGATATGCATAGCCAACCATTGCGCGCGTGCGGCGCCGAGAGATCGGTCGATCGAGTACGCGTGATATGAATCGAGTAAAGACGGCGAAAGGAAAAGTGTGAGCGTTTTCCGCGATGCTCCGCAGATTTATTCCGTCTTCGCCGCGGTATGTGCCGCAGCGGTTCTCCTGCTGGCTTTCTGCCTGCGAGGGGCGGGCTGGCTGCTCTGGGGAACCTGCCTCGTGCCGCTGTTCCTGCTGAGCAGGGGCTTCGCGACGGTGGGCGTCTCTCCCTTCTACGTCATGGACGTCGTCGCGGTCGTCGCGCTGCTCGCGACCCTGCGTATGTGGGGGCCCCGGGTGCTCTCGGAGAGGCGGTTGCGCTGGTTCCGCGCCATCGCGGTGGGCCTGGCGGTCATGACGGCGCAGGCGGTGTACCGGGGGGTGGCCGCGGGCTACTCAGAGGCATTGAAGGGCGTGATCCTCGGGTTCTACCCGCTCCTCGCATGGTTCGCCGCGACCTGGATCCTCACGAGGCCCGTCGAGGAAGCCGTTCGCCTGAGATGGGTTCTGTATATGCCAACCGCCGGGGTCTTCGTGGAACTGATCCTGGGCAGCCCACTGCCGGCTGCCGCCAGGGGGCTCTATCTGGCGATCGCCGGCGCGTTCAGTGTGCAGATGAGGCATCTGGGAAAGAGCCGACTGCTCCTGTGGACGCTGGTCGGAGCCGCCGTGATGACCGCCATCGCGAGCAAGCGGGGTCCACTCCTTGCGGTTGTCGCGGCCATGGCCGCGACCGCCCTCGCCAGTCGGTCGAGCCGCCGGCGTACCGTCCGCTGGCCGGTGGTGTCCTGGAGCTTGGCCACCCTAGGGGTGATCGCTGTGCTGGGTTTTTCCCTCTCCGGCGAATCCGTCTCCGACATGCCCGTGGTCGGCGGCCTCGCGGCACGAGTGTCACGTTCCCACGACCCGAACAGCGAAGCCGGCGCGAACGTCGAACTTCGGATGGAAATGTGGCAGGAGGCCCTGAGGGTCGTGCGGGAAGACCCACTCCTGGGTGCGGGGGCGGGGCACCCCATCGACGTGATCGGACACGGAGAACACCTGAACGCACCCCGGGCGGGCCCGCACAACTCGTTCATCGGATACATCTACTACCTGGGCTGGCCCGCGGGCATCGCCATGGCACTGCTGGTCGTCGCCACGCTGCGCCGGACCTGGCGTGCCCGGCATCATCTGGTAGCCGCTTCCTGGTTCGGGGCGACGGTGGGTGTCGCCGTCACCGCTTGCACGAACGTCGCCTTCGAGACCACCTACATCGGACTGCCGTCATGGCTGGTGCTGGCCTGTGCCTACGCGTTGGTCGGCGTCCCGGAGACACGGACGGCCGCCGACGAATCCCCGCCCATCGCCACCACCAGTCGGCGTGCCCCTGCAACAAGCCGCTCCGTTGCCGGAATCGGGCGACCGCAGCACACATCTCCGGGAGTGCCAGCCCGTTCCTGATCGGCGAACACCCCTCGGGCCGCCGCTCGAAATTGTTCACAAAAATTCGGTGCCCTCCCGCTGTCGAACACCGTGAGTAATGCAGCCGCATGGGGGACATGCGGCCGCGACCGTGGGTAATCAAAGGAATTTTTCCTACGCTGTACTCAGGGGAGACGTAAACCGGCGGTGCGGAAAAGGCGAACGCGGCAAGTCGTCAAATCACCCGCGTTACTACAAGGAGTGCATGTGACAGCCAGAACGGCTCTCATCACCGGAATCACTGGCCAGGACGGCTCCTATCTTGCCGAGTTGCTCCTGAACAAGGGGTACACCGTCCACGGAATCGTCCGGCGTGCCTCCACGTTCACCACCAGCCGTATCGAGCACCTCTACCAGGATCCGCATGACCCGGAAGCCCGGCTGTTCCTGCACTACGGCGATCTGACGGACGGCAGCAGGGTCACAGGTCTCCTCGAACGCGTACAGCCTCACGAGGTGTACCACCTGGCCGCCCAGTCGCACGTGCGGGTCTCCTTCGACGAGCCCCTGTACACCGCGGACACGACGGCGCTGGGCACCACCCGACTGCTGGAGGCCATCCGGACCACCGGCCTGTCCTGCCGCTTCTACCAGGCGTCCAGTTCGGAGATGTTCGGTGCGTCACCCCCACCGCAGCATGAGGGAACCCCGTTCCACCCGCGCTCCCCATACGGGGTGGCGAAGGTGTACGCGTACTGGATCACCCGCAACTACCGTGAGGCGTACGGGCTCTACGCGGTCAACGGCATTCTCTTCAACCACGAGTCGCCGCGCCGCGGTCCCACGTTCGTCACCCGCAAGGTCGCCATGGCCGCCGCGCGCATCAAGGCCGGCCTGCAGGACACACTGCACCTCGGAAACCTCGACGCGCGTCGTGACTGGGGCTATGCCGCGGAGTACGTCGAGGCGATGTGGCTGATGCTGCAACAGAAGGAGCCCGTCGACTATGTGATCGCCACGGGCAGCAGCTACAGCGTGCGCGACTTCGTCGAGTACTCCTTCGCCCACGTCGGACTCAACTGGCAGGAGCACGTGCGCTTCGACGAGAGGTATCTGCGTCCCTCCGAGGTCGACGACCTGGTCGGCGACGCGTCGAAGGCTGCGCATGACCTCGGCTGGCGGCCCACTGTCCGGGCACCCGAACTGGCACGGCTGATGACGGACGCGGAACTCGACGTGCTGCTACGCGGCGACGGTGCCGTAGCGGCGACGGTGCCCGCGCCGGCCCAGGCCCTGACCGTTCACGGGCGCTAGGCGGGACGGACGGTGGGAGTACCGCACCCCTCGAACGACCTGAGCACCGGCGGACAGCCGTCCCCAGTTGCGGCGACGGTTCCCCCAGCGCGCGCTCCCAGCAGGACGGGAGGCGGACCGCAGCCGCGCATCCTCGGTACCGTCACCCGGTCGGTCGGCGCGCGGGTGGTGACACTGCCCGTCTCCGCTGTGACCAACCTGGCCCTGGCCCACACCGTGGTCGGCGCGGTGGGGGTGCCCGGCTATGCACAGTTCACCCTGGTGGCCACCTTGCCGGCAGTGCTGCCTCTCACGGATCTGGGCGCGGGAGCCGCCATCACGGAAGCCGTGGCCCGCGACACCTCGCACGACCAGCGGCTGGTGCGCGGGACGGTCCTGTCGTCGGCTCGCAACCTGATGTGCGCGGGAGCGGTCATCGCCGTCACGGGTGTGACCCTGGCCCTGTTCGGGACGTGGGAGGCGTTGTTGGGGGAGGCTGCGCAGCCGAGCTCCGACCTCACCCTGGCGGTCGCATCGGTGCTGTTCGGATGCAGCATGCCGCTCGGGCTGAGCAGGTCCGTGCTGTTGGCCGTGAACCGCAACGACATCGCGTTCCTGCTACAAGGTGCGGGCAGCGTCCTGTTGTTCGCACTCGTGCTGCTCGCCGCAAGCCTGGGCGCCCCCACGGGCGCGTTCGTCTCCGCCGTTTTCCTCTCGCAGTGCCTCGTGAACGCCGCTGGCGGGGTGCTCGCCGGCCGCATCCTCGGTATGCCGCTGCTGCGCACGACGCTGGGCAGCGTCCGCGCGTCGGCGTGGAAGGACCGGGCGTCCATCGCGCACCTCGCACTCCCCATGACCGTCGTCACCGCGGCCACGGCCGTCGCCTACGCCACCGACCGGCTGGTCCTCAGTCACACGGCCGACGCCGCTGCGGTGGCCGGATATTCGGCCGGTGCCCAGTTCTTCGCGCCGGCGAGCAGCCTGCTGGGCGCGGCCGGGCTTCCGTTGTGGGCCATGTTCGCCCGGCAGCAACGCTCGCCCGGCGCACCCAAGCGCGAACTCGCTTGGTTCACCGGCTGCTTCGCGGCAGGCGGCGTCGTCGTGGGCGTCGGCATCGTGCTGCTCGGACCCGTCGCCGGTACCTGGATGATGCACGGGCAGATCCGGGTGGGGACCGGTCTCATGGCCGCGTTCGCCGCACTGCTGTTCGTGCAGGCGGTCGCCTGCCCGGCCACCATGTGGTCGATGGACGCGGCGGGACTGCGCTTCCAGGCGATCACCTTCAGTCTCATGGCCACGGTGAACCTCGCCGTGTCCATCCCCCTGGCGCGGCTGGGAGCCGAAGGGCCCGTCATCGGCTCGGTCGCCTGCTACACCGCGTTCGTGCTCGTCCCCACTCTGTTCAGAGCCTTCCGCCGGACATGACGGCGACGCCGTCGGTGAGAAGGCACTACCGCGCGTCGTCGCAGAGGTTTCCCGTGATCAAACTGATCAAGTCCGCCTTCCACCACGAGGCGGAGACCAGGCGTGCCCTGGCCGACTTCATCCTCCAACAGGACCTGCTGAGCATGAACGGGCAGTGTCGCAAGTTCGAGGAGGCCTTCGCGGCCAGACAAGGGCGCCGCCACGCTGTGTTCGTGTGCAACGGCAGTGTGGCCAACCTCTTGCTGATCCAGGTGTTGGTGAACCAGGGCCTGCTCCGGCGGGGAGACCGGGTCGGCGTCTCGGCCCTGACCTGGCCGACCAATGTCATGCCGCTGATCCAGCTCGGTCTGAAACCCGTCGCGATCGACTGCGCCCTCGGCACCCTCAATGTCTCGCCGGAGAACCTGGAAAGGCACGTGTCCGGTCTGCGGGCAATGTTCCTGACGAACGTCCTAGGGTTCTGCGACGATCTGCCCGCGGTGCGGGACCTGTGCGATGACCACGGCGTTCTGCTGCTCGAGGACAACTGCGAGGCTCTGGGTTCCAGAGTCGCGGGTGCCCTGCTCGGCAACTTCTCCCTCGCCTCGACGTTCTCGTTCTTCGTCGGCCACCACCTGTCCACCATCGAGGGCGGGATGGTCTGCACCGACGACGACGACCTGTACGAGCGGCTGGTGATCTCCCGGGCGCACGGCTGGGACCGTAACCTGGCACCGGACAGGCAGCACAGGCTGCGTGCCGAAGCCGACGTGGACGACTTCCACGCCAGGTACACCTTCTACGACCTGGCGTCGAACTTCCGGCCCACTGAGATCAACGGATTCATCGGCAACCGGCAGATCCGGTCCTGGGACGAGATCGTGGACGCCCGCGCGGCTCACTTTGCACGCTTCCAGCAGGCCATGGCGAGCAACGGGGACTTCCACCAGTTCGGCCTGAACCACATGGACGTCGTGTCCAACTTCGCCATGCCCGTGGTCTGCCGGACGCCCGAGATGGCTGAGAAGTACCGCGCCGAGTTCGAGGCAGCCGGGGTGGAAATCCGTCCGGTCATCGCCGGCGACATCACGCGGCAGCCGTTCTACCGCCGGTACGTCCCCGAAAGCGTGGAACGCCCGGTGGCCCGTCTCGTCCACACGAACGGTTTCTACTTCGGGAACAACCCGGACCTCACCGAGGACGAACTGACCACGCTGTGCGACCTGCTGGGCGGGTGAGGGGTGTGATGGACCAGCGAGCCAGGATCTACGTGGCCGGTCACACCGGCATGGTGGGTGCCGCAGTGGTCCGGCGGCTGCGGAGCGCGGGGTACGACAATCTGGCGCTGCGGACCCGTGCTGAACTCGACCTCACCGATCAGGTGGCCGTACGGGAGTTCATGGCAGAGGAGCGGCCCGCGTACGTCGTCGACTGCGCGGCCAGGGTCGGCGGCATCAAGGCCAACATGACCTTCCCCGCGGAGTTCCTGTACGAGAATCTCCAGATCCAGAACAACCTCATCTGGTCGGCCAAGGAAGCGGGAGTGGGCACGTTCCTCTTCCTCGGCAGCTCGTGCATCTACCCGCGGGGGTGCCCGCAGCCGATGCGTGAGGAGTACTTCATGACGGGCCGTCCAGAACCCACCAACGAGGCGTATGCCTACGCGAAAATCGCCGGGATGAAGCTGTGCGAGTACATCCACGCCGAGTTCGGGAGGAACTTCGTCTCGTGCATGCCGACCAACATCTACGGAGAGGGTGACAACTTCGACCTGGGCACCTCCCATGTCATCCCGGCGCTGGTAAGGCGCATGCATGAGGCCCGCGAGGCCGGTGCGTCCGAGGTGGTGATCTGGGGGACCGGGAACAGTCGCCGGGAGTTCCTGCATGTCGACGACCTGGCGGACGCGGTCCTCTGGCTGCTCCGCCACCACCGCGGGAGACGGTTCCTCAACGTCGGGACCGGCCAGGACATCTCCATCCGGGAACTGGCCGAGCGGATCCGGCACATGGTCGGCTTCGAGGGCTCCCTCGCCTTCGATGCCTCGAAGCCCGACGGCATGCCGAGAAAGCTGCTGGACGTATCGGCGCTGCACGAGTCCGGTTGGCGTCACCGCATCGAAGTCGACGAGGGTCTGAGACGGACCTGCGACTGGTACCTCACCCACATCACCAGCATCCCGGCCACAGCGTAGGAGGCGTCCGGTTTGCCGGTGAGGCCCTGGGGCGTCAGCAGCCCTGTGTGGGGCGTGGCCTGGCCCGCAGCGCGGTGGAGTCGCGGGGCGTCGTCCTGATCAGGCCCGACTTCGTGGTCGCGCCCCAGGCCTTGCTGACGCCCTGGGCGAGTGGCCACCAGTACGGCTCCAGGCGCAGCGTGGTGCGGCCCAGGTAGCGGCGCATGACGCGGCGTCCTTCGTCGTCGGGGCACGGATTGGTCACCGTGAGGGAGGAGGGATGGACCCGGAAGCGCCCGAGGACCCGCGGCAGGTACACCATGCCCCCGTCCTGCCTCAGTCGCAGATGCAGGTCGAAGTCCATGGCGTACCGCAACGCCGGATCGAGCATGCCCACCCGCTGGACGGCACTGCGGCGATAGAGGGAACCAGGCTGGCCCACGAAGTTCTGGCCGTACCGGAAGAACCAGGACGCGAAGGTTCCCGGACTCAGGGTGTAGAGGGTCCGGTCGTCGGCGTCGATGATCGTCAGCCGTCCGTAGGCCATGGCGGCCCCGGGAACCCTGTCCAGTGCCTCGCAGGTCGCGCTCAGGCTGTCCTCGGTGAGCAGATCGTCGTCGCCGAGCCAGGTCAGGTACTCCGTGGCGGCCCCCCGCCACCCCTGGTTGACCGCGTTGCTCAGCCCCCGTTCGTTCTCCACGAGGAATCCGCACCCGTGGCGCTCCGCCGCCGCGCGCAGTGCGTCGGCCGCCCGGGCGGGGCCGACGACGACGGCCTCGACGGATTCACGCTGGCGCCTGACGGACGCCAGGCACTGCTCCAGGTATTCCGGACGCTCCCCGTTCGACGGCACCACCAGCCGAACACTCGGAAAGGTGCGAGAACTCATTGCCTGTGCCCCTTCTGCTCGACCTTCTGCCGATGCGCATATGTAGAGCTACACCGAATCGGGTGTCTGGCGCCCCCGACACGGCTGATGCCCGGCAAAAACGTCTTCGGTCGGAACAGCAGCGGCGTGCTTGCGCCGGAAAGGTGTTACGTCGGTCCATCCTGGCTGGTGCCTTTTCGTTTCCCGTGAAAAACCCTCGGCCACCCTCACCTGCGGCATGCCCAGGACCTACGGAGAGGATTCTTCATCGTGTTCTCCACTGTCTGCGTCGTCGGCCTCGGCTACATCGGCCTCCCCACCGCCGCCGCCCTCGCCACCCACGGGGTCGACGTCGTCGGTGTCGATGTCAACCCCGTCACCGTCGAACTCATCAACGCCGGCCACGCCCCCTTCGTCGAACCGGATCTGGCGGTGGCCGTCAGCGGGGCTGTGGCCATGGGCCGGCTGCGGGCGACCGGCGCGCCGGAGCCCGCCGACGCCTTCATCATCGCCGTCCCCACCCCGCTCCAGGAGGACCGCACGGCGGACCTGTCGTACGTGCGCAGCGCCGCAGCCTCGGTGGCCGAGGTGCTCAAGCCCGGTGACCTCGTCATCCTCGAGTCGACCTCGCCACCCGGCACCACCGTCGAGCTGTCCCGGTGGCTGGGCAAACACCGGCCCGATCTGACCTTCCCCCACGATGTGGGCGACGCGCCCGACGTGCGGGTCGCCCACTGCCCCGAACGCGTCCTGCCAGGCCGGACGATGATCGAGATCGTGACGAACGACCGTGTCGTCGGCGGCGTGGGCGAAGGCTGCGCCGACCGAGCACGCGTACTCTACGAGGTGTTCGCCAAGGGGGAGTGCCTGCTCACCGACGCCACCACGGCGGAGATGGCGAAGCTCAGCGAGAACGCGTTCCGGGACGTCAACATCGCCTTCGCGAACGAACTGTCCATGGTCTGCGACCACCTCGGCATCGACGCGGGCGACGTCATCGCCCTGGCCAACCGTCACCCGCGGGTGGACATCCTCCGCCCGGGGCCGGGCGTCGGCGGACACTGCATCGCCATTGATCCCTGGTTCATCGTCGGCATCGCACCCCAGCAGTCGCGTCTCATCCGGCTCGCCCGCGAGGTGAACGACGAGCGGCCGGACTATGTGCTCGGCGAGGTCGCCCGGACGGCCGGCCGCTTCAAGGACCCGGTGATCGCCTGCCTCGGTCTGGCCTTCAAGGCGAACATCGACGATCTGCGGGAAAGCCCCGCCCTGCACATCGTCACCCAGCTGGCCGAGCGTCAGCTCGGCCAGCTGCTGGTCGCGGAACCGCACATCAGGGAACTGCCGGACTCACTGCGGCAGACGGGCGTGGCCGAACTCGTCGACTTCACCACCGCGGTGCGGGACGCCGATGTCGTCGTACTGCTCGTGGACCACGATGCCTTCCGCGGCGTCAAACGGACCGCTCTGCGCGGCAAGGCCGTTTTCGACACCCGCGGCATCTGGAGCTGACGCCGAGTCGCCTGCGGAGGCCGACGCGTCGCCGAACTCCGCAGGGCGTCCGCACAGGCCCATCCAGTGCCCGATCGCCCGTACGGTACGGTTCGCGGCGCGCCCGTCGCCGTACGGGTTCACCGCCTTCGCCATGGCCGCGTACGACGCACGGTCGTGCAGCAGCAGACGTACCTGCTTCACGATGTGCTCGCGGTCGGTTCCCACCAGGCGGCTCGTCCCGGCCCGTAGGGCCTCCGGGCGCTCCGTGGTGTCCCGTATGACCAGCACGGGCTTGCCGAGGCCAGGCCCCTCCTCCTGAATGCCACCGCTGTCGGTCAGGATGATGTGCGCGCGGTTCATCAGCCGGGCGAACGCCCCGTAGGCCAGCGGTTCCGTCAGGCGGACGCTGCCGAGGTGGGCGACCTGAGGCAGGATCGCCGCCCGTACGACCGGATTGGGATGCAACGGGAGCACGATGAGGAGATCGGGCTCGGCACGCGCCAGATCGGCGAGGGCGCCGCCGATGGACTCCATTCCGCGTCCCCATGACTCCCGGCGATGGGCCGTCACCAGCAGGACCCGGCGGTCGGTGTCGTCGAGGTCGGCCAGAGCCTGGTCCCCGTAGTGCGCCTTGCGTCCGACCGCCCAGAGCAGGGCGTCGATGACCGTGTTCCCGGTGACCACGACGGATGACGGGAACACCCCTTCCCGCAGCAGGTTGTCCCGTGCGTGAGGGGTGGGCGCCAGATGCAGGGATGCCAGCTGGGTCGCGAGCCGGCGATTGATCTCCTCGGGGAACGGCGAGTACCGGTCGCCGGTACGCAGTCCCGCCTCCAGGTGGACCACGGGGACTTGGCTGTAGAAGGCGGCGAGAGCTCCGGCGAACGCCGTCGTGGTGTCCCCCTGGACCAGCACCGCCTCCGGACGCTCGTGCCGCAGCAACGGACACAGCCCCTCGAGGACGCGAACGGTGATGTCGGCAAGGGACTGGCGCTCGCTGAGGATGTCCAGATCGTGGTCGGCTCGGATGCCGAACAATGCGTGGACCTGGTCGAGCAGTCCGCGGTGCTGGGCCGTCACCGTCACCGTCGGCCGGAATATCGGGGACCGGTCGAGTGCCTCGATGACGGGGGCCATCTTGATGGCTTCCGGTCTCGTTCCGTAGACGACCATCAGTCGCTTCACCCGAATTCTCCTTCCGGGCGGGCACCGACCGCGCCGGGACGGCAGCCGCCGGTGGCCGTAGTTCCCTGGAGCGCAACAAGCGCTCGCCGGGTACCAGAGAATCGGTATCCCGCGACAGCGCCCATCATGCCAGTGGCATTTTCACCCGGCCGTATGGATATGTTCCCCCGTCTGGTCCGTTCCACGGGAGATGCGCATGTGTCCGTGATGTGGCCTCCCTACAGTGCGCTGGGCCGCGTCCCCTTCCCATAAAGGCAGGAAATGAAAACAGTCCTCCTGTCCCCGCGCACCGGCGCCATCACGGTGGGAGAAATTCCCGCCCCCGATGCGGCCGCCGGTGTGGTGGTGATCCGCAACGACTGGTCGCTCATCAGCGCGGGTACGGAACGGGCCACCGTGTCGACCGGTGCGCAGAGCCTGCTCGGCAAGGCGCGACAGCGGCCCGAGCAGGTGGCTCAGGTACTCGACAGCGTGAAGCGAACGGGCCTCGTGGAGACCTATCGGACGGTCCAGGACCGCCTGGACCGTCCGGTGCAACTCGGGTACTCCTGCGCGGGCACCGTCCTGCGGACGGGCGAGGGTGTCGACGACATCCGCCCCGGGATGCGGGTGGCCGCCGCCGGGGCCCGCTACGCGTCGCACGCCGAGATCGTCGCCGTGCCCCGCAACCTTGTCGTCCCTGTGCCGGACGGCGTGGACACCCAATGGGCGGCCTTCGCCACGGTCGGCGCGATCGCGCTTCAGGGCATCCACCAGGCCGAGGTGGTGCCGGGTTCGCGGATCGCCGTCATCGGGCTTGGTCTGGTCGGCCAGATCACGCTCCAACTCCTGCACGCCTACGGATACGACGGGGTGGGCATCGATCCCGACCCCTCCATGGTGGCGCTCGCCGAGTCGGCGGGTCTTGTGGCCTTCCCGCGGAATGCGGACGGGCTGCCCGGCGCCGTCTCCCGGCACTGGGCAGGCGCCGACGCGGACGCGGTGCTCATCACTGCGGCCACGTCCAGTTCCGACCCCGTCGAGTTCGCGGGCCTCCTCGCGCGTGACCGCGCCACCGTGGTCGTCGTCGGTGACGTCAACGTCACACCTCCTCGGTCGTCCTATTACCACAAGGAATTGACGATCCGTTATGCGCGGTCCTACGGCCCCGGCCGGTACGACGCCCGCTTCGAAGAAGGTGGCCATCCGTACCCGGAGGGCTATGTTCCGTGGACGGAACGGCGCAACCTCGCCGAGGTACTGCGGCTCCTGGCGACGGGCGCGGTGGACTTCGCCAGGCTCAAGCCGCGGGTCTTCCCGGTCGAGGACGCGGCCGGCGCGTACGAGGCGTTGAAGCCGTCGCCCGTCGGACGCAGCGTCGCCCTGCTGCTGCGCTACCCCGCAACCGCGCAGCTCCCCTCCCGGCCGGCGCAGGAGGCGGGCCCCCGCACCTGGACCAGCCCCCAGGGCACGTTGCGGCTCGCGGCGATCGGCGCAGGCAACTTCGCCACGAGGACGCTCTTCCCCGAGCTGGAACGACACCCCGGCGTCGCGTTCTCATGGGTCGCCGGCGGACGGGGGCTGTCCGCCGCGCACGAGGGCCGACGGTGGGGTTTTCGTACCGTGGCCGAGAGCGTCGACACCGGCCTCGCCTCGGGCGACGCGGACTGCGTGATGGTGCTCAGCCGCCATGACAGCCACGGCCGGTACGCGGCGCAGGTGCTGCGCGGGGGTGCCGCCCTGTACTGCGAGAAGCCGCTGGGCCTGTCGGAGACCGAGCTGGAGGACATCGCGGACGCGTGGCTGATCTCCGGCGCCCCGGCGATGGCGGGGTTCAATCGGCGGTTCGCCCCCTCGATGCGGGACCTTCGCGCCGCGCTCCCCGCGAGTGCGCCTGTCCAGGTCGTCCACCGGGTGTTCGCGGGCCGACTTCCGGCCGGTCACTGGTATTTCGACCCCGAGCAGGGCGGCCGCCTGCTCGGCGAAGTGTGCCACTTCATCGATACCGTGGGCTTCCTGGTCCCCGGCAGACCAGTCGGTGTGCGGGCGGTCGGCGTGGATACGCGGGACCCGGCCGGCGCGCAGAGCCTCACCCTGCAGATCACCTACGACGACGGGTCGGCCGCCTCCATCGTGTACGGAGGGCTGACGCCGCCCGGCGCTCCCAAGGAACTCCTGGAAGTGGCCACCGACCGGGTGGCGGCCAGGATCGACGACTTCCGCTCGCTCACCGTGTGGAAGGGGGGCAGGGCGGTCACCACGAAGTACCGGGGCGGCCCGAAAGGGCACGCGGCCGAGATGCACTCCCTCGTCCGCGTCGTCCGGGGCGAGCCCGTTGACGAGGAGACCGCTGCCGCCGCCAACTTCGCCTCGGCGCTTTGGAGTTCTCTCGTCGCCTGCCGCGCGGCCCGCTCGCTCACGGAGGATGACATCGTGGGGACCGCCCCCCAAACACCGGCTCTCGCCAAGGCACTGGGTTGTCCGCCGCCCGGTCCCGGCGCCGCGGGCGCCGTCCCGAGACCGGGAGGGCAGGCCGCCCACCCGGCCGGTGGTTCCCCATCGACCGCGGCGGCGCTCTGATGTGCGGCTTCGTGATCCTGCTGAACCACGCCGCGCGCCACCTGCCGCCGTCGCACGGCGACCCGTGCGCGGCGCTCGCGCACCGTGGCCCCGACGCGAGCGGGCACCGGGACCTCGGCGGTGGCAACTGGCACGCGGCCCTGCACTTCCGCCGCCTGGCCGTCGTGGACCTCGATCCGAGGAGCGACCAGCCCTTCGGCTCCCCGAAGCGGGGCGTGCTGGTCTACAACGGCGAGATCTACAACACCGCGCACCTGCGCGAGGTGCTAAGGAAGCGGCATGTGCGGTTCACGACCGAGGGCGACACGGAGGTTCTCTACGAACTGCTGCTGCAGCCGGACGCGCCACGACTGCTCGACCAAGTGGACGGCATGTTCGCCTTCGCCCTCGTCCTACCCGACGGCGAGGTGCGCTACGGGCGGGACCGACTGGGTGTCAAACCGCTGTACGCGGCATCGGACGCGGCCGGCCGTGTGGTCGCGCTCGCCAGTGAGATCGAACCGCTGCGAGCCGCTGGGCTGACCGGCGGTGCCGACCCGGTCGCGGTGGCGCAGGGCGCCATGTTCCTGTGGACGCCGCCGCCGCGGACCGGCTGGCAGCACGTTCATGCGGTACCGGCCGGGACGGTACTGTCCCGGCGAGCCCCAAGCTATGACGTGGCGTCACCCTGGTGGCGAGCCGGTGCCGCGATGCCCGCCGAGGACATCGGCGCCGCGGTCCGCGCGTCGGTCGCCCGGCAGGTGCGCGCGGACGTGCCGGTGGGGCTGTTGCTGAGCGGAGGGCTGGACAGCACCTGGCTCGGCGTGGAGATGGCCAGGGAGGGCTTTGCCGGACCCGCCTTCGCCGCCAGACCGCGCACCACGGCGACCACCTCGGAGCCGTTCGAGGACGATGCCCCCTACGCCGCCCGGGTCGCCCGACAGCTGGGCATGCCGCTGACGTGGGTCGACCTGGACATCGACGTACTGCACCGGATCCCGGAGCTGGTCACCACCATGGAGCTCCCCTTCGGGGACCCTGCGGCCGTCACCCTCATGCAGCTCTCCCACGCCGCATGCGGGAAGGCGACCGTGCTGCTCTCGGGGCTTGGCGTCGAGGAACTCTTCCTCGGTTACGAGCGCTACCAGGCCGTGCTGCTCCTGCAACGGCTTCCCGCGTGGGCGCGCCCCGCCCTCGGCGCCACTACCGTGGTTCCCGGACCCCGACGCTACCGGGGCCGTGCGGACAAGTTCGGGCGGCTGCTCCAACTCGGCCCCCGCGACTGGTCGTGGGCGACTCAGGCCTACTACTCGGGGCGAGAGTGGGCGGCGCTTTCGCCACTCGTCGGACTGGAGGCCGTCACCGAGCAGCACCGCGAGGTCGCGGGCGGCGTGCTGGACGCGGGCGGGACGCCCCTCTCCGCGCTAGTGGAGTGCGACCGGCGACTCTTCCTGCCGGGGCTGAACCTGCTGTACGGCGACCGCGCGTCGATGCGGGCGAGCGTCGAGTTGCGGGTGCCGTTCCTTGGGGAGCCGGTGGTGGCCGCCGCCCTCGGCGCCGTCGCGGAGGAGCAGCTGCGGCTCGGCGACGGCAAGGCGCGCTTCCGCGCGGCGGCGGTGGCATCCGGTGTGCCACAGTTCGTCGCCAAGCGCTCCAAGACGGGGTTCGGGGCGCCAGTTCGGTCGCTGCTGCGTGAGCACGGGGCCCGTCTGTGGGCTGAGGTACGACGCTCCCCCGTGTTCGACGACGTCTTCGACCGGCGGACCGCCGACCACGTCGTCGCCGAACACGTCCGGGGCAGGCGCGACAGGGGGCTCGCCGTGTTCGGACTGTTCTGCGCGGCCGTGTGGTGGGAGCGCAACGCGGCAGGAGACCCAGGGCGGAGCGCGGACCTCCTGTCGGGCTACGAGGCGGCCGTCGTCGGCTGAGCGGCGACTGGGGAGGTGGGGTGCCGGCCGCCCGGCAGGACGGCGTGGAGGGCGGTCAGCGCGTCCAGGAAGGGGGCGGCGCTCCACCGAGGCGACTCCCACAGGGGCCTGTTCCGCGAGGAGCTTCCGGCCCGCGTGCCCGCGCCGAGACCCGGGTAGCGGTTCACGACAGCGGCCAGCACGGCCCGGGGAAAGTCGGCCCGGGCGAACCCGTGATGGACCGCCCACGCAGCCATCCGTACCGCTGTCGCGTCGTTGTTCGGGTCCCGTCTGCTCCGGCCGTCCGCAAAGTAGCGGGGCAGGGGGCCGTCGAAAAGGTGCCGCAGGTAGTGTTCCGCTCCCCGTTCGAGGGGGCGCCGGACGTCAACGTCGAGCAGCGTTCCCGCCTGTTCGAGGCGCAGCAGCACGTACCCCGTGTGGAAGCCGTCCACCCAGCCCAGCCGCGGGGGCCGTCCATAGGGCCACGAGCCGTCGGGGCGCTGGCCGTCCAGGCTCACCTCGACCGCGCCGCGGGCGGCTTCCACCAGGCTGTCCACCAGTTCTCCGGGCAGCGCCCCGGTGCGGGCCAGGCGGGCGGCGAGCGCGGCGCCCATGAGGTTGGCGTTGTGGACGAGAACGTCACTGGCCGGTGTGTAGGTGAAGAACTCTCCGTTGTGCAGGTGTTCCAGGAGCCCGCGAGCGAGGGACCGTACCGCCTCGTCGCCGAGCGTCCCGGTGTCCAGGCAACCGTCCGCGCAGAAGGTGGTCGCCACGAGGTTCGGGACGGAGGCGGGGTAGTACGCCCAGCGGGTCTGCACGTCGAACTCGTAGCGCCACAGCCCGGAGTAGCGCCCGGAGAGCTGCTCGTCGGCAGCCGAGCGGCCCAGCCGTAGGGCGCGCTCACGCCATACGGGGGAGGTCGAGAGCCTGGCGCAGGCGCTGGCCGCGGTGCCGGCGGCCGTCGCGGTGCGCAGCGGTCGGATGCCCAGGACCGGGCGCAGGTCGATCCGGCTGCGCTTGACGGCCTGCAGTACCACCTGCCGAAGCACACGGTGCACGGCCAGCCGTCCCAGCGGGCCGGTCAGGCCGTCGTACGGGTCCGGGCCCGCCCAGCCGCGGACGTCGGCCCAACGGAAGATTCGGTCCGCCAGGACGAGCACGTCCGTGGCATCCAGGGGGGAGCCGAAGCCGTCCCGGGGTGAGTGGTCGGTGGGGGTTCCGGGTGGCATGGGCCCTCCAGGAGGATCGCCGGGCTGGTGGATGCGGTGAACATCAGTGGATGTCGTCGGTGCTGTCGGGCGTCGGCGGGGCGGGCAACCACTCAGTAGGCCCCCCTGCCCGCCACGACGGCCCCCACCGTCCGGCACAGCACCCCGAGGTCCCCCGACGGAGACCAGTTGTCCACGTACCTGAGGTCGAGGGCGACCGTCTCGTCCCAGGAAAGGTCGGAGCGGCCGCTGATCTGCCACAGGCCGGTGAGCCCCGGCTTGACGGCCAGCCGACGCCGCTCCACCTCGTCGTAACCGGCTGCCTCGTCGGGCAGCGGTGGTCGCGGACCGACCAGGGACATGTGTCCCTGCACCACGTTGAACAGCTGGGGCAGTTCGTCCAGGGAGCAGCGGCGCAGCACCCGTCCGACGCGGGTGATCCGTGGATCACGACGGATCTTGAACATTCGGCCATCCTGCTCGTTGGTCCCGGTCAGCTGATGCCTCAGCCGTTCCGCGTCGGCGACCATGGTGCGGAACTTGGCCATGGTGAACGGCTTTCCGCCGCGTCCGATGCGCATCTGCCGATGCACGGCGGGCCCCGGCGAGTCCATCCGTACGGCGAGGGCCACCGTCACCAGCACTGGGGCGAGCAGCACGATCAGCAGCGCCGCGCCCAGCCGGTCCGTCACCGACTTGACCAGCGTCGCGAGCCCCCGCCTCAGGGGAGGGGCCACGGTCAGCATGGTGAGCCCGGCCACGGAGACGATGCCCACCCTGCGCCCGGCAACCTCGGTCAGACCCGGTACGACCACGAGCGGACACTCCTCGCCGTGCAGGGCCCACGACAGCCGCCGCAGGCGCGTTCCGGTCATGTACGGTCCCGGCACGACGAGGACCACGTCCGCGTGGAGTCGCCGGGCCGCCGTCAGTACCGGGGCGGAGTCGGCCGACAGGTGTGTCGGCGCCTGCCGGCTGATACGGGTGGCGATCGGAGCCAGTGCGTGCGGGTCGTCGTCGCCGATCGGGCACACCCCGACGACGACGAACTCGTGATCGGTCCGTTTCGCGAGATGGCTCACCAGACCATCGACAGCGTTGGCCTCCCCGATCACCAAGGCCCGGCGGACGATCCGGCCGTCGCGGCGTCGGGCGGCCAGATGACGGTGGATCAGAGTTTGAACGATGGCGCTCGTCGGGGCGCAGGGCGCCAGGCCGGCCAGCGCAAGGAGGAACGGGGACTCCTCGCCTGTCGCCGCCCGCACCACCGCGAGCAGTCCCACCAGCACCAGCCAGTCCTGCAGTGCCGGGCCGACATTGTCGCGCTCACCGAGACGGCGGTCGCCGTAGCGGTCTCGTGCGCCGCGCACGAGCAGCCATGCTGCGGCCGCCACCATCGCGTACGCCACGGCATGCGTGCCGCCGGCCAGCTCGAAGGCCAGATACACCGGGCCCGCGGCGCCGGCCACGTCGCCGATGACAGCGGCCGGCCCGTACCAGACGGGCTTGCCGGTGCGGCGCCCGGTCGGCGGCTGCTCCCGGATGATCTGTGTCTGCTCAAGTCTTGCCACTGGTACGTGGGGCATCGTCTCCCCGAACAGCCACATTCGCCCTCCAAGAATGGCAAAAAAGGACTATTCGAGTGTGAATGGCTGGCCGCTGAACAGCGGGGCGCGACGCTGAGCGGCGGGCAACTCTCACCCGATGAGCAGAGCTCCATGCCTCATGCATATGCACACAGCGGGTGGCCGAGGGGTCCCCAGGAGGACACCGAAGAGGTGTGCGAAACCGTCCGTCCGTCGGCCGGGGCCGGCGCGACACGGAAAATTCTGGGCCGGAGCTTCCCGGTGATCAGGAACTGATGGGTGCCGGGACCGCCGCGATGCCGTTCAAGGTGGACCCCGGGACGAGTTCGTCCTCGCGCAGCGGGCCCAAGGCATCGACGCTCGCCGTCACCGCCCCGGTGACGGGACGGACGCGCACGATCCGGTCGGTGAAGAGCACGTTCGCATACACAGCGGCACCGACGCACTCCACTCGTTCAGCTCCGTCACCGGCCGGCCCTCTCCGGTCACGGCGGCCTCGGCCGTCTTCGAAGGCGTCCTGGGGTCACGGAACGTCAATCGTGCCGAACCGTCGCTGGTCACCAGCCGGTGGAGGTCCCGCTCGGGGCAGACGCCCCAGACGTCCTGGTACGGGACGAGACGCAGCTCCTTGAGCGTCCCGACGTCGCGCGCGACGGCGGTCCGGTTCCGAGATCTCAGCCAACCCGCAGGTGCTCGACCCGATGCGCGGCGACCCGCGCCGCGCATCGGCGGCCGCGGATGCCGGATCGGCCGCGCGTTGCTCTCCCGGCGCGCACGACACGAGCAGGGCACACTCACGAGCACCGCCCCGGTGCGGCTCAGACGCTCAGACACGGCAAGAGCCACCCGGTTTCAGTGTGGTTCGCAGTGGCGTCACCAGGGACTGCTGCAGGAGGGCCGGGGCACGGTCCGCGTGAGGCTCCAGCAGGTGCAGCACCAGCGTGCGGCTGGATTGGGCCGGCAGCTCCAGGTCCAGGGTGTACACCGAGTGGCCGCGTTCGACGCCGGGTGCGAGCTCCACCGGGCGGCCGTCCAAGGTGGCGCCGGTCAGGGTGGCGCCGACGCCCGCGTAGTACGACACCAGGAGCCGGTTGTCGCCGGGCCGGGTGCGGTAGGGCGGAGAATCCTCCCGCAGCGTGACGTAACCAGGTAGCCCGGAGTCCGGGGCCCGGTTGGTCAGGGTCACGGTCGCGGTGACCGGGCGGTCGCCGCTGGAGCAGCCGTTCGCTTCCCAAACCAGGCTCCGGTCGAGGTAGTAGTCCAGTTTGGAGCCGGCCGCGTTGTTCACGATCAGCCCCGCGAAGGGGCCGGGAGTCTCCGGGAGCGTGCCCGAGTAGGGGCGCGACTCGATGAGACGCTGCTCCGCCGCATGCGCGCTCCACACTTTCAGCCGTCCGTCCCGCTGGGAGTCGTTCAGGGCGACGAGCAGGGCGGGCAGTCGGCGCATGTCGCTGGTCGCGGTGATCAGGGGACCGGCGGCGGCGCGGGCCGCATCGACGAAGAACGCCTTGCGCCGGGCGACGTTGTCGTACATCGCGTAGCTGGCCCGTTCGGTGAGGTCCACGACGTTGTCGGCGGTGAGCTCGGTGCCGCCCGCCATGCGGGCCGGGCCGGTGACGCGCAGGAAACGGCTCAGTGTGGTGGGGTCGACGGCGAACACGCCGTCCACGCGCTCGCCGGTGTGTTTGCGCCACGCCGCGGCCCAGATGCGGGCCGCGTAGGGAAAGTGCGGGCTCATGTTGGAGTTGGCCCACACCTGGGTCGGCTCGCTGCCCTGATAGCGGGCCGCGAAGCCGGCTCCCAGGTCGAGGTCCGTCTTCGCCGTGGCCATCTCGGTGTTGTTTCCGAACCGCTCGAAGGACAGATGACCCCGGTTGGCCGACAGCACGGCGAAAGCCCCCGGAACGCCCCCGGTGCCACGCGCCTCGGCGATGTTCTGGAATGCGAGGAAATAGCGCCGTTCCCCTCGCGCGCCGAGCATGGGCGGCAGGACGCGGGCAGCCAGGGAGGCGTCGGTCATCACGGGGCCGAGGCGGTCCATCTGCCCTGCGAGTCGGGCCCGGGCCCGGTCGGCTGCCGGTAGCCAGGTGGACCGGGGCAACCCGTTCACGTCGGCCTGCACCTCGACGGCGGTGCGGGCGGCCTGGACGACTTCCGGCGCGTGTTCCTGCAAGGTCATGAGTGCCTCGGACATCCCGTCACCGCGGCTGTCCGGCATGGGTGATGGCAGGGCTCGCACCAGCGGGGACAGCACATCGCCTGCCAGCCGATCGGCGGCGTACGCGGCCCCGCGTACGGTTTTCACCGGGCCGCCAAGGAAAGGCAGCGCGGCTGCGGGGTACCAAGCCGGGCCGGTGGTGAGTTGATGCGCCCGAGCGGCATGGTCGGCGGCGGAACGGACCTCCCGTTCCCGCTCCTGGGCGAACCCGGGCACAGCACCGGAGGCCGCGCCGGGCACGGGCGCGACCGACTGCCGCAGCGCGTCGAGGTCCCGTCCGGCCGCGAGCAACTCCGAACGGGCGAGCAGCCCCGTGACACCGACCCAGACCGCGCCTGCCAGTGGGAGCGCCGCGGCGGCCAACAGGGTGTTCCTGAGCACGCGACGGCGGCCCGGCGCCCCTTCGCGGGAGCGGCCGGGCCTGCGCGTGCGGAAGGCTACTCGGCTGGGGCGCCTTGGTTCCGCCGTGCCGATGTCCTGCTCTGTCATGAATCGCGGCGTCGGCGCACGGCCAGCATCGTGCCCCCGCTCGCGGCGACCAGCCCGGCCGCGATGCCGCCCACTGGCAGGGCCCGCTCACTGCCGGCGGCAGTCAGGGCCGAGGGACGATGGGCGTTGCCCCGTCCGTCATGACCGGCGTTTCGGTTCGAACCAGAGGAGCCGCCGGGGCGCTCGGGCCCGCTGTGACCGTGACCGTGCTTCACGCGCAGCACCTTGATACGGGCGGAGAGCTCCAGCCTGGACTTGCGACCCTCCAGCTCGAAGGTGTGGTACCCCGGCTTGGTCCTTCGCGGGACGGTCACCTTACCCCTGACAACTCCCTGAGCGTTCGCCCTGAAATTGCCCAGGACGACCTCGTGCGAGTGCAGTTCCGCCACGACCCGCTCAAAGGGGATGAAGCAAGTGCCACGGAATGTCAGCGAGCCCCCGGCGGGTACCACGGTGCGGCTCAAGGTGAGCCGCGGGGAGACCGGCGGGTACCCGTGGCACGCCGGGGAAGCCGACTGTGCCTGGGCGCTCTGCGCCCCCACCAGCGGCGCGGCAACGAGCACAGCAGTTGATGCTGCCGATGCCAGAGCGACCCGCCATCTGGGCGATGCCATCATCTTCTTCACTCTCCTGGATCTCAGTCAGGGCCAGGCTGCAACGTCGGCCGTATGCAAGACCTGGATGCCAATATCTGGATACATGGAATAAATGGATATATGGCTCCGGCTGGCGTGGCGCCGCTCAGAAGTCACCCGATGGTGGAGCGCTTGGTTCTCGATGGCTCACACCGCCACCCCGGCGGGACGGCGTGCGGCGCGCGGGTCGTTGGTGGGCCGACACAGGGGTGGCTCCGGCGGTTGGCGCGCGCGAGTCCCTATCGTCAGCCGCGTACACAGGGAACGGAACATTCCATATCGGGTGGTTCCCTCGGTCTCATGAGGGGTGCAGTTTGGATCTCCAAGGATTCGTGAAGGCTCTTGCCAGGCGTTGGCCGACCGTCGTGGTCTGTCTGGTTCTGGCAACCGGGGCGGCGCTCGCCGCGACGGGCTTGAGCACACCCGTCTACGAGGCGAGGACCCAGCTCTTCGTAGCCACCCGTACCGGCGACGACACCGCTCAGATGAACCAGGGGCAGAGCTTCTCGCAGGCGCGCGTTCAGTCGTACGCCGCGATTGTGACCACCCGTCAGGTGACTCGGCCCGTAGTGGAGGAGTTGCGTCTGCGCACCACGCCGGAGGAACTGGCGTCGCGGATCACCGCCGTCGCACCGCTCAACACCGTGCTCATCGACATCACCGTCCGGGACACCGAGCCCAGGCGTGCGGCGCGCATCGCCAACGCCGTCGCGCAGCGGTTCAGCGCGGTCGTCGAGCGACTGGAGGCGCCCAAGCCCGCGCCCGGCTCGAAGGGATCAGGAAAGCGCAGCCGTACAACCGGCGGCGCCTCACCCGTCTCCTTGGGCGTCACCCAGGAAGCCGTCGCTCCCGCCGGTCCGACCTCCCCCCGCCCACTGCTGAACCTGGTCGCAGGTGTACTTGGCGGCCTGCTGCTCGGTGCCGGAGTCGTCGCCCTGCGCGAGACCCTCGACACCACGTTCAAGACCAGCGAAGCGCTGGGCGAGTTCACCACGCTGCCGGGTCTCGGTACCATTCCGTACGACAGGACCGTCCCCCGGCAGCCGCTCGTCAGCGCCGACAACCACTCCCAGCGTGCCGAAGCCTTTCGTAAGCTTCGTACCAACCTGAAATTCTCGCAGGTCGACCAGCCGCCCAGGATCATCGCCGTGACAAGTTCGGTGCCTGGTGAGGGTAAGACCAACACCGCTGTGAACCTCGCCCTCTCGCTCGCCGAGGCAGGTCTCTCGACCTGTCTCGTGGACGGCGACCTGCGCCGACCGTGCGTGGCCTCGACTTTCGGTCTCGTCCAGGACGCCGGTCTGACCACCGTGCTCATCGGACAGGCCCGCATCGAGGACGTGATGCAGCAGGCCGGCGATCGGCTCTCGATTCTCGCCAGCGGCGCCGTACCACCGAACCCCACGGAGCTGCTCGCCTCGGCGCGCATGGAACAGGTACTGCGCGAACTGGCGGACACCTACGAGGTCGTGATCGTCGACACCGCGCCGGTGCTGCCGGTTGCCGACACCCTGGGACTCGCCTCCTTCGCTCAGGGCGCACTGCTCGTCGTCCGCGCCGGGAAGACCAGCCGGGAACAGGTCCGCACCGCCGCGGAGTCGCTGGACCGCGTGAGTGTCCGCGTCCTCGGCACCGTCTTCAACATGGCTCCGGTGCCCCGGGGCAATCGCTACGGCACCTACGGGTCGTACGGTGAGCTGCCCGCTCCTCGCTTGTCGGACCCGCGGAAAGAGGCCGCCGCGGCGACACGCCTCGTGGACGAGAAATGACCCGGGTCCTGTTCGTCTGCACGGGCAACGTGCACCGTTCGGTGCTTGCCGAGCGGCTGCTGGCCGCGAGGCTTCCGCCCGGCTCGGCCGTACGGCCGGAGAGCGCCGGAACGCAGGCGCGGCCCCGGCCCGGCATGGAGGCCTCCACCAGGGTGGTTCTGGAGGAACTGGGCGGTGACGGGTCCGGCTTCGCGGCCCGCCGGCTCACCGCGCAGCTCGTCGCGGAAGCAGGGCTGGTCCTCGGGCTCGCGCACGAGCACCGGGAGGCCGCCGTACGGCTCGCGCCGACGGCGCTGCGGCGCTGCTTCACCCTGAAGGAGTTCGTACGTCTCGCCGTGGGAGGAGTCGACACGGTGCGGGGCGGGGAAGGTGCGGCGACCCCGCATGGCGACGTACCGGAGGGGCAAGTCCGGCCGGTCGCAGCCGGTTTCGACGCTGTGGTGACAGCCTCGGCCGGCCGCCGGGGTGCCATCGCCCCGGTCCGGCCCGCCGAGGACGACATCTCGGACCCGTGGGGCAGGCCCCACTCCGTGTTGTACGGGTGCGCCCGCGAGATCGACGGGACGGTGAGCACGCTCGCCCGGTTGCTGTGCGGCGGAGCGAGTCTCTGAGGCGAAGGTCTGCGAGGGACCCCACGCGGCCAGGGTGGGGGTCAAGAAACACGCCAGGGCCGCGGCGGGCCGAAGGCGCGGAGCGCGCAGTGGTCCTGCCGCCTCTCGGGATGTCCCCCGAGGCGCGGGCCGCGACGCGACCCCCACCCATGGCGGAGCAGCGGGTCAGTGCAGCGCGCCGAGTCATCGGCCGACCGAATGGACCTGGAGCGAGGAAACATCAATGGCTCGTCCACCTGCGCTCAAGCTCGCCGAGGTCCTAGCGGAAATCAGGATGAGCCCGTCGGCTTTCTACCGCCTGCGTGCTCGCGGTCAGGCACCTCGAATGATCAAGCTGCCCAAGGGTGAACTGCGCTGCCGCCGCGCCGACCGTTTCGGGGAGGTGCACGGCTACGACGGTGACCGGCTGTAGGCTCCCGAACTCCCGCCGGTGGCCTTGAAACCGCGGGGCCGGGTGCGTTGACCCGGCGTCGTGTCCGTCAGGAGGTGGGCGACGGTCGAGCCGGAGCCGTGGGTCACAGGACGAACTGCTCGACCGCGTTCGCGAAACCCTCATCCTCGTTGCTGGTCGTCACCCGCCTCGCCGCACGCTGGACCTCGTCGCCGGCGTTGCCCATCGCGATGGACAGTCCCGAGTGGGCGAACATCAGCACGTCGTTGGGCATGTCGCCGATCGTGGCGATCTCTTCGGGGGAAATCCGGAGCTTGGCCGACCAGTACTTCACGACACAGCCCTTGTTGGCCTGCGGATGGGTCACATCGAGGTAGTAGGGCTGCGAGCGGGCGGCCGAGACATGCTCGCCGAACTGCTCTCGCGCCGCGACCGCGGCCGCCTCCACGACCTGGTGGTCGTCGCTGACCCCGACGACCTTGGCGGTGCCCTGCTCGAGCCCGTCGAATCCGGGAACGAGCGTGGGCGCGAACTGCACGGTCCAGCTCTCGCGATCGACGTGCGGCCCCTTGAGATCGCGGACGTACCAGTCGGCGCCCCGGTAGATCCAGACGCTGAGACCGAACGACTCCATCAGGGCGACGACCGGGGCCACCACCTCCTCGGGAATGACCTGCTGTTCGACAACGGTCATGTCCGGGTTGACGATGAGACCTCCGTTGAAGGCGGCGAGTTCAGTGGTCAGCGCCAGTGGGTCGATGATCATGGACATGCCGCGGGGTGGTCTCCCGCTGGTCACCGCGAAGAGGATGCCGGCGTCGTGGAGCTTGTGGACCGCCCGGACGGCGCGGTCGGTGAGGAGCTTCTCGTTCGTGACCAAAGTGCCGTCGACGTCGGCAAGAAGCAGGCGGATCGGTCGGGTCGGCATCACGCCTCCGTGAGCTCTGGTCGCGGCAGGGGGGTCCGGGCGGGGGAGGGCGATATGACGGATCTCGAGGCATATGTGCGGATCAAAATTATATGGCGCAGTCTTTGCGGGGGCCTGACGACGGGCCACGCGCAAGTTAAGCGACCCGGTCGGACGTCGGCCAGACGTACGGCAGATCGTCGGGAACGTCCGGGAAGAACGGGGTGTAGATCTCCGGTGCCTTGCGCACCAGTGCCGACTGGTGGCTGCGGTGGAAGGCGGGGTCTCCCAGCCACGGTGGCAGCTCGTCGTCGTCGGCGAGCTGCTCCTGGACACGTACGGTGGCGCCGGGACGGTACCGGGCGAAGTCGGTGGTGAGTGTGGAAGCGCAGGTGTCGGCGCGTGCTTCCGCCGCCCACATGGCGCACACGTCCAGGCCGTAGCGGACCAGGGCCTCCTCGTAGCCGATCCACATGCGTACCGCGGGATGGTGCCGCCATCCGTAGTCGGGCACGGTCAGGCCGCGCAGCACCTGGAGGGCCTCGACTCTCTGTTTGCCCAGACGTGCCTGGTCCAGGACCGCGGCGGACTGCATGAAGTCGGGATACGGGAGAAAGGTCTGCACGCAGGATGACTACCGCGGTGGCCCGGTTCCCAGACGGTCGATTCGGGTGCGTCGCCCGCGATGTCAGGCGCGGGCGCGATGGACCGGGCCGCGGGAACGCCGCCGCGCTTCCGGCTTCACACCCTGCCCGGCCTGGCGCGGGACCAGGCCGGCGAGGGATGTCCGAGGCACCGTCCGGTGCTGCCGCGCTGTGCCGTTGTTTCCCGATCCCGATCCCGATGCCGATGCGATGCCGGTGCCGGTCACGCGGCAGTGGCGAATGCCGTGGCGATGGCTGTTTCGGTGCGGGCGTGGACGACCAGACGCGGTCCGTGGGGAGTGACCTGGGCCTCGAAGGCGCGACGGGCGGCAGCGCTGGGGGTGGCTACCGACATGAGAACGCTGAGTCGGCTGCACATGCGGTGGGCGTGCAGGACCGCAGCGATCACGGCTGCGGTCGCGGCGGCGCTGAGGACGATCACGACGGGCGCGGGGCTGTGAGCGTGGATGAGGTCGCTGATGTACTGGGGAAGAAGGTCGCGGCTGTCGCCGGCCGGGTCGTCGTTCAGCGTGAGGACAAGTACGCCTCGCTCGACCGAGTGAGTCAGCATCCGCTTCACGCTTCTTCCGGTGGGCCCGAGTGTCTGCTTCGCGAGTACCCCGTGCCGCTCGTGCGATGCGCCAGGTAGCCGTAGCGCCGACTGCCGCCCCTGTCGCAGAAGTTGAGCCCGGCGGGGGTCCGGGGAAGAGCTGTGAGGTGTGTGGGGGCTACTGGTCCGCACTGGGTACGGCCAGGGGGTCACCCGGTGCCCTGTTCTTCGCCTTCTCCATCTGGTCGCCGAGTTCGGTGAGGCGGTTGCGCCCCATGGCCTTGCGGACCTCGGGAAACCACTCCTTCTCCTCTTCCTCGACGTGGTGGCGGACGTTCTCCATGAGGACGGTCATCTTGGCGTCGAACCGCTCGTCGCTCGCGTCGAGGTCCTTGAGCTCCGAGAGCATCCACAGCACGACGTGGTGTTCCTCGACGCTTTCCAGGACGTGATCCCTGGTGTCGGGGGCGGCCTCGCGGGCGGCCGGGTAGAAGATCTTCTCCTCGATCCAGGTGTGGGTGGTGAGTTCCTCGATCACCTGGTCGGCGATCTTCCGCTTCTCGGCGTGGGCGTCGGCGCCGGCCTTCTCGAACTGTTTGAACAGTTTCTCCACCGTCTTGTGGTCATCCTTGAGCAGCACGATCCCGTCCACGGGGCTCTCCTCCATGTCGCTTCATCTCGGTACCGGGCAGGGTGGCCGGCCACCCCGACGCCGTGTACCCGAAGCGGGGGCGGGGACACCGCTCGCCGGAGAGGGATGGCCCGGACAGGCGACCCACCTACGCCGAACGCCGACGCTCCGCGCGGCGGCCTCCCGACGGCGTAGAGAGTGCATCCGCCGCGGTCACGCGGTGGCGAGGATGACGTCGGCCGTGATGCGTTTGCCGACGGAGGTCTGCTCCACGGTGACGGTGCGGGCGAGGGCTGCGACGATCTCCAGCCCGTGCTGGCGGATGCGTGACGGATCCGTGGCTCTGGCGGTCGGCAGGACGGGGCTGCTGTCCCAGAGCTCGACCCGCAGTACGGGGCCGGTGGTGCGCAGGTGCAGCAGCGCCGGTCCGGGGGCGTACTTGCGGGCGTTGGTGACGAGTTCACTGACGATCAGCTGAACGACCTGCACCGTGTCCGCCGCCACCGGGGTGCCGTACTCGGCCTTCACCTTCGTGAGGAAAGCGGCTGCGAGGTGGCGGGCCTGCGCGATGCGCGAGCCGTCGCCGTCCAGGGTGAGTGAGGCCTTCAGCTCCGGGGCAGCGCCGGGCTGTCCCAAGCCCGAGTCCCCGGATGTTGCGTCCATGCGTGCCCGCTTCCGTCTCCCGCCGGTTACCCCTCCGGGCGCCGTGTACCCCAGCCGGGCACGTCTCCTGTGGCGAGCCACCCATCCGCTCGTCGATCACCCGGACCATCACCGCGGGTGCCGCGGAGAACATGAGGGAGAACGGGAGTGTCCGGGCGGCTCAGGCCGGGTTCCCGGTCTGGTCTGCGAAGACCATGCGAGTGCCACGGGCCGTGTCCATGTACTCGCGCGCTCGGTGGATCAGTCCGTCGCGAAGCTCGAAGACGGAGCAGTAGTCGTTGCTGTAGCCGTTCCCGTTGGACAGCGTCGCCTCCATGGTCTCTTCCACGACGACGATGTCGCCATCGGCGTGAAAGCCACGGAAGGTGACCGCGACGTCCTCGGTGAAGAGCCGGGGGAAGTCGATGGTCAGGAACCGCACGATGGCTTCCCTGCCGACCATGTGGTGGGTCACGTCAAGCGCGACGGCTGTCGCGTTCCCCGCCGGGGCCAGCCATCGCGCGTCCTCGTCGAAGAACGCCGCGATCCTTCTGGCGTCACGGGGCGCGAACGCCTGCCATGCTCGCCTGACGATTTCACGGCTGCTGCGAAGTCATGGCCGCGAGCCTAGGCAGCCCTGCCCGGGCGGGTCCGGCGGTTTTCCGGCGTGGTCACTCAGGCGGTGCCGCCGTCTTCCGACGGCATGGCCTCGCCGGCGACGGACGGGCGACGGCTTCGCTGAACTCGCCCGCTCCCCGGATCCGGACACCGGGCGCTGACGGAGTTGTCGCGGCCGTGGTCACCGCGGAGGCCGGCCTCACCGTGCGCCGCCGGTGTCAATCGGCTACGACGACGACCGTTTCGATCAGTTGCAGGGCCGCCGCATCGGTACGGGCCGTGTCCTGGGTGACCAGGCGGTCCTGGCACAGTCCGCGCAGGCCGGACACCAGCAGAGTGGCCCCTGCTTGCGCTTGTCGCGGTTGATGGCCCAGCCGTAGGAAGGCGGCTTCGATCGGGTTGACCAGGGCTTCGATGGATTCGGTGGCGAGGCTGCCGTACTGGTTCGGGTCGGTGGTGGCGAGGCTGAGCAGCTCCAGCAGCAGGCGCACCGGTCCGGACTGCTCCCCGACGGTGATCGCCTCCCACAGGGCGACGGCGGCACGGCGCAGGCCGTCGGTGTCGTCGACGTCGTCGAACAGCGCGTGGGCGTCGGGATGGCGCGCTGCCCAGACCTGGGCGAGCAGGTTCTCGCGGCTGCCGAAGTAGTACAGCAGCATGCGCTTGCTGGTACCGATCGCCTGCGCGAGCGGACTGAGCGACATCTGTGCGAGTCCGTGGAGCTGGAGGTACTGCACGACCTGTTCCAGCAGTTCGGCGCGCTTTTCGACGTTGAGGGGGCGGGCCACACTTTGACTGTACCGGTCGGAACGTTTACGGTCCACTTGTAAGTGTTCCGATTGGTACGTTAATGAGGTGTGTCATGGCGAGGGCCGGGTGCCGGGGCGAGCGAGTGGTGTCGTGAAGGAGTCGGCCCGGACGGCGAGCGGGTGGGGTGGGGCGCGGCCGGGCGGCGGAGGAGGCGGGTCCGTGGCGAAGGGGTCCGCCACGGTCCGCCGTGCCACTCGCGGGCCCGGCCGGTGAGGGGCCGGAGCGGGGGACAGGCGGTGTCATCGGTCAGGATCCTCGCCGAGACCCTGTGGTTTCCGGTGGCACTCTTCCTGGGCTTCCTCTTCTGCTTCGCCCCCGCCCTGCACGCGCCCCAGCCGCATCACGCCAAGGTGGTGGTCGCGAGCCGTGCCCAGGAGGCGAGGGTCGAGACCGCGCTGCGTCGCCAGTACCCCGGAGGTTTCGACGTCACCGCCGTGCCGTACGCCCGATCGGCCCGGCAGGCGGTGCTGCACCGGAGGGCGGTGGCGGGCTACGTCGGCGGCCGTCATCCGGTGCTCTACGTCGCCAGAGCCAACGGGACGTCCCTCATGCAGGCGCTGAGCAAGGAGTTCACCGGGCTCACGTCCGCCAGGAGCGGGCCCCTCGCCGTGACGGACGTGGCGCCCACCGTCAGCAAGGACATGACCGGTACCACGCTGGCCTACCTCGGGACCGCCTGGAACATCCCGGGCTACCTGGTCGCGACGACCCTGCTGCGTGCGGTGACCTTCAGCCGCCGCAGGAAACTGCTGACGATCGCGGGCGTCGCCGCCCTCTTCGCCGGCCTCGGTGACCTCGTCGGCGTCGGCCTCGGTTACCTGCCGAACGATCCCGCTGCCCTCGGGATCGCCTTCCTGCTCACGACGGCCGTGGCCACGTTCTGCTCCGGCCTGGCGCCGTTCACCAGGCAGTTCTTCCCAGGGGTGGGGATGGGCCTGTTCATCGTGCTGAGCACCCCCACCAGCGGGGTGGCCCCCGTGCCGATGCTCCCCGCCTTCTTCCAGCACGTGCACCACGTCATGCCGCTGGGCAACGCGGTGGACGCCCTCCGGGGGGTCCTGTACTTCCACGGGGCAGGGGTGCTCGGGCCCGTCCTCGTGCTGTGCGCATGGATCACGGCGGGTGGCGGACTGCTGGGCCTCGACGCCTGGCGTCAACACCGCGCAGCCGCACGGCGGGACACCGGTGCCGAGTCGGACGACGCGGCGGCTCCGTTGGTGGAGGATCCGTCCCTGGAGATCGCGACGCCCGTGGCGATGCCGGGGCGAGGCCACCACTTCGGTGAACCCGTGCCGTCGCTCGTGGGCACCGTTCGCGACGGGGCGCTGCTGCCGTTGCGCCATGTCGCGGTCACCGTGATGGACAACAGCGGACGGCAGTTGGTGCGTGCCGCGACGAACGCGCGGGGCGAGTACGCCGTGGCGGGACTGCCCTTGGGGGACGTCACCGTCGTCGCCTCGTCACCCGGCAGAAGGCCGCAGGTCCATCGGCGGCTGCTGGAGCAGGGCTCGGTCGTCCGCGCCGACTTCACTCTGCGCGGCCGCTGCGGCGGGGACGCGCCTTCACCGACGGCTGTGCCTGTGCGGCGCGCCTCCGGGGAACTGACCGCCCGTCATCCCCCCGTACCCGCGGACGCGGACCGCTGAGCCGCGGAGAACCACGGTGAGCCACGGCGGAGGTGTTGTCCGTGCGCCGATCGTCGCGCCGGGACGGGATCGAGGCGCACGGTGGCCGGGACCCACTTTCGGGTGGTGGCTTGGTCGGGGGTGGGGTGGCGGGGTGTGGCGGGTGTGGGGTGGGGGCGGGTGTGGGGAAGGGGTGTGGGTGTGTTGGTGCGTCAACTTGGTGCGTTCGGCGGGTGAATGGTCGGTACATGTGAGTGTTACGGCGGTATGGATGATCCGTAACGCACCTCCAGGTATCGCCCACATCGGGTCGGGGTGGGGGCATGGTGTGGGTGTCGGCCAGTGAGGGCCGGCCGTACCACTCGCACACGCAGTCCCGCCCGTACGGTCTGGAACAGGCCGGTGGGGGTGGGGGTGCCAGCACCATGTAGGGGGACTTCATGTCCGCATCTGTGACTGTCCGTCGTCTTGCCGCTGCCGCGGTGACCGTGGCCGCGGTGGCCGGGGCGTCGGCGCTGCCGGCCTCTGCCGCCGACCATGGGCCCCGGCCGCGTGCGGCGGTGCAGATCAGCCACGTGCACTACGACTCCCCGGGCCGTCATCACCGTCAGGACCTGAACGACGAGTGGGTGGACATCACCAACACCACCCGTCAGGCGGTGAACCTGGACCGGTGGACGCTGTCGGACCGTGACGGGCGTACGTACACCTTCCGCCACTACCGTCTGGGCGGCCGTGCCACCGTCCGTGTCCACACCGGTGTCGGCCGTGACACCTTCCGTGACCTCTACCAGGACCGTCGTTCGTCGGTGTGGGACAGGCGTGCCGACACCGCGACCCTGCGCAACGACCACCGCCGCCTCGTCGACACCGTGACCTGGGGCGGCCACCGCGGCGGCCGCCACTGAGCCCGTCCCATCCCTGACCGCATGACCCGGACCGACCCGGACACGGTCAGCTGACCAACCAGTGGCGCGCCCGGCCCACCCGGCCCGGGCGCGCCACCGGCATGTCCGCGCCCGGGGCGTCGGCCGATCGGGTGCGCGCGCCTGGACGACTTGACTGTACCGGTCGGTACGCATACTCTTCCCGGAGTAAACGTACCAATCGGTACATCGATGGTTCCGGGCTGGACGCGCCTGTGCGGGCCCGGATTCCGATGCGAGGAGGAAACCGTGCTCCAGGGCTACACCTATCCGCTGTCGCCGCGCGGAGAGGCGAGTCTCGCCTCGGCTCCGCCGTGGCACTACGCCGGGGACCTCGTCGGCGTCGAGTTCTGGACCGATCCGGCGGCCGCCGAGGCGACGCTCCCGGAGGGACTGAGCCCCGACCCGGAGTCGAGCGGGCGTGTGGTCGCTCTCTTCGTCGACTGGCAGTTCTCCGGGCAGAACAACGAGTACCTCGACCCGGTACGCAGTCAGTACCGCGAGTTCATGGTGCTGGTGGACGCGCGGTGGAAGGGCCGGCCGGTCTCGTGGTGCCCGTACATCTACGTCGACAACGACCTGGCCCTGGCGCGCGGATGGGTACAGGGATTTCCGAAGAAGCTGGGAGCGGTCGCCCAGACTCGGGTCTTCGCGGCTCCTGGCAACGCGTCACCGTCGCTCGCGGCAGGCGGCCGCTTCGGAGCGTCCATGTCGGCGGCCGGGCGCTTGCTGGCGGAGGCTCGGGTGACCTTGCGGCAGCCGGCCGGTGACCCGGCCGGCCTGCTGCGCCCCACGGTCAACCTGCGGCATTTCCCGCGTCTGGCCGTGGGCGAGTACGACAAGCCCGCCGTGCACGAGTTGGTGATGGCCGAGTTCCTCGACCAGCGGATCGCCGATGTGTGGACCGGTTCCGCGGAGCTCGGCATGTTCGCGGCCCCCGGTGAGGAGTTGGCGGATCTGGCTCCCGTCCGTACCGGTACCGGCTTCCGTGCCTCCATGTCGTACACCGTGACGGGCGTGCGCCGGCTCGAGGAATAGCGGCAGGGGCGCGCCGGTCCCGTCGAAAGGGACCGGAAGACCGCCAGGGTGTCGGTCGTGGTCGGCGCCGTACCGGCGGCATCGAAGACGTGTACACCGCATAGCTGCGTGCCGCATAAGAACGCTCAGCTTCCCGGTGCTCCCGACGGAGCCGCGCTGCCACCAGGCCGCACCAATTCCCGGTCGAGCCGCCGGTTTTCACCCTCGACGAACGGGTCGATCCCGCGGACCTGGAGATCGGATGCACCGTCAACGGAGACATCACCGCATCCACCGAGCAGCGCTCGACTCCACGACCCGACGACAGGGACATCGGCAAGTGAGCAGGAGGACAGTAGACAACTCCTAGCAGGGGGAGAGGGGCCCCTCGCCGTCTGGGACGAGCGGGTGCGTCACCCGCGGGCCGTGGTCGCCGCCCGTGTGGCACACGCGAGCGCTGTTGCCGCGTGCGAGTGGTGGATCTCCCGGCTGGGTCGTAGCGTCGTGGGAGGAGGCATCCTCCGCGTGGGAAGGCAGCCGGTCGGCGCCCGCCGTGCAGGCGGGGCCCGGTGGGCGGGCCGGACGGACGTGGGGGCCAGTGAGTCCAAGGAGAACGCGGCCGGGAGCGGACATGCGAAAACTCACCGTCAGGGCGGCAGTCACGTTCTGTGCCGCGGTATCGCTCGCCACTGTCGTGGGAACGGCGGATGCCGCTCCTGTGACGTCGCCGCGGTCCGCGCACACCCTCGCGCAGGAGTCGATGCAGCCCTCGGTGCCGACGCAGCCCGTCATCGTCGACTGCTTCTGGCATCCGCAGGTGGAACCCGGGGACTTCGTGCTCGCCTGCGGTGACGGCAACAGCCGTCTCATCTCGTTGCAGTGGTCGCGCTGGGACGCCAACTCCGCGGTGGCCAGCGGCGTCAACGTGGTGAACGACTGCAAGCCGTACTGCGCCGCGGGGACCTTCCGCAAATACCCCGTCACCGTACGGCTCGACCGCCCGCAGGCATGGAAGAAGAACCCCGAGTCCTCGCAGTACACCCGGTTGCGGCTCGTCTACACCGACAGCAAGCCGGCCGGGTACGGGCAGACGGTCACCTACCCCCTGTGGAACTGACCGAGGGCTGGAACCGACCGGGGGCGGCCGGGCCGGCCGCCCCCAGGTGAACGGGTGCGTGACGACCGCGCCCCGGTGAAGGCCACGCGGATCCGCCGGTTGTCCCTCGCCGGCGCGATCAGGTGTCAGGCGGACCGCAGCAGCTCGCGCAGCCCGGCGGTGTCGAGGATGTGGGCCCGGGTCGGGAACACCTTGTCGAGCAGCACCCGATGGGTCTCGGGATCGGGGTCGGCGACGCCGTCGGTCAGCACGAAGACGCGGTAGTCACGGTCGGCGGCGTCGATGAGCGTGGACAGGACGACGCCGCTGGTGCTGATCCCGGTGAGCACCAGGGTGTCGATACCGCGGTCGCTCAGCTGCTGGTGGAGATCGGTGGTGGAGCCCGAGCCGAAGCGGATCTTGCGTACGACGATGTCCCCGTCCTCCGGCGTGATCCGCTGGTCGATCTGGGCCGCGGCGTCCTCGTGGTGCAACATCTTCGCCGCGGCGACGGCCGTGAAGGCCTTGTTGGTCTCAGGAATCCGTGCCCAGTCGTCCTCGGTGAAGCCGACGCGGACGTAGCCGATGGTGCCGCCCGCGGCGCGGACGTCGGCGATGGCACCCTTGACCCGTTCGACGAGCGCGTCGGCGTCGGGGGCGAGGGGGACGATCCCGTTCTGGAAGTCCATCGCCAGCAGGGCGGTCCGCTCGGGGGTGATGGTGTGCGGGGTGGTGGTGCTCACGCGGAGTGCTCCTCAGTGGGGTTCTCAGATGTGCCGAGGTGGCCGGAAGTGTCCGGACGTCGGCTTGTACTGCGGTACATCAGCCGGCGGTCGAGGACGGTCAGCAGGAGGACCGCGAGACCGGCCGCGACCAGCACGAGGCCGAGGCTGTGCAGGCCGTGGTCGCTCGCGCCGTGCCGGAAGACGATGCTGCCGATCACGGCGGAGGTGATGGTTCCGAGGTATCCGAAGGTCCGGAACAACCCGGAGGCGGTGCCGATCTGGTCGGGCGGCGCCGCGAGGTAGAGCGCGGTCTGGTTTCCGACCGTGGTGGTGGCGGACGTGACGCCGAAGACGAGGGAGACCAGGACGATCGCGATCGCCGGACCGTGCGAGGAGAGCAGCATGACGCCGACGGACCCGAGCAGCATGGTCACCGCCGAGACGATCAGCGGTCCGCGCACCAGGTTGCGGCTGGCGAGCGGGCGCGAGAGCAGTGCGGAGACGGCGCCCATCGGCAGGAGCAGCAGTCCGGCCTCCACGGTGGAGATGCCGTGCGCGGCCTCCATCCACTGGGTCATCCCGTACATCACGGAGTAGACGCCGAGCAGTGTGAGCGCCTGCCGCAGATAGGTCCGGGCGAGGGCGCCGTTGGCGGCGAGGCCGCGGAAGTCGAAGAACGGCGCTGTCCTCCGCAGTTCCCACACCACCGTGGGTACGCCGGTCAGGACCAGAACGGCGAGCGCGACCCATCCGATGTGGGGAAGGCCCATCAGGAAGATGACCAGCGCGCTCATCGACCCGGCGAAGCCGAGGATGCCGAGCAGGTCGATCCGGGCCGCGACCTTGCGGAACGTGTGGTGCTCGCGGTCGGGTGCGGGGTCCCTGGGCAGCCCGCGCACGGCCATCGCCATCGCGATCGCGGTGACCGGGATGTTGATCAGGAAGGCCCAGCGCCAGCCGGCGGAGCCCACCAGCAGTCCGCCGATCGGCGGGCCGACGGCGACCGTGGCCATGCCCGCCATCGCGATGCCACCGAGCACGCCGCCCGGGGGAGCGTCCGCCCCGGCCTCCTGGGCGCGGCGCCGGATCATGACCATCGCGCACGGGAAGGCGGCCGAGGTGCCGATGCCGATCAGTACCCGGGCCACGGTCAGCGTCGCCAGGTTCTGGCCGAGGCCGCCGACCAGGCCGCCGAGCAGCACCAGCACGATGCCGTACAGGAAGATCCGGCGCGGTCCGAGTACTTCCGCCAGTTTGCCCGCCGTGGGCTGGGCGACGGCGCTGGCCAGGTACAGCGAGGAGACCAGCACGGCGGTGCTGCCCACCGAGACGTGCAGATCGGTGGCCATGGGCACCAGCGCGGTCGCGATGATGGAGCTGTTGATCGGGTTGAGGCTGGAGCCGACGTAGAGCGGCGTGGTGAACGTCCATGCGAACGGCTTGTCCATCACGTCGCGCGACGTGGTCCGGGCCCGGGTAGGGGTGGCGTTCATATGCTGCCGTCGCTCAGATCGGCCGCGGCGAGACGCTCCAGCAGGTCGATGGCCTTCTCCACGTCCTCGCGCTCCTCCGGGGGGACCACCCGTTCGATGGCCCGTGCCAGGAAGGAGGCGCGTCCGGTGAGCAGTTTGTCGACCAGCTCGGTCGCGGACGGGGCGGCGCTCATCAACTTCTTGCGGCCGTCCCGCGGGTCGGGCGTGCTGTGGATCAACCCCGCGGCCTTGAGCACCGCCAGGCTCTGCGCGATGGACTGCGCGCTGACGTGTTCGAGCGAGGCGAGCCGGGCCGCGGTGACCGGCCCTTCCCGCACCACGCTCGCCAGCACGGCCAGCTGTGTGGCGGTCAGGCCGGTCGCATGCTGCCCCGACTCCACGCGCAGGCGAGCGCGCAGCCGCTTCATCGCGTCGTTGAGGCGCTGCGCGTTCACAGCGGACTCCTGGGGTCCGGGCTTCGAGGTCATGACGCCAGCCTAAAACTACGCAAGCGACTTTGCCAAGTTACTTGTGTAGTTTCCCGGCCATGGGCGCGGGCGATCAGCCGGAATCGGGCAGGTCGTCCGATGTCGTCGGTCGCCGGACCGGCTCCCGATCTCCGCCCCCGCACAGCTACCGGGCGGCGTACGGGCTGTTCGGGGAGGGTGGGTCAGTGTGGTGTCGGGTGGTCGGGTGCGCAGCCGCGGAGTGTGTGGGCGATGACGTCGGCGAGGTCGGCGTCGAGGGTGTCGGGGGGCAGGGTGCCGCTGACGGCGAGGCTGGCGAAGCCGTGGAGGGTGCTGAACATCGGGACGGCGATGGCTTCGAGCGGGGCGTCGCGGACCTCGCCGGTGCGGCGGCCTTCCTCGATGAGCCGGGTGGCGAGTACGGCCATGCCCTGGGAGGCCTGGACGAGGGCTTCGGAGGCCGCGGGGTCGTGCTTGATGGAGAACATGAGGTCGAGGAGTTCGGCGTTGGCGGTGGCGAAGCCGACGTAGGCGCGGGCGAGGGCGCCGAGGCGGTCGGCGAAGGAGTCGCCCGCGGTCTCCTGTGAGGCGGCCAGGGTGGTGCTCAGGCGTTCGAAGCCGGTCAGGGCCAGCGCGTCCAGGAGGGCCTGCTTGTCCTTGAAGTGGCGGCTCGGTGCGGCGTGGCTGACGCCCAGGTCGCGGGCGAGCTCGCGCAGCGAGAGCGTGGCGGGCCCCTTCTCCCTGAGGGTCTCCTCGGCGCGGGCGAGCAGGGCGGCGCGCAGGTCGCCGTGGTGGTAGGGGCGGGGGCGGGTCTGCATGGGCGGGAGTCTATCCGGTATGTGACCGGCGCCAACATTGTTGGCATCGCCAGCATTGTTGTCGTTGACAACATGCCCTCGGTGCGTCCCTGGTGCCGTCGAACCGGGACGGTAGGCGGTTGGCCTGCGAAAATAGTAGTTTACGGATGTATAAAAATCGATCGTGCCATGGCGCGCCGCGGGACGGGTGCCGGCGACGTGGTCGACGGTTGACCGGAGGGCAGTGCACTGAGCGACCGGACCGACCCCCGCATCACCCGGACGATGCGCGCCTTCGAGCAGGCCATCGTGGAACTCGCCTCGGAGCGGCCTATCTCGCAGATCAAGGTCGCCGAACTGGCCGAACGGGCCGGGGCGACCCGAGCGACCTTCTACAACCGCTACAGCACCCCGCTGGACCTGCTCATCCAGGTTCTCGATGCCGACCTGAACGGTGGTCACCGCAAGGAGGACGACAGGGGGCGGCGCGGGCACTCGGCCGCGGAGTTGCTGCGGATGACCACGGCGGAGGTGGGGGACCACGTCGAGCGGTTCCGGGCGGTCTACGCATTCTCCCTCGGGGATCCGGCCGACAGTGGCGTCTACGAGGCGCTCGTGCGGCACTTCAGCGACTACGCCTCGGCGTTCATGGAGCGCGGCGGCCGTTCGGGGCTCCCTGATGCCAACCGTGAGGTGATCGCCCAGTTCATGGCCCACGGCTTCGGCGGTGCCATCAAGGCATGGCTCGACGACCCTTCGATCACGAAGGACGACATGGTCGAGGCGGTCGTGGCATGCGCTCCCGCCTGGTGGGCCCCCGGCTATCTGCCGCACACGTCCTGACGTCGCCTGTGACACGCGGCGCGCCCTGCCCGGGGACGACCGCGGGGTGTGCGGAGTCACCCCGCACCCCGGTCCAGGCCGTGCGCCCGGCCGGTCGGCGGGTTCCCGCGGTGAGATCGCCGGAGTCGTGCGGCGTCGCGTGACCCTGGCAGGTAACTATCCAGTTATTGACACTTGTCAAACAGCTGGCTACGTTGTCCCTAACTGGTTAGTTTCAAACTGGAGGGAGGCTTCATGGAGACCCGCACACTTGGCCGTCAGGGCCTGACCGTCAGCGTCCAGGGCCTCGGCTGCATGGGCATGAGCGTCTTCTACGGCGCCACCGACGAGACCGAGTCGCTGGCCACCATCGATCGTGCGCTGGAGTCGGGCGTCACGCTGCTCGACACCGCGGAGAGCTACGGCCCGTTCGTCAACGAACAACTCCTGGGCAAGGCCCTGGCCGGACGCAGGGAAGCGGCCGTGCTGGCCACCAAGACCGGCATGGAGATCACCGATGACGGCCGGATGGTGGGCCTGAACGGTCGGCCCGACTACGTACGCAGGGCCCTGGAGCGTTCGCTGCGACACCTGGACACCGACCACGTCGACCTCTACTACCTGCACCGGATCGACCCCCAGGTGCCGATCGAGGAAACGGTCGGTGCGCTGGCGGAGCTGGTCGGCGCGGGCAAGGTCCGTCACATCGGTGTGTGCGAGGCGTCCGCGCAGACGATCCGGCGCGCGCACGCCGTCCACCCGCTGGCCGCTGTGCAGACCGAGTACTCGCTCTTCGAGCGCGAGATCGAGCACAACGGCGTGCTCGACGCGCTTCAGGAGCTGGGGATCGGCCTGGTCGCGTACTCCCCGCTGGGCCGTGGTTTCCTGTCCGGCGCCATCACCAGCACGGACGACTTCGCGGCGGACGACTGGCGCAGGACCGACCCCCGCTTCCAGGGCGAGAACTTCGACCGCAACCTGGACGTCGTCCGGGAGGTCCGCCGCATCGCCTCCGCCAAGGACGTCACCCCCTCCCAGCTGGCGCTCGCCTGGGTCCAGCACCAGGGCGCGGTGGCCATCCCCGGCACCAAGCGCCGCCGCTACCTGGAGGAGAACGTCGCCGCGGCCGAAGTCACCCTCACCGCCGGCGACATCGCCGCGATCGAGGCGGTCGCCCCGCACGGCGCGGTCACCGGCGAACGATACGCACCCGAGTACATGGGGACGCTCGACGGCTGACTTCCCACCGGCGCGCTGCGCTGCGCCGTCGACGGCCGGACCCCCGTACGTCGCGGCCAGGACCTGCCCCGCGCAGGTGCGCCCGCATCACGAACAGGACTTCTCCGCATGGCTCGACCGGCCGACCGCATCACCATCGGCGAAACGACGATCACCCATCTCGCCGACGGCTTCGGCGCGCACGACCCCGGCACGATGATGCCGGGAGTCGACTGGGCGGCACATCCCGGCGTCCTCGACGACGGGAAACTCGTGCTCACCTTCGGAGCCTTCCTCGTCCGCGCCGGGAACCGGAACATCCTTGTCGATCTCGCTCTTGGTGACATGGACGTGGAGATTCCCGGCCTCGCCCATGTGAAGGGGGGCGAGCTGCTGCGGAGCCTGGCCGCGGAAGGACTGTCCCCGGACGACATCGACACCGTGGTGTACACCCATCTGCACCTCGATCACATCGGCTGGACCAGCGATGTGGCGCCGGTTCCGAACGAGCCCGGGAAGCGGAAAGCGAGCGGCCTCACCTTCTCCCGGGCACGGCACCTCATGGCGCGAGCCGAGTGGCAGTACTGGACCACGACGGCGGCCGGCGAGATGGGCGGCCCGGACGCCGAAGCCACGATCGAACCCCTCGACGGAGTCGTCGAGTTCGTCCGCGACGGCGACACCATCGCCCCGGGCGTCACCGTCGAGGACACGTCCGGGCACACCCCTGGACACCTGGCGGTCGTCGTCCGTGACCCCTCGGGCGCCAGCGGCGAATCGGTGTTCATCGCGGGGGACATCTTCCACGACCCCGTGGAAATCGCCGACTCGGCCTGCGTGTTCTGCTCGGACGTAGACCCGGACCAGGCCCGAGCGGTGCGCGACCGCGTGCTCCGGCGGCCGGACACCCTGATCGCCGCCGGGCACTTCACCACCGGAGTGTTCGGCCGTGTGACACCGGCAGGCAGCGGCTACGCGTGGACCCCCGTCGGCCGGGCGCCGACTGCCGAATGACGATGCCCGCCACGCCGGGCGCACCTCCAACACCGCACCCCCGCGCCGGAGAAGCCGACCCCCCTCGGCACACGATCCGCAGGTTCGGACACCCGGCGCACCCAAGTCAGGAGACCTTCCCCATGTCCGTATCCCAGACGCCCCACCCGTTCGGGGCGCACACCACCGCCTCCGAGGTCATCGACGGCGTCGACCTGCACGGCCGTCGAGCCGTGGTGACCGGAGCCAGTTCCGGAATCGGGGTGGAGACGGCGCGGGCGCTGGCCGCCGCCGGCGCCGACGTGACCCTGGCCGTGCGGAGCACGGACGCCGGCGCCCGTGTCGCGGCCCGTCTGGAGGCCGAACTGCCCGCCGGATCCGGGAGGTTGAGCGTGAAGCGGCTCGATCTGGCCGACCGGTCGACGGTCGGGGCGTTCGTGGCCGACTGGTCGGGCCCGTTGCACATTCTCGTCAACAACGCCGGGGTGATGGCCCTTCCGGAACTCAGGCGCACCCCGGACGGTCGGGAGACGCAGTTCGGCGTCAATCACCTGGGTCACTTCGCGCTGGCTGTCGGGCTGCGTCCGTCACTCGCGGCGGCGGAGGGTGCCCGGGTCGTGTCGGTCGCCTCGATCGGTCACCTCTTCTCGCCGGTGGTCTTCGACGACCTGGACTACCGATTCCGTCCCTACGACCCGTGGACGTCGTACGGTCAGTCGAAGACGGCCAACGTGCTGTTCGCCGTCGGTGCCGCCGAACGGTGGGCCGATGACGGCATCACGGCCAACGCCCTGATGCCGGGGAACATCGCGGACACGTCGCTGGCCCGGCACATGGACCCCGAGCAGCTGGCCGGGTTCATCGACACCACCGGACTCGTGCTGCCCCCGGGGAAGACCGTCGAGCAGGGTGCCGCGACCTCGGTGCTGGTGGCCGCCTCACCCACGGTGGAGGGCGTCACCGGCCGCTACTTCGAGGACTGCGCACCGTCCCGGACGGTCACCGAACGAGCCGATGCCGTCGCCGGCGTGGCGCCCTACGCCCTGGACCTGGCGAACGCGGAACGGCTGTGGGCCGTGTCCGACGCCCTCGTCCGCTAGAGGCAGCCGACTGCCTCGGCGGGCCCGGCCGAGGGGGAGCGGCGCGCTTCGTGGCGACCGCATCGGCCCCGGGAGCATGCGCCCGCGACCGGCGGGGCGTGGTCACTGGTGCCCGGACGGTCCCACCATGGCTGCCGGGTCGACGATGCGGTCGAATTCGGCCGCGTTGACGAACCCGTCGGCCACGGCGGCTTCGCGCAGGGTCGTGCCCTCGTCGTCGGCCTTGTGCGCGATCGCGGAGGCCTTGTCGTAGCCGATCTCCGGCGACAGGGCGGTCACCAGCATCAGGGAGCGGTCGACGTAGTCGGCGACCTGCTCACTGTGCAGTTCGGCGCCCTCGACGCAGTACTCCCGCAGCTTCTCGCAGGCGTCGCCGAGGATCGTGGCCGCGTGCAGGAAGTTGCTGATGATCACAGGGCGCATCGCGTTGAGTTCGAAGTTGCCCTGGGAACCGGCGAAGGCGATCGCGGAGTCCTCCGACAGGACCTGGATGCAGACCATCACCATGGCCTCGCACTGGGTCGGGTTGACCTTGCCGGGCATGATCGAGCTTCCCGGCCCGTTGGCAGGAAGGACCAGTTCGCCCAGCCCGCAGCGTGGCCCGGAGGCCAGCCAACGGATGTCGTTCGCGATCTTCATCAGGGGCACCGCCAGGGCGCGCAGGCCCGCCGAGGCGTTGACCATGGCATCCAGGCCGCCTTGCGCGGCGAACTTGTTCGCGGCGGTGACGAACGGATACCCGGTCGCCTCCGCGATCTCGTGGGCGGTCTCTTCGGCGATGCCCTCCGGAGCGTTCAGCCCGGTGCCCACCGCCGTACCGCCGGCGGCGAGTTCGAACAGGCCCCGGGTGGACGCGGTCGCCACGGACATGGCCTGCCTGAGCTGGTGGGCGTAGCCGGACCATTCCCGCCCGACGGTCAACGGGACCGCGTCCTCCAGCTGGGTACGGCCGGTCTTCACCACGTTCTGCCATCGCCCGGCCTTGGCCTCGATGGGGCGTCGCAGCGCCTGAACGGCCGGCAGCAGGTGTTCGTGAACCTCCTTGACGGCGGCGATGTGCATCGCGGTGGGGAAGGTGTCGTTGGACGACTGCCCCATGTTCACATGGTCGTTGGGGTGCACCGGAGCCTTGCTGCCCAGCCGGCCGCCGGTCAGCTGGATGGCACGGTTGCTGATCACCTCGTTGGTGTTCATGTTGGACTGCGTACCCGAGCCGGTCTGCCAGACATAGAGCGGGAAGTTCTCGTCGAGCGCCCCGCCGATCACCTCGTCGCTGACCCGCTCGATCAGGTCTGCCATCCAGCCCGGCAGCCGTCCGGCGCGCCCGTTGACGATCGAGGCGGCCTTCTTGACGTGGCCGTAGGCGTGGTAGACCGCCTTGGGCATGCGGTCGTCACCGATCGAGAAATCGATCAGTGACCGCTGGGTCTGCGCACCCCAGTACCGGTCGGCGGGCACGCGAGCAGTGCCGGTCCTCGCACCGGCGAGACGATCTCCCCGGTGCGAGGCGGGAACGGAACGGGAACAGGCGCCGTGGGTCAGCGCGTGGTGAGCATGCCCGCGCGGAGCTTGGTGAGGGTGCGGGTGAGCAGACGGGAGACGTGCATCTGGGAGACGCCGAGGTGCTCGCCGATCTGGGCCTGGGTGAGTTCGTCGACGAACCGCATGTGGATGATGCGGCGTTCACGGTCGTCGAGTTCGGCGATCAGCGGGGCCAGGGCGTTGAAGTCCTCGACGAGTTCGAGGGCGCTGTCGTCGGCGCCGATGAAGTCCGCCAGCGCGGCTTCGCCCTCGTCGCCGGAGTTGATGGCGGCGTCGAGGGAGGAGGAGGTGTAACCGTTGGAGGCGAGGCGAGCCTCGTTGACCTCCTCCTCGCTGAGGCACATCAGCTGGGAGAGTTCCTTGACGGTGGGGGTGCGGCCCAGCCGGCTGCTCAGTTCCTCGGTGGCCTTGGCGAGCTGGATGCGGGCTTCCTGCAGGCGGCGGGGAACGTGGACCGCCCAGGAGGTGTCGCGGAAGAAGCGCTTGATCTCACCGACGATGTAGGGGACGGCGAAGGAGGTGAACTCGACCTCACGGGTGAGCTCGAACCGGTCGATCGCCTTGATCAGTCCGATCGTGCCGACCTGGACGATGTCCTCCATCTCGTCCTGGCTGCGGCTGCGGAAGCGTGCGGCCGCGAAGCGGACGAGGGAGACGTTCATCTCGATGAGCGTGTTGCGCGCGTACTGGTACTCGGGCGTGCCCTCTTCCAGGACGCCGAGTTGGTCGAAGAACAGCCTGGACAACTGCCGGGCGTCCTTGGGTGCGACTCGCGACGGGTCGGCGATCTCCGGCAGTACCGTCAGCCGTGCCTCTGTCGTCTCGGTCACTGTCATGCCTGGCCCCTCCCATGTGATCCAGCCCCCGTGCCGCCGGCTGATGGAGGCCGACGAAGGTTCGCGTACCCGCCGCGGGGGAATGCATACCCGTCGATTCGAAAGTGAGCCCGAGAGCCCGCCGAGGGGCGGTACCCGGGCCGGGAACAGCCGAAAAGACTACCCGCCCGGCGGGCGGAGTTCGAACGCGGGTGACGGTACGGCCCTCAGGCCGCGGGATGCGCTCCGACGGCCTGCCGATAGGCCACGTGCCCGCCCAGCGCACCGCTCACGGCGACCGCGGCCAGCCCGCCCAACGACCACAGCCGGCCCTTCGCCGAGCGACCGCGCAGTCGCGCCGTCAGGGACGCCGTGTAACAGGCCACCGCGGCCACGTTCGAGACCGCGTGGGCCAGTCCGACCCGGGCCTGCTCGGGCGGCAGGTCCGCCCAGTCGGCCCAGCCGGCGACCGCTGCCGGGGCGGCCCCGGCCAGACCGACGGCCGTGAGGGTGGTCGGCGCACGGTGCCCCGTCGGCGCGATGTCCAGTACGGCGGCCGACAGCCAGCAGCCGATCGGCACCTGGACCAGAACGGGATGCACCGGATGGCCCAGCGGCCTGCCGCGCAGCAGATCGCGTACCTCGCCCAGCGGGAGTGAGCGGATTCCCCGCTGGAGAAGCCGGATCGCCGGATCCGCCGCCCCCGACCGCTCGATACGGTCCAGGGCCGTCAGCCACCATGCCGACGCGGTGTCCAGGGCCGAGGGTGTCCAGGAACGGGTGGAGGTGCCGGGGACGTGAGTGCTCATGCACAACGACTACCCGGCAGCACGCCGCCGTCCCGCTGTGGCCCCGACTGCACCCGAACGGTCTGCCCACCGACGGGGGAGTCGGGCCGGGTGCGTGCACCGGCCTCGGGCACGTCTTCCCGCGGGGAGGAACCGGACCGGACCTGCGCCAGGAGGCCGGACCGCCGCTTCACCGGGCACGTGAGGCACCGCGAGCACCTCCCGTCCGCCCTGCTGACGGACCTGCGCCGCAGGGGCGGCATGAGTGACCGAGAGCGGGGCACACGGACGTTGCACGACAGGGATCCAGCGGCCGCCGACCGGGTGGCCGACCGGATTTCACCTGTCCCGGGTTACGCAGCGGGCGGGAAGAGGGTGCTGTGAGCCCGAACGGACGACGGCCCGCACGCACCGAAGAGACTTGAAGATCGGAATCGACATGATTGTCCTTGGCGCCATCCTGCTCGTCATCGGCCTGCTGGTCGGTGTGTCACTGCTGACGACCGTGGGCGGTGTGCTCGTCGTGGTCGGCGCGGTCCTGTGGATCCTGGGTGCGAGCGGTCGCTCGGTCGGCGGCCGCAAACACTACTTCTAGACCGGCACTTCCGGATCCGCGCCCCGCGCGGGCACGGCGACGCGAACCCGCTGCCGGGAACGGACCCCGGCAGGCGCGCCGCAGGCTGAGCCGAAAGCCCGTCCTGCCGACCGACGTTCACCTTGCACAGCCCCGGGGCCTGCGGAGAAGTACCTTCCGCCGGCCCCGTCGGCATGCCCGGACCCGGCCCCTCCCCGGCCGGACATACGGTCACGGGCTCCTGGGACACCGGCCCAATCGCGAAGCCACCTCTGCCGCACGTCCTCGCGTCCCTCGCCCGCTGACCGACGGGCCGCCGGATCTCAGGCGGGCTCCTGTGCGGCGAGCCGGGCCAGGTACTCGCCGAACCCGCCGCGAGCGCGAGGGTGGAGCCGGCCCGACGTCGTGACGGGGCAGTCGGAGGTGCGCAGGATCCTGTGGTCCGTCCGCTGGAGGGCACGGACCAGGGCGTGGTCCTCCCCGACCGGCAGGGGAGGGAAGCCGCCCGCCTGGGTGTAGGACCGGGCGGTGAGCCCGAGGTTCGCCCCGTGGACGTGGGGGTGATGCCACGGCAGACCCCCGGGCGGCCGGGACTTCTCGTACAGCCGCTGGTGGACGGCCGTCAGCCGGCGGGCGTCCGCGGGGTGACGGTCCAGGACCACCGTGCCGACGAGAGCGTCCCAGCCCCGTGCCGCGTACGACAGGTGGAAGTCGAGCCAGTCCGCCGGCACGACGCTGTCCGCGTCCGTGGAGGCGATCCACACGCCGTCACCACCACCCAGTACTCCCAGGGCGGCACGGGCCGCCGCGGCGCGGGCCGCCCCCGCTCCGCGGCCACGGACGGCGACGGTGAGCGCACCCGCCCGCCGCGCCACCTCGGGTGTGGCATCGGTGCAGCCGTCCGCGGCGACCACGACGAGGACCCTGGTTCCCTCGAGGCCCGGATGGCCCGCCGCGGTGTGGACCGCGGCGAGCGAAGCGGGGAGCAGGCCCTCCTCGTTGTGGGCCGGGATGATGACCGCCACCGATCCGGGGCGGCCGACGGGTCCGCGTCGACGCGTCATACGAGACGCTCGGCGGCGGCCGGAGACGGCGGCGGTGTTCCGTCCGGAGCCGTACGGCCGAAGGTCTGGAGGACGAAGTCGACCTCACGGTGATCGGCCGCCGGCGACAGCCCGGGTACGGAGGCGAGGACCCCGGCCAGCTCGTCCCCGGTCCGCAGATGCTCCGGGACGGGATGGTTCCAGTGCACCGTGACCAGCGTCCCTCCGGGTTCCAGGGCGGCCGTCGTACGTCTCAGGACGTCGTCGAGGGTGTCCTTGTCGAAGTAGTAGAGGACTTCGGACAGCACGACGAGGTCGAAGGTGCCGGGGGGCCACTCCGCGGGCAGCGTGAGCCGGCGGACCGTCACCTGGGGCAGGTGTGCGGTACGGGCGGCGGCCGTCGCCACCGCCGAGTCCACCCGGTCGCACGCCAGGACCTCGTCGCAGCGCTCTGCGAGACGGAGCGTCAGCTCACCCACCGAGCAGGCGGGCTCCAGAGCCCGCCGATAACGCCGGCGGGGGAGAGAGGCGACCGTCAGATCGTACTTCCGCCGTTCGTACCAGCGTTCGGCGAGATGCCAGGGGTCGCCGGAGCGGCGGTACATGTCCTCGAAGTACGACGCCGGGGTGTTCACCGGAAGACCACCTCACGCTCGCGCAGATGATGGGCGATCTCCTCGGGCGGCAGGATCGCGGCGTCCTCCGGGTCCGGACCCAGAGGCCTGATCTGGCTGGCGTACCGCGCGACCGCGGCACGTTTCCGGGCCTGGACGGGCTCGGGCAGGGTGACGCGCGCGGCCTTGTGCCAGGGAACCCTGGGATCATCCGGCCGTGCCCAGTGCCACATCCACACGGGGTAGAGCCAACAGGGGGCCGCCGCGTTCCCGGCCGCCGCGAGCGCGGCCCGGCCCGCTCCCTCGTGGTCGCTGTGCACGTCGCCCGTCCAGGGGGCGACGACGAGGGCCGCGCCGGTCACCAGCGGGAGAAGTCGGTCGGCGATGCGGCGCTCGTGCTTCGCGACCTCGGTGTCGGCAACCCCCCAGCGGACGACTTCCACGTGCGCGGCGCCCAGTTCCGCCAGCGCGGCCCGCGTCTCCGCCGCCCGCAGCCGTACCAGCTCTTCGGGAGTGACGGTTCTGCTGTGCGGATGAGAGCCCTCGCCGTCCGTGAGGACCACCACCGTGACCTCGGCCTCCGAGGCGGCCAGCAGCGCGAGGGACCCGCCGAAGCCCAGTACCTCGTCGTCCGGATGGGCGGCCACGACGACCACCCGGCCGGAGCGGGGCAGCGCGGCCTCCGGCAGGCCGGCCCAGCCGGACCACTCGCGCCAGAGACGCTCTTCGGTGCCGGGGGCCTGAATGGGGTCGTCGAAGGGGCCCGTGAGGGGGGTGCTCATCGCTGGTCGTCCCACTTGTCCTCCGGCCGGGCGAGGAGCGCGCCGAGTTCGGCCAGATCCCGCTCGGCGTGGTGCTGACGGATGTAGACGGTGAGGTCGGCGACGTTCCGGGCGTGCCGGGGGTCGTGGCAGAGCGGGCCCGCCCCGGTGGCCCGGCCCACCCGGGCGAGGACCTCGGCGCAGACGGACTCGACGAAGGCACGTACGCGGAGGCTGCGCACCCGGGCCTCGCCTCTCGTGTCCTGCGGGTCCCGGTCGATCTCGGCGGCGGCCTGCTCCAACATGGCCCACGCGGCGTGCAGTTGGACGTCGACCGAGCCGAGGTGCGCGTCGGTGTGGGGTTCGGCGCGGTGCCGTGCCGCTTCGCGAAGAGTCCTCGCCACGGCGATCGCACCGCCGTACCAGCACGCGGCCACACCGATGCCGCCGTGCTGGAAGCCGGGCCGCTCGACGTAGGAACCGACACCGCCCACCCGTACGGCGGGCACCTCGGCGAAGCGCACGTCAGGGGTGTCGCTGCCGGCCATACCGACCGCCTGCCACGTGCCCGCGAGCGGACTGTATCCGGCGGCGCCCGTCTCCACGGCGAAGAGGCCCCTGCCCTGCGCGGTCCGCGCGGTGACCAGGGCATGCGTACAGGTGTGCGCTCCCGAGCAGTACTTCTTGAGGCCGCTGAGCTCCCATCCGGTTCCCGTGGCCGTTGCCGTGAGGCCTTCGCCGGGAGGTTCGGCGGCCCAGACACCCCAGCGTTCGCCGGACGCCGGGGGCGGTGCGCCCAACTCGTCGAGGATGGCCACCGCGTCGACATGCCCCTCCACGAGGCGTGCCGCGCTCAGGTCCTGTTCCGCCACGGCCCGCAGAGCCGCGAACCGGCGTGCTGTCCGCCCTGACCCCGGCAGGGGGAACTCGGCCTGACCCGACGCGATCTCCTCGACCACGGCGGTGAACGCGGCGGCAGCCTCACGACGAGCCGAGGCCGGGACGAACCCCCCGCTGTCGTCCGTCTGCGGATCCATGGGCGGGCCGAGCTCGGTCGAGGGCAGCGGACCACCGGACATCAGTACACACCTCCTGGACATCGGCTCTCTTCCACTGTGCTGCGAACCCGCGCGTCCCGCCCGCTGCCGGCTCGTCGTGCGGGACGGCCGCGACGCGATTCCGGGCCGGCGTGCCGCTGTTCGGCGCCGAGCATGCCCGTGCGGGCCCGGTCAGGGCGGAGGGGTTCAGAGGAGGCAGACACGCGTCCAGCAGAACGGACGCTGTGCCGCGTCCTGGATCCATGCTCTGCATCCACGACCTGGACCCACGCCCCGGATCTACGCCGCGAGCTCCGCCTGCGCCGTGTCGTCCGGGGCACCGCTGTCGTCCGGGGCACCGGGGCCGCTACGGGATCGCTCGAGGAGGACGTCCGCGGCGGCGATGGCGTCCTCGACGGTTGCCGTCCCGGTCGTCACACACAGCGTGTAGGCGACATCGGCAAGGACCCTTGCCGTGCGTGCGTCCTCGGCGTGCGCATGGGCGAAGCGCGCCTCCGCATAGTGTGCGAGGAGTGTACGCACGACCTTGGGGTGAGGTTCGAGCATCGCGACAGCGCCTCTCGTCCTGTGTGGTTTACGACCGGCTTCCCGCTCACCATGTCCGCACACGTGCCGGTTTCGGCCCGGGGGCGTGGTGAACGTCGCGCGACAGCGATCCGGGGACACCGGTCCCTGTCACCGCGCCGTCGGCTGAGAAGTGGGGGCCGGCCGGAGAATCTTCGGCCGGCCCCCGCTCGTGGGGTGGTGCTGCGGGTCAGGCGCGTCGTTGGCCCTGGTAGTAGGCGCCGACCTGCTCGTGGTAGCCGGCGTCGCCGACGTGCTTGTCCTAGTCGAACTCGGGGGAGTCCTTGATCTGGTCCTTGGTGAGAGCGACGTAGATCTTCTGTTCGGCCTGGTCGATCGTCGTCACGGTGCCGGCGGGCAGCAGGACGTGCTTGCCGAAGATCCACACACCGGTGTCGACCACGAGGTAGGAGGAGTGGACGTCGTCCGAGTGCTTGTCGACCTTGCCGATGCTGCCGTCGGTGGCCTCGACCTTGTAGCCGATCAGGTCGGTGCCCGCGGCGTGGCCGGTGGTCGGCTGGTAGCCCCAGATGTTGTCGCTCATAAAACGGCTCCTTCTTCGATATTTTTCGCTTCCCCACGGTCAGGAAATGCGGGGTTGTACAGGCGCCATCGAATTCGGTGACGTTTTCTCGGAACGCCGGGTGCCCTGCGTCCCGGATGCTACACATCGGAAATGCCGGGACTTCGGGACGCGGCCGGTCCGAAGTCTTCCGCGGGGGAAGTGCCCCCGCGCCGCATCCGCGACAGCCGCAACGCGGGTATACACCGGCAACAACGACGATGTGGCTCCGTCGTCGCCCCCCTGCCGAGGAGCAGCACCCCATGGCCCGAGCAGCGCGCCCCGAACCCTGTACCGCCGGCCCACGTGTGGACGTCGCCCGGAGCCGGGACTGCGAGGAATGCCGTGGCTGGGGGACGGTCGTCTCACCGGATCCGGACGGTCGCCTCGTCCTCTGCCCGGCCTGCCGGCGTCCCGCCGACGACTGACCCGGAGCGCCGTCGCCATTTGACATCGGGGGGCCCGGTGGGACGCTGGAAGGGGCGGAGAAGAGGCGCGAGCGCGTCATGTCCTACCGTGTCGAACCCTTCGCGGCGACGAAGGAACCGTGGCTCATTCGAGCCTTTTCATGAGCCGATCCCGCGTTTCGTGTCCGTCTTCATGGCCGTCGTGGAAGGTGTGCGAAATTGCCGTGCGTTCGAACTGGCAAAAATGAGGTGGGTATCTCATGAGGGCGGCCGTGTACGAGGGCCCGCGGACAGTGTCGGTGAAGGATGTGCCGGACGCGAGGATCGAGCATTCCTGCGACATTCCGGTGAGGATCACCACCACCAACATCTGCGGCTCCGGCCTGCACATGTACGAAGGACGCACGTCGTTCGAGACGGGCCGCCCCCTCAACCACGAGAACCTGGGGCAGGTCGTCGAGGTCGGCTCCGCGGAGAGCAAGGTGAAGGTCGGCGAGTACGTGGTCCTGCCGTTCAACATCGCCTGTGGGTTCTGCAAGCAGTGCGAGAAGGGGCTCTCCCACGAGCTGGATCTGAGCGAAGCGCCCTCCGCCTACGAGCACTTGGACAGCCGCGACGACGGCTGGACCAAGGTCTTCCTCCACCCCGACGGCGTCGGCTGAGCCGAGTCGGTCGCGCCCCGCCCCGGCGAACCGCAGACCCCGACCAGCTGCCGAGGGGCGCCTGCGTCGTCGCACGCGTGAGCGCTTTCGACGCGACGCGAACCCGGCGTGCCGGAAGGTGTGGTGTGCCGCAGCCTGGATACGCGGGCCGCAGAGCACGCATCCGTCCCGGAGGTCACACACATCATGGGCAGTCAGGACAACGAGGAAGTCATGGGCGACGAGGTCTACCAGCCCGACGGCCCCGAGGGGCGCGAGGACGAGGGCATCCTCGACCCGGAGGACACGCTCAACGACCGCGGTTCGGACCCGTACGACGAGGGCTGGTCGCCGCCCGAGCGCCCGCTCGGAGTGGAGCACCAGGGCACGACCGCGCGGGAGCAGCGGGAGGGCGAGACGCTGGACCAGCGGCTGGCGGAGGAGGTGGCGGACCCGGCCTTGGAGGAGCTGGAGACCGACGACGGTCTCGGTGACCTCCCGGACGGTGAGGGTGAGCCGATGGACGACGAGGTGGGCCGGGACCGCGCGGGCCGTCTCGTGGCGCGGGACGAGGGCGCCCACGAGGAGGCCGAGAAGGACATGTTCGCCGAGGACGTGGGCATCGACGGCGGCGCGGCCTCGGCGGAGGAGGCCGCCGTCCACCGCGTGCCGGACGACGACACCGACGTCCTCTGAGCCGGCTCAGCAGGCGGGCATCGGCATGACGTACGCATGGATCGGCCGTCCGGGTGTCGGCAACGGCGCTCGGACGGCGTTCCTGGGTCGCGGGCGGAACGGTCTTCGGCTGGAGTGGTGGGGGCGGTCGCCCTTCGCATGCCTTCCGCTGCCGCGGGAAGCCGCTGTACGTGATCGGGCGTGCGGTCGGCCCGCTCGGTCTGTCGCGTCATCGGACGGTAAGGAGAAGTGTCATGCCGGCAGGTTCCAGTCCCAAGCGTGAGCGTCAGTACGAACACATCAAGGAGGGCGCCGAGAAGCGCGGTGTCTCCACCGGCCGGGCGAAGGAGATCGCCGCGCGGACGGTCAACAAGGAGCGGGCCAGGTCGGGCGAGGCGAAGACGGCCTCCAAGACCTCCCTGCGCGACAAGAAGTCCGCACCTCAGCGCGGCGGCGAGCGTTCCCACAGCGGTGCTCAGGGGCCCACAAGGGATCAGCTCTACGAAGAGGCCAGGAAGAAGGGCGTCGAGGGGCGCTCCACGATGAACAAGCAGCAGCTGCGCAACGCGCTGGGCCGCTGAGCGCGCCGAGCATGGGCGCGTTCCGGTTCACGGGCCGGCGGATCTCCACAGGACGGGCACCGGAGTGTGCCCCGAGGCCGGCCCGCGCCGCCATGGTCTGTAATCCACTTTCGGGTGGTGGCTTGGTCGGGGGTGGGGTGGCGGGGTGTGGCGGGTGTGGGGTGGGGGCGGGTGTGGGGAAGGGGTGTGGGTGTGTTGGTGCGTCAACTTGGTGCGTTCGGCGGGTGAATGGTCGGTACATGTGAGTGTTACGGCGGTATGGATGATCCGTAACGCACCTCCAGGTATCGCCCACATCGGGTCGGGGTGGGGGCATGGTGTGGGTGTCGGCCAGTGAGGGCCGGCCGTACCACTCGCACACGCAGTCCCGCCCGTACGGTCTGGAACAGGCCGGTGGGGGTGGGGGTGCCAGCACCATGTAGGGGGACTTCATGTCCGCATCTGTGACTGTCCGTCGTCTTGCCGCTGCCGCGGTGACCGTGGCCGCGGTGGCCGGGGCGTCGGCGCTGCCGGCCTCTGCCGCCGACCATGGGCCCCGGCCGCGTGCGGCGGTGCAGATCAGCCACGTGCACTACGACTCCCCGGGCCGTCATCACCGTCAGGACCTGAACGACGAGTGGGTGGACATCACCAACACCACCCGTCAGGCGGTGAACCTGGACCGGTGGACGCTGTCGGACCGTGACGGGCGTACGTACACCTTCCGCCACTACCGTCTGGGCGGCCGTGCCACCGTCCGTGTCCACACCGGTGTCGGCCGTGACACCTTCCGTGACCTCTACCAGGACCGTCGTTCGTCGGTGTGGGACAAGCGTGCCGACACCGCGACCCTGCGCAACGACCACCGCCGCCTCGTCGACACCGTGACCTGGGGCGGCCACCGCGGCGGCCGCCACTGAGCCCGTCCCATCCCTGACCGCATGACCCGGACCGACCCGGACACGGTCAGCTGACCAACCAGTGGCGCGCCCGGCCCACCCGGCCCGGACGCGCCACCGGCATGTCCGCGCCGCCTGTTCGTGTCTCAATAACGGCCCCCGGAATTCGGCGCGTCGACTCCGAACGTCCGCCGTGCCCTGCCATCACCACCGCTTCGCGGACCACGAGGCAAGAAACGGTGTACTCCAGCGAGGCATTGGGCCGCGCGAGTCCGTACGGAACGTGCCGCGCATGGACGCCGGTTGGGAACCTCCCGCGGATCTTGGCCGTACAGAGAAGACCCACAGGGACACGAGGACAGGGATCGGGTGATGGCCCGCCTGAACATCGGGATTCGGCCCTCGTGGGTGGCCCGCCCCTTCCATTTGGCTTTCACCCGGCCGTTCACGGACATAGACCGGACCGAATGGGCGGCGCGGTGGGGGACGACGGAAATCCCGGTCGCCACAGGTCCGCACGAAATAGCCGTCCACTTCCGCTACCGCGGACAGAAATCCGCCCGACCGGGCATCGGGAGGGCCGAGTTCGTCGTGGACGGCTCTTCGGGCCCACTGGCGCTGAGGGCGGTCCTGGACGTCCGCAACGGAAGCCCCTGCAAGGTCACGGTCGCCTGACACCGCACACGGCGAGGTGGCCGCGCGGGCCGATGCGCGACCGCCTTCCCCGGATCGAAGCGAGGGCGACGCGGGGTCCACGCGACGCGGTGCCGCAGGAGGCGCCGTTCGTCCTGGAGGCGTTATCGCCCTGACGCGGGTGAGGGTCTCCGTGATAGCTTCGGCGCCGCCGTACCGCTACCGCGAACCAGGGAGGTGAGACCGATCAACGCTGTGACAGGTCGGGCCTCCCTCCCTCGTATGGCCTAGGGAGTGCCCGCAGAAGGCATTCCGAAAGGCTTGTAACGCCATGCGCTTCACCTCTCAGACGTCCCTCGACGGCGTCTCCGAACAGCTCTTCACCCTCGACGGGGTTCCCGGCGTGCTGTGGACGCCGGAAGGTGCCACCGGTACGCAGCCGCTCGTCCTGATGGGACACGGCGGCGGTCAGCACAAGAAGGCTCCCGACATCCTGGCGCTCGCGCGCCGCATCGTGGCCGAGTGCGGCTTCTCGGCCGTGGCGGTCGACGTGCCCGGCCACGGCGACCGTCCGGTGGATGAGGAGTACGACCGGATCGCGACCGAGAACCAGGCTCGGGTGGCCGCGGGCGAGGAGTTGGCCCCGCTGATCGCCGGCTTCCAGGCGCTCGTGGCCCGCCGGACCGTCCCGGAATGGCGGGCTGTCCTGGACGCGGTCCAGCGGCTCGAGCACGTCGGTGCCGGTCCGGTGGGCTACTGGGGCGTCTCGCTCGGGTGCGGACTCGGCGTTCCGTTCGTCGCCGCCGAACCCCGAGTCCGCGCCGCGGTACTTGGTCTGGGCGGGGCGTCGGCGTCGGCCGGGGACGCCGCGCGCATCACCGTGCCGGTGGAGTTCCTGCTGCAGTGGGACGACGAGCGGGTGCCTCGGGCCCAAGGCCTGGCGCTGTTCGACGCGTTGGCCTCGGCCGAGAAGACGCTCCACGCCAACGTCGGCAGGCACGGGGAGCTCCCGGCCTTCGAACCGGACAGTGCGCTGAGGTTCTTCACCCGGCATCTCGCCTGACGCTCGGCGTCCGACGCCGACCACGCTCCGGCCCGCCCGCCACGCTGTCACGGCGCGCGGGAGCGGGGACCGTGACCGTGCCGCGCCCGCCCCTGTCGCCGTTGGGACATGTCGCATCCGTGACAACTGAGAGCAGTGACATGTCCCGTGACACCAGCGGATTCTGTCGAACAGCGCATGACCGCGAGCTGTATGAAAGGTGCTTGACTGGTGGCATGGATGCGCCTATCGGCGGCTGTATCGACCGTACTGGTGGCGACAATCGGGGGTGTATCGCCCGTCTCCGCCGGGACGAGCGCGGACGCGACGGCGCGCATCACCGCCCGCGACAAGGCGGTCTCCGCCACTGTGCGGCTCCTGACCGGTGACCGGGTGACCGTGACCACGTTGCCCGGCGGACGCCACACCGCGTCGGTGCAGCCCGGACCGGGGCGCGAGAGCATCCCCTTCCGGACACTGGAGGGGAACGACAAGGCGCTCACCGTGCTGCCGTCCGACGCCGAGGCACTGGTGACCGCGGGCACTCTGGACCGGCGGCTCTTCGACGTGACGGCCCTGATCGCCGAGGGCTACGACGAGGCCCACACCTCAGCCCTTCCACTGATCGTCTCCTCGAAGCCGTCGGCGAACGGAGCCAGGAGCACCGCTCGGGCGACACAGGCCGCCGGGAACACGGCCGACCGGCTGGCGGCCCTCAACACGTCCGCGTCGCCCGTCCGTGACCTCGCGAGCATCGACGCACGGTCGGTGCGGATCGCCGACGACGACCTGGGCACGTTCTGGAAGACGCTGAACACCGGCGCGACGTCGGACGCCGCCCGTGCCGCGGTCACCCCGCGGGTCTCGCTGGACGGCAGGGTCAACGCCGTACTGGACCGCAGCACCGCGCAGATCAACGCCCCCGCCGCATGGAAGGCGGGCTACGAGGGCCAGGGCGTCAAGGTCGCGATCCTCGACACCGGCGTCGACGCGAACCACCCCGACCTGGCCGGACGCATAGCGGAGGCCAAGGACTTCTCCGGCAGCACCGGCACCGGCGACGCCTTCGGGCACGGCACGCACGTCGCCTCGATCGTCGGTGGCACGGGCGCCGCGTCCGGCGGGACCCGGCGCGGTGTCGCGCCCCGCGCCGACCTGCTCGTCGGCAAGGTGCTGGGCGACGACGGCTACGGCAGCGAGTCGTCCGTCATCGACGGCATGGAGTGGGCCGCAGCGCAGCACGCCAAGGTCGTCAACATGAGCCTCGGTTCGGGCACGCCCACCGACGGCACCGACTCCATGAGCGAGGCCGTCAACGCCCTGACCGCGTCGACCGACACGCTCTTCGTCGTCGCCGCGGGCAACGAGGGCCCCAGCATGTCCACCGTCAGTTCGCCGGGCGCGGCCGACGCCGCGCTGACCGTCGGTGCCGTCGACCGCGACGACTCCCTGGCCCCCTTCTCCAGCCGTGGCCCGCGCCTGGTCGACGCGGCGGTCAAGCCCGACGTGACCGCCCCCGGCGTCGGCATCGTCGCCGCCCGGGCCTCCGGCACCACGATGGGCACCCCGGTCGACGCCAACTACACCTCCGCGTCCGGCACTTCGATGGCCACCCCGCATGTCGCCGGAGCCGTCGCGCTGCTGGCCCAGCAACACCCCGGCTGGGGAGCCCAGCAGCTCAAGGACGCCCTGATCAGCACCGCGCACGAGGTGCCCGGGACCAAGGTGACCGAGCAGGGCGGTGGCCGCATCGACCTGGCCACCGCCATGGGTTCCGTCACGGCCACCGGTTCCGTCACCCTTCCGCCGGTCCAGGTCGGTGCTGCCAAGAAGCAGCAGCAGGCGGCCACCGTCCGCTACACCAACACCGGTGACCACGCGGTCACGCTCTCCCTGACCGCCGCCCTCGCCACCAACACGGGGCGCGCGCTCCCGGACGGCGTGGTGGGCGTCGGCAGCGGCAAGGTGCAGCTGGCGGCGGGCGGCACGGCCGAGGTGCCGCTGAGCCTCGACGGCACGAAGGCCACTCGGGGCCAGTACTACGGATACGTCACCGCCACCTCCTCCGACGGCACCGTGCTCACCCACACCACCGTGGCCCTGAACGCGCACGGCGCGCTTCACAAGCTCACCGTCGTCGCCCGCGACCGAGACGGCAAGGTCATCGAGGGCGCCGCTCCGACGATCTGGGGTGCCGACGGCTTCGTGAACTACACGAGCCTGGAACCGGCCGTCGCCGAAGTGGAGGAGGGCACCTACCAGGTCAGCTTCAACACGATCGACAAGGCGGCCGACGGTGAGGAACTGCGCGAGGTCGTCAACCCGGAGGTGAAGGTCACCAAGGACACGTCGGTGACACTCGACGCCGCCGACACCGTCCAGGTGCAGATCCGCACACCCCGCCCCGCCGAACAGCGCGGTGTGCTCAGCTACCAGACGTACCGGAAGATCGACGGCAACGGCCTGCTCCAGGGCGTGATGTACTTCGACGTCGCCCAGCGCGTCTACGTCAGCCCCACGGCACGCGTCACCGACGGCGAATTCGAGTTCGCCTCGCGCTGGCAGATGGTGGCCCCGCAACTGCGGGCGAAGGTCCCCGGCACGTCGCTCGCCTTCACCCCGTACTACGTGGACGCCTCCCCGGCCTTCAGCGACAAGGGTGCACGACTGACCGCCGTGGACGCCGGCACCGGCACGGCCGCCGACCTTCGCGCGGCCCACGTGCGCGGCAAACTGGCCGTCGTCCGCTGGCACTTCACCGACGACCGGGCGCTCGCGCGGGCGGCGGCGGACGCCGGGGCCAAGGCACTCGTACTGGTCATGGAGGACGGCTTCTACCCCTGGACGCGGTGGAGCCCGACGGGAGACCGGCTGGCGCTGCCCACCATGCGCGCCGGCGCGGCGGAAGGCGCCGCGCTGCTCAAGCGGGCCGAGGCGAGGTCCACCACGGTGGAGTTCACCGGCACGGTGCGCAGCCCGTACCTCTACGACGTGATGCAGGTGTCCAAGGGCTCCATCCCCAAGCCGCTGGTGTACACCGTCTCCGAGCACGAGAGCGCCGTGGTCCGGAGCACCTACACCCGCACGGGTGCCACGTCCTGGGCGGGCGAGCAGCGTTTCGGGTGGCGGCCCTACCAGGACACCGCCTGGAACCAGTACACCCGCTACGTTCCGACGGGCCAGGAGCGCGTCGAGTACGTGACCGGCGGCGACACCCTGTGGCGTCAGACCGTCCGCCACAACGTCGTCGGTGACCCCGACATGCCGCTCATGGCCGGCATGAGCGATCTGCCGCGCACCTACCGCCCCGGCCAGAACGTCACGGAGCGGTGGTTCGGAGCGGTGGTCCGTCCGTCGATCCCACGTGGCGCGGCCTGGCAGTCGGTGCGCAACGGCGACACCCTGTCCGTGTTCGTGCCGGAGTTCACGGACTCCGGCACCGGCCACTGGGCGTTCGGTGAGGTCCCCGGCGGCGGTGTCGGCAGTGGTATCCGCACCGGATCCCCGTCCGCGGCGGCGGCCGACCTGCCCGACACGGCCACGGCGGAGCTGTACCGCAACGGGAAGCAGATCGCCGCGTCCGACAACGGCGCGTGGGGCGACATCGAGGTGCCCGCGGGCGACGCCGCGTACCGGCTGGACCTGGCCACCGCCCGCGTCTCCGACGACTGGGACTTCGCCACCGGCACGCGCACGTCGTGGACGTTCCGCTCGGACACCGCGGCGCGGACAGCCATGCTGCCGTTGCTCCAGGTCGACTACGCCGTCCCCGTCGACGCGCGGAACGCGGTGGGCCGGGCGCGCGGGCACAGCATCGGACTGACCGTCCGCATGCAGGACGGCATGACGGCACCGCGTGGTGTGACGCTCAGGGTCGAGACGTCGTACGACGGCGGGCGGACCTGGGCCACCGCGTCCACGGCCCGCAGGGGCAGCGGCTTCAGCGCCACCGTGGAGCGGCCGAACCGCGTGCACGGCGACGCGTACGTGACGCTGCGTGTCACCGCGAAGGACGCGGCCGGCGACACCGTCCAGCAGACGGTGGACCGCGCCTACCTGCACCCCGGCGCGCGGTGACGGTGACCGTGACTGGGGATCGTCCCTCCTGACGACGGGGTGGGTGCCGTGGAGTCCGTCCCCGGCACCCACCCCGTCTCAGTGGGACACCTCCCGGCCGGCCGGACCCGGTTCCGGGTGGGCGCCGGTGAGCTCCGGCTCCAGACCGCCGGTCAACTCGGCGTGCCCGCGGCCGGAATCGACGCGCCACGCCTCGAAGGCCCAGGCCGTCAGGGCGACGACCGCGAGCCCCAGCAGCCAGCCGCCCACCACGTCACTGAACCAGTGCACGCCGAGCGCGACGCGGGTGAAGCCGACACCGAGCACCGAGACGGCGGCCAGACACCAGCCCAGCGGCCGCCAGGCGCGCGGGACCAGGGGCAGCAGGACGAGCAGCAGCACCGCGAACGAGGTGGTGGCCGTCATCGCGTGCCCGGACGGGAACGAGAACCCCGGGGCGTGCGCGACCGGATCCTCCAGAGACGGTCTGGCCCGCTCGACCACTGTCTTGACGAGCAGTCCGATCAGGCCGCCGGCCACGGCCGTCACGGCGGACCAGGCCGCCAGCCGCCACGCCCTGCGGTACACCAGCCAGATCGTGAGCAGCGCGACGGCCGTACGCAGGGTGACGGGATCCCACACCCGGTCGGAGAGGAAGCGCAGCGTGCTCGTCCAGGCGGGGTGTTCCAGCGCCGTCTCGTGCAGCCGTCGCGCGGTGCCCGCGTCCAGACGGCGGAGGGGCTGCCAGTGGCCCTCCAGGAGTACGAGCAGGAGCCCGAAGGGCACGGCGGCGACCGCGGCGACGGCGGCCGACCCGAGCAGCCGGACACCGAACCTGCGGTCTGCCGCCCGGCGGCGCTGCTCACGGAGGCGGAGGGCAACGGTTCGCACCGGCATTCACACTCCAGGGTCGGGGTGGATCGGACCGGGCCGCAGGGCCCGTGAGGCCTCCAGCTGCGCGGCGAACGCCAGTCCGAGGAACAGGGCGATGGAGGTCAGATAGGCCCAGAGCAACAGTGACATGAAGGCGCTGAGCGGGCCGTAGATCGTGTCGAAGGACCCGCTCACCCCGAGGTACAGGCTCAGCAGCCAGGTCAGTGCCGTCCACAGCACGAGGTAGACCGCGGCGCCGAAGGCCAGCCAGGTGTAACCGGGCTGCTGCCGGCGGGGAGAGCGACGGAAGATCGCGCTGGCGGAGAGGAGCGCGAGCAGGAAACCGACCGGCCACCGGATGATCTCCCAGGCGGTCCTGGCCGCGCCGTCGAGTCCGTAGACCGTCACCGCCGCGGAGGCCAGGTCGCCGCCGGCCACCATGACGACGAACCCCAGCCCCAGCGGGATCCCGGCGCTGAGCGACATCACCAGGCCGCGCAGGTACTTCCGGTGGAAGGGGCGGTCCCGCTCGTTCCCGTAGATCCGGTTGGCACCACGCTCGATCTGGCACATCGCCGTGGTGACGTTGACCAGGGAGAAGAGCAGACCCAACCAGAGGGCGACCTGCGCGCCGTCGCCCGCCGTGTGCCGGCTGCGCCGCAGCGCGTCGTCGACCACCTCGGCGCTCGGGCCCGCGGCGATCCGGTGGATCGTCAGCTCGGCGAACCTGCCGATGTCCTCCGAGTGCAGTGCCGTGGAGAGTCCGACGAACGCGATGGCGAGCGGGATCACGGCCAGCACCGTCTGCAGGGCGAGCGCCCGGGAGTGGCTGAAGCCGTCGGCGTAGCGGAACCGGATGAACGAGTCGCGCAGCAGCGGCCAGCGGCCGTAACGGCGCAGGGACGCCAGCGCCTCGTCCGCGGAGAGTTCCTCGCCGGTCATGTCACGGGTCTCGGGGACCCTGGTGGCGGTACCCATTCACTTCTCCCGGGACGGCAGCAGCACGGTCAGGGCGCCGGGCCTGACCTCGGCGGTGAGACGGCGCCCCGGGCCGACCGGGTCTCCGTCGAGTTCGCGGGACTGCGGGGAGTCGAAGGTGAGTTCGGCGCGGCGGAAGGTGAAGAACTCCACCGGTACGCCGGCCCGGTCGCCGTCCTGGGTGGCGAGGGTGTCCACGGCGGCGCCCCGGGGCGTCCGGGACCGGCCGCGCAGCAGCGTTCCCACCGCGCGCATCCAGCCGCCGGGGCCCCGCGGGTCGAGGATCAGGAGGTCGAGGCGCCCGTCGTCGGGACGGGCGGACGGCAGGAGCGTCAACCCGCCCTGGACGGTGCCGACGTTGGCGACGAGGACCATGCGCGCGGTACGGCGGAGGGCGGGCGCGTCGTCGAGCCGGATGGTCAGACCCATACGGGGGGTGCGCAGCGTGCTGATGCCCGCCAGGAGGTACGCGGGCCAGCCCACGGCCGACTTGGCGCGTTCGTCCGTGTGCTCGATCATCGCGGCGTCCAGTCCGGCCCCGGACATCGCGGTGAAGTGGGTGGCGGTGAGGTCGTCGCCCTCGATGTGCCCGAGGTCCAGGGGGTGCGACGTACCGCGCAGCGCGGCCTCCAGGGCCTCGGCGGGGGCGAGCGGCAGGCCGAGGTTGCGGGCCAGCAGATTGCCGGTGCCGCACGGTACGACGGCGAGCGGGACCCCGCTGCCGGCCAGGGCGTCGGCCACCACGCGGACGGTACCGTCCCCGCCGCAGACCACGACCAGCGTCGCACCGTCGCGGATCGCGCGGGCCGTCTGCCCGCTGCCCGGGTCGTCGCGGGTCGTCTCGATGAACACCGGCGCACGGTGGCCGTTGTGGTCCAGGACCCGTCGCAGGGACACCCGGGTGGCTTCGTCGGTCACCGTGGGATTGAAGATCACGGCCGTGGTGCCGTGGTGCCGCTCGGCGCGGGCACCGTCGGCGGCGGGCAGCGAGCCGGTGGAGGGCGGCGCGGTCACGGACTTGTCGGTCAGCAGGGCACGCCCGACGATCAGCAGGGACAGGCCGCCGTTGACGAGTCCGCCCACCACGTCCGTGGGGTGGTGCATGCCGCGGTAGAGGCGGGCGACGCCCACCAGCAGCGGTATGAGGAGCAGCAGCACCCCCACGACTCTGCGCCAGGGACCGCGCCCGCGTGACAGCACCACTACGGCGAGGCCCGCGTACAGGGCGGTGGCGGCGCCGGTGTGGCCGGACGTGTAACTGGACGTGGGCGGGGACGCGTCGAGGCGGTCCACGTCCGGACGGTTGCGGTCCACCGACAAGGTGATGGTCAGGAAGACCAGCGACTGGAGGGAGACGGCGACGGCGAGGAAGACCGCCTGTCGCCACATGGGGAGACGGGGCAGCAGGACCAGCACCAGACAGGCGGCCAGGGTGAGCGTGATGACCGTCAGGGTGTTGCCGGCCTCGGAGCCGAGGAAGGACAGAGTGGTGAGGGTGCCGGTGCGGCCCCGTTCGAAGGCTTCGTCGACGCGGTCCTCGACCGTCAGCGGCCACAGATCACGCGCGGGACCGGTGATCAGGAGTCCGAATCCCACCATCAGCGCGGCCTGGCACGCCGTCAGGGCGGCGATGCGCGCGGCGGTCCGCCCGATGCCTCGGGGCAGGGCCGCCGGCCTTCCGGAGCCGGCCTCCTCCGATGGGATACGAGGCAGTCCGGCAGGTCTTTCCGGCACGGCGGTCGGCATCGGGGCTCCCACGGATCGGCGCCTTTCGGCGGCGTTCGGCCGGGGGCGACTCCCCGGACGAACGCCGTCTGCCCCGGGAGCCGCCGTGCAGGCCTCCCGGACGCAGAATCGCCCGGTGGATCGTCACGCTGGGTGTCTGCCGTGACTCCGGCGCATGGCTGGGGTCTCCGCTGTGGTGTCCGGGTCGCCGAAGCCGGCGCCGGGGGAGGGACGCTGCCGCCTGCCGGGGGCGGTTCCGTATTGCCGGTTCGAGGGATAAGAAACAAATAAACTTTGGGCGCATGGGTGGTTGTCGGCAGGGCACTCGGTGCTGCGGAGGTTGATAACTATGGTTCCCCTGCTTCTCGTTCTTCTGCTCGCTCTGGTCCTCTTCGGTGCCGGCTTCGCCTTGAAGGCCCTGTGGATCGTCGCCGTGATCGTGCTCGCCGTGTGGCTGCTCGGTTTCGTCATGCGCTCCACCGGAACCGGTGGCAGCCGTGGCCGCTGGTACCGCTGGTAGAGATCACCCAGTTCCCACCCGGTGGTGGTGCGGGGCGGCCCCGGACTGATCAGTTCAGTCCGGGGCCGCCCCGCGTTCGTGTGCCTCTTGCGTGAAGATGGCGGTATCGGTGCGCGCGCGCCGCGGAGCGGGGCAGGAGGACCGTGTGGCCGGGAGGTCCGCCGTGCGCGCAGGGAACCCGCGCACCTCCAACACGGCGGGCTTCCCGGACCCGTCCGCCCGCGCGGCGCGCAGCCCGCTCGACGGCCTTCGGCGGAGGACGGGTGGTGTCGGACGTCGCCCCGTGTCAGCTCGCGGGCGACGTCAGGGTCCGGTTCAGCGCGGCCAGACCGTCCGTGTAGATGCCGTGGAACAGGGCGATGGCCTCGTCGTCGCCGATGCCGTCCGGTGTGAAGCTGCCGGACCACTCCACGCGGGCCCTGTCCTGCCGGGCGGTCTCGTGCACCGTGAGGGTGGAGAGGTAACCGGTGACGCGGAAGGGGGCCTGGAGGATGGAGTAGCTGTAGGTCCGGGCCTTGTCGTCGAAGGCTTCGAGGCGCTCGACGATCACGCCGACCTCCTCGTTCGTGAGACGCCGGACGCGTCCGCCGTCGGCGAGTTCGCTGGAGGGGATGTACGGCAGCCAGTCGGGCAGCGAGTCGAAGCCGCCGATGAGCTGCCAGACGCGGTCGGGCGAGGTGGGGATGTCGAGGGATGCGGTGGTCGTGGCCACGGGATTCTCCGTTGGGCTGGGGCGGAAGGGGTCAGGCGGCGGCGGGTACGGGAGCGTCCTGTGCCACCAGTCGCTCCGCGCGCAGGTCCGCCCAGAACGCGGCGGGGATCCTCTCGGTCAGAGCGGCGATGTCCTCCGCGATGCGACCGGGCCTGGTGGCTCCGGGGATGGCGGCCGTCGTCGCCGGATGGGCGAGGGAGAACTGCAGCGCGGCGGCCTTGACACCCACCCGGTGCCGCTCGGCCAGCGCCTTGATGCGCTCCACCTTGTCGATGATGTGCGCGGGCGCCTGCTGGTACTCGAAGTGGGTACCTCCGGCGAGGATTCCGGAGCTGTACGGGCCGCCGACCACGATGTCGACGTCCTGGGCCGCGGCGGCCGGGAGCAGGCGCTGCAGGGCCCGCTCGTGGTCGAGGAGGGTGTACCGGCCCGCGAGGAGGAAGGCGTCGGGCTTCGGTTCGTCCAGGTCGAGGGTGAGCTCCAGGGGTTCCACCCGGTTGACGCCCAGCCCCCATGCCTTGATGACGCCTTCCTCGCGAAGCCCCTGCAGGACACGGAAGGCACCGGTGCGCGCGCTCTCGTAGGCGGCCAGCCACTCGTCTCCGTAGAAGTCCTGCGCGACGTCGTGCACCCACACGATGTCGAGACGGTCCGTCCGCAGCCGCTTGAGGCTGTCCTCGATGGAGCGGAGAGTGGCGTCGGCCGAGTAGTCGTTGACCATCTTGTTCGGGCGGCCGTGTTCGAAGAGGCCGCCCTTCTCGCCGAGGTCGCGGGCGGACGGGTCCTCGACCTCGTCCAGGATGACGCGGCCGACCTTGGTGCTCAGCACGAACTCGTCACGGGGGTGCCGGGCCAGTACGTCGCCGAGCCGGGTCTCGGAGAGGCCCGCGCCGTAGAAGGGCGCGGTGTCGAAGTAGCGGATGCCCTGGTCCCAGGCGGCCTCGACGGTGGCCGCCGCCTCCTCTTCCGGGATGGCGCGGAACATGTTGCCGAGCGGTGCGGTGCCGAAGCCGAGTGAGCCGGGCAGCAGGGGCTTGATGCTCATGGAGGATCCTCGCGGATAGAGATCAGGGCGGATTCGTCACGGTATGGGCGATCCGTCGGCCTTACGTGTTCGAGGTTAGGATCCCTACATGAGACTGTCCAAGACTTGCTTGGACAGAGTTGAGTCCTTTGAGGTCCTACATGCTTGACCTGCGACAACTCCGCTACTTCGTCGCCGTCGCCGAGGCCGAACACGTCGGTCGCGCCGCCGAGCGACTGCACATCTCCCAGTCACCCCTCAGCCGGCAGATCGCCCAGCTGGAGAAGAACCTGGGACTCACCCTCTTCGAACGCAGCCAGCAGCGCATCCGGCTGACCTCCGACGGCCGGGTCTTCCTGACCGAGGCGCAGGCCCTGCTGCGCCACGCCGACCGGCTGGAGAACCTCGGCCGACGGCTCGGCCGCGGCGAGGAGGGCGGCCTGTGCATCGGGTACGTGGCCGACGCGATGCACACGGGCATCCTGCCCTCCGCCCTGCGCACGCTGCGTGACCGGCGTCCGGGCATTCACGTCGCGCTGTACGACCAGGAGTCGGCCGAGCAGTTCGAGGGTCTGCGGCAGCGCAGCCTGGACATCGCGCTGGTGCGCACCCCGCCGCCCGAGGACGACCCGGACCTGAACTCGGCCCCGTTGCTTCGGGATCCGCTGCTGCTCGTGCTGCCCGCCGGACATCCGCTCGCCGAGCAGCAGGAGTTGACACCGGACGCCCTCGACGGGCAGCCGTGGATCGCGGTGGGCGATGCCCCGGACCCGGCCTGGCGCGACACGTTCGTCGCGTCGTGCGTCGCCTCCGGCTTCACGCCCGACATCCGCCTCGACGCGGCCGATCCCCTCACCGCGCTGGGCCTGGTCGCCTCCGGCCTCGGTCTCGCCCTCATCCAGAAGAGCATGGTGCGCGGCACCTCCGACGGCGTCGCGATACGCGAACTGCCCTGGTACGGAGGGTCTGTTCAACTGTGGGCGGCGTGGCACCGGGTCGATCTCCGGCCCGTGGTGGCCGAGTTCCGCGAGACGGTCCTGATGGGACGGGGTGACGCGTGAGCGCGGGAACGATCGAGGCGACCGGGGAGAACGGTTCCCTTCGGTTGCGGGTTGCGGGCCGCGGCCCGCAGGGTCGCAGGGAGTCGGGCGCCGTGCGGGCAGCGGATACCAGGGAAGCTGGGCAGCGGGCTCCGGACGGGAGGTGCCCGCGCGGTAAGTCGAGTGCCGAGCACGGGTGTTCGCCGCTTCGTGTCCGTGCCCCGCGCCGACCGTGACGCACCCGGCCGGGCGGGGACAAGGGGGCCGTGCCCGGGTGCGGCACGGCCCCTCGGTGTCGGACTCGGCCCGGGAGTCAGCGGTCCTGGGCGAGGGCGTGAAGTTCGCCCAGGAGACTGCCCTCGGTGGCGACGAGGTCCTCGAAGCGGCCCTGTTCGCGGATGCGGCCCTGATCGAGCACGATGACCCGGTCGGCCATCCGCACGTTGTCGAGCCGGTGCGTGACCACGATCGTGATGCGGTCCGGAGCCATCTCGCGCAGTTCGCGGAAGATCGTGTGCTCGCCTCGCGCGTCCATCTCGCTGGTCGGCTCGTCCAGGACGAGGACGGCCGGCTCCCGGTACATCGCCCGCGCACAGGCCAGCCGCTGCCACTGGCCGCCGGACAGTTCGTGCCCGCCCCACACGGAGCGGGCCAGCAGGGTGTCCAGCCGGCCGGGCAGGCCACGCAGGGTGGTGTCCATGCCGACCCGGTTCGCGACCGCCCAGATCCGGCCGTCGCCGTCCTCGCGCGGCTGGCCGAGGGTGATGTTCTCCCTTGCCGACAGGGGCCAGCGCCCGGTCCGCTGCGGGACGAGACCCACGTGCCGCCACACCGATTCCGCGTCCGCGGTGGCCAGGTCGGTGTCGTCCCACCGGACCGTGCCCTCGCCGGCCGTGGTCAGTCCGGTGAGCAATCTGATCAGGGTGGACTTGCCGGCACCGTTCTCGCCGACCAGGGCGACGACCTCCCCGCGGTGGAGGGTGAGATCGACCGGGTGCAGGGCCGGTGCGTCCTTGGAGGGGTAGGTGTAGCCGGCGCCCTCGAACCGGATCTGCCTCGGCGCCTCGACCCGCGTCGTGCCGCGGGCCGTGACCATGGACCCGACCTCGTCGACGAAGGTGTAGTAGTCGTTCAAATAGAGGCCGTGGTGGAACATCACCGCCCCGTACCGCACGATCGAGTTGAGCGCGCGCCCCGCGGTCTGTGAGGCCACGACGGCCGTGCCCGCGAGTGCCGCCGTCATCGCGCCGGCGAGCACCAGAGCGGCGAGAGAGGCCCACATGCCGAGGGTGAACGCCCCCGCCAGTGACGCGGCCAGCAGAGTCACGAGCAGATACGGACGGGCGCCCTCGAGCTCGCGGCCCTCGACCCGGTCGCACATCGTCCGGTACCAGTAATGCAGGTACGGGCGCATGGTGTTGGCGCGCAGCTCGTCGGCGAGATCGGCGGTGGTCAGCCACCAGCGCATCATGCCGCGTACGTTGCGGGCGGAGAGCGTGCGGTCGTGGACGCGGTAGTCGATGCGCGCCGCGATCACCCCGCCCATCCCGCGCGGGACCACGGACAGCAGGAGCACACCCAGCAGCAGCGGGTGCAGCGAGGTGAGGACGGTCGCCGCGGAGACCAGCTGGACGAGTCCGTTGGTGAGGGTCTTCGCGTCGTCGGCGAGATCCACGGCCCGCAGCGACCCGATCTCCGCCGCCTGGCTGCGGTCGCTGAAACCCTCGGTGTCGTAGGCGGAGAGTTCGGCGCGCATGTGGAGGTCGACCAGGGTGAGGTCGGCGGCCGAGGCGATCTTCGGGTTCAGTCGCCGGGTCGCCCAGTCGGCGAGGATCCACAGGGCCGCGCCGCCGGACATCGCCACGATCGCGACGACCAGGGCCGGCCACGCGTGCGCCAGCCCGTCCCGTGGGTCGGAGGTGGTCAGCCGTGGCAGGGCCCGGGCGACTGCGCCGAGCATCACCGCCGTCGCCACGCCGGACAGCAGCTGGCAGACGACGATCGTGGCCGCCATGCGCCGGTCGACGGACCAGGCGAGCCGGGCCGTCTGTACGAGGGCCCGGGGGATCCGGCGGGCCATGTCCCACAGTGTCGCGTCGTCCATGGCGCGCCGGTGCTTGCGCCCGTTGTAGTCGAGTTCGGGCGGTGCGGCCGGCTGCGGAGCCCCGTCTCGTGCCGCGGGTACGGACATCGTCCTGCCGCGGTCGCTCGCCGCCTCCACGAGGGGCGTGGTCTTCCTGCCGTGGGGCGTCGTCATACGAACACCCCCGCCATGAGCCGGTCCAGGGTGCGCCGTCCCCGCGCCGTGATCTCGTGATCGGCGAGCGCGGGGCCCCGGACCAGACAGCTCACCGCGTCGAGGGCGGCCAGAGCCTTCAGCGCGTGCCGCTCCTCGGGAAGCAGGCGGCGGCCGTATCCCTGGAAGCACGCGGCCCGCAGGTCGGGCCGGTCAGCCCAGACCCCACAGCTCATCTGGACGAAGTCCTGCACCGCGGCGGCGAACCGGGCCCGCTCGAAGCCGATCCAGCCGGCCTGCTCCGTGGACCGGGACCACAGGAGGTTGCGGGGCCTGGCGGCACCGTGGACGAAGGCGAGCGGCAGGGGCGGAAGGATGCGCAGTCGCTCGGTCAGATCGCGCACGTATCGGTGCTCCGCAGTCGTGATCCGGTCGCCGGCCCGCCGCAGCAGCGGGCCGGCGCAGTCGGCCGCGGCCCACAGGGCCCGCTCGGCCTCCGTACGCCGGGGCCCGGACAGGTCGCCGGCCTCGTGCAGCCGGGCCAGCAGAACTCCGCCCTGGCGGTGCGCCCGGACCTCCCCTGCGGGGGAGACGGCCAGCTGCCGGAGCGGGCGGCCCGGGACGGTGGTCAGCAACAGGGCCAGGTGCTCGGGGTTCGAGGCGCGCAGCTGCGGCGCGCGGCCGGCACCGAGGGCCGGGACCGCGTGGCGCAGGGCGAGGGTCTCCCTTTCGTACGCCAGGGGCTGGGGCGAGACCTTCAGGTGGAACAGGGCCCCGTCAGGACGGCGGAGAACCCAGACACGGGGATTCCCACGGGAGTTCCCACAGGGGGTCCGGCGGGGGTGCGGGGCGTCCGCGGTGACGGAGACCGGTACGCCGAGTTCCTTGCCGGCCCAGGCGAGCAGGGCCGGCGCGGGCATGGTCGAGTCGGTCACGCACCCCACCTCGACGACGGTCGTGACGCGGAGACGAACAGAGCGCGGCGCACGTCAACCGGGCGCCGGAGCGCGGCGGGCGAGATGGTCCGAGCGGGAGGGTTTTCGAACGCAGACCGGAGGGCGGCGAGTACGAGTACGGGATTCACGGGATTCTCCTCGGTGGGGAAAACGGTCGAAGCAACTCGGACAACTGCCCTGATCACAGGACCGATACGGGGTGCACGGAGCGAATGATCGGGCGAAAGTTCGAATTGTGTCGGCGCGGGCAAGTGCTGTCGGCCCGATCGACCGGCGCCGGCCCGTTCGATTCACTCGTCAAGGGGACGGTGACGTCGCTGTGGCCCGAACGGGGGATTGCGCGCGGCGTCGAGTGCACCGGTCTCCTTCGGCACGGCGTGGGTGGGGACTGCGGACGGCACCCTCGTGCACCCCACTGACAATCAGCGGGGGAAGGGACTGCGATCCGGCCAACCCGGACGGGCACCGCGCCGGCGGTCGGGTGGGGTCGCTCGAGCCCCTGGCCTGGGCCGGAGGCGGAAGAAAGGATTCTCGAACCGCGGTGTGACATCCCGTGGGGGAGCGGCGGCGAGGATGGCTCGAACTGTGCGCAGCCGGACGTCGATCCCGTTCCCGGTGCCGGGGGGTGTCACGGGGCCGCATGCGCGACGCCGGCCTCCCCTCGGTGGCGATTCGGTGCATCGTCACGTCGGGAAAGCCGGCGTCGGGGCACGGCGGGTCAGGAGGCGGGGATCTCGTCCACGAACCTCGTTCCGGCGGTGCGGTACGCGGCCACCTTCGCGGCCACCTGGGCCGGGGTGAGGACCTGGTCCTTGACATGCAGGACGTAGTCGACCTGCTCGTCGTAGGCGCGGGCCGTGGTCGAGGTCTGTCCGGCGAGGTCGATCAGCCACTGGTTGAAGTTGATCGACATCGGACGCTCGGGCAGGTACTGGGCGTCGTGGGTGCCGAAGAGCTGCCCGTCGATGTAGTACTTGATGCTGCTGTTGTCGATGGTGAGCACCAGGTCGTGCCAGCCGTTGTAACTCTGGCGGCCTTCGGTGTGCTGGTTGACGGCCTGCCAGGGGTCCGGGTTGTAGGTCTCCCAGGACGTGGTGTACAGGATGTTGCCGGTCTCGCCCCAGCCGCCGTTGGGCAGGTACTCGAAGTCGTACTCCGAGTAGTCGTCGGCCATCGGGGCCTTGAGGTCGTTGATGGTGAAGAAGGTCTGCACGAGGTGATCGCCGTCCGGCCCCGACTTGGGGGTGTCGGAGAACTTCACGCGGGCCGCGTAGGTGCCGTTCTCGAACTTCGTGCTCCTGGAGACGACTTCGGTCTGCCTGGTGGACTCCGCGGTGCCCGCGGTGGAGGTCTCCAGGTTCATCACCGTGTTGCCGGACACGGTGGGGAAGGTGACCTTGGAAGGGTCCCAGGTGGCACCGGGAACCCCGGGACCGCCGGAGTTGGAGCGGACGTTCCAGCCGTGGGCGGCGATGGCGGGGTCGGTGTACGACGCGTAGTCGAAGTCGTCGAACAGACTCTGGCCTCCGCCGGGCGGGTCGGTCGGATCGGTGGGGTCGGTGGGGTCGTTGCCCTCGGGCGCGATGCCCCACACGGTCGTGCCGGCAAGCTGCGCGGTGACCTTGTTCCAGTCCGCGTACGAGGTCTGGGAGGGGTTGAAGGAGTAGTCGTCGGCCTGGTTCAGGGTCTGCCAGTTGGCCTGGTAGAAGCGGAGCTGCATGTCGCTGGTGTCGGCGCCCGCTGCCAGTGAGCCGGCCGCCGAGGTGAAGCCGATCTCCAGGTAGCGGTTCGCGGTGGCGGTGGGGTTGCTCAGTACGCCGAAGGTGCCCGTGATGTTGGCACACCCCTTGACCGCCCAGGAGCAGGCGAAGCGGTACGAGGCACTCGCCGAGTCCGCCTTGAAGTAGTAGCGGATCTTCACCTGGCTCAACTGGACCGTGGAGGAACCGGTGTTGCGTACCTTGAACCAGGGTTCGCTCTGATCGGCGGTGGCCCCGCTCGCGCTGGTGCGGTACTGAACGGCGATACCGTCGGCCGCGGCGGAGGCGGTCACGGTCATGGGTAGGGCGGCCAGGACGGTACTGCCCAGCAGAGTCGAAAGTGCCAGGGCCACACGGCCTCGGCCGACGGGGGGACGGGTTCTCATCTGGGGGTTCCTTTCAGGGGGACTCCCGCCGCGTGCGGGAGGGCCGGGGGAAGGCAGCCGTCAGGGTCGCCGGGATGAGGAGCGTGCGGTGAGTCCGGCACTCGGCGAGGTGGTGCCGGGCAGGGTGAGCGGGCGGTACTTCGCGATTCGCCTCCGGGGGATCTGGCGACGGACGGCATACCGGACTTGACCAGTTGGCCCACTGGGTTTACCAGTTGGCATCTCGGTTGAAGGTGGCATAGACCAATGCACTCGTCAACCCCCGTGCTCCGTAGGGGATTTGATGATATGACGGGTGATCAGATCACTGGCGCGGCGGTATCCGGGTGACTCGGAACCACTTACCACCGGACCAGTTATGGTCAGGGCCGTACCAGTTCCCGTCCCGCCGACGATCGAGAGTCCCGCATGGAGATCGACCCGGCCGCCTCCCGTGCGGTGCTCAAGCGTGAGAAGGTGCGCGACGCCGTCCTCGAACTGATCGAGGAACGCCGCCCGGGCGACGCGATCCCCTCCGAGCGGGCGCTCTGTGCCGAACTCGGCGTCTCCCGGCCCACGTTGCGGGCGGCGGTGGACCAACTCGTCGTGGCCGGACTGCTGGTGCGCGAGCACGGCCGCGGCATGTTCGTGGCCGGCGAGAAGATCACACAGGAACTGGTTCCCGACAGGCGGACCTTCAGCCTGCCGCAGGCCGCGGGCACCTGGACCAGCCGGCTGCTCGAATTCAGCACGCAGCGGGCCGGTGCGCGGGTGGGCCGCAAGCTGCGCATCTCACCCGCGGCCGAGATCCGCTACGTGGCACGTCTGCGGCTCGTCGACGGTTCCCCCATGGCCATCGAGTACCTCCACGTCCCGGCGGACCTGGCGCCGGACCTCACCCAGCACGAACTGGAGAACGGCGATCTGTACCAGCACCTGAAGCAACGCCACGGAGTCCAGGTCAGCGAGGCGGTGCAGGCGATCGAGCCCACGGTGGTGACCCGCGGCGAGGCGGACCTGCTCGACGTGCCGGAGCTGTCACCGGCTCTCCTCTTCGAGCGGCTCACCTCGGACACCCGCGACCGGCCGGTGGAGTACGTGCACTCGATCTACCGAGGCGACCGGTACCGCATAGTCTCCCGGCTGGCGCTCGGTCCCCGCGCCGAACACCCCTCGCCACCCGACGGCCATCATCCCGGCATCCCGCCGGGGGACCTCATGGCGGGTGAACCCGTCGCCTTCTCCACTCGGGGTGTGGTGCAGAGCGACCTGTGACCGTCGGAGGCGGGACTGTGGAGGGAGGTGACGTGGGTCAGGCGGCCGAAGGGGTCCAGACGCGCTCGGCGTAGTCGAGGAAGTTCGTGCCGAGAATCTTCTCGATGCGCCGCGAGCCGTATCCGCGGGACTCCAGCAGGCGGATCAGCTCCCGGAACTGGTTCACACCCCGCAGGTCGATGACGAAGGGCAGGGTGTCGTCGCGCTCACCCGCCGCGCCGACGCCGGCCTCGCGGCGCAGGGCGACGTGCTCGGCGAGGTGGGCGCGGTAGGTGTCGAGGTCGTCGATGGACGTGACCGTCCCGTCGGTGCCGATGCCCACGTGGTCCTCGCCGCACACGTTCACGGCGTGCACGATGTGGTCGACGACGTCCTCGGCGCGGGCATGGCCGGACAGCGAGAGGAAGGGCATGAAGTAGATGCCCACGAATCCACCGCGGGAGGCGACCAGACGCAGCTCCTCGTCGGTCTTGTTGCGGGGCAGGTCGGCGAGGGCGCGGCAGCCGGTGTGGTTGATGGAGACGGGCCGGCGTGAGTACGCGGCGGCGTCCAGGCAGGTGCGCTCCCCGCTGTGGGAGAGGTCGACCATGACGTGCTGCTCGTTCAGCGCGTCGACGACACGGTGCCCGAAGTCGCTCAGACCGCGGTTCTCCGGTGCCATCGAACCGTCGCCGATGTGATTGGCCTGGTTGTACGTGAGCTGGACGACGCGCACACCCAGGCCGGCGAAGGTCGCGATCCGCCCGGTGTCGTGGCCCACGGCCACGGCGTTCTGGAAGCCGTAGATGATGCCGATCCTGCCCTCGGCGCGGGCGCGGCGGATGTCGGCGGCCGTACGGACCTTGACGAGGTCGGCGGAGTGGTCGCGGACGAGCGCGTCCCACACGGCGATCTCGTGGAGGGTGTGCTCGTACGGAGGCAGATCACCCATCGTGTAGCCGAGGGTGATGTTGACCGCCGTCAGGCCCGAGGCATGGACGTCGGCCAAGGTCCTTTCGTCGATGGTGAGTTGATCGCTGGACGGGTTCAGCTGAGCGGCGGCGTCAACCGAGGCGGGGGCGTTGGGGTTGTCCAGCTGGCCGAGCGCGTTGATGATCATCGGGGTGTCGGTCATCGGGATCCCTCGGGGTCGGTGCGCCCGAACTCGGTGCGCTCGAAGCGGCGTCCACGTTTGACGGTGAGTGCGATGGTCCGCAGATTTCCTATGTCGTCGAGGGGATCCTCGTTCAGGACCGCGAAGTTGGCGAGTTTGCCCGCCTCGACACTGCCCATGACGTCCTCGGCGCCCGCACTCCGGGCACCCACGAGCGTCGCCGAGTGGAGCACCTGGTCGGCCGGGATGCCGCAGCGGCGGACGAGGAAGTCGAGTTCCTCGTAGAGAGCGGGAAAGGGGGCCCCGGGGTCGGTCTCGTAGTCCGTGCCGGTGGAGATCGCGACGCCCGACCGGTGGGCCTGGGCGGTGAGAGCCGCGGCGAGGTCCACGTTGGCCCGCGCGCGGGCGGCGGACTCGGGCGTGTCACCGGCCAGGAGATCGCTCAGCCACATGCCGGCGGTCGCGTCCAGGACCGTACCGCGCTCCTTCATCCGCGCGAAGAGCGCGGCCAGCCGTGGCTCGTCCCCCGAGGTGAACCGGGAGTGGTCGACGGCCGGCTTGTCGCGGTAGCTGATCAACCGATCCTCGACCGCCTCGAAGGGAAGCAGGGTGACGTGCGAGAGGCTGTCGGCGCCGGCCGCGACGAGGTCGCCCGGTGTCGCCGGGAAGACCGTGGCGTGGGCCCAGACGTGGATGCCCTGGCGATGCGCCTCCGCGGTGATGGCGGCGACGGTGTCACGGTCCAGGTCCGCGTAGATCTTGATGGCGGTCGCATGGGTACCGCGCGCCATCGCCACGGCCAGCCGAAGGTCCGTGTGCGCGGTGATGGCCTGCATCCACGGCACCTCGCCCGGCGTCCCGCCCCGGGTGACCTGGTGGGTGCGCGGATCGTCGAAGAAGCCCGGCCCCGCCATCAGGGCGGCGTACCGGATGTCCGGGCCCGGGATCTCGCCGACCAGGGTGGCTCTGGCGAGATCGCCCACGTGCCGCAGGTCGTCGGCCATGTCACGGACGGCCGTGACGCCGCCGAAGGCGAGCCGGCGCAGCACCGCCTCGGCGGCGGGCCGGTCGGGCGGGGTGGCGAGGTGCTGGTGGGAGTCGATCAGTCCCGGCACGACGAAGCGTCCGTCGAGATCGAAGACCTCGGCGCCGGCGGGCAGGTCGGCACCGATCACGCGGTCGTCACCGACGGCGCGGATGGCCGGGCCGTCGATGACGATGGTCGTCGAGGGCCGGAGGGGGCCGCCGATGCCGTCGAACAGAGTGGCACCGCGGTAGACCGCGACCGTGCCCGGCGCCGCGGGGGCGTATGGGGTCGGTGCGCCCGGGCTTTCGTCCGCCATCTTCACCTCTCGGCAGGACTGTTACGCTCAGCGCAACAGTCGTATCGTCACTGGAAACATTCGGCACTGTACCCCCGTCCCGCCCGGCCTCCGCAAGGCCCCCGGCGCCGACGGAGATTCGATGCCGGTCGAGGCCCGGTCCCACGCCGAGACCCGATGCCACAAGGAGTGCTCCCCATGCCCGAGGCCCCCCGCACGGCGGTGGACAAGGCGCTGGACCTGGTCGAGGCCGTGGCCCGCTCGCCGCAGCCGCCGCGCCTCACCGACCTGGCCGAGGCCGTGGACCTGCACCGGGCGACCGCGTACCGGATCCTGCTGGATCTCGTCCGCCGCGGCTGGGTGCTGCGGGCCGGCGACCGCTACCTCCCCGGCACGGCGGTCCTGCAGCTGTCCTCCGCCGCCACGCGCCACTCCCTCGTCGCCCTGGCCCGGCCGGTGCTCCGCAGCCTGTCCGAGGCCACGGAGATGATGGTCAACCTCCAAGTCCTCGAGGAGGACCGCTCCCGAGTGATCGACGTCGTACGGCCCGAGCGCCTCGGCATGATCACGCGCCTGCTCGGTGAGGCACTGCCCGTCCACCGGTTCGCCGGCCCCCTGGCACTGGTCGCGGCGCTCGAACCGGAGGCGCGGGGGCCCTATCTCCGCCCGGCCGAGGAGGCGGGGCACCCGCTCGACGGTCCCGAAGGAATCGTGGCGGAGATCGAACACACCCGGCGGTCCGGATTCGCCGTCGAGCACGGACGCAACGAGAAGCCGGTCGCCTCACTGAGCCGCGCGGTGGTCGTGGACCAGGGATCCCCCCTCTGCGCCCTCACCGTGGTGGGTCTCGACGCGGAGATCGACACGGCGCGACTCCTCCACCTGAAACAGCGACTGCGCGAGGCCACCGAGGAGCTGGGACGCCTGCTCTCCTGGACCGGACCCGGCACCGCCACGACGGAGGTGCCGGCATGACCGGGGTCCTCGTCCTCGACCGGGCCCAGACCCGCGCCGCCCTCGACCCCGCGCGCGTCATGGAGGCGGTCGCTACCGCACTCGTCGCCATCGGCCGGGACGAGGTGTCGGCGCCGCCGAGGATCGCCGCGCGCACCGCGAGCGGATTGCTGGGCGCCATGCCCGGATACGTTCCGGGGCTGGGCCTCGCGGCCAAGCTCGTCTCCGTGTTCGGCGATCCCGACCGCCCCGGCCGCAGCGCGCACCGCGGAATGGTCGCCCTCTTCGACGCCGACGACGGCCGGCCCCTCGCCCTCATGGACGCCGAGTCCCTCACCGGCATCCGGACGGCCGCCGCCGCCACGTGGAGCGCCCGTGCGCTGGCGGTCGCGGAACCGGCCGGCCCGGCGACCGTGATCGGCACCGGCGCCCAGGCCCGCGCCCAGGTCGCCCTGCTCGCGGCGCTCGATCCCACCGCACCCGTCGTCGTGGCCGGCCGTGACCAGGGGCGGGCCCGGCTCACCGCCGACCTGCATCCCGGGGGAAGGACGGCCACGGGTGTCGAGGCGGCGGTCCGCGCGGCGGGCGTCGTCTTCTGCTGCACCGGCGCCACCCGGCCCGTGGTGCGCCGTGACTGGCTCGCGGCCGGCACCCACATCAGCTCCGTCGGCGGTTCGCACGGTCCCGAACTGGACACCGGCACCCTGCGGGACGCGGCCCTCTTCGCCGAGTGGGCGGGCGCGGCCACGGCCGAACCCCCGGCCGGAGCGCATGAATTGCAGGATCTTCCTGCCGGGCGGACGGTCACCCTGCTCGGCCGCGTGCTCTCCGGGGACCGGCCCGGACGGCAGAGCGCGGACGAACTGACCGTGTTCAAGTCCACCGGGCACGCCGCCCTGGACGTGGCCGCCGCGCATGTCGTCCATGCCGTCGCCTCGGCCGCGGGGTGGGGGACGAGGGTCGACCTCTGACGACGGCGAGGACCGTCCTTTCAGGGTGTCCGGGTACGGGTGCGGATGCGGTGGCTCGTTGCCCGCACCCGTGTCCGGACGTCTTGGGTCACCCCGTCACCGGGGCGTGTCCCGACCGGGGGACACCCGGCACCGGATCGCCGTGAGCAGTGTCGCCACCAGGCCCCGCGCCCACTCGCTGGAGGCGGGCTCCCCGCTGAAGATCGCGCGGTAGTACAGCGGGCCGAGCAGTGTGTCGACGGCCGTGCCCACGCTCGGCACCTCGCCGCCGCGAGCCTGCTCCCGCTCGATGATCGCGCCGAGTTGTGCGTGCCGGTCGGCCGTGCAGGCGCACCCGCCGTCCGGACCCGAGCCGATGGTCGCCCGCATCAGGGCGAGGACGTCGGGGTCGGCGAGGTCGGTGGCCACATCGCCCATCCACCGCTCCAGGTCGCCCGACAGGGAACCGGTGTCCGGAACCACCACGTCGCCGCTGAACCGGCTGGTGGCGACGTCGTTCAGAAGCTGCGCCACCGATCCCCAGCGCCGGTACACGGTGGTCGCGTGCACCCCGGCGCGCGCCGCGATGACGGGAATGGTCAGCGCCTCGACGGGTTCTTCGGCGACCAGTTCCTCGACCGCGTGGTGAACGGCCGCTCGCACCTTCGCGGAGCGGCCGCCGGGACGGGCTTGAGCAGTTGCTTCGGTCATACGGAAATTATCGCACTCATCGCTGCGTTAGGGCTACCGTAGTTAACGCAACGATCACTGCATTCGGAGAGGGCGCCGCATGTCTGACGCACCCACGCGCTACAAGAAATCCCCGGCAACCCAGGCGGTTCCGGTCCTGGCCGGGCCGCCGGACGGCCGTGCGCGACGCGGGCTGAGCCGGCCGGTGGCCTTCGCCTCGATCGCGGCCGTCTTCATCCTGTTCATGGCCGCCTCGAGCGCACCGTCGCCGCTCTACGTCATCTACCAGCAGGAATGGAGCTTCTCGGCCACCACGCTCACCACCGTGTTCGCGGTGTACGTGGTCGGCATGATCGCCGCGCTCCTCGTGCTCGGGGCGCTGTCCGACCACATCGGCCGCCGGCCCGTCCTGGCCACGGCCATCGTCCTCGAAGCGGTGGCGATGGTCCTGTTCGTCGTCGCCGGCGACGTCTCCGTACTTCTGACCGCCCGCTTCGTACAGGGAATCGCCACCGGCGCGGCCATGACGACACTCGGCGCGACGCTCGTCGATCTCAACCCGCCCCACGCACCGCACCGCGCCGGCGTCATCACCGGCGCGGCCCCGACGTTCGGACTCGGTCTGGGCGCGCTGGGCTGCGGTGTCCTGGCGCAGTACGGGCCGCACCCGACCCGGTTGGTCTACGTGCTGCTGCTCGCCGGAGTGGTCATCGCCGGTCTGCTCGTCGCCCTGCTGCCCGAGACGGCACAGCGCCGGCCGGGTGCCGCACGGTCGCTGCGGCCGCGTCTGGGCGTCGCTCCGCGCCTGCGCTCGGACCTGATCGCCCTCGTGCCGATCCTGGTGGCGAGCTGGGCCCTCGGCGGCCTGTACCTCTCGCTCGGTCCGTCCGTGGCCGCCAACCTGTTCGGTCTGTCCAGCCACGTCATCGGCGGCCTCGTGGTCACCCTGCTCTGCGGACCCGCCTCGATCACCGTCTTCCTGCTGCGCGGCTGGCCCACCGAGCGCACCCTCGCCCTCGCGGCCGTCCTGCTGCTCGTCGGGACGGGGGTGGGCCTGGCCGGGGTGGAGGAGCACTCGCTCGCCATGTCCGCGATCGGTACCGCCATCGCCGGTGTCGGCTTCGGCGGGTCGGCCCTGGCCAGCTTCGGCACGCTGGCCCGGATCGCCGAACCGGCCGAGCGGGGCGAGCTGTTCGCGGTCGCGTTCGTCATCTCCTACCTGGCTTTCAGCGTCCCCGCCGTGGTCGCCGGTTTCGCCGCCACGAACGTCGGCCTGCATGAGACCTCGGTCGTCTACAGCGCGGCCGTCATCGGCTTCAGCGCCCTCGCGCTCGCCGCCCAGTGGCTGCGCACCGCACGCGCCAGGAACGCCGACCGCCGCGACCGGATCGCCGGGGTCCAGGACTGGTGACGACACTCCCGCACCGACCCGCGGATTCCGCGCGGTCGGTGCGGGACCGTTTTTGTGCGCCGGTCGCCCGATCGCTCGGGGAATTGCCCGATACGGCGACGTGTCGGATGACCGTGACCCTGCCGAAATCAGCGCCTTCGCAACGGATTTCACAGAGTGGGGGCTGCCGGAACTCGTCCCGATAGGCGGTCTTCGGCCGGACCCGGGCGCGCACGTCCTCCCACGCCCGGACGACACCACCCGTTGACGGGCGTCCTCGTCTCGGCGAACTCGCCGTGCCCACAAGGTGGTTGAGTCCCGGCGGCGCATGCGGCAGGTTTTTCCCGAGTGTTCCGCAAGGGGGCCTGCCGCAAAGTCCTTGTTTCCGAATGCTCTTGAAAACTTGGCCTGTACATTACAGATTACTCGTCTGCGGGACATGGAGATCACGTCTTATGGGGGCAGGAGTGATCTTGCTGTGAAGCGACGCCGCAGCGAACGGTTACCGAGTTCTTCGAGAGGGCGGAAATGAGAAACCTGTCATCACCCGGAGCACCTCAGCCGGCTCCCGGACGTCTGAAGCGCAAGGCGTCCTGGTTCGGGGTGCTGTTCGGCGCCACCGTCCTGACCGTCGCGCTCCCTTCGGCGGTGGCCCAGGCGGACAACCTGCCGAATCTGCCGCAGAACGCCGGAGGCTACGAGGCGTCGTTCTCGCCCGCGTACGACTACGACGGCGACGGCTGCTACCCCGTCGCCGCCATCGCTCCCGACGGAACGCTCAATCCCGGTCTGAACACCACGGGTGCCGTCAACGGCAGCTGCCGTGACCAGTCCGACCTCGACCGGACGCAGACCTACGCCCGCTCGAAGTGCAACAACGGATGGTGTGCCGTCGTGTACGCCAGCTACTTCGAGAAGGACCAGGCCGTGGCCGGCAGCGGTCTCGGCGGACACCGCCACGACTTCGAGCACGTGATCTCCTGGATCAACCAGGCGACCAACCAGGTGGAGTACGTCTCGACCACGCAGCACTCCAGCCAGAAGACCTATGCGCGGTCCGAGGTCCGGTTCGACGGTTCGCACCCCAAGGTCGTCTACCACAAGGACGGTCTGGGCACGCACTTCTTCCGACTCGCCAACAACAACGACGAGCCTCCGGAGAACCACTACCACAACTGGCGTCAGCCTCCCATCGTGGACTGGAACGGCTGGCCCAGCATCGAGCTGCGGGACCGGCTGATGAACGCGGACTTCGGGTCGGCCACCATCAAGACCACGGACAAGGACGACCGCTTCCGCAATCTCCTCAACGCCTCCAAGCCCGCCGGGATCCCGTTCGACCCTTGGAACTGAGCCCGGGACCGAAGCAGCCCCGCGGGTGCTCGTCCCGTACCGGACACGGGACTTGGGCGAGCACCCGGCAGGAGACACCAGAGCGGAGCGCCGTTCGTGGAGCCCGCACAGTGCGACGATCCGTCGTGGACGGCGGTCGCGGGGTGACGGCCTGAACCGTCACCGCCCCTGTCCGCTGCCGCGGACGCCCACGTCGCCCGGACGCCGTGGGGCCCGACCGGAACCCGGGTCGGCCCCCACGGCGCAGCGCTGTCCGGGGACGGGACATCGCCGAGGTGCTGGCCCTGTCGGTGCGCACCGTCGACAGCCACCGCCTGCGCGCCTACGCCGAACTCGGCGTCACCACCCGACGCGAACTGGCCCGGACGCTCCGGGCGGTGCCCCCGGGCGCGTCTCCGCAGCACGCGCGCCGTCCTTCGTAGACCACGTCCACGTCCACGATCACGTCCGGCTGAGCGGCGGCGCCCCACTGATCCTCGTCATCAGGCCCCCGCAGACAGGACAGTCACGCTCGTCCATGGATCTCACGGCGAGGAGGTGACCACAGAAGTCGCAAGGGCGCATGTCCTCATCGGGCGGCGGGGTGGCCGGGGCGGCCGCTCAGGAGGAGCTACCACTCGTCGCGCAGGGCCGCCCTGCCGCCATGTCCTCCGCCACCCGACACCTGTCCTCGGGCAACGGGCGCGTGCGGTCAGGGCTGTACGGGCTCGCCCTTGAGCCGCGCGGCCACTGTCCGCAGAAGCTGATCGGAGAGCTCGGGGTCGGCGACCGCGCGCGACATCAGCAGCGCGCCGACCATCGCACTCAGCGTGAGCATGGCGTCGGCCCGTGCTTCGTCGGAGTCGTCGCCGTCCGCCGTGCCACTGATGAGCTCCAGATAGCCGCGCACCTGCTTTTCGTACGCCTCCTTCATCTCGGCCTCGCCACGGCCCGCCGCGGCGCCGAGCGTCACCACCGCGCAGCCCGTTCCCGGAGCGTCGCGGTGGCGGGCGCTGAGGTAGGAGTCGATCAGACCCGTACGGGGCTCCTCGCGGTTGCGGCGAGCGGCCCGCGCCATCTTGGTCTCCCCGTCGACCAGGGCGAGGGCGGCGGCCTGCCGCATCAGGTCGTCGCGCGAGGAGAAGTGCTTGTAGAACCCGCCGTGGGTCAGACCGGCCTCGTTCATCAGCTCGGCGACGCCCGGGCGGGTCAGCCCCTCCTCGCGGATACGGCGGGCGGCGATCCGCAGGACCCGGTCACGCGACTCCGCCTTGGCTGCCTGGGAGTGACCCATGGCAAGACCTCCCGATCTGCGACGACAGCCGCACCGATCAAATGTGGATGACGGACATCATATCCCCTGCCCGGATCGGCCTCCCGGGCCGCCGGGCGGGTCGCGACGGAGCGAGGGTCATCGCGCGCGCTCCCAGACAAGGACACCCGTACGGCGGGCGCCCCAGATCGGGGCGGGCTCGGGCAGGGACAGCCGGAGTCCGTCACCGTCCCGGTCGGCGACCCTGGCCTGAGTGGTGCCCACCCAGTTGGGAAACAGGCTGAGCTCGACGTGGTGGACCACGAGGTCGTCCTCGGGAACCTCGTAGGTCCCGCCGTACGCCAGGTAGCCGACGGCCGCCGCGGCCAGCTCCTCGGGCAGGCCCTTCTCGAGGCGGCCCTGCCGGAAACGGGGTCGCAGCGGACGCATGATCTGGGCCGACATGTGACCGCTGGGTGTGTACGTGATGAGGCCCTGGGGCCGCGGGCCGAAGGGCTGGACGACCTCGCCGTCGTCGACGGCGGTGGCCCGGTACGACACCAGGCGCCAGGCGCCGACGAGGGTCTCGCGCAGTTCATCGGGATTCATGGGGTTCCTTACCTGCCTTGGTCTTCGACGCTCAGCGCCGCCCTCGTACGGGGCTGTGGCGGAGGGTCGGTGCCGGGAAATGTGGATGATGGAAATCATACAGATGAGCCCCGGCGGAGCGCCTGCGAGCTACCTCACGTTGACATTCAGGATGACGCTCACCATCCTGAATGTGGATGAGGACAGTCATCCAGAATAGAGCGGGAAACATCGAGAAGGACGCACCATGACGGACATCTACGACCCCACCCGCACCGCGGTTCTGCTGGTCGATCCGTACAACGACTTCCTGTCGGAGGGCGGCAAGATCTGGCCCGCCGTCCAGCAGGTGGCCACCGACGTCGGCCTGCTGGACAACCTGCGCGCCGTCATCGCCGCCGGCCGCCGGGCCGAGCTGCGGATCGCCTTCGTCCCCCACCGCCGCTGGCAGGAGGGCGACTACGAGGACTGGGACCACCCCAACCCCACCCAGCGGCTGGTGCAGGAGCGCCACAGCTTCGCCCGGGGCACCTGGGGCGGCGAGTTCCACCAGGATCTCCAGCCCGCCGACGGTGACGTGATCGTGCAGGAGCACTGGGCACAGAGCGGTTTCGCCAACACCGATCTGGACTTCCGGCTCAAGCAGCACGGCATCACCCATGTGATCGTCATCGGCCTGCTCGCCAACACCTGCATCGAGTCCACCAGCCGCTACGCGATGGAGCTCGGCTACCACGTGACCCTCGTCCGCGACGCCACCGCGGCGTTCAAGCCCGAGATGATGCACGCCGCCCACGAACTCAACGGCCCCACCTACGCCCACACCATCACCACCACCGCGGAACTCCTGCGGACGCTGGAGAACGGAGAGCACTGAGATGACACTGACCGGACACCTGCTGATCGGTTCGTCGAACGTCCCGGCATCCGCCGGCACGATGAAGGCACTCGACCCCGCCACGGGGGAGTACATCGGACCGGAGTTCGCCTTCGGCGGCGCGGCCGAGGTCGACCGTGCCGCGCGCCTGGCCGACGAGGCCTTCGACAGCTACAACCGCACCGGACCGAAGGAACGCGCCGCGTTCCTCGACCTGATCGCGGACCGGCTGGACGGGATCAACCAGGAGCTGGCCGAGCGGGCGGCCCTGGAGACCGGCCTGCCCGTTGCACAGCTCCAGGGCGAGGCGGCCAAGGCCGCCTCCCAGTTCCGGCAGTTCGCCGGCGTGGTCCGCGCGGGCCGCTTCCGCGACGCCGCCATCGACCCGGCGCAGCCGGAGCGGCAGCCGCGGCCGCGGATGGACCACCGACTGCAGAAGATCGCCATCGGGCCGGTCGCCATCTTCGGCGCGAGCAACTTCCCCATCTCGTACTCCGTCGCCGGCGGCGACACCGCCTCCGCGCTGGCGGCGGGCGCCCCGGTCGTCCTCAAGGCCCACAACGCCCACCCGGGCGCCTCGGAGCTCCAGGCGCGCGCCATCCGCAGCGCGGTCCTCGACTCAGGGCTGCACGAGGGAGTGTTCTCCATGGTGCGAGGCGCGGGCAACGAGATCGGTGAGGCACTGGTGGACCACCCGCTGATCAAGGCGGTGACCTTCACCGGTTCCGAGCGCGGCGGCATGGCGCTGTACCGGCGGGCCCAGTCGCGTCCGGACCCGATCCCCGTCTTCGCCGAGATGACCAGCGTCAACCCCACCTTCGTCCTGCCCACGGCGCTCGCGGCGCGCGGCACCGAGATCGGCGACGGGTTCGCCGAGCGCATGCTCGTCAACGTCGGCCAGGCCTGCCTGAAGCCCGCGATCCTGCTCGCCGTCGACGGCCCGGGCTACGCCGAGATGCGTGACGCGGCCACGGCGCGGGTGAACGCCATGGGCGCGCGCACCATGCTGACCCCGGGCATCCACGACGCCTACGACCAAGGCGCACGGCGACTGCTCGAGTCGGGCGCCGAGACCCTCACCGAGGGCCCGGAGTCCCAGGGTCCCTGGGAGGGCCGCTCGCGGCTGCTGGAGGTCGACGGGCAGCGGTTCCTGACGGATCCCGGCCTGGCCGAGGAGGTCTTCGGACCGGCGGCGCTCCTGGTGCGCCTGACCGACCTGGCCCAACTCCTCGAGGTGGCCCGGACATTCCGCGGTCAGCTGTCGGCGACGATGCACCTCGACGAGGCCGACCACGGGGACGCGGCACGACTGCTGCCGATCCTGGAACGGCGTACCGGTCGGATCGTGGTGAACGCGTTCGCCCACCCGCAGGAGGTCGGAGACGCGACCATCCACGGCGGCCCCTTCCCGGCCACCACCGACAGCCGCTTCACCTCGGTCGGTATGACGTCCATCGACCGCTTCCTGCGGCCCGTCACCTACCAGGGCTTCCCCGACGCGCTGCTGCCGGACGCGCTGGCCGCGGACAACCCCCTGGGGCTGCCGCGCCTGGTCGACGGACACCTCACCCAGGACTGACGCACGTCCCCGTGCGGTTGCTCAGCGAGCGACCGGCCGCAACACGGCGTCACTTGACGACGGTGTCCGCTTCACGCGGACCCGGGCCGGCTGCCCGGCCGGTCGTGCCCGCGCTCCGTTCGTGCCGCCACCATGACCACACGTCAAGGTCGCCACCTGGTACGGCAGGAGGACCGGGCGGCCTGCCGGTGGACCGCGTGGTCAGCGCGCAGGCGCCCGCGCCGAACCGCCCGGCCCGTGCACCCCTGCCGCGTCGACCTGCGCGCAGGGTCTGCGGAGCCGGTGCCGCGCGCAGGGTCTGCGGAGCCGGTACGCCATGGGCCGCGTGTCCCCACCTTCAGGGTTCGCACCCGCAAGAGGCCGTTGTCCTCCCCGTTTCGGGGTCCGTAGTGGTCCGCGCCGACCACTACGGACCGATCCGCCTCGGGCAGGACAACGGCCTCTTTGCTGACGAAGCGCCAAATGTGCAGGTCACCGGCCGCTTTTTACGGTTGTCCGGTGCGTTCTGAGCCGCGTTCCGCGCGTGCCGGACCGGATTTCCCGTACGCCCAATCGGATTCCTGACCCCCGGTCTTCCGCGTGTCTAATACGGCGGATAAAGGGATTATCGGTATTTTCAATCACAGATCGGCTGCTTGGCCGACGTCTCAGAGATAGGGAAGAGTGACATGACCACGCGCAACATTGCCGTGACTGCCGCCGTTGCGGCCGCTACGGCCCTCGTCGCCACGGGCGTCACCTACGCCTCGGCCACTGCAGCCCCCTCGGCTACGCCCACCGTCAACCAGATCGCCCCCTCGGGCGGCGACAGCGGGCAGTCGAAGGGCAAGGAAGGGAACACCGGCCAGTCGAAGGGCAACGAAGGAGGTGGCGGAGGCGACCGTGGTGGCCGTCGTCACTACGAGGGCCACATCGACTTCAACGAGCGTACGTACTCCGCTCGCTCCTGGGGCTGCATCACCGTGGTGAGCGGCCTCGGTTCGCGCAGCTTCAACGTCCGTAACGACAGCCACAAGACCGTCGAGGTCTTCCGTGGCGCCACCTGCGACAACGGTTCGCCGCTCGCCACGGTCGGCCCGTGGAGCACCGCCAACGGCATCGTGCCCTTCCGGGTCCACGGTGGCGTGAAGGTCAGGGACGGTGTCGTGGGCAGCTTCCGCGTCGTCGAGGACCACCACGGTGGTGGCTACGGTGGTGGCTTCGGCGGCGGCGACCGCGGCGGCGACGGTGGCGGCTTCGGCGGCGACCGTGGTGGCGACGGTGGCGGCTTCGGCGGCGACGGCGGCGGCTTCGGCGGTGACGACCGCGACTAGTCCTCACCGGCGACGTCCGCACCGCATGGAGAACCCGGCCCGCTGCAATCGGGCCGGGTTCTCCGGCGTGTTCACCGGAACGCCGGTGGCCGACGGAGGACGGATCAGGGATCGTGGCGACGCGGGGCGTTGAGCACGGCCACGCAGGCGATGTCGTCGTCGAGGTTGCCGTCGCTGTGGCGTACGAGGGCCTGGTGAAGGGTCCGCAGGAGCGCGGAGGGGGAGGCGGCGGTGGTGTGCGCCGTCCACGTGGTGAGGGCTTCAGCAGTTCGAGTTCACCTCTCTGTCGCGGTCGGGTGGGCGAGGCCGAGAGCCATTCCGGCGCCGGTGGTGACGCGGAGGACGTCCTGGCGGGTCGCGGCGTGCGGTCGGAGGCGGCGGCGCGGCGGCGGTACGTGACCCGCTGCCGGCGGCCCACCCGGCCGGGGAACGTGGGAAGGCGGGGGCGCCGGTGTCCGTACGCCCGGACGGGTCAGCGAGTCGATCCGTCCGACAACTCGGCTGCGGCCGGCCGACGTTCATGGTGGGTGCGGGGGAGGGCAGTGGCCCGGAGCAAGGCGGGTTGCAGGGCCGCGAGCAGCAGGCAGGCGAGCGCCATCGCACTCCACAAGCCCGCTGGTCCGGCATGTTCGAGCAGTTGCGTCCCCGCCAGAGGGGCGGCGACACCCGCGATGCCCCAACTGGTGCCGTAGACCGCGAGATAGCGCCCCTTGCCGCCGGCCGGGGCCAGGCTTGCCACGATCGTGTAGGCGCGGCCGACGAGGAGCAGGTCTCCTGCGCTCCACACCACGGTCGACGTCAGATAGGCGAGCAGGCCGTGCGCGAACCCGTACCCGGCCAGCCCCAGCGCCAGCAGCAGGTGGCCGGCGGTGAAGGCGGCCGGCGCGGAGAGGGCGGCGAGCCGTCTCCACCGCATCAGCGGTTGTCCTGCGGTGATGGTGACCGCGGAGGTGGTGAACAACAGGCCGGCGTCGGAGGGGCGCAGGCCTCCGTGGTCCAGGGTGAGCGGGAGCATGATCATGATCTGGAGGTAGATCACGGCGAGCAGCGTCCCGGCCGCGAGCATGCGGAGCAGCGCGGCGTCGCGCCACGGGGCGACGGAGGACGCCTGATCGGTGGCCGCCGCTGCGACGCGACGGTCCGCGGGGAGGAACAGGCGCACGGCGAGGGCGCAGAGCAGGCAGGTGAAGGCGTCGACGACGAACAGCAGGCGCAGGTCCCAGCGGCCCACGCCTGCTGCCAGGAGTCCCGCGCCCATGCCCGCCGCGGCCAGCGCCGCGTTCAGCAGGCCGTGGGCGCGGACCTGCTCGCCCGGCGCCACGACGTCGGCGATCAGCCCCTGGCTCGGCGGTTCGTAGATCTCGAAGACGAGGCCCAGCAGCACGGCCCAGCAGGCGGCTGTCGCCAGGCTGTCGGCGGCGGCGAGCCCCAGTTGCGCCACCGCGCATCCGGTCAGACCCAGCACGATCGTGCGGCGTCGGCCGATCCGGTCGGCCAGTCGCCCGCCGGCCAGGCGGGAGGGGATCGTGGCGACACCGAAGGCGGCGCTCACACATCCGGCGACGGCGGCACCGGCCCCGAACCTCGTCGTGATGAGCACGGTGAGAAACGAGAGGGAGAACGCTCCCAGCCGGTTCACGGCTCGCGCCACGACCAACAGCCGCACCGCTCGCGGCAACCGTGTCCCGCCCCGCACCAGACCCCACCCCACCCTCGTAACCGACGAATCGACTATCGTCGGTGATGAATGGACGCTAGAAGGCGAAGGAGTGACCAGTCAAGTGATGTTCGATGGTCACGTAGTGACGCTGCTGGATGTGGCCGTCTCACTCGTGAACGATCTGACCGACGGCGCCCGGCAAGGCCGTCCCTACACCGCCCCGCGGGGCGACCGGCTCCCCCTGGCTGTTCATGACGCGCTGCCGCCCGCTCCCGACCGCGCCGCGGTCGAGCCGGAGCACGCGATCCACCTCGCGCGGGCGGCCCAGCGGATGCGAGCGGTGTTCGACGCCGTCGACAGCGGCCGCACCGACCAGGCCGCCGAGCTCGTGAATGTCATGCTGCGCACCACCGGTGCCCGCCCCCAGCTCGACCGCGTCGACGGCGAGCCCTGGCAGGTTCACTTCCACGGCGCCGACGACAGCCTCTCCGTGGGGTGGAGTGCCGGATGCGCCACCGCCCTCGCCCTGGCCATCGGCAGCAACCTCGCCGGACGTCTCGGGGTCTGCACGGCACCGCGATGCGACCGCGTCTACGTCGACAACTCCCGTAACGCCGTACGTCACTTCTGCTCGGACGCGTGCCGCGGCCGCGTCAAGGCGGCGGCCTTCCGCTCCCGCAGGGCCGCGCGGGGCTGAGGTTTCCGGGTACGCCGCCTTCCCTCCGCGGCCCACCGTCGTCCACACCAACGGCTTCGACTCCACCCGCGAGGGCTACTTCGTCATCGGTGCGGCGGCGCTGCGCCGCGGCTACAAGCGGGACGAGGAAGCGATCCCGCTGCTCGAAGAGATGATCAGGGACGATACGTATGCCCGCTGGGGTCTGCAGAACGGCGTCTGGATTAACGGAGTCGAGAACCGGTGCGGGCCGGCACTGCCACGAAGGGGCGATGTTCCTGCTCCACCAGACGGTCTTCAACTTCCTGGCCAGGAACCTCGGTTAGCGCCGCTTCAGTGGACCGTGCACCCGAGAGGGACGGTGGCCGGCCGGCCGACCCCCGTCCTGGCCGTCAGGGGCTTGTGAGAACGACGAGTTGCCGGGTCGCCCGGGTCATCGCGACATAGCGGTCGACCGCTCCTTCGACGCCCTCCCCGAACGCCACCGGGTCGACGAGAACGACCAGGTCGAACTCGAGTCCCTTCGAGAGCTCCGGAGTCAGCGACCGGACGCGGGGCGTCGCCCGGAACGTGGGATCGCCGATGACGCAGGCGATCCCTTCGGCATGCGCGGCGAGCCAGGAGTCGAGGACCGGGCCCAGATCCGCGACGGATCCGTGGACGACGGGGATGCCGCTGCTGCGGATGGACGTCGGCACATTGGCGTCCGGGAGCACGGCCCGGACGACCGGCTCGGCTTCCGCCATGACCTCTTCCGGCGTGCGGTAGTTGACGCTCAGGGAGGTCACGTCGATCCGGTCGAGTCCGACCCGTTCGAGCCGTTCCCGCCACGACTCGGTGAACCCGTGCCTGGCCTGGGCGCGGTCCCCGACGATGGTGAAGCTGCGGGACGGGCAGCGGAGCAGCAGCATCTGCCACTCCGCGTCGGTCAGTTCCTGAGCCTCGTCCACGACGATGTGCGCGAACGGGCCCGCGAGGGGTTCCGGGTCGGTGCCGGGCCGTGCGGTCTCGTCGATCAGGCTGTCCCGCAGGTCCCGGCCGTGCAGCATCCCCATCGCGCCTTCGCTCTCGTCGATCACGACGTTCTGCAGCAGGCTGTCGATGACGTCGGCCCTGCGCGCACGTTCGGCGGCGACGGACGCCTCGTGGCGGCGCTTGCGCAGTGACGCCCGCGGGTCGCCGAGTCGCTGCCGTGCCGCGTCCAGGAGCGGCAGGTCGGACACCGTCCAGGCCTGCGCGTCCGCGCGCCGCAGCTTCCGTACGTCCTCGGGTCCGAGCCAGGGAGCGCACATCCGCAGGTAGGCCGGTACCGACCACAGGTCCGCGACGACGTCGGCCGCTTCGAGCAGCGGCCACGCGCGGTCGAGCGTCCCGACCAGCTCCTCGTCGTGCAGCAGCGCCCTGCGGAGCAGGTCGGGCGGGACCTCGCCGTCGTGCCGGTCCGTCAGGATCGTGAGCAGCTCCTCCAGGATCAGGTCCCGTGCCTCGTTGTGCGGAGTGCCCGGTCCCGGTGCTTCGAAGGCCTCGGCCCAGTCGTCGGCGGTCAGCCGGACGTCGGACCAGGGGGTCGTCACCGTCATCCCCCGGGTGGGTGGCGTCTCGTAGAACCTGACGGCCGTCTCGATCGCCTTCACCATGTCCGCGGACGACTTCAGGAGGGCTGCCTCCGGGTCGGCCTCGGCCCGTGCTCCGGCGCCCTCGGGGACGAGGTCGCGCAGGGTGCAGGTCCGTACGCCCTCCTCTCCGAGGCTGGGAAGGACGTCGGCGACGTAGGCCAGGTAGGGCTCGTGCGGACCGACGAACAGCACGCCGCCGCGACGGTGGCCGAGGCGGGGGTCGGAGTAGAGGAGATAGGCGGAGCGGTGCAGGGCGACGACGGTCTTCCCCGTACCGGGACCGCCGTCCACGACGAGGGCGCCCCGGGACCCGGCCCGGATGACGGCGTCCTGGTCGGCCTGGATGGTGGCGAGCACGTCCCGCATCCGCGGCGACCGGTTCGCACCCAGGCTGGCGATGAAGGCGGACTGGTCGTCGAGCGCGGCATGCCGGTCGAGCCCGTTCGCGGTGAACACCTCGTCCCAGTAGTCGCTGATCCGGCCACGGGTCCAGCGGTACCTGCGGCGGCTCGCCAGACCCGCCGGGCGGGCGTGGGTCGCCGCGAAGAACGGCTCGGCCGCCGGGGAGCGCCAGTCCACCAGCAGCCGACGCCCCGTGCTGTCGGTGAGACCGAGCCGTCCGATGTACAGGCGCTCCCCGTCGTCCGCGCCGACGATGTGCCCGAGGCACAGGTCCAGACCGAAACGGTGCAGAGCGCGCAGACGACCGGTCAGCCGGTGGATCTCCGTGTCCCGTTCCATCGCCTCCCGGCCGATGCCGCCGGGCGCTCTGCGCAGGGCGTCGAGCCGGTCGGACACGTCGGAGATCGCCTGGTCGAGGCTCTCCGCGACGGCCGCGAAGTGCTGCTCGTCGTCGGCGATCAGTGCTGGGTCGGCCTTGGGGGAGAGGTGGTCGGGAAGATCGAACGCGCTGGTGGTCAGGGAGGTCATGTCCTCAGCTCCGATCCGAGGCCGCGCCCGCGGAGCCGGACGGCGCGCACCTCCGCGCCTGGGCCGCCTCGACGCCGAGTTCCCGCGACCGTGACCGCGGTGCGCGTCGCACCGCCGCTTCGGCACTCCCGTGAGCCTCATAACCTGACAAAAGAACATGCACTTCGTGAATCTCCTATTTCCACAGGTTCCGGCTTCGGCCAGTGATTCTGCGGCATGAAGGGGACCTTGCCGCAAGCCCCCCGGTGCGCTATATCTTGAGAGTGGCAAGGGACGTGCACTCTCCCTTGCCTTTTCGTTTGCCGTCGACGGACGGACTTCTCGCGAGACGGCGACGCGCCGTGTGCGGCGGTTCCGGCGGCCCGGGACGATCGCCCAGGGACGTGTCCGAGCGGCAGATGTCCTCCGTCCGAGGCGGCCATCACTGCCGGGCCGTCAGCTCACGCCCTTCGGGTGGCACCCTGTCAGCTCATCCCGTCCGTCGCGCCCCGTCACCTGTTCGCTTCGGATGGCGCCCCGTCACCTGTTCGCCTCGCGTGGCGAACCGTCAGCTCTCCTCCTCGGGCGGTGTCCTCTGCCGTCGAAGGCCGTGGCGTCGGTGACCGGGAGGCGACCCCACTGGTTCGCGGCGTGCCGACCGGGCGGGGGCCGGTGCGGCGGGCGGGCGGCGAGGCGCCTCAGCCCGGTCCGATGAAGCGTCAAGTGCGTCCGTTCGAGGCGGCTTTGGCTACTCGGCGGGTGTGCTCTGAGCTGCGGAGATAGGGCTCGTACCCCCAATTGGCCGCCTTCTGCTGCGTCTCCGGCGTGCCTGATATTACATATAAAGAGATTATCGGTTCATTCAGCCACATATTGGCTGTTTGGTCGACGACTCAGAGAGTGGGAAGAGCCTCATGATCACGCGCAAAATTGCCATGACTGCCGGCGCAGCGGCCGCCGCGGCCCTCGTCGCCACGGGCGTCACCTACGCCTCGGCGCCCGAGGTCCCCTCGGCTGCCGCGGCCACCCCCACCGTCAACCAGGCCGCCCCCACGGGCGGTGACAGCGGACAGGCGAAGGGCAACGGAGCCACCGCGGGCAGCGGGTCCAACGGAGCGGTCGCCGGCAACGGCGGCGACAACGGTGGCCGCGGCGGCGACAACGGTGGCGGCAACGGCGGCGACAACGGTGGCCGTGGCGGCGACAACGGTGGCGGCAACGGCGGCGACAACGGTGGCCGTGGCGGCGACAACGGTGGCGGCCGCGGCGACGACGACGAAGGTGGCCGCGATGGTGGCGGTCGCGACGGCGGCGGCCGCGGTGGCCGCGGGTACGAAGGGCGGATCGACTTCAACGAGCGGTCGTACTCCGCCCAGAGCTGGGGCTGCATCACCGTGGTGAGCGGTCTCGGTTCGCGTAGCTTCAACGTCCGCAACGACAGCCGCCGGACCGTCGAGGTCTTCCGCGGCGCCACCTGCGACAACGGTTCGCCCGTCGCGACGGTCGGCCCCTGGAGCACCACCAACGGCGTCGTGTCCCACTTCGTCCACGGTGGCGTGAAGGTCCACGACGGTGTCGTGGGCAGCTTCCGGGTGGTCCGGGACCGTCACGGCTGGTAACCAGCAACGCCCGCACATCATGGAGGACCCGGCCCGCTGCAATAGTGCCGGGTCCTCCGGCGTGGGTGCGTACACGAACCGCGGCCGTGGCCCGTGCCGTTGAGACCGCGGCCGCGCTCGTGGATGCTGGCGGGGTGAACGAGGCGAGCGCATTCATGCGGGGACAGCTCCGGGCGCTGGATCCCGCGGTGCGCGCGGACGTCCTGCGTGTCCTGGACCGCGTGGTGCAGGATCTGCCCGCCCACTGGCGGCGCCGCAGGGGGGTGCCTCAGCTGATGGTGTTCCTCGACGGCCCGGCGACCGTGCGGGTGGAGAGGATCACCTTCAGGGAGATGTCCCGGCACGGCTACCTGGACGAGTTCAGCCGCTGGTCCGGCGCCGTCCCGGCGGCACGGGCCGAGGGCCACGGGTGTGCCGCCCTGGTGTACGGGGACCGTGTCCACGCGAGGATCAACCGGATCGGCCCCTTCGGCTCGGCGTGGCACCTTCCGGACACCCGTGTGGACGTCCGCACCGCGCACCGGGATCTGCGTACCGGCCCCACCTTCTCGCTCCCTTTCGAGGTCGAAGGCCGGCTCTTCCCGAGACTCGTCTTCCCTGCGTGGGTGAGCGACACCCTCACCCAGGAACGGCAGGGGTGACCGGACCCGGGGTCATGCCGCGAGGTACTGGTAGGGGACGGGGCCGGTGATGAGCAGCCTCCGGTACCGCTCGGTGTGCTCGGCCAGTTCGTCGTCGCTGACGCCGCGTGCGTCGTGGAGGACCAGCGGCCGGCCGAAGGCCATGCCCATGCGGTGAGCGGTCTGTTCCAGCGGCCGCAGGAGCTCGGTCATGGTGAAGCGGTGGAAGGCGCCGGGCTGGTAGGCGTCGGCGGCCCCGCCGGTCGACGTGACGACCAGGAGCGTCCTGCCGGTGAGCAGTCCTCGGGTGTTGTAGGCGAAGTCGCGAGCCATGACCTCGTCCAGCCACTGCTTGAGGAAGCCGGGCACGGAGTACCAGTGCAGGGGGAACTGCAGCACGATCACCTCGTTCTCGCTGACCAGACGCTGTTCGGCCGCGATGTCGAGGTGCCGGTCGGGATAGGCGGCGTGGAGGTCGTGCAGGGTGACGTGGGCCAGGCCGCGGGCGGCGCCGGCCATGGCCCGGTTGATCCGCGACCGGGCGAGGTCCGGGTGGCCGAGCAGGACGAGCGTACGGGGGGACGGGTCGGTCATGGTGTTCTCTCTCGGTTCGGTGCTTCGTCGGGTCCACGGCCCGCGGCGCTTAGCCTGGGGTGGGGTCGTCGTGGAGAGGCTGGAGTCGATGCCGCAGCAGCAGGACGCCAGGCGCCGGGTCGCGATCCTGGCCTTCGAGGGCGTCACGTTGATCGACGTGGCGGGCCCCGCGGACGTCTTCAGCCATGCGGGCCGGTACGGGCCGGGGTACGAGGTCAGCGTGGTGTCGCCGGACGGCACGGACGTACGGACGTCGACCGGACTCACGCTGCACGTCGAGTCCGCCGCGGCGGACAGCGGCCCCGCGCACACGGTGCTGGTGCCCGGGGCGTACGGCATGGTGGACCACCCGTTCGACGCCGGCCTGGTGGAAGCGGTCCGGCGGCTGACGGCCGGGGCGGAGCGGGTCGCGTCGGTGTGCACCGGGTCGTTCCTGCTGGCCGAGGTGGGACTGCTCGACGGGCGCAGGGCCACGACGCACTGGCGGCAGGCGAAGGAGTTCGCACGCCGTTACGAGCGGGTCGCGGTGGAGGCGGACGCGCTCTATGTGCGTGACGGCGCCATCCTGACCTCGGCGGGAGTCAGCTCCGGCATCGACCTGGCCCTCGCGCTGGTGGAGGACGACCACGGCCCGCAGGTGGCACGGGACGTCGCCGAGGCCATGGTGGTGTTCATGCAGCGTCCCGGCGGGCTGTCGCAGTTCTCCGCACCGTCGCGCCACCACGTCGCCCGCGACCACCCCCTGCGCGCGGTGTTGGACGCGATCGCGGCCGATCCCGGCCGCGACCACAGCGTCCCGGCCATGGCGGCCAGGGCGGCGGTCAGCGTCCGGCAGCTGACCCGCCTGTTCCACGACGAGATCGGGACCACCCCGGCCCGCTACGTCGAGATGGTCCGTCTGGAAGGCGCCCAGGCCCAGCTCCAGGCCGGCCACACCGTCGCGGTGGCTGCGGCCCGGAGCGGGTTCGGCAGCGCCGAGACCCTCCGCCGTGTGTTCACCAGCCGCCTCGGCATTTCCCCCGCCGCGTACCGCGACCGGCTCGGCGCACCCTGACCGGGGCCCAGGACCCCTGCGTGCAGGCTGCCGGCGTGCGGTGCCCGCTGGTCCTCCCCCGGGGAAGACCCCCTCGTCGAGGTACTCGGTGACCTCCGGCATGACGCGTCTCCCTGGCCTGTTGTCCTGATCCGCTCGATCCGCTCGATCCGGCTGATCGGTCTGACCGCCTGATCCGTCTCATCCGCGCGATACGGCGACACGTCCGAGCCTGCCCGCCGCCCGCCCGCGGGTGAATGGATCTTTCTGCCGGGAGCACCACACATTCGGCCTGGGGGACCGTCGTTCCCTCGTCCCGTCTTCCACCCGCGGGAGTCCAACGAGGGAAAAGAATGTGCCGCTCACATATTGTTCGCCTTTTCCTGTGCGCCCGGTTTTCGGTGTCCTGTCAGACGTATGTCCTCGTCCCGTGGACATCGAATTGTTCTCGTACGGTGCACACGGAATGCCGCGACCGAGGCCGGAAACAGGTCACCAGGAATCGAGAGAGGCGCGGTGACGACGAACGTGGAGACGGTCCGCGCTCCGATTCCCGTGGCGGATCTGAGAACCGAGCTGATGCCCGAGCATGTCCTCGTCGTCACGGAGGCGGTTCTGCCCGCCCTGCCGCAGGCCGGTGTGACGGACAGCCCTCCAGGGAGCGGCTGCGGACGGCGTCCGCGTCGGGTACCGGTCCGTACTTCCGCGAACTAACCCTGGGATCAACGCTGTTGCTCGACATCCCGGCGGCGACCGCTTGCGCCCTCGACCAGCTGGGGGAGCCCGCGGGGGGCGTGTAAGAGAACACCGTACGTATCCGGCCGCGCCCCGCGGCCGAGATGCTCGGTCCCCACTATCTGGAGCGCAGGACCGGACTCCTCGTCAGGCGGCGGTCAGCGACTGTTCGGCCCAGATGGTCTTGCCGCCGTCCTCGTACCGGGTGCCCCAGTGCCGGGTCATGGAAGCGACCAGGAACAGGCCCCGCCCTCCCTCGTCCTGCACGCGGGCGTGGCGCAGGTGCGGCGCGGTGTCGGCGTCGTCGCTGACCTCCACCGTCAGCGTGCTGTCGAGGATCAGACGCAGCTGGATGGCTCCCTCCGCGTGGCGGATCACGTTGGTGGCGAGTTCGCTGACGACCAGGTCGGTGACGAACACGTGGTCCTCCAGACCCCACTGCGCCAGTCGGTCGCGTGTCGCCCGGCGTGCCTCGCGGACCGAGACGGGCCGGGGCGGGAAGGTCCAGGTCGCCACGTGGTCCGGTGCGAGGCACCGGGTCCGGGCCACCAGCAGCGCGGCGCCGTCCTCCGGAGCCGTACCCCGCAGCACCTTGTACGCGGCCGCGTCGCAGATCTCCGCGGGGTCCACCGACGCATCGGCCACCGCCTCGCGCAGTCGGCTGACCCGGTCGTCCGCCTCGGCCGGATAGCGGTCCGCGCTGCCGTCCGAGTAGAGGGACAGCAGGCTTCCGGCCGACAGTTCCGTGGTGCGGAGCTCGTACGGCACCCCATGGCCGAGCGGCGCCCCGCGCGGTACGTCGAGGTCGCTGACCACCCCCTGGGGGCTGGTGACGAGGGGGCTCACATGGCCCGCCGAGGCCGCCGCGCACCGGCGGGTGACCGGGTCGTACGTGAGATACACGCAGGAGGCGGTGAAAGGGGGCTGCGCGTGCAGCAGGGCCAGTGGGTCGGAGTCCTGTTCGCGGGCGAGCCGCTGGGCGACGTCGTCGAGATGGACCAGCAGTTCGTCGGGCGGCAGGTCCATGGCGGCCAGGGTGGTGACCGCGGTGCGCAGGCGTCCCATCGCGACGGAGGCCAGCAGGTCCTCTCCCGGCACGTACCCGATGACCAGGCCGATCCGGCTGCTGGAGAGGCGGAGGACGTCGAACCAGTGTGCTCCGTAGCGTCCCGGCAGGTAGCAGTGGGACGAGTCCACCGCCGCCGTCAGAGGTGCCGTCCGCGGGAGCAGGCTGCGCTGAAGCGTGGTCGCGACCGTGTGCTCACGGGTGAAGCGGCGGGCGTTGTCGACACAGAGGGCGGTGCGGGCGGCGAGCTGTGTCGCCAGCGACAGGTCCTCCTCGTCGAAGGGTTCGGGGTGGGCACCGGCCCGGTAGAAGCTGGCCAGCCCGAGCACGAGCCCGTGCACGGTCAGCGGGGTCACGATGAGCGAGTGGGCGCCGGCCCGGCGGATGGACTCGGCGCGCAGCCGGTCGTTGGCCAGCCATCGGCGGGCCGAGACGACCGATTCGACCAGCCGCGGCTGGAGGTCGGCCAGTGCCTGGGTGTACGGCGTGGGGATCGCGTAGTGGCTGGTGCCGCCGATCGGGTAGGCGCCGTACTGTCCTTCCTGGGCCTTGAATCCGGCGCGCTTCATCGGCGGCTGGTCGGTGACCGGGCCCACCGGCGCCTCACCCGCGAGCACCGATTCCAGCAGATCGACGGCTACGGCGTCCGCGAAGGCGGGGACGGCGATCTCGGTCAGTTCCTGCGCGGTGCGCACCGCGTCCAGGGACGATCCGATCCTGGCGCGCGCGATGCTCAGGAGATCCAGTTCCTCCTGCCGGCGGACCTGGTCCGTGACTTCGTGGATCATGGATGCGGCCCCGATGGACCGGCCCTGCTCCTGCAACGGGTAGCCGGTGACGGCGTAGTCGTGCCGGTTCCCCGGATCGGCCGCCGGGTACGTCGACACCGGGCGGTCGAACACCGGGCTGGCTCCCGCCATCACCTCGCGGATGATCGGCGACAGCGGGAGATGGGGGTCCAGGTCCTGGAGGCCGACCCCGATCACCCGGCTCGCGGGCAGACCTCGCATGGCCAGGACCGCCGGGTTGGCCCGCAGGACGCGAAGGTCAGTGTCGTAGACCTCCAGCCCGGCCCTGGCCTGCTCGAACAAGGCCTTCTCGAAGCCTTTCGCTCCGTCCGACGCGGTGATGCCGGCACTCGCGTGATCGTGTCGTTGTCCACGAGGCATGATCAACCTCATCTCTCACCGACAAGCCCAGTAAACCCATGCCTGCGCCCGCACCGCCACCGAGAGGCCCGGCGGTCCGCGCGGAGGCGCAGCTCCGGACGGCACCGTGCGGAGCTGCGCCAGGACACCCGGGCCAGGTCACGGCGTCTGTCGCGACGGAGGTGCCGGGGGAGCACGGCCGTCCGGACCCGAGGCTTTCGAGCCGTCACATCGGACGATCAAGATCCAGGAGTCGTCCCGCGAGTGGCCGGCGCGTCGGGCGGGGCGGTGGCGTCGCGGAGTTCACGCAGGTCGCGGAGATACGACAGACCAGGGCGACCGGACAGTTGCGTCTCGCCGACGACGGCGAACCCCGAGCGGGCCAGTACCGTCCGTGACGCCGCGTTGTCGAGCGTGGCAGCGGCACGCAGGACGGTCAGCCCGTAGCCGCGGGCGGCGAGAGCGCACAGCTCCCGCACGGTCCGGGTGGCCAGCCCCCGGCCCGCGGCACGCTCCGCGATCCGATACCCGAGTTCGGCGCCGCCGTCCGCCACGTCCACGAGATTGACCCGCCCCAGCACCTCGCCCCCGGCGCCGACCAGCACGTGGAAGTAACAGACACCGGCCTCCTGCTCGGCGAGCAGGGCGCGGTGCCGTTCGTCGAAGCAGGTGAAGTAGTCATCGCCCCGGTCAGGGATGGACGCGGCGAAGTAGGCCCGGTTCTCCAGCTCGAAGGCGAGCAGCGCGGGGGCGTGGTCCGGACGGAGCAGCTGCATCTCGGGCATGAACACGAATATAGGCAATCCGGCCGCCGCCCGGTCTCATGCGCCCGCACCGCCGCGTACGGGCCGATGAGCCGCTCCTGGGCCGGGGTTCCGCTCAGTTCAGTGATACTTCCTGGTCGCAGCGGCCGTCCGCTGCGACGCCGGGTCGGTCAACTGCTCCCAGAAGAAGGCCAGATCGCTGTCCTGGAGTGCGAGAACGGTCCGGTGACGCCGTACGGCACGGGTCGTTCATGCCGCGGGGCCGCGCGCGGGCACGGCCCGGCGGGCGAAGGCGATGGTGGCGGCGATGATGACGGCGAAGACCGGTCCGGTGGCGATGTGGACCACGCCCAGGACGAGGGGTTCGTCGTCGCGGTAGTAGGTGACCTGGAGGGCGGCGTTGACGACGTTCACGGCGACGCACACCCATGTGGAGTTGCGGTAGACGCGGCGCAGCCGTGGTACGTCGCGCCAGTTCGGGTGACCCCCGCTGACCCGGTTGAGGATCACTCCGGTCAGGGGCCGGCCGATCAGGATGCTGCCCAGGCAGACGGCCAGGACCACGAAGGGGATCAGGGCGGGCAGCAGGAAGAACCCGCGTGCCTCGCCGGTGAAGGCCGCCGCACCCGCGCAGACGCCGACGACGAGCAGTCCGACGAGTGCCTGGCGCAGCTTCTCCTTGCGCAGCAGGCGCCAGGCGAACGCGGCGCTCGCGGTGGCGCCGGCCGCGACGAGGCCGGCGTCGAGGGAGACGGCGGCGTCGGCCCCGAGGAACGCGACCGTGGGCGCGGCGGTGACCAGCGCGCCGGAGAGTTTCGCGGCCCGTCCCGCTCGGCGGGACGGCGCGGGCCTCCGCCGTGTGTCGGCCGGGGAGGTCGTAGGCGTGTCGGCGGTACCCATGGAGCAATCGTTGCATGTGAAATGGTATCTGACAATTTAGTTTCAGATGATACGGTCACAGGTATGACGAACGCTGCTGAGGCATGGCCGAGCCCCCGGGCGACCGACGGCCCGGATGATCGGTCGGCCTTCGCGCTGGGGCTGCTGTTGCGGCGCGCCCACGACCGGGCGTTGGCCGCGGTGGCCGGCGTCCTGCGGCCGCTGGGACTGGAGACGCGGCACTTGGCCGTCCTGATCGCCCTGTGCGACAGGGGGGCGATGAGCCAGAGCGCGCTGGTGGAGGCCACCGGCAGCGACCGGGCCACGATGGTCCGTGTGGTCGATGACCTGGAGAGCGGGCTCCTGGTGACGCGGGGGACTCTCCTCGCGGACCGGCGGGTGCGGATCGTCGCCGTGACGGAGCGCGGCCACGCGGTCTTCGACCAGGCGCACAGGGACGTCGCGCCTGTCATCGACGGCCTGGTCGCCCATCTGCTGCCGGGCGAGACCGATCGGCTCGTGGACCTGCTGACGCGGTTCGTCTATCCCGGCCGTGCCTGACTCCCTTCAGGCCCTACGAGTTGAACAGGAGAGTTGTGATGCGTGTTCTGATCGCCGGCGCCGGACCGGGAGGACTGTGCCTGGTCCAGGGGCTGCGCCGGGCCGGGATCGAGGCCGTCGTCCTCGAACGTCGCGGCCACGGCGGGGAACAGCCGGCCACCTACGGCATCCACCTGAACACCGACGGGATGCGCGCCTTGAACGCCTGTCTGCCGGACAGGGCGTGGCAGCGACTGGTGGAGACCTCGGTTCCGGCGCCGGACAGGATCCAGTTCCACGACCAGGACCTGGGCGTGCTGGCCGTGCGCGACAACGAGGCGCACGGGGCGGTCGACGCGGATCTGCGACGCCGGGCGGTGGCCCGGGACGCGCTGCGAGAGGCCCTGCTGGTGGGGCTGCCCGCCGACGCGGTGCTGTGGAACACCGAGGTCACCGGTTACCGGCGGACCCCGGACGGGGTACGGGTCACCTGCGCGGGCGGTCAGGTCTTCGAAGGGGATCTGCTCGTGGCCGCGGACGGCAGCAACTCCCGCCTTCGGGCGCTGCGTCTGCCGGGCCTGGAGCGCGAGGACCTGGGCATCGTGAACGTGTCCGGCCGGGTGACGCTGACCGAGCCGCTGATGGCCGAGATCCCCGCCGGGCTGACCGATGGTTCGGTGAACAACGTGGTGCCGACGGGCCCCGGCTGGATGTTCCTGTCCACCTGGGACGCTCCCGCTTCCGGCCGCTACCTGGTCTGGGCGTGGGCCGAGAGCCGGAAGACGTATCCCGCGGACCCGGCCGCGATGGACCGGACCGCGCTGCGCGACCACGTCGCCGGGCGGACCGCGCACTGGGCAGCGGCGCTCAACCGTCTGGTCACCGCCACCGAGCCCGACACGATCGCGGCGATCCCGCTGCGCACCATGCCCGCCCTCGGTCCGTGGGAACCCAGCGCTGTCACGCTGCTCGGAGACGCTATCCACAACATGACACCCATGGCAGGCATCGGCGCCAACACCGCTCTGCGGGACGCCGACGAGCTGCGCCGCGCCCTGCTGGGCCCGGGGCCCCTTCTCGCCCGGGTCGGCCGCTACGAGAGCGCGATGCGCGACTACGCCAACGCCGCGCTGGCCCTCTCCACCCGCAACGCCCTCGGCGCCGCCACCACCAAGCGGCTGCCGCGCACCGCCTTCCGTACCCTTCTGCGGGTGGCGGAAGCGGTGCCCATGGTCAAGCGGCGCATCTTTCCCGCGCTCCGCCCGTCCCCGACGACCCGGGCCGATGGAAGGCCGAACACGCACACGCCCTAAGGGGTCAGGCCACGTCCGCGACGGCGCCTGCTCGGACGACTGCGAACCGGTGCCGGCGTTGTAACGCGCACGATGGGGCCGGCTCGTCCGCACCATCCCCGGAGACGGCACCTTCCCCGACAGCCCCCAGCACGTCGGCATCCTCCTGGGCTGCGGAGACGTGCAAGGGGACGGACTCACCGCCTGTCGCCCGTTCCCGGACGGTTCCGGCCGTCAGGCCGGCACCGCCGTGCGGCGTTCCTGAACGTGGGCGTAGGCCGTGAGGCCGAACAGGGTGGCGAGCAGCACCGCGGACGAACCGGCGGTGCCGAGGTCGAGTCCGCCCTTGGCGTGCGGCTTGGTGAGCAGGTCACCGGCGGTGGCGCCCAGGGGCCGGGTGAGCACGAAGGCGATCCAGAACAGCAGGACGTTCGGCACCGCCGGGACCCACATCAGCGCGACGAGTACCGCCAGCAGCCCGGAGACGAGCAGTGCCCCGCCGAGGTAGCCGAGGCCGGAGCTGTCGGAGAGGAAGTCGCCCATGGAGGTACCGAGCGTGTTCGAGACGAGGATCGCCGACCAGAACAGGGCCTCACCGCGGAAGGTCACGATGTCGCGGATCTGGAACGTCATCCCGCTCAGTTTCCAGGCGAGGAAGATCGCGAGAAGGACAGAGATCAGGATGGCGGCGCCTTCGGGGTAGCCCAGCCCGAGACCCTGCGGGCCCCAGCCGAGCGATGTCGCCCCGTCCGAGAGGTACTTGGCGCTGGCGTCGCGGTTCATGAAGTCGGACATCGTGGTGCCGGCCATGCTGGTCGACAGGATCACGGTCCAGTAGAAGAACGGGTTGTAGCGACGGGACCTGAGCTGGACGACCAGCGTCACCACGAACATCAGGAACAGGGCGACCGTGGTCACGAAGTAGCCGACCCCGAGGGTCTGGGCGAACAGGTCGCCCGCCGTCTCACCCAGAGTCGTCGCGGCGATCTTCATGATCCAGAACGCCAGAGTGACCTCAGGCAGCTTCTTCATCACCGAATGCGTCGACGTCACGAGAGTGCTCCTGTCGCGTCCGGGGGAGTCGACGTCCGTCGGTCCCCGACACGGTTCGGCTGAACTCATCCAAACCACCCCTTCGTGGCGGACGGCACGCGCCGCCGCCGGTTCATGGGTCCCCGACGGGAGGCGCTCGACCCCGCTCGACCCCATGAATCCACCCGACAGAGGGACGGTGGAGGGGTGCCCGGCAGGCGAAGCGGAGCTGGCCGTCCGCCCGGGTCCCTAGGCGCCCGAACGCGTGCCGCCGTCCCTCCGGGTGCTGTGCTCGGGGGTTGCTGCCAGTAGGCCTGCCGCGGAAGCTCAGGCAGCTCGAACGCAGACGGTGCCGCCCGTGACGACCGGGTGCGGCAGGACATGCCCGGGAAGCTGGTGGACGCCGTCGGGGTGGGTGATGAACTCGGGCTCGCTCACGGTGAATCAGCTCCTCGAAGAGTGCGACGGTGCGGCTCGGGTGGCCGGTCCGGCCGCCGGTTCGGCCGGTGGCGGTGTCACGCGAGCGTCGCCGCGGCCAGCCAGGAGCGGCCCTCGGCCTGCGGCCCGGGGACGTAGGCGGGATGGGGCGTGCGACCGAAGCGGGCGGCCACGTCGACGAGTTCGTGCAGGTCGGGCTGCCATCCGTGACGGTGCAGCCAGGCGGCGGGATCGGTGGGGCCGGTCTGCCACAACCGGGTCAGGCCGGGGCTGATGCGGTCGGTGGCGGCGCGCAGGGACGGTCCGACCTCGAAGTGGTCGAAGGCGAGGGTGCTGCCCGGCGAGCTCAGTCCGCTCACGGTGGCTAGCAGCCGGTCGGAGGCCTGCTCGTCGAGCGAGTAGAGGAGACCCTCGATGAGCCAGGCCGTGGGCAGGTCGTCGCGAAACCCCTCGGAGCGTAAGCGGGCGGCCCAGCCCTTGCGCAGATCGGCGGGCACCGCGCGGCGGGTGGCTGTGTCCGGGCCCGCGTGGTCCTCCATCACCGTGTTCTTGAACCGCAGCACCGGTTCCTGGTCGACGTCGAAGACGGTGGTGCCCGCGGGCCATTCCAGCCGCCAGGGGCGGCTGTCCATACCGGACGCCAGCAGGACGACCTGACGGCATCCCCGCTCGGCCGCCGAGCGGAGGTGGTCGTCGAAGAACCGGGTCCGCACGACGGCCTGGGTCCGCATGACCGCGACGAAGGCCTGGGCCCGATGCCGCGGGCCCAGGACGTCCCCGGCCGCCCGCAGGAAGCGCTCGGCGTACGGATCGGTGAACAGGCTTTCCGGAGTGCGGTGTTCGGCGGCGCGCAGAGTGGCGACCGCGAACGCGGTACGGCCGATCGCGTCGATGCCGGAGACGTCCCGTTCCATGTGAACCACCTCGGGATCCGAGGCGCGGCGGGGGAGCACGGCGTGGCCGTCCCGTTCCGCGGCGCCAACCTTCTGTTACGATAGAAACGGTATCATTCAATACCGTCTCGCGAGATACGCCTACTGCCGACGCGCCCCGCGCACCGCTGGGAAGGTGAGACTCATGCCGGAACCGACCGCGAACGTCGCCGTCGTCTACTACTCCGCAACGGGAACGATCTTCACGCTGGCCAACGAAATAGGCGCCGGCGCCGCCGACGCGGGGGCCCAGGTCCGCCTGCGGCGCGTCATGGAGACGGCACCCGCCCAGGCCGTGGCGCGCAATGGTGCCTGGGTGGACCACCTTTCCGCCACCGGACACATCCCCGTGGCCACGCCCGAGGACCTGCTGTGGGCGGACGCCATTGTCTTCGGCACACCGTCCCGCTTCGGCAACGTCGCCGCCCAGCTCAAGGCGTTCATGGACACCCTGTCCGGGCTCTGGCACCAGGATCTGCTGGCGGACAAGGTCTACAGCGGCTTCACCTCGACCGCCTCACGCCATGGTGGCCAGGAATCCACCCTGCTGGCGCTCTACAACTCCGTCTACCACTTCGGCGGCATCATCGTCCCGCCCGGCTACAAGAACCATGTGATCGACGGCCCCGGCAACCCGTACGGGACCGGTCATGTCACCGGCGAGGACGGCTCCATCGCCGTCGGTGAGGAATCCCTGACAGCCGCCCGTGCCCAGGGCCGGCGTGGGGCGGAGACGGCCGCCGCCCTCAAGGCCGGCTTCGCGGCAAAAGCGAAGTGAAACGACGCCTGCCCGCACGGCGTTGGTCCGAACGGCGTCCGTCCCCACGACGTCTGTCCGCACGGTCGACGGCCCGCGCGGACGCGCTCACTCCTCGCTGTCGTCCGGGTGGGTGAACCGGTTGAGCAGGTCCGTCAACTGCTCGGGCTCACCCGCTCCCAGGTGCGCGACCAGGCGCTCGGCCAGCGGCTCGGCCGCCGCATGGGCCTGGTCGAAGAGCTCCAGGCCCTTCTGCGTGATCTCCACGACCCGCACCCGCCGGTCCCCTGGGACGGCCTTGCGCACGGCCAGCCCCTTGCTCTCCAGGTCGTCCACGACGCGCATGATCCCCGCCTTGTCCGACCCCGTCGCCTGGACCAGGTCCCGCTGCACGGTCGGGCCGCGGTCGGCCAGCAGGATCAGCACCCCGAAGTGCCGCAGCTCGATCCCGAGGGGCCGCAGCGCCTCCGCCATCACCGAGGCCGCACGCCGGTGCGCCCGGCGCAGCAGCAGCCCGAGCGCGAACGGCGAGGCGTCCCCAGGGCGGTCCGTGGCTCGCGCGGGCGTCTTCTCGGACGGGGTGTCGACGGTCATGAGACGGACATTACCAGACAGTCGAATCAATCGATACCGTATCGTTTGAAATCAAATGGGGATGCTGTCAGCTGCCGCCGAAGGAACCCCCGCACCTCCCGCTTCGCCTGTGCCAAGGAGGAGAACAAGGGCGTCCTCGCCGACTCCTCGCGGTACTGCGGCGAGCAGGGCCCGGTAGCCCGCGCGGTCGCATACACAGTCCTCTTACGGGTACCGAGTGGCTACTGAACCTTCCGATGCCCCAATCTCGCCGAGGAGTCATCAATTGTCCGCCTCTCTGGTCGAAACGGTCGACATTCAAGCTCCTGTTCCCGTCGCGTGGGCGCTCTGGAGCGATGTCACCCGGTGGCCGAGTTTTCTGAGCCATGTACGCCGAGTCGACAGGCTGGACGGACGTCGTTTCGCCTGGCAATTGCAACTTCCCGGCGTGAGGGCTTGCTGCGCAGCTGGCAGCAGGTGGGCGACGAACGGCGGGACATGTTCATGTACGCGATGCTGGACGGCGACAGGAACTGACCGACTGTGCTCCGGCCGGTGCTCGATCGGCAGGACGTAGCCGCGGAGCCGGTAGGACGGGCCGTCGATGCCGGCGAACGCCGCCCGGCGCAGGAGCCCGTCGCCCCCGTGCCCCGGCAACCGGACAGCGATTTTCCCGGCCCACGCGGCGGGCGCGGACCACGGCAGGATGCCGGTCGTGGTGTCCCCCTACGCCGACGGAGCACCATGACCGGCCGTCCTCGGCTCGTCCACGGCCCCGCACACAGGGGCCGCGGGCGAGCCGGCTCGATCAGTGCTGTGCCACCGCGGTCACCGCCGGCGCGTTGTAGGCCTCGACCCGCAGTTTCGGCCTGCCCGAACGGAGTGCCCCGGCGGGCCAGGACAAGGTGAGGGTGCGGGACTCGCCGGGCAGCAGCCACAGGTAGTTGTCGCTGTACAGAGTCGGCAGCACCCGCTCACCGGTCGCCGGGTCGACGAGCGAGACGCGGACCATCGCCGCCACCGACCCGCCCTTGTTGCGCAGCCGCGCGGTGAGTTCGCCGCGGTCGCCCGAGCGGTCCGTGCCGGTCACCTCGGCGGACAGCCTCGTCCGGTCGGCACGGTTCAGCGCCTGCATGGCCTGGGCGTTGCGATGACGCCAGTAGGTGTTCTCGGCCAGCAGCCTGCCGCCCGAGTCCTCCAGCCGCAGCCGCAGCAGATGGAGATCGGGCAGGTCGTCCGTCCAGCCGGCGGTGAACGCGTCCGCCGTGGCAGACGGAGCGATGTCGACGGACTTCCGCCGTTGCGCGGCCACTTCGCGCCCCGACAGGTCGAGGAACTTCGCGGTGACCGTGGCGCGACGGACCCGGTCCGGGGTGTGGTTGACCGCGATCACCCGGCCGTCCGGATCGGCCTGCACATGCAGGGCCTCGTTGGCCTTGCGGGCCCCGTAGTAGGCGCCGTTGACGTCGAAGTCGTAGTCGTACGTCTGCCAGACGGTGCTGTACCAGGCGGGGTGCGACATCCACAGCATCAGACCGGTCGCGTCGTCCCACAACTTCGCGTTCCAGGCCTCGAACATGGCCCGGAAGTTCTCGTAGTTGACGAACTGCGCCTTGCGGCAGAAGTCGTCGAGGTCCTTGGCCTTGCCGAGCCTCTCCTCGACGGCCGCCATGTAGTTCTGCGGGGCCTGGTTGCCCCGCGTGCTCCAGTCGTGGAGGTACCAGGCGCCGCCCACGGGCCACTCGGGCTCGTCGCCGACGAGCCGGCGCATGGTCTCCGCCGTCGGCAGTACGGGCATGCCTATCTCGGTGTGGAAACCGAAGTCGCCGCTGCCGTAGGTACTGGGCGAGTAGTAGCGCTCGGGCTCCACCCAGCCGTAGGGGCCGCCGCCCGTCACGATGCCGCCGGCCGAGTTGTTCTGGTACAGCACGTCCGGCGCCTCGGCCCGCACCGCCTTGCGCATGCCGTCGTCGACCGCACCCGGAGGGTTGCCCTCGTTGGCGCCGCACCACACCACGACACAGGGGTGGATGCGATAGCGCCGCACGGTGTCCTGCGCGGCGTCGAGGAACAGCTGGTGGTCGGGCGGGTCCATGCCCCACGCGTTGGGGAAGTCGTTCCACACGAGCAGCCCGTGCTCGTCGCAACTCGCGAAGAACTCCTCGCGGTTGCTGCACCCGACCCAGTTGCGGATCATGGTGAAGTTCATGTCGCGGTGCATCCGGACGGCCGCGTCCATCCGCTCGGCGGGCATCCGGCGCAGCAGTTCGTCCCAGCCCCAGTTGCCGCCGCGGCAGAAGACCCGGACGCCGTTGACACTGATCTTGAGCGGGTCGATGGAGTTGTCGACGGAGGTGACGTCCGTCCACTGGTCGCCGTCGTCCGACACCTGGATGGTGTACGTCTTCGCGTACGCCTGCTCCCAGGTGATCGCGACCCGGTCGAAACGCACCGGCGAGCCGAGGTCGACCTGGATCCACTGCTCGTCCTCGTAGGCCGAGGCCCAACGGGTGTTGGGGTTGCCGTCCACGGCGTTCGTGGGCCCGTTGGAGTCCTGCTCGACGGAGGACGCGGTGGCCTTCTTGCGCAGGGCGAGGTCGGTGTCCGCGGCGGCGCTGTCCACGACCGAAAGTCCCCACATCGACGAACCCCAACTACTGGCCCGCGTATGGCAGAAGACCCGCACGTAGCGCGCGGTCCGTGCCGCGAAGTCCACGTTCTGCAGGCTCGCCGAACCCGACGTGTGGAACGGCAGCGGAACCGCCGTGTTGTCCACGGCCTTCGCGTCGGTCCACCGGTCGCCGTCGTCCGACACCTGGACGGTGTACGTCTTCGCGTACGCCTGCTCCCAGGTGAGGACCACGCGGTCGAACGAGAGGGAGGAGCCCAGGTCGACCTGGACCCACTGCTCGTCCTGGAACGCGGAGGACCAGCGGGTGCCGGGGTCCCCGTCCGTGACGTTGCCGGCGCCGTTGGAGTCGGTGTCGACCGTGGACGCGGTGGCCGGCTTGTGCAGTGCGAGGTCGGTGTCGGGCGCCGCGCTGTCGGCGACGCTCAGGCTCCACAGGGAGGAACCCCAGTCCGTGGCGCGGGTGTGGCACGCGATGCGCACGTACCGGGCCTTCTGGCGGGTGAGGTCGACCGTCTGCGCGTACGAGTCACTGCCGGTCTGGAAGACCAGCGGCACCTGGTACTCGTAGCCGAACTGGCGGATGCCGAACCGTGTGGTGCGCCGGTCGCTCTCCTCGCCGTCGACCGAGGCGGCCAGCGTCAGCCTGTGCAGCGCCGCCTCGCCGTAGCCGTTGGGCCACCACAACTTCGGGTCGCGCAGCCGGAGTCGGGAGTAGTCCGCCGGGCTGAAGACGACGTCGGCGCTCTGACCGCCGGGGACCGTGACCGTCCTGGTCACCCGTACGTCGTCGAAGGCGGCCGAGACGGTGACCCGTCTGCTGACCGTGTCGGCGTTGCGCACCGGCACGGTGATCGTCAGCTCGGCCGTCCGCGTGTCCGGGAGGTCCGGCAGCCGCGAGTCCACGCGCGGATCGCCGATGACCGCCGCCCCGGTGGAGCGCAGGCGTACGTGGTTCCAGATACCGGCCGCGCGGTCGCGCACCGCGGGCATCCAGTCCCACCCGGAAGAGGCCAGGTAGGTGGGCGAGTTGCGGTTCATGGTGTTCGCGCCGGCGTCGACGAAGGCGAGTCCCTGCGGGCCCTTGTCACCCGGACTGCCGGGAACCGGCATCGGACTGATCTTCACGGCGACGGCCTGGTCGCCGTCCTCGAGCAGCTTCGTCACATCGAAGGCGCCCCGGGCGAACGGGCTCGTGACGGTACCCACGGTGGAGCCGTTGAGCCACACCTCGGCCTCGTGGTTGACGCCGTCGAACTCCAGCCAGACGTGCCGGCCGGCCCCCGTGCGCAGGCCCTTGGGCAGCTTGAACGCGCGGCGGTACCACCAGGAGTGGCGGGAGAGGGCCTCGGGGACGTGCAGGTTGTTCATCCCGGCGACCGGGTCGGGCAGGTGACCGCGGTCCACGAGAGAGGTCAGGACGGTGCCGGGGACCGTCGCGGGCAGCCAACCGCTGGTGTCCACCGAGGGCTTGGACAGTTCCGCGCCGCCCTTGCCCGCCCAGTCGTCCATCGTCAGGTCCCAGCCGGACTCCAGCACCACGGTGCCGTCCGCACCGGCCCGCAGCGCCGGGGGCGTGCGGTGGTGGGTGCCCCAGTCGGTCCAGCCGGTCACCGACGGGCGCGAGGTGCGGCAGGTCCCGTACACCTGCAGGCCGTTGAGGCCGACGGGGTTCGTGTTGGACCGCTTGTTGACGGTCATGCGCACCCAGCGGGCGGTGACGGGCTTCTGGAACGGGATCTCCATCACCCCGCCCTTGCCCGAGTCGGTGCGGAACGCGGCGGTCCAGGTGTGGTTGTCACGCGAGGTCTCGACGACGAAGTCGGTCGCGCAACTGGACAGGATCTCCTTGCCGGTGGTGTCCAGCCGGGGGTTGCCACTGGTGGAGTCCACGTACGGGGGATCGTCGAGTGTGGCCTCGAAGGTGAGCCGCAGCGACTCCACCTCGCACAGCGCCTGGAGGTCGACGGAGATCCACTGCGGGTCGCCGGCCGCGGCGCGCCAGCCCGAGTTCCTCACACCGACACCGGTCAGGCCGTCTACGGCGAACTCGGCCGGAGTGGGGGCGTAGTCGGTGGAGGACACCTGCACCGGTCGGTTCGCCGCGAGTTCACCCCGGCTGGAAACAGCGCCCGGCCGACCGGTGGCGGCCGCCGCGGCGGACGCGGGCAGGGCCATGCCGACGCCGAATCCGGCGAGCAGGGTGGAACCGGCCGAGAGAACGGCACGCCGGGAAGGAGGGGAGGACTGATTCGACATGAACCTTGGCTCCGATCAGGGATGTCGAAAGAACCGGGCGCTCGACTCGGTGAAGGGTGACAACGTTGCCAACGCCCATGACAACGTTGCCGAACACTGCCCCGGCGTACGCGCCCTGTCAAGGTTTCCGGCGGGTGACGGACCACGGCTTCTATTAAATTAGGAATTAATATTGACAAGGTTTCGGCCGCGGGCCAAAGTCGTCGCCGTGACGCCGAGGCCCCCGGCCCAGTGCGGCCCGCGTCACGCCCCTACTGCTTCCCAACCACCGGGAGTGGCACGTGACTTCGCAAGCACCCGCACCGAGGCCCGGACTCCGCCGCCTCACCCGCCGTAGTGTCGCCACCGCCGCCATGGTGGTCGCCGCGGCGACCACGGCCCCCACCGCCTCAGCCTCCGCCTCCGTCCCGCAGGACCACGGCGCGACCGCCTCGTACGACAGCGGACTCGCCCCGACCCCCTACATGGGCTGGAACACCTACTACGGCCTGGGCGCGCCCACCGAGAAGGAGGTCCGCTCCGTCGCCGACAAGCTGGTCAGCAGCGGTCTGCGCGACAGCGGCTACGACATCGTCTGGCTCGACGGCGGCTGGCAGGCCGACAACCCGCGCGACGCGCAGGGCCGGTTGGTCGCCAACCCCGAGCGCTTCCCCTCAGGCATCCCCGCCCTCGTCTCGTACCTGCACCAGCGCGGTCTGCGGGCGGGCATCTACACCGACGCCGGCACCTACGACGGCGGGAAGAGCTGCGGACTGGGCAGCCGCGGCCACTACGACGCCGACGCGCGGCAGTTCGCCGGCTGGAAGATCGACGCCATCAAGGTCGACTTCCTGTGCGGCATCGGCGCGAAGCTCGATCCGGGGCCCGCGTACAAGGAACTCAGCGACGCGGTGGCGAAGTCCGGCCGCCGTATGCTGCTGAACCTGTGCAACCCGCTCACGGACGACTGGGGCCTGCCGCACACCCCCGAGCAGGACGCCCACAACACGTTCGTGTACGCCCCGGCCATCGCCGACTCCTGGCGCACCGGCACCGACATCGCCTGGGGCACGCCGACCCCGGGCGAGTGGCCCAACATCCTGCGCAACATGGACGCCAACGCCTGGCACCCCGAGGCACAGGGCCCCGGCCACTGGAACGACCCCGACTACCTCATCCCCATGCGCCCGATGTCCGACGGGACACCGGAGCTGACCGAGGAGGAGTCCACCACCCAGTTCGTGATGTGGGCCGAGATGGCCTCCCCGCTCGTCCTCGGCTCCGACCCGCGCACCCTGAACCCCTCGATGCTGGCCACCCTCCGCAACCCGGAGATCATCGCCGTCGACCAGGACCGCCTCGGCGTCCAGGGCGTCCGGGTCGCCTCCGACGACACCGGCGACGTGTACAGCAAGGTCCTCTCGGGCCGTGGTGAGCGGGCGGTCGTCCTGCTCAACCGGTCCGACAAGCCGGCCCAGCGCACCGTGCGCTTCGCCGACACCGCCCTCGGCGGACCCGTCGCCGTGCGCGACCTGCGCACCCGCGCCGACCGCGGCGTCCACACCGACTCCTACACGGTCGAAGTCCCCGCCCACGGAACCGCGTTCCTCAAGCTCACCGGCGCGGACGCGCTGCCCGGCGCCGGCCTGGGGGAGCGGACCACCTCCGACCCCGCGATCGCGCGCTCCGGCGACACCGTGCACACCTTCCTGCGCGGACCCCACGGCTCGCTGGTCCAGCACACGGACACCGGCCGCGGCGCACCGCGCACCCGGGACCTCGGCGGTCCGGTGAAGGGCGGCATCCTCGGCCAGCCCGCCGTCCACGCCTCCGCCGACGGACGGATCGACGTGTTCGTGCGCGGCGCCGACTCCCGTGCCTACCGGCGGATCTACGCGGGCGGCCACTGGGGTGACTGGCAGAGCCTCGGCGGACGGCTCGGCGACGCGCCGTCGGTGGCGTTCACCGACCCCGCCCACTGGACGCTCGTCGCCCGGGACGGCGAGGGCCGGATCGTACAGCGCGGCCCGTCCACCGGCTGGACCTCGCTCGGCACCCCCGACGGCCGTGTGACGTACGGCAGGCCGTCCGCGGCGGCCGACTCCACCGGCCGGGTCCACGTCGCCGTACGGACCGCGTCGGACGACATCTGGACCCTCTCCCGGGACGCCTCGGGCCAGTGGTCGGACTGGAGCGCGCTCGGCGGCACGGTCAGCGGCAGCCCCACCCTCGTCACCGTGGGGGACCAGGTGCTCCTGTACGCGCGAGCCGGTGACTACACCCTCTGGCAGCAGCGGTACGAGGCGGGCTCCTGGCAGGGCTGGTCGAAGCGGCAGGAGTTCCCCAGCGCCGCGTTCGACGGAGCGCTCGGAGCCGTCGCTGGTGCGAACGGGACGGTCGACGCGGTCTACCGCGGACTCGACGGCACCGCGCACCGCACCGCGTTCAAGTAGATCAGCCAACCGTCCTGACCTCGCAGGAGCCTTCCATGACCCACTCACAGACCAGCCGCCGGCGCTTCCTCGCCGGAGCCGGCGCGGCCGGAACCGCGGCGTTGCTCAGCGGTTGCGTGACCTCCACCTCGTCCTCGTCCAAGACCTCCTCCAAGGGCGCGGTCTCCCTGCAGTCCAACCTCTCCGCACCGCAGGCCAAGGCCGCGATGCAGGACCTGGTCGCCGCCTACAAGAAGAAGGGCGGCGTCGACCTCAACACCGTCGCCGCCGAGACGTTCCGGACCCAGCTGCCGACGTACCTCACCTCCGCCAACCCGCCGGACGTCTACACCTGGTACCCCGGCTCGGTCGCGGACGCGTACGCCCGCAAGAACCTCCTGCTCGGACTGGACGAGGTGTGGACCTCGCCCGACCTGCAGCGCTACTCCAAGGCACTGCACACGCTGTGCACCTCCAGCGGCGGCAAGAAGGTCTTCGTGCCGACCACCTACTACTGGTGGGGCATGTTCTACCGCAAGTCCAACTTCGCGAAGTGGGGCGTGACTCCGCCCACCGACTGGGACGGCTTCCTCGACCTGTGCGACAAGCTCAAGTCCAAGGGCGTCGCCCCGATCGGCCTCGGCGCGGGCGGCAACACCGCCTGGGTCGCCTCCGCCTGGTTCGACTACCTCGACATCCGCATCAACGGCGCCCAGTACCATCGCGAACTCCTCGCCGGCAAGCACCGCTTCGACGACCCGGAGGTCCACAAGGTCTTCGACCGCTGGAAGGAGGTCCTCCCGTACTTCGACCCGAACGGCACCGCCGTCGCCTTCCAGGACGCCACCACCGCCCTGCTCAACGGCCGTTCGGGAATGATGCTGATCGGTACGTTCTTCGCCGACGCGGCACCGAAGGACGCCCTGGACGACATCGACTTCTTCCGCTTCCCCGTCATCGACCCCAAGATCCCGCTCGCCGAAGAGGCGCCCACCGACGGGTACTTCGCCAGCGCCCGCTCCGGCCACCGCGAGCAGGTCTTCGACCTGCTGCGTTTCCTGGCCGGCGCCGAGGCCCAGGAGATCTACCTCAAGGGCTCCTCCGGCACCGCACTCCCGTGCCACCCCGACGCCAAGGACACCGGCACCCCGCTGGTGACCAAGGGCCGCAAGCACGTCGCGGAGGCCGCCGAGGTCACCCAGTTCTTCAACCGTGACTCCAGCGACGCCCTTCAGCCCACCGCCGACACCGCCCTGACCAAGTTCATCGCCAAACCCAAGGAGATCAACAGCATCCTCACGGACTGGCAGCGCGACGCCCAGAAGATCTGGGGAGCGTGACGTGGCCGTCCTCACCACGGCCGCCCGCAAGACGACCCCGGTCCCGACGCCGCCCCGCGGCCGAAGGGCCGGGGGCCCGCGCCGCACCCCTCCACTGGTCCTGGCGTTCGTCCTCGTCCCGCTGCTCGTCGAGGCACTCTGGGTCTTCTGGCCGGCCCTGCAGGGCTTCTACCTGGCGCTCACCAGCTGGGACGGGGTCTCCGCACCGCGCTTCGTCGGCCTCGCCAATTTCCGGGAGATGATGCACGACGACGTCTTCCGCACCGCGGCCGTCGACACCGTACTGTGGCTGCTGCTCTTCGGCGGACTGTCCGCGCTGCTCGGCCTCGGCACCGCCCTGCTGCTCCAGCAGGAACGCCGCGGCGTGGGCTTCTACCGCGCCGCCCTGTTCCTGCCGGTGGTGTTCTCCCTGGTCGCCACCGCCCTCGTCTGGCAGGCGATCTACCAGCCCGACGGCGTCCTCAACCAGCTCCTCCAGTCGGTCGGCCTCGGCAGCCTGCGGCACGCCTGGCTCGCCGACCAGGACACCGCCCTGTACGCCGTCATCGTGCCCGCCCTGTGGCGCCAGATCGGCTACGTCATGGTGCTCTACCTGGCCGGACTCAAGGGCATCGATCCGGCCCTGTACGAAGCGGCCAAGGTCGACGGTGCCGGACGCTGGCAGGCCTTCCGCCATGTGACGCTTCCCCAACTCCGCAGCGTCAACGCGGTGGTCCTGTCCGTCATCGTCATCGACTCACTGCGCTCCTTCGACGTGGTGTGGTCCCTCACCCGCGGCGGCCCCTACCACTCCTCGGAACTGCTGAGCACCTACATGTACTCCGCCGCCTTCCAGTCCCTGCGACTCGGCTACGGCTCCGCCCTGGCCGTCGTCATCTTCGTGCTGGCCTTCGGTGTGATCGCCTCCTACCTCGTGCGCGCCTTCCGGGAGGCGGACTGATGACGACCTCGCACAGCTCCGACGCCGCCCTGCGCCGGCGCCGCCTGTCCACCGCCGGATTCCACGCCGGTGCCGGGGTCCTGTCCCTGCTGTGGCTGCTGCCGATCCTCCTGGTCCTCGTCACCAGCCTGCGGTCCTTCGACGACATCGCCGCGCACGGGCTGGGCAGTTGGCCCCGGTCCTTCACCCTCGGCAACTTCCGGCAGGCCTGGGTCGACGGCGGCCAGCAGCGCGCCCTCATCAACAGCCTGCTCGTGACCGTCCCCTGCGTCGTGGTGACCCTCGCACTGGCCGCGATGGCCGCGTTCGGGCTCAGCCGCTACGAGATGCCCTTCCGCCGCTCGCTGCTCCTGCTCATGCTCGGCGGCAACCTGCTGCCCCCGCAGATCCTGCTGATCCCGGTCTCCAAACTCAGCGAACTCATGGGCGTGTACGACACCCTGCCCGCGCTGATCGGTGTGCAGATCGGTTTCGGCGTCGGCTTCTACGTCTTCGTGCTGCACGGCTTCATGCGGTCCATCCCCGTCGAGATCCAACAGGCGGCGGTCGTCGACGGCGCCGGTCCCTGGCAGATCTTCTGGCGGATCATCCTCCCCCTCACCCGGCCCGCCCTCGCCGCGCTCAGCGCCCTGTCCTTCACCTGGATCTTCAACGACCTGCTGTGGGCGATCACCGTCCTGCGCAGCGACACCAAGATGCCCATCACCGCGGCCCTCATCGGACTCCAGGGGCAGTACGTGTCCATGTGGAACGTGATCGCCGCCGGCTCCGTCATCGCCGCCGCCCCGACGGTGGCCGTCTTCCTCCGTTTCCAGCGCCACTTCGTGGCCGGACTCAACCTCGGAGCAGTGAAGTGACACCGTACGACCGCTGGACCCTGCGCACCGAGAACACCAGCTACACCGTGCGGCTGTCGCCGGACGGACCCTGGGCCGAACTGGACGCCTGGGGCCCGCACGGAGCCGAGGACGGGCCCTCCGCCCTCGACTGGTCGCACCGCACCCACTTCGTCACCCCGGCCGACGCCGCCCCCGCCGAGTATCTGCCGCACGGACAGCGGCCCTTCACCGGTGCCGACCTCATCGCAGGCCGCCCCGGACAGGAACGCGGCGTCCGGTGGGAATTCACCGGAGCGCAGGAGGGCACCGGCACTCTCCGGCTGACCTTCACCGACGACCTCCTCGGCCTGCGCACCACCCTGTGCTACGCCGTCGTACCGGGCACCGACGTCCTGCACCGCTGGACCGAACTCACCTGCACCGGCACGGAGGAGCTGCGCCTGGAGCGCTTCGACTCCGGCGCCGTCAACGTGCCGGTCACCTCCGGCGCCCGGCTCACCTACCTCACCGGCCAGTGGTCGCAGGAGTTCCAGCACACCGAACTCGCCCTCACCCGGGGCACCTTCACCATGGGCAGCACCCAGGGCACTCCCGGGCACGCCTACGCGCCCTGGCTCGCCGTCCAGGACCTCGCCGCGAACGACGCGCCCGCCTACGGCGTCGCCCTGGAGTGGGCCGGCAACTGGCACATCACCACGGAGGCCGAACCCGGCGGCGCCGTCCGGGTCCGCGCCGGACGCGTGCCGCACGAGGGCGCCGTCCTCCTCGCCCCCGGCGCGACACTCACCACGCCACGTCTCGCCTGCGCGTTCAGCGCGGACGGGCTCGACGGCCTCTCCCGTGTCTGGCACCGCTACGAGCGCCACCTCACCGGAGAGCGACTGCACCGCCCCCGCAAGGTCCTCTACAACTCGTGGGAGGCGACCGGCTTCGACGTCGACGCGGCCGGGCAGCTCGAACTCGCCAAGTCCGCCGCCGACCTGGGCGTAGAGCTGTTCGTCGTGGACGACGGCTGGTTCACCGGCCGCGCGGACGACACCGCCGGCCTCGGCGACTGGTATCCCGATCCGGCCGCCTTCCCGGGGGGCTTCGACCGGTTCGTCGAGGACGTCCGCGCGCTCGGCATGGACTTCGGCCTGTGGATCGAGCCCGAGGCCGTCAGCCCCGGCAGCCGGCTGCTGGCCGAACACCCCGACTGGGCCTACCGGATCGACGGCCGCCCGGCCCGCCTGGTCCGCAACCAGCTGCTCCTGGACCTCGGCCGCGCGGACGTGCAGGACTTCGTCGTCGCCACCCTGGACCGACTGCTCACCGAGCACCGGATCGACTACCTCAAGTGGGACATGAACCGGCCGCCCACCGAACGCGGCCGCCCCGGCCCCACCCCCGCCGAACGCCTCGACCTGGACGCCGCCCACGTCCACGGATACCTGCGCGTCCTCGACCACCTGCGCACCGCCCATCCCCACGTGACCGTCGAGGGCTGCGCGGGCGGCGGAGGGCGGATCGACCACACGACCCTCGCCCGCACCGACGTCGTCTGGCCCAGCGACAACACCGCGCCCCTGGACCGGCTCGCCATCCAGTACGGCTTCCTGCACGCCCACGCCCCGCACGTGATGAGCTCCTGGGTCACCGACGCCCCCGGAATCTTCGACCCCCGCCCGCGCAGCCTCGCCTTCCGCTTCGTCACCGCGATGTGCGGCGTCCTCGGCATCGGCGCCGACCTGCGCACCTGGTCCCCGGAGCAACGCGCCGAGGCCGCCGGATGGATCGCCCGCTACAAGGACGTACGGGACGTGATCCACCACGGTGAGACCCACCTGCTCGGCAGCCCGGACGACGCCACCTGCGGAGTCCAGTACGACGGCGCGGACGGCCGGACCGTCGTCGCGGCCCTGAACACCGGCCGCCTGGACGGCGCCCCCCTGGTGCCGGGCCGACCCGCCCGACTGCGCCCGCGCGGCCTCGATCCGGAGGCCCGCTACCGCGACGAGGACTCCGGCACGACCTACGGCGGCGCCCACCTCCTGCACTACGGACTGCCGTTCGCCTGGACCGCCGGTCACGACGCCGAACTGGTCGTGCTGACCCGCCACCCGGGCCGGCGACCGGCGTAGGTTCGACCCACCCCGCCCCGTGGGCACGCATTCCGTGCCCGACCCCGAAGGAGCCGTAACCCACGATGGACCAGCCCGTACGAGACGGCGGTGCCCGCTTCACCGGCCGCACGGCCGTGGTCACCGGGGCCGCCTCCGGCATCGGAGCCGCCACCGCCGCCCGCCTCGCCCAGGAGGGAGCCGCGGTCGTGCTCGTCGACATCGACGAGGAGCGGGGCCGTGGCGAGGCGGAACGGATCACCGACGACGGCGGCCGGGCCCGCTTCGTCACGGCGGACGTCGCCGCGGAGGACGACTGGCACCGCGTCATCGCCGCCGCCCACTCCTTCGGACCGGTCGACGTCCTGGTCAGCAACGCCTACACCGTCGACGTCCACCCCGCCCACGAACTCTCCCTCGCCTCCTGGCGCCGCCAGCTCGACGTCAACCTCACCGCGGGCTTCCTCGGGGTCCGTGCCGTCCTGCCCGACCTGCGCGACCGGGGCGGCGCTGTCGTCCTCACCTCGTCCGTCCACGCCCACAAGGGCATCCCGGGGCATCCCGCCTACGCCGCGTCCAAGGGCGCCCTGCTGTCCCTGTGCGGCCAGCTCGCCGTGGAGTACGGGCCCGAGGTCCGCGTCAACGCCGTCCTGCCGGGACCGATCCTCACGGCCGCCTGGGACCGGGTGCCGCCCGAGGACCGTGAACGCAGCGTCGCCGAGACGGCGGCCCGCCGGTTCGGCACCCCCGCGGAAGTGGCCGCGGCCATCGCGTTCCTCGGCTCCGACGAGGCCTCCTACATCACCGGGTCGCACCTGCTCGTCGACGGCGGCTGGAGCGTCCTGAAGGCCTCCGCATGACCGCACCCCGACCATCGAAAGGCTGTACGACATGACGCCCTACGCCCGCCGCGGCGTGCACGGTCAGACCGTGGAGTTCCTCGCCCGCCGCATCCTCGGCGGCGAGATCCCCGAGGGGGCCACGCTCGACCTCGTGGCGCTGCAGCGTGAGCTGGACGTCAGCCTCACCGCGCTGCGCGAGTCCCTCAAGGTCCTCGCCGCCAAGGGCATGGTCGACGCCCGGCAGAAACGCGGCACGTTCGTGCGCGCCCGCTCCGACTGGAACCTGCTCGACGCCGACGTGCTGCGCTGGCAGATCCAGGGCGCCGGTTCCACCGAGGCCGACCTCGGCCTGCTGCGCAACCTCGCCGAAGTACGCGCCATCGTCGAACCGGCCGCCGTCCGGCTGGCCGCCGAGCGCCGCACCGACGCCGACCTCGCCGCCCTGGAGGACGCCCTGACGGCGATGGGGGAGCACGGTACCGGCGCCGCCCACGCCGTCGAGTCCGACCTCGCCTTCCACCGTGCCCTGCTCGCCGCGACCCACAACGAACTCCTGGAGCGCATGGAGGTCGTGATCGAGTCGGGACTCGCCCACCGCGACCGCATCGTGCACAGCGCCCCGCACAGCGAGGACCCCGTACCCGCCCACCGCGCCGTCCTGGACGCCGTACGCGACCGGGACCCGCGGGCCGCCGAGGCGGCCATGCGCGCCCTGCTCGACCAGGCCGGACGCGACCTGGACCGGATCGGCGGGCCCGACGACCCGAAAGGCACCGGTGGCCGGTGAAGATCACACGCGTCGAAACCTTCCTCGTACCGCCGCGCTGGCTGTTCTGCCGCGTGGAGACCGACGAGGGCGTGACCGGCTGGGGCGAACCCGTCGTCGAGGGCCGCGCCGAACTGGTGCGGACCGCCGTCGACGTCCTTGCCGAATACCTCCTCGGCCAGGACCCGCTCCGTATCCAGGACCACTGGCAGGTCCTCACCAAAGGCGGCTTCTACCGGGGCGGCCCGGTCCTGTCCAGCGCCGTCGCCGGACTCGACCAGGCGCTGTGGGACATCGCGGGCAAGACCTACGGCGCTCCCGTGCACGCCCTTCTCGGCGGCCCCGTGCGCGACCGGGTCCGGGTCTACGCCTGGGTAGGCGGCGACGAACCCGCCGAACTCACCGAGCAGATCAGCGCGCAGGTGGAGGCGGGATTCACCGCCGTGAAGATGAACGGTGCCGGACGTGTCGGGCCGGCCGCCACGATGGCCGAGACCGCTGCGGTCGTCGCCCGCGTGGCGGCGGCCCGTGACGTCCTCGGGCCCGACCGGGACGTCGCCGTCGACTTCCACGGCCGCTTCACCGCCGCCAACGCCCGCCGCGTCCTGAACGAACTCGCCCCCCTGCACCCCCTGTTCGTCGAGGAACCGGTCGTCCCCGAGCAGAACCACCTCCTGGCCGGGCTCGTCGGCGCGAGCCCGGTGCCGCTGGCCACGGGCGAACGCCTCTACTCCCGCGCCGAGTTCCTGGCTCCGCTCACCGCCGGCATCGCCGTCGCCCAGCCCGACCTCTCGCACGCCGGAGGCATCTCCGAGGTCCACCGCATCGCCTCCCTCGCCGAGACCTACGGCGCCCACCTCGCCCCGCACTGCCCCCTCGGCCCGATCGCCCTCGCCGCCAGCCTCCAAGTCGCCTTCGCCACACCCAACTTCCTCATCCAGGAGCAGAGCAGGGGCATCCACTACAACAAGGACGCCGACCTGCTCTCCTACGTCGTCGACCCCGAGCCCTTCCGGTTCGTGGACGGGCACGCGCGGCGCGGCGACGCGCCGGGCCTCGGCGTCACCGTCGACGAGGCCGCCGTCCGCGCCGCCGACCGCGCGGGCCACGCCTGGCGCAACCCCGTGTGGCGGCACCCCGACGGCTCCTTCGCGGAGTGGTGAGCATGCCACTGGACATCGTCACCGACCCTCTCCACGGCGGCCGTTGGACCTCCCTCGCGGCGCCCGGCCGCGAGTGGCTCTGGCATCGCCCCGAACCCGGGCGCCAACAGGCGGTTCCCGGCTCGGCGTTCGTGGACGCGGGCGGCCTGGAGGAGTGCGTGCCCACCGTCCGCGGCACCCCGGACCACGGGGACGTCTGGTCCCGGCCCTGGACCCGCGAGGGTGCCGCCGAGTCCGTCCGCTGCGCGGACTTCACGCTCCGCCGTACGCTCCGTGCCACGGCCGACGGAGCCGAGGCCCACTACGTCCTCACCGCCGAGCCCGGCTTCCGCTTCGTCTGGGCCGCGCACGCCCTGCTCGACCTGTCGTCCGCCGCCACCCTGCACCTGCCCCACGGGGCGTCCACCCGGTTGTTCCCGGAGTCCGCCGCGCTCGTCGACCGCTCCTGGCCGGACGGCGCCCCCTGGATCACCGGCGCCTGGCCGGCCCCGTGCGGAGTGCCGCTGGACCGGCTCGGTCCCGACGACGGAACCGCCGTGGGGGCCGTCGTCGACGCCCCGCGGGCCTGTGTCCACGACGGCCCCGACCGCCTCGGCCTCGCCCTGCACGCCGACGAACAGCCGGTGTCGGTCGCCCTGTGGCGCAACCTCGGCGGCTTCCCGCAGCCCGCCCCCTACCGCAGCACCGGCGTCGAACCGATGCTCGGCCGCGTCTTCGACCTCGCCGAGGCAGGACCCGACGACGCCGCCCGCGTCCCCGCCTCCGGCGAGGTGCGCTGGCGCCTCACCCTCGGCACCACCTGCCGCTGCCCCTGAACACCGCCGTCGAGAACTGGAGTTCCCTGCCGTGGATCTGCAAGCCGCCCTGGCCGCCCGCCGATTGCTGGCCATCGTGCGCGGAGGCGACGCGGACGCCGCGCTGCGCACGGTGCTGGCCCTCGCCGAGGAGGGCGTCGACCTCATCGAGGTCTCCCTGAGCGGAACGGACGCCCTCACCGTCATCGAGCGGGCCCGGCACGCCCTCGGGCCCGACGCGCTCCTGGGCGCCGGGACGGTCCTGAGCGCCGACGACGCCCACGCCGCACACCGTGCGGGAGCCGCCTTCGTGGTGACACCCGGACTCGGCGACGGCGTCCGCGCGGCCCGCGACCTGGGCCTGCCGGTCCTCGCCGGGGTGCTGACCCCGACCGACGTCATCGCCGCCCGCGCGCTCGGAGCCGAGGCCCTGAAACTCTTCCCCGCCGGAGCATTCGGCGGAGCGGACTACCTCAAGGCCCTGCGCGGCCCCTTCCCCGACGCGCAGTTCGTGCCCGTCGGCGGCATCGACGAGGCCGCCGCACATGCCTGTCTCACGGCCGGCGCGACAGCGGTCGGTGTCGGCTCGCCCCTGGTCGGCGACGCCGCCGACGGAGGCAGTCTCGCCGCGCTCCGCGACCGGGCCCGCGCCTTCCGTGCCGTCGCGGAGGAGTCCGGACGATGAGCTCCTCCGTGCGCGTCACCCGCCCCGACCGCCTCGAACTCGGCGAGGGCATCCGCTGGACGGGCGAGGAGGTCGTCCTCGTCGACCTCCTCGCGGGCCGCCTCCTCAGGGCGCCGGCGGACCCCGCCGGCGTCCTGGAGACACTGAGCCGACTCCCCTTCCCGATCGGCGCGGTGGCCCCGGTGGCCGGGCGCCCCGGCACCTGGATCGCCGCCGCGGACACCGGCGTCTGCCTGCTGACGCCCGACGGCGCGACCACCTGGCTGGGCCGGCCCGAGGACGGCGCGGCGGTCCGTACGCGCATGAACGACGCGGTCGCCGACCCCTCCGGCCGCTTCTGGGCGGGCAGCATGGGCTACGACGCCGACGAGGACGCCGGTTCGCTGTACCGGGTCGACCACGACGGCACCGTGGTCCGGGTCCTGGACGGCGTCACCGTCCCGAACGGGCCCGCCTTCACCCCCGACGGCAAGGCCATGTACCTCGCCGACAGCGCCCGGGGAGTGATCCGGCGCCACCCGGTCGACCCGGACACCGGCGTTCCCGGCACGCCCGAGGTCTTCGCCACGATGGACGACGGCAGCCCGGACGGCATGACCGTCGACGCCGAGGGCGCCCTGTGGGTCGCCGTATGGGGAACCGGCACGGTACGCCGCTACCTCGCGGACGGCACCCCCGACCGCGTCCTGACGCTGCCCGCGAGCCTGCCCGCGGGTGTGTGCCTGGAGCACGACGTCCTGCACGTCACCACCGCCCGGCTGGGCCTCGCCGATCCGCGTCCCGAGGACGGGGCCGTGTTCTCCGTCCGCGTGGACGTGCCCGGCACGCCGACGCCCGCGTTCCGCCTCCAAGGCACCACGCCCGTGCGGCCGTTCCCGGCCGGGGGGTCCGTGTGACCGCGTCGTGGCGGCCCGCGCCCGGACCCGTCGTGTGCGTCGGGGAGACGATGGCGGCCCTGGCTCCCGACCCGGTCGGCCCGCTGGAGGAGGCCGAGCATCTGCGCCTGACGGTGGCCGGGGCCGAGTCCAATGTCGCGATGTACCTGGCCGACCACGGCATACCGGTGGCCTGGCTCTCCGCCCTCGGCGACGACGCGCCCGGCCGGCGCGTCCGGGCCGCCGTCGCCGCCGCGGGCGTCGATGTCACCCACGTCCGCACCGACCCCGACCGCCCCACCGGCCTGCTCCTCAAGTCCCCCCACCGGGACGGGACCCGGGTCCAGTACTACCGTTCCGGGTCCGCGGCATCCGCCCTCGGGCCCGGCCTGCTGGACACCCGACCGGTACGCACCGCCTCCCTCCTGCACGTCAGCGGGATCACCCCGGCGCTGTCCCCGTCCTGCCGGGAACTGGTGAGCCGGGCGCTCGGTACCGCACCCGGCGAACGGCCGTACGCCGTCAGCTTCGACGTCAACCACCGCCCCGCCCTGTGGCACGACGACTCGGCGGCCACCGTCCTGCGGGACCTGGCCGACCGCGCGGACGTCGTCTTCGTCGGCCTGGACGAGGCGCAGGACATGTGGGGCTCCGACCTCACGGCCGACGGCGTACGGGAGTTGCTGCCGCGCCCGCGGATCGTCGTCGTCAAGGACGGCGCCGACTCGGTCACCGCCGCCGTACGGGACGGGGACGTCGTCGTGGTTCCGGCGCTGCGCACCCTCGTGGTCGAACCCGTCGGCGCGGGTGACGCCTTCGCCGCGGGGTTCCTGGCCGGTCTGCTCCGCGGCGAGACCCTGACACGCGCCCTGCGCCTCGGCCACATCACGGCCGTCTCCGCCCTCAAGGTGACGGGCGACCACGGGTCACTGCCCGGCCCAGGGACCGTACGACGGCTTCTCGCGCTGTCGGCCGAGGAGTGGGTGCGGGTGGCACGCGCGGAGGACGCCCACCGCGAGGAGCGATCGCCGGGCCGATGAGGCGAAGGGGAAGCCCCGGCTGCGTGCGACGAAACGCCACGCGACGCGACGCGAGGGACGCGGTGTCGGACAGTGGGCCCGGACAGCGCAGTTGGGCGAACTCCCAGCGAGTCCGCCAGTGGCTCTTGACCGTTGCGCGGGAAGGTCCGTAGGAGTGGCGGGTGGCCGCGAGGATTCTCGCGCGGCCTCCGGAACGTGGGCTACGAGACCGGTGCCGTCGCGTCGGTGATCGCCGCGAGGGCCCGTTCCATGTCCGGCTCCGTCGTGCGCCAGTTGCTGAACGCCGCGCGCAGGGCGGGCACGTGACCGTAGACGGTCGGGGTGACGAAGACTTCACCGGTGGCGGCGATGGCATTGGCGGCGGCCTGGACACGGTCGGGTGTGGCACCGTCGGCGAGGGTGAAGCAGACGGTGTTGAGCCGCACGGGCGCCAGGAGTCGCAGGTGTGGGACGCCGACGACGGCATCGCCGAGACGCCGGGCGAGACCGGTGTTGCGGGCGACGATCTCACGATGCCCGTCCCGGCCGTAGGCGACCAGGGAGAACCAGGCGGTCAGGGCGCGCAGCCGCCGGGAGTTCTCCGGAGTGAGGTGCAGGAAGTCCGGGTCGGGGAGGGAGGGCGTGCCGAGGTAGGGCGAGGAGTTGTGGAAGACCCGGACCTGGAGGTCCTGTCGCCGGGTGAACGCGACCGCGCTGTCATAGGGGACGTTCAACCACTTGTGGAGGTCCAGACAGACGGAGTCCGCGGCGTCCAGGCCGTCGGTCAGGTGGGAGTGGGAGGGGAGCAGCGCGGCGAAGGCCCCGAAGGCGCCGTCGACATGCAGCCAGAAGCTGTGCCGCTCCTTGAGTGCCGCGATGGCGCGCAGGTCGTCGAAGTCGACGGTGTCGACGGTTCCGGCGTTGGCGACGACGATGGCGGGACGGCCGTCCATCTTCTCCAGCGCGTCCGCCAGAGCCGCCACGTCGACCGCCTCACGGTTGCCGGGCAGGAGTGGGACCCGCCGTACGCTCGCGCGGCCGAGGCCCAGGACGGACGCGGCCTTCCCGATACTGGAGTGCGGTGCCCCGGACAGTACCGTGACCGGGCCGAGCGCGGCCGCACCGTCGTGGGAGACGGACACCTTCCACTGTTCGCCCAGCCACTCGCGTCCGATGGCCAGGCCCACCGTGTTCGACATGGTCGCGCCGGTGACGAAGGCCCCGCTGTGTGCCTCGCTCAGCCCGAACAACTCGCGCAGCCAGGCCAACGTCTCCCGTTCGAGCGCGGCGGCGGACGATCCGGTGCTCCCGCCGACGTTCTGGTCGTACACGCTGGTGAGCCAGTCGGCGGTGAGGGCGGCGGGCGTCGCGCCCCCGGTCACGAAACCGAGGTAGCGGGGTCCGGCGCTGCCGGAGAAGCCCGGTGACCACCGCTCGGCGAAACGGGCCAGCGCGCCTTCGGTGCCCGCGCCCTCGGCGGGCAGAGGCTGCGGCTTCGGGGCGGCGCCGAGCCGCGCGGCGGGGCGGGCGTCGACCGCCGCCAGCTCCCGGCCCGCCAACTCGCTCACGGACCGGAGCAGTTCCGTGAGGCGCGCGCGGTCTTCGGCGAGTACGGGATGCATGGCGGTCCTCCGGGGGTGTGCGGCGCCTTGAGCCGGCCACCGCGTCGACTCCGCGAGCGCACCTGTGCCACCCGCATCGTCGGCACGACCGAGGGGACGGCTGCGCACGTCGGTTCGGGTGGCGCGACTCCCTGTCGGGGCACAGTAACCGCAAAGCGGCGGTGCGCCTCCGACCGCTGCTCGGTCGGGTGGGCCATGTGGAGGGGGCGGGCGTCCCGGTACGGAGTGTGCGCGCGGGCGGTTCCCTCCAGCCCACCAGTCAGCCGGCGCAGCCGTCTGTTCGCCTGACGCCTCGGGCGTGACGCAGGTCATGGTGTGTCCTGCGCGATCCCGGAATGCGCGGGTCCCCGCCGCTGTTCCCGCGTTGAGGGCCCTGCCCTGTTCCGAGGGGTGTCGGGCAATGGTGCTCGCCAGGTGACGGGAGCTGGACACGATCCAGGCCCTTCCTGCTGCTCCCTGGTTCCTGGATCGATGTCTTCGAAGGGTTCTTCTGCGCCATGCCACTTGCCTTGCTGGCCCTGGCTGTCGTCGCGTTCGGTATCGGCACGACCGAGTTCGCCACGATGGGGCTGCTGCCCCAGATCGCCGACGGCGTGGGCGTCTCGGTGCCGCACGCCGGCAACCTCGTGTCGGCCTACGCGCTCGGTGTCGTCGTGGGTGCGCCCGTACTGACGGGCATCGGTGCGCGCGTCCCCCACAAGCGACTGCTGCTGCTTCTGTCCGGCCTGTTCGTGGTCGGCAATCTCGCGTCCGCGCTCGCTCCCGGCTTCGGTCTCCTGTTCGCCGCGCGTTTTCTGGCGGGTCTGCCGCACGGCGCGCTGTTCGGCGTGGGCGCCGTCGTGGCCTCACGACTGGTCGCGCCCGAACGGGCCGCGCGCGCGGTCTCCAAAATGTTCCTGGGTCTCACCGTCGCGAACATCGTCGGTGTCCCGGCCGGGACGATCCTCGGGCAGCAGCTGGGCTGGCGGTGGGCCTACGGTGCTGTCGCCGTCATCGGGCTCATCGCGCTCGCTTCGCTGGCCCTGTTCGTGCCTCATCAGCCGCGCGGCCGGCAGGCGGGCATCGGCCACGAGCTGCGGGCGATGGGGAACAGGCAGGTGGCGATCGGTCTGGCCACGGCGGTGATCGGGTTCGGCGGATTCTTCGCCGTCTACAGCTATCTGGTGCCCATGTTGACGAATCTGACGGGCATCTCCGACTCCTCGACCACCTTGGTCCTCGCGCTCTACGGCGTCGGTATGACGCTGGGCACGCTGATCGCGGGCCCCCTCACCGACCGGGCCCTGCGTCCGACGCTGTACGTGGGGCTCACCCTGCTCGCCGCGGCGCTGGTGGCGTTCTACTTCACCGTGCACAGCACCGTGCCCGCCCTGCTGACGATCGCCTTCATCGGCGCGGTGGGAGCCCTCATCACCACACCCGTCCAGATGCTGCTCATGGCCAAGGCGAAGGACGCTCCCACCATGGCCGCGGCCTCCAACCACTCCGCCTTCAACCTGGCCAACGCGGGCGGTGCCTGGCTCGGCGGTCTGGCCATCTCCGCCGGCTGGGGCTGGGCCTCGCCCAGTCTGGTCGGTGCGGCTCTCGCGGTGGCGGGCCTCGGCCTGGCCTTCACAGGCGGGTTCATGGACCGGGGCAGTCCTGGCTCCATGGTGGTCACTTCGTCCGGCGGGGAGGAACCGAAGGCGGCCGCACAGGACGTGGCCCGGGGCGCCCGGGGCGCGGACGTGCCGGCCCTCTCCCCGCGGGCGGCGGAGGCTCCCCAGAACCTGGACTGAGGACCGTCCCGTATTCCCCGGTGGATCGGCGTTCCCCGGTGGATCAGCGCGTCACGCGGCGAACGCGCTGCCCACGGCGGCGGGCGGCCTCCGCCGTGTCCGCGGAGGCGTCCGCTGGCCGCGGTGACCGGAGCCCGTCGAGCGCCTCGGGCGGCCCGGCGTTGTCAGTGGTGACTGGAATCCTGGGGCGTATGGACAGGGACGAGGAGTTGCTGCGCGGCCGGGTCTACGGCGTGGACCACGACGATCCCCGGCGGGGTCCACAGCCGGGACACGTCTACGGCCAGTTGGTCGGCGGTCCGCTGGACGGCCTGCTGCTCGACATCACCGGCTGGACACCGGACGAGACCGGCACCGGCGTCGCCCTCGAAACGGAGCTGGGGCGGTTCGGTGCCGGCGGGCGGGCGATATACGACCCGCGCCCGGGCGGCGGGGCCCGCTGGGACTGGTCGGGCGACACTCCCTGACGGCGGTCGCGCGGTCTCCGCCCGAGCCGACAGGTGGCCGGCCACGTGAGTGGACTCCCGGGCGGGCGCGCGGGGCGGGCGCCGGAGATCGCCTGTTAGGGTGAACGGCAGCGAAGGGGAGTAGTCCCGAGAACCGCTGGTCGACACACTGGGCCCCCGAGGGGGCCCCGGCCACCGGGCCACCGTACGCAGTGCGGGGCGGACGAGACCTTCGGCCAGGCATGACCAGGCTCATACTTCCGTGTGGGCCGTTCCGTCGTGCCGGGCCGAGTGGTTCCTCCCGTCGCCCTGTGGGTGCCGCACGAGCCGACGGCCCGGCCCCAGCAGAAAGCAAGGGAATGACCTTCGACCCCCTGGCGATCCTCACCGCCTTCGGGCTGATCTTCCTCGCGGAGCTCCCTGACAAGACCATGTTCGCGTCACTGGCCATGGGTACCAGGATGCGGCCGCTGTACGTGTGGTTCGGCACCTCCACCGCCTTCATCGTGCACGTCGCCATCGCCGTCGGCGCCGGCAGTCTGCTCGGCATGCTTCCGGGCATGGCCGTCAAGCTCGTCTCCGCGGCGCTGTTCGCGTTCGGCGCCTTCGTCCTGCTGCGCGGGGGAGACGATGACGACGAGGACGGCACCGCGAAGACGGTGACCGGCTTCTGGCCCGTCTACACCACGGCCTTCATGGCCGTCTTCATCAGCGAATGGGGCGACCTCACCCAGATCACCACGGCCAACCTGGCCGCCACCAACGGCTGGCTGCCCACCGCCATCGGCTCGGCCCTCGCCCTGATGTCGGTCTCCGCGCTCGCCCTGCTGGTGGGCCGTTTCATCGCCCAGCGCGTTCCCCTGAAGAACGTCCAGCGCATCGGCGCCCTGTGCATGGCCGGACTCGCCGTCTGGACCCTGGTCGAAGCCTTCACCGGCTGAGGCTCCCGCCCCGCCGGCGAGGCAACGGGACACCGGCCGAGGATCAGGCGGCCGGTTGTTCAGGACCGGTTGTCCAGGAGGGGGTGCTGCCGGGACCTCCGTGTCCGGGCGCACCCCCGCCGGAGTCGCCGCGGCAGACAGTCGACGAGGCCGTGGTCGCCGGCCGCGAGAAGACCTGACCTCGCGCGTTCCCGTCAGGCACAGGCATACTCGGGCCCTGCGGGCGCATCGGCGTCCGCTGGCAGCAGGAGGTGGGCGATGGTGTCGTCGTCGGTGTCGGGGGAGCCCCGGAAAGTCACGATCCATGACGTCGCCCGGTCCGCCGGGGTGTCCCGGCAGACCGTGTCGAGGGCACTGAACGACAAGGACGAGATCGACGGCTCCACGAAACAGCGCGTCCTCGACGCCGCCCGCGCGCTCGGATACCGGCCGAGCCGGTTCGCCCGCGGTCTGGTCCGGCAGGACACCACCACCATCGGGCTGGTCATACCCGACCTGCTCAACCCCTTCTTCACGGAGGTCGCGGCGGCCGCGCTGGAGGCGGCCCGGGCGCGCGGCTGGCACGTGGTCGTGTACGACACGGCGGACAGGGCCGAAGAGGAACGCGGCACCCTCCAGGTGATCAGCTCGCAGGTGGACGCGGTCGTCGGATACTTCAGCTGCCCCGAGGACGAACTCCAGCTGTTCACCCGTGGCATGCCGGTGGTGCTCATCGGCCGTGAGCACCACACCGCGCGCTTCAGCTCGATCCGGATCGACGGCGAGGAGGGCGTCCACGCCGCGGTCGCGCACCTGGTCGCGGCCGGGCACACGCGGATCGGCATGCTCGACCACCACGGTCGCGTCGACCCCAGCCTCCGGCGCGATTGGTTCACGGCGGCCGCGGTGTCGCACGGCATCGACGCCGACGTGGTGGTCGGCGCCGACCAGTCGGCCGACGGCGGTGGAGCGGCGCTCAGGGCCCTGCTCTACGCCCATCCCGACGTCACCGCGGTTTTCACCTTCAACGACATCATCGCGATCGGTGTCCTGCGCGAGGCGCGCCGGCTCGGCAGGAGCGTCCCGCAGGATCTGGCCGTGATCGGCTTCGACGGCCTGCAACTGGGCGCGCTCGTCGAGCCCCCGCTCGCCAGCGTCGCCCTGGACACGCGCAAGCTCGGCGCGCTCGCCATCGAGCAGGTCGCACGGCTGCTGACCGGGGCGAGCCCGCTCACCGACGACGACCTCGTGGTCCGCGCCGAGCTGCGGCTGGGCGGGTCCGCTTAACCTGCCGGACTCGTGCGCGACTCGAAAGTCTTGACACTCGAACACGCCGGAGCGCAGACTTCCGAACACTTCACCACGTTCCCGTGAGCGCTCCCGTGAACGTTCACGGGAACGCTCACGGGGCGCGCTGGAAGGTTGCTGAGTTCCACCACGGCGCCCGGCGCTCGAGCCGACACCGTGATGTATGTCCCGCCCATTCCAACCAGAAGGCTTCACGCCTGAGGTGTCAACGTCGACCCGCCTAGCGCCGTCGCTAGTCGTTCTCTGGAACGGAAGATATGAGCAACACAGTCACGCGCATCCGCCTCGCCGTCGTCGCTGCGGCAGCCGGTGTCGCCGTACTCGCCGGGTGCTCGTCGCCCGCGCCGTCGAGTGATGCATCCGCGGCCTCCTGCGAGCCCGCGAAGGGCAAGGTCACCCTCCAGTACTGGAACACCGTTCCGGGCATGGACAAGGTCGTCGCCCTCTGGAACAAGAAGAACCCGGACATCCAGGTTCAGATGAAGAACATCTCCAACGACCAGTACGGCACCATCGGCAACGCCCTCAAGGCGGGCAAGGCGCCGGAGCTCGCCCAGGTCGGTTACGACGAACTCCCCTTCCTGCGCACCCAGAACGCCTTCGTGGACGCCTCGGCCTGCTCGGCGGCCACCGCGGCCAAGTCGAAGTTCGTGCCCTGGACCTGGTCCCAGTCCAGCTTCGGCGGCACCGGCGTGTTCGCCTTCCCGCAGGACACCGGCCCGATGGCGCTCTACGTGCGCAGCGACATCTTCAAGCAGCACGGTCTGGCGATCCCCAAGACGTGGGACGAGTACGCGGCGGACGCGCAGAAGCTGCACAAGGCGGACTCCGGACTCAGCATCACCTTCTTCGATCCGAACAACGCCGAGGCGTTCAACGGACTGCTCTGGCAGAACAACGCCGAGATGTACAAGTACTCCGGCGACAAGTGGCACGTCTCGGTCGCGTCCGACCAGAGCAAGCAGGTCGCCGACTACTGGCAGAAGCTGATCGACGCCAAGCTCGTGCGCACCGACCTCGCCCACGGCTCGACCCAGATGTACACCGCGTACCAGAAGAACCAGATCGCCAGCTACGTCGGTGCCGCCTGGGGCTACAGCATGTTCCGCGACAACCTGCCCGACCAGGCCGGCAAGTGGTCCATCGTCCCGATGCCGACCTGGGGTTCGAGCGCCTCGTCCGGTGACTGGGGCGGTTCCACCGTCGCGTTCATGAAGGGCAACAAGCACCTGTACGAGTCGGTCAAGTTCAACTCCTGGCTGAACACCGACCCGGAGGCCCTCGCGCTGGAGAACAAGCTGGGCGGCCTCTACCCGGCGGCCACCGCCGGTTCGAAGCTTCCCGCCCTCTCGCAGGGCGTCCCGTACTACAACAACGAGAAGATCTTCGACGTCTTCGCCGACTCGTCCAAGAACATCGACACCGACTTCTCCTGGGGCCCCACCCAGAAGACGGTGAACCTGTCGCTTCAGGACGCGATGGCCAAGGCGACGGCGGGCAGCGGCACGCTCAGCGACGCGCTCTCGGCCGCGCAGGCGACCGCGCTGAAGTCGATGAAGGACCAGGCGATCCCGGCGACCGCGGGCAAGTGACCAGGGAATGACTGACATCGCACCCCGCGCGACCCGCGTGGTGGCGTCTACGGGGGGCCGTCGCCGTCAGCGCGGCGGCGGCCCCCGGGCCCGCACCATCGCCGCGTTCCTGACCCCGTTCTTCCTCCCGTTCGTGCTCTTCTACCTGGTCCCCGTCGGCTACGCGGTCTGGCAGAGCTTCCTCGTCGTGCGCCGCACCGGCGGCCAGTACGGCACGTCGTACACCACCTTCGGCGGCTTCGAGCAGTACACGAAGGTGTTCCAGAACGACGAGTTCTGGTCCAGCATCGGACGCATCGGACTGTTCGGCGTCGTACAGGTGCCGGTCATGCTGTTCGTCGCGCTGATCATGGCGCTGCTGCTCGACACCCCGTTGCTGAAGCTCAAGTCGTTCTTCCGCATCACGGCGTTCATGCCGTACGCCGTACCCGGTGTCATCGCCGCGATCATGTGGTCCTACCTGTACTCGCCGCAGATCAGCCCACTGGTCGACGGGCTGAAAAGCGTCGGGCTCCACCCCGACTTCCTCGGTCCGGGAGCCGTGCTGTGGTCGGCGGCGAACGTCTCCACCTGGCTCTGGACCGGCTACAACATGCTGATCATGTTCTCGGCACTGCAGTCGATCCCGCAGGAGCTCTACGAAGCCGCCAAGCTCGACGGCGCGAGCAACTGGACGATCGCCTGGCAGATCAAGGTCCCGATCATCGCGCCGTCGATCATCCTCACCACGGTGTTCTCGATCATCGGCACCCTGCAGCTCTACGCCGAGCCGGCCGTCCTGCGGCAGATCTCCTCGAACATCTCCAGCACGTACACACCGAACATGCTCGCGTACGCGGTGGCCTCCGGAAACAACTACCAGCAGGCAGCAGCGATCTCCGTGGTCATCGCCGTCATCACCTTCGTCCTGAGCTTCGGTTTCATGCGACTGACCTCGAAGAAGGCCGGACTGTGAGCAACCCGAACACGATCCGCGAAAGCCGCGCCAGCCGCACCGCCGTCATGGCGCTGATGTTCCTGCTGGCGATCTACTTCCTGCTGCCGGTCTACTTCCTGATCGTCGCCGCGACGAAGCCGCAGAGCGACCTCGCCTCCACCAACGGTCTGGCGTTCTCGCACTTCGACCTGTTCAGCAACCTGAGCACCCTGTTCAGCCGCAGCGACGGCATCTTCGTCAAGTGGGCCCTGAACAGCGTGATCTACGCGGTGCTGGGCGCCGCCGTCGGCACCCTGATCTCCGCGCTGTGCGGCTACGCGCTCGCCAAGTTCACCTTCCGGGGCCGCGAGTTCCTGTTCTCGGTCATCCTCGGCGGCGTCCTCGTCCCCACCACCGCGCTCGCGCTCCCGCTCTTCCTGCTGTTCTCCGCGACCGGGATCGTCAACACCTACCTCGCGGTGTTCCTGCCCAGCATCGTCAGCCCGTTCGGCGTCTATCTCGCCCGCATCTTCGCCTCCGCCGCGGTCCCCGAGGAGATCCTCGAATCGGCTCGGCTGGACGGCGCCGGTGAGTTCCGCACCTTCTTCTCGGTGGCGATCAGGCTGATGGGGCCCTCCCTGGTGACCATCTTCCTGTTCCAGTTCGTCGCGATCTGGAACAACTTCTTCCTCCCGATGGTGATGCTGCAGAAGGAGTCCCTCTTCCCGATCACGCTCGGCCTCTTCGAGTGGAACGGTCAGACCGCCCGTGCCCCGCTCCTGCAGGAATCCGTGATCACCGGCTCACTGGTCTCGATCGTGCCCGTGATCATCCTCTTCCTGCTCCTCCAGCGGTTCTGGCGCACCGGACTCGCCTCCGGTGCCCTCAAGTAACCGCGCACCCCGTTCGCCTCCCCCCTCCGCGTCACCGCAAAGAGAAGGTCGCTCGCGCTATGCAGAACTCCGCCGACTCTGCCGTTTTCGTGCCCCATTTCCACTGGGACCGGGAATGGTACGAGCCTTTCCAGGTGTTCCGGCACCGCCTCGTCACCGCTCTCGACACCGTGCTGGAGACAGCCGAGGCGAACCCGGACTTCCGGTTCACCGTCGACGGGCAGATGGCCGCGATCGAGGACTACCTGGAGATGCGCCCGGAGAACCGCGACCGTGTCGTGGCCCTGGTCGCCGGCGGCCGACTCGCCATCGGTCCCTGGCTCATCCTGCTCGACGAGTTCCTCTGCTCCGGCGAGACCATCGTGCGCAACCTGCAGATGGGCTGGGCGGCCGCGGCGGACCTCGGCGGCTCGATGCCCATCGGCTATCTGCCCGACATGTTCGGCCACGTCGCGCAGATGCCACAGATCCTGGCGCGCGCCGGGATCGAGCACGCGGCACTGTGGCGCGGTGTACCGGGCTCCGTCGACGGCCACGCCTTCCGCTGGCGCGCCCCCGACGGCTCCGAGGTGCGCACCGAGTTCCTCTTCGACGGCTACGACAACGGCCTCGACGTCCTGCTGGTGCCCGACCAGATCGGGCGCGCGCTAGGCGAGTACGCGGAGATGACGGCCGAGCGGTGGGGCGACGACCCGCTGCTCGCGATGGCCGGCACCGACCACAACGCGCCCGACCCTCAGCTCGCGACCTGGCTGCGGCGCGCGTCGAGCGAGGAGCGCGCCATCACCATCGCGACCCTCGACGAGTACATCCGTGAGCACGTACGCGACGAGGTCACCGCCGTCGTCACCGGCGAGCTGCGCAGCCATGTGCGCGGCAACATCCTCCCGGGCGTGCTCTCCGTGCGCCTCGCGCTCAAGCAGCGGATGGCCGCCGCCGAGCGCACCGTCGACCACGCCGAGCGGATGAACGCCCTGTGGTCCGGCCGGGACGACTCGCCCTTCCTCTCGCTCGCCTGGCACAAGATCATCGAGTCGTCCGCGCACGACTCGGTCGTCGGCTCCGGCACCGACGAGACCTCCGACCAGGTCGAGGCCCGTCTCGCCGAGGCCGCGCAGACCGCCCGTGCGGTCCGGGACGCCGCCGTCGCCGAGCCCGCCGCCCGGGTGCCGAGCGACGGTTACCTGGTCGCCAACCCGTTGCCCTTCCCGCGTACGGCCCTGGCCGAGGTGGATGTCGTGGCCCCGCCCGAGGGAACCGTGCTCGTCGCGACCGCCGACGACGGCTCGGCCCACCCCGTGCAGCTCGTCTCCCAGGCCCCGACCGTGCTCGCCGACGAGCGCATGGACGCCTCGCAGCTCGAACGCGTGCTGCGCCGCATCCACCGCCGCGAGCTCTTCGGCCGTCTGATCGACCACTACGAACTCACCGCCGGGTCGCTCGTCTTCCACCTCGCCGAGGTGCCGAGCAGCGGACCGTTCGACCTGCTGATCCTGCGCCGCGAGGTCGCCGCCGCGGCCGCCGCGCATCCGGGGGAGTGGCGGGTGCTGACCCTGGAGGAGGCACGGGCGACCGCGCTGGTGCCCGTGGAGGTCCCCGCCGCCGGGCTCACGAGTTTCCGGGTCGCACCGAGCGACAGCGCCCCCGCCCGCCCGACCGGGTTCGCACCCGCGACGGCGACGGCCCGCACGCTGTCGAACGGACTGGTCGAGGTGACGATCGCCGCCGACGGCACCCTGGACGTGACCGGCGCCGACGGCACGGTGCTGCACGGTGTGGGTCGCCTCGTCGACGGCGGTGACCGCGGCGACAGCTACAACTACGCCCCTCCGGCCCGGGACGTGCTCGTGTCGGAGCCCACGGAGGTCGCCACCGAACTTCTGGAGGACGGCCCGCTGCGCTCCAGGATCCGGGTCACCCGGGTCTACGAGTGGCCCGCGGCCCTCTCCTCCGAACGCGACGTCCGTGGCGCCCGCACCGTGCCGACCCCGGTGGAGACGCTCGTGGAGGTACGGGCGGGCGAACCGTTCGTGCGCGTCTCGACGTCGTTCCTGAACCAGTCCGCCGACCACCGGCTGCGCTTCCACGTGCCGCTGCCCGAGCCGGCGGCCGGATCCGCGTCCGCCGGACAGTTCGCCGTCACCGAGCGCGGGCTCACCGCCGAGGGCGGCTGGGGCGAGTACCCGATCCCGACCTTCCCCGCGAGTGCGTTCGTGTCGGCCGGTGCCGCCAACGTCCTGCTCGACCACGCCACCGAGTACGAACTGGTCGGGGACGGCTCCGAACTCGCCATCACGCTGCTGCGCGCGATCGGCTCGATCAGCGTCAACATCCATCCCCTGCGGGACGAGCCCGCGGCGAGCGAGATTCCCGCACCGGGCGCGCAGGATCTCGGCGTGCGCGTCGAGAACCGCTTCGCCGTCGTGCCCTCGGCGACCGGCTGGCAGGGCGCGAACGTGGTCGCCCTCGCCGAGGACTTCCGCAACGACGTGCTGGTCATCCGCGGGACCGCACCCGCCGAAGGCCGACTGCCGCCCGCCGCGACCGGCGTGCGGGTCGACGGCAGGGACGTCCTCGTGTCGAGCATCCGCCGCGTCGCCGACGACGAGCGCGGAGCCGGCACCGAGATGCGGTTGGTGGCCATGAGCGACGCGGGGTCGGCCGTCCGTGTGACCGGCGTGTTCACCGAGGCCACCACGGTCGACCTGCTCGGCCGCCCCCTGTCCACGGCACCGGCCGCGGACGGACTCGAACTCGCCCTCGGCCCCTGGGAGATCCGAACCGTCGTGGTCCGGTAACCCGCGGCGACCGCGCGCGACGAGGGCGACGAAGCCCCGATCGGTCGAGTCGGCGGACACCGCCGGCGTTCGGATCCCCGTTCTTTTCAGCAAGAAAGAGTTGTGACCCAGTGCCCTCCCAGAACTCCGCATACGTTTCGGACACCGCCCCAGGGCGTGGCGCGCTGCGTGCGGCGCGCTCGTGGCTGCACTCCGACGCCCCCAGCCGTTCGCTGAACGGGGACTGGCGGTTCCGGCTGTCGCCGACGGTGCCGGTGGCGGCGGACTTCGCGGCCGAAGGCTTCGACGACAGCGGCTGGGACAGCATCCCGGTGCCGTCCCACTGGGTTCTCCAGGGCGACGGAGCCTACGGCCGGCCGATCTACACCAACGTGCAGTTCCCGTTCCCGATCGACCCGCCCCATGTCCCGGACGAGAACCCCACGGGCGACTACCGCCGCCACTTCGACATGCCCGCCGACTGGGCGGGGGCCGAACGCGTCGTGCTGCGGTTCGACGGTGTCGAGTCGCTCTTCAGGCTGTGGGTCAACGGCGAGGAGATAGGCGGCGCGAGCGGCAGCCGGCTCGCCCACGAATTCGACGTCACGTCGTCCGTGCGTCCGGGCGACAACGTCGTCGCCGTGCGCGTGCACCAGTGGTCCGCGGCCAGCTATCTCGAGGACCAGGACCAGTGGTGGCTGCCGGGCATCTTCCGCGACGTCACCCTGATCGCACGGCCGGCCGGAGGCATCGAGGACGTCTGGCTGCGGGCCGGTTACGAGAAGGGGCGGGGCCGGGTCGAGCCGGAGATCAGCGCCGGCGCGGCGGCGTTCCCGGTCACCGTCCGTATCCCCGAGCTCGGCGTCGAGCAGGTCTGGGCCGCCCCGGCCGACGTGGTCCCGTTCGACGTCGACGCGGTGGAGCCCTGGTCGGCCGAGCAGCCGCGGCTGTACGACGTCACCGTGTCGGGCGCCGCGGAGAGCATCGCCCTGCGAGTGGGGTTCCGCACGGTCGAGATCCGCGGCGACCGGTTCCTGGTCAACGGCCGCCGCGTCGTGTTCCACGGGATGAACCGCCACGAGACCCACCCCGAGCGCGGCCGCGTCTTCGACGAGGAGCACGCCCGCGAGGACCTGGCCCGCATGAAGCGGTTCAACGTGAACGCGATCCGCACCAGCCACTACCCACCGCATCCCCGGCTGCTCGACCTCGCCGACGAACTCGGCTTCTGGGTCGTCCTCGAATGCGATCTCGAGACGCACGGCTTCGACAAGGTCGACTGGGCCGGCAATCCGAGCGACGACCCGGCCTGGCGCGAGGCGTACCTCGACCGCATCCAGCGCACCCTCGAACGGGACAAGAACCACCCCAGCGTCGTGATCTGGTCCCTCGGCAACGAGGCGGGCACCGGCGGCAACCTCGCCGCGATGGCGGCGTGGGTCCACACCCGCGACACCGGACGACCCGTGCACTACGAGGGCGACCACACCGGCGAGTACACCGACCTCTACTCCCGGATGTACGCGACGGTGCCGGAGACCGAGCGCATCGGAAGCGACGACTCACGGTCGCGGCTGATGAACTGCACTCCCGCGCAGAGCGCCCGGCAGCGCACCAAGCCGTTCCTGCTCTGCGAGTACGCCCACGCGATGGGCAACGGGCCGGGAGCGCTCGACCAGTACGAGGCGCTGGTGCACGCGTATCCCCGGCTGCACGGCGGCTTCGTCTGGGAATGGCGCGACCACGGCATCCTCACGACCACCCCGGACGGTACGCCCTACTACGCGTACGGCGGCGACTTCGGAGAAGCCGTGCACGACGGCAACTTCGTGATGGACGGAATGCTGCTGAGCGACGACGTCCCGACGCCAAGTCTCCATGAATACAAGGCGGTTGTGCAGCCGGTCCGCTTCAGCTTCGACAGCGACGCGGGCGAGGTCGCGATCACCAACCTGCGGCACTCCGCCGACACCTCCGACCTGCGCTTCGTCTGGCGCGTCGAGCACGACGGGACACTCGTGGACTCCGGGGACATGGAGGTCCCCGTCGTCGCGGCGGGCGAGTCGGGGCGGGTGAAGCTTCCATCGGTCACGGTGGCGCACGACGCGGAGACATGGCTCACCGTCGACGCCGTGCTGGCGGCCGACACCGCCTGGGCGAGCGCCGGGCATGTGATCGCCACCGCCCAGCTCGACCGTTCGGCCCGTCGTCCCGCGCCCGGTGTCCGCTCCCGTACCGACTGGCGGCACAGCGACGGAACGCTGACCCTCGGCATCGCCGAATTCGTCGACGGGTCCCTCGTACGGCTCGCCGGCCGGCCCGTGACGGGCCCGCGCCTTGAACTGTTCCGTGCCCCGACCGACAACGACGAAGCCGCGTCCGACGAGGTCGAGGAGAGCGACGCCGCCGTCGCCGGGGTCTCCCAGGCCGCACTGTGGCGTGCCGACGGCCTCGACCGGCTGACCGTACGACGGGTCTCCGTGGAGCACACCGCCGAGGCCCTGCGCACGATCTCCAAGGTCTCCGCCGCGAACTCCGGATCGTCGGTGACGGTGGAGACCGTCTGGTCGATCGAGGGCGACGAGCTCGAACTGCGGGTGGAGATCGAGCCCTCGCGCGGTTGGCGGACGGTGTGGCCGCGGATCGGGATCCGCTTCGACCTGCCCGACGGCACGGCCCCCGTCGACGGCGCCCAGTGGTTCGGTCTCGGACCGCTGGAGTCCTACCCCGACAGCCTGCGCGCGGCACGCACCGGGCGCTTCTCCTCCACCGTCGGCGACCTCTCCGTCGACTACGCGCGCCCCCAGGAGACCGGGCACCGCTCCGGGGTGCGGCAGCTGACGCTGACGAGTGCCGGCACCGAGGTACTGCGCCTCACGACCGTGCCGGACACGCGGGGACGCCGTCCCGGGTTCACGCTCAGCCGCCACACCCCGCAGCAGATCGCCCGAGCCGAACACCCCTTCGAGCTGCCGGGTTCGACCACGAGTCACCTGATCGTCGACGCGGCCCAGCACGGACTCGGCTCACGCGCCTGCGGACCGGATGTGTGGCCCGAGTTCGCGCTCCGCCCCGAATCCCGCACGATCAGGCTGCGCGTCTCGGCGGCCTGACGAAGGGGCGCTCGAACGGCGCCCGGGACACCGCCGTCGCGGTCCACGGTGGGGTGGGTGAGGTACGGGCCCGCCCCACCATGGACCACGACAGCGGTGAGGAGATCCGATCCTGGTACTGCCGGTCCCTGGGCAGGAGCGTCACTGGCGGGGCGCCGGCGCGCTGGGGACGATCGACGCATGACCACCACGTTCATCACCGGAGCCAACAAGGGACTCGGCTACGAGACCTCCCGCCGCCTCATCGCACTCGGTCACACCGTGATCATGGGAGCCCGCGATCCCGAACGCGGCAGGGCGGCCGCCACCGCGCTGGGCGCGCGATTCGTCCGTATCGACGTCACCGACGACGCCTCCGTGGCCGCCGCGGCCTCCGACGTCGCCGCACACGAAGGCGTGCTCGACGTTCTCGTCAACAACGCGGGCGTCCACGGTCCGCACGGTGACCCGAGCGACCTGACGGGCCCGGACGCGCTCGGCGTCTTCGACGTCAACGTCTTCGGTGTCGTCCGGACGACCAACGCCTTCCTCCCGCTGCTGCGCCGGTCGCCCGACCCGGTCGTCGTCAACGTCAGCAGCGGTATGGGATCACTGGCCATCACCCACGACCCGTCGCGTGTCGAGTCCTCCGTCGTCGCGCCCCTCTACACCGCCTCGAAGGCGGCCCTCACGATGCTGACCACCCAGTACGCCAAGGCACTGAAGGACATTCGGGTCAACGCCGCCGACCCCGGCTACACCGCGACCGATCTCAACGGCCACAGCGGGCCCCAGTCCGTCACCGAGGGCACGGACGCGATCGTGCGTCTCGCCACCGAAGGGCCCGGCGCGGGCTCGGGACGGTTCATCGACCGCACCGGCCCGATCGACCTGACCTGAGCTGTCCTGACCCTGACCCTGACCCTGACCCGAACTGGCTCCGGCAGCGCGGGTCTCCCAGGTGAACCCGAGGTGAAGGGACGGCGTACAACCCTTCACGTCCCTTGAGGGTCAAGGTGGTTGCGAGCGTGCGCGAAGCGCGGCCCACCGCTTTCCAGCCCTAGGGGTGCATCTTGTCCTCTCGAAGACTCCACAGGTCCGCCGCCGCCGTGGCCGCGGCCGTCGTCGTCGCCGTGACCGGGGCGACCCCCGCGGTGTCCTACGGCGAGGACGCCTCCGTGGCTGCCCTCGCGGCCGGTGCCGCGGGCTCCGTGCGGGCCGACTTCGACGGTGACGGATACCCCGACGTCGCGATCGGCGCTCCGGGCGGCACCGTGAACGGCAGGTCCCAGGCCGGGTACTTCTCCGTCGTCTACGGCATGGCCGAGGGCCCCGACGGCGTCAAGCGCCAGGTGATCAGCCAGGACCGGTACGGCATACCCGGCACGGCGGAGACGGGTGACCGCTTCGGCAGCGACCTCACGGCGGCCGACCTGGACGGCGACGGCTTCACCGATCTCGTCGTCGGATCCCCGGGCGAGGACATCGGCAGCGTGCGAGACGCCGGGCGGCACACCGTCCTGTGGGGAAGCGTGGGCGGCCTCATCGCCGCCTCCGTCATCGGCGAGGGCCGGTCGGAGACCAGGGCCGGTGACTTCGACGGGGACGGGCACCTCGATCTGGCGACGGCCGACCGTATGCGCTACGGGCCCTTCAGCCGCACCGGCGAGGCGGCCCGCACCGGGCCGCTCGTCGACCTGGACGTCCGTCTCTACGCGATGGAGGCGGGCGATGTGGACGGCGACGGCAGGACGGACCTGGTCGTCAGCAGCGGTTCGTGGGACTCGGACGACGGAGGCGAGCTTCCGCCGCCGCATCTGCAACTCTTCAGGGGCACCGGGAAGGGTTTGGTGGCGGGACCGTCGATCGCCTCCCCCGACACCGTGTCCGCGGACAGCGTCGCCCTCGGTGACGTCAACGGCGACGGCCGCCAGGACGTCGTCTTCGGCCGCAGTACGGCGGCGGGCGGCGGCCTCGTGGGTGTGGTGCGGGGTACGGCGGGCGGATTCGCGTCGCGGGCCACGCTGATCGGCCAGAACACCGCCGGCGTCCCCGGGACGGGAGAGAGCGGCGACGGTTTCGGCACCGGTGTGTCGGTCGGCGACGTCACCGGTGACGGGTACGCCGACGTCGTCGCCGGGATCCCCGGCGAGGATCTCGCCGGCCGGACCGACGGGGGCACCTTCGCGGTCCTCAAGGGGAGCGCGTCGGGTCTCACCGGGACCGGGGCCCAGGTCTTCAGCCAGAACACCGCCGGTGTGCCCGGTACCGTCGAGAACGGTGACCGGTTCGGCAGCCGCACCGCCGTCGTCGGCCGGTACGTCGCCGTCTCGGCGCCGCAGGAGAACACCGGTTCCGGCGCGGTGTGGGTCTTCGCCACCAACGCCTCCGGCGTCACCGCGACCGGCTCGGTGAGCTTCGGACCGGGCACACTCGCCGCCCCCGTGCCCGGCGCGCTCCTCGGCTCCGCCTTCCACCACTGACGGACGCGACGGACGGAAGGGAGTCCTCGACGTCGGCGGCGCACTCGCCGTGGAGACCAGCGAGTGCGCCGGACCCGCTCGCGGGACGAGGAGGACGACGGGACGAAGGGGACGACGGAGGTCCGGCTACTTGCCGGCGCCGGTGTCGGCCGACGCGTACAGCGCGTCGCGCAGTGCCGCGGTGGCCTGGGCGACGGCCTCCTTGGCGGCCGCGGTGTCCGCCAGCGCGTTGAGCATCATGAAGTCGTGGGTGACACCGGCGTGGTGGGACGAGGTGACCGGCACACCGGCCGAGCGCAGCTTGGCGGCGTAGGCGTTGGCCGCGTCGAGCAGCACATCGGAATCGGTGATCATCAGCGCGGGCGGCAGTCCGCGCAGCTGGTCGACGGTGGCCCGCAGCGGCGAGGCCAGGGGGTTGTCCCGATCGGCCGCGCGAGGCGCGTAGGCGTCCCAGAACCACTTCATGGCCGGCCGGGTGAGCCAGCAGTTCTCGGCGAAGCGGTGGTAGGAGGCCGTGTCGAAATCGGCGTCCGTGACGGGGTAGAGCATGACCTGCTGCCGGAAGTGCGGGCCGCCGCGCTGCTTGGCCATCAGGGTGACGGCCGCGGTCATGTCGCCGCCCACCGAGTCGCCGGCCACCGCCAGACGGCTGCCGTCGACGCCGATCTCCCGGCCGTGGCCGGCCACCCACTGGGCGACGGCGTAGGCCTGCTCGACCGGTACCGGGAACCGGGCCTCGGGGGAGGGGGTGTAGTCGACGAAGACGACAGCCGCGCGGGCACCGTCGGCCAGCTGCCGGACCAGGCGTTCGTGGGTCGCGAAGTTGCCCAGGACCCATCCGCCACCATGGATGTAGACGATGCCGGGCAGGTCGCCCTTGACGCCGTCGGGGCGGACGACGTGAACGGACACCGGGCCGGTCGGACCGCCGGGCACGGTCCGCTCGCTGATCTGCGCGGGCAGCATGTCCACCGGCCCCGCCTGCAGCTTGTTCAGCACCTCTCGGGCGGCGTTGTACGACATCTCGTACAGCGGCGGGCCACCGGCTGCCGCGAGACCGTCGAGGAAGTCCTGGTCGGTCTTCTCGAGCTTCACCGGCGGCGTGCCACAGGCGACGTACTTCGCCTTCACCTGGTCGCCCACGGCGGCTGTCACCGTCGTGCTCCTGTCGGAGGCGCGGTCGCCGCCACAGGCGCTCAGCGTCGCGCTGGTGGTGGCCAGGAGCGCGACCAGGACGCAGTAGCGGGCCCTGCGGGATATCGGCCGTCGTTGCGAGGCTGTCATGTGTGCGGATTCCCAACGTGATCGTAGGTTCCCCCAGGTCAGCCTGATCGCATCGCGGGTCACCGACCAGCCGGGTTAGGCCGCAGGAGTGTCCTGCGGCGGCGGGCGGCGGCGGGTGCGTCAGCGGGGCGATGGGCGCCGACGCCGTCGTCCTGCCCCGGAGGCGCCCCCCCTGCGACCAGCAGCGGCGGGGTCCGCCGGGACCGCGCTGCCCGGACGCACGGCGCCGGCGAGGAGAGGACCCCGCACGTCGCGGTGAGAAGGGGACCCGGGACCCGCGGAAACCGGGGACGCAGGTGCGTGACGGTGCCGGCCGGGTCCGGTCCGCGTCGGGCGATACCCTGCCGGCCTACCGAACCGCCAACTCCGCGGCCCTGGCGCACACATGAGGCGACGCTCCGAGCGGCGCAGGCCGACGACACCGTGCCGTACGGGGGGTTGACCCGGAGCGCCTCCACTGGTTCAGTGGCTGAGCCACTGGACAATCGGGCACTCACCGGAGGAGGAACCGTGGAGGCGCTGCCCCGCGAGACCATCGTGGACGTCCTGGAGGGGCGACTGCGCACGGACATACTCGACGGCCTTCACCCGGCCGGGAGTTACCTGCCACCGGAGCGTCAACTCGCCGACGGTTACGGAGTCACCCGCACCACGCTCAAGCACGCCTTCGGCCGGCTCGTCCAGGCCGGTCTGCTCGAAACCCGGCACGGCGTCGGGACCCGGGTGCGCGACTACGCCCGGCTGGGCGGAGCGGATCTGCTGCCCATGCTGGTCCGGCACGACGCGAAATGGGTCCGCGAGATCTTCGAAGTACGGCGCAGCATCGGCGCGTTGATCGCCGAACGGTCCGCCACGCGCGCCACTCGCGCCCAGCGGGCGGAGCTTCGCACGCTGCTGGAAGCCGTACGGGCGGGCGACGACGCCGACGCGGTCCAGCTCGCCGACCTCGAAGTGCACCGAGCCCTCGCCAGGGCGACCGGAAATCGCGTCTACGTCCTGCTGACGAACACGCTGTTCAACGCCTACCTGCCCGTCCGTTCCCTGCTCCGGGCTCCCTTCACCGACCCCGCGGCGGCCCACGGACGACTGTCCCCCGTCGTGGAGGCGGTGCTGGCGGCCGACGCCCCGGGGGCCCACGCGGCAGCCGACGCCTACCTCGGGGCCACCGAGCGCATCATGCTGGACGACCTCGCATGAGGGGCACCGTGTTCACCGAGACGATGCTCGGCACGGTCCGGCTCGACGCCGACAGCCGGGAGCGCCGCATACGCCTCGACCTGCGCGCCGAGACCGAAGAAGTACTGCGCCCGCACCGCACGACCCGGGCGCGCCTGACCGGCCGGGTGCGGATCGCCGGTATCGCCGACGCGCCCTGCGAGGGGGGCGAGTTGGAGATCTCACCACTCGCCAGGAGACGCATCCGCTACCGGCTCACCTTCACCGCCGACGGCCGCACCCTCGTACTGGACGGCTGGAAGTCCGTCACGGCACGCCACCCGGTCGCGTCGATGACCGTCCTGCCGGTCACGCTGTACGAAGGGGGCAAGCGGGCCGGCGAAGGCGTCCTGCGGTTCCCCCTCACGACCGGTCTGGCACCGTTCCTCCTCAGCTTCCGCTTTCCCCGCCGCGAGGACCACGCCGAGCACTTCGCACCGCGCTGGAACGGCACACCGGGCCGCACCGAGGTCTGGTACACCACGCTGACCGACCCGGCGAGCGGCACCGGCGTATGGCTGCACCACGAGGTGACCGCGCCCGCCGACGGCTCCGAGGCGTTCGCCCACGGATGGGTCGCGGCGTTTCCCCGCGAGGGGGAGGTGCGACACGCCCGTTTCGGGCCCGTCCCCTGGACCCGCCCGACGGTCGGATTCGAGGGCGACTCCGTCACCGCCGCCCCTGGGCAACTGACGGGCAGCGCCGACGACTTCCACTGGAAGATCAGTGAACATCCGGAGGGGGAGAGTCTGTTCACCTTCCCCCGCTGGTCCTGGCGCCGGTCGCTGCTCCCCGCCGCCCAGATGCTGCCGGCCGCGCGGGCCACGTACGACGGCGTGTTCTCGTACGGACAGGACACCTTGACCCTGCGCGGCGCGCCCGGCGCCTCGGCCCGCATCTACGGGCACGGCAACGCGCACCGGTGGACCTGGCTCCACGCGGATCTGGGCGGCGGCGACGTCCTGGAGATCGTCGCGGCGGTGTCCACCAGGCCCGGTCTGCGGCGGCTTCCTCCGCTGGTCTTCCTGCGCCTGCGCCGTGGAGAGCGGACCTGGCCACGGCGGGCGGAGCGGTCCGCGATCGGCTGGCTGGGCCTCGGACGGTTCCGCGCCGGGTTCGGGCTGCCACGATGGACGGTCACCGGCCGCACCGCGCTGCGCCGCATCCGCGTCGAGGTCGAACAGCCCCCCGAGCGGACCCTCACCCTCGAGTACCGCGACCCTGACGGAGCCCGCGCGGTGTGCCGCAACAGCGAGTCCGCCGACGCCCGCGTCGTGCTGGAACGCTGGTGGGGCCGATGGCGCCCGGAGCGGTCCTGGGTGCTGGACGGCACCGCGCACGCCGAGTCAGGCGAGCGATGACCGCCGAGGGACTCGTCGCCGCGCTGCTCGCCGACGACGGCGAGCAGGCCTGGCCCGCCCGCGTGCCGCGCCGCCTCGGCACGGTGCTCGCGGCGCTGCCCCGCCCGGCCAGGGCCGGGGTGCGCACCGCCGCCGCGGCCGTGGAGGCGTACGCCCTGGCGCGCACCGGCAGGCGGCTGGCCGCACTCGGTCCCGACGAACGCGAGCGTGTGCTGCGCTCGCTCGCCGCACACCCGCGTCTCGTCCCCCTGCTCGACGTCCTCAAGGTGCCGGTGATGCTGGCGGCGGGCACCGAACGCATGCCGTCCGTGCCGGCTCCCCTGTCACCTCCGCAGGACCCGCCCCTCGACTGCACCCCGGCGCACGCGTGGCCGGCGCGTTCCACCGCCGACGTGGTGGTCATCGGGTCCGGGGCGGGCGGCGCCGTGGCCGCGAGGACGTTCGCGCGCGCCGGAATGAGCGTCGTCGTCCTGGAAGAGGGCGAGCACCACTCGACGGCTTCGTTCGGACGCCGGGCGCCGCTCGACCGTTTCACCGACCTGTACCGGGACGGCGGTGCCACCATGGCGCTGGGCAACCCACCACTCCTGCTGCCGGTCGGCCGCGCGGTCGGCGGCACCACCGTGGTCAACTCCGGTACCTGCTACCGGACTCCGGATCACGTGCTGGCCCGGTGGAGCCGGGTCTACGGATTCGGTCTCGCGGAGGGCCTCGGAGCCCGTCTCGACGAGGTCGAGCGCACCCTCCGCGTCGCCACCCAGCCCCTCGACGTACTGGGGAACAACGGCCTGTTGGCGCTCTCCGGCGCCGAACGCCTCGGCTGGCGGGCCGGTCCGCTGCGGCGCAACGCCCCCGGCTGCAAGGGCTCGTGCCAATGCGTGGTCGGTTGTCCCACCGGTGCCAAGCAGAGCGTGCAGCTCTCCGTCCTGCCCGCCGCGTGCGCCGCGGGGGCCCGGATCGTCACGGGCGCACGGGTCCGGCGCATCCTCCTCGACCCCGACGGACCGGGAGCCCCGCGCGCGGCCGGCGTGCGGGCGCGGCGGCCGGACGGCAGCGAACTGGAGATCCTCAGCCCGCTCGTCGTGACGGCGGCCGGCACATTGGGGACCCCGCCTCTGCTGCGCCGCTCCGGACTCGGCGGCCACCTGCGGCTCGGCCGCAACCTCAGCGTGCACCCGGCCACCAGCGTCGCGGGACGCTTCGCCGAGCCGGTCACCGCCTGGCGGGGCGTCCTGCAGAGTGCCGGAATCGAGGAACTGCACGACCGCGGCATCCTCATCGAGGCGACCGCGAGCCCGCCCGGCATGGGAAGTTTCGTCCTCCCCGGTCTCGGGCGCGAGCTGCGGCGCGAACTGGAGGACGCGGAACGCCTCGCGACACTCGGTGCCATGATCGCGGACCGTCCGTCCGGACGGGTCCAGGGCCGGGACCGTACCCTCGTCCGCTACGACCTGGACCCCCGTGACGGGGCACGGCTGATGACGGCCGTACACGCCATGGGCCGCCTGCTCCTCGCGGCCGGCGCCGAGGAGGTCCTCACCGGCGTCCCCTCCGCCCCGCGCGCCCGCTCACTGGCCGAACTCGACGAACTGCTCACCGGGGTGACCGCGCGGAACCTGCACCTCTCGGCGTTCCATCCGACCGGCACGGTCGCCGCGGGCGGCGATCCGCAGCGCGCTCCCGTCGACCCCGAGGGCCGGCTGCGCGGCGCCCACGGGATCCTCGTCGTGGACGGTTCCGTCCTGCCCGGCTGTCCTGAGGTCAATCCGCAACTGAGCATCATGGCGGTGGCGCTGGCGATCTCGGAGACCTGGCTGGAGGCAACGGGCTGAACGCTCCGGCGTCGTGACCGGCCGACGCGGAGCGTGGACGACGGATCCGGCGGGCAACGGCACCGGGGGAACCCCGGTTGCCCGTCCGGGACACGAACTGCCCGTCCGTCCGGAGTACTTGACGATTACGTGTACACGACGAAGAATGATCGCGCTCCACGCTTTGACAACGTTGTCCAGGCTTTGAGGAGGCGTTCCCGCCCATGAGATGGACTCAACGGCTGCGCGGTGCGGGGATGGCGGTGGCGACCGCCATGCTCCTCGGCAGCTCCCTGGCGGTTCCGGCGGCCCGGGCGGCCGTCCCGCCGAGCTCCCCGCTCACCGATCTGGTCAATCCGTTCATCGGAACGGAGAACGAGGGCAATACCTATCCCGGCGCCGCCGTGCCCTTCGGCATGGTGCAGTTCTCGCCGGACACCGGGCACAACACCGGCTACGACTACTCCCAGAACCACATCCGGGGCTTCTCCCTCGTCCACCTCTCGGGCGTCGGCTGCGGCCTGGGCGGCGATCTTCCCGTGCTGCCGACCACGGGTGAGGTCACGGAGACGGACTACGCCAAGTACGAGGCCGAGTTCAGTCATGACAGCGAGCAGGCCGCCCCCGGCTCCTACCGGGTCGGTCTGAAGACCGGCATCGAGGCCGAACTCACCGCGACCGCCCGGACCGGTGTGCAGCGCTACACCTTCCCGGCCACGGACAAGGCCAACGTCCTGCTCAACGCGGGACAGTCACTGCACAGGACGATCTCCACCAAGGTCGAGATCCTCGACCACCGCACGGTGCGCACCGCCATCACCGGCAGCGGCTTCTGCCAGGACACCAAGCCGTACACCGTCTACACGGTCACCCGCTTCGACCGTCCGTTCACCACCTCGGGCACCTGGAACGGCGACACCGTCACCGAGGGTTCCAAGGAGTCCGTGAGCACGGGACGAGGCGGCGCCTTCGTCCGCTTCGACACGACCAAGGACCGGACGGTCGAGGCGACCACCGCGCTGTCGTACGTGGACGCCCGCGGCGCCGCCCTCAACCTCCGTTCCGAGGGGGGCCGTTCGTTCGACTCCGTCCGGCGTGCGGCGAACCGCGCGTGGGAGGACCGGCTCGGCGCCGTACGTGCCCAGGGAGGCGGTGACACCCTGCGCCGCACGTTCTACTCGTCGCTCTACCGGTCCTTCCTCGCACCCAACATCGGCAGTGACGCCGACGGCCGCTACACCGGCTGGGACCAGCGGATCCACCGCGCACAGGGCTTCACCTACTACCAGAACTGGTCGCTGTGGGACACCTATCGCACCCAGTCGCAACTCCTCGCCCTGCTCGCGCCGCGTGAGGCCCGGGACATGGCGATCTCCGTCATCAAGATCGACGAGGACAGCGGCTGGCTGCCCAAGTGGGGCTACGGCACGGTGGAGACGAACATCATGACCGGCGACCCGGTCACCCCCTTCCTGACCAACGCCTACCAGCAGGGCCTGCTCAAGGGGCCCGGCGGATACGCCGAGCGGGCCTACCGCGCCCTGAAGAAGAACGCCGACGGGGTGCCGCCCGCCGACTCTCCCGCGGTGGGTCGCGAGGCCAACAAGGAGTACATCGCGAACGGCTTCGCGCCCTACGTCAAGGACCGCCCGCACGCGAAGCCCGGCGACTCGGACTACGACCACGGAGCCTCCGCGACCCTGGAGTACGCGCTGTCCGACGCCATGCTCGGCGCGATGGCACGGGATCTGGGTCATGACGCGGACGCGGCGCGCTATGCCGCACGGTCCCGGAACTACCGGAAGATCTTCGACGGTTCGACCGGCTTCTTCCGCGCGCGGGACGCCTCGGGCGCCTTCACCGGACCGGCGGACCCGGCCCTGAGCGAGGGCTTCCACGAGGGTACGGCCTGGCAGTACCAGTGGCTCGTGCCGCAGGACCTGCCCGGGATGGTCGACCTGATCGGCGGCACGCAGGCGGCCAACGACCGCCTCGACTCGTTCTTCGCGTACGACCAGTTGCTGAAGGACCCGGCGAAGACGGCCCGCGAGGTGTGGGTCAACGGCCCGTACGACTACTACAACGCGGACAAGTACAACCCGCAGAACGAGCCCGACCTCATCGCCCCTTACACCTATCTGTCGACCGGACAGCCCTGGAAGACGACCGACGTGGTGCATGCCGCGCTGACGCTGTTCACGGACGCGCCGACCGGCATGACCGGCAACGACGACCTCGGCACGATGTCCGCGTGGAACGTGCTCTCGTCCATCGGGATCTTCCCGGTGCAGCCCGGCTACGACACCTGGGGCCTGTCGACGCCCGTCTTCGAGCGGGTCGATCTGAGGCTCGACCGGCGCTACTACCCGCGCGGCGCCCTGACCGTGACGGCACCGGGCAGCTCGGACCAGCACCGCTACATCCAGTCGGCGCGGGTGGACGGCTCCGCCTACGGACGTACGTATCTGACGACCGAGTCGCTCCGGCACGTGCGGTCGCTCTCCTTCACAGTCGGCGCCGAACCGTCCGCGTGGGGGACGTCCGCCGACGCGGCCCCGCCCGCTCTGCAGCCCGCGGGGTGAGCCGGCACCTGGCTCACGTCCGGAAGTGACGGACGCGGCACCCGCCCACGCCCTGGTCGAAGGACGGGCGGGGCGGGTGCCGCGTCCGCGTTCCCGGACCGGCCGGCCGGCCGTCCGTTCCGGGACAGGGCGTTGAGCCGGACATGGCAGATGTCCCTCGTTCCTGCCCCGGACATCTTCCGCCATTGGTCCTGACCTGCGGCGACGCGGAGGAGTACGCCACGGGCAGTTGCCAACCGGGCCATACGGGACTCATGTGTCGTTCACCGAGGCGTATGAGAGTCCAGGGCATCCCATGTACCCATCACGAAGACATTGCTGAGGACACATGTGCCTTGACGGACACTGCGAGAGCCACGTGAACATCTTCGAGCCCGAGGCGGGAGGCGACGGCGAGGCGGGTGGCACGCTGGGCCGTCGTCGGCTGCTGGCCGCGGGTGTCGCGGGCGCCGCGGCCATCACCCTCGCCCCGGTCTCGTTCGCGGAGGCGGCCGACAGCACGACCGCGGGCACACCGCCGAAGACCGGCGAGGAGACCCGTGTCATCACCGGGCTGCTGCCCACCGGCGTCGCCGACTTCGTGTACCTCCCGGTCGAGGTCCCGCGCGGCGTGCAGAAGATCGCCGTGTCGTACTCCTACGACAAGCCGGCCGTCCCGTCCGGCACGCCCGGCAACTCCTGCGACATCGGCGTCTTCGACGAGCGTGGCATCGAGCTGGGCGGGCGCGGCTTCCGCGGCTGGTCCGGCGGCTTCCGCACCTCGTTCGAGATAAGCAACAGCGAGGCCACCCCGGGTTACCTGCCCGGCCCCGTGGGCCGCGGCACCTGGCACATCGTCCTCGGCCCCTACCAGGTCGCGCCCCAGGGCCTGAACTACCGGGTGCAGGTGACGCTGACCTACGGCGAGCCCGGCCCGGCCGCTGTCAGGAACTTCCCGCCGCGGCGGGCCATGGGCCGTGGCCGCGCCTGGTACCGGGGCGACTGCCACCTGCACACCGTGCACTCGGACGGTAAGCGCCAGCCCGCCGAGGTGGCCGCCGGTGCGCGCGCCGCAGGGCTCGACTTCATGGTCTCCACCGACCACAACACCTCGTCCTCGCACGGTGTCTGGGGCCAGTACGCCGACTCCGAGCTGCTCATCATCACCGGTGAGGAGGTCACCACCCGCAACGGCCACTGGCTGGCGCTCGGTCTGGAGCCCGGCGAGTGGATCGACTGGCGTTACCGCAACCGCGACGACGCGTTCCCGCGCTTCGCCCGCCAGGTGCGCCGCAGCGGCGGCATCGTGGTGCCCGCGCACATGTACTGCGCGTATGTCGCGAGCCAGTGGAAGTTCGGCTTCGAGGACACGGACGCCACCGAGGTGTGGACCGGCCCGTGGACGTACGACGACGAGCACGCCATCAGCACCTGGGACCAGAAGATCGGTGAGGCGGTCCGCAGCGGTGGGCGCTGGGTCCCGGCGATGGGCAACAGCGACGCGCACAGCGAGCCGCAGGTCATCGGTATGCCGCACAACGTCGTCCTCGCCGACGACCTGGCCACCGACTCGATCATGGACGGCATCCGCGCCGGCCGCAGCTACATCGCGGAGACCTCCGCCGTGCAGCTGACCTTCACCGCCTCCGGTGACGCCCGGCAGGCCGGCATCGGCGAGACCCTCAAGGCGTCCGCCGACGCGCCCGTGGACATCCGTCTCGACGTGAAGGGCGTGCCCAACGGCACGGTCCGATTCATCACCGACGAGGGTCAGATGCACCAGGAGTCGCTGGGTGCCTCTGGCGAGGGCACCGTCACCTGGCGGACGACCGCGTCGCTCGCCGCGTACGTCCGCGCCGAGGTCCGCCACCCCATGGCGGACGGCACGCCCGGTCAGGGCAACACCATGGGCGCCGCGCTCATGTTCGGCCCGATGGCGGCCCTCACCAACCCCATCTTCCTGAAGAAGACCGGCCGGTGATCCCCGCCGCGGTCCGCCGTCCGGTCACCGCGCGGTGAGGGACGACGTATCGCGGCCGAGCCGTGCCCGGGGCGTCCCCCGGGCACGGCTCCTTGCGTTCGTGGCCCGCTCAGGCCTGTCCCGGACCGGTCCCCGCGCCGCACGCCGTGCGGGGGAGCGTGGAGACCGGGGGAGCGTGCCGCCTCAGAACTCCTGAACGAAGTACGGCTCCACGGTCATCCATCCGTTGCCGCGCGCGCCGTAGCGGGTGCCGTTGTCGCTCTGGGCCAGGGTGTACCAGGAGTCGACGTAGTCGGGGTCGTCGGTCCACCAGTCGTCCGGGATGGCGTCCAGCACGGCGTTCACCAGGGGAACGTAGGTGCCCTGGTCCGTGATGGTCAGCAGGGCCGTGGCGATGGCCTTGGCGAGGTCGCGGTAGTTGGTGCTGCCGTCCTCCTCCATCATCACGGCGTCGGCCAGGTCGTACTTGTAGTTGGACCAGTTGACGAGGATCTGGTTGGGCCGGTAGACGGTGCCGTCGTTGTCGAGGTACGGCATGTCGACGGGGTCGACCCGCACCTGGCCGTCCTGTCCGAAGCCGGTGACGAGCGTGTAGATCTCTGCGTCGCCCTTCACCCAGGGCTCCTCGTCGTCCGAGAGCTCCACCGCGGTGATCCGGCTGGTCCAGAAGCCCGCGCCCGCCGCCTGCGCCCGCTTGGGCGCGTCCGCCCGCGGGGTCGCGGCCGGGGCGGCGGAGTCGAGGCCGTACCGGCGGAACTGCTCGTCGAGGACGTCCAGTCCGGCGGCCAGGGCCTTGGAGCCGTCGATGTCGACGACGTAGACGGGGTGGGAAGGCGTGTGACGGGCGTCGAGGGTGTGCGTCCGGCCGTGGCTGTCGTAGGCGACGACGGTGGTGGCGTCGTCGTCGGAGGTGGCCGGGGCGACCCACGGCGCGGTGCCGGAGGCCAGCGCGCCGCGCATGCTGTCGGACCCGAGGCGCAGCCGGAGCAGCGGACCGACCTTCGCGTCCAGCCCCTTGGCGGTGGCGATCCGTCGGTCGGCCGCGGCCAGCGTGGCCTTCAGACCACCGCCCGCCCGCCCCGCGAGGTCGGTGACGGGCACCTCGTCGGAGGTGAGGGCGGCGCGCCGGACGCGGGCGCGCCAGGCGGAGTCGGCGAGGGAGCGGGCGATCGCGCGGGCGGCCTGGTCCTGCGTCGCGTCGACCGAGGCTGCGGTGGAGGGAGCGGGGGTGGCCGCGGTCGCCTGGAGGGCGCCGGCGGTCTGGCCTGCGGACAGGGCCAGCAGGGATCCCACGAGGGCGGCGACGGTGCCGCGCCGACGGGACTGACGGGATTGACGGGGTCTCACTGGGGCGATCCTCCTGGTAGCGGGGGACGGATGGTCGCTGTCAGTGGAGCTGGTGGAGCTGCTGAAGCCGGCGAAGCGGGAGGAAGGGGGAGAAGCCGGGTTTCTATGCGAGTAGATTCCCGGCGGCAATGATGGCGTGTGCATGCCTAATCAGGCAAGGGTGCAGGAGCCCCCCACCACATGAACAACTGGCAGACACAGGTGGGGCGTTCTCGCTGCGGGGCTTCGTGCCGCGCCCCGGCCGACGGCCCTGCGGTGCTTCCGGATGCGGCCGGCGATCTCCCGCCGGGCGGGGCCCGCGACCGTGGGGTGCACCCCTCCGCGATGCCCTCACGGGTGACCCGAACCGTCCCCTCGGGCACTGTCCTCCCGCTAGGCTCGGGCCCGTACCCGCGATCACCGGGAAGCGCGAAGTCCCTTCGGTGCAACGGACGTTCCGGCCGTCGCCCCCGGCCCGGGATCACGTCACCGCGAGCCGTACCGCCCAGGTGACATCCGGCGCACACCTCACCGTCCGTGCACCAACACCCGCTCGCGGAGGTCTCATGACGACGCACAGACTTGGCAAGTACCTGACAGCCGCAGCCGCGGCCCTCCTGCTGCTGGCCACAGCGCCCGGAGCCGTCGCCGCCACCGTGGAGTCGCCGGGCGGGCCGACAGTCCCCGGCGTCGCCCCCGTGGCGGAGACATGGCAACCGCCGTTGTCCACCCGCGGGCGGTACATCGTCGACGCCGCGGGCAACCGCTTCCGGCTGAAGTCGGCCAACTGGGACGGCGCGCAGGGCTCGTGGACCGGCAGCGGCAGCGCCGCCGACCCGGCCGACCACCACGCGGGCCAGGACTCCTACGGCATCCCCCTCGGCCTGGACCGTGCACCCCTGCCCCAGCTTCTCGGCGACTTCCACCGTCTCGGCATCAACAGCATCCGGCTGCCGTTCTCCAACGAGATGCTCCACGGGACGACTCCCGTGCCGGACGCCGCCGTCACGGCCAACCCGCAACTGCGCGGCAGGACACCGCTCCAGGTCTACGACGCCGTCGTCGCCGCCCTCACCCGGGACGGCTTCGCGGTCATCCTCAACAACCACACCAACACGTCCCGTTGGTGCTGCGGCATCGACGGCAACGAACGCTGGAACAGCGGTCAGTCCACCCAGCAGTGGGCGGACGACTGGGTCTTCATGGCGCGCCGTTACGCCGGCGACCCCGGCGTGGTGGGTGCCGACCTCTACAACGAGGTACGCCGCGACGTGCTGGACGATCCCAACTGGGGCCGGGGCGACGCCCACGACTGGTACGCGGCGGCGCAACTCGCCGCGGACCGCATCCTGACCGAGGCCGACCCCGACCTTCTCATCGTCATCGAGGGGATCAACTGGACCGGGCTGCCCGTCGACGGACTGCCGCACGGCCGCCCCACCCTCACCCCGGCGCGCACGCTCTCGCACACCCTCGTCGCCGCTCACAAGCTGGTGTACTCCGCCCACTTCTACGGCTACACCGGCCCCCAGCACAGCGGTGCCACCGGGATCGGCGAGACCCATGACGCCCGCTACCAGGACCTCACCCGGGACCAGCTGTACCAAACCCTCGACGACGAGGCCCTCTTCGTCGCCGAGGAGGGAAGCCAGCACTTCACCGCACCTGTCTGGATCAGTGAGTTCGGTATCGGAGCGAGCGAGACCGGCACCGCCGCCCGTACCTGGTTCGGCAACATCACCGACTACTTCGCCGACCACGACGCCGACTTCGCCTACTGGCCGCTCGTCGGGTGGGAGGGCCACGACGACTGGTCCCTGCTGCGCTACGACACCGCGGGCAACCGCTACGGCATCCTCGACCAGGCCGACTGGCGCGGCACCGCCTGGAACCGGCTCATGACCGCCCCGACGCGCACCGGACCCGTCGCCGCGGTCCCCAGCTGGCGCATGCTCGCCACCGACCACGGCGACCACGTGCAGTCGTTGCGGGTGCGCGCCGGCGGTGACTGGGACTCGGGCGCCTACAAGGCCGCCTGCCCCGACGGTCAGCGGCTGACGGGGCTCGGCCACAGTGACGGTCGGGGACTGTGCACCGACGTCACCACCGGCGACCTGCGCGCCTCGGGGGACGCCCAGACGGTCGTCACCGACGAACGCTATGTTCCCGCGGGCGGCGACTGGGCCTCCGGATACACCAAGTTCCAGTGCCCCCAGGGGAATTTCCTCATCGGCTACAGCCGTCGCGGCGGCCGGACCTCGGCGGCCCTGTGCGTGCCCGCCCGCATCTCGTTGGGGGGCACCGGGCGAACCGTGTGGTTCGACCGGTCCGACAACCGGCCCGCCGACGCCGCCGGAGGTGACTTCGCCAACGGTGACTACAAGGGCCAGTGCGCCGACGACGAGTACGCCGCCGGAATCGCCTTCACCACCCGGCTGGGAGCCGGCCCGGGCCCCGCGGCCCTGCTGTGCCGCTCACTGAACTGACCCGACTCAGCCGCGCCGCACCGGCGCACCTGTGCGTCCCCCGTCTTCCGCCGCCCGCACAGGTGCGCCCAGGGGAAGCGTCCTCCCCGACGACGGCGCCACGCGGCCGGAAGGCGTCCCCGAATCCCGTTGAGACGCGGCCGTCGAGCAGGAAGAGTCTGGGGGCATGGAGTTCCTCTGCTACCACCAGGACCGGCCCGGCTCCCTCGCGTTGCGCGACCAACTGCTGGAAGAGCACTGGTCCTACATGGACCGCTACGCGAAGGAGATGATCGCCCGCGGCCCGACTTTCGCCGGCGACGACGAGACGCCCACGGGCAGTGTGCACATCGTCGATCTGCCGGATCCCGCCGCCGCCCGTGCGTTCGCCTTCGACGAGCCCGGCTACCGGGCCGGTGTGTACCGCGACGTGCTGCTGCGCCGGTGGCGCAACACGCTCGGGCGCACCATGTGGGACTTTCCCGGTGGCCGTACCGGTGGCGACAGGTACCTGGTGCTCGGCCTCGGCACCGGGGAGGCCGTCGATCTCGCCGTGCCGCCCGGCCGGGACGAGCTGATCGCGTACGGGCCACTGCTGTCCGACGACGGCGCCGACTGGCTGGGCACGGCGGCGCTGGTCCGGGCACCGGGCCCGGAGGCGGCGCGCGCCGTACTGACGGCGGACCGGTACGCGTGCGTCGAGGTCCATGACTGGCGGTTCGGCGGCCGGCCGTCATGAGCGGACGACGCACCGCGCCGTCGGTCTTGGGTAGTCCGGTCGGGTGAAGGGGGCCACGGGCCGGGCCGCGGCCCGGCCCGTGGCGTGGCGTTCCAGCTGCCGTCGGCCCGCTGCTGTGAGACGTCAAATAGCCACGTGAGAAGGCTACTTGGGCGCTCGGTAGGCGCGCTTCTCGAGCGTCGACCGACCGCGGTCCATGGGTCCGTGCGTCCATTCGGGTGTCTGTCGACGGACTTCTGCGTGTCCGATATTGAAGATAAAGGGATTATCGGTACGTTCACTCACAGATCGGCCGGTGCGGCCGACGTCTCAGAGATAGGGAAATGCGACATGACCACGCGCAACATTGCGGTGACTGCCACCGTTGCGGCCGCTGCGGCCCTCGTCGCCACGGGCGTCACCTACGCCTCGGCCTCCGCGGCTCCTGAGGCCGCCCCCGCCGTTCAGCAGGTCGCTCCCATGGGTGGCGACAGCGGCCAGTCGAAGGGTAACGAGGGAGGTGGCGGAGGCGACCGTGGTGGGCGTCGCCACTACGAGGGGCACATCGACTTCAACGAGCGTACGTACTCCGCTCGCTCCTGGGGCTGCATCACCGTGGTCAGCGGTCTCGGTTCCCGTAGCTTCAACGTGCGCAACGACAGCCGCAAGACCGTCGAGGTCTTCCGTGGCGCCACCTGCGACAACGGTTCGCCGCTCGCCACGGTCGGCCCGTGGAGCACCAGCAACGGTGTCGTGCCCTTCCGGGTCCACGGTGGCGTGAAGGTCAGGGACGGTGTCGTGGGCAGCTTCCGCGTCGTCGAGGACCACCACGGTGGTGGCTACGGCGGTGGCTTCGGCGGCGGCGGCGGCGACCGTGGTGGCGACGGTGGCGGCTTCGGCGGCGACGACCGCGACTAGTCCTCACGGGCAACGTCCGCACCACATGGAGACTCCGGCCCGCTGCAATCGGGCCGGAGTCTCCGGCATGTGGTGCGGCTCCCGGGGGCTTCCCTGGAGTGGAGGCCTGGGCCCGTGGGAAGCCTGCGTCCGGTAAAACCTATTACGCCATACTAAGTGTTCTTCGGCGGTTTCGCGTGTCGCTCCGCCCGGACCGGGGCATCCCACTCTCCGGCCTGCTTGTACGGTCATCACCCTCCACGTACTGCCGTGTGCTCCCGCGTGCTGCCGTGCGTGCGCGATCCGCGCGGGCCCCCGGAATGCCGGTCCGGGTCGCGAAGCCGAACACTGTCCGGCCTTCGTCGGCATCGCCCGCGTCCGCATCCGACGGCACGGGATCGCCAAATAGGATGATTGTTTAGCAGACCATATGCGCGTCGATGTCGCGGGTCACGATCGGGTGCTATCACTGTCGACCCAGTGTCCATCAATCGTGAGAGCGCTATGAAACTACTGTCCAAGGTATTCAGGCAGCCGAAGAACTCGGCTGACGAAGTGATGCTGCGGCTCCTTGAGGAAAGTGCCGAGGACGCGGGTTACTGGGCCGGCCGCATGCCGCGGGAAGCCGCCAGGCTGGTGCGGAAAGTTCGGATGTACACCATCGCATCGGCGGGGCTCAGCCTCACCGCTGGACTGCTCGTCTGGCCCGCGATCGCCGAATCCTCGCAGTTCGGCGCCCAGGTGGTCGTCTCCGCGCTGTCGGGATTCGCCGCACTCGTGATCGTCGCCCCCCATGCCAGCGGGCTGAGCGATCGCGCTGACGAATCCATCAAACTGTGCAGTGCCTACAGCGCCGTGTACGGCGACCTTCTGGCAGCGAAAAGCCGTCTCGATTCGGGATCCACGGCCGACTTCTCGCACGCGGCGGAAATCTTCCGCCGGTTCCAGCACATCCAGGAGCGCAAGGACGCCCTCGGGCTTGCGGTCGGGAACGGACGTGTGGCGGGTGCGATCGCCCGGGTCAAGGAGAACGGGCGGCCGGCCCGGATGATCACCGGCATGCCGCGGAGGGCCGAACTGCCCTTGATGCCGTATGCCCTGGAGAACCGCTCGGCGACGGACCGGGAGGAGAAGGTGATTCCCGCCGAGCTCGCGCACCCGTCGACGAGCGGGCACCCGGCAGCTCAGGAGCTGCCCGATCCCGGCTCCTCGACACCCAACCCCAACATCCCGTCCCCCCACCAGATCCGGGGCCGCGGGGCAGCACTGGTGGCGAACCCGCACAAGAGATGACGCGGGGTGCGAGCACCGCTTCCACCGTGGCAGAAGTGAGAGGCGACGGTCGCGGACCGGCGCACCCGGCCTGTCCTCGCGTACGGGAGCCGTGGCCGCGCCACGCACGTACGACCAAGGGTGGAATCGCTCGTAAGGGCCCCCGTTCCGGAAGCGGGGGCCCTGGTCATGGGATCACCTCGTACCCCCGCCGCGCCGCCGGGGCAGGCCCGGGGCTCGGCCGCTACAACCGGTCGAGCCAGAGCACGATGCCCGTCAAGCCGTGGAGCACGGCCGCCACACCGGCCCTGACGGCGGCCGAGCAGCGCCGGTCCGTGAACGAACGCGCGTCGTAGGTCGACGACATGCCGAGGCCCTCGCCCCGGAAGGACGCGCCCGACCAGTCGACGGCGGTCACGTTCGCGGTGGGCTCGGCCAACTCCGCGCCCACGACGAGGAACTGCTGCGCGAGATGGTTCGGGGTGACCATCGCGAGGGGGTCGATCAGGTCGTTGCCCGCGCTGATGACGAGGTCCGGTCGCATGTCGAGGGCCCTGGTGACGCTCGGGACGAGGTCGGAGGGGCCCGAGGCGGTGACGGTACGCAGGGAGACGTGTTCGGCTCCGGCCCAGGACTTGACCGCGCTGACGAGAGTCCTGGTGGGGCGGTCGTGACCGGAGGTGAGCAGCACGACCCGGTAGTCCTTCGGCGGGTGGACGCCGTTCCAGGAGCCGGGCCGTGGCGTGGTGGTCGCCTCGGGCTGGGGCCGTCGGGCGGGGTCGACGAATCCGGCGCCCAGGGCACCCGCGGCGGTGGGCCTGGGGTGTGGGCGTGACCAGTCGTCGCCGGCACCGCATCCGGTGACCAGCGCGGCGACCGCGGCCAGTGCGGCCAGGGCGCTGAGCGGGGGGCGCAAGGTGATCGTCCTTCGGGTGGTGGTGGGCGGTACGCCCCCATCCTGCTCTCCCGGGTGCTGGAGTTCCGCCCCCGGAAGCCCCGTCCGCATGCTTGTTCTTGTGGGGTTCGCCGACGCGGCGGCACGAGTTCACCGATGACATGGACCGTGCACGGGCAACCCGAAGGAGCACCATGTCACGACCGTTCCGCCGCGCTCTCCTCGCCCTTGCCGCAGCGGTGATCACCCTCCTGTGCGTCGGCGGGCCGGCCCTCGCGCACGGATTCAGCTCGACCGTGTACGTCCATGTCACCGAAGGGGACGGAGGCCGGCTGCGGACAGCCGTGGACGTCGAGTACGACCTCTTCGTCGTGTCCGCCGCCGACTTCGAGCACGACGATCCGCTGTTCCGTTCCGGCACCGCCGCGTTCGACGCGGGAGACCCCGCCGAGCAGGCCGCGGCACTCCGTGCCCACACGCGCTCGGCCGTGAAGTACGTGACGGACCGGTTCTCGGTCACCTCGGGCGGGACGGCCTGCCGGGCCACGCGCGCGGGTGACTTCACCATCGGCCGTCATGAGGGCGTGCCGTACGCGGGGCTGGTGCTCGACTGGTCCTGCCCGGCCGAGAGCGCCGACCACACCGTACGCAGCGGACTGTTCCCGGACGGGGAGCACTACGTCCGGGACGCCAAGACGATCGTGACCTACGAGGTCGGCGGCCGTTCGGGCAGCGCGGCGCTCGACGGACGGCATCCCTCCTTCTCGATCGGGCAGTCGTGGTACGAGCGGTTCTGGGAGTTCTTCCGCCTGGGCGCCGAGCACCTGCTGACCGGCATCGACCACATCCTCTTCCTGCTGGCGCTGATCGCAGGATCGCGGCGCCCCCGCGAGGTCGTCCTCGCCGCCACGAGTTTCACGCTGGCGCACTCGGTGACGTTCCTGCTCGCCGCCCTCGGAGTGGTGGACGTGCCCCCGGGGGTGGTGGAGCCGGTCATCGCCCTGTCCATCGCGGTGGTCGCGGGCTGGTACCTGTGGCGGGTGTGGCGGCGTGGCGACGCGGCGGCCGACCCCGGGATCGCGGGAGAAGGTCACTTCGGCCTGGACCGCGCGGGCTGGACCCGGTTGGGTGTCGTGTTCTGCTTCGGTCTCGTGCACGGGCTGGGATTCGCGGGTGCCCTGGGTATCCACGACGCGTGGTCGTGGACCCTGCTGTGGTCGCTGCTGGTGTTCAACGTCGGTATCGAGGCCGTGCAGTTGGCCATCATCGGGCTCGCCTTCCCGCTGCTGATCCTGATCCGCCGTCAGGCGCCACGGGCCGGCCTGTGGACCACCGGGACGGTCTCCGCGGGCGTCGCGGCGATGGGCCTGGTGTGGTTCGTGCAACGCGTGTCCGCCGTGTGAGACCAGCCCAGACATCCTGCGCTGTTCAGTCAACCCGGAGATTGCATTTAACTTTTCTTTACCCGGGCCCGCGAGCTTGACGATCTCCACATCATGCACATCTCCCGTGCACAGAAGGAACACAGCAATGAGATCGAACCACTCCGCGCGGGCTTCCGAGCCCTCGCAGCGCCGTATGGCCCGAGGGGCCGCCGCGGCGTTCCTGGGCCTGACCGTGGCCCTCGGCTCCGGCCTGGCTGCCTCCCCGGCCGAGGCCGCGGGTACCGACGCGGTCACCGGCATCGTCCTGGGCGTCGGCGCCAACGAGTCGCAGCGCACGGTCACCTGGTACACCTCCGCCGACACCGCGCAGAAGGTCCAGATGGTCCCGACCGCGCAGCTCGCCGGCGGCGAGTTCCCGGCCGACGCGGCGACCTTCGACGCGACCGGCGGCGCGAACATCGCGACGAGCGGCGGCTTCAACCGCCACGCGACGATCACGGGCCTCAAGGAGAACACCGCCTACTCCTACCGGGTCGGCACCGAGGGCAACTGGTCCTCGGCGTACTCCTTCAAGACGCAGGACTTCGAGGGCGACTACGACTTCCTGTTCTACGGCGACCCGCAGATCGGCTCGTCCGGCGACCTCGCCAAGGACCAGGCCGGCTGGCAGGACACCCTGGACGTCTCGCTGGCCGCCAACCCGAACGCCGAGCTCCTGGTGTCCGGCGGCGACCAGGTCGAGACCGCGAACACCGAGTCCAACTGGAACTCGTTCCTCGCTCCCGACAAGCTGCGCCAGTACCCGTGGGCCGCCACCATCGGCAACCACGACGTCGGCGGCAAGGCGTACGAGCAGCACTTCACCACGCCGAACACCGACCGCTCGGGGTCGTACTACTCCAACGGCAACCCGGCGTCGAACACTTCGGGCGGTGACTACTGGTACATCTACAAGGATGTGCTGTTCATCGACCTCAACAGCAACAGCTACAACCCCGCCACCGGTGGCGGCGGCGACGCGGCGCACGTCAACTACGTCTCCGACGTCATCAACAAGCACGGCTCCGAGGCCAAGTGGAAGGTGCTCGTCTACCACCACTCGATCTACTCGCCGGCGTCCCACGCCAAGGACGGCGACAACAAGACGCGTCGTGTGGACTTCCCGACCACCTTCTCCAAGCTCGGCGTCGACCTGGTGCTCCAGGGTCACGACCACAGCTACTCCCGCAGCTACCTGATCAAGAACGGTGAGAAGGCGGACCCGGCCGAGCAGCCCGGTGCCGCCGACGTGTACCCCGGCCCCGGTGGCGTCCTCTATGTGACGGCCAACTCCTCCTCGGGCTCGAAGTACTACGACATCACCGCTCCGGACAACAGCGGCACCAGCGGTGCGGGCAACGGCGCCGACCCGCTGAACCCGAAGAACTACTGGTACAACTCGGTCCAGAACCAGGAGCACGTCCGCTCCTACGTCAAGGTCCAGGTGCGCAACGACAAGCTCGTCGTCGAGGACCTGCGCAGCGGTACGTGCGCGGCCCCGAACTCCGAGGTCGAGCACGGCCTGTCGTGCAGCAACACCACCGCCGACCAGCCGGTCGGCTCCACGGTCGACAAGGTCACCGTGCACCCGTTCCACGGCGACAAGCAGGACCTCCAGGTCAACGTGCCCAACCCGGCCCCGGGCGAGTTCGGCTGGACGATCGACGGCTACAACGGCCTGGTCGACCTCGGCACCGCCAAGGAGCAGGACGGCGACCACTTCACGGCGACGGGCAAGATCAACCCGCTTCTCGTCTCCGACAGCCGCCGTTCGCTCGCGCCCTGGTCCATCTCGGCCAACGTGAGCGACTTCCGGGACGCCGACAAGACGTTCTCGGGCTCCAACCTCGGCTGGACGCCGTTCGTCCTCGACGGCGGCGCGGGCGCCAAGGCCGGTGACCCGGTGGCCTCCGGCTACGACGACCACGGTCAGGGCCTGGCCCTCTCGCGTGCGCTCGGTTCGGCCGAGCAGGGTCACCCGCGCGGCGAGGCCCGCCTCGGTGCCGACCTGGATCTGAAGATCCCGGACAGCGTCGAGAAGGGCGGCTACCGCGCCACCCTGACGATCACCGCGCTCAGCAGCTGATCCGACCCGTTCCACCGGGCGGGGCGGGCACCTTCCGGGTGTCCACCCCGCCCCCCTCCCAGGAGATCCCCGACATGCACCCGCCCGCATCGCGCCGTACGACCACGGCACTCGTCCGCGCCGTCATCCTGACCCTGCTCCTGGCCTGCGCACTCGCCGGCCTGCGGGCCGTCCCCGCGGCGGCGGCCGACGGCGACGTCACCTGGACGGTCAGGACGGCCGCGAACGGGTACGGCGACGACCGCTCCAGCTTCAGCTACGGGGTCAACCCCGGCGGCCGGATCAAGGACGCCATGGTCGTCGCCAACCACGGCAAGACGCCACTCACCCTCGCCGTGTACGCCGCCGACGGGTTCACCACCGACACGGGTCAACTCGACCTGGTCACCAAGGACAAGAAGTCGGTCGCCGTCGGCAGCTGGGTCCACGCCGACCACCCCACCGTGCTGGTCCGCCCCGGCAAGTCCGTCGAGGTACCGTTCCAGATCGCCGTACCCGGCAACGCCTCTCCGGGTGACTACGTGGGCGGCGTCCTCACCTCCCTGCGGCAGTCCGACGACGCGCAGGGCATCAACGTGGACCGGCGCCTCGGCATCCGGGTCAAACTCCGGGTCAGCGGTGAACTGAAGCCGCGTCTCGCCGTCGAGGACCTCCACGTGGACTACACCGGGTCGGCCAACCCCTTCGGCACCGGCGACGCCACCGTCACGTACACGATCCACAACATCGGCAACGCCATACTGTCGGCCCGTCAGACCGTCTTCACGGCAGGGCCCTTCGGATGGTGGCGGACGGCCGCGAGCACCGTCCCCGCGCCCCCGGAGCTGCTGCCGGGCGAGCACTGGAAGGTCTCGGTGCCCGTGCACGGGGTCACGCCCGGCGTCCGGCTGACGGCGACCGTGAACCTCGTCCCGCTGCTCACCGACGCCTCGGGCTCTACGACGTCGCTCAAGCCGGTCCTGGCCACGGCGGCCACCTGGACCGTCCCCTGGTCACTGCTGCTGCTCGTCGTGCTGCTGGCCGCCGCGGCGGCCGGTGCCTTCCTCCTCGTGCGCCGCGGCCGTGCGCGACGCAAGCGGCGCGAGGACGCCCGAGTCAGCGACGCCGTCGCGCAGGCACTGAACTCGAAGAAGCAAGAGGTCGGGTGAACGCATCCAGGTCCACTCCCACCGTGTCAGCGGGGGAGTGGACCTGGATGCGAGCTCATCTGCGGTGCGGGCAGCGGGCGTTGGGACAGCCGCCGCGGCCAGGCGATCAACTGCAGGTCAGCAGACCCACCTTCTGCTTGGCGGTCAGGATGCGGTGGACACTCTGGTCCACCTGGGTGCGGAAGGCCGAACTCTGCGCCATCCGGGCCGTCACGGCCTTGGTCATGGCCGGGAGCTGGTTCGGTTCGCCGGCCAGCACCAGGTCTCCGCCGGCGGACAGGAAGTTCAGGGCACGGTCGGCCGGAGGTACGGCCTTCACCGCCACCGCGTTACCCAGATCGTCCGAGACGACCACACCCTTGAAGCCCATGGACTTGCGCAACAGGCCCTGGATCACCGTGGGGGAGAACACGGCCTGGTGCTTCGGGTCGATCTTGTTGTACGTGGCCAGGGAGATCATGACGAACGGCGCGCCCGCCTTGATCCCCGAGCTGAACGGGGTGAGGCTCGAACTCTTGCTCGTCGTCACGGTGTCCACCACGTTGGCCGTGGTGTCGGTGTTGCCTCGCACGTTGCCGAGTCCCGGGAAGTGCTTCAGCGTGGCCAGCACGTTGGACTGGGCGAAGCCCGCGGCGAACGCGTTGCTGTGGGGCGTCACCGCCGCCGCCGTATGGCCGTACTCACGGTCGTACCTGCCGATCGGCGCGTTGTTCCTGCCCAGGCTCAGCGGGACGACGTCCGCCACGGGCGCGAGGTTCAGGTTCACGCCGGCCGCCTTGAGCTGCTTCGCCCAGGTGGCAGCCTCGGCGCGAAGCTTCGAGGTCGACCAGCTTCCCTGCACCAGCCCGCTCGGCATGGTCGAGAACCCGGGGCCGGACAGCACCTGCACCTGGCCGCCCTCCTGGTCCGTGGACACCAGCAGGCCCACACGATGCTTCGACACCGTGTCGGCCTTCGCCTGCAGGCTGTCGACCAGGGACTTGGTCGCCTTCGCGCCGGCCTTGCTGCGCCCCGCCAGGAAGACCGACCCGACGTGGTACTGCTGCAGGACCTGGATCCGCTTCTGGTCCGGTTTCGCGGCGGTGATGCTGCCCATGAACAGCTGGCCGACTCGCTGCGGCCCGGTCATCGCCGAGTAGACCTTGTCGACGCAGCTCGCCGCGGCCTGGCTGCCGACCGACATGCCGGGCGCCAGCGATGCGGCCGAGGGGTGCGAAGGGTAGGTCGCGCCCAGGCTCGCGGTCGCCAGTGACAGCGCCAGCAGCGGGACGGGCCACAGTGCCTTCCTGCCCCTCGGCGCGCGGGACGGCGCTCGCCGTGCTCCATGGGTCGGCGCCTGCTGCGATGTCATGCGGAGCCCCTTCCGGTACGCCGGACCGCGGACACGGGCACGCCAATGCCCGGCCGTCGACGGCGGTCACGCGGCCAGCACAACTGAACCAGCACCACCAAACGTACAACGATCCGATCGCGCGCGCCTCTGCGGTGGTGTATCGGGCGGATGAAGTGCGGGGACGTCCTGAGGGACGGGGAGTGCGGAGGTCCGGTACGGGGGGTTTCGGCCGACTCGACGTCGAGAAAGCGGAATTGAGCCGGCGCGCGCATCACGGATGACCGTGGCGGCCGTAGTGGCTGCCGGGCGTCCGGCGGCCCGCCCCGCTGTGGCCGGGGGTGTTGGCGTCATGTGCTCCGTGCGGAACCGGCCGCACCCGGCGACCCGGGTGCCGTGTGTGCCGACCTTCCGTCTTGCTCGACCGGCCTCTCTCGGCCGGGTCACCGCGAAGCGCGAACTGCCCTTGCTCCAAAGCATTTTGGCTGGACGTCAGGTGGGACGGCGGAGCGTGTGCGCCCAAACGGGTGTCTGCCACGAGACTTCTGCGTGTCCGATATTCCGGATAAAGGGATTATCGGTACGTTCTCTCGCAGATCGGCTGCTCGGCCGACGCCTCAGAGATTGGGAAAGTGACATGACCACGCGCAACATTGCCGTGACTGCCGCTGTCGCGGCTGCTACGGCCCTCGTCGCCACGGGCGTCACCTACGCCTCGGCCTCCGCGGCCCCTGAGTCCGCGCCCGCCGTTCAGCAGGTCGCTCCCATGGGTGGCGACAGCGGCCAGTCGAAGGGTAACGAAGGAGGCGGCGGAGGCGACCGTGGTGGGCGTCGCCACTACGAGGGGCGCATCGACTTCAACGAGCGCACCTACTCCGCCCAGAGCTGGGGCTGCATCACCGTGGTGAGCGGCCTCGGTTCGCGCAGCTTCAACGTCCGCAACGACAGCCACAAGACCGTCGAGGTCTTCCGCGGCGCCACCTGTGACAACGGTTCGCCCGTCGCCACGGTCGGCCCGTGGAGCACCAGCAACGGTGTCATGCCCTTCCTCCATGTCCGCGGTGGCGTGAAGGTCAAGAACGGCGTCGTGGGCAGCTTCCGCGTCGTCGAGGACCACCACCGCGACTGGTAGTGAAGGCGTCACGTCGCCATCCGCACCGCACGGAGAACCCGGCCCGCTGCAATCGGGCCGGGTTCTCCGGCTTTGGTGCGACCGATCGTGACCGCATCGAAGACCTCGAAGACATCGAAGGCGTGCCGGGGGCGAACTCCGCGTGTGCCGGGGCCCGTTGACGGCCGAGCCGGGTCGTGTTACTCAAGTGTGACGTCCTATTGGACTAGACCTAGTTCCACCGCTTCCCGCTTCACCCCTTCATCGCTTCGATCGTCGAAGGACCCCCCACATGATCCGCTCCAAGCTTCTCGCGATAGCTGCCGCCGCGGGCATGGCCGGCACTCTCGCCCTGTTCGGCACCGGCAACGCCACCGCCGGAGTCCTCGCGGACCCGTCCGTGGCACCCGGCGGCAATTTCGACCTGTCCGTCTGGCAGCTCCAGGAGCCGGTGGGTTCGCCCGGCTCACCCACCACGATCCCGTCGTCCCGGCTCCAGGGGGCGAACGGGTTCCAGGACTCGTACTTCTACACCGACACCCGTGACGGTGCCATGACGTTCTGGGCGCCGGAGAAGGGCGTCACCACGCCGAACTCCAACTACGCCCGCTCCGAGCTGCGGGAGATGAACCGCAGCGGCAGTGCGGCGAACTGGTCGCTGAGCGGTACCCACCGGATGAGCGCGACCCTGCGCGTGGTGTCGGTGACGCAGAACGTCTGCGTCGGGCAGATCCACCTCGGCACCGGCGGCAGCTCCACCAAGCCGCTGCTGGAGCTGTACTACCACTCGAACGGGGACATCGTCCTCGGCACGGAGAACTCGCCGTCCGGCGGTCAGACGACACACACGGTCGGCCATGTGTCGATCGGCAAGACATGGAGCTACACGATCGGTGTCTCCGGCGGTCACACCATCGACCTGACGGTCAACGGCACCACCACGCACTACTCCATTCCGTCGTCCTTCGACCCGTACAAGCAGTACTTCAAGGCCGGCTCGTACAACCAGTCGTCCTCCGACAGCACCACGAAGGGCGCGCGTGTCGCCTTCTACGGGCTGACCGTCTCCCACAGCTGAGCGGTCCGGGACGACTGCCGGAAGGTGAGGCGCGCCCGGTTCACACAGGTGCTCGGACGGGGATTCCCGGCCGAGCGTCCCGCGCTCGCCACACAATTGGCTCTCCAGACCGTTACGTACGGAGTCTGTGTCGGCCTCGGGCGGGCGCGGCGGCGGCTCAGCAGGAGGTCGGCGACGGCCCGCCTGCCGGCCGGGGCAGAGGAGAGCCGGCGACAGGCCGCCGATCGCGAACGTGCGGCGCTCGCCCGCGAGTTGTACGACGTCGGCACGCGCCGCCTGACGTCGGTCGTGGTCACCGTGGTCACGGCACGCAGGCCCGGCGCCCGCCGACCGAACGCGTCGCGGAGGCGCTGGAGTTCGCGGAGCGGACGGGCGGGGAGGCGCTGACGGCGCTTCACCAGCTGGTCACGGTGATGCGGGAGACGGCTCACCCCCGCCCCCGGCCCATGAGCGGGCGCATGCAGGAACTGAGCGCCGGATGGGGCCGGTTGGGCCGTGCGGCCCGCCTCGCGTGGGCGGTCAGCCGGGAGAGGGGTCGGTCCTCGGCGGGCCGACCGTGAGTCCCGGCCGTCAGGCGTCGGGCGGTACGGTCTCCTCGGCCGCCTCCGCCAGGCGCCGGGTGTCCAGGCGCAGGCGCCACAGGTTGCGCCGGTGCGCGGTGGTCAGTTCGGCCTCCAGCGGGGACGGTGGCACCGCGAGGACCGGGCAGAGGGCGTGGGCGAGGCAGTAGCGGCTCACCGAGCACGAACAGAGCCGGTGCCAGCTGCTTCGCCGGCCGGCGCCGACGACCAGGAGATCGTTCTCGCGGTCGGCGCTCTCCACCAGCGCCCGGCCCGCGGTGCCGCGCGCGACGAGGGCGCGCATCGGCACCCCGGGGCCGGCCTCCCCGAAGGCTCCGTCGAGCGCGGTGAGCAGGTTGCGCCGCGCCAGCCGTTGCCACTCGTCGACCAGTACGTACGAGGCCGGCGTACGGCGGGCGGCGAGTTCACCGCCGGGCGGTTCCCAGGCCAGGACGGGCCACAGCTCCGCACCCCGCCGCCGGGCCTCGTCGGCGGCCCGGCACAGGGCGGTGAGACTGCCGAGGGAGCCGCTGACTCCCACCACGACACGAGCGGCTGCGGGGGCGCCGGAATCAGACATGACTCGACCGTTCTTCGCACGCGCCCACGGGTCCCTCCCGCGGGCGGTCCGCGAGGGACCGCTCCCCATTGGACTCCTGGCCGGGGGCGCTCCGACACCCCGTACGCCCCATTTTGGCGCGCTCCTGACGGCCGTCCCCGGGCCGGCCGAGCCGCCCGTCAGTATCCCGTCAGCGTCGGCACGGTCACCGTCAGCGTCGCGTCATGAGGTGTCGGAGAACCGGAGGGAACGGGAATAGCTTCTGCGGTGAGCCCCGGTCCGCCCGCTCACGTCCGAGGCACCGCGTCGCTCACCGAACCGTCCCGGATCCTCCAGGAGGCATCCCATGCAACAACTCTCGTGCGGTGAAGACCCCGAGCCCTCCGAACGATTCCCGGCCGGAGTGCTGTTCGTTCCGGTCCGGCCGGGGTCGGCAGGGTGTGCCGCCCGGCTCTTCCGTACGCCGCTCGGCGAGCGTACGGCCGTCGGCTTCACCTCGGAGCGCAGACTGACCGCGACACTCGGCCCCGAGCAGGGGTGGATCAGGCTCGCCGAGTCCGCCCTGCGCGCGCTGGCGGAGCCGCTGGGCGTCACCACGGTCACGGTGGATCCCTCCTTCTCGGCGCCGGCCCCGGCCCAGGCCGCGCCGGTCACCCCCGAGCCGTTCAGGACCGTCGCCCCCGCCCCGCAGGAGGCGTCCGCACCCCGTACCCGCACGAGCACTTGGGATCCGCAGGCCGTCGGGGTGCTGCGGGTGACCGGCGCCGCCGCACTCGTCTCGGCGCTGGCGCTGTGGATCGGTTGAGAGGGAACGCACGATGACCACTGTTCACGAATCCGCTGTCAGCACCACCGGGGGCGACCTGTCGGTGTGGCCCGCCTCGGCCACCGAACCCCGCCAGGGAGACCTGGCCGTGGGCGGCGTCCCGCTCGCCGAGATCGCCGACCGCTTCGGCACCCCCGCCTACGTCCTCGACGAGGGCGAGGTGCGCGAGCGCTGCCGCACCTACCGGCACGCCTTCCCCGACGCCGACGTCCTCTACGCGGCCAAGGCCTTCCTGTGCAGGGGCATGGCGCACTGGGTGGAGGAGGAGGGCCTCGGCCTCGACGTCTGCTCCGCGGGTGAACTGGAGCTCGCGGTCACCACGGGGTTCCCGCCCGAGCGGATCGTGCTGCACGGCAACGCCAAGTCCCCGCACGACCTGGAGTCCGCGCTGCGTCTGGGGGTCGGGCGCATCGTCATCGACAGCCCCTCCGAGATCGCCCGGCTGGCCGCCGCCGTCGGGCCCGGCGGGCATCAGAAGGTCATGGTGCGGGTGGTGCCGGCCATCAGCGCGGGCGGCCACGAGAAGATCCGGACCGGTACCGACGACCAGAAGTTCGGCCTGTCCATGGCCGACGGGTACGCGCAGCACGCCATCACCCGCATCCTCGACCAGCCGCAGCTGGAACTCACCGGTCTGCACTGCCACTTGGGCTCGCAGATCACCAGCGTCAAGCCGTATCTCGTCGCCGTGCGGCGCATGGTGGGGCTGATGGCACGCCTGCGGGAGCAGCACGGCCTCGTCCTGCGCGAACTCGACCTCGGGGGCGGCCACGGTGTCGCCTACCGGCCGGGTGAACAGGCGCTGGACCTCACGGCCCTGGCGCGCCGGGTCCGCAGCGAACTCACCGAGGCGTGCGCCGCCGCCGGGCTCGCCGTGCCCCGTCTGCTGATCGAGCCGGGCCGCGCCGTGGTGGGGCCGGCGGGGATCGCCCTCTACCACGTCCTCGCCGTCAAACGGACCGGTGACCACATCTTCGTCGCCGTCGACGGCGGCATGAGCGACAACCCGCGGCCCGCGCTGTACGGCGTGCGCTACGCGCCGCGTCTGATAGGCCGGCACACCGCCGCTGACCTGGCCGCGGTGACGGTCGTGGGCCGCCACTGCGAGGCCGGTGACGTGCTCGCCACCGACGTCGAACTCCCCGCCGACGTACGCCCGGGCGACCTGCTGGCCGTCCCGGTCGCGGGTGCGTACCACCTCTCCATGGCGTCCGGCTACAACATGGTCGGCCGTCCACCGGTGATCGCCGTGCACGACGGCCATGCCCGCCTGCTCGTCCGCCGCGAGTCCCTGGACGACATCCGCAGCCGCGACGTGGGGCTGTAGCGGGCGCCGCCCCCTTGGTACAGCCTCCGGGCGGGTGACGGCCCGACCCTCGCCCGGAGGCTCCCGGTTCCGGCCCTGTCCTCCGCCGTCGGCACGCACCTGGAAGCCGTCCCGCGGGCGCCGCCGTCGCTGCCCCGCGCCGGCGCCCGCGGCCGTCGGTGTGCCGCTCAGCCGGTGCGGTCGCGCGTGGTGGCGCGCCACTCCTGGTACCCGCGCCAGAGCCGCTCGGCGCGCGGACAGCGGCCCGACTCCCGTTTGCAGACACGGCAGTTGCCGACGTGACTGACGTACACGGCCTCGGGGCTGTGACGCCCCGGCTGCGGATTCGGCATGGCCCCCGGCACCCTTCGGCGTGATCTTCACACGCGCGTTGTCGCTTCTGCTGCCGTACTTCCGGGGCGCAGGAGCTTTCGGATGCGGCGGACCGGGTGCCGATTCCCGTACCCCGCGGTCCCGCGCGGGACGGCGGTGCCCGCGGTCCGGGAGTGGGGCGGGTCGCTGTGCCGACGTCCGCCGTTGGTGGACGCCTGTCGGACCCGGGGGGTGTGTCAGCCGGCGATGACGGCGGTGGTGGTGCGGCCCCCGTCGACGTCGAGCACGATGCCGTGCACGAAGGAGGACTCGTCGCCGGCCAGGTACACGGCGGCGTTCGCGATGGCGTCGGGGGTGCCCATCCCGCCCGCGGGGGTGCCCTTCATCATGATCTCGGCGGGGTGCTCCTCGCCCGGTGCGGGCGTCAGCACCACACCCGGGGAGATCGCGTTCACGCGTACACCCTGCGGCCCGAACTCCGCCGCCCAGGCCCGGGTCAGCGTCTCCACGGCTCCCTTGGTCGAGCTGTAGAGGGCGCCGACCGGAATGCCCAGACGTGCGATCCAGGAGCCCAGGTTGATGATCACCCCGCCACCGGCCTCCACCATCGCGGGGGCGACGGCCGCGGTCAGGAAGAACGGGGCCTTCACGTTCACGGCGTAGACCTGGTCGAAGGTCTTCTCGTCGGTGGCCGTCGTGGCGTCGGCCGGGTAGATGCCGGCGTTGTTGACCAGGACGTCGACACGGCCGCCGAGGACCCGCGTCGCCTCCTCGGCCAGTGCCTGGGAGGCGGCGGCGCTGCCGTCCAGGTCGGCCCGTACGAAGTCGGCACGGCCCCCGCGTGCGCGGATTCCGTCGACGACCTCCTGGCCCCGCTCGGCGCTGCGGCCGGAGACGGCGACGTGCGCCCCCTCGACGGCGAAGGCCTCCGCGATCGCCCGCCCGATGTTGCTGGTCGCCCCGGTCACCAGGGCGGTCCTGCCCTCAAGACGCATCGACATGATCCACTCCGTTGCTTGGCTTGCTCGGTTCTGCACCGTGAACCCGTCCGGCCGAACCGCACACTGCCTTCGGCCGGACGGGGCCCTGGACGGCCAGGGCGTGAGGTCCACTGTGCGAGGGAAAAATTGGACTCGCAAGTCCAAAGTTTGCGGATCCCTGCCCCATGGGTGATCCCCCCGTCGTCGCCACACGAGCACTGTGGCCAAGTACGGCCGTCGGCGGATCAGTAGCCACTACTCAACCGGCCCGCGACTCCGCCTGCGCGCGGCCCCGCGCGGCCCCCGGGACACGTCCGGCACGCCGGGCAGGCCGAACCGGCCCGGGGCGGATCGCGGGGTTACTGTCGGCGGCATGGACGGTGTTCGCCGAGGATGGAGCCAGTGTCTTCTCGGCGGGGCGGTGTTCGCGGTGTGCATGGCCGGCACCACGCTGCCGACCCCCCTGTACAACCTCTACCAGCAGAAGTTCGACTTCTCCGAGCTGATGGTCACGGTCGTGTACGCCGTGTACGCCTTCGGAGTCATCGGCATGCTGCTGCTGGCGGGCAACGCCTCGGACGCCGTGGGCCGGCGGCCCGTACTGCTGTGCGGCCTGGGGTTCGCGGCGGCCAGCGCCGTCCTCTTCCTGTGCGCCACCGGGCTGGGCTGGCTCTTTGCGGGACGGCTGCTGTCCGGACTGTCCGCCGGTCTGTTCACCGGCGCCGCCACGGCCTACGTGATCGATCTGGCACCGCACGGCGGCGCGTCCCGGGCCACGCTCGTGGCGACGGCCGCCAACATGGGCGGGCTGGGCTGCGGCCCCCTGCTCGCCGGACTGCTGGCGCAGTACGCCCCCTGGCCGCTGTACCTGCCCTTCGCCGTACATCTCGTCCTGGTGGCCTGCTCGGCCGCCGTGCTGCTCCGGCTGCCGGAGACCGTGGGGGAGCGGCGGTCGTTGCGCACGGTACGGCCGCAACGGCCCGGCCTGCCCGCGCAGGTGCGGGCGGTCTTCGGCCCGGCGGCGATCGCCGCGTTCGTCGGGTTCGCGCTGTTCGGTGTGTTCACGGCCGTCAGCCCCGCGTTCCTCGAACACTCCCTGGACGTGCACAGCCGCGCCGTGAGCGGGCTCGTCGTCGCACTGGCCTTCTTCGCCTCGACCGCGGGACAACTGGCCGTCGGTGTCATCGGGCTGGGACGGTCGCTGACGGTGGGCTGCGCCGCACTCCTCGGCGGGCTGGCGCTGCTCGCGGGCGCGCTCCGGTGGGACCTGCTGGTGCTGGTGGTGCTGAGCGCGATCGTCGGCGGGGCCGGGCAGGGGATCGCGTTCCGCGGGGCGCTGTCAACGGTGACCCAGGCGTCCCCCGACCACCAGCGCGCGGCGGTCATCTCCATGCTGTTCGTGGTGGCGTACGTGGGCATCTCGGTGCCGGTGATCGGCGCGGGGGTACTGGCGGACCGGATCGGCCTGGAGGGCGCCGGACTGGTGTTCATCGCCTGCATGGCCGTCCTGGTCTCCGTCGCCGTCCTGTACCTTCTCCGGCGGCCGGCACCCGCCAGTACGTAGGCGCGCGGGGACACGGCTGTGTCCCGGCGTGTCCTGGTGTCCCGTGCGGGTGCCCCGGACCCCGGCCCGATCCGACGCGTGGGCGCACCAGGCGCACCGAACGGCCCGGCGCGTGTGACGACCCGCGGGCACCGCGGCCCGCGCTCGGAAGGCGGCCCCGCCGGCCGGCCCGGTCGCTGGGCGCACCAGGCGCACCGAACGGCCCGGCGCGTGTGACGACCCGCGCGCACCACGGCCCGCGCTCGGAAGAGGGCCCCGCCGGCCCGGCCCGGTCGCTGGGCGCACCAGCCGCACCGAACAGCCCGGCGCGTGTGACGACCCGCGCGCACCACGGCCCGCGCTCGGAAGAGGGCCCCGCCGGCCGGCCCGGTCACGCGGAGCTGTTGGGGCGGGCGAGGCCCAGGTCGTAGGCGAAGATGACCGCCTGGACCCGGTCGCGCGCGCCGATCTTCGCGAGGACCCGGCCGACGTGGGTCTTGACGGTGGACTCCGACAGGACGAGACGCGCGGCGATCTCCCCGTTGCTCCAGCCCCTGCCGATGGCCACCAGGATCTCCCGCTCGCGGTCGGTGAGGGAGCTCAGCCTCGGGTCGGCGTCCGCGTCCGGTACGTCCTGACGCGGCAGGTGCCGGGCGTACGCGTCGAGGAGACGCCGGGTCAGGGCGGGGGCGATGACGGCGTCCCCCGCGGCGACGGCGCGGATGCCCGCCAGGAGCTCCTCCGGACGGGCGTCCTTGAGGAGGAAGCCGCTCGCCCCGGCCCGCAGGGCGGCGTGGGCGTACTCGTCCAGGTCGAAGGTCGTCAGGACGAGGACCCTGGAGCGGCCGCCCGTGGCGATGATCCGGCGGGTGGCCTCGATGCCGTCCATGCCCGGCATCCGGACGTCCATGAGGACCACGTCGGGGCGCAGTTCCGCCGCCTGGCGCACGGCCTCGGCACCGTGCGCGGCCTCGCCCGCCACCTCGGTGTCGGGGACCGACTCCAGCAGCATGCGGAAGCCGAAGCGCTGCAGGGGCTGGTCGTCCACGATGAGCACGGTGGTCAAGAGGTACCGCCTTCGGAGCCGGGGAGCGGGGTGAGGTCGAGGGTCGCCTGTACGGTCCATCCGCGGCCGGGGCGGGGTACCGGCCCCGCGTCGACCGTGCCGCCGTACAGGGCCGCCCGTTCGCGCATGCCGACGAGCCCGTGCCCTTCCTCGTTCGGAGGACCGGCCGGCCGCGACCCGCCCGGCGGCCCGGTGTCCTGGACGCGGACGCGCACCCGCGCGCCCTCCACCCCGATCGCGAGGCGGACCTGCGTGTCGGCTCCGGCGTGCTTGAGGCTGTTGGTCAGCGCTTCCTGGACTATCCGGTAGACCGTCAGCTGCACGCCGCCGTCCAGTGCGTCCGTGTCACCGGTCGTCCGGTAGGAGATCACGGGCCCGGCGGAACGGATCCGGGCGCAGAGCGCGTCGATGTCGGCGATGCCCGGCTGGGGACTGAGCGCGGGAGCCTCGGCCTCCTCGCGCAGCACGCCGAGCATACGGCGCAGCTCGCCCAGGGCCTGGCGGCCGGTGTCGCCGATGAGCAGCAGCGCCTGCTTGCCCCGTTCGGGGCTGACGTCGGAGGCGTACACGCCGGCGTCGGCGAGAGTGATCATGACAGCGAGGTTGTGGCCGACGATGTCGTGCATCTCGCGGGCCACCCGGGTGCGTTCGGTGGCCGCCGCCAGCCTGCTGCGCTGGTCGCGTTCGATCTCCAGCCGGGCCGCGCGCTCCCGCAGTCCGGCGAGCTGGGCCCGTCGGATGCGCACCGCCATCCCCACGGCGACGGCCGCGATCGCGGCGCTGAACAGGAAGAACAGCGCGTCCCAGACGGACACCACGGCGGAGGCCCGCACGGCGACCAGGACCAGGCCGACGGCCGTGACGGCGCAGGCCCACCCCAGATGCCGCAGCGTTCCGTGCAGCGTCAGGCTGTACAGGGCGATCAGCAGGGCGACGTCGGCGCGCAGCAGCACACCGAGCGACCACTGCAGGAGAAAGACCGCAGTGATGGCGGCGAAGGCCGCGGACGGATTCCTGCGCCGCCACAGCAGCGGCAGCACCAGTCCCGCCTGCAATGCCAGCATCCCGGCGAGCGGCGGCCGGGTGAACCTGGCGGCGAGCTCGCGCCGGCCGCCGTGTCCGTGCACCACCAGGTCCGGCAGACAGAACATCAGGAAGACCAGGACGACCACGGCCGTGTCCAGCACCCACGGGCGCGCTCGGTCCGCCTGCCGCAGCCACTGTCCGCCGCGGGTCAGCCGGGCGAACAGGGGGCTCATACCGGCGGTGTCTTCGGCGGTCACGGGTGTCACCTGTCCATGGTGGGCGAGGCACGCGGGCGCGGCACCCGGATGAGCCGGGCACCGCACCGACAGCGGACGATACGCGTGGTGTACGGGCCGTCAGGCGTCGCTGCGCACCAGCCGGAAGGCGGCCCCCGCCAGCGCCAGCACGGTCCAGCCGAGGAAGACGACGAGCCCGGCGGTGGGCGACAGGGTGGTGCCGTCGTGGGTGAGGGCGAACATCGACTCGCCCGCGTTGCTGGGCAGATACGGGCTGATGTCGTCCTGCCAGGAACTCGGCAGGAGCGAGATCAGGCCGGGGACCAGCATCAGAGCGCCGACCAGCACCGAGATACCGCCCGCCACCGAGCGCAGCAGCGCGCCGAGGGCGGCGCCGATCACACCGACCAGACCGAGGTAGAGGCCCGCGCCCAGCAGACTGCGCACCACGCCCGGGTGCGAGAACGTCATGGCCGCGTTCGTACCGGACACGATGCCGCTCGCGAACAGGAAGGCGACGAACGCGCCGACCGTGCCCACGGCCAGGGAGACCAGGCCGAACACGGCCGACTTTGACCAGAGGACCGGCAGCCGCCGCGGGACCGCGGCCAGTGTGGAGCGGATCATGCCGGTGGAGTACTCGCCCGCCGTGACGAGGACGCCCAGGACGCCCAGTGCCAGCTGCGCGAAGTTCGTACCGAACAGCGACAGGCTGACGGCGGTGGAGCGGGCGAAGTCCGGGTCCATGTGGTGGCCGGAGTCGATTCTCGACTTGTACTGGGCCGCGGCGATCAGACCGAAGGCCACCAGGAAGACCAGGCCGAGGCCGAGCGTGATCCAGGTCGAGCGCAGGGACCACAGTTTGGCCCACTCCGAGCGCAGCACCCGGCGTCCGGTCACCCGGTAGTCGGGGCGCGCGGCGGGCGCGGGGAGCGGAGCGGAGGTCTCGGTCGCGGTGATGGTGCTCATGCGGCCCTCCCGGGGGTCTCGACGCCGGCGCCGGTCGCGGTGGTGGAGCCGTGGTACTCGACGGCGTCCCTGGTCAGGTCCATGAACGCCTCCTCCAGCGACACCGACTTCGCGCTCAGTTCGAACAGTGCGATGCCGTGCTCGGCCGCCTTCACTCCGATCTGGCGTGCCGTCACACCCGTCACGTGCAGTTCCTCGGAGCCCGCGCGGCCGGTGACGTCGACGCCGGGACCGGCCAGCACCTCCCGCAGCCGGGCCGGATCGGCGGTGGCCACCTTCACGGTGTCCCCGCCCACCTCGCGGATCAGGTCGTGCACGGTGGTGTCGGCCAGCAGCCGGCCCCGTCCCACGATGATCAGGTGGTCCGCCACCAGCGCGACCTCGGTCATGAGGTGCGAGGACACGAAGACGGTGCGGCCCTCGGCGGCGAGTTCGGTGAGGAGGTTGCGGATCCAGAGCACGCCCTCGGGGTCGAGCCCGTTGACCGGCTCGTCCAGCATGACCGTCTGCGGGTCACCCAGCAGCGCCGCCGCGATGCCGAGGCGCTGGCCCATGCCGAGCGAGAACGCGCCGGCCCGCTTCCTGGCGACGCTGCCGAGCCCGGCCAGTTCGATGACCTCGTCGACGCGGCGGCGCGGGATGCCGTGGGTGAGCGCGAGCGCGTGGAGGTGGTTGTACGCGGAACGTCCGGGGTGGATCGACCTGGCCTCCAGCAGCGCGCCGACCTCCTGCAAGGGGGCGGCGTGCTGGGCGTAGCGGCGGCCACCGACCCGTACGGAGCCGGCGCTCGGGGCGTCCAGTCCGACGATCAGGCGCATGGTCGTCGACTTTCCCGCGCCGTTGGGTCCCAGGAAGCCGGTGACAGTGCCGGGCCGGACGACGAAGTCGAGATGGTCGACCGCCGTCTTCTCCCCGTACCGCTTGGTCAGCTGCTGTGCCTCGATCATCGCTCGTCCCTCGCGTCCGGGCGCCACACCGGTTCTGGAGCGCCTCACCTGCGACGTTAATCTCCAGAGACCTCGCGAGCCGTGGTACCGGGGGGTGAACTACGGCCATCGGGTGGTACCGCGGTACCACCCGGCACGCTGCGACCGCGATCGGGGGCCGTGGGCCGGCGCCGGCCGTGATCGACCGGCGCCGGTGGATCGGGCCGACGGATTCGGCCGGCGGATTTCGGCCGGTGGCGCCGGCCCGGCGCCCCGGGCACTGACGCGGGGTCAGTGCGTCGCGGTCATCCGAACTGGCCGGGCTGGTAGTCGCCCGCGGGCTGCCGGACGATGACGTTCATACGGTTGTACGCGTTGATCAGCGCGATGAGTGACACCAGCGCGGCGAGCTGCTCCTCGTCGAAGTGCTTGGCGGCGTTCTCCCAGACCTCGTCGGACACGCCCCCGGCGGCGTCGGCGACGCGGGTGCCCTCCTCGGTCAGCTCCAGGGCGGCACGCTCGGCGTCGGTGAAGACCGTGGCCTCCCGCCAGACCGCGACCAGGTTGAGACGGAGGGTGGACTCACCGGCGTGCGCCGCGTCCTTGGTGTGCATGTCCGTGCAGAAGCCGCAGCCGTTGATCTGGCTGGCACGGAGCTTGACCAGTTCCTGTGTCGTGCGGGGCAGCGTCGACTCCGAGACGACCTTGCCCGCCGAGTTGATGTGGCGCGCGAACTTGGCCGTGAGGGCGTTGCCGTAGAAGTCCAGACGGGCGTCGGCGTTCATGGTGGTCTCCTCGTCGCGTCGGTGGATGCACCCCCATGACGGACCGGCCCGGCGGGATGTGACACCGAGGCGGGGAGGTCGGATGTGACCTGCGTCTCCCGGTCGGACGGGCGCAGCGGATGCGGCGTGAGCGGGGCGGTCGCAGCATGAGAGGCAGAGGTCTCGCCTCAGCGCCGAGCCGGGGGACACCTCGTGCCCTCGGCCCGATACGGCGGCTCAGGCCGCGGAGGTGTCCGATGGCTCCACCCGATGCGACGCACGGCCCCGGAGGGACGGGGACCGGCAGGACTCCGCCGCCCGGCGGCGCGGGGGCCGGTTCGCGGCCGAGGTCCGTGCCACCCGTGACGGACAGGGACCGGACGCCGCCCGGACCCGGATCCGGGCCCGTGATGCTCGCGCGGGCCGACGCCTCCGGCCGCGAACCCCCGCACACCCGCGGCGTCTTCCTCGGCTTCGCCCCCTGGATCGTCTTCGACGTCGTGGCGAGTCCCAGTACGTGGAAGTACGCCGCCCTGGCCGCGCTCGTCACGGCGCTGGTGCTCAACGTTCCCGAACTGCGGCGCGGGAGCCTCAAGGTGCTGGAAGCGGCGGGTGTGGTGTTCTTCGCCGTCCTCTGCGTGCTGGGGCTCGTGCTGGACCGTCAGGAACTGATCTGGCTGGAGACCTACGCGCAGACGCTGTCCAACGGGGTGATCGCCGCCGTTGCACTCGGGTCCCTCGCCTTCACGCCGTTCACCGAGCAGTACGCCCGCGAGTCGGTGCCCCCCGAGTACTGGGACTCGCCGGTGTTCCGGCGCACCAACCGTGTCCTGACGGCGATGTGGGGCGGGGTGTTCCTGGTCACGGCTCTGCTGGGGCTGCTCGCCCTGCGGGTGAGGTCGGGGGCGGACTGGCTCAACTGGGTCGTCCCGATCGCCATGCTGGTCGCGGCGGTCCGCTTGACGAAGTGGTACCCGGAACACGTCCGGGCACAGGCGCGGGCCCGGGCCCAGGGGCCTCCCCGGGGCCGAGGGGACGACCGCATTCCGGGGGAGGGGCCTCGCACGCTAGGGTGAGCGGCCATTCGTGCAGGTGAGGGGCAGGGGAGTCGGATGCTGGATCACTCGGAGGACAGGCTTCTGGAGGAGGCCCTCGGCGCGATCGCCGGACAGGGGCGTCTCGGCGCGAAGTTCGCGGCCAGGTTCCTCAAGCACGACGTCCACGAGATCGAGCTGAGGCTGCCGCTGAGCTTCGACCTCGCCCTCGAACGCGTCCGCGGGAGCCTGGTCGAGTCGGCGGACGGCACGGATCCGTCGCTGCTGCAGTCCGGGGCGGACCGGGTGGCGCTGCGCGTGATGTCGGGGGCGGGCTTCGCGGCGATGAACCCGGTCGTGGTCACGGTCACCGTGACCCGCGTCGAGGAGGACAGCACCGGGATACGGGTGCGGGCGGTGGCCAAGGAAGGCCTGATCAAGCAGCACGCGGGTGAGAAGACCGCGCAGCGTGTCGCGTCGGCGCTGGAGGGCCGACGCGGGTGACTCCGGCCGGGCCCCACCGCGGGTGCGCGTGCCCGCGTACGTGCCCGTGCGAGTGCCGTTGCCCGCGCCGTCGGGCGCCGGGGAAGAGGTAAAGAGTTCGCCTGGTCTAGTCCAAAGGGAAATCTGGTCTAGGCCAATCCATTGACATGGCCGCAACAGCATCAGGAAGCTGGGGCGAACCCCCTCTCCCCTGGAGGCACGCAGTGAGACGTCTTCGCGCATGTCTGGGCGCAGTCGCCGCCGTCGGACTCGCCGCGGCGGGTACGACCGCACTGGTCGCGGGCAGCGCTTCGGGCGCGACCTCCGCACTCGCCAACCGCTGGTACGCCGCGGCTCCCTACCTGATGCCGCTCGACAACGACCCGCCGGACCCGGGCGCGATCATGGACGCCACCGGCCTGAAGGCGTTCCAGCTCGCCTTCGTCCTCGCCCCCAACGGCGGTGGGTGCAGCCCCACTTGGGGAGGCACGGCCGCGGTCTCCTCGGACACCGCCGTCCAGTCCGTCGTCAACACCATCCGTGCCAGGGGCGGCGACGTCTCCGTCTCCATCGGCGGGTACGGCGGTACGAAGCTCGGCCAGGTGTGCTCGGACGCGGCCGCCACGGCGGCGGCGTACCAGCAGGTCATCACCAAGTACGGGCTGCACGCCATCGACTTCGACCTCGAGGAGCCGGAGTACGAGAACACCGCGGCCATCAAGAACGAGATCGGTGCCGCCAAGATCCTCCAGCAGAACAACCCCGGCCTGTACGTCTCCGTCACCACCGCGGGCACGGCGGACGGTACCGGCTGGTTCGGCAAGCAGATGCTGCTGGAGGCCAAGTCGCAGGGGTTCATCCCGAACAACTTCTCCATCATGCCGTTCGACGGCGGCTTCAACGGCGCGGCCTCGCAGACCAGCGCGCTCACCAACTTCAACCAGATCCTGCAGTCCACCTTCGCCTGGGACCAGGCGACCGCCTACGCCCACGAGGGCTTCTCCGGGATGAACGGACGCAGCGACACCGGCGAGTACTTCTCACAGGCCGACTTCCAGACCGTGCTGGACTACGTCACCAGTCACAACATGGACCGCTTCACGTTCTGGTCCCTCAACCGCGACCGCCAGTGCACCCCGGCCGACAACGGCGGCCGCACATCGGGGACCTGCTCCAGCGTCGCGCAGAACTCCTGGGACTTCGCGAAGTATTCGGTGAAGTTCGCCGGCGTGACACCCCCCACCTCGACCCCCACCCCCACCCCCACCCCGACGCCCACGCCTCCCGGCACGGGCTGCAAGACGGCCTGGAGTTCTACCGCCGTCTACACCGCCGGCAACGAGGTGTCGTACAACAAGCACAACTGGAAGGCCAAGTGGTGGACCCAGAACGAGACTCCGGTCGCCTCCGACTGGGGCGTCTGGCAGGACGAGGGTGCCTGCTGAGGTCCTGACGGAAACGGTGGGGCGGGGCTCCCGGGGCGAGGCCTCGGGGACGCCGCCCCACCGCGTGCCGGCCCCACGGCAGGTGCCCGCAGCCCTCGGGACAGCAGTGCGCGGGCGGTGTCCGCGCCCGTCGGGACGGATCAGTCCGGTGGCCCGGCTGTCAGGCGGGCGTCCAGCCAGTCGAAGACGCGCTGTTCGAACAACGCGCGGCCCATCGGCTCGCAGTGCAGATGGGCGCCCTCGGCCTCGGTGAAGCAGACCAGCGCCTTGGGACCGGGCAGCGCGTCGTAGAGCCGCCGCGACGCGCCGGGCCAGAAGTGCTCCCCCTCCGGGTCGGTGATCAGCAGCGGGGTGGTGATCAGCCCGGCCACCGGGGACACGTCGTACCGGGCGACCTCGGACAGCAGGTCGTACGGCGAGTCGACCCCGTACGGCCGGGCCCGCCGGCGCCACATCGCGGCGAGCGCCGGATCCGCGTCCAGAGCCTCGCGGACGACGTGGTCGAACGTGTCGCGGTCACCGGAGTCCCACAGGCCGCGCAGCTCCGGGCCGAGGTGGCGCCACCAGCTCTCCGCGACGTCGACGACACCCGGATCGGCGACCGCCGCGGCGATCCGGTGCTCGAACGCGAGCGCGCGCGGAACCCAGTATCCCGCCTGGCTGATTCCCGCGAGCGCGATGCGCCCGGCGTCGACATCGGACCGCGCGGACAGGAAGTCCACGACCGGCGTGACGACCTTCTCCCAGTCCGGGCGGAACGTCACTCCGTGCTCGAACAGCATGGACTGCTGACCGGGCCCGTCGAACAACAGCGCACGGTGGCCCCTCGCCACGGCGGGCGCGCCGAGCAGCGTCCAGGCCGAGCTGACCGGGCCGTCGCTGCCGTTGTTGACGATCACCGTCGACAGCGGTCCCGGCCGATCGGGCGGGCTCATCAGATAGCCCGGCAGCGTCCTGCCCCCGTACGGGATCGCGACCCGCTCGGCGGGCGGGTCCCATGCCCGCGCGAACCGGTCGAAGCAGTCGCGGTGCTCGCCGAACACCTCGCGCAGCCGCGTCTCCGGGTCCTCGCACGACTCGACGCCCACGAGGGCCAGGCCGAAGTATCCGGCGGCCCGCAGGAAGGCGTCCCGGGCCGTGGCCGACCGGCCGCGCGCCGCGCTCCTCTCGCCCTGCTCCCGGACACGGCGGCCCAGCGCGGCCCAGGTCCAGAACCAGGTCTCCCCGCCGGCGTCCGACACGGCGGCCGAAGTCGCCAGCACCTCGCCCACGTCCGCGCCGTGCCGCCAGGCGGAGCCCAGAGCGATCAGGATCTCGTAGTCGAACTGGTCGTCCTCGTTGAACCGGTACGCCATGGCGACTCCCGTGGCCCGCGCCGCCGGACGCCCCCGCGCCCGAGTCCACCACCGTTTCAGGCTACGAGTCCCCCCGTCCCCCCGCACCCGGCGGCGACCGCCACCACGTGCGCAGGTCCTCCGCCGGGTCGAAAATGAGCAGAGGCCCGGTCGCCGAGCACCCGCGGTGCCTGCCGAGAGGAACGTCCGCATGTGCCCCATGAGCCGCAGGAGCGCACCGCCGCCACCCCCGTCACGGGCCGACCGTGGTGAGCGAGCCGACGTGGGCGGCGAGCGGGTATGAGGCCCGGGCCCGTCGGCTCCGCGGTCGTACGGCGGTCCGTACAGGTCACCTGCTCGGCGAGCGTCGGCTTCTACGCGTTCCTCTACGGTCTCCATCAGCCCGTGGCGGCGTTGTACGCGCTCTTCACCCCCATCGCGCTCGGCCTGCTGTCCATCATTCCCGGGACCGGCCGGCGGCAGGCGTGGATCACTCTGCGGACCCTGCCGTTCGGGCTGGCCCTCGTCGCTCTGGGCACGGTCCTGGCGCAGTCCACGGCAGCCGCCGTGGCGGGCATGCTGGTCGTCGGATTCCTGTTGACCTTCAGCGTGGTGGCCGGACCCCGCGCGGCGGGACCCGCGCCCGGTCTGCAACTCCTCTACATCCTGGCCTGTTTCCCGCCCTACGCCCCCCAGACGCTGGGCGGCCGTCTGACGGGCGTGGCCGTGGGCGTCGTCCTCCTCGCGCTGTGCCACGCGTACCTTCTGCGCGGTCCGCCCGCCATGAGCTTCCGCGACCGGCTCGCCGACGCGCTGGAGGCGGGCGCGGTCGCGGCGGCCGACTCGGACCGCGTCCCCGTCGCGAGGCTGCGTGAACTCAGCGAGGGGATGCGGCTGTCGCGGGTCGCGCCCGGTGAGCGCCCCACCGGCCCCGGCCGCGGGGACCGGGCGCTGGGCCAGGCGGGCGCCGCGGCCCGCCGGATCCTGGACCAACTGGCCTCGCAGTTCGAGCTGTCCGCGTTCGAGGGCGTACCGCTGGGCACGGACCGGACGTCCGCGGCGCTGCGCGCCCGTGTCGCGGCCGTGTGCGCGGACACGGCCGCGGCCCTGCGCACCGGTCGGCCACCGCCGTCGGCCGACCTGCTGAGGCAGGAGATCCAGCGCTTCCAGGCGGACCGGATCCGTCGCGCGGCCGATCCCGGGGAACAGGGCGTGGACAGTCGTGTGCTGCGACGGCAGGCAGCGGTGCTGACGCTGGCGGAGTCGGCGTGGATCGCGGTGACCGCCGTGGGGGTCGCCGCCGCCCGGCGCCGCGGCGCACCGCTCTCACCCCGTGAACTCTTCTGGTACGTGGACCTGTCCACGGCGCAGCTGTGGGCGCGCCGGATCGCGGGGAACGCGACGCATCGCTCGGTGTGGTTCCAGAACGCGGTACGGGTCGCCTGCGGGCTCGCCGTCGCCCGGCTCGTCGCGGGCACCTTCGACCTCGCGCACGGGTTCTGGGTCCTGCTGACGGTCCTCACCCTCGCCCGCACCACGGTCGGCGCCACCTGGCGCGCGGTGCGCGAGGCGGTGGCCGGCAATCTGGTGGGAGCCGTGGTGGCCGGTGCCCTGCTCATCGCGCTCGGCCGGCACCTGGACGCCTACGCCGTCCTCCTCGTACCGGGCATGCTCGTCGCCTTCGCCCTGGGCCCGCGGCTCGGAGTCGCCTGGGCACAGGGGCTGTTCACCCTGGTGGTCGCCTTCGCCTTCGCGCAGATCACCCCGACCAGCTGGCGGCTGTCGGAGGCACGCCTCGTCGATGTCGTCACCGGCAGCGTCATCGGCCTGCTGTGCGGGCTGCTGGCCTGGCCGGCGGGTGCGCGGAAGGAGGTCCGCCGGACCATGGCGAGCCTGCTGCGTTCCTGCGGGGCGCTGGTGCCCGCCACGGTCGAGGCGCTGCTGGACGCGCCGGGGGCCGACCCCTGCGAGCCCCCGACCCGGCCCACCCTGCATCACCTGCGGCTGGCGGAGGCCGCCTACGCGCAGTTCCGCAGTGAGCCGCCCGCTGCCTGGGAGGCGGTCCAGGTCGACTGGCACGGGGTGCTCGTGGTGGCGTACCACACCGTGCTGGGGGCCCAGCGGCTTCCCTGCTTCGAGGTACCGCTGGCCGACGTGCCGCCGGACGCGTGCGCCTGGGCGCGCAGGACGGCGGCCGAGCTGACGACGGACGTGGACCGCATCGCCCTCCACTTCACCACGGAGAAGCGCCCCGCACCCGGTCGGCGTCCCTGCGCTCCGCCGCTGCCGCGGCACCATCCGGGGCTGCCCACCCTCGTCGACCTCGAAGTGTGGCTGACGGCCATGGACCATCAGCTCCGCCGCATCGAGGCATCCGTCGCCGTGAAGCCGTGAAGCCGTGAAGCCGTGAAGCCGTGAAGCCGTGAACCCATGAGCCCGTGAAGTCACCGAGCCGCGTAGCCGCGAGACCGCGAAACCGTGAAGCCCACGGGGACCCGGACCGGAGACCCGGACCGGAACCCGCGTCCGGCGTTCCGGTCACCGCCCGCGTGGGGGTGCCGCGTTGCCCGCCGTGGACTCGGACCCCTGCGACTCGACCACGTCCACGTCGCTCGCCCGGACGAAGGCGATCCGCTGGCCGAGCTGGATCTCGTACCACTCCTCACGGCCCGTCACGACCGGGCTCGGCGTGTCACGGAACCGCGACCTGTCGATGTGGGACCCGACGAGGCGGGCCTCGGTCGCGTACCGCTGCCCCGCGAGGAAGTGGTACGGCAGCGCCGACTCGGGCTGCGCCGGCACCCCGTCCGGGTAGGCGTCCTTCTCCGGGAGGGCGCGTCCGTAGACCGGGACCTCGTTCAGGCCTGCCTTCGGAGTCACCATCCGGCCGCTCGCCCCGACGGCGGTCGGGTGGTTCTTCGAGTTCTTGAGCCACGCCCGCTGTCCCTGGTACCAGATCGCCGTCCAGTCGCCCTCGTACCCGGCCACCGCGAACGTCTGGCCCGCGGAGACCCGCGACCCCAGATCGTCGACGTCCACCGTGGAGGCCTCGCCCCCCGGGCGCCGGCCCGGGTCCTGGATCAGCGGAGCGCTCTCGTCCGGCGCGGTGCGGAGGCGGACGGTGCTGGAGCCGTGCGGCGCGCAGGGCGTGCCGGCCTCGGTGCAGCCCGTGAACTCCGGTCTGTGGGTGGCGTAGTCCGGCAGCACGGTCACCATGTCGCTGTCGGTCCCGGCAGTGGCGCGCAGGGGTACGCCGAGGAGGTCGAAGTAGTGCCGCCAGTCCCAGAAGGGTCCCGGGTCGTCGTGCATGCCGGGAATGGACGAGGCGGTCGGGCCCGGTACGTTGTCATGGCCGAGGATGTGCTGCCGGTCGAGCGGGATGTCGTACTTCTCCGCCAGGTAGCGCACCAGACGGGCCGAAGCCCGGTACATCTGTTCGGTGTACCAGCTGCCGGGCTGTTTGAGGAATCCCTCATGCTCGATGCCGATCGAACGGGCGTTCACCATCTGGTTGCCTGAGTGCCAGGCCATGTCCTTGGTCCTGATGTGCTGGGTCACATGGCCGTCGCTGGAACGGATCGAGTAGTGCCACGACGGCTCCTTCGGATTCTGCACGGTCCGCAGCATCGACCGCAGGGTCGCCTCGGTGTCGTGGAGGACGATGTAGTCGATCCTCTGGTCCCGGGGCCGGTCGGCCACGTCGTGGTTGCCGTAACTGCCGTCGTCCGTACGTACGTACGGGGCGCTGAGCCAGTCGCAGTCCAGCTCCGGCGGGCACTCGACCTCCTTCGGCCGGTGCGCCTTCCGCTCGTCGGCGGCGCGCGGGCGCACGCGTGGGCTGGCGGGCAGGGTGATCTGCTCGCCCGCGTCGGTGGTGCGGTGCGCGCCCTGGCGGATCAGCGAGAAGACGTCGTTCGCGTAGGCCGCGGCCGACACGGCGTCATCCGTGCCCGAGAAGCGCGCCACCGCGTCCCACCAGTCCTTCGGGTCGGCGCTGAGCGGTTTGCCGAGCTGTCGCTGAGTCGCGGCCAGGAGCGCCGCGCCGCCGCGGACGTTGGCGGCGGCGTCCGTCCGCAGCTGCCCCGCCGGGGCCCCGATCAGGACGGCGGCGCGGCGCAGGTCCGCCGGCTGCTCGGGGCGGCTGCCCGGGGAGTTCACCGGGGGAGCGGCCGACGGCCCCGCCGCGATCGCGGGCGCCTCGGCCTTGCCGTTCGGCGGCTTCGCCGGAGCCTTGGCCTGACGGGTGTCCACCAGGTGCATCGGACCGTAGCCGCCGGCGACACTCGGGGTGCCCGGCCGGGAGTCCCACCGCGACTGCAGGTACGAGACGCCCATGAGCACACTCCGCGGCACGTGGTACTCGTCCGCGGCATCCGTGAAGACGTTCTGCAGCTTCGGGTCGGGAGCCGGGCCGCCGCAGGCCGGAGCGCCGGTCAGCAGCGGTATCAGCAGCGCGGCGGACGCGGTCATGCGGACGGTCCGGCGGCGCCCTCGTCCAGCAGCGGGGCTTCGGCGGGCGGCACGTGTCTTCATCCCGGAGATCTCCAACCATGCTCGTCGCGGCCAGGACAAGGAGTTGCCCCTTGCACCACCCCTTGTACGTTTCCGTGCCCGACACGCGACGGCGCGCCGAGCGTCACCGGTGTGGACCAGCGGCCCGGCAGAGGCCACCCGGTCGGCGGCAGAAGCGTCATATCTGACGCAGCGTCAGTAAAGAGCCGCCGTTCAACGCGAGGGCGAGCGGAACGGAGGTGCGACGACGCTGTACGAAGCGTGGGGTGACGGGCCGTCGTGACGGACCGTCGAGGCGGGCTGGACGCCTGACAGGCCGTACGCCTGACGGGCCGTACGCCTGACGGGCCGTACGGCTGACGGGCCGTACGCCTGACGGGCCGCACGGCTGACGCGCCGACGGACGGCGCGACGGCTCAGCCCTGGACCGGGTCCGGGTGCCAGTCGGGGTGCCCCGGCATGGGCGGGGTGTGCGTCCCGTACAGCCACGGGGTCAGAAAGGCGCTCAGGTCCCGGCCGGCGATCCCGGACGCGAGCGCGACGAAGTCGTGGGTGCCGGCGACCCGGCCCTGATACGTCGTCACCCAGGCCCGCTCGATCCTGCCGAAGGCCTCCTCGCCCACCTTCTCCCGCAGGGCGTAGAGCACCAGTGCCGAACCGTCGTACCGCATCTGCTTGAACAGATGTGCGTCGCCGTCGGGTTCGGCGGGCGCCCCGTCGTCATGACGCCACTGGTCGTGCCGTTCGTACGCCGTCCGCATCGCGCTCTCGAAACTGTCGCCGCCGTGATCGCCGGAGTACAGGCGTTCGTAGAAGCGGGCGTGACCCTCGCTCAGCCACAGGTCGGACCACCGCCGGATGGCGACGCTGTCGCCGGTCCACTGATGGGCCAGCTCGTGCACGAGGTTGCGCTCGGCGTCGACCCGGTCGCCCAGCAGGTCGGCCCTCGGTACCACGGACAGGGACTGCGTCTCCAGCGCCACCGGCAGGTCGGTGTCCCCGACCAGGACGCCGTAGCGGCGGAAGGGGTACGGGCCGAGCCGCCGTTCCAGCCAGGTGAGGTGCTCGGAGGTGAGTGAGCGGTACGCCTTGGTGCCGGTGACCAGGCCGTCCGGGACCACGTCCCGAACGGGCAGTCCGTGCGGGCCGGTGCTCTCGACGAACGTGAACTTCCCGATCGCCACCTGGACCAGCTGGGCCGCGACCGGGTGCTCGGAGTCGTACGTCCAGCGGATCCGTCCGTCGGGCCGCCGGACGCGCTCGACGAGCCTGCCGTTGGCCACCGCGCCGAGATCCGGTGGGGTGGTGATGTGGAAGGTGACCGGCGCCCGCAGGCTCGGGTGGTCGTCCACCGGGAAGATCATCTTGGCGCCGTCGGGCTGCGGGTAGAGCACGGTGCCGTCGGGCGTCGGCACCCAGCCGTAGTCCGCGATGGCGTCGCTCCGGTGCCGTTGCCGTGTCGGATCGGCGGTGTAGTCGACCCGCACGGTGAAGGTGCCGCCCGGGGCGATGGGCCGCGCGGGTGTGATGACGAGCTCGTCGCCGTCGCGCACGGCGCGCGCCGGCGCGCCGTCGACGGTGACCCGGCGCAGGGTGTTGCCCGCGAAATCGAGGTCGAAGCGGGAGAGGGCCTGCGTGGCGGTGGCGTCGACGGTGGTGCTCGCGCCGAACGGTGTTCTGGGGGCCGCCCAGTCGAAGTCGAGGGTGTAGCGCCGGACCGTGTAGCCGCCGTTGCCGTCGAGCGGCAGGAGCGGGTCGCCGATGCCCGGCGCGCCGGGGGAGGGGAGGGGCGCGGGCGAGGCGGGGGGCGCGGGCGAGGGGCCGGGGGCGTGGGTGCCGGGGCGGGCGGAGGCGCGGTGGTCCCCGGAGGGGAGGGCGCCGGCGAGGGCGACCGCGCCGGTGATGCCGACGGCACCGGTGAGGGTGAGCGCGACGACCGTACGGCGGGAGCGGAGGTCCCGGCGGGGGCGTCCCCGCGGATCCGCTTCTGGCGGGCATGGCGTGAGCGGCGCGCTCACCGGAGGAACCGGCGGACGTCACCGCACGCGCGGACCGGCGTGCGCGTGGGGATGTGCGTGGGGGTGTGCGTGGGGGTGTGCGAGCACGCGGCCGTGGTGTGCGAGGACGCGGGCGTCGTGTACGAGTACACGGGTGGGTACGAGGACTCGGGCGTGCACGGGCGATCGGGCGTGGCCGTACATGGGCGAGCGCGCGTGATCCTCGGCCGGCGGACGGGCGTGGTCCTCGGCCGGCGGACCGGAGTGGTCGTCGTTCGGTGGGCGCGGCCGCCGGTCCACGGACGCGTGCGGCTCGTGGTCCTGCGAGGGACCTGGCCGGCGGCGGTCGCGATCTTCATGGCCGCACTATGACACCAAGGGGTCCCAAGAGGGCCTTATCTCCTCATACCGTCCGCCCGCATGGGCTATCCGGGCGGACGGAGGGCTCGTACGTCGCAACCGCCCGTGCCGGAGTCCACGGCCGGGGAGTGGGTGCCGCCCCACCGTCATCGGGGCCGTCGGCGGCCGGCCGGTCGGGAGGTGAGCCGGAGGGGTGAAGGGCCGGGGCGGGCGCGTCCACCCCGCGGGTGGCCCATGGCCGCCCGGGATCACCAGTGCTAGAAAGGTCACATGGCGAATCGTTTCGCCGGATTTGGACGGTTTTCACTCAGGCCACTGGTCAGCAAGAGCCCGCGAAGCGTAGCCGGGCAGGTGTTGGTCCTCCAGGTGGCACTGGTCGTGCTGCTCGTCGCCTTCGGCGTGCTCGGACTCGCCCTGCAGTCGAAGCGCGACACCGACGCCGAGGCCAAACGCCGTTCCCTCGCGGTCGCGGAGACCTTCGCGCACTCTCCCGGCATCGTGGCGGCGCTGGAGAGCCCCGAGCCGAGCAAGATCCTCCAGCCGCTCACCGAAGCCGGGCGCAAGGCCGCCGGTGTCGACTTCATCGTGGTCCTCAACACCAAGGGGATCCGCTACACCCACCCCCTGCCGGGCCTGATCGGGAAGCGGTTCGTGGGCACCATCGCGCCCTCCCTGGCGGGGAAGATCTACACGGAGAGTGTCAACGGCCCGCTCGGCCGCGAGGTGCAGGCCACCGTCCCGGTCAAGAACGACGCGGACAAGGTGGTGGGCCTCGTCTCCGCCGGGATGAAGGTCAAGAACGTGACCAACCAGGTGGCCCGGCAACTGCCGATCATCCTGGGCGCCGGGGCGGGGGCGCTCGTGGTGGCCACCGGCGGTACGGCGCTGGTGGCCAGGCGGCTGCGGCGGCAGACCCACAGCCTGGCCCCGGCGGAGATGACCCGCATGTACGACCACCACGACACGGTGCTGCACTCCGTGCGTGAAGGGGTGCTCATCATCGGCGGAGACGGACGGCTGCTGCTGGCGAACGACGAGGCCAGAAGGCTGCTGGCGCTGCCCGCGGACGCCGAGGGAAAGTTCGTCTCGGAGCTGTCGAGCCTCGACGAGGAGACGGTCGCACTGCTCGCCTCCGGACGCGAGGCCACCGACGAGGTGCACTTTGCGGGGGAGCGGCTGCTCGCGGTCAACCAGCGGCCCACGGATCGCGGCGGAGGCCCGAAGGGCACCGTGGTCACGCTCCGCGACTCGACCGAGTTGCAGGCGGTTACCGGCAGGGCGGAGACCGCACGGGAGCGGCTGAAGCTGCTGTACGACGCCGGAGTCCGCATCGGCACCACCCTGGACGTGCTGCGCACCGCCGACGAGCTGGCGAGGGTCGCGGTGCCCCGCTTCGCCGATTTCGTCACCGTGGACCTGGCCGACGCGGTGCTGCGCGGGGAGGAGCCCGCCCTCACGGCCACCGGCATGCGGCGCACGGCCGTGTGGGGGATCCGGAAGGACCACCCGCTCTACGAAAAGGGCCGGCTGATCGACTTCGTGCCCTCCACGCCCCAGGCGCGCGGCTACGGGACCGGCCACTCCGAGCTGGTGACCGATCTGTCCACCGCCAAGGGCTGGCACGCGCAGGACCCGGCGCGCACCAGGCGGATCATGGACTACGGCATCCACTCGCTCATCGCCGCCCCGATCCAGGCCCGCGGTGTCGTGCTGGGCATGGCCAACTTCTGGCGGTGCGAGCAGCACGAGCCCTTCGACGAGGAGGAGCTGTCGCTCGCGGAGGAGCTGGTGGCCAGGGCCGCCGTCAGCATCGACAACGCCCGCCGCTACACCCGCGAACACGCGCTGGCGGTCACCCTCCAGCGCAGCCTGCTGCCGCGGGCCCTGCCCGAACTGAGCGCGCTGGAAGTCGGCTACCGCTACCTCCCCGCCCAGTCGGGTGTCAGCGGGGACTGGTTCGACGTGATTCCGCTGCCGGGGAGCCGGGTGGCGCTGGCCGTCGGCGACGTCGTCGGTCACGGCCTGCACGCGGCCGCCACGATGGGGCGGCTGCGGACCGCGGTGCACAACTTCTCCACCCTCGATCTGCCGCCCGACGAGCTGCTGAGTCACGTGGACGACCTGGTCGGTCTCATCGATCAGGACGAGGCGGGTACGGACAGTGCCGTGGGCGTCGTGGGCGCGACCTGTCTCTACGCGATCTACGACCCCGTGACACGTCGCTGTGTCATGGCGAGCGCGGGGCACCTGGCACCCGCGCTCGTCCACCCCGACGGAACCGTGACCTTCCCGAACCTGCCGGCGGGTCCCCCTCTCGGCCTCGGCGGCATGCCGTTCCTGACCACCGAGCTGGAGCTCGCGGAGGGGACCCAGCTCGTCCTGTACACCGACGGTCTCATCGAGGACCGCAGGCGCGATCTGGACGTGGGGATGGATCTGCTCGCCGCCGCCCTCGCGGGTCATCCGGACCGGACACCCGAGGAGAGCTGCGGGGCTGTGCTGGAGGAGCTGCTGCCCGGGCGTCCCAAGGACGACGTGGCCCTGCTCATCGCCCGCACCCGGGGTCTGCCGCGCGACCGGATCGCCGACTGGGACGTGCCGCTCGACCCGGCGGCCGTCGCGGGGATGCGCGACGCCCTGTCGCAGAAGCTCGCCGAGTGGGGCCTGTCCGAGCTCGGCTTCGGCATGGAGCTGGTCCTGAGCGAGCTCATCACCAACGCCATCCGTTACGGCTCCGAGCCGATCCACGTCCGGCTGATCCGCGACCGTACGCTGATCTGCGAGGTGGCCGACGGGAGCAGCACCTCGCCGCATCTGCGGTATGCGGCGACGATGGACGAGGGCGGCCGGGGTCTGTTCCTGGTGTCGCAGGTGACCGAGCGCTGGGGCACCCGGTACACCCCCCAGGGGAAGGTGATCTGGGCCGAACAGGCGCTGCCGGCAAGCGTCGGGGAGCCCGGCCAGGAGCCCCTGGAGCAGGAGGACCCGATCTAGGACTTCCGTCCGGGGGACGTCGCTTCTCCCCCCGGATCCCGAGAGGTCGCGCTATCGGGCCCCTCGATCCGACACGTGTCGGCCCGGTCACGGCCTCTGCTGTCGCGGTTCCCGCCGTCCCGCTCCGGGGCCTCGTCCGGGATGCGGTACGCGGCCAGGGCGGCGGTGTCGTCGTCGAGGTTCCCGCCGCTGTGCGCCAGCAGGTCCTGGTGGAGGCTGTCGAGCAGTTCGCGGGGCGGCAGGCGGCACCAGGACCGGACGCGTTCGGCGAGGGGGTAGAAGTCCCCGGCCCGGTTCCGTGCCTCGGTGACACCGTCCGTGTACAGCAGCAGCTGGTTGCCGGGGTGGAAGGGCACCACGTCCGCGTGGTAGTCGTCCCCGGCCAGAACACCGAGGTTGAGGGGGAGCGAGGGGTCGGCCGAGTCCAGCTCGGTGACGACGTCACGGTCGATGAGCAGCGGCGGCGGATGGCCGCAGTTCACGATGCGGACGACGGGTTCGTCGTCGGGAATCTCCGCGAACACCGCGGTGACGAAGCGTTCCGCGCCCTCGCTGCCCGGCAGCTGCACGGCTCTGCGGTTCATGCTCTTCTCGACCCGGCGCGCCACCCCGGCCAGATCGGGTTCGTCATGGGCGGCCTCGCGGAAGGCGCCGAGCATCGTCGCCGCCGTCTCCACCGCCATCAGGCCCTTGCCGCGGACGTCGCCGATCAGCAGGCGGACCCCGTACGCGGTGGGCACCGCCTCGTACAGATCGCCCCCGATGCGCGCCTCCGCGGCGGCGGACAGGTAGAGGGTCTCCACACAGATCTGGCCGAGGCGGCGGGGCACCGGGCGCAGCAGCACGCGCTGCGCGGTCTCGGCCACGGAGCGCACGGTGGCGAGGGTCCGTTCCCTGCGGAGGCGGTGGGCGGCAAGAATCGTGCCGAGGACACCGACCAGGGCGGTGGAGATGTACGAGGCCACGTAGTGGCGCTCCCACAGATAGCCCACCGAGCGGCCCGCGCAGCACGGGGTTCCGGCCAGGACACCTTCGAACACCACGGCGAACACCGTGACGGCGGCGACGACGGCGGGGCCGTGGGCGTAGGCGGCGACCAGGGGGAGGGCGATGAGCAGGAAGCTGACCGGCCACTGCACCGGGGTGACGGGTTCGAGCACCAGGAGGAAGGCGACGTAGAGGGCCGGCAGCCAGCGCATCCACAGGGGTGTCGCCGGTCCCTGCAGACCGGTGGCACTCGACCGCTCCGCACGGCGTCGTTCTGCTCCGCGACTCCCCGGCCACCTCACTGCCCGCTCCGGCGGGGGCTCGGCGTCAGCCGGAGCGGCCGGGGAGAACCGGCCGGGCGCACGGAGGGGGAGTCCGGTCCCGGACGGAGGTCCTGGCGGATCCACTCAAGCGGCCTGTGCACGAGAACTCCTGGCGGGCTTGGTCAAGACAACCGCCCTGATGCGGCTCAACAGCTCGACCCGGTCATGGCTCCGGCAAGGGCATGTCAGGATCTTTGGGGCAATCCTACGACGCGGAGATCCTCGCGAGGGGGCTGAACCGCATCAGACGGGAGGAATCGCCGCGTGGCCGCGGCACTGCCGGCCCACCGGAAGCGGCTCCTTCCCCCGGACCCCGGCCTTTTCGACGCGCGGGAGGCGCCGACGGGGGCGCCGAATCCGGACCGACCGTTGCCTCGGGAACCGGACCGCCGCCCGGAACCCGGGTTCCTGTCCCGGTATCCGGACCGCCGCCTCGGGAACCGGACCGGTCGCCCGGGACCCGCGTCGCTCCCTCGGGACGCGCGTCGCTTCCCCGGGACCGTGCGGATCGGGCGGTCGGGCAGGAACACCCGCCAGGCAGGAACATGTGGAGGCACCGAGGAGGGGGGCCAGGGCTTCTGGTCGAAACGATTCGGACGCGCCTCCGTCCGCGGGACCGCGCGATGCCCTCGACGCGTCCAACGACGCGGTGGCGGTGGTCTCCGGTGCCGGTGCCGTGGTCGGCTGGACCCGCGGCGCCGAGGCGCTTCTCGGCTACTCCGGTCCAGAGGTCGTCGGCCGCTCCACCGCCCCGCGGCTGCGGCAGGCCCGCGGCACCGACGAAGGCGGCCGCGGCTTCTTCCTCGTGGCCCACTCGCCCACCGCTGGGGCACCCGGCACACATCCGAAGGGAAGATCATCCGGGCCGAACAGGAGATCCGGTGAGGGGTGCGCCGGAGCGGGTATTCAACTCCCGTGTCATCGAAAGATGTTGACCGCCCGGGCGACCACCAGGACCACGGTCACCAAGGAGATGGAGGACTGCAGCATCATCAGCATCTTGGCCCAGCGCGAGAGCGGCATCACGTCGGTCGGGCTGAAGGCCGTGGAGTTCGTGAACGACAGGTACAGGTAGTCCAGGAACGCCGGTTCCCAGTCGGGCGGCGCGGTCTCCGGGCTCTGCATCTGCACGAAGAGGAAGTCGGCGAACTGGTGATGGCCGCGGGCCCGCAGCATCGGTCCACTGCGGTCCCACTCCCAGTACCACAGGGCGAACACGATGACGTTCGTGAGCCAGATGCCACCCCCGGTCAGCAGCAGCGGCCCGGCGTCCTCGCCCTCGGTGCCGTTCACCAGGCCCGCCACCAGCCTCACCGCCGCCCAGCCGTTGGCCAGACTGATCACGGAGGTCAGGGCCAGGCCCAGCCACCGCAGCCACCGGTTCCGGGGCTCCACCCGCCGGGGGTTCGCCACGATCAGACCCGCCAGCAGCACCAACTCCAGGGCGGGCAGCACCCAGTAGGGCTGGAGGGCGAGCTCGTGCGGCACCATCCACTGGAGGGCGACCGCCACCAGGATCACGGCGGTCACCGCCCAGCGCGGCTCGCCACGCGTCGCCCGGCGCCAGGCCGGTGCCACCTCGCGCTCCCGGCTCTCCAGGAGCCGCTCGATCCTGGCCAGGCGGCTCTCGGCGTCGTTCATCCCGTCGGTCATGGCGAGGATTGTCCCGGGTCACATGTTGATCATGTGACCCGCCAGCCCGTGGATCGCCTCCTTGACCGCCTCGCCGAGCGTCGGGTGGCCGTGCACGTTGCGGGCGACCTCATGGACGGTCAGATCCCACTGCTGGGCGAGTGTCAGCTCCGGCAGCAGCTCGGTGACCTCGGGGCCGACCAGATGGGCACCGAGGAGTTCACCGTGCCGGGCGTCGCTGAGGATCTTCACGAAGCCCGCGGTGTCGCCCAGACCGTGCGACTTGCCGTTGGCGGTGAACGGGAACTTCGCCACTTGCACGTCGAAGCCCCTCTCACGGGCCTGCGCCTCGGTCCAGCCGAAGCTGGCGATCTGCGGCTGGCAGTAGGTCGCCCGCGGGATCATGACGTAGTCGAGTTCCATGGTCTCCGCGTCGGCGATGGTCTCGGCCGCCACGATGCCCATCGCCTCGGCCGCGTGAGCGAGCATCAGCTTCGACGTCACGTCACCGATGGCGTAGATGTGCGGGACGCTCGTGCGGCACCGCCCGTCGATGTCGATCGCGCCGCGGTCGGTGAGCCGGACACCGGTGTTCTCCAGGCCGTAGCCCTGCACACGCGGCTGGAAGCCGATCGCCTGGAGCACCTTGTCGGCCTGGAGCGTCTGCCGCTGGCCGCCCGTGGTCACCATGACCTTGACCGAGTCGCCCGAGTCGTTGATCGCCTCGACCCGGGTGGAGGTCAGCACGTTGATGCCGAGCCGCTTGTAACGGCGGGTCAGCTCCGCGGAGACCTCCTCGTCCTCCAGCGGGACGATACGGTCGAGGAACTCGACGAGGGTGACCTCGACGCCGTAGTTGTGCAGGACGTACGCGAACTCGACGCCGATGGCGCCCGCGCCCGCGATGATGATGCTCTCCGGGAGCGAGTCGGACAGGATCTGCTCCTCGTACGTCACCACGCGCTCGCTGAGCGAGGTGTTCGGCAGCAGCTTCGTGGTGGCGCCGGCGGCGACGATGCAGTTGTCGAAGGTGAGGGTTTCCGTGCCGCCGTCGGTGAGGGCGACCTGCAGGGTGTGGTCGTCGCTGAAGGTGCCGCGGCCGGTGTACTGGGTGATCTTGTTCTTCTTCATCAGGTAGTGGACGCCCTTGACGCGCCCGTCCGCCACCTTCCGGCTGCGGGTGAAGGCCTCGCCGTAGTCGAAGGTCACTTCCCCGTTCACCCGGATGCCGAAGGTCTTGGCCTCCTGGGTGAAGATGTGGGCCAGTTCCGCGTTGCGCAACAGCGCCTTCGACGGGATGCAGCCCACGTTGAGGCACACTCCGCCCCAGTACTTCTCCTCGACGATCGCCGTGCTGAGCCCGAGCTGGGCGGCCCTGATCGCCGCGACATATCCACCCGGGCCGGCGCCCAGGACCACTACGTCAAAGTGTGCGCTCATGGCGGCCAGCCTAGTACTCCGGCCTCGAATGCCGATCTTGCCGGTCGGGGGTGGCGTCGGGAAGTGTCCGGACGGGGTGGGTGACCAGGACGGGTGGGTGAGGGGGTCCCCTCCTGCCGATGTTCGGCTCCCGTGCCCCGGGACGCACGACCACGGCTCGTGCGTGCGACCGGCCGATGCGCAGGGGCACGGTCGGCGGGGGCGGGTGTGCGACCCGACATGCTGCTGGGAGCACCCCAACTACACGGGCGCAAACCGGGATATAAGATACGTATTCGCGCGTCCGTCATGCGATCATGACAGCTGCGACCGCTGACCACGGTCGGTCGAGAGCCGCCGTACGGCGGACGGGGGACGAACGGGGGCTGCTGTCGCGCGCGGTGAGCGCGGAGCGGGTCGTCGGCGGAAGAGCACGCGTCGGACTCCGCAGCGGTGTTCGCCCGCTGTCCCGTCGCGAGCGCCTGCCCTTCGGGTCCTCGTGCCGTCCGGCCTGCTTCTTGGAGGAACCTGAATGCAGAAGACCCCATCGCCCCACGGCCGCATACGTCTCGAGGCCGTCGTGATGCTGAGCGTCGTGGCGCTGCTGGGCAACGCCGCAGCGGCCCGGGCCGGCACCGCGCCGCCCCACATGACCGCCGCCCCCACACAGACCGCCTCGGGGACTTCGCGGAGCGCTGCCCCCGCGCCGAAGTCGCCGGCCGGCCCGACTCCCACGGACCCGACCGGCCCGTCCGCGGAGCCCCCGGCTTCGGACGCGGTGGTGCCGGCCGCCGACGACGACTGGACGGTCGAGGCCGCCGTCCGCTTCTGGACTCCCGAGCGCATGGACGCGGCCACCGACCCCTCGGGCCGTACCGCCCCGCCGGAGGGCTCACCGGCAGCGGCCCGGGGGCCCTCCGCCGGCGGGGTCACCGCCCAGCACTTCAAGGGCATCAAGTCCGTCGGCACGATCTTCAGCGCGGACAAGGGGCTGAAGGGGCACCGCTGCACGGCCGGCGTGGTGCGCAGCGCGGGGCACGACCTGATCCTCACCGCGGGGCACTGTGCCGGCTCGCATTCCATGTTCGTACCCATGTACGACCACACCAGGACCGCGGCCGCGCAGCCCTACGGGGTCTGGGTGGTCGACAAGTGGTTCCGTGACAAGAGGGCCACCTGGGACAAGGCCAAGACCTCCGACCTTGACTACGCCTTCGCGAGCCTGAAGCCGAACGGCCGTGAGAACGTCCAGGACGTCGTGGGCGCCAACACCCTGGCCCGTACGCCGGGTTACGCCAACAAGGTGACCGTCGTCGGCTACCCCAAGACCGCGCACAACCCGCCGGACCAGGCGGTCCGCTGCCCCGACGTCCACACGACCGCGCTGTCGGGCTACTACCAGATGCAGATCTTCTGCGCCGGGATGTGGGGCGGAGTCTCCGGCGGCCCGTTCTTCTCTCGGCTCGACCCCTCCGGCGACACCGGCACGATCATCGGCAACGTGGGCGGGTTTCTTCAGGGCGGCCCGGATGTGAGCGAATCGGATCCGCGATACAACGAGATCACCTACAGCCCACTGCACGGTGACCGCTTCTTCCGCCTTTACGCCGATGCCCAGCAGGGCCGCAACCCGGACTACGGTCCCTACCAACAGCCGTCACTGCCCTAGACCGTGGGCTCGGGCGCGACCTCGAAGAACGTCGGCCTCATGGCCCCGGGCGCCTGGCGTGCGCCCGTACCGTCGGGCTGTCGAGCACGACCTCGCACTCGGTTCGGGCACTGAGCGGACGCGGCGGCAGAGGCGTCCGACGGCGGAGCGCACCTGTCCGCCGAGGTCGGCCTCCTCGACCTCGGCGGGCTGCTCCTCCAGTCGCATGCTTCCTTCGGGCGTCTCACCCGGTGGGGCGTCCGTGGCAGGTGGAGGAAGTGAGGGCGTGATCGACTGGCCGGAGTGAGGGGGCCGCGCGTCCTTCAGGAGGCAGCAGTGATGCAGAGCCGGCCGAGCGGACGGGTGGCGGTCGTCACCGGGGCAGCACGAGGGGTGGGGGAGGCGACGAGCCGCGACCTCGCGCGTCGCGGGCTGCGGGTGGCGTTGCTGGGACGAGAGCTGGAGTCGCTGCGGCGCGTGGCGGACAGCCTGCCCACCGAAACGTGCTGCTTCGAGGTGGACGTCACCGACGAGGCGGCCATGCAGGGTGCGGCACGCGATGTGCAGGCGCGGCTGGGGCCGGCGTCGGTGGTGGTGGCGAATGCCGGGATCGCCGCCGTGGGCCCGTTCGCCGGCAGCGAGGCAGCCCTGTTCAACCGGGTCATCGACGTCAATCTCATCGGCAGTGCGAACACAGCCCGCGTCTTCCTCCCTCAGCTCGTACGCACGCGCGGCTACTTCCTGCAGATCGCCTCCACCGCGTCCTTCGGATCGTCGCCCCTGATGAGCGCCTACTGTGCCTCCAAAGCGGGAGCGGAATCCTTCGCCCAGGCCCTGCGCAGCGAATTGCGCCCCGAGGGTGTCGGCGTGGGCATCGCCTACCTCCACTGGACCGGCACCGACATGATCGACGCCCGCGACGACCACCCCGTACTACGCGCCCTGCGCTCCCACCAGCCCGCACCCGTCCGCCGGGTCCACACCCCCGAACAGGTCGCCGGCTGGCTGACCCGCGGTATCGAACACCGCGCCACCAGCGTCTACGCACCACCCTGGCTGCGCCTCGTGCAGCCGCTGCGCCCTCTGCTGCCCCTGCTCGTCTCCCGCATCGCGCGCCGTTCCCTCGCGGGCCTTCCCGCCGCGGAACTGCACCGCACCACAGGCGTCCTGGGGGCAGGCGGCCGTGCGGACTGGGAGGCCCACCAGCCGGAGCCCCCGGCATCACCCGCCACCCCACCCCAGTGCTGAGACGCCCGCACGGGCGGAAAACAACCCGACTACCTTCGCCTTCGGGCTGCCGCTCGTTGCGGTCCGCGTCATGAGAAGGGTCACATCCGGGAATTTGAGGGCCCCCTCATGTTACCGTGCGCAGATGAGCCCCCGACATGTCCTGTCCGTGTCTCAGGCGCCGGCCAAACCGCTGCGCCGGGATGCGCAGCGCAACAGGGACGCGATCGTGGCCGCCGCCCGCAAGGCCTTTGCCGATCAGGGCGTGGACGCTTCCTTGGAAGGCGTCGCCCGCGACGCCGGCGTCGCGATAGGAACGGTCTACCGACACTTTCCCACCCGGCTCGACCTGGTCGAAGAGCTCTTCACCGCGAAGTTCACGGAGCTGCTCGGCGCCACCGAAGAGGCCGCAGCCATGGACGACGCCTGGGAGGGGTTCTGCCACTACCTGGAAAAGCTCTGTGAGCTGCAGGCCTGTGACCGTGCCTTCAATGACCTGGCCTCGGCCCGGCTGCCCGTCCACGCGCTCGGCAGGGGAATGTTCGAGCGCGCCCAAGAACTGGCTGCTCAGATCTTTCGCAACGCTCAGGAGCAGGGCGTCCTCCGCAACGATGTCACTCCGGAAGACATCATCTTCGTGATCTGGTCCCAGGCCGGGATCATCCAGGCCACACGTGCCGTCGCCCCCACCGCCTGGCGCCGCCACCTTCACCTGATGCTCGACGGCTTCCGCGCCGAGTGCGCCCACGAGCTGCCCGAGCCTCCACTGACCAGCCGGCAGGTCGACCAGACCCTCACCACTCTTGAGTGTCCTGAAGAGGAATGCCATGAGTGCCACGAGGAGGCATGATCTCCGCGGCAGGTGAGGTCGCGGGGCACGAGGGCATACGCAGTGGGGACGGTGTCGCGGTCGGCAACCGGACCCTCACGCCCGAGGGGGCGTTCAGCTTTCCGCGAGCAACTGTGCCAGCTCGGCGTCAAGGTCGAGCCGGCTGGACTCGGCCCCCGGCGGCACCACGGACCGCGTGTCGCGCAGGAAGAATCGCACGTCCCGCGCGGGGAGTTTGAGCAGAGCCGATCCCGCAGGTGAACGGAGAGCGATGTACAGCGTGTCCCGTTCCGAGCCGCCCGCCGGCCACATCCGCACGTCTCCGTGCCCGGTGTGCTCGCTCAGGGCCTGAGCGAGCATGTCACGGCTGAGGAGCCACTCGACCGCCCCGCCCTGATCAAGGGGGTGGAAGGCGGCACGGACGGTATAAGGATCACCCGCCTCGTACCGCAGAGCCGCACCCATCGACACCGACAGGTCGGGTGACACCACAAGTTCCACGGGCAGCTCGTGCACCACGGTTCTGATCGATCTCACTGTCCCTCACTCCCATAATTCCGCTCGCCCCACCCTCTGATCGCTCACTCATTGGTCCGGGCCCGATGTCGGCCCGGCGTGCGGTCGTCAGGCGGGGCGAGGACGCAACCGCCAGGCCATGTCCGTGTGCCTCGTCAAGCCGACCGTGATGCCCTGCGGCCGCGTCAGCGCTGGACCAGCGGGAGCTGGTCCAGGTGCCGGCGGTCGACACCGACACCGACACCGCGCCACGACGTCACCTCGACCCACCGGTCCCCGTGCCGGGCGTACCGGTGATGACCGTCCCACCGCTCTTCCCACCTGTGGTGGTGCCGGCCAGGGTGGTGACCTCGGTGGTCGTCGTCCGTGTACGAGCCACGCCGCCCGTCCCGACTGTCGTCCCGTCCCCCGTGGTGAGCGATGACGTACCCGTCATCGCGATAGCCGTTACGTGTGCCGTCGGTCCCGACGGTGGCGATCGAGGGCTGGGTGTGCGCCACGGGCTCCGAAGCCGCGGACGCCGAGCCGCCGGCGCCGACTAGGGCTCCGCCCACCATCGCCGTGGAAGCGAGAGCGATCGAGACGCGCCTGATCCAGCTGCGCATGGTCATCTCCTTTTGATGTGGCGCGATTCCGCCGATCGGGCGGTCGCCGCCATGTCAGTGATCGGTTCATCCGGATTCCGAATCAACCGGGTACCGGGCTACGAGGACCATTCGGAGGGGTCCCTCATGTTCGGCTTCGCCAGCGTACTCGAGGGATGCCTCATGTTATGGGTGAGGCTCATCACAGCAGGTCGGAGGGGATGTGCCAGCATCAGCGGGCTGGCGACGACCGAAATGCGCAGGCGCCTGCTCGGGCCCCGCTGCCCGGAGGTGGCGGCCATCCGGACACACCGGCAACCGGTCGCTTGACGAGGCCGAGCTGCCGGCCGGCACCCCCGGCGACTGGGGGCCGCGGCGCCGTACCGAGCCCGCGCTACCTCAGCGGGGGGCCGCAGGCAGACGAAGCCGTGCCGGGATGACGGGGCGTTCGCCGGGGCCGAGGTTGCGGTTGGTGTTCGTCGCCGGGCCAGGTGTGCCGAGGGTGAAGCCGAGGGCGGCGAGGAACGCCCGGCCCGGCTGCCAGCCCTCGGCCACCGAGGCGACGACCTCGGTATGGCCGCGTGCGGCGAGTTCGCCGAAGAGGGCGGAGGCGACCTGGCGGCCGAGGCCGCGGCGCCTGTGGGCGGGATGGACGAGGAACATGCCCAGCGAGCACGTGCTCACGGTCGGGTGGTGAAGCACGGCATCGATCAGGCCGACGATCCGGCGATCGGCCTCGATCACGAGGAGTGCCTTGTCCTCGAAGGCCGCGCCCTCGGGCAGGGCGTAGTAGAGGCTCTGTATGTCGCCGGGGGCGGCAGGCTGACCGGTGGTGGCCGTGAACCAGTCTTCAGCCGCGTCGAACAGCGCGAGCACTGCTTTCTCGTCGCCGGGTTCCAGGTCGCGCACACGGAACTGCCCGTCCGCGACCTCAAGTTCCTGCAGCATGACGGCCAGTCTAATGCGGTGCGGCTTCGCAGTCCGGTCCCGTCAACCGTGCTCCACCCGCCGCCACTTGGTGACAGCGGCGGTGACGCGCCGTCGGTGGTGGCCCGGTCGGGGGCGGGAGCGTCCACCGCGTGATCATCGGTGGTGTGGCCTCCATGACTCCAGGAGGGGGTGCGAAGGCGGCGGCCATCCCTCTGTCCTGTTCCGCGGGGAGCGAGGCATGGAACTCGACCACGGGCTGCGACTCGGCGCCGTCGCGGTCATGCTCCAGGGCGAGGACCTGACCGGTCGTCAGTGGCAGCGACACATCGACGGCGCGGGGACCGTGTACGTGACCGCCCCTCACGACCACCCGCACGTCGACAGCCCCGGCCGGGATCCGTACCCGGCCGGGGCTGCTTGCGTATCGGTCACGCGGGTGTCGTGGCGCGCGGGACGTCGGCGGGGGAGAGGCCGGTGCGGGCCCGGCGCCCGGGGTGGCGCCACCGACCGGCGGCGTCACGGGCGACGCTCCTCCGGCAGTAATGACTTCGGCGGCTGACCGTTCCAGCCGACCGCGGCCGGGCGGGCCATCCGGCGCACGGCAGAACCTGCCACGGCACCAGGGCCCGCCCGGCCGGCGGATCAGCGCGAGAAGAGCCCGATGCCCTCCGGAACCGGGCGTTCGGCGCCACCGGTCGGGTGGTTGCGGACGAGGGGGGCTCCGGTCACCGGGTCCCGGGTCACCAGGGTGGACGAACCGCCACCGTCCAGGTTCACCCCGGCGTCGGCGCCCACGGTGTCGAGTACATCCGCGACCTCGGCGACCGTCAGGCCCGAGCCGCTCTCCGCACTTCCGTCCAGCACCAGCAGGTAGAGGCGCCTGCCGTGGTCACCGACACCCGCGCCGGTCCGGGTCGCCGCCGCCTTCGTGTCCAGGCCGGGCAGCGGCTTGCCGTCCCGGAGCACGGGGAAGCCGCCCACGGCGAACTGCAACCGCTTGCCGCTCGCGGTCTTCAGCCGGTCGGAGACCTTGACCTTGTCCCCGGTCCGGAGCGCGCGCAGCCGGTCCGCGCCGGCCTCCCGGCCGACCAGCACCACGGTGTCCTCGGGGATCGCGCCCGCCCCGATCGTCGCGGATCCGGAGACCACCCGGCCGTTGCGGACGGTCACCTCGTAGGCGTCCGTGGAACAGGCCGCGGACCGGACAGTGTCGGTCCCGCAGACCGAGCGCTGCCGGGAGACGTCGCCCCACTTCGGGGTGAACGCGCCCACCCCGCCCACCGGGATGGCGTACTGGTTGAAGCCGCCGAGGTCGAACGAACCGGACTTGGTGCGGACGCTTCCCTTGAGCGTCAACTCGTCCAGCCGGGCCCGCTTGTTGTAGCCCACCCCGATCACGTCGCGCGTCGACGTGCCGGGCGGCAGGCCGGGTCCGAACCGCTGGCCGTCCGGCACAGCCGCCTTGAGCGCCTCACCGTGGGCGATCGCCGGGCCGACCGCCGAGTTGGTGGGAGCCACCCCCACGTGCTGGGACTCCTCGATGTTGAAGAAGTCCGCGTTGACGCCCGCCACCGCGCCCTGGGCGGCGGCCATTTGGGACAGCTTGACGCGGCTGGAGACGGTGCCGGGGGTGAGCAGGTCCACCGACACGTGCCGGTTGGTGAGGTCAGCGGCGACCAGATGCCCGGACACCACCCCGTGCGAGCCCGTCACCGAGAAGGCCCGGTAACTGATGCCCGGTGCCACGGTCAGATCGTCGGCCAGCCGGACCCTGTCCAGCGCGGTCGCCTGCCCGCTACCCGCACCCGCGACCACCGCACCCACGGTGGCCGCCGCGGCGACGACCGTACGAGCCCGAACAACAGATCTCATCAAGTGACGTCCCGTCATGTCTTCTTGCCTGCCGGATCTTCGACAGACGGCATGACACAGGACGGGACACAACATCGGACGACGGCACGCCGACGTGACGGCGAACTCTGTTGACGCGGCCCTCGAGACGGTCTCCTCGACGGCGGCTCCGTCGGTCAAGGAGACACCAGGCGAGCACCACGACGATCGAGCGTGCGTGCGTGGGTGAGCCGGTCGGTGCGGCCGCCTCGGACGAGCAGTTGATCGCGAGGCCGGTCGACCGGGCACGGCACGGAGCGAGGGCCCGTCCGGCCGTGGTCCACGGCGTCGAGGTGTCCCGGCAGACCGTCACCACGATCACGACAAGGTGATGGAGGGGACGGCCGCGCGGGCCGACCGGCCTCTTGACCGCGGGCGCTTCCATCGATGGTTGCGCATCAGTTGGTCAATCTGCCAGGTGGCGGTTCGGGCACTCGGCGCCGGGGCGCAGGGGGACTTGCCGGTTACGGCTGCTGCGCCGGCTGCTGCGTGCGGCCGGCCGAGGCCTGTTGAGTGTCCGCGCCGGAGCTGACGTGCCGGTGGGTCTCCTGGGGGCCGTGCCAGTCCAGGCACATCACGGTGGCATCGTCCTCGAGACGGCCGTCGGCCGCGTCCCGGACCGCGGACGTCAGGGTCAGCGCGGTCTCACGCGGGTGCAGGTCCTGGGTGCGCTCCAGCAGGGCGGCCAGGTCGATCTCCTCCCCGTGATGTTCGAGCATGCCGTCGGTCAGCATGAGCAGACGATCACCGGGGCGCAGGTCGATGTCCTGAACGCGGTAGGGGTGGGGCATGGGCACACACAGCCCGAAGGGATGGTCCACTTCGCAGGCGATGACCTCGGCGATCCCGTCGCGCACGCGCAGCGGCCAGGGGTGGCCGGCGTTGACGAGCCGGGCCTGTCCGGTGTGCAGGTCGACGCGCAGCAGCTGCCCGGTGGCGTGGCCGTGGCCGTGGTCGGCCAGGGCCCGGTCGGCCGAGTGGGCCTGCTCGGCCAGGCCGGCTCCGGCGCGGCGGGCGCCGCGCAGGGCTCCCACCAGGACCGTGGCGGCGAGGGCGGCGTCGATGTCGTGGCCCATGGGGTCGGTCACCGACACGTGCAGCGTGTCCCGGTCCAGGGTGTAGTCGAAGGTGTCGCCGCTGAGGTCTTCGGAGGGCTCAAGGTTCCCGCACAGCGTGAACTGCGCGGCCTCGCACGACAGTGACGGGGGGAGCAGCTGGTACTGGATCTCTGCTGCCAGGGTGGGCGGTCTGGAGCGTTTGCCCCAGGTGTAGAAGTCGGTGAAGCGCTCGTTGGCGATCACGATGTAGGCGAGGACATGGGCGGCCTCCCCGACCGCGTCGAGGATGTCCTCGCCGGGGGCGGCCGGCAGGAGCAGTTCCAGCAGCCCGATGGCGTCTCCCCGGTTGGTGACCGGCACGATCACCCGCTGCCCCCGGCCGGTCGCCTCCTGATAGAGCCGCTGGGTGCGGATCACCTGCTCGTAGACGCTGCCGAGCATCGGGATCCGTTCGGCTTCCCGCTCACATCCCACCGTGCCGGCGGTGGACAGCCGTGCCACCGCCCTGCCTGTCAGGTCGACGATGAGGAAGGAGACCTTCGTGGCCTTGAACCGCCGCCGCAGGTCCTGCGCGATCACGTCGACGGCATCCGCCGGCGCCGCTGTCTCCGCCGCCGTCAGCAGTCGGGGGAGTTCACTCTGTCCGCCACTCACGGCCGCGGTCCCTTCCACCAGCCCTGACACCAGCTTGGGTGCCGCCATGGTGAGCGGCAACCTGTGACCAGGGGACGTCCGGAAGACCGACACCTCCTCCGACGACCCTGCTCCCGGACCGCGGGACGATCGCCTTCCGCCCGCCGGTGACCCGTTCGAGCGTTGTTTGACGGCGGTGCCTTCGCTCTCGACGGTCGGACCGCTGGGGCGGGCTAGCGTGGCTGCGCCGCTCAGGTGCGGTGTACCTCACGCGCCGCAGGACGGCCGTTCGAGCGTTCTGGCGGTGTTCCGGCGAGCGAGCAATGGAGGGCCTGACATGTCCAACCACTTCACCGGCCTCAGCCTGGGGCCGCCACTCGGCGACCAGCGCCTCGATCTGTGCGACCTGTACGCCTTCGGGGCACCCGGCGATCCGAGCAGGACCGTTCTCATCCTCAACGCCAATCCCAACGCGGACGCCCTCCACCCCGACGCCGTGTACCGCCTGAACATCGACAATGACGGCGACTACCTGACCGACGTCGCCTTCAGCTGGGTCTTCGGCCCACCGGCATCCGACGGCTCGCAGACCTACAGCGTCTTCATGGCAACCGGTGCGGAGTCCCGCAGGCCCGAGGCGGTCGGCATCAAGATCGTGTCGGACGCCGCCGTCTCCTTCGGCCCCCAGGCCAACGTGGTCGGCAGCGGTGACTACAAGGTGGCCGCCGGTAGCCGCAGTGACGCCTTCTTCTTCGACTTCGACGGAATCAAGGATCTGTTCGACACCAGCGGGAACCGGAATTTCACCGCGCCGCACCTGGGCGGAAAGTCCCCGTGGACCGGCGTCGACTCCAACAGCACGGCCAACGTCTTCTCCATGGCCGTCGAACTGCCGACCGCGGAGCTGGCCCCCCAGCCCGAGCTCCACATCTGGGGCCGGTGCAGCGTCCTGCGCGACGGCGAACTCGTCCACGCGGACCGGGCCGGGCACCCGTCGATGAGCAGCTTCTTCAACACCGACGACACGAAGGAGGAGTACAACGCGAGCGAGCCGGTCAACGACCGGGCCAGGTGGACGGACCAGTTCGTCCACCTCTTGGGCCACACCGGCGGCTACTCGCGCGAGGAGGCGATCACCGCGATCGAGGAACACGGCCTCCTGCCGGACGTGCTGCACTTCGACCCGTCCAAGCCTGCCGCGTACCCCAATGGCCGGACGTTCACGGAAGACGTCATCGACATCCGCGTCGCGTTCCTCACCAAGAACGAGGCGCCGCCCACCGGTCTGACGCCGCACACCGACACCCTGGACCGGTTCCCGTACCTCGGGGACCCGCACCCGGCCACCACCTCCTGACGGATCCCGGCGGAACACCCCGGGACGGCCTTCGAGTACAGCGGTGACTCCCCCGGCTCCTGACCGGGCAGCTCCGGTGCACAGCCGCACCGGGCTTCAGGGACCGTCGTCACACCGGCGGGCACGATCGAGCGCCGTACTCGTCCAGGCCTCCGGTCGGAGCGCTGCGCCGTGGCGGGTTCGTTCTCACGACGTGTCCTCCGGCGCAACGGCGCGTGCCGGAGCGTTTTGCGCTTGTGGTGCGCCCGGATGCGTCGGGTGGATGCGGTGCACCCTGTACCGGCCTGGTTCGTCCGGGCAGGGTGGGCGGCAGGGGGCGACCAGTGACGCTTCGTCGGGGATCAAGCGTCTTCCCTGCGCGGATCGTGTGGAACGTGCGGACCGGCGGCCGCGGGCAGGTTGCCGGGTGCGCGGGGTGCCCGTCGCGGGTAGGGGCTGGGAGCGCGTCTTCCGGGAGGGGTGGTGGGCGGGGTGGATTCGCTTCGTTTCGACGGCCGTGTGGCGGTAGTGACGGGTGCGGGCCGGGGTCTGGGCCGGGAGTACGCGATGCTCCTCGCGGCCCGGGGCGCGAAAGTGGTCGTCGATGACGTGGGGACCGGGATCGACGGCCGGGGGACGTCGCCGTCGCCCGCGCACGCGGTGGCCGAGGAGATCCGGGCGCTGGGCAACGAGGCCGTCGCGGATGTTCACGACGTTGCCGCCACGTCCGGCGCCCAGGCCCTGGCCGCGGCGGCGCTGGAGCGCTGGGGACGGCTGGACGTCCTGGTCAACAACGCGGGGATCTCGATCCTGCGGCCGTTGGGAGAGCTCACCGACGAGGAGTGCCGCCGTGTGCTGGACACACACGTGGGCGGGACTCTGAACCTGCTGCGTGCGGTGTGGCCACACATGGTCGCGTCGGGGTACGGGCGGATCGTCAATACGTGCTCCGACGCGCTGTTCGGCGACAGCGGGCTCAGTGTCTACGCGGCAGGGAAAGGCGCGGTGCTGGGCCTGACCACCTCCCTGGCCGCCGAAGGCGCCGGTCTCGGCATCAAGGTGAACGCGGTCGTGCCGGTCGCCGGCACCCGCATGTCGCTGGAGGCGGTCCAGGGGGACGACCAGATGACCGCGATCCTCACGTCGCTGTTCCCCGCCCGCCATGTCGCGCCCGTGGTGGCGTTCCTGGCCCACGAACGCACGCCCTGCACCGGAGAACTCCTGCACGCGGCCGGCCGCCGGACCGGGCGGATCTTCCTGGGCGCCACCGAGGGCGTCCTGTGGGAGGAGGACCCGACGCCCGAATCGGTGTGCGACCACTTCCCCCGGATCCGGAGCACCGAGACGTTCCGTACACCGCAGAGCGTGGGCGCCTCCATGGCGTTCTCGCTCGCCCGGCTGGGGGTCGGCGGAGCGGAGCCGCTCGCCCTCGATCTCACGACCCCGGCCGCCCCGGCGTGAGAGCCGTTCCGGATCCGGTGATACCTGATCGGACCGTACGCACGCAGTGGTGACACGACATCCGGACCGGCCCGCCTCGACCAGCCCCTCCACGAGCAGCACGGGTCGGCAGCCGTCTTGAGGGCCCGGGCCGACGTACCGGCCCCGAACCGTCGGCAGCACGGCTCGGCCCCTACGGCACCAGGCCGCACCTGCCGTCCACGACCCGGGAGGACCTGTGCCGCAGGACATCGATTTCGACCTGCCCCCCATGGCGGGGATCAGCCCCGACCTCGACGGCGCCCGCCGGCGCAACCTCCACTGGGTGCGCCGCATGGACCTGGTGGGCGACGACCGGTCCCTCGCCTGGTACACCTCGTGGGACATGCCAGGCCTGGCCGCCCTCGGCTTCCCCTACGCCCAAGGCCCCGCCCTGGACCTGTGCGCGGACGCGATGGGCTTCTTCTTCGTCTTCGACGACCAGTTCGACGGCCCCCTCGGCCGGGATCCCGTCCAGGCCGCCCGCGTGTGCCAGCCGTTGATCGACATCGTCCACGGCGCCACTCCGCAAGCCGGCGCGGACCCGTGCTCGCATGCGTTCGCCGACATCTGGGCCCGCAGCACCCACGACGCCCACCCCGCCTGGATCGCGCGCACCGCACACGAGTGGGAGTACTACTTCGCCGCCCAGGCCCACGAGGCGATAGGCCGCCTCCGCGCCGCCCCCGCCGACATGCAGACCTACCTCCAGGTCCGCCGCGGCATCGCCGGCACCGACCTGCCCCTCTCCCTCGGCGAACGGGCCGCCGGCGTCACCGTCCCCGCCGCCGCCTTCCACAGCCCCCAGCTGCGCATCATGCGCCAAGCAGCCATCGACGTCACCCTGATGTGCAACGACGTGTACTCCCTGGAAAAAGAGGAAGCACGCGGCGACATGGACAACATCGTCCTCGTCATCGAACACACCCGGCGCTGCACCCGCGACGAAGCCGTCACCGCCGCCCGCCAGGAAGTGGCGCTGCGCGTGCGGCGGTTCCAGGAACTCGTCGGCCAGGTCCCGGACCTGTGCGCCCGGCTCGACCTCTCCGAACAGCAGCGGACCGCGGTGAACACCTACACCGGGCTCATGACAGCGTGGATGAGCGGCTACCACGCCTGGCAGACCGAGACCCTGCGCTACCGCACCGCCCCGCAGGTCGTCCCGGCCTCCGGCCCCGGCTACTTCGATCAGGTGCTGCACACGCAGCCCGACACGCGCTGCTCCTGACGGGCCGAGCGTCTGAAAGCCTGCTTCATGTGACGCGACCGCGGAGTCCCCACCACCGTGGGAGGACGGTCGCCGTCCGGACCACGCCTGTTCAGGCCACGGGAGGCCGCACCCAAGGCGCGAGGCGCTCCCCGGCCGCGAGCTCGCGCCAGTATCGGAAGACGGTGCCCTGGACGATCTCGAGCTGCCCGGCGGCGATCAGACAGGAAGCCCGGTCCGGGCCACCCGCGTCCGCCTCGAAGGCAAGGACGACAGGTGGTGTCTCCCCGATCTGATCGGCGACCAGCCGAACCTCCTCGGGCGCCGGTGCACGGAAGACGGGATCGTGGAAGACGGCGGGGCACCTGACCAACACCGGTTCCGTGAAGACCAGTTCCAAGGAATGGGCGTACGAGATGTCGTGTCCGGCGCCGAGACGCAGCCTGCCCGCGTTCCACTCCACGACGTCCCAGTCCCACCAGGACCCCTCGGGGAGACGGATCGCCACGCGGTCCCTCCTCACGCTCCGAACTCCGGGACGTCCAGGCCGAATGCGCGCAATCGGGGAAGGCAGACCCTCAAGCAGGCTTCCACCGAGTCCGCGCCCGTCCGCACCAAGAGGTCCTCGTGGAACGGGGCACCGCTCGCGACGAACGTCCACGGCCCCACGCCTTCACGCATGCGCTCGCCGTCGGCCTTGAACAGCACCGTGACCCCCTGCTCGGCCAGCGACTCCATGACGCGCACCACATCCACCGAAACTCCCCCTCGCGCCCGCGATCGAACAGGGCACTTGGGCCGCTGCTCCCGGACGGTCCGGTACAGGCCGTCGGACGAACGCCCATGACCTGTGCCGGACCGTCGCTCCGGCATTGTCCTCGACTGCTCCTCAGGACGTGAGGTAACAGTTCTTGCGCACGCCGGGCAACGGATCCGTACCGAGTGCCGCGGTGGTGCAATGCGTGCCACCGGTGAACGACTTGTAGACGAAGCGGCCTCGTGCGCCGTAGGCGACGGTCTGCTGCCCGCTGAAGCCGCACGTGCCGTCTTCGGCGGAGCAAGCGGTGGCGTAACCAGGTGGGCCGCCCGCGGAGGTGTAGCAGGCCTTCGACTCGCCGGGGATCGGGTCGCCGAACGTGGCATCGGTGCACGGGGTGTCGCCGGTGGCCGTGATCATGGTGAACGCGCCGTAGGCGCCGTACATCACCGGCTGTCCCGCGACGGCCGGACAAGTGCCGTTCTGGTCCGTGCACTTGGTCCAGCCGCCGGACGGCCCTCCGGCGGGCGGCAGGTAGCAGGACTTGGCGACGCCGTCGACGGGATCGCCGAAGTGGGCGTTGGTGCAGGCGACGGAACCGTTGGTGACCTGGTGGGCGAAGTTGCCGTTGGCGCCGTACGCCATGTCACGGTTGTAGCCGGGAACGGAACAGGTGCCGTTCTCGGCGGAGCAGAGGGTATATCCAGGAGGGCCGCCGACGTCGGCGACGTAGCAGGACTTGACGAGATTCGACGCGGGATCGCCGTCGAAGGAGGCGTTGGTGCAGGTGATGCGGTCGGTCGCCGTCCTGTACGTGTAGGCCCCCGCTCCGTAGGCCACCGCGCGGGTGCCGCTGAAGGCGCAGGTGCCGCCCTCGCCCGCGCACCGGGTGAAGCCCGCGCGCAGGGCACCGGTACCCGGCTCGGCAGGCGCGGAAGGATTGCCCAGTCCTGTGCCGGTCACGGTGTAACTGCCCGGAGCGACACCGGTGAGGTAGACGTAGGCGTCGTCCTGGTTCGCGCCGGTGACACCGCCGGTGGGCGTGAAGGTTCCGTTGCTCCAGACGACGTTGCCGTTCACGGACACCGATATGTTGCCGCCGCCGAACTTCGGGACGCCGATGCGACCGGTGGTGCCGGCCGGGCTGGTGAGGTGTGCCGCATACGTACCGGCTGCAGGATCACGGGACCAGGAGGCGTCGACGGCGCCCTGCGGCATGGTGATGCGGCCTTGGGCGCTGGTCAGATCGCCTGCGTGCGGAACGAAGCGGTACGCGCCGGCCGCCGACTCCGGTGCGGTGCCCAGCACGTCGAAGGTGAGCGTGGAGGTGGGCGCGGTGGACCAGCCGTGGGCCAGGCTCATGAAGGAACCGCCGTAGGCGAGGCCGCCGTCGGCCTCGACGCCCTCCCAGAAGGTGCTCCTGGTACCGATGTCACTGTTCAGCATGTGGCCCCAGGTGCGGCGGACCTGCGCCAGCGCGCTGTAGTCGTCATTGGCGGTGAAGCGGGCGTTCAGCTCCATCCCGCCCGCGAAGGGCGACACGTTGCCGCCCCACTCGGGGGTGGTCGGACCGTACGCGCCCCATCGTGTCCCGAGCCCGGTGATGATGCTCCGCGACTTCGCCGTGGAGTCGGTGAGCCCGTACCAGACGGCGAGCGAATTACCGTCCTGGGGGTACATCCCGCTGGTGGGGTTGTCCTTGTACATCCCCTTCGAGGCGTCCCACAGACGGGAGTTGGCCGAGGCCTTGAGCGCGGCCGCCTTGCCGGTCCAGCTCGCGGCGAGCGCGCTGTCGCCTTCGACCGTGGCCAGGGTGGCACCGGCCTTGAGCGCCGCGTACAGCAGCGCGTTGGCCGAGACGTTCTCACCGCCCTGGCCGACCCGGGCCCAGTCCTGGGTGCGGGTCACGTTGAGCAGGTTGTTGCCGTCGATCTTGTTGTTGATGAAGGCCATCCCGCGCTTGTAATCGGCCCACTCGGAGTCCAGCCAGGCCCGGTCGGCCGAGTAGGTGTAGTACGTGGCCGTGCCCAGCAGCGTCCAGATGTGGTAGGTGTCCGAGCCGGTGAGGTTGAACGGCGGGCCCGACCAGGGGATTTCGCCCTCCGCGGACTGCGCGTTGTACATCGTGGTGAGCGCGTTGCGGGTCGAGGTGAGGTCGTTGGAGTACGCGTACTGCGTGGGCACGGCGATACCCAGGTCACCGGGCCACACCGTGCGGTCGCGCTTGGCCCCGTCGACCAGGACGGAGTCACCCACCCCGACGGTGGCGCCGTTGTCCCACTCCGAGGCCGGCGGGGGCCAGGCGCGGCCCTGGTTGGACGCGATCGTGTTGAGCTGCACCGTGTACGCCCCCGCGTACCAGATACGGTTCAGCAGGTCGTCACTGGAGAGGAAGTAGTTGGCGTAGTCGGCCGGGACGGCTTTTCCCGGTGCCGCGGTGAAGTCGAGGCTGACGCCCGTGAGGTCCACCCAGCCCGAGGCGTCGAGGAAGACTGTCAGGTAGCGGAAGCCGCCACGCAGTCTCGCGGTGGGCATCGTGTACGTGCCGTTGGCGGGTGCCGTGGTGTAGAGAGCCCCGTCCTCGCCGTCGCGGCCGCTGCTCCGGTCGCTGTTGGTGCCCGCGTAAAGGGACGACTCACTGAAGGCCAGGCCCACTCGGCGGCCACTGCCGCTGGTACTGCCGAAGGACAACGTCGCCAGGCCGGCGACCTCCTTGCCGAAGTCGAGGGTGATGGCCGACTGCGACCCGGAGATGCGCGTCGGCTGCCCGCTGAGGACGTTCTGCGGGTTCGCGACGTTGCCGGACGTGGAGTGCACGGCGGTCGGCTTGAGGGTGCGTGAGGTCGGCGAGTAGTTCAGGGCGTCAGAATCCGTCAGGGGCACGGCCGTTGCTGTTGCCGACGCTGCCACGGATGGGGGAGGGGAGGCGCCGGCGGCTGGCGCGGTGACCGCGGTGACCGCGGTGACCGCGGCGGTCACGGTCACGGCCACGGCCAGGCCGAGTAAGCGCCCTGGACCGGGCGATCGGTTCAGTGGGGGACGGACGCGGCGCATGGGGACCTCCCGGATCGGGGGTGGGAACGGCGGCGTGTTTGAATCGATTCAAATCGTTTGCCTGCGAAGGGCGCGACTGCTGGAGCGGTGTGGTGTGCAGGGTGCCTCGCCGAAGGTGCACCGATGATGGGCGCCGGGAAACGGAGTGTCAATCGATGGCGCTCGCCGTGAACTCCCGCGGGATACGGCGGGTTTGAAGCATTGACAGGGTCCCGCCAAGCCGTTTCACTTTTCGGAGGCAGGTATGGACCAATGCTCGATTCCTGGCGGGCGCATCGGGGCTGTCGACTGACGACGCGCCCGCTGACGGCGACTTCATCACGGTGAGATCGAGGCGGGTTACGGTGCACTTGGGAAGCTCCGACATCGTTGTCAGGCCTTCACGGCCACTCACTTACCTGATGGCGGTCCTCCTTGCGGCCCTCGGGCTGGACCTGGGGGCGACGCCAGCGGCCGCCGCCGGCCCGGTGTGCGTCCTGGCCTGTGACACCCAGGATCCTTCCCTGGCCCACCAGGAGAGCTTTCCGGTGCCGAACAAGGACCTCAACGGCCGTCGTCTCGAACTGCACGTGTCCGACGCCGACGACATGGCGTGGGCCAGCATCGACAACGGCGTGACGGGCGACTCGGTGTGGCTGGACCGCTCCTGGGACGGCGGCGCCACCTGGGAAGGACTGCTGGGCAAGGCCGCCGTCCCGGCCACCTGGACCGGCACCAGAACGCTGATGTACAACATCACCGACCCCCGCAACCACAGGCGCGGGCTGGTCCGGGCCTGTGGGGACGCCGCCGCCGTCGGCTGCACGAACTGGGTCTACCCCACCGTCTGCGACACGCTCTGTGACGGTACCGACGCCGGCCAGGCGGCCGGTGACGACCAGCCGGTGCCGTCGACCACCCTCTACGGTCGCACGATCCGGCTGCATGTCGACCAGCGGAACTCCATGGCCTGGGCCGGCATCGACACCGGGGGCGCGGGCGACGAGGTCTGGCTCGACCGCTCCTGGGACGGCGGCTCGACCTGGCCGGACGGTTCCTCCCTCGGCCGCACCGGCATCCTGTCCGGAGCGACCGGCACCCGTACCGCGATGTACGCCACGCGCGACCCCCGCGGCCGGCTCTACGGCGGCGCGGTGCGCGCCTGCGGCCGCGAAGCCGGCCACCAGGAGGGCAGGTGCACCGCATGGGTCAGGCCCGCGCCGACCAGAGCGCGCGCGGCAGCGGACGCGCTGATGGCCTCGTACGACCCCTACAACGGCTGGTGGCCGAGCAGTTGGTGGAACTCCGCCGCCACCCTCACCTCCCTCGTCGACTTCGCCAGGACCACCGGCACGCACGACTACGACTGGGTTATCGCGCGCACCTTCGACCAGAACAAGGGCACCTTCGCCGCCGGAGTGCGCAGCTCGGACGCGATCGAGGGCGACTTCATCAGCCGTGCCATCGACGACTCGGGCTGGTGGGCCATCGCCTGGCTCGACGCGTACGACTACACCCGCGACTCCCGCTATCTCAACGAGGCGACCACCATCGCCCAGTACGTCCAGCGGTACTGGGACACCGGCACCTGCGGCGGTGGCGTGTGGTGGGACCGCGAGCGCACCTACAAGAACGCGGTGACCAACGGGCAGTACCTCTGGCTGACCACGGCGCTGCATCAGCGCATCCCGGGCGACACCGTATGGCTCCAGCGGGCGAGGACGGCCGCGGCCTGGTACAGGTCCAGCGGGCTGATCAATTCGTCGGGGCTGGTGAACGACGGACTGACCTCGGCCTGCGCCAACAACGGCAGCACCGTGTGGAGTTACAACCAGGGACTGGCCATCGGCGGCTTCACCGAGCTGTGGAAGGCGACCGGCGACGCCTCGCTGCTGACCACCGCGCGGACCCTGGCCGACGCCGCGATCAAGAGCTCGACGCTGACCAGCGGCGGAGTGCTCACCGAATCCTGCGACGTGGGCTCGGCGTCCTGCGACGACAACCAGAAGCAGTTCAAGGGCATCTTCATGCGGCACTTCGCCGACCTCGCGGGGGCCACCGCCTCCAGCGCCTACCAGAGCTACGTCCACAAGCAGTCGGACACACTGTGGGCGCAGGACCGCAGCTCCCTCAACACCTTCGGCGAACGCTGGGCCGGCACCAACCCCAACCAGACCGACTGGCGTACCCAGGCCAGCGCCCTCGGCGCGCTCACCGCCGCCACCGACCCCGCCCTCGCTCACGGCGACGCCCGGTCGCGCGTGTCGCCGCGGGGAAGGGCGGCGCGCTAAGCGAGACCACCGTTGCTCATCAGCAACTGGCCGTTGATCCACTCACCTTCCCGGGAGCACAGGAAGTCCACGAGGTGCGCGGTGTCCTGCGGAGTGCCCAGGCGGCCGAGCGGGGTGTGGCGGACGCAGTGCTCCCGGATCTCCTCGGACATCCAGCCGGTGTCGACCGGCCCGGGGTTGACCACGTTCGCGGTCACGCCGAGGTGGGCGAGTTCGCGGGCGGCGGCCAGGGTGATTCGGTCCAGGGCTCCCTTGCTCGCTCCGTAGGGCAGGTTGCCGACGGTGTGGTCGCTGGTGAGGCCGACGATCCGACCGGTACCCGGGGTTGCGGCGAAGCGGCGTCCGAACTCGCGGATGAGCAGCCAGGTGGCGCGCGCGTTGACGGCGAAGTGGCGGTCGAAACTCTCGACAGTGGTGTCGAGCAGACCGGAGTCGACCGACTCGCAGTGGCACATCACCAGAGCGGTGACACCCCCCAGCCGTTGTTCGACCTCGTCGAAGACGCGTACCGGGGTGCCCGGGTCGGCGAGGTCCGCCTCGATCGCCGCGGTGGACGCACCGAGTTCGGTCAGAGCTCGGCTGATCGTTTCGGTCGCGCCGGGCTCGCTGCCCCAGGCCATACGGTCGTCGTAGGGCGTCCAGTAGGTGAAGGCGACATCCCACCCTGAGGCCGCCAGCCGACGGCCGATGCCGGCGCCGATACCGGCGGTGCGCCCCACTCCGGTGACCAGGGCGAGCGGGCGAACGTCGGAAGGGGTCCGACCGCGGGCGGACTGGTCTTGATCGCTGCTCGACGTCACGGCCTGGGATCGTGCCCGACCGGAATCGAAGCGTCAATCGATTTCCCGGCACCGTGCCGGCCAGGACTCGTTCGTTGTCAGGGTGTTCCCTCCAAAGGATCACCGTCAACGCCACCTCCGCCGCGGACGCGCGCCCCGCACCGGTGGCGGTGACGCCTGAGCGAGAGAGGGGTGAACTCTTTTCCAGCAGCCTTCCTGACCTGGTGTCGCATCAAGACAATCACTTCATGATCAGATCTTCCTTGAGGCCTCTGCGCTCGTTGATCCTCGGCTGCCTGTTGGGCGCCGGGCTGCTGCTGTCCCCGAACAGCGCCGTGGCTGCCACCACGGCCCCATCCGGAGGGACGCACGCGCACGACGCGCACCGGACCTTCGCGCTACTGCAGATGAACGTGTGCTCCAGCGGATACGCAGGCTGCTACGCCAAGACCGAGTACCCGAAAGTCGTCGACGAGGTGGTGGGCCGCATCCGGGCCAACCACGTCGACGCGGTCACGCTCAACGAGGCGTGCAGTGGCGATGTCGCCACGATCGCGGAGCGCACCCGCTTCCACTACCGCTTCGCCACGGTGATCTACAACGGTGCCCCGCTGCCCTGCAAGTCGCCTGACGGAAGGGGCTTCTTCGGCAACGCGGTACTGACCAAGGAGGCGATCCGCGCATCCGAGGACGCGCCGTACTCCGTGTTCAGCGGAGTGGAGCAGCGACGCTGGCTCTGCGTGACGACAGCCCGCAAGCTGGACGTGTGCACCAGCCACCTCTCCACCGACGGCGAGGCGTCCGGCACCGCCAACTCGGTCCAGTGCGCCGAGTTGACCCGGGTGCTCGCCTCCCGTGGCCGGTCCACCGTCTTCGCCGGCGACGTCAACCGGCACGCCTCGTGCGCGCCTGAGAAGCAGTGGACGCTGACTGACACGGCCGCAACCCAGGCGCCCGGCATCCAGCACGTCTACGGCAATCTCGCCGCGCCGACGCTGGAGATCGAACCGACCACGTACACGGACCACGACGCGCTGGTGGTGCGCGCCAGGCTGCGCCACTGATCTCCCATGGTTGACAGGTCCGGGGGCGTCGGCCCCCGGCCCCACCCGTATCCATGTCCGGTGCCCGTGTTCGGGGCGGTGGTTAGAATGAGCCATGAAATCGAACTCCACGCATTCCGGGACAAGTTGGGACCGGCGGCGCGCAGTGTTTCTGGCTTCCCTGCTGAGTGCGGCGGCCCTCGGATGGACCGCGGTCGCACTGAGCGTGCACGCGACCGGCTCGACCGCACCGGACCCCGACAGCGTGACCGATGCTGACGTGGCCCGGCTCGGTGCTGCTCTGATGGCCGGCATCGCGGCGCTGGCCGCCGGACTGTGGTGGAGCCACTGGACGACCGTACGTCGGTCGGCGACCGGCGGAGGCTGGGCGCGGGGGGCATTCGCCGTCTCCGCCGTCCATTCGATGTTCGTCGTACCGGTGATTGCGTTCGCCTCCTGGGACTGGAAGGTCCCCGCGATCGCGTTCACGTGCGCGGTGCTCGCCGGCGGTGTGCGGGAGGTCGCCGGGGTGACCGCACCCGCTACTGGGGTCGTCCGTCTGGGATGACGTCGTGGTGGGGCCGACGCGGCGCCGACGTGACGGGTGCAGTCGTTCCACGCCGGTACGACGGCGGGCAGGCGCGGAAGATGTCGCCGGCGGAGACCGTCTGCTCCAGGACGACGTTGCCGGCCTGGTCGACGCGCCGCCGAGCTGTTGCTGGGCCGCGAGGCCCACGGATGCCGGCGTGTCCCTTCGGGCCATCGAGTCAGCCAACGAGGGCAGCGAGCCCGTTCACCCGGATCGCGGTGCCGGCGTACCGCCCCGGCGCCCGGCGGGTCCGGGCCGGACCGGGTGGGTCAGGAGTCCGCCGGCGGGGTCTCCCGGGCCTCGCCGAAGTCCCAGAGGCAGACGACGGTCCGGTCGCCCCCGGGAGACCGCACCGGCACGTTCACCTCGGAGAGGAACGAGGTGAGATAGGGCCGGCGCGCCGCCCAACGCTCGGCGAACCAGTCTCCCGCCTCGGGGCGCACCAGCAGCTCCGCCAGGGACGAACTGCGCAGTGCCAGCAGGTCACCCGGACGGGTGGTCAGACGGACGCAGCGCACCTGCTGGGCGGCGGCGGGCAGCCGCAGCCCGCGCTCGGCCACCGTCTCGCCGGGCGTGAACGCAATGGTCCAGGCTCCGTCGCGCAACAACATCAACGCGCCGTCACCGATCCCGAAGGCCACGTGTTCCCGCTGCCGGCTGTCTCCCAGGCGCGAGAGCAGCCCCGTCAGCGCCACCGCGATCGCGGCGTCGTCCGGCTCGCCGCCCGGCCCCTCCCCGCGCGTCACCAGCCCCATGGAGTGCGCCACTCCCTGCAGTGCCGTCCTCAGCAGCCCGGTCAGGTCGTCGTCCGATCCGGTCGGCCCGTAGAGCTGATGGCCCAGCGTGTCCCCGTAGCGGGCCACCTGCGCGGCGAGGTTGCGGCAGGCGCGGTCGGCCGCGGACTGCGACCAGCGCCCGCGCACCTCACTGGCCGTGCTGGTGCAGCGGGCCCTCGCCGAGCGCGACGGGCGGCTGACACCGCTGGTGCTGGTGTTCACGAAGTGCGACCGCCTCCCGTCCGCGGCGGGCGCGCCCGCACCGCTGGACTCCCTGGTCGAACCCTTCGGGGACGTCATCGCGAAGGTCGCCGTCACCGAGAACCTGCGCGGCGCGGTCGCCCTGGTCGCCTGCGGCCGCGAGCCCGCGGGCGTGACGGTTCCGGTCCTGTGGATCCTGCATCACGCGATCGTGGGGCGCGGCCTCGCCCTGCGTGCCGCGCTGACCCCCGGGCGTCTGCTCGCACCGGCGGACAAGGCCGCCGAGTACGGACGCCTGGAACCCCTGTTCGCCCCCGCCGAACGACTGGTGACCCTGCTGTCCCACGTGCCCAGCTTCTGAGCGGGCCTCGGACCCGGGACCTGATCGACCCCGTCGCGGGGGACCCTCCCGGCCCGCCGCCGGGTGGCGGCTCGACCCCCGCTTTCGGGTGACCCCACAGCCTGTCGTCGGCGACGCTCCGTACGAGGTGTCCGACCATCGCAGTCGACCGGGGCCCTGCCGCCCGTACCGTCGCCGCCGGGAGTCCGTCATGCGCATCCCCGCCCGGCGACCGGAGATCCCCTTCACCTGGACGGGCGACCCAGGGCGTCGCGGATCGGCGGGGCGCTGCGCCTCTCCGGACCGGCGAGGGCAGGGGCACCGGACAGGCCCCGTCACTGGAACGGACGGTCATCACATCCCATCGCGGCCGGAGGGGTGGTACCAAGAGACCTGATAGTCGAATTAAAGGCTTTCATCCCCAAAAGGGGTTTCGTTCCCCCAGGGGATCTCATCCCTCACCTCCCCGAGGAGGCGGTCCCATGACAGCGACGACGCCGAGCACGGCCGGCGCCACGGACGCCGGTGGTGCGCCTGCCGACGAGACCCCCACGATCCACATCCTCTGGATCAACGCGGGGCTGAGCTGCGACGGAGACTCGGTCGCGCTGACGGCCGCGATGCAGCCGAGCATCGAGCAGATCGCCCTCGGCGGCCTGCCAGGCCTGCCGAAGATCGCGGTCCACTGGCCCCTCATCGACTTCGAATGCGGTCCGGTCGGCGGCGCGGACACGTTCATCGAGTGGTTCTTCAAGGGGGAGCGCGGCGAGATCGACCCGTTCGTGCTGGTCGTCGAGGGGTCCATCCCCAACGAGTCGATCAAGCCCGAGGGTTACTGGTCCGGTTTCGGGGACGACCCGGCGACCGGCCAGCCGATCACCACCAGCGAGTGGATCGACCGGCTCGCCCCCAAGGCGCTGGCCGTCGTCGCCATCGGCACCTGCGCCACCTACGGCGGTATCCACGCCATGGCGGGCAACCCGACCGGAGCGATGGGCCTGCCCGACTACCTGGGCTGGGACTGGACGTCGCACGCCGGCATCCCCATCGTCTGCGTCCCCGGCTGCCCGATCCAGCCGGACAACTTCGCCGAGACGCTCACCTATCTGCTGTACCAGGCGGCCGGCTCCGCCCCGATGATCCCCCTCGACGACAAGCTGCGCCCCGCGTGGCTGTTCGGCGCCACCGTGCACGAGGGCTGCGACCGGGCGGGCTACTACGAGCAGGGCGAGTTCGCGACCACCTACGACTCGCCCAAGTGCCTGGTGAAACTGGGCTGCTGGGGCCCGGTCGTCAAGTGCAACGTGCCCAAGCGCGGCTGGATGAACGGCATCGGCGGCTGCCCGAACGTCGGCGGCATCTGTATCGCCTGCACCATGCCCGGCTTCCCGGACAAGTTCATGCCCTTCATGGACGAACCCCCCGGCGCGAAGTTGTCCACCAAGGCCAGCGGCGCCTACGGCGCGGTGGTCCGCAGACTGCGGACCCTCACGACCCAGACCGTCGACAAGGAGCCGAAGTGGCGCCACACCGGGGACAAGATCACCACCGGATACCGGCCACCGTGGTGATCCCCCGCCCCACCTGAGACGCACGCACCCCCACCACCCCGGCCACCCCTCCCGGACCACCCGCGCGAAGAAGGGCACGACACAGACGATGGCACCGAAGACGAAGGCGGCCGGCGACGGTAGCGGCCTGATGGAGATGGCCTGGGACCCGATCACCCGGATCGTGGGCAGCCTGGGCATCCACACGAAGATCGACTTCAAGCAGAAGCGGGTCGCGGAGTGCTACAGCACCTCGTCCGTCTTCCGCGGGTACAGCGTGTTCATGCGGGGCAAGGACCCCCGCGACGCGCACTTCATCACCAGCCGCATCTGCGGGATCTGCGGCGACAACCATGCCACCTGTTCGGTGTACGCGCAGAACATGGCGTACGGCGTGAAGCCCCCGCACCTCGGTGAGTGGATCATCAACCTCGGCGAGTCCGCCGAGTACATGTTCGACCACAACATCTTCCAGGAGAACCTGGTCGGGGTCGACTACTGCGAGAAGATGGTCAGGGAGACCAACCCCGGTGTCCTCGAACTCGCCGAGCGCACCGAGGCACCGCACGCCGGGGAGCACGGCTACCGCACCATCGCCGACATCATGCGCTCCCTGAACCCCCTCGAGGGCGAGTTCTACCGCGAGGCACTCCAGGTGAGCCGGTACACCCGCGAGATGTTCTGCCTCATGGAGGGGCGCCATGTGCACCCCTCCACGCTCTACCCGGGCGGCGTCGGCACCATCGCCTCCGTACAGCTCTTCACGGACTACCTCAGCCGGCTGATGCGCTACGTGGAGTTCATGAAGCGCGTCGTCCCCCTGCACGACGACCTCTTCGACTTCTTCTACGAGGCCCTGCCCGGGTACGAGGAAGTAGGACGCCGGCGCGTGCTGCTCGGCTGCTGGGGCGCGCTCAACGACCCCGAGTACTGCGACTTCACCTACGCCAACATGACGGACTGGGGCCGGCGGATGTTCGTCACGCCCGGCATCGTCGTCGACGGCAAACTCGTCACCAACGACCTCACCGAGATCAACCTCGGCATCCGCATCCTGCTGGGCAGTTCCTACTACGAGGACTGGCAGGGCCAGGAGCAGTTCGTCACCCACGACCCGCTCGGCAACCCGGTCGACCCGCGGCACCCGTGGAACCAGCACACCATCCCGGCCCCGCAGAAGCGGAACTTCGACGACAAGTACAGCTGGGTCATGTCGCCCCGCTGGTTCGACGGCAAGGACCACCTCGCCCTGGACACCGGCGGCGGCCCCATCGCCCGACTGTGGTCCACCGCCCTGTCCGGACTCGTCGACACCGGCTACGTCAAGGCCACCGGGCACAGCGTCGTCATCAACCTGCCCCGCACGATGACGAAGCCCGAGACCACCTTCGAGTGGAAGATCCCGCGCTGGAGCAACGCGCTGGAGCGCAACCGCGCCCGCACCTACTTCCAGGCCTACACCGCCGCCGTCGCGCTGCACTTCGCGGAGAAGGCCCTCGAGGAGGTACGCGCCGGACGCACCCAGACCTGGGAGAAGTTCGAGGTGCCCGACGAGAGCATCGGGGTCGGTTTCACCGAGGCGGTCCGCGGTGTCCTCTCCCACCACATGGTGATCCGCGACGGCAAGATCGCCAACTACCACCCGTACCCGCCCACCCCGTGGAACGCCAGCACCCGGGACACCTTCGGCACCCCAGGCCCCTACGAGGACGCCGTGCAGAACACCCCGATCTTCGAGGAGAACTCCCCGGAGAACTTCAAGGGCATCGACATCATGCGCGCCGTCCGCAGCTTCGACCCCTGCCTGCCCTGCGGTGTCCACATGTACGTGGGCGGCGGCAAGACCGTACAGAAGATGCACATGCCCACCGGCCTGAGCGGACTGGGCGGATGAACGCCGCGCGGGCGGCCGAGGCGCCGCACCCGGTGAACGCCACGCAGACCGGACTGCGGATCGAGGACGTGCTCGACCGGCTCGCCGCCACCGGTGACCCGGCCGTCCGCGCGGCGGCCGAGGAGCTGGTGCAGGCCCTGATGGACTTCTACGGGGCCGGACTGGCCCGGGCGCTCCACCTGCTCTCCGCGCCCGCGAACCGTCGCGCCGACGCCGACCCGGTCGCGCCGCTGCTCGGCGACGAACTGGTCGCGAGCCTCCTCGTCCTGCACGACCTGCACCCAGAGGACCGGGCGACCCGTATCGCCCGCGCCCTCGACACCGTGCGGGAACACGAGCTGGCCGTCGTGGACTTCGACGAGACGACCGGAACCCTCAGGCTCCGGTCCGCCGAGGCGGCGGGCACGGGCTGCGGGTGCGCCGCGAACGGGACGACGGCGCGACAGGCCGCCGAGGACGCGCTCGCCTGCTTCGCGCCCGAGGTCACGGCCGTCGAGGTGGAGTCCGCCGGCACGCCGGGGGAGCCCCCGCTGCTGCAGATCGGCCTCGGCCCGGACCGCCGGGCCGCCGGCCGCCCGGCTCCGGCGAAGACCGCGTGAGCACGCCCACCGGCGCGGGCCCGGCCACCCGAGGACCGGGCCTGCGCAGGTTCCTGACCGGGCGTGGGCCGCGCCCGGAGCGGTGCGGACTGTGCGCGGTGGCGGTGGACGAGGCGCACCACCGCCACCTGGTCGACACCGAGAAGCGGGCCATCGTCTGCGCCTGCCTCCCCTGCGCCCTGCTCATGCAGCAGCCGGGCGCCGCCGCCGCGGGCCGCTTCCGCGCGGTACCGGACCGCTACCTCACCGACCCGGACCACCGTCTCGACGACGGTGCCTGGGAAGCGCTGCAGATCCCGGTCGGCGTCGCCTTCTTCTTCCGCAACGCGGCGCTCGACCGGCTGGTGGCCCTCTACCCGAGCCCGGCCGGGGCCACCGAGAGCGAGCTCGACCCCGCCGTCTGGAAGACCGTGCTGGGCGGCAGCCGCCTCGCCGAACTGCTCGAACCCGACGTGGAGGCGCTGCTGCTGCGCCGCGTCGACGGCCGCGTCGAGTGCGCCCTCGTGCCCATCGACATCTGCTACGAACTGGTCGGCCGGATGCGCCTGTTGTGGCAGGGCTTCGACGGCGGCGCGGAGGCCCGCGCCGCCCTGGACGCGTTCTTCGAGAGGGTCGGGGAACGCACCCGGGACGTGGGGGAGGAGAGCCGGCCGTGACCGAGTTCTCGTTCACCTGCACCGGCGTGCGCGCCGACCGGTTCGCCGCCGGACCGACCCTCGTCTTCCGGCTGCGTGTCACCGCCTCCGGCGACGAGCCGGTGCACGCCGTCGCGCTGCGCTGCCAGATCCGCATCGAGCCCGCCCGACGCGGCTACGAGCCCGCCGAGGCCGACGCGCTTGCCGACCTCTTCGGCGAGCGGTCCCGCTGGGGCAGCACCCTCCAGCCGGTGCAGTTCGCACAGGTGTCCGTCATGGTCCCCGCCTTCACCGGGGAGACCGAGACGGACCTCGTCGTGCCCTGCACCTACGACATGGACATCGCCGCGACCCGCTACTTCGACGCCCTCACCGACGGCGAGGTACCGCTGCTGATGCTCTTCTCCGGCACCGCGTTCACCGGAACGGGCGGCTTCCGCGTCGAGCCCGTCCCGTGGGACCGCGAGGCCGTCTTCCGGATGCCCGTCGCCACCTGGCGGGAGATGGTCGAACAGCACTTCCCCGGCTGCGGCTGGATCCGGCTGCCCCACGACACCATGGACGCCCTGCTCGCCTTCCGCTCCCGCAGGGCGCTGCCGTCCTGGGAGGCCACCGTGCGGGCACTGCTCGACGAAGGCTCCGGCGCGGCTCCCGGCACGTCCCGGCCGGGGTCCACCCTCACCCGTATCACCGGAAGGACCGCTCCGTGAGCGTGACCACGTTCGCCCCGGAGACCGAGGCACGTCTCGCCCTCGCCCGGCAGGTCGCCGACGCCGTCCTCTTCGAGGGCTATGTGCTGTACCCGTACCGGGCCTCCGCCGCCAAGAACCGGCTGCGCTGGCAGTTCGGGGTCCTCGTGCCGCCCACCTGGGGCGCCGCGACCGAGGAGCACGACTTCCAGCACACCGAGTGCCTGATGGAACCCAGGGCGGACGCCACCCTCGCGGTCGAGCTGCGCTTCCTGCGCGCCCGGCGGAGGACCGTCCAGCGGGCGCGCCCCGACGGCGGCTTCGACACGGTCCGCGAACTCCGTCTGGGGGACCGGATCCTGGTCCCCTGGGACGAGGGAACCGAGGAACGCGTCGAGGCGGTCGTACGGGTCGACGAACTCCTCGGCGACGGCGTCACGATCCCCTTCGACCGCCCCGCCGCGGAGGACACCGAACCCGTCCTCGACGAGACCGGCCGCCCGGTGGGCCGCATGATCCGCCGCTACGAGGAGACCACGGGCGTCCTGCGACTGTCGGCCCGTGAACTCGACGGCCCCTACCGGGTGATGCGGCTGACCGCCGTCGTCGAGAACACCAGCACCTGGACACCCACGGACGGCGCGGCCGCCGACCGGGACGCGGCGCTGCCCCGCTCCCTGGTGGCCGCCCACCTCCTCATGGGACTGAGCGCCGGGTCGTTCCTCTCCATGACGGATCCCCCCGAGTGGGCGAAGGGCGCGATCGCGGCCTGCCGCAACCTCCACACCTGGCCCGTCCTCGCGGGCGAACCCGGCCGCGCCGACGTGGTGCTCTCCTCGCCGATCATCCTGGAGGACCACCCGGCCATCGCCCCGGAGAGCCCCGGAGCCCTGTACGACGCCACCGAGATCGACGAGATCCTCGCGCTGCGCACCGCCGCCCTCACCGACGAGGAGAAGCGCGAGGCACGGGGTACCGACGAGCGGGCCGCCGCCGTGATCGACCTCGCGGACTCGATGCCCCCCGAGGTCCTGGAGCGACTGCACGGGGCCGTGCGCAGTCTGCGCGAGGTGACCGGATCGGCCCCCGCCCCCGCCGCGGACGGATTCCCCGACGAGTTCGGGGTACCGCGACCGGACACACCGTGGTGGGACCCGGCGGGCGACGCCGGATTCGACCCCGGGCACGACCGGGTCGTCGTCGACGGACACTCCTTGGGCGCGGGCAGCCGGGTGCTGCTGCGGCCGGGCCTGCGGCGCACCGACGCCCAGGACCTGTTCCTGGCCGGGCGCACCGCCAGGGTCGAGGCCGTCCTGCACGACGTGGACGGCGGGGTGCACCTCGCGGTGACGGTCGAGGACGACCCGGGCGCCGACATCCGCCGCGAACAGGGCCGCTTCCTGTACTTCCAGCCGGACGAGGTCACCCCGCTGGAGGACGACGCATGAGCGCCGCGCCGGACCGGCCCCGCACGCCGCTCGGCAGGGTCCTCGTCGCCGGCATCGGGAACATCTTCCTCGGCGACGACGGCTTCGGCGTCGAGACCGTGCGCGCCCTGACCGGGAGGCAACTGCCCGCACACGTCGAGGTCGTGGACATCGGCGTACGGGGAGTCCATCTCGCCTACCAGGTCCTCGACGGCTACGACACCCTGATCCTGGTCGACGCCACCGCGCGCGGCGAAGCACCCGGCACCCTCTACGTCATCGAGCACGACGCCGCCGAAGGGGACGCGCCGCCCGGTGCGGTCCTCGACGGGCACCGCATGACCCCCGACACCGTGCTCGCGCTGCTCGGGACCCTCTGCGCCGGAACCGGTGGCCGGCCGCCCCGGCGCACGCTGGTGCTCGGCTGCGAACCGGCCTCGGTGGAGGAGGGCATCGGCCTCAGCCCGCCGGTCTCCGCCGCCGTACCGGAGGCCGTCCGGCTGATCGAAGAGTTGCTGCGGGCCGACGAGCCGGGAGAGTCCGCGCCGCGGGCCACGGTCGGCGAAGCCGCGAAGTGAGGAGAGAACCATGATCAAGACCCTCGTCGGCGGCGTTGTCGCCGCCGTTGTCGCCGCCGTCCTCGTGCAGTCCCTGCCCGACATCAGGCGCTACCTGAGGATGCGCAGCATGTGAGCCGGCGCCCGCCCGGCCGGATGGCCGAGGGGGCGCGTGAACGCGTACCGCGCTGTTGCGGCGAACGGCGTACCCGGCCGGGCGGCGACGGCGCGCCGGGCCGCCGCCCCCGGACGCCTCCCCTCTAATGAGGGCGGCGGACCCCCGCCCCACGGGTCGACCCACGGGACGGCCGACCGGGCGGCGGCCGGCCCGGACCGGCCCCTGCCAGGACGGAGACCGATGCACGAGATGTCCATCGCGCTGGCCGTGATCGGCCAGGTGGAAGAGGCGGCGGAACGGGCCGGCGGCGTCACGGCCGTGCGCTCGGTACGGCTCCAGGTGGGCGAACTCGCCGGCGTCGTGCCCGACTCCCTGTCCTTCTGCTTCGAACTGGCCTGCGCCGGAACCCTCCTCGAAGGCGCCGAACTGGTCACCGAGTCGGTGCCCGGACGGGCCCGCTGCGCACCCTGCGCACACGAATGGGCCGTCGGCATGCCGCCCCTGCTGACCTGCCCGCGATGCGGCGGAGCCGGCACCGACCTGCCGGCGGGCCGCGAACTGCAGATCCTCAGCGTGCAGTGGGAGGACGGCCCCACGCACGCGCACCTCCGCGAACCGATCCCCGAGGAGCGCTGAACCATGTGCCGTGTGGTCGACCTGCAGCAGGCCGTACTCGCCAAGAACGACGAGAGCGCGCACACCCTGCGCGCCGAACTGGCCGCCCGCGGCACCACCGTCGTCAACCTGCTGTCCAGTCCCGGCAGCGGCAAGACCGCCCTGCTGGAACGCGAACTGGAGCTGGCCCGGCGGCGGTCCGTGCCGGTCGCCGCGCTCACCGCCGACCTCGCCACCGAGAACGACGCGGTGCGGCTCGCACGCTCGGGCGTCCCGGTCAAGCAGGTCCTCACCGACGGGCTGTGCCACCTGGAGGCCGAGATGCTCCGCCGCCACGTGGAGGGCTGGCTGCCCGACCGCACCCGGCTGCTGTTCGTGGAGAACGTCGGCAACCTCGTCTGTCCGGCCTCCTACGACCTGGGGGAGACCCTGCGTGTCGTGCTCGCCTCCGTCACGGAGGGCGAGGACAAACCCCTCAAGTACCCCACCGCCTTCGGCCTGGCCCACCTGGTCGTCGTCACCAAGACCGACATCGCCGAGGCCGTGGAGTTCGACGAGGCGGCGTTCCGCGCGAACGTCGAACGCGTCAACCCCGGCGTCGAGGTGCTGCTGACCTCGGTCCGCCGCGACCTCGGGATCGGGACCCTGCTCGACCGGGCGCTGGCGGCCGCGGACGGCGCCCCCCTGCACGCCCCCGTCATGGCCCACCGCGCGGACGCCTCCCCGCACTCCGGCGCCGCTCCCCACACCCACGTCCACGAGCACCCCGACGGCACCGGCGCCATGGCGCACTCCCACTCGTGAGCGAACCCCGGTCCCCTGCCGCCGTCCTCGGCGAGACGCCGCTGCGCCGTCGTGTCCTCGTGCGGGGCGTGGTGCAGGGCGTCGGCTTCCGCCCGTACGTCTACACCCTCGCCACCGGCCTGGACCTGCGCGGACATGTGACCAACACCCCGGAAGGCGTCGTCGCCGAGGTCGAGGGGGCGCCCGAGGCCGTCGCCCGGTTCTGCGACGGCCTCGCCGTGCACGCGCCACCGCTGGCCCGCGTGGAGTCCGTCGACCACCAGGAGGTGCCCGCCACCGGCGACACCGCGTTCAGCATCCTCGCCTCCCGCACGGACGGCCCGGCCCGCACACTGATCCCGCCGGACACCGCCACCTGCGCAGCGTGCCTGCGTGAACTCGCCGACCCGGCCGACCGGCGCCACCGCCACCCGTTCGTCAACTGCACCCACTGCGGCCCCCGGTTCACGATCGTCACCGGTCTGCCCTACGACCGCGCCCACACCACCATGGCCGGCTTCCCGATGTGCGCCGACTGCGCGCGCGAGTACGCCGACCCCGCCGACCGGCGCTTCCACGCCCAGCCCGTCGCCTGCCCGGCCTGCGGCCCGCGGCTGCGGCTGCTCGTCCCCCCGCCCGGAGACGCCGGCCCGCCGCGGCCGGTCACGCCCGACGCCCCGGTCGCCGAGGCCCGCCGGCTCCTGGCGGACGGCGCGATCCTCGCGGTCAAGGGACTGGGCGGCTACCACCTGGCCTGCGACGCCACGAACCCCGACGCCGTCGCTCTGCTGCGCCGCCGAAAGGCCCGAGGCGACAAGCCGTTCGCGGTCATGGCCAGGGACCTCGACGACATCGGGCACCTCGTCCGTCCCGGCGCTGAGGAACGCGGCCTCCTCACCGGTGCCACCCGCCCCATCGTGCTGCTGCGCCGCGCCGGCACCGCGCGCACTGCGCACGACCCGTGGCCGGCCGCGTCCGTCGCGCCCGGCAGCCCCGACCTGGGCGTGATGCTGCCGTACACCCCCCTGCACCATCTGCTGTTCGGCCTGCCCGGCGACCCCGACGGCCCGCGCCTGCTCGTCATGACCAGCGGCAACGTCTCGGGCGAGCCGATCGTCACCGACGACGGGGAGGCACTGCGGCGGCTGGCCCACCTCGCCGACGCCTGGCTCACCCACGACCGCCCGATCCATGTGCCCTGCGACGACTCGGTGCTGCGGGTGTGCGACGGCGAGCCGCTCATGGTGCGCCGCGCCCGCGGCTACGCCCCGCTGCCGCTGACGCTCCCGGTGCCCGTCCGGCCGGCTCTCGCCGTCGGCGGCGACCTCAAGAACGCGCTCTGCCTCGGCGAAGGCCGCCGCGCCTGGCTGTCCGCCCACATCGGCGACATGGACGACCTCGCCACCCAGCGGGCCTTCGAGCGGGCCGTTGCGCAACTGGAGTCCATCACCCCGGTGCGCCCGGAACTGCTGGCGGCCGACCGGCATCCCGGCTACCGCTCCGCCCGCTGGGCCGACCGGAACGCGACGGGACGGCCCGTCGTGCGCGTCCAGCACCATCACGCCCATGTCGCCTCCGCGATGGCCGAGGCGGGCCTCGACGGCAGCCGCCCGGTGCTCGGCGTCGCCTTCGACGGCACGGGGTACGGCGACGACGGAGCGGTGTGGGGCGGCGAGTTCCTGCTCGCGGACTACGACGGCTTCGTCCGGTTCGGGCACCTCGCGTACGTGCCGCTGCCCGGCGGTGACGCCGCCGTACGTCGTCCGTACCGGATGGCGCTCGCGCATCTGCGGGCCGCCGGGCTCGACTGGTCCGACGACCTGGCCTGCGTGTCCGACTGCCCGCCCGACGAACGCCTCGTACTAGCGCGGCAGTTGGAGCGTGACCTGAACTGCGTCCCCACCTCGAGCATGGGCCGGCTCTTCGACGCCGTGTCCTCCCTGGCCGGTGTCTGCCACCGGTCCGGGTACGAGGCCCAGGCGGCGGTCGAGCTGGAGGCCGCCGCGCTGACGGCGCCCGCCGGGGACACCGGGGCGTACGGGTTCGGCGTGCGGTGCGCGGAGCCGGACCGGCCCGTCGTGCCGGGCACCGGCGGCCCACGGGCGGACAGCGCGCCCACCCCGGCCGGGCCGGCGGCCGTCCTGGAACACCCGGCCCCCGTCCTGGCGGATCCCGCACCCGTGTTCGCGGCGATCGTCGCTGATCTGCGCGCGGGAGTGGCGCCTGGCGTGGTCGCGGCCCGTTTCCACCGGGCCGTCGCCGCGCTCGTCCGCCGGTTCTGCGGGCTGGCACGCGAGCGGCACGGAGTGGACACGGTCGCCCTCACCGGCGGTGTCTTCGCCAACTCCCTGCTCTCCTCGGCCTGCGCCGCGGCCCTGCGCGCGGACGGCTTCACGGTCCTGCGCCACCACCTGGTGCCGCCGGGGGACGGCGGTCTGGCCCTGGGCCAGCTGGTGGTGGCCGCCCGCGCCGAGGAACGGACCCCCGCCACCGACTGACGAACCGGTCCGGCCGGGCGACGACGTACGACCCGCACGACCCGCACGACCCGCACGCCCCACAGCAAGGAGAGGCCCATGTGCCTGGCGGTACCCGGCAGAGTGCTGGACATCGAAGAACGGGACGGTACCCGGATGGCCAACGTCGACTTCGGCGGCGTGGTCAAGGAGGTGTGCCTGGAGTACCTGCCCGACCTCCAGGTCGGCGAGTACGCCATCGTCCACGTCGGATTCGCCCTCCAGCGGCTGGACGAGGAGTCGGCGAAGCAGACGCTGGAGCTGTTCGCCACCCTCGGCATGCTGCAGGAGGAGTTCGGCGACCCCTGGGAGATGGCCGCGGAGACGGGCGGAACCCTGCCGCCCGAGGGAGAGGGGGCGCGGCTGTGAAGTACATCGACGAGTTCCAGGACCCGGACCTGGCGCGCAGGCTGCTCGACGACATCCACTCCACGGTGACCAGGCCGTGGGCGCTGATGGAGGTCTGCGGCGGACAGACGCACACCATCATCCGCCACGGTATCGACCAACTCCTGCCGGAGCAGGTCGAGTTGATCCACGGCCCCGGCTGTCCGGTGTGCGTCACACCGCTGGAGGTCATCGACAAGGCACTGGAGATCGCCTCCCGCCCCGGGGTGATCTTCTGTTCCTTCGGCGACATGCTCCGTGTACCCGGCACCGGACGGGACCTGTTCCAGGTGCGGGGAGCGGGCGGCGACGTACGGGTCGTCTACTCGCCGCTCGACGCCCTGCGGATCGCCCAGCAGAACCCGGACCGGGAGGTGGTCTTCTTCGGCATCGGCTTCGAGACGACCGCACCGCCCAACGCCATGACGGTGTACCAGGCCCGCAAGCTCGGCATCAGGAACTTCAGTCTGCTGGTGTCCCACGTGCGCGTACCCCCGGCCATCGAGGCGATCATGCAGTCCCCGAGCTGCCGGGTCCAGGGCTTCCTGGCGGCGGGACACGTGTGCAGCGTGATGGGCGTGGAGGAGTACCCGGAACTCGCGGAGCGCTTCCGGGTGCCGATCGTGGTGACCGGATTCGAGCCGCTGGACATCCTCGAGGGCGTCCGCCGGACCGTGGCGCAGCTGGAGCGTGGCGAGCACACCGTCGACAACGCCTACCCCCGTGCCGTCCGCCCGGAGGGGAACGCGGCGGCGCGGGCGATGCTGGAGGACGTCTTCGAGGTCACCGACCGGGCGTGGCGCGGTATCGGCGTGATCCCCGACAGCGGCTGGCGGCTGTCCGCCAAGTACCGTGACCACGACGCCGAGTACCGCTTCTCGGTCGACGGCATCCAGACCCGGGAACCGGCCGAGTGCCGCAGCGGCGAGGTCCTTCAGGGCCTGCTCAAGCCGCACGAGTGCGAGGCGTTCGGAACCCTCTGTACCCCCCGCACCCCGCTCGGAGCCACGATGGTCTCCAGCGAGGGCGCCTGCGCCGCGTACTACCTCTACCGGCGGCTGGACCTCACCCCCGCTCCCCGGGAGGCGAGCCCCGTTGTCTGACACCACGGAGACCACCGACGTGCGGATGCCCGTCCTCGATCCCGCGGCCTGGACCTGTCCGGCGCCGCTGCGCGACCAGCCCCGCGTCGTCATGGGGCACGGCGGGGGCGGGGCGCTCTCCGCCGAACTCGTCCAGCACGTCTTCGCGCCCGCCTTCGGCGGCAGTGTGCTCGCCCAGATGGGCGATGCCGCGGCCCTGTCGCTGGGCGGTGTCCGGATGGCCTTCTCCACCGACTCGTTCGTGGTGCGGCCGCTGTTCTTCCCCGGCGGCAGCATCGGCGACCTCGCGGTCAACGGCACCGTCAACGACCTCGCCATGAGCGGTGCCCGGGCCGCCTACCTCTCCTGCGGCTTCATCCTGGAGGAGGGCGTCGAGATGGAGACCGTCGCCCGCGTGGCCGAGGCGCTCGGTGCCGCCGCGCGCACCGCGGGCGTGGAGATCGCGACCGGTGACACCAAAGTGGTGGAGTCCGGCCACGGCGACGGGATCTACATCAACACGGCCGGGATCGGACTCATCCCGGCGGGCGTCGACCTGCGTCCGCAGCGGGTCGTGCCCGGCGACGTCGTGATGGTCAGCGGCGCGATCGGCGTGCACGGCGTGGCCATCATGAGCGTCCGTGAGGGCCTGGAGTTCGGGGTGGAGATCGAGAGCGACTGCGCGGCGCTCGGCGGGCTGGTCGACGCCATGCTCGCGGTCACCCCCGATCTGCACGTGCTGCGCGACCCCACCAGGGGCGGCCTCGCGGCCTCCTTGAACGAGATCGCGGCGGCCTCGGGCACCGGGGTCGTCGTCCGGGAGCGCGAGGTACCGGTCCCGCCGGCGGTGGCCAACGCCTGTGCCGTGCTGGGGCTCGATCCCCTGTATGTCGCCAACGAGGGCAAGTTGGTGGCCTTCGTTCCCCGCGCGCACGCCGACGCCGTGCTCGACGCGATGCGGGCGCACCCACTAGGCGCGGGGTCGACGGTCATCGGCGAGGTGGTGGCCGACCATCCGGGCATGGTGGTGGCCCGAACCGGGCTGGGCGGCACCCGGGTGGTCGACATGCCGATCGGGGAGCAGCTCCCGAGGATCTGCTGACCCCCGGACGGCCGCACGGAGGGCGGGAGGCCGCGAGCCGGTCTCGCCTCCTCCCGCCCCGTGCCGCGCGTCCGCTCACACGGCGCCGGACATCGGGCGCGGGGTGTCCCGGACGTCGTCGCGCGAGACGGCGAGATAGGCGACGAACCCGACGATGGCGACGGTCCAGGCCAGGGTGACGGGCCCCAGCCCGAGTCCGAGGCCGCCGCGCGTGTGGCCGAGGGCCATCCAGTCGGCGATCGAGGCGCCGAGCGGACGGGTGAGGACGTACGCCGCCCAGAAGGCGGCCACGGCGTTGAGGGCGTTCCAGCGGTGCAGGACGGCCGGGACGGCGATGGCGACGGCGTACAGCACGGCCGAGCCCAGGTAGCCGAGGCCGACCGTCGCGGAGAGGTCCCCGGCGGCGGTGCCGAGCGCGAAGGTGGCCAGCACGGTGACCCAGTAGAAGAGTTCGCGCCGGCGGGTGCGGATGCTGTGGATGGAGAGGGTGCGTTCGCTCGCGTACCAGAGGACGAGGACCGCCGCCAGGGCGAGCATGAAGAACGGGGTCGAGACCATGTAGGGCACGCCGAGGCCGACGTGCAGGACGTCCGCGGCCATCGTGCCGAACACGCTGACCATGACGATCGCCGTCCAGTAGATCCAGGCGACGTAGCGGCGGGCGGTGAGCTGGAGGGTCAGCGAGGCCGCGAGGGCCAGACCGCCGAGGCCGACCGCGGGGACGGGGCCGAGCTTCTGCGCGAGGAGGTCCGAGGCCGTTTCACCCATACCGGTGGTCAGCACCTTGATCAGCCAGAAGCAGACGGTGACTTCCGGAACCTTGCTCGCCATGTGGGTGGCGGTGGCGGCGCGACGATGGTGGGTGAGGTGCTCTGTGCTCATGCCCCGCACGATGACATGGCGAACTGGCCTGGTCACAGGGGTCTTTGCCATTGCTTTGGGGCTTCTGGTGCAGGTGTTGCCAGGCGCCGCGGCGAGCCTGAACACAACCTGAACGCATCCGCGGAAACCCCTGGATCCGCTGGCCGGCGACGTGGACTCGGTGATACGAAGGCCGGTCCGCCCGACCGCTCGACCCGACCGCACGGCCCGATCGCGATGCCCGACCGAGCAGCCCGACGCGATGCCCGACCGCTCGACCCGCTCCGGATCTCCACCCGGTGTGGCCGTCCCCGCCCACCGTGCCCGACACGACCCGACCCGACCCGATTCCGGAAATCGCGCACTCGAAAAATTCACGCGTCGACCGCGGAAATGCACGACGCGTGAATGTCCGGCACAGGAGGGGGCGGCGTGTGAATCGGCCGGGGTGCGCGCGAATGAGCCGTGTGCGAATACGGCGGCCTGTTTCCCTGCGCATGTTTCCCTACGCTCCAGCGTCGGTCGGCTGCCCGGTGTCACTTTAATGAACCGAGGGGTTCCGGATGACCGATATGGGGTAATTTAGGGCAGAGTGCTTCGGACAGGAGGCACGTCCGTGGGAGCTGGTCCGCCAGATCCCGGGTGTGCCCCGTCCATCAGTGTGCGCCCGCCCCCATGGACTGCCGGTCAGTAGCCCTGAGGGAGCTGTGAGCGCCATGCACACCACGGTCAGTACGAGGCATCACCCGCACGACGACGCCCCCGACACCGGCGACGCCTTCGCCCGGCTCGCCGGACTTCCCGACGGGCCCGAGCGGGAGGCGCTGCGGGACGAGATCGTCCGCGCCTGGCTGCCCATGGCGCAGCGCGTCGCCGGCCGGTACCGCGGCAGGGGCGAGGCGGCCGAGGACCTCGTGCAGGTCGCGGCGCTGGGCCTGCTGAAGGCCGTCGACCGCTACGACCCCGCCCGGGGCAACGCCTTCGAGAGCTACGCCGTCCCGACCGTCACCGGCGAGATCAAGCGTCACTTCCGCGACCACATGTGGATGCTGCACGTGCCGCGGCGCGTCCAGGAAGTGCGCGCCAGGGTCCGTACGGCGCTCAAGGAGCTCTCGCAGACCACACCGGGCCGGCAGCCCACCGTCGCCGAGATCGCCGCGTGCGCGCACCTCGGCGAGGACGACGTACGCCTCGGGCTCGAAGCCCTGGACTGCTTCGCCACCCTCTCCCTGGACGCCGAGCTGCCCGGCGAGGACGACGGATGCGCGCTGGCCGACACTCTGGGCGAGACGGACGCCGGATTCGACCTGGTCATCGACCGCGAGGCGGTCAAGCCCGCGCTGCGCTGCCTCCCGGAGCGCGAGCGCACCATCCTCTATCTGCGCTACTTCCGCGGAATGACGCAGCTCGGCATCGCCGAGCAGCTCGGGATCTCGCAGATGCACGTCTCGCGGCTGCTCAGCACGTGCTGCAGCACCCTGCGGGAGCAGCTGCTCACCGAGGCGGCGTAGGGCACGGGCCGTGTGGGGCCCGGTGGCGCGCGGCCCCGGCGGTCCGGTGACGGTGTTCCGCCCGGCCGTCCGGCGGGTCGCCCCATCCGGGCGGCCGGGGGGCGGGCTCACTGCCGAACCCTCCCGGGAATGGTTGGCCAGCGGGCCGCCTCTCTTCGAACTACCTGGGTGGACTCGGTCCAAACAAATTCCGGGCGACGGGTTGAGCGCGCCGTCGCCCGATTTCCGCGTGGACCGCGTGATTTCCGAGGATCCATTCCAGCGGCGCGCGCATATCGACCCGAAGATCTGTCGGGCGGGCGGAAACATTTTCCCCGCACTCCGGCACCGCGGATTCCGCCCGATCCGCCCGGGGCGACCGCGGCCGCATGACGACACATGACACCCGTACGCGCGTGCTCGCAGTGACACCCCGTACGGGTCACCAGAACGCGCCGCCCCCCTGCGGGCCCGCTGCAATGGACAGATGACGGCGCCTCCGGACGACTGCCTCGCGCGCAACGAGTGGATCTGCGGTGCGTATCTGAGCACCCGTCGCCAGATCCTGCTCGACGCCGTCGCCCAGCACCTCCAGCTCACCGTGATCGCCGTGCTCGTAGGACTCGCCGTCGCGGTGCCGCTGGCCGTCCTCGCCCGCCGCTGGGGCTGGGCCGCCGGCCCCGTCCTGGCGGTGACCACCATCCTCTACACCGTCCCGTCACTGGCGATGTTCTCGCTGCTCCTGCCCGTGTACGGACTGTCGGCCGCACTCGTCGTCGCCGGCCTCGTCCTCTATTCGCTGACCCTTCTCGTACGGAACATCCTCGCGGGCCTGCGCGCCGTCCCCGAGGAGACCCGGCAGGCCGCGCGCGGCCTGGGATACGGGCCGGTCAGGTTGCTGCTCACCGTGGAGCTGCCGCTCGCCGTGCCCGCCGCGATGGCCGGGCTGCGGATCGCCACCGTGTCCGCCGTCTCGCTGGTCACGGTCGGCGCGATCGTCGGCTTCGGAGGCCTCGGCAACCTCATCTACGCGGGCATGAACACGTACTTCAAGGCGCAGGTCCTCACCGCGTCCGTGCTGTGCGTCGTCATCGCCGTCGCGGCGGATCTCCTGCTGCTCGGGGTGCAGTGGCTCATCACCCCCTGGACCCGCGGAGCCCGCGGATGAACACCCTGGCCGAGGCCTGGCACTGGCTCGGCGACCCCGCGCACTGGACGGGCGACGACGGAGTTCGGCACCGCCTCGCCCAGCACCTCGTCCTCACCGTCGTCTGCCTGGTCATCAGCTGCCTGATCGCCCTGCCCGTCGCCCTCGTCCTCGGCCATCTCGGGAAGGGCGGCGCGCTCGCGGTCAACATCTCCAACGTCGGCCGGGCCGTCCCCACCTTCGCCGTCCTCGTCCTCCTGCTCCTCACCCCGCTCGGCAGGTACGGCGAGGGGCCCACGGTCGTCGCACTCGTGCTGTTCGCCGTCCCGCCGCTGCTCACCAACGCGTACGTCGGCATGCGCGAGGTCGACCGCGGCGTGGTGCGGGCGGCACGCGGCATGGGGATGACCGGGCGACAGATGCTGTTCCAGGTCGAACTGCCCCTCGCCCTGCCGATGGTGATGAACGGCGTCCGGATCGCCGCCGTCCAACTGGTCGCGACGGCCACCATCGCCGCGCTCGCGGGCGGCGGCGGGCTCGGCCGGATCATCACCGCGGGATTCAACCTGGCGAGCACCCCGCAGGTCGTCGCGGGCGCCGTGCTGGTCGCCGTGTTCGCGCTGATCGTCGAGGGGATCTTCGAGACCGCCGAACGGCTCGCGCCCCGCTGGGTGAGAGGCGCGCGGTGAAGCGACACGCCGTCCTCGCCGGTGTGCTCCTGCTGGCCGGCTGCGCCACCGGCCCGTCCCTGGAGAACCGCGGCGCCGTCACCGCGCCGCCCGGCGACAGCAAGCACCTGACCGTGGGCTCGGCCGGATTCACCGAGAGCGACCTGCTGGCCCAGATGTACGCCCTGCTGCTGAAGCAGGCCGGGTACAGGACCTCCATGCTCACGGTCGCCAACCGCGAGCTCTACGAACCCGCCCTGGAGTCCGGCCAGATCGACGTCGTTCCGGAGTACGCGGCCACCTTCGCGGACTGGCTGAACGCCAAGACCCACGGGGCCGACGCACCACCGGTCGGCTCGCCCGACCTCACCGCCACCATGAAGGCGCTGCGGTCGCTCGCCGCACCCCGCGGGCTCACCGTCCTCGATCCCGGCAGGGCCGTCGACCAGAACGCCTTCGCCGTGACCGGCCGGTACGCCCGGCAGCACCGGCTGAAGAACCTCAGCGACCTCGGGGCGTCCGGTCTGAAGGTGCGGCTCGCGGCGGGCGACGAGTGCGTCAAGCGGCCCTACTGCGAACCGGGCCTGAAGAAGACGTACGGCATCGACATCACCGCGGTCGATCCGAAGGGCGTCGGCACGACCCAGGCGAAGCAGGCCGTGCAGAGCGGCCGGGACCAGATGGTGCTCACCACGACGACGGACGCGACCCTGGGCGAGTTCGGGCTCGTCCTGCTCGCCGACGACAAGCACCTGCAGAACGCCGACTACGTCGTGCCCGTCGTCAACCGCTCGCGCGCGGGCAGCGAGAACGTCACCAAGGCGCTCGGCGCGCTCAACGGCGTGCTCACCACCGCGGACCTGGCGTCCATGAACCAGCAGGTGGACAGCTGGCGACGGCTCCCGGAGGACGTGGCACGCGCCTATCTGAAGGAGAAGGGCCTCCTGAAGTGACCGGCTGTACATGACGGGCCCGGGCGACTGTACGGGGCCGCTGGACCCGGCGGCGTGGCATGCCCGACGATCACCCTCATGACCTCGATCCCGGCCTCGCCCTCGACCTCGCGCTCCTTCCTGATCCTGCACGGCTGGCAGAACCGTCGCCCCGAAGGCCACTGGCAGCACTGGCTGGCCGGTGAACTGGCGGCCCGAGGGCAGGACGTGACGTACCCGCAGCTCCCTGATCCCGACCACCCGTCGCTGACGTCCTGGCTCGACCGGCTGCACGCCCACCTCGACGCGCAGGAGCACGAGCGCGTGGTCGTCTGCCACAGCCTCGCCGTCCCGCTGTGGCTGCACGCGGCGGTTCGTGGCACGGTCCGCGCCGACCGGGTCCTGCTGGTCGCACCGCCGTCCGAGGCGGTCATCGCCGGCTACGAGGACATCGCCGGTTTCTGCCGCTCGGGTGCCACCGCGGCGCACCTGCGCGCAGCGGCGCCGGTGACCCGGCTCGTGGCCACGGACAACGACCCGTACTGCCTGGGCGGTGCGGCCCAGGAATACGGGGTGCCCCTCGGCCTCGACACCGACGTCGTCCCCGGCGGCGCGCACCTGGACCTCGAAGCGGGCTACGGTTCCTGGCCCTCGACCCTGTCCTGGTGCCTCGACGAAACGACCCGCATCGCCCCCCGCCCACCGAACGCCCCATAGCCGACGCGCGCCCCGCCCCCCCCGCAGGGGGCGCGGGGAACGGCGCGCCGAGCCCCCACGCACCCGCACCTGAGTCCCGCCGATACGCCTTCCCCGGCACCCCGGTTCAGGGACCGCCCTGCAAGGGGCGCGGGGAACGGCGCGCCGAGCCCCCACGCACCCGCACCTGAGTCCCGCCGATACGCCTTCCCCGGCACCCCGGTTCACGGACCGCCCTGCAAGGGGCGCGGGGAACGGCGCGCCGAGCCCCCACGCACCCGCACCCGAGTCCCGCCGATACGCCTTCCCCGGCACCCCGGTTCAGGGACCGCCCTGCAAGGGGCGTGGGGAACTGCGCACCCAAACGCCGCCCGCACCCAAACCTCACCCCCCAGCGCACCCACCCCCCAACCCAGCGGAGCGCCTACGCCTTGGTTACCGAGTCGAACGCCACCTGCCCCCGCGCCACCCCCCGCGCATCCGCGTCCACCGAGCGCCGCAGCGCCTCGTGCAGCTTCGCCGGGGTCAGGACGCCGAGGAACCGCGCGCCTTCCAGTACCGCGACCCACCCCGCGTCGTGCTGGAGCATGACACCGAAGGCCTGTTTCAGCGGGGCACCCACGGGGACCCATGAGTCCATCCGGTGGACGTGGTCCCCGACGGAGCCGCCCCCGGTCAGCTCATCGACCCCCACCCAGCCGTGCAGATCACCCTCGGCGTCCAGCACCACCGCCCAGCGGGCGCTCCCGGCACGCAACCGCTCGGCGGCCGGCCCGGCGGACTCGTCCATGCTGGCGACGGGCGGCTGTTCCAGGTCGTCGTGCTGGATCTCGGTGACCGACAGCCGCTTCAGCCCTCGGTCGGCCCCGACGAACTCGGCGACGTACTCCGTGGCCGGGGTGCCCAGGACGGCCCCCGGCGTGTCGAACTGCTCGACGCGCCCCTGCCCGTACACCGCGATGCGGTCGCCGAGCCGGACCGCCTCCTCGATGTCGTGCGTGACGAACAGCACCGTCTTGCGCACCGACTCCTGCATCCGCAGGAACTCGTCCTGCAACTGCTCGCGGACCACCGGGTCGACGGCCCCGAAGGGCTCGTCCATCAGCAGTACGGGCGGGTCCGCCGCGAGCGCCCGTGCCACACCGACCCGCTGGCGCTGACCGCCCGACAACTGGTCCGGATAGCGGGATCCGTACGTCTTCGGGTCCAGGCCCACCAGGTCGAGCAGCTCGGCGGCGCGGGCCCGGGCCTTCGCTCTCTTCCAGCCGACCAGCGTCGGAACCGTCGCCGTGTTGTCGAGGACGGTCCGGTGCGGGAACAGGCCCACCTGCTGGATGACATAGCCGATCCGCCGGCGCAGCCGGACCGGGTCGACCGTGGCGACGTCCTCACCGTTCACGAGGATCCGGCCCGAGGTCGGTTCGATCAGCCGGTTCACCATCATCATGGTGGTCGTCTTGCCGCAGCCCGACGGGCCGACGAGCGTGACGAGTTCGCCCTCCGCGACCTCGAACGAGAGGCCGTCCACGGCCGTCGTGCCGTCCGGATAGCGCTTGGTGACCTGTTCGAACCGGATCATTCCCTCACGCTATCCGCGCCCGTCACCCGCCGCTCACCAGCACCACCTCCAGGGTGCGGGGACCGTGCACCCCCTCGACCCGGTCGAGTTCGATGTCGCTGGTCGCCGACGGGCCGGAGATCCAGGTCAACGGGCGGGCCGGGTCGAGGCGCTCCAGCGCCTGGGGCACGGAGGAGACGACCTGCCCGGGAACACGGACGACACAGATGTGGTGGTCGGGGACCAGCGTGATGCGGCGACGGCCCTGGTCGGGGCCGCCGTCCAGGACCAGGGTGCCGGTCTCTGCGATCGCCACAGCGCACCCGGTGACCACGCTGTCGACCCGGTCCAGCTCGGCCGAGGTGTCCTCGGCCCGGTCCGGTACACGCGTGACCTCGGTCGCGGCCAGCCATGTCTCGTCGAGACCCGCCGGTACGACCACCGAGGCCGAGCCGTGCGCGGCGAGCAGCCCGGCGACGGTCGCCGCCAGTTCGCCGGCCGCGCAGCGGTGCACGATCGCCCGGTAGTCCGCCAGGTTCTCGGCCAGCAGATCCACCGTCTCCGCGACACTCCGGTCGCCGTGCTCGCGCAGATACCCGCGCGGCACGGCCTGCTCGTACGGCGTGTCGTCCCGCGGAACGTCGGCGAGCGCGCGCCGCACCCGCCCCAGGATCAGCTCCCTGCTGCTCACTTCGGCACGTCCTTTCCGCCTCGTGTCCGCTGCCACCAGTCGCGGAACGGCTCCGCGGGTACCGCCGGCAGGTCCCGGGTGTCGCTCCACGCCCGGCCGGGTCCGGGCAGCGTCCGTGGATGGAAACGGCGCGTCCGGGACGCCAGCCGCTGGCCGGTGCGCAGCGCGCCGGGGTGGCCGAACGCCCAGCGTGCCGCCCGCATGGCGGCCCGCTCGGCGGCGTGCCCCTTCGCGGGCTTGAGGACGACCTTGTTGCCCTTCCGCGTCACCTGGCCGCCCTCGGCGATCCGCTCGCGCAGATGGACGAGGACCTCCGGGATGTCGATGGCGACCGGGCAGACGTCGTAGCAGGCGCCGCACAGCGAGGAGGCGTACGGCAGGGAGGCGTCGATCTCGCTCTCGGTGCCCCGGAGCTGGGGGCTGAGGATCGCGCCGATCGGGCCGGGGTAGACCGAGCCGTAGGCGTGCCCGCCGGCCCGCTCGTACACCGGGCAGACGTTGAGACACGCCGAACAGCGGATGCAGCGCAGCGCCTGGCGGCCGACCTCGTCGGCGAGCGTGTCGGTGCGGCCGTTGTCGATCAGGACCAGGTGGAAGGTCCGGGGACCGTCCGCCGTGTCGGAGTCCGTGGTGCCCGTCCACATCGAGGTGTACGGGTTCATGCGCTCGGCGGTCGAGGAGCGGGGCAGGGTCTGCAGGAAGACCTCCAGGTCCTGCCAGGTCGGCACGGTCTTCTCGATCCCGACGACCGAGATCAGTGTCTCGGGCAGCGTCAGGCACATCCGGCCGTTGCCCTCGGACTCCACCACCATCATCGTGCCGGTCTCGGCGACCATGAAGTTGGCGCCGGAGACACCGACCTTGGCGCGCAGGAACTTCTCGCGCAGATGCAGCCGGGCGGCCTCGGCGAGTTCGGCGGGCGTGTCGGTGAGGCCCTCGGGCGCCGGGCGGCCCCACTCGCTCATCTCGCGGGCGAAGATGTCGCGGATCTCGCCGCGGTTGCGGTGGATCGCGGGGACCAGGATGTGCGAGGGCCGGTCCTTGCCCAACTGCACGATGAGCTCGGCGAGATCGGTCTCGTAGGCGCGGATGCCCGCCGCTTCCAGGGCTTCGTTGAGACCGATCTCCTGGGTGGCCATCGACTTGACCTTGACGACTTCGCTCTCACCGGTCGCCCTGACCAGCTCGACGACGATCCGGTTGGCCTCGTCGGCATCGGCGGCCCAGTGCACGACGCCGCCGGCCGCGGTGACCGACTCCTCCAACTGGACGAGATAGCGGTCGAGATGACGGAGTGTGTGGTCCTTGATCTGTTTGCCGGCCTCGCGCAGGGCCGCCCAGTCGTCGAGTTCGGAGACGGCGACGGCGCGCTTGGCGCGGATCGTGTGGGTCGCGTGGCGCAGATTCGCGCGCAGGGTGGGGTTGTTGACCGCCTCGTGGGCGGCCTCGGGGAAGGCCGGCATGCCGACGAAGGTGCCACTCATGCGCTCGGCTCTCCTTCCGTGCTCGCCAGGATCTCCGCGATGTGGACCGGCCGCATGTCCGTGCTCAGCCGGGTCATCGTGCCGCCGATGTGCATCAGACAGGAGTTGTCGGCGGCGCAGAGCACGTCCGCGCCCGTCGCCTCGGCGTTGCGTACCTTGTCGGCGCCCATCGCGGCCGAGACGTCGGGGTTCTTGACGGCGAAGGTGCCGCCGAAGCCGCAGCACTCGTCGGCGCCGGGCAGCTCGCGCAGCTCGAGTCCCCTGACGGCCTGGAGCAGCCGGCGCGGCCGGTCGCCGAGCCCCAGACTGCGCAGCCCGTGGCAGGTGGGGTGGTAGGTGACGGTGTGCGGGTAGTACGCGCCCACGTCCGTCACCCCGAGCACGTCCACCAGGAACTCGGTGAGCTCGTACGTCTTGGGAACGACCGGGGCGAGCGTGGCCGCGAGGGTGTCGCCGCGGCCTTCGGCCCGTGCCCGCTCGCCCATCCGTGGATAGAGCTCCCGCACCATCGCGCCGCACGACCCGGAGGGCGTCACGATCGCCTCGTACTCAGCGAAGACATCGGAGAAATGCCGGGCCAGTGGTTCGGCCTGATGCCGGTATCCGGTGTTGTAGTGCGCCTGTCCGCAACAGGTCTGGGCCATCGGGAAGTCGACCTCTACGCCCAGCCTGGTCAGCAGTTTCACCACGGCGCGGCCGGTGTCCGGATAGAGCGTGTCGTTGACACAGGTCAGGAACAGAGCGACGCGCATCGCGGCTCCTAGGGATCGATCATCGGATGAGTGCAGAGTACGCGGCGGGCGGGCGCAAGGGGAGTCCCCGCTCGGGGAGCCGGGTCGGTCCCCGCTCACGGACGGACGAGCCGGTCCTGCGCGGCGCGCCAGACGGCCGCGTCGCCCCGGGGCTCGTACCGCCGCAACGGCTGCGTACGGGCGAGGAGCCCCCGCATCGACGTACGGTCGCCGACCAGGCCCTGGGCCCTGGCCTGGACGAGGACGTTGCCGAGTGCGGCCGCCTCCGCCGGGCCCGCCACCACCGGCAGCCCGCAGGCGTCGGCGGTCAGCTGGCAGAGCAGTTCGTTGCGGGTGCCGCCGCCGACGATGTGCACGACGTCGACCGGGTGGTCGGCGAGCTCCTGCGCCTCGGCGACGGCCCGGCGGTGGGCTAGCGCGAGGGAGTCGAGGATGCAGCGGGTGGTCTCGGCACGGGAGCCGGGCACGGGCTGCCCTGACGCCCGGCAGGCGTCGGCGATCCGGGCCGGCATCCGGCCGGGGGCGAGGAAGGCGGCGTCGCCCGCGTCCACGACCGATCGCAGCGCCGGGACCTCGGCGGCGGCCCGCAGCAGTTCGCCCAGGTCGGGGTGGTCCCACTCGCGCAGGCACTCCTGGAGCAGCCACAGTCCCATGATGTTGCGCAGATAGCGGACCGTGCCGTCCACGCCCAGCTCGTTGGTGAAGTTGGCCGCCCGGCTCGCCTCCGTGAGGACCGGCGCGGCCAGCTCCAGGCCCGCCAGGGACCAGGTGCCGGTGCAGATGTAGGCGAAGCGTTCGCCGACGGCGGGGACGGCGGCCACCGCGGAGGCGGTGTCGTGCGAGGCGACGGTCGTCACCGGGACCGGGCCGGTCAGTCCCGTCTCCTCCAGCACCCGGGGCGTCAGGAGGCCGGCCGGGTCGCCCGGCCGGCGCAGCGGCGCGAACAGCTTCAGGTCGATGCCGAGCCGCCCCGCGAGGTCGTTCGCCCACCCGCGCGTCCTCGGGTCGATCAGCTGGGTGGTGGAGGCGTTGGTCAGCTCCGTGCCCGCCTCGCCCGTCAGCCAGTAGGCCAGTAGGTCGGGGATGAGCAGAAGCCTCTCGGCGTGCGCGAGTTGGGCCGTCGAGAGGGCCGCGGTGAGCTGGTAGAGCGTGTTGAACGGGGCGTACTGGAGCCCGGTCGCCGCGTACAGTTCGGCGGCGGGCACGGTGGCCCACACCTGCTCCGCGACGCCCTCGGTGCGGGTGTCGCGGTAGTGCACCGGGTTGCCGAGCAGCGTCCCGTCGGCGTCCAGCAGCCCGTAGTCGACGGCCCAGCTGTCGATGCCGACGGAGTCGACCTGACCGGCGGCGCGCAGTCCGTCGAGCACTCCCGCGTACAGCGCGAGCACGTCCCAGCGCAGCCCCTCGGGGACCCGCACCGGCCGGTTCGGGAAGCGGTGGGCCTCGGTGAGGTCCAGGGTTTCGGGGCCGACGCGGCCGACCATGACGCGCCCGCTGGACGCGCCGAGGTCGACCGCGGCGAAGGTCTTGTGGTGCCCGTTCATCGCAGGAATGCCGCCGCGACGCCGGCGTCGACCGGGACGTGCAGACCGGTGGTGTGCGTGAGGTCTCCGCCGGTCAGCGCGAACACCGCGTTCGCGACGTGCTCGGGCAGCACCTCCCGCTTGAGGATGGTCCGCTGGGCGTAGAACTCGCCGAGCTTCTCCTCCTCGATCCCGTACGTGGCCGCGCGCTGGGCGCCCCAGCCGCCCGCGAAGATGCCCGACCCGCGCACCACCCCGTCCGGGTTGACGCCGTTGACACGGATGCCGTGCTCGCCCAACTCGGCCGCCAGCAGCCGGACCTGATGGGCCTGGTCGGCCTTGGTCGCGGAGTAGGCGATGTTGTTCGGTCCGGCGAAGACCGAGTTCTTGGACGCGATGTAGACGATGTCGCCACCCAGCTCCTGCCGGATCATCACCCGGGCGGCCTCGCGGGAGACCAGGAAGGAGCCGCGGGCCATGATGTCGTGCTGGAGGTCCCAGTCCTTCGCGGTGGTCTCCAGGAGCGGCTTGGAGATGGAGATGCCCGCGTTGTTGACCACCAGGTCGACGCCCCCGAAGGCGAGCACCGCCGCCCGGAAGGCCTCGGCGATCTGCTCCTCGGAGGTCACGTCGACGGTGACGGCGACGGCCCTGTCGGGTCCGCCCAGCGCCGTGGCGACCTCGGCGGCGTTGGCCGCGTTCAGGTCGGCGACCACCACGCAGGCACCCTCGGCCACCAGCCGCTCGGCGATCGCCTTGCCGATACCGCTGCCCGCGCCGGTCACCAGCGCCACCCGGGTCGCGAGCGGCTTGGGCCTGGGCAGCCGCTGGAGCTTGGCCTCCTCCAGCGACCAGTACTCGATGCGGAACTTCTCCGACTCCTCGATGGGCGCGTACGTGGAGACGGCCTCGGCGCCCCGCATCACGTTGATCGCGTTGACGTAGAACTCGCCCGCGACGCGAGCGGTCTGCTTGTCCTTGCCGAAGGAGAACATGCCGACGCCGGGGATCAGCACGATCGCCGGGTCCGCGCCGCGCATCGCGGGGGAGTCGGCGTCGGCGTGCCGCGCGTAGTAGGCCGCGTACTCCTCGCGGTACTCGGCGTGCAGCTCCTTGAGACGGGCGATCGCCTCGGCCGGCTCGACGGTCGGCGGCAGGTCGAGGACGAGCGGCCTGACCTTGGTCCGGAGGAAGTGGTCGGGGCAGGAGGTGCCGAGCGCGGCGAGACGGGGGTGCTCGGCGCGCTCGAGGAAGTCGAGGACGACGTCGGAGTCGGTGAAGTGGCCGACCTGCGCGCGGTCCTGGGAGGCCAGGGCCCGGACGTACGGCGCGAGGGCCGCGGCGCGCGCGCGGCGCTCGGTCACGGGAAGGGCCGTGTAGCCCTCGACGGCCGGCCCGAAGGGCTCGGGCCTGCCGCGCTCGGCGAGGAACGCCTCGGCGGTCCTGATGATGTGCAGTGAGTTGCGTTCGCAGTCGTCGGCCGTGTCGCCCCAGGCGGTGATGCCGTGGCCGCCCAGGACACAGCCGATCGCGCGCGGGTTGGCCTCCTTGACGGCCGCGATGTCCAGGCCGAGCTGGAAGCCCGGCCGACGCCAGGGGACCCAGACCACGGTGTCCCCGAAACACTCGGCGGTCAGCTTCTCGCCGTCGGCCGCGCAGGCCAGCGCGATACCGGAGTCCGGGTGCAGGTGGTCGACGTGGGCGGCGTCCACCAGACCGTGCATCGCCGTGTCGATGGACGGGGCCGCGCCACCCTTGCCGTGCAGGCAGTAGTCGAACGCGGCGACCATCTCGTCCTCGCGCTCCACACCGGGGTAGACCTCCGTCATCGCCCGCAGCCGGTCCAGCCGCAGTACGGCGAGCCCGGACCCGGTCAGCGTGCCGAGGTCACCGCCCGACCCCTTCACCCACATCAGCTCGACGTCGCCGCCGGTCACGGGGTCGGTGTCGGTGCCCTTCGCGGAGGTGTTGCCGCCCGCGTAGTTGGTGTTGCGGGGGTCGGCGCCGAGCCGGTGCGACCGGGCCAGCAGAGCGGCGGCTTCGGGATGGGGTGCCATGTTCCTGGTCCTTAGAGAAAGAGGAGTGAAGAGAGAGGACGTACGAGTGCTGCGGCGCACCCGGCGGGTCCCGGGCGGCCGCACGGCCGGCGACCTGCCGGCCCCGGCCTGCCGCCGGGGTCACCCGGCGGACGCGACACGGCGGCTACGCCCCCCACCCGGCCTGCTGTCCGCCCACCCGCTCCGCGGCGATCTTCCCCGCCCACCCGGAACGGTGGTACGCGGCCACCGGGTCACCGTCCAGGCCGAGCTCCTCGCGGACCTCGCGCAGCAGCGGCCGTACGTCGGTGTTGTACGCGTCCATGATCACGGCGTTCGCGGCGAGCACGTCACCCTCGCGCTGGGCGGCAGCCAGCGCGTCCCGGTCCACGAGCAGCGCCTTGGCGGTGGCCTCCTGCACGTTCATCACCGAACGGATGATCGCGGGGATCTTCGCCTCGATGTTGTGGCACTGGTCCAGCATGAACGCCACGTCGGGGGTGAAGCCGCCGCCGCGGATCACCTCGTACATGATCCGGAAGAGCTGGAAGGGGTCGGCGGCGCCCACCATCAGGTCGTCGTCCGCGTAGAAGCGCGAGTTGAAGTCGAAGCCGCCGAGCTTTTGCTCACGCAGCAGCGTGGCGACGATGAACTCGATGTTGGTGCCGGGCGCGTGGTGCCCGGTGTCGACGACGACCTGTGCCTTGGGGCCGAGCTTGAGGCAGTGCGCGTACGCGGTGCCCCAGTCCGGCACGTCCGTCGCGTAGAAGGCGGGCTCGAAGAACTTGTACTCCAGGAGCATCCGCTGGTCGTCCCCGAGCCGCTCGTAGACCTGGGCGAGGCTCTCGGCCAGCCGGTCCTGGCGCTCGCGGATGTCGTCCTGGCCGGGATAGTTCGTGCCGTCGGCGAACCAGAGCTTCAGGTCCTTCGAACCCGTCGCGTCCATGATGTCGACGCACTCGAGCAGGTGGTCGAGAGCCTTGCGCCGCACCGTCGCGTCCGGGTGGCAGACGCTGCCCAGCTTGTAGTCGTCGTCCTGGAAGGTGTTGGAGTTGATCGTGCCCAGCCGCAGGCCGCGCTCCTCGGCGTACTTGGCCAGGGCCGCGTAGTCGTCGACCTTGTCCCAGGGGATGTGCAGCGCGACGGACGGCGCGGCACCGGTGTGGGCGTGCACCTGGGCGGCGTCGTCCAGTTTCTCCCGCGGACTGCGCGGCACGCCGGGCTGGGCGAACACCTTGAAGCGGGTTCCCGAGTTCCCGTACGCCCACGACGGCGTCTCTACTGCCTGGGTCTTGAGTGCGGCCTTCACCGCGGCGAGCTCGGTCACTTCGGGGCTCCTGTGACTTCGGGTGTGACGTCGGGTCTGAGCGACGGCGACTTCGGTCCGGACGGCTTCGATCTGAACAGGGGTGGTCTGAAACGATTCAGAACGCTGAAGCTATGAGCACCCCGAAAGGCTGTCAACCCCCTCGGCAAAGACCGCTCTCCGTGACTCGGTTGTGACCTTTGGCTATCGAGAATTTCGACCCGAACCCATTGACGTGACCTGGGCTACATGCCTAACGTCCCGGCAACCTAGTTGAAACCTTTCACGACGTCGTGAGGCCTCTCCGCCCGCGTCGTTGAGGAGCTCCCATGACCCACCGGTCCGACGCGGGTCCGGCCCCCGTACTGGCGCTGGAGGACATCTCCAAGTCCTTCGGCGCGGTGCGCGCCCTGCGGGACGTGTCCCTGGAACTGTTCCCCGGCGAAGTGCACGCACTCGCCGGTGAGAACGGCGCGGGCAAGTCGACCCTCATCAAGACGCTCGCCGGCGTGCACCGACCGGACGCCGGCCGGGTGCTGCTGGACGGCGAGCCCACTGTCTTCCACGGTCCCGCCGACGCCCGCGACGCGGGTATCGCGGTGATCTACCAGGAGCCCACGCTCTTCCCCGACCTGTCGATAGCCGAGAACATCTTCATGGGCCGCCAGCCCCGTCGTGCGCTCGGCCGCATCGATCACAAGGCCACCCACGCGGCGACCGCCGGTCTGATGAAGCGCCTCGGCGTCGAGCTCGACCCCGAGCGCCCGGCGCGTGGACTGTCCATCGCCGACCAGCAGATCGTCGAGATCGCCAAGGCGCTCTCCTTCGACGCCCGGGTCCTGATCATGGACGAGCCGACCGCCGCCCTGACCGGCAGCGAGGTCGCTCGCCTCTTCGGGGTCGTGCGCACCCTGCGTGAGCAGGGCTCGGCGGTGCTGTTCATCTCGCACCGGCTGGAGGAGATCTTCCAGATCTGCCAAAGGGTCACGACCCTGCGCGACGGTGCCCTGATATCCAGCGAGCCGCTGGAGGGCATGACGGAGGACGACCTCGTACGCCGGATGGTCGGCCGCGACCTCGACGAGCTCTACCCCAAGCAGGACGTCGAGGCGGGCGAGATCGCCCTCAGCGTGCGCCGCCTGACCCGCGAGGGTGTCTTCACCGATGTCTCCTTCGACGTCCGGCGCGGTGAGATCGTCGGTCTCGCCGGGCTCGTCGGCGCGGGCCGTACGGAGGTGGCGCGGGCCGTCTTCGGCGTCGACCGCTGGGACGCGGGGGAGGTGGAGGTCGACGGCAGGTCGCTCACCAACGGCGCGCCCTCGACGGCCATGTCCGCAGGCCTCGCCCTCGTCCCCGAGGACCGCCGCGCCCAGGGCCTGGTGATGGACATGTCCATCGAGCGCAACATCGGTCTGACCGGGCTGCGTACGACCGTCAGGGCGGGCCTGATGGACCGGGGCGCCGAGCGCAGCCGGTCCCTCGACTGGGCGGTCAAGCTCCAGGTGAAGTACGCCCGGCTCGCCGACACCGTGGCCACGCTCTCCGGCGGCAACCAGCAGAAGGTCGTTCTGGCCAAGTGGCTCGCCACCGGCCCCAAGGTGCTGATCGTGGACGAGCCGACGCGCGGAATCGACGTGGGCACGAAGGCCGAAGTACACCGGCTGCTCAGCGAGTTGGCCGCGGACGGCGTCGCCGTCCTGATGATCTCCTCCGACCTGCCCGAGATCCTCGGCATGGCCGACCGGGTCCTCGTGATGCACGAGGGCCGGCTCACCGCCGAGATCCCGCGCTCCGAAGCCACCGAGGAATCCGTGATGGCCGCAGCGACCGGGAGGGCCGCCGCATGACGACGACCGACACTGAGAGGGCCGCCGCATGACGGTGACCGCACCCAACCCCGCCCCCGCCGCCGAGGTCCCCCGGTCGAGCGGCACCCGGCTGGTGGACCGCGTCTTCAAGATGCGCGAACTCGCCATCCTGGTCGTCTTCCTGGTGATGATCGCCATCACCCAGATGGGCAACAGCCAGTTCCTGTCCGAACAAGGCATCAAGGACCTGCTGTTGAACGCGACCATCCTGGTGCTGGTCGCCACCGGCCAGTCGCTGGTGGTGATCACCCGGAACGTCGACCTGTCGGTCGGTTCCACGCTCGGCATCAGCGCCTTCGCGGCCGGCACCTATCTGCAGGGCGGCGGAAACCCCGTCGTCGCGGTGGTCCTCGCGGTGCTGCTCGGCATCGGCTGGGGACTCGTCAACGGGCTGCTGGTCAGCCTCGGCCAGGTGCCCGCGCTCGTCGTCACCCTCGGCACGCTCTACATCATCCGCGGCATCGACTCCATCTGGGTCGGCTCCCGGCAGATCACCGCGGCCGACCTCCCGGGCAGCTTCGTCGACTTCGGCTCCGGCGGCATCTCGGCGGTGCCGTACCTCGCGCTGATCGCCCTGGCCGTGCTGCTGGTCACCGCCTACTACCTCAAGCACTTCGGCAGCGGACGGGAGTTGTACGCGCTCGGCTCCAACCCCGAGGCCGCGCGGCTGGCCGGCATCCCGGTCCGCAAGCGGATCCTGACCGCGTACGTCGTCTGCGGCGGCCTCGCCGGCCTCGCCGGCGCCCTGTACCTCGCCCGGTTCGGCAACGTCGACTCCGGCACCAGCACCGGCTACGAACTCACCGTCGTCAGCGCGGTGGTGGTCGGCGGCGTCGTCTTCACCGGCGGTTCCGGCAGCGTCTACGGCGCCGCGCTCGGCGCGCTGCTGCTCACCTCCATCAACAGCGTGCTGCCCGCGCTCGGCGTCAGCTCCGTCTGGGTGCTCGCCATCAACGGCGTCCTGCTCATCCTCGCCATCGCGGTCGACCGGATCGTCGCGCTGCGCGTGGCCTCCGCACTGAAGAAGAGGAACGCCCGCCATGGCTGACTCGCCCCTCGCGCGCGCCGTCCGCTGGGACACGGTCGTCGGCGCCCTCCTCATCGTCCTGCTGCTGTTCTCCTTCGGCTTCGTCGACGGCTTCGGCAACGCACTCAACTTGTCGTTCCTGATCGGCAACACCCTGCCCATCGCGCTGATCGCGCTGCCGATGACCCTGCTCGTGGTGGCCGGGGAGATCGACCTCTCGGTCGCCTCCACGGCCGGTCTCTCCGGCTCGGTGATGGGCGCCCTGTGGAACCAGGGCATGACGATCGAGACGATCATCCCGCTGTGCCTGCTGCTCGGCGTGGTGTGCGGGCTGGTCAACGGCCTGCTGGTGACCCGGCTCGGACTGCCCTCCCTCGCCGTCACCATCGGCACGCTCGCCGCCTACCGGGGCATCGCGCAGATCGTGCTCGGCTCGGACGCGGTGACCGACTTCCCCACCCAGTACCAGGACTTCGCGGCCGGGCGCATCGGGGACACCTTCGTCCCGCAGGCCTTCCTGCCCTTCCTGGTGCTCCTCGCGATCGCCGTGGTCGTCCTGCACGCCACCCCGTTCGGACGCTCGGCCTTCGCGGTCGGCGCCAACGAGGAGGCCGCGCGTTTCGCCGGTATCCGGGTCAAGCGGCAGAAGCTGATCCTGTTCGTCGCCACCGGCTTCATGGCCTCGCTGACCGGCATCTTCTGGGCGCTGCACTACGCCAGCGCCCGCTACGACAACGCCACCGGCCTCGAACTCTCCGTCGTCGCCGCCGTCCTGCTGGGCGGCATCGACTTCGACGGCGGCAAGGGCACGCTCGGCGGCGCGATCGCGGGAGTCTTCCTGCTCGGCGCGCTGCAGAACGTGATGAGCCTCTCCAATGTCTCCGCGCAGTCGCAGATCGTCGTCACCGGCGTTCTGCTCGTCGTCTCCGTGCTCGGCCCCCGGGTCGCGCGGCAGATCTCCGTAGCGAGGGCGGGCCGCAGAGCCGCCTCGACTCCGACCTCGTAACCGCCCACCCTCGTAAAGGAACTTCCGCCATGCGCAAGTCAACGATCCGCCGCACCTGCGTGGCGCTCGCCGCCGTCACCTCGCTCGCCCTGGCCGCCACCGCCTGCGGTGGCACCACCAAGAAGGACGTCAAGAGCGACAGCGGTTCGAACGCCACGGCCGGCAAGGCCGACCCGAACGCAGCGACCAAGAAGGGCCTGACGGTCGGGTTCCTGCCCAAGCAGGTCAACAACCCGTACTTCACCTCCTCCGACAAGGGCGGCGAGAAGGCGCTGACGGAGCTGGGCTCCAAGTACAAGGAGGTCGGCCCCAGCAGCGCCACCGACACCTCCGGCCAGGTGAGCTACGTCAACACGCTCACCCAGCAGCAGGTCGACGCGATGGCCGTCTCCGCACAGGACCCGGGCGCACTGTGCACCGCGCTCAAGCAGGCCATGAGCAACAAGATCAAGGTCGTCACCTACGACTCGGACACCAAGCCCGAGTGCCGCAACGCCTTCGTCTCGCAGGCCAGCGCCGAGGACCTGGGCCGCACCGAGGTGCAGCTGCTCGCCGAGCAGATCGGCTACAAGGGCGAGATCGCGATCCTGTCCGCCGCGCAGACCGCGACGAACCAGAACACCTGGATCGACTTCATGAAGGACGAGCTGAAGGACCCCAAGTACAAGGACGTCAAGCTGGTCAAGGTCGCCTTCGGCAACGACGACGCCCAGCAGTCCTTCCAGCAGACCCAGGGCCTTCTCCAGGAGCACCCGAACCTCAAGGGGATCATCTCCCCGACCACGGTCGGCATCAAGGCCGCGGCCCAGTACCTGTCCGGCTCCAAGTACAAGGGCAAGGTCAAGCTGACCGGCCTCGGCACCCCCAACGACATGCGCAAGTACGTCAAGAACGGCACCGTCGACGGCTTCGAGCTGTGGGACCCGGCGAAGCTCGGCGAGCTCGCCGCCCGCACCGCCGTCGCGCTGGTGTCGGGACAGATCAGCGGCAAGGAGGGCGAGACCTTCAAGGCCGGCGACATGGGGTCCTTCACCATCGGCAAGGACGGCGTGATCAACCTGGGCAAGCCGACCGTGTTCGACGCGAAGAACATCGACCAGTTCAACTTCTAGGTCCCCGGAGGGTCCTTGATGCAGCGTGTGTGCTTTCTGCTGAAGGTCCGGGCGGACCGCCTCGACGAGTACCGCGAGCGGCATGCCGCCGTGTGGCCCGAGATGCTTCAGGCGCTCTCGGCCACCGGCTGGCACAACTACTCGCTGTTCCTGCGCGAGGACGGGCTGCTGGTCGGCTACGTGGAGACCGAGGACTTCGCGGCCGCCCGGGCCGGCATGGAGGCCACCGGCATCAACGCCCGCTGGCAGGCGGAGATGGCGCCGTTCTTCGAATCGCTGGACGGCGCCAGACCCGACGAGGCGATGACCCCCCTCACCGAAGTCTTCCATCTTGCCTGACCAGGAGCCCCGCACATGAGACGACGCACGCTCCTGACGACGGCGCCGGCAGGCACCGTCCCGGGTCCCGGTCCCGCCGGCACACCACGGGCCGCCGGCCCGGGCCCCGTCACCGCCGCCACGCACCAGGGGAAGGCCTGCGGCACGCCGCCCCGGGCCCTCCACGTCGTCGTGTCCCGGTTGCCCGCATGAGCGCCGGTCCCGGAGGACACGCGGGTAATGTGAAGGCCCGCCCGCCGCTTCTCGTTTACCTGGAGGTTCCTGCCTGATGGCTCAGTCGGTGGGTATCAAGGACGTCGCCCGCGCCGCTGGAGTCTCCGTGGGCACGGTCTCGAACGTGATCAACCGCCCGGACACCGTGGCCTCCGAGACCCGGGCGCGGGTCCAGTCGGCCATAGACCGGCTCGGCTACGTCCGCAGCGAGTCGGCGCGCCAGCTGCGGGCCGGGCGCAGCCGGATCATGGGCCTGCTCGTCCTCGACATGGGCAACCCCTTCTTCGTGGACGTGGCGCGCGGCGCCGAGCGGGCCGCGCGGGACGCCGGGCTCGGCGTGATGGTCTGCAACAGCGCGCAGAGCGCGAGCGAGGAGGCCGACTACCTGTCGCTCTTCGCCGAGCAGCGGGTCCGCGGGGTGCTGCTGACCCCCGCCGACGCGACGGGGCGCAACATCGAGACCTTCCGCCGCAACGGCATCCCCTTCGTACTGGTCGACCGGGTCGCCGAGGGCACCACCGAGTGCTCGGTCTCGGTCGACGACGTGGCGGGCGGCGCGCTGGCCGTACGTCATCTCGTCGACGCAGGCCACCGCTCGATCGCGTACGTCAGCGGTCCGCCCGGACTGAACCAGGTCACCGACCGGCGCACCGGCGCGCTGAACGCGCTGGCCGAGGCAGGGCTGCCGCCCACCGCCCTCAGGGAGCTGCCGACCGAGCGCCTGGACGTCGCCGCGGGCCGTGACGCCGGCGCCCGGCTGCTCGGCCTGGCCGTGCGCCCGACCGCCGTCTTCTGCGCCAACGACCTGCTCGCACTCGGTGTCCTGCAGGCCATGTACGCGGCCGGCGTCGGCGTCCCCGACGACCTCGCCATCGTCGGCTACGACGACATCGAGTTCGCCGCCGCCGCGGCCGTCCCGCTCACCTCGGTGCGCCAGCCCGCCATGACGATGGGCGCCCTCGCCGCCGAGCTGCTGCTGGAGGAGACGGAGGCCGAGACGGCCCCGGTGCCGCACGAACACCGCCGGGTGGTGCTCCAGCCGGAGCTGGTGGTACGCCGTTCCAGCCTGTCGGCGCGCTGATCCTCCCCACCCGGTGCTGAGCCGCTGTTCAGTACGGTTTCTTGATCCCCGGGCTCGGCCGGCCCGGGAGCATGTGTTCAACTGGGACGCAGCCTGGAATCCGTACGTCTGGGGAGTCCCGTTGACCGTCAGCTACCGCCAGCCCGGTGTCGTCCTCACCGACCACCGCTTCACCGTGCCCCTCGACCACGACGACCCGGCGGGGGAGACCATCCAGTTGTTCGCCCGCGCGGTCGTCGCGAGCGAGAAGGCGCACCAGGACCTCCCCTGGCTGGTCTACCTCCAAGGCGGCCCCGGCTTCGGTGCCAACCGCTTCGTCGGCAAGCAGGCCTGGCTCGGCCGTGCGCTCAAGGAGTTCCGGGTCCTGCTGCTCGACCAGCGCGGCACCGGCCACTCCACGCCCGCCAACCGCCAGACGCTCCCGCTGCGCGGTGGTCCGCGCGCCCAGGCCGACTACCTCACGCACTTCCGCGGCGACTCCATCGTCCGTGACTGCGAGGTCATCCGCCCCCGGCTCACCGGCGGCGCGCCCTGGACCGTACTGGGCCAGAGCTTCGGCGGCTTCTGCGCGGTGAACTACCTCTCGACGGCCCCCGAAGGCCTGCGCGCGGTCCTGATCACCGGCGGGCTGCCCGCGCTGGACGCGCACGCGGACGACGTCTACCGGGCCGCGTATCCCCGTATCGAGCGCAAAGTGGCGGCACACTACGCGCGTTACCCCCAGGACGTGGAGCGGGCCCGGCAGATCGCCGAGTACCTCGTGCGGCACGAACCGGTCCTGAGCGGCGGCGACCGCCTCACCGTCGAGGCCTTCCAGTCGCTCGGCATCCTTCTCGGCGGCAGCGAGGGCAGTCACCGGCTGCACTACCTCCTGGAGGAGGCCTTCGTCCGCACCCCGCAGGGACCGGCTCTCTCCGACGCCTTCCAGGAGGAGGTCCAGGGGCTGCTCTCGTACGCGGGCCACCCGCTGTACGCGCTGATCCACGAGGCGGTCTACGGGCAGGACGACCGGCCCACCGCCTGGTCGGCCGAACGGGTGCGCGCCGAGTTCCCGCAGTTCGACGCGGCCAAGACACTCGCGGACGACGGGCCGCTGCTGTTCACCGGCGAGTCCGTGCACCCTTGGATGTTCGACACCGACCCCGCGCTGCGGCCACTGCGCGAGACCGCCGAGGAACTGGCCGCCCGCACCGACTGGCAGCCGCTGTACGACCCCGCCCGCCTCGCCGCCAACGAGGTCCCGGTGGCCGCGGCGGTCTACCACGACGACATGTACGTCGACACCGGGCACGCGCTGCGCACCGCCCGCGCCATCGGCGGTCTGCGCACCTGGGTGACCGACGAGTTCGAGCACGACGGCGTACGGGCCGGCGGGCCTCGTGTCCTGGACCGGCTGCTGGCGTTGACGCGCGACGAGGTCTGAGGTCCCCTACGGTCTGACGGGTTGTCAGAACCGAGAGGGGACCTGGATGATCGACACCTTGCGTACCGACGTCCCGGAGGGTGAGGAGCGCTTCCGCCTCGACGTGGAGGACGGGATCGGCGTCCTCACCCTCTGCCGTCCGGGCAGGCTCAACGCGTGGAGCTGGGAGTCGACACGCCAACTCGGGCTGCTGGCCGACCGGATCCGCTTCGACGAGTCGGTCCGGGTGGTCCTGCTGCGGGCGCAGGGGCGGGCCTTCTGCGCGGGCATCGACGTGACGGCACCGGGCGGCGCGATCGAGGGACGCTCGGACGCGGAGCGGGCCCGCAACTACTACGAGGGGATCCGCTGGGCGCACGAGCGGTTCGCGGTCTTCGCGGGGCTGCCGCAACCGGTGGTCGCGGCCGTCCAGGGACACTGCCTGGGCTTCGGCTTCGAACTCGCGCTGATGGCGGACCTCAGGATCGCCGCCGACGACGCGGTGTTCGCTCTGCCGGAGGCGCGGCTCGGGGTCGCCGTCGACGCGGGCGGAGATCTGCGCATCGCGCGGGAGGCGGGGGCCGGGTGGGCGAAGTTCCTGGCCCTGACAGGGCGTTCACTGGACGCCGTCACCGCCGAGCGGCTCCGTCTCGTGCAACTCGTGGTCGCCCGCGACGAACTGGACGCGGCCGCCCGTGCCGTCGCCGCCGAGATCGCGGCGAACGCGCCGCTCGCCGTGCGCGGCATCAAGCGCGACATCGACGCGTACGCCGACGCGGGACTCGCGGCGGCCTTGGACCGGACCGCCGGATCGGCGGCGCTCACCCTGGCCTCCGAGGACTCCCGCGAGGGATACGCGGCGAAGGCCGCGCGCCGCGTGCCGCGGTTCGAGGGGAAGTGACCGGCGTGCTTTGATCGGACGCGGCTCCGAGCCGCGTCCGGCCCGGCAACGGCCGGAGCGGGCACGGCGACCGGTTCCGTGCCGCGTCCGGCGCCCGGCCCGGCCCGGCCCGGCGAACGGTGCCGCACGGGGTCGCGTGCGGTGGGGAAGGGGGACGGGTGAGGGACGACGAAGAGCTTCTCGCCGAGCGGTTCGAGGAGCACCGGGGCCGCCTGCGAGCGGTGGCCTACCGGATGCTCGGCTCGCTGAGCGAGGCCGACGACGCCGTGCAGGAGACCTGGCTCAAGCTGAGCCGGACCGACGCGGCCGGCATCAGGAACCTCGCGGCCTGGCTGACCACCGTGGCGGGCCGGGTCTGCCTGGACATGCTGCGCTCCCGCGCCGCGCGTCGTGAGGAGCCCATGGACACCTACGTCCCCGATCCGGTCGTGAGTCCCCTGGACCGGGTCGATCCCGAGCAGGAGGCACTGCTGGCCGACTCGGTCGGGCTCGCCCTGCTCGTGGTGCTGGAGACGCTGGAGCCCGTGGAGCGGCTCGCGTTCGTGCTGCACGACATGTTCGCGGTGCCCTTCGACGACATGGCGCCCGTCGTGGGCCGTTCCCCGGCCGCGACCCGTCAGCTCGCCAGCCGCGCGCGACGCCGCGTTCAGGGGGCCGCCCCGGAGTCCGAGCCGGATCTCGGCCGGCAGAAGGAGGTCCTCGACGCCTTCCTCGCGGCCTCACGCGCGGGGGACTTCGAGGCACTGGTCGCCGTCCTCGACCCCGAGGTGGTGCTCCGCGCCGACTCCGGTGCCCTCGTCGGCGGCGCGGCCGCGTCCAAGCTGGTGCGCGGTGCCCGGACCGTCGCCGGGCAGGCGCTCCTGTTCCGGCAGTTCGCGGACTCCTCGCGGCTCGCGCTGGTCAACGGTGCGATCGGCGTCGTCACGGCGCCCGGGGGCCTCCCGCTGGCGGTCATGGGCGTCACCGTCGCCGACGGGAGGATCGTCGGGATGTACATCCTGTCCGACCCCGAGCGGCTGGCGCGGCTCGACCTCACCCCGTTCGGCGACTGACCGTCAGCCGGTGAAGGGGCCGAGCCCCAGCTGGTCGCGCACCGGTACCACCGGTGCGCCGACAAGCCCCCTGCGCTGCCAGTTCGCACCGTCCACCACCAGGGTGTGGCCGGTGATGAAACGGGCGTAGGGGGAGGCCAGGAAGGTGGCGGCCCAGCCGAGTTCGCGCGGCGCGCCGACCCGCAGCGCGGGCTGTCGCGCGTCGTGCGTCCCGGCCCGGTCCAGCGCTCCCCGGATGTCGGCGGTCATGTCCTCGTGCGGCATCAGACCGGGCACCAGCCCGTTGACCTGGATGCCGTACGGGCCCCACTCCACGGCCAGGGTCTCCACCAGGTTGCGCACCCCCGCCTTGGCCGCCGCGCTGTGCGCGTATCCCGGGCCGCCGGTCCAGGCGTACGAGGCGCCGACGTCGATGATCGAGCCGGGTGTGCCCGCGGCCAGATGTCGGCGGCCGAACTCGCGCGTCATCAGGAAGGTCCCGGTGAGGGTGATGTCGACGACCGCCCGCCAGGCGTTCGGCGTCATCTCCTCAGCGGGCACGGGGAAGTTGGCGGCCGCGTTGTTCACCAGTACCCCGGGCAGCGGGCAACCGTCGAAGACCTCGGTGATGCGGTCCGCGTCCCGTACGTCGCACACCGCCGTCGCCACCCGGGTGCCCAGCCGGGCCAGCTCGGCGCGGGCGGAGCGCAGATGCTCCGGGCCGCGGCTCACCAGCAGCAGATCGGCGCCGAGCCGCGCGAACTCCGCCGCGATCGCCTTGCCCAGCCCGGTGCCGCCGCCGGTGACCATGACCAGCGTGCTGTCGTACGTTCCGGGCGGGAGCGCGCTCGCGCCGAGCGGGGGAGGGACGGGCAGGCCGGGCGGGAGTGTGTCGTCCATGGCCGCCTCGATACCCCGTGCGACCGAAAACCTCCAGAGCCGAGGCGTTCCTGTGCGTCCCGGTCTCCGGCGGACGCCCCCACCGCAGCCGCTCGCCCGGCCCTCCGGATCGGTTGCCGGTCATGTCATCGGCCCAGTTCAGGCCGTGGTTCGCGGGTCAGTAGGCTGGGGGCATGCAGGAAGACAGCGGAACAGCCACGGACCGGCTCCTGGAGCTGCGGGCCGACTGCGGCGAGTGCTTCGGGCTGTGCTGCGTCGCGCTGCCCTTCGCCCGTTCGGCCGACTTCGCGATCGACAAGGACGCCGGTAAGCCCTGCCCGAACCTGGCGGCCGACTCCCGGTGCGGCATCCACACGCGGTTGCGTCAGAAGGGCTTCACGGGCTGCACGGTGTACGACTGCTTCGGCGCCGGGCAGAAGGTGTCCCAGGTCACCTTCGGCGGCCAGGACTGGCACTCCGTCCCGCGGGAGCGCGCCCGGCAGATGTTCGACGTGTTCCCGGTCGTCCGTCAGCTCCACGAACTGCTCTGGTACCTGAACGAGGCGCTGACGCTGCCCGCGGCCGGCCCGGTGCACGCCGACGTCCGCCGTGCGCTCGTGACCACCGAACGGCTGACCCGCCTGACCCCCGGAGAGCTGGGGGAGCTGGACGTCGGTGCGCACCGGCAGGACGTCAACGTGCTGCTGCTGCGTGCCAGCGAACTGGTGCGGGCGGGAGCCGGGCGCGGGAAGAACGGCGGGAAGAAGGACCGCCGGGGCGCCGACCTGATGGGCGCCCGTCTCAAAGGCGCCGACCTGCGGGGTGCGGACCTGCGCGGCGCCTACCTCATCGCCGCCGACCTCACGGGTGCGGATCTGCGCGGCGCGGACCTGATCGGCGCCGACCTGCGGGACACCGATCTCACGGACGCCGATCTGACCGGGGCGTTCTTCCTGACCCAGCCCCAGGTGAACGCGGCCCGGGGCGGCGCCGGCACCAGGCTGCCGCGGTCAGTCGGCCGACCGGATCACTGGACGTCCCGGCACTGAGCCCGGTGCCGGCGCCCGCTCCTCGAGGTGCAACCGCAGTCCTTCCGGCATCAGGGTCAGTCGTTCGGCGATGCGAAGCCGGTAGTCCGGCTCGGGGCGCAGTTCGTAGCGGCGCAGCAGCAGCCCGAGGACCAGCGTCGCCTCGTGCAGCGCGAACTGACGGCCGATGCAGGCGCGGGCGCCGGTCCCGAACGGCTTGAAGGCGTGGCCGGGCCGGGACCGCACGGCCTGCGCGTCGAAACGGTCCGGATCGAAGGCCTCGGCATCGGCTCCCCAGACGTCCGGATCGCGGTGCAGCATCGCCGTCAGCACCAGGGTCCACGCCCCCCGCCGCATCGGGTGGACGCCGCCCAGCACGGTGTCCTCCCGGGCCTCGCGCGCGAAGGCGGGCGCCGTCGGCCACAGCCGGAGCGACTCGTCGAGGATCCGGCGCACGTACCGCAGCTTGGCGACCTGGTCGTAGCCCGGCCGGGGCGTGTCGCCCCAGACGCGGTCCACCTCGGCCCGGGCGCGGGCGGCGATGCCGGGGTGCCGGGAGAGGTAGTGCAGGGCGAACGAGAGCGCGCCCGAGGTCGTCTCGTGACCGGCGACGAGGAACGTGATGACCTGACGGCGGATGTTCTCGGGCGTCAGCCGCTCCCCGGTCCCGGGGTGCGCGGTCTCCAGCATGCGGTCGAGCAGGTCCCCTTCGCCCGAGGTGCGCTGTCGGGCCGCCACGACCGCGTCGACCGTGCGGTTGAGGTAGGCCATGTCCGCCGCGTTGCGCCGGGTGGCGCCTCGCAGCACCACGGGTGCCAGCGGCGCGGGGAGCACGTTGAGGCGCTGCGCGTAGGTCAGGGTGCCGACCATCGCGGTCACGAAGGGGTGGGGTCGGGTGCGTTCGAAGGAGCCGAAGTCGTGGCCGAAGCCGGTGCGGGCGATCGTCTCCAGCGTCAGTTTCGTCATGTCGGCGGGCACGTCGACCGTGCGTCCGGCCGTTCGCTCCCGGTCCCAGCGGTCGGTCAGCCGCTCGGCGACGGCCAGCATCATCGGGTGGTAGCCCTCCATGGCCTCGCGGCTGAACCCGGGGGCCAGCACGTCGTGCGCGAGTTGCCAGTTCGGCTCGTGGTTGTAGGCCGTGAACAGCCCGTCCCCCGCGACCGGCCGGAGATTGGCGACCCCGAGCCCCACGTGCTTGGCGAACCGGGCCTCGTCCGCCAGTTCGGCCGCGAGCTTCGCGCCCCACACGAAGACGATCTCCTTGCCGAAGGCCCTGCGCCGGAAGATCGGGCCGAGCTGCCGCCCGAAGCGCATCGAATCCTGCAACGGGGAGCGGACGTTGGAGCCGATCACATCCCCGACGACCGGGATCCGGTACGGCGGATGCGGGATGCGGCGCAGCTCCGGCCAGCCCAGCTCGGCACTGCGGAACCCCTTGGGCAGTGCGGCCCCTGTCGTCTCCGCCATCACGCGATCTCCCTTGTGCCTGCGGCCGTTCGGCTCTGTTGTACGCGGGTTCAACAGCGGATTCCAGTCTGTTCCCGTTGCTGAACCGACGTCAAGTAAGGTGCGGACATGGCCGGGAGTCGGGGGGAACGGGAGGAGCGCACGCGCCGTCGGCTCAGTAGCGCGGAGCGTCGGGAGCAGCTTCTTTCGGTGGGGGCGCGGCTGTTCTCGGAGAGTCCGTACGACGACGTGTGGATCGAGCAGGTCGCCGAGATCGCCGGTGTGTCGCGCGGTCTTCTGTACCACTACTTCCCGACCAAACGGGACTTCTTCGCCGCGGTCGTGGAGCGCGAGAGCGAGCGCATGCTGCGCATGACGGCGGCGGTGCCCGGGGTCGCCGTGCGGGAGCAGCTCGGTGCCGGGCTGGACACCTTCCTGGCGTACGTCGAGACCCATGCCCACGGCTTCCGTGCCTTCCATCGTGCCGACGCGGCCGGTGACCAGGCGGTGCGCGCGGTCTACCGGCGGGCCCTGGCCGCCCAGGAGCGGCAGATCCTGGAGGCGCTCGCGGCGGACCCGGACTTCGGCCGCGCGGCCGTGGAACGGCCCGAACTCCGGATCGCCGTGCGCGGCTGGCTCGCCTTCACCACGGCCGTGTGTCTGGAGTGGCTGCGGGGAGCGGAGCTGACGCGGCAACAGCTGCGCGATCTCTGCGCGCGGGCGCTGCTGGGCGCGATCGCCTCGTAGCCCCTGGGGGTGACATGGCTGCGGCACGGTTGGCGCACACCCGGATCTTCGATAGGTTAGGCAAGGCTTACCTAAATGGAGGTTGGGATGGGTGACCGAATGGGTGACCGTCATGTCTGGACGGCCGCGCCCGCCGTTGCCGAGCGCGGCCGCTCGGTGCTCGCCGCGGCCTGGTCCTGCGCGGTGACCGCCGAGGGCGGCCGGGAGGAGCTCCTCGGCGCGCACACCGTCGCCGCGGACGGCAGGGTCCTCCTGCACGTGCCGGACGACAGCTCGCTGCTCGCCGCCGCCATCTGCGCGCCCCGCGGCGAGCCGTCGGCCGTCCTGGAGTTCGCGGACGTCGCGCCCGTTCCCGTACGCCGCCGGATCCGTACCCGCCTCTGGATGGCCGGCTGGTTCGTGGTGGGGGAGGGACGTCTGGAGTTCCAGGCCTCACGCGTCGTGCTGCGCGACGCGTCCGGCGCCGTCGTGGTCCGCCTCGACGAGTTCGCCGACGCCGTCCCCGATCCGCTGGCGACGGCCGAGGCCGCCCTGCTCACCCACCTCGCCGACGCGCACCCCGACGCCGTCGAGCGGCTGACCCGCCTCGTCGAGCCCGAGAGCCTGCACGGCGCGGTCCGCGTCCAGCCGCTCGCCGTCGACCGGCACGGCCTGACGCTGCGCATCGAGCGGGCGCGGGGCGACGGCGATGTGCGCCTGCCCTTCCACGCACCCGCCGACGACGTCTCCCAGCTCACCGAGCGGATGCATGTGCTGCTCACGCAGGCGAGCTCCATCACCCGCCCTCGTGCGCTACAGCGGCAGCGCGCAGACGGCGACCGGTGACGCGAACGGCTCGCCCGCGAGCCGGAGGCCGCCGCTCGCTCCGTCGACATGGAAGACGCTGACCGTGCCGGAGCGCTGATTCGCCGCGAACAGCAGCCGCTCGTCGGGCGAGAAGGCGATCTGGCGCGGGAAGTCGCCGCCGGCCGGCACGGTGTCCAGGAGCCTCAGCCGGGCGCCGTCCGCCTCGACCGCGTAGCGCGTCAGACTGTTGGCGCCACGATTGGCCAGATAGGCGTACGCGCCGTCAGATGTCACCAGGATCTGCGCCGGGTAGTTGGTGCCCGTCCCCGTACCCGTGGACTGCGGGTCCCCCGGCGTGAGCCGCCCGCTCGTCCGGTCGTACCCGCAGACCACGACCGTGTTGTCCACCTCGTTGGCGAGGTAGGCGAAGCGGCCTCCGGGGTGGAAGGTGAGGTGGCGGGGGCCCGCGCCCGGACGGGTGTGCGCCTGGGACACCTCGGCGAGAGTGCCCTTGGACGTGTCCAGACGGTAGCTGTAGACGGTGTCGGTGCCCAGGTCGACGGCGAGGACATGGCCGGCGTCCGGGCCGGTGAGGAACTGGTGGGCGTGCGGCCCCTGCTGCCCGGGGCCGGGAGCCGGGCTGGAGTGCGTGACCAGATCCGTGCGCTCGCCGATCGCGCCCGAGGCGTCGATGGGGTGCACGGCCACACTGCCCGAGCCGTAGTTGGCGCTCAGCAGCCAGCGCCCGCTCGGGTGGACGGACAGGTGGCAGGGGCCCGAGCCTCCCGTGCCACGGGTGCCGAGCACCTTGTTGCCCGCGAGGCGTACGGCCGTCACCCCGCCCTCGGGCCGCTCGTCGACGGCGTACAGGGTGCGGCCGTCCGGATGCACGGCGAGGTACGAGGGGTCGGCGACGCCGGTGACCGTGCCGGTGGCCTTGACGGCGCCCGTGACGGGGTCGTACGTGGCCAGTCCGATCCCCTTCCCACCCCCGTCGACCGAGGTGTACGTGCCGACGAACAGGGGCCGGACGGTGGGAGCGGATGAGCCGCCGGTCGGGTGTGAGCCGACGGTGGGCGCCGTCACGGCGTCCGCGGGCTCGGCGCGGGGCGCGGCCGGCGCGGGCAGTGCCGTCGCCGCGACGGCTCCCGTCAGCGCTCCGACGAACCGGCGCCTGCTCCAGCCGCCGCCCGCGCCGCGCGCCGGTTCTGCACCACTGCTCATGCCTGCACCTCGGGTGTCGGTCGCCTCAGCCGTGACACCCACCATGACGTGCGACACCCGTGCGGTGCAAAGACGGCGCGGGACGTTGCACGGTACGCAACGCGCACCGGTTCCTACCAGTCACCGTCCGCGACCGGTTTGCCCGGTGCGTCCCCGAGCGGAATCACCTGCTCGGGCGAGGGCGTCTGCCAGGGCTCGTGGTCGGCGCCGAGCCACTCGCCGACCGGCCGCACCGCGCCCAGCGTGTCGGTGGGGGCCACGTCCCCGGCGTCCTGGTCGTAGTACTCGAACCAGGGCAGCCCGGCCCGGGTGTAGGCCGCGCGGTCCACGGGTGACGGCGGGGGTTCCTCGCCCGTGACGCGCCGCCACTCGGGGGGCGTCACGAGGTGGACGAACACGCGGCCCGGCTCCGCGGCCCAGGCGTCGAGCGGCCGGTCGGCCGGATAGATCTCCTGACGCATCGAGCCGCCCACACCGAGCCCCATGGCCGGCGCGCTTCTCGCACGGCCGGCGGCGGGAGCGGGGGCCGGCACGCCGCCGGGCGCCGGGGGAGCGGCCCCGTAGCCGGACATGGCCCCGGCCGACCTGCGGGTCCCGGCCCGGCGGCGCTCCTGCTCGCGCCACTTCGCGAGCTCCGCCGCACGGAGGGGGAACGACTGCAGCTGGATGCCGCCCCACACCTCCTCACCGGTCACCTGGCCCTCGACCGTGGCCCCGAGCCCGAGGGGCACGGCCACGAACTGGCGGACCTTCCCCTTGCCGGAGTTGATGCCGTCGAGCCACGGCTGACGCGGCAGCACCACGTGGTTCTGCGGGTCCAGCGCAAGCCGCGGGCTCCAGGGGCTGCCCGAGATCGCGCACACCTTGCCCACCCCGACCTGCAGTGCGGCCGGTTCCGTCGAGCCCGCGAAGCTCAGCCACATGGCCTCGCGCAGATGGACCGGCAGCATCACACCGCCGCGCGCACGCCATGCGGCGGGCACGGTGTCCGCGTGGTCCTCGACGCGGCGCAGGGGGAACTCTCCGAGGCCGGGCGGCAGTCCGTGCGTACCCGTCTCGGGCAGGCGCAGCGTCCGCATGAAGCGGATCCGCACACCCCCCGGCAGCAGGAGTGAGTTCCCCTCGATCCGTACGGCGCCTTCGGTCATCCGCGCTCCCCCTCGTCGTCGGCGCCACGCCTCCCCGGCGTGGCACGGGCTTCCTACAGAGAACGTCGCGAGGCCGCCGGACGGTTCCGGCTGCGGCGCGGCAGCGGGACGCGCAGGTATTCCCGCAGACGGGTGAGGTGAGGCCGGCGCTCGCGCTGCTCGCGCGCGCCGCGGTCGAGTTCCTCCATCAGCCGCCGCGAGCGGTGCTCCGTGTCGAGCTCGTCCAGGATGCGGTTGACCTCCGTGAGGACGGCGCCGTGCAGCTGCCACTGACGGGCGTCCCGCTGGACCCCGTCGAGCAGCAGCTGGGCGAGTTTGTCGCGGGTCGCCGACGCCGTGGTCAGCTCCGCGGCGAGCCGGGTCTCCGCCGACTCGGCGCTGTGGCTGACGTCCGTGGTCACCAGGACGGCGAAACTCACCACGGCGTCGGCGACCTCGCTCAGCAGCTGCTCCAGCACCGCACCCACCTGCGGTTCGAACAGGGGCTCGGGATCGCGCTCCTTGGCGAGGTCGGTGAGGGTGCGCGCGAGCACCCGCAACACCACCGTGCAGATCTCCAGCGTGTCGAGTCCGGTGCGCAGCACGATCCGGTGCAGCAGGCCCTCACGGACGCGGGGATTGAGTTTCAGGCTGTCCTCGGCCTGCCGCAGTGCCGCGTCCACCCCGACGATGTCGTGGTCCAGGCGCCGCGCCTCGTGCAGCCGGGCGGTGGCGTGCTCCACGGGGGTGCGACCCGCCGCCTCCTCGCCCATGCGCAGCATCAACTGGCGTACGCGCCGTGCCAGGTCCTCGATGGACTGGCCGGCCGCGCCCACCCACACGGGGGGAGCGAACAGCAGATTGCAGCCGAGCCCGACCACCGCGCCGATCAGCGTCTCCAGGACCCTGGCCCAGGCGGTGTCCCCGACCCGGGTCACGCCGAGGACGAGCATGGCGCTGATCGCCACCTCGGGTACGAACTCGCTGACCCGCACCAGGTGGCCGACGGCCAGCGAGGCGAGGATGAGCAGGGCCAGGCTCCACCAGGTCAGCCCCACGAGCAGGCTGAAGCCGATGGCGACCATGACGCCGGCCACCACGGAGTTCACCCGGCGGATGCCGGTGGTGAGGGTGGAGTAGAGCGTGACCTGTACGACGAGGAGCGCGGTCAGCGGGGCGGTGAGCGGTGCGGGCTCGGGGCTGAGCCGGACCGCGATCACATACGCGATGCTCGCCGCCGCGGCCGACCGCACCGACTGGACGACCACGGGTTCCTGGTGCCACTTCCGGAACTGTGGTCCCACCACGGCCCACACACCACGTACGTCTCGCATCCTTGGCCTTTTCCCCTTTCGTCCCTGTACCGAACGTGCTGATCGAGGACTGTAACTGTCCGCAACGAAGCCAAATTTGTCGTCGCCGGGCCCCTTCCCTGATCTGTCCCGCCGACGCACCGACCGCCGACGCACCGACCGCCGACGCGCCGGCCATCGGCGCGCGCGTGTCAGGGGTACGCAGGCTCGCGGGCCCCACGGTCGCCGGGCGGGTGGAGACGACTCTCCCTCACCGGGGGGAGGCGGCGCGGCTGCGGGACCGGTAGCCGGCCACCTTGGCGAGATTGCCGCAGCGGTCCATGGAGCACCAGCGGCGGCGGCGGGCCTGGGAGTCGTCCAGGAAGAGCAGGGAGCACGTGGGGTTCTCGCACTCCTTGACCCTGCCCAGCAGGGGGCCGCCGATCAGGAGGACGGCGTCCCGGGCCACGGTCGCCAGAGCCGCGGGGCCGGGACGCGCGGCGGTCCAGCGCAGGGGCGGCCGCGGGCCGGCGTACGGCTCGGCGAACTGGGGTGCGAGGTCGGGCAGAGCCGCCGCTTCGTTCACCCGCGTGACGTCGCCCGGGTCCGCCGCCTCTTCGAGCATCGCGGCGCGTACGAGGCGGTAGACGGCCTCCCGCAGTGAGCGGGCGTGGCCGAGATCGGCCTCGCTGATCCGCACCGGCCCGTCGTCCGTTCCCGTGTGCAGGCCCGCCTCGGTGATCCAGCGCGCGAGGGCCTCGGGGTCCGGGAGCCGTTCGAGCGGCGTGTCGTGCCGTTTGCCGAGCGTGGCGACGAAGTTCAGGGCGGGTCGTCCGCCGATGAAGGGGAACGCCGTCTGCGGCTCGGGGGCGGGGGCTGAGGACATGGCCCGAGTCTAACGCCTTGACACCAGTTCATGAGGTGTCGCACAGTGACACCACTTCAACCGGTGTCACTGGGCGCGCCGTCCGGCGCGTGGGGCTCCGGTACGTTCCGAGGGAGCAGGTATGCGTGCGGTGCGGATCGAGGAGTTCGGCGGGCCCGAGGTGCTGGTCCCGGTGGAGGTGCCGGACCCGGTCGCGGGCCCAGGTCAGGTGCTGGTGCGGGTCGCGGCGGCGGGGGTGAACCGGGCGGACGCGCTCGTGCGGGCCGGGGTGTACCACCGGGCCGGCCGTCCGCCGCTGATCCCGGGCGTCGAGGCGTCCGGCGTCGTGGTGGCCGTGGGGGAGGGGGTGACCGGAGTCGGGGTCGGACAGCGGGTCATGGCCCTGGACGGGGTGAACGCACCTGGTTTCTACGCCGAGTTGGCCGTCGTACCGGCCGAGCGGGTGACCGTGCTCCCGGACGGCGTCGAGCTGACGCAGGCCGCCACCCTGCCCGTGGCGTGGCTGTCCGCCTGGTACTGCCTGCTCCGTCTGGCGAAGGTGACCAAGGACGACACCGTACTGGTGAAGGCCGCCGCGAGCGGGGTGGGCAGTGCGGCCGTGCAGATCGCGGCCGGTGCCGGCGCCCGTGTCATCGCGTCGGCGGGCTCACCGGAGAAGACCGCCTGGGCTGCCGGGTTCGGTGCGCACGACATCCTCGACACCTCCGTGCACCCCGACGACGCCGAGGTCGACGAGGTGCTGCGGCTGACCGGGGGGCGGGGGGCGGACATCGTCCTGGACACCGTCGGCGGCCCCGCCTTCGGGCGGAGTCTGCGCGAGGTCGGCCACGGCGGACGGGTGGTCGCCCTCGCCAACGTGGCCCTGGAGCCGAGCGTCGTCGACACCCGTGACTTCTATCCGAAGAACGCGTCCGTCCTCGGCTTCCAGCTCACCAACCTGCAGATCCACGGCTACGACCCCCGCGCGGACCTGCGGGAACTCGCCGAACAGGTCGCGGCGGGCCGGTACCGGGTGCCGGTCGAGGCGGTGTTCCCCCTCGAACGGGCACGTGCCGCGCACGAGCGTCTGGAGCGGAGGGAACACCGGGGCAAGATCGTGCTCGCCGTTCACGACGGGGTGTGACTCGGGCGGACGCGCCGTCCGGAACGGGCGCGGGCGCGTGGGGCGTCGGATGACGTCGGCACTGTTGACACTTCAACAATAGACTCTATTGTGGATCCATCAACAAACGTCCTGGTGTGACCCGCCCCCGAGACGGAGGGGCTCACAGTCCTGGCCCGCACCGATGTGGGACACCCTCAAGGAGAACCCCATGAAGGCACTGGTCGCCCGCTCCTACGGGCCCGTGGAGAATCTGACCCTCTCGGACGTGCCCAAGCCCACGCCCGGACCGGGCCAAGTCCTGGTCCGCACCGAGGCGTCGGCGCTGAACGCCATCGACCTCGCCCTGGTCACCGGAGCGGTCAAGGATCATCTGCCGATCCAGCACCCCTTCGTGCCGGGCGTCGACGTCACCGGCGTCGTCGAGGCGGTCGGCGAGGGCGTGTCCCGCTTCGGTGCGGGGGACCGCATCCTCGCCTGGAACGGCGTGCCTTCTGGCGGCCTCGCCGAGTACGCGCTCGTCGAGAATGCTCCTTCCGCCGCCCTGCGCCCGGCCACGCTGGGTCCGGCCGAGTCGGCCGCACTCCCGACCGCCGCGCTCACGGCGGCCGCACTCGTCGACGAAGCCAAGCCGCAGGACGACGAGAGGGTGCTCGTGGTCGGCGCCTCCGGGGGCGTCGGCTCCTTCGCGGTACAGCTCGCCAAGCAGACCGGCGCCAAGGTCCTGGCCACCGCGCGAGCCGACGAGGAGGACCTTCTGCGGCGGCTCGGCGCCGATGCGACCGTCGACTACATGAACTCCGACGTCACCGCGGAGGCTCTGCGCTGGGCCCCCGGCGGCGTCGACGTCGTGATCGATCTGACCCATGCGGGACCGGCGTTGGCCGGCGCCGCTGCCGCGGCGCGCCCGGGTGGCCGTCTGGTCTCCCCCTTGATGGGTCCTCCGGCCTTCGACCGCGACGTCACCGCCGTCTACACCGGCACCCGGACGCCTGCCGGGCGGCTCGAAGCCCTTGCGGCCCAAGCGGCCGAGGGACACCTCATCGTCGAGATCGGCGCGCGCTACTCCTTCGCGGATGCCGCGCAGGCACTGACCGACTACGCCCACACACACCTGCCCGGCAAGGTCGTCATCACCTTCTGACCTGTTCTCGGCGGCCTACCGGCTGCCGAGCCGGGCTGCGGCCCGTGACCGCGAGTACCGCCTCGAGGCCGCACACATTTTGTTGGCGTGTCAACTTTTTGATATCCTCGCAGCATGGGACGAGGGCAGTGGCTGAACGAGCAAGAGGCTCATGTCTGGCACTCGTTTCTGGATCTGCGCCGTCGCATCGAGTCCGTGATCAACCAGCAACTCAGCGAGGACGCCGGTCTGTCCTCGGTGGACTACGAGCTCCTCGTTCCCTTGTCCGAGGCCCCGGACGGGGTACTCCGATTCCGGGAACTGGGGCGCATGGTGGGCTGGGAACGCAGCCGCCTGTCGCACCAGGTGCGACGCATGGAGCAGCGGGGGCTCGTTCAGCGTGAGGACTGCGCCACCGACGCCCGTGGATTGATGATCCGCCTCACGCCGACAGGCCGTGCCGCCATTACGGCCGCCGCGCCGGAACACGTCAAGGTCGTGCGACGGTACTTCTTCGAGTCCCTCACCGAAGAAGAGGTGGCAACGCTGGCGGACGTCTACGACCGACTGCTCGCCAGGATCGATTCCGACGTGCCCGGCAGCGCTGCACCCTGACTCCTTGCTCCTTGCTCCTTGCTCCTTGCTCCTTGGTCCCTGGGACAGCCGTCCGGTCGAGGAGACCCGGACGACGGTGTGCGTCCGGACGGCGGCCGGGACGTCGACCGCGGTCGGCACCGCGACGGCGCCGGCCGGAGCTCCGTGACCGCGCCCAGCTCGGGGTCAACGCCGGGTGAAGCGATATCCGGCGTGGTGCAGGGCGCCGTCCTTGAACTCACCGAAGGCCCAGAAACCCAGGTCGTCCAGGTAGTCGATGCGCGTGCCGTCAATCCAGTAGCGGCCCTGATAGGCGCTCGGGCGGTCGCCGCGCGCCTCGTCGTAGCGTCCGTCGGGCAGCAGTTCCTGGCGTACGAAGTTGTTCTCCTCGACCCACATCCCCGTGAACGGGTGTGCCGGGTCGAAGACGGGCGCTTCGTTCGGTATGGCGGCGGCGGTGGTTTCTTCCAGAGGCCGGCCGTTCCAGAGGCGGACCCGGCCTCCGGTGACCAGGACGTCGAGATGCGTGCCTCGGGCCGGGACCGCGCCGACCGGGGTTCCGGGGGCGTCGGCCAGCTGGAGAACGGCGACGTCGGCGGCCTTGCCCGGAGTGAGAGTGCCGCTGTTGGCGGCCTCCGCGAAGTCGGTCGCGGCCGGCAGGACGACGGTGCCCGCACAATCGATGACGATCATGTTGTCGTCGCCCGCCGCCGTCAGCAGGCCAGGGCCGACTCCCACGATCAGTGAGCCGCCGATGAGGACGTCGGCTTTCTGCCAGTCGCCCATCAGCGGGTTTCCGGTGACGACCGCGCCGCCGGCCAGCAGGAGTGGCCGGCCCTGAGGGCTTCGCAACTCGCTCAGAACGGCGTCGTCGCGGCGCGGAGCCGCGGTCGTGGTGGTGGTGTCCGTCATGGTGGTTCCTCTGGTCGTCGGTGGGCCCGAGGCGCGGTCGACCTCAGGCCCCGCGGTCGGGGTCACGGCCGACGCGGTACGCGGCCAGGCCGTGCGGTTGCCGGGCGTACGTCATCCTTCTGCGCGGCCCGAAGGGCGCCGCGGCTCCGGGGCGTGGGCCGGTGCGAAGGCGCCCCGGGGTCCTGGCGACGCGAAGGGGCCGTCGGCGCTGAAGCCGAAGGGGCTCTCAGCCGATGGCGGAGGTGTTCAGGACGTACTCACGCGAGGCGTGCACCTGGCTGCGCAGAGCAGGCAGGTCGACGTCGAGAACCTGGCCGTTCCACTTCCGGGCGTCTCCGTTGATGAGGACGGCGGTGATGTTGCGGGCGTCCGAGCCCAACACGACCGTGGCGACAGGGTCGTTGAGAGGCATGTTGTTGAGGTCCTCGGCCCGGATGACCAGCAGGTCGGCCTTCTTGCCCGGGGTGAGTGAACCGGTCACCGCCTGGAGGCCGTTGGTGCGGGCCCCCTGCAGGGTGGCGAAGTCCAGCACATCGTGCGTGCTGATGCGTGAGGGCTGCTGGTCAGTGTGGTGGGCGGCGTTGACGGCGCGCATCCGCTGAATGGCGTGCAGGGCTCGCATCTGGGTGAACATGTCGCTCGACAGGGCCACTTCGACGTCGATGCTCAGTCCGGGCCGGATGCCGACGGCCAGGGCCTCGTCGACGGCGGGGATCGCGGTCTCCAGCCCGATCTGCGCGTCGGACGTGGGCGCGAGCGCCACGGTGGTGCCGGAGTCCCCCATCGCCTGCCACGCCTCGGCGCTGAGCCCCGTCGCGTGGATGAGGGTGACGTCCGGGCCGAGGATTCCTTCCTTGTTCCAGCGCAGCACGGCCCCGGACGACGCCATGCCGAAGACGGCGTCGACGCTCACGCCCACCCCCAGATCCTCGGCGATTCGGGCCAGTTCAGGCCCGTAGGCGAGGCCGGGTCCGGCGATCTCGTCGGTCGCGAGGGCGGCCACCCGCAGGGTCAGCAGGTGGTCGTCGCTGGTGAAGAACTGGTTCTTGAGCCGGGTCAGGTCACCGGGCCACTGCCGGTCCCAGTCGCCGAAGTGCGGGCCCATGGAGGCGTGCACGCCGCGGATGCCGGTGTCGAGGAGGGCCTGGACGGCGGCGTCGGAGTGCTCGGAGCTGCGGGAGTTGTGGGAGAAGTCGAGCATGCAGGTGATGCCGCTGTCGATCGCGGTCAGAGCGGCCAGCCGGGTGCCGACATACATGTCCTGGGGTCGGTAGACAGGGGCGTAGCCGGCCAGGGTGGTCGTCACGTAGCCGCCGAGGTCGTCGACGTCCGGCATGATCCGGCGCAGTTGAGCTTCCCAGGCGTGCCGGTGGGTGTCCACGAAGCCGGGGGCGAGAATCGCGTCGGTGGCGTCGACGACCACGGCGCCGTCCGCTCCGAGATCGCGTCCGACGGCGGTGATCGTGCTGCCTTCGACGAGCAGCTCACCGCCGGAGAGGACTCCGAGTTCCGGATCCATCGTGACGATGGTCGCGCCGGTGAACAGGATGCGTCGCTGCGGGTCGGCGGACTGCCGCTGCAATTGGTCGAGCACGGCGGCACTGGTGGTGTCGTTGACGTTCATGGGTGTCCTCTTCCTCGCCCAGAGGCGCGGTGGGCTTGTGCGCATCGGCTTGCGGACACCAGCGTCGACCGGGCTCACCGGGGTAGCCAGGCCGCGGTTTCCCCGGGTGCCGCACACCCACCTTCGCTGCGGGCGGGGGGCAGCCGGGGGGATCGAGGGCACGAGTCGCCGCGACGGATGACGTGGGATTCGATCAGCCGGACCGCCTTCTCGACTGGGCGAGATGCCCCCCCCACACCTCGCGGACCTCGCCTACGGATGCGCTTCCTCAGGCGCTTCAGGGGCGGGGTGAGCCACCTGGTGCCCTGTCACAGGGCGGACGGCGCGTCCCTCACTGCTGGACCCGGCACCGCCGGTCCGCCAGTGCTCGGGTCAGTTCGGCGTCGTACTGATCGGCGTCGAAAGAGAACGCTGGGGGCCGCACCGTGTCAACGGGCACCTGCCAATCCGACCACTCCACGATCCCGCCGTGACGCTGCACGAACACGGACAGGAAGCCACAGCACCCACCCGTGCACTCGGGCTCGCCCAGCACGACACGTCGCCCCCCGCCGGTCGCCCAGAGGGGGCCGTGACCGTCAGAGGGGAGCGCATCCTCGGCAAACGGGCCGTGGCCTCCCTCTCCGGCCGCCTCTGCCACCACGTCCTCGCCGTCGAGCCGGAACCGCAACTGGGCAGCCCACCGCCGGCCCGGCGGCAGCACACTGACCTCGAACCGATTGAACACCCGAGCACCCTACGGGCACTGGCCGGCACGGGTCTTTTCCCGCGACCGGGCGTGGGCGTCCGGCCACCTACCAGTCGCGAACGGTGCCTTGCGGCATCAGGGTGTTCTCCTGAGCGGCGCCTCGGGACTCAGGTCTCGGGAAGCGACGGATCGGGTGTCCAGGGGTTCGGCGCGGTGATGGACCAGCGTTCGTGGTCCCGCCAGTCCCCGTCGATGTAGAGGTAGGCGGGAGAAACCCCTTCGTGGCGGAAGCCCAGCCGCTGGACCAGGGCCAGGGACGCCTTGTTCGCGGGCTGAATGCTGGCCTCCAGCCGGTGGAGTCGCAGGTCGGTGAATGCGTGCTGGAGGGTGATGGTGAGCCCCTCGGTCATGTAACCCAGTCCTGCGGACGGGGCGAAGGCCGCGTAGCCGAGGGACGCGCCCTGGTAGCGGCCTCGGATGATCGAGTTGATGTTGACCATGCCGGCGGCCGCGCCGGTCTCCGCGACGCGGACCAGGAAGCCCAGGTTGGTGCCGTCGTCGAAGCGGCGCATCCAGTCCTGGAACTCCTCAGCGGTTCCGGGTAGTTGCATCCACGGCAGGTGCAGCCCGGTGCTGGCCCGTACGAGCATGCAGAACTCGTCCTGGTCGGCGTGGGTGAGCGGGTGCAGTTCGACCCGTGACGGCATCTTGAGCATGCACCAACATTAGGGCCTGGAAGCAGTGGGCCCCCTAGTGATCCACCAGCGGGAAGATCTTGCAGCACCCGGCCGTGGCCACTCGCAATGACAAGCGCCGCCGCGTTCACCTCGGCACCGCGACCGCGGCAGCCCCCATCATCCGACTGCGGACATGGCCGGCCGGACATGAATCAGGGACTGTCGTCATTCCTTGGCCAACGACCCCCGGGTTCAGGGCTGGTCGGGTCCTGGGAGGTCGGCAGTCAGAGGGGTGTGTCAGAGTCTGCGCATGCTGGAGATCGCGGTGAAGACGGAGAACTGGGAGCGGCACGTCCGTGTGTCCGCCGAGGAGCTGGCCGGGCTGGTCCGGCGAATCGGTGGTGACGGTGACCGGTTCCTGGTGGTCCAGCGGATACCCGACCTGCCTGACGTCTTCGCCCAGGTCTGGCACAAGGCCGGTGGTGACTACACGCTGGAGTACCGGGACGGTGCCGCCGACCGACACTTCCAGGCGACGGTCGGCGGGTCCGAAGCCGTGATCGCGGCGATTACCGGCTGGGCCCGCCGGGAGGCCGGTTGGGAGGGTGGTCTGGCTTGGTCGCTGCTGGACATGGGGCCCGCCCGCGAAGTTGGCCGTCGTGAGGACGGGGCCGAACACGGCGCCGGGAAACACGGTGGTCAGTTCGGTGGGGCCCGCGTGACTCTCCATGAAGTCCCACGCCGCCCGTTCGGCGAGCGTCTTGGAGCTCATGCCGTCGAGGTTAGAACGCCTGAAAGCCCTGCGACGGGCCGAAAGGGGGGTGCGCTTCTCCCAGGATTTCCGGCCCCCGTGGAGCCCGTCGCCACCGTGGGCTGCCCGCCGATTTCTGACTACCGGCACCGGCATGATCGTGCGATGCGGGCGCGTCCGCCGTCCGGCCCAGTCCATAACAGCCCGGTGCTGAACGGGACCCTCCGCGCCATGTCCGGCATCCCGCGGATCGGACTGGAGATCGTGGACGTCCGCGATCTCGTGGACATCCACATCAGGGCGATGACGTCGCCGGACGCCGCCGGCCAACGCTTCCTCGCCACCGGCGAGTTCACCTGGATGACCGAGATGGCCCGCATCCTGCGGGACGGCCTCGGAGCCGACGGCCGCCGGGTCTCCACCCGGCAGGTCCCGGACTTCGTGGTCCGGCTCGCGGCCCGGTTCCGGGACCGGTCGCTGCGCGAGATCACGCCGGCCCTCGGCCGCCGCAACCGTCACAGCACGGAGAAGGCCGGGCGGGTCCTCGGCTGGCAGCCCCGGCCCGCCCGCGAGACCGTACTGGACTGCGTCAGAAGCCTCATCGAGCACGGCGCCGTCCAGCACATCTGAGCGCCGGGCCCCGTCCGACCGCTCGGCGGAGGTGACGCCGGAGCCGCGGACACCCGGAGCGCCGCGCGGACGCGATCCCTGCCGCGCGGTCACGGTTCGTCCCCCCCCGTGCGGTGAGGTTACGCGGGGCCGGGGGCCGGTCCCTCGTCGGTGAGACGGTCGTAGAGCCAGCCGCAGGCCCGGGCCTCCTCGGTGAACCGTTCGAAGACCTCGCGCCGTCCCCGCTCGTGGACGCCCACCACCCACTCCCCGTCACGTTCCTCGAGGAAGTAGCGGTCCGCCGCACGGTGGTCGCCGGGGCAGTCCGGGATCTCGTAGTACGCGGAGGGGACCCCGGCCGCCCGTAGGGCCTGGCACAGCTCGAACCGGTCCATGGCGCCAGTCTTTCATCAGGGCTGAAGCCGGGCCCGACATGTCCGGGCCCGGCTTCAGCGGGATCGTGCGCGATTGCGGGAGGGCGGGACTACTTGATGACGCGCACCAGGGTGCCGTTGCGCACCAGGTCCCCCACCGTGGTACGCGGGATGCCGGGACAGAACTGACTCGACGTCACGTACTGGGTGCCGAGGCCCGGCTGCTCGAACCCGGGGGCGGTCTTTCCCGCACACACCGTCACGTCCTTGGCCACCTTGTACACGTGGTAGTCGTACGGGTAGCGCGGATCCATGGTGTTGAGGCTCGACGGCGGGATCGACCGCTTCCCGTACTTGGTGCCCGCCGGGGCGAGGAACCGGCCCGCCTCGGCGCCGAACCGGTCCACCTTCAGGCCCGCGTGGAGCACGAGAGGAGCGGCGAGCACCGTCTGGTTCCTGTGCGTGTAACCGTCGTCCGGCGGGTAACGCCAGTCGCCCTGGCCCGAGTCGGCGGAGGGGTCCCACCACCGGTTCAGGAACCGCACGGCGGTGAGGCCGCCGAGCCGGTCGTACCGGTGGAGGATGTGCCCCAGCGCTCCCTGCGTCGGCAGCCACTTGGGGCCCAGCCGCCAGTCACCGCAGAAGAAGTAGGGGCGCAGGGCCGGAGCGATGGGAGCGGGCACCAGCCCCCTGCACACCCACGGCTGGACGGGCCCGCCGACAGTGGCCTTCGGCAGCGCGGACGAACGCGCCACTCCCGGAGCCGGTTTGACGGGCCAGGCGTGCGCGGCAGCACCTGGACGGCCGCTGTCCCGGTCCGCGGGCGCCGCGGACGACGAGACGGAAGCGCCCAGCACCAGGGAGCCTGCCAGGCCTCCCACCGCCGCCAGGCTCGCACACCAATGTGACGATCTCACCAAACCTCCTGCGGGAACGTGTGTCCGGAACACGCCGCCGCGCGCCCTGGAAAGGCGTCGTGGGGCGACCGGAATGTCGGGACTCACACAAGCCAAAGGGATCCGGCCGAGCGAGTGGACGTGCCGAAGCGCGTCCGAACGGGTCCGTGGCTTCATCCCGTTGCGTCATCGCCGACCCGTCCGGCCACACCGACCGGCGCCGGAGCGGGAGGTCCGGACCCGTCCTACTGCCCCCGGGCCACCACGCCTCTCCGCGCCGCACCTCAGGGAGCGGGGACGGCGGTGGGCGGCCACACTCCCGGTGCCAGCACGCCGAGTGCCCAGGCGCGGGCGACCAGTTCCGTACGGTTGGCGGCTCCCCAGTGCTCGGACAGGAGCCGCGGGTGCTAGTTGACGCCGTCCACGGTCAGGCCCGTCTCCCGGGCGGCCCGCGCGGTGGTCGCGCCCCCGGCGAGCAGTTCCAGGACGCGCGCCTCGGCCGTGGAGGCCCACGGTTCGGTCGGCCGCCGCGCGCCGGGGCACTCCCGACGGTGCGGTGAGCGGCTGACAGGGGTTCCGGCCGTGACCACGCCGCGCGGCTCGATCCGGCGGTCAGCGCACCCGCGTCTCCCACACACGGGCGGGGACGACGAGCGGGCCGCCGGTGACCGGGTCGGGGACGACGACACAGGAGAGACCGAAGACGTCCTGGACCAGGTCGGCGGTGACGACCTCGGTCGGCGGTCCCTGGGCGACGATGCGGCCCGCTTTCATGGCAACGAGGTGATCGGCGTAACGGGCGGCCTGGTTGAGGTCGTGGAGGACGGCGACGACGGTGCGGCCGCGCTCGTGGTTGAGCCGGCGGACGAGGTCCAGGACCTCCACCTGGTGCGCGACGGGCCTCGCACAGCGCCCGGGTGCCCGGGCGCACCGTCCTGCCGGGGAGCGCACGGCGGTGGATTGGTCCGGCCCGCCACCCGGGAATTGGCCCCCACGGCCGGGGCGCCGGGTGCGTAGGGTCGGGATCATGACAGCGGTTCCCCCCACGATGAACGTCTGTGTCTTCCTCTCCGCCGCGGACCTCGACGAGCGCTACACCCGGCCGGCCCGCGAACTGGCGGAACTGCTCGGCAAGGGAGGGCACACCCTGGTGTGGGGCGGATCCGACACCGGACTGATGAAGGTCGTCGCCGACGGGGTGCGGGAGACCGGAGGTCGGCTGGTGGGAGTCTCGGTCGCCTTTCTGCGCGAGTGGGCCAGGCAGGACGCCGACGAGATGGTGTTCGCCGACGACCTCGCCGCACGCAAGGCCCTGCTGCTCGCGCGCGCGGACGCGGTGGTCGTGCTGGCGGGCGGCCTGGGCACGCTGGACGAGGTGACCGAGATCCTGGAGCTGAGGAAGCACGGACTGCACGACAAGCCCGTGGTGCTGCTGAACACGGCCGGGTTCTACGACGGCTTGGCACTCCAGCTCCGCCGGATGGAGGAGGAGGGCTTCCTGCCGGTACCCCTGAGCGGGCTGTTCTTCCTCGCCGACGCGGCCGCCGACGCCTTCGCCCACCTGGAGGAATCCGTCGTCGGGCGATGAGGCGACGGCGGTGAACCTGCCCGGCCGCGGCCAAGCGCGGCGGTACCCGGCAGTACGTAGCAGTACGTAGCGGTACGTGGCGGTACGTGGCGGTACGTCTAGGGCATCACCCCGCACAGGACGTCCAGCGCACCCTTCCACGCACTGTCCGAGGGAGCCGCGTAGTTCACCACGAGCGCGTCCTGCGGGGGGAGTCGGTGGCCGGACTCCGGCGTCTCGTAGCGGAACTCCGCGAGCCCGCTGACCGCGAGGCCCCGCCGCGCCGCCTCCTGGGTGACCGAGTGCTCCGTTCCGTGGGGGAGTTCGACGACCGCCTGCAGCCCGGCGGCCATGCCCTTCACGTGGACGTGTGGGGCCCTGTGGGCCAGGGCCGTGACCAGTTGCTCACGGCGGCGCCGGTAGTGCAGCCGCATCGAGCGCACATGACGGTCGTACGCGCCCGACGTCAGGAACTCCGCCAGCGTCAGCTGTTCGAGCGCACTCGACATGTAGTCGCCGTACCCCTTGGCCGCGACGATCTCCGGGACCAGTTCCTGCGGCAGGACCATCCAGCCCAGCCGCACCCCGGGCGCCAGTGCCTTGCTCACCGAGCCGAAGTACACCACCCGTTCGGGGCCGAGGCCCTGCAGGGCGCCCACCGGCTGTCGGTCGTATCTGAACTCCCCGTCGTAGTCGTCCTCCAGGATCAGGCCGCCGGTGCGCCGCGCCCACTCGACGGCCGCCGTACGACGGTCCGGGCGCAGCGCGACCCCCGTCGGGTACTGGTGGGCGGGTGTCATCAGGACCGCGCCGATGTCCTCCAACCGCTCCAAGTCGTCGGTGCACGCGCCGTGTTCGTCGACGTGGACGGACGGAGTGCGCAGGCCTGCGTCGGTCAGCAGGTCGCGGTAGAGGTCGAGTCCGTACGACTCGACGGCCACCGCCCGCACCTGCCGCGCCCTGAGCGCCCGTGCCATCAGCGCGAGCCCGTGGTGGAAGCCGGAGCAGACGACGATCCGCTCCGGCACGGCGTACACCCCGCGGGCCCGCGCCAGATAGTCCGCGAGGGCGGTGCGCAGACGGATCTGGCCGAGGGCGTCGCCGTAGCCGAAGGCGTCGTGCGGCGCCGCGGTCAGGGCGCGGCGGGCGGCGGTGAGCCACTGCGCGCGGGGGAAGTTCGCGAGGTCCGGTGAACCCGGCCGCAGTCCGTACGTCGGACGTTTCGGGGCCGGCCGCGCGCGGGGGGTGTCGGGTTCGGCTCTGCTCGGCTCGGCCCGCTCCGCCACCCGGGTCCCGGAGCCCTGCCGGGCGGTGAGCCAGCCCTCCGCGACGAGTTCGGCGTAGGACTCGGTGACGGTGTTGCGGGAGACACCGAGATCGGCGGCGAGCGAGCGGGACGGCGGCAGCCGGGTGCCGGGTGCCAGCCGTCCGGTGCGCACGGCGTCCCGGAGCGCGTTCGTGAGCCCGGCGCGGAGTCCGGGGCCGCGCAGTTCCAGATGGAGGTCGCTGCCGGGTCCGGAGGGCGAGTCGGGCCCCGGATTGGTCTGGGAATCTGTCACAGAAGTGGACCCTACTTCAGTGCCACTGGATGCGTAGCGTTGCAGTCATGAACGGGAACGAAGTGCATGAGAACCGTGACGACACGGACAACCCGGTGGGTCTGGACAACCTTGGCCGTCTACCCGAGCACGTCCCTCGCCCGGACTGGGCGGAACTCGCGCCGGAGGCGTTCAAGGCCCTGGTCCGCGTGGACACGGCGGCGAAGCGGGGGCTCGATCCCGTCCTGCTGAACCTGGTCAAGATCCGCGCCTCCCGGATCAACCACTGCGCCCTCTGTCTGGACATGCACAGCAGGGACGCGCTCGCGGCAGGTGAGTCGGCGGGGCGGATCCTCCAGCTCGGCGCCTGGCGGGAGTCGAGGCACTTCTACACGGCCGGGGAGGTCGCGGCGATCGAGCTGACCGAGGCGATCGCCGTGTTCACGGACAGTCCCGTGCCGGACGAGGTGTACGCGCGGGCCGCGGCCGAGTTCAGCGAGAGCGAGCTGGCCCGTCCCGTCGTCGCGATCACGATGCTCAACGGCTGGAACGGCTTCGGAGTGTCCACCTGCCTCGTCCCCGGCCACTGCACATCGCCACCTGACCGGACGACGCCCTGACGTGAAGGAGATCATGGTGAGTACCGTTCGTTCTCGCGCGCACCGGCTGTCGCTGTCCCGTGCCGTCGACGAGTTCGTGCTCGCCACCGTCCTGCTGTTCCTCGCGGTGACGGCCGTACGGTGGCTGCGCGACCCGGGCTCCGTGCTGTGCGTCGCCGACCTCGACGCCGCGATCACCGTCATCGGCGCCTTCGGCGGGACCGTCCTCACCGTGCTCATCCTCACCCCGCCGGGCAGGCGCAGCGGGGGACACATGAACCCGGCCGTGACGGTCTCCCTGTGGCTGATGGGCGCCTTCCCGGGACGCAGTGTCCTGCCCTACGTGCTGGCCCAACTCGCGGGCTCCGCCGCGGGGACGGGGCTGGCGCGTCTGGTGTGGGGACGCCCGGTCACCCTCCCGTCGGTCGACTACGCCGCGATCGGGCCCGCGCCCACCTGGCAGCCCGCGTCCGTGTTCCTCGCCGAGGTGGGAGGCATGGCGGCCATCGTCCTCGTCGTCGGGTTCCTCCTGGCCCATACCCGCTTCTCACGCCTGCTGCCGTACGCCATCGGACTGTCCGTCGCGCTGGTGATCACCCTGCTCGGCACCCGCAGCGGGGGCTCCGTCAACCCGGCCCGTCAGCTCGGGCCCGCCGTGCTCGCCGGGCGGACCGAGGACCTGTGGATCTATCTGGTGGCGCCGGTCCTGGGAGCCGCGCTCGGCGCCTGGCTCGACCGCCTCCTCGGCCGGCGTCGGCTCCGGCGCCGCCTTCCGGCAGGTGCGACGCGGGTGGCGGCGAGTACCGAGTCGTCGGGTGAGGGCGGTGTCCCCGTCCTCGCCGTGCAGGGGCATGCCGCCCTTTGCGAGCCGAGCCGCGTGACCGCCCCCACTCCACCCATATCCGTACAAGATGGAAACTCTTGCAACCGAAAGGGCTGATTTCATCCATGAACATCCTCGTTGCCGGTGCGACCGGCGCAGTGGGCCGCCTCCTGGTACCCCTGCTGGTGAAAGAAGGACATCAGGTCACGGGAATCTCCCGCACGCCCGAAGGGACCGAGCGCGTACGACGGCAGGGCGCGTCGGCCGTCCAGGCGGACGCGTTCGACAGGGACGGCCTGCGACGGGTGATGGCCGAGACCGCTCCGGACGCGGTGATCCATCAGCTCACCGCCCTGTCGGACGCGGACGGGGAGACGACCAACCGGCTGCGCGTCGAGGGCACACGCAATCTCGTGGACGCGGCCGAGTCGGCCGGAGTGAAACGGATCGTCGCTCAGTCGATCTCCTGGGCGTACGTACCGGGGGAGAACCCGGCGGACGAGACCGAACCGCTGGATCTCGGGGCGGCCGAGCCGCGAGGAGGAATGGTGGACGGCATCCGGGCACTGGAGGAGACCGTGGCCGAGATGGAGGCCGGTGTGGCACTGCGCTACGGCATCCTCTACGGCCCGGGCACCTGGTACGCACCAGGGGGCGCCGTGGCCGCGGCCCTGGCCGGTGAGCCGGACGCGCGTCTGCTCGCCAACCTCGAGGCGGATCACTCGGTGACGTCGTTCGTGCACGTCGCCGACGCCGCGAGGGCCACCGTCGCCGCCCTCGACTGGCCGTCCGGGCCCGTCAACGTCGTGGACGACGAGCCGGCCGAGGGCCGTCAGTGGCTGCCGGTCCTGGCCGCCGCCCTCGGCGTGCCCGCACCCGAGGTGCGCACCGGACGGCAGAGTGGGGCCAGGGGCGCGTCCAACGAACTGGCCCGCTCCCGGGGTTGGGAACCCGAGCACACGACGTGGCGGTACGGCTTCGCCGCACAGGATGTCTGACGTACGTCTGGCGCATGTCTCCCGCACAGGGGATCGCACCCGGCCCCCGGCCGGGGCGACCCGGACGGTGCCCGCGGTGCCGGGTAACCGTGCTCCTCGAACTCCGCGCCGTCGGAGAACCGCCGCCCCGTCGAACTCGGGGCTGCCGAGGCGGCGTCCGGTCCGACGGGTCCCCGGTACGGTTCGTCCGGTGAACGCGAACGCAGACGTGGACGTGGACGGGTGGGAGGCGGGGCACCGGGCCGCGTACGGGTGCGGGGCATGGGAGCGGGCCTGCCGGCAGGGGGCCCTGTTGGCAGGCTGGTACGAGGAGCAGGACCGCGGCCTCGGCGCTCCGACGCCCCGGCGGTTCCACGCGCATTCAGGTCCGCGTGCCAAGTGGCCGTGGGGGAGCGGCCCGCACACCGTGGGCCTGCTGCTGTGGCGGGCCGCTCACGACGCCGGGATCCTGGTCGACGAGATTCTCCTGGCCGACACCTTGCGCTACTGCGACCCCGCGGCCGTCCCTCTGGCGGCGGGCCCCCTGCCCGACGCTGCCCGAATGGGGGGCATCGGGGTCGGCAGCGCCGAGTCGGTGGTCGGGATCAGGCACGTACTGCAGGCCCACGTCGCACCCGAACACCTACAACCCCGGCCCGCCGGGGCGCGGTTGACGGTCGGCTACCGGGTCCGGGAAGTCCTGGCGACGCCGGACTGGGAGCGCGGCGACTGGCCGGCGGCCCTCGTGCCGGCTCGTCAGGCGATGGGGCGGGCGGACGACCTCCGGGAGCGGGGGACATGGGAGCCCACCGCCCGGGAACGGTCCACCGGGGCGCGCATCGGCCTGGACCGGGAACCGGCCGCCGCGCGCGCCGTCCCGGGAGGCCGGGCGTCGGGCTGGCGGGCGCGGGCGGCACGCCTGGTCCACCTCGCCGACGCGCTGTCCACCGACGCCGACACGCTGCCGCGCGACAGCCAGGGAACCCCGGGTCCGCTGGCACAGGTGCTCGTCGCCACGGCCCGTGCGTGCGAACGGCTGCGGACGAGCGCGGAGGAGGTAGGGCGACTGTGGGCGGCGGAGCCGCACGAGCCTGCGGACCCGGCCTCCTGGGAACTGGCCCACGTGCCCGACGCGTTGCGCGTCCAGACCGAGGAGACGGAGGATCTGGTGCGGGCCGTCGCCGTCTTCCTGTGGGTCCTGGCGTGCAGCTGACCGTCAGGAGCACGCGGCACCGGTCTGGCGGCCTGGCTCGCCCAGCGGCCAGGCGTCGAGGTTGTCTGCCGGGACCGAGCACCGTTCTTCGCCGAGGGCGCTGCCGCCGGAGCGCCGCAGGCGGTCCAGGTCGCGGACAGGTGGCATCTCTGGCACAACCTGAGCGAGGCCGCAGAGCGGAGTGTTGCCCAGCATCGTCGCTGCCTGGACGTTCTGGCACCCGCGGCATCTGAGCCGTAGCCTGCGACGGTTCCGGCTGTGGACCCGTCCACTTCGCCGTGACCACGCGGACACCGGTTCGCCGACCGAACCCGGTCCCGGCACGCTGCCGTGCACGCCCCGCTGAAGCCAGGGCACAGCCAACGCTCGATCCAGAGACACCTCCGGATGACCTGGCGGACCGTCAAACAGTTCGCTGAAGTCGCGACGTCAGGGGAACTGTTCACCGGCCAATGGCAGAACCGGCCCTCCGTCCTCGACGACTACAAGCGGTACCTGGACGACCGCTGGAACGGGGGCTGCACCAACGCCTGGAAGCTCGAGGAAGAGATCGTGCCGCTCGGCTACAAGGGCAGCTTCCAGCGCGTCCGCGCCTACCTGCACGACAAGCGCACATCGCCACGGCCGGTGACCGCCATGCCGCCCTCGCCCCGCCCCGTGTCCGGATGGATCCTCCGGCACCCGGACACCCTTGCCGGCCCAGCCTCCACACCTTCGCTGCGGGCATCGACCGAGACCGCGACGCCGTCATCGCCGGCCTCACCTTGCCCTGGAACTCCGGCGTCGTCGAAGGCCACGTCAACCGGATCAAGATGCTCAAGCGCCAGATGTTCGGCCGCGCAGGCTTCGACCTTCTTCGCAAACGGGTCCTGCTCGTCCCGTAGTCGTGTTGTCAGTGCCTGATGCGAGGATCCGGGCGACCATATGCAAGGAGATCAGCATGGGTACCTGGGATACCGGCCCCTTCGACAACGACACAGCCGCAGACTTCGCCAACGCGCTCGACGATGTCGAGCCCGAGGCGCGAGAAGCCCTGATCCGAGGCGTCCTCGTCCGAACGATCGACGCAACCGGCTATCTCATGGAAGCGGAAGAGGCGGTGGCCGCCGCCGCCTTGATCGCGGCGCAATGCCCGGAAGGCGACCCCGTCGACACGCCCTACGGCCCGGAAACACCTATGCCCCTGTTCCCTTCCGACCTGCGCGCACTCGCCGACGAAGCCCTCGCCCGCATCGTCGGCGACGAGGATGGGCCAGCCTCGAACTGGGTCAACCCGGAGGACTGGAAGCAGTGGCGAGCCATACTCACGCGCCTTCGCGCAGTGCTTTCCGCGCCACCCCCTTCCATTGCTCTCTTCGATGTCCAGCCATAACGGAGCGTCACTCAGCACGGAAGCTGAGCCAGAACCTGTACTTGGGTTCTGGCTCAACTTCTGCGATGCCGTCCCGAGGTGAGAGCGTCGGCAAGCCGCGCCCCCGGATCACCAGGGAGAGGGTGCGCCGAACGCCCGGTCGGCCAAGTGGAGATGCCGTCGTCCACCCACCGCGGAACGACGTAGAAGTGCAGGTGGGCGTGCGGCACCGGCTCTCCTTTGACCAACACCCCACCTTTAAGTGGCCTTCGGCCCCCCGTGGCCGGCGGCGCGCAGATGGTGCAGATAGGCGGTGGGGTCGGGGTGCATCGCGTCCTGTGCGCCGGAGCGGTGCAGTTCCAGGTGGCCGTCCGGGTGCAGACGGAGGGTGGTGGTCGCCGCGCGGGGTGGGGAGCCCGGGGCGTCGGGGGTGGTGCCGGGAAGCGCGGCCGGGTCGAGGACGGGGACGTCCTCGGGGAACATGGCGCGTGCCTGGGCCGCGGTCGGCGCCGGGGGCCGGCCCGTGCGGTTGGCGCTGCTGACGTACAGGACGGGGTGCTCGTCCAGGACCGGCTGCAGGGGGCTCCAGCGGGCGCCGAACAGCAGGGTCCACCCGTTGTGGGTCGCCGGGGCCAGCCAGGCGGGCGGCGTGTGGTCGTGGCGCAGCGGGGCCAGCACCGTGACCCGCTCGTCGGTCAGCAGCCGTCGGGCGGATTCGGCCGCGTGCTCCGCCAGCTCGAGCGCCGGCAGGACGAGGTCGGTGGTGTGCGGGTGATGGGTCCACAGGGCGACGGGCTGGTCGGCGGGGCGGTCCTTGGCCCGGTTGACCGCGGACGCGGCGGTCGCGGCGACGACGAAGGTCAGGGGCGCGTGGTTGGGCAGCACCGCGGCCCGCCCCAGGGACAGGCTCGCGTGCACGGCGTGGACGATGCCGGTGTGCGCCGCGGTCATCGCGGAGTGCGGGCGGTGGGGACGGTCAGGCGGGTGAGGTAGTCGCCGAAGTCCGTGTCGTCGATCACAGCGTGTCCTTGTCGATAGGCCTGTGACTTCACCCAGGCCACCGCGGTGCGTGTCTGGTCCGGGTCGAGTCCGTGTCCGAGCCGCGCGGCGACGGCGGTGATCACTCGGGCGCTCGCGAGATGCGTGAGGATCACGCGGGGCTCGATACCGAGGAGCGCGTGGGGATCGTAGGGTTCGAACAGGCGGGGATGGACGAACGGGGTACCGGTGGAGATGGTGCCGACGCCGTCCCCCACGATCGGTGTGGTGACACCCAGCGGCGCGCCGGTCTCGGCGGCCACCATGCGGGCGATGCCGGGCGGCAGGGTCAGGTCGGGGTCGGTCCACCACGGGGCGCGGCCGTCGCCGAGGAGTTCACGGGCGCGGTCGGGGCGGTAGGCGAGCAGGAACAGGAGCGGTTCGGTGGCGACCATACCGCTGCGTTCGGCGATGCCCAGCCAGGACGAGGACAGGACACGGACGCCCGCGCGCAGTGCCTGGAGGGTGTTGGCCAGAGCGAGGCCGAGGTCGTTGTGCAGGTGCGAGGCCAGGACCACGTCGTCGCCCGCACGGCGGCGCACGGTGGTGAACATGGCCGCGGCGTCCTGCGGCAGTTGGTCGCCGACCGTGTCCGCCAGTACCACCACCCCTGCGCCCGCCTCCGTCATCCGCGCGGCGTGCTCGCCGGTCAGGGCGTGATCGGCCCGGGAGGCGTCGGCCAGGCACACATCGACAGCCACACCGTCGCCGGTGTCCCTGGCCCCCGCGACCAGCGCGGCACCGGCGGTCAACGCCCGCTCGGCCGAGCCATGGGTCATCACCCCGGCCATCGCCTCGGACGCGGGCACGATCACCATGATCCTGGCGTGCGCGCTGCCCCGGACCGCGGCCAGGGCCTGGCGTACGTCACCGGCGGTGCCCCGGCACACCGCGGACACGCTCACCGTCTCCCCGGCCTCCACCGCCACCTGCCGGACCGCTTCGAACTCCTCCGCGCACACGGCGGGGAAGCCGGCGGCGAACACCGCGTGCCGCGGGCCGTCCGCGGCGAAGATCCGGCCCTGGGCACGGGCCAGACGCACCCGGAAGTCACCCGTCATCAGGGTTTTCGCCTGAGCCCCGTCCCGCGGGGACTCCTCCCAGAGCACCACCCGGCCCGCCCGCGCGGACTCGCGCACCACATCGACCGCCACCGTCACGCCCTTCGATCACGGGCCGTGGACGGCGGGCCCGGCACGCCCCGGAGAACGATCACCCGGAGCGGGTTCCTGCCGCAGCCACAGCGGGCCGTTTCACACGATCGGGCGCACCGCGGACCTTACGGTTGCGCGGCCACGACTTCAACGGGGGAGCGCACTCGGGGCCCCGCGCGGAAAGACCCGAGCGTCTCGTCCCCGGTCCGGGCCGCGAGCCGAGACTTGAGACACGTTTTACGTGACGCGTGCAACTGCTGGCCCCTCCGCCGGTGTCTGACACTGAGTCGGGCCCGTCAGGGTCGTGGGGCGAGAGAGCGGAGCAGGTCGTGGGACGGCGCAAGAGTGGCATAGGGATCGCACTCGTCACGGGTGTGATGCTGCTGGCTGCGAGTGCCTGCGGCGGGGGCGGCAGCGACAAGGCGGGCGGGGACGACGCGAAGGCGCCGGGCAAGCCGAGCGCGAGCGCCTCGCCGTCACCGACGAAGCCCGCGGGTCCGCCGATGTTGCTGGAGACGATCACGCCGCAGACGGGAACCACGGTCGGTGTGGCCATGCCGATCTCGGTGGTCTTCACGAACCCGGTGGCGGCCAAGGCGCGGGCCACGGTCGAGAAGCACATGAAGGTGAGCGCCTCGCAGCCGGTGGCCGGTGCCTGGCACTGGTTCGGCGACAAACGCGCCGACTGGCGCCCGAAGACGTACTGGCCCTCCGGGACGACCGTGAAGATCGACGCCGACATGAAGGGCGTCGACAACGGCAACGGACGGTACGGCGTGCGCACTTACACGCACACCTTCAAGGTCGGTGACGACGTGCGCGCGGCTGTCTCGGTGACCGGCCACACGATGAAGGTGACCCGGAACGGCGCGGCGGTGCGCACCCTGTCGATCAACGCGGGCAGCGCCCAGTATCCGACGTGGAACGGCACGATGGCCGTCATCGACAAGCAGGAGAAGGTCCACATGACCTCCTGCAGTGTCGGTATCAGCTGCGACAAGGGCAGCCCCAACTACTACGACCTGACGCTGCCCTGGGACGTCCACCTCACCCAGTCCGGCACCTACGTGCACTACTCGACCGGCGACCCGAACCCGGGCAGCGGCAGCGCCCGCGGCTCGCACGGCTGCGTCCACCTGTCCATGTCGGACGCCAAGTGGTTCTACGGCGAGGTGAAGCAGGGCGACCCCGTCACCATCACCGGCTCGCCCCGTGCCAAGGCGCCGGCCGACAACGGCTACGCCGCGTTCAACCTGGGCTGGGACCAATGGCTCGCGGGCAGCGCTTCCGGGGAGGGAACGACCGCGACGCTGTGACGCCCCGCGGCGGCGCGACATCGGGTTCGCCGATGTCGCGCCGCCGCGGTTCGCCCGGGTCCGTCCGGTAGGGCGGATGGCGGGAGTCGGTCATCGAGTCGTCCGTGGACGTCGACAGCGGGCGACACGGTGGTGCGAAACGTGGTGGGCCGAGCCGTCCGCGGGGACGGCCGCGCCGGGACGCGATACCTGGTCGGGAGCACAACAACCGCAGCACGGAAGGCAGTTGACGGAACTTCCTGCGGCAGGCTCAGTGGCTCAGTCACTGACCCACCTCTTGTACCGGGCGGTAGGTGTGCCCCATCCTCGGTAAGCCGGCCGCCCCGCCCAGCGTGCTGTGACGGCGGTCGGTCGTGCGTGACGTTCGCCCTGCTCCGCCTACGGGAGGTCCCGTGTTTCCCCTGCGCCTTCGTGTTTCCGCAGCCGGCTGCGCGCTGCTTCTGGGAGCGTCGGCGGTGCTGCTCACGAGCAGCACCGCCGACGCGGCACCGTCGAAACCGGTCGTCCGCGAGAACCCGGTCCGGGAGGCGACCCGCTCCGCGGGGGCCGTCGACACGTCCACGGGGCCGTTCACCGAGCCGGGGTTCGCCGCCGGCTGCACCTGGCACGAGTTCGGGGAGGGGGAACAGCCGCCGTGGTGGCTGACGTTCGCCGACCCGCTGTGCGTGGAGTACAGCAAGCGGGACATCACCATCGACGACGGAGGGGCCCTGCGGTTCCTGGTGGCCGAACCCTCCCGGTTCGCCGTCGCCATGGTGACCTGCCACTACTACCAGAAGGACCACTGGAGCGTGCAGTCCACGCACGGCGCGACGCCGTGGGTGGCGTGGGACGGTCAGTACTGGTGGGACAAGGCGGCGGGACGGGCCGGAGCCCGCCTGACGAACTTCCGTGTCGACGGACACACGGTGGGCATCGGGGACGCGGTCACGGCCCTCGAACCGCTCTTCCCCGACGTCGCCCGCGCGCTGAGCGACTACGGCCGGGCCGCAGGCGAGACCGGGCTGACCGTGTCACTGCCCCACGACCTTCGCTGCGCGCTGGCCGGGTGACCCATCATGACCGGACCCGACCGGAGAGCCATCCTCAAGGCACTCGTCGCCACGCTCGCAGGACTGTCCGCCGACGGTCTGGACTCGCCCGTGGCCGACGCGGCCGACGCCTCCGAGAGCTGGACGACACAGACGCTCGAGGCGTTCGCCGACACCCTGATCCCGGGCGCGCGACGCTTTCCCGGTGACGTGGTGGTCGCCGGCGCGGTCACCGGGCCGGGTGCGGTACAGGCCGGTGCCGTCGGCCTCCTCGCCTCGCCCGAACTGCCGGTGGCGCCGCTGCTCCCGGCGATCGCGGCGCTGCTGGACGCGCGCGCCGTCGCCTATGCCGCCCTCCGGCTGATCTGGCTGCCACCGACCCGCCCGCCTTTCGTGGGCCTGTCCTTCTCCGACCGCACCGCCCTGGTCGGCGGCCTGTTCGACCCGGATGACCTGGACCGGCCGATCTGGCAGGTGATGAGCCTGCTGGTGGGGCTGGCCTTCGACACCGCAGGACAGCAGGACACCGTCGAGGCCCTCGGGCAGGGCCATCCCGGGCTGGCGTGGCTGCGCTTCCCCGAGCCCGACCCGGACGGCCTCTGGCGCTTCCCCGACTTCTCCTACGGCCGCCCGCTGGCGGACCTTCATCCGAACACGACCGCTTCGGGGAGCCCGGCATGACGGTGCAGACCACGGACGTCCTGGTGATCGGCAGCGGCTTCGGCGGTGCGATCCCGGCCTACTACCTCGCGGCGGGCGGAGCGCGCGTCACTGTGCTGGAGCGCGGCCCCCGCGCGGCCGCCGCCGACTTCACCCACTCGATGCGCCTCGGCACCTACAACAAGATCGTGGACGTGATCCAGGGCGACGGAGTCTCGGTGGTCGCCGGCAACTGCGTCGGCGGCGGGAGCGTCGTCTACTTCGCCGCCTCACTGCGCGCACCGTCCTTCGTCTTCGAGCGCCACGGCAGCCTCGGCCGCCGGCTGTGGCCGGCCGCCCTGACCCGGGCCGCCCTCGACCCCTGGTACGACCGGGTCGAGGAGGCGCTGCCGGTCACCCGGACCGACTGGCCGGACGTGTCCTACGCGGGCGGGGTCCTGGCAGCCGCCTGCCGGCGGGCCGGGCACACCTGCAATCCCGTGCCGGTGGCGGTCGACACGAGCGCCTGCACCAACTGCAACTGGATGCTCTCCGGCTGCCGCTTCGACGCCAAACGCTCCCTGCTGCTCAACTACCTGCCCGCCGCGGAGGCCCACGGCGCCGACATCCGTCCGCTGCACGAGGTGCAGACCGTCACCCCGTCGCCGCTGTCCGGCCACCGCTACGCCGTGGGCTACACCGTCCTGGATCCCGACGACTACAGCTGCACCTCGGAGGCCGGCGTCATCCACGCCAGGGTCGTCGTACTCGCCGCCGGTGCCGTGGGCACGCCCGTGATCCTCCAGCGCTCCGCTCTCCTCCTCGGGGGCATTCCGGCCGCTGTGGGGCGCTACTTCTCCGGCAACGGCGACCGCGTCAGTGTCGCCGACATCGTCGAGGACAAGGCGCGCTCACTGCTGGGGCTGTCACGTCCCGACGGGTCCGCCTACCAGGGGCTGCCCGTGGGCCGGCCCATCACCGCCGCCACCTACGACCACCTGGACCCGACCGCCCCGGAGTACAGCCGCTTCACCCTCCAGCAGATCTACTTCCCTCCGCTGACCAACCTGCTGGCGCAGGCCGCCGGTTCGCCCGCCTGGTTCGGCGTCGAGAAGCGGAACATGCGGGCCCGGTGGCGGTCCTGGCTCACCCTGCTGGCCATGACCGAGGACGACAACGAGGGCACCTTCGGGGTGGTCCCGCTCACCGGCGGCTTCACCCGGCTGGCGCCAGGGCTCGGACAGGGCACGATGACCTACCGTCCCACCTCCCGTACCCGCCGGGCATGGGACCGGGCCGACACCGCACTGCGGGACATCCTGGAGAAGGACGGCCTCTCCCGGGTCCGCCCGTGGAGCGAGGACGTCGCCGACACCGTCACGGCCCATCCGCTCGGCTCCGCGCGGATCGGCGACGATCCCGCCACCAGCGCGCTCACCGACGGCCACGAACTGCGCGGTCACAGCGGACTGTTCGTCACCGACGGCGCCGCCGTCCCCACGTCCCTCACCGTCAACCCCTCACTGACCATCGCGGCCCTCGCCGAACGCGCCGTCGCCACGATCGTCACGCGTGCCGCCGACACCGGGGTCGCGCTCCGCCGCGACGTTCCGCTTCCCGGCCGTTGACGGGCCCGTGGAACGAGGCGGAACGGAATGGAACGCCAGAAGGAGAGACGAGTTCGACCTTTCCCGGGAGACATGGCGTGGGTATCTCACGAAGAAGGCTACTGACGACGACCGGAGTGGGCGTGGTGGTGTCGGCCATCGACGCGGGCGGTTTCCGCGCCGCCGCCGAAGCTGCGACGCCGACGGCCGCGGGCCGAGCGCCCGTTACGGCGACAGCCTCCCCATCGGAGGTGCCGGTGGCCACCACGTGGGACCGGACGGTGCAGCGGGCGAGCTACGCCCAGGGCGCGGGCTACCAGCGGCTAGTCGCCGGGCCGGGGGAGCCGCACACCATACGTACCGACCTCTGGTCCCGCTTCGGCCCTCCGACGATGGCGCTGGCGGCGTTCGCGCAGATGACCGACCTGCACATCGTGGACGACCAGTCGCCGGCCCGCCTCGAGTTCATGGACCGCTACGCCGACGCGGGCGCCCCGCACTACGCCTCGTACCCCACCGATTCCGCCTACCGGGGCCACGAGTTCCTGTCGACGCAGGTCGTCGACGCGATGTGCCAGGCCCTCGCCGGTATCGGCGAGGGTCCGCGGAGCAAGAAGCCGCTGCAGTTCACCATCGTCACCGGCGACGCGATCGACAACTGCCAGCACAACGAGAACCGCTGGTACATCGACCTGCTCGACGGCGGCCAGACCATCGTCCCGGACTCCGGCCGCATCGGCCTGGACCAGAGCTTCTCCGGCGGCGCCCTGACCGGCGGCGGCACCGGGGACAACCACTACTACTACCCGTCGGTGCCCCCGCAGCAGGTGCCGGGCAACCAGTACACCGGCACGTCAGGTCTCGGATTCCCCTATGTCCCCGGCCTGTTGGACGCGAGCGGCGCGGTGGGCGCGGCCCGCCGGCCGTTCGTCTCCCACGGCCTGGGCATGCCCTGGTACGCGGCGTACGGCAACCACGACGGCCTGTGGCAGGGCAACGAACCCATCGACAACAACCTCGTCGACGTCCAGGGCATGACGGTCGGCTCGTCCAAGACCACCGGCACCTCCGCCGACCTGCCCGACAACTACAGCGACCTCGGCACCTTCGGCAAGCTGATGGTCGCCTGGGACCTGGAGGGAACCAGGGTCGTCGCCGACCCCGACCGGCGGCTGCTCACCCGCAAGGCGTTCATCCAGGACCACTTCAACACAGCCGGCCTGCCGGTCGGCCACGGATTCCAGGGCGTCGGGATCGACAAGGCCTACTACGCGATCCCGTCCGGTTCCAGCGACCTGATCCGCTACCTCACCCTGGACTCCACCAACACCAACACCGACGGTTTCGGCTCCGGGGCCGCGGGCGGGTCGATCGACACCGACCAGCTGAACTGGCTGGAACAGCAGCTCAGGGCCAACAGCTCACGCTACGTCGACACCAACAACCGCATCGTCACGCGGAGCGGTGTGCAGGACAAGATGTACGTCCTCTTCTGCCACCACACGCTGGGCACCATGGACAACCTCGACGACGGCATCTTCGGCGGCATCTTCGGGGACCGGCACACCGGCGACGAACTCAAGGCACTGCTGCTGCGCTACCCGAACGTGATCGCCATGGTCAACGGACACACCCACGCCAACAGGATCGTCCCCCATCCGACTCCGGCGTCCAGCCCGATCTCCGGCGGCTTCTGGGAGATCTCCACGGCCTCGCACATCGACTGGCCGATCCAGAGCCGCATCATCGAGATCATGGCGAGCCCCGACGCGCAGAACGCGGGCGAGTTCGGCTCCTCAGCCGGGCCCGCCACCATCTCGATCTTCACCACCATGGTCGACCCCGCCGCGCCCCTGTCGTTCGGGGGCGACACCAGCACGCCCGCACAACTGGCCTCCCTGGCACGGGAGCTGGCCACCAACGACCCGCAGGAGGTGAACCACGGCATCACCAACCGCATGGGCGTCGCCCAGGACCGCAACACACAACTGCTCCTGCCGGCCCCCTTCCCGCTGCACGCCCCGCACCCGCTCGGCTCCCCGATCACCGCGGCCCGCAACAAGGACGGGCGCCTGGAACTGTTCGGCACGGACGCGCAGGGCAACCTGTGGAACACCGGTCAGCAGACCGCGGGCGGCGGCCTGCGGTCCTGGACGAAGCTCGACAGCGGGCCGGGGTGGCAGTCCGTCACCGCCGGCAGCCACCAGGACGGCCGGGTCGAGGTGTTCGCCATCGACCAGAACGGCTACGTGACCCGTCGCGCGCAGACCAGCGCGGGCAGCAGCACCTACACGGCGCCCCAGCAGTTCGACTCCGGCTTCACCTCGGCGACCGCGGTCCAGGACCAGTGGGGCGGCATGCAGGTCTACGCGACCCGCGGCGACAACACCATCCGCCACCGCTGGCAGGACTTCCTGAACGACGACACCGCCTCGAACGGCTGGTTCACTCCCTGGACCCAGCTCGGCGGCACCGCGATCCAACTCGCCGTCGAGACCGGCTCCGACGGGCGGGCCGTGCTGGTCGCCATCAAGGAGGACGGCCTCCTCATCCAGCGCCGGATGAACGTCGCCAACGCGCAGACGGAGAGCGAGTGGGGCGGCGTGCTGCCGCTCGACGGCATCCTCGACTCCGTCGACATGGCCCGCAACCTCGACGGCCGCCTGGCCATCTTCGGCACCAACCCCGACGGGCAGCTCTTCCGCCGCTTCGAGACCGCCCCCGCCGCCGGCACCTGGCAGTCCTGGGTCCAGCTGCCGACCCAGTCCGGTAACACCACGCTGCGGATGCGGCACGTCTGCGCCGAGCGGAACGGGTCCGGCAGGATCGAACTGTTCGCCGTCGACGACACGGGCACGCTGTACCGCTGCACGCAGACCGACCCCAGCAGCACCACCTGGTCCGCCTGGGAGTCCTGCCAGTTCACACTGCGCGCCACGCACACCTCCGCCGGTCTGTGACAGGCCCGGCGACACCGGATCCGTCCCGCTCATCCGCCTGAACACAGGTCCCGGCCCCGCCGCTCGGCGGCGGGGCCGGCACCCGCGGGTGTCTCCGCCTTCCCCGCGACCGTCCCGTCACCGGCCCTTGGGAACTCCACCGCGGTCGACGGGGTGGCGGACGGGCGAACGACGACCGCACAGCATGTCCGCCCCCACACCGAAGGAATCGACATGTCCGTCTCCCGTCGCAGGATCCTGACCGCTGCCGGAGTGGCCGTGGTGGCCGCGGCCCTCGACGTCGGCGGTCCGCGCGCCGTCGCCGTCGCCGCGTCGCAGCCTCCCGGCACCGGCGCCGCATTCGGCCTCACCACGTTGGACCGGACCGTACGGGTCGGTCCCGACCTGGGCACGGGATACCACGGCGTGGTCGCCGGCCCCGGCGAACCGCACGTCGTCCGCGACGACTTCACCCCCGCGACCACGCCGCAGGTCATCCGGTCGCTGATCGCCTTCGCCCAGATGTCCGACCTGCACATCGTCGACGACCAGTCACCACTGCGCGTCGAGTGTCTGGACCGGCTCGCGGACTACGGACCCCCGCACTACAACTCGTACCCGACCGAATCGGCTTACCGCGCTCACGAATTCCTGTCGACACAGACGACCGACGCGATGTGCCGAGCCGTCCGGCAGGTCCTCCGCGGCCCGCGGACGAGCACACCGCTTGCCTTCACCGTCGTCACGGGCGATGCGGTCGACAACTGCCAGTACAACGAGTCGCGGTGGTACATCGACCTGCTCGACGGCAACCCGGTGCGACCGGACTCCGGTGACCTCACCATGGACGAGAGCGTGGCAGGCGGCCAGTTCGGGACGGAGACCCACTACTGGCATCCGGAAGCACGGCAGACCCCGCCCGACAACAACGCCCTCCACGGCTTTCCGGTCGTGACCGGCCTGCTGGGGGCCGCCCGCAGACCGTTCACGGCGACCGGACTGGGCATGCCCTGGTACGCCGCCTACGGCAACCACGACGCGCTCGTCCAGGGCAACGTCCCGATCGACACCCTCCCCTTCGACCCGCTCAAGGCCGTCGCCACCGGCTCCACCAAACTGACGGAGATCGAGGGAGTCCCGGACGTCTTCGACAACACCGCGACGTACTACCTGGACCTGCTGAAGGACGTGCTGACGGGCGAGTTCACCCTCCGGACCGCCCACGTGACGGCAGACCCGTCCCGCCGGCTGCTCACGCGGGGCGACTTCATCGCCGAGCACTTCAACACCACGGGTACCCCTCGCGGACACGGCTTCACCTCCGGCAGCGACAAGGGCTACTACGCGATTCCCCCGGGGCCGGACGACGTGTTCCAGTTCCTGGTGCTGGACACGACCAACACCGGCGGCGGTGCCGACGGCGCCCTCGACCAGGACCAGTGGAACTGGCTGAACGCCCAGCTCAAGGCCAACAGCTCACGCTACGAACTCGACGACTCCGACGGCACCCGGGCCCGGACGGTCGTCACCCAGCCCGGCGTGACCGACAGACTCGTCGTCATCTGCTGCCATCACACCCTCGACTCCATGGACAACACGGACAGCGCGTCCCCCTACGGCGGCGCGGAACTCCGCGACCTGCTGCTGCGCTTCCCGAACGTGATCCTCCTGGTCGACGGCCACACCCACACCAACAACATCTCGGCCCACAAGACCTCCTGGCCGTCCACCCTCCGCAACGGCTTCTGGGAGGTGAACACGGCCTCGCACATCGACTGGCCCATCCAGAGCCGGATCTTCGAGATCGCCGAAGGCGGCGGCATCCTGTCCGTCTTCACCACCATGGTCGACTCCGACGCACCGCTGTCGTTCGACGGGGACACCGGCACCCCCGCCGCGCTGGCCTCGCTGGGACGCGAGCTGGCCGCCAACGACCTTCAGGCGGTGGCGGCCGGTATCGACAAGCGCCGTGGAACAGCCGAGGCCCGCAACACACAGTTGCTCCTCCCCATGCCCTTCCCCCTGCCCGCCGGACGCGGCACACCGCTTCCGGGCACCGGCTGGCCGGTGGTTCAGCAGGGGGCGAGCGGCGAGCGGGTCAGGACCGCGCAGTACCTGCTCAACGCCCGGGGAGCCGCGCTGAGCGTGGACGGCTCCTTCGGCTCGTCCACCGGCAGCGCGGTGCGGTCCTTCCAGACGAGCCGCGGTCTGTCCGCCGACGGGATCGTGGGACCCGCGACCTGGCGGGCTCTCGCCGTCGTCGTGCAGCAGGGCAGCAGTGGGCCCGCGGTGACGGCGTTGCAACGCCAACTCGTCATCCACGGAGCCGCGTTGAGCGTGGACGGTTCCTACGGTTCGGCCACCGGCGGCGCGGTACGGTCCTTCCAGTCCGCCCAGGGCCTGCCGGCCGACGGGGTCGTCGCGTCCACGACCTGGCAGACGCTGACCGGGTTGTGACGCGCGCCGTCCACGGGACCGCCGACCGGCGGACGACGACTCCCCGGTGCCGCGAGCCGCGAACCCGGTCGTGCGCGGGCGGTCGACCGGGGGCGGTGCGATACCGCCGGCGACCCCGACGGGCCTTCACCCGCGACAGCGCCGGACGGCGCCCCGCACGACAGGGGCCGAGCCGGCCCGTCCGTACGCACGCGGCCAAATGCCGGACACGGACACTGCCGACGCCCGCGCGGGGTGCCGGGCGGGTGGCCGGCGCTTCGATCCGGGCGGCGCGGTCCGGCACCCGTCAGGCGGGCCAGTACGAGCACCGCACCCCGGTGTGCACCGCGTGCCGCAGGTGTTCACCGATCACCGGGTCGGCTGCCGCGATCCGGTCCAGCGCCCGGCGGACGGCCTTGCTCACCGCGACCCGGGAGCGTTCCTCGCCCTCGGGGAAGCGGCGGGCGCGGCCGCCCAGTCCCGTGGCCCCCGCCAACTGGCCCACCAGCCAGTCGTGTTCGGCCTGGGCCGCGGCGGCGCGCGCATGGTCGTCTTCCGCCGCGAACTCGTCCAGTTCGAGGCGCAGCCGCGTCAGACGACTGCGATACTCCTGTGTCGCCACCCGGTCCAGTGCCCGCTGCCCGGACAGACCCGTGTGCTCGACGGCCCCGTCGAGCGCGGTCAGCCCCGCCACGAGGTCGACGGCACGGATCTCCTGGCGCGGGTTGGCGATCAGCACCACCAGATGGAGCATCCCCACACTGTGGTCCACCAGGACGCTGCGCCCGCCGACCCCGATCCGCCACTTGCGGCCCAGCCGGGTACAGAACGCCGCGGTCTGCCCCTGCCCGTCCTCGCCCTGCTCGTCCGCACCGTCAGGGCCCCCGGTATCCGGTGCCGACGCCGTGGCCTCAGCGGCGGCCACGGCCATCTCCCGCCGGACGGCGTCGGCCTCGGCCTGCCGCCCGGACCGTTCGAGGGCCACCGCGAGCCGCTCCCAGGAGGCCGTGGCCGCGGGCCAGTGCGCGAGGGCGAGGTTCTGCCGTACCGCGTCCCGCAGATGGGTCACGGCCCGGTCGACGTCTCCCATGGTCAGTGCGGCGACGCCCAGCGCGTGGTGGGCGGAGCCGAAGCAGGCGACGGCGAGGCTGCCCACGATCGGCAGATGACCGTACGGACGCAGCAGTTCGTAGACCCGGGCCGCCGTGGCGGTGTCGTCGAGGAGATAGGCGGCCTCCGCGACGCCGTGCATCGTCACCATCCAACTGCTGGACCGAGGCAGGTCGCCGAGGTCGTGGCCGCACAGCGTGGCGAGCGCGCTGACGGCCTTCCGCCGGTCCCCGGCCGTCACGGCGGCCACCGCCAGCGCGGCCAGGGCGTGATCGTCCACGGCGCTCAGGGTGGGGGAGTTGACCACTTCGCTGAGCAGCGGCACGAGTTCGACCACCCGGCCCTGGTACCAGCGGATGGTCACCAGCTGCGCGGCCTGCCACACGGTCGCGTTGACGTCACCGGCGGCGATCCCGCGCTCGGTGCAGGCCCTGGCCAGGGCCTCGGCCTCGTCGAGGCGGCCCGCGCGGACGGCGAGCATGACCTCCATCGCGCTCACGACGAACCCCACCGCGAGATGGTCCTGCTCGGCCAACAGCCCCCGCAGCTCCGACAGGCAGCGTTCCGCGTGCGGGTCGCCGTCCAGGAACATGTCGACCGTCTGCCACAGCAGGCCCATCAGCAGATCGCTGCGGCGGGAGGTGCGGAAGCTCTCCGCGACCAGCTCGGCGGCCAGTTGACGGCGCAGTGCTCCGTACTCCGGGCCGATCAGGCAGTGATGGGCGAGGCTCAGGGCCTCCGCACGCGCCATCGGGTTCTGTCGTGCCCGCGCCTGCTTGAGCAGTGCCATGACCGCCGTGTTGTCGCTGTTGCGGTAGTCGCCCTCCCCGGCCAGCCGGATCCGCAGCCGAAGCGCCAGCGAGGACTGAGGGTCCAGCAGCTCCAGGGCCCGGCGTATCCGTGACTCCAGGAGAACCGAGCCGGCGACCGTACGGTGCTCGTGCACCCACAGGCCGCCGAAGCCGAGGGCGGCCACCGCCATCGCCCGTTCCTCGCCCACCGACTCGGCGATCCGGAAGGCGCGTTCGAAGCGGTCCCGGCCGGTGCGCAGATCGCCGTCGTCGACGACGGCACGGGTGCCCTCGTCGAGCAGGGTCCGAAGGTCACCGGGCCGCCGGGCGTCCGGTCCGGCCGGACCGGACGTGTTCCGAACGGGCGCATCCGCGTTGTTCACGGCTGTAATTCTCTCCTGGGTGCACTCGACAACGCCAGGTGAAGCCGGCCGGACCGCCGCGTCGATCGTGATCGATGGCCATGCCACAGGCGGGGGACGGCGAGTGAGCCTATCGCAGAGGCCGCAGGGGGGAACAGCCGCTGTCCGAGGCGTGGTTGCGGCGTTCCCCGCCCGTCGCACGTTCCCCTCGCGAGGCTCGGCGCGCGGCCGGCTGTTCGGGGTGGCCCGCAACGTCTGGACCAGTACCTTTCGGCGGGCGGGACGCAGGGAGGCGGTACCGGGACCGGAGGTCACCGATCCCTGGAAGGTGGTGGACCAACGCCTGGACGCGGCGGCGCCGGCCCCCGCGGCCCCCGCGGTGCGCCGGTCGCTGGCCGAACTCCCTGTGGACCACCGTGATTTGCTGCTCCTTGTCAGCCGGGAGCAGCTGCCCCCGGCGGAGGCGGCCGCCGCCGGGGGCATCCCGGCGGTCACGGCCCGCTCACGGCCGCACAGGGCCCGGATCGATCAGGGCGATCAGGGCGATCAGGGCGATCAGGTGGGTCAGGTGGGTCAGGCTGGTCAGGTCCGTCAGGCGTTCGCGAGCGTGGTGCCCAGCGGCGTGCGCTCGTAGAGCACCTGGTGGCCGTAGCGGCGCGAGGTGAGCAGGCCCGCGTCGCGGAGCACCGACAGATGGGACGAGACGGACGAGAGGGCGAGCCCGTGCCGGTGCGCGAGCGCGCTGGTCGTCGCCGGCTCGCCGAGGCCGCCGAGGATGGCGGCCCGGTTGGCGCCCAGCAGCCGCACGAGGGCGTCGGAACCGGACTGCGGGGCCTGCCACAGACCGCCGATGCCGCGGGCCGGATAGACGATGGTGCTCTGCCAGGGCGGGTCGAAGCCCGCCGCGACGTCCGGCCACACGAAGACACTGGGCGCGAGGACCAGGCCGTCGCCACCGAGGTCCCGGTCGTGCTCCGTCCGTCTGTGCAGCGTCAGGGTGCCGTTCGCCCAGCTCAGCGAGGGATGGAGATCGGCGAAGAGCCCGGTCAGTCCGTCGTCCGCGAGCCGGCGCGCCCGGAAGGCGATGTCGGCCTCCAGCACGGCGCGCAGCCGGGGCCAGTACGGGGCGACCAGAGCGTGCCAGACCCGCTCACAGAGATCCGCCAACTCCTGCACCGCGCGCACCGGATCGGCGAGCATGGCGCGCCCCTGCCCGGCGTCCGCCGCGCCCGGGGTGTCTGCGAGGGAGCGCGCCAGGTCGTCGCGGGCGGTGTCGGGGCCGGTGGCACGTAGCCGGGCCAGGTCCTCCTCGATGGAGGTCAGCGGGCCGTCCGGTGGCGGGCAGAGGAAGTCCGGGGTGTGACCGTGGTGCGGCATCAGCAGCCACAGCGGCGTGAGGTCGAGCTCACGCGCCGCGGCCTCCGTCTGCCGCAGCCAGGGCAGATGGTAGCCCTGCAGCCGTACCTGCTTGAGGACGCGGACCGCGCCCTGGGCCTCCCACAGCGGGGATATCCCGAACCGGCAGCGCAGCAGGTCGTCCGGCCCGAAGCGCATGTGGACGGGCACGGGTGGACCTCCTCAGGGGTGTGACTTTCGGCCACAGCCGAAAGACTACGGGCGGCGGCACCGGACCGCCAGGCTGCGGTCCATGACGCTGAAAGCCGACGCCGCCCGTGACGCCGACCCCGCCCCCGCTGCCGCCGCGCCCGCCGGCTATCGGGCCGTCTTCGCTGTGCGGGAGTTCCGGGCCGTGTTCGCGGCGCACGTCCTGTCGTTGCAGGGCACGGTCGTGGCCCAGATCGCGCTGGCGGTGCTGGTGTTCCGGCTCACCGCCTCACCGCTGCTGTCGGCGCTCACCTTCGCGCTGGGCTTCGTGCCGTACGCGATCAGCGGGACGCTGCTGGCCGGGATCGCGGACCGCTTCCCGCCGCGCCGGGTGCTGGTGGTCTGCGACCTGCTGTGCGCGGCGTGCGCTGCCGGGATGGTCCTGCCCGGGACGCCGATCGCGGTTCTGCTCGTCCTGCGCGGCCTCATGGCGACGGTCGGCCCGGTCTTCACGGGGACGCGGGCGGCGAGCCTGGCCGACATCCTCCCCGGCGACACCTTCGTGCTCGGGCGCTCCCTGATCCGGATCGTGGCGCAGGGGGCGCAAGTCGTCGGATTCGGCGTCGGCGGGCTGCTGTTGATCGTCGTGCCGCCGCGCGGCGCGCTGCTGCTCACCGCGGCCGCCTTCCTCGGGTCGGCGCTGCTGCTGCGCCTGGGCACCCGGCGGCGGCCCGCACGCGGTGCGGGGGACCGCGCGGGCGGTGGCGGCACGGCTTCCCTGCTCGCTGACCGCCGGGTGCGGTCGCTCCTGCTGCTCGGGTGGGTGCCGACGTTCTTCGCCGTCGTCCCCGAGGCGCTCGCGGCGCCGTACGCGGATGCGGCCGGCGCGGGGACGACCGGGCTCGGCCTCTTCATGGCGGCGATGCCGGTCGGCATGATCCTCGGTGAGTCCCTGGCGGGCGGGTACCTGAGCCCGGTGGTCCGCGGCCGGATCGCCGGACCGCTGGTGGCCTGCACCCTGCTGCCCTACGCCGTCTTCCTGTTGGGGCCCTCGCTGCCCTGGTCCCTCGCCGCGATGTTCGTGGCCGGCCTCACCGGGGCCTACACCCTGGGTGTGGACCAGTGGTTCGTCGACGCCGTGCCGGAGGAGATGCGCGGGCGGGCGATGACCGTGCAGTCGGCCGGTCTGATGACGATCCAGGGCGCGGGGATGGTGGCGGCCGGCGCCGCCGCGGAGTTCGTGCCCGTCCATCTGGTGAACGGCTGGTCCTGCGTGATCGGCACCCTGTGCGTCCTCGCGGTGCTGCGGACCGTACGGGGTCAGGGCCGGGGTCACGTCAGCCGATGATCTTCACCCGTACCGGGGCAGCGGCCGGGTCCCTCCTACGGCTGGAGAGGGTCGGGGCACGATCCGTCCGGCTGCGTCATCGTCCATCCGTTCCCGCGCACACGGACGCTCGGGGGCGTGGCGGCGGGCCGCGCACTGGTGGGAGCACCGCCGGTGGTGCCGTCCCCAGCCGCGTCCGCGGGTTGCGAGCCGTCCGGCAGCCGCGCCGCCACCGTGCACGCCAGCTGGAGCATGGCCAGATGGCTGAGGGGAGGGACGTTCCGGGGGACCAGGACGGACAGGGCGCCGTCGTCGTCGATCGTCACTTCCGGTGCCTCCTTCAGGCGGGGCAGCTTCGTGGTCGCCGTCGCGGTCTCGCTCGCGGTCGGTCCGCCGAACAGCAGACGTACGACGGCCCCGAGGTCCCCGGGGTCGTCGACCTTGCGGCCATAGGGCGCCAGATCACCGTCGCGCAGGAAGAAGAGGGTGATGGCGGCCGACGCCCGGGGCGCCGTGCTGGGCGAGGACATGCCGCTCGCCGGTTCGCCGGCCTGGATGACGTCGGACGGGGGGACTCCGCACGCCGCGAGGGTGAGCGCGGCCGAGAGTCCGGCCAGCAGCGCCCCCGCGCGGGAGCCCCTCACCGGGCACCCGCGGTGGCCTCGTCGGCGTCCGGGGACTCACGGCGCAGGGGGAGTTCGACCGTGAACACCGATCCGCCCTCCGGCCGGTTCGCCGCGCTGATGCGCCCCCCGTGCAGGTACACGTTCTCCGCCGTGATGGCCAGGCCCAGCCCGCTGCTCTCGCTCCTGGTCCGTGCGGTGCTCGCCTTGTAGAAGCGTTCGAAGATGTGCGGCATGGCCTCCTCGGCGATTCCCGGTCCGCTGTCGGTCACCTCGATGACGGCCCACGCCACGTCCGCCCGCTCCTCCCGCACCCCCATGGTCAGCCGCACCGGCGGCGCCCCGTGCCGCAGCGCGTTGCCGACCAGGTTGGCCGTCACCACGTCGAGTCGGCGCGGATCCACGCGCGTCCTGAGCACGCCGGGCCGTGGCAGGTGGGTCTCGACCTGACCCTGCCACCCGCGGGAGGCGAGGGTGCGCTGGACGGACTCGGCCAGGTCGACCTCGTCGAGGTTGAGTCGGACGGCGCCCGCGTCGAAGCGGGAGATCTCCATCAGGTCCTCCACCAGCCCGCTCAGCCGGCTGGTCCCCTCGCTGACGAGCCGCAGCGCGTCGCCGGTCTCCCGGTCCAGGTGCGGCGCGTTCTCGTCCAGCACGTCGGTGACCGCCGACATCGCCGCCAGCGGCGTCCGCAGTTCGTGGGAGACGTCCGCGGCGAAACGGCGCGCGCGGGCCTCCAGGCGGCGCAACTCCGCGACCGACCGCTCCAGTGCGGCCGCCGTGTCGTTGAAGGACCGTGAGAGGTCGGCCAGTTCGTCGGAACCGTTGACGGCCAGCCGGATGTCGAGGTGCCCCTCGGCCATCCGACGCGTCGCCCGGCGCAGCGCGCGCACGGGACGCAGTACACCGCTCGCGGCCAGGAGCGCCAGGACGACGGCGAGACACAGTGCCACCACGGTGGCCCGCTCGATGCCGCTGACCATCGCCTGGACGTAGGCCTGTTCGGTGTTCTGCGGCACCACCAGGTACATCGCGAGCCCCGAGAGCCTGGCGTCCTTGCCCTCGCCGGAGTTGTACGTGACCGGCATGCCGACGACGAGATAGGGATGCCCGCCGGCGTTCACCCGCTGGAACACCGCGGCGCGGCGGGTTCCCACGGACCGGCGCAGTTCCGGGCTCAGCTTGTCGAACTCGGCACTCGGCGAGTAGGCGCGGAGGCTGCCGTAGGTGGCCATCACCCGCCACCCCTGTGAGGCGTTCGCGCGGAGCACCTGGTTCACCGCCGTCTGCAGGTTCGACCGGTCCGGCGGCAGGGGAGTGTAGACGGCCACCGCGTCGACGCTGGTCCGGAACTGCCGGATGACGGCGTCCTGGCTCTGCTGCAACACCCCCGTACGCGCCTCCCGGAAGGCGAGGGCTCCGGTGCTCAGGGCGCTCACCACGGCCACCAGGGCGAAGGCCACCACCAGACGGGAGCGCAGGCCCCGCAGCGGAAGCGGGGTCCTCGCCAGGACCGCCCGGAGGAACCGCACCGGCCCGGGGCCCTGCCGGCCGGCGACGGCCTCGCGACCCGGTACCGCCTCGCGACCCGGTACGGCGTCGCCACTCGGTATCGCCTCGCGCTGCCGTGCGGTCTCGCGTCTCCGTACGGCCTTCCGTGCCCGGACGGCTCTCGGGCCGTTCATGAGGAACCGAAGCGGTATCCGAAGCCACGTACGGTCTGGACGTACCGGGGATCGCCGCCCAGCTCACCGAGTTTGCCGCGCAGTCGCTTCACGCAGGCGTCCACCAGCCGTATGTCGCCGTGGTAGCTGTGCTCCCAGACCGCTTCCAGCAGCTGCTGGCGGCTGAACACCTGGCCGGGCGAGGCCGACAGGGTGAGCAGCAGCCGAAGTTCCGAGGGAGCGAGCGGAACGCGTTCACCGCGGTGTGTCACGAGGAGTCCGGCGCGGTCGATGACCAGCTCGCCGTGCGCCTCCGCCCGGGGGCGGACGGCGTCGGACACCGACGCGTCCTGCCTGCGCAGTACGGCCCGTATCCGCGCGTCCAGCACCCGGGCCTGCACGGGCTTGACCACATAGTCGTCCGCGCCGGCCTCCAGTCCCACGACCACGTCGATGTCGTCCCCCTTGGCGGTCACCATGATGATCGGCACCTGGTCGCGGTCCCTTATCCGGCGGCACACGTCGAGGCCGGAGATGCCGGGCAGCATGAGGTCGAGGACGACGACGTCCGGGTGGAAGGGGCGGAGCTGTTCCAGACCCTCTTCACCCGTTCCGGCGGCGAAGACGTCGTGCCCCTGATGTCGGAGCGCCAACTGGACGGCCTTACGGACATCTGGGTCGTCTTCGACAAGTAGGACTCGTGGCACTTCGACAGTATGCACGGAACGTGTTCGGCGGCTGTTCGAGAGGACGGGTGCTGCCGGGAGCTGTTACAGAAGGGTCACAAGGGGTGGGGTGTGCCGGTGGTCTCCGGTCCGCGTGCTGCTGGGCAGGCAATTCTGTTGAGGGAAACCACTCGTTATCTCTTCGTTATGAGCCGAACCAATGGTCATCATCTGGCCTGACCAGTCTCGGCTGCCATGCATTCGGCACGAGAGCTGGAATCCGCACCACCCACCGACATCGACGCGGCCCCCCGGCGCGGCGGCCGGCAGAACCGGTCCTCCCACCGCCGGGGCCGTCCGCACCGTCGGGGCCTGAGCTGTCTGGTCGGCGTTCTGCTGGCCGCCGGCCTGCTCGGCTCCGCGACGTTCCTGCTCGACAGCGGACGAAGCGACGCGTCGAGCGACGCGTCGAGCGGTACGCCGCGTCCACGGAGCACGGTGCGCGTCACGCCCACGCCCACCCCGACCCCGTCCCTGAGCCCGACACCGAGCCCGACGCCGACCTCCACGCAGATCGACGTCCCCTCGACGGGCACCGGCACGTTCGTCGCCGCGCACGCCACCGGCGCGAAGGTCGGCCACGGCACGCGTCCGCTGCGCTATGTGGTGGAGGTCGAGGGCGGGATCGGCATCTCGCCGACCCGAGCGGCGAACGAGATCGCCGGCATCCTCGCCGCTCCCCGTGGCTGGACCCGCAACGAGGGCTTCGCGTTCCAGTTGGTGAGCGCCGGGGAGTCCTACGACCTCAAGGTGAGGATCGCGACACCGGGCACGGCGGACGCCCTGTGCTGGGCGGGCATCCACCAGGACACCGGCGGCGAGTACAACTGCGAGATTCCCGGCGGGGTGGTGGTGAACCTCAGGCGCTGGGTCAGGGGGTCGCCCACGTTCGACGGTCCGATCCACGACTACCGGGCGCTGATCGTCAACCACGAGATGGGGCACTTCCTGGGCTACTCGCACATGACCTGCGCGGGTCCCGGGCAACCGGCCCCCGTCATGATGCAGCAGATCAAGGGCCTGCACGGATGCGTCGCCAACGCCTGGCCCTACGACAGGAAGGGGCGCTTCGTCTCCGGGCCGCACGTGCTGTGAACGTCACCCGAGCCCTTCACCTCGTGGCGTGACGACCGTGGACGGTGGGTCCTGCTCCTGGCCGGTCGTGGCGGACCAGGTGGCGAGCAGCTTCAGGCCGTCCGCGGCGGGGGTTCCGGGCGGCGAGCTGTAGACGACGACGCTCAGGCCGCTCTCGTCCGGGAGGCTCAGGGTCTCCTGGTCGAGTTCCAGGTCGCCGACGAGCGGATGGTTGAGGCGCTTCGTGCTGTCGCGGAAGACATGCACGTCGTGGGATCCCCACAGCACGCGGAAGGTGTCGCTGCGGGTGGACAGTTCACCGATCAGGTTCGTCAGTTCCCGGTCGTAGGGTTTCCTTCCCGCCTCCACACGCAGCGCGCCGACGGCGAAGCGGGCCATGCGCTCCCAGTCGGTGTAGAACCGCCTGGCCGCGGGGTTGAGGAACGCGAACCGGGCGACGTTCCCGCCACAGGCCGGGTCGGCGTACATCTCCGAGTACAGGGCCCGGCCGAGCGGGTTGGCGGCCAGTGTGTCGAGGCGGTCGTTCATCACGTACGCCGGCAGCTCCGGCATTCCCTCGACCATCCGCGCCACGCTCGGCCGCACCGTTGGCCGGGCCGTCCGCTGCCGTGCCCGAGCCCCGGACACCGGACCGGCGGCGCGGGCGAGGTCGTACAGGTACATGCGCTCGGTGTCGTCGAGCCGCAGGGCGTGGGCGATGGCGTCCAGTACGCCGTCGGAGACACCTCTGAGGTTGCCGCGCTCCAGGCGCGTGTAGTACTCGACGCTCACCCCGGCGAGCGCGGCGATCTCGCCCCTGCGCAGTCCGGGCACCCGCCGCTGTCCGTATGTCGGCAGACCCGCCTGCTCCGGGGTGATCCTGTCGCGACGGGAGCGGAGGAATGCGCTGACTGCGTCCCGGTTGTCCATGAGGACAGGGTAGGCAGGCCGCCCGACGCGTGGGGGTCCCTGCCGGTACCCCTCACGGCAAGGACTCCCCCCGCACGGCCGTCTCCCGTTGCATGGTCAGTGCCCCGATCCGATCGGGGCAGGACCGGTCGAGGACGTACGGGCCCCGGCCGGACGATCCCTCCGGCACCGGGTTCCGGATGAGGGCTCGAGTACCGAACAGGACTGAAGGGGAAGACAGATGAGCAACCAGAGCGGGACGGTCCCGGAGAGCCGCGCGGATGTCGTGCGCGGACTGTACGACGCGCTGAGCAAGGGCGACGTGCCGGGTGTCCTGGCCAAACTCGATCCCGAGGTGATCGTCGACGAGCCGATCCAGCTGCCCTACGGCGGCGTGCACCGGGGCCGGGAGGCGTTCGTGCGGTCGGTCCTGGGCGCGATGGCGGCCCACGCCGACATCGCCATCACCGCCGCCGAGGTGTTCGAGGGGCCGACCGGTGTGGTCGGAACCCTCACCGGAACGCTCACGGCCCACACCACCGGTGAGGAGTTCCCGTTGACCATGGTCGAGATCCACCAGGTCGAGAACGGCACGGTGCGCCGGATCGACGTCTACACCAAGAACCCGCACGAGCTCGCCGCGTTCTACGCACGCGCCGAGGCGGGCACCGGCTGACGGCGGCGACGAGGCCGCGAGCCCGGCCGAGTTGTTCCACGCGGCGCGAACGCCCCGGCTCCCGCCCAGGCCGTCGTTCCGAAGACCCCCGGCCGGCAACAGCGATGCGGCGGACGGCCGTTCCCTGAAGAGGCGGCGACGGGTCGAGGAAGGCGTAGGTGCCGTCCTCGACGAACCGACAGTCGTGCGCACGGGCGAGGGCGACGAGGTGGTCACGCCGTTCCTGGTCGAGGACCCAGCCGAGCGGGTTGTGCAGCGCGGGAATCGCGTGGATCGCGCGGACGGGTCGCGTACGGCACAGACGGTCGAGCGCGGCGAGGTCGGGCCAGGTCGCCGTGACCGGGATCGGTGCCAGACCGAGCCCGTGGGCCGCGGCGAGCAGCTTGACGCCGGGGTGGCTGAGCGCGTCGACCGCGAGGACGTCACCGGGCCTGGTGAGAGAACGCAGCACGCAGTCGATGGCGACGGGGACACGCGCTGACCCGGCGGATCGAGGAGCTTCCCAAGCCCGTGATCGTCGCCGTCAACGGGCTCGCGTACGGGGGCGGTTGTGAGATCACGGAGGCGGCCCCGCCGGTGATCGCCGCGGAGCACGCCACGTTCGCCAAATCCGAGATCTCCCTCGGTTTCCCGCCGCCGTTCGGCGGCTCGCAACGGCTGCCGCGGCACATCGGGCGCAAGCGTGCCCTTGAGATGATCCTGACCGGCGATCCCGTTTCCGCCACGTGGGCAGAGCGGACCGGGCTCGTCAACGCCGTTGTCCCGGCCGGTGAACTCCTTGTCACCGCGAGGAACTTGGCCCGGCGGATCACCCGGCACGCACCGACGGCCGTGGCGGCATGCCTGCGCGCGGTCACCCGCGGCGTCAACCTGCCCATCGACGAAGGGCTCGCTCTCGAGGCGGTGTGCTTCGCGGCCACCGTGCCCAGCGAGGGCGTACGGACCGGGCTGCGGCGGTTCCCCGACCCCACGGCCGACGTCCGCTGGCTTCGACGCGAGGTCCGCTGTTCGTCGGAGCCAGCGGACGTCAGGGTCCGCACGAGCACCCGCCCGGCGCCCGGGGCCGGCGACCGCGTCCGGCGGCCACGAGAGGGGGACGCTCCCTCAGGAGGCCGCCGGGTTCCCTGCTACGCCGCGTTGCGCCCCCGTTCCCCGTACTGGCGGATGATGTCCGCGTACCGGTGTCCGCTGCCCTTCACCGTGCGCTTCTGCGTCTTGTAGTCGACGTGCACGAGTCCGAACCGCTTGTCGTAGCCGTAGGCCCACTCGAAGTTGTCGAGGAGCGACCAGGCGAAGTAGCCCGCGAGGGGGACACCCTTGCGGGCCGCCGACGCGCAGGCGGCGAGGTGGCGCTCCAGGTAGTCCGTGCGTTCCGGGTCGTCGACGGTTCCGTCGGGACGGACGACGTCGGGGTAGGCGGAACCGTTCTCCGTGACGTACAGCTTTCGGGCGCCGTAGTCGTCCGTCAGACGGTGCAGGAGGCGCTCGATGCCGGAGGCCTCGACCTCCCAGTCCATGGCGGTGCGGGGCACTCCGGGACGGCGGAGCGTGCGGACCCGGGGAATCGGTCCGGTGGGGTCGTCGGCGACGCTGGACGGGAAGTAGTAGTTGAGGCCCAGCCAGTCCAGCGGCGCGGCGATCGTCTCCAGGTCACCCGGCTGCTCGGGGAGTTCGACCCCGTACAGCTCGCGCATGTCCGCCGGGAAGCCACGGCCGTGCACCGGGTCGAGCCACCAGCGGTTGGTGTGCCCGTCGAGGCGGTGGGCCGCCGCGACGTCCTCGGGCCGGTCGGTGGCGGCCTCCACGCTGGCCAGGTTGTTCACGATGCCGACCTGGGCGTCCGGGACCGCCGCGCGGATGGCCTGGGTGGCCAGCCCGTGCCCGAGCAGGAGATGGTACGAGGCGGGGACCGCGGCCGTGATGTCCGCCAGGCCGGGGGCCATCCGCCCTTCCAGGTGACCGATCCAGGCCGAGCACAGCGGCTCGTTGAGGGTGGTCCAGTGCTTGACGCGGTCACCGAGGCGCTCCGCGACGACCGCCGCGTACGAGGCGAAGTGCAGCGCCGTCTCGCGGGCCGGCCAGCCACCGCGGTCCTGGAGCACCTGGGGCAGGTCCCAGTGGTAGAGGGTGACCGACGGGGTGATGCCCGCCTCGAGCAGGCCGTCGATCAGGGAGTCGTAGAAGTCGAGGCCCTTCGTGTTGACCTGGCCGTCACCGCCCGGCACGACGCGCGGCCACGCGACGGACAACCGATAGGCGTTGGTGCCGAGTTGGCGCATCAGAGCGATGTCCTCGCGCCAGCGGTGGTAGTGGTCGCAGGCGAGGTCCCCGTCGTCGCCGTTGTCGATCTTGCCGGGGGTGTGCGAGAAGGTGTCCCAGATGGAGGGGGAGCGGCCGTCCTCGGTGACGGCGCCCTCGATCTGGTAGGCCGACGTGGCCGTGCCCCACAGGAAGTCCTCGGGAAGTGCGGCAAGGTCGATGGTCACGGAAGTCCCTTCGGGGGTGGTGGAGTTGGTCACTTGACGGCTCCGGCCGTCAGCCCGGCGACCAGATAGCGCTGGAGCAGCAGGAACCCGGCGACCACCGGGACGCTGACCACGAGCGACGCGGCCATGATCTGGTTCCAGTACACGTTGTTGAGCGTGGAGTAGCCCTGGAGCCCGACGGCGAGTGTGCGCGTGGTGTCGTTGGTCATCACCGACGCGAACAGCACCTCGCCCCAGGCGGTCATGAAGGCGTAGACGGCGACGGCGACGATGCCGGGGATCGCGGCCGGCACGACGACCCTGAACAGCGCGCCCAGCGGGCCGCAGCCGTCCACCAGCGCCGCCTCGTCCAGGTCGCGCGGCACCGAGTCGAAGTACCCGATCAGCATCCAGATCGAGAACGGCAGCGAGAAGGTGAGATACGTCAGGATCAGGCCGCCGCGCGAGCCGAACAGGGCGATGCCCGTCGCGTTGCCGATGTTGACGTAGATGAGGAACAGCGGGAGCAGGAAGAGGATGCCGGGGAACATCTGCGTGGACAGCACGGTGACCGTGAAGGTCCGCTTGCCCCGGAACTCGTAACGGCTGACGGCGTACGCCGCGAAGACGGCGATGACCACCGAGCAGACCGTCGCCGCGCCGGCCACGATCAGCGAGTTGACGAAGTACCTGGCCAGCGGGACCGTCGACCAGATGTCGATGTACGGGCGGATGGTCAGACCGCTCGGCACCCAGCGGAACTTGCCCGAGACGTCCGCGAGCGGCTTCAGGGAACTGGAGACCATCACGTAGACCGGCACCAGGACGAAGCCCGTGAGCAGCGTCAGGAAGATTCGCCGGGACCAGAGGAAGGAGCGCGGCGGAGCCATCGGCGAGCGGTGTGCCTGCGCGGTGCTAGACATCGGCGGTCTTCCTTCCCCGGGAGGTCAGCAGCAGGTAGGCACCGGTCACCACGAGCAGGAAGAGCAGCAGCAGGACCGACATGGCGGACCCGGTGCCGAAGTTCCAGGTGACGAAGGACGCCTGGTAGATGTGGACCGAGATGAGATCCGCGGACTCCGGGGCCGTCCTGCCGAACAGGACGAACGGTGTGTTGAAGTCGTTGAACGTCCACAGGAACAGCACCAGGATCAGGACCTGGTTGACCGCCCGCAGCGACGGCAGGGTGATGCGGCGCAGCTGCTGCCACAGGCCCGCGCCGTCGAGGGCGGCCGCCTCGTACAGCTCGCCCGGGATGTTCTGCAGACCGGCCATGATGATCAGGAAGGCGAACGGCCAGCCCTTCCAGACGGAGACGACGAGCAGCGCGTAGAAGCTGTTGTCGCCGATGAGCCAGAAGGACGGCTTGTCGGTGAGGTGCAGCTGGTCGTGCAGCACGTGGTTCACCAGGCCGTTGTCGTGCTGGAACATGAACACCCAGGTGATCACCGCCGCGTACACCGGAAGGGCGTACGGGACGAGGAACAGCGCGCGCAGCAGGCCGCGCCCGCGGAAGGTGTCCTGCATGTAGATCGCGGCCGCGGTGCCGATCAGCCAGCACAGGCCGACCGAGAGCAGGGTGAAGCCGACCGTGACCATGAACGAGTGGAGCAGCGCCTTGCCGACGGGCGCGCTGAAGTCCACCGAGACCTTGTAGTTGTCGAGGCCGGACCAGGGCGCGGTGCCCCAGTCGCGGATGTAGAACTGGGTGAGCTCCTTGAAGCTCATCACGATGCCGATCACCATCGGCACCAGGTGGACCAGGAGTTCGAGGAGCAGGGCGGGCAGGAGCAGCAGGTACGGCAGTCCGATGCGGCGGATCCGCCCGGTGCGGCGCGGGCCGCGCGCCGCACCGGGGGAGTCCTTGCGCACCGTCCGCTCGCCGGAGTCGGCGGAGGCGGCGGTCGTGGTGGTCATGAGGGTGTCCGCACTCACTTCTTCGGCATCTGCTGCTGGGCCTTCTCGAGCTCGGCCTTCACCGAGGCCGTGGTGACCGGGTGTCCCGCGGCCGCGGCCGCGAACAGCTCCTTCACGGCGGTGCCGACCGCCGTCTCGAACTGGGACTCGTCGGCGACCTGCGGAAGCGCGGCCGCGCTCTTGGCCAGGGTGTCCTTGAGGACCGAGTTCGAGGGGGTGTTGAAGGCGGCGTCGCCCTGGGCGGTCTTGACCGGCGGGATCGAGCTGTACGCCGTGTTGAGGATCTTCTGCTCCGCGTCGCTGGTCATGAACTTCACGAACTTGGCGGCGCCGTCGAGGTTCTTGGAGTTCTTGAAGACGGCGAGGTTGATGCCGGCGACCATCGAGTTGACGTTCGTGCCCGTGCCGGGGGTGCCGGACTGCACGGGGACCGGCGCGATGCCGTACGCGTCCTCGCTCATGCCCTGCGACTTGAGGTTGGCGGACGCGGACTGCCACAGCAGCATGGCGTTCTTGCCCTTGGCGAAGTCGCTGACGGACTGGTTCTGCGCGTACTCGGCGTTGCCCGGCGCGATGATCTTGTCCTTCGCCATCAGCCCGACGTACTGCTGGACCGCCGCGACCACGCCGTCGTTGGTGAAGTCGGCCTTGCCGTCGGCGGTGAAGAAGTCGGCCCCGTGCTGCTTCGCGAAGACGAAGACGTGGTGGATGTTCTCCGACACGTTCGAGCCTTCGGCGCCCAGGCCCCACTTGCCGCCCTTGGACAGCTTCTTGCCGTCGGCGACCAGTTCGTCCCAGGTGGCCGGCGGCTTCGCGATGCCGGCGTCGGCGAACGACTTCTTGTTGTAGTAGAGCGCGTACGCCATCGAGTACAGCGGCACCGCGGCCGGGTCCTTGCCCTCGGCCCCCGTCGAGCCGAGCGCCGAGTCGACGAAGCGGTCCTTGCCGCCGATCTTGGCGAAGTTCTTCGCGTCCCACGGCAGCAGCGCACCGGTGGCCTGCAGGGAGGCGCTCCAGGTGTTGCCGATGTTGAGGACGTCGGGGCCCTGCCCCGAGGTGGTCGCGGTGAGGATGCGGTTCAGCAGGTCGGACCAGGGCACGACCTCGACCTTGACCTTGATCCCGCTCTGCTTCTCGAACTTGTCGAGCTCGGGCTGGAGCACCTTCTTGTCGATCTCGATGCTGGCGCCCTGGTTCGAGGCCCAGTACGTGAGCGTTTTCGGCGAGTCGTTGGACCCACCGTTCGACGAGCCGCCGCCACAGGCGGTCGCGGCGGTCAGCAGGGAGATGGTGACCGCACCGGCGGCCGCGGCTCGGATTCTGCGCATGGCTGCGTATGTCCCTTTCCCGGAGGGAGCCGAGAGGGCCGAGTCCGTTCACTTCCCGAACGACCCTCATGGCTTAATTTAGGACGTGAGTTAAGACCCGGAAGAAAGTCGCGTCAAGGGATCGCGCAGCTGTATCTTGCAGGTCGGGGCAGGCCGGAAGGGATTCACATGGCGGGGCGCAACGGTCGGACAGTGCGTGACCTGCGGCGGGGCAATCGCACCGCCGTACTGCAACGTTTGTATTTCGACGGCCCGATGAGCCGTTACGAACTGGGCCCGGCCACCGGGCTGAGTTCCGGTTCCGTCAGCAACGTGGTCGCCGAGCTCGTCGCCGACGGACTGGTGGAGGAGGCCGGAAGCGTCGAGTCCGACGGCGGACGGCCCCGCACCCTGCTGCGGGTGGCGCCCGGCAGCGGCCACATGATCGGCGTCGATGTCGGCGAGACCCGCGTCCGCGTCGAGCTTTTCGACCTGACCCTCACCGAACTGGCCCGGACCGAGCGGCGGTTGGAGCGCCAGGGGTACGAGGTCGACCGGCCCTCGCAGCGTCGGGAGTACGACGTCGACGTCATCGTCCGGCACATCCGCGACGGCATCGCCGAGGTGCTCGCCGAGGCGCGGATCGATCCGGAGCAGCTCCTCGGCGTCGGCATCGGAGTCCCCGGCATCGTGGCCCGCACCCCCGAGCGCGGCGCGGTGGTGCACGGCCAGACGATCGGCTGGGACGCCGTCCCGCTGGAGTCCCTGCTCCGTTCGACCTGCCGACTCCCCGACACCGTCCCGTACTTCGCGGACAACGGCGCCCGGACCCTCGGACAGGCCGAGATGTGGTTCGGCGCCGGACGCGGCGCGCGGAACGCGGTCGTCGTCCTCTTCGGCTCCGGCGTCGGCGCCTGTCTGGTCACGGAGGACGTGGAGAACGGCCGGTCCGTCGAATGGGGGCACCTGACCGTACGGGTCAGGGGGCGCCGTTGCCGTTGCGGCTCCCTGGGCTGTCTGGAGGCGTACGCCGGCGCGGAGGCGCTGCTCGACCGCTGGCGCGAGGAGGGCGGACGGCCGCCGGAGGGCACCGACGAGGAGACCGCGCTCACCGCGATGCTCGCGGCCGCCTACCCCGACGGGGACGCCGAGCACGACCCGGTGGCGCTCTCCGTTCTCGAGGAGACCGCCGAGTACCTGGGCGCGGGCCTGTCCGACCTGATCAACCTGTTCCAGCCCGAGCGCATCCTCATCGGTGGCTGGGCCGGACTCCAGCTCGGCACCCGCTTCCTGCCCGCCGTACGCCGGTACGCCACCTCGTACGCCCTGCGCTATCCCGCCCAGCGGGTGTCCATCGACCTCGGCCGGCTCGGACCGGACGCGGTGACCGTGGGCGCCGCGATCCTTCCTCTGGCCGACTTCTTCGCCCGGGGCGGGAGGCGTGCCGAGCCGGTGAACGAAGGGCCTTCCCCGGCCTGGCGGACCGCCCTGGAGGAGCGGGCGCCGCACTGACGCAGCAGCGTGCGCCTCGCACCGGCTCACCGGCCGACCGACACGCCGGGCCCGCGCGTCCGACGCACCGGCCCACGCGTCGCCATGACGTCCGGGGTAATCGACCCGGCACCCGTCTCCCGGAACCCTGAAGGACGTACCCGGACGCACCCCGCGTCGTGACCGGATCCCGGGAGGATTCCCATGCCGTACTTCCAGAGCCCCGTCGATGGCACCCGGCTGCACTTCGTGGACTACGGACCGGCCGAGGGCCCGGTGATCGTGTTCGTCAACGGCTCCTACTTCGGCACCGGGATGTGGGAGTTCCAGACGCTCCCGCTCGCCGACGAGGGATTCCGCTGCGTCGGTCTCGACCGGCGGGGCCACGGCCGGTCGGACGACGTGTGGGGCGGCTTCGACCTCGACAGCCTGGCCGACGACGTCGACGGTCTGCTGCGCCACCTCGACCTGCGGGACGTGACCCTGGTCGGACACTCGGTCGGGGCCGCGGAGGTCGTGCGCTGCCTCACCCGGCACCGTGGCGCACGCGTGTCCAGGGCGGCGCTGGTGGGAGGCGTGGTACCGGGCGTCGTGCGCACCGCGGATCATGCGGCGGGTGTCGATCCGGCGGTCGTCCGGGCCGGCAACGAGACCGTGCGCCGCGACCCGGCGGCCTTCTTCGCGCAGGGAGCCGACGCCTTCTTCGCCCTCGGTCTGCCGGGCAACGACCTCTCCCCGGAGTACGTCCGCAGCGCGGTCGACCGGTGCCACGGAGCGACCGCGCGCGCCGGGGCGGCCCTCAGGGAGCTGGTCGCCACCCTGGACCTCGCTCCCGAGCTGCCGAAGATCGATCTTCCGGTGCTCGTCGTGCACGGCACCCACGACACGTCCGCGCCGCTCGCCCCGACCGGCCGCCGCGCGGCGGAACTGCTGCCCGACAGCACGCTCAAGGTCTACGAGAACGCGGGCCACGGCCTCTACGCCACCCACGCGGATCTGCTCACCGCGGATCTCCGGGAGTTCGCGGGTCAGCGCCGGAGCGCGTGAGCCGCGCTCCGGCCGACGAGTGACTTCGGTTGACCGGAGTCAGCGGTCGACCGAAGAGCCACCGGTCTCGGCTTCCCCCGTTCGGGCGGGTCGGCGTGCGGGCCGACCCCCACTGCGGCGGACCCGAACCGGGGCCGACCCGAGGTCGGGTCACGCGAACGCGTTCACCCCGGTCAGCTCCGCCGACAGCTCCCACAGCCGCGCGGCCTGGTCGGGGTCGATCGCGTACTCCCGTACGCCGGTCCGCTCGCCGTCCGCGGCAGTGACCTCGGCGATGTCGCAGTCCTCGCAGTACACCCCGCCCAGACCGGCCAGTTGCGGCGAGGTCGCGGCCCACACCTGGGTCGCGGCGCCCTGGGCGGGCGACTTGAAGGCGTCCGGGTTCAGCGGCACGCCGTTCTCGTCGATCCACCCGCGCTCCATCATCTCCTCCTTGGCGAGGTGACGCTGGAGCGGCGTGAGGATGCCGCCGGGGTGGAGGGCGAAGGCGCGCACGCCGGAGTCCCGGCCGAGCCGGTCGAGTTGGACGGCGAACAGGACGTTCGCGGTCTTCGCCTGCCCATACGCCTCCCACTTGTCGTAGCCGGTGCGCCAGTGCACGTCGTCCCAGCGGATGCCCGAGTTGTGGTGGCCGGTGGAGGACACGGAGACGACCCGCGCGCCGCCGGGCTCGATCGCGGGCCAGAGCCGGTTGACGAGCGCGAAGTGGCCGAGGTGGTTGGTGGCGAACTGGGCTTCCCAGCCGGGCCCGACCCGGGTCTCCGGGCAAGCCATGATCCCGGCGTTGTCGATCACGATGTCGATGGTCCGGCCGGAGGCGAGGAACCGTTCGGCGAAGGCGCGGACGCTGTCGAGGTCGCCGAGGTCGAGCTCGTCCACTTCGACACCGTCGATGCCCGCCACCGCTTCCCGGGCCACGTCGGGGCGCCGCGCGGGGACGACGACGTGGGCGCCGGCCCCGGTGAGCGCGCGCGTCGTCTCCAGGCCGAGTCCCGAGTATCCGCCGGTGACGATCGCGAGCTTCCCGGAGAGGTCGATGCCCTGGAGGACGTCGTCGGCGGTGCTGCGGGCGCCGAACCCCGAGCCGATCTTGTGCTGTGCAGTGGTCATGCGACGACGTTACGGATTGGAGAGCACTCGAAGTCAACCGCGCGCCGGTCGGCCGCGGGCAGGAGAAAGGCCCCGACCGGACGGGGGAATCGCGGTCGGGGCCGTCTGTGGTGGGCACGGATGGCGGTCGCCTCTCGGCGAAAGGCTCCACAGGGCATCAGCCGAACGATCGTCCCTGTGGGCGAGGGTTGAGGCCCGGGGACACTGTTCCCTCCATACCCACGGTTGGTTCAACGGGGAACTACCGGCGGGTGTTCCCCCGGGACCAGGGGGAAGCGGTGATGTGGGTCACCCCGGACGTGAGGCGGAGAGGACCAGCCGCGGTGGCCGCCCGGCGGTGTGGCCCGCGCCCCACGACCACCGCCCTCAGGGCCCTGTCGTGCGCGACGGAGGCGTCCTGTCGCGGGTCCAGGCCAGCAGCTCGTCCGCGGTCCAGGTGGTGATCACCCGCTCGGCGGGCACCCCGCACTCCTCCGCCCGCGCGCAGCCGTGGATCTGCCAGTCGAGCTGACCGGGGGCGTGCGCGTCGGTGTCCACGGAGAACAGCACACCCGCGTCGACCGCACGGCGCATCAGCCGGCGCGGCGGGTCGAGCCGCTCCGGACGACTGTTGATCTCCACGGCCGTACCGGATTCGGCGCAGGCCGCGAAGACGGCGTCCGCGTCGAACTCCGACTCGGGCCGTCGGCGCCCGGTGAGCAGACGGCCCGTGCAGTGCCCCAGCACGTCCGCGAGCGGGTTGCGCACGGCGGCGATCATGCGGCGGGTCATCGACCGCGCGTCCATGCGCAGTTTGGAGTGCACCGACACCACCACGACGTCCAGGCGGTCCAGCAGCTCGGGCTCCTGGTCCAGCGACCCGTCGTCGAGGATGTCGCACTCGATCCCCGTGAGCAGCCGGAACGGAGCCCACCGACGATTGAGTTCCCCGACCACCGCCAGCTGTTCGCGCAGGCGCTCGGGGGACAGGCCCCGCGCCACGGTGAGCCGCGGCGAGTGGTCCGTGAGCACCGCCCACTCGTGTCCGAGCCGGGCCGCGGTCCCGCCCATCGCCTCGATCGGGCTGCCGCCGTCCGACCAGTCGGAGTGCAGGTGGCAGTCGCCGCGCAGCAGGGCCCGCAGCGCTTCACCACCCTGGGCGAGCGGCTCCCCGGCCGTCCGTTCCAGCTTTTCCAGATAGCCGGGCACCCGGCCGTCGAGTGCCTCCCGCACGACCTGTGCCGTCTTCGGCCCGATGCCCTTCAGCGACTCCAGGGACCCGTCGGCCGCGCGTCGCTCGACCTCGTCACGAGAGAGCCCGGCCAGCAGGGACTCGGCGGTGCGGAAGGCCCGTACGCGATAGGTGGGGGCCTGGGACCGCTCCAGCAGGAACGCGATCCGGTCCAGGGCCTCGACGGGATCCATCGGCGCCACCTTCCACCAGCTCCGCGGGCCCTTCCAGCCTCGCCCAGCCGCCGTGCGCCCGCACGGCGAGGGCGGCTCACCCGGCTGGACGCGCGCCCCCGCCCACGTGCGGGAATCGATCTACGCTCTACTCATGACCGAAATCGCGAGCCCCCACATCTCCCAACCACGGATCCTGGTGCTCGGGGTACAGCCGGGCACGCCGCCGTTCCGGATCATGGAGATCGACGGCGAAGTGGTCTGCGAGGCGAGGGCCATCACCGACGTACTCGTGACGGCCGCCGCCTACGGGATCACCGTCCACGATCTCGACGACCCGGACGTGGTGCGCTGGGTGGGTGGCGACAAGTTCACGTGGCTCCCGCGCCATTAGCGGCGGCGGTACGGCACGGGCGGCGGCACCGTTACCGGCATCGGTAGCGCCGCCGGTCGGGGGGTGGGGGAGCGCGCGGACCTGCGGGTTCTGCGCCGGTGCGAGCTGTTTCAGGAGGAATGACCCCGCACCTCGGTAAAGATCATCAATTGTCGGGAACCGCGCATGGGCCGGCGATCACGAGGGCACGGTTGATCTTGCCGGGCGAGCAGCAGCCGCTCCGGCATCCCCTCCGTTCCGTCTCCTCGGGAGTCCTCATGTTCCGTGGCTTCGCCGTGCCCGCGTCCCTCCTGGCATCGACCGCGTTCCTCGCCTCCGTCGCGGCGGGTACGGCCGCCGCGATCCCCTCGCTCTCCGCGACGTCCCCGGCCTCCGGAGCTTCGCGGGCCGGGGACGTGTGCTTCTGGACCGCGGCCGGACAACACGGCTCGTCCTGGTGCTACACCCCACCCGGCTATACGGACGTCCCGGAGTTCCTGCACGACAAGGCCGCCTCCTTCCGGTCCAACGCCGACACCGCCGTGTACGCCATCGACTGGGGCCGCGGCACCTGTTACGCCCGGCTGATCCGGGCGCACGACCTCGCCGACAACTGGCCCTGGGGCGCCCGGCTGGACGGTGTCGCCGACACCACGATGGGCTGCGAGGTCGGCTGACCCGTGCGACTCCTTCGCACGCTGTGCGCCACCACGCTGGCGGCCCTCGCGCTGGCCGGCTGCGCCACGACGCCCGCGCAGCTGACCGCGCCGCCGTTGCCCAGGTCCGAGCGTGACCGGGACGACCTCATCGACGCCGCGCAGCAGGTACTCGTGGACCGTTGCCTGGCCCGGCAGGGGCTCACCTCGCGCCGCACCTCGGACGGAGAGGACCGCCGACTGCAGGGCGCCCTGTTCGGCCGCGGCCGGCCCGAGCTGGCCGTCACCCTCGCCACCGGGTACACCGTCACCGCCCACACGGACGGCTGTCTCGCCGCCGCCCAGCGCGACCTGTACGGGGACCAGGAGCTCTGGTTCCGTACCCGGGTCGTCGTCGAAAACCTGCGGGCCGAGGCCCAGCAGCGGATGAAGCGCGACACCGGATTCCGTGCGGCGACGGCCCGCTGGACCCACTGCGCCACCCCGGCACACGGACCCCGCCCCGACCGCCCCGACCCCGCCGTCTCCGAGCGCTGCGCCCGTGGGAGCGGCCTGGCCCGGTTGCGTACGCGCCTGGAACCGGCCCTGCTGGCCCGGGTCCGCGCCGAGCGGCGCGGGCTGCTGATCGTCTACCGGCAGCTGCGCACCCGCGCACTGCACCGCGCGGCGGCGCTGTACGCCGAGCGGACCGTTCCCACCACCCGGAAGAAAGGCAGTACCTCTTCGTGAACACCAAGCGCCTCGCGCTCTCCGCCGCAGCGTCCCTGCTGGCCCTGACCGGCTGCCTGGCCCTGGCCACCCCCGCCGGCGCGGCCGACTGCCCCAGCGGGAACTTCTGCGTCTGGGAGAACGCCAACTTCGACGGCCAGCGTGCCAACTGGTCGGGGGACGACGGCTGGTGGGAGAGCTGGATCGCCGACACCGACTCCTCGTGGGCCAACCACGGACTGTCGGGACCGGGCGTCAAGGACCACGTCAAGGTCTACGAGAACGCCTGGCAGGGCGGCGCCATGACCATCTGTCTCGGACCCGGGGAGGAGGTCGGCTACAACGCCGTGGCGAACGACCGCGGCGACTCGCACACCTGGTCCATGGGCTGCTGACCGGCCGCCGACCCGCGCAGTCCGCCCACGGTGCGAGGCCGTGGGCGGACAACCGGCGGTGCGCACGCCCCGGTTGCTGAGGGCGGAGACACGTACGGGGGCATGTAGGAGGGGACATGCAACGGGGGACATGTAACGGGGGGTCCGGCCGGGGCGCGAACCCCCACCGGACCCCCCGTCCCCCCGTCCCCCGAGGTGGACTCTCAGCTCACGGACCACTTCTGGTTGGCGGCGCCCGAGCACGTCCAGATCTGCAGCCGGGTGCCGTTGGCCGAGCTGTTGCCCGTCACGTCCAGACACTTGTCGGCCTGCGGATTCACGATGTCGTTGGCCGCGCTGACGGCCCACTTCTGGTTGGGCCCGCCGGTGCAGTCCCACAGCTGGACGGTCGAACCGTCCGCCGTACCGCCGCCGGTGACGTCCAGGCACTTGCCCAGTGCGCGGATCGTGCCGTCGGAGGAGACCGTCCACTGCTGGGCCGCGGTGCCGTTGCAGTCGTAGAGCTGTACGGGCGTGCCGTTGGCGGCGCTCGCCCCGGCCACGTCCACGCACTTGCCGGCGAGACCGGTGATCGGCCTACCGGTGGACCCCGAACCGTCGCTCGTCGTCACCTTCACCTCGTCCACCACCAACTGCTGCGGGAAGACGGTGGAACCGTCGGGGTCGCCCGGCCAGTAGCCGCCGACCGCCAGGTTGAGGATCATGAAGAACGGCTTGTTGAACACCCAGGTCTTGCCGCCCAGATCGGCGGGCGTACGCCGCTGGTAGACGTTGCCGTCCACCGACCAGGTGATCGAGTCGGGGGCCCAGTCGATGGCGAAGGTGTGGAAGGCGTCGGCGAAGGCCTGGCCGCCCGGCAGGGTGTAGCCGGCGCCGATGCCCCCGGATCCCGAGTATCCGGGCCCGTGGATGGTGCCGTGCACGGTCGAGGGCTCGAAGCCGACGTTCTCCATGATGTCGATCTCGCCCGAGTCGGGCCAGTTGACCGGTGTGCCGAGCATCCAGAAGGCGGGCCACATGCCCTGCCCGCGCGGGATCTTCATCCGCGCCTCGACGTGGCCGTAGGTGCCGGTGAACTTCCCTGAGGTGTTCATCCGGGCCGATGTGTACTCGCAACGCCCGTACCAACACTGGTAGTTGCCCGGATTCTCCCGGCGGGCGGTGATCACCAGGTGGCCCTGGCCGTCCAGCTTCGCGTTGTTGTTGCCGGACGTGTAGTACTGCCGCTCGTGGTTGTTGACGTTGTCGCCGGTCTCGACCTGCCACTTCGAGGAGTCGACGCCGGCGCCGGAGGGACCGTCGAAGGTGTCGGAGAAGGTGGTGACGGCCGCGACCGCCGTCGGGGGATCCGCCTGGGCGGGTACGACGGCGGCCGCGGTGACGAGCGCTGCGGACAGCACTCCCAAGAGGCATCTGCGGAGCAGGCGTGGGGAGTTCAAGACTCTCCCTTCTGTACGGTGCCCCGGGGAAGGGGGCGCCGACTGAGGTGGGGGGTGCGTGCTTCGCCTCTTGATTTAAGGAGTGAGGTAAGGGGGTGTCAATACTTTGGTCCGGACCAGCGCTTCGGGTTGGGTTCAGGCCTCCCGGGAGTCGCGCCGGTTCCGGAAGCGACGGCGTGGGTGCACGGCCCGGCCCATCCGTCGCCCCAGCAGCAGATAACCCACCAGTGCGCCGGTGGTGTTGAGGATGACGTCGTCGATGTCGAAGGCACGTCCGGTGATGAACGCGCCCTGGGCCAGTTCCACGAGCAGCATCACCGCCGCGGTGAGCAGCACCACGCGCAGAATCCCGCGGGTGCGGGGGACGAGGACCGGCAGCAGTACGCCGAAAGGCACACCGAGCAGGATGTTCCCGCCGATCTGCTTCACGGCGTCACGCAGCGCCGGCTGGTCCAGGTAGGCGCGCAGGGACCGGCCGGGGTGCAGATTGGTGTGGATCAGCGCCTTCGACGCCGGGGACGGCTCCAGGGTCAGCCGGGCCAGGGCGACCGCGAACCCCACCATGGCCACGAAGGCCAGCAGCATGATCAGCAGCCGGACCAGCAGCGGGAGCGACCTGCGCTGTTCCTTGGCCGGTGCCGTGCGCGCGACCCGGGCCGGTTTCTTCGGGCGGCGGCGGAAGACCTTCGCCTTGTCCCCGGACGGTGTCTTGCGCTTGCCCTGTGCGGACGCCTTTCCCTTGTCCTGTGGGCGGCCGGTTTTCCCGGCACGCGTGCCCAACGCCGTACGGATCACTCGATCCTCCACGTTTCAACAATTCTCTGGTCGAAGGCTGTTACCCGCAATGCCGTGCACCACTCCCGGATCAGGTGCCGTAGGTGACGGTCACGTCGGTGAAGCCGAGCGAGTGCAGCAGGCCGTCGAGCATGCTGGTGGTGTTCTGCTCGGCCCGTGCCGTCAGACGGCTGTCCTTGGCGGCGTCGCCGATGTGCTTCGCCGCGAGTTTCTGCACGGATCGCTCGCTGTTCGGATTGTCGGAGAAGAAGTCGCCGAGCCGGTCCAGCAGACCGCGCTGTTTGGAGACGGCGTAGGAGCGGTCGGGGTCGAGGGCAGGTTTGCCGAGCACCGCGTGCGGCAGCCGCAGAGTGGCCGAGGTGCGGTCCGAGTTGACCGTCACGTCGTTCTTGGCGAGCTTCCCGAGGTCGACATACGCGTCGACCGTACCGGCGCCCACGTACAGCGTGCGGGACCCGCGGATGGCGTCGGGCAGGAACTTCGCGTCCTTCTCCAGGTCCACCACCACCTGGAAGTTTCCCGACGCGGCGTCGTAGCGGCTCATGTCCTGGATCGACTGCAGGAGCGCGGGCCCGGAGCGGTCGTGCGTCTCCGTGCCGAACAGATCGCGCAGTCCCGGGAGAACGGCCAACCGCAGCCCGGCGAACAGCACCACGAGCACCAGTACCACGGCGGTGATCACCTTGGCCCACACGGGCATGCGTTTGATGGACGTCGTCATGTCGACGGCCCTCCTTCCTGCTCCCCGGATGCCCGCCAATCCCGTTGATAGACCCTTCCGTTGCCGAGTCGATGTCGGTGCAGGGGGCACGGGTTTCCGTTGCGGGGCAGGGGAAGGGAAGGCATAGGGGGCGGGGCAGGAGGGGCGAGCCCCCTGCCCGCTGTCCTCACGGTGCGCGGTGCACGGTGCACGGTGTGCCGACGGAGCGCCGCTCCCGCCTGGCATACGCCGTCGGTCCGCCCGCACGCCGCGTGCTCCGGGGTGCACGCGGCCACTGCCGGACGGCACGGAGCAACCGCCGGGCTATACGCGCCAGTCGCCGCCGGACTACACGCGCCGGTCGTCGGGCTACAGGCGCCGGTCGCCCGACGGGCGTGACCACCAGACCCCCTCGCCGTGGGTGAGGCCCGGCAGCCGCAGCTCGATGTCCCGCACCCGCCGGGCCGGCAGCTCGCCGGTCACCAGCCAGGAGGTTCGTCCGCCGGTGGTCTCCCCGAACTCCGCTCCCAGTGCGGCGAGTCGCGCGGTCACCGGGGCGAGCGCGTCGAGCGGGACCTCCACTTCGAAGGTGTGGCAGGGCTCGTACACCCGCGTCCCCGCCCGCTCCAGCGCGCGCCGCAGCACGATGGGGGTGAGGCCCCGGAAGTCGGCGGCCGTGCTGAGCGGCGCTACGAATCCGGAGCGGATCAGGGTGACCCGGTAGTCCGTCACCGGCCGGTCGTGCGGACCGGTGAGCAGGGTCGCGTGGACGGTGTCCTCGATCGCCTGGTGGAAGGCGCGGGGAAGGGCGCCGAGTTCGGTCTCGTATGTGAACACTCCGCCCGAACCGAGCGGTCCCGGCCCGATGCGCAGGCCCACGGTCGCCCAGAACCCGAGGTGACCGTGACGCTGGATCTCCTCGCACGCCTCCCCGGTGCCGTCCGGCCGCTCCAGGAACCGCACCCGGCTCGGTTCGAACTCCGCCTCGATGCCGAAGTCCTGGGCGAGCGTGGCCGCGAGGACTTCCAGCTGGACCTCGCCGTAGAGGAGCAGCGAGGTGGCGCCGGACGGGGCGGGGCGGGCCCGCAGCAGCGGGTCCTGGTCGGCCAGGGCGAGCAGTGCCGCGCGCAGCGGGGCCGCCTGGTGCGGGTGCTTCGCCCGGACCACCGTCTCCAGCGTCGGTGCGGCGAACTGCGGCGCACGGTCGGTGGCGTCGCCGAGCCGGTCGCCGACGCGGACACCGCTCACGCCGCGGAGCGCGGCGATGTCGCCCGGGGTGAGGGCGATCGCCTCGGGCCGCCCGACGACGTCCAGTTCACGTGCGCGGCCGGGCACCGGGGAGGTGCGACCGTCGGCCTCGCGCCGCACGAACGTGAGACGCTGACGGGGCGTCACCCGGCCCGCGTACAGACGCAGATAGGCCGTGCGCTCGCCGCCGGGGCCGGGCCGTACGGCGAAGACCGTGCCGCGGGGCGGGCCGGAGTCGGGAGCCGTCGCGCGTGGCACCATCCGGACCAGCGCCTCGACGAGCTCGGGAACACCCTGGCCGCCCAGGGCGGAACCGAAGAGGACCGGATGGAGGGAGCCGTCGGCGGTGCGCGCGGTGAGGGCGGCGTCCAGCGCGTCCGGGGTCGGCGGGGGACCGTCCACGACCGCGGCGAGCACGTCCGCGTCCACCTCCGCGAGCGTACCGATCGCCGCCTCGTCCAGCGGACGCGGTACGACACGGGCGTGGGGTCCGCCGATGTCCCGCACACGGGTGAGCGGGACGACGAACGGGGTGAGACGGCGTCGGACGTCGTCGAGGAGCGCCTCCTCCCGCGCTCCCGCCCGGTCGATCTTGTTGACGAACACGAGCGTGGGCAGCCGGAGTCGTCGCAGGGTCCTCATGAGCACGCGGGTCTGCGCCTGGACGCCCTCCACGGCGGAGAGCAGCAGCACGGCGCCGTCCAGGACCTCCAGGGCCCGCTCGACCTCGGCGATGAAGTCGGAGTGGCCAGGGGTGTCGATCAGGTTGATCTGGACGTCCCCGGCCGTGAAGGCGGCGACGGCCGAGCGGATGGTGATTCCGCGCCGGCGCTCGATCTCGCCGTCGTCGGTGCGGGTGTCGCCCGCGTCGACGCTGCCGAGCCGGTCGAGGGCGCCGCCGTCGAACAGCAGCCGCTCGGTGAGGCTGGTCTTACCTGCGTCGACGTGGGCCAGAATGCCGATGTTCAGGGTGTGCATGTGTGGTCGAGTCCTCGGGGGCTGTCGTCCGGCAGGGGCGCTGAGACGTTCCGAGGAATCGGCACATGTCGTTCTCCCGAGGGTGAGGGATGCGGGCGGGGTCATCATGACGTGCGGCCGGTGACGCTGCGCAACCGGTTTTCTCCCGGTGGGGCACCCCGTCGGGGCCCAGTACGATGAAGCACGCATCCCGGGTCGATCATGCCAGCCGGCGGCGCACCCGGTTCGATCTTGCGAGGAGCGGTCGTGCGTGACATCGCCGTGTTCAGCGGTAGTGCCCATCCCGAGCTGGCGGCAGAGGTCTGCGCGCATCTCGGCGTGCCCCTCAGCCCGACCCGGGTCAGCCGGTTCGCCAACGACTGCCTGGAAGTACAGCTCCAGGCCAACTGCCGTGAGCGTGACGTGTTCCTCGTGCAGCCGCTCGTCACCCCCGTGCAGGAGCACCTGGTGGAGCTGCTGATGATGTGCGACGCGGCCAGGGGGGCGTCCGCCGGGCGGATCACGGTGGTCATGCCACATTACTCGTACGCACGTTCGGACAAGAAGGATATGCCGCGGATCTCCATGGGTGGCCGGCTGGTGGCCGACCTGCTGGTGGCGGCCGGGGCGAGCCGGGTGCTGGCGATGACGCTGCACTCCCCGCAGGTGCACGGATTCTTCTCGGTGCCGGTCGACCATCTGCACGCGCTGCGCGAGTTGGCCGTGCACTTCCGCAGGCACGACCTGTCCCGTACGACGGTGGTGTCGCCCGACCTGGGCAACGCCAAGGAGGCGGCGGCCTTCGCGCGGCTGATCGGTGCCCAGGTGGCGGCCGGTGCCAAGCAGCGGTTCGCGGACGACCGGGTGAGCATCAGCTCCGTCATCGGCGAGATCGCCGGCCGCGATGTCATCGTGCTCGACGACGAGATCGCCAAGGGCAGCACCGTTCTCGAACTGCTCGAGCGGTTGCGGGAGTTGGGGCCGCGGTCGATCCGGGTCGCCTGCACCCACGGGTTGTTCGCGGCGGGCGCGCTCAAGCGGCTCAGCGAGCAGGAGGACGTGCTGGAGATCGTGTGCACCAACACGGTGCCCGTGCCGCGTGAGGAGCACACCGAGAAGCTGAGCATCCTGTCCATCGCCCCGGCACTCGCGGAGGCCGTGCGGCGCATTCACAACGGTGAGTCCGTCAGCGCCCTGTTCGACGCGCCGCCGAGCGAATAGGGGAGGGGAAGAGGGACTTACTGATCGAGGCTTGGTGCGAGGCCGTCCCCGAAGCCCCTCGATCAGGGTGATCGCCGTCGTCGAGTTCTCCCTCCGTCGGGCCACGGTGATCGTCGCGCGCCGCGTCCTGATCCGCCACGCCACCCTTCACTACCGCTGGGATCGGCGTCTCCTCATGCACCTCGTACACCGCCTCGAGGGATCCACTTGCCGCGGATCGACGGGGTCGGCGCCACGGATTGTCGGACGCCCCTTTCTGGAGAGACGCCCCGGACAGGCGCGGTCGGAACTGGGTGGGGCGGCTGCTGGAGCTGACCCCGTCCGAGCTCATTGCGCAGCAGTCGCGCGCCCAGTGACGGTCTCCACGCGTGCTGAACCACCTGCCTGATGTCGTGCACTTCCCGGACGGCGCCGCGTCGCGGCCTGCGACTCGCACGTGAGGCGGGACTGCGGACTGGCCCGCGGCGGGGCAGCAGCGGCGGCCACACGGGTGGTGTTGAATGTGGCGCCATGAGCGAGAGCGGGCGTGCGGCGAGCCGGACGGCGGTGCTCGTCTGCCAGGGGCGGGCTGCCGCGAACGGGAGGGCTGCTGCCGGCCGGTTCGCGGATCCGGTGGCGGTACGGCTGTTGCGCGCCGCGGAACGTACACCCGTGGACGAGGTGCGCGCCAGCACTCCGCCGAAGGGCTGGCGGGAGCGCACCGTGTACGAGAGTGTGCGGGCGTGCGCCGAGGTGGTCGTGCCGCGGACGGTCGCGATCGACGAGGCACTGCGCGCCGGCGTGACCGGTCAGCTCGTGATCCTCGGAGCCGGTCTGGACACGCGCGCGTGGCGTCTGACGGAGCTCGCGCAGACGGACGTGTGGGAGGTCGACCATCCGGCCTCCCAGCAGGACAAGGTCGCCCGCCTCGCCGAGGCCACGCCGGTCGTCGGGGAACCGGACGAGAGCAGTCGCCTCGCCGCCGAGCCGGCGGCCATCGCCCGCTCCGTGCGGTTCACGCCGGTCGATTTCGCCGTCGATGATCTCGGTGCGGCGTTGGATGCCGCCGGGCACGACCCCTCCTCGCCGACGACATGGCTGTGGGAGGGCGTCGTCCCGTACCTCACGCGCGACGAGGTGCGTGCCACGGTGGCCGCGCTCGCCGCCCGGACGGTCCCGGGCAGTGCACTCGTCGTCAACTACCAGGCGCCGTCGGCGAGGGCGGCCGCTGGCCGGCTGCTGGCACGCGTGCTCGGCAGTTCCGTCACCTCGGGCGAGCCGTGGCGCTCGCTGTGGACGCCGCGGCGGATGGCTGCGCTGCTCGCGGAGTACGGCCTGCGGGTGGTGTCCGACGACGACCTCCTCGCCGTCGCACACACCCTCGGCAGCCCGGCACGCGGGCGCAGGTCCCTGCAGTCGGGTCGCGTGGCCGTCGCGGAGAGCCACTGACGTGCGGATCTGAGCCGGCCCGGCACCATGGCCAGGATTCGGACTTCGTCGTGCTCGCGCCAAGAGGCTTCCCGTCCACCCGGGACGGGGCACGGCGTCGGCGGGGCCGCCGTCACAAGGTGCCCGACGCCGCCTCCGGCTGACCGAGCGCCTCGTCGAGCGACGCCGAGGGCGGCAGGAGATGGTCCAGGCCGGTCACCCTCAGCATGCGCAGAGTCAGCGGACGGTCGCAGACCAGGTGCAGCTGTCCGCCCCGGGCGAGGACCCGGCTCCTCGCCCGGTACAGCAGGCGCAGCCCCGAGCAGTCGAAGAACTCGACGGGCCGCAGGTCGATGACGACCCGCGGCTCCGGTCGGCCGGTGGCCGAGTCCAGGTACGGAGTGATCGCCAGGGCGGTGAGGATGTCGATCTCTCCGTGGAACTCCAGCACCGTGTGGCCCCGGTCCCGGTGGACGCGCAGATGCCGGTGCGGCGGCGCGGGGTCGTGGGTCATGACGACATCGCCTCCAACCGGCCGCTGAACCGCTCCTGTGACGGGGGTGGGCCCACAACTCCGGCCCCTGCTCTGCAAGTTACCCTCGTTGGAGTGAATTTCAGCATGTTCGATTGACATATGTCTTCGATTTGAGCGACGAGTCCTTCAGTCGTCTGCTCGGTGCGTGCGTCGAGTGGTGGCCGACCGGCCCGTGCGGGGGGCACGGGCACGGCGAGATGGTCGCGCCGTGCCCAAGGGTTCCGCGTCAGTCGACCAGCAGCACCAGCTTGCCCGTCGTCCGGCCGGTCTCTCCGAGCGCGTGCGCCTCCGCGGCGTCGGCCAGCGGGAACGCACCGGCGACCGTCGCGTGCAGCAGGCCCTTGTCGACGAGATCCGCGATCGCCCGCATGCCCGCGTGGTCGGCCTCCACCAGCATCCGCGCCGCCCGTACGCCCAGCCGCGCGGCCTCCTCGTACAGCTCCTCCGGGCCCACCGGCAGGATCGACACCACGATCCCGCCCTCGCGCAGCACCCGCAGCGACTGGAAGGTGTTGTCGTCGCCGATCGTGTCGAGGACCACGTCGACGTCCCGGACGGCCTCGGTGAAGTCGGTCTCCCGGTAGTCGATCAGCTCGTCCGCGCCCAGCTTGCGCAGGAACTCGTGCTTGCCCGCGCTCGCCGTACCGATCACGTACGCGCCCCGTGCCTTGGCGATCTGTACGGCCACATGCCCGACACCGCCGGCGGCCGCGTGGATCAGCACGCGCTGCCCCGGCCGCACGTCGGCCGTGTCGACGAGTGCCTGCCAGGCGGTGAGCGAGACCAGCGGCAGGGCGCCGGCCTCCGTGTGGTCGATGCCGGCCGGCTTGCGTGCGAAGGAACGCGCGGGAGCGGTCACGTACTCGGCGTGCGAGCCGTGGCCGAACGGGTAGGGCACCATGCCGAAGACCTCGTCGCCCGGCGCGTGGACGGTGACGCCGATACCGACAGCCTCCACCACACCGGACACGTCCCAGCCCAGGACGAAGGGCGGCTGCCCCAGGAACATGCCCGTCGCCCGGTGCTTCCAGTCGGTCGGGTTGACCCCGGCCGCCCGCACCCGCACCAGTACCTCGCTGGGCCCGGGAACGGGGCGCTCCACTTCCACTTCCTTGAGGACCTCGGGTCCACCGAGAACGTCCTGACTGATCGCGCGCATCGTGTTCTTAGTACTCATGACTCACAGCCTGCCGGGGTCGGACGCTCCGTGAAATGGCACGATTGCCAATCTCCGATAGGATCGTGCCATGCGGCATGTGGAGAGAGTGGTCGTTCTGGCGCTCGACGGCGTCTACCCCTTCGAGCTCGGCATCCCCAGCCGGATCCTCGGTGCGGCGGACGGCCGGTACGAGGTGCTGACCTGCACCGTCGACGGGAAGCCGGTGCGCAGCAACGCGGACTTCTCGATCACCGTCGAGCACGGTCCCGAGGTGCTGCGCACGGCGGACACGGTGGTGATCCCGGCCATCACGCCGTCGAGCGTCACCGCGGAGCTTCCCGCCGAGGTCACCGCCGCGCTCGCGCTCATCCGGCCGGGCACCCGTCTCGTCTCCATCTGCACCGGCGCGTTCGTGCTGGCGGCGGCCGGGCTCCTGGAGGGCCGGCGGGCGACCACGCACTGGCAGCTCGCCGACCAGTTCCGCGTCATGTACCCCGGCGTGGACCTTGATCCGGACGTCCTCTTCGTGGACGACGGCACGGTCCTCACGTCCGCGGGTGCCGCCTCCGGGGTCGACATCTGCCTGCACATCCTGCGCAAGGACCACGGCAGCGAGCTGGCCAACAGTGTGGCCCGGCGCTGTGTGGTGCCGCCCTGGCGCGACGGCGGTCAGGCCCAGTACATCGAGCAGCCCGTTCCCGACCCCGTGGCGACCAGCACGGCCGCGACCCGGGTGTGGGCACTGGCCCGTCTGGGTGACCCGCTGACCCTGACCGACCTCGCCGGTCACGCCCGGATGAGCCTGCGCACCTTCGCCCGGCGTTTCCACGACGAGGTGGGCCTCAGCCCCGGCCGCTGGCTCATCCAGCAGCGCGTCACCCGGGCCCGCCATCTGCTGGAGGCGAGCGAGCTCTCGGTCGACCAGATCGCCGGCGAGGTCGGCTTCGCCACCGGCACCTCCCTGCGCCAGCACCTGCACGCGGCGATCGGTGTCTCGCCGCAGACCTACCGGCGTACGTTCCACGCGGCGGCGCGTTGACCTGACCGCCGCACGGTCTCCGCCGCCTGCGGCTGCGCGCGGCCCGTGCGGCGAAGGGGCCGAGCTTCGTGCCGCTCGCGGGAATCGTCCTCGGCCGGCCGGCCGGCCGACGAGGAGGTGCCTGCCGTGCGTGGCCGGCCGCTCGGACACCGGGTTTCCCTTGCCACAGCGGCTGAACGCCAATGTCCTTGGACAGCCGGGTCGCACAACAGGTCATTGACCGGGCCGAGTTGGGAATGAAACCGCGGCGTCCGCATGTTGACGACCGCCGACCGGCTCTCCTATCCAGGGAAGAAGGCAGGCCCGTGACGTCCTCGCCGACCACCATGCGCGCCGTCCAGCTCTCCGCCCCCGGACCCGTGGACAACCTGCGGCTGACCACACTCCCGCTGCCGCCCCTGCGGGACGGCTGGGTACGCATCCGCGTCGAGGCGTTCGGCCTCAACCGCTCGGAGCTGAAGCTTCGACTGGGCGTGAGCGTGGGCGTCGACTTTCCCCGGGTGCCGGGTATCGAGGCCGTCGGCACCGTCGACGCGGCTCCGGCCGGCAGCGGGCTGGCTGTCGGGCAGAAGGTCGTCGCGATGATGGGCGACATGGGGCGCACCTACGACGGCGGCTATGCCGAGTACACGTCCGTGCCGCTGTCCCAGGTCATCCCCGTCGACACCGACCTGCACTGGGAGTTGCTGGGCGCCCTGCCGGAGATGGTGCAGACCGCCTACGGCTCGCTCACCGTCGGCCTGGACCTGAAGCCCGGTCAGTCCGTGCTGATCCGCGGCGGCACCTCCTCGGTGGGCCTGGCAGCCGCCGCGCTGGCCACCTGGCGTGGCGCGACGGTGCTGTCCACCACCCGACGGGCCGATCGCCTGGCCTCGCTGAAGGAGCACGGTGTCGACCACCCGCTGCTCGACACCGGTGAGGTCGCGCCCGCCGTGCGCGAGCTGTACCCGGACGGTGTCGACGCCGCCCTCGATCTCGTCGGCACGCCGACCCTGCCCGACACTCTGCGCGCGGTGCGCGTGCACGGCACGGCCTGTTTCGGCGGCAGCCTCTCCAACCAGTGGACGGTGCGGGACTTCTCCCCGAACGAGTACCTGCCGAAGGGGGTACGCCTGGCGGGCTACTTCGGCGACGCCGCCGACCTGCCTCGCGAGGCCTTCCAGGAGATCCTCGACGCGGTCGCGGCCGGCCGGCTGGTCTTCCCCGTGGACCACGTCTACGACGGCCTGGAGCAGGTGCCGCAGGCCCACGACGACATGGAGCACGACCGCGCCACCGGCAAACTCGTCGTCCGCGTCCGGCATTAGGACCCGGGTGAAGTGTCCCTGCGCCCGGGACGGTGGGCGTGCGGCCCAGCGCCGGTCCCCCGGCCGTCGGGTGGCCGCCGTGCCGGTGCTCGGGAACATCGGCGGCGCACCGGTGACGGACATCGGGATCAGGACTCCGCGGGCCGGGCGGCCAGGATTCCGCTGAGCAGACCGGTGGACTGGCCCACCTCGATGAGGTGGCCGTCGGGGTCGCGCAGGTAGCAGCGGAGCTCGGACGCACGATCGAGGGGCTCGGTCAGGAACTGCGCGCCCTTCGCGACGGCGTGGGCGTGGAAGGCCGCCATGTCGGCGACGCGCACGTTCAGGAAGGTGGACACCCGCTCGCTGTTCTGCGGTACTTCCAGTGTGACGCCGGGCTTGTCCGGGGTGGGCCCGCCGCCGGGGTTCATGATGATCCAGCTGTTCGCCACCTTGACGATCGCCGGGTTCTCCTCCATCACGACCTCACCGCCGAAGACATCGGCGTAGAAACGTCGCGAGACCGCGACGTCGCTCACCGTCACGAAGTAGGTGAGGAGGAGACCGTGCTCGGGCACGGGGAGTTCACCGTGAGAGGTCATCGGGTCCGCACCTCCGGGACCGGAGAGTCGTGCCCCGTCCGGCAGCGTCTTCGCCGCATTCGGCCGCCCCTCCGTCCCCGTACGGATGTCGCTCTCGTGAGTGTGCGCTGAGTTCCTGTCGGGCACCGTGGGGCACCTTCCCTTCAATCGACCACGTCACAGGGCGGGCGCGCCACCCTCATCGGCGCGGTCGCATGTCAAGTCCTGTGGCCGTTCCATGGGTTGACTGGGTGCGCCGTGGATCTGTGACAACCGGAAGCTGGGCCCGCTCGTCGAACTCGCCGAGCAGGCCCGGCAGCAACTGGTGGAGTTCTACGGCCCGGTGGGCCGCGGCAACGGTGTGCCGTCGACGTACAGGTCGACGTGTTCGTTGTAGAACGCCGTCAGGCCCGCGATGCGGTTGGCCTGAATCGTGGGGAAGTCGTACATCCAGGCGATGTCGTCGTGGGTGGCGACGTCGCTGTCGAACGACCAGTAGCTGCTGGTGGTTCCCTTGTACGGGCAGTGGGTCACCGTGTCGGATCGGCGCAGCCGGGTCCAGTCGACGTGCTCGCGGTCGATGTAGTACCGGGTCGGCAGACCGGTCTCGAACAGCTTCACGCAGTTCGGCGCGTCCGCCAGTACGACGCCGTCCAACTCCACGCGGACACTGCTGGACGAGCGCAGCGCGTCCACCCGGGAGTAGGGGCTGCGCGGGTGGACGAAGACCGGCTCGTCCTCCTCGAACCAGGAGTCCAGCGCCTTCCATTCGAAGCGGACGGTGCCGCGCAGGGGCTCCGGAGCGTCCTCGTCCCAGACCCAAGCCGTGCCCTCGCGGACCTCGGACCCGGTACGCAGGGAGTGGCGCCGTGCGGGCCCGGCGCCCAGCACCTCGACGTGGTCGTCGTCCGTCAGCACACCCTCGACCATGTCCTCGACCGGGATGCTGAACTGGGGATAGGCAAGCCACTCCCACACGTACAGGGCACGTCGGGTGTCGAAGACGGTGCGGCCACCGATCAGCCCGCGGATGCGCCGCGGTACGGGCTCCACGTGTCCGATCGGGGCGATCAGGCGCGGGTGCAGCACGCTTTCTTCAGCCATCGTTGTTCTCCTCGGTCCACTCGATACATGTGCGCCCTCGGTGCGGGGCGTTTCCGGTCTCCGTCGGCGCGGACACCGGGGTGTGGCGCTGCCGTCGTGGATGCGGCCCCCGCGACGCGAGGCGACCGGCCGCCCCGGACGCGGCCGTCGCCACATCCGCCGTGCGGTGCGAAGGCGGCCTTCGCGGGAGGCAGGGCTCCGGCATCAGAGCCGCCCGGGTGGCGGGACTACTGCTGCTGGGCGACCCAGTCGGCGAAACGCACCTTGCCGAGACGGACGTCGGGGCCGGGGAGCAGGGTGGTGTCCTGCAGCTGGGCCCCGAAGTAGGGAGCCTTGGGGTCCGCCACGACCGTGCGGGGGTCGTTCTTGGCGGCGAGGCCCTTGCCGATCAGCTCGTCCAGCCGGAACGTGTCGGGGCCGGCCACCTCGACCACGCCGTCGACCGGTGTGCCGACGGCGGTGGCGCCCACCGCGGCGGCGACGTCGTCGGAGTAGACGGGCCGGATCCCGACCGGGGCGAGATGCACGGTGTGGCCCTGGGTGGCCGACTCCGCGATGCCCTTCATGAACTCGAAGAACTGCGTGGCGTGAACGATGGAGTAGGGAATCCCCGACTCCTTGATCAGCTCCTCCTGTACCTGCTTGGCACGGAAGTAGCCGCTCTCCTGCAGGCGTTCGGTGCCGACCACGGACAGCGCGACATGGTGGGTCACACCGGCCTCCTTCTCGGCCTTCAGGAGGTTCGTGGTCGAGGTACGGAAGAACTCCATGACGTCGTCGTCCGCGAAGGAGGGGGAGTTGGAGACGTCCACCACCACCTGGGCTCCGCGCAGGACCTCGGCCACGCCCTCACCCGTCAGCGTGTTCACACCGCTGTTGGGAGAGGCCGGCACCGCCTCGTGGCCGTGCTCGGCGAGCTTGCTCACCAGCTTCGAGCCTATGAGTCCGGTTCCGCCAATGACTACAACCTTCATGATGGGTTCCTCTCGGATAGGTGCCACTGTGCATCGCGCCGCGGCCGCCGAGGTGGTCCACCCGGACAAGGGCTCGTCTGCACAAGGTGACAGCGGCTGTACCGACAAAGACAGGACAGTGGCGGTCCCTGTGACACCGCACTCGTAGTGCCGCTCAGTGCTGCTGAGGGGAGTGGAGCCGGCGCGTTCCGTCACCGCACGACATGCCGCCGACCACGCGGAACCGGGCACGACCAGGCCCTGACTTGTGTCACAGATCCACGGCCCGCCCGGTCATCACGGGGAAACAGTCGTGGGAGCCGGAGACGTGGCCTCGTGTCCGGTGGACGGTGTGCCGCCCATGGCTTTGTGGATGACCTACGGAAGGTGCGACCAGTGTCGGACAAGGATGCGGCGAACGTTCACGACCACGGGCACGGCGGACACGGACACGGGAACGGCGAGGACGGGCCGAGCTGGACGCGGGCGGCGAGGATGCTGCAGGACGCGTCACCGATCACCGTCCCCGAAGGTGCCTCGGCGATGACGATCCACGTCGAATGGGAGCCCGGCGACCCGGGAACCCCTCCGCACCGCCACTCGGGCCCGGCGTTCGGGTACGTCATCGAGGGGGCGGTCCGCTTCGAGCTCGAAGGTGAGCCCGAGCGCGTCATCGAAGCCGGCGGTACGTTCTGGGAGCCGGGCGGCGACGCCATCCACTACCAGGACGGCAACGCGCTGGCCGACGCCGGCACCCGCTTCGTGGTGACCATGCTGTGCGCGCCGGGCAGGCCCATGCTCGAACTGGTCGACGAGGAAGAGCTCGCCCAGCGCGCCCACCTGCGGGCCCCCCGCCCCACTGCCTGACCCCGCGCCCCACTCACGCGCTCTCTGATGGAACCGTCCGCTCGTGGGAGGGCGCGGCAAGGCATGAGTGCCTCCGATGCCATCTACTGCATGCTGACACCGCTCTTCGTGGCCGCGGCCGTCCACGGGCTGCGGCACGATGTCCTGTCACGGCGTTCGGGGTGGCGCAGCCGCGTCGACCGTCTTCTGCACACCGCCATGGCCCTGGTCATGGCGGTGATGCCGTGGTTTGACCTGGGCCGCGGGTTGCCCGAAGGGGCGCAGACGGCCTTCTTCGCCGCCGCCGCGCTGTGGTACCCGTTGACCGCGGTGAGCGGCCGCCAGGAGTCCGAGCCGGCCGCAGCCGCCACGCGGCTTCCGTACGCGGTCGGCATGGCCGCGATGGGCTGGATGACCCGTCCCGGGGCGGCCGAGCCGCACGAGGCCCTGGGCGGAGCGCCGGTGCCGGCGCATCACTCGGCGCACCCCGTAGGGCAGATGAAGGGCGACGAGACGGTCACCGCAGTACTCGCTCTGTATCTCCTCACCCATGCGCTGAGGTTGCTGACCCGGGACATGCCCACACTGCGCGCAGCCGGGAGCAGCGACATCTCCACCGACAGGGAGCTGTACGGCCGCTTCTGGGAAGGAACGACGGCCCTCGGGACGGCCGTCATGCTGCTGCTCATGGTCCACTGACCGTCGCGGCCCGAGGGCTGGTTCCGTCGCCACTCACGGGCGCGACTGCCCGCACGCGGACCCTCACTGGCCCAGAGACGCCGCGTAGGGGCCGAGTTTGTCGGGGTTCATGACCCACATGATGCGTTCGATGCCATGTTCCGAGGCGTCCACGGAGAGCAGGACGACGGGGTTTCCGTGGGAGGAGACGAGGACGGCAGGGCTGCCGTTGCTCTCGACCCAGCGGATGTCCGTCCCGGGCCAGAACCGCGGGGCGAAGGCGACGAGGTATTTGCTGACGTGGGGGCGGCCGACGACCGGGATCTTGGAGGCCCCGCGGATGCCTCCGCCGTCGGCGTAGCTGACCACGTCGGCGCTGAGTACTTCCTCGAGCGCCGAGAGGCTGCCGGTCTGTGCCGCGACGAGGAAGACCTCCAGCAGCCTGCGGTGGGCGTCGGGACTGACGGGCTCCTTGCGTTCCGCGGAGAGGTGTTTGCGGGCGCGGCTGACCAGTTGTCGCGTGTTGGCCTCGCTGGTCTCGAGGATGTCGGCGATCTGTCCGTACGGGTAGGCGAAGGCTTCCCGCAGGACGTAGGCGGCCCGTTCCACCGGGTTCAGTTTCTCCAGGAGGAAGAGGACGGCCAGGTCGAGTGCCTCGGCCCGTTCCGCGCCCAGTTGGGGGTCGAGGCTGGTGTCTACCGGTTCCGGCAGCCAGGGCCCGATGTACGTCTCACGCCGTACCCTGGCGGACTGCGCGAGGTTGATGGCCAGGCGGGCGGTGACCGTGGCCAGGAAGGCCGCCGGCTCGCGGATGTCGGTGCGGTCGGTGCTCTGCCACCGCAGCCAGGCCTCCTGCACGATGTCCTCGGCCTCCACGGCGCTGCCGAGCACGCGGTACGCGATCCCGAAGAGCTGGGGACGGGCCGCGACGAAATCCCTCGTCGCCCGGTCGAGGGAGTCTGCGTCATCCCCGGCGTGCATAGGTGACCTCCAGTTCACGACTGCCACGGCGCAAATATTCTCACGGACAAAAATTGTCCGAGTAAGGGGGGCCTCTTCCGGCCCCCGACGCCCACTCGGGTCGTCGCCGCCCCTGGCGAGGCGAGCCAGCTGATGCTCCCGCTCACAGCCACCGAAAAGGTGCAGATCGCCACCGATCTGAACGGGGCTGTCACAGATCGGGCGGCGGTCCTGTCATAGCTGAGGATCTGACAGTGACGGGTGTCCCGGCAGGCGGGGGGAGGCGTCGTGAAGATCGCGGTCAGCGGGCGGTACCGACCATCCCGACCGACGAGCTCGCCGCACCCTTCGGCCGTACGAGCCGTCCTGCCGGCGCCGACCGGAGACACCCCGCTGTCCCGGTGAACGGCCTGAATCCCGGTCTTCACCACGGTACTTACCCCTCTGGAACAGCCGAAGTGAGAAGAACCTGTGCCTCATCCAGAACAGCCTGACCTCACCGCGACACGTGCACCGGCACCGATAACGACGCTCGAAAGCCTTCGTGAGCACCTGCAATGGGCGATCGAACTGGAACACGCCACACTGCCGCCCTACCTCTGCGCCCTCTACTCGCTGGACCCGTCGAGGAACGCTGAGGCGGTTCAGGTGGTGAGCGGTGTCTTCGTCGAGGAGATGATCCACCTGGCCCTGGCGGCGAACCTCCTCAACGCGGTCGGCGGTCGACCTCGCCTGGACACGCCGCGGTTGCTGCCCCGCCATCCCCGGCCCCTGCCGCACGGCGATCGCTCGCTGGAAATGTCACTGGTTCCGTTCGGGCCGGAAGCGCTTGAGATGTTCCTCCGCCTCGAGCAGCCCGCGCGGGCCGGTGCTCCCGCCGAGGGCGACGACTACGAGACGATCGGGCAGTTCTACGACGCGATCGAGCAAGGACTGCGCCACCTGTGCGCCGAACTCGGCGAGCAGGCGGTCTTCTGCGGCGATCCCGCCCGCCAGGCCGTCGCCGGCCCCTTCATGCACACGGGCGGCCGGATGGCCGCGGTCACCGATCTCGACTCGGCCCTGGCGGCACTGACAGAGATCGTCGAGCAGGGCGAGGGCACGTCCCGCGGCGAGGTCTGGGACGGTGACGAGGACATCTTCCACACCGACCGCGACGAAGTCGCCCACTACTACCGGTTCCAGGAACTCAAGGCGGGCCGTCGCTACCAGCGGGGTGACACGCCGCGGTCCGGACCCACGGGTGAAGCAGTCGTGGTCGATCCCGAGGGTGTCTACCCGATGCGCCCCAATCCGCGGATGGCGGATCACCCTCTGGGCAGCCCGATCCGTACTGCCCAAGAACAGTTCAACAAGACGTACTGCGTGCTGCTCCAGCAACTGGACCAGGCGTTCAACGGCAGCCCCAAGATGCTGGGGGCCGCGACCGGCACGATGTACGCGCTCAAGGCACAGGCGCAGAACCTGATGCAGACGCCCGACGGAGACGACACGACAGCCGGTCCGACCTTCGAGTACATCGAACCCGAACTCCGCGGGTGACCGTCGGCGCACGTTGCCGGATGGTCGTGGTCGACGCGGGCCCGGACCGTACCGGCTGAGCTGATCGCCCGGAGTGGTGGCGGACATACGAGTCCCACTCCGGGCTTGGTACGGGTGAGGGGCCCGGCCTGGTGGTGTGTCACCGGGCCGGGCCCCTCGCCTATGGGGTGCTGGTGGTCAGTTTCCGCTGTCTTCCCAGTGGTGGATGGCGGTGGTGGCGGTGGTGTCGTTGGCGTAGACGAGTGCTACGCGGTGGTTGTACTGGATGGTGTACATCTTCTTGGCGCCGATGACGACGGTTCCGGAGGTGAAGTAGTCGTCGGTGGCGGCGGGGGGCTGGGTGGCGACGTAGGCCTGGCCCGCGGGGACGGTGTACATGCTGAGGGGGGCCTGGGCGGAGGCGCCGAGGCCGGCGGGGTATTCGGATTTGTCGGGGTAGCTGGAGCCGTAGACGGCTACGGGGGTGGTGCCTGCGGCCTTGATGATTTTCACGCCGTAGGCGCATCTGGTGTTCTGGCCGTCGGGGTTGTGGAACCAGACCTTGGCGCCGCTGTACCAGATGGCGGTCCAGTCGTTCTGTACGTCGGCGACGACGAACTGCTGGCCGGTCTGGGCGGTGCTGCCCCAGTCGTTGATCCGGTTGGTGCCGGGGCCGGTGGGGTGGATGGCCTGGTCGGCGAAGAGGGGGGCGGTGGCGTCGGGGGCGGTGCGCAGGTAGACGAAGTTGGAGGCCTGTGGTGTGTCGGTGCAGGCGGGGGTGTTGCCGGTGGGGTCGTCGGCGGGGCAGATGTTGACGTTCTGCACGTTGTCGGCGAAGGTCGGGTCGATGGTCACGACCGAGCCGATGGTGGGCGGGGTGTGCGGTCCGCTGAGGGGGTGGCCGAGCAGGCGCATGAAGTGGTCCCAGTCCCAGCCGTTGCCGGGGTCCCAGTGCATGCCGGAGACGAGTGAGGAGTTGGGTCCGGCAACGTTGTCATGGCCGATGATGTGCTGCCGGTCCAGGGGTATCCGGAATCGGTCGGCGAGGTAGGTCACGAGGTCGGCGGTGGCTTCGTACTGGGCTTCGGTGTACCAGGTGGCGCCCTGGGCGGCGTAGCCCTCGTGCTCGATGCCGATGGAGTGCAGGTTGGTGGAGTAGTTCCCGGCCTGGAAGGCGATGTCCTTGGTGGGCACCATCTGGGTGACCGCGCCGTCTGCGGACCGCATGACGTAGTGGGTGGAGGCGGCGTTCTTGGGGTCGGCGAGGGTGTTGATGCCGGCCTGGTAGGTGGATTCCAGGTCGTGGATGACGATGGTGTCGATGCGGATGCCGTTGGCGGGCCGGTTGGAGACCTGGCCGCCGGCCGCGGAGCCGGGCACGAACGTGCAGTCCACGGTGGGCGGGCATTCGGTGTCGGTGGCGGTGGTGGCCGCCGTCTTCAGGTGCAGCTCGTCCACCTGCGTGTCTGCGGGGTGGATCGAGGGGGTGGCTGTCAGCCGGACTCGCTGGCCGTTGTCGGTGGTGGCGGTGGCGCCTTCGCGGATGGTGTCGAAGACCCGGTTGGCGAAGCGTGCGGCTGCCTGCTTCTGTGTGGACTGGCTGTAGCGGGCCACGGCGCCGTACCACTGGGCGGCGTCCGGTGGTGTGCTGCCGGTCAGGTGTTTCTGGTACGAGGCGAGGAGTGCGGCGCCGCCGCGGATGTTCGCGGCGGGGTCCTTGCGGAGGGTGTCGGCGGGCAGGCCGGTGAGTTTCGCGGCGGCCTGCAGGGTGTGCAGGGCGGGGTTCGCGGCGAGGGTGGTGAGGTCGCTGCGGCCGGTGGCGCCGGCGTCGCCGGCGGCCATCATGGCGGGGGTGACGTCGGTGAGGTGCAGGGGTCCGAAGCCGCCGTCGGTGCTGGGCAGTTCGCCGTGCGACTGCCAGCCGGACTCCTGGTAGGCGAGGCCGAGCAGGACGTTGAGGGGGATGTGGTACTGCGTGGCGGCGGCGGCGAAGTCCTGCTGCCGGGTGGTGTGGGCCGGATCGGCCGGGGTGTCGGCAAGTGCGGTGAAGGGGAGGGTGGCCAGGCCGGCTGCGGCCAGTGTGCCGGCGGCGATCACGGCCGAGACCCGCAGCCGCTTCTTCCTCTGATGCAAGATGCTGTTCCTTACGGAAATCCGGTATGAAAGGTCGTCAAGTACCCTACGGTCGGGCGCTCGAGCAGGACAACGGATGTCACGGCCTCGAAGCGCCGACCACCGTATGACCGGCGAACCGGGCCAGTTGTGACATCGGGCGGCTGTCTGCTCTGGACGTCACCCCGCCCGGCGGAGACGGTGCGGAGTCATCCCCCAGGTTGTCCGGTAGTCCGCGTTCTCGGGCCCCCGACGGCGGCGACATGCGAATATGGCCCGGCAGCGGCCCGAACAACGGGCATGCTGTGTGGATTTATCGCGGGCATGTCCTCTGCGACAGCGGCGTGCACGAGCAGTGTGAGTGCGACCACGGCAGCAGCATCGTTCGGGGGGTTCGACTGGTAGTGGACACGGCATCGAATCCCTGGCAGGGGCACGACTTCGTGGTGCTCAGCGCCGTTCTGCTGGCCGGGGCAGCGACCTTGACGGCCGCCACCGTCTACCTCTGTTCACGGTGCACGCGGCAGGCCCGCCGGCGGCGCACCCCGACGGCCGTATGGCGGGACGCGTCCCTGACGACCGTCACCGTGGCGCTGGCCCTCTACGTCTGGGGATGCCTCCACGTCCTCTTCCTCGAAGACCAGGAACAGGCGGAGGCGTGCGAGCGGGCGCGCCCCGCAGGAGTACCTAACCTGATCGGCCGCAGGGGTGACTTCATTCCCCTTCGCCTCGTGTGCGAGGCATCGAACGGCCACGACTACTCCGTCGTGATCCCCCGCTACATCAACCCGGCCATCGCCGTCCTGCTGCTGCTCTCACTCGCCTGCGCCCTTGTCTCCGCCCGTCTCCACCACAAACGGCGCACGGCAACCCGGCCGGAGAGCTCGACCTGTTGAGCCCCCCGCGACGTCGCCATGGCCGGCGGACGCGTGGGTGGGTGGGCGGTGTCCGGCGTCAGACACCGCCACCGTGATCGGTCGGCCTTTGCCGCGATCGTCGATGTGACGGCTGTCACAGATCGGCGTGCCACCCAGTCATTGAGGTATACGCAGAAAAATCAGTCAGCCCGATGTGCTACCGCAGCTTGGACTGAACGCCGTGGCACCCCGGTGCCGCGCGAACCCGAGGACGGGAGGCGAGACGCCATGTTGCTCGAGGCGGACACATGCATCTGCCGAGGTGCGTACGAGACCGTTTCCTCGTCGGAGCATCCACAGGACGCCGACGGCTCCTTCTCCGATCCGGGGTTCTCCGTCCACAGCCCGGCTGCCGAAGAGTGGGCTCCGCCACCTCCCCCTGAGATGTGGCTGGTGGGTCTTGAGACGCGCACCACGGACGGGCTGCCCGTCTGGCGGTACTACGTCGTGGATCACGCCCTCGATTCCTGCCAGGCGTCTCACGCGGCGCTTGAGCGCGCCGACAGCGCTCCGGAGAGGGCTGGTTGGGGACAGGCCGGCGTCGTCGGCCGGATCGAGCGCATCGAAGTGCAGCAGATACTGCAGGACGTGCTCGGGAAGGTCACGCTGGGGCGGCGGTCCTGAACGCCTCGGAGACACCCTCCTCCGCGAAGACGTGCTGTCGGAGGAGGGTGTCTCCGGAATCCACGGAGAGCCCTCGGACCGGTGGTGCTCAACCATGTGCCACCCGGATGACCTGATCCGTGGCACCGATGTCCTGCACGCACCGGGTCGGCGCCGGTGTCGCCCTGCATGATGGGAGGAGAGCCGGTCGGAGGGGGTTTCCACCGGGGCCGGGCCGGCCTCGCGGACGGCGTACACCGGTTCCGCTCTGCCCGGCCACGCGCAGGGGAGGGCTTACGAGCGGCAGAGCGGCGGAGCGGAGGCGGGAATCACGCGGTGCGCCGTCGCGGAACCTGCACGGCACATGACGCCGTGACCGCATGGTCACACCCGGAACAGGTCACTGCTCCTCGGAACTGTCCGTGTCCGGAACGACCCGCGGGTCATGGGTCATGGGTCACGGGTCACGAGGAGTCCGCGGTGGCCGACGATTCCAGGCACCCGGCCGGGACGCCGAAGTCGGTGGACACCGCTCGACTTCCGGCGCCGGGGGCGGTGGCCGGGCGCGTGGTGCGGAAGCGGTCCCGGTAGGTGCCGGGGCTCACCCCGAGCCGGCTGCGGAAGGCCCGCCGCATGGTCTCCTCCGTACGGAATCCGCTGCGTCGCGCGACGGTGTCGAGCGGTTCGTCCCCGCCCTCGAGGAGCGCCTGTGCCGCCTCCAGGCGGATGCCTTTCACGTACTCGCCGGCCGTGGTGCCGATCTCCGTACGGAACAGCCGGGTCAGGTGCCGTGAGCTCAATGCCGCTCTGTCGGCCAGTGCCTGCAGACTGTGGTCACCCCGAGGGTCGGCTGCCACCCGGTCCAGGACGTCACGCAACGGTGAGTTCGCGGGGCGAAGGGACTGCTGACGCACGCTGAACTGGGACTGTCCGCCGGGCCGTGCCATGAAGACCACCAGGTGCTTGGCGGCCGCCCGGGCGACGTCCGGACCCAGGTCGGACTCGACGAGCGACAGCGTCAGATCGATGCCGGCGGTGATCCCGGCAGAGGTGATGAATCTGCCGTCCCTGACGAAGATCGCCTCGGAGTCCACCCGGACGCGGGGATAGCGGGCGGCGAGGTCCGCGGCGAGTTTCCAGTGGGTGGCGGCCCGCCGCCCGTCCAGCAGCCCGGTCTCGGCCAGAGGGAACGTGCCGGCGCAGACGGCCGCGACCGTGGCGGTGCGGGACCTGTCGGCGAGCCGCGTGATGCCCTCGACGAGCGGTGGATCGGCGACCGCCTCCCACCACTGGGGACCCCCGGGGACGACGAGTGTGTCGACGCCGGAATCGACGTCGCCCAGCGCCCTGTCCGGTACGAGCCGGAGCCCGGCGGTGGTGCGCACCGGCCGCCCGTCGAGGGAGGCGGTGGTCAGCCGGTAGTCGCCGCCGAGCTCGTTGGCCGCGGCGTACACGTCCAAGGGCCCGGTGACGTCGAGCGACTGCACCCCGTCGAACATCAGCACAAGGACGCGATGGCGCGCCGCGTTCCGGGTGACCCCCGTGGAGCGACCACGGGACGGCTCGGGGGGAACGGCCTGATCTTTCCCCATGGGCTTCTCCGTCCTCGTCGGTGGGGGCGCGGCCTGCGGCGAGCTGGGAGCGGAATCGCCGGGGTGGCCCGCACGCGCCAGGGCTGCCGTTCCCGCCGTTTCCGGGTCACGTACCCGGGATGTCGTGGAGGCGGGTGTTCGCTGGAGGGCGATCATGGCGGCGTCGTCGCCCAAGGGGCCGCTGATGTGACGGGAGAGGTCGCCCTGGACGTACCGGAGGAGTTGCTCGGGGCCGGTGCCGGCCCAGGAGGCGACCCGCTCCTTCAGGGGGTAGAAGGCGCCTGACCCGTCGCGGGCTTCGGTGATGCCGTCGGTGTAGAGCATCAGGACGTCTTCGGCGGCGAAGGGGAAGGTGTCCTGGTGGTGGTCGCGGGCGGAGGAACTTCCCAGGCCCAGGGGCGGGCTGCATCGCTGAGGCTTCAGGAGGGTTGCGCGGCCTCTGTCCGAGAGCAGGGGCGCGGGATGGCCGCAGCTGACCGCGTGCACCACCGGATGGTCGTCGGGGATCTCCAGCAGCAGAGCGGTGACGAAGCGTTCGCCGGCCTCCTGGTCGGTTTCGACGACCTCTTCCAGGTGGCTGCGGATGCTGGCCTCGAGGTGAGCGGCCACTTCCGGGAGGGTGGGGTAGCAGCGGGCGGCTTCCCTGAACGCGCCGAGTGCGGCCGCCACCTCGTGTATGCCCTGCAGCCCCTTGCCGCGCACGTCGCCGATCAGGACCCGCGTGGCACCAGGGATGCGGACGGCGCCGTAGAGGTCGCTGCCGACCGTGGCGTGCGCGTCGGACGCCTGATAGGTGGCTGCGACACGCAGCGGGCCGAGCCGGCCGGGGAGGGGACGCATGACGACCCTCTGCGCGATTTCCGAGACGGCGCGAAGGGTGTTCACTTCCGTGCGGTGACGCTGTCGCAGGGCGCAGAAGAGGATGACGACCGCGCAGACGACGAGCATGGTGACGGACCGCGGGACAGTGGCGAACAGTAGCCGAGGGCAACCGAGGTCGAGGCCGATTCGGGCCGTACCCGACACGAGGACGACTCCTGCGCTGAGCGTCGGGCCGGCGAGGGTCGCCGCCACCGTCGAGACGGCGGCGAGCAGGGTCACCCAGCCGACGGCCGGGACGTACGCGCCGCCGAGGACGATGACGCCCACCAGAGCCAGGAGTACGGCGACCAGCCGCAGACGTGACGGCAGGGAACCGCGGCTGGTACCGGCCCGGCCGGCACCCGGGACGAGGTCGGCATTCCACCGGGAGGCCGCGGCGGGGTGGGGGAGGGGCGGTGAAGTGATCACGCACTGTTCCTAACGGGTCGGGGACCACTGCCCGGCTTGTCGAGCGCACAGGCGGTGCACGGGCAGTCACTGCGGATCCCGTGCGAAGTCCCCGGACGGGGAACGGCGTTCCTGCGCGGAGAGGCGGGCTCCGAAGCTCGCTCGCGAACCGGTCATGGGAAGCGCCGCACATCGACGCCTTGTGGGGTCCATGTGTGCGCTCCGAGCACGGCGCAGTCGCGGGCTTTCCAGGTATGACCGCTTATGCGCCTGATTTGTGACGTCGGCAACGCCTGAGCGGATCCGGTCCGAACGGCACCCGAAGCGGAAGGGGCCGACCATGGTCACGGGCCAGGACGTCACAGTCTCGGGGTCTCCGCTGTCATGTACTTGTACAACGTCAAGTGGGACGGGAGCAGTCATGAAGATCGCGGTGGCCGGCGGTACAGGAGTCGCCGGGCGGCTCGTCGTGGAAGTGCTACGAGCGCGCGGGCACACGCCGGTGGTGCTGTCCCGCGGGCAGGGCGTCGACCTGCTGAACGGGTCCGGGCTGGATGCGGCGCTGGCCGGCGCCGAGACGGTCGTCGACGTCAGCAATGTGACCACGATGCGCAGATCCGTGGCGATGAACTTCTTCGACACCGCGGGTCGGCATCTCGTCGGCGCGGCGGAGCGGGCGGGGGTGCGGCATCTCGTGACCCTGTCGATCGTGGGGATCGACAGGGTCAAAAACCCGTACTACGCGGGCAAACTGCGGCAGGAGGAGATCGTCCGCGGCGGGCCGGTGCCGTGGACCGTTCTGCGGGCCACCCAGTTCCACGACTTCGCGGGTCAGCTGCTGAGCAGCCTGCCCGGGCCGATCGCGATGGTGCCGATGGGACGGCTCCAGCCCGTCGCCGTACGGGAGGTGGCCGAAGCCCTCGCCGACCTCGCCCTCGGATCGCCGCGGGGGATGGCCCCCGAGATCGCCGGCCCGCGGGTGGAGTCGCTGGTCGACATGGCCCGGCGCCGGATCGCCGCGGGCGGCGTCCGCCGGCGCCCGGTCCTGCCCCTGTATCTTCCCGGCGGGATGAACAGTGGCGGCCTGCTTCCGACCGGCCCCGGACCGCGGGGCACCCGGACGTTCACCGACTGGCTCGGTGAGCAGAGGACCACTGCCACGAACGGCTAGGGCGTGCCAGGCGTCGCGAGGCGGGCGGGATTTTCGCAGCACGCCTGCCCTAGCGGACGGTCGAGCCGGCCCCACGCGGTGGAGACGTGGCCCGGGACGCAGGACACGGTGGGGTGTCACCGGCTCATGTGCAGGGTCACCAGCAACTGCCATACCTGGTGGGCGACTTCCTCCGGAGTGCCCACCAGCAGACCGTGCAGCCAGTCCGCGAGCACCCCCGCGAAGGTGGCGGCGACCGCGGAGGCTACGAGGGCGGCGTCCGGGGCGCCCGCGAGGGTCCGCTCGGTCAGACTGCGGGCGCGCAGGTCCCGGTGCAGGACATGACCCAGGGGGCCGCCGCCGCCGGGGCTCAGGAGGGCCCGGTAGAGGCCGGCGTGCGGCGCGAGGCCGGTGAAGAACGAGAGGAGCGCGGGCGGGGCCGACACCGGGTCGGGCCGCCCGCGCCACGCGTGCAGCGCGTCCACGGCCTCGCGGACGACATCGGCGCAGGTGTCCACCGCGAGCGCCTCCAGGTCGGCGTAGTGCAGGTAGAACGTGGCCCGGCCCACTCCGGCGCGCCGCACCAGCGCGGCGACGCCGACCTCCTCCAGCGGGCGCTCCGCGCACTCCGCGAGCAGTGCCCGCCGCAGCCTGTCCCGGGTGCGGGCCGCCCGGGGATCCTCGGGCGTCACCGGGCGACGAGGACGGCGGCCAGGGCGAGCGCGCCGGGCAGCGCCTGCGCGAAGAGGATGCGCCGGTTCGCGGTGACCGCTCCGTACACCCCGGCGATCACCACGCACACCAGGAAGAAGACCCGCACGCGGAAGCCCGTCGGGTCGGCCGCGAGCAGCCCCCACACCAGACCGGCGGCGAGGAAGCCGTTGTAGAGCCCCTGGTTGGCGGCCATCGGCGCGGTCGCCCGGGCCATCTCCGGATCGAAGCCGTGCAGTCCCCGCCCCGGCTTCTTCTCCCACAGGAACATCTCCATCACCAGGATGTACACGTGCAGCGCGGCCACCAGGCCCACCAGCACGTTCGCGACCGTCTCCATCGTCAGCAAGCTCCCTCGTGCGATCGAAAATCCTGGACAGGTGTCCACTATAGCCGGACAGCTGTCCAGGAAGTCTCGGGCTGCCTCCGGTTGTCCCGTGCGCCCCCTGGGTAGGGCGATGCAGCGGATTCCTTTGCCGGAGGGGGAGTTGACGTGTCGGGCAGCCTCGCGCCAGGGGGATGGAGCGGGAGTGAGCGGGGAATGTGGGCCGCTTTCCGGAGGGGCGAGTGGTACGCGGACGGGGGCGAGGTACGGGCCGCGGTCGTCCGCAGGCTGCTGCTCGCGCCGCCGCCCGCCGAACCGGGCCACCTGCCCCGGCTGCGGCTCAGGGACGTACGGATCACCGGGAGGCTCGACCTCGCCGAGGCCGTCGTCGCCGGGACCCTGCGGATGCGCAACTGCCGCTTCGAGCAGGTCCCCTGGCTCGACGGCGCGGCACTGGGCGCCCTCGAACTGCGCGACTGCGTGCTGCCCGGACTCTCCGGGGTCGGCGTCACCATCGGCGGGAAGTGCGAGATCACCGCGTGCCGGGTGGAGGGACCGACGGACCTGTACGGCGCGTCGATCGGCGGCACCCTGCACCTGGAGAACAGCCGGCTGACCGGGCGCGGTGAGCGTCGCGGCGAACGCGCCCTGCAACTCCTGTGCGCCACGATCGGCGGCGACATCCAGGCCGGCTCGGGCTTCGCCGTCGACGGCTGCACCGACCTGCGGGACACCTCCGTACGCGGCAGCGTCGTGCTCACGGGCGCCGCACTGCGCAACCCGTCGGGTACGGCGCTCAAGGCCAACCGGCTGCACATAGGAGGCAACCTGAACTGCCGCGGCGGACTCGTCGCCGAGGGCACCGTCGACCTGTGCGACGCCCGGGTGGGCGGCGGTGCCCTCTTCGAGGACGCCTCGCTCTCCGCCGTGCACGGACCGGCCCTGCGCGCCCACGGCATAGACGTCGGAGCCGAGTTCAACCTCTGCGACGGGTTCACCGCGCTCGGCAGGCTCTCCATGAGCAGCATCACGGTGCGCAGCCGGTTCTGCTTCAAGGACGGTCTCATCGACGCCCCCGCCGGACAGCCGGCCCTCATCAGCCGGCGCTCCACCGCCTCCGAACTCGACCTGCGCTTCCGGGAACCCGTCAAAGGCGTGGTGTCCCTCAGCCACACCCGCGTCACCGTGCTGAGCGCCACCCCGGAGACCTGGCCCAGGGCACTGCGCATGGACGGCATGGTCTACGACAGCCTGCTGCCCCAACTGCCCGCCCGGCAACGGCTTCCGCTGCTCGCCCGTGACCCCGAGGGGTTCACCCCGCAGCCGTACGAACAACTCGCGGCCACCTACCGGCAGCACGGCCACGACCGTGACGCCCGCACGGTGCTGCTCGCCCAGCAGCGCAGGCTGCGCGGCACACTGCCGTGGCCGGGGCGCGTGTGGAGCGGCTTCCAGGACCTCACCGTCGGCTACGGCTACCGGCCGATGCGCGCCGTGTGGTGGCTGTGCGCGATCATGCTCAGCGGGATCCTGCTGTTCACGCGCTGGCCCCCGCAAGCGGTCGACCCGGGCAAGCCGCCCCACTTCCAGGCGGCCATCTACACCTTCGACCTGGTGCTGCCGCTCGTCGACTTCGGGCAGGAGCAGGCGTTCAGTCCACGGGGCGGGCTGCAGTGGGCGGCCGTGGTCCTCGTCTGCCTGGGCTGGCTGCTCGCGACGACGGCCGCCGCGGGCGCCAACCGCGTTCTCCGCAGGACCTGACACCCGACCGAGCACTCCTGTCGGAGGGTGATCGAATACGCACCGCTCTGCGTCGCCGGGTTGATCCTTTTGATCTAGAACCCGATAAGCTCCCCTGGGACAAGGCGAGTTGAGGCGGACACACTCGCTCGTCCCGTGCCGCGCGCGCGACCTGTACGACGCCCGCACACCCCCCTGTGTTCGAGCGTGCTGCTTTTGAAGGATGCAGATGGAACTTGCCACTTCGCCCCCGGCGGCGCGGGCACCCGTCGCCTGGTACGGCTGGTGGCTGATGCCGGTCGCGCTGGGAGCCGGAACCGTCGCCACCGCGGTCGCCGGCCCCGACCAGGTCCAGATCCCCGCGGCGTTCGCGGGTACGGCGGCCACCACGGCCGGCGCCATCTGTGTGCGGCTTCTCCTGCGCACCCGGTCCCAACTGCGCCGTGCCGCCGACGAAATCCTCGGCGAACGGGCGGAGCGGTCCCAGCGGTTGCAGCGGCACGTGGCGGACCTGGAGCGGGAGTTCGCCGCCGAACGCGCGGTCCTGGACGCACAACTGGCCGACCGGACCCGCACCTTCGAGACCCGTCTCGCCGAGCAGACACAGACCTACGAAAACCGCGTCGCGGAACAGACGGACGGCCACGAGGCACGCGTCGCCGAATCGTCCGAGGGTTACGAGGCGCGCCTCGCCGAACGGTCCGAGGATTACGAGGCGCGCCTCGCCGAACAGGCCCGCACCCACGAGGCGCAGCTCGCGGAAGAGATCCGGACCCACGAGGCGCGCCTCGCCGAGCAGGCGCGGGCCCACGACGCGCGGATCGCCGAGCAGGCCGAGGCCCACGAGACCGGGATCGCCGCGCGGACCCAGGTCTGGCAGGAGCAGCTCGCGGTGCAACTGGCCGTCGTCGGCAGGCTTGGTGACACGTATCTTCCCGGCGCGCTCGAACGGCTGCGGGCCGGTGAGGCCATCGACGACATCCTGCCGGAGGTCGCGCAGGAGACGGACGCCGGCCCCGAACTCCGTGCCGAGCTGCGGAAGATCCTGCGGACCGCGCTGATCGGCGTCGAGGCGGAGTTCGACCGCTCCACCTCCGCCGAGCAGGCCGTGATCAGCATCGGCAGCCGTATGCACGTGCTGACCAGCAAGCTGCGCGGCCGTCTGCACGAGATGCAGGGTGAGCACGGCCGGCTCCCCGCGGTGGCCCGTGGGCTGATGGAGCTGGACCAGGAAATCGGCCCCGCCGACTGTCTCGCCGCCAGCATCGGCGTGCTCGGCGGCTCGGACCGGCCCGGACGTCAGTGGCAGGAGCCGCAGCGGCTGCTCAGCGTGGTCCGCGGCGGTATCGGCCGCATCAAGGACTTCGGCCGCGTCCAGGTCCGTCATCTGCCCGAACTCGGTGTCGACGGCGCCCTGGTGGACCACCTCACGCTGCTCTTCGCCCATCTCCTGGACAACGCGGCACGCTACTCGCCGCCCACCGAACCGGTGGTCGTCTCCGGGCGGGAGGTACCCAACGGGGTCGGCATCGAGATCCAGGACGCGGGCAAGGGGCTGAGCGAGGAGAAGAAGAACGAGGCCGTGCACACCCTCGCGGGTACCTCGGCCGGCCCGGGCCTCGGCGGTATCTCGGAGGACGCGAACCTGGGCCTGCGTGTGGTGGGCACGCTGGCACGCCGCTACGGCATCCGGGTCACCTTCGCCGACTCGCCCTGGCTCGGCACCTCGGTGGTCGTCGTCGTACCGCACAAGTACTTCAGCCCGCTGCCCGTCACGGTCACCGACCCGGCCCCCGCCGCCGGGACCGCCGCGGACCGGGCCGCGACGAGTGACGAGAGCGCGGACACCACGTCCGGCGGACTTCCCCGGCGCCGCGGCAGACGGACCGGGGTCCCGGATCCGCGCCCCGGCGCCGCGGGCCGCACCGAGGAGTCCGTGGCCGCCGTACCCCCCGCCGCGTCCTTCGCCGGCCTCGCCGCCTTCGCCACGGCCGGCCGGGACAGCGCCCCGCCGCACGGCACGGCCGCGGCACGTGAGTCCGACGAGCACCGCACTGAAGAGAGCGACTAGTTCACATGACGCAACAGGGAACCGACGTCGGCTGGGCGCTCCGCGACCTGACGGAGAGCATCAAGGAGATCCGCTTCGCCCTCGTGGCCTCGAGCGACGGCAAGGCCATCACCTCCTACGGCGCCGACGACCCCGACGACGTGGACCGGTTCGCCGCCGTGGTCGCCGGTCTGCAGGCGCTGGCCCAGCCGGTGGCCGAGCAGTTCCCCCGCCGTGCCGGGGGGCTGCGGCTGGCGATGATCGAGGTCGACGGCGGCCACCTGTTCGTAGTGCGGGCCGGAGTGGAGACATACCTCGGAGTGGTGGCCAGGGAAGGTCTCGACCAGGGACTTCTCGGCCACCAGATGAGGGATCTGGCCCGCAGGATGGGTGAACTCCTGGGCACCGAACCACGCTTGGAGGAGCACTCTGGATGAGTGCTCCCCGCCGGCCCACGGACCCCTCCGGCCTTGAGCGCTACTACGTCCTCACCGGCGGCCGCAGTGGGCCGGGCGGCGGTCCGGCGGCGGGCCTCGACGTCGCGACCCTCGTCGTCTCCCGCGCTGTCCCCGCCCCGGGCATGCAGCCCGAGCACGAGGAGATCCTCCGGCGCTGCCGCGAGCCGCTCTCGGTGGCCGAGCTCGGCGCCCATCTCGAACTGCCCTTCAACATTCTCGCGGTGCTCCTGGCCGATCTGCTGGACGCAGGCCGTGTCGAGGCCCGTCATCCCCTACCGGAGTCGGACACCGGTCGCGGGCCCGGCCGCGCGCTCCTCGAGGAGGTACTCCGTGGACTTCAAAGGCTTTGACCGTCCCGACCGGGGGTCGGACGGCGGCCCCCGCTCGGTGAAGGTGATGATCGCCGGCGGCTTCGGCACCGGCAAGACCACCCTGGTGGGCTCGGTCAGCGACATCAAGCCGCTGACCACCGAGGAGACGCTGACCGCGGCCGGCGCCGGCGTCGACGACCTGATCGGCGTGGCCGACAAGACGCGGACCACCGTCAGCATGGACTTCGGCAGGATCTCCCTCAACGAGGAGCTGGTGCTCTACCTGTTCGGGACGCCGGGCCAGGAGCGGTTCTGGTTCCTGTGGAACGGCCTGTTCAAGGGCGCGCTCGGGGCGATCGTCCTGGTGGACACCCGGCGGCTGGACTCCAGCTTCCGGGCCATCGAGGAGATGGAACGGCAGGACGTGCCCTTCGTCATCGCCCTGAACGTCTTCCCGGACTCTCCGCGGCACCCGGTCGGGGAGATCCGCGACGCCCTCGACCTTCCTCCGCACACCCCGATCGTGGCCTGCGACGCCCGGGACCGGGCGTCAAGCCGTGACGTCCTCATCGCGCTCGTACGCCACCTGCAGGAACGCTCCGCCGCCGCTCGGGAACCGCGATGAACGACCGGCTCACACACGATGCCGGCGCCCCCCGCGGCTGCCCGGTGGCACACGGCGACGCACACGACCGCGCGGGCGGCAGCGCGCACGACCGTGCGGACGGCGCTGCGGGCCGCGGCCTCACCCGGCTGTACGGACCTGGGGCGGCGACCGATCCGCAGGAGTTGTACGCGCGGCTGCGCGAGGAGTACGGGGCGGTGGCCCCGGTCCTCCTGGAGGGCGACGTTCCCGCCTGGCTGGTCCTCGGCTACCGGGAGAACCGGCGTGTGCTCGACAACGCCCGTCAGTTCAGCCGGGACGCCCGCATCTGGCGGGACCGGAAGGAAGGCCGTGTCGACGACAGGTCACCACTGATCCCGATGCTCGGCTGGCGGCCCGACTGCGTGTCCCAGGACGGCGAGCCGCACCGCAGGCTGCGCGGCGCGGTCACCGACAACCTGCGGACCGTCGCGGCACGTGGCATCCGGCGCCATGTCGCGCACTTCGCCCACCGGCAGATCGACGCGTTCGCCGGCACGGGCAGCGCCGATCTGGTGGGGGAGTTCGCCGAGTACCTGCCGATGCTCGTCCTGACCCGGTTGTTCGGACTCCCGGCGGCCGAGGGGCGCAACCTCGCCGTCTCCTGCGCCGAGGTCATCAAGGGCGGCGAGGGCGCCCTCGCCCACAACGACCTGATCACGCGCATCCTCGCGGATCTCACCGACCGCAAACGTGCCGAGCCCGGCGCCGACTTCACCACCGGACTGATCGAGCACGAGGCCGGCCTCGACGAGGACGAGATCCTCAGCCATCTGCGCATGGTGCTGATCACCGCGCACACCACCACCAGCAACCTGCTGGCCCGCGTGCTCCAACTGGTCCTGACCGACACCTCCCGGCTAGCCGGGCTGGTCAGCGGAGAGCTGGACGTCTCCGCGGTCGTCGAGGAGGTGCTGTGGAACACCCCGCCGCTCGCCGTCCTGCCGGGGCGCTTCGCCGCCGTGGATCTCGAACTCGCCGGCCACCGCGTCATGGAGGGCGACCTGCTGGTGCTAGGGCTCGGCGCCGGAAACCTGGACCCCGGGATCCGGCCGGAGGCCGGGGTCCAGGTGCGGGGCAACCAGTCGCACCTGGCGTTCAGCGGCGGCGCGCACGAGTGCCCCGGACAGGGCATCGGCCAGGCCATCATCGGGACGGCCGTCGACGTCCTGCTGCACCGGCTGCCGGGCCTGCGGCTGGCCGTGCCGGCCGGTGAACTCACCTCGACGGCCTCCACCTGGGAAACCCGACTGGACCGGCTGCCGGTCGAGTTCGCGGCGCGGACGGGAGAGGAAGGGCGGACGGGAGAGGAACGGCGGACGGCTGCTGGATGGCCTCCACACCCCTCCGCCCCCTGACCCGCTGCTCGGCGTCGTGCCCGAGCGCGTCGCACCTTTGCCGGACGCGTGCCGCCCAGTGCCGCGCCGTCACGCGTCCGGTGCCTCGTGGACGCGCTCACCCCCCACATAGGTCAGCGCGACCCCCGTCGTGCCGATCTCCTCGGGCGGCCCGGCGTACGGGTCGCGGTCCAGCACCACCAGATCCGCCAGCGACCCCGCCCGCAGACTCCCGGTGTCGTCGAGATGGTTGGTGTACGCGGATCCCGCTGTGTACGCCGTGAACGCGGCGGTCAGCCCCACGCGTTCGGCCGGCAGGAACACCGGCTCCGTCGCGTCCGGCGCCACACGGTTGACCGCGACATGGATGCCCTGGAGCGGGTCGGGACTGCTGACCGGCCAGTCGCTGCCCGCCGCGAGTCGCGCCCCGGACCGCAGCAGCGAGCCGAACGGGTACTGCAGGGCAGCCCGTTCGGGCCCGAGGAAGGGAATGGTCAGCTCGTCCATCTGCGGTTCGTGCGCGGCCCACAGGGGCTGGATGTTGGCCGTGGCGCCGAGCCGCGCGAAGCGGGGCACGTCGTCGGGGTGCACGACCTGGAGGTGGGCCAGGTGCGGACGCGTGTCGCTCGGGCCGTTCGCCTTCCGCGCCGCCTCGACCGCGTCCAGGGCGTCCCGTACGGCCCGGTCGCCCAGCGCGTGGAAGTGGCACTGAAAGCCGAGGGCGTCCAACTCGGTGACGTATGCCGGAAGTCGGGCCGGATCGATGAAACTGGTGCCCCGATTGGCGGTGGCGCAGCCGCAGCTGTCGAGATAGGGGTCCAGCAAGGCGGCGCTGCCGTTCTCGGCGACCCCGTCCAGCATCAGTTTGACGCTGGTGGCGCGGAACCGCCCATGGCTCAACGCGGCTCGGCGCTCCACGAGTTCGGGGATCTGCTCGGCCCCGCGTTCCCGGTCCCACCACAGTGCGCCGACGACCCGCGCGGTCAGCGAGCCGTCGCGGGCCGCCGTCAGATACGCGTCCGACGGGTCGTCCATTCCCAGGAAGGCGCCGACGAGCGCGTCCTGCCAGGCGGTGATGCCGAGCGCGTGCAGATGCCGTTGGGCGTGCAGCAGCGCGGCGAGCCGGTCCGCCGGGGTGGCCGGGGGAAGGAGCCGGCCGACGTACCGCATGGCCCCTTCCTGGAGCATCCCGGTGGGCTCGCCCGAGGCGTCCCGCTCGAAGCGCCCGTCGGCCGGGTCCGGAGTGTCGCGTGTGACACCCGCAAGCTCCAGGGCACGGCTGTTGGCCCAGGCCCCGTGGTGGTCCCGGTTCGGCAGGTACACCGGCCGGTCCGGCACGACCGCGTCCAGCACCTCTTTCGTGGGCGTACCGCCCTCGAACGCCTCCATGGACCAGCCGCCGCCCGTGATCCACTCCCGGCCGGGGTGCGCGTCGGCGTACGCACGGACGGCGCGCACGGTCTCCTCGGCGGTCCGCGCGCCCGTCAGATCGCACCGGGCGAGTTCCAGTCCCGCCGGGACGGGGTGGAGGTGCGCGTCCTGGAAACCGGGCAGGAGCAGTCGTCCCGCGAGGTCGACGACCTCGGTCCGGGGGCCGGTCAGTTCGTGCGCCGCGGCCCCGACGGCGGTGATCCGGTCGCCGGTGACGGCGACCTCGGTGACGGTGGGGCCCTCGGGAGTGAGGACCGGTCCACCGGTGAACAGGAGGTCAGCGTGCATGTGTCCGTTCCTTGGTCGGGTGTCGGCGGTGCGGGGAGCGGTCAGCGGGGTGCGGCCAGCAGCCGGGGCGCGTCGGCGTCGGTGCCGCGGCCGGTGCGGAAGTACGGGGATCTGCGCACCCACTTGGCCCAGGCGGCCGCCGCGCATCCGGACGCGATCATGAGGCCGGGCACGAGCAGCAGGAACCACCCGTTGTCCGCGCTGACTTCGAGATGGTCGGTGGAGGTGTAGAACGACCAGGCGAGGTAGCCGCCGAGGCCGAGCAGGGCCGCGGCACTCAGGGACGGGAGCACCACGGCCCGTATCCCCTGCCGCCAGTCCTCGCGCAACAGGCCGCGGAAGCGCGCCGCGGCCGCCAGGGCGGTGAGCGCGTAGGACAGGGCGACGACGATCCCGACCGCGTTCACCGTCGCCATGATCATGTCGGCGAGCCGGGGGATCACCAGGGCGAGCACCGCCACCGCGGCCGCCAGCGCGCCGATCAGCTGGGTCCCGGCCGCCGGAGTCCCGTACCGGGAGCTGACCCTGGACCACACCGGTCCCAGCGTGCGGTCCCGGCTCATCGCGAACATCCCGCGAGCCGTCGGGATCACCCCCGCCTGCAGGGAGGCGACGGCCGAGAACATCAGCGCCACCAGAGGCAGCGCGGCGAGCGGCCGGGAAGCGAGACGGTCGCCGAAGAACGCCAGCCCCTGGGCGCCGTGGCCGGCCAACTCGTCCTCGGAAAGCACACGTTGGAAGGCGACCGAGCCGAGGAGGAACAGCCCGAGCATCGTGACCAGCGTGATGGTCCCGGCCCGTGAGGCGTCCTTGGGGTCACGCACCTCCTCGTTCACGGTGAACGCCGCCTCGAACCCCCAGTAGCAGAACACCGACAGCAGCATGCCCTGCGCCAGGGCCGAGGCCGAGGGGATCTGGAACGGGTCGAACCAGCTCAGGCGGAAGGCGTGCGGACCGGTGACGATGCCGTATCCGCAGAAGCCCAGCAGGACGACGTACTCGAAGACCAGCAGCCCGCCCTGCAGACGGGCGGCGGTTCTGACCCCGGTGACCGCCGTGAGGGTGACGGCGACGAGGACCACGACGCCCACCGCGGTCGTCTGGGCGGTGGAGTCCGGGTCCAGCGCGAACCCGGCCGCCTCGTGCAGCCCCGCCTCACCGGCGAGTTGCAGCATGGCCGAGCCGGTCACGGCGGTGGTGTAGGCGAGAAAGGCCACCGTGGCCACGATGTTCACCCAGCCGACCAGGAAGCCGAGCCAGGGAGTGAGTGAACGGCCCACCCAGACATAGCCGTTGCCCGCGTTCGGCTCGACCCGGTTCAGCCGGGAGTAGGCGCCCGCGATCCCCAGGACCGGGAGGAAGGCGAGCAGCATGATGGCGGGCAGATGCAGACCGACCACCCCCGCCGTCACGCCCAGCCCGATGCCGATGCTGGTGGTCGCCGCCGTACTGGAGGCGGCGATCGCCACGCCGTCCACGACACCGAGGGACTTGCGCAGGGACGGGGGATCCACACCGTACGGCTTCTGCGTCATGGCCTGCTCCGATCGCACCCGGGGCCTGGTTGCGGCCCGATGAGCGGAAATGAAACTGCCCGGGGCCTTAACAGGTCAACGCCGTTGACATAAGGTGCCCGCACCGGAGGGAGAGCCCATGACCGAACGAGTCGTCCCGCCCGCCGCCCGGCGGCGCCGACGCCCCACCAAGACGGGTGTGGTCCTCTCCGAGGAGCTCATCGTCGAGACGGCGCTGCGGCTGCTCAAGGAGCACGGCGCCGACGCCCTCACCGTCCGCCGCCTCGGCCTCGCCCTCGGCGCCGATCCCACGGCCCTGTACCGGTACTTCCGCGACACCGACGACCTGCTGCTCGCCATCGCCGACGAGCTCATCGGCCGTACCCTGCGCACCTGGCGCCCCACCGGTGACTGGCGGGCCGACCTGCGCGACCTCGGCCTGCGGATGCACTCCGGATCGCTCGCCCATCCCCAGGCCGCGGTGCTCAGCGCCTACCGCGTCACGGGCCGGGTCCACGAGATCGCGGCGGTGGAGACGATCCTCGGCGTGCTGCGCGGCGCCGGCTTTCCCGACGCCGAGGCCGTACGGATCTACCACGCGTTCGTCGACCAGGCGCTGGCCTTCGCGGCCCTCGACGCGGCGAGCGTGGCCCTGCCCCGGGCCGCTCGGGAGGCCGAGGCCGGGGTGTGGCGGGCGACGTACGCGCGGCTGTCCCCCGACACCCACCCGCACATCGCGGCGACGGCGCGTCATCTGGTGGCGGACATGCGACGCAGCGCCTACCCGGTGGCGCTCGACCTGCTGCTGGCCGCGGCGGCGGCCCGGCTGGACGAGATACAGGAGCTCCCGCGGCCGCAACCGACGCGGCGGACGTGGACGTGACCGGAGGGCCCCGCCGGTCACACCGCCCGACTCTCCCGCGTCGTTCCCCCGGACCTGTCCGTACCACGGCCCCAGGAGGCTGACCGCACATGACCCCGCCCGCCCGCACCTTGAAGCAGCGCACACAGGACACGCTCCACCGGCTGGAACAGGACGTCGACGTCTGGGTGTCCACGGCAGGCCCCGACGGCGCGGCGCCCCACCTGATCCCGCTGTCCTACCTCTGGGACGGCACGACCGTGCTGCTGGCCACCCCCGGCGCCAGTCCGACGGGCCGCAATCTGCGGACGACGGGCACGGTACGTCTGGCCTTCGGACCCACCCGCGACGTGGTCGTCGTCGACGGCACCGTCGACACGCTGGAACCCGCCGCGCTGCCGGCCGGTGTCGGCGACGCCTTCGCCGAGCGGACCGGCTTCGATCCACGCCGCCTCACCACCGCCTACCTCTACTTCCGTGTCACTCCACGGCGGGTACAGGCCTGGCGCGAGGCCGACGAGATCGCCGGCCGCGACCTCATGCGGGACGGCGGGTGGCTCGTGGACGACTGATTCCGCGGGACGGGGTATCCGGGAGGCGCGGGGCAGCGACGGCCCGGCCGACCGCGCCCCCGATCCCCTACGGAGGAAGCATGGCACTGGTCCTGGCAGGCGTGGTGGTGCTGGACTGCGCCGAGCCCGAGAAGCTCGCCGCGTTCTACAAGGAACTCCTCGACGGCGAGGAGACGGACACGAGCGCGAACCGTATCGACATCAGAGGCGCGGACGGGACGCGGATGGGGTTCCGCAGGGACCTCACGGCGACGCCGCCGAGTTGGCCGCGCCCCGAGAACTCCCTCCAGGTCCATCTGGACTTCCAGGTGGCGGACCTGGACGAGGCGGAGCGCCGGATCGTCGGTCTCGGCGGGCGGCCCATCGAGACCAAGGACGCCGCGGGACCCTTCGAGGAGCGGGGCTACGCCGACCCGTCGGGGCACTCGTTCACCCTGTGCCTCACGCCCACCATGGCGCCGAAGCTGGGCTGAACCCACCGCCGCATCCGGCCCGGCGGACACGGTCGTCAGCTCCGGCCACCACGGCCGCCTCTGCCCTTCCCCTTGTCCGGGGACGGCCAGATCCCCGTCGAACGCTCGACGGCCTTCGCGCCCGCGCGGTCCGCCGCGCTGCGGGCGACGGCGAACAGCGCGCCCTGGAGGGCCGCGGCGAGCAGCACCTCACCCCAGCCGCGGTCCTTGTCCAGCGCGTCGGGCGCGTCCTCCTCGTGGCGCACCGCCTTCCACGCCGCCTCGAAGGCCAGTCCGGCCAGGGCTCCGCTCGCCCAGCCCAGCGCGAATCCCAGCGGCTTGTAGACGAGGGGGAGTTGGAGTTTCTTCCGTTTCCTGGGCACGTGGGTCTCCTTCTGTGGTCCGAGTCGACGGTGCCACCGAATCCGGACGTCGGGTAGAGGGCCGCACCGTCCGCCGAAGTGTGAGGCGCGCGGGCCTGGGCAATCGGACGGGGTGAATCGGACATCGCAGGACCGGTCGGACCGGCCGAAGCCGTCGGCACAATCCCAGGAGCCGAAGGAGCCGAAGGAGCCGAAGGAGCCGAAGGAGCCGAAGGAGCCGAAGGAGCCGAAGGAGCCGAAGGAGCCGAAACAGTCGGAGCCGGCGCCGAAGCCGAAGGGGCAGGACCACGGAACGCGCCTGACCGTGCTCGTGGCCCTCGGGGCCAATCTCCTGATCGCCGTGGCCAAGGCGGTGGGCGGACTGCTCACGGGCTCGCCCGCACTGCTCTCCGAGGCCGCGCACTCCGTGGCGGACAGCCTGAACGAGGTCTTCCTCCTCGCCGCCCTGCGCCGCAGCCGACGGCCCGCCGACCACAGGCACCCGTTCGGCTACGGCAAGGAACGGTTCTTCTGGTCGCTGCTCGCCGCCGTCGGCATCTTCGTGATGGGCGGCTGCTTCTCGTTCTTCCAGGGCTTCGAGGCGCTGAAGAGCGGCAGCGAGGAGTCGTCCAGCGGCTATGTGGCGGGGCTGGCGGTGCTGGTCGTCTCCTTGCTCGCCGAGGGCGCGTCCCTGTTCCGCGCGCTTCACCAGGTGCGCGGACAGGGCGGCGCCGGAGGGCTGCGCGACCCCGCCCTGCGCACGGTGGTCGCCGAGGACGGCACCGCCGTGCTGGGCGTGACGCTCGCGATCATCGGCATGGCGCTGCACATGATCACCGGACAGATCGTGTGGGAGGCCTCGGCATCCTTCGCCATCGGGGCACTTCTGGTGGGCGTCGCCTACTGGTTGGGCCGCGACGCGCGCGAGCAGCTCATCGGCCGGGCCGCCGACCCCGAGTCGAGCGGCCGGATACGTGCCCTGCTCGAGGCACAGCCCGAGATCGACAGCGTGGAGGCGCTGCTCACCATGGAGATCGGCCTCGACTCGACCCTGGTCGCCGCCCGGATCGACCTCGTACCGGGGATGGACAGCGAGGAGGTCGAGGAGGTCGCCGTCCGCATCAAACGCTCCGTCGCGCACACGGTGCCGGAGGCGGACCAGATCTTCCTGGACGTGACCGACGCGGCGGCGGCACGGGCCGCGTCGCGCGAGGACGGGACAGCGGAAGACCCCGCCGCGACGGGGGAGCGCGGCGGGGCCTGAGGTACGGGTGCCCGGGGGGCGACGGCTCATGCACGGCATGTTCGCGGGACCTCGACGTCGGCCCCGAGGCCCCTTCGAGGACCTCGGCGCGGACGCGGCCGGGACCCCCGGTCAGGCGTGGCCGGGACCCCGCTCACGCGCCGCGTGTCGTCGCCCAGGCGTCCGCGCAGCTCAGTCCGTCGGCTCCAGCACGAAGACGGGGATCTCGCGGTCCGTCTTCTTCTGGTAGTCGGCGTACGAGGGGAACGCCGTGACCGCCCGCTCCCACCACTCGTCCTTCTCCGCACCGGTGACCTCACGCGCCCGCAGGTCCTGGCGCCGGGCACCGTCCTGGAGTTCGACGTGCGGGTCGGACTTCACGTTGAAGTACCAGACCGGATGCTTGGGGGATCCGCCGAGCGAGGCGACCGCCGCGTAACGGCCGTCGTGCTCGACGCGCATCAGCGGGGTCTTGCGGATCTTGCCGCTCTTGGCACCGCGGGTCGTGAGAATGATGACCGGCAGTCCCGTGTCCTGCAGTGTGGTGCCCTCGGTGCCGCCGGAGCTCTCGTACAGCTCCACCTGGTCGCGCACCCACTGCGTCGGGCTGGGTTCGTACTCACCCTCAAGAGGCATGACTTCCGTCCCATCTCGCGTCGTACTGGTCCTGTCTCGGCATGATTCAACACCAGCGCGGCCGTGAATCATCCGCACCATGACCCCGCGGGTAATCGCGGACGCGGGACACGTGCGGGACCGTGGAGCCGTTCCCGGACGAGGACCACGGAGAGGGCGGCCCCCATGTCATCAGTCACCCCACACGTTCCGACAACCGGTGCCGTGGCCCAGGAGTTGCTGCGCCGGATCGGCGCCGGCGTCCCCGAACGGATCGCCGAGCTCTACGCCGAACGGATCGACTGGCAGCTCAGCTGGCCACGGGACGAGCACGGGCGCGCCCCGACCCCGTGGATCCGTCCGCGGTCCACCCGTGCCGACGCGGCCGCCCACTTCCGGGAGCTGGGCGCGCACCATCTGCCCGGAGGCGCGGACACGACGATCGAGCGGATCCTCGTCGACGGTGCGCAGGCCGTGGTCCTCGGTGAGATCCGGCAGACGGCCCGGGCGACCGGGCGCCCCTACCGGGCCCGGTTCGCCCTGCACCTGACGGTCGAGGACGGTCTCGTCGTACGGCATCACGTGTACGAGGACAGCCTCGCGGTGGCCCGCGCCTTCGAACCCGGCGACGACGTCCGACCGGTGTCCCCGGGCACTTTGGCCCTCCCGGGCGCCCCGGCGGCCCCTCGTCACCACCGGTGACCGCGCCCGCCAACTCGCCGGTCCCACCGGCGGATCGAGGCACGTGCAGGACCGCAGCCGGTCAGGCCGGTCACGGCGGGTCCGCGCGCTCACGAGGAGGCGGCGAGCATCCGCACGGCGAGCACCATGATCACGCCGCTGGACACGAGCGCCGTGACCAGCCGCCCCCGGTGTCCCGTCAGGACCCGCCCCAGCAGTGCGCCGCCCCCGGCGATCAGCAGCTGCCAGCTCGCGGAGGCGACGAACGCGGCGAGCACGAACACCCCCTGCTCCAGCGGCCGTACCGCCTCGGTCGCACGGCTGCCGAGGACCAGCGCGGCGAAGTAGACGATGGTGGTGGGGTTCAGGAGGGTGATCCCCAGCAGCGTCAGATACGCCCGCGCCGGGTGCGCCGGATCCTTCGTCGAGCGGGCGGTGAGCCGCCGCTCGCGGTACTGGCGCAGCGCGGTGACGGTGCCCCGTACCGCCAGGGCGGCCAGGACCAGCCCGGACACCCAGCGCAACGGCACCAGCACCGGCTGGAGCGCGGCGGCGAGCGCCGCGCCCCCGAGCGCGGCGACCAGGGCGTACACCCCGTCCGCGGTCGCGATGCCCAGGGCTGCGGACCCGCCGATCCGCAGTGACGTACGAGCGGTGAGGGACACTAGATAGGTCGCGACCGCTCCGACGGGGATGGCGATGCCATAGCCCGCGAGCAGCCCCGCGACGAGCGCGGCGGTCACGATCGGGGAAGTGAGGGCCTCCGCGGTCGGCCGGGCTGCTGCTGGACCCGCACCGGACGAGTGGCGGCGGAGGTCTGCGGCAGGAAGGCTTCGAACATGGACATGCGCAGATCCTCGGGCCTCCGAGGCGGCCCGTGCAACCGAATTTCGGGGGCCGCCGACGGGATCACAAGGGACACCGCCGAGCCACGTGGAACGGGTGTCCACCGTGGCCTGGGCGGGCGGTTCGAGCCATGTCCACGCGTGGGCGCCACCCCGCCGGCCTCAGGGCGCCCGGTCGGCGCCCCGCCGGGCGACGGCGTTCGGCCAGACCGCCCGACCGGAGCATCTGGCCGAACTTCGAGTGGCTCTGTAGATGCCTGGGGCATCTAATGAGAGCGGCAAGATCGGCAAGAGGGAACCATCGCATGCGAGGTCACTCATGACAGAAACCGTTGCCTTCCCCCAGGACCGTACGTGTCCTTACCACCCGCCCACCGCCTACGACCCCCTGCGCGAGGCGCGCCCCCTGTCGCGGGTGTCCCTGTACGACGGCCGCAGCGTGTGGGTCGTCACGGGCCACGGCATCGCCCGTGACCTCCTCACCGACCCACGGCTCTCGTCCGACCGCACCCGTCCGGCGTTCCCGATGCCCACGGAGCGGTTCGCCTCCGCCCGGGACCGCCGGGTGGCGCTCCTCGGGCTCGACGATCCCGCGCACCACACCCAGCGCCGCATGCTGGTCCCCAGCTTCACCCTCAAGCGGATCGGGACCCTGCGCCCCCGTATCCAGGAGACCGTGGACCGGCTGCTCGACGCCATGGAGCAGAAGGGGCCGCCCGCCGAGCTGGTCGGGGACTTCGCGCTGCCCGTGCCGTCGATGGTGATCTGCGCGCTGCTCGGCGTCCCGTACGCCGATCACGAGTTCTTCGAGGAGCAGTCCCGCAGGCTGCTGCGCGGCCCCGCTGCCGCGGACACCCAGGACGCCCGCGACCAGCTGGACGCGTACTTCGGATCGCTCATCGACCGCAAGCAGAAGGATCCGGGCGACGGACTGCTCGACGAGCTCATCCAGGACCGGTTGCGCGAGGGCGCGGTGGACCGCGAGGAGCTGATCAGCCTCGCGACGATCCTGTTGGTGGCCGGCCACGAGACGACCGCGAACATGATCTCGCTCGGCACGTTCACCCTGCTCAGGCACCCTGAGCAGCTGGCGGAGCTGCGGGCGGAGCCGACGCTCATGCCCGCCGCCGTCGAGGAGCTGCTGCGCTTCCTCTCCATCGCCGACGGACTGCTGCGGGTGGCCACCGAGGACATCGAGGTGGCCGGGGCGACGATCCGCGCCGACGACGGAGTCGTCTTCTCGACCTCCGTCATCAACCGTGACGAGCACACCTTCCCCGAGCCGGACGCCCTCGACTGGCACCGTCCGGCCCGTCACCACGTCGCGTTCGGCTTCGGCATCCACCAGTGCCTCGGCCAGAACCTCGCGCGTGCCGAGATGGAGATCGCCCTGCTGTCGCTGTTCGACCGGCTGCCCGGACTGCGGCTGGACGCGCCGGCGGACGACATCCCCTTCAAACCCGGAGACACGATCCAGGGGATGCTGGAACTCCCCGTGACCTGGTAAGAGGCTTACGGGCATGACCATCCACATCGTTATCGACAAGGACGTCTGCATCGGCGCGGGACAGTGCGCGCTGACCGCGCCGAGCGTCTTCACCCAGGACGACGAGGGATTCAGCGAGGTGCTCCCCGGCCGCGAGGACGGCGGCGGTGACCCACTGGTCCGGGAGGCCGCGCGGGCCTGCCCGGTGGGCGCCATCACCGTCTCGGAGGCCTGAGGACACCTCCGGCGGATCCGGGAAACCTCCCGCGGACCCGAGGGCACCCTCCTCGGGTCCGTCCGTCGCGCCTTCCGGCCGGTCCGGTGGCGGTGGTGTCGTGTCCGTTCAGCCGGCGTGCCGGAGGGAGGAGATGAGTGCCCCGGCCGCCGAGGCCGCGTGCCCGGCGGCCTCCACCTCGCGCGTGATGCCCGCGGTGACCATGGCTCCCTGATCGGCGAGCGAGTCCGGCAGCCCCGCGTCGGTCACGAGGCCGCCCAGATAGTCCCTGAACGCCTTCTTGTGCGCGCGGACCTGGGCGGTCACGCGTGGTGAGGTGGCGCCGAGTTCACCGTAGGAGTTGATCCAGGCGCACCCGCGGAAGTCCGGTTCCCCGAACCACAGCCGGAGCCGGTCGAACACGGCCGGAATCCGCCGCTCGGGCTCCTCGTGCCGGTCGACGTGCTCGGCCAGCCGGCGCCGCCAGCGGAGGTCACGCCGCTCCAGGTAGGCCTCGACCAGCAGTTCCTTGGCGGGGAAGAGCTGGTAGAGCCGCTTGAGGGAGAGGCCCGAGGCGCCCCGGATGTCGTCCATCCCGACGCTCTGGACGCCGCGGCCGTAGAACAGCTCCTCCGCGGCGTCCAGCGCCTGTTCCCGGGCCTGCGCGAGGGCCTGCTCGCGGGCGCTCGTGATGTCCATGGGCAGGGGGCTCCTTGACGCGACGAGCGCGAGCGGGAGTACGCCCTGCGCAAGGACCTCTGGTACTTCGACGGCAACCGCATCGCCGTCCGCTTCCAGTACGAGTCCCGGGACGCGGACGGCCGGTGGTGGCGGTCGTACGGCAACGAACCGTGGGAGTTCGACGGGCAGGGGCTGATGACCCGCCGCGAGGCGAGCATCGACGACGTGCCGATCGAGGAGAAGGACCGCCGGCTCTTCGGCCGGCGCTCCGAGGCCGAACGCGGGGCGTCCCTCCCGCTCCGGTGACGCGGGGCCTCTCCGGTGACGCAGGCCGCCCCTCCTTCTCCGGCAGCACGCCCTACTTCGGTACCTGGAAGCCGCCGATCCTCTGCTCGAGCAGCTCGGCCAGCCGCAGCGGGGTGCGGTCCTCGAACATCGGACCGATGAGCTGCACTCCCACCGGCAGGCCCTCGGGGGACCGGCCCGCGGGCACGGCGGTGGCCGGCAGGCCGGGCATCGTGGCCTGACCGGCCCAGACGAGCTGGTCGAAGTACGGGTACTCGACGCCGTCGATGTCGATCCGGCGGTCCAGCAGATCGGGGTCGTGGTCGTGCGGGAACGCGGGAGTGGGCGTGACGGGACACACCACGGCGTCGAACTCGGCGAAGAGCCGCCGCCAGCCGTGACGGTGGAGCTCGCGACGGCCGTTCGCCTCGATCCAGTCGCGGTGGCTCAGCACCATGCCGCGCAGCCGCGCCGCATCGAGACTCCGGTCGTCCGCGCTCAGTCCGGCGGCGCGGCTCCGCAGTTGCTCGTACGCCGCGACGGGAAAACGTGCAACGGAGCCCGAGAACAGCAACTGCGTGTAGACCACCGCGGCTTCGGCCGGATCGGGCAGCAGCGGACTGTGCCGCTCGACGCGGGCGCCGCCGTCGACAAGGGCGTCGGCGACCCGGTTCACACCCGCCCGCACAGCGGACCCGGTCGGAATGAGCGGATGCTCGTCGAGGACCAGGACCCGGAAGTCGCGGAGCCGCTCGTGGCGCGCGGGCGGCAGCCTCAAGTCGTGCGCCACACCGAGCGTCAGCGGGTCCGGTCCGGCCATCACGTCGAGCAGGAGCGTGAGGTCGCGGGCAGTGCGCGCCATCGGACCGACGACCGCGAGGTCAGGGTCGCCCGGCAGGGCCGGCGTGGGCGGCGGGACCATCCCGCGGCTCGAAGCCAGCCCGAGTGTCGGCTTGTGCGCGTAGACACCGCAGAAATGTGCGGGGGTGCGCAACGAACCGGCGATGTCGGAGCCGATGGACAGCGCGCCGAATCCGGACGCCAGGGCCGCCGCTGACCCGCCGGAGGACCCACCCGGCGTGCGACCGTGATCCCACGGGTTGTTGGTGGTGCCGTAGATCTCGTTGAAGCTCTGCATGTCCTGCAGCCCCAGGGGCACATTGGTCTTGCCGAGCACCACCGCGCCCGCGGCCCTGATCCGCGACACCTGCACCGCGTCCTCGTCCGGCAGGTAGTCCCGGTGTGACGGCATGCCCCAGGTCGTGGGCAGCCCGGCGATGTTGTAGGACTCCTTGACCGTCACCGGAATGCCGAGCAGCGGCCTGTCCTCACCGCGGGCGCGCGCCTCGTCGGCACCGCGCGCGGCGGCCCGCGCACGGTCGAAGTCCGGCACACAGATCGAGTTGACCGTCCTGTCGTCCCGCTCGATACGGGCGATCGCCTCGTCGGTCAATTCCACCGAGGTCACTTCACCGGCGCGCAGGGAAGCCGCGAGTTCTTCGGCCGTCCGAAAGTTCCAGTCCATGAATCCGACCGTAGCGGCCCCGGAAACGGGCCACGAAATGCCGCTTCGCACAACGGAATGGATGTCTCAATCCTGGTCTCCAAGGACCAAGTCCGCACGCGGCGGGACTCCTTGGACGACACTCTTCGGCGACGGGCTCCTCGCTCCGCCGGCGTCGTCGGCCAAGTGGCCGTACGAAGAAGCCGTCAACGGAACACTAGGGTTCTCCGGGTGACCGAACGCACCGGGCGGGCCCCCGCCGCAAAGCCCTTCCTCTACGTCGTCGTCTGCGCGGCGGGCATCGCGCAGGACGTCGGCAGACTGATCGCCGCCGCGCAGGAGCGCGGCTGGGAGGTCGGCGTCATCGCCACCCCGCAGGGGCTCGGGTTCTTCGACGCGGAGGCCGTCGGGGCACGGACCGGCCGCCCGATCCGGTCCGCGTGGCGGGCCCCGGGCGACCCGCGCCCCTTCCCGGCCCCCGACGCGGTGGCCGTCGCTCCGGCCACCTTCAACACCGTGAACAAGTGGGCGGCCGGGATATCGGACACCCTCGCCCTGGGGACCCTGTGCGAGGCGTACGGTCTCGGCGTCCCGATCGCCGTACTGCCCTGTGTGAGCGACTCGCTGGCGGCTCACCCCGCGTATCGCGCGAGCCTCGACCGGCTGCGCGGCATGGGCGTCCGGTTCGGCGACCGGTACTCGGGGGAGCCGGGTGCGGACGGACGGCGCGCGGAGTTCCGCTGGGAGCGGGTGCTGGACCTGCTCGCCGCCCGCACCTGACGGAGGACGGGGCGACGGGCGGCCCCGTCGCCTAGGGCCTCCGGAAGATCGTGATCGAGTGGCCGACGTCATCCACGGGCGTACTGCCGTCGAGCAGTGCCGCGAGCCGGCCGTCCGCCTTCGCGACCGAGGAGTCCGAGACGGCGAGCAGGCCGTGCACCTCGCCCGGCGGTGCCTTGCGCGGATCGGCCGCCTCGATCCCGTACGCGGAGGGCACGCCGCTGCCCTTGTAGACGAGCCAGACCCGCTCGCGCGGATACCGCTCGGCCAGACGGTCGGCGAGCCGTCCCAGGTCCTGCCCCCAGTCGACGTTCGAGTCGTGCAGCCGCAGACGGGTCATCGACGGTCCGCCGAACGCCTCGTTCGAGTACGGCAGGTAGTACGGGAACGCGCGCAGCGAGCTGACCGCGACGAACAGCACCAGCGCCGCCGCGGCGAGACGGGCCCGGCGCGGCCGCAGCGCGAGGACCCCGGCCGCCGCGACCGCCAGGAACACCGGCACGAACAGCGCGTAGCGGACCCCCAGATCGCGGGATCCCGTCATGGCCACGGCGAGCAGCACGGCCGGAGGGAGGAGGACGTACGGGGCGGCGGCGCGCAGCCGGGGCACACAGACCATCGCCGCCGCGCCGGCCGGCCAGAGCACGAGGGTGCCGAGCGGTGTCTTCACCAGCAGCGCGGCCGGCAGGTAGTACCAGAGCGAACCGCGGTACACCCTGCCGAAGAGGAAACCGCCCCACGTCGCGTTCTCGAAGCCGAACTGGACGCGCATCCCGTCGCGGTACGGCCGGGGGACGGGCAGCCAGTGCAGGGCGAGCCCGCGCAGACCGTGCACGGCCGGGACGTCCGCGGGCGTGGCCCAGCGCAGTCGCGGGTCGACGACGAGATAACTGGCCCACACCACGGCGAGGGCCAGCAACACCATGCCGACCGCCACCGCCACGCTCAGCGCGACGAGCCGACGCTGGGCCTGCGGGCCGGGGCCGGAGGCGCGACGTGTGTGCCAGAAGGAGAGGACCGCCAGGAGCAGCAGCACCGGGACCGCGGGCAGGGTGCTCATCTTGGTGGCGAGCGCCGCGCCGAGCGCCACCCCCGCGAGCGCGAGGTGCGGCAGCGGCCGCCCGCGCCGCGCCCGCCACACCAGCCACGCCGAGGTCAGCACGAATCCGGTCGCCGGAACGTCGAGGGTGGCCAGCGAGCCGTTCGCGATGACGTCGGGAGACAACGTGTACAGCGCGAGCGCCACCAACCCGCCCACAGAACCGACGAGTTCACGGGCGAACGCGAGCACGACCAGGCCGAACAGCAGCGTCAGCACGATCACCGGCAGCCTCGCCCAGAACATCACCCGCCAGGGGTCGTTGCCCGACTCGTAGAGCAGCCGCCGTCCGAGCGCCGTCTGATCGTCGGTGGCGTGGGCGCCGAGGTGGGGGTGGGCGAACACCAGCCCGGCGCCGATGATCAGTTTGCCCAGCGGCGGATGCTCCGGGTTGTAGCGCAGGCTGTGTTCCCGCGTGTAGACCACCGCCGTGCCCACGTACACCGGCTCGTCGATCGTCGGTGTCTGCCGCGCGGCGGCCGTGACCATCGCCACCGACATCTGTGCCAGCAGGGCGGCCACGGCGAGCGCGAGCATCCACCGCCGGTGCCGCCGCAGTCGGGCGTATCGTCGCGGCGGCTCGGTGGTGCTCGTCGGCAGGCGGCTTTCCCGCCTGTCCGCCATGGAGGTCGACATGCCTCTTGATACGTCCGCCCGGTGGCCCGCCGCTCATCCGACACGGGCCGGTTTCGTCACGGGTGCGCCTCGCCGGCCGTCCGGCGTCGGCGGAACGGCGGCCGGCAACGTGTTCAGTGGCCTAGCTCGGCCCGCAGTTCCGGCTGGAGCAGGGCGCCGTGGGCGCGTACGAGGTCGTCGCACAGGTCCCAGATCCGTTCGACGGGCAGCGCGGCGGCCGTGGCGGGGTCGGCCATGGCGGCGTGCCGGATGTGGCGGGGGTCGTGGTCGGTGGCGGCCCGCACGACCAGGTCGTTGACGGCGACATAGGCACTGTTGAGGGCCGCGCACTGGGGCGGAAGCGAGCCGACGCGGGTCGGCTGCACACCCAGCGCGTCGGTCAGGCAGGGGACTTCGACCACGCAGTCGGCGGGCAGGTTGTCGATCAGACCGCGGTTGGGGACGTTCCCGTAGATCGTGCGCGGAGTGCCGGTGAGAGTGCTGTGGATGATCTGCGGGGCGTACTCCAGTGTGCCCTCGACGGGCAGCGGCGCGTCCCTGGCCAGGGCGGCGCGGGTCTGCTCGTAGCTCGCCGTGTTCTCCTCGATGATCTGCAGATAGGCGCCCACAGGCAGCCGGAGGCGTTCGATCTCGCTGTCGTGGTGGAGATACCAGGGCACGTACTCCGAGGAGTGCTCGCTGGTCTCGGTGGGGTAGTGGCCCAGCCTGCGGTACATGTCGACACGGACCCGTCGCAGCAGCCCGGGATCCCTGACGATCGCCTCGTCCAGCAGCGGGTGGAGGTCCTGGCCGGCGCGTTCGAAGCGCAGCACCCAGGCCTGGTGGTTGACCCCGGCCGCCAGATAGGACACCTCCTCGAAGGGCACACCGACCAGCGCGGCGAGGTCGTGCATCGTCCAGTGCACCGAGTGGCACAGGCCCGTCACGCGCAGGTCCGGAGCGATGCGGCTGAGGTAGAGGACGTTCATCGCCATGGGGTTGGTGTAGTTCAGCAGCAGCGCGTCCGGGCACAGTTCGGCCATGTCCTCGGCCAGCGCGCGCAGGACCGGGAAGGTGCGCAGGGCGCGGAAGATGCCGCCGATGCCGAGGGTGTCGCCGATGGTCTGGCGCAGACCGTGGCGGGCCGGGATCTCGAAGTCGACGCGGGTCGCCTCGTTCATGCCGACCTGGATGATGTTGATGACGAAGTCGGCGTCGGCCAGGGCCGCCCGCCGGTCCAGGTGTGCGGTGATCACCGGCTTGGCCCCGCGGGCGGCGGCGATGCGCAGGGCCGCGCCCTCCGCCGTGGCGAGCCGCTCCGGGTCGATGTCGTGCAACGCGATCCGGGCGTGGGCCAGTTCGGGGAAGGCGAACAGGTCCGCGAGCAGCCCCTGGGTGAACACCACGCTCCCGGCCCCGATGAAGGCGATCTTCGCGGCGGTGACGTCGTACATCAGTGACTCCCTCTGTCCGAGTGGTGCAGGGTGGCGGCGTGGGCCTCTTCCCACGTGGGCTGGGCCGCCGTACCGCCGTGGCCGCGGGTGGAGAGCGAACCGCAGGCCACGGCGAGGGCCAGGGCCGACGCGAGGTCCAGCCCCCGCAGCGTCGCGGCGACGAATCCGGCGTCGAAGCTGTCGCCGGCGCCCACGGTGTCGACGGGGTCGACGGGGAGGGCGGGCGCGTGCAGCGGTCGTGTCCCCCGAAGGGCGACGGCGCCGTCGCCGCCGTCCTTGATGACGACGGTCGGTGGCTGTCGCGGGGGCCGGGCCGCCTCGTCGCCGCCCGCGACCGTGCCGCTGACCACCTCACCGCGCGGCGGCCCGGGGCGCGGCTCCGCGGCGGGGTACAGACCCAGGGCGCGTGCCTCGGCCGCGTTCGGCAGCAGGATGTCGGTGACCTCCAGGACCGGATCGAGGAGGCCACGGTCCCAGCGTCCGGCCGGGTCGTCGTTGGTGTCGAGCGAGGTCGTCGCCCCCAGGGCGCGGGCCCGCGTGAACACCGCGCCGAGGGACCGCGCCAGACGGGGCATCAGGAAGAACGAGGCCGCGTGCACATGCCGGGTGGCGGCCAGCAACTCGCCCGGGACGTCCTCGGCGCCGGTCGCCGTCAGACAACCCGGCGCGGTGAGGATGGCCCGGTCCCCGTCCTCGGTGGTCACCACCACCGTGAGGGGCGTGGCCAGTTCGGGATCGGTGACCAGGAAACCCACGTCGACCCCGCGTCCCGCCAGCGCGTCACGCACGAACACGCCCGCGGCATCGGCACCGACGCGGCCCGCGAAGGCGACCCGCAGCCCCAGCCGGGCGGCCCCGCACGCCATGATCGCCGCGGATCCGCCGAGCACCAACCCGGCGTTCGCGACGAGCTGTTCACGCTGCCCGAAGGCGAGTGGTCCGGACAGCGGACCGGTCACCACGTCCGGATTCGCGTCGCCGATCACCACAAGATCGAAAGCCCGCACCGCCGTCACCCCTTCAGGCCGCTCGACGTGAGCGACTGCACGAACGTCTTCTGCGCCAGCAGGAACGCCACCAGCACCGGCAGCACGGTGATCACGTTCCCCGCCATCACCGCCGACCACCGGGTGTGGTGCTGTCCCTGGAAGGTGGTCAGCCCCAGCTGGAGCGTGTACTGCGTGTCGTGGTTGAGCGCGATCAGCGGCCACGACAGGTCGTTCCAGGTCGACAGGAACGTCAGCACCGCGACAGTGGCCAGCGCGGGCCGGGCCAGCGGCAGCACGATCGAGAAGAGGACCCGCAGCCGCGAACACCCGTCGATCCAGGCGGCCTCCTCCATCTCCCGCGGCAGTGAGAGGAAGAACTGCCGGAAGAGGAAGACCGCGAACGGAGTGACCAGCGACGGCACGATCAGCGCGCCGAGCGTGTCGATCAGACCCAGCTCCTTCATCACCAGGAAGGTGGGGATCATGGTGAGCTGGAACGGGATCACCATGGTCGCCAGCATCAGCCCGAGCAGGAGCCGCGATCCGGCGAACCGCATCCGCGCGAACGCGTAGCCGCCCAGTGCCCCGAACAGCAGATTCGACCCCACCGCGACCGAGGCGACCAGGAGGGAGTTGGCGAACCAGCGGGGGAACAGCGCGTTTCCGAGCACGTACCGGTACCCGCCCAGGTCGATGCCCTTCGGCCACAACGCGGGCGGGAACCGGTTGATCTCCGCGTTGGTCATCACGGAACTGAGCACCAGCCACACCAGCGGCAGCGCGAAGCACAGGGCCAGCGGCGCCAGCAGCAGATGCCAGCCGCTCACCTTTCGCGTCCTCATCGGACGACTCCTTCCGTACGGCTCTGGCGGCGCCGTACGACCCGCAGCGCCGCGCCCACCACCATCAGGGCCACCGCCAGGACGTACGCCGCCGCGGCCCCGTAGCCGGCCGTGAACGTCTGGAAGGCCTGCTGCCAGACGAAGTAGACGACGACCGTGGTCGAGCCGAGGGGGCCGCCCTTGGTCGTCACATAGATCAGGTCGAAGACCTGGAGCGCCGTGATCACCTGCCACAGGAGCAGGAACACGGTGACCGGAGTGAGCGTCGGCAGCACGATGTGACGCAGGATCAGCGCACGGCCCGCTCCGTCGATGCGGGCGGACTCGACGAGTTCGGGCGGCACGTCCTGGAGTGCGGCCAGGTAGACGACGACGCAGAAGCCGACGCCGCTCCACAGCGAGATGAGGACCAGCAGGTAGATCGCCTGGTCGGGGTCGGAGAGGAAACCCTGCGGTGAGATGCCGAGTTGGTGCAGCAGCGAGTTGGCGACCCCGAACTCCGGGTCGAGGATGAACGAGAACAGCACGCCCTGGGCCGTCGCCGACACCACGAACGGGATGAAGACGAGCGTCCGGTACAGGCCGATGAGCCGCAGACGGCGGTTCAGGGCCAGGGCGAGCGCGAGGCCGCCGACCAGACTGAGCGGCACGTAAAGGGCCGTGTACAGCAGGGTGTTGCGCACCGCCGTGTGGAAGCCGGGGTCCTCGGCCAGGGCCCGGTAGTTGTCGAGGCCGACCCAGCGGCCCGGCGTGACCAGGTCGTCGGCCCGGAAGGACAGCAGCAGCGACCAGAGGACGGGGACGATGCCGAGGCCGAGGATCACGACGACCGCGGGGCCGATGAACCCCCAGGCGGTGGCCGTCTCCCGGCGGGCGCGACGGCGTGCGGCGCGCCGTGCGGCGGCCGGGGGCACCGCGGCCTGCGGGGCGAGCGTGATGGCGCGGGGCAGAGTGGACAAGAGGGCCTCCCTCACCTGGAAGTCACCTGAGAGTCACCTGGACACGGACGACGGAACGCGGGGGACGCGTCGGAACGCGTCGGTGGATGCCGGAGGTTCTCGGCTGTTCGGCCCGGGTCAGCGGGGGATGAGCAGGGCGGCGTCGGACCGTTGCGCGCACCGGCGCAGGGCGCCGGCCGGGGAGTCCTTGCCGAGCAGCACGGAGACGATCGCCTCGCCGAGTGCCTGGGAGATCTGCGGATAGGCGGCGTGGACCGGGCGCACCCGGGCGGAGCCCAGCGCCTCGGTGAACACGTCGAGGCCCCTGGTCCGCCGGGAGTGCAGGCGCCACTCCGGCCGGTCGGCGGTGGCCGAACTCAGCGGAAGACTGCCCGCCGAGAGGTCCCAGCGGGCGTCCTGGGCGGGCCGCATCATCCAGCGCACGAACTCGACGGCCGCCCGGGAACGGGCCGAGCCGTTGTCGAACACCGTCCAGGTGTCCGGGCCCGAGATGGTGACCGGCCGTCCGCTGTAGGTCGGCAGCGGCACGACGTCGTAGTCGACCCCGGCGCCGATGATGTCGGGGAGCTGCCAGGGCCCGGTCCCCACCATGGCCATCCGGCCGGCCATGAAGACCTGGTACATCTGCTCGCCGCTGGGCTTCGGATCGACGTACACGCTCTTGTCACGGCTCAGCCGGGCGAGGGTCTCCAGGGCCCGTACGCCCTGGTCGGCGAAGCCGATGTGCTTGCCGTCGGCGGCCACCACGTCACCGCCCAGGTCCCAGATCATCGGCCACAGCCGCCACACCGTGTCCTCGTCGCCGGTCCCGGGCCAGCCCGTACCGAAGACCCCGCGGCCCGGCGCGGTGAGTCTCCGTGCCGTGTCGGCGAACTCGTCCCAGGTCCAGCCGGCCCGCGGGAAGTCCACCCCGGCCTGCCGGAACAGCTTTCTGTTGTAGACGACGGCCAGGGAGTCGAGCAGCGCCGGGGCGGCCCGCACCCTGCCGTTGACGGTGACTCCCTCCCGTACCGGGGCCCAGAGAGACCGCCACGGAGTGGGGCCCGCGTGCAGCGCGGACGTCAGATCGACGACGCGGGGACTGCGCGCGATGCTGGCCAGGTCGGAGCCGAAGATGTAGGCGATGTCGGGATAGGAGCCCGAGGCGAGCGCGGCCGTCACCTTCTGGAGCATCGCGTCGGACAGGACACCGCCGCCCGCGCTGTCGACGCGGATGCGCGGATGGGTGCGGTTGAACTCGGCGACGAGCGCCTCCACGGCCTTCCTGCCCGTGTCGCTCTGCCCGTGCCACAGTTCGACGGTCACGGTGCCGTCGGAGCCGACGCCGTCGGAGGCGCCACCACCGCAGGCGGCGAGGAACGGGGCGGCGGCCGCGCCGGCCAGCAGCCGGCGACGTGCGATCGAGGAGGTCATCACGGCCTCCTGTCAGTGCGTCCGGCGGACGTAGTCCGCGCTGCCCGGCGTCGAGACGTCCACGTCCCGGCGTACGATGCTCAGCCGTTTCCCGTACCGCGCGCGGGCCTTGCGCAGCCCGCTGTCGGTGTACTCGATGACGACGACCCGGTCGTGGAACGCCTTCGCGTACGTCCCGCACTCGTCGTACTCGCCGCACTCCTCCGCCACGGCGAAGTCGAGGCCGGTCCGTGCCCTCAGACCGGCCAGCTCCGCGGTGTTCTTCTGCCCGATGGCGAGGTGGCGGGCGTGCGCTCTTGCGGAGAGCAGCGTGATGAACGCGGTGGCGTCGCCGGGGTCCAGCAGGTGACGGGAACGGGTGTAGCTGTCGTAGTTGTCGGGCTCCACCGCGTCGAAACCCTTGTCGGCGCAGCCGTCGATCCACCCGCCGACCCGTGCGGCCACCCGCTCGCGTTTGTCCGGCGTACCGATGTCGAGCAGCGCCTCGTCCCAGTCGCGGTCGACGACGACCCTGCCGTGCGCGTCCCGCAGCAGCAGGTCGGCCGGCCACTGCCGCTCCTCGCCCGGCTGGACCTGGAAGGCGTTGACGTAACAGATGTTGTAGAGGCCGGGCGCGGGCGCCGCCGTACGGTCGCGGCTGACGATGCGGACACCCGACGGCGGCCGGTAGGCGCCGCCGATCTGGTAGTCGAAGCCCGCGTGGAGCGGGGGGAGCCGCACGGCCCGGGGGCTCGGTCCCGAGCTGCCGTGCTTGCGGGGCGGCGTGTCCTTCGTCGGTCCGGAAGCACAGCTCACCAGTGTCACGAGAGCCACCAGGGCAGCGGCTGCCCCCGGACCGGCGACGCGGAGAACACGTTTGACGGGCATGTCCGCTCCATCAATCGCGAGTACGACCCCGCCTCGGACGCTCCCGCGATCCTGGCGACTTTGGCCGGACTTGAACCGTGTCCGTTACCGGCTGGGCGCACCTCTGGGTGCCCGGCTGCACGCCTCGGCACGCCAGGATCAAAGCGCTTCCAAGCCGCTCGCGTCAAGGCCGCGCCCGCCCGGGAGGGCCGTGGGGTGGCCGCCGACACGCGATGTCCGCCGGGAGCCCCGCCCCGAGCCCTATTGTCAGGACATGACCGGAGACCGTATCGCACTGGCCGTCCACGACCACGGGGGCGACGGCCCGCCACTGCTCCTGCTGCACGGAGCGGGCCGCACGCTGGCCGACTGGGCCGCCGTCGCCCCTCTCCTGACCCCTCGGCACCGGGTGCTCGCCGTCGACCTGCGCGGACACGGTCTCTCGCCCTCCGGAACCTGGAGCCTGCCCCGGGTGGTCGACGACATCGAGGGGGTCCTCGAGGAGTACGGCCTCCCCGGCGCCCTCCCGGTCGGACACTCGCTCGGCGGGATGATCGCGGTACGGTACGCGGTGGACCACCCGGAGGTCACGCCCGGCGCGGCGAACCTGGACGGATACGGATGGGGCCGCCCCGACCAGTACGTGGACCTCGACCCGGCGCATGTCGCCGAACGTCTCGTCCAGGTCGGAAAGTTGGCGAAGGCCGCGCTGCCGGACGGACCGCTGCCCGTCGACGGCCTGCAGACACTGCTCGCCCAGCAGCGCGCCCTGTCCGGACAACTCGGCGTTCCCTACGAGCTGTTGGAGACGGCGCTGCTGCGCGCCGTGCACCACACGCCGGACGGGCGGCTCGAGTTGAGACCGCGGCGCGAGCACGCGCTCGAGATGCTGGCCGAGATCGACTCGCTCGACGTGTTCGGCCTCTTCGCCCGGATGGACCGACCGCTGCTGCTCGGGCGCGCACTCCGCCCGGTGCCCCCGGTACCGGGCAAGGAGTGGTTCGACGACCTGATGACGGCGTACGGGAAGGGGCTCGACAGGGATCTCGCCGCGCTCGCCGAACAGCGGGCCCGCGTGCGGGTCGTCGGGATCGACGGCACGCACGCGATGCTCTTCGAGAACCCCGGCGCGGTCGCGGACGCGCTCCTCGCCTTCGCCGCCGAAGCGCTCACCGGATCCCCCTCGGCCCCGCTCCGGCCCGCGCTGCCCGAACCGGGGGCGTGACATCGGTGGGGGACGCGGCGGCGAACCGTTGACTGAACCAACTCGATCATTTTCGCAGCTCAGACGGTCCTTCTGCTGGCTTCCGTGGATGCTTGGACGTGATCCCGAGAGGGAGTTGGCGAGCTTCGTGCTGCCCAAGGCCAGGACAGCCGGCAGAGACGGGAGATCGATGGGAGCCGTTCGTCCTCCTGGACGCGGACGGGGTCGGGATCGAACCCGTGGCCGCCTTCTTCGCGGAGCCGCCGGCTGGTGACAACAGCAGCCACGATCCGGTCGTAGGGAATGGACCAACTGGGTTGGTGGTGCTTCCGGAAGAGCCATGGACGTGGCAAACGGTACGAGGCGGTTGCCGGGCGCCGCCGGCGCTGCGACGAGCCGGCGTGCCGGCGTCGCTCGCCGTGGACACCTCGATGCCCGCAAATTTCGTTGAGCCCGCGCCCTGCGATCGTGTTGGCTGGCGGCACCGAACCGTCAGTACCGCAGGTGTCCGCTTGGCTGAAGCAGGGAGTTGGACGTGCAGGACATTGTTGTCGACCCCGCTGCCCACAATCGGGCAGCCTGGGACAAGTATGTCCAAGAGGGCAACGAGTGGTCGAGGCCGGTGAGTGCTGAGGATGTCGAGCGCGCCCGCATGGGCGACTGGTCGATTGTTCTCATCGGGCGTGAGCCGGTCGACCGCTCCTGGCTGCCGGCGGACCTGACCGGCAAGGACGTGTTGTGCCTGGCCTCCGGCGGTGGCCAGCAGGGTCCGATCCTCGCCGCCGCGGGGGCGCGGGTCACCGTATTCGACAACTCACCCCGCCAGCTCGGCCAGGACCAGATGGTGGCGGCGCGCGACGGACTCGAGCTGCGCACCGTCCTGGGCGACATGCGCGACCTCAGCGCCTTCGGCGACGCAACATTCGACGTCGTATTCCAGCCGGTCTCCAACCTGTTCGTACCGGACTTGGCACCGGTGTGGCGTGAGTGCTTCCGCGTCCTGCGACCGGGCGGAACGCTCCTCGTGGGCTTCCTCAACCCTGATGCGTACTTGTTCGACCACGAGGCGCTCGACGAGCGCGGCGAGCTGATCGTCGTGCACAAGCTGCCCTACAGCGATGTCACGCAGTACTCCGCCGAGGAACGCGCCGCGAAGTTCGGCGCGGATGCCGCTCTTGAATACAGCCACACCCTCACCGACCAGATCGGCGGGCAACTCGCCGCGGGGTTCGTCCTCACCGGCTTCGCGGAAGCGCCGCACCAGTCCAACGCATCCGCTCAATACATGTCGCACTATTTTGCGACGCTGGCGGTCAAGCCGACCTGACCCAGCCGTGGGGCGGGCGCAACTTCGGATCACCAGTCACGAACGCACCAGCTATGAGGTCGGTCCACGAAATCGCCGCTGGCTCACCGGCAGCTGCCGTGCTGCCTCCGGTGGTTCAGAGGAGAACTCGTTGCCGCACGGGCCGGCGCCCTCGCTCTCGGGCAGGGCGACCGGCTCGCCGCTCATCGTCAGGGTGCGGTAGTGGCCGCCGATGCGGGCCGTGGACCGCCCGACATAGTGGCCGATGAAGGAGCGGCGGAAGCGGTCGGCGCTGCGGTTGGGGCCCGAGCCGTGCACCAGGCTGCCGTTGAAGAACAGCACGTCGCCCGGTGCCATGTCGACCGGCACGGCCACCAGACCGGGCGGCGGCGGCACGTACTCGCGTACGAAGGACAGCTCCTCGTCCGCTTCCTGAGGACAGAACAGGTCCATCCGGTGGGTGCCCGGCACGACTTCCAGACCGCCGTTGTCCCGGTCGATCGTGTCGCAGGCGATCCAGGCGGCCACACAGGTGCCCGGCTCCACCCGCAGATAGAAGTTGTCCTGGTGCAGCGCCTGGCCACGGGCGCCGGGCGGCTTGAAGTAGAACATGCTCTGCGCGGCCAGGACCTCCTCGCCCAACAGGTCTTCGAGGACGACCCGCAGCCGGGGATCGAGCAGCGTGCTCCGGGACAGCGCGTTGATGCGGTGCGGATGCATCACCCGCGGGTGGCCGTGCAGCGGATCGGCCGGGCCGCCGGTGTCCGTCGCGCGGGGCTCGAAGTGCCCCGGCACCGGCCCGGCGGCGTGCAGCGCCGTGAACTCGGCGCACAGCTCGTCGATCTCGGCGCCGGTGAACAGCCCGCGGAGCACCACGAAGCCGTTCTCCGCGAACTCGTGCTCCCACGAGCCCGAGGCCCGTCCGCTCCTGTCCGTGACCGTCATCCGACCGTCCCTTCCGCTCGGGGTGCGAGGTGCCCAAAGCTAGGCCGACGACCCTTCCCGGAGGATGCCCGTGCGTGCTGACGTCCTGCCCGAGCCTGCTGTCCCGTCCCCGCCGCCGGGCCTGGTGACCGTCGGACGCTACGACCAGCGGTCGGGATACCGCGTCCACCGGCCGTACGGCAGCGACAGCTGGCTGTTCACCTGGACCACGGCCGGACGGGGCAGCCTTCGGCAGGGCGCGACACGGACGACGGCCGGCGCGGGCGACCTGGTGGTCCTGGGACCCGGCGTACCGCACCGCTACGGCGTCGAACCGGGCGCCGGCCACTGGGCGTTCTGGTGGGCGCACTGTCGCGCCAGGCCGTCCTGGGACCGGTGGCTGCGGCCGTACGCCCTCGACGACGGGGTGTACGCCGTGCGGCCCGCCCGGAGCCGGGAACGCATCGGGTCGGCGTTCCGGCGGATGCTCACCGACGCCCGCTGGACGGGGGACGGCGAGCCGCCCGGTGGCGCGGAACCGGCCGACGGCGCGGTCGCGGTCGCGCATGGCACCGCGGCCAGGGAACTGGCCCTGTGCTCCCTGGAGGAGATCGTGCTGCTCGGCACGGCCCGGGCGGAGGGCGTCAGGCCAGGGGTGGACGCCCGTGTGCTGCGGGCGGAGGCGCTGATGGCTGCCGACCCGGGCGCCGCGCACACCGTCCGCTCGCTGGCCGGGGCGGTCGCGCTCTCGCCGTCGCGGTTCGCGCACCTCTTCACCGAGCAGCTCGGCCGGTCCCCGATGCGGGCGTTGCGCGAGGCCCGGCTGCTGCACGCCGCCCGGCTTCTGGAGGTCACCGAACTCCCGGTGGAACGGGTGGCCGCGGTCTCCGGGTTCACCAGCGCCCCCCACTTCCAGCGGACCTTCCGGCAGCGCTACGGGACCCCGCCGGGCGCCTACCGCCGTGGTACCGCTAGGGGTGGTGCGGGGGAGGCGGCGGCAAGGTCGTGACGTCCGGAGCCGACTCCGGCCAGACCAGCAGGACGGGACAGGGCGCGTGGTCGACGACGAACCGTCCGGCCGGGCCCAGACTGTGCGGACCGAGGCGGGCCCGGTCGCCGTCGCGGGCGAGCACGAGCAGATCGGCGCCGTCGGAGGCGGCGACCACCTCCCGTTCGGCGCGGCCGGCGCGCTCCAGACGGTCGCAGGGGCGCCCCAGCCGCTCGGCCGCCGCGTCGAGCAGCTGAACGGCCGAGGAGGCGCTGAGGTCTTCCAGCAGGGCCTCGGGGTCGCGCTCCCGGTGCCCCCGGCCGAGCAGTCCGGCGAAGGCGCCGTGCGCCAGACCGGGCACCCCCGGCTCGCTGACGTGCAGCAGCACGACCTCCGTGGCCCGCGGCGCGTGCTCGCGCACCGCGTCCACACAAGCCGGCCAGGTCCCTTCGACGAGCCAGGCGATCACCCGCATGGGCAGCGTCCTCCGTTCAGCCTCCGATGACGTGGAGCGAGGTCCACAGTGCCAGTACGGCGGGGACCAGCGCGGCCGGCACGGCGATCAGGCCGAGCCGGGTGAACTCCTTGAGGTCGACGCCGTGTTCGTGCTGGTGGACGATACGCCGCCACAGCAGGGTCGCCAGGGAACCGGCGTAGGTGAGGTTGGGGCCGATGTTGACGCCGAGCAGGACGGCCAGCACCGCGCCGGAGCCGGACGTGGCGGCGAGCGGCAGCAGCACCAGCACCGCGGGCAGGTTGTTGATCAGATTGGCGAGGACGGCGGCGAGCGCCGCGATCCCGAGCAGCGCGGGCAGCCCGCTGCCGTCCGGCAGGATCCGGCCGAGGGCGTCGGAGAGTCCGTTGTCGACCACCGCGCGGACGACGACGCCCAGGGCGAGGACGAAGGCCAGGAAGGCCGGAGCGGCGGCCCGGACGACGGTGAGCACGGTGGCGCGCCCACGCACCGTCGCACGAACGGCGAGCACCAGCGCCCCGGCCGCCGCCGACCATGCCGGATCGATCCCGACCGCGGAGGCGACGACGAAACCGGCCAGCGTGCATCCCACCGTGACCAGCGCGAACAGCGGGAGCTCCGGCGGCTCGTCGAGGGTGGGCTGCGGAGCGGCGGCGGCCAGGTCACGGGCGAAGAAGCGCCGGAAGACCACGTACTCGGCGCCGATCGCGACCAGCCACGGAAGGACCATCAGCGCGGCGAACCGGGTGAAGCTCAGCCCGCTCGCGGTGAACGCCAGCAGGTTGGTGAGGTTGGAGACCGGGAGCAGCAGCGAGGCCGTGTTCGACAGGTGCGTGCAGGCGTACACGTGCGGTTTGGGGCGGGCGCCCATCCGGGCCGCGGTGGCGAAGACGACGGGCGTGAGCAGCACGATGGTGGCGTCGAGGCTGAGCACCGCGGTGATCGCGGAGGCGAGCGCGAAGACCGCGGTGAGCAGGCGCCGGGGCCGCCCCGCGGCCCAGCGCGCCATCCAGGCGCCGCACGCGTGGAAGAGGCCTTCGTCGTCACAGAACCTGGCGAGCACCAGTACGGCCGCCAGGAAACCGATCACCGGCCCCAGGTGCGCGGCCTCCTCGCGCGCGTGGTCCCAGGAGATCGCGCCGGTGGCCATCACCAGCAGGGCGGCCGGGACCGCGACGACCGCCTCGGGCCAGCCGAACGGCCGCACCACCGCGCAGACGAGCACGGCGGCGAGCAGTACGACGGAGAGTGTTTCGGCGAGCGGGGTGTTCAGGGTTCGGTCCTCCAGGGCACGATCGGGTGCCCGTCCATCACATCAGATGCCGCACCACCTGCCCCGACGGGACGCGGTCAGACCTCCGGGAGCGCGTCCCTCCGGCGGCGGTTCGGACCCAGGGGCCGGTCAGACCTCTGGGAGCAGGCTCAGCTCGGCCCAGATCGTCTTTCCGTCGGCTGTGTGCCTGCTGCCCCAGCGCTGGGTGAGCTGGGCGACCAGCAGCAGCCCGCGCCCGCCCTCGTCGAAGGTCCTGGCCCGGCGCAGATGCGGCGCGGTGTGGCTGCTGTCGGAGACCTCGAAGATCAACGTGTCCGCGTCGTGGATGAGCCGCAGCCCGATGGGCGCGTCGCCGTACCGGACCGCGTTCGTGACCAGCTCGCTCACCACGAGTTCGGCCGTGAACGCGGCCCGGCTCAGTTCCCAGCTGTCGAGCTGTTCCACGACCTGGCCGCGGATCGGCGCCACCAGGGCCGGGTCGGCGGAAACGTTCCAGGTCGCCACCCGCGAGGACGGCAGCCCGTGGGTCCGGGCGAGCAACAGGGCCACGTCGTCCGGGGCCCCGCCGGCGGGCAGCAGGGCCTGGAGGATCGCGTGGCAGGCCCCGTCCAGGGAGTCCGCGGACCGCTCCAGCGCGCGCACAGCAGGTCGAGGTTGATGGCGGGGTCGCGGTCGCGGTCGTCCAGCAGTCCGTCGGTGTAGAGGGCGAGCACCGTGCCCTCGGGGAGGGCGAGTTCGACGGACTCGAAGGGCAGACCGCCCAGCCCGAGCGGCGGGCCCGCGGGGACGTAGACCTGCCGGGCCGGGCCGCCCGGCGGAAGCATGACGGGCGGTGGATGGCCGGCGCGCGCGAGCGTGCAGCGCCGTGTGACCGGGTCGTACACCGCGTACAGGCAGGTGGCGCCGACTTCGGCCGTGGTGTCCTCCGAGCCGGCCTCCGCGGACAGCCGTACGACGAGGTCGTCCAGGTGGGTGAGCAGTTCGTCCGGGGCGAGGTCGAGGTCGGCGAGTGTCCGGACGGCCGTGCGCAGCCGGCACATGGTCGCTGAGGCCTGGACGCCGTGGCCGACGACGTCGCCGACGACCACCGCCACCCGCATCCCGGACAGCGGGATCACGTCGAACCAGTCGCCGCCCACCCCGGCCCGTGCGGCGGGAAGACAGCGGGAGGCGGCCTCCAGGGCGGCCGTGCGCGGCAGTTTCCGTGGCAGCAGGCTGCGTTGCAGGGAGAGCGCGGTCTCGCGCTCGCGGGAGTAGCGGCGTGCGTTGTCGATGCAGACGGCGGCCCGGGCCGTCACCTCCTCGGCGAGCAGCACGTCGTCGGCGGTGAAGGGATCGGGGCGCCGGCAGCGGGCGAGGACGGCGACGCCGAGGGTCTGGCCCGCTGCCGTGATCGGTACGCACATGACGGCGTGGACCCCGTACTCCGCGGCGCGTTCGCCCCGCGGCGCGTCGCAGGAGAGCCACTCCGTCAGGGTGCCGGTGTCGTCGGGCACCACGATCGTCCGGCCGGCCCTCAGCGAGTCGGCCTGCGCTGAGGCGGCGGGGTAGACGTCCACCTGTCCCGGCTTGAGCACGGCCTCGGGGGTACCGGGGTGGACCGACCGGTGGGCGACGCGACGCAGTGCTACGGGTGTGGGCGGCGGCCCGACGGGGGGTTCGCCCCCGTGCTCCGGCGCGTCCAGCAGATCGACGCTGACGAAGTCGGCCAGGACGGGCACGCAGACGTCGGCGAGTTCCTGGGCCGTTCGGGTGACGTCGAGCGAGGTGCCGATGCGTACGCCGGCCTCGTTGACGAGTTGCAGGCGCTCCCGGGCGAGATGGTGCTCGCTGAAGTCGTGCGCGGCCAGACACACCCCCACGACCTTGCCTCCGGAGTCGGTCAGCGGGGCGATCCGGGCCGGCCAGGCGTGCGCGTTGTACTCGCCGCCCGCCCGCAGGTACGTCTCGACGTCGCGTCCGATTCCGGAGACGAGCACGTCGCGTAGATGGGTCTCCAGCTTCTCGCTCTCCTCCTTGCCGCCGATCTCGGAGATCCGCGGGCCCTGGATGAGGGCTTCGGGCAGACCGATGACGTCGGGCATGGCGTCGTTCACGGCGAACAGGCGCAGCCGCTCGTCGTAGACGGCCACGGGACACGGGGACTGCAGCGGCGCCGCCGTGGTCAGTGGATCTCCCGGCTCGCGGGGGTCCCTGGGTTCCAGCGGTGTGACCACCAGCCAGCTGACGGGGCCGCCGTCCGGCGACTGCCTGCGGTGGGCCGGCAGCCATACGGGGAGGGAGTGTCCGTCGCGGTGGCGCAGGGCGACGGTGCCGTTCCAGCGGCTTCCGCCCGGTTCGCCCGGCAGGTCGGCGCGGTCGGCGAGCAGCCTGGAGACGGGACGGCCCTCGACCTCTTCCGGAGCGTGGCCCAGCAGACGGCGGGCCCCCTCGCTCCACCGGAGCAGGGTGCCGTCGGCGTCGATGACCGCCCGCGCCGTGGAGGCCTCGTCGAGGGGGTGGACCGGGGCCATCGTCGCCACTCCCTCACGGACACTCGCGGTGAACACGCGTCACTCGGGCCTCAGCCTCGTGCGCGGGCGCGTCACGCACCCCGCACACGGGCCGCCGAGGAGCGCATCGGTGCGACATGTTCCGGACGGGGTGACACCCGGGACGGAAGTGGGTGCCCGCCCCTTGACGGGTCCATGTGTCACCCCGTCAGAATCTGTTTGTTCAGGATCAGTTGTGATGAGTTATGAGCCCTTGATGAGGGAGAGCCGCTTTGACGGTCACTCGGAGATCGGTATTGATCGCAGGAACCGCCGCCCCCACGGCCGGAGCGCTCGTGGGCGCCACCGACGCCCGGGCGGCCTCGTCCGGACACGCGACGGGCCGCAGCACCGTCGAACTCCACGACGGCTGGCGCTTCGCCCTGGTCGATCCGGGCGGGGTCACCGACCCGACCGGGGCGTACGAGGGCGCGGCACAGCCGGGCTACGACGACTCGGCCTGGCGCGAGGTGGCCGTCCCGCACGACTGGAGCATCGAGCAGACCCCCACCACGGAGCACGGCACCACCAGCGGCACCGGCTTCTTCCCGGGCGGCCTCGGTTGGTACCGCATCGCCTTCACCCTGCCGCCCGAACTTACCGGCAAGCGGATATCGGTGGAGTTCGACGGCGTCTACATGGACGCGTACGTCTACTGCAACGGCACCGAAGCCGGCCGCCACCCCTACGGATACACGGGGTTCGCCCTCGACCTCACCGAGCTGCTGCACACGGACGGCAGCACCGCCAACGTCATCGCGGTCAAGGTCCAGAACCAACTCCCCAGCAGCCGCTGGTACTCGGGCAGCGGCATCTACCGCGAGGCCCGTCTCGTGGTCACCGAACCGGTGCACGTCGAGCGCTGGGGCACCCACGTCACGACACCGGACATCACCGCGCGGCGGGCGGTCGTCAGGGCGCGGACGAGCGTGGTCAACCGGACCGGTGCCGCGACCGAGGTCCAGGTGATCTCACGGATCGTCGACCCCGACGGCCGCACCGCGGGCCGCGCATCCACCACCGCGACGGTCGGCGACCGGGCCGACGAGACACATGAACTCGTCGTCGAACGGCCGAGGTTGTGGGACTTCGCGACCCCCGGCCACCGCTACACCCTGGAGACCGAACTGCGCGTCGGCGGCAACACCGTCGACACCTGCCGCACGTCCTTCGGTATCCGCTCCTTCCGCTTCGACCCGGACGAGGGCTTCCACCTCAACGGCACCCACGCCAAGATCAAGGGCGTCGACCTCCACCACGACCAGGGCGCCCTCGGCGCCGCGATCAGCATCGACGCCGTCCGCCGGCAGATGACCATCATGAAGTCGATGGGCGTCAACGCCTTCCGCACCTCCCACAACCCGCCCTCCCCGCAGATGATCCAGGTCTGTGAGGAGCTGGGCATCGTGATGATGGTGGAAGCCTTCGACTGCTGGCGGACCGGCAAGACGAGGTACGACTACGGCCGCTTCTTCGACGAGTGGTGCGAGAAGGACGCCACCGAGATGGTCCTCGCCGCCCGCAACTCGCCCGCCGTGGTCCTGTGGTCCATCGGCAACGAGATCCCCGACTCCACCTCCACCGCCGGACTGGCCATGGCCGACCGGATCATCGGCGCCGTCAGGGCCGCGGACGACACCCGCCCCCTGGTCATCGGCTCCGACAAGTACCGCCGCGTGCCCGCCAAGGGCTCCGCGGCCGACCTCATGCTCGCCAAGCTCGACGGGCTCGGCCTCAACTACAACACCGCACAGTCGGTCGACGCGCTGCACGCCGCCTACCCCCACCTCTTCCTCTTCGAGTCGGAGTCCTCCTCCGAGACCTCCACCCGCGGCACCTACCAGGAGCCGGAGCACCTCAACACCGGCGAGAACCACACACCGGGGCGCCGCGCGACCTCCTCGTACGACAACAACCTCGCCTCCTGGACCATGAGCGGCGAGTACGGCCACAAGAAGGACCGGGACCGGAAGTGGTTCGCGGGCCAGTTCCTCTGGTCGGGGATCGACTACATCGGCGAACCCACGCCGTACGACGTCTTCCCGGTCAAGGCGTCCTTCTTCGGCGCGGTCGACACCGCGGGCTTCCCCAAGGACATGTACCACCTGTTCCGGAGCCAGTGGGTGAGCGAACCCATGGTCCATCTGGTGCCCATGACCTGGAACCACGACAGGGGCGACACGGTCGAGGTGTGGGCATACTCGAACGTCGACACCGTGGAGCTCTTCCTCAACGGAAAGTCCCTCGGTACACGGAAGTTCGACACGAAGAGAACCGTCGACGGCCGTACGTACCTGGAGACCACCGAGGCGACCGGCGACGACAAGACGTTCACCTCGGGCCCCTACCCGGGCAGCTACACCAGTCCCAACGGCAGCGCGGGCAGACTCCACCTCACCTGGAACGTGCCCTACGCACCCGGTGAGTTGAAGGCGGTGGCCCGCCGCGACGGCCGAACCGTCGCCACCGACGTGCTGCGCACCGCCGGCCCCCCGCACGAGGTCCGCCTCACCGCCGACCGCAAGTCCCTTCCCGCGGACGGCCGTTCACTGGTGTTCGTGACGGCGGAAGTGGTCGACGCCCGGGGAGTGGTCGTGCCCGACGCCCAGCACCTGATCGCGTTCGAGGCCCACGGCGGATCGCTCGCCGGTCTCGACAACGGCCGGGAGGAGAGCGCCGAGCGCTATCAGGCGAGCACCCGGACCGCCTTCCACGGCAAGGCCCTCGCGATCGTCCGCAGCGGCACGCGCCCCGGAGCACTGCGGGTGACGGCCCGCTCCGAGGGGCTGCGGAGCGGCGCCGTCTCCGTGCCCGCCACCGCGGCGCGCACGAAGGCGACCACCCCGGCCGCCCGCTTCGAACCCGACCCGGGACCCGGTGCCCCCGCCTACCCGTTCGCGGACGCCGGCTACTCGGGACGCCCGGACTCCCTGCCGGCCGCCATGCTCGACGGTGACGCGGCCACCGGCTGGTCCAACGCCTTCTACAAGTCGGCCACGGCCCTGCTGCCCGCCTTCAGCGGGGCCCGCCCCGAGGACTGGGTCTCGGTCACCTGGGCGCGCCCTCGCGCCGTCGACCGCGTCGAGGTCTCCTTCACCGTCGATGCGACGCACACCCTGCCCGCCTCGGCCGAGGTCTCCGTGTGGGACGGCGAGCGGTACGTCCCGGTGAGGGGAGCGTCGGTCGACTGGGCCACCGCGTCCGACGCGCCGACCGTGATCACCTTCGACCGGACCCGCGGGTCACGGCTGCGGATCCTCCTGACCAGCGGGCACCCTGGAGCCGCCGACGGCGGGCTGCGCATCAGCAGGCTGGAGGTCCCGGTGGTCTGAGCGCCCGCGATGCTCGTGCTCGGTCAGCGTGTGGAGTTCGGCCGGGCCCAGCGGGCGGTGCGCCTCGACGTACTCGCCGTGCGGCAGGCGTGTGATCACGCCGGTCGCACGGCCGTGCGCCACCAGTTCACGGTCCCGCTGCTGCAACCCCAGACACAGGCGGCGCGTCACCACGAGGACGAGGACCGGGACGACGAACAGGGAGACCCGCACGGCCCAGGTCACGCTGTTGATGGACAGATGCAGTCGGGTCGCCACGATGTCGTTGCCGCCGCCCGCGAGCAGGATCAGATACACGCTGATCCACGCCGCCCCGATCGCCGTACGCACCGGCCGGTTGCGTGGACGGTCCAGGAGATGATGCTCGCGCCGGTCCCCCGTGAACCGGGCCTCGAGGAACGGGTAGACGCCGATGGCGACCAGGAGCAGCGGAAAGACCACGACGGGGATGAGCACGCCGAGCACCAGCGTGTGCCCCGCGACATGGACCTCCCAGCCCGGCATGACACGCACCAGGCCCTCGGCGAAGCCCAGGTACCAGTCCGGCTGGGCGCCCGTCGACACCTGGTCGGCGCGGTAGGGGCCGTACGCCCAGACCGGGTTGACGGTCGCGACCGCCGCGACCAGCGTGATCACCCCGGACACCAGGAAGAAGAAGCCGCCGGCCTTCGCCAGGTACACCGGCAGGAACGGCGTCCCCACGACGTTGCGTTCGGTCTTTCCCGGCCCCGCGAACTGGGTGTGCTTGTGGTACACGACGAGGATCAGATGCGCGACGACGAGCGCCGCCATGATCCCCGGGATCAGCAGGACGTGCAGCGAGTAGAAGCGGGACACGATGTCATGGCCGGGGAACTCCCCGCCGAACAGGAAGAACGACAGATAGGTGCCGACGACCGGCACCGACAGCAGCGCCCCGTCCACGAACCGCAGTCCCGTCCCGGACAGCAGGTCGTCAGGCAGCGAGTAGCCGAACAGGCCCTCGAACATGCCGAGGAGCAGCAGCGTCCAGCCGAACACCCAGTTCAGCTCACGGGGTTTGCGGAACGAACCCGTGAAGAAGTGCCGCATCATGTGCGTCAGCATCGCCGCCAGGAAGATCAGCGCGGCCCAGTGGTGGATCTGCCGGATCAGCAGCCCGCCGCGCACGTCGAAACTGATGGCGAGCGTGGACGCGTACGCCTCCGACATGCGGATGCCGTTCAACGGGACGTAACCGCCGTGGTACGTCACCTCGTTCATGGACGGATGGAAGAACAGCGTCAGGTACACGCCGGTGAGGACGAGCACCACGAAGCTGTACAGGCAGATCTCGCCGAGCAGGAAGGACCAGTGGTCCGGGAAGACCTTGCGCAGATACCGCCTGCCGAGGGTGTGGAGGCCCAGACGGCCGTCGAACCAGTCGGCGAGGCGCTCGCCGGAGGACGTCCTCCCTGTGCTCCCGGTGTCCGTCATGCGCGTTCCTCCTCGGTCGCGTCGGTCTCGTCGGCCCGCCGTACGCGCGCCAGCTTCTCGGGGTTGGTGACGATGTAGACGTCGGACACCCGCTCGCCGTCCGGGGTGAGATCCATGACCATGACCGCGTACGGCGACTCGCCCGCGAAGATCACCGCGGAGTCGTCGCCGTTGACCCGGCGGTAGCGGATGTCGAGGCCGGCGCCGCGCCGAGCCGCGTAACCGGCGAACAGCCGGGCCGCCTTGTCCCGGCCGCGCACCGGGCGCAGCCCCGCCGGCGCGTTGCCACCGCCGTCCGTCCACACGGTCACGTCCGGCGCGAGGATCTCCATCAGCGCGGCGATGTCCCCGCCGAGCGCCGCTTCGACGAACCGCTCGGTCGCCTGGCGGCGGACACGGGGATGGGCCCGGTAGAGCGGCCGGCGGGCATGCACGTGTTCCCGCGCCCGGTGCGCGAGCTGACGCACCGCCGCCGGACTGCGGTCGATGACCTCCGCGATCTCGGTGTGCGCGTAGCCGAACACCTCGTTGAGGACGAAGACCGCCCGCTCCAGCGGGGTGAGCGACTCGAGGACCACCAGCATCGCCAGTGACACCGACTCGGTGCGCAGGGTGCGGTCGGTCGAGTCGTCGGGGGCCGCTTCGTCGAGCAGCGGCTCCGGCAGCCAGGGCCCCACATACGTCTCGCGGCGCCTGGTGATCGCGGCGCGGCGCGCGAGCGCGTGGTTCACGGCGATCCGTACGAGGTAGGCGCGCGGGTTGGTGATCGCGTCCAGCGGTGCGCGCCGGGCGCGGCCCGTCCACGACAGCCAGGCCTCCTGGAGGACGTCCTCGGTGTCGGCGACGCTGCCGAGGATGTTGTAGACGATCGCGAAGAGCAGTTCGCGATGGTCGACGAACACCTGCGTGGCGCTTTCGGTCCGCTCGGACATGCCATTCCTCCCTGGGTGCGCTCACCACTGCGAGCCCCGGAGGGGGTCCGAATGTGACATCCGGAGGCCAAAGAGTGACGTACGTCTCACGACGTCACGCGGTCCCGGCGCCGTGCCCTCTTGAACGCGAGTCCGATGCCCGCCACACACGGCACCCAACTCGGCACTAGGAGACAGACATCGTGTTCAAGAAATGGCACGGAAATCCCTGGGCGATCCTCTTCACGCTCTCCCTGGGCTTCTTCATGACCCTGCTCGACCTGACCATCGTCAACATCGCGATTCCCGACATGGGACAGGACCTCGACGCCTCACTGGACGAGATCCTCTGGGTCGTCAACGCCTACACGCTCGCGCTGGCCGTGCTGCTCATCACCGCGGGCCGCCTCGGCGACCTGCGCGGCAAACGCGCCCTCTTCCTGGCCGGCGTCGCCCTGTTCACACTCGCCAGCCTCGCCTGCGGCCTCGCACGGGACCCGGCCCAGCTGATCGCGTTCCGGGCGGTCCAGGGCCTGGGCGCGGCGCTGCTCATGCCACAGACCCTCTCGATCATCGCGGAGGTGTTCCCGGCCGACCGGCGTGGTGCCGCGATGGGTGTCTGGGGCGCGGTCGCGGGAATCTCCGGCGCGCTCGGCCCGATCGTCGGCGGCGCGCTGATCACGCACCTGGACTGGCGGTGGATCTTCTTCGTGAACCTGCCGCTGGGGGCGCTGGTACTGGTGCTCGCCGTGGCGATCATCCCGGCCTCGCGTCGCACGGTCCGCCACCGCTTCGACACCCCCGGCGTCCTGCTCGCCTCAAGTGCCCTGTTCTGCCTGGCCTTCGGGCTGACGGAGGGGCAGCGCTACGACTGGAACGGCTGGATCCTGGGCCTGTTCGGTGCCGCGGCGCTGCTCTTCGCCGGTTTCCTCGGCCACGAGCGCGGACGGCAGGGCGACGATCCGCTCGTCCCGTTCTCGCTCTTCAGGGACCGCAACTTCACCCTCATCAACTTCGTCGGCGTCACGGTGTCCTTCGGCGTGATCGGGATGTTCCTGCCGCTGACGATCTACCTGCAGTCCGTCCTGGGCTTCAGCGCCCTCAAGTCCGGGCTCGTCCTGCTGCCGCTGGCCCTCGGCTCGTTCGTGACGGCGGGACCGGCCGGAGTCCTCGCGGACAAGGTCGGCGGCAAGTTCATCCTGATGACCGGGCTGCTCGCCTGGGCCGCTGCCCTGGTGTGGATCGTGGCCGCGGTGGACGTGGGGTCGAGCTGGACGGCGGTCGCCTTCCCGCTCCTGCTCGCGGGCCTGGGAGCCGGGTTCACCTTCGCGCCGATGGCCACCGAGGTCATGCGCAACGTGCCGGCGAGGCTTTCCGGAGCCGCGTCCGGCCTCAACAACGCGCTGCGGCAGGTCGGTTCGGTGCTCGCGGGTGCCGTCGTCGGCGCGGTGCTCCAGGCCCGGCTGGCATCCTCGCTCCCCGAGCAGGCCCAGCAGCGCGCCGGCCTGCTGCCCGCGGCCTACCGCGACGGTTTCGTCGGCGCCTTCTCCAAAGGGGAGGCCGACATCAACGCCGGGCAGTCGGCGCGGGTGCCGGACGGCGTCCCGCGCGACGTCGCCGACCGCATGCGCGAACTGGGCGGCCAGGTCTTCGGCCATGGCTTCGTGCACGCGATGGGGCCCGCCGTCCTGGTCGCCGCCGCCGTGCTGCTGACCGGCGCGCTCGCCTGCCTCGCCGTACGCCGTCACCGCGGCCCGTCGGCCAACCCGCACGCCCTGCCCGTGTACGAACCCCAACTGGAGGAAGCGGCCTCATGACCACCGACACCATCGACCTCACCGTCATGTACGCGGCCCACGACGCCTTCCGGCGCGACCTGGAGCGCCTGGCCAAGGCGGCGGTGGACGGCACCGCGGCCTCTCCTGGAGTCCGCGCGGGCTGGGACAACTTCAAGCACCAGCTGCACATCCACCACACCGCGGAGGACAGCGACCTGTGGCCGCGTGTGGAGCGCGGGGCCACGGGCCGGCCCGGGGACGTCGCCCTGCTGGCCGCGATGGAGGCGGAGCACGCCGGTCTCGGCGCGCTGCTGACGGCCGTCGACACCGCGCTGCGTGACGGGTCGGCCGAACTTGCCTCGTGCGTACACGCGTTGGCCGCGGCTCTCGACGACCACCTCGCGCACGGGGAGGACAGCGCCCTTCCGCTCGTCCAGGAGGTACTGACGCCGGCGGACTGGGGCGCCTTCACCGGGCGGATCCGCGAGGCACAGGGGCTGCGCGGGGCCGCGGTCTTCGTGCCGTGGCTCGTCGACGGAGCCCCGGCCGCCGACCGGGCCCGGTTCCTCGGTGCGCTGCCGCCGCCCGTGCGGGTCCTCAACCGGCTTTTCTGGGAAGCGGGTTACCGCAGGCGCGGTGTGTGGCGGGCCTGAACCCGAGGCGCGCCCGGACGGGGCCTCGGCTCCGTCCGGCCGCGTGGGCCGTGGCCCGGGGCCGCCGGCCGAGGGCGGGAGGAACGGGGCCGGCGGCCGGTTTCGCGCGGGAGAGCCGCCGTCCTGCGCTGGGCCTCCGAGAAGGGCCGGGTTCCAGTGGACCACCGGGTTCCGTGCGCCGGGAGCGTGCGACGGGCTCCGGCGCGAGCGCGCGGTTCACACGGGGCGCAAAGAAATTTCGAAAGCCGGTGCGAATAGGCCGAGTTGCCAGAGAATTTGACCATCTTTCAAAGATGCGGATGTTGCTCAGGCGCCTTGTTGGTCATGAGTGTGTTGTGCGAGGGTGAACTTACTGCGCGTGGTCAATGGCCGGGTGTGAAATCCGTGTTCGTCATTCCGGACCGCCTCCGAGTGCGAAAGGCTCCGGACGAAGGTCTTCGCCGACCTTCCCGCCCGGCTGTTCTCCCGGCGCATCGCCAGAAAGGTACGCACCGGGCAGGGCTGCTTTTCGGCGGCCGGAAATTGCCTGTGCGTCACCTTGCACCGTGGAAGGAACCCGCTTCGTGCCCACCCCCCACCCCCCTCGTCCCGCCTATCCTCCCGGCGGCGCCTCCGGTGAATGCGACGAGAGTCTCGCCGCCCGGCTCAGAGGCCGACCGGAGGGCGGGGCCACGCAGTCCGTCGCCCTGCTGATGGCCCGGCACTGGCAGTCGACGTACGACTACTCGGTCATCTGCCTCGCCTCTTCGTCGCACGTCGCCTCAATGGTCGCCGCGACCTCCTTCCACTACGCGCTCGACTGCCTGATGCGCGGCGAGTCCGGAGCGGCCCTGCGGCCCCGGCTCCTGGTGACGGTGCGGGACACCGTCAAGGAATGGTCCGCGGAGGACCGGATATCCGGTGTTCTGCCGGACTTGGGGAAACCCGCCGGTGGCCGTGGTATGCGGGTGGCGGGACCCATGGCGGCCGAAAACCGGAAGCTCGCCGAGCGTTCCTTCCAGGCGCTCCCGGGTTCCGCCCAGTGCCTGCTCTGGCACACCGAGGTCGAGGCCGAGCCCATATCCGTACCGGCCGGTCTGTCGGGCATGGACATCCCCACCGCGACGGCCGCTCTGGAGCAGGCCCGCGAGCAATTCCGGCAGGGTTGTGTACGCGCCCATCGGGAACTCGCGCCGAGTGAGGAATGCGGTTTCTACAATCGGCTGCTGGATGTCCTGACGCGTCGCGGCGGTGCGCTGTCGTCGGACGTCCGGCACCATCTCGCGGGGTGCGCCCACTGCCGACACACCGCGGAGCAACTTGGTTACTTTGAGGGCGAGTTGGGTGTCCTGCTCGCCGAAGCGGTGCTCGGCTGGGGCGCGCGGCGCTATCTCGACACCCGCTCGGGGGGCGCGCGGCAAGGAGTGCGCCCCCCGAGCGGGCCGGCGGTCGGGGGGCGCCTTTCGGATGATCCCGCCGTTCCAGGCGGCCCCCGAGGGGGCAGCGGTACCCGTGGTGGTGGCGGTGGTGCGGGAGGTCATGGAGGTCCGGGCGACGACGGAGGTCACGCGGGTGGCGGGGGGCCCGCGAGCGGCGGACGCCATCGACTGCTGGCCAGGATCCCCGCGCCGGGCCGCCGGATCCCGACCGGACAGGCACGTTCCAAGGCCCTGCTCACGGGGGCGGGCACGGTCTCGGCCCTGCTGCTCGTGACCGTCCTCGCCGTGAGCGTGTCGTCCTCCGGCGGCGGCGGTGCCGACCCGGCCGCCTCCACGGGCGTCGGCAGCAGTCACACCGTGCCGGCCGCCCCGGGTTCCTCGCCCCCGACCTCGGCCGGACTGCCCGCCGGTACCGAGCGGACACGGCTGCGCAACCTCGCCGCCGACCTGTGCCTCGACATCAGGGGCGGCAGGACGACCTCCGGCGCGGAGACCGAGCTCGCCGTCTGCTCCTCCGCCCGGACCCAGCAGTGGTCGTACGAGGACGACGGGCTGCTGCGCAGTGTCGCCGACCCCGGAATGTGCCTGGACTCCGGGGCGGTCGACGGTGTCGTCGCGCTGAACCGCTGCGTCGGTTCCGGGGACGCGCACGGCGACGACGTCCGCTACGACCTCACCGTACGGGGCGAGTTGCTGCCTCGTGCGCGGAGCGGGCTCGCGGTCGCGCCCGGTTCCTCCGGCCCGGACGCCGTCGTCGTCGTCAAGGACCGGAGCGGTTCCGACGCGCAGCGCTGGCGCACCGATTCCTCGTCTGCCGCACCCCGGTCGTTGTCGATCGCGGGCACGGCGGGCGCGGCGGTCGCGTCAACGAGTCCCGTCACCGAGCGGGCGTCCGCCGACGGCACGACGAGAGGACAGCGAGACGGAGGGCCGGGCGACCCGCCCGGCGAGCGGCCGACGGGCGGTCCCGACACCCCGGACACGACCGCGACGGGCGGCCCCGACACCCCGGACACGACCGCGCCGGGCTGCCCCGACACCCCGGACACGACCGCGCCGGGCGGCCCCGAGGAACCCCGCGCGGTGAGCGTCGACGACCGCACACACCCGGAGCCCGTGCTGCCGCTGCCCGTAGGACTTCCTCCCGTGGCGGCCGAGACGGCCCTCTGACGGAACGGCCCCCGGCCCCCCCGGCGCGCACGAGCAGTCGGGGGCCGGGCCCCGACGGGATCGGCCTGCGGGTGTCGATCGCCTTGCCCGACGGGATCGGCCTGCCGGGCTCGATCGGTTCGTCGGATGGGATCGGTCTGGCCGGGGGAGGTGTTCGCGATACGGGACCGTGTGGGCCGATGGTGGCGGGCCGGCCTGCGGGGACGGTGTACCCGATGGGGCCGGGCGACCCGGCTGGGGCGGTGCGCCTGCGGGCCCGGGTTCTCGACAGGATCGTCCCGCGGGTGTCGATCGCCTTGTGCGACGGGATCGGCTCGGCCGGCCGGACTCGATCGGATCGTCCGACGGGGTCGGTCTGGCCGAGGGGATGGGCTCGCGCGACGGGACCGAGTCGGCCGACCGTACCGGGCCGACCTGCGGTGCGCCCGATGGGGCCGGGGCACCCCGCTGGGGCGGTGCGCCCGACGTGACCGGGCGCCGCCAGGGACACCGGGCGGCTTCGCGGGACAGTGCGCCCGGATGGGGCCGGGCCCCCTGCGGACCGGGGGCCTCGCGGGATTGGGCGGCCCCGCGACACCGGGCCGTGTCGCGGGGCCGGGTCCGGGACGGGGACCGGGCGTGGGGGCGGGCCGAGCCCGCTACGACACCACATCCCGTGGCGGCTTGCCCGCCACGAAGTCGGCGGCGTTCTGGACCGCGGCCAGCGCGATCCGTACGAGGGTCTCGCGCGTGACGCCCGCGACGTGCGGCGAGAGCACGACGTTCGGGGCCTTGAGCAACCGCAGTGCCGCCGTGGGCGGTTCGGGGTCGAAGACGTCGAGACCCGCGCCGGCCAGCGCACCCGCTTCGAGCGCGTCCGCGAGGGCGTCCTGGTCGATCAGGGCGCCCCGCGAGGTGTTGACGACGAACGCGGTGGGCTTCAGGAGCGCGAGCCGTTCGGCGTTCAGCAGATGCCGGGTCGTCTCGGTGAGCGGCACGTGCAGCGTGATGTAGTCCGACGTCCGCAGCAGTTCGTCGAGTTCGACGTGGCGGGCGCCGCCGAGCCGGGCCTCCGCCTCCGCGCCGACGGACTGCGGACCGGCGTACACGAGGGACATGTCGAACGCGACCGCGCGGCGGGCGACCTCCTCGCCGATGTGACCGAGCCCGATGATGCCGAGGGTCTTGCCGGACAGCTCGGTGATGGACCGCTGCAGCCGCGGCAGCGCCCAGTCGGCGTCGACGAGGGCGGTGTGCGCCGGGATCAGCTGCTTGGCGAGGGCGAGCATGAGGGCGAAGGTCTGCTCGGCCACGTTCTGCTTCTCGGCGCCGCTGGAGCCGATGTTGCACACCGGCACCCCCTTGGCGCGGGCGGCCTCCAGGTCCACGTAGTCGAAGCCGTGGCTGGCGCACTGCACCAGTTCGAGGTCCGGTGCGGCGGCCAGGTGCTCGGCGGTCACCGGGGCGAGGCCGGTGATGATGACGTGGGCCTCGCGCAGCGCGCCGGGGTCCTCGTCGGTCGTCTCGACGACGGTGACGCGGGCCTCACCGGGGAAGACGCCGGCGAGAGCGGCTCCGGCGGTGCGACCGCCCACGTGTGCCGAGACCACGGCGAGTACGTTCTTCACGGTGTTTCCTCGATCAGGTCGTCGGGGCCGAGGCCGGCGGGGCGGGAGTGTCCGGACAGGGCGAGGGTGAGGTCGAACTCCGCGAGCAGACAGCGGATCACGTGTTCGACGCCCGCCTGTCCGTCGAGGCCGAGCCCGTAGGCGTACGGCCGTCCGACGAGCACCGCCCGTGCGCCCAGGGCGAGTGCCTTGAAGATGTCGTCGCCGGTGCGGATGCCGCTGTCGAACAGGACGGTCAGCCGGTCGCCGACCGCCTCGACCACGCGGGGCAGCGCGTCGGCGGCCGCCACCGAACCCGCCACCTGCCGTCCGCCGTGGTTGGAGACCACCACGCCGTCCATCCCCGCGTCGGCCGCGCGCCGGGCGTCGTCCGGGTGCAGGATGCCCTTGAGGACGATCGGCCCGTCCCAGTTCTCCCGGAGGAAGGCCAGGTCCGGCCAGGTCTTTCCGGGGTCGGCGAACATCCCCACGAAGTGCATCACGGCCGCGTTCGGGTCCTCGTGCACCGGCTTGGCCAGACCCGCCTGGAACGCCGGGTCGGAGAAGTGGTTCGCGGTGCCGATGCCGTGCAGGAACGGCAGATACGCCTGGTCGAGGTCGCGCGGACGCCAGGCCAGCAGGGGAGTGTCCAGCGTGACGAGCAGGGCCGTGTATCCGGCGGACTTCGCCCGGGCCAGGAAGCTCCGGGTGACCTCGCGGTCCTTCGCCCAGTACAGCTGGAACCAGCGCTCCGCGTCACCCATCGTCTCGGCGACCTGTTCCATGGGCGTACTGGACGCCGAGGACAGGATGTACGGGACACCCTGCGCTGCGGCGGCCCGTGCGGCGGCGGGCTCCGCGTCCGGATGCATGATCGAGAGCACGCCCACGGGCGCGAGCGCCAGCGGCGCGGGCAGGGCGCGCCCCAGCACCTCGACGGACAGGTCGCGTTCGTGCACGTCCCGCAGCATGCGCGGCACGATCCGGCGGCGGTCGAGCGCCTCCCGGTTCGCCCGCGCGGTGCTGCCGTTGCCCGCGCTGCCCGCCACATAGCCGACCGGACCGGGGCCGAGCCGCTGCTCGGTGAGCTCCTCCAGCCGGGTCAGATCGGTGGGCAGCCGCGGCACGGCGCCCGTCATTCCGTTCAGATAGATCTCGTACTGGAAGTCGGCCCAGTGCTTCGCCATCCGTACGTCCCGCCTCTCGTCCCTGAGATCGCGCTGTACGCCGTCGATCCTGGCCACTGTGACAAGGTCCGTCCACTGTGGTGCGCACATCGCGTGGCTGGGATCATCACCTCGTGACAAACAGGCCCGTGGACGTCAGAGAACGTGTCCGGCAGGAGATGGTCGCCGACCCGCGTGTCGTGGAGGCGGTCGTCGCCGCCGTGCACGAACAGGTCCCGGTCTACGCCGCGCTCGACGACAGCCGACTGCCCGAGGTACGTGCCATCGCGGCCTGGGGGCTGGAGCGCCTGCTCCATCTGTGGGCCACCGACGCCACGCTGGAGCCGTCGGACCTGCGGCGCTTCCGGGGCATCGCGGCGGCCCGCGCGGCCGACGGGCGCCCCGTCCAGGCGGTGCTGCGCGCCTACCGGGTCGCGGCGACGGTCCTCACGGACGAGATCGCCGCCCGCGCGCCACGGCTGACCGCGACGGACGCCCTGGCGCTCACCAGGATGCTGCTGACCGCGCTCGACACCCTCTCCGAGGAGATGGCCACCGCGTACGCCGCGACCAGCGAGGACCTCGCCGCGAACCGTGACCGGGCGCTGCGGCTGCTCCTGGACGACCTGATCGCGGGGCGGCACGCCTCGGTCGGCGCGCTGACCGACCGCTCGGCCCGGCTGGGCATCCAACTCCCCGACCCCGCCTGCCTGCTGGTGGCCGAGTCGGCCGGCCCGGACCGCCCCGACATGACGCACGACGTGGTGACGGGCCTGCTGGACACGCTCGACACCACCGGCACTCCCGACGTCGTCTCGCCGACGACCGTACGGGGCCCCCGCGCCGTCCTGCTGCTGCCCGCCGCCGTCGCGGGGGCCGGCGCGGCACTGCGCGCGCTGGACCTGCGCGGCTGCGCGATCACGACGGAGAGCCTGGACCGGATCGCCGTAGCCCACCGGCTGGCCGCCGACGCCCTCGACACGGCACCCGCCCACGCGTACCGGGGAGGCCGCCTCCTCACCGACGCCGACGCCCATGTCCTCGCGCTGCTCGCCGGGCACCCGGCCGCGCCGCCGGACCACATCGCCCGTCTGGTGCTGGGGCCGCTCACCGATCCGGGGCAGGGACACCTGCTGGCGGCGCTCACCGCGTACCTCGACACGGGTACGGCGAACGCCGCCGCACGTGAACTCCATCTCCACGCCCAGTCCCTGCGCTACCGCCTACGCCGCATCCGCGAACTGACGGACCGTGACCCGCGCGACGCCTGGCAACGGCTGACCCTGGACATCGCCCGCACGATCAGGGCCTGAGCGGGGGCCCTCCGCTCAGACCTGTCCGCCCGGCACGGGAGAGGGGCCGCCCCGCGGCGGGGTGTCCCGCGCCGGCTCGCCGACGCGGGCCGTGGCCCTGATCGGTGCGCCGTCCGCTCCCGCCAGGCGCAGGGGAAACAGGAAGACCTCGACCGACCGGCCCGCGGCCTGGGCCTCGGCGAGCCGGCCGAGGCCGGTCAGGTTCTCGGCGATCACCCCTCCCGCCCCGCACAGCACACGGTGGGCCGGCAACTCCGCTCCACCCGTGGGGTCCACGCTCAGCGCGTCGACGGCCACCGTGCGCACGCCCGCGGTGACGAGGGCCTGCGCGGCCGTCGGCGTGAGCCAGGGGTGCGCCGCGTAGTGGTCGGTGCCCCAGTGCGCCGACCATCCGGTGGCCAGCAGGAGGATGCCGGCCGGTCGCCTTCCGAGGAGACCGAGCGCCGGCGCGAGATGGTCCGGGGTGATCGGCTCCCGTGCCGGCAGACCCCGGACGTCGGCCACCACGGCCGCTCCCGCGAACCGCTCCAGCGGCAGATCGTCCAGCGTGGGCCACGCCTCGTCCACGTGGTACGGCGCGTCGACGTGCGTCCCCGACTGCGAACCCATGTGCAGCCGCAGGACGTTGACGCCGTGCTCGGCGACCGTCAGCGCCCTGGTCACCTCGACCCGGGGGTCACCGGGATAGACGGGCATTCCGGTGACCACGGGGACGGACAGATCGATCCAGGGACCCATTCAGCTGCTCTCGGCGGCGAGGGCCGGCGTCGAGCCGTCCGTCCGTGAGCCGTCCGTCTCCGCGCCGGGCCCGGTGATTGCCGGGACCGGGACGTCGACCGTACGGGCCAGCCGCGCGCCCTGCGGCCCGTATACGGCCCGGGGCTCGGGGAAGACCCGCAGCAGCGTCAGGAACAGCACCGCGGCGACGGCCAGCGACAGCGGCAGACTGATGTCGATGCCGTTGGCCAGATCGCCCAGCGGTCCCACGAACTGACCGGGGATGTCGGTGAACAGCACACCGACCACCGCGGCCACCCACCACGCCGTCATGCCCCGCCAGTTCCAGCCGTGCGAGAACCAGTAGCGGCCGCCGCGCTGGCGGCGGTTGAAGACCTGCAGCGCGTCCGGGTCGTACCAGCCGCGCCGGGTGTAGAAGCCCAGCATCATCACGACCATCCACGGAGTGGTGCACGTGATGATCATCGTGGCGAAGGTGGAGATGGACTGGACGAGGTTCAGACCGAAACGGCCGATGAAGATGAAGGCGATCGACAGCACACCCACCACCAGCGTCGCCTGGACCCGCGACAGCCGCGGGAACACCGACGAGAAGTCGAGCCCGGTCCCGTACAGCGAGGTCGTGCCCGTCGACATGCCGCCGATCAGCGCGAGCAGACACACCGGCAGGAAGAACCAGCTCGGGGAGATGGCCAGCAGCCCGCCCACGAAGTCGGGGGCGCCCGGGTCGACGTACTTCGGAGCCTTCGTCGCGATGATGCTCGCGGTGGCCAGACCGAAGACGAACGGCAGCAGGGTCGCGATCTGCGACAGGAACGCGGCGCCGACGACCCTGCGGCGCGGCGCGTCGGCCGGGATGTAGCGCGACCAGTCGCCGAGGAACGCACCGAAGGACACCGGGTTCGACAGCACGATCAGCGCGGATCCGATGAACGACGGCCAGAACAGCGACTGGGTGGCGGAGTCGGCGGAAGCCGTGAAGACGCCCGCGTACGAGGGGTCGAAGTCACCGGCGAAGGCGATCGCGCCGAGCAGGAACAGCACGGTCGCCGAGGTCACCGCGATCTTGTTGACGAAGAGCATGAACCGGAAGCCGTAGACGCACACGGCGAGCACCAGACCGGCGAACAGCGCGTACGCGACGACGTACGACAGATTGCTGCGCTCCAGGCCGAAGAGCCGGTGCGCGCCGCCGACCAGGGCGTCGCCGGAGCTCCACACCGAGATGGAGAAGAAGGCGATGGCGGTGAGCAGGGAGAGGAAGGAGCCGACCACCCGGCCGTGCACTCCGAGGTGCGCGGACGAGGAGACGGCGTTGTTCGTGCCGTTGACCGGGCCGAACACCGCCATCGGGCAGAGGATCAGCGCGCCCGCCACCACGCCGAGGAGCGTGGCCGCGAGCCCTTGCCAGAAGGAGAGACCGAAGAGGATGGGGAAGGCCCCGAGAACACAGGTGGAGAAGGTGTTGGCGCCGCCGAAGGCGACCCGGAACAGGTCGAGCGGGGACGCGCTGCGGTCCGCGTCGGGGATCCGCTCGACCCCGTAGGTCTCGACCTCGGTGAGGGAGGGAGAGGTGGTCGGGGAGTTGTCGGACAAGAGTGCTCCAGCGAAGTGCCTGTACCCGGACGGGCGGTGGAACGCGTGGTGGCGCCTGGGGAGGGATGGCCGGTTGTCGCCGCTGGGGTGTGCGGCGTGAGCGGAAGCCGTCCTCGTGGGGTCTGCCGACGTTAAGGCGTCGCGGAGCACGGGCACCAGAGGACGGATCATCCACCTTCCGAGCCACCACAGGACGGTTCCTCCACGGAGTGGGCGGTCCGTCGCTACGGCGTCATCTCTCGTTCACTCCTTCTGCTCCCTCTCGTTCTCTTCCCGCTCTCCCTACTTCTCTTCCCGTTCTCCCTCGGTGTCGGCGGCGGCAGCGTCCTGCGGCCCGGCGTCCGGCCCCTGGGCGCGGACCCGCTCCACGTGTGCGAGCGAGTCACGCAGTTCCGTCAGCCAGTCGTCGGTGTGGCGCTGCACGAGGCGGACGCACCAGGCGAGCGCGTCGCTGCGGCTGCGGGCCACGCCGCCGGCGATGAGGGTGTCGAGGACCTGGCGCTCGGGCTGGCGCAGCCGGGTCATGACAGGTGCCGCGACGTGGGTGAACAGCGCGCGTTCGCCCCCGCACTCGACACCCCAGGACACCTTCCGGCGGAAGCGGTGCTCCGCCTCGCGCGCGACCGCGACCCGGTCGTCGCGGGTGCGCTCCCTGAACTCCTGGACGCGTGCCCGGACGGCGGCCTCCCGCTCCGCGTCCGAGGCGCCCTCGGCGAGCCTGGGCTCCGGGATGCGGCCGACGACGGTGATCTCCTCGCGGTCGACGGTCACCTCGGCCGGGCTCTCGAAGAGAACGTCGGGAAGGCGGCCGGCGAACCAGCCCCGTATCTGCTCGCGATGCTCTGTCGTAATCATGTAATGACGATTACTCCATTGCAGGGGATGCGCAAGGGTCGCGGGGCGATGTCCGCCGTGGGCGGAAAGGGGGTCCCGTGGGGCCGGGGGCGCGCTGAGCGGAATGTTTCAGGCCTATTGCGGAGCCGGGGAAATCCAGCCAGGAAGATGCCCCGGGCGATCAACGGCCGTGCCGTTGTAGGGCTCGAACGTTCGAGTTTCGTTACTTCGCGCCAGTGATTCAATACTCAAAGTTACCGAAACGCGTGGGGTCGATGTGTGTTTCCGGTGTGGACTCGGCAGACTCGCGCTCGCCGCACCGACACACACCGAGCCGGTGCCGCATTCAACCGAGCGGAAGGATGCACACAATGCCGAACACCGCGCGCTGGGCAGCGACTCTCACCCTCGCGGCCACCGCCGTCTGCGGGCCCCTCGGAGGGTCCGCCCTCGCCGCCCCCGCCCCCGCCCCCGCGCTCGCCCCGTCCGGGCTGTACGCCCCCTCGGCCCTGGTGCTCACCACGGGCCACGGAGAGAGCGCCGACACCGCGACCCCGGAACGCGCGGTCACGCTGAACTGCGCGCCGACCGCCTCCGGCACCCACCCCGCGGCCGTCCAGGCCTGCGCCGAACTCCGGGGAGCCGGCGGCGACTTCGATGCCCTCTCGGTCAGAGACGGCGTCTTGTGTACGAAGCAGTTCGATCCCGTGGTCGTCACGGTCGCCGGTGTCTGGCAGGGCAAGCGCGTCGCGTACGAACGGACCTTCGCCAACGAGTGCGTGAAGAACTCCTACGGGACGACCGTCTTCACGTTCTGAGAGACCGGGATCGCGCGCTTTTCGTGAGCATCGATCGAGGCGCGTAGCTGGGGAGTGCGAGCCCCGTCGCGGAGTGCAGCGCGATCTCGCACCGAGGGTCGGCCGGGCGGAGTGGGGCCTCCGGTCGGCCCTCGGCATGTTCCGGGCCCGCCCACGAGGACGCAAGTCGGCTCGTCCTCGGAGGGTTTGGCCCCGCAGGGGAAGCACGCCGAAGGCTGGAACCCCGGGCGCGGCACCCGCAGGCCCGAGCGGCGGGGGAAGCGGACCGACGCGGACCCCCCGGAACACCGGAACACCGGAACGCCGGAACGCCGGAGCACCGGAACGCCGGAGCACCGGCACTTCGGGCTCGGTCAGAGCCGCGGCGACCCGCGCGGGAGGCTCCGCGCGGAGCAGTCGCGTCACCGGTCCGAGTCTCCGGGGATGCCGGGTCCGTCCCGGTACCGTAGCCATGGATCATGAGTGTTCTGACTGACGCGGACCGACGGCTGTTCCGACGCGTGGCGGCGGCGCGGCTGCCCGGCGCGGATCCGGCGCTGCGACGGCTGAGCCACTGCGCCGATCACGGCCGCCTGTGGCTGGGCGCGGCGGCAGGCCTCGCCCTCGCCGGGAGCGGCACCGGCCGCCGCGCGGCGCTGCGGGGTCTGGGCTCGCTGGCGCTGGCCTCGCTGACCGTCAACACCGCGGCCAAGTGGAGCACCCGGCGCCCCCGCCCGCTGCTGGAGACGGTCCCGCCCGTCCGCCACCTCGCCCGGCAGCCGCACACCACCTCGTTCCCCTCCGGGCACTCCGCCTCGGCCGCGGCCTTCGCGACCGGAGTCGCCCTGGAGTCGGCCGGACCCGGCGCACTGGTCGCGCCCTTCGCCGCGGCGGTCGCCTTCTCGCGGGTGTACGTGGGGGTGCACTATCCCGGTGACGTGCTGGCCGGCGTCGCGATCGGAGTCGGGGCGGCCGTCCTCACCGCCCGCTGGTGGCCGCCGCGCCCGGTGCTCCCGGAGCGGGAACGGCCCTCGGTGTCCGCCCCGGCGCTGCCCGCCGGCGCGGGGCTCGTCGTCCTCGTCAACGCCGAGGCGGGGACGGCGGAGCCGGGGGCGTCGTCTCCGGGCGAGCGGTTGCGCGCGCTGCTGCCCGCGGCCGACCTGATCGAACGCGGCCCGGACGACGACTTCGCCGCGCTGCTCGACCGGGCGGCCGCGAGGGCCGTGGAGGCGGGGGGTGCGCTCGGGGTGTGCGGAGGCGACGGCAGCGTCAACGCCGCCGCGCGGGCGGCGGCCGAACGCGGGCTCGCGCTCGCCGTGTTCCCCTGCGGCACCTTGAACCACTTCGCCCAGGACGTGGGCGTATCCGGTGTGGAGGACACCGCCACCGCGGTCGGCAGCGGCGAGGCGGTGCGGGTGGATCTGGGCGTGGCGAGGCCGCCGGGTGCCGGGCACGAGGTGCGGTTCCTCAACACCTTCAGCATCGGCCTGTATCCCGAACTCGTCGCGATCCGCGAGCGCTTGGAGGATCGCTGGGGCAAGCGGGCCGCCTCGGCGGTCGCCCTGCTGCGGGTCCTGCGCGATGCCGCCCCCGTAGAACTGCGCGTCAACGGCCGGGACCGACGGCTGTGGCTGCTCTTCGCGGGCAACGGGCGCTACGAGCCGGAGGGTTTCGCCCCGGTCTTCCGGCCTCGCCTGGACGACGGACTCCTCGATCTGCGGCTGATCGACGGCGCCCACCGCCTCGCCCGTACCCGGGTCGTGGTCTCCGCCCTCCTCGGCGCGCTCGGCCGCTCCCGTGTGTACCGCGCCGAGGCGGTGCCCTGGGTCGAGCTGGAGGGTCTGGGCGGCACGGAGACCCTCGCGTACGACGGTGAAGTCGCGCCCGCGCCGGCCGGGTTGAGGCTGGAGAAGGAGCGGCGCGCGCTCGTCGTGTACCGGCCCGCCGCGGCACGGAACGCGAACGTCGGGCCGGCCGCTCGGGCCGGCGGCCGGCGCAACGGGAGGAGGGGCCGCCGTCTCCCTGCAGACGGCGGCCCCTCGGTTCCGGGGTGATCACACGGGTCCTACATGTGGACGGCGCGCACGGCGTCCGGGTCCTGCTCCTGGGCGCCACGGCGGTACAGGAGGAAGGCGATGACCGCGCCCGCGGCGAAGAAGCCCGCCGACCACCAGAAGGCGGTGGTGTAGCTCTCGATCGTCGACTGCGCCCGGACCAGCTTGTTCGTCGCGTCCTTGCCGGCCAGGTAGCTGGTGGCGGCGCTCGCGGCGAGCGTGTTCAGCAGCGCGGTGCCGATCGAACCGCCCACCTGCTGCATCGTGTTGACCGTGGCGGAGGCGACGCCCGCGTCCTCGGCGGCGATCCCGCTGGTGGCCAGCGACATGGCGGGCGGCATCACGATGCCGAGGCCGGCGCCGATCAGGAGCAGCTGCGGCAGCACGGCGGTGGAGAAGTCCGAGGCGACCCCGATACCGGTCAGCCAGGCCATGCCGGCGACGGCGATCGCGAAGCCCGCCGGGATGACGATCTTCGGGCCGATGCGCGGTACCAGGACGGTGGTGGACACCTGAGCCATGATCATCAGGGCCGCCATCATCGGCAGGAAGGCGACACCGGTCCTGGTCGGACTGAAGCCCAGGTTCAGCTGCAGGTAGTAGGTGAGGAAGAGGAAGACACCGAACATGCCGGCACCGGTGATCAGCACGGTGACGAACGACGCGGCGCGGTCGCGGTCGAGCAGGACGCGCATCGGCAGCAGCGGGTGCTCGGCGCGGGTCTGCCACCGGGCGAAGGCGCTGAGCAGGATGCCGCCGGCGGTGAGGAAGCCCCAGGTCAGCGGCGAACTCCAGTCGTGCGTCTCGGCGTTGGAGAAGCCGTAGACCACGGCGAAGAGGCCGGAGGAGACCAGCAGGGTGCCCGGCAGGTCGAGCCGGGAGTTCGCGGCGTCCCGGTGGTTGCTCAGCAGCACCCAGCCGCCGGCGAAGGCGACGACCGCGAAGACGAGGTTGACGAACAGCGTCCAGCGCCAGTCGAGCGCGTCGGTCAGCACACCGCCGAGCAGCAGACCGACCGCGCCACCGGCACCGGCGATCGCGCCGTAGACACTGAACGCCTTGGCGCGTTCCTTCGCGTCGGTGAACGTCGTGTGCAGCAGCGAGAGCGCGGCGGGGGCGAGCAGCGCGCCGAAGACACCCTGCAGGGCACGTGCGGTGACCAGCATGCCGAAGCTCGCGGAGGCGCCGCCGAGCACGGAGGCGCCGGCGAATCCGGCGACACCGATGAGGAAGGCGGGCTTGCGCCCGAAGAGGTCGGCGATGCGTCCGCCGAGCAGCAGCAGGGAGGCGAAGGCCAGCGAGTACGCCGTGACGATCCACTGCCGGTTGCCGTCGGAGAAGCCGAGGTCCGCCTGCGCGGACGGCAGGGCGATGTTCACGATGGTGGCGTCGAGGACCACCATCAGCTGCGCGATGCCGATGATCGCGAGGATCCACCACCGCCTCGACGACGGCGCGGACGAGGAGTCCACGGAGCCCTTGCGGGCACCTTCGGTCAGGGTCTGGGACATGGGAGAACCACTCCAGGGAAGTCGCTCAGGGTAACGGAGACGTAAACGAAACTGTTTCGTACACATCGACACTAAGACACCGCCCTGCGAAACGGCAACGTTTCGCTAGAGGTGCCGAGTGAGGTGACCGTCACATCGCGCATCCCGCTGCGGGTGCGCGTGTGTCGTATGCCTTGACCGGCATATAACCGAAGCGGCATATTGGGGCGCATGCCCGACGTCACTCCCTGGACCGCGCTCGCCGACCCGCACCGCCGCGCGATCGTCGCGCTGCTGCGGGAGCGCCCGCGCCCCGTCGGAGAGATCGTGGCGGCATGCGGACTGAGCCAGCCGAGCACCTCGAAGCACCTGCGGGTGCTGCGGGACGCGGGCCTGGTCCGGGTCAGCCAGGACGCGCAGCGCCGCGTCTACGCGCTGGATCCGGCCCCGATCGCCGCACTCGACGCCTGGCTCGCCCCGTACCGCACGCTGTGGAACGACAGCCTCGACGCTCTCGGACGCCGTCTGGACCAGGCGGCGGGGGAGCCGTCGGACGAGCCCGAAGCCCCCTCCGTGAAGGACTGAGCCACCATGTCGGCCGAACGCACCGCCCTCACCGGCACCTACCTCACCCTCGACGACGGCCGCCCCGCCGTCCGCTTCAGCCGTACCTACGACCACCCGATCGCCCGCGTCTGGCAGTTCGTGACCGACCCGGAGGAACTGGCCGGCTGGTTCCCGTCCCGCGCGGAGATGGAGCTGCGCCCCGGCGGCGCGATCCGGTTCAGCGGTGACCCGAACACCTCCGACTCCACGGGCCGCGTCATCGCCGTGGACCCGCCCCGGCACCTCTCCTTCGACTGGGGCGGCGACGAGCTGCACTTCGACCTCGAGGCCCTCGACGAGAAGCGCACGCACCTCACGCTCACCGACGTGCTCGCGGCCGAGGACACCGCCGCCCGCAACGGCGCCGGCTGGGAGGTCTGCCTCGCAGTCCTCGACGCCAAGGCCCTCGGCCGGCACTCGCCGGGCCCGCACGCCGGCGCCGGAGCGCCCTGGCGGGAGATCTACGGCGCCTACCTCGCCGCCGGTGTCCCCTCCGGCGCCCAGGTACCGGGGATGGACTGACCTCTCACGCCAACTGCCGTCGCACCAGTTCGTGCAGCCGTCCGCCCGTGTCCGCGAGCAGCCGCGCGGGAGGCCCCTGCTGGGCGACCCGGCCGTCCTCCATCACGATCACCCGGTCCGCGTCCATGACCGTGGACAGCCGGTGCGCGATCACGACCCGGGTGGCGTTGAGCGCCCGGGTGCTCTCGATGACCGTGCGCTGGGTCTCGTTGTCCAGGGCGCTGGTTGCCTCGTCGAAGAAGAGGATGCGCGGGCGGCGGATCAGCGCCTGGGCGATCATCAGGCGCTGGCGCTGCCCACCCGAGACCGCGCCGCTGCCGGAGACGATCGTGTGCAGCCCCATCGGCATCCGCCTGATGTCCTCGGCCAGGCCCGCCATCTCGGCCGCCGCCATCGCCTCTTCGGGGGTGTACGGCTCGGTGCCGCAGATGCAGTCCAGGACGGAGCCGGTGAACGGCTGCGCGTGCTGGAGCACGACACCGCACTGACGGCGCACGGCGGACTGGTCGAGGGCCGCCAGGTCCTGGCCGTCGTACAGCACACTGCCCGAGACCGGTTTGTCGAAGCCGATGAGCAGCCTCAGCAGCGTGGACTTGCCGCAGCCGCTGGGGCCGACGATCGCCACGAACTCGCCCGCCCGGATGTCGAACGACACGTCGTCGAGGACGAGCGGGCCGTCGTCGGAGTACCGGAAGGAGAGCCTGCGGGCCTCGATGGCCCCGGACAGCACGCCGGGGCGGGTGCTCGCCACCCGGACCTCCGGGGTGGCGTCGAGCACCGGCTTGATCTCCTCGAACATCGGCAGCGCGGCGGCCGCCGAGACGAAGGCGCCGGTCAGCTGGGTGACCGAGGTCAGCAGCATGGTCACCGAGGTGTTGAAGGTGAGGAAGTCCGCGGCCGACAGGGATCCGCTCGCCGGGCCGGCGAGCAGCATGAACATCAGCAGGGAGCAGAGCGGCAGATAGACCGCTCCCAGCACCGTGGTGAGGTTCTTGATGCGGCCGACCTTCCGCTGGAGTTCACGGCTGCGCGCGAACTCGCCCGCCCAGGCGGCGTACGCGTAGTTCTCCGCCGCCGCGACCCGCAGTTTGGGCAGTCCGCGCAGGGTCTGGAACGCCTGGTTGTTCAGCTTGTTGCCGAGCACGACCAGCCGCCGCTGCCACCGCACCTGCCACAGACCGAGCCCCAGGAACACGGCCGCGATGACGACGAGCATGGCGACCGCTGCCAGCGCCATGGGCACGCTGTACCAGAGCAGCAGCCCCAGGTTCATCGCGCCGACCGTGCCGGCCTGCGCGAGTGTGGGGCCGACGCCCGCGAGGAGTCGTCGGATCGCGCTGATTCCCATGGCGGCACTGGCCAGTTCACCGGTCGAGCGCGAGGTGAAGAACTTCGTCGGCAGCCGCAGCAGCCGGTCCCACACGGCCGGTTGCAGCGTCGCCTCGATCCGCCCCTCCATCCGCAGCAGCGTGAGGTTCTGCAGCAGCATGAACGCCGCCGACACCACGCTGGTGATCATGATCGCCAGGCAGACCTGCACGATGAGTCCGTGCTGGGCCTTCGGCACGTACTCGCCGAGCACCTTGCCGGTCGCGATCGGCACCAGGGCGCCGATCGCCACGGTGACGAGACCGCTGACCGCGAGGTTGCGCAGATCGCCGCCCGTGCCCTGGAGACAGAACCGCGCCAGCCGCAACGGGCTCAGCCGGCGCTCGGGCAGCGGCCGGTAGAACATCACGGCCCGCGGCTCGAACTCGGCCGCGTTGGCCTTCTCGACCGGCGTCTCCCGCCCGGACGACGGCTGTACGGCCACATAGCCGCCGCGCCGCCACAGCAGCGCGACCGGGCTGCCCGACACCGCACGCCGGCCCACCAGCGGGCCGATGTCGTCCCGCCACCAGGGCCCGTCCAGGCGCACCGCACGACTGCGGACGCGCGAGGCCAGCGCGATCCGCTCCACCGGGTCGATCCTGTCGCTCTCCGTGCCGCTCTGCGCCGGCTCGGCGAGCGTGATCCCGGACGCGCGGGCGACCAGCGCGCAGGCCGTGTAGGTGGCGTCCGTGTCGGCCGACGTAGGACGCTTCGAAGCCGTCCCCATGGATGCGAGCAGGGTCCGGTCGGCCTGGGCGCGGACGGCCTCGCCCGCCTTGATGCCCGCCGCCGTCCGGTCCTCGTGACGGGCCTCCAACTGCTCGATCCAGCGGTCCAGCGTGGCCAGCAGCCGGTACTGCTGGTCGACCATGCCCTGCCACACACCCGAGTCCATCAGCAGGTCCGCCGCGGCCTCCGCCCCGTACAGCGAGCCGTACTGCACACTCCCCGGCGGCACCTGCATCCAGAAGACGTCGTCGTCCGTGAGCGCGGCCGCGTTCTCCGTGGCCGTGGGAGCCTGGAAGAGGATGGAGAGGCTGCGGCCGACGCCGAGCGCGAGGGCGTACTCCAGCGGGCTCGATGTCGGCGGCACGTACTGGGGGTTGCCGTACTCGTCGTAGGACCAGGTCTCGGTGGGGACCGGCTGGTACAGCTCGCGCAGCACGATCCGGCGTACCGCGCAGTCCCGCAACGGCCGCCCGACCAGCGTGTGCTGGGGACCCGCGACCGGGCCGAGCAGCAGCGAGCCCGCTTCGAGGCGGCCGAGGTGGTGCCAGTGGCCCTGCTGGGCGGCGTCGACCGCGAACAGGTCCAGGGCGCCCGCGACCACCAGCCACAGGACCTGCGGCCCTTCCAGGTCGAGGCGGTTGAGCCCGGCGCAGTCGACCGGCGTACCCATCGTGCCGAGCGCGCCGAGGACGACGTCGCCCTCGTGAACCGTCGTCATCTCATCGCTCCCTGACCAGCTCGGCGTACGGACCGCCGGCCGCCACCAGGGCGTCGTGCCGCCCGCGTTCCACGATCGTGCCGTGCTGGAGCACCACGATCTCGTCGCTGTCGCGCACGGTGCTGAGCCGGTGCGCGATCACCACACAGGCGCAGCCGCGCTTGCGCAGGTTGTCGATGACGGTCTGCTCGGTCTCCGCGTCCAGCGCGCTGGTCACCTCGTCGAGGACCAGGATGCTGGGCCTGCGCACCAACGCCCGTGCGATCTCCAGCCGTTGGCGCTGGCCGCCGGAGAAGTTGCGGCCGTCCTGCTCGACCCGGCTGTGGATGCCGCCGGGGCGGCGCACCACGACGTCGTACAGGGCCGCGTCCCGCAGCGCGGCGACGACGGCGTCGTCCGGGATCGACGGATCCCACAGCGCCACGTTGTCGCGGACCGTGCCCTCGAAGAGGAAGACGTCCTGGTCGACGAAGGAGACGGAGGCCGCGAGTGCGCCGCGCGGGATGTCCTCCAGCAGTTGCCCGTCGATGCGGATCGTGCCTTCCCAAGGGGTGTACAGGCCTGAGATCAGCCGGGACACCGTGGACTTGCCGCTTCCCGAGCCGCCCACCAGTGCCACCTGCCGGCCCGGGCCCACGGTCAGCGAGAAGCCGGTGAGCAGCGGCTTGTCGAGCGGGCTGTAGCCGAACGTGATGTTCTCCAGCTCGACATGGCCGTGCAGCCTGCGGGTGGAGTCGCCGGTGCCGGAGCGGGCGTACAGCGGGTCGGCCTGGAAGTTCTCGACGTCCTTGAGGCGTGCCACGTCGGCCGCGAAGTCCTGGATGCGTCCCGCGACACCGTTGAGCCGGGTGAGCGGCGCGGTGAAACGGGTGACGAGCGCCTGGAAGGCCACGAGCAGACCGACCGAGATGTGCCCCTCCATCGCCCGCAGACCGCCGATCCAGAGGATCAGCGCGCTGTTGAGGGTGGCGAGCGTCGGCGCGACCACTCCCAGCCAGGCACTCGGCACCCCGAGGCGCTGCTGTTCCTCGAGTGTGGTGGCGTGTTGCCCGGCCCACTTGCGGAAGTAGCCGTCCTCGCCGCCGGTCGCCTTCATGGTCTCGATCAACTGCAACCCGGTGTAGGCCGTGTTGGTGAGCCGGGCGCTGTCCGCGCGCAGTTTCGCCGTACGGGTCGCGCGCAGCCGGATCACCACCCGCATCGCGACCACGTTGAGCAGCGCGACACCGATACCGACCGCCGTGAGCTGCGGATCGTAGGTGTAGAGCAGGACGGCGTAGAGCACCACGACGACCGCGTCGACGCCCGCCGCCGCGAGGTCTCGGGCCAGGGTCTCGGCCACCGCGTCGTTCGACTGCAGCCGCTGCACCAGGTCGGCCGGGCTGCGCTGGGAGAAGAAGGTGACCGGCAGTCGCAGCAGATGGCGCAGGAAGCGTGCGCTGCTGAGCGTCGATGAGATGATCCGGCCGTGCAGCAGGTTCGCCTGCTGGAGCCACGTCAACAGCACGGTCAGCAGGACACAGGCACCCATCGACGCGAAGAGCACGCCGAGCAGCGAGGTCTGACCGCCGATCAGGTAGGTGTCGATGTAGGTCCTGCTGAGCGCGGGCACCGCCGCGCCGACCGCGACCAGCAGCAGGCTGGCCAGCACGGCCGCGGGCATCGTGCCCGACGTGCCGCGCAGCCGGGCCGGCATGGCGCCGAGGATGCCGGGCCTGCGGCCGCCCTCGCGGAAGTCGGGGCCCGGCTCCATGACCAGCACCACGCCGGTGAAGCTGGTGTCGAAGTCCTCCATCGGCACGAAACGGCGGCCCTTGCCCGGGTCGTTGATGTGCACCCCGCGCCGTCCGAAACGGCGGCCCATTCCGTCGTAGACGACGTAGTGGTTGAACTCCCAGAACAGGATCGCGGGCGCCTGCACCTCGGCGAGCGCGGCCGTGTCCATCTGCATGCCCTTGGCCGTGAGGCCGTAACCGCGCGCCGCCTTGAGGAGATTGCTGGCGCGCGAGCCGTCCCGGGAGACACCGCAGGCGATGCGCAGCTCTTCGAGGGGGATGTACCGGCCGTGGTGGCCGAGCACCATGGCGAGGGAGGCCGCGCCGCACTCCACGGCCTCCATCTGGAGCACCGTCGGCGTGCGGACGGTCCTGCGGGTGCTCCTGGGGACCGTGCGCTTCGGCGGTGCGGCGCGCCGTCTGCCCCGGGTGTCCTGTGCGGTGGTCACGGAAGCAGCCAATCGACGGGACGCTGATCGGCCAGCCGGATCGAGCCCGTGGCCAGGGTCATGGAGGTCAGCGGGTACGGAGGCCCGTCCGCCGAGGACCACTTGAGGCCGCTCTTCGTACGGGACGAACGGTCGAGGGAGACCAGGACGGCCACCGGCCTGCCCTTCTTGGTGAACTGCTCGCCGAGCTGGCTGTCGCCGAGGGAGGAAGTGATCTGCTGCTGGGTCTGCACGCTCCGGCCGACCGCCTTCACATGACCGCGGAGCACCCCGTACCGCTGGGTCGGCACCGACTGGACGGTGAGGTCGACGGCGGCGTCCGCGGGGATGGTGGATGCGCTCTCGGCGGGCACGTACACCGTCGCGTAGAGCGGATCGCCGGCGTGCGCGACCTTCTCCACCGCGGCGACGTTCGCGCCGGTGGAGATGATGGCCCCGATGGTGGCGGCGAGGGCCGTGACGCGGCCGGCGGCCACGGTACGGACGACGGAGGTCTCGCCCTGGGCCGTACGGACCTTCAGCACCGGGGCGTCGGCCGCGAGCCGATCGCCCTCCTTGGCGAGGACCGCGGTGACCTGACCGGCGACGGGGCTCTGCAGGACGTAACTGCCCTGCGCGTGTGTGAGGACGGCGGGGGCACCGACCGTCGAGGCCACCGTGCCCGTCACGGCCCAGACCGACGCGGCCGCCATGACGACCACCGTCACGGACAGGACGAGCCAGCCCTGGGGGCGGGCGAAGCGCACCGGCAGGTCGAGTTCTTCGGCTGACTGCAGCTTGGCGAGGGCCTGTTGGCGGAACTGCACGGAACTTCCCTCACCTGTCGGAGAGATTTACGGCATCCGAGAGCCCCGGAACCGGGGAGTGGTTCCGGGACTCAGCGGGATGAGACGCGATCAGAGACCGGCGACCAGGCCGGTGACCGGAGCGGTGTTCAGGCCGGTCACACCCTCGACGGTGCCGACGGCCGTGCCCACGAGGCCGGAAACCGGGGCAACGCCGTCGACCAGGCCGGTGACGGTGCCAACGGCGTTCAGCGACAGGCCGCCGGAGACGTTGTCGAGGTCCGCGTCCGAGATCTCGGCGGTGGCAACCTGGGGGGTGGAGTTCATGGGGGAACTTCCCTTCGTATGGATATTCATAAGGGGGGAGCGGCCCCCTCTGGGGACAGATGACGGCCGCCACCGCGGGGGTGCGGATCCCGTGTCCGGGAGCCCTGCGGCTCCCGTCTCCGGAGGTGTGCCGCGACCTCCGCGGTGCACGGATCAAAGCACGGTCGCGGGGCACGTATCCAATCAACCAGGGCTCCCACCTGGGAACTTGAGCGCAGCTTCGGCCCAACCGTGCAGGCGTGCACACGTCTTTGCGGCCACTTCTTCACATGCTGCACGGCATTGTTTCGGCGCTGCCCTTGCCGCCCGGCGCGCCAATGGGACAGTCCCGTCCCAATGGCGCGCGGGGGGGCGCGCGACTGTGCAGATCCGTCGCGCGCCGTGACGCGCCTGCGCATTCGATGTGCAGATTCGCTGAAGCAAGGATTCCGGCCCCGTTGGCGGACGGAGTGTCACCGGCCGTCAGCGGACGGTGTCGTTCAGCCGAGCAGGGCGTACACCGTGCTCGCGCGCGCCGCGACGTCGCGGGCGTCCCCGGCCGTCATCGTGACGTCGGCGAAGGCCATGCGGCGGCCGAGCTTGGTGAGGACCGCCTCGACGAGCACGTCCGCGTCGGTGACCGCGCGCTGGAAGCTGGTGGACTGCTGGACCGTCGTCATCGGGACGAAGGCGCCGCGCGCCGCCGACACCGCGATCACGGTCGCCGTGTCGGCGGCGGCCATCAGGGCCTGGCCCGAGAGCGAACCGCCCGCGCGGGCGAGCCGGGCGGACCAGGGCAGCCGCAGCACCGCGCGGCCCTCGCCCAACTCCGTCACCGACAGGCCCAGGTCCAGCACCCAGGGAGCGAAGTGGGTGGAGAGGATCTTGTCGGCTTCGGCGAGGTTCAGTGTCATACGGGGCAGTGTTCCCCGGTCGGCCGGAGGAGAGACGCGGTCACCTCGTAATCCATGCCTTCGGCCGGGCTGACTCCTGCCTTTCTCAGAGGGAGTTGAACAACTCCTGCGACTCACACGTATCAACAGGCATCCAGGCGCCCCCCAGTCAGCCGCCGGACGGTGGCATCGACCCCGTCCCCAGGAGGTCAAGAGTTGAGTCACAAAAGGATTCCCAAGCGCAAGGCCGCCATCGCCGCGGGAAGCGTCGCGGCGCTCGGAGCGGCAGCGCTGCTGCTGCCCAACGCCAACGCCTCGCAGACCGACGCGAAGGACGCCGCTCCCAAGACGCTGAAGGCCGCGGACGCCTCGGACCTCACCTCGCTCCTCGCCACCCAGCTCGGTGAGGCCTACGGAGGCGCGTACTACAACGCCGCCAAGCAGCAGGTCGTCGTCAACGTCGTCGGCGACGACAGCAAGGCGGTCGACGCGGTCAGGAAGGCCGGCGCTGTTCCCCGCAGCGTCGACAACAGCCTCGCCGCCCTCAAGTCCGCCGCCCGGACGCTGAAGACCGACGCGACCATCCCCGGCACCGCCTGGTCCGTCGACCCCAAGACGAACCAGCTCCGGGTCACCGCCGACAGCACGGTCACAGGTGCGAACTGGAGCAAGCTGACGTCGACGGTCGACTCGCTGGGTTCCGGCATGGCCACCGTCAAGAAGTCCGCGGGCACCTTCAAGACGTTCGTGGACGGCGGCGACGCCATCTTCGGCGGCGGAGCGCGCTGTTCGCTGGGCTTCAACGTCACCGCCGGCGACGGCAGTCCCGCCTTCCTGACCGCCGGTCACTGCGGGGTCGCGGCCAAGCAGTGGTCGGACGCGCAGGACGGCGCGCCGATCGCCACCGTCGACCAGGCCACCTTCCCCGGTGACGGCGACTTCTCGCTCGTCAAGTACGACGACCCCAACACCCAGGCCAACAGTGTGGTCAACGTCGGCAACGGTCAGACCGTCGCCATCAACCAGGCCGCCGACGCCGCCGTGGGCCAGCAGGTCTTCCGGATGGGCAGCACCACCGGTCTCAACGACGGCAACGTCACCGGACTCGACGCCACCGTGAACTATCCCGAGGGCACGGTCACCGGACTCATCCAGACCGACGTGTGCGCCGAGCCCGGCGACAGCGGCGGTTCGCTCTTCACCCAGGACGGCAGTGCGATAGGCCTGACCTCGGGCGGCAGCGGCGACTGCACCGTCGGCGGCGAGACCTTCTTCCAGCCGGTGACGACCGCGCTCACGGCGACCGGCGCGACGCTCGGAGCGGGCGCCGGGGCGGGTGCGGGCGGTGCGGGCGACGCGAGCGCCACGGCCGGTGCCGAGCCCAGCGACCCCGCGGCGAGCGACCCGGCGGCCGGTGACCAGTCCGGGATGGGTGACCAGTCGGGGGCCGGCGGCGACCAGTCGGGTGCCGCGGGCGACAACCAGTCCGGCACCGGTGCGGACGACGGCTCCGGAATGGTGAGCTCGAACGGGTGACACCGCTGACGCAGAGCCACTGACCCGGCCGCGGAACAGCCGTCCCGGCCGACGGTGGGAGGTCCGGCCCTCCGGCGGGAGGGCCGGACCGCTCCGCGTCCCGGGACCGGCCGCCCAACCGGTGTGCGCCGGGTGACACCCGGTCGGCGTGGACCGTATGACGCCCCGTCGGTGTGCGCCGCTGACACCGGTTCGGCGTGGACCGTATGACGCCCCGTCGGCGTGCGCCGCTGACACCGGTTCGGCGTGCGTCGTGTGCCGGCGGGTCGGTGGGCGTCGCGCGGCTCCCGGTCAGTGTCCGCCGTAGGACCGATCCGCGACGGGGCCACCGTCACGCGTGTGTCCGTGCCCGCAGCAGAAGCAGTGCCACGTCGTCGAGCCGCTCCTGCGTCAGCGCCCCGCTCTGCCGCACCAGGGTGTCGGCCAGCTCGTCGAGCGGCTGCTCGGGGGCGTCGCCGAGACGCTGCCCGAGGCCGGCCAGGGCGTCCTCGATGTCCACACCGGGGGACTCGATCAGCCCGTCGGTATAGAGGGCGAGCAGCGAACCGGGCAGCAGCGGGACCTCGGTCGTCTGGTACCTGGCGTCGGCGTCGATCCCGAGCAGCGGCCCGCCGGCCAGGTCGAGCACCCGCACCCGCCCGTCCGGCCGCCGCAGCAGCGGGGGCGGATGACCCGCGCGCGCCATGACCGCGACCTCACGGGCGGGATCGAGGCGCAGATAGAGACAGCTCGCGAACAGGTCGGTGCCCAGGTCGATCAGCAGCCGGTTGGTGCTGCGCATCACCTCCTCCGGCGGCTGGCCCACGGTCGTGTACGCGCGGACGGCGGTCCGGACCTGTCCCATCAGGGCCGCCGCGGTCACGTTGTGCCCCTGGACGTCGCCGATGACCGCCGCGGCCAGGCCGTGCGAGGGCATCAGGTCGTAGAAGTCACCGCCGATCTCCATGCCCTGAGTGGCCGGCAGATAGCGTGCGGCCGCCTCGATGAAGGGCAGCGACGGCAGGGTGTGCGGCAGCAGCGCGGCCTGCAGACCGTGCGCCAGATGGAGCTTGGTGTCGTAGAGCAGCGCCCGTTCCAGCGCCTGCGCGACGAGCCCGCTCAGACTCGTCAGCACGGCCCGTTCGTCGGTCGGGAAGGAGTGCGGCTCCGCGTAGGCGAGGACGCAGGTGCCCAGCGGACGTCCGGACGCGATCAGCGGCAGGTACGCCCATGCGGCCATGCCGTCGGACGTCGCGTTCCGGGGCGGATACAGGTGCTCCAGTTGCGCGCGTGAGTCGAAGAAGGCGGGCACCCCGCTGTTGTGGGCGTGGGTGCAGGGGGACGGCGCGCTCAGCGACAGCCCGTCGAGGTGTTCCGCGACGTGGGTGTCCGGATACCCGCGGTGGCCGAGTACGTGCAGTCGGCCGGCCCGCGAGCCGAGCAGGATCAGCGCCCTGCTGCCGACAGCGGGCGCGATCTCGTCGGCGACCAGTTGCACCACGTCCTGCACGCTCGCGGCCTGGGTGAGCGCGCCGGCGAGGCTGAGCACATGGGAGATGGTCACCAGGCGCGGGGCGTCCTCGTGCTGCGGCCCGGCGCGGTTCTCCTGCGCGACCGCCCTGGCCCGGGAGATGCGCACACTCAGCCCGGTCGTACTCGGATAGAGCCGGAACGACAGCCAGTCACCGGGCGGCCGCAGCGCCACGAACGACGTCACGTGCTGGCTGATCAGCGCGGCGCGGTAGCGGTCCTCGTAGACGGGATCGTTGAGCCAGGGCACCGACGCCCACAGCTGGGTGCCCAGCAGAGCGCTGACCGGCAGGCCGAGCATCTCGGCCGTCGCCGGGTTGGCGTAGCTGACCCGCCCGTGCAGATCCAGCGCGCACAGCCCGTACGGCAGCCGCGCCACCATCCGCGCCGCCTCCACCGTGCCGAGCGTGCCGGGGACCGGTGTGGCGGACGGCGTGAGCAGGTCGGGTTCCCGGCGGACCGGGCGGTGCTCCTCCGCGGCCCGCTCCAGGCGCAGCGCGAGCCTGTCGCAGGCCGCGGTGAGGTGGTCGCGCTCCCGGTCGGCGAGTTCCAGAGGGTGCGAGCCGGGCCACGTCACGAAGACGGCTCCGTACGTGGTCCGCGAGGTCGCGACCGGAAGGGCGGCGAGCGCGAAGGGGTACGGCAGGACCATGGCGATCCGGGGAAAGCGGCGGGCCATCTCCTCCCCGCCGCTGACCCAGACCAGTCGCCGCTCGCGCACCGCGACGGCCACCGGGATCGGAGCGTTGAGCCCCACCCGCTCCCAGGGCGCCGCGAACGCCCGGGGCATGCCGGCCATCACCGCCATCTCCAGTACGGGTTCGCCGCTCGCCAGCAGGTACACCGCGCCGGAGTGGGCATGCACCTCCTCCACCAGCGAGGCCAGCGTCAGCGAGAGCAGAGGCCGCCCGACCTGCGTCGTACGGCCGGCCGGTGCCTGCACGGACCCCCGCCAGTCGGACACGCCGACCACCTCCTCGCAGGGCCGCGCCATGGCTCCCGGGGCCAGGGCGTGTGTGGCCCGTCCCGTCGGGCGGCCGGCGCCCGGCACGGCACCTCGCCGCGTGGCCGGATCACCCGGGTGCGTCCCCTCCGCGGGAGACCCTCCGCCGTGCCGCGGACGGCCCGGACACCGCACGCCGATCCGGCACCAGGGGCCGGCCATGATCTAAGGCTCCCTCCTGGCGGCTCCCGCCGCACGGCGAGCGCCACGCGCGGCACCCCGTACGGCTTCCGGGCCCCACCACAGGCCCGCAAGGTGCCGGAACGGTCACAGGGGCTGCGCGGGGGCTCCGGAAGCGCTGTAATGACGGACGTGGTCAGTGAGCGCGCTGCGGAACGCGGAACGCGGACGCTGCGTGCCGAAATCTCCCTGAAGACCCCCACGCCGGACCTCGATCCGCGCGAACGGCTGCGCCGTGTCCTCGAACAGGCGCTCGTTTTCGCCGGGGCGACCGTCGTCGCGGTGTACTCGCCCACGAAGAGGGGCGGCGAACTGCACCTGACCGAGTCGGCGGGTGTCCCCAGAACGCTCTACGGGCTGCGCGACAGCTATCTCCTCACCGGCAGTTCCCCCACGGTGGACGCGCACCGCTCGGGCCGGCCGCTGTGGCTCGGTCCGGAGGAGATCGGCCGCTGTGCCGAATCCCGTCGCCTGCCGTCCCAGGACTTCTGGCTGGCCGTGCTGCCGCTGCGGGACGCCGGGTGCCTGGTCGCGGTCAGTGAACGCCCCGGCGGCTTCGACAGCGAGGACAGGGAGTGTCTCGCCCTGATCGCCGAGGCCGCGGTCTGCCCCGCGCCCGGCTCGGCGACCGCCCCCGGCGCCCTGGCCGCCAGCGCCTTCGACCTCGCCATGGACACCGGGCACGTCGAGGTCGACGACGAGATGCTGGAGCTGTTCGGCCTGGATCGTGCCGAGTTCGACGGCAAGGTCGAGACCCTGCTGTCACTCACCGTCCCCGAGGACCTGCCCACCCTGATGTCCGTGGTCGAGGCGGACCACATGTCCATCGGGGAACGCGAGCTGGAGTTCCGCATCACACAGCCCTCCGGCAAGCCGAGGTGGCTGCGGCTGCGCGGCCGCATGGTGCCGGGAGGAGACGGCCGCCCGGCACGCCTGGTCGGTACGGTCGCCGACGCCTCGAAGCTCCGCTCCGGCGTCAGCGACGTGGCCCGCGTACAGCGGCTGGCCGCCGCCCTCGCCACCGCGGGCACCGTCCGGGACGTGGGCCGGGCCGTCGTGGCCGCGCTGCGGCGGCCCCTGCGGGCAGACCGGATCGCCCTCGCCGAGTTGGAGGGCGACCGCCTCGTCGTCACCGTCCTCGATCCGCCCGAACCGGCCGCCTGGCCGGAACTGTGGCGCTCCGAATGGCGTTCGGAGTGGCCCGACGCGCCCGTGCGCGCGATGCCGACGCTCGCGGCGGCCCTCAGCGAGGGACGCCCGGCCGTCTGGCCCGCCGGATCCCCGCTGGAACCCGCGCTCGCCGACGTCGGCCCCGGCGGCCTCGCCATCCTGCCGCTGCCCGCCGGCGGGCGCATGGCCGGAGCCTGTCTGATCGGCTGGGACGCCCCGCACGACTTCGGCCCCGACGAGCGCGCCCTGCTCACCGCGTCCGCGGGCCTCGCGGGCCAGGCACTCACCCGCGCCCGCTCCTTCGACGCCGAACACGAGCTGGTCACCACGCTCCAGCGCTCCCTGCTCCCGCGCCGGCTGCCCAGGCTTCCCGGCGCGGTCGCCGTCGCCCGCTACCTGCCCACCACGGCGGGACTCGAGGTCGGCGGCGACTGGTACGACGTGATCCCGCTGCCCGACAACCATGTCGCCCTCGTCATCGGCGACGTCCAGGGTCACAACGCCCAGGCCGCCACCCTCATGGGCCAGATGCGCACGGCCCTGCGCGCCTACGCCGTCGAGGGCCACCCGCCCGACGTCGTCGTCTCGCGCGCCAACCGGCTCCTCATGGACCTGGAGACCGACCTCTTCGTCACCTGCTGCTACGTCGAACTGGACATGGAGGAGGGGTCCGCCTGGTGCGTACGTGCCGGCCACCATCCGCCGGTACTGCGTCACCCGGACGGCACCACGGAGGTCCCCGACTCCGACGGCGGACCGCCGCTCGGCGTCGTCACGCAGGCCGAGTTCCCGATGACCCCACTGCGGCTGCGGCTGGGCACGGTCGTCGCCCTGACCACGGACGGTCTGGTCGAGTCCGCCGAGGTCGACATCGAGGACGGCCTGAACCGGCTCGCCGGGGTGCTGGCCGCGTCCGACCCCGCGCACCTCGGGATGGTCGCCGACAGACTGCTCACCGGCGCCAACCGAAGCGACGACGTCGCCCTCCTCCTGATGCGCTACGACGGCATGTCGCTGCGCCCGCTCCGGGAGAGCTGGACGATCTGGCGCGTCCCCGAGGCCGTGCGGCACGCCCGCCGCTTCACCCGGCGCACGCTGCGGTCCTGGGGCGTGACCGACGACAGCATGGACACCGCGCTCCTGGTCGTCTCCGAACTCGTCACCAACGCCCTCGTGCACACCGGCGGCCAGGTCAGACTCGACCTCACCCTCATCAACCGGCTGCTGCGGATCGCCGTCGCCGACTCCTCGCCGCGTACGCCCATCAAGCCCACCAGCATCGGCTGGGAGGCCACCGGCGGCCGCGGCATCCTCCTCGTCGAGGCCACGTCGGCGGCCTGGGGGAGCCTGCCGGTCAGCGGCGGCAAGCAGGTGTGGAGCGAAGTCCTTCTCGACTGAGCCGGACCGGCCGCACCGGACCGGGGCGGACCGGACTGACTCGGACCGAGGCGCACCGGACCGAGGCGCACCGACCGACGCGGGCCCGGCAGCCGTCCGGACGCGGCCTCGGCGCGGGGCCCGGAACGTAGGGTGGACGCCGTGCGTCTGCTCCTGATGTCCGACACCCATCTCCCCGCGCGGGCCAGGGAACTGCCCCCGCGGCTGACGGCCGAACTCCCGCTCGCCGACGTCGTCGTCCACGCGGGCGACTGGGTCGACACCGCCACCCTCGACCTGCTGGAGGAGCGGGCACGCAGGCTCGTCGCGGTCCACGGCAACAACGACGGCCCGGAGCTCCGCGCCCGCCTCCCCGAGGTCGCCCGGGCGGAACTGGACGGTCTGCGTCTCGGGGTCGTGCACGAGACCGGCTCCGCCCAGGGCCGCGAGCGGCGCTGCGCCGAGCGCTACCCCGACCTTGACGTCCTGGTCTTCGGCCACAGCCACATCCCCTGGGACACCACCACCGGGACCGGTCTGCGCCTGCTGAACCCGGGCTCGCCGACGGACCGCCGTCGCCAGCCGTACTGCACCTACATGACCGCGACCGTGGCCGACGGGCGGCTCACCGACCTGACACTGCACCGGCTGCCGCCCCGCACGGGGAACCGGGCGGACGGTATCGCCTGACGGGACGGTCCGGGCCGGGGCAGGAGCGGTGCACTCGACCGGGACAGGAGCGGTGCACTCAAGGCGCGGCCGCCTCCCTTTCTGCAGGCGTTCCCCCCGGCGTTCCTCCCAGCGTTCCTCCGGGTGGATCGAGGCGCCTCGGATGGATCGCCCCGCCGGTCGCCGTCAGGGGTGCCCCGCTGCCGCCCCAGCGCAGTGCGACGATCTCCGCGGCGACGGACACGGCCACCTCCTCGGGCGTCCGCGCCCCGAGATCCAGACCGACCGGCGAGCGGAGCCGGGACAGCTCGTCCCGCGACACACCGGCCTCGACGAGCCGCTTCGTCCGGTCGTCGTGGGTACGGCGACTGCCCATCGCGCCGATGTACGCGGCCGGGCGGCGCAGCGCCTCCTCCAGCAGGGGCACGTCGAACTTCGGGTCGTGCGTGAGGACACAGATCACCGTGCGCGCGTCGGTCGTCGTCCCGCGCAGATAGCGGTGCGGCCAGTCCACGACGACGTCCACGCCCGCCGGGAACCGCTTGGCCGTCGCGAAGACGGGCCGGGCGTCGCACACCGTGACGCGGTAGCCCAGGAAGTCCCCGACGCGGGCCACCGCCGCGGCGTAGTCGATCGCTCCGAAGACGAGCATGCGCGGCGGCGGGGCGAAGGACTGGAGGAAGACGGTCACGGCGTCCTCGCGGCGCTCACCGTGCGGTCCGTAGTGCCGCTGTACGGTGGCGCCCTGGGCGAGCTCGCCGCGGGCGTCGGCCGTGACGGCCGTGTCCAGGCCGGTCGAACCCAGCGAACCGGCCACCTCGTCCGGCCACACCGCGAGGGCGGCACCGAGCGGCGCGGGCCCCGCCAGTACCGTCGCCACGGTCACCGCACGCCCGGCGGCCACCGACTCGGCCACCGCGCCGAAGGAGGGGTCCTCGCCGGGCGTCACCCTGCGCAGCAGCAGGCTGATCTCGCCCCCGCAGGTGAGACCGACGGCGAACGCGTCCTCGTCGCTGTACCCGAAGGTCTCCAGGCGCGCCTCGCCGGACGCCACAACCTCCTGGGCCAGTTCGAAGACGGCCCCCTCGACACAGCCTCCCGACACACTGCCCACGACCTCGTCGCCCGGCCCCACCGCCATCGCCGCTCCCGGGTCGCGGGGCGCGCTCCGGGAGACCGCGACCACCGTGGCGAGCCCGAAGGGGGCGCCCGCCGCGTACCACCGGTTCAGCGCCGGGAGGATCTCACGCATCGCTCGCTCCGCTCACCGCTCACCCGCTCATCGCAGACCGCGGCCCGTTCGAGGGCCCGTTTCTCCTCAAGGGTCCACTCCTCCCCCCACCCCCGCCAGCCGTTCCGGTACGGCCGGGCCGTGCCGGGCGTTGGTTGAGCGTTAATCCGTTGCCGCCGGACCCGGTCGGCTGCTGGACTACGTGGGACATATCCGCCGGGATCAAGGAGCAGCAATGCGCACACCGTTCATGTCCGCCCAGGAAGGAATCACTCCCACTTCGAAGGACATGACGCCCGGTGCATATGCTCAACCTCGGAATCCTGGCGCACGTAGACGCCGGTAAGACAAGCCTGACCGAGCGCCTGCTGCACTCGGTCGGGGTCATCGACGAGATCGGCAGCGTCGACGACGGAAGCACCCAGACCGATTCCCTCGCGCTCGAGCGGCAGCGCGGTATCACCATCAAGTCCGCCGTCGTCTCCTTCGCGATCGACGACGACGTCACGGTCAATCTGATCGACACCCCCGGTCACCCCGACTTCATCGCCGAGGTGGAACGGGTGCTGAGCGTGCTCGACGGCGCCGTGCTCGTGGTCTCGGCCGTGGAGGGCGTACAGGCGCAGACCCGGGTGCTGATGCGGACGTTGCGGCGGCTGCGGATTCCCACACTCGTCTTCGTGAACAAGATCGACCGAGGCGGCGCACGGTACGAGCGCGTTCTGGAGAACATCGCCGCGCGGCTCACCCCGGCGATCGTCCCGATGGGTGAGGTGAGCGGGGCGGGCACCCGGGACGCCCGCTTCGCCCGGTTCACCGCGGACCGGCTCTGCGGGGCGCGGGCGGACCTGCTCGCGGAGCACGACGACGCGCTGCTGGCCGCGTACGTCGAGGGACGGGTCTCCCGCGACCGGTTCCGGGACGCCCTGGTGCGCCAGACCGGGCAGACACTGGTGCACCCGGTGTTCTTCGGTTCGGCCATGACGGGCGCAGGTGTCGAGGAGCTGATCGCCGGGATCAGGGAGCTGCTCCCGCCGGCCGAGGGCGCGGCCGACGGGCCGCTCTCGGGCACCGTCTTCAAGGTGGAGCGCGGGCCGGCCGGGGAGAAGATCGCCTACGTCCGGCTGTTCTCCGGGACACTGCGGACCCGCGACCGGGTGTGCCTGCGCGACGGCGGGGAGGCGAAGGTCACCGCGATCAGTGTGTTCGACCGCGGCGCGGCGGTGCCCGAACCGGCCGTGACGGCGGGGCGGATCGGCAGGCTCTGGGGCCTCGGGGACATCCGTATCGGCGACACCATCGGCGTGGCGCGGAAGTCCTCGGACGACGAGCTCCACTTCTCACCCCCGACCCTCGAAACCGTCGTCGTCCCCCGCCGTCCGGCCGACAGGGGCGCGCTCCACCTCGCGCTCACCCAACTGGCCGAACAGGACCCCCTGATCGACCTGCGCCAGGACGAGCTGCGCGAGCAGGTCTCCATGTCGCTCTACGGCGAGGTGCAGAAGGAGGTCGTTCAGGCGACACTGGCCGACGAGTTCGGCATCGAGGTCCTGTTCCGGGAGACGACACCGCTGTGCGTCGAGCGGCCGGTCGGCAGTGGCGCGGCGGTCGAGTTCAACGGAAAGGACCCGAACCCCTTCCTCGCGACCGTCGGGCTGCGCGTCGATCCGGCGCCGGCCGGCTCCGGTGTGGCATTCCGTCTGGAGGTCGAACTCGGAGCGATGCCGTACGCGTTCTTCAAGGCGGTCGAGGACACCGTGGGGGAGACCCTGAGCCAGGGGATCCACGGCTGGCAGGTCACCGACTGCACGGTCACGATGACCCACTCCGGCTATTCACCCCGGCAGAGCCACGCCCATCAGGGCTTCGACAAGAGCATGTCCAGCACGGGGGCCGACTTCCGGGGCCTGACCCCGCTGGTGGTGATGGACGCGCTGCGTGCGGCGGGTACCCGGGTGTACGAGCCGATGCACCGGTTCCGGCTGGAGGCGCCGACCGACACCGTGGGGGCGGTGCTCCCGCTGCTGGTGAGGCAGCACGCCGTGCCGGCGACCACCGAGATGCGGGGAACCGTGTGCGTGCTGGAGGGCCGGATCCCGGTCGCCCGGGTCCATGAGCTGCAGCAGCGGCTGCCGGGCCTGACCCGTGGCGAGGGCGAGCTGGAATGCGCTTTCGACCACTACGCGCCGGTCGTCAGGGGCGCGGTCCCGGACCGGCCGCGGACCGATCTCAACCCGCTCGACCGGAAGGAGTATCTGCTGAACGTGACGCGAAGGGTCGGCGCGTGACGCGACGTCGCGCGACAATGCGGGCAGCGTGACCGGACGGGTCCCGACGGGCGGCATCCGACCGGACGGGACCCGACCGGACAGCATCCGGCCGGACAGCATCCGGCCGGGCGGCACCCGTCCGGGTGGCGCCTGACTGGACGTGCCCCGTCTCGGTCGGTCTGGTCCGTGTCTCCGGTGAACGGGTCCGATTCGCCGGACGTCCCGGATGACCGAGCCCCCGGTCGAGCGGTCGGCGGACATGGCGTCCGAGGACGGACGAGACCGGTCGTCACCCGAGGGAACGCGCGACGCGGAATCCGACGTCGTCGACCTGGAAGGTCGGGTGGCTGCGGCGCCGGGCGGAGGCCCGGCAACTCCAGTGCTCGTCGAACCAGCCACCGCCACGGAGCACCCGGTAGGTGCCGTAGACCTCGGCGTCGTAGACGTCCCAGCACCAGTCCCAGACATTGCCGAGCATGTCGTGGAACCCCCACGCGTTCGGGCGTTTGCCACCCACGGAGTGGATGCGCTCGTGCGAGTTGCCGCGGTACCAGGCGATCTCGTCCAGCTCCCCGTAACGCGGACCTTCGGTACCCGCACGGCAGGCGTGCTCCCACTCGGCCTCGGTCGGCAGTCGGTACCCGTCGGCGGACGCGTCCCACTCGATGTCTTCGCCGCCGTCCCGGAAGTGGTACGCGGAGGTGAGCCCGTCGCGCTGGGACAGGGCGTTGCAGAACCGCGCCGCGTCCCACCAGGAGACACACTCGACGGGCGACTGGTCCCCGTGGGCGGTACTCGGCCGCCGGTCTGTGATCTGTGCGTAGAACGCCTGGGTGACCGGGAACGCCGCGAGCTGGTAGGGCGCAAGCTCGACCGACCAACTGCGCTGCGTCCGCCGGTCCGACAGCGTTGTCCGCCCCGGCGGGACAGCGATCATCTCGTTCCCCGTCACCACGTCCATCCCCTGATCCTCTCAGGGATTCCCGGCCTTCAGGCCGGGCGGGAACGCGGGCCTCGGTCCGGAGGCGCGAAGCGCCGGAGTGCTCCGCGTCCGCGGGGTGACCTGAGAACCCTCACGCTGAACTGAGTGCCATGGAGTCACAGGCTGTGGGCGATGGGGTGCCGCGGTTCGTACAGGGGGAGTTCGGCGCCGCTGGGGAGCCGGATTGCCGTCAGTTTGCCCCAGCGCTGTTCGCTGACCGGGCGGGTGATCTCGACACCCTGTGCGCGGAACTCGCCGAGCTGGGAATCCAGGTCGTCGCACATCAGGAAGAACTCGTGCTGGGGCGGGCCGTCGGTCGGGTGCACGGCCACCTCGGCCGGGGGCAGCTTGAAGATGAGCCAGCCGCCGCCCGCGTCGACGCCGGGAAAGCGGAGGACGTCACGGATGAAGGCGCGGTCCGCCTCAGCGTCCTGGCTGTGGAGGACGACATGTGCACCGTTGATCACGGCTGGCTCCTGCCCGTCGACTGGTTCGCGGTCGTGTCCCCGGCATCCTGGCACGCTCAGATCGGAGAAGACCGTCGGCTCCCCTCGACGACACGACGACACGACGACACGACGGCCGGTCGCGCGGAGCTGAGACTTACTCATGAGTCAGATGTATTGACCGCTCTCCCCACCCGCGCAATTGTTATGGACATGGCGAAGTTGCGTGCGCGTCTGCTCGGCGTCCTCGTACTCCTCACCGGCTGCTTCTCGGTGGCGGGCGTGCAACCCGCCGCCGCGGACGGACTTCCCGACTCCCTGTGGTTCGACGCGCCGGCCGCGGCCACCCTCACGGTCGACGGCGGACGCTTCATCGACGGCCTCGGCCGTGAGGTCGTCCTGCGCGGCTACAACGTCTCCGGCGAGACGAAGCTGGAGGAGAACAGCGGACTCCCCTTCGCCTCGGTCGCCGACGCGAGGAAGTCGGCGACGGCCCTGCGCGCCCTCGGAGGCGGGAACTCCGTACGTTTCCTGTTCTCCTGGGCCCACGCCGAACCCGTACGCGGTCAGGTCGACACCGCCTACCTCGCCGCGGCCACCGACCAGATGCGCGCCTTCCTGGACGCCGGAATCCGTGTGTACCCCGACTTCCACCAGGACCTCTACTCCCTGCACCTCTTCGACCCGGGCAGTTGGTACACCGGCGACGGCGCTCCCGAGTGGGCCGTGGACGCGGGGAACTACCCGGGTGAGTCGTGCGGGATCTGCCTCTTCTGGGGCCAGAACATCACCCAGAACGGGGCGGTGAAACAGGCGCAGTACGACTTCTGGCACAACGCCCACGGCCTCCAGGACGCCTTCCTGGCCACGGCCCAGGCCACCCTCGCCTACGTGGAACAGCACCTCACAACGGCCGAGTTCGCGGGCGTCGTCGGCTTCGACCCGTTCAACGAGCCGTACGCGGGCAGCTACGACTCGGGCCAGACCAGCCGCGGCTGGGAACGTGACCTGCTCTGGCCGTTCTACGTACGCTTCCGGGCCCGCATGGACGCGGCAGGCTGGCAGGACAAGCCCGCCTTCGTCGAACCGAACCTCTTCTGGAACGCCGACATCGACTCCCAGAAGCAGGAGGGCGGCCTGCTCGACGCGGGTCCTCTGGGCCCCCGGTATGTGTTCAACACCCACTTCTACGACCAGAAGGCGATCTCCGGCATCCTGATGTGGGGCAAGGCGGGGGACGGCCAGTACGCCACCGACTTCTCCACGGTGCGTGACCGTGCCGCGGCGGCGGGGACGACGGCGATCGTCAGCGAGTTCGGCCACCCGTTGTCGGGAACGGTCGCGGACAAGGCCCCGACGGTCCTCAAGGCGATGTACCAGGCTCTCGACTCCCGGCTGCCAGGGGCCGGTTGGTGGTCCCGGCCGGCGGCCTCGGGGCCGGTCCTCTCCGGTACCCAGTGGCAGTGGGACCTCTACAGCGGCCGCCATCACGAGCTGATGAACGGCAACGCGAGCAAGGTCCGCACCTCCGGTGACGCCTGGAACGACGAGGACCTGTCCGCCGTACGCCTCGACGACTCCGGAACGGCCGTCCTGCGCCAGGACGCCCGCCTCCTGGACCGGCTCTACCCGAGCGCGACAGCCGGCACCACGCTCGCCTTCACCTACGAGGACCGATCCCGGGACGGCTCCACCACCCTGACCTGGAACCCGGTCCCGTCCACCCTGCCCCATGTCTCCCAGCTCGTGGGACCGGGCCGGTACGGCCTGCTGGTCTGGCGCTCGGACGGCGGCACCGCACCCACGGAACTCCATCTCCCGGCGTCCTTCGCCACCTCGGCCACGACGGTGGTGTCCGACCTCGGCACGGCGTACTCCCCGCCCGCCTACACCACGAGCACGCCGATCGCCGTGGCCCCCGAGCCGGGCGGCACCGGCGCCCGCCGCCTGCTGCTCACCGCGCCGGGCGCCGCGGGGACTCCGCACTACGCGCTCGTCACGAACGGGGCCACGGCGCCGTCCGCCGGCCTGTTGAGCGCGGCCCGCTCCGAACTGACCTCATGGGCGGCGACGGCCGGCCGGCCCGCCACCTGACGACGCCGGTGGAACACCGCCGTGGCCCCTCGCCCGGCGAGGTGACCATCCGTGACGCCTGATATCTGCCTGTAAATGCGGTTGTCTCATGATCGATCTATGCTGATGCCGGGAAAGCTCGGGCAGTCGACGGCCGGTCGTGAGCCGGCGGGAAGCGGGCTTGCATGAGGGAGCGGTTCGACAGGCTGGGCCTGGTCGGCGAGATGGCCGCCGAATTCGTCGGCACCATGGTGCTGATCCTCTTCGGATGCGCCGTGGTGGCGCAGGTGGTTGCCGGCGGCGCGCTCACGACCCCACCGGGCGGACTCGGCGACCACGACAGCATCTCCTGGGGGTGGGGCATCGGTGTCACCATGGGTGTCTACGTCGCGGCCCGCCTCAGTGGCGCCCACCTCAACCCCGCGGTGACGGTGACGCTGGCCACCTTCAAGGGATTCCCCTGGCGCAAGGTGGCGCCGTACGCGTTCGCCCAGACCGCCGGCGCCTTCGTGGCGGCGCTGCTCGTCCGCTGGAACTACACCGAGGCACTGGCGAAGGCCGACCCCGGCCACACCTTCAAGACGCAGACGGTGTTCTCCACGCTGCCCGCCAACGGAAACCCGAACCTGCCGGTCCACGAGTGGGGCGCGTTTCGCGACCAGGTCATCGGCACCGCCCTGCTGCTGCTCCTGATCCTGGCCATCACGGACCTGCTCAACACACCCCCCGGCGCCAACCTGGGCGCGTTCATCACCGGTCTGGTCGTCGTGGGCATCGGTATGGCCTGGGGCACCAACGCGGGTTACGCCATCAACCCCGCGCGCGACTTCGGTCCCCGGCTGGCCAGTTTCCTCACCGGGTATCGCAGTGCATGGCGGGATCAGTACGGAAACTTCTACTTCTGGGTGCCGATCGTCGGCCCGCTGGTCGGCGGTCTGCTCGGCGGGGCGCTGTACAAGGGCGTCGTCGGACGGTTCCTGCCTTCGGCGGAGCCCGAGCCCCCCGGCCGGGCCCAGGCCTCCGAGGGCTGACCCCTACGCAGAAGGCGGCACCATGGCTGATCTCGTCGGCGCCGTGGACCAGGGGACCACCAGTACCCGGTTCATGATCTTCGACCACGCGGGCAACGAGGTGGCGAAGCACCAGCTGGAGCACACCCAGATCCTTCCGCGCTCGGGGTGGGTCGAGCACGACCCGGTGGAGATCTGGGAGCGCACCGAGTCGGTGATGGAGAACGCGCTGCGGGCCGGGAACGTGTCCGCGACCGACCTGGCGGCGATCGGCATCACCAACCAGCGCGAGACCACCGTCGTCTGGGACCCGCGCAACGGCCGTCCCTACTACAACGCCATCGTCTGGCAGGACACCCGCACCGACTCGATCGCCGCGGCCCTGGAACGCTCGGGCCGGGGCGACGTCATCCGCCGCAGGGCGGGCCTGCCGCCGGCGACCTACTTCTCCGGCAGCAAGATCCAGTGGATCCTGGAGAACGTGGACGGCGTCCGTGAGGCGGCGGAGAAGGGACACGCCGTCTTCGGCAACACGGACTGCTGGGTCCTGTGGAACCTCACCGGCGGCCCCCACGGAGGCATCCACGCCACCGACGTGACCAACGCCAGCCGCACCATGCTGATGGACCTGGAGACCCTCGACTGGGACGACGAACTGCTGGGATTCTTCGACATCCCGCGGACGATGCTGCCCACCATCAATCCCTCGTCCCACCGGGAGGCGTACGGGGTGACGCGCACCTCGCGGCCCCTGCAGGCCGCCGTCCCCGTCGCCGGGGTGCTCGGCGACCAGCAGGCGGCCACCGTGGGACAGGTCTGCTACGCCCCGGGCGAGGCCAAGAACACCTACGGCACCGGCAACTTCCTGGTCCTCAACACCGGTACGGAACCGGTCCGTTCGCAGCACGGCCTCCTCACCACCGTGGCCTACCAGTTCGGCGACAGCCCGGCGGTCTACGCCCTGGAGGGCTCCATCGCGGTCACCGGGTCCGCGGTGCAGTGGCTGCGCGACCAGATGAAGATCATCAAGGACGCGGCGGAGAGCGAGACGCTGGCCCGTACGGTCGAGGACAACGGGGGCGTGTACTTCGTCCCCGCGTTCTCGGGTCTGTTCGCCCCCTACTGGCGCTCCGACGCCCGCGGCGCGATCGTCGGCCTCGCCCGGTACAACGACAACGGACACCTGGCCCGGGCCACCCTGGAGGCCATCTGCTACCAGAGCCGTGACGTCGTCGAGGCCATGGAACAGGACTCCGGGGTCCACCTCGACGTGCTCAAGGTCGACGGCGGTGTGACCGCCAACGACCTGTGCATGCAGATCCAGGCCGACGTCCTCGGCGTACCGGTCAGCCGCCCGGTCGTCGCCGAGACCACCGCGCTCGGCGCGGCCTACGCGGCGGGCCTGGCCACCGGCTTCTGGCAGAACACCGACGAACTGCGCACCCACTGGCAGGAGTCCAGGCGCTGGGAGCCCCAGTGGTCCGACGACCGGCGCGAGGAGGGGTACGCGGGATGGAAGAAGGCGGTGCAGCGGACCCTCGACTGGGCCGAGGTCGAATAGACCGCCCCCGAGCCGCGCACCACCCGCTTCCCGCGTCACCGGCCGTCCCACCGGTCAGCACGCGCTCACCGAGGTGAGGGTCACCAGGGCCACGACGACCGCGCCGAGCAGGAACGCGGTGCACAGCCGCAGCCGCAGCGCCCGGTACGCCGCCTCGTACTCGGCCCGCAGCTCCCGGCCGCGCCGTGCCGTCCGTTCCCAGGAACGGCGCGTGAGTTCCAGGTAGTCGTCCACGTAGGACTCCTCCACCTCCTCCCGCTGGGTGTCCGTCAGCCAGGCCAGCGACCGGGCGAAGCGAACCGCCTCCGCCCGCCCCTCGGCGCGTGAGGCCTCGATGAGCAGATGGCCCTCCACCTCACTGATGAGGGCCCGCGGATCGAGCGGGCGGTCGTCCATGGCCGTCATCGCAGGTCCTCGCGCGCCGTCTCCAGTTGCGGGCGCGCGGCGCCGATCTCCGGGTGGTGCAGGTCGAACGCCGGGGATTCGCTGCGGATCCGCGGCAGGGTGAGGAAGTTGTGGCGCGGCGGCGGGCAGGACGTGGCCCACTCCAGTGAACGGCCGTACCCCCAGGGGTCGTCGACCTCGACCTTCTGGCCGTACTTGGCGGTCTTCCAGATGTTGTAGAAGAACGGCAGGAGGGAGCTGCCGAGCAGGAAGGAGAAGATGGTCGACACCGTGTTGAGGGTGGTCAGACCCTCCACCGCCAGGTAGTCGGGGATGCGGCGCTGCATGCCGTTGGCGCCCAGCCAGTGCTGGACAAGGAACGTGCCGTGGAAGCCCACGAACAGCGTCCAGAAGGTGATCTTGCCGAGGCGTTCGTCGAGCATCTTGCCCGTGAACTTCGGCCACCAGAAGTGGAAGCCGGAGAACATCGCGAACACCACGGTGCCGAAGATCACGTAGTGGAAGTGCGCCACCACGAAGTAACTGTCCGAGACGGGGAAGTCCATCGGCGGCGACGCGAGCATCACTCCCGTCAGACCGCCGAAGACGAAGGTGATGAGGAACCCGGTGGCCCAGAGCATCGGTGTCTCGAAGGACAGCGAGCCCTTCCACATCGTTCCGATCCAGTTGAAGAACTTCACGCCTGTCGGTACGGCGATGAGGAACGTCATGAAGGAGAAGAACGGGAGCAGCACGCCACCGGTGACGTACATGTGGTGCGCCCACACGGTCACGGACAGACCCGCGATCGCGATGGTCGCGCCGATCAGGCCCATGTAACCGAACATCGGCTTGCGCGAGAACACCGGGATGACCTCGGAGATGATTCCGAAGAACGGCAGCGCGATGATGTACACCTCCGGATGGCCGAAGAACCAGAAGAGGTGCTGCCACAGGAGCGCCCCGCCGTTCGACGCGTCGAAGACATGGGCGCCGAACTTGCGGTCCGCCTCCAGCGCGAACAGGGCCGCGGCCAGGACAGGGAAGGCCAGCAGCACCAGTACCCCCGTGAGCAGCACGTTCCACACGAAGATCGGCATCCGGAACATCGTCATGCCGGGAGCGCGCATGCAGATGATCGTGGTGATGAAGTTGACCGAGCCGAGGATCGTGCCGAAGCCGGAGAAGGCGAGCCCCATGATCCACATGTCGGCGCCGACGCCCGGCGAACGGACCGCGTCCGACAGCGGCGCGTAGGCGAACCAGCCGAAGTCGGCCGCACCCTGCGGAGTGAGGAAGCCACCCACCGCGATCAGCGAGCCGAAGAGATACAGCCAGTAGGCGAACATGTTCAGCCGCGGGAACGCCACGTCGGGCGCGCCGATCTGCAGCGGCATGATCCAGTTCGCGAAGCCGGCGAACAGCGGCGTCGCGAACATCAGCAGCATGATCGTGCCGTGCATCGTGAACGCCTGGTTGAACTGCTCGTTCGACATGATCTGCAGTCCCGGCCGGGCCAGCTCGGCGCGCATCAGCAGCGCCATCACCCCGCCGATGCAGAAGAAGCCGAACGCCGTGACCAGGTACAGCGTGCCGATCGTCTTGTGGTCCGTGGTGGTCAGCCACTTCACCGCGGCCTTTCCGGGACGACGCGGACGCCCGGGAACGGCTGCGGGCGGCGTCGTGACAGTGGTGCTCTCCATGCCCCGCCTGTGTCCGGCGCCGGGGCCCCGGTCACACTTGAGGGAAGCGACGAGCGTCACACCGGCGGCTGTGACGTTCGAAGGACTGCCGGACACATAGGGATCATGAGCAACGACGAGACCTTCGCCGCTGCCTATCGCGAGCACTACTGGGCGGTCAGCCGCTACGTGGCGAGGCGACTGGACGGCCGGAGCAGTGACGTGGAGGAGGTGGTGGCGGAGGTCTTCACCGTCGCCTGGCGGCGCCGGTCCGACCTTCCGCCGTCCCCGCTTCCCTGGCTCTACGGGGTGGCACGCCACTGCCTGGCCAACGTCGTACGCGGTTACGGGCGGCGCCGCAGACTCCTCGACCGGCTCGGCAACGACGAGAGCGCGCACGGCAGACAGGTGGTCGAAAGCCCCGACTCCGGGTCGCCGGGCGACTGGGTGCACGAGGCACTGGCCCGGCTCTCACCGGCGGACCAGGAAATACTGCGCCTCACGGCCTGGGAGGAACTCGGCGTCGACGAGGTCGCCGTCGCCCTCGGCTGCGGCACCCGCGCCGCGGCGATGCGCCTGCACCGCGCCCGCCGCCGGCTCAGAGCCGAGATCGACCGTCCGCACCTCGCCGTTGCCCCCGGCACCGCGACGTCCCGCCACGACACCCCGAAGGAGCACGGCCATGGCTGATGAACTCGACCTCCTGCGCCGCGCCAACCCGGTACCGTCCGACGACGGCCGCTTCCACGACCGGCCGCTCGACCAGCACGCCGAGCGCCGCCTCAACCGGCTGCTGCACAGCGGGCGTCCCCGCCGGCTGCGCCGCTGGGCCCTGAGCGTCGGGTCCGCTGCCGCCGTCGGCGTGGTCGTCCTGACGCTTCTGCTGTCGGGCTCGGCGACCACTCCCGCGGTGGCCGCGCCCCGACCCCTGCAGATCGAGTCCGGCTCCACCCCCGTTTCTCTCGGCCGGATCGCCGCACGGGCGGCCGCCGACCGCTCCCAGCGGCTGCGCCAGGGGACCCACGCGCAGACCTGGAGCCTGAGCATGACCGCGGGCTCCGGCGCCGGGCGGGCGGTCACGGTGCCCGAGGAACGTGTGGTCCGCTGGCAGCCGGACGGCAGCTCCACAGAACTGGTCGTGGCCACCGACCCGCGCCGGCCGGGCCGCCCCGTCATCAGCGGAGCCGACCCCGTCCCGCGCACCGTCGAGGACGGTCATGTCCTCAGCAGGCGGACCTTCCCGCCCAGCTGGAGCGATGCCCCGCCTCAGGCCACCCCGCCGCACGACACCGGGCGGCTGCGCGCCTACCTCGACGAACTCGACCGCACCGGACCGCTGGGAACGTCCCAACTCCTCGACGCAGTCGGTGAGTTGCTGGACAACTGGACCCTCGGTTCACGCGAGAACGCGGCAGTGGTCCGTCTCCTCGCCGACGCGAAGGGGCTGCGTCCGGCCGGCGCGGTCACCGACCGGCTGGGCCGCCCGGGACAGGCGTACGTGTACGACGACACCGCGCACGCCGTGCGCCGGATGCTGATCCTGAATCCGGTGACCGGCGCCGTACTCGGCCTGGAGGACACCGTCACCAAGGACGACGCGGAGTTCGGCGTCCGGTCCGGGGACGTGATGTCGTACAAGGCGTGGATGCGCTGAGTGCAGGCCCCGGACGTCCGAGACGGCGTCCGGCGCCTGTGGCGGTCCGCGCGGGCACCGCGCCCGTCGTCGGGCCGGCACCTCCCGGCATCGGCGTGATCAGCGGCGCCCGTGCACGGACGGGCGCGACGTCTACGTCGCCGGGGTGACGGCCGCCGTCGCCGTTGCGATCAGCGGCCGCGCTCGCCGGCCGTGGGCGGCGCCGTCGGGTCGGTCCCGGCCAGGAACGCCTCGGCCTGCGCCGCGACGGTCACGGCGCCTACGGCTCGTGCCCAGCGGGCGACCTCACGGGCCAGTGCCGCGGCCCCGGCGTCGTCACCCGTGTCGCGGGCCAGGACCGCCAGGAGCAGTTGCTGCGAGAGGGTGCCGGGGACGGTTCCGGCCCGGGCGCCGAGCTCGGTCGCCCGGGTCCAGCGTTCCAGGGCCCGTACGTGGTCGCCGGTGTCGTGATCGTGATCGCCGAGGTGTCGCAGCGCCTCGCGGGACAGGAGGTCGTCGCCGAACTCGCCCGCAAGCAGGGCCGCTTCGTAGTGCGAGGGCGCGAACTCCCGTTCGGCGAAGAGGTTGTCGGCGATGAGACCCAGGTACATCTCCGCCCAGCCGCGGCGGACGGTGTCCGGGGCCCGGTCCCGCAGGCCCAAGGCGAAGCCGCGCAGTGAGGTGAGGACCGCCGGGTCCTTGCCGTCGGGTCCGGCCCGGAACACGCCGTCGACGTGCAGTTGTTGCCGGTAGCCGTGACGCAGCCGCAGGAAGTCCAGGTCCCAACGACTGACGAGGGGTGACGCGCCGGCGATGTCCTCGGTGGGCTCCTCGGCCGCCTCTTCGGCCGTTCCCTCAGCGGCCGCGAGCCTGGCCGCCGCCAGACCGGTCCCGCAGAACCAGTCGCTCTCCAGTGCGACTTCGGCGGCGGCGACGGCGAGCCGGACGCGGGCCCGGGCATCGGTCACCTCGGCGGAGTCCAGCAGGGCCGTCGCCCGCTCCCATCGTCCTGCGATCCTCAACTCACGTGCTGCTGCGATGAGTTCGTCGGTCGACACGACCGCTCCGACGGCGTTGCCCGTGGTGTTCGTCATGGCGAGGAAGGTAGTAATCAGAAAAACTATCCACAAGAAAACCACTTTCGGAGGTGGGCGTGGGGGAGCACATCGGGCGGCAGTCCTCGAACGGGGACTCCGTCGACCGGCACGTGGCGCTCTGGTCGAAGGAACTCGACTGGATGGACCCGGTCAAGGAGGAGATCTTCGTCCGGCTCGCGATCCTGGCCCGGCACGCCGCGCAGGCCCGCCGGGGCACCCTCGACTCGGACGGACTGCGGCACTGGCAGTTCAAGGTGCTCCTGATGCTGCGCAGGACCGGCCCGCCGTACGCGGCGAGCCCGTCGCGCCTCGCCGACCTGCTCGGACTGACCCGCGGCGCGCTGTCGGCGCGGCTCGCCCCACTGGAGGACGCGGGACTGATCACCCGTACGCACGAGGCGACCGACCGACGGCGGGTGGAGGTACGGCTCACCGAGGCCGGATACGCCGCGTTCGAACAGCACGCGGTGTCGGAGGACGAGGGTGAGAACGCGCTGCTCGCAGTGCTGACCGCAGCAGAGAAGCGGACACTCGCAGACCTGCTGCGGAAACTCGTCGTGGCCGCCGAGTCCGGGGCGACCCCGACCGCCCCATAGCCACCTTGGCCGAGAAGGTCCAGGTCAGACGGGAGGACACCTGGACCTTCGGCCAGTTCCTCCCTACTCGTCCCATGCCTGCAGCAGCGTGTGTTCGACGATCTTGCCGTCCCGCAGCGACATCATCGAGCTGGCCAGTACCCGCACGCCGTCCGGGTAGAGGCAGGACTCGGTGAAGGCGACGTGGTCGCCCTGGATGACACACTGTTCGAGCTTGTGGATCATGTCCCGGCTGTAGACGTCGTTCAGCATGTCGGCGATCTCGCCACGACCGTGTTTCACCATCGGGTGACTCGGCTGCGTGTTGCGGTCGACGATCCGTATCTCCGCGTCGTCCGCGTACAGCGCCAGCATTTCCGCCGGGTCGTGTCCTTCGATTCCGCGGCGCAGCGCTTCCGTGTCGAAGGCGGGGCCTGCCATGGTGCCCATGAATGACCTCCTCGAAGGGCCGCGGCCCGGTGAGGAGCGGGCCGCGAGGGGCCTCTCCTCCGAGACTCCTCCGCCGCACAGCTCACGGCAAGCCCAGCCCGCACGATGAGCCTCTCGGGTGAGCGGCGGGGTCCGGCCGTGACCGGGCGGGGTCCGGTGCCGTTGCTGAAGGCATGATCTCAACACGACGTATGGTCGCCGCCGTTGGTCTCGCCGTCGGTGTCACGGGCCTCGCCGCGCCGATGGCCTCCGCGGCCGCCCCCGAGGCCCCGGACGCGGGACGGCTGAACCCGATCACCCAGCTCGACACGCTCGCGACGAGCGGCCTCCCGGCCGAGCAGCAGAACGACATCCCGCGGATCTCCAACCAGCTGGCCGGGCTCAACCACCTGAACGACCTGAACCAGCTGCACCAGCTCACCGACCTGGCCGCCCCCGTCACCGGGTTGCTCCCGGGCATCGGGGCCTGAGCCGCCGGCCGAGCCCCCCACACCCTGCCCCCGGCACGCGTGCCGGGGGCAGGGTCGCGCCCGCCCGTGTTCGCCCGGTGAAGCGTTCTGCGTCTCGCGGGCGCCCCCGGACGACGCGCGGAGCCTCAGCCCGTCGTGGCGAGGAACTGCGTGGCGGCCAGTTCCGCGTAGAGGGGGTCTCCCGCCACGAGTTCCCGGTGGGTTCCCACCGCCCGCACCCGGCCCGCGTCCATGACGACGATGCGGTCGGCCATCGTGACGGTGGACAGCCGGTGCGCGACGACGAGGACCGTGGTCGTCCGCGCCACATCGGCGACCGTGTCCCGCAGCGCGGCCTCGTTCACGGCGTCGAGCTGCGAGGTCGCCTCGTCGAGGAGCAGCAGGCGGGGGCGGCGCAGCAGGGCGCGGCCGATCGCGACACGCTGGCGTTCACCACCCGACAGCTTGGTGCCACGGTGCCCGACCAGCGTGTCGAGACCACGCGGCAGCCGGGCCACCAGCCCGTCCAGACGCGTCGTCCTCACCACCCGGGTCAGCTCCGCCTCGTCGGCCTCCGGGTTGCCCAGCAGCAGGTTGTCCCGCAGGGAACCCGACAGGACCGGGGCGTCCTGCTCCACGTATCCGATGGCGGACCTGAGCTGCGACAGGTTCCAGTCCTCCAGTGGACGGCCGTCCACCGTGATGACGCCGGCCTCGGGGTCGTAGAAACGCTCGATGAGCGAGAACACGGTGGTCTTGCCCGCGCCCGAGGGGCCGACGAAGGCCGTCATGCCCCGGGCCGGTACGGCGAACGTCACGCCGTGATGGACGTACTGCAGATCGTCGGCGTACCGGAAGCGGACGTCGTCGAAGGCGAGCGAGGCAGGCGCGGAGCCGGGCGTCGGCAGGGGCGCGGGAAGCGCGGCCGGTTCCGCGGGCAGCCGCAGCGCCTCCTGGATCCGGGCGAGCGCCGCGGCGCCGGTCTGGTACTGCGTGATCGCGCCGACGACCTGCTGGATCGGCGACATGAGGTAGAAGACGTAGAGAAGGAAGGCGACCAGGGTGCCGACGCCGATGGCGCCGGTCGCCACCCGGGCGCCGCCCACCGCGAGCACCGTGATGAAGGCGATCTGCATCGCGAGCCCCGCCGTGTTGCCCGCCGCCGCCGACCACTTGGCGGCCCGCACGCTCTGCCGCCAGGACTCCTCGGCCGCCGCGTGGATGGTCTGCTCCTCGCGGTGCTCGGCTCCGGACGCCTTGATCGTGCGCAGCGCCCCGAGGATCCGCTCCAGCGCGGCGCCCATCACACCGACCGCGTCCTGCGCCTGCTTGCTGGCCCGGTTGATGCGCGGCACGATCAGGCCGAGCACCGTTCCCGCGCACAGGATCACCCCGAGGGTGACACCGAGCAGCACCACGTCGACCAGCCCCATCATCACCACCGTCGCGACGAGCGTGAGGCCACCGGTGCCGATGCCCACGAGCGAGTCGGTGGTGACCTCGCGCAGCAGTGTCGTGTCGGAGGTGATGCGGGCCATCAGGTCGCCGGGCTCGCTGCGGTCCACGGCCGGTATGCGCAGCCGCAGCAGATAGGACGACAGGGCGCGCCGCGCGCCGAGCACCACCGACTCGGCGGTGCGCCGCAGCACGTACGAACCCAGCGCGCCCACCGCCGCGTTGGTGACCACGAGCGCCGCCATGCCGAGCAGCGCCCGCCCGATGGGCCGGTCGTGCGACAGGTCGTCGATGAGCCCGCGCGCCACCAGCGGCAGCAGCAGACCGGTGCCACCGGTCGTCAGCGCCAGCAGGGCGCCCGCGAACAGCGCCCACCGGTGCGGGCGTACGTATCCGAGAAGCAGCCGCCAGGCGGGTGGTTCGGCTTGCGTCCCTGCGATGGTCACGGCGCTCCTTGCGGGAAGGGATGAGGACGCCTCAGGCTACGTCGGCGCCGGCACCGTACGGGCACCGGTCGGCCCCCCCGTACAAGGTGGACCGGCCACGCATCGGCGCCGCCCGGAGGGAACCTCGCGCCGGGCGGCCGGGCGGCCGTCGAGCATGCGGAACAGGGCGTCCGCCGGGCCCTGTTCGGCGCACGTCATGACGCTCCCGCGAGACCGGAGGCGGGCGGCCCGGCACACGTCGACCGAGGCGACCGAAGACCACCTGGCCTGCTACCGGTCGGTCACACCGTAGGGTCGGTCGACGAACGTCGATCTACGGAAGGGTTCGCCACCATGGCGCAGGAAGTACGTGGCGTGATCGCCCCGGGCAAGAACGAACCGGTGCGCGTGGAGACCATCGTCGTGCCTGATCCGGGGCCGGGAGAGGCCGTGGTGAAGATCCAGGCGTGCGGGGTCTGTCACACCGACCTGCACTACAAGCAGGGCGGCATCAACGACGACTTCCCGTTCCTGCTCGGCCACGAGGCCGCGGGCGTCGTGGAGTCGGTCGGCGACGGGGTCACGGAGGTCGCACCCGGCGACTTCGTGATCCTCAACTGGCGGGCCGTGTGCGGGCAGTGCCGGGCCTGTCTGCGCGGGCGGCCCTGGTACTGCTTCAACACCCACAACGCCAAGCAGAAGATGACCCTCACGGACGGCACCGAGCTGTCCCCGGCCCTGGGCATCGGCGCCTTCGCCGAGAAGACCCTCGTCGCCGCCGGACAGTGCACCAAGGTCGACCCGGCCGTCTCCCCGGCGGTCGCCGGACTGCTCGGCTGCGGTGTGATGGCGGGGATCGGCGCCGCCATCAACACCGGAAACGTCGGCCGGGGCGACTCCGTGGCCGTCATCGGCTGCGGAGGCGTCGGCGACGCGGCGATCGCGGGGGCCAGGCTGGCCGGCGCCGCGAAGATCATCGCCGTCGACATCGACGACCGGAAGCTGACCACCGCCTCGAAGCTCGGCGCGACGCACACCGTCAACTCCACCTCGACCGACCCCGTCGCGGCGATCCAGGAGCTGACCGGGGGCTTCGGCGCCGACGTCGTCATCGACGCGGTCGGCCGCCCCGAGACGTACAAGCAGGCGTTCTACGCCCGTGACCTCGCGGGCACGGTCGTACTGGTGGGCGTCCCGACCCCGGAGATGAAGCTGGAGCTGCCGCTGCTCGACGTCTTCGGACGCGGGGGAGCCCTCAAGTCGTCCTGGTACGGCGACTGCCTGCCGTCCCGCGACTTCCCGATGCTGATCGACCTGCACCTCCAGGGTCGCCTGGACCTGGAGGCGTTCGTGAGCGAGACGATCGCGCTGGACGAGATCGAGGCCGCCTTCGAGCGGATGCACCACGGCGACGTGCTGCGCTCGGTGGTGATGTTCTGATGACCGCGCGCATCGAACACCTCGTCACCTCGGGCACCTTCTCCCTCGACGGCGGCACCTGGGACGTCGACAACAATGTGTGGATCGTCGGGGACGACCACGAGGCGATCGTCATCGACGCCGCGCACGACGCCGACGCCATCGCCGAGGCGGTGGGCGACCGGCGGCTGCTGGCCATCGTGTGCACCCACGCCCACAACGACCACATCGACGCCGCGCCCGCCCTCGCCGAGCGCACCGGCGCCACGATCTGGCTCCACCCGGACGACCTGCCGCTGTGGAAGCAGACCCATCCCGACCGGCTGCCCGACGCCTGGCTGCAGGACGGGCAGGTGATCGAGGCGGCAGGCGCCGATCTGACCGTCCTGCACACGCCCGGCCACGCCCCCGGCGCGGTGTGCCTCTACGACGCGGGGCTCGGCACGGTGTTCACCGGCGACACCCTCTTCCAGGGCGGTCCGGGAGCCACCGGCCGCTCCTACTCGGACTTCCCGACCATCGTCACGTCGATCCGTGAGCGTCTGCTCGGCCTGCCGGGCGACACCGTCGTCCGCACCGGGCACGGCGACTCGACCACCATCGGCGCCGAGGCGCCGCACCTGGAGGAGTGGATCGCGCGCGGCCACTGACGCGGACGCGCCCGAAACCTGACAGAAGATGTCCGGCTTCCACGTCACGCTCGTAGCGACCCATCGGTGAAGCCACCGCTGGGCACTGCGAACCCGTACGAACGCAAGAACGTACGAACATGGAGGTCGGACATGTCAGGGCCGCTGGAAGGCAAGGTCGCACTGGTCGCGGGCGCCACCCGGGGAGCGGGGCGGGGGATCGCCGTGGAACTCGGCGCGGCCGGCGCCACCGTCTACGTGACCGGGCGCAGCACCCGCGAACGGCGCTCGGAGTACGACCGCCCCGAGACGATCGAGGACACCGCGGAGCTGGTGGACGCGGCGGGTGGTGTCGGTGTCGCCGTGCCCACCGACCACCTCGACCCCGTGCAGGTCGAGGCCCTGATCGCACGCGTCGACGACGAACAGGGCCGGCTCGATGTCCTGGTCAACGACATCTGGGGCGGCGAGAAGCTCTTCGCGTGGGACGCCCCGGTCTGGGAGCACGACCTCGACAACGGACTGCGGCTGCTCCGGCTGGCCGTCGAGACGCACGCCGTCACCAGCCACCACGCGCTTCCCCTGCTGCTGCGCCACCCCGGCGGCCTCGTCGTCGAGATGACCGACGGCACCGCGGAGTACAACCGGGACACCTATCGCGTCTCCTTCTTCTACGACCTCGCCAAGGCGTCGGTCCTGCGCATGGCGTTCGCGCTGGGACACGAACTGGGCCCGCGCGGCGCCACCGCGGTCGCGCTCACCCCGGGGTGGCTGCGCTCCGAGATCATGCTCGAGACCTTCGGTGTCACCGAGGAGAACTGGCGCGACGCGACGGAGCGTGTGCCGCACTTCGGCATCTCCGAGACGCCGTTCTACGTCGGCCGTGCCGTGGCCGCGCTGGCCGCAGACCCGGGCGTCGCGCGCTGGAACGGGCAGTCGCTCTCCAGCGGGCAGCTCGCCCGGGTGTACGGCTTCACCGACCGCGACGGCAGCCGCCCGGACGCCTGGCGCTACATGGTCGAGGTCCAGGACGCGGACGGACCGGCGGACGGGACCGACGGGGTGGGCGACGGTGGCGGCCCCGACGCCCAGGCGGTCGTCGAGACCTATCGCTGACACCCCCGCGCCGGCGTTCCGGGAGGGCCTGCCATGTGCCCCGGGAGTACGGGGCCGCTCCCGCCCGAACCGCTCCATCTCCATCACGAGGACGGTCGACGCGCGGGCCTTCTCCACCACGGCCGGGATGCCCGGGAGCAGGAGCGCCTCACCGGCGGGTCTCCGGTGGGCGCACGGCGTCTGTCCGCACGACGACCACGGCAGTACCTTCGCTGCCATGACTGCCACGACTGCCATGAGGCGCTTCGAAGGACACGGGGTTGTGATCACGGGCGCGGCCCGCGGCATCGGGGCGGCCACCGCCCGCCGGTTCGCCGACGAGGGTGCCCAGGTGCTCCTCGCCGACGTGGACCTGCCCGCGGCGGAGAAGACGGCCGCTTCCATCCGCGAGGCGGGCGGGCGGGCCGAGGCGTACGTCTGCGACGTGGGTGACCGCGCGTCCGTCGAGCGAGCCGTGGAGCACGCCGCCCACACCTTCGGCTCACTGGACGTCCTGGTCAACAACGCCTACGGATGCACCCCCGACGAGCCGCTCTTCGAGGACGAGCCGGACGAGGTGTGGGCCCACGACCTCGACCTCACCCTGACCGGCGCCTACCGGTGCTCCCGCGCGGCGCTCCCGCACCTGGTGGCCTCCGGCCGCGGCGCGATCGTCCATATCGGCTCCGTGAACGGCATCCAGGACTTCGGCAACCACGCCTACAGCGCCGCGAAGGCGGGGCTCATGTCCCTGACCCGCACGCTCGCCGGTCACGCCGCGCCCCGGGGGGTACGCGTCAACATGGTCGCGCCGGGGACGGTCCGCACCACGGCGTGGGAGGGGCGCGACGACGACCTCGCCGTGGCCGCGGAGCTCTACCCGCTGGGGCGGGTCGGAGAGCCGGACGACGTCGCCGCCGCCGTCGCCTTCCTCGCTTCCCGTGACGCGTCCTGGATCACCGGGACCACCCTGTGCGTGGACGGGGGGCTGTTGGCGGTCAACACCGGTTTTCGCAACGCGCTGCGACGGAGTGCGAAAGGGGCGGAGTAGGGGGTGGTGTCCGCGGGGAGGTGTCCCCCGGGTGCATCGGGTGCATCGGGTGCATCGGGTGCATCGGGTGCATCGGGTGTCCCGTACGCCTCCGTTACCGTCGGCTATGCCTCGTACGCCCTGGGTGTTCGGTGTCAGGGGGTCTTGTGCCCCCACCGCGGTCCCACCTGCTCCCACGCGCGGGCCCACTCGTCGTAGCGGCGCCGGTCGAGCCGCCAGCGGGCGAGGCGGCCGCCGGCGAACACCAGGCTGCCGAAGGCGATCGCGGCACCGGTGCCGAGGGCTCCCGCCTCGGCGGACGCCGTGCCCGGATCGGGAGGCTGGGTGGTGAGCCGTCCCTGGTGATCCAGCCAGACCACGACCTTCGACCCGGCGGGGTGTCCGGCGTTCACCAGCGTCCGGCCCGTGTGGGTGGCGCCGTCCGGACCCGTCCAGCGGACCGTCGCTCGGACACCGTCGTAGACGGGGCCGTCCCCTGTCGGCAGTGTCCGGGCCGTGTTGTCGACGAGGACGGCCGGGACCGGGTGCCGTTCGTGCCGCAACCGGGCGAAGGACGCGTCGGCGGTTTGGGCGGCCACCAGACCGACGAGGGCGCCTCCCACCAGGATGACCGTCCAGACGGCCAGCACGATCCAGGCTTCGACGACATCCTCGTGCCGGCGCAACGGATTGCTCCGCCACCGCCAGCACCACCGCTTCGTACGCCGTGTCCTGTGCATCGCCGCACCTCCTCGTCGTGCCTACGGCCAGGTGACGCCCGGGGAGCGAGGGGTGGCGGGGCCGACCGGACGGATCACGGGGCCGTCCGGCCCTCGTTCGCACACGGGGGCCGTTCCGTCCCGGCCGGCAGGGGCCTCGTGGGGCCCGCCCTGGGAACGGGGACCGATCGGCCCGTGCGCGCCACGGGCGCGAGGGGCCGGTGAAGGGATGTCAGGGCCAGGCGCCGGGGCGGGAAGGGCCCCACCCGCTTCTCGCGGGTCCTGATTGTGCGGTGCACGGCCGCCGACCGCTTCTCCGCGTCCTTCCCGGGTCCTTCCCGTCCTCTCCAGGACAGCACGTGCGGCACGGAACCGCCAGGGCCGATCGGCCCCGGCCCCCTGTTCCGTGACCTCGCCGACCCCTCGTGAGCAGGCGCGGCACCGCCCGGGCCGCCGACGATTCCCGCCCAGGACGGCAGGAGCGTGAGCGTCACCGGTCGCGAGGGCGCCCCCCGTCGTCCTGCGCGATCCCCGGTGTCAGTCGTCGCCCTCCGAGCCCTCCTCGGCCTGGTGCGCCGCCACGAGGGCCTCCACCATGTCCACGGCACTGCCCTCGTGGTCGCTGCCGGCCGTTCCACTGCCCTGCTGGACGTTCGCGGCCCGGTCCACCTCGAGGATCGAGTCGGCGTGCGAGTTGTCGAGCACGGTGATGAAGATGTCGCCCGCGGCCGCCGGTGCCGCCACGGCACCCAGCAGGGCCACGGCCAGTACGGAGGCCGTGCCCAGCCGCCGTGACGGGACGCACGGCGGTGTCACGCGCCCACGCCCTGGGGCTCAGGCCGAAGGCGCGCGATGTTGCGCTCCAGCAGCTGGGTGGCGGTCGCGACGCCGACACCGTTCGTCGTGTCCACCACCGGGAGCCGGCCGTCCGCCGCCCGGAGGTCGGCGAGCGCGGAGTGCATCGCCTGGTGGGCCGCGAACAGACACGGTGTGCTGTAGATGGCGACGTCCACGCCGAGTTCGGACAGCTCGCTCAGGGAGAGCCGGGGCGACTTGCCGCCCGCGATCTGGTTGAAGAGCAGCGGCTTGTCACCGACCACCTTGCGGATCCTCCGGATCCATTCCACGCTGCGCACGCCGTCGACGAGCACCACGTCCGCGCCGGTCGCGGCGAGCGTCTCGGCCCGGTGCAGGATGTCGTTCTCGTCGGTCGCGTCCGTGCGGGCCACCACGACCATGTCCTGCCGGGTCGCCAGCACCATCTCCAGCTTCGCGAGGTACTCGGACAGCGGCAGCACCTGCTTGCCGTCGGCGTGGCCGCACCGGCGCGGCCGCTTCTGGTCCTCCAGGATCACCCCCGACGCCCCGATCCGCTCCAGTCCCTCCACCACATGACAGGCGACCTCGGGATCGACGTACCCGTCGTCGATGTCCACCAGCAGATGGTGCCGGGGGAACGCGCCCCGCAGCCGCTGGACGAACGCCACCATGTCCGGCCAGGCGATGAATCCGATGTCCGGCAGCCCGTAGTACGAGGCCGCGAAACCGAAGCCGGAGACGAACATCCCGTCGTAGTGCTCGGCCGCGATCGACGCCGAGTACATGTCGTGCACGCCGATCAGCGGAGTGGTCCCCGGTCCGGCGATCTGCTCCCTCAGCCTCTTCCCGTAAGTCAACGTCCGGTTCCTTCCTGGGGGTTGAACATGGCGGGCGGAACGGGCCGTCGCGACACGACACCCCTTTGCCAAGACAAAAGGATCTCTATATCGATACGGGGCCCTCCCCTTGGGCGGGCTTTGCTCACCCCAATGGCGCAAGCGGTTCACCGGAGAAACGTCACTCGTCCCCCGTCCGGTCGCCGGATGCCCTCGCCTGCTCGTTCATCCACGCGCAAGCCGCGCGTCACCCCCCGCTCAACTGCGACTGAGACCTTCACGGCATCGATAAAGTTGGCTATACAACTTAGGGAGAGAGTGATGACCAAGTCACCATCAGTCACCCGGCCGTCGGCCGAGGAACCCGTCGTGGAGGACATGCCGCTCATGTGGCTGCGGGACAACTGCGCCTGCGCCCGGTGCCGGGACCCGCGCAACGGCCAGAAGCTGTTCCAGATCACCGAGCTGCCCGCCGGCCTCGCGCTCGGCGCGGTCCGGCGCACCGCCGACGGCGTCGAGGTCGACTGGGCACCCGACGGCCACCGCTCGGAGTACTCCACGCGGTGGCTGACGGACAACCGGCCCGGCACCGGTACCGACGACGGCCCCGGGGACCGGCGTGGCGAGACGGGCAAGACACTGTGGACCGCCGCCGACCTGGACGGCCTGCTGCCCGAGGCCGACTGGGCGGACTACCTGGGCGACCCGGTCGTCAAGGCCCGCGTGCTGGACTCGGTCCTCGGGCTCGGCTTCGCCCTGCTGCGCGACGTTCCCTGCCGCGCGGGCCAGGTGCTCGAGGTGGCGGAGACCTTCGGCTACGTCCGCGAGACCAACTACGGGCGGCTGTTCGACGTACGGGTCGAACCGGACCCCAACAACCTGGCCTTCACCGGCTCGCGCATCACCCCGCACACCGACAACCCGTACCGCGACCCGGTCCCCACCCTCCAACTGCTGCACTGCCTGGCCAACTCGGCGACCGGCGGTGACTCGGGTCTCGTGGACGGATTCAAGGCCGCCGCGCTGCTGCGCGCCGAGGACCCGGAGGGCTTCGCGGTCCTGACCCGCACCCCCGTGCCGTTCCGTTTCGGTGACGCCCGCACCGTACTGGAGGCCGAACGGCCGCTGATCGACGTGGACGGCCGCGGACGGATCCGCGAGGTGCGCTTCAACAACCGCTCGATGTCCACCCTGCGGCTGCCCGTCGACGAACTGGAGGCGTTCTACCGGGCCTATCGGAAGTTCGCCGAGATCACTCTGCGCCCCGAACTCCAGCTGGACTTCCGGCTCGCGCCCGGCGACTGCCTGATCTTCGACAACGTCCGGCTGCTGCACGCCCGCACCGCCTTCGAGGAGAGCGGCGCCCGTCACCTGCAGGGCGCCTACGCCGACATCGACGCGCTGGCCGGCACCCTGGCCGTCCTGCGCCGCGAACGGGACGCGGCCGGTGCGGAGTTCCTGGACGGGCTGTCCGACCTCTTCGCGGGCGAGGGCGCGGGCGCCTACCTGGGCGAGCCGGTGACGATGGCGCAGCACATGCTGCAGGCCGCCGCGCGAGCCCAGGAGGCGGGAGCGTCCGACGCGCTGGTGGCGGCCGCCCTGCTGCACGACGTCGGCCACTTCCACGGCCCGATCACCGGGGAGGACCTGATGGCGGGCACCGACAACCGGCACAGCCACACCGGGGCGGACCGCCTGGCCGACTGGTTCGGTCCCGAGGTCACCGAGCCGATCCGGCTGCACGTGGCCGCGAAGCGGTACCTGTGCGCGGTCGAGCCCGAGTACTTCGGCCTGCTCACCGAGGCTTCCGTGTACACCCTTCAGGTGCAGGGCGGTCCGATGTCCGCGCCCGAGGTCGCCGAGTACGAGGCGAATCCGTACGCGGCGGACGGCGTCGCGGTGCGCCGCTGGGACGACGAGGGCAAGGACCCCGAGGCGTCGGCCCCCGACTTCGCGCACTTCCGGCCGCTGCTCGCCGCGCTGCTGCGGACCGCCTGATCAGGCGGTCCGTCGCCGAACCTCCCGGCCGGGCGGAGGTGCGCTCAGGTGTCGCCGGCCGGGCGGCGGGCCAGCGAGCCGGAGGCGGCCGAACTGTGGACGGTGAACGCCACGGTGTCCGGCAGGTACCGGTCGTCGGACCATTCGATCGGAGTGCCTGCCGGGTCCGTGCTGCACCGCCGTTCGCGCAGCAACGGGCCGCCGGGCCGGCAACCGAGCAGCCGGGCGTCCTCCGCGTCGGCCGGACACAGGTCGATGGTGTGCTGGGCGTCCGCGAACAGCACACCCCGTTCCTCCAGGGCCACCGTGTACGACACGGTGTCCGGCGGCAGTTCGGCGACCAGTTCACCGACGGCCGGCGGGAAGACGGTGCGCTCCACCATCGCGGGCCGGCCCGACAGCGTACGAAGCCGACGTACGTGGTGGACCTCGGTTCCCTCGGCAAGGCGCAGTTGTGCGCACTCGGTCGCGTCGGCGGGCCGGGTCTCCGTGGCGATCATCAGGCCGCCGGGTTCCTCGCCCATCGAGCGTGCCCAGCGGGTGAAGCTGAGCAGTTCGCCGAAACTCTGCGGCCGGGGCATCCCGATCACGACCCGTCGGGTACCGCGCCGCGAGGCGACCAGCCCCTCGGCCCGCAGCAGGGCCATCGCCTGACGGACCGTGCCCCGGGAGACGCCGTACCGTTCGGCCAGCTCGCCCTCGGCGGGCAGCCGTCCGCCGGAGCCGTATCTGCCCTCGCCGATCTCCCGGCCCAGGTCCGCCGCCACCTTCCGGTACAGCGCCTGGTCCTTCGCCGCGCGTTTCCCGGTCCCGGCCGCGCCGTCCGTCACCGTGTGTCTCTCCGTCCTGCCCTGCCGCGGCCCTGCTCGACCGGGCGGCGGATGTGCTCCGACCAGGGAGCCTAGCCGGGTTCGCCTGGGTACGGCCGACCTCCGCCGTCACCCGCTCCTCGTCGTGCGGTAGGGGGACACGCGGCCCGGGCTCCCTTCCGTCGGTTCCGCCCGTCGGACACCGGCGGGCCGTGTCCCGGCACGCGGTACGGGCGACCGCGGATGCGGTGATCGCTTCCGGGTTTCGCGGGCACATGGGAATTCGGGGGCACACGGAAAGAGGCACGGGACGGCCGTACGGACGGAGGCACGGAAACAGACCGTGAATCCGCGTCACGGATCCCGCGGCGAACGTGGGCCGCGGGTCAAGGCCGAAGCCGGGTCCCGAGTGAGCTCGTACCCGGCGGTCGACCGGGGGAGAGGTGGAGAAGGAGGGTGACCGGGCACACCGCCCACGCCGACGTCACCGCCGCGACCCGCCGGGTTCTCGGCGGCTCGCGGCCACGACGCGCCCCGCGGGACAGGATCGTGCCGCGCACGGAGCCGGTGGGGCGGCCGACGCGACCCGAGGCCGAGGGGTCGTGGCCACCCGCCCCGGTGGCGACGGCGCACGGACTCGGAGAGGAAGACGAAGGCTGATGGAACAGCCCCGCTCGGCGGCCGACCGGATCACGCAGGCCGTGACCCCGTACCGTCTCGTCACCCGGGCGCACTTCAGCGCCCACGCGCACCGGAGCCCTCATGTCCGCTGACCCCCGTCCGGACGGCCTCGCCGACGCCGGCCCCCTCCGGGCGGCCCGCCCGCCCGCGTTCCGGCCACCCGCCGCCTGGTGGCCGGCGCTGCGCCGCACACCGGTGTCGATGTGGAACGACGACGTCTCCGACTGGGCGGCGGCGCTGACCTACTACGCGATCCTGACCGTGCTCCCCGCCCTGCTGGCCATGGTCATCGCGTTCGGTCTGATCAGTCCGGACACCGCGGAGCAGTTCACCGAGCACGTCACCTCCCACGCGCCCGCGCAGTCCGGTGCCGAACTGCACGGTGTCCTGGCCGGGACCCTGCGCGAACGTTCGGCCGCCTGGACCCTGCTCGTCACGGGTTCCGCGAGCGCGCTGTGGTCGGCCATCAGCTATCTCGCCGTGTTCCGCCGCGCCTTGCACCGCATGCACCAGGTCAAGGACTCGCGTTCCGCCTGGCGCACGGCGCACCGCATCGTGCTGACCGCCCTCACGCTGCTCGGCCTGCTGGTGGTCAGCGCCCTCCTGCTGCTCCTGACCGGGCCCGTCGCCGAGGCGCTGGGGCATGCCTTGGGACTCGACACCACGGCGGCCGTGGCCTGGAACCTGCTGCGCTGGCCGCTGCTGCTGTGTCTCGTGGTGGTGCTGGTGGTCGTCGTCTTCCACGCGGGCCCCCCTCCCGCCCGCAGGCGGAGTCTCAGCCTGCCCGGGGGAGTCCTGGCCGCCGGCCTGTGGCTCACGGTCTCCGCGGGCTTCGCCCTGTACGCCTCGGCACTGAGCAACTACAGCAGGCTGTACGGCTCGCTGGCCGGTGTGGTGGTCTTCCTGGTCTGGCTGTGGCTGTCCAACCTCGCCCTGCTCGCCGGAGCGCAGTTCACCGCCGAACTCGCCAAGGCGGCTCCCGAGAGTGCCCGCTGACAATATGTGACTTTGGTGTGTAGATATCGTTGTATCCGTGTGACCGCTCGCCATGACTCCAGCCCGCAGCAGCTGGTTCTCGCCGCTCTCCTCGGCGCCTACTGGCTGGACTCGCCGCCGCAGTACCACGGTCGGCACACGCAGCGCGCCGACGGCCCGCAGCCCGCTTCGAGGACGGAGACGACGCGGCCGCCCCGACAGGAACGCGACGGGCCGCCCACGGGGAGCCCGGGGCGATAGCCGGGCCGGAGTGTCGTTTCCTCAGAGACCGAGGGTGAACCAGGTCGTCTTGCCCTCGTCGGTGGGCCGTACGCCCCAGTCGTCGGCGAGGGCGCGTACCAGGATCAGGCCCCGTCCCGACTCCGCGTCCTCGGGCGCCAGGCGCGGCTGGGGAAGATGCGGGCTGTGGTCGCTGACCTCGACGGTGAGATCGGTCGCGGTCCGGCACACGTGCAGGCGGATGGGGCCCTGGGCATGCTGCACCGCGTTGGTCAGCACCTCGGAGAGCAGCAGCCGGGCGTCGTCCGCCAGGGCGGCGCAGTCCCAGGAGGTGAGGGCCTTGCCGAGGAAGGCACGGCCCTCGGGCACGGACTCGGGGACCGCGGGCAGGCCGGTGGTGACAGCGGCCAGGGGCGCGTCGGGGAGCCGGGCCAGCAGCAGGGTGACGTCGTCGTTGTGGCTCTCGGGGTCGGGCAGGAGTGCGGTCAGCACGTGGTCGGCCGCCGCCTCCAGGTCGGGGGCGGTGGTGAACAGCCGGCTCAGCGTGGTGGTGAGCTTCTTGAGTTGGTCCTCGATGTCACTGCCGGGGGTTTCGATCAGCCCGTCGGTGTAGAGCACGAGCGTCGCGCCCGGTGGGATGACCACGCTGGACTGCTGGTAGAGGACGCCGCCGACCCCGAGCGGCGCGTTCACGGGCACCGGGAGCGGACGGGCGCCGTCGCCGGGGGTGGCGACGAGGGTGGGCAGGTGACCGGCCGAGCAGATCGTCACCTCGCCCGCGTCCGAGGCGATCACCAGATAGCAGCAGGTGACCAGCTGGTCCGGCACGTCCAGGTCGGTGACACAGGTGTCGAGGGCCTGCATGAGCTGACGCGGCTGCATACCGGTCTTGGCCAGGGCGTGGGCGGCGGAGCGCAACTGTCCCATGACGGCCGCCGCTTCCAGGCCGCGTCCCATCACGTCGCCGATCAGGACTCCGACCCGGCCGGCCCCGAGGGGGATGAGGTCGAACCAGTCGCCGCCCACCCCCGCCCCCTGGGTCGCGGGCCGGTAGCGGCTGGCGGTGGGGAGACCGGGGATGGCCGGAGGGGTGCCCATCAGGCTGCGCTGCAGGGTCAGCGCGATGTGCCGCTGCTGCTCGTAGAGGGCGGTCAGCTCGGCCTCGGCACGCTTGCGGTCGCCGATGTCCCGTACGATCGCGCACGCGCCGACGACCGTGCCGTCCGCCGTCCGGGTCGGCCACAGCGTGATGTCGACGTCCAGCAGGTCACCGGAGCGGGTGAGCCGTAACGTCTCGAAGTGCTCGACCTTCTCCCCGCTGCCCAGCCGCTCCATGAGGGCGTCGATCTCGTCCCGGTGCTCGGACGGAGCGAGCACGGACACGTGCCGGCCCATCACCTCCTCCGGGACGTAGCCGTACAGCCGTTGCGCGGCGGCGTTCCAGTACGTGATGTCGCCGTCGAGGGTCTTGGCGAGGATCGCGTCCTGGGAGGACTCAACGAGCCCGGCCAGCTCGTTGATGCGTTCCTCGGCGGCTTTGCGGTCGCTGACGTCGCGGACGGCGGCGGAGAGGAGGAGGCCGTCGGTGGTTTCGAGGGGGGAGAGGCTGATCTCGACGGGGAATTCGGTGCCGTCCTTGCGGAGGCCGTTGAGTTCGAGTCCGGCGCCCATGGGGCGTACCTGGCGGTTGTTGGCGTAGCCGTTGCGGTGTTGGGTGTGGTGGGTGCGGAAGCGGCCGGGGACGAGGATTTCGACGGGGTGGCCGAGGAGTTCTTCGCGTCGGTAGCCGAAGAGGGATTCGGTCTGTGCGTTGACGAGTCTGATGGTGCCGGTGTCGTCGACGATGACCATGGCGTCGGGTGCCGCTTCCAGGAGCCCCCGGAACCGTTCCTCGGCGGCTTTGCGGTCGCTGACGTCGCGGACGGCGGCGGAGAGGAGGAGGCCGTCGGTGGTTTCGAGGGGGGAGAGGCTGATCTCGACGGGGAATTCGGTGCCGTCCTTGCGGAGGCCGTTGAGTTCGAGTCCGGCGCCCATGGGGCGTACCTGGCGGTTGTTGGCGTAGCCGTTGCGGTGTTGGGTGTGGTGGGTGCGGAAGCGGCCGGGGACGAGGATTTCGACGGGGTGGCCGAGGAGTTCTTCGCGTCGGTAGCCGAAGAGGGATTCGGTCTGTGCGTTGACGAGTCTGATGGTGCCGGTGTCGTCGACGATGACCATGGCGTCGGGTGCCGCTTCCAGGAGCCCCCGGAACCCCTCCTCGGCACCCGTGGGCGCTGCCCCGTCCAGCAGGGCCCCGCACCGGCACGGTTCCTGGAACACTGCACCGGCGGTCCGAGTTGAATGCGATCCGACGAAGTCGCCCATGTCCGCCCCAGGTGTGCTGTTCGCTCTGAATCGGGCCATCCCAGCGGAATGGGGCGGAGGCCGCCCCGCCATGTCGGTTACTGGCTTCACAACGGCCGAATCTGTCCGGCGGTGTTACGTCCGCTGACCGTCTGCCGCCGCAGTCGTCTCCCAGTCGGTGGGGCGGCTGACCGACCCGTGTGTCCGGACACGCACCGCGCCCGGGCCGGCGGGTGACGTGAGGGCGTGGGCTGAGGGTGGGGGTCCGCGCACGTCCTGCCGCTGGGAGGCGGTGGCCCGCCGGGTTCGGGGTGGGTGTGGGGTGGACAGGTGTTCGGGGTGTCGCTGGGTTGGACGCATGGGTGGGGCGGCGGTTGTTACTCACTTTCGAGTGAGAGGTGGGGTGACGCGGAGGTGACGGTTGAGGTAATTGCCGTTAATTTGTGGGGATTTCGTGTCAATGTGGGGATATCGGGCGATAGGTGTATATTACAGGCGAGAGTCATGGTCGTGTTGTCGGTAGGTAATGCCGTGCGGGTGGTGGGCTCGGGTGCCGTGGTGGGGCGGGAGAGTGTGGTTCTCGGCCAGCGGGCCGGGACCCAAACTCGCGGATCCTGATGTGTGGTCCGCCCGTTCCCTCTAGGGGGCGTTCGTGTCTGTTTCGCAGTCTGTGATGGTTCGTCGTGCTGCCGCGGCTGCGGTGGCTGCCGGTGTGGTGGTGGGTGTGGCGGCGCTGCCGGCGTCGGCGGACCAGGGGCGGCTTCCGTTTCGTGCGCAGGTGCAGATCGGCCAGGTGCAGTACGACTCTCCGGGCTGGGACTCGGGGAGCAACGCGTCGCTGAACAAGGAGTGGGTGGAGGTGACGAACACGGGCCGTTACGGGGTCAACCTGAACGGCTGGACGCTGTCGGGCCGTGACGGCCGCGCGTACGTGTTCCACCTGCGCCTGGGAGGCCGTGAGACGGTGCGGGTGCACACGGGAGTGGGGCGCGACGCGGGCCGGAACGTGTACCAGGACCGTCGTAGCTACGCCTGGGACAACCGCGCGGACACCGCGACGCTGCGCAACGACCGTTTTCGTGTGATCGACGTGGTGACGTGGGGCCGCGGACCCATCGGCGGCCACGTGCTTCCCGGTCGTCACTTCGGTCGCGGCCACGTGCTTCCCGGTCGTCACAACGGTCGCGGCCACGTGCTTCCCGGTCGCCACAACGGCCGTGGGCACCACCTGCCGGTCGGTCACGGCCACGTCTTCCCCGGTGGGAACAACGGCCGTGGCAACGGGCTGCCGGTCGGTCACATCGGCCGTGGCAACGGGCTGCCGGTCGGTCACGTGGGTCGTGGTACCGAGCTGCCGGTCGGTCACATCGGTCGCGGCAACGGGCTGCCGGTCGGTCACGTGGGTCGTGGTACCGAGCTGCCGGTCGGTCACGTGGGTCGTGGTACCGAGCTGCCGGTCGGTCACATCGGTCGTGGTACCGAGCAGCCGGTCGGCCACATCGGCCGTGGTACCGAGCAGCCGGTCGGCCACATCGGCCGTGGTACCGAGCTTCCCGGCGGTCACATCGGTCGCGGTACCGAGCTGCCCGGCGGCCACCTGGGCAACGGCGGTCACGGCCTCGGCGGTCACTGACACCACCGACAGGCGGACGCGGTAGGCGAACCCGTCCGCTCGCCTCCTGGAGGGCGTGCCACCGACCATCGGTCGGTGGCACGCCCTTTTTGTGCTGTACCGACACCCGAAAAGCACTTAAAGAAGGGCAATCGCGACTCATGCTCCATGTCGGTCATGGAGGCGACGGGAACGGGGGTTCGCCTCTGCTCGACGACCCGAGGCATACTTCATCGACGACTGGAGCGGGTCTGCTCCCGCGCCCCCGAGGTTCATCGCCGCACCGGGAGGGGGCGTTCGATTCCGACGGTCAATGTCACCGTTTCGTCGCAGCCTGATCCGCCGCGCAACGCAGGTGCGCCGACGCGTGTCTAGCAGACAGAACACCGAAGGAATCGCCAGGACATGCAGAGGGAAGGGCCCGCCATGGGTGACGTACGCAGACGGGGAGCCGTCGCGCTGGGGATCACCGGACTTGTCGCACCGCTGGCACTCGCGCTGGGCACGGCGCCCGCGCAGGCCGCCAGCTGCACGACGCAGACAGGTCCGTATCAGAAGCAGGTGGAGAAGTTCCTCGGCCGCCCGGTCGACGGCAGGCAGTCCACCGCCGACTGCAAGGCGACCCAGGCCTTCCAGACCAAGCACGGCATCACCCCGAACGCGGGGTACGCGGGACCCGTCACCTGGGGCGTGATGGACCTCATGAACAAGCAGAAGGCCGTCGGCACCAAGCCCAACAAGGACGGCAAGTGCCCGGTCAACAAGGGCCGCATCGCCTGCGTCAACCTCACGCTCCAGCTCAGCTGGATCCAGGACGGCAGCAGGCTGGTCTACGGCCCGGTGCCCGTCCGTACGGGGCGCGACGGCTACGAGACCCGCACCGGTCTGAAGAAGATCTACTGGCGTGACCTCCACCACGTGTCGAGCATCTACAACGTGTCGATGCCGTACAGCCAGTTCTTCGACGGCGGCCAGGCCTTCCACTCGGTCGGCGTCTCCATGTGGAACCCGCCGGGCTCGCACGGCTGCGTCAACATGACCTCGGCCACCGCCAAGAAGTACTGGTCGCTCCTGAAGAACGGCGACGACGTCTTCGTGTACGGCCGCAAGCCGGGCACCTGACCGCGCCATGAGCCGGGCGGCCGGCCCGGCCGCGAGCCGGGCACCCGCGTGCCCGGCTCACCGAGGACCGGGCATCACGCCTCGGGCGCGTTCCCGAAGTCCGGGATCTCCAGCCTGACCCCGCCCTGACGCGCGGACTCGTGCGCGACGATGCCCGGCAGGGTGTAGCGGGCGGCGACCCACGCGTTCACCGACGGCAGTGTCCGCGTGTTGACCGCGGTCACGAAGTCGTCGGCCAGGAAGTGGTGGCTGCCCTCGTGGCCGTTGTGGAGATGGTCGAAGGCACGGGGCAGCCGCGCCCGGTCATGGACGGGCGCCGATCCGGACGTGAACGCGGCCCGCAGCGCCGGCGCGATGTGCTGGAGCGACGGGTCGTCGGGCGCCAGCGTCGGCTCCAGCAGCTCGGTGATGTCCCGCACCCCCTTCTTGTCCTGCCAGAAGCTCACCGTGGCGAGCTGCTCCATGCTGGCGTCGGTGCCGAAGAACCGGAAACGCGATTCCCGGATGTGCGAGGGATAGCCGACCCGCCGGAACTCGTTCGTACGGAACGAGCCGCCGCCCGCCACCTCGAACAGCGCGGTCGCGTTGGAGAAGTCGTTGCCGAACTGGCTGATCTCCTTGTCGAAGACCCCGTCCCCGCGTTCGTCGCGCACCCCGATCGCGGACACGCTCAGCGCGTGCGTCCGCCAGGCGCCCAGCACCCCGCCCACCGAGTGCGTCGGGTAGAGAAGCGGGGGATAGCTGGCGGTCGCCTTCCAGTTCTCGCCGCCGCTGTACCGGTACGCGTCGTAGAACCCCAGGTCCATGTCGTGGACGTAGTCGCCCTCCGCGTAGAACAGGCGGCCGAAGGCACCCTCGGCGATCTGGTTGCGGGCGTGCACGGTAGCCGGGTTGTACTGGCTGGTCTCGCCCATCATGTACGTCAGGCCGGTGGCCCGTACGGCGTCGATGATCGCCGCGATCTCCTCCGTGGAGACCGCCATCGGCACGGCGGAGTACACGTGCTTGCCGGCGTTCAGCCCCTGCAGCACCAGGGGGCCGTGTGTCCAGCGCTGGGTGAAGATCGCGACCGCGTCCACGGCCTTCGACTCCAGCATCGCCTCGTACGAGGGGAAGGTGCCGGACAGTCCTTCGGCGGCGGCCAGCCGCTCGGCCCGCTCGGGCAGGAGATCGGTGACGTGGACCTCGCGGACGCCCGGGTGGGCGAGGAACAGTCTGGCGAACTGCCCGGCGCCGACGATGCCGAGGGAGAACGTCATGAATGCGTGTCCTTTATTGGTCGAGAATCAGGTTGATCTGGCCGTTGGTCCTGCTCAGCCCGCTCACGGGTGCGTGGTTGGCGTAGATGTCCTGCATCGCGGGGTGCATGAGTGCGAAGACGTCCGCCGCGTAGTCGGTGATGGGATAGGAGAAGGTCGTGAAGTCCTTCCTGTCGGCGACCGGCCGGGTGAAGGCGGTGACGTCGATGCCCTTCTGCCGGTAGGCCGCGACCGCGGCCCGGGTGCCGTCCGAGGTGGCGGGGAAGACGATCCCGTACCGCCCGACCGTGCGCTGGCACGCGTCCGAGGCCAGATAGGCCACCCACTTCTCGGCGCCCTTCTTGTTGCGGGCGTTCTTGGTGACCGAGTCGGCGAGGCCGTTCATCATCGTCGCGCGCTTGCCGGTGGGGCCGACGGGAGTGAGGGCGGTGCCCGGGTCGAGGCCCTTGGAGCCGTAGTACGTGGAGATCATCCACGCGCCGTCGAAGGCGGCCGCCGCCCGGCCCGAGGCGAGCTGGGCGTTGGGCGGGTTCGCGCCCTCGCTGTAGTCGGTGAACGGCGCGAGGTATCCCTTGCGGGCCAGACCGAAGTACCACTTCACGACGGACTGGAAGGTCCCGCTGTCGTAGCGGTACCTGGTTCCCCACCGCTTCTTGTCGGTGTAGGTCCAGCCGGCCGAGCCGGTGAAGGGGCTCCACTGGGTCTGGCCGTCGCCGTCGCCCGCGCCGCCGGTGGCCAGCCCGTACACCTTGACGTGGTGCTTGTCGAAGCCGGGTTCGTCGCCGCGCCTGCCGTTCTCGTCGACGGTGAGGTGCGCGACGGCCTTCTCGAAGGTGCCTCCGTCCCGCGGGTTCCAGGAGAGGCTGTTGAGGTCCCGCGCGGACAGGCCGGCCGCCCCGGTCATCTTCTGGTTGTAGAAGAGCGCCACGGTGTCCCAGTCCTTCGGGGCTCCGTAGCGACGGCCGTCCTGGCCGGTCCAGTTGGCGGCCAGCCCCGACTGGTAGGAGGAGTTCTCGATGCCCAGGCCGTCGAGCGGCTCCAGCACCTTGAGACCGGCGAACTGCCCGAACTTCTGTATGTGGTCGGTGAACACGTCCGGCTGGGTGCCGGCGATGAAGCTCGCGGTGAGCTTGGTCCAGTAGTCGTTCCAGCCCAACTGGGTGATGTCGACACGGAGTCCCGGGTTCTCCTTCTCGAAGTCCTTCGCGCAGGCCTGGTAGGCGGGCAGTTGGTTGGCGTCCCACAGCCAGTACGTCACCGTGTGCGCGGACGACCCCGCCGCACCGCCCTTCGCGCACCCGCTCACCAGGGACAGCGCCAGCGCCCCGGTCAGCGCCACGACCGTACGAAATCGCATGCCCGTCCCCTTACTTGATGCCGGTGAAGCCGACCGAGCCGACGATCCGCCGCGCGAAGATCCCGAACAGCACGAGCATCGGGAGCGCCGCGACGAGCGTCGCCGCCATCAGCCCCGACCAGTCGGTGCCCGTCTGCGGGGTCTGTGCCCGGAAGACGTCCAGGGCCACGGTCAGCACGCGTGAACTGTCGCTGTACGACACCATCAGCGGCCAGAAGTAGTCGTTCCAGGAGGTGATGTACGTCAGCACGGCCAGCGTGAGGACCGGGGTGGACGCCATCGGCAGCAGCACCCGGAAGAAGACCCGCACCTTCCCGGCGCCGTCGAGCAGAGCGGCCTCCTCGACCTCAGGAGGCACGTTCATGAAGAACTGCCGCAGGAAGAACACGGCGAACGGCGTCATGAACATCGTGGGCAGAGCGATCCCCAACAGCGTGTCGATCAGGCCGAGTTGTTTGATCAGCACGAAGTTCGGCAGCAGGGTGAAGATCGCGGGCACCATCAGCCCGGCCAGGAAGAGACCGAACACCCTGGCCCGGCCGCGCCAGCGCAACCGAGCGAAGGCGTAGGCGGCCATGGCCGAGAAGAGGATCTGACAGACGGTGACCAGGGTGGACACGACGAAGGAGTTGAGGAGGTAGCGCCAGAACACCAGCCCGCCGCCCGAACCGCCCTGTGCGATGGCCTCCTTGGTGGACTGCAGGCCCAGGGCCCGGGCGAAGCCGCCGCCGGTGAGGCCCACCGGCAGGGGGTTGCCGGGGTCGGCGGCGAGCGCCGCGTCGGAGGAGAGCGCGGTGCGCAGGATCCAGTAGAACGGCAGCAGGGTGACGAGCACGAACGCGCCCATCGCCGCCCAGGCGGCGGCCCGTCCGAGGGTGAGTCGGCGCCGGGCCGGCCGTAGCGGCGTCATCGTTGCCATCGCGGTCATGACGACTCTCCCGCTCAGCCGAGGTCGGTGTGGCCGGCCCGGGTGAGCCGGTACTGGACGAAGGTGATCGCGCTCAGCACGACCAGCAGGGCGACGGACATCGCCGAGGCGTAGCCGAACTGGAAGCGGCCGAAGGCGGAGCCGTAGATGTAGTACTGGAGCACGTTGGTCGCGTTCGCCGGGCCGCCCGCCGTCGTGACGGCGACCGTGTCGAAGACCTGGAACGAACCGATCACGGTCATGATCAGTACGACGGCGAGCACCGGCCTCAGCAGCGGAAGGGTGATCCGCCAGAACATCCGCCACTCGCCCGCCCCGTCGACCTTCGCCGCCTCGTACATGTCGGCCGGGACGGCCTGCAGCCCGGCGAAGAGCAGGAGGGCGGTGTAGCCGACGTGCCGCCACACATTGATCAGGGCGATGGTCGGTATCGCCCAGGTCTCGTCGGCCAGGAACGGGACGCGGCCGAGCCCGAGGCCCTGGAGGATCTCGTTGCCGATACCGAGCTGCGTGTCGAGCATCCAGAGCCAGACGATGCCCGCGACGACGTTCGACACCAGGTACGGGGTGAGGACGACCGCGCGCAGCACCGAGGAGCGGGTCAGGCGCTGCAGCAGCACGGCGACGGCCAGCGCCGTGACCGTCTGCACGCCGATGTTGATGAACACGTACTCGACGGTGACCCACAGCGAGTCCCAGAAGATCGGGTCGTTGACCATCCGGACGTAGTTGTCGAGCCCCACCCACTCGGCGGGCGTGAGCAGGTTGAAGCGGGTGAAGCTCAGATAGATCCCGCGCAGTGTCGGCCAGAGCAGGAACACCAGGAAGCCCAGCAGGGCCGGGGCGATGAACAGCGCCGCGAGGGGGCCGTCGCCCCGCCCCTCGCGCTCCCGGACCCCGCGGACCTTCGACGCGGACTGCGGCCCCGCGACGCCGCGCGGCGGCAGACGCGACGGAGGGCTGGAGGCGACGGTCATCGGGAGACTCCCTCGGCTGCGACTCATCCTCGGGTCACTTACTTTCGAGCTGAAAGAATCCATTCGTCAAGGGTCGCGCACACTTCTGTGCAAGACCCGAACGGCGGCCTAGAGTGCGGCTGTTACTTCCAGGGCAAAAGGAATCTTGGGGGAGTCCGACGCTCATGACCACACCTGCCGCCAGCTGGCTGCCGCTGAGTCCGGGGGAACGGGCCGTGGCGATCGAGGTGCTCGTGCACGGACCGCTGTCGCGCAGCGAGATCGCGCGCCGGCTGAACCTCTCGGCGGGCAGCCTCACCCGGCTGACCAAACCCCTGATCGAGACGGGCCTGCTGATCGAGGCCGCCGGATCGGGGGAGGGGGCCGAGGTGCGCCAGGGGCGCCCCTCGCAACCCCTGGACATCGTCGCCGAATCCCGCACGTTCACCGGGTTCAAGATCACCGAAGACAGGGTCTACGGGGTCCTCACCACCCTGCGCAGCGACATCGTGGCGCGCCACGACCGCCCGCTCACCACCCACGATCCGGCCGAAGTCGCCGACCTCCTGCGGGAGATGACCGAGGAGTTCGCACACGCCCTCCCGGCGCCGGCCGGTATCGGCATCGGCGTCGGCGGCCGGGTCGAGAAACGGGCGGTCGTCGTCGAGTCCGCCTTCCTCGGCTGGACCGACGTCCCGCTGGCCGAACTCGTCCGGGAACGCACCGGTCTGCCCGTGGTCGTCGAGAACGACGTCGCCGCGCTCGTCGAGGCCGAGACCTGGTTCGGCGCGGGCCGTGGCCTCGACCGCTTCGCGGTCCTCACCATCGGCGCCGGGATCGGCTACGGCCTCGTCCTCGGCGGCAGACGGGTGCCCTCCCCCGAGGACGGCCGGGGCATCGGCCGCCGGTGGTTGGTGAACCCGCAGGGCCCCCTCACCCCCGACGGCGAACGCGGCAGCGCCGTCTCGCTGCTCACCATCCCCAGCATCCGCTACCAGGTCCGCGCCGCCACCGGGCAGGAGGCGACGTACGAGGAGATCCTCGCCCGGGCGGCCGCGGGTGACCCCCTGTCAGCTCGCGTCGTCGACGAGGCGGCCCGCGCGCTCGGCGTTCTCGTCGCGCAGATCGCCAACTTCGCCATGCCCCAGAAGATCCTGCTCGCCGGAGAGGGCGTCGGCCTCGTCGACGTGGCGGGCCGCGTCGTCGACGAGACCGTCCTCGCCCACCGGCACCCACTGGCCGGTTCGGTCGACCTGGAGACGAAGGTGTCCGACTTCCACGACTGGGCGCGCGGAGCCGCCGTGTTGGCGATCCAGGTGCTCGTGCTGGGATCGGCCGACGAATGAGTGATCAGGTTCACGGTCCGTATTGTCGCCGGGTGTACCTTTACTCACATCGCCTTCACGCCAGGGCCCGTATGCTTCACACCATGTCCACCACTCCTGAAAGCGACTCCGTGCGCTCTGCCACCGATGTCAACGAGGAGATCCGGGCCCTTTGGTTCCGCGCCGGCGGGACGCTGAACGGGGAAGAGCGGCGGGAGTACCAGCGGCTCGTCCTGGAGTGGGCGGAGGCCGCCCCTCCGTCGCCCACACAGGCGGCGTGACCCCGCTCGGCCGCCCCGCACCACGGTGACGAACGGGGGCCCGGGTCCCGGACCCGTTCCCCCTTCGCCCCTGCCTCAGCCCCAACTCTGCGAGTACTGCCGCCGATAGCGATTGCGGTCCTGCTCCGTACGGATGTACCGCGTGGCGACCAGCGCGATGATGCTGCCGGCGATGACCAGCAGCCCCGGACCGATGTTCTGCGGGTCGGTCAGCCGGTCGAGGAGCGACACCGAGTCGCCGGACCCCACCGCCTGGACCGAACCCGGAGCAACGGAGCCCGGCGCGACGGCGGTTCCCCGCGAGGCCGCCGGTGCGGGGGAGTTCTGGGCGGTGGCACCGGACGCCCCCCGGGCGCCCGGCCCGGTCAGCTTCACCGCGAGCGCGGTCATCGCCTTGGTGATCGGCTGGAAGAACGTCGTACCGCCCGAGGTGCAGTCCCCGTTGCCGCCCGACGTCACACCGAGCGCGATGCCCTCGGAGAACAACGGCCCCCCGCTGTCGCCCGGTTCGGCGCACACATCGGTCTCGATCAGACCGGTCACCGTGCCCTCGGGGTAGTTGACCGTCGCGTTGAGCCCCTTCACCCGCCCGTCGTGGAGCCCGCTCGTGCTGCCGCTGCGAAAGACACGTTGCCCGACGGTCGCGTCTGCGGCCCCGAGGATCTGAACCCCTTTGCCGCCCCCGATCGCGACGACGTTGTTGCCCGTGTCGTTCTCGCCGTTGTTGTACTGGATGAGAGAGAAGTCGTTGCCGGGGAACGCCGTGGTGATCGTCTGCCCCAGCTGTTTGGTGCCCTGGTTGTCGGCGAACCAGACGGAACCGGCCGGCCCGCAGTGTCCGGCCGTGAGGATGAACTCGTTCTTCCCGTTGGTCACGTTGAAGCCGGCCGAGCAGCGCCCGCCGGTCGAGAACATCGGCTGCGCTCCGTTCAACCGGGTGGTGAAGGTGCCCTGGGTGCGCTCCATGCGGACCGAACTCCCCATGCTCCCGGCCAGCTTCGTCATCCGCGACCAGTCGGAGGCGGAGACGCTGCTGTCGGCCCGCACCACCACCTCGTTGTCGACGTAGTCCATCGCCCAGGCGGTGCCGGCCACCCGCGGCGCCGACTTGAGCGCCTGCGTCACGGACTTCAGCTCCTGCATGCTGTGCCGCACGACCTTGGGACGGGCACCCGCTCTCTCCACCTCGGCCGCCGCGGTCGAGTCGGTCACCGCGACCACGGGACGGCCGTCGTCGGCGATCCAACTGCCCGCCGTACGTGCGGTACCCAGGCGCGACACCAGGCCGGCGCCCTTGTCCGCGGCGAGCCGCGCGGCACTCTCCGGCGCACGCGACGAGGCGGACGGCTCGCTCGCCATGGCGTGCGTCACCATCAGCCCACCGCAGAGGAGCCCGCCGACGGCCGCGAATCGCGCCCCCCGTCGGAAGATCCGTCGTCGTGCGTGCCTCATGCATGGGCTCCCGAAGCCGTACGGCGCGGTGTCACCACCGCCGGGACCCCGGTCGTGGGCCCTCCTTCCATACGTGCGTCCGCGCCACCGCGTTCACCGCCGGCCGGGTCCACGGTTCACATCGTGTGTCCCGCCCCGTCCACCACGGCGACTTCGGGAGTTCGCCGACCGCCCGGCCGGCCTCGTAGTGACCCCCACGCAGCACGAGTTCAACGGCCGCGACCGCCCCGGCGGAGACCGTCCGGGCCTGCCATGACGCATCCATGCGTGTGCTGATGCCGGTCCCCGACCGCGATGCAGACGTCACCGAAGTGGCCGTACCCTGGCGGATCCTCACTGACGCGGGGCACGAAGTCGTTCTCGCCACCGAGCGGGCGGCCAGCCGCCCGGCGGCCGACCCGCGGCTGCTCACGGGCGTGCTCCTCGGACAGCTGGGCGCCGCGGAGGAGCCTCGGCGTTACTACCAACAGCTCACCGAGGCAGCGGAGTTCACCGCAACCGTGTCCTGGGAGGACGTGGCCGTCGACGACTTCGACGGTCTGCTCCTGCCGGGCGGACACGCGCCGGGCATGCGGCAGTATCTCGGCTCCGCCGCGCTCCAGCGGCAGGTCGTTTCTGGGCCCTGGGGCGGCCCGTCGGAGCGATCTGCCACGGTGTCCTCGTGCTCGCCCGGCGCCTCGGCCGTTACTACCGGACCTATCCCGCCTACGTCGAGGACGAGGTCAAGGCGGCCCTCGGCGACCCGGGTGCGCAGTTCTCCCGCGGCCCTCGCAGCCTCACCCGCCGCGGCACCGCCACCGACGACACCCACGCGTTCGTCGTCCAGGACGGTCCCTACCTCTCGGCCCCTGGCCGGGCGACGCCTACCTCTTCGCCCGCCGCTTCCTCGCCCTCCTGGACGGCACCACCGAACACTGAGGGCTGCCGCGTGAAGCCCGCCGGGCGGCCGGCGCGCACGGTGGAGCACCCTCGGGCGCCGCACCGCACCGCGCGCCGGCCGCGCCGCCGAACGCCGCCCGCCCGGCCGGGTGCCCTATCCGCCCGCGCGGGCGGCCACCGCCTCGGGGCTCAGATACGTGTCGGTGTGCTCGAAGTCCCGCAGGGTTCCCTTGCGTCCGGCGAGGAAGCCCGTGCGGACGAAGTCGTCGCCCGCGACCGCGTTGAGGAGCCAGTTGGCGCTCGTACGGAACCTGGCCGTGCCCGTGCGCAGCGCGTACAGGTGGTATCCACGGGCCACGACCTGCGCGGGCACGCCCTTGAGGTCGATGCCGAGAGGCTTCGACACCGCGTCGTGTCCACCGAGGTCGACCACCAGGCCGAGATCCTTGTGCCGGTACGACGTGGTCGGCTGCCCGTGCAGCAGCGCCGTCAGGTTCTTCGCGGCGTGCCGGCCCTGCCGGGCTGCGTGCTGCGCGGTGGGCGCACAGTAGGAGCCGTCCCCCTTGGCGAGGTCGGGCACGGCGGCCGCGTCGCCCAGCGCGAACACCCCGTCCATGCCCGGCACCGTGAAGTCCGGCGCGGTCAGGATCCGGCCGCGTACGGTCTCGGCGCCCAGCGAGTCGACCAGTGGGCTGGCCGCGACACCGGCCGTCCACACCAGCGTCCGTGACGGCAGCACCCGGCCGTCCGTCAGGGTGACCGTGTCCTCGGTGACCGAGGACACGGACGTCTTCAGCGAGATCTGCACCCCGCGCTTGCTGAGCATGCGCAGTGCGCTCGCTCCGAGCTTGTCGCCGAGCTCCGGCAGCAGCTTGGGGGCGACGTCGAGCAGATGCCACTGGATGAGGCGGGGATCGAGGCGCGGGTGGTAGCGCTTCGACGCGGCGGTGGTCAGGCGCTGCAGACAGGCCGCGGTCTCGGTGCCGGCGTACCCGCCGCCGACGACCACGAACTGCAGCCGCGTCGCCCGCTCGGCCTCGTCCGACGTGGCCGCCGCCAGGTCGAGTTGGGCGATGACGTGGTCGCGCAGGTACACGGCCTGGGCGAGCGTCTTCATGCCGCGTGCCTCGTCGAGCAGTCCGGGAATGTCGAAGGTGCGGGTCACACTGCCAGGAGTGAGCACCAGGTAGTCGTAGGACAGGTCGACGAGTTCGCCGGTGATCTTGCGGACGACGCACACCTTGGACCGGGGATCGACGCCGGCGACCGTACCGGGGACCAGCTCCGTGCGGCGCAGGATCCGGCGCAGCGAGGGTGCCACGGACTGTGGGGTGACGACTCCGGAGGCGACCTGTGGCAGTAGTGGCAGGTAGAGCTGGTAGTCGGTGGGGCTGACCAGGGTGATCCGGGCGGCGCCCGGTCCGAGCGTGCGCTCGAGGCCCCGAGCGCACTCGACTCCGGCGAAGCCTCCGCCGACGATCACGATGTTCGGTGCGTCCATCCGTGATGCCTCTCTCCGTGTGCCGACACCGTGTCCGCCGCCCGCGAGCCAAGGCTCACACGGGTCGTCCCGGTCTGCCACCGCTGGGCTGCGGGGAGGACGGCCACGGAATTCTCTACCGATCAGTAATTTCGTCTTCCCCTTTCGTCCATCCTTAGGCACGATCATCGGTCGCGGCGATGGTCGAGGCTCCCTCGCCGCTCCGACGGGAAAAGGGGACGGGTATGACTGGACGCGGTGTGGGTCGCCGGATCGGCGCGCTCTCGGCGGTCGTCGCGCTGGGCATCGGAGGGACGGTCACCGTCGCGGGGTCCGCCGCCGCGGCCCCGGCGCGGACGACGGTCGCCGCGACGCAGGCTGCCGACGTCGACTACGCCACCTGGCAGCAGGACGTCCGGGCGGTGCTCGACCAGGCGGTGCCCTACGTCCAGCAGCGCACCGCGAACGCGGCCGGGCAGAAGCTGGCCCTCGTCTTCGACATCGACAACACGTCGCTGGAGACGGACTTCCACCCCTGGTACCAGCTGCCCACGCCGGCCGTGGCGCCGTCGCTCGACCTCGCCCGTTACGCGCGCTCACGCGGCGTCGACATCTTCTTCATCAGCGCGCGTCCGGGCATCATCGCCAGCGAGACGAAGTGGAACCTGACGTCGGTCGGCTATCCGGTCTCCGGTCTCTACACGCGTGACCTGCCCGACCTGTTCGACGAGGTCAGCGCCTACAAGACCGGCAAGCGGGCGCAGATCGAGTCCCTGGGCTACACCATCATCGCCAATATCGGCAACAACGACTCCGACCTCGTCGGGGGCCACGCCGAGCGCACCTTCAAGCTGCCCGACTACGACGGGCAACTGTCCTGAGCCCCGATTGCCTAGACTCCCCGCATGGACGAGACAAGGCTCGACACGCTCGGTTCGGGCAAGTTCCTTCTCATCACGAGCTACCGGAAGAACGGTACGGGCGTCCCGACGCCCGTGTGGGTGGTCCGGGACGGTGACGCACTCGGTGCCTGGACCGGCGCGAACTCCTGGAAGGTGAAGCGGATCCGCAACCGGCCGGACGTTCTCGTGGGCCCCTGCGACGTACGCGGCAACCCGACCGGTGAACAGGTTCCCGCCACGGCGGAGATCCTTGATCAGACCGCGACGGCGCGCTACCGAGGGCTGGTCGCCCGCAAGTACGGCATTCTCGGCCGTCTCACTCTCTTCGGCAGCCGGCTGCGCCGGGGCCGGGAGGGCACGGTCGGAGTACGCATCTCCCTGACCCCGTGAGGGTGGGACGTGGGCCCGGGCGGCGCCGGGCCCACGTCCGCGGCGTCGTCCCGCGTGGTGCGGCCCCGGAGCCGGGCACGGGGGCGGCAGGCCCGTACGCTCAAGTGCCGTGTGTCCGCCGTGCACGCCGGGGCGATCGGCACCTCCCGTGTCGGTGCACTGCGGCATGATGACCGCCGTGAACTCCGAAGAACTGACAGACGTCTGGCAGCGGCTTCTGGCCGACCCTCAAAAGTCGTGGGTGCTGTTCGAGCACGGCACGTGTGTCGTGCTGACCGCTCCGGACGGAGAGCTCGCCGAACAGGCCACCGAGATCCTGAAGGAGTTCGGCCCGTCGCACGCCGGTTCTCCGGCAGGAGACTTCGGCGTGATCGATCTCAAGGACGCCGACGGATGGGTCGTCACCGGGCACCACAACGACGTCCTCACCTATGTCGGCCCCGCCGAGCCTCACGACCCGTCGCACCTCGCTGTCGGGGTGTTCGGACGTGCCAAGCGCCATCGGGACGGCACGGAACTCCACGTCGTCCACGTCGAGGACAGGCGAGGCTCGACGGACCCGGCGTGAATACCCCGCTTCACCGTCCGTGGGCCGCCGGGGCGTATCGGCTCCAGGGTCCGCGCTTCGGTGACCACGCTGCTGGTCGTTGGCGTTCCTGTCGGGGTAACGGAGGGCCTTCGCGACGACGGAGGCGGCTGGGGTGGGATCTGTGACGGAAGTGGCGAAGGATTTTCAGGAAGCCGAGCCGGTGTCGGAGCCGGACGGTCCGGGCCTGTGGCGTCAGCGGGATTTCCTGCTGCTGTGGAGCGGGCAGACGGCCAGTGAGATGGGCTCGGCGGTCACCCAGATCGCGCTGCCGCTGCTCGCGGTCGTCGCGCTCGACGCGAGCACGCTCGAGGTCGGGCTCCTGACCGCCGCCGCCACGGCGGCGTTCGCGCTGATCGCGCTGCCCGCGGGGGCGCTGGTGGACGGCGGTGCCAAACGTTCCGTCATGATCGTCTGCGATGTTCTCCGCCTGGTGATCGTGGGTTCGGTCCCGGTGGCGGCGGCGTTCGGCGTTCTGACGATGGCTCAGCTGTACGTGGTCGCGGCGGCCGCGGGTGTATGCACGGTGTTCTTCGACGTCTCCTACCAGAGTTATGTGCCGTCGCTGATCCGCACCGAGGATCTGATGGCCGCCAACGGCAAGCTCGGGACGACCCAGGCGTTCGCGCAGCTTGGGGGCCCGGGTCTCGGCGGTGGCCTGGTCGGGGCGTTCGGCGCGGCGGGGGCGATGACGGCCGACGCCGTCTCGTACGCGATCTCGGTGCTGTCGATCCTCGGGATCAGGAAGCGGGAGGAGCCGCCGCCGGCCCGGACGGCGGACGAGCCGTTGCGGCGCCGGATCACCGAGGGGCTGAGGTTCGTCTTCGGGCACCCGATCCTGCGGAGGGTCGTGGCGTGCACGGGCACCGCGAACCTGTTCTCCGGGATGAGTTCGGCGCTGGTGATGGTCTTCCTCGTCCGGGTGCTGCACGTGCGCCCCGCGCTGACCGGGCTGATCGTGGCGGGCGCGGCCGTCGGCGGGATGGCCGGGGGCGTGTTCGCCGGCCGGCTCGCCAAGAGGATCGGCTCGGCGCGGATCATCTGGGTGTCGTCGCTGGTCCTCAGCGCGCCGCAGGTCATCGCGGCGGCGGCCTGGCAGGGCTGGGGAGTGCTGCTGTTCCCGCTGGGCTGGGGCATCGCGTACTTCGCCGGGATGGTCTACAACGTCGCGCAGCTCAGCTACCGGCAGTCCGTGACGCCGCCGGAGCTGCTGGGCCGGATGAACGCGGCCGTCCGCTGGATCGTGTGGGGCACGTTGCCGTTCGGGGGCATCCTCGGCGGGGTGCTCGGCTCGCTGATCGGCGTACGTCCCACACTCTGGGTGGCGTTCATCGGCACCTGGGCCGCGGGCTGGTTCGTGTACTTCTCCCCGCTCCGCCATATGCGGGATGTTCCCCGACCCGTGCCTGTGCCGGGTCCCGATGTCCCGAGCTGACAGGGAGCGCGGGGCCGTCGCGCCGCCCGGCGCGACCCGACGGCGTGACCCGCCAGGTGGTTCCCGGAGGCCAAGGCTTCCGCCCACTTCCTTCGGCGACTCGACCGAGGTCCTGGCCGACGGGCCGTCAACCGGGCCGGCCAGGGGCGGGCCGGCCAGGGGCGGACCGGTCGGGGGAGGACCGGTCCGCCGCCGTCGGCCCCGTCCGCGGCCCCGACCGGCCTCAGCCCTCGCGCCGGTCGTCGAGGCGGAGCGTCAGGCCGGGCCAGTGCTCGGCCCACCGCGCCAGGTCGCCCGCGGTCAACGACCATCGTGCGCGCAGGACTCCGTCCGGCAGGAAGCGGACGCAGGTCCCCGTGGTCCCGTCGGTCTCGACGGGGTCCAGACCGGTCACCGGGACGCCGTGTTCATAGCGTCGGCTCCAGGATCCGTTGAGACGGCGGTTGGTATGAATCAGCCACTCGCTGAGCGCCGCGACGACGGACATGCCGCGACGCGGATGCTCGTCCGGAAGCCGTTCCGCCTCCGGGAGGTCGAAGAACCGAAGGTCCTTCGTGGCCATGACCGGCTTCTTCACCACCTGGCCGTGCTCGTCGACGCGTGTGTCGGTGCCCCGTCCGTCGTCCTTCACCGACACGGAGCCGTCGGCATGCAGCGTGACGACACAGCGTCCGCCGCCCCCACTCGCCGCCTCGTCGGCGGCATAGGCGACGACCTCGAGAACAAGGTGTCCTGGCCCGCCCGGCGCGAACTCCGTGGACCGCTCGCGGATTCCACGGAGATGGTCCACGTCCACGGAACCGGCCCAGTCGTGCGTGGTGTTGACCCAAGAAGCCCTTGATCCATCCATCCGGCAAGTATCGAGAACGCACCGATCGGCTTCGGCGCCGGCACCTCCGGCGGCGGAAGTGCCTCCGCCGTCACCGTCACCACCCTGGACGCCTTCGAGACGGCCGTCACGGGCAGCACGGCCAAGGTCGTACGCGTCAGCGGACTGATCTCGCTCGGCGGACAGGTCGACGTCGGCTCCAACACCACGGTCCTGGGCGTCGGTTCGTCGTCCGGGTTCACCGGCGGTGGGCTGCGCCTGAAGAAGGTGACCAATGTCGTCGTCCGCAACCTGGACATCAGCAAGCCGGTCGCGCCGTCCGGCGGCGTCACCGTCCAGGCGTCGACGAAGGTGTGGATCGACCACAACTCCTTCTCGGCTGACCGCGACCACGACAAGGACTACTACGACGGGCTGCTGGACATCACCAAGCTGGTGCGCAGTTGCGGCAACTGCTCCACGCAGTACAAGCGCACGATCGTGGTCAGTGACGTGGACGTGACCGCGTCCGGCAAGCCCGTCGTCGGCATCAACCAGAACTACGGTGACACCGCGACACTGACCAAGGTCCGCATCCACGGCGACAGCAGCAAGAAGATCAAGCCGTGCGTGCGCTACCAGGGCAACAGCACGGGCGCCGAGCCGACCGGGACCGGCAGCGGCGCCGACCGCACGTACTGCCGCTACGCGGGCTCCGACATCACGTACAGCTGACTCGCGAGGGCGGCTGAACGGGCCTGCTCCGCACGGCGGTTCGTTCGGCCGCCCGGGTACGGGGTGTCAGCTCCGGCTCCGGTAGGGCCCGTCGACGAGCTGGAACACCGGCTGGCTGCGCACCGGGTCCTGGGCCGTGGTGAGTTGGACCCGGTCTCCGCTGTGCACGTCGGTGGCCGGTCCCGTGACCCTGCCCCGGACGGTGAAGCCCTCGGCCATCTCGACGAGGGAGACGTTGCGGGCGGCCGGGGTGTTGCGGTGGACGACGGTGGCATGACGGACGACACCGGTCCCCGTGCTCGCCTCCGTCCGCAGGTCGCTGCCGGCGCAGACCGGACACAGGAGGCGCTGGTACATCGCGCTGCCGCACCAGCGGCAGCGCTGGAAGAGGAGGGCGTCCGCGGCCGAGGTCCCGTGCGACGCGGAGTCGGTGCCGAGGACGGCGGCACCCGGCATGGTGCCCTCGGGTCCGGTGTCGAGCACGTCCGTCGAGGGCCGCGGACCCGGATGAAGGGCGATTCCTGGGTGGTGCACGATGTCATCTCCCTGCGCTCGGCCGGAGTCGAAGGTGCCCGGATCGCCGCGCACGAGCCACAGGTTATGGCACTCAGTGCCACCCGTAAAGGCACTCGGTACCCTCAGGTGGAAACGGGCATTCCTCGGCCGCGCCCGATCGGTCCCGTTCGGACGGTTCCGTCCAGGCAGTTCCGTCCGGACAGCCCCGCGCCGGCGGTCCCTGTCCCGACTGTTCGGCTCGGCCCGTCCGGCCGGTCGGCCCCGCCGGCCCGGTCCGATCACTCCCGTGCGGCCGGTCCGCTCAGTCCCGTCCGAGCGTGGACTCGATCTCTCGCACCACGCGCCACAGGGGCGCCCCGCGCCGGGAGATGACGACGACCACGTCCTCCTGCTCCTCGGCCGGAGCGCCGGCGGGAGGGGTACCGAACACGGCCTGCACGTGTCCGAGCGCGTGGTTCACGGCGGTGTCCGCGTCGCCCTGCCCGGCCGAACGCAGCCATGAGCGCAGCGCGTTGTTGTGCGCGGCGACCACGGCCGCGGCGATCACGTCGGCCCGCAGGGCGCCGTCGGGCCGGCCGTCGAAGCGCCCGCGCAGATACTCCGCGAGGGCACGCTCGTAGCGCCAGACCACCGACAACTCGTAGGCGCGCAGACCGGGCACCTTCTTGGTGAGGCGGTAGCGCTGTACGGAGAAGGTCGGGTTCTCGGCGTACATGCGCAGCACGAGCCGGGCCGCGTCGCAGACCCGTCGCACCGGCTCGTCCTCGTCGGTGCCGTCGGCGAGGAAGGCGGTCATGTCGGCCAGACAGCGCTCGTGGTCCGGGAAGACCACGTCCTCCTTGGACGGGAAGTAGCGGAAGAAGGACCGCCTGCCGACCCCGGCTAGTGCCACGATGTCGTCGACCGTGGTCTGCTCGTAGCCCCGCTCGGGGAACAGCCGGAAAGCCGCCGCGACCAGCGCGTCCCGCATGGGGGGCTTCGCCGTCGTCGTGTCGGCGGTGTCGCTGCGCCGGGGTCCCTCGCTCATGGACGGGAACCTAGCATCGCGCGGACGTGATGGCACTCGGTGCACAGACCTGGGGAACCGGGTGCCCTCCCGTGGGGAAGGTGCCATGTGCGCTCCGGACCCGAAGGTGCGTCGGTCGCGGGATCGACCGGCTGTGCCTGGCGCCGCCGCGACCCGGTGCGTCCTTCGCCGGAGGGTGCCGGGGTGCCTGGCGCGCCGCGCAGGAATGACGTGTTCCTGATGCGGTCGGCCACGCCGTCGGTGTCCGGGTCGACCACGCCGCCGGCTCCCACGCCGAACGGCGGTGGGCCGACCCCGCCCGGCGACCTCGCGGAGACCGGTGGCGGGACACGCTGCCGATCGCCGCCGGCGCCGCCGCTCTCCTCGCGGCCGGTGGAGCGATCACCGTGATCACCCGCCGTCGGCGCCCGGCGCGCACCGCATCCCGACCCCGGCGTCGTCGCACCGCGGTGACGCGTCGACGGGCCCTGGTATTCATCAAGTGCGTGCATACCGGGGCCCGTTGCGCTGTGCCGGAGCGGCGCGCGCCCGGCGCATCCGCCCGGGTGGCTCAGGCCTCGACCGCCAGGTGCTGCTCGGGGGCGCCGGCCGTGGCCGCGTTGTCGCCGCGGTCCGTGACGGCGCGGACGGCCGGGATGGCGGCCGCGATCACCGCCGCGACGACGGCGACGCCGCCGCCGATGATCAAGCTGGTGCGGAAGCCGTCCTCGGAGGCGAAGGTGTAGCCGCCCAGCGTGGTGGTCATCTGGGCGAGGACGACTCCGATCACGGCGGCGCCGACGGACGTGCCGAGGGAGCGCATGAGCGTGTTGAAGCCGTTGGCGGCGGCGGTCTCGGAGAGCGGCACCGAGCTCATGATCAGGGCGGGCATCGCTCCGTAGGCGAGGCCCACACCGCTGTTGACCACGATGCCGACGAGCATCAGGCCCCAGGCGGTGCCCATCAGGGTCAGGGCCAGGCCGTAGCCGGCGGCGATGACCAGTACGCCGGAGATCAGTGTGAACTTCGGTCCACGGGCGTCGGTGAGCTTTCCGCCGAGCGGGGAGACGATCATCATCATGATGCCGCCGGGCGCCATCCACAGGCCGGCGGCGAGCATCGACTGCCCCAGGCCGTAGCCCGTGGCCTCGGGGAACTGCAGCAGCTGCGGCATGACCAGCATGCTGGCGTACATCGCGCAGCCGACGAAGACCGAGGCGAGGTTGGTGAGCAGCACCCGCGGCCGGGCGGTGGTGCGCAGGTCGACCAGGGGGTCGCGGGTCCGCAGCTCCCACACCCCCCAGCCGAGCAGCACCACGACGGCGGCGACGAACAGCCCGACGGTGGTGGCCGAGCCCCAGCCCCAGTCGGCGCCCTTGGAGACCGCGAGCAGCAGGCAGACGAGTCCGGCGCCGAGACCGAGTGCGCCGGGCAGGTCGAAGCGCTGCCCCTTGGCGCCGGCGGGGATGTCGGGGATCAGGAACCAGACGAGCGTCGCCACCACCGCGGCCATGACGGCCGCGCCCCAGAAGAGCACCCGCCAGTTCGCGTACTGGGCGACAGCCGCGGCGATGGGCAGGCCGAGGCCACCGCCGATGCCCATGGAGGCGCTGACCAGCGCGATCGAGGAGCTCAGCTTCTCCTTGGGGACCACGTCACGCAGGAGGGCGATGCCGAGCGGGACCATGCCCATGCCCATGCCCTGGAGACCGCGTCCGAGGATCATGGGGACGACCGAGGAGGACAGCGCACACACCACCGAGCCCACGATCAGCGGTACCGAGCAGGCGAGGAGCATCCTGCGCTTGCCCAGGAGGTCGCCCAGGCGTCCCGAGACCGGCACGAACACGGCGGCCACCAGGAGGGTGGCGGTGATCACCCAGGCCGCGTTCGACGAGGTGGTGTCCAAGAGCTGCGGCAACTCCGCGATCAGCGGCGTCACCAGGGTCTGCATGATCGCTGCCGTGATGCCTGCGAAGGCCAGGGTGGCGACCACGCCGCCCGAGCGGCTTGATGCCTGGGTGGCATCCATAGAGGGCTCCTCGTACTTGTCTGCGGTAGCTGTATGCGGAGGGACGGTATGCATCATACATTGGACATGTATTACACACATTGAATGTAGGCTGCATATCTGCGTGAGACGGTGCGACGGAGGGTCGAGGCGGCGTGCGAGGCCGGCGCGCCGGACCGACGGGAGTGCCGGACCGACGGGAGTGCCGGACCGACGGGAGCGTCGGACCGATGAGAGAGGAAGGCGGCGGGCACATGGTCAGGTCCACGCGCGACGTCGAGTACGAGCAGATGCTGCTCAGCCGCCACGCGCTCGTGCGGCACAGGAGGACCCGGCGCGAGGGCGGACTGGAACGCAGCGCCTACATCCTGCTGAGCCGTATCGGCGTCCAGGGGCCCATGTCCATCAGCGAGTTGAGCGACGCCTTCGGGCTCGACGCCTCCACGCTCAACAGACAGACCCGCGCGGCCGTGCGCTCCGGCCTCGTGGCCCGCATCCCCGACCCCGACGGCGGGATGGCCCGCAAGTTCCGCCTCACGGAGACGGGCGCACGCCTGCTGAACGAGGAGCGCGCCCGCAACGTCGAGAGCCTGGACCGGGTGATGGCCGCCTGGTCGGACGGCGACATCGCCGGATTCGCCGCCTACCTCCAACGCTTCAACACCGACATCGAAAGACTGGGCGGCCGTCCCTGGCCGCGCCCTGAGGCTCCGTCGAATCCGTTCGACAGCGAGCGCCGCGCCGGATGACGACCATGCGATGACAAAAGCATCTCACCATCCGATGAATGGCTTATTCCGTGCATACATGGACATGACATCGGCACGCGACGGTCGGTGAACACCGCGGGGGCGGACATGGGCGTGGACGACGCGATGGTGCGTGCGCTGGGCACGGTGGCGAACTGGTTCCTCCTGGCCGTCGCGGCCCTGATCGCGCTCGGGGTCGTACGCAACGCGTCGGCACTCCTGCATCGCGTACGCCCGGGGCCGGATCCTGCCGCTCATCCTGCTGCCCGAGCATCCGGCCGAGGAAGACGGCACCGCGGCACCGAGCGCGCACCTCACCGCCCATCCACCCCGCCGGCCCCGCGCCTGCGACCGCCCACCGCGCCCCGACCCGCCGGCCGGCCCCGCGTGCCGGGCCACTGACCGCCGACACCGCACCGGGCGCGGCCGGTCCGGTCCGGCCGACCGCCAGTCGTCGAGCAGGGCGGGAATCCACCTGCCCGCGATCCCCGGGCCCGGCCGGCCCTCCGGGGACACATGGCGCGACCGCCGTCGGGGCACCGGCACGGACCGGTGCCCCGACGGCGGTCGGCTGCTCGACGGACGCGGGGCCGAACCGGCCTCGCCGTCGATGACGAGGAAATCGTGCTCGGGCGCGTTCCTCGGACGTGCCGTCGCTCAGCCGGTCTTCGACCGGCGCGACCGGCTGAACCGGCGCATGAGCGGGGCTTCGACCGTGGAGTAGAGCACCCACGAGAGCAGGACCGTGACGGCGGCGGTGCCGAGCAGCATCGCGAAGCCGGCCGTGTTGGAGTACATCTGCTGCGTGCCGAGCGCCTTGCGCAGCCAGGACAGCGCCGTGTAGTGCAGCAGGTAGAAGGCGAAGGAGATCTCGCCGAGCCAGACCATCGTGCGATTGCGGAACAGGGTGAAGCGGCCCTCGATGTCCGCGGTCGCCGTGGCCGCGATCAGCAGCACGATCGGCAGGATCATCGTCGCGCGCTGGCCGTACAGGTAGGGCACGTGGAAGGTCAGCACGTATCCGCCCACCAGCAGCAGACTCGACCAGACCATGCCGATGTTGCGCCAGCGCCCGTGCTTCACCGCGAGCGCCACCAGGATGCCGAGGGCGAAGTCGACCATGCGGACCGGGGGCAGTACGTAGGCGAACCAGTACTGCGAGACCGAGAGGACCTGGCCACTGGGCACCAGCGGGGTCTTCGGGAACAGCGCGTACGCCAGCGCGGGGGTGGCCACCACCGCGGCGATCGCCCCGGCGATCCAGTACTTCAGGCGACGGGGGTCGACACGCCGGAACACGTGCAGCAGCAGCGGGAAGCAGAGGTAGAAGACGGCTTCCACCGCCAGGGACCAACTCGGCGAGTCCACACTGAAGTTGGTGAAGTAGCTGGGCACCCACACCTGGACCATGAAGAGGTTGGCGACGGCGACGCGGGTGGAGGTGTAGGAACCGGCGAACAGCAGCATGGCGAGGGCCCAGGCGACCACGTAGATCGGGTAGATCTTGACGAACCGGCGCCGCCAGAACGCCGTCGTGGTGTCGCTGTCCCGCGCCGACCAGGTCAGTACGAACCCGCTGAGCACGAAGAAGAACGCCACGCCGAGTCCGCCGGACTGCCCGAACCAGTCGGCCAGACGGTACTCGGTGCGGTCGTCGGCCAGCAGCCGCAGCGGGGGGATCGGCAGGAAGGCGTGGTGGGCGAACACGGCGAGCGCGGCGGGGAACCGCAGGCCGGTGAGCGACGGCAGCCGTGAGGGGCGGGGACGTCTCGGCTCCGCGGCGGCGCCGCTCTCACCGGCCGGCGCGGAGCCGGTCAGAACTTGATCAGTGGCCATGGGATCTCCGTTGTCGGGCCGTTCTCGGGGAGTCCTGCGGTGTCCGGTCCCGCACGAGGGGGAAGGGACCGGGTCTGTACGGCGCACGGTGGTGAGGCTCGGCCGGTCGGGTCGTGCGTGTCGTCGCGTGGCGGCCGAGTCCGTCCGCCACCTCGCCCTACGGCGCTTCTCCGGTGGGGAGTTACACCGTTTTTTGTACAGTCGCGGGCTAGTGGCGCACTCAAGAGCCAGAGGTGGACCGAGCCGGCCGGGGTGGTGTCGTACTCGACCCGGCCGCCGGGCCGACCACGCGCGTCAACGGCCCGCGCGTCGTCGACGCGCGGGCCGGTCGGTGGTGCCTCGGTGACGCGCGGGCGCGTGAACCGTCAGCCGTCCCCTGTGCGGCTGTCCCCCGGCGGTGAGCCGTTCGCCGGTCGTCGGCGGTCTCCCCGGTCGGTCGGGGTCACCGTCCTATGGCGCGTGGCCCCGACCGACCGCACCGTCCTCCGGCCCGGTGCGGGAGCGCGGTTGCTCAGTAGCGGACGTCGCTCTGGACGAGCGGCGGATACACGGTGGAGGTGTGCCCGTCGACGGTGGTGCCCGCGAACTGCAGCATCGACCGCAGGGCACCGTGCATAGGTGCCGGGTAGTCCAGGTCCGGAGTGGACACCTCGTCCAGCCGTCGGAGCTGTTCGGGGGTGAGTGTCACTTCCAGGCCGGCGAGGTTGTTCTCCAGATGGTCGACGCGCCGGGCGCCCAGAATGGGTACGACGGTGCCCTCGCGGGCCCGCAGCCAGGCCAGCGACACCGCCGCCGAGGTGGTGCCGAGTTCGTCGGCGACCTCCGCCACGGCGTCGATGACCAGGTACTCGTCCTCGCCGGGGCCTCCGACGAAGGCCGTACGCGCGGAGTCGGTGACCTGGGTGTCCCGCCGGTACTTGCCCGACAGGAAGCCGTTCTTGAGCGGGCTCCACGGCACCAGTGCCATGCCCTGGTCGAGCGCGAGCGGCGCGAGTTCACCCTCGACGGTGCGGGCCAGCAGGGAGTACTCGACCTGCAGCGCGATCAGCGGGCTCCAGCCCTTCAGCAGCGCCGTCGTCTGGGCCTGCGCGGTGACCCAGGCAGGGGTGTTGGAGAAGCCGATGTAGCGGATCTTGCCGGCCGTGACCAGGTCGTCGAGGGTGCGCAGCGTTTCCTCGATCGGGGTGTGCCGGTCCCAGTTGTGCAGCCAGTACAGGTCGAGATGATCGGTGCGCAGACGGCGGAGGCTCTCGTCGAGCTGGGCGATGATCGACCGGCGGCCCGCCCCGCCCCCGTTGGGATCGCCGGGGAAGAGGTTGGTGAAGAACTTCGACGCCAGCACGACGCGCTCGCGCTGTCCGGGACGCGCGGCGAAGAAGTCGCCGAGGATGCTCTCGGAGTGGCCGTTGGTGTAGAAGTTCGCGGTGTCGATGAAGTTCCCGCCCCGGTCGAGATAGGTCGCCAGGATCTTCTCGGACTCCTCGACGCTGCATCCGGCGCCGCCGGGGTCCTCTCCGAAGGTCATCGCGCCGAGGGCGAACGGGCTGACCCGCAGCCCCGACCGGCCGAGGGTGACGTAGTGGTCGAGCGGCATGACGGTGCTCCTGTGGGTGTCGCGACGGATTCGGACTGCTCACCACCATCGAAACGCGAGCGGCAGGGGCCGGAGTAGGCCGATCCGCGCGGGTGCTTGCACGATCCTCTTCGCTTCGCCCCGACCGGGCCTGCCCAGCGGCGCCGGAAGGATTCCGTGGCGTGTGCGCACGTCCGCCGGCCCGCCGAGCGGGTCCGTCGCCTCAGCTGCCGCTGAGTATCGTGCGCGGCAGTGACGCGCCGCGGTGTTCGTTGCAGTCGGCCGGTGCCGGGTCGCCGGGGACGGGCCATGCCTGGTGGGACTGCAGGGCGACGCTCACCAGGGTCAGGAGCAGATGGATGTCGGCGTCGACTTCGAGGCGTATGGTCACCCAACGTGAACCGGGCACCATCCGGACCGCGGTCGCGCCCCTGAGGTGATCCTCGTAGCGGTGGATGGCACGGGCCGTCAGATGCAGGTCGACCTCGTGTTCGGAGTGGAAGTGCACGATCTCGTCCCGGGCCGAGCGCAGTGCCCGCCCCGTGCCGCAGCTGGGCCGGGCCTCCGAGAGGTCCGGCCAGGCCGCCAGTTGCGTCATGGCACGCAAGGCCAACGTCATGCCCCCATCATGACCAGCTCATCGCTCGGCCACCAGGACTTCGGGATGCCGTAACTGAGTTGTGGTTCGCGTGTATCGGTGCATATCGGGCAGAACGACGAGGGAATCGCGGGCGACGGGAGGGGCGTCGCTCGGGCCGGTCGAACGGGCGGTCACGCCCCCGGCGAGCGGAGCGTCAGGCCATCCAGAAGAACACCGCGGTCATCCGCTTGTCCTCGATGGTGGTGCCCGCGTAGCCCGTGGCGCTGTGCATCAGGTTGGCGTTGTACAGCAGCAGCCGGTTGTAGCGATGCGGCACACGGACGTCCTCGACGAACGAGTCCGGCGGTACGAAGCGGGTCCCCAGCGCCTCGACGAGGTTGTTGTGGGGGGCCGCCACCACGTTGCCGCCGAGGCGGCCGCCGGGCAGGTTCTGCCGGTAGAAGCTCGTTCCGCAGTCCTTGGGCACGGCCGGGTTGAGATACAGCACCGCGGCGTACCGGCACAGCGCGCGGGAGTCGGTGTGCGGGCGCGGCTCACCCTCGTCCTCGCCGACCACCTGGATGCAGTTGTGGTTGAGGGTGGCCCCGGAGGCCGTCGCCTGCTGCCACAGCTCCCGCGCTCCGGTGGCCTTCTTCACCAGCCGCTCCACGCGGGCGAGTTCGCCCGGTTCGAGACCCGGCATGGTGCGCAGGCCCGGCCAGCTCTCCGAGGTGTACGGGTGACCCTTGACCCAGTCGTCCTTGGCGAGGCAACGGGCCCGGACGGCTTCCACGTCGGGGAGGACATCGTCGAGGACCCAGTAGTCCCGCTCGCGGGTCGGTTTCCGGTAGGGGAGAACGGGGAGGGCGGGAGTCCGTGGGGGGTGTGGGGACATGCGGCAGACCATAGTGGCGGCGCCGGTCACCACAGGCCAAGGAGTTGGTCAACAATCTGTCAACTTCCCTTGGTCGCAGGGGAGTCGCGTGGCCCCGGCGAGCGGATCGACGGCGCGTACGTCACACCGGCGGCTCCGTCAGGGACTGCTCGGCCCAGATGATCTTGCCCTCGGGGGTGTAGCGGGTACCCCAGCGCTGGGTGAACTGGGAGATCAGGAACAGCCCGCGGCCGCCCTCGTCGGTCGTCTTCGGATGGCGCAGATGCGGAGCGGTGGCACCTCCGTCGGAGACCTCGCAGATCAGGGCGTGTTCGGCGATCAGGCGCAGCCGGACAGGACCCGGGGCGTGCCGGATGGCGTTGGTGACGAGCTCGCTCACCACCAGTTCGGTGGTGAAGGCCAGCGCGTCCAGGCCCCAGACCCTGAGCTGCTCGGCTGAGGCCTTGCGGGCCTGGGCGACCACCGCCGGATCGTCGGGCAGGTCCCAGGTCGCGACCTGCTCGGTCCCCAGCCGGCGGGTGCGCGCCATCAGCAGCGCCACGTCGTCGTACGGACGGGTCGGAACAAGATCGTCCACGATGGTCCGGCACAGCCCGTCCAGTGATCCCCGGTATCCCTCCAGCGCGCGTCGCAGACGCTCCCGGCCCGCTTCCGGGTCCCGGCCGGTGCGGGGCGTGGCGATGAGCCCGTCCGTGTGGAGGCCGAGCAGACTGCCCTCCGCCAGGGTGAACTCGGCGGATTCGAAGGGCAGTCCGCCCACGCCCAGCGCGGGACCGCGGGGGAGGTCGGCGAACGAGACCGTGCCGTCGGGGGCGACGATCGCGGGTGCCGGATGTCCCGCGCCCGCCATGGTGCACCGCCCGCTCACCGGGTCGTACACGGCGTAGAGACAGCTGGCACCGACGGCCTGCATACCGCTGGTGAGCGTGTCCGCCCCGCTGCCCTCCTCCCGGGCGGCCCGGCTGACCAGGTCGTCCAGATGCGCGAGCACCTCCTCGGGGGGCAGGTCCAGATCGGCGAGCGTCTGCACCGCGGCCCGCAGCCGCCCCATGGCGGCGGCACCGTCGATGCCGTGGCCGGTCACCTCGCCCACGACCAGCGCCACCCTGGCCCCGGACAGCGGAATCACGTCGAACCAGTCGCCGGCCAGCCCCGTCAGCACGTCCGCGGGCCGGTAGCAGGCGGAGACCTCCACGGCGTTCTGCTCGGGGAAGCGGTGCGGAAGCAGATTGCGCTGCAGGACGAGTGCCGCGTCGCGTTCGCGGGTGTAGCGGCGGGCGTTGTCGACGCACAGGGCGGCCCGGCCCACGAACTCCTCCGCCAGGCTCAGGTCCTCCTCGTCGAAGGGGTCGTGGCGCTGGCGCCGGAAGAACGTGGCGATGCCCAGGGTGACGCCCCGCGCACGGATCGGCACGATCATCACGCTGCTCAGCCCGAGATCGAAGAAGTGGGCGGGCTCGCGCCCCTCGTCCGCCGTGGCCCACTCCTCGGCCGACGGATCCAGCCGCTGCTCGCGCCACGACCGACCCTCGGCCAGACACCGGATCGGGGGAGAGCCCGCCTGGTACGTCGCCACCGCGCCGACGGGCACGGTGGTTTCGGGCACCCCGGCCCGGGTCGACTGCTGGCCGGCGCGCCGCAGCGGTACCGCGTCCGTGTCGTCCAGCGGACCGGCGGCCGGTTCGGCACCCTTGAGCACGGAGTCCAGCAGGTCCACGGTGGCGAAGTCGGCGAGGCCCGGCACGGCCACGTCGGCCAGTTCCTGCGCGGTCCGCGAGACGTCGAGACTGCGGCCGATGTGCTCCCCGGCCCGGTCCAGCAGGGCCAGCCGCCGCCGGGCACGGTAGCGCTCGGTGACGTCGACGACCGTGTAGTACACACCGATCGGACGGCCGTGGTCGTCGTCGAGCCGGACGAACGACAGGGAGTGCGCGGTCTCGCGATGCGGCGCGGACCGTACGCGGCCCACGTGCTCGAATCCGACCACCGGCTCACCGCTCCGCAGCACCTGGCGCATTCTCGCCTCCAGGGCCTCGGCGTCGAGCCCCGGCTGCACATCGGCGAGTCTGCGACCCAGCCGCCGCTGCGGCGAGCCGCCCCCGAACTGCTCCAGCGCCCTGTTCGACCACACGAACCGCAGCTCCGTGTCCACGATCGCGATGCCCACCGGCGAGCCCGCGTTCATCCGCTCCAGTACGGACCGGCTCATGTCCCAGCCGGGGCCGTCGGCGAGGTCGGCGAGCAGCACCACCCACCGCGTCGGCGCACCGTCCTCCCGCATCGGGACGGCCCGCACCATCACCCGGACCGCGTGGCCGTCCCGGTGCAGCGCGGACAGCAGCCCGGTCCAGCCGCTGACGCCGCGGCACCGCCCGGCGTGCTCGGAGATCCGCGCCGCGTCCTCGGGGAGCAGCAGGTCGACGACGCGGTGGCCCACCACCTCGGCGGGCCGGTATCCCAGCAGCCGCTCGGCGTCCGTGGTCCAGCTGGTCACCGTCAAATGGGCATCGAGCAGAAGTGGCGCGGCATCCGCCACGTCGAAGCGCCGACGGGGCGGCACCTCTCGTTCCTCGCTCACGGCCACGGCGACCCTCTCCGCTTCCTGAAGGTGGTCCTACCCCGTATGTGCCCATTCTTCACGTCGTCCGACCGGGGCCGCGGGGAGCGGCCGGCGGCCGTCACGCGGGAGGACGGTCACCGGGTGCCCGTCGGCCGTCCGTCCGGGGCGCCCTTCGCTGAACTCCGGGGCCGACCGTCCCGTATCACTCCACGGGGATGGCGTGAGCTCGCGCGCGGAAGGAGAGCAGTGTGTCGACACCGCCCGAACCGGGGCAGCCCGCGAGGCGACGGGCGATCGAGCCCACCCATGTGCAGCGGCGCCGCCGGACGGAAGCACTGGCGCAGCTCATGAAGGAGGTGCGGGAGGAGCAGTACGGGGCCGATCCGGACGGCGGCTACGAGGTGGTCGCCGTGCCCGCCACCTCGGCGAAGGCCGTCTCGCCGGCTGCGGACGAGGCGACGGAGGAACTGCCGCCCGTACCGGGTGGCGAGGACTACGCCCGCGACGCCGGAACCGCGGGCGTCGCGCCGGGAGCCGCACGGCGGACCGGGCGCGCAGCCGACGCGGGGCCGGGGAACGGGCGCGCACCCGACGTGGGGCCGGGGAACGGTCCCCGGCCCGCGCGGGGACGGCAGCCCGGGCCGGGGCGGCAGCCCACGCCCGGCCGCGAACACGAACCCGGCGACGGGCACGCCGACGGTGCCGGCCGACGCCGGGCCGCCATCGCCCTGGGCGTGACGGCGGCCGCCCTCGCCGGCTTCGCCCTCGCGCTCCTGCTGCCCGGCGACCAGGACAGCCGCGCCCGGGCCGGACAGCCCGGAACCAGCTCCTCCGCGACAGCCGTCGCCCCGGCACCCTCCGGATCCGCCGACCCGGACGGCACGGGCACCCTCCGTGAGGGGGACAGCGGCCCCGAAGTGACCGCACTGCAGCAGCGGCTGCTCCGCATCCCGGACGTGTACACGGGCGGCTCCACCGGCGGCAGCTACGACGCCACGCTCACCGCGGCCGTCGCCCGCTTCCAGCTCTGGTACGGCATCCGGGGTGACGAGACCGGCGTCTACGGCGACGACACCCGCGCCGCACTGGAATCGCGTACGACGCCGTAGACCGTCGGAGCGCGCGTGAACCCCAGGACGGCCCGCCCTGGGAGCGCGGCGCCTCGCGGGGGCCGGCCGAGTTGGCCTGCGAGCCCGGGTCGGACGGAACGGCCCGCGAGCCCCGGGTCAGAGGGGCAGGCCGGCGAGCCCCGGGATCAGACGGGGAGGGCGGCGAGCCAGTCGATCAGGATGCGGTTGACGTCCTCGGGCCGTTCCTGCTGGATCCAGTGGCCGCAGCCCTCCAGCATGTGCGACGAGACCAGACCGGGCAGGGTCGTGGGGAACGCCGTGATCGCGTCGGCCAGCCAGGTGGTGGACGCGTCGAGGGCGCCTCCGACGAACAGCGAGGGCTGGGTGACGGGCGCGCCGTCGTGGTCGGCCAGGTCCTCCCAGTCGCGGTCCATGTTCCGGTAGCGGTTGAGCGCCCCGCTCGTCCCGGTCCGCTCGAACTCCTCCGCGTAGGCGTCGAGGGTGGACTCGTCGAGCCAGTAGGGGAGACGCCCGGTGGGAAACCGGTCCCTCAGGGTTCCGCCGGGGCTCACGAAGTGCGGGTCCGGCGTGCCGGAGCCGGGCATGGTGTCGCCGGACAGTGCCGCGTAGAAGCCCCCGAGCCAGCCGCGGACGTCGGGCTCGATCTCGGCCTCGGCCCGGCCGGGCCGCTGGAAGTAGGAGACGTAGAACTCCTCGGGGCCGCCCATCCGCGCGAAGACGTCGCTGGGGCGCGGACCGCCGCGCGGGGTGTAGGGCACGCTGAGCAGCCCGACCGCGTGGAACACGTCGGGGCGGACCAGCGCGGAGGTGGCGGCGATGGTGGCGCCCCAGTCGTGTCCGACGACGGTCGCGGACCGCTCACCGAGGGCGTGCACGACGGCGGCGCAGTCCTCCACCAGGTTCAGCATCCGGTACTCGGCCACGCCGTCGGGCCTGGACGAGCGACCGTAGCCGCGGACGTCCAGGGCGACCGCCCGGTAGCCGGCCGCGGCGAGCGCCGTCAGCTGATGGCGCCAGGAGTACCAGGACTCAGGAAACCCGTGAACCAGCAGGACCAGCGGGCCGGTTCCCTGCTCCACCAGATGGATCCGGCCGGCCGGCGAGGACACCAGACGGTGGGTGCGGTCTGTTGCGGACGACTTCGGCACGGATCCTCCCGGGACACTCCGCCTACGGTGGGTGCGACCAGCGGGGCTCCCGGGGACCGGCCTCCCCGCGTCGGCACTACGAGTGATCATGCGGCGGTCGGCAGGGCGCGGCCCAGTCCTGTTGCCGATCCGGCAAAACCGGGCCATCGCCGCGGCCTTCGAGCACCCTGGTGCCGTCGCCCGCTCGCAGCGGCGGGGCGACCGCCGCAGGCGTCACGCGGCGCCGTGGAAACCGGGCCTCGGCGCGGGGAGCCGTCCCGAGCGGGCGGCGTCGGGCACGCGGATCACGCGGACCGCCCGGTGTTCTCCAGGTCCAGCAGCCGCTGCTTGCGCTCCAGACCCGCGGCGTACCCGGCGAGTGCGCCGCCGGCACCGATCACGCGATGACAGGGGCGCACGACGAGCAGCGGGTTCGCGCCGATGGCGGTGCCCACGGCGCGCACGGCCGCGCGTGACACCCCGATCCGTGAGGCGATCTCGCCGTAGCTGACCGTCGTGCCGTACGGGACGCCCTCGACGGCCTTCCACACCCGCCGCTGGAAGTCGGTGCCCGCCCCGCCGGCGTACTCGATGGCGAAGTCGGTCAGCCCGCCCTCGAAGTAGGAGTTCAGCTGCGCGACGATGTCCGTGAACGCTCCGTCGTCCCGCGTCCAGCCGTCCCGCACGACGGCACCGGCCTTCTGGCCGGGCATGGAGAGCGACACGAGCGCCGTGCCGCCCCTGGCGGTGGCCGACTCCTCACCCACGAGAAGCAGCTCGCCCAAGGGGCTGTCGATGGTCGTCCAGACCGTCATCGGAGGTGTCCTTTCACGCGTGCTCCAAGCGGTGCGAGCACCGCTTCACCTGCCATGTTGCCGTGTTCCCCGCACGGCGTCCGGCGGGATTCGGACATCTAACCGCAGGCTGCCACCACAGCCTGCGCCGGAGCGGCGCCGGCCGGCCCCTTCGTCCCCGGCACGATGTTCGCCAGGCCGACACGCGCCCTGCCGCCCACGCTCACCTGCTTCACCGTCTTCCGGAGGAGGCTGGCGCAGCGACCGGCGACCTCCGGAAAGAAGGGCTGATCACGTGTATCTCCCCTACCAGCGCGGCCGGTTGCACGATCTCCCGGACGACCCGGCCGCGTACGACACCGTTCTCGCCGCCGTCACCGAGGAGGCGTTGGCCCGCCTCACGCCGGACGGCAGCCTCGAACACCCCGCAGCCGTCGACGACATCGGCGACACCTCGCTCGGCGTCACCTCGCTGCTGGCGCTCGCCTGGCAGCGCACCGGGGACCCGCGCCTGCCGGACGCCGTCCGCCGCAGCCTCGCCTTCCATCTGCGCGAGCGCGTCTTCACGCGGGACAACCCCGGTTACCCCAACCTGAGGGTCCGTGACTCCGGTCTGCCGTACGCCCGTTACGTACTGGAGGAGGGTGCCCACCCCATCGGCGACTGGCCGAGCACGGTGTGGGCGCTGCTCCAGGCGGTCAACGTGCTGGACCTGTCCGAAGGGCTCGTCGACGACGCTCAGCACGGCGAACTGCGGGACGTGGCACGGGGATACTGGCGCCGGCTGACCGAGGCGACCTTCTTCAACCCGCAGGAGGCCGGCAACCAGGCCATCGGCTGCGTCGTCGGCGGACTGATGCTCGCCCGCCGTCTCCCGGCGGCGGAAGGGGAGTCGGTCCGGTCACACGCGATGCGTCTGTACACCGACGAGATCCGGGCCCGCCGCGTCCGCGACCGGGGAGCCCTCCTGCTCCCGGAGCACGGCGGAGCCTACGACAACAACTACGGACCGATCTCCCTGTCCTTCCTCGCCCAGGCCCACCGGGTCAGCGGCGAGCCGGTCTTCGCCGAGGACGGCGACACGCTCGCCCGGTACCTCGACGCACGGCTGACGGCGGGTGGCTTCGACCTCGGCGGTCCGCGCTACAGCGAACAGCACTGCGGCTTCGAGGCCGTTCTCGGCCTGCGCCGTTTCGGCGGCCGGATCGGGTCCGACCTCGGCCGCTACCGGGGGGACACCCGCTGGGGACGGCACGCGACCGGGCCGGACGGCGCCGTCGACGGCCACTTCGCCTTCATGCTGGTCTGGCAGATCCAGGACACGGCCCGGTGGTACCGCACGCCCAGGACGGCGCCGGTATGCCACCAACTACGCGCGGGCACCGTCTCGGTGGCGTTCGACGACCGGATGACGCCGTCCCTGGTCGAGGCGGCGGGCACCTATCTGCTGCCCGCCGCCGTGAACCGCCAGCACGGCTTCGGGCCGGTCGTCGACGGCTTCCTCCTGGCCCGCCCGATGGGCGCGGTGCGGGTGCGCGACCTGGAGAGCGACGGACTGACGGCCAAGCTCGTCAGCAAGCCCGTCGTCACCCGGGACCACGTCCTGCGCCACGTCAGGTCGCTCTACGTCACGGACGGCACCAGCCTGTGGACGACGGTCGTCGTCGAACGGCTGGACGGGGACCCGTACCTGCTTGCCGGAATGCCGTACGCCGCCGACGACGGCGACCGGGTCCGCAGGGTCGCGGCGGCGGACGTGGCGTCCGCCGGCACCCTCCGGCTGACGCACCCGCGGGCCGAGGGCGCCGACCGCTTCGACGCCCGCGCGCGGACCACCCAGGAGGAGGCGGCCTTCGTCCTCGCCGCCGACCCCCGGGTCTACGGCAACCCCGACGAGGGCTGGCGCCACCTGGTCGCCTCCACGGCGTTCGAGGCGGGGCCGGCTCCCGGCGCCCCGGAGGACCTGCACGTCTTCGCTGTGCGCTACGGCTCCCCGGGTCCCTTCGCCCCCGTCGTGGAGCACGCGCCCGAGGGGCTGACGATCCGCACCGAGGCGTTCACCGCACTGATCGGGAATCCGGCGGGCGATGCGCGGGGGGAACCCGGGGCGCGGGTCCGGAGGCGGTGACCTCGGGTCCCACGACCAGATCGGCACGGTCCCGCGTCGCGGCGACCAGATCGGCGTTGCGCTGGTCCGTGCCGAGCACCCAGTCCACCGCGGTGTCGTGGTCCTTGCCGAACTCCTCGTGGCGGGCGACGAGCCGGCGTACGCGTTCGGTCTCGTCGAGGTCGCAGAACCAGACCTCGTCCAGCCGCGACCGTACGCGCTCCCATGCCGCGTCGCGCAGGAGGAGGTAGTTGCCCTCGGTGATGATCAGACGGGCGGTGCGGGGGACCGGGACGGCGCCCGCGATCGGCTGCTCCAGGGTCCGTTCGAAGCCCGGCGCGTAGACGATGGCGTCGTCCTCCTCCTCGTCGCGCAGCCGGCGCAACAGTGCCGCGTACCCCGCCGCGTCGAAGGTGTCGGGTGCGCCCTTGCGGTCCCGGCGGCCCAGGCGCTCCAACTCGACGTCCGCGAGGTGGAACCCGTCCATCGGCACGTGCGCGACCCAGCGGGAGCCGTCGCCGTTCAGCTCCCGGACCAGGCGCTCGGTCAGCGTCGTCTTGCCCGATCCGGGACTCCCGGCGACGCCGAGGATCGCCCGCCGGCCCGGACGGACGAGGGACGCGGCCCGCTCCAGAAGGTCGTCGAAGGTCATGAGCGGCGCCCCGGACGCACGACCGTCGTGCCGGTGTTCAGATCGACGGTCGTACGGTGCGCAGGCGCCCCGTCCTCCTCGTCGTCCCGCATCACCAGCGCCGACTGCCGTTCCTTGAGCTCGTGCTGCTTGCCCGGCGAAAGACTCGCGTGCAGTTGCTCGAAGCCGGTGGCGGACATCTGGCCCTGCCGCGCGCCGTTCCGCCACGGCAGGAGGCCGGCCCGTCCGGCGCGCAGCAGCGCCTGGTCGGCGAAGGCCGTGAGGGTCGGTACGACGACGAGTCCCGGCAAGGTCATGAAGACGGCGAATCCCATGCCACCAGTATCGGGCGCGGAGGCGGGAAGCGGCCGCCCCGGCTCCACCGGGGCCCGCGCCGACCTGGGTGACGGGTGCGGCCGGCGCCGGTCCGGCGGCACCCTGGCACGTCAGTCGCGGGCGATGTCCGGCGCGATGTCCTCGTACCGCTCCGTGGGGGCGGCGGGCGCGATGGCGCGCCGGGTCGCCTTGGACGACTTGCCGCAGAACGCGGATTCCAGCGTGCCGGCCATGGTGTTGAGCACGTTCGCGTTGTTCGAGGTGTTGGCGAGCGAGGTGACGCTGCGCTTGCCGTCCTTCGAGGTGAAGGCGTACGTGTAGTAGCCCTGCACGGTGCCGGTGTGCCCGTACACGGAGACACCGCAGGAAAGGTCACGGCGGCGCAGACCGAGGCCGTAGCCCTGGGTGCTGCTGACGGTGGTCCACTGCTGCATCTGGGCGAGCTGCGCGGCGGCCATGAGCTTTCCGGCCATCACGGCGGAGAAGAACGTGTTGAGGTCCCGTGCGCTGGAGATGATCGCGCCCGCGCTCTGCGCCCAGGACACCGTCTGCGCGGTGGAGTCGACCAGGGCCGCACCGGCCGCGTCGGGGGTGAGATAGCCGTTGGCGTGCGTACCGGGGATGGTGGTGGAGGGGTGCACGTAGAAGGTGTCGGTCAGGCCGAGCGGTTTGAAGATGCGGTTCCGGTACTCCGTGGCCACCGCGTTCCCGGTGAGCTTCTCGATGAGCATGCCCGCGACGACGAAGTTGGTGTTGGAGTACGAGTAGGCCGCCCCCGGCGCGTTGGTGAGCGCGTGCTTCAGGGACAGCCGCACCAGGTCCCGGTAGCTGAAGACCTTGTTGCGAACGGACTCGAAGCCCGGCACCGTCTGCGCGAACATGTCGTTGGTGTAGTCGTAGAGCCCGCTGCGGTGGCTCATCACATGGCGCACGGTGATCCTGTCGTCGGGCAGCAGCCCCGGCAGATACGTGTTCACCGAGGCGTCCAGGTTCAGCTTGCCCTCGTCGACCAGCTGCAGCAGGACCACGGCGGAGAAGCTCTTGGTGACGCTGCCGACGCGGAACCGGTCGGCCGTGGTGATGGCCCGCCCGGTGGCCCGGTCGGCGACCCCCTCGGACAACTCGTGGACGGCGCCCGCGTCGTCGACCCGGACCATCGCACCCGGCGCTCCCTGGGCCAGCGCCGCGTGCAGCACGCTCTGCAGCCCGGCGTCGTCGGGCGCACCCGACTTCGCCGCCGCGACGCTCGTGACCCGTTCGGTGCCCGAGTCGCCCGGCGCCGCGGAGGCCGCCTGCGCGGGGAGCGCGACGAGGGACAGCAGCACCGCGCCCAGCGCCGTACCCGTGCCCACCGATCCTGAGACCATCTGATTCTTCTCCCGACTCTCTCCACCGGTTCGTCCGCCGGTGCGGACGTCCGGCGCGAACCGTGCCGCGGACGCGGCGTCGACACCCTCTTTACGCGCCGGAAGGCCCCCGGGTTGCACGGCACGGAGGGGAATCGGAAGGTACGTCAGAAAGGGTCTGGTCAGCCGCCGAAGAGCTGGGTCCAGTACATGCCCGCGTCGCCGCCGCCCGCGAGGCCGATGCCTATGTGGGTGAAGTCGGGCTTGAGGATGTTGGCGCGGTGTCCGGGGCTGTTCATCCAGCCTCGGACGACCTCCTCGGGGGAGCGCTGGCCACAGGCGATGTTCTCGCCGATGGTCCGGCGCGCGGAGCCCGCCGCGGCGGCCCGGTCCCAGGGCCGGCGGCCGTCGGGCGAGGTGTGGGAGTAGAAGGCGCGGGCCACCATGTCGTCGCTGTGCGCCTGGGCGGCGGTGGTGAGCGGCGCGTCGACGAGGAGCGGCGGCAGGCCCGCGGCGGCCCGCTCGGCATTGGTCAGCGCGACGACCTCCCGCGACGTCCGCGCCAGCCCGTCGCTGCTGAACGGCCGCGCCCACAGCGCCGTCCAGTACAGATCGCCGGAACGGGGGTCGGCGACGTACGCGAGACCCGTCTGGGTGTACGCGCGGTCGTACAGAGTGGCGCGGGACTGCTCGGTGGTGAGGCAGTACTCGACGAACTCGCCGGGTGTGCGCGGGCCGGAGACGAGATGCTCGCCCACGGTGAGATACGCGTATCCCGCGGCCGTGACGCGCTGGTAGACCGACGTCCCGTCCGCGCCCTCGGAACTGAGGAGCCCGCGCGCCGCCATGTCGGAGGCGTGCGCCCGCGCCGCGCCCGCGAGCCGCGCGTCGAGCGACACGGGTGGGGAACCGGCGGCGGCGCGCACGGAGTTCACCAGCTCCAGGAAGCCGTCCCGGTCGGGGGCCGCGACCGGCGGGGCGTCGTCCTCGGTGACGTCGACCCCGAAGTCCCGGGCGACGCCCGCCAGTCCCTCCGCGTACCCCTGGCCCAGCGCCCGCAGCTTCCACTCCGTGCCCCGCCGGTAGATCTCCGCGAGCAGCAGCACGGTCTCCCGCTGCGGGCGCGGGGGAGTGAAACGCGCCAGGGTGCGCCCGCCGGGACCGGTGACGAGCAGGGTGGGGGCGGGGAGCCGGCCCAGCGGTGTGCCGGGATCGGCCGGAGTGACGAGCACGGTGACCCGGCTCGCTCCGGAGCGCAGGCCCGGTGGGTCGACCGTGAGGCTCTCCCCGGTGAGCCGGGCACCCGGCACCGCGGGCTGGTTGTAGAAGACGAAGTCGGCGTCGCCGCGCACCTTGCCGGTGTCGTCGGTGATGAGCGCCGAGACGTCGAAGGGGCCAGGCACCCGGATCGTCAGGGTGCCGCCCGGCAGGGGTACGTTCCCCCCGGGAACCAGCTCGGTCATCGTGCCGCCCGTCGAAGTGGTGATCCCTGCGGACCTCCGGCGCGGGCGTCCTCGACTCCGGCCCGCTCAGCCCGTCAACGTCCGGTGCGCGCGGGAGGGTTCCCGGGTTCGTCGGCATCGAGCAGCTCCGGGCGGCGCAAGGAGCGCAGGGCCAGCAGGAGTACGCCGATGTCGTCCAGGTAGATCGGGTCGGGCAGCAGGTCGGTCGGGAGCAGCAGGTAGGCGACGGCGCCCCAGAAGACCCAGCGGGAGCCGGTCGGGAGTCCGGCACGCCGCAGATCGCGTCGCGCCCGTACGAGCCGGGCCAGGAGCGCGATCGCCACCGCGAGCGCGACGGCCCCCAGGATCGCGACGACGACGACCACTGTCCATGCCGTGGAATCCATGAGTCCGTCCAGGGGGGTCGGCGGGAAGTTCGGTTTCTCCCTGTCGTCTTCCCGTCCGCGGCGTTCGTACCGCCCCGGGTTCGGCCATGTGCGGGGCGTGGACCTCTACGCGCCTTCGGAGGCACCCTCGGGCAGGTCACGGCGGCAGAGGACGAAGTCGTCGAAGACGTGCCGGCCCGGCCGGTCTCCGACGGCGTCGATGGCCGCGCGGATGTCGTGGAGCTGGGCCGTCGTCATCTGCAGGGGCGGCTCGTCGGGCTGGTAGGTGGTCCGCACGGGGTAGTCCTCGCCCGGTTGCCGGGTCATCTCGATGTGGCAGCCGAGCACATGGGTGACCGGCCGTTCGGCGCAGAACCCGATCAGGCGGTCGACGGTGCGGGTGAAGGCCTGCCAGTCCTCGACGTACAGCCGGCCGGGGTAGACGGTGTCACCGGTGAGGAGGAAACCGGTCCAGGGGTCGAAGTACGTCACCGAGGCCGCGTGATGCCCGGGCGTGGCCAGGCACTCCAGGACCCGGCCGCCGAGGTCGACGCGGGCGACGCCGTCCGGGTCCCGGTCGAATCCGAAGAACGTCCACGCCTCGTCGAGGGCCGCGTCCACCACCCTGGTGCGGGGGCGGTCGGTGAACTGGCCGTCTCCCGCGACGTGGTCGCCGTGCGGGTGGGTGTGCAGCACCAGCAGCTCGTAGTCGTCCCGGGGACGCGCGGCCAGCCGGTCCCGTATCAGCCCGTCCACCACCCGCCGCAGCGGGAAGTGCGCGGGCGAGGCCGTGGCGCCCGTGTCGACGAGCACGGCCCGCGCCTCGCCGAACAGCAGGAACAGGAAGGGCGCCTCGTAGTCGACGGCCATGTTCTGCCGCAGGATCACCGTGTCCGCGTCGTGGACGTGTACCTGGAGGTCCGGATCCGTGTTGTGCTTGGCCGACGGCGATCCGTGGATCCACCGCACATCGAGAGTCCGTGCCGCGGCGGTTCGCTCCGCCGCGCCGTCGTCCACGGCCCTGGGCCCCTGTGCGTCCACGACGTCTCCCGGTGGTCGTTGCACCGGGACCGTCGCCCGGCCCCGGGGCCTCAGTTTCGCGTGGCGCCGCTGTCCGTGAGTGCGTGGGTGACCGCTCGGACGCTGCGGGCGATATGACTGAGCTGCAGAACTTCGGCAGCGTACATCTTGATGGTGTGCTCGATCACCGACTCGTGCAGGCCGAGGGCGGGCAGCTCGGAGCGGGCGGTCTGCAGGGCCGTGCGGGCGACGCGTATCTCGTGCTGCACCTGGATCTGTGCGTGGCGGGCGAGCAGAACGGGGTGCTTCATCAGGGTCGGATAACTCGCGTAGCGGGCCGGCACCAGTTCGCGCAGCCACTTGGTGGCCGATCGCTCCCAGTCGAAGCTGCCGGGGGTCTTGACCTGGCACGGCCAGTCCGAGGTGATCGGTGAATACGTCAGGGCCATGTTCATCGCTTCCGGGTCACGTCGGCGGCAAGGGTGGTCAACGGTTCTGGGGCGGCCCCGGTCCAGGGGAAAGGCCGGGGCCGCCACCGCGGGCCCCGTTCGCACGGAGCCCGTCCGATCACCCGGAACCCGTTGCGGGTAGGAGCGGACGGCCCCGGATGGTCGTAGGACGCGACCCGGAGGCCTCCTGGTCGCGATCCGCGAGCAGTATTTATATATACCGGCAGTTACGCAAGGACATGAAAAAATTCATGCGCGATATGGGGCGATAGGTCCCGTGATGCCGTGGTGACGCGCGGTGGGGGAGGGGGTGTCAGACCCTTGGGTGGAGGGCCGGAAGGGCTCAGGTCTTCCGTGCGAAGGTCAGTCCTTCAGGAAGAACTGATGCTGTTCGGCGATCTGCTCGTACTCCTCCAGGCGGGCCTGCGTCCGCTCCGGATCGGCGTCGGTCATGGCCTGGAGCAGTGCCGCCGACATCACCACGGGCGCGGCGTACGAGTCGAAGACGAGCCGGGAGCCGGTGCCGACGGTGAAGGTGATGTCGGCCTCGTCGGCCAGCGGGCCGAGCGCCAGGTCGGTGATCAGGGCCACCTTCAGCCCGGCGCTGCGCGCGACCCGCACCGCGGTGAGCGTCTCCTGTGCGTGCCGCGGCATACCGAACGCCAGCAGCCAGGTGCCGCCCGCCTCGCGCGACTGGAGCAGCGCGTCGTAGGCGACGCTTCCGCCCCGGGTCACCACCCGTACGTCGGGGTGGACGCGGCGCGCCGCGTAGGCGAAGTACTCGGCCAGCGACACCGAGATGCGCAGCCCGAGAACCGTCAGCGGTGTCGACCGGGAGAGCGCGCGGCCGAGTTCGATCACCTGGTCCGGGTCGGCGAAGTCGCGCCGCAGGTTCTCCAGGTTGTCGATCTCCACGTCCACCGCGGCCTGCAGTTCGTTGCCGCGGTCCTCGGTCGGCGCGCCCGGGGTGCTGCCCAGTGTGCTGAGCGCGATGGCCTGGAGCTTCTCCCGCAACGCGGGGTAACCGCTGAAGCCGACCGCTGCGGCGAAGCGGGTCACGGACGGCTGGCTCACCCCTACGCGCTCCGCGAGGTCGGTGATCGACAGGAAAGCGGCCTCGGTGATGTGCTCGATCAGGTACTGGGCGATACGGCGCTGCCCCGGCGAGAGCCGCGGCCCGTCGAACAGTTCCCGGAGCTGGGACGCGGGCGCCGCGCCCGCCTCCGGAGCCGTTTTTCCCGACGTGATCGCGGACGCCTGCGCGCGTGCCTGCTGCGGCGATGGCACCGATGTGCCTCCTTCATGTCCCACGAGGATTCAACATAGCTCACGGACCGTGCACACCAGGGCATGGATGACCACACGCAGTAGCTCACCGCACGCGGGGAGGGGCGCGGCGCAGGGTCGGACACCGGGTCGGCGACACCGTCCGGCGGGTCGGCGGACCGCATGACGGCGGTCTCGCCACCTGACGATCGTACGTGGATGTGAACTCGGTTCGGTTCACGCCAAGTTGACGAGCAGCCATGGACAGTGCGCGAGGCGGGAGTTGAGGATGGGAATCCCCATCCGTAGGAGTTGTTCATATGCGTAGACGACACCTGCTGGCCGGCGGCACCGCTCTCGCGGCCGCCGCCTCGCTCCGCCCCGTTCTGACGACGCCCGCGCGGGCCGCCGGGACCGCGGTGCCGCCGAGGGCGGGGGACGCGCCACCGCTGCCTTCGAGGAGCGAGGTCGTCGCCGTCCTGCGGCGCGTGGCAGACCACTGGATCGCCGCGCACACGGACCCCGGCGACAACGGCTGGGCCAACGCCACCTTCTTCAGCGGGCTGCTCGCCCTCCACCGCCTGACCGGCGACGCGCGCCACCTCGCGTACGCCCGGTCCTGGGCGGACCGGCACGCCTACGGGCTCAACAGCGGGGTGACCACACGCCACGCGGACAACCAGTGCGCCGGGCAGGCCTACCTGGACCTGTACGAGATCGAGCCCGAGGAGCGGAAGCTCACCGCGATCGAGACCTCCCTGCACCGCATGGTCTACACCGACCAGCCGGACAAGAACGACGACTGGTGGTGGGACGACGCCCTCCACATGGCCATGCCGCCCTTCGCCCGCCTGGGCGCCCTCCGCCGGGACCCGCAGTACTGGCGGAAGCTGTACTCCCTGTACGACCACACCAAGCGCGCCGAGGGCGGCCCCGGCCTGTACGACACCGCGACGGGCCTGTGGTACCGCGACGCGCGCTTTCTCCCCGGGGGCATCGTCTCGCCCTCGGGCCGGCCCGTCGTCTGGTCGCGCGGCAACGGATGGGTGGCGGGCGGTCATGTGAAGACCCTCAAGGCGCTGCCGTCGACGGAGCGTCACACCGCCGAGTACCGCGACACGCTGACGCGGTTGGTGTGGGCCGCCGCGGCTGTGCAGCGCGGCGACGGTTTCTGGAACGTCAACCTCGCCGACGCGACCCATCTGCCCGGCCCCGAGACCAGCGGCACGTCCTTCCTCCTGTACGGCACCTCGTACGCGGTCGGCGCCCGTCTGGTCGACCGGGACACCTTCCTCCCGGTGGTGGCCCGCGCCTGGAACGGCCTCGTCACCACGGCCGTGCACCCCGACGGCTTCCTCGGTTACGTCCAGAACGTCGGCGACCGCCCGGAATCCAGCCAGCCGGTCACCTACGACAGCACCGCGGACTTCGGCGTGGGCGCCTTCCTGCTCGCCGGCACCGAACTGGCCCGGCTCACCACGCCCTGACCGCCCGCGGAGCGGCACCCCGGCGTGGCACGTCCGGAACGGACGAACGCATCGGCGACAGCCGAGTGCGGCGGCGGCAGCCGTCGCGAGGCCGGGGTGCCGTCGCTGTCGTCGGGGGATGACAGACTGATCACATGGACGAGCGTGAATTCGGCAGGTCAGGTCAGAAGGCATCGGTCATCGGTCTCGGCACGTGGCAGCTGGGCGCCGACTGGGGCGACGTGAGCGCGGCGGACGCCAAGGCGGTGCTGGAGACGGCGGCGGAGTCCGGGGTGACCTTCTTCGACACCGCGGACGTGTACGGCGACGGACGCAGCGAGCAGACGATCGCGTCCTTCGTGAGCGGCCGCCCCGACCTGCATGTGATGGTCGCGACGAAGATGGGCCGCCGGGTCGAGCAGATCCCGCAGAACTACGTCCTCGACAACTTCCGCGCGTGGAACGACCGCTCCCGGCGCAATCTCGGTGTGGACCGCCTCGACCTGGTGCAGCTGCACTGCCCGCCGACCCCGGTCTACTCGTCGGACGAGGTGTTCGACGCGCTGGACACCCTGGTCGAGGAGGAGCGGATCGCCGCGTACGGAGTGAGCGTCGAGACCTGCGACGAGGCGCTGACGGCGATCGCCCGCCCGAACGTCGCGAGCGTCCAGATCATCCTCAACCCGTTCCGCATGAAGCCCCTGCGGCAGGTTCTTCCCGCCGCCCGGGAGGCGGGCGTCGGCATCATCGTCCGTGTTCCGCTGGCCTCCGGTCTGCTCTCCGGCAAGTACACGAAGGACACGGTGTTCGCGGCCGACGACCACCGTACGTACAACCGTCACGGTGAGGCCTTCGACCAGGGCGAGACCTTCTCGGGCGTCGACTTCGTGACCGGCGTCGAGGCGGCGGCCGAGTTCTCCGCCCTCGCCCCGGAAGGCTGCACCCCGGCCCAGCTGGCGCTGCGCTGGATCATCCAGCAGCCCGGCGTCACCACGGTGATCCCGGGCGCGCGTTCCCCCGAACAGGCCCACGCCAACGCGGAGGCCGCGAAGCTCCCGCCGCTGTCGCGGCAGACACTGGACGCGATCGACGAGCTCTACGACCGCCGGATCAAGGAGCAGGTGGAGAGCCGCTGGTAGTGGGCCGCGAGAGCCCCGACCGGGGACGCCGATCGCCGGCCCGCGGCACCAGGGCCGGCGGTCGGCGTTCGCCGTTCGGCGTGTCCGGAGCGCGGACGGGTGACGTACCGCCCGTGGGCCCGGCACCGGACGTCCAGGTCACCGGACGTCCATCCCGAGCCCTCCGCTCCGGAGCGCGTCGAGCTGCCGGTCGTGCGCCCGGCCGAGCAGCAGGACGGACAGCGTGGCTCCGATCAGCGCGCAGAACATGTCCCACTGGGTGTCCCACACGTCGCCCTGGGTGGCCAGGAAGGCGTCCGCCGAGTGGCCGCCGATGACCGCGGCCGCCCACTCGAACATCTCGAAGAGCGCGCTGAAGGCCAGGCACGCGCACACGGTCAGCGGTGCGAGCCAGCGACTGCCGCACAGCGGTGAGGTCCGGCTCAGCACCTCCCGCACCAGGATGGCGGGCACGAACCCCTGCATGAGGTGACCGAACCGGTCGTACGGATTGCGGGAGAGCCCGAGCAGGTCCCGCACCCAGTCGCCCACCGGTACCTCCGCGTACGTGTAGTGGCCTCCCCCGGCGAGGACCAGCGCGTGGGCCGCCAGCAGGCAGCACAGCAGGTTCGTGAGCGGGAAGCGGCGCCGGAACAGGACGGCGAGGGGCAGCCCGAGCGGCACCCACACGGTCTCCAGCAGCCAGGTCGTCCGGTCGTGCGGGTTCCAGGCGGAGACGGCCAGACCCGCGACGACGAGCGCGACGAGCGCCGTCGGCAGGACCCGCCGCCCGGCACCGGGCTGCGGCGGCCCCTCGGACGCCGGGCGGCGGGTGAGCGAGGAGAGGTGAAGTCCGTTCACGGGTGGGCTCCTTGGTCCGGGTCGCCCCATCGTGCTGGAGCGGCGGAGCGAGGGCATGAGTACGCCTACTCACCCGGGGCGGGAGGACGAGATGCGGCGGCGGTCGAAACCACGAATATGTTCGTCACGTACTTGTTCGCAACGAACATGTTCGTTACCTTGAAGGGGTGACAGCACACCCCGCACCCCGCCCGAGCCGTCGTGAGCGACCGGCGAAACCAGCCCTGACCAGGGAAGGCATCATCGGGACCGCCGTGGCGCTGATGCGTGCCGAAGGTCTCCGACGGGTCACCATGCGCCGCCTGGCACAGGAGCTCGACACCGGCCCGGCCTCGCTCTACGTCTACGTACGCGACACCGCGGAACTGCACGCGGCGGTGCTCGACGAGCTTCTCGGCGCCGTCGACCTCGGTCCGGCCCGCGCGGACGGCGACTGGCGCGACCGGCTCGTCCAGGTGCTCACCTCCTACACGGCCGTGCTGTTCGAGCACCCGGGCCTGGCCCGCTCGGCCCTGGTGTCCCGCCCGTTCGGCGACCGCTACCTGGACCTGCTGGACGCACTGCTCTCCCTGATGGACGAAGGCGGCATCCCCCGGGCGCGAGCGGCCTGGGCGGTGGACCTGCTCCTGCAGTTCGCCACCGCGACCGCCGCCGAATACGCCCCCGGGGAGAAAAACGCCGTCGACTCCCAGGGCGACTCCGAGGGCGAATGGGCCGCGCTCGCCGCCGCATTGCACGGCGCCTCCGGCGAACGGCATCCGCACGTCACCGCCGCGGGCGCCGAACTGCTCTCAGGGCCCGGTGAGGCGCGTATGCACTGGGGCTTCCAGGTGCTGATCAGCGGAATCCTGCACACCCCGAGGCACGGGCCGTCCGACACGCCCCGGCCGTCCCTCCCGAAGGAGTAGCGACATGTCGATCCATCACCCCATAGCCGTCGTAGGCGCCGGTCTCGGCGGCCTCACACTCGCCCGCGTGCTGCACCGGAGCGGCATCGAGACCGCGGTCTTCGAGCTCGACGCCTCACCCACCGCCCGCGCGCAGGGCGGCATGCTGGACATGCACGAGGCATCAGGGCAGGCCGCGCTGCGTGCCGCCGGTCTCCACGACGCGTTCCGGGAACTCATCCACCGCGGTGGCGAGGCCATGCGCATCCTCGACAAGTCGGCCGTCGTCCACATGGAGAACGACGGCCAGGGCGGCGGACGGCCCGAGGTCGAGCGAGGGGCGCTGCGCGACCTCCTGCTCGGCGCGCTGCCCGCCGGCGCCGTCCGCTGGGGCGCCAAGGTCACCGGCGTACGGACGCTCGACGACCGCGGGCACGAGGTGACGCTCGCCGACGGGGAGACGTTCACCGCCGATGTGCTGATCGGTGCCGACGGCGCCTGGTCGAAGGTCCGCCCGCTGGTCTCGGACGCCACCCCGGTCTACTCCGGCCTCTCCTTCGTCGAGGTGCACCTCCCCGACGCCGACACCCGGCACCCCGCGGGCGCCGCCCTCGTCGGCCAGGGCATGATGTTCGCCCTCGCCGACGGCAAGGGCCTCCTCGCCCACCGCGATCCCGGCGGCTCGCTGCACGTCTACGTCGCCCTGCGGACGTCCGCCGACTGGGCCACCTCGGGACCCATCGACTTCACCGCGACCGCGGCGGCGAAGGCGGCCCTGCTGAAGCACTTCCCCGACTGGGACGAGCGCCTGCGCGCGCTCGTCGCCGACGCGGACGGCGAGCTCGTGCCCCGGCCGGTCCACGCGCTGCCGGTCGGCCACCGCTGGGACCGCACGCCGGGCGTCACCCTGCTCGGCGACGCCGCGCACCTCATGTCCCCCTTCGCCGGTGAGGGCGCCAACCTCGCCATGCTCGACGGTGCCGAACTCGCGACCGCCGTCGCCACCCACCGGGACGACATCGAGAAGGCGCTGGCGGTGTACGAGGAGGCGCTCTTCGTCCGCAGCGAGGCGGCGGCGGCCGAGTCCGCGGACAACCTGGAGCTCTGCTTCCAGCCGGACGCGCCGCGCCCCCTGGTGGACCGCATGATCCAGTATCAGGGCCGGGCCCAGGCCCAGTCGGTGTCCGGATCCGAGTCCTGATCCGAGCCCTGATCCGAGACGCTTCGACCGGTGCCGGTGCCGGTGCCGGTGCCAGTACCGGTACCGGCACCGACGGCGATCCGGCTCATTCTCGCGGCGCCGCGCCCCGAAGCGCCGTGATGCAGGAGCCGATCGCCTGCTGGAGCTCCTCCAGCCGCTGCACCATGTCGTCCTCGTAGATGTCGTCGGCGTCGTCGAAGGTCAGCTCCTCGAAGACCCTCGTGGCCCGCTGCAGGCTGTTGTAGAACTTCGTGCGGCGTTCCTGGACCCGCAGTTCGGGGTCCGCCTCGACGGTCTCGACGACCAGACCCTTCATCGTGTCGTAGGCCTCCGTCGCCCACTCGCCCGTGTCCTCGCCCTCGTCCAGCTCGTCGAGGAGCGACAGATGGCGCTCGGCCTCCGAGCGGAGCTCGGCCGGCGCGTCGAGGGTCTGCCCCGCCGGGGTCCTGATCTGCCCCTTCTCGGCGATCTGGCGGACGTAGCCGATCCGGTCGGCCGCCCTGGTCTCGGTGGCCACCGCCTTCTTCAGTTCGTCGGTCCGGGCGATGTCGCGGGCCAACTCGGCCTGCAGCGCCGGGTCTTCCTTCACCCGGTCCAGGAGCGCGGTGCGGGCCGCCTGCGCCGTCGAGGGGTCGGCGAGGATCGCGGCCCGCAGCGCGGTGGGATTCTCGGCGACCTCCAGCGCCTTGGTGGGGCGGATGCCCTCGGCCTGCGCCGCCTCGGCGATGGCGGTTCCCCGTTCGGAGGACGCGCTGGAACGGGAGACGTAGTACGTCAGCCACGCGTCCGCGCCCGGCAGTTCGATCTCCTCGCCCGGGACGAGAACCTCGAAGTGCGGGACGAGGCCGTCGTCGGCCGCCTTGTCCCACGCCTTGTAGAAGCGCATCACCCGCTCGGGTGAGCAGGCGGCCAGCTCGGCGAACTCCTTCGCGGACACCTTCGCGGTCTCGTCGGCGGACTGCCCGCCGGGACGCACACTGCGCGCGACCTTGAGGGCGAAGGCCCAGCCGCCGGTCCGCGCGTAGGCCCCGAAGTCACGCGCATCACGAGAGACGGCGTCGTCCTGCGCGTCACGGGAGACGGAGTCCTGCGGGTCGCGTGAGACGGCGTCGTCGTCCTGCGCTTCGCGTGAGACGGGGACCTGTGCGTCGGGGCGCGCGGCGGATTCGGCGGTCGGGACGAAGGTTGCGGTCACCGGGAACTCTCCAAGGTAAGTGCGGAGTTAAGATCACAGAGAATGAAGCTTTGGCCGTAGGTTGGGCCGGATCAAGCAGACACACAAGCAACAACGGAATCAAGTAAGCCTGAAACGACGCGATGTGACGCTGTTCACCCCGATGTGGCGCAAAGTGATGAATTCCTTACAGTCATCACACGTAGGGGAGGGGGCAGTACATCGTGAGACCGGCGGGAGGATCCATCGTGCGACCGTTCACCCTCAACTACGCCTTGCCCACAGGGCATTCGGCCGCTGTACCCCCGTACCACTTCGACGTGTCCCTGCAACTGAACGTGCTGCCGGACGGTCGGCCGGCCGTCAGCGACCGCGCTCTCCTCATGGCGACCGGTACGACGACATCCACCGCCGGTTCCCAGACGCACTTCGACGACTGACGGCCACCCACCGCGATGACGGTACTGATTCTCACGGCGGAGCAGGACGTCACCGCCGACATGGTCGTGGCCAGGCTGCACGAACAGGGCGTGCCCATGGTGCGCCTGGACCCCGCCGACGTGCCGGGCAGGGCTGTCCTGTCCGCGGACTACGCGCACGGCGACTTCGACGGCTACCTCTCGGTCAACGGCCATGTGCTCAGCATGGGCGGCCTCCGATCCGTGTGGGTGCGCCGCCCGGGCGAGCCCGCGGCGCACGCGCCGGAGCCCTCGCCCTGGCTGACCGCGGAGACCCGGCAGGCGCTGTTCGGGATGCTCTACTCCGCCTCGACCCGCTGGATGAACCACCCGCGCCGCGCCGAGCAGGCCCGGCACAAGCCCTGGCAGTTGAGGGTGGCGCACAGCAGCGGGTTCGCGGTGCCGCCGACCGTCATCACGACAGCGCCGCGGGTGGCCCAGCAGTTCGTCGAGGAGTACCGGCAGGTGGTGGTCAAGTCCGCCTCCGGGCCTCCGCCAGGCGAACCCCGGGTGGCACTGCCCACCACCCTGATCGGCCCCGACGCGGACTTCTCCGGTGTCGCGGCCGGACCCGCGCTTCTTCAGCAGTACATTCCCAAGCGCGCCGACATCCGGCTCACCTGCATCGGGGACCGTCTCTTCGGCGCCCGAAAGACCGCGGTGGCGGGACAGGTCGACGGACGCTTCGGCGAGACCGGGCACGTCTGGGAGCCCGTCGCGGTGCCGGGGCGCATCGCCCGTTCGGTGCAGGAGTACACGGCCTTCACCGAACTCGCCTACACGGCCTTCGACTTCGCCGAGGACGAGGAAGGGGTGTGGTGGTTCCTCGAGGGCAACCAGGGCGGCCAGTTCGGCTTCATCGAGCTGGAGACCGGCCAGCCCATCTCCGAGGCGGTGGCGCTGTGGCTCTCCCAGCGAAGACCGGCGGACCGCCGCTGACCGCGGTCGACCTTCACCCGCTCGCCGGACCCCGGCGGCGCGGGCCGGGTACGGGACCCCGGCGGCACGGGCCGGACACAGAACCGGACAAAGGACCGGGCGCGGGCGTGGCGGGTCGGCTGTCGTGATCCGGGATCACTCCGCCGTGTACGTGAACGTCCGCAGGAACGTGTCCAGCGCCTGCTGGTTGGCGGCCGTGTCCCAGTCGTCCGCCGGGGTCGTCCACCGCAGGGAGAACCCGCGCTGGTCGTCGACGAGGAAGCCGCGCCCGAACGTGCGCTCCCGGACCCCGTCGGACGTGGAGAGCCACTCCATGTCCGCGCCCTGGTAGCCGCGGTAGTCGACGGAGCGGATGCCGCCCAGCCGCTCGTAGCCGATGGAGTCGCCCCGCAGGGAGGTGTCCACCTCGTTCCAGACCGCGACCGGGTCCGGGGCCAGCCGGGTGCTGTAGGTGACGGTCAGGGCGCGTGGGTCGCCGCTGGCGCCGAGCAGGACACGGTAGGACCGGTCGGCGGACCGCTCGGTCCGCAGGGGTGCCCAGCCCTTGGGGAGGTCGATGCCGAAGCCCTGGGGTGCGGTGAAGCGGAAGAACCCCGCCGGCGGATCCGGTCGTTCGGTGCGGGACGGGGACGGGGACGGGGAAGTGGACGGCGACGGGGACGCCGAGCGGGACGCCGAGGCCGAGGGGGTCCCCCGGGGGTCCGTGCCCCCGGCGGTGGGAGCGGGGGAGGCGGCCGGCCGGCCGGGCGCGGAGGCGGACGGCGCGGAGCCCGACGCGGACGTGCCGCGCTCGGACAGCCCGCCCGCCGCGGCGAGACCGGCGAAGCAGACGACCGTCACGGCCAGGGCTCCCCCCAGCAACACCGGTCGGCTGACGGGCCGTCCGCCGCGCAACCGTCCCGGGCGGGCGCCTTCGAAACCGGACTCCTCGAACAACGGCAGCGTCCCGGTCGGCTCCGAGTCGTCGAGCTCCGCCTTGAGGATGCGCGTGAGCGCCTCCCGTACCACCGACTCGGGCACCCGCTCCACGGGATCCCGGCGCAGGAGCCCCTGGATGGCCGGGCCGAGCGGCCCGGCGTTGAGCGGGGCCCGGATGGGCAGCCGCTCCACGGCGCGGAACGTCGCCTCGAGACTGCCCCGGTCCCGGATGACCGGCCGGCCCTCGACCATCTCGTACATGATCGCGCCCAGTGCCCACAGATCGGTGGCCGGTCCGCCGCCCTCACCGCGGGCCTGTTCGGGCGAGGCGTACGAGGGCGCCGTGACGCGGGGTGCGTCGGTGGCTCCCATCAGTCCGAATCCGCCCACCGTGATCCCGCCGAACTCCTCCACCCACACCTGCCCGGGACTCAGGTCGCCGTGCGTGAAGCCCTCTTGGTGCGCGGCGCCCAGGACCTCGAGCAGATCGAGCCCGATGCGGGCCGTCCTGACGTGGTCCACGGGGCCGTGCGCGAGGAGTGTGCTCAAGGGGACGCCCGCCGGCCTCGCGGTGACGGTCCACAGGAACTCGTCGTCCTCGATGACATCGACGACGACGGCAACCCGCCCGGAGCAGACCATCCCCAGCGCCTCGGACTCACGGGTGATCCGTACGGCGGTGCGCAGCCCGGCCTCCTCGCGCAGGTGGTCCGGGCGCCGTGAGCGGGTCAAGGTGACGAGTCGTCGGGACTCGACGTCCTGGCCGTTCCAGCTCTCGCGTCCCTCCTCCTGGTGGACGACCTCCAGGAGCCGGTATCTTCCCGCGACCGACTCGTCCGTGGAGACTTGCACCTTGACCATGGTCATCCCTCGCTGCACAACGGGCACTCACCTTTCCCGTTGGTACGGCGGGTGTGACGGTGGGTGTTCAAAGGCGGGCGATTCCCAGGTCCTGTTTTTCCTGAATTCTTTTCATGTAGCGCACATGTACGAACAGTTCGGGCCTGTTCTTCCACCAGGCCGCCGTGCTGCCGCCCGGTCGTCCGCGGCGGTTCAGCTCACGGTGACCTTGCCGATGTACGACGCGGCGAAGGTGGCCGCCGCCGCGGGCGAGTCCAGGATCCGCCGCAGCCGGGCGCGCGCGGCACCCGCCCGGAAGGGTTCGCCCGAGGACGGCCCGTGCAGCAACTCGGCCAGCCACTGCGAGAATTCCTGGTACTCCCAGACCCGCCGCAGGCAGGCCGCCGAGTAGTCGCGCAGCCCGCTGCCGTCACCCGTGCCGCAGTACGCCACGAGGGCGTCCGCGAGGAGCAGGGCGTCGTGCAGCGCGAGGTTCATGCCCTTCGCGGCGATCGGCGCCACGAGGTGGGCCGAGTCGCCCGCCAGGAACAGCCGCCCGTACGACATCGGTTCGACGACGTAGCTGTGCATGTCGAGCACGCGCTTCTCGATCAGCCGTCCCTCGGTCAGCGGGGGCGCCCCGGCCACCGCCAGCCGGGCGTGCAGCTCCGACCACACGCGGTCGTGCGACCAGCGCTCCGGGTCCTCACCGGGTGCCACCTCCAGGTAGTAGCGGGTGACCTCCGGACTGCGGGCCATATGAGCGGCGAATCCCCGCGGGTGGACGCCGAAGACGACACAGTCGCTGGACGGCGGCGCCTCGGCCAGCAGCGCCAGCCATCCGACGCCGTAGTCGTGACGGGCGACGGTGCCCCGCCCGGGCGCCACACAGGAGCGGGTCACTCCGCGCGCGCCGTCGCACCCGGCCACGATCTCGCAGTCGATGCGGCGCCGTTCGCCCGTGGCCGGATCCGTGTACAGCACCGAGGGCTCGTCGCCGTCGAGGCCGTGCAGGGCCACGTCCTTCACCCCGAACCGGATGTCGCCGCCCTTCACGTCGGCGTACGCCCGCACCAGGTCGGTCACCAGCAGGGGCTGCGGATAGACGAAGTGCCGCTCCCCGGTCAGCTCGGCGTACCGGAAGCGGTGGCGTTCGCCGTCGATGCGGAACTCGCAGTCGCTGTGCGCCTGCGCCCGCTCCACGAGCCGCTCCGCGAGCCCCCGCTCGCGCAGCGCCCGCACCGCCCACTCCTCGATGAATCCCGCGCGGGGCCGCTGTTCGACGAACTCCCGGCTCTCGGTCTCCAGAACCACACAGCCGACGCCCGCCGAGCGCAGTATGTTCGCGACGGTGAGCCCCGCGGGCCCCGCGCCGATGACGACGACCGGGACACGCCGCGTCGGCGCGGAAGTGGGGGAGGGCTTGATCATCTGTGCATTATGTCGGTGGCCCGACAACCCCTGGCAGGGTCTGCACAACCCTCTGACACTTCCTTCGCCGACGCGGCGCGACTTCCTCGATGCCGAAGCCGATGCCGATGCCGCTCAGGCGCGCCATGAAGTCCCAACGCCCCTTTGAACACCCGGCGGGCGCCGGTGCCGTCGTCGGCGAAGCGGATGACACCGCCGGACTCTGAGATCCCGGCCCGCTCGACTATGGCCATCGACCGGCGAACAGCGAGGCGTCAACCGGCGGACCCGCGGGTACCAAATCCCTTCCACCTGTGGTCAACGGGGCAGCAGTCGCGGAGCTACCTGAGCTTCCCAAGGTGAGAGTGCGAAGGGCTTGCTGTCGCTGTCAGGACTCCCGGGCCTTTTCACCGTCAGGGCCCACGGTGACAGCGTGGACGCCGCTCCCGAGCAAGTGCCAGGAGTCGAACTGCGGGTCCGGGTTGATGCGCAGGCCGGCGCCGTCCTCGGAGTCGATGGTCAAGGTGCCGAGACCTTGGACGTCGACGGCCGCGAGCGTGTCACCGAAGAGCCCGAGCACGGGAGCAAGAAAGACGCCCATGCGCCCCAACTTGCCACAGTCGGTGGGGCGTGGTGCTTCCAGGCTGGGTCGTCTCTGGGCCGTCCGAGGTCACTCAGCAGGGGCCAACGACGACCAATGACGACCACCCAGCCGTACGGGACCACCGTCCTGCGCTGTGAAAACCCAGGTCTCCATGACCCCGACAAGACCCAGGGCAAGAGGAAGCCGAGGCCACAACAGCAATCGGCTGGCCAGGACGGCTCGTTGCGCTCACGATGGGCGCATGGACCGGTTGCAGCACAGCGCTTGGCAGTATGTGGCGGAGCTACTCCCACCCGAGGAGCTCCCGATGCTCGCTGCTCGTGCACTCGTCGACGGATGTGATTTCCCCGCCCTGCGCGAACTGGCCGGCCTGCCACGCAGGAGCGAAGAGACCGAGATCCGTGAACTGTACGTCCAGGCCCTGCACGAACTCGGCATACCTCTTCCCGACGAGGAGACAGCCGGCCGCTGGTGCCTCGTGAACCTCGCGTTCGGTCTCGCGAAAGGCGAGCTGGGCCCCAAGGACGTAGCCGACCGGCTGTCAATGACGGTCGCGGCTCGTACACCGGAGGAGACTCAGTTCCTCTCCGTCGCAGCGGACTACAGCAGACGGATGGGACCGGACGAACTCCCGGGATGGGAGAACGATCTCAGGACCTCGGCCCACTCGTTGATCGCCTGCACCGATCTCGAATCCGTTATCGGCGTGCCGGGTTCGCGGCGCGACTGACTGACCTGCCGGAATGCGCCCCGGGCCAGACCCGCGCCAGATACTGCTGGGAACCACGGGGAACAGCGGTCACCCACCCAGAAGCTCCCACAGATCGTGACGCGGCTGGACAGCAGGTCAGCGGGACTCTCTAGTCAATGACGGCTCGTCGCAGTCGAGATGCACTGTTCACCTGGGCCGCCGCTACAGCCGAGGCGCCCTGGGGAACTTCGCCGCTGACCACGTCATCCTTACAAGGCAAGTGTCGGCGGTTCGAAACGATGCACACCTACGTCGACGTGGCACCGTGCATCAATCCAGCGGCGTGCCAGTCGTCGCGGCAAGGCGCTCGTCTACGCGCCTCGCAAGCAGGCTTCACCGCTTGAGTGCATCATCCCAAACGTCACCGCCATCCGCCCAGGTCCGTAGCCAATTACGCAGTGAGGCCGATGCGTGTCTCACGCCGTCGTGCGCGTCTTGGCCCCAGTTGGGCACCCAACCGTCGGCGTCGTAGAGCAGCACCGGGTTACCGACCGCGGTGAGCGAGAGGTACCACTCCATCGTGCATCCGCCGTAAGCGAGGTGCAGCCACGACGTCGGCACTCCACTCGTACGGTTGCGTTCATGGGTGCTGACCGCGCTCGGCCAGTCACTCATGTGCCCCGGGGCCCGGTTGCCGTCGGTGAGCGAGGCCAGACCGCTGTCGGGACCGAAGCCTCCATTGGCGACCTCGGTGTAGACGCGCCGTAGAAGCTTGGGAAGGCGGCGTCCGATTCTGTGTTCTGCCTTATCGACATCCGCCATGGAGAGCGGCGGAAACAGCGGGCCGCGGGGAGCGTCAGCGTAGTAGACGGCCACCTCCTCGACGTCGGACTTGAGCTGTACCGTCCCGTCGCTGCAGTACGACCTGATGAGGTCCCGGCGCTGCTCCAATCGCGCGCTGCCATAGCGCTCGGAGATCCACGGTGTGGGAACGTCAGCCGTGTCGAAGCGCCGTCCGGGATCGCACGCCCGAGCACGAAGCTTCTCGATCAGCGCATCGTCGTTCTCGTCCTTGACGCTCGGCTCGTCGAGAGGCTCCGGTCTGAGCGGTGCGGGACCAGAAGGCGATCGGTTCCGGGCGGAGGTTGGGACCTGGACGTTCATGCCGTACCGCTTGTGCTTCCCCCGACGGCCCGTGATCGCGGCGTCGGCTACGCGGACCTTTCCGCTCCGTCGATGCCGTCAGTGGCCTCGACGGGGTCGGGTGCCTGCTGTTGTGAACGCCCTGACGCTTGTGCGCCGTGTGCTGTGGCGAGTGGGCCCAGATGTTGTGCCGCGCTGTCGAGCAGTGCGAGATCGGCCTTGGTGTGCGCGATGGCTGCGTCGATCAGGACCGCAACCAGTGGCTCGCCGGTGTGGGACCGGCGCTGCTGCGCCAGCCCGGCGAGTTCGGACAGGTAGGTCTGCCGCTGCGACTCGATCAGTTTGTCAAGCGTCTGCGGACCCAGGGCCACGGCACCGAGGAGCTTCAGGAACAGCTCGTCACGGAAGCCGCCGACTCGTACCCAGGCGGTGGTGGCCCAGTCACGCAACTCGCTCTCGCCGGCCTCGGTGAGGGTGTAGAGGTTCTTGTCGGGCCGGTCGGTCTGTGCGACCTGTGAACGTGAGACGAAGCCGTCACGAACCAGGCGTTCGAGGATCTGGTAAAGGTGACCGATGTTCAGGCCGCCCCACTGCGGGCCGATGGTCTCCTCGAAGCGCGTCTTGAGTTCGTATCCGTGGTTCGGCCGCTGGGTCAGCAGCGCGAGCACGGCGTGGTGGAGTGGCATATACCTCCCTTCCGTGTTGTGACAGGATACCCCTACATTGCAACAATGTATGAGGGTGAGGCTGCATCGATGGCTGTGAGCGTGGCGTTGCGCGGGGTGAGCCGGCGGTATCCGAAGCTCGTCGCCCTGGACGGCGTGGACCTGGAGGTCCCCGCTGGCGAGGTGGTGATGCTGACCGGACCCTCCGGTGCCGGCAAGTCCACCGTGCTCCATGTGACAGGTGGTATGGACCAGCCCGACGAGGGGCACGTCGAGATCGACGGGACGAAGCTGGTGCCCCGGGATCTGGACGGTCACCGGCGCCGCATCGGCTTCGTCTTCCAGCGCTTCCACCTGCTGCCCGCGCTGACCGCGCTGGATAACGTGCTCGCACCCGTCCTGCCACGCAGGGTGGACTTCGACCGGCGAGCGCGTGGCATGGAACTGCTCGAAGCGGTCGGCCTGGGCCAGCGGGCCGATGCCCTTCCCTCGCAGTTGTCGGGTGGCCAGCAGCAACGCATCGCGATCGCACGTGCATTGGTCAACCGGCCGGGACTGCTGCTGGCCGACGAGCCGACGGGCAACCTGGACAGCATCATCGGGCGAGAGATCATCGACCTGCTGATGTCGCTGCGCGAGCGGTACGGGATGACGATGCTGATCGCCACCCATGACGCGGAAGTCGCCTCCAACGGCGACCGCGTGGTGCGGTTGCAGGACGGCAGGATCACTTCTGACCAGCGGCTCACACCCTCCGACGACGTGCTGGACCGGCTGGGGGGCCTGCGCCCGTGATAATGATGATTCTCGACCAGCTCCGGCGGCGGCGCGGGCGCGCGCTAGCTCTGGCCGCCGGAATCCTGGTGGCGGCGACCAGCTTCACCCTGCTGACCGCCACGGTGAGCACGAGTAAGGCCACGACGGTGGGCGAGGTACGCCGGAACGCACGGTCCGCCTACGACGTCCTGGTGCGTCCGCCCGGCTCCCAGACAGCCGTGGAGCGGCAGAGCGGACGGGTCGCGCCGAACTTCCTGTCCGGTACGTTCGGCGGCATCACCATGGACCAGTACCGACGTATCCGCGACATGGCCGGAGTTGACGTGGCCGCGCCGGTCGCCAACATCGGTTATCTCGTGGTGGGAAGCTCCGTCACCGTGGATGTGTCCCGCTTCCTGGACAGCGGCGCATCCCGGCAGATCCTGCGGCTCAGCCCCATGCTCACCGCGGGGCTGGGTACTCACCGCATGTCCGATCAGTATGTCTACCTCACCCGCAGACCTTTGACGTCGGCAGAGAGTTCGGACGGCATCTTCAGATCCGACACCCTGGAAGAGGGCACGACGCAGAAGAGCACGCGGCAGTACCAGTTGAAGGGCAAGTATGACGTCTGCTACTACTTCAACTGGGACAAGACTGAGCAGACGAGCTTCAACGGGGAACTGCCCATGAAGCCGAACCTCATAGCCGAAGACCTCAGTGGCAAGTCCGCGTTCGACCGGGACCTGCACTCGCTGATGAACTGCCAGTCCGGGCAGGACAAGGCCACCATTGACGTCTGGACGGGCTACCCGGTGCTGCTGTCCGCCGTCGATCCGGTCGCAGAGGACCGTCTGGTGGGCCTGGGCGACGCGGTCACCTCGGGCAGAATGCTCACCGAGAAGGACAAACCGTGGGTGCTGTCCTCCACGAAGAGCGTCCACGGGCAGCGCGACTCCTACATCCCGGCAATGCTCAGCAGCAACCCGCTGACCGCCGGGACGCTTAAGGCCACTGTCGAGCGACTCGATATCGGTGACCCGGCCGAACTGCCCTCCAAGTTGGGCAACCCGACCGCTCACAGCTTCGTGAGCGGCCTGCACGGCACCCCCGTAGGCCTGGTCCGCGCCGACCTGAGCAAGGGTTACCGGAAGACGCTGGGTGAGGACTCGTTCAACACCGACGCCTACTGGACGGTCGGCCCGGTCACCTACCGCAAGACGTCGGGCGGTGAACTCGCCGCCGAGGCGCAGCCGCCACAGAAGCCCAGCCTGTGGGTGACCAACTCGTCCGAGCAGCCGTTCCCCTACGTTCCCGAGGAAAACCAGGGCGAGCAGTACCGGAAAGTGACCAAACACGCCGCCACAGAGTGCATCGGGCGGGGCTTCTGCGACGGCGTCGACTCAGGGCGTCTGCCCAATCCCTTCGTGCACCTGGTCGGCCGCTACGACACCGGGAAGCTGCCAGGCTTCGCACCGCTCTCCGACGCCCCCTTGGAGACCTATCAGCCGCCCCAGGTCACCGGAGCGGACGCAGCCACCCGCAAAGCACTTAAAGATCGACCGCTCCGGCCCGACCGAAACTTGGGCGGCTACCTCAGCCCGCCGCCCACCATGCTGACGACGATGGACTCCATCACCGCGCTCACCAAGAGCCGCCGGGTCCCAAGCCTGCAGGACAAGGCGCCGGTCAGCGCGATCAGGATCCGCGTGGCCGGGGTGAGCGGCGTCGACACCGCGTCCCGGGCGCGGGTGAACGCTGTGGCCGGGAGGATTCAGGCCGCCTACCCCGGCCTCCAGGTCGACGTCACCGTCGGCAGTTCGCCCGCCCCGCAGACGGTGGCGCTGAGTGCCTCGGCACAGGTGACGGAGCGCTGGGTCGCCAAGGGTGTGGCACTGCGCATCCTCAGAGCGGTGGACACCAAGAGCGCCGTGCTCTTCGTGCTCGTTCTCGTCGTGTGCGCGCTGTTCCTCGGGCAGGCGGCGCTGGCCTCGGTACGCTCGCGCCGCACCGAGATCGGCACCTTGCGCTGTCTGGGATGGAGCAGCGCCGAGGTACTTCGCCTCGTGCTCGGCGAACTGGCGGTGATCGGCCTCGCCGCGGGGGCTGCAGGCGCGGTCGTGGCCTATGTGCTGAGCCAGGTGCTGGGGCAGACCAATACCGGCGCCAAGTCACTCCTTGTATTGCCGGTGGCGTTCCTCCTGGCCACGGCGGCGGGCCTGGTTCCCGCCTGGCTCGCCACCCGGCTGGGGCCGATGGAAGCAGTCCGGCCTGCGGTGACGCCGGTCCATCGCACACACCCGGTCCGTTCGGTGGCTGGACTGGCCGTGCTCAACCTCCTACGGGTGAGGGGCCGCACGTTGCTCGGCGCGGCCGGGCTGGCACTGGGAGTGGCGGGCTTCACGATGCTTCTCGCTATGACGCTGGCCTTCCGGGGCGAGGTGGCCGGATCGCTGCTCGGCAACGCCGTGGTGGCGCAGGCGCGCGAGGCCGACTACCTCAGCGTCGCCCTGTCCTTGTTGCTGGGCGCGGCCGGCGCCATCGACGTCCTGGTCATCTCACAGCGCGAGCGAGCTGCCGATCTCGCGGTGCTGCGGGCAACTGGCTGGACCAACCGCGAACTGGCGATGCTGACCCTCTATGAGGGAATCGGCCTGGCCCTGCTGGGCGGACTGGCCGGCGCGGTGGCGGGACTGGCTGGGGTGCTGTCGCTGGGACAAGGCGTCCTGCACGGACACCTTCTCGCGGTGACCGGCGCCGCACTCCTGGCCACACTGACGGCGACCATGCTGGTGAGCGCGGCTTTGCTGGTGCCGATCCGGGCACTGTCCCGGATCGCCCCCGTTCACCTGCTCGCCGCCGACTGAATCAGGGGCGGCGGGGATCGCGTGCTCGCCGGTGACGAGCAAGGCGCGGATCAGGCGACGAGCCTTGTGGTCGACCTTCGTCGCTATGGACGAGCGGCGGGCTGTCAGCTGTTGATGACGGCGAGGTGCTCCACGCCGGGGCACTGCCGCCACCGATCTCGTTCGACGTGCGGGGACGGGTCTGCTGCAGGTTTGGGTGGGTTGACCTGCCCCACGGCTCGGGTTCCAGCTGCGGTGGCCAACTGGCGACGGGGGCGGTGTCTTGTTCGGAGAGTGGTTCGTACTCGATCGGGGTGCGGTAGCCCAGCGCTGAGTGGCACCGCTGTCGGTTGTGGAAGACCTCGATGTACTCGAAGATCGCGTTCGCCAACTCGACCCGGGTCTGCGACCGTTTGCGGTTCAACAGCTCGATCTTCATCGAGGACCAGAACTACTCCGCCATCGCGTTGTCCAAGCCGTCTCCGACCGTGCCGAACGATGGCAGGAGCCCGGCGGAACGGATCCTTTCCCCGACGGCCCAGGAGGTGAACCCAGGTTCCGTCTCATTCAGCTTGGTTCAGGGCCATCCACGGCGGGACCGAACCCGAAGCCAACAGGACCGCCGAACGCCCATGAACGCAGTGGTCAGCCTTGTATGTAACCCGCGCAGCATCAACAGACTTCGAAAGCGTGCGCCGACCGGCGCTCACGCCAGAAGTGGTGCGCGGCCGGCGCTGGCAGGTCACCTCGTGGCCATCGACGAAGCCCGACCGTCGGTTAGGTCCCGGACAAGTCTCCGGGCCGCCCCCAGACAGGCCGGGGATGAAGCCATCCCTTCAGAGCTGGAACCCCCGGAAGCCGACCGCGCGCTTGAGACCATAGACGCAGGCACTGACAACGGACCTGCCGGCGATGGACCGTTGAGCGATGAGTGTCTAACTGCGTGACAACGCAGACGCACAACGGCGGACGCCCCCGAACGTCTGCGGACCATCAGCGCAGGTGAAGGGCCCACCAGCTCAAGGCGCAGCTCCCACCTGGGTTGCTTCGGGACGAAGCAGTCCCCGTGCCACAGTTGTGCCACATCGTGCGGTCATTCACGGTCAACGACGGCTCGGCAGAGTCGAGATGCTCCGGTTACCTGGGCTGCCGCTACAGCCGAAGTGACCTGGGCGGACCGGCCGCCGATCACGTCCGCCCTTACAACGCAGTAGTCGCGGACGCCTCGGCGGGTCATGATTTGTCTATGGCCGTCGCGGCGGAACTGCACTTCGGCCGTGCCGCCGAGCGCCTCGGAATGGCCCAGCCACCGCTCTCCCGGGCGATCCAGCAGCTCGAGCGGCGTCTCGGCGTCTCCTTGCTGAATCGCAACCGACGCGGTGTCTCCCTGACCGGCGCCGGAGAGATGCTGCTGCACGAGGGCCGCGCAACGCTCGACGCGACCACCGCTGCCGCTCGGCGCACCTGTCGCGCCGGTGGCGCCGATGGTCCGGGCGGTCCCCGCAACCGCCTGGTGCTCGCGGTGAAGGCCGGTGCGTCCCAGGACTGTGAGCCGACCGGGCCTTCCACCGCCGCGACACACCGCCTGACGGTCGGCCGAGGTCGCGTACGGCACGCAGCTCCTTCCCGGCAAGCGCCACCCGCACCTGGTGGGCGGACTGCCGGGTGCCCCTTCCGGGAGCGTCCAACTCCCGGGTGAATCCGGGGGTGTTCGACCTCGGTTCCGAGCGGTGCCGCCGCGTACTCGACGGTCGTTCGCCCCCATGCGTGGCTGCCCCCCGCGTGTGGCCGGCCCTCATGCGCGGCCCGCCCTCCTGCGGGGGCGTCCGCGCCCGACCCGGGCGACGCGGAGGCGGTGACCGCGCTGCCGGAACCGAGTGCGACGGAAGCTCCCGCGACGGAGCCTGCGGAGCTTTGACGGGAGCCTGCGGAGCTGCGGAGGAAACCGCGGCGGCGTCAATCCCCCGACTACGTGTCGCCCTTGATCAAAGTGATTCGGTTCGCGTGCTGACGACCCCATGCGCCATACCACTTGAGCCTCCAGAGAGGCGTGGACGCCTCATGGACAGGTGGCGACGTACAAGGGAAGGATGGTGAATGCACCGAATGGCATCACTCCTTCCGTCGCCACCCGTCACCGTCAGTAAGTAGCCCGTTGCCACCCGCCGTGTCACCCGTCGTCGCCCCGGAGGCCCGCGTATGAGTGCCCGTCCCCTGCCCGTCAGCACCCCCGCCGCCCAGGGGGTCGACGCCGCGGGCGTCCACGCGTTCCTCGACGCGGTCGAGGCCGCGCCGGACATCGAACCGCACAGCCTGATGCTCCTGCGTCACGGGCACGTCGTGGCCTCCGGTTGGTGGGCGCCGTACGCACCCGACCGCCTCCACCTGCTGTACTCGCTCAGCAAGAGTTTCACGTCCACGGCCGCCGGATTCGCCGTCGCGGAAGGGCTGGTGCGCCTCGACGACCCCGTGATCTCGTACTTCCCCGAGTTCGAGGCGGAGATCACCGACCCGCGCAGCCGTTCCATGCTCGTCCGGCACGTGGCGTCCATGGCCAGCGGACACCTCGGTGAGACCTTCGAGGCGGCCGCCCGAGTCGACCGGAAGGAGATCGTGCTGGGATTCCTCCTCGTGCCGCCGGACCAGGAGCCGGGGACCGTCTTCGCCTACAACCAGCCCGCCACGTACACGCTCGCCGCGATCGTCCAGCGGGTGACCGGACAGTCGCTGACCGAGTACCTGCGGCCCCGCCTGCTCGACCCGCTGGGCATCGGTGAGACCGCCTGGCTGCAGCGTCCGGCGGGGCGCGACCTCGGCTTCAGCGGTCTGCACGCGGCGACGGACGCGATCGCCCGGCTCGGCCAGTTCTACCTCCAGGACGGAGTCTGGGACGGCGAACGCCTGCTGCCCTCCTGGTGGATCACGGAGGCCACGCGCGAGCAGATCCCCACCGCTGACGGTACGGCCGTGGACGCTGGCTCCGACTGGCAGCGGGGATACGGGTTCCAGTTCTGGATGGGCCGGCACGGCTACCGCGGCGACGGTGCCTTCGGGCAGTTCTGCGTGGTGCTCCCCGAACAGGACGTGGTGATCGCGACGACGGCCGCGACCGAGAACATGCAGGCCCTGCTGAACCTGATGTGGCGGCACCTCCTCCCGGCGTTCGGTTCCACGCCGCTCGCGGGCACCGAGGACGAGGGGCTGCGACGCCGTCTGGCGGGGCTGGCCCTGCCACCGGTCGAGGCGAGCCCCGAACCGCCCGCTGCGGGTGACGCCTGGGCGCGCACCGTGTTCGTCCCCCAGGACGGCGTCTGCGCGGAGCAGCGAACCCTGACGGGTGTAGAGGTCGTGGCCCCGGTGGACGACGGCGGCTGGAGGGTGTCGCTCGCCGAGGGCGACGAGCGGCACGAACTGCGGCTCACCGCGGCGGGGTGGACGGTCGAGGACGGGCCGATCCCCATGGCGGTGAGCGGAGGATGGACGGATCCGGACACGCTCCGCTTCGACGTGGTGTTCCTGGAGACCCCGCATCGCCTGACCGTGCGCTGCGTGCTGTCGGACGGCACCTTCGGCGTGCGCTGGCACACGACGCCGCTGCACCGGGGCCCACTGCGCTCACTGGCGGCACCCGGACGGGAACGGGTGTGCCAGGGGTAGGGGCAGCCGGGGCATCGGCGAACTCGCCGACCACTTTGAGCTGCTGTAACGTGAAATCACCCGCCGCCGCGCCCGTCAGCGGCCCGTCGAGGTGCGGGGGCCTGCCCCCGCACCGCCGCTGACCGGCGCCCACCACAGGGGTGATGCCCGCCGGTCCGGTCCGCGTTTCACACGCGTCGGGTTCGCGGGCCCAGCGCGACCACCTGCGAGCAGAGAGCCTCGAGATCGGTCCGACTCTCCAAGGCAGGGATCCAGATGACCACCTATCGAGTCGCTCAAGTGGAGTCCGCCGGCGGTTCGTTCGAGATCGTCGAGCGAGAGGCCACTCCGCCGGGCCCCGGCCATGTGCGGGTCACCGTCGACGCCTGCGGGGTGTGCCACAGCGACACCTTCTTCGTGAACGCCGGGGTTCCGGGCGTGACGTTCCCGGTGGTCCCCGGGCACGAGATCGCCGGGCGCGTCGAGGAACTCGGAGAAGGGACGCAGGGCCGCGGCTGGGAGGTCGGCGACCGGGTGGCGGTCGGCTGGTTCGGCGGCGCCTGCGGCTACTGCACGCCCTGCCGGGAGGGCGACTTCGTCGTCTGCGAGAACCTGAAGGTTCCCGGGTGGCAGTACGAGGGGGGATACGCGGAGTCGGTCGTCGTACCGGTGGACACCCTGGCCCGGATCCCCGACGCGCTGGCGGCGACCGACGCGGCGCCGCTGGCCTGCGCGGGAGTGACGGTGTTCAACGGACTGCGGCGCAGCTCGGCACGGCCGGGTGACCTGGTGGCCGTCCTCGGAGTCGGGGGACTCGGCCACCTGGCGGTGCAGTACGCGGTCGCGATGGGCTGCGAGACGGTGGCCATCGCCCGTGGTGCGGGCAAGGCGGACTTCGCCAAGCGACTCGGCGCCCACCACTACGTCGACAGCACGGCCGACACGCCGGTCGCCGAGGCGCTGCGGTCCCTGGGTGGCGCACAGGTCGTCCTCGCCACCGCCTCCAACTCCGAGGCCATCACGGCGACCGTGGACGGACTGCGCCACCGCGGCGAGCTGGTCGTCATCGGCCTGGACGGCACTCCCCTGGGGGTCAGCCCGGCTCAGCTGATCACGGGCGCCAAGGTCGTCCGCGGGCATCCGAGCGGCACCTCGCAGGACACCCAGGACACCATGGCGTTCAGCGCCCTGCACGGCATCCGTCCGATGACGGAGGTCGTACCGCTGGACCAGACGGACGAGGCGTACCGGAAGATGCTCGCGGGCTCCGCGCGGTTCCGCATGGTGCTCAGTAATCGGTAATCAGTAATCGGTAAATCAGTAACGGGTGACGCTGTGCGGTTCCATCCGTGTGCCGGGGGCGCGGAGCGCGGATGGCCTCTGGCCAGGACCGAGCGTCGGCGCACGCTTTGCAGGTCTGTCGGTGGCCCGGACGTCGGGACGGGGCGAACGCTGCCTGTCGCGGCGCTAGGCAGCCTCGAGGTTGAAGTGGCCCGTCCGGGTGTCCGGTGTGCGCCGCGGTTCCTCGCAGGATCTGGCTCGCTTCTGCCCCATCTGAGGTGGTGCCGGTCGCCGTAAGGCTGTTGTCAGTGGGGGGTGTTAGCTTCCCGATCAGAGATGAGCCGGTTCAGTGTTCCTGCTGAGGAACACGGCGGCCAAGGGGGGTGGCCGGATAGGGGTCCCCGGACCTGCGTGGTCGTGGTCCCGGGACACCGAATGGCTCCGCACCCACCCCCCTCTCCATCTTCTGATCGTGCCTCTGGCCACTTCGGTCAGCGACGGTAATTCCGGTCGCTTCGAGACCCCGGAGGGACGGCAGCGGACAGGGGCAGTCACCGGGGTCGAAGTACCGCGCTGCTCTGTCGCGCGCTTGGCTGCCGTGGGTCTCTGACACCGACCAGCGCGTCCTGGGCCACCCCCATCGAGGCCCAGTTGGGACCCTTACGGGTGGCGCAACGCGAACGCCCGGCACCCCGACATCCTCGCCGCCCAACGCCGCGAACGTGCCAAGGTCCGCGGCGAACGACACCAACGCTGGGGTCGACCACGACCACAAGCCGCATGACCAACCCCGGCAAATGTCCTTCGACAGCGAAGTCAGTCGACGTCGTCGCTCTGATCTGGGGCGACTGACTTCACTGTCAAGGCGTCTGCCTTGTGGCCACCCGCCACAGGGAGGCGAGAATCCTCGGCTTCGCCACGCACGATGGACCAGCCCGTCGCCACATCACCCAACCGTTGTGGCAGACGTACTCGACCCCGGGAAACTCGTGCATCCACGCGGCCAGGGTCTGGGCGGTGCGGTCGGGCAGGCCGTCCATCCGCTCACCTGCCGGTGTCGATGCCGAGGAGCTTCGCCACCCCGGCGACCCGCCGGCCGGAGGTGCGGCTGCGCGGCGATCATCATCCGGGGATCACGTCTAAGACGCCATCCGCTTTCCGAACGTGATCGGTTGGTTCGGGGTGGGTGGGCATGAACTCCGGTCGGCGGCAGGAGAGATGGGCATGGTTGGTCCGCTCGTCTCGCTCGTGGGGGTGGCTGGTGCCGTCGGTGCTTGGTTTGCTGGAGGCCCGGGAGAAGAGGGTCCGGGAAGAGATCGCGCGGCTGCGGGAGGAGACCGAGCGGGTGCAGGCCGCGCTCGGCGACGCGGAACGTGCGCTTCAGCGGCTGGTGGATGCCCGCGTGACGGTGGCGGAGGTACTGGCCGAGCCGTCGTCCAAGGTCGCTGAGTCGGCGCGGAGCGCGGTGGCGGGCTCGCCCGTGCCGCGGCGGGCCGAGGGCATGGCGGTGGCGGTCCTCGCACCGGACTACCAGCGGATCCTGTCGGTGCTGGAGTCAGAAGCGGGCCGAGAGGGCATGCGCTGCCAGCAACTGGCCGCGGCCCTGGGGCTGGAGGCCATCCCGGCGAAGGTCGAGGGGCTGCGCTCGAAGACGAAACGTCTGGTGGAGCGGGGGTGGGCCCTCCAGGTGCGGCCGGGGGTGTTCACCGCGCTCGTGGTGCCGGCCGTCTGAAGGCACCCGGGCGGCGTCCGGCCAGGCGGCCGCTCATGAGCATGGTCATCGACCACAGCACCATGGCCTCGTGCATGGCGGGCAGCGTCTCGTAGTCGCGAACCAGTCGACGCGAACGCATCAGCCAGCTCAGCGTTCTCTCCACCACCCACCTGCGCGGCAGCACCACGAACCCCACGGTGTCATCAGTCCGTTTGACGATCTCCAGAGTGAGCCGGAGCTTCTCGCGGGCCCAGTCGACCAGGCTGCCGGCATAGCCGCCGTCCGCCCAGACCAGGCGGATGGAGAAGTACATTTTGCGCAGCCACTCCAGCAGGGGCACCGCGGCATCGCGGTCCTGCACGCTTGCCGCGGTCACTGCCACGGCCAGGACCAGGCCGAGGCAGTCCACCACCAGGTGCCTCTTGCGCCCGCCCACCTTCTTCCCGCCGTCCCATCCGGATGTCGAGCGCGGGATGTTCGCCGCCGCCCGCACCGACTGCGAGTCCACGATGGAGGCCGTCGGGTCCGGTGAGCGGCCCTCCTTCGCCCGGACCTTGTCGCGCAGTCGGTCGTGGAGCTCGGCGAGCAGGCCGTTGACCTGCCAGCGGCGGGCGAAGGCGTGCACCCGCCGATACGGAGGGAAGTCCGCAGGCAGGTTGGCCCACTTGACGCCGTTGTCGACCACGTAGCGGACAGCGTCGATCATCACACGGTGGCAGAAGCCCTCCGGCCGCCCACCCCGCCCCTCCAACCAGGCCGGAACCGGCAGTACCGCCCGGATGACCTGCCACTCCGCCTCCGTCATGTCGGAGGCATAACACGGGGTGCGGTCCGGCCGGTCTGCAGCGTTGCCGAACCTGTGCGCGAGACAGTCACACGGGAGAGACGGCGCGTTGGACTCCACGCATGCGGACGCGAAAGACTGCGGCAACAGGGCCTCCTGGTGATCGGTTTGGTTCGCACCTCCGAACTACCAAGAGGCCCTGCTGCCATGCGCCGCTTCTCGCGTGATCACCCGATCAGGAATCCCGTTCGCCCAGACCAGCCCCGCGATCGATAAGCGGATGGCGTCTAAGGGCTGTCCCGTAATCCCCGGTGGGTCAGCGCGCGGCGTCAGATGGTGCATCGCAAGGCGGAGGTCGTCCTCATACTGGGCGTATTCGGGCGATCCGACAACGCGGCGAGGTGCCGTAGCTGTCGTCGTGCGCCCGCCGGGGATTACGGGACAGCCCTTAGGCTTTCCGGGCCAGTCCGGCGGCTATGAGGTGTTCCCAGACCGTGAGTTCTCGTCTTCCGCCGCTGTTCTTCCAGGGGTTGTCGCTCTCGTCGGGACGCCACAGGGACGCGGGGACGATCCCGGGGTCGAGGATCTCCAGGCCGTCCAGCAGAGAGGCGATCTCCGCGTCGGTGCGCCACCGGCCGCGGCCGAACGTCTGCTGGAGGACCTTCTCGGCCTCCGCGGTCTCCGGGTTGTTGCCGGAGCGGAAGTGGCTGATGAAGAAGTAACTTCCGGAGGGGACGTGGTCTCGCCAGTAGCGGACGATGCCGGCCGGGTCCTCGTCATCGTTGACGTGGTGGAGGATAGCGCTGAGGACGACGGCGACGGGACGAGTGAAATCGATGATTTCCAGGGTGTCAGGGTGAGTGCGGATGCCTTCGGGGTTGCGCACATCGACCGCGACGACGCGGGTCCGGTCGTTGTTCTCCAGCAGCGCGCGGCCGTGGACCAGCACTTGGGGGTCGATGTCGACGTAGACGACCCGGGACTCGGGGGCATGCCGTTGCGCGACCTGGTGGACGTTGTCCGCGGTCGGCAGACCACTGCCCAGGTCGATGAACTGTCGAATGCCGGTGGTCTTCGCGATCTCCCTGACAGCCCGGGTCAGGGCCGCGCGGTTGGCGAATGCGATGGCCACCGAACCAGGTAGGTCGCGCTTGAACACGTCGCCGATCTCACGGTCCACGGCGTAGTTGTCCTTGCCGCCGAGCAGGTAGTCGTAGACGCGGGCGATGCTGGGCTTGGCCGGGTCGATGGAGGAGCCTTCGTACGTCATGGCGGCCATTATTTCCCGCAACGTCGCCTGCGGACCCTCGTTTTGGGATCCTCCGGCCGGTTGGGGGGTGGCGCGAGGCCATGGGTGCCTGAGCTCGGTGTCAAACGCCTCGATCGGATGACAGCGCGACTGGCTTCACTGTCCAAGGACAGCGAACGTTCGTGGACAACGCACTGGCGACGCTCGCCAGGGTCAGCGCGTTTCCTCGCGCCCACTCGGCCAGAAGACACCCTGAGCCTTTTCCCACCTGATCGCTGAGCCTGCCCCGTACGGCTCGCGTCGAGTGGCAGATCACCTTCAACCGCCAAAGCGCGGCTGAACAGGGCCCCCAACGGGCCCACAAAGCGCCTGCCAGGCACCATCTGACATCGGCGTCCCGAAGTCGTCGTCTCAGCTGGTTGTGTGCGCCTGTTCCTCCAGCCAGGTCATGAAGCGCGTGCGCTCTTCGCCGCACCCGCCGCTGCCGGAGGCCTCGCTGTTCGGGCTGAAGGTAGAGCCATACGGTCCGGAGGTGAGGGCGCAATCCTCCCGCACGGGCCGCAGAGCGTAGTAGCCGAATGCTGCCAAACCCACGACCAGCAGGGCAGTCAGCAAGTAGCGGCGGGCTATCGGGGAGGGCATGCTGTGATGCTATCGGCGCGACACATGGCCGGGGCACTGCCAACCTTCGGCGTAGGCGGGTCGGTTGGTTCGACACATGGGTGAAGCCCTTGGTAGACGGATTCACGACCAAGATCACCCAGTACCCACCAGAGGCCTGACGTGCTTGTCCACCCGTGCGGGCTGGACGTGTCCAGCCGGTCCCTGTCCTTCCTCGCTGCTCGTCTGCTTGAGCAACGTCGTCGGATCGGGAGCCGGTGGCGCCGGCTCTCAGCCGGCCGCCAAGCCCTGCTGGTGCTGGCGCATCTGCGCAACGGGACCACGTACGCCCGGCTCGCGGCGGTTTCGAAGTCGGGACGAGCACGCTCTACCGCTACATCAACGAGGCCGTCGACCTACTGGCCGCACTCGCCCCCACCCTCGACGAGGCCGTCCGGGCCGCTTCGCGCACGGCGTACGTCCTGCTCGACGGGACGCTTCTGCCGATCGACCGGATCGCCGACGACCGACTTGTCGAGGCCGGGCGGGCGACCCGCTGCCCGGCCCCGGCGTACGCGGTTCATGGCGTGGCCGCTCTTCTCTGGGATGACGTGGCGGATGCCTCGTCATCGCAGATAGCGCCGGGTCCGGCGGTTGCTGTGGGCCCTGTCGGCACTCACGCTTTCCCGGTGTGCCGCGTGGGCGCCCCGGCCCGAGGCGGGGCACCCGGATGCGCTCCATGACCGGCTCGGACCGGGTGCAGTCCGTCCGCTGTCCCGCCGTCAGCAACAGTGACGGCACGCGGCAGCGACCGTCGGCACTCAGGTGGATCTTGGCGGTGAACCCTCCTCCGGAGCGACCGAGCGCCTCACCTCCTGCACGACCCCCACCAAGCGGGCGCGTAGCCTCGCCCACGGCATCCCGCTCTGATGTGCCATCGCCACCGCCCTTTTTGACGCAGCGGGTGGCAGGGCTCGCGGGCGCCGGCGGCGTGCTCGTGGGCACGAATCGAGGTGGAACCGACCGAGACGTCCCAGTCGGTCCCGCTCGCGGCATCGGCCTGGGCCTGCACCTGCTGGAGCAGCGGCTCCCAGGTCCCGCCGGGCTGCCCAGCGTCGGTGGCGCTCATAGACGGTCTTCCACGGCCCGTAGCGTTCTGGCAGATCCTGCCATTGCACCCCGGTCCGGACCCGGTGCGGGATGCCGTCGACCACCTGACGGTGGTCGCGCCACCGCCCGCAGCGGTTGTTGGCCGCTGGCAGGAACGGCTTCGGACATCGCCACTCCGCCTCTGTCAGATCTCCCCGACCAGTCAGGCAAGAGCCAACGAGTCAGTGGACGGCATCGACGACGCGATCAGTACCGGCGATGCCACCACGCCACCTCCGGATCCGCCATGGGCTCATGGTGCGTTCGTCTGAGCAGCACCTCGTCCAGGCGCTCGACCCGCACACGCAGTTCGGCGGCGGCGCTCGGCGGCAGCATGAACAGAGCCTCTTGCAGCTTGTCCCGGGCCCAGCCCTCGCCGCAGCATGGGCAGGCGAACTCGGCCTCCCACCGCTTCCACCGACGTTCGGTGCCGTGGACGCGGACCGACCACACGCTCAGCGCGACGGACACAATGCCCGGCGCCAGTCGACCCCGCTCGAGCGCGCGGACGGCTGCATTCGCCGCCCCCGACAGGCCAGGGACATCGCGATAACGCACCCAGGGACTCCTCCAGCCACGTTTCTGCGGCCGAAGTGAAGCTGGCGTTCTACGCGGCACGGCCCCTTCGAATGTCAATCATGGACGGCATCCTTCCACGGCCGAGATCGGCCGGACAGAACCTGGAGCGCTGGACGCCCGCAAGCTACGGCCCGGCCGGCGTCTCTTCAGCGGAAGCCACAGGAGCATCGCGGATTCCCATGCGCAGGTGCTCAACGTGGTAGAGGGCCTGGTCGAGGAGTTCGGCGACGTGGTTGTCGTAGAGGGCGTAGATGATCGAGCGACCTCGGCGTTCCCCGCTGACCAGACCTAGATTGCGCAGCAGACGAAGTTGGTGGGAGCAGGCGGAGGCTTCCATACCGACGGCATCGGCGAGCTCTCCGACCGAGCACGGGCCTTCCTGGAGATGGGCCAGGATGTGGAGACGGGAGGGTGTGGCGAGGGCCTGGAGGGTGGCGGCGACATCGGCGGTGCCGACGGCATCGAGGCGCTCGCGGGTGGTGGCACTGCTGGCGGTGTCGGTTCCGTGGCCCATGGGGACATCATAGCGGTGACATATGAAGACCTGTTCAGATGTTCCTGTATGGTGAATATGTTGCCCCATCCGCCCGTGAAGGGTTGTTTTGTCATGTCTTCAGTCCTGGACCAGCGGCCTGCACGGGCCGCTACCGGGCCACGTCCGGCGTCGCCGAAACGGCGCACGCGGGTGCTGGCACTGCCGGAGGCCCGGTGGGCACTGGCCGCGCTGGTGCTGTTCCTGCTCGCCTTCCCCCTGCACCTCCTCGGAGCCCCGGCTTGGCTGTGGGCTCCGCTTTATGCGGCCGTGTATGTCACCGGTGGCTGGGAGCCAGGGTGCGAGGGCCTGAAGGCCTTGAAGGACCGGACCTTGGACGTGGATTTGTTGATGGTGGTGGCAGCACTTGGCGCCGCGGCCATTGGCCAGGTTCTCGACGGTGCACTGCTGATCGTCATCTTCGCCACTTCCGGAGCCCTGGAGGCCGTCGCGACCAGGCGGACCGCGGATTCGGTGCGTGGTCTACTCGACCTTGCGCCGACCACCGCGACCCGGCTGCTGGCAGGCGGCGGGGAGGACAGCGTTCCGGCCGACTCCCTCGCGGTAGGGGACACCATCCTGGTGCGGCCCGGCGAACGGGTCAGCGCCGATGGTCAAGTTCTCGACGGGACCAGCGACGTCGACCAGGCCACCATCACTGGTGAGCCGCTGCCGGTGGCAAAGCAGCCGGGAGATGAGGTGTTCGCCGGCACTGTCAACGGCACCGGCGCCCTGCGCGTACGGGTCGAGCGCGATCCGGCTGACTCAGTGATCGCCAGGATCGTGAAGATGGTCGATGAAGCCTCCGAGACCAAGGCACCCACACAGCTGTTCATCGAGAAGGTCGAGCAGCGCTACTCGATCGGCATGGTCATCGCCACGCTGGCTGTCTTCACGGTCCCGGTCGCCGTGGGCTCCGCACTCCAGCCGGCTCTGCTCCGCGCGATGACCTTCATGATCGTCGCCTCGCCCTGCGCCGTGGTTCTCTCCACCATGCCGCCGCTGCTCTCGGCGATCGCCAACGCGGGCCGCCACGGTGTCCTGGCGAAGTCCGCTGTCGTGATGGAACGCCTGGGCCAGGTCGACACCGTGGCGCTGGACAAGACGGGGACCCTCACCGAGGGCGCGCCTTATGTCACCGACATCCGGCCGGAGCGCCAATCGGGCCTGGACGCGGACGGGTTGCTGGCGCTCGCGGCAGCGGCGGAGCATCCCAGCGAACACCCTCTCGCGCGCGCCGTCGTCCAAGTCGCCCGCGAACGCGGCCTCGCCCTCTCCGAGGCTGCCAGCTTCACCTCCACGCCCGGCGTGGGCGTCACTGCAACCGTCGGCGGCCGTACCGTCCAGGTCGGCTCGCCGCCCAGACTCACCCTCACCGTCGGCCCAGACGTCACCGGCCTGGTGCAAGAACTCGAAGACGAAGGCCGTACCGCGGTCGTCGTCCTGCGTGACGGTGCCCCGGTCGGAGTGCTGGGTATCGCCGACCGGCTCCGGCCGGACGCGAAGGCGACGGTGGCCGCGCTCGCCGAACTGACCGGTCGAACCCCAGTCCTGCTGACTGGCGACAACGAGCGCGCCGCCCGGTACGTCGCCGCCGAAGTCGGCATCACCGATGTTCGGGCTGGTCTCCTCCCGCAGGACAAGGTGAGCGCCGTCCAAGAGTGCGACGCCGCGGGCCGACGGGTGCTCGTGGTCGGCGACGGTGTCAACGATGCCCCTGCCCTGGCCGCAGCGCACACCGGCATCGCGATGGGCAAAGCAGGCTCCGACCTCGCTCTGGAAACCGCCGACGCAGTCGTCGTTCGAGACGAACTCGCCACCATCCCCACCGTCGTGAACCTCTCCCGCAGGGCCCGACGCCTCGTCGTACAGAACCTGGTCATCGCCGCGGTCTTCATCACCGTGCTGGTGGTCTGGGACCTGATCGCCACCCTCCCGCTCCCGCTCGGCGTCGCAGGCCACGAGGGCTCCACCGTCATCGTCGGCCTCAACGGCCTGCGTCTGTTGCGTGAGCAGGCTTGGACCGGCTCCCTCAACAAGGGCACGCTGTGAGTAGACGCCCCCGCTCGACAGCTGCCCATACGAGGCCGGCCAATACCCGATGCACCGTCACCGTCTGCCGAGGGTGCTGTTGCGGCACCCCCTCCGAAGTCCGGCACTTGGACCACGAAGCCCAGCTCACCGACCTGCGCACCGCACTCGCCGGAGTAGTGACGGTCCGACGCACCAACTGCCTGGATGCGTGCGAGCGCGCGAACGTCATCGTCATCCAGCCCTCCGCAGAAGGACGAAAGGCCGGAGGGCGCCCTGTCTGGCTCGGCACGGTCAATGACTCCGGCGCCTCCGCAGACATCGCCACCTGGATCAGCAACGGTGGTCCTGGACTGGCCGAACCACCAGACACCCTTGGCCTTTACACCTTCCGGGCTCACGCCGCGTCCGCGCCGAGCTGCACGACGAATAAACCTCCATGCACACTGCACAGCGGCAGCAACCTTGCCCGGTGCTGTGCAGTGTGCACCCAACCGCTACGACCGCCGACCCGGTGAACCTAATTCGTTCTCAGCGGCCCATACAGAGCGGTTGTCGCTCCAGCGGGCTGTTCGAGTACGGGACTGCGACGCCTCCGGCGAACCGGGTTCATTGAGACCTCCGCATAGAGCGGCGTGCAGCCCCCCGTGCTCGTGGTGGTGGTCGCGTGGGCGTCGGACGGATTCCTACACGAAGCCTGGCTTGAGAAGCCTTGAGCGAAGAGCGAAGCGCTCGTGCCTGCGTGACCGCCGCCACCCCAGGCCGTGCTTGCTCGTTGACGTTGGTGGTGCGAGCCCGCTACATGGTGACCTCTCGATATGCCCGAGCTGCGAGCTCCCGTCGAGACCGAGGCCCGTGTGACGCGCTGGTGCCACGAACGGCTAGTGAGGTGGCGGACCGGCCCTGTCGCCGAGTCCTGGAATTAGGTCGCTGCGTGGCCCGCATGCGCTCGTGACCAGCGCAAACACCCACGCCATGGGGAGGATGCCTTGATCTACTGCGGAATCGACTGGGCCGAGAGGACGCACGACGTCGCCCTGGTCGACGACTCGGGCCAGCTGCTGGCCAAACGCCACATCACCGATGACGCGGCTGGCTACAAGATCCTGTTGGAGCTGCTCGCCGAGTACGGCGACACCGAGGAACACCCGATCCCGGTGGCGATCGAGACCTCCCGCGGTCTGCTGGTCGCCGTGCTGCGGCAGGGCAAGAGGAAGGTCTTCGCGATCAACCCGATGGCCGCCGCCCGCTACCGCGACCGGCACAGCGTCTCCCGCAAGAAGTCCGACCCGGGCGACGCCCTGGTGCTCGCGAACATCCTGCGCACCGACATGCACGCCCACCGGGCCTTGCCCGATGACAGCGAACTGGCCCGCGCCATCGCTGTCCTCGCCCGCGCCCAGCAGGACGCCACCTGGAACCGCCAGCAGATTTCCAACCAGCTCCGCTCCCTGCTGCGCGAGTACTACCCAGCCGCCCTGACGGCGTTCGAGTCGTGGAAGAACGGTCTGTGCCGCCCCGAAGCCCACGAAGTCCTCAAACTGGCTCCAACTCCCACGCGAGCTGCTCGACTGACTCGCGCCCAGTTCCAAGCCGCCCTCAAGCGAGCCGGCCGCCAACGCGGCATCGAAGCCGAGACCGAACGCCTCCGTGAGGTCTTCCGCGAGGACCACACCCACCATCCTGCCCTCGTCGAGGACGCGCTCGGCAAGCAGATGCTCGCCCTCCTGGTCCAGCTCCAGGCTGCCTGCACGGCTGCCGACGACCTCGCCCAGGCGGTGGAGGAAGCTTTCCCTCAGCATCCGGACGCTGAGATCATCCTCAGTTTTCCCGGCCTCGGCGTCCAGCTCGGCGCCCGGGTGCTCGCTGAGATCGGGGACGACCGCGGCCGTTTCGCCGACGCCCGCGGCCTGAAGGCATACGCCGGCTCCTCGCCCATCACTCGGGCTTCCGGCAAGAAGTCCAGCATCACCCGCCGCTGGGTCAAAAACGACCGCCTCAACCACGCCGGCTACCTCTGGGCCTTCTCCGCCCTCCGGGCCTCGCCCGGAGCCATGGCTCACTACCGTCGCCGCCGCGACGAGCATGGGGACTGGCACGCTGCCGCCCAGCGCAACCTCTTCAACCGCATGCTCGGACAGATGTTCCACTGCCTCCAGCGACGCGAACTGTTCGATGAGAACACCGCATTCCCAACTGCCTTGGCCGCTGCGGCTTGACGACTTGGGGTCGTGAGGTGTCTATGCGGTCACAGCACTCGGCGGGATGTCTGCCCGGTCCTGGCGGTAGCGCCGTCAGGTCACTTTCTGGTCGAGCAGTCTGCCTCGGCGGTGGTGCGCGCTGAGTGGCGGGGGGTCGCCGGAGCGGTGGCGGAGACAGGGAGCGACGACGCCCGTGGCCGCCGGCGCGCGGGCCGCCGCGGGCGGGCCGCCTTGATCCAGTAAGGAAACTCCTGCGTAACCGCGCTCCGCGCTCAGCGCGATCAGCAGATCGTCGACCAGAAGGGAGCGGGCGACAACTGGAAGGGAGTCGGCCACGGCCTCGCGACCGAGGTGCAGCAATTCACTGATGCATAACGCCGCGTCATGGGGCAAAGTGGAACGGAGGAGCGAATGACCGGAACAGCGCCTTCTCAGGGCACACACCCCGAAGGCGGGCTACGGCACTCGAGTGATGTCGCTTGGTGTCGGAACTATCCGCAGCGGCTCAGGAAGGCACCTCGCGTCGAACCGGAATGTGCTTCGGAGGGAAATCCACTGTACCGAATGCTTACCGCGCCAGCGGTTTGTTATCGCGTGAGGAGCGCAAGGTGGATGTGAAGAATAGTGACACGGCGGTTGTGTTCATTGACCCGCAGAACGACGTGCTGAGCGAGGGCGGGGCGAACTGGGACGCGGTGGGAGCGAGCGTCACAGAGAACAGGACCGTCGAGAATATGGAGAGAATCTTCGAGGCGGCTAAGGCGGGCGGATATGAGGTCTTCATCTCGCCCCATTACTTCTTCCCGACCGACAACGGATGGAAAATGAACGGGCCGCTTGAGACAAGCGAGCTCGAGACCCACACGTTCGCACGGGCGGGACAGCTCGATCTGACCGGGTTCCAAAACTCCGGGGCAGACTGGCTGGACCGCTTCAAGCCCTATATCGAAGATGGCAGAACGGTGGTCGCCAGCCCGCACAAGGTGTTCGGACCGGAAAGCAATGACTTGGTACTGCAACTGCGCAAGCGCGGAATGCAGAGGATTATTCTCGGCGGAATGCTGGCGAACATGTGCGTCGAGTCCCATATGCGGCACCTCATCGAGGAGGGATTTGAGGTCGCCGTGGTAAGGGACGCAACCGCTGGACCCCGACACCCCGTCTGGGGCGATGGCTATCAGGCGGCGATCATCAACTACCGTTTCTTCGCCCATGCGTTGCTGTCGACCGACGAAGTACTCGATCGAATGCACTGAGGAACTCGCAGCCGGGAAATAACACTCGCGCCCGTCCGATAGTTAATTTCAACGGGCGCCGTCGACGGTCGCCGGCCTACTGCGCGGGGAGTGCCGTGGAAACACGTCTGGCCCATTGTAGCGGGTGCTCGGAAAGGCGTGTCGGTAGCAACAGAGGTTGCGGCCACCAACGAGCGGATTCGTCGGCGCGAAAGAGGATACTGTGGAGTTCCAGCACATCGTGCAGCTGGTCGGTCGAGCCGTTGACGCCGTCGGCGTAGCCATCATAGTCGTGGGAATGCTCTTGGCGACCGTTCTCGCGACTATCCGGCTCAGCCGCCGACAGGTGGGCGTGTATCGCGGCTATCGCCGTCGCGTCGGGCGGTCGATCCTGCTGGGGCTGGAGTTCCTCGTAGCCGGCGATATCATCCGTACGGTCGCCGTTGCGCCGACGTACACAAGCGTCGGAGTGCTGGCCGTGATCGTGGGTATCCGCACCTTCCTCAGCTTTTCTCTCGAGTTGGAGATCACCGGGCGGTGGCCATGGCAAAAGCCGGTGGCCGAAGCCGAAGACTGACCCCGCGTGGCGCCGGCGGCCAGCGGAACGGCGCCATCCTGCCGTGAATTCTTGCGCCAGGGCTCAGTCTCACCAAACGTTTCGCACCAATTGCTCGTGCCTCTGTACACGTTGATGATGTTCCTCGTGGCGTATCCGGCAGGACGGCCCAGGCCAGCGCGAAGTCGGCGACGTCCTCCCAGCCGTCCTGTCCGATGGTGTAGTGGGCCACGCTCGCGCAGCCAGCTGAGGTGTTCGGCGGGACCGGACGGCGGGGATGCCGAGGATGAGCGGCTCAGTACTGCAACGGTTCTTGCCGTGACTGATGGCCAGGTCGTTCGTTGGTGTGGTTATGGGTGGGGACCTTGCTGATGTCAGGTTGTGGGCGGGTGAGCTCGAGGCGGTGCACGAGCGGTTTGTGCACCGGTTCAACAGGTCGGAGCCGCGGGAGTCGGCGCTTGCCTATATGCGGGGGCTGGTCGCGCCGCTGGAGCGGAAGAACGGCTGGACGCTGGCGGAGGAGGCCGGGCATGCCGGTCCCGATCGCATTCATCGGCTGCTGAACCGGATCGAGTGGGACGCTGACGAGGTCCTGGACGACGTGCGGACCTACGTCGTGGAACACCTCGGGGACCGTGAGGCCGTTCTGATCGTCGAATGGCACCGGATTCCTGTCAAGTCCGCCGCCATCCCGGCTGGCACCGCCACATGACCCTGGCCATGGCGGCCCACGCCTGCCTCACCGTCCTGCGCGCCCGCCAGCTGGATCAGGAAAGAGCAGAAACGGATCCTCCCAGCTCATCCACTACAGCCTCGCTGAAATCCGACGGCTGATCACCCGCCTCACGGACCGCCGGGACACCCCGGTCAGCCACATTCTGCACTGGTCACACTGGCGACGACGACGTCAATACCAAGCCCGCGTCCGCCACTACAAACGACGCGGGCACAGTCCATGACATCTACCCAGCACTCAGAGCAAGCACCGTTGCAGTACTAGGGCCTGTCCGATGTTGCAGGTCGCGGCTGCGGACGCCATGACCTGCGATACCGATCAGTCGGGGGCCTTTGCTGGGGCCTCAGCCTCTGGCAGCGCCGGATAGTCGGTCGGGTAGAGCCCGGCAGCGAAGCCGTACACCACATCGCCTCCGCGGGGCAGTTGCGCGTAGTCGTTGGCGAGTTTCCGCGGTGACGCCGTCGTCCGAGTAGCGCACCATACGGTGTGCCTGGGCCGTACGCGGATCGAGGTCGAATCCCTCCAACAACGGTTCCATGTCGGGTCGTCTGCGGGCAGTACGTAGCAGGTCGGTGGCATTGTCCTGCCGCAGCTTTTCGTAGGCTTTCGTCTTCTGTCCTGACCCCGTCAACAGAGCGATCGCCGCTAACTGGCCGGGCCCTTCCACCACCGCGGGGCAACTATGCGGGGCCCAGTTTTCTGTTGATCATTCCGGTGGCTTTGCGGGGATCTGGATGCCGATGAGGCAGGTGTCGTCGTCCGTGTCTGACTTGCTGTAGGTGAGCAGCCGGTCGAGGCGCTGCCCGAGGGCACCGGCGGGGGTCTCGGCGGTGCGCAGCAGCTGGGTCAGGGAGTCCTGCACGGCGGTGTCGCGGCGCTCGACGAGGCCGTCGGTGTACATGAGCAGTGTGTCACCGGGCTGTAGTTGAGTCTGGTCTTCTTCGTAGTCCGCGTCTGCCAGGGCGCCGAGCAAGAGGCCCCCGGTCAGGGGCAGGGTGTCCGCCTGGTCGCCGCGGACGAGGACCGGGGGGAGGTGGCCGGCTCTGGCCCAGCGCATGATGCGGGTGGGCGGGTCGTACAGCGCGCACACCGCGGTCGCGGTGAGGTGGTCGGTGAGGTGGTGGACGACGTTGTTGAGCCAGGACATCAGCTGGGCGGGGCCGGCGCCGGTCATGGCCAGGCCGCGCAGTGCGTTGCGCAGGACGACCATGCCGGTGGCGGCTTTGATGCCGTGCCCGGCGACGTCGCCTACGCTCAACAGGACTTGGCCGGTGGGCAGGACGACGGCGTCGTACCAGTCGCCGCCGACCATGGCTTCGGATTCGGCGGGCCGGTACCGCACGGCGACCTCGAGGCCGGACACCTCGAGCGGGCCGTGCGCAGGGGGCATGATGGCGTGCTGTAGCTGCAGGGCGAGGCGGTTGCGTTCGGCGGATTCCTGCTCGGTGTGGGCGAGCTGGTCGCGGGTGGCGGCCAGGGCCACTTCCGTCCAGTGCTGGGAGGAGATGTCCTGGTAGGCGCCTCGCAGGGCGGCAAGCCGGCCGTCGGAGCTGGTGACGGGTTCGGCCACGACCCGGATGTGCCGGGTGACGCCGTCGGATCGCTGCAGCCGGAAGGCGACGCTGGCGGAGCGGCCGTGGTGCACAACAGTGCGCAGGAAGCGGCCGATGGCGACGGCGTCGTCCGGGTGGGCGTGGGCGGCCAGCTCGTGCAGGGACAGCGGTCCGGCGGCGGGCGGCCGCCCGTAGAGGGCGAACAGCTCACCATTCCAGGTGATGTCGCCGGTGAGCAGGTCTTCCTCAAAGCCGCCGATCCGGCCGAGGCGTTGTGCGTGCTGCAGGATGCTGGCCAAGCGGGCGGTTTCGTCCTCGATGCGCCAGATCATCAGCAGGCTGTCGCCGTGACGGCTGACGCTGATGTCGGCGACCGTGCTCAGGGGGACCTGGTCGATGAGGGTGGGCAGCGTCATGCGCCGAGCCCTGAAGGGTTCCCCTGTGGCGTAGACCCTCTCCAGCTGTCCGAAGAGGTCGCTCGAGCCGACGATCAGGGGGTAGATCTGCAGCAGCAGTGCGCCGGTGAGGGTGCTGCGCGGCCGGCCGGCGGGGTCCTGGAAGTGGCTGTTGGTGTGGTGGATGCGGAAGTCGGCGAGCCGGCCCACGGTGTCCAGATGGGGGGTCAGGACCAGGGCTGGATCGTGCAGCCCGTCGGCGAGGTGAATGAGTTCGGTGGCGGCCCCGTCGGGTGCGGAGGCGCCCGGCGAGGGGCTGTCGCCGGTGGGGCGGGTCTCGAGGGTGTGGGCGCACAGGTCGGCCAGCGCCTCGAGTTGGCGGTGGATGGCGGGGGGCTGCTCGGTGAGCGGCTGGGGCCAGCAGATCTCCAGCACTCCGCTGATGCGGCCGCCGGTGCCCGCGCACAGGGCGATGCGCCCGCCGTCCGGGAAGTCGAGGTATCCGATGGAGGGCACGTGTCCGCTCATGGAGGCGATGTGCACGAGGCAGCGGTCGGTCAGGGCGCGCCTGGCCACGGTGGCGACGCCGGGCGGCACATGGCGCCAGCGTTCGGCTTCGTCGTCGCTGAACCCGGCGTGGCCGCGCAGGGTGAGCGAGCCGTCCGGGCTCGCCCCCCACACGGCGACGGCCGCGGCGCCCAGCGGGGTCAGAGCGTGCTGCAGCAGGGACTCGGCGACGGCCTGGGTGTCGCCGGCGGCCAGGGCGCCGCTCTCTGCGGCCCGCAGCCGCACCGCCAGGGACGCGCGGTCGTCTTCGCCGGTGCCGTTGCCGCTGAGCTGGAGGAATTCCAGCGCGATCTGGGCCACCTGGTCGCGGGCGGCCTGGTTGATGATGTCGGCGGCCAGTTCGAGGTCGGACACACCGGACCGTTCCGCGAGCTTCGCGAGTTGCCGTGCGGCCTGGACGGGCCCGCAGTGCAGCCGCTCGATCAAGATGCCCTTGGCCAGTTCGATCAGTGCGCGGCCATCCGCGGCGGCCCGGGCGGCCTGCACTTCCTCGTTCAGCCGTGCCACGGTCGCGGCCAGGCGGCCCACCGCGACCTGGCCGGTTGCCTGCGCAGCCGGCTCTATCTCCACGCCCGCGGACTCCGCCCGCTGCGGCTGGGCTGGGACCAGGCCCGCGTCCTGCGATGAGGCCGCGGTGCCGGGCACGCGCTCGTGCGGACGTGGCCCCTGCCGTGAGCCGTCGGCGAACGCGGCTTCCGCAGGGTCCTCGGCATACTCGGGTGCGCTCATCGTGCCGGCGACTCCTCGCAGGACCAGGCGCGTGCCGCCGGCCAGCCAAGGCGGCGACGGCCGGCGGGCACGGATGCGCGGCTGGAGACGGGAAAGACCAGCATGGTGCTCACTGCTCCTTGAGCCAGCGCCGGATGCACGCCACGAGATCGTTGGCGTCCACAGGCTTGGTGACGTAGTCGCTGGCGCCGGAGGCAAGGCTCTTGTCCCGGTCTCCCGGCATGGCCTTCGCGGTCACCGCGATGACCGGCAGGTCCACGTACTCGGGCATCTGCCGTATCTCGGCGGTCGCGGCGTAGCCGTCCATCTCCGGCATCATCACATCCATCAAGATCAGATCGATCTCGGGATGCGCCTTCAGGCACTCGATCCCCTTACGGCCGTCCTCGGCGTGCAGAACACGCATACCGTGCAGTTCCAGGATCCCGGAGAGGGCGTAGAGGTTGCGGGCGTCGTCATCGACGACCAGCACGGTGCAGCCCTGCAAGTGCTCATCGAGGGTGTCGAGCCGAGGCTGCCGGCTCTCCTCGCTGCGTACCAGCGCCACCACGTCTCCCGGCTGCTCGGCCGACAGATGCAGGGCGATGCGCTCGCGCAGTTCGTCCAGGCTGCCCAGGACTTCCAGCGAACGCCCGGCCGCCCGAGCCCGAAGTGCCTGCTCCAGGTCCGCGCCGAGCTGACGGTTGCTGTGCGCGAGCACGGGCACGTGCCGCAGTGCCTCATCACCGTCCATCGCGTCGAGGAAGGCCCCTGCCTGGCCCTCGGCCATGTCCAGCTCCAGCACGACGCAGTGGAAGGGCTCGGCCGCCAGTGCGGCGGCAGCTTCCTGGGCTCCGACCGTCGTGATCACCTCGACGTGGCCATGGCGATCGGATGTTCCAGGGCTTCCCTCAAGCCCGACCGCGCTTTCGGCGACCAGCGACAGCAGGCCGCGCTGGCGCTCTTCGATCACCAGCAGCCGACGCGGCTGCCCCTGCCCCGGAGCCTGTTCCGCGGGGGCAGACAGCTCCCGATTCGCTGGCAGCGCACTGGTTACCTCCCCGGGGGCCGGCATGCCCTGCTCGTCGGCCGGGGTCTGGTCGAGGAAGTCACCGCGTGCGGCCGGCAGGTACAACGTGAAGGTGCTGCCCCGGCCGGGCGTGCTCTGGGCGGTGAGAGCGCCGCCCAGGAGATGGGCGATCTCGCGACTGATGGACAGCCCCAGCCCGGTGCCCCCGTATTTGCGGCTGGTGGTCCCGTCCGCCTGCTGGAACGCGCCGAAGATCGTCTCCAGGTGCTGGGCTGCGATGCCGATCCCGGTGTCCTTGACCCGGAAGGCCACCACCGGCCCGTCCCGGTGCACACCGGCGGGTACCTCCTCCTCGCCGGCCGACTCGATGCACAGCTCGATACCCCCGCGCTCGGTGAACTTGATCGCGTTCGAGATCAGGTTGCGCAGCACCTGCCGCAGCCGGGCATCGTCGGTGACCAGATCCGAGGGCACCCGGGAGGCGGAGGCGATGGCGAAGGACAGGCCCTTCTGTGTGGTCATCGGGCGGAACGTCGCCTCGATGTAGTCCAGCAGCCCGCGCAGCGGGACCTGCTCGAGGTTGATGTCCATCTTCCCGGCCTCGACCTTGGACAGGTCCAGGATGTCGTTGATCAGCTGGAGCAGGTCGGAGCCGGCCGAGTGGATGATGCCCGCGTACTCCACCTGCTTCGGCGTCAGGTTGCGCGAGGGGTTCTGGGCGAGCAACTGGGCCAGGATGAGCAGGCTGTTGAGCGGGGTGCGCAGCTCGTGGCTCATGTTGGCCAGGAACTCCGACTTGTACTTCGACGCCAAAGACAGCTGCTGGGCGCGGTCCTCCAGCTCCTGGCGGGCCTGCTCGATCTGCAGATTCTTGCCTTCGATGTCGCGGTTCTGCGAGGCCAGGAGCTGGGCCTTGTCCTCCAGCTCCGCGTTGGAGCGCTGCAGTTCCTCCTGCTGCACCTGCAGTTCCTCGGAGCGGGCCTGGAGTTCCCCGGTCAGCCGCTGGGACTCCTCGAGCAGTTCATCGGTGCGAGCGTTGGCGAGGATGGTGTTGACGTTCACGCCGAGCGTTTCCGCGAGCCGCTCGAGGAAGTCGCGGTGGATGGAGGTGAAGGGCGTGAAGGACGCCAGTTCGATCACGCCGAGCACCTGGTCCTCCACCGCAATGGGCAGCACGATCAGTCCGCCCGGGGTGGCCTTGCCCAGTCCGCTGGAGATGCCGATGTACTCGCCGGGCACCCCCTCGGCGGTGATGACGCGGCGGCTGCGGGCCGCCTGGCCCACCAGCGACTCACCCAGCGTGAACCGGTCGTGGCCGTCGATGCCGGCGGGCCGGCCGTAGGAGCCCACGAGCCTGAGTTCCGTACCGCCCGGGGTGTCTTCGGCCAGGTAGAACGCGCCGTACTGCGCCGACACCAGCGGGGTGAGATCCTCCATGACCAGCTCGGCCACCACCGACAGGTCGCGGTGGCCCTGCATCAGGCCGGAGATGTGCGCCAGGCTGGACTTGAGCCAGTCCTGTTCCTGGTTGGCCTGAGTCGTTTCCCTGAGGGACCCGACCATGGCGTTGATGTTGTCCTTGAGTTCGGCGACCTCGCCGGAGGCTTCCACGGTGATCGAGCGGGTCAGGTCGCCCTCGGCGACCGCGCTGGCCACCTCCGCGATCGCCCGCACCTGGCTGGTCAGGTTCCCGGCGAGTTCGTTGACGTTCTCCGTCAACCGCTTCCACGTGCCCGAGACGCCCTCGACCTCTGCCTGACCGCCGAGGCGGCCCTCGCTGCCCACTTCACGTGCCACACGGGTGACCTCGGCGGCGAACGAGGACAGCTGATCCACCATCGTGTTGATGGTGGTCTTCAGTTCCAGGATCTCCCCGCGCGCATCGACGTCGATCTTCTTGGACAGGTCGCCGTTGGCGACCGCGGTTGTCACCTGGGCGATGTTGCGGACCTGGCCGGTGAGGTTGTTCGCCATCGAGTTGACGTTGTCGGTCAGGTTCTTCCAGGTCCCGGCGACGTTCGGCACCCTCGCCTGGCCGCCGAGCCGGCCCTCGGTGCCGACCTCACGTGCCACCCGCGTGACCTCGTCGGCGAACGCGGAGAGCGTGTCGACCATGGTGTTGATGACGTCGGCGAGGGCTGCGACCTCGCCCTTGGCCTCGACGGTGATCTTCTGGGACAGGTCGCCCTTGGCCACCGCGGTGGCGACCTGGGCGATGGAGCGGACCTGCCCGGTCAGGTTGGAGGCCATGACGTTGACGTTGTCGGTCAGGTCCTTCCAGGTACCGGAGACGCCACGTACGGTCGCCTGCCCCCCGAGGTTTCCTTCCGTGCCCACTTCGCGGGCCACGCGGGTGACCTCGTCGGCGAACGCCGACAGCTGGTCCACCATCGTGTTGATGGTCTCCTTCAGCTGCAGAATCTCACCCCGGGCATCCACCCGGATCTTCTGCGACAGATCCCCCTGGGCGACCGCGGTGGTGACGTCGGCGATGGAACGGACCTGCGCGGTCAGGTTGTCGGCCATGACGTTGACGGACTCGGTGAGGTCCTTCCACGTTCCCGAGACGCCCTTGACATCCGCCTGGCCGCCGAGCCGGCCCTCGGTGCCGACCTCGCGGGCCACGCGGGTGACCTCGTCGGCGAACGCCGACAGCTGGTCGACCATCGTGTTGATGGTGTCCTTCAGCTGCAGAATCTCACCCTTGGCCTCGACGGTGATCTTCTGGGACAGGTCGCCCTTGGCCACCGCGGTGGCCACCTGGGCGATGGAGCGGACCTGGTTGGTGAGGTTGCCGGCCATGAAGTTCACCGAGTCGGTCAGATCCCGCCAGGTTCCCGAGACGCCCTTGACGTCCGCCTGGCCGCCGAGCCGGCCCTCGGTGCCGACCTCGCGGGCCACGCGGGTGACCTCGTCGGCGAACGCCGACAGCTGGTCGACCATCGTGTTGATGGTGTCCTTCAGCTGCAGAATCTCACCCCGGGCATCCACGGTGATCTTCTGCGAGAGGTCGCCCTTGGCGACGGCGGTGGTCACCTGCGCGATGTTGCGGACCTGGTCGGTGAGGTTGCCGGCCATAAAGTTCACCGAGTCGGTCAGATCCCGCCACACGCCACCCACGCCCGGCACCTGAGCCTGCCCGCCCAGCCGGCCCTCGCTGCCCACCTCGCGGGCCACCCGGGTGACCTCGTCGGCGAACGAGGAGAGCTGGTCGACCATCGTGTTGACGGTCTCCTTCAGCTCCAAGATCTCCCCGCGCGCATCGACATCGATCTTCTGCGACAGATCCCCCCGGGCGACCGCGGTGGCCACCTGCGCGATGTCCCGAACCTGGGTGGTGAGGTTGCCCGCCATCGCGTTGACCGAGTCGGTCAGGTCCGCCCAGGTGCCCGAGACGCCCGGAACCTCGGCCTGGCCGCCCAGGGTGCCCTCGGTGCCCACCTCGCGGGCCACCCGGGTGACCTCGGAGGTGAACAGGGCCAGCTGATCGACCATGCCGTTGAACACAGTGGCGATCTCCCCCATGAGACCGTCGGCCTCATCGGGCAGCCGGGTGCCGAAGTCACCGTCGCGCACCGCCGTCAGCCCCGCCAGCAACTGGCGCAGCTCCGGCTCCGCGACCTTCCCACCAGCCCGCGCCGGCCTGGAGCGGGGCACGGGGCGCGACGCCTCAACCGACGCCTCAGGCATGATCCATCCTCATTCCACCTGGCAGCAGGACGCCAGAGCGCCCCGCCAAACGACCGGCCCCGCAGAACCTTCACTACCGGGCCCCACATCCCCGAGAACCTTTTACATGGGGAAAGTATTTAGTACGCCATCCAGCGCCCGTGCGGCAAGTGGACACAGACCCAGGCAGCGACCGTGCCCTGTACACCGAAGGGGCGAACCGCCCCTGAACCTGGGCAAACCGGGCATGAGCTGTCCGGGCTCCCTCAAGCAGTGACCAGACAGCGCCGGTACCGCACCCGGGCCGTGCCAGTCCTCCAGAATCTGGTTGATCAGCGGGAACAGGCCGCTGATTGTGCCCTTGCAACGCCCGCGCCGACGGCGCAGCGCCTCACGGACGGCGGCGACGACCCGTTCGTCGGAACGCCCGGTGGGGCCGGAGGCGCGGGTGGTGCGGTGGTCCAGGAGCCCCCACAGGCCCTGCTTGCCGCAGGCCAGGCGCATGCGCTGCACCGTGGTACGCGACACTCGCCCAACCCCCAGGGCGGTCAGCTCCTCGGCCTTGGCCTGCTCCCGCTCGGCCAGCGTGTGCCGTGCGGGGTCGTACTGGTCCCGCACCACCCCTTCGCTGCCGGGCCCGTCCGCAAGGTCGCATTCGACTTCTCTCACGTGTCGCTGCCAGGCCAGGGCCCTCTCCCGCGCCGCGGCAGGTGCGGTTTCGAACAGCCCCCACTGCGGGGGCCGCCTGCGGTACGCAGGCCCCGATGACGCTGAAGCCGGGATCGGCGAACGGGTACCCGGCGAGCACGGCCTCGCCACCGCCGTCCGGGCCGACGAGGTGAAGTGTCTGCCCGGACAGGGTGATCACCTGCCACTTCACGCCGCGGAAACGGACATGCGCCTCGACCGCCACGGCCGCCCGGGCGTTGCGCCGCGCGGTCACCGGGCCCCTCCCGCCGTGCCCGGACCCGGGCCACTCCAGCCCGGAGGGCCGACCAGGACGCGTTCGTGCAGCGGCTGTCCGCGAGGTTCTGCCGTGGCTGAGGAGCAGGGCTACTCGTTCGGCTTCCCCGTGCGCTGAGCCCGTGGCGGCAGCGGTATGAGGCGGCTGACACGCGCGCTCCGCGGGGAGCCGGAGAGCCGATCCGGCGAGCAGCCCCCACCCACCGGCGACCAGAGCATCCGTCATGTTCCATAGGCACCCCAGGAGCCCTGCGCCGCAGGTCAGCCGTGGCTCTTCCGGCCTGCCCTGTCCTGGGAGCCGCCGGACGCCCCGGCCGGCTTCCGCGCGCCGCCGGGCCCGGCGTGGGCGGGAGCACCCTTGGTCGCCTCCTTGTCGCGGCCCGGGGCGTGGTGCTGAGGGGTGTCGCCGCCCTTCTCCGCACCGGGTGACGTCCGGCGCGCGGCGGCCGGAGCCGCGGCTTCGGTCACGGCTGTCTCGCTGGCCGGGGCCGTGTCGCCGACCGTGGCTGCGGTGGTGGTGGAGCGTGACGGCTCGGACGCCGAACCCGACTCTGGCCGCCGCGTGTTCGGGTCTGCGGCGGCGGTCCTCGGCGCCTTGGCGGAGTCGGAGGGCGGCTGGGCCAGTTCGGACGCGGGGGAGCCGGAGCCGGCGCGTTCGTCGCTGTGCGCGCCGGTGCCCAGGGTCATGGCGAGGGCGGCCCCCAGAGCCGCCGAAAGCGCGGTCAGGGCGGTGCCGACCGCGAGGCGGCGCGCGTGTCCCGTCCTGCCGGTGTGCCGTGCCCGGGCCCGGCTGCGCGTCTCGTCGTCCGCCCGCGCGGAGAGGGTGACGGGGGCCACCGAGGACAGCGCGGCGTCCGTTACGGCGTGCGGAGGTGCGGCGCACAGAGCGGACAGCGCCCGGGCACAACTCGGGGCGTCGGGCCGCGTCGTCTCGTCCTGAGCCGTCATGGCGTGCAGGAGACGGGCCAGACCGGGCGGGAGCGAGCCTGGGACGACGGGCGACCGGTGCACGCGTGCCACAGCCGCTTCCAGCGGGGTCCCCTCGTACTCCAGTTCCCCTTTCAGGCATTCGAGCAGGACCAGGCCGAGGGCGTAGATGTCGGCGGCCGGTCGGACCTCCCTGCCCATGACCTGCTCCGGCGCAAGATAGGCAGCGGTTCCTATGAGGACGTCGGAAGCGGTGTGATGAGTGGCGTTCACCAGCCGGGCGATGCCGAAGTCCGCGAGGTGAGGAGCGCCAGAGGCGTCCAGCAGGACGTTCGACGGCTTGATGTCGCGGTGCACGATGCCGGCGTCGTGCACATGGGCGAGCGCCCGCGCGAGGGCGGCGCCCAGCTCGGCGACGCGCCGGGGGGACAGCGGCCCGCTCGCGAGGCACTCGCGCAACGTCCGCCCTGTGACCAGCTCCATGACGAGGTAGGCGCGGCCCTGGTGCCGGCCGGCGTCGTAGACGGTCACCAGACCGGGGTGCTGAAGCCGCGCCAGAAGGACGGCCTCCTCGGCGAACCGTCGTTCCATCTCCGGGTCGGCTCCCGCCCGGAAGATCTTGACGGCGATCCGTCGTCCGAGGCGGACGTCGACGCCCTCGTAGACGTCGGCGGCACCTCCTCGGCCGATACCGGCGCCCAGCCGGTACCGGCCACCCACGGTCTCGGCGGCCACCCTCTGCGTCGGCGGGAAGTCTGTTCGGGGGCCGTTCATTCGTCTCTCCGTTACTGTCACCGCGAGCAAAGCCGACAATCGACGCTGTGTGGCGCGGGTACCCGCTCCTGCGGCAGGCACCCCGGCCGCTTCGGTGGTCGACGGCCGCGCCCTCGTGGTGACTTCGCACACCTCAGAACTCCGAGCGGCAGGATGCTGCGCACCCGGTTCAAGACCCACGCCCACAGCCAGTTCCACCTGCCTCATGCGCTTAAGCTGGTCGTCAAGATCACCGTCCGGTCGATATCCCCACCCGCCTGGCCCGGCTCCGGGGCAGGTTGATGTCGGGCCCGAAGGCGAGGTAGGTGCCGTCCGTGGTGGCGCAGCCGAAGGCATCGGCGAGCCGCAGACGGCGGCGAGAGTTGACACGTCCCATGTGCACGCGGATGCCGCGCTCGCGCGCCTCAAGGGCTAGGCGGTGGGCGGCCGGCGAGGTCTTCCACTCGGTGGAGCCCGCGAGGAACAGCACGTCGACGCTGTCCCAGGGGCTGTGCTCACGAGCTGCGGCGCATTTCTTGGGACGGGTCGTGACCGGGGACTGCGGCGGTTCTGTTGCTCAGGGCCGAGGCTGAAGTCCTCACCCCGGTCGTGGGCGCGCGCGTTGTCGGCGCTGACCTGACGGGCCTCCCGGGTGCGCCGGGCCTGCCGGATGACGGCTTCCGCCCATACCCGTACGAAGTGCCGGGCGGTCTCCTCGGCCTCCGTCGGCTGGTCCGGCCGGAACCACTGCTTGTCCATCTGGGAAGGCTGCAAGCCTGCCGAGGTCGGCGCACAGGTGGCGGGCGATGGCGGTGGGCAGGGTGACGATCGGCGCGCCGAGCGTGGCGTTCGGGTCCGCGGGGGAACGTCACGATCGATACGGTGCTGGCCCTGGTCTACCTGCAGCAGCACCACTCACCGCGTGAGTGTGGGTGAGCGGGCCACGGCGGCGAGGTCGAGTGGGCTGACGAACTCCAGGTGGCGGGCGCCGATCACCAACTCGCGTCGAGAGCGGTCCTGCAGGCGCAGGTGGCCGCGCAGGAGTTGGGTGAAGGTCGTGTTGTCGAGATACCGAGGCACCGTGTGGTAGCCGAACAGCTCTCCCCCTTTCGGGCCGGTGGCCAGTCCGGGCCGCCCTCGCAGCCACTCGACGTGTTGGTCCTGGGCGGCCCCGAGCGCGAGAAGGGGCCGGGCCCAGCCCGCGCAGGAGCCGCCTGTTCCGCTGTCCACGTAAGGAGCGCCCCGTGGGCCGTTACCGCTGTCGGCCGAACGCAGGGACTTCTTGCCGTACAGGCGCGCGTTGGGGTTGAGGCTCATCGCCCTGTACTCCAGCCGCAGCACCTGCCCGGCGATGTCGGGGTGGGCATGCATCCGCTCCATGTGGGCCGGAGCGAACCCATGGAGATCGGGTAGCGACAAGTTATTGAGAATCGAGACAGGGTCGTGACCTCTCAGGTGGTGGGGTAGCGGCGAGGACTGCCAGGTCGGAGCCTCGCGAGGGGGTTGTTAGAGTTCGCGGTTTGGGGGTAGGCGCGCGTGCGTGGCAGGGCTGCTTGGGAAGCAGGGCGGACCGTATGGGCCAGACGGCAGACGATGACGACCGAATGTCGCTGGTCAGCGACGTCATTTCGGTGTCCGAAGCGTTCGAGGGCAGTGAAGAGATCGCTGCCGCTCGCGATCTGGCTCGGTCCTTCCTGACGGGCGTGCAGGCGGTTCACGGACTTCCCGTGTCCGGCCGCGCGATGGGCATGGTGCAGCTGGTGGTCAGCGAGCTGGTGACCAACGCCCGCAAGTACGCGCCCGGTCCGTGTCTGCTGACGATGCAGGTCCAGGACGGCGCCATCGAGGTGACCGTCTGGGACAGCAGCACTGACCTGCCCGCGGTCCTCCCGCCGGACCCTGACAGGGTCGGACAGCACGGACTGGAGATCGTGATGGCCGTCTGCCAGAGCTTTCGGTTTCATCGGGAACCGGTGGGCAAGCGAATCACCGCGGCTATCGTGCTGGCCGACGATCCGGGCGGGGACGCGGCCGGTCGCCTGCTGTGATCACCGGCTTCAGCGTCGCTCCCGGTCGTTGCCTTGCGGAGTGATCGTCTTCATGAGGTGGGTGAGGGGGACGAATCCGCTGGACGTTCCGAGCTCGGTGGGGGTGGGGCCAGCGGGCGTGGGGGTGTCGGCGAGTCGTTCGGCGAGAGCGGTGACTGCTTCGCGGTCGCCTTCGAGAGCTTCGCGTTCGTCGTCGGTGAGATCGAGCTGTTCGAGCATCTGGTCGATGCCGTCCTTCACGGCCGGCAGCTGGCCGCGGGCGGACTGTTTGGGGACGTAGAACGGGCAGCGTGCGCAGGCCAGCCGGTGGGGGCACTTGGCGAAGAAGTCGTAGCTGCAGTAGCCCTCGCCCAGGTCGTAGGACTTCCAGGATTGTTCGCCGCCGGCGGCGGCGCCGGTGAGGATGGACTCGCGGTATATGAGGACCTGGATGGTGCGGACGTTGCGGGCGAAGTAGTCGGCCTTCTTGTAGGCGACGGTGAGAGTGCGCCGCAGGATCTCTAATGGTGGAGTCGGGTATTGGAACCCCCTGAATGCCTCCCGCCCTCGGGGTTCCGCGTGGGTCCCGGCGTGCTGCGGACCTGTATCAGGTCAGGTCGGTGCGAGGGTCGATAGCCCAGTGGTTGGTTTGCAGGACTCGACCGGCGAAGGGCACGTCTTGCTTGCCCAGGAATCGGAATCCGAGGGTGCGGCAGATGCCGTTGGACGGTGCGTTGGTTGTTGCGGGGAATGCGTGTATCAGCCCCCACCGGCCGTCGTCGCGGGCCAGCTCACCAGCGTGCGGACGCCCTGCTTTCCGAGTCCCCGTCCCTGGTACTCCGGCAGCACCATCCAGCCGATCTCGGAGATGCGCTCGCCGTCTGCGTCATGGGGCCACAAGGTCACGGTTCCCGCGACCACGTCCAGCTCGGCCTCATCGGGCACGATCATCTTTGTCCAGTCAGTGTCCGCTGCCACCCGTTGAACATCACGTTGGACCTTCGCCTGGTCGACATGTCGACCGGACGCGGCCGTACGCTCCCCGTTGGGCCGCGTCGCGGACCTGTCGGAGCACGGTGTCGTCGGCGGACTGCAGGGTCACCTCCAGGACGCCGATGCAGTCGCCGCGGTTGGTGACCGGCGTGATGACGCGCCGCCCGCCCTGTCCGTCCGGTTCCACATGCTGGCGCTGGCTCTGCAGAACGTGGTCGTAGACGCTGCCCTGCAAGGCGATCGGCTCGCCAGGGTCGGCGGCCTCATCGCCGGCCGCGGCGAGGCGTACCAGCCGCTGGCCGATGAGGTCGACGAACAGGAAGGACGTGTGCTCGGCACCGAAACGCTTTTGCAGGTCGTGTGCCACGACGTCGACGGACTCACCGGGCGGGGCCGCTTCCGCAGCGGCCAGCAATTCGCCCAGTTCCAGATCTCCACCCTTCACAGCAACCTCCTGTCGGTTGCCGCATCTTCTTCCCCGAGTCTGCGCAGCATCACCTGATCTGCTTATTTTCCCTGGTCAGGACAGCGGGCCAGATCGGTACGAGCAGGTCCCGGGGCCGTCAGGCGGCGCCCGTGGGCGGTCGTGCGGTCAGCGCGTCGGCAGCCCTCGATACAGAGGAAACAGCACGTCGACTGCATGGCGAGCGATCCGGGAACGGGCCGATGCGCTGTACGGGGTCGTGTACCAGGCCGCGCTCTTCCCGCGGCGCCCGGATCCTCCGGGATGCGCGAGGACTGCGGTATCCGGCCCTCGCGTTGCTGTGCGCAGCCTTCTCGGCGGTGCTGACCGGGGCTCGCGCGCTCATCGCGATCAGCGAGTGGCCCGGGATCACCGCGCCCGGGGTCGGCGTGCATGCGCACGCTGTCGGCCCGTAGCGAATTCATGGAGGAGCTGACGGCCTGGTTCTCACTGTCCGGCAGTCCCCGCGATGCGGGAAGGGCCGACGGACTCGGCGACGCGGCGCATGGCCTCGATGCCGTCCATGCTGGGCAAGCGGACGCGGGGTCTCCCCGGGCCGAGGGCTGCTCGAGCGCCCTGACGACGCAGGCGCGGTCGACATGGTGTCGGTCGCCGCCCGGCGGAAGGGATTCCGGTTCGGCTGGGTGGAGAGGGGCGCGGTGTCAGTGGGTGGTGCTGCCCGCGACCCACTCGCTCCACGGCATGGTCCAGTCGCTGAGGCCGTTGTCCGGTGCCAACGTGGTCTTGTCCTCGGAGTTCTTGACGATCACGACGTCACCAATCATCGAGTTGTCAAAGAGCCAGGCGGCGGGCTGCTTGCCGTCGCCGCCGCCCTTGACGTCCTTCAGACCCACGCAGCCGTGGCTGGTGTTGACCTTGCCGAAGACCGCGTCGGCACCCCAGTAGTTGCCGTGGATGAACGTGCCCGAGGCCGTCAGGCGCATGGCGTGCGGTACGGCCTCGATGTCGTACGCGGGCCTGCCGTCCTTCTTCGTGAGGCCGACGCTCGCACCGTTCATATGGAGATTCCTGAACTTCTCGGAGATGACCATCTGACCGTTGTACGTCGGGTGCTCGGTGCTGCCGGACGAGATCGGGATGGTCTTGATCGTCTTGCCATCCCGTACGACGGTCATCTGCTTCGTCTTGGCGTCGACGGTGCTGACCTGGCTCCGACTGATCTCGAACGTGACCGTCTTCTGGATGCCGTGGAGGTTGAGCTTGACAGTGACGGTCGAGCCGGGCTTCCAGTAGTTCTCGGGGCGGAAGTCCAGGCGGTCGTTGTTGAACCAGTGGCCGACGACCCGCTGCCCGCTGCTCGAGCTGACCCGGATCTCCGACTCCACGGTCGCCCTGTCACTGATCGCCTTGTCGAAGGAGACCGTCACCGGCATGCCCACGCCGACGGTCGAGCCGTCCTCGGGGGAGAGATGCCCGATGAAGTCGTTGGCCGGGGAGACCGTGGTGATCGTGGCGTTCCCGGTGGTGGAGCGGCCCTTCGTGTCCTCGGCCTCTGCGGCGATCTGATATCTGGTGGCCCGGTCCAGCCGGCCGTTCGGCTTCCAGGAGGTATCGTCCGCGGACAAGGTGCCCGGAATCTCGGCACCGCTCGCGACGGCGGTCATGGTCACCTTGGTGAGCTTGCCGTTGCTGACGGTGACTTTGAGGGGATCTTCGATCCCGACATTGAAGGCACCTTGCCCGGGCGTGATTTTTATTCGTGCGTCGGAAGCATCGGCGGCCGCCTGATCCACCCGCGCCTGCGGTTTCGGGGGATTCCCGGCGTCGTTGCGGATCGTCGCAGCGCTGCTGGTACCGCCGAGGACCGTGACTGCGAGTACGCCGCCAAGTACGCCGGCTGTAGCCGCCAGCCCGGTGTGTCGTTTACGTACCGTGATCAAGCGCTTCTCCCATGCCACTGGTCTATGCGTACCTGCGAGCTGATCGCCGGAGGAAGTGCAACCGGCTTGAAACCACTTATAGACCTGTAACTATCCAGAAATGGGCAAATTGTGGTGAAGACCACGCGTCGCCGAGACCTTGCTCGACGGCCGGATGGCGTCCAGACGCTGGCCGGTAACAGCCTTCGAAGAGTTGGGGTGGGATCCGGTGTCAGCGACCTGGTAGCCGTAGTGGAACGGTCGCTACGCGACGTGCGATCGAGGTGGCGGCGCGGGCCGGGCTCATCGATGAGGTCGATCCGGATGGAGCAGGCATAAACGGGATCTTCTCGGCGATGGCCCTGCGGACCATCGCCTTGACCATGCTCACTTTCGTCTCGACGGCGACGCTGTCGTCGATGCCGGCCCGTCGGCATCGCTCGCGGTCGTCCGTCCAAGACGTGGGCAGATACTGCCGCCGGTCGATCAGCCTGCCTCCACGTTCAGTCGCGTAGGCGAGGAAGACACCGATCTCGCTGTTCTCGGTGCGTCCGGCGGTTCCGGAGTACTGCCGTTGCACGCCGGCCGAACGGACGCCCTTCTTCAGGAAGCCGGTGTCGTCGACGACGAGGACGGCGTCTGTGTCGCCGAGGTATCGTCGAGGACCTCATCGGCGTCCCACTAAAAGGGCGAGACTGTCGTGCATGTTCGCACCTGACACGGCGACGGCGAGCGGGGCGCCCCTGGCATCGGACAGCACGTGCAGCTTGCTGCCCTTCTTGCCGCGATCGACCGGTTTCGGCCCGGTCAGCGATCCCCCCTTTTTGGCGCGAACGGAGGCCGCGTCGAGATCCCCGAGGTCCAGTCCACCTCGCCCCGGACCCCGAGTTCGTCCAGCACCGCCCGATGCAGCCGACGCCACAGGCCGACCTCGGTCCATGCCGTGAAGCGGCGATGGGCGGTAGCGGAGGACGTACCGGACGTCGGCGGCAGATGCCGCCAGGCACAGCCGCTGGTCAGCACGTACACCACTGCGGTGAGCACGGCCCGCTCGTCACACGGAGCGGTCCCACCACCTTGCGGACGAGCAGCGAACGACGGCAGCAACGGGGCGACCAGCTCCCAGAGCTCATCAGGAACCAGACGCTTCGACAGATCAGCACTCACGGCCGGCATCATGCCGCTCGAACATCAAGTCACTGGGACAGCCTTCTATGCCTTGACTGATGAGGCCGATCTGGCGGCCTGCTCGATCTTCGCGCAGTAGGCGGTGCGGGCCTCCTCATCGATCTGCGTCTCGTGTTCGGGGCGCATCCCGGTTCGGCCGTCGACGCCTTCGCGCAGGATGTCGGCGTGCCCGGCATGCCGGTTTGTCTCGCCGAGGACGTGGACCATGATGGCGAACAGGTTCGTGCTGAGATAAGGCTCCGGCCACCACGGCACGTGGCCGGGGGCATCGAGGGCAAGCTCGTCGATCGTTGCGTCTGAGTGTTCCCACGTGCGCCGGTAGGACTCGATGATCTGATCGCGCGCCTCGTCCTCAGCCGCCCACAGATCGCTGCCGTCGTGGTCCTGCCACCGGGGCAGCGGTTCCGGGGACGGCCGGTCGAAGACCTCGCCGAAGTACCTGGCCTCAACGCTGGCTACGTGTTTGACCAGGCCGAGGAGGTTGGTCCCGGTCACTGTCAAAGGTCGGCGGGCGTCGTATTCGGACAGGCCGTCGAGTTTCCAGAGCAGCGCCTCGCGGTCCCGCCGCAGTCTCCCGTGCAGGTTGTCCTTCGCGAATTCATCGATCATGCGGCATGAGCCTGCCATGGGTTACTCGTGGCCTCAAGATCCCGTAGGTGGACCGCGATGACCGGCAGAGCCGAAGCCTGGCCACGGCCACCGCTCTGAGTTACTCAAGAAGCTCGCGGAACTTGCCACGTGAGACAGCCTCTCAGTGTTGGTGAACGCGTAATGGAACTGGCGGGGAGTCAGGCCCGCTGCCTTGTTCTTGTTGGCAGGGTCGCCCAGCACGGGCCAGGCCGGTCTGGGCGTGGACAGCGGGACCGGAAGCACACCCTTGACCGGCCCTGAGTCGATGGCCACGCCGGAGATGCCGAGGCACCGGGCCAGCAGGATCTCCACGAGCACGCCCCCGAGGGAGTGGCCCATGATGATCGGCGGCTCGTTCAGGCCGCGGATGGTCTGTTCGTAGTGATGTGCAATCTCGCCCAGTCCGACACCCGCAATCGAGGACCGGGCCAGGCCGGTGCCAGCACGCGGTGGCCGGAGGCGGTGTATCGGTCGCTCCACTGTTCCCGACTGCGCGGAGTCATCCACAAACCGTGGATGAGGACGATCGTGCCGGTCTCCGGCATACCGATCGGGGGCATGAGGCGCTCCTGGGGATAGAACGTTGTGCCACGTCTCACATCCGTCGACTCGGCGTGGTCGTCGGGGTTCATCAGGTGGGTCGCGGGTCTGTCGGCTGGCCCGCGTTCCAGTGGGGTGCTCGGTGACGTGACGTCGGCTATGTGCACGCGCCGGTTGACACAGTTTCGGGCGTGCACAGTGGTCAGATCTGGCGCAGGGCACCGCCGTCGACGTCCCACTCCGCGGCGGTGACCGGGCGTGACAGGGGTGAGACGAGGTAGGCGACGACCTGTGCGACGTCGTCCGGCTGTCCAATCCGGCCCGTGCGCAGCGGCCGGATATCCGTCACCATGCGGGTGATCGCGCTCTCCCTGTCCGTACTCCACAGCTCGGCGCCCTGCTCGCCGAAGCCGCCGGGCCGGTCGTACAGCGGGGTACGGGTGCGCCCGGGGATCACGACGTTCGAGCGGATCCCCTGCGGGCTGAACTCGGTGGCCAGTGAAGTGGACAGTGCCAGCACCGAAAGCTTGGCTGCCGCGTAGTCCATGTTGCCGGTCTCCGGCAGCCGCGCGGAGTCGCTGCCGACGTGGACCAGGCGGCCGCCACCGCCACCGCCACCGGCACCGGCACTGGCACCGAGCATGGCGGGCACGGCGGCGCGGCTCATGCGGCGGGCGGCGTGGAAGTTGATCGAAAGTGGCCAGCCACTGTTCGTCGGTGATGGTCAGGAAGCTGGAACGGGCTTGCAGCCCCCGGCGTTGTTGACCAGGGCGTCGATGCGGCCGTGCTGTTCGAGCACGGTGGCGATCACCCGGGCGGGCGCGGCGGGGTCGGTGAGGTCGGCTTGGACGGCGGTGCCCCGGGCGCCGAGACCGATGTCGACCGGATCGCGGTCGACACCGACCACCACGGCTCCTTCCTCGGTGAGCAGGCGGGCAGTGGCTTGTCCGATGCCTGAGGCGGCGCATAGGACCGAGACGACTCAGCTGTGCACATCACCGCTGGCAGGTGAACTCATCGCGGAGGACTTCGACGGATGGAGTCCGCAGCTTCGACAGGAGTTCGCCGACAACGTCCACAACCGCCAGGTCGGCTCCGTCCTGCTGTCGGAGACCGACGAAGTGAAGGTATGGAGCGTTCGACTGGCTCCCGGCGAGCGAGTGCCTGCCCACCGGCCCGCGACCGGTCCAGCTGGTTCTTCGAGCGCAGTTCCTTCAGCAGCGCCACGTGTAACTGTCCCAGACGCCGGCCTCGTTCCAGGCGGCCAGCCGTCGCCAGCAGGTCATTCCCGAGCCGAAGCCCAACTCCTGCGGCAGGTAATCCCACTGGATGCCGGTGTGCAGCACGAACAGGATCCCCGCACAGTGCCTGCCGGTCCGGCACTCGAGGTCTGCCTTCCACCAGCTTCGGTCCCGGCGCGGGCAGCAATGGCTCGATGAGCGACCACAGTTCATCCGGCACGATCCATGGCCTCGACTGACGTTTCCCCACGACCAGACCGGCGAGCGGACAAGCCAACAGTCACATGATCAACAGTTTTTGTTGGAGCCAGTAAGAGCGAGGTGAGGCCATCACTGGCGTGACTCATTTCAGCATCCTCGCAACGTCGGTCCGAGCTGGGGAACTCGACCTCCTTCGTAGATCATCTGGCCACCTGCCACTGCCCGACTACCTCCACCATCACCCGCCCCCACCTCCCACCCCGCGCATGCCACTGCTGGCGGGCATTCGCGAACCGCCCTCGCCATTTCGGAGGCCGAGAGCCCCCGCCGGAGGCATGCTTTGACCTCCTGCGCGTCGTGCGGTGATCCACCCATTGCCACCGGCCCTATCCGCACGGGGGCGCGCGTCGGCACGGCGCCGGCCGCGCGGGCCCAAGGCAAGAGCGGCGCGCGGCGCGGAGGGGGGAGCGCAACCAGGCTTGATGAAGTGGGGAAAGTTCACCGCGCCGCCGGTGCGCAGCCCCCCGTGTTGGTGTACTTCTCACCTGCGCTGATGGTCCGTGGGCGTCCGCGGTTGTCCGCCGTTGTACGTGGCGCTGTTGCCGTCACCCCAGTCGCGCACGACCCCTCACCGCAGCGTGTCCGCCCAGTTCGCGGGCACGCGTCCCGCGGGGCCGGGCGTGGGCTGGTCCAGGGGGTGGCTTTCCGGGGCCGCGAGCTCGGGGCCCGTCTCGTACAACTCGGACGTCTCGAAGTTCCAGAACCACGACTCGCCGGGCTCGTAACTGCGGATGATCGGATGGCCGGTGCTCTGCGCGTGGGCGGTGGCGTGCTTGGAGGGCGAGTCGTCGCAGCAGCCGATGTGACCGCACTGGGCGCACCGCCGCAGATGGAACCACCAGCCGTCGACGGCGTCACAGTCACCGCACCCCGTACCGCTCGGCGGGACGGTCGGGTCGATTCCGGCGGGCAGGGTCATGACGCCTCCTCGGGCGTTTCGGTGTCCGCCGCGGTCAGTGGCAGACGGACCTGGAAACGGGTGTCACCGGGGACGGACTGCACCGACAGGCTTCCGTGGTGCTTGTTGGCGACGATCCGCCAGGAGATGTCCAGTCCGAGCCCCGTGCCCTCACCCACCGGTTTGGTGGTGAAGAACGGATCGAAGATGCGGTCGCGGATCTCGGCCGGTACCCCGGGACCGGTGTCCCGGAACTCGACGAGCAACTGGTCGTGATCGTGCGCGGTGCGCACCGTCAGCGTGCCCTCGCCCTCCATCGCCGAGGCGGCGTTGTCGATGAGGTTCGTCCACACCTGGTTCAACTCGCCCGGATAGGCGGGGATCCTCGGCGCCGTGCGGTCGTAGTCCTTGGTCACCTTGATGCCGGAACCCATCTTTCCGGCGAGCATCAGCAGTGTGCTGTCCAGGAGTTCGTGCACGTCGACGACCTGGTACGGCGCGCGGTCGATCTGCGAGTACTGCTTGGCCGCGTCCACCAGGTGCGAGATCCGGGTGGTGGAGTCCTCGATCTCGTTCATGAGGAGCTCGGTCTCCACGGTGTAGTTCAGCCACCGCACGGCGCCTTCGAGGGTCTCCTCGTCCACGGTCGCCGCGACCTGGTCCAGCCATTCCGTGTCGAGCCCGGCCTGCACGAACGCCGGCGCGAGCTGCCACCCGCCGGCGATGTCGTGGTCCTCGAGCCAGTCACCGAGCGCGTCCTCCCGGTCGGAGGCCTCGAGGGGGCTCAACGGCGTGGCCTTGGCGACCCGTTCGGCCGTGCGCTCCTGGATCTCGATGAGCGTCTCCAGGGTGTCGCGGGCGTACGGGCCCGAGGCGATGGCGCCGAGCTTGTGCCGCATGTGGGCCACGCGGTCCCGGAGGGTGGAAGTCGCCCGTACCGCCGCCGCGGCCGGATTGTTCAGCTCGTGCGTCAGTCCGGCCGACAGCGAGCCGAGCGCGAGCAGCCGCTCGCGCTGGCCGATGGTCCGCTGGGTGTTCTGGCTGCCGAAGAACAGTCCTTCGAGCAGGTGGACGGCCATCGGGAACCAGTCCCGCAGGACCGCGGCGAAGGTCTCGGCGGGCAGGACGAAGAAACGGGAGGGCTCGGTGACCCTCATCGACCCCTTGTAGAACGTCTGGTCCGGCCCGTTCAGATAGGCCTGCATGGCCCCCGCGTACACCCCGCGCTGGGAGCTGCGGCTGATCTCCACGTCGTCGCCGCCGACCCGGCGCGACATCACGACGGTCCCTTCGAGCAGCACGTAGAAACAGGTGGCCGCGTCACCCTCGGTGTAGACCGGACCGGCGTCGAACTGCTCCACCCGTCCTTCGCGGCACAGTCGCTCCAACTGGTCCTGGTCCAGCTTCTCGAACAGGAACAGTGTGCTGAGCTCGCTCTTGTCGCACGGCAACGGCCGCCCGCTCACGACTGCTCCAGATATCGGTGGACGAGCATGACGGCCATGGCTCCCTCTCCGACCGCGGAAGCGACCCGCTTCGCGGACTCGGCACGCGCGTCCCCGGCCACGAACACGCCGGGCACATTGGTCTCCAGGTGGTACGGCGGCCGGTCCAGCTCCCAGCCCTTGGGCGGCTTTCCGTCGACGGTCATGTCGGGCCCCGCCATGATGAATCCGCGGGTGTCCCTCTGCACCGTACCCTCCAGCCAGTCGGTGAGGGGGGCCGCGCCGATGAACACGAACATCCACTGGGCGTCGACGAGTTCGGTCTGCCCGCTCGTCACGTCCCGCAGGGTGAGCTGTTCCAGATGGTCCGTGCCGTGCGCGGCCTCGACGACCGTGCCGGTACGCACCGAGATGTTGGGGGCCTCCTCGATCTGCTGGACCAGGTAGTGCGACATCGACGCGGTCAGCGAAGAGCCCCGGACGAGCAGGGTGACCGACTTCGCGCCCCGCGACAGGTACATGGCGGCCTGTCCGGCCGAGTTCGCCCCGCCCACGATGTACACGTCGTGGCCCTGACAGGAGGCCGCCTCGGTCAGCGCCGAGCCGTAGAAGACCCCGCAGCCCGTCAGGTCCGCCAGACCGGGCGCCTCCAGCTGCCGGTACGTGACGCCGGTCGCCAGGATCACCGCGTGCGCGGCGATCGCGGAGCCGTCGGAGAACCGGATGACGCGCGAGGCTCCGGTGACCTCGAGGCCCGTCACCTCCCGCGCGGTCAGGATCTCGGCGCCGAACTTCGCCGCCTGCCGGCGCGCCCGCCCGGTGAGCTGGGAGCCGGACACCCCGTCTGGGAAGCCGAGGTAGTTCTCGATGCGCGAGCTCTGCCCGGCCTGGCCGCCGGTCGCCGACCGCTCCACGAGGACGGTCCGCAGCCCCTCGGACGCGCCGTACACGGCGGCCCCGAGGCCGGCCGGGCCACCGCCGATGACGACCAGGTCGTAGAACTCCTCCGTCGGGGTCGTGGCCAGCCCGACCTGCGCCGCGAGGTCCGGGTCCTCCGGCTCCACGAGCGGCGTGCCGTCCGGCGTGATCACCAGCGGCAGCCGGTCCCCGTCCTGGCCGGCCGCGGCCAGCAGCCGCTGCCCCTCCGGCGTGTCCGACGAGTACCAGCGGTACGGCACCTGGTTGCGGGCCAGGAACTCCCGTACGTCCGAGGAACGCGCCGACCAACGGTGCCCGACCACCTTGCAGGTCGGCACGGGCCGGAAGTCGCTGGCCCGCCAGGCGTCCAGCAGATCGTCCAGCACCGGATAGAGCTTCTCCTCCGGTGGGTCCCACGGCTTGAGGAGATAGTGGTCGAGATCGATCACGTTGATCGCGTCGATCGCCGCGTTGGTGTCCGCGTAGGCGGTCAGGAGCACCCGGCGCGCGCCGGGATACACGTCGAGCGCCTGCTCCAGGAACTCGATGCCGTTCATCTGCGGCATCCGGTAGTCGGCCAGGATCACCGCCACCTGGTCGCCGCGCAGCTTCAGCTCCCGGAGCGCCTCCAGGGCGGTGTCACCCGACTCCGCCCGCACGATCCGGTGCGACTCGCCGTAGCGGCGCCTGAGGTCGCGCGCCACGGCGCGCGACACCCCGGGATCGTCATCCACGGTCAGAATGACGGTCCGCGCTGTACCGGCGGCCTGTGCCATACGTCTCCCACCCCGAGCAGGTCGATGTCGTCCCGGCCGCGCGCACGCCGTACGAGCCCGAGCGGCCGGTCCTTGCTCAATCGTATGTATGAACGGTCGCCTTCGCTCTGCAACCGCCTCACGCGGGCCCGGTGGAACTCTCCGGCGGTGGCAGCAGGGACTCCCGGACCTTGGGGAGGACGGTGGTGACGTAGTCCTCGACGGCCGTGTCCAGTCCGATGTCGTGCTGGGCGCGCTCGGACAGGTACCAACGGTGTTCGAGCAGCTCGTGGTAGATCTCCGCGGGGTCCATGGAGCCGCGCAGGTCCGGCGGTACGGCGCGGACGGTGGGCCGGAAGACGTCGCGCACCCAGCGGTGGGCGAGCACCTCGGGGCGCGCCGCCCGGGGGTACCCACCGCCCGGGTAGGGCGACGAGCTCGCGGAATCGTCTTCGGGGGCGTGGTCGTCCTGGGTGGCCATCCAGCTCTCCAGGTCGTTCAGCAGCCGGCGGGCCTGGTTCTCCTCCGCGTCGAGCCCGGTCAGCCGCAGCAGCTGGCGCTGGTGGTGGCCCGCGTCGACGACCTTGGGGACGAAGGTGACCGTGTCCCCGTTCGAGGAGTGCGCTATCTGCATCTCGGCGACATCGAAACCGAGGTCGTTCAGGCGCCGGATGCGGCGGTCGATGTAGTGGTGCTTGCCCGCCGGGTACACGGAGGTCCGGGTCAGCTCCTCCCACAGGCTCCGGTAGCGCGCGCAGATCTCCCTGCCGAAGTCGATCGGGTCGACGGAGGGGTGCAGCGCCCCGGCCGCCTCCAGGTCCAGCAGCTCACCGCTGATGTTGACGCGGGCGAGATCGAGGTCGTACTCCCGCTGCCCGTCGCTCAGCCGGGGGTGCAGCTCGCCGGTCTCGGCGTCCACCAGATAGGCCGCGTACGCTCCGGCGTCCCGTCGGAAGAGCGTGTTGGACAGCGAGCAGTCGCCCCACGCGAACCCGGCCAGATGCAGCCGCACCAGGAGCACCGCCAGCGCGTCCATCAGCCGGTGCATGGTCGCGGGCCGCATGGTCGTCTCGAACATCGACCGGTAGGGCATCGAGCCGCCCAGGTGCCGGGTGATGAGGACGGACTCCAGCGGGCCGCCGTCGGCGTCGGTGCGCCCGGTGACCACGGCGAGCGGGTCCACCGCCGGGATGGAGAGCCGGTCCAGGCCGCGCAGCATCTCGTACTCGCGCAGGGCGGGGCGCTCGGCGAGCTCCTTGACCGCCACCACCTCGTTCCCGGCGCGCGCGTAGCGCACCACGTGCCGGGAGATGCCGCGCGGCAGCGGCACCAGGTGGTGCTCGGGCCATTCCTCCAGCGGCAGCTGCCAGGGCAGTTCGAGCAGGAGCGCGGGGTGCTCCGGGTTGGTGGCGCTGATCTGCAAAGCCATCGGCGGACTGCCCTCACCTCGGAGTCGAACGTGTACCTGCTTCCAGCATCTACGAATGATCGCCGAGGCGGAAGACGCGCCGTGCGTTGCCCGACAGGAACAGCTCGGTGGTCTCCTCGTCGAGGCCCAGCTCGGAGAGGTGCTCCAGCGCCCGACTCGGCGTGATCATGGGGTAGTTGCTGCCGAAGAGGACCTTCCGCCGCCCCCGGCCACGCAGATAGGCGACCCGCTCGGGCGGGAAGCGGCGGGCGGTGTAGGCGCTGGTGTCGATGTACACGTGGGCGTGCTTGTCGGAGACAGCGATCATCTCCGTGCTCCAGGGGTAGCCGATGTGCCCGCACACGATGGTGAGTTCGGGGAAGTCCAGCGCGACCTGGTCGATGTACGGGATGGGCCGGCCGGTCTCGGAGGGGCGCAGCGGCCCGGTGTGCCCGACCTGGGTGCAGAACGGGACGCCGAGCTCGACGCAGGCCGCGTACAGCGGGTAGTAGAGCCGGTCGGTGGGCGGCAGCTGCCACAGCCACGGCGCGATCGGCAGGGCCACGAAGCCCAGCTCCTCGACGGCCCGGCGCGGCTCGCGCACGGCCGGGACCGGTTTCGCCAGGTCCACCCCCGCGACCCCGCGGAGGTCGCCGACTTCGTCGCCAGGTCCGAAGGACGGCTGCGGGTGAGGAGCCCGCATGAGCGGCCGCGCGACACCACCCCGCGATTCGAGTGGCGGCACCGGCAAGACGACGGCTGGGGCTGGAGCGTCGCCCACACCGTCGAGGGCCCATGCTCAGGCTGCTGCCCACGGGAGTCCCTACGGGCCTGCCCGCGCTGGGGAGGACGTCTCCACCGCGACCCCGCCATCCTCGATGACGGCCTGGGCGAGGCGCTGTACTGCCGGCAGGAACGGATCGTCTTGAGGGTGTGCCCGACGAGGAGTACGGCGAAGGTCTGCTCGGTGACGATCATCCGCCTGACCTCATCATCTTCTCCGTAGGGCTGGAGGGCGGTGATGGGGTCGTGGCAGGCGTCGGCTGATGCGAGGGTGAGGGCTTCACTCGAGGTCGGCGGCAGTCGTGGTGGGTGTCGAGGTTCGCGACGTGCCCCATTTGGCCGTATTGACGTGTCGGACGGCGCGGTGCGGCGTTAGTCGTGCATGAGCAGAAGTCGCAGGTTGCGGGATCTGTCAGGGCCTCAGGCGTTCGACCAGTTGCGTTCGCAGTTGGCTCGTGCCGCTGCCGGGGTGGCCAGGGAGAAGGCGCCTCGGCAGATGCCAGTCGAGTCGGCGCTTGGTCCGACGCATGCGGAGCCGGATGACATCCGGGGTGAGGCGGGTCCGCCACCGTCGAGCTGAGGTCTTCACGTCGTCCGCCATAGCGGTGCCACTACCGGCGGACGGGCGCAGGGAGTCGCCGGACGGTCGTGGTGCAGTCGCCGTAGAGACGCCCGGAAGCGTCGTCGGAGTCGCACGTCGGGCAGGCTCGCGGTGGTGCTGCTTTCTCGGCCTGCTTCAGGCGCGTGCCGAGGGTGACGATGCCGCCGTGGAGGTCGTCGAGTTCGGCGGGGAGGATGACGCCGCGTCGGGCACGGTCGACGAGGTGGAGGAGGTGCTGCTCCGTCACGGCGGTGCGGTCGGGCACGCGCTGTCCCGGCTGTCGTCGGCGAGCCGGTTGAGGATGCCCTGTACTGGTCCACCAGCTCGGGGACGTCGGTCCAGTTGGCGCCCATCGGAGGAGCGGACGGCCGTCCTCGGGCCGCCCCCAAGGGGCCTTGGCGCGGTCGGCTGCCGACTGTGCGAGGTCCGCCGACAGCGGGACACCGGTCCTAGCGACCTGGTCGGCGAGAGTCGGATCGAGGATGCTCATCGAGTTACCGCCGCAGCCTCGGCCGGCGTCGGAATCCGCGCTCGATGCGGAACTCGGCGATGGCCTTCTCGCAGCACGCGGCTCACCCTCGACGGTGTGCTCGTCCTGCCGGTACGAGGGGGCGCCCGCCCACGAGGCGGTCAGCACTTCCCACCCGAGGTCGCACCGCGAGCACACGTGGGCCTCCGTGCAGTCGACCCGTCCGCTCTTCACGTGCGGGTGGCGCAGCGGCGCGGCGAGCATCGACTCGCAGCGCGCCTTGTAGGCGCCGTCGATGCCCTGGCTGGCCATGCGATCGCTGACCGTCATGCCACTGCCGAGGTCACCGAGGCGGCGCGGGGTGACCGTGATCCCGAAGGGCGCGCCATCGAGTTCGCCGTCGAGGCCCTGTCGCCCAGGTCGAATCCGAGGGCCCTGCGGGGGATGCGTGGTGAGCGGGGCGCGATCTCGATGATCACACGCCAGTCGTCGCGGAAGGCGAGCTGCATCCGGATGCCTCGTTCGCGGTCGCAGCCGCCTCCAGCAGGAGTCCATGACTAAGCGATTGCTTACCCGACCCTAGGGGGTGGCCCCCCGCACGGCTACCCCGACACGGCGTCGACGAGGGCTCCGAGCGCGGCGGCGAGGCGCCCGAGCCCTGGGCCGGCCGGGCCGCCGGGCTCGCTCATGTACGTGTCCCGCCGGATCTCCACCATCAGTGACATGACCCGTGGATCCTCGCCGTGGAAGCGCAGCGGCACGTAGGCGCCGGAGAACGGGCTGTCGATCCCCACGGTCCCGACGCCCTCGAACGCCTTCCTGGCGTGCTCCACCAGCCCGGCGGGTGTGTGGAAGTCGTCGGTGCCCAGGCAGACCGGTGGACGCGGTCCCTCGCCGTGCAGTTCGTACGGCAGCCTGGCCGTCGGATACGAATGGACGTCGATCACCACGGCCCGCCCGGTGACGGCCAGCCGGTCGGCCACGGCGGCGGTCATCGCCTCCGCGTACCGGCGGAAGTAGCGCGCGATCAGCGGCGCCGGGTCGACGTCGGCCGGGCGCAGCGGGGCGCCGTGTGTCGTGCGGGTGTAGACCGCGCCCATGCCGACGGCCAGCATCTCCTCGCGCTCGTCGGGAAAGCGCTCGGGATCGACCACCAGACGGGACAGGCGGTTCACGAACCGCCACGGAGTGACGCCGGCCGCCCGCGCCGCCGCCTCGGCGAGCTCCGCGGTGTGCGCGTCCGTGATGTGGTCCAACTCGCCTTCCAGTGCCGGGTCGTCGAGCGTGATGCCTGCGCGGACCTGCAACGGTATGTGCCGCGACGAGTGCGGGACGTGCAGGACGACGGGGGAGGTGTCGGCGCCGGGCAGCAGCTCGAAGGAGTCGGCGTTCGCGGAAGGGGTGTTCCTGGAAGGGCCGTTCGCGGCAGCGGCGTTCGTGGAGGAGGGGTTCGCGGGGGCGCGGTTGGTGGCGGCGGGGTTCTCGTTCACCCCTTATTCCTATCGCAGCCCGGGGAACCCCGTCTCAGCGCAGTCCGCCGCCTCCGTGGCGCGCGTAGTGCTCGATCAGCGCCGCCCGCGTCGTTTCGAGCCGGTGGGCGAGGATCGCCGCGATCGTCCGGGTCAGCGACAGCTCCAGCGCCGGATCCTTCGCGCAGAGTCCGCGCACCTGCCCGGCGTCGAACTCGTAGGCGCGCACCGGGCTGAACGCCTCCGCGCCGAAGTCCCAGTGGTGCGGTGGGAACAGCCACGACCAGCCGAGCAGATCGCCCGGTCCCAGCGTGGCCACGGAGATGCGCCGCTCCCCGACGACCTGTTGGTACAGCGAGACGGTTCCCGAGCGGACCACCCAGAAACGGTCCGCGGTTCCCCCCGCCTCGAAGATCTTTCCGTCCGCCGGGAAGGAGACTTCCTGGGCCACGGTCATCAGCCGTTCACGGTGTTCGGCGGAGAGGGCGGGCAGCAGCCGCAGGGCAGTGGGCATCGCGGACCTCCATCGCACCGCCGCAGGACCACGCGGGCTCGGCGGCGCTGTCGTGCCGGTGGTATACCGTCACCCTCCATTGGAGCCGGATCCGCCGCATTCGTCTCGTCGGGGGACTCCGGTGACCGACAGTGGCGCCGCGGCACCCGGAGCAGGCGCAGTCCTCCGGGCCGTCCGCCCGCTCGTCGCGAGGTCAGGGCATGGGCAGCTCGGCCCAGATCACCTTGCCGGCGAGCGTATAGCGCGTTCCCCAGCGCTCGGCGAGCTGGGCCACCAGGAAAAGGCCGCGCCCGCCCTCGTCCGTGCCCGCCGCGTAGCGCAGCCGGGGCGAGGTGCTGCTGCCGTCGAAGACCTCGCAGATCAGGCTGTGGTCGCGCAGCACGCGGACCTGAATGGGGCCGCTGCCGTAGCGGAGCGCGTTGGTGACCAGCTCGCTCAGGATCAGCTCCGTACTGAACGCCAGCTCTTCGAGACCCCACTCCGCGAGCTGACGGGTGACCGCGGCGCGCACCTCGCCGACGGCCACCGGATCGGACGGGACCTGCCATTCGGCGATGTGGTCGGCGTCGAGCACCCGTGTGTCGGCGACGATCAGGGCGATGTCGTCGCTGGGCCGGGCGGGCAGCAGGGCGTCGAGCACGGCCCGGCAGGTGTCCTCCGGGGAGCGGCGGCCCGTCGCGGTGAGGGCGGTGCGCAGCAGCTCCAGGCCGGCGTCGATGTCCCGGTCGCGGTCCTCGACGAGCCCGTCCGTGTAGAGCACCAGACGGCTGCCCTCCTCCAGCTTGAGCTCGGCCGTGTCGAACGGCAGGCCGCCCACCCCCAGTGGGGGACCGGCCGGCACCTCGGGGAACTCGACGCTGCCGTCGGGCCGGACCAGCGCGGGCGGCGGATGCCCGGCCCGGGCCACGGTGCAGAGCCGGGACGACGGGTCGTAGATGGCGTACAGGCAGGTGGCGCCCGTGATCGCGGCGCTGCTCTCCTCCGTCGCCTCGTCCAGGTCGATGCGGGCGACCAGCTCGTCGAGGAGACCGAGGATCTCGTCGGGCGGCAGGTCCAGGGAGGAGAAGTTGTGGACCGCGGTACGCAGCCGGCCCATCGTGGCCGCGGCGTGCAGCCCGTGGCCCACGACGTCACCCACGACCACGGCTACACGTGCGCCGGACAGCGGCAGGACGTCGAACCAGTCGCCGCCCACCCCGGCCTGCGCCGGGAGGTAGCGGTAGGCGATGTCCAGGGCGCTCTGCGCGGGCAGGTTGCGCGGCAGCAGGCTGCGCTGGAGCGTCACGGCCATGTTGTGCTCGCGGGTGTAGCGGCGCGCGTTGTCGATGGAGACGGCGGCACGCGCGACCAGCTCCTCGGCGAGGGCGAGCTCCTCCTCGTCGAACGGTTCCGGCTTCTCGGAGCGCCAGAAGTTGACCACGCCCATCGCCAGCGGGCCCACCCGCAGCGGAACGGTGATCAGCGAGTGGATGCCGTACTCCACGACCTGGGTGGTGCGCCGGAGGTCCTGGGCGAGCCAGCCGGGGGCCTCGTCCAGCTCGGGCTCGACGACGGCCTCACCGGTGCGCAGACTGTGGGCCTGTGGCGAGGTGGCGACGAACCGGATGTGCTCGCCCACCGGGTACAGGGGGGCGTTGTCGCGGATGCCGCTGAACGCCGTACGGCGCACGTCGGTGCCCGCTTCCGGATCCTCACCGTTCAGTACCGAGTCGGCCAGGTCCACCGTGACGAAGTCCGCGAACCGCGGCACGGCCACCTCGGCCAGCGCCTCGGCGGTGCGGGTCACGTCCAGGCTCGTACCGATGCCCACCCCGATGTCGTACAGCAGCTTCAGCCGCTCCCGTGCCACCTCGGCCCTGCCGGACAGCGCGCTCAGCTCGGTCGAGTCGCGCAGTGTCGCGACGCTGCCGGGCGGGCCGCCCTGGAGGTCCGTGGGTCGCTGGTTGATGGCCAGCAGCCGGTCCCCGACCAGGTGCACCTCGTCCGTGACGACGCGTCCCGACGACAGCAGCGCGGCGGTGTCCGGGTCGAGACCGAGGTCGAGGACATGCCGTCCCTCGGCGTCGTGGGGCAGATCCAGCAGCCGCTGCGCCTCGTCGTTGGCGAGCAGCAGCCGGCCCTCTCCGCCGGCGATGATCACTCCCTCCCGGACGGCGTGCAGCACCGCGTCGTGGTGCTCGTACATCCGGGTCATCTCGTACGGGCCGAGGCCACGCGTCTGGCGCAGCAGCCGTCGGCTCACGAGCGCCGTCCCCGCCGTGGCCAGGGCGAGCGCGGCGGCCGCGGCGGCGAGGACGAGGGGCAGCTGCCGGTTGGCGACACCGCCCACGTTCGCCGTCGTGATGCCGGCCGACACCAGCCCCACGACCTTGCCGCCGGGTTCCTTGACGGGAACCACGGCCTGGACCAGCTGTCCGATGGTGCCGTTGATCTCCTCGACGCTGGTGCGGCCGTGCTGGGCGGGGGCGAGGTTCCCGACGAAGTTCTTGCCGATCCGGTCCGGCTTGGGGTGGGTGTAGCGGATCCCTTCGGTGTTCATCACGACGATGAAGTCCACACGGGACGCCCTGCGGGCGGCCTCGGCCCGCGTCTGCAGCGCCGCCGTGGGGTCGGCGCTCCTCAGCGCCTCGCGGGTGCCGGGTGAGTTCGCGAAGGTCTCGGCGACGGCCAGTGAACGGTTGCGGGCCTCCTGCGTGCTGTCGTGCCGCACCTGCAGCACCAGCGCGACCACCGCGGAGACGACCAGCAGCAGCACGATGACCACTTGCAGGAGGAACACCTGGCCCGCGACGCTGCGTCCGCTCAGCGCCGACCGCAGCATCGCCACCCGCCCGGTCCGCTCGCGCGGCCCTGCGGGGCGAGGGGTCGACCGAGACCGGGATCGACCCAATAGTCGGACCATGTGCCTATGTCTACACTGCGCGGCGCCCTGAGGCGAGAGACGTCGCACGGTGCGAGGGGGCGTCCGATACGGGCCGCACAGCCGGGACCTCCGGCGCGTGGTGCCGGGCGGAGCATCTGGCCGCATCATGGAGGGAAGTCATTTGCCCGCATTTGTATCTCGGGCGCGGGAGGCCATGATGCATACCCCGGACCGCTACCGGTTGAGCTTCACCCACCAGGAATCAGGTGTCGGCGTCATCACGGACGAGGTGGTCGTCGAACGCACCGCCACCCTCGGGCCGGGCGGAAACCCGGTGTACTCCGATCCCACCGGCATACTCCGCGCCGAGATCAGCTCGGCGGGAGAGGTGCGGATGCTGGCCAGTGGCGGCTACCAGTCGCCGGTGTCACCCACCGCCGAACCGCTTCCCTGAGCGACGCTCCCGGACCACCCGCCCCGCCCCGGCCCACGGGTGCGGGGCGTGCTGGCGGGCCGGGCCTGTACGGCTTGGCGGGCCGGGCCTGTACGGCCTGGCGCGGGGCGCGAGCATGCCGGTCAGTGAGCTGAACGTGCGCACACCGCACACCGCATGCCGCGCACCCGCACATCGCACGCCGCCGCACGCCGGTCTGACGGCTGACTGTGCGCGCGCCCCGCACCGCTCACCAAGGGGACGGGGCTCCCGCGACCCCGTCATCGCGCGACCCCGTCCCGGACCGTCGGCGGGGCGAAGGCCGTGGCCGACACCCAGGCACCGGGTGCCGCACCGGGCGGCGGCCACGCCAGCACGCCAGGGTGCAGGTTGCCACCGAGGTGCCCGCGACCCCCGCCGCTCCCACCGCCCCGAATCGTGAACACCGGCGGCAGGCGGCTCCACCGCCCCGAATCGTGAACACCGGCGACAGGCGGGCCCCGCCGCCCCGCGTCTATTCGGCGTCCTGGGAGCTCACGCTGAAGTGCGCCCCGTCGGGGTCGCTGAGGATCGCCTCCGTGGAGCCGGCCCCCTGCTGGTGGGCCGTGCCTCCGTGGGCGCGCGCGGCGCGGGCGCAGGCCTCCACGTCGTCGACGGTGAAATGGATCCGCCAGTGGGGCCTGATCGTGGGGTCGGGTGCCGCCCCGACCGCGCCCGAGTGGATCCGGGCCACGACATCGCCCTGACTGCGCAGGACGACCTCGTTGTCCTCGTAGTCGACCTGACAGGAGGCGGGGTCCGAGGAAGCCCACTGCAGGACCTCCGCGTAGAAGATGGCGGCGTCGAACGCGTCGCGGGTGTGCAGTCGTACGAAGACCGGTGCCGCCCGGCGCCACGCCTCCCAGCCGGCCACCAGCCGACCCTCCCAGATGCCGAAGACCGCGCCGTCCCGGTCGGCCAGCAGCGCGGCGCGCCCCGGGGGGAAGGAGATGGGGCCCACCGCGGTCGTACCACCGCGTTCCTGGCTGCGTGCCACGGTCTCGTCCGCCGAGGCCACGGCGAAGTAGGCCGTCCAGGAGGCCATCTTCGCCCCGATCCCGGACATCCCCGAGACGCCGGCGACCGGCACCCCGTTGACCCGTGCGAACCGGTACTGGTCGCCCAGCGTGCCCGAATGCCACTCCCAGCCCAGGACGGCGTGGTAGAAATCCTCCGCGGCGCGCAGATCACGTGTGGTCAGACTGACCCAGCACGGCGCGCCGAACACCGTATGACTGGAGACGACCCCACGGTCGAGTGTCCTGTCGCTCATCATCGCCGCACCGTCCTGACATCACTGGCCGGCTGCGGTCGGGCAGGAGTGCCCGTGGGGATGTCCGCGGCCTGCAGCTCGCCTCCGGTATCCGCACAGCCGACAGGGGCCTTCCGGTCCGGAAGGCCTCCGTCGGCATCAGTGCACTCGCGGATCCGCTGTCCCATCAGTAACAGCATCCCCCGGTGCGGCGTCCCGCGCACTCCAACGAGGTCATAAGCGGGCATAAAAAGACGTAAACGGACTTATCCGCGAGGTCGCTCGAAGGTCAGGAGAAGCCCCTCGACGGCGCCCGGCCCGATGCGGCCCTTGACGTCCGCGGACGTGATCGCCTTCAGGGCCCAGCCGTCCTCGGCGTGCTTGTTCAGCACCTTCTCGAGCTTGTCGCTGTCCAGCGCGTCGCCGATGAGCGACTCGCGGAAGCTGACGACCTTGTATTCGTACGTGTAGGCGCTGCTCATGGTGGTGAGGTTCTCCTGTGGATCGGTAGGTAGGGCCGGGCCCACCCAATCACCCTTCGTCGCCGCGGCACAGGGGGGAACACACCTGTCGCGATACCTTTGTTGAAGCTTCATGAAGGGCCGGTGCCGGGGCTCGGGCGAGGACCGGCCGCGCGGAGGGGACTCATCATGGACGGGGCACGGATCGACGGACGCGTGGGCGACGGCGTGGGTGAGGGCGCCGCGGACGACGGCTTCGCGGAACTGCGGACACGCGAGTTCGGCTACCTCGACGAGGGCGGCCACACCTACCTCGACCACACGGGCGCGGGGCTTCCGCCCAGGTCGCTGGTCACCGCGAGCGCGGAGCGCATCACCGGCGGGGTGTTCGGCAACCCGCACTCCGAGAGCCCGGCCTCCCGCGCCTCGGGGCTGCTGCTGGCCGAGGCCCGCAGGGCCGTCCTCGCGCACTTCAACGCCGATCCCGCCGAGTACGCCGTGATCTTCACGCCCAACGCGACGGGCGCCCTGCGCCTGGTCGGAGAGGCCTATCCGTTCCGGCGCGGCAGCAGGCTCGTCATGTCGCTCGACAACCACAACTCGGTGAACGGACTGCGGGAGTACGCGCGGGCGGGCGGCGCCGCCACGGCCTACGTACCGGTGAGCGGGCCCGGTCTGCGGATCGACGAGGAGCGGTTGAGCCAAGCCCTCTCCGTACGGCGCCGTCGGCCCGGTCCGGCGCGCGGGCGGGGCGCGCCGGGCGCGCGCGGACTGCTGGCCTACCCGGCGCAGAGCAACTTCACCGGGGTCCGGCATCCGCTCGAATGGATCGCACGGGCCCAGGACCACGGTTACGACGTCCTGCTCGACGCGGCCGCGTTCGTGCCGGCCAGCCCCCTCGACCTCAGCCGGTTCCACCCCGACTTCACCGTGGTCAGCTGGTACAAGGTCTTCGGCCACCCCACCGGTATCGGCAGCCTGATAGCCCGCCGGGCGGCCCTCGCCAAGCTGCGCCGCCCCTGGTTCTCCGGCGGCACCATCTTCGCGGTCAGCGCCCAGGCCCAGTGGCACGTCCTCGCGGACGACGAGGCGGCCTTCGAGGACGGCACGGTGAACTTCCTGTCCGTCCCGGACGTCACCGCGGGTCTCCGGTGGATCGACCGCCTCGGCATGGACCGGGTGCACGCCCACGTCGCCGACCTGACCGGCCGACTGCTCGACGGGCTGCGCGCGTTACGCCACAGCGACGGCTCCCCGATGGTCAGGATCTACGGTCCCGAACAGGCCGGGGCGGCCCGTGGCGGCACGGTCGCGCTGAACCTGCTCGGAGCCGACGGCCGGATCGTCGACGAACGGATCGTCACCCGTGACAGCGCCGCCCGCGGCATCTCGCTGCGCACCGGATGCTTCTGCAACCCGGGCGCCGGCGAAGCGGCGTTCTCCCTCCCGCTGCGCCTGCTGCGCTCGGTGGCGCGCCGGCGGGTGGGTTCGCTGGAGGAATACCTGGAACTGCTGCGGCTGCCCTCGGCGGGCGCCGTGCGCATCTCGCTGGGCGTCTCGTCGCAGCCCAGGGACATCGAGACGTTCCTGACGTTCGTGACCCGGACCTACCGGGACCGGATACCGGGAGCGACGGGACTCGCGGCCCGGGTGGGCTGCTGAGCGACGGCGCGCGGGGCGAGGGAGCCGGGCACGTGCCTTTCCGGTGTCGAGCGACCGATCATCCCGGTGTCGAGTGACCGATCACCGCCCCGCCCGGCTCAGCACCACGCCTTCCCGGCACTTGCGTACCAGGATCACCCACGTCACCGCCAGGAACAGCACCGCGAACCCTGCCAGGACCAGCCAGCCCCGCCCCGCCGGATGACCGAACGAGTCCCCGTACGACGCCAGCAGCGGGCGGCCCAGCGGCGAGGCGCCCGCGCGCCACAACGGCTCCAGGCCGACCCCGCTGCCCAGCGCCTCGAACGCCCACCGGTTGGTCATCGCCCAGCTGATCGCCTCCCCGGCCCCCGTCATCCGCGGCACCGGCACGAAGGCCCCCGAGAACAGCACCTGCGGGAAACAGAGCAGCGGCAGCATCAGCGTCGCCTGCGCCGGCTCCGTCACCGCGGCCGAGGCCAGCAGCCCCAGTGCCAGCGCGGCGACCGAGGCCAGCACACTCGACACGAACAGGGACCCGTACGTCGTCCACCCCGCCGCGGGCAGCCGGTCCAGCGCCCGCAGCACCACCAGCAGCAGCGCGTCCGCGACCGCGAGCACCGGGAGCGTCGTGGTCAGCTTCGACGCGAGGTACGGACCGATCCGCAGCCCGGCCAGCCACTCGCGACGCAACACGGGTAACTCCGTGCAGATCTGCAGCAGTCCGTAGGTCAGCCCGAAGAAGAACGCGCCGAAGGCGATCCAGAACATGATCATCGCTGTCGACCCTGGACCCGGCGCCGCGGGGTCGAACGCGCCCGCGCGGAACAGCACCGCGAACATCGCCACGATCATCACCGGCGAACCGGCCAGGACCGCGACCGAGAGACGGTTGTGCAGGAGCAGCGCGGTACCGCGGCGGGTGAGCAGCGACCACTGCCGTACGGCGCCAACGCGCCGCGGACGTACGGGAGACGGCGGGGCACCGGTGCGCTCGGCGTCCGGTGGAGCGGTCCCTCCGACGTCCGCCGGGACGGCCCGCTCGACGCGCGCCCCGCCCGCCACCGCCTCGTAGACCTCCTCGACCGTGTCGACCCCGAACGCGTCGCACAGCGCGCCCGGTTGACCGTCGTACGCCACCTCGCCGCCGGGCGAGAGGAACACGACCTGGTCACCGCGGAGCAGATCGGCGAGGGTGTGCGTGGTGAGCACGACGGTGGTGCCCTCCTCGGCCAGCGCGCTCAGGGTCCGCAGCAGAGCGGCCCCGGTCACCGGGTCGAGTCCGGAGGTGGGCTCGTCGAGGAACAGCACCCGAGGCCGGGTGAGCAACTCGACGGCGATACAGGCTCGTTTGCGCTCCCCACCACTGAGCACGCGCACGGGCGTCGAGGCCCGAGCGGAGAGGCCGAGCGCCTCCAGGACCCCGTCCACGCGCACGGTGACCGCCTCGGCGGGCGCGCCCGCGGGCATCCGCAGCCTCCCCGCGTACACCAGCGTCCGGTGCAGCGGCAGCTCGCGGTGGATGATGTCCTCCTGCGGCACGAACGCGAACTCCGGCCCGGGCGCCCCGGGTCGGGCCCCGTCGTGCAGGACCACCCCCTCCGTCGAGGCGCGCAGCCCGGCCAGCGTCTGCAACAGAACGGTCTTGCCCGCCCCGCTGCTGCCGGCGATCACGGTGACCTGCCCGGGGGCGAGGTCGAGGGACACGTCGTCCAGGACACGCCCCGCGCCGCCCACCCGCTGACTCACCGAACACGCCTGTATGCGCGTGCCGTTGAGCGGAAGCACGGGGGCTTCGGCGGACGGGCGTGGCTGCATGGGCGTCGGCATGGATGCAGCATGCCAGGGGCGACCCCGGCACGCGGCCCACCCGGGTGTCGCGAACCCCGCCGGACGGGCCTGTTCCGGACGAAGGACCCCTGCGCGGCCGGTGCTCGGACCGGCCGGGCATCCCCGCCTGCTGCCGCCGTGCGGGGGCGGCGGGCTGAGCGTCTCGGGAGAGGGCGCGTGTTCAGTTCTCGCAAGTACGGCGCGCCTCGGCCACGAGTTCCCTTGGCAGCCCCGGTCCCGCGCATGCGTAGCCGACCAGCAGCCTGCGGTAGGAGATGTCCGCGAGCTCCGGCGCCAGGACGACGAGGGCCCGCAGGTCGTCGGACGAGCCGGACAGGCGTGTGCGGTAGGCGATACCTGCCGCACGCAGGGAGACTTCGTGCGGTGCGTACGCCAGGCCCCGTTCGGTGAGGCTCACGGCCCTGGCGAAGTCGCCCTGTTCGGCGCGCACGTCGGCAAGGTCCAGGTGGAGGGACCAGTTGTCAGGGTCCAGGAGCAGGGCGTCGTCGTAGGCTGCCGCGGCCTGGTCCAGGTCGCCCACCACGCGCCAGGTGGCCGCTCGGGCGACCGCGGTCCACATGACCCGATCAGTGGCATCGGCGCGGTCGCACAGCGCGAAGGACAGCTCGTATCGGCCGCAGGCCCGAGGCAGCCGGGCCATGGCGGCCAGCGACTCCGGCGCGGGACTCCGTTCGGACACCACGTCGATGGCATGAAACCAGGGCGCGAATCGCTCACGCATCTCGTCGGTGTCCAGGTCGTGGCCGTAGTCCAGCGTCCGCAGACACGACTCGGCCAGGGCCTCGGAACTCACCGCGGCGAGAAAGCGCGCATCGCCGAACCATGGGGCAGCGCCCCACGCCACGTCGGGCCGTACCCCCGTCACCGAACCCAGGGTCATCACCGCGTCGTCCATGTCTCCTTCGAGGAACAGGAAGTACGCCTGCGCCAACATGGTGCGCAAGGAGCCGTTCCCTTCGAGGCCCTCCTCCAGTTCCGCGCGCCGGTCTCGCCACAACTCGGCGAGGTTCGTATAGGGCTCCGGGGCCGCCGGTGCTGAGGCTATCGCTCCCACCAGAAGCTCCACGGCGCCGATCGGGCTTCCGCCGCAGTGCGCCATCACACGAGCGAGACCGACTCCCGCCGCAACTGACCGGTTCGACATTGCTGAAGAATATCGTGAGCCATGCTCATGACCTGTGGATCGGCCTCGGGTTGAACGCCGAGGACTCCTCACAGAAGTGGTGGGCTCGACCTGGTCAGCGGTCGGTGTCGTGCACGAGGCCGCCCGGTGGCAGTACGCGGTCAGCCGCGCCATCGCACCCGATCACGCGGTCAGCCGCGCCGTCGCACGCGATCAACCCGGCGACGCAGACGGTCGATCCCGGGAGGGTGAATGCCCGGCACGAGCAGCACCACGAGGACTCGGTGGTCAGCGCGGGGAGGCGAGTGGAGTACGGCGGCGTCCTCCGGAGCGGCTTCGAGCCGGCCTGACAGGGTGCCGCAACGACCTGACATGCTGCAGCAAGGTGATCCGAAGGAAACGCCCTGGTCCCGGTAGCGTGGGGCGGAGTGAGCTGGAAAACCGTGACGGCCGACCCCATGGTGACGCGATGTGTTGGAGTGCGACCGCCGACCTGGCAGCCGGTGCCGGTATCGCCGCTGTCGGAGTTGCCTGTGTGACGCGTGCGCGGCGGGCCCGGGATCTTCCGCTGGCGGCGCTGCCGCTGCTGCTGGGAGCCCATCAGATCGTCGAGTCCCTGGTCTGGCACGCCGGCGGGGGAACGGGCCCCGCCACCGTCGCCTGGGCCGCCATCGCCCTTCCGCTGCTGCCCGTGTGGGTGTCGGCGGGCGTGCTGTGCGCGGCGCCCCGGCACGCCCGCCGCCGGCTCACGGTCCCTCTCGTGATCGGCGTCGTCACCGCCGCAGCCCTCGTGTTCGCTCTCGCGACCCGTCCGGTGCGGGCCGAGATCCGCGGCCACACGCTCGGCTACGTGGTCGATCTGGCCCACCCGGAACTGCTCGTCAGTGGCTATCTCCTGGCCACCGTCGGCTCGCTGCTGCTCTCCGGCGACCGGCTGCTCCGACTGCTCGGGCTGCTCGTCGGCGCGGGCGCGCTGATCTGCTGGGCGCTGTGGGAGCTGGAGTTCGTGTCCACCTGGTGCGCGTTCGCCGCGGTGTGTTCGGTGGCGCTGTACGGGTGGGTGCGGCGTCGGCCGGATGCCCCGGGCCAGGGAAGCTGACGCCGCACCCGGCACCCGCACGGCGCAACCGGAATCGGGCGTCCCCCCGCGTGTGTGCCGGGTGCGCGGACCGCCGTGCCCCACGCGGGGGACACGGCGGTGGGACCCTCGACCCGGCGCGGTGCCGGGCGTTCGCGGGTGTCAGCGGGCGTCAGTGGGTGTCGGGCGGCCTCAGGGGGTGGGCTGGCGCAGTACGGCGACGTCCCTGGGGGAGAGGACGACGGCGCCGTCGTCGTCCGTCCGGCCGATCAGGAGTTCCCCGGTGACCCCGGGCAACGGCACCGTCTCGTCCGTCCGGTTGACCAGGAAGAGATAGCGGCCGCCGTCGCCGCGGCGCACGATCAGCTCGACGCTCCCGCGTGCCGCGTCCGGCAGTTCACTGCCGACACCGGCGGGCGCGAGCAGGTGCGGGAGCAGACCGGTGAGGCCGTCGGCGCCGAGCCTGGTGGAGACGTACGCGGCCGAACCCTGGCCCACCGTACGGCGGGTGACCGCGGGCCGGTCGGCGTACGTGCCGCTGCGGTAGTGGGCCAGCACCTCCACCGCCGGGTCGGTGACGGTGATCCGGTCGGTCCACACGACACCGGTCGCCCCGCCGGTCGCGCCGGTCACGTCGACGTCGACCGTCTCCGTGCCGAGCAGCGGGCCGAACTCCTCGATGCGGATGCCGAGAAGCTCACGCAGGGCTCCCGGGTGACCGCCGAGCCAGACGTGGTCGTTCTCGTCGACGACGCCGGAGAAGTACGTCGTGATCAGGTGGCCGCCGTTCTCCACGTACCGGGTGAGTTCCTTGGCCAGGGGAGCCGGGACGACGTGCAGCACCGGCGCGATCAGGACCTGGTACCGGTCGAGTTCGCCCTGCGGGGTGACGACGTCGGCGCGGACACCGAGGGCCAGGAGGGCCGAGTACCAGTTCAGGGCCTCCTGCCGGTAGTCGAGGAGGGAGGTCGGGTGGGAGTCCTGCTCGCTCGCCCACCAGGAGTCCCAGTCGAAGACGATGCCGACCCGGGCCGGCTCGCGCTCGGTCCCGGCGACCGGGGCCAGCGCCCTGAGCGTCTGCCCGAGGCCGGTCACCGCACGGAAGACCTCGCTGTCGGCACCGGCGTGCGGGAGCATCGCCGAGTGGTACTTCTCGGCACCGGCCGCCGACTGGCGCCACTGGAAGAAGCACACCGCGTCGGCGCCGTGCGCCACATGGACCAGCGAGTCGCGGGCGAGGTCGCCCGGCCGCTTGGCCACGTTGACGGGCTGCCAGTTGACGGCACTGGTCGAGTGCTCCATGAGGAACCACGGACGGCCCCCCGCGATCCCGCTGACGAGGTTGGCGGAGAAGGACAGCTCGTCCCGGTCCTGCGGGCCCGGCACCACGTAGTGGTCGTTGGACACGAAGTCGATCTCGGCGGCCCAGTCCGAGTAGTTCATGCCCTTGGTGCCGCCCATCACCATGAAGTTCGTGGTGACCGGCACCGCGGGCGTGAGCTCGCGCAGCACGTCGCGCTCCGCGCGCAGGTAGTCCTTGAGCGCGTCGGAGGAGAAGCGCTTGAAGTCCAGCTGCTGGGTGGGGTTCGGGTGGGAGGCGGCCAGCCGGGGCGGCAGGATCTGCTCCCAGTCGCTGTAGCGCTGCGACCAGAACGCCGTGCCCCAGGCGTGGTTGAGTGCGTCGAGCGTCGTGTAGCGCACGCGCAGCCAGTCGCGGAACGCGCGGGCGGCGTCGTCCGAGTAGTCGTAGACGTTGTGGCAGCCCAGCTCGTTGGAGACGTGCCAGGCCACCAGCGCGGGGTGGTTCGCGTACCGCTCGGCCATCGCCCGCACCAGACGCAGCGCGTGCTCGCGGAAGACGGGTGAGGTGGGACGCCAGTGCTGCCGCGCCCCGGGCCACAGCGTCTCGCCGGAGGCGGTCACGGGGAGGATCTCCGGGTGCGCGGTGGTGAGCCAGGGCGGCGGGGACGCGGTGGCGGTGGCCAGGTCGACGCCGATGCCGCCCGCGTGCAGCAGGTCCATGATCTCGTCGAGCCAGGCGAAGTCCCAGTCGTTCTCGGCCGGCTGGATGCGGGCCCAGGAGAAGATCCCGACGGAGACGATGTTGACGCCGGCCTCCCGCATCAGCCGTACGTCCTCCTCCCACACCTCGCGCGGCCACTGCTCCGGGTTGTAGTCGGCGCCGTAGGCGAGTCGGGGAGTGGGGTCACCGTCCGGCCCGTGCCGCAACTGGGACAGGAGGGTGGAGATCATGGTGGTCCTTCCGGTGTGCCGCACGGAGTGGTGCGAGGTGCGTGATTGCTTCCGGGCGGCCGCCGCCGAGCAACTGCTGCTGCTCAGCGGCGGATCCGGAGAGGAATGCCGGTCACTTCGAGACGGTGAAGCCCTGCTCGTTGCCGTACTTGACGGAGGCGTCCTGCCAGGACTTCAGACCATCGGCCAGCTTGGTGCCGGAGATGTAGGCCTTGCCGACGGTGTCGTTGAAGATCGAGTTGGCGTACTGCTGGAAGGGCAGGTACGACCAGTCGCTGCCGACGTTGGCGGCGGACTCGGCGAAGATCTTGTTGGCCTGCTGGCCGCCGAAGTAGTCGAACTTGATGTTCTGGAAGTCGGTGGACTGGAGTTCGGCCTTGGTCGCCGGGAACGCGCCCTCCTTGATGCGGCTCTGCACGCCGGCGCCGGAGTTGGCGTACTCGACGAACGCGTACGCGAGTTCCTTGTTCTTGCCCAGCGCGGGCAGGGCGAGGGAGCTGCCGCCGTTCTCCGCGGTCGCCTTCTCTCCCTTGGCCCACTGCGGCATCGGGGCCGCCCGCCAGTCACCCGAGGCGTTCGGCACCCCGGAGACGAAGTTGGCGGGCATCCAGGCGCCGGTGGTCAGGGTGGCGATGGTGCCGTCGCCGAGGCCCTTGTACCAGTCGTCGGTCCAGCCGTTGATGGGCGCGAGGAGCTTCTCGTCGATGAGCTTCTGCCAGGTGTCGGTGTACTTCTTGGCGCCCGCGTCCTCGAAGTTGACCGCCACCTTCGTGCCGTCGACCTTGTACGGGCGCGAACCGGCCTGCCACAGCATGCTGGTGGTGAAGCCCGCGTCACCGGCGTCGTTGGCGATGTACGCCTTGGGGTCGGCCTTGTGCAGCTTGCGAGCCGCGTCGACGTACTCGCCCCAGGTGGTCGGGACGGCGATCTTGTACTTGTCGAAGACCTTCTTGTTGTAGAACATCGCCATGGGGCCGGAGTCCATCGGCAGGCCGTAGACCTTGTCACCGTCGCTCACGGCGTTCCACGGACCCGGGGTGTACTTGGAGGCGAGCTTGTCGGCGCCGTAGGGGGCCAGGTCGCTGAGGCCCTTGGTGAGGGAGTACTGACTCAGCGCGAAGTACTCGACCTGGGCGACGTCGGGGACGCCCTTGCCGGCCGCGATGGCGTTCGACAGAGCGGTGTAGTGCTTGTCACCGGACCGGTCGCCGACGAGGTTGACCTTGACCTTGGGGTACTTCTTCTCGAAGTCGGCGACGACCGTCTTCAGCGTGGGCTCCCAGGCCCAGACCGTGACCGAGCCGCCCTTCTTGAGGGCCGCCTGGATGTCCGTGGCGGAGACCGCCTTCTGGCCGGAGCCGCTGTCGTCGGAGCCTCCGCAGGCGGTCGCCCCCAGGGCGAGGACGGACAGGAGGGTGAAGCCGCGCAGCAGGCGGCCGGTGGTTCTGCGCATGGAGGTGCTTCCACTTCTTCGTGGGCGGGACTTCTTCATGGGTGGGACAGAGGGGAGCAGGAAGAGATGAGGCTGCGGGGATCGGCGGCCTGAGGCCGGGCTATTCCTTGACGCTTCCGGCGGCGAGCCCGGACTGCCAGTACTTCTGCAGCAGCAGGAACGCGGCGATCAGCGGCACGATGGTGAGCAGCGAACCGGTGATCACCAGGTTGAAGATCACGTCGCCACCGATGGTCTGGGCCTGGGAGTTCCACGCGTCCAGGCCCAGCGTCAGGGGGTACCACTTCGGGTCCTTCAGCATGATCAGCGGCAGGAAGTAGTTGTTCCAGGTCGCGACCGTGGTGAACAGCAGGACCGTCACGGTGCCGGGGGCGAGCAGCGGCAGGACCACCTGGAAGAAGGTGCGGATCTCGCCCGCTCCGTCGATGCGGGCGGCCTCCATCAGCTCGGTGGGGATGGCCTCACTGGCGAAGACCCACATCAGATACAGACCGAAGGGCGACACGAGCGAGGGGATGATCACCGCCCAGGGCGTGTCGGTCAGCCCCATCTTGCTGAACATCAGGAAGGTCGGTACCGCCAGGGCGGTGCCGGGCACGGCAACGGCACCGATGACCACGGCGAACACGGCACGTTTTCCGGGGAACTTGAACTTCGCCAGCGCGTAGCCGCCCAGGATCGCCAGGAGGGTGGCGCCGCCGGCGCCGAGCACGACGTACAGCAGGGTGTTCAGCAACCATCGGACGAAGATGCCGTCGTGGTACGTGAACGTGTCGTGGATGTTGCTCCACAGGGCGAACTTGTGGCTGAACCACAGTCCGGACGAGTGGGCGAGTCCGTCCTGGGTCTTGGTGGCGCTGATGACCAGCCACAGCAGGGGCACCACCGTGTAGACCAGGATCAAGCCGGTGAGCACGGTCAGGAGAATGCTGCGCTTGGGGCGCCTGGACGCGTTCTTGCGGGGGGTGCGCAGTCGGGGTGCCCCCTTGGAGGCGCCGCCGACCTCGGCGGGTGCGGGATGGGAGCCGGTGGTGACGGGGCTGCTCGTGCTGCTCATCGGGTCACGCTCCCTTGCGCATGCCGCGGAGCTGCACGACATAGGCGATGACCATGGTGATCAGCCCCATGATGATGGCGACCGCCGCGGAGTAGTTGTGCTGCTGCCCGTTGAAGGACAACGAGTACGTGTAGAAGTTCGGGGTGTAGTCCGTCGTGATGGCGTTGCGTGCCAGCGGCCGCAGGATGCTCGGCTCGTTGAACAGCTGGAAGCTGCCGATGATCGAGAAGATCGTCGCGATGACCAGGGCGCCGCGGATCGCGGGGAGCTTGATGGCCGTGATGACGCGGATCTGCCCGGCGCCGTCGATCTCCGCCGCCTCGTACAGGGACTGCGGGATCACCCGCAGCGCCGAGTAGAAGATCAGCATGTTGTAGCCGACGAACTCCCAGGTGACGATGTTGCCGATCGACGCCAGGATGAGGTTCGAGGAGAGCGGGTCGGGCAGGGTGACGCCGAAGGCGCTGTTGATGTCGCCGACCAGGCCGAACCGGGTGCCGTACATGAAGCCCCACATCAGGGTGGCGACCACGGCGGGCACCGCGTACGGCAGGAAGATCGATATCCGGAAGAAGTCCCGGCCGTACAGGCGGCCGCTGTCCAGGGTGAGCGCCACGAACAGGGCGATGCCGAGCATGATCGGCACCTGGACCGCCAGGAACAGCGAGACGCGGGCCAGGGAGTCCCAGAACTGCTGGTCCTGGAGAGCCTGTTGGTAGTTGTCGAGGCCGACGAAGGACGTGCCGCCGATGAGCTTGTCGCGGAAGAGGCTGAGATAGATCGAATAGGCGATCGGAGCCAGGAAGACGAAGGCGAAGACCACCGCGAAGGGGCCGATGAACCCCCAGCCTGTCCAGGAGCGGCGGTCCCGTTTCCCCGGAGGCCTCTCCGGACGCCGTGTCACGGCCGCGGGGGGTTGAAGCGTCGTCATGTCGTTCCTCGCTCGTCCATCTCGGAACCGGCGGAGCACGCCGTCGCGATGTTTGCGTAAACATCAGCCGCGGAAAACGCCGTGGCCTGTTATGTTTACGTAAACATCTGATGGCGGCATGTCTACACTGCGCCAATGTCGGTGGTCAAGAGTCGCCGGGGGAACGGTGACTTGGGAGCGGGGGAGACGGGTGGACACTGCGGACAGCGGGTCGACGGACCTGGATCGGGCCCCTGCGCCCAGGGGAAAGCGGGCTGGGCGTCGTGCGCAGGGCGCGTCCATGGCGGACGTCGCGCGGCTGGCCGGCGTGTCCTCGCAGACGGTCTCGCGCGTGTCCAATGGTTACGACGGTGTCAACGAGGAGACCCGGCAGCAGGTACTCGCGGCCATGAAGGAGCTGGGATACCGGCCCAACAGCGCGGCCCGGGCCCTGAAGCGCGGTGAGTTCCGCACCATCGGCGTCATCACCTTCAACCTCTCCACCACGGGCAACATGCGCACGCTGGAGGCGATCGCCACCTCCGCGGCGCAGGAGGGCTACGCCGTCACGCTCCTGCCCGTCGCCGTCCCCACCCAGGACGAGGTGCGGGGCGCCTTCTCCCGACTGGGCGAGCTCGCCGTCGACGCCGTCATCGCCATCATGGAAGTGCACCTGCTCGACGCGGCGACCATCTCCCTGCCTCCCCATGTACAGGTCGTCGTGGCCGACTCCGACGCCGGTGACCGCTACGCCGTGGTCGACACCGACCAGGCGGGAGGAGCCCGCGCCGCCGTACGGCACCTGCTGGACCTCGGCCATCGCACCGTCTGGCACCTCGCGGGTCCGGAGGAGTCGTTCGCGGCACAACGTCGCGCCGACGCCTGGAACGCCGCGCTGACCGAGGAGGGGCGCGTCGCACCGCCTCTCGTGCGGGGCGACTGGTCGGCGGAGTCCGGCTACCGCGCGGGTCTGCGACTCGCGGACGAGCGGGACTGCACGGCGGTGTTCGCCGCCAACGACCAGATGGCCCTGGGGCTCCTGCGGGCCCTGCACGAGCGGGGCCGGAGGATTCCCGAGGACGTCAGTGTCATCGGCTTCGACGACATTCCGGAGGCCGGTTCCTTCCTGCCGCCGCTGACCACCGTGCACCAGGACTTCGCCGAGGTGGGACGCCTCTGCGTGGAGGGCGTCCTGCGGCGGATGCATCTGGACGGGACGGAACACGGGACCACCCTCGTCCCCACGAAGCTCGTGGTGCGCGCCAGCACCGGGCCGTCGCCCGCCCGGGAACGGTGTGACGGCGGCACGCGGGTGGCACTCGACGCCGGGTGAGACCTGTCGTGGGGAGGGGGCCGCGCCGCGTGGGACCCCGCGTCGCGTACGGGCGGGCGCGTACGTGTGCGTGTGCGTGCGGGGCGGGTATTCGAGTGGGATCTTCTGGTGGCCGTCGGTACCGTGCCGGCCACGGACGTGACGTTCAGCAAGGTGTCCGGGCGCTGATACCGGGACTGACGAGCTCGTGCACGGTAGGCGGGGAGACGTCGAGCATCTGATCGTTGGTCATGGTCGTGTGGTGGGGAACGCGACGCGTGAAGCAGTCCGGTCGACGCCCCGGAGCACGTGCTGGAACAGATCGGCGCCCATCCCGATCCGCTTCTGCCTAGGCGGGTGCCCGCCGGGACAACGGTCCGTCGGCTGCTGGCCCGCATCGACGGCGACGCGCTGGACCGGGCCGTCGGACGCTGGCTCGCGGACCGCCGGCCCGTGACTACGAAACCCTGCCCGCACGCTCCGAAGCCATGTCCACATCGCGATGACCGACCTCACCATCTCCTGGCGCGACCCGACACCCCGGTCCAAACAGCAGATTCCGGGATAAAACACTGGGAAAAAACGACCTATGACCGAGCAACCCGGCTGCGACTCGCGTCCGGCCAGTGACCGGCGCGTCGCGCTCGATCCGGTGAGCGCGCCTGCGTCGATTTTTTTCCTTCAACGCCCGCCAACACCGTGGGAAGGGCCGCCATCGGACCGAAGTCGGGCCGCTGGTGCGCCAGCAGCCCGACACGGATGCACCTCGCACCGGGCGTGATCGCCACCGCCCGGTCGACCCGGAACTGGCCCCGGTCGTGCAGCGGATGGAACCCGCGCCTGGTCAGCGCCGACGACAGAGCGCCGGTCAGGTCCGGACGCTCCGCCATCCGCCGCAGATGCACCCCGGCCACATGACCGACGTGCCCCTTCCCGTCCCCCTGCATGACCAGAACACGACTCCACTCGCTACCGTGCACGCGAAAGGTGCCCCGCCCGCTCAAGATCGCGGGGCACCTGTTCTGCGCCGTGACGGGCAGTCAGAGTCTTCTGGGCCGCATGGCGGAACACCGAGGACCGGGCGCGGGCCTCGGGAGCGCGCCGGTCAGCAGCCGCCGCAGTTGTAGTAGAGGACGTCCCAGTGGCTGCCTTCGTCGGTATAGACGTTGCCGGAACCGGACGTCCACATCTGGTAACCGTCGCCGCGCAGGCCGGAGTAGCTGAAGTAGGTCTTGATGTAGTTGCCGATACAGGTGTACTTGCTGTAGTCGAGCTTGTAGCCGTTCCAGTGCGAGTAGGTGCCGCTGGCGTGGCCGGTCTCGGTGCCGCCCGTGATGTTGAGTGCGCAGCCGCTGGCATTCTTCAGGGTGACGGCGCCCTGGGCGGTGGTGAGGTTGAGCTGGTCGAACGACGTACAGGTGGAGTTGTTGCGGTTCGTGCAGTTGCCGGACGAGGACCAGGTGATGCCGGCGCTGCGGAACTTGCTCTCCGCTTGGGCCTGGGTCAACTTGGTGGCAGCGTAAGCGTCGTGCGACGAGGCCAGGCCCACGCCGGGCGCGAAGAGCACGGTCAGGACGAGGGCCAGGACGCCGGCCACGGCCCGGGCGCGCGGTTGCAGCCGAAGGCGGAACTGGGCGGCGGGACTGTTCATTCGGGTTCCTCCTGCTGATGCCGACGAAGGTTGGGGTGTGCAGGTGGCGCAGAGGAGAGTGTGCTGACATCTACGCGCGTCCGCCAGTAGGCGTATGTGTACGCGTCAAGAATGTGGAGTCCGGGGCGCCCGGCGGCACCCCCTGACCGCTGCCGCCGCCCACTCCTGCGGTTCCAGCCCGGCGCCCAGCAGTGCAGCTGGCGTGACTGGGGTGCACCGGCAGGGCGCCTGCCAGGTGGGCATACCATGCAGGACATTCACTGCGGAGCGCCGTGTGGGCGAGTTCGGCCCCAGGTGGGCGGAACGGCCGCCGCACCACTCAGCCGATGGGGCGCGCGAGTTGTGTGAGGTCCTCCGTGGTGAGGGCGGGCTCTCTGAGAGCGTGTTTGAGATCCGCCGTGTCCCATAGCGAAGGCCGCCGTTGAGCCTGCCGTGACCGGTAATGGGGGTTATCCGTCGGACCTGACCGATGCGCAGTGGGCGCTGGTGGAGCCTCTGCTCCCGCCACCGCGAACGGGACCGAAGGGCGGGCGGCGCGAGAAACACGCGCGCCGCCGGATCGTGGACGCGATCTTCTACGTGGTGCGGACCGGCTGCGCCTGGCGGCAGTTGCCGCATGACTTCCCGCCCTGGCAGACCGTGTACTGGTACTTCGTGCGGTGGCACGACGAGGGCACCGTCGCCCGACTCCACGACGTTCTGCGCGTCCAGGTCCGACAGGCTGAAGGGAGAGAAGCGGAACCGCCTGCCGGGCTGATCGACTCGCAGTCGGTTCGTACTGCTGACACCGCTCCCTCCGCGACGCGCGGCTTCGGCGCGGGCAAGAAGGTCAAGGGGCGTTCCTGGTCACCGATACCCTCGGCCTGTTGCTGGCCATCCACGTCATGGCCGCGAGCATCCAGGACCGCGAGGGAGCCAAGCGACCGCTGCTGTGGGCACGTCTGGACCACCCGTCAGTGCGGAAGATCTGGGCCGACCAGGGCTTCGCCGGCTGCCTGGTCGACTGGGCTGCCCATCTCCTCGGCCGCGAACTGGAGATCGTCCGCAAGTGCCCAGGCCAGCGCGGCTTCCAGGTCCAATCCAAGCGGTGGGCGCCGAGCAACTTCGTGAGGAGGCGGGCAGTCGTCTGGTCGGGGCACTGTCGAGTGTCTGCGGGATCAGCGGATCCACGCGGGCAGGAGCCGGTGGGCACAGGATCGGCGTCACAGGTGAGGTCTCGGCCACGATCTGGGATGATCGCGCGGTGCTGCGAAGCGTTGAGATCACTCCCGAACTGACCGTCCCCCTGCGAGGCGAGGGCTTTCACAACCTGCACTGGCAAAAAAGGCTGGAGCTGAGCCTGGACTGCTTCATCTGCCAACGCACCCGGCGCACGACCTCCTTCAAGCACGGGCAGGAGCACGCCCTCTGCTCGGCCGATGAGGAGAACCCCGAGCACCCCACCGCGGCCCGGATCGCCGCCTTCGACGTCACCGACGAGCTGGAACGGACGGCGCTGCGGGCCGTCGTGGACTACTGGTGGGCGCCGTTCCACGACACGAAGCGCGACCATGCGGCCACCGCACTGTCGCTCACGCCGTGGGTCCGGCTGTATCTCGGGTACTACTGCCCCGAGGCCCGACAGTCCGGAACGTTCAGCATCCAGACCAACATGGTCCGACCGGTACGCGACATGTGCGGCCACTGCGACCACCCGCTCGCCACCAGCAAAGACGCTCCCGCCATCCGGCTCCTCGCCTGAGACCCGCCCGGGTGTCGTCATCAAAAGAACCCGAGCATGCCCGAGATCTCAAACGCACTCTGAGCGAACGCGGGTATGAGGTTCCCCCGTTGCGCGGGGGGGGGGGGGGGGGGGTACTGATCAGCTGGTCAGAGCGGGTTGACGGAGTTTCAGGTTCGTTCGTTTGGTCGTTGCCTGGTCGGCGTAGTGCTTCTCCTCGAACTCAATCGGACTGAGGTAGTCGAGTCGTTTCTGGTTTCGACGGGAGTTGTAGAAGCCGTCGATGTACCCGAACAGCGCGAGGTTCGCCTCGGCCCGGGTAGCGAAGACGCGCCCGCGGATGCACTCCGTCTTGATCAGCATCCACAAATTCTCCGCGAGAGCATTATCGTAACTGTCCCCGACCGAGCCCATGGAGCGTGAACTCCCGCCCACACCAGGCGAGTTGTCAGCTTCACAGACGTGCACTGCTTAGAACTCCTAGCAGAATGAGGCTGGGACAAGCTGGTTGAGACTGAAGATCCAGTCCAGCACCATGAGCCCTGGCAGATGCGGGCGGGCAAAGCAAAGGGCACACGGTGGAACTGATCAGTCTCTCGGATGGCGACAACAGCTTCCGGGTGCGCGTGCTGGGGCGTCGGTCGCCGGGTGTGCTGCATCTTCACGACCAGTTCGACGCAGAGGTCCTTGTCACGAGCAGCTTTGTCAGCGGGCGACTGGCCATGTCCCTGTCCCCTTCCGACCTGGAGAACTGGTCGCGTGCCTTGGACCTGCTCGCTGCCGGCGAGGACATCTGCTGGAGGGATGACGACCACAGCCCGGAGATCAGGATCCAGCCGTACAACGAAGAGCATGAGACGGCCGCTGTCCGTGTAGAGGATCTGGGCAGCTCGTGCGTCTCCGTGTTCCTTCCCATGAGTCTTGAGGAGGGTTGGATCGACGAGCAGCGCAGGCTGCTTGTACTGGTGCGGAAGGAGTGGCCGAGCAAAGTCCTGCAGTCATCACCAGGTGTCTATGAGTGGCGGCGCTGACTGCCGCCAAGCAGCGCCAGCAGATGATGGCGCAGCCGAGGGTGAGGAAAGCTTCGTGGAGGTCGTCGCGGATCTCCCAGCGGATCCGCAGGCGGCGGAACCAGTGCAGGAGCGCGAAGGCGGCTTCGACGACCCAGCGGTGGACGCCCAGGCCGGAGCCGTACTCGGTCCCGCGGCGGGCGATGACCGGGCGGATGCCCAGGCCGCGCACGTCGCGGCGGTAGGTGTCGTAGTCGTAGCCGCGGTCGGCGTACAGCACATCGGGGCGCCGGCGGGGACGCCCGCGCTTGCCCTTGACCGCCGGAACAGCGTGGACCAGGGGCATGAGCTGGGTGACGTCGTGACGGTTCCCGCCGGTCAGCGTGGCGGCGAGCGGGATACCGTGCGCTTCCAGATCACGTGGTGCTTGCTGCCCGTCCTGCCCCGGTCCACTGGAGACGGCGGTCTTCGCACCGCCCTTCATCGCCCGCAGGTGGGAGCCGTCGACTGCGGCCCGGGTGAAGTCCAGCAGGTCAGCCGCCCGTAACTCGGCGAGCAGCAGCTCGTGCAGGGCCTGCCACACCCCAGTCTGATGCCAGTCCCGCAACCTGCGCCAGCAGGTGCTCCCCGAACCGTAGCCCAGCTCCTGTGGCAGGAACTCCCAGGGGATCCCCGTGTACAGCACGAACAGGATCCCGTTGAGGACCCGCCGGTCCTCCAGCCGTTTGCGCCCCGGGTGCCGCTGTCTGCGTTCGACCACCGGCAGCAGCGGAGTGATCCGTTCCCACAGCCCGTCATCGACCTCCCACGGCCTCCGCTGCCCCACACCCCACCCCGATCCATCGAATGCAGGCACAACATCAGCTGACTGCCCGTCATTCCAAGGTGGCATCCACTCTTTTTGCTAGGAGTCCTTAGTACTCCAGTTGTAGATCGCGATCTTGCTGGTCGGGTACCAGGTCTCGGGGCGAACTGATTCCCGTCTCGATTGGTCCGGTCCGATGCGCTTGCCGTCTCAGCTGGACTGGTCACTCGAGGGGCCGATGGTGCTGTCCGTGCCGTAGAAGCGGCCCTGGCGCACAGGGCGTCGATCTCGGCGTTGTCTTCCTCGCTCAGTTGTGCATCCAGCGCGACGCTGATGACGCGTCGGACGCCGGCCAATCGCCGAGCGACATCCCAGTCGGCGATGAATTTACCGACGGTGTAATCGTCGGCGGTCCCGGATCCCTGGCAGGATCCGAGTCGGTCGAGGGAAACGACGAACTCGTTCAGGTCCTGCAGTACTGCGACGACCTCGGTGAGGGGCATGCGGATCTCTCGGGAGGACATGTCCATCAGCCGATTCAACTCCAGAGCTGGTGCTCGGGACCAGATCCTGATTTTGCTGGTCGGGGTTGGTCCGGGAACGGGTGCGGCCACCGGTGATCATCGGTGTGTGAAGACAGAAGATCAGGCGGTGGCCGCAGGTCACAGCATAGATCCTGCCCGCTGGCAGAAAGCGTTCGAGGTCCTGATGGGCCGTATCGCGGGACGGTTCGTCCGGGTGGAACCCCGGCGCCGGGCAAGGGCGTTCGTGCTCGGGCTGCTGTCGGACCTGCCGCGCAAGAACTGCTGGACACTCGCCGAGCAGGCCGGCGACGCGACCCCGTACGGACTGCAACACCTGCTGTCGAGGGCCAAGTGGGATGCCGACGCGGTACGCGATGACATCCGCGGCTACGTCGTCGAGCACCTGCACCACGAGGACGCTGTGCTGGTCGTGGATGACGGCCCGGCGACCTGGCCGGCGGGAACGGGGTGCACCGCACCACCGTCACCCGCTGGGTGCGGGAAGTCGTCGGTCTTCTGGCTGCCCGCGCCCCGTGTCTGGACCGCGCGTTGAGGAAGATCACCCGAAAGGGTGGCGGGGTGGTGCTGCTGGACGGCTCTCTGATACGCACCCGGCGGCGCACCGGGACCGAGAACCGGATGAATTGTTGAGTCGGCACGGAGCGCGGTGCCGGTGTTGCCACCGGTCCGTTTCTCCGTGCCGCTCGCCGAACCCGGCGTGCGGCTCTCACCGCATCGGGCTCTCCACGGTCTCTGCCGTTCAAGCGTGGTTGAGTGCCCAGGGGTTGGGGATCGTGTTGCCCCGGTATCGGTAGCGGGTGACCGCGATCGAGACCGTGGGGAACAGTTCGATCCCGTCCGCCGAGAGCTTGTGCCACCGGCCGTCGCGGTCGGTGAAGCGTCGGTGGACGTCCTTCCACCTCCAGCGATGCAGCACCATCCACCAGCTGGTCACCCGTCGCCATACGAACTGGTCCAGGGCTTTCAGCGTGGTCTTGCATACCGCGTGCTTGAAGTAGTTGACCCAGCCGCGGAGAATCGAGTTGATCCTCTTCAGCACGGTCCCGGGGTCCTGCTGCGACGTTCTGTTCGTCAGGCCACGGATCTTGTCCTTCAGCTGCCGGATGGGTCTTTTGGCGATGAAGGTGTAGACGTACCACTTGTTCGAGCCTCGCCTTCGGCGCCACTGGATGTGGAACCCAAGAAAGTCGAACCCGTCCGACATGTGCACGATCTGCGTCTTGGCCGGTGACAGCCTCAGCCCGAGAGGGTGCAGTACGTCGGCGATGTCCTCGCGCAGACGGGCGAGGTCATCACGGCTGCCGTCGACCAGGACGACGAAGTCATCCGCGTAGCGGACGATGCGCCAGTTCGCGCGGCCGTGGAGACGATGGCGTGCCCGCCTGCCTCTGGTGGACATCCTCCCGCCCGGCTCCCACGGCTCCATCACGTGCTCGTCGAGCATGGGCAGGGCGATGTTCGCCAGCAGCGGGGAGAGGATGCCGCCCTGCGGAGTGCGGGTGAAGGTCTCCTCGCGGCCGCCGCCCTCAGTGAGGAGGCCGGCCTTGAGAAACGCCTTGACCAGCCGCAGCACGCGCTTGTCCTTGACTCTCGCGCGCACTCGGTCCATGAGGGCCGTGTGGTCGATGGACATCGAAGCACGCCTCGATGTCCGCATCCAGCACCCAGCGATAGCCACTGGTGCCGTAGCGGTGGATCTCGGCGATCGCGTCGTGTGCGCGCCGCATGGGCCGGAAACCGTAGGAGACCGGCAGGAAGTCGGCCTCGAAGATTGGCTCCAGCACCAGCTTGAGGGCTGCCTGGACCACCCGGTCGGAGACGGTCAGGATGCCGAGCTTGCGCACCTTCCCGCTTCCGCCGAGCTTGGGGATCTTGCGTTCGCGCACCGGAAAGCACTCTCTTCAGGAGCTCCTCGGGCGACTCTTCAGCACCACCGCCATGACCATCAGCCGTGCCGTCAGAGACGTCCGCCCATTCCTCGATGCGCAAGGCCTCCACATCCCCGCCTCGACAGCCCGTTCCCGCATCCCAGACGACATCATCAGATTTCTCAAGATCAAATCAACGTGTTGATTCCCGGCAAGCCTTAAGCGGTGCTGGCGGTGCCGGTCACCTCAGACTCACGGAGAGGCGATGTTCGCCGCCCCGAGGCTGCCGCCGTGGCTGGAGCGACGAGGGCAGGGCCAGGAGGCCCTGGCGTCCCTGGAACTGGAGCATGGGATGGAGCGCACCCCACGGCTGTGGAGAAAGCGGCGCCCGACGCCGCCGGCCCCGGCTGGCTGCCTTCCGTCGCTGGTGGGCGACTGAGCGCCGCCGCGAGTGCGACGAGCAGCAGACGTACCTGGGCTCGCCTCCTGTTCCGGCTGGATGCGTTCGCCTCGCGCTGCCGGTGGGCGACGGCATCACGCTGTCGTGGCCGGGCGCCACGGCGGGGATGCGCCACGGGCGGGCGACCGGGACTCGGTGAACCCGTCCCGGTCCCCGTCCGAGCGTCACCCCTTCGGCCCAGCTGTGGATGCTCCGCCGGTGTCGGTGGAGTCGACTGGGTGGGCCGTCGAGGCGACTTCCGTCGAAAGGGACACAGCGTGCCGATATCCGGTTCCATAGTGGGCCGTCGGCGTGGGGCCGTGGTCTTCGCGTCGGCGGTGTTCTGTTCCACGGCCCTCTCGGTGGCGTACCCCGCTCCGGCCGACGTGCCGTTCCCCTCGGCACCCGCCCCGCGGCTGGACTGGCAGCCCTGCGCCGAGGGACCGGAGTTCGACTGCGCGATCGCCAAGGTACCGCTGGACTACCTCGACCCCGGCCGTCGCACCATCGAGCTGGCCGTCATCAGACGAAAGGCGACCGGCCCCGGACGTCGCGCAGGCACCTTGTTCTTCAATCCCGGTGGCCCGGGCGGCCCCGGAACGGTGCAGATGCCGCAGAACTACGAGTCCTTCCCCCGCGAGGTACGGGAGCGGTTCGACATCGTCAGCTGGGATCCTCGCGGAGTCGGCAACAGCACCGCGGTGACTTGCTTCGCGAGCACCGGGGAAGCCGCGGCCTGGAGCGCCGGCAAGCCGGCCGGTCTCCCGGTGGGCGAACAGCAGCGGGCGGCCTGGATCGCCGCGTACGCGGATCTGGGCCGGCGCTGTGAGCAGCGTGACCCCGAGCTCCTGCGCCATGTGTCGACCGCCGACACCGCCCGCGACCTCGACCAGCTCCGCCAGGCGGTGGGCGACCCGCAACTGACCTACCTCGGCGTCTCCTACGGCACGTTCCTCGGCGCCACCTACGCCAACCTCTTCCCCGGCAAGGTCCGCGCGATGGTCCTCGACAGCAACATCGACCCGCAGGCCTGGACGAACCACGCCTCGGACGCGGAACCACGGCTGACGCCGTTCCTGCGCATGGGTTCGGACGTCAGCGCCGCGGCGACCCTGGACCAGTTCCTGACCCTGTGCGGGTCCGCCTCCACGACCGGCTGCGCCTTCTCCGCCGGCGGTGCGAAAGCCACCCGGGACAAGTTCGACGAGCTGATGCGGCGCCTGCGGCAGCATCCGGTGGGCGAGTGGACCTACGGCCGGACGGTCGCCGACGTGGTGAGCGCCCTCTACGTCGTCCACCCCGGCTGGACGGACCTCGCGGGAAGGTTGCAGGACCTGTGGCGGGGGCGCGTTCCGCAGTCGGCCGCACCGTCGCCCGCGCCGCCGGTCCCGGTCCCGTACACGGGAGACGACCAGGCCGGCTCCATCCTCTGCTCCGACAGTCCCTCTCCCCGTGACCCCGTTGTGTACCACGCGCTGGAGGAGGCTGCCGCGCTACGCGCGGGTGACGCCGGACGTTTCTGGGCCTGGGCCGCGGAGCCGTGTGCCACCTGGCCCGTCATCGCCGCGAACCGCTACCGCGGGCCGTGGAACGAGCCGACGGCACACCCCCTCCTGGTCGTCGGCACCACCTACGACCCAGCGACTCCGTACGCGGGCGCGCAGGCCATGGTCAAGGAACTGGCCTCCGCCCGTCTGCTCACCAACCACGGCTACGGACACACGGCGCTGCTCAATCCCAGCGCCTGCGTCAGGGAGTACGAGAGCCGCTACTTCGTGGACGGCACCCTCCCGCCCGCCGGAGCGACGTGCCAACCGGATGTACGTCCCTTCCCCGCCCCCAAACCGCGGGGCGGCATCGCCACCGGAGGCGGCGGGACGGCCGGCACCACCTCCTGAACCCCGGCACCGGGGGACCGGCCGAACCGCCTCGCGGGCTTCACCGGTGCAATGCCGCCGAGGCAGAGCTAGAGCTAGAGGCAGAGGCAGAGGCAGAGGCAGAGGCAGAGGCAGAGGCAGAGGCCGGGGCCGGGGCCGGAACGGGATCGGGACCCGGACCCGGCCCGGCACCGCGACGAGGCGGGTGCGCACGCCCGCTGCGCGCACCCCACCCACTGCGTCAGGTTCGGCCCCGGGCGACGAGCGGTCAGGCGATCCGGGCCTCGCCGTAGGGAACCAGCCGTACGGGTCCGGTCAGCCCGTACGCCTGGCGGGCCGTACCGCCGTAGACCGCCGGGTCGCTGACCCGAAGCCGGTTGGCCAGGGGAGTGGCGACCTCGACCTCGATGACGTTGGCGCCCCGCACGAGGAGGCCGCCCAGGTCCACCACCGGATGGATCTGGTCGACCGGGTCGAGGCGGTGGCCGTTCACGGTGACCCGGCAGGTGTCGGTCACGCCGCCCAGTTCCAGGCGGGCCCCGCGGCCGCCGCTCCAGCCGTCGTCGAGGGTGACGGTGGTCCGGTAGCGGCCGATGCCCGCCACGTCGGCGAGTTGGGTGATCTGCGACCAGGGCAGCAACGCGTCGAGGGTGAGGTCGTGGCGGACGACGGTGGTCTGATAGGCCGTGTCGCCCGGTCGCCAGTCCTCGACCCGCAGCTGCCAGGAGGTGAGCTCCCTCGGCTCCGGGACGGCCTTCAGCGTCGTCCGCACGGTGCGGCCGGAGGACAGGACGGTGCTGTACGTGCCGGCCGTGGCGGCCCGGACGGTCAGTCCGGCGGCGCTGAAGCGCACCTCGTCCGCGTCGCTGCTCACCGCGTGGGTACGGCCGTCCGTGTGGTCGCCGAAGAGGCCGGGGCGGCCCAGGGCCACGATCAGGGTCTCGGCGGGCTGGAGGGTGACCCGCACGGTGACGGTGTCTCCGCCCTCGGTGTAGCGGGCGAGCCGCTCGGCCCGTCCCGACCACGGGTCGAGGAGGTAGGGAACGGCGTCGGCGGTCGTGCGGCGCAGTGTGACCTCGTGGTCGATGGCGGCCACCGGAGGTTTGACGGTCTCGGCGTGCTTGCCGTTGCACAGGTAGTAGTAGTCGACGCCGTCGGCTACCCGGCGGGCGTTCAGCAGGGTGGAGGACGTCGCGTACCGGACGTCCGGCTCCACTCCGAGGTCGGCGAGCGCGGTGGGGACGGCCGTCTTGTCGGCGACCTGACGGACCCGCGGCTGGGCCAGCAACTCGGCCACCAGGGAGCTCAGTTCCTCGCTCTCGCCGGGGCCTGGGACACCGGGCGGGACGACGGTGTCCCAGGCGCCCAGCAGGACGACGGGCAGTCCGGCACGGGTGAGGCGCAGCAGAGCACGGGCATCCGACAGCGCGAGGGTCACCGTGGAGCCGTAGAAGAAGTCACCTTCGACGAACAGGGCCTTGTACGCCGGGCCGTCGGGTGCCAGCCGTCCCCGGCGCACGGTGGCGCTCGGCAGATCGAGCAGGGGGCCGCTGAGGAACTGGTGGGTCCAGCCGAGCGGGATGCCGGTGGCGGTGAACCAGGAGGCGCCGATGCCGGTGGCGGTGTAGCCGGTCTGCCGGAAGACCGCGACGTCGGCGCGCGGGCGGCCGGTCTGCAGCACCTGGTGGACTCGGCTCAGATACCCGGACACGTCCTGGACGTGCCGCCAGGTCGGGTGCCGCGGTCCCCAGGACTCGCCGTAGCCGACCGTTCCCTTGTACGGGGTGAAGGCCGCGTATCCCGGCCAGTTCACACCAGGCAGCTCGGCGTACGAGAAGCCGTGCACGACCGTCTGGTTGACACCGGCCGCGTAGGCGCCGCCCATGGTGCGCAGGAACTTCTGCCAGGTGGTGTTGTACGCGCCGCCCGCGTACGCGCCCGCCTCGCAGGACAGCACCGTACGGCCGGCCATGTCGCGTCCGCCGGCCAGGCAGCGGTAGTCGTCGAGGTTCTTGAAGCCGAGGGACTCGCCCTCGGGGATGTCGAGGATCGCGGCCGAGGCGATCGCGTCGGTCTGCAGGCCGTAGGGCTGGGAGCGCAGTCGCAGGCCGAGTGAGTGGGCCCAGGTGCGCAGTGCCGTGACGTGGTGCCGGTTGTAGAGGCCGGAGACGGTCTCCCAGAAGTCGTGCCGGATCTGCCGGGTGACGGCGGCCTCGAACGCGTAGACCTGGTTGCCGTGGTTGAGGACCACGGCGGGCAGCAGCGGCAGCAGGGTGCGGCCGGTGTGGGCGAGGAAGGCGTCGGGGAGTGCGGGTGTCCACTGCAGTCCGTCGGTCTCCAGCTCGAGGGAGTCCTCGAACAGTGCTCCGCCGGACACCTTCAGCAGCCGGCGCACGGCGGGGGTGAGAAGGCGATCGTCCCAGAAGTCGGTCACCGCGCGTGTGCCTGCCGCGCTGAAGTGGTCGACCACGTACGCGGCGGGAGCGGTGTGCGGACCGCCCTCCGGGGTCTGCCCGGAGCCGCGCACCCAGTACGAGAGGATCACCCAGGTGCCGTCGTCCGGCGCGGTCCAGGTGAGGGTGCCGGCGGTGACGGCGTCGCTGAGGTCGGTCACCGAGTCCAGGTCGAGTCCGGTCTCCTTGCGGGTGGAGTTCGCGGTGTTCACCCGGGCCGCCTGCACCAGCAGCAGGTCCTGGCGGGTCACCCCGGACGCGGCGGCGTACACAGGCGCCGGGACGGCCCCCGAGTACGCGGTTCCGGCGGGCAACGTGACGGATCCGTAGGCGAGTTCCTTGACGGCCGCGTCGCTGTCCGGCGTGATGCCGGGGACCGCCGCGGGCCAGCTCGGACCGATGGTGAGGTCCACCGTGATCCCGCGCCGGGCGGCCTGGGCGAGCGCCGCCTCCACTCCGGCGACCCAGGAGGCGCTGCCCCAGCCGTGGTGCGCGGTGTCCAAGTCCGCGGTGTCCGTGACGCTGTGGTGGACGGCCGCTATCTCGGCCCCGCCGAAACCGGCGTCGGCGATCTGGTCGATCTCCCGTCTGATCTCGTCCGGCCGCACGAGCCCGTCCGGCCACCACCAGCGGAACTTCGGCCGTACCTCACGAGCGGGCTCGGCGAAGGGCAGGGACGAAGCGGACGCGGCGGCGGCCGGTACGGGAAGACGCCAGTCCAGCGCACCGGCCGCGGCGGTGGCGACCGCGGCTCCGAGGAGGGCGCGGCGGGGGAGTCCCGCGCGAGGCGTCGGGGCGTGGTTGCTCATGGATCTCGTCCACTCTCTCGGAGGGCAGCACAAAGAAGACCCCTGCGGGCCCACGGCTTTGAATCGTTTTAATCCTTGGGGAAGCTAAGACGCCCGATCCGGGAGCGTCAAGATCCGTGCGTGCGGCAACTTCCGTCCGGCCAGGGCGCGAAGACACCGGCCAGGGCTCGCCGAACGGGCCGGACGGACCTGCGCCCGGGACTCCACCAGGTGGGTGCGGCGAGGACCGGCGAAGCCGCCCGGCCTGCCCCGCACGCGGATATCAGGAAGTTGTCAGCGTGTGGGAAGCGTCTCCCACCTGCACCGTTCCCGCCCGCCGACGCCTACCATCGGCCGGGTGTGCGCACATGTGCTGGTCGCGGAGGACGACGAGAAGCAGGCGGAACTGATACGCCGCTCGCTGCTGCAGGAGGGACACACCGCGACCGTGGTCCATGACGGCGGGGCGGCCCTCGAAGAAGTCCGTCGCCTCAAACCGGACCTCGTCGTCCTGGACCTGATGCTCCCCGTGATCGACGGCTTCGGGGTGTGCCGGGTGCTGCGCAGGGACGGCGACATCCCGGTCCTCATGCTCACCGCCCGCTCCACCGAGGACGACGTCCTGCTCGGCCTGGAACTCGGCGCGGACGACTACATGACCAAGCCCTACAGCCCGCGCGAACTGATGGCCCGGATCCGCACGGTCCTGCGGCGCAGCGGGCGCTCGGCCACCGAACAGGACCGGGTCGTACGCGCCGCCGGTATCGCCGTGGACCCCGTACGGCACGAGGTGCACTGCGACGGCTCACGCGTGGAGTGCACGCCGGGCGAGTACGAGATCCTGCGCGCCATGACCGCCGAACCCGAACGGGTCTTCTCCCGGCGGCAGTTGCTGAACTGCACCCGCGGCAGCGACCGGGCCTCCACCGAGCGGGCCATCGACGTGCACATCATGAACCTGCGCAGGAAGATCGAACCGGATCCGCGCCGGCCCGTGCGGCTGCTGACGGTGTTCGGCGTCGGGTACAAGCTCAGCGGTGACCGCGGATGAGGTCCGGCATACCGCTGCGCAAGAGCCTGCTCGTACGCCTGATGATCACCTCGGTGCTGATCGCCCTGTGCTCGGTGGCGGCGACCGCGTGGCTCGCGGTGCAGACCACGACGCGCGCCATCCAGGAGGAGCAGGGGCAGGCACTCGCCGACGACACGGAGATCCTCCGGCAGCTCAGCGGATACGCCGCGACGCACGCCGACTGGTCAGATGTCGGGGGCACCCTGCGCGAACTGTCGGGCAGAACCGGACGGCGCGTCGCGCTGACGGCGCCGGACCGCACACCGATCGCCGACTCCGCGACTCCCGGCACCGCACTGCCGCCCGGAGCCGCGGCCACGGTCGACCCCCTGCACACCGACACCTACTCCGAACCCGGGGCGCAGCTCAGCGGGATCGACCCCCGCGCGGTGGGCCCGTACCGGCTGACCTCCCCGGAACGCACGCGACTGCGGGCCCTGGCGACGACGCGGCAGAAGTGCTTCCTGCGCAACGGCATCGAGACCACCGTCAAGGAGACGCCGAGCGGCCGCCCCGTCCTGATCGACGCGAACGGAGTGGACGGCAACGCCAACGTGCCGAACGAATGCGCCGACGGACGGCTCAACACGCCCACGGCGACCGAGCAGCGGGCGCTGGACCAGCTGACCAGGATCGCCCGGCCGTGCCTGGACCGGGAACACGTGGGCTCGGCCGCGTTCATCGCGTTCGGATCCACCGACCGGATCATGGAACCGGGCTTCGCCTTCACCAAGACGGCATCCGGCGGGCACGACGCGGAGCGCGAGCGCAAGGGGAAGGACTGCGTCACCGAAGCGCGCCGCGAACAACTCGACCCCACGGTCGCCCCGATCGCCGAACTGTTCCTCGGCACGGGCGACACGGCCGTACCGCACTTCGACATGTCACCCGCCAACAAGGCCAAGGTCGTCGCCGTCACCGGTCTCGTCCTCGCCCTCACCGTGGCCGTGACCGCGCTGGTCGCCACCCGACTCGTACGTCCGCTGCGCGCACTGACCCAGGCCGCCCAGCAACCGCCCGAGGCACACGCACGTGTTCCCGTCACCACCCGGGACGAGACCGGCATCCTGGCCATGGCGTTCAACGAGCTGACCGAGCGCCGCGAACGGCTCGAGGCCCAGCGCAAGGCGATGGTCAGCGACATCGCCCACGAACTGCGCACCCCGCTCACCAACATCCGGGGCTGGCTCGAAGTGACCCGGGACGGCATCGTCGCACCCGACCCGGAGCTGCTCGCCTCCCTGCACGAGGAGGCGATGCTCCTCCAGCGGGTCATCGACGACCTCCAGGACCTCGCGGCGGCCGACGCGGGCGCCCTCACGCTGCACCCCGAGGCGGTCCGCGCCGACGAACTGGTCGAACAGGTCGCCGCGGCACACCGGGTCGGGGCCGAGGCGGCGGGCATCGCTCTACGGACGACGGTGCACGGGACACCGTGGTTCGACGCCGACCCGGTGCGGATGCGGCAGGCGCTCGGGAACCTGGTGTCCAACGCGGTACGCCACACCCCGCCGGTCGGCACGGTCACCCTCTCGGCCCGCCGCGCGGACGGCGAGGTGGTCCTCGACGTGACCGACACCGGCAGCGGCATCGCGCCCGAGGATCTCCCCAGCGTCTTCGACCGGTTCTGGAGAGCCGAGAAGTCGCGCAGCCGGCGCACCGGCGGCAGCGGGCTCGGCCTCTCCATCGTCCGCCAGCTCGTCGCCGCGCACGGGGGTACCGTCACCGTGACGAGTGAGGTCGGGACAGGCTCGGTGTTCACCCTCCGCCTTCCCGCCAGCGTCCCTCCGACCGAGCCGGAGAACGACCGCTGACCTGCGCAGGGTGGTGGTGCCGGTACCAGGATCCGCGTTCCTCCTCACAGCAGGGATCTGGTTGCCCCGCCTCCCTGGGAGCACTGTGGTCGCATGAACACCATCAGGATGTCGGGGGCCGGAATCCGGGTCACGCCCCTGCGGTCGCTCGTGGGACGCACCTACGTCCCCCGCGGGGGACACGGCGGACGCGGCGCGAGGATCGGAAGCGCGAGCGTCGGAAGCACCGGCACCGGAAGTGCGAGCGTCGGAAGCATGGGGATCGGAAGACGGGGAGAAGGGGCGGGGGGCCAGGCTCCAACGTTCGAGGCGAGCGGGGCCGACGGCGAGGGTGCCGGGGGTGCTGTCCGTGACATGGAGCCTTCAGACGCTGTCGGCAGGGGGTGCCGAGGCGTCTACGGTGCGGGTCGCGTGCGGCTCCGCCCCGGTGCCCCCGACGAAGTCCTTCACCGTGCCGCGACAGGCGACGTTCTGGTCGGCTCGGCGGTCAGGGACTGTCCGGGCGGACCAGAACGGTCCTTCCTGGAACGGGACGTCTGTTCTGCTCGCGAGGAGCAGCGGGTGCGGGCGGCCGTGGCGGCGGAAGGTGACGGATCAGGAACCGCGCCCGCGCACCGGGGTGGGTGACGGCTCCGGCGACAGGGAGCGCCGCGCCTCCTGGAGCGGGAAGTAGTCTCCCGGCCGCGTCGAGCGCCGCCACACGTACGCCGCTGTCGCCATCACGAGGATCAACCCCGCCAGGATGAGCAGTTCGATCCCCTCGACGTTCCACCGGAAGGACTTCTGCGCCTCGGCCGTCACGATGAGCACCTTGCGGATGCCGGCGATCAGGCCGACGACGAGGAACGGCTCGGCGTCGAGGGTCTGGTTCCTGATGGTGAGGCGGACGGTGTGGAGCAGCTCGGCCACGATGAACAGCACAAGGCCGTTGTCCAGTGCGGAGAGAACCACCGTCTCCTCGCGGTACGGACCCTGCACCGACTTGATGACGTCGTGGACGACCCCGACGGTCAGGAGCCCCGCGAGCAGTACGAGGAGCGCCGCGACGACGAGGTGGATGCCGTCCTCGACGAGCTGCAGGAGGCCCTGTACCCGGCCGCCCTCGATCTTCGGGAGAATGGGTCGCACAGTCAGCATGCTAGGGGTGCCCCGGCCCGCAGGCGCGTCGAGCTGGCGAACGGGTGGACGGGCGGGTGGATGAGCGGATCCCTCCCCGTGGTGCCAGTTTGGGGGAAGCGGTGAGACGCGTCATCACCGAGACCTACCCGGCGGCAGGACGAGAGTGCATGAGGCAGCCCGACGCCGAAAGGCAGGAACCTGCGGTTCGTCCTGGTCGCCGACCACCGCCTGCCGCACCCGGCGCCCCTCATGGCGGACGAGCGGGTCGACGTGGCCGAAATCGTCGCGAAGTGCCCGAGTGGCTGTTTCCCCAACCCCCTGCCGCCGAGTCGCCCTCCCGTCCAAGCTCACTTCGCTTCGTACGGCCAACGGCCGCGTTCAAGATGCTCTCCGGGGTACGTCACCTGGCGCCGCTCTCAGTAGGGACTCAGGAGCGCGCCGTTGCGGCTCATCGCTGCGGGTCGGGTCTGGTCTCGGGTGGCCGGCTGCGATTGCCGTGCCAGTCCAGTATCAGGACCGTAGCGTCGTCCTTGAGGCTGCCGTGGCAGGCGTCAAGCACCGCGGCGGTCAGGGTCCGGACGGCTTCTCGGGGGTGCAGCGCGCGGGTGTCGTGAACGACCGAGGCCAGGTCGACGGCCGCGGCACCGCGCTCCTGCATTCCGTCGGTGAGCAGGACCAGGCGGTCCCCGGGACGCAGGTGCAGTTCCTGTAGGCGGTAGGTGGTGGGTGCCGCCACACCGAAGGGCAGGTCGACGGCGAGTTTCACCTCTTCGACGGCGTTGTCACGCAGCAGCAGTGGCCGGGGGTGGCCTGCGTTGACCAGTTCGCACAAACCCGTTTCGAGGTCGACGCACAGCAGCTGCCCGGTGACCAGGCCGCGGCTGTGACTCAGCAGGGTCTCGTGGGCGTGGCGGGCCTGCTTGAGGGCGTCACAGCCGCTGCGACGTGCCCGCCGCAGCGCGCCGACCAGCAAGGTGGCCAGCAGAGCGGAGTTGGTGTCGTGGCCCATGGCATCGGTGATGGACAGGTGCAGGGTGTCGCGGTCGAGGGTGTAGTCGTAGGTGTCGCCGCCGATGTCGTCGGCCGGGACCAGCCCGGCGGCGAGGGTGAACTGGGCCGCCTCGCAGCAGGGGGCCGAGGGAAGCAGCTGGTGCTGGATCTCCGCGGCCAGGCTGGTCCTGGTGGTGCGCCGGCCCAGGTGGTACAGATCGGTGAAGCGGCGGTCCGTGACGATGATGTAGGCCAGTGCGTGGGCCGCGTCGCGGACCTGTCGGAGCACGGTGTCGTCGGCGGACTGCAGGGTCACCTCCAGGACGCCGATGCAGTCGCCGCGGTTGGTGACCGGCGTGATGACGCGCCGCCCGCCCTGTCCGTCCGGTTCCACATGCTGGCGCTGGCTCTGCAGAACGTGGTCGTAGACGCTGCCCTGCAAGGCGATCGGCTCGCCAGGGTCGGCGGCCTCATCGCCGGCCGCGGCGAGGCGTACCAGCCGCTGGCCGATGAGGTCGACGAACAGGAAGGACGTGTGCTCGGCACCGAAACGCTTTTGCAGGTCGTGTGCCACGACGTCGACGGACTCACCGGGCGGGGCCGCTTCCGCAGCGGCCAGCAATTCGCCCAGTTCTAGATCTCCACCCTTCACAGCAACCTCCTGTCGGTTGCCGCATCTTCTTCCCCGAGTCTGCGCAGCATCACCTGATCTGCCCATTTCTCCTGGTCAGGACAACGGGCCAGATCGCTACGAGCAGGTCCCGGGGCCGTCGGGCGGCGCCCGTGGGCGGTCGTGCGGTCAGCGCGTCGGCGGCCCTCGATACAGAGGAAACAGCACGTCGACTGTATGGCGAGCGATCCGGGAACGGGCCGATGCGCTGTACGGGGTCGTGTACCAGGCCGCGCTCTTCCGGTACCTACCAGAGCAGTCGCCGTTGCACCTGGCCCTTCGGACGAGGCCGCTTGTATGCCACCGTCCCGCACAGATGACGCGCTTGCCGTGGTTCTCTTCGATCATCTGGCGTCGGGATGCGTGTGCGGTCCGCCGTTAGCGGCCGTCTTCACCGCGTCCCAGGGCTGGCCGTCGGCATCGCCGTGGACGGGGCCGTCGAGACGGTCGTCGTGGCGCACCGAGATCTGGAGCGTCTGGGCGATGATCTCGCAGGTCTAGGACGCCAAGGGCTTCGTCTTGTTGCCCAAGCGCTGGGTGGTTGAGCGGTCGAATTCGTGGACGGTGCGGGCCCGCCGCAACGCGAGGACGAACGCCTCATGTCCACGCCGAAGCCCACGTCCAGTGGGCGTTCATCACCCTCATGACCCGCCGCCTCACCCGACGAAACCGCCGGACCGAGACGGCCCAATATCCCCTCACCGCAGCCGCCTGGCGATGCCTCCGGCTGCCGTTCGCTTCAGCGTCCATCGACGCTCAACCGAACGGCGAAGCCGATCAACACCCAGCTTCAGGACACCGTGACCTGCGGAAAGAGGATGTGACACAGGCACTGAACGCGATCGTCGCGACCGTCAGCAGCCATGCCGTCCGGCGCAGCAGACCCTCGCGCTCATGGAGCGTGTGTGCGGTCGCCTACCCGTAACGGCTGCTGGTGAGGGCAGAGTCGGTTCTACAGGGCGGTCTGTCTGCAGGAATGCCGCTGTAGTTCGGGCGAAACGGGCCGGCCTGTAGCGCGAGGACGGGGGTGCTGGTGCGACCCTGTCTTCCTGAGGGCCTGCTACGTGGTCGAAGCGGCGGATCTCGAGCAGCGGCTGGCCGCCGCGGTCAGCGTTCTGCAGGACGTTCCGTTCCGGGCCAGGAACCTCGACCCGTGGGCGGAGGCAGGCCCGGGCGCAGTTGGTCGACAGGCCCGTTAGAGCCGGCAGTCGCGCCGACGGGGCTTGTGAGAGTGGCCTGCGAGCCGTACTCCAGCCGCCGATTGTGATCCTTATGTCGAGAGTGCGGTCTGCCGCCGGTAACGGCCCGTGCGGGATGGGGCGTGGTGGCGGCGCCTACATTTGGAGCGGATCCGGTAGCAGATCCCGTGCCATCCGCCCGGTCCGTGCGCGGGGTTCGTACCGGGCGAAGCCGCCCGCTAGTCACTTCGGAAGCGTGGCGGCCTCGCCGACGGCAGCGAGCAGTTCGAATGGAACTCTCGATCGGCTTGGCCGATGGTCAGCCCGAGCCAGCGACCGGTGGACGGTACTTGCCATCTCTGCATGCTGCCAGCCAGGTTGCACAGGGAGTTCAGGGCTCGGGTGGCTCCTCCATGTATGGGTGGTCCGGGTTGTCGAAGCCATCCAGCTCCTCGACGGCGAGGTCCTCCATCCAGCTGGTTTCAGCGTCTCCTGCGTAGCCGAGTGGCGAACGACGTTCCCTCCACTCGCCAGTGACTTCGCCTCACGCGCCGCGAAACGGTATCGCAGCGAGCTGCGGGATCTGACCGGGTGGTACGAGGGTACGAAGCTCGACCTGGTCAAGCTCATCTCGCACCTGGTGGGCGTGATCTGGCACGACGAACGCCGCGAGGAGCGGGTGCGGGCCGAGCGCGTTTATCCGTTTTCTTTCTGGCGCGCGGTCGGTGCCCGACCTCGGTGTCTTGAACGCCGCTCTACGTAAGTGTGGATGCCAGAAGCCGTTCCTGCTGCCGGCTGGGCAGGAGTGGGGAAGGGGACCGCCGGTCAGGCGTCGATGATGACGGGGATGATGAGGGGCCTGCGGCGGTGGGTGCGGAAGGCCCAGTTCGCCACGGCACGGGCGATGAGCTGTTCCAGCTGGTGTGCTTCGCCGACGCCTTCCTGGGCTGCGGTCGCCAGAGTCTTTTCGATGACGGGGATGACCGGTTCGAAGGTGGTGTCGTCGTGGACGAACCCGCGGGCCAGGAAGTCGGGTGTCTCGGCGAGGGCGCCCGTGTCGGCGTCGACGATCGCCACCACGGTGACCACGCCTTCCTGCGCGAGGGTGACGCGGTCCTTCAGGGACGCCTCGGTGGCGCCGCCGACCTCCATGCCGTCCACGTAGACGTTGCCCGCGGGCACCTTGCCGGTGATCGACGCACGCCCGTCCACGAGGTCGACGACCACGCCGTCCTCGGCGATGACCACCCGCTCGGGATCGACCCCCGTACGGATGGCCAGGTCGGCGTTGGCCCGCAGGTGGCGCCATTCGCCGTGTACGGGCATGACATTGCGGGGCTTGACGATGTTGTAGCAGTACACGAGTTCACCGGCGCTGGCGTGCCCGGAGACGTGCACCTTGGCGTTGCCCTTGTGGACGACATGGGCGCCCCACCGGGTCAGCCCGTTGATCACACGGTAGATGGCGTTCTCATTGCCGGGGATCAGCGAGCTGGCGAGCAGGACGGTGTCGCCCTCGCCGATGCGGATCACGTGGTCGCGGTTGGCCATCCGGGACAGAGCCGCCATCGGCTCGCCCTGGGATCCGGTGCACACCAGGGTGATCTTGTGGTCGGGGAGCTTCTCCAGCTCCTTGGTACTCACGACGAGGCCGCTGGGCACCTTCAGGTAACCGAGGTCGCGGGCGATGCCCATGTTGCGGACCATGGAGCGGCCCACGAAGGCGACCTTGCGCCCGTGCTGGTGCGCGGCGTCCAGGACTTGCTGGATGCGGTGCACATGGCTGGCGAAACTGGAGACGATCACCCGGCGCGGGGCGGTGCGCATCACCTGCTCGATCGCCGGGTTCAGTTCGCGCTCGGAGGTGGTGAAGCCAGGGACCTCGGCGTTGGTGGAGTCGGTGAGGAAGAGGTCGACGCCTTCTTCGCCGAGGCGGGCGAAGGCGCGCAGGTCGGTGATGCGGTCGTCCAGCGGGAACTGGTCCATCTTGAAGTCACCCGTGTGCAGCACCATCCCGGCACCGGTGCGGATCGCGACGGCGAGACTGTCCGGGATGGAGTGGTTGACCGCGACGAACTCGCAGTCGAAGGGTCCGAAGCCGCGCCGGTCGCCTTCGCGGACCCGGACCGTGCGCGGCCTGATGCCGTGCTCCTTGAGCTTGGCCTCCAGGAACGCCAGGGTCAGCTTCGAGCCCACCACAGGGATGTCGGAGCGCTCGCGCAGCAGATACGGCACGCCACCGATGTGGTCCTCGTGGCCGTGGGTGAGCACCACGGCCACGATGTCGTCCAGGCGATCACGGATCGAGGTGAAGTCCGGCAGGATCACGTCCACGCCGGGCTGGGTCTCTTCGGGGAACAGCACGCCGCAATCGACGACGAGCAGCTTGCCGGCATGCTCGAAGACGGTCATGTTGCGGCCGATCTCACCGAGACCACCCAGGGCGACGACCCGCAGCCCTCCTTCCGGCAGGGGAGGGGCGGCTTTCAGTTCGGGATGCGGATGACTCATATTCTGACGTTACCGGAGAGTCTGCCGAGGTGATCCACTGGCTGCCCGGCCAGCCGGTGCAACACAGCGCGGCCGCGGCGGTCGGCGCGTGGAGCGGGGCTGCGCCCGCGCCGGCAGCGACGACGAACTGCCCTGCTGGATGCCGTCATCGCTGCCACCAACGACCTGTCCGGCCAAGCGGACGTGGCCAGGTCGTACGCCGGGCGCGCGCTGCCTGACACTCTCGAACGTTGATCGGCGAGCATCGGCGTCTTCCGCCAGGCGGGCCGCCGACAGCGTCGACCGCCTCACCGAGGCCCCGCCGGATGGGGCTGGCGCGGGGCAGCGTGCCACGCGTCGATAGCAGTTGTCGCGTGGGAGGATTTCTGCAGGGGACGTTTCGGCAGAGCTCATTGACGCGCACGGCGCGGTGCCTCCGGTTGAGGTAGATCGGGTGTGCGGTCAGCGGGGTGGGTGTTCCCTTCCAGGTGTAGTTGGCGCAAGGTGCTTTCTGTCTCGTGCCTGAGGTGGTCGGGAGAAGCCAGACGCTGCCACGCGGGTCGGGGCGGCAGGGGACGGTGGCGCCGCGGGCGGCCCATTCCGCGGCGAGCTGTGTGTACACGGATGTGCCCTGGCCCGGGGCTTCTGACGTTCGGTGGCGCAAGGGAGTGGTCATGATGATGGAGGACTGCAGGCGGGGTCGAGGATCCTGGATCTCTCTCGTGGCCGCCCTGGTCGCCCTCTCCTCTCTTCTGGCCGCCTGTGGAGGCAGCGGCGACGATTCGGAGGCTGACTCGGCGCCGGCGCGTCCTTCTGCCAGTTCACCCACCGCCACCCCTTCGGAGAGCGGCCCCGGCACGCCGAGAATCCCCAGCTCGCCCTCTGTGACAAGGCCGGCAACGTCACCGTCGACGCCGTCGACACGAGCCCCGGCCCCTCATGGGACAGCCTCCGCGCCCCCAGGGTGCGTCGCAGGCTCTACCACCGTCACCCACCGGCCGGGAGACGCCTCTGTCCACGACCTCTGCGTTCGGCCCGGGACCGTGGTGTCCCTCGTCCTACGGCCGCGGAACGACGACAAGCGGTGGGCGGGTGTGCTGAGTTCCGCGCCGATCTTCGTCCTGGTGTCAGGGTGGGAGGTGGCGGCGGACGGCTCGGCCCACACCTCGCTGCGCTGCGCGGGCACCCGGGGTGGTTCCGCCAAGATCACGGCAACGGCGAAAGTGCCGGACGTGGCGGGCGCGGCGCGCGTCGCCTTCACGCTTGACGTGAATGTGGTGCCGTACACGACGCAGGGGTGACCCCGAAGACCAGGGATCACCCCTGCGACCTTGCTACGTCAGGCGCAGTCGCTCACCTTGATCGTATAGATGCCGCGGCCGTGCGTGGCCGCGTACAGCGTCTTGCCGTCCGGGCTCAGCCTGAGCTGGAGCACGGCGACGGCCGGGAGGTTCCCGACGCGCTGCCATGTCGTACGGCCCGGCGCGCGGTAGACGACGCCGAGGTCGGTGGCGACGGCGAGGCCGCCGTTCGGCGTGACGACCGCGGAGTTGGCCGGCACGTCGGGGAGGTTCTTCGAGATGTCCTTCCACGTGGTGCCGCCGTCCGTGGACTCGAAGACGTGGCCGACGCCAGCGCCGGGGCCCTCGGTCCAGTGACGGGAGAAGCCGTTCACCGCGAGGTAGACGTGGTCAGCGTTCTTCGGGTCGACGGCGAAGCCGCTGAGGTAGCGGTTGGGCACGGTGCCGTCCGTGCCGGTGGCCGGGAGGGTGATGTCGTGCCAGCCGGTGCCGTCCGCGTTGCCGACGGAGATGCCGCGAGCGAAGCCCTGGTTGTTGCAGGGGCCGCACCAGGCCGCATAGACCTTGCCGCCCGAGGCCGCGACCGCGGTCGCGGTGCGGCTGGCACCGAGGTCGTAGACGCTCTTCCACTCCGAACCGCTGCGGATGGCGTAGCCATTGGTCTGCACCCAGATGTGGCGGCCGCCCGCGATCCAGGTCGAGCTGTTCTTCATGTCGGCCGCGAGCGGGGCGATGAAGCGGGCCTCGCTCGTGGCATTGTCGGCCGGGGCGACGTTGTACGACGTGACCCTGCTGGAGTCGGTGGTCCAGCTGCCGTCGTTGACCGCGCAGTTCTGGGTGATCTGGACGGCGAGGTAGACGTACTCCTCAGCGATGTTGCAGCCGTTGGCCGGGTCGGTGAGCGTGTCGCCCCCGTCGCCGCCGAAGTTGGAGCCCATCACCTTGTCGTTGCTGCGCAGGACGGACTGCCCGTTGTCCTGCAGGCCGCCGGTGACGGAGACGCCGCCGTAGGTCAGGTCCTTGCCGACGCCCACCGAGTAGTACTGGAGGGTGTCGATGGTGCCGTCGTTCAGCGAGGTCCAGTCGGTGGCGTGCCCGGAGGCGTCCTGGGAGCCGCCCACCGGGCGCTTGTAAACGCCGCCGTCGTTGCCGACGTACACGAAGCTCTTGCCGTGGTAGCGGCCGATCGCGACGCCATGCTGGTCGGAGTGGGTGGTCTGGTTGCAGTCGCCCGTCTGCTTGGCGGGGTCGATGCTCCAGCAGGAGAAGCCGAAGTTCCAGTACGGACCGACGGTCGACCAAGTGCTGCCGCCGTCCTTGGACTCGTAGACCTCTTCAAGGCCCGCGTACACATGTTGCGGGTCGGCCGGGTCGACGGTCAGGAACTGGTTGTACCAGGACTGGACGCCCGGCATGTAGCCGCTGGAGGTCAGCGCCGAGCCGTCGGCGGCCAGTTGCTTGTAGTCAGCGATCTTCGTCCAGGGGCCGAACGGCGAGCCGGCGCTGTAGATGCCCTCAAGGCCGCTGTCGGGGTTGGCGGCCATCTGCGCGGGCGACTCGTCGATGGCGTAGTAGCGCGAGCCGTCGGCGGAGTGGGCGAAGGTGACCGTGCCGACGTTGTCGGCGTCGATCGGCAGGTCACCGAAGCCGCTGGTGATCCGCGTCCAGGCGCCGTCGGAGCCCTTGGTGTAGAAGCCGTTGTAGTCGTCACCACTGCGCCAACCGACCGCCAGGACCACCTTGGACGGGTCCTTGGGGTCGATGGCGATGTCGTTGGTGATGTTCTTGTACGCGGCGCTGTCGTCGGTCGCCTTGGAACCCCCGGGCAGGTAGTCGGGGTTGGGGGCGAACTCCAGCTTCCAGGCGCCGCTGAGCTTCTTGGTGGAGTGGCTCCACACGCCCTCGCTGGTCGCCGCCCACACCTTGCCGCCGCCGAAGCGCAGCTGGCGGATGGTGGTGGACTCCAGTTCGTCGCCGCCGACCCGGCTGCGCGTGGAGAACGTGCCGTGGTGCGGGTGGGACAGGACGTAGACGCCGCTGCCGAGGTAGGCGTCCGCGTTGGTGTTCGCCTCGCCGGTACCCAGCCACAGCCGTCCGGTCCCGTCCAGCGCGAGCGCACCGGTGGACTGCGAGGACAGCCGGTCGCTGATCGGCTGCCAGTGACTGCCGCCGGTGCGTGAGCGCCACACGCCGCCGCCCGCGCTGCCTGCGTACACGTAGCCGTCGTCATCGGCGGCCATCGCCGCCATCCGGCCGGTGACGTTGCCCGAGCCGCCGCTGGAGTTGGAGTCGTAGTCGCGGTAGCGCGCATCGTCGGAGTTGTACGGCAGATCGGTGACGTTCCGCCAACTGCCGCTGGTGCTGCGCATGTTGGTCAGGCTCTGCCAGGCGGCGCCGTATGCGCCCGGCGCGACGATGCCGGGTGAGGTACGGGCTTCCGCGTACTGGTCCGCCCCCTCGGCTATCTCGTCGGCCTCGTTGCCGCCGTCACCGTCGTCGTCCGCCTTCAACCTGGAGGTGATGCCACCTGTCGACTGCGCGCGCTCGGCGGCGAGTTGGGCAAGTGCGCGGGCACCGAAGGGGGTACCGTCCGGGCCGGACGCGGCGCCTGCGGGTATCGCGACGAATGCGGCGGATGCGGTGATGGCACAGATCGTGAACCATCGTCTCTTATGGGTTGGTGCTGACACCAGGTCCTCCGAAGAACGGGTGGTCATACAGCCGTCACAGAGAACCCGATCACCGGCGGCAGGAGGTGTCCGGCACTTGGACAAGTCTTTGACCGGAACCTGTCACTGCACATGGCCAAAAGCCGACTGGCCCCAACGCGAGGTCCGCCTCGGTCGTGCTGAGCGGGCGGCTCTGGGCCATCGGGGTCGGCGACCTGGCTGCTCGCCAGTCGTTCGCCACGACATAAAGATCAGCGTCACCCGTGACAGTCCGACCACGGCCCCGACGAGCTGCATGCCGATGAACCCCGCGACGGGCCCGGGCCCGATGCCCGCGAAGGTATCGGTGAAGGCGCGGCCGATCGTCACCGCCGGGTTGCCGAAGGACGTGGACGAGGTGAATCAGTACGCAGCGCTGATGTAGGGGATGAACATCCGGGTTGCCGAGAAGACTCACGACCCAGACCACCCGAACTCCTGGAAGCTCAAGGACGACTACTGGATCGGCGACGAGACGGACCATCGGACCTTCATCATTTACGTCTACGAGTTGCCGAAGGCTGCGGGCGACATCCTCCGCCAGTGGTCGTATCCCAATCACTTCGAAAAGGAGCACCCTGGCTGGCAAACCACCCTCGCCGGTGCACTGGCAGATGGGCGTGGAGGTGTTGCACGGCGACCTGGCGGCCGCGGTGGCGGAGTTCGCGGGCCAGGAGTTCGCTGAGGCCGGCTGCCCGGTGCTTGCCGCCTGTTCTCTCGCCTATTGCGAGCTGTTGCTCCCAAGGTCAATCGATCTCGGTTCAGCTGCCGTTCCCGCGTACCAACAGGCTCGGGAAACGGTCAGGCTGTTTTCGAACTCCAGGATGACTGGATCTGCCCGGAGGCACGGTAGGGATCTCAAGGACCGAGCCGTCGGAGAACCGTGATGGCACATCCCCCTGAAGAGGACCGCGGGCCCCTTGACGATGACAGCGGCCTTCAGGCGGTTGGGCAGGTCCGGTGTGTGGCCCGCGGGTTCCTGGCTGTTGCCGCGCCGGAGTGCGAGGACGCGGTGGACTCTGTGTTGTTGGTGGTGTCGGAGTTGTTCACCGACGCGGTGCGGCATGCCGGCGGGGTGACCGGGTTCCGGCTGGAGGCCGGGCCGGGCCGGGAACGGTGACCGTGGCGGTCCACGATGCCAGCACCGACCCTCCGCTGTCGCTGCCCTTGGATGCCACCAGGCCGGGTGGGCTCGGCTGGCATCTGGTGCAGGAGCTGTCGGTGGACGTGAGGGTCGAGGTCCTTGCGGTGGGCAAGACGGTGACCGCCGTCGTGTCGTGCCCCACCGGCGTCGTGAACCACGTTGCTGACGGAGGTAGTTGACGCTTGCGTAACCACGTCCGGTGGCGCTGCGTTGGTCTGGGTGACACGCGTGCACCGGAGTGTTCGAGCGGGTTTTGGCTCCGCCGGCGTTGGGGCTGAGGACCTCGTAGGCCGTTCCGGGCTGTCCTGTCATGGCAGGTGGCCCCTCGCCTTCCCCCTCGGAGGCCGGGGGCTATCGACGTTCGGGCGACCTTGCGACGGGAGTGAGGCGGAGGCACTCACTCGTCCGAAGCATCGTGGTGCAACTGGCGCGCTGCTTCCCGCTGGGGAAGGTGCGAAGCGGCTGGACTTGGCGGGCCCGGGATTCGGTGAGCCGACCAGTGACCTGGTGATGGTGCCGGTCCATCCGCAGACCGGAGATCGACTCCACCGTCAGGGGGGCTTTTCGTGAGCGCTCTCATCATTCGACGGCCACCGTCGCCTGCCACGCCCCAGGGCGCATGCCTGTCGCGTTCTGGAAGAACACCGAGAAGTTGGACGCGTCGGGGAAGCCGAGCGTGCCGGCGCAGGCCGCCGCGGTGAGGCGGTCGTGCGCGAGGAGGCGTTTTGCTTCCAGGACGATCCGGTCGACGATGTACGCCTTCGCGGTGCGGCCAGTGGCCTGCTGCACCACTCGTGAGAGGGTGCGGGGCGCGTAGCCCAGAGTCCGGGCGTAGTACCCGGCGTCGTGATGTTGCCTGAAGTGTGCCTCGACGTTGGACCGGAACAGCCGGAACACCGGATGTGCTGAGCGTGCTCCGCCGTGCGGGGGCCGGAGCCGGGCGATCAGCGCGGAGAGGAGGATCTCGGGCAGCTCCGTGGAGAGGTCCCCGGGCGGGGCTGACGCCTCAAGGAGGAGATGGTTCCGCGCGGCGTCGATGAACGGCCAGTCAGCGTCGGGGATTCTCCAGTGCGCGGCCAGGTCCGGGGACGCGACGAGTTCCCGGGTGGCGTGGGTGACCGGCGCGGTCGGCACGAACAGCACGACGTGCCCTGCCACGCCGGCGATGTCGTCCCACCTGTGCACCGCCCCGGGAGGGATCCATACCGCGGAACGCTCCCGCAGCGGGTGCCGGAGGAAGTCCACCGTGACGGATCCGGGCCCGGCATCGACGACGGCGAGGACGTGGAAGTCGGCACGTTGTGTCCCGCCGTCGTTCAGCTCGCGGAGGCGGTCGAACGTCATCGTTTCGACGGCGGCGGCCCGGCGCTCGACGGGCTGGTAGGTCATCTGCCGGATCACGGTCACGCGTCCAGTTTCCACCATCGAGCGACCGGTTACGCCGATGCCCGGGACCAGCGGGAGATATTCAATGAACACAAGGCGAATCGCCTCGTAGGCCAGATCGAGAGAGGCACAATGAACACCACGCAGAAACCGCTTCTACCCGTTTATGACCACAGACAGGGGGCCGGGCCGACCCTGGTGTTCCTGCACTACTGGGGTGGTTCAGCCCGCACCTGGGACCTCGTCGTCGACCGCCTCGCGGGTCGCGACCTGCTCACTGTCGATTTCCGCGGGTGGAACCGCTCCAGCAACCTGACTGGGCCTTACACTCTCCGCCGGTTCGCCGAAGACACGCTCGCCGTGATCGCCGACTCAGGCATCACCGACTACGTCCTCGTAGGGCACTCCATGGGCGGCAAGGTCGCGCAGCTCGTCGCGGCGACCCGGCCCGCCGGGCTCCGCGGGATCGTCCTCGTCGGTTCCGGCCCGGCGAAACCCGCCACGGCGGTCACCGCGGAGTACCGGGAAGCCCTGTCCCACGCCTATGACTCCGAGGAGTCCGTCGCCCGCGCACGCGACGACGTCCTGACCGCGACCGAACTGCCCGCGTCGATCAAGGCGCAGATCGTGGCCGACTCGCGTGCCGGAGCCGATGCGGCCCGCACGGAATGGCCGCTGCGCGGCATCGCGGAGGACATCGCCGAGCACACGCGCATGATCAGTGTTCCCTCCCTCGTCGTCGCCGGAGGCAACGACCGCGTCGAGCCGGCCGGCGTGCTCATCAACAACCTGGTGCCCTACCTTTCCGGAGCCGAGTTCGTGGTGATCCCCCACACGGGGCACCTGATCCCACTGGAAGCTCCGGCCGACCTCGTCAACGCCATCACGGCCTTCGCACCAGCAGCCTGACCATCTGGACGACCCGAGGGCACAGGCTGTCCCCGATCGTCCGCCGAAGGCCCCACCGCGTCGAAGCATGAGGTGTCGAGGCGGTTCCTTCGTAGCGGGCGTGTGTCTGGTGCTGCGGGGCGGCCGGAGCCGGTGTCGACGGCCGCCCCGCAGGCGTGGGGGTGTTCCGGCCGGGGCCGGGCGGGTCAGTGGGCGGTGAGGGCGGCACGCTGGTCGTGTCCGGTGGCCGCGCTGTCCGAGGACGTGGGCGAGTCGTCGACGGTCCACCGGTGCCCGCAGACGGGTGCGGGGCAGAGGTGTACGCGCTGACCGGTCTTCCGGGCGTAGTCGAGTCCGCGGCTGGGGTGCCTGCAGGCCGGGCAGCGGACGGGGTTGCCGATGCCCTGGGTGTGGGCGTCGGAGGCGTACATCCAGGTGAGGGGGAGCGCGCCTGGTGTGTCCTTGGGCACGCTGCGGAGCCGCCATTCCTTGCGGGTGGGGTAGGCGACGAACTGCCCCCAGTCGCGTGTGATGTTGTCGGCGAGGACTCGGCCGTCGAACGGGCGCAGGCGTGAGCCGCATCTCGCGGTAGTAGGCGCTCGTGGCGGCCAGGACTTCACGCGTATGCGGGTGGCCGATGATGAGGAGGTCGCCGTCCTCACCGCCGTCGTTCACGAGCAGGTCCCGCGCGGTGAAGGCGACGTCGTCGGCGGTGGGGACGAACGCGGCCTGGTCCATGTCGTGGTCGGTCTCGGGGACCGTGGCCTACGCCCAGATCCCGGTGCCGTCCAGGACGGTGTCCAGCCGGTCACGGGCGCCGTCGATGAGCGGTTCGGTGCCCAGGGCTCGCGCCCACGCGGTAACGCCGTCGGTGTCGTGCGCGCCGATGTGCAGGATCAGGCTGTGCAGGGGGCGTCCCGGCTTGGGGAAGACGCTGCTGGAGATCCCGAAGCCGGACAGCGGCAGGCTGGGGTGCTCCCGCAGCAGGCGTCGGGCGGCTGCGAGTTGCCCGGTTTGGAGGGATGCGTACCGCTCCAGCTGTGCCAGCAACTGCTGAGTCCGCTCGGGTGCCGGCGGGTTCATGGGCATGGTGACTCCTTGGCGAAGGGGGAGCGCCGTGGCTGCCTGGGGGAGGGTGCGGCGCTCCGGGGTGGCGGCCCCTACGGGGTGGGGGTGTGCACGGTGGAGGCGAGGAAGGCGCTCAGGGTGCGTGGCTGGTCGGTGGCGTCGAGTGTCCACAGCCGGATGCGCATCTGGTCGACGGTCGTGTCGAGGAAAGTCATCCGCCACCACAGCCATTGCGACAGGCCGGTCTCCTGGCGGGGTTCGGTGGTGCCGTAGCTGCTCGCGCCCGTGGTGTGGGCGGTCGTGTTCAGGGCCTGTGCCCAGGACCGAAGTGCGGACGTGTTCTCCACCTGGATCAGGGCGGCCGGTCCGAGACCGTGTACGTGGGCGACGTCCACCGACGTGACGGAGAGCTCGGGGTGCGCGGCGAGGAGGGTGGCGGCCGCGTTGGAGGCGGCGGCGTAGGGGCGTCGTGGATGGGTGACGGTCATGAGGTCCTCGTGGGACTAGCTGGCGGACGGGGCTGGGGCGTGCCCGGTCCTGCCAGGAGTGGCTGGACCGGGCACGCAGTTCAGGTCAGCGGGCGAGCGCCGTGCGGTGCTCGTCGCGGGGGGCGCGGGCCGCGGGCTCGGCGACGGCCTTCACGTGGTGGGGGCTGTGGACGTCGCCGTGTTCGCTGCACACGACGGCGAACGCCGTCCTTCCGGGGCAGCCGGAATCCGGGTCGCGGGGCTTACCGGAGGGCTTGACGGCATGGTCGCAGGGGCTGTTGTCGGCGTGCCGGGGCTCGATGCCAACGAGGATGCGGGCCATGGAGGGGTTCTCCTTCGCAGACGCGAGAGCACCGTGGCTCCTGCCGGGAGGAGGTGCCGCGGTGCTCGGGGGTGTGTGGTGTGGCTGTCCGATCGACCGGACTGGTGGCTCTGCGCACCGGGCCTGCCACCGCTGCACCCGCACACCGCCGAACTGCACGGCGCCGCCGAGGACATGGGGTGCGGCCGCTGCGACGAAGGCCGCTACCACACGGTCCGGGCGGTCGAAGTCGCCCACGTCTTCGAACTCGGCACCCAGTACTCCGCCCCGATGAACCTCAACGTCCCCGACCCGTACAGCGCCCGCCGCCCCGTGCACATGGCGTGCTCCGGCATCGGCATCACCCGTTGCCTCCAGACCCTCGCCGACCTCCACCGCGACCGCCACGGACTGCGCTGGAAGCCGGGAACCGGCCCGGCCGACCTCCACCTCATCGTCCTGCGCGCCGACCTGCCGGAGATGCGCCAACGCACCGACCAGGCCGTCAGTCAGCTCCAGCACCACGGCATCCGCCTCCTCGTCGACGACCGGCACGAAGCGGCCGGCGAGAAGTTCGCCTACGCCCAGCTCATCGGAACCCCCCGCGCCGTCGTCCTCTCCCCGCAGCAGACAGACGGCCGCGTCGAAGTCATCGACCGCTGGACCGGCCGCCACGACACGACACCGCTGGACCGCATACCCGCCCCCGAGGACTGCCGGTAGCCCAGCAGACGGAACAATCCGCGCCGCAGGATGCCGCCACACATTTCATCGGCGGCATCCCGAAATCGCCCGCCACGATAGATTCGAAGCCTCAATGGAATAGATCGGAGGAGACGGATTACATTTACAAACAATTACGCTCTTCGCGTTGACTGGCACACTCGTCCCCTCCTAGCCTTTGGATGTACCAACGGGTCGTAGCTCAAGTTGTGGAGCACGGCAAAAGTTTTGCCGAGGAGCCGGTTCAATTCCGGCCGACCCGACCAGATTTGACAGTGCAACAGCAGGACAGGCGACATGACGCCAGGCATCGTCCGAGATGTCTCCTGGCAGGCCAGCCCTCGAAACGGAACCCGAACAAACGAACCGGTACGGTGTATATGAAAATCGGGATCACCGGCGGCGGCAGCGCCGGACACGTCGTCCCCGCCCTCGCAGTAGCAGCCCAACTGCAGGCGCGCGATGCACGTGAAATCGTCTTCTTCGGCCGTGCCGGAAGTATCGAGCACGAATACGCGGGAAAAGCAAACATCCCCTTCCGTCCGGTCCCCTCGGCGGGCCTGAAACGCTACGGCTCATGGAGCAACCTACGCATGCCCTTCACCGTGCTACGCGGCATCGGCGCCGCATGGAAAGCCATGCGCAGAGAACGCCCCGATGCCGTCTTCAGCAAGGGCGGCTACGTCACCGTCCCCGTCGGCATCGCCGCCTGGCTGTGCCGGATCCCCCTCGTGATCCACGAATCCGACCACTCCCTGGGCCTGGCGAACACGATCCTCGCCCGCATGGCCGCCCGGGTCTGCCTGACCACGCCCGCATCCGACACCCCGGGCTGGCTCAGCCAGAAAACCGTCGTCACCGGACTGCCCCTGCGCCACGACCTCGCCTCCGGCGATCCGGACCGGCTGCGCCGCCGCCTGCGCCTGAGCCCGCACCTGCCGGTCCTGCTGGTCTTCTGCGGCAGCCAGGGCTCCACCCGCATCAACGACGCGGTACGCAGCCAACTGCCGAAGCTGTGCGCCGAATTCTCGGTCATCCACCTCTGCGGCACAGGAAACCTGGACGCCTCACTCGACGGCATCGACAACTACCGGCAACTGGAGTACCTGCACGAGGACATGGCCGACGCGCTCTGGCTCGCTGACCTCGTCATCGGCCGCGCCGGCGCAACGACCCTGGCCGAACTCGAAGCCCTCGGCAAACCGGCCGTCCTCATCCCCCTGCCCGCGACCGTAAGCCGCGGCGACCAGGTCGACAACGCCCAGGCCTACGCCCGCCGCCATCCCGGCCGGTGCCTGGTCATCGCCGACGACGACACACTGACAGGCGGTGTCGCGCTGACGGAGGCCTGCCGGCGTCTGGCCGACATCGGCCAGACGCAGCAGCCCGACCCCACAGACATCCACCGGGCCGCCGGCCTCGTCGCGGCAGAAACCCTGACCGCAGCTGCGGCTGGGCCCTGGGGCAGGCGCCAGGGGCGGTAGCGCGGCTCAGCCGTCGTGGTGCCCGTAGGCCGCCAGGATCTCCTGCTCGTTCTCACCGCGGTGGCAGACGTGCCAGTGCATGTGCTTCGACTCCTGGTACAGGCCCTCGTTCGTGGTGATCGAGGCGGCACCATGCTCGGCCCGTACTTTCCCCGCGACCTCCCGCACGACCTCCATCACCTCCAGCAGAAGATCCGCGTTGTCGTCACCGAGATCCACCAGCGACGGAACGTGCTCCTTCGGCACCACCACGATGTGCACCGGATACGCCGGCCGAGTGTGGTGAAACGCCAACACTCGGTCCGTCTCGGTGACGACGTCGATGTCCGCCAAACCAGGAATGGCCTGGTGGCAGTAGAAATCCGAGAGCGCGGTGGGCGCGGCAGCAGAAGTCACAGTCAGTCACTTTCCGTCTCGCGTGGTGATGAAGCCCGCAAGACTACCGGCTGCCCCTGCAGCCACAGCTCTGGCCAAGACCAGCACAACACGCCAGCGACACAGAAGATCGGGTCCCCCTCGCGCCCGTTTTTGCTGGCAGCGCCGCACTGTCCAGCCAGATCAGAGACCCCCTGGAGAGTGAATAACCGAGAAGTCCGCCTTCACCTTCCAGTGAGACTCTGACCGGGCAGCACGAGCCGATATCCACTTCCGGCAATGGCGTTCCTTTTCCGCCAGGTGGCGAGATAGGGTCAAATTCAATGAAGATCTTGTACGGAGGTGCTCGGGATGGAGAACGCTGCGCCCGCACGACGCGGCCGTCCCCCAGGCACGCGGAACAGAAGCTG